>CBDBPW010000003.1:0-2826261 GCA_965209045.1 Paracoccaceae bacterium | reverse complement strand
TGCCGTTCACGCTGGACGACGGCGGGGAGACGTCCGGCGTCGGGCTCGCGCTCTGGGCCGGCGGCGAGCGCCAGGAACCGCTCGCGCCGAACTGGCGGCTTCGCCTGGGCGGCGACATCTTCCTGCGCGACTATTCCGGCTCGGGGTTCGACCGTATGGGGCTCGGCGGGCATGTCGGTCCGCGCTGGCTGATCGGCCCGCGCACAGAGGCGAGCCTGCTGCTTGCGGCACGCCGGGACTGGCAGGCCGGCGATCCCAGCAGCCGGAGCCTTGGTTTCCGGCTGGAGGCCTCCAGGCGGCTCTCTCCGCGTCTCTCGGGGCGGTTCCACGCGTCACGGATGGAGAGGCGCCATGACGAAAGCACGCTTAGTGACGGGCCCGTGACGGACCTGTCCGCAAGCCTGTCCTGGGCGGCGACGCCCATCCTGCAGACAGACATCCGCGCCGGCTGGGGGCGCGAGCGGCCCGAGACCGAAGACCTGCACAGCCGCACGCGTTGGGTCTCGCTGGGCGCGAGCGCCGCGCTTCCGCGCGGTTTCAACGTGTCGGGAACCCTCACCGGGCGGTGGACCGGCTACGAGGGGCCTGGACGGCGGCCGCCCAACGTCCTGGACGGCACGCCGCGCGAGGACGTGACACGTTCGATTCGCCTCACCGTGCTAAAGGGAAAGCACCGCAAAGTGCGGGGCAGTTGCTGAATTGGATCTGTGATGGCACGTTTGGGTCATGGCCGCGTCACAGGACATCGAATGAAAGCAACATCTGAAACAGCATGGCCGCTTTACTGCCCCGCACTTTGCGGTGCTCTCTGGCGCATCCGTCCACCGCGACCGGCATGGTTTCGGGACAGGGCCCATCGTCTCTCGCCGATGCGAAAGGCCAGTTCACGAGAGGCAGATCATGATTGAAGTGCAAGAGAGCAAAGGAACCGCGTTCAAGGACCTGCATGCCGCCGACGGGATCTTCGTGATGCCGAATGCCTGGAACGCCGGCAGCGCCCGCATGCTGGAAGCGGCGGGCTTTCCGGCAGTGGGAACCACAAGCGCGGGCATCGCCTTCTGTCTCGGGCTTCCCGACCAGGAGGGCGCGCTCACCCGCGAGGCCGCGCTGGAAGAGACCGGTCGGATTGCCGGCGCCGTGCGGATTCCGGTCAGCGTGGACGCGGAGAACGGCTACGGGCACACACCGGAAGAGGTGGCCGAAACGATCCGCCTGGTGGCGGATACAGGTGCCGCGGGAGCCAGCATCGAGGATTTTTCGGCCAGCTTCGGCGCGGGCGGCCTCTACGATCGGGTTCTGTCCGTGGAGAGAATCGAGGCGGCGGTGGCTGCAGCTGCGGCCCTGCCGTTTCCCTTTACGCTGACCGCGCGAGCCGAGTGTTATCTCTCGGGGCATCCGAACCCGTTCGCGGAGTCCGTGGCACGGGTCGTCTCCTATCGAGACGCGGGGGCGGATTGTCTCTATGTGCCCGGAATCGCCGACGCGGAGACCATCGGCAGGCTCGTGAAGGAGGTCGAAGCCCCCGTAAACGTCGTCGTGGGCCTCGCCGGCAATCCCTTGAGCGTGAACCAGCTGGAGGACCTTGGGGTGAAGCGGGTGAGCATCGGCGGCTCGCTCGCCCGCGCCACCTTCGGTGTCATCCAGCGCGCCGCCGAGGAAATCCGCGACCGCGGCACCTTTTCCTATTCTGACGGCCAGGTGCCGGACGCAGAACTATGCCGGTTCTTCGCCGGCCGGCAGGAATTGTTCGCGTCCTGAGGGAACGTAGACAACCGGACTGCGCAGCGTTTGCGGCCCGCGGCACTGATTTCCCGAGCCCTGCGGCAGAATGATCGATCGGAAGCGTTTTTGCGCGCAATTCGCAAGATGTGGATGCAAAAGACTTGCATGCCAAGGGGAAAAGACGCCGTGCAGCGCTGAAAATGGAAGTTTCATGTCATCGACAACTCGATGGCGCGGTGAGACGCCAAGTTGCTGCATCTGTCCGTCGCCAAAAGTCCCTTTGTCAACGTGCTTCTCCGTCCCGGAAGAGTTCAAGCGCGTGTTTGGCGCATAGTTGCAACTCTTGAGATTCCCTGCGGCGCCGAGCCCTTCATGCGCCGCGTCAGCACAATGGGGGCAACACAACCCGGACAGCCGCATTTCCCCTCGCGACCGCCTGCGCACCCGGACGCACCGCCTCACCCCGCCGCTGGGGACAAGGAAGGCGAAAACATGCTCCGGCAGTGGCGTGACGCGTCCTCAGCCGAGCGCCCTTCGCGGAAGCATGCCGTCTGCAGGATTCAGGGCGCCCGGAAACCGTCGCGGCCTTCGGGCCGGGCGGCGCACGGTCTCGGCAACTTTGCCGCCGCACCGTTCCGCGCCGAGTCCGTGAAGCGCGCGTCCATGCACTCGTCGCTTTCGTTCGCCTGGCGGGCGGCGAACGGACCAGGTGCAGACCGCTTCAACCGTCCAGCGAGAGCCCGGTCGGGCCGCCGCCGCGTGCCACATGTCACATCCGGCCAGCGGGGAGGTCGAGCCTAGCTTTCAGGCTGCCGATTGCCGCCGAATGAGCCAACGACATTGCCGCGCTCGAAGATGCCCACGACCCCGGCGTGACCTTCTCCGACGAAACGGCCCTGAACATAGTCGTCGCTCCCGGCCGGCTTGCTGCCGAACGAACCGCCGGCGAGCGGAATGTCCTTCCATGGCGCGATCGTCCGTCCCGCCACCCTTGCGCCCGTCTCCAGGTCCCGGAGATCGCTGAAGACGACGTCGACGTCAGGACTTGCGAAATCGTCGATGACAAGCGTGGCGTCGCCACGGAGAAACTGGCTGCGGGTCACGGTGTCGCTGACGTCCGCTCCGATCATCATGCCCGTCCAGGTTGCCGACATGCACTGCAAGGGCGCCGGCGCCGCGTCGTTCGCCACGCCGAGGGCGCTGGCATCGAAGACGGTGCCCAGCCCGTCCGGCTGACCGCTCCCGTCACGGACCGTCAAGGTGGTCTCGTTGACGAAGAACGCGCCATCGTCGAGCCAGACACCGTAGAACTTCGCGCGGAATGCCCGGTCTCCGGAGCGCTGCCCGTAACCTTCGACGAGCGTGACGCCGTTCACGGCCCGCGTCTCCGGATTGAGCTCCAGGGAATCCTCGAACCGCGCCGCAAAGTGGCTGCTGCCGAAGTCGAGCCGGGGATCGGCGGCCGCGCGCGCAACGGCAGCCTGCAGGCCCCCGGCAGTCGGGCTCACGCCACAGACGGTTCCGTCGCACGCGGCAAGGGTGCGGGACGAGCGGCCGTTGTACCGGAACACGTGCTGATCGCTGGCAAGCACGACCGTGGCGGATTGCACCCGTTTCAGCGTCGCCTGCCTGACCTGTTCCGCAGTCGGGACGGAACCGGACATCCCTCCGCCGCCACAACCTGCAAGCAGAAGTTTCACTGCAACACTCTCTCCATGGCGTTTCGGGGCCTTGCGCGGCCGCCCCGGTCCCTCGCCGGAAATCCGGCTGGCAGCTTGCCTATCCGGAAACGCACAGAGTGATGGCCCGGGGCGCCCGCTGGATGTCCATCCATCAAAGGCGCCGTGTTGACAGCAGGGTGCGAATCAAGGCCTTCGGGAGCATGTCCTGAAACTCAACACCGCTGCTCCGAGTCCTCGTCGCGCACCTCACCATGACCCCGGCACGCCCTCCGTCAAGGCGTTCCAGCCCAAGGAGTTCCAGCCCAAGGAGAAGTCCTGGACCGCATGCGACGACAAGCTCGCTGAATTCAGCATCCCAGTTCAAACGTCCAGGGCAGGTCCACATTTCATCAATCGTCGGGTGACGGCAGATTGCACGCCGCGCCGGACACATCGCACCCGGATCCTGTGCGGTGATCGGTTCGAAGTGCCTCGGGCTTGCCTCCACAGACTCGACTTTCGTCCCTAATCGACAAACCGCCGTATCATCACGTGCTCAGGCATGATCACTTCCTTGAGCCAACAGAATGCAACGATGGAGGCTCATTTGGCACTTGCGCATTCCTCGGGCGCCAACAGCGCCTCTCTGCCGAAGTGCCCAACCCAAATTTGTTCTCTATGCAACCAAAGGCTGACCTGCTTGAACGTGCACCACGAACCGCTTGCAGCGTCCCTCTTCATTCCGATATAGCGGCCTGAAAGTGATCGAGAGACACAGGCAGGATGACAACAGAGTTCCCGGCAAAGCGTGCACCGCGCACTTGGCGGTTTGTCGCTATTCGCAGATCTCTGCAGGGGTGACGGCACATGCCAGAACCTAGAGAGCAGGTCAATCGCCTGACGCAACTTGATGATCGCTCGGAAAGGAGTGACGTCGCGGACATGCATCGGCAATTCGCGGACCGCCGCTACTGGCCGTAATTCATGGAACTGAACCTGCGGGCCTGCGCCCAGCTTCGCGCCCGCGATCAAGAAGAAGGAGACTAAGACGATGTTCGTGCAGAATCTGAACGAACGGCAACAAGGTGTCCTGCTGCATTATGCTGATGAGGTGATGCGTGCGGATGGCAGAATCCATGCTGCGGAATTGTTGGCAATGGATGAACTGCGCAACCAGATGGAACCCGGCGTCAAGGCCGAGAGCATCGCTGTCGTGGCACTTCCAGACGTGTTCAAGCGAAGGCTGAGTCGGGTGTCTTTCCTGCTCGAGCTTGTCGGCATGGGCTACGCGAACGAGGACTTTGATCCGGCTCAATCGGAGCTTGTTGATCAAGTTGCCAAGGTGTTCGGCTTCCACGAAGACGGCACGATCGAGTCCATCGAGCAATGGGTGAAGGACCAGCTTGCATTGATGAATCACGCAAGACAGTTGATGGAGGACTGAGGTATGCCGCTACCGCTCATTCCTGCTGGCATCGGCATTGTAACGCTTGCAGCGATAGGCGTAAAGAAAATGTATGACGCCTACTCCGACAACAAGGAAGCGGAAGACACGAACGAAACAGCAGAATTTATATACGACGAGGCGATTGAGTCATTGGAACGATGCCGTGCCAAGGAGCAATCGCGGTTGGAAAGGCTTGGCGAAGCGAAATTGGCACTGATACGTGAGTCGCTTTCGCCATTTGTCAGCACCTTCTCAAGGATCAAGAATGTCGACTACGTTGGCATGGAAGTGGCGAGCGAACCTCTGACGGATGTTCAGACGGAATTGCTGGAGATTCGCGACATGACAATCAGTATGGCGGAACTGGCCGGCGGAACCGTCGGCAGCGTCGGTGCAGGTGCATTGGCAGGGCTGGCTGCCTACGGCTCCGTCGGGCTGCTGGGAACTGCGTCCACCGGAACGGCCATTGGCACCCTGTCCGGGATCGCTGCCCAGAATGCCACGCTGGCCTGGCTCGGCGGCGGATCGCTTGCAGCTGGGGGCATGGGCATAGCTGGCGGTACCGCGGTGCTTGGCGGAATAGTGGCAGCGCCGGTGCTCTTGGTGGGAGGCTTGGTGGCGGCGTCCCTGGCGGCCAAGGCAAAGGAGGATGCATATTCCAATCTGGCTAAGGCCCGTGCCGCCGAGGAGACAATGAAAACGGCGGAAGTGGCGGCGCGCGCCATCGGACGCGTGGCAAACCAGACTCACAGGGTCATTCTGGACCTGCGCAAGCACCTGGACCGGGACCTAGCGGAGCTGCAAGCCGTCGTGGCAGGCAATGAAGACTACAAGACGTACAACCGTCGGGAGAAGGAACTCGTCGCCCGTACGGCGTCGCTTGCCGCTACGGCCAAGAATGTCACTGAGGCACCTCTGCTGGAAGATGATGGCACCGTTGCCGACACAATCCGAAAGACTCTGCGAGATGCCAGGAAGTTCCTCAAGCGGGTCGAGACGATTTAGCAACTTCGTGAAGGGGAGAATGAAGAGATGACCGCCAACAGTGCATCAGTTACGGACGAAGCCCTTCGCGAAGTCGGCGAACAGGTCTCGCTCGCCATGCGCAAGAGGATCCCAAATTGGGGATCGACCTCCTTTGACATTGCGCGGGGGGTCAAGATGTATCGCGAGCACCTTCACACTTTTGACAATCTTAAGATACTTCGGACCAACGATGATGGGACAGCGAACAAGAGCATATTACAAAGCATAGGGAAACCCTTCGAGGAATTGGACGCTTATATGCTTAGGCGCGATGGCGAAGAAGCCTACACTACCGACGAATTGAGGCGGCTGGCTGAAGACCATCCTTTGTTCAAGAGGTATCCCAAGCTCTTGGAATACAGGCAAAGTGAGAACAAAGACCGCAAAGAACACGGATACGCCGACGTTGTTGTCATTCGGGACGGTCGCATAAAGACAATTCAGCACAAGAACTATGGAAATCCTACGGAAGCGGTGACCTCCTTCCTCACGGACTACGAGGCCGATGAGTTTCGAGTTCCCTCGGACAAATTCAAGGCGACGACCATCAAACTCAAAAAGAGGATCGCAACTGAAAAGGATGAGGACAAGGTCAAGAAGCTTAAGCACATCTTGGAAAATCTCAGACCGAGCAACGTCGGCTCAAGAGAAGCGGACAGGCCTCGCAAAACCGTCTTAAGCGTAGCGACAGTTGACGCCTCGAAGCGTGCTGCGACAAGCACGGCAAGCGGGGTGATGTCAGACATGGCCTTGTTCGCGGTCGGCGGCGCAGCGATGGAGATTCGGGAAGGGTGGCAGAATCCGGACGAGATGACGATACTCGATCGCTGCGAGCGCCTCATCAGGGCGATCTGCCATCGACTCGTTTCCTCGCTGAAGGACCGTAGCGTGCAGGAGATAGGCTCAGAGGCGCTCGTCGCCGCAGTGTCCCTCCTTACCGCTCCCCTCAGGATGGCTGCGGCCGCGGCGGAAAGGATCGTCGAGGTGCTCAGCCGCCTGTGGAGGGACTTTGTGGCAGGCAACCTCACGACAGTTGCCGACGTGGTCACCGGCGCTTTCAAGACGTTGGTTGCAGTCGCCAGCGTCGGTGTGGCCCTGGCCGTGGAAGCCAAGCTGACGCCGCTCTTTGGGGGTATTCGCTTCGGTGACATTCTGGCAGCGCTTTGTGCCGCTGTCGTGGCAGGCGTAATGATCGTTCTCGGCAACCGGGCCATCGACTCCGTGGTCGTTTCCTTGGGTCGTATTATCGAGGGGGCGACTGCGGCCAAGCGTCGAAGGGAAGAGATTGAAGCCTTGTGCGCGGAGGCGCTGCCGCAGATGGTGGCAGACCGCGAGCAGCTCCAATCAATTCTGAATTCTGATCTCGCCGGCAGGCAGGCGGTGCTTGACCGCACCTTTGCCGACTTGCAATCGACACGCGATGCAAATGACATCGACGGATTTCTTGCACGTTTGTGCGATCTGAACGGCGCTTACGGCGCAATGTTGCCTTGGAGCAACATAGATGAATTTGAGAGCAACATGCTAAGCCCGGAACCGCTGAAACTATAGCGCCACCATCCGGACGTTGCCCGCGATCATCTCCGGTCCCACGATCACAGCACAACCACGAACGAAGATTGCAACCCAAAGATGCCAAAGTTGGAGGACTAGACACTCATGGCAAATGCAAAAATTGACTGGGTGCAAGCTGACAAGGTCAGCATTCGGAAGGCTGCCAGAACTATCGGCTTTGATATCGAAGAGATTGATAACAATCTCAAGCATGCTTCGGATGTCTTGGTCAGAAGAACGAGGGCAGAAGTAATTTACCAACTCGAAGATGCCTGGTATGATGCGAAAGGAGACGGGTTTTCCGAAGTGCTGGGAGTTTATGTCATATCGTTAACCGATAACATCTTTATCGATTATGGAAACAATAAGATTTCTCCTGTCCTCTACATTGGGCAGGGACGCATCAAAAACCGACTGTCAACTCATTTCCAAGGTTCTTTGTTTGACTTTTCTAGAACCTTGAATGATGTGAATTTCAAGGTCTACATGGGAATTGCAACTGCTAAGGGACGTGGCGAAACATATATTGACGCTGAATTCCGTTTGATTGAGCATTTCGAAAAAACTTATGGCAATAAGCCTCTACTTAACAATAATAGAGGTATCGACACGAAACGCAAGCACAGATGGCAAAGCGGATGGAACAAGCCGCTTAAGAATTCAGGCAAGCTAAGGGCGTGTCGTTGGACAATCAAGCCGCGTCGAGGCAGTAAAGGTCAAAAGTGGTACAAGGAACTTACTTAGGAAAACTCACAATATTTGCAAGATAGGTCGCCGACTGTACAGTGGCGGTCGTCAACCCTTGTGCGTGTTCCTTACTGTTGGAACATTGGCGCAAAATAGGTGGACTCCACACAATAGGTCTCTTGTTTTGCTCTAGGGCGGATCAACAAGAGCGTGCCTACACGTTCTCCTTTCCGGTTTCGTGATCTCGGATCTGGATCGCTTCACCTCGAGTCTCCGAGATTTGCGCTCTCCGGCAACTCCGCAAGACCTGCTTCCTGCCTTTTCCCTCGCCGCAGTCGCGTCAAAGCCGGCGTTCAACCCCATGACTGTCGCAGCCGGGCCACGACTGTCGTTGTTGCCCTGACGCATCGTCCGAAGCGGACGCCGCAGTCGGATCTTCCGTCGCGGCATGGGCCAGGCATCCATGATTCCCTCGTGTTCGGTTCCTTTGCGGTTGACCTACTGCTGCACGCGCCTCGGGGATGCACGCAAATCCGGAATGTGTTCCTGATGTCACGTCAAGAGCCGCAGTACGCCTTCAGGTGGCTGGCAGCGTCGTGAACCGCGCGGGCAGCCACCTCGACTTCCGTGGCCATCCTGATGAAACCGTGTGGCGTGCCGGGACAAACCGCGTATCGGTGCGGCACTTGCGCGTCGGCCAACCTTGAGACCAAGGCCTCGGAATCGTCTCGCAGAGGATCGAGCTCAGCCGCCGCAACCCATGCTGGCGGCACGCAACGGAAGTCCATTTTCAGAGGACAGAATGCCGGATCGCTGCCGTCGCCTTCGTGTAGGTATTCGGCATAGAACCGCCGCATCATGGCGAGGCCAAGGCCGTGGCGTCCATCCCCGAATTCCGCCGCGGAGGGGCCTTGCGCGTAGCCGTATTCGGGCAAATGGCCGTAGCAGCCGTAGAACAACAGTCCCGCGCGCAACGACTCGCGCCTCCGGCTCAGCACGGCCAGTGCAAGGTTCGCCCCTGACGAATCGCCCCCTGCCGCCAGCCGCGCAGCATCGATCCGGACCTCGGCACCGTGCCTTGCCAACCAGTCGCAGACGTAGATGCTCTCCTCAACGGCAACAGGGAACCGGTGTTCCGGTGCAAGGCGGTACTCGACCGAAACCACTGCCGCATCGGCCTCTCTTGCCAGAAGGCGGCACAGGGAGTCATGCGTCTCGATGCTGCCGAGCATGAAGCCGCCGCCATGCAGCCAGAGTAGTCCCGGCAATGCACTGTCGTCACGCGACCGATAGATCCGAACGCGCAGACTGCCATGGGGACCCGGCAACGTGAGATCGAGGACCGACGCCACTGGCGGAGGATCAGAATTCCAGTACGCAGATGATGCATCGTAGGCCGCGCGAATCTCGTCTGCCGACGCTTCCACCCATGAACCTGGGTCGAGCGAGCGCGCGGATGCCATGGAAAACGCGGTCGCGCGTCGGCCTGCTTCGACAATTGCGGGATCGATGCCGTCCATGCCGGTCATTTCCTCTTCCCGGCTTTCGTTCATGGCGCGAACCTCTCCTTGGGCTTCGATGCCGTTGGCTACCGGCTCCGCGGCAAGGCGTCCAGAACATCAGGGATGTCGACAATCTCCGTCGCGGATCGGCCGAGCCTCGCCGCTTGACCAAAAGATGCTTCACGGGCCGGTCGTGGCATCGCAGCGACGCCGGGACTTGCACAACGCGACTGGAGTGGGGACGGAAGAGACTTGGGATTTCAAGCCGACAGGCGCAAAGTTCTGATCGAACGCTTCGGCCGCACAGTCCGGCGCACTCGTCAATGGCATGGTCGCCGTGGCCTCGGACCAAGGCGACATGCCGGGTGCGCAAGGCTTCTCTCTCAAGATGGCGCGGCTCAACCAATGGTCGCGGAGTGCCCGTGCATGGTCCTTCAGCGCTCTTGGCATCAAGTCCGGATCCGCCATGTCCGCGAGCCTTGCGGACCTGCCGTTTCAGAAACCAGGTTGAACTTTCCCACGACCTGTTTTCCGCTTTCGTAACGGAATGCCCTGATGAGATGGCCAAAGCGTTGCATCGTTGGCCTTTCCGCGATCCGCGGATCCGGCTCTTGCCGACGCCGTAATCAAATAGACTCTCGGCTGACCTCAACCCGTGTCATCCGCTGTCGCCAATTGTCGGCTGGTCCGCGATCGCTGCCGGCCGGAACGGGGCCATGACTGTCCCGCTGGCCGAGGAGTTTCAACGCTGATCCGCCGGCGATCATGGCGCACGCAATCCGGTCACTGTCCGACGGACTGCGTGGCATCCCTTCAGCCAGACAGGGACGATGACGTCATCCAGCCAGCTGGAGATTCTCGGCGGCCATCCTGCCGTTCCGTCCGCTCGCGAGATCGAACGTCACCGTCTGTCCCTCGTTCAAGGTCGTGAGGCCGGACCTCTCGACGGCGCTTATGTGGACAAACGCGTCCCCTGAGCCATCCTCGGGCTGGATGAACCCGTATCCCTTCGCCTGGTTGAACCACTTCACCGTTCCTCTGGACATGATCGCTTCCTTTCAAGATGCAATTGGAGGAGCGCCGCCCCATGCGGCATTCCCCTGCAACGTCTGCAATGTCGGGAATTCTCCTGCCCGTCCGGCCATGAAAGGCGGCGGTGACAGATTCAACGACTTGATAACGCGGCCCCTCAATCGCACGAAAGTCCCGGAGCCGCAACAGGCGTTCAGGGCGTGAGGCGTCTGCGCCACGCGGTTCTTTCTTCGCCGATCTCCGTCCTTTTCCGAAGCCGGTCTCCGGCACGCTCGCCGCGCCGCGAGCCCGCAACCGTCTCCAACAGCGCGCCTCTCACCGGCAAGAGTGGAGCCTGGCCGTGAGCGGGCGGTCGGCACGGGCGTCGGGAGAGGGCGTCCGGCCGCCGGTTTGTCAATCACAGAAAGGAGACGGCATCATGAGCGCAGCAATGGCAATGCCCGGCAACACAGCGGAGACGTTCCTCACCCACATATTCGGACCCGGCCTGGCCGACAGCCGCTACATGGTCGAGCGGTTCCGCACCCTCGCGGACGGCGACATCCGCCGCTGCCCGGACCCGGCGCCGAAGCGCGGTCGCAGCCGGCGGGCAAAGTCGGTCACCGCGACGCTGAAGGCGGTGAAGGAGATGCGGCCCGGCCCCGACGAGATCATCATCTGCACCGGCCTCGGCAGCCGGGGCGGGGTCCAGTATTGGGGGAGTCGGGCCACGTCGCTTCTATGCAACCGCCGCCAGAAAGGCTGACAGCGGCCCTTTCGGACGTCCGGCCGGCTCACCAGCGCCTGCCGGGCGTCCTCACTTTGGATTCCACACACGGCAAGGAGGATCTCCCATGTGCGAGCAGGAGGACGTCAAGGCGCGGCGGGCGCGCGATCGCGAAAGATGGCATGGCCGCAGCAAGGCGCGGCGCGATTCCGGGCTTTGCCAGTCGTGCGGCTGCGTCCAGGCTGCGCCGAACAGGACCCGTTGCGAGCCTTGCCTTCAGAAAAGGCGTGCCTCGGATCGGGCAAGGCATCACAGGCGGACGGCTGATCGCATCGCCCGGGGCATGTGTCCACGCTGCGGCAAGCTTCCTCCGGAGCCGGAGCGCTCGACCTGCGCCCCCTGCGCGGCCAAGGACAATGCAGCGAGCCGGGCCAGGGACGCGAGACTCCGCGCGGAAGGCAAGCCCAGGAGGGACGCGCGACGCGAAAGGGAGTACCAGCGCGAGCGCCGCCGCCGCCTTTACGAAGAGCGGATATCTTCCGGCCTCTGCAGCAAGTGTGGCCGTGCCCCCGCGCGGCCGGACAGAACCACCTGCGAGGCTTGCGCCCGAAAGCATCGAACCAACGACAAGCTCCGCCATGCGCGTGCCAAGGCCGAGGGTCTCCTCTATGGCGGTCGAGATCCCGAGGCCAAGCGAGAGTCCGGCCGGAAGAGCAGCCGCCGCCGGACGGAAGCCCGGAGGGCCGCCGGAAAATGCATCCGTTGCGGACACGGCCGGCCCGAGGACGGCAGGTCGATGTGCGAGCCCTGCCGCGAGAACAGGCGGCAGGCAAAGAGGGCGCGCCGGCTTGAACGCAAGGCGGCCGGCCTTTGCGTCAGGTGCGCTGCGCCCTCGGACGGCAAGGAACTCTGCGGTCCTTGCGCCGCCGAAAAAGGCAGGCGCTCGAAACGCAGCACCGAGGCCCGGCGCGAGGCCGACCGGCAGCGCTACAAGGAACGGCGCGCCCAGGGAATCTGCACGACTTGCGGCAACCCGTCGGGCGGGGCGGCCGAGTGCCCGTCCTGCCGCGAGGCCGCGAGGAAGCGATACGAATCGCGTCGCGCCGCCGGCGTCTGCGTCCGGTGCCAGGCGCCCACGTTCGACGGCGCGGCCCAGTGCGCGGCCTGCTCCGTCGCGAGGTCCGAGCGCCGTGACCGCGAGGCCGAGTACGCCGCGCGGCGACGCCAGTATGCCGACCGGCGGGCGAGGGGCAGGTGCGTCTCATGCGAGGCGCCTTCGCCTGGGGCGGCGCGTTGCGAGCCCTGCGCCCGCAGGCACGCCGAGAGCTCCGGGACGTACCGCGGCATCCCGGTCTGGGACCCGCTGTACACCGTGGTCGAGCTGGCGACCGGGCGCGAGCACGGGCCGTTCGACAGCGAGGCCGACGTCGCGCTCTGCCTCGCCTTCGCGAAGCTCTCCAGGGACGAGGTCGAGGTGATCGCCGACGCGCCGGTCACGGCGAGCTTCACGGCCCCGCAATGGTGAGCCGGCGGCGTCGGGGCGCACGTGCAGCCGGGCGCCGGCCGGCCCGCCGCCAGCCCGTGATCGGCCGCCGACGAGCGCTTCGGAGGGGGCCTTCCGTCCCGGAACCGGCTGCGCCGGCCCCTCGCCGCAGCGCCGGGGCGCCGGGGCGCGGGCGCGCGGGCGCGCGGAAGGCCGCGACCCCGGGAACGGATCGCGTGGCCTTGCCCTTGCCTCCGACGGCTGCTGCCCCGTTGCCGAGGCAGCGCCTCTCGCCATGTCCGGACCCGGAGCGAGAGCCCGAATCCGTCGGGGCTTCAACGTGATTTCGGGCGTGCCTCGGCCATAAAGGCCGGAACGTGCGTTGCCCGGAACGACCCTCCGGACAGAAAGGCGGCCTGGGAACTCCCGCCGGACCCGAAACCGGCCGCAGCATCGCGCGGACGTCGTCGGCGACCACGCGCTCCGTGGTTCGGAGCAGGCGGCGTTGCCCGCGCGCCGTCCGGCGGGTCCGGCTCCGGGACGTCGCCGGGGCGGCATCCGCGCCGGACGGCGAGGGCGGATCCCGTCGTCCGCTCTCCGGCGCGCCGTCGGCAGGGCGGAGTCGGAGAGGGGCTGGAGAGGGGTGAACGGAAGGGGTTGGGGGAAGTCGCCCGGTCCCGGCCGTTCGGAACCCATCGTCATCACCAGAACCCATGAAGGAGAATCACCATGGCATTCGGACTCAACCGCGCGGAACTGATCGGCCGCCTCGGCGCCGACGTCACCGTCAACCAGCTCGCGTCGGGCGGGCGCGTCGCCAACCTGAGCGTCGCCACCGACGAGTCGTACATCACGAACGGCGAGCGTGTCGACCGGACCGAGTGGCACCGGATCGTGACGTTCCAGGACGGCCTGATCGACATGTTGCAGAAGCACGCGACGAAGGGCCGGCTGGTCTACGTCGCGGGCAAGCTCCAGACCCGCCGCTGGAAGAAGGACGGCGAGGACTCCGACCGGTTCTCGACCGAGATCCTGCTCGTCCCAGGCGGCAGGGTCCAGTTCCTCGAGAAGCCGAACGGGAACGGCGCGGCAACGCAGCCTGGCCAGGCCGGGGCCGAACAGGCCGACACCGCTGCGGACCCGGATTTGGCCTTCTGAGCCTGGCTCGGCATCGTTTCCTCCCCCTTGGGCCGGCGCCTCGCGCGTCGGCCTTTTTTCTTGCTGCCGGTCCGGAGACGACCGCGTCCGGACGACGCGTCGCGCTCCATTCGGGAGTTGGAGTGGGGCGGATCGGAGGGCGAAACGCCAGGAGAAGGAGAAAGACCATGGCACCAGTCACCGATCCCGCCAACGAGCCCGGGCCGGGCGACGCCCTTGCCGCGATGGCCGGTCCGATGCGCGACCGCGTCATCGACGGCTGCATCGAGAACGAGCAGGACGGAAGCCTGCTCCTTTTTGACGACCCAGACATCTTCGGCGACCTCGACGCCGAGGCCTGACCCCGCCACGCGGGCCGGTCCGGCATCCGTCGCACCGGCCCGCTTCCCCACGACCCTCGGAATGGAGCACCTCATGGGACATCCCGCAAACACCATCACCTTCTCCCGAACCGACGCGGCATCGAGCCGCATCTACGCTGGCTCGGATTACGTCGGCGACGTCTACGCCGACGACGACATTCTCCGACCTGGCCATCGCCTGTTTTCCGTACATTTGTTCGATGATGCGCGCGGCCCGCGCCGCGTGCACGACCGCAGCCTTGTCCGCGCGACCGCCCAGCGGATGGTCGACACCCTCTGGTGGCGCTGAAACCGCCGCCGTCTCTGCCGGCCCTCGGGCCGGGGGCGCCTCGCGCCCGCCTTCGGCGGGCTCGCGCGGGGCGCTCGTGTCGAGGGAGTCCCGGCACCGGGAAGCAGATCGACCGCCGCTGTCCTCCGGACATCCGAGATCCCGCAAAACTCTCTCAGTGACTTCCCATCATGGCAAATCCGCGACTCCCCGCGTCAAGGCACGGCGGCGACCGGGTTGCTTGCGGCCTGATTCGCATGGTCGCTCGCGCTCCCTGCGAATCGAGGCCGCTGCGCGGCCCGCACCACTCGCCGCCTCTCCGGCCTTGACCCGGGGGTCACAGGGATTTGCCAGGCGGGCGCGTCCCGAGAGGGGCGAAACGACAACGCAGCCGACGGAGGAAACCATGGCACATCAAACCGAAACGCTCGACGGAACGGACGTCCGGACCATCCAGGACAGGACCCACGGCTGGATCCTCGCCCAGACAGCCCACGCTCCCATAAACGCCGAGCGGATCATGTTCGAGACGCACATGACGGAAGCCCAGGCCCGGCTCGGCCTCGCCAAGGCCCGGGAGGACGACCTGCTCGTCACGGACGGGCCGGAGACCTGGAAGAGGGCCTGGATCCCGTTCTGAACGGCCTCAGGCGGGCGGTCGCAAGGCCGCCCGCCTCCTCTGCCGCGCCACGGACACGCCCGGCGCATGGTCGCTGCGCTCCCGTGCCGCCGCCTCGGCGGCGGTGCGGCCCTGCGGGCCGCGGGCGCTTCGCGCCACGGGACCAGAAGCGCTGGCGTCTCGAAGGCGGGCGAGAGCCTTCCAGGATCTTGACGGCAGTCCTCTTGGCTCTGTCCGAATTGCGTGACGTGCGGGAGCTTTTGCCCCTCGACACCTTGCCACGGTCTGCCGCTGGCGGGGCGGGTCCTGCCCGGTTTCCGTCCGGGCCGGACGCTTCACCGTTTCCGGGGCGGGCGTTTCCCGATGCCGGCGTTTCGGGCGCGCCGCTTCGCGGCCGGGCTACCCTGCCGAGCTTCCCCGCGCCTGACGGCGCGGGGCGATCTCGGCCCTTCGGGCGGGTATCCCTCGCGCGGTCCTGGCCGCAAGGTCCGGAGCCTGGCCGGCCGGGATCGCCCTGACGGAAACGCCGCTGGCAGTGCCCAATCACAGACGCTGGCGACCGCGACGAACCTGATCGCGCTTTCCACGAACCCGGGACCGGAAGGCGTCATTGTCTGGTCACACGCCAGGCGCCGGGAAGCGATCAGGCTCCGTCGCGGTCGCGGCCTGTAATTCACCCGACGGGTCACGACGCAGAACGACCGCCGCTCTCGATGTCTGATGTGGATTCTCTCTCGTATGATTTCCAATCATGGCAAATCCGCGTCTGCCCGCGTCAAGGCACGGCGGCGACCGGGTTGCTTACGGCCAGATTCGCATGGTCGCTGGCGCTCCCTGCGAATCGGGGCCGTTGCGCGGCCCGCACCACTCGCCGCCTCTCCGGCCTTGACCCGGAGGACGCAGGGATTTGCCTTATGGGAGGGGTCCCAAGAGGGATGAAACGAAACCCCTGACCATGGAGGTCGCAATGACTCATTTCATCGACACGCTGGAGGCCGCCGAAGCCTCCGTCACCGCAGCCGTCTGCCAGCAGGCGCAGCTCTTCGGCGCAACGCCCGAACGCGACGAGTTCGACACCCGGGACGTCTGGGACGGGGACGACGCCACCTGCGCGCTGCTGGAGTCCTTCCGCATCCTGGCCGAGGGCGTCGCGCCGGACGGGTTCCAGGTCGCCGACGAGCGCGAGAGCCTGCTCTGGGGCTTCGTCAACATGCTGGACGCCCAGGTCCGCAAGCTCGACCGGGCGGCGGACAGGCTGGTTCCCGAGCTTCGCGACCTGACGCGGGGACAGGACGGCAGCGAGGTCCGCTCGCGCGAGCTGGAGCTTGTCACCGACCGGTCGAAGGGCCTCACCGCGCGCCGCGACGCGTTCGAGGCCCTGCGCGACACGGCGGCGGAGGCCTACCGGGACGCGACCGGCAGCACCTGGCGTCCGAGGCGCGGCTCGCACGTGTCCGAGACCGGCAAGCTCACCAGCGCCGCCGTCGACGCCCGCGACTACCAGCGCGCGCGAAAGGACCGCAAGGCGGCCGCGCACCTGCCGCAGGGCACGCTCGTCGCCGTCACCGGAGGACGGGACGTGAAGGATCCGGGCGCAGTGATCGCCAGTCTCGACAAGGCGCGGGCAAAACACGCCGACATGGTGCTCGTGCACGGCGGCGGCCCCGGCGTGGAGCGGATCGCAGCGCGCTGGGCCGAGCGGCACGGCGTGCACCAGGTCGTGTGCAAGCCGGACTGGGACCGGCACGGGCGCGCGGCGCCGTTCCGCAGGAACGACGAGCTCCTGAACCTGCTGCCGAAGGGCGTGATCGCGTTCCCGGGTTCGGGGATCACCGACAACCTTGTGGAGCGCGCACGGCAGCTGGGAATACCGGTCATGCGCGCTGCCTGAACGGCGGCATCTCGCGGGCCGCGTCGCCGCTCCGGCATGGGGCGGGTGGCGCGGCCCGCTCTTTTTTGTACGGAAGGGATCCGGCGCCGGCGACGGCTCGGGCTTCGCCCGTCGCCGGGCTGGCGCGCATTGCGCGCCGCGCCCGTGGCCTCGATTCTCTCGGCCACCTCGCGCAGCCGCCAGTTGCCGAACTCGCCGTCGCTCGTGAAGCGCACGTCGCCTCGGCGTCGCGCTGGCGCGCGTCCGCCATCGTCTCCGCCGCTGTCTTCACGAGGATCGTGCGATCACCCGCAGCACGCCTCGTCCCGTACTGACTCGCGGTCCTCGCGGGGCTTCGCCGCCGCTCGACCGCATCGTCCCGCCGCCATGCCGGAACCCGTCTTCGACCGGCAAGTGTCACGGCGGCGCCGGCTCCGGCTACGCCGGTCGCCGCGTCCGCCTTCGCCAGCGCCAGCGCCAGGGATGTCGTCTCGGCGTCGCGCTGGCGCGCATCCGCCATCGTCTCCGCCGTCCCCGTCGATCGCCTTCTTGAGCGGCGAGCCATCTCCTGGACGCAGCGCCTCCGCACGGCTCCGACGACACGACGGTCGTCTCGCCGTGCCCGGCATCGTCGGGTTCCAGCCGACCTGGCCGCCCGACCAGGCCAGCGGTCTTGCACGCCAATGCGCTCGCCTCCGGCTTCGCGCGGGCGTGATTCCGCCGCCGGCATCGCCAACATCACGATCAGGCATCAGGACGCGTGACACCGCATCACCCCCGTCACGACAGCGTCAGCAACTGCGGCGATCTTGGCACACGCGCCAACGAACTTCTGCCGGCATGACCGTCGCCAGGTGTCGGCACGAGGCAGCCCGTCAATGCCGCGAACCGTGCCGGACATCGCCGACATCGCGTTCGGGATTCAGGATGCCTGACTCCGCACCACGCCTGTCACGAGCGCACCGCCGACTGCGCCGATCACGGCGCACTGGCCGGCGCACGTCCACGGGCACGACCGTCGCCAGACGCCGACAGCAGACCGCGCACCAATGCCCTTGCTCGTGCCGGAAACTGTCGGCAATGGATCACAGACAGCGCAACCCTGGTCCTGCATGGCGCCAACGACACGACGGTCGTCTCGCTGCGCTCGACGATGTCGGGCACCAGCTTCGCCGGTCGCCCGGTCAGCCTCGATGCCAGGCGCGTCAGTGCACTCGCCTCGCGCGAACGCGGTGTCGCCGTCGGCTTCGCCGACGCAACCGTTCGCGAACCGGCGCTTCCAGGGTGCCGGACGCGCGCCTTGCGATCGCTGACCGCGCCCGAAGGCACAGGAACGATCGGTCCCGAGGCGAGTCCTGGACGCCTTTGCGACGTATAGCTGAGAGCTATACGCGTACAACGGGCAAAACACGCAAAAGTTCCCCAGAGAACCGCCGCGACTCTCTGGAGAACCGCTCCAGGCTGTTGAAAGTTCTCCAGAGAACCCCGTGTATGCTCCAGAGAACCGGGCCACACGAGGCCAAGCGACCCCCCGGGTGCGATCTTCCTGGAGTCCGGACCTTCGGCCCGGACCTCGCGACAGGCCCGTTCGGGCGCTGCCGCTCATGCGCCGCTCGGGCTAGGACGTTGATCCTAAACGGCATTTTCCTTGGAATCGATGAAGCTGACGGCATTTGCCAACTGACCGCCCGAGCGGCGCTGCTTTTCACACCTGACTCACCTCTGGTGGTTGCGGCGCATGCGTGGTCTTGGGGGTTCCCTTCGGTGTCTAGGGAAGCCGCAAGGTGCCTGCTGAATGATGGGCATTCGTACTTTGTTTTGTGTTACGGCTAAGCCGTTAGAATAATTGCTTGTATTTTCTCCGTGTTTGCGATGTATGCTCCGGAGAACCGCGCGCATTGCGCGCTCAATGCGCCCGGAAGCGGGACCGACACGGCGCTGCGGCTGGCAGGCAGGCCAATGCACCGGGAATCCCCCCGGCGGTCGCCCAGACCCGTAAGGCACGCCGTTTCCGAAGCGGCTTGTGCAACGTCCTGGCATGGGAGGCAAAGATGGCAAAGATCAGTTTCCAGCGCTCGATCCGGTTCACGAAAGCCGAATGGGACGCGGTGGTCGAGGCCGCCGAGAAGGCCGGACTGACTCCCAGCTCGTTTGTGCGGAGGGCCGCCGCGAGGACCGCGGCCGATGATCTTCACCTCGATGGCAGCGCACTGACGCCGGAACTGACCGAACTGGTCAAGCGGACATTTCGCGGCGTCCACCTGCTCACGTACCTGAAACGGGAAGAACTGGACGGATCCGGAAAGGGAATGGCCTTCGACAGGGCTGCCGAAGACGCCCGTGCCGCCCAGGTCAAGTCGCTCGGAACCGACCACCCAAGCGAAGAGGCGTAGCACTGGCCGTTCCGCACGGGCCGACGCCGGAGTCGCCGATGCACACCGGACGCCGTTTGCAGAAGAGGCGGACAAGCGATCTTCGACCCTCAGCTCTTGCTCCCACGAGCACCCCATGTTGTAGACGTAGCGAAGCTTCGCGTTCCTGCGGAACCGGAAATCCGTAAGGGGAACCTCCACAGGCAGGCCGTTCAGATGTGGCTCGGCGTGCACGACGCCCCGGATACTGTACTGAAAGAGTGGATCGCTGCCCATCCTTTCGCCACTTAGAGCACGCCGTGAAGTTAGTGCAGCAACATGGTTTCCGGAACAAGATGAGCGCCGCCAGATCATCGGGCTTATCCCCGGCAGCCTGACCTGCAACTGTAGAATCGATCCTGCCTCCAGCGTTGCCTGAGCATCCGTCATGCAACAAGGTTGCAGACGGCGCCCCACAATGCCAGCAGCAGCTTGACCCCGGGAGATTTTGGTGGTCCCCGACATGGTCAAACGCATCATTTCCGCCGCTGAAAGCCTGAGCCCACTCACCATTCAACCAGCCATCGGTGGATCTATCGCCAAGGGCGTTCGTCCGCCGGTGGAGAAAGTGGAAATGCGGCGCATTGGAAGGCGACCATCAGCGCCGTCTTCCGCCTCGTTGAAATTGGGGTTGATTTCCGAGGGCGAGTGTATACGTGCTGAACGCATTTCCCAGCAGAAAGGAAAGGACATGGGCTGCCGAATTGGTATGGCGACGAACGTTGCCGCTCGCGTTCAGGAACTTAAGGACGAGAAAGTTGTTCCGCATGGTGCGACCTACAGGACGCTGGCTAGCGGCCTGACTTATTCCGAGGCGAACGCCAAGGAGGTCTCGGCCAGAAACGCTTGCGGTTCGCGCTGCGAAGGCTCTGCTGGAGGAGGCTACAAGGCGGGCCGGGTCTGGAGCGTGTACCGGATCGACTGGTAACTCGTAGGGACGGGCGATCGCGTCGGTTTCTCCAAAAGACATAGAATCTTCGGCGAACAGGTACAGGTGCAAATTTGGACTGGAGAGAGCAGATCACCCTGTTGCTGGTCGAAGAGGTCTTTTCGGACGCAATTCGATTGATTTTAAGTATTCTGTTCGTAGGCACAATCTCATTGCTTCTTGGTGGGAGGCGCTGGCTACGCGGGGAGCTTTTCTCGGGCCTAAAGTGCCTTTGGAGCGTAGGAGTGTGGCTTCGGGCGCGCACTCGATGCCCGGCAGCATTCGGAATTCCGGCCTCTATGGCAGAGATTTCGGAACTGTCTGGGCAACTGAACGGAATGACAGAATTGGCGGCAACTGAGTTTCTGCGGCCTCACTTGGGCAAGAGGCTGTCGGTAGCCGGGCCGCTTCTTGAGGCGAAGGGAGAGGTGGAAAATGTAACGGCTGTCACAATCGAACAGCCTGACGGCACTGTTGCTGTACTTTTGTTCATTGGACAGGCAAAGGAATTGGCGACCTTGGCCAAGGGGCAGAACATCATGGCCTCAGGGAACTTAAGGGAGCTTGAACCAAATGCTTATGTTCGCCTAGACAACTGTCAAGTTGAAGAGTAGCGCCAGCTTTTGCTGCCATGGATGCATATGTTCTTGATGACCCGGATAGACGGGCACGGAATCAATACGTCACGGAATTCGACGCGATACCGGGCTTTTGGAACTTCCTTCTTGGCCTTGACCCCGAAGATCTCATTGCAGAGCTGATCCAGAACGATCTGGATCAGGGAGCAACCCGCACAACCATCACATTCAATGAGACTTGCCTTGTCTGCGAAGGGAACGGTGAGCCGGTCTCTCCGGACGGGTGGAAACGACTCAGGACAATACTGGGTGCGGGCGACAAGGTGCCCGCCAAGCGCAGCAAGTTCGGCGTCAAGAACCACGGCCTGAAGGCCGCCTTCACGATTGGCGACGAAATCCGCCTGATGTCGAACGGGCAGGCCATTGTCCAGACGTTGTACGCGAATGGCCGGAACGAGCCTCCCCATCCCGGTGCCTCAGGGCAACCGACAAGAGATCCCGAAGCGCCCACCAACGGGTGCCGTGTCGTCGTTCAGTATCGCGATGCCGACCTTGAACCCGATCAAGGTGAGGCCATCAAGCTGGACGTGGTGAGCGCGGGCGAATTCGAGAGGCTATTCAAGGCAGCTTGCGCAAGCGTCCCTGAACAGTTCGCGGGCATTGTCTCGCCGGAGATCACGCCTCGATACGAAATCGTGCTGCGGCACTGGAAGCTTGGCGATGCGCAGTTTTCCTTTTCCTGCACCCGGCCTCGCAAGGTTCGCAAGCGAATGGAGGTCTTCCAGCGGCGTTGCACTGTCAGCGGGACACACTCCCCCTTGCCGGACACCTTGCGGGAACAGGCGGTGCGTCGCCTTGTTCCGTTGGAGGGCGTTCTGAAGGAGCGAGTCGCTGACTTTTTCCGTCGCGGGAGACGCTTCTTCATCGAGGTGTCATGGCCGATTGACGCCAAAGGCAGACCCAGGACAGGGACCGGAAGATACCGCTACCCGATCGGCTATCCTCCGAATTCGCCCGATGCAAGAACGGGACACAGCAGTCATTTCAACGCGCCATTTGCTTCGGACAACGAGCGCCATGCTCCGGCGCGGAACGAGGGCACGAACACGGAATTGCTCAAGGCGTGTGAATCACTGCTGATCGACGCGGTTGCGCACGACACAGTTCCACGGTGGAAGGCGGACGGGCTGAACCTCATCGTGCCGAGTGCCGATGCCGAAAGGGAATGCGAGGTCGTTCGTGCGCTGTTGGGGGCGCTTGTAGCGAGGGACGCATTGCCGGTCCTGAGCTGGCGGAAAGCGGCTGAACTCGTGACAAGGCGAAAAGGGAAGGACGTCAGGGCGCTTGTGCGGAATTTGCCGGTTCTTGGATTCTCGAAGGACGCGAGACGATATCGATTTGTCGTGCCGGCTCTGCGTTGGGCAGAGGATACGGTAGAGCCCTTGCTCTCATTGCTAAGTCCACGCTCCGAGGCACAGCTCGACCCACGTGTCCACGTTCAAGTCATCAGGTTGCTGACAGACCAAAAGACGCCCGGATTTGCCGAGGAGTTCGTTACTTTCGACGAGGACGACGTGATCGCTCGCGTGACGTCCCAGGGCAATCAACGGTTTGGCGCGATACCGGACCCCAACCTCGAATTCTCCCGATCCGCCTTGGTACGAGCTTATCTCGACCTGATCAAGTTGAAGCTTGATCGAAAGGGGCTCGATGCTGCGGAAGAAGACGACTTGCTTGCAAACTTGCTACTTCCGGACTCGGGCGGCCAGGCAAAGGCCTTCTCGAAACTGCATTCCCAAGCGCCGCTTCCCTCGAACATACCTGGTTTGCACTTGCCTCCCCTCCTCGATGCTCGCCTGGCTGCACATGCTCTCTTCAAGCGCAGCAAGTGGCGACTTCCGAAGTACACGATGAAGGCGTTTCTGGAGAGCGGCACTCTTCAATCTGCTGACCACGCAACTCGGAGGAAGTTCTGGAAATGGCTGTCGCGAAACGGTCGGCACATTTCCTCGAGGGACCGACCGAGGCTTGCCGAACTTGAAATCTGGCCGGACGAAAGCGGTCACCTTTGCAAGATAGCCGACCTATGCGAACCGCGGTCGGGGCGCGTCGGGTCCGTGCTTGCCGGGTTCATTCGGAGGCCGCACCGAGAGGTTCGCCGATCCAGGCTGGCGTCCGTTGGGGGCAGGGCGCGAACGTCGCTTCGGCGCACGCCGACAGAGGGCGAGATCGGGGCCTGGCTTGCCAATAAACTGGCACGATTTGAAATCGGAAACCGAGCGGATGCCGCAACAACCGAGGCATTGGACCGCTTCGAGGAACACCTGTCATTCCTGCTCGGCGACAGATCCGTCGCACCGCTGCTCGATGCGGCTGAACCGGCGCTGCCGGCGCTGGCGCGGGACGGTGTGATTCGGTTGCGCACGGAACTGGTCTTGCCCGGTCGCAGCAACGACCGGCTCGACTTGCCCGATCAGTTCCTGCTCAGGGACAGGCGACGCGCCACTGTCCTGGCCAAGCTGTCGCCTGCGTTGATTGCACCGACCGCAGCGATGATTCTGGACGCATTCGATGTGGATTCCCGCAACTTCTCCGCCTTGCAGCCACGACTGAAGGAAATCGAAGGCGTCACCGACCCGGATGACGACGAGCGCGGTGAACTCGCAAGAATGGCTATCATTCCTGTGAACGGGCGGTCGCGCGCGCCGTGCGAGCTGGCTTTTGTCGGGAGCCAAGGCGACTACTGGGGCGAATGGAAGACCCGCATTCCGACCAAAGGGCTGTCGCAGAACGACCAGCATCGGTACCGAACTGCTGGCGTGACGTCCGCATTGCCGGATCAGGAGACGAGCCGCGCCTTTTTCGAGTGGCTTGCGAGTCAGGACGGCGATGTCCTCCGCCGACATGTCCCGTGCATACTGCGCCATTTCCTCCATCAAAACGGACCCGCCCGCTGGGCTCGCGTCTTCACTGACACTCCATGCATTCCGGCAATGAGCCGGAACGGTTTTCGGATCGTGTCCTCCAGGATGGCTCGGCGAAGACCTGTCTTTCTGTCCGACGCGGAGGGCATCGGAGAAGCCGTCATGAAACGTGACGGGGCCGTTCACTTGGCCATCCACCACGCGCAAGAGGTAGCGGAGCCGATCTCCGAAACGCTTCGCGAGCTGGGCGTCAGATCGCTTCGCGAGGCACTCAAGGAACCAGAAAGCGTCGCTGGATCAGGTGAGGTTTTCTCTGCGGGCCAAGATGCTCTTGATTGCTTCAAACGACTTGAGTCGCCCCGGTTCCGGAACACGTTCCGAAAGCGCCTCAACGAGCTGGGCGTGGACCGCGCGTTGTTGCGCCACGACTGGCAGAACCGGCTGGATGGCGTCAGGCAGATTCGCTTCGGGGCAAGCGTGGAGATGCGCTTCCGGTTCCGTGGCAAATCGTACCCGCAAGACTCCGATGCCGGATTCGATCGCGGCACGGGCATATTCTGGGCGAAGAATGGGCTTGGTGCTCGAGGACTGTACGAGTCCTTGGCCAAGCAGTTGATCTTTAAGCCGATGGCTCGACCCATTGATCTTCTTGCACTCGAACGCGCCCTGGAGCTGGAAATCGCTGATCCGAGTTTTGGAAGGCCGGGAGGCACTCAATTGGCTGCCGACGACGATGCTGCAGCAACGGAGAGTTCCGGGCAGGAACGAGAGTGCGTGGAGAGTGACGGACTCGGTGAAGTGGTGACGGGTCACTCGCCAATTGAACCGGATCCTGAGCGCAACAAGCCAAGTCCCGGTCCTATCTCAACCGTATCGGTGGGACAGCCTGTTCGCATTGGGGCGCAGCCTGGTTCATCGAAGCCGAGCGGGGGCGATGACTCCAGGCCATCGCCTGCCATCGAAAGAACCCACATTGCAGAGCTCAAGCACGAACACTACGCCAGCCACTGTCAAATGTGCCTGTGCGAAAGCTCGCCTCAACGGTTGGCGCCGGCTGGCAGCTACATCGAGTCAGAGGAAATTCGACAAAGCGTTGTGGAGGCGCACCATGCCGACCTTGTGGCGGCGGGCGGTGCACGCCACGCCGGCAACATCATCCTGCTGTGCAAGTTGCATCACAGCAACTACGGGAGCCAGCTTGCCCGCGCGGGAATAACCGCTGCGCTTCGGGACAACCCGAAAGAAATGTCCATAAGCTTCGACAAGGACTCGCACGTCAAGGGTCGACAGATCGAAGTTGTCATCTCGGGCACGGGAGAGGTCGTCAAGCTCTTCTTCACCGAACATCACATTGAATACTGGCTGTCGCGGGAATGACTTGAGTGAGGCGTTCGGTCACTGCCTACAAAGAGCAATCGGTGAATCCGCTGGCAGGTGTTGCAGCTGGCCGGAGATCAAGGCAGCGGCTTGAGAAGATGGCCGGAATGCGCGTCGCCGGAAGCAGGCGCCTGCCTGGAAACTCGGGAGGGAACCCGAACACTGCGCCTGCCGCCGACGGTTTCCGGCCCAACGAGGATCACATCTCCAACCCTGCGTCGCGCGATCCACGGGACCTCTCCCGTTCCGCGACGCGTTCCGGCTCCGGAGACTTCTGACGCTCCGAAGTCCGGCCCCTGTCCGCCGACTTGTCCCTGGTTCCGGAGTCTCGTTCCGGCATCCTCTCCGTCCTGCGCACGCGCTCCATTCCGTCGCCGCGCGCCTTCTCACCGGACAGCGTCTTCTCCGCAGCGCCGATGCCTTCCAACGCGGAAACGCGCTCGCCGGTCACCGCCTCCAGCGTCTCGCGGAGCGCCTTGGCGTCGTCGGTGACCAGCTCGGCCTTGTGGCGCGCCCGGCTGATCTCGACGTGAAAGCTCTTCTGAGTGGACAGCCTCGGGTGCCGCGCCTCCATCACCGCGATCACGTTGTCGACGGTCCGTCCCTGGAACGCGTGCACGGTCGAGGCCCAGGCGTGGTCGAGATGGCGGAGCTGCGGATCGTCCCGGCCAAGCTCCAGCGTCCTGCCGTCGCCGAGCCGGAAGGTGACGCGGTCTCCCCGCACCGCCGCGACCTCCGCCGTGTCGCTGTTCACCAGGCGCAGGCCGTCGTCGTTCCGCGTCCAGCGGACGCGGTCCCCGGCACGAAGCTCCATGCGCTCCGTCCGGTAGACCTCCACCGCGCCGCGCCTGGCGCCGACATGGCGCGGCCGCCATTGCACGGACTTTCCCTCCGGCCCCTCCAGCGTCACGATCCCCTTGCGCTGGTCGACGCCGGCGACGCGGCGCTCGTCGCCCTTCGCGACACCGAGGCTCTTGTACTGCCTGTGGAAGGCGACCACGTCGCCGGGCGCGTAGTTCCCCGCCACCGCCTTCTCGGCGGAGGTGTAGCCGTGGGAGACGAGCCGCCCGCCCGCGAAGGCGGAGCCGTGTATGACGCCGTCCCTTGCGAGGCGCTCGCGGATGTGGCCGTTGATCTCCCGCCGGAGCGCATGGCTCGGGGCCATCAGCCCGGTGCTTTCGCGCTCCCGGGGGGAGAGCCTCAGCCAGCGCGCGGCCGCCGCGCCTGCCAGGTTGCGGGGACTGGCCTCGGCGACGCGGCCGCCGAGCCTGTCGAAGGCCTTGCCGATCTCGCCCGCGAGGCTCGCCCGCACCGCCTCCTTCAGTTCCGTGTCCCTCTGGCGCAGGATCTCGTCCATCACCGCTGTCTGCATGCCGGCGGCCTGAAGCTGGGCGAAGGGCTTGCCTGCGTCGACGGCGTCGAGCTGCCGCTCGTCGCCGACAAGGACGACGCGGGGGATGCGTATGGCCGCGGCGATCCGGAGAAGGTCGCGGGCCTGGACGGTCGAGGCCAGCGAGCCCTCGTCGACCACCAGCACGGTCTTCCGGAACGCGGCGCGCATCTGCCTGGCCCCCTTCCGTGTCAGCCGCCCCTCCACGATGCCCGCGTTGCGGGCGAGGAAGCGCTGCAGGGTCTCGGCCTCGATGCCGGCCTCCGCCGCCAGCGTCCGCGCCGCCGAGGCTGACGGCGCTACGCCGATCATGCGGTAGCCGCTCTTGCCGGCCAGCTGTCGGGCCCGGTCGAGCATCGTCGTCTTGCCGGTGCCGGCGTATCCCTGCACCCCGACCACGCGGTCCCTCGAAGAGAGGATGGTCTTCACCGCCGCCTTTTGGCCCTCGGTGAGACGACCCCTGTGCAGGAACGGCCCCGCGATCCAGCCCCGCATCACGGGACGCGCCGCGCCCTGGCCGCGCTCCATCAGCGTGATCGTTTCCCTCTCGTCGGCCGCCGCCTTGTCGGTGGTGAGCGATTCGCCCCTATGCGGCAGGCCGCACGTGTGCAGCGTCCCGTCGCGCTCCAGCCGGGCGACGGCGGCCTCGGCCTCCGCGATCGTCACCGCGCCCGGCTTCCACACGAGCGCGGCCGCCAGCAGGTCGGTCCTGTCGAACACCGCCTCGCGCTCCGAGAGGTGCTCCACCGCCCAGGCCGTCGCGGAGTCCGCAACGGACTGCGGCGGAGGATCGAACAGGTCGGGCTGACGGTCCGTCCCTTCAGGAGCGGAGTCCATGCCGCCTCCGTGGTCCAAAGGATGGGGGATTATAACTTTGACTCCCAATTTGCTTGACATCGCCGCCCGAATCTCTTACCTTTGAGTCCCATAATGAGGCGATTCGACATGCACAAGGCACCCGGAAAATCACACCGCAAAGGCATCACGCTGCTGGAAATCGCCAACATGTTCGGCACCGAGAAAAAGGCGCTGAAATGGATCGAGTCCGTTCGGTGGCCGGATGGTCCGCACTGCCCGCATTGCGGATCCTACAACGTCCAGTGCGGCATCAAGAACAAGTCGCAGACGCATCGCTGCCGGGATTGCCCGAACTGCCCGCAGTTCACTGTCCGTGTCGGAACCATCATGCACCGTTCGCACCTGTCGCATCAGGAATGGGCGATTGGCCTTTACATCTACATGGCGAACATCAAGGGCGTATCGTCCATGCGTCTGCACCGCGAATTGGACATCAGCCAGAAGTCCGCATGGTTCCTGCTGCATCGCCTTCGGACTGCCAGCGAGACGGGCGAAGAACTGTTCTCCGGTCCCGTCGAAGCGGACGAAACCTACATGGGCGGCAAGGTGAAGAACATGAGCCTTGCCAAGCGAAGGGAACGGAAAGAAGCCGGAAAGGGTCGCGGGCCAAGCGACAAGGAAGCGGTCGTTGGGGTGAAGGATCGCGAGACCAACAAGGTGACGGCGCGGCACGTCCAGAAGACTGACATTCCGCACGTTGCGGGTTTCGTGGCCGAGAAGACCAGGGACGGCGCGAAGGTCTACACCGATGAAGCCAAGGTCTATAACGCCCTTGACCCCTGGTTCGACCATGAAAGCGTCAATCACTCCGTCGCTGAATACGTCCGCGATCAGGCCCACACGAACGGCATGGAGAGCTTCTGGAGCATGATGAAGCGCGGCCACGATGGCATCTACCACAAGATGTCCCCGAAGCACTTGCAGCGGTACGTTGACGAATTCGCGAAGCGTCACAACGTCCGCAACGCGGACACGATTGACCAGATGGCCGAAGTTGTACGCGGCATGGTCGGAAAGAGGCTGCAATTTTCCGAACTGACTGCCGACAATGGCCTGTCAAGCGGGGCAAGGTCGGCAGTGAAGTCGGCTTAGTGTCAGACCCCTAGAAGTTTGGCGACTGGGAGGGGCTGACTGCGAGATAGGAAAATCCTCGGCTAAAACGCAACCTAGCCGAGGACTTCAGACATGTCCACTAGTTCCCGTCACGCGGAAACTTCTCATCCATCCGCTTGCCCAATCTGTGTGCTAAATCAGAAAGAAGCTGTTCAAGCCTATCCTTCAAGAGTTGTGCTTTGGGAAGGCTCAATCCCACCAGAATTCCTTGCGTCGAAATTCCTTGAAGTGGCGGAGACGCGGGAAGTGTCTCTGTTTCAAGTCGAAGCAACAGAAAGTCATTGTCAATTGCATCGACGTTCGGAACATTGACGATGAAGGGTTCAAATCCCGTCACGACTTCAATTTCAGTTCTGCCGGTTTGGTCCTTTGCCGTATCTGCCATGCTGGCTCCTTTCTGGAACCGTTGACCGACCATCACCCTTGCGCTAGTTGGAGCGCAGTCAAGCGACATGGCCAGTCAACGACTCGTGTTACAACAACGCCCCGGAACGGACATTCCGGGGCGTTTGCGTCTTAGATGCTGGCGGTCAAGCCGTCCAGAGTCTCACTGCCGTTCCGCGCCAAATGCCGCCGTCAGGTCCGTGCGTTCCAGCGTCCCCGCCGCGCCTTTATGGTCAAGGCCAGTGAAAATCCCGGTCAATCGTCCGGCATCGCCGCCCGTTTCCCGGAAGGTCGGCGTGTCATAGTCACCGCCGACGACTTCAATGGCGTAGCGCAGGTCTCCGTCACCCCACATGGTGCCGGTGCCTTCCGCGCCCGGTTGCTGACGCGCCGCCCAATGTTCAAGTTCGGTGAACGCTGCGGTGCCCTGCATGACCGCGAAGTTCACGTTGATCGCGGCATCGCCCATGACGGCTTCCGCGTCCGGCGTGAAGCCGACCAGTTCTCCGTTCCACGTTGCTGCACCGGACAATGGTGCGGCGCGGTCGAAGTTGAAGCCGTAGCCGTTCAGGTAGCCGTACGCCCACGGTTCCGCATAACCGTTGCGGAAGGCCACGCCGAAGCCCGCATGGGGCGAATTGCCGTGAATGTGCAGCGAAACCGAAGACCACGGGCCGAACGACGACGGGTCGTCGGTTCCGTAGAGAACGCGCAACGCTTCCCGATCGACGGGATACAGGACCGACATGGGCTGTCGAAGTCCGCCCTGCGACACGGCGTGTATCTCGTTCGTGCCTTTCATGATGGACGGGAACGACGCATATGCATGCCCGTCGACTCCGAGCGAATGCATGATCTCGTGCGCAAGCAGGATGATCGACTCGCGTTCGTTGCGGTAGGAGTTCGACCCCTGAAAGAACACGACGTAGGCCGTGTCGTGCAGGTCGAACGTCCTTGCGGCCGCGTTGCGGTTGGCCGGATCCCGTCCCGACACGAATTCCACGTGTATCGTGTCTTGCAGTTCGCTTCCGGTTCGGAAGTACGTCGCGCCCGTCATGCCGGACGCAAGGCTCAGGTCCGCACGTTCGGCGTCAACAGTCAGCTTGGCGCTTTCCGGCAGCGCCGCGTTGACCATGCGGACGGCGGCGATGACGCGGTTGCGTTCTTCCTGCGTGGAAGCGCCGATGACACGGACGCTGTTGCTGCTTCGCGTCGTCCGGTTCGGCGACACCTGCGACAGGTACGTGTCCACGGCGGCTTGCCCCGCCCCGTCGTTCAGCGTTCCGAAGCGGATGTCGGCGTTGCCGCGATGGCCGATGAAGACCAGCGACCCGACATGTTCGGTTCCCTGATCGACGCCGACGAAGATGCGACGGTCGTTGTTGTCGCTGTCATGCGTGATCGGGCTGCGCCTGGCGTCCGCCCTGTCTGCGTCAGGCAACGCCCAGATGCCGAAATGCGGTCGCGCACCGTCGTCGCCGCATGCCCCGGCAATGTGTGCAAGCGCGGGATCGCACGTCCACGGTTCCAGCGGGAACGGCAGGTTTGCCGCCCTGGGCGCCGGGTCAGGTTCGGGTTCAGGAGTTACTTCTTCTTCGGTCTCGGTCTCGGTTTCCGGTGCCGTTTCACCCGTCGTCGGCTTGTCTGGCGGAACGGAACTTCCCCCGCCGCCACACGCGGCGAGCGCGAGAATGAATACAAGAATTGTCAAACGTGTCTTCATGGTCTGTCCCTTCAAGATTGACTTGAACAGCCGGGCGGGTGCCGGGCCATTGCCAACACTATCCAAGTCAAAGGAAGTGAATCCCGCCTATTCGCCCAGGCACAGGGAGCTACCCCGTACCGGATCAGGCTTATTCAGCGGGTAACCCGGCCCAGATGGCCGGACTTGGAACAGTGTTGGCTTTGGCAGGTTCGGACCATTGGTAGCAGGGAGTCAAGAGTTGACTTTTTGATTGCCCGGCCGCAGGGTTCGGGCGTGTCGAAGGGAACCAGCACATGACCGACCAGCGCGAGAAAGCCGAACTGCCGGAACCCGTCGCAGTCAGGATGAAGCCTAGCAGCTACCAGCCGACGAAAGCCGAAATGGAAGAAGAATTCGACCCGCCGGGTTGGACAGAAGAACAGGTGCGGCGCGTCTTCATGCGGCCATTCGTGGCGGAAAATTCCTGACTCGGCGCGGCCGCAGCGGCGGCAAATTGGGAGTCAAAGTTATAATCCCCAAAGGATGGATGTCCCGGCTCCTCTCCATCGCGTCCGCCGCGAGCGCCTCCGCGTCGAAGCCCAGCCCGTCCGCCTGGCGCCGCCACAGGTCCCCAAGCTCGGTCCGGTCGACATCGCGCTTGGCCGCCCGCGTCAAGAGTGCAGCGCGCTGGGCGGCGCGCTGGTTCTCCGCCGGCGTTCCCAGGCCTCGCCCCTCCATCGCAGCCTCGATCTCCGCCCGGCGGGTGGAGTAGGCGTCTATGACCTCGCGGGACACGCCCGCGATCTCGAACCGTCCGTCGGCATGGGTCTTCTCGATGCCGTAGCCGAGATTCCCCAGCTCCCGCGCGAGCTCGCTCCGGTAGAGCGCGCCGATCAGCATCTTCGAGGAGTATAGCCTCTCGTTGGCCATCGTGCGCCACTTGCCGTCCTCTCCCTGCACCATGTTGGCGAACACGGCGTGCGTGTGAAGCTGGGGGTCGAGACCGCGCGAGGTCTCGTGCGTGAAGGTGGCGATCACCGCCTTCTGGTCCCCGGCGCGGACCATTCCGGCGCCATCCGGGTTCTTCATGCGGGTTTCCACGGCGCGCTGCTCGACCCAGGCGAGAGTCCGCTCCACGGCCCTGCCGTGGGCCTCCGTGACGCGGGCGTCGCCGCCGACCAGCGCGGCGAGGGAGACCGACTTCGGGGCGGAGAGCGTGAGGTCCCGGCCGGGACGGTGGACGATCTCCCCGTCCTTGCCGGGACGACCCAGCCGCGGCCCGCCGGGCACGCGGCCCTCGAGGATCGCGGCGAAGGCGTCCGGATCGACCTGGCCGGACAGCCCGAGCGCCTCCGCGCCCTTGCCGGCCCAGGTGCTGGCGGCGCGATGGTCGGGGTCGTCCTTCGCGTAGTATCCGTCCCGCTCGTAGTAGCTCACGCCCTGGCCCGGCGCGGCGACGGCGCCGATCGAGGCCACCATCAGAAGAATTCCTCGCCGGGCTCGCGGCTGCGCGCGGCCGCGCCGCCCGTGCCCGTGCCTTCCGGCTCGTTCGTGTCCGGCTGGCTTCCGGGTTCGGCCTGGGCTTGATTCGCCGGGGCTGGGGTCCTCGGCGCAGGTTCGGCATGTTCAGGCCAGGGCAGGCTTGGCGTCCGCGTAGGCGGCAGCGATTCGAGTTGCGCCACGCGCCGGGCGGCATCGGCGCCTCCGTCTTCCGACAGCCCGCCATCGCTTTCAACGGGCTCTGCGCCGGCCGGCTCCAGGAGATCGACGAATCCCGGACGCCGCCTCTGGTCGACCTGCGTCAGCAGGCGTTCCAGCTCCGCCGGAGACACCACCAGCAGCGCAATCCGCGTGCGCAGACCGGGCCCGATCCAGTCCGGGATCCGCCCCGCCGGGCCTGCTGCCGGCGAAAGCCGATGGACACGTTCCACCGGCTCCAGCGCCGTCCCGGTCCGGTCGCGCCGCCCGTCTCTCGCAGCCCCGAGCAGCATCAGGCAGAACACGGTCCCGCCGACGCCGGCGCCCAGCATGACGCCGTCACCGGTCAACGACAGGATGCGCTGCCGTGCCAGCACAGGCGGATCGAACTCGACGAACGCCGCGCGGACGATGTTCCAGGTGTCGCCGTCCGCCCTGCGGTATGCCACCGCCGTGTATTTGCTGAACCCGACGGCGAGCGCGATCTCGACCGCCGTGAGCTTGCCGGCGGCGTACCAGTCATGACCCGTGGTGCCGCGCGCCAGCAGGAGGATTGGCACCGCCAGCGTCACCGCTGCGACGCCGACCAGTCCCAGCCGGATCGCGCGCCACGGCCATCGCGCTCCAGGCACGTCAGGTCTCGCCGCTCACGGCGACGCCTGCCGTGCGGCCTCGCGCTTGCGCGAACGTCGGCGCCCGACCTCCCATGCTTCCAGGTCGTTCGCCCCGTACCGAACGCAGCCCCCGAAACGAAGGTGGACGGGACCCTCCCCGGCGATCCGGTAGCGGGTCAGCGTGGCCGGGGCCAGCCCGAGCCGCTCCGCCGCCTCGCGCGTGTTCATGTATCGCCTGTCCTCGCGGCGCTCGCCTGGGCATTCCGTTCCGGAATCCCGGTCCTCGGGCCGGAAGTGCGGCTCCGGCGAGGGCAGGGGGTCGCCGGTCAGGAACGACGGCATCGTGCCCGCACGAGCGCGGATCTCCCGCCGCTCCGCCGCGTCGGCATTCGCGGCAATCCACGCGCGCACCGCTTGGACCGTCGCAAGGCTCGGTGACACGCCCGCGAGCAGCTGCGCGACGAAGGAGGGATTGCCCGTGGCCTTCAGCCCGAGCAGCGAGCGCTTCGTTCCCGTCACTGCGAGAAACGCCTGGACCTCTCCGATGAAGGCCGGGCCGACCGGCGGCTCGCTCATGACCGCGAGCGCCCGGTCCACCGTGCTGAGCCGCGGGCATCTCCCCTCCCGCAGGGAGGCGACGAACCCGCGGTCCCTGCAGGTTGCAGTGCCGAACGCCCCGGCGGTCGTTCCGTTCCGGGCGCACCAGGCCTCGACGGCCTGCAGGAAACGGGCATCGAGGGTGCCGCCGCTACCTTGATTCGATTCGCTCATTCCTCCACAGATGGGAGCGCAGGAAGCGTCCGCAAGCCTGCTTCGATATGGCGAATCCTGCGTTTCAGGCGCCTGTCCACGCGTGGGGGCGCATGTCGCCCCAGGGCGGTGAAGAACTTTTTTCGGTGCCGGGTGCCTCCCATCCTTCGGGCAAGATCGAACTGCGGAGAATCTCCCGGACTTGGTTCAATGCAGCGCGCGCCCGGGATGCACTCGCATCCGGCATCCGGAGTGTATGGTCCTGCGCTCGCGCACATGCCGCACGTCAGGATTCCTGCACGCCACGACGGACATGGACGTCCAGATCTCGAATTCCATCCGGGACGTGTCTGAAATTGTGTCAATGATCCAGGACCCGAGTCAGGCGTCGTGCATTCCGGGTCTGCGTTTTCCTGCTGACACGTCGAGCTCGTGTAAGAGAAGGGAATTGCATCTTGAATTGGTGAACGGGATCGCGTCCAGTTTCCGGTTCCAAACAGTATTGGAATTGCCGAAACCAGGCCTCAGGGACTCCTTCGATTACGGGAAATTCCGAGTTGCGCTTCAAGTGCTGCATATGTAGCACACGTCCGGTACCGAAATGGCCAATTGCTTCATCGCAACAAGGGAGCTCCGGATGGCTGCGAAAATCAACCTCGGAAAGCTTTCCGACAAGGAACTCAAGGCGCTCAAGAAACGCATCGAGAACGAGCTCAGGACCAGCAAGACGCGCAAGATTGCCGCAGCGACGCAGGAGCTGCATGACGCGGTCCGGAAGATCGCCAAGAAGCATGGACTGACGGTCAGTGAAGTCCTTGGAAAGAAGAGAAAGTCCGGCACGTCTCCTGTGCCGGCGAAGTACCGGAACCCGAACGATCCAAGCCAGACCTGGTCCGGACGTGGACGCAGGCCGGCGTGGTTCCTGGAGGCAACGGAAAATGGCGCCTCAGCCGAGAGTCTTGAAATCTGAATCCCGGAAACGGGTGTCACATGTTCCGCCAGTTTCGCCTCGTGGTTCGTGACGTTGAAAATGGCCGTTTCCGCATTGACGGGATTCTAGCATCGGCGCTGGGGGCTGCACGGCGAGGTCACGCTCGGCGCACGGCGCTTCGGAACCATCCTTGGTCCGTCAGCATCTGCACCTGCCCAGGCCAGGCGCGGCGACTTGCGGTCACTTCATGCCAATGCGGGAGAAAGAGTCATGCCGCGCACGTTTCGCGTTGAACTTCGCAGATGTGAGGAAACGCAAGTCTTCATGGCCACAAGCTCGGACATCCCGGGCCTGGTGGTCGAGGCGGAAACGGTTGGCGGCGTCATGGACGCGATCAAGGAGTGTGCGCCGCACCTGATCGAGGACAATCTCGGCCTGTCGTCCGATGACGGGTACGCGATCAACGTGGGGTATGTTTCGGCGGCGACGCCTGCCGTGTCACGGTCAATGAGCGTCGAAGTTCCGCTTGTGGCATAGGCGCACCGATCTTGAAGGAATACGGGCGCGAAGTCAGGAGACTCCTGCAGTCAGTGGGGTGGTCGCGGGCCAGATCGGGAAGCAAGGCCAGTCACGAGATCTGGCAGGGCAAGTCCGCCAGCCTCGCGGTCGTTCCTGCCGGACGGTCTCGCGACTCCGCAATCTCGCGCCTAAACCGGGAACTGCACTGCGTGCCGGATCCGTGATTCCACGGGAAGTGCATCCAAAGGTCTCATGGTCCGCTTCAAGCGCTTGGGCGCTCTTCACGCCTTGGTCACGTGTCGCAGCGCCGGAAATTACGGAGCGTTTGCGCAGTTCGTCCGTGCCTGCCAACAAGTACAGTCGGACATCCGGTTGGCAGGGGAGCTGGCCCGGTTCATCGATGTGCCTCGGACCCGTAAAGCTCCTGCACGGCCAGCAAGTCGCCGCCGATGCCGCCCGTGACCTTCGCGGCGGCCGTCTGCAACGAATCCCGAGCAAGGTGAGCGTATCTGGCGGTTGTCAAGCACACCATTGTTCACCTTGGGTTCGATTTCGTGACAAATTATGCAGCTCTCACGACGCACGAACCCAACAGCATTGGACGAGTGCCGGACATGTCGCTGGCAATGCCGCATGCCCGAGATTCCGGACGTGGCCTGCAAGCGTCCTGAAATCGAGGATCCTGAATGCTGGCGGAGGGAACAACACCGAAATTCGGCGAAGGACGAGCCTGCCTGCGCTGTTGCGACTGCTCCTTCGTCCGGCCAGGAGCCGGCTGGCAAAAAATGGCGCTGCAGCGCCAACTCCACAATATGTATGGCCAAGTCGAGACTTGCCAAGCTGCGTGGACTTGACGATTAGTGAAAGGCATGGCCATTCGTCGTTGCCTCAAGGAACCGATCCCGGAGATTTTCGAAGCTTGGAAGGACATGTCGGCGGCCGTGAACGCGCACATTGCAGGAGACAGGGAGTTGGCCTCGCAACTGTTCGGAAAGGAGGGCAAGCGCAAAGGGGCGAACGGGCTCAGGATCTGGCATTGGCTCAACCCTGGATGGACACTTGATGTGGATGACGGGAAACACATTGTTGATCCAAGCCCTCTGAACGACACCCAACCGATTCCCAGGGCAGAGCGTGACGGAACGAGCAGCAATGTGCCAGCGAGCGTCAAGCAGGCCGTGCTGAATCGCGACGGGTATCGATGCCGCTACTGCGGCATTCCTGTTGTGGATGCGGAAATCCGCAAGATTGCACACAGGCTATATCCGGAATCCGTTATCTGGGGGACTGACGAAAGAAGCCTGCATTCCGGGTTCGCGATCATGTGGCTTCAATATGACCACGTCGTGCCGTGGAGCCACGGCGGCAGGACGGATGAATTGAATGTTGTCGTTTCGTGCGCACTCTGCAACTTCGGAAAGTGGAACAACACGTTGAAACAGCTTGGGCTTGAAGACCCTCGGGACCGTCCCCCGGATATCAGGGAAGATTACGATGGCCTTGAGCGGCTGAGATTCCATGCGCATACCGAGCCTCGATCTTAGGTGCCAAGGAACTGCAACGCGTTCCGTGGTGGGGCAGTGGCCGGTGTCGCATGCTCTTGATCAATGACTTTCGGAGGCAACTGGAGATATCATGCATTATCTTGATGGCCTTGCGAGCTGGCCGATGCGACCAGAAGCGAAAGACACACTCATGGAGGCGCTGGCTCAACCCGGAAATGCCAATTCCAATCATTTTGCCGGTTGGCAGGCCAACAGCCTCTACGATGCTGGAAGAAAGGCGGTCGCACATCTCATTGGTGCCGCGCCGACCGAGACGTTTGTCACCTCCGGCGCAACAGAGGCAAACGCTCTCGCAATTATCGGCACCGCCCAGGCCGTAGCGGGACAATCTCCAAGCCGAAACAAGATCGTCCTTTCTGCCTTGGAACACGACGCGGTTCGCCGTCCTGCCGACGCGCTGGGTCATCTAGGCTTCGAGGTTGCGGTCTGCCCTGCGGACGCACAAGGTGTGATTTGCCTAGAGAGCATGGAAGCCCTTCTTGACGAGAGCGTGTTTCTTGTTAGCGCGATGCTCGCCAGCAATCTGACAGGCGTCGTTCAACCAGTTGAAAAAATAAGTGAAATGGCCAAGAGCGTCGGCGCCCTGATGCACGCCGATGCGGCACAGGCGGCGGGAAAGTTCCCCATCGATGTTCTTGATCTTGGCGTCGACTATCTCAGCTTGTCGGCTCACAAATTCGGGGGACCGCAGGGTGTTGGCGCGCTGTTCGTCGCAGCCCATGCGCCAAAGCCATTCGAACTGACAGCCTCGACGCCCGTCAAGGAAAAGCTGAGCGGAACACAGCCAGCAGCATTGGTGGCGGCGATGGGACGTGCCGCAGAGATTTCGCGTGAAAACATGGCTTGCGAGACGATGCACAGCAAGCGTCTAATCTGCCTGTTCGAGAAGCAACTATCGGGCGATACGCTACGAGCAGAACGGCTTTTCCCATCAAGTCCTGCCGTCCCTGGAGCTGCTGCCTTCATCCTCGACACACCATCGACCTCTGACCTGATTGACGCTCTGAACACGAAGGTATGCGTTTCTAACGCGTCAGCCTGCCATTCGGGGGCACTGCAGCCTTCGCCCGCACTTTCCGCGCTTCACCTCGCTCACGACAAGCAAGAGCGTTTCCTCCGCATAGGAGTCGGCTGGTGGATTACCGAGCAGGGCATCGACGCAGCCACAGCCGCGATGACCGCATCGGCCGCAAAAGTCCGGCTTGCTACTGGTGGGCTTCACCAGTAGCATGTTTTCATGGCCGATGTATTTGACGGTTGGTCCGGCAAGCCGCAATTCGCTGGACACGAGACATTCCCGCTGCGCATCCTATGGTTGCGCAAGGCATATAACGCGGTTCGGGGTGGCGCCCCACTGACGGTCTTCAAGGATGACGAAGCCATCTCCCGATTCGGCGTTGGCCGCAATATGGCTGTATCAATTCGGTTTTGGGCGCAGGCAGCGGGAATCATCGAACGTGACGGCAGAGACTTAAGACCCACGTCATTTGGCGATCTGCTTTTTGGCAACAACGGACTTGACCCATATCTGGAACATCCAACTTCCCTGTGGCTCATCCATTGGAATCTTGCATCAAGTCCGGAACACACCACAACTTTCTTTTATTCTTTCAATGGGTTGTTCGCCCATGAGTTTCGATCGGCGGATCTGGTACAGGCGCTCGAGCACCTGATCGAACAAAAGGGGTGGCGAGGCGCGCATAAGACTATCCAAAGCGACGTTACAGTATTCCTGCGTAGTTACTGCAGCCGGCCAAGCGGGGCGACAGACGACGCAGCAGAACCCTTGCTCGCCGAACTGGCATTGGTCCAGGAAACCGGTGCGAGCGGGTCGTACGAATTCTCGGTCGGCCCGAAGCCTAACCTTCAGGACGCGCTATTTGCTCATGTACTGCATTCGTACTGGCAGCGCGCGCACCGAGATCGCGCGACACTCGCCGCAGAGTTGATCTGCCACGGCGCCGGGAGCCCGGGACGGGTGTTCAAGATGGACGAAGACAGTGTCATTGAACGTCTAATGCGGATAGACGAAGTCACTGCCAGCGCATTCGTTTGGACCGACACTGCGGGATTGCGTCAAATCCAACGTAACTGGCATCCAGACCCGGACGCACTGCTGAAAGGCGCATTCGGCGAGATTGCACGCCACGGAAAGGCTGCATGACATGGCCGCGAAGACTCTTTCAGACACTGTAAGACTGAACGGTCGGTTCGTTCGCAGCGCGCGGATCGACATGGACTTGACCGGAACGCCGCCGCTTGAAGGTTATGTTCTCCAGGCAAGCACTGAAAAATCGCTTCTCGCAATGACCGCATCGATTTCAGAAGGAGGGCAATGTGCATTTACCTGGACGGGGGCCTACGGCGGTGGCAAGTCGAGCGCCGCGCTGTTGCTGGGAAACCTTGTCGCAGGGTCCAAGGAAGGCACATTGCTTGCGCGAAAGATCGCAGGACCAAAGCTGACAAGGGCCGTCAAGAAGGCATTCGATGCGAGTCTGGGCGATTGGATGGTCATACCTGTTACGGGAAGCCGTGGAAGCCTGAGACGAGCCGTCGCCGCAAAAGTCGCTGAGCGCTACAAGTGGACCTCCTCGAAGCTGGAACGTGTGTCCAATGACGACAGCCAGCTCATCCTTGAGGTTTCTGAACTCGTGACACGGGGGCCTATAGTCCTGATTCTAGATGAGCTCGGAAAGTTCCTAGAGGCTGCCGCTGACAAAGACCACGACGCGCATCTTCTGCAGGACCTGGCCGAGATCAGTTCCAGAAGCCAGGGCCGCCTGGTTGTCATCGGCATCCTGCACCAGGCTTTCGAGGCCTATGCGGACAAGCTCGCCTCAAGCGCCCGCCTGGAATGGGCCAAGATCCAAGGACGATTCCAGGATCTGTCATTCCTTTCGGCAAGCGATGAGACGGTCAGGTTGCTTGGGCGGGCAGTCGAGGCGGACAAGAGCCCGGCGTCGGCACGAAAGCTGGCCAAAAGCCTCACGCAATTCGTTGCCTCAAACCGACCAACCGACGAAGCGGAGCTAACCGAAGCGCTCTCGCAGACCTGGCCGCTTAACCCGATATGCGCTTTGCTGCTTGGCGGCATTACACGTCGGAGTTTTGGCCAGAATGAGCGCAGTATCTTCGGGTTTCTGGCGTCGGAAGAACCCGGGGGGTTTCGCGAGTTCCTAAAGTCGACACCGTCCGATACGGGACAGACCTTCGGACCCGATCGACTTTGGGACTACCTTCAAACCAACTTCGGTCTCGCCCTTGAAGCCGGCCCCATAGGGCCGCGAATGACACTCGCAGCCGAAGCAATCGAGAAAGCAATCGTCCTCGGAACGGACTTGCACGTGTCGCTGGCGAAGTCGGCCGCACTCATTGAGATCTTCAAGAACGGGACCGGCCTTGGCGTAGATCGGGACGCACTCTGCATCGCACTGCCGAACAGCAAAGCCGCCGACATCAAGAAGGCTCTCTCTGACCTCTGCGATTGGGGTGTCCTGCTGCGTCAGAAGCGCATTGGTGGGTACGCGCTGTTCTCCGGCAGCGACTTCGATCTCGATGCAGCCCTGGAGAGATTTGGAGGTCGAGCGACCCCTTCGGATCTCTCTCAAGTCGCCACGATCGCGGGATTTGATCATATCGTCGCCAAAAGGCATTATTTCGACTGCGGCGTTCTGAGGACCTTCGCGCTACATGTGGAGTGTTTGGGAGACCAATTCGATCCGAACGAGTTCAATCGCACAGTAAGTCGCAAGGCTTCATCCGCGAGTGGCGTCATGGTGATGGCCGTCGCGCCTCAGGAAAAGCTCTCACCAGAGATTCAAGCGATGATGGAGCAGATCGTTTTGGCCTTAAGGCGTGACCGATTGGTGAGTGCGTTCACTTTGGTCGGTGACGGCAAGCGCTTGATCGAAGATGCGGAGGACCTGGCAGCCCTTGTACAGGTTCAGAACCAAATGCCGCAGATTGCGGGTGACCGGATTGCACGTCGCGCAATCCGTGCGCGTGAGGCATTGCTGCGCAATCGCTCAACTGTCGAACTTCAACGATTGCTGCTATCGAGCCAATGGCAAATTCTCGGAGCCGATGACGACACTGCAAGTGTGGCCGCCTTGTCCACCGCGGCATCAAGCCTTGCAGACAGCTCCTATCACTCAACGCCGATCATACACAGCGAATTGTTGCAGAAGGACAGACCGTCTTCCAGCGCAGCTGCGGCTCTTCGGGCCCTTTGTCATGCGATGGTGCAGAACCCCGACCAAAGGAACCTCGGCTTTGAAGGGTTTCCAGCCGCATTTGGACTCTATCTTACGACCTTGGTGCCAAGTGGCTTGCATGGCAAAACCAAGACCGGTTACGGTTTCTCTGCGCCAGCAAAGAACGATTTTGGCTCTTCGCTGAAGCCAGCCTGGAAAGTTCTCAACTCGCGGAAGGAACAGACCTTAGCTGATGTCTATCGGATCTGGCAGGGCGTGCCGTATGGCATGAAGCTTGGTGTGATGCCGGTTCTCGCGCTTGCGTTCATGCTCACAAAGAGGTCGAACTATGCCGTCTACCAAGACGGTCGCTTCTTGGCGGAACTCGATGACGTATTTGTCGACAGAATGCTCCAGGATCCTTCGGCCATCGTCTTGAGGCGTGCCGGCCGTTCTGAGAACCAACTGGCGTTTCTTTCCCGCCTCGCGTTGGCGCTGGGTTTGTCTGATGCATCTGCCTTGTCGGTGGCGAGCGCTGCATTCCAACGCATTGAGGCGTTGAGCGACTTTGCCAAACGCACCAATCTCGTTTCTGTTGACACGCAGAAGATCCGCGATGCGATCCGGCACGCCGATGATCCGGAAAAGCTTCTCTTCGAGACTTTTCCTGGTCTGGAAATCGAAGGTGAACTTGCCGAAAAGACCGTCGCGGCGATCGAAGAGTGTGAAGCGGCGTACAGCCTCCTAGCTGACGATTTGCGGCGCGCGCTGGCGCAGGCCATTGGTGTTCCAAATGATACATTCGCTGGAAGCCAGGAGCGTGCAGAGTCCATCAAGGGACTTAGCTCGGACCTGAAGTTTGAGGCTTTTGCAGCGCGTGTTGGGGAGCTTGAGTCCGGGACAGGCAGTCTGGAAGCGGTGGCCGGCACCCTGCAACCAAAGCCCATGCGCGATTGGTCCGACCGCAATCGCGAAGGAGCACTGTCTGAAGTTGCCAAGCTTGGTCGTCGCTTCAGGCAAGCCGAAGCCGTTGCGCTGATGCGCGACCGAAAGTCCAACACGGAGGCCATCGCACTCATCGTGGGCGTTGACCCGAAACGACCGCCGATCCTTCAGAGTTTCGAACTCAGTGAAAGCGAAAAGGAGAGTGCAAGCGAGTTGGCAGACCAGATCATCAGGGACCTTGGGAAGCGCGAACATGGTCATGAGCTGGCATTGGCAGCCTTGGCCCGCGCCGTTGCTGCGCTTACCGACAACATGGGCAAGATTGAAGTATGAGCGACGAAAGACACATCCTAGGCATATCCGGTGGCCGCGACAGTGCGGCCCTGGCCGTTTACATGCGCCAGAACCATCCGGAAATTGACATTGAGTATTTCTTCACCGACACGGGCAAGGAATTGCCGGAGGTGTATGACTTTCTCAACAAGCTCGAGGGTTTCCTGGGCAAGCCGATCAACCGGCTGAACCCGGACCGGGACTTCGATTTCTGGCTGGCTGAGTACGGGCATTTCCTGCCATCAGCCAAGACTCGCTGGTGCACGCGGCAACTCAAATTGAGACCACTGAACCTGTGGTTGCGCGACGACCTGGAGAAGGGAGTTGCGGTCCACTCCTACGTCGCGATCCGCGCGGATGAGCCAAACCGGGCCGGCTACAAGCCTCAGCACCCGAACATGATGGTACATTTCCCACTTCGGGACGCTGGCTTCGACAAGACCGGGGTCATCGAAATGTTGAAGGACACCGATATCGGTGAGCCCGAGTACTATCGGTGGCGGTCGAGGTCCGGGTGCACCTTCTGTTTCTTCCAGCAGAAGATTGAATGGGTCCGGTTGAAGGAGGAGCACCCAGAAGCATTCGAAGAAGCGCGGGCTTATGAGAAGACGGCCGAGGAGCACGGATCGCCGTTCACGTGGAGTGACGGGGAAAGCCTCGACGATCTGGCAAAACCGGAACGCGTGGCGGCGATCAAGGCAGATTTTGAGAAACGGCGCGCCCGCACGTTGCGCACCGTGCGGCCGAACCCACTGTCGGCGCGCGCAGAACCGTCAATCGACGAGATCTTCGGGGTTTTTGAAGGAAACTCTTGCGTTGTCTGCCACAAATAGCCGAGAACGCCACTTGTCCCGAAGCTAAAAATTCACTATGCGCGTTCTGATTATGGAAGTTGACTTGACGGAACTGAGAGATTTTGCCGAGAACGCTGCGGCCAACATTGCCAGATTCGAGGTAAAGTTCATTTTGTCACCACCCCTGATGTCCAGGGATACATTTTCCATCGAAAGCCTCGATTGGGATTATATCCCATATGGCTATGATCAAATTGAGAAAGTTCCTGACGACTACAGAGGTGTTTATGCATTCTGCATATGCCAAGAAAGCGAAGTCTTGCCATTCCACTGCTACGTCATGTACATCGGCATCGGTGGACGCAAGTCAGAGAGATCGCTTCGAAAGCGATACAGAGACTACCTAAACGCAAAAAGGCTCATGAAGCGTTCTCCGAGAGTTCGGCGCCTTTTTGGCGAGTGGAACTCCATGCTTAGGTTCTACTTTGCACCGGTTGGTGACGAAGTTTCATCAGAACGGCTTCAACAGATCGAGAAAGAACTGAACAGCGCGCTTCTTCCTCCTATGTCGAAAGGTGATCTTGAAGCTGACGTCAAGCAGCAAAGGGATGCATTCCAATGACCAAGAAGAGCGAACTCATCCTACCTGCTTTGCGGGGAGTCATGGGAGACTGGGTTTTTTATTCCTGCTTGATGAGCATTGAAGATCTAGGCTCCAGGGTTTCCTTTGCCGACGAAATCCATAAGAGCAAAGAACTGTCAGGGATGATACAGCGTCAGCTCAAGAGGGGTCGGAGTGATCAAATTGCCTCCTACCTTCGAAGCCAGGAAGAGCGTTTCTTCAATTCTTTGGTTTTAGCGACTTACGGCGGTGCACCAAATTGGAGCGCACTAGATGACTTGAAGAGCGAGAGTCGGACTGACTTTGTTGGGAAACTCGATGAGGAGACAGTGAGTTCGGTTGGGTTCCTGACCCTTACGGGCGGAGAGAGCCTGTTTGCTGTTGACGGACAACACCGTTTGGCGGGGATCAAAAAGGCCATGCGAGCGGGGCTTGGGCAAGACCCGCTGGACGATATCTCCGTGATTTTCGTCGCTCACAGGCAAACCGAGAAGGGCTTTCAGCGGACCAGACGTCTGTTCACCACGTTGAACAAAACTGCCAAGCCGGTTTCAAAGGGCGATATTATCGCACTCGACGAAGACGATGTCATGGCAATCACTGTGCGTCGCCTTATCGAGGAGTCCGACTATTTTGGGGAAGAAGGGATCGCCTTCGTTGCCTCCAACAACATGCCTGCAACAAATTTCACGGGCCTTACAACCATCGGAAACCTCTATGATATTCTAACCACTCTTTTTACAGGGTTCGATACCGAACTGAAGTCCAAGAAGATGGACCTTCAATTTCAACGGCCGCCGGAAGAGAAACTTGAAGAATATTACAAGCTGGCCACCACCTATTTCCGTTTTCTGGGAGAGAGCTTTCCAGCACTCCAAGAATTCTTCGATGCCAAGGCGACGGAAAATGTAGTCAAGAAGCACCGAGGCAACCACGGTGGCGACGCCTTCTACAGGCCACTTGGACTGGCAATATTCTCTGGCATCATCGCGAAGCTTTCGAAGGAGCACGAGCTCGAAGACGCAATCGAACTCGCTTCATGCCTCCCTACAAAGCTCTCTGGAGCTCCGTACACAGGATTGATGTGGGATCCGTCAGGCAAGCGGATTGTCGGATCGAATTCCGTCACTCTCCGAGAAGTCCTGCTGCACATGATCGGCGAGGCGAAATTCAAGGAGTCGACCATACTTGAGCGCTACCGCAAAGCATTGGGGCAAGAGGATGCAGAGCTCCCGGACCGCGTCATTTGACATCTATCCGTCGGCTCTTGACGAAGACTTCTTGCTGAACCTCAATGCGATACTCTTCCGGGAAGAAGTGCATCATCCAACGCTTGAGAATCTTCCAGGCGTCACCGGCATCAATCGTTAACGAGGGATCAATGTAGTCTGCAATGAGGTCGGCTGCCTGAACATCCGACAGGCCCGCGTTGCTCGCGCTTACCACTTTCTGGATGACTTCAAGGTTCCGGAGTCGATCCGCAACATAGTTCAGGAAGTTCTTTTCAGAGTAGCCTTTGGGTGGCCCGAGTGATCTCAGATCGCGCTTCGCGAATTCAAAGGCCGACCGGACCATCTTTGCGTCGTCGAGCTCGCCGCTGTACACCTTGAACAGTCTCTCCGGTGAGGGACAGAGAGGTATCCACCGGAAACTCGGATCTTCATCGTGTTCAACATCCATCGACGGTAGTTTTGGACGCCGTGCCGCCAGCTCTTCGGCGTCCTTCGCAACTTGATCTCGCAACTCGACCGTGACCGGAATGCAATTGCTCAGCAATGAATCTTCCCAGACTTGCAACCCGGGCATGCTCATGTCCAGGTCGACGAGAAGCTCGAGGTTGGTCGGGAGACGCCAGCCAAGTGCGCGCCCGGTCAGATTTGCGGACCCGATGAGGCAGGACTCATCGCCCCTGAAGAACTTGGCATGCAGGTTTGGATGCTTCCAGAGACGCGCGTTGGCTCGTTCGGCGACGAGTTCGAAAATCTCTAGGTCGCAGACACCGTCCACAATGTCTTCAGGCTGCCATCGCGTCACACAGTCGATTTGCGGTCCTGGGTTAGGGATGGCTTCCAATATGCGCTGCAGCGCTTCGGCCTTGATGAAGGGTGCGACCAGTACAACCCTTTCTTCCGCCGACGACATAAGTTTCAGCAGCTGGTCGCCCGGCATCTCACCCGCCATCAATCATCCTCACCGTCCTCGAGGAAGAATCGCGTCATCTTGCCCCACTCCTGGCGCATGTCCGACAGGCGCTGCTTGTGCCGGACTTCTTCCATTTCGTAGCGCGCCCAGGCCGAAAACACGATGCGGAGCGTGTCCGAAGCCATATGGACGCGATCGAGCAGTTCCTTCTCGGTGTCTTCTTCGGTATCCGGGTTCAGTGCCTTTACCAGATTGTCGTAGAAGGGATGGCTGGAGTTGAAGACAACGTTCGTCACGCCTCCTTGAACGCTCTCCACGCCAAAGAACGCGTAACCTTCCATGGTCTTCTCCAGAAAGGCGACCTTGCGCTTTCTTGTCAGGATCGCGTCCGCAATCGCTTTGGCGACGTCGTCGGGATAGTGCTTGTCGTCCTTCAGATCGTCTTCATAGACATCGCGGTCTTCGGTTCCGAAGTCTTCCGTGTCTTCAGGTGTCTCGTGTCCTTCGTCAGCGCGCTGCCGGAACTTCGAGGTGACCGTGTCTTCAACACCTGGCTCTTCATGGCGCTTGCGACCGCCTGTACCGCGAGTGCCTTTCGTCTGTTGCTCGGTTCTCTTTCTCAATTGTGTGATCTGTTCCCGGATGTGCTCGACGATAGGAATCAGGAGCCCCCGCGGATCGCCTTCACCGCTCGCCCTTTCGATAAACGAAGAGCGGCTCTCGTTGTCTTCTGCGTCAGCCTTCCAGTCATACTGGGCCAACTGAGACAAGATTGTCGCGCTCTGCTTGTTGTTCGTTACTCCGAAGATTTCATCCAGTGTCGCAGGGAATTCGACCTCGGCTCCCCACCATCGCTCCGTCGGGTCATAGCTGTTGGTCCAGGATGTATCCAGGTCGAGCTCGCGGCCTTCTCGAACGATGGAAAGGCCGAGATTCTTCATGGCATGCTTGCCATAGGGTTTTGAACCGCGTTGCAACCCGTCTTCTGGAACGGTTTCCGGCTTGGCCCAGCTGAAGCGAACAAAGACCTTGTGCTGCTTGCCTCCAAGCTCGATCGTGAACTCTTCGTCGTTTTCGCCCCAGGGCTGGAACATCGGCTCTTTGTCGAAAGGCTCGGGAGTCGATGAATTCGGCATGAGGTATAGTGGATCGTTGACAACCGCTAACCGCCGGCTGCTGTCTCCGGCTTCCTCGATCCGCACGAGATGAATGGCCACCCGGCCGTCATTGATGAACTTGCGATACATCCGGCCGATGATGGCCTCAGTGTTTCGCAATGTCGCTTCTGCACCTCGCCATGTCAGACGATATTCTTCGAAGCGTGACCATACCACGAGCGTCCCTGACGTCCCCAAGATCTCGGAACGCTGGCGCCATTTGGCGGGAACCGGTGAAGGGGATGGTGGGGGGACCCGATCTTTCACTCCACTTTGAATGTCTGCGACATCCAGATAGGAGTGCATGGCGTTGTCCGGACCGTTTGTCCATGTCCAGACGTCCAGGCGGCGGCATTGGGAAATCGACGAGTTGGGGAGTCCCATGCCGAAACGTCCAATCCCGGCTCGATCTTCCAGATGAGTGCCGTTTCCAAACTGCAGTGCGATAGCCAGTGTCTGCGCGGACATGCCATTGCCATTGTCAAGCGTACCGATCTCCTTCAAGCGAAGCCGCAGCTGAGAATTTACCTGTTCGTATTCTTCAACACAGACTAGCTCGACCTCACTGGCATCCGCCTGAATCGAGTTGTCGATGAGTTCAGCTAGTGCATACGCCGTGTTTCGATATCCGCTATCGCGCATCGCCTTGACGGCCAGTTCCGGAGGAATGATGAACCCGGACACGGAGTCTTGACTTTCAACTATTTCGTTCATTCCAAACATCTTCCCAATTGCAGAATGCATCGGCCACATCTCCGAAGCCATGCATTTCAGTATCTGTCACCGTGACGATCTCTGAGGTGTCATTTCCTCCAGCCTTTAGGCCACGCGTAGCCCGGCCCACCATCTGGCTGTATAGAACCAACGACTTGGTCGGTCGAGCGATGACAGCCGCGCTCGTTTGCGGTGCATCAAAGCCGGTTGTAAGGACGCCGTAGTTGAACATCACGATAGGCTCTGGCGCCTGGCTCTTGAAGTGCCGAATGGACCGTTCGCGTGCCGCCGGAGCAGAGTCTCCGGTGACCACAAGCGCCTCCGTACCTCGTGCGACCATGATGGCTGCAAGCATTCTTGCATTGGCAACGGAGGGGGCAAAGATGATCACGCGGCGGTGTTTTGATACGAGGTTCTCGCACTCAGAGATGATCTTGAGGTTCCTTTGCGTGCTCTGGCCCAAGCGCTCCAGAACATCGCGCGGCACATCGATCGCTCGTGACAGTTCTGACATGTCCGCTTGAGACAGATCGAGCCCAGCCTGTACATTCAGCGACCGGAAGTGAGGGCGCGAAAGATATCCCTCTTCCATTAGGTAGCTTACAGGGTCCGGGTGACCTTCTATCTCCAGCATCACTTTTTCACGACCGAAGAACTCTGAAAGCTCTTCGTCCTTGTCCAGATCATCCCATGTCCGTCCGGGAGTTGCCGTCAGACCAAGCAGCCTCGTCGACGCTCGCTTTGTGACGAGCGCATCAAGAACAGAACGGTATGTGGGAGCGATCGCCTGATGAGCTTCGTCGATGACAACCAGTGACACCCGATCAGCCATCGAGAGGAGATCATTTACTGCCTTCCTTTCTAAAGCAGCCATCTTGCCCAGCCCCGCCACAACAAGCCCGTCCCTGGCGTTCGCAAGGTCTACACGTTTGGAGCCCCAAAGCCGCCAAAGGCCAACGTCCCTGTTTCCGAGGAAGCGCCACGATTTCTGGAACTCATCAGCTGCCTGGTCGAGTAGCTCAATGTTCTGAGCAAGCCATACGACCAATGTCGGCTCGTTGTTCCTAAGGTGCGACCCCACAAGATGCATCGTGGTCCGGGTCTTCCCCGCGCCTGTCGGCATATGCAGGACACCTCGGTGGGGACCTTTGGAGAGCATCAGATCGGTTCTTCTTGCAGCCAATCGCTGATGCGCAAAAAGCCCGTAGCCAACGAGGGCGCTATCGTTTCCTGGCAGCTGCGCAGCCGGGGCCGTCGGGTCGTCGATTACGCCAAAGAAGGAGAGCAGGGCTGGGAAGTGCTCGTCCAATGAGGCGAGCTCCAAAGCATCGTCAAAAGGATTTTGTCCTGGCGGGACGCCAAGTCTCGTGCACAATTCGCGCACTTTCTTGAGCGGCAAAAGTGAAATCACTGCGGCGCGCAATGCGTCGTCTCGCAGCGTTTCGCCCGGATCCAGCATGTTGACTGCCAGTTCTGTGAGTCTGTCTGAACTGCTGAATCCAGGCTCTAGACCATTCATGATTTCGAGCATTCCGCTCGGAAGAAGAGCCTTGAGCCTCTTGGGCTTCGCCAGCCTCAGAAGCTTCGAGAACGCAAGACCCGGAGCGTCCAGATCGATGTTTGTTGCGGGTGACATAGTCTGCTGGCTGTCCTTTCACCAAGTTTTGGAAGTTAGTCGCGCAAGTTATGACATACTTTGGTTGTCAGCTGCTATGTTCTCGAGGTGATGAGGCCCACTCCAAGTGATCCAATTTTGTCGACCTTCCAAGACAATGCGCATAGTCGTCTTCCGTGGCATAGGGTAGGGTTTGCCCTCCGACTGGCCGCACGACATCGGGATAACGGTCTGCAACAATTGTGTTTCGGCGCAGACGGTCCTCAATATCAGCCTTGTTCCGCCAGTCGATCCACCAGCGCTTCTGCTTGCGCAGCTTATGGAGATGGTCGTTTAAGGTGGTTGCGGACCACGTCGATTGGCACATGCGCCGGCGCCTCGCGACGCTCCTGTTCGAGGACGGCGACCGCGAGGGCGCACGGGCGCGGCGGAACTCGCCGATGGAGCCCGCAAGCATCTCGGCGCGCGCGAAAGCCAAGGCGGCGGACAAGCGGACCCCGCACGCGCTTCCGGTTCACAGCCTCTCGACGCTTCTCGCCGACATGGCCACGCTGACGCTGAACGAGGCGACGGTTCCGGCCGGACCCGACCACGGCTTTCCGGTGTTCGCGCAACCGACCGAGCTGCAGCACCGGGCCTTTGACCTGCTGCAGATCGACCCCACCAAGTTCCTGCCGTGACACGCCGGGACCGTTACATGTCGAGTCCCGCCCGAAATCGCCCATTGCGCTGATGACAAGGGGTTTCGCGAATATCTGGAGGTGAAGATCCACTTAGCCGACACCGTCCTGGTCCATTTCTCGAAACTCGCCCATGTTGCCGATCGTGGTGTCCGAGCTGACCTCCAGGCAACGACTGACCATCCCATACATCTTCGAAATGCCAATGATTGCACGGAATTTACCGTTGGCCTTGTTCTGAAAGTCTTCAAGCCAAACGACACCACTCCTCTGCATTGGATGTTGCTGCAAGTGCATTTTGACTAGATCATCTTCCCAATCGGAGTTCTCCACCACCACTTTTTGCAGCTCATGCACATAGTCACTGAGGTGACGGCGCAGGGCAGCGTCCCAGTTGACTGGTGCCCTGGACGGCAGTTTCCGAACAACGTCAAAGAGTGCTCCGTAACGAGCTTCCAACGCATCGTCGCTTACCGAGTCATCCGATTGTCCGATCCGCTGCAACTCGGCGAGTTCTGTGTCGACTGCAACTTGTTTCGCTTTAGGGCTCGGGTCATACAAATCGCCAGAGAAGCTAGGCAGGTACCGTTCGATCGCACCCCCCGGTAGCACATGGATGTTCTTTTCCGCCAGCGTCGCCAGGATCTTTCGCCATCGTCCCTCGATGTCCTCGACAGCGTCTTGCGGCACCTTGGAAACAACGGCGTTCTGATTCAGATCAATGGCCATCGTCACCGCTACCCTGGCTTTCGCCAACTGGTCCTTGCACCACTGTGTCCGGTTCGAACCAAATTGGCGTAGGTATATGCCAAGGAGCTTGAGTTCGCCATCAAGGGATCGATCGAGCAACTCGTCGATCAAGTTCGTAAGAAGTTGGTCCAATTTGCCGACGTAACTTGAGAAGTCGCCACCGACGCCAGTGGACGCAAGCAAACTGCGGACTGAACTATCACCGCCGATACACGACCGAAGCCGACCTCTGAAGAGACTATCGAGGTCGTACACGAAATGAGCCCTCTTCCCAAGCGCTTGGCACAGATTTAAGAAATGGGTCACTTCCTCCACACCCCCACACTCGATGATGCAACTGCCAGCGGCGGCGGCCGAGACTCCGCGAGCCTCCATAAGCGCCTCAATCATCAGCGCGTCGTGATGTCCTTCCACAAAAATCGGGTCATCCGAAAAGAAGAGCTGTTTGTGGTGTGCGTTCAATCGCCCGGTCTCGACCAATGCTGAGGTCACCTCCGGACACTCCCGAAAAACCTGCCTTGGGGCGGAGAATTCTAGGTCGAACGATATGATGGACCCCACGTCATCGTTTGACCGAAGATCCAATATGAACGGCGAATGAGTGATCAGAAAGACGATTTTCTCGCCTTTGCTTTCTTTCGGCCCCAGAGTGATCTTGCGCACCTCCTGCATGAAATACGCTTGATACTGAGGATGCAAATTGAGTTCTGGCTCATCGACAATCAGGCATTCGTGCTTGTCGTCGTACAAGTGAGTAAGGAGAACGAAGAGTTCCTTGATGCCGTGACATTCGTCCCGATCCAGGCGATATGTCTCTCCGCCCTTCCGCCTCACCGCTTTCGGCACGAGGATGCCCGAATCCCAGTCCAGCACTATGTCGCGCCCGAAGAGATGGCTGAGCGTGGCTTCGATCCGGATACGAAGGTCCATTCTCTCTTCAAGTAGCAGTACCGTGTCGACTCCGGAACCTTGCTTGCCGGCCATGCGCAAATGATTGAAAGTGTTCTTCGAGTATCCGTCAGCGAAGTTGTCGCCAAAGTACCGTCCCAGTTCCCCAGGGTTGGCCATATCCCGCAGCCGATCAGTGCCCAGTAGTCGAGCCTCGAATGACTGAGCCTTGAAGTGGTCCAGCAGTTTCTCCGCAAACCGTGACTTGCCGCTCCCGTTCGGTCCCACCAAATAGTTGATCGGTCCCACATGGTCAGCCTCGAACCTGCCGCCTGACCACGGCGCGGGCAGGTCGACAAGAATTTGTCTCTCAATCATAGTCCCATACATCCTGCAATCGGAGATTTGGGTCGGACATCGCACCAGTACGCGTCAACCTTGGCATCTCTGTAGCACGAGATCCCACGCCATATGAAGCGACCCTTCGGCCAAGCCGTGAAGTCCTCCGCCTTGCGCTCCATGGACGATATGCGGCTGCCCGTATCCTGCTAGGGTCCGTTCCCAGCTGCCTTTCGCCCGGATCATCACTGGCTCGGCGAGCGGTTATCCTCGGGCAGCCGATTTTGAGATCCAATTGAGTAGGGAAACCGGGTGTGAATCTTGCATCAACCATGTTGGCTTCAATGCCGACTCTCCATCGTGCAGCGCGTCGAGAACGTGCGGGCGTCAGTTTGTCTGGGGGCGGCGGCGAGGGCAGTCCCCGCCGACACTCCGTTCTCCCTGATCGACTGGATGTCAAAGTTCAAGCGTTATTTCTGCAGCGTCGATTTGGCGGAAGCGGATGCAGTGCTCTGCGATGGCCCACCTGCCGGACGGTTGGCGGATTTGGGCGCAAATCTGCTGTCGATCCGCCGCCTGTTGCTCTCCGCAATAGTCCCGTATCCGCCATCAGCCACCGATGCGCGCGGTCGCGTCCCCGCTCAGATCGTCAATGCGGTCGGCGATCCGCTGCGCCGGTTCGCGCAGCTGCTCCACCGTCCAGTCTGCGGCGTAGCCCTCCGTCACGTCAGACGGACGGGCGTGGTTGACCAGCCGCTTCGTCAGCGAGCGAGGCAGCATCAACTCGCGCTCGGCCACGGTGATGAACGAGTTTCGCAATGCGTGGAACCAGAACTTCGCGCCGCCGACCCTGGTGATGGCGGCATAGTGCGCGCGCGGCTCCACGACATGGCCGGACTTGCTGGTGATCGACGGAAACACCCAGTCCCGGAGATCCGCGTGCATGGCTGCGCTCTCTGTCCGGCGGCGCGCAAGGATCTCCCCCAGCTGCCGCGTGACCGGCAATTCCAGCGGTACCCCCGTCTTTGTCTCCTCAACCCGGAACAGGCCGGCCTCGAGGTCGACCCGCTCCCAGCGCAGGGTGAAGATCTCGCCCCGCCGCATGCCGGTGTAGAGGCCGAACAGGAAGACGTCCCGGTGCACAGGGTTCCGCACCACGGCGTCGATTCCGGCGCGCCACTTCGGTAGGACCTCAGCCGGGGACGAAATCCGCTTCCGCCTCTTGGGGTGGTAGCGCCCGCCCCCCGCGAGCCAGAGCTCGACCGGGTTCCGCAGTCCTTCGTGATCAACGCAAGGCCTGCGGTAGACAGACCGCAGGAAGGACAGGCACTGGTCGGCGGGAACAGCGCCATGGCGTTCCGTGATGAGATGGAAGCGGGCCTCGACGTCCTTCCGGCTGATCGCGTCGAGCGGCCGCGACCGCCAGTCGCCCAGGTAGAGGTTGGAGTAGCGCCGGTACGACTTCACTGTCGCCTCCGCCAGGTGGCGGCCCGACTCGATGTAGTCGTCGCAGGCCTCTCCCAGCGTCGGCATGCCGCGGGCGTTGTCGCGCTCGCCCGCCGGATCGTCGCCGCCGGCGACCCGTCCGAGCAGCTCCTGCGCCTTGCGCCGCGCCTGGTCGACGGTGACCCGGCCGTGGCGCCCGACGACAAGCCGCCTGTTGGGCGCCTTGCGCCCGCCGTCGCCGACACGGTAGTTCACGATGAAGGACTTGACGCCCGAGGGCTGCACGCGGCATCCGAAGCCGACGAGCCTGTCGTCCCAGGCGATCCAGGGCCTTTCGGCGGGCTCCAGCGCCTCAACGGCGCGCTTGTTCAGGGTGAGCTTGACCTTGGCGACGCGCTTTGCGGATGTCTGGTTCACGGGGGCACTCCTCTGCATCGGGCTTGCCGCCCGGCGAATTCAACTCAACACGATCATGCCGCCGCGACCGGAGAAGTCAACCCACAAGTCAACACGCGAAAGAAATTCAACGGCTCCCGCAGTTCCCGCGTGTCGGCTCATGGCCGTCTGGTATCTCTGTAAAACGCTGTTTATGCATCTATTTCGTCACCTTTGGTCCTTACATGTCATTGCCTGCACCAGAATGAACGAAGGGTTCTCGACGCGGCGGGCCGAGATCGAGGCCGCGATGGAGGCGCGCGGGCTCGGACTGCCGGGGGAGAACCCGCGCCTCGCCGAGCGCGCGGCGCTGATGACCCGGGCCGCGAAGCGCGACGTCGGCCGCGAAGAGCTGCGGGAGGTGTGGACACAGCAGGCCGCCGACCTGGGGTTCGACGCGGGCGGGCTCGTCGCGGAGGCGACGGCACGGTCCGTCGGGGCGGAGATAGGTGCCCACGGGGTGACGCCGGAATTCGAGGTCACGGACAGGGACAGCGCGAGGTCTGGATCCGGAGGCGATCCGAGGCTGGAAGCAACGCGCGGCGGTCATGTCGACCACGGGGCCGGGCCGCCTCCGTCGCAGCCGTCGCATGCGGCGGAAGCGGTGGCCTGGGCCATGGCGCACCATTCCGAGCGCGAGGCGGTGTTCGCGCGCAGCGACCTCCTTGCCGCCGCGCTGGCCCACGCGCCGGGAAGGGTGTCCGTCGGGGAGGTCGAACGCGAGGTTGCCGAACTCGAGAAGAGCGGGTCCCTGCATGCGGTCGACATGCCGGGCGCGCGGGATTCGCTCGCCACGGACCGCACCGTCGGCGAGGAGCGCGAGACCGTGGCGCTGATGCGGGCGGGGCAGGCGCGCGGCCGCGCCACGATGCGGAGCTGGATGGTCCAGGCGCATCTCAGCCGGGGGCCGCTCACGCCCGGGCAGAAGGACGCGGTCAAGCTGGTCCTGTCGGCAAAGGACCGGGTCGTCGGCGTGCAGGGCTACGCCGGGACCGGAAAGACCACCATGCTGGACCGGGCGAGGCGGCTGGCGGAGAGGAAGGGCTGGCGCATGGTTGGGCTCGCGCCCTCCGCGTCCGCCGCCCAGACCCTGGCCTCGGAAGCCGGAATCCCCACAGAGACCCTCCAGAAGTTCCTCGCCCGCAACGCGGGCGTCACGGAGGGGAGGCTGACGCGGAAGGGTGCCCGCGCAATGCGGGCGGCGTTCAGGAAGACGGTCCTAGTCGTGGACGAGGGCTCGCTGGCCTCCACCGTGCAGGCCCGCGACCTCCTGAGGATCGCCAGGGAGCTGCGCATCCCGCGCATCGTCCTCGTCGGGGACTCGAAGCAGCTCGACGCGGTCGACGCCGGCAAGCCCTTCGCCCAGCTCCAGGCGGCGGGCATGACGGTCGCCGTGATGGACGAGATCATGCGCCAGCGCGACCCGGCGCTGAAGGAGGCCGTGGAGGCGAGCCTGAAGGGCGACATCAAGAGGGCGTTCGAGAGGCTCGGGTCCAACGTCGCCGAGGTGAAGGCGGACAACATCGCGGGCGCCGTCGCCGCCAGGTGGCTCAGGCTCGATCCGGACGGGCGCGAGCGTACCGGCGTCATGGCGCCCTCGCACGTGCTCCGGCAGGAGATCAACGGGCACATCCGGGCGCGGCTCGCCCGCGAGGGCCGCATCCACGGTCCCGCCATGCGGTCGGAGCGTCTTGTCTCCAAGGGCTTCACGAACGCCGAGAAGGCGCTCGCGGCCAACTACGCCCCGGGCGACGTGGTGGCCTTCCACCGTTCTTACAAGCGAATCGGCGTCGAGAAGGGCGACGAGCGGCGCGTCGCGGGCGTCGATCACGAGGCGCGGTCCGTGCTGCTCGACGACGGCAGCGGCGGCACTGTCGCCTGGAGGCCGGGCGAGATCGGCGGCCGCCGTGGCGGCTGCGAGGTCTACCGCCGGGAGGGCATCGAGCTGCGCGCGGGCGACCGCGTCCGCTGGACGCGCAACGACGCCGGGCTCGGGCTGGTCAACAGCCGCACGGCGGAGGTGGCGGCGGTGAAGGACGGCAGGGTGACCTTCCGGCTCGAGGACGGGAAGACCCTGGAACTGGGCGGGAGCGACCCGCAGCTCCGCCATCTTGACCATGCCTGGGCCTCGACCGTGCACGCCTTCCAGGGCCGCACGGTGGACAACGTCATCGCGGCGATGGAGGCCAAGCACCCGAACCTCACCACGCAGAAGAGCTTCTATGTCGAGATCAGCCGGGCGCGGAACCGGGCCGAGCTGGTCACCGACGACGCGGCCGGGCTGCGCGCCCGGCTTCAGGCCGCCACGGGCGAGCGCATCGCTGCGTTGGAGGGGATCGGGGAGACCGAGCGGGACGCGAAGGGCAAGGATGCGGGGGTTGGACCTTCAGACGAAGGACGGCCCGGCCGCGATGCCGGGCGCGATGCTGGGTCCGGGCGCGTGGTGCCGGAGTTGCCCGCGAAGGGCCGCGAGCCGCCGGCGCCGGAACGCGGCCGGTCGCGCGACGCGGGGCTCGGCCTGTGAGTATGGCGCCGGCGATGTCGCGCATGGCACGGTCGTCGGCAAGCCCGCGCTGCGGCGCCGGGAAGGATTCACCGAAGTGAAAGGAAGGAGACAAGGGATGAAGGGAAGGACGATGACAGGAAGGATGAAGACGGTCCTGCTGTGCGCGGCGCTCGCCGCCCACGGCGCCGCCCAGGCGGACGAGAGGACCTGGCCGGTGCCCGGGATCATGCATGTAGAGGACCTCGGCATTCCCGGCGCACTGGCCTTCGGGATGCGGGGGACGCTCGGTGACGGGCGCGTCACGGTCGGCCTCGCGGCGGTCTGCGCGACGGCGGGGCCGCGGGAGGTCGAGGCGACGGCGCTCTTCGGCGGGTTTCCGCGCGACCGCCGTCCCGTGCAGCTCGCCGTGCGGACCGCGGATGGCATGGTGCTCCGCTTCGGCCCGGTCGTGCGAGGCGGGCCGGAAGCGGGCTTCCACAGCCCGCGGATCACGGATGCGGCCGAGGCCATGCGCTTCGCCGACGCCGCGCTCCGGCACGGGTCGCTGGTCTCGAACGGCCATCGCTCGTTCCGCAACGGGGCCGGCGGGGCGCGCAACCGCGCGGTCCGCGAGGCGTTCCTCGCCTGCGCCGGACGCCCGGAGGGCGCGGATCACGGAAACGGGACGGGGACGGAGGGGAGACCATGACCGGGGAGGCGGAAGGCGACGCGACGGCGCATGGGTCCGAACCGGAACGGCATGAGGATTCAAGAAGGAACAGGAGCATCCGTTTCTCGGACGCGGAGTGGGAGGACGTGAGGCGCGTTGCGGAGGCGCATGGCACGCCGCCGGCCGAGTTCGTGCGCGACACGGTCCTGGCGCTTGCGCGGGAGGACGACGTCGCTGCCGGAGACGCGGTCGCCGCGTCGCTCGCCCCGCTGATCGAGCGGATGTTCCGCTGTGCCTGGTTCGTGGCGACGGAGAGGCGCGACGCGATGGTCCGCGAGGGGCGGAAGGACGAGGTCGACGCGCTTGTCGCCGAGGGCCGCGCCCTGCATGACAGGCTGCGCGGGGGCGGCGGCTGAGCCGGGCGGGTGACGTGCGGAACGACCCGTCGCCAACCGGAGAGTCCCTCCGCGACCGGCATCCGGGTCGCGAGATCACGAAGCTCCACGGAATTGATTTCGGCCGGCTGAGGGCGCGACGCAAGTCAATGCCGCTTGCGTCCCTTGCCGCAGGATGCGGGATTGATTCGGAAGTCCCTGGACTCGCGGATCCTGAATGCAAGGGAATCCGTTGAGCGCTGTCGGATCCTGTCCGCTTCTCGGAAGCCGATGCGATCTCTCCTTCACTTGTGCCTGGTTCAGGCGCTGTTGAACGGGATCCCGAACGTATCCGTCGTCGCTGCCCATGTTGCGAACGGCGGCTGGAAACCGTGACGGAGGAGAATGTCGTGAACCGTTGTGACGACCATGCCGCCGATTGCATCGGCCAGCGCCTTGAGTGTCCGTTGCCGGGCATGTGTCGGCGGAGGAGACATCGCCAGGTCGATCAGGGCCTGCACCCGTTTCCCGGGAATCGGCTTCCTCCCCGAAGGCGTCGACAGCCGCCAGGTCGCCATGCCCCTCGAATTGCCGGGATTGCCCTTTGCGCGAAGCGGCGCGCCGGTCCGTTCCGCGAGCGGCGTCGCGTCCTGCGGATGCCTTCGTCAGGCGCTGCAGTCGCTTGCGCGAGTCTTGCCTCCGGTGCATTGAACTCGCACTTGCCGGTGGCCTTCGCCGATGCATTGCCCCAGACTTGCGAGGATCTGACGGCAACGGGGCGCGCGCACGCCGTCTCTTGCCGGCGCTCAGGTCCACGCGTCCGAAGATTCGCAGGACGAGAGACGGTTCCTGTCGGCAGCTGACGGTCAAATTGCCGCACCGGACGCAGAAATTCGCTGTCACGGCAATTTTACCATTGTTACCGATTGCGCTCCATGCTAGCGGGCCCCCGTTCCCGTGGTTGGTTGCCGCGTGAGTCTAGTTGAGAATGTGCGCGGCGGTTGGTCAGCGTTTGTAGTGGAGATTGTTAATAGTGCCGGCCATGGGTCCGAACGCCGTCCAAGTACAGGTCGAACACTCCGGATCGCAGCCGCTGCGAGGACGGTCTGGCGCAGGCTTCCATCGTCGCGCAGCCCGTCGAAGGACGCATGCGGCGCATCCGTGGCCTGACAATCGACGCGCAAGCGACATCCTGTGCTCCCGTCTTCCCGTCCGTTACGTCGCCGGAGAGCGACCGATGCCGCCATTTGCGGGACACGCATGCCTATCGGCGCAATTACCCCAATACCAATGGAGGCAAGATTGAAGTCAACTGAAGGTTCCGCACCCTCTTCCCTGGTCCGACAGCACGTATCAACGCACCAATCATGCGCTGGGACGCCCCTGTCGAGAAGACAGTTCGTGCGATCGCTCGCAACCGCGGTTGCCGCCGTTCCCCTCGCGGGCGGGGTCGGCGTCAGCGCCGTTTCGCAGGCACGCGGCTCTTCCTATGCAAGCCAGATCCTGGGACCAGGCAGGCAGAACGCCGTGTTCCATTGGGTGGACGCGGCCTTGCAGCAGATCCGGGACCAGCGGGTTCTGGCGCCAAGGGCGGCGTACAACCTGGGACTGGCGACGGCCGCGGGATTCCTTGCCGCCAACGGCATCGCGAGGGCCTATGGCGAGCCATTCGGAATCGGCATTGGACCGCACGACGCGGATCCCGAAGTTGCCTACGGCGTGGCCTTTTCACTCGCCGCGGCAGAGGCGTTCCAGCAGCCATTCCTCTTTGAACGCACTGCGTTCCTGAGACGTTTTCCCGGAAGCGAAGCCAAGACCCTTGGCGTGGAATGGGGCCGCAAGGCTGCCATGACCGTGCTCCGCCAGCGAACCGACGATGGTTCGGAACCGAGCGAGGTCAACTACTACCTCGGAAGGTACGAACGGCGCGGGGATACGCTGCAGTGGAGCCCGACCGCTCCCTTCTACGGCGCTACGCCGGGACCGTCCTTCCCGTCGTTCGAGCGATGCCTATACCCCGGACATGGGATGATCACGCCTTGGACCATGAAGTCAGGGTCGCAATTCCGGGTCTCCGGCTTCCACGACTCCAGGAGCCCGGAATTCGCGGAAGAGTTCGACATGATCCGCAGGTTGGGCGGCAATGACAGCACGACCCGCACGGCGGACCAGTCGGAAGTGGCGCTGTTCTGGGAAGACGGGCCTTGGGGCGTGACGAATCCGGGCCATTTCATGTACATCGCGATGCAGCTCCTCCAGGATCGTGACCTTGGTTTCATTGAACTCGCCCGGGCAATGGCCTTGGTTGGCATGACGCAGTGTGATGCGTCGATCTCTGCCTGGGACAGCAAGTACCATTACGATGTGCTCCGTCCCGAAACCGCCATCCGCGCACGGGCTCCGGAATTCGGCAATTCGGATGACAGGGTGAGCGTGCACGCCGGCTGGCGCAGCTACATTCCCACTCCGGAATTCCCGTCGTACACGTCCGGCCACTCGACGTTTGGTGGCGCAGCTGCGGAAATGATCGCCCTGATCAACGGCCGGGATGACATCGCGTTCTCCGGCAGGTCGCCTGATCAGGTGTTGTGGCCGCAGCTGCAGGGCGTGACGCGGCATTGGACAAGCCTCAGCCACATGGCCGAGGAGAACGGCATGAGCAGGCTCTATGGTGGGGTCCACTGGGCAATTGACAACGTTCAGGGCCTAGCTGCCGGGCGCGCCATTGCCCGCCATGCCTTCCGCACGACCTTCCCGAAGCGGAGCTGACGCAATGGGCACGACAACCTCCCGGCTAACTGGACTCGTTGCGGCATTCGCCCTGATAGACCTTGCGGGCGCTGGCTCGGCGGTGGCGCAGAGCGGCCTGTCCAGTCTTGACCACCTGTCGCCGTTGGAAGAAGCGATAGCGATTGAAGTCGGTGACGTGACGCTGACGCTTGTCGGAGCGCTTGAGGCCCGGTACACGGCCGGGTCCGATGACGACGAGGACAATGGCCCGGGGCTTGTCGGCAGCCTCGATGCGGTTGCCATGACCCAGCTTCCAAACCGGTGGCGCGTCGGGTTGAGCTATTCCGGTCAACTCGTCTCTGACGAATCCCTGTCACCCGATGATGGCAAAGAATACACGGATGATGTGGCGCTGTCGGTGGGGGGCGTCTGGGGCACGGTCTTGCTGGGCAATGTATCGGACACCGTGCGCGACCAGACCCGCCGGAGGCGGGGCTTCGGCAATGCGGCATTGGCATTCGATGATTTCCACGGCGAGCTCTCTGACAGGAGCGCGGGATATGCTGGTCGGTTTGGCCCGTACGTGGCGGGCGGCGCGGTGGACGATGACAGCAACATTGACATGGGACTGACATTCCAGCGACCGATAGGCAACGGAAGCAGGGACTATCGCTTCACGTTCCGTGCCGGTCAGGGTGCATACGAAGCTGCAGACGAAACGCTCCTGTTCACGAGCCAAGGATACAGCGTGGTCGGGGAGGTTGTTTACGGGAGCACGTTGTTTGATGTTGGCTTCGGCCAGGAGAGCTTTTCTTCCTCCGCCGTGGACGCCACGCGCTGGTACATATCGTCGGGAATTCGCCGCAAGATCATGGTCTGGGGATTGTCTCTCGAAGGGCATTACGGCCAGATCGAGGGACAGGAGGAAGTCTCCGTGGCGCTGGGGATCCAGTACGACCTCGCCAGGGGCCTGTCCGCGAATTTCGGCCTGAACCACGAGGACGCCCAGGTCGCGCTGGGCGACGTAGAGTTCCTGGATTCCAGCGGCACCAGGGCGGTCTTCTCGCTCACGTACAGGTTCTAGCCCTGCCGGGTCATGACGGACCAGGCTGAACGACGCGGGCACGTCGCGTCATTTCGGCCCCGGGTCGGCACAGTCTCCGATTGGCGGCGCCTTGCGGACATGGCGGCAGCGTCCCGGATGGCTGCGATCCCGCATAGGTAGCGGTTTGACAGACGTCGCGCCCTTGGCCGGCGAGCTTGCGGAGAGCCTTCGTTCGTCGGTGCGGGCAGCCGTCTGCAGGGTTCCTGGAGGCGCAGGCAACGTTGTCCAGCCAGGTGCCGGAGATTGTCATGCCGCCAACCCTCGTCGGGATTCGCGATCCGCTCATCCACATGGCAACCACGGCGCGGGAGCGCCCGCGGCGGACGCCGGACGAGAAACCGTTCGCGCGGCAGGGCCGCTCCTTCCCCGAGCCGTCAATTGCAGCGGATCAGGTCCAGCGCGTATCCGTCCCCGACGAGGCAGGCGCCGTGTCCGCTCTTCGTCAGCATGATTCGTTCGGCATGCCCGGTGCCCTCGACGCGCACATGCCGTTGCAGGGCACCGCGTTCATCCCGTTGACCCGGACCGGGTCGGTCAAGCGGCATCCCCGGTCCAGCCCGATCAGCTCGCTGTCCCGAATGACGATGACGTTGGGGCCGCCAGGATCGCCCGCGAACGCGCCGGTGCACTCCGAACGCCGAGAGTCGCCTGGCAGGAAAATGCCGTCGAACGGACCGGCCGCATGGGCTGCCGCAAACGGCAGGGCGGCAAGCAGCGCCGCAAGTCGCGTCGCAAGGTGCATGCTTCCTCTCCTGTCCGGGCCCGGATGTCCGCTCGGGCGTGTGCCAGGCGATAGTCGCGCGGGCCGCCAGCGTCTTCCTGCCCCGGTTTCCCGCGTGACGGCGCCAGGGAGGAACCGTCGGTCGAAGGGCCTGCCTTTCGGCAACGTCCGCTTTCGCGGCATTGCCGCAAGGCGGGAGCCGACGTGCCCGGTAGCGCGTGACGCGGGCTCCTGGCCGGCAGATGGTCCTGCGCCCGAATTCGCCCATGGGGCGGCACCGCGGGCTCATGCAAGAGCCGTCTCCGGCTGTCCCACATCATCCAGTGCCAGGTACAGTGCTTGCGGTCGTTCGCGAAAGGGCAAGATGTGGGCAGAGACGTGTGTTGCCCTTGAGCGGCTCAATTGGCCCCCGCATTGATCGTCGAATCCGGTTGGTGGCGTGGCGCGCAGTCAGGACGTGGTGCTGGATCTTCTTGAGTTTGCGGGACACACGCAAAACCTGAGGACCGCACTTGGGAGCTTCTCAACGAGACTGCCAATTGCCCTTGTGTCCAGTGAATCTGCTATCATGCGTGGCGACGTGTTCCAGCGGCGTTCGTGACTCGACCAGGCATTTGCACATCACGCCTTGACTGTCGTGCATGGCATTCAGCCAGCAGCCGGTGCCGTATCCGAGAGAGTTGCCGCAGATCTTCATTCCTGCATGTCGGCCTGTGCCGGAATCGGCATGGGTCGAACTGCACGCAAAATGGCGTGATTCCAATGATCCCCGACTTGGATGATCACCGCTCCTGCGATGCCGGGAAACTCGTCTGCGAGTTCGGCAATCCCCCCCCTCGTCGCCTACGTGCCCCGACCGATGCACCTGCTGCGCTTTACGGGAGACCGGAGACAGTTCATCCGATCGCTCGAACGGAGGCGTTGAGCCCGTGCCAAGCTCGTGCGCAGCGGCGTCGTCCTTGAACAATGCGCGGCAGGATGACGCCCACTTGCACAGTTCACTCACAACCTGAAGGCCGTGGGTTGAAATCCTGCCCCCGCAACCACAGAAAACGCCGCTAAGCCAATGGGGTAGTGGCGTTTCTCATTTCGGGAGGCAGCTGCTCGCCCCGTCGTCGGGCGTCTTGAACAAGACAGTCAACGGCCTTTGTGGCAGTTGGGCGAACTCTTGGGCACATCGGGGCCGAACCTGCACCTCGGAAGGGCGTTGAAATCGTGATTATTAACTTGACACATCAATCTCCGTCGTCTATACAGGGAATCAGAATCAGACAACGGAGACAAAATGGCGTTCTACGAGTTCCAGAAACGGTTTCCCGACAGCGATGCATGCCTTGAGTACTTGATGCATGTCCGCTACGGCGGAACCGAGATTGATTGCCCGAAATGCGGGGAATTCAGCAAGTTCTACCGCAAGAAACGCGATCCGGCGTATCTCTGCCAGCACTGCAAGCACCACATATTTCCGTGCGCGGGCACATTCCTGCACCGGACGCACCTACCACTGCACAAGTGGTTCTACGCGATGTTCCTGTTTGCCGTGTCCCGAAACGGAGTGTCGGCCAAGGAATTGGAGCGAGCCTTGGACGTGTCGTATCCGACGGCATGGAGAATGGGCCACAAGATCCGCGAGCACATGATCGATGTCGATCCTGACTATCCGCTGGGCGGATTCTACGAGACTGTGGAGATTGATGAAACCCTTGTTGGAGGCAAGGTCAAGGGCAAGGGACGCGCCTACAGGGGCAACAAGACCGTCGTAATGAGAATGGCTGAACGAGGCGGCGACATCAAGACCCAGGTTGTTCCCGACGTGAAGCGGAAGACGCTGGAGCCTATCATCCGGCTGGATGTTGTCGAGGGAACGCGGGTTCACACCGACGAACTTGGATCATACCAATCACTCGACTCTCTTGGCTACCGCCACGAGGCTGTCAACCACAGCGCGGGTGAGTGCGTGCGTGACGACTGCCACGTCAATTCAGTTGAAGGCTTCTGGTCGCGGCTCAAGAACTCGATTCGCGAGACTCACGTTCATGTGTCCCGAAAGCATCTTCAGAATTATGCTGCCGAGTTGCAGTACCGTTACAATCGTCGAAAGCGACCCGCGAGGATTTTCGAGGACTTGGTTCAGAAGTTTTGAGCATCCTGTCCATGAGCGAGTGAAACCGCTGCATTGCTACGTGCGGCGGGCATTCGTCGTTGCCGTCGGCCATCGGCTTTCCTCCCGTTCAGTTGCCATCTTGACAAGGTTGAAGGTTGAATGCAAACGCCGCTAGCGTTCAGCTTGGAGACGTTCATTATGCGCTTACAGTGGAGCATGTGCGGAGACGAGGATGATCCACATTGGTGCTCATTCAGAAAAGTGAAACTTCCTCCGCTCGATACTGTTTTCGGGGTCTATGTCATATGGATGGAAGACGAAGATGTTGGCTACGTAGCAGTGCGCGTCGGTCAAGGCGACATCTACGACAGGATTGCCAGTCACCGACGAGACGAGGATATCAAAGAGTTAGAGGATAAAGCCAACGCGATTCTCCATGTTACATGGGCAGAGGTACCCGAATCATTCCGTGACGGGGTAGAGAAGTTTCTCTCTGATGAACTAGACCCTCTGATCGGTCGCCGATTTCCCGATGTTCGCCCGGTTCCTGTGAATCTTCCTGGTCCTCTTCGGTAGAATCATCATACGCAATCGAAGACGACACTGACGCTCTGCCCTCCTGGATTGTCTCAATTGTCTCGATGAACGTGTTGTAGGTCTTTACTGCCCAAGGGAGCGTGCCCCTCTCCTTGAGCTTTGTTTGCGCCCACAGCTTGCATCCTGCCAAGTGATGGTCAATGGGTTCCGTTGGTCGTGGCATTTCGCTCTCCATGAATGCTGTTTCAGCCATCACCCAGCATTGACCATGGCCAGCAACTTTCCCGTTGCGTCCCGTTCCCTTCGAGCATAGCGTCTCCTCGTGAACCCAAACTTCGAGTCCGGCCACCGCGTCAGGCTGCCTGCCGAATACCACACGTAGACGCGACCAGAGGTAGCTCCTCACGGCCCGGCGAATAGGCAGGGCAATCTCTTCCCTCGAAGTTTGTTCACACGGCCCGGCACCCGCCTGGTCATTTGCAGTCGCTTTGAACTAGTGGAGGAGAGCCGTGAAATACATAGCCGCATCTTTTGCCTTTCTTGGACCATGGGCGTGGTTGATCGTAATTCCTCTGATAGGATTCGTAGCAGTAGCCGTGACGGCTACGACCGGGAACGTCCGAAAACAGGATCAGGCAAACGCCGAGATTGACGAGCTTTGGTCGTCACTTACGAAAGAGCAACAGGACGCTTACAGGACGACTGATGCGTTCAATCCATTCAGCGAAGAGTACAGGATCGCGCTGGATAATGTGCAGGATTCCACGTTCGGTGATGAAAGACGACAAATCAGGAACGACATCTACCTTAAGAACCTGCGAAAGTACGTGAACTCAGTCAAGCAGGAAAGATACACCGGATGATGACCATTCTGGCAAGCGGTGCTCAACGGGAATCGGCTGTGCGGGCAGTGAGGATCAGGAAGCTGCCGTCACCACGTAGCGTTTGAGTGCCTTAATGCTCAATCGATAGAACTCCATCCGAAGCTCTTGTTCTTTGCGATTCCGTCGCACTCGTTGCTTGAGTGCTCGACGGTGTGAATAACTGATAGTGTCTGGCACGTTTGGAGTCCTTCGTGTTTGGCATTAGACCCCGGGAGCGGCTGCTACCGCTCCCGGGGTCGATTCTGTTTCCAGCTTCTAGGCATTTCGCACGCAAACACAAGCCCGGAGACCGCCTTCAACAGGGCGGGTTTTTTCTGCGAATGATCGGCCTTTCCTGCAAGGCTTTTCCTGAACCGGGTGGACAAGCTCGCCGAAGTCGTCCATGAAGGCGCCTGACGAAAGCGAATCAGGGGCCGCAATGGATCTCTCGAAGCTGACCGTGACGCCGGTGGCGCGGGACGATGAGCCGCGCTTCCGCGCGCTCATGGACGAGCACCACTATCTCGGCGCGCCGTCGAAGATCGGCCAGACCGTCTGGTATGCGGCCGATGACGGCAGCGGCGAATGGCCGGCGCTGGCCGCCTTCTCGGCGGCGGCGCTCAAGTGCGGCGCGCGCGACGCGTGGATCGGATGGAGTCGGCGGGAGCAGTTCGGGCGGCTGCACCTGATCGCCAACAACGTGCGGCTGCTCCTTCGGGGACGCCAGCCGAACCTCGGCTCGCGGTTCCTGGCGCTCTGCGCCCGGCGCATCAGCGCCGACTGGCAGGAGCGCCATCGTCATCCGCTGCTGCTGCTGGAGACGTTCGTGGATCCGGACCGCTTCCACGGCACGGTCTACCGCGCCGCCAACTGGACGCCCGTCGGCGAGACCCGAGGCTACCGCCGCCGCCGCGACGGATACGTCGCCGGATCGACCCCGAAGCGGGTCCTGCTGCTGCCGCTCGACCGCAATGCCCGGAGCCTGCTCCGCGCGCCCCGGCTGGCGACGGAGCATCAACTGCATGGAGCCGAGAAGATGAAGAAGATGAACGTGGCCGAGGCGGCCGGAATCCTGGCCTGCTTCAAGGGCGCCGTGGACGACCCCCGCGAGGCCGGCGGGCTCCGCCACCGCATCGAGTCCCTGCTGGCGCTCTGCACCGCCGCCACGCTCTGCGGGGCGACGGGATGGAAGGCGATCCACGAATGGATCCAGAGCCTCAGCCCGGCGATGCTGGACCACTTCAGGTGCCGCAAGATCGACGGCGTGCACCAGCGGCCGAGCATCTACTGCATCCGCAACATCATGATCAAGGTCGACCCCGACCAGCTTGCCCGGGCCACGGCCCGCTTCTGCCGCGAGCATGGCTGGGACCAGGGCGCGGGCATCGCCGTCGACGGCAAGACGATCTGCGGCGCGGTCGACGACGAGGGGCGCCAGACGCACGTGCTCGGGGCCAGCACCCATGGCGCCTCCGGCCCGCTGGCTCAAAAAAAACCGTTCTGATCACCGACGACGAGGAGGAGAAGGCCACCAACGAGATCGGCGTCTTCATCCCGGCCATGGACCTGGTCCCGGACATCGCCGGACGCACCGTCACCGCCGACGCCCTTCTCACCCAGACCGCGATCTCCGCCTACCTGCGCGGCCGGGACGCCCACTTCGTGTTCGTCGCCAAGGGCAACCAGAAGAACCTGCTCAAGGAGATCAGGGGCCACTTCGGTTCGCAATGTCCGAGGGAGGCCGACTTCGCGACCCGCTCGTCGCAGCCGGAGCACGGGCGGATCGAGCAGCGCGAGATCTGGGTCTCCACGGATCCGGTGCACAGGATCTCCTTCCCGTGGGTCGAGCAGGTGTTCATGATCAAGCGGACCGTCCGGGAATATCGTTGCGCCCGGAACGGAAAGCCCGCCAAGCTCGGCAAGCCGAGCGTCGAGATCGTCTACGGCATCACGAGCCACACGCCGGAGACCGCCGGCGCCGAGGCGCTTCTTGCCTTCAACCGCGCGCACTGGTCGTGCGAGCGCGTCCACCGGATCCTCGACGACGCAGCGACGTGGAACGAGGACAAGTGCAGGGTCCGCACCGGACATGGCCCGGAGAACCTAAGCTGCCTCAGGAGATTGGCGATCGGTCTCATCCTCGGGCGCGGCAAGCCGGTCGCGCCGACGATCAGGGAGTTGAACCGGAAACCGCGTCTCGTGCTCGACTGGCTCAGGCTCAGCCGGAACACGCAGCCACGCGCGAAGCTCGCCGCGTAGCCCCGCAACCGGCCACTCCGGATCAGGTCGAGAGAACCTGCCTGGCAGCGCCAGGCGGGCCAGTCGGCATGCTCGCAATCACGCGCAGGGCGGGAAAGCGGGGCCAGGTCACGGAATTGCCGCCGAAACAGCCGAATCCGGTGCAGGATGAGTTGCCGACCCGGCAAACGGCCTTGTCAAAGTCCGTGAAGAAAAAATCAGCCGTGCCGCCTTCAATGAGTGGTCGATCCGGGACCGTGATGTGTCAAATTCACAATTACGGTTGAAATCGCCGCCCAGGACCCTCCGACCGGACGGCGGGCGCGTTGCCCCGAGGTGTGCGACCAGACTGTCGAACCATTCAATCTTTGTCCCTGTCGGATATTCTCTCTTGTAGGGCGCGTAGCCGGATGAGAACTGCAGCCCATCCACTTCGACAGTCAATGGGCGCGGACATAAATTCTCCTGTCCAGGAAGGCCCTTCAGGAGGACACGGGGTTTTCGGAGGCTGAGGATTGCAAGGCCGTGGTTGCCTTGGGGTCTCGGTTAAGGCACAGCGTGCTTCAGCGTGATGGCCCGCGCCGGCGAACACGTCGAAGTCCTCGTCTTGGGCGTAGATCTTTTGGAGGGCGACCAAGTCTGGCTCTTGAGCACTGAGCCAATCAAGCAGAAGCTCCTGGCATTTGCCCTTCACGCCTGCCCAGGCGCTGGATGATACCGAACGCGAGCGCGTCCTGGACGAGCTCGCCTCGCCACGCTTCGCCGATCGTTCGCCGGCGGAGGCCGTCGCAACGCTGCTCGACGAAGGGCAGTACCTGTGCTCGGAGCGCACCAAGGACCGGATCCCGGCTGCCGAGCAGCCGGTGCGAGAACGGCGCAATCAGCTCACCCATCCGCGCCAAACCGGGCCCGAGCTCGTCGCCACCGCCCCGAACCAGACCTGGTCTTGGGACATCACCCGCCTGCTCGGAGCGACGCGCTGGACGTACTTCTGCCTCTACGTCCTGCCCGACACTTTCAGCCGCGATGTCGTGGGGTGGATCGTCGCCGAGCGGAACTCCTGCAACCCCCTAGCCGCACTCCAGTGCGAGGATGGCCTCATACAGTGCGAGCAGTGCCGAAGCACTGGCTTTATCGGCTATGTCAGCTTTGCGCTCGATTTCGCGACGTTCGTCGCTCGTCATTCCCTCGGCCAACTGAGCACGGTAGGTTCCAACAAGGTTCCTCATGTCTGCGCTGAGTTCGTAGATCCGCCGCAAGCTCCCTTTGTTTCGCTCGTCGGCGTGTCTCAGGAGCCATGCCATGGAACCATGCGCGTCTCCCATCGCCCTCTGACGCATTTCTCTGGCTTCATCAACGGCTTTGTCCCCATGGGAATCGCCAAGGGGGGAGATGATGCTGAGGACATCGTCTGCGGCACGGGCGACCATGAGCAATTGATGAAGCTTCTCACATTGTTGGCCATACGCCGACGAGGGAAGTGCGCAGCAAGCTACAAGCACGACTTTCGCTAGCGCAGAATTGAGTCCGAACTTCTTGGAAAGGTTCACTCTGTTGCCCCCCGTCGCGCCGCTGCCTTCATGCTACTCGGTCGTTACGAAAGCGCAATCACTTCGCCGCCGCTCTTCCCCGATCTGCGCTCATGTCCATCAGGCAGTTCATGGCATTGACCGTATTCCCGTCAGAAACACTGGCAACGCTCACACCTCTCGTCAATTTCGGAGAAATTCGCGCATTGCGCTCGCAATGCGGGAGGGGAGATCGCGCAATGCGAGCGCATTGCGCTCGTGACAGGCGGTGACACGCGGGATCATGACGGTGACGAGTCACGCATTGCGCGCGCAATGCGCTCGGTCCAACACCCCCTGGGCCTTGCTTGTCTGCAAGAATCTTCTAGAGGGCAGGACAAGGGGAGACATGGCACATCCTGCATCAGCGATGCGTGGGGTGTGAGAACAGAGCCGCGCAGGCGGTCGGAAGGGCACTTGCCTCCTGCATTCTGGATGGGGGAATCGAAGTTGGCGACGCGCGAGAGAGGGAGCCTGCGCGGCGATTGAGCAGCCGCGGAGCGCCGCGAAACGCGCACGCTGCTGCCGCTGGAAGTGCAAGCCCGTTCCGCAGGAACGGCTGCACGAGAGGGCGCGCCACTGCATCGGCTGGTGCGCCGTGATTGCCGCAGTCGTTGACGCGCCCGTGACGGGCTTGGCGCGGAGTCAGGCGTCCTGATGCCCGAACGCGATGTCGGTAAAGCCGGCGGCGACGAAGAGTTGGGCGTCATGGTCAATGGTCGTTACCGCCCGGAATGCCTGGGGCAACTCGGTAACGGTAACGGGCATCGCCAGCGGCAGCGCAGCGCCGCGCGATCGCGAGGTGAAGGGGACTGGATGCAGGCTGCTCCGCAGGAGCGCCTGCACGGGCGTTGGCAGCGCGCTTTCGGATTGCGGTCCGGTCGCTTCGTGCCGGAGGACGGGTCGATCAGGAGAGTCGCCAACGGCGGATGCGCGCCAGCGCGACGCCGGGGCGACGAACCCGGCGCGAGCGCAAGCGAGCGCGGCGCCTGGCGGCTGCGGAAAGGTGGCCGAGAGAATCGAGGCGTGGGGCGCAGCGCGAAGCGCGCGCAATCCCGACGCGGTTCCCGGTTCCGGTTCCCGCACGCCCTTGGAGTTCGACTGGGAACAGCAAACGGGAACCACTCTGCAGGTGCCAGGCGACCGGCGGTGCGGAATCCCGGCGAGAAAGGATTCGGAAGTGACTGAAGGCGGCTGCATGGCGCGCGTGCGCAGCGCGGCGCCGCAGCCGATGAACCGAATTTCGAGGAAGAGACCGGCGGTGACGGCGGATACGATGGCGGATGCGCGCCAGCGCGACGCCGAGGCGACCAGGCGCGCCAGGGCTGCCGTGCGACCGGCGAAGCCGGAGCCGTCTCCGGCACCGGATGCCTTTCGTACAAAAAAAGGGCGGACCGCGCCGCCGGGAAGACGACGCGGCCCGCGAGACGCCGCCGGTCAGGCAGCGCACCTGGCCACGGGGATGCCGAGCTGCCGGGCCTTGTCCACCAGGTTCTCCGTGATGCCCGAACCCGGGAACGCGATGACCCCCTTGGGCAGGAGGTTCAGCAGTTCGTCATTGCGGCGGAACGGAGCCGCGCGCCCGTGGCGGTCCCAGTCCGGCTTGCACACGACCTGGTGCACGCCGTTCCGCTCTGCCCAGCGCGCCGCGATGCGCTCCACGCCCGGCCCGCCGCCGTGCACGAGCACCATGTCCGCGTGCCTGGCCCGCGCCTTGTCCAGCCGCGCGATCACCGCCGCCGGGTCCGCGACGTCCCTGCCGCCCGCGATGGCGACGAGGGTGCCCTGCGGCAGGTGGGCCGAAGCCTTGCGGTCCTTCCGCGCGCGCTGGTAGTCGCGGGCGTCAACGGCGGCGCTGGTCAGCTTCCCGGTCTCGGACACGTGCGAGCCGCGCCTCGGACGCCAGGTGCTGCCGGTGGCTTCCCGGTAGGCCTCCGCCGCCGCGTCACGCAGCGCCTCGAAGGCGTCGCGGCGCGCGGTGAGGCTCTTGGACCGGTCAGTGACCAGCTCCAGCTCGCGCGAGCGGACCTCGCTGCCGTCCTGGCTCCGCGTGAGATCGCGAAGCTCCGGGACCAGCCTGTCCGCCGCCCGGTCAAGCCTGCGGACCTGGGCGTCCAGCATGTTGACGAAGCCCCAGAGCAGGCTCTCCCGCTCATCCGCGACCTGGAACCCGTCCGGAGCGACGCCCTCGGCCAGGATGCGGAACGCTTCCAGCAGCGCGCAGGTGGCGTCTTCCGAGTCCCAGACGTCCCGGGTGTCAAGCTCGTCACGTTCAGGCGTGGCGCCGAAGAGCTGCGCCTGCTGGCAGACGGTGGCGGTGACGGAGGCTTCCGCGGCCTCCAGTGTGTTGATGATGTCAGTCATGACGACCTCCTTGGTCAGGGTTAGGTTACGTCCCTCCCGGGACCCCTCCCGTACGGCAAATTCCTGCGACGCCCGGGTCAAGGCCGGAGAGGCGGCGAGTGGTGCGGGCCGCGCAGCAGCCCCGATTCGCAGGGAGCGGAGCGACCATGCGAATCCGGCTGCCAGATGCCATGAGCCAAGGATTTGTGTTTTGGGATGATTCGGTCCAAAGGAGCGTTTGGACATCAACATATAGTGGCAAGGGGTCGTTTCAGGACAACCCCTTGCCGAGAGAAAGGAGATCAACGATGTCGAAAGACCTGAACGACGTGGCCCCTTCCCTGGGCGAAGTTAACACTCTGTACGTCGCGCTGGAAGTGAGCGGCACGTCATGGGTAGTCGGAATCGGCGACCCGGAACAGCGGGACAAGGTCGGGATGCACAAGCTGGCGCCGGCCGACACCGAAGGCCTTCTGGAGAAGATCGGGAGGGCCCGCGCCAGCGCTGGCGCCGACTGGCCGTCCCGGGTGCTGTTGACTTACGAGGCTGGATACGAGGGCTTCTGGCTGGTCCGGTGGCTCGGCGAGCACGCGCCGGAGATCGACGTCGTGATCTGCGATCCGGCGAGTCTTGAGGTCGTTCGCAGGAAGAGGCGGGCGAAGACGGACCGGATCGACGCGCGGAAGATGGTCCGTGCGCTCCGGGCCTGGGACGGCGGGGACCGTGACGCGATGTCGCCGGTCCGGATCCCGACGATCGAGGAGGAGGACGCGAAGCGGCTCCTGCGCCGGCGGGAACGCCTGATCAAGGAACGGCGGCGGCTCGCGAACTCGATCGCCGGGCTGCTCAGGCTGCATGGCGTATCCCTCGGGGATCCGGCCGGGAAACGGTTCCGCGCCCGCCTCGACGGGCTTGAGACCCGCTACGGCACGGAACTGCAGCCGCAGCTCCTGGCCGAGATCCACGGCATCCTCGACCGGCTGGAACTGGTCGTCGCGGAGCTGAAGACGGTCGAGGCGGAGAAGGCGGCGGCGCTGAAGGCGTCGCAGGAGGCGCTCGACGGCCTTCCGGCGCAGGACGGCGAGGATGCGGAGTCTGCGGCACAGGAGGCGCCCGGCGACCTTCCGGGACACGATGGCGAGACGGACGCGGCGGGGACGTCGGATCCGGCTCCGGACCGCGCGCACTTCGCGGCGGCGCTGGTTCGGCTGCGCGGGATCGGGCCGAACGACGCCCTGGTCCTCGACACCGAGCTGTTCTACCGGGACTTTGACAACCGTCGGCAGCTGGCCAGCCTGGCGGGACTGGCTCCCGTTCCCTTCGCGAGCGGCGGGATCGACAACGACCAGGGAATCAGCAAGGCGGGCAATCCGATGCTGCGCAAGCACCTGGTCCAGATGGCCTGGCGCTGGCTGTTTTTCCAGCCGAACAGCGCGCTGTCGAAATGGTTCCGGGAATACGTCAGCGCCCGCGACGGGCGTGCGCGGAAGCGGGGGATCGTGGCGCTGGCGCGCAAGCTGCTGGTGGCGCTATGGCGGTACGTCACCTCCGGGCTGGTGCCGGAAGGCGCCATCCTGTCGCGGGCTTGAGAGGAGTACACTGAACACCGGACACCCGGGCGGCCCGACGGGGCCACTTGGGGAACCCGGGCAAGGCGTGTGACCGTAGGGTTGCATGGTTCGCCGCAGACTGCGGCACCGTTCTTCCAGATGGGTCCCGCCTCCCGGAACGTCGCACCGCCCCGAATAGGGCATCATGGTCACGCGGCCGGCGAGCGCCGGCCAACCGAACCGGATAAGAGTATGGACGCGTCGTTGAGCGCGCCGGAGGAATGGCGACGTTCTGCCTGGAACATCCCCTGAGTGGCGCTGAAGCCGTCCTGACAACAGGGAGAAGAACAATGTGACGACACGGCAGGGCCGCTGCGCGGGGTGGTTGCTGCTTGGAAAGGAATGCCCGGGCCTCGTTCTTGGCGCGATCCGGGAGGGTCCTGTGGATTTGTGGACGAGCCCTTCGGGCCGGCCCACGCCCTTTCGGGACGTGTGGACAAGCCGTGGACGACGCCAGGGCGTCGCCCACCGCGTTGCCCACACTCGCGGGCCTCTCGCCCACAAGCTCCACAGGACAGCAACAACAACCCGTTCTTTTTTATGGATTTTAAGGAGGGGGAGCCGGACGAGAAAAAGCGCTTGACAGGTGGGGGGCTCATAAGAGCAACCCGGTCGCCGCCGTGCCTTGACGCGGGGAGTCGCGGATTTGCCATGCTTGGAAGTCACAGCGAGAGAGTTGCGACATCAGACGCCGGGTGCGGCGGTCGTGCTGCGCTCCGGATTCTCCCGGACGATTCGCGCGGCCTGGCCGTACCCGGCATTCAAGCACCGGGCTCTCAGCCCTGGAGGCAAGCGGAGCGCGCAGGGAGCGCCAGCGACCGGAGGCGATAGGGATCGCAGCGGAAATTGCCGGGAGCGTCAGCGAGCGGCGATTGAAGCGGAGAGCCCGGGCCGAAGGCATCGCCAAGAACGCGAACGTGCCACCCTTGCGAAAGCCTCACAAGATTCATGCAGAGAGACGCCAGCCCGGCCCCGCCGCGCGAAGGACACGAGCAAGCCGGACGCGCATCGACCGCGACACGGTGCCGCAACGAATTGAACCGGGAAGGGAGACATGCGAAGCGGCCTTGTCTCAGATGCTCTCACCGAGATCGAGACCGGCCCCTCGACCGGTTTCCCGCAAACCGGTCGGGGGGCTCCCGTCCGACCGGGCAGGCCAAGGCTTCGAAACCAGGGGCGCGAAGCGCCCGCGGCCCGCAGGGCCGCTCCGCCGCCGAAGGCGGCAGGGAGCGGAGCGACCATGAGCCGGGCGCTTCCGTGGCGCGGCGCATGGCGGAAGCGGGCCGCTCCGCAGGAGCGACCCGCGAAGCCCGGCGTCATTCGCCGGGCTGCTCGAGTTCCGCCGTGTAGTCGATGACGACGCATCCGTCGCGCTCGTCCCGCGCCATGCGCTCCCGGAGGACGCGGCGGCGGACCGGCTCGAGGATTTCTGCGAGGGGGTTGGTTTCTGCGGGGCGGCTTGTTTCCGTGACGTGCATCGTGGATCTCCTTGATCTGGGTTGCGTTTCGTCCCTCTCGGGACGCGCCCGCGTGGCGAATCCCTGCGGCCCCCGTGTCAAGGCCGGAGAGGCGGCGAGTGGTGCGGGCCGCGCAGCAGCCCCGATTCGCAGGGAGCGCCAGCGACCATGCGAATCCGGCTGCCAGCAACCCGGTCGCCGCCGTGCCTTGACGCGGGGAGTCGCGGATTTGCCATGATGGGAAGTCACTGAGAGAGATTTGCTGATTCAAACGCCAGGTGCGGCGGTCGTTCTGCGTCCCGGATTCTCCCTGGCGGTTCGCCGCGGCCTGGCAGGAGTTCGGCATTCATGCACCCAACTGTCGGCCTCGCGGGCAAGCGGAGCGCGCAGGGAGCGCAAGCGACCGGAGGCGATAGCGATAGGAGCGGTATCGCAGGGAGCGCAAGCGACCGGAGGCGATAGCGACAGGAGCGGTATCGCAGGGAGCGCAAGCGACCGGAGATATGAGCGGATAGCGCGGGCCGAAGGCATCGCCAGGATTCCGGGCCGCCACCCAGGTGCCAGCTGGCCAATCTTCTTGCCGAAGGCTCTCAACATCGACCCGCCGCGCGACGTGCCCGAAAGAACGGGCATCGCATCGGTCACGACAGGATGCAGCTGGTCGAGCCGTCGAAGCAGCCCGCTTCCGCCGCCACGAATCGGTTTGCATCCGGGACCGGATTCGGTCGCGCGGCGACGGGGGCGGGCGCGAAGCGCCCGCGGCCCGAAGGGCCGCGCCCCGGAACGCGGCGCGTCACGGTGCGCGCCCACCGAGCCTGGCGGCGGCCCAGGCCGCTGCGCGGGCCAGCACGTCGCCGTGGCAGGCCTGCGGGCGGCACCAGCAGGCGAGGCGGCAGGGCGCGAGCGCGGCCAGGTCCTCGAGCGTGATCGCGCCCTCGCGGACGCGCCGCCAGAGATCGGCGCGATAGAGCTCGACCGCCTGCGCGCGCGACGTGCCCGGGCCGATCCTGAACGGGTTGCCCCATTTCGTGCGACGGTCGATCAGCACGGCGTCGCCATGCACGTGCGTGCGGGCGAGCGCGGCGCGCAGTTCGGGCTCGTCCCTGAGGTTGAGCACGGTTGGCATGCGGTCGGATGCATCTCTGATGTCCATTTGCGGAACTCCTTTTCATCCGCACCCCCAAGGCGCTTCGGTCAATCCGGTGACCGGTCTCGGGATCCCTGCGGCGCGAGCGCCCCGCGCGAGCCGGACCGCAGGCGGCGGCTTCAGCGCCACCGGAGCGTGTCGACCATCCGCTGCGCGGTCTCGCGGACCTTGCTGCGGTCGTGCACGCGGCGCGGGCCGCGCGAATCCTCAAAGAGATGAATTTCGTACACGCGAGCGTTTTCGCGGAACGTGTCGTCGTATGCGAAGACGTCGCCGACGTAGTCGCCGCCGCCTAGTCCGGCATAGATGCGCGATTCCTCCGGGCTGGTGCGCGAGAAGCGGATGGCGGTGGATGGATGTCCCATGGGGGCCTCCGTTCCGAGAATCGAGTGGAAGCGGGCCGCGCCGCCGGACGACGATGCGGCCCGCGCGTGGCGGGGTCAGGAGCCCGGGTCGAGCTCCTCGAAGATGTCAAGATCGTCGAAGAGGGGCAGGCCGGGCCCCTCCTCGCGGCCGATGCGCTCCTCGATGATGCGCTCGCGCAGCGGTTCGGCCATCGCGGCAAGGGCGTCGCCCGGCGCGGGCTCGTTGGCGGGATCGGTGACAGGTGCCATGGTCTCTCTCCTTCTCCTGGCGGTTCGCCCTCCGACCCGCTCCCCTCCGACTCCCGGAGAAAGACGGCCGCGCAGTCCGGACCGGTCGGTCTCCGGAGCGTTGGCACGAAAAAAGGGCCGACGTGCGAGGCGCCGGCCCGGTCGGGAGCCCGGCCCCGCCGCGTCTCAGGGCCAGCGCACGAGCGGCGCCAGCCGTGCGCGGAGCGCCGGCGCGCCGAGCGTCACGAGATCGTCGTTGAAGTCCCCCGCCGCAGGCACGATCACGGTGGCGGAAACGCCGGCCCGGGCGCAGCGCCGGGCGAGGCGTTCCGCCGCCAGCGCGCCCTCCTCGTCGCCGTCGCGGGCGATCACTAGCCGCGCGACGCCGGGCGGAGGCGCGAACGCGCCGAGGCTGCCGGCGGAGAGGGCCGCCGCCGCGGTGATCTCCGGGACCGCGGTCACGACGGAGAGCACGGTCTCGATCCCCTCGCCGACGACGAGGGAGGCGTGCCCCTCGGCGGCAACGTCGCCGAAGCGCACGGCATGGCCGTGGATCCGCCCCAGCGCCTTGCGCGGGGCGGCGACGCCCGCCTTGGCGGGCAGCCGGGGATCCAGCCAGGTGCGCTGGACGCCGAGGATCGCGCCGTCGTCGCCGGTGACGGCGGCGACCAGCGCCGGGAACCGGCGCACGGTTCCGCCCTCGCGGTGGCGGAGATCGGGATGGAAGCGCAACGCCGCGAAGCGGCAGCGCTGGAGGCCGCGCGCCCGGAGGTAGCGCTCGGCGTGGCTGCCGTCCACGGCGCGGCAGCGCTGCCAGAGGCGGCGCGCCGCCTCGCCGCTGTCCCAGGATCCGTCCGGGCCCGCCGCCGGCGCAGCCGGCAGGGCGAGGAAGGACCGCGCCTCGTCGAGCGCCGCGCGGAGCGAGTTCGCGCGGGTGCGGTGCCGGACCAGGTCGAGCAGGTCGCCGTGGGAACCGTCGGCGGCATCGGTCCACTTGCCCGGGATGCCGGGGCCGCGCAGGCGGACGAAGAGCGAGCGGCCCCGGGCGCCGTCGATGTCGCCCACGACCCAGTAGCGGCCCTGGCGCCGCCCGTGGGGCAGGTAGCGGCGGCAGACCTCCTCGGCGCGCTCGGCGAGGGCGGCCGCGACGGCGGCGGCGGGTGACGGCTGGCGGTGCATGCGGGAACTCCTTCGGGGCCGGTCGGACGCCCGATGCCGGCCGGCCTCCGCCTCCAGGCGGCGCGGGAGGGCGACGCGGCGCCGAAGGCGCGGACGCGAAGCCCGGTTCGGCGGCGGTCAGCCGCCCGGGGCGTCGGCAAGCCTGCCGACCTCGATCCGGGAGAGCCACCGGTCCGGGAGCGCGGCGGGATCGCCGTCGCGCAGCTGGCGACGCAGCTCCATCCAGAGCCGGCCGAGCACGTTGTGGCCGAGATACGTTGCGCCCGTCGGCTTCGCGCCCCACCAGGGGTCGCGGGTTGAGACCTCCACGATGGGGCGGTCGCCGCTCTGCGCGAGCGCGGCGTCGACCAGGGCGGAGTTGGCCGCGCGCTTCATGCGCCGCGTCCATCGCATCGCGTTGACGCGGCGGGCGTTCCAGTCCGGGCTCATGCCCAGGTCCGTTCCGCGCCCGATGGCGGCCGCCTCGCGCGCGGAGCGGGCGCAGGCGATGCGCCGCTGGACCTCGGGGGCGACGGCGAACTTCGTAGCCTGGTACAAATGTTCGGACGTTGCGAAGGTCCATGGGCCCGCCGCGATCGGCACGGCAAGCGGGGCGAAGTTGCTGAACTCGCCCCAGGGGGCGTTCGTGAAGCGGAATCCGCAGACGTCGTCACGCTGGTAGACACGCATGTGGCCGTTCTCCTTGTGCTGGCGGCGGGCACCCTCCGGCCCAGCCGCATCCCGTGCCTTGCCCGGCCACCCTCGGCCTCGCGCCGGGGCGGCCCTGGGACCGGCGGCAAAAAAAAGGGGCCGACGCGCGTGGCGCCGGCCCAGTCTGGGAGGAGACGTTAGTTAACGCCTTGATTCAAAATGGGATTTCGTCGTCCAGGTCTGCAGCGGCGGACCCTGCAGGCTCGGCCTGGCCGGCCATGTCCGGGCCGGACTGCGTCGCCGCGCCGTTCCCGTTCGGCTTGTCCAGGAACTGCACGCGTCCGCCCGGGACGAGCAGGATCTCGGTCGAGAACCGGTCGGAGTCCTCGCCGTCCTTCTTCCAGCGGCGGGTCTGGAGCTTGCCCGCGACGTAGACCAGGCGGCCCTTGGTCGCGTGCTTCTGGAGCATGTCGATCAGGCCGTCCTGGAAGGTCACGATCCGGTGCCACTCGGTCCGGTCGACGCGCTCGCCGCTGCCCTTGGCGTCAATGTACGATTCGTCGGTGGCGATGCTCAGGTTGGCGACGCGCCCGCCCGATGCGAGCTGGTTGACGGTGACGTCGGCGCCGAGACGGCCGATCAGTTCCGCGCGGTTGAGTCCGAATGCCATGGTGGTTCTCCTTCATGGGTTCTGGTGATGACGATGGGTTGCGAACGGCCGGGACCGGGACGCTCTCCCGAACCCCCTTCCGTTCACCCCTCTCCAGCCCCCCTCCGCCTCTGCCCTGCCGGACGCACTGCCCGAGCCAGATGCGGGAGCCCGCCGTGCCCATCGGGGGGCAGGTCGTGTTCGACGTGCAGTTCCGTGACGAGGCTCGCGAAGTGGCGCCGGGCAGCGCACCGAACCTTGCAGGGCGCCCGGACTCCCGGACGCCATGACCGGTTCATGGGTCCTGCGACGCGGCGTCCCGGCGGATGGCGGCAAGGCGCTCGCACGCGGCCCTCGGCGTCATGGATCCGAGGTTCAGGACCGGGATGCCGTGCTGCTCCGCGATGCGAAGCCCCATGCCGGTACCGCCCTCTGCGCGTCCTCCTGGACTCCACGCCACGCAGGCATCGACCGGGCGGCCCAGGGTCACGCCGAGAATTGCAACGTTCCGGGCATGCAGCTTCCGGACGGCGGGCGAGCACCGGTGCCAGGCGGGATGCAGGCGGGCGGCGACCTCCATGCACGCCGGGATGTCCGCCGGCGCGAGCACCCGGCAGCCGGGCCCGCGATGCCCGTTGTAGCCGCGCCACGGCAGCCAGATCGTCCGCTGGCCGGCCGGCGCCCCATCCGCGAACGCGGTGTCCGCGCCGTCCGCGCCGCCGCTGGCGAGATGCCAGCCCTGGCGCGCTAGCCATCCCGCCATGGTCTTCATGTCCGCCAGGACCTGCGGCGGCGTGGCGCGCGCCCCGATCCCGGCATAGGTCAGCGTCTTCATGTCAGGGTCTCCTCCTGCTGCGGGTTCCGCCGCTCCCTCTCCCTGGGCGGCTTCGCCCCCGGCAGGCTCCTCTCCGACTCCGGGGATACATACGTCGTGTCGCAGGTTGAACCGCCGCCGCCGAGCGTGCATCCCTGCGACATGGAAATGAAGGCATGGAAGGGGCCGCGCGGGTTCTGGGCGCTGGCGCTGTGCTGGCTGCCGGCCGGCGTGCTCGTGCAGGCGGCGGCGCGGTTCGTGCCGCAGGCGGGCGGGGCTCCGGAAACCGGGATGTTGATGATGGCCGCGGTCATGTCGGTTTCGTCCCTCATTGTCCTGGCGCCATGCGGCCTGCCCCTGGCCCTCGGCTGCCGAAGGCTCTGGCGCCTGGGCCGCCGCCAGACCGCCTGGTGGCTGGGGGTTTCGCTCGGCGCGCTGACCGTGGCCGCGTCCGTGTTCGCGGGCCTGCTCGGCCCCGTCGCGATCGCCGCCTTCGCGCTGCTGGCCAGTGCGCCTGTCTGGGCGGCCTCGTGGTGGCTCGCGCGTCGCGGGTGAGGCGGCGGACGGCGGGCCGGCAGCGGAGCAGGGGCCGGTGTCGGAAATCGTGTTGCGGCTGCGAACCGCAGGACGACCGCGCAGCAGGGTGAGTGGCATTGGCAAGATCGGTGCGAGACGCGTGTGGCTTTTGCGAAGGGGATGGACGGGCGTGAAACGACGAGCGGGAGCCGAATGGCGGGCGACGCGAGCGGCGAAGTGCAGCAGCTCCGGAGGGAGTCACGGTTGCAGGCCCCCGTGACTGGGAGTGGGAGATGGACGCGACTGGATCGTGCCATTCGCCATGAAGGCACGAGAAGTACGCCGTGGTGCCGAATCCCAACGCGCGACTGATTCCGCTGACTTGAGGCCGGACGCAAATCAAGCGCTGGAGTGAGGCTCGCGTCGGATCGTCTATTGAGACTTGGCCAGCCCGGTGTCGTGAATGACGATGGGCGATCGCGTCTCCTTCTGGACGATGGCAAGGCCCAAGCGGCAGAGGTCTCTGCTGATGCACTCTTCGGCTGTCAGAGCTGCGACCATTTCAGGAGTCGGCTCCAGGCTCTCAAGAGACACGAGCTCGAAGTCCAGCACCGGTCCGGTGCATGACCCGCGTGTCTGCATGTTCCGGACCAACGCGTCTCGTACAGCGTCGGTTTGGAGGACTTCCTCGTGATGCTTCAGGTCGCACAGGAGCTTGTCCGCAAGAAAGGTGCAATGCACGCTCGAGCCGTCTGTGGCCATCCCCCCGAGCATCGGGGCGACGGCTTGGCCTTCGATGTTCACGGCGTAGTTGACGTTCTTCCGCCTTAGCTCGTGCATCTCCGTGTCCGTCAGCTCATTGCCGCAGACGCCCTTGAGGACGTTTGCTTCTATCAGGTGCGGCCAGTTCGAGTGGACGATCCGCAGGAGTTCCTGACTCACCCATTCGACGCCGCGTCGGGGCGGGTGCGGCCTGACGTCGACGAAATACACGTCCTTGGGGCCTACGATGGCGAACAGAAGCTGGCCTGATCGTTCCACGAAGCCGTCCTTGTCTTGGTCGTGGCCGAGGTGGAAGTGGTGCATGCCGTATTGCCACAGCAGGCCGTCCCAGCCTTGCAGGTCTCGGATGCTCTTGCTGAGAAAGGCATTTACGTTGGCGCCCTCGACGTGGAGCTGACGAAGCCGAAAGACGCCGGTCCAGGCGTCGCGGGCGGACTTGTCGTCCTTGCCTTGGCGCGCGAGCTCGCCCAGCGAAGCAGTGGCCCGGTCCGAGAAGTGAACCTGGCGAGAGGCCGGGTGGATCTGCCTGATGTTCATCTCGAAGCAGCGCGCGACCAGACGATCGAGGGGCATGGAGCGGGGCCAGGAAATGCCGTGTTCGTCCAATTGGCCTTGAATCAGGCGTGACAGGTCAGAGCGAAGGTTCATGTCGCGGAATCCGGTTGGGCAGGGGACGGCAGGCGCCGCCCGATTGTGCATGCTGGAATGCGCGGTGGAAAGATGGCTTCTTCGGGACGGGAAAGCGCATGCCCAACCGTCGAAGGCCCGGAAGGGGTGGTGAAGAGTGATCGATCAAGCGGCGCTTCGATCGCCTTGGTCGCAGCCCGTCGGGGGTAGTCAGATCCCTTGCGAACGGAAGGCCGGATTCACCGGGCGCGTCTGTCATTGCTTCCACTTGGGCATCTGGACTTGCCCGCGCGTCTGGTTTTCAGATCCAGGCCTTCGGGCCGAACAACGCCTTGATCGCCGATCGCGTGACGGCAGCCGCCACCTTGGCGGCGTTGGAGAGCTGACGCTGCACGGCGCCGGCAGCGTTGTCCCTACGTGACCAAGGTTGGCTGGCGTCGGTGCCGCGGACGCGAGCGGCCCTGCCGTTCGTGACGATCGCGAGAGGGTTGCGCGACGTGAGTGGATTGGCGCAGCATCGGGCTGTTCATGTCCTGCATTCGTGAGACTTTGAATTTCACGCCTGATCTCCGCGACTGCCGCCGGTCACTCGCCGACGGAGATCGACACGTCTGCACGGTCGACTCTTTACCGCTCCGCGGCGCTCTCAGGCTTGATCGCCTGGCGGCCAATTTGCGCTGCGCAGTGGCGTTGCTCCATGAAATCGTCTCGCGAAATGTTTGGGGCGGCGGCGCCCACGGAGTCTGAGGGACGGACTTCGAGTCCGGCTTCAGTCCGAACTCGTCATTCAGTCATCCCCTGAATGCTCCGCGAGCACTTTTGAGACTGCCACTTCAAGGTCTTCGGGAAAAAGGAACAGCCGTCGACGGAAGTAGCTCTTGAAGTCCGTTGATCGCTTCTCGGGTCTGCCGTTTATCGGACATCGCAGTTCGACCGGATCCGCCAATGAAGCGCTTGACGCACGAATCGTCAACGCTCCGCCCGACGGAGCATTTTTCTTCCTGACCAGGCAACACTTGAGCACGTCGCTTGCACCGTGCCTGAACTGTTGGCATTCGAATGAGACATCGGGAACGATCCGGTCGAGGTCAGGCGCGTTTCGAACATAAAAGGCGAATGTGTCCCTTCGGTGGAGCTCTTGTTGCGCGAAGAAACTTTGAATGTTCGGAACTTCTGTAATGCCGGTCGGTGGCTTAGGCGCTCGGACTTCTATCTGAAGAAGCGATTTGACAGGTTTGCCCGCGAGGAATGCGTACCCTTTGGAAGCCTGAAGAGTGATTTCGACGTCCTTGGCAAACGCTTCGCCGTCATTCCGGACCTGCACGCGGATCGGTACCGCGAATTTGATCTCGTTGAGTGCTTCCGGTAGCCGCTTCGACCATGCGATGACGTGTTGCCTGTAATGGTGATACTCGTTGCAGTATCTGTCGACCTGCTCCACGGTCACTGACATAGGGTTGAAGCGACTGTTGAACGCGGATGGCGAACTCGACAAGTTATGTCTTCGCAACAACTCGTTGCGTTCAAGGCCCGGATTTCTTTCGAGAATCGCTTGACCAATTCCTGCCAGAAACTCGGCGGGAACCGCTTGTTCGTCCAACGTGTCGAATTCAACCGCGCCTTCCTGGTCATCGAGCAAGTGCAGGGACAGCCTCGGCATTGCGCCGACCTGCCGCTCGAGTTCCTCAATTCGTTCGTCACGCCCGTCCTTCGGCTCCGTGCGGCGCCATTTCTCCGCCGGTCGCGCCACGCGGATGCCCATCTCGCGCGCGGCTCGGCGGGCATTGGTGTCATCGGCAAGAAACGCCGCGTCGCCATGAGCCTTGGTGAACTTCACCGCCTCGGCGACGATGAGTTCGTCGGGGACTTCGAAGGAGAGCCGCCCTTCGTCCAGCTCCTTGCGGGCGTACCTCTTCATCAGCCGCAGGCTCAGCTCGACATGGTCGTTTCGCAGAGTCGCATTGGCTCCGTCCCCGTCTTCGATCGCCTGCAGGAGCTTTTTGAACTCGAAGGCCCGGCGGCGAAGGCGACCCCTGCCACGCTTGTGATTGTCCATTTCGGAAATGACCGTTGCCGGCACGACGACCCGCACCGACTTTGCGTGCGGGCAAAGGAGCTTCCAGTTGATTCGTTCCAGAGACTGGAACTCGATCAGGATGTTGGTGTCCACGACGAACGTGACGCTCTCGTCCTCGATGGGCCGATCTGACGAAAACACTGGAGCTGCGTCATCCATCCGAATTCCTCCTTGAACCCGAGGGGGCCGTTCCGACTCGCGGGCCAAGCCGCCATGAAACGGCCCTATAACCCTGTTCGTTCCTTCTTGAACAGAAGGGCGCCCTTTCGGATGTGTCGGCTAGTGCAATGCCGCTCCCCCGGACCCGTCCTCGTCCCGCATGGACGCGGCGGCCATGGCTGTCCACGCCGCGCGGTCGTGTCCGAGCCTGCGGTTGAGCCGGTCGCAGAGGCTGAGGGCGTCGTCGAGGTCGAGGGCCACGAGCGCGGTCGGCACGTGCCCGGGCATGCCCGCGAAGACGATGCGGATCTGCTGCAGCTCTGTCTCGACGTCGTAGGCGGGCACGAAGCAGTAGTCCGGCTCGTCCGGCAGCGTATGGGCTTCGGTGGTCATGGGGCTCTCCTTGCGGCAGAGTGATATGCGGGGGCCGCCCGCCCGGCAACGCCCATGCATGGCCCGGCGGACGGCGAGGCGGCGGTTTCGCTGGCGACATTCACGCCGCGAGCGGCCAGCGGTCGAGGACGCGGCCGACGGAGGCTGCGTCCGGCGCGAACATCCGGGCGCGGAAGGACACGATCTCGACCGTGCATCCCGTGCGCCTGAGCGCGGACAGGTCGGTGTCGGCCGGTCCCTCGATCTCGACGCGGGCGACGCCCATGAAGCGCCGCCGCGCGAGCCGCCAGCCGTTGGCGAGGGACAGCGCCGTGCCGCGCTCCATCACGGCCTGGTAGGCCTCGTGCCCGGTCATCGCGGGTCCGCCCGCGAGGCCGAAGCTCGCGCGCACGGCGCGGACCTGGCCCGCGTCGAGCACGCGCCCGATGAGCGCGGTCCCGTCGTCCGCCGTCAGCCGGCGCACCCGCATGTTCTCGGCCGGCAGGCGATCCCAGACCGGCAGCAGCAGGCCGCAGGCGAGCCAGAAGCGCGATTCCCGGTGCGTCGGCATCTCCGCGATCTCGGCCTCCCAGGACGCGCGCCAGCGGTCCTCCCCGGCGGCCTCCCAGCTCGACGCGGCGAAGGCGGCCCGCTCCATGGTCTCGCGGCCGGCGGGCCGGACGAGCTGTACGCGCTCCCGCACCCCGCCGTCATCGAGCATGCGCGAGGAGGCGGGCACGACCACGGCGGCGCGCCCCGAGCGCGCGTTGACGACGAGCTGCGGGGCGCCGTCCGGTCCGGGACGCTCCGCGCCCGCCCGGATCGCGGCGTCCGCGCCGAGCGGCTCCAGCCGGTCGCGGCGCAGGATCTCCACGAGTTCGGTCGCGGCGCCTGCGCCGGGATGCGCGCGGAGCGTCTCTCGGCCGACGACCGCGAGCGAGTCCGCGGTGACGGTCTCGACGCCGCGTTCGAACGTGCCGGCCTCGACGGCCTGCTCGATGCCGGCGGCGATGCGTGCCTCCAGTTCCGCGAAGAGCGCGTTCTGCTCGTCGATCGGGAGCGCGAGCAGTCGGTTGAGGAACCGCGGCATCGGCGGCAGGTCGTCGAGGAGCGCGCCCTCGTGGACGATCTTCAGGCCAGTCGCGTCACGGAACCGTTCCACGGTCCAGCCCGCGATCCGCCCCTGCCAGAGCGCGCCGTAGAACTGGCGGAGCGCCGCCTTGGCGTAGACGCTCTCCAGGTTGTCGCTCTCGCGGAAGAGCGCGGAATCGCCGCCGCCCATGGCGGACTGCGAATCCCGCTGGCCGCGCGTGATCGCGCCCAGCGAATCAAGCCGCCGGGCGATGGTGGCGATGAACCGCCGCTCGCCCTTCACGTCCGTGGTGACGGGACGGAAGAGTGGCGCGGAGGCCTGGTGCGTGCGGTGGGTCCGCCCCAGCCCCTGGATCGCCTGGTCGGCGCGCCATCCGGGCTCCAGGAGGTAATGCACGCGGCGGTCCGTGTTCCCGCAGGCGAGGTCCGCGTGGTAGCTGCGTCCCGTGCCGCCTGCCATGGAGAAGACGAGGATCCGCTTCGTGCCGTCCATGAAGGCGGCGGTCTCGGCGAGGTTCGCGGAGGCGGGGCGCGTGCGCAGCGCCAGGCGGTCGCCGCCGGCATCCGCGATGCGCAGCACGCGCCGCGCGCGGCCGGTGACCTCTGCCACCGCCTCGTGGCCGAAGCGCTGCACGACCTGGTCGAGCGCCGTCGGCACCGGCGGGAGCGCGGCGAGCCGCTCGATCAGCGCGTCCCTCTGCGCCGCGGCCTCGCGGCAGATCACGGGATTGCCGTCCCCGTCGAAGGCGGGTCGCGACATGACGTTGCCGCCGTCGTCGGTGAAGGGCTCCTGGAGCTGGATGGGGAAGGCGTGCTGCAGGAAGGACAGGATCCCGTCCCGGGGCGTGAGGTCGATGCTCAGGTCGTCCCACTCGGAGGCGGGGATCTCCGCGATCCGGCGCTCCATCAGCGCCTCGCCGGTCGAGACAAGCTGGATCACGGCGGAACGCCCGGCCGCGAGGTCGGCCTCGACCGCGCGGATGAGCGAGGGGCACTTCATGCCGGTGAGCAGGTGGCCGAAGAACCGCTGCTTCGCTCCCTCGAAGGCGGACATGGCCGCCGACTTCGCGTTCCGGTTGAGCGTCTCCTCGCCCTGCATGATGCCGGTGGCCTCCAGCGCGGCCTCGATGTTGGCGTGGATCACCTTGAACGCCCCGGCATAGGCGTCGTAGATGCGCCGTTGCTCCGGCGCGAGGTGATGCTCGAGGATGTCGACCTCGACGCCGTCGTAGGACAATGCCCTTGCCTGGTAGAGCCCGAGGGCCTTGAGGTCGCGCGCGACGACCTCCATCGCCGCGACGCCGCCCGCCTCCATGGCGGAGACGAACGCGGCGCGCGTCTCGAACGGGGTCTCTCCGGCGCCCCAGAGCCCGAGCCTTCCCGCGTAGGCGAGGCCGGGCACGGTGGTGGCCCCGGTGGCGGAGACGTAGGCGATCCGCGCGCCGGGCAGGGCGTTCTGCAGGCGCAGCCCGGCCCGTCCCTGCTGCGAGGGCCGGACCTCGCCGCGCGCGCCCCTGGAGCCGGCGGCGTTGGCCATGGCGTGGGCCTCGTCGAAGACGATCACGCCGTCGAAGTCGTGGCGGTCGTCCTCGTCGAGCGAGCCTGCCAGCCATTCCACGACCTGGTCGAGGCGGGAGGGCTTCCCCTGGCGGGACGGCGAGCGCAGCGTGGCGTAGGTCGCGAAGAGGATGCCGGCGTCCATGGGGATCTCCGCGCCCTGGCGGAACCGGCCGAGCGGCACGACGTCGCCCTCCAGCCCGCCGAGCGCGGTCCAGTCGCGGCGCGCGTCCTCGAGGAGCTTGTCGGACTGCGAGAGCCAGAGCGCGCGCGTCCGGCCGCGGAGCCGGCTGTCGAGGATGATGGCGGCGACCTGGCGGCCCTTGCCGCATCCGGTGCCGTCGCCCAGCATCCAGCCCCGGCGGAAGCGGACCGGGGCGGAGAGTTCCTCGCCGTCGGACGTGACGGCGGCAGCGTCGTCGGCGTCGTCGTCGCAACGCTCTACGGTCTCCCATCCGGCGCCGACGCGGAACGTCGCGGCGAGGCGCCGGGAATGGGCCTCGCCCGCGAGGACGACGCTCTCGAGCTGGGCGTCGGAGAGGAGGCCCTCGGTGACGACGCGCTCCGGCAGCATCGGTCGGAAGGCGGGTACCGGCATCTGCACGGCGGCCATTGCCGCGGACTGCACCAGCGGAGTCGGGTGCGCGACGGCGCCCGGAATCCGCACCGCGCCGGGCCGCCACGGCGCGTAGGGGCCGGCATTGGCCACGTTCGCGTCGGCGGCGACGGGTGCGGCGGATCCGTCCGGTCCGCAGTCCACGGCGAGTTCGGAGACCGGACCCCAGTCATGCGCCTGCCGGGTCCTTGGGGTCGCGGCAACGCCGCTCTTGCGCCGCTTCGCGGGCGCCGGATCGGAGATTTTGCCGAACAGGTCGGGCGAAGGGACTGCCGGTGCCGGGACCGGCGCGACCGGCGCGACCGGTGCGACCGGCGCGACCGGCAGGCGCGGCGGGACCCGGGCGATGATCGCGTCGAGCAGTTCCGCCGCGTCGCCGGCGCGGGCCGCGCGGTCGATGGCCACGGACGGGTCCGCGCTGCGCTCCAGGACCGTGAGGCGGGTGGCGGATCCCGTGCCCCGGCGGGCGTAGGCGCGCCCGTCGATCGCCATGGTGAAGACGCAGCGCGCGGGCGGGACGAGACGGCGGAAGGCGTCCGTCCATGCGGCGTCGCCGGGGACGCAGCCCTCCGAGGTGATCGCGGCCAGCCGTCCGCCCTGCGGCAGCATCGAGAAGGCGGAGCGGACGTGGCGCAGGTCGGCGTCGCGCCTGACGCGGTCCACGCCCGGCGTGGCCGAGAACGGCGGGTTCATCATGACGACGGTCGGCCGGATTTCGGGCAGCCGGTCCGCGACGGCCTCGGCGTCGACGGAGGCGACCCGGGCGCCGGGAAACAGGCCGGCGAGAAGCCCCGCCCTTGCCCGCGCGATCTCGTTGAGATGCAGGCGCCCGCCGGCACGTCCGCCGAGCGCGCATTCGGCCATCACCGCCAGCATGCCGGTCCCCGCGCTGGGTTCCAGCACGGTGTCGCCCGGCCGCACGGCGGCGGCCTGCAGCGCGGCGTAGGCGAGCGGCAGCGGCGTCGAGAACTGCTGGAGCCGGACCTGGTCCTCGGAGCGCCGCGTGTGGGAGGGCTCCAGTGCCGCGACCGCGTCCAGGATCGCCAGCATGCGGCGCGGCCCGTCCGGTCCCGCGCCCGCGCTGCGGCGCATCGCCCGGCCATGCCGCTGCATGAACAGGACCACGGCTGCCTCGGCGGCCTCGTAGGCGTCCTTCCAGGACCAGGCCCCGGCGGCGTCCGAGGCGCCGCAGGCGTCCGTCATGGCGCCCCGGAGCGTGGCGGCGTCGAGCGGGCGGCCCGCCTCCAGGACCGGCAGCATGGTCCGGGCGGCGGCGAGGAGGGCGTCGGCCCGGACGGGACGCGCGACGGTCGTTGCTGGAACTGGCGGACGCGCGGGCGTCCCGAGCGGGGTGGGGGCGGCTTCCATGGCGGTCTCCGTGTCGGAAGGTGTGGGGGCGGCGGGATCGCGGCGCGGCACGGGTTCTCCCGCGCCGATCCGCCGGACCGCCCCCGCGCGGGCTGGCCGGACTCCTGCCGGCGTGACGCGCGGACATGCCGGGCTGGATAAATCCACGACGGGAACCGCCGGCGGTCGGCCCGGACCGGCGATTCCGGTCGCCGTGTCTCCCGGAACGCGGGACTTCGCCGCCGCCGCCGCGAAAGCGTTTTGCCGACCGGATTCCGCAGTTGGGGGGGCGGTCGCGACACGGCAGGATTCTGGAGTTGTTCCTTTTATGTTCCTGTGCCATGATCCGGAGAATGAGCGAAAGACAGGACAGGCCGGTCTCGCGGGCCGAGATGCTGTCCACCATCGAGATGGCGCTGTTCAAGGCGCGCCGGCTCTGGCCGAGGAGCCGCGTGCCCGGCGATCACGACCGGCTGAAGCCGATGGCCCGCGCGGTCTCCGACCACATCGAGCTGCGGGATGCGCTGGATCGGCCGGACGGCGGGGAACGGCCCGAGCGCCTCCGACCTCCTGGACGGTCCGTCGGGCAAGGGTCCGGAGGGCGGCGAAGGGGACTGACGGGGTTGCCGGCTGCGCGTCGGGAGCGGACGGCGCGCCGGATCGGCTCAGTCGTCCTCGGGGAACATTATGGTGATGACGGGCGATCCGTCGTCGCCGGGGCCGATGGCGACGACGGGGCAGTGCCTGCGCGGAGGGCGGTCGCTGTCGCGCAGGTCCTTGCGGACGTCGCGCACCAGCACGCACATGGTGACGCGGTCGCTGTCGGCGGCGCGGAGCGCGTGGTGGCGGGCCATCCAGAGAACGTCCCAGAGCCGTCCGGCCTCGTCCTGGAAGCCGCGGTAGCCTTCGGGCAGCGCGACGAGGCGCTCCCACGCGGTGCGGGAGAGCGCGACGGGGATCCTGAACCCGGCCTCGCGGGCGGTTTCGGTGACGTCGACGAGGACGCCGTCCTCGATCGCCTGGCGGCGCGAGTACCTGAAGACGACGGGACCGAACGGATCGGCGGATGCGGTGTCGGGCATGGGCGGTCTCCTTGCTGGGGTCTGGGACAGGGCGTCGTGATGGTTTCGGGATCTCTCCGGCTGGTCGGCCAACGGCCTTGCGCTCCCGCGCCCCGCCGGGCGATGCGCCCAACGGCGAGCCGGCCTCCGCTCCGGGCGGCGCGGCGCCCGGAGCGGGAGCGGATGCGGCGGCGAGGTCAGGAGTCCGGCACGTCGCCGAGGGTGACGGTGACGTCGGGGCGGCGGATGCGGATCTCGACGTCGCGGCCCGACGGGCAGAGCCACATCAATTCGCGGCGGACGGCGTCGGCGAGCGAGTTCCGGCAGGCGTCGTCGTCGGACACCAGGAGCCGCGTGGCCAAGTGGAGCGCCTCCTCCTCGAACCGGTCGCGCTGGGTCTCGCGGCTGTCGGCGTCAACGTCGTCGTCGGCGGCGAAGAACGCGGCGGCCAGGAACCAGGCGAGGTCGTGGGGCCGGAGCGCGCTGTCCTTCGTCACGAGGGGCCGCGCGTCCTCGAGATGCGACCACGCCTCGCCCGCGAAGGCGAGGTCGGCCGGAAGGTCGATCACGGCGGGCCTGCCCGAGGGCGGGCGCACGGCCATCTCGACCCGGATCCCGTCGGGCCGGGGCGGCAGCGCGGCGGGCAGCGTGCCGGCTCGCTCCGGCGCCGGAAGGTCCCCGGCCGGAGTCCACCCGCCCGCGCCGTCGGCGACCCGGACCGCCATGGCCGTCACGCGGCCGAGCGAATCGTGCCAGCCGTAGCCCGCGAGCCGGTCGTCGGACTCGAACAGGCGGGACGAGACCCCGACGCGCGCGGCGGCGCGCCAGAGGGCGTGGGCCTCGGGCGGCTCCGGGTCGAAGGCCATGACCAGCGCGTCCTGCCCGGCCATGGCCGGCTTCGGCGGTTCGCGCCAGTCGTCGGCGTCGGCGAGCGCGGGCCGCCAGGGCCGCAGCATTGGCGGCGGCTCCGGGATCTCGATGCCCGCCTGCCGCGCCCGCTCGCGGTCCGCGAAGGCGGGGCGGGGCGAGGGGTCGTCCGCCATCGCGCGGTAGATCGCGAGGCGCGCGGCCTCGCGCATCTCGGCGAGGAACGCGTTCTCGACCGCCTCCTTGCGGGCCGGCAGGACGAGCTCCAGGTCGGGGCAGTCGCGCACGTCGGCGCGAACGGCCCAGGCCGGGCCGTGCACCGTCTCGACCGAGGGCAGGCGGACCGGCAGCGTCAGGCCGAGGAAGTTCAGGTCGGGGTCGTTCCAGCCGCGGCGGCGGTCGCGGAAGACGCCGAAGGCGAGGCCGCGCCAGAGCTCGCCATGGACGGCGCCGTCGAGGAACGCGCGGCGCGCCAGCGTCTCTCTGGTGCTGCGGTCGCCGCCCGTGCCGTCGTGAAGGACCGTGGGCAGCGGGAAGTGCAGCGCCGCGTGGGCGGCGGCGCTGCGGATCGCGGAGACCGGCTCCGTCGCCGGGAAGGAGACCGACGTGCCGTGCGGGAAGGGTGCCGCGTCGTCGGCAAGGACGGCGGCCTCGGCCTCGGCCAGGAAGTGCTCCGTCGCCAGCGCGACCCGCCAGCCGGGACGGGTTTCGCCGTCGCGCGACATCGGGCGCGAGGAGACGGCACAGCCCCGGCGCGCGAGGCTGGCGAAGCCGAAGCCCGCCGCGTCCTCGCGCCGGACGAGGTCGTCCGGCCAGCCGTTCTCGCCGAAGCTCAGAAGCACGGCGGGATCGGCGACGCCCTGGCCGTCGTCGGAGACCGTGACCGTGAGGCCGGATCCGTCTCGGTCCTTCTGGTCGCCGTCGGGGGAGACCGCGATGCGGACGCGCGTGGCGCCGGCCCGGCGGGCGTTCTGCAGGGTTTCCGCCAGGATCTCGGCGAGGGTGGCGGCGTAGGTGCGGGTGACGCGCCGGACGGCGCTTTCGTGGATTCGGGCGCGGATCGTCGCGCGCGGCGGTGCGGAACTGGCGTTCATCGGGGAAGGCTCCGTGAATGGGATGGGCGAATCGAACGGCCCGCCGGAACGTGGATCCGGCGGGCCGTCGCGGTGTCGTGGGCCGGTCAGCCGGCGTTGCGGAGGAACGCGGGGATCTCCGCCGGTTCCGAAGACGGGTCGTGGCCGTTGGCCGGAACGGCATCGGCGGCGGTCCCGTCCTGCGCGTCGGCGTCGGGCCGCGCCACGTCCGCCGGCCGGGCCCTGGCGACCGCCCTGGCCACCACGGTCTTGACCGTCGCAAGCACGGGATCGGCCGCGCCGTCCCCGTCCTGCGGGTCCGTGCCTGCGTCGGGACCGGCGCCGTTCGCGGCGCCGCCTTCGGGCGATGGCGCTTCGGAATCCGGTTCCGTCGCCTCGGCCACGCCCGCGCCGGTCGCACCGGCGTCGATGGCGGGATCGGTTCTGTCAACGGCGCCAACGGCATCGGCGGCATCGGCGGCACCGTCGGCTTCCGCCCCGGGTTCCGCGTCGGCCGCGCCGTCGTCCGTCTGCGGCTCCGCGCCGTCGGCGCTCCCGGCGTCGAACGCGGCGAATCCGGGCGGCGTCCAGGCGACCGCCGCCGCATGGGCGCGGGCGTCCATGCCGACCGGGCGGTCCCCGGCGGCGAAGGCGGCTTCCATGGCGTCCGCGAGCTCGGGCTTCTTCAGCTTTGCGCGCGCGTCCGCCCACGCGACGCCCAGGGTCTCCCGGGCGATCTCCAGCATGCGGCCCTTCGCGATCCGCGACCAGAACATGTCCGCCGTGGGGCGGACATGGGCGGCGAAGTCGATTCCCAGCCGCGCGACGGTGGCCTCCAGCTCGGGACGCGCCTGGGGCTCGAACGCGAGCTGCGGCCTGACCGTGCGCGCGACGCAGGCGGCGAACAGCGCCCGCTTGTCGGGATCCCGGAGCGCCCGGAGCGCGGCGAAGGCCTCGCCGTCGTCCTCGATCTCCATCCAGTCGAGCGCGAGGCCGGAGCGGTCCTCCAGCATGGCCTCTCCCGGCGACCAGTCCGCGAACCCCTCGTCGGTCGTGCGCGTCATCGGCCGGTCGGCGGACTCGCGCACGGTGATGTCGAGCGCGTCCGGCGCATGGCCCCAGCGGAAGACGGACCGGGCCAGCTGGAACAGCGCCAGGTCGAACGCGGCGGCGAAGCTGCCGGCCAGGTGCGCCTTGACGAGCGCGGTGCGGATCGCGCGGAGGTCGTCCGCCAGCCCGATGCCGAGCCCGGCCTGCCTGCGCGCGCCGACCTCGCGGTCCTTCGGCAGGTCCGTGGCGACCGCCGGTCCGGCGATGCGGGGGGCATGGGCGCCGGTCCCGGATTCCGTCGCCGTGGCGTCGTCGCCGTCCGTCACCGCCGTCTCCGGCATGTCCTCGGGCCTGACCAGCCCCTGGACGACCTCCATCGTGCCGTCATGGCCGACGGTGACGATGCAGCCCGCGAGGCCCATGTCCTCGCGGCTGTAGGTGGCCCGCGCCAGGATGGCGCGCCCGATCTCGTCGAGCCGCGCCTCGACGGCCCCGGCCTCGGCGTCCAGCTCCTCGGTCCAGTCGTCGTCGAGGTTGCAGAGCTCCTCCTGCCGGGCCTCCAGCCTCTCGACCTCGGCCGCCTCCTCGTCGGTGGGGTCCGACGGCTCGGGATGGACGCGCCCGTAGCGGGCGGTGTCCTGCCACGAGACCTCGGTCATGGCGGCGGCCCACTTCCAGCGGGTCGCGAGCTCGTCGGCGGCCGCCTTGAGCCTGTCGCCCGCGAGCCTCTCGAGGAGCGCGGGGTCCTCGAACCAGGTGCCGGTTTCGTCGTCCTGCGCGAAGAGGTCGCGGATCACCGCGCCGCCGGCGGCCTCGTAGGCCTCGACGCCGACGAAGCGGGCGAGGGCCGAGGTGCCCGGCACGCGCTCCTCGGTCAGGAGCCGCCGCACCTGCCAGGCGGAGGGCGGGTGGCCCTGCGCGGAGACCTGCTCCCAGACCGCCATCTGGCGCGCCTGGTCGGTGGTGACGGCGAAGGCCTTGAGGATCTCGAGGTCGATCTCCCCGGCGCGGAGGGCGTGCAGGAGGTCGGGCGCGACGCCGCCCAGGCGGAGCCGCTGCTCGACGGTGCGCTCGGACGCGCCGAAGCGCGCCGCGATGGAGGCGACCGTCTGCCCGGCCTCGGCGAGCTTCGTGAAGGCGACGACCTGGTCGGCGGGGTGCATGGCGATGCGGACGACGTTCTCGGCGAGCGAGATCTCGTCGGCGTCGACCTCGCCGGGCAGGACCTGGCACGGCACGGGGCGGCCGGGATCGATGGTCCCGTCCTCGGCCAATGCCTGAAGGGCCTTGAGGCGGCGTCCGCCGGCGATGACGGCGTGGCGTCCGTCGCCGTCCTCGCGGACGACGAGGTTCTCCAGGAGCCCGAGCGCGGCGATCGAGGCCTTGAGCTCGGCGTCGGCCTGGGCGCCGGGCGGCGTCCTGCGGACGTTCCCGGGGGCGGGGAAGAGCCGGTCCAGCGGGATCTCGCGGACGGCCGTTCCGGTCGGGGGTGCGATGACGTTCATGCGTGTCTCCGTTCGTTGACGATTCTGCGCGGCGCGGACGGCTTCCTCCGCCCGCGGCCCGCGCCCGCCCCGGAACCGCCCCGCCCGGCCTCTTCGGGGCGCAAGCCGGGGTGTCGGCCTCGCGGGACGGTGCGGCGGCGCTGCGAGCAGGCGTGGCGGGCCCGATGGGGCAGGCTGCGGGCTTCGTGGCGCCCTGATGTCGATGCGCTCGCTCCAGGGCTTGAGGCTGCGGTCTCCGGGAGGGTTGCCGTGATCGAGCCGGATCGCGGGAAATCCGGGCGCCGACGTCAGGTTCGGCGTGAGGTCAGGATCCGAGGTCGACGAAATCCGGAACGACAGCCCGGCCAGTGCCTTGGGAGTTTGCCGCAGCGCCGCGGCGGGAGTGCCGCGAATCGTACCCGTCAAGGCGAGGCCCGCCGGTCGTGGTCGATCCGGATGCGTTCGCCCCAGGGCGCTGGGTGCCGCCAAGGGCTGTCCTCGTCCCCGAAATCGATCCACAGGACCGGGCAGGCGGGCTCGGTCTCCGGGTATTTGGAGCACTCCATGTCGGTGAAGTACAGGCACACCCCGGGCTCGATGCCCTGCTGTTCGAGCCAGGCGAATCCCGGGCGGTAGTCGGTGCCGCCCCGGCCCTTGACGACGATCTCGTCGGGAAGGTCGTCGGCGGAATGCTCGGCCGCGTCCTGCAGGACCGTGTCGACCTGCAGGACGATGACGCTCTCGGGACGGATCTCGGCCGCGACCTCGCGCAGCTCCGCCCAGAACGCGGCGAGCGTCGGGGTTGGGAGCGAGCTTGAGACGTCGATGATGAAGACGATGGTCCCGATGCCCTCGGAGCGGATCGAGGGCAGGTAGAGGCCGTCGTCGATGAAGCGGCGGTTGGGCACGCTCCAGCTGTAGTCGCGCCTCCCCGCGTCGGTCATGAAGCGGCGGAGCAGCGTGCGCCAGTCGAGCGTGCCGGCGTGCGCGCCGCGGACGGTCTCCTCGACCGCGCCCGGCATCCTGCCCTCGGCCTTCGCGAGGCTCGCGGCCTGGTGCATGGCCTCGTCCCACGCCTGTTCCTCGGCGGCGATGTCGCGCGCGGACGGGCCGGCATCGCCGTCACCGGATTCGGTCGCGCCTGCCGGGGCGTCCATGACCTCGCCGGTGCCGGCGGGATCGCGGCTTCGCGGCGTGTCGTCGTGGCCGCCCGGCTGCTGCCCGCCCTTCTCCGGAGTACCGGAACCGGGTTCGCCGCACTGCCCGTCGGTGCCGTTATCGTCACCGCCTTGGCGAGAACCGTCGTCCTGGCCGGGGCCGTAGTTGGTGCCGTCGTCGCCCGGCTCCCGGTCGCCCTCTTCCGCGTCGGCGCCGGAACCGGCTGGGCCGGTGTCTCCGTCGCTGTCGTCGCCTTGGCCGTCGCCCGAACCGTCGTCCTGGTCCGGGCCGTCGAGGTTGCCGCCGTCGCCCTCGGGCGAGTCACCCGACGCGTCGTCGGAATCGTCGCCACCGTTGCCGGACGAGCCGTCGTCCGGATCTTGGCTGGCGCCGCCGGCACCTCCGTCCGGGGAATGGCCGCCATTCTCGCCGTCAGCACCGCCATCGCCGGACCCGTCAGCACCGCCCTCGCCGGACCCGTCGGGCTCCGGCTCGGGCAGCCGGTCGTAGGCCTCCTCGACGCTGATCCCGTCCCAGGCCTCGGCGTCGGGCGGAAGCGTGAACCCGGCGTCGCGGAGCATGCCGTGGGTGACCAGCTGCGAGGCGCGCTGCCAGCGCTCCGGGTCGCGGGTGCCGCGCCGCGTGTGGTGCTTGAGCGCGCAGGCCAGCACCACGCGCGCGATCGCGGCCTCGACGGCGTGGGCGTCCGTCCGCGCGACCCAGTCGGGCGCGTAGATGATCTCGCGCCCGTCGCTCGCGAGCGTCTCCCGCTCGGCGTCGGCACGGATCGGGAGCCGGAGCGCGAGGCTGCCGAAGAACGGCTGTTCGCGCAGGAGCGCGGTGACGCAGCGGCTGACGCGCTCGGCCGATTCGCGGATCGCGGCTTGGGCCGCCATCACGCGGCCTCCCGGAAGGGCTCCGCCGGGCCGGCGGCGGGCGGGAAGTAGCCCGCGAAACGCTCCAGGAGCGCGTCGGCCTCGCGCTTGACGCTGGCGCGGGCGGCGGGATCGAAGGCCCCGGAGGGGCGCAGCGCGTCCGGCTCGACGCCCGCGATCCTCTCCTTCACCTGCTCGCAGAGCTGCGCCAGGGTCTCGTCGCCGAAGATGTTGAGCCGCGGCACGATGTCGACCAGCTCGCGGATGTTGCCGATCATCGTGTCGCGGAACACGAGCGGCCTGCCGTCGGGATCATCGCGCAGGCGCTCGGAGACCCGGCCCACGGCCTCGCCGAGGCGTCGGTAGAGGTCGCCCACCGCGTCGTGCAGCCGTTCCTCGATCCGGCTCTCGATGTCGCGCCGGATCCGGTCGGTGTCGCCGGAGGCGAGCCTCGCCATGAAGTGGCCGGCGTCGGGCACAGGCGCGATGCGGTAGCGGAGGCCGAACCGGTCGCGCAGTTCCTCGCGCGAGGGGTACTCCTCGATGCGGAACAGCCGGCCGAGGTCGAGCCGGGCCTGGGCCACGTTCTCGTCGTAGTCCTCGACGAAGCGCGTGCGCTCGCGCACCATGCGCTCGCGGAGCCCGTCAAGAAGCTCGGTGTAGCGGTCGTAGTTGGCCACGGGAAGGAGGCGCGCGCCCTGGTCGTCCCAGGGAAGTGTCTGGGCGTAGTGCGCGGAGCGCGCCGCGCTCGCGGTGGCGCCGAGCGCGGCGAAGGCGGCCTTGGGCAGCAGGCGCTTGTTGTAGCGCCCTGCGCTGGCGCTGGCCTCGTGGTGGGCGGCGACGTGGTTGCTCGCCCGGCGGTCATGAAGCCGGCCCGACCAGGCGGTGATCCGCAGGCTGACCAGCATGGCGTCGTGGGTGAGGTTCATCGTGCGATCTCCTTCTCTGTGCTATCTGAGGGTCCAGACGGGGACGCCGAGGACGGCGGCGAGCTTGCGCTTCGCCACCTCCCGGCTCGCCGCCCGGACGACGTAACTGCGCGAGGGCGCGTTGCGCGGCGGGTAATGGATGATTCTCCAGTGCATCGGTTCCTTTCTCCTTCACTGCGTGCTTGCGGCGGCCCAGCGGATGAACGCGGGCGAGCGCTGGAGGTCCGGGTCCCGCCGGACGCAGGAGCCGACCAGGAACTCGCCCACCTCGCGCCGGAGGCGCCGTGCGTAGGTGACGATGGCGTCGAGCGTGACGTCGTCGGCCATGCGGTAGAGCGAGCCGCAGAGCGCGATCAGCGCGCTCGCGTTCTCGGGCACGGCCGCGTTGCCGGGATCGTCGAGCACGGCCTTCGGGTGGGGCAGCTCCCGCCAGACCCGGAGGAAGGCCGAGAACTCCACCGCAGCCGCCTCGCCGACGGTGCCCCGGAAGAGCGCGCGCTCGACGCCCGCGTCGAGGCCGGCGCGGCGGGTGACGACGTTGGAGACCATCTCCCACGTGCGGGGGCAGCAGAACGCCTTCTCCTTCGACTGGGCATCGAAGGCATGCAGCAGCTCCGGTCGCATGGAGACGAAGAAAAGCACCTCGGGCGCGATGCCGTTGGCGGCGCCCCAGGCGAGCCAGTCGTCGGGATCGACAAGGATCTCCAGGTGCACGAAGCGCGAGGCGAGCGGGGTCGGCATGCGGTGGACCACGCCGCGGTCGGATTCGCGGTTGCCGCAGGCGATGAGCGACGCGCCCTCGGGGAGCTCGTACTCGCCGACCTTGCGGTCGAGGACGAGCTGGTACAGCGCCGCCTGCACCATCGGCACCGCCGAGGGCAGCTCCTCGAGGTTGATCAGCCAGCGGCCGGGATCGTCGGCGGGCGGCAGGAAGGCCGGCGGCGCCCAGCGGGTGCGGCCGTCCCCGTCGCGCCAGGGAATGCCGCGAAGGTCGACGGGGTCGAGCAGGAGGGCGCGGACGTCGACGTAGGCGCGTGCCGCGTCGGCGGCGACCTGCTGCGCGAGGGCGCTCTTGGCGCAGCCGGGCGCGCCCCAGAGGATCGCGGGCTGGCGGGCCTCGACGAGCAGGGCGAGCGTCGGGGTGAGCTCGCTCGGGCGCAGGGCGTAGTCGGCGGAGATCGTGTCGGGGTCGGGCATGGGCAGGCTCCTGGATGGCGGAAGGCGGGCGCGGCCCGGACGCCCTCGGGCTCCGGACCGTTCGCCGGCCGGAAGCGCCGCTCCGCTTTTCGTGGCGTGAGGCTTGGGGCGGACGTCTGAAGCGGCGGGCCGGCGCGGCTCCGGGAGGGTTGCGGGCGAGCGGCGGGCCGGATAGGCGTCACCGTCGGTTCCGGGAAGCGGGGCCTGCGGTGACGAGGCTGCCATGGCGAAGATCGGCAGGAACAGTCCGTGCCCTTGCGGCAGCGGCAGGAAATACAAGCAATGCTGCTTGCATGGCGACCGCGCGGCCGGAGCGGCTGCCAGGCCGAAGGCCCGGGTGACTGCGTCGCTGGCGGAGCGCCTGCCTTGCCTGCCGCCGGACCCGGGGGAAGGGTATCACTGGGGCGAGACCGAACTCGACCGGCTCTCGAACAGCGTCGTCGACCTGGTCAGGGAAGGCCGTCTCGACGAGGCCGACGCCGCCTGCGAGGAACTGAGGGTCCGGTATCCCGAGGTGCACGACTGGCTCATGCGCAAGGCGATGGTCTGCGAGGCGCGCGGAGAGACCGAGCTGGCTATCGAGTATTGCGAGCGCACGATCGCCTGGATGGACGACCGTCCCGAGGACTTCGACCCGGAAAGCCGCGAGCCGTTCCGCGACGACATCGCGCGTCTGCGGCGCTCGCTCGAAGGCGCCTGACGGGGCGGCAGGCATGCTGGCGGGCGCCGGAAGGCGGTCAGGGAGACCGTGCCCCGCGGCGCCTGGGCCGTCGCGCGGCGTCCGCCGTGACGGGGATGCCGGTGAGGTCGGGCAGCGGGACGCCGGACGGCGACAGCGTGTGGCCGATGCGGCGTTCAAGTGCGACGTAGTCCGCGTAGAGCCGAGGCTGGAGCCGTGCGGCGGTGCGGAGATCGGCGCGCGAGGCCATGATGCAGAAGACGCAGGAGAGCCGGGACATGCCCATGGCGTAGGCCGGATGCGGCGCCTGTCCCGCGTCCCGGATGACGTCGAAGACCTGGTCCTCCGCGAGGTCGTGGATCGGCAGCCAGTCGCACCACGTCCGGCCCGCGCGGGAGTTGCGCTCGTTCAGCCTCCAGGCGGGTTTCCACGCCCGCGCGGGGCTCTCCTCGGCGCGCATGCCCATGGCGCTGACGATCCGTCCGCCGAAACGGGGATGCGCCTTGAGGTAGTGCCGCAATTCCCGCTCGATTGGTCCGCGTTTCATGTCCGAAGTGCAAAACCTCACACCCGGGGCCGGGAACCTGCGCCGCTCCTCGATGCGGTCGAGAAGGGTCTTGCCGGAGGCGACGTGCGCGAGGATCAGGGGCACGCCGGCCGGAAGGGTCGCCCGGATGTGTGCGATCGTGCCCGGCCATTCGACGCCCTCCAGGGGCGCGTGGACGGCGACCAGCTGGTCGCGGGGAACGATGCGGGACAGCAGGATCGTCATGGCTTGGCTGTCCTTGCCTCCTGACGTCGAGACTGAGACGAGGGCGCCGGCCCGGATCATCTCCCGGCATTCGGAGGGGACGTGGATGTTGGTGAACCTGGTCGCCATGGTGGTGTCTCCCGGCTGGCGGCGCCGGGGCCGCTCCATGGCCCGGGCTTCGCCCCGGCGACCGCTGGCCGCCGCCTCCTGGAGGCGTGCCGCCCGGAGCGGGATGAGCCGCCCGAGTGTTGCCGCGGACCGGGGGCGGCTGCGGATTCCGCTCAGGGCATGCACGCCGGTCAGGGACGCGAGTCTCGATTGCGAAACAGGTCCGCCGCCTTTGCGGCAGCCACTCGCGGCACGGCACGGTTCGTGCGGCCGGACCGGAACCCTTGACCTCGCTTCCCGAACCGTCGCAAATCAGGTCGCTTGGCGTGCGCCGGGCGGGACTCCAGCAACGTTCGGGGCATTGCCATGTCTGAAGCAGATCGGAAGACGACCGCAGAGGAAGCCAGGAGCCTGCGGACCGCCAAGGAGCTTGAGGCTTATGTGTCCTGGCTCGACACGTTCACTCCCGCCGCGCTCGGCGTCCTCGCGACGGCGTCCGGCATCTACACGTACCTCGGCGTTTCCACCCTGCTGGAGGACAACGGCGCCATGACCTTCCTGGCCGCGGTCGCCTACTCGATCGCGGTCTCGGTCGGAATCTTCGTCTTCTGGAGCTACATGCTCCGGCTTCTGCCATCGATGCGGAGCGCGGTCGGGTTCATGGGGCTGACGGTGTCCACGATGGTGGGTTCCCTGGCAATCGTCGCCATGTCGAGCTGGCTGAACGCCGCGGCGCTGGCGGGCTCGGCGGCGGTGGAACTGCATCTCGACAGGACCGTTCGCGACTACCAGTCCGCGCTGGAGCAGGCGCACGACATCGCCCTTTCCGGCCAGGCGCTCGGAAGGGAGGTGCGACGCGCAAGGGAGGCCTTCGACGCCCTTGCGGACCAGGAGCGTTCCGGACAGCTCTCGGGCACTGCGGGCGAAGGCGCGGTGTTCCGGGTCCTGACGCAGAAGACGGAAGAGCTTGGCAATCTTGAAGGTCAGATCAGGGATCAGCAGCCCCTGATCGAGCAGGCCTTCGAGGATGGGAACGCCATTCTCGGCCGCATGCGCGCCCTGACGGTGGCGCCGGGGCCGGTCGACCAGCGCTCGGTGACGTTCTCGGAGGAGAGCGTCCGGCTCGCCGGCGTGATCTCGATCCTGAACCAGCATTCGGTGGCGCCGCTCGTGGCCCGGGCCGCGGAAGACCTTCCGGCCTCGGTCGTCCTGCCCGAGCTCGACGGGCGCAACGCAAGCATCCGGGACGCACAGTCCTCGACGATCGCCTCGGTCCTGGATGCCCTGGACCAGCGGAGCCAGACACTCAGGCGCGCGGCGGACGAGGTGCTTGCGATGGATCCGCCTCTGGAGACGGCGTACAACCCGATCTCCGCCGCGGATGCGGTGATCAGGTACGCCGGGCACTTCGTCCCCTCCTGGGCGGGCGCGATCGCCATTGACCTGCTGCCGGCCGTCCTGGTCTTCGTCCTGGCGATCACGCAGGCCGCGATCCGCAGCGGCCGGGACGGCACCAGCATCGAGGACACGCTGACGCTGGCGGATCTCAAGGCCGCAATGAACGCGATGCGGGAGGTTGAATCGTCCATGGGGGCCGCCGACGCCGAGATCCGCCGCCGCTCCGCGGCCACGTCCCCGGAACCGAAGTCGCGGGACCTGCTGGAGGCGGCCGAGTAGAAATCCGTGGCACCGTTGCGCGAAATGACGATGCGCCGCGGCCTCACGCTGGTCCTGGCCGTCCAGTGCGGGATCGCGGCCCTTCTCGCATTCAGCGACCTTGAGGCGAGACTGGACCCGAGACTGTCGCCGGAGCCGGGCGGTCCCGGAGGACCGGTCTCTCCGGGCGACCAGGTGCGCAGGTACGAGCCGCGCGAGACTCGCCCGGCCTACACGGATCCGTCCACGCTTCCGGACATTGACCTGCCTTCCGACCTTCCCGAAAGGCTGGAATTCGCGATGCAGGACGCCGGGGAGTTCGGAACCGTCCTGCTCGTGCACGGCGCCATCGAAAGCGGAGACGCAGGTCGCTTCGCAGCGTATCTGGCGAGCCTGGGCGAACTGAGCGTCCCGGTCGCCTTGAACAGTCCCGGCGGCATCGTGGCCGAAGCCCTGGAGATCGGGCAGGAGATTCGGGAACGGGATGCGGGCACCATGATTCTTCCGGGCATGATCTGCGTTTCCGCCTGTCCCTACATTCTGGCCGGCGGCGCGGACCGTCGGGTTTCGAACCGGGGCGCGGTCGGCATGCACCAGCACTACTACGAGACGCCAGCGTACCTTCCGGCCTTCTGGGCCGTGGAGGACATCCAGCATGGGCAGGGCCAGGTGATGGAGTTCCTGATCGAGATGGGCGTGGAACCCAGCGTGATGCTGCATTCCCTGAACACGCCGCCGGACGAGATCTATGTCCTGGTGGAGGAGGAGCTCCTGGAAAGCCGGTTGGCGACGGAATCGATCGACTAGTCCCGGACTGCAGGTCGCATGCACTCCGTGAGTAGCGCCGCAGGGCATCCTGCGCGTTGGTTCAGGGAATGCGGGCGGACTAGAGACTAGGGGGGTCAACAGGACTCGAGGGGTTGAATCGAGTTGGTTACGATGCGATTACGGCAGCGGCGAGCGTCGAACGCCGGGTTCGGGGAAAGATCAACAAATGCAGGCAACTAGGGTCGTGGAGCCAGGCGTCTTGGCGGTGACGTCACGAAAGGGGCAAGCAGACAATGTAAGAGCCGGTAAGTTGTACCGGATTGCTCCATGCTGCGTACTGCCTAGGTTAAGAGAGACGCGTAGCGTGTCCCGTTGAAAAAGAAGAGTGGTAAACATGAGCAGGTCATCGTCACAAGATTTTCGAGACATTGCGTTTGGGTATGCAAGTTCGGAAGCAGAAAAGTCGTACGAGCCCGATCTCCTTCTTAGTGGCTATGTTGACCTACAGAACGCCAGCGAATCCATCCGCAACGGGCTACCATTCCTAGTCCTAGGCCACAAAGGTTCGGGCAAGTCGGCAATTGCAGAGAGGCTTGAGCTGATTTTCGAAGGGGACTCAAACGCATTCGTCAAGCTTGTTTCGCTTTCCGACTTTCCATTTACACCGTTTTCGAAATTGGTTCGAGGCGACGTCGAACCAGAGGCGAAATTGCCAGATGCATGGTCATGGATAATGCTCATATACATTATCGAATCCTTCGAAGAAGACAAAGGATTAACGCATCCAGATCCTTCCTCACTGATAGATGCAGTAAACGCGTTTAGAGAAATGGGGTTGTCGCCAAATTCAAACCCTGCTACAATTGTGCGAAAGAGCGCTAACAGAGACTTCAAGATTGCACTGCCGGGTAAGTTGGCGCAGTATTCTTGGTCTAAATCGAAGACAGCCTCCGCAAGAGAACTACCGTACTTTGTGCATTGCTTGAGGAATCTGGTGCTTCAAGCATCTAGCGAAAGTCGGCATTTCCTCGTAATTGATGGCTTGGATGACATAGTTACGTCGAGGGATATTCAGTATAGATCCCTTTCTGCGTTGATTTTTGAAGTCAACAGATTGAACGGGTTGTTTGCATCAAATTGTGTGCCAATCAAGATCATCGTATTGTGTAGAACGGATCTGTTTGATCGCTTACCTGGAGGAAACAAGAACAAGGTTCGACAGGACTCTACTATCGAACTGGACTGGTATAGGGATCCTCGCAATCCGAGGGGCTCAAAATTGGTGCAAATCGCGAAGCTCCGGACGAAACGGAGTTTGGGGGAGAATGTAGATTTGTTTGATGAGTTTTTCCCAGATTCAATTGAAGGTAACGGGAGGCAGATTGAAACCACATTGTTGGACATGACTCGGCACACACCGAGGGACTTTTTGAGACTGCTTCACTATATTCAGCAATTTTGTACGAAGACAGGAGAAATTCCCATAGATGAAATTAATTCGGGTATGCGCGAATATTCGATAAGATACTTTATGCCGGAAATTCGTGACGAACTCAGTGGGTACTTTAAGGCGGAGGAAATTGCGGCTTTGGTTTCTGCGTTAGGCAGGTTGCGGAAGAGGGACTTCAAGTTTGAAGAGCTTGTCGGTTCGGTTGATGCAATGGGTGCACGTCTATCAAATGATCGCCTTGGAGAGATTGTACGGGCCTTGTTTAAGTGTAGCGCAATTGGCAATTTGCAAAGGAGATCAAATGGAACAACGTACTATACGTTCAAGTTCAGAAATCTAAATTCTGAGTACAACGATCTTGAGGATATTATATTGCACAAAGGTCTTTGGAAGGCGCTGAACTTGATTTGAGAAGAGCTTGAAGAATTCTTGTTGTGCAAGTCGGTGGTGCAAGTCAGGTGGCCATCTGGATGGAATGTTCTGGATCCAAGGATCGCGGCGTGATGCGAATTTGCGTTTGGGTTGGTCGAAGGATCGTGCTGTAGTAATGCTGAATGCGTAGTCTTGTCATTCTGCATCTCCTTCGGAGATCGATTTGCGTGTGGAGGCATATCGTTTGTGTAGTGGTGCGATCAAGGTGTGTGCCGACGAAGCACGGATGAATCGTGTGGATAGGTGCGGTCTTTGGCTGCAGGCTTGAGTGCGGAAGGCGCGTCCGTAGTGGGAGCGTGGAGTTTGCCCGAGGAGGGTGAGTGCGCGTACGTCGGATGATATAACAATCGGCATTTGACGGGGTATGTTCTTACGGCAGATATTGCTTCTTGAGTGACTTCAGGTCGCCGAGGGCGACTTTGAGAGTGCTCTGATCCGGCGTCTCGTCGTCGTGATTTGCCGGGTTCAGTTGGCTAGCGATTACGCGCAACTTACCAGGGTGGGAAGGGTCGGCGATGAGCAGCGGCTCCACTTTGGGTTGGAGTTGTCCGAGGTTCTTGCCATCATGATCGCTCAGCGCGGCGCGGCTGTCGCCCTTGGTCCACCGGTCATGGACCAGCATTTCCTTGCAGAATCGTTCGGCGGCGTCGCGCAGAAGCTCGCCTGCCTGCTTGCGAAGGTTTGGGTGACCACCTCTTGCCAGCAGTTCGCCGCGTGTGAGCATGGCCGTTAGGTCGTCCCCGGAATTGGTGACCGAAGTGCCGTCGGCCCGGTTGGTCAGTTCCATCTGGAACATGTCGATGCTCTCGTGCAGATATCGGTGTTCAAGGTTCTTCCATGTCTTCCGGTCCTGAGTGAGGACGATCACCTGAACACCGGCGCCGATCAGTTCTTCGAGGACCGCAGCCTGGAAATTGGCCCGATAGTCCTCATCGCTGCTGAGGATGGGATCGTCGAGGACGATGAAACCGGTGCGTTCGTGCAGGGCACGGGCTATGAACAGGGCGAGACCCAGGCAGTGAAGCTGCGACTGGCTGAACACTGCTACAACATCCCGGACCTTTGGCGCAATTCGGTCTGCATCCAGTGAAAGACCGGCCTTGAAGTCGACGGTGCGTCGGGCCCGTTTGCGGGGCCTGACCGCAGAAAAGAATGTCGGCTCGTCTGGGCGCAACAGGTCCCACCAGCGCTGGATCCCTCCGCTCAAATGCGCAAACTTGTCGTCCAGGACCAGCTCGTTGCCCCTGTCGATCTGGCGCAGGGCCGCCTTCAGTTCCCCTTGCAGGGAAACTCTGGCTTTGCGTTCGACCAGGCTTGCGCGAAGCGCGTCCTGATCCCGGGCCGCATCGATGAGCTCCTGCCAGCCGACGGTTTCACTGGCTGCGTCGACGACTGCGGTAATCTGCTCCAAAAGGGCACCTTCGGCCTTGACATATTGCTTCATGGCGTCGGCAAGTCCGCCGAAGGCGTCGGCGGCTTCACTGAACTTCGAGTTTAGGGTCTGGGGATCGTCCAGGGCGTCCAGGTCCTCCAATTTGTCGTCAATCTCCGCAGCGAGGGCCTTGGCGATGGTCTTGGTGGTCGCCCGTGCACGCGCAAGGCTCCGCACTGACGCGAGCCAGATGTCAATTGCGACGGATGCGCTTGGGTCGAGCAATGCTCGAATCCGTTCGATCCGGAAGCCCGCTTTCCGGCGCTCCTTCGAGTACATGGAGAGGAAGTTGGGGGCGGCGGCGGCGGCGGCATCGAGGGCGCGAGCGGATGTGACCAGATTGCGCAGAGAGTCCATCGCCGCTGTTCGGGCAGCCTGGAAACTCTCGGTTTCCTGCGCCCGTGATCGGATATGGGCGATGCGCTCTGGCGTCAGGCTGCCTTCGACCCCGCACAGCATGCAGTCGATGGGGCGCGTCGCGGCATTCACCTCCGGGATGGCCAATGCCTCCCGGAACAGAGCGGTGAGGCGGCGCGTCTCTTCGTCGACCGTTTCGCGTTCGGCAAGGTAGGAATCGAGACTATCCCATTCTTCCTTGGTCGGTTCGTTCCAGTCGGCAAGCGGTTTCCTTTCGAATCCGTTGATTGGGAAGGTCTTTGCCCGTCGTTCCTGTAACAACTCTTCGAGCGCAGCCAAGCGTTGGACAGGTACCATTGGCAATGGATGGTCGGCCGCGGTCAGGATGGCTGTGATGGCTTCGTCGATCACGGCGGCTAGACCTTTGGGCGTTGGGACGCCTGCGTTGAGAGGCGACAGGATTGGCTCCGCGGTCTCGATTGCGGTGGCGGACGCAAGCCGGGTCCACTGCAGGTCGCTGTCATCCGGCTTGCAGCTGGCTTCGAGCGCCGCGACCGCGCCGCGAAGCACTTCCAGGTCCGTAACCTCGAGGATTCTCCTGAAGTACGTGGCCCGTTCCTGTGGACCGGTCGAAAACAGGTAGCCAAGCGTGTGTTGGGCAAGGACCGGTGCGGCAAGAGGTGGCTGGGAAAGCAATATTCCGAGGGTGGCCAAGTCGGTTTGCGTCGCGTCCCTGCCGTCAATCTGCAGGGCCGACTGGCAGTCTTTCCGCTTGGCATAGTCCGAGATCAGCGTGCGCCTGATCCTGTGCGACTTGCCGTCGGTTCCGGTAATGACCGCCTCGACGAAGGTGCACATTTCGGCTGGCAAATGGGCGTTGCGCAGGGAATCGGCGAATTCGTCCCTGGTGCTGGCAACAAGCTGTCGACGAACGATCTGTCCCGTCAGCAGGAACTCGAACGCCTCGGCAAGACTGGTCTTGCCTTGGCTGTTGGGCGCCCAGACTGCGGCAAGTGCCGAACCGAAGGAGAGGGTCTGTCCCCTCCGGCCGAATGCCCGAAAGCCCTGGATCTCAATCCTGTTGATTTTCGGTGTCGTCATGGATTCGCTTCAGTTCATTGAGACGGGTCGCGGCGACTTTGGCGACAGCATCGTCGGGTGTTGCATTGGCCGGCGCGGCGTAGGCAGCGACAAGCTTCGCGGAAAGGCTGCCTTCGGGCAGATGCTGGATCAGCCGTTCGAAGTTGGTCTGCGCAACGGCGGGGTTTCGGCCAATCGTCGCGTCCGCTGGATTGTCCGAATCGCTTTCTGCGATCAGATTCTGCATATCACCTCTCATGTGGTTGGCTTTCGGTTCGATCGACGGTTGCCTGTCGAACGGGACTTCGCTTGTTGCTCTTTAGGTGGTTCGCTTATGTCCTGGGCACCGATCTCGATCATCCGCTGGGTAAGCGAGTTGAAGAGGGATTCGTTGACCTTGCCGTCTTCATGGAGTTGGAGCACGACGGCGTAGGGGTCGAAGATCAGCACATAGCTGATCGGCCCGTTGGGTCCGTCCTTTATGTCGATGAAACCGAGATCCTTGAGGGTTCGCATGCGCATCGTCCAGGTGCGCACGGCACGCTCTCCGGTAAACCCCGAGAAAAACGCCATCTCACGGTCCTTGTTCGCGATGATGAAAGAATCGTCATAGGTCCGGCACCACAGGTCCAGATAGGTCGAGGAAACCGGCTTGCCCTTGGAGAGGCTGTCCATGATCCTCATTAGCAGCGGCATTGGCCGCGGTACGCTTAGCCAACCGTCGAATCGTTCGCGTGACCAGAGTTTCGCCTCGTCAAGTTTGGGCCACAGCGCATCTCGCATACGCAGTTTCTGGCGTGCGATCTTGTTTCGGCGCTTCTTGCTGTTTGTTGCCATTTCCTTTGTCTCCTGTCGTCCGGTTCTGAGTTCGGGCCGGGGTTTGGACGCCCGGCCCTGCGGTACGACTCAGTGCGCACATGGTTCCATCGGAGCTGTGTCGCGCGCCGAAGTGTGCTGTGTGGAACCGGCACATACGGCTTGATCGCCCGTTGTCCAAAAATATATCATGAAATCGTTTATAATCAAGGACTTAATAAATTATTTGTTGTTTGAGTATCAGTCAAAGAATGCCAACTCAATATGTAAACTAGACACATATGATGTCAATACAATATTTGAGTTGGAATAGGCACCTGGCAATATTCATTGGAAATGAGGAGGTTGTCAGAGGATCGTAGTGCTCATGGTTATCGTGTGTTCAAGTGCTCATCGGTGCTCCCGGTGCTCATGGGGTGCAGGGGGTGAGGGGGGGGGGCAGGGGAAGGACCCCGTCCTCCGATAACCTAGTCGGAACTTTACCGGCCGCGAAGACGGTTTCCGCCATGCGTGACTGGGGTTTCGGCCGGAATCAGGCTGTCACGCTTATGTAAGCGTCCCGATCCGGGTCCATCCCGAGCAGCTCGAACGCCCTTTTCTGCAGCTCGGTCGGCTCGGAGGCCAGCAGGAACCGGCTGTCGGGCCGTCCGGGAATGGAGGCGTGGTTCAGCGTCAGCGTCCCGAGGTCGGCGAGCAGCGTCGTGAGGCTGTGGACCGGAAGCCCGTCCGGGGTCCTCTTGTCCGCCGCCTTGGCCCTGGCGCTCTCCGAGACCCTGGCGGGCTCCACCGGGGAGCTCCGTTGCGCCCGGGCGCCCTCGCGGTCGTCGTCCTCGAACAGGATCGGGGCCAGGTCCCGGCGCATGTGCCATTCCACGTGGTACGCAAGCATGCAAAGGAACACATGGGCGCGGACGTGATCCTCCGACCAGACGTGCACGGGCCGGATCCGCAGCCGCGAGGCCTTCATCGTCAGGAACGCGCGCTCCACCCGCGCGAGACCCTTGTACGCCTCCACCGCCGCCTCCGGTCCGAGCGACGCGGAATCCAGGCTGGTGCGGATCACGTAGACGCCGTCGAGCCGCGCCTCGGCGGCGATCCGGGCCTCGCGGCGGCGCCAGGAGATGCCGCCGTCCGTGACGTCGATCTCGAAGTGCTTCCCGACCTTGCGGCGGTTGGCGTCCCGGCCCACGCGGCGGTCGATGGCCTCGCGCCCCTTCAGCCGGCCCGAGCGCACCGACGCCGCGATCGCCTCCAGCGCCTCCTCGGTGGCCTTGAGCAGGTCCTCCCGCTTGCGGGCCCGCTCCTGCCGCAGCCTCGGGTTCAGGCACACCATCAGCCGCTCGCCGGGGAAGTCCGGGCCCGTGACCTCCGCCACCGCGTCGGGAACCAGCGCCTCCGGCTCCAGCGGGGCCGGGCCGCCGTCCGCGCCCTCCCTCAGCAGCTTGCGGATGTCGCCCGTCTTCAGCGCCGAGATCCAGTCGAGCCCCGCGGGCTCGAGGTCCTCCCGGATCCGCGCCGTCGTCAGCATGCCCCTGTCGCCCACCAGCGCAACGCGGCCGATGCCGAAGCGGGAGCGGACCTTGTCCACCTGGCTTGCCACCGTGGACGGGTCCCCGGCGTTGCCGGCGAACACCTCCACCGCCACCGGGCAGCCGTCCGCCGCGCAGAGCAGCCCGTAGGTGACCTGCATCTTGCCCCTCTTGCCGTCGCGGTTGTGGCCGAAGGCCGCCAGCGGGCATTTCCTGCCCTCCAGGTAGCTGGAACTGACGTCGTACAGGATCAGCGTGTTCCCGCCCTTCAGGTGCCGGTTCGCGAGGCTCCGCTCGATCCAGGGCTGGCGCGCCAGCAGCCAGTCGAGCATGTCCAGCATCTCGTTGCCGGTGACGGGCCCGAGCCCGAGCAGGGTGCCGAGGCTCGTCGACGCGGTCTCCGGATCCAGCGCCCTGGCGGTGGCCAGCTTGGAGGCGGGGTCGATGATCCGCGCGGCGACGGCGGCGAGCGCGAGGTCCCGGCTCCGCTCCTTCCTGCGCCCGATGAGGCGCCTGAAGCCGAGCCGCCTCATCGTGCCCAGAACGGCGGCGACATGACCGTGGGGAAGCGAGCGGCGGATCGCGAAGGCCTTGCGGGGGTCGTCGAGGACGAGCCCGCCCCTGAGCACGGCGCGGAAGCCGTCGACGACGGCGGGATCGAGGCCGGAGAGGTTGGCGACGGTCTTGTGGCGCACGCGCCGTCCCTCGCACCAAGTCTTCCTGAGGAGGACGGCCCTGGTTCCGTACTGGTTGGGGATGACGTCGATTCGGATGGACATCCTGCTTATGTAAGTTGTTTCCTGCCTGCTGATTCATCCTGTAGGATCACATGCGGCCCATGTCAAGGGCTTTCTTATGTAAGTATGAATCCACTCATCTGCATCCCGCCAGCAGCGGGAAGCCGTTGCGTTTCAGCGCGTTGGACGAGCAAACGGCCGGATGACCGGCTGAAAGTTCCGCCTAGTCGTAGGATCCGGTTCCTGTGTATCCGGCCAGAATCACGCGGTATCTGGAATTTGACGTTTGAAGGAAGCGGATAGGATGGTGACTTACGACGGTGCGGCACGGGCTTGACGTGGCTCTGCAACGATGAGTGTCCGCGCCTTCCGCACTCGGCTGGCGCGATCACCGGTGGGCAATGGCACCGATACAAGGGCCGACGCTCGCCTAGGGGGCGTTGAACGGAGCGACCCGCTGGTCAAACGCAGGCTCGATGACTTGAGACTGGAGTGACCGTGTGCGTCGCGCACGGCACGGCATCCAAGGTTCGGGAGGCAGTGGTCTTGAATGAACCGGACACGAGACGATCCTCAGGGGGTGCCGCCGTGCTTGGGCCGGAGCTGCCGCGATCGATCATGACCCTATGTCGGTTCGGAAACACCTGATCCGGTTTGCCGGAATGGCCGTTGGCGTGCAGTCGGTAGTAGTATCCCATGGTATGGGCGGCCCGGCGCAACGTCGGTTCGGGGCTGCCAGCCCATCGCCGGATTCCTGGGCAAGACATCGTCGTGGGGCGCCTAAGATGACGGCATCGGGCCTCTTCACCAATTCCCGGTTTCGCCGATCAGCCATTCGAGGCCTTTCAGGTGGACCATGCGGCCGTTTTCGCCAAGTCCGTCGGTGATGAGATGCGGCGCGAAGTGGACGGCGGCGGTCAGCGCTCCGTGAGGTTGGGACGGTGGGCAGTTGCTCAGTATCTTGTCGAGGCGGTTGGGAGAAAACTCGCCGACGCTGGCATAGAACCGACAATCTGGATTGTGTCGGCGGGCGGCGGGTGCGTAAGCCAAGGCTTCCTCTACCACGTCCACGCGATCATGCCTGAACCGCCATCGGGATGATATGAGCGCGACGGTAACGCCGCCCCTACGGGCAACAATGTCGATTTTTGGATCACGGCTGCGGGTGGTGAATTGCGGACCAGGAAATTCGTCGTGAGGACTCACTTCTTCGGCATAGGTAATGTCCTGGTCACCGAAGGTTTCGAGGATATGCACCGTGAGAGACCGAAACGCGTGGCCGAGTAGGTTGTGCGGTTGAAGACCGGCAACTCTGCGGTGCCTCCAATACACGGCAATCTCATTGCACAGGTCGGCGTGAGGAATGCCTAGTTCTTCGGCAAGAAAACCGGTCAGCGTTTCCGCTCGGCGCATAACGGCGTTCGGACCGCAAGCACCTACCCTGAACTCGTTGGATTCTCGGTAGACGACTCTATCGTGGAACGGCTGCCAGCCATTCCGCCATGTGTCGCAGGAAAGAAGCAGGCGGGCGATGCCATGCCATGCGCGTGCCGCGTCCCAGCCGTGCGCGACCCGCAACGCCTCGTACATTTTGACGGCGATTTCGGCGTTGCGTGATCGTGGCATGAAGACTTCCTAGATTGCGAGGTCGAGTGGCAGGTCGGCGATGTCACGGAGCCTCTTGCCTTCGATCATTGTGTCCAGCAACTCCTGCGCGTCTTCGTAACCGAGCTCATGAACGGTTTCCAGGATTTCCGGCAGAGCAAAGTGATACACGCAGTCGATGTCACCGGTCCCGAGCGCGATCGAAGCGATGCGGCCGGGGGCAGGCTCTCCAGTCACGACGGCGACGTGAGGCAGCCGGCCCTTGCGGTTCCTGACCAGGTTCAATGCCTCCGACCGGGCGTTCTGGGCGCGGTCGCTTCGCAGGGTCCACTTGCATGAGACACTGGCATGCAGGATGGGGCGGTCGCTGTTCACGCGTCGCAGGGGCGTGAGTCGGGCCTGGGTCCTGTCAACCAGAGCCTCGTCTGCGTTGATTGTCCTGTCTTTCTCGGGAAAGCGAATCACCACGACGTCAGGCTTGATGAGGTAGTCGCTTCCAAGGGCTGCTGCCAGCTCCGGATTGGCCTTTGCGGCCGCTTCAAGGGCGGCCAGGTGTTCGTACTGGTCGAATTGGGCGATGGCGGAACGGCCGCCGATCCCCTTCTTGACCTCCCACTGGCCGGGGCGGAGATGGGCCAGGCGTGGGAAGATCTCTTCGAGATACTCCTTGCAGATCTCCTCGAACTTGTTTCCGGCCATCTGCCCGGCCAGGCGCGCGCCGACAGCGTCGGCGCCGAGGCGTTCCAGGATGCCCTTGGCGATGCCGACGCTCGACTTGCTGTGCTTGTCCGCGTTGCTTGGAACGCCCTTCTTGTCAGTGCGGAGCACGGAAGCGAGCAAGGCTGCATGGAAGCTCCGGCGGGCCTCGGAAAGGAACGCCTCGTCGTTCATCCCGCAAGCGTCACGACCGGCACGGAGCGGCGCATGGAGAGGCAATGACGGATCCGTTCCGCGACGGCTCTGGCGACCGGGGGCGGGAAAGCGTTGCCGACCTGCCGGTATGCAGTCGTCTTGCGGCCGGAGAATTGCCAGTCGTCGGGAAAGCCTTGCAGGCGGGCGACCATAGGAACGGTGAGGCGGGGCATGCCGACAAAGTCACGGGCTGGCGGCTCGTCCGCGATGCCCATGCCGTCGACCCCGAGGGTGGCCCATGCCCTCTTGGCACGGGTTGGCCCGAGATCCGGTCCCCCGTGCTTCAGCGAGCCGCCGACGATGGTCGGCGCGATGTCGTCGGCACGCCGTTTCCACGCGCGCGCGCCTTTCCAGCCGCGCTGCCTGATGAGGTCGTACAGGGCTTCGCCGACGGTCTGGGGGTTGTGCCCTGTGGCGGTAGGCCACGAGAAGTGATGCGCGATGTCCTTGCGAAGGGCGGCGATGACGACACGGGGCCGAAGCTGAGGCACGCCGAAGTCGGAAGCGTTCATTAGATGCCATTCAGCATGGTATCCCAACTTCTCGAACCGGGCCTTGAGCTGTTGGCGGTAATCCTCGAACACCGCGCCGAGAATGCCTCGGACGTTCTCTATCATGACCGCGCGGGGACGCGTGACGTCAACCAGGTCGAGGGCGGCGGGGAAGAGGTTGCGCTCGTCGCGGTGGCCAAGTTGCTTGCCCGCTATCGAGAAGGGGGGGCACGGGAGCCCCGCTGCGACCAGATCGATGCCTTTGAAGGCTTCAGCGTCGTGCTGGACGAATTCGCGCAGGTCCTTCCCGAAGACCCGCCATTCGGGTCGGTTGAGATTGAGTGTGTCGCAAAAGCTTTGCTCGATCTCGACGAGCCCCGCATGATCGAATCCGGCCTGCTCCAGGCCAAGCGCCTGTCCGCCGCCGCCGGCGCAAATTTCCAGTGAACTGAGGGCGTTTGAGGTCATGTCTGGCTCCCTCTGCGTGATGTTCTGACGAGATCGAGCGGAAGCTGCAAGTCTCGGTCGCGGTGGCGCTCGAGAAACTCGATCAGTGCTTGGCGGCAAATCCACGCCTTGGAGACCCGTGCATGTTCTGCCAGTGCGGCGGTCTCCCGATACTCTTCCGGGGTCAGGTTCAATGAGATACGGTGTTTCGACGGCATGGCTGATGAGCAAGGTGAGTCACTGATGTGCATTTTGCAGCACCGGTGAACACTGTTCCAGAAACGGCCCCGGCTGTCAATTCCTCGAAGGCCTCAGAAATCTCGCTGCGACGTGGCACATGTGTTGACGGGGAACTGGGAAATGTCCGAGTTTTTGCCAGGCATTGCGGCGGTGGCAATTGTGGCGCAGTATTGCTCGATTGCGGCAAGGAGCTTGTCGGCAAAGCAGGCCTTGCCGACATGGTTGCAATTTCCGCCAAGTTCGAGAAGTCGTCTGGAGGGCAGCAGGAATTCACTGAAATTGACCGCCGGACTTGCACGGGGACGGCGCGAATTGTGCTTACGTAGGCAGTCGAACATCGGAACTGTGCCGACATAGCTAGCTGGCCACGAGTCCATATGCGAGCCGACCCTCGGTCCTTCGACGGCCCACACTCGTATAGCTGATCCAACTCGTGCAGTCCGCATATATGCAGTTCGGTCTCCGCCATTTAGATTCACGCACACCTGACTAGTGGTTTGATTCATTCATTTGATGCCATTTCTTCAAGCTTCTGATGCCCTCTCTTCCACGCCTCGACGAGGTCCTCGGCCTTCCTGCTCCAGCGGAACGGGCGGGCGTCGCTGGCGTTGTGGTGCTCGATGTAGCCCTCGATCGCCGCGACGCACTCGTCGAGCGAGTCGAAGACCGCGTCCTTCAGCCTCTGCCTCGCCAGTTTCGAGAAGAACCCCTCGACGGCGTTCATCCAGGACGCCGAGGTCGGGGTGAAGTGGAACGTCCAGTCGGGACGGCCCTTCAGCCACTCGTGGACCTCGGCCGACTTGTGCGACGAGACGTTGTCGAGGATGACGTGCACTTGGGTTCCTGGCGCGATCCCCTCGGCGACGTGGTCGAGGAAGGCGAGGAACTCCTCCGAGCGGTGCCGTTCGACCGTCCGGCCGACGACCTTGCCGGTGGCGGTGTCGAGGGCCGCGAGCAGGCATGTCGTGCCGTTCCGCCTGTAGTCGTGCGTCCTCGTCTCGGCATGGCCCGGCTTCATGGGCAGCGGCCTCTGCGTCCGGCCGAGCGCCTGGATCTGCGTCTTCTCGTCAACCGAAAGCACCACCGCGTGGTCGGGCGGGTCGACGTAGAGGCCGACGACGTCGCGCACCTTGATCTCGAACCTCGGGTCGCGCGAGACCTTGAAGGTCTTCACCTGGTGCGGCCTGAGGCCGTGACGGAGGAGGATGTTGCGAACCGTGGAGATGACCATGTCGCCCATTTCCTCGGCCAGGGCCTTGAGCGTCCAGTGCCGGGCGTGTTCCGGCGGCGGCGACATCGCCAGCGCGACCACGGCCTTCACCCGGTCCTCGGGGACCGGCTTCCTCCCCGGAGGGCGGGTGGCGTCCCGGAGAAGCCCGTCGACGCCCTCGGCGAGGAAGCGGTCCCACCAGCGCCAGACCGTCGGCTTCGACATGCCCGTCCGCCGCATGGTCTCCGCAAGCCCGCGGCCCGAGCCGAGCGCCAGGACGATGCGGGCCCGCCACACGTGCTTCTGCAGGCTCCTCGGGTTGTTGACGATCCCTTCGAGGCGCTCGCGGTCTCCGGCCGAGAGTTCGATTTCCTGTCGCGTCGACTTCCTGCCCATTGCTCCTGTCTCCCTGTCATTGGCCGCATGACGGCGGCGGGGAGGACAGTATCACGCCTCGCGAGAGAATGGAATCCTTTGTTTTGCATTATACACTAGCTCAGCGTTTCCTCGCGTTCAGGAGAGCACAAGCGGCATGCCCCGGCCCGCGAACCGTGCGAGCGTTCCGGCCGACTCAACGCCCTCGGTCGTCTGTGCCTGTCGACGGCGGCGCTGCCGACGCCCGCGGAGCGCATCGGAATCGAGCGTTCGCTGGCCAGCGACATGTCGGATCTAGGTCAGCTAATGCTAGTGCGCACCCATTGGAGGCTCTGATCTGGTAGAGCTGTTCAAACTTCCTGCTCGTCGGACGGGCGCATTTCTCACGCGTCGCAAGTTCTCACTCCTCGTCGGGTTCAGGGTCTGCGTACATTAGGATCCGGCAGATGCTTTGGATTGTTCCTTCGCTGCCTCATCGGTCGTCATGCGCCCAGGATTCGAGCCTGCGTTCTTCACTTCATGTCGCTGGGTCGCTGAGTGACGGAAGGGCCGCCTATGGTTTCACGTCGTGGATCTGGCACACGATTATGGACAAGAGCGATCTCGATGCCGCCCGTCTTCCCGGCGCTTATGCGTGGTGGCTCCTGTGCAATCACAAGATCTTAGAAACTCCACCTCACCTCTGCAGGTGCATCAATGTACGGTGCATGACGGAGGATCCGAAGCCGTGCAAGGGGCGAGGCGCGACATAGGAATGGCCCTGCGGAACAATGCAAGTGCGGTCACGAAAACACCGCCGAACTGCCGAGTGCAGAGTAGGCAAGAACCATCACTTGCAATCCCCCAATAATCACGTAAGCAATGGCGTACCACGACGGCAAGATTCTCATCCAGAGTGAGACGCATTTGCGAATGAAAGACGATATACTCCGAAATAGTCAGGCAAGACACTGCGTCAAATCCCTGCAACGACGCTGTGCCGAGGGAGGCAAAAATGGATACTGAAACGCCAGAAGAGCTGCATGAACTGAATGAATACACCGATCCTGAGTTCAACGAAAGCGATACTTCCGAGACTCCACCAAACGATATAGTGGCGTTCAACGAATTGCGCTCTTGCGCAGATCTTGCCAGAATGACTGAAGACGGAGTCATCGATCTGCAACCCGACTTTCAGCGCGATGTTGTTTGGACATCCGCGGATCAGACGCGCTTCATTGACTCTCTAGTCAAGCAGCTGCCAATACCAAGCATGTGTTTTGCCTTTGATCACACAAAAGACAAGTGGATCGTAATCGATGGACTTCAGCGGATGACGTGCGTCGTGAAATTTCTGAAAGGCGGTGACTGGAAGCTGTCACGCCTGGAAGACATTGATCAAAGATTGTCTGGAAAAATTGCAGCAAAATTCAAGACGGGAAGAGGAGATGAAAAGAAAATATTTGACCGTGTACAAAACAAGACTCTGCCAATTACGGTTCTACGATGTGAATTTGGCAAGCGAAGTCACATGGAGTACTTGTTTACCGTCTTTCATCGGCTCAATGCTGGCGGCGCAAAACTGAATAACCAGGAAATTCGAAATTGTATCTTCAGTGGATCTTTCAACAATTTGCTCAAAGAACTAGACAATTTGCCAAATTGGAGAAAGTTCAATATTATGAAAGAAGGCGCCAACTACAGATTCCTGAAGCAAGAGGTAATTCTAAGGATTTTCGCGTTTGCAGAGGAATCTGATTCTTATACGGGGCAAATTGGCAAGTTTCTTAATGACTACATGCATCCAAGACGAAAAATCTATGAAGTCGAGATTGAGCGCCGACGCGAGCAATTTCGACGGTCGGTGGATGTCGTGGATCGCATTTTTCCAGACGGGCCCGCAGAGCGGTTCCCAACCGCTGTTGTTGAGGCACTGTTTGTTGGGATCATCCGAAATTTAGATGCACTTGAGGCTTTGCCAGGTGATGATCTGGTGGCGCGCTTCAATGCGTTGCGGGCGGCTGGTCCATTTTCAGAGGAGGGACTGGCGGAGGGACTGTCGAAAAAGGACAAAGTCACAGCAAGGTTGAACGCGGCTCTCGACATCTTCTCGTAATGATCGCTTACTCGTATATTGAAAGAAATTTGAGGGCGCTCGACTCACGGTATCGGAGTCCAAAGACGAGTACAAGGGACGCCAACTTCGTGTCGAAACTTGCCATGCTTGAGCTTTGCGGCTGGATTGAAGTGTCCATGGATGATTGCATTTTGCGAGCTAGCATCAGGGTGCTTAAAGACGAAGGCAATAGGAGACGGTTGGAGGAGAAGGTGCTGCGCAACTATGGCTTCGAGTACGAGCGGCACTTTAAGTCGATGATGATTCAAGTCTTTGGTCTCTGGGGATTTGAAAAAATATTTAGATCTGTTGACGCGACCATCGCGGCAAGGTTCTCGAGTGAGCTCGGCAGACTTAAGACAAAGAGAAACACTCTCGCACACACATACACTCCTGGAGTGACAGAGGAGTATGATGCGCCCTCTGCAGCACTGGGAAGTTTCGCGATTGTAAAATCTGGTCTTCAAGCTTACGATTCAGCGATTAGGAAGCACTTCTGATAGATGCCGTTGGTTGCTTTGAATTTTCATCTTGGACTCGGTTTCAATATTGCGCGAACGTCCGTCAGTCGTTGCGGCCTATGTCCCGCCTCGTCAGGTCACGAGATATCTCAAGCGCTGGTGGATGATTTTATCTGCGACCGTAAGCAACCGGCAGTGTGCTTTGGCTACATCGGAGCGACCGAGTTCCTGGGCACTGTTTTTTTGTGCATCTAGTGAGAAAAGACGTCAGATTCGACTTTACATTGGCCATACCCGGAAGACCGGGTACCTCTTCGGATCATTGTCCGACGTGTCAACCTTATCGTGAAGTTCCTTTGGATTTGCTCAAGATGTGATTGCGACACGGATGCCAGCCAGCATACGTTTGGCCCAAGTTCAGGAAACGTGAACGGCTCCCAATCAGCATACCAATGAACCCACCTGGAAAGCACCTGGTCAGTCGTTTCCAAGCGGATTTCGGACTCCCTGCATGCAATCGTAGGCGACACTCCGAAAATTCTGGGTGACGCCAATCGTATGCTGCTTGCGATTCCGATATGTGCCCTTCCGACGGACTCGGGCAGAAACAGCTCCGCCAGTGAGATTTGACGATTAATTGCTCCAAAATTTACTATCGGATGTTGACCCAATTGGGACTCGAACCGCCCGTTATCGTGATATTGTACATAGCGTGAGAATTCCTTGACCTTGGTTCTGTCGATGAAATCGTGGGTGCGCGGCTCGATGACCAGCTTGATGTCGAATTCAATGAAGCCGTCTTTGCTGACCTCAAATGTCCTCAAGGCGATTGGAGTTTCGTCAGTTTCGCAAGCTTCAGTCGCGGAACTCCATAAGCAAGCGGCAAGATCCTTGGCGCTTTCCGAAGCACGTGGCGCAAGGTCGTATGTCCAGACCGGCCGCTCTACGGGCTCTAGGTCTCCGAGGCCCCTCGTGAATGGCAATGCGCAAAGCGAAAGGTGCTCGGCTTCGGCGCATGTGAGAGTCCCTCTCATTGTCGCATAGGCCAGTGTGCGCAGGAAGGCTGAAACATAAATCTCGCGCTGCATGTGGTCGACCTGGCCGCGGCGTGCGCGGTCGCCTGCGGAGAAATACTGAGGGTACTCTGCAGGCGGTGACTTGTGAACTGATTGCAGCCAACGCCACTCGTGCCTCCAACGGGCCAGAAACGAAAACCCTGTTTTCCTTTCGAGCTCCTCGAGTTGGATCGAGAAAACTGGAGGCACGGCCCATTTCCTGTATCTTTCGAACCACGATTCGGCTTCCAGAGGCAGCGTGGCCGACTCTTCTGGCGAAACCGCAAAGCGAAATGGCGAAAGGTCGCGCGCGTCGGAAAAGTTGTGACGCAAGATCAAATTCGACAGATGAGAGGGCGCTTGGACGGCACCTGACAATTCGACAAAGTCAAAATATGAACCGAGGTCGAAGGCCTCGATTACGTCGAGACCAAGTACGGCCTCGCTTTCCAGTTTGCGTGAACTGATCCAGGTCAGGAGAGCTTCAGCGGCGTCCTTGTCTGCTTGGCGAATGAGACGGGCGATACCGCGTGCAGCTTCCCACCGGACCCGTGGAACGGGCCACAGCAGGCGCTCCATGAGAATGCGCGTTGCGGGATGGGTCATCTTGCCCAATCCGGTATCCGGATCGGCTGATCCGACAGCTCTTCCTTGAAGACACGGACCATCTCCAAGGCATAGCTTCGAGCGAGTTCGCTTTCGCCAACCTCAAGAAGGAAGAATACCAGTCGCGAGAGGCCAATGACGATGCCGTTTTCTCCAGCATCGCCGCGAAAGTCCGGCTTCGCAGTGAGCTTGACGAATTCCTTCCAGCGGCGTCGGTATAGTGCGGCTGCGTGGCGCAACCTCCGCTTGAATGTCGGTTCCGGGCACATCCATCTTGACCATCCGGCGCTGTGCGTCTGAGCACGAACCAGCCAGTGAAACGCGTCGGACCGGCCCCGAATCCGCAGCGCCGTTTCAAATGCGCTGTCGTACGAGTCTCGAAGGCGCCAGACGTAGCTGGAGTCATCGCTGACGTTCTCCAAGGCATCCAGGACTGCCGCTTCCTGCCCAACTTCTTCCCAATGCGCAAACCACCTCGCAATTTGCCTGGAGTGTTGGTCGTATTTCGGAACTTGGGAAACTGTTTCCAGAAAGTCGGATAATCTCGCGGGGGGAAAGCCGGTTGGGTCTGGATCCGGAGGACTTGGCGTTCCAGCGGTGCAGTGCGCATCTTGAAGCGCGTCTTGCTCTTCATCATCCGGCACTTCTTGCTCAGTCAAGTCAGAGTTGCGACCTGTTCGCCGCCGGACGATGCACAGAGCGCTTTCCGCTGCATGTGACCTTCTTCGTTCAAGCGCGACGCTTTCGTCAGGGCAGATGAACGTTTCAAGCAAAGCCTGTCCCTCGATTGAATCGATCCAATCCGCGTCAGCCACTGCGCGAGACAGTGACTCGGCAAACCACCATTCCTCGTTGCGAACCAGATTGGCGTAACAGGACGGCACTCGGTCGGGAAAGTACCGTGCGACCAGACGATGATAACCTCTCCGAAAGTGATCCGTTTCGTCACCGTCCGTATATTCGCATATGGCCTCGAACGGGCCCGCCAGATCAAGGAGAGCCTGCTTGGCGTACCGGTCACCACGGTCCGCGAGCATTTCAAGGGATTCCAGTATGTCGTTTGCGTAGGGATCCTTCCGAAAGCCGTAACCCAAGAGACAGTCTGCAGCCTGGGTCAGCTGCTGGCGGGCGACATCGACGAGTTGGTGCTCACTCGCAAACTGGGCCAGCGTTATCCTGAGGTTCGAGCGTTCGCAGAAATCCGTCACCGTGCTGTCCAAGGAACTTGCAATTCGCTGAACCAGGGCATTTGCAGCGGGTGGCTCTAGAAGCACCAGTCGTCGTGACGAGAATCCGTCAACCCAGGCTTCGTCAGACCAATAGGGCGAAGCGGTTACAGACTGCATGTCCTCCTTCGTTATGCAGTTGTTTGGGCTCAGCCCTATGGCGATGGCGGCAATGTCCTCCGCGATGAGTCGGAGACCAAGGCGAACTCCCGCAAACCGCCAATCCTGGTCAACCCGCGTGGAAGCGTCAGGAGGCAGGTCAAAGGCTGCGTAGAGGTCGGCCAGGGTCAACCAGTTCCTGGACGTCTTCCAGTTTTGCCCTGCAACCAAGGCAATTTGTTCCAGCTTCCTGACTGCACGAGCGAGCCAACTTGTTTCTGAACCGGCGGGGATTGTCAGTTGATGGCTTGAGGAACGTCCGTTCAATGCGACCGCCAGTGCGGAAAAGAACAACTCGTGTACCTTGTCTGCCAGTTCGTGCGGGCGATCAGGATCGAAGCGGCGTCCGTCACCAAACTGGCTGGACAGGTCCAGTTCGGGTACGACCATGTCGTCGGAGCCGCCATTGAGGAGGGAAAGGCACCTGATTGCGTGACTGGCTTCAACGACATGCCTGGGCCAGGAGTCGGGCGGCAAGCCTTCGAAGCACAGGGCCGCGAGCACGTCGCGCCGGATCGACGGCCCGCACAAGCTCTCGGAAAGCGACAGGACGTTGCCGAAGCGGCCTGCCAATATGGATTCCCTGCTGTAGCTGGCTACGAGGGAGTCAGGCTCGTCGGCCTTCATGACGAAGTCCTCGACGCGACCCTGGTAGTCCGGACCCCCATGTGCGGCCACTTCTACAAGTGCGTAAGCTGCCCTTTCGTGTTCGTCGAGAATCTCAGCATCACTCTTGGCTCCAACAGCAAGTCGGCGGTTCAGTTCGGAAACGGCATCGGAGACCGTATGGTCGAGCAGGCAGTCTTCGGAGCTTCGAACGACAATCGGAATCTCGTCGGCGGGGAGCTGACGAATGCGATGTCGCAGCAAGTCGGAGGCATTCGGGTCGGGAGACAGCGCAACGGCGACCTCTTGAAAGAGTGACCATTCGTGAGTCTGCGTTTCGGGAGCGTTCCGGACTCGCGTGGAAAGGGAGCGCAGCGCGTGAAACCTTTCCAGGTCGAAGCCTTCGAAGGCCATGACCTCGGCCCGGTCAAGGATGATTGCCAGCTGCTTGACCGGGTAGCCCTTGGCCAGCGATTCGATGGCCCAGGTTCGGCAAGGAGCATGAAGAATTTCATGGGTGTCGCCGAGTTGAGCCTTGGTTATCCACAGCCATGCCCATTTCCAGTAGTCTGGCGCGGTGTTCTCGAGCCATCTCAATACGTCATGCGCGTGGGCATCAAAGATGTCCGTGTGCGATTCCTTTTCCCGCAGGAAGGCGAACAGGCTGGCATGAAAGGGGCTGACCTCTAGCTCTCGGCGGTCCAGCAGATGATCGATGTCGGACAGGGCGTCCAATGTCTCCACGCTGCGCCCGAAACAGTCGTTCATGACGGCGGGCGGCGGGCCGAACTGCAAGCCCGCCAGGACGTGAAGTATGCATTTCGCCTTCACCGGGAGCCCTTCCCACAGCGAGGTGTAGTAGTTCCGGATCTCGCCGTCCGGGCATTCCGGAAGCGATGACACTTCGCTTGCCGATATCAGCTTGCCGGTGATCATCATGTTCTCGAAGGAGTAGATCAGGTGGAGGGGCAATCCGTGCGAAATCCGGTGGAAGGCGGCTGCAACTTCATGAAGGACTTCGCGCTGGTCGCGATTTGCAGCCACCTCAAGTTTCATCCTGCCCGATTCGGACTGATACCGGAGCCACTGATGCACTGCGCTTCGGTCCATCAACGGGAGTTCGGTCCAGTCCTCGACAGGCGATGCAGCCAACAGTTTCGAGGGGAGAACCTCATTTCGAACCTTCTGCGTGCCGACAACGAGATGGACATTCTCGGGGACTGGCAGAAGTGCCCCGAAGAGTGATCGCATGTCCTCTTGGTCCTGGTGCTCGCGCCACACGTGGTCCAACCCGTCTATGATAACAACGAGTTTTCTGCCTTCGCTTGCGAGCTGCACTGCGGCGCACTCGATGAGGCCTCCAAGCTCGAATTGTTTGGCGTCAAGGTCGGGAAGGGCTTGACGGAGCTGGTGTTCAAGGGACCGTCGAATTGCCTGATAGTGGAATCGACCTTCGGATCGGTCCCTCAGGCTCAAGAAGTAGTGATGGCGTATGCACACGGCCCGGTCGGGATCAAGAGACGCCACGCAATGGCTGAGGTAGGTGCTTTTCCCACGGCCTGGCGATCCCCACAGGACGGAAACGCCGTCAGTGGCCGAAATCTCGCCGATGAAGGACCTGTGAAAGCTGTCAACGGGAACTATGTAGTTCTCAGGGACCGTGAAGTCCTGCGGCAACGGCCGGGAACGGTTCGTGGAAAACGCGTCGCGCAAATGGAAGTGCAGGATTCTGCCGTCAGGTTTCGGAGAGTTGCGGCGCGTCGCCCAGCGCTCCACGTGGGCCTTGAAGGTGTGCCAGCCCCTTGTGTCGGTGTCGGAATCAACTCTTGACCAGAGTCGTTCCTCCAGATCGTCCAACCGGTCCAGGGAGTGATGGAACTCGAAGCTGTCAAGGAACTTCCTCGCGTTCGTGGATGAGCCGAGTTGGTCCTCGATGACCGCGCGATCCGGTTCCGGGAGCAAGTCGTAACTCACCCTTGTGCCGACCAGCGAAGCACGAAAGGATTCGTCTGGCACGCGGTCAGTCTTCAGCGCGGCTTTGGCAAGGGTGCCGTTCCGAGCGTGATTTAGCGTGGTTTCGGACCACTTCTGCACCAACGACCGTCCAGATTTCGCCTTCTTGGTGAGCCAATGCCAGCTCAGGTGATTGGCAGCACTCTCTGGATCAGCAGTGAACTTGACCTGCGTAAGCTCGTAGAGTCCGTCCGGCCTGCATGCCACCACATCCTCAATCGACGCAAATGACGGGTCCTCTGATTCGACCTGGACCCAGTGATAAAGCTTGGGGTCCCTGTAGAAGTCGATCAGCACTTCGATCGCGATCAGGTCCTGATACTCAAATCCGGCCCGGATATGACCTACCCGCTTCATATTGTGTCCCGGCTTGATCATGCTTTGGCCCGTTCGGAGATCAACTCTGGCGAAGAGGTGTTTGCAGGAGGAATGCGCGGTCTCTTATGGCTTCAGGAATCAGTGATCTGTGATTCCGGTCAGGCGTTAAGAGATATCGAATGCTGAAGTACCGGACAATCTTTTTGAACTGGCAGGTTGCGACAGGCTGTATTGTGGTCTGGGCGAATAAGCGTTGCATCTAGGCCTTTCAAAGTCGATTTTTGGGTCAGCATTGCTTGCTTGCGGCACTTGTCATGAAAATGGCGCACGGTCAGAGCCTACCGCTTCCGAGCGATGCCGGGTGCATTTGCAGCCAGTTTGTCCAGGGCTGATTGCAGAAATGCCAAATCTTAAAGATGCAAATTGAATCGAAAATGATCAGAATGGAGTCCGCGACGCGATTTCATCCCTCGATCTGGCTCCATGAATCAATTCATCGAGCCTGTCGGCAATTCTCTGGGCGGCGTCGCGCAGCTGCGCCATGGTCCAGTCGGCGGCGTAACCCTGGGTGACGTCCGGGGGCGCTGCATGGTTGACCAGCCGCTTGGTCAGGCTCGTGGGCAGGATGAGCTCTCGGTCGGCGACGGTGATGAAGCAGTTTCGGAGCGCATGGAACCAGAACCTGGCCCCGCCAGCCTCGCCGATGCGCGCGTTGAGATGCTGGATTGATTCGAGATGCCCGGACGCGCTGGTCTCGGACGGAAACACCCAGCGTCGCGTCTCCCCGGGGAACCGCTCGCGCTCGTCGAGCCGGCGATGGAGGATGGCGGCTAGCTGGCGGGTGACCGGGAACTCCAGCGGCTCACCGCTCTTGGTGTCCTCGATGCGGATGGTCATGGCCGCCGTGTCGACCTGCGACCAGGCGAGGGAGATCACCTCGGTGAGGCGCATGCCGGTGTAGAGCCCAAAGCGGAAGGCGTCGCGGACGACGACGTTGCGCACCGCAGTCTCGAAGCCTCGGTTCCAGCAAGGCAGGACCTCGGACGGCGGCTGGATCCTGCGGCGGCGCGGAGGGTGCAGACGTCCCCCTGCGGCGCGCCAATGCTCGACCGGATTGGGCAGCTCCTCGAAATCGAGGCATGGCCGACGGTAGATGGCGCCGAGCAGCTTCATGGCGGCGTTTGCCTGCACCCAGCCGGGCCGATCGGTCAGTTCCTGGAATCGCAGCTCGACGTCGCTGCGGTCTATCTCGTCGAGGGAGCGGTCAAGCCAGTCGCCAAGATCCTTGTGGACGGTGCGGCGGTAGCTGGCGACGGTGCTGTCCCTGCGCCTGGGTCCGACGGCAAGCCAGTTCTCGAAGGCCTTGCGCAAGGTCGGAATGGAACGGGTGCGCGCGCGATCCGCGAGCGGATCCTCGCCCAGGGCGACGCGACCGAGGATCTCCCTGGCGCGGCGACGCGCCTGGTCGGCGGTGATGAGGCCGTGACGGCCGATGACGATCCTCCGGTTCGGTGCCTTCCGGCCGCGATCGCCGGCACGGTAGTTGACGAGGTACGAGCGCAGGCCGGACGGGTGAACGCGGACGCCGAATCCGGTGAGCCTGTCGTCCCATGCGATGTAGGGGCTGTCCCTGGGCTGGAGCGTGTCGACGGTCCGCGCCGTGAGCGTCATCCTGAGGCGCGTGACGAGTTTCGCGGACGGAGTTGCTGAGTTACCGGACATGCTCCAGTTGACACGGAATCGCAGCCCAATGTCAACACGTCCGGCTCGACTGTGGCACCCCTACGGGGTGCCACAGTCCACCTCTTGGCGATGCCCTGTTGAGCCGTGATGACATGGGCATTTTCGGCAACGTACAGGTGTGGTCATAGGGGGTCTCACAGCACCCTGAGAGGGTCATGCCGTTGAAACTTTCAGTTTAACCGCCATTAATCTGATTTCCGCCTTGAGACCGGATCCTCGTAGGCACATCGTGCGTTGCGTGGCAACGGATTTGCGTGGTCAGTTGGCCAAGAAGCTCTGAAGGATGACTTCGAAAGAGAAAGAAGAGACGGTCTGGAAGGGTCTGGAATGGCTGAACTTGCGGTTCTGGTGCGTGGCTGCGCCATTGGCGAAAGATCGTGGGGACAGGATTGGCAATGCAGGCGTGGACTGTTGAAAGGACCAAGGCCGGGATGGAAACGAGACAAGCGCATTTCACACGGACGGCTTCAGACATGTCACGGACAAGCCGCTGATCGTTAATCCGCAAGCGCATTGTGGTCGATTTCATGCTGGATCACCAGCCGCGCGAGAGCCATGCGGTTCCCGCAGGACAGGGTTCCTCTTCGCGTCAGTTGTCATGACGAACTCGTTTCTGCAGATCAATGACGCCTCGGAAAGGGAAAATCCCGGCTCTGAACCGCCCCGGCATTTCGGTTCGGACCGTCACTCGAGAGCGACCGGACAGGCGGTGCGTCATCCACGCGCCACTGCTTGTGCCGTGAAGGTTGCGCTGATCGAGACGAAGACCGCGAAGACAATCCACTGGCTCCAGCTCCGACCCAGAAAGACGATTCGATTCAAGCCGGAAAACAGCACGCCTGATGCACCGATGGCGAAATTCACTGCACCGCCGACAAGACACAGCAAGGCGCCTAGCAGGAATGCATGGAGTGCCGGTCCCGTCGCATCGTCAGGAATGAACTGCGGGATGAACGCGGAGAAGAACATCAGTGCCTTGGGGTTGGAGACATTGGTTGCCACTCCACGCAGAAACAGGTTTCCGGACGTGGGTGGAGGTGCACAAGTGCCCGCGGGCCCGGGCCGAGGGACGATCATGCGTGCAGCGACGTAGAGCAGACAGAGGCAGCCAGCAAGCTGCAGCGCGAGAAGAGCTGATGGGCTTGTCGCCAACGTGGCCGCCACCAGGAGTGCGGTGGCGACTGCCAGAACCAGCCCTCCAGAACTGATCCCAAGCGCAGAATTAAACGCGCCGCGCCGACCATGGGCGATGCCGTTCGCCATGACAAAGGCCATGTCGGGACCGGGAATGACCAGCAGTGCAAGAACGGCGAGCAGGAATGGCATCAGGGTTTCGGCCATGGAGTTGCCTTTCGCACCGGCCAAGGATCAGTGTCGCCGTGGCGACGAACCAGCAGCAGCAGCATCTGGCGCCGCGACTGCTCCTCAGGATGAAAGTGAGACTTCAGTGTCTCACTCGAAAGTCAGGCGAGCGACCCGATTCTTGCGGTTTTTCCAACCTTTCGAGATGAGCACGAATTTCGCATTGTCCCCGATTCCGGAAACCACCAACTTTGGATGAACGATGAAACTTCCAGTTTCAGCAGCCTTTGGTCTGCTTGTCGCCTTTCCGGCAGAATCTGGCCGCAATCATCGCGCGTGGCGCGTTCACGGAATTTCGCGACCAGTTGGCGGGCAGGCGACCACGGATCAATTCGGAAGCAGGTCCTGGAGGCCAGGGTCCGTCATGTTGCGTGATCAAGCGATCCCCAAGATCGTGCCCGGCGATGCCGGTCTCGCGGTGGTCGCCAGGTTGGCGCCGATCCACGTCGACCAGGTCCATGCCGGGCAGGAGGCGGTGCTGCCGTCCTTGTCGTTCCCGGCCCGGGTGACGCCGGAATGTCACGGGCGCATCGAGCGGGTGCCGGCCGATGTGACGCGTGACGAGCGCACCGGATTCGAGTGGTACGAGGCAAGCGTTGGCGGGCCGGTGGAGGCGGAGGGAGAGACCGGGTTCCGGAGCTGGGCCGCGCGGGCCGCCTCGGAGGCGGCGGCGCTCTTGCCCGGGGGGTCCGCACAAAGGCAGGCCGAGGCGGCGGCGGAGGCGCTGGCGGAGCCGGCGGCGGGTAACCGGGCGCAGGCCCCGGAGCAGGCGCTGACTCCCGGCATGCCGGTCGAGGTGCATGCGCGCACCGGCGAGCGGTCGCCGCTCAGCTATCTGGTCAAGCCGCTCACCGGGTTCTTCGTGCGCTCGATGGGCGAGGAATGACGGTTGGGGAAGGCGGACATCGTGCCCCATGGACCCAACTGTCTCGCCCGGCGGCCGCATCCGCGCCCGTCTTCCTGTTGCCGGTTCGGGGGAGCGGCGAACGTGGAGAACGGCGGGCGCGAAACCGCGGCGACGGGCCGCCGGGGACCCTTCGCCCTTGGGCGGACCCGCGGATCCGCCCAAGGGCGTTCCACAGCCCGAGCGCCCTCCCGCTAAAGCTCTTCGACCGAGAGCGTGTAGGTGCCGGTATCGCCGTGATGGCCGCTGGCGAAGATGTAGTAGGTGCCGTCCGAGCCCGGCGTCCAGTAGACCCTGCTGCTCAAGCCGGGGCCGCTGTCATTGTCCGCGTGCAACGTGCGCCGCCCGCCTACATGCTCGTGGCCTCCGGTCCACACTTCGAGATACGAGTCGACCAGCGTTCCGGCGTACGTGTCCCAGCCCTCGAGGTCGAAACGGTAGCTCTTCCCTCCTTCGAGCGTGACCGCGAACCAGTCCTCGTCGCCCACGCGCTCGATCTCGCCCGTGACCGAGCCGCCGACCGCGACCGTCCCGGCGCCGTCTTCGTGGTTCCCGTGGTCGTCGATCCCGGTCAGGTCCGTGACGGACACCTTGTAGGTGCCGGTGCCCCCGAAATGGGCGCCGGCCGCCACATAGTGCGTACCGGTGGCCTCGGGGCTGAAGAAGAGCTTGCTGTTGTGGATGGCGCCACCGTCGTCGTCGGCGGTGCCCCGAATCCAGTCGCCGTTCGCGTCGTAGATGCCGTGGAGGTACGGGTCGACCAGCGTGCCGGCGTCCGTGTGGTAGCCCTCGACGTCGACCCGGTATTCCCGCCCCGCCACGAGTTCGACCGCGAACCAGTCCTTGTCGTCCCGGTGCCCGATGCGGCCGTTGGCCGAGCCGCCGACATCGACCGCGCCGTTGGTGCCGGTGCCGGTCCGGTAGTCGTCATCCAGCTCCGTCACGGCCAGGCGGTAGGTCCCGGTGTCCCCGGAGTCGCCGTAGGCGGAAATGTAGTAGGTGCCGGCGTCCTCCGGCTCGAAATGCACCCGGCTGTCCCAAAACGGGCCTCCGTCGTCGTCGCTCGTGCCCGGCATCAGGTTGCCGTCGGCGTCGTAGATGCCGAGGAGCATCGGATCGTCCAGCGACCCGCGGTTCGCGCCGAAGCCCTGGAGATCGATGCGGTAGGCCTGGCCGGCCTCCAGCGTCACGGCGAACCAGTCGGCGTCGTGCCGGCTGCCGATGGCGCTGCGCGTCGAGCCGCCCACCTCGACCCGGCCGGTGGTCGTGGTGTCCGCCGCGAATTCGGCGCCGAGCTCGGTGACCGACAGGCGGTAGGTTCCCCCCGAGTTGCCGTGGCCCGCCGCGTTGATGTAGTAGGTGCCGTCGGCCTCCGGCTCGAAGCCGACCCTGCTGTTCAATCCGACGCCCCCGTCTTCGTCGCCGGTGTAGCCAATCCGGTTGCCGTTCGAGTCGTAGACGCCTTCGATGTCGGGATTCCACAACGTTCCGGCGGAGGTGGCCACGCCCTCGAGGTCGATGACATAGGATCTGCCGGCCTCCAGCGTGACCGCAAACCAGTCACGGTCATTGGTGGCGTCAATTCTTCCCGTGGCCGACTCCCCCACCGCGACGCGGCCGGCGGTGCCGGTGTCGCCGGGCAGGTCGCCGCCCTGGGGTTCGGAAACGCTTGTCGTGTGCTCGGTGTTCAGGATCGTCCCCGCCCCCGCCGCGTCCGCCAGCCAGCCGCCGGCGGCGTCGCTCAGGGTCAGGGTCAGCGTCTCCCCGCTGTCCTCCACCGCATCGTCGATGAGCGTCACGTCCACCCACTGCTCCGTCTCGCCCGCGGCGAAGGTCAGCACGCCGGAGGCCGACTCATAGTCCTCGCCGGCGACCGCCGTCCCGTCCGAGGTCGCATAGCGGACCGTCACCGGTCCCGTCGCCGCCTGGTCGAGCGTGACCCGGAAGCGCAGTGTCCCCTCCGCCTCGTGCGCCTCCGCGTCCGCCACCCGGATCGCCGGGCCGCCGGACTGCTCCGCCTCCAGGCGCGTTACTTCCTCGGCGTCCGCCTCGCCGACCCCGTAGCGGAACACGTGCGCGTTCTCCCCGGACTCCTGCGCCTCGACGCGTACGTAGTACGTCCCCGCCAGCAGCGTCGCGGAGAGCCATTCGTTCGACGTCCCCGCCGCCGCGCTGCTGTGCAGCACGGTGCCGTCCTCGTCCTCGAGGAACAGGTCCGCGTTCGCGTCCTGCTGGCGAAGCCCGAGGCTCACCTGCTTCGCTTCGCTCAGGGTGAAGCGGTAATGGTCGATCCGGTCTTCGCCGCCGTCGAGCGTGTTCGTCGGGAAGCGGGGTCCATCGAGGTCGGCGATGTCGCCGAGATCGGTCGCGCCCTCGCGCGCCGCGTCCGGATCGGCAACCGTCTGCTCCTGCACGTCGGTGATGTTGACGGTAACGGTTACGTCGGTGGAATTCGTTCCGTCGCTTGTCCGCACGGTCAGTTCGTAGCTTGTCGTCCCCGACTCGTAGTCCTCGCCCGGGCCCGCGTAGGACAGCGCGCCCGTCGACGCGTCGATCTCGAACAGGTCCGCCTCGTTACCACCCTCGATGCTGTAGGTCAGCGCCGCGCCCTCCGGGTCGGTCGCCGATACCGTCCCCAGCGCGACCCGGTTCGTGCTGCCGTCCGCGTTCTCCGCCAGGTCGAACGCGTAGCTCGTCTCCGCAAACGCCGGCGCTTCGTTCGTGCCCCCTTGTCTCTGCTGCTCCAGGGCCGCCACGTCGTCCGGGTCGGCCGCACGCACCCCGTAGCGGAAGACATGGTCGTTCTGGCCGGCCTCCTGAGCCTCGACGCGCACGTGATACGTGCCCGCCAGCAGCGTCTCCCGGATCCCTTCATTCGCGGTGCCGGCCTCGGCGCTGCTGTGCAGCACGTTGCCCTCGGCGTCCTCCAGGAACAGGTCGGCGTTCGCATCCTGCTGACGAAGCCCGAGGCCGATCTGTTTCGCTTCCGTCAGCGTGAACCGGTAGTAGTCGATCCGGTCGCCATCCCCGTCGAGCGAGTTCGTCGGAAAGCGGGGTCCATCGAGATCGGTGATGTCGCCGAGATCGGTCGCACCCTCCCGCACCGCATCGGTATCTGCGGGGTTCTCGATCGGGGTTTGCTGCTCGGATTCCGGAGGCGATGTGTCCGTCACCTCAAGCTCGTAGGTGCCCCTCCCGGAGTAGGCGCCGGCCGCGATGTAGTAGGTGCCGCTCTCCGTCGCGGTGAAGGTCACGCGGCTGTTGTAGCTGACGCCTCCGTCATCGTTGGTCGTGCCGGAGATCAGGTTGCCGTCGGAATCGTGGATGCCGCGCAGGTAGGGGTCGCGCAGCGTGCCGTCGTTCGTGCGGCTGCCACGCAAATCGATCTGGTAGGTCCGGCCCGCCATGAGCTCCACGGCAAACCAGTCCCTGTCGCCCGCGCTCTCGATCTCGCCCGTAACCGAACTGCCCACCGAGACGGCGCCGGTGGTGAGAATTGTGGCTGCATAGTCGTCGGACATCGGTGCCGGGCCCCTAACCCTGACAAGGAATCCGGCGGTCCAAGAAAAGCCGACACACCGGAATGCCGTATGCCGATACCCGCAGGCGGGCGCCGGCAACCCCAACAACAAGCGCGTCCCCGCAGGGCCGGTACACCTGGACACTGCAAACGCGCGCGCCGCTTGTCAACCCTGTCAAGGGGAAGAGCCAGGGCGGATCCGTTCCAGCGTAGTTTCGCGTTCCCGGCCAAGGGATTGACCCTGTTTCTGGACTCCCGGCCCGTTTCCTGTTACGCCTGATTCGCAACGAATCGGCGAAGGGAGCGGCGCCATGGATCTGTCGGAGGTGTCCGTCCGCGCGGTTGCGGGAGGCGAGGAGTCCCGCTTCAGGAGCCTGCTGCAGGAGCACCACTACCTCGGCGCGCTGCCGGCGATGGGCGAGACCGTCCGCTACGTCGTCCACCGCCACGAGCGCTGGCTGGCGCTGGCGGTCTTCTCGGCCCCGGCGCTGAAGTGCGGCCCGCGCGACGGCTGGATCGGGTGGGACCGCGGCGTGCGGTTCCACCGCCTGCACCTCGTGAGCAACAACTCCCGTTTCCTCATCCTGCCGGGCGGCCCGCGCAACCTCGGCTCGCGGGCGCTCGCGCTGTGCGCGCGCCGCCTCGTCAGGGACTGGCCGGCCCGCTTCGGGCACGAACTGCTGCTGCTGGAGACCTATGTCGACCCGGCCCGCTTCCACGGGACCGTCTACCGCGCCGCCAACTGGATCGAGGCCGGGCTCACCCGGGGTTTCGGCCGCGCCGGGGCGGGCTACCGGGAGCATGCCGAGCCGAAGCGCGTGTTCCTCCTGCCGCTGTGCCGCGACGCGCGGGCCCGGCTCCGGAACGCCCATCTCGAACCCGACCTGCAGAAAGGAGTTCCCAAGGTGACCCTCAGCACGGAGCAGATGACGTCCATGCCCGCGTTCTTCAAGGACGTCGACGACCCACGGCGCGCGGCGGGCCGGCGCCACACGCTGCCCTCGGTCCTTGGCCTCGCCCTTGCGGCGACGCTGTCCGGCGCCCGCGGCTACAAGGCGATCAGCGAATGGGTCAACGACCTCTCCCCCAAGGTCCTGGCGCGGTTCGGCGTGCGCTTCCGGAACAGGACCCGCATCCCGCCGAGCCGGACGGTGATCCGCGACGTGCTTGTCCGGGTCGACCCGCGACAGCTCGACGACGCGCTTCGGGCATGGACCGCGGCCAACGGCGGGACGGACAGCGCGCTCGCGATCGACGGGAAGACGATGCGCGGCGCCATCGACGACGACGGTCGCCAGACGCACGTGCTCGGCATCGTGGGCCACGACACCGGCGCCCACCACGGTAAGAAAAAGTCGGCATGAGAGCCGGCGCGGACCAGGAGGAGAAGCGGACGAACGAGATCGGCACGATCATCCCGCTGCTCGACACGCTTCCCGACGCCACGGTCGCGGGGCGCGTCGTCACCGTCGACGCCCTCCTGACCCAGCGCGCCCTTGCCGACTACCTGCTGGAACGCGGCGCGGCATTCCTCTTCACGGTCAAAGGCAACCAGAAGACCCTGATGGAGAACAAGCCTCCCTACTACACCACTTGAGGACTTCCGGCCCTTGGGGCCGGTCTTCATGCGCCGGTTCAGGCATCCGTTCGACGGACAGGAGGTCAAGGTCATCGAGCGGCGGCGCGGCGGTGGCAGCCATCACAAGCTGAACCTCCATGTCGAACTGCCGGACGGCGTCCGCATGTGGCTTCCTGCGACCTGGACGAGCCTCGATGCACGGGATCCCGACGCTCCGAAGCTCCTCGGCGAGTTGCCGGACTTCATCAGGTTGCGTAATCTGCTCGACGACCTGGAGCGGCGCCTGGAGGCGACGGATGGACAAGGAACGGGAACGGTCGCTGCTGGCGCTTCTGGAGTGGGAGCAACGCGTGGAGAGGTGGCTTCAGATTCCTCCCCGGGACCGGGAGGCGTTGGTGCAGGAACTGGCGGGGCTGATGGTCCGGCAGGCGGACCGGAGGGGGATGTCCGATGAGCGGGTCGTCGCGGATCACGAACCGTCACCTTGAGCGGTGGGCCGCCGTCTACGTGCGCCAGTCGACGCAGAACCAGGTCCTGAGGAACCGGGAATCGCGCGAGCGCCAGTACGGGCTCAAGGACCGTGCCCGGGAGCTCGGCTGGCCGGACGAGCGCATCCTGGTCATTGATTCCGACCTCGGCCAGAGCGCCGCGTCGCAGGGCACGCGGAGCGGCTTCGAGCGGCTTTGCGAGCAGGTGTCGCAGGGCCGGATCGGCGCGGTGTTCGGGATCGAAGTGAGTCGATTGGCTCGGAACACGATCGAGTGGTTCCAGCTGCTGGACCTGTGCCGGGTCAACGGCACGGTGCTTGTCGAGGACAGCCAGGTCTATGCGCCGGGCCGCGAGGACGATGGCCTGATACTCGGCATCAAGGGTACCTTCTCGGCAAACGAGCTGTCCGTCATTCGCGCCCGCATGGAGGGCGGGCGGCGGAGCAAGGCCCAGCGCGGCGAACTCTATTCGCACCCTCCGGTCGGCTTCGTCCGCGAGGGGAGCGGCATCCGGAAGGATCCCGACCTTCGGGTCCAGGCGGCGGTCGAGGCGGTCTTCGCCCGTTTCCGCGAGGGCGGGTCGGGACTGCAGGCTACGCATCTTCTGCGGGAGGCGGGCGTGCAGCTCCCGAGCCGCCCGCATGGCTCGGACACCGTGACCTGGAGAGACGCGACCTATTCCCGGGTGATGGACATCCTGAGGAACCCGGCGACGGGCGGCGCCTACGCCTTCGGGAAGGCACGGTCCGCGTACCGCGACGACGGCACGCTGCTGGCGCCGGAGGAGCGGTGGCGCGTCCTGAAGCCCGGTCGCCATGACGGGTACGTGAGCTGGCCCGAATGGCTGGAGGTGCAGGAGACCCTGGCGGCGAACTCGACCGTCCGCGACCGGAAGCGGGGCGCGGCGCGCGAGGGGGCGGCGCTTCTCCAGGGCCTTGCCGTCTGCGGCAACTGCGGCAGGTCGATCCAGGTCCGGTACAATACCGGCCGAAGCTATTACTGCAACCAGCGCACGGCGGACACCGGCGAGAAGCGAAGCTGCCTCTCGGTCGGCGGCATCGAGATCGACAGGGTCGTCGCCCGCCGGTTCCTGGAACTGGTGTCGCCGGCCGGGGCGGAAGCCGCGATGGCGGCGGCGCGGGCGGTCGCGGAGCGGGCGGAGACGGCGCTGCGGGGCCAGGCCCCGCAGCGCCGCCGCCAGGCCTGGCGGCGGCGGTCCCGTCACAGGAATGAACCGTGGAGGCGACGGGACGCAAGGGACGGTTTTCCACAGGAATCCGCATCCAACTTATCCACAACCACCTCCTGACTCCTTCCTGGTTCTCGAAACATACGAGGCCGGACCGAGGTCGTCATCCATTGGCGGGGCGGCCGTGCGGACGCCTTCTCGGTCAAGCGCCGGAAGCGGAGGCCGGTCCGCCGGCGCGACGACATCGACACGGTCGAGCTTGTTCGCCGCCTGGCCCGGTTCTATCCCGACGGCCAGGTTGCCGGGATCCTCAACGGCCAAGGGCGGCGGTCGGCGCGGGGGCTGCGGTTCTCGGCATCGCTGGTGGAGTCGCTCCGCCGTCGCCACGACGTGCCCGCGTACAGGAAACCGGCGGCGGGCGAGGAGGAGGACGGCGAGCTTCTGAGCGTGCGGGCGGCGGCACGGGAGCTCGGGGTTGCGGATTCCACGCTCTATCGCTGGGTCAACGCCGGCATCCTGCCCGGCGTCCGTCCGGACGTGCCCGGGGCGCCGCTTCGCGTCCGGATGGGCGCCGACTTCCGCAGCAGGTTCCGTCTCGACCCGCCGGAGGGGTTCGTTCCGCTCCGGGAGGCTGTGCAGCGCCTTGGCGTCTCTCGCCAGACGGTCTGGCAAAGGGTCGCGTCCGGGAAGCTGGAATCCTGCCACGTGAAGCGCGGGGCCGTCCGCGGCCTTTACGTCCGGCTGGAGGCGGACGCGCTTCCGCTCTTCGAAGGAACGCTCCCGGACCAGGAGCAAGGCAGTGCGTGACGACCCGGCTTCAGTCTCACTCCGTAAAGCTGGCCGCAAGCCGCGCCGGAAGGCGGTTCCGGCCGCCCACGGCAGCGAACCTGCGGGGAATTGCAGATCCGGGACCGGATACCCGGGTGGCGCCTGTTGCAGCATGCTTGGCGCGACCGGTCGACGGGCGATCACGCGGCCGGAACGGCGATTCGGCGCGCCTGCCGGCCGTTCTCACCGTGTAAAGCCGGGACGGCGCATTTGCCGCGATTGCGAAGCTTCAAGAATTGTCATTGTGCTTCAGTGCGTTGCACGCTGATTCAGAAAAACGTGAACCTCGATTTGAAAAGGAGCAGTAAGATGGATGAATCGAGGCCACTCACCATGTCCTTGACTGGAGCTTCGACGAGGACCGCAGCCGGATCCGCACCGGCCACGGGCCGGCGAACACGACGCTGTTCAGGCGCTTCGCCATCGGCCTGATCAGGCAGCGCGGGCTGGAGGTCGCGGAAGCGATGCGCGCCATGGCCAGGAAGCCGAGGCGGGTGCTCGACATGCTCCGGATGACTGGAAACACGCGGCCGCGGACAGAAGCCGCCTGAAAGCGCCGTCCGCCGCGACCGCCGCCCTCGGGAAAGACCGGGGGGCGGTCACGCCTGCCCGGACGATGCCCGGACCCTCCGTCGAGCCATGAATCCGCGCTCAGGGACGCCAGCCATGCCGACCGGGCATCGCAAGCACGCCTTGAATCGAGGCCGAAGAACGGTTGGAGCTGAAACACGGACCTCTCGAGATCGCGCGCCGTGTTGGAACAGATCCGCCTTGGGGGAAGAGCCAGGGCGAATTGCTGCACGCCAATTTTCCCAGGCCTGACATGAAGCTGATCTTGAATCCGGACACCTCGGATGGCTGCCTGCATGGTTCCGGCGAATCAGTTGCGGGGTCACGGGCGTGGATCTTTCGGAGGTATCGGTCGACATTGTCGCGGAGGCGGACGAGGCGCGCTTCCGCGCGCTGATGCAGGTGCGCCACGACCTCGGCGCGCTCCGGACCGTCGGCGAGACCGTGCGCCACTTCGCCCGTCACCGCGACCGGTTGAGGGGGACACGCACATGTCCATCGCGAAGTTCGAACGAATTGCCGTCAGAAACCGCGGCGGCGCACAGGCGTCAACGATCGCGTCGCGACGGCTCGAATTTCCATCATGGCGCAGTTGGAAACGATGCCGCCGAGGGCGAAGCGGACCGAAACTGCCTTCGCTTGAGATGGAGATCGTCGCAGGCGGCGTTCGGAACCCGTGGAATTTTCACTTTCGCCCGCCGCCTGTTGTCGACGGGCGAGTGAAGCGCAATGCACGGTGTGAGTGGGGACGATCACGCGGCAGCATGACGCCGAGGCCATCGTGATGCAGCGGTCGGGCTCCCTGTGGCGCTGCATCAAGATCGTTGTCGATGCTGTCCCGATACTGGCAGCGGAGGCCTCGGCGGTGTCCCGGGCCTGATGAGCGTGTCTTGCGGTTGCCTGAACTTGCGTGTGGCGAAGGAGCGTCCCGATCATCGGCAGCCCTTTGTCAGGCGTCGGCGTTCTTGACGTGAAGCCGGGCCACAACTGCGGCATGACGCGCCGTTCCGAAGCTCGCCGGCTGGGCCGAGTGACCGGGCAATTCTCGGCACGTGTTCCGTCGGGCCGTCGAAGCGCATCTGCCACTGCCGCATTCCACGTTGCTCAGACGGCAGGTTTCCGGGCGATTCGGCCGTCCACAGTGGCCCCGCGGTCGCTTGCGGACGGCTTGCGGGAATGCTTGCTCTTGACAACCATTCGGTCAAGCCGTGGAACTTTGCAAGTTCGGCAATGACGCAGGCAGTGGAAGCTCAAGGACTCCTTGCTTTCGCGGTGGTTCATGATGCGCAAATTGCCGAATCTCCACGGTTCGCCCGACCGAACGCTTGTTGCGCCAGGGCAAGCCCTGGAAAGGAGGATGTCATGAACTGAAACCCTTCGTCGCGGTCCAGCGGGTTCGACTCCCGCCCGGCAAAGGCGCAGCCCGCCAGCCGGAAGCGAGTCCTGCATGGCGTGCGGCAACGCCCGTCGTGAAGCGTGGACAGCAGGTGACGAAGCGGCGTGCGGCCTCGAAATCGGCAAATCGACGACGCCTTCATCGTTAACCGTGTGGGGGCAGTGCCGGGAGCGCCGCTACAGGCGAGGCGCAACGGGTCGTCCGGGGTCGTGGATCGGCGCAGGGTCACGGGATGGACCGCCAGGGAACCTGGGAGATCGTGCAGCGAGTCTAGCTGCTGAACTAGCGGGTGCGAGTCCCGTCGGCGCAATTCTTGGTTTGGCGCCGTAGCATGTCCCACGGGTATGGGGGCGACCCTGTGCCCGCGAGCTGGGATGTAGAAAGCCATCGTGGGCTTGGCTGGAGCAAGGCTCCAACCCGGTCCGGTCAGCCAGGATGGCGAGCAAACCGGAGGGCCGTAGCGAAAGCGAACGATCGTTGATGCGACGAAAAGGTTCCCCCACATGGAAGCTGACTTGTGGGGATGATGGAGGATGCCAAGGGTCCGGTCTCTACCCGATGGCTAGCACCGGTGCGGAAGAACCGAGGTGAGCACGCACCGGGTCCCCCGGCGTAGAGACGGCGGCAATCCGGGAAAGTTCAGCAGTGAAAGACCGGAAGGTGAGGAGGACAGACAGGATGTTGTGACCCTTGAATGTCAAGGACCGCGCCAATAACCGCAGTGCGGGAAATGGCACGGAGTCCTCCTGACTGGCGGATGAGGCCGATTAAGCGGTGATGGACGGGACAACACAACCCGTCTGGAGCGAGGGCCTCTGGGCCCAGGTGGCGAAGGTGGCAGGTCACGCCGGGACGCAGAGCCCGGCACCGACCGAGGATGCCGTCCGGATTGAAGGATGGCGCTGTCGAGCCGAAGGGCGGTGCAAACTCGGGATAATGCCACGGGCATGGCTGGGTCAGCCTTAAGCGTGGCGCATGTCGCGGAAGGCGCCGTACCGATCTCTTCTGGGGTGCCTGGTGCTTCAAGCCGGACCCGGGAAAACCGGACGTCCGGAATTTCAGGGGGGGCGCTGGAAACGTGACCCATGGTGCGCGCGCCAGTGCCCTACCCGACCTGCTCCTGCCCGCGGGCAGGAACGCTGGAAAGGGGAGTGCCAGCGAGAACAATCCAGACCCCGGCCCGTCGTCTGGCCTGCACGACGGTGGGAGCGCCGATGGCGGACACGAGCCCGGCAGGCGCCTGCGGAGCCGGCTGGCGAAAACAATGAGCCGAAGGACATGCAGGGGCGGGAAGTCGTGGCGTCCTGACAGTGCCTTTGAAGGCGGGGAACCGTGGCCGTCGGGACCCGCCGGAAGCAGGCGGGGCGTCGCTTGTGCAGACCCGCTGGTGGGACACGCTGGAGGAAACACCGAGTTCCACAAACACGTGCACGAAACGGCAGTGGATAGCCGGACAGGCGAGGAAGCATCATTCCTCGGCCTGTGGATCAAGGACGGCGTCGCCTCTGGCGAGCGTTCTTGAGCGAACCTGTCAAGCGAGGAACCGAGTGCGTCAGTTGCGCACGCCCGGGCCTTTGGCGGGGCTCGGCAGACGCTCACCCCGCCTACCCGGCCACCTGCGTCATTCCACGGCTTCGCAACCGTTCGGTTCTCGAGTGATGAGGGATTGGCAGCAGGCCGGGACCGCGGCGTGGCTCGGGCTGCATCGGCGTCCCTTGCCGGCGTGCGCGCCGTCCTTGCGGACACCCGCTGTCCGCGTCATGCCCGGCGAACCTGACGCTCCGCACGCCTGGGGACATCACGGACGGGCCGCTTCGTTCCGCGCCCGCGCGCGCAACGGCGGCAAGCGGCGGAACGATCGAGGAGGAGCCCGGCGGGCCGGGCCCCGACCGCACCGCATCCCGAGAGCGTCGCCAGGCTGTTTGCGAGGCCGAAGCCGGGTAAAGCGCCCGCGAGGGGCGCGGCGATGACGTGTCCTGCATTGGCGGTCGCGGTCCCGCGGGTTCGCGCGGCCACGGCCCGGGAGCCAGCGGGATGCATGGGAGGAGCCGGCGATCAGGCCATGCGAGGCATTTGCGTTGCAGCGCTCTTTTCGTGGGCGCCGCTTCCCTCCCGGCGAAGGTCACCCAAACATGCCGCGGCCGGAAAGTGACCACGTTGAAAGCGGCCCCTGGCAAACTGCAATACTGTGTCAATGACATTGGCTCAGTTTCCAAATCGCTTGCATGACCTGTCGATCGCGTTGGCGAGGCGCGTGCGGGGCGAGGCGTTGTCCAGCCCGACCTGCCGGAACCATCGCAGGCAGTTGTCGAGATACTTGGTCGCGATCCCGCGGCAGCGCCTCAGGAAACCTTTCAGCTGGCCATGCCGGCTGTTGACCGTCTGGATGTGGAAGGCGTTGCGAACCCGTTCGCCTCCGGACAGGATGAGCGCTTCGTGGCGAACGCCCATGGCCGCGGCGCAAGGCGGACATGCGCGATGTCCGTCACTGACCAGGACGATGCCATTGTCCACGACCGGTTCGATGACGTCTCGCAGCCAGGGTGGATTTTTCCGTGAATGATGGGCCTTTCCTGCAAGGCCTGTCCTGAACCGTGTGAACAACCCCGTTCGAATCGTTCATGAAGGCGCCTGACCAATGGCGAATCAGGGGCCGCAATGGATCTCTCGAAGCTGACCGTGACGCCCGTGGCGCGGGACGAGGAGCCGCGCTTCCGCGCGCTCATGGACGAGCACCACTATCTCGGTGCGCCGTCGAAGATCGGCCAGACCGTCCGGCATGCGGCCGATGACGGCAGCGGCGAATGGCCGGCGCTGGCCGCCTTCTCGGCGGTGGCGCTCAAGTGCGGCGCGCGCGACGCGTGGATCGGATGGAGCCGGCGCGAGCAGTTCGGGCGGCTGCACCTGATCGCCAACAACGTGCGGCTGCTGCTTCCAGGGCGCCAGCGGAACCTCGGCTCGCGGTTCCTGGCGCTCTGCGCCCGGCGCATCAGCGCCGACTGGCAGGCGCGCCATCATCATCCGCTGCTGCTCCTGGAGACGTTCGTGGATTCGGCGCGCTTCCATGGGACGGTCTACCGCGCCGCCAACTGGACGTCCGTCGGCGAGACTCGAGTCTACCGCCGCCGCCGTGACGGATACGTCGCCGGATCGACCCCGAAGCGGGTCCTGCTGCTGCCGCTCGACTGCAACGCCCGGAGCCTGCTCCGCGCGCCCAGGCTGGCGACGGAGCATCAACTGCATGGAGTCGAGAGGATGAAGAAAGCGTGGCCGAGGCGGCCGGAATCCTGGCCTGCTTCAAGGGCGCCGTGGACGACCCCCGCGAGGCCGGCGGGCTCCGCCACCGCATCGAGTCCCTGCTGGCGCTCTGCACCGCAGCCACGCTCTGCGGGGCGACGGGATGGAAGTCGATCCACGAATGGATCCAGGGCCTCAGCCCGGCGATGCTGGACCGCTTCAGGTGCCGCAAGATCGACGGCGTGCACCGGCGGCCGAGCATCCACTGCATCCGCAACATCATGATCAAGGTCGGTCCCGACCAGCTTGCCCGGGCCACCGCCCGCTTCTGCCGCGAGCATGGCTGGGACCAGGGCGCGGGCATCGCCGTCGACGGCAAGACGATCTGCGGCGCGGTCGACGACGAGGGGCGCCAGACGCACGTGCTCGGGGCCGGCACCCACGGCGCCTTGCCATGGATCGGGAGGCGCCGGCCGCGGATCGGCCGTCGATGACCCTGCCTGCCAGTCCTCGCGTCGGTTGCGGCCGGCGGGCATCGAGGCTAGGGCAGGGCTGCGGCCGCGGCGCGGTCTCGGCGGCGGACGGGCGAGGATGCCCGGCCCGGGCGCCATGACGCGAAACGGCCAAGGGTCGAAAAGGGGGAAGCCATGACGGAAGCTGAAACCGGATGCGCACGTGAGGCCCGTTTCGTGGCAAGGGCATGCCTGGCGCCTTTGGCCATGGTCGCGGCGCTCGGGCTTTCGGCCTGCGGGGGCGGGGGTTCCTCCGATGCCGGTTCGACACGGACGCCACCGGCCGGCCAGGCGCCGGAGATGACGATAATTCCGGCCGCAAACCGTGCCCCCGAGGCCGCGGGTGCCGTTCCGGCACAAGCGCTGACGGAGGGCGGGGCGGCGGGAAGCGTGGACGTCGCGGCGCGTTTCGAGGACCCCGACGGCGACGCGCTGGCCTACGCGGCGCAGTCCGGCGACCCGGGAATCCTGACGGTCGGCGTGTCCGGCTCCACGGTGACGCTCACGCCCGTGTCGGCCGGCACGGCGACCGTCACGGTGACCGCCTCCGACGGGAGGGCGGAGACGGAGCTGTCCTTCGACGTGACGGTCGCGGCGGCGAACCGCGCCCCCGAGGCCGTAGGGTCCGTTCCGGCCGTGACGCTGACGGAGGGCGGGACGGCGCGCAGCCTGGATGTCACGCCCTGGTTCGTCGACCCGGACAGCGATCCGCTGACGCATTCGGCGGCATCCGGCGATCCGGGCGTGGTGACGGCCGCCATGTCCGGCTCCACGGTGACGCTCGCGCCCGTGTCGGCCGGAAGGGCGACCGTCACGGTGGCAGCCTCCGACGGGGAGGCGGAAGCCGTGCAGGAATTCGCCGTGACGGTGCGGCAACGCCAGAGCGTCAGGCCGCCCACAAGCAGCCCACCCGCAAGCAACCCATCGTCAGGTCTTCGAACATGCAGGGCCGGTCTTCAGTTCAATCGCCACAACAGAAGGTGCATTGCCGAGATGCCGTTCTACTCCTTCAGCATTTCGGAATCCCACGCAGGCAGCGGGGTCTGGGTGGGGATCTTCAGCGGCGCGCGCAGGGCGGGATACTCCGGCGGGCCGGCGTGCCTTTCGGTGAACGGATTCGTCGCCACGAGGAGCGGTGACAGCGAGACATGGACGATAAGGGCGGTCACTGGCTCGTCGACATGCAGCGACTACGGCTTCTGAGCCCGCGCCGGGCCGCGCGGTGCCCGCACCGCGGCGATCCCGTCCCGCGCCGCGGTCCCGGCCTGCATCGCCGTCCCTTGCCGGCGTGCGCGCCGTCCTTGCGGACACCCGCTGTCCGCGTCATGCCCGGCGAACCTGACGCTGCGCACGCCTGGGGACATCACGGACAGGCCGCTTCGTTCCGCGCCCGCGCGCGCAACGGCGGCAGGCGGCGGAATGATCGAGGAGGAGCCCGGCGGGCCGGGCCCCGACCGTACCGCATCCCGAGACCGTCGCCTGGCCGTCCGCGAGGCCGTCATGGACCGGTGCAGGCAGCCGGCCGCGCCGCGGGCGAAGCCCTGGGCCGATGCGGGCGGGCGCGCAGGTCCGGCATCATGCCTGCGGAATGCGTGGACAGGGCGTTCGAGGGCAGGGGAGGGCGGCACGGCGCCATTGCGCATGGCGGCAAGGGCGACGGCTTCGGTTCCGCCCGTCGATGGCATGGGGTGCCGGCGCCCCGCGTTCCGCCGCCGGGACCGCCATCGACGGGCGCGAAAGGGCAGGGGCGGCCGGATTCCCGGCCACCCGCTTGGCAAGGTCCGACACGGCAGCGTCTTCCCAAGCCCTGCAAGGTGCGCGTCACGCCTTCTTCATCGGCGTCCGGGACAGGGGCTGGCCCATGTCGTCGAAGTATTTCCGCGTGACCCTGAACACCATCGGCGCAAGCAGGATGAGCCCGATCAGGTTGGGCACCGCCATCAGCCCGTTCAGCGTGTCGGCGAGGTTCCAGACGAGGTCGACCTTGACGTTGGCGAAAGACAGGGCGGCGAGCACCCACAGCACGCGGTAGACGTACAGGCTCCGCTCGGAGAACAGGTACTGCCAGCACCTCTCCCCGTAGTACGACCATCCGAGGATGGTGGTGAAGGCGAAGACGGCCAGGGCGACCGTGACGATGTACTGGCCTCCGGCGATGGACGCGTCGAAGCCCGTGGACGTCAGCACCGCGCCGGTGAGGCCGCCGCCGTCCGCTCCGGTCATCGTCCAGGCGCCGGACGTCAGGATGACAAGTGCCGTCATGGTGCACACGACGAGCGTGTCGATGAACGTCCCGAGCATGGCGATGATGCCCTGCCTGACGGGGCTGTTGGTCTGCGCGGCGGCATGCGCGATCGCGGCCGACCCCAGTCCCGATTCGTTGGAGAAGACGCCGCGCGCGACCCCGAACCGGATGGCGGCCGCGACGGCGGCACCCGCGAATCCGCCTGCCGCGGCGGCCGGCGTGAAGGCGTAGGTGAAGATCATGCCGATCGCCGACGGGACCTCGGCGATGTTGATGATGATGATCAGGAGGGCCGCGCCAAGGTAGAGCACGATCATCGCCGGGACGAGCTTGCCGGCGACATCGCCGATCCTGCGGATGCCGCCGATGATCACGACCGCGACGAGGGCCGCGACGACGACGCCCGTGATCCAGGTCGGCACGGCGAAGCTGCTGCCGAGGGCGGCGGCCATGGAGTTGACCTGCACCGCGTTCCCGATCCCGAAGGCGGCGACGGCCCCGAAGATCGCGAACAGGAGCCCGAGCCACTTCCCGAGCTCGGGGGCGAACTCGCCGACGCCGTTCCGCAGGTAGTACATCGGGCCGCCGACGTACTTTCCGGACGCGTCGACCTCGCGGTACGTCACCGCGCAGACCGCCTCGGCGTATTTCGTGGCCATCCCGAACAGCGCGATCAGCCACATGTAGAAGATGGCGCCGGGACCCCCGAGCGCGATCGCGGTCGCGACGCCCGCGATGTTTCCGGTGCCCACGGTCGCCGACAGTGCCGTCATCAGGGCGTTGAAGGGCTTGACCTCGCCCTCGCCGGCGACGGCGTCCTTGTCGAAGAGGAGCCGGAACCCGTAGCCGACCTTCCGCCACGGCATGAAGAGGAGGCCCAGCGTCAGCAGGACGCCGGTGACGCCGAGAATGCCGAGCATCGGCGGGCCCCAGGCGAAAGCGTTCACGGAACTGATGATCGAGTTGAGCTGGTCCATGGCGGGTCTCCTTCCCGAAGCCGCGCCGCAGCGGCGCGGCGGTGCGCTGGGCGGGTCGCCGGCTGCCCGGCGCCTGCAGGCAGCGTGGCATGTTTCGGGTCCGGAAGCAAAGGCCGGCCGCGGGACCGGCGGAGACTCCCCGCGAGGGCGCCCCGGCGACGGGACGCGGTTCGCGCGGGCGCGGGCTCCCGGGAGAGGGCGAGGCGCGGGACGGCCGGGGCCCGGGATCCCGGGGTTCCGCCCCTTGCGCTTGCCGGGCCGGGGCGTGTAGGTGCGGCGCCAACCGAAACCGCCCCGGGGGTCCTGACGCATCATGGCAGCCTTTCGTTTCCCGTCGCGGCGGGTGCCGGTGCCGCCCGCGGCGTCATGGTTCCCGGAGATCGGCAGCGCCGGCAACCGGCGCGGCTATGTCGCCGACGTGCAGGAGTTCATGCGCTTCGCCGGCCTTGGGCGGGAGCGGGATCTCGCCCGCGCGACGCCGGGGGATGTCGAGGCCTGGCGGGATTCGCTCTCCGTCCGGGTGAAGCCCGCAACGGTCCGGCGCAAGCTGTCGTCGCTCTCCTCGCTGTACCGGGAGCTCGTTGCCTTGGGCGCGGTGCGCGCCAGCCCGGTGTCGGACGTGGGCCGCCCGGCGACCGGCGGCGAGGACGGTTTTCCGGTCCTGACCGCCGCGCAGGCGAGGCGGCTGCTCGACGCGCCGGCCGACGACACGCTGAAGGGGCTCCGGGACCGGGCGATCCTGGCGGCTCTCCTGTTCCAGGGGCTGAAGAGCGGCGAGGCCTGCGGGCTGCGCGTCGGCGACGTCGGGCGCGAGGTGCTGAGGGTCGGCGGCGGACGGGCGCGGGAGCTTGCGCTGCATCCCGAGACGGCGGCGCGGATCGACGCGTATCTCGAGCTGTCCGGCCATTTCGACGGCCCGCTGTTCCGGGCGACCGAGGGGGTGGGCTCCAGGAGCGCCGACCGCGGCCTCGGACCCGGCACCATCTACCGGGTGGTGGTGCGCGGGCACGCGGTCGCCTCCGGCATCGCCGCCGAGGTTCCGGGCCTGTCGGCGCATGCCCTGCGGGCGACCGCGGTGCAGGCGGCGCTTGGCGACGGCGCCCCGGTCGAGGCCGTGCAGGCCTGGCTGGGGCTCTCGAGCGTCGCCGCCGTGTCCGTCTACCTGCATCCGGCGCCGGTGCCGCCGATCCTCGTCTCCTTTTCCGGAGGCCGCCACCGCTGACCCCGCCGCCGGATGGGGCGGCATGCCTGCGGCCCGGACCCGCGCGGCCCGCCGGGCCGAGGCTCAGGATGCGCGACCGAGCGCGGCGTCGCGCAGGCACTGCTGGAGCGCCCTGAAGGGGGGCAGGTCCTCGGCGGCGCGCCGCGCGACGAACCCGGTGCGGTAGCCGAAGCGCCCGACGTCGGCCGGCACGGGCCGGACGAGGCGGTCGGGCAGGAGGTCGAGCAGCTCGACCGGGAGCCAGGCGAGCCAGGGGCCGCGGGCGAGCGCGGCGAGGCCGGCGGCGCCGAGGCGCAGCACCGTCAGGGTGCGCGCGGGCTCGGCGGCCTGCAGCTCGGCCAGGATCCTGCCGAGCGAGGGGCGGGGGTCGCCGTCCTGCGGGCCCGCGGGCCAGTCGAAGTCGATCCAGGGGCAGCGCGCGAGATCGCCGGGGCCGGCCGGGCCTTCGAGCAGGGGATGGCCGCGCCAGGCGACGATGGCGGCGGTGAGCCTGACGAAGCGCTCGCTCCGGAGGAACCCCGGCAGCGCCTCGCCGGCGTCGATGCCGCCGCAATGCAGCTCGCTCATGCCGGCCGCGAGCCGGCCGAGGCCCTCCGCGCGGGTGGCGCTCTCGATGCGGAGCTCGACGGCCGGGAAGCGCTCCCGGAAGCGGGCCGCCGCGGCGGCGAGCACGGTCTCCGCCCAGGGCGGGGTCGCGGTGATCCGGAAGACGCCGCCGCGTCCCGAGCGTGCGGCGCTGACGGCCTGCTCGGCGTCGTCCGCGACGCGGAGGATGCGCCGGGCCTGCTCGATCGCGACCCTGCCGAGCGGGGTGGGCCGCATGCCGTCGGGCAGGCGCTCGAAGAGGCGCCCGCCGAGCCGCGCCTCGAAGCGGGCGATGTCGCGGGTGAGGGCGGGCTGGGTGATGTTGGCGCGGTCCGCCGCGAGCCGGATCCTCCCGGCGTCGGCGACGGCGACGAGGCGGGTGAGGTCAGGGTGAGGTCCTCGTGTCCGGGCCTGTCTGACGAAGTCGAGAGTGCGTCTCTCGAACATGGCGGGGCTCCTCGTGTCCGGGCCTGTCTCCGGAGACGTGGGGGTCCGTGCGGGCGCAAGCCGCGGGCCGGACACAAGTTCTTGAGCGCCGCCATGCGCGGGGCGGGAGGCGGCCCGGATCAGTCCCGCGACTGGATCCGGGCCAGCTGCGCGGCGCCGCCGCGCTCCGCGAGCAGCCGTTCGCCGTAGCGGCCGACCATGGCGGCGGTCTTCCAGCGTCCCGACTGCATGATCGCGGGCAGCCCGATGCCTGCCGCGATCATGTCCTGGGCCGGGCCCACGCGCGTGCTGTGGCCGGACAGGCGGCCGGCGATCCCCGGCTCGAGCCCGGCGCGCCCTGCCATCGCCTTGTAGATGCGCGGGACCTGGCTCGGGTCGAGCGCCTCGCCCAGCCTTCCGGCGATCAGCGAGCGGAACAGCCGGCCCCCGGACACGCCGCTTCGCGCCAGCCATTCCCGCACCATCGCGACGCTGTCGCGCGCGAGCCAGGCCATGGCGCCGTGGCCCTCGGCGTCGGTCTTCGCGCTGCGCACCAGCACGGTCGCCGCGCCGTTCGCGTGGATCTCGAGATCGCGGACCTGGAGGGCGACGAGTTCCGAACGGCGCAGCATCGTGTCGTAGGCCACGGCCAGGAGGGCGCGGTTGCGGACGTCGATCAGCCGGTCTCCCGGCGCGCCCAGGAGCTGCTGCCGAAGCGGCCAGGTGAGGCCGGGCGCCTGCTCCTGGCGGCGTCCCCTGGCTCGGTGCATGCGCTTCAGGGCGAGCTTCGCCTCCGGGCTTTCCGCCGCCCCCGGGCTGCCGGCCGCCCGGTGCGCCGCGGCCACGCTCGTGACGTAGCGGCGGACCGTCGCCGGCGCGCGCGTGGCCGCCATCGCGTCCACGAAGGCGGCGACCGTGCCGGGACTGGCCGGCAGCGCCGTGCGGCCCTGCCCGGCGCACCAGGCCGCGTAGATCCGGAGATCGGCCCTGATCGCGCGTTCGGTGCCGGCGCTGTAGGCCCCTTCCGTGGCCCGCAGGAAGGCGTCGGCCAGGTCGTCGGCCGTGCCCGGGGCCGCGTCGACGGGACGCGGTTCGGGACCCGGGGGCGGCATCAGCCGGCGCCCTCCGGCACGGCGGCAAGGCCGCCCCCGTGCGCGTCATGCGGGTTCGGGAGGCCGGATCCGCGCGACCCCCTCCCCGGGGAGGGGTTTCGCGGAACGTTCCCGGCGGGGCCATGCGCCTGCGGGCGGCGGCGCCGCCCGCGCCGGGCCGGTCCCGCGCAGCCCCGCATGGCGGAAAGGCCGCCCCGGGGCGCGCCATCCGGGTCCGGGAGGCCGGATCCGTGCGACCCCCTCCCCGGGGAGGGGTTTCGCGGAACGTTCCCGGCGGGGCCATGCGTCTGCGGGCGACGGTGCCGCCCGCGCCGGGTCAGCCCCGCGCCCCCGGCAGCCCGGCCAGGGACGTGACCAGCCGCGCCAGCTCGAACCGGCTGGAGACGCCGAGCTTCGCGTAGACGTTCCGGACGTGCCACTTGACGGTGGCCCGGCTGCGTCCGGCCTCGGCCGCGATGTCGTCCATGGTCCTGCCCTGGGCCAGCGCCACGGCGACGCGGCTCTCGGCGGGCGTCAGGCCGAGCGCCTCGCCCGCGCGGCCCGGGTCGACGGCCGTGCGGTCCGCCGGGTCGACGGCCAGCAGGAGCGCGCCGACGCGGCCCCGGCCGGATTCGATCCCCGGGTCGTGCACGGGGCTGACGTGGAGGACCAGCCGGGACGGGGTCCCGGGGCGGCCGAGACCGACCGTTCCGCCCTCTCCCGGCCCGCCGCCGGACGGAAGGGCCCGCGCGAGCAGCCGCTGGAGCGCGGCGTCCTCCCGGGGCAGCGCGGCGCGGACGAGGCCGTCCTCGTGCCGGAGCCCGTCGCGGCGGTCCAGCAGCGCCTCCGCCCGGCTGTTCGCGCGGACCAGGCGCGCGCGGCGGTCGAGCTGCATGACGCCGGCGCGGACGCTGTCGAACAGGCCCTCGAGCGACGCGTCGAGCGCGCGGGCCCGGAGCAGCGCGTGCCTGACGGTCACGAAGTGGCGCAGGTGCGGCAGCAGCCGCCTGACGGTCCGGACGCGCCCGGAGGTCCAGCCGTCCCGGTCGACGGGATCGGCGGCCGACCAGACGATGACGGAGCCGCCGGGCCCGTCAAGGCGCACGTTGAGGCCGTCCTGGGCATGCACCCGCGGCAGAAGCTCGTTGTGGATCGCGGAGGTCCTCCGCTCCTCGTCGGTCGAGAGCGCGCGGGTCCGGGCCGGCTGGCCGTCGGGCAGCAGCCTGATGCGCGGAAGCCGCTCGTCGCGGTGGTGGTAGTCCCGGTAGTAGACGCGTTCCAGTTCCCGGTCGCGCTCGCCGCGCGCGCAGATCTGGGCGAAGAGAAGGGTGTCGGGCGTCGTGCCGTCGGCGTGCGCCAGCAGGCTGCCGTGAATCCCGACGAGCTCGTCGATCAGCCCGGAGGCCGCGGGCCACAGCGCGTCGTCGAACGCCGCCGCGTGCAGCGCCTGCAGGACGCGGTCGAAGGCGTCCTTGCCGCTCATCGGCGCGCCGCCATCGCGCCGGAGGGCGGCGGGGCGGCCGCGTCGCGGGAGCCGCCGGCGGAGAGAGGCGCGGGACGGGGAGGCGCGGCCATGCCCGGCGCCCGATGTTTCCGGGGCATTGACCGCCACGCGATCGGCATTTCCCGTCGCCGCCCCGGTCCGGCAGGATCGGGGCCGAGGCGGCGGGCGGCGCGGCGCCCGGGGCGCGGCGTCCACCCGCCGCGGGCACTCCCGGACGGCGGCGTGCGCCGGGGAGGGCCGGACGTCGAGGGGCGGCCCGGACGGTCGCCGGAAGAGGGCGCCATGAGGGGGAGGCGGCAGGATCCCGCCAGCGCTGCTGCGGAGGCCGGGAGGCGAAGGCCCGGCCCGGCGGCGTGGCCGGGCCCGGGATCGCGTCGCGCAGGCGCGGCGGTCATGGCGCCGGGCGGGCCGGACCGGTCGCCATTGACGCGACAAGCCGTTCGAATACAGTCACTTGCACTTCTCCAGCCAGCCTCGTTCCCGTCCCGGGCGCGGGGGTTCCGCACCGCAATGCTCCATGTCCTCGCGAGAGTGGGAATTATCGCGAGCAGGCTCTCCATGGCCCTTTCCCCACGTTTCCCCCCTGCGCGCGCATGCGTCAACAGGAATCTCCCGGCCCGTCGGAACCGGTTCGCCCGCGACCGCCACGGCGTTGTTTCCGGGCGGTTTTCCGGGCGCCGGCGCGGGCGGACCGCCCGGATACCGGCGGCGGCACGGTGCCGCAACCGGCATGCGCCGCCCGCCGAAGGCGGCTCGCGGAGACCCGCCGGCCGGGCGCGGGAGGCGCCTGATTCGCCCGGACGTCCGCCCCTGCCCCGCCGGCCCGGCTCCCTCCGGGGCGCCACGGTCCCGGCCCGCGCCTCCGCGCCGGCGCCGCCCCCTGGTCACTCGCGGCCCTGCAGGCGGGCGAGCTGGGCCGCGCCGCTGCGCCGCGCCAGCAGCCGCTCGCCGTAGCGGCTGACCATGGCGGCCGACTTCCACCGCCCGGCCTGCAGGATCGCCGGCAGCTCGATCCCCGCCGCGATCATGTCCTGGGCCGCGCCGACCCGCGCGCTGTGCCCGGACAGGCCCCGCACCACCGTCTCCGGCAGCCCGGCCCGGGCCGCCATCCCCTTGAGGATCCGCGGCACCTGGCTCGGGTCGAGGGCCGTGCCGAGCCGGCCGCTGAGGGCGACCGAGCGGAACAGCCGGCCCTCCGCGATGCCGGCGCGCCCGAGCCAGTCCCGCGCCAGCAGGACCGTGTCCGGGGCGAGGTAGGCGAACTGGCCCTCGCCCTCGGGGTCGGTCTTGGACCGGCGCACCAGGAGCGTCGCGCTCCCGCCCGGTTCCTCAATCATGTCAGCGACTTGCAGCGCGGTCAGCTCGCCCCGGCGCAGCATCGCGTCGTAGGAGACCGCGAGCAGCGCGCGGTTCCTCGCGTCGATCAGCCGGTCGCCGGAGGCGTCCAGCATGCGCTGGCGCAGCGGCCAGGTCAGGCCCTGCGCCTGCCGCTGCCGCCGCCCCTTCCTGCGGTGCATCCGCGCCAGCGCGAGTTCCACGGGCCGGTCCCTCGCCGCCTCGCCGGGCGCGGCCGCCCCGCAGGCGGCGACGACGCTCGAGACGTAGCGGCGCACCGTGGCCGGCGCCCGGCTCTCGGCCATGTCGTCGACGAAGGCGGCGACCGTCTCGGGGCTCCCGGGCAGCGGCCCCAGCCCGCGCCGGGCGCACCAGGCGACGTAGACGGAGAGGTCCGAGCGGACGGCGCGCTCGGTGTTGCGGCTGAACGCGCCCCCCGCGGCACGGACGTACCGGCGCAGCAGCAGCCCGACCGCGTCCTCGGCGGCGGGCGGCAGGGATTCGGGCGCCACCGGCCGGCCTCCGGGCCTACCGGACCCGGCCCGCGGCCAAGCTCGCGATAATTCCCATTGACGCGAGCGGGCGGGAGCCGGCGCTGCGGGCCGGCTTTCGGCGGGGAGCCGCCCGGAAGGCGCGGGTCGTGATCGGAGAGGAGGGTTTCGGGATGTCCGGGAATTCGTCGAGGGGCGGCACGGGTCGGGACCGCGGTCTCGCGGCAGAGGGTCCGCGAGGGCGCGAGGGTCATGACGGCGCGTGACGGGACCAGGGCGGCCGGCGGGGCGCGCGGACCGGGATCCGGCTTCGGCCCTGCGCCGGCGCCGGGGTTGCGGGCGGAGGCGCGTGCGCGGCGGCCCGTCACTCGGGGGCATGGCCCCGTCCGGCGCGCCGGCGCCCTTCTCCTCGCGCTCCTGCTGGCGCTGGCGGCGACGCTGTCCGCCGCGTCCGCCCTGGCGCAGGGCGTGGAGGAGGAGGCGCCGCTGGAGGCGGGCGTCCTGGTCACGAACCGCTACCTGGCGCTGACGCCGGAGCAGCTCTCCTCGCCCGAGGCGTCGTCGTCGAACGCCGAGCAGGCGCAGAGCTTCACCACCGGCGCGATGGACGTCGAGCTCGACGGCATCGCGCTCCATGTCAGCGCGTTCCCGGACCCGAAGCCGTCCTCGGTCACGATCTGGATCGAGCCCGTGGGCGGCACGAACGACGCTGGCGTGCAGGTGCCGGACGTGAGCGGCATGGCCACGGTCGCGACGCTCACGGCGACGGACCCGGAGCTGACGGAGGCGGGCGCCCTGCTCTTCAGTCCCGATTCGAACGTCCGGCTCGAGGCCGGCACCACCTACTTCGTCGTGGTCAACGACGACAGGGGGGCAGGCGGCGTCGGCTACCACGCGTGGTCAGGGGACGGCGAGCGGGTCGCGACGGGCGCCTCCGCCGGCTTGTCGATCGGCGACGGCAGGGTGACCAGGCCGGACAGCGACACCCCCTGGAGCTCGTCGCAGGGCTCGCTGGTGATGACGGTGAGCGGCACGGAGGCGCCGCCGCGGCCCGCTGTCTCGCCGATGGTGCTGCTTTCCAATGACGGCCTCGTGAACGACCAGGGCGACCCGGTCAGCCCCGGCAGCGATCCGTCGGTGAACGCCTCCAACGGGTTCCAGGCGCAGGCCTTCACCGTGGGGGCGCGCAACGTCGATCTCCGTTGGGCCGATCTCTGGTGGTTGTCGGGCGTCCTGCCGCCCAACAGATCTCCCGCCATCCATGCCGATGACGGCGGCGCGCCCGACCTGAGCGCCAGCGGGCTGGTGGCGACGCTGGATTTCGACGTTGTCGCCCGCGATACCGGGATACTGACCGGAAAGTTCCAGAGGTTCCGGGCGCCGGACGGCGCCGAGCTTGTGGCCGGCGCCACCTACTGGGTGGTGGTGAACCGTGGCGAGGGGCTCCCGGGCAACTACGGCCACGTTTCCGACACGCGGGAGGGGTCCGACACGAACGCGGGCTGGACGCTGGCCGACGACCGCCTCGAGCGGAACGCGGGCGACACGGCCTGGGAGACGCGCACGGGCAAGCCGCTCTTCCTGTCGCTGGCGGGCGTCGAGGAGGCGCCGGTGGAGCCGCCGCTGGAGGCGGGCGTCCTGGTCACGAACCGCTACCTGGCGCTGACGCCGGAGCAGCTCTCCTCGCCCGAGGCCCTCTCGTCGAACGCCGTGCAGGCGCAGAGCTTCACCACCGGCGCGATGGACGTCGAGCTCGACAACATCGCGCTCCATGTCAGCGCGTTCCCGGACCCGAAGCCGTCCTCGGTCACGATCGAGCTCCACCCCTCGGCCGGCACGAACACGGACGGCGTGGAGGTGCCGAACGTCCAAGATGAGTTCAGGGTCGCCACGCTCACGGCGACGGGAACGGAGCTGTCGGAGACGGGCGCCCTCTTCTTCGCTCCCTCCACGGCGGTCCGGCTCGACGCCGACACCACCTACTTCGTCACGGTCAACAGCGTCGACGGGCAAGGCGCCGTCAGCTACCATCTCTGGTCCGGGGACGGGGAGCGGGTCGCGACGGGCGCCTCCGCCGGCTGGTCGATCGGCGACGTCTCCGCGACCACGGCGGACGGCAGCTCTTGGACCGGAATTACCCACTCGCTGGTGATGACGGTCTCCGGCGAGGAGGTGGCGCCGGAGCCGGACGCGCCCGAGGCGGAGACGCTGGTGACGAACGACGGCCTCGGCCTCGAGCCGGACGGCTTCACGCAGGTCACCAATGACGCGGTGACGGCGCAGTCCTTCACGACCGGCCCGCGCGGCGCGGCGGTCGCGTGGATCGAGGCCTGGAACTCGCAGTTGCCCGACGAACGTCCTGCCTCCTGGATTCTCGAGCTGTTCCGCGACAGGGACGGCGCGCCGGACCTGGCCGGCGACGACGGGCTGGTGGCGACGTTCAGGACCGGGGCGGGGGCGGACGGGATCGTCGCCTCGGGGGAGCTGGCGCGGTACGACGTCCTTGCGGAGGACGTCCGGCTGGAGGCGGAGACCGTCTACTGGGTGGTGACGAACCGGGGCGTGCAGGCGGACACGGCCACCGAGACCTTCCGGATGGGCTACGGCTTCATCGCCGACGGGCGGGAGGGGTCCGACACGATCGCGGGCTGGACGCTGGGCGACGACCGGCTGGAGCGGACCGGGGGCGCCACGGCCTGGGCGACGCGCACGGGCCAGCCGCTCTTCGTCAGGGTGGGCGGCGTCGAGGACGCCCCCCCGCCCCCGCCGCCGCCCTCGCGCGGGACGCTGGCGGGCAACATCCGCCTGACCGACGCGCAGGGCGACCGCGTGGAGGCCTCGGAGGCCCCGGCCGGCACGGTCGATGCCGAGGGGCGGCGACGCCACTTCGCCCTGCAGGCGCAGGCCTTCGCCACGGGCGTGCGCAACGCGGAGCTGGACCGGGTCGTCCTCTGGCGGTCGCACCTGCCGCGCGACACGGCTGCGCGACTCCTCCCGGTCACGATCCATGCCGACGACGGCGGCGCGCCGGACCTGGACGGCGACCCGGTGGCGACGCTGGTCTACGACGACTTCGTCACCGACGATTTCGACGACGGCAATGCACGGGTCTACCTGCCGGAGACGCCGGCCGATCTCCGGGCGAACACGACCTACTGGGTGGTGGTGAACCGGAACGCGCCGGATGCGGAGGGCGAACGGGGCTCCGCGAGCCACGTCTCCGACACGCGGGAGGACGGGGACACGCTGGCGGGCTGGTCGATCGCGGACGACCGCCTGGTGCGGAACGCGGCCGGCACGGCGTGGGAGACGCGCACGGACGAGCCGCTCTGGCTGCGGCTGGAGGGCACGGAGGGGGCGCCGCCGCCGCCCCCGACGTCGCGCGGGAACCTGGTGCGCAACGACAACCTGGGCGTCAGCCCGCCCGGCCTGGTGGACCTGACGGCGGAGGCGGTCCGCCGCCGCCAAGCCACGCAGGCGCAGGCCTTCACGACCGGCCCGCACGACGCGGACGTCCACCGGATCGTGATCTGGCGCTCCAAGCTTAGTGACCAAATCTGGGACAGCCTCCCGGTCACGATCCGGCTCGACGACGGCGGCGCGCCGGACCTGGACGGCGCCCCGGTGGCGACGCTGGACTACGACAGCGAAACCTCCGAGGGTGGTGCTCAAAATAACCGCTTTTACCAACCGGCCGCGGCGGTCCGGCTCCTGGCGGAGACCACCTACTGGGTGGTGGCGGACAGGGGCGATTTCGACGATCCGGATCTCGTTGCCAGCACGGGCCACATATCCGAGACGCGGCAGGGCGGCCGGCCGGGCTGGTCGATCGCCGACCACCGCCTCGAGCGCAACGCGGACGGCACGGCGTGGATCACGCGGTCCGGCGAGCCGCTCTGGCTGCGGGTGGAGGGCACGGAGCGGGCCTCGGAGCCCGAGGGCGGCCTCAGGCTGGTCACCAACGCCTCCGAGACCGCCTCCGGCGCCTCGGGCAAGACGCAGTTCCAGAGCTTCACGACGGGGAAGAACGAGGCGCTTCTCGAGCGGATCCGGCTGCACCACGGCGGCGCGCTGCCGGACCCGGCGCCGGCGGACTGGTTCGTCTGGGTCTACGCGGACAGGAACGGCGCGCCCGACCTGACCAGCGCGAACCCCCTGACCGGCACGAGCACCCTGCGCTCCATCTACCGCACCACGGGCCCGCCCGCCGCCGGCTGGCAGTCCTACTACGCCGAGGGCGGGGCGCTGGCGCTGGAGGCGGGCACGACCTACTGGGTCGGGGTGAACGGGGGCGAGGGCTTTGCGGTCGATGACGGGACCGTGGCCTACAGCCGCACCCTGGCCGAGGGCCAGTCGAGCGGCTCCGGCGTGACCTCCGGCTGGTCGATCGGCGACGGGCGCAAGGGGATCCTTGCGGACCTGACGCTCGTCGACGAGGCCGACCCGCTGCTGATGGAGGCGATCGGCCAGGAGCTGGGCGCGGACCAGCAGGCCTCGGGGGTGCGGCTGGCCCGCACGGTGTCGTCGGACACGCGGACGTGCGGCGGGATTCTCAGGGAGGACCTGAGGCGGAACTTTGCGCATCTCGATCCGCGGGATCCGGGCGTGCCGGACTCGTGCGGGGCGGCGGTCTACGCCCTGCTGCGGACCCACGAGCCGGGCGGGGTGGAGGTCTCGTCGGTGCGGCTGCGGCTGGGCGGCCTGCCCGACCCGCTGCCGACGGCCCCGGTGGTGAAGATCATGGAGATCGAGTCGACGAAGTATCTCGGCTTCCGCCGGAGGGACGACGTTAGCGTTCACACGGTCGTGGACGACATCGACGACGCCTTCAGGTGGCTCCGCCCGGGCAGGGTGCTGGCGGCGTTCCGGAACCCGGGGACGTTCACGGCGAACGCGCTGAACGTCTTCACGGCGCCGTCGCCGGTGTTCCTGGAGCCGCGGCGGAACTACCTGCTCGCGGTCAACGACGGGATGGGGCTGGCGGGCTCGTCGCCGGCGGACTACCGGCTGCGGAACTGGTTCGCGCCCTCGGGCTACACGCCGCTGGGGACGGGCGAGGTCGGCGTGTGGGGACGGGAGGAGCTCGAGCTCCGCCGCGATTCGCGTGAGGTCCTGGCCGGCTCGCTGGTGCCCCACGGCCGGATCCCCCAGTTCGAGGTCTACGGCCGCGCGATCCAGGCGGCGACGCTGCTGCAGTCGCTGCGGATCACGGCGCACGGCCGGGAGCTTCCGCTGGACTTCCCGCTCGACAACTTCCGGACGAAGTACCGCGCCGGGACGGGCGGGGCGTCGGAGGTGACGGTGGAGGCGGTGGCGCGGCGGACGCAGAGCTCGGTCCGGATCGAGGGCGACGACGACCCCTCGACGCCGGGGGTCGCGGTGATCCCGGTGGCGGCGGAGGGCCCGACGCGGTTCACGGTGACGGTGGCGGGCGGCGGGGACGTGCGGGTCTACACGGTGGTTCTGGAGGACGGCCGGGGGCTGGACCTCTCGTCGCACAACCGGTCGCGGTTCTGGGAGCGGGACTACGCGGCGGGGATCCTGAGCGACGCGTTCGCGCGGGTTCACGTGCCCTACGCGTCGCAGCGCTTCACGACGGGCCCGGCGCCGGACGGGAACGGCCCCGGCACGGGCGCGTCGGCCTACCGCTTCGAGAGCGCGTCGCTGAAGATCGACTTCTGGGGCGCGAGCGGCGTGAAGGCGCGGCTCTACAGCGACCGGAACGGGCTTCCGTTCCGGCAGCTTGCGGAGCTGGCGCCGGCGGGTCCGCTGACCGACGGCACGGTGGAGTTCGCGGCGCCGCGGCTCCTGGGCGGGTTTCCGGTGCTGGAGCCGGAGACGGCGTATCACGTGATGTTCGTGCGCGACGGCTCGGGGGCCTTCCTGGACCTTGCGGCGACGCCGGACACGGGGGCGAACGCGGCCGGTTTCAGCCTGGGCCCGGACAGCCTCGCCCACATCCTGCCGTCGGCCTACAACGAGGCGTCGGTGCGGGAGCCGCCGGGCGACCGGCCCGTCCATCCGGGGGACCGGGACTGGAACGCGTACACCTGCAACCGCCACGAGACCGACCAGGACTGCGACAACCTGCGGGGCGAGTACGGCGACGACCGGCTCCACACCGACTCTCCGGGCGTGGGCGAACTCGTGAAGCTCATCAACAGGGCGCAGGGCGCGGGCACGCCGGAGGAGGTGGCGCGGGCGCGGGCGGAACGGGAGGCGTTCTTCCGCAGCGCCTTCGGCATCGCCCCCGGCGAGCCGTCCGTCGTGCTTGAATGGAGCGAGACCGCGCAGGACTGGCTGGAGGTGACGCCGGAGAGTTACGGTCCCGGGCAAACCTACATCCTGGCGCGGGGCTTCGACGTCGCGTGGGGCTGGAACGTCATGGCGGGCAGGCAGCTCGCCGTGAAGCTGGCGGGCGGGCCGGTGACCGGCGCGGCGCCGGGCTTCAACCTGCCGCCGCGGCCGGTGGACGCGGCGGTGGACGCGGCGGGGACCGCGCTCTGGATCGCCTACGACAACCCGGTCGACGGGGCCGCCATGCCGCCCGCCTCGGCCTTCCGGGTGGAGGTGAGCGACCTGCCCGGGGAGTGGCTCGGGGCGGAGGTCGCGTCGGTCTCGGTCTCGGCGGAGGACCGGCGGGTCACGCTCGGCCTCGCCGGCCCGGTCTGGCCGACGCAGGAGGTGCGGGTGAGCTACGCCGACCCGACGGAGGAGAACGACCTTGCGGCGGTGCAGTCGCCGGCGGGGACGGACGCGCCGGGCTTCGAGCGCCGCCGGGTGCGGAACGGCTCGGAGGCGGACGACCCGCGCCCGCAGGCGGTCTCGGCGGCGGTGGACGCGACCGGGCTGCAGCTGTCGGTCACGTTCGACGAGACGCTCGATTCGGTGACGTCGCGGCGGCCGCCCCGGGAGGCGTTCACGGTCACGGCCACGAACATCCTGGGGGGCCGGGAGACGGTCGCGGCGACCGGGGTGTCGATCCGGGGGCGGGTGCTGACGCTGGCGCTGGCGCGGGCCGTGACCGCGGGCGAGACGGTGGCCGTGGACTACCGGGACCCGTCGCCGGGCGTGGACGACACGCGCGCGGTGCAGTCCCGGGCCGGGGCCGATTCGCCGGGCTTCCTCGGGCTGGCCGCGGCCAACGGCTCGGAGGTGACGGACCCGTTCCCGAAGCCGGTCTCGGCGGCGCTGCTGGCGTCGGGCCACGAGATCGACATCGTCTTCCACGTCGAGCTGGAGGACCGCCTCGGGCGGACGCCGCGGCCCTCGGCCTTCTCGCTGACCTCGGAGGCGGGGGTCAACTCGGTGGGCCATGTCCAGGTGTTCGGCCCGGAGCGGAAGGTGCGGCTGACGCTGAACGCGGACGTGCATGCCGGGGCGGACGTGACGGTGAGCTACGCCGACCCGACGGCGGGCGACGACCGGGAGGCGGTGCAGTCGCCGCAGGGCCACGACGCGCCGGGCTTCGCGGAGCTGGAGGTGACGAACGGCTCGGCGCTCCCGCATCCGGACGACCGGGCGCCGGCGCTGCTCCGGGCGGAGTTCCCGCAGTCTCTCGGCGAAATCGAGCGCGCCTTCATCCGGCTCGGCTTCCGGCACCCGGTCGACCGGCGCCCCGCGGTCCTCTCGAACGCCTACCAGCGGTTCGACGTGACGGCGGACGGCGCCGCGGTCCTCGTCGGCTCGGTGGAGCGCAGCGTCGAAGCCTTCGGCCTTCGGGGCGGTCCGCGCACCCTCTACCTGGTGGTCGACGATTCGCAGATCCCGTCCGGCGCGTCGGTGGAGCTCGCCTACGGCGACCTGACGAGCGGCGACGACGAGGCCGGCGTGATCCAGAGCCTGAACGGCACCGACATGCTGGGCACGCGTGGGGTGCAGGTGACCGATCAGGCGCCCGTCACGGGCGCGCCGGCGCTGGTCGGGGCCGCGTTCCCGCGCGACGACGCCAACGCGCTCGACCGTTCGCTGGTGGCGCTGACCTTCGACCGGGCGGTGGACCGCAGGCCGGCGACGCTCGCCGGGGCGGAGTCGGGCTTCACCGTCCAGGTCGTCGACGGCGACGACGTCACGAACCACCCGGTGCGGGCGGTGACCGCGTCCCCCGGCCCCGGCTTCCCCGCCGCGCCGAAGCTGCTCTACCTGCGGCTCGCCGGGCCGGCGGCCCACGAGCCGGGGGTCGCGCTTGCGTCGGTGAGCTATCTCGACCGGACGTCCGGCATCGACGACAGCAGCGGCGTGGTGCAGGCCGAGGCGGGCGGGGCGGACATGGCCGATCTCGACGCGACGGAGATCGGGGAGGCGCCGGACCGGGGCCCGCGCGTCCTGGAGGCCTGGTCCGACGACGAGGGCCTCTACCTCCGCTTCGACGTCGACCTCGACCGGAGCGACGGCAGGCTCCCGCCCGCGAGCGCCTTCATTGTCAACGTCAACGGGGTCTTCCAGAGCGCGATCTCCGTCGTGAACCCCGACACGGAATTCGACGAGGACTGGGGCCCCCGGGTGGTCTTCGTCGAGGCGTTGAACGCGGGGCACGGCTGGTCCGGGTCGGTCGAGTACACGCCGCCGACCTCGGGCGACGCCGCGTTCCAGAGCGCGGCGGGCGTGAAGGCGGACGGGTTCGAGATCGACGTCCCCGCCAGGCGGGCCGGCGCGCCGCCGGGGCTGCGGCGCGCGGTCTTCCCGCGGGACGATGACAACGCGCCCGACCGGACGCGGATCCTGCTGGTCTTCGACCGCGGGCTCGAGACGGGCGGGACGGCGGGGGTCGGGAACCTGCTGACGGTGACCGAGGGCGGCTTCGTGCGCTCGGTGGAGGAGGTCGCGGTGGCGAACCGCGAGGCGGAGGACGGCACGGTCTCGGGCGAGGCGACGCTGAGCTTCGCGACGGCGCTGTCGGCGGAGGCGGCGGTGCGGGTCGCCTACGCCGATCTCGCCGGCAACCAGTCCTCGGGGGTGTTCCAGGCGACGGACGGGGCGGACGCGGCGAGCTTCGGGCCGGTGATCGTGACGCCGGAGCGGTCGGGCACGCCGGCGGCGCAGTCGGCCTGGATGCGGCACGACGGCTCGGGGTTCTACCTGCGCTTCGAGGCGGCGGTGGACCGGCGCGCCTCGCGGCTGCCGCCGGCGGACGCCTTCGCGGTCACCGCCGGCGGCGAGGCGGTGACGCCGACGCGGGTGGCCGACCCGGACGCCGCGTTCGGCGAGGACTGGGGCGCGCGGGTGATCTTCGTCGAGGCGGACATGGGCTTCGCGCTCGAGGGCGTGGCGGAGTACCGCCCGCCGGCCTCGGGCGACAGGGCGGTCCAGGGCACGGACGGGGTGAAGGCGGGGGCGTTCAACATCGCGGTGGCCGGCGCGCCGGAGCCGCGGCTCGTCTCGGTCTCGTTCCGGGCCGGCGCGGGCGAGGTGGACCGCACGCGGATCGACCTCGACTTCCACCGCGACCTCGACCGGGACGCGGCGACGCTGGCGGCGCTGGCGCAGCGGTTCACGGTGCGCTCGGGCGCCTCGGTCCTCGCCGTCGACGGGATCGAGGCGCCGGAGGGCGAGGACCGGCGGCTGACGCTGCGGCTGGCGGCGGCGGCGCCGGCCCGGGCGGCGACGCTGTCCTACGCCGACCCGGCGGGCAACCAGTCGGCGGGCGTGGTGCAGTCGCGGACGGGGCGGGACGCGCGGAGCTTCGGGCCGGTGGCGGTTGCGGTGCCGCACGTGCCCGAGCCGCCGCGGTTGCTGGAGGCGTTCTTCGTCGACGACCAGGGCACGCTCCCGGGGGACGACTTCTGGATGGCCTTCGACCGGGACCTCGACCCGGCCCCGAGCTTGACGGCCGGACTCCTCGCGCGCTTCACGGCGACCGTGAACGGCAGCCCGGCCACGCTCACGCTGGCCGGCTTCAGCACCCTCAACCCGAACCTGGCCTTCGTCACCCTCGACCCGACGGCCCCCGCCGGCGCCAGCGTGGCGGTCGCCTACGCGGACCCGGCCGGCAACCAGGCGGACGGGGTGATCCAGGGCGCGGAGGGGGTCGACGCGGCCTCCTTCACGGCGACGGCGGCGGTGGAGCTCCAGCCGGCGCCGAAGCCGGTCTCGGCCATGTTCGCGCGCGACGCCTCCGGCACGCTCCGCCGCGACATCGTCGCGCTCGCCTTCGACCGGACGATGCTCCGGGACGTCGGGTCGCTCTCCGGCGCGGAGGAGCGCTTCGCGCTGACGGGCGGCGGCGCGACGCACGAGGTGTCGGCGGTGGTCGCCGACCCGTCGGACGCGACGGGGACCTTCGCCGCCGGGCCGCGGACGGTGTTCCTCCGGCTGGCGGCGCCGGCGCCGGTCTCCGCCGCGGCGCCGGAGCTGGCCTACACGGCCTATTCCACCGGCCAGATCACCGCGGTGATGCAGAGCGCGGCCGGCGTGGACGCGGCCTCCTTCACGGTGACGGTGACCGAGCCGGCGCCGCGCCCGGTCTCGGCCCGGATCCGGCATGACGGCTCGGGCGTCCGTCTCGTCTTCGACACCGCGCTCGACCGGCGCGCGGGGCGGCTGCCGCCGGCGAGCGCGTTCACGGTGACGGCGGGCGGGTCCCGGGTCGCGGTGACGGCGGTGGTGGATCCCGACGCGGAGTTCGGCGAGACGGGCGGCGCGAACGCGATCTTCCTGAAGGCGGCGACGGGGCTCGCGGCCTCGGGGCGGGTGGACTACGTGCCGCCCGCCTCGGGCGAGGCGGCGGTGCAGAACGCGTCGGGGCTGAAGGCGGAGGCGTTCTCGGTCGCGGTGGCGCCGGCGCTGCCGCCGGGGCCCGTGCTCCGGGAGGCGTATTTCCCGGAGGACGAAGGCTTTCTCGATCGCAACGACCTCTGGCTCGTCTTCGACCGGGACCTCGACCCGGCCCCGGACAGGACGGAAAGCCTCCGCGCGCGCTTCGCGGCGACCGCGGACGGCGCCGCGCTCACGCTCGTCGATGCCGGCTTCGGCGGCCTGAACCCGGACCGTGCGTACGTCACCTTCGACCCCGCGCCCGCCGCCGGGGCCAGCGTGACGCTCGTCTACACGGACCCGCCGGGCGACCAGGCGGGCGACGCGGCGGACGGCGTGATCCAGAACACGGAGGGCGTCGACGCGGCCTCCTTCACGGTGACGCTGTCGGTGGCGCTGCCGCCGGCGCCGGCGCCGGTCTCGGCCGCGTTCCCGCGCGACGCCTCGGGCACGCTGCACCGCGACCTCGTCGCGCTCACGTTCGACCGCGAGATGGCGCGGGACGCGCAGGCGCTCGGCGGCGCGGAGGCCCGCTTCGCGCTGACGGCCGGGGGGGTCGCCTACACGGTCTCCGGCGTCGTCGCCGACCCGTCGGACGCGGCGTCGTCCTTCGCCACGGGGCGGGCGACGGTCTTCCTCCGGCTGGCGGCGCCGGTGCCGGCCTCCACCGCCTCGGTGCAGCTGGCCTACACGGCCTATTCCAGCGCCCAGATCACCGCGGTGATGGAGAGCGCCGCCGGGGTGGACGCGGCCTCCTTCACGCAGGCCGTGACCGCGCCGGCGCCGGCGCCGCTCTCGGCCCGGATCCGGCACGACGGCTCGGGCGTCTACGTGTCCTTCGACGCCGCGCTCGACCGGCGCGCGTCGAGGCTGCCGCCGGCAAGCGCGTTCACGGTGACGGCGGACGGGTCCGCGGTCACGGTGACGGGTGTGGCGGACCCCGACGCGGAATTCGGCGAGTCGGGCGGCGCGAACGTGATCTTCCTCCGCGCCGCGACCGGGCTGGCGGCCTCGGGCCGGGTGGCCTACGCGCCGCCCGCCTCGGGCGACCGCGCGGTGCAGGGCACGACCGGGCTGAAGGCGGCGGCGTTCGAGGTCGAGGTCGAGCCGGCGGCGGCGCCGCCGCCCGTTCTCCGGGAGGCGCATTTCCTGCTCGACGAGCGCGTGCTCGAGCGCGGGACGGTCATCCTCGCCTTCGACCGCGCCCTCGCCCCGGTCCGGGCCCTTGGCGGAACCCTGCACACCCGCTTCACGGCGACCTCCGGCGGCGAGACCTTCGCGGCCGGCGCTGCCCGAAGCCACGGATCGTCGGAGAACGGCATCATCGTGACCTTCGACGACGGTTTCGCGGCCGGCGCCAGCGTGACGCTCGCCTACGCGGCGCCCGTCGGCGACCGGCAGGCGGGCGTGATCCAGGGCGCGGAGGGGAGCGACGCGCTCTCCTTCACGGTGACGCTGACGGTGGAGGCGCCGCCGGCGCCGGCGCCGGTCTCGGCCCGGTTCCCGCGCGATTCGGACGGCACGCTGCACCGCGACCTGGTCGCGCTCGCCTTCGACCGCGACATGGAGCGGAGCGCGCAGGCGCTCGGCGGCGCGGAGGCGCGCTTCGCGCTGACGGCCGGGGGCGTGGCCTACACGGTCTCCGACGTCGTCGCCGACCCGTCCGGCGGCGGGACGGCCTTCGCCGCGGGGCCGCGGACCGTCTACCTGGAGCTGGCGGGCGCGGTGCCGGCCTCGGAGGCCTCGGCCAGCCTCGCCTACACCGCCCATTCCGGCGACGTGGTGGAGGCGGTGATGGAGAGCGCCGCCGGGGCGGACGCGGCGTCGTTCACCGAGACGGTGACGGACGCGCCCCAGGGCGGCGGCCGGTCGGCGCGCGGCAGCCGGTCGGAGGGCGCGCCGCTCGCGGCGCGGTTCACCGAGGCGCCGCCGGGCCATGGCGGCGAGCCCTTCGTGCTCGGGCTCTCGTTCAGCGCGCCGCTGGCGGGACCGGGGTCCGGGGACGGGGAGTCCGGCGGCGGGGACAAGGGCGGCGGCGGTTCCGGCGGCGGGGCGCGTGACGACGGGGCGGCGGCGGAGGCCGCGGCCGAGGCCTGGGCGGCGCGCATCGAGGCGGCGCTGGCGGTCGAGGGCGGACTGCTCTCGACCGTCGCGCCGGCGGCGGGGGGCGGCACGCGGGACTGGGAGCTGGCGCTGGCGCCGCTGGAGGCGGGGGCGGCGGTGACGGTGACGCTGGCGCCGGCGGAGGACTGCGCGGCGAAGGGCGCGCTCTGCACGGAGGACGGGCGGACGCTGGCGGAGGCGGCGACGGCGGAGATCCCCGGGGCCGTGCCGACCCACGTGACCTCGGCCCGGATCGTCTCGGAGCCGGGGGACGGCGGCACCTGGGACGCGGGCGAGGCGGTGGTGGCGGAGATCGCCTTCAACCGCGAGGTGCAGCTTTACGGCCCGCCGGGGGCGGCGCTCCCGACGGTGGGGATCCTGCTCGGCGGCGCGCGCCGGGAGGCGGCCTACGAGGCGGGGAGCGAGACGAGGGTGCTGCGCTTCCGCCACGCGGTGGCGGCGCGCGACGGCGGCGCGCGCACGGCGGCGCTGGTCGCGGACAGCCTGGACCCGGGGGGCGTGCTGCTGGTGGACAGCCTTGGCGGGGAGGCGGTCCTGGCCTTCACGCCGGAGGGGCCGCCGCCGCTCCTGACGGTGACGCGCCGCGTGGCGGAGAACGCGCCGCCGGGGACGCCGGTGGGCGCGCCGGTGACGGCGACGGACCCCGAGGGCGACACGCTCGCCTACGCGCTTCTCGACCGGGCGAGCGGCGAGGCCACGGGGCGCTTCGCGATCGACGCGGCGACGGGCCAGGTCTCGACCGTGGCGGACGTCCTCTACGACTACGAGACGCGGCCCTCCTTCGCGCTGGTCGTGACCGCGGACGACGGCAACGGCAACGTCGCGCGGACCGGGCTGGACGTGGAGCTGGTGGACGTGGAGGAGGTCCTGACGGCGGCCTTCGAGGACGTGCCGGCGGCGCACGGGGGCGCGGCCTTCACGGTGCGGATCCGCTTCAGCGAGCCGGCGGCGTTCGGGCCGGGGGGCCTGGAGGCGGCGCTCGCGGTCACGGGCGGCGAGGTCCGCGCGGCGTGGCGGGCGGACCTGGGCCACGGCCTGCCGGAGGGCCTGGGCCTGGCCTGGGAGGCGCGGATCGCGCCGGGCCTCGGGCCGGTGACGCTGGCGCTGGCGGCGGCCGCGGACTGCGCGGCGCCGGGCGCGGCCTGCACGGCGGACGGCCGCCCGCTCTCCGCCGCGGTCCGGGCCGAGGCGCCGCTCGGCGCGCTGCCGCCGCTCCGGGCGACGAAGGCGGAGCACCCGGCGGCGCAGGCGCGCGAGCCGATCGACCTCGGCCTGTCCTTCAACGCGCCGGTCACCGTCACGGCCGGGGCGATGCGGGCGCACGCGCTGGCGGCGGAGAACGCCGAGGTCACGGACGTGGCGCGGCGCGACGGCGACGGCCGGACCTGGCGGATCCGGGCGCTGCCGCTGTCGAACGCGGCGCTGTCGGTGACGCTCGCGGCGGCGACGGACTGCGCGGCGCCGGGGGCGGTCTGCACGCCGGACGGGCGGATGCTGGAGGAGGCGGTCGCCTGGGAGATCGCGGGCGCGTCGGCGCCGGACGGCGACCCGCCGGTCCCGGAGGGCGCGGAACTGCGGCTCGCGGCGCTGGAGATCGTCTTCGCCGAGGGGCTGGACGAGGCCTCGGTGCCCCCCGCCTCCGCCTTCGCGGTGACGGTCGGCGGCGCGGCGCGGGCGCTGGCGGGGACGGACCCGGTGCGGGTCGAGGGGCGCCGGGTGCACCTCGCGCTGGCGGCGCCGGCGAAGGACGGCGCGGCGGCGGCGGTCTCCTACGCGCCGCCGGAGGACGGGGAGGCGGCGCGGCTCCGGGACGTGGCCGGCAACGCGGCGGCGGCGTTCGGGGACCTCGCGGCGGAGAACGCGACGCCGCGCTTCACGGCGCGGTTCGAGGGGCTGCCGGAGACCCATGACGGGGTGCACCGGATCCGCTTCCGGCTGGTGTTCAGCGAGCCGCCGGCGCCGGGCCTGACGGCGGACGCGATCCGCTTCGGCAAGCTCTCGCAGCGCATCGGCGCCACCAGGCCGTTCAAGGTGCCGTGGCTGGCCCGCAGGCACCCGGAGGGCATGGAATGGCTGGTGGTGGCGTCCTTCCGCAACTCGGACGCGGAGCTGGCGGACGAGACGCTCCGGTTCGAGCTCGCGCCGACGGCGGACTGCGCCGAGGCGGGCGCGCTCTGCACGGCGGACGGGCGGCGGCTGAAGGCGCGGGTCGCGGCGGAGATCCCGGGCGCGCCCTCGCTGACGGCGGAGGACGCGGCGGCCGTCGAGGGGCCGGAGGCGGCGCTCCCCTTCCTCGTGCGGCTCAGCACGCCGCAGGACGAGGCGGTGAGCGTGGACTGGGCCACGGCGGACGGGACCGCGACGGCGGGCGCGGACTACGTCGCGGCCTCGGGCACGCTGTCCTTCGCGCCCGGCGAGACGGAGCGCCGGGTGGCGGTGGCGCTCCTCGACGACGCGGAGGCCGAGGGGGACGAGACCATGGCGCTCAGGCTGTCCGGCCCCGCCGGCGCGGGGACGGTGCTGCGCCGGGCGGAGGCGGCGGGCACGGTGACGGACGACGAGGCGCCGTCCTTCACGGCCGCCTTCGAGGGCCTGCCGGAGCGCCATTCGGGCGCGCCGTTCGAGGCGGTGATCGCCTTCGGCGCGGCGCCGGCGGCGTCTGTGGACGCGGCGGCGCTGCTGGCGGCGCTCCGGGTGACGGGGGGCGCGGCCACGGCGGCGGCGCGGCCGGACGCGGCGGACGCGGCGCGCTGGCGGGTCACGGTGGCGCCGGACACGCCCTGGGGGGCGGTGGGCCTCTCGCTGGCGCCGGCGGAGGACTGCGCGGCCGAGGGCGCGCTCTGCTCGGCGGAGGGCGAGGCCCTGGCGGCGGCGGCGGAGGCCGCGGTGCCGGGCTCGGACGCGGCGCGGGTGACGGCGGCGCGGATCGTCTCGGAGCCCGGCGAGAACGGGACCTGGGACGCGGGCGAGACGGTGGAGGCGGAGCTGGACTTCAGCCAGGCCGTGACGGCGGGCGGGCCCGCGGGCACGGCGCCGAAGCTCGCGGTCCTGCTGGACGGGGAGCGCCGCGCGGCGGTCTACGCGCGCGGCTCCGGCACGGCCACGCTCGGGTTCGCGCTCGTCGTGGCGGCGGAGGACGCCGGCGCGGCGACGGCGCGGGTGGCGCCCGACGGCCTCGACCCGGACGGGGCCACGCTGACGGGCGAGGACGGCCGGGCGGCGCTGACGCGGTTCTTCGTCGCGCCCTGGGTGACGGAGGCCGGGTTCCTGCCCGACGCCTCGGGCGACGGGACCTGGTCGGGCGGCGAGGCGCTGGAGGTGCGGCTGGCGTTCAGCGAGCCGGTGGCGGTGACGGGGGGCGTGCCGGAGATCGGCGTGACCATGCACGGCTTCGCGACGGAGCTGGTCCTCGCCTCCGGCTCGGGCACGGAACGTCTCGTGTTCGGGAGGGAGATCCTCTCGGGCGCGCTCGCCGGCAGCGTCATCGCGCTCCCGGCCGGCGAGCTGTCCCTGGAGGGGGCGGAGATCGTCTCCGTGGCGAGCGGGCTCGCGGCGGAGACGGCGTTCGGGGCCGCGTCGGCCGGGGCGCCGCTCGACCTGGTCGCGCCGGCCCTCGTCGGGGCGGTCGCGGACGGCTCCGCGCTGGTCCTGACCTACGGCGAGGCGCTCGACGGGGAATCGGTGCCCGGCGCGGACGCGTTCGCGGTGACGGTGGCGGGCGCGGCGCGCGCGCTCGCGGCGACGGACCCGGTCGCGGTCTCGGGGCGGACGGTGACGCTGGCGCTCGCCGCGCCGGTCGCGCATGGCGAGGCGGTGACGGCGGGCTACGCGCCGCCTGCGGGCGAGGGGGCGGCGGCGCTCCGGGACCTCGCGGGCAACCCGGCGGCGGCGTTCGCGGGGTTCGAGGCGCAGAACGCGACGCCGGAGGCGGCGGCGCTGACGGGCGCGTTCTCGGGCGCGCCGGCGGGCCACGGCGGCGAGGCCTTCACGCTGGAGCTCGCCTTCAGCGAGAGCCCGGAGATGACCCGGCGGGCGCTGCGGCGGGTGGACGGGCAGGAGGGCACGCTCTGGGTGACGCACGCGACGGTCGAGAGCGTCCGGAGGGCGGAGGCGGGCAGCAACCTCCGCTGGCGGATCGCGTTCGCGCCCGTGGGGGAGGGGACGGAGGACGTCACGGTGACGCTGCCGCCGACGGCGGACTGCGACGACGCGGGCGCGATCTGCATGGCCGACGGCCGCCCGCTCTCGGCGGCGGTGACGGTCACGGTGCCGCACGCGGCGCCGCCGGGGGAGGCGCCGTTCTCGGCGCGCCTGGAGGGGCTGCCGGAGGAGCATGACGGGTCGGGCGCGGTCAGCTTCGAGGTGCGTTTCAGCGAGGAGCCGCACGAGTACAGCTTCCGGACGCTCAGGGACGAGACGCTGGAGATCCTGCAGGACGGGACGCGGCTCGCGCCCGCCGTCAGGCGCAAGGACAAGCCGAGCAACCTCGCCTGGACGGTGACGGCCGTGCCGGCCTCGAGGGCGGACATCACGGTCAGGATCGTGGCGACGGAGGGCTGCGACGACCCGGGCGCGGCCTGCAACGCGGACGGCGAGCCGCTCGCGGAGGGCGTCGAGGCGACGGTCCCCGGCCCGCCGGGGCTCTCGGCGGCGGACGCGGCGGCGACCGAGGCCGCGGGCGCGACGCTGGACTTCCGGGTGACGCTCGGCCGGGCGTCGTCCGCGGCGGTGCGCGTGGACTGGGCGACCTCGGACGGCACCGCGACGGCGGGCGCGGACTACGTCGCGGCGTCGGGGACGCTCGGCTTCGCGCCGGGCGAGACGGAGCGGACGGTCTCCGTCGCCGTCCTGGACGACGCCCATGACGAGGGCGCGGAGACGATGACGCTGACGCTCTCGAACCCCTCGGGCGGGAACGCGTGGCTGGAGGACGCGACCGCGACGGGCACGATCGAGAACTCGGACCTGATGCCCGGGGCCTGGCTCGCGCGGTTCGGGCGCACGGTGGCCGGGCAGGTGATCGAGGCTGTCGGGGACCGCTTCCGGGCGCCGCGGCCGCGCGGCCTGCAGGCGACGCTCGCCGGGCGGCGGCTGGTCTCGGGGCTCTGGGCGGAGCCGGTGTCGGGGCACGACGGCTGGCGCGGCCGCGCCGGCGGGACGGCGGACGGCGCGGCCGCGGCGGGCGCCGGGGGCGCGGAGGCGGCGGCGGAGGCCGGGACGCTCCTGGCGCCGGAGGACGACGTGCAGGCCCGGCTGGAGGAGATGCGGCGCCTGCTGGACGGCGCGGCGGCGGAGGACGGCGCCCGGCCGGAGGAGGGGGACGCCCGGGCCCGGCTGGAGGAGATGGCGCGCCGGCTGGAGGACGGCGGGACGGGCGCGGGCTCCGGCGGGCAGCCGGTGACGCGGCGCCAGCTGCTGACGGGCTCCTCCTTCGCGTTCACCGGCGAGCCGGATGCGGGCGGGCTGGTGTCGGTCTGGGGCCGGGCGGACGCGGCGCGCTTCGCCGGGCGCACCCCGGAGGGGCTCTCGCTCGAGGGCGAGTCCGTGAACGCGATGCTGGGCGCCGAGCGGACGGCCGGGGCCGGCGCGGGCTCCTGGACGGCGGGGATCCTCCTCTCCCGCGCCCGGGGCGAGGGGACGTACCGCGGCTCCGGGGGGTCGGGCGCGGTCCGGAGCGTGCTGACCGGGCTCTACCCCTACGGGCGCCGCGTCTTCGGCGACGGCCTGGCGGCCTGGGGCGTCGCGGGCCACGGCGCGGGCCGGCTCACGCTGGTGCCGGAGACGCCGGAGGGCGGGAGCGCGGACGCGGGGACGGAGCCGGCGGAGATCGGCGCGGACATGGACCTGGCGATGGCGGCCGCCGGCGCGACGGGCGCGCCCGCGACGTCCGCCGCGCTCGGCGGCGCGCGGATCTCCTGGCACGCGGACGCGCTCTGGACGCGGACGGCGTCGGGCGCGGCGGAGACCCCGGACGGCGGGCGCCTCGCGGCGGCGTCGGCCGACGTCACGCGCGTCCGCCTCGGGCTGGAGGCGGCCTGGGAGCGCAGGCTCGGGCCGGGGGCGGCGGCCTGGCCGCGCCTCGAGATCGGGCTGCGCCACGACGGCGGCGACGCCGAGACCGGGTTCGGGCTGGAGGTCGGCGGCGGCGTCCGCGTCGACGACCGCGAACGCGGCCTCTCGGTCTCGCTCGACGCGCGGGCGCTGGCGCTGCACGAGGACGGGGACTTCGAGGACCGGGGGGTGTCGCTCTCGGTCGCCTGGGACCCGCGCCCGGAGACGCGGCTCGGCCCCTCGGTGATCGCGACCCGCGGCTGGGGCGGCGCGTCCGCGGGCGGCGTCGACGCGCTGCTCGGGGCGGAGACGGTCCCGGGCCTCGGCGCCGGCGGCGGCAGCGTCGGCCTGGAGGCGGCCTGGGGGACGGACCTCGGCGCCTGGCGCGTCGGCGCGGTGGGCACCGCCTACGGGCGCGTCTCGGGGCGTCCGGAGATCGACGACCTGCGCCTCGGCTGGCGGGTCGGGCCGGACGCGGGGCGGCGCGCGGCCATGAACCACGACCTCTGGCTCGAGCCCGGCCTCGGCGAGGGCGCCCGCGCGGGCGCCCGGCTGGGCTGGACGAAGGCGCGGACGGGGATGCGGACCACGACCGGCGTCGCGCTCCGCGCGCGCGAGGCGGGCGGCGCCGAGGCCGGGCTCGACATCGCGTGGGAGTGGTGACGGCGATGGCGGGCGGAACGGCAGGGGCGGCGGTCCGGGAGGCGCCGGCAGCGGCGGCCGGGGACGGCGACCTCGCGTGGCGGGTCCTCAGGCTGGTCCGCGAGTACGGGGAGGCCTGGGCGCGGCACGGCGCCCCCGGGGCCCCGCACGGGACGGCGCGCGGGACGGAGCGCGGGGCGGCGCCGGGCGCGTTCCCGGTCCGCGTCCAGTCGGAGGCCGACCTCGGGGCGGCGCGGTTCGGGCTGCTCGCCTGGGAGGACCCGCGCCTCGCGGAGGGCGCGGCCGCGCCCTTCTGGCGCCAGGCGGGGATGCCGGAGGGCGCGATCGATCACGGCGCGCCGGCGCTGGCCGCGATGCGGGAGGAGGGCGCGTCGGTCGGGGGGCTCCGGCTCCTGGGCGGCGACCTCGTGGTCCGGGTCGCGCATGCCGGCGCGGCGGTGCAGGTCCGGCTCCGGGACGTGCCCGCGTTCCCGGCGGGCGCCGGCATCTCGGTCAGCCATCCCTTCGGGCTGCGGATGCCGCACGCGATGCGGCGGATGGCCGACTTCTGGAACGTCGCGGGCCGGGCCGGCCCGCGGGACGGGCGGGTGAGGCGGGAACGAGGCCGGGGATCGAGGGGGTGCTGACGGTGATGGCGGGGCTGAGGGCGGGCAGGACGCAGCGCCGGATCGCGGCGGACCTGTGGGGCGAGGAGGCCGTGGCCCGGGAATGGGGGCCGGACAGCTGGATGCGCGCGCGGGTCCGGCGCCGGGTCGCGAAGGCCCGGGCGCTCGACGACGGCGGCTGGCGGGAGTTCCTGCCGTGACGGCCGCCCGGACCGGACGCCGGTGCCCGCCCGCGAAGCGCGGGGATGCGGAAGCCGGCCCGCCGGGCGCGGCGGGAAGCGGGCGCATGCGCCCCGGGCGGCGTGGAACGGCCGAAACGACGGAGAGGAGGGGAAAGTGACCTGCACGAGAGATTCCGCAACCGTTTCGCCCGCGCGGCAGGCGCGGCAGCCTTCGTGCGCCGATCCCCGCCCGCGCCGTCGCGGCGCGCTTCCGGGGGGTCTCCCGGGCGCCGCGGCGCTCGGCCTCGCCCTCCTCGCCGCGGCGGGCGGGGCCGAGGCCCGGGAACAGACCGTCGTGGAGAACTTCGGGCAGGGCGCGGACCGTGGCCTGGAGGTGGGCGACGTCGCGCAGACCTTCCTGACCGGACCCAACCCGGGCGGCTACACCGTCACCCATGTCCGGCTCAGGGCCAGCGCCCGGCCCAGGCCGGCGGGCGCGTCCTCCACCCTGCGGGCCATGCTGTGCAACGTCGACGCGGGCGGCAGGCCGCCGGACAATCCCGGCTCCTGCACCTGGACGGGGACCGCAAGGTTTCTCGACGCGGGCGACCTCGACTTCGAGCTGGAACGGCCGGTCCGCCTGCTGCCGGAAACGAGATACGCCATCGTGGCCGACCGCACGGCGGGCGCGCTGCCGCCGCTGGCCGCGACCGCCTCCGGCAGCGCGGACTCCGCCTCGTCGGCCGGCTGGGACATCGGCGCGGGCGGCCGGGCCTGGCACTGGAAGATGACGATGCGCGCGAACGGCACGTTCCACGAGCGCTGGGAACGGGTGCCCTGGGCGCGCCACCTGCGCTTCGGGCTCTACGGGAGCTTCAACCTGCTGAACGAGCCGAACGGGGGCAACCCGCCCGTCTTCCGCGACGACGACGGCCTCGTGGAGCTCGCGATCGCGGAGAACCGGCCGGAAGGCGCCAACGTCGGCAGCCGGCTCTCGGACATCGTCGACAGGCGCGGCCAGACCGTCACCTACAGCATCGTCCCGGACATCGCCGGCAACGAGATCGGCGGGCCGGACGGCGACCTGTTCGACATCGACCCGCAGAACGGGCAGGTCACGGCGAAGCGGAGTTTCGACTTCGAGTCGGCGAAGGAGCACTACCGGTTCGGCGTCAGCGCCTCGAACGCCATCGGCGCGAGCGACGGGATCAACGTGCGGGTGACGGTGACGGACGTGAACGAGCCGCCGGCGGCGCTTGCGCCCTGCGACGGGATCAGCCCCGGGGGGCGGGGGATCCTCTGCGGGACCGATCCCGACCCGGGCGAGTTCCATGTGCGGGCGCGCAGCGACACGGAGATCAGGGTCAACTGGGCGCGGCCGAACCCGGCCCGGGGCGTGCCCGGGCCGCGGTCCTGGCTGGTCGTGCACCGGACCGGAACCTCGGGGCCTTTCGATTCGCGCCGCGTCGAGGCGTCCTCCGCGCCGGGCTACGCGCACGTCATCGAGGGACTTGAGCCCGACACCGCCTACCAGGTCCGCGTGATCGTGGACAACGGAGAAGGCAACGCTTCGTCGGAGATCGTGACCGTGCGCACCCACGCGCACCCGCAGCACGCGTTCCGGCTCGCCGAGGCCTCGGGGACGAACCCGCGGGTCGGGCGCCCGGAGTTCCTGTTCCGCGGCAAGTGGGGCACGGTGACCGACGACCGCGCCGACGCGGCGGGCAACGCGGCGGCGGCGCTGATGTGCCGGCTGGCGGGGTTCGGCGACGGCGAGCATGTCGCGGCGCCGGCCGCGCAGCTCGGCAGGCACTACAGGGAGGCGCCGGCATCGCGGCCCGTCTGGCTCGACGACCTGCGCTGCGCCGCCACGGACACCGGCATCAACCAGTGCAGCCACGCCGGCTGGGGCAATTCCAACGGCGGCCGTTCCGAGGACCTGTGGCTGCGCTGCTGGACCGGCACGCCGGCCACGGCGGGACCGCGGCCGCTGCGCGCCTGGATCGGGGACGGCGCGCCAGGGTGGCTGTACATCCAGTTCGACACCACGCTCGAGGCGGCGCCCGGCAGGACGCCGGGTCCCGGGAGCTTCACGGTGCGGGTCGCGCCGGCCGGCGGGGGGGCGGAAGAGAGCGTGACGGCGACCTCCGTCGAGGTGTTCGCGGACACGGGACGCGTGCGCCTCCGGCTCGCGCGCGAGATGACGGGCGGGGAATCGGTCAGGGTGAGCTACACGGACGGCAACCCGGGCGGCAACGACGCGGGCGGCGTGCTCGAGGACCGCTTCGGCGCGGACGCGCCGTCCTTCACGGGCATCGCGGCGGACAACGGGGCGGGCGGCGGGCCGGGGCCGCAGCTGCGCGCGGGCGAGACGGGCACGGACGGGCGGACCGTCACGCTGTGGTTCACCGAGCCGCTCGACCGGAGCGCGCTGCCCGACCCCGGGCGGTTCACGGTGCGCGTCACGACCCGGCAGGTCGTCGCCGACGGGCAGGGCAACGGAACCTCGGTGGACACCCACCGCGACAGCAGGCCGGCGGCGGTCGCCTTCGCCGCCAGGGCGGACCTCGGCGCGGACGCCCGCAGCCGGATCGCGGGCAAGTCCGCGTGCAGCGCCGCGCCGCATCTCTGCGCGCTGGTGCTGACGATGTCCGACCGCGACCGCATCCGCGGCCAGGACCTGCGCACCTACAGTTTCGCGAACGGCGTGTCGAGGGCGATCCCGATACGCTCGGGGCACAGGGCGGTCAAGGCGCGCTACGCCGGCCCCGGTCCGGCGAACGACGCGGCGGGCGCCGTCCGGGACGCCGCCGGCAACCGCGCGCGCGGCTCGCACTTCGTGTCCGTGAGGAACCGCACGACCTGGGGGCGGGGGCTGCTGCCGCTGCGCGCATACGTGTCGCCGGACAGGGACGACGTGACGCACGTGGTGTTCGAATGGCCGCTCTCCGAGGAGGGCTTCCCGACGCAGAGCGAGCTGTATGACGCCTTCTCGCTCACTGCCGACGGCGCGCCGCTCCTCCACGCCAGCATCAACCGCGTGGCGGGCGCCGGCAACCGGCTCAGGATCTCCCACGGCAACGTCTCGCGCGGCGCCGACGTCAGGCTGCGGTACGACAGGCCTGCGGGGGACGACGCGCTCAAGGGCCCGCGCGGCATCGAGGTGGCGAGCTTCGAGGACTACCCGGTCGCGAACCCCGAGGCGCCGCCGACGCTCAGGTTCGCGGCCCTGGCGACGCCGCTGTCCGTCGAGCTCTACTTCGGCGGGGACATGGACACGGCCGCCGTCCCGGGGAGCGGCAGCTTCCACGTCCTGCGCGACGGGACCCGCCTGGCGGTGGACAGGGCCGCGTTCGACGACGGGGATCCGCGCGTCCTGCGCCTGCACCTTTCGGCGCCGATCGCGGCGGACGAGCCCGCGACCTTCCGCTACGAGCGGCCGGCGGACGGCAGCGGCCTCCGGTCGGCGGACGGCGTGGAGCTGGCCGGCACCGCCGCGGCCGACCTGGCCCGGGCGAGCGAGCCGCTCCTGTCGGTCAGCGACGTGACCGTGACCCGGGGGATCGACACGGCGGCGGCGTTCACCGTGACGCTGCTGCCGAGGGCGGCCGGCACGGTCACCGTGGACTACGCGACGTCGGACGGCACCGCCACCGCGCCCGCGGACTACACGGCCGCCTCCGGGACGCTCGCGTTCGACGCGGGCGAGACGGAGAGGACGGTGTCGGTGCCCGTCTCCGGCGGCACGGCGGAGGAGGGCAGGACGTTCACGCTCGCGCTGTCGAACGCCGCGAACGCCAGGGTCGAGGACGCGGCGGGGCTCGCCACGATCCTGCCGGAGATGCGGATCGTCCGGGCCTACCTGGACTCGGGGAATCCCTTCCTCGTCTTCTCGCACGATGTCGACGCCGGGCGCCTGCCCGGCGCCGCGGCGTTCGCGATGACGGTCAGGGGCGAGCCGGCGGAAGTGTACAGGGTGGGCACGGTGTTCAACTCGAGCAGGGAGATCACGCTCGAGGCGGAGATCCTGGCCGACCCGGGGGACGAGGTCACGGTGAGCTACGCCAGGCCGGCGACGGGCAGCGTGCTGGCCAGCACGATCGGCTCCGAGGCCCGGAGCTTCGAGCGCTTCATGTTCGACAACCCCGCCGGCCCGGTGCTGCGGATCGCGGACGCCTCGGGGGCGGAAGGGGAGGACGCCACCATCGGCTTCGCCGTCACGCTGCTGCCGGCGGCGGACGAGGAGGTGACCGTGGAGTACTACACCTACGACGGCACCGCCAGGGCCCCGGGGGACTACACGCACACGGAGGGCACGCTGACCTTCGCGCCGGGAGAGACGGAGAAGACCGCGTCGGTGCCGATCGACGGCGCGATCGGGACGGCGGAAGAATATTTCGGGGTGGATCTCCGCGCCGCCATGGGCGGCAACGCCGCGATCAGCCAGATCAGGTTCGGCGCGTTCGGCACCATCCTGCCGGGGCTCAGGGTGGTGCGGGCGCATTTCGAGACCGGCAACCCGGTGGTGTCCTTCTCCCAGGACATCGACACCGACAGTTTCCCTGCCGCAACGGCCTTCACGGTCACGATCAACGGCGTCGCGTCGACAATCCACGACGTTTACGGCGTCGGCGGACGGGCCAGCGACATCACCCTGGAACACGACCCGGCGGCGGACCCCGGAGACGCGGTGACGGTGAGCTACGCCAGGCCGTCGAGCGGCAACGTGCTGGTCACGACCGGGGGCCTCGACGTCCCGGACTTCACGGTGGCGGCCGAGAACCCCGCCGTGCCCGTGCTGAGGGTCTCGGACGTGGCGGTGACGGAGGGGGTCGACGCGACCGCGGACTTCACGGTCACGATGCGGCCCGCGGCGACGGAGACCGTGACGGTGGACTACGAGACCTTCGACGGGAGCGCCGAGGCGCCCGGCGACTACGCGCACACCGAAGGCACGCTGACCTTCCTGCCGGGCGAGACCTCGAAGACCGTGCCGGTGCCGGTCGTCGACGACGACGTCGAGGACGACGGCGAGACCTTCCTGCTCGGGCTGTCCGACGTCATGGGCGGCGATGCGGTGATCTCGTCGACCTTCGCGAGCGCGGGACAGGCCACGATCTACAACGACGAGCGCGCCACGCCCCCGCCCGCGCCGCCGCTGACGGCGGCGTTCGGCGGACTGCCGGACGCCCACGGCGGCGAGCCGTTCACGGTCGGGCTCGCCTTCAGCGAGGCGCCGGCGCTGAGCTACAGGCTGCTCCAGGGCGGCGACGGGCAGGCGGGCGCCATCGCCGTCGCGGGCGGGGCGGTGACGCGCGCGGCGCGCGAGACCCCGGGCGACAGCACGCGCTGGACCCTCACGGTCGAGCCGGACGGGACGGACGACGTGACGCTGACGCTGCCGGCGACGGCGGACTGCGAGGCCGCGGACGCCATCTGCACCGGGGACGGCCGCCCGCTCTCGGCGGCGGTCGCCGCGACGGTGCCGGAGGCGGCGCCGGGGGACGCGCCGGTGCAGGACGCCCGGGTCGCGGAGGCGCCCTTCACGGTGCGCCTGGAGGGGCTGCCGGAGGAGCATGACGGGTCGGGCGCGGTGGCCTTCGAGGTGCGTTTCTCGGAGGAGCCGCACGAGTACAGCTACCGGACGCTCAGGGACGAGACGCTGGAGATCCGCCAGGGCGGGACGCGGCTCGCGCCCGCCGTCAGGCGCAAGGAGAAGGCCAGCAACCGCGCCTGGACGGTGACGGCCGTGCCGGAATCGAGGGCGGACGTCACGGTCAGGATCGTGGCGACGGCGGGCTGCGACGACCCGGGCGCGGCCTGCAACGCGGACGGCGAGCCGCTCGCGGAGGGTGTCGCGGCGACGGTCCCCGGCCCGCCGGGGCTCTCGGCGGCGGACGCGGCGGCCGGGGAGGCCGCCGGCGCGACGCTGGACTTCCGGGTGACGCTCGGCCGGGCGTCGTCCGCGGCGGTGCGCGTGGACTGGGCGACCTCGGACGGCACCGCGACGGCGGGCGCGGACTACGTCGCGGCGTCGGGGACGCTCGGCTTCGCGCCGGGCGAGACGGAGCGGACGGTCTCCGTCGCCGTCCTGGACGACGCCCATGACGAGGGCGCGGAGACGATGACGCTCGCGCTCTCGAACCCCTCGGGCGGGAACGCGTGGCTCGAGGACGCGACCGCGACGGGCACGATCGAGAACTCGGACCTGATGCCCGGGGCCTGGCTCGCGCGGTTCGGGCGCACGGCGGCGGAGCAGGCGCTCGACGCGGTGCGCGCGCGCATGTCCGCCGACCGGAGCCCGGGCTTCCATGGCCGGTTCGCCGGCCAGCCGCTGCCGGGGCCGTCCGCGGGCGGCGCCATGGCGGACGGGACCGAAGGGAGCGCGCCCGCGCTCGCCGCCTCCGCGGCAGGGGACGGCCTCGCGCCGTTCCGGGACCTGCCCGCGGACGCGGCGGACGGAGGCCCTGGCCGGGCGGCGCGGACGCTCGCGGCGGAGGACGTCCTCCCGGGCACCGCCTTCACGGCCTTCCTCGACGAGGGCGCGGGCGGCTCCGCCGGCTTCTGGGGCGGCGCGACGCGGTCGGGCTTCGCCGGGCGGGTCGCCGGGCCGGGCGGCGGGATGTCCGTCGAGGGGCGGGTGACGTCGGTCCGCCTCGGCGTCGACCGGGGGCGGAAGGGCGCGATCCACGGCCTGATGGCGTTCGCGAGCCGGGGCGAGGGCGGCTACGCCGGCCCGGAGGGCGCGGGCGCGGTGGAGACCGGGCTCTCCGGCCTCGTCCCCTACGCGGGCCGCACGGGCGCGCGGGGCCTCTCCGTCTGGGGCGCGGCCGGGATCGGCCGGGGCGAGATGACGCTGACGCCCGAGGGCGGGCGCCCGATGGCCGCGGGCCTCGACTGGGCCATGGCGGCGGCGGGCGCGGAGAGCCCGCCCGCGACGGCCGCCTTCCTGGGCGGCGCCGAGCTGGGCTGGCGCGCGGACGCGCTCTGGACGCGGACGGCGTCGGAGGCGGCGGAAGGCCTCGCGGCGTCGGAGGCCGGGACCACGCGCCTGCGGCTCGGGCTGAGGGCGGCCTGGGAGCGGACGCTGGCCTCCGGGGCCACGGTGACGCCGGACCTGGAGGTCGGGATGCGCCATGACGGCGGCGACGCCGAGACCGGGTTCGGCCTCGAGGCGGGCGGCGGCCTCCGCTACGCGGATCCCGGAAGCGGCCTGTCGGTCTCCGTGAGGGGACGGACGCTCGCGGCCCACGAGGACGGCGGCTTCGGGAGCTGGTCGCTCGGCCTCGACGTGGCGTGGGACCCGCGCCCGGAGACGCGGCGCGGGGTCTCGGTGATCGCCTCCCGCGGCTGGGGCGCGGCCCCGGGCGGCGTGGACGCCCTGCTCGGGCCCGAGGCCTTCCCCGGCCTGCCGGAGGCCGGCGGCGCGGGGGACTGGTCGCTGGAGGCCGCCCATGGCGCGTCCCGGGGCCGGGGCATGGTCGGCTCGCGCTACGTCCGGATGTCGGGGACCGGCGAGGACGGCCGGGCGCGGCTCGGCTGGCGGGTCGGGCCCGACGCGACCCACGCCGCCGACGCGCGCGTCGACCTCTGGGCCGGGGCCGGCACGGACGGCGCGGGCGCGGGCGCGGGGGCGGAGCTGCAATGGCGATGGTGACGGGACGCCGGAGAGGCGGGCCGCGGGCGCCGCCGCCCTGCGGCCCGATGCGGGGACCGCCGGCGGGATGCGCCGGGCTCCGCGGCCGCGCCGGGACCTGCGGGGACCGCCGGCCCGCGAGGCGCCCTGACATGAACCCGGTGCGGACCCCGGGGGCCGGACCCCCGCACCGACACCGGCACGAGCGACGGGAGCAAGGCAATGTCCGACGACTGCACGACGACCATTGAGACCGCCGGCAGGGTTGCCGTCGGGGGTTCGGCCACGGGCGAGATCGAGACCGCGGGGGACCGGGACTGGTTCGCGGTGGAGTTCGAGGCGGGCCGGACCTACCGGATCGACCTTCGGGGGAGTCCGACGGGGGACGGCACCCTGGCGGACACCTTCCTGCGCCGCATCCTGGATTCCGAGGGCGACAAGAGCACGGGGGACGGATCGAACCGGACCTACAACGACAACCACGGCGGGAGCGTGAACAGCCAGGTGACGTTCACCGCGACGGAGAGCGGGAGGCACTACATCGAGGCGTCCGGGGACCGTGACGAGACGGGGACGTACACGCTGCGGGTGGCGGACGTGACGCCGGAGACGGCGGAGACGCCGGTGGCGGAGGATCCCCCGGCGGACGGGGGTCGTGCGGGGGCGGTGGACCTTGGGGACATCACCGCGCAGGACGGCCCGCGGTTTCCGGCGCATTCCCTCGGGGGCGAGGCGGATTCGGTGAACTGGTTCCGGTTCACGCTGGTCGAGGCGAAGCGGGTGGGCCTGGGTCTCCGGCGGCAGGACGCGGACGGGGACCTGGTCCTGGAGGACGGGGAGGGGAACGAACTGCACCGGAGCGGTGCGCCGGGGACGGCGGACGAGTGGATCGGGGCGACGCTGCTGCCGGGGACGTACCACGTGCGGGTGGAGGCGCGGGAGGCGGGTTCGAACGACTACCTGCTGCGGTACGGCGTGTCCTTGCCGGACCCCGGGGAGGTGGAGCGCCTGGAGGCGGAGCGGGAGTCCGGGGAAGCGGACCCGCCGCCGGGGCCGGCCGGGAGCGTGCCGGAGCCGTCGGGGACGGACTTCGCGGCGGACACGGCCACGGGGGGCCGGGTGCTGTCCGGGGAGCCGGTGACGGGGGAGATCGGTGAGGCCGGGGACGTGGACTGGTACGCGGTGGAGCTGGAGGCGGGGACGACCTACCGGTTCGACCTGCTCGGCGCCGGCCTTGGCGGCGGGACGCTGATCGACCCGTGCATCCGCGGGATCCACGACGCGGAGGGGGTCCTGCTGGCGGACACGCAGAACGACGACCGGGGCTGGTTCTACCTGAGCAGCCGGGTGGACTTCACGCCGGAGTCCGGCGGGACGCACTACGTGGCGGCGGGGGCGAGCGGCGGGGAGACCGGGACGTACCGTCTGGAGGTGACGGGTTATGCGGACGACTTCGCGGCGGGCCGCGGGACGGTCGGCGTGGTTGCGGTGGACGGATCGGCGACGGGGGACATCGAGCGTGCCGGGGACGTGGACTGGCTTGCGGTCGCGCTGGAGGCGGGGAAGACCTACCGGATCGACCTGGAGGGCGCGGACACCGGAGCCGGGACGCTGGGGGACCCGTGGCTGGAGGGGATCCACGACGGGGACGGGGCGCTGCTGGACGGCACCCTGGACAACGATGCGGGGGAGGGCCGGAACGCCCGGGCGGTGTTCACGGCGGAGTCGGACGGGACGCATTACGTGGCGGCGGGGGCGGCTGCGGGGACGGGGACGTACCGGGTTTCGGTGGCGGACATCACCGGGGCGGGGCAGACGGCGAGGCACGGTCCGCAGCCGCGGGTGGAGGTCGGGGGTTCGGCCGCCGGGGTGCTGGAGGAGCCCGGGGACCGGGACTGGTTCGCGGTGGAGCTGGAGGCGGGGAAGACCTACCGGTTCGACCTGAAGGGCTCGGACACGGGATCCGGGACGCTGGCGGACCCGAGGCTGGACGGGGTTTACGACGGCGACGGGGTCCGGCTGCCGGACACGGAGCGGGACGGCGGGGGCGAGGGCCGGGACAGCCGGCTGGACTTCACGCCGGAATCGGACGGGACGCATTACGTGGCGGCGGGTGGCCATGGGGGGGAGACCGGGAGCTACCGGTTCGAGGTTGCCCAGGCGCCGTGGGAGGTGTCGGTCTCGGACGCGGAGGCGCACGAGGCGGACGGCGTGATGCGGTTCCGGATCGGGCTGAACTGGGCGTCGCCATCGGCGGTGACGCTGGGGTACGGGACGGTGGACGGGACGGCGCTGGCGGGGGAGGACTACGAGGCGGCGTCCGGGGAGGTGACGTTCGCGCCCGGGGAGACGGAGAAGTGGGTGGAGGTGTCGCTCCTGGACGACTTCGTGGAGGACAGCGGGGAGACGTTCGCGCTGCGCCTGTCCGGCGTGTCGGGGGCGGACCCGGTCCGGGCCGAGGCGACCGGCACGATCCTGAACAACGAGCGCCCGACGAGCGGCGCCGAGGTGGACGAGGTGCTGGCGGGGACGTTCGACCGCATGGGCCAGGTCCACGTGATCTCGGTGGAGCTGGAGGCGGGGAAGGCCTACCGGCTGGACCTGGACAGGGGCGGGATCCCGGACTTTGTCTTCAGCCCCAACGTTCACGGCATCTACGGGCCGGACAACGGTCTCCTGCCGGGGACGACGCACGACGCGAGCACCCTGCCCCCGAACGCGAACTGGCCCGGCGTCAGGCGCCTGATCTTCACGGCGGAGTCCGACGGGACCCATCACGTCGAGATCAGCTACAGGACCTTCTTCGACCGGGCGGCGGAGTACCGGTTCTCGGTGAACTCGATTGCCGATGACGACTTCACGGCGGACACCGGAACCGCCGGGACGGTGGCGGTGGGCGGGTCGGCGGCCGGGGCGATCGAGCGGCAGGACGACGTCGACTGGTTCGCGGTGGAGCTCGAGGCGGGGAAGACCTACCGCTTCCAGATGAAGGGCGTGCCGACGGGAGACGGAACCCTGTACGACCCCGAGATCCGGGGCATCCACGACCCGGAGGGCAACCTGCTGCCCTACACGGGGAACGACAATTCACGGCTGCTGCCGGGCGATCCCAGGCCCGAGCGGGAGCCTTCCGAGCTCATGGCCGCGTTCGGAAACACCCAGAACGCCAGCGTCTTCTACACGCCGGAGGAGAGCGGGACCCACTACGTCTCCGCCGCGCAGAGCCTGCCCGTCCCCTGGAGCTGGTACGGCGGGACGTACCGGCTCCACGTGAGCGAGATCGACCTCGACGACGACCATCCGGTCACCACCGCGACCACCGGGACGGTGGCGGTGGGCGGCACCGCCGTCGGCAGGATCGGCCATCCGGAGGACCACGACTGGTTCGAGGTCACGCTGGAGGCGGGAGTGATCTACCGGATCGACGTCAGGGGCAACTACACCGGCCACGGGACGTTGCACGATCCCTTTCTCCGGGGCATCCACGATGCGGAGGGCAACCTGATCGCGGACACCTCCGACGACCACTCGGGCGCGTACCGCAACAGCCGGCTCTTCTTCGAGGCGGACCGCGACGGCGCCCACTACATCGCCGCGGGCGCCGGGGGCAACAATCTCGGAACCTACACGGTTTCCGTCATTGCCGCCACCTGGATTGCGGACGACTTCGCGGACGGGACCGGCACGACGGGCGCGGTGGCGGTGGACGGCTCGGCCACGGGCGAGATCGACTACATGGGCGACGTCGACTGGTTCGCGGTCACGCTGGAGGCCGGGAAGACCTACCGCATCGACCTCGAGGGGTCGCCCACGGATGCCGGGACGCTGGGCGACCCCTGGCTCCGCGGCATCCATGACGCCGACGGCGTCCTGATCGAGGGCACCGACGACGACGACGGGGGCGTCCGCAACAACAGCCGGCTCACGTTCGAGGCGGACAGCGACGGCACCCACTACATCGCCGCCGGCGGCTACGGCACCGGCACCTTCTACCTCGGCCACGGCAGGGGCGACTACGGCACCGGCACCACCGGCACCTACGGGCTCTCGGTGGAGGAGGCGCTCTGACATGAAACGGGGCAGGAACCGGGGGTCCGGAACGGGCGCCCGCACGAACGCGAACGACGGGGGTGGCACCATGACCGACGACAGCACCGCAACGACAGACACCGCCGGCCCGGCCGCCGCGACCGGGGCCACGGGGAGTCCCGGGGGGACCGCGGCCCCAGGGCCGGGGCAGGGCCTGTCCCGCCGCGCCGGCGGCATCCGGGCCCTGGCCCGCCGCGCCCCGGCCGCGTTGGCGTGCCTGTGGGCGCTGGCGGCGCTCCCTGCCGCGCCCGTGCAGGCGCAGTCCGTGGACGCCGATCGCGTGGTCCTGGTCAGGAACACGCATCTCCTGAACGGCGTCGAGAGGAGCTACTACCGCCAGGCGCAGAGCTTCACGACCGGGGACGGGTACCACCGGCTGGAGCGCGTGTCTTTTGGTTTTTCCAGGTTCAGGATTCCCCCACGGAATGTCGACAGTGAGACCGTGCTGGTCAGCCTGCGCCGGGACAGCGGAGGCGAGCCAGGGGGATATGTTGTCAGAGCCTTTGGGAGAGTCACTCCGGGCGACGCCCACACGTTCTGGGTACCGTTGAGCGCCCTGCTGGAACCGCGGACGACCTACTGGGTGGAGGTCAATCGAACCGATGCGGGCGCCTTCAAGAACCTGACCGGCACCGTGCCTTCCGGCGGCGAGCAGGGCCTGCCGGGCTGGACCATCGGCAACGGCCGCCTGGTGTGGTGCGAATCGGGGGATGTCATCGAGGAGGTCGAGGAAGCCAGGCGCCCGAGTGTTGTCGAGTTCCCGAATTCGGACGACTACGACTTTACCACGCCGGAAGGCACGGCGGCATACAATATGGCCCTTGAGAGATACGATGATTATCAGGCCGCCCTGGCGGAATACGAGGAATACCTGGAATACCTGGAGGCCCTCGCGGGCACCAGGGGATTCCTCTGCACGCGGACCGGCCGGTTCGAGCGGGACACCCCGCTGGAGATGCGGCTCGAGGGCCGGCCCGCGCCCCTGACGCGGCTGAGGTCGCTGACCCTGGAGGCGGACGGCCAGAGGCTCAGGCTGGGGCCGGGCTTCCAGAGGGACAGGCTCGCCTACGAGGCCGATTCCGGCCTCGCCGGCCAGGTCACGGTGACGGCGGAGGCGGAGATCGGCACCTCGACGGTGAGCATCGAGAACGACGACGATCCCGACACGCCCGGCACGGCGACGCTGGACCTGGCCGGCTGGCCGAGGACGAACCCGACCCACGTCCGGGTGACGGTGACCGACCAGGGCGGCCAGAGCCGGACCTACCGGGTGACGGTCCGCAACGGGAAGCTGGACTACACGCACATCAACCGCGCGAACTTCTGGGAGCGGGACTACGCGGCGGGGTACCTGGCCGGCTTCTGGGCCCGCGCGCACGTGCCGCGCGTGTCGCAGGGCTTCCGGACGGGCTCGGACGCGGCGGCCTACCGGTTCGAGGGCGTGGACATCAAGCTGGACTCGACCGGGGGGTTGAAGGTGCATCTCTACAACGACCGGGGCGGGCGTCCGTACCGGAGCCTGGGGGAACTGCAGCCGTTGGGTTCGTTGGCCGGCGGCGTCAACGGCACGGTGCGGTTCCGGGCCCGGCAGCGCATGGGCCAGCACCCGCTGCTGGAGCCGGACACGACCTATCACGTGATGTTCACGCTGGACCAGAGCGGCGGGAGGAACGGGCAGGGCGGGGTGATCTCCCTGGACCTCGCGGACCCCGGCGAAAACGACACGGCGTTCAGCGAGGCGGGCTTCCGCCTCCACGACGGCAGCCTGAGCTACATCCTGGAGTCGCAGTTCAACGAGGTTAAGAACACAGAAGTAAGTACAGTCCCATCTGACGGCGTTGGCAGGGCGGGCGATTTCGGGTTAGTCAACTGCGAGGGAAGTGGCAGCATCAGCGTATATGTCCCGAAATACCGGTTCCGGACTTTGGAGCAGGTGCGGCGGTGGATGAGGTTTTCACCCATGTTCGGCCGCAACCTCGAGAACTACGACATCGTCGAGGCAAGAAGAGAACTTGGGCCGGATTTGAAAGAATACGTCAGTGTAATTGAAATCCCGGTCGGCGGCATCCCCGTTCAGGCGGACTGCGTTGCCGCCGCGGGGGAATACGGAGATGACTGGCAGGACTCCCATACCCAGCATATCCAGGATGCAATCGTCGAATTCGGCCGGAGGGCCCAACTGGATCCCGGGGACGAGGGGTACGTGAGTCCGGAAGAAGTCGAAGAGCTCGAGCGGCGCATGGCCGCGATGATCGGTGCTTCGGGCACCAATTTTGATCAAAATCCACTTCGCGCCACGGGCTTTCCCGTCCGGTACGGCTGGAACTCGATGGACCGCCAGCTGCGGATGCGGATCGTGGGGGTGCCGGTGACGGGGAGCATGCCGGATTTCAACCTGCCGCTGCTGCCGGAGCGCACGGAGGTGTCCGCATCGGGCACGGAGCTGGACATGCATTTCGACGTCCCGATCGAAGGGAGCGGGGACCGGGCCCCGTTAAGTTTCCAGTTCACCGTGTCGGCGAAGCCGGACGGGCTCCAGGAGCGGCTGATTCAGGTGACCGGGGTGGAGGTGTCGGCGGAGAACCGGCGGGTGCGCCTGGCGCTGGGGTCCACGGTGTATGCGGGCGAGACGGTGGAGGTGGCCCACGACGCGCCGCCGGAGGCGGCGGACGACCGGGCGCTGCAGACGCCGTCCGGGCTGAACGCCGGCGACTTCGAGGTGACCGCGGAGAACCGCTCGACGCAGGCCGACCCGCGCCCGGTGCCGCAGTCGGCCTCGGTGCCGGCCGCGGGCACGACGCTCGACATCCTGTTCGACCGGGCGGTGCACGGCAGCCCGGACCCGGGCCAGTTCACCGTGAGGACCCGGCACCACGAGGTGCCGGTCAGCGGCGTGTCGGTGTCGTCCGCGAACCGGCGGGTGCGGCTGGCGCTGGGGCTGACGGTGTACGAGGGCCAGCGGCTGACGGTGGACTGGCTGGACCCGTTTCCCACCAACGACGCCAACGTGATCGAGACGTCCGGCGGCCAGGACGCGCCGGGCTTCACCGGTCTTGCGGTGACGAACGGTTCGGAGCAGGCCAGCCCGGCCGCGCCGATCCCGGTGGCGGCAGAGGTCATACGGCAGGGCACCTGGCTGAACATCGACTTCCACCGGCCGCTGACCCGGAGCGACACCCATGACCACCGGCCGCCGCTGTCGGCCTTCGAGGTGGTGTCCGGCAGCGCCAACGCGGTCACCCGGTTCCGGTTCGACGACGACGCCCGCCGGGTGTGGCTGAAGCTGTCCGAGCGAGTGGGCGTAAGCACGGGGGTCACGGCAAGCTACACGCCCCCCGACGACGCCGGCCGGCGGATGCTGAGCGCCGAAGGGGTGGAGGTTCCGGCCTTCACGTTCACCGGCGTGATCAACAATTCGGCGCGGGACTTCGGAGGCGGGAGTCCTGTGCTGCTGCAGGCGTACCATCCCCGGGACGCGACCGACAGCGTGGACCGGCGTTACGTCGCCCTGGAGTTCGGCCGGGCCATGGACCGGAGCGCCACCGCCCTGGACGGCGTCCAGAATCAAATCGACCTTCGCGTGTTCGACAATCAAGGAAGTACAAACCGGCATCCCCTGGCGGTGGGGAATGCCGCGATAGCGGGTCGCTCGTTCCCGAGATCGGACCGGCTGGTGTACGTGGACACCGGAGAGGCGCCATTGGCAGGGGGGGTGCGGATCAGCTACACGGATCCGTCCGCCGGAGACGACACGACGGGCCTGCTCCAGGACACGGCGGGACGCGATGCCCGAAGCTTCGTCGTCCCCGCGGTGGGTGACGCCCCGTCCCTCGGCTCCTCGCGCCCCCGGATGGTAAATGCCTTTTTTGTCCATGGCAGTCTCATAAAAGTGAGATACGACCGCGAAATCGACCGGAGGAGCAGTGTCCTGGAAGACGTACAACACAGATTCCAATTGCGGTACGTTGACGGCCAGAGTTCCGCAATCGGCCCCTCTTCAGTGCGATTGAAAGCGGACGTAGACCCGATGACCGATATAGGCGTTTTTACGAATGAGAAGGAACTGTTACTCCTGCTGCCCCTCGCGGTTTTGCCGACCGCCATCGACATCCTGCTGGCCTACACCCCCAGGGATGCCGACAGCGATTCGGGCGTGATCCAGGCCTTGAACGGGGTCGACGCCGCCGGTACGACTTTACACCTCTCCCCTCCTCCTGGTGTCAGCCCACAGAGCGAGGCCGGCCAGCGGAGCGAGGCCTCCGGGTTCCTGACCGCGTCGTTCGGGGACGTCCCGCCGGGCCATGGGGGCGAGCCCTTCGGACTGCGCCTGGAATTCAGCCGGGCGGTGGACGTCGACGAGGCGAAGCTGCGGGCGGCGCTGGAGGTGACGGGCGGCGCGGTGACGGGCTTGCATGCGGCCTACGACCCGGACGGGCCGCCGGGGGAGGTCCGCGCGTGGGAGCTGGCGCTGGCGCCGGACGCGTCGGCGGAGCTGATGACGGTGCGCCTGTCGCCGGCCAGGGACTGCAAGGCGAAGGGGGCGTTCTGCACCCGGGACGGCCTCACCATCGCCGAGGCGGCGGAGGCGGAGGTGCCGGGCGTGGTGCCGACCTTCGTCACGAGCGTGGGGATCACCAGCGCCCCGGGCCCGAACGGGGCCTGGGACACGGGGGAGGCCGTGGTGGCGGAGGTCGGCTTCAACCGGGAGGTGCAGCTCTACGGTCCGCCGGGGGCGGCGCAGCCGACGGTGGGGATCCTGCTGGGCGGCGAGCGCCGGGAGGCGGCCTACGAGCACGGGAGCACGACGAAGGTGCTGCGCTTCCGCCACGTGGTGGAGGTCCGGGACCACGGCGCGCGCACGGCGGGGGTCGTCGCGGACAGCCTGGACCCGGGCGGGGTGCTGCTGGTGGACAGTCTCGGCCAGGAGGCGCGGACGGAATTCACGCCGCCGCCGGCGTCGGCGCCGCCGCCCCGGGTGGTGGTGGCGCGCAGCGTGCCGGAGAACGTCGGGCCGGGCACGGCGGTGGGCGCGCCGGTCACCGCGGTGGACCCGGACGGGGACACGCTGACCTATGCGCTCTACAACGATGACGGCACCCCGGCGACGGACTTCGCCATCGACGCGGCGACGGGCCAGATCGTCACCGTGGAGGGGGTGCACTACGACTACGAGCTCAGGCATGCCTGGGACCTGGTGGTGGTGGCGGACGACGGCAACGGCAACCATGCCGAGATCGGGGTCCGGCTGGAGCTGACCGACGTGGACGAGACGCTGACGTTCGCCTTCGAGGACGCGCCGGAGGCGCACGGGGGCGGGAACTTCACCTTCAGGGCGCGCTTCAGCGAGCCGGTGATGACGACGTGGACGGAGATGCTGAAACACGTCTTCGAGGTGACCAACGGGCGGGTGGTCCGGGCGACCCGGCTGGACCTGGAGCGCGACCTGACGCGGTCCGGGGTGCTGCTGAGCGCCCTGTGGGAGATCGAGATCTTCCCCCAGTCGGGGGACGTGACGGTGACCCTGCCGGCGACGACGGACTGCGGGGCCGAGGGATCGGTCTGCACCCTGGACGGGCGCGGCGTTGAGGCGTCCGCCCGCCTCACGGTGGCGGCGGGGACGCTGACGGCGGAGATGGGGGACCATCCGCAGGCCCACGACCGCTCGCCCTTCTGGATCGAGGTCCGGTTCAACCTGGCGCCGGACGTCACGGCCGAATCGCTCCGGGACCACGCGTTCACGGTGACGAACGGGGAGGTCACGAGGGCGGAGAAGGAGGACTCGCTCGGCAAGGAATGGCGGATCCGGGTGCTGCCCCACTCGAACGGGCCGGTGCGGGTGGAGCTGCCGGCGGCGACGGACTGCGACGCGCCGGGCGCGGTCTGCACCGTCGGTGGGGCGGGCCTGTCGAACGCCCTCGCCTGGGAGATCGAGCCGGCGGACCCGGACGCGGTGGACGGGACCGCCCCGGAGCCGGAGAGCGCCGAGGTGCGCCTGGCGGAACTTGCGGTGGTGTTCGGCGAGGGGCTGGACGAGTCCCTGGCGCCCCCCGCCCCGGCGTTCGCGGTGACCGTGGGCGGCGCGGCCAGGGCGCTGGCCGAGGCGGACCCGGTGCGGGTGAGCGGGCGGCGGGCGTACCTGGCGCTGGCCGCGCCGGTGAAGGACGGCGAGGCCGTGACGGTCTCCTACGCGCCGCCGGAGGACGCGGAGGCGGCGCGGCTCCGGGACGTCGCCGGCAACGCGGCGGCGGCGTTCGAGGGGCTGGAGGCGGAAAACGCCACGCCCCGGCTGACGGCGCGCTTCGCGGACGTTCCGCAGACCCATGACGGGGTCCACAACTTCCGCTTCCGGCTGGTGTTCAGCGAGCCCCCGGCGCCGGGCCTGGCGGCGGAGGACATCCTCGACAGGCTGTCGACGCGGATCGGCGACAAGCCGGCGAGTCGGCCGCGGCTGGTCCGGCAGGATCCCGAGGGCCGGGAATGGAGGGTGGTGATGCGGTTCCGCTCGACCGACTGGCGCTGGGCGGGGGATCCGCTCACGATCGAGATGGCCCCGACGGGCCGCTGCGACGAGGCGGGGGCGATCTGCACCGCCGACGGGCGCAGGCACCGGGACCGGGTCCGGGCGACGGTCCGGGGCGCGCCCTCGCTGACGGCAAGGGACGCGGAGGCCGCCGAAGGGACGGACGCGGCGCTCTCCTTCGCGGTGCGCCTCAGCACCGCGCAGGAGGAGGCGGTGACGGTGGACTACGCCACCCTGGACGGCAGCGCGGTGGCGGACGAGGACTACACGCCCGTCTCGGGCACGCTGACCTTTCCGCCCGGGGAGACCGAGCTGACGGTGGACGTGGCGGTGCTGGACGACGCTGCGGCGGAGGCGGACGAGGACCTCACGCTGACGCTGTCGAACCCGTCCGGGGCCGGGGCGGTGGTGCGCCGGGCGGAGGCCACGGGGACGATCGCGAGCGACGACGTGGCGCTGTTCACCGCGGCGTTCTCGGACCTGCCGGAGCGCCATTCGGGGGATTCCTTCAACGTGCGGATCACGTTCAGCGAGGCCCCGAAAGCGGGCGTTGACGCGGACGCGCTGCTGGCGGCGCTCCGGGTCACCGGCGGCGAGGCCACGGCGGCGATCGCGTTTCCCGGGGACGGGCGGCGCTGGCGGGTGACCGTGGCGCCGGAAGCGGCCGACGACGGGGTGATGCTGCGGCTGCCGGCGCCCGGGGACTGCGACGCGGAAAGTGCGCTCTGCACGGCGGACGGGCGGGCCCTGGCCGAGGACGCGACGGCGTGGGTCTCGGGTTCCCAGGCGGTGCGGGTGACGTCGGCGCGGATCGTCTCGGAGCCCGGGGAGAACGGCACCTGGGACGCGGGCGAGACGGTGGAGGCGGAGCTCGTCTTCAGCGCCCCGGTGACGGTGGACGGGACGCCGGGGCTCGCGGTCCTGCTGGACGGCGTCCGCCGGCAGGCGGCTCATTCCAGCGGTTCCGGCACGGCCACGCTCACGTTCTCGCACGCGGTGACGGCGGCGGACGACGGGGCGCGGAAGGCCAGGGTGGCGCCGGACGGCCTGGTCCTCGCCGGGGCGTCGATCACCGACGCCGGCGGCCAGCCGGTGCTGACGGCCTTCCGGACGGCGCCCTGGGTGACGGCGGCGGCGTTCCTGGCCGACGCCTCGGCGAACGGGACCTGGTCCGGCGGCGAGGCGCTGCAGGTGCGGCTCTCGTTCAGCGAGGCGGTGACCGTGACGGGCGGCCTGCCGGGGATCGACGTCAACCTGCACGGCAATTCGACGGAGCTGGTCTACGCCTCGGGCACGGGCACGGACGCGCTGACCTTCTCGATGGACATCCTGGCGGGTTCCGTCGCCGGGAGCGCCATCGAGCTGCCGGCGGGGAGCATCTCGCTGAACGGGGCCGTGATCGTCGCGGAGACGGGCGGGCTCGCCGCCGAGACGGGTTTTCCCGGGGCGGACACGGCGGACGCCCTGGACGAGGTCCCGCCGGCGCTCTCGGCTGCCGCGGTGACGGAGTCCGCGCTGGTCCTGACCTACGGCGAGGCGCTCGACGGGGAATCGGTGCCCGCCCCTTCCGCGTTCGCGGTGACGGTGGCGGGCGCGGCGCGCGCGCTCGCGGCGACGGACCCGGTCGCGGTCTCGGGGCGGACGGTGACGCTGGCGCTCGCCGCGCCGGTCGCGCATGGCGAGGCGGTGACGGCGGGCTACAGCCCGCCCGCGGGCGAGGGGGCGGCGGCGCTCCGGGACCTCGCGGGCAACCCGGCGGCGGCGTTCGCGGGGTTCGAGGCGCAGAACGCGACGCCGGAGGCGGCGGCGCTGACGGGCGCGTTCTCGGGCGCGCCGGCGGGCCACGGCGGCGAGGCCTTCACGCTGGAGCTCGCCTTCAGCGAGAGCCCGGAGATGACCCGGCGGGCGCTGCGGCGGGTGGACGGGCAGGAGGGCACGCTCTGGGTGACGCACGCGACGGTCGAGAGCGTCCGGAGGGTGGAGGCGGGCAGCAACCTCCGCTGGCGGATCGCGTTCGCGCCCGTGGGGGAGGGGACGGAGGACGTCACGGTGACGCTGCCGCCGACGGCGGACTGCGACGACGCGGGCGCGATCTGCATGGCCGACGGCCGCCCGCTCTCGGCGGCGGTGACGGTCACGGTGCCGCACGCGGCGCCGGGCGACACGCAGGTGCAGGACACGCCCTTCACGGCGCGCCTGGAGGAGCTGCCCGAGGAGCATGACGGCGAGAGCGCGGTCAGCTTCGAGGTGCATTTCAGCGAGGAGCCGGTCGCCTACGGCTTCAGGACGCTCAGGGACGAGACGCTGGAGATCCTGCAGGGCGGGACGCGGCTGGAGCCCCGCGTCCAACGCATGGAGAAGCCGAGCAACCGCACCTGGACGGTGACGGTCGAGCCGGCCTCGAAGGCGGACATGACCATCACGATTGCCGCGACGGCGGACTGCGAGGCGGCAGGCGCGGTCTGCAACGGGGACGGCGAGCCGCTCTCGGAGGACGTCGAGGCGGTGGTTCCAGGACCGCCGGGGCTCTCGGTGGCGGACGCGCACGTCGAGGAGGCCGCCGGCGCGACGGTGGAGTTCGCGGTGACGATGAGCCGGGCGTCCGCCTCGACGGTGACGGTGGACTACGCGACGGCCGACGGCACCGCGACCCAGGGCGCGGACTACACGTCCGCCTCCGGGACGCTCAGCTTCGCGCCAGGCGAGACTGGGAAAACCATCCCCGTCGCCATCCTGGACGACGCCCATGACGAGGGCGAGGAGACGTTCACGCTGACGCTCTCGAACCCCTCGGGCGGCAATGCGTGGCTCCAGGACGCGACGGCGACGGGCACGATCGAGAACCGGGACGCGATGCCGCAGGCGTGGCTGGCGCGCTTCGGGCGCACGGCGGCGGAGCAGGCGCTCGACGCGGTGCGCGGCCGGCTGTCCGCGGCGCGCACGCCCGGCTTCCGCGGCCGGTTCGCCGGCCATCCCCTGCCGGAACGGCATGTCGGGCCCCGAACCTGGCGGGAGGCCGGCACGGAAAGGACGGAGACGGGCGGCGGCGCGGAGTCGCTGCACGCGTTCGCCGAGGATGAGCGTCGCGCCCGCCTGGCGCTGCCGGCGCTCCGGAGAGGCGAAGGCGGCGGGGACGGCGAGGAGGACGGAAGCCTCGCGTTCCGGACGCTGCCCCATGACGGGGGCGAAGGCGGGCACGGCCAGGAGACGCTGACGCTCACGGCGGAGGACATCCTGCTGGGCACGTCCTTCACGATGCTGCGGGACAGCGGGTCCGGCCGCTCCACCGGCTACTGGGGGCACGCGGCCAGGTCCGGCTTCGGCGGACGGGCCGGCGGACCGCACGGGGAGACGGTCCTCGACGGCGAGACGGCCGGCGTCATGCTTGGCGTCGACGGCAAGCGGAAGGGCGCCCTCTTCGGGCTGATGCTGTTCGCGAACCGGGGCGAGGGCGGCTACGCCGGCCCGGAGGGCTCGGGCGCGGTCGCGGCGGACCTGACCGGCCTCGTCCCCTACGCGGGCCGGGAGACCGGCGCGGGCCTTTCCGTCTGGGGCGCGGCCGGGATCGGCCGGGGCGAGATGACGCTGACGCCCGAAGGCGCTGAACCGTTGGTCGCCGGCATCGACTGGACCATGGCGGCGGCGGGCGCCGAGGGCGTGCCGGCGAAGGCCGGCTTCCTCGGCGGCGCGCGGGTCGGCTGGCATGCGGACATGCTCTGGACGCGGACGGCCTCCGACGCGGCGGTCCCGGAGGCGGGGCGTCCGGAGGCGGGGAACCTCGCGGCGACTTCTGCCGAGACGACGCGCGTGCGCCTCGGCCTGAAGGCCGCCTGGGAGCGGACGCTGGCCGCCGGGGTCACGCTGCACCCGAGCCTCGACATCGGAATGCGCCACGACGGCGGCGACGCCGAAACGGGGTTCGGGCTGGAGATCGGCGGCGGGGTCCGGTTCGAGGATCCCGGGCGCGGCCTCTCGATGCATCTCGACGGCCGGGCGCTGGCGCTGCACGAGGCGGGGGCGTTCGACAGCTGGGGCCTGGGCCTGGGCATCTCGTGGGACCGGCGCCCGGAGACGCGGCGGGGCTGGTCTGCGACGGTCGGCGGCCATCTCGGCGGCGCGTCCTCCGGTGGCGTGGACGCCCTGCTCGGCCCGGCGGCCTTCCCCGGCCGGCCGGAACACGGCGGCGAGGGTGCCTGGTCGCTGGAGGTCGCCCACGGCGCGGGCCGTGGCCAGGGCATGGTCGGAAGCCGCTACGCCCGGACGGGCGGGAGCGACGGCGAAGGCGCCCTGCGGATCGGCTACCGGATCGAGCCGGACGCGACCCATGCCGCCGAGGCCCGCGTCGACCTCTGGGCCGGGGCCGGCACGGGAGGCGACGGCAACGGCGCGGGGGCGGAGCTGCAATGGCGCTGGTGACGGGACGCCGGAGAGGCGGGCCGCGGGCGCCGCCGCGCGGCGGCCCGATGCGGGGACCGCCGGCCGCATGAGGCGGGGCCGGCGCTGCAGGACGGAATCTCCCGCCTCCCCGGAGGCGGCACGGACATCGAGCGGAAGGACACCGGAATGAAAGACCACCTGAGGCGGCCGGCCGCCGTCTTCGCCTGCGAAGGCGCGGCGGGAAGCGGGCGAACGACTCCCGGGCGGGGACGCCCCGGAGGCGACGGCAACATCGAGCGGAAGGACGCCGGAATGATCGATCACCCGGGGCGGCGGCTGTCCGCCATCGCCGCGACGGCCCGCGGGACGGGCCCCGCCCCGGACGCGCGGCCATGCGGACCGCGCCGGCCGGGCCCGTGCGGGACCGGCCCGTGCGGGACCGGCGTGCGCGGGGAGCGACCTCCGCCCCGCGCCGCCGGGCTCCCGGCCATGCGCGCCCGCGCCGGCGCGGCGGGAAGCGGGCGAACGCCTCCCGGGCGGGGACGCCCCGGAGGCGACGGCAACATCGAGCGGAAGGACACCGGAATGAAAGACCACCTGAGGCGGCCGGCCGCCGTCTTCGCCCCCGCCCGCGGGACGGGCCCCGCCCCGGCCGTGCGCGGCGGGATCGCGGACCGGATCGCGGGCCGCGTGCGGCGGATCCTGCCCGCCCCGCTCCTGCTGGCGGCTGCCGCGCTGGCCCTGCCGGCGCCGGGCGGGACGGCGGCCGCGGAGGCGGTGGCGGCCGAGGCGGCATGGGAGACCGCGCTCACGGTCGGCAACAAGCGGATCATCCTGCCGGACGACACGCCGGGCGAGGAGTGGGAGCGCGGCTACCGCAGGCAGTACTGCATGCCCGCGTACGCGCTCGGGACGCAGGGGGCGCTGCCGCTGGAGTTCGAGCCTCCGGGCTTCGGGGTCGAGGGGGTGCCCGATCACATGCGCACCCAGTACGACAACTGCTTCGGGACGGTCGCCGACGCCACGTTCCGGTACAAGGGGCTGAGCATCGGCATCGAGGGCATCTACCACTACACCACCCAGACCGCGCTCGTCATCGACTTCAGGCGGCACGTGCCCGTCGAGGACCTGGCCCCGCTGCGGGGCGGCCGGTTCGAGATCGAGGGCCGGACGTTCACGGTCGACGACGGGCTGGAAGGCTGGCACGAGGACGACGGGCTTGCGAACTTCCTCATCTGGGCCGTCCCGTTCTGGCAGGACGACATGGGCTGGACGGTGGGCGACGAGATCACGGTCAGCTTCCATCCGCCGGCCTCGGCGGTGCCGGAGCTGTCCTCGGCGACGGTCGCCGCGACCGGCAGGGAGATCGCGCTCGTCTTCGACGAGAGCCTCGACGCCGGGGCGGGGAACGGCCCGCCGGCCGGCGCCTTCACGGTCACCGCGGACGGCGCCGCGGTCACGGTCGGCGGCGCCGCGGTCGACGCGTCGGCGCCCCGCCGGGTCCGGCTCTCCGGGCTGTCCCCCGCCGTCCTTCCGGGCCAGGCGGTCGTCGTCGCCTACGCGGACCCGACGGAGGGCGACGACGGGGCGGCGGTGCAGGACGCCGACGGCAACGACGCCCCGTCCTTCGCGACCGGCGCGGACGGCGTCCCGGCCGCCGTCAACGGCGCCGTCCCGCTCCTGTCCGTCGCCGACGTCACGGTGACGGAGGGCACGGACGCGGCGGCGGTCTTCGCCGTCACCCTCGCGCCGGCGGCGACGGAGACCGTGACGGTGGAGTACGCGACCGCCGACGGCACCGCCATGGCGCCCGGCGACTACGCGGCCGCGTCCGGCACGCTCAGCTTCGCGCCGGGCGAGACGTCGATGGCCGTGTCCGTGACGGTGGTCGACGATTCGGTCGAGGACTCGGGCGAGACCTTCACGCTCGCGCTCTCGAACCCCTCGGGCGCCGGCGCGGCGCTGGGCGACGGGCGGGCGACCGCGACGATACTGAACGACGAGCCCGGGGATGCCCCGGAGCTGCTGCACGCCGTCGCCGACGGGGACACGGTGGTCCTGACCTACGGCGCGGACCTGGACCCGGATTCCGTCCCGCCGGCCTCGGCGTTCGCGGTGATCGTGGACGGCGAGGCGCGGGCGCTGGACTCGGACGGCCCGGTTTCCGTCTCCGGCGCCGCGGTGACGCTGACGCTGGCGTCTCCCGCGGGCCACGGCGAGACGGTGACCGTGAGCTACGCGGTGCCCGCGGCCGGCGCCCTCCAGGACGCCTCCGCGAACCGCGTCGCCGCGTTCAGCGGCCACGCGGCGAGGAACGACACGCCGGACACGGCGGCGCCGGAGCTGCTGCACGCCGTCGCCGACGGGAAGACGGTGGTCCTGACCTACGGCGAGGCGCTCGACGAGGGCTCGGTGCCCCCGGCGCGGGCGTTCACGGTGAAGGCGGACGGGACCTGGCTCGCGCTGGCGGCGCGCGATCCGGTCGCGGTGTCGGGCGACACGGTGACGCTGACGCTGTGGTCCCGCGTGGACCGGGGCCACGCGGTGACGGTGGGCTACGCGCCGCCGCGGTCGGCTCCGCTGCGGGACGCCTCGGCCAACGCCGCGGCCGCCCTGGCGGACCGCGCGGCGAGGAACGACACGACGGACACGAGGGCGGGCCCCGGCGGTCCGGTGACGCAAGTCGGCGACCCGGCGTGGTCGACCACGCTCACGGTCGGGAGCCGCGTCCACCTGAACAGCGACCGCACGGCGGGCGGGGAGCTCGTGCGGGGCTACGACAGGCAGGAGTGCATGGCACGCTGGGCGGTCGGGTCGCTCCCGCAGCCGTATCCCGGCCTGGGGGCCGGGGATCCCGAGGACAGGCGCAGCGGCTACGACAACTGCTTCGGGACGATCGGCGACGACACGCTCGAGCACGGGGACCTGACGCTGCGCATCGAGAGCGTCTTCCACTTCGTCGTCGAGAGGGTCGTCATGATCAGGCTCCGGGACAGCGTGCCGAGGGAGCGGCTGGAGGGCCTGCGCGGCGGATGGTTCGTGCTCAAGGACCGGAAGTTCCCGGTCGACCGGGCGCTCGGGCGCGCGGGCGCGGGGGAGATCGACCGCCTCGACTGGGGCGCGGACTTCTGGAGGTCGGACATGGGCTGGACGGTGGGCGAGACGGTCCCGGTCAGCTTCCATCCGGCAGGCTCGGCGATCCCGGCGCTGTCCGTCGGGAACGTCAGGGTCACCGAGGGGCGGGACGCGACCGCCGACTTCACCGTGCGCCTCTCGCCCGCGGCCACGGGGACCGTGACGGTGGACTACGCGACCGCGGACGGGAGCGCGCGTGCGCCCGGGGACTACACGGCGACGTCCGGCACGCTGACCTTCGCGCCGGGCGAGACCGCGAAGACCGTGTCCGTGCCGATCGTCGACGATTCGGTGGAGGACTCGGGCGAGCGGTTCACGCTCAGGCTCTCGAACGCCTCGGGCGGCGCGGCGATCCTCGAATACGGCGAGGCGACCGCGACGATCGCGAACCACGAGCTGACGGCGGAATTCTCCGGCGCGCCGGCGGGCCATGGCGGCGAGCCCTTCACGGTCGAGCTCGCCTTCAACGACGCCCCGGAGATGAGCTACAGGGTGCTGCAGCCGGTGAACGGGCGGGAGGGCCGGCTCAACGTGGTCAACGCCACGGCGCTGCGCGTCCGGAGGATCGAGCCGGGCGGCAACCGGCGCTGGCTGCTCTCGTTCGACCCGTCGGGCACGGGGGACGTGACGGTGACGCTGCCGGCGACGGCGGACTGCGAGGCCGCCGGCGCGGTCTGCACGGCGGACGGCCGCCCGCTCTCGGCGGCGGCGACGGTCACGGTGCCGCACGGGCCGCCGGGCGAGGCGGGGGCGCCCTTCGCGGCGCGCATCGAGGCGCTGCCGGAGGCGCATGACGGGGAGGGCGAGGTGTCCTTCGAGCTGCGCTTCTCGGAGGAGCCGGTCTCCTACGGCTACCGGACGCTCCGGGACGAGACGCTGGAGATCCGCCAGGGCGGGACGCGGCTCGCGCCCCGCGTGCGGCGCATGGCGAGGCCGAGCAGCCGCGCCTGGACGGTGACGGTCGCGCCGGTCTCGAAGGCGGACATCACCGTCGCCGTCGTGGCGACGGACGGCTGCGGGGACCCGGGCGCGGTCTGCAACGCGGACGGCGAGCCGCTCTCGGCGGGCGTCGAGGCGGTCGTGCCCGGCCCGCCGGGCCTCTCGGTGGCGGACGCGGCGGCGACCGAGGCCGCCGGCGCGACGCTGGACTTCCGGGTCACGCTCGGCCGGGCGTCCTCCTCGGCCGTGACGGTGGACTACCGGACCTTCGACGGCACGGCGACGGCGGGCGCCGACTACGCGGCCGCCTCGGGGACGCTCGAATTCGCGCCGGGCGAGACGGAGAGGACGGTCTCCGTCGCCGTCCTGGACGACGCCCATGACGAGGGCGCGGAGACGATGACGCTGGCGCTCTCGAACCCCTCGGGCGGCAACGCGTGGATCGCCGACGCGCACGGCACGGGCACGATCTCGAACGCGGACCCGGTGCCCGGGGCGTGGCTCGCGCGGTTCGGGCGCGCGACGGCGGAGCAGGCGGCGGACGCGGTGCGGGGGCGGCTGTCGGCGGACCGCACGCCCGGCTTCCGGGGCCGGATCGCCGGCCAGGCGCTGCCGGACGGAACGGGCGCGGCGGACCCGGCCGTGACGGGTGGCGCCGCGACGGGGGCCGGCCCCCTCGCGGTCCCGGGGCTCGCGGAAGGCGGGCGCCGCGCCTTCATGGCGCTGCTGGCGCCGGCGGCCGGCGAGGGCCCGGGCGACGCCCGCGGTCTCGGCCGGGGCGACCTGCCGGCGGGCCGCGGGATCGCGGCCGGGGACGCCCTGGCGGGCACGTCCTTCGACCTCGTGCAGGAGGCGGACGGGCTCTCGCTCGGCCTCTGGGGCCGCGCCGCGCGGTCGGGCTTCTCGGGACGGGCCGGCGGGCCCGGCGGGGCGCTGGCGCTCGAGGGCGAGACGGCCTCGGTGACGCTCGGCGTCGACGGCAGGCGGAATGGCGCGCTCCTCGGGCTGATGCTGTTCGCGAGCCGGGGCGAGGGGACGTACCGCGGGCCCGGCGGCGACCCCCTGCGCTCGGGCGCGGTCGAGGCGGACCTGTCCGGCCTCGTCCCCTACGCGGGCCGGGTGACCGGCGCGGGCCTCTCCGTCTGGGGCGCGGCCGGCACGGCGGAGGGCGAGACGAGGCTCACGCCCGGGGGACGGGAGGCGCCGTTCGTCGCCGGCCTCCGCTGGTCGATGGCGGCGGCCGGCATCGAGGGCGCCCCGGCGGCCGGCCTCCCCGGCGGCGCGACGCTGGGCTGGCACGCGGACGCGCTCTGGACGCGCACGGAGTCGGAGGCGGCCGGGACTCCCGGCGCGGGCCGGCTCGCGGCGACCGCGGCCGAGACGACGCGCGTGCGCCTCGGCCTCGAGGCGGCGTGGGAGCGGACGCTGGCCTCGGGGGTCACGCTGCATCCGAGGCTCGGGATCGCGGCCCGCCTCGACGGCGGCGACGCGGAGACCGGGTTCGGGCTGGAGGCCGCCGGGGGCGTCCGCATCGAGGATCCCGGGCGCGGCCTCTCGGTCACGCTCGACGCGCGGACGCTGGCGCTGCACGGCGACGGGGGCTTCGAGGACGGCGGGCTGGCGGTCTCGGTGGCGTGGGACCCGCGCCCGGAGACGCGGCTCGGCCCGTCGGTGATCGCGACCCGCGGCCGGGCGGCCGCGTCCCCGGGCGGCCTGGACGCCCTGCCCGGGCCCGGGACGCTGCCCGTCCCCCTGGCGGGGGACGGCGACGGCCCCGGCCTGGAGATGGCCTGGGGGACGGACCTCTCGGCCTGGCGCCTCGGCGCGGTGGGCACCGCCTACGGGCGCGTCACGGGACGTCCGGACGTCCGGGACCTGCGCCTCGGCTGGCGGGTCGGGCCGGACGCGGGGCGCGACATCGGGCGCGGTCACGACTTCTGGCTCGATCCCGGCGCGGGCGGCGGCGAGGCCGGGATCGGCGCCGGCCTGGGCTGGACGAGGGAGCGGACGGGCATGCGGTCCTCCGCCGGCGTCGGCCTCGCCGCGAGGGAGGCGGGCGCCGCGGAGGCCGCGATCCGCCTGAAGTGGGAATGGTGAGGGCGACGGCAGGGGCGCCCGGCGGGAGACGCGCCGCCGGGCCGGCGCCGGGGCCGGCCATGGCCTTCGCCCTCCCCGCGATGCGGGGAGGGCTCCCGTGACGGCGTCTCCCGGGAGCGGGGCGCGCGCCGGACGCGGCGAGATCCGGGCGGCGCTCGGCGAGAGCCGGCGGCTGTTCGCGGCGATCGGGCTGTTCAGCGTCTTCGTGAACCTGCTGATGCTGACGGGCCCGGTCTTCATGCTGCAGGTCTACGACCGGGTGCTGACCTCGCGCTCGGAGGCGACGCTGGCGGCGCTCGTGCTGATCGTCGCCTTCCTGTTCCTCGCGATGGGCCTGCTGGACCATTTCCGGGCGCGGGTGCTGGCGCGGGCGGGCGCGCGCCTCCAGGCGCGGCTGGACCCGCGCGTGCTCGGCGCGGTGCTGACGCGCGCGGGCCGCTCGCCGGCGGCGCGCTCGGCGCCGGCGGGCGGGCTGGCCGATCTCGAGGCGATGCAGCGCTTCGCCTCGGGGCCGGGCCCGTTCGCGTTCTTCGACGCGCCGTGGACGCCGGCGTTCCTGTTCGTGCTGTTCGCCTTCCACTGGCTGCTGGGGCTTCTGGCGGTGCTGTCGGGCGTCCTGCTGCTGGCGCTGGCGCTGCTGAACCAGCTGCGCACGGCCGGACTCCAGGCGCGGGCCGGCGAGGCGTCGGCCCGCGCCTTCGCGCTGGCCGAGCAGGTGCGCGCGGGCGGCGAGACCGTGCGCGGCCTCGGGATGCGGGCGGCGGCGACGGCGCGCCTCGCGCTGCTGCGCAACGGCGCGCTCTCCCACGCCCTGGCCGCGTCCGACCGCGGCGGCGCCTTCGCGGCCGCGTCGCGCACGCTGCGCCTGTTCCTGCAGTCGATGATGCTGGGCCTCGGCGCCTGGCTCGCGATCCACGGCGCGATCACGCCGGGCGTCATGATCGCGGCGTCGATCCTGCTCGGCCGGGCGCTCGCGCCGATCGACCTCGCGGTCGCGCAGTGGCCGGTGCTGCAGCGCGCGCTCCAGGGGCGGCGCGCGCTGGCGCGGCTGCTGGAGGAGACCCCGGAGGAGCCGGCGCGGACGTCGCTCCCGGCGCCGGACCCGGCGGCGCTGCGGGCGGCGGGGCGGGCCCTGCTGGCGGTCGAGGGCCTGGTCGCGGGCGCGCCGGGCGCGGAGGTTCCCGCCGTGCGCGGCGCGTCGTTCCGGGTCGGGCCGGGACAGGTGGTCGGGATCGCGGGCGCCTCGGCGTCGGGGAAGTCGACCCTGGCGCGGGCGCTGGCCGGGGTGTGGCCGGCGCGGTCGGGGCGGGTGAGCCTCGGGGGCGCGGCGCTGGAGCAGTACGGCGAGGCGGCGCTGGCGCGCCATGTCGGCTGGCTGCCGCAGGACGTGGTGCTGTTCGACGGCACGGTGGCGGAGAACGTCGCCCGGCTCGATCCGGACCCGGACCCCGGGGCGGCGATCGCGGCGGCGCGCCGCGCCGGGGCGCACGAGATGATCCTCGGCCTGCCGGGCGGCTACGACTTCCGGGTCGAGGCCGGCGGCGCGGCGCTCTCGGGCGGGCAGCGGCAGCGGATCGCGCTCGCCCGGGCCTTCTTCGGCGATCCGGTCCTGGCGGTCCTCGACGAGCCCGACTCGAGCCTCGACGCCGACGGCGTGGCCGCGCTCCTGCGCGCGCTGGCGGCGTTCCGGGCCGGGGGCGGCGCGGCGGTCGTCGTCGCGCACAGGCCGGGCATCCTGGCCGCGTGCGACGCGGTGCTGGCGATGCGCGACGGGCGGGTCCACGCGGCGGAGCCGCCCCGGGACGCCGCGGCGGGGCCGGTCGGCGCCGCCGCGAACGGACCGCCCCGAAGCCCGGCGCCTGGCAGCGCGGTGCCCGTGACGGAAGGCGTCGTGCCGCCCTGGCTCGCGCGCGCGGCGCCGGCGCGGGAGGGCGGCGCATGACCGCCCTGCCCGTCCCCGCATCCCCGGCCGGCGGCGCACGGGCGACCGCCCGGCCTGCGCCGCCGGCCTTCCCGTCGCGCCGGCCGCTGGCGCTGGGGTTCCTCACGCTGGCCGTGCTCCTGTGCGGCGTGCTGGGCTGGGGCGCGTTCGCCTCGATCTCGGGCGCGGTGATCGCGGCCGGCCGGGTCGCGCCCGAGACCCGCGACCAGCCGGTCGAGCACATCGACGGCGGCACGGTCGCCGCGATCCTGGCGCGCAACGGCGACCGGGTGGCGGCCGGGGAGGTGCTGGTCCGGCTCGACGACTCCGGGCTCCGGTCCGAGGCGGCGCTGCTGGAGGCGGAGGCGGCCGCGCTGGCGGCGCGGCGCAACCGCCTGGAGGCCGAGTTCGCCGACGCGCCGGAGGTCGCCTGGGACGGCTGGCTCGCCGCGCGCGCAGGGAGGGACGCCTCGGTGCGGGCCATCCTCGACGGCGAGCGGCGGCTGTTCGAGGCCAGGCGCGCGTCGCGGGAGGGGCAGGCGGCGCAGCTGCGCGAGCGCATCGGGCAGACGCGGAAGCAGATCGCGAGCATCGAGGCGCAGGCGGAGGCGATCCGCCGCCAGGGCGGCTTCATCGGCCAGGAGCTCGAGGTGAAGCGCGAGCTGTTCGGGAAGGGGCTGACGGAGCTTCCCGGGCTGCTCGCGCTCGAGCGCGAGGCGGCGCAGCTCGACGGCCAGGCCGGCGACATGGCGGCCCGGATCGCCGGCGCGCGGGGACGCATCGCCGAGATCGAGATCCAGGTCCTGCAGATCGGCGCCATGCGGATCGAGGAGGCCGAGGGCCGGGCGCGCGAGGTGCAGGCCCGGGAGAACCAGGTGCGCGAGCGCCTGGTGGACGTGCGCCGCCGGCTCGCGCGCATGGAGGTGCGCGCGCCGGTGGCGGGCGAGGTCCACGGGATGGCGGTGAACGCGCTCGGCGAGGTGGTGCGGCCGGGCGAGCCGATCCTCAAGATCGTGCCGGACGGCGCCGGGCTCGTCGTGCTGGCGGGCCTCGAGCCGATCCACGTCGACCAGGTCCGCGCCGGCCAGGAGGCGGTGCTGCTGTTCTCCGCGTTCCCGGCCCGGGTGACGCCGGAATACGCCGGGCGCATCGAGCGGGTGTCGGCGGACGTGACGCGGGACGAGCGCACCGGGCTCGAATGGTACGAGGTCGAGGTGAGCGTCGGCGGGCCCGTCGAGGGCGGGACGGCGCTCGACGGCCGGGCCGCGCGCGCGGTCGCGAGGGTCGCGGCGCTGCTCCCCGAGGGGGCCCTGAAGCGGCGGGTCGCGGCGGCGGCGGAGAGGCTCCGCGCGCCCGCCGGGGACGCGGCGGCGCCGGCCCGGGACCTGGCGCTGACGCCGGGCATGCCGGTCGAGGTGCACGTGCGCACCGGCGAGCGCTCGCCGCTCAGCTACCTGGCGAAGCCGCTCACGGGCTTCTTCGGCCGCTCGATGCGGGAGGAATGACGGGTGCGGGCGGCAAGGGCCATGGCGCCACGGAGACGGCGGGTTCGCGCCGCGGCGGCCTTCGGCGGCGGCACGAAGGACGGCGGCGAAAGGGGCGGCGCCATGCCTGACGGCCACGCGACGGCCATTCACGCCACGGGCACGTTCGCCGCGGGCGGCCCGGCCGCGGGCGGGATCGAGGCCTCCGGCGCCGGCGGGCGCCCGGCATGACGGCGGGGCGGGACCCGGGGGTCCGGCGCCAGGACCGGCAGGACCGGCAGGAACGGCAGCAGCGAAAGGGGCGGCACCATGCCTGACGACCACACGACGACCATTCACTCCACGGGCACGGTCGCCGTGGGCGGCTCGGCCACGGGGGAGATCGAGGCCGCCGGCGACCGGGACTGGTTCGCCGTCGAGCTCGAGGCGGGCCGGACCTACCGGATCGACCTGCGCGGCAGCCCCACCGGCGACGGCACGCTCGCCGACACCTTCCTGCGGCGCATCCTCGACTCCGAGGGGAACAAGACCACCGGCGACGGGTCGGGCCGGACCTACAACGACAACCACGGCGGCACCGTGAACAGCCGGGTGACGTTCACCGCGACCGAGAGCGGGACCCACTACATAGAGGCCTCGGGCGACCGCGACGAGACGGGGACCTACACGCTGTCGGTGGCCGACGTGACGCCGCAGGCCCCGGCGGACGGGGACCCGCCGCCGGACGGCGCGCGCGCGGACGCGGTCGACCTCGGCGACATCACCGGCCTGGAGGCCCCGCGCTTCCCCGCGCATTCGCTTGACGGCGAGGCCGGTTCCGCGGCCTGGTTCCGCTTCACGCTGGGCGAGGCGAAGCGGGTCGGGCTCGGGCTCCGGCGCCAGGACGCGGACGCGGACCTCGTGCTCGAGGACGGGGACGGGAACGAGCTGCAGCGGAGCGCGGCGGCGGGCACGGCGAACGAGTGGATCGCGGCGACGCTGCTCGCGGGAACCTACTGGCTGCGGGTGGAGGCGCGCGAGGCGGGCGCCAACGCGTACCTGCTGCGCCACGGCGTCTCCGCGCCGGACCCCGGCGAGGTGGCGCGGCTGGAGGCGGAGCGGGACGCCGGGACGGCGGACCCGCGGCCGCCGGCCTTCGGCGCGGCGTCCTACGCGTTCGACCTCGCGGAGAACGCGGACGGGAGCGTGGAGCGGGTGTCGCTCGGGACGGTGTCGGCGACGGACCCGGACGGCGACGCGGTGCGCTACGGCATCGCGGGCGGCAACGGGGCGGGGCTGTTCGGGATCGACGCGGCGACGGGCGAGCTGTCCTACGTGGGCGCGGGCGAGGACCGCGAATCGGGCATGACAAGCCACGAGCTGACCGTGCGCGCGAGCGACGGGACCCTGCACGCCGACGTCCTGGTGACGGTGACGGTCACCGACGTGGAGGAGGGGACCGACGCGCGGCCGCCTGCGGCGGCCGGGAGCGTGCCGGAGCCCGCCGGCACGGACTTCGCCGCGGACAGGACGACCGCGGGCCGCGTGGCGGCCGGGGAGTCCGTGACGGGCGAGGTCGCCGAGGCCGGGGACGTCGACTGGTACGCGGTGGAGCTGGAGGCCGGGACGGCCTACCGGTTCGACCTGGAGGGGTTCCTGGGCGGCGGGGGCACGCTGTGGGACCCGTACCTGCACGGGATCCATGACGGCGACGGCAACCTGATCGCCGGGACGCGGAACGACGGCCAGGGCCGGAACCCGGACAGCCGGGTGGACTTCACGCCCGGGGCGGGCGGGACCCACTACGTCGCGGCCGGCGCCGCAGGGGCCTACACCGGCACCTACCGGCTGTCGGTGACGGAAGCGGTGCCGGAGATCCGGGTCGCGGACGCGGAGGCCCACGAGGAGGACGGGGCGCTGCGTTTCCGGGTGACGCTCGACCGGGCGGCGGCGGGCGCCGTGACGGTCCGCTACGCGACCTCGGACGGGACGGCCGTCGCCGGGCAGGACTACGAGGCGGCCTCCGGCACGCTGGCCTTCGCCCCGGGCGAGACCGTGCTGCGGGTCGAGGTGGCGCTCGTCGACGATTCGGTGGAGGACAGCGGGGAGACGCTGACGCTGACGCTGAGCGACGCCGTGGGCGGGCGCATCGCGGACGCGACGGCGGTGGGGACGATCCTCAACTCCGAGCCCGTGGCGACCGTTCCGGAGGGAGAGGACGACCTTTCCGCCGACACCGCCACCGCCGGCGGGGTGGCGGTCGGCGAGTCGGCGACGGGGGACATCGCCGCCCGGGGCGACGTCGACTGGTTCGCGGTGACGCTCGAGGCCGGGAAGGCCTACCGCGTGGACCTCGAGGGCGCGCAGACCGGGGCCGGGACGCTGAGCGACCCCTACCTCCGCGGCATCCACGACAGCGACGGCAACCTGGTCGACGGCACCGCCGACGACGACAGCGGCGCGGGCAGGAACAGCGTGAAGCACTTCGCGCCGGAGAGCGCCGGCACCCACTACGTCGCCGCCGGCGGCTTCGGCGCCGCCACCGGCACCTACAGGGTGTCGGTGACGGAGGTGGCGGACGAACATTCGGCGGACACGGACACCGCCGGGACCGTCGCCGTGGGCGGCTCGGCCACGGGGGTGATCGGCGCGGCCGGGGACGTCGACTGGTTCGCGGTGACGCTGGAGGCGGGCAGGGAGTACCGGATCGACATCGAGGGGTACTGGACGAACCGCGGGACGCTGCGCGACCCGTACCTGCGCGGCATCCACGACGCGCAGGGCGACCTGATCGAGGGCACCGCGGCGGACGCGGGCGGCATCAGCGACAACCCGCGGCTCCGCTTCGAGCCGGAGGCCTCGGGCACCCACTACGTCGCCGTCGGCGGCGACACCGGCGCGAGGGGCGACACCGGGACCTACCGCCTGTCCGTGAGGGACACGACGGCGGCAGGCGACGGCGAGATCGCGGAGAGCGTCTCCGAGCCGGAGGGGGAGGACCTCTCCGCGGGCGTCGGGACGGCAGGCCGGGTCGCGGTGGGCGGCTCTGCGACGGGCGAGGTGTCGGTCGACTGGGACCGGGACTGGTTCGCGGTCACGCTGGAGGCGGGGAAGCGGTACCGGTTCGATCTCGAGGGGTCGTCCACCGGCGCCGGCACGCTGCGCGACCCGTATCTCTGGGGCGTCCACGACCAGGACGGCCGGTCGCTGGGCGGCTTCGTCGGCGGCGGGGGCGCCGGCCTGAACGCCCGGCTGCACTTCGTGGCGGAGACCTCGGGCACCCACTACGTCGGCGCCGGCGGCGACACGGGCGTGGGAACGCTCGGCGGGATCGTCACCTGGACCGGCACGTACCGGCTGTCCGTGACGGAGCTGGCGGACGACTACGCGGGGGATGCAGGCACGGCCGGGACCGTCGCCGTCGGCGCCTCGGTCCGGGGAGAGATCGAGATTCCGGCGGACCGGGACTGGTTCGCGGTCACGCTGGAGGCGGGGACGCGGTACCAGTTCGACATCGAGGGGTGGAACGCCGGGGCCGGAACGCTCATCCTCCCCCGTCTCGACGGCGTGCATGACGGGGACGGGACCCGGGTCGCCAGGCCGGAAGGCGTCAACATGAGCCATCTCATCCACACGCCCGAAACCGGCGGCACGCACTACGTCTCGGCCAGCGGCAACGGCCACCAGGTCGGCACCTACCGGCTGTCGGTCAAGGAGGCCGGAGCCGACATCCCGGCCGGCACGGGCACCACCGCGAAGGTCGCGGTGGGCGGCTCGGTGCGCAGCGTCATCGAGAGCCCCGACGACAGGGACTGGTTCGCGGTCGAGCTGGAGGCGGGAACCACGTACGTCATCGACCTCGAAGGCTGGCACGCGTCGGCCGGATCGCTCCACAACCCCGAACTCCTCGGGATCCGCGACAGCGACGGCAAGCGCATCGAGGGCACGTCCAACCAGAACGGCGGGGCGGAGCACGACGACCGGGTCGTCTTCACGCCCGGGACCGGCGGCACCCACTACATCGAGGCGGGGTCCTGGCTGACCGGCATCGGGACCTACCGGCTCTCGGTCAGGGAGGCCGACCCCGACATCCCGGCCGGCACGGGCACCGCCGCGACGGTCGCGGCGGGCGGTTCGGCGACGGGCGTCATCGAGCGCGCCGGCGACAGCGACTGGTTCGCGGTCACGTTCGAGGCGGGCAGGACCTACCGCATCGACCTCGAGGGCTCGCCCACGAGCGCGGGGACGCTGGGCGATCCCTGGCTGCGCGGCATCCACGACGGCGACGGGGACCTGATCGAGGGCACCGCGAACGACGACGGCGGCCTCGGCCGGAACAGCCGGCTCACCTTCGAGGCGGACAGCGACGGCACCCACTACATCGCGGCAGGGGCCGCCGGCAGCGGCACGGGAACCTACGAGCTCTCGGTCGAGGAGGTGCTCTGAGATGACGGCAGGGCGGGACCCGGGGGTGCGGCGCCAGGACGGGGAGAATGTCGGGATGCGGCCATGGAAGCTGAAGTCCCTGGCCGTCGCGGCGGTCGCGGCGCTTGGCCTTGCCGCGTGCGGCGGCGGAACGTCCCCCACCGCGACAGTGCCGGAGGAACGGACGTCGGACATGGCCGCCGAACAGCGGGCGGCCATCGGCGAGGCGATCGTCGCGGCCAGGACCGCGGTGGAGGCCGTGGACAGTGACGCCACCGCCGACAGGGCGATCGCCGCCCACGCCGCGATCGCGGCGGCCAGGGACGCGATCGCGGCCGCGACCGGCGTTCCGGCGGAGGAGAGGGCCGGGAACGCGAGGCATGTCGACGTGCTCGCAACCTGGCTGGCCGTCGTGACGGCCAGCAGGCAGCGCGTGGCCATCAGCGAGGCGACCGTCGCGGCCATGACCGCGGTGGCGGCCGTGGACAGTGACGCCACCGCCGAAGAGGCGGATGCCGCCCACGCCGCGATCGCGGCGGCCAGGGACGCGATCGCGGCCGCGACCGGCGTTCCGGCGGAGGAGAGGGCCGAGAGCGCGAGGCATGTCGACGTGCTCGCGGGCCGGCTGGCCGCCGCGGTCGAGAGGCGCATGGAGGCCGAAAGGGCGGCGGCGGCGGCCATTGCCGCCACGGCCGCGAAGCTCTTCGCCGGCATCGCCCCGCCGGACGACGCTGCAAGACCGTCGCGGCGACAGGCCGGTCATGCAGCCGGCGGGGACGATGCAATCCTTGTCGCGTTCGGGGCCGAGCCCCCTGACGGGATGACCGCCCGCCTCGTTCCGGACGAGGAGACGCCGGTCCCCGAGAACCATGGCTGGCAGGGCAGGAGATACGCGTCGTCGGCCGCGGCCGGCACACCGCCCGGCGACGGGTTCGAGGCCGTCGTCTTCTCGAACGTCGAGGGGCTTGGCAGGAAGTTCGGCAGCGCCATGCCGGGAACCGGCGCAGGCCGCGCGTTCGAGTACATGCTGGCGGACGGGGCGCTGGCGCTCGTCACGGGCGGCAGCGCCGAGCCCGCGTTCAGCGCGTCAAGGGTCGGGAGCCCGCGCTTCGCGAACATTGCCGACGTGAAGCGGTTCAGGCTGCGGGGTGACGCGACGAACGTCCTCATCCCCGGCAGCTTTCACGGTGTGTCCGGCACCTACGACTGCACGCCCGGCGCCGGAGGCGCGTGCGCGGTCCGCGTGGCCGGCGCAGGGTTCCAGCTCGGCACGGTGGCGGCCGGCAACGCGTTCACGAACAACGGCGGGACCTGGACGTTCAGGCCGGACGACCCGAACGCCCGGGTCGTCCACGCGGTGGACACCGCCCATGCCTCCTACGGCTGGTGGCTCCACACGGCGGGGAGCGACGAGCGGCGGTTCGGCGCGTTGAACGCGAGCGCGTTCGAGGACGGGAAGGGCGGCGTTCCTGACGCCAGCGGCCTCGACACGCTGTATGGAACGGCGACCTACACGGGCGGCGCCGCCGGCCAGTACGCCCTCTCCAGCTCCACGGGCGGCATCAACGACGCCGGCAGCTTCACCGCGCGGGCGACGCTCGAGGCCGACTTCACCGGCAACACGGTCTCGGGCGCCATCGACGCCTTCGCCGGCGCCGACGGCATGGCGCGGGACTGGTCGGTCGGGCTGACGGACCAGGCCGTCAGCGCCGACGGCGTGATCGCAGGCGACGGCACGACGGGCAACACGGATCGGCAGATGACGCTGTGGACGATCGGCGGGAAGGCCGTCGCGGCCTCCGGCGAGTGGACCGGCACCTTCCGGGACAACGGCGACGACGGCGTCCCGAAGGTCGTGACCGGCACGTTCCACGCCGGGTTCGGCCACGAAGGCCGGATGGTCGGCGGGTTCGGGGCGAACAGGCAGCGGCAGGGCCGGAGGTGAAGGACGTGAGGGACATGCACCGGGACCCCGGTGGGGTCCATGCAGCCGACGTGACGCCGGAGGACCCGGCGGACGGGGCGCGCGCCGGCGCGACGGACCTCGGCGGCATCACCGGCGTTGGCGGAATTCGGCAGCCGGAAGCGCACAATGCCGAATCGCCCGGAATTTCGCTCGCTCGAACGTCGAGGGCGGCAGTGGCCAACGTGTTTCCCCGGTTCGACGAAACGCTTCATCGTTTCCGCCGTTTGCCGCACGCTTGCGGACAGGCCGGGCTCATCGCAAATGTTCGGTCGTGCCTCCACGGCCCGACCGAACAATTGCCCGCTCATCGGGACCGAGGATCGAACCAGTTTGGTGACTATGTGATTACGGAACAACTGTCGCCGGGGACGGAAATTGATCGGCGTCACGAAAAACGTCAGCGGTTCAATGCCTTGCGGAGGCGCTTGCAGAACTTGGGCGGTTGCGTGCGCGAAACGGGCCGGAAGCATGGCGGAAGCGCAACAGCTCGCGGAAGACGATCCTATGCATCAGGGCGGCGTGCGTGACTTCATGTTGCGCAAGTGGCTGGTGAACGAGGGCAGCGTCTCCCTGAATGTCGGCCTTTCCACGGGAAAGGCGCAGCTCAGCTAAGGACTTCGAGATGCTGGCCACCAACACGCTGGGCGATCTTCTCACGACGTTGCTTGATCGGCGACAGTTCGGGAGAAGAATCGAGGACGGGAGAAAGATCAAGGACCTCTGCCTCGCTCTACTGACCGAAACCGACGAGACTTCGGGCCGCCAGCTGGCGGCCGCGATCCTGAGCCGATATCGCATGCTGGATCGCGACCAGAAGATCGCGTTCTTCGAATTCCTGAACGGCGAGCTGGATCTTGACGCGGCCAGAATTGCGGAATTGGCCGAGCGCTACGGTTCGGATTCCTCGCCTGAGAACTTTCGGGCCCTCGTCACTGCCTCCGAACCGCAAAGGCAGACACTGTTTCGCCAAGTGAACGAAGCGCCCGGAGCCACGGCGGAAATCGTGCGCATGCGGCGGGATCTGCTGACATTTCTGGAAGAGCGGCCGGAACTCGGCAGAACCGATCAAGACATCGTTTACCTGCTGCGCAACTGGTTCAATCGGGGCTTTCTGGTCGTGAGGCAGATCAACTGGGAAAGCCCAGCCTCGATCCTGGAAAAGATCATCGCATATGAAGCAGTGCACGAAATCGGCACCTGGGACGATCTGCGCCGCCGCCTGCAGCCGACAGACCGGCGCTGCCTTGCGTTCTTCCATCCCTCGATGCCGGATGAGCCATTGATTTTCGTCGTGGTGGCGCTGACCAACGGCATGCCGAACTCGATTCAGTCCGTGCTGTCGGAAGAGCGTGAAGTCCTGGACGCGGAAGACGCCGATACAGCCGTGTTCTACTCCATTTCCAACTGTCAAAAGGGGCTGGCGGGCGTATCGTTCGGCAATTCGCTGATCAAGCAGGTCGCGCATGACCTGTCCCACGATCTGCCTAAACTGAAGGCGTTCGCGACCCTGTCGCCGATTCCCGGGCTGCTTCGCTGGTTGCAGGACGAAGGGATCCCAGATCGTGGCGACGACCCTCGGTTCATGGCGAGGGTCGCCGCAAAGTATCTCTTGGACGCCAAGGCGCCGGACGGCCTTCCCTTGGATCCCGTTGCACGCTTTCACCTTGGAAACGGGGCAATCCTACATGCGATTCACTCCGACGCCGATCGTTCGGCAACGGGCATCGCCCAATCTTCCGGCGTGATGGTGAACTACCTGTATGACCTGCCGCGGATCGCTCAGAACACGATTCAATTCTCCAAGCGGCGAGAAGTCGCAGCGACCACTACAGTCAGGAACCTGGCCAAACGCGCCACGATGGCCTCTTGAGGCCGCACACCGGTCCTGATCGAAATGCGAATCCGAAGAGGGCGATTTGCGGAGCCTTGGTCTGCTGCGCTGACACGGAGAACCAGATTCAGGAGTTCGTCCGATGGCAGCACTCCTGCAGTGCGTTGCATTTCAGTCATGAAGAGGTGCAGTGTGTTGCAGCTTCTATCAGATACAGCTTCAGCGTGTTGCAGCGGCGGTGCCGGTCATGGACAGGAGGAACGTTCCACAACTCCCTCAGATCCGGACCGACCCACACCCGCTTGGAGGTCGGCGGCACTCCCGGCGCAGAGCTGACATTCCCGTGCCGATGGCCACTGAAGGCCTGTGTGACACTTGATTTATTCCGCAACGAGCGCAACATCGTCGCCCGCCGCCCGAAAACGGCCCAAGTTGCCGTGAAACGTGCATGGCATGAAGCCGAACACGCAAACGTCCATCAACGCGATGTTCCGACTTGGATTTCGTCTTTTCCCCGCGTCGCGAAGCTCATACCCGAATCATCGAAACAAAGAGAGAACATTATTGATCCGCGTCCGAGAAATGTTGCGTTTGTTGCTTGATCGTGAAGCAGTCCACTGAAGTTTTTTGTGACAAACGACAGGTCTCGTTCCATGCCATGTGGCCCTCCCTGTCTGGCGTGGGAGTCAGCGGGGAATGACCACAACTGGGTGCGGCGATCCATATTTTGGGTCAGCCCCTATGGCCTGATCGCCAGCGGTCCGCGGTCGCCGCATACTTTCGTGACCAAGGAGACATTCAGGTGACGCTTGATCTGCAGAGCCTTCGCGCTCTTCCGGACCTCGAGCTTTCGGTGTTGAATCAAGTTTACAGGCCGCAACAATAAACTGGTTAAAAGTGCCCTCGAATCGCCTACCCCGTCCTTCAGGTCGGGGACAAAAGGCGCAAACATTTCACTTTCCTGGGGATCGTTGGTTTTCGACATACCTTCGAACGAGGTCGAGGGGCGCACCGCCACAGGATGCGGCGAAACAGGACGGCGACCAGAGGGCGCCCTTCCGGCAACGTCCGGAAACTTCGGGGCGCATCCGTCGCAGGAGGCGGCTGGACACGCCTTTCAGGGTGTTGACCAGCCTGGAGAGGGGCACCTTGGGAGGATAGTTGACAAGAGGGTGGACATGGTCGTCCTCGCCGTCGCATTCGACCGGTTCGGCCTCGAAGTCGCGACAGACCTTCGCGAAGACGTGCCGCAGGTCCTCCACGGCCTGCCGGGACCGCACGCCGCGCCGGTACTTCGTGACGAAGACCAAATGGACAAGAAGCGCGAAGACGAAATGCCTGCCCGTCCTGTATCCCGTTGACTCGTCCACAGGCCAACCGTGCCACGGGGCCTTGCTGAAGGCACTCAAGGTCAGGCTGCATCCGGCAGTGGAGCAGCGCGAGGCGCTGACCTTCCAGTTCGGGGCCGTGCGCCGGGTGTACAACCACGCGCTGGAATGGCGGATGAAGGCGCGGGAAGACCACGGCGAAAGCGTCACGAAGCGGATGACACTGGACAGGCTGGTCGACCTCAAGTCCGCCCCGGAGACGCGCTGGCTCAGGGATGCCGACAGCCAGGCCCTCCAGCAGTCGGTGATCCACCTGGACGACGCCTTCGGGCGGTTCCTTGACCGCTGGGCGCGTCATCCGCGCTTCAAGACCCGGCATGGCCGGCAGTCGATGTCGTATCCGCAGCGGGCGAAGGTCGTGGACGGCTCTGCCCTGTACCTGCCGAAAGCGGGGACGGTTCGTGCCGTGCTTCACCGCGCCATCGAGGGCCGGATCAAGACCGTCACGGTGTCCCGGTCGCCGACGGGCAGGCACTGCGCCTCCATTCTCGTCGACGACGGCCGGGACCTGCCCGAACCCCTCAAGGCCATGGACGGGGAGAGTGTGGCGGGGATTGACATCGGCCTCACGGACGTCGTGGTGGAGAGTTCCGGGCGGAAGACCCCGAACCCGCGTTTCGTGAAACGCACCGCCGCCAACCTGCGACGGAAGCAGAAGAACCTGTCCAGGAAGAGGAAAGGATCGGTCAACCGTGCGAAGGCGCGCGTGCTGGTGGCCAAGGCACATGAAAGGACGATGAACGCGCGGGGCGACTTCCAGCACAAGCTGTCGAGACGACTGGTTGACGAGAACCAGGCAATCTGCGTCGAGACGCTGGGGGTCAGGAACATGCTCGGGAACCGGTCCCTCGCCGCACACATGCAGAACGCGGCGTGGGGAGGGTTCGTCCGCAAGCAGGAACAAGTGCGCAAGGTCCGGCCGTCGCCTTGTGAAGGCGGACCGCTGGTTCGCGTCCAGCAAGATCTGTCAAGTCCAGTTCAAAACTGACCCAGGAATCGCGTTCAATTTTGACCCACCTTTCGGCTCTTCCCTTTCCAAGTAGCAATTCTCCTGCCGGGCATTTCGCTCCGGCGTTGGGGTTTGGCTCCGGGAGAACGGGAAGATGGGAACGCTTGACCAGGCTGACTGGCATGGACTGGTGGCGACCGCGCGATCGCTGCCGCTGGACGGGGTCGCGACGGCGCTTGGCTACCGCCGCGACGTGAGGGACAAGGCGCGCTGGAAGCGGCCGGGATCCGTCCTGAGCATCAACGGCGAGAAGTTCTTCGACCACATGTCCGGGACGGGCGGCGGCGGGGCGATCAGCCTGGTGATGCACTCTCGCGGCGGCGGCTTCCGCGATGCCGTCGCCTTCCTGTCGGCGCAGGGGCTTCGCTTCTGCAGCCCGCACCGCCGGGACGGCGCGGCTGCTCCGGCAGTCCGGCGGCGGCTCGACCTCCCGGCCCGGTCGCAGGCCTCCTGGCCCGAGGTGCGCGATCACCTCGTCACGGAACGCGGCATCGGCGGGATGCTGCTCCAGGTCTGCCACGCCCGCGGGCTGGTCTACGCGGACCGCCGCGGGAACGCGGTCTTCGTTTCCCGCGACGTCTCGGGCAAGGCGGCCGGAGCGGAGATCGTCGGCCTCCGGCGCCGCGGCGGCGATGCCGCGTTCAAGGCCATGGCGCCGGGATCGTCGAAGGCGTCGGGCGGGTTCTGGATGGCGCTGGACGGCGCTCCTCCGGAGCGTGCGGTTCTCGTCGAGAGCGCGATCGACGCGCTGTCGGTGCTGACGCTGCGGAGCTTCCCGTGGGCCGGATCCGGCGGCTTCGCGGCGGTGTCCGCCGCCGGCGTCGCGACATCGGTCCCGCGCTGGCTGGACGGCTGGCGCCTGCGCCGGATCCTCTGCGGCTACGACGCCGACCGGGCGGGGGACGCGGCCGCCGCCAGGCTCGCCCGGACCGATCCCCGGGTCGTCCGCTGCCGTCCGGCGGTCGAGGGCGAGGACTGGAACGACCTGCTGGTGCGGGAGACGGCGGGCGAGCCGGTCTGGAGCGAACGGCCCGAAGGCGAGGCGTGACGGGTGCCGCCCCGCCCGCGATCCCGCGGCGGGCGTTCAGCTGCGGTGCCGGAACCGCCAGCTCTCGTTCCCGGTCTCGATTATGTCGCAGTGATGGGTGAGCCGGTCGAGCAGGGCCGTGGTCATCCGCGGGTCCCCGAACACCTCGGCCCATTCCTTGAACGGGAGGTTCGTGGTGATGACCATCGGCGTGTGCTCGTAGAGGCAGGAGACGAAGTGGAACAGGAGGTGCCCTCCGGTGCGGGCGAAGGGCAGGTAGCCGAGTTCGTCAAGAATGATGAAGTCCCGCCGGCGCATGGCGTCGGCGAGACGGCCCTGGCGGCCGTCGCGCTGCTCCTGCTCCAGGAGGTTGACCAGCTCGACGGCGTTGAAGAACCGGCCCCGGCAGCCGCGGCGGATGCAGGCCCGGGCGATGGCCACGGCAATGTGACTCTTGCCCGTGCCGGTTCCGCCGATCGCGACAATGTTGCGCGGCGGATCGAGGAAGGAGCCGTCCGCGAGCTGGCGCAGAAGCCGCTCCTCGACAACGCTCTGCGTGAAGTCGAACCCGTCGAGCTCCTTCGCGGTCGGCAGCTTCGCGACCGACAGCTGGTACTTGATCGAGCGCGCCTTCTTGTCCGCGACCTCCGCCTTCAGCAGCGTGCCGAGGACCCGCTCCGGGGGATGGCTGCGCCTGGCGGCGTCGGCGATCACCTCGTCATAGGCGGCCTTCATGCCTCTCAGGCCGAGCGCGCCCATCAGTTCCAGGATGTCCTTGCGTCTCATTCCCGCATCTCCCTCAGGCTGTCATAGCGGCTGCAGTCGGCTTCCGGCTCGACGTTCAGGCGGAGCCGGTCGGGAAGCTCGATCCATGGCGCCGGACCGGGATCGCGCCGTCGCGACAGGATGTTCAGGACCACGTCGGCGGAGACGGCGCCGCCGTCCAGCGCGTCGGCGCAGGCCGCGCACACCTCGTCGAGCCCGTCCTCGGAGATGGACGCGAGAATCCGCACCATCTGCCGGTCGCCGTCCTCGAAGGCGCCGAGCCGCTCCCTCACCGCCTCCAGCGCTTCCGGCAGGGCCCCGTTCCGGAACGGCGCGCCGTTGCGCAGCGCGCCGGGCTTGCGTTCGAGCACGGGCAGGTAGTGGAGCCAGTCGTAGACCGTCTTGCCGCGAGCGAAGCTGCGCGGGTGGCTGCCGACCAGTTCGCCGTCAACGCGGACGTCGACCCGGTCCGCGTAGGCGAACACCTCAGCCGCCTGCTCGGACGCCCGCGCCTCGGCGCTGTACCGGTTGCCGTCGAAGCGCACCAGGCAGGTCTTCGAGACCCCCCGGCCCAGCGACCGATGGCCGTCGAAGGGGCCCGGAAAGGGGATCAGGCAGCGGCGCTCCTCGCACGCGAACACTTCCCGGACCGTCATCTCGGGCTCTTCGGGATGCGGATGCTCCCGCGCATGCCTGCGGCAGCTCTCCTCGAGCCAGTCGTTCAGCTCGTCGAGGCTGTCGAAGCGCGGAGGCTCGCGGAACAGCCGCTCGCGAATGTCACGGACCTGGCTCTCGACCTGGCCCTTTTCCCACGCCGCGTTCGGCGTGCAGGCCACCGGCTCCACGAGGAAGTGCGCGCACATCTCCAGGAAGCGGGCGTTGAACTTGCGCGTCCGCCCCGCGAAGATGACGTCGACGACCGTCTTCATGTTGTCGTAGATTCCCCGCTGGCACGAGCCTCCAAACTCCCCGAACGCCCGGTTGTGGGCGTCGAAGACCATCTCCTGGGTCTCGCGCAGGTACGCCCGAACGTAGCTCATGCGGCTGTGGCACAGGCGCATGTGCGCCACCCTGAGACGCACCGTCGTGCCGCCGATGACCACCCATTCATGGCTCCAGTCGAACTGGAAGGCCTCGCCGGGATCGAACGCCAGCGGAACGTGGGCGCCCGACACGCCGGTGCCATGGCGCCGGTTCCACGCGGCCGCGTAGCGACAGACCGCGCTGTAGCTCGCGTCGCATCCCTGGTCCGCGAGCTGCCGCCAGATCCGCTTCATGCTCAGGCGGTCGCGCGGCTTCTTCCCCTTGTTGGCCTCCAGCTTCCGCTCGAGCTCCGGGATGAAGTCGCCGAGCTTCGAGTGCGGCTGGTCCGAACGCCGGTACTTCGGCGCCGACCCGTCGGACCGCAGAACCTTGCGGACCGTGTTGCGCGAAACGCCCACCGACTTCGCGATCGAGCGAATGGACTTCCCGTGAACGTGCCACGCACGCCGTATCTTGCCGATCGTCTCCACTGACACCATCTCCCCTGCCTCGCTGATCCGTTGTGAGGCAGGCGGTTTCACCTGATTTGGGGTGGGTCAAATTTGGACGCGAATCACCCCCCGAAGTGGGTCAATTTTCAACGCGACTCCACACAAGATCTGCTCGGGTTGCGGCGCCAGGGTCCGGAAGCTGCCGCTTTCGGTCCGGCGCTGGACCTGCGCCGCGTGCGGGGATGAGCACGACAGGGACGTCAACGCGGCCGTGAACCTGCGGCGCACGGTATCCTGGCACTGAAGGCGGAAGGGCTGTCCGTCTCTGCCTGTGGAGGCTTGCGTTAGACGGGCACGTTGCCCGCGGCAGCCTGAAGCAGGAAGCCCCGCCCTTCAGGGCGGGGAGCAGTCACGTTTCGGGGCAGGGACTTCGCGACGCGCGGAAAAGACGAAATCCAAGTCGGATCATCGCGTTGATTGACGATTGCGTGTTCGGCTTCATGCCAAGCACGTATCACGGCAACTTGGGCCTCTTTCGGGCGGCAGGCGTAGATGTTGCGCTCGTTGCGGAAAAAGCCAAGTGAAGCGCCCGTCTCCGCTATGTAGTCGGGCTCATCGTTCTCTGGACCATGCCCGTCCATGAAGCCAGTTGCGCTGAGGGCGTTGGCATGCTGGGAATCGCACTTCTGCAAGGCGTTGCAAACGCGACGGGTTCCGGCGCCGTGGCGCCGGGAATCGCTGCCGGGGGAGCGTTGCCCCGGAACCGGCGCGACAGCTTGCAGGAGAATGGACGGCCTTGACCTGTCAGCACTGCCTTGGACAACGCGAAACGGCTGAAACCGCATGCGCGAACAGCGCCTTGAACAGGCGCATGTTCGGTCAAGGCGCCGAACGTGTCACGCGATCGCCTCGAAGTCCAAGGGAGCGCCGGTCAGCATCCATCCTCCATCGGCGGTCACGATCGAGCCATTGACATAGCCTGCCGCTTCGGACCCGAGGAACAGGCAAGCATTTGCGACGTCCTCGGGAACGCCGCAGCGCCGCATCGGTACGCTGTCAGTGACGATTGCACGCGCTTCCGCCGTGGGAGCCAGCCGAGCCATGCCTTCGGTTCCGGCGATCGGACCCGGGATGACTCCATTGACCCGCAATCCTTCCGGTCCCCACTCGATGGCCAGGCACCGCGTAACCATGTCGACGCCTGCCTTGGCTGCACAGACATGAACCTGATGCGACATTGCCACCACCGACTGTGGTGCGGAGATGTTGATGATGCTGCCTCCGGGCCTCTTCATGTGCTGATAGGCGGCTTTCATCACGTGATAGGTGCCGAGGAGATCGATATCGACCACGGCCTTGAATCCATTGACGCTGATGTCCTTGGCAAGCGCAGGAAAGTTCCCCGCAGCCCCGGAAACCAAAACCGAAATTTCACCGGTCGTCTCAGCGAACGCGGCAATCGCCGCCTCGGCCGCCGGCGCGTCGCGAACGTCGAAACTGTATCCGTGGACTTCGACGCCCAGATCGGAAATCCGTGCGACGGCGGCATCCACCTTCTCCTGCCTGCGACTAGCAACGCCCAGCCGGGCGCCAGCTCGCGCGAAAGCCTCCGCAATCCCGAGATTGATCCCGCTGGTTCCGCCGGCCACAAACACGTTGCAACCGCTGTAGTCAAATTCTGCCTTCATCGCTTCTTCCTTTGCTCGCCCGTCCCGTGTCCGTGATTGGCGCAGTGTCGGCCTTTCCGACATCTTTCCACCGTCCCAGTCTGAACCTCGTACGCTTGCATTTCGGCTTCCCCCCTCAGACTTGCCAGATGTCGCGGCATGACCGGATCGTGCCGGGCATTTCCGCAATGGACAAGGGAGGGTTGCCATGCCTTGCGGCTGCCGTCACCTGAAGCTCGACGAACGTTGCCAGGTTTTCTGCGCCAAGGTGAAGCGGCATGCTGGATCCGGCCATCGCTGGCCGGCTTGGTCTTCATCACGCGACGACCGCTCAGGCAGGCGTGCATGCCTGGCAGTCTGTGCTGACGCTACCAGCAGGCCAAAGAAGAGTCCTGTGGGGCGGACAATCTGCGCATGGAAGGAAAGTGTCGGCGGGCACAAGGTCCGTTCCTTACCCGGCAAAGTTCCGCCCGAATATCTCTCGCGCAACAAGGTACTTCTGGATCTCGTTGGCACCCTCGTAGATCTCGGTGATCTTCACGTCGCGGTAGATTTCCTCGACCTTGTAGTGGGATCCGTCCGCCGCCAGCTCCTTGGTGAAGCCGTAGCCGCCGAAAACCTGGATGCCCTCGCGCGCGAAGCCGGCAGCCACGTCAGTGGCATAGAACTTGCACATCGCGGCCTCTGGTTCGGGGAATTCCTGCCCCTCGTCCATCTTCAGCGCTGCCTTGAGGTACAGGTTACGCCCGTTCTCGATCTGGGTTGCGCGTTCGGCCATGCGGAACTGCCAGTGTTGCATCTGGCCCATGTACTGGCCGAACATCTTCCGATGCATCAGATGTCGCGTGCATTCGTCGAAGATGCGTTGTGCCATGCCGACACCGGTAGCGCCTATCCCGATCCGCCCATACGTCAGCGTTGCCAGTGCCCGTCGCAGCCCCTGCCCGAGACCGGAAATGACATGGGTCTTCGGCACCCGCACCTCGTCGAAAGTGATGTCGGCCGTCAGCTGGCCGTGATTGCCGAGTTTCTTGTCCGGGTCGCCCACGGTCACGCCTGGCGCGTCAAGGTCGATGAGCACCATCGCCGTCGAGTCGCCGGCACGACAAAGCGCCGTGACGAACTTTGCCACCGGCGAATTCGTGATCCAGCGCTTGCGTCCGGTGACGATCAGTTCGTCGCCGTCCTCGAAGACTTCGGTCGCCATCGCTCGTGGTGTCAGGTCGGAACTTGTTCCAGGTTCCGACGTCGCAAAGGCGCCGACGACTTCGCCGGCAAGCAGGGGCTTGAGATATTTCTCTTGCAACTCCGGCGATGCGGCTTCGAGCGTTCGTCCTGCGAGGATGCAATGCACGTCGTAGATCGCGGCAACCGAATTCGAGTGATAGGCCAGTTCCTCCAGGGCCGCCACGCATGCCGTCACCCGGTGCTTGAGCCCGCGCCCTCCGACCGTGCTGCCGAAGGGAATCCGAAACATCCCGGCCTTACCCATCTTCGTGAAGAGTTCCCAGGGAAAGGCGTCCTTCGACTCAGGTGTCTGTCCGATTGCGTAGGCCTTTGGCGCCACATGCTCGTCGGCAAAGGCGCGGACCTCGGCCCGGATGGCTCGGACCTCTTCCGGTTCGAGCCGATGGTCGTAAAGACGGTCCGATTGGCGATCTGGCAGCGGCATGGACAGATTCCCTCCCGTTCACCCGAAGGCCTGAAGACCCGTGATGGCCCGGCCGAGAATCAGGGCGTGGACATCATGGGTTCCTTCGTAGGTATTCACTGTCTCGAGGTTGGCGGCGTGGCGGATGACATGGAACTCCTCGGAGATTCCGTTGCCGCCATGCATGTCCCGGGCCATGCGCGCGATTTCAAGCGCCTTTCCACAGTTGTTGCGCTTTATCATGCTGATGGCCTCTGGGGCGAGCTTCCTCTTTTCCAGCAACCGGCCGGCGCGGAGTGACGCCGAAAGTCCGAGCGCGATCTCGGTTTCCATGTCGGCCAGCTTCTTCTGAAAGAGCTGCGTCTGCGCGAGCGGTCGGCCAAATTGCCTGCGGTCCAGTCCATATTGCCTCGCCCGGTGGAAACAGTCCTCGGCCGCACCCATGGCGCCCCAGGAAATCCCGTAGCGAGCCTGGTTGAGGCAGCCGAAGGGCCCCTTCAAGCCCTCGACTCCTGGAAGCAGGCTTTCTTCTGGCACGACAACATCATCCATGACGATCTCGCCCGTGATCGATGCGCGCAACGACTGCTTGCCGCCGATCTTTGGCGCCGACAGCCCCTCCATTCCCTTCTCTAGGATGAATCCGCGGACCTTGTCGTCATGCGCTGCAGACTTTGCCCAAACGACGAAGACGTCGGCGATCGGAGCATTCGAGATCCACGTCTTGGTGCCATTGAGACGATAGCCGCCCTCGACCTCGTCGGCGCGGGTCTTCATGCCGCCCGGATCCGATCCCGCATCAGGTTCGGTCAGGCCGAAACAGCCGATCCACTCGCCGGCCGCAAGCTTCGGCAGGAACTTCTGGCGCTGCTCCTCGTGGCCATAGGTGCAGATGGGGTGCATCACGAGGCTTGATTGCACCGACATCATCGATCGATAGCCGGAATCGACCCGCTCGATCTCGCGCGCGATGAGGCCGTAAGACACGTAAGTTGCTTCGACACCGCCGAACTCTTCGGGGGTTGTGGCGCCCAGCAGTCCAAGTTCGCCCATTTCGGTGAAGATCTCGCGGTCGGTGCGTTCCTCGGCGTAGGCCGTAACGACCCGCGGCAGCAGGCGTTCCTGCGCATATGCACGGGCCGTGTCGCGGATCATGCGCTCCTCTTCGCTCAGCTCGGCGTCGAGCGACAGGGGGTCTTCCCAATTGAAGGACCCAGGTTCGGGCCGGGACCTTGGCGAATTCTCTGGGGAAGTCCTTGATCCATCCATTGCGATGTCTTTCATGATGTCCCTGGTGCAAGCAGGCGATGAGGCCGTCCGGTCATGCGCGCTTGGCCCGGATTTCCTGCGACGCGGGCAGATCAAACCGGTGTCGCCACTTGATCAGGTCCGCGATCGAAATCACCAGGAGGCGATGCTTGCGGGCCATGAACAGAAGTTCGGGCGCCCGCATCATCTCGCCATCGTCTCGCATCACTTCGGCCAGGAGGCCGACAGGTTCACACCCGGCCAGGCGGCAAAGATCGACGGTTGCTTCGGTGTGGCCTTCGCGATCGATCACTCCGCCATCGCGGGCACGCAGCGGCAATACGTGGCCAGGTCGCCGAAGATCGACAGGTCTCGTCGCCGGATCAGCCAGGAGCCTGATCGTTCGGGCGCGATCCGCCCCGGATACGCCAGTCGAGATGCCTTCGGCTGCATCCACTGTCACTGTGTAGGCCGTTTCGCGCGGATCCTCGTTGTCAGCAATCATCGGCGGCAACTCCAGCGCGTCGGCGCGCGTGCTGCCCATGGCAGTGCAAACAATGCCGCTGGAATGGCGAATTACGAAGCCAAGCCATTCCGCGGTTGCGTGCTCGGCGGCCATGATCAGGTCACCCTCGTTCTCGCGGTCTGAACCGTCAACCACGATAACCGGTCGGCCGGAACTGATCTCGGCAAGGGCGCCGTCGATGGAACTAAGACCAGGATAGTTCAACATGCTTTCCGGCTTTCTGTTCTATAATCTTTCTGTTCTATAATCCGGTTATGTTCTCGTATTTCATAATGAAATGCTGCTGTCAAGTCTTGCCAAGCGCCCCTGTTCGCGCAGTGCGCACGAACCGGTCGGCTGAATTGCGGGCGAAGGTGACGACGCTGATCTCGCGTTAGGCGACCTGATCCGGCGGTCTAGATGCTCACTTTCGACCTTGACGGGCTGCTCAGCGCACCGAAGGCATCAGGGCTCAAGCCGTCAAAATAGCTTGTTGTTGACGTGGGGTCCTCATCCAAGGTCGACTGCAAGTTCGCCATGGATGTCCGGACCCGATCGATGTCGGTTGCCAGACCAGCGCCGGTTCTCTGGTGCATCGAGAAGCCGACGCTGATCGATCCGCCGACATGCCCGTCGTAACGCCGCACTGGCATCGAGATCCAATAGAGCCCAAGCTTGTCCGAGGGGGGCAGCTCAAGGAATCCCTGGTTCTCCAATTGGCGGGCAAACGTCTCGATGCGTTCGCTGGTGATTGCGCTGCCAGGCGACGCAAACCCAGATTGACGGAATTGCTCGCGCTCTGACTGCGAAAGCGCAAGAAGAATGGCAGCAGGGCCGATCCCGTCGTGGAGCGGGCGCAGTTCCCCTATGCGGCGCAATTGGAAGGATTCTTGAATGCCCTCGAACGAGGCCAGACGAATGCTTGACCAACCGAGGCGCCAATTCAGGCTGGTGGTCACGTCAAGTTCGCTTGACAGTTTGCTCAGAGGCCCCGCTGTCGCAGCGCGGACGGGGAACTGGGCGACCATCGACCTTATCAGGTGATGCAACGTGGCGCCTGGTTCGAAACGCGCAGATTGCCGTACCCGTCTCACGTACCCGCTTTCTTCCAGCGTCATGAGGGCGCGATGCGCGGTACTGGCCGGCAAGTCGAGTTCGTTGGCGATTTCGTTCAATCCAAGGGGCACGTCACTGCGAGCCATGGTACGCATGGCTTCGAAGACGTGCCTTGTGGAGCTGTTTGTCGCAGTCGGGACTCTTGCTTTGCTCACGTCAATTCGCCTCGTAATGCGCTGCGATCGTCATGAGTTCGTCGACGATTGGCGCAATCCGCTCACGGGCCTCGTCCAGCCATCTTTGTGAGATTCGCTGGACCGGTCCACCCACGACAAGGGCGCCATGGGGCCTGCCGTCAATGTCGCGGATGCCGTATCCGATCCCTGCAGTGTTGGGACTGAAATCTCCGAACGAGAGCGCATAGCCTCGTTCACGAACCGTCTGCACTTCGGTCCAGATCTGGCCTGCGCTTGTCAGGCTGTTCGAGTTGGTACCGTGCAGCGGAGAATTGCGCTCGATGTAGTCCGTGATCTCGTCATCGCTCAACAGCGCAAGTATGGCCCGCGAACCCACTGACAGATGCAGGGGAATGGCACGGCCGACCTTCACCCGCAGCACCATGTGACCTTGCCCCTCGACGCCGTCAATTACCGTCTGGAAGTCGCCGCTTCTTGCCGTCAGCTGAACGGTCTCGCCGAGTTCCGCCGATATCGCTTCAACGTAGGGGCGCGCAAGGTCCTTGAGCGCGGGAACGGGGCGAGTCGCATTCTGCATCAGGGCCATGTTGTAACTGAGTACAAATCGCCCGGAATCCTCGATCTTGAACAGGAAACCTTCTTCGTGAAGCGTGACCAGGGCGCGGTGTACCATGTTTCGGGTCATGCCGAGCCTGCGAGCCAGTTCTGAAACGCCCATAGGCTCTCTTGCGCCAATGTACTCGGAGAAGATCATCAGGACGCGCTTGGTTGCCTTGTTGATTGACTTGCCGTCGGACTCCGCAAAGTCGATGAGCATTCCGCCTCCTGCCCTCTTGGGCATTCCATTTTTCATAACAATGGAGCGTCGCGTTCAGCTCCGCAACTGCAAACCTTTGGATTTCGGCCAGAATTGTAATGTTTGTCGGCATTGATCCCGTTTTTCAAACCATCTATGCTGTTCGCAGGTTCACCGGAGGTAGTCATGACCATTTCGCTGCTTGCCAGGCGCGATGCGCTTGGAGTGAAGCCCAAAGGGCTGTTCATCAACAACGAATGGCGCCCCGCAAGCGGCAGCCAGACGCAAACGCACCGCAACCCGGCGACGAATGAGGTTCTCGCGGAGATTCCTGTCGCCAGTGCCGAGGATGCAGCGGAAGCGGTTGCAGTTGCCCGAAAGGCGTTTGACGAAGGGCCCTGGCCCAAGATGAAGGCGAAGGACCGTACCCGGGTCCTCCTCCGAATTGCCGACATTTTCTCCGCCAACGCCGACGAGCTGACCGAGTTGCAAACGCTTGACAACGCGATCCCGATCGCATTCGGGCGGCTTTACCGGGTGTCGGGTCACCTGGCCTCGGACGTCTTTCGACATCAGGCCGGCTGGATCGACAAGATCACGGGACAGACCTACCCGCAATATACCGAGGAAGTGACGCTGAAGTTCTTGACGATACGCGAGCCCGTCGGCGTTGCGGTCGGGATCACTCCGTGGAACGCGCCCCTGCTGCAGTTTCCCGAAAAGGTGGCCCCCGCTCTTGCCGCCGGTTGCTGCATTGTCATGAAACCATCTGAATTTGCCTCGCTTTCGGCACTCAGAATGGCCGAGCTGATCGCCGAAGCCGACCTGCCGCCCGGTGTCTTCCAGTGCCTGACCGGTGACGGGGCCACGGGCGAAGCCCTGGTCAAGGCGCCGGGAGTTGACAAGATCTCCTTCACTGGCAGCCGGAAGGTCGGTGAGCACATCCACCGCCTGGCCTCGGACGGGCTGAAGCGCGTCACCCTCGAACTTGGAGGAAAGAGCGCCGCGCTTGTCTTCCCCGATTGCAAGAACCTTGAAACGGCAGCCCACACGGTCATGGGCATGATGGACATGTTCCTTTCCGGCCAGGTCTGCTCAACGACGAGCCGTGCGCTGGTGCACCGCGATGTCTACGAGGACTTTCTCGCCCATGCCCAGGCGCAGACTGGGAAGGTCAAGTTCGGCGATCCATTCGACGAAACCACGACCTCGGCACCGATGATCAACGCAACCCAACTCGACAAGGTGATGAACTACATCGAGATCGGGCAGCAGGAAGGCGCTCGCCTCGTCTTCGGCGGCGACCGCCCCAGCGACACCGAGTTGCTGCCCGGAAACTGGGTCAACCCGACCCTCTTCGCTGATGTCGATCCACGCGCGAGAATTGCGCAGGAAGAGATCTTTGGCCCGGTTCTGTCGGTTATTCCCTTCGAAACCGAGGCAGAGGCGATCCGCATCGCGAACGACTCCGACTACGGGCTGTCGAGCGGGGTTTACACCGGTGACATCGGCCGCGCCTGGCGCGTGGCCGAATGCATCCGCGCGGGCACCGTGGGAATCAACGGCTACAGCTTCATGCCCAACTCTCCGTTCGGCGGGTTCAAGGCATCGGGGCTTGGTCGCGAGGGAGGCTTCACCTCGATCGAGGCCTTTACCGAATTGAAGACGGTAATGTTCAACCTCGCCGGCTAAGGATCGCGTCCGAAATCCGAAACTCCGTCGTCGGGAAGGAACTCGGTCGCGTTCAGGAGATGGGCGCCGATCTGGTAGTAGCCTATCAGGCCCGTGATCTCGACGATCCCCTTTGCGCCGTAACGTGATTCAAAGGCGGAGTAGACTTCGTCGGATACCCGGTTTTCGCGCAGCAGCCCGGTGGCGAAGTCGTAGATGGATTCCTGGTCCGGTTGCATGTCATCGGGCCTCCGACCCTCCTTGATCGAGGCAACGTGACTTTCGGGAAGTCCCTCGCGGATGGCAATGCCGGCATGAACGCGCCACTCGTAGTCGCAACGGTGATGGGCCGCGGTCAGTATGATGATCATCTCGGACCACTTCTTCGGGAACAGGTTGTTGAAGCGCAGGTGTTCGCCCAAGTGTTGGGCGCGTTCGCAGAATTTCGGTGAATTCAGCCACATTGCCAGCGGCCCCTTGACCCGGCCACGCGGGCCCGCGGCAATGGCGTCATATAGCCGCTTCTGGTCTTCGTCGAGCGTCTCTGGCGCGCCATCTAGCCGTTTCATCCGGTCTCCTCCAATCATGCGGCTTCAAGGATCGTCACGACACAGGCGGCGTCCTCGACCCCGACAAGGCCGCCACCGTTTTCGGCAATGCCAATGCGTGCTCCGGGCACCTGCCGCGGACCGGCTTCGCCGCGGAGCTGGGTGACCAGTTCGTGCAGCTGGATCATGCCGGTTGCGGCGATCGGATGACCCTTGCTCACCAGGCCGCCCGAGGGGTTGACCGGGCATCGCCCGCCAAGTGTCGTGTCGCCGCGTTCGGTTGCCAGGCCACCGTCGCCCCGGGCGGCGATACCGAGATTCTCGATCTGCAGGATCTCGCCGAAGGCCGTGGCGTCATGCACTTCCGCAACGTCGATGTCCTGCGGGCCAAGCCCGGCAGCCTCGTATGCGGCAACGGCGGTACGTGCACCGACATGTGCATCGTAGTCCTCCGGGTCCCGGTTCGGGAGGCCGGCGCGCAGGATGCAGGCCCTGACCGCAACCGCGTTCGGGCGAGCGTTTCGATTGAGCCAGTCATCGCTGACTACGACCGCTGCCGCCGCCCCGTCGCTGACCGGTGCGCACATGGACCGGGTCAGGGGAAAGGCTATGGCCTTGTCGGCCAGCACGTCATCGACGCTCATGGCGTGCGTGTATTGCGAAAGCGGGTTCATGGTCGAATGGCCATGGTTCTTGGCCGCTGCGGTTGCAATCTGCCGTTCCGTCGTTCCGAACCGGCGCATGTGCTGCCTGGCAAGCGCGGCGTACATGTCCATGAAGAACGTGTGGGTGCCTGCGTCGGACGATGCGCCGTCGTCTGGTTCGCCGCCAATGCGGCGAAAGAGTGTCCTGGCTTCGTCAATCCGGTGGATGTCGGTTCCTCCCATGAAGGTTTGGAACATGGTTTCCTTGTCAACGTCCGGATAGATCATCTTTTCCGAGCCGACCACCAGGGCGACGTCGCAAGCCCCGGACCGGATCGCGTTGATGGCGTTCCAGAGCCCGGTCGAAGAGGACGCGCAGGCGTTTTCGACATTTGAAATGGCTGCTGCACCCAGCCCAACGTCGCGCAACGCGACCTGACCGCGGATCGAGTTCTGGCCCTCCATCAGGGCCTGGCGCGTGTTGGAGAACCAGACGGCCTGGACGGCGTCAGTCCCGACCCCGGCCTCGGAGAGCGCGTTTCGGCAGACCTCTTCGGCCATGTCGCGAACCGACCGGTCAAGCCATCTCCCGGTCCTGAGCATCGAGATTCCGGTTATGTGCGCATGGGTCATGCCACAGCATCTGGCTGCCGCATCGCCAGGGCCTTGGCCTCTTCCCGAACAACCTTGCCGACGGGGCTGCGGGGCAGGTCTTGCAAGATATGGATTCGCTTGGGCACCTTGACCGCGCCTATGAGTTCCCTCGCGAAGGCGATGATCTGGTCCTGGTCGGCTTTCGCGCCTTCGACCAGTTCAAGCGCGGCTTCGACCCGCTCGCCCCACTTGTCGTCCGGCACGCCGAAGACCACGCATTCACGAACCGCGGGATGCTGCACCAGCGCGTCCTCGACCTCTATCGGGTAGACGTTGAACCCGCCCGAGATGATCACGTCGCGCAGGCGGTCCTTGATGAAGAGATACCCGCGTTCGTCCAGGTAGCCGACGTCGCCTGTATGCAGCCATCCATCGACGATGGCATTCGCGGTTTCCTCTGGCATCATGTAGTAGCCGTTCATCATCAGGGGCCCGCGTCCCACGATCTCTCCGGGCACGTTCGGCCCCACGAAGCGGCCCTGCGGGTCCACGATCCGGACATCGCAGTGCGGCGTGATTCTTCCGGCCGAGGCCACGTTGGCGTCGTCGGCCATTTCTTCCGCGGTCAGGATCGACATGACCACGGGCATCTCCGTTTGGCCGTAGACCGCTTCAAGCTTCCCGCGGAAGAACGACCGGGCCTCGGCGACCTTTTCAGGCGGCATCGGCGCAGCCCCGTAGATGACGTGGCGCAGTTCCGGAAACCCAGGCCGGCGTCCCTTGGCGGCGTCGATGATCGCGTAAATCAGCGTAGGCGGGACAAATGTCGTTGTGCCTGTACCGTCTTCGAGCAGCGACAGCACATGCTCTGGCGTCGGCGTCTCGACCAGGTAGTTCATGCCGCCCTTGGACAGGACCGGGACCATCAAGGTTCCCGCGCCATGGCTGATCGGAGCCACGCAAAGGTGGCGGTCGCCTGCATCGAAACCGAACCCCTCAACCATCGTTTGAATGAGCGTGGTGACGCAGCGAAAGCTCTGTTCGACCGCCTTTGGCGTGCCGGAAGTGCCACCGGTGAACTTGATGCCGTTCACGTCCTCCGGCGTCACTTCTGGCCAGACCGGTTTCCTGCCCGCAAATTCTGCGCGAAGATCGCGGGCATCGCGATCAGCGCCATCAAATGGCTTGCCGGCGATCTTGGGCTGAGTGCAGGTGCCAAAGAGATGCGCGGTCTTGGCCTCGGTGAAAATGACGGCAGGCTCGACCCGACTGATCTGGGCGCCAACCTCCGCCGCGGAGTTCCGGGCATTGATCGGAACGATGATGCCGCCGGACGCGTGAACGGCCAAGGCCGTCACTGCGTGCTCGATCGTGTTGTTGCCGCAGACCGCGACCCGCGGGCGCGCTTCGCCGGTCAATGCCTGGAGTGCCGTCGCCATTGCGTCGACTTCGGCGACCAGACGCGCGTAGTTCCAGGTCTCGCGCGCATCGCTGACGGCCGGTGCGTCAGGGGTGCGGGCGGCCTGCGACCTTACGAACTCGAACGGGAAGAGCGGTTCAGGCATCCCGCACCTGCAATACGACCTTTCCGAAATGCTTGTTCGCCTTCATGTGTTCCTGCGCAGCCAAAGCCTCCTTCAGAGCAAAGATCCTGTCAACGGGTGGCACGATGGCCCCGCTTTCCAGCAACCTCCAAAGGTCGCGCATCATGGCATCGCGCACTGCCGCCTTCTGGGCACGGTCGCGAGTGCGGAACGTGACCCCGACCAGGGAAATCCGTCGAAGAGCCAGCTTGTCGAGGTCGATCTGGTCGTGAAACCCGCCCATGCGCCCGACCGAGACAATTCGGCCGCCAAGCGCGGTTGCGTCCATCAGTGCATCAAGAATGCCGGAACCGACGGTATCGATGACGACGTCGACACCGCGTTCGTTGGTCGCGGTCGCAACGCATGTGCGAATGTCCTCCGGCGCGCCGGCGCTCACGGCATCCCATCCGAGCCCGGCGAACGCGGCATTGTCCTTTGGACTCCGAACCGATCCAATGAGAACTCCGGCCCCCATGGCTCGAGCGATCTGCGCCGTTGCGATCCCAATGCCCGAGGCAGCAGCGGTAACGAGCACCGCGTCGCCGCGCCGAAACTTGCCAGCCGTGACCATCGCGTCGTGGGCCGTCATGTACCAGGTCGCGAGCGCTGCCGCCTGTTCCGGCGGCATGTCGGCCGGAACCTTGATCGCCGACACGTCCTCGGCCACGGCAAATTCCGCGTAGCCGCCTGGCGCCATCGCAGCGACATTGTCGCCGACTTGAAGCCCGGCGACTTCTGCGCCGCATTCAATGATCTCGCCGGCGACTTCCAGCCCCGCCACGACCGGCCCCGAAACCTTGAAGTGCGCCTGGGTTCGACGCAGATCGGCCCTGTTCAGGCCCGACGCGGAAACGCGGATCAGCACTTGCGTCGGACCGGGCGTCGGCACGGGAACAGTGGCGAGTTCCAGGGTCGGCCCCTCCGGGCCGGTGACCACGACAATGGCATTCATGTCAGTTCGAGCGCTGATTGAACCGGACCACTTCTATAGCATCGAATAGGGCAACCAGAGGACGAGGAAGGGGAACAGCACGATCAGCAGGATGCGCACGAAGTCCGTCAGCACGAAAGGAAGCACCCCCTTGTAGATCGTGCTGAGCGACACGTCCGGACTGACGCTCTTGATGACAAAGACGTTCATCCCGTAGGGCGGCGTGATCAAGCCGATTTCGATCACCATCACCAGGAGGATGCCGAACCAGATCGGATCATAGCCCAACTGGGTCATCACCGGAAACATGATTGGCACGGTCAGAAGGATGATCGCCAGGCTGTCGAGAAACATGCCGAGGACCAGGTAGCCAAGGATCACCACGAGGAGGATCGCGCCTGGCGGCCAGTCGAGTGCGCCCACGAAACTTGCAAGGTCCTGGGGCATGCGGGTCACAGTCAGGAAGCGTCCGAACAGCACCGCGCCCATGGCGATGACGAAAATCGCCCCGGTCATTCGCGTGCTTTCGATCAGTGCCTGCTTCATCCGCTCGAAGTTCATGCTGCCACGCAGCCATGTCAGGATCAGCGTTCCTCCCGCCCCCATTGCGGCAGCCTCGGTCGGCGTGAAAACTCCGAAATAGATCCCTCCGATGACGAAGAGGAACAGGAGCGACGTGGCCCAGATGCCGCGCAACGACATGACGGCTTCGCGCAGGTTGAAGTTGCCGACGCCGGGCGCCGATTCGGGATCGATCCGTGCCATTCCAAGGATCACGAAGAGATAGAGCAACACCGCCAGCAGACCTGGAATGAGCCCTGCAATGAAGAGAAGCGCTATGTCCTGTTCGGTGATGATTCCGTAGATGGCGAGAACCACGGAGGGCGGAATCAGGATCCCGAGCGTTCCACCTGCCGCAATCGTTCCGGTGGCGATCGTCTGCTTGTAGCCAAATCTCTGCATTTCGGGGAGCGCGACCTTTCCGAGCGTTGCGGCAGACGCGACCGAGGAGCCGCAGATCGCCGCGAAACCGCCGCAGGCCAGGATCGTGGCCATGGCAAGCCCGCCCTTTCGATGTCCGACCCAGGCATGCGAGGCCTTGTAGAGCTCGCCGCTCATTCCGGAAATCGACGCGAATGTTCCCATCAGGATGAACAGCGGCACGACGCCGAAGACTTCGTCGGTCGCCACGCGAAGCGGCACGATCGAGATCTGGCTGAGTGACGGCTTCAAGCCGATGATCAGCGCAAAGCCGGCAAAGCCGACGAGGATCATCGAGATGCCGATTGGCACTCGCAGGAGCATAAGCGAAAAGAGCGCGCCGAATCCGAGAAGCGCTGCAACTTCACCCGCCATCACTCGCTGCCTTCATTCGACGACTCGGGACGCGTGAACGCCGCAATCATGCGTGCCAGGGCCAAGGCCACTGCAAGAATCAGCGCGGCAGAAGCGGTTGCATAGAACGGCCAAAGCCGAATCCGGGTGTCGCTGGTGCTGATCTTGCTCTCGAAGGCGTCCACGACAGCAACGCCCGCGCGCCAGGCAACCAATGTGAGGACGATCGCGGTGAGCACGGCCGCGAACGCGCGGATCAGTTGCTTGCCGCGCGGACCCGCGGCCAGGAACAGCGCATCGATCTTGATCATCGAGTTTTCCGCCACGGCCAGCGCAATGCCCCAGAAAATGAGAATGCCGAGGAGCATCCTCGACAGGTCGTAGGAATCCGGAATGACAATGCCGAAATATCGCAGGACCACGGCGGCGAAGACCAGGGTCATGACGGCAAACAGTGCCGTGGCTCCGATTGCGCCCGAAATCATGACCAGCCATCTTTGCATGGCACCTGCTCCGAGAACCGAGGAAAGGATGGGCGGCGCGCCGCCCATCCCGAAATCGTGGATCAGTATCCGGCGCCCGCGGCGTCCATGGCTTCAAGAAGCGAGGACAGCGCCTCGTCGGCGTTCGGCACGCGATCCTTGACCAGGTCGACCCAGCCGTCGTACAGCGGCCTTGCCGCATCTGTCCACTGCTTCATTTCGTCCTCGGTCAGCTTGTAGATCGTGTGACCGTCCGCGGTCAGCATGTTTCGGCCTTCCTTTTCCCATTCGAACCACATCTGGTTGATCCTCTCGCTCCACTCGGGCTGGCAATGGGAGTCCATGACGGCCTTGTCTTCGTCGGACATTCCCGCGTAGACGTCCTTGTTCATGATTACCGTCGCCGCGACGGCATAGACGATCATGTCCTGGTGGTGCGTCGTCACCTTGTCGAGCCCGAAGGGATACAGTGTCCGCCACGGGAAGGCGATGGCTTCGACGAGACCGCGGTCGAACGCCTGGCGGGCTTCCGACGCGGGAATCGCCACGGGCACTGCACCCAGGTCCTTGACGAACTGCGTCAGGAATGTGCCGACGGGCCGAATCTTCACGCCGGCCATCTGGTCGGGCGTGCGTATTTCCATGTCCTTGAAGTTCAGCGTGCCCTCAGGCGCCATGGTAATGGCGCAGAGCTTGACCTCCGACATTTCGTCAGCTTCGTAGTTCTTGTACCACGTATGAACCACGTTGGACGCCTTGACTGAATCTCTGGTCAGGTAGGGGAGCGACGTGACTTCAAAGATCGGGAAACGGTCTGGCTCAAAGGCCGGGACCGACCATCCGAAGTCGGCAATCCCGTCGCGCACCATGTTGTAGTGGTCGCGCGGACCACCCAGCTGGCCCGCGTGGAAGAACTCGATCTTGATCCGGCCTTCCGATGCCTCCTCGATCGACTTGCCCCAAGCCTCGAATCCCGGGCTGGGGTGAGTGGTTCCCGGCACCCAGTTCGAAAAGCGGTAGACGGTCTCGGCGTCGGCTGTTCCGATTGAGGTCAGGGTCGCTGCCGTGCCCAATGCCAGCGCGGCGACCGTGGTTCCGAGATATTTCATGTTGTCCTCCAAAGTTGTTCTGTATTTCAGGATATATGCGAACTTGCAGAATGCAAGGAGATTTTGCAAGAACCTCGCTTCGCAAGACGTTGCCCCGCACATCCCTGTTTGTTATGAATATCGGAAGCATTCCTGAATTAGGGGAGGGAGTGCAATGAAGTATCGCACGCTTGGCGAAAACGGTCCGAAGGTCAGTGCCGTCGGCCTTGGCTGCATGGGGATCGGTGGCACCTATGGCAGCGTCGACAAGTCCGAAGCGATCCGCGCAGTCCGCTCGGCGATAGACGCCGGCGTGACGCTCATCGACACCGCCGAGTGCTATGGACCAATTCGCATCTTCGAGGACCGTGCCCCGGAGCTCTACGGCTTTGCCAATGAAACGCTGGTTGGCGAAGCGCTGGAAGGATGCCGCGACGAGGTCGTGCTCTCCACGAAGATCGGTTTCGCCCACGACGAAGACGGCCGTCGGCTGGGCCAGGACGCCAGCGCCTCGCACGTTCCGCGCGCGGTCGAGGCATGCCTGAAACGGCTGCGCACGGACCGGATCGATCTGCTTTATCTGCACCGCGCCGACCCAGGGGTGGAGATCGAGGAGAGCATTGGCGCCATGGCATCTCTCGTCGCCGAGGGAAAGGTCGGCCATCTGGGGCTTTCCGAGGCGAGCGGAGAGCAGATCGATCGTGCACGGGCCGTTCATCCGATTGCCGTCCAGCAGACCGAATACTCGCTTTGGGAACGCGAACCGGAAGTCAGTGAAATCGCGTTTTGCCGTGAGCGCGGCATGGCATTCGTGCCCTACGCGCCTCTTGGCCGCGGCTTCCTTGCCGGCACCGCAAAGCCGGCCGAGGATTACCCTCCCGACGACTACCGTCGCCTGGAGCCGCGGCTGCAGAAGGGCAACTACGAGGAAAACATGGCCATCGCCAACGCGGTTCGCGAAATGGCGGAGGAAAGGGGCCTTTCCGCGGCACAGCTTGCGATCGCCTGGCTCGTCAATCAGGAGGTCGTTCCAATCCCAGGTGCCGAACGCGAGGAGTGGGCGCGGGAAAACGCGGCGGCAGCGGATGTCGAGCTTGGCGACGAGGACATGCTTCGCCTCGATGCCATCGCGCCGCGCGGGCAGACGTCGGGCCCCAGGTGGTCCGGCGCCTGGGCCGGGCAAATCGAGAAGTGAAGAAGGTGGCGCACGCTTGTCCGGAAAGCGGTCAGGCGTCCCGGCCTCCGACCTCGTCCATCCAGGCGGCAATTCGCTTCAGCGCATCGTTCGCTTCCGGGAGCTTGGGCGCGAAGCGGTGCCAGACATGCACCATTTCAGGCCAGTTCTCGAAACCCACTGCCGCTCCGGCAGCCTTGGCCTTGGCCGCGAAGCGCTCGCATTCGTCGGCGCAATAGTCCTCGGAACCAGTCTGGATCAGCAACGGCGGCAATCCGGTCAGATCGGCCTCCATCGCCGAGGCGAGCGGATGCTTGAGGTCGCTCAATCGTTCCACGTAGAGACGGACATTGTCGCGGGTGCGTTGTGCCATCTGCAGGAATGTCGACCTCTCTTCGTCAAGATCGAGCATTCCGCAGATCACGACGAGTCCGTCGGGCACGCGCAACCCGCGGTCCCGAGCCATTTGAAAGACCGAGATCCCAAGTGCGCCGCCCGCGCTGTCACCGGTCACGAACAGCTCTCGCGGATCTTCGGACAGGGCAAATTCATATGCCGCAAAGCAATCTTCAAGGCCGGCCGGAAACCGGTGCTCTGGCGCCAGCCTGTATTCCGGAAACAGGACGGTCGCGCCGCTGAATTCCGACAACCAGCCAGCCAACGTGCGATGCGACCCGAACCCGCCTGCCGAAAACCCGCCGCCATGGAGATGAAGGACTGCACGGTCGCTGCCCGCTTCCCTTGCCTGCACCCGGTAGACCGTCACGTCTCCTGCCTGAAGCTGGCTGATTTCCAGCCCCTCCGGCAGTGGAAGCCGCGTCTCCGGCAAGGACGCCCGGGCGGCGACAGGATCATGGCGGTCGCCGGACACACCTGCGCGCCCGCGGTCATCCGCGACTTTCTGCTTGACCCATGCCAGTTCAGGCGACGCCATTGGTCCCGGACCTCAGGCCGCGCGATTGACATCGGTCGAAGGATAGCGCTCCTTGAGCCTGGGCAGGACCTTTTCGCCGAAGAGGCGAAGGTTGCTCTTGGTGTCTTCGTGGCTGAGCGTCCCGCCGTGGAACATCATCACGTAGTTTCCGATCCCGCCGACGTGGTCATTGAACTCGCAAATCTGGTCAAAGACCTGATCCGGCGTGCCGGCAAAGAAGATGTTGGCATCGACCAGGTCGGGGATCGAGGCGGTAGCCTGGCTGATCACCGTCCCGTCCTTTTTCTGGGCCGAAAAGTGCGCTCCGGCGCGACCGCGCAGTATGCCCTTGCGAAGCCACTTTGCATTGGCTTGCGGCGATTGGTAACCTGGCGGATTGATGAATGCCTCGGATATGATCCCGGTGGTCCGCAGGTATCCGTGGATTTCATAGGCCCGGCGATGCGCCTCCTCCTCCGTTTCGGCGACCGCGCAGAGGCAGAGGTAGCCAAATTTCTCGGGCCCCGGTTCAGGAAACCCGGCGGCCACGGTGTGTTCGCGGTAGACTTCCATCAACTTGGCCATGTTGCGCCCGATCAGGAACGCGGCGAGATTGTAGCCGCGTTCTGCGACCTCGATGGTCGAGCCTGGGCTCTGGCAGGGAATCCAGACCGGCGGATGCGGATCCTGCCAGCACTGCGGCCAGACGTTGACCTGCCGATATTGGTAGTTTCGGCCTTCGTAGTTGAACGGCCCGTCACGCGTGGCAAGCGCCCTGGTGATCAAGTCGACCCCTTCCCAGAACCTCTCCTGGTACCGTGCGGGATTCGAGTTGGCAGGCGACAGTTCGTAAGGCGCGCCCTTCACGAAACCCATCTGCACGCGCCCGCCCGAAATCACGTCGGCCATGGCGATCTGTTCGGCCAGGAGCACCACGTTAGGCCGGTTGGCGACCTGGAAGCCGATCGGCAGCAGCTGCACGCTCTTGGTCATGCGCGCCAGGATCGACATCGTGACTTCAGGAGATGCGCTTAAGCAGGTCGCCGAGGCATGATGTTCGTTGAATGCGATGTTGATGCCGAGAGCGTCGCACAAGAGCCACTCGTCCTGCGCGTCATGGTATATCCGCCGCGCGACCTTGGGGTCGCAATAGCTGGACGGAATGGTGTTTCTGAGCGAATCGAACCCGTGCTCCCAGGCGTCCGGATAGGGCTGTTCGGTAAAGTGGAAGATTTCCATGTTCTTGTCCTTGCGAGATCAGGTGCTCATCTTGCGGTCGCCATTGCCCGAGAGAAATTCCTGGATCGCTGCAACGAACTCCGCTGGCCTCTCGACATGGGGATAGTGACCCGCGCCTGCAACGAGCTGGAAACATGCGCCTGGGATCATGCCGGCGTAGGTGCGGCCGTATTCCACGCTCATGACGTCATCGTTCTCACCCCAGATCATCAGGGTCGGGACCGAGATCCGCTTCAGCCAGCGCTTGAGCGATGGGTTGTGCATGTAGGGCTTCCAGCCAAAGAGCGCCATCGTTTCGCGCGACCGGGCGATCGCCACAAGCGTATGGTCCGGCAGCTGGGTGACGTCGCGCCGGTTGGCTTCCGGATCGTGGTAGAACGCCTCGGCCACCTCGTGCTGCGACATGGCGTATATGTCCTGGATGTCACGCACCGTCGGATCCTCGCTTATCCGGATTCCGAATGGATTGGCCAGTACCAGCGCGCCGACCCTCTCGCAGCTGCGGCTTGCCATTTCGGCGGCAATCCAGCCACCGAACGATGTGCCGACCAGGACGACATCGTTCAGGTCGCTCTCCTCCAGCATATGCAGGTAGAACTGGGCGAAGTCCCCGATCTCGCGAAAATCGATGGGCAGTTCCGAGTGACCGAACCCCGGGTTCTGCGGCAAGATCACCTCATGATTGGTTGCAAGCGGCCCGGAGAACTCCTCATCGCGGATCCAGCTCTCGATCCCCTGAAGAAACAGGAGCGGCCGTCCCTGTCCCTTTCGGCGCAGGTCAATGCTGACGCCGTCGACTTCGACCTGAGGGTCGGGCTGTTCGTAGAGTTCCAATTTCATTGTTGCCGTTTCTCGTTCTATATATTGGTCTTTGCCCCAATTTACAGACCATCTAGCGTGGAGTCAAGCTTGGGCGTGGATTCAATCGTCTGCCTTTCGAAGACTCGTATCGAATGGCGTGCCGCGGCAAACGTCACGGTCGATCGCCGCCGTTGCACCTTGAAGTGCCGACATCGGCATTGCAGAACGGCGTGCGCCCCAGGTTCCAAGGCAGAATGCTGTGCTGTTCCGCAGCGACGGTCACGTCCAGGTCGTGGCAGCCTTCTCCATGCCCGGGCCCGTGGTCGCAACGGGACCCCATCGCGCCTTTGTCAGTGTTGCCTTTCGCCGGATGATTGGGTGGCCAATCCTGCCGTTCCGCCTGTCCGGCACCTGCCGTCTCGGCGGTGATCCTGCCGCGGCAGCCCATCATGGGCTCCCGCGGCACTGCAGGTTGATCATGTCCCTTCGCGCTCGATCCTGACCGTCGGGAACCATTCCCCTGTCTCGGGCCAAAGCTCCCAGTCCGGGTAGGCTGCCCGGGCCGTGAAACGCATGACGCCGAAAACGACGACCTGTCGGGCCATGAAACGCAGCCGCGAGTTCAGCTCTTCGTCAACACAGTTGGCGTCATCGTCGAATAGTGGCGGACCAGCGGAATTGATCGTGATCCCCAAGGGCGTCGGCCATCCTCGGAGGGCGTGCACGATGTCTCGCAAGGTCGCCAGCGTCGCTTGCGCGGCTTGCCAGCCGCCGGCGACACCGATGCAGCCCACGGCGCGGGCGCTGAAATACGCCTTTCTGTCGGCATACATGTCCTGCGTGTAGTCGAGCGCGTTCTTCAGGTGCCCCGAGATCGAGCCGTGGTAGCCTGGGCTGGCCAAAATGATTCCGTCGGAGTTCCGCAGCGCCTCGACAAACTCGGTCTCCTCCTGGGTCCGGTCGCTTCGCGCGGGATCGTAGATGGGGAACATGATGTCGGGGCCAGCGAACATTCGAGCTTCGGCGCCAGCCTCTTCCGCGTGCTTCAAGGCGCACCTCACCGCCATTTCCGAACCGGAATTGTGCCTCGTCGTACCCCCGATGCCGACTACAAAGGGCCTGCATCCGATGTCACCGATTCTGTTCACTTTCGGCACCTCATTGTGTTTCGTCATTCGGTTTGCATCCCTGTCATTCAAACGGCTTCTCGCGGGAACTCGTTAGTCCAGCAGGTTGGGCAAGAAGAGGGTCAGCTCGGGGAATCCGATGATCAGCGCCATGATCAGGACCTCGGCGCCGAGGAACCAGACAAGCCCGCGGAATATCGTTCCAAGCGGAACTTGGTCGCCCACCACCGACTTCACCACGAAGGCATTAAGCCCCACAGGTGGAGTCAGCAGGCCGATTTCGATGAACTTCACCACCAGGACGCCAAACCAGATCAGGTCGTAGCCCAGCGCGGTGGCGATCGGGAGCAGGATCGGCAGGGACACAAGCATCACGCCGATGCCTTCGAGAAACATCCCGAGGACGATGTAAAGCAGGCAGATCGCCAGGATCACCAGGAGCGGGTCGTAGGAGGCGTCCTTGATGAAGCCCGCAGCAAAGCGAGGCACGCCCGAGAGCGCCAGGAACTTGGTGAACAGGACCGTCCCGATGACGATGAAGAACAGCATCGACGTCGTCTTGGCCGCATCGACGAGACTTTGAACGAAGATCTCCCACGACATCTGGCGGCGCGTGATTGCGACGATCACGGTCACGACAGCCGCTGCCGCCCCTGCCTCGGTCGGCGTCGTCGTTCCGGTATAAATGCCGGCAACCACGAACAGGACGATCACCGGGAAGGGCCAGATCTCGACGATGGCGCGCAATTTCTCGCCGCCGGAGAACGGCTCGCCCGGCACTGGCGCCAGCATCGGGTTGCGGCGGACCCGCATGTAGATCATCGAGCAGTATATGACCGCCGTTATCACGCCGGGCACGATTCCTGCCATCAGGAGCTTCGCGACCGATTGCTCGGCGTACCAGCCATAGAGAACGAAAGCGACCGACGGCGGGATCAGCGCGCCCAGCGTGCCCGCCGCCGCCACGGTCGATGTCGCAAGCGCCTTGTCGTAGTTGTACTTGAGCATCTCTGGCAGCGCCAGCCGACCGATTGCCGCCGTCGTGGCCAACGTCGATCCCGAGACCGCCGCAAATCCTGCCGCGGCAAGGTTCGTGGCGATGGCGAGCCCGCCAGGAATGAAGCCGATCAGCACCCGCGCCGCACGAAAGATCGAGGCGGCCATCCCGGAATTCTGCGCAAACGTTCCCATCAGCAGGAACATCGGCACTGCGCTCAGCGTCCATGACGCCGAGAAGTCATACGGAACCTCTCCGAGCGCTCCGAACGCCGCCCGCTCTCCCCGCATGAGCCAGATGCCTCCAATCGAGACCGCGGCCAGCGAAACCGCGATCGGCACCCGGATCGCCAACAGGGCGATCATCAGGCCGATGCCGTAGAATCCGATCTCGAGATTGGTCAAAGGGAGTCTCCGGGATCGCGCACGTCCGGGGCCTCTCCGGCATGGATCGCGACAACGTCCTGAATGAGCTGCAGCAAGCACCACGCAGAGGTGAGGCCGAAGCCGATGACCGGAAACCAGCGCCCGGGCCAGACCTCGACCTGGAACTCGATGTTGGTCGACAGTTCGCGCACGAGCGTCTTCTCGACCGCCACGTCGAAGCTGCGCCAGAAGAGCGTTGCAGCCAGCAGGAACGTCAGGAAGAGCGCAATCATGTCCAGCGAGCGCTGCGTACGGGCGCCGAGCCGCTGGGTGAAGAGTTCGATGAAGATGTGCCCGCGCTCGCGCTGAACCGCCGCAAGCGGCAGGAAGACGACGGCAACCATGTAGTAGAGACTGACGGTCTCCAGGGTGCCGAGGATCGGGTGGCGAAAGACCAGCTTGGCGGCGACATCCGCTGCCACATGCAGCATCATCGCCCCAGTGATCGCAGCGGCGAGCCAGAGAAAGAGGGTGGTGAGTCCACCAAGCAGGCGTTCGGCGCGTTGCATCGTATCAGGCGGCCCCGCCGATTGTCCGGCGGGGCCTTGGACTGCATCAGAGCCTGGAGTAGATCTCTGCCGCGATGGCCTCGCGCACTTCGGCTTCGTCCCCGCCAGCAGCGTCGACGATGCCGTTCCACTTCTCGAGCGCGGCCTCGATCTTGTCGAGGATCGCGCCAGAGCTGTCGATGCCCTTGCCTTCGCCCCAGGCCTGAACGACGGCGCGCTCGGAGGCGAACCAGTCTTCCATGAACTGGCGCATCTCGTCGGTGGGCTCTCCCCAGACAACGCCCTTTTCCTCGGACATGCGGCGCACGTCATGAGCCTTCGCCACGCCATTGGCTGCCGCGTTCGCGATCAGCGTCGGCAGGCTCCCGGAAATCGTCGCGCGGTCTTCGTCGCTGAGATCGCCCCAGAACCCGGCATTCACTCCAAAGACCAGACCGTTGTTGTACTGGCCTACGGGCAGGTCGACGACATGGCCGACGACATCCCACAGCGAATATGCCTGCAGCCAGAAGACCGAGCCGATCACGCACTCGACCTGGCCGCGACTGATTGCCTCCAGAACCTCGACCGTGGGCGTGTTGACCGGCGTGCCGCCCATCCGTTCCACCAGGCGAAGGTTCGCCGAGGCGGCGCGAATCGACTTGCCCCGCAGTTCGTCGAAGCTCGAAATCGGGTTCTTGCACATCAGGTAGAAATGCGGCGTGCCGGCATAGGCCAACGGCTTGACGCCATGCGCCTCGGCCTCGGCCACGCACTCCGGGCAATCGTTCAGCACGACGTCCGTAACCGCCGCCGAGATCGAATAGGGATTGGCCTTCAGCGACGCGTACTGGGTGATCATCGAATCGATCGGCATTTCGGCCTGGTAGATCGCGCCGGCGACATAGCCGGCGTCCACAAGGCCGTCACCGATGCCGCCCAGCACCGTCCGCATCTGCACCACCGAACTGTCATAGTGCGTCTCGAAGGAAATCCTGCCGTCTGAACGTTCGCCAACTTCGGCCGCGAAGGTGTCCATCGCGAGTGACGCGGGATCAGTCGACGGTGCCCACGAGCCATAGACAATGCTCGTTTCGGCAGTTGCACTGCTTGCCAGTGCCATGCTTGCCAGGATTGCGGTTCCGAATGCCAGTGCTTTCATGGTGTCCTCCCTTTGCTTGGCTTCGTCTCGAACAGGAGCCTTCAGGCGTCCAGGTTCAGGATCATGGTCTTGAGTTCGGTAAAGGCCTCGATTGTGGCGCGACCTCCCTCGCGCCCGATGCCGGACCGCTTGATGCCGCCGGCGGGCGAGTTGGGCATGACGGAATAGCCGTTCACCCCGATCGTGCCCGTGCGCATGGCACGCCCGACGCGGAAGGCGCGGCTGAGGTCAGAGGACCAGATGCCGCCCGAAAGCCCGTATTGGCTGTCGTTGGCGATGGCGACCGCCTCTTCCTCGGTGTCGAACGGGATCACTGACAGGACCGGACCAAAGATCTCTTCGCGCGCAATGGTCATGCCGTTGGTGACATCGGAAAAGAGCGTCGGGTTGATCCAGTTGCCCTGCGCCAGGTCGCCTTTCGGCCGGTCGCCACCGAAGACGAGCTGCGCACCCTCTTCTCGACCCTTGGCGATGAAGCCCATGATCCTCTCCGTCTGGCGCTTCGAGATGATGGGGGCCGACGTGGTTGCAGGATCGAAGGGATCGCCGAACCTTACGCTCGCAATCTGGGCATGCGCATGCTCGATGAATTCCTCCAGGATCGAACGATGCACCACGGCCCGGGTCGGGGTCGAGCAGACCTGCCCGGACAGGAAGGTCGACGACAGTGCCATGACTGTCTTTGCGGCAACCTCGATCGAACGCGTGTCCGGGAACACGAGCCCCGCCGACTTGCCGCCGAGCTCCAGGGTGACGCGTTTCATGTTGCGTCCAGCCACGCTCATGATCTTCTCGCCCACGACCGCGCTGCCCGTGAAGGTGATCTTGTCGATGCAGGGATGTTCCGAAATCGCCGCGCCGGTTCGCGGCCCGCCGGTGACAACGTTGAAGACGCCCGGCGGAAGGTCGCATTCCGCAACGATTTCGGCGAGGCGAAGTGCTGCAAGACTGGCAAGTTCCGAAGGCTTCAGGACAATGGTGCACCCGGTCGCAAGAGCAGGAGCCACTTTCAGCGCGAACATCATCAGGGGCGCGTTCCACGGGATGATCGCGCCGACCACGCCGACCGGCTCGCGAAAGCTCATGAAGTGCAGGTTCTGGCCGTCGGTGTACTGCGGATAGGTCTCGCCGGTGATCTTGTCGATCCAGCCCGCGTAGTGATCGAAGATGTCCGCCGCAGTAACCGCCGACACTCGCGTGTTCAGGCTGAAGTTGATTGGAATGCCGTTGTCAAGCGTTTGAAGATGGCCCAGATCCTCGGCGTCATCGGAAATCCGGTCGACGATCGACTGAAGCAGTTTCTTGCGCTCTCGCGCGCCCATCCGAGGCCAGGGACCCGTGTCAAACGCACGCCGTGCAGCAGCGACTGCGCGGTCGACCCCTTCGACACCGGCCTCGGGCATGCTTGCGACGACCTCGTTGGTGGAAGGGTGGACCTGGTCAAATTCGTCGCCGGCGTCGGACAGCCAACTGCCGTCAACAAAATTGCGGCCATTCCCGACCTTGAGACGGTCTCTCTCGCGTGCAACGCTTGTTAGCACAGCAACCTCGCATGTTCTAAAAAATGAGACTAAATCCATTTTGCAGTTTAATCAAGGCAGAAAATTTGCTAGCGAAGTGCCATGCGAATTCAGGAATCAGATGCCAATGCCGTCATTGCTGGATCCCCTTGAACTGAGGTCGGTGAAGCTGCGCAACCGGATAGGCGTATCGCCGATGTGCCAGTATTTTGCCGAGGACGACGGGCGTCCCCACGATTGGCACCTCGTACACCTGGGATCCCGGGCCGTGGGCGGTGCCGGACTGGTCATGTCGGAGATGACCGCGATCCACCCTGCCGGCCGGATCGGACCCAAGGACACAGGCATCTGGTCAGACGGCCACATTGAGCCGTGGCGCAAGATCACGGACTTCCTGCGCTCCCAGGGTGCCGTTCCGGGCATGCAGCTTGGCCATGCGGGCCGAAAGGCGTCAACCTATTGGGATTGGCATCCCGAGCTCGCAAAGCGGCCCTTGCCGGTCGAGGAGGGCGGGTGGGAGCCGATCTTTGCTCCGAGCGCAATCGCGCTCAGGGAGTTCGACCAAGTGCCTCGATCCTTGAACGAGGAGCAGATCCAGGATCTCGTCCGGATGCATGCGCATGCCGCCTGGCGGGCGAAGGAGGCCGGATTCGAATGGCTCGAGTTGCACGCGGCCCACGGGTATCTTCATGCGACGTTTCTGTCCCCCTTCTCGAACAAGCGATCGGACCAATGGGGGAGGGACTTCGAATCTCGCTGCAAGTTCACGATCGAGTGCATTCGTGCCATCCGCGGTTCCTGGCCCGACCGTCTGCCACTCGCTGTGCGATTGTCGTGCACGGAGTGGATCGACGACGGCTGGCAGCTTGAGGACACGATCGCGCTCGCGCGCATGCTCAAGTCGGAGGGCGTTGACCTGATCGACTGCAGTTCTGGCCTTGGCGCGGCAGGCGGCGAGTTTCCTGCCTATCCTGCCGCGGCTGGATGGCAGGTTCCCTTTTCCGACGCCGTTCGCAACAGGGCGAAGATCCCGACGGCGGCTGTCGGCATGATCTCGGATCCGATGCAGGCGGACATGATCATTCGCAACGGGCAGGCGGACCTGGTGTTGCTGGCGTCAGCGATGCTGAACGATCCCTACTGGCCCTATCACGCGGCACGCGCACTTGGCACGCCGGCAAGACGGGGAGTCCCGATGCCTGCTCCCTATGGCTATGTGCTTGACCGAAACCGTCCTTACCAGCCTGAAGTCAAGCCAAGAAATGACAGGTGATGAATTGTCCGTCTGCGGTCGTTCCAACTGCGCCATCCTGAAGCGGCTTGCCGGCAGTTCGCAAGCCAGGACGACCCTGGCCGTCCTGTTCTGCCCGTGCCCTGCTGGGTCCGGCGATGGGCAACTCAGTCGCGTCGGCCATCGAAACCGGGAGAACGGTCGTCGATGAGCGCCTACGACTATATCGTGGTCGGTGCCGGTTCCGCAGGGTGCGTGCTCGCGAACCGACTCTCCGAGTCGTCCGGAAACTCGGTAGCTGTCGTCGAGGCGGGCGGCCGAGACTGGTCACCCATGATTCACGTTCCCGTTGGCAGCGGAGAGTTGATCCGCAAGGGCGCGTTCGGCTGGAGCCTCTTTGCCGAGCCTTCGCCACGAACGAACAACCGGGCAATCCAGTGGCCGCGCGGCAAGGTCTTGGGCGGTTCGTCATCGATCAACGGTCTCGTTTACGTTCGCGGGCACCGGAGCGACTTCGACCAATGGGCGCAAATGGGCAACAAGGGCTGGTCCTATGACGAAGTCCTTCCATATTTCAAGAAGTCCGAGAGCCACGTGGACCGGGATGACGCGTTTCACGGCAGTCGGGGCGAACTGAAGATAACGCGTGGAGCGCTTGCAAGTCCGCTCTTTGACGCGTTCCTCGATGCGTGTCGGCAAGCCGGGCACCCGTTCACCGACGATTTCAACGGGTCGGAACAGCATGGGTTCGGAAGGTTCGACTTCACCGTTCATCGGGCGCGGCGCCAAAGCGCCGCCGTGGCATTCCTGAACGGTGCGCGCCACAGAAAGAACCTCGAAATCATTCCTCGCACGCATGTGTCCCGCGTTCTGTTCGAAGGAAAGAGGGCCGTGGGGGTCGAGGTCTTCCGCGGCAGGCAAGCCGACGTCCTGACCGCGCGCCACGAGGTAATCCTGTGTGCGGGCGTGGTCGGGTCCCCGCACATCCTCCAGCTGTCCGGCATCGGGCGACCCGATGCGTTGGCGTCCGCCGACGTTGACGTGCTGCATGACCTTCCGGGCGTTGGCCAGAACCTTCAGGACCACGTCCAGGTCCCCTTCATGTACGGCTGCAAGCAGCCGATTTCTTTCTACCAGCTGATCCGCATGGATCGCGCCGCCTTGAGAATGGCCCAGGCGATTCTCCTGAAGTCTGGCCCGTTCGCCCACTTTCCGGTCCAGGGCGGCGCGTTCCTGAAGTCGGATCCGTCCTTGGACGTCCCGGACACCCAGTATCACTTCGGAATCGCCCTGGGTGTCAGGCGGTTGAGGTTTCCCAGACTTGCAGGGCCCAAGGATGCGCTGGATCGGGACGGATACATGCTCGCCCCCTGCAACCTGCGTCCAAGGAGTCGTGGCCGGGTTGAACTGAAATCCGCAGATCCGTTCGAGGCGCCGCGAATCGACGCGGGCTACCTTGGCGACGAAGCCGACAGGCGGTTCTTTCGGAAAGCGTTTCACCAGGCCCGATCGATCGCGGGCCAGCCGGCGTTCGAACCCTACAACGACGGCGAACTGCTGCCCGGGCCGGCGGTCAATTCTGACGACGAGATTGATGACTATACACGCCAATCCCTGGCGACCTGCCATCATCAGGTTGGAACCTGCAAGATGGGCAACGACCCGCTTGCGGTCGTCGACGATCGGCTGCAGGTGCGCGGGGTCGAGAACTTGCGTGTGGCCGACGCGTCAATCATGCCGACGCTGATCGGCGGAAACACGAATGCCGCGGCCATCATGATCGGCGAGAAGGCGGCCGATTTCGTGCGCATCAAGCCTGGAGGTGCCAAATGAATGGCCAGCACGGCGCTGTTTGCCTGATACTCGGCGCGACCGGAAAGGTCGGCAGCGCGATCCTGCGCAACATGGCAGGCGCGCCGAACCTGAGCCTTCGTGCAGCTGCCCGCACTCCCGAAGGGCGGACCAAGGTGTCGCCGCATGCCCACGAAGTGGTGAATTTCGATTTCGAAGACCCCGACTCCTACGGAGCGGCACTGAAGGGAGCTGACAGGCTGTTCCTGCTGACCGGCTACAGCGTCGACATGCTGCACCAGTCCAAGGCCTTGATCGACAGGGCTGCGGAAGCCGGCGTCCGGTGGGTCGTGCACCTGGGCACGCATGCGCCCGACGACACTGCCTTCAAGCACCACGCATGGCACCAATTGATCGAGCGATACATAGAATGGCGCGGGCTCGGCTTCGTCCACTTGCGGCCGGCCATGTTCATGGTCAACATCCTCGACTATGCCAAGGCGAACAGGGATCGGCCCGGCGTCTTGATTCACTACACGGGCGACACGCGGGTCGCTTGGGTCGATGTCGAAGACATCGGAAGAGCGGCGGCCAGGATTCTCGCAAATCCCCGCAAGCACGATGGCGCGACCTGCTTCCTCGACAGCGAGGCCCTCTCGATGGCGGAAGTCGCTGCCGTGCTTCAAGAGGTGACAGGGCAGGAGTGGATCTTTGAGCACCGCGATGCGGCGGCCTTGCTGCCGCGGCTGCAGGCCGCCGGTCGGGAAATGACGTACGCGCAGTCGGGCGTCGCGTTCTTTCGGGCTGTCGCGTCCGGACAGGCAAGGGACGTGGGCAAGACGCACGACACGCTGCAGAGTCTCTTGGGCGCCCCGCCCGCCCGCTGGCGTGACTTTGCGAAGCGACACCTCGAAGACTTCTTGCGATAGGAAAGGCAGCTGAAAGGATGTACGACCATTCGATTTCGGTGGAAGACCGCGCTGAAATCACCGAACTCTACGCGCGTTACTGTCAATATGCCGATCTTTGCGACGGCGAGAAATGGGCAGGCTGCTTTGCGGAGGATGGAGTGTTCTCGCCCAGCCTGGGGCCTGGCGCCGGCAACACCTATCGCGGGCGGGAAGCGCTCGCAGGTTTCATTGCTGCGCCCGAACGCGTTCCCTTGGAGAACCGGCACTGGAACACGGCCCTCACGCTTGAAAGGGTCGGCGCGGACGTAAGTGCAGTCTGCTACGCGTTCCTTCTGCGCGTTGCCGGGGTGGAAACGCCCCAGATCCTCGGGAGCGTCACCTACCGCGACCTCCTCACCAAGGAGAGCGGATCATGGCGGTTCAAGGAGCGGCGGCCAACGAAAGATTCGTAACCGCATTCTGCATCGCGTGGATCAATCTCGCCGGACTGACGCGCTTGGCCTGACAAGCCTCAGGAAAGCCGTCGCCTGCGCAGGGTGTCACCGGGATCCGGCGATGACTTGAACGTTGATCTGCCTCGGCACTCGAGACCGATCCGCACCCTGAACAAACGCCTTGTGACGTGCTGAAGTTGTGCTAAATGTCAAACGACGTTCCGAAATACGACCAAATTGGCATTGACGCTTGCGCCAGCTGGTCTGACCGACGGTGACATGAACCGAGGGGGGTGATGAGTTTGATGAATGCAAGCCGGACCACTGAACATGGCCATGAATTCTCAAGCATCGTGAACACCAGGCTGATCATCAACGGGCGGGCCTACAGCGTGGCCCACGAAGCGCGAGTTTCGCTTTTGGACCTGCTGAGAGAGCGCCTGGGCCTGCCCGGCACGAAGAAGGGCTGCAACGAGGGTGCCTGCGGGGCGTGCACCGTCCTGCTGGACGGTCAGCGCGTGAACGCGTGCATGACGCTGGCAGCATCCTGTTCCGGAAAGGACGTTACCACCGTCGAGGGTTTGGCTGGCGCCGATGGCGCGCTGCACGCTGTCCAGACCGCCTTCATCGACCAGGATGCATTGCAGTGCGGCTATTGCACGCCCGGCCAGATCGTTTCGGCCGTGGCATGCATTCGCGAAGGCCATGCGAGTTCCGAAGAGGAAATCTCCGAGTGGATGAGCGGGAACATCTGCCGCTGCGCAGCGTACCCTCAAATCGTTGCCGCCGTTCAACAGGCTGCAGCTCAGCTGGAGGACTGAACGGTGCGAGACTTTACCTACAGGAGAGCGGATTCAATTGATGAAGCGATTGCTGGCGTGGCAGCCGGGGCCACTCCAATCGCGGGCGGCACGGAACTCTTGAACTGGATGCGTCTGGGGGCAGACCAGTCCGGTGCAGTGATCGACATTGGCGACGTCGATGCGCTTCGCGGCATCTCTCTTCGCGGAGGCGTTGTCCGGATCGGTTCGCTGGCGACGCTCAATGAAATTGAAGGCGACGCGACCGTTCGCGAACACGCGCCGGTTCTTGCCAAGGCCTGCCTGGAATCGGCGTCCGCACAGATCCGCAACAGCGCGACTCTGGGCGGCAACCTGCTCCAGAAGACGCGATGCCCCTATTTCCGGGTGGAAGCGGGCAACGAGACGCGATTGCCGTGGGCTTGCAACAAGCGGCAGGTGGGCAGCGGCTGCTCGGCAGCAACCGGCCTCAATGATCACGCCTCGATTTTCGGAACGACTGACGCCTGTCGCTGCAATCATCCGTCGGATCCGGCTGCTGCGCTGGCAACACTCGACGCGACGGTACACGTCACCGGCCCTGATGGCGAACGGGACATTCCGGCAAGCGAGTTTCACCTTTCGCAAGCGGAGGCACGCGACCTGCTTTCCAGCGGGCAGGCGGACGGGCTGAAAGGTGCATGGGCAATCGGGAAAGCGGGCGCGGAGGCGGTGCTCCTGAACCGAATGCGCGGCGATGAAATCATCACCGGTTACTCCTTCTCCGTAGACGCGGCGTCGGCCAACTCGGTCTACTTGAAGGTGCGCGAGCGAAAGAGCTTTGAGTACGCGAAGGTTTCGGCGGCTGTTTGCCTTGAAGCGAGAGATGGCCGCATTCAAGCCCTCCGGGTTGCCATGGGCTCGATCGCGCAAAGGCCGTGGCGCCTTCGGGCGGCGGAAGCGAAGCTGGCCGGCGCCGTGCTGACCTCGGACGCGCTCACTCCGGTGCTCGATGAAGAGTTCGCGTCGGCAAGGCCAGCGAGTTCACAGGAGTACAAGGTCAGGCTGGCGCGGAACGCGGCGCGGCGCGCGATCCTCCTGGCCGGGGGCAAGAGCCATGCGTGAAATCCACGATCTGAAGGCGGCCCTGGCCAAGGGCGTGATCGTCACTGATGACGGTGCGGCGACGAGCTTGCCGGACGCGGGCATGGGCCATCCCTGTCGGCGGCTGGACGGCGTCGAAAAGGTGACTGGCGCGGCACGCTATGCAGGTGAAGTCATGCCGCGCGGGACACTTCATGCCGTGTTCGTGGGTGCTCCGATCCCGAAGGGCCGGCTGGCCTCGGTGAATGCGGCAGCGGCACTGGAACATCCGGGCGTTGTCAGGGTGCTGACGCACGAGGACATGCCGGAATTTGCCGAGCCGGCCGTGCCTCCGTTTGCCCAAAGCCTGGTGCCGCTTGGCACCGACAAGATCCACTACGAAGGGCAGCCAATCGCCGCAGTCCTGGCGGAATCCATCGAGGCGGCCGAAGAAGGAGCCGCGCTCGTGGCCGTGGAGTGCGTGGCGGAGGAATTCGCCACGTTCGAGGCATCGGACGTTCACAATCCGGAGGGCACCGGATTCGCGTTTCAGCCGCTGGATCTGGAATCAGGCGACGTGGACGCAGCGATCGCAGACGCCCATGCCGTCGTGGACGAAAGCTATGGCACGGCCTCGCGCCATCACAACATGATGGAGCCGCACACCACCTTGGCGGAGTGGCGCGGTGACCATCTGCACATTTGGGACGCCTCGCAGTGGACCTACGGCATCCGTTATGCGCTGGCAGGCATCGTCGGCTATGACATCGAAAGGATCACGGTGAACTGTCCGTTTACGGGCGGCGGGTTCGGGGGAAAGGGGTATGTCTGGCCGCACCAGGTCCTGGTCCCCGCCATGGCAAGGACTGCCGGCCGGCCCGTAAAGCTCTCGCTTGGTCGCGCGGGATGCTACACCGGAAACGGCTACCAGCCTCGAATCCTGTCGTCGGTCAGGATGGCGGCGGATTCAGACGGGCGGCTCGTTGCGCTGGACCACACCAGCGAGAACGTGACTTCAGACACGGACAACTACGTCGAGTTCGCGACGGCGGCATCACGGGCGACCTATGCCGTCTCCAACTATCGCTTTCGAACCCGGGTCCGGACCGCAAACGTTGGCACGCCGACCCCGATGAGAGCGCCCCACGAAGGTCCGGGATGCTTTGCGACCGAAAGCGCGATCGACGAACTCGCCTACAAGCTCGGCATCGATCCTTTGGAAATCAGGCTCAAGAACTACGCCGAGACCGATGTGCTGTCTGGCAAGCCGTTCTCGTCAAAGAGGCTCCGGGAAGCCTACAGCGTAGGCGCGGAACGCTTTGGCTGGTGGAGCCGCGACGCCGAGCCACGTTCGCAGGTCGAAGACGGCAAGCTGGTCGGCCAAGGCGTGGCCACAGCGGTGATGGCGACATTCAGGCACCTTTCGGCCGCGCGGGTGGTGCTCGAAGCAGGCGGCGAGATCGTCATCGAGGCTGGCACGCAGGAGCTGGGCACCGGCGTTCGGACCGTATTGCCCCAGATCGCTGCCGAGACCCTGGGCGTCCCACTTGACCGCGTCCGGATCGAGTTGGGTTCCACGAACCTGCTGGAGACCGCAGGGACATTTGGTTCAGGAACAAGCATTGGCACAGGCTCGGCAATCGCGGTTGCCTCCAGGAACCTGCTTGATCGCATCCGGAGTCTCTCGGGCGGAAACGACGTGCCCGCCTATGCCGACTGGCCGGACCTCCTCAGCAGCCGTGGCGTCGAGCGGCTCTCGGCGGACGGAACGTACGGGCCAGAGGGCGGCGGGCCCTTTGACGCGCACGGCGCCCTAAGCAAGTACGCGATGCATTCCTACGGAGCGGTGTTTGTCGAAGTCGAAGTCGATGAAGACCTGGGCACGGCGCGCATGCGCCGGGTCGTTGGCTGCTACTCCGCCGGCAGAATCCTGAATCCGGCAACGGCGCGCAGCCAGATGATCGGGGGGGTCATTTGGGGTTACGGCCGGGCAATGCTCGAAAGCTCTGCCATGGATCCCGCGTACGGTCGCTACCTGTCAAAGAACCTGTCCGGCGTGCTGGTGCCTGTCAACGCCGACATTCCTAGAAACATCGACGTTTGCTTCATCGACGAATTTGATCCGCATTGCTCGACAATTGGCGTTCGCGGCATCGGAGAACTTGGCGACGTTGGCGTTTCGCCTGCAATAGCCAATGCGATCTATCACGCCTGCGGGCGTAGGGTTCGGGAACTGCCAGTTCGAATGGAAGACCTCATGGGCCCTTGAGGGAACTGGCGCTTCGAGCGTGATGTTCAACCTTTTGGGACAGCTGCAGGGGCATTGCCTTGCAACCGGTGCGGATGGCATGCGCCAAGAGCTTCAGTGCACTGGTTGCGCCAAGTCTGTCCTGGCATCGGTGATGAGAGTGGCGAGTGCCTCGCCTGGGCCGTGCGTCCTCCCAACGATCATCGGAATTGCACCATGTGAATTCGGGGACACTCCGTGAATTTCGCAGTGGCGTTCGTGACGAGAGCTGCGCCCTTCCGAGAGTCGTCTGGCGAGGAGCATGTGGCGATGCCTCCTTTCCCGTGCCGGACCGGATGGTCACGGCAGAGGAATGGACGGATGGGCTTTCTGGGCCTTTGTTCGCCCGCCAATGCCACTCGCTTCGCGGTGCGCCCGCGGGCCGGTCACGCCAGTGAGCGCCAGGCAACCGAGGCCATCTCCTGCCGCGGCCCGAAAGACTCCAGGTTGCCGGCGACGAGGGAGGTGCAGAAGTTTCGTAACCCGTGCCGCGATGCACCTCTTGTTGTGACATTCGAAATGAATGTTAACATTCATCTACCAAATGGTATCGTTGCCAGGGAAATTCGCCGGGAAGGCGAACATCGCGCAGGGAGAGGACGCCCATGCAAGCCAGAGCTGCAATCCTTCGCCAGGACGACACGACATTTCACATTGAAGACGTGGAAATCGGGCCATTGAACGATGACGAAGTTCTGGTCGAGATGGTTGGCGCAGGCATTTGCCATACAGACGAGCTGTTCCGCAGCGACGTCTACCCGTTTCCCAGGCCCTGCATCCTGGGTCACGAAGGATCCGGTCGCGTGATCGAGACCGGGTCCGCGGTTGGCGGCCTTGAGGCAGGTGACCATGTTGTACTCTCCGTCATGTTCTGCGGACATTGCCGACGCTGCCAGGAGGGCCAGCATTACATCTGCGAGAACATCTATGAAGCGAACTTTGGAGGGCGCGGAGACGGGACCAATGCCTTTTCGCACAACGGCGAGTGCATTCATGCCCACTTTGACGGGCAGAGCTCATTCAGCACCGTGGCGGTTTCCAACGTCAGGAACACGATCAAGGTCCGCAAGGATGCCCCGCTTGAAATCCTTGGCCCGCTCGGTTGCGGCTTCAGGACAGGCCTGGGCGCGCTGATCAACACGTTTGACCCGAAAGCGGGGGAGAGCATTGTCGTCTACGGTGCAGGGTCAGTCGGGCTTAGCGCCATGCTCGCGGCAAACCTCATGGGATGTCACCCGATCATCGCGGTTGATCCCAACGAGGCGCGCAGGAACGCTGCACGCGACATCGGCGCCTCGCACGTATTTGACAGCGCCGAGGAGGATCTGCCTGCCAGGATCATTGCGCTTACCGGTGGCGGCACACGCTACGCGCTGGACACGACGGGCATCCCCGCCGTCATTCGCGACGCCCTGGAATCCACTGGCGTCGCCGGATTCCTTGGCATCCTCGGAGGGTCGCCCCTCGGTACCGAGCTTGTGCTTGACGCGAACCACATCCTGTTTGGCAGTCGCCGGATTCAGGGCATTCAGATGGGTGATGCGGTCGGGGCGACCTTCATTCCGAACATGGTGGAACTCATGATGGCGGGCAAGCTGCCACTGGAAAAGCTTGTCACCAGGTATCCCTTTGACCAGATCAACCAGGCCTTTGAAGACACCAAGGCCGGGAAGTGCGTCAAGGCTGTCCTCACATTTGATTGATCGCTCCTATCCTGCGCTGCGTTTTCCGCGGACGTAGGCGTCCATGGCGACCGCGGCGACCAGGATCGCGCCTTGGGCAAACAACTGTGAAGCGTTGGAAAGCGACAGCGTGTCGAAGACGTTTCTCAGTGTCGCAAGTATGAGAAGCCCTATCAGGGTTCGCCAGAGCGCGCCCTCGCCGCCAAACAGGGTCGTTCCGCCGATGATCACGATCGCGATCGCGTTCAGCGCCACATCGCCGCCGAGGTTGGCCTGACCGACATTTGTCCGTGAGGCGATGACGATTCCGCCCAGGACCGAAAAGAACCCTGAAAGTGCATAGGTGGACACCGAGACCGCGGTTGTGCGCATTCCGGCCAGGTATGCGGCTTCGCGATTGCCCCCGATCGCGTAGACGCATCTTCCCCAAACCGTCTTGTGAAGCACGAACGACATGACCAGGAACATCGCAAGCAGCAGATAGACCGAATAGGTGATGTCAAACAGGCGATCGCGTCCGAGAGTGTCGAAACCCTCGACCGACCGGGCCATGATCGGTGCCGAATCGGAAATGATGAAGGCGAAGCCGCTGAACATCGACGCGCTTCCAAGCGTGGCCACCAGCGGGTTGACGTTAAGGATGTTGATCAGGAGTCCGTTCGCAAGTCCGAGCATGCACCCCAGCATCAGCGCGAGAGCCATCGAAGGGACGACCGGAATTCCAATTGTCGCGAGCTTTGCGTAGACGACGGCGCCAAGCGCGTACATTGCGCCGGCGGAAAGATCGAACCCGCCGCCAATGATGACGAAGGTCGCTCCAATCGCGACAAGGCCCACTGCCGCGTTTTGCGCGAAAATGTTCCTGACGTTGCCGAAAGCAAAGAAGCCGGAATTCAAGGAAAAGGCGATAACGAGAACGATGCCCAGAACGGCAACCATGCCGTAGGCGGCGACAAGGTCAAAGATCCTCTGTTCGATGCTCGTGCCTGGCAGATCGTCAGTCGAGCCAGTCTCGTCAGCCATGGAACGCTCCTATGCTTGCATTGCCGCCGGTTGTGCGCCGCCGTCCTCGACGTCAAAGGCCAGGTTCAAGATTCCGGAAATGGTGATGGCGCTTTCGGCTGCGTCGAGCTCGCCGGCCAGGTGCCCTTCATGCAGGACCGCAACGCGATCGCTGACCGCCACGACTTCTTCCAGTTCCGACGAGACGAACACGACGGCGCATCCCTGTTCGGCCAGGCGGCGCAGGCTCTCCATGATTTCGGCCTTGGCGCCGATGTCGATTCCGCGAGTCGGCTCATCAGCCAGGAGAATTCTTGGATTGTTCGTTCCAGCGCGCGCAAGCAAGAGCTTTTGCTGATTGCCACCTGACAAGGTCCCTGCGGGCGATCCAAGCCGACGGGGATCGAATCCATAGCCCGCGGCGGGGGCTTTCGCGCCACGCTGCATTTGTCCGAGTGACACGATCCAGGAGCCGCAAAGATCACGCAGCCTGGCAACACCGATGTTCTCTGCAGCAGACAATGCCGGGATCACGCCTTGACGCTTGCGATCTTCCGGAATCAGGATGATGCCGTGCTCGCGCGCCTGCCTGACTGATTGAGGCCACTTGACCAGTTCTTCGTCCACGCGCATCCGCCCTGCGGACGTTGGCTCGAGCCCCGAGATGCAACGCAAGAACTCCGTCCGCCCTGATCCAACCAGCCCGCCGATGCCAAGAATCTCTCTGGCCCTCATCGAAAGGGAGATTGGCGCCAAAACGCCCGGCAAGGTCACGTCTTCGACTCTCAGGATTTCAGGCCGGGACCGCTTGGCAACCTTGTGGCCGCCGCCTTCAATCGCATCCTCGATCAGCGCCGCAGTCTTGCTCTCGCCAAGCATGTGCAGCACGAGGTCGTGTTTCTCGACATCTGCACGATCCAGGTTGGCCACAAGCTTGCCTTCCCGAAAGACCGTGATGCGATCCGAGATTTCCAGGACCTCGTCCAGGTTGTGGCTCACGAACACGATCGTGTACCCGTCTCGACGAAGGCGCTTGATCAGCTCCAGCAAGGCCTTGCGCTCAGGACTTGCCAAGGAGGCCGTAGGCTCGTCGAAGAGAATCGTTCGGGCTCCGGAAGCCAGGCCCCGCATGATTTCGAGAATCTGCTGCTCGGCAACGGACAGCTGACCGGAGGGTGTTTCCGGCTGCTTGGCGACACCAATCTCGTCACACAGTTCTTCGTAGCGCTGCCGCATCCTGGCGGTGTCGAGAACCCCCCAGTTCGAGAGAAAGCTCCCCAGGAAGACGTTTTGTGAAGGGGTCAGGTTGGGTGCGATCGTCAGTTCCTGGTAGATCGTCGCGACCCCCGCTTCCCGCATTTCGCGCGGCCGGCCGGCGGGCGCCCGAGCGCCCGCGACCAGAACATGCCCGGCGGTTGGAACGGTACGACCGCTGGCGACGCCCAGGCAGGTCGACTTGCCTGCGCCGTTTTCGCCAATGAGCGCATGGACGGAACCGCTTGCCACTTCGAAGTCTATGTCCTCCAGGGCAAGTATGGGCCCGTATCGCTTGGACACATCGACAAAGCTCAACGCTGGCGTGCCGCCTTGCATTGCAAGCCCTCCCGCCCAAGGGCCTCCTTCAGTACTGTGGCGTGTAGCCGCCGAGATCCTCCGTCTTGATCAGAACGGGATTGTTGATGTCTCCCAACATCAGGCCGTCCTGTACCGGCGGTGGCATGACGCCGAACTGCCAAACTCCGACAATTGCACCAAGGGACTGGCGAACGTGCGTCCGAGGTGCAAAGGTTGCGGAAGCAGTGATCGCGCCTTCCTGAATGAGAGGCACGGAGTCTATGCCGGCACCGATGTCGTACACCGCCACGTCGTCGAGCCGCCCGGCGTCCTCCAGCGCGTTGATGGCGCCGACCGTCATGTCCGAATAGGACGACAGGATTACATTGGCCTCTGGATGCGCAACCAACAGCGTCTCGATTTTCGCCTGCGCATCAGCTGCGGTGAAGTCGCCATAGGCCTGGCCGACAAAGTTGAAATTGTTGTCTGCCGCCGACAGGCGCTCGGCACCGGCCTCCAACGCATTGGTGATGGTCAGTCCGGCGAAGCCCTTCATCAGCAGCGCGTTCGATTCGACGCCTTCTCGGTCGGCGACGACGGTGTCCATCCATCGGCCAATATAGTCGACGGTTTCAGCTGCCCCGACATAGGTGATGATGCCGGGTTCCCACTGATCTGCGAAGTGGTTCATGTCTCGACCGCAGATCGAGATGTTGGATGTGGCAACGACAATGTTCTTGGCGGCGGCGTCCTTGGTCACAACGTCACACATCAGGTTGCTGTCGACCGGCGTCACGTACCAGGCGTTGAAATCGCCGTTTTCGAGCACGTTCTCAAGTTGGTCCATCTGGATCTGCGCGTTGAACTGCGCGTCAAAGACCTCAAGCTCGAAGCCCAGGTCTTCGGCGATTCTCTCTGCCTCATCGACCATGGCGACCACGTAGTTGTTTGCCTTCGTTGCGATAAAGAATGCAACTTTCAGCGGTGTATCGCCTGGGACCACGATTGGTGCGTCCAGCCCGACGTCAATGGAATGTCCTCCCGACGGGGAAACCACTTCTGCGTGAGCCAGGCCCGCCGCCAATGCAACAACGCCTGCCCCCGAAGCCACTTTCGCGAAATCTTTCATCTTCTCCTCCTGCTGGTCTGCAAAATGCTAATCATCCCTAGTATTAGAACATTTTGGGTGGGCCAAGTAAAGCTGAAATATCGGCACGCCCCCAAAAATGGGCCCGATGTTCGAATGGCGTTTGCCGCCTGATCTCGCATTTCGGTCCATTGGGCATGCCAGATCGCGCGACACGGCAAAGCTGCGTCGAGGTCCCTGCGGCCAACGCGGAGATTCGTCATCCCTTGCGGCTTTCGGCCAGGCCGATGCCAAGCGTTGGCGGATGCTTCCGCTGAAGAGAAACGGCATGAGAGACCGGACCTCCCCGCATGCCTGCGACAGACGAGCTTGATCTTGGCACGACGTTCGGCGTCGAGATCGGCGGCGATGCGGCTCAAGCAAATGTCTACCTGGCGGCTGGCTTGCCTTACGCATTGATCGACGTGACCGCGGCGCCAACATTCCAATGCGACTTCATCCTTCGCCTCGCGTCTATCCTTCTGGCCACGCCCATGATCCTGATCGGGCCGCAGCGTTCACTCCAGGCACCGGTCGGCCACATTCGCTCCGGGCGATCCCGGCGCTGGATTCCTCTATGGGTTTCATGATCAACACCGCGATCGTTTCCGGCGATCAGTCCGCCAGAGGTCGCGAGCGCTTGCCGTTCGACCATGCCGTGGTGGCCGCCGCAACAAAGCAGCCGATTCCGGTTTCGCTGATCAAATTGACGACAACACCTGGCTTGTTCCCGATGACGCAGTCCCGAGGTGTCTTGTTCGGCCCATTGGCACGCTCATGATCGGCGGGCCCTCGCTGGTTCACCCGGACCACGCCTGCTTTCGCGGCGCTTCTTGTCGCGGCCTTCCGAAGCGCCGAGCGCATCACGGAACCGGAGACACGCGCTCAGCGAATGCCCGTGTCCTGGCTCGAGTTTCCTTCGAAGGCGGACCTCATTGCGGCGACGTCAATCTTGCTCATGCCCAGCATTGCCTTCTGCGCGCGCGCCGCGGCTTCGCGGTCGTCCGCACCCAGCATTTCCGGCAAGTCCCGAGGATAGACTTGCCATGACACGCCCCAGCGATCGACCAGCCAGCCACACTGCCCTGCCGAACCGCCCTTGGCCACAAGTGCATCCCAAATCCGATCGGTTTCGTCTTGACCCGGCGTGGTGACCGCAATCGAGCAAGCCGGATTCAATTGATAATGCGGGCCGCCATTTAGGATTTCGTAGGGAACGCCTCCAAGAGTGAACGAGACCAGCAGCGGCTCGCCACCGCCGGTGTCGGGCGTATGGAGTTCGCTGCCTGGAATCAGGCTCACGTAGAACTTCGCTGCTTCCAGTCCCTTGCCGTCAAACCAAAGGCAAGTGCGAATCGAGTTGTTCTCAGTCAATGTTCCTTGTCCTTTGCATCCTGCGAAGTTCACCTCGTCGCATGGTCGAGATCGACAGGGCCTTTGGTGCGGTTCCGTCCAAAATGTGCGCCCTGCGACGGCCTTCTTTTGGCCGAAATTCGCTTCTCGTTACCTCAGCTTACCACGTCTTGCCAGAAGGGTTGATCCCTGAAAACTTGATGGCCGATGCCGCGTTCAAGCCGGGGCTTCACGGTCCTTTACCGTCGCTGTGTAGTGGAGAGGACATTCGCGTGCATGTCGCGATGCCGACGCCTGGCGAAGGACATCGAGCGGACACTGGCGAGCTCCCTGGCGTGGGCGCAGCTCGCGGCCTGCCGGTTCCTGATGCGCCGGGTGGCACGGGGGTCAACGCCATGAATTTAAATAACAAGGTCAAATCAATGCCTTATGATTCAAGCTCTGAGGCCCCGGGCGCAGTGACTCTCGAGAGGAAGTTCAGGGTCGACGACCTGGCCGCCCCGGCGTTGCCTTACGCCCGACCCTGCTCAAATGTCCCATGCCTGCCCGCCCCAAAACGATGTTGAAAGTGCGGGACGGCATGTCCCGAATTGGAGACTTCCTCGGATACGCGAGGGTCTCAATCTCGGACCAGAACCTGTCGGAACAGCGGGACCGCCTGATCCGGCAAGGGCGCCGTCCGGGTAAACGAGGACGACGCTTCCGGGCGGACATTCGACCGGTAGGGCCTCGCCGCGTTGCTTGACTACGTCCGGCCCGACGACACCCTTGCCGTGACGCGACTCGACCTCCTCGGGAGCTCCTTGAGACCGTCGAGACGCTGGAGGCGCAGGAGATCAACCTGATCGGCCTCGTGGAGGATATCGACACCACTTCGGCGACCGGCGAACTGGTGTTCCATGTGATTGCCGCGATCGCGATTTTCGCGAGACGGTTGATATCCGAGCGGACCAAGGACCGCCTACTTGCGGCCAGAAAGCACGGCCGCACGCTGAGTCGGCCGCCGCTTCATGCCATGGCGGTCTCGGCCTTGCAGGAGCTCGTCGACAACGGAATTCCCGTTGCCAAGGCGGCAAGATACCTCGGAGCAGGAAGATTGACGGCAGACAAGGTGAATCGGGAAACCAGCCCTTAGCGACCGTTGCCGATCAGCCGAACCGCGCATCCAGCTTGTCCAGGACTTCCAGCCCTTCCCTCGGATTTCCGGCCGCGGCCCTTGCTCGAAAGCGCATCTCCACGTCGAATTCTGTAAGGGCCTTGGTCGAAAACTCCTGGAACAGCTTGTTGAGACTGATCCCGCGATGCAGGGCCAGCGCCCTGAGGCGCTCATGTTGGTCATTCGGCAGACGGATTGTCAGTGTACTCATGGTCTTCTCCTTTCCAGGAACTCGCCGGCGCTTTCGATCCTGATCGATGGAAAATGCAAGCTGTTTCGTCTGAAGTCCCGCTTGTTCGCCGTGACAATGGATTCGGCTCCTCCGGCAACCGCAAGTTCCAGAACGTGATTGTCGCCTTCGTCAGCCAAGTTCGGGCGCCACAGGAAATAGACCGGTATCCACAGCGACACGCTCATCAGTGCATCCAGCAGCGCCTCACGTTCACCGCGCTCCAAGGGGCACCCTTTCCACAATGCATCTCGGGCGAGAACATCCTCATACTCGCAAAACAGCGCATTGCCGAAGATCGGGGCAATTTCGCCACTCAATGCCAGTCGCAACACATGGCGGGGCGCTCCCGCCGAGGCCATGATGGCGGACACAAACACGTTGGTGTCGATCACGACGCGCTGCATTGGCTAATGATAGCATATGTGCTTTCGCGGACAAGACTCATCGGCGCAAGGCAAATTGCAGGACGTAGTGGCCACGTGGCGGGATGATGGCCACAAGTGCAGGTCACGGGGGATGCCATCCGCCGTCTCTGGTCGATTCCGGCGGGCAATGAAACCCTAGGCGTTTTGCCTTCGCATCAAGTCGCGTTCTCGGGCGGTCGCCTGCACATTTGGCACAGGGCGCTGCGAGAATGCACGTTTGTCCGGCCCGTGAAATCATTGCGAAGGTTCAACGTGACTCTCGTACCTGGTTTCCGGATCTCAGAACGGGGCGACGATCCCCAGTTCTCCCGCCTTGTCGCGCAGCTCGTCAGCAGTGTCTTTCGGCAAACGAATGCCGTACCGGCGCAGCCGGGCGTCAGACATCGCCTCGATCTCGCCGGGGTAGTATATCTGGTCAGCACCCGGCTGGAGCGGCGTTGCCTTCAACTCGTCGATCAGTCGCTCCATGTCCGCCTCGAAGGCCTCCCTCGGCCGCGCCGCCCTGATGTCGATCGCGAGAGCAAGATGGCCCGCTCCGCTGACGCCGTCCGGCACGTATGGGCCAACCACCGAACTGCCAAACCGGCTCCCGGGCAGAATCCCTGACAGCATGTCCATGATGGTCGAAATGGCGTATCCCTTGTGACCGGCCATGGGCAGGATGGTGCCCGCGATGCCTGCCGCTGGATCCGTGGTCGCGTTGCCGTCGGCATCCATGGCCCATCCGTCCGGGATGCGTTCATTGCGCTGCCGGGCCAGGTAGAGCTTGCCACGGGCAGCTGCTGTGTTTGCAATGTCCAGCATCATGGGTGGATGCCGGCCGGCCGGGGCGGCCCATGACCACGGGTTCGTACCGACCCGCCTTTCCTTGCCGCCCCAGGGAGCCATCGCCGGGCTTGCATTGGTCGAGATGAAGCCGACGCACCCGGCCAAGGCGGCCAGTCTCGTGAAATACATCGCCGTACCGAAGTGTCCCGAGTTCCGCACGGCGACCGCGCCGATGCCGAATTCCCTCGACAGCGCAATCGCCTTGGACATTGCCGAATGCGCAACCACCTGACCCAGCCCGCCCTGGCCATCCATGGTCGCGATCGCGCCGAATCCGCCGTCCGTCAGCGGCTCGGCGTTCCCGCTCACGGCGCCGCTTTTCAGCCGTTCTGCGTACCAGAAGAGACGCATCACGCCATGGGACTGGTGACCCCACAGGTCAGCCTGAACCAATGTGTCTGCCACGATGTCCGCAGCCTGGGCGTTCACCCCGACTGCCTGAATGCAACCCGATGCAAATCGACGCAGGGCCTCATGGGGAACAGGACGGGACATCCGGGTCAGCCCGTCTCACACCCAGCCGGAGCCGGCCCGGCCTCTCCGGCTGCGACCACCGCCCGCTCTGCCTCGATCAAGGCGCAGGTCAAGGGCATGCGCTGGTCTACGGCCATTGGCCGGTTGATGACCCTGTGGGGCAGGCCTCGCGGCGACGAGGTCGCATTGCCGGCGGAGGCGCTGAATGTCTCGCCGTCGGATTCGACCGTCGCATGGCCCTCACCGGCCAGGACGTTTCCTCCGCAGTTGTGGCAGCGCAGCCGGATGACGGAACCGGGCGGATTCTCGACCATGCCACACTTGGACCTCTCGGCCTCGTCGTCGCAAGTCCCGCAATGGAAGCTCCCTTCGGCATCGCAGGGCAATGCGCATGCATCGGGCCCTTTGCTGCCGAGCGCGACAGACCTGCGCGCACTCTCCCGCAAGGACGCCCGGAGAGCCTCGCGATGCCCCCTGTTGAGAGAGGATGTGGCTGCTGCCACGAACACGTGCCGGCTCTCCCACTTCCCTTGCGACGATGACTGCAACCCGCATAGGCGCTCGTCGCCCTGACATTCAAGCAACGCGAGGCCATTTGGTTGTCCATCCGGCGATGACGCGATCCAGGACCTGAACGGTCGCCGGAAGCCTCCACCGTCGTCATCAAGCCGGACAGATGGAGTTTCCAACGCGCCGAACTGCACGAACTCGCACCCCCGGAAGCGGCGTCTGCGCTTCATGTCAAACGCGAAACTGGCAGGCGGAGACTACCACGCCGCCTTGGACACGCCGCTCTCACGGCCGGTTGAGAGCCAGGAGGCCACATTCTCATAATCCACGGTTATTCGAGTCTTCCATCGCAGGGCCCAGTCCATCAGGAGTCGCTGCATCTCTTCCCGAACGTGCGCATATGCCTGATCCGTACCTAGGTCGCAGATTTCATCCGGGTCCGCGTTGAGGTCAAAGAGCTGCGGTTCAAGTTCATCGAAGTGGACGTATTTCCAATACCTGGTTCGGACCATTCTTCCCGTCGCACGGTCTAAGTGCAGGTTCAGCCTGGATCGGGTCTCGATGAACGCGTAGTCCATTTCGCTGAACACCGCCGATCGGGCGGTGCCCGTTGCATCGCCGTCCAGGATCGGCAGCAGGCTTTCCCCTTCCAGGCGGTGACGGGGCACGGCGCCACCGGTCGCCTCGGCGAAGGTCGGAAACAGGTCGATGGATTCCACGAGCGTGTCGATGGCGGTGCCGCGCGTGGATTCCGCGCTTGTTCGCGGATCGTAGATGATGAGCGGAATGCGTACGGCCGACTCGTAAAACATGCCCTTGTCGGCCAGCCAGTGATCCCCGAGGTGATCGCCGTGATCCGAAGTGAACACGATCATGGTGTCGTTCATGCGGCCTGTGCGATTCAACAGGTCAAAAACGCGGCCCAGATGATCGTCGATCTGGTGAACGAGCCCCATGTAGGTCGGGATCACGGTTTCACGGGTCCGTTCGTTCTGGAAGGCCACGCTGTCCGAGATATCCATGAGCACCCGTGCGATCGCATGCGGCGCGGATCGTTCAATGTCGCCTTTCCGTGCAGGAATGACGTGATCCCGAGAGTACAGTGAATGATAGTGTGCAGGTGCCATGTAGGGCCAGTGCGGCTTGATGTAGCTCAGGTGGAGGAACCATGGCTCGTCGCCCTGCGCCTTGATGAAGTCGAGCGCCCTGTCCGTCATGTAGGCGGTTTCGGAGTGCGCCTCGGCGACCCGCGCGGGCTTGCCCGAGTTTCGGAGATGCCAGCCCGACAGAACTTCCCCGTTTTCGCCATCGGCAGAGTTCGCGTGGGAATGCCATGGGTTGTGGCCACCATAGCCATGCTCGCGGAGGAACTCGTTGTATGCAAGATCAGGCGCGACTCGGGCGTCGCGGTGCACCCCGTCGTCCCGCTCGACCGGTTCGAAGCCGCCCTCCGCGATCAAGCGACCGCGATCTTCCAGCGGGTCCATGCCAAGCCTGGCAAGCACGTCAGTGTCAACGACTATATGGCTCTTGCCGACAAGAGCTGCGCGAAGCCCTTGCGCCATCATCGCATGCCCCAAAGTCAATTCATCGACGCGCAGCGGGCTGCGATTCCATGTTGCGCCGTGGCTGGAGACATAGCGCCCCGTGTAGAAGGACATGCGCGACGGTCCGCACACGGGCGCCTGCGCGTAAGCCTTCGTGAAGTTGACGCCTTTCGTTGCCAGCCAGTCGATGTTTGCGGTCTTGATGAACGGATGCCCGTTGCAGCCCAGGTAGTCGGCCCTGAGCTGGTCGCACATGATGAAGAGCACGTTGCGGACCTTGGTCATTCGGCTGTCGTCTCGTCCGTTGCGGCAGCCCGTGATCGCAGCATCAGCAAGGCAATTCCTCCCAGAACAAGGCCGGGCCCGAAGATCATCGGGTCGGCAAACAGGACCATGCATCCGGACAGGAAGGCAAGAGCCTTCAATGGCAGCACGGCAGCCGATCGTCCGACGGCACCAAGGCCGAGAGTGATCAGGATCACCGCAAAGACCGAACGCAGGGTCACGGAGGCGATTTCGGACCATGCAGGGTCGCCGACGACCAGGAAGATCTCCGGAGAGAAGATGAAGACGAACGGGAAGATGTACCCGACGATCGTCAGTCGAAAGGCTGTGAAGCTCAGCAGGACCGGGTCGGCGCCTGCAATCGGTGCGGCCGTGTAGCTCCCGCCGGCGACTGGCGGTGTCACCGCGCCAAGCGCCGCGTAGTACAGGATGAACATGTGCATCGGCAGGACTTGCGCATCGAGTTTCAGGAGCGCCGGGCCCATCGTCAGGACAACGATCAGGTAGGCAGGCGTGGTAGGCATGCCCATGCTCAGAACCGTGGTTGCCAGCGCTGCGACCGCAAGCGACAGGAACAGCTGCTCTCGCCCGAGACCGCCAATGATCTGCGCTAGCTTCACGCCAAGTCCCGTGGAGTTCACGACCCCGACGAAGACGCCGATGCAGGCGATTATCGCAAGAATGCGGACGGAGTTGATTCCGCCTGCCACCAGTCCTTCCAGGAGGGGCAGCGGCCTGGCACGAAGCTCCGGATTGAGCGCGAATGCAGTGGCGACGGTAACGAGAATTGACACGACGCCTGCGAAGGCCGCAGAACGGCCAGCTATCAGGACGCCAAGGATGGTCAGGATCGGCAACAGGAACATGAGGCCGTTCAGCCAGTCTCGCCCGGTCAGGCGCACGCGGTCGGATTCCGCAACCGGCTTGATCCCGGTACGGCGCGCTTCAAGTTCAACCGCCAGAAAGAGGCTGATGTAGAAGAGCGCGGCAGGGACGGCGGCAGCAATGGCCACGGTCAGGTAGGGGGTGCCGGTCAGGTCTGCCATCAGGAATGCTGCCGAGCCCATCACCGGCGGCGTGAAGGTCCCGCCTGTTGACGCAGCCGCTTCAGTTGCGCCGGCGAATCGGCCTGAGAATCCTTGGCGCTTGATGAGCGGGATGGTGAAGGTGCCGGTTCCGACCACGTTGGCGACCGTGCTGCCCGAGATCGACCCGAACATGGCCGAGGCGCCGACGGCTCCGTGCGCTGCGCCGCCGCGGGTGCCGCCTGCAAGTGCCATGGCGATCTTGATCAGCGCGTCACCCGCCCCCGACTTCGTGATGATGGATCCGAATACGATGTAGACGATCACCAGCGTCGTCAGAACGCCGAACGCGGTCCCCAAAGTGCCGGTCGTCGACAGCCAAAGGTCCGACACGACCTGCTCGAGCGAATATCCGGCATTGCCAAGGATGCCCGGCAGGTACTCTCCGAAAACCATGTAGGTCAGGGCGAGCCCGCAAATTACGACAATCGTCCAGCCGAGCACTCGCCTTGTGAGCTCCATCGCGGTCAGCATGGCGAGCAATCCAAGCCCGATGTCGCGCATGTCCAGGAACATGAAGCCTTCCTCGAATGCCTCGCTGATCTGGATGTATCGAATGCAGGCGAGAATGGTTCCGGCCAGAAGCCCTGCGTCGACCGCCCAAAGAAGGACGCCCTTGGCGCCCCGAGCATTGAATTCCTCCGCCAGCGGCCAGTTCAGGATGCCGGCCAGCACGGCAAGTCCGAAAACCGTTGGACGCAGCAACAGCGGGTCGATCAGCCGGACACCTGCGACGTACAGCGAGATCAGGGAAATCGCCACCGCCGCGACGGCTGCCAACCTCTTGTGGATATCCATTGCGCTCCTCGGCTTGTGCGCTTCCCGGGACGGTCCGGGCATGCGGCCTGTTGCCGACGCTAGTAGATTTTAGTTGCAAAACCAACAAAATTGTTGACCATGCCATTTGACCTGCAACCCAATCAGTCTTCGCAAGGGAGGAGAACCAATGAACAGGATCATTCGGGCGGCTGGACTGTCGCTTGCGGCCGCTTTTCTGGCTGGCGCCGTTTCAGCCGAGACAATTCGCCTCCGGGCGACACACGGAAGCCCGACCGGCTCGTCCGCACAGGTGATGACTTACATCTCGAACGTCGTAGGCCGCGTTGACCCAAACATCCAGATCGAGCTGTCCGGCAACCAGCCAGGCACGAAAGCGCTCCTGCAGGGCGCGAAAGGCGAGGCGGACCTTCATCTCATCGTTCCGTTCATCGCGTCGCTGCTCAAGGACGGCAGGGCGATGTACAAGGACATCCCCGGCAACGACGAGCTGTTCGGCAAGTTGCGCACCATGGCTATGTATCCCGGCGGCACCTTCCAGCTCGTCGTCTGGGAAAAGAGCGGGATCCGGTCGCTCGAGGATCTGAGAGGCAAGAACGTCTTCTTCGGGCCTCGCGGCGCTGCGGTCTCGCGGATGATGCAGGATCTCACACGGGCGATCACCGGCATGGAGCCGGACGAGGACTACACTCTCGTCTCGCTCGATTTCGGCTCCGCGTTCCAGGCCTTCCAGGATGGCCAGATCGACACCTGGTTCCGCCCGGTCCCTGTGGGCAATCCTGGCATCCAGCAGGCGGCGTCCGTGGACCCGATCCGGCTAATCGGAATCAGCGAGGCCGACTTGCAGAACGAAGAGGTCCAGCGCCAGACGAACATTCCCGGCCGAAGCCTGACCAAAGTTGCGCCTGACGCCTACGGTCCGAATCAGGCGAATGTGGAACCTGTTACGACCTGGAATGACTGGACCGGCGTTGGCATCCCCGTACATGTTGCCGATGACGTGGCATACTCGATCACCAAGGCGTTCTGGGAAAACCTCGACGATCTCCAGTCCGTTGCCGCGTGGGCGAACGGAATCGAGATCCAGAACTTCGCGAACTTCACGAATCTTCCCGTTCATCCGGGTGCGGCGAGATACTATGAGGAACGTGGATTGGAAGTTCCGGTCATCAAGTGATACTGCAACTGGCAGGGGGGGCGACCCCCTCTGCCAGAGGCGTGCGAAGTGCAGGAAACAGCGAAAGAGGCAGTTCCGGCAAGGCGAAAGCCCGTCCATGCCGACGACATGGACATCACCGAACTGAGTTCCTATCGGCTGTCGCGGCACAACAGGCTGATGCGTCGCGGCAGGGATGCCGAGGCCGAGCGACTGCGTGTCTCGGTCGATGAATGGCGCCTTCTCTTCGTGTTGAACCGAGGCGGTTCGCAGCCATCGATTCGGATTGCGGAGGCCGCACTGATGGATCGCGGGACGGTTTCGCGGTCAGTGGCCCGGCTGGAAAGCCGTGGGCTGGTCTATCGTCTCTCGGATGCCACGGACAGAAGGGTCGCCGTTGTCAACCTGACCGAAGCTGGTGCGGTCGTTGCCGATCAGGTCGCGGCATTCATGCTTGGCCGGGAGCTTGAGATGATTGGGGAACTGACGGAAGAGGAGTGGCAGGCCTGGCTGTCGATCACCGACAAGTTCCACAGGTTCCTGGCCGTCAAATTCGGCGAAGATGGCTGATTTCGTGATCTCGCCGGACGGCACGAGGATCGCGCATGAGACCGGCGGAAGCGGCGCGCCGCTGATCCTTGTCCATGGCGCAAGCGGCGACAGGACATCGACTCCGGCCTTGCTGGCAAGCCTCGAGGAGACCCATGCCGTCACGCGCTACGACCGTCGAGGACGAGGTGAAAGCGAGGATTCCGGGGCTTACGACTTCCTGGCCGAGGCGGATGACTTGCGCGCGGTAATCGCGGCCGCAGCGGACAGAGCGGACAGACCAGTCGTTTTCGGCATTTCGATGGGCGCGCGCATCGCCCTGGAACTCTTGCGAGACCCTCCGGATCTTGCCGCGATGGTGTTGTGGGAGCCGCCGGCAACGGATCGTGTGGACCCGGCATTTGCCCGCGGCCTGTCGCGTGTTCGAGACGCAATGGAGGCCGATGGAGCCGAAGCGGCGACCGTTCTTCATTCGCGCCTGTTTCATAAGCGAACTCCGCAAGACATCGAGGAACTGAAACGGGACGAGGTGCGCTGGAAGGCGCGCGTGGAAAACATGCCGGTTACCTTGCGAGAGATGGAGGCGGTTCATCGTGACTGCCTCTTTGTTCCACGGAACTACACGGAGCCTGAATTCGGCATTCACCTGATGTCCGGGGACAGGACGCTGCCCTTCCTGCAGGCAAGTTCGGAACTGATCGGCAGCCTGGGCTTTGTGCAGCCCCACGTTCTCCGTGGGCAGAACCACTCGGCGCCAGGCAAGAACCCTTCGCCAGTTCTGAAGGCGCTTCTGGAGGCGGTTCCGCCAGACCGGGCGCCCGATGGTCGGCAGTGACCCGCAGGAGGCTCATCCGCACGGACGAGTGCATCGCGCGCGGACCGGAACCACGGGTTCATCCCGACTTGCCTCTCCTTGCCGCCGCAAGGCCTTGGCGGGGCCGGCATTGGCCACGATGAAGGCCTCGCCAGCCTCTCGATGTGTCCGGGAGGCGGCCTGCAGGTCGCCACGGACTGCCCAGGGCCGCAGTGCCGAAAGTCAACGGGTCCGGGTCGAGACCCGTGCACTCCCGGAGCCGGCCTGTTCCCTTTGGCGTTCTTCGAAGAGCGCATATTGATCCGGGGTGTAGCTGTGTTGCCGCAGCTCTCGCAGGTACGGTCCGAACTCCAGATCGATTTCCCTGCGAAAGACCCGGAATATCTCCGCCATGTAGTAGTCGTGGCGCAGCAGCGAAATCGCCATCGTGACGATCGCGTGGCTCTCGGTGTGCGATGCGGTCACCGTCTCTTCGCAGTTGGCCGTGAGCATTTCACGGTGATCTGCCGTCAGCGTGAAGTGGTTGTCTGCAAAGCCCATGGGGAAACCCGTCCCCTCATGCTCGTAGACCTCGCAAAGGTCGTTGAAGCGAAATTCGTCCGGGTCTTCGCCGTAGAGAATGATCAGGAGCCGAACGTGCCGTCCGGTCACCGCCTCGCGCAGCGCCGCGACGTGTCGGCGCAGGATTTCGGCATCCGCCTTGAACCAGATCGAGGTCCTCGAATTGGCGATCATCTCGTCGACCTTGGCATGGACCTCCTTCTCGCCGCTGAGATTCCAGACAAAGCGCTCGCCCGGATCGACGGTCATTTCCGACAGTTGGTTCGCTACGCTTTCGCACAGCTCGTTGGTCTTGGCGGCGATCGTCCGGAACAGCACGTCCGGTGGCTGGGGCACGTATCGCACCGGGTTTGTGCTGACGGGCATGATCGCCTTGCGCGTGGCCAGCGCGTTCAACGCGGAATAGGTGTTGGGGCGCGGCACGCCGGACCCGTTCGAGACCTCGTACGCCGTGGCCGGCGACTTCGCGAGCAGCGCCAGGTAGACCCGGGCTTCGTAATCGGTGAAGCCGAGGCCCTTTATGTTGCTCAGGAGCGTCAGCGTTTCAGAGTTCACATGCAGGTTCATCGCGACAGGTTCACTTGACATGCGGCGCATCATGCGCAGCAGCGTGAGAATGTGTAGTAGCTATTGCCACTACACACATTATCCGCTAACTGTCGCCCGCAGGTCAAGTCGCTTCCATGGCGTAGCGCTTGGTCGCTCTGGACCGAATTGGGAGGAACCAATGAGACTTACACGCAGATTGGCACTTGCTGCCGCGTTTGTTGCAGCACCGTTCGCGGTGCAGGCGCAGGACGATTTCCCGTCCAAGCCGATCGAGGTGGTGATCCATTCAAGCTATGGCGGCGGCACCGACACGACGGCGCGCATGATGATGATACGCTCGCGCCGAAACCTGGAAACCGACATGTACGTCGTTTCCAAGCGCGGCGGCTCGGGTGCCGCGGCGCAGGAGTACGTGCTTTCAAGACCCGCCGATGGGTACACGATCATGGCCTTGACCCAGACGCATCTGTACACGATCGCGCAGAACAAGTCGCCGATGAAGATCGATGACATTGTCGGCATCGCCCGCGCGATGGATGATCCGACGTTCATCACCGTAAGAAGCGACAGCGACGTGACGTCGCTTGAGCAGCTCGTCGCGCTTGGAAAGGAGCGTGGACTGAACTGGGGCGTGGCCAACATCGGAGGCACCGAACACATTGGCCTGGCCAAGTTTTCGGATGCGGCGGAAATGAAGTACAAGCCCATTTCATTCGGCTCGGGCCTGCAGATGCTTCAGGCCCTCCTGTCCGGCGAGATCGACGCAACGCTCCCGAACGTCTCGGAGGCCGGCCAAATGATCGCCGACGGGTCGGTGCGTCCGCTGGCCGTCATGGCCGAGGAGCGGCTGGTCGACTACCCGGACGTGCCGACGACATTCGAACTGGGCTATCCGGTCAAGACTTCGACGACACGAGGCTATGCGGTGCGTGCAGGCACGCCGCCCGATATCATCGAAAAGCTCTCGGAGGCGCTGGTCAAGGCGATGAAGCACTCGACGTTCGCCAACTATCTCATGAGCGCGGGCCTTGATCCCGAAACCTCGCCGGCAGGTTGGGAAGTGTGGGACACGCAGCTGAAGGCCGAATACGAAACTGCCGCCGAAGCGCTGAAGAAGCTGGCCAACTAGGCCGTCGCCCAAGAGGCGAGGGGAGGCGCGGCCGGCTCCATCCGGGGCGGGCCGCGCAGCCAGGGCGCAAGACGATCGAGGGACGTGATGAACCAGGACACGGACGGAAAGGACGCGGGGGAAGCTGGCTTGCAAGGCGGGCCAAGGGGGCTGATCGACGGCCCGGACACCGTCCTGGCACTGGTCCTGATTGCGCTCTGCGGGCTGCTCTACTGGGTGTCCGCCGGCTTTCCGGAGCCGGGACTGTTTCTCGGCGAAAACGTCCTGCCAGAGCATTTCCCGCGCCTGCTGCTGATCGCCATCGGTGTGCTTGCCCTGCTGCTGCCGTTCGAGCATCGGCTTGAAGTGGACCGTTGGCCCCTGATCCGCAAGTCGCGAAGAGCGCCCATCGGGGCGTCGACCTTCGTGACGATGGGGTACTTGTTGATCCTTGTAGGCATCGGTGAATGGATCGGCACGATCCTGACGATTGTCGTTGCTGCCGTCGGCCTGCCGCTGCTGTGGGGCGAGCGGCGCTGGCTGCTGATCATTCCATATGCCGCGATCTTCACCGGGGTCGTCACATACCTGTTCTCGATCGTTCTCAGCGTCTACTTCGAGCCCGGCGTGTTCGGGCTGACGCTGCGCTAGGGAGGCGGCCATGGACCTGATGCTGACCGGTTTCGGGATGGTCGCCGACCCCGCGATCATCGGTGTCATCCTGATCGGCGTGGTCATCGGCGTGCTCGTGGGCGCCTTGCCCGGCCTGTCTTCGCCAATGGCAATCGCACTCCTGATCCCGTTCACCATACCGATGACGCCGATCGCCGCCATCGCGATGCTGGCCGGGCTCTATTGTGCAGGCACGTTTGGCGGCTCGATCACGGCGATCCTGATCAATGCGCCGGGCGCGCCGCCGGCTGCGGCCACTGCGCTTGACGGCTACCCGATGGCCAAGCGTGGCGAAGCCGGCCGTGCCCTTGGACTGGCGACGATTTCCAGCGTCACGGGCGGCATTCTGAGCTTGCTGATCCTGCTGCTGGCGGCACCCCTGCTGGCCAGGATCGCCATCACTTTCACCTCGGCGGAGTACTTTGCGCTGGCGCTCTTCGCCCTGTCCATGCTGGCCTCGATCAGCGGCAAGTCGTCCATCCGCAACCTGATCGCCGGCCTCGCGGGCGTGCTTCTCTCGACCATCGGCATTCACCTGACCACCGGTGTCGAGCGCTTCACGTTCGGCGTCAACGAGCTGTACGACGGCTTGCCGTTCGTGCCTGTCCTGATCGGCCTTTTCGCGGTTGCGGAGCTCCTGAAGCAGTCCCGGGTCGGCGAAACCGTCTTTGAACGCGTTCGCGCCAACGTGATGAAGCTGCCAAGCCGCGAGGACTTTCAGCGAATCAAGTACACGGTCCTGCGCTCCAGCGGCCTTGGAACCTTCATCGGCATCCTTCCAGCCGAAGGCGCAACCGTTGCTGCCATCATGGGCTACAACGAGGCGCGGCGCTGGTCGGACCGCAAGGAGGAATTCGGAACCGGCATACCCGAGGGAATCGCCGGGCCCGAAGCCGCGAACAACGCAGCCACCGGAGGCGCGATGGTGCCAACCTTGGCCTTGGGCATCCCAGGGTCGGTTTCGACGGCGTTGATTCTTGGCGCGATGGTCATGCACGGGCTGAAGCCGGGACCCTACCTTCTGGAGAACCAGCCCCAGTTTCTCTACGCGATCTTCGCTGCCATGCTGATCGCCAACCTGGCGTTCATGGCCATCGGGATCGCCGGCGCCAAGCTGTTCAGCCAGCTTACGCTGATTCCGCGTACGATCCTATGGCCTTCGGTGCTGGTGTTCGCGATCATCGGGTCGTATGCGCATTCCTCCTCCTTCTTCGACATCTGGGTGATGGCGATCGCAGGGATCGTCGGCTACTTCATGCTGCGTATCGGCTTCGGGCCGGCGCCACTGATCATGGGGCTGGTGCTCGGCCCGATCGTGGAAGAGAACTTCTCGAAGGCAATGATCATTCACGACAATTCGATCCTCTCAATGATGGAGCGGCCGCTGGTGCTTCTGTTCTTCGGCCTGACGATTCTGTCGCTGGCGGGTCCGGTCAGGAGCGCGATCAAGGCCCGGCGCAACCGAAACCTGCTGATGGCGACCAAGGAAGGGGAGTAGGATGGGCACCGTCGGCAAACCGCTTGACGGCGCCGTCGCGATCGTCACCGGCTCGGCAATGAACATCGGTCGCGAGACCTGCCTGCAGTTGGCGCGGATGGGCGCGAACGTGGTGACGCATGCGGCCACGAACCGCGCCGGCGCTGAAGAGACCGCCGAACTGGCTCGTGCAGAGGGTGTGGAAGCGGCAACCTGGGTCGGCGACCTGACCGATCCGGCAGGCGCGCGGGCGCTCGTGCAAACCGCACTGGACGCGTTCGGAAAGCTCAACATCCTGGTCAACAACGCGGCAATCCGCGGCAACGACTCGCTGGCCGACATTCCGTTGGAGAAGCTCCAGGCGATCATGCGCACAAATGTCGAGGCGCCGGTGCTTTGCGCGCAGGCCGCGGCGCCGCACATGGCCGCCTCCGGGTGGGGCAGGATCATCAACATTGGCGGCTTGTCGGCGCACCGCGGCTCCAAGGGTCGGGTGCATGTCGCGGCCTCGAAGATGGCGATGGTCGGCGTGACGAGAGCATTGGCCACGGAACTTGCCAGCGACAACGTCACCTCGAACATTGTCGTGCCCGGAATGATCGATACCGTGCGGGGAGCTTCGGCGGGGGCCTCGCCGCACGGCGGCCATCCAAACCTCCTGAGCCGACATGGCACGCCAGCGGAAGTTGCGCACGTCGTCGTGTGCCTCTGTCACCCCAGCGCCGCCTATACCACTGGCCAGACAATTCATGTCAACGGCGGCAGCTATCTCGACTGAACCGTTCCGATGACAGCAATCGCGGAAACACTCGCTGGCTGGGGCAACGACCTGACCGCCTCGAAGATCCCGGACGGCGTCGGGGCAACGCTGCGCCGCGCGATGCTGGATGCCGGGGGACTCATGGTCGCGGCGCGGAACATGGACTATGTCGCCGCCGCCCGCGACAGCGTCGAGGCGGCAGGCGCATGCACCGCGATTGGGCATGTCGGCGGTTTCAGCGCCGGGAACGCAGCGCTGGTCTCGGGCATTGCGGCGCATGGCGAGGACTTCGACGACACGTTTGAAGGCACGCCGGTGCATGTCGGTGCCGTGCTGGTTCCCGCACTTCTTGCAGTGACCGAGCGCGACGGGCTGCCGGGCGAGGATCTCCTGCGCGGACTCGCGGCGGGGGGAGAACTGGCCTGCCGCATGGCCGTCGTGGCGCCGACGGCGATCCATAGAGCGGCGTTTCACCCCACTGCAGTGATCGGCGCCCTTGCGGCGGCATTCGGCGCCGCCACTGCAAAGCGGCTGGTCCCGCAGCAGACGGCTTGCGCCATGGGCATCGCCGGTTCAATGGCTTCGGGAATCATCGAGTATCTGGCCGAGGGCACCTCGACCAAGCGGCTGCATCCGGGATGGGCTGCGCAATCCGGCATCCGCGCCGTTGCGCTGGCCGAACGCGGCTTCACCGGGCCGCGCACAGTGCTTGAAGGGGAGCACGGCTTCTTCGCGGCCTTTGCCCACCCCGAAATCCCGCGCGATTTCGGGCGCATGACGAACGGGCTGGGCGAATCCTGGGAGCTGGAGGGTCTCGCGTTCAAGCCATATGCCTGCGGAACCATGGCCCAGCCGTTCATCGACGCCGCGATCAAGCTGCGGGCACAGGTGCCCGACCACGAAGCGGTTGACGAGATCGTGGCGCCGACGGCCGAAGCGATCCTGCACCGGCTGTGGGAACCGAATGCCGAGAAGGCCGCTCCCTCGACGCCCTATTCCGCCAAGTTCAGCGTTCCCTACTGCATCGCCTTGGGGCTCGTGCGTGGCGCGGCGGGGCTTGGCGAATTCACCAGCGAGACGATCCAGGATCCAAGGCTGCTGCAGACTGCCGCCAAGGTTCGCTACGTGGTCGACCCCAACGACCCGTACCCCGACAACTACGTGGGCGCGATCACCGTCCGGTTGCGGGACGGAACGGAATTGAAGGCGGCGCAGCCCTGCCTGCGCGGTGGCCGCAGCGATCCGCTGAGCGACGCCGAGCTCGAGGCGAAGTTCCGCGCCAACGCGGAATTCGGGGCCTGGCCAGATGCGCTGGCCGACGAGTTTCACGCCTGTTGCGCCACCGCATTCACCGCTGACCGACCGGGCAACCTCGCCCGGTTCCGCGCTTGACAGGAGATCGACATGCCACATCAGCCCGCATCGTCCGCGCTTTCGCACATTCGTGTGCTTGACCTGACGCGCGTTCGCTCGGGTCCGACGGCCGTGCGTCAGCTTGCCGACTGGGGTGCCGACGTCATCAAGATCGAACAGCCCTCTTCACTCGAGGCCGACGGCGCCTTGGGTGCTGGCCGGAACACTGCCGACTGGCAGAACCTGCAGCGCAATCGCCGTTCCTTGACGCTGAACCTGAAGGACCCCAAGGGCATGGAGCTGTTTCGTCAGCTGGCGGCGACGGCGGACGTGGTGGTCGAGAACTTCCGGCCCGACGTGAAGGACCGGCTGGGGTTCGACTACGCGAGCCTGAAGGCGATCAATCCGAAAATCATTCTCGCCAGCATTTCGGGTTTCGGCCACTCCGGGCCTTACGCCAAGCGTCCGGGCTTTGACCAGATCGCCCAGGGAATGGGCGGACTGATGTCGATTACCGGCGACCCCGACGGTGGACCGATGCGGGTTGGCATCCCGATCGCCGACCTGTCGGCAGGTCTCTTCGCGGCGCTCGGCATCCTTACAGCGCTGATCGAGCGCGAGAAGTCGCACGAGGGCCAGTGGCTGTCCACGTCGCTCCTGCAGTCGCAGATCTTCATGCTGGACTTTCAGGCTGCGCGCTGGCTGATGCAGGGCGAGGTCGCGCCGCAAGTTGGCAACGAGCACCCGACGAGCGTACCGACCAACCGCTATCTGACCAAGGACGGCGCAATCAACATCGCCGTTGCGGGCGATCAGATTTGGCGACGGCTTTGCGGCGCCCTCGGACGGCAGGACTGGGCCGAGGACGAGGGCCTTGCGACCAACGGCAAGCGCAATTCACGGCGCGACGAGCTGAATTCGGCGATTGGCGAAATCGTCAAGGAGAAGACCAGCGCCGAATGGGTTGACCTCCTGACTGAAGCAGGCGTGCCCTGCGGCCCGATCTATCGCATCGACGAGATGTTCGACGACCCGCAGGTCCGGCACCTGGACATCGTCCAACCGCTCGAAACCGAACCATTCGGCGAGACCCGCGCCTTGGCCCAGCCATTCCAGTTGAGTCGCACCCCAAGCACCCTTGAAGCCTCGCCGCCGACGCGCGGCCAACACACGGTGGAGATCCTGGAAGAGCTTGGGGTCGATGCAGGTGACATTGCCGCGCTACAGCAACAGTCCGTCGTGTGAACGGAAGACAAGGAGCCGCAAATGACCGCTGACACCTCGCCTGCCCGGCCGTCCGACAAGATCCTCACCCGAGTCGAGGGTGCCGCTGGACACGTGATCTTCAACAATCCCGAACGGCACAATGCCGTCTCGCTGAAAATGTGGGACGCCGTGGAACAGGCGCTTTCGGTCTTCGCCGATGACGACACCGTGCGCGTGACGGTCCTTTCCGGCGCAGGAGGCAAGGCCTTCGTTTCGGGTGCCGACATCTCGAAGTTCGAAAGGGAGCGCGGCTCGCAAGAGGCGACCGAGCGTTACGACGCCCGGCTCAGGGCGGTCTATGACGCCATCGAGAACTACCCGAAGCCCACCATAGCCATGATCAACGGTCATTGCATTGGCGGCGGGCTGAACCTGGCGGCATGCGCCGACATGCGCATCGCCTCGGCCAAGTCGCGCTTTGCCATGCCGGCAGCGAAGCTGGCGCTGGGCTATCCATTCGACGCGATCCGGCGGCTGGTCAATGCCGTGGGCGCCGCCGCAGCCAAGCAGTTGATGTTCACCGCCAGATCGATCGATGCGGAGACGGCGCTGCGGATCGGGCTTGTCCAGGAAGTCGTGGCAGAGGATGCCCTGGAAGAACGGGTGGCGGTGCTGGCCGACACAATCGCCGGCAATGCGCCGCTGACCATTCGCGCCATGAAGTACATCGCGACCCAGGTGATGCTCGCCGACCCGGCGGCGCGCGACCTGGCGCGCTGCAACGAAATGGTCGCCGACTGTTTCGCTTCCGAAGACTATGTCGAGGGGCGCAAGGCCTTCATGGAAAAACGGAAACCTGACTTCAAGGGCCGCTGACGGCGTGGAATACGGTACCTTGTTTTTCGCCTACCTGGCGGTGGCGGCCTTCGGGACCGCAATGCTGCACAGCGTTGGCGGGTTTGCCGGAGCGTTGTTGATGGCAATCGCCGTGGCGCCGGTCCTGGGGGTCAAGGAAACCGTGCCGGTGGTGGCGACCGCCATGATGATCAGCCATGCGTCACGGGCCTGGCTCTTCCGCAGGGCGGTGGACTGGGACGCGTTTCGCATGCTGATGTGCTTCGGGCTGCCATTCATAGTGCTGGGCGTCCTGTTCTATGTCGAGCTTTCCGAACGGGCAGTGGCGTTGTTCCTTGGCACGTTCCTGCTCGTGACGCTGCCGCTCAGGCGCTACCTGGCCGGCAGAAGCATCGCGGTGCCGCGAAGGGCCATCGCGGCCGTGGCAGTGCCTTACGGATTCATCTCGGGTACCAGCTTTGGTGCTGGAATGATCCTTGCTCCCTTCATGCTGGGAGCGGGAATCGTGGGCGAAACGCTCCTGGCAACGGTTGCGGTCAGCGGGGTGATGCTGAATGTCACCAAGACGGTCGCCTTCGGCCTGTCGCCCCTCCTGACCGCGGAACTGGCTGCATTGGGCGTGGCATTGGGGCTGTGCACTTTCCCTGGTCACGCGGTCGGCCGCTGGATTGTGCGGCGAACTTCGATCCGGGTGCACACGCTCGTCCTGGAGGCCTTCGTCGGCATCGGGGCGGCCTACATGCTTTGGAAGGGGTTGTCGGGATGAATCCACTCGCAGACGCACTGGTCGCGCCGCTTGAATCGCGCGGTGACTCGGTTCTGATCCTGCCTGACGGCAGCGAGATGCCCGGCGACGCCCTCTACCGGCTGTCCGGCCGGATCGCCAACGTGCTGGCGGACGCCGGAGTGCAGCCCGGCGACCGAGTGGCGATGCAGACGGAGAAGTCGCCCGAGGCGCTGGCGCTCTACCTCGCGTGCCTGCGCGCCGGCGCGCTGTTCCTGCCGCTCAACACCGCATACACGACTGCCGAGCTCGACTACTTTCTCGGCGACGCGGAGCCGCGCGTTGCAGTCTGCGACCCTGCCGCCGAGCCGGCGCTGCGACCCTTGGCCGAAGACAGGGGCATCACCCTGTTGACGCTCGGCGGAGCGGCGACCGGCACGCTGGTCGAGCGCGCGGCAGAGGAGTCCGGGGAATTCGGAACCGTCGAGCGCGGTGCCGACGACCTGGCTGCGATCCTCTACACCTCGGGCACGACGGGGCGCTCGAAAGGCGCCATGCTCAGCCATGGCAACCTCCTGTCGAACGTCGATGCCCTCGTCCAGACCTGGCGCTTTGCCGCAACGGACACCTTGCTGCATGCCTTGCCGATATTTCACGCGCACGGGCTGTTCGTGGCGACGAACGTGCTGCTGCGAGTCGGTGGACGGATGATCTTCCTGCCGAAGTTCGACGTCGACACGGTCTTGGAGCTGCTGCCGCGAGCCACCGCGATGATGGGCGTGCCGACCTTCTACACGCGGCTTCTGGGCGATGCGCGCTTCACGCATGAAGCGACGGCGCACATGCGGCTCTTCATTTCGGGGTCCGCGCCCTTGCTGGCCGAAACACATCGGGCGTTCGAGGTTCGTACCGGCCACCGCATTCTTGAACGCTATGGCATGAGCGAAACGACGATGAGCACGTCGAACCCCTACGACGGCGAACGCCGAGCCGGCACGGTCGGCTTTCCGCTGCCTGGCGTCGAAGCGCGCATTGTCGATCCGGTTTCCGGCGCCGAGGTGCCGCAGGGCGAGATCGGCATCCTGGAAGTTCACGGGCCCAACGTGTTCAAGGGATATTGGCGGATGCCGGAGAAGACGGCGGACGAGTTTCGCGAGGACGGGTTCTTTGTCACCGGTGACATGGCGCGGATTGATGCGGACGGCTACATCGCCATTGTCGGACGCGCCAAGGATCTGGTGATTTCGGGCGGGTACAACGTCTATCCGAAGGAGGTCGAAGGGGAGATTGACAGTTTGGACGGGGTCGCGGAGTCCGCGGTCATTGGCGTGCCGCATCCGGATTTCGGCGAGGGGGTCGTGGCAATAGTCGTGCGCGAGCCCGGCAGCGAGCTCGAGGCCGAGGACATCAAGGCGGCACTGCAGAACCCATTGGCGAAGTTCAAGCAGCCAAAGGCGATCCTCTTCGTGGGCGAATTGCCGCGCAACACAATGGGAAAGGTCCAGAAGAATGCCTTGAGGGAGATGTTCGACGACCTGTTCGCAGAGGCTTAGGTACGTGCTGCGCCAAGGGAAAGTGACACGACTGGCGCCGTCATGAGCCGAAGACGACGCTCGCAACAGGTCTGGCGGCAGGACCCCGTGGAACGAATTGCCGGACAATCAGGTCTTAGGAATAGACTCCAGGACGCATTGACGCTCGACGCGCTTCAGGAACTCCGCGCACAAGTTCCAAGTGGCCTCGGCTGGTGACGGGCGCGCGTCTCGGCGCGGCTGAGATTTGTCGGCATCGCAGTTATGAGCTGACCCGAACGGGACGCTCGTCAGTGGCAGGCAAGAGGGTGCGTGGAGCGATGAATTGGACGAAGTGGTTGAAATTCAGTGCGACCGTATGGTTATTTCCCTGAACGGGCAAGAAAGGAGATCGAGGTGGCTTGTCACATCGTAATTCTCGGAGCGTCTTACGGGTCGCTGCTTTCAACCAAGCTGTTGATGGCCGGTCATGACGTCACTCTCGTCTGCCTGCCGGAAGAGGCGGAGCTGATCAGCACGGCGGGCACGATCGTGAGGATCACCTTGAAGAGTGAAAGCGAACCGCGCCTGATTCGGTCTGGCGAGCAGCCCGGACGTCTGGATGCCAAGACCCCGGATGAAGTGGATCCGGGCGAATGCGATCTTGTGGGGCTGGCCATGCAGGAGCCGCAGTTTCGTGCACCGCCAGTTTGGAAGTTGATGAACAGGATTGCTGTAGCCGAGAAACCGTGCCTTTCAATCATGAACATGCCGCCGCTTGCCTACCTCCGGCGCATACCAGGGCTGGACACGGAATCGCTGAGGCATTGCTACACCGAGGCCAGGGTTTGGGATGAATTCAACCCTGACTGCGTGACCCTGTGCAGCCCGGATCCGCAGGCGTTCCGCCCGCCTGAGGAAAGCCTGAACTTCCTGCACGTTGGCTTGCCGACCAACTTCAAGGCGGCAACTTTCGCGTCAGAGGCGCACAATGCGATCCTGAGCCGGTTGGCCGAAGACATCGCTGCCGTCAGGCTGGATGGGCTGGACGTGCCGGTGAAGCTGCGTGTGCACGACTCCCTGTTCGTGCCCTTCGCCAAGTGGTCGATGCTTCTGACCGGGAACTACAGGGCGATAACGCCAGCAGCGCCACGGTCGATCAAGGATGCGGTACATTCCGACATCGCGCTTTCCCGGGAGATCTATGCATGGGTGGATTCCGTGGCTGCACGGCTTGGCGCCAGCCCGGAGGATCATGTGCCATTCGAGAAGTACGCCAGGGCAGCGGAAAGCCTTCTGAAGCCGTCGTCGGCCGCACGGGCGGCGTTTGCAGGCGCACCGCATATCGAACGCGTGGACAAGCTTGTTCAGGCAATCGGCAGGACGTTCGGTCTCGAAAGTGCAGACGTGGACCAAACCGTGGAAGTCGTCGACGCCCGCCTTGAGGCGAACAGAGCAGCATAAGGATGTAGGCAGAGCGGCAAGAAAGAGGTGTGATTGGCACCTGGCAGAGCCGAGGCGCAATCCCAAGCCTCAATTTCTGCCGCTGGTCGCGTTGCGGTACCAGGCAATGATGGCGGCACGGCTGCCTTCGTCCATGGTTGAAATCGCGTTTGGCGGAGGCATGGCATGCGTCACGCCCGCCTGGAGAAAGATCTGCCTTGCGTGGCGCGCGACATCGGATTCCGTTTCCAGCACGACGCCGTTGGGAGGCCAGAGCATGCCATCCCACACCGGCTCGCGCGCGTGACACATCGCGCAGTTGCCGAGCACCACGTCGTAGGCATCGCCAAACCCGTCGGCTGACGCGAACTGCCGCTCCTGGGACGTGAGACTGCGCGCTTCGGCGTCTTCGTAGCTGTCGAGCATCGGCGCCACGGAAAGCCAGGCCATGATGACGAAGAGAATGGCGGTGGCCGCCCAGGTCCAATGCGGCCCAGATCCAGTCGCATGCATCGTGTTGAAGTAGTGCCGGATGGTGACGCCGGTCAGGAAGACCAGACTCGCAATGATCCAGCTGTATTCCGTCGCGAAAGCGAGCGGATAGTGGATCGAGAGCATGAGGAAGACGACCGGCAGGGTCAGGTAGTTGTTGTGCGTCGACCTAAGCTTGGCGATCTTTCCGTACTCCGGATCGGGCGTGCGGCCTGCCTTCAGGTCCTCCACGACTATCTTCTGGTTCGGAATGATGATGAAGAAGACGTTCGCGGTCATGATCGTCGCGGTGAATGCCCCGAGATGTATGAGCGCGGCGCGGCCCGTGACGAGCTGGTTGAGGCCCCAGCTCATCGCGACGATGATCGCGAAGAGAGCAAGCATCATCGCCGTAGGATGGTCGCCGAGCCTGGACTTGCAGAGCAAGTCGTATAGAAGCCAGCCCACGCCGATCGACGCGACCGAAACCAGGATGCCTTGCCAGAGCGACAGGTCGGCCTTGGTTGGATCGAGCAGGTACAGCTCTCCTCCGATCCAGTACATGATCACGAGGAGTGCAGCGCCCGACAGCCACGTCGTGTAGCTCTCCCACTTGAACCAGACCAGGTGCTCCGGCATGTTCTCTGGTGCGACGAGGTACTTCTGGATGTGGTAGAAGCCGCCCCCGTGCACCTGCCATTCCTCGCCGTGCACGCCTGCGGGAAGGTTCGGTGCCTTCTTCAGCCCGAGATCGAGCGCGATGAAATAGAACGACGAGCCAATCCAGGCGATCGCCGTGACGACGTGGAGCCAGCGGACCGCAAAGGCCACCCAGTCCCAGATTGCGGCCAGATCGTACATGGCTTGCCTCCCAATGCGTCGGTTCCAATGCAGCCTAGGCGGAATGCCATTGTTCTGGTATTTGTCTCAAAAGTGATGCTGCATCAAAAATTCCAAAACAATGTCCTATCTCGACAATATCCGGACTTTCGTGCGTGTCTACGATCTGGGGAGCATGTCCGCTGCCGGGCGCGATCTCAGGATTTCGCCGGCCGTGACCTCGTCGCGCATCTCGCAGCTTGAGGAGCACCTGAGCGTGCGGCTGTTCCAGCGCACGACCAGAAGCCTCACGCCGACAGAGCAGGGCCGGGCATTCTACAGCGGTGCCTGCGCGATTCTCGAGTCGGTCGAGAGCGCCGAGGCCCGAGTCGTCAAGATCACGAAGAACCCCAAGGGTTCTCTTTACGTAGCCGCACCGCTCGGAGTCGGGCGACGGTTGATCGCGCCCGAAGTGCCGAACTTCCTGAAGCTGTATCCGGAGGTGAGCATCCGGCTGCGTTTGACCGATCGCAAGGTCGAGTTGACGACCGAAGGCCTTGATCTCGCCTTCTTCCTTGGCAGGCCCGAGGACAGCAATCTCCGCATTCGAAAGTTCGCTGACGTGGAGCGCGTTCTCTGCGCTTCTCCCGTGTACCTTGAGAATCGAGGACATCCGTTGAGTGGGCAAGAGCTCGTTGCCGACGGGCATGAGTGCCTCAACCTGCGGTTTCCGGGCGCAACCGAATTCCAGTGGCGCCTGAAGACTCCAGAGGGATCCAAACGGTTCCGGGTGTCAGGGCGCTGCGAGGCCGATGACGGGGACGTGCTGACCGACTGGGCACTTGCCGGGCATGGGATCGTCCTGAAACCGATATTCGAGGTGGCCGATCATCTGAAGTCGCGCCGCCTTGTGCCGGTTGCGACAAAGACACCGCCCGAACCGGTCCAGATGGCATGCCTGTTCACGCATCGTCGGGGGCAGGATCCGAAGACACGTCTCTTCATGGAGTTCATGATCGAACGGATCGGCGCGATCGTCCGCGATGCCGAAGAGAGGGTTCAGCTGCCCCGGTATGTCGAGTAGCCGAAAGGCGAGAGAAGCAGCGGCACGTGGTAGTGGGCAGCTTCGGACATTCCGAACCTGATCGGAACGACATCGAGAAACCTCGGGCTTCCGGACGGCGCATCTGTGGCGTCGAGATAGTCGCCTGCGTGGAATACGAGCTCGTAGACGCCGGTCGCGAAGCAGCTCTCGGGCAGGATCTGCTCGTCCGTCCGGCCGTCGCTGTTCGTCACGAGTGTCTTGAGGTGCGCGCGCTTCTCTCCCTCGATCCTGAAGAGTTCGACTCTCAGCCCGTCGGCTGGGCAACCGCGTGCCGTGTCAAGCACGTGCGTGGTGAGGTATCCGGCCATGTCAGTCCTCCGAAATTCAGTGTCTATTGGCTCCGGCCGCCGCCGGGTCGGGAATCGCCTGTCAGAAGGCTCCTTCAAGCATATTTTGAAATGCAATTCACCTGTCTTGGTTTACAAGTGATCAACCTTGGAACAGGAGGCCATCCGTGACGCGCTATCCTCGTGACATGACCGGCTACGGCGCATCGCCGCCCCAGGCCAACTGGCCGGGCGGGGCGAAGATCGCCGTGCAATTCGTCCTGAACTACGAAGAGGGTGGCGAAAACTGCATTCTCCATGGCGACCCGGCCTCGGAAGCGTTCCTCTCGGAAGTCACCGGTGCCCAGCCCTGGCCGGGACAACGCCACTGGAACATGGAGTCGATCTACGAATACGGCGCACGCGCCGGCTTCTGGCGGGTCCACGGAATACTGAAGGACGTTCCGGTCACGGTCTACGGCGTGGCGACGGCGCTTGCCCGCGCGCCCGGGCAGGTTGCCGCGATGAAGGCGGCCGGTTGGGAGATCGCGAGCCACGGCCTGAAATGGATCGAGCACAAGGACATGCCGCTCGAGGAGGAACGCGCGCAGATCCGCGAAGCGATCCGGCTCCATGCCGAGGTGACGGGAGACGCTCCGCGCGGCTGGTACACGGGGCGCTGCTCCATGAACACGGTCGATCTGGCGGCGGCTGAAGGCGAATTCGCCTACATCGCAGACAGCTACGCAGACGACCTGCCGTACTGGGTCCGTGCCGGCGGAAAGGACCAGTTGATCGTGCCCTACACGCTGGATTGCAACGACATGCGGTTCGCGATCCAGGCCGGGTTTGCAACTGGCAGTGACTTTGAGACGTTGGTGACGGACGCGTTCGACGTTCTCTACGAGGAGGGTCGGGCCGGCGTTCCGAAGATGCTGTCAGTCGGCCTGCACTGCCGGCTGATCGGCCGTCCGAGCCGCGCGGGCGCGCTGCGCCGGGTGCTGGATCACTTCCGGAGGCACGACGGCGTCTGGTTCGCGACGCGGCTCCAGGTCGCGGAGCATTGGGCCGCGGAGCATCCCCCGGCACGCAAGGCGCGGCCTTCGGAAATGGATCGGGAGGCTTTCGTGGCCGAATTCGGCGGGGTCTTCGAGCATTCTCCCTGGATTGCCGAGGATGCACATGCGCTCGAACTAGGGCCGGCGCATGACAGTGCCATCGGCGTTCATGCCGCCCTGGTTCGCATTTTCCGTGCGGCACCCAGGGAAAGACGCCTTGACGTGCTGGTCGCGCATCCGGACCTTGCGGGCAAGCTGGCCCAGGCCAGGCGGCTGACGGACGAGTCGGCCGCCGAACAGGCATCGGCCGGCCTCGATGCGCTGACCGACAATGAGCGAGCGACTTTCACGGAGTTGAACGACGCCTACACCTCCAAGTTCGGATTTCCCTTCGTCATCGCCGTCCGTGACAACACCAAGGCATCGATCATGGAGGCGTTCCACCGTCGCGTCGAAAACGACCGGGACACCGAGTTCGCCGAAGCGTGCCGGCAGGTCGAACGGATCGCAGAGCTGAGGCTTCATGAGAAGCTGGGGGCATGAGCAGAACACTCGCGGCACGTCCGCTCACGGTGGAGGCATTCGCGCCCTTCGGCGACGTTCTTGAAGCGGATGGCGATCCCGACAAGGTCATCAATGACGGCCGCTGCGGCCGGTTCCACGACCGTGCCCGCCTCGACTTCGGGCCGGAAGGGCGCGCAGGCATCAGCGTCTTCCTGGGCGAGACGGTCGCATGGCCGGTGGAAATCGCCCTTGTCGAACGGCATCCGGACGGCAGCCAGGCATTCGTGTCAATGACCGGGCACCCCTTTCTGGTCGTGGTCGCGCCCGATGAGGGCGGCGTGCCGGGCACGCCACGGGCCTTTGTCGCCGCGCGCGGCCAGGGCGTGAATTTCCATCGTGGAACATGGCACGGGGTCCTGGCACCCCTGAATGCACCTGGCCTGTTCGCCGTCGTGGATCGGATCGGCGACAGCCCGAACCTCGAAGAGCACTGGTTCGACTTCCCGTATCTCGTCGAGGCAGGAGCGGAATGTGCCGATTCGGTGCTTGCGCATGAATCTTGACGCGACAGGCAGTTTCGAGGCTGATGCATCAATCCGGGAGCCCGAACCGCTCTGCGACGCAAGCCAGTCTCCTGCGCCGCACCGCGCCGTTGCCCAGTGGGTCCAGCATGCGGTGGCCAAATCCGCCTGAATCTTCTGCGACTATGGCGGACAGCAGGGGCGGCGTGTCGCGCACGGCGCTCAGCACATTCAATTTGCCATCGCGCCGATGGAAGGACTGAGCGCCATGTGACGGTTGACGTCCTTGTAGAGCAGGTAGCGGAAGCGGCCTGGACCGCCAGCGTAGCATGCCTGCGGGCAGAAGGCGCGGAGCCACATGTAGTCCCCGGCTTCCACTTCGACCCAGTCCTGGTTGAGCCTGTAGACGGCTTTGCCCTCGAGCACGTAGAGGCCGTGCTCCATGACGTGGGTTTCGGCGAACGGAATGACGGCGCCAGGTTCAAGAGTCACGATGTTGACATGCATGTCATGACGCATGTCTTCTGGATCGACAAACCGCGTGGTGGCCCACTTTCCGCCCGTCCCCGGCATAGGCGTGGGCGCGATGTCCTGCTCGTTGGTGACGACGACATCGGGACCGGCAAGGCCCTCGACGCGTTCGTAGGCCTTGCGAATCCAGTGAAAGCGGAATGCGGTGTCGCTGTCGTTCCCGAGCGTCCAGTTCGCTTCCGGTGGCAGGTAGACATAGCTCCCGGGCCTGAGCGCGTGTGCCTTCCCTTCGATGGCGATCTTGGCTGCGCCATCCACGACGAAGATGACTCCTTCGGCATCAGAGTCGGTTTCCGGCCTTTCGGATCCGCCACCCGGTGCAACCTCCATGATGTACTGGGAGAAGGTCTCGGCAAATCCGCTGAGCGGACGCGACAGAACCCAAAGCCGCGTGCCTGTCCAGAAAGGCAGGCAGCTCGTGACGATGTCCTGCATGGTGCCCTTGGGAATGACCGCGTATGCCGCTGTGAACATGGCGCGGTCCGTCAGCATCTGTTCCTGTGGCGGGTGCCCTCCGGTCGGGGCGAAGTAGCGTGAGGTCATGACGACTCCTGGAATGGCGACACGACCACAGAATAGGGCGAGCGCCACCAGCGAACATGCGGAACTTTGTGACAGGACCTTTCGGAAAATCAGGCAAATCCCGAGCGTCCGTCGGAACATGCCGATGCGGCGAGACCGCGGACCCGTGCCGTCAGCCACCGCGGATGCCTGGAACTCGTCAGGCGTGAAGTCCCTATGCACCTCCAGCGTCGTTCGCCAGCACCGTGTCGATTTCGCGTCGAGACGGCATTGACGGCGCGGTGCCGGGACGCGTGACCGAGATGCCTGCCGCCGCGCAAGCAAAGCGAACGGCGTCGACGGGCGCCTGCCCCTCGGCGAGTGCCGCAGCAAACCCGCCATTGAATGCGTCGCCGGCCCCGGTGGTCTCGACGACTTCGCCGACGGTGACCGCGGGCACGTGGATCGATTCAGACGCGTCCTTGTAGAATGCGCCGCTTTCCCCAAGCGTGATGATGGCGGCGCCAGCTCCGGCGGCGAGAAACGCTTCTGCCGCGCGCTCGGCGTCCTCGACGGAGGCGACCGGGATGCCGGTGATGCCCTCCGCTTCCGACTCGTTCGGCGTCACGAAGTCGCAGAGCGAGAGCATGCCTGGCGGCAGGTCCGCTGCCGGGGCCGGGTTAAGGATGCTGCGGACCCCGGCGCCTCGTGCGATCTCAAGCGCCCTGAGTGCCGCGTCGACGGGCTGCTCGAGCTGTGTGACGAGGATGGCCGCTTCCTCGATCAGGTTCCTGCGCGCCTCGATGTCCGCCACGGAAATTTCCCGCGCGGCTCCCGGGGAGACTATGATCGCGTTATCGCCGGTCTTGTCGTCGACAAAGATGAAGGCTGCGCCCGTGTAGCTGTCGCCGTGCTGGGTGACGACTGGCGTGACCCCCGCGTCCGTCCAGGTCTCAAGCGCGATGTCGGCGAAGGGATCCTTGCCAAGCCGGGTCACGAAATGGACGTTTCCGCCGGCCTTTGCCGCCGCGACCGCCTGGTTCGAGCCCTTCCCGCCCGGGCCCAGGACGAAACTGTTGCCCAGGATCGTCTCGCCGATCCTGGGCATGCGCTCGGCGCGATAGGACGTGTCGGCGACGAACACGCCGAGGATGACGATTTTCCCGCTCATCGTTCAATCACGCGTCCGGCGGAATCACGCCCTTGCGGAACATGAAGCAACCATAGAAGCGCCGCTCCCCGGTCTGGACCACGGCATAGGAATCGCGGGCAAGGTCGTAGAAGGCGAAGCGCTCGATGCCGACCAGCGCGCGATGCATTCCTTCGGCGGAGTCGATGGCAGCCTGCACCTCTTTCTGCACGGACGGGATCTCTTCCGGTGCATCAACGACTTCCATGCGCCCGGCAAAGTCGTCGACGAAGGTGTCGAGTGGCAGGACCGACAGCACGGCCTCGGCGGCCTCGGCCGCCGTCAGGTTGTCCATGCGCAGGAGTTCGCCCAACGTCGTGCTGCGCGCGATCGAATCCGCAGGGAAGTTCGTGTCCGCAACGACCAGGACGTCGCCGTGCCCCATGGCCCGCAACGCGTAGAGAACATCGGCGTTCAGGCGGGGATCGATTCCTTTCAGCATGGCATTCCTTTCAGCGGGTTGGGCCGTTCGAACCGGGTGTCCCGAACAGGTTGACCCGATTCCACGGCTTGTCAATTCGGCAGGCGCGTCGAGTTCGGTCAGTCCGCCTTAAGAGCTGCCAGCACCTTGCGCGTTGCCGTGACAAGCGGGGCTTCAACTTCCTTGAGTATCTGTACCCGGTCGAATCTGTCAGGATCGCGGTTCACGGAGTCTTGAAGCGCCTGCCCGAAGGCCATGCGCAGCTCGGTGCCGATGTTGAACTTGCAGATGGCGGAATTGCGCGCGAGACGCTGGCGTTGCTCGGACGGGACACCGGAGCCTCCGTGGATCACCAGGGGAATGTCCGTCTGCGCCTCGATTGCCGCGATGCGGGTCTCGTCCAGACCGCCGGACTGGTCCCGCTGCAAATGCACGTTGCCAACCGAGACCGCAATCGCGTCAACGCCGGTGTCACGGGCAAACTGCGCTGCCTCTTCCGGGTCGGTGCCGGCGGAAGCTTCGCCCTGGTCGTACCCCACGAAGCCGATTTCGCCCTCGCAGGAGATGCCGGCGCCATGCGCCAGTTCGGCAACCGCCGCTGTCTCGTCGATGTTCTGGGCGAGCGGCTTGCGGGAGCCGTCGAACATCAGCGAAGTGAAACCTGCATCCAGCGCCGCCTCGCACTCTTCCATCGTGTAGCCGTGGTCGAGATGCGCGACGACCTGAACGTCCGCTTCGTGCGCAAGGTGACGGAACATCTGGCCGAGTACCGGCAGCGGCGTATGCGCCCGGCAGGACGGTCCCGCCTGCAGGATGACGGGACAGTTCTCGGCCTCCGCGGCCACGACATAGGCCCGCATGTCTTCCCAGCCCAACGTCACCAGGCCGGCAACCGCATACTTTCCGGCGAGCGCCGGCTGCAGCACGTCCGAAAGCGTCGCCAGCGTCATTTGAACTTGGCGATCATGTCCTTGATGCCGGGGATCGTTTCGAGCTGGTCGGCATGCGAGGGTTGAAAGTACTGTATGAGCGATCGCTGGCTGAGCCCGCCGAGGATCGTGAAATAGTACATTTCGTATCCCGGAAGCACGCAGCAAGGGTGGTATCCGCGGTCCAGGCAGATCGTGGAGCCATCGACGATGTGGTAAGCGTCCCCGGGCTTGCCGTCCTCGCGCTGCAGCATTTGCACGCCGGAGCCGTGCTTCGGGCGGAACCGGAAGTTGTAGGTCTCGTCGTGGCGCGTCTCGTCGGGCAGGCGGTCGGTGTCGTGCTTGTGGCTCGGGAACCCGGACCAGCCGCCGGCGCCGACGGTGAAGAGCTCGCTGACCAGCAGCCGGCCCACCTTGCCGTGCTGCTTCTGGCCCAGGATGTGCTTGATCTTTCGATGCGTCTTGGTGTCGTCGGAGCCGTACTGCACGAGGTCGATCTCGCTTGAACGCACGGCAAAAGGCTCGAGCACTTCATCGAACTTTGCGCCCGCGACAAAGATCTCTGCGGCGTCAGACTTGCAGACCATTTCCGCCGTGGCGCCGGTGGGGACGTAAACGCCCTCCGGTTCGCCGTCCCAGACGTCTTCGATGCGCCCGCCAAGGGCGTCGAACCTGGCACCCTCGACATTGACGTCGATGCTGCCTGTCGCGGGAACGATGCAGGTCTCGTATCCGGGGACGCCGTATTCGAACGCGTCTCCTTTCTGCAGCTTGACGATGTTGAAGTAGTTGAGCGGCACCGTCGTGTTGTCTGCATCGACGACCGGCCTGTTCTGGTTGTCGTAAGGGGCGATGTGCATGGTCTCCTATCCTTCGGTCGGGCCGGGATGTTCGGCCAGGAATGCTTCGAGCGTTCGGGCATCGGGCAGGGCCGGGGCGCATCCGGGGCGCGAAACCGTGATCGATGCGCATGCGGAGCCCCGCAGAATCGCGGATTGCAGGTCATGCCCCTCCGCCAGCGAGGTCATGAGGCCGGCCATGAAGCTGTCTCCGGCGCCTGTCGGCTTCAGCGCGTCGACAGGGTAGATGCCCGTCCGGATCTCCTTGCCGCCCTCGAAGGTGATCGCGCCTTCTTGGCCCATCTTGTAGACCACGATTTCAGCTGACGCCTCCGACAGGCGCCGGGCCTTGTCCAACCCTTTGCCGTAGTCTCCCGCCACGAACCCGAATTCCTCGTCATTTCCGACGATCATGTCACATTCTGCGGCCGCCCGGCTCAGCACGTGGGCGGCGACCTCGGGAGACGGCCAGGAATACGGGCGGTAGTCGACGTCGAAAATGATCGGCAGGCCGGCAGCCTGCGCAAGCTCGAAGGCCTTGAAGGTGGCGGACCGCGACGGCTCCGCCGCGAATACCGTGCCTGCCGTGATGAGCGCGCCGAACCGTTCGTATTCAACGGCTTCGACATCGCTCTCGTCCATCTGGAAGTCCGCCGCGCCGTTCCTGTAGATGACGTTCCGGTGGCCTTCGACCACGCTTTCGTAAACTGCAAGGGAGTTGCGGAATTCGCCGCCGACCTTGGCGACATGGGTCGTGTCAACCCCGTAGTGCCTCAGTCGGTTGATGCAGTAGCTTCCGATCGAATCGTCAGACGTCCGCGTCACGAGCGCTGCCTTGCCACCGAGCTTGCAGATTCCTGCACCGATGTTCGCCGAGCTGCCCCCGAGATCGACCGTCATCCGTTCGGCGTCCTCCAGGCGAATGCCTGCGTCGGTGAAGAAGTCGATGCCGGCACGCCCCACGATGATGAAGTTGTTCTGACGGATCCCGTCCAGAAGATCCGCCATCAGACGCCCTTTCTCTGCCGGGCACGAGCCGCCTCGACTTCGAGATGCTTCACGCGGACGCTGGCCTTTTCGGTGACATGGGGGGTGCCGACTTCCCACCACGTGTGACCCTCTGTGGTCCAGCCCTCGTAGGCGTCGACCTTCATCACGATGACATAGGTCCTGTCACTGTCCTGTGCCCGCTTGAACGCCTCGCCGAGATCCTTGGCGTGCTCGACCGTTTCCGCCTCGGCTCCCAGCGCGCGCGCATGGGCTTCGAAATCGACCTCGACCAGGTTGGTGGCCGTTGGCGTGTCCGCGAAGAGGTTGTTGAAACTCTCCTGCCCGACGTTGTTCTGTAGCTTGTTGATGACCGCGAAGCCGCCGTTGTCCAGGACAAGGACTATCAGTTTCCTTTCCGTCAGGACCGACGAGAAAATGTCGGAGTTCATCATGAGATACGAGCCGTCACCGCAGAAACTGATCGTGTCGCGTTCGGGTTCGCGCTCCATCTGGGCAATGCGCGCTCCCCAAGCGCCGGCGATTTCGTAGCCCATGCAGGAAAAGCCGAACTCGACGTCAACGGTGCCGGTGGCCAGCGTCTTCCAGTTGGCGGTCACCTCGGCCGGCAGGCCGCCTGCCGCGGCGACGATCCTGTCGCGTTCGTGGCAGAGCCCGTTCACGATGCCGATGGCCTGCGCGTAGGAGTTCGGCCGGTTTCCGACACGCGTGTTGCTCACGACGTAGTCGTTCCACTTGGCCCGTTCGGCCTGCGCCAGCGAGGTCCATTCGGCGGGCGCAACGTATTCCGCGGCGGACTGAAGTGCGGGAAGGGTAAGCTTGCAGTCGCCGACGACGGTCGCGGCAATGTGCTTGGCCGCATCGTGCCGGGCAACGTTCAGGCCGACGAACCTGGCGTCCTTTGCAAATGCGGTCCAGGACCCCGTGGTGAAGTCCTGGAGCCGGGTGCCGACGGCCAGGACCAGGTCAGCCCTCTCGGCGATGGAATTTGCGCTGTCGGACCCGGTGACTCCGATCGGCCCGATGTTCAGCCGGTGGTCGTTCAGGAGGTTGGCGCGCCCGGCGATCGTCTCCACGACAGGGATCCGGGTGGCTTCGGCAAACGCCGTGAGTTCGGCGACGGCATCGCCGTACTGCACGCCACCGCCCGCGATGATCATCGGGCGCTTCGAGGACTTGAGAAGCGCAGCCGCGTTGGCGATCTCGGAAGAATCGGCGGGTTGCGACCGGATTCGGTGCACGCGCCTTTCGAAGAGCTCGACGGGATAGTCGTAAGTCCATCCCTGGGTGTCTTGTGGCAGGGCGATGAAGGCGGGTCCGCAGTCCGCCGGGTCCAGCATCGTGCCAATGGCGGCCGGCAGCGACTGGATGACCTGTGCAGGATGCGTGATCCGGTCCCAGTACCGGCTCACCGCCTTGAAGGCGTCATTCAGGCCGAGGGCAGGATCGCCGAAATGCTCGACCTGTTGCAGAACGGGGTCGGGCAACCGCGTCAGGAAGGTGTCGCCGCAAAGCATCAGGACGGGCAGCCGATTGGCATGGGCAAGGGCGGCGCTGGTGAGGAGGTTTGCGGTGCCGGGTCCGGCAGATGCGGTGCAGAACATGAACCGTCGTCGCAGCCACGCCTTTGAATATCCCGCTGCGGCGAACCCCATCCCCTGTTCGTTCTGGCCGCGATAGTGTGGCAGCGTTTCCTTGACGTCGGCGAGCGCCTCGCCGAGGCAGGTGACGTTGCCGTGGCCGAAAATTCCGAACCCGCCGCCGCAAAGCCGGCGTTCGGTGCCGTCCATTTCGATGAACTGGCATTCTAGGAAACGCACGATGGCCTGCGCCACTGTCAGCGTAACCGTTCTCTCAGCCATCCCTGGCCTCCTTGCAATTCTGATGTTGACCGCTTGCGCGAAAGAACAGAAAAGATACGGAATTTGCAACCGGTTGCAACAGGCAACGGGAGTGTCCGGGCATGCCCGAGCTTGGCATGGGAATCGTTGGCGGGGGCTACATGGGCAAAGCCCATGCCGTGGCGTTTTCTGCTGTGGGAGCGGTCTTTGACACCGTTCTTCGGCCACGGCTCGAGATGGTTGCCGCCTCCACGCCCGAGACCGCCGAGCGCTACCGGAAGCAATACGGTTTCAGGCGCGCAGTGGCGGATTGGCGCGAACTGGTTGACGACGACCGGGTCGAGGCTGTGATCATTGCCACGCCCCAAAGCCTGCACAGGGAAGTGGCCTGCGCGGCGCTGTCGCTGGGCAAGCCGGTGCTCTGCGAAAAGCCGCTCGGCGCCTCTCTTGCGGACAGCCGCGCGATGGTGGCGGCGGCCGAAGCGTCCGGCGCCGTCAACATGATGGGCTTCAACTACATTCGAACGCCGGCCTCGCAATTCGCGCGCGAACTTCTGCTGGAAGGCCGGATCGGCGACGTGACCTGCTTCCGGGCGGAGCACACCGAGGACTTCCTCGCCGATCCGGATGCGCCGGCCACCTGGCGAACCCGGGGTCTCGCAAACGGCACCATGGGAGATCTCTCCCCTCACATCATCAACGCGGCACACCGGCTGATGGGGCCGATTGCGCAAGTCGTCGGCCTGGTCGAGACGGTTCACGCCGAACGCTCAGGAAGGAGCGTCACCAATGACGACCAGGCACTGATGATGGTGCGCTTCGAGAGCGGAGTGGCCGGCAGCATATTCGTCAGCCGCGTGGCGACGGGCCGCAAGATGGGTTACGCCTACGAGATCGACGGCACGCGAGGCGCGATCCGGTTTGACGGAGAGGACCAGAACGCGCTCTGGCTGTATGCAGCGGAGGGTCCGGACGCGGAGCGAGGGTTCCGCAAGATACTGACCGGGCCCGACCATCCGGACTATCTGCCTTTCTGCCAGGGTCCTGGGCACGGAACCGGTTTCCAGGACCAGGTCATCATCGAGGCCAAGGACTTTCTCACCGCGATCGCGCGGGGCGAGTCCATTTGGCCGGATTTCAGGGAGGGGCTTCAGGTGAACCGCGTGATTGCTGCGGTGCATGCCTCGCATGCCGAGAGAAGCTGGAAGAACGTCAATGACTTCTGAAGACGGAGACGGACCGATGATCCTGATTGGCAACGCACCGTGCAGCTGGGGCGTGGAATTCGCGGATGATCCGAGGAACCCGCCCTGGCGGCAGGTCCTGGAGGAAAACAGGGACGCAGGATACAGGGGCATCGAGCTTGGTCCCGTCGGGTACATGCCGGAGGATCCGGCAGCGCTCGCAGAGGCGCTGGACGAGTTTGGCCAGACGCTTATCGGCGGCGTCGTGTTCCGTCCTTTCCATGACGTGGCACAGTGGGAGGACGTGCTGGACGGCTCCGTCCGGACCTGCAAGGCGCTCTTGGCTCACGGGGCGAAGCACCTGGTCCTGATCGACTCGATTTCGGAACGCCGCACGGCGACGGCAGGCCGTGCCGACGAGGCCGAACAGATGGACAAGGCGGAGTGGGAGGCCTACCGTGACCGGATCGTTACCGTCGCGAAGATGGGAGCCGAGGAGTACGGGCTGACGGTTGGCATTCACGCGCACGCTGCAGGGTTCATGGATTTCGAACCCGAGCTCGAGAGGCTCCTGAACGAGGTTGACGACGGCATCCTGAAAATCTGTTTCGACACTGGACACCATTCATATGCGGGCTTCGATCCCGTGGCTTTCATGGAACGGCACATGGCGCGCATCAGCTACGTGCACTTCAAGGACATAGATCCTGCCGTCAAGTCCAGGGTGATTGCAGACAGGATCGGGTTTTATGACGCCTGCGGGCAGGGCATCTTCTGTACGCTGGGCAACGGCGATGTGGACTTTCCGCGTGTCAGGGACATTCTCCTGGAGCACGGTTTCAATGGCTGGTGCACGGTCGAGCAGGACTGTGACCCGGCCGGTGCGACGTCGCCGGTCGAGGATGCGCGTTACAACCGCGAGTACCTCAGGTCCATCGGTTTTGAGGATCGCTGAACGCCGCGAGCCCGGCGGGCAGGCCATGTGCATCCGCACGCGAGTCCGCGGAGATTCGGACGCTCCGGCGGCGAAGACGGAGGCGACGCGCATCGGAGAGCGCTTCGCGAATCCCTTGAAGTTTCGCGGCAGCGTCTTTGGTTCGTTCACCGCCGAAACGACCCGCCCGAACTGCGGAATTGCGAAGGAGCAACCGGGTCAGTCATTCCGGACCGGGCTTCCTGGACGGCGCCCGGGAGGCGTCGTGAACAGGGACGCCTTCGCATGCACGGTCAAAAGCCGGCTTGTCCGTTTGATGGGGTTTCTGGCCGCAGTTGTCGCGGCACCGCAGCCAGATGTCTCGAGGCCTGCCGACGCGGGATTCAGCGCGTCGAACTTTGGAAAGCGCGCCGCGAACGTGCCTTGGTGCCGCAATCGACAGGTCGCGCATGTGAATTGCAAGCGGAGCCTTGACAATCTGCTTGCCAAGCTGAGCGTCGCAGAATGACCTTTCCGGCGTTTGCACCACCTGTGGCTCGGACCCTGTGCGCCGGCGTGGCGTCCGTCCTGCTGCTCTTGGCGAGCGTACCGGTCCTGGCGGAAACGCAAGACTTCCGGGACAGGACTCCACGCATCGCCGTGGTGTCCGCCTTCCTCCCGGAGCTTGAGATTCTCAAGGGGGAGCTGCGGGAGAGATCGGAGCGTTCCGTGAACGGCGTGAAATTCACAACCGGCATGCTGGAAGGACGCAGGGTCGTGCTGTTCCTAAGCGGGATCAGTGTCGTCAACGCGGCGATGACGGCGCAGCTTGGCTTGGACCGCTTTGCCATCGAGAGGATCGTGTTCTCCGGCATCGCAGGCGGCGTCGACCCTTCGCTCGGCATCGGCGACGTGGCAGTCCCGGAGCGTTGGGGGCAATACCTGGAAATGCTGTTCGCGCGCGAGGTCGACGGCGGCTGGGCGACATTGCCGTTCTTCGAATATCCCTACGGGAATTTCGGCATGATGTTCCCGCGCTCTGTCACGGTGTCGCGTGCCGGAACCGACGCGCCCGAGACCCGCTTCTGGTTTCCGGTGGACGTGGCGCTTCTGGAGGCGGCGCGCAGCGCCGCGTCCAAGGTGACGCTAGCGCGTTGCACGGCGGACGGCCGATGCCTCGACAGGCTTCCGCGCATCGCGGTCGGCGGCTCCGGGGTCTCGGGCGGGGCCTTCGTCGACAATGCGGATTTCCGGACTTGGATCTTCGAGGCGTTCGGTGCGCGGCTCCTCGACATGGAGAGCGCCGCCGTGGCCCATGTCGCCCACGCCAACGGCGTGCCGTTCGTGGCGGTGCGCAGTCTTGCCGACCTTGCCGGCGGCAGTGCGGGCGCGAACCAGATGGAGACATTCCTCGAACTTGCGGCGGGCAACGCGGCCGCCGTGGTCAGAGCGATGTTGAGAGAGATGCCGGATCGCCCCTGAAGGGCCGGACCGGTCAATACAGCAGGTTCAGGACGCCGAGCGAGACGACGAGGAACAGGATCGACATGATCCCGCCGGCCCGCATGAAGTCAACGACCGAGTATCCGCCTGGTCCCATGATGAGCGCGTTGACCTGATGCGTCGGGATCAGGAAGGAATTCGAGGTGGATATCGCGACCGTCAGTGCAAAGAGCGCGGGGTCCGCCCCGGCGCCGAGAGCAATGTTCACGGCCAGCGGGACAAGGAGAACGGTTGCTCCGACGTTTGACATCACAAGCGTGAAGAACGTGGCCAGGACTGCAATTGCTGCCTGGAGCACCCAGAGCGGCATTCCTTCCATCACGGCAAGGATGAGGTCGGCGATCCATGCGGCCGTTCCAGTCGCCTGCACCGCCTGCCCCAACGGGATGAGACTGGCCAGCAGAAAGACGGTTTGCCAACTGACCGCGGCGTAGGCTTCCTCGACGGAAATCACGCGGCTGAGGATCATTCCGACGGCGCCGACCAGAAGGCAAAGCGAGAGGACGAGATTCGAGAACAGGACCAGCGCGATTGCAATGGCGAAGAACAGCAGCGCCCAGCCGATCTTCTTGGGCCTGATGTTCTCGTGAGGAAAGTCGGTTGTCACCACGACGAAGTCGCGGTCCGCCTCAAGCCGCACCAAAGCCTCCCACGGCGTGTGGCACACCAGCGTGTCGCCGGCCGCGAGCGGCATGGTGCCGAAGTCCGGGCTGTCCTGCGTGACTGCGTTTCCGCCTCGGTAGACGATCAACGGCGAAAGCCCGTAGACCTTGCGGAGCCAGAGCTCCCGCATGCTCTTGCCGATAACGCCGGAACCCGGCGGGATCACGACCTCGGCAATCCCGGCCTTGCCTGGATGGAGCGTTTCCGCAAAGGTCTCGAGCTCCGATGCTTCGGGAAGCTCAAAGGCATCCTTGAAATCCGCTATGTCCCGGGCGTCGGAAATTATGGCGAGCTTGGCTGGCGCCTCGATGAGGACATCCCGCGGCGGGGCAGTGTAGGTCCGGCCCTGGAACGCCGTCGCAATGACCTGAACGTTGAATGCACGTTGCAGGTCGCCCAGCGTATGGCCGGCGAGAAGGCTTCCGTGCGGCACGTCGATTTCGTGGATGACTCCGTCAAGCCCGTAGGTCGCGTTGAAATACTCCAGCGTCGACTGCGCCGTGCCGGTGTCGTCGCGGGCAGTGCTCGGCAGAACGTATCTGCCGAACACGATGAAGTAGAGGAGGCCGCTTGTCACCAACGCGATTCCAATCGGCGTGACCGAGAAGAGGGAATAGGCGCTCATGCGGGCGTCCTCTCCCAGCGTCTTGTTTATGGAAACGAGCAGGTCGTTCAGGAGGATCAGAGGCGACGAGCCGACCAGGGTCATGGTGCCGCCAAGGATGGCGCAGAAGCCCATCGGCATCAAAAGCCGTGACATGGGCAGACCCGTTCTTGTCGAAACCCGGTTGACGACGGGCAGGAAGAGAGCTGCCGCACCGACATTCTGCATGAAACTGGAGATTACGCCCACGGTGGCGGCAATCAGCAAGATGATCCGGGACTCCGTCTTGCCGCCGACCCTCGTGATCCATGTGGCCACCGTTGACATTGCGCCGGTTCGGTCGAGACCTGCGCCTATGATCATGACCGCGATGATCGAGATGACCGCGTTGGAGCCAAACCCGCTGAAGAGCTGGCGGAGGTCGGCGAGGCCTTCGAGGCCGGGCACCATTGTGAGAAGCCCCAAAAGCACCATGATCGAGAACGCGGCGACATCGACGCGCACGATTTCCGAGACGAAGAGCCCGACGGTGACTGCCAGAACTGCCAGGACGACGATTATCTCGAATGTAAGGCCAAGCGCCTCCACGTTGCCGCCTTTCGTTCGCGTTGTTCTTGCATTGCAAGATGAAGCCGGAATCCCTGTACGGATCAACGGTGCAAGGGGACCTTGCCGTTTGGGGTGCTCTCTTACTTCCTTCTCGGAATCTTGGCAAACCGTTGTGCAGCGCAGAAGGCGTTCTTGTCGGACGCAGGTTGGCGATTCCCTCGACCGGGCCATTCGGCTCCTGCATCGGGGAGCCCTGTTACGCCAATTGCGCAACGCTTGGCGTTGCACCGTGTGGAGACGGCACGTCGCGCCCCGCCGTGCAGTCCAAAGGGTTCGACGAGGGTGGGCAGGCTTCTCGGAACTGCTTCAGCGCAGGTCGCCGTGCGCCACGCCAGCCAAGCACGCGAGTCGGATGAGGGCTTTGCTACGCGAATCACGGGAAGCTCCGATGCTGACATCCTGAATGCCGATGCTGTCGAACGAGGCAATGCCGTTGCCAATGACCTGCGATCATGTGAGAGAATCGACTCGATCTACGCAGGCTTCTTCGCGCCGGTCCTTGGAACCGTCCGCCGAGGCGATGCTGGTCCGTCTCACGGGTCTCCGACGCACGTTCAGGGACCGCCTGCAACGTGAGCGGTCCATGTCGTTCCAGAGTGTCGGCTGCGTTCTCGTCGCGGCACTGCTCGCGGACGCAGCTTTCGCGGCAGCATTTGCGCTCGTCCAAAAAGAGGCAGGACTTCACCGCCCCGCGCCTCGAACAGGTCCTTGACGAGCGAAGAAGCGCGGCGCGACGACGATCGTGTTGCGGCGCAGCCACTGCTTGCATGCAAGCTGGCGTCTGAACTCGGCCCGCCCGCTGTCCATGTAGGCCAGCGACAGCCGTCTGTTCCGGGCCATGTTCCTCAAGGTCAGGACCTCGACCACGATCGTGTCGAAGCGGCGGGTCAGCATGTCGCTGGCCTCGTGGAGCATCGCCCGTCGCAGGTCCGCCACCCGCAGTTGAAAGCGCGCAACCTTCCGCCTGGCGATCCGGTGACGGTTGCTGCCCTGCTGCAATTCGTGCCTGTCCAGTTCAGGCCGACGCGGCTGTTTCACGCACTTCGCGATCAGCCAACCAGTCCTCGAATCCCAGGATCGTTTGCCCGGCGGCCACGGACGCACGCCAGTCTGCCTGCTTGTCGGGAGCCACTGCTTCCCTATCCGGAAGGAGGACTCCATTCACCATCCACGATGCGACGGGGATGCCCCTCAGCCAGTCCGATACGGAGGGAATTCGTCGGCAATCTTCACGCACGTGCTGTTCCGCGACAAAGCGAACGGGCACTTCCCGCCCGTCGGAATTGACGAGAGCGCGGCCAAACGTCCGCTGCGCCTCGAAGATTCCAAGGCTGTGATGCCGCAAGGCCCGATGGACCGGAAGCGCTTCATGCGCTTTCGAAGCATCGAACCAGTCATGGATCGCATAGTAGTCGGCGGGCACGCCACCGAACTTGCGCACGGAACTTTCCGCATGGTGATTGGGATGCGCCACCTCAGACGTCCTCGTGGACCGACTCAAAGCTCTCGTAGATGAACGCGACGTGCCTGACGTCGATCCGATCCTTGACAACGTCCCAAGTCAGCGTGCCTTCGCCGCCGTCGTCGATTTCGAATCCGGGATTCAGGTTGTAGGCGGTCGCCCAAATGAAGTCGGCAAGCCTGGTGTCCAACTCCTTGATCTCGATTTCCTTCGGCGACACGGCGACATGGTTCACGTTGCCCGAGTCGCCATAGCCGTCGTAGCCTGCCTCGACCCGTTCCACGCCTTTGGCACGCAGAAGGTCCGCCAGTTGGGCACGTTCCCTTTCGCGCGCTTGTTCCGCCTTGCGTTCTCTCGCGGTCCAGTCTGCCGCCGGCGACACCATGTCCGGGCTGTTGCCGCCGTCTGGAGTCTCTGGGTCACAGGACATTGTCAAATTCCTCCCTTGCAAGCGAATTGCGATCGATTTCTGCACGCTCAAATATTCACTTTTTGTTCCAAAGTTATGCTTGAAGATGTTCATATTATGTTCCATGATGCGAATGTCAACCCGCACAACTGGAGTGAATTTGACCATGCATCTGCAGGCCATCCGTTCGATTCGCCCGCCGAAAAATTTCCACGTCCATTCAACCCATTGTATGGCTTGGGGCACATGATGAGCCGGTGGAGTCCTGCGACGCCCCGCGTTGGCAGGCGTTGCCTCTCCGCACGGGCGAATCGGGTTGCGCAGCCGGATCTTCTGGCTTGGGCACTGCCGGAAAGGTTCGTGCCGAAGGATGCCCGAGCGGCAAGGCTCAAGACAATTCGTCCGAGCCTTGGACACCGCCCGCAAAGCCCGCTCGCACGTTCTCATCAGATCTCGTGAGGCGTGATCTGCTCAATCTTGAAAGAGGAATCAGCCAAATGGAAATTGAGGTCGGAACGTCCTTGATCAGCCCCCGGCTGGACCCGGTGACACGCAGCTGCCGTCCGGTTCGGTTCAATTTCAGAGGACCGCTGCGGGATTGTGACAAGGCTGCCGAACCCGTGTGGCGACATGCACGCGACTCCATCACTGCCATGGAGGCTGAATTCGACGATGCCTCGGCCTTTTCTGGCCGGCGCAAGCGCGACGGCAAGGAAAGGCAGACGCCAGCAGCTTCCAGCAGGACCCGTGAGATTTGCGGCTATGTGACCGGTGCAATTGTCGATGCATTGACACGAGGATCCCCGCCTTGGCGCACCCCCTGGAAATCGGGGAGCGGTGCGGCTCTGCTGCCGCTCCGGGCCTGCGGTTCGCCATACCGGGGGATTAACGTCGTCATGCTCTGGCGCGAGGCGATTGCCAAGGGGTACACGGCGCCGTTCTGGATGACGTATCGTCAGGCGGCGGCACTAGGGGGGCAGGTTCGCAAGGGAGAGCGCGGCACAAGGGTCATCAAGGTCGGAACCGTTGTGCGCGAAAGTGAAGTCCCGGGCGAAGAACCGACAACATACGGATATTTGCGTTCGTATCGGGTCTTCAATCTGGACCAGATTGATGGCCTCGACGAGCGGTTCCGCACGGCGGCCGATCAGCCGACGAATTCCGGAACGGGTGTCGATCCTGCTTTGACTGCATGGTTTCGACGGTTGGGCGTGGGGCTGGAGACTTCGGGGGCGCCTCGCGCCTTCTACGATGTTGCCCGTGACGTGGTCCACATGCCACCCGAGGACTTCTTCAAGGATGGTGCCACCTACGCCGGAGTGCTCTTGCACGAGACGGTTCATGCGACCGGGGCTCCGCATCGGTTGGACCGGCGCTTGGGCGAGGCATTCAGCGACACCCGATATGCGCACGAGGAGCTCGTGGCCGAACTTGGCTCGGCCATGGTCGGGGCACTGCTCGGCATTGAGCCCCGCTTCGAGGAGAATGCAGCCTACTTGAAGGAGTGGATCAAGATCCTGAAGTCGGACCAGCGAGCGATTCTCAAGGCGGCCTCGGCGGCTCAGGCGGCATGCGACTGGCTGATGGCCCAGGCGGGCGACCTTGCTGGCAATCCGGCCGGCAAGCACCTCCCGATCGATTCCGATTAGCCGGCCAATTCCCGTGGCCGCTTGGCGCTGCCACCGAAATTCGTTGCCTGGGCGTCGTGCTCGTCGGCTCAGGCGTGCGATTGCAGCGCGGCAGGGAGATTGATGGCCTTGCCGCCTCGACTGGAAGCATGCAGGACTTTGTCAGCATGATTGAGAGTTTTGGCGTGACGGCCTCGGGCCGGGAGATTCATCGGGTGACCCTTCAGGACGGCCCGCTCGCCGCATGTGTCATCACGCTTGGCAGCGCGCTTCAGGACGTCCGCCTCGATGGTCTGCCGCATAGCCTGACAGTCGGGAGCCCGGACGTTTCGGCCTATGAGGGGCCGCTCGCTCATTGCGGAACGATCATGGGTCCGGTCGTAAATCGCATTGCGGGCGCCCGCGCAGCGATTGACGGCATCGAGTACCGCTTTGAGAGGAATTTTCTCAATGCTCACACCCTGCATGGAGGCGGCGGTGCGTTTCACAAGAAAGTCTGGGAACTGGTCGACCATTCCGCGCGCCATGCTGCGCTCGTGCTTGTGGCCCCCGACGGCGAGGGCGGGTTCCCAGGCACGCGTCGCGTCGAGGCAAGATTCGAGATTGCAGATCGAAGCCTGTCGCTCACGCTCACGGCAAGGACTGACGCCCCGACAATCCTGAATCTCGCAAACCACAGCTACTGGCGTCTTGGCGAAGAGCCCACGACCGGAGGTCACGTGTTGCGGATTCACGCTGACCGGTACCTGCCCAGCGAACCTGCAACAACGATCCCGACGGGTGAAATCTCGGACGTGGCAGGCACGCGCTTCGACTACCGCGGCGGGCGCGCCCTGAACGATGGCGTCGATGGCCTTCTTGACACGAATTTCTGCCTTTCCGACGCCCGCCGGCCGCTGACGGAGATTGCGCGACTGACCGGTTCCGACGTCACGATGGTGATGGCAAGTACGGAACCCGGACTTCAGGCCTTCGACGGGCACATACTTGCCTGTCCAGACCAGCGCACCAATGACGGTGTCGCGCCTGTTCCGTATTGCGGCCTGGCCCTCGAAGCGCAGTTCTGGCCCAACGCGCCTCACGAACCGGGATTTCCCGACATCACGCTGCGTCCTGGCCAGGACTGGAGGCAGGTCACGACGTGGACGTTCGAGACCTGAATGGGTCGGAATTCTGGGTGTCGTCGCGCATCGAGTCCATGAACCGACGAGTTCATTATGCTCGGTAGTCGCCCAGATTGAATGGATGCAACCCTTAGAACTCGCGCAGGGAATTGCGTGGTTCGAGCAATCGTCAGCAGACAGCGCGAGAGTCGATGCCGTGCGCGTTCAGGAATTCACGAAGCCGCGATTCCTGCGCTTCGGAAAGAGGCCAGGACGACGGTGGACGCGTCGGCCCGCAATTCTCGCCCATCAGGGCCAAAGCGGTCTTCACGACCGATACGTTCGTGCCGCCCATTTCCTCCGCGCGGAGATCTTCGAAGGCGCGAATGCCGTCAATGAGGTTCGACGCCTTGTCGAGATTCCCCGCATCAAGCGCTGCGTGAATCTCGGCGGAACGCTCCGGCCAGACATTGACAAGACCTGACGTGAAACCGCGGGCACCGATCGCGTAGAATTGTGGAGCCCAGATCTCGGCCAGTCCGCAGATCCAGACGATGTGATCCGGCGAGGCGGCCATGGCACGGGCCAGGTTCTCGGGCGAAGGAGTTGCCCACTTTACGCCAACGACGTTATCGACGTTGCAAAGGTCCGCAATCGTGCCTGTCCCGATGCCGTCGTTGCGCAGGTAGAGCAGTACTGGAGCGCCTTGGGCAGAGTCCGATACGCGCGCGACGTAGTCCTTCAGGCCCCTGGGCGAGACGAACGGATCGGGCGGCTGGTGGACCATGATCGCTGCTGCACCCGCCGCAACGGAAGCGCGTGCCAGCGTACAGGCCTCGTGCACCGAACGTCCGACTCCGCCGACCAAGGGCGCGCGCGCGTCGAGCATTGCGGCGGCTGCGTCCGCCATCGCCAATGCCTCGTTGATCGTGAGGCTGTAGAATTCGCTCGTGTTCCCATTGATCGTCAGCGTGTGAACGCCCGCCGCGACTGCCCGATCCACGATGGGTGCGAGCCGGTCGGCGGCAATGTTGCCCTCCTCGTCAAGCGGGGTGACAAGGATTCCGGAGATGCCTGTCAGCTGGATGTTAGGAGCCATGCGCGTCAGCTTTCGTGGATGCCTTTGCCGTAGTATGCGCCGACCTGTCAGAGCGCGGCCACGTCGCGGCCGGGAGGACGGTATCACGCTTCGCGAGCACATGGAATCCCTCGCCTTGACCCGATCGCTGGACCAGTTCTCGGGACGGATGCGCGTTGGATGCGACGACCGCCCGCCGGGTCGCTGGATGCGCAGATGAGCTGTGCCGACACTTCCCTGGGCGGGAACAGGACGCTTGGCATTGCGGCTCTGGTCCTTCGATACGCATTCGACCTGTCGCCAAGCCTGCATGCTCGAACTTCGAGAATTTCTCACTTTGCGGCTCGCACCAAGGCCGGTTCCTTCCGCACCCCGTGGCCAGCAGATCCTTTGGTTCCGCGCTGGTCGGGCTCAATTCGTCGTCGAACGCGCTGTCGTGGTCATTTGCCGTGCGCAGGGAGATCATCTAGTCAACGGTGAACAAGCGTTCAACTCAACAGGGAATGACAGCCATCGAGATCCAAAACGCGGCCTTGCACGATCTGGTGCGCCGCCCGGTTTCGGTGCCGCCCTCATCCAGGGAGGCACGAGTTGAGTGTACGGGCGGAATCGTAACGAAGCATCATCGCAGATTGTTGTTCGGGGGATGGTCTCCAAACCCTGACACTCGTCGAAGCGACCGTGCAGGTGCGAATGCCCGGTCCGTTGCTGCCGAGCGACGGACAACTGCGATTCGTGTCGTCGCGTCGCAGTTGCTTCGCATGCGCCTCGCCAAAAGCGCAATTGTTGCCGCCATCTCGGTTTCCGGGCCGGGCCTTGTGTTGGGTGGCGCATCGGCACAGGCGATCGGCGACAGTTGGCGGGGCCTGACGGTATCGCAGGAAATGCGCTGCACCCTCTATGCTCGTCGAGACTATCCTTATCCAAGCTCGGCGAAGGCAGCGGTCATCGCATCAATGGATGGTCGCGTCTACGGACCCTATACCGGCCGCTACTTTGCTAGCGGCAGACAGACCGATGTCGAGCACATCGTCGCCATTTCGGAGGCGCATGACAGCGGGCTTTGCGCAGCCGAACCTGCAACCCGTCAACGATTTTCCGGGGACCTGCTCAACCTGACACTTGCCGCCCCGGAGGTGAACCGCTGTGGACACGGAGGCAAGTGCGGCTATGACGCCGGGGAATGGCTGCCGTCCCGGAACGCGTGCTGGTTTGCTGGACGGGTCGTTGCGGTCAAGCTCAAGTACGGCCTTACCGTAGACAGAAGAGAGGCGGCGGCGCTTGAGAATGTGCTCTCAGGTTGCGTGTCCACCGAAATGGTGTTTGTGGACGGAGAAGTCGTACCAGAGGCCAAGAAACCTGCTGCGCAACGAACCGGGAATTCCGACGGCACGGTCGACGCGCTCGGTCTGTACGACGACAACCGAAACGGGCGCATCACCTGTGCGGAGGCAAGGCGGCACGGCATCGCGCCTGTGCCCCGAGACCATCCCGCCTACCGCTTCATGACGGACGGCGACGGTGACGGAGTCGTCTGCGAGTAGGCCGTCCTTCGGCTGCGTGAGCCACGTTTCAACATCCCGTCCGCGCGCAGGCGATTCGATGGCGGTGGATTCACCCGCCAATGCAGTATCCGGGCAGTTTGGTTGGAACCCCGAGGTTTCTTCGAAACGGCGTGGGCACACATTGAGAAAGTTGCTTCAGTCAAGGATCGGATTCGGCCAGCAGCGCTGCATTGCCGCCGCTGGCGGTCGTGTCGATGCAAATGCTGCGTTCGTTGCAGAATGCGATCGGATCGTTCAACTCGGTGACGAGCGGGACAATGGGACCGTCACGTGCTGCAAGCGCCTTGCGCAATTCCAACCTGGAGTCGTCCGGCTTCGCGGCGGTGGCAATGGCGTCAATCGGCAGGGCGCCAAGGGATGCATGACACTCAACGCTACCTTCAAGAACCCGAATTGGCAGACCCGAGCCGGAAAGGCGCTCCAGTGCTTGGAGTCCGGTTCCGGAGACAGCCACGACCCGGTTCCCTGCCGCGAGTGCCTGCACTGCCTGAGCAAGGATTGCTCCCGCATCAGGCCCGAGGCAGAGAATTGTCCCCTTTGGCCGAAGTTCCAGTTGATTGGACTCCCCGGTTGGCCCCGGAAGGTCAAGAGCGCCGGCATCGATGGCTGCCGTCGCGGGCATGTTGGCCGGGAAGCCTTCACGTAGCGATGCGCGAATGAGTTCCATGCGTTCAGCGGGCACCGGGACGGGTTCGGACGCGAGATGCTCAATCGCATCCTTGATCTCTCCCGAAGCCACCGATCTGCCTGGGAGGTCCACCTCGCCGGGATTTCGCGGCCGGATGAACAGTCGCGACAGATAGTGCGGTCCGCCCGCTTTGGGACCAGTTCCCGAAAGCCCATGTCCGCCAAAGGGTTGTGAACCGACAACGGCGCCCACCTGGTCCCTGTTCACGTAAACGTTGCCTACGTTGATGCGATCCAGAATCCGCTGCACGCGCCGGTCGATCCGCGAGTGAAGCCCGAAGGTGAGTCCGAAGCCCTTGGCGTTTATCCTGTCGACCACCTGGTCGATCTGGTCGCCATCAAAGGGCGCCAGGTGCAGGACGGGGCCGAACACCTCGCGCTCGACATCCTCGATTCCGTTGACGCGGATCAAGGTCGGCGGAACGAAGTTCCCGCTTGCCGGTACCGGCATCCGCTTGATGACCCGGCCCGCGGCGGCCTGCGCATCGATGTAGGCAGTGATGCCCTCGTGGGCCTCGGCGTCGATTGCCGGCCCGATGTCGGTCTCGATCCGCCATGGATCGCCAATCACCAACGTGTCGATCGCGCCTTCGAGCATCTGGACAAGCTCGGCCTCGATGTCCGCCTGCACGTAAAGCGTCCGGAGCGAAGAACAGCGCTGCCCGGATGACTGAAATGCACTGCGGACAATGTCGCGCGTGGCCTGCTCGAGCAGCGCGGTGGAGTCAACGATCATCGCGTTCATGCCGCCTGTTTCGGCGACCAGCAGGGCGTCGGGCGCCGTCGCTGCCAGCTGGCGGTTGATGACGTGCGCGGTGTCCGTCGAGCCTGTGAAACAGACGCCGTCAATCCGGGAATCCGCGGTCAGGGTGGCGCCAATTCCGGATCCTTCGCCAGGCAGGAACTGGATCACGCCGTCCGGCACGCCCGCCTCGCGCATCCAGGCTGTCGCACGCGATGCGATCAGCGGCGTCTGCTCTGCGGGTTTCGCAATGACCGCGTTGCCGGCGGCAAGCGCCGCCGCGACCTGGCCGGTGAAGATGGCAAGCGGGAAATTCCACGGGCTGATGCAGACAATGACGCCGCGCGCCACACAGTTGTCGCCCGCACGCTCGGCTTCGTCCGCATAGTACCGGAGGAAGTCCACGGCCTCTCGTAATTCAGCCACCGCATCGATGAGTGTTTTCCCGGCCTCGCGCGCAAGAAGGGCGAAGATCTCGGCGGCGTTGGCTTCGTAAAGGCCGGAGATCCGGCGCAGGATTCCTGCGCGCTTGAGCGCTCCAAGGGACTCCCAAGCTGGTTGTGCATTGACGGCAACCGTCACGGCTTCGGCGGCAAGGTCGGGATGCGTTTCGACGACTTTTCCGACCATGTCATTCGGGTCGGCAGGGTTGACGACGTTTCGTGCCTTGCCGTCATGCATGCACGGCGAAAGCGGTTCGGCGCACCACTGGAAGGGAGCCTGGAACGGCTCTCGCCCCGCATCGATCATGGCGAGATCGACCGGATCCGTGATGTCCCATCCCCGGCTGTTCAGTCGAGGCGCGAAGACGTCCGACGGTTTCGGTATTGCCGGGTTCGGGGCGAAGTCGGCCGCTTCGGCAGCGGCAAGCGGATCGCGGGCGATGTCTTCCGCGGAGACCGTGGAATCGACGATCTGATGGACGAACGAGGAGTTCGCCCCGTTCTCCAGGAGGCGGCGGACCAGGTAGGCCAGCAGATCCTTGTGTGTGCCGACCGGTGCGTAGATGCGGCAGCGCGTGCCCTCGGACCGTCGAATCAAGTCGTGAAGCGCGTCGCCCATGCCGTGAAGCCTCTGGAACTCGAACGAGGACCGGTCGCCACTGGCCATGTGCAGGATTGCTGCGACGGAATGGGCGTTGTGGGTCGCGAACTGCGGATACACGCGGTCACGCATAGCCAGGAGTCTCCGAGCGGCCGCCAGGTAGCTGATGTCGGTATGCGCCTTCCGCGTGAAGACCGGGTAGTCCTTCAGCCCGAGCACCTGGGCGCGCTTGATTTCCGCGTCCCAATAGGCGCCCTTGACGAGCCGGACCATGATCCGCCGTTCCAGTCTGGCTGCAAGGTCGTAGAGCCACTCGATGGTCGGCATTGCACGGCGTCCGTAGGCCTGCACGACCACGCCGAATCCGTCCCAGTCCGCGAGGCCCGGATTGGCAAGCACGCTTTCGGCCACGTCGAGCGAGAGATCCAGTCGATCTGCCTCCTCCGCGTCGATGTTCAGTCCTATGCCCGCTTTCGCTGCCGCGAGCGCCAGCGGCAGGAGGCGTTCGGCCATCTCGGGCAACATCGTCTTCGCCTGGCTTCGCTCATATCTTGGATGCAGCGCCGACAGTTTGACGGATATTCCTGGATTGTCGCGGACGTCTTCGCCCCTGGCCTCGCGTGCAATCGCGGAAACTGCCGCTTCGTAGGCTGCGCGGTAGCGCTCGGCGTCGCGCTCCGTGCGGGCAGCTTCGCCCAGCATGTCGAAGGAATGGGTGCAGCCCTGCCTCGACGCCATTGCGCCGCGGTCGATGGCGCCTTCGATTGTCTCTCCAAGAACGAACTGTGCGCCCATTTCCGCCATGGCGCGCCCGACGGCGGTACGAACCACGGGTTCGCCCAATCGGCGGACAAGGGCGTGGAGCGTGCCGGCAACGCCCTCTTCGTCGTCATCAAGAATCCGACCCGTCAGCATCAACGCCCATGTGGAGGCGTTGACAAGGATGGATCCGGAATCGCCGACATGTGCCGCCCAGTCATGGGGCGTGATCTTGTCGCGGATCAACTCGTCGACTGTCCCTGCGTCCGGCACCCGGAGCATCGCTTCCGCAAGGCACATGAGCGCGACGCCCTCTTTGGTCGAAAGCCCGTATTCGGCCAGGAAGGCCTCCATCCTGCCCGCCTGGCCGCTGACGCGCACCTCGTCGACAATGCGAGCCGCATGCCTGCCAATGGCGACCCGGTCGGCGGCGTCAAGTGCGGCCGCCTCGACCAGGTTGCGGACCAGCGCCGACTCCTCGGTCAGGCAGGACGCTCGAATCCTGTCCCGGCTCATGTCAATTTCTCGCCAAGGTCAGACGGCATGTGCCCGATGCCAATGGGGTCTCGCGCGAGTCGGCAAGGCTGTCTTCGGTGCCATGGCAATCGAATACAGCAGGCCATGGGCCGTCGCAAAGGCCAGTGGCGGCGAGGAGAAATGAAAGTTGCCTGCCGGGCAGACCACCCCCATCCGAAACCTGTCGGTTCCGAAACAAGCCTCGCAAGGGTGTCCGCTTGAGCCGAATTGGATCCAGGCGCGATGGACTCGGTTGCAGAGCTTGCCGTTCTTGGCGTCGTCCCTGCCGCGTCGGCAGGCGAGGCCGGTCGTGTCCGGACTGCACGCATGCGCGAGATTGCATGCGCATTTCGCCGATGACCGCAAGCACGGCCCGTTGCAGGGGCCAGGCAGTCCTCACCGGACGCGACAGCCCGGCAGGAGCACCACTCTGGGCCGCGGCATGGATCGTGGTGACGAAGCCTTGGGCGGCATCAGCGACGCGCCTGGCCGATTGCGCTCACGCCGATGGCGGCGAGGATGACCAGTCCCGTGGTCAGGTCACGGAAGAAGGGGTCAGCGTTCAGGATGTTGAAGCCGTTGTTGATGAGCGCAAGGAGGAAGACACCGGCCAGCGAGCGCCAGACGGCGCCCTGTCCGCCATAGATGCTGGTGCCACCGAGAATCACCGCGGCAATTGCCTGGAGCTCCATCCCCTGTCCCGCGGAGGCCTGGCCCAGTGCCACCCGGCTCGTCGTGATGATCGAGGCCAGGCCTGCAGCAAAACCTGCAAGCGCGAAGGTTGCGATCTTGACCTGGCTGGTGCGGATGCCCGAGAGGATCGCGGCCTCTTCGTTGCCGCCAACGGAGAAGATGCGGCGGCCAAACGTGGTGCGGGTCAGCAGGAAGGTGAGGATCAGGGCGAAGACGACCATGATCCAAATCGAGTTGAACACGCCCAGGAACTTCCCCCGACCAAGCCAGATATACTCGTCGATGCGCACCGAAATCAGCCGCCCGTCGGAAATGACGATGGCGACTCCCTTGAAGATCAGGCTTGTTGCGATGGTCGCGAGGAACGAGTGAACGTTGAGCCGGGTGATCACCACGCCGTTGATCACGCCGAGTGCCAGGCCGATGAGCGGCGCAAGAAAGAGACCCAGATAGGGATCGATGTGGAGCGCGATCCAGGCGGACGTGACCGAGCCCACGGCAAAGACCGCGCCGACCGAGAGGTCGAATCCGCCGACAATGATGACCAATGTCATGGCCGAAGCCATGATCGCCAGCGGGGCGTTCTGGTTCAGGATGTTGAGAAGGTTGCGCACGGTCAGAAAGCTGTCGGACAGGGCCGTAAGCGTGACCATGAGCGCGACGAGGAGAACGAGAACCGCGTAGGTCTGAAGGAACCTGAACATCTGTGCACGGGTCATGCCGGGGCTCCTTCGAGGCTCTGATGGCGGAAGAGTGCGGTCAGGATCTCGCTCTCGGACACGGCGTCCGGGTCGATCTCCTGCACGAGGCGGCCGTGATTCACCAGCCAGGCACGGTGCGCGAGGCCAAGAACCTCCTCGATTTCCGACGAGATGAGCAGGACCGCGGCACCGCTTGCCGCCAGGTCGCAGATGGCCCCATGGATCGTCTCGCGCGCGCCTACGTCGACGCCGCGCGAGGGTTCGTCGAGGATCACCAGCTTCGGATCGCCCTCCAGCCACTTGGCCAGCAGCACCTTCTGCTGATTGCCGCCCGAGTAGCGTGACACGTCGCCGTCGACGATCGCGGGCCGCACGCCGAACCTGTCGATCAGTTCGCGCGCGCGCCGCCGTTCACGACGCGTCGCCATGATGCCGGATCGGGCGAACCGGCGAAGGTGGGGCAGGATGATGTTGGCGCGGACCGGCATGCTCATCACCAGTCCCTGCCTCCGCCTGTCTTCGGGAACCATGACGATCCCGGCCTCGGTCGCGGCGCGGATCGTGCCGCCGAGCCTCTGGCCGAGAAACGCGATCTCGCCATTCGCCCGGTCCGCCCCGATGATCGCACGCGCGATCTCGGTACGGCCGGAGCCCACGAGCCCGATCAGTCCCATGATCTCGCCGGCGCGAATGTCAAGCCGCTCCACGTCGATTCCGTCACCGCTGAGGTTCCGCACCGAAAGCACGGGTTCCGACGATGCAATCTCGTTTTTCGGCGGGTAGAGCGTTTCGGTCTTTCGCGTGCCCAGCATTGCGCTGACCAGGTCCTGCTTGCCCAGCCCCGCGCTGCCTTCGGTCATGACAAGTCGACCATCGCGAAGCACCGTGACGCGGTCGCAGACCTCGAGCACGTGATCGAGAAAGTGGGTCACGTAAATGATCGTGCGCCCTTCCTCTCGCAGTCGGGCCATGATCCGGTGAAGCTGATCGATCTCGTCGCTCGAGAGCGACGAGGTCGGCTCGTCCATGACGATCACCTGCGCCTCGCGCGCCAGTGCGCGCAGAATCTCGATCTTCTGCTGGTCGGCAATCGGCAGCCCGCCCGTGAGCGCATGCGGGTTCAGCCTGAGACCGCTGGACTCCATCACTGCTTCGAGCCGTGCGGCCTCGTTGCGGCGCAAGACGCCCCAGCGGTGCTCTTCCAGCCCCATGAACACGTTCTCGGCCACCGTCAGGTGAGGCACCAGCTGCAGTTCCTGGTGCATGATCGCGACGCCGTGGGCGAGCGCCGTCGGCGGGTCCCATCGGCTGACGCCTTCGCCGAAGACGGCGAGCGATCCGCTGCTGGCCTGGTAGTAGCCGCCCAGCACCTTGCCGAGCGTCGACTTGCCGGCACCGTTCTCGCCGATGAGGCCGTGAATCGAGCCGGCGGCGATTTCGACATCGATGTCCGAGAGCACTTCGACGTCGCCGAAGCGTACCGCTATTCCTCGCGCTGTCAGGGCGGGTCGCGTCATCGCGGCGACGACGCAGCCTCATCCACGGTTCCGTGCGCCTCGACCACGACTCCGTAGTCCCGCCGCGCCGCTTGCGGGGTAAGGAAGCCCTTCTTCACGTCCTGCGCCACCTCCTCGAACGGGCGCTGCATCGGGTCGCCGTTGCCACCGCCGCCGCCGGTCTTCGTTTCCACGACCGTGTCGGCGCCAAGCCCGCGTGCCGCCATCTTGAGGAGCGCTTCCTGCCGGCCGTCGGGATGGGTGATCGTCACCTCGGGACCCGCGCCGTCCCGGCCGCCATTCAGGCCCCATGCCGGCGTGTGCGAGCGTTCGAACCAGATTGCGCCGAAGCAGTCCTCGAGCGTGCGATAGCGACGCACCACGCCACAGCCGCCGCGGAAGCGCCCGGGTCCGCCGCTGTCGGGGCGAATGGAGAATTCCTCGAGACGGATCGGGAACTTGGTTTCCATCACCTCGGCGGGAATGTTGCGGAATCCGCCGTTTACCAGGTTGATCAGCGCGCTTTCGCCGTCTCCGTCGGCACGGCCGCCCCAGCCGCCGGCGGTCGGTTCGAGCGACATCCATTGCCCGCGCCGTTCGTCCACCGAGAAGAATCCAGCCACCATGGAGTCGCCGTAATGCGCCGCCGTCGAGCGCTCGGGCATGGCTTCGCTGAGACAGGAAATGAAGAGGTCGGCCAGGAGACCCAGCCCGGTGAAGTACCACTCGCAGGCCGCAGGTTCCCGGGCATTGAACATGCAGTCCTCGGGCAGAACGACCGACATCGTCTCGAAGGAGCCGCCGGTGATCGCCCGGTCAGGGTTGATCATCGTCTTGTAGGCAAGTCTCAGGAGGCTCTCCGTCTGGCTTGCGCCGCAGTTGACCGAGCCGGGCACCGGCCCGGACGTGCCGGTGAGGTCAACGATCAGCTCCTCGCCCCTCACGGTCAGCGTCAGCGCAACCTTGATGGGTTCCTTGCCGACCCCGTCGTCGTCGAGATAGCCCTCGCGCGACCAGGTTCCGTCCCTGATCGCGGCGATCGCCGCGCGGTCAAGTCGGCGCGCCTGCTCGAAAATGTCATGGCAGGCGGCGCGATAGGTCGCGGGACCGATCCGGTCAAGGAGCTGGGCGAGGCGCCGCCCGCCGGTGTGGATCGCCGCGATCTGGGCGCCAAGATCGCCGATCGAAGCATCCTTGAACCGCGTGTTCAGCCGGAAATGGTCGAACCATTCGCGGATCGGCGTGCCCTGCGACACGATCCTGGTCGGGCCGAGCCTCAACCCCTCCTGGAAGATGTTCATCGAGCCCATGACCGAGCCCGGATCCATGGCGCCGATGTCGTTCCAGTGCGCGCGGGCGGCACCGAAGCCCACAAGCTCGCCCTTGAAGAAGATCGGTCCGATCGCGGTGATGTCATGCAGGTGCGTGCCCTGCATGTAGCTGTCGTTCATCGCGAAGATGTCGCCCTCGCGAATGTCGTCGCCGTAGTAGTTCCTGACATGGTGCACGCAGACGTCGATGGCACCTATGAAGAGCGGCACGCCGGTTGACTGGCCGAGCATGTTGCCATGCTCGTCCATCAGCGCCACGGCCGAATCCTTGCCTTCGTAGATCACCGCCGAATGGGCCGAACGCCAGAGCGAGGCATTCATGTCCTCGGCACAGGAAATCACGAAATTTCGCACGACCTCCGTGGTCACCGGATCGGCCTTGGTCATGGCGCGGCTCCTTTCGTCAGGGCCAGGTGTCCGCCCTCGATCAGGCGTGCCTGCCACGCGGGCGGCAACAGAGTGGTGGCCGTGGCTTCCTCGATGATCGCGGGACCATGAACGACGTCGCCCGGCGCGATCGCGTTGCGGTCGAGTATCCGCGTCGTCTGCGCCGTGCCGTCGAAATGCACGTCCCGCGCGCGCGCGGGCCTCGCGGCGAGCGGTGCGGGCGGCGCATTCTCTGGCCGCGGGAGACGGCCGAGCGCGGCAAGCCGGATGTTGGCCATTTCCACCCGGTTCTCCGGGCTGTTGTGGCCGTACTGCCGCGCATAGGCGGCGTCAAAGCCTGTGCGCACGCGATCCATGTCGATGGGACCGTCTGGCAGCGGGATCGTCAGCACGTATTCCTGCCCATAGTAGCGGAAGTCGATCGCCCGTTCAAAGCTGATGTCACCGGGTGCGACGCCCTCTTCGAGCAGGTGGTCGCGGCCCCGCCCGGCCAAGGCCTCGAATGCGTCCTCGAGGCGCGAAAGCTCCATGAGATCCCAGAAGCTGTACAGCGTCTCCTTGAAGTCGTGTCGAACATCCGTTTGCAGCATTCCCCAAGCCGAAAAGGCGCCAGGGTGGACCGGAACGATCACCTCGCCGATCCGCAGTTCCTCGGCCAGGGCCGCCGCCTGGGCAGGTCCGGCGCCACCGAAGGCCACCAGCGAAAAGTCGCGAGGATCGATGCCGCGCCGCACGGTGATGGTCCGGATCGCGTCGGCCATCTTGGAGTTGACCACGTCGACCACGCCTTGCGCCATGGCCTCGGGGCTCATGCCGAAGCGATCCCCTATGTCGGCGAGCGCGGCCCTTGCCGCGTCGCGGTCGAGCGCCATGCTTCCGCTCGCGAAGTTCGAACCGTCGAGCCGGCCTAGCACCAGGTTCGCGTCGGATACCGTCGGTTCGGTCCCTCCGAGGCCGTAGCAGACCGGGCCGGGCTTCGATCCCGCCGATTGCGGCCCGACGCGCATCGCCTCGGCTTCCTCCCAGGCGATCGAGCCACCGCCCGCGCCGATCACGTGGATGTCGACCACCGACATCTGCACGGGAAGCCCTTCGAGCCTGGTCTCGTTCGAGGTCGACGGCTGGCCGTCGATGATCAGGCTCGCATCGAACGACGTGCCGCCCATGTCGATGCAGATCAGGTTCGCCCGCCCGGTCGCCGCGGCCAGCGCCTTGCCGCCAATGGCGCCTCCGACCGGCCCGGAGAGCAGCGTCTGCAGGGGCGTTTCGCTAGCCGCGCCGGCGCTCATCACCCCGCCGTTCGATTCCATCACGTGCAGCCCGCCGCCGGGCAGGCGGCCGGAGAGCGATTCGATCAGCGTTTCGAGGTATTGCCGCACGACCGGCGCGAGATAGGCGTCCATCACCGTCGTCGAGATGCGCTCGAACTCGCGCCATTCCGGGCTGATCCGGTGTGACAGCGCGATCGGGATCCCGGGCAGGCGTTTCCGGAGATGCTCGGCCACCTCCAGCTCGTGTTCCGGGTTCTTGAAGCTGAACAGCAAGGCGACCGCGATCGCCTCGTAGTTGCCGTCCGCCGCGGCGTCGACGAGCCGGTCGAGATCCGGCAGGTGCAGCGGATCGACCTCCTTTCCCTCGGCCGACATGCGGCCGGCCAACGTATAGGTGTGTTCCACGGGCGTGAGCGGCGCGGGCTTGTTCCAGCGGATCGAGAAGATCTCGCCCCGGTCATTGCCCTGGATCGTGTAGATGTCGCGAAAGTTCTCGTTGGTGACCAGCGCGACCCTTGCGCCGCGACGCGTGAGCAGCGCGTTCAGGCCCACCGTCGTGCCATGCACGAAGAACCCGATTGCATCGGAGTCGCCGACGACCTGGCTGATGCCGGTGAGGACCGCGAGTGCCGGGTTGTCCGGCGTGGAAAGCACCTTGGTCGCGCCGCAGGCGCCGGTCTCGCTGTCCTGGTAGACTATGTCCGTGAACGTCCCGCCGATGTCGGCGGCAACGCGGTAGTTCCTGCCCATGCGCCGTGCCCCCTTGCGAGAGCCGGCCGGGACGGCTCGCCCCGGCCGGATCCATTCCCTCGGACTACTGTTCCCACTCCCCGACGAAATCGGGATGTGCCGCGAGCGTCTCGGACGTGATCATTGCCTCGATCGGTCCGGCAGTGTCCATGTTGATCGCGTTGGTCATCGGCCTGCCCTCGATGGCGTTGATGACCTGCTCGGCCGCGAGCGCGCCCATCGTCTTCGGGAAATAGGCCAGGGTCGCGTCCCAGCGCCCCTCGCGGATCGCGTCGATGGCGATCTGTGCCGCCCCGCCCCCGGTGAGATAGAGATCGGCAGGATTGTAGCCTGCCGCCTCGAGCGCGATCTCCACGCCCACGAGGTGCTGGTCAGCGTTTGAGAGGACGGCATGCACGTCCGAATTCGCCTGCAGGATGTCGGTCATGGCCTGCAGGCTCGGGTCCGGCGCATACCAGCCCTCGCCGACCGCGACGACATTGATGTTGTCATGGCCAGCCAGCACGTTCTCGAAGGTCTCGAGCCGGAGGTTGTCGAACGGAAAGATCTTGGCGCCGATGATGATGACCACGTTGCAGGGGTCCCTGTCGGCGCAGTACCCGGCCACGAGCTCGGCCTGGTGCGTGGCGCCGTCCACCGGCGGCGAGGCCGCGGTGACGGTGATGCCCTCGACCTGCGGTTCAAGCGTGTTCAGCTCGGGCCCGACAGGAAAGAGCACGGTGCCGATCGGCACGCCCGCGGCGATCACCTGCTCGAAGGCGCCGGCAATTCCGACACTGTCGTTCGGTGCCACGATCATTCCGTCGAACTGGCCGCCCGCCAGGACGTCCTCGATCTGGCTGTACTGAAGGGCGGCGTCGAACTGGCCGTCGAAGATCTCGCTCTCGTAGCCCAGTCTCTCCGCCGCCTCCTGCACGCCTTCATAGGTTGCCTGGTTGAACCCGTTCTGCGAGGCCGCCGCAAAGTAGGCGATCTTTCCCTCCGCAAGAACCGCACCGGCATGTGCGCCGAGGCTCGCCGCCGATGCCAGGACCAGAGCTGCCCGTCTAATCATGATGACTCTCCCTTTCTGCGTGGTTGCTGACGTCGATCAAACTCGTTATGCAAACATTATGCAACATGGAATTGTCTCGCCGCAACTGCCGGAGAGCCTGGGAATGCTCGAATCCGAAGAGAGTCCCGTGACGAAACAGGGTCGTCGGGGTGCACTCCTGGTCTACGAGGCGCTGCGGGACGACATTCTCTGGCTCAGGATCGAACCGGGCCAGGCGATCGACGAAGTCGCCCTCGCAAGGCGGTTCAAGACGTCACGGACCCCGGTTCGCGAGGCGCTCCTGCTCCTGCACGGCGAATGGCTGGTCCAGTTCCTTCCGAACCGTTCGACCATCGTTTCGCCGCTGACATTGAACAATGCAAGAGAGTATTTCGACAGCCATCTCGTGCTGGCGCGCATGGCGGCGCGGGCTGCCACGCTCACCGGTCGCGCCGATCGCGGCACCATGCTGTCGCTGCACCGGGACTTCGAGAGGGCAATGTCCGATGGCGCCTGCGAGCAGGCGTTCCGGACCTCGCTGAAGCTGCACCGCATGCTCGCTCGCCTGACAGGGAACATCTTCCTGAACCGCTATTTCGGGCACAGCCTGGACGCGGGCATGCGCGCCAAGATCCTGTTCTACTTCCCCAAGCTGGATTCCGGGGAACGGCTGCGAGCGGGCGTGCTGCTTGAAGCCCTCATCGAGGCCGTGATCTCGGGCGATGCCGATGCCGGCGACAACGCGATGAAGGCGCTGGTCGTGCACGAAATCGGGGTCATTCTCAGATCCCTCTATCCCGCCTTCGGCGACAGGATGGATCTGGCGATGGAGGAATTCCCGACGTGACGGACTTCCGCAAGCGGCGCGCGCGCGCCGCCATGCTCGCGCGCGAGGCGGGGCTGAACGCGCTCGCCATCGTTCCGGGCCCGAACTTCCGTTATCTCACCGGCCTCGAGCTTCACCAGATGGAACGCCCGACGCTCCTCCTGCTCACTGCCGAAGGCAGGGTTCTCGCGATCATGCCGGAACTGGAGCGCTCGAGGCGGCGCGCGGCCTTCCCCAGGGCCAGGACGGTCTTCTTGCAGGACAGCGAGGGGCTTGCCGAACCGTTCCGCAAGCTTTGCGTGGCACTTGCCGGCCCGGTCGGAGTCGAGGGCCTGCGGATGCGCATGTCCGAGTTCGAGGCACTTGCCGCGCACCTGCCCCCTGATGAAATCGTCAATGCAGATTCCATCTTGGCCAGGCTCAGGATCTGCAAGGAAAGCGACGAGATCGCCGCCCTGCGCCAAGCCATCGAGAACAGCGAAGCCATGCTGGACGAACTGCTGGAGACAGCACAGGCGGGAGACAGCAAAGTCGAGATTGTCGCGCAACGGAAGCAGGCGATGCTCGCGCGGGGAGCAGAGGGATTCGCGTTCGATCCAATCGTCCTTTCGGGCCGGAGGAGCGCGGACCCGCATGGAACTTCCGGCAGGAGGACCGTTGCGCCGGGCGAGCCGCTCCTTGTCGACTTCGGCGCGTCCTGGGGCGGCATGAACGCCGACATCACCCGAACCTTGTTCTGCGAGCACGCGCCGGAGCACGCGTGCAGCATCCACGAGACTGCGCTTGCGGCCAATGTGCGCGGCAGGGAAGTCGCCGGTCCGGGAGTCGCCTGCGACGTTGTCGACAGGGAGGCAACGGCAGTGCTGTCAGCGTCGCCCTTTGCGGACATGGTGAGGCGCAGGACCGGGCACGGCCTGGGGCTTGACGTCCATGAAGCGCCCCACGTGACGGCTGGAAACGGGATGCGGCCGGAAGCTGGCATGGCAGTGGCCATCGAGCCTGGCCTTTGCGGTCCGGGCGAGCGCGGCATCCGGATCGAGGACAACGTCCCGAGCACGGAAGACGGTGCGGAGAGCCTGACCCGGTTCCCTCGTGAGGTGCGGCACCTTGGATGATCTGCTCGACGAGTTCGAAGCCGGTGGGCCCAAGGCGGCGCCGGAAGACCTCTTCCGGCGTCTGGAAGCCATGTGCCGAGCACTGGTGGGCGTCAAGCTCTTCACCTGCTCCCGGTTCGATCTGGCCGCCGGCGTCGCCGAGCGGATCTATACGAGCGACGAAGAGGCCTATCCCTTGACGGGGCTGAAGGACATCGTGCCGAACCGGTGGACCGGCATTGTCCTGGACCGGCGCGAACCCTTCCTCGCGACGACGATCGAGGAGCTGCGCGATGTCTTTCCCGACCACGAAAAGATCGAGGCGCTGGGCCTTGGCGCCGTGATCAACCTGCCGGTCCATGACCGCAACCGCTTTCTCGGGACGCTCAACCTCCTGCACAGGAACGGACACTACTCGGAGGAGAGTCTCCCGCCACTGCGGCGCGTGTGCGGACCTGCCGTCATTGCATTCCTGAGCCAAGTCCGACCTGACGAGTGAATTCGAGAGTCCGCCGCGCCAGCCTGCCTCGGGCCACCGAAATTGCGCGGGCCTTGTTCTGCAGCGTGCTGCACCTCAACTCACCGGCGGTGCACCGCCTTCGGCCGTGCGCCTGGCGATGAACTCCTGCATTTCTGCGATGCGCCCGTCGGCAACTTCGGGAGCGCTGAATTCCGCGAGAACATGTTTCCAGACCTTGGTCGCGCGGGCTGTGGCATCCTGAGCGCCCCGTTCGTTCCACGTTCCGAAGTTCGCGTAATCGTGAACCAGGGGTTCGTAGAATTCGGTCCGGTATCGGGCCATCGTCTGGACTGCCGAGAAGAAGTGCCCGCTTGGCGCCACCTCCGCGAGCGCATCGAAGCCGATCTCGTCCGCACCGGCACGACCGCCTGCGCAAAGTTCCGCGATCATGTTCAGGACCTCGATGTCCGTCACGAGCTTTTCGTAGGACACGGTCAGGCCGCCTTCCAGCCAGCCGGCGGCATGAATGACGACCGTGGCACCCGCCAGCAGACAGCCCCAGAGGCCCAACTGGTTCTCGTTCGCGGCCTGCACGTCGTTGAGATTGGCCGCGGAACCCGCTGCCGAGCGCCAGGGCAGGCCTGTCAGTCTCGCGAGCTGCCCTGCCGCCAGTGACGCCTGGAAATGCGCCGGCGTCCCGAATGCGGGCGACCCGGATCTCATGTCGACGTTTGACGTGAAAGTGCCGTAGCAGACCGGCGCGCCCGGCCTCGCAAGCTGGGTCAGCGCGATCGCGGCCAGCGCCTCGGCATGGGACAGCGTGATCGACCCCGCGACGGTGATCGGCGCCATCGCGCCCATCAACGTGAATGGCGTGACGATTGCCAACTGTCCGTGTCGCGCGAAGTCGATCAAACCCTGCGCCATCGGAACGTCCAGGGTGCGCGGACTGTTGGTGTTGACGATGGTGTAGCAGTGAGGCTCGGCCTGAAACGCGCTGTCCGAGAGGCCCCGAAATCTCGCCAGCATCTCGAAGCTGTCCATGGCCTGCGGGGTGCCGCGCGAAAAGACGAAAGGAAACTTGTCGGACTGCGTGAGCTGCGTCTCAAGCGTGAAGTAGTGCCGAACGCGCGTCTCCACGTCCTGCGGTTCGATCAGCGGCGGGAGCATCTGGAGCACGTCGTAGTGATGTGTGATCTGGATCAGTTCACGAAAGTCCCGTGCCGTCCCCGGGCGACGGCCACGTACAAGGTCGGTCGCGTGCGGCGCACCTGCGCCTGGCTGAAACACGAGCCGTCCTAGTTCAAGCACCACGTCCCGGTCGCGCGAGCCGGCGCGGCACGTGATGGACCGGGGCGCGGAAGCCAGCGCCGCCTCGATCATTTCGCGGCCCAAGTGCACCATCTCGTTCACGACGCGTGCACCGCCCGTCCTGAAGATCTCTCTCGCCTCGGGCAGGAGCACGTTGATCCCGAGCTCTTCCAGCACGCGAAGGGCCGTTGCATGCATGTCGGCGATCTCTTCGGCCCCGAAGAGATCCATGACCGGGAACGGGTTTCGCAGGTCCTTGTAGTTGACGTCGCGCTTCGGCCGGGTTCCGGCCGTCGGCGATGACCGGCCCGCTCGTCGCGCCATCAGCCGCGCATCGCCTTGCCGGCCGGGTCTTGGGGCGATGGCGGGATCACGCGTGCGGCGCGCTCCGCTCCGACCACATGAACCGAGAGCTCGGTGCCTTCGGTTGAGGAATCGCGGTTGATCATTGCCATCGCGAGCGACTTCCCGACCGTATGCCCGTAGCCGCCTGACGTGACAAATCCAACCAGGTTCCCGTCCTGCCATACCGGTTCGTATCCGCTCGCGTCGGCGTCCGTCGCGTCAACTTCCAGCGTGACGACCTTCCGGTCCGGACCGTTGCCGTCGCGTTCCGCGACCGCGGACCCGCGTCCGATGAAGTCGCCCTTGTCCCATGCGATCCAGCGGTCCATTCCGGTTTCGCCCGGGGTGTAGTCCTGCCGGAATTCGGCGGACCAGATGCCGAACGACTTCTCGAGCCTGAGCGACAGCATCGCGTTGAACCCGTATTCCCTCAGCCCGGTCGCCTCGCCGGCTTCGAGGAGCATGCGCCGCAGCATCGCGTGGTCGCCGATGCGGCAGTTGATTTCGTATCCCAGCTCTCCCGTCACCGACATTCTTGCAACCCGCGTGCCTGCCAGGCCGACATCGAGCCTGGCGCAACCCATGAAGGGAATGTCACCTATGTCTTCGTGCACGACCTCTTGCAGCACCTTCCGCGAATTCGGGCCCGACAGGGCGAATCCGGCGACCTCCTCGCCAAGGTCGCGGACGTTGACGCCGTCGGTCAGGTGATCCCTGAACCACCGCATGTGCCACGCGCGAAGGTAGTAGGATCCCATGATCCACCAGGTTCCGTCACCCCAGTTCAGCAACGTCAGGTCACCCTTGAGGCGACCGGTTCCCGCCAGCATTGGCGCAAGCCGTGCCTGTCCCGGGCCGGGAAGCCGGGATGCCATGAGGTTGTCGAGCCACGATTCCGCGTTCGGCCCCGACACCTCGTAGCGCGAAAACCCCGTGATATCGACCATGCCGACATTCGTGCGCACGTTCCTGCACTCGGCGGCCACGATATCATGCGCGTTCGAGCGCTTGAGCGTCAGGTTTTCGACAAAATCGTCCGACGGAGCGAAGTAGAGCGGCGTTTCCAGGTCCCAGCTCACGCCCCAGCGGCAGCCTGCCCGGGTCATTGCGTCATGGGCGGGCGCCATCCTGAGAGGCCGGCCGGCGGGCAGCTGCTCGTTGGGATAGGACATGACGAACCGGCGCGAATAGAACTGCCCGGTGGTCTGGCGGATGAATTCGCGGTTCTCGGCGAATTTGCCGTAGCGCGCAACATCCATCGACCAGGCGTCGGATTCCGGCTCGCCGTGAATCATCCATTCCGCCAAGGTCTTTCCTACGCCTCCGCCTTGCAGGAAGCCCGCCATGACCGCGCAGGCGCACCAGTAACCGGGCTTTCCGGTCACGGGGCCGACGAGCGGATTGCCGTCCGGGCTGAACGTGAACGCGCCGTTGACCCAGGTCTTGATGCCGACATCCTGGATGGCTGGATACCGCTCGAAGCCGAGCGTCACCTCGTTCTCGATCCGGTCGAGCTGTTCCTGGAAGAGCTCCATGCCGTAGTCCCATGGCGCGCCATCCATGGCCCAGTGCTCGTGATCGATCTCGTAGATGCCGACGAGGACGCCACTCTGGTCCTGCCGCATGTAGGTGAAGCCCTCGAGGTCGACCGTCATCGGCATCTCGAATTCGGATGCGGCGACTTCCGGGATCGTGTCGGTGACGAGGTAATGGTGCTTGAGCGGCGAAACCGGCAGCTCGATCCCCGCCATGCGGCCGACCTGCTTGGCCCAGAGGCCTGCGGCATTGACCACGTGCTCGCAGGTGATCACGCCCTTGTCGGTCACGACCTGCCAGCCATCCACTGTCCGGACCAGTTCCTCGACCCTCGTGTGCTCTATGACCTCGGCACCGCGCTTGCGGGCGGCTCCAGCATAGGCATGCACGGTGCCGGTCGTGTCGAGATAGCCCTCACGGTCCGCCCACATGGCACCGAGGACGCCGTTCGTCGACATGATCGGGCAGCGCCGCTGCGCCTCTTCCGGCGTGACCAGTTCGCAGTCGTGGATGCCGATCGACTGGAATATGCGATAGGTCGCCTGCAGCCACTCCCAACGTTCGGGCGTCCCGGCAAGGGTCAGGCCTCCGGTCATGTGCATGCCGATGTCCTGACCGGACTCCTTCTCGATCTCTGACAGCAGGTCGATCGTGTAGGCTTGGAGCGCGGCCATGTTCGGGTCGGCGTTCAGGGCGTGGAAACCGCCCGCTGCATGCCAGGAGGACCCGGCGGTCAGCACCGAGCGTTCAAGGAGGCAGATGTCTGTCCAGCCGAACTTTGCCAGATGATAGAGAACCGAGGAGCCAACGACGCCGCCCCCGATCACGACGACACGATAGTGAGAATTCATTGCATGCCTCCAAGGAACCTGTTGGCGCGAAATCACCATTCCTGAACCTGCCTGTCCAGAGCTTTTCCTCCATCTGCGTGGCGGTCCAGGCATCCGCGGTTCCGGCGTCCCGAGTGTCCGCGAGCGCCCGCCCCGATGTTTCGTCGCGCGGACGGAGCCGCCGCTAGGCCGCATCGGCGGTTCGGGCGGCGATCAGGTCCCAGATGCCCGCGGTCGCCGCCCGCATCAGCTTTTCCGGGTCTCGCTCGCCAACGGACCCTGCTCGTCCGGATGCGGGTGTTCGTCCAGATCGAAGATCACCGCAGTCAGGCGTTCGGACGCGTCGTGAAGGAGAGGCACGAGGGAAACGAGCTTCTCGAGCGAAAGCCGCTGGACCGGCCCGTGCGTCGCAAGCGAGGCAAAGTAGCGGCCCGATCGATCATGAACCGGAACCGCAACGGCGACCATGGCGTCAAGGAATTCCTCGTTGTCGAGCGCGTATCCCTGTCTGGCGACCGTCGCGAGCTCGTCCATGAGGTCGTCGCACTTCGTGATCGTGTTTCGGGTCAGGGGATCAAGGCTGATCCCGCTCAGGACTCGCCGTCTTTCGGCAACCGGCAGCGTGGCGAGGAACGCCTTGCCACTGGCGGTGCAGTGGAAGGGAACGTGACTGCCCACAGGCAGCTGGATTCTGAACGGCCAGTTCGTCTCGACGCGGTCCTTGTAGCTCATGCCCGGGTCCTCGGGCATGACGAAATTCACGGTTTCGCCCACCTGGTCAGCAACGGATTTCAGGATCTGGTGTCTCGCAATGTGGCCTGACGAGATGTGCAGGATGCCTGAGGCCATTTCGCGCACCCGTCGTCCGGGGCGCAGGGGCCCGCGCTTCGAATCGCGTGCAAGGTAGCCTTCTTCGACCAAGGTGTTGCAAAGCCGGTGCGCCGTCTGTTTTGGCAGCCCGACGAGCCGGCCGATTTCCGCCGCTTGCATTGGCCCGCTCTGTCGCCCCATCGCTTCAAGAACGAGCATGGCGCGCAGGTTCGTGGGAATGCGTGGACCTCCATTCTTCGGCATTGCGTCTTTCTCCGTTCAACTTGCTTGCAAATCCATGGCTTTCATGGTGGAATTCAATAGTGAGACAAATAGTCTCATTTTTTAACAATTTGCACAAGACCTTGGGGGAGCGTGGTGGAATTCGACTATGTCATCGTGGGCGCCGGTTCGGCCGGCTGCGTGATGGCGAACAGGTTGTCCGCTGACGGCAGGCATTCGGTCGCGCTTCTCGAGGCGGGCGGTCGTGACACCAATCCCTGGATTCACGTTCCCGTTGGATATTTCAAGACCATGGGCAATCCGGGCACGGACTGGTGTTACCGAACGAAACCGGACCCGGGACTCAACGGGCGCTCGATCATGTGGCCGCGTGGCAAGGTACTTGGCGGGTCGAGTTCGATCAACGGGCTCCTGTACGTGCGCGGTCAGCCAGAGGACTACGACCACTGGCGCCAGCTCGGGAACGTCGGCTGGGGCTGGGACGATGTCCTTCCGCTCTTCAAGCGGTCGGAGAGCTATGGCGACGGCGATCCGGCGCTGCGGGGGAGGGACGGACCGCTCAGCGTCTCGGATTCGGCCGTTCAGCGCGAGATTGTCGATCGTTGGGTCGAAGCGGCGGTGAACGCAGGCTACCCGGCCAATCCCGACTACAACGGAGCGTCGCAGGAAGGCGTCGGACATTTCCAGCTGACTCTCAGGAACGGACGGCGCTGCTCCTCGGCCGTTGCATTTCTCCGGCCGGCCATGCGTCGTGCCAACCTGAAAGTCCTGACAGAATGCCCGGTCGAGGCGCTGGACTTCGACGAGCGCCGCGTGACCGGTGTCAAGGTGCGGCACAAGGGGCGGTCCGTGACTGTCCGGGCAGGTCGCGAGGTCGTCCTTGCGGCGGGATCCGTCGCCTCTCCGCAGGTTCTCATGGTCTCGGGCATCGGCGCTGCGGACGAGATTCGCGCCTTGGGAATCGAGGTTGTGGCGGACCTGCCAGGCGTCGGGAAGAATCTCCAGGACCACCTTCAGGCCCGCCCGGTCTACAGGACGAGCCTTTCGACCATCAACACCGAGATCAACAGTTTCGCAAAGCAATGCCTGATTGCGCTTCGCTATGCGGCGACGCGTTCCGGTCCCATGACAATGGCAGCGAGCCTCGGCACTGCATTCCTGAAGACGCGACCTGAACTCGCCACGCCGGACATCCAGTTTCACATCCAGCCTTTCAGCGCGTCGGAAAGGATCAGCCAGCCGCACGGCTTCAATGCCTTCACCGCAAGCGTCCTTCAGCTCAGGCCGGAAAGCCGCGGCGAGATTCGCCTGCGTTCGGCCGACATGCGGGACCACCCGGAGATCCACCCGAACTACCTCGCGACACGGACCGACCAGGACACGATCGTCGAGGGCATTCGCGTCGCACGCAGGATCGCGCACCAAAGCCCGCTCTCCGAGGTCATCACCGGAGAGTACACGCCCGGCGCGAAGGTGGAGATGGACGACTACGAGGCGGTTCTTGACTGGGCGCGCAACACGTCCACGACCATCTACCACCCGACAGGCACTTGCAAGATGGGCAGCGACACGATGTCAGTGGTTGATTCCAGGCTGCGTGTGCACGGGATCGATGGCCTTCGTGTGGCGGATGCCTCGATCATGCCAAGCATCGTTTCCGGCAACACGAACGCGCCGGCAATCATGATTGGCGAGAAGGCGAGCGACATGGTCCTTGAAGACGCCACGGCCGGTCGAACCGCGCACGCGGTGTCCGGTGACAGGGTGGCATGACCATGGAGCTGGTCTTTGACGTGGGTGCCATAATCATCGCGGACCTGATTCTCTCGGGCGACAACGCATTGATCATTGGCATGGCCGCTGCCGGCCTCTCGCCCGGGCTCCGTGCGAAGGCCATCCTGTTCGGGATGGTGATCGCTGCTTTGCTCCGGGTGGTCTTTGCGGTCATTGCCACCACGCTGCTTGGAATTCCGGGACTTCTCTTCGTAGGCGGGCTTCTTCTCTGCTGGGTGTGCTGGAGGCTCTATTCCGAGATTCGGGGCAACGTTGACGCCAAGGCCGAGCTGGTGCTGGAGGCGGCAGGCGACCCGCATGCCGGCTATACGGGCGCGCCGCGGCGCACCCTCGCTTCGGCGCTCTGGACGATCACCTTGGCGGACGTGTCCATGTCGCTCGACAACGTGCTGGCGGTTGCGGCGATTGCCGACGGAGACGTGCGGCTCCTGGTCTTCGGGCTCGCCCTCGCGATTTTGCTGATGGCGTTCGCGGCAACGATAATCATGAAGATCCTGGCCCGGTACCAATGGATTTCCTGGATTGGACTGCTGGTGCTGGCCTACGTCGCGGGCGAAATGCTGTTTCGCGGCGTGTTCGACGTGAACTACGGGGTGGGCCCCATGTTCGGCCTTTTTGAAGGCATGGACTTCGGCAGGGGCCACTGAACGGAGCTGAGACAATCCGGTCGCACTGCCTTCGGCGGCCGGTTTCTGAAAGTTCGGGAAGGCATGCAAAATGGGAGAATGGAAATGTTCGCAATTCCAAGACTGACCAAAGCCGCGGCAGCCGCCGTCGGCGTGGCGATGATGGCGCAGGCCTCGCTCGCCGAAACAGTGATACGAGTGCAATCGGTGATCCCGGCGACCGCAGACGAGATCGTGATGTTGAAGGACTTCGGCGAAGACGTACGTGCGCTGACCAACGGCGAAGTCGTGATCGAGGTGCTGCCCGCCGGCGCCGTCGTCGGCGTCCAGGAGACGCTTGACGCGGTGGACGCCGGCCTCATCGAGGGCGGGTTTGCCTGGACGCACTATTGGTCTGGCAAGCATCCTGCCGCGATGCTCTTTGGCTCCCCCGTCGCGGGCGCCGGGGTCGGCATGGACAACATCGCCTTTCTGAGCTGGTTCCTGGCGGCTGGCGGCAGGGAACTCTACGAGCAGCTCTGGGACGAGATGGGCGTGAACGTTGTGGGCTTCATGCTCCAGCCCGTTGGTCCCGAGGCCCTTGGCTGGTTCAAGGAGCCGATCATGTCCATGGATGACTTCCGCAAGTACCGCTTCCGCACGCCTCCGGGCATTCCAGGCCAGACCTACAAGGACATTGGCGTGGCGTCGGTCGCCATGGGCGGGGGTGACATCCTCCCGGCACTCGAAAAAGGCACGATCGATGCCGCGGAATGGTGCTGCCCGAAGCCGGACTCGGTCTTCGGCTTCCAGAAGGTGCTGAAGCACTACTACTTGCAAGGTCTTCACCAGGTGGTCGTGAACGCGGACATCTATATCAACAAGGACGTGTTCAATTCGCTGACTCCGCTCCAGCAGAAAGCGATCGAGGTGGCCGCCAACGCTTCGCTGATGAAGTCCTTGGCCTACCGGATCAACGAGAACGGCAAGGCGCTGGACAGCCTGATCAACGACCATGGCGTGCAGCTTCACGACACGCCCGAGGACTACTTCTCGGAATACATGAACGCTGCGAATGCGGCGCTCGAGAACAACGCGGCCGAGAACGAGTTCTTCGCCACGGTCTGGCAGTCCCAGAAGGACTTCGCAAAGACCGCGATTCCGTTCTGGGCGGGCGCGCAGACCTCGAATGCGAACCTGGGCCGGGCTTACGCGGACCAGCTTTTGGGCAAGTAAGTGAAACGAGGGGGCCGCTGGATGCGATCGCGGCCCCCTCGCAACAAGGAAGGCCAGGCGGCTCCGGAGCGAACCGGGATTGACTGACCTTGCAGACGAGCCACACACGTGGTTGACAGCGAAAGGCGCTTCGGGAGGGAAAGAGGTGAACGACCTCGACGACATCGACCTTGATGCCGGCGACGAGATGCTGGCCGAGGCTCGTGGCGGGCCAAGTTCGCCCCTGCCGGACGACATGCATCCTCTCGCCAGACGGATCGTCTGGACGCTGGACTGGCTTTCGGAGTGGCAGGGCCGGGTTGTCTGCCTGATGGTCGCCCCGATCATCATCGCGATGGTCTACGAGGTCATCGCCCGCAAGTTCTTCCTCGCGCCGACGCTCTGGGCATTTGACATCTCGCGCATGCTTTACGGCACGTCGTTCATGCTTGGCGCGGCCTATGCCCTCATGCGTGGCCTGCATATCCGCGCGGATTTCATCTACCGGGGCTTCTCGGTGAAGACGCAGGGCCGGGTCGATCTCCTGCTCTACGTCTCGCTCTTCATGCCCGGGATGATCTTTCTTCTGTGGGCGGGATACGGTTTCGCCGAAAAGAGCTTCCTGCAAAACGAACGCGCCGGCGACAGCACCTGGGCGCCGGTTGTCTGGCCCGTGAAGATAGCGCTGGCCACCGGGGTATTCTTCCTCGTGCTCCAGGGTGTCTCCGAGATCCTCAAGTCGTGGTATGCGGCAACGCGCGGGCGGTGGCCACGCTGATGTTCGAGATTGCCAACGAGATAATCGGGCTCCTGATGATCGGGGCGATGCTGTTCGCGATCTTCGTCGGGTTCCCGATATCCTTCACGCTCATCTTTCTCGGACTGGTTTTTGGCGCTTGGGGCTTCGGCATCAAGCTCACGGTCTTCCTGATGACGCTCCAGGTCTACGGCTCGATGATGGAGCAGACTCTCGCGGCGGTGCCGCTGTTCGTTTTCATGGGATTCATGATGGAGCAGGCCGGGCTGATGGAGCGGCTGTTCGCGGCCGTGCAGCTCATGCTGGCGCGGATGAAGGGATCTCTCTTCGTCGCCGTGCTGTTCGTCAGCGTGATTTTCGGAGCCGCCACCGGCATCGTCGGTGCCAGCGTCACAATACTCGGCATCATGGCGGCGACGACCATGAACCGGTCGGGCTACGACGTCCGTCTCGCCTCCGGGACGATCACCGCCGGCGGCACCCTCGGAATCCTCATACCGCCCTCGATCATGCTCGTCGTCATGGGGCCTGTTCTCGAGATCCCGGTGACCGATCTCTTCGCGGCGGCAATCTTCCCGGGAATCATGATGGCAGTGCTATACCTTGTCTACGCGATGACCCGGTGCTGGCTTAACCCGTCGCTTGGCCCGCCCTTGCCGGAGGAACTGATTCCAGGTGACCGGTCGCATGTCTGGCGCGAGTTCTTCCAGGGCCTTGTGCCGCCGACCATCCTGATCGCCTTTGCGCTCGGCTCGATCCTCACGGGATGGGCGACTCCCACGGAAGGTGCCGGGATGGGGGCGTTCGGATCGATCGTGCTCACGCTTCTCTATCGCAGGTTTTCCTGGTCAAGCACTTACGACGCGCTGAAGAAGACGCTGGAGATCTCCGTTCTGATTCTCTTCCTGGTTGCGGCCTCGAACTTCTTCGGTGCGGTGTTTTCGCGACTTGGCACGCCGACCATGATCACGGAACTCCTGCTTTCCTGGGAGCTTTCGGCGGCAATGGTGGTCATCCTGATCCTCGCCCTGATCTTCCTGCTTGGATGGCCGCTGGAATGGGTCCCGATCGTGCTCATCATCCTGCCGATCCTCTATCCCTTGCTGATTGAGCTGCAGGTCGACATGGTCTGGTTCGCAATCCTGGTGGCCGTTTGCCTCCAGACGGCATGGTTGTCGCCACCTGTGGCGTTATCGGCCTATTTCCTGAAAGGCGTGGTGCCGAGCTGGGACCTGAAGGACATCTATCTCGGCATGATGCAGTTCATGGTGATCCAGCTCATGGGCCTTGCCATAGTGTTCCTGTTCCCGGCGATCGCGACCTGGCTGCCAGGGTACATCTACGGCAACTGAACCGACGAAGGATTGGAGGCAGGACTAGCTGGCCGCCACCGCCTGCATGAATCGGTCGCGAATCGTCACTGGATCCATGGCAATGACAGGCATCTTCGCGTTGCCGCTTTCGCACTTGCAGATGATGACCGTTGCCACGCCGGCCTCCAGCGCTTCTTGGAGCACGTCGCCGGTTTCTTCGGCGTGGCATTCGACGACGCGCTCGCAGCCTGCCGCCCTTGCCATGCCGGCGAGCGATGTCTTGCGACCGGTATAAGTCGGCTGGTCGCCGGTGGAGCCATATGAGCCGTTGTCGACCACGAGGAGAATGTAGTTGGGTGCGGGATTGTTCGCGATCGTGGGCAGGGTTCCGAGGTTGGTGAGGACCGAGCCGTCGCCGTCGATCACGATCACGGGCTTCGGCTGCACCAGGGCAAGACCCAGGCCAATGGACGAAGCCAGCCCCATCGTGCCAAGCATGTAGAAATTCGTCGGCTGGTCATCGATGGCGTGCAATTCCTGGCTCGGAATGCCGATGTTGCAGATGACAAGATGGTCGCGCAGGATCGGCGCGATCTCCTGAAGGATTTCGGACCGGATCAATTCAGTATCCTCCCCAGAATGACGCATCGGTCAGGATTGCGACCGGCTTGGAGCACATGAACGTGTAGTCGAGAATCTTGGGCAGTTCCTCGACGTCTTCCTGCCGATGGAAGTGGTAGGCCGGAATGTGCAGCTGTGCGAGGAGCGCCTTGGTATGCACGGCCATCTCCACCTGGCAAGCAACGGGTTCGCCTGGCTCGCCTCGATAGGAGATCAGCATCGGCAGCGGCATGCGGTAGAACTGGATCAACGTTGCAAGGGTGTTGATCGTCACGCCAAGCGCCGTGTTCTGCATGACTATGGCGGAGCGTCGACCGCCCATCCACGCCCCGGCGCAAAGGCCCATGCCTTCGTCTTCCTTGTTGGAGGGCACGTGGAGGATTTCGGGGTGCCTGTCGACTTCCTCGATCACGCCTGCGAGCTGCTTGCAGGGGACGGTCGTCACGAAGCCTATCCCCGCGGTGACGAGATCGCCGGCTATCCGTTGGTGAATGTTCACGTGCGCCCTCCTTCCGGGCAGAGAATGATCTTGGGCGCGTCCGCGCGGCCAGCGCGGATGTCCCGAAACGCGCCGGCGCCGTCCGCGAGCGGGCGCATCTCGGCCCAGTCAAGGGCTCCGAGGCGCCCGTCGAAAACGGCCATGGCGGTGTCGCGAAAGTCTTGGGCCGCATAGGCGTAGGTGCCGATGAACGTAATTTCCTGGAGTGTCAATCGACGGACGTCCAGCCCGCCCTCCGCCTCGCCGAGGCCGACATGAGCGATCACGCCGCCAGGCCGAACATGCGCCGATGCGGACTTGCGCGTGCCGACATAGCCCACGCCGTCGATCACGAGATCGAAGTAGGTGCCCGGTTCGAGGTCCTCCGGCGCTGCGGCGTCCATCCCGGAGCGCTCCAACGTGGCGCGACGTCCGGCATGCGGCTCGACGACCCTGATCCCGGTCACGCCTCGCGCCCTTGCCGCGAGCGCCGCTCCAAGGCCGATGGCGCCGCCGCCCAGAACCAGGGCGCTCTCCGGGATACCACCAAGGGCGGCCAAGCCGAGGCGCACTGCATGCCAGCCGCATGCCAGCGGTTCCGCCAGGGCCGCCTTTTCCAGCGGAACATCTGCGGGGACTTCGACGAGATTGTGTCTCGGGATGGCGACGCGTTCGGCAAAGGCGCCCTCGCGCGGCGGCATCGAGATGATCTGGCGGTCTGCGCAGACATTTTCGCGTCCGGACTTGCAGGCCGTGCAGGCGCCGCAGGTCACCAGCGGATTGATCGTCACGCGCAGGCCGTCGTTCGGCCCGCCTTCGACGGTGCCAGCGGCCTCGTGCCCGAGGATCAACGGAGCGGGCCTCCGGTCGTCATGACCGAGATAGGCATGCATGTCGCTGCCGCAGATGCCGACGGATGCAATGCGAACGGTATCGTCCTGGGGTCCGGCAACGGGATCGGGCACGTCTCGAAACTCAAGCGCTTCGGGGCCCGTATAGACGAGCGCCTTCACGGTTGGACACCAAGCCTGGGTCGGGATGGCGTCCCTGGTGAATGCTGCCTTCTAGTCATTGGCGCCCAGTTCGAAGGTCACGCCAGGAAAGTACTTTGCGAGCCGGATGTCGGCCGTTCGGGCGTGCCCTTCCATGCCCTCGAGACGCGAGATGCGCGCCGTCGCCTCGGCTATCGGTCTCGACCCGTCGCGCGTCGCCCTTTGCCAGGTCACGATCTTCAGGAACTTGTGGACCGAAAGGCCACCTGTGTAGGAAGCGGCGCCTGACGTCGGAAGCACATGGTTCGGGCCCGAGGCCTTGTCGCCGAAAGCCACCGTAGTTTCCTCGCCGAGGAACAGCGATCCGTATGAATTCAGGCGCGACAGCCACCAGTCGGTGTCGCTCGCCTGCACGGTCAGGTGTTCCGGCGCGCATTCGTCGGCAGCTGCAGCCATCTCTTCGCGATCCTGGCAGAGAATGACCTCGCCGTAGTCTCGCCACGCGGCTTCGGCATTCCCTCGATTGATCTCAGGCAGGTCCGCGATCAGGTCCGGAACGATGGCCATCACCCTTATCGCGAGCGCGCGGTCATCCGTAACCAGCCAGACCGGCGAGTTGTAGCCGTGCTCCGCCTGGCCGACGAGATCCGCGGCCACGATGTCGGGGTCCGCGTTGGCGTCCGCGAGGATGAGCGAGTCGGTCGGGCCGGCGAACATGTCTATCCCGACCTCGCCGAAGAGGATTCTCTTTGCTTCGGCCACGAACTGGTTGCCCGGGCCGACGAGAATGCTTGCCCTTGGCAGTCCGAACAGCCCGAACGCCATGGACGCGACGGCCTGCACGCCGCCCATGGCGAGAATGGTGTCAGCGCCGGCAAGGTGGGCGGCATAGGCAACCGCGGGCGCGATTCCCTGATCGGGCCGGGGAGGGGAAGCGGCGACGACATGCCTGCACCCGGCTACCTTTGCGGTCGTGACGGTCATGATTGCGCTGGCGACATGGCTGTATCGACCGCCTGGCACGTAGCATCCGGCCGCACTCACCGGAATCGCCTTCTGCCCGGCCACCAGCCCCGGGACGACTTCAAGCTCCATGTCGTGAAGCGTGCCCTTCTGCGCCTCCGCAAAGCGGCGGACATTGTCATGGGCGAACCGGATGTCGTCCTTGAGACGGTCGGGCACCTCTGCACATGCCGCCTCGATTTCGGCAGGCGTGACGATGACGTTGCCCTCGTACCGGTCGAACTTGGCGGCGAACTCCATCGCGGTCGTGTCTCTGCCGACCCTGATGGCGTCGAGCATGCCCTGCACGGTGTCACGCACATCCGCTGCATCGGATGTCGAGGTCAACGTGGCCTTCTTGAGGTATTCCTTCGACAACGGATGCCTTGCCTTGCCTAGCCCGCGGTCCAGCCGCCGTCGACGAGAAGCGACGTGCCGGTGACCATGGCCGCCGCGTCGGAGGCGAAATAGACCGCTGCTCCCATGATGTCCTCGACCTCGGCCGGGCGGTCCAGCTTGATCTTGTCCATGATCCAGGCGCGCCGTTCAGGGTCCTCGAACGCCTTTCGGGTCAAGTCTGTCATGACGAATGTCGGACAGATCGTGTTGATGCGTATCCTGTGAGCCGCCCATTCGATGGCCATTGCCTTGACCATTCCCTCGACGCCGAACTTGGTTGCGCAATAGACCGCACGTTCCTGTCCCCCGACATGTCCCATCTGGGAGGAGATGTGGATGATCGATCCTCCCCTGCCTGCCTTGATCATGCCCTTTGCCGCACCCACGGAGAGAAAGTAGGCCCCGCGCAGGTTGACGTTCATGACGGCGTCGTAGTCCTCTGGCAGGGTTTCCGTGGCCGGGCCGTGCCGTGCGAGCCCTGCCGAGTTCAGCACGATGTCGAAAGGTGCGTGAGAGGTGAGCGCGGCGGTCATTGCGCCCAGGTCGGCCTGATCGAATTCGAGCACCTCGGCGCTGCCCCCGCGATCGGCGATTTCGCCGACGGTCTCTTCCAGCTTGTCGACTCGGCGCGCCGCCGCCACGACATGCGCTCCCGCCTCGCCGAGCGCTGCAGCGCAGGCTTGCCCGATGCCGGACGACGCTCCCGTGACCAGCGCGCGCTTGCCATCCAGCCGAAATGACGGAGTGGTGGGCAGTGCCATCAGATGCGTTCCAGATCACTCAAGGACGAAACTTCCGTGCCCGTCGCTATCAGGCGAATGCAGGGAATGCCAGTGCCAGACCGGAGGCTTCTACATGCCCGTCCGCCGCTTGTAGCCCATCAACCTCAAGCCTGCCCCGAGTTCGTGGAAGATGCGGGCCCGCCATCCGTGACTTCCCCGCACTTGCGCGTGGTTCACGAAGCCTTCGAGGCGCTTGAACGTCTTGCCCAAGAGTTCGACTTCCCGTCGTGTCGATGTCCAGGCCGTCGGCTGTGCCCCGTCCATGCATGAATTCTGCACCTTAACGGTCGCTCCGCACCAACTCTCACTCGGGGACATCGACCAGTTTGCCACGCGGGATTTCACAGGCTTGATCGTACATCGGCAGTTCAACCAACTCACCAGTCAGGCGTGATCCGTCCTTGCAACGGACCTCGATTGACGTTCCGGGGCCGTGGTCGGGGCTGTCCATTAACGCTATCCCAATCCCGTGTCCCAAGAACGGCGAAGTGGCACCTGCGGTGACCACACCCGCGGACGATCCGTTTACGTAAACCGCGCCGGATATCAAAGGTTCACCGTCGGGACATTTGATCCCGTGCGAACGCCTTCCCTTGTCCGCCGCTTCCAGAGCAGCCTTGCCGATGAAGTCGACCTTGTCAGCATCGACAAACCTGCCCAAACCGGCCGCATACGGTGTCGTTGTTTCGTTGAAGTCTGACCCTGCGTTGAGAATGCCGGCTTCGATCCTGCGAATGTTCATGGCGTCCAAGCCCAAGATCTCCATTCCGAGACCTGCGCCAGCCCTTTGCAGATGCGCCCAAAGTGCGTCGGAGTCGTGATGCGGTTCCGTATAGAACTCCCACCCCAATTCGTTGGTATAACCCGTGCGCGTGACAACAACGTCCTGACCGCCCAATTCCACCTGGGTGCAGGCAAAGTAGGTGAATTTCTCTGGCAGGGCCCCTGCGGCAGCTTCCAATATCTTCAGGGAATTTGGTCCCTGAACTTGGCTGACAAAGACATCGGGATCCGTGATGGACACATCCATCCCGGAGGCATGCGCCCGCGCCCAACCAAAAAAGTCGCCGTCTGCTTGCGCGTACCAAAACCGATCCTCTGCCAATCGCAGCAAGATGCCGTCCACCAATAGCCCGCCGTCTTCATAGCAGGCGAGGCCATAGCCGCAGCGCCCTGTTTCCAACTTGGTGACATCCTTGGTGAAAAGATTGTCTAACAGTGCCTCCGCATCACGACCGTTGAATTCCAGCACATATTCACCGGTATGCAGTACTGCCGCCTGCCGGCGCAGTCGCCAATACCCTTCCTCAACGGTGTGATCATCAAAGCAAACGGCCATCAGCCGACGATTGTAGACGCAGTAGTGCGCACCCTTTGGCCGCTCGTGTTCGTGATAAGGATGGCGTGCAATGGAATAGTCCCATCCCGCCCCGGGTATGTCCTTTACGACACTGCGAGTTCTCCCGTCGCTCGATCGCACTTGACGTCTCCCCGCGTCTTGCTGTTGGCCGACTGCGATCCTCAAGGACTTTGACACCCAATCAATGGCAAAGCCTGACCAATTGAGCCGGGTCTTCAACCAGACCGACTCTATTCTGCGAGCGGTTTCGAGGTCCAGCGCTTGGCGCCTTTCCGGTCGACGCTATACGAATTGCCTGGGAGGGGCTGCTACCCTGGCCGGACACAGCGCCCGGTGGTCGGTAGCCTAGTTCACGCTTGCAAGCGCTGGGCTCCCGTGGCGTTCCCAGGCAAATCGGGGGTTTCCCAGGCGATCGACCAGGCCAAATCGCGGGCCATAGCCTCTGTCGACATCTTCAAGGGTATCCAGTTGGAGGTGAAATCTTGCGTTTTTTTCAGCCCATTTCTGGCAGGTGTTTATTCGGTCCGCGATCCGCCGGGCGTCAAAATTGCCCTGGCTCGGGTCGTCACGAGATAGCCGGACATTTGCCACCAGATCCAGCCCTGCCCGCAGCGTGCGGTCGGCGGAGTGATCCAGCAAGGCAAGATCGTCGTCGTAGCCTAGCTGCAGAACGACACCGTGCAGTGCGTTGGATGTCGCGCAAGCTACAGCCTCGTCAATTTGGTGGGCAAGAAATCCAGATGTCACGGAGTGGGCAAACGCGCCCCGTCGATCAACGTTGTCGGCTGACGTCGTGATCTTGCCTAGCCATCTTGTCATGTCGTCAACAGCCGTGAAATTGGACACATCGCCCAAATTCCGAGTCACGATCTCCCAGGCGACAACCGCGTGCTCCCGTGCCATGACTGCCTGGATCAGGTCTCGGGTCGCTGGCTCGGTCGAGAACACGACCAACTGGCCCTTGAGTGAGATCCAGTCGTCCAGCCTGGCCGCTTGGATCGGGTCCAAGAGATCACTTGCCGGCACCCGAATGGTCGAAATCCCGAGTTGCAGCAACCGCAGCATGGGATAGTCGTTTCGCACCGCCTTTCGGCTGAATTCCTCCATTGGGCCGTTGTACGGCAGGACGCGCGGCGTGGCCCAGTCGTGGCGCAAGTGCGGGATCAGGTTTGACCTGCACAATTGAGTATCGGGAAGGTCCACGACGCCTCCTACGTTCCATTCGTTCCCATCGGTCCCGACGACTCGCAACCGGTGACCGACTTCCGAGATGTCAAGAAAACTGACCGCAAGCTTTCCGCGATCATCCCGGCCGAACTCGGATGCAGGCGGCGCAGGGAACATTTCGGCATAGTCCTGGCGTGTGAAGCTGGTTGCCGGAAGACAGTAGAGTTTCACGCCGCGGTAGCGGTTGAAAAAGAAATGGTGAACATGGCCGGAGAATATCGCCTCTACGTCAGTGTCCGCTGCGAGGTCGAGAAGCCAGGACCGGCCGGGCTCTGCATAATTGTCGTAGTGCACGGCCTCTTCTTCCGAAGCGATGAAAGGTGGGTAGTGCGAGAAAAGAAACACGCGCTGATCGCGGCGCGACATGAGTTCGCGCCCCAGCCAGTCGCGCTGAACCGCCTCCGCATGCGTGCCCGTGTTCACCAGAGACGAGTTCATGGCGACAAATGCCACGCCGTCATGTTCAACCAGCCAATGGTCGCGGCCAAAGGCGTCACGATATGCCGTGCACGTTGTCTCATTGACCGGCCCTGCGGGCGACGCATCATGTGGCTTGTCGCCAATGTCGTGGTTGCCGGGAACGAGATGCAGATTGGGCGCGAGCGGCGCGAGGATGCGGTGCGCCTCGGCCGCCGCGTCGGCATACGCGGCCATATGGGGCAAGGGATGCACAACGTCGCCAAGGTGAACCGTAATCGCTCGCCCTTCTGCACGGATGACTTCGACAGCATACCGCGCTCGTGCATTCGCCCGCGCATTCACCGGATAGGGAGAGGACTGGTCGCTGTCCGGTGCGCGGATATGGGTGTCCGTCAGGATGGCGAGGGTGAACGGGTTCATGCGCGTCTCACATTGTTCCAAACGGTAAAGCCGATGACCATCGCGGTGAGCCCCCAAAACACCCAACAGATCGTGCTGGAAAAGAAAATCAGCCAATCACCGCGACTAAGCAAAAGAGACTGGCGGAAATTGTCCTCCAGCAGCGGGCCCAGGATAAATGCGATCAAGAATGGCGCAGCGGGAATTTTGAGGCGCAGCATGGCAAAGCCGACCCCGCCCATCACGAACATGACAATGACGTCAAAGGTCGCGTTGTTGACCGCATAGGCCCCAAAGACGCACAGCACCAGCACCACAGGAAAGAGCAGTCGGTGGGGGATGTCTGCGACGCGGCTGATCAGGCGGATCGAGATCTTTCCGACGATCAGCAGATACATGGAACTGAGCATGATGCCGATGAAGAGCGCATAGATCAGTGGCAGGCTGTCCTGGAACAGGAGCGGACCGGGGCGCAGCCCATGTATCATGAACGCGCCCAGGATGATTGCGGTGATGATGTCGCCGGGGATTCCCAATGCAAGCAACGGGATCATTGTGGCACCAGCCACGCCGTTGTTTCCGCTTTCGGCTGCCGCGACGCCCTCGATTTCTCCCATGCCAAATTTCTCGGGCGTCTTGGAGGTCCGCCTAGCCTCGGAATAGCTCAGGAATGCCGAAGGCGCGCCGCCGATTCCGGGGATCGCGCCCAGGATCACGCCGATAAAACTGCCGCGGATGATGGTCTTCAGACAGCGCTGGAAGTCGGCGAATGTCGCCCCGACGCCGGCCAGCGGGTTGTGCTCGCGCGCGATTTCCCGTCGGCCGTAGTAGGCGATTATCTCTGGAAGAGCGAATAGGCCGATCAGAACGGGGATGAAGTTAAGCCCGCTCATCAGGTTCACATCGCCAAAGACAAAGCGGTTGGTGCCGTAGACCAGATCCAGACCAATGGTGGCCAGCAAGAGGCCGAGGCCGGCGGATCCGAGACCCTTGAGCAGTTGGTCGCCAGAGACGCCCGCGATGATCGTCAAGGAAAACATGATCAGCGTGAAGACCTCTGGCGAGCCGAAGGCCAGCGCGAAACTTGCCAGCACGCCTGCAAAGAGGATCAACGAAATGTTGGAAATGAAATCGGCCACGCAGGAGGCATACAGCGCGATGTCGAGCGCGCGGCGCGCCTCGCCCCGTTTGGCCAGCGGATAGCCGTCGAGCACCGTGCAGGAGGCCGCAGGCGTGCCCGGCGCGTTAATCAGGATCGCCGTGATCGAGCCGCCATAGATGCCGCCCTTGTACACGCCAAGCAACAGCAGAATGCCGGTGACCGGATGCAGCGTAAACGTAAATGGCAAGGTGAGCGCCACCGCCATCGGGGTCGTCATGCCCGGAATCGCACCCACGAATGTTCCGATGACCACGCCAAGACCGAGGACAAGCACGTTTTGCCAGGTTGCGAAGAGCCCGAACGCGGATTGCAGGACATCGAAGAAATCCATTTCAGACGCCCTCCAGCACCGGTTTCAACACACCCAACGGAATCGGGATGCGCGCCACCTTGAGGAAGAAGAAATACAGCAGAACGGGCAGGATGACCGAGATCGCTGCATTGAAGTGGATGCGTTGCTCCCCCGCAAGCCAGATCGCGGCGAACAAGGCCAAGGTCGAGGCGACAATGAAGCCCAGCGGCGTCAGCAAAACCGCGAACGCCACGAGGATGGCGGATATGCCTAACAGCCGCCGTGCCGCCGTCGGGTGTGCTTCGCTGTCCGTTTCGGTCTCAGTTGGCCGAAGCACCGCGCGGGCCACAACCGCTGCCCCGATCACAACCAGGATGAACGCCACGATCCGGGGATAGTAGGCCGGTGACAGTGCGGCATACTTGACCCGGCGCGGCTCATCCACGCCGATCGGGATCAGGATGAATGCAAAGACCAGGCCGATTGCGACGATAAGCGCTCCGGCAATGACGTCGCGTGTGATCCAGTTGGTGTTCATGCGGCATTCAACCTTTCCAAGTCCACGTCTCTGTTGAAGACAAAGGCGTGCAATGCGGCAAATGCGGCAGCCTCGACCGTCCTGATGTCGCTGATCCGCACGGCCTCCGGCGGAAGTGGTGCACCGGTCCGAGCCAGTCCGTCGCGCACGCCGGCCACGAAATCCGCCTGCCGCCCAGTTTCACCTGCAAGATAAACGAGATCCGGCGCCAGAAGATTTTGGGCGATGTCGATGGCCCGCGCCAATTCGGAACCTGCGGCGTGAAACGCCGACTTTGCCGCCAAATCCCCTTCATCGGCGGCGCGAACGGCAACCGCGAGCGGCGCGCTTAGGTCCGCCAAAGGCGGGATCGCATCGTCCGCGAGGGCCGTCAGGCTTCGCACAACGGCGATCCCGGAGCCTGTCACCTGGTAGCAGCCCTTCCGTCCGCAGTTGCAGGTCGCGTCACTTGCCGGGTTCGGGATATGGGCAACGTTGCCAAGATCTGGCGCGGGCTGACCGGTGCCGTCGGCCCCCATCCAGGCGCAGCCAATCCCAAGCCCGATATTGATCAGGAAAATCCTTGATCCAGCTTCAGCAGACTTCGCGAATTCCGCTTGAACCAGGCTGTCGGCGCGTGAAGTGACCGTCACCGGCAAACCCAATTGGTCGCCAAGCCACCGGCCGACCGGCACATTGTGCCAGCCCAGGACGCCGATGGATGTCTCGCCGTCCGGGGAAACTTTCCCTGTGGTTGCAACGGACACGCCTGCACCGGCCAACCGCGAGCCCCAGCCCCTTTGCGGACTTGCAAGCGAATTGGCCGCGGCAAGGATCGCGGACAACGTCTTGTCGGGGTCCGAGGCATCAACGCCGGAGATGTCGACCTGTTCCAGAACCTCGCCCACGGCGTTCGCCAGAGCCACGTTGCGCCGGTTGGCCGTAATCGAGACGCCCAGCACGAACGCGCCATCTGGATTGATCTCCATGTGGCCCGCCCGGCGGCCCACCCCTGACCTTGTGCTCAATACTGGACCTTCGACGACGAGATCGGCGTCAATCAACTCTCGCGCAATGCGCGACAGCCCTGCCGGCGTCAGCTTCAGCGCCGCACAGATCTCAGCCCGGGATGCAGCGCCGTGGTTTGCCAGGATTCGCAGGACGGCAGCCCTGTTTGTGCGTCGAAGCTCTGAGCTGGGGTTGTGGATGTGGTTCATGTGATCAATTTGTTACCGCCGGTAAAAAATGATTGCAATGTCGCTGGCACGGTGTCAAGCTCTGCCGTGTCTGAACGCTGAAAGACATCGATCCAGCGCAGTAGGGAGGAGTTCGAAATGAAATTTTGCACTGCATTGAAAGGCCTCGCCGTTGGCGTGGCCGTAGCGCTCTTGCCGTTGTCGGCAAGCGCAGAGGGCTATCCAGATCGCCCGATCACATTGGTCGTGCCGTATGGGCCGGGCGGGGCGGCTGACTTGTCCGCTCGCATGATCGCGGGTGCGGCACCGGCGCATTTGGGCCAGCCGATCCTGGCCGTGAACCGTACTGGAGCCGCTGGCGTGACCGGATCGAACTTTGTCGTGAATTCCGCCGCTGACGGCTACACGCTTTTGTCCGCGCGCGTGGGAAGCCAGATGGGCGTGCCCGCGATGAACAAGACCATTCCTTACGAATGGGATGACTTCACCTTTATCGGCATGCTGGAAATCAACCCCTTCGTGCTCGTCGTGAACCCGGACAGTGGAATGGCAACATTCGCGGATTTCGAAGCCAAGGTGAAAGCGGGCGAAGAAATGGCCTACAGCTCTGCCGGCGTCGGCACGCTGTTGCACATTGCAACGGCGGTGATGTCGAACGCCATGGATGCAGACTTCGAGAAGCTGATCCACGTGCCGTTCAAGGGCGGCGGCAAGGCGCGCGCGGCGGTCGTTGGCGGTCAGGTCGATTTCTCCTGGCAGAACCTGTCGGCCGTGGCTGGGGCGTTGGAGTCCGGTCAGCTGATCGCGCTTGCCGTGACGATGCCAGAACGCCAGGCGATAATTCCGGACGTGCCGACGGCCGTTGAGGTCGGGTATCCTGACCTGGAAAAGATCATCGGCTGGTCGGCAATGTACGGCCCGCCAGGTCTGCCGGACGAGATCGTGGCCAAATGGTCGGAAACCTTGGCGGCGTTGAACGAAGATGCCGCTTGGCTCCGGATGACCAAGAGCCTGGGCAACATCGTGTCAATCATGTCTCCCGAGGAGACCAAGGCCTTCGTCGAAGCGCAGTACAACGTCTTCAACGAGACGATGGAAGCGCTGGGCATGACCATCAACTAGCCGTCTTGGGGCGCCGGATTCCGGCGCCCCAACCCATTCCAAGGGGCGAGCACCCGTGTCCTGTACCCGGCCAAATTTCTTGTTCATCCAAGCCGACCAGCTCGCCGCGCGCGCGCTGCGCGCCTACGGCAACTCGACGGTCAAGGCACCCAACATCGACCGTCTCGCGACACAGGGCGTGGTGTTCGAATGCTGCTATTGCAATCTGCCCATGTGCGGGCCGTCACGCGCCTCGATGCACGCCGGCCAACTGCCGTTCAGAATCGGCATGTATGACAATGCCAGCGAGTTCCATGCCGACATTCCCACATTTGCGCACTATCTGCGTTCGCTCGACTATCGGGTCGAGCTGTCCGGCAAGATGCATTTTGTCGGTCCGGATCAGTTGCACGGCTATGAGAGGCGGCACACCACGGAGATATACCCGGCAAATTTTGCCTGGACAGTCGATTGGTCGAAGGGCCGCGAATACCGCCCGACCAACCTGACCATGGCGCCTGTCTTGGAAAGCGGCCCGGCCATTCGCACCATGCAGATGGACTACGACGACGAGGTCGCCTACCACGGGCGACAGGCGCTCTTTGACCTGGCACGGAAGCATGACGACCGTCCGTTTTTCCTGGCGGTGTCATTCACTTCCCCGCACTCGCCGTTCGTGATTGGGCAGGAATACTGGGATCTCTACGATCATGATCAGATCGAACTGCCTGCCGTGGCGCCGCTGGCCGAGAACGAGATGGATCACCTCAGCCGCAATCTGCACTACTGTCAGGCCCGGCATCAGTTCACGGTGACGGACAAGCACCGCCGCATGGCAAGGCACGGCTACTACGGGATGATTTCGTACATCGACGAGAAGGTCGGCCAATTGCTGGATGTGCTGGAAAGGACCGGCCTTTCCGACAACACGATCGTCATATTCACTGCCGATCATGGCGAGATGTTGGGCGAGCGCGGCATGTGGTTCAAACAGCATTTCTTTGAATGGGCGGCGGCGGTGCCCCTTGTCGTGCATGCGCCGAATCAATTTGCACCGGCCCGCGTGACGCAAAACACTTCGCTGGTTGACTTGCTGCCGACCCTAATGGACCTCGCCGAGCCCGAATTCGACAACTATGCCGCGCCGCTCGACGGCACCTCTCTGGCAGGTGCGTTGACTGGCGATACGTCCGGCCTGCCCGATACCGCGATTTCCGAATTCGCCGCCGATGGCTCCACAGGTCCCAGCCGGATGGTGCGCAAGGGTCCTTGGAAGCTGATGTGGCTCGAAGGCGAAGACACGCGGCTGTACAACGTGGCAGATGACCCCAACGAAACCACCGATCGCTCGGCTGGCGCCGACTGCGCCGAGATCAGGGCTGATCTGGAGGAAATCCTGTTTGACGACTGGGACCCTGACCACTGGCGCAAGACCATCCGCGCAAGCCAGGAACGCCGCCTGGCGATCCACAAGATCACGGGCGGAACGCCGACCTATGTCAACCTCGTGCGCGACGACGACGCTCAAAGATATGTCCGCAATGCCGGCGCCGCCGACACAAAGGCAATTGCGCGATTGCCAATTGTTGCCGCGGCGCAGCCCGACTGATGCGCCACAAAGGCCAACTGCGCTCAGTCAGCATTTTGTCACGTACCAGCTTCCAGCGACCCGGCGGACAGTTCGGCAAGCGGTTTCTCAAGCGAGCCAGCACAACTTGATGATTCAAAAGACAAGACCGTGCTCCGCATCACCGCTGAAAGCCTCGCATGGCCAGATGTGATGAAGATAGAGTTGACATCTTATGAGATGTCTATGTTGTATTTCCTGTGAGGCTGGTTCTGGACACCAACGTGATCGCGGCAGCGTTCCGGAGCCGCAGCGGGGCGAGCAACCTGTTGCTGCGGTTCGTCGACCGGGGCTTGGTGACACCGCTATGTTCCACCGCGCTCTTCCTGGAGTATGAGGCGGTGCTGGGCCGGGAGGAAACCCGGAATGCAACGGGCCACGGCCTGGAGGAGGTCGCAACGGCCATGAGTGCGCTAGCCGCGATGTCCAAGGGCGTCGACATCTCGTTTCGGACGCGGCCTGTGCTGGCCGACGCCACGGACGAGATGGTGCTCGAGGCTGCCTTGAACGGAGGGGCGGAGGCAATCGTGACGCACAACGTCAGGGATTTCCGCCGGGCCCTGCGGCTGGGCGTGCCCATTGCAACGCCGGGAGAGATCGTCAGGAGGCTGAACACATGATACGGACCCAACGCTACAAGTACCCGCTGCAACTGCCGCGTTCGCTCAAGGAGACGGCGGCACGTCTTGCCAGGGAGGACAGCGTGTCACTCAACCAGTGGATCGTTTCGGCCGTTGCGCAGAAGATCGGGGCGGTGGAGACGGCTGAAGATTTCTTGATAGTGCGTGCCGGCAAGGCAAAGCGCGGCGAAATGACGAGGCTTCTTGATCATGCGCCAAATGTGCCGCCGACGCCGGAGGAATCCATCAAGGGCTGACCGGACACGGATCGGCATGGCTCACGCCGCGCATCGTGTCCGCCACTATCTCGGGTAGAATCTTATCTCGGGCAAATTCGATTCCTCCCTGCATTTCAAAGGAAGTTTACGACCGCTACACGACATAATCCGAACTCCACCTGTCGACCCTCAACGAGGAAAGGAGTTCGCAATGAAGCATGTCAAAGACAGTCAACTTGTTCGTCCGCATTGGCGCGAAGGTCCCCTGGCGGCCTGGCTCGATGCGTTTGCGGATTGGGTGAACGCGCAGGGCTACGCGCCGCGTACGGCCCGTGGCAAGGTTCTGCTGGCAGCCAGTTTCAGCCAATGGCTGAAGCAGGAAGCCATCGCAATCGCCGAAGTCACGCCGGACCACACGGATCGATACCTGAGATATCGGCGGCAGCGATTGCGACCATGCAATGGTGACAGGCATGCGCTCCTGCAATTCACGGATTTCCTTCGCCAGGAAGGCGTGCTCTCGTTCGAGGATGCGCCCGCAGGCCCGGCGACCGACGTCGAGCGCTGCGTGCAGGCCTACGAGCGCTACCTGCAGCAGACACGGGGCCTGGCGCCGGCGTCGATCGCGAGCTACCTGCCGTTCGCCCGGAACCTTCTGCAGCACCGGTTCACTTCGGAGCCCGTGACACTCTCGTCCCTGTCTGCCAGCGATGTAGTGGGATTCGTCCATCACATGGCGCCGGGACTGCGCCCGAAGCGCGCGAAGTTCATGACCACGGCGCTGCGGTCCTTTCTCCGGTATGCCTGCCATCTCGGCGAGGCCGGGCCGGAGCTGGTCGCCGCCGTTCCCGTGGTCGCCAACTGGTCGATGACGCAGATACCGCGAGGGATTTCGCCCGACCAGGTCAGCAAGCTTCTGGCCGGCATCGATCGCGGTTCAACCGCGGGCCGTCGCGACCATGCCATCCTGTTGCTGCTCGCACGGCTGGGCTTGCGCTCAAGCGAGATCCGGCTTCTTGAACTCGATGACATCGACTGGGTCAACGGGACCCTGCGACCGAGGACGAAGGGCGGAAGGCGCAACACCTTTCCCCTGTCCGAGGAGGTTGGCGAGGCGATCGCCGACTACCTGCGCCACGGACGGCCACAATGTTCGAGCCGCCAAGTGTTCCTGCATGTCCTGGCCCCGTTCAAGGGGATTCGGAGTTCCAGCGGCATTTCCCGTATCATCCGTCGCGCGATCAAGCGTGCCGGCGTGGACGCGCCGACATGCGGCGCGCACCAGTTCCGTCACGGCCTGGCCACCGAGATGCTGAACGGCGGGGCCTCGCTCGGGGAGATCGGCGACGTCCTGGGGCATTCCCATCCCGACACCACCAGGATCTACGCCAAGGTCGACCTGGAGTCTCTCCGCCCGCTGGCCCTTCCCTGGCCGGGAGGTGCCCGATGAACACGCTTCGCGAAGCCGTCCACGACTACATCGACATGCGGCGCAGCCTGGGATTCAAGATGAACGACGCGCGCCGGGGGCTGCTCGCGTTCGTCGCGTTCATGGAAAGCCGGCAGGCGCCGTTCATTACGGTGGAGATGGCCCTTGCATGGGCGCAGCAGCCCGCGAATGCCCAACCGGCATATTGGGCAAGCCGATTGACCTGCGTGCGGGTGTTCGCACGCCACCGCAAGGCCACCGATCCAAGGACGGAGATCCCGTCTCCCGCGCTGCTGCCCTTCCGGCCGAAGCGGGCAAGACCCTATCTCTACTCGGACGAGGAGATCCGGAACCTGCTGCAGGCCGCGCTGGACATGCCGTACGCCTACGAACGCGGAGCGTTGCGGCCCTGGATCTACCACTGCCTGTTCGGCCTGCTGGCCGTTTCCGGCCTCAGGGTGGGCGAGGCGCGCAACCTCGAGCTCCGGGACGTCGATCTCGACGCCGCGGTGCTGACCGTGCGCGGGGCGAAGTTCGGCCGCGACCGGCTTGTCCCGCTGCACGGCACGACCTGCGAGGTCCTGGCCGACTACGTCGCCCGGCGCGGGCGCCACTGGCAGGACCGCCCGGTGTCGGACTTCCTGTTCGTTTCGAGCTGGGGCAACCGGCTCGACAAGGCGGACATCACCCGAACGTTCCACAAGCTGTCGCGCCGGATCGGACTGCGCGGCGAGACCGACAGTCACGGGCCGCGTCTTCATGATCTTCGCCATAATTCCGGAATCTTTTTTATTCCGTATTCTTCCTGATCCTCGAAAGAAACTTCCGGAACTCAACGGGTTCTGCACGACCTGCGGGTTGAGTTTCCGGAATAATCCGGTCGGCTTTCCGGGCTGGCAACGTCGCCAGCTGCGAGGAGATGACAATGTCAACAGCACTCTATTTTCCCGGATCGCGCAGCCGGAAGTGGCTTCGTGTCGGCCCGCTGGCCGACGAACTCGACGCATTTGCCGCCCAGCTGGCATCCATGGGCTACAACCGCGAGTTTGCCACCGCCAAGCTCCGCCTCGTCAGAAACTTCAGTCACTGGATGGCTTTGGAAGGGATCGGCCTCGATTCGCTTGACGAACGCCGGACGGAGGCCTTCCTGTCAACGCGGAAGCCCGGATGCCGGCCCCGGGGCGAGGCCGCGACCCTTCGTCTGCTGCTGGAGCATCTGCGCGACAGCGGACACGTCTCCCCGAAGCCGGCGGAACCCGAGGGCAACGATCCGGTCGAGCGGATCGCGCGCCGGTACGAACGGTTCCTTGTCAATGAACGCTGCGTGAGCGCGACAACGGTCAAGAACTACCTGTCGATCGTTCGCGCCTTTCTCGCCGACCGCTTCGGGACGCGGACGGCGGACCTTGGGAGCCTGACGGTCAGGGACTGCAACGGGTTCATCCTTCGCTACGGCGGGAACGTCTGCTGGCGCACTTCCAAGATGTCCGCCACGGCGTTGCGCAGCTTCCTGCGCCATCTGCATCAGGGAGGCGAGATTCCGGCCGATCTCGCCGACGGCATCCTCCCGGCGACGAAACGGCGCCAGCCGGAACTGCCGAGGTCGCTGGATCCGGACGAGGTCGAGGCGCTCATCGACGGCTGCGACCGGACGACCGCCGTCGGGCGGCGGGACCACGCCATCCTTCTGCTGCTGTCGCGGCTGGGCCTGCGCGCCGGCGAGGTCGTCGCGATGACGCTTGACGACCTGGACTGGAACAACGGCCTGGTGACCGTGCGCGGCAAGGGACGGCATGAGCAGCTGCCCCTGCCGCATGACGCCGGAGAGGCCCTTGCGGCCTGGCTGCGCGACGGCCGGCCAAGCTGCTCGACGCGCCGCCTGTTCGTTCGCGCGCACGCCCCGCACAAGCCGTTCAGCGGGGCGTCCGCCGTTTCCTGTCTCGTCCGACGCGCGCTGGCACGCGCCGAACTCGATCCGCCGTTCAAGGGCGCCCACACGCTGCGCCACTCCCTCGCCACCGGGATGCTCCGCAACGGGGCCTCGCTCGAGGACATCGGGCAGATCCTGCGTCACCGGCACCCGGAGACGACCCAGATCTACGCCCGGTGCGACCTGGACTCGCTCCGCGACCTGGCCCCCGCCTGGCCCGGAGATGCGCCATGACAGATCTTGACGTCCTGCTGGACGAATATCTCGCCACGCGCCGCGCCCTTGGAGTCCGGCTGGTCCTTCCGGGACGGCTGCTGAAGCGCTTCGTGACCTTTGTCACGGGACACGGGGACACCGCCATCACGCGCGCACGCGCGCTCGAGTGGGCGACCGCGCCGCGCGAGGCCCAGCCAGCGCAGTGGGCCAACCGTCTCGGAATGGTGTGTCGCTTCTCCCGCTACGCCAACGCCGTCGACCCGCGCCACGAGGTCGTTCCGCAAGGGCTGCTCCCGCACCGGTATCGTCGTCGAGAGCCCTACATCTACAGCGACGCGGAAATCGCCGACCTGATCGGCGCCGCGCAGCGGCTGTCCGGCACAACCGGGCTCAGGCCCCTGACCTTCGCCACCCTGCTGGGGCTGCTGGCGGTCACCGGCATGCGCACGAACGAGATCCTGAACCTCGACCGCGACGATGTCGACCTTGCCCAGGGCGTCCTGACGATCCGGAACGGCAAGTTCGGCAAGTCGCGCCATGTCATGGTGCATGCCACGACGGGGCGGGCGCTGGAACGCTACGCCGAACGGCGTGACAGCCTGTGCGCGGCACCCCGCTGCCCGGCGTTCTTCGTCTCCGAGCACGGCACGCGGATCACCGAATGGACGCTGCGCTACACCTTCGTGAACCTGTCCCGGCAGACCGGCCTGCGGGTTCCGGCAAGGTCCTACGGCAAGGGCCCCCGCCTTCTGGACTTTCGCCATGCCTTCGCCGTCAAGACGCTGTTGCGATGGCACCATGCCGGCGTCGATGTCGAGCAGCACGTTCCGCGTCTCGCGACATGGCTCGGGCATGCTCATGTCAGTGACACCTACTGGTATCTCACGGCGACACCGGAACTGATGCAGCAGGCCGCGCGAAGGCTCGACCGAACCGGGCGGGGGGTGCCGTCATGACGCGCGACGCCGACTTCCCCCGGCTCCTGGCCATGTTCTTCACCAGGCATCTCGTCGAACAGCGCCAGGCGAGCCCGCATACCATCGCCAGCTACCGCGACACCTTCCGCATGCTGGTCCGCTTCGCCCAGCGGGAGCTGGGGAAGCCGCCCTCGGAACTCCGGGTCGCGGACATCGACGCGGAGTTCGTCGGCGAGTTCCTCAGCCATCTCGAGAACGAACGCGGCAACGATGCGCGGACCCGCAACACCCGTCTGGCCGCGATCCGTTCATTCTTCGGCCAAGTCGCCCTGCACGAACCGCATCACGCAGCCCTGGCGCAGCGGATCCTGGCCATGCCGAGCAAGCGCCACGCCCGCCGCCCGGTGGCCTGGCTCGACCACGACGAAGCCGCGGCCCTGCTGCGTGCGCCGGACCCGACGACCCGGGTGGGGCGGCGCGACCGCACCCTGCTCCTGGTCGCCGTGCGGACCGGGCTGCGCGCATCCGAACTCATCAACCTGCGGTGCGGGGACGTGCAGGTCGGCGTCGGAGCCCACCTGCGCTGTCACGGCAAGGGGCGAAAGGAACGCCATGTCCCGCTCGCGAAGGACGCGGCTTCCGAGCTGCGCGCCTGGCTGAAGGAGCGCTGCGGCGAACCCGGTGACCGCGTATTCCTCAATCAGCGGGGCCGGCCGCTGACGCACGACAGCCTCGACTACCTGCTGGCCGGGCACCTCGCCACCGCCCGGAAGGAATGTCCGTCCCTGAGGACCAAGCACGTGACCCCCCACTCCTTGCGCCACACGTCAGCAATGTCGCTCCTGCAAAACGGTGTCGACCGGGCGGTCATCGCGCTGTGGCTCGGGCATGAATCCGCGGAAACCACGTACGTCTACCTGCACGCGGATCTCAGGCTCAAGGAGCAAGCCATGGAAAAGACCCCGCAGTTCCGGCTGAAACCGGCCCGATATCGTCCCGACGACGACCTCCTGGCCTTCCTGAACGGACTGTGATTATCCCGGAAACCACGCAGGAAAGTGACGCGAAATCAATCGGATCAGAAGGCTCCCCGGAATAAAAAAGATTCCGGAATTATGCCGACTATTCCGGATTCGGAATAGTCGCCACCGATTCGCGACGACCGCCCTGGTGAACTGCTGCCGGCGCGACCAGGATCCGGAGCGTCTGCTGCCGGTCCTCTCGACCTGGCTCGGACATGTGAAGGTCCAGGACACGCAATACTACCTGGAAGCCTCGCCCGAACTGATGCGCGAGGCCGTGCGGCGTCTCGAAAGCCGCTGGGAGGACCGGCCATGACCCGGACGACCAGCCTTTCGCCCCTGCTCGAGCGGTTCTTCGTCCAGCGCCTGATAAACCAGCGCCAGGCGAGCCCGCACACCGTCAGGTCCTACCGGGACGCCTTCCGCCAGCTCCTGCTGTTCGCGCAGAAGCGTCTCGGGCGGCAGCCGTCGGACCTGCAGTTCGAGCAGGTCGACGCGCCGCTGGTCGTGGACGTCCTCGACGACCTGGAAGCGGCGCGCGGCGTGAGCGTCCGCAGCCGCAACCTGCGGCTTGCCGCCGTCCATTCGTTCTTCAGGTACGCTTCCTTCGAACTGCCGACCCATGCGGAACAGATCCAGAGGGTGCTCGCCATCCCGGCAAAGCGGTACACGCGCAGGCAGGTCGGCTTTCTCGCGCGTGACGAGGTCGACGCCCTGCTCGCGGCGCCGGACAGGAGCACCTGGTCGGGACGGCGCGACCACGCGTTCATCCTCACCGCCGTGCAGACGGGCTTCAGGCTGTCCGAGATGACGGGGCTGACGCGCGACGACTTCGCCGAGGGCGACGGCCGTCAACTGCGCGTCGTCGGAAAGGGCCGCAAGGAGCGCTGCACGCCCCTGGCCAAGCCGACCAGGGACGTGCTGAGGAGGTGGCTGCAGGAGCCGCCGCGGGGATCGGACGGCGTGCTCTTTCCCAGCGCCAGGGGCAACCGGCTCGGCGTGGACGGCGTCCAGTACCTGCTGAACAAGCATCGGGACACGGCCGTGAAGCGGTGCCCGTCACTGGCCGGCAAGAGGGTGACCGTACACGTGCTTCGCCACACCGCGGCGATGGATCTCATGCAGGTCGGCGTCCACCGGTCTGTGATCGCTCTCTGGCTCGGGCACGAACGGGCCGAAACGACCCAGATCTACGTCGAGGCGACGCTCGCCATGAAGGAGCAGGCACTCGCGATGACGTCGCCGCGAAAGGGCGATCCGGGGAGGTACCAGCCGCCCGACAGTCTCCTCGCCTTCCTGAGCAGCCTCTGAAGGGCGCCGGCTTATGTCGGGCAAAGAGAGCGCAAGCCGTCTGAATCCTGCATGGATTCAGCGGCTTGCCGCGATCGCACGACTACAGCCCGAGATAAGATTCTACCCGAGATAGCCGCCACTCCTTCTCCAGGCGGCGAGAGGCCTGGAAAGAGGGTTGATTGCGGCTGCGTCCTGAGCGTGCGGAGCGCGTAGGTTCGCCGATCGCGGAAATTTAACCGACGCTGCAAGCTGCTGCGCCGACTTGATCCTTCGTCCGAGGACAAGGACGCTGCTCCCGGTAGCTCAGGATGCGCGCTTCGACGTGGTTCTTGCGGAAGCGAGGCCAGATGCAGTCCGGCACCGATTGGACCTGAACATCTGCGGAATGCTTGCTGAGCCTCTCAGCGTGCCTTGCCGCAAGCGGGGCGAACCGCTGATCACTGCGATGATGGTAGCGGAGGAGGGACTTGAACCCCCGACACAAGGATTATGATTCCTCTGCTCTGACCAACTGAGCTACTCCGCCACAGAGACGGCACTCGTAATTTGCCGTCAGCAAGACGTCAAGGCCATTTGGACTTGCCCTTCGCCGGTGCAGGCAGGTCGCAGGATGTCTGTTTTGCAATGACATTTCTCACAAGTGGATGACGCTGCTTCGAATCCCGAGATGACTGGCACTTGGAAATGCACGAGCCTCCGGGGACTCTTGGGACACCTGAATGTCAGAGGCCCGGATAAAGCGGGAACGCGTTGCAGAGGCGGGCGACCTCGCGCTTGACGCCGGCTTCGACATCGGCGTTGCCGTTCTCGCCATTGCCGGCCAGGCCGTCCACGACCTCCACGATCCAGCGGGCGATCTGACGAAACTCGTCCTCGCCAAACCCGCGCGTCGTGCCGGCCGGAGTGCCGAGGCGAACGCCGCTGGTCACGAAGGGCTTTTCCGGATCAAATGGCACGCCGTTCTTGTTTGCCGTGATATGCGCGCGGCCCAATGCTGCCTCTGTCGCCTTGCCTGTCACGCCCTTGGGGCGCAGGTCGGCCAGCATCAGGTGGTTGTCGGTCCCGCCCGAGACGATGTCGATTCCCCCCTTCATGAGCTCGTCCGCCATGGCGCGCGCGTTGGCTACGACCGCCGCTGCATAGTTCTTGAACTCCGGCCTCAGCGCTTCTCCCAACGCCACGGCCTTCGCCGCAATGACGTGCATCAGGGGTCCGCCCTGAAGGCCGGGGAAGACGGCCGAATTGATCTTGCGCGCGATCTCCTCGTCATTGCTCAGGATCAGGCCGCCGCGGGGGCCGCGAAGGGACTTGTGCGTTGTCGACGTGACAACATGTGCGTGCGGCACCGGCGAGGCGTGGGCGCCGCCGGCGACGAGCCCGGCGATGTGGGCCATGTCCACGTGGAGCCAGGCACCGATTTCGTCCGCGACTTCCCGAAAGGCCGCCCAGTCCCATGTGCGCGAATAGGCCGTGCCGCCGGCAAGAATCAGCTTCGGCCTATGCTCCAGTGCACGTGCCCGGACTGCGTCCATGTCGAGAAGGTGATCCTGCTGGCGAACGCCATAGGAGACCACGTTGAACCACTTGCCCGACATGTTGACAGGCGACCCGTGGGTCAAGTGCCCGCCCGAGTTCAGGTCCAGGCCCATGAACGTGTCGCCAGGCCGAAGCAGAGCAAGGAACACCGCCTGGTTCATCTGGCTGCCGGAGTTCGGCTGGACATTTGCGAAACCCGCGCGAAAGAGCTCCTTGGCGCGTTCAATTGCCAGCGTCTCGGCCACGTCGACGAACTTGCAGCCGCCGTAGTATCGCTTGCCGGGATAGCCTTCGGCATACTTGTTTGTCAGCACCGATCCCTGTGCTTCGAGCACGGCGGTCGACACGATGTTCTCCGATGCGATCAGCTCGATCTCTTCGCGCTGGCGTCCGAGTTCGGAGCGCATTGCCGCAAATAGTTCCGGATCGCGGGTTTCAAGCGCTTCGGCAAAGAAGCCGACATCGCGGTGCTGGACATCCATGGCGAGACTCCCGTGCAGCCACGGCGATTTCTATATCGATTGTCGCGGCGCGGAAAGCGTCGAAACCGGCACGTCGGCGCGATGCGGCGTCCTGTCTCGCGGATTCGAGGTCTTGAGTTCGGGAGAGACGCGGGCAATCGTGCCTCCAACGGACGGAGGGATCATGCGGTCTGAAAAGGCAGTTTCATTTCGCGCCAGCGAGGCGAAGGTGGCGCAGGAGGCGCTGACGGACCTGACCGGGCGGTTCGGGCAGTCGACGCCGGACGAGGCGGACGTGATCGTGGCTCTTGGCGGCGACGGCTTCATGCTGGACACGCTCAAGGACGTGCAGCCCTTGGACAAGCCGGTCTACGGGATGCATCGGGGCACCGTCGGATTCCTGATGAACGAGTTTTCCATGGACGATCTGCCGAAGCGCCTCCTGGAGGCAGAGGAAGCGGTGATAAACCCGCTCCACATGAGGGCCGAGACTGCAGTCGGGAACGTGGAAGAGGCGCTTGCGATCAACGAAGTGTCCTTGCTGCGCGAAGGGTCGCAGGCTGCGCGCCTGAAGATCAGCGTGGATGGCAAGTCTCGGCTTGAGGAACTTGTGTGCGACGGCGCGATGGTGTCCACGCCGGCAGGTTCAACTGCCTACAACTATTCTGCGCACGGGCCGATTCTGCCCATCGGGTCGGAGGTGCTGGCGTTGACGGCGGTGGCGCCATTCCGGCCGAGGCGCTGGCGCGGTGCGTTGCTCCCGAAGACCGCAACCGTGCGCTTTGAGGTACTGAATCCCGTGAAACGCCCGGTGATGGCTGATGCAGACGGAAGGCCCGTCCGCGACGTGGCGGCCGTCGAGGTCCGAAGTGAGCCCGCCGTTCGGCACAGGATCCTCTTTGATCCGGGCCACGGGCTGGAGGAGCGCCTGATTCGGGAACAGTTTGTGTGAGAGCGCAGTGACACCCCCGTTGCGGCGCGATGAATCACGCTCCCGAAGCGACCGGCGTCGAGCCTCCCCGCCTACTGGTCCTTGGGGTATCCCAAGGTCTTCAGAGACTCCCGAATCTCTTCCAGAATGGCCGGGTCGTCGATCGTCGCCGGCATCTTGAAGTCTTCGCCATCGGCCATCTTGACCATCACCCCCCGCAAGATCTTGCCTGAGCGGGTCTTGGGCAGGCGATCGACCACGACCGCGAGCCGGAAGGCTGCGACGGGCCCGATCCGGTCGCGCACAAGCTTGACGCAATCCTTGACGATTTCCTCGTCCGGACGAGACGTGCCGGAATTTGTGCAGAGAAAGCCCAGCGGCAGCTGTCCCTTGAGCTGGTCGGTCACTCCGATGACGGCGCATTCCGCGACGTCGGGATGGGCAGCGAGCACTTCCTCCATGCCTCCGGTGGACAGCCGATGGCCCGCAACGTTGATCACGTCGTCCGTCCGCGCCATGATGTAGAGGTACCCGTCCTCGTCGACAAAGCCTGCATCGCCGGTCTCGTAGTATCCAGGGAACTGTTCGAGGTAGCTTTTCCTGAACCGTTCCTCCGCATTCCAGAGCGTAGCAAGCGTGCCTGGTGGCAATGGAAGCTTGATCGCGATTGCGCCGAGCTCTCCAGGTGTCACGGGGTGCCCGCTTTCGTCGAGGATTTGCACATCGTAGCCGGGCATGGCGACGGACGGTGAGCCGCTCTTCACCGGCAACGGCCCGATTCCCATCGGATTCGCCGCGATGGAATAGCCGGTTTCGGTCTGCCACCAGTGGTCGATGACCGGAACGCCAAGGTGCTTGCGTGCCCACTCGATCGTGTCTGGGTCAGCACGTTCGCCGGCGAGAAACAGGATCTTGAGCCCCGAGAGGTCATAGTTCCGGATCAGTTCGCCGTTCGGGTCCTCGCGCTTGATGGCACGAAACGCCGTCGGCGCGGTAAAGAGGACCTTGACGCCATGCTCCTGGATGACGCGCCAGAACGTCCCGGCATCCGGCGTTCCGACCGGCTTGCCCTCGAACACGACTGTCGTGTTGCCGTGGATCAGCGGCGCGTAGCAGATGTAGGAATGGCCCACGACCCAGCCGACATCGGATGCAGCCCAGAAAACGTCGCCCGGGTCTACGTCATAGATGTTCTTCATGGTCCAGTTGAGCGCCACGAGGTGGCCGCCCGTCGGGCGAACGACGCCCTTAGGCGCGCCGGTCGTGCCGGACGTATAGAGAATGTATGCCGGATGGTTGCCTTCCACGGGTACGCATTCGGCCGGCATGACGTCGTTCTGCACGTCGTTCCAGTCCAGGTCGCGACCGTCGATCATCGAGGCACGCGCCGGTTCGCGCTGGAAGATCACACAGAATTCGGGCTCGTGCCTTGCCAGTTCGATCGCGGCGTCGAGAAGAGGCTTGTACTCGACGATGCGGCCGGGCTCGATTCCGCAGGAACCGGCTATGACGGCTCTTGGTGCGGCGTCGTCGATCCGGACAGCGAGTTCGTTGGCGGCAAATCCACCGAAGACGACTGAATGGATGGCGCCGAGCCGGGCGCAGGCCAGCATAGCCACAAGGGTCTCCGGGATCATCGGCATGTAGATGACAACGCGATCGCCCTTCGAAACACCCTTGGCAGCGAGAGCGCCCGCGAGCCGCGCAACCCTGTCCCGAAGGTCGGCATAGGTAATCCGCGACTTTGTGCCGGTCACTGGGCTGTCGTGAATGATGGCGTCCTGGTCGCCACGTCCCGCTTCGACATGCCGGTCGACGGCATTCCAGCAGGTGTTGACCAGCCCGTCATCCAGCCACTCGTAGAGCGGCGCGTTCCCGTCGTTCAGCGCGCGCGTCGGCTTGCGGTCCCAGTCGATGGCCTCTGCTGCCTCAAGCCAGAATGCCTCGGGGTCGGACTTCCATGACGCGTAAACTTCCTTGTACCCCATCATTCCGTCCTTCCGGCCAGTGTTCACTTGCACTGCGCATGTGCAAATCTGTCCCGGATGTCCAGTTGCTCTATTGTCGCGCCCGGGCGTCTTCCGCCTCAGCCATATTGCGCAACAGGCGTTCCCGCCAACGCGCTTGTATTCAGAAGTCCGCGAGCCGTAACCGCAGGCGTGACGATATGCGCTCGATTGCCCATGCCCATCAGGATCGGGCCAACCTCAAGCCCTCCCGCCTTCATCTTGAGAATGTTCCTGACGGCGGACGCCGCGTCGAGATTCGCGAAAATGAGCACATTTGCCGGCCCGTCGAATCGTGCATGCGGCATGATCCGTTCGCGAATTGTCACGTCGAGAGCGGTATCGGTGTGCATTTCGCCCTCGTATTCGAAGTCGCGTGGCTCGGCATCCAGTATTGACATGGCCTGGCGCATCCGCTCGCCGGTGTCGCAGTCGAGGTTCCCGAACTGGCTGTGGCTGCAGAGCGCAATTTTCGGCTCGTGGCCAAACCGGCGTACGTGTCTTGCGGCGCCCAGGACGACGTCAGCGATTTGCGGGGGCGTGGGTTCGGGATGAACATGCGTGTCCGCCACGAACAGCGGACCGTCTTCGAGTATCACGAGGCTGAGTGCCCCGACCGGGTGAAGCCCGTCCCTCGCGAGAACCTCGGCCACGTAGCGCAGATGCCAGAGATACTGTCCGAAGACGCCGCAGATCAGGCTGTCGGCCTCCTTCCTGTGCACCATGACCGCGCCAATGGCCGTCGTGTTCGTGCGCATGATCGCCCGGGCAAGCTCCGGGGTCACGCCGCGGCGCTCAAGGAGGCCGTGATAGGTGGTCCAGTAGTCGCGATAGCGGGGGTCGCTTTCCGGGTTCACCAGATCGAAGTTCTCGCCCAACCGGATCGGCAGCCCAAGCCGTTCGATCCGGCTCTCCACAACCTCTGGACGTCCGATGAGAATGGGGGTGTCCGACGTCTCCTCTATCATGGCCGTGGCGGCGCGCAGCACGCGTTCGTTCTCGCCTTCCGCAAACACGATGCGCCGGCTTGCGGTCGAGGCCGCCTCGAATACCGGCCGCATGATCATCGTGGACCTGTAGACGGCCGCGTTCAGCTTGTGGTGATAGGCGTCCATGTCCTTGATCGGCCGGGTGGCAACGCCTGTGTCCATTGCGGCCTGTGCGACGGCGGAAGCCACCACCCGCATGAGGCGCGGGTCGAATGGCTTGGGAATGAGATAGTTGCGCCCGAATGTCAGTTCCTCGCCCTTGTAGGCGGCGGCTGCCTCGGCGCTCGTTGTCGTTCGTGCAAGGTGCGCGATGCCATTGACGCAGGCCAGCTTCATTTCGTCATTGATTGTGGTTGCGCCGACATCCAGCGCACCCCGGAAGATGAACGGAAAGCACAGCACGTTGTTGACCTGGTTGGCGACATCCGAGCGTCCGGTGGCAATGATCGCGTCCGGTGCAACCTCCCGCACCTCGCCAGGCATGATCTCGGGCAACGGGTTGGCCAGCGCGAAGATGATTGGCGGCCCGGACATTGTTCGGACCATGTCCTTGGAGAGAACTCCGGGACCTGAAAGGCCCAGGAACAGGTCCGCTCCGACGATGACATCGGACAGCGCTCTAGGTCCGCCTGGCTGCGTGAATTCCTCCTTTTGCGGCGTCATGTCGGCCCTGCGTCCTTCATGCACCAGCCCCTTGAGGTCGCAGAGCCAGATGTTCTCGCGCTTCACGCCCAGCTTGAGGAGCATGTTCAGGCAGGCGATACCTGCCGCTCCGCCGCCGGTCGACACCACCTTGATGTCCTCAAACGCCTTCCCTGCAACATGGAGCGCGTTTGTCGCGGCGGCGCCCACGACGATGGCGGTCCCATGCTGGTCGTCGTGAAACACGGGGATGTTCATTCGCTCGCTGCAAATGCGCTCCACGACGAAGCAGTCCGGCGCCTTGATGTCTTCGAGATTGATTGCGCCGAAGGTTGGCTCGAGCGCGCAGACGATCTCGGCGAGACGTTCGGGGTCGCCTTCATCCAGTTCGATGTCGAAGCAGTCGATGTTTGCAAACTTCTTGAACAGGACTGCCTTGCCTTCCATCACCGGCTTGGCGGCAAGTCCGCCGATGTTGCCGAGCCCGAGCACCGCAGACCCGTTGGTGACCACGGCAACCTGGTTCGCGCGTGCCGTGAATCGGAAAGCGTTCATGGGATCGGACTTGATTTCCAGGCATGCTTCCGCGACGCCCGGGCTGTAGGCGCGGGCGAGGTCGCGCCCGCTGGCGAGAGGCTTGGTGGCCCGGATCTCCAGCTTGCCGGGCTTGGGCAGCTCGTGGTACTCAAGCGCCGCCTGCCGGAGAGCGGTCTCGCGCGGGTCTTCAGGCATTCTGTGCCTCCAGAAAGGTCGTTCGGCGTCTCATTTCCAGGCTCGGGAGATTCGGTCTTGCCGCCCTTGCATCGAGTCGAGGGCACTCTGCGTTGAAGATTGCCATTGGGCAAGCCTGACCGCCTATTGCGTTCCATGAATGGTCGCGCCACCCTTGCAGAAACGGGAGCGATCCATGGACCTGATCAAGGCGGCCGACGAAGTGCGCAAGAATGCCTATGCGCCCTATTCCGGCTTCAAGGTCGGTGCCGCGCTGCGCTCGGCTTCGGGACGGGTGCATTCAGGCTGCAACGTGGAGAACATCGCGTATCCGGAGGGCACGTGCGCGGAAGCCGGCGCCATCGCGGCCATGATTGCTGCCGGCGAGAAGAGCTTCGTGGAGATTGCCGTCATCGCGGACGGCCCGCAGCCGGTCGCGCCGTGCGGCGGTTGTCGACAGAAACTGCTCGAATTCGCCGATGCGGAGGCGACTGTCACGATGGCAACCGTTGCCGGCAAGTGCCTGACGATGAAAGTGGCGGAACTGTTGCCGGGCGCCTTCGACCGCTCCCAGATGGGCGATGCCTGAATGGATGCACGCACGATCATCGAACGGCTTCGGGACGGTGGCCAGCCGAACAAGGATGAACTGAACTGGTTTGCCGCCGGCCTTGCCAGCGGAACGGTGACCGACGCCCAGGCCGGCGCCTTTGCCATGGCCGTCTGCCTGCGTGGCCTTTCTGAAGAGGCGCGGGTCGATTTCACCCTCGCGATGCGCGACAGCGGCGACGTGCTGGCATGGGATGTCGGCAGGCCGGTCGTCGACAAGCATTCGACGGGCGGCATTGGGGATTGCGTGTCGCTGCTGCTGGCGCCGGCGCTGGCTGCTGTCGGCGTGGCGAACCCGATGATATCCGGCCGAGGGCTCGGGCACACGGGCGGCACCTTGGACAAGCTCGAGGCGATTCCGGGGGTTTCGACCGAGATCGGCGAGGCCCGGTTTCGGCGGATTGTCGAGGAGACCGGCACAGCGATCGTGGCCGCCTCCAACCGGATCGCGCCTGCCGACAGGCGGCTTTACGCGGTGCGCGACGTTTCCGGAACGGTCGCAAGCATTGACCTCATCGTGGCCTCGATCCTCTCCAAGAAGCTTGCGGCCGGGTTGGGCGCGCTTGTCCTCGACGTGAAGTGCGGATCCGGGGCGTTCATGCCCGGGATGGAGGAGGCAAGAGCGCTCGCGAATTCGCTGGTCGAGACGGCCAATGGTGCAGGATGCCCGACCGTTGCATTGATCACCGACATGAACCAGCCGCTGGCACCCGCTGCCGGCAATGCGCTTGAAGTCGCCGAAGTGATGCGAGCCCTGACCGGAGCTGGGAGTGCGCGGTGGGTCGATCTCGCGCTGGCGCTTGGTTCCGAGCTTCTCGTTCTGGCTGACGTCGAGGAAGAATCCGATGCCGCGAGGGAAAGATTGAGCGAGACGATCCGGTCCGGTGATGCGGCCGCCAGGTTCGATGCGATGGTGGCCGCGCTCGGAGGTCCGACGGACTTCAGCGCAGGATGGCGGTCGTGCCTGCCGGCTGCCGAGGTCGTTCGCGAGGTGGCTGCGCCGGTTGCCGGCCAGGTTTCCGCGATTGACGGACACGCGATCGGCATGGCCGTCGTGCGTCTCGGAGGCGGGCGCGTGCGCGACGGCGACTGCATTGATCCCTCGGTAGGATTCTCGGACATCCTGCCGCTTGGGACTGAAGTGGCAATGGGTGACCCGCTTGCCAGACTGCACGCTGCCGATGACGCGGCTGCGGATGCAGCAGAGACGGCGTTCCTCGCTGCAGTCCGCATCGGCGTCGCGGGCGAGGCGAACCCGCTTGTCATGGGGCGGGTTGGCTGATGCCGCGCGCATTCCTGATTGTGATGGACGGCGTTGGAGCCGGAGGCGCGCCGGACGCAGATTGCTATTTCAACGAGGCGGTTCCTGATACCGGGGCCAACACGCTAGGTCACGTAGCGGAGGCCTGCGCCGCTGGGCTTGCAGAAGTTGGGCGAACTGGCCCGCTCAACATGCCGACTCTCGGGGCGTTCGGGCTCGGCGAGGCGGTCAGGCTGGCCTCGGGTGCAGGCATGCCCGGGTTCGCGACCGAACCGGTCGGCCTTTGGGGAGCCGCGACAGAAGTCTCGCGGGGAAAGGACACGCCGTCGGGCCACTGGGAGCTTGCGGGAGTGCCGGTACCCTGGGACTGGCATTGCTTTCCGAACGAAATTCCGGCCTTTCCGGCCGAGATCATGACGGCAGCGGCCCGGCATGCCGGCACCGAGGGCACGCTGGGAAACTGCCACGCCTCCGGCACCGAGATCATCGAGCGCCTTGGCGCAGAGCACATGCGGACGGGTTGGCCGATTTGCTACACGTCCGTTGACAGCGTCTTCCAGATTGCCGCGCACGAGGAGAGCTTCGGCCTCGTTCGCCTGTTGAACCTATGCGAGGCACTGGCGACGCTGCTGCACGAGATGCGTGTGGGCCGCGTGATCGCTCGCCCTTTTTCTGGTTCAGGCGGCGCGTTCGAGAGAACCCGGAACCGGCGCGACTTTGCGATTCCGCCGCCTGCGCCGACGCTCTGCAATTGGGTTGCCGAGGCGGGCGGCAGGGTCCACGCCATCGGCAAGATCGGAGACATTTTCTCCATGCAAGGAATTCATGACGTTGCCCGAGGTACGGACACCGAACTGATGGAGCATCTCGTCCGCCTTGCCGGCGATGCCGAGGATGGAAGCCTGACCTTTGCAAACTTCGTCGAGTTCGACTCGGTCCATGGCCATCGGCGCGACGTGTCGGGCTATGCTCGTGCGCTGGAGTGGTTTGACGCCCAGCTGCCGCGCGTCCTGGAAAGGCTTGGGAGTGGCGACCTGGTCCTGTTTGCGGCGGATCACGGCAACGACCCGACCTGGCACGGAACCGATCACACAAGGGAACGTGTCCCGGTCATAGGTCATGGCCTTGGCCCGTGTGCGGTCGGGCATGTGGGATTTGCGGATCTGGCCGTCTCGATCGCTGTACATCTTGGCGTGCAGGCGAGCGGGCCGGGCCGCAGCTTTCTTTGAACAGGCAAGGGGATCACGATGCCAGAGCACCTGACCATAGTCGAACACCCGCTCGTCCAGCACAAACTGACGCTCATGAGGAATGCCGACACCCCGACCGGGCTGTTTCGGCAGCTGCTTCGCGAAGTCAGCACGCTCCTGGCCTATGAGGTCACGCGAGACCTTCCAGTGACGACCCGGCGGGTGCACACTCCGCTGGAGCCCGTCGATGCACCCGTTCTTGATGGCCGAAAGCTGGCCTTGGTATCGATCCTGCGCGCGGGCAACGGCCTTCTTGACGGCATGCTTGACTTGATGCCGTCGGCACGGGTCGGGTTCGTCGGGCTCTATCGCGATGAAGAGACGCTGAAACCGGTCCAGTACTACTGCAAGCTGCCAGAGGCGCTCTCGGAGCGGCGGGTCATCGTGGTGGATCCCATGCTTGCGACGGGGAACAGTTCGGCCGCGGCAATTGCGCTCGTCAAGGATGCAGGCGCAGTCGACATCCGGTTCCTTTGCCTGCTGGCCGCGCCCGAGGGCGTTCGGCGCATGGAGAACGCGCATCCTGATGTGCCCGTCGTAACCGCGGCGCTGGACGAGCGCCTGAACGAAAAGGGCTACATTGTGCCAGGCCTCGGCGATGCCGGAGATCGCATGTACGGGACCCGGTAGCTGCGGATGGCCGCATTTCGCACATCCTGCAAGTGCAGATCGCTTGTTCTGCCCGCCAGCGGATGGCCGAGATGCGCAGCCCGGCATTCGTCCGTGCCGAAGGGCTCATTCCTCGCAAATCCCTTGAAGCGCTATCCAGTCCCCGTCAACCAGGATGGGGAGCGTCGCGGGAGCGACCGATGTTGCGAATGCCGCCAGTGGCAGGCCCGGAACGCCATGCAAGTTGGCACCGTCCCTGATTGTCATGCCGGCGGCGGTGACACGGTCCACCAGGACGTCCGTTGGCACGGGCGACGGGACGGTCGTGACGACATGTTCCGCCATTCGCGTCACGGCGTCATCCGGCACCTTTCCCTGGGTGAGCAGGGCAAGCACGGCCTTGATCCCCGCCACGTGCAGCAGCTTGGCGACCGGGTCTCCGTGGTTGCGACGGATGTCTTCGGCCAGGACGTGAACCGCCAGAAACTCGGGTGTTGCAATCTCCTTGAGCAGATTGTTCGAAAGCAGGATCGTGCCGCCAGGCAGGTGTGCGGTCTCGGGCAACGTGGCAGGCAGGATGACGAGCCGCGCGGGTTCGGATCCGAACAGCCGGACTCGAAGACGTTCGAGCGCGCGAAGTCCGGGCGGTGCGTCACATGGCGGACCTGTCATCCGATCCATGTTCGAAAGGAGCGACAAGCCGATGGACGTGCGCGCCACATCCGGCAGCAGCGATGCGGTGTGACGAGCTGTCGCGCCTGGCAGCCAGAACACGGCTCCGGCCAGAACGGCAATCAAGAACGTGACGGCGACGAGCCTCCGCACGCTGCCTGTACGCCCCTGGCGCCGCCGAACGGAGTCTAGCACCTTTTCGACCGCCTCGACGAATGCGTCTTCGGCGAGCTCCAGGGTTTCGCCTGCATCTCCTTCGGGGCAGTAGAGGGCCGGCATCTGGCCGGGATTCATGCGTTCCATCGCAGGCAGCGACCAGTGCGTCAGGGTGATTTCAGTCGGGGTCGAGATCGTGATGGATGTCTTGCCGACGGACACGATGACGTCCAGGCGCTGCCCGTCCTGACTGCGGTGCCAGATGCCCTCCGCCTCAAGCCGCTGGTACTTCGCCAATACGGTCACGTTCCCGCCGCCCTTGCTGCCCGCTTCCACGCACCATAGCGATGCAATGCGTACGTCTCAATCTCGTCCGCGCTTGCCTTGACGGGCGTGAGGGCTTAGCAGGGGCAGGTATCGAGCGTGGGCCCGGCAATGATCGACGACCCCAGAACCCTTGTCTCGACGGGCTGGCTGGCCCGGCATCTTGATGATCCGGACATCCGGATTCTTGACGCTTCCTGGTACCTGCCCGACATGAAGCGCAATGCCCGCGCCGAATACGATCTGGGCCATGTTCCGGGCGCGCGTTTCTTTGACATCGACGAAATCAGCGATCACCGGTCCGGGCTGCCGCACATGGCGCCGCAGCCGGAGAAGTTCATCAGCAGGATGCGTGCGATGGGCGTCGGGGACGGGCACCAGGTCGTTGTCTATGACGGTGCAGGGCTGTTTTCCGCGGCGCGCGTGTGGTGGCTGTTCCGTCTCATGGGCAAGTCGGACATCGCCGTTCTGGATGGCGGGTTCCCCAAGTGGACGGCGGAAGGCCGGCAGGTCGAGGATGCGCCGCCGATCATGCGGGACAGGCATATCACGGTCAGCCGCCAGAACCAGCTCGTGAAGGACGTCACCCAGGTCGCGGCGGCATCCAAGCTGGAAGATCACGAGATTCTTGACGCCCGCTCGCCCGGACGGTTCCGGGGCGAGGAGCCTGAGCCGCGCGAGGGTCTGCGTTCCGGACACATTCCCGGTTCGACCTGTGTCCATTACCGGGCGCTGCTCAACGATGACGGAACGATGAAGTCCGTTTCGGAGCTGAGGGCCGTGTTCGAGGACGCAGGTGCGGACTTGTCGAGGCCGGTCGTCACCACCTGCGGGTCCGGCGTGACAGCCGCGATCCTGAATCTCGGGCTTGAACGGATTGGGCATCGGCATCATGCGCTTTACGACGGCTCCTGGGCCGAATGGGGCATGTATGGCGACCTGAAAGTGGCCAGGGGATGAGCGTCCAGAAGGCCGGTGCCAGGATTTCCTACACGGTTACCTATCTCGAAATGGAGTCTCGGCCGGACTATGAATGGCCGCGACTGCCGCCAACCTCGTCAACGGCTGCGCTCCTTAAGTCGGAAGACCCGCCCGTCTGGTGGTTTCTGACGCTCTATGACGCGGTTGGACGGGACTATGCGTGGGAGGACATTCACGCTTGGGAGCACGAGCGGATCGAAGAGTGGCTTTCCGCCGACAGGATGTCCCTCTACACCCTGTTCGAGAACGGCTGGCCTCAAGGGTTCTTCCTGCTCGAGGAGAAAGACAGGGGCGCGTGCGACCTTGCCTATTTCGGGATCGTGCCGGAATCCGTGGGAAAGGGCCTGGGGAGCTGGCTTCTCAAGACGGCCGTTCTCACAGCCTGGGAGCGCAAGGGCGTCACGAAGCTCACGGTAAACACCTGCACGCTCGACCATCCCCGCGCACTTGCCCTATATCAGAAGCACGGATTCGCGCCGGTACGCAGGGATAGACGCACCCGTCGCCTGACCCGTGACCGGGATCTCTCGCGGATCCCTAGCTGAGGACACGCCATGCTGACCGATCTGACCCCGCAGCCGCCCGACAAGATTCTGAGGCTCATGGAGATGTTTCGCGATGACCCACGGTCCGACAAGATCGACCTGGGCGTTGGCGTCTACAGGAACGCGGAAGGCGTGACCCCGGTCATGCGGGCAGTGAAGGCGGCGGAGCGCCGCCTGGTGGAGACGCAGGAGACCAAGGCATATACGAGTCTCAGCGGCGATCCGGCCTTTTGCAAGGCCATGCGCGATCTTCTCTTGAAGGACAGCGTTGACCTGGACCGTGTCGCCGTTGCAGCCGCACCGGGCGGCACGGGCGCGATTCGGCAGGGGATCGAACTGATGCGGTATGCGGATCGCGCCGCGACGGCGTGGGTCTCCTCGCCGACATGGCCCAACCACCTGACGATCGCGAAGTACCTGGGCGTTCCGATGCGCGAGTATCGCTATTTCGACAATGCCACGCGGGATGTCGACTTTGCGGGGATGATCGAGGATCTGAAGGAAGCCAGGAGTGGCGACCTGGTGCTGTTGCACGGCTGTTGCCACAATCCGACGGGCGCGAACATGACCGCCGATCAATGGGAGACCGTGGCGGAAGTCCTGGCGGGGACGGGCGCCATTCCGTTCATCGACATTGCGTATCAGGGATTCGGCGACGGGCTGGACGAGGACGCGTTCGGCACGCGCCTGCTGGCATCGCGGATGCCCGAGATGCTGATCGCGGCGAGCTGCTCGAAGAATTTCGGAGTGTACCGCGAGCGAACGGGCGCCCTGGTCGCGATTGCTCCCGACGCCGGTTCGAAACCGCTGGTTCAGTCCACGTTGGCGTATCTCAACCGGCAGAACTTCTCCTTTCCGCCGGATCACGGGGCTAGGGTTGTCCAGATGATCCTCGACGACCCTGACCTGCGCGCCGACTGGCAGGCGGAGCTCGAGGATGTGCGTGGCGGAATGCTCGGGCTCCGCGAACAGCTGGCCAGCGAACTTCGCATGCGGTCGAACTCGGAGCGCTTCGACTTCATCACGCGGCATCGGGGCATGTTTTCCCGCATTGGCGCAGGGCCCGAGCAGGTTCTGGAGTTGCGCGAAAGCCATGGGATCTACATGGTAGGCGACAGCCGGATAAACGTCGCCGGGCTGAACTCCGCCACGGTGCCGGTGCTGGCACAGGCGATCTTGGACGTGGGAATCTAGGCTGGACCTGCTCCTGACGATGGTGCCCGTCCTCGGTACTGTCGCTCCAATTGGGTTCTGATCATTGGGCTCGAACGTTGCGTCTTCGGGCCGTCACCGACTCTCGGTCATGCCTTCGCACCGCGCACCCATAGAACTCGCGCAAGGAAGGGAAACTGTCCGGGCTTTATGGCAGCGCTCTCGGGGGATCGTTCATTTACCGAACTTTGCCATGATCGACACGGCCACTGCCCGCAGCTTCTTTGCGGCGGGAGACAGCGACCGCCCGCGATATGTGACTATTCCCAGCTTTCGACTGACAACGGGTTCGGAAATCTGGATCGTCTCCAGGTCCAGATCCCCGCGGCAAAACCGGATCAGCGAGGGGATGGCGGCGATGCCGACGCCTCTTCCGACCAGACCGAGCTGAGAGTGGAAATGGCCGACCTGCAACTCGCGAGAAAGCGACTCGTAGAGATCTCCCAAGTGCCTCCTCAGGAGCTTGCTGGTGCCGCTTCCGGTTCGCAGGAGAATGAAGTTCTCGTGTTTCACTTCCTCCCAGGTCGTCGCTTCCGAGCCGGCCAGCGGATGCGACTTGTGGCACGTGATGACGAAGCGGTCGTTGATGAGTTCCTCGAATTCCAATTCGGGGTGTCCCTCCCCGAACTGCGCAAATGCCAATTCGGACTGGCCGTCCAGGACCTTTTCGAGTGCCTGCGGGCTCGAGTCCTCGTGAACGCGGACCCGGATGTCCGGATGCGCGGTCTTGAAACTGTCGATGATCTCCGGCAGCAGCGTGTGAGCGATCGTCATGTTGCAGGAGAATGAAACAATGCCGCTCCTGACCTTCACGATTTCCACGATGTCGTCCAACGACCGATTGTAGTCCTTGATGATGCGAATTGCCTTGGGGAGAAACTCCATCCCGAGGGTCGATACGGAAACAGAGCGAGTCGTGCGGTCCAGCAGCGGCGCGCCGAGGGATTCCTCAAGTTTCTTGATCCGTCGTGACAAGGCCGACTGAGTGACGTGAAGCTCTTCGGCGGCCAGGGCGAAGCTCTCCAGCCGTGACACGGTGACGAAGGCTGCGATTTCGCCAATTGACGTGTCGCGAATCATCTATCCATTCTCGTTTTTCATCAATAATGGAGTTTTTTGAATTTGTCTGATTTGTTCGGCCGTGTCAATCTTTCCGAACCGACAAACCCACACTGCAGTCCACTGACTTGTCGCTTCGGGGCTGCAAATCACCTAGGGAGGAACATTCATGCTGGATGGCTTTAGAAACCTGCTGCTTGGCGCTACAGCCACCGTCGCCGTCGCGCTTTCAGGCGCGGTTCAGGCGAGCGACTTCACCTTGGAGGGCAAGACGGTTACCTGGATTGTGGGCTTCAGCGAAGGTGGCGGTACCGACCGTCTGACCCGCGTTCTGCAACCCAAGCTGAGCGAGCATCTGCCGGGCAATCCGAAGGTCATCGTCCTGAACAAGCCGGGCGGCGGCTCGGTCATCGCCTCAAACGACTTCCACAAGAACGCTCCCGCCGATGGCACCATGCTGATCATGGCGTCGACGTCCACCCTTCTGCCCGTGCTCCTGGGCTCGGATGTTGCCCAGTACGACCCGAACGAATGGGTGGCAATCACGGGCTTTGCGCGGGGCGCAACCATGTACGCCATCAGCGAGGAGCTGGGTCTCGGCCACTCCGACATGCAGGCCGACTACGAGGCTCTGCAATCCGCCAACATCCGTTTTGGCACGGAGACTCCGTTGTCTGCGGAACTCCTGGACTTCGTGTCCATGGAAATGCTGGGGATCGATGCCCGCTACGTTTTCGGCCTGTCCTCAAAGGACGCGGAAGCGGCGTTCCAGCGGGCGGAGATGAACGTGAACACGGACAACACGCGTTCGTATCTCAAGGATTACGGCGACGATCCGAAAGTGAACCCCGTTTGGAGCTACGGCGTGATCGACGAGAACGGCGACCTGCAGCGCGATCCGGATTTGCCGGACGTCCCGACGTTTCCGGAGTTCTACGCTGCCGTCAAGGGATCGGCGCCGGAGGGCACCGCGTATGAACTGCAGCAGTCCCTGATGAACGCCAAGGTCATGCTGTCCAAGGCCGTGATGCTGCCAAAGGGCACCCCGGATCACATCCGCGAGGTCTACATCAACGCGCTTATGGCCGTGACGTCGGAGCCGGAAGTCGTTGCCGCGCTGCCGCGTGAAATCGGCTCCATGCCGCTGAACTTCGGTGACGAGACCCAGCGGGCCCTGGCTCTTGGCACTGAGATGGCCCCGGACGTGCGCGCATGGGCCGCGAAGTTCCTCAAGGAACGGTTCGACACGGATCTCAACTGACCGCAGGGACAAAGCAAGGTTGGGCGGGGCTTCAGGCGCGCCGCCCAACACAAGACTTTCCTTTTGCTCCAGCCTGCCATTGCTTGTCTCGCAGCCCCTCGATACTGCATGAGCTGACTGTAGCTGCCTTGGCGGACGGAATGCGGGAATCGCGCCATGCCGGAAACAGCGCTCTCGGCCCTTGTCCAATTAACGTCCTTCGAGACGATGCTGGCATTGGTCGCCGGGGTCGTGATTGGCCTTGTAGTGGGGATATTGCCCGGACTGGGCGGAACTGCCGGCCTTGCCTTGCTGCTCCCGCTGGTCTTCGGGATGGATCCGGACGCTGCCCTGGCCTTGATGATTGGCCTGGTGGCCGTGACCACCACATCCGATACGTTTCCCTCCGTTCTCATGGGCATTCCCGGCACGTCAGGATCGCAAGCGACGGTCCTCGACGGCTTCCCCATGTCGAAGAAGGGCGAAGGCACTCGAGCCTTGTCGATCGCATTCGTGTCCTCGCTTGTGGGTGGCATCTTCGGCGCGATTGTCCTGTCATTCGCAGTGTATTTTGCAAAACCCGTCATCCTGCAGATCGGATTCGGCGAGCAGTTCATGCTCGTCATCCTGGCCTTGTCGATGGTGGGAATCCTGACCGGTGCCAACCTGTGGAAGGGGTTGGCTGCCTGTTGTCTCGGCCTGCTCTTGGGGGCCCTGGGCTCCGCACCGCTGTCCGGCGTTCGGAGAGCGGCGTTCGGCACCGAGTACCTGCTGGATCCCTTGCCGCTCGTGATCGTGGGCCTGGCCATGTTCGCGACGCCCGAAATCGTGAACCTGCTGCGCAGGCAGTCGAGCATTTCCGAAACCGGGAGACTCTCGGCCACTGGCTGGGTGCAAGGCCTCAAGGATTGGGCCAGCAACTGGTGGCTGTCGCTGCGATGTTCGATGATCGGTTCGATCATCGGGGCCCTGCCCGGTCTCGGCGGCAGCGTGGTCGACTGGATTGCGTACGGGCATGCCGTCCAAACGACAAGGAATCGCGATTCCTACGGAACCGGCGATCCGCGCGGCATCGTGGCGCCCGAATCGGCGAACAATGCCAAGGAAGGCGGTGCGCTGGTCCCGACGCTTTTGCTTGGCATCCCCGGCTCAGGCAGCATGGCGATCCTCTTGGGAGGTCTCGTGCTGATCGGCGTCGAACCAGGCAAGGACATGATCGACAACCATATGGACAAGGTCTACCTGATGATCTGGTCCATCGCCGTCGCCAACATCGTCGGAGCCGGCATTTGTTTCGCCCTGGCGCCGCAGATCGCTCGGATCACCACGGTCCGCTACACGCTGATTGCGCCCTTCATGATAGGATTGATCTTTTTCGCGGCTTTCCAGGCGACACGCAACTGGGGCGATCTGATCGCGCTCCTGCTTCTGAGCGTTCTGGCCATCTACATGAAGCGGTTTGGCTGGTCGCGTCCCGCGCTTCTCATTGGCTTCGTCCTGTCCGAACGAGTTGAAGCCTCCGTTTACCAGACCGTGACCCTCTATGGGATCACGTTCCTGGAGCGCCCGATCGTCCTTGTCCTGCTGGCCCTGACTCTCGCATCGATTGCACTGGCCGTCTTCTTCAAGCAGTCGAGCACGGAACCCGTGACCGAGGAAGGGGCGCACAGCCACCTGCGGAAGGGTCCTCAATGGATCTTTGTCCTCGGGGTGATCGCTCTCGCGCTCTACGTCTTTGCGGACGGGCTGCAGTTCAACCGTCTGACGGGCCTGTTCCCGATGGTGGCCTCGATCAGCACGTTGGTCTTTCTTGCCCCGATCGTCGCGGTGATGCTGACCAAGAGCGCGCCGTCGGAATTCTTCTACGACGCCGAGCGCAAGGTCGCGCCAGATCGTGGCCGGTCGGCGGAATTCTACATCGGCATGCTGGTCATCATGCTGCTGTTCTCCGGGCTCGTCGGATTTGTCCTGGGCATCGCAACTTTCGTCACAGTGTTCCTGAGACTGGCCGCCCGCGTAGATTGGCGGAAGGCCATTTTGGGCGGCGCCGGATTTGTCCTGTTCCTCGGGGTCCTGTCCAACCAGCTGACGCTGCGTTATCCGACGGGGCTGCTTCAAGACTTCGTGACCCTGCCCTGGCCCTTGCAATAGGAACCCGAGAATGAACATCCGTCCCGCCAAGGAAGGCGTCACCCACGAGCTGGTCAGCTTTGCCGTCAACACGCGGTTTGGTGACTTGCCCGAAGAGACCATCGAGATTGCCAAGCGCTGCATCGTCGACGGGACTGCCGTGATCTTGGCCGGCTCCACCGAACCGGTGGCGGCAATCCTGCGGGAGTTTGCGCGGGATGTTTCCGGTGCTCAAGAGGCGCGGACCTTGGGCAGGCACTCGATGATGGTTCCTGTTCACCTCGCCGCACAGGTCAACGGGGTTGCAGGCCATGCACTCGACTGGGACGACACGGCGCTCTCGGAAGAAAGGGACCGCTCCGTCCTGATTCATCCCACAATCCAGCCGTTGTGCGCCTGCTACGCTCTGGGCGAACAGTTGGGTGTTTCGGCCCAGGACTTCCTGACGGCGTTCATCCTCGGATTCGAGGTGCAGGTCAAAATTGCCGAGGCCATCGGTGCCGAGCACTTCACTGGCGGCAGGGGCTTCCACAGCAGCGGCACGATCGGCACCTTTGGCGCCGCGATCGCGTCCTGCAAGTTGCTGGGCCTGGACTACAAGCGGACCTCCAACGCCATGGCGATCGCATCGACAATGGCTGCCGGCGTGGGCGCCAATCACGGCACGATGTCCAAGCCCTTGAACATGTCCCGTGCAGCCGAAAACGGCGTCACCGCCGCAAGATTCGCTGCCCTTGGCATGGATGGTCCCGCAAATGCGCTTGAAGCCGGCCGGGGCTTTCTTGAAGCCTTCGGCGGCGGCTACGATCCGAAGAAGATCATTGGTCGCATGGGAAGCCCTTTCGCCATCGTGTATCCGGGAACGTCGATCAAGCCCTACCCGAGCGGAGTCGTCGGACATCCAGGCATGGACACGATGAAAAGGCTCGTCGAAAGGCACGACATCAAGCCCGAGGACGTCGACAGCATCAAGGTGCTGACCGGGTCGAACGTGATCGAGCCGGGTCCGTTGCGCATTCTGCATGCGAACAACGAACTGGAGGCCAAGTTTTGCGTGGCCTTCCAGATGGCGAGCATCGTGCTGCGTCGCAGGGCGGGTCTCTCGGAATTCGCAGACGGCTTCGTGCGGTCGCCGGATTGCCAGGAGATGCAGAAAAGGGTGTCAGTTTCCGTCGACCCTGAGATTGACGCGCTGGGGAAGGGCCGAATCGTCTCGAAGATTCACCTCACCACAAAGGATGGCGAGACCTATTTCGATGAATCGGATCGACACTACCGCGGCGGGCCGAAGAACCCCCTGACCTACGAAGAGGTGTCCGACAAGTTTCGCGATGCGTCCCAGAATGTCCTCGACGCCGAAGATGTCGAGACCTTCCTTTCCTTGACGAAGGACTTTGAAACTCTGCCGAAACTGGGAGAGTTCCTTGATGCCGTGACGGCCTGATGCCCAGGAACGACCCCAACATCCGGGCGCCCGAAGGGACGACGCGAAGGATCGCTGCCTACATCGCCAATGCGGCATCCCAGGAGTTGCCGGATGACGTGCTGACGAAGACCAAATGTCATCTGATCGACTCGCTCGCGGCTATTATTTCGGGGTCGCGGCTGAAAGCTGGCAGGCTTGCCGCGGAATTCATCGCCACGCAGGGCGGCACCCCTGAAGCGACGGTCTGGGGCACGGACATCCGGACGACGGCCACGAACGCAGCCTTGGCCAACGGCATGGCCGCACATGCCGACGAGACGGACGACTCCCACCTCGAAGGTCGCTTCCACCCCGGCTGCGCCATCGTGCCGGCCGCGCTGGCGATCGGAGAGGCCCGGGCACGTTCCGGACGGCGGGTCTTGAATGCGGTTGCGGCAGGGTACGACGTCGGCGCCCGCTTTTCCGCTGCGCTCGGCGTTTCCGGGCCCCGGACCGCGACGCACAGCACGCACAGTCTGGGCGCGCTCTTTGGCGCCACCGGAGCAGCTGCATCGTTGATGGACCTCGATGTCGCACAAGTGTCGTCGACCCTGTCCTACGCCATCCAGCAGGCCAGCGGGATTCCATACTGGGAACGGGATTCCGAGCATGTCGAGAAGGCGTTCGACTTCGGCGGCATGGGTGGACGCAACGGCGTGTCGGCGGCGGTGATGGTCGCGGCCGGCATGAGCGGCGTGCAGGATGCACTCGAAGGCGAGCACAACTACCTGTCCGCGTTCGCGGAGAACGCCGATGCCTGCGCGCTGACCCGTGAGCTCGGGACACGCTTCGAGATCATGGAAGCGTCCATCAAGAAGTGGTGCGTGGGCTCCCCCATCCAGGCAGCGCTGGATGGGGCGATGGCACTGCTCGAGCAGGGTCTGGACGTGGACAGCATCGAAAGGGTCGACCTGGTCATGCCCGACGATCGCCTGAGCATCGTGAACAACCGCGAGATGCCAGGCGTCTGTCTGCAACATATGGTCGCCGTTTGCCTGCTTGACGGGGGTGCCAGCTTCGAGACCTGCCATGACACTGCCCGGATGGCCGACCCGGCGGTCCTCGCCCTGCGGGAGAAAATGACCGCCGTTCCCTCGCCGGAACTCACCGTCGCCCGGCCGGCCCGGCAAGCCATCCTCCAGTTGCGAACAAGAGACGGCAAGGAGTACCGCCACCACACGAAAGCGGTCCGGGGGACTTCCGCTAACCCGATGTCGCCCGAAGACGTACAGGAAAAGGCGCTAGATCTGCTTGTTCCAGTCATTGGAGGCGCGTCCGCGGCAGCACTTGTCGAAGCGGCCTGGAACCTTGAGAGCATCAGGGACATCAACGTTCTGGCCCGTGTCGCAAGAGGGCAATGACCTCCATGTACCTCAGATGCCTGCCCGCTCGCGCGGGAACGGGATGAGGCGCCGGCAGGGCGCCGTGCCGCCGACGCACTTCTTCACGTCCCGCACGCGCGGTTGCGCCATGCGTGCCCGGGCGGGATCACGCGGCCTGTCCTCGCTTGTGCGGGTCTCGCCGCGCTGACGGCCCGCCAGACCCGGGACGGGGAACGATTGGCCCCCCGGCAACACTGGAGTGGCATAGCAATGTTCACCGAGTTCGTCATGATAGCCCTTGCCGCCTTCGTGGGATCGCTGGTCAGCGGCCTCGGCGGCTTTGGCGGCTCCTTCGTCGTCATCATCGTGCTGACGCCAGTCCTCGGAGCAAAGGCAACAATCCCGTTGATCGCGGTCTACGCGATTTGCGCAAACCTTTCGCGGGCGTTCATCTACCGCCGGACCGTTGCCTGGAAGCCTGCGATCCAGTTCACGTTGGCATCCCTGCCTGGCACCTACGCGGGTGCCCGTTTCCTGAAAGAGATTCCCGAAACGGCGTTCCTGGGATTTTTGGGAGCTGTCCTGATCCTGGTCCTCCCGGCCCGACGCCACCTCAAGAAGACGTCGTTCGAACCCGGTCTGAAGAGCTTTCTGGTCTTGGGGCTTCTCTTCGGCTTCATGAGCGGAACCGCGGCAGGCTCCGGCATGCTGGTCATCGCCTTTTTCAACAGCATCGGCCTGAGCGGACCCCTGTTGCTGGGCACTGACGCGGTTATCGGGCTTGCCAACGCGCTCACGCGGTCCGGCACCTTCTACGGCATGGGATTGCTGGATCAGCGTCTCGGCCTGCTTGGCCTCTTCATGGGCGCAATGACTATTCCGGGAACGCGGATCGCCAGCCGGCTGGTGCACCGGATGGGCAACAGGACCCATGACAAGCTGATCGAGGCCCTGATCGCGGTTTCGGGCCTCGTCTTCATCGCACGGGCCCTGACGACCTGATGCCGCTGCCGATTTCCGGCATCCTTCTTGATCCAGGAGGCTCGCTCGCCAGCGAGCCGGAATTCTCTCCAGGCATGCGCGCCTGCGCGGATCAGCCGTTCTCCCTCAAGACCGCTCCCGCAAGATAGAGCGAACCGCAAATGAGCACGCGAGCCGCCGGATCGGACTCGACGATCTCGGCCAGGGCATCCTCGACGGATCGAGCGACGGCCGTCGGCAGGCCGACCGAAACGGAGGCTGCGGCCGTGTCCTCCGCCGGGAGCGTGGCGGCCTCGCCTGGTATCGCAACGGCCTGGAGACTCGCTGCGACGCGTGACAGTGGCATGAGGTAGCCCGCCACGTCCTTTGTCGCGAGCATTCCGCAAATGAGGTGCGTCGGCCGTTCTGGCAGGGTCTTGAGCGTGTCCGCAAGCGCCTCGCCAGCAGCCGGATTGTGGCCGCCATCAAGCCAGAGTTCCACCTTTGGCGCAGCCTCGACGAGCGCGCCCGTCTTCAGCCTCTGCATCCTGGCTGGCCAATAGGCGTTGGTCACAGCGCCCTGGGCCGCCGCTTCTCCCAGACCCAAGTGCCTGAGTGCCGCAATGGCCATGCCCGCGTTCGCCAATTGATGCGGTCCTCGAAGATTGGGAACCGGCAGGTCGAGCAGGCCGGATTCGTCCTCGAACACCATCCGGCCATGTTCTTCACGAACGTGCCAATGCTGTCCAAAGGAAATCGTCGGCGCGTCAAGGCGTGCAGCCTCGACCTCGATGACTTCCAGTCCGTCCGCGTGCTGAGGCCCGATGATGACCGGTATGCCACGCTTTATTATGCCGGCTTTCTCTCCCGCGATCTCCTTGATCGTCTCACCCAGAAACTGTTGATGGTCGAGATCCACCTTGGTGATGATGGTCAAAACGGGATTGTCCACGACGTTCGTGGCATCGTGGCGTCCGCCAAGGCCGACTTCCAGCAATGTCCAGTCGGCGGGGGTTTCGGCAAATGCCAGAAAGGCCGCCACGGTCGTGATCTCGAAATACGTGATCGTTTCGCCACCGTTGGCCACGTAGACCTTCTCGAGAAGTTCCAGCAGGTCCCGTTCGGAGATGATCTTTCCGGCAACGCGGATTCGCTCGTGGAACCGGGCAAGATGCGGGGATGTGTAGGCGTGGACCGTCAAGCCTTCGGCTTCGAGCCCGGCGCGAATCATTGCCTGGGTCGAGCCCTTGCCGTTGGTCCCGGCGACATGGATCACGGGGGGCAGCCTGACATGCGGGTCTCCGACCGTCGTCAGGCAGCGGCCAATGCGGTCCAAGGTCAGGTCGATGACCTTTGGATGCAGGCGCTGCATCCTTTCGAGCACTGCGTCAGCAGACGTGAATCGCGTCAATGCGGTTTCGTCGCCAAGGTCCGGCAATGCTCGCATGCTGCTATCCAGGCGCCGCTGCCGGCTCCGATCTGACGTCGTTCGGAGGGGGAAGTTCGCCTCTCACGGGAGGCGGCATGTTGAGGAGCATGCGAGTGATGCGTGAAAGTTCGCTCTTCATGTCACGGCGGTGGGTCACCCGATCAAGCATGCCGTGGTCCAGGAGATACTCGGCGCGCTGAAAGCCCTCGGGAAGCGTTTCGCGAATCGTCTGCTCGATGACCCTCGGACCGGCAAAGCAGATGAGCGCATTGGGTTCCGCGATGTGAACGTCGCCAAGCATGGCATATGACGCCGTGACGCCGCCTGTCGTCGGGTTCGTGAGAACGACGATGTAAGGGAGACCGGCATCGCGGACCAGTTCGACCGCAACCGTGGTGCGCGGCATCTGCATGAGGGACAGGATCCCTTCCTGCATGCGGGCGCCGCCAGCGGCCGAGAAGAGAATCAGGGGGCGCTTCAGCTCAACCGCACGACTTGCGGCAGCGATGACGGCGTTGCCGACATACATGCCCATCGAGCCTCCCATGAAGCTGAAGTCCTGGCAGGCTGCCACAATGGGCGTTCGCTCGATCATTCCTTCGGCGACGAGCATGGCCTCCCTTTCCTCGGTCTCGCGCTGAGCGGCCCTGAGGCGTTCCGGGTACCTTTTCTGGTCGCGGAACGACAACGGGTCGGGCTTGGGCAGCGGCACGTCCACTTCGGTGAACACGCCGTCATCGAAGAGCGCGGTCAGCCGGTCGCGCGCAGAGATCGCCATGTGATGATCGCAGCTTGTGCAGACGCCCAGATTCTCGGTCAGCTCGCGGTGAAACAGCATCGTTCCGCATTCCGGGCATTTCGACCAGAGATTCTCGGGCGTCTCCCGCCTGGAGAACAGCGAGTTGATCTTGGGTCGGACGTAGTTCGAAATCCAGTTCATGAGCCTGCCCGATTTTCGTTCACAGTTAAGCAGGAAGGACGGGAATTGCAATCGCGCGGTCTTCGCTTGCCGAGCCAAGCGACGGCGTCTATGCCTCTAGCCGCTGAAACCCCGGGAGCCCGCCATGCTGAAGAAGAGATTCGACAAGTCCAGCCTGCCCAGCCGCCACGTGACCGAAGGTCCGGCCCGAGCGCCGCATCGGTCATACTACTACGCGATGGGCATCTCGGAAGAGGAGATCGCCCAGCCATTCGTGGGCGTCGCGACCTGCTGGAACGAGGCGGCACCCTGCAACATCGCCCTCGATCGCCAGGCGCAGGCCGTGAAGCTCGGCGTCAAGGAGGGGTTTGGCACGCCCCGGGAATTCACGACCATAACGGTGACCGACGGGATCGCGATGGGCCATGAAGGAATGCGTTCCTCGCTTGCCTCTCGCGAGGCCATTGCGGACACGGTTGAACTCACGATGCGCGGGCACTGCTACGACGCTCTTGTCGGCCTGGCTGGCTGCGACAAGTCGCTGCCTGGCATGATGATGGCGATGGTGCGGCTCAACGTGCCGTCGGTCTTCATCTATGGCGGGTCGATCATGCCGGGCCGCTTCGAAGGCCGGGACGTCACGGTGCAGGACGTCTTTGAGGCAGTTGGCCGCCACCAGGCTGGCCAGAACTCTGACGAGGAGCTGCGCGCGCTCGAAAGGGTTGCCTGCCCCTCGGCCGGGGCCTGCGGCGGCCAGTTCACGGCCAACACGATGGCCTGCGTGTCCGAGGCGATCGGCCTCGCCCTCCTGAATTCCTCGGGCGCGCCCGCGCCCTACGAAAGCCGAGACGCGTTTGCCACGGCATCCGGTCTTGCCGTGATGAACCTCCTGGAACGGAACATTCGCGCCCGGGACGTCGTGACCCGCAAGAGCCTCGAGAACGCTGCCCGCATCGTTGCCTGCACAGGAGGTTCCACCAATGCAGGGCTGCACTTGCCGGCCATCGCCCACGAGGCCGGAATCGACTTCGATCTTGACGACGTCTGCGACATCTTCCGTGACACGCCGTATTTCGTCGATCTGAAGCCGGGTGGGCAATTCGTGGCCAAGGATCTCTACGAGGTCGGCGGCGTCCCGGTCGTGTTGAAGGAGTTGCGCAAGGCGGGCCTGATCCACGAGGATTGCATCACCGCTTCCGGCGAAGCCATCGGCGAGGCGCTCGACAAGATCGAAGGCGAAGCCGACGGTCGCGTGATCCATCCCGTCGAGAAACCGATCACGAGCACGGGAGGCGTCGTGGGGCTTAAGGGCAATCTCGCGCCTGAGGGCGCGATCGTGAAGGTCGCCGGCATGAGCGAGGACGAACAGGTGTTTGCCGGCCCCGCCCGGGTCTTCGAGTGCGAGGAGGACGCCTTTGCGGCCGTCAAGGCACGCACCTACAAGGAAGGCGAGGTGATCGTCATCCGCAACGAAGGTCCTGCCAGCGGTCCCGGAATGCGCGAGATGCTGGCCACGACCGCCGCGCTGTCCGGGCAGGGCGTGGGCAAGAGGGTGGCTCTGATCACGGATGGCCGGTTCTCGGGCGCGACACGCGGATTCTGCGTCGGACATGTCGGCCCCGAGAGCGCGCGAGGGGGCCCGATCGGCAAGCTCCGGGACGGCGACATGATCACCATCGATGCGATCAAGGGTGAGCTCAGCGTGGATCTGAGCGACGAGGAACTGGATGCCCGCACCTACGTGCCGCGGGAAACGATCTACTCCAGCGGTGCGCTCTGGAAGTATGCGCAGCTCGTCGGATCGACACGGCTTGGCGCCGTGACCCATCCCGGCGCCAGGAACGAGGCGCATGTCTACGCCGACCTGTAGGCTCCGAACGCGAACGCGGAACCATTGGTAACGACGCGCATGGTCTCCGCCACGGACGGCACGGATTCGAAGGATGCCTTCGCGGCGGCCAATGGCCTGCCGCCGGATTCCGGCCATGGCGTTCTGGCCGCTAGCCCGACTTCCGCAACTCGAGGGTTTCGAGGTCCGTAACCCATTGATATTCCTGAATCCGACCCCCAAAGGTCGGCACTACACGGCGGCCGACGGACAGCGGGTTGCACGCCGTCACGAAGAGAGTCGTGGCGCGCCTTGTGCCGGCAGGGTCATGCCGAGCTGGTGCAGCAGAAGCTCGTGCTCCTTCCTTGGCTGGGTGTAGCGCGGCAGGACGAGATGCCGGCCGTCGGTTGTGGGCAGATGCACGTCCACCATCTGGATCGTGCCGAACGCCTCGATGATGGCGCGCGGGGTCAGCCCGCCGGCACGCGGGCGGGCGATGTTCTTCAGCGTCACCAGCAGGCAGTAGGCGATGAACGAGACGAAGATGTGCGCTTCGATCCGCTCCTCGACCTGGTGGAAGACGGGACGGACCGCGAGGTCGTGCTTCAATTCCTTGAACGCCTGCTCGATTTCGACGAGCCGCATGTACAGGCGCCAGAGCTCGGCCGGGTCCTCGGCCACCATGTTGGACCGCAGCAGGTAGCGGCCCTCGCGCCGCCGGACCTGGCGCAGCCGTTCGCGGCGAAGGCGGAACGAGAACCCGTGCGCGGAGAGCTCCTCCTCGGTCGCCGGCACGCGGATGTCGACCAGGCCCCAGGCCCGGCCCGCGTCCTTCCTGGCAGCGCCGAGCTTGAGCATCAGCTGGTCGCGGCCGTTGGACTGGCCCTGCAGCTCGCCGAGCCGCCGCCAGAGCCTCTTCAGGCGGCGCCGGCGCATGGCGCGTTCCTTGTGCAGCCGCCCCTCCGAGCGCACCAGCACGTACAGTTCCCCGTCATCGGCGAGAAGCTTGACGTCCACGCTCTCGCGCACCTCCTGCCAGGGCAGGTCGAGGAACGCCTTCTCGAATTTCGTCAGCCGGCCCTTGGGCGTGCCGACGAGATAGCGCACCGGCGCGTCGCCCTCGCGCATCTGCTGCAGGGTCTCCTCCGTCGGGATGCCGCGGTCCATGATCCAGATCCGGTCGGACCGGCCGTACTGCCGCTCGATCCGCTCGAGGAAGCCGGCCAGCGTGCTCTGGTCCGAGGTGTTGCCCGGCATCACCTCGTAGGCCAGCGGAAAGCCGTCCGGCGTGACGACCAGCGCGATCACCACCTGCACGCAGTCCGGGCGGCTGTCGCGGCTGTAGCCGAACTGGCGCTTGTCGTCGAACGGAGGATCGCTCTCGAAGTAGGTCGAGGTCAGGTCGTAGACCAGGATGTCGAACCGCGCGTCGAACAGCGCCGCCCATCGCTCCCGCAGGAAGGAGAAGAACGCCTGCCTGTGCGCGAGCAGCCTGTCGAGGCAGCGGTACAGCGTGTCCGCAGGGATCGCCCGGTCGCAGCCGAGCAGGTCGCGCAGGGCGCTGTGCTCGAGCCAGTGGCGGTGCAGGCGCCACTCGCTGCCCGGATCGACCAGCCGGTAGCAGGCCAGGATCTTCAGCACGTCGAGCCAGCGCGTGCCCTGCCGGCTCGGAGGCAGGCGCGGCGCCCAGAACCGGTCCAGCTCAAGCCGGTCCCACAGGGTCAGGGCCAGCCAGCAGGCCCCCCACTGGCGAGGGTCGTGCAGCGACACCTCCGCGACGTTGATCTTCACCACCTCGCAGTCCAGCTCGGGCGCCTCCCGGTCCTCGGGAAACAGCGCCACCTGACGCGATCCCGACCGGCCTTCCAGCACCTCGATGGCGCGGCACCACGCCGCGCGCTGGCTGTCGTTGATCTCGCCGAGATACAGGACCTGACGCTGGACGACCCGGCCGCCGCGCACGCGGCAGTTCTCCACCACGCTCCAGTAGCGGTGTTCCTTGCCGTCCTTGAATCGCTTCTTGCAGCGCACGAACATGGGCGGAGACTCCGCCGTCGCGGCCACCAGATCAAGGGGGCAGGTCGGCACTACACGCGACTTCTGGGGGTCGGGTCCTTGAAAACAAGACGTTTCCCGCGCCGAAACCCGCCAAATTAGTCAAATCACGCGCCGAGTTTCTGAAGTCGGGCTAGTCCCCTGAATAAACGTAGCGCTTGTCGCAATACCCGCATTCGACCCACCCGACCTCCGGGTCGATCGAAAGCCAGACGCGCGGATGGCCGAGCGCGCCCTCGCCACCGTCGCAGGCGACCCGCAATGTCGTAACCGTTTCGCACTCCGGCGGGGGCGGGCCATTCTGGTGCGCAGTGTCTTTTGTCATGCTAGTGGCTCGGGCCTCGGTTGCGTGCTGGGAACGCGGCGGACAAGCGGTAGCCGCAACTGATCAGGAATTCAACATCGGTCCGAGCGGCCGGCCGCCAAGAATGTGCATGTGAAAGTGCGGGACTTCCTGTCCGCTGTCCGAACCGGAATTCGCGATCAACCGGTAGCCGGTGCCTTGGTCTGGCGTCACGCCGAGCTCGCGGCAGATGCCGCCAAACGTGCGCCAGAAGTCGGCGATCTCGCTGTCGCTCGCCTCGGCAGCGAAATGATCCGCGGTCACGTACGGTCCCTTGGGAATGACGACGACGTGGTGCGGCGCCTGTGGCGCGATGTCCTTGAACGCCAAAGTATGCTCGGTTTCCTTGACCGTTGTGTTGGGAATCTCGCCCCGGAGGATTTTCGCGAAGATGTTCTGTTCGTCGTAGTCGTAGGTCATCGGCTTCCTCAATCTGAGCTGGCGGCCCTTCACCCAGACATCTCCTGCAGCCCGCCCTTCGTTGTCCTGGATTTCCGTCTGCCGAGCAGCGGTTGGGGCGCGAGCATGCTTGTAGACCATGTCGACGGGCGAGAGAAACCTCGAATTCCTGCCACTGCCCGAACACTTCGCCTCCCGCACGACGCTTGCCCGTCCGATGCCGGCGCGTCGATGTGCCTTGACGCCGCCTCCGAGAGCGCACCGCATGCCGTGCGAGATGCGCCGCTCCGCCATTCGGGAGGTGCGTGGAATTCGGGCAGCCGGATGCGTGGGCATGCTTTGAAAGTCCGCGAATCGCCAGGATCTCAGACGGCCCCGCGCGTCCGCAGCTGGCGCCAGAGGAAGAAATTGCGGCCCGCCCCGGTCGATTTCGCGCGCGAAGTCGGGAATCTTGTGGCGGTATTCCGCAAATTTCCGGACTTCGGGATGTTAGGATGTTTCGCAACCGGGCCTTTCTGCCTATAGTCCGCCATGGTCGCGGAATTCAGGACGACCCACAAAGCACACAGGGGGGGAAGATGATACGATCGGAGCTTGTGCAGAAGATTGCCGAAGAGAACCCACACCTGTACCAGCGAGATGTCGAACGTATCGTCAATACCATCTTTGATTCCATCATTGATGCAATGTCACGGGGCAATCGGGTTGAACTCAGGGGATTCGGCGCGTTTTCCGTGAAGAAGCGAGAGTCTCGAATCGGACGCAACCCCCGGACTGGTGAAAGCGTCAGCGTCGATGAAAAGCACGTACCGTTCTTCAAGACCGGAAAGCTGTTGAGGGATCGCCTGAACGGAAAGGCATGATGCGTGTCATCCGCGGCCTCTTTCTTGGAGTTCTGGCAGTTGCCCTGATCACGGTCGCGATGGCGAATCGCGGGCCACTGAGCGTGCGCATGCTGCCTGCCGAAGTTTCGCGCCTTGTCGGGTTCGACTGGGAGATCACCTTGCCGACCTTTGTCGTTCTCTTTGCCGCCGGCGTGATCGGGCTGGCGCTTGGATTCCTGTGGGAATGGCTGCGCGAGCACAAGCACCGTGCTAGGGCCGCCAGCGAACGCAAGGAGCGGCAAAGGCTTGAGCAGGAATTCAGCAAGACCGGAAGCGCTTCCGCATCACACGACGAAGTCATTGAAATCCTTGAGAGCCGCTGACGGAGACGGTAAACCTGCTCCATGAAGTCCGGGACACGAGTGAAGATCTGCGGGCTGTCGACCGCGGACACACTGTCGGCGGCGGTTGAATCCGGCGCCGCCTATGTCGGGTTCGTGTTCTTCCGGCCGTCTCCGAGGAACCTGGAGTCTTCCGTGGCGCGTACGCTGGCCTTGGGCGTGCCGCCCGGCGTGGCCAAGGTTGCCTTGATGGTTGATGCCGATGATGCGTTCATCGACTCTCTCACGGCAGAGGTTCCGCTGGACATGTTGCAGCTTCACGGTTCGGAGACGCCTCAGCGCGCTCGCGAGATCCGGGACCGCGTGCGCCTGCCCGTCATGAAGGCGATCGGCATATCCGACGCGGACGACGTCGCGAGAATCGACCTGTACGAGAAGGCCGTGGACCAGATCCTGGTCGATGCCCGTCCGCCGAAGGACGGCGAGGTGCCTGGCGGCAACGGGCTTTCGTTTGACTGGACCCTGATTGCGAATCGTCAGTGGACCGTTCCCTGGATGCTCGCGGGCGGTCTCACTCACGAAAACGTGGCGGAGGCGGTTGCCCTGACCGGCGCCAGGCAGGTCGACGTGTCCTCGGGCGTGGAGAGCGCTCCGGGCGTCAAGGATGCCGATCTCGTCCGGCGGTTTCTGGAAGCGGTTCCCTAGCCGCCGCTCTGGGCGACGTGCACCGGCGAGGGATGCCGCGCCGATCCGGAGCGACTGCCTTGGCTGCCGGGGCGCCTCGGTTCGCTATCGTCCCAGGATTCCGTTCAGGATGCCGATGATCATGCGCTCGGCAAAATTGCCTTGCGGCGCCCGGCCCGGGGCCTGTCGTTCGGGGACGGCGCTTGCGATGGCGCCTCGAGCCGGCATTGGAAGCCTGCGGACCGGCAGGCCTTCGTGGGCGCCAATCATCGTTTCCTTCCAGATCTCGGCGGGCAGGCCGCCTCCGGTCACTCCGGTGAGCGGAGTGTTGTCGTCATAACCCATCCAGACTCCGGCCACGTAGTCCGCCGTGAAACCGATGAACCATGCGTCCCTTGCTGCCTGGGTGGTGCCGGTCTTTCCGGCGGCAGGACGATCGGGAAGGCGCGCGCGCGTGCCAGTGCCAACCTCGATGACCCGGCTCATCATGTAGACGAGTTGCCGGGCAGCCGGTTCGCTGATCACGCGCTCGCCTGCTCCGCCGGTTTGCTCGAATAGTGGCGCATTGTCGCCCTTGATGCGCAAGTCCACCATACCGTAGGGCACGACCGACGAGCCGCCGTTCAGAATGCCGGCATAGGCCCCGGTCATGTCAAGAAGCGTCGATTCCACAGTTCCGAGCGCCATCGCCGGTCCGACCGCTGCATCGGCATTGATCCCGAATCCCGACGCCACGCGCACGACCACGTCCCGTCCGACGCGGTTGTACACCTTTACGGCCGGAACGTTCAGCGACTCGGCCATGGCTTCCTCAAGCGTCACGACACCCTTGTACTCGCGGGAATAGTTGTCGGGGCACCATTTTCCTGAACCGCGCACGTCAAGGCAGAGCGGTTCGTCCCGGACTTGCGTGTGCGGCCTGATGCCAGTTTCCATGGCGGCGCCATAGACGAATGGCTTGAAGGCCGACCCAGTTTGCCGTTTGGCCTGAACTGCCCGATTGAACTGGCCCGCGACGCCCTTGACCTTTCGGCCACCAACCATGGCGCGAACCGCGCCGTCTGCGCTCATGACGACGATGGCGGCTTGTGCCTTGGAGCCTTCTCGGACCCTCGTGTCGAAGATGAATTGCAGCGCCTTGTCCGCGGCCGCCTGAACGCCCCGGTCGAGTGTCGTGCGGATCACGACGTCTTCGGTCGTGTCCCGGGTCAGGAAATGCGGCCCAAGATCCATGACCCAGTCCGCGAAGTAGCCACCGGCACGGGCTGCGGCGGCGGACGACAGTCGGGCAGGGTGCTTGCGGGCATGCGCAGCCTCGCTGGCAGAGAGGTAGCCTTGCTCCTCCATCAGCCGGACGATCGTCGCCGCGCGATCCCTGCTGCGCTGCAGGTTGGCAGTTGGCGCGTAGCGGCTGGGGGCTTTCAGAAGGCCGGCAAGCATGGCCGCCTCCGCCGGTCCAACGTCTCTGGCCGAAATCCCGAAGTAGCGCTGCGCTGCGGCTTCGAATCCGCGAGTGCCGGCACCGAGATAGGACCGGTTCAGATAGATGGTGAGGATCTCGTCCTTGGAGTATCGGGCTTCCATCGCCAAGGCGTAGACGGCCTCCCAGACCTTGCGGCCAAGGGTCGTGCGGCGGCAGTCCGCTTCGAATGCGGCTTCGGACATGCCCGTCTCCGGCGTGTAGCGCTTGCCGATGCACAGCAGCTTTGCCGTTTGCTGCGTGATCGTCGAACCGCCGTGGCCCTGGAAGGGGCCGCGGCCCTCCTGGAGATTGATGCGGATCGCGCTGGCAATCCCCCGGAGCGAAATGCCGAAATGCCGATAGTAGCGCTTGTCCTCTGTTGCGATGACAGCGTTCTTGAGATGCGGAGAGACACTGTCCGGCGTGATCGTGCCTCCGAACTGTTCGCCACGCCACGCGAAGACGGCACCGTCGCGGTCCAGGAGCGTGACAGATCCCCGGGAACGGGCGTCCACGATGTCCGGCAGGGGCGGCAGCGCAGCAGCGTATAGGAGAACCGTGCACGCAACGGCAATCGTGGCGATCAGGGAAACGCGCCAGCCGATGCGCCATGTGATTCGCGCAAGCGTTCGCAGAATCCAGGCGACTGGAGCGACCAGGAGGCGTCTGCCTAGGCCTGCTCTTCCCCGCGGCTTCACGTTTTGCCGTGCTGCTCGACGTCGTCCGGCAGCACGCGCCCGGCGCATATTGGTCGGCCCGCTCACTTTGCTCGGTGCCCGTCTTGTTTCCTGCCTCCCAGCCAGAATACGATGTCTTGGTCCGGATGTGGAGCGTCATTCTATCTGGGGCCAATGCGACTGAGTGACTTGCCGTTCATGGCCATGCACGCAAGTGACTGGCCGCATCCGCGCGGAACGGACCGTTGAGTCAGGGACACTCGTTGCCATGCTTGGCTGGCAGCGGATGCCTGAAGGGAGGGCATAATGCCGGAAGTTCACAGAGGATCCTGCCTTTGCGGGCAGGTTGCCTATTCGGTGACGGGACCGCTGCGTCCGGTCATTGCGTGTCACTGCGGACAGTGCCGAAAGACGAGCGGGCATCATGTGGCGGCGACATCTGCACCTCGGGGTGCCGTGAAGATCTGCGGCGAGCCGCGCTGGTACGAATCCTCGGAAGTCGCACGGCGCGGATTTTGCGGCACCTGCGGTTCGAACCTGTTCTGGGACGGTCCCGGCGAGAACCTGTCGATCTTTGCGGGGACGCTCGACAATCCGACCGGTCTCGGACTTGCCGGGCACATCTTTTGCGCGGACAAGGGCGACTACTACGAGATTGCCGATGGATTGCCCAAGGCGGAGGGTCGGGACCCGAAGCTGACGACGATGATCCTAGAGCAGCAGTGAAGCCGCCCCTTCGAGCTTCAGGAGCGCAATTTTCTTCTCGATTCCGTTCGGTGCCGAAAATCCGCCAAGGCTGCCGGTTCCCGTGACCCGGTGGCATGGAATGAGGACCGCAATGGGATTGGCGCCACAGGCCTGGCCTGCGGCTTGGGCGGAGATTCCGAGTGCCTTGGCCATCTGCCCGTAGGTTCGCGTTTCGCCGTAGGGAATCTCGCGCAGCGCATCGAGGAACCGAAGCAGCCTCGGCGACGCTCTCGGAGCCAGCGGCAGGTCGAACCCGACCAGCCCGCCGTCAAAGTAGAGGTCGAGCTGGCGTTCCGCTTCAAGCAGCAGTGGGGTGGAATCACCGGCATTGCCACCCCAGCCCAGGCTTGTGATCGTGCCGTTCTCGTCGGTCAGCGTCAGCGGCCCGATCGGGCTCTTGAAGGTCAAGGACGGCATTGGCCGATCCATGCCGAGCCGAACCGTTCAGGCGCGTCCGGGCTCATCAAAGCACGGCATTGCAGCGGGCGCAGGTTCCTGGATGCGCATGCATGCCCACATCCGGCAATATCTTCCAGCAGCGTTCGCACTTGTTTCCTTCCGCCTTCTCGAAGAGCACGGCCACGCCATTCGCCTCGGGAATCCGGAATGCCTCTGCCGGCGCGGGATCTCCCGTGACCGATATGGATGACGTGATGCAGACATCCGCGAAATCCACGGTCTTCAGCGCATCGCGAACGCCCCTGTCCTCCACGCAAACGATGGGTGCGGCTTCGAGCGAGGCGCCGATCCGCTTTTCCCGCCGCTGGACTTCAAGCGCGGCCGTCACGACCCGGCGAACGTGGCGGATGCCAGCCCATTTCTTGGCAAGCGGTTCGTTCAGCCAGTCCTTTGGGGTCTCGGGAATGTCGGCGAGATGCACGGAAGAGTCGTCGCCCGGGAATCTCTCCAGCCACACTTCCTCTGTCGTGAAGACGAGAATGGGAGCAAGCCAGGTCGTCAACCTGTGGAACAGCAGGTCGAGCACGGTTCGTGCCGCCCTGCGGGTCAGGCCGTCGCTGGGGTCACAGTAGAGAGTGTCCTTCCGAATGTCGAAATAGAAGGACGAGAGATCGGAAGTCGCGAACTCGAACACGGCCCGGAAGACGCCCTGGAAGTCATATGCCGCATATCTCGTGCGCACCTTGTGGTCGAGTTCCGCCATGCGATGCAGGATCCAGGCTTCCAGCTCCGGCATGTCAGCTGGCGCAACGCGTTCGTCTTCCGAGAATCCCGCAAGATTGCCGAGCATGAAGCGCATCGTGTTCCTGAGACGCCGGTAGCTGTCCGCGACGCCTTTCAGGATCTCCGGCCCTATGCGCTGGTCGCCCGTGTAGTCCGTCTGCGCAACCCAGAGGCGCAGGATGTCGGCTCCGTATTGCTTGACCACCTCGTCGGGCACGATCGTGTTTCCGAGAGACTTGGACATCTTGTTGCCCCTCTCGTCCAGCGTGAAGCCATGGGTCAGCACGCCGCGGTAGGGTGCCCGACCCCGTGTGCCGCAGCTCTGCAGCAGGGACGAGTGGAACCAGCCTCGATGCTGGTCAGTGCCTTCGAGGTAAAGGTCGGCGATGCCGTCCTCCGTGCCGTCGGAACGGTCGCGAAGCGCGAAGGCGTGGGTTGATCCGGAGTCGAACCAGACGTCGAGGATGTCGAAGACCTGTTCGTAGTCGTCCGCGTTCGCATCGTTGCCGAGAAAGCGTTCCTTTGCGCCTGGCCTGTACCAGGAGTCCGCGCCTTCCTTCTCGAACGCGTCGAGAATCCGGGCGTTCACGGCGTCATTGCGCAAGAGAAAGTCGGGATCTTCCGGCTTGGCGCCGATCCTGACGAAACAGGTCAGCGGCACGCCCCAGGCGCGCTGGCGCGAGAGAACCCAGTCGGGACGGCCTACCATCATTGAATGGAGACGGTTGCGACCCGACGGCGGCGTCCAGCGGACATTTTCGATCTCCGTCAGCGCGCGTTCACGTATGGTCTTGCCATGCTCGTCCTGTCCGTCACCCACGGGGCGGTCGATGGCAGCGAACCATTGTGGCGTGTTGCGGAAGATGAGCGGTGCCTTCGATCGCCAGGAGTGCGGATAGCTGTGGACTAGGCGGCCGCGCGCTATCAGGGCACCCACTTCGGCAAGCTTGTCGATGATGCGCCTGTTCGCGTCGCCCTCCTTGCCGTTCGGCTTGACGATGACGGCGCCGCCGAAGAAAGGGAGATTCTCGCGGAACGAGCCGTCTTCAAGCACGTTGTATGTCATCGGCAGGCCGTGCTTCAGCCCGATCTGGTAGTCGTCGTCGCCATGAGACGGCGCGGTGTGCACGAACCCGGTGCCAGCCTCCGCCGTTACGTGGTCGCCATTCAGGAGCGGCACGTCAAAGTCCCACTCCCCGTTGTCTGCATGGTCCCTGAAGGGGTGCGCACAGGTGATGGCGGCGAGTTCCGCGACATCGACATCCGTGAGACGCCGGTACATCGTGGAGTCCAGCCGGGCCTGCGAGAGCGTCGCCTCGGCCAGGTCGTCGGCGATGAGATACAGGTCGCCGATGTTTGCCCAGCACTCCTCCGGACGTCCCGTGACTTCGTAGAGCCCGTAACTGATGTCGGGGCCAAAGCAGATGGCCCGGTTCTGCGGGATGGTCCATGGCGTCGTCGTCCAGATGACGACCTTCGCGCTTTCCATGCGCGATGCCCGCAATTCGCCGTCCTTGTCCGGGGCCTGCTTCGACCCTGAGTTTCCGCCCGCCGCCGCCACGCCGCGATCAAATGCCACGACGGGGAATTTCACCCAGACGGTGTGGCTATGGTGATCATGGTACTCGACCTCCGCCTCGGCCAGCGCCGTCTTCTCGACGGGCGACCACATCACGGGCTTGGAACCTCGGTAAAGCGTTCCGTTCATGAGGAATTTCTGGAATTCCTCGGCGATGACGCGTTCGGCGTGATGGTCCATGGTCAGGTATGGATCGGCCCAGTTGCCGGTCACGCCGAGACGCTTGAACTCGTCCCGCTGGATGTCGATCCAGCTTTCGGCGAAGCGCCGGCATTCCTGGCGGAACTCGACCACGTCGACCGCGTCCTTGTCGCGTCCGTTCTTCCGGTACTGCTCCTCGATCTTCCACTCGATCGGGAGGCCATGGCAGTCCCAGCCGGGGACATAGCGCGCATCCTTGCCCATCATTTGCTGCGAGCGGACCACCATGTCTTTCAGGATCTTGTTCAGTGCGTGCCCGATATGCAGGTGCCCGTTCGCGTAGGGCGGGCCGTCGTGAAGCGTGAACTGTTCACGTCCTTGCTTGCCGCGAAGCCGGTCATAGACACCGATCCTCTCCCATCTCTCCAGCCAGCCAGGCTCGCGGCCGGGCAGTCCCGCACGCATCGGGAAATTCGTGTCGGGAAGGTGCAGCGTGTCCTTGTAGTCGGGTGTGTCGGCACACATTGTCACTGTCCTTGAAGGGTGGATGTTCGGGCGACGGAGAGCCTCGGCACATAATACCCGGCGACCCGCCTGTCAGAGCGCCGGGCACGTAATTCGAATTATGATCGCCTTGCAGGTCACGAAGCGTTCTATAGGCAGCGAATCCGGTCAGGACAAGGCGGCTTGAGCCGGAGATTGCGTGCGCTGTCGCAACCGTTGACGAGGCTGGACGGTCACGTCGGCGGCGCTGCCAATTGCGTGAATCCGTATGGCCAAGTCGTGAACCAGGTGCTTTACCGGAGGCGTGACCGGGCCGCTCGGACTGAGAACGGACATGCCGATGACGGATTGCCTTGAAGACAGGAAAGCGCGCGCCAGCTCGTGGTTCAGGAGCCTGCGCGACGAGATCGTGGCCGCCTTCGAGGGTGTCGAGGATACTCACGCGAACGGCCCGGAGTCGGACCGTTCGGCGGGCCGGTTCGAGATCACCGAAACCAGGCGCGCGTCGGATGACGGCTCTGACGCGGGCGGCGGTCTCATGAGCGTGTTGCGTGACGGGCGGGTCTTCGAAAAGGTCGGCGTGAATGTCTCAACCGTCTACGGGGTGCTTGGCGCACGTGCGCAGTCGGCCATGGCGGCGCGCGGCGTGCCGGGAATGGACACGGACCCGCGCTTCTGGGCATCCGGCGTTTCGCTTGTTGCGCACATGCAGAATCCCCATGTGCCGTCCGTTCACATGAACACGCGCATGTTCTGGACGCCTGCCGCCTGGTGGTTCGGAGGCGGGTCCGACCTGAATCCCTGCATCGAGCACGAAGAGGACACGGCTGATTTCCATGCCGTGCAGAAGGCCCACTGCGACCCGCACGGTGCCGACATCCATCCGCGGCTGAAGGCTTGGGCGGACGAATATTTCTTCGTGAAGCATCGTGGCCGGCCCAGGGGCGTCGGCGGAATCTTCTTCGACGACTGGAACACCGGTGACTGGGAGGCGGACTTCGCCTTCACCCAGGATGTTGGCCGCGCACTTCTCAAGGCATATCTGCCGATCATCGAGCGTCGCCGCCTGACGGAGTGGTCCGAATGGGACAGGGACGTGCAGCTTCGGCATCGCGGTCTCTATGTCGAGTACAATCTCGTCTATGACCGGGGCACGAAGTTCGGCCTGGAAACCGGCCATGACGCGCATGCGGTCCTTATGAGCCTTCCGCCTGTTGCGAAGTGGGACTGAGGCGGGCAGCGGGGCGGAGCATCATGCTTCTTGTGCGGCAATTTGGGCCGTTTTTCGGGCGCGGATGGCGCGCTCATTGAGGAACAAGTCAAGTTCGGTTCACTGGACGTTTCAGCGACCAGACTGTTGGTCGGGCAAATCCTGAAATATGGCCTTGAAACGGGCAGCGAAGCGAATTCGGTCCCAATTGCCCCGTGGCCGTAGGCAATTCCTGCCGATCATGGCGGAATCGGGGCGGTCTGCGCTGCCACTTGAGTCGTGGCATCCGGCGTGTCGAAGACGAAAGTGGACGGAATTCCGATCGGGAAGACGCCGATCTGGATGTGTTTAACGAGGCAAAGGCCTTTTCTGGTCGACGCCTTTGATGTCAGGAGCATCCTGTCGGGCAGGGCGGCCCCGGAATGGGAGAATGGACGGAGCCGTGAGTCGAGCTCGCAACGTCTCCGTGCTCGGGCATGAGCGTCTCGCACGAGGAAAGCTCGCCCTGCGGGGCGGGCAGAAAGTCAAGGATGCATCGGAAAGGAGCTTGGTTGACCGGCGCAGGCAACATGACCTATATTATGGTCATAAATGGAGGAAACTATGCAGATCGCAATTGCAGAAGCCAAGGCGAAATTCGCTGAATTGGTCCGCAAGGCTGAGGCGGGAGAGCCCGTGATCATTACACGTCATGGCCATCCAGTGGTGACGCTGCATGCCAGTGGCGGCCATGAGGATGTCCCGTTGATTGGCGCAATGAAGGGCAAGATCGAGATTTCGGATGACTTTGACGAGTTGCCTGAAGAATTCATGGCGGGATTTTCTGCGCCGACGGTGCCTGAATGAGGCTGCTTCTCGACACCCAGATGTTGCTTTGGGCCCTGAACGATGATCCCAAATTGACATTGCAGGCGAGGAAGGCAATTCGGGACGCGCAGGACCGAATCGTCAGTGCGGTTTCCATCTGGGAAATCTCCATAAAGAGGTCGATCGGCAAGCTCCGGATCGAAGGAGACCCCATACGCTTCGCGAGGGCTGCTGGTTGCGCTCCATTGTCGGTGACTTGGTCTCACGGTGACATTGCCGGCGCATTGCCAGCGCACCATTCGGACCCCTTTGATCGTTTGCTTATCGCGCAAGCCCAATCCGAAGGGCTGACAATTCTCACCGCCGACCGGGCGTTTTGGCAATACGATGTGGACTTGATCTAGTTCCGAACCCGAGCCGGAAATGATGCTCTCGGAACAGGCTTCAGAACACCGCCGGTTCATAGGAGACGCGGTCAAGATAGAGGCCGTCGGGCGGCGCCACCGGACCGCAGGCGGCGCGGTCTCGTGACTTGAGTGCCGCCTTGACGTCGCCGCCAGCCCAGGCTCCGGCGCCCACTCGCTCCAGGGTCCCGATGATCGAGCGGACCTGGTTGTGCAGGAAGCTCCGGGCCCGGAAGGTCGTACGCAATTCAAGTCCGCCCGGGTAGGGGCGTGTCTCGAAGCTGACCTCGCCCAGGGTCTTCACCGGACTCTTTGCCTGGCACATGGTCGAGCGGAATGTCGTGAAGTCGTGCCTGCCAACGAGATGTTCCGCACCTTCGCGCATGGCATCCATGTCCAGCGGATGCGGCACGCGCCACGCCTTCCCGGCATGGTGTGCCAGGGGCGCACGGCGGATGACAATGCGATAGACATAGCGCCGTTCGATGGCGGAGTGCCGGGCATGCCAGTCATCCTCGACCTGCCTGCATGCCAGGATGGCGATCGGGTTCGGCTTCAGGTGGTAGTTCAGGGCCTCGGACAGCCGGAACGGATCCCAGCTTCCAGCCGTGTCGCAATGGGCGACCTGTCCCAAGGCGTGAACGCCCGCGTCCGTTCTCCCTGCGGCCGCGACCGGCGGGGCTTCAGGTTCGAGCTGCGCAACTGCGCACTCGACAGCTTGCTGAACCGACGGCGCTGTCGCTTGCCGCTGCCAGCCCGAAAACGCGCGGCCGTCATACTCGATTTTGAGCGCGTATCGAGGCATGCCTTGGCCATAGACAGCGCCGGATCAAAACGCAACTCGCGCTCCCGTTGCGGCAGCGGGCCGGGCAATGCTTGCTGCTGGAGCCCAGATCCTGTGCCGCTGCGAACCATAGGTGATGCGTGTTGCGCATGCGGGCGGTTGAGTGGGCAGGCGGGGTTCTTCACGTCCGCGAGCAACGAATCAGATTGACGCTGTTTCGGACTCCGTGCGCTAACGACCCGCATAAGGCTGCTCAAGACAGGGAGAGGAACATGCCGATCAACGAAACTTCGGAAACCGGTCTTCGGCGAATCCGGCTTGGAATGGTCGGCGGCGGCCGCGACGCCTTCATTGGAGCCGTGCACCGGATCGCCAGCCGAACCGACGACAATTACGAACTGGTGGCGGGTTGCTTCAGTTCCACCGCCGAGAAGAGTCAGGCATCGGGTGCCGATCTCGGCCTGGACCGCAAACGGGTCTACGACGACTTCCTCTCGATGGCAAAACGGGAAGCCCGTCTCAAGGCAGGGGTCGAGGCTGTCGCGATCGTCACGCCGAACCACATGCACTATCCGGTCGCACGTGAATTCCTGAAACGCGGCATTCACGTCATTTGCGACAAGCCGCTGACCGCGACGCTGCAGGACGCAAGGAAGCTGGTCAAGCTCGTGGAGAAGGCGGGCGTGAAGTTCATCCTGACCCACAACTACACCGGTTATCCGATGGTGCGGCAGGCGCGTGCCATGGTCGAAAATGGCAAACTCGGTGACATTCGCGTGGTGCATGTCGAATACGTGCAGGACTGGTTGAGCGAGGACCTGGAATCAAGCGGCCAGAAACAGGCGGGCTGGCGTACCGATCCGGCCCGGAGTGGGGCGGGCGGTTCGACCGGAGACATTGGAACACACGCATTCAATCTCGTTCAGTTCGTGACCGGGTTGAAGCTAGAAGCGCTTTCGGCAGATCTTCATACCTTCGTCAAGGGCCGGCGCCTGGATGACAACGGGCATGTCCTTCTGCGTTTCGAGGGTGGCGCGCGTGGCATGCTTTGGTGCAGCCAGGTTGCACCGGGCAACGAAAACGGCCTGCGCCTGAGAGTGTACGGTTCCAAGGGCGGACTCGAATGGTCGCAGGAGCATCCGAACCATCTCTGGAGCGCGCCATTGGGGGAACCCAAGCGATTGCTGAGCCGAAACGGCCCCGGCACCGGGCCCGAAGCGGCACGCGTCTCCCGCGTTCCACCAGGCCATCCCGAGGGATATCTGGAAGGCTTTGCGAACATCTACTCAGAGGCCGCGACCGCCATTCGTGCTGCCTCGCGCGGCGATTCCGTGCCGCGGGAGGTGCTGTATCCGGATGTTCATGACGGTCTTGCGGGCGTGGCCTTCGTCGATGCCTGCGTCAGGTCTTCCAGCCGAAACGCCGCTTGGGTGTCTTTCACTGCATGAGCGATTGCTCGAACGACTCCGGATCAGGCAAGAGCCTGGCGGTTCGGGCAAGCCCGTTCGTGGCGGCGCTGGCTGCGTCGAAAGTCAATCCCGCCATGCGCTCCTTGGCCATCCGACTGGCGGTGCGCGGCCAGCACTCCAAACGGGAACATTTGCATTTCACACCACTTTCGCAACGACCGCGGTCATGCGTAAGCTCATTGTGATTGCGGAGGCATTCCTGGTGGCTGGCAAGCGAACGAACGATCGCCATTGGAACGTAGGCTCAAAGAACTTGGTTGAGCATGGCAGCTACGTTGCAGGTTCGGCGACCTATGGCAGGCTGGACTCCATGAACTTCAAGACTTCCGCTGCATTCCTGTCAGGGGGAAACACCGGAAAGAACACCCGCTTGACCTGCGTGCCGTGCAGCACAAGAGTCAGCCTCTTCACGAGCAGCTTGCCATCAACCTCCATTGTCGGAAGGCGAAGCGCGGCCGCCAGTTGCAGCCCTGCGTCCGACAACAACGCGAATGGAAGGTGCAGTCGGTCCGCCGCTTCCCTTTGGTATTCCGTGCTCTGCGTCGAAATCCCGAAAATAGCTGACACGCCCTTGTCGGCAAGTTCTTGGGACAGGTCACGGAACGCGCAGGATTGCGGCGTACAGCCCCTTGCGCCGGGGATGTCATCCCAACCGTCTGGCAGTGGCACGTCCGGTCGACCGGTCATCGGATAGAAAAACAGGACGCTCCAGCCACTCAGGCGTCCCGGATTCGCTTGGCCGCCACGTGTCGAGGGCAGAGGCACGCTTGGCATGGACATCCCTTCCAGGTGGCTGGCCGATCCGTCATCGACTGGAGCGGGAATCGCTTGCCAATCCACCGCTTCGAGAATTTTCTGGTTCATTGGCCGCTCTCAAGCAGATACTGCGCGAAAGAACCAAGAGCCGCTCCAAAGAACAAGTCCATCCAGCCATTGGACCTGGTCGTTGCGCGACCGAGGGTACGGATGCCACCTCGCCACGTTGTGGAAACCGGAGACAGCGAGATGCATGGAACAGGAGACCCCGCAATCTTCCCCTTCCTGAAGGAAAGGGCATCCTGCGGGTTGGACAGATGAGCGATATACAAAGTGCCAAGTCCCTGATCAGGGCGTTTGTCGGCGGCCTGGACGCTGCGGCACCGGGCGAAGAGGCGAGGGCGGTATTTCGCGAATTCTCGGCGGACGGACTTGCCTACCGCGGGGTTCACCCTTTCAACTTTCAGACGGGTCCTGACAGCGTGGCAGACCATGTCTGGTCACCCTTGAAGGCGGCAATGCCGCTCTTGCAACGGCGCAAGGACATCTATCTCTGCGGTCACAACAACCTGCCGGGGCGATCGGGTCTCTGGGTTGTCGAAATGGGCAACCTGCTGGGCGACTTCACGCGAGACTGGCTGGGCATCCCGGCAACAGGTAAGGCCACATACATTCCTTACGTGTCATTCTACCGAATCGAGGACCACAGGATCGTCGAGATTGTCGAATTCCTGGACCTCCTCGCCGCATTGACCCAAGCCGGGCTGAACCCTTGGCTGCAAGACCACACTGGGGGCTTCATGATGTCGCCGGGGCCGCGCACCCATGACGGGCTGCTTGACCGCCAGCAAGATGCTGCGGCGACCGAAAGAACATTCGCGCTTACGCATGAGATGTTGGCGGACCTGGCGAAGTCCTATACCTCTCCTGCCGAGCACATGAAAAGGTACTGGCACGAGGAAATGAACTGGTTCGGCCCGACCGGTATCGGGGCCTCCCTGGGCTTTGCCGGCTACCGGCGCGGCCATACGGGGCCGTTTGAGCGCAAGCTCGAAACGGTCGACATCCTGCGCGAAGAGGTGACCGCTGCCGAAGGCAATTTCAGCGCCGTCATGTGGTGGCCCTGCCTCAGAATGCGCAACACCGGGGACTACATGGGCGTCCCTGCCAGTGACTCTGTTGCCGAGATGCGCGTGGTCGATGTCTATCGCCGCGAAGGCGACAGACTGGCCGAAAACTGGATCTTCATCGACATGCTGCATTTCCTGAAGGACCAGGGTGTCGATGTTCTGTCAAATCTTCAGAAAGTCACTTGACTTGACTGCTTGTGCGCAGGCGCGATTCCGGCAATTCGATTGTCCCATGGCGGCCCCGATACGGAGTCGCATGCCTGCCTGTCTCGAAGTTTCCTTGGCGAACCACTTGCACGACCGCGCCGCGCGCATCCCGGATGACTTCCGGCCGGCGGAGAGCATTGCTCGCCTTGATCCTGGTTTTGGCAATGTCGTCGTTTGCATCGCCGACTGTCGTTCGCCATGCGGCTTGGTCCTTTGCGGCAATGGATTGCAAAGAAGGCAGCAAGAAGATCGTCGCCGATGCACGCAACATGCGACCGACCCGTTTCCGTGATGTCATTCCGGTCGCGGAAGACGCGATCCGGGCGGGCGATGAAGAGGTCGGCTCTCGTGCTTCGCGCCGGACACGCGAAATCGGAACCAACCCTAAGTCATGGCCTCAACCCGCGACCACTTTCCCCGCTTGATAGAGCCACCCGGGCAAGGGGCGTTCCAGCTCCCACAGTACCTTCATGGGCCGTGCCGCCTCATGACTACGGTAACGAGCGCGGCCGAGGCAGTGGTAGGGAAGGGTTTCGCCCCGGCCATCTCTCTTGCGTTCGCGCACGAACAGGACGACGTTCGTGCCTCGGTCTGGTTGCTCGATGTAGCGGCGTCCCGTGGGCGTATCCGGTGACGCCGTGTTCTGCGACTCCCAGTGAAACAGGGTCGGCGAGATCGGGTAGTCGGCGTAACGGGTGGTCGGAGAGTAGTCCTTGTCCGACTTCTCCAGCGTGACGAATAGCAGATCCGTCTGCGTCGCCTTGTTCCAAAGGACCCCGCCTTGCGGAGAGACCAGCGCACGACCCTTGTCGGTGAGCCTGTGTGCAGCGGCGACCTCCGCAAGGGTGTAGGTGGCGTGGCTTGCCAGAGGAACTTCACTGGCAGGGTCAAGCGGCCGAGTGACCGTGCGAATGCGGTCAGCGAGAATTTCCAGGAGGTCGCCGATTTCGCGACGCAGCTCCGGAGACTTGCGTGCACTGTCCAGGACCTGATCCGCTTCGTCGATCGACTGACGACGGCCACCCAGTATCGCAAACATCATGACGCCCAGACGATACTCGCGGCCCTGAAGCGCCGAGAGTCGATGGGAGTGATCCGCATCCAAAATGCGCCGCCACGCCTCTATCCTCTCGCGGTCGTCCAAGTGGATCAGTCGCCCAATTGCCTTGAGAAGAGACTCATCGACCGGGCCCCGCTCGAAGCCTGCACGCCGACGAAGTTCGGTAAAGCACTGTCCTGAGCCGGGCCTTGCGTAGATTTCTTCGAGTTCGACGCCAGCGTCCTCCATGAATCCGCCGAGTCGTGTTTCGGGGCCAAGAGCACGCAAGTCATCGGCGAGACGCACACGGGCGTTGCGCACCGCTGCTCTCAGGTTGCGATGCACCGTCTCCTTGGCGATGCGGTCCAGCTTGAGCGCACATCCCGGTGGGAGCAGCGGAAAGTCCGCTTCGATGGCGCGCTCGACTTGACGACGGGTGCCCCCAACGAGAGCCCGATAGCGCACGTCGTAGCGGTACTCACGCCGCACCTGGCCCACGAAGTCTAGTACGGTCAGGACCCGTTTCCCTTCGGCCCAGCGCAACCCTCTTCCCAGCTGCTGGAGGAACACAGTGGCACTTTCGGTCGGTCGCAGCATGAGCACGGTGTCGACCTCAGGAAGGTCGACGCCCTCGTTGAAGAGATCGACTGCAAAGATGGCTCGAAGTTCTCCGCGCCGCAGCCTCGCGAGCGCCGCACGACGATCGTCCCAGGGGGTGCTGGCATCGAGCGCCGCTGCCGGGTAGCCGAAACCCGTGAACTGCCGCGCCATGAAATGGGCGTGACCGATGCCTGCGCAGAATCCCAGCGCCCGCATCTGGTGCGGGTCGGTCACGAATTCTTCGACAGCCTGGCGGATCCGAACCGCTCGAGCGTGGTCGCCCGTAAATACGTTGTCGAGTTCGCCAGGCACATATCGTCCGCGCTCGAAACGGACCGCCGAGAGATCGGTCGCGTCGTTCACTCCGAAATAGTGAAACGGGCAGAGCAGCCCTTGGTCAAGGGCATCCCAGAGCCGGGACTCCGAGGCGATGCGGCCATCGAACCACTGTAGCACCGACTGGCCGTCGGCGCGCTCGGGCGTGGCGGTGAGCCCAAGGAGGACTTTCGGTCTCAAGCGCGACAGCAGGCGCTCGTAGCTCGCAGCTGCCGCGTGATGAAACTCGTCCACGATGACCACGTCGAAATCGTCTGGATCGATCTCGTCGATGCGGTTGGCAAGGGACTGCACCGAAGCAAAGACGTGGTGACCTGCACGTGGACGCTCGCCGCCGACCAGCCGCTCACCAAACCCCGGCTCCCGGAGCACAAGCTGGAAGACCTGTTGGCCTTGACGGAGGATCTCGTCACGGTGCGCGACGAAGAGCAGTGAATGACATGCGCCCTGGTCGCGCAGCCGCTTGAAATCGAATGCCGCAATCCAGGTCTTGCCAGTGCCGGTCGCCGCGACCACGAGGTTGCGGTGGTATCCGCGCAGGCGCTCCGCTTCGAGGGCCTCCAGTGCGACAGCCTGGTGAGGCTTCGGTGCGACGTCGACCAGCAGAGACAGCAGGAGTCCGTCGTCTTGGCCCGACGAGCCGCCGCGCTGTCTCGAGAGCGCGTGGTCGAGCCGCTCGCTGTCACGTTGGGGCATATAGTCCTCGAACTCGGGCTCTTGCCAGTACTGTTCGAAGGTGGCTGCGAAGCGCTCGATCACCTCGGGATTCTCGGCCGCGCTCACGCGCACGTTCCATTCGAGGCCATCGACCTGTGCCGTGTGGGTGAGATTTGACGAACCGATATAGGCAGTGTGCAGGTCGCTGCGGCGGTGGAACAGCCACGCCTTGGCATGAAGCCGGGTGCGCGAGACTTCGTAGGAAACCTTCACTTGCGCGCCAAGATCGACAAGCGCATCCAGAGCACGGCGTTCGGTCGACCCGGTATAGATGCTTGCGATCACGCGCACGCGTGCGCCCTCTCGCACCCGTTCTGCAAGCTCGGAACGGAACAGCCGCAACCCCGAGTGCCGCACGAATGCGCACAGGAGATCGATCCGGTCGGCACTCGGGATTTCCCGTGCGATCTCGCTTGCGATCTGGACGTCGCGTCGTCCATTGACGAGCAGGCCGGTCTGGCGAAGCGAGAGTGTCGGGCGCGGGACTGCCGATCGTGTCCCGCCCAATGCCCGGCGTTCGACCGCTTCCAGGAGCAGGCGTGCGGCGTCTGCGACCCGGTCGTCAGCCATCGCACCATACTCGACGAGAACCTCCACCAGTCGATTCGCCAAGGCGACCTGGTTGGCCGGCTGAGCGCCGTCTTCTTCGGGCATCCCTTCGAGCGCGCGTCGAAGGAGGTGATAAACATGACGCGCCAGGAGCTCGGGACGAACAGTTGAGTCCGCCGTGGCGACGTCAACCCACCAGCCCTCCGCCGTTCGGGCGTTGATTTCCGCCTCCAGCGCGGAAGTCAGCAGGTCTTCGTAAAGCCCGGAATGCAATTGACGCGTCATGACCAATCCGAACGGAAGACTATGGCTAACCGCGCTCGTGTCACCATGAGATTCCGAAGCGTTCTTTCATGGCCTGCGTCCTTCCCCAAGGCTCGCCGGGCAGCCGATCGATGAGCATCGTGAACACGCGGCGAAAGGACTCCGCTGTTGTCTCTTCCGTCAGGGCTTGCGCCTGAGCGGCCGGCAGCAGGGGACGCAGGTCGAGCAGGAAGCGCGGTTTGGCCAGCTTGGCGAACATTCGCTCCTGGGCCTGTGCCCGGGAAATCGTTTGGCCGGAAAGGTCGAGGTACCGCCTGAACATTTCGACCAGACGGGCGATATCGAGGTTCTCGAAGACTCCCAACGCGTGCGCCAGGTCGTAGAAATCGCGCCCTTGGTCACGCTGCAACAAGGCACGCAGCTTGGTCGCCAGCATCTCTTCACAGGAGAATGTGGAAATATCCGCTTCGCCTGAGAACCAGGGATTGTCGATCCTCAACGGCATCGACGCCGGGCAGTCGAAGGCCTGGGTCTCGCGGGTGTTGATCTCGACCTTCAGCCGGATCGGCACGCCACTGCCGTCTTCGGCATCGACCCGGAAGCGAAACTTCGGTGCGACAGGACTCTGATCGAACCGCGCATGCCCCAGCCACGGTTCCAGAACGACACGCAGTCGATCGAGGATGGGACCGATCGGCCCCACGGAAGTCCGGACCAGGTCAATATCCTCGGAGTAGCGCATCGGCTTCGGGAAGTGCAGCTTGTTGAGCGCTGTTCCGCCACGAACCCGCACTGCAGCGCACAACATGTCGTCGGAGAAGATCTCCACAAGGGCACGGCCGATGATGAGGTCTTGTTCGACCTGTCGCTGATCGGCCCAGGGAACGAAGTTGCTCCAGGCGACGATATTCTGCGCCGGGATCATGCATCGACCTGGGGAAGGCGGCGTGCGACGATCCGCCACCGGACCTCGCGTTGGAGCGGTGCGGACGTGAAGTCCGGGTCCCGCGTCTCCTGCCGGTCGAGCTCGGCCCAGGGCAGCGACCCTCGTGCCCTCAGGGACTCGTGCATGGGTCCCGTCAGTTCGTCATGGCCGAGATGGTCCAGAAGATACCCGAGACGCTGTACGACAGGCCGCTCCACGACCACTGACAACGCGGCGAGCTGCTCCCTGTCGATCCTGCGTCCGAGATCAGAGAGGACCGTGGCGACACTGTCCATGCCGCCAGATGCCTGCGGATAGCGAAGCAGGTCGAGGGCTGTCAGCGCGGCGGACGAGACCTTCATCGTGCCGGTATCGGTCTTGCGGTCCTCGATCCCCGCTGTCACCGCTGCCATGTCCTTGCGGAAGTGGAACACGATCATGCTGCGGCCGGCACGGATCCTGGGCAGGCGCTTCGCCGCGACAACCTGAAACTCCATGACCGCCTGGTGTGTCGCGCCGTGCAGCTCTGCCGCCTTGAGAAGCGCGACATAGTAGGCCTGACCCTCTCGGCCCATGAGCGCGTCGATGTACCAGGACGGCGGCGGCCCCCCCCAGGACGCATATTGCGGCGGGACGACGACATAGAAGCCCTGCCGCGGGTTGAGCAACGCCTTGCGACGCTGCAACCGTTCCGCAGCATCCAGGAACGCGCCGTGCCCGACGCCGAGCGCATGCTCGGCCTCGTCGGCAGTGAAGGCCGTCCGGCCGGTGGAAAGCAGACCGCTCACATATCCTGACAGGGCGGATCGCTGATCGTGAAACATACTTCACTTTCCGCTTGAAATGCGGAAATGTCAACACGAATAGCCAATGATGCCAGTTAGCTTTGGAGATTCTGGGTATAGGACGGATAACACGGCGCGAAATGTTCCATTGAACGTCACGGGCCGACCGACGGATCGAAGACTGGGATTGTCCGACATCCGGGTCGCCATTTGAGCATTCCCTGGTGCCATTGGCCGTGAGGCAGGTTGCGTCCTCGCGCCGGAAAGTCGGACCGATTGGAGGCTCGCCCGTGTAGCGCGGTAGCAGAACGGCGTAGGGGACCACTGCGCGGCGTAACCTGGTGATCCGTTCACCGTGGCGATGGCCGGCGCGATTCGATGCCGACGGAGACATGAAAGAGCGGGATTTTGGCGGTTCGCCGCGCTTTTGACAGAATCGTTCTCTTTCCCATTGTGCGGCTCCCATCGTCTTTCCGCTCGTCGTGATTCTGTCGTGGTGAAGCCTCCGCCGTCCGGCGTCTTGCGTCCGGCACCGCCGCGGCGGGCGATCCGCGGCAGAGGGACGGATCCGGCGTCCGTCGCGGACGCGCCGCGCCGCTGCGGATCGTTCCCTTCCCCTTTGTCGGATCCTGTTGCCGTGCCGGCCACGGCGCCTTTGCCGCGGCCTCGGCCGGGTGGTAGTGCGGCATCGAAGGAAAGAGCGATGCGGCGCTGGGCAGAGTTTGCCAACAACCCCCGGCGCCGCACCCGAACGAGCCGGTCGCGGGGACCGAACTCCCGTGCATTGTCATGCATTTTCGCGTCCGGGTCCACCCCGCTCGAGAGCGGACGGTGTGCGACAACGCGTGCGAGGCGGGGCGCCTGTTCAACTGCAAGCGGTGCCGGCGGCAGGTCGTCGTCTGCCGGCACTGCGACCACGGGCAGGCGTACTGCTCCAGGACGTGCAGCGCGCGCTCCCGGAGCGAGAGGCGGCGCGAGGCGCGGGGACGCTACCGCCGCACGGAGAGGGGCCGCGAGACGGGCCGGAACCGCCAGAGGCGCTAACGGATCCGCCAGGCCGAGTGACACAGAACGTCCGACAGGCCGCCGGAGGCCCCATCCACATTGAGTTTCCGTCCATGTCGCAGCACTGGTGCGCGCGACTGTGCAGTCCTGCGCATTCATGTCCAAGTCGCAGGATTTCTTCTTTCTGATGCTGGGGTAGTCGATCAGGGGCCGACGCGACAGCCGCCAGTCTAGCATGTCCAGCATCGCGCTTCCGAGATGCCGTGTTTGGGAGACGCAGGCTTCATGCCAAGATTCCGGTTGAACGGGTTCGGTGCCTCGGACGATGACGGCATGGCCGAGACTGGGGCAGCAGGGTGCGACGGGATGATTGCGGGCGTGACCTGAAGCCGGGGAACCGAATTCAGAAGAATCCTACCGATTCACATCCCACGCCGGCCGCGAACTTTCTGCTGGCCTGCCGATTCTCAAGATCGAGCACATGGATAGTGCCGTCGCCCTGGCAGGCAATGAACAGTTCGTTGCCGCGAAAGGCCATGTCCATTGGCTGGCGCCCGACCGGAATGGCGGTCTGGCTCTGGAAATCCGCGTCGATCAGGAACGCACGGTCTCCGGACATGCTGGTAAGCGCGAGCACATTGAAGTCCGGAGAATAGCGCGCGATTTGCGCGGGCCCTTCCAGTCCCTCCAAGGGCAGGGTCTCCGAAATATCCCCAAGTTCCGCGTCAATCAGAAACAGCGCTGGCGCCTCATCATCGACGCCTATGACCGTCTTGCCGTCAGCCGAGACCGCCAGCCCGCCAAGCGCATGGGGCGTCTTGATCTGACCTAGCAGTTTCCGGGCCTGCAGGTCAATCACGGAGACGGAGCAATCCTCTTCGTTCTCGGTGTAGACGCGCGTTCCGTCCGGCGAAATCTCTAGCCGATGGCAATTGCAAGATCCGGCGTCAATCGTGTCGATGACCGCGTTTCTGTCCGCATCGATGATCGCGACGACGCCACTGTCTTCGCAAGTGACGTAAATCAGCCCGTCCGGTCCAACTCGCATGGTATGAGGGGCTGCAAGCGGGCTGACGTCGATGTCCGCGACGTGGCTTCGGGCGTGGACATCAATCACGACGATCTGACGGCCGGGATTGGGGTTGTTTCCATGTATGCCGTCACCGAAAATCGGTACATATGCGCGCGATCTCTCCGGGCGGACCAGCAGCTCGTGAACGGTCTTCGGAAAGCCGTCCAGGACAGTCTCGATTTCACCTGATTCCGCGTTGAGAAACAGGATCTGGCAGCCGAGTTTGTCGACGGCGATGCATCCATGCGCCGTTGGGGCCGCTGTGCCTTTGGAGTTGCGCATTGTGAGCTCTCTGCTTGGCCCTATGACGCTTGCATTTATGCCCGAGCGATGATGTCGCAATCGGCCCCGAGCTTGTCAACCGGTCGGGCGCGCAGGCGCGCAGGCTGCGCCAGCGGCAGAAATGGTCTTGGTGCAAGGAAGAGGCGGAAACAAGGAGTCGGTAACTGACAATCGCGCATCCGTCAGCTTGACTCAGTGTCCGTCCGTCGTCTGCCTGTACCGCTCACGCGCGGGCCTCTGCCTTTCCATGTGCCTTTTCCTGCCTTGTGTCCGCTTGGAGCGGAAAATGCCGCACCTAGGCAAGCCGCTCAGTTCGCGTGCAAGGCTCCAAGAATTCGGAATGGCGCGTGCGCTGGCCGCCCCGCGGCCGCTACGGCAACACGAGAAGCCAGAGCCAGACGGTAATGACCGACAGGGCCGTCCCGAACAGGACCGACGAAGCGGCAGCGCGCTTTGCCGTGCCGTACATGTTCGCGAAAATGTACGTGTTTGCCCCTGGTGCCATCGCGGCGGTCAGCACGACGGAACGAAACGCGTCCCGGTCAATCGCCATCGCGGATGCAGCGCTCCAGGAGATCAGCGGATGGACAAGCAGGGACACGACGCAGATCAGGGCGATGGCCTTCAGGTCGCCTTCCGGCTTGTAGCGCACCAGGACCCCGCCAAGTCCGAACAAGGCTGCAGGCAGTGCGGCGGCGGACAGGAGATTGATGGCGTCCGACAGAACGCCTGGAACACCGATTCCGAACATGTTGACCAGGAGTCCCAGGACAATGCCAACGATCAGCGCGTTGTTGAACATCGCCTTGCCGACATGAAGGGAGGCACCCATCGGCGACATTCCGTCAGCGCGGACGATTTCCATCGCGGTGACGCCGACGAAGTAGCAGAATGGAGCGTGGAGGGCGACGATTGCGTAGTTGCCGACAAGTGCGTCGGCCCCATAGGCGAGTTCCGTGATGGGCAAGCCAAGCAGGACCGAGTTCGAGAACATGCAACAGAAACCGATCGCGACCGCATCTGGCCAAGGGCGTCCGATGAGCAGGCGGCCAAGAACAAGCCCGAGGAGGAATCCTGACGCTGCGCCTGCGTAGAAGCTGAGGAGCAGGGGGATGTCGAAGCCCTTGTCGAGATCAATCGAGGACAACGCGTCGAAAAGGAGGCACGGGATCGCGAAGTTCTGCGTGAACTTCATCAGGGAGTCGACCCCGTGGTCACTGAAGAAGCCCTTCCAGACCGCAAAGTACCCGGCCCCTATGACCAGGAAGACGGGTACCACAACGTCCAGAAGTGCCTGCATGGCTCAGACGGACATGGTAAGGCGCATGCCGTCATAAGCCGGCTCGACGTTGTCCGGTGTCTCGGCAGTCAGCGTGTCATAGTCGAGGTCGATGTGCATGTTGGTGAGAATGGCACGCTTGGGTGCAGCGCGTTCGATCCAGCCAAGCGTGCGCTCGAGATGTGCGTGGGTCGGGTGCGGGTCACGGCGGAGGGCATCGACAACCCAGATGTCCAGACCTTCAAGATTCGCCCAGGCGTCGTCATTGATCTCGGCTACGTCGGGGAGGTACGCAAGATCGCCAATCCTGAACCCAAGCGCGTTGATCGAGCCGTGGCTCACGCTGATCGGCCGAAACGTGATCCTGCCGCCTCTTCCGTCGACATTCACGTCGCCCTTGATCGTGTGCATCTCGAGAATTGGCGGGTATGGCGAACCTTCAGGTTGCGTGAAGGCGTAGCCGAAGCCCGAATACAGCCGTTCCTGCGTCGGCCCGTCTGCCCATACAGGCATTCGCGAGCGCCGAGCATAGACGATGGGACGCAAGTCATCGATTCCGTGCACGTGGTCGGCATGGCCATGCGTATAGATCACCGCATCGAGATCGCCGACGTTTGCGTCAAGCAATTGCTGGCGCAGGTCCGGAGACGTGTCGATCAGCACCGTTGTCCTGGCATCGTCTTCAATCCGCTCGACCAGAAGCGAGCACCGCTGACGCCGGTTTCTGGGATTCGCGGGATCGCAGTCGCCCCAGCGCCCCCCGATCCGGGGCACGCCACCTGACGAGCCGCACCCGAGAATGGTGAAGGTCAATTCTGCCATGCGGCAGCCTTGGCAAAGAGTCGCTCGAAATTCTCTTCCGTTCGATCTGCAAACTCCTTGTAGTCCATTCCGAAGACGTCGGCGCCGACCCGTGCGGTGTCGGCAACGAAGGCCGGTTCGTTCCTTCTGCCTCGATTGGGCGGCGGGGCAAGGTAAGGCGCGTCGGTTTCCAGCAGGATCCTGTCAATCGGCGCCGCTGCGAAAGTCTGGCGGAGAGCGGCACTTCGGGGGAAGGCGGCAATGCCGGACATCGAAAGATAGAATCCAAGCTCGAGAGCTCTCTCGGCGAGCGATGGTCCGGAGGAAAAGCAGTGCATCACGCAGGAAAACGCGCCCGCCCGATGTTCCTCGGTCAGGATCCGCGCCATGTCCTCGTCCGCGTCGCGTGCATGAATCACGAGCGGCAGACCGGTTTGGCGCGCTGCCTCGACGTGGATGCGAAGGCTCTCCTGTTGCACGGCAATGCAGTCCCGCGTGTAGTGGTAGTCGAGGCCGGATTCGCCGATGCCGACGAACTTCGGATGGGCGGACAGGGAGACCAGCGTCTCGGCATCCACCATGGGCTCCTTTGCCACTGACATCGGATGCGTGCCGGCGGCGTAGAATACGGGCTGATGAGTCTCGGCGATAGCGCGTATCGCAGGTTCGGCGGCAAGCCTTGTGCAGATCGTCACCATGCGATGAACGCCTCGGTCGGCAGCGCGGGCGACGACGCTGCCAAGCTCGCCATCGAACTCAGGAAAATCAAGATGGCAATGGCTGTCCGTGATCCGGGCCGGAAATGACATTGGTTCCGTATGGGTAGGTTCTGGTGGGGCGTCAAGCCGGGCGGGCCGTCCGCGGTTCGGGATTCCGTCCTGGTCTCGGCGTCAATGCGCGGAAGTCGCTTCAATCCGGAGGAACGCGTCCGTGAGCAGGCTGGCCTGGTCGATGTTGACTTCCCGGCCGTGCGTCAGTCGGGTCGACAGTTCCTGCTGCAGCTCTGCCCATGCATGCGCACGGCTGGCGTTTGCGCCGAGCCGCTCAAGCGTCTGGAACTCACCCGGTGTCACTTGGGATTCGGGGGGCGATCCTGCGGCAGTCACCGCAAGGCGGGCCAGCGCCCGGCCCAGCAACCTCACGGCCAGATCGAATCGCCGTTCGGCTCCGCGTGCCGACACTTCTTCAGCGAGCTTCAGAAGCCTGGCCCGGTCCATGGATGGCGCCGTGGCGATCACGTCCATGACCTTCCCGTAGAGTTCAAGGCCTCCTTCGTTCATCAGCCGGACTGCTTCGCCGACCGAGCCGTGCGCAAGCGCATGAAGTCTGTCTGCGCTTTCGGCGGCGATGCCAGCTTCGCCAAGGGCCAGATCCATGTCGGCTTCGTCCAGTTCCCGCAGCCTCAGGATCCGGCAACGCGACCGGATCGTTGGAAGAAGTCGCGCCGGCTGATGGCTGACCAGGAAGAGAACGGTGCTTCCCGGTGGCTCTTCCAGCAGCTTGAGCAGAGCGTTGGAAGCGGAAGCGTTCATGTCGTCTGCCGCATCCACGATGACGACTCGGTATCCGCCGTCGGTGGCAGTCAGGCCAAGAAACCTGTTGAGCCTCCGGATCTCGTCGACCGTGATCCAGTTCTTCAGGCGCTTGCGGTCGGGGTCCCATGCACGTCGGATCAGGAGGCAGCCAGGATCGGACAATGCGGCGACGCGGCGAGCAACGGGATGATCTGCGGACATGTCCAGGTTCATCGGAATGGAACCCATCTTCCCGCCCTCGCCGCCCGATCGTGCCAGCAGGTTTCGCGCCGTTGCCCAGGCCAGGGTCGCCTTGCCTACGCCGCGCGGTCCGGTCAGGAGCCAGGCATGGTGCATCCTGTCATTGGCGAGCGACGCAAGGATATCGGCCACTGCATCCTTGTGACCGAAGAGCCGCAGGGTTTCGCGCGGATGCGGCGCGCCGTCGGCGCGGTCGGCTTCGGGCGGGCTTTCGTCATTCACAGGTTCCGCTCCGCAATCCCGAGGATGTCGCGCGCGATGGCATCGACATCGCGATTGCCGTCGATCAGGCGGCATCGGTCGGGATTGTCGCTTGCGAGCGCGCTAAATCCCTTGCGCACGCGATCCTGAAAGTCATGTCCCATTTCCTCGAACCTGTGTTCGCCTGAATTGCGCTCCAGCCTGCGGCAGAGAGAATCGGCCGGATCGATGTCAATTATGAATGTCAGGTCAGGATCCTTGCCTATCACGGCGTCGTGGAACTGGTCCACGAGTGCGCGCAGCTCCGGTCGGGCCGCACCCTGATACACCCGGGTCGAATCCACGTACCGGTCCGAGATCACGATTGCGCCCCTTTCGAGCGCCGGGCGAATGGTCCTTTCCATATGATCGCGCCTTGCGGCCGTGAAAAGCAGGATCTCGGTTTCGGCGGACCAGCGCTCGGGAGGGCCTTCGACCAGAAGCTGGCGGATTTCCTCCGCTCCTGGCGAACCGCCCGGCTCACGTGTCAGGACGACGTCGAGCCCCTTTTTTTCGAGGCCTTCAGTGAGAAGCCGGGCTTGCGTGGACTTTCCGCACCCGTCCATGCCCTCAAATGTGATCAGGCGCCCCATGTTCATTCCATGAGGCTTCGCACCTGCCCAATGGCCATGTCAAACAGAAGAGTGGACGCAGCGCGCACGCGAGGCACAAAGCCGCCTCGGGTGGATTCGCGGTCGGAGACAAGAGTGAACCGCCTGACCGGAATGCTTGGGATCGAGACAACGAGTTCTGCCACCGGCGCGCCTTCGGCGATCGGAGCGTCAAGCGGCGAGAGGTATTCGATGCGCGTCGTGACGCTGCCTTGGCCAACGGTCGGGAATGGCATGCGGAGGTCATCGCTTGCAACCGCGTTGATGCTGGACTGACTTCCCATCCAGACCGGAATCTCGCCGATCACGTCACCCTTGGAAGCAACCTCCTTGATGGCGAACTGGCGGAGTCCCCAGACTATCATCGCCTCGGCTTCGCGGCGGCGCGCTGCCGCGCTCTCCAGACCGGTGAAGGCAAAGATCAAGCGTCGCTCGTCCTGGACGGCGGATCCCACAAGGCTGTAGCCTGTTTCCTCGGTGTGTCCGGTCTTTAGCCCGTCCGCCCCAAGACCAGTTCCCAGCACCGGATTGCGGTTGAACCTGTTGGCCGGCGAGCGACCGTCATAGTCGTATTCCTCCATGGCGAAATACCCGTAATACTCGGGAAATTCCGTGATCAGCAGCGCTGCCAGCCTGACCAGGTCGCGGAGGCTCATCCGATGTCGTGGATGCGGCCAGCCGCTGGCATTGGCGAACGTCGAGTCCTGGAGCCCGATTTCGCGTCCCCGCAGGGTCATCCGCTGGGCAAATGCCTCTTCCGTGCCAGCCAGCCCTTCAGCCACGACGACGCACGCGTCGTTGCCGGACTGGACGACGATCCCCTTGATCAGCTCTTCGGTGGTGGGTCGGTCGGTTTCATCAAGAAACATGGTCGAGCCACCCATGTTGCGGGCCTTGGTCGAGACGGTGAATGTCGTGTCCAGGTCGATGTGGCCTTCCTTCAAAGCCTCGAAGACCATGTAGAGCGTCATCAGCTTTGACATGGATGCGGGCGGCTTCGGCGTGTCCGCGTCCCTTTCGAAGAGTACCGTGTCGGTCTCGAAATCATAGATGAGCGCGGCTTTCGCGGGGGTTTCGTAAACCGGTTGCGCAGCAACCGTCGAAGCGACAAAGACGGACACTGCAAGGACGGACCAAAGGGCTGCGACCTTCCTCAACAGGGCGCGAGTCTCCGTTGCACTCGAACTGGCGACGCAATGACTCGGCTGGGCGTCTTCGATCTGGCTCAAGGCAAGTCCAGGTTCTCGATCATTGGCGCTTGGCGGGAGCACGACTCGAGATCCGCAACTTTTGACCCTAGATGCGTTTTTGACACGCGCATTCCGCCTGTGGAGGAGCCTCGCACACTTTAGGCTGGCAGTTCCGCACGGAAAACTGGATGAAGAACTGGCTGGCGTCCGCGTCATTCATGTCGTCCTTGGCTCGTGCGGCTCACTCAGCCCAATCCTTCCTAAGCTGACTCTCGCCTGCATTGGCTGAAATGCTTAGCTCTTGCGCCTCTGCAAGAAAAGGGGCTTTCCGGAGGTCCGGGCGGAATTGCACCTGGGGCTTTCAGAATCGCGCGGCGACCGATACCAAGCCCCGGTCGGAGGAGTGGCAGAGTGGTCGAATGCACCGGTCTTGAAAACCGGCGTGCGTGAAAGCGTACCGTGGGTTCGAATCCCACCTCCTCCGCCACAGTTCTGGCGCAAGTCCCCATTGCAATGGGGATGGCGGAATGGCTGAAACGGTGTTCATGGTCTCGCGTCTCAACCGAAAGATCCGCGGCGAAGGATCGACGGTGCGCCCGGGCTCCAAAATTTCCTGGGATGCGGGTGAGACGGTTAGGCGAGGGGATCGTGCCCTCCGCACTTTTGCCCGTGCGGCAGTGCCCTGTTGCGTTCAAGCATGTCCCGTCTGCGGACCTTTTCCTCGAAGCAGGTGCCAAGCACCTGGATTTGCTGGGGGCTTTCGTTGCTCTCCGCTCGTCATCGGCTTCAGTCTCGCCATTCCTTCAATGGATGGTTGGCGCTGTTTCATCCAGCCAGGCCCAGAAAGAGCGCCAACGAACGGTTCACGGCAATCATGGCGGTTTCGTCAATCTGGCCTATCGATGGCCCAATCCTTTCGGCCCTCACAGTCATCGCCTTGTCCAGCATGATCTGCGAGACCACGCGCAGTCCGTTTTCGGCAGCGGGCTCAACAGTCAAGCGCAGGAGTGGCGCATCAACCAACCTGGAAGTGATGGGCAGAATGGCAACTGAGCCAAGATCAGCAAACTGGTCCGCCTGAATGATCAGCGCAGGGCGCGGCTTGCCGAAGTCACCCTGCAGGGCGACGGTCACCAGTTCGCCCCTCCTCACAGCCAATCATCTAGGTCGTTCAGGGCGGTGTCCATCAAAGTCTTCAGATCTGCGTCATGCTGATCCGCCCTGGCGACTAGCAGCGCCTGACGTCGACACTCCGCGCCGAAGCCGGGGCGACGCGTGTCGGGTACCCAGATTTGAACAGGGCGCAGCCCTGCGTTCCGCAGGGCGTCCCGGCGCTTCCGGACACGCTCTGAAACAGGAATTGGCATGATAGCCTCCGCCTTTGTTACATGTAACTCAACGCAGACTTGGATTCAACCTCTCTGCGTCCAATTGTTCCACTGCCTCAATCGTTTCGGCTTGCTGTTGGTTCGCCGGCTCATGGCCGGGCCTGTACCCATGACTTGAGCAAAGGCGGCTTCTTGGCTTTCCTTCGATTTCCCTGGCCGCCAAAGCGCTCGGCCATGCGGCAACGTCCGCGTTCAGTTGCCGAAGCCAGTCAAGGAGACAGCCAAGCAAATGTCGGTCGCAGATGCCAGGACGTGCCGTTCAGATCTGCCTTGGCGAGCAGGGCGGGGAAAGAGGCGTATTGGCCATGGACGGGCATGCTGATTTCCGATTGGTCACTCGCGAGACACGAGGGGGCTGGATTGGCGCAAGCCCATGTTTGTCGTGCCAACGCGAACGGCCGAGAAGGCTGCCGCGGGCGCATGGGCACGAAGCCAGAACCTTGCGCCGTCGAGGTGCCGGCCCACGAAGCCGTCCCTGGTGCGCGTCCAGATGGTGCAGGCCTCGTACGTGGTGACGGGCCGCCTGCCACATTGCCGGCACTTGAGGGTTCGGGTCGTGCGCTACGACCTGTCGATGGCCCTGATCGCTTCGGTGAGCGCCTTCCCGTCCCCGTCCAGGAGCGCAGATTCGCGAAGGTGCCTTGTGCAGCTGGCTGCATCTGGGCGACCTGTGAGCTGGTCCGCAATCCCGAGAACCTTGTCGAATTTCGACAGGCCGCGAGCGTGGGTGTCAGAATAGCCCTTGATCAACCGACCGCAGCGGAGAACTTCGGTGGCGAGCGCGGGGTCGTCGGCAGCGGCTCGGGCCGCGCGCGACAGCCACCTGTCGAGATGCGCCTGCTCGACCGCGTGGCGTCGCGTCCTGCGGCGATATCGTTTCAGGCCACCGAGGGCGTAGAGAAGAAGGAACGGCCCCAGACGGTCTGACCGCAGCCGCCTGCCTTTGGCAAACCAGCGGTCGATACGAGCCATTGCGCGAGGGCTGGCCGCGATTCGGGCACCCAGCCGGGAGGGCAGCAGTCCGACGATCTCTTCGGCCCGGGGATGCATGTATTCGGTCAAATGCAGCAACTGTTGCGGTCCGGTTCCCATCTCGGCAACGATCCGGCTGTTCCGCGCGGCGCGGGTTTTGAGATCCGCCACACGGATCACGTCGTCGTAGGCCATGGCGTTCGCAATGTATTTCGCCGCGGCCTTGGTCAACGCGTGTTCGTTGTCGATTCCGTCGGCGCCCACGAAAGGTGCCATTCGGTCGAGGTACTCCTGTCCGTAGTCCGCATCCATGAAGTCGACGACCTTGCGCAACCCCGCAATCGCAATTGGCCGGACAGGCGCTGGCAGATCGGACACGCGCCTGGCCAAGCTTTGCCACCTTTCGAGCAGATGTGCAGGACCAGTGGCACTTTGGGCGGGTGGTGATCGTTTTGGCGCGTCGCCCGACGGCGCACCCTGAAGGCAAGCGTGGAAACCGGCGCTGAAGGCGCGCAAGCTGGCCTCGACTTCCCGCTTGCCGGCTCGGATTGCGTCTTCGAAATCGTCCCTTTCGAAGGGCAGGCATTGTGAAGCCGCCAGAGTGCCAAACAGCGTGGCAGATATTACGGATCCGCTTTCAACGGCCAGACTCTCCATGTCGAAGCAAATGAACCGGGAAGCGGCGATTTCGGCTGCGGCGCGAACCTCGGTCGCATCGGCGGTCCCGTCGCCGGGCACGGTCTTTTCCGAGACGGCGAGCTCCCTGTGGGACGATGCGATGAGGGTCGTTCTGTCCGGGGTCACGAAGCCGCGCGCGATGGCGCGCCCGGCTTCCATCAGTTCTGCAGCGATCAGTATGTCGACATCACCGGAGGCGGGAGCGAGAGCGAACACCGGTTGCCCTGCTTCGGCCCTGGCCATCTCGACATAGTAGATCGTCGCGCCGGTACGCTGCGCCACGCCGGCGACCGAGGTTGCTTGGCAGGCAAAGCCTTGCGACCTGGCGAGGGTTTCGATCCACCTGGTCAGGACTCCGCCGCCCTGGCCGCCCACCGCCATGATCGCGAGCTTGATGACGCCGTCGGGGTTCCGACTGGCCTTCTCGGCCGGAAATGGCTGGTGCCCCGTCATTCTGCGGGACCGAAAGAGAGCGACTTGCGTTCCCGACGGCCTTGAAGGTGGCCCATGAGCCGCGAGGCGAGGCTCGCGCGCCAGCGTTCGAACCCGGTCGGGTTGTGCACAATGTCGGCGCGGTAGAAGCTTGGACAGAGCGCGGCGGCCTCCGCCACCTCGCCGCAGTTCCCACAGCCGACGCACGTCTGGTCGATATGCGCCACCGGATCGTCGCGGAGCGGGTCGTCGAGGGTCTTGAGCGACAGCGACGGACAGCCCGAAAGCCGGATGCAGGCATGATCGCCGGTGCAGATGTCCTCGTCGACGCCAAAGCGGGGCACCTCGACGCGCGTTCCGGCGTTGATGGCTTCCTGCCGGAGAGGTCTCTCGCGGCGCTGGCGGTTCAGCATGCACTCGGAGGAGGCGATAATGACCTTGGGGCCGCCGTAGTCCGTGGTCAGCGCTTCGCGAAAGACCTCGCACATCCGAGGCACGTCATAGGTGCGGTCGATTTCGCGGACCCATTTCACGCCGACTCCCCTGACGGCGGCGCTGATCGGGTTGTTCGTGGCCTTGGTCGGGTTGCTGGCGCGGCTCGACGGCACATCCTGCCCGCCGGTGGCGGCCGAATAGTAGTTGTCCACGATCACGGCAACGCTGTCGGAGCGGTTGAACACCATGTTGCCGATCGAGGAGGCGAGACCGTTGTGCCAGAATCCCCCGTCACCGATGATGGAGATCGCCCGCTTGCTTCCACCGGCGTCGAATGCGGAATTCGACGCAGGCCCGAGGCCGTAGCCCATGGTCGAGCCGCCTATCTCGAAGGGCGGGAGCGCCGCGAAGAGATGGCAGCCGATGTCGCCGGTGATCTGGTGCTCACCCAGTTCCTGCTGGACGATCTTCAGTGCGGCGAAGATCGGGCGTTCGGGGCAGCCGGTGCAGAATCCGGGCGGGCGGACCGGCACCGTCTTCGAAAGGTCCGGGATCTCGGGCGCATCCCGGTTGGGCGCGCGGACTTGCCCCGGAAGCAGGTCGGGCGCGGTTTCGCGAAGGAAGGCGGTCATGCCGTCGCGCAGCACCTCGCCGGTGTATTCACCGGCCATCGGCAGAACATCCTTGCCCGCCAGGCGGGTTTGGACGCCTTCCTTGAACAGCATGGACGCGACGGATTGCTCGATGAATTCGGGCTGGCCCTCTTCGACGACCAGGAGCGCGTCCTTGCCGTGCGCGAAGTCCAGGATCTCCGTTCGCACCAACGGGTAGGTGACGTTCAGGACCTGGAGCGGCACATCCGTGTTGCCGTAGAGGTCGGCGAGGCCCAGCCGCTGCAGCCCTCGTATCACGCCGTTGTACATGCCGCCCTGAAGAACGATGCCGATCTTGCCTTGCCGCGGGCCGAAGCGCTCGTTCAACGCCCGTTCAATGATGAAGGCCTCGGCGGCGGGCCATCGGCTTTCGATCTTTTCCCTCTCATGCGCGTAGGACATCGGCGGCAGAACCACGCGCCGAAAGTCCTTTCTCGGTTCCGCCAGCGCTTCGCGGACGGTCAGCGGCGGCGGAATGTTGTCGGCAGCCTCGAACTGGCCCGTGACATGGCAGGACCGGATCCGCACCATCAGCATCACTGGCGTGCTGGACGCCTCGGAGAGCTCGAAGCCTTGCTTTACCGCCCGCACGATCGAGGGCAGGTTCGGGCGCGGGTCCAGGAGCCAGAACTGCGACTTCATCGCAAAGGCGTGGCTGCGCTCCTGCATGATCGAGGAGCCTTCGCCGTAGTCCTCGCCAAGAACGATCAGGGCACCGCCGTTCACGCCCGAGGACGACAGGTTTGCCAAGGCGTCCGACGCGACGTTGACCCCGACAGGGCCCTTGTAGGTCACGGCGCCGCGAATCGGGTAGTGGACCGAAGCCGCCAGCATCGCCGTGGCCGCGGCCTCGGATGCGTTGGCTTCGAACCGGACGCCGAGCTCGGCGAGGAGATCCTGCGCGTCGGCCAGCACGTCCATCAGGTGGGAGATCGGCGCGCCCTGATAGCCGCCGACATAGCCCACGCCGGATTCCAGCAGTGCCTTCGTGATTGCCAGTATGCCTTCGCCCGTGAAGGTCTCGCCGGCACCAAGGCGCAGGTGTTCAACTTCTGACTTGAACGAGCGCTCGGCCATGCGCAGTCAGGCCTTCGGAACAAGCGCCAGGGCGCGGATGGGCGATCCGGTGCCGCACTCGATCTTCAATGGCGCCGCCATCAGGATCGCGCCCTTGGGCGGCAACTGGTCAAGATTCGCGAGCGACGCGAGTCCGAAACAATTGTCGCGGTGCAGGAAGTTGTGCGCCGGATAGGGGGGCGAGAACTTGCCCGCCATGCCGGCATCCGTGCCGATGCACTGCGCGCCCCACCCGACGATGCCCTTGGAAAGCAGGTAGTCGATGCATTCCGTCGTCGGGCCGGGACTGTGCGATCCGTCTTCGTGCGGATCAGGATCCTCGTTCAGGAAGAACTCCTCGTCGTGGGACCGCTTGTCCCAGTCCGTGCGCATCACGACCCATTCGCCCGGATTGATCTCCCCGTGCTCGGCTTCCCAGGCCTTGACGTGCTCGGCGGTGAGCAGAAAGTCGGGGTCTTCGGCGGCCTCCCGGGAGCAGTCGATCACGTTGACCGGCGCGACAAGGCGCTGGACGTCGAGAGTGTCGGTGTAGCCGTCCTCGAAATCCTTGCCCGAAATCCAGTGATGCGGCGCATCGAAATGGGTCCCGGAATGTTCGCCCAGCACCATCCAGTTCCAGGCAAAGAACGGTCCGTCGGCGTCATATTCGCTGATCTTGTGAATTTCGACCTTGGGCGTGTTCCTGGCGAAGTCCTTCGGCAGGCGCAGGATCGGCGTGTCGGGACCGAGGGTGGCGGTGCAGTCGACGATCCTCACCTGGCCGGCCATGAGCATTGCGCCGAGCTGGCCCAAAAGTTCTGCGGGGTTCATGTCGGCTCCTGTCTGCGGGCCTTTTGCTGCAAAGCGGGACTTGCGGCGGCTCAGCACCGCCTCGGCGATGTCGAAGACGGTGTCGATGGTCTCTGCCGCGGTCATGTTGCCCGGCGAAAGGCGCACGAGCGGTCCGCGGAAGTCCACCGAATAGCCTTCAACCCCGAGTGCGCCGACCACGGCAGCGGCTTCAGGCTTGTTCGGAAAGCGCAGCATGACCGATCCGCCGCGCCTGCCTGCCTCGCGAGGTGAATGCAGCGGCAGGTCGAGATCATCTGCACGCGCGATGATCCTGTCGACGAGGTGCCGGTTCCAGGCCGACATTTCGGCGTGATCCTGGCTCGCGTGCCACTTCAGGGCAGGCAGCGACGCGATGGCCGCCATCGACCCCGGCGTGCCGCCGTCGAAGCGCCGGATGTCGGGGGCGTATTCGAACTTGTCGAGATTCCAGGAAAACGGGTTGTTCTGCGAAAACCAACCGCGGCCGTCGGGCTCCAGTTCCAGTGCCAGCGACTTGTCGACGTAGAGGATGCCGGCGCCGGGCGTGCCACACATCCACTTCAGGCTGGTCGAAACGACAAAGTCGACCTTTGGGTTCATCGCGTCAAATGGGATGAGCCCCGCAGCCTGCGTGATGTCGACGCCGATCAAGCTGCCCATCTCGCGCCCATGCGCCACCAACGGCTCCAGGTCGGTCCGTGCCGAGGTGGTCGAGGTGACCCATGTGAGGAGCGCCAGTCCGACGTCTTGGTCCCAGCGGGCGGCGAAGTCCGCTGCTTCGACCCACGCCTTGCCCTCGCTCAGCGGCACCGTGTCGAGCGTGAAGCCCATTTTCGGCGCCAGCCCCGCCAGCAGGAAATGGATCGACGGAAAGCAGTCGGCGGCCACCAGCACGCGCTTGTCGCGCAGCATTCCCTCCGGCAGTGACCGCAACAGCTTGTGCATGCCGTCGGTTACGCTCTCGCAGGTGGTCGTCGAACCCTTGGGCACGTTGATGATGCGCCGCCAGCAGTCGATGAAGTCCTGCCGACGCAGCAGCACGTAGCCCCACTGCTTGTCGTTCGGCGCTGCCCAAACCTCGGCGAACTCGGCAGCGGCTTCGGCAAGTTCCTGCTCCTTGCCCGGGTACATTCCGATCGAGTGGTAAAGAAAGTACCCGGCGTGCCTGGTGTTCGTGAGCATTTTGCGGATCCGCTTGGGCGTGTCGCGGGGCAGGTTAGTCGAAGGTCCGCCAACGGTCCATCTTCGCGTTTGCGAATTAGTCCCTTCAAAATCGCAACGAGTTGTCTATAGGTTTCCCGAAGGAAAGCAGCGGGACCGGGACATGGGAGGCGAATTGGAGTACGGCGCAGGGCCGAGCCGCGTTACGGAAGTCCCCAGAGTCGCTGTTCGGCCCGGCTATTCCGTTTCGCGGATCATCAAGGGCGGCTGGCAGCTGTCCGGCGACCATGGCGCGGTGAAGGCGGATCAGGCAGTTTCCGACATGGTCCGTTTTGTCGATGCCGGCGTCACCGCCTTCGATTGCGCCGACATCTATTCCGGCGTCGAGGACAAGATCGGCCGGTTCCGCGCAGGTCTCCGTCGGGCCGGCGGGCTGGATGCGCTGGACCGCATCAAGGTCCACACCAAGTACGTGCCTGACCGGGACAGCCTGGCGAGGCTCACGCTTCGCGATGTCGAGGCCGGGATCGACCGCTCGCTGATGCGGCTGGGGATGGATCGGCTGGATCTGGTGCAGTTCCACTGGTGGGACTATGCCGTGCCGGGTCACGTCGACGCCGCGAGGCATCTCGGCACCCTGCGCGACAAGGGCAAGATCGACCTGATCGGGGTGACCAATTTCGACACCGAACATCTGGCGGAGCTGTGCGACACGACAGATGTCGCGTCTGCCCAGGTGCAGTATTCCCTGCTCGACCGCCGCGCCTCGCAAGATTTCGCCGCGCTTGCGAGAGACAGAGGGGTCAGCCTGTTCGCCTATGGAGTCCTCGCTGGCGGGTTCCTGACAGATGCATGGCTTGGCAGGCCCGATCCAGGGCTCGACTTCGAGAACCGCAGCCTGGTCAAGTACCGCCTGATCATCGAGGAGTTTGGTGGCTGGGCGCTGTTCCAGGACCTGCTGACGGCGCTGCGCTCCGTGGCCGACCGACATGGATGCGACATCTCTGCCATCGCGCTCCGGGATACCCTGGACAGCCCTGACGTCGCGGCAACGATCGTCGGTGCGCGCTATGCCGACCGGCTGCCGCAGACTCTCCGCGCCTTGGAAGTCGAATTGACGGACGGGGATCGCCGCGAGATCGAGGCGGTCCGCGGCCGTTCGACCGGCCCGCAGGGTCCGGTCTACGGGCTGGAGCGCGACGCTGCCGGGCGCCACGGGCGGATCATGAAGTACAATCTCAACAAGGGTGACGACCGGCTGGGCAGCGCCGCGCTTCAGGGCGAGGTCGCCTGACCGTGGCCGCGGACGCGCTCTTGCAGCTTCGTGGCGTCACCAAGCGCTTCGGGGGCTTCACGGCGGTGGACGCGATTTCATTTGACCTGCCGCGCGGCGTGATCGGCGGGCTGATCGGGCCGAACGGCGCCGGCAAGACGACGCTCTTCAACACCGTGGCCGGGCTGACGCGGCTGGATGAAGGCGAGGTGCTCCTGGATGCCGCGCCGATCCAGAACCTCCCGCCGCACCGGATTTTTGCCGAAGGCCTGTCCCGGACGTTCCAGATTCCACGTCCGTTTCCCGAGATGTCGGTTCTTGAGAACGTGATGCTGGTTCCGCTCGGGCAATCGGGCGAGCGGTTCTGGAACAACTGGCTTCGGTCCGGCAGGGTGGCGCAGGAAGAGCGCGCGGCGCGGGCGCGGGCGGACGAGATCATTGATTTTTGCCGATTGGCCAGCGTGCGCAACGACCAGGCGGGCAAGCTGTCCGGCGGCCAGCTGAAACTGCTTGAGCTTGCGCGCGTTCTCATGGCCGACCCGAAGATCATCCTTCTTGACGAACCCGCAGCCGGCGTGAACCCGTCGTTGATGTTGACGCTGGTCGACCAGATCAAGGCGCTGAACCGACGTGGCCACACCTTCCTGATCATCGAGCACAACATGGACGTGGTCATGTCGATCTGTGATCCGATCTTCGTGATGGCGCAGGGACGGCTGCTCTACGAAGGCGACGCCGCAGGCGCGCGCCGCGACCCGGCCGTGCTGGACGCCTATCTGGGAGACCTGCCGTGACCGCACCGCATGTGCTGGAATCCCGGGACGTGATAGCCGGCTACGCGCCCGATCTTCCGATCCTGCACGGGGTCTCCGTCCATGTGGATGCGGGCGAAGTTGTGTCGATCATTGGTCCGAACGGTTCCGGGAAATCGACCCTGGTCAAGGCGATCGCGGGACTGGTACAAGTGTCAGCCGGCAACGTTTGGCTCGACGGGCGCGACATCACCGGCGTCGCCGCGCACAAGCTGGCCGCCGAGGGCGTGGGCTACGTGCCCCAGACAGGGAACGTCTTTGCAACCCTGACCGTCCGCGAAAACCTCGTGATCGGCGGCGCGCCGCTGGCCAAGGCGGCCGCGTTGGATCGGATCGAGGAGATCTGCACCGCCTATCCGATCCTGGAGGAACGGATGCACGACAAGGCAGGTTCGCTTTCGGGAGGTCAGCGGCAGATCCTCGCCGTCGCCCGCGCGTTGCTGACCAAGCCAAGGCTGATGCTTCTGGACGAGCCGACCGCGAGCCTCTCTCCGATGGCTGCAGGCGAGCTCTTCGACGCCGTGCGTGGCCTGGCGGAGGGCGGGGCGGCGGTGCTGATGGTCGAGCAGAACGCCAAGGCGGCGTTGCGCGTGTCGGATCGGGGCCATGTTCTGGCGGAAGGGCGGAACCGGATCGAGGGACCGGCCGCCGATCTGCTGGCGGACGAGGGGATCGGAGAGATCTTTCTCGGCCTCAGGCGCGACGCGGCGAGGACGGAGGGCCAGGGATGATCCTGCAGCACATTGCCGACGGCATTCTGAGCGGCGCCATCGTTGCGCTGGGCGCGATCGGCCTGAGCTTCACCATGAAGATGCTGCGCTTCGCGAACTTCTCGCATTCCGAGCTGCTCACTTGGGGTGCTTACAGCGCACTTGTCTTCCTGGCGTTCTTTTCGAGCTTCGGCGGATTCTTCGACCGGGCCATCGGTCCCTTCTCCTTCGGGGCGGACCTTCTGCTCGCGATGCTGTGCGCCTGCGTCGCCACCTCGATCATCGCGCTCCTGCTGCACCGATTCGTATTCGAACGGCTCAGCCGCATGGCGGGACACATGACCATGGTCTTTGCCAGCTTCGGCGTGGCGCTCACCCTCCGGCACCTGGTCGTGCTGATCTGGGGTTCCGACCCGATCTACTATTCCCGGGAGCTGCAGTTCGCAATTCTCCTCCCCGGCAACGTGCGCGTGATGCCCGATCAGGTCTTCCTCCTGGGACTGACCGTGGCCGTGGTCGTCGCGCTGCATCTCTTCATGTCCCGCTCGCGGACCGGCATCGCCATGCGCGGCGTTGCCGAAAGCCCCGACCTCGCGCGGGCAAGCGGCGTCAATGTCGACCGGATCATCACGTGGGTCTGGATGATCGGCGCCTCCGGCGCGGCGATCGGCGGCGTGCTCTACGGCATGACCGTGCAGCTGCGGCCGGAGCTCGGATTCAGCCTGATACTGCCGCTCTTCGCCGCCGCGATCCTTGGCGGCACAGGCAGCCTGTACGGTGCCGTCCTCGGCGGGTTGATCGTGGGACTGTCGGAAAACCTCTCGGTGATGGTCATCCCGACGACCTACAAGCCCGCGGTTCCGTTCCTGCTGATCCTCGCGATCCTCTACTTCCGGCCCGAGGGCATTTTCGGAGAGCGTTCCACATGATCGGGCTGGTCTCCTACATCGTCTTCTTCCTGATCCTGTCGTTGATCTTCGGGGTCGCCGTGCTCGGGCTCAACCTGCAATGGGGCTTCACCGGGCTTTTTAACGCCGGTGTCGCGGGATTCACCGCGATCGGCGCCTACACGATGGCTATCCTGACGGGCCCGGCCCGGGACGCGGTATTCGGCGGATTCGAACTGCCCTTTGTCGTCGGGCTGATTGGCGCGATGACAGCCTCCGGCATTGGGGCTGTGGTCGTCGGCCTCGCTACGTTGAAGCTCCGGCACGAATACCTGGCGGTGGCCACTTTCGGGATCGCGGTGACCATCCAGCTCGTGTGCCTGAACTGGGAGTACCTCACTGGCGGCACGCTTGGCCTCATCGGAATTCCGAACCCGTCCAAGGCCTGGGCCGACGGGCCGCTGGCACAGAACGCACTCTACCTGCTCGTGGTCCTGGTTGTGGTCGGGCTGACCTTCGCCGCCCTGGAGCGGATCGTGAAGTCGCCGTGGGGCCGGATGCTGAAGGCGATCCGCGAAGACGATGTCGCCGCCGCAAGCTTGGGCAAGTCGCCGGAGCGGGTCCGCCTCGAAGCCTTCGTGCTCGGCTGCATGATCATGGGGCTTTCGGGCGCCCTCTATGTTTCCTTCATCGGCTATGTCAGCCCCTGGGACTTCCTGCCGATCGTGACGTTTCAGATCTGGACCATGCTGATCGTCGGCGGCAGCGCAAACAACCGCGGAGCGCTTCTTGGCGCACTGATCGTATGGGGCGTCTGGACCATGAGCGGCTTTGTCATATCGCGCGTGGTCCCGTCGGAGATCCAGGCGCAGGGCGGCGCGATGCAAGCCGTATTGATCGGGCTGATCCTGGTCGTCACGCTGCTGATCCGCCCGCGCGGCCTGATCGGGGAGGAATTGCAGGTTTCGCGCCACGCACGGTCGTAATGGTGGACAAAGCAGCGAAGACGGGGTTTGATCTGCGGCGCAATGGAAACAGGGTCGCTTAGGGCGGCACATCTGGCCGGTGCTGGAGCCCGGCCCCTACACATGGAGGTGCACATGTTGCAGAAATATGGATTGGCGGCAGTTGCCGCCGCGCTCATCGGTATCGGCTCTTCTGCCCACGCCGTGGACTGCCCGGTCAAGCTCGGCGCGATCTTGCCGGTCAGCGGGCCGATGGGCCAAGTGGGAGAGCGGATCGCCGAGACCGGTCTCTTTGCGGTCGAGCAGTTCAACGAGGCTGGCGGCGTATTGGGCTGTCCGGTGGAATACGTGCTGCGCGACACTCAGGGCCAGTCGGCCGTCGGCGTGGACGCCGCGAAGAGCCTCGTCGACCTCGACGGCGTGCAGGCGTTGATCGGCGCCGTTTCATCGGGCGTCAGCCTTCCGGTCCTGACGTCGGTCGCCGTGCCGTCCAAGGTCGTGCAGGTTTCCTGCTGCTCGTCGTCCGAGAGCTTCACGGCGCTCGCCGAGGAGGGCAAGACCGAGGGCTACTGGTTCCGCACCTACGCCACAAACCGCAGCCAGTCCGCCATTGGCGCAAAGCTGACCGTCGACAGCGGTTTCAAGAACACCGCAGTCATCTACGTCAACACCGACTTCGGCGTCGGTCTGGCCAAGCGATTCGAGCAGGACATCGCCAAGCTTGGCGGTTCGATCAGCTCGATGGTGGCCTATAACGAGAGCCAGCAAAGCTATCGTGCCGAGGTCACGAAGGCGCTGGAGGGCAATCCCGATTCGCTCTACCTCGTTGCCTTCCCGGTGGACGGCGCCACGATCACCCGTGAATGGCTGGCGCTGGGCGGCACCGACAACCTGATCGTGAACAACTCGCTGCGGTCGGATGACTACTTTCAGGCGGTGGGTCCGCAGTTCCTGCAGAACCTGCAGGGCTACGACAGCGCCCAGCCGCGCCTGCCTTCGGTCGACTCGTTCAACGAGATGTTCCAGGCGCGGTTCGACAGTCCGCCGAACGGTCCTGGCCTGCACTCTGTCTATGATGCGGTGACGGTGGTTCTCCTGGCAATGGAGGCGTCCGGCGACATTACCGGCGACAACATTCGCGACCATATCCGCCTTGTCACTTCGCCGGACGGGACCGAGGTCCATCCTGGTCCTGAAGGCATCGCGCGCGCCAAGGAGCTTTTGGCTGAAGGCAAGACGATCCGTTACGTCGGCGCCACAGGTGCCTTGTCATTCGACAGGAATGGCGATGTGCAGGCGCCGAAGATGACGTGGAAGCTCGACGGCGACGAGAATGTCGAGACCGGATACTTGAGCACCGCTGAGGTCGCCGAACTGATCAAGATGCTCGACGAGTAGTCGGCTGGGCATGGTCCGGGGGGCGTCGCGGCGTCCCCCTTTTCCTGCATTGGGAGGTCGCGATGGCCGGCAAGCGCAGCCATGTGTTCAGCGGGTCGGTCTATGAAGAGATGGCCGGGTATGCCCGTGCCGTCGTCGTGGATGACCGGGTTTTCGTGTCAGGCACCGTTGGCGTCGAATTCGCGACCGGCGAAATGCCCGAGGGAGCGGAGGCGCAGGCCGCCACGGCGCTCGACACCATCGAGGCCGCGCTGGTCGAGGCAGGCTCCGGCCTGCACGACATTGTCCGGGTGCGCGTCTACCTGACGGACGCGGACGACGTGGCGGCGATCGCGGCCGTCCTGAAGGGACGCATCGGCTTTGCCCGCCCGGCAAACACCACGGTTTGCGCGCCGCTCGTCGTGCCCGGCGCCCGGGTGGAGATCGAGGTCGAGGCGATCCGCGGCTCTGGCACGCCTGCATGAGCTGTGACACGGCCTTCATTCGCGTCAGGCGTTCCGCGGACGAGGTCTTCGCCTTCCTGGCAGATCCGGCGAACATGAGCCTCTGGTCGTTCGGTACATGGCGCACCGAGATCGACAGCGCCGGGTTGGTGCGCGGAACCTCCATAAGGGACGGTGCGGTGACCTATGTGCGAATCGAGGCTCATCCTGAGCAGCGGCTGATCGACTACCATGTGGGCGCCACGCCCGGCAGCCTGTCTCCACGCATCTTCGGGCGGGTGACGCCCGAGGCCGTCTTCGGCGACGGTTTGGGTGCCGGGCTGGCATTGACGGTCTTTCGCACCGCCGAAATGGACGACGCGCGATGGGAAAGCCTGATCGCCGCCCATCGGGTCGAGCTGGACATCGTCAAGTCGGCGCTGGAGACCGGCCATGACCATCGCAACGCCTGACAGGTTCCGCCTGACCAGCGAATTGGCCATCAGCCGCATCCTGACCGGCCTTTGGCAAGTCGCGGACATGGAGCGCCACGGCTCGGACCTGGCCCCTGACAAGGCCGCCGATCACCTTGCCCGCTATGCCGAGAGCGGTTTTGACACGTTCGACATGGCGGATCACTACGGCAGCGCCGAGATCATCGCCTCGCGTCTCCTGCAGCGCTTTCCCGATGCGCTGGCCTTCACCAAGTGGTGCCCGTCGCCTGGTCCGATGACGCCGGCAGTCGTGCGCGCCGGGGTGCAGGAGAGGCTGGACCGTCTCGGGACCGCGCGCGTGGATCTCCTGCAATTCCACTGGTGGAGCTTCGAGCACCCCGCCTGGCTCGACGCATTGCATGAGCTCGTGACGCTGCGCGAGGAGGGATTGATCCGCGAGATCGGCGTGACCAATTTTGACGCCGCTCATCTGCATCTGGCGCTGGCCGACGGCGTTCCCGTCCGGACCAACCAGGTCGTCTGCTCGCTGCTGGACCGTCGATTCACCGGGCCGCTGGCTGAGACCTGCTTGCGCCATGGCGTGCACCTGCTTGCCTATGGCACCGTCTGTGGCGGCTTTCTGTCCGAGAGGTGGCTGGGTCGGCCAGAGCCGGAGGACGTTCCGGACTGGAGCAAGATGAAATACCGCCGCTTCATCGAGGCCGCCGGCGGCTGGGAGGCCTATCAGGCGGTTCTCTCCGCCGCCGCCGAGGTTGCAGCGAAGCACGGCGTCTCGGTGACAAACGTCGCGACGCGCTGGGTCCTGGAACAGTCACATGTCGCTGGCGTCATCATAGGTGTCCGGCCTGGCGAAAGTGATCATCGCGCCGACAACGCCCAGCTCTTCGGCTTTTCCCTCGATGACGGGGACCGCGCGGTCCTGGCCAGGGCATTCGCCGGCACCGCATCGATTCCCGGCGACTGCGGCGACGAATACCGAACGCCGCCGTTCCTTACGGCCAGCGGCGACCTGAGCCATCACCTGAGCACCGTCCCCTCCGCCTACGACACCGACACGATGCCGGGACGTCCCGAGGTGCGCCGCGCGATGTCGGGCAGCAAATGGGAAGACATTGCAGGCTATTGCCGGGCCCGGCGCATTGGGGAACGAATCCTGGTCTCGGGGACCACGGCGACGGCAGGGGCCGACCGCGTCGTGGCGCCGGGCGATGCGGCCGCACAGACGACCTACGTCATCGACAAGATCATCGGTGCCGTCCGCGTCCTTGGCGGAACGGCTGAAGATGTCGTGCGCACCCGCATCTACCTGACCGACATCGCCGACACGGAAGCCGTCAGCGCAGCCCACGGCCGCGTTTTCGGGGCCTTGCAGCCCGCCAATACCTTGGTCGCGGTCAACGATCTGGCCGGCGACTACCTGGTCGAAATCGAGGCCGAGGCGATCGTCAGCGCCTAGCGCTCCTTCTCCCAATATGGCGTCGAGCGCGCGTCTGGCAGTCCCGTCGTCTCTGCGTGGGAGAACCGCCGCGTGCCGATCCGAGTGATCCGGAACCGCCCGCCGCAATGCGGATCCGGGCAGGCGACCTCGGCGTCCGTCGACATCCAGTCGCTCGGGTCGGTGTCGCGCTGCTTGGCAGGCAAGAGCGGCAGCACCGCGGCGAGCGCATACATCGATATTCTCTGCCCCTTGGCGAAGACAAGGTTCTCTCCCTCGACTGTGAAGCACTCGCCCTCGATGTGTCGGCAGACCGGCCGCCGGCCATCCAGAACGACCTCGACCTTCAGGTCATGGAGAATGAATTCGTCGTCGTTTTTCACGCTGGCATGCCCCCTCATTGAATTTCGCCGGAACGCCGGAAAGAGCGCCGGATGTTCTGGAATTGAACACTTGGTTTCCGCCGATAGCAATTGGACAGTGTACCTTGCCGCTGCACCGGCCCGCTGTCGATGTTTGGCGAGGCACTGGTACGGCCCGCCCGGCGCAGGAATTCGGTGTCGACTCCCGCCTGCATGTTGCCGAGAAAGCAGGGCGATCACGAATTACCGGACGAGATTGATGTTGCATCTTGGGGCCAATGGCCCTATCATCATCGTGTCGAAGGGCAACGGTGCCCGGTTCAAAGGAGAAACAGATGACACATCAGGAACAGTCGCTCGCCGACGACAAGATGCGGGCGGAGATCGCTAAGCTTCTCGCCGAAACCCACCAGGTGGACGACAAGATGCGGGCGGAGATCGCGAAGCTGCTTGCCGAGACCCGCCAGATCGGTGTGAACACATTTCTCGCTCCGGCGTTGGCGGCAGCGGCGGTCATGGGCGCGACAGCGGCGCTCGTGAAGCTCTTTTTCTGATGACGGGGGACGAACTGCATGAGGCCCATCGAAAGCTGGGTCTCAGCGCCAGCCGAGCCGCGCGGCTCTTCATGGTTTCGAGCGGGCGCACCGTCCGACGCTGGTGGAGCGGCGAAAGAGACGTTCCGGGACCGGTCATCGTTCTGACCCGCGCCTTGGTCGAGAGCCCGTCGGTGCGACGTTTCTTCGGCGTCACCATCGACGAGGGCTGATGAAGACGCTGCCGGCACGGGCGCATCGAGGTCGCCTGCTGGCTCGAATCTCGCCCCGCCGCCGTCCCTGGTGCCAAAAGTGCGACTTCGGCGGCCTTCTCTTCGAAGACGGGAAGGCCGGGAGGTGGGTCAAATTTGAACGCGAGCCGGGCCAGTTTCATCCTGGACATGACGGCCTGTGCTTCATCGATTGCGAAGGTCGCGAGGGCGGAAGTTACCACCGGTCCCGCGAGTTTCCGCGACCCGTCGAGAGTGTTCCGAAGTTTTGGCGGATCGCCGACATCTCGACCGCCGAGGATCCCGGTGACGGGAAAATGAAAGGCCTTCGTTTCGTGAACCGTTCATGCCGGGGTTCCGCCGCGAGTGGACTGCGCGCGCGCCAAAAATGGGGGAGGTCCATCTTGCCAGTCGTCGAGCAGATGCTGCTTTCGGGCGTGCAAGACCTCGCGCAGCCGCGACCGGAAGAACGATGCGCGACCCATCATCTGCGCTCTTGTTTTCGGGCTCCCTGCGGGGCAGGACAACAGCTTCGCCGTCATGTCCGGCTTTCCGGCCAGTCATGCAGCATGACCGCAACGGTCTCTTCGGTCAGTGCAAGGCCCCTTGGCTGAAGCGGTCGCGGTCGTGCGGCGCGGTGTAGTCGAACTCCGGCCCCATCGGGACGATCCGGGTCGGATTTATCGCCGCGTGGCTGCCGTAATAGTGCTTCTTGATGTGCAGGAAATCCACCGTCTCCGCGACGCCCGGATGCTGGTAGAGGTCCCGGACAAAGCCGGAAAGATTGGGGTAGTCCGCGATCCTGCGAAGATTGCACTTGAAGTGTCCGAAATAGACGGGATCGAATCGGACAAGCGTGGGGAACAGGCGCCAGTCCGCTTCCGTCGTTGCCTCTCCCATGAGGTATCTTCGCGAGCCGAGCCGGTCTTCCAGCCAGTCGAGGGTCTCGAAGAGGGGAACGACCGCCTCCTCGTAGGCGTCCTGCGTCGACGCGAAACCGGCCTTGTAGACACCGTTGTTGACCGTGCTGTAGATTCGGTCGTTGATCACGTCGATCTCTGGCGTGAGGGAGGTCGGATAGTAGTCGCCGGGCCTTGCGCCCAGATCGTCGAAGGCCGAGTTGAACATCCGGATGATTTCCGAGGACTCGTTTGAGACGATGGTCTTCGACTCCTTGTCCCAAAGCGCCGGCACGGTCACGCGTCCCGAATAGCCGGGGTCTGCCGTCGTGTAGATTTCATGCAGGAAGTCGGCGCCGTTGGCGGCGTCGCGGGTTGACCCGTCCTCGGGCGTGAAGGTCCAGCCTTGGTCGCCCATGAACCAGTGCACGACCGAGACAGGGATCATGTCCTCGAGACCTTTCAATGCCCGAAAGATCAGCGTTCGATGCGCCCAGGGGCAGGCAAGGGACACGTAGAGATGATATCGCCCGGACGCGGCCTTGAACCTGCCCTCGCCGCCGGGGCCTGCGGACCCGTCCGCCGTGACCCAGTTGCGAAACTGCGAGTCCTTTCGAACGAACCGGCCCTCGCTCGACCTGGTGTCGTACCACTGATCGACCCACTTTCCGTCCTGCAGCAATCCCATTCTCTTGCTCCCTTGACTTCTGGGCTTGTGTGCCTGCATTCGGAAGTCTCTTCAAGGCTGCAGGACATGTCTCAGATCAACTGGACTCCGCGCCACGAGCGACAAGCCGGTGAATCTAACCTGCTCAATTCCTGTCGAAGGTCTGGACGGAACGGTTCCGCAATTGTCAGTTCTGAAAGTGTTTACGAGGGAAAGCGAGCCACCGGTTCCGAATGAGTTGCAACGGGGCGGTTGGCATGCCGCCAGATCCCAAACTCGCCGTCGCAAGCTTGACGCCAGTTTGGAATCCTTTTGTCGCCCGATGGCGGAAGGTCCTTTAGCGAACATTGCGACACCGGACTCGTTGTCGGCAAGGAATCTGCAGAAGAGCTCCAGCAGGATGAAAGTGCGGACCACGCACATGGCCAGACCGGGACGGCACGAAGGCACCATTGGCCCTCTTCGCCATGGCATCGGTGCAGTTTCCGGAAGCCGGCTGTCGTGGCTTCCCATTTCAAGGCATCAAAACTACCTTCGCGTGCACGCGCTGGGCGCATGGATGAAGGCTTGGGACGACGAGGCATGGCTGCAGTGGACTTCGTGATCGCGGGTGCAGGCCACAACAGCCTGGTGACCGCGTGCTACCTGGCAAAGGCGGGCTATTCATGCACGATACTGGATGCGCGTCCGATTCCAGGAGGGGGCTGCGCCACCGAAGAGATCCTGGGACCGGGGTACGGGATCGACACCTGTTCGACCGGACATACGTTGATTTTGCAGAACCCTCTCATCCGTCTCGATGAGCTCGGGCTGGTCGAAGAGTACGGGCTCTCCTATCTGCACCCTGATCCCGTGGCCCATGTCGCGTTGCCCGATGGCGAGCAGATCACGATGTCGCTCGATCTTGATGCGACCGTTGCAGAGTTCGCGAGGTATTCGCAGCAAGACGCGGAAAGCTACGCGCGGTTGATCAGCGAGTTCGACGAGCTTCGTCCGCTTCTCGGCGAGGCACGGTCCGGGCCCGTCGGCATGGCTCCCTCGATGAAGGATCTCCTGCGAGACCATCCACGCGGCGGCATCTGGGCGCGGCGCATGGCCATGAGCGCGCGAGACGTGATTCTGCACGAATTCACAAGTCCGCACGTGCGGGCCTTCATGGGCTGGATGGCGTTCCAGACGGCGGTGCCGATCGACCAGGCGGGCACCGGGTTCCTGCCGTATCAGATCACGGCGTCCCGACAGGCAAGGAGCTGGTCGATTCCGAAAGGGGGATCGGGCCGTCTGACCGATGCGCTGGTCGGGTTCCTCGCCAACCGGGGGGCCGAGTTTCACTACGAAGCTCGGGTCGAGAGCTTGATCTTGGAAGGAAACCGATGCGTGGGGGTTCGAACGCGAGACGGGCGGGAGTTTCGGGGGCGCAGGGGTGTGGTGTCCACGATCCATGTCAAGCATCTCGTCGAAATGGCGCACGAGGACGCTTGGGGCGAAGACTTCCTCTTTGGCGTGGAAACCTACAATGTCGGCGTGCCGTTCTTCGCTACCTATCTTGCCACTTCTGCGCCACCGGTCTTTGAGACCCGGTTCGGGCCGCGCGCCGCCGTTTCGGCGGGATTTGCCGGCTGGATCGAGGATCTCGTGCAGTCCGGCCGCGACATCTATGACGGCCGACTTTCGGACAACGTGGCGTGGCTGCTGGTGGCGACGCCGACGCTCGTGGATCCGGGCCGGGCGCCGGACGGGCATCATACCGTCAAGCTGCTCACGCACGTGGTCCATGACCTTCCGGACACTGGACCGTCCGGCTGGGAGGCAAGGAAGGAGGCTTTCGCCGAACGCCTGATCGAAACAGTCCGGCGGTTTTGCCCAGGGTTCACCGTCGACGTGATTCTTGCCCGAATGACCAAGTCGCCCGTGGACATCGAGGCGTCGAATCCGCACATGATTAAGGGAGCGCCCCATGGCGGTGACCGGTCTATCAGCTTTGCCGGAGAGCAGCGCCCCGCCCCGGGATGGGCACAGCACCGAATGCCGATACCGGGGCTGTACCAGACCGGTGGAACGACCCATCCGGGAGGCTCGATCACCGGCTATCCAGGGCGGAATGCAGCAATGGTTGTGCTGAAGGATCTCGGCGAGGACCTGTCCGGGATCATGGAAGCCTGAAGAGTGCGTTCCCGCCGTCAGACCGCGGGCAGACGCGGGGTCGGCCCCTTCGGAACCGAATCGCGGGCACCCTCAATGCGACTGGTCGGTCGACAGCCTGCTTTCGAGCCACCGGAAGGCGGCCGGTCCCCATTCCGGCTGGTGTTCGAACGCGCAGTGGCCTGAACCCCTGTAGACCTTGGCGCTGCGTGTGCCGACAGGCCCGCTTTCAAGCATGTAGTGAATGTTGCCGATGGGCGCGAGATGATCGTTGTCACCGTTGATCATCAGGACCGGCATGTTGATCTTCTCGACGAGACCGAGCGAGGACAGGGACCAGCCGGCGAAGACTTCCCTTTCCTTTTCGACCGACCATGTCGGGAAGGAAGGCGGGCCGTCGGGCGGACCGAAGCGATGGTTCGAGCGACGGTTTCGTGCGGCGGCAATCGTGGCCATCTCATGCTCGGACATTTCGTAGCCGAACGGGTGACCGGCTATGGCGACCACTGCCTTGACCCTTTCCGGCACCGTGCCTGCAAGCTGCATGACGGAATAGCCGCCTCGGCTGATTCCGAAGGCCCCGACGCGGTTCGGGTCGACCTCAGGGCGCGCCATCAGCGCGTCAATGGCTGCGACCCAGGCCTTTACCGAACTGGGCTCCCACGGAAAGGGGTTCTCCCCTGTGCCGGGCGCATCCATCACAAGGGACGCGAGCCCGGCCTCCAGCGCCAGTTCCGCCGCCCATCCCCGGTCTTCCTTGAAGACGTCCGCACCGCACATGATTAGTACCGCGGGTACGGGCGAATCAGACCTTGGCGCCCTGAAATGGGCGCGAAAGCTCGATCCTTCGCAAACGATTTCCAGAAATTCCATCGGCGGGTCGAGATGGGCGCAGGCCTTGCGAAAGGCACGTGCGCAATCAGCGCTGATTTCAGCCTTGAGGGGTGAAATCTCAGCCGGAAAGCGGCCGATGGCATAGTAGGTCTTGGCCAGCAGAAACTGGTGCTTGGCGGCTTCGACGGCACCGTCGGCTTCCAGGCGATCGCCCTCGGTCTCATGCCTTCCACCGGCCTCGCGCCAGACCGGAACCCACTTGTCCTCAGTTGTTCCCTCGAGCGTGGCGACAATGCCTTCAAGTTCCTCGATTTCGTCAATCATTGACAGCCAACGGCGATAGAATCCGCCACGAGCCACGATGAAGGGATCCTCTCCGGGCAGGCGCTCAAGGTCACTCATGGATTTTGCCATTGGAATTCAGTTCGTTATGGATCTGGGGCCTTCAAGCAAAAATATCATAGACTTACAGGTCGCACTGCGCTACCTATTTTACGCAAACGATTGCACAATCCTGATTTTGCGTCAGCTGCCAAGGATCCGGAACGTGCACGCAAACCTGCAGTCGCGACGACAAATGGGAGGATGACATGACGACATTGGGATGGCGCACCGGCCTTCAGGCCTGGATTGCTGCATTGACTCTTGCAATTGCCACACCGCTCGCGGCTACGGCAGAGGTGAACAACCCGGGGCTGCTGGTTCACGCAGCCGATGACGAGCCGACGACGCTTGACCCGGCGCAGGTGGAGCCGGGCGAAGGGGGCGAAACGGTGATTCTGCAGGTCTACGACCGGCTTCTGGATGTCGGGCCAGCGAGTCCGGACCTGATCCCGTCATTGGCGGCAGTGGTTCCCAGCCTTGAGAACGGAGGCATTTCGGGCGACGGAATGACCTATACCTTCAAGCTGCGCGAAGGCGTGACGTTCCACGACGGCACGGCATTCACCGCTGACGACGTCAAGTTCTCCTGGGACCGGGCCATGACCATGGACCTGCCAGAGGGCAATGCCGGCGCACTGTCCGACGTGGTCGCGTCGACCGAAGTGATCGACGACATGACCTTCCGCGCGACGCTTTCCGAACCGTCGGCAAGCTTCCTCAATTCGACCGTCGTCGCCATGGTGGCGTCGATCGTCAGCCAGGACGCCGTGGAAGCCAATGGCGGGGTCGAGGCTGGCGCGCCGAACGCGTTCATGGCGGGCAACATGGTCGGGACCGGGCCGTACAAGTTCGTGGCCTGGAACCGGAACGAGAACATCCAGCTTGAGGTCAACGATGACTACTGGGGCGAAAACGCCAACCTTGATGTCCGGATCGAGATCGGCGGCGACCCGGATGTCCGGGTGCTGGGGCTGCGCGCAGGCGAGTTCGACACCATCGAGACCGATCCCTCCTTCATCGCCGATCTCGAAGGCGCGGATGGCGTGACCATCTTTACGGGCGGGCTGCTTCTCGAGCCGCTCCACATCGGCTTCAACCTCAACATCCCGGAAGGCTCGCTGCCGTCGGACGATACGATCCCGGCCGATTTCTTCCATGACCCGCGCATTCGCCAGGCATTCAACCATGCGTTCGACTACGAGGCATTCCTCAATGGCCCGCTGGCAGGCTACGGCGCGTTCAATCCGCACTACACGCCCATCGGCATCTTCGGGCACGATCAGAATGCACCGGTCTATTCCAGTCAGAACTACGCCGAGGCCGAACGCCTGTTCCGTGAGGCCGGTGTCTGGGACGACGGCTTCTCCGTTTCGGTCATCACCGAAGAGGGTAACCTCTTCGCGCTGATGTGCCTGGTGCTGAAGGATTCAATCGAGCGGCTCAACCCGAAGTTTCGCATCAACGTGCTGGCGGTGGCCGAGTCTGTCTTCGACGACGCCCATGCCCAGAACCCGCTCGAATACGCGATGTGGGCCAAGAACGCGGACCCGGCGGCCGACCCGAACTTCTACATGCAGGCCTATCAGCATCCGGACGGCGAGTGGGGCGAGGTACACGGCTTTGCCAACGGCTACAGGGACGCCGAAAGGGTCGCGAGCCTCATTGACCAGGCAGCGGTCGAGCTTGATCCGGCCAGGCGCGCAACGCTCTACAGCGAGTTGCAGGGGATGCTCTACGAGGATCCCATGTGGCTCATTGGCGCGCAGGAAGGCATCGTGATGGCGCATCGCGACTGGCTGAAGGGCTTTGCAACGCAGCCCCTGTGGCCGCGCCCGAGCCTGAAATTCGCGCTCTTTGACAAGTGAGTCCGAGTTTGTCCTGACACACGAACGGGCCCGTTCGCGGGCCCGTTTGCAGTGAGGTCGGCAGATGCAGCTTAGAGACTATATCCTGCGCCGCCTGATGGTCCTGCCCGTGCTCATTGTCGGCGTGTCCATCGTGGTCTTCACGCTGACCCGTGTCGGAGGTTCCCCCATCGGGATCTACCTCAGCCACGAGATGACGCCTGACGAGGTCGCGGAGATCGAGGCGCGCTTCAACTTGGACAAGCCGGTCTGGGTCCAGTACCTCTACTGGATCCGGGGCATAGCCATGGGCGACTTCGGATGGTCGGGCGTCGCCGCCGCGCCGGTTGCTGACGTCTTTCCCTTGAAGCTCGCCGCGACGATGGAGCTTGCCCTTGCCTCGGGGCTGGTGGCGCTGCTCCTCGGAATCGCTCTTGGCACATATGCCGGGGCGCGCCGGAACCGGCTGCCTGACCACGTGACGCGGGTCGTGGCCGTGAGCGGGGCGAGCCTGCCGCAGTTCTGGTTTGGAATCCTTCTCCTGATCATATTCTGGGCGCAGATCGGCATCGCGCCAATCGGGCGCAGCGACGCGACGATCTTCGCGTCCATTGCCCACCCTACGGGGCTCTATACCGTAGACGCGATCCTGGCCGGCAGTCCGGCCGCGTTCTGGGACGCGATCTGGCACCTTGTCCTGCCCTCGGTGACGCTGGGCTACGGAGCGACCGCGATAATTGCGCGAATGATGCGCTCGGCGCTGGTCGAGGAATTGCAGCAGGACTACGTCGACGCGGCACGCGCGAAGGGACTTGCCGAACGGATCGTGTTGAAGCGGCATGCTCGCCGAAACGCCCTGGTGCCGACGGTGACCGTAATCGGCCTGACCTTTGGATTCCTGCTGCAGGGCACCATCACGGTCGAGATCATCTACCGATGGCCGGGTCTTGGCCGATGGATGGCGGATTCGGTCCTGAGGGGTGACCAGGCGACGTTGATGACCTACGTGCTCTTTACCTCAGTCCTCTTCCTGGTGGTGAACCTCATCGTCGATCTGGTCTACGCGAACCTTGATCGTCGGGTGACCTTGGGCAAGTGACATGACGGACGCATCCCAATCCCGCATTGACGCCGATGGCATGACAGCAGACACCGTCTTTCGCGTCCGAATGCGCCGACTGTTCGGCGTGCTGCAGGGGTTGGCTTCGAACCCCGCAACGGTCATTGGCCTCGTCATCATTGCATTGATGCTCGCCATTGCGATCTTTGCGCCCTGGATCTTGGAGCCGAACTCGCCCGATCCCTACCAGATGCCCCGCGACTGGGGCGCTGTCAGGAAGCCGCCTGGGACACCGGGTCACCTGCTCGGAACCACCAACGAAGGTGGCGACGTGCTCTACGGCGTCATCTGGGGGAGCCGCACGTCGTTGCAGCTGAGCCTCATGGTCGTAGGCTCCACGATGATCGTCGGCACGATCATCGGTTCCATCGCCGGACTCGTCGGCGGGTGGGTCGACGAAGTGCTGATGCGGATCGTGGACGTGTTCCTGTCGATCCCGGAACTGATCTTCGCGCTTGCCATCGCGGCGGTGCTGGGCCCGTCGTTCGGCAACATCATATTCGCGCTCGCGGTGGTTCTGTGGGTAAAATACGCGCGCATCATGCGGGCGCAGGTCCTGCAGATCAAGCAGAACGACTTTGTCGATGCGGCCCGGGTCATCGGGGATTCAAAGGTCAACATTTACCTTCGCGACATTCTGCCGAATGCAGTGACGCCGGTGACGGTGCAGGCGACGCTTGACATGGGCAACGTCGTTCTGATCGGCGCGACGCTGTCCTTCATCGGACTTTCGGAGGCGGGGATCGCCGAATGGGGCGTGCTGGTTTCCGAAGGGCAGGCCGGCATCGCGTCGGGCCGGTGGTGGGCATCGACCTTTCCCGGGCTCATGATCTTCCTCTGGGCACTTTCCTTCAATCTCGTCGGGGACGGTCTTCGCGACGCTCTCGACCCACGGACCGAGGGGCGGTGATGCTCGATGCAATGCACGGCGGCGCCACGGTTGCATCGGTTCGCGACCTCAAGGTCCATTTTCAGTCGAAGCGCGGCGTCGTCCACGCGGTCGACGGCGTCAGCTTTGACATCCGGGATGGCGAGACACTCGGCCTCGTCGGCGAAACGGGCTGCGGCAAGAGCGTCACGGGCCGTTCCTTCCTCCGTCTTCTGCCGGTGCCGCCCGGCATACTTGCTGGCGGCTCGGTCATGTTCAACGCGCATGCAGTCTGCACGAGCTGCGAGGGCACAGGCTGCGAGACTTGCGAAGGCATGGGGCGAAAGGCAAGTCAGGACCGGTCGGTCGATCTGCTCGGCATCCCGTCCGAGGACATGCGCAGGATTCGCGGCGACCGCATCGCGATGATCTTTCAGGATCCGGGAAAGGCGCTCAATCCGACGCTCCCGGTCGGTGCGCAGATTGCCGAGGTCTTTCTGCAGCACCGAACGGACGAGCTCATCGCGCTTGCAGGTCTCCCTGCTGACACGGTCGGCGCTGTTCGACGGTTTGCGTCACAAAGTCCGCGTTTCGGGGATGGCTGGCTTCTCTCGCTGCCCGGTGTGAGGTCGCAAAGAAGGCGGGTCGAGGAGGCTCTTGCCACGATGGTGGCAGGTGCGCTGGCCGAAACGCAGGTGCCGAATCCCGCAAGGCTCATGGCCCGATATCCGCACGAGCTCTCGGGGGGCATGCGGCAGCGGGTGATGATTGCGCAGGCACTGGCGTGCAACCCCGATCTCCTGATCGCGGACGAGCCCACCACCGCGCTGGACGTGACGGTGGAGGCGCGAATCCTCGAGTTGATTCGCAACCTCCAGCAGCGCCGCAAGACCTCCGTTCTCTACATCAGCCATGACCTGTCGCTGGTGCGGCGCATCAGCGACCGGGTGGCGGTGATGTACGCGGGCCGAATCGTTGAGATCGGGACGACGGCGGAGGTTTTCGCAAACCCCCGCCATCCTTACACTCGCGGCCTGATGGCGGCGGTTCCCGGCGCGGACACGCCGCGCGGCGGGCTTGCGGCCATTGGCGGCACGGTGCCGGAACTTGTCGATCCGCCTGCCGCCTGCCGCTTCTCCGGGCGTTGTCCCCACGAAACCGTCGCCTGCCGCAGCAACGACCCGGTCTTGGAGGCGATCGCCCCCGGCCACTCGGTCGCCTGCTTCATCGACCATCCTGCACCGTCAGGTGAGCGGCCGACCTATGACAGGGTGACCGCATGAGGGCCGCCGTCAAACCGCAGGCTGACGATCTCATCCTTTCCATTCGCGAGGTCAAGAAGCACTATCCGATCCGGGAAGGCGCGTTGCAGAAGGTCGTCGGCCATGTGCGGGCTGTCGATGGCGTGTCCTTCGACATCCGGCGCGGGGAAACCGTTGGCTTGGTCGGCGAATCCGGCTGCGGCAAGACCACACTTGGCCGCGTGATAGCCGCCCTTGCCGATCCGACCGAGGGCGGGGTCCACTACAACATGGACGGCACGATGAGCCGCATCGACCGGCTCGAGGGCAAGGCTGCCCGGACCTTCCGTCGCAACTGCCAAATGGTCTTTCAGGACAGCTTCGCCTCGCTCAACCCTCGCCATCTCGTGATCGACCTGGTCGGGCGCCCGCTCAAGGTCTACAACGAAGCCACCAGCGCCAATCTGGTCGAACGCGTGGTGGAACTGCTCGAGCAGGTCGGACTTGGCCGGCAGCATCTCTATCGCTACCCGCACCAGTTCTCGGGCGGGCAGCGCCAGCGCATCTCGATCGCACGGGCACTGGCGCTGAATCCTGAAGTCATCGTGCTGGACGAGCCGACAAGCGCCCTCGACGTCTCCGTGCAGGCACAGATCCTGAATCTCCTGAACGACCTGCAGAAGGAAAGGAACCTTGCCTATCTCTTTGTCACGCATGACCTGTCGGTCGTTCGTCACATGGCGGACCGGCTCGTCGTCATGTATCTCGGAAAGGTTGCCGAGGCGGGCGAGACACAGGCAATCTTCGATTCCCCCCATCACCCATACACCAGGGAGCTGATGGCGGCGAAGCCCGACCTGGAAGCGGATGCCAATGTCGAAGTCCGGGGACTGGAGGGCAATGTCCCTGATCCGGCACGACCACCTCAGGGTTGCCGTTTCCATACACGGTGCGAATTGGCGACTCCTGCCTGCGGATGGGAGGTTGATGACGTCGTCCGCTGGCTCGATGACGCACCGGGAGTGTTCGAGCATCTGGTTGGCGTTGAACGAGAGACGGACTTTGCCGCGAGGCTTGCCTTTGACAGTGAAGAGGCGGCAGGACTGCTCACGATGGCCCTCCGCTCCGAGCAAGTGCCCGAGGCCATGCGCGCGGCGATGCGTCGCCTCAACCTTGACGGCGACAAGGTCGAGATCGAATTCGAGGATGCTGGCGAGATCGAGCTGACCGCGCGTGACGACGGCCGCATGGCGGCATGCGTGCTAGCGCCCGAGGAGGTTGCATCTTGGAAGAACATGTGACGACGGATCCTGAACACATCCACCTGATCGAAGAGGTGCACGGCGAGTCCGTGCTTCTGATGTATGTCGAGGTCTGGGACGGGCTCTATGCCCCGATCGGCGTGCGAAAGCCCGAAGGCGACGGCCCCTTCCCGATGGTGCTGATGGCGGCCGGCAACGGGGGAGAAGGCATGCGTTGGATCCGCGATGCCGTTCGGAACCGTGCCTATACCATGGACAGGCTCACGGACGCGGGCATGGCTTGTGCCTGGTTGCGCTACAGGACCGAAATCGAGCTTGGCTACAACAACGGCGGCAAGATGGTCCGCGACCAGCGGCAGGGACGGGAGATGTTCAACCGTGCGCCGCTGGAATACGAGGATGAAATCGCGATCGCGGACTATCTCAAGGGACTCCCCTGGGTCGACGAGAACAGGGTCGGCGTGATCGGCATGAGCCATGGCGGGGAGATGGCGCTGAAGATCGCGTCCGAATACCACGGGCTTGCGGCGGCCGTCGCCAGCGAACCGGCTGCACACGAGTTTCTTGCGCTTCGTCCCGATGACACGGCGTTTGTCAACGAAGACACCGGTTTGCGAAACATCGAGGAAATGCAGATGGCCGACGTCGACAAGGTCCGCAGCCGGATCGACATGGAAACGGCTTCAGCGCGGATTTCGACGATCACGACGCCCTTTCTCGTCATGGGCCGTGACGACGACCATCTGCAGGGCGTCTTCCGGACCACCTACGAGCTCATGTCGGAGGCCGGGAAGGATGTCGAATGGGTCTCCTACGACCACGGTTTCCACGGCTATGTCTTTCCGGTCCGGGGCGATGGTGGAGAATACGAACTCGACGACGTGCAGGCAGATGCCATCGACCACGTCATTGGCTGGCTGAAGCGGCGAATGGGGTGAGCAATGGTCAAGGTTGGAATCGTCGGGCTTGGACGATGGGCAAGAGTGCTCGCTCGCGCCTCGGAACTTTCGGACAAGATTGAGATCGTCGCGGGCTACAGCCGTTCCGAAGAGAACCGCGTGAAGTTCGAGGCCGACACGGGCATTCCCACCGTCGAAACGCTGGACGACATTCTTGTCCGCGACGACATCGAAGGCGCGGTCCTGACCGTTCCGAACGAACAGCACTACCCTGTCGCCTTGCAGGTCGCGAGGGCCGGCAAGCACGTCTATACGGAAAAGCCGATTGCCCATAGCCTCGAGGACGGCCTTGCCATCGACGCGCTGCAGGACCGTTACGGCATCACGGTCACGGTGGGCCATTCCGCCCGCCTTCTGGGCGGGGTGCAGGAGATCAAGCGGCGCATCGATGCCGGCGAACTCGGCAGGGTCGGTTTCATCGAGGCCAACTTCTCGAATGAACGGGCGCTGGAACTCACGCCTGACACCTGGCGCTGGTACCGCGACCGGGCGCCCGGCGGGCCGCTTTCCCAGCTCGCCATTCACATGTTCGACGTCGTGAACTACCTCGGTGCAGGGATCGTCGAGGCGTCCTCCGTTGCCTCCAGGCTCAGTCCCGTCGGCGCAGAGGTCGATGACCAGTCCATGACGCTCTTGCGCCTTTCGGACGGCGCGGTCGCCTATGTCGGCGCCTGCTGGACCTCGCCGGGCGTCTTTTCCGTGCGCGTCTTCGGCTCAAAGGGCCTCATGCACTACGAGATCGACTTCGGCACCTGGGACACGCCTCAAGCGATCCGCGAGTCGTCCACCCTTTATGTCCAGCGCGGCAAGGACGGATTCGGCAAGCGCGAGATTCTGGAAGAGCCCAAAACCAACATGTTCGTGGCAGAGCTCGACATGTTCGCCGACAGCTGTCGCACGGGTCGGACCTCAGTCCTGTCGGCAGCCAACGGCAACGAGGCGGTTGCCTGCGTCTATGCGGCGCTCGCCTCCGTCGAACGGAACGGCGCTGCAGTGAAGCTTTCCGAAGTCATGGCTGCTGCCGAGGCGAACCGGACATGAACCCTCCGACCCGCATTTTCGCCGACCTGACCCAGCCGGAGATCAAGACGCAATTGACGAGGAACCCTCTCGTTCTCTTCCCATGCGGTTCGGTTGAGCAGCACGCCGCGCATCTGCCCGCAGGCACCGACATCATGGCCGCAACCCGGATCTGCGAGCTGGTTGCGGAACTCATGAACGGGCTTGTCTTGCCAGCGCCGTCCGTTGGCGTCACCCCGATGCACATGCCCTACGAGGCAACGGTGACCTTCACGCCTGCGACATACCAGCGGGTCGTCGTCGAGATCTGCGAAAGTGCCGCGGGCCACGGCGCAAGGGAACTGTTGATCCTCAACTGGCACGAAGGCAACATTCCCTCTCTGGCCATCGCCGCGGAGGAGCTCCATCGCCGAGTTGGCATGCGCGTTGCCACCGTGCAGGCCTGCTACGTGGCAGAGGAGCTCTACGGAGACGCCTGCAACGGCCTGACCCACGCCGGCGAGATCGAGACGCTTGCCGTTCTCGCCGCCCGCCCGGACCTTGTCCATCTTGACCGTGCCACCGGAGGCTCGGAGCTGGTGCAAGGCCACCGCATGGACAGGCTTCGTCGCACCCGCACGTTCCAGCCGGTGCTGACCGACATTCGCCAGATCGCGCCCTCGGGCTGGTACGGCGATCCGTCTCGGGCAACCGAGGAGAGAGGGCGCGAGATGATGGATGCCATCGCCAGCCACGTCGCGAAGGAGGCCGCCGAACTGCTCGCGCAGCTCAAGGGCGCACCGGATTGATGGCTATGATCGTGCGGCGGAGCGAAGCGCTGGTGCTGGACCTGCCGGGCCGCATTGCAACCGAGCTGGCTTCGGCAGACACGGGTGCATCTTCCTCGACGGTTCGGCTCGTCGAGATCGCCCCGGGAACGACCGCCAGGGGTCCGCACGTGCACGACGGGTTCGAGGAGGTCATTCATGTTCTTGACGGCGAGGGAGCGCTCAGGACCGATGGCGGCGATCATCCGCTTTCACCCGGAGACACCGCACTTGTTCCAGCGGGTGAGCGACACCAGACGGTGAACATCGGCAACGTGACGCTTGCGCTCCTTTGCGTCTTCCCGGTTGCCGACATTCGTCCCGGGACGCGAGAGTTCGAAAGCTGGGACGGTGCCTGAGGTAATCTGCCTGCGTCCGCTCGAGGACTTTGCCAATGCCGGAGTTGCCCTGCCCAAGGCGCTCAGCATCCGTGCCATGGCGCCGGAAAGCCGGGAGCTTGCCGAGGCGATGCGATCTGCCGAAGCCCTGGTGATGTCAGCGGTCGGGCCGGCGCTTGCAACCGAATTGTTCGCGGGATCGGCGATCCGCCTCGTTCAGGTTACCGGGGCCGGCGTCGACCGCGTGGACGGCGCGGGACTGGCAAGGCTTGGAATCGCGGTCGCAGGCGTTCCCGGAAGTTCGGCACTGGCCGTGGCCGAATATGTCGTGGCCACGGCTGTGGCGCTCTTGCGATTCCTGCACGGGAGCACGGCAGCAATCCGTGCGGGAGACTACAAGAACATCCGAGACCGGATGATCCGGTGCGGCCTCAGCCAGCTTGCCGGACTCACGGTTGGAGTGGTGGGGTACGGGATCATTGGCCAGGCGACGGCGAGGCAGTGTGCGGCGCTGGGCGCAAACGTGATTCTCTGCGATCCTGCGATCGACCGTGAGGACGGTGTCGAGCTCGGCGAACTGCTCGGCACAGCGGACATCGTTACGCTGCATGTGCCGCTGCAAGACGGGACCCGCGGGATGATTGGCGCCGCGGAGATTGGCTTGATGAAGCCGGATGCGATTCTCGTGAACGCGGCGCGAGGCGGGATCGTGGACGAGGCGGCGTTGGCGGAAGCGCTGGAGGCCGGCTGGATCGGCGGGGCGGCGGTTGACGTCTATTCGCGCGAGCCGCCCGCCCCCGAAAACCCGCTCTTGCACGTGAATGCGGCCGCCGCGCGTCGGCTGATCCTGACCCCGCACATTGCAGGCGTCACGAGGCAGGCGTGGGCAAGCCTCTTTGCAGAGGCATGGGACAATGTCTCTCGCGTGCTTCTGCAAGGAGAGCCTGCACGCAACGTGACGAACGGGGCCGCGGGATGATGCTCAGGCCACGGCACCATGCCGGCCGGTGACAGCCATTTGGCCGCGCTCGGGATTCGTCGGGGCGGTCGCCGACGCGAAGAGCGAGGCGGTCATCGACGGGATGCCTTGCCATCGAGTTTCCCGACGCAGGCGCGAACGGCCGTGAGCCTGCGAACGGGAGCGCCTGGGTATCGCGCCCGGATCAAAGCCCCAGAAGCCGCTTCGCGTTGCCCGAGAAAATCGCGTCCCTGGTCGCCGCGTCCACGGGCGCTTCATGCATCCAGCCGACCCCGTCCCTGTTATCCGCGTAGGGCCAGTCGACCGCGAAAAGGACCCTTTCGGGATCGAGCATCTTGAGACAGAGGAGAAGCGCGTCGTCCGCGAAGAACCCGCTGGTCGTGATCCAGAAATTCCGGCGGAAGGCGGCGCGGAAGTCGACCGGCGGCCCGCCGGGTCGGCGGAGGCTCTCGTCAATCCGCGGCAGCCAGAAGGGCAGGGCCTCGCCCAGGTGACCGAGTATGATCTTGAGATCCGGATGCCGGTCAAGAACGCCCGAGAGAATCAGCCGGATGGCCTGGGTGCCGGCCTCCACTCCGAAGCCCCATGCGGCACGCGTGAACATCGGGTGGGATTCGTCGTAAGGCGCATAGTAGCGGGCCGTGACCTCCTTGTCGGGCAGGGCAGGGTGGAGATAGATGGGAACGCCCAGCTTCTCGGCGCGGGCGAAGATCGGCCAGTAAGCCTTGCCGTCGATCATCTCGCCGCGACTCATGCCATGGATCATCGCGCCCTTGAGCCCAAGTTCCTCGACCGCCCTCTGAAGCTCGTCCGCCGCGGCATGTGGCAGCATCGTGGGAATCATCGCGAAGCCCTGGAAACGGTCGGGCGTTTCGGCAATGACGGCCGCAAGCGCATCGTTCACCGATCGGCAGGCCGCCTCCGCGACATCGTCTGCAAGTCGCTGGCTGCCCGGGGACTGGTGCGACAGGACCTGCATGTCGATTCCCGCCGCGTCCATCTCGTCGATCCGGATGCCGGTGAAGTCGTGGAGCCGGGCCATGAGAGGTGCGGGCTGTCCGCGTGCAGCGGTGGCGAAATGCTCCGTGAGCGCAGCGTGCATGAAGTGCTCTTCGACCGCGATGATGCACTGAGAGTTCGACTGTTCCATTGAGTCAACCTTGCTTCATCTTGCGCGACCGGCCGGAGGCACGCATCTTGCGGCCGCGACCGGGTTTCGGGGGCGCAATGCTGTTCCGATCAATGATCGACACCGGCATGATCGTTGTCTCGGGCACGCGCGCGTCGGGCTCGGTCATGCGCTTCAGGAGGATTTCCGCCGCGATGCGCCCGACATCGAATTGCAGGATCTGCACGGTGGTGAGCCCCGGCGGAATCAGGTCGAGAAAAGGGATGTCATTGAACCCGGTCACCGAGATGTCCTCTGGGCATTTCAGCCCCAGCGACGCGATTGCGTCGATGGCGCCGATCGCCAGGCGGTCATTGGCGCAGAGGAGGGCGGTCACGTGCGGGGAATCCTCCAATGCGGCCAAGGCGCAGCGACTGCCTTCATCCTCGTTGTAGCGCTCGGCAACGATCATGGTGGTGTCCGGCGGCTTGAGGTCGAGGCCCTTTGCCGCGGTCTCAAACGCCTCTCGTCGCTGAATGCCGGTCGACAGGTCCGCGGGGCCCGCGATGTGGCAGACGTTTCGATGGCCGGCGTCGAAGAGTCTTTGCAGCATCATCCGGATTCCGCCCGCATCGTCGTTGATTACCGACGGGATACCGGAGCCCTCCACCATCCGGTTCGCCGTGACAATGGGGACCTCCATGGCTAGCCGCTCCAAGTGCGGATTCATATGGGTCACTGCGGCATCGATGATGCCGTCCACGCCTCGCTGCATCAGCACGTCGAACAGGCGCGCCTCGCGATCCGGGTCATTGTCCGTGTTGACCAGGATCGAGGCGTATCCGGCGGGTTCCAGCGCGCCTTCCATTCCGCGCACGATCGGCGGAAACAGGGTGTTGGTGATGTCCGGGATCATGACTCCCACGGTCATGGTGCGACGGGTCCTGAGCCCGGCAGCGACGCGATTCGGCCGATATCCCATGGCATCGGCTGTCTTGCGGATTTTCGCCACGACCTCCGCGGACAGGAGCGCGCGTGCGTTTGGTGACAGCGCCCGCGAGACCGTTGCGACATGAACGCCGGTCTCTCTTGCAACATCCTTGATTGTAACGCTTTTCTTCATGTCTCCGCCCTTTGCGTTGCGGAGGAGTATACAGGATTCCGGGACACGTGCAAACGGTTGCGCAAAATTTCTTGACTGATGGCCATGGCGGCGCTATGTTCATGCAAACGTTTGCGAAGATCCTTGGCCTCGCCAAGCGCAACACGAATTGACAGGGACCTGTAGAATGGCAAGCGCCGTCGACAACGGAGAATTCTCGAAGCCGGTCATCCGTCGCAAGGCCTTGACGGCGTCCAACGACGGGACGCTCGCCACTGTCGCGCGCTTCGGAGGCTCGGGCGAGTTCACCTTTGGCGAGCCCGCCGCGCATGGCGGGTCCGGCAAGGGTCCTGCACCGCTTGCTGGCGTTCTTGCGTCGCTGTGCGGGCGCGAGGCGGTCACGTTCGGCCGCACGGCCCGCGAGACGGGCCTTGAACACGGAGGCGTCGAACTCGACTCAGCCTTCACCATCGACATCCGCGGGCGCTCCGGAATGCGCGGGGTCGTGCCTCAATTTCAGACGGTGAAGGTCGAGGCGCGCGTGCGCACCTGGGAAGGTGAAGCGCGACTCAAGGAAGTGGTTGAGGAAACCGAAGCGCGATGCCCGGATTTCAACTTGATCAAGGATGCAGGGGTCCGGATCGAAATGGTCTGGATCCGGGACGCCGACGATGCCGGCGGAATGGTTGCCTAACGGGAGATCAGGATGACAAGACCCTCCATTGGTTGGATCGGCATGGGACGCATGGGCTTCCCCATGGCGGAGCGGCTGGTGAAAGCCGGCTATGACGTCAAGGTCTGGAACCGAACGCGCTCGAAGGCGGAACCCCTGGCGGAAAAGGGCGCCGCGCTTGTCGACAGCCCGGCGGACCTGGCTGGCGTCGAGGTGCTCGCAACCATGGTCTCGACGGGAAAGGATGTCGAGGCGCTTTGCTTTGGCGAAAACGGCGTGCTCTCCGGCGACGGGGTCCCGGGGATTTTCCTCGATTGCTCGTCGATCGGTGTCGACCAGTCGGCAGAGATACGTTCGCGCCTTTCCGAAAGCGGTGCGGAACTGGTCTGTGCGCCCGTCAGTGGCAATGGAAAATGCGTGAAGGCGGGCAAGTTGAGCGCGGTTGCGTCAGGACCGAGGGCGGCATTCGAAAGGGTCGAGGACATCATCGCCACCATTGCGCCTAATGGCGTTTCCTATGTCGGCGAGGGCGAACTGGCGCGGTTCTGCAAGATCGCGCATAACGTGATGCTGGGCGTGGTTACCCAGAACCTGGCCGAAATCACCATCCTTGCACAGAAGGCCGGCGTGCCGCGCCGGGCGTTCCTCGACTTCATGAACAACTCTGTCATGGGGTCGATATTCACGCGCTACAAGACCAACGCTCTTGTCAACCTGGACTGGACGACGACTTTCACGCCTGCGCTCCTGCGCAAGGATCTCGACCTGGGCCTGGCGTCCGGGCGAGAGCTCGACGTCCCGATGCCGGTGACCGCGGCGACCCGCGAAGCGCTGCAGGCCCATTTCGGCGCGGCGGCGCTCAAGGCCGACCCGGCGGCTTACCTGGAAGAGGATTTCTCTGCGCTTCTCGAGACCGTCGCGCTGGCTGCGGGCGTCACGCTCGAAAGCGAAGACAGCCCTTATCCCACCGGACTGGAACTGCCCCAGGCCGCTGAGTGACGGGCGAACCCGAGTGGGCGTCCGACACGCGTGATGCCTGCAACGACAAACCTGAAAGGGAGGAAGACCCAATGAAACTAGGAAAATTGCTCGCTGGCTCGGCCGCTGCGGCTCTGGTCGCGTCGACTGCCGTGGCCGAAATCAAGATTGGCACGTCGCTGCCATTGACCGGCGCGTTCTCGATCGCCGGCGCAAAGCACGAACAGGGCTATCAGCTCTGCGTTGACATGATCAACGAACGGGGTGGCATCAACGGAGAGCAGCTCGAACTGATCATGTCGGACAACCGGTCGGATCCGGCCACCGCCATCGCGCAGTACGAGCGGTTCATCAACGTCGACGGCGTTGACGCGGTCTTCGGCACGTTCTCGTCGCGCCTGACATTCCCGGTGGCGAACATTCTTGCCAAGAACGGCTTGGTGCATCCGGTGCCGGCTGGCGGCGCCTTGCGAATCTACACCCAAGGGCACAAGAACATATTCTATTTCCAGCCAAACGCGGCCGAGTACGTCGGTTCTTCCCTGCAAGGCCTCATCAACGACCTGGTCGACGAGGCGGATCGACCCAAGACCGCCGCCGTCGTGTCGGCGGACGACTTCTTCGCGAACGCCGTCGAGACCGGATTCCTGGGCCTGAAGGTGATGGATCCGGCAACCGGCGGCGAAGTTGCCGACTTGGCGCCGGGATACCTGGCCGATGCAGGAATCGAGGTTGTCTACACCGAAAAGTGGCCGGAGGAAGGCTTCAATGACTGGCTTAACCTTGCCAACTCCATCAAGCGGTCGGGCGCAGAACTGATCATCGCGCTGAGCGCAAGCGCGGAAGAGGCCGTGCAGCTGACCCGTGCGTTGAAGACCGTCCGCGCCGAGCCGAAGATGGTCTACTACAGCCAAGGCACGCAGATCGAGTTCTACGAGGGCACCCAGGAAGCCTCGGAAGCGGTCCTCATGCACACGTCATGGCACCCTGACGCGCCGTACGTGGGGGAACTCGCGGGCGAGCCGTTCGGCAATTCCGATTTCGTGGCCGAGTTCACGGAGCGCAACGGCTTCCCTCCGGATGAGGATGCGGCGATTCCGTTCGCGGTGTGCCAGGGCATCGAGCAGGCAATCCGTGGCGCGGGCGAAGCCGACAACGAAAAGATGGGCGCATGGCTGGCAGCACGCACCTCCAGTGATCCCGTCCGCACCGTCCTGGGCGCGTTCCACTGGGATTCCGTCGGCCTGCCGGTCGACAAGCCGTTCATGGTCGCGCAATGGAACGGCGGAGAGCTCCAGTTCGTGTACCCGACGAACGAGTTCGAGACCTCGCCGCTCAACCATCCCAAGAAGGGCTGGTGACAACGTGCGGCCGGGCGCCCGGCGCGCCCGGCCGTTCGCTGGCCGCAGGGCGCCACATGCTGGACATCCGTAACCTCTGCAAGCACTTCGGCGGCATCAAGGCCGTCGATGAATGCTCCTTCAGCGTGGAGGCGGGCAGCATCACCGCCCTGATCGGTCCAAATGGCGCGGGCAAGACAACCGCGTTCAACTGCATCAGCAGGACGATGACCCCAACGAGCGGCGAGGTCTGGCTTGACGGCGAACGAATTGACGAACTGCGACCGCACAAGATCACGGCGAGAGGGCTCAGCCGGACCTTCCAGATCTCGCGCAACCTTGCCGACATGACCGTGCTTGAGAACGTCATCTGCCAGTCGAGGATCAACGGTTGGCGCGACTTCTTCAAGCCGGCGATGAGCGCGGAGGAGATCGACAAGGCCATGGGGATCCTGGACTTTCTCGGCATCACCCGGTTGGCGCATGAGGACGGCGCGAACCTGAGCTACGGACAGAAGAAGCTCATGGATCTTGCAGCGCTCCTGATGAGCGACCCGAAGATCATCCTGCTCGACGAACCTGCGGGCGGCGTGAACCCGACCTTGCTGGAGGAGATCATTGGCCACATCCGCGAGCTGAACAGGAACGGGCTGACGGTCCTGATCGTCGAGCACAACATGGATCTCATCATGCGTCTTTCCGACCGCGTCGTGGTCATGGCGCAAGGCTGCGTGATCGCCAGCGGCACGCCCGACGAGGTCCGCAACGATCCGGCGGTGCTTGAAGCCTATCTGGGCGGCGCGCAGGAGGCGGCCGCATGAGTGCCCTTCTCCAAGTCTCGAATGTTGTTGCAGGATACGGCGACGGGCCGGCGATCCTGAACGGCGCGTCGGTAAATGTGGAGCCGGGCAAGGTGCACTGCATCATCGGGCCGAACGGCGCGGGAAAGTCCACGCTTCTGAAAGCGATCGTGGGAATGCTCAGGATCCGGGAGGGAGACGTCAGGTTCAAGGGTGAAAGCGTGAAGGGCCTTCGCCCGGACCAGGTCCTGCGCAAGGGCATCTGCTTCGTGCCGCAGGAGCGTGCGTTGTTCCCGAAGATGACGGTGCGCGAAAACCTTCGCATGGGCGGTTATTCGATGCGCGACAAGGTCGAGCTCGAGCGCCGGATCGACAAGATCGAGGAACGGTTCCCCATCCTGAAGGAACGTCGCGACCAGCACGCGGGCACGCTCTCGGGTGGCCAGCAGCAGACGTTGTCCATGGCACGGACCATGATTCTCAGGCCCGAGATCGTGATGCTGGACGAGCCGTCGCTAGGTCTCGCTCCGAAGATCGTGGCCGAGATCTTCGACATCATGCAAGTCATGACGGAAGACGGGATCACGATCCTGCTCGTGGAGCAGAACGCGCTGATGGGGCTCAAGCACGCGGACTGGGGCGTCGTGCTCGATCTGGGGCGAACGCTCTTTGAAGGACCCGGACAGGAGATCCTCAACGATCCGAGAATCCAGGAACTCTATCTCGGCGGCAGGAAGGCGGCTTGATCGTGGCGGACATGATTCAGATTCTGGTGCTGGGTCTCGCCCTTGGCGGAGTCTACGCATTGATGGGGTCGGGGCTTTCGCTGGTCTTCGGGGTCATGCGGATCGTGAACCTCGCGCACCCGTCGCTTGTCATGGCGGGGGCTTACATCGCGTACTGGGCTTTCCGGCTTGGCGGAGTGGATCCCATGGTGACCTTGCCTGTCGCCCTTGTCATTCTGGCGGCGACGGGAGTGCTTCTGTACAAGCTCGTGTTCGAGCGCGAGGCACGGTCGGCAAAGTACTCTGAGATGACGGTGCTACTGACATTCGCCCTGGCGATGGTCGTCGAAGGTGCGCTCGGCACGGCCTTCACCAACACCCAACGCGTCACCTCGCCTGACTACGCTACGGACGCCTTCTTCATCGGAAGCATCTTCATTCCGAAGGGCCAGCTCTATTCCGGGATCGTGTCCCTCACCATCATCTCTGCGCTGGCGCTCTTCCTGAAGTTCTCGGCTTTCGGAAACGCGATCCGCGCGACGACACAGAACCGCGATGCGGCCGAGCTCCTCGGCGTCAACGTCAACCTTGTCGGACTCGTGAGCTTTGCCATCGGCATCGGGCTTGCCGGCGCGGCCGGAGCGCTCGTCAGCTTCGTCTTTTCCTTTTTCCCGGCGAAGCATTGGGAGTGGATCGCGATCCTGATGTCCCTTGTTGTCCTGGGCGGCATGGGCTCGATTCTCGGGACCGTGCTGGCGGCTTTCATCCTTTCGATAGTCGCTGCCTATGTCGGATTCTTCTTTGGTGCGACATGGTCGACGTTGACCTTCTTCGTCGCACTCTTCGTTGTGCTTCTGGTGCGGCCGCAAGGCCTCTTTGGCGAAAAGCCGGAGCTTGCCTGATGCCGAACATCGACACCGACGACATCCTCGAACAGCGGCGCGCATACAATGAGACGCTGGCACAGGCTGCGGACAAGACCCGTGCCGTGTGGTTCCCGATGGCCATCATGGCGGTCCTGCTGGCGCTGCCTGCGCTGCAGTTCGTCGGGAACTACAACTACCTGATCCATCTTGTGCTGTTCACGGCTTCCTACGTTGTGATGGCCTCGGGCTGGAACGTTCTTGGCGGTTTCACCGGCTACATCTCGCTGGGCCACAACGTGTTTTTTGCAGTCGGCGGGTACTTTGCGGGCATGGCGTTCGCCCGGCTCGACATATCGACGATCATTCTTGCGCCGGTCGCGGGGCTTGTCGCCGGTGCGCTGGGCTATCTCATCGGCTTGATCACGCTCCGCGTGCGCGGGCCGTCCTTCATCATCTCCTCGCTGGCGCTGGTCATGATCTTCCGGATATTCTTTGAAAACTGGGAGTTCGTGGGCGGCGCGGCCGGCGTGGCGCTTAAGGCGAACAGCCTGCCCGTCGAATGGGCAAAGCTGCCTTACTACTACGCCTTCATCGTGATGGCGGCCTTCGCGGTCTGGGCATCCTACCGGATCAAGCACTCGAAGTTCGGGCTGGGGCTAAGGGCGATCTCGAAGGACGAGATCAAGAGCGAGAGCGCTGGCATCGACACGCGGTTCTACAAGGTCATGGCCTTCGCGATCTCGGCCTTTTTCGTGGGCATGGCGGGCGCTGTCTGGGGCGAGTACCTCACCTACATTCGACCGAACATCTTCCTGATCATCCTCGTCAGCGTGAACATGGTGCTGATGTGCATCCTGGGCGGGAAGGGGACCATTGCCGGTCCGGTGATCGGTGCTGTCCTGATAGTGGCCTTCAACGAGTTCTTCGTGGCGACTCTTGGCGCTTCCGAGATCAACATCCTGGCGACGGGGCTCATCATGATGCTCTGCCTGATGTTCTTCCCGCTCGGCATCGTAGGCACGCTCGCGAGGCACCGGAAGCTGCCACGAATATTGAACTGGGACTGAAATGGCCGAGTTCGTCCTGTACAACGCTCCCCAGTCGACCTGCAGTCAGCGCGTCCGCTACGCGCTTCATGCAAAGGGGACTGCGTTCGAGGAACAAAGGCTCGATCTTTTTGCGGGCGACCAGCTGAAACCCGAGTACCTTGCCCTCAACCCAAACGGCGTGGTGCCCGCGCTGGTGCATGGCGGCGCGCCGGTGATCGACAGCGCGGTGATCCTGGAATACCTTGAGGACGTCTTTCCCGACGTCGTGCCGATGCGCCCGGGGGACCCCATGGGCGTCGCCCGGCTGCGCGCCATGATGCGTTTCGTCGACGAGGTCCCGACTCCTGCGGTGCGCATTCCGTCGTACAACCTCGCCTTCCTGCCGCATTTCCAGTCGATGTCGGAGGAGGAGTTCCAGGCGCTTTGCGACAGCAAGCCGCTGCGCCGCGAGTTCCTCATGCGCATGGGCCGGACCGGTTTCCCTCAGAAAGACATGGACGAAGCGTTGGAGCGGCTTCGTCGCGGCGTGGAACGGCTGGCCCGCTGGCTCGACGAAAGCGGCGGTGCCTGGGCCATGGGCGACAGGTTCAGTCTCGTGGACATCGCCATAATGCCGGTCATCGTCCGGATGGATGACATCAATCTCGGGTCGGTCTGGGATGACTTTCCGGCCGTTTCGGCCTGGCTGGACCGCATCAGGTCAACGGATCCCTTCGGCAAGACATACTATCACGGCTCGCTCCTCACCGAAAAGTATCCACACCTGGCCGAACTTGCGCGCTCGAAGGCCAGGCGGAGCGCGTAGGATGCAGGTGCTTGGCTTCATGCTTGCCGCCATTGCGGTCGGTGCGATGATCACGGTCCAGCCCCCCATGAACGCGATCATTGCACGACATGTCGGCAGCGCCTTTGTCGCGACATCAATCTCGATATTGGTGGCGTTATTCTGCAGCCTTCTCGTGGTCGCGTTGTCCGGCGTCGGGCGCGCCGCCCCGGCAACGCTCGCCGCCATCCCGTGGTGGGCCTATCTGGGTGGCGTGGCCGGAGCGATCTTCGTCGGATCGGGCGTGGTCCTCGCCCCGGCGACAGGCGCCCTGGCGTTCTTCGTGTGCATCGTTGCCGGGCAGCTGGTCGGCTCCACTGTTGTTGACCATTACGGCGCCTTCGGCATGGCCGTGCGCGAGGTTTCCTGGTCGCGACTCGCAGGCGTGTTCCTGGTGCTGGCCGGGGCCGTGCTGGTAGGCAGGGGGTGAGGCATGGCGAGCGCCGGTCGTGACGAACGGGATCCGCGCATCGGCACGGCAGCGGCGCACTGGTCGCACCGGATGGTGACGAACGGAGTGCCGCTTGCTGACTTCGAGGACGTGACAGGGTCGATCTCTCGTTGGGACGAGTGGTGTGCTGCCTGGGTCGCGTGCGGGAAAGTCCATGACGACCTCGCAGCCAAGGCCGAAGCCGAAGGGCGGCGGCGCAGCGCGGGTGAGCATTACGCCACCGCCGCCATATGCTATCACTTCGGCAAGTTCCTCTTCGTTCACGATCCCGACCAGATGCGGGACGCGCACGACCTGGCGATTGCGGCCCATGGCCGGGCCTTGCCGTACATGGACCCTCCCGGCGAGCGGGTGACGATCCCGTACGACGAAACGCGCCTGGCTGGCGTCTTGCGCAAGCCGCGCGGCGTGGAAAGGCCTGCGGTTGTCGTCATGTGCATGGGGCTCGACAGCACGAAGGAGGAGATGCGCACGAACGAGGACGTGTTCCTCGACAGGGGCATGGCCACGCTGGCATTCGACGGTCCAGGACAGGGGGAGGCGGATTACGGGCTTCCGATCAGGCCCGACTATGAAGCGCCGGTCGCTTCGGTCATCGACTGGCTCGAAGAAAGGGGCGATGTCGACACCGGGCGCGTCGGGCTTTGGGGAGTCAGCCTTGGCGGCTACTATGCTCCGCGCGCCGCAGCCTTCGAAAGGCGCGTGCGGGCCTGCATTTCGCTCACCGGCCCTTTCGATTTTTCCGAGGCTTTCCTGCATGCGCCAGACCTTACTCGCGCGGCCTTCGTTGCCCGCAGCCATTCACCAGATGAACACGCGGCGGCAGACGTTGCGCGGCGGATGAATCTCGCCGAGGTCGCGCATCGCATCGAGTGTCCGACCTACATCGTCGGCGGCGCTCTGGATCGGGTGATCCCGCCCGAGCACGCAAGGAGACTCGCCAAAGCGGTCTCCGGTCCTGCGGAGTTGAACATGGTCGAGGACGGCGCGCACGTGGTCAACAATCGTCCCTACAGGTATCGCCCAGCGTCAGCGGACTGGATGGCGAGGCAACTGCATGTCTGAGCCTGGTCGACGAATGTCCGAAGTGGATGAGAATCGTGCTGAGCGAGGCTGGCTTTGAGATAGGCTGGCGCCAGCAATGAACCGAAACGCGGGCGGCCGGGCATGAGCCGCCACTTGAGAGGATGCCGACATGAACGTACACAACACAGCTCTGACCCCCAATGTCCTGTCTCCGCAGGACCTTCAGCCGAACTGGAACTGGGAGGGCCGCCTGCCGGCCTGGGGCCACACTTCGGTCGACTTCGAGCGCCGCGTCGACCACGACCGCCTGCGCCGCTATCGCCTCAGCCGAACCCGCGAGGCGCTGAAGGCATCCGACTGCGGGACGCTCCTGCTCTTCGACGTCAACAACATCCGCTACGTCTCAGGCACCAAGATCGGCGAATGGGAACGGGACAAGATGTGCCGCTTCGCGCTTCTGACGGGTGACGGATCGCCCTACGTCTGGGATTTCGGCTCTGCGGCAGTGCACCACAGGAAATACTCCGACTGGCTCGAGCCGGACCATTGCCGCGCTGGCGTCGTCGGCATGCGCGGGACGATCCCGCCGTCCTTCGGGCTGATGAAGCACTATGCGGAGGAGATCGCCGGCCTTGTCCGCGAAGCCGGCATGGCCGACATGCCCGTCGGCGTCGACTATGCCGAAACGGCGATGTTCCACGCGCTGCAGGAAGCCGGGCTCAAGATCGTTGATGGACAGCAAGTCATGCTGGGCGCGCGCGAAATCAAGAACTGGGACGAGATCCAGCTCCTGACGCAGGCCGCCAGCATGGTCGATGGCGTCTACCACATGATCTACGAGGAACTGAAGCCGGGCGTTCGCGAGAACGACATCGTGGCGCTGTCCAACAAGATGCTCTACGAGATGGGCTCGGACGATGTCGAGGCGATCAACGCGATCAGCGGCGAACGCTGCAACCCGCACCCGCACAACTTCACCGACCGGTATTTCCGCCCCGGCGACCAGGCGTTCTTCGACATCCTGCAATCCTACCAGGGGTACCGGACCTGCTACTACAGGACATTCAACATCGGCAGGGCGACGCCGGTGCAGCATGACGCCTACACGAAGGCCCGCGAATGGCTGGATCTCGCGATCGACGCGATCAAGCCGGGCGTGACCACTGACAACGTGGCGAAGCTCTGGCCGGCAGCGCAGGACTACGGCTTTCCTGACGAGCTTTCGGCGTTCGGCCTGCAGTTCGGGCACGGGCTGGGTCTCGCGCTGCACGAGCGCCCGATCATTTCCCGCGCGGTCAGCCTGGAGAATCCCATGGAAATCCGGACCGGCATGGTGTTCGCGCTGGAGACCTACTGCCCGGCGGCAGACGGCTTCTCTGCAGCCCGGATCGAGGAGGAGGTCGTCGTCACGGACACGGGCTGCGAGGTGATCTCGCTCTTCCCGGCTGAAGAGCTGCCCATCTCCAATCGCTATTGACCGCCCTGGGACATGCCCCGGAAACGGAGAGATCCAGCGATGCCGCGCAACAAGAAGGCAAATGCCGAAGCCTACCTCGGGATGTACCGCCAAATGGCGCGGATCCGGGCGTTCGAGGCAAAGGCAAACCAGCTATACCTCAATGCGCAGATGCCCGGACTGACGCACATGTATTCCGGTCAGGAGGCAGTGGCGGTGGGAATCTGCGAGGCGTTGACGGACGAAGACCGCATCACCTCGACCCATCGCGGCCATGGGCATTGCCTGGCCAAGGGGGCCGAACTCAAGCTGATGTTCTGCGAACTTCTGGGCAAGGAAGAAGGCTATTGCCGGGGCAAGGGCGGCTCCATGCACATCGCCGACCAGGCCCATGGCAACCTGGGCGCCAACGCCATCGTCGGCGGTTCTGCCGGCATTGCCACCGGGGCGGCTCTTTCGGCCAAGCGGTTGGGCAGGAACTACGTGACCGTCTGCTTCTTCGGCGACGGCGCAACGGCACAGGGCCTGTGGTACGAGGTCATGAACATGGCGGCACTCTGGAAGCTGCCCGTCATCTATGCCTGCGAGAACAACGGGTATTCCGAATACACGTCCACGGACGAGGTCGTGGCCGGCTCGCTGACCGCGCGGGCGGAGGCATTCGGGATCGAGGCACACCAGGTTGACGGCCAGGACGTGCTGGCCGTCAACAAGTGCGCCACGGAACTGGTCGAACGCTGTCGCGGGGGCGAGGGCCCCTTCTTCATAGAACTCGAAACCTATCGCTACCACGGGCACCATGTGGGCGACATCAATCGCGAATACTACCGCTCGAAGGAGGAAGAGGCCCGCTGGAAGGCCGATCGCGACCCGATCGCCAATTTCGGGAAGTGGCTTCGCATCGAAGGCGTCGCCACGGAGGATGAACTGGCCGTGATCGACAGCGAGATCCGTGACGAGGCGGCGTCGGCGGTGGAATATGCGCTGGCTGCGCCCTATCCGGATGCGATCGAGGTCGACATGCACGTCTTCAAGGGCGTCGAGCATGCCTTGCCCTACATGTCCGGAGATCGTGCATGACGCGCGAAATCACCCTGTCGCAGGCCGTGAACGAGGCCATTGCCGAGGAGATGCGGCGCGACGAGACGGTGTTCCTGATCGGCGAGGACGTGGCCGAGGCGGGCACGCCGTTCAAGGTGCTGTCCGGCCTCGTGGAGGAGTTCGGCACCGAACGCGTCATCGACACGCCCATCTCCGAGCCCGGCTTCATGGGCGTTGCGGTCGGTGCGGCAATGACGGGATCGCGCCCGATCGTCGACTTGATGTTCGGGGACTTTCTCTATCTGGTCATGGACCAGCTTTGCAACCAGGCTGCCAAGGCCCACTACATGTCCGGGGGCAAGTTGAACGTGCCCTTGGTGTTGCGCACCAACCTCGGGGCCACGCGGCGTTCGGCCGCGCAGCATTCGCAGTCGCTTCACGCATTGGTGGCGCACATCCCGGGGCTCAAGCTGGCCATGCCGTCGTCAGCCTACGAGGCGAAGGGGCTGCTGAAAGCCGCGGTCCGCGACGACAATCCGGTCGTGATCTTCGAGGACAAGCTGATGTACCAGGACAAGGCTCCGGTGCCCGAGGAGGAGTACCTGATTCCCCTTGGCGAGGCGGCGATCCTGCGCGAAGGGTCCGAAGTGACCTTGATCGGCACCTCGTCCATGAGGCAGGTCTGCGAAGAGGCCGCCGAGATCCTCGAAGGTGACGGCATTGGCGCGGAAGTGGTCGATCCGAGGACCCTTGTGCCTTTGGACGAAAGGACGATCCTGGGATCGGTTCGCAAGACCTCACGCGCGATCGTGGTCGACGAGGGGCACCAGAACTTCGGGGTCACGGCGGAAATCGCCGCGCGCATCTCCGAGAAGGCGTTCTATCATCTTGATGCGCCGGTGATCAGGATGGGAGCGATGGACGTGCCGGTTCCGTTCAGTCCGGCGCTCGAGGATCTGACCGTGCCGACGGCCGAGGGCGTGGCTGCCAATGCCCGCGCGATCGTCAGGGGAGTCCCGGTGCATGCCCCATGAAGTGAGGATGCCGCAGCTTGGCATGGTCCAGGATTCGGGTGTCATCGTGGCCTGGCTCAAGGGCAACGGCGATCCGGTCAAGGCGGGGGATCCGATTTTCGAGGTTGAGACCGACAAGGCCACCATGGAGGTCGAGGCGGCCGCGGGCGGATACCTGAGCGGCGTGAAGGCGGCAGAAGGCGACGACGTTCCGGTAGGCCACCTCATCGCCATGATCGTCGGAAGCGAGGGCGAAGTCGAAGAGGTCAGCACCGGCGCGTCCGCTCAGGAGCCAGCGGCGGCGCCTGTCGTCGAGACCGTGCAGCGGCGTGAACCGGAGCCTGAAAGGCAGGAGGCGCTTGCCCCTGCGGAACGGGCAATGCCTGAACCGGTCGCCGCCGGCCGGGTCCTCGCTTCGCCCAAGGCACGCAGGCTGGCGACCGAACGAGGCATCGACCTGCACCTGCTCCGCGCGCAGGGCATCGCCGAACCTATCCACGTGGCGGATCTGGACGCAGCCATTGCGGTCGGCGGGCACTCCACGCTGTCGGCGGTCGTCGACCCGACGGCTTTCGACGAGATTCTGGACCGTTCAAGGACAGCCGACAGGACAAGGCTTCTCGCCTCGTTCGCGGCAGGCGCCTGGCGGGCCACGCTTGACGCCTCTTCGGCGTCGGTAGCGATAAGGGGTCTCGACGGAAGTCTCGAGATCGTCGCCAACCCGGACAGGGGCGGTGCCGGTGAACAGGAATGCCCGGTCCTCACGCTGGTCGACCTTTGCGGCACTCGGATCGACGGCTACGTGCCGGCAGGCGGTGGCCCGACTCTGTGCGTGGCACGAGGGGCGGCGGGATATGACCTGTCGCTCGCCTTCGTGGAATCTCGGCTTGCGCTTCCCTGCGCCGCGGCCCTTCTCGAGGACATTGCTGCGCGCATCGAGAATCCGCTCCTTCAGCTCTTGTAGCAAGGGCTGCCCTTGGCCAGGATCCCTGGGGAAGGGAAGCATGCGCATGCCGACCGTTCGCAAGGCGCATTCCGTGTCAGCAACGGTCACGACCAGGGTCGGGCGAAGTCCCTTGCACGCAGTTGCTGCCAACGTCGCCAATGCCGGCAAGGGACAATGCGGCGACGCGCGCCTTCCATTGTCCATGGGCTGCACGACGTCGACATCCAGCTGCGCGCCGGTCTCGGCCTGAACAAGGGTGAGCCGCGCCATGCGCCGAAAGACCCGCTGCGGATCGGATGCCGCGGACGGACCCGGGACCGGACGTCCGGAGCCCGGCACTTCCGGATCGCACGGCTCAACTGCTCGCGGCGATCATCATCTGCCGGAACACCGAGAAGCTCCGACACGCAGTCCGGGAGCGCGAAACTGCGCCCCGAAACGCATAATGTGCCAAATCGCACCGAGCCGGAATCGATGCGTGTCGGGCCGCAGCAATGCCGATGCGGCGCGGAAAGTCCAGGAAAGTAGACTCGCGAGCATTCCGCAAGAAGTTGATAGTGAAGGAGGGAAAATCTCTTCTTGGAATTGTGGATAGCTGTTGAATACGAATTCATAGTGCGGTATGCGCAATTGGATTGATCATCGCAATGGGAGGAACACACATGCGCAAGAGAACATTCCTGGCCTCGGTCGCCGTCGGTACGGCGATGGCGTTGTCGCCGATCGCGGCCTCGGCGGACGGACATCTGGAAAGGCATAACCTGCTGCCCGGCAAGCCCTTCGAGGGCACGAAGCTGAACATCCTGAGCGTGGTCACGCCTCAGTTCGATGGCTTGATGCTGCGCGACGAGGAGTTCACTGAACTGACCGGAATCGAGCTTGAATGGACATTCATTCCCTTCGGTTCGCTTCAGGAAAAGATCAACGCCGAGGGAGTGGCCGCGAGCGGCACCTTCGACGTGGTGAACTACCTTGATAGCTGGGGTCCGCCGAACGCGCATTGGCTGAAGCGCATCGACGACTTGATGGCACGTGACGGCATCAGCATGGATCGTTACCCTGCTGCCTTTGCCCGTTCGGCACAATTCGAGGGCGAAACACTTGGCTTCCCGCTGCGGGCACATCCACAGCTGATGTTCTATCGCAAGGACCTTGTCCCCGAGCCGCCCAAGACCTGGGACGATGTCATCCGCGTCGGCAAGGAGCTGAAAGAGAGCAACCCAGACGTCGCGCCACTTGCGCTCTACTACAACAACGACGGCAACCGTCAGAACCTGTTCATTTGGATCAACTTCCTGTGGGCGGCAGGTGCCGACATCTTCAACGAAGACGGCAGCGCTGCCTGGGCGTCGCCCGAGGGCATCCAGGCGACCAAGGACTACATCGCGCTGCATACCGTGCACAAAGTCACGAATCCGAACAGCCTTGCCTTTGTCGAACAGGATGCGCGTCAGTCCTTCATGCAGGGCAAGTCCGCGATGATACCCGTCTGGTGGTGGGCCTATTCGGGCTTCTACAACCCCGAGAGCTCGACGCTGACCAAGGATCAGGTCGGATTCGCTGGCATGCCGTCCTATCAAGGCACGACCAAGACCTACGCGATCTCCATGCCGTTCTCGATCTCGGAGTATTCCAAGAACCAGGACGCGGCCTGGGAATTCCTGAAGTGGCTGTCGAACCCCGAGATGGACAAGGCCAACGCGATCGAGCGAGAGGTTGGCGGCAAGAGCATCGTCAACAACGTGGTGACGCACATCTCGTCCTTGCAGGATCCGGATGTGAATTCAGCCAACGACGGCATTCAGGCGGCTGCTTGGGACAGCCTCAAGGAATCCGACATCATGCCGCAAATCGCTGAATGGCCCGAGATCGGCGACATCCTGTCGGCAGCCATTGCCGAAGCCGCTGCGGGCGGTGATGTCGAGGCGCTGATGAAAGACGCGGCCGAGCGTACGGACAAGGTGCTGCGCCGCGCGGGTCGTCTCTGATTCTGCCACAGGCCTCTGAAAAACCGTGGAGCGCGAGCACTCGCGCTCCACACTGCGCGCAACCGTCCCCCGAATGGACGGGAATGCAGAGTGGTGTTCATGCGTGACAACACACTGAAGTACCTTCTTGTCCTGCCTGCGGTCGTTGTGGTGTTCGCAACCGCGATCTGGCCGCTGATCGAAGCTGCGCGCCTGTCGTTCACGGTCGGCCGATTGAACCGTCCGGGGTCACTGGAGCAATATCTCGGTTGGGAGAACTACACTTGGGCGTTCCTTGAAGAACCCGCCTTTTGGAATTCGGTCTGGGTGACTGCCGTCTATACGGTTCTGACGGTTGGACTGACCACCATCCTGGCCTTGGGACTGGCGCTGCTGCTGGCCCCGGGGGGGCGGCTCAGAAGTTCGGCGCAAACCCTCCTGATCCTGCCCTTCGCAATGTCGCCCGCCCTGATCGGAGTGTCATTCCGTTTCATGTTCAACCCCGAATTCGGCCTCTTCGATGCCTTCTTCGGCGTGCTGATCCCGCCCTTGGCGGATGTGAGCTGGCTGGCTGATCCGAACCTTGCCTTTGCCGTCGTGGTGATGGCCGATGTCTGGGGCTGGATACCCTTTCTGACGTTGGTTCTGATCGGGGGCCTCGCGAGCGTGCCGCGCGACACGATCGAGGCCGCCCAGGTCGATGGAGCCTCGGGTTGGCGCGTTCTTCGGGACGTGACCCTGCCGCAATTGGGCCCGGTTCTGGCCGTCGTCATCATCCTGAAGTCGATCTTCAGCCTGAAGACTTTCGATCAGGTGTTCATGCTGACGAACGGTGGTCCGGGCACCGCCACCCAGACGCTGAGCCACTACATCTACTTCAACGGCATGAAATACGGACAGATCGGCTATTCGGCCGCCGTTGCCTGGCTGATGGTGATCCCGATGATCTTCCTCACCTACGCCTACGCCAAGTTCGTGTTTCGGAAGGACTGAGCGATGACCGGAAAGCAAAGAAGGCAATTCTGGAGTGCCGTGCACACGGTTCTGATCCTGGTCGCCGTTTTCATCATGCTGGTGCCGATTGTCTGGATATTCCTTGCCGCCTTCAAGACGCATGTGGATGTCTATCAGTTGAAGCTGTTCTTCACACCGACCCTGGAAAACTTCGACATCGTTTTCGATGATCCGTATCGGTTGGGCGAGAAGCTGTTCAATTCCACCTTCGTGGCCTTGGTGACCGTGATCATCGCAATCCCCATTGCCACGCTCGCGGCCTATTCCTTCAGCCGGTTCAGCATGCGAGGCGAGACGATGATGCTGGTGATCATCCTGGCCACGCAGTTCGTGCCTGCGGTGGTCATCATCCTGCCATTCTTCGTGATGTTCCGGGACATCGGGCTGCTGGATACGCGGACCGGGCTGATACTCGTGAACCTCGCCATCGTCATGCCGTTCGCGATCTGGATGATCAAGGGCTTCATCGATGGCATTCCGATGGACACCGAGGAGGCCGCGATGGTCGACGGGTCGTCCCGCTTGCAGGTGATCCGCAACATCGTCTTGCCGATGGCTGCCCCGGGTTTGCTGACCAGCGCCATTTTCTGCTTTATCATTGCCTGGAACGAGTTCCTCTTCGCGCTGATCCTGACCAACAAGGAGGCGGTGACGCTGCCAATCGGACTGGCCCTGTTCAAGGGGGAGGAGGGCGACCTTTGGAACCTGCTTTCCGCGGCGGGCATCATCATCATGGCGCCGATGTTCGTGCTCGCCCTGATGATCCGGAGGTACTTCGTGCAAGGCATGACCATGGGGGCAGTGCGTTAGAATGGCTGAGATCAAACTCAACAACCTGACCAAGCGCTGGGGCGAATTCGTCGGCGTCGACAGTCAGTCGCTGCATGTCAAGGACCGCGAGTTCCTCGTGCTTCTTGGCCCCTCGGGGTGTGGCAAGACGACGACCATGCGGATGATCGCGGGGCTGGAAGATCCGACAGAGGGCGAGGTCTGGATCGGCGACCGGATGGTCAACGACGATCTGCCCAAGGACCGGGACGTTGCGATGGTGTTCCAGAACTACGGTCTTTATCCGCACATGACGATCTTCGAGAACATCGCCTACCCGCTCAGGGCGCGCGGAGTCGCCAAGTCCGAGATCAATCCGCGGGTCGAGAAAGCCGCAGAACAGGTGGAATTGACCCAGTTTCTCGACCGGAAGCCCAAGGCGCTTTCCGGCGGGCAGCGCCAGCGCGTCGCGCTTGCCCGGGCCATCGTGAGAACGCCCAAGGTCTTCCTGATGGACGAGCCGCTGTCCAATCTCGACGCCAAGCTGCGCGTGACCATGCGGGCCGAGCTAAAGCACTTGTCGAGGGAGCTTCAGGTCACCACGGTCTACGTGACCCACGACCAGATCGAGGCGATGACGTTGGCCGACCGCGTGGCCGTGATGAAGCACGGAGTGATCCAGCAGCTCGGTTCGCCGGACGAGATCTACAACGATCCGGCGAACCTCTTTGTCGCCGGGTTCATTGGCTCGCCCGCGATGAACCTGATCAACGGATCAGTCGAAGGGGGCGAGTTCGTCACCACCGGCGGGACACGTCTGGTCAAACTGAACGCTGCGGACCGCGACAGAGCCATTTTGGGGGTGCGTGCCGATGACATGAATGTTCACGAGGCGGGACAGGGAGACATAGATGTCAAGATATACGCCTTCGAGAACACGGGTGAGAGCACCCTGCTGACCGTCCAATGGGGTCGGCAAAGAGTGATCGCCCGTGGCGACCGGCATTTGCGCAAGGAACAGGACGACGTGGTCGGGATCAGCCTGAACGCCGACCACTTGTACCTGTTCGATCCGGAAACCGAGGACCGGATCAGGATCTAGCTGCATGGGATCGGCGAGAGTTACGTCAAGAGATGTGGCGAAGGCGGCCGGTGTCAGCCAGCCGACGGTCAGCCGTGTCTTCAATAGCTCGACCGCAGTCGATCCAGAGAAAGCCGCACGTGTGCGGGCTGTCGCCAGGGAGTTGGGGTACATTCCCAATCTTGTTGCGCGGTCGCTGCATTCCGGCAACTCGTTCCGCATCGGAATTGTCCTTGCCTACCTCAAGAACGGGTTCTTCGGCGAGGCCTTGCAGCGGCTTTCCAAAGCGCTGAATGGTCAAGGCTATTCGGTCACGGTCTACTTTGCGGGCAATCGCACGGAAGAGGTTGACGCCATAGTTGATGACCTGCTCGCCGATCAGGTCGATGGCATCATCCTGGCCAGCATAAGCATGGCGAACGAGCTGGTGTCGCGCGTCCGAAAGTCGGGAATTCCCTGCGTTCTGCTCAATCGCGGCCAGTGCGATCCGGCAACATCGATGGTGACCGCCTCGAATTTCGAGGGTGGCAGGCAGGCGACGGAGTTCCTGATCAATGCGGGTCACCGGCGGATTGCACATCTGGCAGGTTGGCGTGAAGCCCTGAATGGCGTGGATCGCAAGCGCGGGTTTCTTGCGGCGATGGAGGAGGCAAGTCTGGAGCCGGTTGCCTGCACCGACTGCCATTTCCGGCGAAACGTTGCGATGAGTGAAACCCGCCTCTTGTTCGCGGGTGCCACGCCGCCCGATGCGCTGTTCGTTGCCAATGATCACATGGCCTTCGGCGTGCTTGAGGTGTTGCGGGAGGAACTTGGCCTGCGCGTACCCGATGACGTCTCGGTCATCGGGTACGACGACGCGCCGATGGCGAATTGGAAGACCTTCGATCTGACAACAGTCAGGCAGCCGCTCCAACGGATGATTGAAGCGACCGCGAGGCTGCTGATGAACGAAATCCAGGACAACGCAAGACCGCCCGAAAAGATCGAGATTTCCGGAGAACTGATTGTGCGGGGCTCTGCCCGCTTGCCCAAAGGGCAAAAGCGCAGCGCTCAAGTACCATCGGCCGACATTCAGGATTGAAGAAAGCCAGGAGCTTGGAAGTGACCCGAAGTGCCCAAACCGAAGCCGATGCCCGCCATGGAACTCGCGCAGGGGACTCTTGTGATCCCCCTCCCGTCAAGCGCTTTTTCCCTTCCACCATCACCTCCCTGGAGTCCAAAGGATGAAAGGGTTGTTGTTGCTGTCCTGTGGATCCTGTGGGCGAGAGGCCCGCGAGTGTGGGCAAGGCGGTGGGCGACGCCCAGGGCTATGTCGCCAAAGCGCACTTGATCCCAGACTATGGCATGGTGGCTGAGCAGGTCATGACGCGCGAGACCGCGGAAGATACGGACAGGTGGGTTCTGCTCCCCGGTACACTGTGCACGGACCGCGTCTTCGATCCCCTTCTTGACAACCTTGGAATAAGGCATGGCAATCGGCGCTTTGTTGCCGTCGATGCACCCGATGTCCGGGATTTCGGGTCTCGGCTCAAGGCGGCGGTGACCGGTGGAGAAATCGTATGTGGCTTCAGCCTAGGAGCACTGGTACTGGCCCACAATCTTGGGGTGCTTGGGGCCGCAAGGGCCTTGGTGCTTTTGGCATGCAGTCCTTTTCCCGATCCGCCGGGGAACCGCGCGAACCGAGAGGCGGTGCGCGACCGCGTTCTGGGCGGCGATGCTCGCGGCTGGATCAGCGAGAACTGGACGGCGATGTCGGCGATTCACAATACGGCGCTTAGGGACTTCGTTGTGTCAATGGCCGAGAGCACCACAGACCTAATCATGGCACAAACCGAGTTGGCAGCCTCTCGCCCCAGCTCGGAAAAACTGCTGAAGGACACCGTACTGCCACTCGTCTTCGTGACTGGATCCGAAGACAGACTGACACCCGCTGACCCCATTCGTGAAATCGTCGCGGGGGCAAAGTTGGCACACTTGTCAGTCGTGGACGGGCTTGGTCATTTTGCGTTGATCGAAGCGCCGGAACGGGTCGCCGCTGCGGTACGAGTCGGGCTGAAAGCCGTTGCTCCGACATCAACACTTGGCAGCCAGTTGCCGGAAACGAGAGAACATACCAGCTTGACCTCTTGAAAGACTGCAAACTGTCGACACGCCGGCGGTGTCAAGATTTGGTGCCACAGTCCCTTGGCGCAGATCTTGTCGATCATGCAACCGTGGTCCTCATCTCTACCATGAGGGGACAGGACTTTCCCGCGCTGCGGCTGATCTTTTGGAGGCAAGGTGCATGCGTGCAACTGATGCCGGAACCGCACCTTTTCGTTCCCGGCGCAATGTGTGATGGACGTCTCTTTGCCCTGCAGATCGCTGAATTCTCGGTAGAGCGACCGGCAATGATCGTACCAGGCGCACGGCCCTCATGGACGCGAACCCGTTCCTGGAGCCACCCGAAAGGGCCGCGCTGAGTGACGCGCCGGTCGGAAACGTGATGAATGCCGATCTCCCCAGGGTCATTCGAAGAGATCATGCCGAACTGTCTCGCGAACGGCTCAGTGAAGGGCTCGCTACCGGATTCCTGCCTGGAGATGTCGGAATGTCCCGCACCGACGGCATTCACCGCGCAGCGCCGCGCGGTTCGATCCCGACCGGACCAGAGCGAATCGCTGTGTGGCTTCGCAGTGCCAACTCTTGCATTGTGCGGGCAGGAAAGTCGGCTTGGCCCGGTGGATCGGCACGATTTCATGCATGAAGTGATCTCTGGCTCAAGGCTGGTCATTGTTCCGGGCGCAGGGCACTTGCCGACCTTGGAGCAACCTGCAAAAAAAATGCGGCATTGAAAAAGTGGCTGAGGGCCTCGTGCGGGGCACGGCTGCGCAATTCCGCACATGTCCCGAGTTTCCTGCACCTGACGAGGACCGCAAATGACCGAATTCCTGAACAAGCTCTATATCGGCGGCCATTGGCGCGACGCTCTTGACGGCGGCAGTTTCGACGTCTTGAACCCGGCGGATGAAACTGCCCTCGCCGCTGTCGCGTCAGGGACCGTCGAAGACGCCATGGCATGTCTTGATGCCGCCGAATCGGCCTTCGCCGACTGGAGTGCCAGAAGTCCGCGCGAGAGAGGCGAAGTGCTCCGCCGCGCGTACGAGCTCTTCGTGAAGCGGATCGACGACATTGCACGCCTGATCACGCTGGAGAACGGCAAGGCCGGGGCGGACGCGACAGGCGAGGCGCGGTACGCCGCCGAGTTCTTTCGCTGGTACGCCGAGGAGGCGGTTCGGTCTGCAGGGCATGTCGGCCTGGCGCCGGCTACGGGCGCCCGCATCGTCGTTCACCAAAAGCCGGCGGGAATAGCCGTCCTGGTGACGCCATGGAACTATCCGGCTGCCATGGGTGCACGAAAGATCGGTCCTGCCCTGGCGGCAGGTTGCCCTGTCGTCATCAAGCCGGCCTCGGAAACGCCCCTGACTATGCTGGCCCTCATGCCGATCCTCGAGGAGGCAGGGGTGCCCGCCGGCGTCGTCAACGTGCTTCCCTCGCGCTCCTCCGGGGCGGTCGTGGACGCAATGCTGGCCGACCCCAGGGTGCGGGTCGTGTCTTTCACGGGCTCGACCGAGGTCGGGCGCAAGCTCCTGCGCTCGGCGGCGGACAATGTCGTCAAGCCGGCAATGGAACTTGGCGGCAACGCACCATTCATCGTCTGCAAGGATGCCGACCTGGACGCTGCCGCGGAGGGGTTGATGGTCGCAAAGATGCGCAACCTTGGCGAGGCCTGCACTGCAGCCAACCGCATCTACGTCCACGAGGAGATCGAGGGTGCATTCGTCGAGCGCTTCACGGCAAGGATGGCCGCGCTGAAGATGGGCAACGGCCTTGAGGAGGGCATCGATGTCGGACCTCTTGTCAACGCGGAGACCCGCGACAAGGTCGATCACTTCGTGCGTGACGCTGTAGCCAAGGGCGCGGAACTCAAGATTGGCGGCGTTCGTCCCAATGGTCCCGGGTTCTACTATCCGCCTACCGTGATGACCAACGTCCCGGACGATGCCGAGTGCCTTCATGACGAGATCTTCGGCCCGGTTGCCGCAATCCAGACATTCCGGGACGAGGACGAGGTCATCCGTCGGGCAAACGACACCCAGTACGGTCTCGTCGCGTACCTCTACACGAAGGACATGCGCCGAGGCATGGGAATTGCCGAGCGCCTTGAATTTGGCATGATCGGATTGAATCGTGGTCTCGTGTCCGATCCGGCCGCACCGTTCGGCGGCGTCAAGCAGTCGGGCCTGGGTCGCGAAGGCGGGAAAGAAGGCATGCTCGAATTCCAGGAGACCCAGTACATCTCGACCGAGTGGTAGGCGACGGGCGCTGTCGGCAAGCCGTCCGTTTTACGGCTCGCACGAAAAGGCAAGCGTTGACGTCCGTGCCCGAATTGCGCGGCTCCGGTGCCGGGCTGTCAGCCGTGAAGACCCGCTGTCTGGCAGTTCGTCGCCAGCTGTCACAGTGCCCGTGCGCGCCCGCGCTCGACTCATGAGAGCGGAAGCGTCGGACGGCTTGTCCATGCCGATGTCCTCGCAGGGCGTCCTCGGAGGGGAAGGGGCCACGCCTTCGGTCAATTTTCCCGAGGCGGCGATTCCTGGCGCCAGCCGCGTGGCGAGCCACCCGGTCCGGGAAGGGGACATGCTCAGCCCAAGACTGATCGTGCCGCATGAACCGAGCCGTTGCCGCTGGGTGCTCAACCGTGCGGACGGGCCCGTCTCATGACCAGATATCGGGCATTGATGGCAGATTCTGATGATGGCATTGATCGGGCGTTGATCACGGGAGATGGCGATTGATGCCGGAAGTTCGAGAGGTGTCCTGCAGGGTGAACGGCGAGAATCGGTCGTTCGTTGTCGACCCAATGATGCCCCTTCTTCACGTCCTGCGAGAGACCTTGGGTCTCATGGCGACGCGCTTCGGCTGCGGCCAGGGCACGTGCGGCTCCTGTACCGTCATGGTCGACGGGCAGGCCGTGATGTCCTGCGACTTGCCTGCAGGCGAGGTCGCCGGGAAACGAGTCGAGACTGCGGAAGGCCTGGATGGCGATCCGCCGCATCCGCTGGTTGCGGCGTTTCTGGATCACCAGGCCGGTCAGTGCGGATACTGTCTGCCTGGCATCCTGATGGCGGCCAGGGCACTCCTCGAGGGTGAGTCGGCTCCACCGAGCCGCGCCAGAATCGCCGAAGCGCTGGACGGGAACCTGTGTCGCTGTGGCGTTCACGCCCGCATCCTTGATGCGGTCGAGGATGCGGCACGGCACATGATCAGCAGGTGAAGGCATGACGGTCGATGCGCTGCCGCCGCTTGCTGATGCTCCGCTCATGCGGGACTGGATTGACATCTCACCCGCGGGCGGCGTGACCTTTCTTTCAGGTCGGGTGGAACTGGGGCAGGGCAATTCCACGGCGCTGCTGATGATGGTGGCCGACGAACTGGGCGTCTCGCCCGACGCCGTCACCTTGGAAACCGCCCGCACTGACCGGACGCCGAACGAGGGTTTCACCGCCGGGAGCATGTCGATTTCTTTCGGAGGCCAGGCACTTCGCTGGGCGGCATCGGCGCTGTTGGTCCAGATGCTTGACGCTGCTGGCGAGCGGCTTGGCTGTCCTTCGCAAGAGCTGCGAGTGGAGGATGGCGAGATTTTGCGGAATGGTGTGTCAACAGGCCTGCAATTGCTCGACTTCGTGTCCGCCGCGGACCTGTCGTGCCGTGTTGCCGACCTTGCAAGGCCGAAAGCGGGGGGCGAGCGCTGGAAGACCTTCCGGGACATTCCGCGAATCGACTTGAAGGAGCGCCTTGTCGGCGCGCCCTTCGTTCACGACATGGCCGCTCCGGACATGCTCCACGGTGCGCCGGTGCATCCTCCCAGCTTGCATTCGGCGCTGGTTTCGCTCGACCTGGACGCGCTCAAGGCTCGTCCCGGCGTGGTCGAGGTTGTTCGCGACGGCTCCTTTGTCGGTGTTGTGGCCGATTCACCGCTTGCTTCGTCGCGCGCCGCCGAATGGGCAGCGAAGAACGGAACGTGGGAAGCAACGCGCATTGAAGCGATCGACCCCGTCGAGGTCATTGCCGGCTCGACGGCAAATGCCGAGACAATCGTCGAGACCGGGAACGTCAACCGCAACATCGGCCGTTGGTACGAGACAACGGTGACCCGTCCCTACATTTTTCACGGCTCGATCGGGCCTGCCGCCGCCGTGGCGGTATGGGAAGGCGACGAGGCAACGGTCTGGACCCACAGCCAGGGCGTGTTCCAGCTTCGAAAGGCGATGGCCATGGCGCTCAGGACGGCGGAAGAGAAACTGCGCGTCATCCACAGTCCGGGCGCCGGCTGCTATGGCCACAACGGGGCGGACGATGTGGCGTTCGATGCAGTGCTGATGGCGCGCGCCGTGCCCGGTCGGCAGGTCAAGGTCGTCTGGTCACGCCACGACGAGTTCTGCGCAGCGCCAATGGGTGCCGCGATGGCAACCAAGGTCCGCGCACTTCTCGGTCCGGACAATGTTCTCACTGCAGTCGATGTCATGGTGAACTCGGCACCTCACACGAGTCGTCCAGGAGCGGGCGGCACGCCCAATCTGCGGGCTGCGGCCTACCTGGAGAATCCGATCCTGCCTGCGCGTTCCGCGGACGTCCCCGCGGCCCGGGGAGGCGGCGCCGATCGAAACGCGGCGCCGACCTACAAGGTGGATGCCGTCCGCGTGCAGAGGCGCCTTGTTCACGACCTGCCCTACCGCACTTCTGCGCTTCGGTCGCTCGGCGCCTACAACAACGTCATTGCCATCGAGAGCCTGATGGATGACATCGCGCACGATATAGGCGTGGCGCCCCTGGATTTCCGCCTGCAGCACCTGACCGATCAGCGCTCACGGGACGTTCTCGAACGAATCGAAGTCGAGACCCGGGAGGCACGTGAGGTTCCATTGCCGGAGGGTGCGGGATGGGGACTGGGTTTTGCGCGCTACAAGGGCACTGGGGGCTACTGCGCCGTCATGGTGTGCCTTGAGGTGGACGGAGATGTGCGTGTGACGCATGCCTTTGCCGTCGCGGATGTCGGCGAAGCGGTCAGTCCCGACGGTGTCAAGAACCAGGTCGAGGGCGGCATGCTGCAGTCGATCAGCTGGACCCTGAAGGAGGCGGTGAAAGTCAATGGATCCTCGACCACGTCGGAATCCTGGACGGACTACCCCATCCTGAAGTTCAGCGAGGTTCCGCGCGTGTCAGTCGAACTTGTCGAGCGTCCCGGAGCGTTTCCGCTGGGCGCAGGGGAGGTTTCGCAGGGACCGGCCGGCGCCGCCGTGTGCAATGCAGTGAGGGCGGCATTGGGCATCCGGGTGAGGAACCTGCCGATCACTCGGGGCGCAATCATTGCGGAGGTGATCGCCTAGGCGTGCAGCTTGATGGCAAGGAGCGGCAGCATATCTCGGTTGTCTCCAAAATCCTGTTGCAAACAATCCGTTCGGCCCATCTCGCCTATAGAAACATGGCCTTGGGCGCATCGCGGCGCGACTTGGGAGAGTCCTTGGGAGCGGCACGGCCAGGTCTGGCCAGCCCGCGTAAGCTCTCGCCTTCCCAGAACTCCATCCATGGGGTTTGAAACCTGTTCGAAAGATTCTTGGGCATCGTGCGCACTGCTGCTGCGGCGCGCCTCGCCGTAACCGCCGCATAGGGCCCATTCGCATCACCGACGCAGCGCGCCGGATATGCCAGCCAAGAGAGAGCGGTGCCTGAGATGCTCTCAAGAACGAACGCGGATGATGCCCAGCTTCTATGCCTTGCTGTGGACGGTGTCTCCAGCTTTGCACACCTCTGCCATCGTCGTGGTCGCCAAGCGCTCGACCAGGCTGCACTCGACCTCTTCCAAGACGGCGGCCACCTTACTCTGAACAGCGTGCTCGACAGAGCAGGCCGGTGCCACTTCTTCGCCGCCGGCCGCAACCAAACTCCCATCCAGTGCCAGATAGACGTCAGCCAATGTGATTTGATGCGGCGGTCTCGCAAGACGCCACCCTCCCGCATGACCCTTTTCCGAGGCCAGCAGGCCTGCATCGCGCAGCTTTCCCAGGACGCGCCGCACGACAACGGGGTTCGTCCCGGTATGGTCCGCAATGTCGGCAGAAGTCCGCATCCTCTCCGGATCACCCGCCATATGGCCAAGAGTGTGCAGGGCGAGTGACAGGCGTGAGTTGCGTTTCACGGGCGGGTCTCTCCAAAACGGAGGTGAAATGTAACCTTTTGTGTTGCATTTGTCTAGTAACTGCGCAAGTTACTTGATCTCAATGCGGCCACCGGAACGAATCATGTCAGATACTCGCCTTCCTGTCACGGTCCTTTCGGCCTCTTTGGGTGCCGGGAAAGCGACGCTTCCGAGCCGGGTGCTGAATGACGACGGACCCCGGGTGGCCGTTCTCGATGCGTGCCTCGTTCCCGCACAGGCTGCCAGAGGCCCAGACGACCTGACGGACTACCCTGACCCGTTCCCGGTCTGGCGACGCGCGGCGAAAGCGGCATGAGAATCGCTTGCGCGACTGTTCGGGACGCGGCAATCGGCGTTGCCGTTGCGGACCGGCCTGAAGAGCTGACAGCCTTCCTGAACCCAGGATGTGCGGCCGTGATCTGGCGCAGGCAACCGGCGCCCGACTTTCAGGCCTGGGTTGATAGTCTGGAGCCATCGAACCTGCCTCGAGGGCGTATCGTTTTGCGGCCTGAGGCCATCCGCCTGGCGCTGATGGAGCTTTGCGAAGCTGCGAATGCACCGCAAAGCTCTGAACGAGAGTGGCTGATCGAAGATGCCGCCGCCCTGGCAGAGATCTTTGCGGAGCTGATGCGGGCGAGGTATCTGCGCCTTCGGCTGCAGGCGGTCGCATCCAACGCCTGCTGCAAGTTCCACATCGATGCGGTCGCGGCGCGTCTCCTGTGCACGTATCGAGGTACAGGAACTCAGTACGGTATCTCGGCTGATGGACAGGACCCGCCCCGAGTTCTTACGGTTCCGACCGGGGCGCCGATCCTGTTGCGCGGCACCCTTTGGCCGAAAGGGCCCGCCTCCGGCCTTTTGCATCGCTCCCCGCCGATCGAGGGCACGGGTGAGACTCGGCTCGTGCTCGCGCTCGACGTGGTCTTCGACCCTGAGGAGGCCGAATGACCCGCAACCTTGGAGCCAGCACTTTGCGCCGCAAACGCAGGTCCGGCGATCCGATGCGCGCCTATGATGCATTGCCGGCACCCCTTCGTCATTGGCTGTCTCAGGCCGCGTTGCCATGGTCGCCCGCCTCTGCGCGACGCGTCTGGAATCATGCCCGCGCGAAAGGTCTCGCTACAGAGGACGCGCTGCACGTCATGTCAAAGGCCGAAGCTAGGACGCTGGCGCGTGACCGGCACTCCATGTCTCGCATTTTCGAATCTCAATCCTAGAGGAAGACGTCATGTCAGAACTGAAAGCCCTCGCAGTCGCCGCGGCGCTTGCCTTTGCCGCGGCGGCGCCCGCCGCGGCGCAAGGCGGCAGTCTTACAATTTCGGTTGGCTTTGGCCCCACGGCTGAGGTCCCCGACCCCCGTGCAGGTTACAATGGCTGGATGTCCAACCAGACCGGTGTCACGGAAACGCTCATGGGCATCGACTATGACTTGAACCTCTACGCGCGCTTGGCCGAGGGCATCGAACAAGCCTCGCCGACAACGTGGCATGTGACGCTGCGTGAGGGGCTTCAATTCCACGACGGGACACCGGTGACGGCTCAGGCTGTGGTTGACGCAATTGCCCCGATCTCTGAGGAAGGCCACACCGGCCACAATGCCCGCATTGCAAATCTCCTTGATCTGGCAGGGCTTAAGGCGGACGGCGAACGTGTGGTTGTCTTCGAGACGAACAGCCCCAATGCGGCTTTTCCCTGGACGTTGTCCGAACCCGGCATTGCCGTTCTTGGACCGGAGGCCGATGCGTTCCCGATCAACGCAACCGGTCCTTATGTCTTCCGGGAGGCCGTGCCGGAACAGCTCTATCGTGCAGAGGCGAACCCGGACTATCGGCTGGGCGCTCCGGGACTTGAAGAAGTGCGAGTGGTCGCGATCCCTGATCCTGGCGCCGCAGCCTTGGCGTTCGAAGCCGGTGAGGTTGACATGGTGATCAACTACCCGGAGTCTGACTTCGCGCGCATCCAGGAGACTGGTGCGCTCGGGTTCTCTGCCCCCACTGCGCGTCTCTACTTTTACACAGTGAACGCCGCCAACGGCCCGATGGCGAATCCCCTGATCAGGCGAGCGGTTTCCGCTGCCATTGACCGTCAAGGGATCGTGGATGCGGCACTCTCTGGCGTTGGAGGTGAACCAGCGGGCACGGTCTACCCCGCGGGCATGGGATGGGCCGCCGATATCGCACCTGTCTACGACCCAGGCTTGGCCGAGGTGCTGTTGGCCGAAGCTGGCGCGGTCAAGGTGCGCGGTGTCTGGATGCTGGACGGAGCTCCAATGGAAATTGATATCGTGACTTATTCGTCCCGCGCGGCTCTGCCGCCCACGGCAGAACTGACGCAAGCCTTCCTGCAGGCTATAGGCGTCACCACGAATGTGCGCGTGGGTGAATACGGTGCCAGCAACGATGCCATTGCGGCAGGCGACGCGGACATGTTCCTTCAAGCCTGGGTGACGACCCCCCAAGGTGATCCGGGCGCAGTGCTTGAGACGTTGCTCAAGTCCAACGGCGGGTCAAACACGGGCGGCTACAACAGCCCCGAACTGGATCAGTTGCTGGCTGACGGTCGCATCACATTTGACCAAGAGGATCGCGAAAGGATTTACGATCGTGTCCAGGAAATCATCGCTGAAGACGCCGCGATGATCCCGGTCTTTCATGTCAGCCAGGTCAATGTCGCTCGCGCAGGCTTGACCGGTTACGCAGTCCATCCAACCGAGACCTACTGGATCACGCATGAGACTGCCGTGACGGAATGACTGTCTCCGCCATCGGTCTGAGTGCCACCCGCTCAGGCCGCGTCATCCTGCATCCCACAGATGTGGAAATCAGGCCCGGCGAACGCGTCGGGCTTGTAGGTGCGTCTGGGTCTGGCAAGTCGACGTTTGGTCATGCGCTGGTCCACACTTTGCAGGCTTGCGGTCATGGCGTGGCCCATGTGCCGCAATGCCCTGATGAGGCATTGGACCCCCTGCGGTCCATGGGATTCCATTGGCGCGAAGCGGAACGTGCGCTGGTCCTTGCGCCCGATGCGGCTAGGCAGCAGGCCCTTCTTGCGGCTCTCGGGATCGCGGGTGGTGACTTGCGCGGACGCCCCTGGAGCTGGAGCCGGGGCATGCAACAACGCTTCGTCATCGCCATGGCCCTGCTAGGCACGCCGGACCTCTTGGTCATGGACGAGCCCACATCGGCGTTGGACCCGGTGGTCTCGGCGGGCACAATGGATTTGCTCGATACCTATCTGGCAGATCGGCAAACCGCGCTTTTGTTGATCACGCATGACCTAGGGCTGGTCGCTCGGCGCGTGTCCAGACTCATGGTCATGGACGAGGGCCGGATCGTGGAAGATGCGTCAACGGAACGGGTTCTATCTGCTCCCGAAACCCAAGCTGCCAGGTCCCTCTGTGCGCATCGCAACTGGTTGCAACTCCCGTGCTGAGGGTCGACCGCGTTTCGGTCCGGCGCGGCGGGGCACCATTGCTGCAGGAAATCTCCTTAACTCTTTCGTCGGGCCGCACGCTTGCTGTTGTCGGCGAAAGCGGTGCAGGGAAGTCGACGCTTATCGGCGCAATCCTAGATCTCGTGCCCTGCGCGTCTGGCCATGTCACCTGGGCTGCCGCACCAGTGAGTGACTGCCAGCCCGCGCTCGTCATGCAAGAGCCGAGGAGCGCCTTCAATCCCCGAATGTCCCTGCGCCAATCTGTAGTGGAGCCGCTTGCTGCAAGGCGCCAGCCGTTGGATTCGGACCGTCTGGCCCGACTGTGCCGTGGTCTGGAGCTTTCGCCTGGTCTGCTCGACCAGCGCCCGTCAGAGGTTTCCGTCGGTCAGGCGCAACGGATCGGCATTCTCCGCGCCTTGATCGCCGCCCCACCACTGGTTCTGTTCGACGAGCCACTCTCCGCGCTTGACGCCGTAACCCAAAAGCAAACGGCGAGGCTGATGGCCGAATTGCAGTGCGAGGAGGGCTTTGCCGCGCTCATCGTGACGCATGACCTAGGATTCGCGACCGCCTATGCGAATGAAATCGCCGTATTGCGAACAGGCCGGATCGAGGAGGTAAGCGACGCTAGGTCCTTCGTCGCAAGGCCTAAATCCGCCTATGGCCGCACCTTGCGCGATGCTGCCATCGCCCTTGGTGCCTTGGAACGCGTGGCATGATCCGACTGATCTTCGGACTCATTCTGCGCGCGGTCGTGGTACTTTACGGAACCGCGCTCGCGACATTTGCCCTGCTCTGGCACGCACCAGGCGATCCGGCATTGGCCGTCGCCCTGGCACGCCATCAATCGGTGGTACCCGACGTGGTGATCGACCAGGTCCGTGCAGAGGCCGGCTTTGATACCGGGTTCTGGTCCGCATTCCGGTCCTGGCTGAGCCCACTTCTGGTTGGCGATTTCGGGCAATCCGCTGTCACGGGTCGTGATGTCTGGCCCGAGCTTGTCACGGCGATGTCCTACACTGCGCCATTGGCGGTTCTGGGACTGCTGATCGGGATCGCGATCTCGCTTCCCCTTGCGATCGTGGCAACTCGGCGGCCTGGCGGGTGGTTGGACCGGTTTGCCGTGGCCCTGGCCTCTGTTGGCGCCGCGATCCCGGCCTACTGGCTTGGCCTGTTGTTGATCTTGCTCTTTGCGGTGCACCTTGGCTGGCTGCCCGCCATGGGAGCGCGCACGGCTGCACATGTCGTCCTTCCCGCTATGACATTGGGGTTGGGCGTGGCGGCGCCGTTCACGCGCATCCTTCGCTCCGGCATGCTGGAGGCGCGTGCGCAGCCCTTCTTGCCAGCGTTTCGGCGTCGCGGAGTTCAGGTCCGCGCCATCGAACGGGATCATGTAGCCCCGCACGCAGCCATTCCGGTGGTGACAGTCATTGGTCTCGAATTGGCATTCTTGCTGGAAGGCGCAGTGATGGTCGAGGTGATCTTTGCCCGCCAGGGTCTGGGCAGTTTCCTCGTGAGCGCCATTGAAGCGCGCGACTTTCCGAAGGTGCAGGCGGTGGTGATCGCGGCGGCGCTGCTTTTCGTGACGGTCAATCTTCTCATTGACGTGATCTACCGCGTGCTTGATCCACGGATCGGAGGCCGGCATGCGTAGCGTGATCATTCTGGCTATCGTGTTCGTCATGACTGCCACCTTGGGACCGGTTTTGGCACCTCATGATCCTGCGGCAATCAACATTCCAAACCGCCTTAGCCCGCCAAGTGCCGATTGGTGGCTTGGTACGGATGCCCTGGGGCGCGACATCCTGTCGAGACTGTTGCATGGGGCGCGATGGTCCCTCGGTCTTGCTTTCCTGGTCTCCGTCATCGGCCTTGTGACCGGCATGATCGCAGGCCTTGCCGCCGCGCAAGGGGGCAAGCTGGCGGACTGGGTCGTCATGCGCACCACCGATACCTTTCTGGCCTTCCCGGACCTTGTTGCTTCTGTGGTCATCGCGGGTGTTCTTGGCGCGGGAACCGGCAGCTTGATCTTTGCCCTGACTGTCACCGGATGGATGCGCTACGCCCGTGTCGCGCGCGGGATCGGCCTGTCGCTGCAAACCCGTGGCTATGTGGTTCAGGCCCGGCTCGTTGGGCTGTCACGGCTGGCAATCGCCCGCTGGCATTACCTGCCCTCGCTCTTGCCGTCCCTCATGGTCGTCTGGACGGGCATGTTCGCCCGGGCCATCCTTGGCATCTCAGCTCTCGGCTTCCTTGGCTTTGGCGTGCAGCCGCCCATGCCCGAATGGGGGACGATGCTGCTCGATGCCCGAATCCATTTGCGTTCTACCCCCTTGCAAATGATCTGGCCCGGGCTCGCGGTAGTCGCGTCTGTGCTCGCCATCAACCTCGCTGGAGACGCCCTGCGCGATACGCTGGCAGAGCAGGATGCACGGCAATGACACGTCAAGCCACCCCACTCCCAGCCATGAGGGGAACGACCGAAATCCGTGGGGTCATGTGACCTATCGGTCTTGTTTTCGCTCTGCCTTGCTCAAGCTGGAACTGTTGACACGCGACCCGGTCTCCAGAACGTTCATGCCGATTGAACCCGGGGACTTCGGTGGTTCACTGCTTCCGGTGCGATTCACGTGTCCTTGGTCGCACTTCTTTCCAGCCTTCGCTCCTCGATGGCTTGACGATCTCGCGACAGTTGATCCCCACCTTTTCGCAAACTCATGTGCACGCGTGGCATCATGAGATCAGGCCATGTCCGCGAAACGATTCATGGACATTCTGTTCTGGGATGTCTCCTCGCCCAAAGCGTGATGGCCTGAAATGAAGGGTCGATCTTTGCCGTTCGAATTCCCACATCAACTTGGGAAGCCCGTCCTTCAAGACGGGAGCGATCACAGGGCCGATCAAGACGGCATTTCAAAGCCCGACACGACGGGAAAACAAGAATTACGGACGTTCAGCGTATCGTGAACCGGAAGGCAGACCGACGCATGCCCAAATCCTGTAAGGTCAGGCTTGGTGGCCGTGCCGCCATGATCGCTCCGCCATGGCACTGCCATTCCAGAATGCTTTGAGATTCAACGCAACGGAGAGACCGTCACGATCCGCTCGACTGCGCAAGTTGCTTTCGACTATTGCAGTCCCGTCTGGTCGTTCGATTTCGTAGGTGATCGAAACGGCGCACTTCTGAGCGGTCTGCTCCTCGGTTGACGCCGTGCAATTCATCTCGGTGGTCGACGAGAAGCTCAGGCCAAGTCCTGGAAACCGGGTCGTTGACCACGGTTGCCGCCATATGTGAAAGCTCTCTCCCTCGGCCGTCTCTCCGCTCTCGCGACAAAGCGGCCCTTCGGAGCGGCTCTCCCAGGAAGGCTCGGGAGGCAAGCGATGTGGCGGCGGCAAGTCTTCCGCCGGCGAGATGTCTGACGGGCAGGGCAGTACAAGCCGAGCGTCGGTCGTGTCGACCTGCGTGGAGGCTCGGCGGGGCGCAGGCCAGACCAGCGGCCAGTACGAGGCGGCGATGCACAGCCGGATGCGATTCCCCTTCGAAAAACGATAGGCGGCTGACGGGAAGCACATGGACAGGCGCGTGGTTTGGCCAGGGGAAAATGCCGCGTCGTCGTCCAGCGTTTCGTCTCGGTGCAGGTTGATGACTTGCCGCGTGACGAGATTCGATCGTCCGTTCGTATCGACCTCGCACAGGCGGCACACCAGCTGTGCCTGGGCCATGTCCCGCACAATGCCGCAGCAAAACTCTGCGTGCCCAACGAGGAGGATTTCCTTTTCCAGCGATTCGGTGTCGAAGCAAAGTGCGCGCGTGTCATCGGGAGACTGATCGAGCGGCAGGCCGCCGATGCGCCCAAAATACCCCGTATCCCCGGCGCAGGCGCCATGCTGCATATCGGTCGGCACCGAGTGTCTCGTGCCTGGTCCGGCTCGCCACGAGAGCCCGTCTTTGCCCGGATAGAAAACGGATTCCGTTGCATGCGTTTCGCTGGCGTCTGTGGCTATCCATCGGCCTGCTCTTGTTGCGATCCGGTCCGCCGGGACGTCGAACGCGCGCTGCCAGAGGCGCAGTTGAGGCCACTTCGGCATGGGTGCGTCCTTCAGCCAGTGATCCCACCATGTCAGCGCCACGTCCTGGAAGCTCATTGCCGGACCTGGCTCGCCGTGATCGGGATAGTGATGTCCCCAAGGCCCGACGATGCCATGGCAGAGATCGGGACGTGCCTTGACGAGACCGATCACGGAATTGGAATACCTGTCCGCCCAGCCACCGATCGCAAGGATCGGGCAGGACAGGTCATCCGTGCTGAACCTTACCGAACCGTGCCGCCAATAGGCTCCGCGCGTCTCGTGACTGATCCATGCAGACAGTGGAAAGCTCAGCCCATGCAGCCTCTTGCGCCACATCTCCTTCCAGGCAGGACCGACCGTCGCCGCGTCCGGCGGCGCGGCAAGGATCGCGGGCAGCGTGGCGCCCCATTCGAAGCTGTCGGTCAGGAGGCAACCGCCCATCCAGTGAATGTCGTCCTCGAAACGGTCGGTGGTCGCGCAATTGGCGATCACGGCCTTCAACGCGCGCGGTGCCTTGACCGCGGCCTGCATGCTGGCGGTGCCGCCCCACGAAGTGCCGAACATGCCGACCTTTCCGTTGCACCAAGGCTGCGCAGCGATCCATTTGATCACGTGCCGGGCGTCAGCCAGTTCGTCATCCGAGTACATGTCCGGCATGTGGCCTTCGCTGTCGCCCGATCCACGCATGTCAACGCGAAGGCAGGCGTAGCCGTTGGACGCGAAGTGGGGGTGGTTCCTTTCGTCCCTTGCGCGGACCATGTCCCGTTTGCGGTACGGGATGTATTCGAGGATCGCGGGCACCGGCCCTGTCTCGCGTGGCAGCCAGAGCCTCGCCGCAAGTCGCACTCCGTCGGGCATCGGAATCCACTGATGCTCGACTTCGTCGAATTCGAGGCCCCGCCTGCCGAGATCTGCCGTCATTCCTGGTCCGAAAGAGTGCTGCAGAGAAGAGGAATAGTGCCCCAGCACAAGGGGGCAAGGGAGAGTTTCAAGAAATGCCTTGTGAGATTGCAAATCTGTGCAAGACTGCAGGATGCGACTCGTTCGGCACTTGGGGGAAGGCAATTGAAAGGCACTGGGGGAATCTCTGCTTCCGGCATCGCGGACTTCGTGAAGGGTCCCGCCTCGCACGGGCCCCGATTTGCGTTGGGCACGCATGTCTCAGGGCGCGGTCGTCCTGTTCGTGCCCCTGAACCTTGTCGAGCGCGACACCCCATGGCCAACGAGATCCACACCACAGCGCAAGTGCCGGAGCTTGGGCCGGCCAGTCCATTTGTCGGCCCGCGCTCTCCGGTTACGGCACTTCCGCATCACTCGAGAGTACTATCCATCAGGGAGTAGACCATGAAGAACGTGTTGTTGGGCGATGTTTCCCGCCGATCATTCTTTGCCGCACTGGGCGCCTTTGGCGCAGCGGCAGTGGTGGCACCAAGAGCCGCGCTGAGCCAGGATGGCAAGGTCCTGACGTTGCGATCCTATTCGGACCTGCAAGTGCTTGATCCGGCGTTTCGCCTGTCCTTGCCGGAAGACGACATCATTCGCTCGATCTTTGCGCCTTTGGTGATACCGCAGGCGGGCGACACCTGGGGCTGGAAGCCGATCGCGGTGGACTCGATCGAACAGCTCGACGACGTGACCGTCGCGTTCAAGCTGAAGGACAACATCGGCTTCACTGACGGCTATGGCCAGATGACGGCCGAAGACGTGAAATTCTCGATCGAGCGAATCGCTGATCCGGCCATGGAAAGCCCGTATGCGGGAGATTGGGATGCCCTGCAGGAGGTCGAGGTAAAGGACACGCTTTCAGGCCTCATTCACTTGAAGAACAAGTTCGTGCCACTCTGGAGCACGACGCTTCCGACACCGGCTTCCTGCATTCTCTCCAAGAAGGCAGTGGAAGAGCTGGGCGACAAGATCACCACGAATCCCGTGGCCCAGTCTGGCCAGTACCTGCTTGCGGAGTGGCAGCCAAAGCAGAAGACGATCCTGAGGCGGAATCCCGGCTGGGTCCACGAGCAGGGCGGATTCGAAGAAATCCACATCATTCCGATCGAGGATCCGGCCACGGCCGAGCGCGGCTTTGAGGCGGGAGATCTGGACTACACTTGGACGTCGGTGTCGTCCCTGCCTCGGCTCAAGCAGAACCCGCCAGCAGGTTCGGTGGTCCTGGAGAAGCCGTCGCTCGCCTATGTCTGGCTTGGGATCAACCAGGACGCCGAGCCCTTTACCAACATCAACATCCGCCGAGCGGTGCAACATGCCATCGACCGGCAGACCGTTGTGGACGCGGCCTACTATGGCGCCGCCGCGGTAGGAAACGGCATCCTTGCGCCGGGCCTGCCAGGGTCCCGGGACAGCGTGACCTACGACTATGATCCGGACCGTGCGCGCGAGCTCCTGGCACAGGAGGGTGCGACAGATCTCAATGTCACGCTCGACATCCTCAACCAGTCCGAACGCCTGGCAGCCGCGCAGGTGATCCAGGCAAATCTTGCTGACGTGGGGATCAACTGCGAAATCAAGCAAAATGACAGCGGCACCTTCTGGACGCTCGGTTCCAAGGACGGCGACTACTATCTGAAGCTGCAGCTGGTCCTCAGCCGCTTCTCGATGCAGCCTGACCCGTCATGGGCGACGGTCTGGTTCACGCCGGAGCAGGTCGGCGTATGGAACTGGGAGCGGTTCGACAATGCGGAGTACAAGGCGCTGCATGACCAGGGTCTCGTCGAAAGCGATCTGGCAAAGCGAGACGAGATCTACAAGAAGATGCAGGGTCTCATGGACGAAAGCGGCTGCTACGTCTTCCTGACTCACGAGGTGGTCGGCGCGATTCATCGCGACACGATCAAGCCGGGGCTGAAGCCGAACGGGGAGTCGCTCTTCTCCGAATTCATGCCCGCCTGAACGCGATTCGGGCGGCCAGGCGACTGGCCGCCCAAGCCACCGAGCCATGCCTCAATCGCTTCGGTTTGCGATGTTCAAGGCCACTCGGAAGCAGTCCGACCTGCAGTGGGAACGGACTGCGAGCACCGACACCGCATCCGGTGTCGCAGTTGGTGTTCGATCAGGCCGCAATCCGGTCCCGTGATCGTCAGGCGCCTGGCCTCGATCTCCACTCAACGGCACAATGTGAAGGATTGCCGCCCAGGCAAAGGGATTTCCCCTGCTGATCCAGCGAATGTCCTATTCGGCTGTTCCGTCCGGCGTGCCGTCATCCGTCCAGGTCGCCTGCAGGCGAATGCGCGCCTTGAGCGTCTCGCCTGGGCCGGTCGCCGCCATATGATTGAAGCAATTCGGCACGGCATCGGCCGCGGAGTCTTCATCGAGACCGTCCAGCTCGGGGAACGACAGAACGCATTCGATGGACCGCGTGGCTCCGGAGACGAGTTCTGTTTCGTCGGGCCGCAAACGGAAATCGCGTGCCTGGACCTGCCGCTGCCAAGACGAAACGCCGAAGATCCGCGCCAGTGCTTGCAGCGCCGCTGTCTTGCCGGCTCCTTTCCCGCCGACCATCAGCCGTGACGCCGGTATCTGGCGAAAAGGTCTCAGGCTCAGGGCCGAAGCAGCGGAAGTTCCTGACAGTGAGCGCCTCGATCTTCATCCTGTGCCCCCGATGAGTTTTCTCAAATCGGTCTGCTGTCCGCTGAGGCAGTCTTTGCCTTCGCTATCTCAGCGCATTTCTGCGACCCACACACTCTCACAAGAGCGACTTGTACTCGTTCATGAGCGTGGCGACCTGGAGGAGGCCCTGCGCCTCGGACTTGTGCACGAGGGCCGGTGCGTCGATCGCTGGGTTTTCGAACAGCTCCCGCATGCGCCGCAGCGCCAGAATGGCCTCTGGCGGATCAATTTTGATCGTGTCAGCGAGGAAGTCATCCGCCGAAATCGCGTCAATTGCATGTGGAGCAAGTACCTCCGCCGGAAAGTCTCCGAGATTGTCGGTCACGATCACCGAGGCTGAGGACGAGATTGCCGCGGCCAGGACGTGGTTGTCGTCTGGATCGGGCAGGTCGAGATTGCCCTCGAACACTTCGTACCCTGCCACAAGCGACTCCGGGAACGCTGTTTCAATTGATGCACGTTGCCTGGATCCATCTGTCGCCCCTTTGTGATCTCAGAGATGGCTTTCTGGGTTTCATCGAGGATGCGCGCACTCCACCGTGGCCGGAACAAACCCGCTTCGGCCAAGCTCAGGATCATGTTCCGGCGCAATGCGCCGCCCAGGACGCATGCATCAATCAGCGCGGTGAACCGGTCGGCGTGACCCTTCATACGAGCCCGTCTTCTGCATCCACCCGAGCGAGATCACCCAAGGCATCCGAGCGTGCCGCATCGCGTTTCTCCTTGTAGGCAAAGAGATCGTCCGCACGCACGCGCCGGTGTCGCCCGGTCTTCGTGAACGGGATGTCGCCCTCTTCCAGAAGTTTCACAAGGAAGGGACGAGAGACATTCAACAGGTCCGCGGCTTGCTGAGTCGTAAGCTCCGACTCGACCGGGATCATCCGAAACCCACGCCCGCTTGAGACAAGCCGGAGCACCTCGAGCAGCGACGCCGCAAGCGCGGGCGCCAATGTCACACTTTGAGCCTTCCCGCCATCGAGAGCGAGTGACAGCGTTGTCCGCTCACCTTCCCTGATCTGCGAGGCGACGATGGTTCTGAGTTGTTCGGCATTCCTGATCTCGACCTCATCAGGCAGTCGGTCAAGGAACGCGTCCTTCCCAAGGGCGATCATGACTTGCTCCAGTTCGGTTTGCTGACACGCACGTAAGGCGGTTCTTTATTCGAATCAATCGAAATAGTCAAAATATTCGAAGTTGACGCCTGAAGCCTTGACGTAATCCCGCACGAATCTCTCAGGCCGCCGAACTCGGCTCCGACCAGCTGATGACCATGCCCGGCGAGATCCGCCAGATTGCCGTCACCGATCTCGGCCACGAAAGGCCGACCCTGCTGCTGAGCAACCAGATGGACGATCCCGCGGCCAGGCTGGTCGACCGCTACGTCCGCCACATGGTGATCGAAAACATCATCGCCGACGCCATCGACTTCTTCCACATGGATGCGCACTCCGCCGCTGTGCCCTTGCGCATCGACCTCGACGTCCAGCTCACGCTGATGGCGAGCAGCCTCTACAGGCTCCTCGGCATACGCGTCGGACAGGGCTTCGAAGTCGCGAAGGCGCGCACCAAATTCCGCAATCTCGTCAACGCCAGCGCGGCCATCAGGATCACCGAGGACGAGATCATCGTCACCCTGGGACGGCGCGCCAACAACCCGCTCCTGCTTGCCGCACGCTACGCCGAAATCGCCCAGCCATCCCGTGGCTCGGAAACCGGACCCTCAGGATACGCTTCTCTTGAATGCCCGGGCGCACATTGTTCCCTTCAGTTGGGAATCGAGGCTAGATCAGGCTCCTCTCGCGAAACCCCGCAATGTCCTCGGCCGAGTAGCCTGCGGCCTGCAGTATCTCGACGGTGTCGTGGCCCATGGGGGGGCAGGCTCGCGAAGCGTCATTGCCGCCAGCGCGGATCGGGGAACGCAACATCCGGAACTCCTCGCTGCCGTCAAGCGCCAAGGTTTCGATCTTCTCCTCTGCCTCCAGCCTGGAATCCTGGAGCGCGGCGCGGGGCGTGCGTATCGGCGCGACAGGGACGCGCCCCCGAAGCTCGCACAGCCACGCATCGCTCGTCCTGGCCGACAATGCCTCGTCGAGGATGACCGTGAGTTCGTCGCGCCGGTCGAGCCGGTCAGCATAGGTCGCGAACCGAGGGTCCCGGGCGAGGTCCGGACGCCCAACGGCTTCACACAGCTCCGGCCAGAACTTCTCCTTGTTGCACATCACGTATATCCAGCCGTCCGACGTGCGGTAGAGTTGGCAGGGCACAAGCGAGACATGGGCCGAACGCGGCACGCGCAAGGGATCATAGCCTGAGTTCAACGCCCAGGTGTTGAGATAGCTGAGATTGTAGAGGGCGGTGTCGTAGAGGTTCACGTCGATGTCCCTACCCTGGCCAGTCGACCGTGCGGACAGGACCCCTGCTACGAGACCCAGTGCCATGTAGGTCCCTGCCATGAAGTCCACTACGGACATCCCCACTCGGGTTGGAGGTGCTTCGGGTTCGCCGGTGAGGTGGAAGTAGCCGGTCTCGGCCTGCATGAGGTAGTCATAGCCGGGCCACTCGCGTCTCGGACCCTCGCGGCCATAGCCCGAGCAGTGAGCGCAGACGATGGCGGCGTTTGCCGATTTCAGGGCATCGTATGTCAGGCCAAGCTTCTCCGGGACGTCTCCGCGAAGGTTGTTCGCCACGGCATCCGCGCCGACGACGAGTTGCCTGAAGATCTGTTGCGCCTCGTATTGGCCCAGGTCGAGCGTCAGGCTCTTCTTGTTCCGGTTGATCGACTGGAAGAAGAGGCTGTTGTCGTCGCCCTTGGCTCCTTCGACGAAGTAGGGGCCGAGAGCACGCGCGTAGTCGCCACCGGTATGCCGGTTTTCGACCTTGATAACTTCTGCACCGAGGTCGGCGAGGTGCTGGGTGCCGAATGGACCGGCCCCGTATTGCTCGACGGCGAGCACGCGCACTCCTTCGAGCGGCAGTCCCATGTCAGCCCATCCTCTCGCGGACAGCATCAATTGCGTGCCGCCCACGTTTCGATGCACAGCGGCAGCGGATCATGGTCGGGCGCGATCTTGGCACACGACTTTCCGACGCCTCTCTTTCGGCGTAGAGCGTATCGCAGTCAAGGGCCGGTGCATGGTAAGCGTCATTTAGAGCCCCTACCGGGATTCGGGTTGACGGCAGGCTCGTTCCGGGATCCGGGCTGAACGCCGTGGTCAGCGATTCCCCGCGCGGGCGTCGAAGTTCCAGGGCAGCAACTCGTGGATTCTCGACATCGGGTGTCCGGTGGCGATCCTCTCCAGCACGTGCCTGAGCCAGGCGTACGGCTCGACGCCGTTCATCTTGCAGGTCTCGATCAGCGTCGCGGCGCGGGCCCACGAAACGGCGCCTTCGTCGTGGCCGGCGAACAATCCGTTCTTCTTCGTCAGCTTCAGCGGACGGATTCGATTTTCCACGAAGTTCGTGTCCATCTCGACCCGGCCGTCGTGCAGGAACACCAGTAGCCCGTCCCAATGGTTGGCGAAGTAGGCCAGCTTCTCGCCGAGGCGCGAGCGCAGGCGTTGGTCGACGGCGCCAGTGGCGGCGAGCCTGTCGAGCGTGGCGACGACGGTCTGCCTGACCCTTTTGCCCTCGCGGCGGTTCTGGACGATCTGGAGGTACTCGTGCGGGCCGGACCTCTTGACACGGACGAACAAGGCGGCGCCCCCTTCGGGCACCACACATCCTGAAGAAGGATGCCATGCCCGCAATGCAAAGGGAAATCGCAACAATGACCGCCTGCTTTTCACACTTTCATGGCACGACAATCCTGCATGCCGCCCCGGGACCGGAGTCCCAGGGCGCTGAATTTTTGGAATCCGACTGCGGAGAACTCCAGGATCGAGGATTTGCTGTCGAAGACGTGTGATACAGGCTGTTTCGCAATGATCAACGACAGTTCCGATACCCCGCGCAGCACAATTGGCGAGGTGACGGACCGCCCTGTCCCGGCTGAATCGATGCCTTCAGGTCCAGGCACGATCCGGCACTACCGGGTCGAGAAAGGGTTCGGTTTCATCGCGCGTTTTGGCGAGCCGGACGTGTTCTTCCACGTGATCGATCTTGTCGACGGGCAATTTTCGGTTGAGATCGGGGACAGCCGATGTGATCCCGCAAGGTGACAACTGGAAAGTCATGAAGAATTGCGACAACAAGTGACATCAAAATCCTCACTTGCTTGCGATGCTGTCATTCAACATTTATGCTATCAAGTGAAGATATGGAGGATGAAATGGCAACAATGACTGTTAGAAACCTGTCGGATGATGTGCATCGCCGCATCAAGTTTGTAGCGGGCCAACGCGGTATCAGCGCCGAGGCAGCAGCGCGTGAGCTCTTGGACGAAGCAACGCGCCCTGCCGAAAAACTGGGTGATGTGGTTGTTTCGTTTGCGCGGCAACTCGACGTTGATTTCCCAGAAATCGAACGCTCTGACGAAACTTTGGAAGCGGCGGATTTCGGGTGATCGTACTGGACACAAACATAATCTCCGAGCCGAACAAACGCCTTCCGGCTCAGCACGTAGTCGACTGGTTGAATAGCCAGCAGGCCCCGGCGTTGTTTACGACCACAATCAATGTGGCGGAACTTCGCTTCGGCATTGAGCGGTTGCCCGACGGGAAGAAAAAAACCGCGCATTGGGCCGCACTGGATTTCACGCTGGGTAGGCTTTGCGCCAATCGTATTCTGTCCTTTGATCTGCCTGCGGCTGAAGAACTTGCGCGAATTAACACGCAATGCGAGGCGATAGGTAAGAAAATTGGTTTGGCAGACGCTCAGATAGCAGCGGTTGCCAAGGTCAACGGATTCGCCGTTGCGACACGAGACGCCACACCATTCGAACTTGCTGGCGTAACCGTCATTGATCCTTGGAAGTGGCCACAATGAGCAGCGCGAACACTCTGTCAACTATCGACAAGGCCGCCCGCTGAAACCGGGGTCGATTTGGGTAGGGGGGTGCGCCAGTCTAACTGGTGAATGTGCAGCGAGCGAAAGTCTCGCAGGAAGGAAAGGCTAACCACCAACTTTCACCGCGAGCCATGCGTCGGTCATCGTGAGGTGGCAGGCGAAGCGTTGGTAGCGGCATGTATGGGCCGGGCCACGGAGCCTCGAAATCGGAACTGGCCGGATGTGCGGAGACTGTCCCTCTGGTCGAAGGCAGCACTTCCTAGTCGCAAGGGTGAGGCGAAAGAAGGCATCCCGGGGTCGAAGAACCATGGCACGTACAGAAGCACATCACCGGGAACCGGGAGGTCTTCAGATCGCCCCGCAGTCGAGCGGGGCCGCAACGTAAAGGAGGAACTCCGTAAACCGAGACGAATGATCTGAAGAAGTCAGGCCCGGCCATGTACAGCGAGTCTAGCTGTCGAACTTAAGGGTGAAAGTCCCTCCGGCGCAATTCTCAGTTTGGCACCGTAGCATATCCCACTGGTCTCGGAGTGGTCCGTGCCCAGCGAGTTGGGAAGTAGGAAGCCGTCGCAGGCCGGTCGCAAGACGCGGTCTGATCAGCCTGGATGGCGAGCAAACTGGAGGGCCGTAGCGAAAGCGAACGATCGTGTGAGGCCTCGAAAATCTGCCCCCACATGAAGCTGATTTGGTGGGATTGACAGGGATGCCAAGGGCTTATGGCCGGCATGATGGCCAGCGTCGATGTGGAAGAACTGAGGAGCACGCATCGGGTTCCCAGGGGTATGGACGGCGGCAATTCGGGAAAGTTCAATGGTGAAAGACCGGAAGATGAAAGGAACAGACAGGATGACCCATGAATGTCAAAGACCAAACCTATAACCGCGAAGCGGGAAATGGCGCGGAGTTTCTCTCACTGGCGGATGAGGTCGATTAAGCGATGAAGGGTGGGACAACACAACCCATCCTGAGCGAGGACCTCTGGGCTCGGGTGGCCTCAAGTCGGACGTCATGGTGGCGGTGCTCAGAAACCGCTACAGATTGGCGTCGCATTGTGGCCTACGGACGGAGCAAACGTATGCAGCAGGCAGGGCATGGCTGGGTCAGCCTTAACCTTTCTGCGGTTTGCGGAAGGCTCCATCTCAACTTGGAGGTGCCCGATGCTTGAAGCCGTACCCGGGAAAACCGGACGTACGGAATTTTAGGGGGGCCGCTGGAAACGTGGTCCTATGGTGGAACTGCGAACCTGCCTGCAATCGAAAGAGCGGGATCAGAAAAGCCTCCACCTAAGGGCATGAGCGCGCCAGTGGCCTACCCGACAGTAGCCGTGAAGCCCGCGAACAAGGGGCGGCAGCGCCCTGCGGAGCGGGTGGAGCCAAGGGCTGGGGCCGAGGGAAGTCCGGAACGCCGAAGCAGGCGTCGCACGCAGAAGCGGGAAAGCCTGTCACATGAGGCCGACCGGATACGGCAGGCTGCGAAGAGAAATCCGGAAGAGCGTCTCGTTGGCTCCTGCACCACGTCACGGTGCTCGTGCTGGCGGAAGCGTTCCACTGGCTCAAGAGCGACGTCGCCGCCGGCGTGGCCGGAGAGCGGAAGATCAGGATGGCCAAGCTCAAGATGAAGGTGTCCGGCTGCTTCCGCACGCGGCACCACGCCGAAGCCTGGTGCCGGATCTCAAGCTACCTGAGCTCGATGGCCGCGCTTGGATACAATTCCCTCGTCGCCATCCAGATCGCGCTTGCCGGAAAGGCCGCAGACATGATCAAGTTGCACTACGCCAAATCTGCCCCCAAGAAGGGGTGAGCAGTTACCAAACTTTTTCATATCGAGGTATAGGTTGCGAAAGCAGCCAATTTTTGCTAAATGACATATTTGTCAACTAAAGCCTTAGAGATTGACAAATATGGCAGTTAAGAGCATCAAATCTCTGAGCGCACAGCGCGCAATTGCCTCGCTCGGTCGCAACATCAAGACAGCGCGCACGAAACGGCGGATTCCAGTCAAGGAGTTCGCCGAACGGATCGGCGTGTCAGAGCGGACAGTCATCCGGCTCGAAAAGGGCGATGAGGGCGTCAGCCTCGGCACGCTTGGCATGGCCTGCTTGGTTCTTGGCGAGCTCGATCTGATTTCAGGCTTTCTCGATCCGGCTGCGGACGATACTGGGTTACTGATCGACCAGAAAAATTTGCCCAAACGCATCGAACGAAGTCGTGGCGCATCATCGGCAAGTCCGAAGAAAGAAAAGCCCTCACATGGTGATGCCGATGATGATCGTCATAGTGATGATCATGACGATGATGGAGTCGCGTTCTGATGCCCGAAGCCATCGTCGCGTTGGGGGAAGCCAAACGGATTGTTGGACGTCTTCGGTTCGAAGCGGAGGGCGGTCGCCAGCATTCTCAGTTCGAATATGCCGAAAGTTGGCTGGCAGCAGAGGATCGCTTTGCGCTGGCACCTGGTCTGCCCCTGCGACCGGGAGGCCATTATGCATCAGCGCGAGACAGAAAACGCGATGCGCTTTCGGGCTGTTTCGCCGATGCAGCGCCGGATTCCTGGGGCCGGGCTCTGTTGGCCCGGGCGCTTGGCGGTGGATTGACCGAATTCGACTATCTCGTTTTGTCTGATGACCGGACACGCCACGGAGCCTTGAGGTTTCTGAACGAGGAGATGGAGCCTCTATCAGCGCTGTCCCCACCGGTGCCGCGGTTGGTCGATCTCGCGGCCTTGCGGGCTATCGCCCAAAGATTTGAGCGGGACCCAGGGACGGCAGAGGCGGCAGTGCGGGATCTTGCTGGTGTCGCTGGCTCACTCGGTGGCGCCCGCCCAAAGGCCAGTGTTGAGGGCGATGGCGCTCTCTGGATTGCGAAGTTCACCTCCCAACAGGATACGCGGCCCGTCGAACGGGTAGAGGTTGCCACGTTGCAGCTTGCGCAGCGTTGCGGATTGCGCGTCTCGGAAGCAAGGCTTGAACTTGCACAGAGCGAATGGCCGGTCGCCCTGATCAAGCGTTTTGACAGGCGCGGGTCCCAGCGTATTCCCTTTATCTCGGCCCGCACGGCGCTGGACTGGACTGGCGACGTGCCAGGGTCATATTCCGATATCGCCGATGTCATTCGGCAAATCTCATCACGACCCAGCGATGATCTGCGCGAACTTTGGCGACGGATCGTGTTTACGATCCTGATCACCAACACCGATGATCATTTGAAAAACCATGGGTTCATCTATGCGGGCGGCGACCGGTGGCGCTTGTCGCCGGCGTTCGACATCAATCCCTCACCCCAGCGGCAGCGGCGGTTGGAAACAGCAATATTGCGTGACGGCGGTTTCGATGCATCGATTGATCTCGCCCTGGACGGGGCGGTGTTTTTTGACATTGGCGAGGACGAAGCGCGCCTGCTGGCATCGGAACAGGCAGTGACGATCAAGGACCATTGGGTGCGGCTCTTTCAGGACAATAGGGTATCGGTGCATGATCTCGAAAGTTACCGCGCGGCCTTTGAACATGAGGCCGCGGAAACCGCGGAGGGGCTTGCACGTTAGGGCAGGTCGTGGTTGGGGTTCCAATCGACCGCAGTGAGGCCTGTCTCAACGCGGTTGCGATTTCTTTCCCGGGTCCGAGTCCATTAGAGGCCTTTTGCGTTGCGCGAGGAAATCGCTAACTTCGCCACGAGTTTGTAGGTGATTGGGTTGCGCACCGAGAACGTAACTCCGGTCTTGGTGGAGTTGAGGTTCAAGGAGGCGATCTCATCGGCGTGGGCCGCGATTGCATCGGGATCGACATAGAGACCGCATTGTTTACTGAAGGCAGCATAGCCCGCGATGATTGTGTTCTCGATTTGAAATCCAGGCATATCGTATTTGATGACTTCTTCAGCATCTGGCAATGCATGAGATAGTTGATCACGCAACTCGCCCAACATAGTGCGAAACTGCTCCGGAGCCGCTTCAATGTAAGCGTCATGGTCACTGATCGCCGGCATGCTGAAACAACGGGTGTCGGGATGTCCAAAATCAACCAAACCGGCGCGAATTCTCTTGCTAAATCCGCGGATTTGGCGCGCGCATCGCGCCTTTGGCGCTTGCGATCGAGGCGCCCTCGCCACTCTATGGGAAAAAGGGACGCGGCCGATGGTCAGCCACTAGATCGAATGTCGACATCCAACCCGACGGCTTCGTAAGCCGAAGCCAGCGAGACGGTCGACCCGTTGCGGCCAGCAAATTCTGTTCGAACTTCGGTGCCTTCGAGCCCATCGATTTCGATCGCAAGCGACCGGTATCGGCTGCCCAGCCAGCGGGTCTCGCCGGCGATGGTGTCGCGCAGCCCTCCCTGGAGGTCGACACACAGCTGGAAGGAGCCGATCCCACGGTCATCGACATCAATCCTGATGGCGCCGGTGTCCAGACGGGAATGACAGATGAAGGTGATGGGAGCCTCGTCGATCTTGCTTTCGATTTGGGGACGGGTCGATTTACCGGATCGAATCCGTTGCTCGCGACTGGAAAATACCTGGCGGTTCTCCCACGGAGCGTGGCCGCCCCCTGGTTGGGCTCCGGCGCGATTTGAGAGATGAATGCGGAAATCAATTCGCCCTTGCGGCCGCTCGGTTTCCTGTGGCACGGGACCGCGCCGGGACGGCAACGTCGGCACTTGCCGCGCACCTGAGGGCGTGACCGGGCGTTGTCCGTGAATTCTGGCTTTTGGAGCGGGCGATGAGATTCGAACTCACGACCCTTACCTTGGCAAGGTAATGCTCTACCCCTGAGCTACGCCCGCGCTCCGTTTGATGGAACGGGGATATTGACATCGAATGGCTTCTGCAAGCAGAAACCGCCAATCAACCGAGGCAGAAAGCAGGGCAGGCTCGCATGCGCCGCCATGTCCGGACTTGATCAATGCCGCGAGCCACTATGCATCTTGGTTGCGAAGGGATGGATCCGAACGCCGTGCGGCGTGACACCGGTTCCGCCAATGTATGCCGTGTCCGCGTTATGCGCCTAGCGCCTCGAGAATTATCCCGCGCAGCTTGTCAGCAACAACATTCGGCCTGTGACGGGTCATCGAAACGTGCCCAAGCCCCTCAAGTTCGTGGAACACGCCTTTCGGGACGAGGTCGGCGACCACCTTGCACATGGACGGCGCGGTCTGCACGTCCTCGGAAAAGCTGATGACATGCATCGGAACCGGGCATGTCTTCAGGGCTTCGCGACAGTCGAAGTCGAGACAGGCCTGCCATTGATCGATCAAGTCCTGCGGGTCACGGTCCGCGAAGCGGATTGTATAGGCCTCCTTGATTTCTGCCCAGAGCTCCGGGTCGTGGAGTGCCTTTGCCGGGAAGGCGTAGGGGGCGTAGTGCGGTGCGAGGAAATATTCAGGAAGGGAAATGCCGTCCTTGCGGAGGTCAATCTCTGCCTGCATCCAATCCCTGGTGAAGCCGTCGATGCAGGCAGCGGTTCCCATGGGAATGGCCAAGCGGACATTCTCCGGAAAATCTATCGCCACCTGTTGTGTCACGAGACCACCGAGGGAAAGGCCGCAGACGGTCGCGCTGCCATCACAATGCGCGTCAATTACGGCTGCGCAGTCACGCGCGAAGTCCGCGATCGTCCACGGGGCCGGCGGCGATGTCGTGCTTCCAGCGCCGCGCGGGTCATAGGAGACGCAGCGGAAATCGTCCGACAGGAGCGCGAACTGCTGGGAGTAGCTCTCGGCAGTCGCATCCCCTCCAGGAATGAAGACAACGTCCGGTCCGTTTCCCTCGGTGACCACGCGCATGGAGACTTCGTCATTCGCAAAGTGATGGAATGCCGTCTTCGGGCCAAAGTCGGGAAACGTGCCCACTGCTTCTCTCCTCAAACCAGGTCTCGAGGCACATCCTCGTTCCATTGCCGTTCGACCACGATCCCGTCGACGTCGCGCGCAACTAGGCTGGCTTCGATTCGCCAGCAGTCGCGCAAGGCGTGCACGCTGACCTCGGTCCGCACCTCTGCCTTCCAGCCATCGCGCGAATAGGACTCGCACCAGCGGCAGGTTCCGATGGCCGAATTCGGATCTTCCGGATGGATATGGAAGCGCTCGCTGCTGCTGCGCTTGACCGTGAGGCCGGTATGCATGTGCGTCGCGGGTCCGGCGCTGCTGCTTCGCGAGTACGTCTCGCCACCCGTGGTCAGATCGACATCGCGGCGCCGGTCGTACAGGCTTCGGGAATGCTGCTTGATCGGGGCTGGGCTGGCACCCTCCGGCGGCGGGAACGGTGCAAGTTCTTCGTCGCTGTCTCGACGCGGGCGAACGGGCAGGTCAAGCCTGGCGCTGCCGGGCTCGATCCTGAGTGTCGCCTTCTCGTTGGACGGCCAGATCACCGGCCAGAGGGCCGTGGACAGAGCAAGACGAAGTCTCTGGCCCTTGCCGACACGCTGCCCACAGGCGTTGAGTTCAATCGTGACTGGCTGTGGCTGCGCCAACGGCATCCGCTCGGGACTTGCGTGGCTTGCCCTGTGGGCCAGGTTCAGGGCTCCATAGCTGACGAGGGTCGCGCGGCCATCCTCGCCCACCGCGGAAAGGACGGCTGCGAGGTTTGCCTGATGCGAGACGCTGGCGATTTCTGCGTGAAACTGCGGAAATCCAAAGAGGTCGAACTCCTGGTCGAGCACGTCCGTCTCGAAGACCGTCATCAGGCCGGCCTCGCCGTTCTGGTCCAGCGGGCCGTCGGGAACCGCCCCGTACCCGCACCATGCACCCGACGTCCATCCCGCTGTCTCCGCAGAGGAGAGAGCGATGGCTGTCCTTGAAGGCTCGTCTGCCAGCCCGTTCTCTCCGGGGCAGAGGGACAGCACTTTCATCCTGCTGCCGTTCCATTCGGGTTCCGCCACCCAGCGGCCGGACCGGTCCTCGTTGCGCGGTGACGGCACCCCAGGAAAGTTGATCCAGGCACGGAGTTCCGGTTCCTCCATGATGCCGGTTTCGATGCCCTTGAGATGCTGGTCCCACCAGCGAAGGCATTCCTGCAGGAAGCCAATGCGCGGTCCGGGCTTCGCAAAGTGCGGGTACTTGTGGGCCCATGGCCCGATCAGTCCCTTTTTCGGGCCCGGCAGGTGCTCCAGCAGACGGAAGATGGCATTGGTGTAGCCGTCCGCCCAGCCACCCACCGCATAGACCGGCACCTCGATGTCGGCGTAGTTCTCGCAGACCGAACCGTGAGCATAGAACTTGTCTCGCCGCTGGTGCCGAAACCAGTCGAGCATCCACAGCCCGTTGCCTTCCAGTCGCTCAATCCACATTTCCCGCCATCGGTCCCCCACGATTGCGGGATCGGGAGGCGTGTTGCAGATCGAGAAGGCCGTGGCTCCCCAGCTCAGCTTGTCGGTCAGCATGCAGCCGCCCATGAAATGGATGTCGTCGGCGTAGCGGTCGTCGGTGGAGCAGAGCGAAACGACCGCGCCCAGTGCTTCCGGACGCCGGGCCGCGACCTGAAGCCCGTTGAACCCGCCCCAGCTGATCCCGATCATTCCGACCTTTCCGGAACACCAGGGCTGGGCGGCAAGCCATTCGATCACGGTCAGGCAGTCGTCCTGTTCCTGCTTGAGATACTCGCCCAGGCAGACGCCTTCGCTGTCGCCCGTGCCGCGTATGTCGACACGAACGCCTGCATATCCATGGCCTGCGAAATACGGGTGGGTCAGGTGATCACGTTCAACCGTTCCGTCGCGCTTGCGATAGGGCAGGTACTCGAGGATTGCAGGCACCGGATCCGTTTCCGCGTCAACAGGAAGCCAGATTCGGGCCGCGAGCCTTGTACCGTCAGGCATCGGGATCCAGGCGTTCTCGATTTCGCGGACTTCGCGCGGGAATTCGGTCCGGATCTCTGAACTCTCCAGCACTGCTCACATCCCGTTTCGTGGAATCGAGTGATCCCACTGAACATGGTGGAATTCCTCGTCGCCATCCCAGCAGGTCACGGAGGCGCGCAGGAGGAAGTCCGTTTTCGTGGCTGTCATTTCAGAGCTGGCCTTGATCCGGACATTCCAGTCATCGCGCTCGAAGCAGCTCTCCTGGTCCATCGTCGCGCGTGCCGAAAGAGGGTCTTCCGGATGGATCCGATAGACTCGATCCGAAACGTCGCCCATCTCGGTGCCGGTCTCGTCGAGGCGCAACCGCCCCACGGGACCAAACACGCCGCCGTCAAGAAAGAAGCGGGCGGCATGCTCGCCAGTTGTCAGGTCGACGTGGAGCGATCTCTCCATGGATCCTTCCCGGACCGTCGTTACCGGACGCTTCCCGTCCGAGGGGTTCGGCTCGGGAAAGGTGCGAGGCCGTGTCACTGCGTCAGTGCGGACCGGAAGTTCCAGTGTCGAACACCCCGACACGACTGTCAGCGTGACAGGTTCGGGCGCGGGCCAGAGGATCGGCCAGTAGCTGGTTCCGACCTGCACGACGAGTCTGTGGCCCCTTGCAAGCCGGTAGCCGATTCCGTGCAATGGGACCGTGACGGTCATTTCCGTGCCCGGAACCACCGGTTCTGGAACGATGTCGGAAACGCGATGTGCGAGATTGGCGAATCCGCGTGTGATCAGTGTCTGCGCGCCGTTCGGGGCTTCGTCCACGAGCAGCGCCGCGATGAATCCCTGCGACCGATCCGTGGATGCGGCGAGGTTGAGCAAGGGTTGGCCAAGTATGTCGACGGTGGCGTCCGTCGGTGCAGATCGGAAACTCAGCGCACCCGCTGCGTCGACCCTGCAGTCGGCAGGCATGTCCCCCGGGATCGCGAACGAGCACATGTCTCCGCCTGCCGAACCAAAGGTCTGCGGCGAACATACCGACATTGCGCCGCCGGACTCGGCGGCTGACCCAAGCCGGCCCTCGTTCAGCCAGAGCGTCTTGATGCTCACGTTGGGCGAGGGCCAGGCGGCTTCCTCGACCCAGACGCCGGTACGCTCCTCGCAGGAGCCGGCGGGAGGCGCCGAGTCCTGGAGGTAGAACCGCAAGCGCGGCTCGTCCATCAGGCCGGTGTCGATGCCCTTGAGGCAGTGATCCCAGAAGCGGATGACTTCGCTTACGAAGTCCATGCGGGGTCTTGGCAGGCCCTCGTGGGGATAGAGATGTGCCCAAGGTCCCATGAGCACCTTGACCGGCCCCTTCAGGCGTTCGGCAATCCGGAACGGCGTGTCGCGGAAGAGATCGGCCCAGCCGCCGAAGAAATAGACCGGAATCTCGATATCCGAGTAGTTCTCCGAGATCGAACCCCTGCGCCACATGTCATCATGAGTCTGGTGCTCCAGCCATTGCGCGGGCCAGAACGTCATCGCCCCCAGGCGCTCTTTCCACATGTCGCGCCAGCGATCCTGGCCGACGATTGCCGGATCCGGCGGCATCGCGTTGTAGAGCTGCATGATCGAGCCCCACCAGAAATTGTCGTTGGCAAGCACGCCTCCGTAGAAGTGTATGTCTTCCAGCCAGCGATCATCGGTACCCATGACCGGCGCGATTCCCTTGAGTGCCGGAGGACGCTTCGAAGCGACCTGAAAGGACGTGTAGGCGCCCCAGGACTTGCCGAACATGCCGACGTTCCCGTCGCACCACGGCTGCTCGGAAATCCATGCGATCACGTCGACTCCGTCCCTCATTTCCTGCTCCGAGTATTCGTCCAGCATCACCCCTTCGCTGTCGCCCGAGCCTCGCATGTCGACCCTGATCGCCGCGTAGCCGGCATCGGCAAGTTCCGGGTGCATGCTCTCGTCGCGCATGCGGGTCCGATCCCGGCGACGATACGGGATGTACTCCAGTATGCAGGGTACGGGCGAGTGCTCGGCCTCGTCCGGAAGCCAGAGCCTCGCGGCCAGGCGGATGCCGTCGGGCATGGGAATCCACACGGTCTCGATGACCTTGGTCATTGCGTCATCTCCGTTCCGGGCGGCCTGGCACCGGGTTCAAGCGGCGTGTGGCAGGCGACCCTCCTTGTCTTGCTGTCGAAGAATGCCGGTACCTCGGACTTGCAGCGGGTCGCGACCCATGGACAACGGGAATGAAACTCGCAACCGGCAGGCCTTGCAAGAAGCGACGGCACTTCGGCGGGCAGGGCTATGCGTTCGCGCGCCTTGTCCGGATCCGGTTCGGGATTGGCCGAGAGCAGGGCCGCGGTGTACGGGTGAGAAGGCGCACGGAAGATCTCCTCGGTTTCGCCCTCCTCGACGAAGCGTCCGAGATACATGACAGCCATCCGGTCCGCCACATGATGCACGACATGCAGGTTGTGCGTGATGATGATCATTGCGAGGCCGAGTCGTTCGCGGAGGTCGTTCAGGAGATTCAGTACCTCGCCCTGGACCGAGACGTCGAGACCGGCCGTGGGTTCGTCGGCGATTATGAGAGCCGGGTTCAGCGCGATCGCGCGCGCCACGCCGACGCGCCGTGCCTGGCCACCTGACAACTGATGCGGATAGCGGTCTGCAAAGTCCGGGGTGAGACCGACCAGCGACAGAAGCCGCGGAATCTCGATGCTTGGGTCCTTGTCAGCCATCCCGTGTATGCGGAACGGTTCGGCAATCAGGTTTCCGACCTTCATGCGGGGGCTGAGAGATCCGACGGGATCCTGGAACATCATTGACATGCGTCGTCGCAAGGGCTTCATCGACCGGGCGCCGAGCATGTCGATGCGTTGCTCGTCGAACCGGATCGATCCGGCAGAAATGGCCTGAAGGCCGTTGATCGCGCGCGCCAGCGTGGTCTTTCCCGAACCGCTTTCGCCGACGATCGCGAATGTCTCGCCTGCATGGAGATCAAGACTGACCCCCGCCACGCCCAGTATCGAGCGGCGGCGCATCAGTGGCCCGACTTCGAATGTCACTTCGACGTCGCGGACTTCGAGAATTCCGCTCATCTCGCCTCCGCCAATACGCACCGGGCCACATGCCCTGTCTCGACAGCGACGTCGGGCGGGGCCTTGTCACACTCATCGACGCGTTGATCGCAGCGGGTCGCAAACACGCAGCCGGGCGGCCTTTGCCTGAGGTCCGGGATCTCGCCCGGTATGGTGGGCAGGTGCCGGGTGCGCCCGGATTGCCGAGCAGGGTCGCATTCAAGCAGGCGTCTGGTATATGGATGGCCCGGCGCGTGAAACACCTGCCGGGTTGTGCCGCGCTCCACGACTTCACCTGCGTACATCACGACGACGTCGTCACACAGTTCGGCAATGACGCCGAGATGGTGCGAAATGAAGAGCACTGAACAGCCAATGTCCTGCTGCAACTCCCGAAGAAGCTCGATGGTTGCCACTTCGAGCGTGGCATCCAGCGCGGTCGTCGGTTCGTCCGCGATCAGGAGCGCGGGTTTCATCATCAGCGCCATGGCAATCGCGACCCGCTGCCGCATCCCGCCAGAAAACTCGTGCGGATACCGCGCGAGCGCGGACGGCGCATCGGGGATCCGCACCAGGCGCAACATTGCTTCCGACCTTGCGTCCTTCTCGCTGCGAGACAGACCGGACCGATACTGGATGTTCCGCATCTGGCGACCAATGGAGAGGACCGGGTTCAACGCTCCCATCGGATCCTGAAAGACCGTTGAAATGCGCTGGCCCCGGAGTTCCTGCATCCTGGCAGGACCAAGCCTCGCCAGGTCTTCGCCCTCGAATACGATGCTGCCGGCGTCGACGCTTCCATTGTCTGCCAGAAGCCCAAGGATCGCGTTTATCAGAGTGGACTTGCCGCAGCCCGATTCCCCCACGACGCCGACGATCCGCTTCTCGGGGACCTCGAAGGAGACATTCTTCAAAGCGTGCAGGTGACCGCCCTCGGTCGAGAACGTGACGTCCAGGTCCTTGATCGCGAGAACGGTCACATTCGCCTCTTGAGGCGAGGGTCAAAGAGGTCACGCATCGTTTCTCCAAGGAACGTGAATCCCAGCGTGGTGAGGATGATCGGCAGTCCGCCGGCAACCGCAATCCATGGCGTGTCGCGGATCGCGGTGAAGCCGTCATTCAGGATGGAGCCCCAGGATGGCGTGGGCGGGCGGACTCCCAGCCCGAGAAAGCTCATTCCCGCCTCGATGGCGATCACGACGGGGATGTCCATGGACGCCAGGATCAGGAGCGGGCTGATCACGTTGGGCATGATGTGATGGCGCAGGATGCGCACGGTGCCGGCTCCCATGCTCTGTGCGGCCGTGACGAATTCCGAGCCCTTAAGCGCGAGTGTCTGGGTGCGGATTATGCGTGCATAGCCAGGCACGTTCACCAGGACGACCACGACGACGACCGCCGTCAGGGACGGGCCGAACAGCGTGACCAGTGCAAGCGCCAGCATGACCGTTGGGAAGCTCTTGATCGAGTCGAACAGCAGGAGCATCACAGCGTCCAGCCAGCGCGGGCCATAGCCTGCGACAAGGCCCAGCAACACCCCGATCGCCAGTGACGTGGCCGTCGCGAAAAGGGCGACCGAAAGAGCGATTCGGCCACCGTGAAGAACGCGGGAGAACAGGTCCCGTCCCAGGTGATCGGTGCCTAGCAGGTGTTCGAGGGACGGGGGCTGAAACCGGTCGCGCGGAGAGATTCGCGAGGGTTCATACGAGGTGAGAAGGTCGGCGAACACCGCGCCGCCTACCATCAGGAGGACCAGGGCGATGCCGAATGCGCCAAGAGGCTCCCTGAACACGCGCATCGCCGTGCGCGCTCGTTCGTGCCTGCGAAGATCAGAAACTGCTGCGAACACGGGGATCCAGGGCTCCTACGATCAGGTCGGCCACGAGATTGAGAAGGACGAAGAGAATCGTGGTGACCAGCACGGCACCGGTCACGAGCGGGTAGTTGCGGGTGAGAATTGCGTCATAGACAAGCTTGCCCACGCCAGGGCGGGCAAAGACGATCTCGGCAAAGACCGCGGACGACAGCATCTGCCCGATGCCGACCCCCAGCAGCGTCACGGTCGGCAGGATGGCGATGGTCAATGCATAGCGGTACGTGATCGTGCGCTCCGTCAGGCCAAAGGCGCGCGCTGTCCTTATGTGCTGCGATTCCAGGACCTCGAGCATCGAGGCCCGGACCATTCGTGCGATGTAGCCAACCCAGCCAAGCCCAACTGCAAGGGACGGCAGGATCAGGTGGACGAGCTGGTCCCCGACATTGCCTGGCTCGCCGGCGCCAATGGCGGGAAGCCAGCGCAAGGCGACGGCGAAGATCAGGAGGGCGTAGATGGCCACGACGAAGGATGGAACCGCGATGACGGCTACCGACAGAACGCCCACGATCCGGTCGGCAATCGTGCCGCGCTCGACCGCCGCCCAGCAGCCGAGCGGAATGCCGAGTGCAACCGACCAGCTGATTCCGCCGAAAATGAGCGCCAGCGTGTATGGCAGCTGCTCCATGACCACTGTTGCGACGGGGCGGTCTGACAGCACGTCGCGCCCGAGGTCGCCCTGCCATGCCGCGGAAAAGAAGTTCCAGAACTGGATCCAGACGGGCTTGTCGAGCCCCATCTTGATCCGGAGCCCTTCCCGCATTGCCTCGGTCGCACGCGGACCGAGAGCCACGGCTGCCGGATCGCCGGGGATGAGATAGATCATGCAGAACAGGAGGAGCATCGCCACCGAGACGATGACCACGGCAAGTCCAAGGCGTTTGGCGGAGTATCGCAACATGGGACCGGGCGCTCTTGCGGCGCCTGCCTGGCGCTTCAGGCGGGCGCGAACCGGGGGCGGGCGGGCCGTCCGCCCCGTCGCGGACCCGGTTGGGTCCATTCACGGAAACTCATTCTGGACTCCTCGGCGTGTGCTTCAACGGTCGATCGGCGTTCCGGACGGAATGCCCGCCTGCTTGGGCGATCCGTCGGCGTGCCGGCAGTATGTTGAATCGGATAGTGACACAGAATTTCCGGTTGAGAAGGGATGCTCTCGCAATTCTGCCGTGGTGAGCGGATTTTCACCGCTCAGCCGGCGAATTCGCGACGGAATCCTGGAAGACGGGGCGTGCCTGGCAAGCTGGAGCGGCAGAAGCGTCGAATTTCCCCGCGGGGCGTCCTCTCCGGTGCATTTGCCGGGATTGCGGAGGGCGATCTCGCGCGAGGGAAGCAGGAGGCGCTGATTGGGGCGAGGCAGGGCAGGGGGACCGGCGGGCATGCCAACCGCAGCCTGTGCGCCCTGCCGGCACGGACGGGACCGAAGCCCGACAGCGACTGCCGGCGGGGGCGGACGTTCGGACCGAGCCTGCGTTGCCGGTTGGTGCTGTTTGCATCAGGTGGCGCGAGCGTTGCAGGATGCGTGCGGCGGCCAGGGCCGTGCGGTGCGCGGAACGGGCTAGGTCGCCTTTCCTTTCCGGACCTCCCTTGACATCATCCTGCGCTTTTCGGCCATGGTCTCGCGTCGCCGTTGCTCGATGCCCAGGCGGAACGACTGCTCCACGAAGTCGATGTGATCGAGTGCCGCCCTTTCGGCGCGAGCCTCGTCGCCTTCGACCACGGCCTTGCCCAGTTCCAGGTGCTGCTCCAGGAGCCTCTGGCCGGACCCGTCGATCGATTTCAGGAAATCGCGGTTGTAGAACACGCCCTGCCGCGTCAGCTCGTAGATGGATGCCATCATGTGAATCAAGGTCGCGTTCTGGCTGGCGTCGACGATCGCCGCGTGCAAGGCGAAGTCCGCCTCGCGGGCGGCTTCGGCGTCGTTCTCGGTCCATGCCCTTTCGGTTTCGGTGAGAATCTCCTCGATCCTTTCCTTGTCGGCCCGAGTCGCGCGGCGCGCCGCAAGCCGGGCCGCAAACCCCTCCTGTTCGCGGCGGTACTCGAGGTAGTCGAAGAAGGTCTGCTCATGGCGCCCGTAGAGCGCAAGCAGAGCCGGCAGCATGGCCTGCCCGGTCAGCGGCGAGACGAACGTGCCCTCGCCGTGCCGCGAGGAGACAAGCCCGCGTTCCTCAAGGACCTGCAACGCTTCGCGCAGTTTTGGGCGGGACACGCCCAGCATCTCGGCGAGGTCGCGCTCTGCCGGCAGCCTGCGGCCTTGTTTCAGAACGCCCGAAGCAATCAGGTCCTCGATTTGCGCGACGACGGAATCGGCCAGTGATTCGTGCCCGACCGGTTCGAAGAGCGCGGTGGATGACATTTCAGCTTACCTCGCTGACTGGAAGTGTTGGCGTACGTGGTCAAGGAAAATAGCCACATGATCGGAAATTTCAAGTCGTTTTGCGTTCGTGTCGGAGATTCCGTAACATGTTGTTTATTAGTAGATTAAACTGAATGCTTGAAGGCAGGATCGCCTTGGCTGGCGCGCCGGACTGTGAGCGCTCGGCAGATTTGTCGGGCAGATTCGCTGCAAAATGGTAAATAAAGTTGTTGACTCATGGTGATGGTAAATATTATTGACCAATAGCAAGGCGTCGGGCGATCCCGCGCCCTGCAAACGGAGCGCAAGTTCCAAACCTTTCTGGAGGAGACTTCCATGAAAAAGACCCTTACGAGCGTCGTCCTTGCTGCCAGCTTGATTGCTGCGCCAGCGGTTGCGGCCGACAAGCTGCTGCTGAAGACCCCGATCGCGTTCTCGACAGCGCTGCCCGGGCTCGGTTCGCCTATCCCGCGCGTCGCCGAACAGCTCGACCTGATGTCGGGCGGCACGCTGAAGATGAAGGTGTACGAACCGGGCGAACTGGTTCCGCCGTTCGAGATCCTTGACGCCGTGTCGACCGGAAAGATCAACTCGGGCTACACCACCGCCGGCTACTGGGCCGGCAAGATTCCGGCCGCACCGCTCTTTTCCGCCGTTCCGTTCGGTCCGGAGGCGGGCGAATACATGGCCTGGATCTACTACGGCAACGGCCTTTCGCTGTACCAGGAGATGTACGACCAGGCGGGCTACAACGTCCATGTCATCCCCTGCGCAATCATCGCGCCGGAGACCTCGGGCTGGTTCGCCAACGAGATCAACTCGCCGGCCGACCTGGAAGGGCTGAAGATGCGCTTTTTCGGCCTCGGCGGCAAGGTCATGCAGAAGCTTGGCGTTGCCACCTCGCTGCTTCCCGGCGGCGAGATCTTCCCGGCGCTGGAGAAGGGCGCCATCGACGCGACCGAGTTCTCGATGCCCGCCATCGACGCGCGTCTTGGCTTCCACAAGCTGGTGAAGTTCAACTACTTCCCGGGCTGGCACCAGCAGGCAACCCTGTTCGAGTTGATCATCAACAAGGACGTCTGGGCCGAAGTCAACGAGACGCACAAGGCGATCATCGAGAACGCCTGCAAGGCGTCGATGACTGACAGCTTCGCCGAGGGCGAGGCGATCCAGCATGCCGTGCTGATCGACAATGTCGAGAACAACGGCGTGACCATCAAGCAGTGGTCACAGGAAATGCTCGACACCTACCGGTCCACCTGGGAAGAAGTCGCTGCCGAAGAGGCCGCCAACGACGAGTTCTTCGCCAAGGTCCTTGCGGACATGAACGAGTTCCGCGACGGCTACCAGCTCTGGAAGCAACACGCCTTCCTGCCGCGGAAGTAGCAGCCTCAGGCACCGGGGCGGCAGGTCTCGCCGCCCCGGATCGCCAACTTTCCCGAGATTCGGTAACGTGTGAGCACCCGTCGGCGCTTGTGCCTTCCGGACGGGATCGAGAGAGGATACGGACATGGCCGCGAACGCACCGAAGGACCCGGTAGGGACGTACGAAGGGCTGCTCGAACACGAGGAACCCGACCGCCAGAAGATTGCGGTCGCCATCGACAGGGGGGTCAAGACGGTCGGCCACGTGGTGATGTGGGCGAACGTTCTCTTGATCGCCGCGATCTTTACCCAGGTTTCGCTGCGCTACCTGTTCAGCCAGAACTACCCCAAGCTTGACGAGATTCAGTGGCACTTCTACGGGCTGGTGACGATGATCGGCATTTCCTATGCGCTGGTCTCCGACAGCCACGTGCGGGTCGACGTGCTGCACATGCAGCTCAGCCGTCGCGCCCAGCGGATCATCGAGGTTCTCGGCATCCTGACGCTCCTGGTGCCATTCCTCTACCTGATGATCGACCAGGGCTACGACTACTTCTACGAAAGCTGGCGCGTGAACGAGCGCTCCGACAGCCCAACCGGACTGCCCGCGCGCTGGGCGTTCAAGGCGGTCTTGCCGATCAGCTTCGTCCTGCTGGCGCTTGCCGCGCTGGCGCGACTGATTCACGACGCGCATGCGCTCTGGCACGGTCCGGCGTCGGAACGCGAGGGCGCCCGGCTGCGCAGGATCGTACTCGTGCTGCTCGGCTTCGCCGCGGTCTGCGTGGCGCTGACGTTCCTGGTGGAGTCCACCGAGGAAAAGCTCGTCATCGCGATGTTCCTGACCTTCATCGCGCTCCTTTTCACCGGCTATCCGGTCGCCTGGGTGCTGGCGGGCGTCGGCGTGGCCTTCTGCGGGCTGGCCTACCTGTTTGACAATGACCTGATGCTCTGGACGGGGCTTGAGAGCACCTTCACCGGGCTCGACTACCTGACCCTCGGCGCGGTCGTGAACAGGGTCTACGCGACGATGTCGAACGCGGTCCTCGTCGCGCTTCCGATGTTCATCTTCATGGGCCTCATGCTTGACGAGAGCGGCGTGGCCGAACGGCTGATGAGCTCGATGCAGCGGCTCTTCGGAACCGTACGGGGCGGCCTGGCGATGACCGTAACGCTGATCGGGATCATCCTGGCCGCGTCCACCGGGATCATCGGTGCATCGGTCGTGCTCCTGGGGGTGCTTTCACTGTCGTCGATGATGCAGCAGAACTACCAGCCGACACTGGCTGCCGGCGTTGTCTCGGCAAGCGGGACGCTGGGCATCCTGATCCCGCCATCGATCATGCTGGTGATCATGGCTGACCAGATGGCGCTGTCGGTCGGGGACCTGTTCATGGCCGCCGTGTTCCCCGGAGTGATCATCGGCGCCCTTTACCTCACCTACATTTTCGTTCTGGCCCTGGTCAAGCGCGATGCCGCCCCGGTGCCCGAGGGCGCGGTGCGGCCGGACTGGAGCGCGGTTCGAGACGTGTTGATCGCGGTCATCCCGACCCTGGCGCTGATCCTCGCGGTGCTGGGCTCGATCTTTGCCGGGCTCACCACGCCGACGGAGGCCTCGGGGATCGGCGCGCTGGGCGCAACGCTCCTGGCACTCGGCTACCGCAAGCTGACCATGCAGAAGCTCTGGAACGTGCTGGTCGCCTGCTTCAACACCACGGCCTACATCTTCGCGATCTTCCTCGGTGCCACCGTCTTCTCATACGTCCTTCGCGAGCTGGGCGGAGACGAGCTGATCGAGCATCTGGTGCAGTCCACGGGCCTCGGTGCCAACGGCACCGTGATCTTCATCCTCTTCATCGTGTTCCTCCTGGGCTTCGTGCTGGACTGGATCGAGATTTCGCTGATCGTGCTGCCGCTCATGCGACCGATCATCAGCGCGCTGGGCATGGACATTCCGGGCTTCGGCGTGATCGATGAACCGGCGCTTGTCTGGTTCGTGATCCTGGTCGCGGTGACGCTGCAGACCTCGTTCCTGACGCCGCCCGTGGGGTTTGCGCTGTTCTACCTCAAGGGCGTCTGCCCGCCCGAGATCAAGCTGATGCACATCTACCGCGGCATCGTCCCCTTCGTGATCCTGCAGCTCATCGGCCTGGGGCTGGTCTTCTACTGGCCGACGCTCGCCACCTGGCTGCCGTCGGTCGCCTACTAGGGGAACCTGACACATGCGGCTCAAGGACTGCCATAACTTTCACGACTTCCGGCGGCTGGCCAGGCGCCGCCTGCCGGGGCCGATCTTCGACTACATCGACGGTGGAGCCGATGATGAAGTGACCCTGGCCGAGAACACGCGCGCATTCGACCGCTGCGACCTGCTGCCGTCGGTCCTTCGCGGCGTGTCGAAGGTCGACATGTCGGTCACGGTGATGGGCCAGAAACTGGACATGCCGGTCTACTGCTCGCCGACGGCCTTGCAGCGGCTGTTCCATCACAAGGGAGAGCGTGCGGTCGCGGCGGCGGCGGAGAAGTTCGGCACGATGTTCGGCGTGTCGTCGCTCGGCACGGTGTCGCTGGAAGAGTTGCGGAAGAGGCACGGGAACCCACAGGTCTACCAGTTCTATTTCCACAGGGACCGCGCCCTGAACACGGCGATGATGCAGCACGCGAAGGACGCGGGCGTCGAGGTGATGATGCTGACGGTCGACTCGATCACCGGCGGCAATCGCGAGCGCGATCTCCGCACCGGGTTTTCGATCCCGTTCCGGCTGACCATTGGCGGCATGATCCAGTTCGCGATCAAGCCGATATGGGGCATCAACTACGTCACGCATGAGCGCTTCCGCCTGCCACAGCTGGACGGGCATGTTGACATGAGCGGCGGGGCGAGTTCGATCGGCGGATACTTCACCGAGATGCTGGATCCGTCGATGACCTGGGACGATGTGACCAGGATGGTCCGCGACTGGAACGGTCAGTTCTGCCTGAAGGGGATCATGACCGTCGAGGATGCCCTTCGCGCCGCGGAGATCGGCTGCACCGGCATCGTGCTCTCGAACCATGGCGGTCGGCAGCTTGACGGGTCGCGGGCGCCGTTCGACCAACTGGCCGAGGTCGTCGATGCCGTCGGCGACCGCCTGGACGTGATGATGGACAGCGGCATCCAGCGTGGCACGCACGTGCTGAAAGCGCTGTCGCTGGGGGCCAGGGCAGTCGGCATCGGCCGCGGGTACCTCTACCCGCTCGCCGCCGCGGGGCAGGCCGGGGTCGACCGGGCGCTGGGGCTCCTGCGTGCCGAGATCGAGCGCGACATGAAGCTGATGGGAGTGACCCGGATCGACCAGCTTGGTCGCCACAACCTTCGGTTTCGCGGCGAGGCCGGGCAGTCGCCGCCCGCCCAGGTGAAGGCTGCATGACCAACGACGCGCTCCTGGCCAGGCTTCGCCAGATCGTGGGTCGCCGTCATCTCCTGACCAGCCGGCGCGCCACCGAGCGGTTCCGCCGCAGCTTCCGCCCGGGCGAGGGCGAAGCGCCTTGCGTCGTGCGTCCCGGCACGCTGCTGGAACAGTCGCCGGTGCTGCAAGCCTGCGTCGAGGCCGACAAGATCGTCATCATCACGCGAGCCGCCAACCACGGGGCTGCCCGAAGGCTCCACGCCTTCGGGCAGCCATGATCGCGACGTCAACGACGCCCGCAACGCGCTGCATCTCGTCAAAGGGCCGGGAAGCGGCCTTCCGTCGCGAATCGTGCGGGTTGCCGCGTGACTTGGCCGAGAGGCTGTCGCCTTCCGCGACGGAATGTTCACTCCTCACATCCGGGCTTTCGGCCATCCTGACCGCTTGGTGGCCGAAGTGTATGTCGCGCCCGCCAAGGGTTGAGGCCGCCCGCCCCGCTTCTCCAGCCGACACAGGCCGGAACCGCCCTCGCCGTTTCGGCAGGGCCGGCGCCGCGCCTTGGCGCAGCGCTATCCCTCCAGCTCCACCAGGAGATCCTTGGCGTCGATCTGCGTGCCGGGCGCCACATGCACGGCCTTGACCACCGAATCGCGATCGGCGTGGAGCCCGGTTTCCATCTTCATCGCCTCGATGGTCAGCATGAGGTCGCCCTGCTTGACCTCGGCACCTTCGTGCACTGCGACCGACGCGACGATTCCGGGCATCGGCGCACCGACATGGTTCGTGTTGGATGCATCGGCCTTGATGCGGGTCACGGCCACGTTTTGTGCCGAGCGGTCTGCAATGCGCACGGTTCGGGGCTGTCCGTTCAACTCGAAGAACACCTTGGCGATGCCCTCGTCGTTGGTGTCCGCGACGGCCTGAAGCTGGATCTCCAGCGTCACCCCCGGGTCGATCTCGACGGAGATCTCCTCGCCCGGTTCCATGCCGTAGAAGAAGGTGTGCGTGGGCAGCGTGCGAACCGGACCGTAGACGTCGTGGCGCTCGGTGTACTCGGCAAACACCTTGGGGTACATGAGGTAGCCGCCAAGGTCTTCATCGTTGAATTCCCGGTCGAACCTGTCATTGATCTCGCGCCGCACCCCTTCGAGGTCCACCGGCGCCAGATCCGCGCCGGGTCGCGTTGAGACAGGATTCTCGCCCTTCAGGACCTTTTTCTGAATGTCCTTGGGCCAGCCGCCCGGGGGTTGCCCGATGTCACCGCGCATCATGCCGACAACGCTTTCCGGGAACGCGACCTCGCGTTTCGGATCAAGGACATCCTCGACGCTGAGACCCTGGCTCACCATCATCAGGGCCATGTCCCCCACGACCTTCGACGTGGGTGTCACCTTCACGATGTCGCCGAACATCCTGTTCACGTCGGCATAGGCCTGTGCGACCTCGTGCCAGCGCTCCTCCAGTCCCAGAGAACGGGCCTGGGCCTTGAGATTCGTGAACTGACCACCGGGCATCTCGTGCAGGTAGACCTCGGAAGCGGGGGCCTGAAGACCGGACTCGAACGCCGCGTAGTGACCGCGCACCGCCTCCCAGTAGTTCGAGATTTCCCGAATCGCGCCGATGTCGAGCAGCGTGTCGCGCCCCGATCCCTTCAGCGCCTCGACCACGGTGCCGAACGTGGCCTGAGACGTGTTGCCCGAAAGCGCGTCCATTGCGCAATCCACGGCGTCGACTCCGGCTTCGGAGGCAGCGAGAATCGAGGCGCAGGCAATGCCGGCGGTGTCATGCGTGTGGAAATGGACGGGCAGACCGACCTCCTCCTTGAGCGCCTTGACCAGCGCCCGGGCGGCAGCAGGCTTCACGAGGCCTGCCATGTCCTTCAAGCCAAGGACGTGCGTGCCCGCCTTCTTCAGCTCCTTGGCCATCGACACGTAATACTTGAGATCGTACTTGGCACGGTCCGGGTCGTGAATGTCCCCCGTGTAGCAGATCGCGGCTTCGAGAATCCCGTCGGTGTCGAGAACCGCGTCCATCGAGACGCGCATGTTCTCGATCCAGTTCAGGGGGTCGAAGACCCGGAAGAGGTCGACGCCGTTAAGCGCAGCACGTTGAATGAAGAACTGGACCACGTTGTCGGGATAGTTCGTGTAGCCGACGCCGTTGGATCCCCGGACGAGCATTTGGGTCAGGAGGTTCGGCATGGCGGCGCGGAGATCGCGGAGACGCTGCCAGGGGCATTCCTCCAGGAACCTGTAGGCCACGTCGAATGTGGCGCCTCCCCAGCACTCGACGCTGAACAGGCCCGGAAGGTTCGCTGCGTAGGCCGGAGCGACGTTGATCATGTCGATCGAGCGCATCCGCGTGGCGAGGAGGGACTGCGGCCCGTCCCGCATGGTCGTGTCGGTGATCAGGACGCGCTCCTGTTCCAGCATCCAGTTCGCAACGGCCGCGGCGCCTGCCGACTTCAGAAGGTCACGCGTGCCCGGGTCCGGCTCGCGGGTCCGGAGTGCCGGCGGAACCGGGTCGCGGAGGCTTGCGGGCGGCCTGGGGCGGTCTTTCGTTTCCGGGTGGCCGTTGACGGTCACGTCCGCGAGATAGGTCAGGATTCGGGTTGCCCGGTCGCGTCGCGGCTTGAAGTCGAAGAGTTCGGGCGTCTCGTCGATGAACCGCGTGTGATACTCGTTGTTGAGAAACGTCGGATGCTTCAGCAGGTTCTCGACGAAGGCGACGTTGGTGGACACGCCACGGATCCGGAACTCGCGAAGCGCGCGGTCCATCCGGGCAATGGCAGCTTCAGGAGTGGGAGCCCAGGCGGTGACCTTCTCGAGAAGCGAATCATAGTAGCGCGTGATGACCGCCCCCGAATAGGCCGTGCCCCCATCGAGCCGGATCCCCATTCCGTTCGCGCCCCGGTAGGCCGTGATGCGCCCGTAGTCCGGGATGAAGTTGTTCGTGGGATCTTCCGTCGTGATCCGGCACTGGATCGCATGGCCGTTGAGGGCGACGTCGTATTGCGACGCAATTCCGGTCGCTTCCACCAGTGCCTTGCCCTCGGCGATCAGGATCTGGGCCTGGACGATGTCAATTCCGGTCACCTCTTCGGTCACCGTGTGCTCGACCTGGATGCGCGGATTCACCTCGATGAAGTAGAAGTCCCCGGAATCCATGTCCATCAGGAACTCGATGGTGCCCGCGCATTCGTAGTTCACCTCTTCGGCAATCTTCCTGCCAAGGCCGGCAAGCCGTTCGCGCTGCGCGCCCGAGAGATATGGCGCGGGTGCGCGCTCGACCACCTTCTGGTTCCGGCGCTGCACGGAGCAGTCGCGTTCCCAAAGGTGGTATATGTTGCCGCGGCTGTCGCCGAGGATCTGCACCTCGACGTGGCGTGCGCGCTGGATCATCCTTTCGAGATAGCCCTCACCGCTGCCGAAGGCCGCTTCCGCCTCGCGGCGCCCTTCCAGGACCTTCTCCTCGAGCTCGTCCGGCGACATGATGGGGCGCATGCCGCGACCGCCTCCTCCCCAGGATGCCTTGAGCATCATCGGATAGCCGATCGCTTCGGCTTGCTTGCGCACGAGCCCCATGTCGCTGCCAAGAACGTCGGATGCGGGAATGACAGGCACCCCGGCCTTGATCGCGACCTTGCGCGCGCTTGCCTTGTCGCCAAGCGCGCGCATTGTTTCGGCTGTTGGCCCGATGAAGGTGATGTCGGCTTCGGCGCAGGCCTCGACCAGCGCGGGGTTCTCGGAGAGCAGTCCGTATCCCGGATGAATCGCGTCGGCTCCGCTTTCCTTGGCGACCCGGATCACCTCTTCGATGGAAAGATAGGCCGCGACCGGGCCGAGCCCTCTCCCGATGCGATAGGCTTCGTCGGCCTTGAACCGATGGAGGCACAGCTTGTCCTCCTCCGCGAAGATCGCGACGGTTCGCTTGCCGAGTTCGTTGGCAGCGCGCATGACGCGGATGGCGATTTCGCCACGGTTGGCAATCAGGATTTTCTTGATCTCGGCCATCGTACGTCCCCGTCTGTCATGTGCGGCACGTGTTATCCGCCGGCGGTGGTGTCGGCAATCTCCGATTGGGCGGTGACGCGGCTCGGAGAACGGGAAGCCTGGATTCCGCGGCAGGTCCGGGACGCGGCCCTTCAGGAACGTGTGGCGCGTTCAAGTTCCTGGAATCGAGGACGGAATGACGCGAGCGGCAAGATCCGAGAGTCGCCGCGCGCCCATCTGGCCCATGTTCGCGGTCATGTCGTCCGACAGCACATGAACCAGGTGCGGCGGCCCCTTCCGGCCGAGCGCTCCGACCGCGTAGTGGAACGCGCGGCCCAGCATGACGAAGTCGGCCCCGATGGCGAGCGCGCGAAGGATGTCGAGGCCGCCCGTGACGCCGCTGTCGAATACGATCGGCGTCTCCGGGACGGCATCGCGGATTGCGGGCAGGCATTCGATCGAGGCAGGACCGCCGTCGAACTGGCGTCCCGAGTGGTTCGAGACCCAGATGCCGTCAACGCCCATTTCGACAAGTCGTTTCGCGTCTTCCGGCCTCTGGATGCCCTTGACGAGAAAAGGGCCGTCCCAAAGCTCGCGAATCTCCGCAACGTCCTGCCAGCCCGGTTCGCCCCTGATGACATGTCCGGCATGGGCTACCGAATTGTAGTCTTCCGATTGGTCGACATAGTCCTCGCAGAACTTCAGGCTCGGAATGCCCTCCCGAAGCGTTCCCGACGTCCATGCGGGATGTAGCATCATCGAGAGGATCATGCCTGCGGTGATCTTGGGCGGTATCATCAAATCGGCGCGCCTCTGACGCTCGCGGCGGCTGTCGACGGGGACGTCCACCGTCAGGACCAGCGTGTGGAATCCGGCTTCGCTCACGCGACGAAGCATGTCGGCGCGAAAGTCCTGGCGGCCCGGCATGTACATCTGGAACCAGCCCTGGTCGCCAATGATCGGGGCCAAGGTCTCCGGCCGCACGGTAGCGACGTGCGACATGACGTAGGGAATGCCGGCCTCGGCGCAGGCGGCTGAGAGGATCTTCTCGGCCCCTGGCCACATGATGCCCGACATTCCGACGGGGGCGCATCCGAAGGGAAGGGGGTAGCTGCGTCCAAGAAACGTGGTGGACAGGTCGAATTCGAGCGACCCTTCCAGCACTGCGGGCCAGAAGCGGATGTCCTGAAGCGCGGACCGATTGCGCCGGGTCTGGTCCTCGTCGCCGGTCGAGCTGTCGAGGTACTCGAACACGAAGTGCGGCACGCGTCGGCTTGCACGCAGCCGGAGGTCTGATACGGCGGGATAGCGCGTGTCGAGTTCCATGCGCGCAATTAGGCGCAATCGTCCGGATTTTGGAAGCGGATTCGTGACTTCACGCGCCGAAGTTGCCCGGTTGCGGGCGCTGCAACGTGCAGGCCGGACATGGGCCGACCAATGGCAATTCATTAGGTTGGCAGGCTCGCGATGCCGTTCTGCACGGGACGCGTCAGCGCCGCAGGCAGTGGACAGCCGCGCTTCCTCCCCGTCCGAACCGGCGACGTTCAGCCAGGCGGCAAGCAGGGAGGCAGCGGTGCCCAGCGCGATCTCCTGGACCACCCGCTCAAGGACCTCGAAGTCGGTCCCGTCCGCCGACCCGGCAATCAGCCGGTCGGTGTCGGCCGCGACCTCCGTCCCGACCGCCGTCGCGAAGTCCCCCCATCTCCCGGTACCGAAGCCTGCCTCTCCCTTTCGCCTGGCCTTGGCCAGGGATTCGCTGGACGCCACGAAGGCCGGTACCGCGCCCCGGAAGCGCTGGCACTCGTCCAGCAGGAGCCGGGCTTCCTCGACCTCGTCCCGGCGCAGGCGCGTCGAAGAGACCTTGCTGTCGATCGACCGCGTCAGGATGGTCCCGGGATGACGCGCCGCGTCGTCCTTGGCACGGCCGCCAGATTGGCTTTCCGCAGCGGGTGAGGTTCTCCCAAAGGGACCCCGGACGCATGTCACCGATGGTCTGGAATTCCTCCAAGGCCCGGTTGCAGGCCTCGATGAGCCTTTTGACGTCTGCCATGTGGACCGTCCTGGGCCGAGACTATGGGACAGGGATCGCACCCTGAAACCTTGTCCAACTGCCTCGTTCAAGACAAGTGTGCAAGAACCCGCGCCTTCGTGGTTCTCAAGAAAACCGAACAAAATTGTCCTGCACCCGGCTCAACTTCTTTAATTGACAAATTTTATCTTCTTGAATAATTTGTCAATCAAGCAAGGGAGGCAGAAAATGACTGTAGGACAACGCATTAAGATATCCAGGCATGCTTACGGCTTGTCTCTCCGTGATCTTGAAGCCAGAATCAACAACCGCGTGACGGCGCAGGCGATCAGCAAGTACGAACGCGATGAGACCATGCCGAGCTCCGGCGTGCTCATCGTACTGGCTGACGCCCTCGATGTGCCGATTGACTACCTGGCCAGCGACAGCGACATTCGTCTCGAATCCGTCGAGTTCCGGAAGAAGCGGCTCACGAGCCGCAAGGAGGAAGCGCAGGTCGAGGCCAGGATCCTGCACCTGCTGGAGCGATATCTCGCGGTCGAGGAGATCCTGGGACTGCCCACCGTGGCCAGGGACATGCCGCGGGAGGCCCCTTGGCCCGTGCTGCACGACCCCGCCGAGGCGGAACTGGCTGCGTTGGGCATGCGTGCCCATTGGGGCCTCGGACTCGATCCGATCCCCAACCTGGTCGATCTCCTGGAGGAGCGTGGAATCAAGGTCCTCGCGATGGGTCTCCCGAATGTCGACGGGCTCACGGCGCGCGTGCGTCGCGAAGACAGAAGCGTTGCGTCAGTCGTCGTCGTGAACCGGGAAGACTGGGGCGAACGCCAGCGCTTCACGCTGGCGCATGAACTGGGCCACATGGTCCTCGACCCGGAACCAGGAGTCGACGAAGAGAAGGCCGCACACCGGTTCGCCGGCGCGTTCCTGATGCCGGCCGAGACGCTGCGGTCCGAGATCGGGAGACACCGCAAGTCCATCGGATGGGGCGAACTCTTCGAACTCAAGCGAATCTTCGGCGTGAGCGTTCAGGCGCTCACCTACCGCTGCAAGGACCTCCGGATATTCGGTGCGCCGGTGGTTCGGCAGCTGTTCAACGAATTCAGGCGTCTCGGTTGGCGCAGTCCGCCGTACGAGGAGCCGGAGGCCATGCCTGGCGAGCGACCCATGCGTTTCGAGCGGCTGTGTTTCCGCGCGCTCTCGGAAGGAGCGGTCTCCGAAGCCAAGGCCGCCGAACTGCTCGGTCACTCGGTTCACGAGCTCAACCGCCGCATGGATGAACCGCCGAGCCTCGAGGCAGGGCTTGCGGGAGCCTAGGCGCCGTGAAGATCCTGGTATCCGACACCTCCGTCCTGATTGACCTTGATCGCGGGTGCCTTGTCGAAGCCGCTTTCCGTCTTCCGTTCGAGTTCACCGTTCCCGACTTGCTGTACTAACGCGAGCTCAGGGAACACGGCGGGCCGGAATTCGTCAGGCTTGGGCTTCGTGTCGAGGAACTGGATGGCGATGCGGTCGCACCTGCCCTCGGCTTTCTCCGCATGCGGAGATCGCTGTCGCTGCCGGACAGTTTCGCCCTTGCTCTCGCGAAAAGAAACGCATGGACGCTGCTGTCCGGGGACCGTGAGCTGCGCGAGCTGGCAGAGGAAGAGGAGGTCCGATGCCTTGGGGTGCTGTGGTTGCTCGACCGGATGTCTGAACACCGTGTCATCGATCTGGACGACTTGCGCGGGATTGGGGAGGATCGCCGCTCATCCGCGATGCCGGCTTCCGAAGCCGGAGATCGTCAAGCGGCTTCGCGCCTATTCCGCTTGATGACGGTGAGCACAGGCTGGAAACTGGCCGGTGGCTCCCCGGCGAGGTCTTGCGGCCGCACGCGTGCCGAAACGGCAACATTCCTCGGTTCACGCGCCTTCGGCGGCCATCGTTTCCGGACAGGGCCGCAGAAAGGACCAGATGCGGGGATCGCGGGCGCAGTCAACGATCCGTGCCGATGTGGCCGTGCCGGACATGACGACATCGTGGAGACCTTCGATCGCAACATCGACACCGACGCGCTATCTGAACCGAATGCAGTCGACGACCGACTTGGCTGAATCGAACAAGCGCACCGGCACGCCGGCGACGGGTTGGGCTTGTGCGCCGACGGGAAGGGCCCCGGCCCGAACCGCATGAATCGGGTCGGGGGAAAGTCGAACCAGGACTTTCGTGCTCGTGAACCCATGGCCGGCCAAACCCGTCCTGACATCTTGAGCGTGAGTTCGTGGGACTGAAAGGCGGAGACCAAGCAGATGACCTCATTGAGTGCCAGTTTCGCAACCTCGGCGGGGTCATGGTGTGCCGTCACTTCTGCATCGGCGTGCAGGCACAGGCCAAGGGTGACGCGGGCGAAGGTCTGGTCCTTGAGCATGTGCACGAGGTCTTGCGGTTGGCTCCCGGCGTCGCTTGGCTCGATGCTTCGCATGGCACCGTCACCCTCCTGGAAGGCCTGCCGGTGAAGAGATTTTGGCGGGCTGCGATGGCATGACAGCGTCCGACGGGCTGCTGCTCGGCGAGGGGAATTGACGCCGATCGGCACTGCAACCGAGTGACACAGGTGGATTCCGGAAGCCAAACGATTGCGCCGATCAATGCCCGGGCAATGGCATTTCCTTAGCGATTCGGCGTCATTTCCTCAAGGATTCGCGCCTGTCCGTTGCAGCCGGCGCCTGCCTGTCCGGGACATTGCGGTCTTCAGGCCGCAGTCTTGCTCCTTCGGTTCCAGGTGCTGACAGGCTTCATCGATTTCCGGGGATGCGACCGTCCCGGCCGGAGCCGGCTGCGCATCTTGAGGATGCTCTCCGCCACGCGGCCCACGGTGTCGGCCAGAGCGACCGCCCGCGCCTGGACCATCTCCTCGAGGCTGCCGGCGAGCGTGACCGGGCGCATTTTGCCGCGCGAACGGATCGAGAACGCACTTTTGCTCCGGCTTCGGGCAGGTTAGACTTTCCGGATGAGCGATGCCTTCGAAAGCGAAGAGTTTCCTGACAGGATGCCCCTCTCCATGCAGGCGATGGCCGTGCGCGGAACGCCTTACCTTGAAGATCTCAATCCTGCCCAGCGCGAGGCCGTGGAGACGCTTGACGGCCCGCTGCTGATGCTGGCAGGGGCCGGCACCGGCAAGACGAAGGCGTTGACGACGAGGATCGCGCACCTTCTGAACACGGGCACAGCGCGCCCGAACGAGATCCTCGCAGTCACGTTCACCAACAAGGCGGCTCGGGAGATGAAGTCGCGGGTGGCCTCGCTTCTCGGCCAGACGATCGAGGGCATGCCGTGGCTTGGCACGTTCCACTCGATCTGTGCCAGGCTGCTGCGCAGGCATGCGGAACTCGTGGGCCTCAAGGCGAACTTCACGATTCTCGACAGCGACGACCAGCTCAGGCTTCTCAAGCAGCTCATTGTCGCTGGAGGAATCGACGAAAGGCGCTGGCCTGCGCGCCAGCTGGCGCATCAGATCGATGGATGGAAGAATCGCGCCTGGACGCCAGACAAGGTGCCGGCTTCGCAGGGCTCGGTCTTCAACAACCGGGGCGCGGAAATCTATGGTCAGTACCAGGAGCGGCTGAAGGCGCTGAACGCGGCGGACTTTGGCGATCTCTTGCTTCACATGCTGGAAATCTTCAAGAAGCACGAAGATGTTCTCGGCCAGTACCAGCGCTGGTTCCGATACATCCTTGTAGACGAATACCAGGACACGAACGTTGCCCAGCACCTCTGGCTGCGGCTACTGGCGCAGGCCCACGGGCAGATCTGCTGCGTTGGCGATGACGACCAGTCGATCTATGGCTGGCGAGGCGCCGAGGTTGGCAACATCCTCAGGTTCGAGAAGGACTTTCCAGGTGCGCAGGTCATTCGTCTCGAGAAGAACTACCGTTCCACGCCCCAGATCCTGAACGCGGCAGGCGGCGTGATTGCCCAAAACCGGGGGCGACTTGGGAAGACACTGTTCACTGACCGTGACGAGGGTGAGAAGATCCGCCTGATCGGCCATTGGGACGACGGGGAAGAGGCGCGCTGGGTCGGCGAGGAGATCGAGGCGCTGCATGCCGGCACGCGGGGCATGCGCTCCTTCGAGCTGGACGAGATCGCGATCCTGGTGCGGACGTCGTTCCAGATGCGTGTCTTCGAGGACCGGTTCCTGTCGATCGGGCTTCCGTACCGTGTCGTGGGCGGTCCGCGCTTCTACGAACGCCTCGAAATCCGTGACGCGATGGCCTACTTTCGCCTTGCCGTCTCGCCGGAAGACGACCTTGCGTTCGAACGGGTCGTCAACACGCCGAAGCGCGGACTTGGCGATCGCGCCCAGCAGAAGATCCAGATTTCCGCGCGGGACAACGGCGTTTCGCTGATCGAAGGTGCGCGAACTTTGCTGGCCGCGAAGGGCCTCGCCGGGAAGGGCGCAGGCGAGTTGCTGAAGCTGATCAACCTGGTCGCCGCATGGCACGCCCATGTCGCCGAAGGCACAGATCACCTTGAACTCGCCGGCCGCATTCTTGACGACTCTGGCTACACCGAGATGTGGCAGAACCACCGGACTCCCGAGGCCGAGGGAAGGCTGGAGAACCTGAAGGAACTGGTTCAGTCCCTGGAGCAGTTCGAGAATCTGCAGGGTTTCCTGGAGCACGTTTCCCTGGTCATGGACAATGACTCGAACGATGCCGGAAAGAAGGTTGTGATCATGACGCTTCACGCCGCCAAGGGGCTGGAATTCCCTGCCGTGTTCCTGCCCGGATGGGAGGACGGGCTGTTCCCTTCGCAGCGCACGATGGACGAATCCGGGGCGAAGGGGCTCGAGGAAGAACGTCGCCTGGCCTATGTCGGGCTGACGCGTGCCGAGGAGGTTGCGTACGTGAGCTTCGCCGGCAACCGGATGACATACGGGCAATGGCAGTCGACGCTGCCTTCGAGGTTCATCGACGAATTGCCGGGCGCGGCGGTCGAGGTCCTCACGGCGCCCGGGCTCTATGGGCGCACGCAAGCGGCATCTTCGGACATGGCATCCAGGGCAAGTCGGGCGGACGTCTACAACTCGCCGGGATGGAAGCGCCTGCAGTCTCGTTCGGGTCGGAGGGGACTAGGCCAGCCTCGGGAGGCAAAGCACACGATTATCGATCTTGATGCGGTGTCGGCCTTTGCCAAGGGGGAACGCGTGTTTCACGCGAAGTTCGGCTACGGCGCGGTGGCCGGGATTGAAGGCGACAAGCTCGAGATCGATTTCGAAAAGGCGGGCAGGAAAAACGTGCTCGCGGCTTACGTCAGGACGGCCGACGAGGCGGGAGACGTGCCGTTCTGAATCCGGGCCGTCCGGTGCGGGACGCGTTCAGGCGGCCCAGTTGCCCTCGCGGAAGACCGCGACGCGATCGCCGGTTGCGGTGATTCCGTCGACATCGGTGTCCCTGGCTCCAATCATCCAGTCGACATGGACAATGCTGCTGTTGCCGCCGCGCGCCGCGAGCTCGCCCTCCGACGCGCCGTCGCTGTCGCGCAGGCAGTCCTTGTAGCATTGGCCGAGCGCGATGTGGCAAGCCGCGTTTTCGTCGAACAGCGTGTTGTAGAAGAGAATGCCGCTTTCCGAGATCGGCGACGCGTAGGGCACCAGTGCCACCTCTCCGATGCGGCGCGCGCCTTCGTCGCTTTCGAGGAGCTTGAGAAAGACCTCCTCGCTGCTTGAGGCACTGGCCGCCACAATGCGGCCCTCCTGGAACCGGACCTCGATGTCCTGGATGAGGGTGCCTTGGTAGGCGAGCGGCTTGGTGGCCCGGACAATGCCGTCGACCCGATCCTTGTGAGGGACCGTGAAGACCTCCTCCGACGGAATGTTCGGGTTGCAGACGATGCCGTTCTTCGCTTCGCTCGCGCCGCCCATCCAGCAGTGTCCGTCTGCCAGGCCGACGGTCACGTCAGTGCCGCTGCCCCTGAAGTGAAGTGCGGCGAATTCCATGCCGTTCAGCCAGTCGCGCCTGGCGGCAAGATCCGCATTGTGCGCAGCCCATGCCGCGACCGGATCGTCAAGGTCGGTGCGGGACGCTGAGAAGATCGCCTTGGCCAGCTCGGCCTGCGCCTCGCCCTCGTCCAGGTGCGGAAACACAAGCCCTGCCCAAGCGCGCCCTGGATAGGCGGCAATCGACCAGTTGATCTCGAAGCCCGAGATCTTCTCGAGGGCGGGGCGATAGGCTTCCGCGTTGGCTCGCGCTGCCCGGGCGACGCCTTCCGGATTCTCCGAAGCGAGCGCCATCGGGTTCTCCGCGGCTATGTGCAGCCGCGCCGTGTTGCTGCCATAGGCTTCCGCCATGCCTTGGTAGAGCCAGTCGGGGGCTTGGTCGAGGCTCTCCTCTCGTCCGTACCTGTAACGGGCCCGGGTGACGTCCTCGTCGTTCAGGATCGGAGTGACGAGGCCGCCGCCATTGCGATATGCGCGTTCGGTCACGCGTCGCACGAGCGGCAGCGCTTCGACGGAGGCGGTGATCAGGAGAGTCTGGCCTTCTGCGAGGTTAACGCCTGTCGAGACGATGGTCTCGGCCAGGCGGTCAAGCTGGGATGCGTCGAACGGCAGGTTGTCGGGCATTTGGCGGAGACCTCCTCTGTGCATTGGCGTGTCATGTCACAGCGGCCCGGAGAGGAGAAGGCCGCCAATGCGGAAATGGCGCGGAGAGTGACGGCTCATGCCCCCACGCAAGGCCTTGCCTGGGTCAGTGCACGAAATTCGGAAATTTCCGGGAAGTGGATCAGGCTGCGCGCCGGGCCTCTTCGGCCGCAGCAAGCTCTGCTGCGTGCCGGCGCTCGCTCTCCTCGCGGCTAAGCGCCACGGATGTGCGGACGCCGTTGCCTACGAAAGCCATGAGGCCCTTGACGACGCGTTCGTTCGGGTCAATGCCCGCGCAGGTCAGCACCTCGCGTCCATCACGCGACCGCGCCCAGCGAGCGATCTGCTCGGGGCCGTTTCCGTATTTTTTGTCATCGGCAATGGCGTCATCAAGAGCAGCCAGCACCACGGCCGCAAAAAGCTTCCGCGCGCGATTGCCCTGTTCATTGTTGAATGCGGTGCCGTCCACAAAATCTACCATATTTGGTCCTTCGGTCCTTTTTCTCGCAAGTGATTGGCATGACGCCCCTTATGCAGGTATTGGCACCACTTTTGCTATTCTTTTTCGGAATATCTGCCATGCACAGGACGCATAGCAACCTCGGATTTCCCGAATGCCTTCCGTGTTGCGGTTGCGCATCCTGTCAAATATAGGTCGAGCGCCTTCTGAATCAACAAATCATCGGATTTGTCGCATGCCAAGGATCAACGGAAACGAGATTCGGCCCGGCAACGTGCTGGAGCACAATGGCGGCCTCTGGGTCGCGGTGAAAGCCGAGCACGTCAAGCCCGGAAAGGGAGGCGCATTCGCGCAGGTCGAACTCAGGAACCTTCGAAACGGTTCCAAGCTGAACGAGAGATTCCGCTCGGCCGACAAGGTCGAGCGCGTCCGGCTGGAGCAGAGGGACCAGCAGTTCCTGTACGAAAGCGACGGCATGCTTCTCTTCATGGACAGCGAGACATTCGAACAGATCGAGCTTCCCGCAGACATCCTCGGCGAGCGCCGGCCGTTTCTGCAGGACGGGATGACGATCCAGGTCGAGTACTACGAGGCTGAGGCCCTGAATGCGACGCTGCCGCAGAAAGTGACGTGCACGGTCAGCGAAACCGAGCCCGTGGTGAAGGGTCAGACGGCAGCGAACAGCTTCAAGCCGGCGCTTCTCGACAACGGCATACGAATCGCCGTTCCGCCCTTCGTTGGCGAAGGCGAGAAGATCGTGGTGAACACCGAAACAATGGAATACGCGGAACGGGCATAGGTTCGGGCCGCATCGCATTCGCCGGGACGTCTCCGCGAAATCGCGGGTGTTGCCGCGTCAGCGCGTCGGCGCAGCGGAATCAACTGAACCGCAGCCGATGCCGGGCGTGCGGCGGATTGCCGTGCCTTCCACAGTGACGCCATGCCAGGAGCTCGGCTGTGCGAACAGGATGAGTGGCCGAACGCGCATAGAGGCACCGTCTCGCCAGGCCGATCCGGGTGCGCTCGGCATGCAATCGGCAGTGGCGTTGCGACAGCTTTGGCGGCGAGGCCCGCGCGTGCGGTCAATTCGCACCATGAATCCTGGAGACTTGCGACGCGATTCTCGTCACATGTCCCGAGGTAGCGCTCTCGGTGTTCTCGAAGAAGCGTGAAGCCGGTGTGGCGACCGCAACTGCGCCTACGGCTTCGCCACGAAAACCGACGATGGCCGCCGCGATGCCAACCACGTCGCTTTCGTATGTGCCCGACGCCTTTGCATAGCCTGTCTCCTGCACCTTTTCGATTTGCCTAAGCAACTTGTTGCGGTTCACCTCGGTGTTGCTCGTAAAGCGGAGCAGGTTCCCGCTCAGGACCTTGTCAACCCGCGCATCCGGCGAGGCAGACAGAAACGCCAGTCCGGATGCCGTTGCATGAAACGGCAAGGCTTCCGCGGGATCGATGTAGACCCGGGTGCCCTTTATCTTCGTTTCGACGATTCCGGTTGTCATCAGCCTGTCGCCAACGAGCATGCTTGAATGTGCCGTTTCGCCAGTGGCGTCCGCAAGCTCGTGCAAGGCCCGCGTCACCTCGCCTGCCACTGGATGGGTCAGGTCGCGCAACATCGAGAGCCGCGTCAGGGATGGCCCGAGATGGTAGGTCTTGTCCGTCGACGACTGTTCCAGGATGCCGTGCCGAGTCAGGTCAGACACGTAGCGCTGTATGTTCGACTTGTCCCAGCCGAGTTGCCGGGCAATCTCCGACAGGCCAAGGTTGGGGGTGCCCTCAGAAAATAAATTAAGCACACTCAATGCCTTGTCTACAGTGCTCATGTCCTTGCTCCTGGGCGCGACGCGAAATTGTTGACTCGCGGGCGCATAATGTTGATCAATATCGCACCAGCATGTCAAATATCGATCAATTCAGGGAGAAAATGATGAAACACACGCTAGCGTCCATTGCTGCCGCAATGGCTGTCTTGAGCGGAGGCGCCGCTCTCGCCGAGTACCCGGAGAAGCCCGTGAGCTTCATCGTGCCTTGGCCTCCGGGCGACTTGGAGGACGTTCTTACCCGCATGATCGCCGAGGATTTTCAGGCGGAGTACGGCGTTGCAGCTGCGGTCGTGAACAAGCCGGGCGGCGGCGGCGGACCTTTCCCCGGCGCTATCGAGGTGGCGACCGCCCCTGCCGACGGCTACACGATCGGGTCCTTCGTGATCGGAGTGCCTTTGATCGGTCACGAAATCGGCATTCCCGAACTCACCCCTGAGAAGTTCGATCCTCTGGGCATTTTCGTGACCTACCCGTTCGTTATCGTCGCGGGCGGAAACGCCCCATATGACACAATCGAGGAAATGGCCGAACACGCAAAGTCCAACGAACTGGCGCTTGGACACTTTGGCGGGAACCTCATTCCGACGCGGGTCACGATGGCTTACGCCAAGGCTGCCGGGTTCGAGTGGGGTGCCGAGGCCGCCTACCCGATGCTGGACTGCAACACGCTGGCATCTGGCGACGCGGATGTCATCAACACGACGCTGCAACTTGTGCTGCCGTGCCTGGACGACATCAAGGTTCTGGCGTCGGTGACCGGGGAACGTATCCCGCTCACCCCGGATGCACCTACGATGGGAGAGCTTGTTCCGGAATTGAACATCTCACTGTGGAATGGCCTGTTCGTGCACAAGGACACGCCGCAAGACGTGCGTGACAAGATCATCGCGGTTGCCGAGAAGACGGTGATGGGCGAGCGCGCCCAAAAGCTGGCAAGCGAGACGGGCGCGGGCGTGTACTGGGTGGGTGCTGCTGCGGCGGCCGAGCAGATTCAGACGGACATGCAGACGACGGCTACGATCGAGTCGATGCTGGAATAGCCGTTGGCTGACCCATTGGGGCTGGCGCGATCAAGCGCCAGCCTTCCAAGGGCAGTTCTTTCGGTCAACTGGATACGCAAATGACCCAGCATCGCGAAGAGTCCATCCAGCGTCCGGGCGCTCTGATCTTCATTGCCCTGTTCGTGCTGTTTTCCATCTTCCTGCTTTCCCAGCTGGCCGCCGAGACGCGATTTGTCCCCAACGGAAAGCTGGTGGAGCAGCCACGTTTCTGGCCTGCCATCGGGGTACTCTTGATGGCGGGATTCGGGCTCGCGCAAATTGCGCTGAAGTGGCGAGCCAAAGCGGGCTGGGATCCGGGCGAAGTGGCGGTTTGGCTGCGCGCCTTCGAATACCTGGCCTGGTTCATGGCCTATGTGGCAATTGTGCCGGTGCTGGGTTATCTCGCCACGACCATTGCATTCACGACTTCGCTGGCCTTCAGGCAGGGCTATCGCGGAGTCAGGAGCCTGGGCGCCGCAGCGCTGCTGGGGTTGACGATCGTCCTGGTGTTCAAGACCGGACTTTCCGTGAAGATCCCGGGAGGCGCAGTCTATGAGTACCTGCATGGACCCTTGCGCAACTTCATGATCGTGAATTTCTGACCATGGAACTGCTCGGCTCCGCAATTCTGATCCTTGCACGTTGGGACGTTGTTGGCGCCTTGCTGGTCGGTTCCGTCGGTGGCGTGATCATCGGTGCCATTCCCGGTGTCGGGGCGGCGGTGGCCATCGCCATCCTTTTGCCCGCCACCTTTTCGCTGGACCCCATCGTGGGACTGTCCGCGTTGCTGGGAATCTACGGATCGTCCATGTATGGCGGCGCCATACCGGCCATCCTCATCAACACGCCCGGAACTGCCGTCAATGCTCTCACCACGTATGAGGGCACGCCAATGACCGAACGTGGAGAGGCCCGGCGCGCGTTGTCGCTTGCCTATTCCGCTTCCTTCTACGGCGCAGTCTTCTCGATAGTTTGCCTCATCCTCCTGTCCCCGGTTCTGGCGTGGATCGCACCGATGTTCGGAAGCCGGGAGATCTTTCTGGCGGCCCTGCTGGGGGTCATCCTCGTCGTCCTTGCGCATCGGGGTCAGATTCTGCTTGCTGGCATGATGGCCGGCTTCGGCATCTGGCTGAACACGATCGGTCTCGAGACGCTTCAATACTCGCAGCGATACACCTTCGGGCAAACGTGGCTCTCAGGCGGCGTGGACCTTATCGTTGTCGTTCTGGGCCTGTTCGCCATCAGCCAGGCATTCGTCCTGCTCGTCGAGCCCGACAAGCGCGCCCATGCCGAGCCGATCACCGGAGGGCTGTTGTCAGGGTTCAAGGAACTGGCGGCCTACAAGCGTGTCGCCGCAGCCTCCGGCAGCTTTGGCGTCATGATGGGCATGATCCCGGGCGTGGGCGAGTTCACCGCCCAGTTCCTCAGCTACACCTACGCGCAGAAGACGTCAAAGACCCCCGAGGCCTTCGGCAAGGGGTCGCCGGAGGGCTTGATCGCATCGGAGACGGCAAACAATGCGGTGCCGGCCGCGGCGATGATCCCGCTGCTTGCGCTTGGCATTCCGGGCGAGGCACTCACTGCGATGATGCTGGCAGTGTTTTATGTCCACAATGTCATTCCCGGGCCAGGCCTGTTCCAGAACCAGCTGGACTTCGTCGTCGCAATCTACCTGGCGCTGCTCGTCCTGAATGTCCTGGTCCTTGTGTTCTTGCTGTTCTCGACGAACATCCTGCTGAAGGTCATCGAAGCGCCGACCCGTTTCATCGGAATTGCCGTCCTGACGCTGTCGTTCGTCGGGGTGTATTCGCTGCGCAATTCCGCCATCGACTGCGCCCTCGCGGCCGGGTTCGGCATCTTCGGTTTCATCATGAAACGGTTCAGCCTGCCGATCGTGCCGATCATTCTCGGCATGGTCCTTGGCGGCATCATGGAAGACAAGCTTCGCACGTCCATGATGCGTGTAAAGACACCGCTCGATTTCGTCGACCGCCCGATCGCGTTCATGCTGTTCCTGATCATCATCATTGTCCTGGCAAGCCATGCCTTCAGCATTTGGCGCAGTTTCAGGGCGGCGCGGGAAAGCGGTCGATGACGACATTCCCGCGCAGGTTCCAAGCCGAGACGCGGGCGGCCAGACATCGTGAAACGCGCGTGCCGGGACCAGGAGGCGATGGGAGAAGATCTCGTGAAAGGCCGCAATTGCCCGAAGGAAATCAACGTCAGTCACCTGTGGCACCCAATGGCGCACCCGGCGGACAGGTGCGCCCATCCGCCACGGATTCGAATCTTGGCATCGGGCGTGCGGTTTGCCGATCTTGACGGGCATGAAGTCATCGATGCTGCCAGCGGGAGGCGGAACATGAGCCTTGGCCGTTGCTGCGACCCTGGACCCGACATCCTCGTGTCACCGCCGTCAGCCATGCCGGAATGCGGGATCGATGCGATCATCTCGGCGCCCGGCACTGGCCTGGGCGCGGCCTGACGCCGGGGAAGCAGGGTCATCATGGCAGCAGACCTTCCAGCCAGGGCACCGGTTGTCATCATCGGCGGAGGTGTCATTGGTGTCTCCACGCTCTACCATCTGGCCCGGCGCGGCGTACCCGCCGTTCTGGTCGAACGGCGCAGGATTGCTAGCGGCACGACCTGGCACGCCGCCGGGATCGTCGGCCAGCTTCGCGACAGCGCGGCCCAGACGGAACTGGGGAAGTACACTGCCAAACTGTTCCGGGACCTTGAGGTCGAGACGGGTCAGGCGACGGGATACAAGGAGAACGGCACGATCAACCTCGCGCTGAGCGATGTGCGGCACGAGCAGTTGTTGCGCAGCCGGGACCACGCGAACCGCGTCGGGATTCCGGCCAGAATGATGCCCCTGGAGGAATTGTCGGAACATTGGCCCGACCTCGTCACGGAAGACGTGATTTCCGCCTTTCATGTACCGTCAAACGGGCAGGTCAATCCGCTGGACGTGACAGTCGCAATGCAAAAGGGGGCCCGGGCCCAGGGTGCGCAGGTCTTCGAGGCAACCGCAGCCGAGCGCCTGGAAATCCGTGACGGAAGAGTTGTCGGCGTTGTCACCGAACGCGGTTCCATCGCAACGGACAAGGTCCTGATTGCGGGCGGAATGTGGAGCCACCTGTTTGCCAAGGCACACGGCATCACGATCCCGCTTCACGCCTGCGAACACTGCTACATCGTGACGGAACCCTTCGAAGGTCTGCCTTCGACCCAACCCATCCTCAACATCAGCGAAGAGCGAACCTACTGGAAGGAAGATGCCGGCAAGTTGCTGATCGGGGCGTTCGAGGCGCAGGGCAAGACATGGGCCAAGGATCATCCGATCCCTGAGGACTTCGAGTTCGACGAGCTTCCATTCGACATGGAGCACCTGGAGCCCGAACTGGAACGGATGTTCGCCCGGATGCCGTCGCTGGGAAGCATGGGCATCCAGACGTTCTTTTGCGGACCGGAGAGCTTTACGCCGGATGGCCGCCCGCACTTGGGGCCGGTCCCTGAAGTGCAGGGCGTCTTCGCCGCGACGGGCATGAATTCCAACGGCATCCTCAACTCCGGCGGTGTCGGGCTGACCATGGCGGAGTGGCTGATCGACGGCAGCCCGTCGCGATCGATGGGTCCGCTCCTGGCGACACGCGCACATCCCTTTCAGGCAAACACCCGTTACAATCAGGACAGGGCTGAGGAATCCGTGGGCTTTCACTACGGACTGCACTGGCCCGGTCATCAGGTCCGCTCCGCCCGGGGCGTCCGCCGCGTTCCGCTGCACCACGAGCTTGAGTCAGCCGGGGCGTGCTTCGCCGAGCGCATCGGGTGGGAAGTCCCGATGTACTTCGACACCGAGGGTGGCGGCTGGGTCGATGCGCCGTCGCTTCGCAGGAAGCCATGGTCGCATTTCGTGCAGCAGGAGTGCATCGCGGCGCGGGATGCGGCCGTTCTGGTCGATCAGTCCATGTATGCAAAGATCGTGGTGCAGGGCCCTGACGCGTGGCGCGCTCTTGATCGGGTGTGCGGCGCCCGGATGGATGTCGAACCCGGGGTTTCGGTGTACACGCAGTTTCTGAACCAAAGGGGCGGCATCGAGGCAGACGTCACCGTCACCCGGTTGAGCGAAGACAGGTTCATTGTCGTCACCGGACATCCAAGCCAGATCCGTGACCAGCAGCATATCCGTCAGCATGCCGACGCAGACATGCGTTTCGAGTTGTTCGACGCAACTTCGGCACATTGCCTGCTTACGATCCACGGCCCGAAATCACGCGAGATCCTGCAAGGTCTCAGCCTCGACGACTTCTCGAGTGAAGCCTTTCCATTCGGAGGCGCCCGCCTGGTTGATCTGGCCTATGCGCGGGGCTGGGTGATCCGGCGGTCCTTCCTGGGCGAACTTGGCTACGAGATGCTGTTCCCAACCGAGTTTGCGGCTGGGCTCTACGAGGCCATTTGCGAAGCCGGTCGTCCGCTTGGCCTGCGGCACATGGGGATGTTTGGACTCAATGCCTGCCGGATCGAGAAGGGCTTTCGCCATTTCGGTCACGACATCGGCGAAGAGGACACGCCGTACGAGACCGGTCTCGGCTTTGCCGTCGATCTCTCGAAAGCCGGCTTCGTTGGCAGGGAGCGCCTGGCTGCACAGAAGGAAAGGGAAGCGCCGGCAACGAGGTGGCGGACCGTCAGCGTCAAGGTTCACGGCCTGACCGCCGGGGAAGGGCCATATCTGATCCACAATGAACCCGTCTGGAGGGATGGCGGGATCGTTGGCTTCGTGACGTCCGGCGACTGGGGCTTCCGGGTCGAAGCCATGGTTGGATTGGCGAGTCTGCATTGCGGCGACGGGGTCAGCCTGGACTGGATCGTTGCAGGACGCTTCGAAGTCCAGATTGCCGGGGAGATGTACCCGCTGAAGGTTCAACTGGCACCATTCTATGACCCCAAGGGCGAGATCATGCGGGGCTAGACCAGCAACTGGGAGGACAAGATGAGCGACGCAAGGACAATTCTGGTGATCGGCACCTACGACACGAAGGACGCTGAGCTGGGTTTCGTGCGCGACAGGATCCGCCGGCTTGGCGGCAACGTGATCTCGATGGACGTGAGCGTTCTGGGTGATCCTGACGCTCCCACTGACATTTCGAAGCACGAGGTCGCCGCGGCCGCGGGCAAGACCATCCAGGATGCCATCGACAGCGGCGACGAGAACCACGCGATGCAGATCATGGCCCAAGGGGCCGCGAAACTGACAGCGGATCTTCATGCGACCGGCAGGATTCACGGGATGCTGGCGATGGGCGGCACGATGGGCACCGATCTTGCCCTTGATTGCGCGCGCGCCTTGCCGATCGGCGTCCCGAAATACGTGATCTCGACCGTTGCATTTTCCGCCCTGATCCCGCCCGAGCGTCTTTCCGCGGATATCCAGATGATCCTTTGGGCCGGCGGTCTGTACGGTCTGAACGACATTTGCATGGCGACGCTCAGCCAGGCGGCAGGCGCGGTCTGGGGCGCCGCGCAGGCCGTGGTGGCGCCAGACCCGGATCGCCCGGTCATCGGCATGGTCAGCTTCGGGTCTTCAGCGCTGCAATACATGGTGCACCTGCGCCAGCCGCTGACCGACCGGGGGTTCTCGCTGGCCGTGTTTCACGGCACCGGCATGGGCGGCATGGCGATGGAGAGCCTTGCCGATCAAGGCTATTTCGCCTGTGTCCTGGAGCTTGCCGTGGCCGAGATCGGCAACTTGATGGTCGGCTCCGTCGTCAATGCCGGGGCGCACCGGATGACCGCGGCCGGGCGCCGGGGCACGCCGATCATAGCGGCGCCGGGATTCGGCGACATGATCGACTTCGCAGCCTGGCAGCCGGTGCCCGAACGCTTTCGCGACCGCCAGTTTCACGCCCATAACCGCTTGATCGCTTCGGCCGCCCTCACCGCCGAGGAACGCTGCGAACTGGCCAGGGAGGTCGCTGGGCGACTCAAGGACTCGAAGGGTCCAGTCCAGTTCATACTGCCGACCCATGGCATCCACGCCTGGGACACCGAGGGCATGCCCGCCCATGATCCGGAGGCGCTGGGAGCGATGGTCGAGGCCTACAAGGCGGAGATGACCGCACCCGTCGAGCTGACGGTGATGGAGTGCCACATCAACGATCTGGCGTTCTCGGAAAAGGTCGTGGAGATCATCGACGGCTGGATCGCTGACGGCACAATCAGGATGAAGTGAGCCATGTTGGATCAGCGATATCAGGTCCTGTTCGAACCGGTCCGGATCGGGCCGGTCACGGCGCCCAACCGCTTCTCGGTGGCGCCCTACGCCAACGGCAATTCCTACCTTCAGCCGAACGGCGCCATCGGCAACCGCGCGATGCGGGCCGAAGGCGGCTGGGGCATCGTGGGCATGCAGCTGACCGAGATCGATCCGACGTCGGATCTCTCCGGCCTCCCGTATGAACGACTTTGGGACGATGGCGACGTCAAGGTGCATGCGCGCTCGGTCGAGAAGATCCACGAACACGGGGCGCTGGCCTCGATCGAGCTTGGCCATACAGGGCTGCGGTCGCGCGGAATCGAAAACGGCTATCCGATCCTTGGGCCGTCGAGCATGCCATCGCTGAAGCCGGAAATGCCCTATTCGGCAAAGGCGATGGACAAGTCCGACATCCGGCGCCTGCGGCGGTCGCACCGCGCTGCAATCGGGCGGGCAAAGAAGGCCGGCTACGACATCGCCTATGTCTACGCGGCGCATGACGCGTCGATCCTGTGGCATTTCCTGCAGCCGTGCTACAATCTCCGAACCGACGAGTATGGCGGCTCCTTCGAGAATCGGCTGCGGCTTCTGCGCGAGGTGCTGGAGGACGCGCAGGAAGAAGCCGCAGGCGACCTGGCAATTGCTCTGCGCTTTGCGGTGCACGAAGCAACGGGTCCCAGGCGCATCCAGTTCGATGGGGAAGGACGCGACGCGGTGGAAGCGCTGGCAGAATTGCCCGATCTCTGGGACGTCAACGTCTCGGGCTGGAGCGCGGACAGCAGCACATCGCGCTACGAGCTGGAGGGCTTTCAGGAAGACGTAACAAGATTCGTCAAGCAGGTGACGCAAAGGCCGGTCCTGGGAGTCGGACGGTTCACGTCGCCTGATGCAATGGTCAGTCAGATCAGGCGCGGCGTGCTCGACATCATCGGCAGCGCACGGGCTTCCATCGCGGATCCGTTCTTGCCTGCCAAGGTCCGCGAGGGCCGGGTCGATGACATACGCGAGTGCATTGGGTGCAACGTGTGCGTGTCGGTCGAAGTGTCCGGCATTCACGTGCGCTGCACACAGAATCCCACCGTATCCGAGGAGTGGCGCCGTGGCTGGCATCCTGAATTCGTGCCAAGATCGGAAGAGACAAAGAGTGTCCTGATCGTCGGAGGAGGCCCTGCCGGGCTGGAGGCGGCGCTGACGCTGGCGCGCGCCGGACACGAGGTCACGATCGCGGACAAGGCGCCGGAGATGGGCGGCCGGGTCGCCAGGGAGGCGGGGATCAAGAACCTGTCGTCCTGGGGTCGGGTGCGCGACTACCGGCTGTATCAACTGCAACGGATGGCAAATGTCGCCCTGTTTCCGAACAGCAACCTGGATGCTGACGGAATTGCGGAGTTCAACGCCGACGAAGTTCTCATTGGCACAGGTGCGCGCTGGCTGGATGACGGACGCGGCCGCTCCAACCTGAAGCCAATCGAGGGATTTGCAGATCATGCGCTGACACCCGACGACATCCTGAACGGGGCGGTGCCCGCCGGAAAGGTCGTCATTTACGATGACGATCACTATTACATGGCCAACGCGCTTGCAGCGCATCTCGCGGACAAGGGGCATGACGTCTGCATCGTGACCGGCGCGCCGATCATAGGCGGCTGGATGATGAGCACACTCGAGCAACCAAGAATGATTGCCGAATTGAAGGCGTCCGGCGTGAGCATGCATCCAAATTCGACGGCCACGAGTTGGGAAAACGGTGCCCTGCACATCACGCGATCGGATACCGGTGACCGGGTCGACGCGATTCTTGGGTCAACGCTGATATCCGTAACGAACCGGATGCCGGAAGACGCGGTGTCACGCGAGTTGCACAGCCGCGACATCCCGCACCGCACCATCGGCGACGCCGAAGTCCCGGGAACGATCCAGGCTGCCGTCTATTCCGGCCATCGGCACGCCCGCGAGCTTCTTGGAAGCGAACCCGAAGACCGCATCTTCAAGCGCGAACGCCCGACGCTCTTCATTTGAGAATGCCCTTCCGTTCTTCTTGGGCGAGCGAACAGGATGCCGGGATGGGTCCCTGCAAGGCCCTGTCGGTGACGGCGCGGTCCTCATCTGCGCCCTATTCACGAAGCGACGTCTCCGGTTCGGGGCGCGCGATCCTGAACCCGACCCGAGCCTTCCAGGATCCAGGGGTCATGCTCCTGATCGGTCGCTCAGGCCGGGCTCCCGGCAGTCTGGCATCGGCCCGCATGCCATCGAATTCCCTGTCCTGGCATTCCGGAAGCCTGTCACCTCCCTGGCCAGGCCTTTCGGCATGCGACCCTGCATTCGGACGGTCGAGCATCTCGATGCCGGGCGCCTTCTCGCCATTCTCCGCCAATCGGCTGTTCCGGGCTTGCCTCAGAATTGCGCGTTTCGGTGCGGGAACCGCTCTACTGCAAGTCCAGGGTCGTCGGGCAACGGTGCCACAATGAACGCAAGGAAAGACCACTTGCAATTGCCCGCGTGTCGCTCGCGTCCCGTTCAAGCCTGGCTCGGGAAGCGCTGGATCAGGATCTGTGGCGACGCCAGGTCTCGATCATCCAGCCGAGCATGATGGCGTTCAACAGATGCCAGATGAAATGCGTTCCCAACGGGAAGGCCATGCAGAACTGTTCATCCACGGAGCGGGCCGTCAACGAAACGCAAAGGGTCGCCGCGCCGATCGCAAGGTTCCGGGCCGTCAACGGGGACGATCGCAGCAACAACGCCGAGTAGGCGAGGATAAGAAGGGGCAGGGGCCAATAGAAGCTTGATGTCGCGAAGAACGGCAGCGTTTCGAAGACCCGCGTCAGGACCAGGGAATATGGCAGGAAGGCCAAGGTGCCGAGACCTGAAACCCAGATCGGCCAACCCATGAAATCGCGGTTTGCAAGGTAGAGATAGGCCAACGTGAACAGCACGATTGCCGCGACGTCAGCCAGCGCGGCCCATCCCGTTGCAAAGGTGTGGAACAGTCCCGACCCGACGCCGATCAGGAAGAGAAGTGTCGACAGCATCTGTCCAGCCGGCATGCCGCGCGTTCGTGCCCACATCACGATTGCGGCCACGAGGAAGGCCAGGTTGGTGGCTGCGTTGACAGGTTCGGACCAGAACGCGGGATCCGTCCGTTCGCAATATCCGTCGATTGTGCCTGTCAAGTCCATGTCGTCTCCTGTTATCCTGAATGCAGGACATATGGGAGGTACAAATGAAACTCACCTGGCTGGGCCATGGCGGATTCCGGATCGAGATCGAGGACCAGATACTGCTTCTGGATCCCTGGATGAGCGGCAACCCCGTCTTTCCGGAGGTGAGCCGGGGCGCTGCAATTGAGGGCGCTACCCACATCCTTCTGACTCACGGGCATGGCGATCACACGGGAGATGCGCTTGCCCTGTCGCGGGAGACCGGGGCGCCGCTCGTCGGCATCTACGACCTGATGGGTCATTGGGAGGCGACCGAGGGCGTGGGGACGGTGGGTTTCAACAAGGGCGGCACGGTGAATCTGGGCAAGGTCTCGGTCTCGATGGTTGCGGCGACCCACTCGTCCTCGCTCGGATCCGATGCGGGACCGGTCTATGCAGGCGCCGAGGCAGGATTCATCATTCGCGGAGAAGGGCATTGCATCTACGTCTCTGGCGACACCGACATCATGGCGGACATGGCCTGGATCGGCGAATACCACGCGCCAGACATCGGAATCCTTTGTGCCGGCGGGCACTTCACGATGGACATGAAGGGCGCAGCCTGGGCGGCGAAGAAGTACTTCGATTTCAAGACAGTGATTCCCTGCCACTACAAGACCTTTCCGATTCTCGCCCAGACGGCGGACGAACTGGTAGCTGGCCTGCCCGGCGTGGACGTGCGCACCCCGAACGTGATGGAGACGCTTGAAATCTGATCCTTGTCGTTCGTTTGTGGCGGCTGCTGGCTTGCGTGGCCTGCGGTGGCATTGCAAGATTCCATCGGTGCGCGCGTGCCGCGCCTCGGGCATTGAGGCGTTCTTGAGGGATGTCAGCGCGGCAGGCGCCTACGCGAGGAGCCACAACAAGAGCACTGTTGCCGCTTTGGCCTTGTTGCCTCGACCAATTGCCGAGGCGGCTGGTTGAGAGCACAATCTCTGGAAACGTCTCGCACATTCCAGGCGTCCGTGCCAATCTCCTTTCGCTTGCATCCATGTCCAACTTGACCTTGGTTCCGGTTGCCGCAGCCCATTGATTGCTCGCGGTGTCGCGAGGCTGTCCTGCGGACTTGGCGGACATGCTCGCCGACCGCATGCTGCAGCGCGAAGGTCCTAGCTTCGTCGTCGGTCTCCCCTTGGGCCTTTGCAACGTAGACGCGTCTCTGACTATGGAGGCGACTGACGCGATACTCGGTGTGTCATCGAGGCCGACTTGTAGCTCGTTGATCTCGCCGTTCGCGAGCACGACGATCATCACGTCGGCGAACCGCAGATGCCCTTGGAGAATCGCCGCGTCCGTGCCGGGGGCCGCGCCCGCCGAGAGAGCATCGCCGCATGCGGTGGCTCCTGGCTCCGTCAGCGCTTGTCCTGGAACATTTCCCGCAGGAGCTTCGCGGAAGCCTCCGCGCCAATGCCGTCATAGACCTCGGGCGCGTGGTGCGCCTGCGGATGCGAGAACACGCACGCGCCGTGGGCGACCCCGCCGGACTTCGGATCGGGTGCGCCGTAGTAGAGGCGTGCGATCCGGGCTGCCGAGATCGCTGCCGCGCACATCGCGCAGGGTTCCAGCGTGACGTAGAGATCGCACCCGGTCAGGCGTTCGGAGCCTAGGCGCATCGTTGCGGCACGAATGACCAGAATCTCCGCATGTGCAGTCGGATCGGACAACTCGCGGGTCCGGTTTCCATCGCGCGCCAAGATTTCTCGGCCAGGGCCGATCAGGACGGCACCCACCGGCACTTCGCCCCGACTTGCGGCGGCGCATGCCTCCTCCAGGGCGAGGTGCATGTAGCTTTCGAACCCCATGTCTTCCCCTGCTGCGCTGATCGAGAGGAATCAAGGGAAAGCGTGCCTCGTCTCGAAATCAGCAGCGGAATGAATCGTCGGCACGCCAACAATGTGGGTGGCCAGACGATGCATGCGACGACCGTGAACGGTCCGGTGCTGCGTGCTTGCGCGAGGACGCGGTCCCGTCGCGCAGGGGGCCGATGACGGCATGATCCGACATGTCAAAGTCCCCTGTTCCTTGGCATGAGCACGAATTCCCACGGGCTGCTGAATTCGCCCACCGGCACTTCAACAAGGGTCGGTCCCGCATGCGCCATTCCCTCTCGAAGGCGTGCACGCAGCTCGTCCGGGGTCTTTGCGCGGAGTCCTTGGGCACCGAACGCCTCGGCGTATTTCACGAAGTCGGGATTGGCGAGGTCGTTGGCGATGAAGCGACCCTGGTAGTGATCTCTTTGGAGACCTCTCACGTTGCCGTAGTGCCCGTCCGAGAAGACGACGGTCGTCACCGGGATCTCGTGAAGGACGGCGGTCGCCATTTCGTTCAGAGTGAACATGATCCCGCCATCGCCGCAGAAGTTCACGACCTGCACGTCCCGCCGCGCATTGGCCACGCCGAGCGCGGTGGCATATCCGTACCCAAGCGTCGCCTGATACCCGGGAGTGACAACCGTCCTTGGCAGGTAGCTCGGGAACCCGAACCGCGAGACGTATCCCATCTGCGTGATCTCATCGACAAGAATTCCGTCGCGGGGCAGCTCGGCTCTAATGGCCTTTAGCCACGCAAGCTGGGCGGCGAGCTTCGTGGATATCCTTGAGTTCACTCGGGCCTTTTCGGCAAGAACGGTTTCGATCCAGTTGTTGCGCTTGTCTTCCTTGCCTTCCAGCTCGGACAGCAGGGCAGGCAGTGCATCGTCAAGATCGGCGCAGAGACCGACCGTTGGATTCCTGATCCGTCCGATCTCTTCCGGGTCAATCGTGACATGAATGACCTTCAGGTCGTCATCCGCGCCCCAGGCCATGATCTGCGATTGCAGGCGCGACCCAAGCCCGATCACCAGGTCGACCTTGGGCCAAAGTGCATGTGCGACAGGCATGGTGATGTGCAATGGTGCGTCTGCGGACATTACGCCCTGCCCGTTTCGAAAGGCGACGACTGGTGCGGAAAGCGCTTCGGACAGTCGCCGCACGTCTTGGCTGACATCCAGCGCGCCGCTGCCAACCACGATCAAGGGTGACCTGGCCGATTGCATCAGCTTTGCGGCTTCGGCCACTGCGTCCTGGTCGACAGGTGGGCCGGGCTCGGCGCTCACGTTCAATTCGCCGGCAAAGCCTGTGTCTGACTTCCAGAAGTTCACCGGGATTTCCAGGCCGACCGGTCGGGGCGGCCCCGATTTCAAGGCGCGCCATGTGCTTCTGAGTGTGTCAGCCGTGTCCTCCGCACGACCAAGCGTCGAGGCCTTCTTTGTCAGCCTCGCCAAAATGCCCAGTTCGTCCGGGATTTCATGCAGCACGCCGAATCCCTTGCCGATCGCGCCAATCGGAATCTGGCCGATCAAGGCAAGAACCCGCGAATGGATCGCATGCGCGGTCGAAAGCGCGCCGGTCGAGTTCAGGAATCCTGCGCCAGGCACAACACAGTACGCCTGGGGATGGCCAGTCGCGACTTGCGCCCCCAGGGCCATGTACGCCGCGCCTTGTTCGTGGCGGGTGTGAATGATCCGCAGCTTGTCCCTTTTGCCAAAGCAGGCATCCAGGAATGGATCGAGTTGAACCCCCGGCAGGCAATAGAGCGTGTCGAGACCGTTCGAAATCAGCGAATCGACGGTCAATTCGGCGACTGAACGGGTCACGCCGCCCCTCCAAGAATGCAATCCCTATTCGGAGGCATGAACTTCTTGCATCTCCTCCTTTTCGGCAAGCATCTCCAGAAGGATGGCCAGCGCCTCCTTGACGGCGTTGTATCGCGTCTTTCCAAGCCGAGACTGAATGCGGGCGTCGAGCTTGAGCGCCTTCGCCCAAACCCGATCGACGACCTCGTGGCCGGCATTCGTGACGCGAAGGCGCTTGCGCCGGCCATCGTGCTCATCGTCAGAGCGGCGAATGAGGCCTTTCCTTTCGAGTTCCAATGCAGCACGGCCTGTGTGAGTGGCATCGAGGCTTGCAAGTCTCGCAAGCTCTCGAAGATGGCAATCGCCAAATCGCGCAAGATTCAGAAGTGCGCGCCATTCTTGAACGCTCAGTCCCTCCTCATGGAGGGCTTCGACCCGAAACATTGCGCGCAATCGCCGAACGGCGCGGTCCATATTGATGTTGATGAACGCGCCGAAGTCTATGTCACTTCTTGGCTCTTCCATGATTTCGAATGCAGTTTCGAAGACCAGGCTTTCGCCAAGGGTATGTCGGATCGAATCGGCCTGGCAAGGAAAATTGTAGCATATGCTACATTTTTCTTGACCGGAACATGAACCTGACGCACGTTTGGGCGGTCGCAGCAACGCGCCCCGAACAACAGGAGGTGACATGCCCAACAGGATGGCGACCGCCGCAAACCCTTTCGTGGCGCCAAGACGGCCATCTGTTCCAACTCCGGTCACGGAGACGGCCTGGTCAACTTCAACCTGCCGCCCGAGGGCCTCATCCTGTTGCCAGGCGCGACGGACGCAGCGGGCTTGACCGGACGGGTCGGGTTGTCAGGACCGCGCCTCAGTCACCTTTGCCTGGTGATCGGCATCGCTGGGCTACCAGCAGTCGCACCGGCATGACTCCCCAATTCGGAATGCCGCGGCACTGGTTTGCGCCACCCTTCAGCACGGGCACAGGCCGCCATGACCAGCTTCTCTTCGAATTCCACGATGGCGCGCGGAAGTCCAGCTTCGCCGAGCCCGTGCAGTTCGAACTTTGACCGACAAGCGCTGGCGAATGACGCTCCGCGCCGGTGAAGACGGGAAGAACCTTGCCAGCTCGGAACGGACCCGGGAGAGTTCCGGCATCTCCGGAATTTGCCGAAACATGCTGCGGTCTGCGCCAAATTGGCCGAACGTCTTGATCGCCACCCGGCACGGCAGTTGGATGAAGGTGCATGCGCCCGCTTTGCTGCCTGACGAAAAGGACTGAATGCAGATGCAGATCGACTATTCAGGAGTCACTGTTCACGATCCCGGAAAATCTACCCGCGGTTACGTGCTCTTCGCGCCCGTGCAATCGAGCCAGGCATTGCTGGTCGACTACGAGGGCAAGATCCGCCATCGCTGGGATGTCCGCGGCAAGAGCACCAACTGGTGCTACCTGCTGCCGAGCGGCAACCTGTTCATGAACGAGGCCGGATCAACGTCTGCACCCATCCCTTTCGGTGCCGGACTGATGCGGGAGTACTCGCGTGAATGCAGTGTCGTCTGGGAACATGAAGACACGATGCAGCATCATGACGCACGTCGATTGGAGGATGGGCGGACCGTCTACCTGGCCTGGGAGGAGATGGATGAAGTGCAGGCCGCTGCAATAGGAGGCGGCGTGCCCGGCAGCGAGGCCGATGGCGCGATCTACGGTGAAGTCATTCGCGAGATTGACGAGAGCGGCGCGGTCGTCTGGGAGTGGCGCTTGGCTGATCACGCAGCTTGGCCGTTCCACCGAAATGCCGTCCGACGGAACTATGGCCACGCAAATACGATCCATCCGCTGGAAAACGGAGACTATCTCCTGAGTTTCAAGGTGCTGAACCTCTTGGCCATCGTCTCGCGCGAGACCGGAGCCATCGTTTGGGAATTCCAGGACGATGCACTTGGCGGGCAGCATGACGCCCAGATGACGGAAAGCGGCACCATTCTCGTTTTTGCAAATGGAACCTATTCACCGGATCTGGCCCACAGCCAGGTCTGGGAGATCGACAAGGAAAGCAAGAACGTCGTCTGGCGTTTCACGGAAAGGAAGAACCCGATGAACTTCTTTTCCACACACATCTCAGGCGTGCAGCGGTTGCCTTCGGGCAACACATTGATCTGCGAAGGCGCGAAGGGAGCCATCTTCGAGGTCACGCCGGACCACGACGTCGTCTGGCACTATGTCAACCCGAACTGGCAATCCCACCCAAGATTCTCCAGCATCAACTGGATCTACCGCGCACGCCACTATGCGCCCGACTGCCCTGAAATCGAAAACCTACTTTGAAGCGGGGATCTACCATGCCTAGCAGCATCCATTTTTACCAAGACCAGGTTCTTGACAAAGGACGGGGCGCGCTCAAGGCGGCGCGACGGATTGTCTACTGCCGGTTCGGAGCGGTGACGATCAACGGCGAGGCCTTGAGTGCCGGAAACGCTGTCTTCGTCGGCGAGGACGCCGAAATCACGGGAAAGCGCGACTGGTCCCAGCTTTGGCGTTGGGAGGTTGACCTGCCCAATGCAGAGCAGGCCTTGGTTCTCGGGGACGGCGTTCTGACACTTCATCGAATGAGCCGTGTCATCGGAATGCTGGACATGGACCCCGGCACGGAATGGCTGTTCCGCCTTGACCAGATAACCGCACTGCCCGGTCGGGTGACCGACCCGCACAAGCACCCGGGTCCGGGCGTCCGGTGCTTGGTCGAGGGCACCTTCAACATCAGCCAGGATGTCGAGAGCTACCGCGCAATGAATCCTGGTGAGCCTTGGTGGGAATGCGGCGAACAGCCTGTGATTGCCTGGGGCTCAAAGTCCATGCACGCGCGCTTCTTGCGCGGCATGGTCATGCCGACCGACAATGCAGGCCAAACTGACACGATCAAGAACAAGGCCGGACAGCCGAACAGGAAGCGTGGCCAGCACAGGCTGCTGGTTGATCAGATCATCACGGCTCCCGAGAGCATCTGATTGAGCTTGCCTGTCTGCGGATTGGTCCGGCCGGCCGGTTGATCGAGGAGCCAAGCGACTTGTCAAAGGCCCTGTTCGGACCGGCAACGACATTGCAAGTGTTGCCCAATGACAGGGACGAACTGGCACCGGAGGCTGAAGCAATTTTCGCAGCCCTTGTTTCCAGCGAGCAGCCCGATGCCGAACGAGATCCAATTGCAGTCCTCAGCGTTCACGTGTCGGCGTCAAGGCACGCGCAGCGTGTCGCGAACCGTTCTGCCCGAATCGACGGTCTCGCGCGTTTCCATCGCAAAAGGTGAGGACGCAAGCCGCTGCATGACGTGCTCGGCCGCCGTGTGAAACCCCGTTGGCAGGTCTAGCTCCCCCAGCGCAGACGCGACTTCGCGCATCTCTGGCGTCCAGCGTTCGGCATCAGCTGGCATGCGGGGGATCACGCTCTCAGCCCTTGCCAGAAGTGACTGCTGCGAGAATGCCAGTTCCTCGACATAGGCCTCGAAAAGGCCTGCACGCTCCGCTGCCATAAGCTGATTGACCAGGAGTGCGTTCAGACCCTTGGTTAGCCCGGCATAGAGCATCTTGAACAACGAGGCTTGTCCGGCCTGACCGTGCAGAACGACATGATCGAAGGCTTGCCCGTCGAGAGAGGCGACCGCGTCCGCCCGGCCTCCGGAAAGATATAGCCTAGGGCGCACGTCAGCAGTCGGCGGGCCGCCCACAATTCCTCCATCCAGAAACGGCAGGCCTGCATTCTCGCAAAGAAGCGCAATGCGCTGCACTGTTCGCGGCGCAACCGCGTTGGCGTCAACAAACACCGGCCTTTCGGAAATTCCTGCGCACTCGTCAGCCAGTGTCTCCGCGAGAGGAACCGCCTGATCGGGCGGCACGATGGAAAACAGGATGTCGACTTCGGTCATGAGCTGGTTCAGGCTGTCTGTGACCTCGATCCCGCGCTCGAATGCGCGCTGGACGGACACGTCGGAACGTCCGCCCAAGTCGGTCAGGACACGGTGACCAGAGGTCTTTAGTGCATTCCCAACGGATGCACCCATCGTTCCCATGCCAAGAATGCCGATGGCAGCCAAGTTCTAGTCCTCCGGATAGATAGCGGTCGCGACCATTAGAATGATGCAGCCTGGTGGCAGTTCGGACCGGACTGCGCGGCGGGCCAGACGATGTTGCGGATCTTGGCACGTCTCCGGCTGGAGCGGGTTGATCGGCGAACTGTCACCGAAATCCGGGGCTTTCATCTCGACCCGCAAGACATCCCGGAGATCGGGCTTTGCGGCATCGCGGACTTCGGTGAAGCGCGCACGGCAATGCGCCACCTGACGCACTTTCGAGGCTGGGCTTTCCCCTGTCTCGGGATCGCGGGTCCGGATTGCCGAGGTGACCAGCAAGCAGCGGTCGAAAGATGCGGCGCGGCCCCGGAGCGGAGAAAGATCAGGACTTGACAGCGGATGGCGCAAAGGAACTGCAGCTCTTGGTTCCCCTGGTTGCGGCCCATGCAAGCGTTGTTCGGTGACAATCGAGCGAGCCCGCAAACCGGTGTCTCGCTCTTCGACGTCTGCAATGCTTGTGCCTTGGTCGAACCAACATCGCCGTGCGTGGGCGCAAATTGCGTCTGTCTTTGCGGAACCGTGAGGCCCCGCTTGATCGGCGCAAGATCGGGATCGACCGCGTGACGGCCCGAACGAAGGACTTCGAGCCGATGCCACTCGAATTCGAGAAGTCTTGGGAGAACGCCTTTGGAGTGTCCATTCGTCGTTGAAGTGATCCGCTGGCAAGCGAAGACCTGGCTGGCTCGCCACATTGCGTGATGAATCTCGCGGATCCCGCCCACATGGAAAGCTGACATTCTCGCTGCGCTCGCGCGCTCGATCTCCTGCATCCACCCGGGGCACGACGCCAAGACGTCGAACGGCTCCGGAAATCGCCGTCTCATCGCGAGGTTTCCGCGGGACAGCGGTCTGATTCACCGAATCTCCCCCAGTTGTTCATCGCGTTCATGGGCAAGGGCCGCGGCGAACTCTGCATTGCCGATGTCTTCAAGGCCCCATGCCACCGCCGGTGTGTCCGGGAACTGGAAAGTGCCTCTCTGTTTGCCGCGAACCATCGCGAGCGGAATCTCGAATTTCGCTGTATCGATCGACAGCCCGGCACCTACCGCCTTGATCAGCGCCTCCTTCAGGGTCCAGAGGCGGTAGAACAGCTTGACCTTGTCCTGTGCGCTCACGGTCTCGAATTCTGCCCGTTCGTCCGGGGCGAAGAGCAGCCGGATGCAGACGTCGAGGTTGCGGTTGGTCGAGCGTTCCTCGACGTCCACCCCGATTCGGCCTTCGGGCGCCAAGGCGATCATCCCGTGCCGGCCGCTATGGCTGACATTGAAGCTGATCGGTGCCGCAACTCCGTTCACTCGGGCGAACGGCTTGCCGAATTTCGACATCCCGAACGACAGATCGCCATTGCTGCAGTTGAGTTCGCGGCAAAGCAACGATCGGAGCGCCGCTCGGCACAGGGTGAATTCGCGGCTCGGTCGGGGATGCACGAACCGGCGCTGACGCGACCGCTCCGCTTCGTCGAGCCATTCCAATGCCTCCCTTTCGCGGGATGCATGGCTTGACAGGTCAACGTGAAAGACCGTGGCGGCCTCCGATTCGTGGAGCCGACGCCAATGGAGGGGCTCATTCATGAACGCCACCGCTGCAGACCGGATCGCGACGGGCGTTGACGGCCGTTGAAGCGGCGTCTTGGTGTGGCCGCAATCCACTTTTCGGCAATACGAACTGAGGAAGCGTCATTGCAACGACTTCTCCGTGTCTCTCGAGCGAGCGTGCGCCCGCACCGGGAGCGACTCTTCGGCACCTAAGCATATGTCGGCATTCGGGTGCCGGAAAGCCGGGCGCATCCTGCAAGGTCAAAAAAGCAGCCGGTGCGGTTCCAGGATGGCCCCATTGCGGGGATGTGGCAATCCGGGCGTGGTGGGTCAGCTTGAATTTCGTCTCTTGCAAGGCCCTCAATGACCGGGTTTCGGATCTGCTGAACTCGACGCCTGTCTCTCCCTTCCCGCGCGCGAGGGCGACCTTCGCATTGCCGAAACTGATTTGCCAGCCGCCAGGAAGGACGCTTTCCATTGGCCTGACCGCCGAACGCGGATCGAACTCCAGGTCTTTCGACGTTCCATGCGGGACACGGACAACGGGAGACTTGGACCACAGGACAAAGTTGCCACCGCTGTCCTCCATGTCGGCATCGAAGTTGGTGCGAAGGCGCAGCCGGCTTGTCCCGTCACGAACGCGGGACCGTTATGTCCGAGTGTTCCGGTAGTTGGGTCGGCGGGCAGTGCCGGCAGACCTGAAGTTTGATTGCGGGAGCAAGCCCGTCGACGACAGAGGCTTGTCAAGAATTGCGGTACGCGATAGCTTGCCGTTGTTTGCAGGCAGGATGAGAAAGCACGAACACCACTACTGATTGGATTACGCTTGGCGGGATTGTTGCGATTCTTTTGTTCCTGTGGAGCATCCTTGGCAACATGAGAACGATCACTGATCGTGTGTCTCGTCTCGAAGGTCGCGTGTCTGGCGTTGAAGGGCAGATCGGCATGCTGGCCAGCCTGTTTGGACAGAAGAAGGAGACGACATAATGAGGTACCTGGCCCTGATCGCGACCGTTCTTGTGCTGGCGTCCTGCTCCCAGGCGACCGACTACTTTGGCCTGATCACGGGACAAGGCGAGGATTCCGCGCAACTGTGAGAGTGACTCCGGTGATGTAGACGCGCCACCGTGTCCATCTGACGACGAGGCATCGGTGGCCTGAAGCCGTTGAAGGTGGACACGGATCGAGCAGTACAGGCGCGAAAGGGATGTGAACGCTGCACCCATGCGCCCGCGAGACGTCAAGCTTGTCGTTGACCTTGCCACCGTGGCAGGCCGAGGACGTTGACGCGACCAAGCGCAAGGCCGGCCTGGCTGGCGGCGGGGCGCGTTTCGCTGCCCTTTCGTCTACGAAACGCAGGAAGAGCGCTCAGTCAGCGGCCGCGGCACCGTGGGGCAGGCGCGCGGCCGGAACCTGACGACCTTTCGGGCCGTCGGCGTGTTCGCATTCCTGAATCAACGGAATTGCTCCGGAAATGTCTGGCGGCCCAAGCCTGCACGAGGTCTGTGGTCTCGTTTCCGGCTTGGGCCGCCGACCAACTTCGCCGACGTCCGTCAACACCGCCCGCTGCCCGGGCGACTGGAAAGGGAGATCAGCGATGACAGTTGAAACCGAGATCTGGGATCCGGCGGAACGTCTCGGCACGGTTGAGGCGCAGCAGGCATATCTGGCGGATGCGCTTGAGGACGGCGACCCGGCCCTGATCGTGGCCGTCATCGGCGACATAGCGCGGGCGCGCGGCATGACCGAGATCGCCAGAAGCGCGGGGACCTGCCGGGAGGTGCTGTACAAGTCCTTCCGCCTTGGCGGCAATCCGACCATCAAGACCCTGTCCCAGGTCGTTGAGGCGCTCGGCTACAGGATCACTTTCGAGAAGACGGACGAGAAAGAAACTGAAGCGGCGTAACGTCCAGCGGCAACTCGCGAATTCAAGGAGAGGACGCGACCTGCAGGAGCTTGGCGCACCGCAGCCAGGTCACGGGGCGGCTGGAGCGCCGGCCGGTCGGTCACACGGGGCAAGGTCGGGCGGTCGCGACCGATCGAGGACTCGGGCGCGGAAGGCCGGCATTTGGAGGAAACGGCCAGAACCGGGGGCGCGAAACGCGCCGTAGCGTCCAGCTCGTGGCCGATCGAGCGCACCAGGATGCACAAGCTGGACGAGAGGGGCCTTGGCGGTCGCGGCGAAGTGCCCGTCTTTGGACGGCCGGGGACTTCCATCGACTTCCCGAAGCCGTTTGCAGGCCCGTGGTTGGTTGACCGTCACGGACTGCAATTGTCCCTGGCATCGGCATCGGCATCGGTGACTGGGCGCCCACATGGACAAGTTCGAAAGGGCTGGGTGCCTGCAGAAATCTTGAACGTTTCTGGTATCGTGTCGCGTTGGTGCCTGCAAGAATGTAGTGCATAAACTACAGTGGCAGCATGTTCACGCTGCAGCAGACCACGACGTTCCGGAAGTGGTTCGCCAGGCTCCGGGACGAACGGGCGGCAACAGCGATCACCGCGAGACTGGACAGGCTGGCATACGGCCACCCCGGTGACGCGCGGTCGGTTGGCAAGGACGTCACCGAGCTTCGCGTTCATCATGGCCCGGGCTATCGGGTGTACTTCCGGCGCAAAGGGGCCAGATCATCATGCTGCTGTGTGGAGGGGACAAGAGTTCGCAGGAACGCGACATCAGGACTGCGTGGAGACTTGTGGCAGAAACGAAGGAACGACCATGACCGAAGAACTGACGATCCTTGATCCGGCCGATCACCTGAAGTCCGATCAGGCCATTGCCGACTTCATGTGCGCCGCGCTTGAAACCAACGATTCGGGCTACGTGGCTCATGCCCTGGGTGTCGTTGCCCGTGCCAAGGGCATGACGGAGATCGCCCGCCGGACCAGGCTTTCGCGCGAACAGCTCTATCGCTCGTTCAGCAGCGAAGGCAATCCGACGCTGCACACGACGCTGGCGGTATTGCAGGCTGTCGGCATCCAGCTTCTCGCGACGAAGGCCGAAACCGTCGAAGGCTGACATTCCGGTTCATGCGCGGCATCTGCAACGGCCAGGTCCGGCTGCATCGTTCAGGACCGCCGTGCCCGTTCCGGCACCCAGCACTGAACGAGGTGTCCGCGCGAATGACTCGGACTGTGCAGGGTCATGAGAGGCGGGCGTCGTGTCAGTGGCGTACGTCTCCGCCTGACGACCGATCGGACACGGTGGAACGGCCCAGGGACGGAAACTCGATCCGTCGCTCTGGCTGCCAAGGTGCGGTTCGGGTGCGCCGGATGCGGCTCGGAATCGCGAAAGTGCCTGGGCGGGACAAATGGCGCTTTTCAGGACCGACGAAACCCCTATAATCCCCGAACCGCTTCTACGGCTCGGGGCTTCGACTCCTCGTGCCATGATTCGGAAACAAAATTGAGCAGGTGTGAATGTACGTCTGTCGAAGCTCTAACCGAGGAGGCTAATTTCCATGGCATCAACTGAAGACCGTATCAAAAAGATCATTGACGACAATCTTGACGTTGGCCGCGCGCCCAATTTTGACGCGAAACTCGTCGATTCCGGCGTGTCGTCGGTGGACTGCGTCTCATTTTTCAAGCTTGTCAACGAAGAGTTCAGTCTCGGACTGGCGGCCGAAGAGTGCCGGCAATTCGAGACCCTGCGGGATCTTGTGAACTTTATCGACGCACGCGGTTGATGGAATGTCCGGGAGCGCATGCATACTGCATCGCTCCCGACTCCCTATGACCAGGTCCGGCCATTGAACGGCTCGAGGCCGTGCTCGTGGACCGATCCATGGCGCGAGAGTTGCGGCGCCAATTTCAAGCCGTGCTGCGGAGATCGAGCGACCAGTGGAGAGATTCATGGCACCATGCCGATGTCGGCAATTCGGGCTTGCGTGAGATGACTTCGAACGGCGCACCGGTCGAGGTCCCAGATCGGAAGGACACCGGTCTGTTGTTCGCGTCGGAAGAGGCGTTTTGGGAGGTGCCGAAACCTCTCTCCACATGCGATGTTCAGCTTGACGAGGGCACCGTCACCACGGTGCGTCAGCACGGCAATCCTCTAGGCCCTCGACTCGTGCTGAGCCATGGCAACGGTCTTGCTGTCGATCCCTACTTTCCGTTCTGGTCCTTGCTGGCCAACGACTTCGACCTTATGGTCTATGACCTCAGGAACCACGGAAGCAACAAGGTCGGTGACCAGCAGAATCATAACATCCCGACTCTGATCTCCGACCATGACTCCATTCTCTCTGCCGTTGTTCGGGAGTACGGCGAAAAGCCGACCGTCGGCGTGTTCCACTCTTTTTCTGCGTTGATATCTCTCCTTTCCTTCAGCGATGCCTATTCCGCGCTGGTTCTGTTCGACCCGCCGCTGTGCAAGCCCACTGCCAGCGAGCAGGAATTCATCCAGTCGGCGGAGCGAATGGCCGCGACGATCCGGAACCGGACCGTGCGGTTCAAGTCCGAGCAGCAGTTTGCCGAACTTCTTGCGATCTTTCCCGGATTCGCTCGAGTTGTGCCCGGGGTGCGAGAACTCATGGCAAGATCAACTCTTCGCAGGACCGCCGACGGAGAGGGATATGAACTCCGCTGTCCGCGCGAATACGAGGCCCAGATCGCGGAATATGTGAGGAGCTTTTCGCCCTTGCTCGACTTGACGACGCTGACCTGCCCAACGAAGGTCATCGGCGCCGACCCCACGCTTCCCTCCACGTATCTTCCCACATTTGACCTGGGTCACGTTTCCGCCGTCGACTACGACTTTGTGCCCGAGGCGTCGCACTTGCTTCAATTGGAGCAGCCGGAGCAGTGCGCGGCAATGCTGCGAGAATTCCTGGCAGGCCAAGGCATCGCGTAGATCGACAACCCGCGCCTGGAGGGGAGATGCGAGCCGTGAGCGACTTCCGCCTGCTGATCGCGCTTCATGATCCGGCGAATTTGACGCGGGGATGGATGGCCGGGAAGTGCAGTCGAGTGACTGAGATCGCCTGCGAAGGGTCCCAGGAAGGTTGCGGGTAGACCCGTACCGCCAGTTGCGGCGACGGCGGTCCAGCCGCCTTCGCCCGAAGGATCTTCTCGATCGTCTTCGTTTGCAGCACTCTCGTTTTGCAAGCGCGAAGCGCGTCCTCACGGACCACAGGAAAGCAGGTCGAGCCATTGCACGGAAGCGCCGGCTTCCGGCCAAAGCATCCGCCGCGAATCCGGGACTGACTTGACCACAAGCCTTCCAAACCGGTGATCAGATGTTGTCGGACTGCGCGTTGGGGGCCTCGTACAGCTTTCTTCACACCCTATCGAACCAGAAGCTCCTACGCTGGAACGGATATCCCGGCACCGAGATGCGCCGTCGCGCCTCGCCAGCGAAGAGTCCGGCAAAGTCGAGCGCGAGTCCGGCCTCGTACACTCTCGCCGCTGATCGAACGTGACCGCTCTTGCTGTCGGGGCCAACCTCCAGGATGGTCCTCTCCCCCAAGTCGGCTGAATTCGCCAGCGCTTCAGACGATTCCGGTGAACGGAAAACGCTGGCGCTCCAGGTCGACCTGTCCGGTGCCGTGCCCGGCTGGATCATCCTGCCAGACATCCCGTCCAGCAACGGCACTTGGACAGGCGCGAGTGAAACGCCTTCCAGGTACGACTCGACGTCTCCAGGCGCGCATTCCTCGCCGTCATTTGCCGTCAACTCTCCCCGCTTCGCCGCAAGCAGCGCGCCGGTTTCAAGATCGAACATCCCCGCCGCCTGCGCAGCCGCGACTTCGCCAACCCCGCTGGCACAGATCAAGCCAGGCGAGATTCCCAGGCTGGACCAGAGCGCAGTAACCGCACACTGAAATGCGTAAGCGGAGGCCTGCATCAGCAGGGGATCGTCCGCACTCCGGGTTTTTCCTGAAGTCGCGTCGAGAAGAGAAATGGCGCGTTCCTCGCGAAGTGCCGCGTCGCAACGCTCAAGGACTGCCCGCGCCACCGGCTCGCTTTCGTACAGGGCCTGTCCCTTTCCTGACCAGTCACCGGCCTCTCCGGAATAGACGAACGCCGGCCTCTCAGGCCGTTGCGATTTCGCGATGCCATCGCCGGCGGAAACTTGCGTCAGTCCTTCCGTCAGCGTCGGGACGTCCTTGAAGACGACCCCGGCCCGGTACTCGAAATGGCTGCGCCCGATGGCTGCCGTCCATGACATGTCAGCAAGAAACGACATGCCCACGCTGACGTCGGACGCGATGTCCGCCGCGTGTTCGTCCAGCCAACCGAGATACCGACCTGCCAATTCCTTGAGCGCGTTGGAGGACTTGCCCGACAAAGGCAGCAACCGCACGCCGCGTGGCTTGATCCCGCCGTTTTCCAATTCCCCGTTCTCAAGAGACCTCGGCAGGTGAATCGGAACGTGCTGCGCCGACCCGGCAGGTGATCTCTGGACGCCGTTCTGCCCAGCTTCGCCAATTTGTGCCTTGTAGCCCTCGACAAGCAGATGGGCGTTCGTTCCCGAAATGCCGAATGCGCTGATTCCGGCCGTCGGCTGGCGATTGGGCGCCGGTGGCCAGGTCGTCTCTTCCGCCGTCACCCGCACCGGAAGCTCGTCCCAATCGATGTGCGGGTTCGGTTTCCTGAAATGCAGATGCTTCGGAATCACGCCATGCCTCATCGCAAGCAATACCTTGATGAGGCCTGCGGCTCCTGCAGCCGATTCGAGATGACCAATGTTCGTCTTGACGGTGCCGAGCAAGAGCGGACGCTCTGCAGCACGTTCGCGGCCGTAGACCGCTGAGGCCGCACGCACTTCAATCGGATCACCGAGTTCCGAACCCGTGCCATGCACTTCAAGGTAGTCGAGATCCCGAGGCGCGATGCTTGCCTGCGCCAACGCCTCCTCGTACAGACGCTCCTGTGCGGTTCCGTTCGGGACCGTGAGGGCCGCCGCGGCGCCGTTCTGGTTGACCGCAGAGCCCTGAACGACGCCCCAGATGCGGTCGCCGTCCGCCTCCGCATCCTTGAGTCGCTTCAGGATGACGATGCCACAACCTTCGCCGCGCACGAAGCCGTCCGCGTCGGCATCGAAGGTCCGGCACAGCCCGGTTCGCGACAGCATTCCGTACTCGCGCATGAACCGCATGACCGGCGGGGAAAGAATGGCATGCACGCCTCCGGCAAGGGCCAGATCAACCTCGCGCTGCCTGAGGCTCGCGGCCGCCTGGTGCACGGCCACGAGCGAAGCTGCGCAGGTCATGTCGAGCGGGACCGCCGGTCCCATGAAGCCGAACGAAAACGCGATCCGTCCGATCGCCACGCTCGCGGCGGTTCCGAGATAGCTGTCATCCTGGCCCGCGGCCGCGATCAAATCCCGGTACTCGCTGCTGCCCAAACCGGCGAACACGCTTGCGCGGGTGCCCTTGAGCAGTCCCGGATCGATTCCCGCGTCCTCAAGCGCATGCCAGCTCGTCTCGAGCAACATCCTCTGGCGCGGATCCATCTTTCGCGCCTCGATCGGCTGTATGCCGAAGAATTTCGCGTCAAACTGGTCGAGGCCCTCGACGAAGCCGCCTCGGCGATTCGTGGCCTCCGGGGCCGTCGGGTCTCCGATGACGCCGCTCCATGGACCTTCGTCCAGACGCCCGTCAGTCACCGCTTCAGCGCCCGCCTTGAGCTGACGCCAGTAGCTGGGCAGATCCGGGGCGCCGGGGAAGCGGCACGCCATGCCGACAATCGCGATCCGTTCCTGGCCAGGCTCTACGTCGCTTTGCCGTCTCGGCGCCTGCTTGATCTGCGGAGTCGGCTGCGGTTCTGGCACCGACCGCGCTTCAGGTCGCGGTTCGGGTTCCGGCTGCGCGGGGCGTTGTGGTTCTGGCGCCTGCCGTGCTTGCGGTTCGGGCGCCGACCGCGTCTGCGACGTCGCCTCGGAATCGATTTCGCCGAGTTCGTCTCCAATGTGGCGGGCCAGTGCCTGGATCTCGGGATAGTCGAACACCACCGTGTTCGACACCTTGCACTGTCCCGAAAACGCGCGATTGAGCCGGTTGCGCAGTTCCACCGCCATCAACGAATCCATTCCGAGGTCGAAGAAGCCGACGGTAGGCGCAGGCGCCGACGGAAGCCGAAGCACTGCCTGCAGTTCCTGTTGCAGGAACGTCACCAGCAGGTCGTCGCGTTCTTCCGAATTGGCGCTGGCGAGCCGGGAGAGCAGGTCTTCCGCAGAAACCCCGGCATCTGCGCCCTCTTCGGCGACCGACGAGAGGAGATCCTCGAGAAATGCCGGGCGGTCGTCCACGGCTTCCTCGAACACCGACCAGTCCATGGCCATCACGACGGACGTCGTGACGTCCTGGCGCACGAGTCTGTCAAGCGCCCTTATGCCTTGCTGTGGCGTAAACCAGCGCCCGCCGAGGGCGGACCTCTGCCGCTCGATGCGGTCCTTCTGCTCTGCAGCTTCGCCGATTTCGGACCACGCTCCCCAGGCGATGGCCTGGCCCGGAAGACCCAGCGCCCGGCGGTGACCGGCAAGCTGGTCCAGGAAGGCGTTCGCCGATGCATGGTTTGCCTGGCCTGGATTGCCCATGACGCCGACGCGGCTGGAAAACAGGATGAAGAGGTCGAGATCGCGGTTCGCTGTCGCGCGGTGCAAATGCCAGGCGCCGAGAACCTTTGGCCAGAGCACCGTTTCGAAACGGTCCCAGTTCTGGTTTGTCAGCGCACCGTCCGACAGCACGCCGACGCTGTGGACGACGCCTGCGAGCGGAGGAAGCTCTTCGTCCATCCGGGCCAGCATCTTGTCGACCGCTGCATCGCTCGAAACGTCGGCGAGCTCGACACGTACGGTCACGCCCCGATCCTCGAGCGCGCGAATGGCCTCCAGTGCGTCCTCGCCGGGCGACCGCCGACCGTTCAGCACTATCGTTCCGGCTCCAAGGTCCGCAAGCCATTCGGCCACGGCCAGTCCGATGCCGCCCAGGCCGCCGGTTACAAGGTATGTGCGGTCCTCCCTGAGCCGGCCTGACGCCAGCGGCTGCGCAGTGACGACGATCTTCCCGAGGTGCCGTGCGGACCGCATGAACCTCAGTGCGGCCCCGGCTTCCGCGAGCGGCCAGCGGCTGTGGATGAGCGGCTTGAGCTCGCCTGCCGCAACCCGCGCCACGACGTCCCTGAGAACCCGACCCACCCATTCGGGATCGGTCTTCTTAAGGACATCGAGTTCCAGGATGTCGTAGGCGACATCCGGCCGAAGAGCAGCCATTTCCTCCACGCTGAGGATGTCGCGTCTCGCCAGTTCCACGAAACGGCCGCCCTGTGCCAGGCAGGACAGGCTGGCGTCGATGAAGCCTTCGCTTGTCAGGCTGTTCAGGACCACCGTAACGCCCGCGCCGTTCGTGGCGTCGAGAATCTCCTTGCCGAAGTCCGTTTGCCGGCTGTCAAAAACATGCTTGACGCCAAGCGACTTCAGGTAGGCCTGCTTCGGCGCACTCGCGGTCGCGAAGACCTCCGCCCCCGCGGCCTGTGCCAGCTGGATCGCCGCCAGCCCCACGCCACCCGCGCCGGCGTGAATCAGCACGCGGTCTTCGGCCTCAAGCCCGGACAGTTCATAGGAGAGCGCTGCCGAAACAAAGGCGCTTGGCACCGTGGCGAGGCCCGACACCGGGATGTCCGGAGGCGCAGGCGCCACCAGTTCCTCGTGCGTCACCATTTCCCCGGCGAACGCGCCAAAGCCCAGGCCGACGACATGGTCGCCGACGGAGACGTTGGCGACTTCCGAACCCGCAGCAACGACGCGGCCGCACATCTCCCGCCCCAGGTTTCCCTCTTCGATGAATCCCAGCGAACGGAACACGTCCCAGAAATTCAGTCCGGCAGCCTCGACCGCGACTCGGACTTCCCGTCCTTCAAGGGGCTGCGCGGGCAGCTGCGTTACGCAGGGTTTCTCGAAGACGCCCGTTGGATCTGGCGTCAGAACCCATGCCGCATCCGTTGGCAGGTCCAGCCGTTCCGGACCGTCTTCCATCCGGACCAGGCGCGCGACCTGACGATTTCCCCGGCGCACGGCGATGTGGTTTTCCGAATCCGGATACATGAGCTCGTCAACGAGATCGGTCGCGGGCGCGACGACCGTCGGATCAAGGTCGATCATGCGCGGCGTCAGGTGTGCCGCTTCACGCGCCACGGCCTTTCCGAAGCCCCACAACGCAGCTCCGGCCAGCGCCCCTTGGGTCTCGCGCTCCAATGCCTGGGCGCCTCGGGTGATGAACCAGATGCCCTTGACCGGAATGCGGTCGGAGTCGATGATCCCCTGCACGACCGCCAGGGCACTCGCCCCGGCATGCTGCACGTCCTGCGCGACGTCATCCGTGGATGCCTCTGCGCCACGGCCGTCGAGCGCCGGGAGATGCACCACCCCGAATAATGGCGCATCCTCCGGCAGGTCTTCAAGGAGCGCTTGCCACGATTCGCGCCGCTGGAAGTCGACGCTTGCCGTCAGGACGCCAGTCGCCTTGGGCTTCATTCCGCTCTCAGAGCCTTCGCGCACGATCACGACGGCCTGGTTCCGCGCCGCCAGTCCATCTGCAAGCTCGGCGGCCATGTCGCCGCGGTCTGCAACGAGGACCCATGTGCCGGGCGCTTCGGAGACCTTTTCCGGGCCTTTCGCCACGATCACGCCTCGATCCGGCATCTCGTCAGGTCTGGATGCATCAAGGCCAAGGACTTCCGCCGCGTCGAATCCCGCATCTCCGAGCGCACGGCGCCACACGTCCGGGCTCGCCAAGGCATGATGCGGCCGGTAGTCGTCGGCAAATCTCCACCATCCGTCGAGCTGTCCGAACGTCAGGTCCATCCAGCCCTGACCGCGAAGGTTCTCGAGCGCCACCATCTGGCCCGACGGCGCGAGCAGCGTCAGGCAATGACCGAGCGTCTCGTCCAGATAGCGCGTGGCATGGAGCACGTTCGATGCAATGATCAGGTCGTAGGCATGCGCGTCGAAGCCTTGGGCCACCGGATCGTTCTCGATGTTCAGCGGGCGGTACTCGATGCAACCTCCGCCATCCCCGAAGCGCGATTCCGCTTCCGCGAAGAACCCTGCCGAAATGTCCGTGTACATGTAGTCGAACTGGCCTTCGGGAAGTTCCGGCAGAACCGAGGCGGTTGCCGACCCCGTGCCCGCCCCGACTTCGACCACCCTCAGACGTCGCCCGGCGGGCAGCTTGGCCACGAGTTCCCGGACCGCGTCCCTGAGCAGCCGGTTGGCCGCGCGTGCGATCGGCGCATCCAGATACAGGTCGCCCGGGGTCGGGTAGCCGCTGCTGAACAGCAGCGTGAGCGGGTCCATCTGGCCACGAAGCACGTCCGGCAACGCAGCCCCGCAGCGTCGGAACAGCCCGATCTCCGTCGCGCCGTGAGGATGAAGTTCGGCAAGATGGTCCGCGAACGACTCCGGGTCCGGCTGAACGTCCTCGGGCAGGGCATCTTCATGCCCGGCCATCACGATGAAACGACCGCCGTCCTCCTGCAACACGTCGGACCGGGCCAGCATCTCGAGCATTCGGCGGAAGACCCGCTTGTGCTCGTCGGTGACGCCAAGCTGCTGGCGAAGTTCCTCGGACTCCACGACCTCGCCCACGCTGCGCCGCCAACCGAGCTTCTCCAGCGTCCAGATCGCCCGCGCACGCGACCATCGATCCAGGTCCGACAGGAGGGCAGACCGATCGGCGCGCGCCACGCCCTCTTCTTCAAGGTAGTCCGCAAGCGGCATCAAGCCGCCCGCAGCAGCCGCCGGCTCCGGCAGGAAGTCCGCGGCGATGATCGCAGGCACGAGCGGGCGCTCGCGCCACACAACCTCGTACAGCAGGTCGTTCACGCCTTCGATTGCCGAGAAGAGCGCGGCGCGTGTCGCGCGCTTTATCGTGTATCCGTCCAGTCCGCCAAGCAGTACGCCATCGAGATCGTAGATGCGCAGCTCTCCGCTCAGGACCTCCGCAGGCGCGCCGGCCTCGGCCTTCGATTCCTCCGTTGCCTCGTGCATGCGAACGTGACAGACGACTTTCTCGGGCAAGGCGCCCGCTGTCAGCCAAAGACGCTCCCAGCCAAAGGGCAGGTAGGTGGTCTCATCCTCTGCGGAGCCCTGGATGCGCGCCGCAGCCACGACCTGGAAGCACCCGTCCAGCACGAGAGGATGGATTTCCGCCTGGGTCAGGCCGGTTCCCTCCCGCAAGGACACCTCGCCCAGGGCCTCACCCTGTCTCGCCCAAAGGTCGCCAAGCGTACGGAAGCTGCCGCCGAGATCGATGCCGGTGCTGGCCCTGGCCTGGTACAAGACAGACGCATCCACCGGAGTCAGTCCGGTCTTGAGGCGTTCGAGATCCACCCGCTCGATGGCGCCAGCCGCGCTTGCTCCGCCTGGTACCCTGCATTCGGCATGCAGCGTCCATTCCGTCTCGGCCGGTCCCTTGCTCATTATCTGCAAGCGGTCCAGCCCCTCGTCGCCGGATTCGCTGATCAGGAGCTGTACCTTTCGGCCGTTCGTGCCGGCTTCGTCCCCCTGGGAATCCTCCGCGAACACCAGCGGGTTGTGCAACTGCATGTCTTCGACGTCCACGGGCCCGCTTCCGCCGGCCAGTGATGCGGCGGCCGCCATCGTGCCGTAGAGCGCTCCCGGCGCGATGACGCGTTCGAACACGCGGTGATCGTTGAGCCACTCCGGGTCCGTGGGGAACAGCTCTGTTTCGTACGTGACCTCGCCGCTTGCCGACTCCCTTCGCAGGCCCAGCAGCGGGTGTCCCTCGGCGGAGCGCCGCTGCCTTGGCGCGCTCAGCCAATAGCGCTCGCGCTGGAAGGGATACCCAGGCACCGAGATACGGCGACGGGTCTCTCCGGAAAAGAGTCCCTCGAAACGGATCGGCAATCCTGACTGATAGACATCCGCGACGGCTTCGGCGAAGCCGCCGGAGTCCTCCCGCGAGCCAGCTGGCGCGGGCCGCATGCTCGACAGCACGACAGGGGCCGGCGCCGACTCCGGCCAGGCCGAGGACGCCATGGGGGCCAGAACGGAGCCAGGGCCGATTTCAAGAATCACGTCGGCGCCGAGTTCCGCGAGTGTCCTCGCGCCGCTGGCGAATGCGACGGGTTCCCTCGCATGCCTGCGCCAATAGGCGCCATCCAGCAACGCGCCATCGCTCACCGCCTGGCCGGTCAGGTTGCTGACCACGGTCAGTTCGGGCGGTTGGACGGTGACGTGATCGAGAGAGGCCTGGAGCGCGTCAAGAACCGGTTCGATGAGCACACTGTGGAATGCCCGTGTCGTGTTCAATCGACGTACCCGGACGCCTTCCGATTCGAGGCGAGTCGAGAGCGACTCGATTTCCGTGACGGGGCCGCTTACCACCTGGTGCAAGCCGTTGTCCGCAGCAATGTTCACGCCGACACCGGCAGACTCAGCGTTTGCCGCCTTGACTGCGGATGCAACCTGGTCCGGCGGCGCGAAGACGGCGATCATGGCGCCCCCTTCCGTTTGGGACAGCAGCAAGCCGCGCGCGGCGGCGAAACGCATGCCGTCCTCAAGGCTGAACACGCCCGCCGCTTGCGCAGCGGCGATCTCGCCGACGCTGTGCCCGAGCACCATGTCGGGGCGGATCCCGACGCTTGCCCATTGCGCGGTCAGCGCGCACTCGAGCGCATAGAGTGCCGGCTGCTCCCAATCCGTATCGCCCAGCTCTCCGTTGCCGGTGCGGCCGAACATCACGTCCAGCAGCGATGTGCCGCGTTCTTCGAGGAAGACTTCCTCGCAACGGTCGAAGACCATCCTGGCCACCGGCTCGCGATCGTACAGGTCGCGCCCCATCCCTGCCCACTGGCTTCCCTGGCCCGTGTAGGCGAACGCGACGGTGGTCACTGCGCGCGGCGCATCCTGGGGACCCGTCTCCGCCAATCCTGCAAGCCGTTGCCGCAGCTGGCCGACGCTGTCGAAGGTGAGACCGGCACGGCAATCGAAATGACATCGCCCGACACCCGCCGTCCAGGCCATGTCCGCGAGCACCTGTCCCGAAAGTTCGCCTTCTGCGGGAGACTCGTCGAGCTGTTCATCGAGCCAGGACAGATACCGTTTGGCGAGGTCGTGCAGAGCCTGCCCGGACTTTCCGGACAACGGCAGCACCCGAATCTCGCGCTTCTGGCACGATTGCTCGTGCTGCGCCGAACCGCTGGCAACGACCGGTGACGACACGGCCACTGCCTGACCGGTTCCGACGACCCGGTCCGGTGCGTACGGAGCATTGTCCGACGCCGGATATTCCTCGACCAGCAAGTGAACGTTGGTTCCGGATATGCCGAAAGAGTTCACGCCAGCCATGCGCGGTCGCCCGTTCCGGGCGGGCAAGTCCATCATGGACGAGGTCACCTGCAACGGCAGTTCATCCCAGTCCAGGCTTGGATTGGGATCCCTGAAATGCAGGTGTTGCGGGATCACGCCACGCTGCATGACCAGCACGGCCTTGATCAGGCCGGCGATTCCGGCAGCCGATTCCAGGTGTCCGAGGTTGGTCTTCACGGAGCCGACCAGCAGCGGCTGGTCGGCCTTGCGGCCCTTGCCGTAGACCTTGGCAACGGCGTTGATCTCAATCGGGTCCCCGACTGCGGTTCCGGTGCCGTGCGCTTCCAGGTAGTCGACTTCCGAGGCGGGAATGCCAGCCTGCGACAAAGCCGCTTCAATCACCTTTTCCAGAGCCGGTTCGTGCGGCACGGTCAAGCCAACGCTGGCGCCGCCATGGTTCACTGCGGCGCCCCGGATCACCGCCCATATCCGGTCGCCGTCGGCCTCCGCGTCGCTCAAGCGCTTCAGGACGACAGCGCCACAGCCTTCGCCTCGCACGTACCCGTTTGCCGACGAGTCGAATGCCTTGCACTGGCCGTCCGGAGACAACATCATGGAATCCGCGCGCAGCTCGAAGATGCGGCTGTTCAGGATGGCCTGAACGCCTCCGGCAATTGCCAGGTCCGCCTTGCCTTGCTGAAGATCCGCCACCGCGTCGTGCACTGACAGGAGTGACGATGCGCAGGCGGCGTCCACGGCTTTTGCCGGACCCATGAAACCAAGCACGAAAGAGACCCGCCCGCTGGTGCCGTTCAAATTGGTGCCACTCAGGGCGTACAGTGACGCCGCCGCTTCTCCGGGCCTCTCCAAGTCGGTGACGAGCATTCGGTACTCGTCGTTGCTGATGCCGGAGTATACGCCGGTCAGGCTCTCCTTGAGCCGGTCAGGGTCCATTCCCGCATCCTCGAGCGCCTGCCAGCTCGTTTCCAGCATCATCCGTTGCTGAGGGTCGAGCAGTTCGGCCTCAACCGGCGAGATTCGGAAGAACCTCGCGTCGAACTTGTCGATATCGTCGACGTAGGCGCAGTAACGGCACGCGCCTTGCAGGTTCCGGGGATCCTTGAACAGTGCTTCAAGGCGGTTCGGGCCTGAGGCCGGCGCGCCGTCCGTCACCGCGTTGCCGCCAGTTTCGAGCAGGTGCCAGAAGGACTGAATGTCGGGTGCGCCGGGGAAGCGGCACGCCATGCCCACGACCGCAATTGGTTCCGCGCGTCGGAACGTCTCGTTGACTTGATGGCCCATGCTCATCTTGTGCTCCGCGATATCGTCGAATTGCATCCCGTTTGTAATTGAACTCGCCCAATGCGGAAACCGGGGCTGGCGAACCCGAGGCGAACCGAATTCAAGCAACTCCTACATTGGTGTTCGAATGGCAGTTGGGACACTGGCCAGAATAGTCGGACGGAATCCGGCGTCAATGGCGCAGTGAGCGAGGGGCGCGATTCTCGTATGGTTCACTTTTTGATTCCATGATGTTCCGTTTGCGAATCACGCGGCGAGCGCGACTTGCGCCACCGGCCCGTTTTCGTTGGCGCATTGCGAGGGCTTCCAGCCATTGCTGCGGCTCAGGCTCGGGACCAGCGCGGCCCATGCCCGGTCGAAGCGTCCGGACTTGAGAAGCGACCGGAAGGTCAGGACGCCCTGTCCGCCGTCGCGACCCCAGCTCTGCCCTGAGCGCTTCATCCGTGACGTCACCAGAACCTTGTTTGCGGATTCCACGGATCCCGATCCGATGGCGTAGCCCGCGTCGGCGGCGGCAGCGTAGTGCATGCGGTGACGGTTAGCGCGGAAGTAGGCGAGTTCCTTCCGGATCCCGTCGGCTCCCTTGCCCTTCCGCAGCAAGTGGCGAATGGCGTCGATCACCTTGCCGGCCCCCTTGGGATCGTGGCGCAGGACGTGCCGCCACTTCTCGAACCAGGCCGTTCCGGCGGCCGTGTCCGGGCCAAAGGCGGCGTCGGCCGCTGCCTTCATGTGCTGGATCGCGTGCCAGATATCGAGAAGCATGACATCGGGGCACAGCGATTCCAGGAAGGGCCAGTTGTCCTTCGCGCCGTCGGCGACGACCGCAAGCTTCAGGTCCGGCTTGAGCGCCAGCCAGTGGAACGCCTCGGCGCTCAGCTGCGACTTCAGGCTCGCCTTGCCGGCCTCGGGAAGACGCCCGAAGTACCGGCTCTCCAGCATGTTCCCCTCGGCGTCGACCAAGGCCACGACGCCGCACGACGCCTCGCGCCAGCCAGCGTCCGTTGGCTTTCCTTCGGCCGTCTCGGCGTTCATGCGCATCATGACACCGTCGAGCGAGACCAGCAGCGACACCGCCCCCGCAGGCATCTCCTCCCGCTCCCGGAGATCCGGCAGGAGATCGCCGGAGCATGCCTCCATGCGGCTTCCGGCCTCTCCGGAAAGCCGCACCAGGGACGCCGTCGAAGGGCCCTTGCCGCAGAGCCGCCTCCAGGCGTCCTCGCTCTCGCGGGCCGTCAGGCCGCTCATCAGGTACATCGAGAGACCCGCCGCCGCCGGCGTCAGCCCGCATGCCGTCAGGCCGAGGACGGCCTCGGCGGGAACCAGCGACGCGCCGGTCCCCGAGGGACGGTACCGCGACCGCAGGAAGTCGACCGGCCCGAACATCGTCATCGCGCGGCCCGGCGTGACGTCGGCCTTCCGGTACGTCCTGCCGTCGGCCTCCAGAGACGGCCCGTGGCCGTCCAGCGCCTCGAACGCGCCCTTCAGGACTGAACGGGCCAAGCCGAAGACCATGTCGCGGAACGCGGCCTCGGCCTTCAGCGGGTCGTCCCGGTACAGGGTCGCGACGTTCCCCGCCAGGCCGATCTCGGCGGCCCGCTCGACCAGGGCGATGCCCGCCTCCGTCAGGCGCGCCTGCGCCGCCGCGACGGGTCCGCTTCCGTCATCGATGTTGGCAATCGAGGCTTCAGGCTGTAGGCTCTTCATCGGAGTGCTCCTTTCCGCCCCCGTCCAGGGGCGTTTTCAAGTAGTTGCAGGAGCACTCTACCACACCCGGAATCCAGGGCCAGGAACGCCAGCCGACGCGACCGACATGGAAAAGTCGCGGCCAGCGAGCCGAATTTTCGCGGATTCGGCCAGATCAGGGGCGATCTCTCGATCCGGTCCGAAAATTGTCGTTTGATTTCAGACCGCTGGGAAAACCGCAGTCCGCCATAGCGAAATCACTCCCTGAGCGAGGGGCGCGATTCTCGTATGGTTCACTTTTTGATTCCATGATGTTCCGTTTGCGAATCACGCGGCGAGCGCGACTTGCGCCACCGGCCCGTTTTCGTTGGCGCATTGCGAGGGCTTCCAGCCATTGCTGCGGCTCAGGCTCGGGACCAGCGCGGCCCATGCCCGGTCGAAGCGTCCGGACTTGAGAAGCGACCGGAAGGTCAGGACGCCCTGTCCGCCGTCGCGACCCCAGCTCTGCCCTGAGCGCTTCATCCGTGACGTCACCAGAACCTTGTTTGCGGATTCCACGGATCCCGATCCGATGGCGTAGCCCGCGTCGGCGGCGGCAGCGTAGTGCATGCGGTGACGGTTAGCGCGGAAGTAGGCGAGTTCCTTCCGGATCCCGTCGGCTCCCTTGCCCTTCCGCAGCAAGTGGCGAATGGCGTCGATCACCTTGCCGGCCCCCTTGGGATCGTGGCGCAGGACGTGCCGCCACTTCTCGAACCAGGCCGTTCCGGCGGCCGTGTCCGGGCCAAAGGCGGCGTCGGCCGCTGCCTTCATGTGCTGGATCGCGTGCCAGATATCGAGAAGCATGACATCGGGGCACAGCGATTCCAGGAAGGGCCAGTTGTCCTTCGCGCCGTCGGCGACGACCGCAAGCTTCAGGTCCGGCTTGAGCGCCAGCCAGTGGAACGCCTCGGCGCTCAGCTGCGACTTCAGGCTCGCCTTGCCGGCCTCGGGAAGACGCCCGAAGTACCGGCTCTCCAGCATGTTCCCCTCGGCGTCGACCAAGGCCACGACGCCGCACGACGCCTCGCGCCAGCCAGCGTCCGTTGGCTTTCCTTCGGCCGTCTCGGCGTTCATGCGCATCATGACACCGTCGAGCGAGACCAGCAGCGACACCGCCCCCGCAGGCATCTCCTCCCGCTCCCGGAGATCCGGCAGGAGATCGCCGGAGCATGCCTCCATGCGGCTTCCGGCCTCTCCGGAAAGCCGCACCAGGGACGCCGTCGAAGGACCCTGGCCGCAGAGCCGCCTCCAGGCGTCCTCGCTCTCGCGGGCCGTCAGGCCGCTCATCAGGTACATCGAGAGACCCGCAGCCGCCGGCGTCAGCCCGCATGCCGTCAGGCCGAGGACGGCCTCGGCGGGAACCAGCGACGCGCCGGTCCCCGAGGGACGGTACCGCGACCGCAGGAAGCCGACCGGCCCGAACATCGTCATCGCGCGGCCCGGCGTGACTTCGGCCTTCCGGTACGTCCTGCCGTTGGCCTCCAGAGACGGCCCGTGGCCGTCCAGCGCCTCGAACGCGCCCTTCAGGACTGAACGGGCCAAGCCGAAGACCATGTCGCGGAACGCGGCCTCGGCCTTCAGCGGGTCGTCCCGGTACAGGGTCGCGACGTTCCCCGCCAGGCCGATCTCGGCGGCCCGCTCGACCAGGGCGATGCCCGCCTCCGTCAGGCGCGCCTGCGCCGCCGCGACGGGTCCGCTTCCGTCATCGATGTTGGCAATCGAGGCTTCAGGCTGTAGGCTCTTCATCGGAGTGCTCCTTTCCGCCCCCGTCCAGGGGCGTTTTCAAGTAGTTGCAGGAGCACTCTACCACACCCGGAATCCAGGGCCAGGAACGCCAGCCGACGCGACCGACATGGAAAAGTCGCGGCCAGCGAGCCGAATTTTCGCGGATTCGGCCAGATCAGGGGCGATCTCTCGATCCGGTCCGAAAATTGTCGTTTGATTTCAGACCGCTGGGAAAACCGCAGTCCGCCATAGCGAAATCACTCCCTGAGCGAGTGAGCGAAATTGCCCCGTGATTGCAGATTCGTTTCGCGCATGACGTTCAGCGAGAAGGTGAGGAATGATGCTTCGGAGGCAAGGATCCCTCTTCGAGAGGCTTTCGCGCACTTGGTCTCGGCGGTTGGACGAAGCGCGGATCGAATGGAGCGCCTGCCTCGCGAGCGGCCAAACGCGGTGGAGCAGCCCAGGGCTGGGCAGTGCCAGGCTGAAGCCAAGGACGTCGCTTGGATAGGCCCCTCCTGTCGTATGCCCGTATCGTCGCTGACCGGGCCCCAGTCCTTTGCTTCGGTCTGCGGTCACGGGTTTCTGGCACCCAAGACGGGCTGCAAGACGCCGACATGCAGAGTTTGAGAGCGCTCGGCAGGCGCATGCCAGTCGAGTTCACGACGCAGATGCTCGTTCTTCGGCGGGTTCGAGCGAGCCGTTCGGGAACAGCAGCTCGGGCTACGCCAACATTGCATTGCACGCTAACGTCAAGAACGTTTGCGTGCCGGACCGTGTTGGCGCATGCCTCAACGCAAACGTTGTTCAGCAAATTTCTGCCTTGATCCGCTTATGAAAATCCAGCGTTCTCGACTTTCGCGCATGCGGCGATTCGAAAACGGGATATCTGCCGTCAATGGTTGATGAGCGCCCATGCCGGCAGAATCTGCATTCGCGATGCGTGATTGTCTTCGTTTGAGGCACGCCGATGCAGATTCTCGAAAAGATGGGGTTCTCGTGGAATCGGGCTGCTGTCCCGGCGGGCCGCGGTACGTCTGTTGAACGCGCGGCGTTCCGTCACAAGCAATCTATTGCCGAGTTTGTCTATGACGCAGGTGCGCTTGAGGGAAACCCCTTCACCTGTCCAGAAGTCCAGACTCTTCTTGAAGGCATCACGGTTGGTGGGCGAAAGCTTGCTGACCAGCAACAGATTCACGATCTTGGTGAGGCCGCGAATAAACTGTTCAAGTTGGTTCATGTCGGAGAGTTCCGCGTGGAAAAGCCCGTGTCGGATGAGCCCCATCGCCTTGTCGCCAAGGGTGAGGCGCTTGATCCGGGGCACTTCCGAGGCGAGGGAGACCCCCTGAACCTGACCGTTTGGCCAAGCGTTTACCTGGGCCGGGAAGAGCGGCACTGGCCGCTGCCCACGAAGGAGGGCGCGCCCGATCTGAACCGGGTCTACGTCGAAGGCATCGAGGCTTTGGCTTCTGAAGTTTCCAATGCACTTGAACTTAGCATGGCCTACTTCCTGTTTGGAGCGTTGCAGCAATTCCATTGCGACGGAAACAAGCGGACATCCCGTTTCATGATGAACGGCATTCTTATGTCCCACGGTGTCGACCCCATTTCAATTCCAGCAGCCCGGTTGCAGGACTTCAACGAAAAGATGGTGCGGTTCTACACCGACAAGGATGCAACGGAGATGATGCGTCTTCTGATTGAATGCCTACCGAAAAGCGCTCCGTAGCCGAATGCCGGACCGGCGTTCGGCTCCTGGTCGTCGATGCAGGAATTTGGAGAACCACGGGCACCACGGTCAATCAGATGAAGAACGCTATTGCCGTGCTTGGGCCGGCGACCGCATCGGCGCCCGCCATTGGTGACTTCTACGGCCCTGTCGAAGTCGCCGAAGATTCCTGACGATTGCGCGTTTCGACCAGATCAACCATGAAATGCGGACATCCGAAGAGAACGGCACTTGGTCGAAGCGGTTCTCCGGGTTCTGTCCCCGCGGGTGCCCTCCATGTTCGGCGAGGAGCAGGGAAGGAAGGGAAGCACGGCGTTCAAGCGCGTCTCTGCGGCCATCGTCATCCCTCCGATTTCACGCCGTCCCGCATGAAGCATACAGAGAGTCGGTCGCGCCGCGAAGTTCGAGCGCCTCTGCCCGCGATCGCTTGTTCGGCATGAAATTCCATGGGCCGCGTGCGCCGCGACGACTTTCCGTCTGCTGCTCGGCGCGGTAAGTCGCGTCCATGGCCGAAGTTGCAGGCGAACGGATTGCCAAGGTTCTGGCTCGCCACGGCGTTGCATCCCGCCGCGACGCCGAACGGATGATTGCGGCAGGCCGCGTGACCGTGAATGGCACGCCCATAGAGAGTCCCGCACTGAACGTCAGTGAGGCCGACAGAATCACGGTTGACGGGAAGGCGCTCGGCAAGCGAGCGCCGGTGCGCGTCTGGCTCTACAACAAGCCTCGGGGCCTGGTGACGTCGACCCGTGACGAAAAAGGACGGCCAACGGTCTTCGACAGCTTGCCGGACTCGTTGCCGCGGGTCGTGTCGGTCGGTCGGCTCGACATAGATTCCGAAGGACTGCTGCTCTTGACAAATGACGGAGAAATCAAGCGCCGCCTAGAATTGCCGTCTACAGGTTGGGTCCGCAAGTATCGGGTTCGCCTGCACGGCAGGCCAGGCAAGGACAGCTTTGCGCCGCTCGCGAAGGGCATCGAAGTCGACGGCGAGCGCTTTCGTCCCATGAGCGTGAGACTCGATCGCCAGCAGGGCGGGAATGCCTGGGTGACCGTTGCGATTCGTGAAGGAAGGAACCGAGAGATCAAGCGCGCGATGGAAGCCGTCGGGTTTTCCGTCAATCGCTTGATCCGCGTCAGCTACGGCCCGTTCCAGCTTGGCAAGTTGCGGCCGGGAGAGGCGATGGAGGTGCGAACGCGCGTGCTTCGAGACCAGCTTGGGAGCGATGCCAAAGATGCCAAGCCTGCGCCTTGAAGGCGCTGCCGGAAACCTGTTACGGGCTCCTCTCGATGACATGAACATTACGTCGCCTGAAGACGACGGAGTGTTCACTCATTTGACAAAGTTCATGTGCTAGGAACGATTCTCGGAAGCGCTCTCACCGCAGAACAAGAATCACAATGAGGGATCGAAAATCGGCCAGCAACTAACAGATGTCCAGTTTTCAGGACCAGTGAACGTTTTTCACCCGAGGCGGCTACCTAAGAACGCTACTCCGGCCGGCACGGAGCGCTGATTGATGCTTATAACCTGACTGTGCCGGTGCCAATCCGCCTTGCAGCAACGGGTATGCGGCGCCGTGTGATCGACACAGAAGGCTGGTTGATCATGACGCCACGCCATCAACCACAGCCCTCTCCGCGGGCATCTGACGTTCGCGCTCAAATATGAGGGTCTCGATCTTGCGGTGCTCAAGCGCCTGTTTCGCGCCATTGGTCCAGACCCGATCATCGCCTGGGTGGAAGACGAGCCGACGGGCAGCTACGCGCGCAGGATCTGGTTCCTCTTTGAGTGGCTAACCGGTCAAACCCTTCACCTGCCGGACGCTCTGTTGAGGCCATGTTCGACATGCCAGAACGCACAATGGATTTGCTCTTTCGCTTTCTCAACCAGAACGAAGGCAAGCTGTCCGCGCGAGCGCGGCGTAAGGAGTTTGCAGCCCTGAGTGACACCGAGACGGCCGGCGTCGAGGCCATTTATCGCGACCTGTTTGCAGATGATGGAGGGGAGACAATTGGCTGAATTGGCTTCGGTTCGCATGTTGAATCGAGGCTCGCAGTGGCAGCGGTGGGAACCTCATATTCATGCCCCCGGGACTTTGCTGAACAATCAGCTCAAAGGTGAGGGTGCGTGGGAAAGCTACCTTCAAGCGCTGGAGCAATCGGATCCGGCAATTCGGGCACTGGCTGTCACAGAGCGGGCGTCGGCAGACCATCCGATCCACTCGTCGCGCGCCCGGAGCTGCCACGTCGCGGACCCGAAGCCGATCCCTCCGAGGACGCCGTGGCGCTCCGAGCGGATCCAGTGGCGGGGACCTGGCCGCCGGGAGGCCGCGCCCACCCCAGAGCATGATGCGCCTCCATCTTCGCCACCCACAAGTGGCGGTCGCCGGCGTCGCCCATGAGATCGAGCGAGGCGGGGCCGAGATCCTCCAGCGCGCAGGCCAGCCTGGCGTCGAGCACGTCGCCGGCCGGGACTGCGGGAGCGGCGGCCGGATCCGGCACGTCCCGGGCAGGCGGAAGCTCGGTCCCGATGCGTTTCGCGAGCGCCGGCAGCGCCGCCGCCGCAGCAGACAGGCGCGGGCGGCCAGGGGCGTTGAGCCAGCCGGTGCGCTCGCACAGCTCGCGGGCCAGGGCGTGCCGCGTGTGCTCGCCGGAGCGCAAGGCAACGGCGAGCCAGTCGAGCGTGCGCGAATCGAAATGGCGGAGACCGACCTGCATGCACGTGCCAAGCAGAATCCGGATCACCTACATAAGTGTGGGACGTTGAAAGATCGCTGGCACCGGGTTTGTCTGAAGCAGCTTACGCATAGTCTTTAAGTCTAATATCATTTTTGATTGCTTTGTGGCCTTTTGGTAGAAAAACGATCACATATGATATCACGACTTCGTGACCCGTCTCTGCTTGCTATGGACTCGTTCTAGCTGAAAGTGCTATCAATTATGATTGCAAGAGGCCGGAAAGCGCAGGAAGCATATCGAAAGTGATCGCATGAAGATCGACAATCTGACCCCAGACGCCGCCATTCTACAGGAATTTGGCAATCGTCTGGCGCGACACCGCAAACAACGCGGGTTCTCGCAAACCAGTCTCGCAGAAGAGGCGGGTCTCGGAGTGGCCACGCTCCGTAGGATCGAGGCAGGCGAGGGGAGCCAGATGGAATCCTGGATCAAGCTCCTGAAGGCGCTTCGCATGACGTCGTCCATAGACCAGTTCCTGCCAGAAACGGTCGCATCGCCAATGGTGCAGGCGCGGGCAGAGTCTTCACCCAGAAAACGCAGAGCCGCGTCCGGGAAAAGATGGGGCGACGAAGTCTGATGAGCACAGCGACCGTCAGGCTGTGGGGGACGACCATTGGTTATGTCGCAATGGATGCCGGCGAGCGACATGCCCGCTCAGGCAGTGCAGCGACCGTGTGGGGGACGACCATTGGTTATGTCGCAATGGATGCCGGCGAGCGACATGCCCGCTTCGAGTACGACCCCGGCTTCGCCGATCTTGCTCGAACCTGCGCCGATACAGATGCCAGTGCGTCCGGGCCAAATTTATGGGAATTATATACGATAGTGCCATCAGGCCGCCCTCGCACTGATTTCACGGGTCGGTGAGGTCGGCAGCCCGAACGCCCCTCGCCGTGCAGACGCGCCAATCCCGGACGCCTCGTGCTCCGGGGCGCGGCCACGCGCCACGCACCGGATGTTCCTTGCCGCGTTGATGCCGGCATGTGCCGCGTGCCCGCAGGCAACGCAGATGAAGTCGTCCCGAGTCCTGCGGCTGGCGGCTTCCGCCGCCCCGCACTCGTGGCATGTCCTTGACGTGTTCCTCGCCGGAACGGTGATGACGTTCGCCACCTTGCAGTCCAGCATCCGCTTCAGCGCGGTCCATCCGGTGTTCAGGATGACGCGGTTCAGGCCCGCCTTCTGCGGCACGTTCGTCCCCGGCTCCTCGACGGTCCCCTTGGCGGATCTCGTCATGGCCTTCACGTCCAGGGTCTCGACGGCGACGGCGCCGCCCTTGCCGGCGAGCCTCTTGCTGACATGGTGATGCCAGTTGCGGCGGCGGTTCGCGATCCTGCGCCTTGTCTTCGCGAGCATCCGCTTCGTCCGCTCGCGCCGCTTCGACCGTTTCTGCTGGCGCGACAGCTTGCGCTGCAGCCGCTTCGCCCTGCCTTCGAGCCTGGACATGTCCGGCATGGCGTGCAGTTCCCCGTCGCTGTCGGCGACCTGTCCGCAGTTCCTGTCGAGGCCGAGCACGTGTCCGTTGTCGGCAGGCTCCTCGATCTCCACGGCGTAGCAGACGACGGCGGTCCACTTGCCGCCGACACGCTTGAGCACGGCGGAGACGGGCCTGCCGTCGGGATGCGGGTTGCCGCCCTTGCGACGAATCGTCATCGGGCCGAAGCCGGGGATGTGGAGCGTTCCGTCGCGCACCTTGACGCCGGAGACGATGGCGATGCTGTCGAAGAAGCGGCGTCCCCTGAACTTCGGGAAGCCCGCTTTCCCGCCGTTCTTCAGGCGGTTGAAGAAGCCCTTGAACGATTCATCGAGCCGCTTGAGCGTCCCGCGCTGGATGCCCACGGAGCAGCCGGCCATTTCCGGCAGTTCGCGCCGGCACTCGGTGAGCGCCTTGCACTGGTCGAAGCAGGTCCGTGACTTCCCCGTCTTGCGGTAGAAGTCGATCCGTTCCTCAAGTGCCGCGTTGCAGAGTTGCCGCTGGGCTTCGAGCGTGGTCTCAAGCCACTGCCAGTTGCTCCGCGTCTGGGGAAGGAGGCGGTAGACAACCTGCCTGTGCGTCTGTGTCAGGGCCACGTGTTCGCTCCTGCGTGAGCTTCCGGGGACCGGGCGTTTCCGGCGCCCGCCCACGCAGCATGACCGCTCCGGAACGAAACAGCAACATCTTTCTGGCCGATCACAGGATTCTGGCACTTTCGCATACAATTCCCATCGCTTTCCGTTCCAGGTCTTTGAGATCAATGGTCGACATTGGAAACATTGGTGACGGCCCAAACTTGTATAGGTGACGCTATTCCCGCTTTGTCTCGCCGATGGCGTCACGCACCTGGATTGCCCAGGTGAGCCGTTCGAGCCCCTGCCAGACCTTCCTGGCACCGGGGATGGGTTGCCTCGAGGACGGATGGGAGCCGACGAGGCGCCCGAGGTCGATGACAACGTCGCGACTGTCAGGCGCGTGACCGGCGGGCCATCTCACGACGTCCCGGTGGCCTTGCGATTCCAGCACAGTGTGAAGCAGGTCCACGTTCTTCTCCGGGTACACCTCGGTTGCGGGGTTTTCCGGGCGCTCCCGCGCGAGGATCGTGCCTGATAGGTCCGGCCAGGTCTGCGATCCGGTAGAGTGCAAACGGAAATGTGCCCTTGGAAGCCGTCGTGCTTGAAGCAACCCAACCAAACGAGCAATTCATGAGGCTGCAAGTTTCCTGCTTCGAATGAAGTCTGACCATAGCCGCATCTCTTCGGCTTCGCATGCGGTGGGTATTGATTCAGTTTGAAGCTATGACGGTCAAGGGTGCCTTTCGCTGTCGGGACTGAACGCGCCGCGGCAGGGCCCCTGCCGCGCCTTCCGTTGGATTGTGCTGGCCCGCTGTATGCTCCGGAAGCCAAGACAAAGGCCTGTCTTCGCTGCAGCTCCGCCGCCGGCGTGGCGGCGAAGGCAGCTCAGGGGTCCTGCTTGAGTGTCGGGCTCGAGGGCGAGAAGACGTGAAGGTTCGTCAGGTCGACCTGCACGCCGACCGCTTGCCGTTCGCCCAGGCCGAGTGCGCCGCCGGTACGTACCGTGATCGGCTTCTCGAGAAACGGAGCACGCAGATAGACAAGGCTTTCGGCGCCCAGCCGCTCGACCAGTTCGACTTCGGCGTCAAACGTTCCCTGGCCGGAATCGACCAGGGCCAGATGCTCGGGCCGGATGCCAAGCAAGGCGTCGCCGGAGACATCGTGTGACCGGGCCGGGCGGATGCTGGCCGGTCCAAACCGCGCAACGCCATCCACGTCGACGCTGCAGCGGATGAAGTTCATCGAAGGCGCTCCAACGAAGCCTGCGACGAATGTGTTCGCCGGGTTCTCGTAAATCTCCATCGGAGTCCCGACCTGCTCGATTCGCCCGCCGTTCAGCACGACGATCCGGTCGGCCAGCGTCATCGCCTCGATCTGGTCATGCGTCACGTAGATCATCGTCACGTCGCCAAGTTCCCTGTGCAGGCGCGCGATCTCCAGCCGCATGCTCACGCGCAGCGCGGCATCGAGATTCGAAAGGGGCTCGTCAAAGAGGAAGACCTTCGGGTTCCGTATGATGGAGCGGCCGATGGCCACCCGCTGGCGCTGCCCCCCGGACAGCTGTCGAGGCATGCGGTCGAGAAGTGAATCGAGCTGCAGCGTCTTCGCCACCTCCGTGACGCGGCGGGCGATCTCCGCCTTCGGGGTCTTTGCCAGGCTGAGGCCGAAGCCGATGTTCTCCGCCACGGTCAGATGGGGGAACAGCGCGTAGGACTGAAACACCATGGCAAGTCGGCGCTTGGAAGGAGCCGTTCGGGTCATGTCCTTGCCGTCAAACAGGATCTGCCCCGAGGAAACGGATTCTAGCCCGGAAATCAGTCTCAGGACGGTGGACTTTCCGCATCCGGAAGGGCCGACGAAGACCACGAATTCGCCCCTGTCGATGCTCAGGTCCACGCCCCGGATCACTTCGGTAGCGCCGAAGGACTTGTGGATGTTTCTCAGTTCGACCCGTGCCATGCCCTATCCCTTGATCGCGCCCATGGTCATTCCCTTGATGAAGTACCGCTGGAAAAAGAGAAAGATGACGAGCGTCGGCAGGCTTGCAACCAGGGAGAGCGCGCCCTGCACGCCCCAGGCGACCGTGTACTGTCCTCGCAGGTTGACGATGCCGATCATGATGGTGCGCTTGTCGTCCGACTGGGTGAAGATCAGTGGCCAGAGGAAGTCGTTCCAGATCCAGGTGAACTGCAGGGTCGCCAGGACCGCAAGCGCCGGAAGGCTGAGCGGCAGTGAAACCCGGGTCAGCACCTGCCATTCGTTGGCCCCTTCGATGAGTGCGGCTTCGCGAAGCGCGTTCGGCACGGCAGCGAAGAAATTGCGCATCAGCAGCGTGCAGATCGGGATTCCCAGCGCGGTGTGGACCAGGATTATCGGCCAGAGCGTATCGATCAGTCCAAGCCCGTTGAAGAGCCTGAACAGGGGAACCAGGATGACCTGGGGCGGGAAGAACATGCCCGAGACCACGATGAGAAACAGGATGTTGCTGCCGCGGAAGGGCAGCTTGGCGAACACGTGGCCTGCCAGTACGCCGAGCGCGATGGAGGCGAAGGTGGCCGGCACCGTGACCAGGAGCGTGTTGAGGAAATAGCGATGCACCGCCGGATTGAAGAGCACTTCGGCGTAGTTCTCGAGATAGATCCTGTCCGGAACCGACCAGAGGTCTCCAAGTGCTATGGCGCGTGTCGTCTTCACCGACGACAGCAGCACACCTGCCGTTGGGGCGAGAAACAGCGCCGCGAGGATGCAGAGCGCCACGAACACGGTTGCCGGCCACGGATTGAAGCGAGCCGGCACCGACGTGGCGACATCAGCCATAGATCTCGTCCACTTTCCTCAGCTGCCGGAAATAGACGCCGATGATTGTGAGCGCGATCAGGAAGAGCACCACCGAAATCGCGCTTCCGTAGCCCATCAGGTATTTTTTGAAGCTCTCGTTGTACATATGCATGGCAAGCGTGTCGGAGGAATTGAACGGCCCTCCGCCGGTCATGATGTAGAGTATGTCGAAGCCCTTGAGCGAATTGATCATCGAGAGCGCCACGACGACGACGGTGGACGGGGTCAGCAGCGGGATCACCACGCGCCAGATGCGCTGCCACGCCGTTGCTCCCTCGATTTCGCAGACCTCGAGCATTTCCGAAGGGATTGAGGTGAGCCCGGCAAGGTAGATGACCATGGAGAGGCCTGTCTGCTGCCAGGACCAGGCGACAATCACGGCAAAGAGGGCGCTGTCGGGCCGCGCAAGCCAAGCATAGTTGAAGTCCGGATTGCCTGCCAGTTTCACCAAGGTGTTCAGCAAGCCCCAGTCCGGCTGGTAGATCCAGATCCAGATCTGGCCGACGACGATGGCGGACAGGCAGATCGGCAGGTAGAATACGGTCTTGAATATCCGTGCGCCCCGGACCTGCCGATCAAGCAGCAGTGCCAGGAAGAGGCCTGTCAGCGTTGGCAGGACCAACGCCGCCACCATCCAGATGGTCGTGTTGACGATGGCATCGAAGAACAGTCGGTCAGTCCAGATCTTGGCAAAGTTCCTCAGGCCAAGGAACTCATAGTCACGGTTGAACCCATTCCAGTTCGTGAAGCTGTAGTAGAACGAACTCAGCAGCGGCCAGATCACCAGAACCGAAAACACAAGGATCGGCAGCGCAAGCAGCAGGACCCGCCAGAGACGGTTCTGTGTCTCCATCGATGTCTCCGGTCAGCGCGCCGGGCGGAATGCCGTTCCGCCCGGCGCATGTCGGTCACTGCTCGAAAGCCGCCGAGGCGTCCGTGGCCACCTGCGCAAGGATTTCGTCCAGCTTGGACGGATCATCCATGAAACGCGAGAACATTGAAAGGCCCACCTCCGCGACTGGCGGCGGCGTTGCCAGATCGTAGTTGAAGGCGAAGACCTCGGATGCCGCAACCGTTTCGAAGGCTTTCAGCATCACGGAGTTGTAGTTGGACGGATCGACATTGACGTTCGCCGAAAGCGCCCCCTGTGCCTTGCTCCACGCGGCCTGCACGTCGGTGTTGGACACCATGTATTCGAGAAACGCCTTGGCGCCGTCCACGTTTGCGGCGTTGGCCGCCATGACCAGACCGTCGACAGGTCCGACCGAGGCCTCGGCCACGCCTTCCGAGATGCTCGGGAACGGGAAGAAGTCGTAGTCCTCTCCCGGAACCAGGCCCAAGCCGTTCCAGTATCCGGTTATCCAGGTTCCCATGAGCGTCATGGCCGCGTCGCCACGAGCGACCTTGTCGGACGCGTCGGTCCAGGAATCGGCATTGGCGTTTTCCGCGAAATGGCCAGCGTCCACGAGATCCTTCCACATTCCCATGGCGGCGTGGACCTCGGGGTCGTCGTAGGACGCGTCGCCTGCCATCAATCGCGCACGGTAGTCCGGTCCGGCGGTCCGCAGCAGGAGGTAGTCGAACCAGAACTGCGCCGGCCAGCGGTTCATCGAGCCAAGGGCGATCGGCGTGACGCCATTGGCGCTCAGCTTCTCGCATAGCGCGACGAAGCCTTCCCAGTCGGTAGGCAATTCATCGATTCCCGTGTCGGCGAAGACGGCCTTGTTATAGAAGACGCCTGAATAGTGATAGTTGAACGGCACGAGGTAGCGGTTGCCGTTGTACATCGTTGCGCTGTCGGCGACGGACTTCGCAACTACGCTGTCGAGGCCGGCGTTGTCCCACATGTCGTCGATTGGATGAAGCGCGTTCGAATCCACGATGAACTGAACACGCGCGCCGGCCCAGTAGCTGAAGACGTCCGGCAGGCTGTTGCCCGATGCCCGAACCAGAATGTCGGTCTTGAAGTCCTCGTGTCCGACGGGGCTGTCCTTGAGGGCATAGTCAGTGGCCGCTTCGAAGCGGTCAATCTGCTCCTGGAAAGCCTTGAGTCCGAGCTCTCCCGTGAAGTAGTGGCTGATGGTCACCTCGTGGCCGTCGGCGAACGCCAGAGTGGCAGCGGTCACAAGCGGTGCGGCGATGGCGGTGCCGAGTATTCCCCGGCGCGAAATGCAGGTCATGAGATTGTTCTCCCTCCCGTTTCCTGGGGCTACGCACCTGGTGCGGTGCGCAGACAAGTATGCAGGCTTTTTTCCTTAGGTCAACAAAATGGATTGCATACGGCAATAAAATCTGGCTCATTACAGGGAAACGGAGAATTCGCTCAAAAGGTTTTCCTATGTCAAACAAAATGTACGTAATGTGCAAACTTGTGTAGGTGAGGACTTTGTCCGGACTGGAAGGTGAACCGTGCGACTGCTGCAATCCCTGATGCGGGGCCTCAGGGCGCTCGACATTCTCACTGCCTCGGCCGAACCGATGCGACTCACCAGGATCGCGGACGAGCTAGGCATCGAGAAATCCAACGCCTCCCACATTCTGAAGACCCTTGTCGCGGCCGGATACGCTGTGCAGGACGAATCGAGGCGCTACCGCGCCGTGCGTGACCCGGAGTCCCGGAATGAAGGGCACAGCCTGAGCGAAGTCGTTGCCTGCAAGGAGCTCTGCCGACCAATTCTGCAGCGGCTGGTCGAGGTGACCGGGGAGTGCTCCCATCTTGCCGTCCTGGTGGACGAGCGGGTGTGGTACGTCGACAAGGTCGATTCAACGCTCCCGCTCAAGGTCGACCATCCGATCGGTTCGCTCGCGCCCTTGCACTGCACTGCGCTCGGCAAGGCGTTTCTTGCGTTTGGTGGCGCGGAAATTCCCAAGACACTGCCTTCCCATACCGCCCAGACAATTGTCGATCGCCATGCGCTGAACGATGATCTCGCACAGGCGCGTGTCCGGGGCTTCACCGTGGATGACGGTGAATTCGCGGAGGGAGTCCGCTGCGTCGCGCGGCCGGTCTTCGATTCCCGGGACAGGATGATCGCGGCGCTGGGAATATCCGGCCCTTCGGTGCGGATCGGGGATTCGCGCCTGGTGGAGCTGGGGCAGGTGGTGCGCAAAGCCGGAAATCCGTTCCTGAAGGACAGGCCCTGACCATGACGGGCAAGCCTCTCCGGGTCGCCCTCGTCGGGACTGGCCGAATTTCCGATCTGCATGCCATCGAGTACCTTCAGAACCCGGCGGCACAGATCACGGCGCTCTGCGACAGCTGCCCCGACCTGGCAAGAGAGCGGGCGCATGCGTGGGGTTGCGGCGAAGTTCACATCGACGACGACCTGGATCAACTGCTGGCAAGGGATGACATCGACCTGGTGGAACTGCTTTTGCCGCACCATCTGCACCTGCGGGCGGCGCTGAAAGCGATCGATGCCGGGAAGATCGTCTCCTTGCAGAAGCCGATGTGCATCTCCGTCGAGGAGGCTGACAGGCTTGTCGCGGCGGCGGAGGCTTCGGGGCGTCCATTCAAGGTGTTCGAGAACTTCGTTTTTCACCCTCCGGTAATGAAGGCACGCGCCTTGATCGAGGAGGGCGCCATTGGAGAGCCGCTGTCGATCCGCCTCAAGTCCAACCCGGGCAAGAGCCGCACCGCTTGGGCCGTTCCGAAGGAGGCCGACGCCTGGCGTCAGGACAGGGGCCGGTCCGGCGGTGGGCCGCTTGTATTCGACGACGGGCATCACAAGTTCGCGCTGGCATGGCATTTCATGGGGGCGCCGCGCGAGGTGCACGCATTCATCCACAATGCCGAGCGTCCCGAAGGCGGCTATATCGACGCGCAGTCCATCGTGTCCTTCCGGTTTCCCGGCAACCGGATCGGAAACCTGGAGGTGGTGCATTCGCCAGAACTCGAAATCACGTCACGTCACTATGCCCAGGATGACCGCGTCGAGATCACCGGGACACATGGCGTGTTGTGGATCAACTGCGGACATGGCCAGATTGGCAAGCCGCCCCCTGTTGCATTGTACCGCGACGGCGCCGTCACCGAATTCACGGACGTGGAGACCGGCTGGGAGCAAGGCTTCGTGCAGTCGACCCGGCACTTCCTGCGCGTTCTGCAAGAGGGGGGCGAACCCGTGCTCACTGCACGTCAGGCCCGAATGGTGCTTCGTTTCGCGCTTGCGGCCGAGGAGTCGGCGCGGACCGGGAAAGCGGTGCTCCTGAGGGAGGATGATGAATGACCGTCCCGACGACTCGCATGGAACGCGCGACCTGGCTTGCAGACGAGGGCGGCCTTGATGCCGCGCTGGACGGGCACGAATTCGCAGAGCCTCTCAGGCTCCCCTTGACCGAGGCGCTGGTGCTGGGCCTGCTGCGACAGGGCGTGTCGAAGTACCTGGTGATCTTCGGCCACGGTTCGACCGAACTGGGCGAGACCTTGCGCGTCTACGAAGCCGCCGGACTGGTCCGCTGCTACCAGTTTCGAAACGAGGTGGAGATGTCCCATGCGGGAACGGCGCTGCGACTGATCTACGACGAGCCCTGCGCCGTGGTGACTTCCATCGGCCCAGGAGCCTTGCAGGCAATGGCGGGTTCGTTGGCAGCGGCGTCGAACGGGGTTGGCATCTATCATCTGTACGGTGACGAGACCACTCACGGCGAAGGCTACAACATGCAGCAGATTCCAAGACCCGAACAGGGTCTCTTCGGACGCCTTACCGCCGCCATGGGTGGCTCCTACACGCTTTACGCCCCCGGCGCCGTGCGGGACGCCTTGCGGAAGGGCGCTGCCACCGTGTTCCACCCTACGAAAGCGGGCCCTTTCTTTCTGAATCTGCCGCTGAACGTGCAGCCTGCCGAAGTCGTTGTCCGGTTGGACGCCCTTCCGACGCGCCCATCGTTTTCGCCGCTGGCACCAGTGGACGATGCTCTTGTCGACCGGGCGGCGGCCTTGATCTCCAGTTGCCCGCGCGTCGCGGTGAAGGCCGGCGGTGGCAGCTTGGGCGCGGCCCGCCAGCTTCGCAGGTTTGCGGAAGCGGCGGGTGCTGCTGTCGTGCTTTCGCCGGGAACCACCGGGGTTCTGCCAGATGACCATCCCCAGAACATGCACGTGGGTGGCACCAAGGGATCGATCTCCGGAAATTTCGCAATGCGCGAAGCGGAACTCGCGATAGTCGTGGGCAGCCGGGCAGTCTGCCAGAGCGACTGTTCCGGCATCGGTTGGCCGAGTGCCCGTCAAGTGATCAACATCAACGCCGATGCAGGCGACGTTCAGCATTACAACCGAACCCTGGCTCTGCAGGGCGACGCCGCCGCCATTCTTGAAATGCTGTTGCACCGCCTCGCGCCAATTGGCGCGGGAAAGGCCGAGTGGCTTGCGACCTGCAAGTCAAGGAAGGCGGAGTGGCAGAGCTTCAAGCGGGAGCGGTTCGACGCCGGCCCGTTGCATGACGATGTCTGGCAACGCACTGTGCTCACTCAGCCGCAGGCCATTCGTGCCGCTGACCGGTTCGCCAATCGTATCGGCGCCATCAAGCTGTTCGACGCCGGCGACGTTCAGGCCAACGGATTCCAGATCGTGCAGGACGACTCTCCCGGCCAGAGCGTTACCGAATCCGGCGCTTCCTACATGGGGTTTGCGGTTTCGGCGCTTTTGTCCGGCGCGATTGCGGACGAGGGGCGTTATGCGATCGCGTTCACTGGCGACGGTTCGTTCATGATGAATCCGCAGATCCTGATCGACGGGGTGGCGCACGGCGTGCATGGCACGATCCTGCTTCTGGACAATCGCCGCATGGCGGCCATCAGCGGTCTTCAATGCGCTCAGTATGAGGCCGAGTTCTGCACGAATGATTCCGTCGAGGTAGACTATGTGCGCATGGCTTCTAGCGTGACGGGCGTGCTCGCCGTGTCGGGCGGGCATGATCAGGACAGCTTGGAGACGGCGTTGGGCAGGGCGCATGCCCATCCCGGCCTCAGCTTCGTCCATGTGCCGGTATTCTATGGGCCGGATCCATTGGGTGGGATGGGCGCCTATGGCGACTGGAATGTCGGCAATTGGTGCGAGGCGGTGCAGCACAGGTACAGCGAAACCCTGATCTGAATCCCATGGAACTCGCGACAGGGGCGGCCGAGTTGAGGTGAGTGCGCATGTGCCGCACGCATCAGGTCGCCGTCCCGCATCTGCTCAATCGATTTGGCGCGCAGGTGCGACTTCGCCTTCGATGGGGACGTTGTCGTTTTCTGTCTCATTGGGACCGGGCGGCGCGCCGCGGACTTCCCGGAAGTGGAACGCCAGCGAAGATATTGGCGGACCAATTCGGCTGAAAAGTCGGCACGGGTCTTGCGAATTGGACCAACTCCGCCGTCTGCCCCTGCAATGCAAAGCGTCAGGAACTTGGTGAACCGCACAACTGGCAGGCGAAACTGCTGCTGCGGCAGCTTCGTGGACCCGGAATTCCATGCCGATGGCATGATTGCTCTGACTTTCGCCCAAGTCGCAGCCAGGACACCAGGTACGCTACTTTGACCGGCGGAAACCTTGGGTGCTCGCGCGAACACGCGATTGCCCTTTGCTGGCGTCCGGAGCAGGACGGTCGCTACACCGCGAATCAACTGACACGGCGGCACCAAACGGTCTTGGCCGATTTTCCCTACGCCAAGCACGCGATCGAATTGTCGCGCTCGTGCGGCCATGAAGCCTGGCGATGCTGGAAACTTGAACCGCTACCTGGCTCCATGCAGTGCGAACGGCGATCTGACCGTCACCACGCTGAGTAGCCGCCGTCAACGTTCACGAGCTGTCCTGTCATGTATCCCGCTGCCTCGGATGCGAGGAAAAGCATGACGTCAGCGACTTCGTCGGGACGTGCCATGCGACCTGCCATCACCAATTCTGACACCCGACGCTGAAATTCCCGCGAGTGGCCATTGAACACCGCGCCCGGCGCGATGGTGTTCACTGTCGCCTGCCGAGCCGCCCAATAGCCGGCAAGCCAGACTGTCAACCCGTGGATGCCAGCCTTCGAAACGCCGTAAGCCGAAAGATTCTTGAACGGCATGCCGTCGTAAATCGAGTGGTGAGGGCCTCTTAGGGCATACATCGACGCGACGTTGATGAGAGTTGCCGGATATCGTCCCACAATGTCCCGGTCCATCTGGCGCGCCACCATGAACGCCCCGGTAAGGTTCGTGCGAATGACCTTCTCGAAATCCTCGGTTCTCGTGTTGGCAAGGTCCGGAAATTCCTGGCCACGGCCCATCAGGAGTTCGCCGGTGACAGCGGCATTGTTGAGCACGACGTTCGGCTCCCAGCCATTACCCATCATGCGCTGGAACACGCGCTCGACCGCTGCCTCGTCGGACACGTCGAGCTCGTAGAAGCCGAAACGGCAGTCTTCGCCGTGCCGTTCCTTGAGCACTTCCGCCCTTTCGCCTGGCAGGTCCGACGCCACGACCCGCGCCCCGGCGGCGAGCATCCGCCTGACATAGGTCGAGCCGAGGACGCCTGCCGAACCCGTGATGAATACGGTACGCCCGTGCAGGTCAGCCATCCTGCCGCTCCTTCATGAGGAATTCCACAAGCTTGAAGTCCAGTTCCGTGTCGATGTCCATGCATCGTTCCGGTGGCATCAGGTAGGGGAGCACCCGCCCATGGAAGAGTTCCGTTGCACTCTTCAGGTAGCGTGGATCCACGACGTAAGTAGATGCTGCATGCTCCCAGACCACGGGCGCCTGCTGGCGAGCGACAACGCCTGCAAGCGGCTTCGACACCTTGAGAAACCCGTCCCGATCCGGCTCCACGAGATTGAAATAGGGGTTTTTCCGCGCTTCCGTGCAGGACATGACCATGTCGGGTCGTTCGTGAAGGAACAGGTTCAGGGCGCCGTCAATGTCTTCCACGGTGCGCAGTGGGGAGGTGCAGTCCAGGTCAATGAAGACGTCCACCACTCCGGTGAGTTCCTCCGCCTTGGCGAGGGCATGCTGCCAGACATTCCACTTGGCGGCAGTGTCAGTGGCCAGACGGGCCGGTCTCAGCCCCATGTCGAGACAGCCCTTGGCGATGGCGTGGCGACAGATCTGGGGATCATCCGTGCTGACAACGACATGGTCAACGTCCGGATGCACCAGAAGCTGATCAAGCGACCAGTCGATCAGGGGCTTGCCCAGCATGTCGCGAAAGTTCTTTCCGGTCACGCCCTTCGAACCCTTTCTGACTCCGACGTGCCCGATGATCATGTGTTGACCCATTCGATCTCGCCATGAAAGCGTCGTGCCTCCCATGCCCGGGCGATCATCGCCGAACTGTCTTCGATCAAGTCGAGCCGCGGCAAAAGCGGGTTCTCCGAGGGTTTCCGACCTTCGGCCAGAGCCATGAAGTCACGCATGAGGTTCAGAAACATCATGTTGCGCTCAGATTTCCAATCGCGCCTGGCCTCCTTCGCTCCCTGCCAACGAATCTCCCGACCTGAAACCAGGTCCAGATCGACGCCACCGTTGCATCCTCGCACCGAGAGCCGGCGAATGCACTTCGGCGAAAGGTAGTCCATCGCCACATCTCCGGTCAGCGCTTCCCGGCGAAGCCTGATCCGGGTCGCAAAGTCGACGCCGGGAAAGCGCTTGTGACCGATGCATGCCACCTCACCCAACTCCAATCCCGGGAAAAGCCAGGTCGCCGTGTCGATCTCATGGCAAAGGTCAAGAAGGACGCCTCCGCCGCAAGGGCGCGACGCGTAACTGTCGGAAAAGCTCCAGTCCTCACGCCATTGACGCACGTCGTGACCAATCTCCATGCTGAAACGAAATGCGTCCATGGGATCCTGTGCGAGTGCCTTGAGCGCCGGATGATATCGCATCATGAAGCCGGCTACGGACCGATCGATGACCGGCTTCGCGGCCTTCAACATCGCTTCGAGACCGGCGCGCCGGAAGGCCAGCGGTTTTTCGACATAGACGGCGGTGTCAAGGCTCGCGCAGAGTTGCACGAGTTCAAGCCGCACATCGGTCGCGGTGGCAATCACGGCACCCGCTGCGTCCTGAAGTTTCCGCTCAAGGCTGCGTACGTCCAGCCCACGCCACGGGAGAAGCGTGCTTTCTGCTCCCAACGTCTCAATGTTTTTGTGGTGACGTCGTCCGATCGAGCCGCTTCCGATGACAATGTAGCGTCGTCTCATCTGCGTTCCTTCTCTCCCGGTGCTGATCCTCCCAGCAGGAAAGCTGGCTCAGCGATGCGCCGAGAGCAAGGGCTGGATTGTGTCGTAGATTCGCCGTGATGCACCCTTATGGCTCGCGTGAAAGGACCTGATTCTCTCGGACGGTCCCTTTGCGAGAGCCGCGCGAGCGGCGTCTGGCAGTGTTTCCGGCACTTCACAGGCTGTCAGGATTCCCGCCTCCACAGCCTCAATCGCGGGAAACTCGATCGTACCCAGGTTGGATCCAGTCACTACAGGCTTGCCGAGCGCCAGCGGCTCGATCACGTTGTGGGCACCGCGGGACCCGAATCCTCCTCCCACGATCACCGCGTCTGCCGGCGCAAGGTAGAAATTCATCTCGCCGAGAGAATCGCCGATCAGAATCTGCGCACGCTCGGGTGAGGATAGGAGAGTCAGGTCACCGTCGAAATCCCGGCTGCGCAACATGACCTTGCAGCCCGCTGCCCGCAACCGTTCTCCTGTCGCCATGAACCGCTCCGGCGCGCGCGGCACCCATATCACGAATGGCGGCTCGTGATCCGCAAGCAGTTCCGCAAGTGCATGCAAGTAGAGCTCTTCCTCTCCTTCGACGACACTTGCGATCGTGAGGACCGGCCTATCGCCAAGGCATGCCCGCAGCGCTTCGCCCGCAAGAATCTGCGCGTCGGGCGGCTTCATGTCGAACCGCGTCTCTCCAGCAATGCACACGTTGGGGGCGCCCAGTGCACGGAATCGCCCTGCCTGGGTTTCCGACTTGGTGAACACGGTCGCCGCGCGCGTGGCAGGATGACCAAAGAGCCTTGCCATGCGTCTTGCTTTTGGCCAAGTGTTCGCAGGCACCTGCGAGTTGACCAGCGCGAGCGGCACACCCGCCTCGCGGGCCGCCTCGATCATCCAGGGCCAGAATTCCATCTCGACAACAAGGCCGAGCTTGGGATTGCAGTCTGCAAGGAACCTTCGCCAATATCCTGGAAGATCGATGGGGGCGTAGCGCACCGCCATCTGGCCTGAGGAGATCTCATCTGCAAAGCTCTTTTCCGCCCTGGCGCGTCCAGCAGGCGTGGCGTGCGTCGTCAGTACGCGGTGCCCGCCTTGCAGTGCAAGTCGGATCAGTGGCTCTGCCGCCGTCATTTCGCCGAGTGAAACCGCATGCAGCCAGAGGTCAGTCACGAATCGCGGGCTTTCCCCTTTCCGCTCATCAAGATGCTGGCCGTAGCGGGCATCGCCAATGGCTCGCTTCCGGAAGTGTCGCCACACAAGGAACTCCAATGACCGAAGCGTGCATGCATACAGAAATAGAAAGATCCGATAGCGAAGCCCCGGGGGTGCAGGCAGATTGAAACCGCTCATGTCGCAATCGAACCCTCGAAATGCGGCCTTTGACATCGGCTCTGGCTTGGCGGGATACTTCATGGGCGAAGCGCCCGCAAGATCGCGGAAAGCTGGCTCAGCGGCTTGCCCATTGCGCCAGTTCACGAAACCGGCATCCAAGTTTCTGGTTTCGCGTGGCCAGCGCGGGCAGTATTCCAGCGGCAGGAGGCCGTGCCATGCAGATCAGAGACAGGAAAATCGGTCCCGAACACACGCCTCTCGTGATTGCCGAGATTGGAATCAACCATGGGGGCGACTTGGACCTGGCCCGCCACATGGTGACTCTGGCGGCCAGGTCCGGAGCTGAAATCGTAAAGCACCAGACGCACTTCATCGAAGACGAGATGACCGAAGAAGCCAAGGCCATTCTGCCTCCGAACGCGGGCGGCAGGTCGATCTGGGAAGTAATGGAGGAGTGCGCGCTTACCGCCGACGAGGAAGTCCTGCTGAAGTCGCATGCCGAGGCGGAAGGCCTGATCTACATTTCGACACCGTTTTCCCGCGCTGCCGCGGATTTTCTCGAAGAGCAGGATGTGCCGGCCTTCAAGATCGGCTCAGGCGAGGCGGACCACCTGCCGCTCATCCGGCACGTCGCCGCCAAGGGTAAGCCGGTCATCATGTCGACCGGCATGCAGGACATCGGGAGCCTTGGACGCTCCGTCGCCATCCTGGAAGAGGCAGGCATCGACTATGCGCTGCTCGAATGCACCAACCTCTATCCCTCGCCGCCTGAAACTGTTTCGCTCAAGGGCGTCGGCGAACTCAGGAAGGCGTTTCCGAACGCGATCGTGGGATTCTCGGACCATTCAATAGGTCCGGAGATGGCGCTTGCTTCGGTTGCTCTCGGCGCCTGCATCCTTGAGCGGCACTTTACCGATTCACGCTACAGGGAAGGGCCGGACATTTCCTGCTCGATGGACCCTTCGGAACTTCGGCACCTCATTGATCGCAGCCGCGAAATTCACGTGGCATTGCACAACGAGAAGAAGCGCAGCGCACCCGAGGAGGCCGTGTACCGGTTTGCCAGGACGTCGGTCGTTGCCGACCGGGACTTGCCTGAAGGCCATTTGGTCGGGGAGATGGACATTTGGGGCCGTCGGCCGGGTTCGGGAGAGATAGCTGGCCATGAATTCGACGAGGTCGTGGGCAAGCGGTTGACACGAGCGGTCAGGAGAAATTCGCAGCTCAAATGGTCTGACTTGGCATCCTGACAGTTTTGGATCGCGCTGCAGGAACGGCGCGCTGGCAAAGATCCGGCAAGAGCATCGTGCTGGCCTTGGACAGTCAAAACTCGCGCCGGCTGTCGACGGTTTGCGAGGCCTTCGTCCCGGAGAAGCACTGCGCATCGCGGGCCCTGCGAAGTCCACTACGCGCTGAAGCATGGCAATTGGCCGAACATGGTGGAAGTGGAAGTGAAGTTCGCCCGCAGGCAGTGCCTCGACCGACGGGTTCGCAGCCCGACAGACGCTGTGCCGCGAGATTGCGGCATGGCGGCGTGGCCGCAACGGGTCGGCAAATTGTTCGTTGGCGGTTCAGGGCAGAGGAATCGCGCATCAGGCTGAAGTCGCTTTGCGCACCAGTCCAATGATGTTTGGGTATTGGAACAGATGTGCCGTGGAAAGGGGCAATGGCGTCATTGCCATGCGCACCAGATGATGCCACATTATGAAAATGAGGAAAGTGTTCAGACGACCTCAGTTCATTGGGTCATAGCGGCAGAAAATGAAGAAGTTGGAAGGCTACACACGTTACGATGTCATAGAGCTGATGTCAAAAAAGGAAGGGGCAATTGGCGTCGAACTCGGAGTTGCCGCCGGCGGTTTTTCCAAACGGATGGTCGAATCTGGCCGTTTTGCGCACTTCTTTGGTGTAGACGTTTACGGCGACAATCACGACACGATTCAGTACAAGGAAGCTTTGCAGACTGTTGGCTTGATGGCGCCGTACAAGCTGCTTCGCATGACCTTTGACGAGGCCTTGGATCTGTTTGAAGATGAACGCTTGGACTTCGTTTACGTAGATGGATTTGCCGTCACTGGTCAATTGGGTGGGAGGGCGATTTACTCTTGGTCCGAAAAGGTGCGGATAGGCGGATTGATTGCGGGGGACGATTACCACGACGACTGGCCATTGGTGAAGGAGGCTGTTGACCGGTTCGCAGCTGATACCGGCTTTGAGCTTTGTCTCACGACCAAGATGGAATCAGGTTCACAATATGACGACTATCCAAGTTGGGCGATGATAAAGACGACTTCGTTTTCCGGCACATCGCCCAACGACCTTTGGGTCAAGGGTCGGGCGGCGGCGAGCAGACTCGCCCGTAGGCGTGCCGCGGAACAGCTGGCGGCCCGCATGATTCGGTCCTTGGTCGGCAAAGAGCGCTATGGCAGGCTAAGGAGCTGGAATCGCAGGCGCAGGTCCAACCGATAGGCAGTTGAAGTCTGAGCAGGTGCATCAAGTTCATCTATCAACCCGGCAATCTCGGAGCGGACCGCCCCGAATGTACAATCACGTTCCATGTCTGGTCGTGCTCTGCGGAGCGGGGCAGCGGTGATGGCAATGACCTGTTCGAGAGACCGTGCTTGGAACTGCCGGCCGGAAGACCGGACTCCCGTTGCGCACATTGCTTACGGCATCGATGACAAGTACTTGCCGTGCTTGATTGTGTCCATGTACACGGCCTTGTTGCGCGTAGGCGGGCCTATCCATGTAACCGTGTTCACGGCAGGGCCGGAATTTGATACAAGCTCAATACGCGTCCTGGGACGTCATTTCCCGAACTCGATCATAGATGTCCGTCGCTTCGATACCAGCGCCCTAGCTGAATATGAAAAGTCCGATCTCGCCGCGCGATTCCCAGCCGCCAGCATGTTGCCGCTGTTTCTGCCCTGGCTGGTTGACGGCAGGTGCCTGTTCCTCGACGCTGACACGCTGGTCTTGGATGACATCGCGCGGTTGTTCCAGACCGATCTGAATGGCTGTCTCATCGGCGCCTGCCTTTCATACCCGGTCGCGCTTACGATCCAAAAGCACTTCCATGGATCCAAATTTGACATCATGGCTACCCTCTTGCGCAATAGGTACAGAAGAAAGCAAGAGCAATATAGGGTGTCTGCAGAAAGGATGGGATTTTCGATCCAGGAAATGGCGTCAAAGTACTTTTCCTCTGGCGTGATCCTGTTTGACACACCTGCCATTCGTGCCGCGGACCCTCAGCGCTGCCTAACCAAAGCAGATGCTGGTGGAGGGCATCGAAACCAATTGGCGGATATGGATCTGCTAAATATCTTTTTCAGGGATCGTGTTCATTACATGGATTTGAAGTGGGACGTTCCGAAAGATATCTCGCAATTCAACAGGCAATACGCTTCGCCAGATTTCTGGCGCGAAATCAGGGCCGCAATCAGGAATCCAAGCGTACTTCACTATTCCAGCATATACAGGAGAAAGCCCTGGAATCGCCCGTGGTACAATGCCCGGCGTCGTTACCGATTGTATCGAAAGACTTGCAAAGAAATACATGCACAGACTGGCATTGACGTGGAAGGCATGTTCGAAGCGCGGTCCAGAGCCAATCCCGACAACTTCATGCTGATGTAGTGCCCATTCGAGTGGCGTCGCGCATCTGTCCGATTGCATGGCAACAAGTCGTCAATGACTGTCGCTGAAGGACTTTTGAAGGGAGCTTGCCCAAAACCTTTCTTTCTTGAGAACGGCCACGAAGCGGCTCGCCGCGCGACCATCTCCGAATGCTGCATCGCGATCATGTGACCGCCCCCAGCGCTCATGCAAGAATCGGTCAATGGAAGCAACATCGGCGGCACCGACACTTACAACACTGTCGGCCCTTGTCCTGTTCTTTTGTCTCGTGCCGAAGTCCAGCGAGGGAATCCCCAGAAACGGCGCCTCGCGCACTCCCGCGCTGGAATTGCCCACCATGCAGGCCGCATTCTTCATCAACTCCGAAAAGTGGGAAAAGCGCATCGACGGCAATGCGCGGAAACGATCCGGCGGCAGGTCATTGATTGCCGCACGAATCGCGTCTGACCCAGGGTCGTTGTTTGGCGCTATCACGACAAAATTGCGGCCCGATGCGACCAAGCGGCCAAACAGGAGCCTCGCCTGCTCTCCAATGGTGTCGACCTCGGAGGTCACAGGGTGGAGCATGCAGATTCCAAAGTCTTCAAACTGTATCTGGTAGCGGTTTCTGACTTCGGCCAGGGTCACTCCCGACGGCTGTGAATGGAAGTCAAGTTCCGGCGAGCCGATGACGTGCACCGAGTCTTCGGGTTCTCCGAGTGCCATCACGCGTCGGGCCGCCTCTTGCGAGGACACGAAGTGGTGATGCGCAAGCTTTGTGTTGCAGTGTCGGAAGGACTCGTCGATCGTGCCCGAAAGTTCGCCACCCTCCACGTGTCCGGAGCGGACGTAATTCGTTGCGCATACCAGAGCGCAGGCCAGCGCCTCCACCCTGTCTCCATGGAAGACGACAAGGTCGGGCCGGTGCTCAATGAGATAGTCGGAAAGACCGACGACGGTCTTGGAGAGGATCGTGTCCAGCGGGTCGCCGGGCCGCTGGTTAAGGAACTCATGCACCGTGACACCAGGCACCCGATGCACTTCGATCTTGGTCATTCCGTACCTTTCGAGCATGTGCATGCCAGTCACGAATATCGAGACGAGTAACCCTTCATCTCGCGCAGCAACCATCAGTGGTTCAAGCTTGCCAAAATCTGCGCGCGTACCCGTGACAAAGAGAACGGACCGCTCAGGGCGGCTCTCTCTTGAATTCTTTCCTTTTGAAGGGGGCATTGAATTCCGATCAACAGTGGACCGAGACGGACGCTTGGGCATGTGACTGGCAACCTTGCTGTTGGTCTGGAGGAGGCTTCGGGCGTTGTTGGAGCGACTTGCGATCGTAGGGTCATAAACGCACCTGTGCCACCGAGCAAACACTATGGGTTGGCGCTGCGAGTGTCTGTCGCGAAGCACCCGAGCGGTGCATAACGGAGACGCGCGCAGCGGGCCACTAGGACTAGTCAAGGGAACAAGGCGAGGTGCAGGATTCAGCACCTCTTGGATGTTGGCGGCAAACCGCAATTGTTCTGCTCGGGCTAGCGTTTTCTTCGGAAGGAATCGCCCCCTTGCGTTGCAAGGCAGATGGCCTTCAATGGCGAATTGCAATGGACCTATGTCCGAATGCTGTTCCATGCAGACCGTGCAGAGAACTGAGGCACGAGGACCTCCGATAGGGGCTCGTCGCGGCAAGCCTATTTCACGACTTCTCTGATCGCATTCCAAGTCAGGTCCAACACGTTTCTTCGGTCAGTCGCGACCTTGGCCGCCCTCCTGAGCATCAGTTTCCGCGACGCAGGCGACTGAAGCAAGACCGCATTGCTTGCAAGTTCCGCGGCATTTGCCACCTTGATCGCGCCTCCCGCCTGATCGAGACTGCGATAGCTCTCGGCGAAGTAAGAGGTTTCGGGTCCGTGGAGAACGCAGGAACCAAGTGCCACCGCCTCAAACGGGTTCTTCCCTTCAAGGCCCGGTACGAGTGAATGGCCAACAAACGAAACCGGAGCGAGCCGATACCACAATCCCATCTCTCCTATCGTATCGGCCAGATATACCTGAGTGTCCTTCTCGATCCTTTCGGCCCTCCCACGTCGGGCCCAATGTGCGAACTGCATTCGCAAGAGAGCTTCCGCCGCGTCCCCGTCGCGAACGTGACGAGGCGCAAGAATCATCAGTGCCTCTGGCAAGCCTTCCCTTACGTTGGCATGAGCCTCGATGATCGCCGAATGTTCGCTCTGGTGTGTTGCGGCGGCAAGCCAAACAGGTCGTCCGCCAATTTGTTGCCGAAGTTGCGCTAGTTCCGCCTCTTTGGCGGGCAGCGGTCTCGCGGCAGACTTTAGCGTCCCTACTACGGAGATCTTTCTGGCATTTGCTCCGAGCGCGACGAACCTACGCACGCTGGTCTCATCCTGCACGAGAAGGCGGTCGAAGAGTCCAAGGATGTCACGCATCGGGCCAGCAATTCGCTTGCGTCTCCGAAAGCTCCCTTCCTGCATTCTGCTGTTCACCAGGATCATCGGTATTTCGCGCCCTTTGGTCTCGATCATCAGACGCGGCCAGAAATCCAGCTCCGAGAATCCCGCAACATCCGGACGCCAGTGATCCAGGAACCTTCTCACCGCCTGGACGGTGTCCACTGGTTGGAACACGTGGATGCAACGATCCGGCGGCCTTGCCGCCGCCAAGGCGACTGTCGAGGTCGCTGTCGAACTCGTCAGCAAAACATGTGCATCTGGCAGTTCTTCAAGCGCTCTTTCAATCAAGGGGAGAAGTGCCAGGCTTTCGCCGACCGAAAGGGCATGGAACCAGAACAATGTGCCATCTGGGCGCGACATTCGATAAGACCCGTACTTTTCCGAGATGCGGCCCCGCAATTCCTTGCCTGACCTCATTCTCCTCCAATGAAAGAAACGCCAAAGAGGCCCCGAAACCCTCGAAAAGCCAAGGTAAAGGTGCGTGAGCGGCGACATTGTTTCAGGCAGTGCCGCGGTTCAGCAACCGGAGCATCGTGATCAGTCCAAGGGGACGTTGTCCCTCGTCCAGGACGAAGGCAGCGGAGATCCGGCGCTCCTGCAGAACCGACAGCGCTTCGCCCGCTATCGTGTCGGGCGGAAGCGTTACGGAGTCCACCGTCATGACGTCATCGGCCCGTGCATCGTGGAGGGCTTCCTGCATCGTCGCTTCGGCCATTCTTTCCAGGTAGCGCCTTACGTCGCCGTCGGTGATGACACCCAGGAGTCTCTTGTCTTCGGTGATGCCCACTATTCCGAAGCCCCGGGCTGACAGTTCATTGATTGCCGCGACCACTGGCGCACCGGATTCAATGAGCGGCAGCTGGTCGGCACCGTGCATGATCTCTTCGACTCGTCTGAGGGCGGAGCCTAGAGAGCCTCCGGGGTGGAATGCATGGAAGCTGTCAGGGCCAAATCCCTTTCGTTGCAACAGGGTGACTGCGAGGGCGTCGCCAGCCGCAAGTTGCAGAAGGGTCGAGGTCGTTGGCGCCAGGTTGTGCGGACAGGCCTCACGGACCTTGGGAAGTGCCAATGCCACCGCGGCGGCGCGGGCCAGCGTTCCGCTGGCATCACTGGTCAGGGCGATGAGAGGCACGCGGCGACGCTTCGCATAGGCCAGCACGTCGGCAAGCTCGGAGGTCTCTCCGGACCAGGACAGCGCAAGGATCACGTCCTCGGGCTGGACCATGCCAAGATCCCCGTGACTCGCCTCGGCGGGATGCAGGAAATAGGCCGGCGTTCCCGTGGACGCAAATGTCGCAGCGAGCTTGGCGCCGACATGTCCAGACTTGCCGAGGCCGGTCACGATCAGGCGACCCTTCATGTTCTCGATGAGATCGAGCGCGGCCTCTATGTTCCCGGCCATGCCGGTCACGTCATCCGCCAACGCGGCCAGGCCGGCAAGATCGGTTCGAAGTGCCTTGCTGAAGTGCTCGACGGTCATTGTTTCACCAGTCGGTCGATTTCGATGAGCGTCCGCAGAAGCCCTCCCATCTCGTCCAGTGGAACCATGTTCGGTCCGTCGGAGGGCGCACGCGCGGGTTCCTCATGGGTTTCGATGAAGACTGCTGAGACTCCGACAGCCACGGCTGCGCGCGCCAACGGGCCCACAAACTCCGCCTGTCCGCCCGACGACTTTCCGTGCGCTCCCGGCAGTTGCACGGAGTGAGTCGCGTCAAAGACGACCGGGCACCCGGTCTCCGCCATGATCGGAAGGCTCCGCATGTCCGAAACCAGCATGTTGTAGCCGAAGCTTGCGCCGCGTTCGGTGAGAATGACCCGATCATTGCCGGTGGACTCGATCTTCTCGACGATGTTGCCGACGTTCCAAGGCGCCATGAACTGCCCCTTCTTCACGTTGACGGCCGCGCCGGTCTCGCCGGCGGCAAGAAGAAGGTCGGTCTGGCGGCAAAGGAAGGCCGGGATCTGCAGGATGTCCACTGCCTCGGCGGCGGGTGCGCACTGTGCGGTTTCGTGAACATCGGTCAGAACCGGGCAGCCAAACTCGTCACGCAGCGCGCTCAGGATGGAAAGGCCCTCGTCTATTCCCGGCCCGCGCTGCCCCTTGACGCCTGACCGGTTGGCCTTGTCGAAACTTGCCTTGAACACGTAGCCAATTCCGATGTCCTGACAGAATCCCAAGAGCCTCTCCGCCAGCATCCGCGAATGTTCAAGGCTTTCGAGTTGACAGGGACCCGCGATCAGGACGAGCGGCCTCGTGTGGCCAAACGTCACGTTTCCCGCGCGGACCTCTCTCATTCAATGCCCTCCCGCTGCATGATCTCCTCGATGAGAGGTACATCCGAGGGGTTGTTCAACTCCCAGAACGCCCGCCCGCGCGCCTCGACCTCAACGCATCGAACTGGGATTCCAGATTCAAGAAAGCGCAGCTGTTCGAGGCCTTCCGCCGTCTCGAGTGCACCGACCGCCAGACCGGCATATCGTCTGAGCGCGTCGGGGCGGTAGGCGTAGCAGCCGACATGGTGAAAGGTGGGCGTGCCGGAATTGGCCCTTCGGTCACCGAAGGGCAGCACTTCCTTCGAAAAGTAAAGCGCGTCGCCACCCTGCCTGAACACGGCCGTCGTTGCGCCAACCCGCCCGGCAGCCCGGTCCGCGCGGAGCGAGGCGAGATGATCCTCTTCCGTCTTGAGGACGGGCGTGGCGACCTGCACGGTCGCGTTTCTCATGGCTCCGGACAGCGCCTCAACAAAATGTGGCGGTGTCAGCGGCGCGTCACCTTGGAGGTTGATCACGACGTCAGGTTCATCCTCCAGCATCCGAAGGGCTTCCGCGCAGCGCTCCGTCCCGTTTCTCGGGTGCTCGGACGTCATCATCACGTTCGCCCCGAACGCTTCGGCGGCATCGGCAATGCGCCGATCGTCGGTCAGGACGTATACGGCGCTGATGCCTGCAACCTCGCAGGCCACTTCCCAGCTTCTTTGAATCAGCGGCCGCGCATCGCCGGTTGCGCCCCTGAGCAAAGCCAATGGCTTACCTGGAAAGCGGACAGATGGGTAGCGTGCCGGAATGAATATGACGTGCCGCAAGTCACCCTCCTCCTCTTTACCGCTTGCACGAAACATTTTTTGAGGCAACCGGGATTGCGCGGGCCTGCGTGAGGCAGGTCCCTTGTTGGCACCATTGGGATCCTGCCCGCCATTGTGAGACTGTTCCTTGAGGTGCACAATGTGCAGTGCCCGAGGCCCATATAGTCGCGTTTCCATCAACAGTCAGGAGTCTCGGAACGCCATTGGCTAGCACGGCTGGACTGCGCTGCATTGTGTCATCGGCCAAAGGTTGTTCGACAGGCTCCGTTGCCTGCCAAACTGGGGGCAGAGTCAATCAGGGTTCATGACTCAAACAGGAGGGAACCGTCCTTTCCCACTCCTCGACTGGTTTGTCACGGACGGGGCGGTCTGCCTGAGTTCGTGCAATGCGTGTCGGAATGCAGCCGACGTCGGCTCGGTTGGCCCAATACAAGGGGAATGACCATGACCGGACCCGTGCTCGCATCCCCGCTGACCGTGCCCCTGCCGGAGCATCTCACCCGTGAACCGGGGGCAAGCCGGCACGCCGTCGAGAGCTGTGCAACGGTCTTCGGGCTGCTTGCGGTCTTCGCCGCGGACAAGCGGGACATCCGTCTCTGCACGATCGAGGTCGCCCATTTCGATGTTGGCATCACTCTCGCCTTACTCGACCATCTCGAGTACGAGCCTGGAAACGGGGTCCGCGCTCGCAACCCTCGTCTCTCAATGATGGAGGGCTTCTGCCCTTTCCTGGAATTCCGGCACCTGGATTGTCTCGACATGGCGGCACGGGTGCACGCGATCCCGCAAAAGATGGGCGACGTTCCCGCGACTGCCATCTCGACCGGGACAAGGTGAATGAGCCGTTCAAGGACCCGAATGCCGCCACCAGGTCCGGAATCCGGGGCCGGGCGGTTTGATGGGGCCCGCTCAAGCCGCGATTCACGCCGACGCCTCGTCGGCCGCGTCGTCCCGGGGACCAGCAACGACGCCGAGGCAGACGCCAAATTCCCGACCTGCCACGCACGACCAAACAGTAGACGGACGCCACGGCCATGTGGCCATTGCACGGCACACCGCGAAAGCGGACGATCCAATTCTTGTCGATTCCAATGCCACAAATGGCGATTGGGAAAAGGACTTCTTGAAGCAAGATCAATGGACACCCTGCAAACCTAGAACTTCGTGAAGATCGCGATGCCGAATCCGTTGTCGAACGACGGGGCGATGCCCGCGTCGTCGTCGAACCTGTCCGTCGTGAGCCAAACCCAAGCCTCGACGATGACCGCACACGCGATCAGGTCCCGGACGTGATGCCGGTCGGCACGGACTCGACCAACCGCCGTGGCGACAGCCGCCGCATAGGGAACCGCCGACCCGCGCCAACAACTCCATTCAAGCTCGTAGCACCCAAATCGCCGCTGCAAGTGCGCAGCCGCGAACCATGCCTTCGCCACATGTCCAGACGGAAACGAGCGCTTTCGATCTCCCGGTTTGTAGTTGGGGTGCTTCTCGTTGATGGCCCGCTTGAGCAGTTCCGAGGAGCCAACCGCGGCGATCCCCGCACCGGCAAGCTGAAACGCGTCCTCAGAGTCCGCAACATCAAGCGTACGCCCGACCGCCTAGGCAAACGGCATGTACTGGGTGAAGTCGCTGATTTCGGCCCACGTATTGCTGTCGGCGCAGGCACGTTGCGACCCAAACGGCAGCGCCGCCATCCATGCACAGACCCAGAGCACACACACCCCAAGCCTGGTGGCCATGACGGGTTTGACTTGTCGTTTCATTGTGCGTTTCACGATTTTGGCCTGATTATACAGTTCCGCGGCCTTAAGCCACGCCTCGCAACAAGGAGGACGATTCGCGATGCGAATGCAGGAATGGAGATAGAAGCCCGTGGTGGCAGCCTTGAACAATGAGGCCGAAGATTGCGCTGTTCGGCCTCCGTGAATCATAGAGACCACCGGTCGCAGCCGTAATTTAAGTTGGCTTATCGGTCGCTGATGACTATTTAAGCCAAACGGGCATTGCTTAAATAGTGTGCCCGCTGCATGGTCCGTGCATGAACACAGACTCCGAACACCAAAGACTGGGACGATTTGTCGAAACGGCTGTAGGGGGGGAAAGGGTACGTGCCTTTGTACCGCCGCCGTTGCCACCGACGCCTTCCATTGACCTCCTATCACTAATGGAGCCGCTTGTCTTGGCAGCGCGTGCCTTGGGCCGCCTTGACGGGATCATCACGCTCCTGCCGCATCAGGAGCTCTTTCTCTATATGTACGTCCGCAAGGAGGCGGTTCTGTCGTCCCAGATCGAAGGGACGCAATCGACTCTCTCGGATCTTCTGCGTTTCGAAACCGAGGCGCAGGCCGGAGAACCCATTGATGACATTCGCGAGGTTTCAAACCACGTCGATGCGATGATGTACGGGCTGAAGCGATTGGAGGCCTTACCTCTGTCACTCGGACTCATCAGGGACATGCATGCCAGGCTTCTGCAAAGTGGTCGCGGCGAGACAAAAGACCCTGGCCAGTTCCGACGCTCGCAGAACTGGATCGGGGGAACCAGGCCAGGAAACGCCCTTTTCGTACCACCTCCTGTAACCGAGATGAATGCATGTCTTGGCGACCTCGAGCGATTCGTGCACGAAGAGGTTTCACGGCTACCGGCCTTGATCAAAGCCGGGCTCATCCATGTTCAATTCGAGACAATCCATCCATTCCTGGATGGCAACGGTCGGATAGGCCGGCTGATTGTGACGCTGTTCCTCTGCGCGGAGGGCGTATTGCGCGAACCGCTTCTCTACCTGAGCCTGTTCTTGAAGGCCAACCGTGCTGACTACTATCGCCTGCTTCAGGAAGTCAGGGAGAACGGTGCCTGGGAGGCGTGGCTGGAGTTCTTCTTGGTCGGTGTCGCCGAAACAGCCAACCAAGCCTTCGAAGCCGGAACGCGTATAGTTGAGCTCTTCGAATCGGATCGAGAACTCATCACACGAGAAAGCGATCGAGCCGGTTCAGCACTGCGCATTCACGACCATTTCAAGCAGAACCCGTACTTGACTGCCAGCCAGCTTGCGGAACGCACTGTCCTCTCGGCCCCAACAGTCAATGCCGCGCTCGCAGATCTGGAACGTCTTCGTATCGTCGACGAAGTCACCGGTCGGCGTCGCGGCCGCGTTTTTGGATATCGTCCTTACCTCGCAATCTTGAGCGAAGGTACCGAACCGCTCGCCAATGATTCGGTCGTGTAGGATGAACGGGGCCGGTTGCGGACAGGCCCTGAGAGGCCTTCCGACAATTGGCTTGCAGCGCCATGGAACACTTCCGCCATTTCGACCGCCAATTCACGGAGGGGCGACCGATGTCCCGAACCTTTGGCCACGCCCGCGTCCTGGCCACCGACTAGGCGCCCGGAAACCGGATCAAGGAGACCGAGCCTGCGGTCCTCTGCGTCGTGCCTCGCCAAACCGTCTGGACCAGCGGCCGCGCATCGCGAATTGCACTCCTGTGCTTGGCCAGAATCTTTCCGGAATGCGGACAGGTGGGTAGCGTGCCTGAACGAATATGACGCTCCGCAAGCGATTCTCGCTTTCTGAACGGCTTGCACGGAGCACTTGGTGAGGCAACGGGGATTGCACGCGACAGGTCTCGTTGGAATCGGCTCGGATTCTCGCCGCCACCGTGACATGTCTTCTTTTGGTGCGCAAAGGGAAGTGCTCGAGGCAAAAAAGAGACCACGTCCTCACCAACAATCGGGATCCTCGAAACGCTACTCTTCAGCATGGTCGGATCCACGCATAGGAGCATCGGCTATTGGTCGCTCGATGAACTCCGTCACGTGCCAAATCGAGGACGGGGTAATTCAGGGTTCAGAACTTGAAGACGATGGAACCGTCCTTCCCCACTGCGCGACATTCTTGTCACGGGCGGAGCAGTCTGTTGATGCTCGATCAAGTCGCGCCGGAGTGTGGTCCGATGCCGGTTTGGTCGTGCAAGAGAGAAGAATCGGCGGCAAAGTCGCCTTTCTCGACCGTGTCTCCTTGACGGAAGAGCGGTAACCCAAACCGGACTCCGTATCTGCCGTGAGAGTCGTAGTGCGGATAAATGATGTCAGGCTTGGGCACTTCGCGGGAGCCACGCGAAGTCCTTGCCCTGGAAGCGGTAACCATGGTCCGGACCGGGACCAGGCTGCCTGAGAGTGTGGGCTACTCCTCTGCGCCACGTTCGGTCCGAAACCCCGTGGCAACAACGAATTTCTCTCGCGAATCTGCGCGACTCGCTGGGGGCTTCATGTTGACGACCTTGCCGAATCGCCGCTTGAGCAAGACCTGGAGGCTGGAATGCGCCCCGCCATCAAGCACCTTGGCGACAAATGCACCGTCTTCGTCGAGCACATCGAACGCAAGATCGGCCGCCGCCTCGCAAAGTGCCAGGATCCTCACGTGGTCGGTTTGCCTGTGCCCGGACGAATTCGCCGCCATGTCCGACATCACGACGTCGGACTTGCCGCCAAGCCAGCCCCGGATGCGGTCATCCGCGCCTTCGGACAGAAAGTCCAGCACGTGGGTTTCCGCTCCCGGAATCGGGTCGATCTCCTTGAGGTCAATGCCTATGACTCTCCCAGCCTCCTTGCCCCGCCTCTCTCCGAGCGCATTCACACGCTGTGCCGCGACCTGGCACCAGCCCCCCGGAGCAGAGCCAAGGTCCAGCACCCGCGCGCCCGGCTTCAGGAATCGGTGCCTGTCATCGATTTCGATGAGCTTGTATGCCGCTCGGCTTCGATAGCCTTCAGCCTTCGCACGCAGCACATACGGGTCATTCAGTTGTCGCTCGAGCCAGCGGGTCGAGGACAGCTTCCGTCGCCGGGCCGTCGTGACGCGCACTTTCAGGCCACGTTTTGCTCGTCCGCTTGTCTTCCCTGCCATGAGTCTCACTGAACCAAAGCACGAACGAATTGCAAGGAGCGGCGCCTGGAATGGACGGTTGTCGCCAAAGGCGCCCGCAGCGACGTTCCACGAGAACTCGGTACACTCTCTCGCTGCGTTCGAATGATCAGATTGGATGTTCCAGACGAAGCGGCGCCGCGGGAATCAGACTTGTCCGAGAACTTCCTTCACGTAGCGCTGGGTTTCGCGGTACGGAGGCACGTCGCCATATTTCTTCACCGCGTAAGGTCCGGCGTTATATGCGGCAACCGCCAACTGCCACGACCCGAAGACCTTGTACTGTTCGACAAGGTACCGGGCGCCACCTTCAAGGTTCTGCACCGGATCGTGGGGGTCCACGCCAAGAGACCGTGCCGTCGCAGGCATGAGTTGCGCCAGTCCGATGGCGCCCCTGCTGGAACGGGCCTTCGCGTCCCATCTGGATTCCTTCATGATGAGCCGCAGGAACACGTCCTCCGGGATTTCGTAGCGGCGCGCAAATTCGCAAGCGGTCCTCAGATATTGCAGCGATTCCGCGTCGAGTTCCCTTTTCAGGGCCGCCACTTCCATGCTCGCAGGAGTGCACGCGTCCCGAAATTGCGGGCGAAGCGAACCACGGTAGTCAGGCGCATGGGCATCCAAGGCCGCGATCTGGCGCTGGGAGAGTTCCGCCACATCCTCCGACAACGGCGCTTCCGCTGCGAGAGGGACGGCTAGTGCCAGACACACCGGGAGAACTGCAACTCTTTTGCAGGCAGATCGAAGCAAGACATCCCCCCAAGGGATACGCACGAGGAAGACAGAACCATAGCGGCGGGGCATGTTTCCGGCAATGGGCGGGCATTGACGATCGAAAATGCTGTGGCAAAAGGGTCACAATGAGCAAGATCGCCATTGTAACCGGGGCCTCACGCGGGCTTGGGGCCGCGCTGGCTGAGGCGCTGGCCAAGGATTATCATGTCCTGGCCGTTGCGCGAACCTCCGGTGGCCTCGAAGAACTCGACGACCGCATCCGGGAAGCAGGCGGGAGCGCGACTCTCGTGCCCGTCGATCTAACCGATTCCGAAGCCTGCCTTGGAGTGTGCCGCAGCATTGGAGAACGATGGGGGCGCGTCGATCTTTGGGTCCATGCGGCGATTCACGCCGCGCCACTGGCGCCCGCCGCACATCTCGATCCCAAAGACCTGGCGATGTCTCTTGCTACCAACGTCACCGCAACGGCCATGTTGATCGGCTGCCTGGCTCCGCTTCTTGAGGCCGCGGAAGACGGCAAGGCGGTTTTCTTCGACGATTCCCACGCGGGCGAGCGGTTCTTCTCCGCATATGGCGCGACGAAGGCGGCACAGGTCTCGCTTGCCAGATGCTGGTATGCGGAAACCGTGCGCACGGGCCCGCGCGTGATGATTCTTTCGCCTCCGCCCATGCCGACCGCCACCCGGGCGAGGTTCTTTCCGGGCGAGGACAAGAACGCCTTGACCTCGCCCGATGCCGTCGCGCGCAGCATCCTGGCCGCCATCGGCTGACCGATCGCAAGAATTCGGCACTTCGCTCGTCCAGAACCAGGGGAGCACGGCCGAGACATGAGCCTTGGCAAATGCGGCCCCCGGCACGGCAAGAACCCGTCTCGCAGAATTGATCCCGCCAGGAGATTCGGGCGGAAGGCGACGTGCGCGAGAACCGCGCCTTGTCCGGCGCGACGCGCTCCCCTAAAGCAGTGGCATGCGCATTCTCATCACCAATGACGACGGCATCAATGCACCGGGCCTTCGGGTTCTGGACGAAATCGCACGAGAAATCGTCGGCGAGGACGGCGAGGTCTGGACGGTGGCGCCTGCATTCGAGCAGTCGGGCGTCGGGCATTGCATCAGCTATACGCATCCCACGCTTCTGTCCGAATTCGGTCCGCAATGCTTCGCCGCCGAAGGGTCGCCAGCCGATTGCGTACTTGCAGGACTTCACCAGGTGATGAAGGACGCGCCACCCAATCTCGTGCTTTCGGGAGTGAACCGTGGCAACAACGCGGCCGAGAACGTCCTCTATTCCGGCACATTGGGGGCGGCCATCGAGGCGGCACTGCAGGGCATTCCCGCGATCGCGCTCAGCCAGTTCTTCGGACCGGAAAGCGCCAAGCTGGAAAACCCGTTCGAAGCCGCTCTCGAGCACGGGGCCGCGACCGTGCGAAAGCTCCTTAAGGAGGGGATTTGGGAGGACGAATCCTATCAGGTCTTCTACAACGTCAACTTCCCGCCGAATTCCGCAGCCGCCGTCCGGGGCGTTCGGGTCACGTCCCAAGGCTGGCGCGAGGGAACCAGATTCGGAATCGAGCCGCACCGCTCGCCGTCGGGCCGCATGTTCCTTTGGGTCAAGGGCGGCCCTCAGCACACGCCGACGGCCCCTGGGACGGATGTGGCCGCGAATCTCGACGGCTACATCTCGGTGACCCCGCTCCGGGCGGACCTGACGGCGCATGACGTGGTCGAGACCTTGCGTGGCCGGTTTGATTCATGACGCTCAAGGACGAGCAGCGCATGCAGTTCGTGTTTTCACTTCGCCAGCACGGGGTGACGGATGCGCGCGTCCTTGAAGCCATGGAGACGATTGACCGGGGGGACTTCGTGAAGGGCATCTTCGCCGAGCGAGCCTATGAGGACACGCCGCTGCCCATCGCTTGCGGCCAGACGATCAGCCAGCCGGCCATTGTGGGCCTCATGACGCAGGCGCTCGCCGTTGATCCTCGCCACAAGGTGCTCGAGATCGGCACCGGATCGGGATACCAGGCAGCTGTCCTTAGTCAGCTGGCGCGTCGGGTCTACACGGTTGACCGTCACGGGCGGTTGGTCCGCGAGGCGCGGGAGGTGTTCGAGCGTTTGGGACTTGCCAACATCACGGCGATGACCTCGGATGGAACCCGGGGGTATCCTGAACAGGCTCCGTTCGACCGGATCATCGTGACCGCGGCAGCGGAGGATCCGCCGGGACCGCTCCTTGCCGAGTTGCGGCCCGGCGGCATCATGGTCGTGCCCGTGGGCCGTTCCGACGCGGTGCAGGTCCTGATCAAGGTGACACGGACCGAGACCGGATTCGACTACGACGAACTCTTGCAGGTGCGTTTTGTGCCGCTCATCGAGGGCATGGGCGACGAGTAGACCAAGCCCCGAGGGACATCCCGCGCCGAGAATGTGCGCCAGCGTCGCGCGAAGGGCGGCAAGAGTGCGGCCGACGCCTTTTTTGTTGGCGTGGATCGGACAATCAATGCTAAGGTGCGGGCAGTGTCGCGACAGTGAAGTACAGGCAGGTGCGTCACGCGACATCGCCGACAGTCCGGAGAAGGCCGCGGCATCAGGCTTGAGGAGCAACTACATGACGCATTCGACATTCCCAGTTCGGCTGTCTGTCCCGCTGTTTGGCGTGTTGGCGCTGGTCGCCTGCAGTAGCGACGGTCTTCGCAATTTCGATTTCGACTTTCGGGGAGCGGCCGGGCAGCTCGACACGTCGGCGGCGGTGCGCGCCGCCATTGATTCTGCAGCGACGCCCGGCGAAGGGAGCGAGGCCCTCTCGTCGCCGCGCCGCGCGCCGGTTGCCGCGACAGGTTCGGCGAGCGTCGTAGAACTCGCTGGATCCGCGATTGACAGGGCCGACGGAACGTCCGGAGCCTCCCCGGCTTCGGTTCCTGTGCGCCATCAGGTGGTTGCCGGAGAAACCGTGTTCACGATTGCGAGGCTCTACGGCGTGTCGGCAGAAAGCATCACCGAGAGGAACGGGCTTGGCCCCAACCCGGAGCTTCGGGTAGGGCAGTACCTGACGATTCCGCCGGCGGAGACCGCGGGAGCGATAGAGACCACGACAGTGGCGATGCCGGGATCGGGATCGGAAACGCCGCTGCCCGCATCGGCTTCGAAGCCCCTGCCAGCCACGGCGATTGCAGCGACGGTGCCGGCGGCGAGACCGGCCAAGCTTGAGGACCAGCAAACGGCCGCTTCGGACAGTTCCCGCCTCAGGATGCCGGTCCAGGGCAGCATCGTGCGGCCCTTCCAGAAGGGCTCGAACGAAGGCATCGGGATCGCGGCGCCGGCTGGCACTGCCGTTGTCGCTGCGGATGCAGGCACGGTCGCCGCGATCACGCGCGATACCGATCAGGTGCCGATTCTGGTGCTTCGGCATGAAGGCAGCCTGCTGACGGTTTATGCAGGCTTGGACGATATCGCGGTGGAAAAGGGCGACAGGGTCAGGCGCGGCCAAAGAATTGCGGTCGTGCGCAACGCGAATCCGCCGTTCCTGCACTTCGAGGTGCGCGAGGGTTTCAACAGCGTGGATCCCGGACCCTACCTGAACTAGCGCGGGATTTTCTGACCCGAATGCCGCGTCCGAACCGGCTTCGGTGCGGCAGGCGTGGTCAAGAATTGGGCTTCCATGCCGAATCCACTCGCGTTCTTCCGCGGTTCCGAACGGCAGGAAGACGCTGTCGTAAACAGCCGGTTGACAGTATCCTCGACTGGCAGCGCACAAGGCTGATGTCGAGCTTGTCGTTGTCGAAGCGACCGGCCGCTATCACAAGAAACTGCACCTGAGCCTGCACGCCTCCGGTCTCCAGGTGGCGGTGGTCAGTCCGTTGATGGCCCGGCGCTTCGCCCAGGCCGTGGGCCAGATGGCAAAAACCGATCCCCTCAATGCATCCCTGCTGGCATGGCTGGGCCTGGTCATGGGTCCGGACGTGACCGAACTGCTCGGCGAGGAGTGTTTCCCGGTCGCCGACCTTTGCTTGGAACGCACCAAGCTGGCCGCGGGCAAGGCCTCTTATTTCGGTGCCAGCCGGGAACATGAGGCCTTCGAAGCGGTCGCGGTGACCGGCCAAGATCCACGAAACCGGCCTTGGATCGGGTTGAATCCGAACACGGATGCTAACGGGTCGAGATCATGCCGACAATTTCGTAGGTTCTCGCAAGAACAGGCGCAGCGAGCTCGCGAGCACGGGCCGCACCTTCGTCCAGGATGCGGTCGATTTCGGCGAGATCATCCAGGAGGCGGTTCACCTCGCTCGTGATGGGTGCAAGGGTCTCGACTGCCACCTCGGCAAGGCGTGGCTTGAACGTGCCCCATCCTTGGCCGGCGACCTCGTCCATCACGGCATCCGGGGCCTGCCCCGTCAGGCCAGCATAGATGTCGATCAGGTTGCGGGCCTCGGGCCGTTCCTCGAGGTCGCCGTAGGTTTCGGGCAGGGGCTCAGGGTCGGTCCTTGCCTTCCGGAACTTGAGCGCGATCGTGTCGGCATCGTCCGAGAGGTTGATCCGGCTCATCTCCGAGGCATCGCTCTTCGACATTTTCTTCGTGCCGTCACGCAGGCTCATCACCCGCGTGGCAGGACCTTCGATCATCGGTTCGACAATCGGGAAGAAGTCCACCTCGTAGTCGTGGTTGAACTTCGCGGCGATGTCGCGCGTGAGTTCCAGGTGCTGCTTCTGGTCTTCGCCCACAGGGACGTGGGTTGCGTGATAGACAAGAATGTCGGCCGCCATGAGCGCAGGATAGGCGAAGAGGCCGAGCGAGGCGTTCTCCGCGTTCTTCCCCGCCTTGTCCTTCCATTGGGTCATGCGACCCATCCACCCCATGCGAGCGACGCAATTGAAAATCCATGCCAGCTGCGCGTGTTCCGGCGCCTGGCTCTGGTTGAAGAGAATCGATCGCCGGGGATCTATGCCGCACGCCATGAACGTCGCCGCAGCCTCGCGCGTGTTCCGGACCAGTTGGCCCGGCTTCTGCCACGTCGTGATCGCGTGCAGGTCGACAAGGCAGTAGATGCACTCCTGCTTGCCGTCATCCTGTATGTCGACGAAACGCTTGAGCGCCCCGAGATAGTTGCCGAGCGTCAATCCGCCGGACGGCTGGATTCCCGAAAACACTCGAGGGGTGAAGGCTGGGACCCGCATTTGGTTGCAATCCTCTGGATTTTCCTGGTCGCGGGCCTTACCGAGAGCTTGTTTCCCAGTCAAGAAAGGCAAGCGATGCGAGACGATGGTTTGCAGCCGACGTTCAACGCCCTTCCGCCAGCGGTCGTGGCCTTGGCGGCGGTGATCTTCGTGATCGAAGTGATGCTGGCGTTTGGAACCCGGGGTTACGTCGGCGGTCCCGCCGCCATCGGCTGGCGCACGGAAGCGATACGGGAATTCGCCTTCTTTGGGCCGCTTCTGGCCTGGATGATCGAAACCGGCAACTGGACGCCCGAGCATCTCCGCCGCTTCGTGACCTATTCCTTCGTCCACCAGGGATTCGCCCACGCAACGTTCGTGATCGTGTTCCTCCTGGCCATGGGGAAACTCGTGGGCGAAGTGTTGGGCAACCTCGCTGTCCTTGTCCTGTTCTTCTGCTGTGGCGCCTTTGGAGCCCTGATTTTTGCCGGTCTGACACGTGACGAGTTTCCTCTGATCGGCGGCTTCCCGTCGGTCTACGGGTTGATCGGTGCCTACACGTTTCTGCTTTGGGTCGGATATGGCGCGGCCGGGCAGAACCAGTACCGCGCCTTCACGCTTATTGGATTCCTGCTTGGCATCCAGCTTGGGTTCGCGATCATCTTCGGCGGGTCGAATGACTGGGTGGCCGATGCGGCCGGCTTTGCGTTGGGGTTCGTGCTCGCTCCCGCGCTCGCACGTGGCGCGTTTCGCGGGTTGCTGGACCGGATGCGGCGGCGATAGCGGAATCCAGTCTACCGCCGCATCGCTTGCCTGAGTTCGGCAATGGAAAATGCCCTGAGGGCCACGCCCGCAACGCCGTAGATCAAGAGCCCGAAGACGCAGAGCAGGGCAAGGCTGGCGATCGCGGCAAGCTCGCCCGCCGCCGCGAAGGGGACCAGCAGGCGATCCAGCAGCCAGAGTCCTGCAGCCATCGCCGCCGTTGCGAACAGCATGCGCGGCACGCGCCTTCGGACTTGTGCGTCCAGTCGCGCGGCCCGGCCCATCTTTCTCGATCCCAGGTGAAGCAAGGCCAGCATGAACCATGCTGCAAGCGTCGTGCCGATGGCTGCGGCGATATACCCGATGAACGGCGCAAGCCCGATCGCCAGGATCGCATTGACCAGCATCGCCGCAGCGGCAAAGCGGAACGGACTCCTCGTGTCCTGCCGTGCAAAATAGAGCGGCTGCAACGCCTTCTGCAGCACGAAGGCGGGAAGACCAAGGCCGTAGACCGCCGTGGCCAGCGCCGTGGCAGCCGTGTCGGCCGGCCCGAACGCCCCATGCTCGAAGAGTGTGCGCACGATCGCCGACGGAATCACCGCAAGCGCGGCCGCGGCGGGAATGGCCAGGGCCAGTGACATCTCGACCGCCCTCGAGAACGCGAACTGGCCGCCGTCCGTGTCACCGGCCGCCAGGCGACGCGAAAGATCCGGCAGGAGCACGATCCCGATCGCGATGCCGACAACTCCGAGGGGAAGCTGGTAAAGCCGGTCAGCGAAGGACAGCCAGACGATGGCACCGTCAAAGTAGCTTGCCACTTGTCGACCCACGAGAAGATTGATCTGCACGACGCCGCCAGCCAGCATGGCCGGCGCGGCAATCACCGCAAGTCGCTTGAGTTCGGGGGTCCACCGCGGCCAACCGGGCCAGAGACCGAAACCGGCCGCCCGCGCCGCCGACCAGACGAGGGCGAGCTGCGCGATTCCGGCCAGAACAACGCCAATCGCCAGAAGCGTGCCATGACGAGCACTGTCCGCATCCCCGATCACCGATCGTCCGTAGCCAAGCTCCGCGAGGATCAGCACGCCGATCAGGATGATGTTCAAGAGCACCGGCGCGGCTGCCGCAGCGGCGAATTTTCCACCTGCGTTCAGGACGCCGGAAAGAAGCGCGGCGAGCGAGATGAACACGACATAGACAAACACGATCCGTCCCAGTGTCACGGCCGCGTCGAAGCGCATGTCGTTCGCAAACCCGCTGGCCATTGCCAGGACGAGCCACGGCATGAAGACCGTGCCGAGCACCGCGATGACGATCAGGATCAGCGCAAGGCCCGACAGGGCGTCTCGCGCGAAGCCGCGGGCATCCTCGCCGACCTCCAGCTTCTTTGCGAACAAGGGCACGAAAGCCATGTTGAATGCCCCTTCCGCAAAGAACCGTCGGAACATGTTGGGAAGTGCGAAGGCCACGAGGAATGCTTCCGCCACCGGGCCGCTTCCAAGCCATGCCGCGATCAGGATGTCACGGACAAAGCCGAGTATGCGCGACAGGAACGTCCACGCCCCCACCGTCACGGCGCCGGATATCAGCCGAATCGTGGTCATGGTGAGGGCGCGCCCCGATGCATCCGTCTCGTTGCGTCGAAGGTCATGACGCAGCGGCCCGTTCGGCACCAGCCTCGATGGCGGCGCGGAGACGTGCTTCAAGCGTCCTTTGCTTTGACTCCGAATGGTACTTGAGGCCGAACATGTCCTTCACGTAGAACGTGTCGACGACCTGTGCGCCGTACGTCGCGATGACGGCACTCGCAATGTAGACATTCGACTGCGCGAGCGTGTGTGCAAGGTCGTAGAGCAGCCCCGGGCGATCGCGAGTGTCGACCTCGATGATCGTGTAGATGTCCGAGCCCTCGTTGTCGAACGAGATGGAAGTCGGCACGCCGAAGGCGCGCTCCTTCATCTTCCGCCGATCCCTGTTGACAAGCGATTCACGCGGCAAGGTCTCGCCCTTCAACGTCTTTTCGATCACGCCTCGCAAATGCTTCATCTGGTCCGCGCCGTAAGGGCTTCCTTCCCGATCTTGGACCCAGAAGACGGCGGTCGCATAGCCGTCGGAGGAAGTGTAGGTCCGCGCATCGACTACATTCGCGCCGGCGAGGGCCAGCGCGCCGGACAGTCGGGAAAAGATGCCTGGATGGTCCGCGAGCGCAAAGCAGATTCGAGTCGCATCCCGTGCCTCGTCAGCCATCAGGTCGCTTCGGATTTCACTGTCGCCGATTCCCGACAGCAAGCGCGCAAACAGCAGGTGAGCGTCGTGCGGCAGACCCTGCCAGTAAGGGCCGTAGTGGCGGGAGGTCTCGTGCTGGAGGAGTTCTTCGTCCCAGCCCGCCAGCGCTTCACGGAGTGCGGACTTGGCCTCTGATTCCATGCTGCCGCGATTGATGGCCTCCATCCCGCGTTCGAGGGCATCTGCCGTCATCGCGTGAAGGTCGCGCAGCAACTGCGCCTTCCAGTTGTTCCAGGTGCCCGGACCAACGCCTCGGATGTCGCAGACCGTCAGCACGGTCAGCAAGTCGAGCTTTTCCCTGGATTGAACCGCCTTTGCAAAGTCGCGCACCGTGCGGGGTTCCGACAGGTCGCGCTTCTGGGCCACGTCAGACATCAGGAGATGGTAGCGGACAAGCCACTCGACCGTCTCCACCTCGTGCTCCGAGAGCCCGAACCGTCGCGCGGCCTTGCGGGCGATAAGCGCTCCGAGGATCGAGTGGTCCTGCTTGCGGCCCTTTCCAATGTCGTGCAGCAGGAGCGCCGTATAAAGCACTTTCCTGTTGACGCCTCTCTCCAGGATGCCGCTTGCCACCGGCAGCTCCTCGACAAGTTCGCCTCGTTCGATCCCTGCCAGGTTCGAGATGCATTGGATGGTGTGCTCGTCCACCGTGTAGTGGTGGTACATGTTGAACTGCATCATCGCCACGATGGGCTCGAATTCGGGGACAAGCGCCGCGAGTACGCCGAGCTCGTTCATGCGCCTGAGCGCTCTCTCGGGATTTCCGTGTTCAAGAAGCGTATCGAAGAAGATCCGGTTTGCCTCGGGCGACCGACGCATTTCGTCGTCTATCAGCCCGAGATTCGCCGTGATCAGCCGCATGGCGTCCGGATGGATCAGGTACCCGGTGCGCAGCGCTTCTTCAAAGATCCTCAACAGGTTCAGCTTGTCCGCCAGAAAGGTCTGCTCATTGGCAATGTCCAGGCGGTTGTGGCGCAGCATGTACTGGTCGCCGATACGTTTTCGGCGCTGGAAGAGATTTGCCAGCGACGGCGCTTTCTTGACGTGCTTCGCCTCCAGCGCTGTCAGGAATATGCGGGTGAGTTCCCCGACCACGGTGGCGTGACGGAAGTAGTCCAGCATGAAGCGTTCGACGGCGGGACGGTCCGCCCCGTCCTTGTAGCCAAGCCGTTCTGCAAGCATTGGCTGAACGTCTATGGTCAATTGATCCACTGCGCGTCCTGCAAGCATGTGGAGATGGCACCGGACCGCCATGAGAAATGTCTCGGCAGCGCGGAACTTCTCGTATTCCTCGGCGCTCAGCAGGCCTGTCCGTACCAGTTCCGCCGCATCCGATACGCCGTGAATGTACTTTCCGATCCAGAAAAGTGTCTGAAGATCCCTCAGGCCGCCCTTGCCCTCCTTGATGTTGGGTTCGATGATGTACCGCCGACCACCATGACGGCGGTGACGGGTGTCGCGTTCCTGAAGCTTGGATTCAATGAACTCGGAGATCGTCTTGCTGAAGAGTTCCTTTTTCAACCGAACCGCCAACTCGTCGGCCAGGTTGCTGTTGCCGACCAGGAAGCGATGTTCGAGAAGCGCCGTGCGGATCGTGTGGTCGTCCTGCCCGAGCCGGATGCAGTCGGTTACATTCCGTGCTGAATGTCCCACTTTCAGATGCAGGTCCCAGAGCACATAGAGCATGCTCTCGATCAGGCTCTCGGCCCATGGCGTAACCTTCCAGGGCATGAGGAACAGAAGATCCACGTCCGAGTAAGGCGCCATCTCGCCCCGGCCGTAGCCGCCGACGGCGAGGACCGCGATGCGTTCGCCGTCTGTCGGGTTGGGGTTGGGGTGAAGCCAGGTCGACGTGGCCCGAAAGGCGGTCTCAACCACGCCATCGGTCAGGTGCCGAAATCCAAGTACCGTGTCACGTGATGCGAACGGCTTCGCTTCCAGCGCTTCAGTAATGGCGGCGCGACCGTTGTGGACTGCCTGTCCCAGATGCTCGATTATCCGGCTTCGCGCCCCGGTGCCGCGCCCGTGCGCCAGGCCGCCGATGTCGTCCGCGATTCTGGCCCGCACGGATGCGTCGTCAAAAATCTGAACCGCGCTCAGACCCAGATCCGGAAAGGCAGGACTGTCCGGGTCCCGTGGGGGCTCAGAAGCCCGCGCTGCCAAAGCTTGTTGGGGCGGGGTCAATAACGATCACCTGGTTGTTCTCGACCTGCGCGACGGCAAGTCCGCGTTCGTTCGTGCCGTTTGACAGCAGACGGAAGGGTCCGTTGACGCCGGCGAATCCGGCGGGCTGGGTCAAGGCGTCCGCTCGCAGGGCATTGCTCTTGCCCTCGGCGACAAGCGCTCCGATCGCCGCGATGCCGTCATAGGCAAGGCTGGCGATCAGGTTGGGTTGCGAGCCGTATGCTTCGCCATAGCGGCGGTTGAACTGTTGAGCCAGCACTGGCGCGGGGGTTGCGAACCAGGCCCCCTGAAGCCCCTTGAGGGACAGGGTGCCCGATTGTGCGTCGAGCCTCTGCAGACTGATGAACTGTGCGGTGGCCCGGTCAATGCCGTGCTCCGGCAACAAGTCCGCCAGCCAAGGCAATGCGCCATCACTGCCGGAAGTCACGAATATCGTGTCCGCGCCGTAGGCAAGGAAGCTGCTTGCGATGCCGGGAATCGCGGCGAGCACGCCTTGCTGCGAGTAAGAGAACGACTGGACCCCGAGCACGTTTGCACCGGCCTCGAGCGCGGCTTGTTCGATCGCGTCGGCGCCCACGCGTTCCGCATGCCTGTCCGCGTGCACGACGAAGATGTCGCTCTTGCCCTGGCTTAGCGCGAACTCGACCAGCCTGTCGGCGGCCGTCTGGAACGTGTTGCCCAGAATGAAGACATTTTCCCCCGCAATGGCTGGATTGTTGGAGAAGGTCAGGACATTGATTCCGCTGGCTGCGGCCACGGGGCCGACGGCGCGAGCGTTTTCGGCGAACAGCGGTCCGAGAATGATCTTCGCGCCGTCCTGGATCGCGAGTCGTGCAGCCTCCGCGGCACCATCGGGCGTGCCGATTGTGTCGTACACTCGCAAACTGACTTCGATCGAGCCTAGGTCCTCCACCGCCATCAATGCGGAGTTTTCGAGCGACTGTGCCAGAATTGCGCCGTTCGGAGCGGTCTTTGGCACAAGCAGTGCGACCGGCACTTCCTCATTCGGGTTGATCAGGGGCCCTATCGTCGTTGACGTGGGTTCGCATGCGGCCAGCACGGCAAATGCAGTCATCCACGTCATGACCTTGCGGCAAAGCGGCAAACGGGCAAGCATTGGATTCTCCTCGGACAGTTCGGTGCGACCCTATGCAGAAATACGGCCCTAGTAAATCACGCAACTCGGCAGCGAGCAAAGCAACTGGCGGAGGGTCCCTCGACGCGGGCCTCCACCTGGTCTCCACCCCGCTGGGAAATGCGCGCGACATCACGCTTCGGGCGCTTGACGTCCTCCGCGATGCCGACTTGCTGGTTGCCGAGGATACGCGAAGCCTGAGAAGGCTAATGAACATACACGGGATTCCGCTCGCCGGACGGAGAATCATGGCGTACCACGACCATAGCGGGGATCGTGACCGAAAGGCGGTGCTTGACGCGTTGAGGCAGAACGCGTCCGTGGCCTACGCCTCGGAGGCGGGCACGCCCCTCGTGGCCGACCCGGGATATGCACTGGCGCGGACAGTGATCGGCGAAGGGTACAGGGTGCTGCCCGTGCCCGGTCCCTCGGCCTTGATCGCTGCCCTGACCGTGGCGGGACTGCCATGCGACCGGTTTGCGTTTGCGGGGTTTCCGCCTTCGCAACGCATGGCAAGAAGACGGTTTCTGGAAGCGCTCGCCGATGTGCGCGGCACGCTCGTTCTCTATGAAAGCCCTCGCCGCACGAGCGCGACTTTGCAGGATGCGGCCGATGTGCTGGGTGCTGACCGGCCCGCAGCCATGTGTCGGGAACTCACCAAGAAGTTCGAGGAAATTCGCAGAGATGCACTCGGCACTCTGGCTGAATCCCTTGCCGAGACGCCGCTCAAGGGCGAAGTCGTGCTGCTGATAGGAAGTCGCGAAACGCCACCCGACCCGGCCAAGGTGGAGCAGGCGCTGAGGGAGGCCCTGAAGACGCGGACACTCCGTGACGCGGCCAGCGATGTGGCAAGCCGGTTTGGCCTGTCGCGACGTGACATCTACCAGCTGGGAATCAAGATCGGCAAGTGACGTTTCCCGTCCGGTTGCCCGGGTCGCGGATCGCCGCTTCCGGCACGTTCGGCATGCCCGCGATTGGGTGACATCCTTGTTGCGACATGATTGCGCGCGGCAGTGGCGCAAGGACAGGGGCCTTTCGGGAGATCCCTGCACGTCTTGGATGGCCGCAGCGTCCGTATTCGGCAGCGCGCAAGAACGCCGGATCCCGCATTCTCGCCGCACTGCTATCCTGCATCGCGTCACCTATGCCCCGAAGCGCCAGATGCACCGGCCATCGCCAGTGGCGGACACCGGCTCATCTTGCGTCCCGAATCGTTCCTCGCCGGCTTGACCGTCGAGCCGCCGGCGCAATCCGGAACGAGGGAGTGCCACGGAACTTGGACAGAGGCGGGCAAAGACTCATTTGCAGCCGGAGGTTCTGGGGGTATTGAGTGTCAAAGGTCACGCTGCCTTGTCCTCGCGCGCGACACGGCGGGGAGGGGCGTCGGGGGATCCTGAAATGCTTCGCAACGATCCGTTCTCCCTTTCTCCGGCGTCGCTGCGGCGTCCTGCGGGGCATGCGCTGCGGTCTTCATCCGGAAAGATGAAGCGGTTGTTCCAGCCGCTGACCGCCACGGGCGTCCCGCTTGGCGGCATTGGAACCGGGGGAATGACCCGCGCTTCAGACGGGAGCTTCAGCAGGTGGACGATCAAGGGCGGGGGCGTCGCAAGGTTCGCGATGCCTTGCAACGGGTTCGTCGTCCGTGTCAGGCGGCAGGACGACGAACCCGTTGCCGTCGCCCTGCAGCCGGAACCCGAGAGCGGCGAACTTGCCTCCTTCGACTTTGAGTGCAGGTCGCCCGAGTGGGGCGGTCTCTTCCCGTTCTCCTGGCATCGTCATGCACCGGTGGCCAGCGTCGAATCGGAGTGCCTTTCGTTCTCTCCCGTCATTCCGCGTGACCTGTCCTGCTCGACGCTTCCGGTCGCTCTCTTCAAGTGGCGACTGACCAACTCCGGAGAATCAGCCGCCGACGTCTCGCTCGCGCTTGCCTTCGCCAACCTGAACGGATGGTTCGAATCGTTTCATGAAGGTCGCCCGCCCAGGGTGGCGGCTGGCTGTTTCAACAGGCCGTCGGAATTTCCCGGGGGAACCGGGGTCGTTCTGGACCGTCGTCGCACTTCGGACGAACCGGCAGAGGGCACAGGCGAGTGGGCCATCGCGGTATCCGCCGACGCTGGTGCCGTCTTCTCCCGCACGGTCTGCTTCGACGGCACAGGTAACGGCGATGAATTCTGGGACGAATTTCTCGAAAGCGGCGATGCGCCGGACCTTGGCAGCGGCTGGGTCACCGAGAGCGGGTTTCGCGAGACGCCGCCCGCACATCCGGCCGCTGCCGTTGCCGCGCGGCTGTCCATCGGTCCCGGCGAAAGCCGCGAGTTGCTGGCGACCCTTGCCTGGGACTTGCCCAGGATCTCGTTCGGACAGGGCCGAACGTGGTTTCGCGGCCATACCGACGAATGGGGCCGGAACGGTCGGAACGCGGAGGGAATCTCGGAACTGGCCCACCGCTCCGCGCCGGACTGGGAGAGGCGAATCTCCGAATGGCACGAGCAGGTCAGCAACATGCTTGGCAGCGCGCCGCATCGTGCCGGTGTGACGATCAACGAAAGCTATTTTCTCGTGGACGGCCTGACCGTGCTGACTTCGGCGCATGGCTCGCCCGACGGAAGGCGGCACTTCGGGATCATCGAGTGCCACGACTATGCACTCTACAACACGCTCGATCTCTGGATCTACGCCGCGGAGGCAGTGGCACGGTTCTTTCCGGAACTTGCCGCAAGCGTCGCGCATGACTACGCGGATTTCCTGGTCCCCGGAGATCCGGGACGTCGCCACCACGGGCAGGCAAAGGTCCTCTTCCCGATCAACCTTGACCTTGCCTGTCCGCACGATCTCGGCGGTCCGGGTGAGGATCCCTTCGTTACCCCGAATTCCTATACCTATCGAGATGGCACCCTTTGGAAGGATCTGAATTGCGACTTCGTTCTTTGCGTGTATCGGGAAGGAAGACACATGGATGCCGGATGGCGGTCGCGACTCTTCCCGGCCGTTCGTGCCGCCATCGATCATCTGCAGCAGTTTGATCGGGACGGGGACGGCCTGATCGAGAACGACGGCATCCCGGACCAGACATTTGACAACATCCCGATGGCAGGCCCTTCAAGCTATTGCGGCGGCCTCTGGATTGCAGCTCTCCTCGCCGCGTCAGAACTCGCTGACGAAGCCGGTGAAACGAGCCTTGCGGAGGACTGGAAGGGCCAGGCGGGCCGCGCAGCGGGGGCGTACAATGAACGACTCTTTAACGGGCAGTGGTTTCGCGTCGACACGGATGGCCCGTTCTCGGAGGCTTGCTTCGTGGAGCAACTCTTCGGTCCTTTCCTGGCGCGCCGCCTGGGACTTGGAGACATCGTGCCGCAAGGCAGTGCCAGGAGCGCGTTGAGGACAATCTATGAGCGAAACTTTCTCGATGCAGGAGGCGGAGAAGGCGCCGTGTCCTTGGCAGGCATTCCGGATCACGCAATGGCCCTGCTTCCGCACCAGGAGGACACGAGCTTTCAGACCGCGGAGATACAGCCGGGATTCAATTTCAGCTTCGCGGCTCAACTGGAAGCTTGGGACCTGTCGGGCGAAGCCGACGTGCTTCGTCGCGCACTGTGCCGAGAGCTCCACGAACGGCGGAATCTGGTGTTTCAGACACCGGCCGCCTTTGACAGGGGCCGGCTGACATGCCGGGCGGTCCTCAACATGCGGCCGCTTGCGGCGTGGTGGATCGCCGAGGCGGGCTGACCACGCTGTCGTGCCGCTGGGCGAGTGCAGTCTCTTCCCGAATGCCGATTGCGGCGCCCTATGCGTCGATGCTGCTCCAGAGGCTGCTCACGGGAAGGGCAAACGTCCGGTGCCCCGAAAGAGAGCTTTTCCTGCCCAAGGCAGAAGACGATCCCCGTGCACGTCCTGCTGCGACCGGGGCCGCCGGAGGCAAGCCACGCGAGATGCCTGAACTCCGCAGCGCCTGCGGAGGCCGATGCCTTGATCTCGATGTTGACCAGGTGGCTTCCCCCGTCGATCAGAATGTCGGTCTCGCGCCGATCGGCATTGCGCCAATGATATAGCCGGTAGTCGGCATCCTGCATCGGCAGGGCGCGCTGCGACTCGCCGACGACGAAGCTCTCCAGCAATCCGCCCAAGGTGTGCGGCGAGTTGCCGATGGCAAAGGTCGCGTCTGTGAACCGGCGCAATGCACAGGCCATTCCTGTAGCCACGAGGTGAGATTTTGGCTGCTTGACCTCCCGTTTTCCTCTCCGGACGTCCAGGCGCCAAGCTTGGTCACCATTGACAGGCGGGTCAGGTCGTCAAGGTGCTGCTCGACCGTGACACGTTGCAGCCTGATCAGCCTTGCAAGCTCGGACATGGTGGTCTCCTGTGCCGTCCGGGCGGCCATCTGGTCGATGAGGATGCGCAAGGCGTCCGGCTTTCGAACGGGCATGATGTCTGCCACGTCCCGGTCAACGACTGCATCGACGTAGTCTCGGTACTGGCGCTGCCGCACCCTTGCCGGCAGGATTCGGGTCTCCGGGAAGCCGCCTGACAGGATGAGATCAATGTAGCCGCGCCTGCCCGCCGGCTCAGGATCAGCGATCTGGGCGAGCGATGGGGCGTTTTGCGTCGCCCAGTCCATCAGGCGGTTGACCGGAGCGGTCTTGATTTCGGCGGCGGACAGTGGCCAGAGCTGGAGTGTCCGCATCCTTCCGGCAAGCGAGTCCGCGACATCCGAGTTTGTGAAGACGTTCGAGGCACCGGTTAGGACGAACTGGCCCTTCCGGCGGTTGGCATCGAATGTCCTCTTGATGGCCAAGGCCAGGTTCCTCGATCGTTGCGCCTCGTCGATGATGAGCGGGGTGCCGCCCAGATCTTCCGTGAGACTGGTGAGTTGACCAACTGGGCCTGCGTCGATCGCGGCGAGAACTGCAGTGTCATCGAGTGTCACGAAATGGCCATGACCGAGCAGGTCTCGCACGAGCGTGGTCTTGCCCGCTTGCCTTGGGCCTATGAGGTTGACCACGCGGGCTGATGCGATTGCGTCCTCAAGCTTCGCAAGGAGATGTCTAGGCAGGTATGCGACTGTGTGTCCATAGGCCGTAGTTTTCTTTCCGAGCGTGTTTGAGTGGGCATGCCACGTCAGGCATCTTGTCCAGTGGCCTGCTGTCCTGTCACGAATTGTCCATTAGAAATGTCACCGTTTGATGATCAGGAAGCCCACCAATTGCTCATTAAATTTTCATTCATGTGCAGAATCGGACGTGTTTCCAGTGGCTTTGCCTTTGTCGATGCAGTGCCAAGCCACGTTCTTGCCATGTTCTTGTTCCGGAAGATCCCGCGAGTTCTCGGAATCATGCGCCACCAGGAAACCCTCGCTCGCAAGTGAGGTGATCGACGCACCTGCGCCAGCGTCGGTGAGCCATCCTTGCCTGTTTAGTACGTGACGAATGTGAACTTGTCTGGCAACGGTGCGTTTTCCCGTATCTCCCGCGCCGCGAACCAAGGCAGTCTCAATCTGGTACAAGAGCCAAGGCCTTCAACGCACCAGTGCTCAATGCGATGCATGGATGCATGTCCGGTGCCTGACACCGTGCGAAATGCTGCTTGCGATGATCCCCTACGCCGTGCGGACGGCGACCTGTAGTGCAAGGGCGAGCCATTGCCCAATCGGCGATGGCTTTGGGTCACGAGGCCGCGCTCTCGCGAATGCTGGTTGGAACTTGTCGGGAGCTTTCGACAGTGCGGCACAACGGGCCCAATCGGGTCGCTTGTGCGCTGAACCACGCCAGGAACGAAAGGACCGGCAACGGTCGCTTAGGTCTGGCTTCCTGGATCACCCTTCATGCGGCACTCATCAAGGGCGCGCCGATGAATTTGAGACGGTGATTTCGATGGTGCTGGCTTGCGCCCGGGGTTCGACCGCACCGGCAAGCATGAAGCTGGCTCCAAGCCGCTTGAGCTTGTCAGCATAGGCCTGGTCAACATCGGGAAGGATGTCATCCAGATCGTCGGGCACATGTGCATCGATGTTCACGACTGTCTTGTCCAGCTTGACCTGGCCGGTCGCGTCAGCGCGGAAAGCGCTGCGCCAGGACGGCTCGCTGTAGGTGTAGCGGCGGCAAAAGACGCGATCGCCAACGGTCACGAACATCAGCGTGATGAAGCGGTGCGTGTATCCGGCGCGGATTTCGTGAGACAGCGCACGTTCAACGAGCACCCGGAATTGGCGCTGTGTTTCGGGGTTTTCCTGCGGTTCGCGCAGAGCCAGCCGCAGGGGTTGGGCAACTCGCGTCGCGATCAGTCGCGGAACTTCGGCAACGATGGTCAAGGGATGTACGGGTTCCATGGCTTCAGCTTGTGAGAGTGCAAGTCTCTCTGCCTGGCCTTTCTCGGCAGTGTTCGGCACGGATGCTTGTTCAAGGTCTCGCGCCTAGGGCTCTTTCTTGAAGTAGTCGATGGCTGCGGCGATCACCTGATCGACGTACTGGTCCTTGTCGTAGAGATCTACGTGGGTTGCGCCCTTGATCACCACACGCTTCTTGGGTCCGCGCTTCGACCAGTGGAACAGCCACGAAAGGATGCGTGTTGTGGCCTTCGAGCCGTGGACCGTGATGGCTGGCGTACGCAGATATTTCGCGATGGAGCGGGCGCTGTGGTGCGCATTGTCCTCGACGAAGAACTCCGGGGTCTTGTGGGTGTAGTTGGGGAATGTCACCGCACCGGCGCGCGCTGTCATATAGTAGTCGTGACCTTCACGCAGGTCAGCGATGTTGGACCTTTCGGCAGTGCCATCATCGAAACCCAAGGCGTCGAACGGCACGACCTTGCCGGTTTCATGCCAATGCTGACGAGCTTCGTTTGCGCTCTCCAGCATGGCCTGTGCCTTCTTGCGGCCGTTCGCGGTGAACTGCACAAGGGTGTTGACCAGCATGCCGCCAACCGCCGCGATCTTCTTTAGACGCTTGTCGGCAACCGCGGTCAGGGCCATGTGGGACCCACCAGCGCAAATCCCCGCGCCAAAAAGGCGTTCCCGGTCCACGAAGCCCTGCATGCTCAGGAAGCTCACGGCGTCCTGAATGCCTTCGATCCGGGCCGGGGTGTATTCGTAGTGGCGGATGCTGCCTTCGCTGTCGCCGTAGCCCTGGTGGTCAAAGCTGAGCGCGACATAGCCCAACCGAGCGAACTTGCGACCGTATACGGCACAGGCCTGCTCCTTGACCTGATTGAATGCGCCGCTCAACACGACGGTCGGGTACTGGCGTGACGGGTCGAAGCCTTCGGGCAGGAAGAGCAGCCCGGCGAGATTGAGGTCGCCCCCCATGGTCTTCGAGACGAAGGTGACGTTGTTTTCCCCGGTCTTGAGCGTGTGAACGTCAAGCGGCTGAGGAATCATGGTGCGGGCGCTGGTGGTGTGCGTCGAGCATCTTTTGGTTCCTTTCGGGTCGGCCGGTCGTTTGGCCTTGAAAAGTAAATTACTCTGTTTACTTATGGTGAGGGCAAGTAAATGTAAAAAGGGAAATTTTACTTTTGAGGCAAAAATCCATGAAACTCACTGAAAAGAAACACAAAGACATCGTCGAGACAGCTGTGGAAGAGTTCCGTTTCCACGGGTTTGAGGGTGCGAGAACGGCCCGCATCGCCAAGAGGGCAGGTGTTTCGACTCGCACGCTCTACAACCATTTCCCTGACAAGCAGGCGCTCTTTGACGAAGTCGTTGAAATGGTTGTCTCCGAGACGGGCGCGATTTCATCAGAACCATACGATGCTGCACGGCCCGTTCGGGATCAGCTCGTCAATGCACTGGAGGACTACATTTCAGCCATCACAGACGAGCGTTACATGGGCCTTAACCGCATGGCAATGACGGAGTATCTGCGCGACATTGACCTCGCCCGCCGGGTGTTTGCGCGCGCAGAGATGAGCAACAACCCCGTACGTGCCATCGTGGGCGGTGCAGTCGAAAGCGGACAGCTCAAGGAGGTGGACGCGGACTACGCCACGGAATTGCTGACGGCTGGGGCGAAGGCGTTCTTCTTCTGGCCCAAGTTCATTGTCGGCGAAGCGGGCATGCAGGATCAGAGCTTCGTTCTGGGTGATTGTGTGGACATGTTCCTGTCGAAATATGGGTTGGATCCCAAGCGATGACTTTCTGGCAAGGCGCGGCATCCAGCACTTCGGGCTCGCACGCCGCATCGGACAGTTTGGATCGCATTTCGTCCGATGGGCCTGGTGTGGCCGACATTTGCACCACCGCCATTGATGCTCGCGTCGCCTTGGGCCAGAAAGCTTGCGCGAGGTGCGCATGAGAGTCGCGATACAGATGGATCCCATCGGCCTGATAGACATAGAGGCCGACTCGACGTTCCGGCTGGCGGAAGAGGCCCAGTCCCGGGGCGCGGAGCTGTTCCACTATCATCCGGACAGTCTGTCCTGGGAGGAAGGGCAAGTCGCGGCGCGCGGCTGGCCTCTGGAAGTGCGTCGTGTGAAGGGCGACCATTTCCTGCTTGGAGAGGAGGCGGTCGCGCCGCTGAACTCGTTCGACGTGATCTGGCTTCGCCAGGATCCGCCTTTCGACACTAGCTACATCACGACCACCCACCTGCTCGAACTGGTACCGGACACGCTCGTGGTCAACGACCCGTTCTGGGTCAGGAACTTTCCGGAAAAGCTGCTTGTGCTTCGGTTTCCGGATCTGACGCCGCCGACGATGATCGTGCGTCGCCTTGACGCGATTCGCGAATTTGCGGCACGACATGGAGACATCATACTCAAGCCCCTCTATGGCAACGGCGGCGCGGGAATATTCCACCTCACGCGTGATGACCGAAACCTTGCCTCGCTGCACGAAATGTTCACTGCGGCTACTCGCGAGCCGTTGATTGTCCAGAAATTCCTTCCGGAAGTGACGGGCGGCGACAAGCGCATCATCCTGGTCGAAGGGGAACCTGTCGGTGCAATCAACCGCATCCCGCCCGAAGGCGAGACACGCTCGAATCTCCATGTGGGAGGCCGGGCCGAAAGGTCCGCCCTGACTGCGCGTGACCGCGAGATATGTGATGCCATCGGGCCGCTGCTTCGGGAGAAGGGGCAGGTATTCGTGGGAATCGATGTCATTGGCGAATACCTGACCGAGATCAACGTCACCTCTCCCACCGGCATTCAGGAACTTGAGCGGTTCAACGGCATGAACGTTGCTGGCGCCATCTGGGATGCCATCGACGCGCGCCTCGCCGGCTAGGAACCGTTCGTCCGGGACGCGCGGGCGACCCTGGCTCGATTGAGACTTCGCCGGAGTTGCGGCTTGAAGCATTTCGTCGGATCCGGCGCACGACCGTTTGGATCCTTCCAGGCTGTCCCAACGATTCAGTCGGGCGGCGGCCATCGCTGCCGAAAGGCGGTTGATCGTGGCGGACGTCGCGGTCCTTGCACGATTCCGCATTTCCTCTGGCAAACGCGCGTGGACCCAGACAGCCCGCGCCGGATGCGCAATGCCTTGCTCATTGCATTTCTGGAACTTAACACTTGTGGCAACCCAAGGAGCGGCAAGGCATGCTGGACGGGAAACGCGTTCTCCTGATCGTGGGCGGCGGAATCGCCGCTTACAAGTCGCTTGACCTGATCCGCCAGGTCCGCAAGGCCGGAGGTGCGGTGACGCCAGTGCTGACGCGCGCCGCAATGGAGTTTATCACGCCGCTCTCGGCTTCGGCGCTTGCTGGGGAGAAGGCCTATGCCGATCTCTTCGACCTGACCGACGAGGCCGAGATGGGCCATATAGAACTGTCGCGCAGCGCAGACTTGCTGGTTGTTGCTCCCGCGACGGCCGACCTTGCCGCCAAGATGGCCGGCGGCCATGCGGACGATCTGGCGTCAACGCTGTTGATGGCGACAGACACGCCGGTCCTGATCGCTCCGGCCATGAACATGCGCATGTGGCTTCACCCGGCAAACCAACGAAACATGGCGTCACTTGAAAGGGACGGCATCGCTCGCGTCGGGCCGTCCGAGGGGGAGATGGCATGCGGAGAATACGGCCCCGGGCGCATGGCGGAACCCGACGAGATTGTTGACGCCATCGTCGCGCAGCTCGGTACCGGGGCGCTCTCCGGCAGGCATGTGGTGGTCACGTCAGGTCCAACGCATGAACCCATCGATCCCGTCAGGTACATTGCCAACCGTTCGTCCGGCGCCCAGGGTTCGGCGATTGCCGCCGCGCTTGCGGGGCTTGGGGCAAAGGTCACGTTCGTGACCGGCCCGGCCGCCGTGCCGCCGCCGCAGGGCGTCGCAATTGTTCGGGTCGAGACGGCCCGCCAGATGCTTGCCGCCGTCAGGGCTGCGCTCCCCGCAGACGCGGCCGTGTTCGCGGCGGCGGTGGCGGACTGGCACGTTGAGGCGGAATCCGGGACCAAGATCAAGAAGCGGGGATCCAGCGCGGGCATGAATCTCAGCCTTGCCGAAAACCCGGACATCCTCGCGACGGTATCGTGCATGAGCAAGGACCGGCCGGGACTGGTCGTGGGCTTTGCAGCGGAGACGGATGACGTGATCGGAAACGCCAGGGCAAAGCTCAAGCGCAAGAAGTGCGACTGGATCGTTGCCAATGACGTTTCGCCGGCGACGGGCATCATGGGTGGTGACGAAAACGCGGTGACCGTCATTGACCGGGCGGGCGAGGAAGCCTGGCCACGGGCCTCAAAGGAGCATGTGGCCCGCAGACTCGCGCAGCGGATCGCCGACGCGCTTTCATGAAGCCCGAGATCGCCATGTCCTGGGCCGAAGGCGCGGACCGGAGCCTGCCGCTCCCGGCCTATGAATCTCCTGGCGCGGCCGGCGCGGATCTTCGCGCAAACCTGCCGAAGGCGGATCGTCCTTGCATCAAGCTTGCGCCGGGAGAGCGCCGGCTGGTTCCGACCGGGCTGCATGTCGGGATACCTGATGGATTCGAGATGCAGATCCGCCCGCGTTCGGGCCTTGCGCTGAAGGAAGGGCTGAGCTTGGCGAACGCGCCCGGCACGATTGACTGCGACTACAGGGGTCCCCTTGGCGTGATCTTGATCAACCTCGGCACCAACCCGGTGGTCGTCGAGCATGGCCAGCGCATTGCACAAGCCGTCTTGGCGCCCGTGACACGGGCCAAATTCGAAGTCGTCGAGTCGTTGCCGGACACCGAGCGTGGCGCAGGCGGCTTCGGGTCGACGGGGCGCGACTGATGGTGCTGGTCCTTGCCCTGGCAGTGGCGCTGTGGTTTGCGGGCCGGCTCTTTCGGGTTCCCGTGCGCGTGCGTCTCGTCCTGATTGCGGTTCTGTACCTGGCGGTGCTTTCGATGCAGCTTGTGCTCCCGGCGGGCAATTCACTGCGCGAGGCCGCCGGCGGGTCGGCGGGCGCGTGGCTTGTCGTAGGGGCGCTGGCCGCGGCGGTCTGGGGATACTGGCGCGTCTTGCGCCACCTGAAGGCGCGTGTGCGCCCCGAGGATCTTGTCAGGACGTGCGCCAGCGCGTCGACCGCCGAGGTCGAGCGAAACGCGCGTCACATTGCACTTCGAGAAATCGGCGGAACCGGACAGAAGCGATTGAATGGCGCCCGTGTTCTCGTGGTCGGCGCTGGCGGCCTGGGCGCGCCGGTCCTGCAATACCTGGCGGCTGCCGGCGTCGGCACCATCGGCGTCATCGACGGCGACGTGGTCGAGAACTCGAATCTCCAGCGGCAGGTCATCCATACGGATGCGCGAATCGGAATGCCCAAAGTGTTTTCTGCGCAAAAGTCGATGGCCGACCAGAATCCCTTCGTCAGCATCCGCCCCTACAACCGGCGCCTGACCCGCGAGATCGCGTCCGATCTCTTCGCGGACTATGACCTCGTCCTTGACGGCACGGATGACGTGGATACCCGCTACCTGGTCAACGAATTTGCCGTGAAGGGAAGGATTCCGTTGATTTCGGGCGCAATCTCGCAATGGGAGGGTCAGGTCAGCGTCTTTGATCCCGCGCGCGGAGGGCCTTGTTATGCATGCGTTTTTCCTGAACCTGCGGCACCGGGACTGGCACCGAGCTGCGCGGAAGCTGGCGTTCTTGGTCCGTTGCCCGGTGTATTGGGCACGATGATGGCGGTGGAGGCGGTCAAGGTGATTTCCGGGGCGGGCGAGACGCTGAGGGGCGGCTTGCTCATATACGACGCGCTCTATGGGGACACACGCAACATCAAGCTGTCAAGGCGTCCGGATTGCCCGGTTTGTGCGGGAATTCCGGGCTGAACTTGCCCGGAACAGTCTCCTTCTCAAGACGCGAACTTGGTGCTAATGTCCGCCCTTGAGGGCAAATCGAGCTGAAATGGCAATGAAAATGAGCGTCCAGGGCGAAAGGCAGCGCCCGCTCAGGCTTTCCAACGGTGGCAAACGAGGGGTGCGAACCCAGTTTGGTGCATTGTGCTGGCGGCGGCGCGGCGACGAAATTCAGGTGCTTCTTGTGACTTCACGGCGCCGAAAGCGATGGATCATTCCGAAGGGCTGGCCGCAAGATCGCGCCACACCGGTAAAGGCCGCCATGACGGAAGCCTGGGAAGAGGCTGGCGTTGAGGGCAAGGCAAAGGCGACATGCCTCGGAATCTTCAGCTACGACAAGACCGTCACCGCAAGGCAGGTCACGCCCTGCGTGGTCGCCATCTTCCCGATGCGCGTCAAGAAGCTGCGTCGGGATTTCCCCGAAGCTTCCCAGCGGAAGCGGAAGTGGTTCTCGCTGGCCAAGGCGTCAACGCTTGTGAGCGAACCCGAACTGGCGGCGATCATAAGGCGATTCGATCCAGCGAGCGTGTGATCGGGTTCTTGCATTGCCAATCGTGCCCGACAGGCGTAGCAAGACTGTCGCGGTAAGGAGATTCCATGATCCGGTTCGCGCTCAAATGTGCCAACGGTCACGGCTTCGAAAGCTGGTTCGCCTCGAGCGAAAGGTTCACCGATCTTGTGTCACGTGGGCTTGTGACGTGCCCGGAGTGCGACTGCGCAGAAGTTTCGAAGGACCTGATGGCGCCGCCGGTGCGCGCCTCGCGCAAGAAGGCAGCAAGGGAAGCGGCACGGGACGAGACGCCAAGGCCCATGGTGGCGGGACCCGACCCCGAAATTGCCGACGCGATACGCAAGTTGAAGGCGCATGTGGAGGAAAACTCGGACTATGTCGGAGACCGATTCGTGACGGAGGCGCGTGCGATGCATGAGGGCACGTTGCCGCAACGGTCGATTCACGGAGAAGCGCGGTCAGACGAGGCCCGGAAACTGATCGAGGACGGAGTGCCGGCACTGCCCTTGCCGTTCATACCAAGGCAGAAAACCAACTGAAGCTGGCGATGCGCGGCGTCGCTCTGGCAAACTGGCCTTTCTGACGACGCATCCATTCAATCGGATGGCCGGGCCATTTCGAACAATTCCGTAATCCGCGAATAGTCCCGATATCCCAATCTGGCCAGGGGCTGGAATTTCAGGACATCGAAGCGTCCGTCCGACATGCAGTCGTCGCGCAGGTGGATGCCAATCACCTCGCCGAGCACCAAGCAGTTCGCCTCGCCCCTGAGCCGGACGACGTCACTGAGCTGGCATTCAAGCGCAGCCGGAGCCCCATCGACCCGCGAGCATGGAATTGTCTCGCAAGGCGCACTGGCCAGCCCGGCGTGCTCGAACTCGTCCACGTCCTTGCCGTAGGCACCCGATGTTGCGTTCATCTGGGTCCGCATTGCGTATTCCACGATGTTGACACAGAAGACGCCTGCCCGGCGGATGTTGGAGACACTGTCCTTTGAGCCTTCCTGATCGGACTTTGCGCCAGTTGAGGCAAACATGACTTGGGGAGGTTCGTCGGCCACGGCGTTGAAGAACGAGTAGGGGGCAATGTTGTCCGTTCCGTCCACATCCCTCGACGAAATCCAGCCTACCGGTCTCGGCGCCACGATTGCCTTGAAGGGGTTGCGGGGAAGTCCGTGGCCTTCCTCGGGTCTGTAGAACATGTGTCGTCCTCTGAATTTGTGCATGGCCTAACGCATGTGCTACGGGCGCTCCACAGAGAATTGCCGGGGTCGGGCGGTGCACCTTAACGTGGAGAAGGAAGAGGATTGGTGGGAGGTCGAGGCCCTCTTCGATCTCAGCTTTGCGCCGGGGCGCGAGGCCCTTTCTTCATATCGTTTGCGCGACGGCACGGATCCCGTCCGCGACCTGTGCTTCACCGCGCGGGACGAGGACGGCATGCTCTCAGGCGCGATCCGGTTCTGGCCGGTGAGAGCGGGCGGAGCGCCGGCCTTGCTCCTTGGGCCTGTCGCCGTGCATCCAACGAGGCAGGGCGAAGGTGTTGGCGGGCTTCTGATCGAAGGGGCGCTCGCAAATGCCACGGACTGGGAGCGTGTGATGCTCGTTGGAGATGCGCCTTACTATGGACGCTTCGGGTTCAAGCCGCTTGTCGGCGTGAGAATGCCGCCGCCGACAAATCCTGAACGCGTTCTTGGCAGGGAACTGGTCGCGCGGGCGTGGAGCGGCGTGAAGGGCGACGTGACGTCTTGGAAATAGGGCCTGTCGTCACATTTTGCGCGGAACGTCACCGCGGCCTAGGTTCAGAGGTCCTGACCCCGTGACGTGACTTCGGGCGCCCGGAAGGCCGGTTTTTCCTGCAAAACAAGGAGATTCTTCAGGTTTCCGGCTTGACAGGCATGATCAAGATCTGATAATATAATATGAAACATCATTTCAGGGCCACAGCCTCATGAACACGCTCCCCGTCAGCCCCCCGGAAGCCGTCCGGATCGGCGCCTCATGCTTCTCCTTCGCGTCCGATGACGGCCAGACCGTCTACTTCTCCAACCTCGAGCCCTTCGACTGCCACGGCGAGGACGACCGCCTGGCGATGCTGCTGCGGGTCGCAAGGTTCGCCAGGCACGGCATCCCCCACAGGGACCTGCAGGCGGCGTTCGGCATCAGCCGCACGACCGTGCACCGGGCGCTGGACAAGCTCCGGGACAGGGGCGAGGCGGCGTTCCACGAGCCGCGCCGGGGCCGCGGCACCATCGCGATCACCGGCGCGACGGCGGACGCGGCGAACCGTCTCCTGGCCGAGGGCATGAGCGGCGCGGCCGTCGCCAGGAAGCTCGGGGTCTCCGTCGCGACGCTCAACCACAACCGCCGGAGGGGCTTCATCGGCGACGGCATGCCCGGCGGGGCCAGGCCGCAGCCCGAACCGGAGGCCGCGGAGACGGAATCCGATGCGGGGACCGACGCCCGCGAAGCCCCGCTCGGCCGCAGCGCGCGGGACCGACGCGACCGCGCCGCGCCGATGGGCCGGGCCGCGCGCGACAGCGCGGGCCGCGTCGCGGCCTCGGCGGGGGCGATGGCGGAGGCGCGGCCGCGCTTCGACGAGCCGCTGTCGGCGGTCGCCTGCGGCGGCGTCCTTGCCGCGCTGCCGGCGCTGCTGGAGGAGGGCCTCCTGCAGCACGCGGACAGGTTCCTGTCGCTGCCGAAGGGATGCTACGGGCTGACGAGCACGCTTCTCCTGCTCGCGTTCCTGTTCATGGCGAGGGTCCGCAACCCCGAGGCGCTGCGCCACGAGGCGCCGGGGGAGTGGGGCGCGGTCCTCGGCCTGGACCGCTGCCCGGAGGCCAAGACGCTTCGGCGCAAGGTCCGGGCGCTCGCGGCGGACGAGAGGCGGGTGAAGGGCTGGCAGGACGCGCTCGCGCGGGACTGGATGGCGGACGGCGGCGACACGGTCGCCACGCTGGCGGTGGACGGGCACGTGAAGGTCTACGCCGGCCGGAAGGGACGGCTCCGGAAGCATTTCGTGTCGCGCCAGAAGCTCTGCCTTCCCGCCTCGACGAGCTACTGGGTCAACGCGCTCGGCGGCAGGCCGCTCCTGTGCCTGCACAAGGATCTCGACCCCGGCATGGCCAGTGCGCTGGAGCAGGACGTGCTTCCGGCGCTGGAACGGATCGGCCTGCCGGGACCGGACGCGCCGGACCTCACGGCATCGGAGGACGCCACGCCCGCGCTGACGCTGGTCTTCGACCGGGAGGGATGGAGCCCGGCCCTGTTCGGGCGCCTCGCCCGCCGCGGCATCGCGGTGATCACCTGGCACAAGGGCTTCAGGGGCGAGGACTGGCCGGAGGCGGAGTTCCGCGCCGTCGAGACGCTGATCCACGGCCCCGGCGGAACCGGTTCCGCCGAGGTGCGCCTTGCCGAGAGGCGGATCCTGCTGAAGGACGGGCCGGACGTGCGCCAGATCCGCCGCCTGCTGGACACGGGCCAGCAGGTCCCGCTCGTGACCACGGACTTCGGCGTGTCGATGGAGCGGGCCGCGGGCGCGCTGTTCTCGCGATGGGCGCAGGAGAGCTTCTTCAAGTACATGCGCGACGAGTTCAATCTCGACGGGCTTCCGGTCCATGGCCTTGCCGAGCTGGATCCCGACGCGCGCGTCGTCAACCCGGCCCGGCGCGAGCTGGACCGCCGGATCAACCGGATGCGGAGCAGGCTCGGCACGCTGCGCAACCGCGTCGCCGACCTGCTCCGGGGCGCGCCCTCCGACGCGGCCGCCAGGTCCGCCGAAAGGGTCGCGGCCGAGATCGGGACGCTCGACGCCGAGCGCGAGGCGCTCAAGCTGCAGCGTAGGGAGGTGCCCACGCATGTCAGGGCCGCGGAACTCGGCGAGGACGAGATGCTCGACGCGCTGCCCTCCGGCGAGAGGCTGCTCCTCGACGTGATCCGCATGATTGCCTACCGGGCCGAGACCAGGATGATGCCCGCCGTCGCGGCGGCCCAGGGCAGCAAGCGGCGCCCGCGCCGTCCCCTCGCGGAACTGTTCCGGTCGGAGGCCGACATCGTTCCCGAACCGGAGAGCGGCGTGCTGCGGGTGCGCATCCTCGGCACCGCCAGCAACGCGGGCGACGCCGCGATCGCAGGGCTGCTCGACGAGCTTAACCGGACCGGCACGGTCTTCCCAGGGACCGGACTGCGCATGGTCTACGAGCTTCCCGAAAACGGGGCCGAATCCGGCGAAGATGCGTCATGAAAAATGAGCCGGGAAAGTTGCGGGGTCAGGACCTCTGAGGTTGGCGAATTCGCCATGTGCGGGTCGATTGACCGCCCTTGGGATGTCTTTCAATCTTGTCAAACGCCCCACGTTGCAGGCGAACGTCAACAACAACGCGCTCATGCCAGCTTGGCGCAGAAGTCCTGGATGCGAGCCATCGCCTCGGTCAATTGCTCGTCCGAGGCGGCGTAGCTTATCCGGAAATTGGGCGAGGTACCGAACGCGGCGCCAAAGACTGTCGCCACGCCGGTTTCGTCAAGAAGCGCGGAACAGAAATCCTCATCCGTCTTGATCGCTGTGCCGCCTGCCGAAGTCTTGCCGATGCACCCGGCAATGGAAGGATAGACGTAGAATGCGCCGTCGGGCACCGAACAGGACACGCCGTCCGTTGCAGTCAATGCGGCTACAACAAGGTTTCGGCGCCTGTGGAAGGTCTTGACTGCTTCTTCCAGAAAGTCTTGCGGTCCGTTCAGTGCCTGGACCGCAGCCCACTGGCTGATCGAGGATGGGTTCGTGGTTGACTGCGACTGGATGGTCCGCATTGCAGAGACCAGTTCGATCGGCCCGCCGGCATACCCGATCCTCCAGCCAGTCATCGCGTAGGCCTTCGAGACGCCATTCACCGTCAGCGTGCGTTCGAAGAGGGCCGGAGCTGCCTGGGACGGAGTCGAGAACGTGTATCCCGGAAAGGCGATATGTTCGTAAATGTCGTCACTCAGGATCCAGACATTCGGGTGCCGTTCCAGCACGTCCGTCAGGGCTTTCAGCTGATCGGGCGAGTAGCCGGCCCCGGTCGGGTTGGAAGGCGCGTTGAAGATCAACCATTTCGTCCGGGCAGTGATGGCCGCATCGAGCTGAGCGGGCGAGATCCTGAACCCGTCTTCGATCCTGGTCTCGACGATTGACGGCGTCCCGCCGGCGAGTCGGACCATGTCGGGATAGCTGACCCAATAGGGAGCGGGAACGATCACCTCGTCACCGGGGTTCAATGTTGCCATCAACGCATTGTACAGGACCTGCTTGCCGCCCGTGCTCACGATGATCTGCTCGGGTCCATAAGCGAGATCATTGTCCCGCGCGAACTTGGCGGCAATCGCCTCTTTCAGTTCGGCGACCCCGTCCACCGCAGTATAGCGTGTGCGACCAGAGTCGATGGCGTTCTTTCCGGCTTCACAGATGTGCTGTGGCGTCGGAAAGTCCGGCTCCCCGGCTCCAAGGCTGATGATGTCGCGGCCTTGCGCCTTCAATGTGGCAACGAGTCCTGTCAGTGCAACCGTCGGCGACGGTTTGACACGGTCAAGTGTCGCAGAGAAATGCCGCATGGTCGTCACCGGATGGAACTGGGGCGCAATCGTGATAGAAGGTGGTCTTGCCGTTCACAAGCGGATTGAGGGCACCATGGAAGACAACGGCGGCAAAAACTGGTTTGCGGAGGATGCCGCGACGTTCGGCGACAGGCTTGCTGCGGCAAGGAGCGCCCAGGCCATGACGCAAAAGGCGCTCGCCCGTCGTCTCGGCGTCTCCTTGAAAACCTTGGACGGTTGGGAGAACGACATACGTGAGCCGCGCGCGAACAGGCTGCAGATGCTGGCGGGCGTGTTGGACGTCTCGATTTCCTGGCTGCTGACAGGTGAGGGCCAGGGCGTCGGCTCGGAGTCCGAGCCAGGGTCGGTACGAATGAGTGAGCTCTTGCACGAAATGCGAGTGCTCAGAACCGAGATGCAGCGTTCGGTCGCGCGGCTCGGTGTTCTTGAGAAGCGCCTGGGTCAAGCTGCCGGCGCGGTACATGACCGAGGATCGTGACGTTCGGCTTCGTCGTTTGCGCATTCGGTCCTGGCGGCGAGGCACCAGGGAAATGGACCTGATCCTGGGTCGGTTCTGGGATGAAGCCGGCAAGGTGCTCGGCGCATCAGAACTCGATCTCTACGAAGACCTGCTTCGCGAGAACGATCAGGACCTGTACGCGTGGGTCGGCGGGGAGGTCGAGCCTCCGGACCGCTTCGTTCGCCTGGTTTCACGCATCAAGGCTCACGGGACGGCTTCTCGGCAGCCTCGGTAGCAAGTTTCGCCTTTCGGGAAGCGTTCTCCGCCCCCAATCAATCGGACGAGATCAAGTCCTGCGCGAATTGCGGACGAATGAAGCCAAATCCACAAGCAACGAATCCGGTCCCGCGACGGAGCGACAGGGCGCGTCCACACCCGTTCCGGGCAGTGGGTCCGAGACGCTCATTGACGTCATGGACTTTCGTGAAGAGTGCCGTTGCGGCACAAAGCCAGAGTCCGATCACCAATGCCCGACATTCTCCATGCTCGCCCACGGCTCGGCGGGTGGCAGGTGCTCGCCTCGTTGAAGCAACTCGACCGAGACATTGTCGGGCGAGCGGACAAAGGCCATGTGACCGTCACGCGGAGGGCGGTTGATCGTGACGCCTTTGTCGATCAGGTGCTGGCAAGTCTCATAGATGTCATCGACCCGGTAGGCGAGATGTCCGAAATGCCTGCTGTCCGATGGGAGCCCGTCATCGCCATCCCAGTTGTACGTGAGTTCGACATCCGCGTTTTCCTGCCCTGGAGGCGACAGGAACACCAATGTGAACCGTCCGTTCTCGTTCTCGATCCTCCGTGTCTCCTTGAGGCCCAGAAGCTCGTAGAAGGCCTTGGACTTCTCAAGATCCTTCACGCGCACCATCGTATGCAGGTATTCGATTCCCATGTGAGTCACTCCCTTTGATCCCGGGCAACCTATCGCATTGCCGGGCGCGCTCAACACTGATCCTTAGTTGCGCGACTTTGCGTGTCGCCGACGGGTCATGAACCGTTCCTGCGCGCTTGCGGTGCGGTCGCTCGCAGGAAGCCGAGAATCTGCACTTGAGATCCCTTCATGTGTTGTGATGGGGCGAGACCACACTATGCTGCGGCTGTCCGATGAGTTGAATGAGTAGAACGGGCGCATGGCAGAGGACGCGATCCAGAACGCTGAATCGGAAATTGCCGAGATGCGGGCGGCGAGGCAGTCAACGTTGCGCGCGACGGCGTCGGGGATGGAGGATCATCTCTACAAGATCTATCCGGTCTTGGATCACGGGTTTGTCCGGGTCGTCGACTACATGGGCGACGATGCCGCGATCACGCAGGCGGCTCGCGTGAGCTACGGGAAGGGAACGAAATCGGTTTCCAATGACGAAGGCCTGATCCGCTACCTGATGCGTCATTCGCATTCGACCCCCTTCGAGATGTGCGAGATCAAGCTGCACGTGAAGCTGCCCGTCTTCGTTGCGCGGCAGTGGATACGTCACCGTACCGCCAACGTGAACGAGTATTCGGCGCGCTATTCGATTCTGGATCGCGAGTTCTACATCCCGAGCCCGGACGACCTTGCCGCGCAATCGACAGTCAACAGCCAGGGTCGTGGCGAGGCGCTGAAGGGGGAAGAAGCTGCCCGCGTCCTGGAATTCCTGAAGACCGATTCCATGCTCTGCTACGACCACTATGAGCAAATGATCTCCCAGGATGGGCAGATGGGGCTGGCCAGGGAGCTTGCGCGCATGAACCTGCCCGCAAACGTCTTCACGCAGTGGTACTGGAAGACGGACTTGCACAACCTTTTCCATTTTCTGCGGTTGAGGGCGGATGCACACGCGCAATACGAAATTCGCGTTTACGCCGAGGAGATCTGCACGCTGGTCGCCGACTGGGTCCCTTTCGCCTACAGGGCGTTCAAGGACTATCGACTTGGAGGCGCGACCCTTTCGGCATCGGCTCTCGACTGCATCCGCAGGATGCTTGCGGGCGAGGACGTGACGCAAGAGGCGTCCGGCATGTCTAAGGGGGAGTGGAGGGAATTCGAAAGCCTGATTCGCTGATGGCATTCGGTTGACCGCTGCTCCGACTCGCTTGTCTGGAACATGCCACTTTCAATGTCGCTTCGCGCTCGGCACCGTCCCTTCATGTGTGCAAAGCGCAGTCAACCATCCAGAACAAGCACGAATCCGCCGACGAGCAAGCCTCCGGCGGATTCGTGAACACTTGCAGTGTCAGTATTGACTCGTCAGATGGCCTTCAGGTCGTCCGCCATTTGGCGGCCGTCCCGGCCCTCGGCCAACTCGTACTCGACCTTCTGATTGTCGCTCAATCCGGTCAATCCGGCCTTTTGCACGGCAGAGACGTGAACGAACACGTCCTTTCCACCTTCGTCAGGCGCAATGAACCCGTAACCTTTGTGGGTATTGAACCACTTCACGGTGCCAGTAGGCATGGTAGTTTTCCTTTGGTATTCTCGCCCGGATAGTCCGGGCCAGTCTTGGAGCACCGAAAAAAACCAAGCCGAATGCCGAGGTGAGGCAGACGGCTTGACGTCCAATGCTGGTCGGAGTCTGGGGCAAAATTTGAAAAACTCAAGCAAAACCTTTGAGAGACATGTGCGACGATGCGAACGGGCGGCTTTCGCAGTGGTGTCACGTGTCATCGGTGTCAATTGCGCACTTGGCGATCGAGAGTGCGCTGCACCGCCTTCTGGATGCGATCTTCGCTACGCCTTGAAGCGGGTCAGTTCCGCCAGACTCCTGACCCAAAACTGGAGTGAATGCGATTGCCTTGGATTGACCTAGGCACGAGCGGCCCAAGCCGCCTGCCTTGAAACATTGGGGAATTATATACGATAGTGCCATCAGGCCGCCCTCGCACTGATTTCACGGGTCGGTGAGGTCGGCAGCCCGAACGCCTCTCGCCGTGCAGACGCGCCAATCCCGGACGCCTCGTGTTCCGGGGCGCGGCCACGCGCCACGCACCGGATGTTCCTTGCCGCGTTGATGTCGGCATGTGCCGCGTGCCCGCAGGCAACGCAGATGAAGTCGTCCCGAGTTCTGCGGCTGGCGGTGTAGTTTCCTGATTTAATCCGATCCAGCTGGCAGGTTTCTTCCCGCATTGTTTCGTGCACGGATTGCCGGATTTCCGGGACAACGTGGGAAGCCGGAACCCGGCTTCTGCCGATCCCCTTTCCCGGCAGAGATCCTTTCCAGGGAGATCTTTCCTGCAGGCCCTTTCCAAGCAGCATCCGGACGGTAGGTTGATCCGGCGAACGAGGAAGGGGGTGGCCCGCGCGAATTGCACTTCGCCGGGCCGTGGACGGGCAACTGCAAATCCGATACGAAACGAAGCTTTCCGCCGAGGAATACGTTAGCACGGAAGCCTGGCGCGACGCCAGACTGGATGTCTGCCCGAACCATCCCGCCGGCGGCTGCTCCTTCGGCAGCCACGGCACCTACGCGCGGAAGACCCCCGCCGGCGCTCGGGTGCCACGCTGGTACTGCCGGGACTCCAACACCACGTTCAGCATGCTTGCGGACTGCCTGGCGGCGCGGACGCCGGGGACGCTTGACGCGGTCGAGGCGGCCGTGGCCGCGTTCGAGGCCGCGCCGGGCGTGCAGGAGGCGGCGCGGCGGGCCCGCCCGGGCCATCACATCTCCGACCGCGGGGCCGAGCGGCGCTGGATCCTGTGGCGTGCCGAATGCGTCCACCGCCTGCTCGCGATCGTCATCGGGCTGCTCCCGGAGCTGCTCCAGGGCGTGGCGCCGGAGATCGCCGCCTTCCGGGCGCGGCTCGGCACCGGATCCGTGCTGACGGACCTGCGCGGCCTCTGCGCCGCCCACCTCGGGCACCTGCCGCCGCCGGTCGGATTCCGTCCGCCCGGAACCGGCCCCGGTACCGGACGGGATCCGCCAACACTCCGTGCCCCCTGATCCTTGCGCCCCGGGTCCCCCAGACTGGCGGGACAGCAGCAAGGAGAACCGACATGACCACGAATGACGACAGCCGGCGGGACGTCGCGCTCTTCAGGTACGGATTGATCGCGGACCTGCTGGTCCTGCCTGCCGGCAGCGAAGGGATCGCGGCCGGCCTGCGCGAGCGGGCGGCGCGGGATCACGTGATTCCGGGCTCGCGCCGCACCCGCGTCGGCGAGCAGACCATGCGCGACTGGATGCGCCTCTACCGGTCCGGCGGCTTCGACGCGCTCTTCCCGAAGCGGCGGCGCGACGGCGGGAAGTCGCGGCGCCTGACGGCCGACGCCGCCGAGGCGCTGATCGCGGTGAAGCGGGAGGACCCCGCGCTCAGCGTCCGCGACGCCATCGCCAGGGTCCGGGAGGACGGCGACGTCCCCGAGGACGTGCGCCTGCCGCCCTCGACCGTTCACCGCCTCCTGTCCCGGGAGGGCCTCATGGCGGGCGGCGACGGGTCGCCGCCGCAGGACCGGCGGCGCTTCGAGCACCCGAACGCCGGCGACCTCTGGATGTCGGACGTCATGCACGGCCCGAAGTGCGGCGACGGGCGCGGACGGCGGCGCAAGACGTACCTCCTGGCGTTCATCGACGACTGTACGCGGGCAATCCCGCATGCGGCCTTCGCGTTCGCGGAGACCACCGCCGCCTTCCTGCCCGTGTTCAAGACGGCCGTCCTGAAAAGGGGCTTTCCGGCAAGGCTTTACGTCGATAACGGTGCGAGCTTCCGCTCCCGGCACCTGGCGCTCGCCTGCGCGAAGCTCGGCGTCGTCCTGATCCATGCAAGGCCGTACCACGCCGCCGGGAAGGGAAAGATCGAGAGATGGTTCAGGACCGTCAGGCGCAGCGTCCTGGCGAGGCTCGATGACGGGGACACCCGCGACCTCGAGGCCCTGAACCGCCGGCTCCACGCCTGGATCGAGGGCGAGTACCACATGCGCCCACATCGCGGACTCGGAGGGATGACGCCGCTCGACCGGTGGGCCGCCACCGCCGACGACGTCCGCCATCCCGGCCCCGGGCTCGATCTCGACGACCTTTTCCTGTTCGAGGCGAAGCGCCGGGTCGCGAAGGACCGCACCGTCAGCCTCAAGAGCCGCCTCTACGAGGCCGACCCCGCCCTCGTCGGCGAGACCGTGATCCTGCGCTTCGATCCGGCCAGGCCGGGACGGCCCCTCAAGGTCGTCCATGACGGCCGGGACGCCGGGCTGGCGACGCCCCTGGACGTGCACGCCAACGCCGCCGCCAGGCGCGGCGGTCACAGGGACCGGCCGCCGGCGTCGTCCATCGCGTTCCGCGACCTCGGCAGGAACGGGGAGGACGGGCGATGATCCGGAAGCACTTCGCGTTCACCCGGGAGCCGTTCGCCGACCGGATCGAGGCCGACGAGCTGTTCGAGTTCCGCGCCCACGCCGAGGCCGGCGCCCGGATCCGCCACCTCCTCAAGCTCCGCGGCATCGGCCTGCTCACCGGGGAGGTCGGATGCGGCAAGACCACCGCCTGCCGGCACGTGGTCTCGACGCTGCATTCCGGGCTCTACCGCGTCGGCTACGTCGCGCTGACGACCGGAAGCGTCCTCGACATCTACAACATGATCGCCTGGGCCTTCGGGCTGGAGGTCCAGCGCTCCCGCGCCGCCGCCTACAGCGCCATCCAGGCCGAGGTCTCCCGCCTGGCCCGGGAGGCCCGGGAGACGCCGGTTCTGGTGGTCGACGAGGCCCAGCACCTGCGGCCCGAGATCCTCGAGGAGCTGCGGCTCCTGACCAGCTACGAGATGGATTCCGACAACCGGCTCTGCCTGCTGCTGGTCGGGCTCGGCGAGATCCGCAAGCGGCTCGCCATGGGCGTGTGCGAATCGCTGGCGCAGCGCCTGGTGGTCCACTTCCATCTCGGCGGCCTCGAGCGCGACGAGGTCGAGCCCTACCTGGCGCACCGGCTCAGGCTGGCGGGCGCCGCCGACGTCCCGCTCTTCGCCCCGAACGCCGTCGAGGCGCTGGCGCAGGCGGCGCGGGGCATGCCGCGCCGGGTCAACCGGCTCGCCCACTACGCGCTCTGCGCCGCCGCCGCCGCCGGTCTCCGCCAGGTCGGCATCGAGCATGTACAGAGCGCCGTCGAGGAGATGCACCCGTGAGCCGTCGGGAGCAGCGGGCGCTGGCCGACGCGCTCAGGGCCTTGCCGCTCGAAGCGGTCGCCGCCGCGCTCGGCTACCGCCGGGATCCGCGGGACCGCACGCGCTGGAAGCGGGACGGGTCCGTCCTCAGCGTCACCGGCGAGCGGTTCTACGACCATCTCAGGGGCGTCGGCGGCGGCGGGGCGATCGACCTGGCCATCCATGCCCGCCAGTGCGGCTTCCGCGACGCCCTCCGGTTCCTGTCCGGCCTCGGCCATGCCGGACACGGAACCGCCGCCCCGGTCCGTGAGCGCCCGGCGGAACTGCGGCTCCCGCCGCGCGTCGCGCGCAACTGGCCGGAGGTCCGCGACAGCCTCGTCCGGACCCGCGGCCTCGATCCGGCGCCGCTCGAGGACGGCCACGCCTCCGGCATCGTCTACGCCGACGCTCGCCGGAACGCGGTCTTCGTCGCCCGCGACGCCGCGGGCCGGACAACCGGAGCGGAGATCGTCGGCACCCGCCGCGTGGAAGGCCGGCGCGGCTTCAAGGGCATGGCGACGGGTACCCGCAAGGCACGGGGCGCGTTCTGGCTGGCGGCCAGGGACGGGGTGCCGGCCTCGGCCCTGCTCGTCGAAAGCGCGGTCGACGCGCTCTCCGTGCTGACGCGGCCGCCGCCCGGTCCCGGAAACGATCTCGTCGTCTCCACCGCGGGTGTCTGCACCGCCGTCCCGCAATGGCTGGAGGCCTTCGGTCTCACGCGAATCGACTGTGGCTTCGACGCCGACGGCGCCGGAGACCGGGCTGCGGACGCACTCGCGCATCGCGACATAAGGGTCTGGCGTCTCAGGCCCGAAGGCGGCGCAAAGGACTGGAACGACAGGATCCGGAAGCCGGAAGCAAGGCCCGAGCCGACCTGAAAAGAATCCGGTCCAAACCGGCGGCGGCGCTCAAGCGCCTGCCGCCTTCAAGCTCTTCCCGAAAAAGCGAAAATCGTCACCGTGCAGCATCCAGGCCGCCGGAGAACGAGCCATGCCCGCGGCTCGAACCTGAACCCGGTTCAGATGTCCGGCAATGTCGGAAGAGCGTGGGAAGAAACACCAGAAACCGCACGAAACAATCCGGGAAATCCGCAACGGATCAATCAGAAATCCAACAGCGGCTTCCGCCGCCCCGCACTCGTGGCATGTCCTTGACGTGTTGCGCGCCGGAACCGTGATGACGTTCGCCACCTTGCAGTCCAGCATCCGCTTCAGCGCGGTCCATCCGGTGTTCAGGATGACGCGGTTCAGGCCCGCCTTCTGCGGCACGTTCGTCCCCGGCTCCTCGACGGTCCCCTTGGCGGATTTCGTCATGGCCTTCACGTCCAGGGTCTCGACGGCGACGGTGCCGCCCTTGCCGGCGAGCCTCTTGCTGACATGGTGATGCCAGTTGCGGCGGCGGTTCGCGATCCTGCGCCTTGTCTTCGCGAGCATCCGCTTCGTCCGCTCGCGTCGCTTCGACCGTCTCTGCTGGCGCGACAGCTTGCGCTGCAGCCGCTTCGCCCTGCCTTCGAGCCTGGACATGTCCGGCATGGCGTGCAGTTCCCCGTCGCTGTCGGCGACCTGTCCGCAGTTCCTGTCGAGGCCGAGCACGTGTCCGTTGTCGGCAGGCTCCTCGATCTCGACCGCAAGGCAGACGACGGCGGTCCACTTGCCGCCGGCACGCTTGAGCACGGCGGAGACGGGCCTGGCGTCGGGATGCGGGTTGCCGCCCTTGCGGCGAATCGTCATCGCGCCGAAGCCGGGGACGTGGAGCGTGCCGTCGCGCACCTTGACTCCGGAGACGATGGTGATGCTGTCGAAGAACGCCTTGCCCTTGAACTTCGGGAAGCCCGCCTTCGCCCCCTTCTGCAGGCGGTTGAAGAAGCCCTTGAACGATGCATCGAGCCGCTTGAGCGTACCGCGCTGGATGGCGATCCCGCATCCGGCCATTTCCGGCAACTCCGCCCGGCAGGCGGTGAGCGCCTTGCACTGGTCGAAGTATGTGCGCGACTTCCCCGTCTTGCGGTGGAAGTCGATCCGTTCCTCAAGTGCCGCGTTGTAGAGCTGCCGCTGGGCTTCGAGCGTGGTCTCCAGCCAATGCCAGTTTGCCCGCGTCTGCGGAAGCAGCCGGTAGACGACCTGCCTGTGCGTGTGAATCAGTGCCATGCGGTCGCTCCTGCGTGAGCGTTTGGGGACAGGGCGTTTCCGGCGCCCGCCCACGCAGCATAACCGCTCCGGAACGAAACAGCAACATCTGTCTGGTCGATCACAGGACTTTGGCACTTTCGCATACAATTCCCAAACATTGCGAGGAAGCGTGGTCGCCATGTCGCAATTCGGGCGCAATGCATGATAGGGCAGACAGCGTTGACAAACGCTTGCGCGAAGAATGTTGCGGGGGGACTCTTGGTCGAGCAACCGAACTTCCTGTTCATCACGACTGATCAGCAGCGCGCCGATCATCTTGGCTGCTACGGCAACCAGTTGCTGCGCACCCCTGCCATCGACAGCCTCGCTGCAAGAGGAACGGCATTTGACAGGTTTTACGTCGCCTGCCCGATCTGCATGCCGAACAGGGCCGCGATCATTACCGGACGCATGCCAAGCGCTAGCGGTTCTCGCCACAACGGCATTCCGCTTGACCGCGAATGCGTCACATTCGTGGACATCCTCCGGGCTGCCGGCTACCACACGGGATTGGCCGGGAAATCGCACTTGCAAAACATCGTTGGTCGCGAAGTGCAGGACAGAGACATATTTGAGCGCAATTGCGTCGGAACCCCACCACCGGAGACCTTGGCAGACGCTTCGAAAAGACGTCGGACCGGGCCTGACTATGAAACGGAACTGGTCTCCTCGTGGCGTGAGACGGCGGACCGTGATGGCCCGGAGACACCGTACTATGGGTTCGACTACGTGCGGTTCGCCAATGGACATGCGGACAACGTGCACGGCCACTATACCGGTTGGCTGGCTGCACGCACGAACGATCCAGATGCGTTGCGTGGGCCGGGCAATGCCCTGCCGTCCCCTGGTCTATCTGCTCCGCAGTCCTGGCGCACGGCTATGCCCGAGGAACTCCATCCGACCACCTACATTGCGGAGACGTCTGAGGCATTCATTGACCGCCACATCCAGACGCGTGGAGACGAACCGTTCTTCCTGCACTGTTCATTCACGGATCCACACCACCCGTTCACTCCGCCGGGAAAGTACTTCGATATGTACAATCCAGATGACGTGGATTTGCCACCGAGCTTTTGGTCGGTTGATCCAAACGAGCCCGCCTTCCTGACCCGGTTGCGACGAGACTTCATGGACGGTCGCGCATCTGCCCGGGGTGGGGCCCCCTTTTGCGCCGGCGCGGAAGAGACGCGCCAGATGATCGCGTTGACCTATGGAATGATCACGATGGTGGACGACGCAGTTGCCCGGCTATTGGCATGTCTCGATGACAGAGGGATCCTGGAAGACACGGTCGTGATCTTCACCTCGGACCACGGTGATTTCATGGGCGATCACGGACTCATGTTGAAGCATGGGCTTCACTACGAGGGCGTGCTTCGCATGCCGTTCATTTGGGCCGATCCTGATCGACCGGCGTCCGCACGCAGCGAAGTGCCTGCAAGCGCGGTCGACATTGGTGCAAGCATTCTGGCCCGCGCAGGACTCGCGCCCAACAATGGCAATCAAGGGCTCGATGTCATGGCACTTGCCGTGGGCAAGGGCGGGGTGGAGCGCAAGGGAATCCTGATTGAAGAGGATGAACTTGGTGCCCATCTGGGTACCGAGAAGGGACTGCGCACGAGAACTTTCATCCAAGACAACTGGCGCCTGACCGTCTGGCAGGGAATGGAGGGCGGGCAACTGTACAACCGTGACGTCGACCCGCACGAGATGTGCAATCTATGGTTCGATTCGAACTTCGCTGCACGAAGGGCGGAGATGACCGAAGCGATGCTGCGTGAGATGATCAGGCTCTCTGATACTGCACCTTTCGCGACGCATGTTGCGTAGCCCGTTGGGTCGATCTTGGGGAGTCGGGAACGATGTGGCGCGGACAAGGGAATGGATACTTGCAACTGTCTTGGGCCACGTCAGCCTGTCAGCTTTCGAAGCCCCTGGCGGTGAGCGATTGGCCTGAGCGACGGTTGGCGCCGAAGGAATCTCAAAGCTGCATGAGATTGCCATCACCAACATTGGCAAGCACGCGTTCATGTCGCTCCATAGTGACAAGGACAACGACCAGAACGCGCTGGGCAATCGACAGGCGATCGATCTGACCGGGATGAAGCCTGTTGGATGCGTCAACTTGGGACATTTTTTTCTGGCCGTACGCACCAATGACGGACCGCGACGGCAAGATACGGGTGACCGTTGACGCGAATCGCGACGTGCTGGTCCTGGGTCCGGCGACAATGGAATGCGAGCGCACGATCCATATTGAGGTTCCCAGGCAATTCCTGGCGGCGGGGTGCGGGCCTGCCTCGCGGGGCGGGGAGCATGTGCTGGTCGCGTTGGCGACCGGGGAAATCTTCAAGATCCATGCAGGCCGTGCGGAGTTCGTTTTCGGCGACATTCAAGCCGGTAGCGAAATGCCGGAGATGCTGTTGCACCTTCGCGGTTGAGCGGACGCGCTGCGGCCATCGCGCCCCCCTCAAACGAGGGGAAAGTGGCAGGCGACGTAATGGCGGGCTTCGATCTCGCGCAAACGCGGTTCCTCTTGCGCACATTGTTGCTTTGCAAATGGGCATCTTGTCCGGAACCGGCAGCCTGTGGGCGGGTCGAGCGGGGACGGCAGCTCGCCAGCCAATGCAATCTCGCCATGGGCGATGCGACCGCTCTCGATCGTCGGAATCGATGCGATCAAGCCTGCGGTATATGGATGCGCCGGAGCCTCGTAGATGCGCTCTGAGTCAGCGAGTTCGCAGAACTTCCCCAGATACATGACGACCACGCGATCGCTGATGTTCTTCACGACGGCGAGGTCATGGCTGATGAACAGGAGTGTCAGACCGTACTGGTCCTTCATGTCTTCCAGGAGGTTGAGGATTTGTGCCTGGACCGACACGTCCAACGAAGATACAGGCTCGTCGCAGACGATCAGCTTTGGTTCCTGGATAAGCGCGCGCGCAATGCAAATTCGCTGGCACTGGCCACCTGAAAACTGGTGCGGCCGCCGATCCATTGTTGTCGCAGGATTCATCCCGACGGCCGTCAGGATCTCCGCCACCCTTTCGTAGCGCTCGTTCCGGGTTCCAAAACCGGCAATGTCCAGCGGCTCGGCGACGATGTCCCTGACCTTTCGGCGCGGATTGAGGGACGAGACCGGATCCTGAAAGATGACCTGCAAACGGCGGCGCACTGGGCGCATTTCGCGTTCCGAAAGTTTGGTGAGCTCCTTTGATTGGAAGGCGACGCGTCCCCGCGTTGGTCTCGGCAGCTGCAGGATCGCGCGCCCGATCGTCGACTTTCCGCAACCGGACTCTCCGACCAGCCCCAAGGTTTCGCCCTCATCGAGATCGAAATTGATGCCAGACACCGCAGCGAACCGGATTCCCTGCGACTGATACTCGACGGTTACGTCGCTCACGGACAGTATCGGCAATGCACTCATGTCCTGGCCCTTCGATCTGGCAGGGGAAACCAGCAGGCGTAGAGATGTCCGTCGTCGCCGTCTCCAGCGCCGAGCGCCGGCATCTCGGTCTTGCACTTGTGTCGGGCGTAGCGGCACCGTTCGTGGAAACGGCATCCTGGCGGAACGTCCAGGAGGCTCGGTGGCAGCCCGGGTATGGCAGCCAGTCGCGAATGAGGTCTTGCGGACAGCTCCGGTGCCGAATCCTTCAAGACTTCCGTGTATGGCATGCGCATGTTGTTCAGGAGTTCCTGGGTCTCGCAATACTCAACGATCTGGCCGGCGTACATGACGGCGACGTCGTCAGTATAGCCTGCGATGATGCCGAGGTTGTGGGAGATGAAGATGACCGCCATGTTGCGCTCCTTTTGGATCCTGCGCAGCAGGCCCATGATCTGGGCCTGAACGCTGACATCCAAGGCGGTCGTGGGCTCGTCGGCGATGAGCAGCTTCGGTTCACCGGCAAGTGCAATTGCAATCGCGACCCGTTGCCGCATGCCGCCCGACAGATGCATCGGGTAACGGTTAAGCTGCTGTTCCGGATCTGGAATCCCGACGGAGGCCACAAGCTTGGCCGCCTGGCTGCGCGCATCAGCCGACGAAAACCCGCGCCGCTTTTCCAGCACTTCGGTTATTTGGCGGCCAATCTTAATGACAGGATTCAAGGATGACATCGGATCCTGAAAGACCATCGCGATGTCGCGGCCGCGTATGCCCCGCATCTGTCGCTTCGAAAGCGTGCGCAGGTCGCGCCCTTCGAACAGCACATTGCCCCGATAAAGAACCGAGCCGTCATGGGGCAGAATGTCTATGATCGTTCGGGACAGCACGCTCTTTCCGGACCCGGACTCCCCGACGATTCCCAGCATCCGTCCGCGCTCCAGCTTGAACGAGATGCCGTCGACGGCCCGCGCAACGCCGCGCGGCGTCTTGAAGTGGGTGTGAAGGCCCACGACTTCCAGGAGAGGCCGCGAGCCTGCCGACGAATCCGGGGCGCCCGAACTCACAGCTGATCCCCTATTTCCTTGCAGACCTGTTTCAGCTCGGCGATCATCTGCCGATTGACCGGGGAGAGAACGCCGAATTCCCGCGTTGTCAGGCGAACCGGAAGCACGAACTCTTCATCTCCGGTCGGCAAGGTTCGCAGCAGTCCTTCGCATATGTCCCGTTCCACAAGCTGCCTGGGCAGGAGTGCGATGAGATCCATCTCTTTCACCATCGCCAACGCGGTCATTGATGGATATGCGCTGATCGGGCCCTTTGGCGGCGGCAATCCATGGCGTCCGAAGACTTCGCCAATCCATTTTCGCGCGTTCGTTCCCTCGACCGACAAGATCCAGTTGCTGGCGGCCAAGGTATGCATGTCGACCTTGTCGGCAGTCAACGGGTGGCTGCTGCGAACAACAAGGACGGGTCGGGTGTACGCAAGGATCTGGCCAGTCAGTCCAGGCGTGTTTTCGTCCACTGGCGTTGGGCCAAGAATCAGGTCGATCTGACCAGCGAGGAGCTTTTCCGAAAGTGAGCCGAAATCGCCTTCCAAGATCGTGACTTCCAGGTCAGGCCGCCGTTTGCGCATCCGGTCGATCGCTCGATGCACGATCGTGAACCCTTCATATGGTCCGATCCCCATGCGGATGCTGCCGCTCCTGCTGCCTCGATGATCCTCGAACTCTTCCGAGGCAAACCGGACATTGGCATCAATGATGCGGCCATAGCCACGCAGGATTTCTCCGTAGCGCGTCAGGGTCACCCCCTGGGGCCCACGCTCGACAATCTTGGCCTGAAGTTTGTCTTCTATGGCGCGAATTGAGCGGCTGAGAGCGGGCTGGCTGATGCGAAGTTTTCGAGACGCGGCGCGAATGCTGCCTTCCTCCGCCAAGACCACGAGTTGGCGGAAATGCTTGATTTCCAACTGAAATACAGGGTTCTGAGACATGGTTGACCGTGAATCGACGCCCCTTACCCGGATTCTACCATATGCCTACCATGCATACCCTTGGCGCAAAAGATACCTTCCCAACATCATGCAGATCGCGTTCCCTAGGGAAAGCACGGTCGGTCGCCGTTTCTGCCTGCGGAGAAGTCTGCGCGAAATCGGTCGGCCAGCACGCTGCCGCAAGGGCGCATGGCCATTCGGGAGCTGTCAATCTGAGCTCCCCTCACATTGCCTGAACGGGGCGGAAAGTGCGCCGTACAACTCGGGAGGAAAGCAAATGGGGATTCGAAGAACGGCAAGTGCACTCTTGGCCGCCACGGCGGCATTGACTTTCATGGCCAGTGCGGAGCAAGGGGCTGCGCAGACGCAGGGAGGTGCGCTCGTTGTCGGGGTCGAGCAAGACGTCTCGGGCTTTGACAACTTCAAGGTTCTGAGTTTCGCGCACTTCCGGCAGTACATCCTTCAAGCCATCTATGAGCGGATGTTCGAGGTCAACGGCGACACCCAAGAGATCAATCCCATCCATGCCTTGTCCGCAACGCCAAGCGAGGACGCCAAGACCTGGCGGGTCGTGCTTCGGCAGGGCGTCAAGTTCTCCAACGGGGAGGAGCTGGACGCTGACGCCTATGTCACCCACTTCACCCGGTTGCTCACCGGACTGGATGGACGTTTTGCCGGCCGCTATCGCCGGTTGATGGGGCCGCATCTGGATGGAGTGGAGAAGGTCGACGACTACACGGTCGACTTCAAGTTCGCCGTTCCCAACCCGGGCTTCAAGGACATGGCGGCTCAGCCGAACATGTCCTGGTGGGTCACCGCGCCGAAGTATCTGGCGGAAAATCAGGACAAGCCGGAATTCAACGAGAACCCGGTGGGTGCGGGTCCCTACATGCTCGACGAGTGGAGAGACGGCGCTTACGTCAAGCTGGTGAAGAATCCGCATTACTGGATCCCCGACGGGCAGTATCTTGACGAGCTTACCTTCTTGTTCATCCCTCCGGAGGTGAACCGGGTCAACGCGCTGAAAGCCGGCGACATCGACGTCATGTATGTCAACTCGCGAGGCTTCCTGCCTGAACTTGAAGCAGACCCGAACATCACTGTTTTCTCCGGGCCGCGCTTGTCCTCCGGGCAAATGATCGGGTTCAACCATTCCAAGGCTCCGTTCAGCGACATTCGCGTGAGGAGAGCGCTGATCCATGCGCTTGACCGCCAACAGGTCACCTGCGCCTGGACTGGCATTTGCCGCGACAAGGCCGAGAATGACATGTATGGCGAGGGCCATCCCTGGCACTGTCCGGACGTGACCTGGCCCGAGCATGACCCGGCTACGGCCAAGGCGCTGCTCGACGAATACGCTGCGGAGACTGGTGAAGCCGTCTCTTTCAATGTCGATCATTTCCCGAATGCGCAGGCGGAAAAAACGGTGACGGCCATGATCGACATGTGGCGTCAAGTCGGAATCAGCGCCACCCAGAAGGCGGGACCGCGCGGACCTGGATTCATCCGTCCGCTGCTGAGCGGGGAGTTCGACATCTTCACGTTTGTCGAGAACTTCTCGAACGCTGACCCGAGCCTGGTGGCCACGCGCTTCCACTCCGGCCACCCGTCCAGCGTGCAGTTCCACCTGGACAACCCGCGCATCGACGCGGCGGTAGAGGCCGTGAATGCCGCAACGGACAGGGACGCCCGATATGCCGCAAGCTGCGCCTATCAGCAGGTCCTGGCCGACGAGGCGGCGTTCATACCGTACGACCATCCGCGCATGCATGTCGCGTTCCGCGACAATGTTGGTGGCGTGCAACAGCCCTTCGGATACACCTTCAACGCGCATCGCCTGTGGGTGACCGAATAAGGTGCAATCGAGGGCGCGCGGGGGACATGTGTCAATCGCGCGCCCCATTTGTCCTCGAATTCCGGACTTGAGCAGTGCTCCATGAACTCGTTCTGAGGAACGGCCGGATCCACACGATGGACGGCAACGGGACGGTGGTCTCGTCCGTGTCGATCGAAAGCGGACGGTTCGCGGCGATTGGGGACGATGTTCAGCCGAGAGGCCCGGACGCGCGCGTGATCGATCTTCGGGGCAGGACGGTCATCCCTGGGCTTATCGACAACCACATCCACTTCCTGCGCACGGGACTGTTGCCGGGTCACGACATGCGCCAGCTGGAGACCTCGTTTTCGGTTTCCGAAGCCCTGTCGGTCATCCGAGAACGAGCCGGCCAGGTGCCGGACGGGGAATTGCTGAGCGCGATTGGCGGGATACACCCAGGCCAATTTGCCGAACGGCGCTATCCGACAATGGCTGAACTCAACGATGCCGCGCCCCGCCATCCGGTCTATCTGTCGATCTCCAACTGGGGACCTGGTGCGACGAACTCCCTTGCAAAGACTTTGCTTGAAAGCCTTGGCGTCCCTGTGGGCGACGACGGGATCGTTGCAAAGGGCCAGGACACGGTGGCCGCCTGGGAGGCGCTGAGCCAGCGCCACAGCTATGAGGACACGTTACGCCAGACGGCAAGCCAGATGGACCATGCGTTGTCGGTGGGGCTTACCAATCTCTTTGACATGGGAGGCACGATCCCGGCCGGGGGCTGGCTTGATCCCGCGACGGGCTACAACCCCGTTCTCGACCTGATGCGCGAAGGACGCATGCCGATGCGCATTCGGGTCTACCTGCCGGTTCTGGACACGGATGCGAGTCTCCCGGATCTCATGTCGCGCTTGGACTACACGTTCAACGAGTTCGGCAATGAAGTTCTGCGCATTGCAGGCATTGGGGAATGGCTCATTCCCAACAAGCTGCAACGTGAACAGCCGCTTCCGGACTTCTACACGGAATCCGTGCGGGCCGTGGCTGAGCGTGGATGGGTCTACAAGCAGCATCTCATCAGCCTTGCCGAGCAAAGGGAGCACCTGCGCGTTTGGGAAGAGGTCAACAAGTGCGTCCCAATCGCCGATCTCCATTGGTCGATGGACCACTGCTACGGCATTGATGCGGAGACGATCGGCCGCGCCATCGACCTCGGCGTCGGCATCAGTTCCCATTCCTCCCCCTACCTTGAAGGCACGCTGAAGCCGCCCGGCAACCCTCCATTTCGCATGATCCTCGACAGCGGGATTTTGGTCGGCGGCGGCTCTGACGGCGCGCGCATCTCGGTGATGAATCCCTGGGTCATGTTCTACTACGCCGTGACGGGGCGCAACCATGCCGGCGAGTTGATCAACCCCGACCAGTCCGTCAGCCGTGAGGAAGTCCTGCAGATCTGGACCAAGCCGCAAGGATGGTTCTGCAAGGAAGAACGGAATATGGGCGGCATCGCCGTCGGGAAGTTCGGCGATCTCGCCGTGCTCAGCGACGACTACTTTGACGACGTTGCTGTGTCCGACGACGAGATCAGGAAGATCACCTCCGTGATGACGATCGTCGGCGGACGGGTTGTTCACAATTCAGGCGAGCTGGGCGAACATGCGCTCGAATCCTTGCCAGCCTGCTAACCGGTTCCCTTGGAAAACAGCTGATGGCATATTTGAGAATACGGCTGTTGCACCTGATACCGGTCTTCTTCCTGGTCACGTTCATGAGCTTCATGCTCATGAATCTGCTTCCCGGAGACGTGGTCGACACGATTCTCGCCGGCGAAGATGCCGCAACGGCCAATGACCCTGAAATCCGTCGCCAGATTGAGGAGGAGCTCGGCCTCGATAAACCGCTGCCGATTCGATATGTGCTGTGGCTCGGCGACCTTTTGCAAGGCGATCTCGGGCGATCATTCATTACCGGCAAGAAGATAAGCGACCTGTTGTTGCAGCGCATACCCGTGACCGCGCAGCTCATGGTCATGTCGCTTGTGTTCGCCTTGATCATTGCGGTGCCGCTGGCCCTCTTGAGCGCCTACAAGAGCAACAGTTACATTGATCGGCTGATTACGGCCGGCGCCTTCGGACTCGTCGCGACCCCCACATTCATGACGTCCATCGTCTTTATCTGGCTCTTCGCCGTGATTCTTCAACTCTTGCCCGCGGCCGGGCACGCGCCAATGTTCTTCGGCGTGTGGGCGAACATGAAACATTTCATTCTGCCAATGCTCGCCATCGGGCTGAGCGAAGTCCCGATTTTCCTGCGCGTGCTGCGGGTGGATCTGATCACCACGCTCCAGGAAGACTACATCGCGCTGGCAAAGGCCAAGGGTCTGTCGACTGCCTACATTCTCATCCACCATGCCATGCGGCCTTCTTCCTTTACCCTGGTCACTGTCCTCGGCCTGCAGGTCGGCCGGCTGATCAGCGGATTGGTGATCGTCGAGAACATCTTTGCCCTGCCTGGCATCGGCAAGCTGCTCATCGACGCGATCGATGCCCGCGACGTGCTGGTAGTACAGGCAATTGTGACGTTCTCGGCCATAGCCTATGTCGCGATCAATCTCAGCGTGGACATACTGTACGCGTTGCTGGATCCCCGCGTGAACCGCCGGGCCGAAGAAGCCCGCAACGCAGCCCAACGCGCGCGGGAGGCGTGATTGTGGCCGAGTCCACCAATTCCGTTCAGCCATGGTGGGCGCGCCTGGGCGTCGTGTTTTGGCTCTGCGTCGGGTGGCTTGCCTTCATCTGTCTCGGCGCGCTGCTCGCGCCGTGGCTGCCACTCCATGACCCGCTATCGACGAACCTTGATCGCCAATTCGAGCCGCCGCTTTCGGAAGGCTACCTTCTTGGCACGGATGCGGTTGGCCGGGACCTGCTCTCTCGCGCCATCCACGGAGGGCGAGTCTCGCTGACGCTTGCGTTCACGGCTCCCTTCCTGAGCCTGGCGGCCGGCCTCGTACTTGGCCTCTCGGCGGGCTACTTTCGCGGACGTGTCGATACGACCGTCAGCGTGTTCACCGATTCCATTTTGGCCTTCCCGAACATAGTCGGCGTCATGGTGATCCTGTTTTTCTTCGGCGCAACGTTGCCGGTGATGATCCTGGCTCTGGCCTTCTTCGGCATCCCGCCCGAGGTGAGGGTTGCGAGAGCCAACACGATCCTGTTTGCAGAAAGGGAATTCGTTTTGGCCGCACGTGCGCAAGGGGCGTCAAGCATCAGGATAATGGTGCGGGAACTCCTCCCGAATGTCATCGTGCCAATGCTGTCCCTGGTCCTGTTCGGCATGTCGATCGTGATTATCATCGAAGGGGCGCTGGCGTTTCTCGGCGTGGGCTTTCCGCCGCCCACGCCAACCTGGGGCAAAATGGTAGGCGACGGTTTCGAAGAGATCTCCAAGGCGCCGCACATCACATTCGTTCCGGCAGGCGTAATGTTCCTGACCATTCTTTCACTGAACATGATCGGTGACCGGCTACGCGCTCTCTCAGACGTCAAAGCGAGTGCGGTGTAGGTCAACGGATCCACTTCGGTCTGACTCTGCCGGGCTGAGCAAGCGGAATGCCGACCTTTACCGAAGCAACACCGAGGGACATGACGCGTATTCGGCAGAAATGCGGTTCAGGGGCGGAAGTCTGCCAGAGAATTGCAGGCCGGGTTCTCCGGTTGACTTTCTCCAAGTCGGCCTAGCGATAGTCCAAAACGAGCGCGCGCGTCTCTGATGGCAGATCCTCGGGCTTGAGCGAGATGGTGCTTGTGCAAGCGAAATCGACGCGTTCCTCGCCAAATGACGCAAGAAACTCCGTAATGAAGTGCATTTCACATGGTTTGTAGCACAGGGTGCGAAAATGCATGGGGATGACGAGCTGCGGACGCACTGTGTCGGCAATCCTGTTCAGCTCCTCCAGCGAAATGACAGGATAGCCGCCCGCATGGCTCAAGAGGACGTTGACGTTCTCGAAAAAGGACAGTTGCGCGTCGGAGAAGTCGTTTCCCATGTCGCCCATGTGGCCGATATCGATTCCATCCACGTTGAAGCGGTACATCGCATTCTGGTCGGGGTCCCGATTCGGATGTTCCAGATGCTCCATTGCTTCGATCGCGCGGAAAGTGACCCCATGTGACCTGGTCTCCTTGCTTCCAAAGGCGACTTGCAGCGCGTCGATCACAGTCGCGCCCTCTCTCTTTGGAACCAGATGATCGTTGTCGTGAAAATCGTCATTGCTGCTGGACTTGATCACGATGTCCGCAGGATCGGAAAACGCCTTGAAACCTGCCTTCTCGGGGTCGTAGGGGTCTGTCACGATTCGCGTTCCGCCTTCGCTTTCGATGGCGAAGCTGGCTTGTCCATACCAAGTGATCTTCATGTCCGACCTTCCATTTTTTCGCTTCGCTTCCTCGCCGCGACTTTCGAGGGATGGCCGCGCAAATCCCTGCTGCTGATCCGCCCGAAGCCAGTTGTTCCTCGCTTGGGGATGCCTTTGACCACTTCCTCTGGCATGCAGCCCCGGGGGCCTGGGCAATCCAGTCGATGCGTGGCCGTTGCGTCAGAAGTGAATGCGGCCACGCCATTCTCATCCTGGCCAGCAACAGTTCTACGAAACTCGCTCGGAGAGGCAAGTCCCGCCTCTTTCATGTCCAACTCGGCAACCGGGGCAGGCCGTTCCTGGTGCAGGCGGCAACCGAACAGCCGTCAACTTGACTCTACCAGCGCACCTGACCGGGATCGAGACCTAGCGCGACCTTGCCGTAGATCGTCGAATTGGCGTCCCAGTTCAGAAATATCTGTTGCGCGCCAGCGCTAATGTCTCGGTAGTAGCGCTGCAGGTCATTCGAAAGGTAGATGCTGGTCGCACCGGATGCGTAGAATATTCGATCGACCGAGCGCTTTGCCAGGATTGGCGCATATGCCATGTCGCGACGGTTTCGCGTCATGACCTCTCTTGGCAGTTCATCGTGCGCCAGCAGGAATTCATGTGTTTCTCGCAAGTTGCCGAGCAGCATGCGCCGGGCGGCGTCGATCTCCGCAGACGATTCCGCAATGCGCATCTGGATGCTCTGAAGCTCGCCGATCTTGAACTTCCCGCCCATGCGAGGCGTGCGCTCTCGAATGTCGTCAATGAAAATGTCAAGCGCGCCTTGTGAAGCGCCGACGATTGCAGAGGCCAGGCTATAGGGATTGGTCGACCATTGCGGTTGGCGGTAGATCGGGGCATCCTTGAATTTGGGTCCGAAGTAGTCCGCAGGACTGGCACAATGGTCGGGAAGAAACACGTTCTTGAGTTTCACGTCGCGGCTGCCGGTTCCTTCGAGACCCATTACTTGCCAAGTGTCGATGATCTCCGAATCTCCGCGCCGAAAGACGAATTTCGTCGGTTTGCCGTCGATCCTTCCCACGGTGACGTGCCAGTCGCAGTGATCGCAGCCGCTTGAGTACTTCAACTGACCATTGAGCAGCCAACCGCCATCTGTGCGCTTGACGTTCAGGTCGGGGGCGTTGCCAGAGGCAATTCTCGCCGAAGGATCGCTGCCCCAGACGTCCTGCATTGCTCCGGCGCCATAGTAGGCGGCGACCGTCTGGTTGTGTTCGCCGATCACGGCATAGACCCATCCGCTTGAGGGACAGCCCCTGGCGATTTCCATGACGAGTTCGCAGAAGACGTGATAGGGCATCTCGAATCCGCCGAATTCCCGCGGCTTGGTGACATTGAAGAGGCCTGAGGCCTCCAATTCATCGATGGTCTCGTCCGGTACCCTGCGCTCTTCGGCGCAGCGCCTCTGCCTGGCACGCAATGCAGGGTACATCGCACGCGCGGACGTCAACAGCGTGTCTATGGCAGGGTTCGTCACAACGCCAAATTGTTACATTGATGGTGCCGGCGCGTCCACCGGCGGACGGTCGGCACCAAGTCAATCGCCCATGGACCCCCTTGTTTCCAAGTCCGCCTGTCTTGCTTTCTGCAGTTTCAGGGATCAACCAATGGGTCGCAATGACCCGTCCTTGAGGGCTGGGCGCAGCCACCGTATACGATCCTCAAAGCTGATATCCCAAGGGAAAGCATGCCGACGCTCTACGGGTTGAAAAATTGCAGCACATGCAAGGTGGCGATCCGGGAATTGGAACGCGCCGGCAAGGACGTGACATTCGTGGATGTCCGCGAGATCCAGCTGGATTCCGACGTGCTCAACCGTTTTCTTCAAGAGTTTGGAGACGCTCTCGTCAACCGTCGTTCAACCACATGGCGCAGCCTGACCGACCTCCAGCGTCACTGGTCTCCGGAAGACCTGATCGCCAGGTGTCCGTCACTCATGAAGCGCCCCGTCATTGTCGATGGCGAAACGGTCACGCTCGGCTGGAACGCTGCGGCAAGAGGGCGACATCTCGACGAATAGGCCAGGTTCGCCGGAATGAATGTCCGGGCCCGTCCTATCTGTTCCGATCAAAGGCCGCGTAGAGCAATCGGTCGATTGAAATCGGTCCGCCGCCCCGGAAGACCAGGTAGAGAAGCAGGAAGACCCAGAAGGCGCGCTGGTCCAGGATCACCGCGTCCGAGACGTGGTCAAACCATGCTCCGGTCTCTCCGCCATGACCGAAAATGTCGGTGAGGCTCTGAATCGTCACGAAGCCGATCATGCCGAGTGCGGCGAGGCGGGTGAACAAGCCGATGATCAGGAGGCACGGCAGCACGAATTCCGCCCATGTTCCGGCGAGAATCACGAGTTTCTGGAAGATCGTTGCACTCCCGATGTCATATTCCACGGCTGCGGCTTCCTTGGGGAAGATCTGCGCAAATGCATTGAAGCTCGGTGATACCAGATTGATCAGGCCTTCGGGAATCTTGGTGAGCGCGGAGTTGAGGTAGTAGACAAGCAGGACCGCCGCAAAAATGAAGCGCGCAAGCGTGGTCAGGACCGGTGTGGACGCCGGCTCGACCAGCGCAAGCAGCCGATCCGGCAGCAGCAGTATGTTGCTGGACATGAAAGCTATCCTCCGATTTCGATCATGGTCTTCCTTTCGACCAAGAGGGTGAGCACCACCGGCAAGTCGAAGTCCCGGGATGCTTCTGATGCCTTGTCCATTGCATCCCCGAATGTCGCACCCGTCAAGAGCGCATTGATGAAATCCGCCCCGCCTGGAGACAGGAGCTCGGGAACCGGGTCCAGGTCCGGCCGGGTGACCAGCACGTCTTCGGCGGCCATTTCCGGGCTTTTCGTGTCTTCCTCGACATTGAAGCGCCAGATGGAGAAGACCGGCCAGGGTGACCGCACCAGCCGCATGGACGATGCAAGCCTTACGCGGGAGCCGATCAACGCCTCGGACGGCAACGCTTCGAGTTCCGCAGGGTCAATCGGGTCCGCGTCAGCCGCGTGGTAGCTTTCCCGGATCGCAAGTTCGAGCCGTGCGACGTCCGGCAGGTAGCCGGTTTGCCTCGTGGGTTCGAAGTCGGCCAGAAACGAGGGCAGGTCGGTCCCGAAGTGCATCATCAGCGGCGAACGCGGCGGATGGCGGCGGAGGTACGCGGAGGCGAGCAGCTTGAAATTCCCTTGTCCGACCAGTTTGCGGATGACCGGAAAGCCAACTTCGAGCGCTTCGGTCAACGAGACGGCGACATTGTTCCGGTAGACGTCGAATCGTCGCCCGGCCGGTCGGCCCTTGCCGTCGCTCAGGCCATCAGGGCGTACGGCTTCCGGATCCAGTAGCGCTTCCCGAAACGTGGTCTGGTCGACCGTCATGCGTTTGCGCATTCCAGGATTCTGGCGGCACGGCTGGCCTCTGCCTTGAGGACCGGCCAATCGGGGACTTCGTTGTCCCATTCTATGAGGCTTGGCTTGGGGCCGGACTTCCTGATCGTGTATTCGAACAGTGACCAGACAGGATCCGCGACCTCGCTGCCATGATTGTCAATCAGCAGGGGAGCGCCGTGGTCGTCTTCATCGTCGTCGTGCCCGCCGAGGTGGATCTCTCCGACCAGTTCGACAGGGAACGCGTCGACATACGAATGCGGATCAGAGCCGAGATTCGTGGCGCTGACAAAGACGTTGTTCACGTCGAGCAGGAGCCCGCAACCGGTCCGCTTGGCGACCTCGCGGAGAAACTCGGTCTCGGCAAGCGTGGATTCCTCGAACGCGAGATAGGACGACGGATTCTCCAGCAGCATGCGGCGCCCGACGACCTCCTGGACCTCGTCGACATGCTCGGCGATGCGGGCGAGGCTGGCCTCGGTGTAGGGCAGGGGCAACAGGTCGTTAAGAAACGCGGAGTCGTGGGTCGACCATGCCAGATGTTCGGAAAAGCTCGCCGGCTCAAGCCAGTCGACGAGGCGCTTGAGCCGAGCAAGGTGCTCGGAATCCAGCGGTCCCTCGCCACCGATGGAAAGACCGACGCCATGCACGGAGAACACGAAGCGCTCGGCGAGGTGCCTGAGCTGGGCGATGGGCCGACCGCCGTCGCCCATGTAGTTTTCGGCGTGAATCTCCAGCCAGGCAACGGGACCGGCATCGTCCAGGATCTCGTTGAAGTGCTGCGGCTTGTAGCCGACCCCTGGCGCATCGGGCAGGCGGGCAAATCTGAGGGAGTTCGCATCCAGCATTGACGGAATCCGGAAGGTCAGGCGTCCCCAGCAATGCGGGAGACGCCGTCAGTTGTCAGAGTCCTAGCTCGGCAGGTCGCGATCAAGCGGCTCAAGCGAGCCCATGCGCGGCGTGCCGTCGGCCATTGCCGGCAACTCGATCTCGGCGCAGGTGCCTGTGTCGACGAGCGTCCAGGCATTGCCCTGGTAGTCGACTGTCGAAGTGCCGGAGCACGTGGTGCCTGGGCCGGCCGCACAGTCGTTCTCGCCAGCAAGCGAAACGCCATAGCACTTCTCTTTGGTCTGGGCTTGCGCGGGCAAAGCCAGCGATGCAGCCAATGCGGTTGCAACTGCGCCCGCAGCCGCCAAGGTCTTGGTCGTCTTCGTCATTTGGATATCCTCATTCAGTTTGAAATTTCGTCGTTGGATCGACTTGTGCATTCAAGACGGCAATTGGAACGAACTTCCACTCACGGCTGCGTGTGCTGACAGTGTTGTCAAAAACTGAAATATCGCCGGCCTTCGGCCATCGGAGCCTCCTGTGCCGCGCCGTCTTCGGAGCGCACCTGGTCATTCCGTCGAAGATCTGGCGGGAGAGCTTCCGATGCAAGCTCCCGGACAGCCTCGGCGAGCGAACGGGTCTCGGTTGCATTGCTGCCAAGCCTCCTGACGCTCACGGTCCCTTCGTCCACCTCGCGATGGCCGACCGCCAGGATCACCGGCACCTTGCCGACCGAGTGCTCCCGAACCTTGTAGCTGATCTTCTCGTTCCGGATGTCGGACTCTGCACGAACGCCGGCGCTCGCCAGTTCGGCAACAATCCTGCTGGCATGCTCGTTCGTGTCCGACGTGATCGAGGCAACCACGACTTGGCGAGGCGCAAGCCAGAACGGGAGTCTGCCCTCGCTGCTCTCGATCAGGATGCCAATGAAGCGTTCAAACGAACCGAGGGCGGCACGATGCAGCATCACCGGGCGGTGCCTGGATCCGTCCTCGCCCACATAGGCGGCGTTCAGTCGCTCAGGCAGCACGAAGTCGACCTGATGGGTTCCGCACTGCCAGTCGCGCCCGATCGCGTCGGTCAGGACGAATTCCAGCTTCGGTCCGTAGAACGCGCCCTCGCCCGGGTTCATTTCAGGCTCGATTCCGGCCGCCCTCGTTGCGTGCAGCAGGGCTTTTTCCGCCTTGTCCCACGTCTCGTTCGTGCCCGAACGCACTTCCGGGCGATCGGCGAACTTCACCTTGAACTCGGGAAACCCGAGATCGGAGTAGATGTTGGACAGGAACTCGATGTAGCGGGCCGTCTCGCTTTCGATCTGGTCCTCGCGGCAGAAGATGTGCCCGTCATCCTGAGTGAACCCGCGAACGCGCATGACCCCGTGCAGGGCCCCGGACGGTTCGTAGCGGCTGCAGGATCCGAATTCCGCAATTCGCAGCGGGAGATCCCGGTAGGACTTGATGCCCTGGTTGAATATCTGCACGTGGCAGGGGCAGTTCATCGGCTTAAGCGCATTCACGGCCTTCTCATGGGCATGCTCCTCGTTCACGTCGAGCGTGAAGATGTGTTCCTGGAACTTGTCCCAGTGGCCGCTTTCCTCCCACAGCTTTCGGGCCACGATTTGCGGGGTGTTCACTTCCACGTATCCGCCCGCGCGCTGACGGCGGCGCATGTAGTCCTGCAGGGTCGTGTAGATGGTCCAGCCGTTCGGGTGCCAGAAGACCTGGCCGGGCGCCTCCTCCTGCATGTGGAAGAGGTGCATTTCGCGCCCGATCCTCCGATGGTCGCGCTTCGCGGCTTCCTCGAGCATCTTCATGTGCTGCTTCAGGCCGTCACGGTTCTTGAAGGCGACCCCGTAGATCCGCTGAAGCATTTCGCGATTGCTGTCACCCCGCCAATAGGCGCCTGCAATGCTGGTCAACCGGAAGGCGTCCGCGGGCAGCTGGCCGGTGTGCTGCAGATGCGGACCGCGGCAAAGATCCTGCCAATGCCCGTGCCAGTACATGCGGATCGGGTCGTTTCCCGGGATCGCGTCGACCAGTTCCACCTTGTAGGGCTCGTCACTGTCGCGATAGTGCCGAAGCGCACGCTCACGGTCCCAGACCTCAGTGCGAACCGGATCACGGGAGTTGATGATCTCCTTCATCCTGACCTCGATCTTGCCCAGGTCTTCCGGCGTGAAGTGCTCTTCGCGGTCAAAGTCGTAATACCACCCGTGCTCGATGACCGGCCCAATGGTGACCTTGACGTCGGACCAGATTTCCTGAACCGCACGCGCCATGACATGTGCCAGGTCGTGCCTGATGAGCTCGAGCGCCTGTTCGTCGTCCTGCATGGTATGGATGCTGATGGCCGCATCCGATTCGATGGGCCAGGCAAGGTCCCAATGCGCGCCGTTCACGGTGGCGCTGATTGCCTTCTTGCCAAGCGAGACCGAGATGTCAGCGGCCACTTCGTGCGGGGATACGCCCGCCTCGTAGCTTCGCGAATTGCCGTCAGGAAAGGTAAGGGAAATTTCGGCCATCGGCCTCGTGCTCCTCGTCGGTCTGGCGCCCACGGAACGCCCGGTTGCGGGTTTTGTGGCGCGCAGATGGCGCGGGAGCCTGATGATGTCAATGTCGATTGCGCGAATTCGCGTGGATTGCGACGAAATTGCACAATCGGGAGGTCGGGTTGCGACGCTCATTCGATGACTTGCCTGGAAGGCGCACGGGCCGACTGGCGCACTTGACGACGCCGAACGACGGGCCAGCGATCACGGCTCGCGTTGCGCGTCCAAGGCCAAGGCCGCCAATCTGTAGAATCCGTGGACCATCTTCGAATAGGGGGTCAGCAGGAAGAACGTGAGGACCGTTCCGAGATGGACGGGAAGCAGCCATTCAACCGCGAGGCTGCCAGTGGCAGCATACAGTGCAAGGCCCGTGGCGCTGACGGCGAAGAGCAGCAGCACGAAGGCCATTTCTCCGCCCCACGTGCCTGGTGAGCCAAGCTCAGGGTCGGCCTTGGTCTTGAGCCATGCCAGGCCGGCAGTGCCGACGCACAAGAGGATGCCGCCAGGCACTCCGAAGAGCTTTGGCAAGCTGAACAGTTCATATGGCGCCTCCAGTCCGAAGCCGTAGTGCAGCACCGTGCCGCTGACAGTGGACGCGAAGCAAAGCAGGAACCCGTAGAGGGTCGCCTGGTGCAGATGCCTTCGGGCATTGGAGTATCGATCCTCGTCCTCGAAATTGCAGCCGTCGCCGTGTCCGCCGGACAGATTCCGCATTGACCCTGCTGCTTGGCAAGCGTCCCAAACCGACCCAGGACGCAACGCGCCGCCGTCCACGAATCTCCAGTAGCGGAGGAGCGAGATCGCAACCGCGACGAGGGGGAGCACGAAGGCAGGGACGAAGATTGCAACCATCAGCCCATGTGACATGACAGCATAGAATCCCTCGCCGCTCTCCGGTCTCAGGGCTGAAGCCGTCCAGAAGAGCAAGGCGAAGGCCAGCGCCAGCCCGGCCGCCACCGCCACTCCTGCCCTGTCGAAGAGGGCTGCCAGCCCCCTCGGCCAGGCGAAGGCCTTCCAGCTTTCATGTCGCAGCTCAGCAAGCGCCTGCGGCAAGTTCAACGCGAATTCGTGCGGCGCCGTGTACTGGCAGGCATAGTAGCAGCCCCGGCAGTTGTGGCAGAGGCTGGCAAGCTGCGTCAGGTCGCCATCCTGGAACTCCCGCTTGCTGAACATTGCCGGAAAGACCGAGCAATAGCCCTCGCAATATCGGCAGGCGTTGCAGATGTCGGCCTGGCGTCTGGCCTCCGAAAGTGAATCATCGAACATGGGCAGCCGCACCTTCTCCTGCAACGCGACCGAAGACCGTGCCGATGGCCATGCCGAATCCAGCCAGATAGCCCTGGCCCAGGATTGAACCCGCCATGATCTCGCCGGCAGCCCAGAGGTTCTCGACCGGCCCGTCCGGACCCCGCACCTGCGCCGTCTTGTCCACCTTGAGGCCGAGATAGGTGAAGGTCACGCCCGGGCGAAGCTCGTAGCCAAAGAACGGCGGCTCGGCGATCGGTCGGGCCCAGTTCGTCTTCGGCGGATCGAGTCCGACAGTTGCGAGTCCATCAAGTTCGGTTGGGTGAAACGATCCGTCCACGCAGGCTGCATTGAATTGATCGACTGTCTGGCGGACGGCGTCTTCCGGCAAGCGCAACTTCCGGGCCAGTTCATCAATCGTGCTGGCCTCGACCGGCGGAAACACGGACGGCATGAAGAGATCCCGCGACTTAGCGTCGATGATCGCGTAGCCCACCTGATCGGGCTGGGCCGCCACCAGGCGGCCCCAGATCGCGTAACGCTTGGGCCAGACGTCCTCGCCCTCGTCGTAGAACCGTTTGCCCTCCCTGTTCACGACGATCGCGAACGGCACGCAATCCAGCCTGGTCACGATCCCGCCATCATATTTGGGCGCACGGCCGTCGATGGCCACGGCGTGGCATTGGTCAGGATCGCCGACGCTTTCGATGCCCTGATCCAGCAGGTCGCGCAACACTTCACCGCGATTGTAGGGCGTGCCCCGAATCAGGAAGTTTCTTGCGGCTTCGCCCCAGGCCTGCGCAAGCCAGTCAATGTCCGCCTCGAACCCGCCGGAGGCGACGACCACCGCACCGGGTTCGATTACGGCGTCCTGTCCGTCGATCGTCGCATGCGCTTCCGTGATCCGGTCGGTCAGCGCGAGATGCTTCACTTCCGAATCATAGGCGATTTTGACCCCGAGCCGCTCCGCCGTACGGTAGTAGGCGTTGACCAGCGCCTTGCCTCCACCCAGGAAAAAGGCATTGGTGCGGCTGAGCGAAAGCGTGCCCGACAGCGACGGCTGGTATCTCACGCCGCGTTCCTCCATCCAGGGATAGCAGTCCTCGGATCGCCGAATCACCATTCGGGCAAGCGCCTCGTCCGTCTTGCCGTCCGTGACCTGCAACAGGTCGTTGAAGTACTCGTCCTCGCCGTAAGCGTCGATGAGCTGACCGAGCGGTCCGGCATGCATGCATCGGAAGTTTCGGGTGTGCCGCGAGTTTCCGCCGCGGTACGGCTTCGGCGCACGTTCAAGGAGCAGCACCGAAGCGCCCTTCTCACGGGCAGAGATCGCGGCGCAGAGCGCAGCGTTGCCGCCGCCGACTATCAGGACGTCGGGGGATCTCATGTCCGTCGACAAGGCCATTGCGTGGCCGCACCTACCTGATTGGGCGCATGGTCGCCAGACATGCCGAGCGACATTGAATCAGGCATGTGCGCCGGGGCTGGATCAGATGATCGAGCATCCGTGGCAGGCACGGTTGGCAAGGAAGCCGGTCCCCTCGCGCCAATGCCCTTCAAGATGACCGCAAGGCCCAGCCTGGCCGCGCCAATGCTGCGCTGAGTGGCTGGCCGCGGCTGGTGGCGACCGCAGCGCGGGCATTGCCAGCGCGCAACCGCGAAGCTCCGGCTTGTCTGCAAGATGCGCGGAGGGCGTTTCGTCTTGCTCGCGCTGCGTCAGTTCGGAACAATGCACGCGCCGACATTCAAGTCGTGGCGCCAAAACGGGTTTGCTGCAATTCGTTGCGGCGAAGAAGAGGTGTGCATCAATGACTCGATTCCTCCTGCACGAAGGGCGAAGGATTGCCTACGACCGGATCGAAGGCGAAGGTCCAGGCGTCGTGTTCCTTGGTGGCTTCCGCTCGGACAAGGAGGGCACCAAGGCGCTCCACCTTGAGCAATGGGCGCAAGAATCCGGCCGAGCCTTTCTCAGGTTCGACTATTCTGGTCACGGGGAATCATCGGGCGACTTTCTTGACGGCAAGATCGGCGACTGGGCCGAGGATGCGGCGGCAATCGTCAACGCCCTGGCAGACGGGCCGCAGATCCTCGTCGGGTCATCCATGGGAGGCTGGATCTCGCTCCTCCTGGCACGCAGGATGCCCGACAGGATTGCGGGTCTCGTCACGATGGCCGCGGCTCCGGACTTCACGGAAGACGGGTATTGGGCGGAATTCGACGAGGGCCAGAAGGCGGTCCTCGAAGCCGCAGGCCAGATCGCGCTGCCGTCCGACCATTCGGACGAGCCATACGTGATCACGAAACGCCTGATCGAGGATGGGCGCCGGAACCTGGTGTTGCGTGACCCGCTTCCGTTGCCGTTCCCGGTGCGTTTCCTGCAGGGCACCGAGGACGAGGCGGTCTCGGTTTCGACCGCGCTCCGGCTTCTGGAACATGCCGACGGGCCTGACATGCGCTTGACGCTCGTCAAGGGCGCCGATCACCGCTTTTCCGATTCTTCATGCCTTGCTCTCATGCGCCAGGCCGTCGAAGAGGTGTAGACGCGTTGGTTGGCGCCGTTCGGGACACGTGTCCCTATCCTGCCACTTCGTAGGGCAACGTTCGCCGCCGATTGTGGTCGATCGTGAGTTCGCTTTCCAAGGGCGGAACAGAGCGTTGGTGGCAGTTCCGCCGTTCGCAAATCCGGCATGAAATCCCGATCGGCTCAAAGTTCGCGACATCGGAAAGATCGAGGCCATCGGAATAGACGATCTGGCTCGCGTGGCTGATCTCGCAGCCAAGCGCGATGGCGAAGCGACGGACCGGAGCGCGGAACGCCGCCCCGGGCGCCGAGATTTCGCGTGCCAGGCAGAGATACCGGATCCCGTCCGGCGTTTCGGCGAGCTGTCGCAGGAACCGGCCCGGAGTCTCGAAGGCGCGGTGCACGTTCCACAATGGGCAGGCGCCGCCATAGCGCGCGAACTGAAGCGGCGTGGCGGAATGGCGCTTCGTGATTGTGCCGGCCTGGTCGACCCGGACGAAGAAGAACGGTACGCCCTTGGCCCCCGGCCGCTGCAGGGTCGAGAGCCGGTGAGCGACCTGTTCGAGTGACGCCCCGAAGCGTTGCGCGAGACGGTCTAGGTCGCAGCGTGTGTCGCGCGCGGCCGCCAGGAAAGTCCGGTAAGGCATGAGGGCCGCTCCCGCGAAGTAGTTTGCCAACCCGGTCTTGGCGATCTTGCGCGCCGTTTCTGTCTGGAATCTTGCCAGATCCAGTGTTGCTTCAATGAGGTCGTCGTGGGCCTCCAACGCGATCTGGTGCAACGCCTGGAACCGCCGCGTCGATTCGGACGGCAGCGGCGACAGCCAGAGCGTCCGCGTCTTCGGGTCGTAGCGCCGGATTTCCCCCTCGTCCTTCGAGTCTCGAACCTGGATGCCGAGTTTCCTGCATGCTCTCTCGACGGCCTGGTCCGCAGAGCCGTTCCCGGCGAAGCGCTCCGCCGCCCGATCGACCGCATCGATGTAGTTGTCGCAATAGTGGAAGAAGTCCCGTACCTCGTCCCAAGGCGACGATCCGTGGCGTGTGCCGTCCTGGTCAAGCGCTGCGTCAAGCGAAGCCAGGCGTTCGTTCACATGGGCATGAGCCCGGTGGAGCGTGAGAAAGGCCCGTGCGACGAGCGGAGCGTTCGATGCCACGAGCCGCAGGTCGGCAAGGGATGTCGCCGCGTCCCTGAACACCGGATCCGCAAGCGCCTCGCGAAGGTCGGCGACGATTCGCTCGCTTTCGCCCAAGGCCAGCTCCTTGACGTCGAAGTCGAACTCCTTCACCAGCGACAGAATTACGGACGAGGAAACTGGCCGGTGGTTGTTCTCCATCTGGTTCAGGTAGGGCAGGGAAATGCCGAGCCGTTCGGCAAAGGCTTTCTGGGTCAATCCCAGCCTTGCACGCGTTTCGCGCAGCTTCGCGCCCGCGTATGGCTTCGAGGCGGGCATGATGGTGGTCCCGTTTGAATAGCTGCAAACAGTGTCTCGCAAATTCGCAAAATCTTCAAGGTCCAGCGGAGTCGAGCTGCCGTTCTCGCCAGGACACGTACTGGATCGATGCGATGCCGAGGAGCACGGACGTCAGCATCAGGGCCAGCAATGGAGCGCTGCTGGTGCTGTCCTGCACCAGGATTCCGGCAAGCACCGACAGCGCTGCGCCTCCGCCAATCATGAATGCGCCGCCAATGCCTGAAGCGCTGCCCGCCAGATGAGGGCGCACTGACAGCATTCCTGCGCTTGCATTCGGAATGACCATGCCGTTGCCGACTCCGATCAGTGGTCCGAACCCGAAAAACACGTAGGGCGAATCCAGGCCGAGTACCGTAAGCGTGATCGCGAGTCCGAGTCCGGCTGCGGTGATGATCGCCCCGTTCCGGATCATCCGGTTGACGCCTAGGCTGACCGACAGGCGGCCCGAGAGATAGTTGCCGAACGCGTAACCGATTGCCGGCGCCCCGAGACACATGCCTGCCCAGAACGGAGAAAGCCCGTAAAGTGTCGATGCGACATACGGCGCCCCACCCAGGAAGGAGAAGAAAGACCCGCTCGCGAAGGCGGCCGCGAAGGCGTAGCCCCAGAACCGGCGCGACGAAAGGAGCTCCGGATAGTCCAGGGCCTGTCTCCTGAAGCTGACACCGTCGCCGCTTGCGGTCTCGCCGAGGTCGAAAAGGCAGAGCACGATCACGGAAACGCTGGCGATCGTCACGAACACGAACACGGCGCGCCACCCGAACGCCTGATCCAACATGCCGCCGATCGTTGGCGCGACCATTGGTGCAAGAGCCATTCCCATCGTGACATACCCGATCATCGACGCGGCCTGGTCCTGTGCATACAGGTCCCGGACGATGGCGCGCGACAGCACGATCCCGACGGCGGAAGTGCTTTGCAGCAGCCGGAAGGCGAGCAGCACTTCGACAGATTGCGCCAATGTGCAGCCGACTGATGCCACCGCGAACATTGCGAACCCGACTAGCGTGACGATCCTGCGGCCGTAGCGGTCGCTGATCGGGCCGATTACCAGTTGCATTGCTGCAGTTGCGGCAAGGAATCCTGACACCATGAGTTGAATGACCTCGTATCGGGTGCCAAGATCCCGCGTCATCTGCGGCATTGACGGCAGGATTATGCTCATGCTCAGCGCACTCAGGCCGGACATCAGAACAAGCGTCAGAATGTGAGGAGGCGTCGTTCGGCCAGGAAACCGAACATCTGCGTCATGTCTCATGCGGCGTCGTTTAGACGACGGGATCAGGCCTGTCCATCACGACCTTGACTTTGCACTTTTGCAAACATCGTGTCGACGGGTTTGCAGAAATTGCAGCTATTCAACGTTTTGCTTCCCGGACGTGGCCCGGAGCGCTACTCAGGTGCAGCACCGTCTGCGGGAGGCATGCATGTCAGACATTCTCGATGAACTCACGAAGCGCCGGGCCGACGCGGTTGTCGGCGGCGGCAAGGATCGGGTCGCGGCCCATCATGCCAAGGGGAAGCTGACTGCGCGCGAGAGGGTCGAGCTGCTGCTGGACGAGGGCTCGTTCGAAGAGCTCGACATGTTCGTCACGCATCGAACGACTGATTTCGGGATGGATCGCACAAGGCCTGCGGGCGATGGAGTCGTCACAGGCTGGGGAACGATAAACGGGCGCATGGTCTATGTCTTCAGCCAGGACTTCACGGTCTTTGGCGGCTCGCTTTCCGAAACCCACGCCCAGAAGATCTGCAAGATCATGGACATGGCGATTCAGAACGGAGCTCCAGTCATCGGCCTGAATGATTCGGGGGGCGCGCGGATCCAGGAAGGCGTTGCCTCGCTCGCAGGATACGCCGAAGTGTTTCAGCGCAACGTTTTGGCGAGCGGCGTGGTGCCGCAGATCAGTGTCATCATGGGACCATGTGCGGGTGGCGCGGTCTACTCTCCGGCGATGACCGATTTCATCTTCATGGTGGAGGACAGTTCCTACATGTTCGTCACCGGCCCGGACGTCGTGAAGACCGTGACGAACGAGGTGGTGACCGCGGAAGATCTTGGCGGTGCCTCGACGCACACGAAGAAGAGCTCGGTAGCTGATGGCGCATTTCACGACGACGTCGAGGCGCTGGCAGAGATTAGGCGCTTCTTTGACTTCCTGCCCTTGAACAACCGTGACAAGGTGCCGTCGCGACCGTTCTTCGATGATCCGGCGCGCGTGGAGGAGAGCCTCGATACACTGGCCCCGGAGAATCCGAATCAGCCCTACGACATGAAGGAACTGATTTTCAAAGTGGCCGACGAAGGCGACTTTTTCGAGATCCAGGCGAATTTCGCGGCGAACATCATCACTGGCTTCTTCCGGCTTGAGGGACGAACCGTAGGTGTCGTTGCAAACCAGCCATTGGTGCTGGCGGGCGTTCTGGACATTGACAGTTCACGCAAGGCAGCCAGGTTTGTCAGGTTCTGCGATGCATTCGAGATTCCGATTCTCACCTTCGTTGACGTGCCGGGCTTTCTGCCGGGAACGGCCCAGGAATACGGCGGCGTGATCAAGCACGGTGCCAAGCTGCTGTTCGCCTACGGCGAGGCCACCGTGCCCAAGGTCACGGTGATCACCCGCAAGGCCTATGGCGGCGCATATGTCGTCATGGCGTCAAAGCACCTGCGCGGAGACTTCAACTATGCCTGGCCGACCGCACAGGTCGCTGTCATGGGCGCGAAGGGAGCGGCCGAGATCCTCTATCGCTCCGAGTTGAAGGACGCGGACAAGATTGCGGCCCGCACGGAAGAATACGAGCGGAACTTCGCAAATCCGTTCCGGGCGGCCGAGCGTGGTTTCGTCGATGAGGTCATCATGCCGCACTCAACGCGACGTCGAGTGTGCCGCGCCTTTGCCTCCTTGAGGGCGAAGAGTCTCCGCAACCCGTGGAAAAAGCACGACAACATTCCGCTTTGAATCGGCAAATGGCTTGCAGCTTTCGTGCCACATGCCCGCCGAATTCGATGCGCAGCAACTAAGGTCTGGAATCTCTGTGCCAAAATGCGCTAGTCAGGAGTTGTCCTTCAAGGCGTGGTGCCCGTATCCGGGGTTTCGCCGTCGGGACGAAGTTGGCACTTCGGAGGAATGTCCGGATGTGGTGGCTAAAACAACTGGCCGATTTGCTGATGCGGCCTTGACGGATCGAAGGAGACAGCCATGTCGTTCGCAATCAAATCTCTTCTTGCACTCTGCTTGCTCACCCTGGTCGCTGCATGCGACCAAGGCGAATCCATGGATATGGATATGGGCATGGTCATGGAAGAAGAGCCGATGCAGAAGATGTAACGCTCTTCCGCGGCCGGGCGCTGCCAGCGCCCGGCCGTCGGCCCTGCCTGCAGAGGCCGGGCCATGCTGAAGCACAAGGGCTTCCCTGGCCGCCTGCGCGGCACCGATTTCCAGTTCACGATCAGGCGCGCGAACCGTGACGGTCCGACTCCGCTCGTCGTACGCGAGCGCTTTGCCGACCGCAGGTTCGCCGACCGTGCTGCTGACGCGGCATTCATGGCGTGCCTCTGGGCCCGCTTTGGTCGGGATCCGTTTGTGCGCGGCAACCTGGATGCAGGGCGGCTTTCCTGGGTCTTCGGGCGCGAAGTGGTTCCCGCGGAGGATCCGTTTGATCCCGCAAGCTACGAAAGCACGCTCGTCATCGACGAGGAGCGCGCCCGGGCCTCCTTTCCCGAAGCCTTTGACGGAAACTGCGTGCCATGACTTGCCGCGGCAAGGACGCTTCGGGAATCGGATGTGGAGTCTCCTTCGCGCATCGGCACAAGGTCATTGCCCGACTCAGCCCAAGAGCGTTCCCGATGAAAGGGAGGCGCGGTCCCCTATGCACGAGAGGGGAAAGAACGTGCGCAGGATGCTGCCATTCCCTTTGCTTGCAGCCACTCTCGGGTTGGCAGCGCGCGACGATGAAACGGATCTTGAGCGGGCTGGCGCCAGGAGGCTCGCGGGATGCATCGCGGGAGACGCCATCGACGAGGGGAACTGCCTCAAGTGCGCCGCGGCGGGCGCCGTTGCCGGCGCATTGGCCGACGATTGACGCGGTTGGCGGACGCGAGTCCGCATCGAGGCGAGACACGAGAAAGGGCAGGCCGGGCGGCCTGCCTGTGCGGCCTTGCTTGTCCTGGGGAACGCGACCGAAGGGAGAGTTGAGATGTTCAGCAAGATCTTGATCGCCAACCGCGGCGAAATCGCATGCCGCGTCATCAAGACGGCGCGCCATATGGGGATCCCCACTGTTGCCATTTTTTCCGATGCCGACAGAGGAGCGCTGCACGTCGCGATGGCGGACGAAGCCGTGAACGTCGGCCCGCCGCCGGCAAGCGAGTCCTACATCAGCATCGAACGGGTCATGGAGGCGATTCGCCAGACCGGTGCGGAAGCCGTGCACCCCGGCTACGGTTTCCTCTCGGAGAACCCGAGATTTGCGGATGCGCTCGATGCGGCCGGAGTCACGTTCATCGGCCCGCCGAAGCGCGCCATCGAGGCGATGGGGGACAAGATCACGTCCAAGAAGGTGGCGCAGGATGCGGGTGTCTCGACCGTGCCGGGTTACATGGGGCTCATCGATGACGCGGACGAGGCGGTGCGGATCAGCGGAGAGATCGGTTACCCCGTGATGATCAAGGCAAGCGCAGGCGGCGGCGGCAAGGGCATGAGAATTGCCTGGAATGATGACGAGGCGCGCGAGGGATTTCAGTCATCCAGAAACGAGGCGGCTTCCAGCTTTGGTGACGACCGCATCTTCATCGAGAAGTTCGTCACCGAGCCGCGCCATATCGAGATTCAGGTGCTGGCGGATTCGTTCGGCAACACGATCTACCTGAATGAACGTGAATGCTCGATCCAGCGCCGCCACCAGAAGGTTGTCGAGGAGGCTCCGTCCCCGTTTCTGGATGATGCGACACGGAAGGCGATGGGGGAACAGGCCTGTGCGCTTGCTGCCGCCGTGGGCTATGCAAGTGCAGGAACGGTCGAGTTCATCGTCGACGGCGAGAGGAACTTCTACTTCCTTGAAATGAACACCCGGCTCCAGGTCGAGCACCCCGTGACCGAACTCATCACGGGAGTCGATCTTGTCGAGCAGATGATTCGCGTGGCTGCCGGCGAGAAGCTGCAACTGGTCCAGTCGGATATCGGCATAAGCGGCTGGGCGATCGAAAACCGGCTCTATGCCGAAGATCCCTATCGCGGCTTCCTGCCGTCGATCGGGCGCCTGACGCGGTACCGTCCTCCGGCGGAGGTTGCGGGCGAGTCTGCTGCGGTCAGGAACGACACAGGCGTGTTCGAGGGCGGCGAGATTTCGATGCACTACGACCCGATGATCGCCAAGCTTTGTACCTGGGCGCCCGACCGCGCGTCGGCCCTGAACGAAATGCGGCGAGCGCTCGACGCTTTTGAGCTGGATGGCATCGGCCACAACATCCCCTTTCTGTCCGCAGTCATGGACCATCCGAGGTTTGTCTCGGGCGACATGACGACGGCGTTCATTGACGAGGAATTCCCGGATGGATTTGACGGAGTGAGGCTGGACGAAGCAACCCTTCGGCGAATCGTCGCCGTGTCTGCCGCAATGCATCGCGTGGCGGAAATTCGACGAACCCGCATCTCGGGTCGCATGGACAACCACGCCCGTCTTGTGGGCCGCGACTGGGTGATTTCGCTGCAGGGCGTGTCCATTCCGGTCAGCATCAAGGCTGATCGCGATGGTGCAGATGTACGGTTCGAGACCGGTCAGGTGATGCGAGTCGAAAGCGATTGGCTTCCTGGCCAGCAGCTTGCAAGGCTGGCAGTGGACGGCGAGGGCCTCATTCTGAAGGTCGAGAGTCGCAGCCAGGGATTCCGGATCCGGTATCGCGGGGCGGACCTGACGGTGACTTTGAGAACCCCGCGTCAGGACGAGCTGGCGGCGCGGATGCCGGAGAAGACGCCACCCGACACTTCGAAGCTCTTGCTTTGCCCGATGCCTGGGCTGGTCGTAAGAGTCGATGTCGAAGAGGGGCAGGAGGTTCAGGAAGGCCAGGCACTTTGCACGATTGAAGCCATGAAGATGGAGAACATCCTTCGCGCCGAGCGAAAGAGCGTTGTGGCCAGGATCAACGCCGGCGAGGGCGACAGCCTGGCGGTTGACGATGTCATCCTGGAGTTCGAATGATGAGACCTGAACTTCTGTACCTGACCGGGGCTTCGAAACGAAGCGAGCATCATGGCGAGTCCCTCCGCATGGGCGGTCGTGCAGAACCGGTCAGCGCCTCGGGTCAGCCGCCGTCAAGGGCGTCGCGCAGTTCCTGCTTGCGGATCGGAAGGTTGTCTATGGAGCGCGTTATCTCGCGAACGTCGCGCGGGAACGGCTTCCGCAGGATGACACGACCGTCCTTGCTGACGACGATCAGCATGAAACCGCGTGGGCGGAATTCGCGCCGGATGTCAGTTCCGTCGGCAGGTGCCGAATCGGCAATCAGGACCACATCCCTCTTCACGAGCTCGTCGATGCGAGTGGCCAAGAGCTCCATCTGCGTGCGGAAGGCCGGATCCTGCGGCGCATCGGAAAAGACGATCAATGGCCGCGCGACCCACTTGAACCTGTCCAGATCAATGTCCAGTGCGTCGAAGACGGTTGAGGGATCGGCCTGCCATGCGGTCACGGCAGAGTCTGCCGATTCGCCGGCATCAGCCGTCGCAACGGTGCACGGAGCAAGGCTCGCCAGCAAGACTGCAAGAAATGCTGGTGTGATGCGTGATGTCATGACACCTCCATATGCCCTGAATATATGCCGGTTTTGCAGGAATCGAAGGGGTTTTGAGGAAACCTGGCCAAACGGGGGTCCGAGATGAACGACTGGAAGGAACTTGCCGAGAAGGAACTTCGCGGCAGGAACGTCGAGGAGATCGAGCGCAAGACCCTGGAAGGCATACGCGTCAAGCCGCTCTACACGGCCGAGGACGTCAGCGGTCTAGCCCACATGGAGGGCCTGCCCGGGTTCCCTCCGTTCACGCGGGGCGTTCGGGCAACCATGTATGCCGGCCGGCCATGGACCATCAGGCAGTATGCCGGATTCTCGACCGCCGAGGAAAGCAACGCATTCTACCGACGCAACCTTGCGGCAGGGCAACAGGGTGTCAGCGTTGCGTTCGACCTGGCCACGCACCGAGGATATGACAGCGATCATCCCCGCGTCCTGGGTGACGTCGGCAAGGCCGGTGTCGCGATCGACAGCGTCGAAGACATGAAGATCCTATTTGACGGCATTCCACTGGACCAGGTCAGCGTGTCAATGACAATGAATGGTGCCGTGATTCCCGTGCTGGCGAATTTCATCGTGACGGGCGAGGAGCAGGGGCACGAGAAGTCAGTGCTTGCCGGCACGATTCAGAACGACATCCTGAAGGAGTTCATGGTGCGGAACACCTATGTCTATCCGCCCGAGCCCTCGATGCGGATCGTCGGCGACATCATCCAGTATGCTTCCGAACACATGCCGAAGTTCAACTCGATCTCGATTTCCGGCTATCACATGCAGGAGGCGGGCGCGAACCTCGTGCAGGAGCTTGCTTACACGCTTGCGAACGGGCGCGAGTATTGCCGTGCGGCGATCGCGCGCGGCATGGACGTGGACACGTTTGCCGGGCGACTCAGCTTCTTCTTTGCCATTGGCATGAATTTCTTCATGGAAGCGGCCAAGCTCCGCGCCGCCAGGTTGCTGTGGAGCCGAGTCATGGACGAGTTCCAGCCACGCAATCCTCGCTCCAGGATGCTGCGGACGCACTGCCAGACCTCTGGCGTGAGCCTTCAGGAGCAGGATCCCTACAACAACGTGATACGGACCGCCTACGAGGCAATGAGCGCGGTTCTGGGCGGTACGCAGTCACTGCACACGAACGCGCTCGACGAGGCGATAGCGCTGCCGACCGATTTCTCCGCACGGATCGCGAGGAACACGCAGTTGATTCTGCAGGAGGAGACCGGGATCGCGGATGTCGTCGACCCGCTGGCCGGGTCGTACTATGTCGAGGCCCTCACCGCCCAGCTGGCCGAGAAAGCCTGGGAGCTCATGGAGGAAATCGAGGAAATGGGCGGCATGACCAAGGCGGTTGCCACGGGCATGCCGAAGCTGCGCATCGAGGAGACCGCGGCCAGGCGCCAGGCGATGATCGACCGCGGCGACGAGGTGATCGTCGGGGTCAACAAGTACGGGACGGCGGCAAAGGACGAGATCGACATTCTCGAAATCGACAACGACGAGGTGCGCAAGGCGCAGATTGCGCGGCTGGAAGAGGTGCGGGATAGCCGTGACACGGCCGCCTGCCAAGCGGCACTGGCAGAACTGGAACAGGCAGCGCGCGAGGACGGCAACCTGCTGCTCGCGGCAGTCGAGGCGGCTCGCGCGCGGGCCACGGTGGGAGAGATCAGCATGGCGATGGAAAAGGTGTTCGGTCGCCATCGGGCCGAGATCAGGACCCTCGCGGGCGTGTACGGGGCTGCGTACGAGGGCGATGAAGGTTTTGAAGCGATCCAGAGGGAAGTGGCATTGTTCGAGGAGGACGAGGGACGTCGCCCGCGCATGCTGGTCGTCAAGCTGGGCCAGGACGGCCATGACCGGGGGGCGAAGGTGATTGCGACGGCCTTTGCGGACATCGGGTTTGACGTGGATGTCGGGCCGCTTTTCCAGACACCGGAAGAGGCCGCGCAAGACGCGGTCGACAACGATGTCCATGTGGTGGGAATCTCCTCCCAGGCGGCCGGTCACAAGACCCTCGCGCCAAGGTTGATCGAAGCGCTCAACGAGAGGGATGCGGGGGAAATACTGGTGATTTGCGGCGGCGTGATTCCGCAGCAGGACTACGGGTTTCTCAAGGAAGCAGGCGTCAAGGCGGTCTTCGGACCCGGCACGAACATTCCGTCGGCTGCGTCGGACATTGTCCGAATGATTCGCGAGGCGCGAAGCTAGCGCCCCGACTGTCTTGAATCATTTGGGCTCATCGTGACAGAGGCCGTCAATCGGCTGGCGCAAGCTGGCAACGGATCAGGCAGTTTGCGCTTGCAGGCACGCTCCGCATCCGCATCCTTTCACCATGAAATTCTCTCTGGAACTTGATCACTTGGCGATCGTCTGCCGTTCGATGGAGGAGGGCGTGGCATCAGTCGAGCGCGCGCTTGGAGCAAGGATGTCAAAGGGCGGCAAGCACGCTGCCCTGGGAACGCACAACGCGCTCCTCTCGCTTGGGCCGGATGTGTATCTTGAAGTCATCTCGGTGGATCCCGCGGCTTCACCGCCAGATCGCAACCGCTGGTTCGATCTTGACAATCAAGCCGGGCCGCCGCTGCTTGCAAACTGGGTCTGCCGCACGGACGACCTCGCGGCCGCGCTCGATGCCGCTCCAGAAGGGACCGGAACACCCATGTCACTCGCTCGCGGGGATCTTGCCTGGCGCATGGCCGTTGACGAGACCGGGAAGCTTCCGTTTGCCGGCGCGATGCCTGCCCTTATCCAGTGGGACACGGATGCTCATCCATGCAAGACCCTGCCGGACGTCGGCCTGAGGCTCCTTGCTCTGGACGTGTTCCATCCTCAAGCGGCCGGTTTGGTCGAAGTCTTCCCGGCACTGAAGACGCTAGGTTCCGTCACGATTCGGCACGGACCAGGAAAGCGGCTTGTGGCGCGGATTTCGACGCCTGACGGGACGCGAGTGCTCGAATGATCATTCGCCCAGCTGTCGAAGGCGATGCCGGACGGCTTGCGGAGATCCAGAATCCGGTCATCCGGGACACGGCGATCACCTTCAATCCGAAGGAGCGGAGCGAGGCCGAAATGCGAGTCGCCGTTCGCGACCGTCCTTGCTTCCTCGTGGCGGAGGTTGGCGGGCGCGTGATGGGATTTGCGTGCTACGATCAGTTCAGGAAGGGGCCCGGATACGCGCGCACCGTCGAGCACACCATCGTCATTGCCGAAGAGGGTCGGGGCCAAGGCATGGGGCGCGCCTTGATGGATGCAATCGTGGAGCATGCGCGCGATGCCGGAATCGGGTCGATCTGGGCGGGCGTAAGCGGCGAGAATCCGGCCGGCGTGGCGTTTCACGCAAGTCTCGGTTTCGAGGAAGTCGCGCGACTGCCCAAGGTCGGGTACAAGTTCGGCCGCTGGATCGATCTTGTGCTCTTGCGCAAGTGTCTTGACGAGGCCTGCCAGGAAAAGGGCGACCTCACCCAATGAAAATCGGACGGATCGTACGGACTCACGGTGACGGAACATCCGGCGGAGGCAGGACGTCCTTGACCTCGTCTGGCAGCGTCTTCCAAGGTTGCGCGACCGCCGCCCTCCAGGCAGGGCCGCGGTCGAGGAACTCGCTCCAGGCATCGATCAGGTCGTCGGGCCGGTCCTGAACCAGCACGCGACACAGTATGTCAGCCTGCGCCATGTCCTTCCGTGCCTTGTCGAGGCCCGAGGCGTCTTTGCGGCGACGGGACGCCACAAGCAGTTTGTGGACGGCGAAGCGCTCCGGGGCGGGAACCTTGACAGGGATGCCGGGACCGTGGAGAACGACCGCCTCGATCTCCTGATATATGAGAAAGTCAAGGAATCGAAGCGGCTGAGCATCTCCACCAAGGGCGGGAAGGTGCACGGGCCGGTCCCGGGGCGGGCCACGCAAAGGTGCCAAGATGTCGACGGCAAACCTTTCCTGGCTGCCGTCCCGGATGGCATAGCGCAGGGTGCTGCGTGGATCAAACGGCGAGGGCACGGCCTCGAACCGCGAGTCTGCCGATTTCAAGACGGAAATCAGGTCCGGCTCGATTCGGTCCCGGACAGCGATCGAGATGGCGGGGAACTGGCCGACGTCCACGTCGCCCGTGCGTGCCATCGCGCCGGGGGCCGTGAAGCCCAGCATCGGGGCATAGCACTGAAACGCCAAGGAACCGACGACTACGGCGCGCAGGCGAAAGGCACCTGCTTTGGACAGGGCGGCAAGGACGTTCCCACTGAGCGCGTCGGGTCCGGGAATGCGTCCGGCCCGCAGCGACCGTACCATGTTTACGCGTTCCTTTCGCGCATCTGCAACGCCCGTGCGTTCACTGATCCTGCGGCGCAGGACAGGCGTGTCTGGACCGAGATATCTCGCAGGCGGACGCGCGCCGTTCCGAGTCAAAGACTGCCAGTACCAGTATCTTCGGCCCTTGACTGTCTTCACGTGGGCTGACCCGCCGGCGTCCATGATCTCCTCGAAGCTCCCGGTCCAGGCCCTGTCAGCCAGTTCTGCGTGCAGGGTCTGGATCGAAACAGGCAGGCGTTCGGGAGTGGTCATTGCACGCGCCTTTCGGCGTTATATTCAAATTCGAATTTTGCATATAACGATCAATCTGGATGGTCAAGTCGCCGTCGGCCAGCAGCCCTACCCTGCACCTGTCTTCGTCCGCGCTGCCAAGACGAATCTCGGGTTGGCAAGCGCAACAAGCGTCGCCGCCCGAATCGCTCGCAACTTCAAACATTGCCTGTTAACCCCTGTTGGGTCCGTGTATTGTCGCGCGAAGGCAAGATTCGATCAAGGGGGGACCACATGGCAGGTTCGGTGAACAAGGTTATTCTTGTGGGCAACTTGGGCCAGGATCCGGAGGTGCGCACGTTCCAGAATGGCGGGAAGGTCTGCAACTTTAGTGTTGCGACGTCCGAGACGTGGAAAGATCGCAACACAGGAGAGCGTCGCGAAAGGACTGAATGGCATCGGGTTGCAATTTTCAACGAAGGTCTTGTTCGCGTTGCCGAGCAGTACCTGACCAAGGGATCGAAGGTTTATCTCGAGGGACAGCTCGAGACCAGGAAATGGCAAGACCAATCCGGCAACGACCGCTACACGACAGAGGTTGTGCTGCGTCCTTACCGAGGTGAACTGGCAATGCTGGACCGCCGGGGAGACCGAGGAAGCGTCGGTGGCCAGTACGACGATGCCCATGCCGGACCGCCGCCTGCCGACCAAGGCGGCCAGTATTCGGCAAGCCAGGATCTAGACGACGAAATTCCGTTTTAAAAGGCCCTCTGGCGTGAATCGCTGACAGGGTCCTGCCTTGACGGGCGACGCGGCAAGCCGCGGTTCCCTTGAAGGCGGAAGCAACCGCGCCATCCGCAAGCTGTGACTGACACAATGGGAGCTGCTTCTTCAGGACACCAAGCAGTTCAGACCGCATCCGTCGTTGCGCGATTGGCACATTCCGGACAATGCCTGCATTGCCAGCAGTGCAGGGAACGCGCGCTACGAATCTGGCGACGTCTCATGTACGCGCGTGCCGGGTCTTCGGGTGCATGGAGCTCTCCAGCAGATTCTCGGACTGGTGCAGCACGTGCTCGGCCTGTCCCACGATCAACGGGTCCGGCACGCCCACGATCTTTGCGTCCTTGCCAGGGTATTCGAGACTGTTCAGGAAATGCTGCATGCAGGCGATCCTTGCCCTCTTCTTGTCGTTCGACTTGATGATCGTCCACGGCGCATCGGCAGTGTCCGTGTAGAAGAACATGGCTTCCTTGGCCTCAGTGTAGTCAACCCATTTGCCGAGGCTTGCGCGGTCGACGGGTGACAGCTTCCAGCGCTTCAGCGGATCGGACTCGCGAGAATCGAATCGGTTCCTCTGCTCGTCCTGGGTCACGGAAAACCAGTACTTGTAGAGCCGGATCCCCGATCGAACGAGCATGCGTTCCAGCTCCGGGGCCTCGCGCATGAACTCGAGATACTCGTTCGGAGAGCAAAAGCCCATGACACGTTCCACGCCGGCGCGGTTGTACCAGGAGCGGTCATAGAACACCATTTCGCCAGCAGTCGGCAGGTGCTCGATATATCGCTGGAAGAACCACTGACCCATCTCGGTTTCCGTCGGCTTGTTCAATGCGACGACCCGTGCGGTCCGGGGGTTGAGGTGCTCCATGAACCGCTTGATCGTGCCTCCCTTGCCGGCGGCATCCCGACCTTCGAAGAGCAGGACGAACTTCTGTCCGGTCTCCTGTGCCCAGATCTGCACCTTTAGCAACTCGGCCTGCAATTTCGCCTTGCGGCCCTCGTACGTGCGGCGGGACAGCCGATCGGAATAGGGGTAGTTTCCACGCTCGAAGGCATCGCGGATTCCCTCGATTGCATTAGGACCGGAAATTCCTGCGCCTTTTCCGTCGTTTGCCTCTGCGGAGTTGGATGCCATGAGAAGTCTCCTGTGCACCCCAGTTCATGTGAGCGCGCTGCGGATAGAACCAGACGACGTGGCGCGGTTCAAGATCCCTGCAAGGGCTCGATCCGGGAACTGCAATGGCGACGGCACTGCAAGCGTCTCTTCAAATATCCGATTGCGGTTCAAGCGTCCAGCAACGCGAGTTCTGCTGGCGCTGCCGGGCTCGGCATGGCGCGGGACAGGCGTCAGCCGCGGGCGCGGCAACAGTTCACGAACACTTGTCCCTTGGCCAGCGAGGCCGTTTCCTTGCCGGTTGGCAACTCACTTGATGAGGTTTCCCATGACCACGGCCGTGTCGCACATGCGGTTCGAGAAGCCCCACTCGTTGTCATACCAGGTGAGAATCCTCACCATGCTGCCGTCGATGACCTTGGTCTGGTCCATGTGAAAGATCGACGAGTGCGGGTCGTGATTGAAGTCGTTCGACACCAAGGGCTCGTCCGTGTAGCCGAGAACGCCTTTCAATGCTCCATCAGCCGCGCTGCGGATCGCAGCGTTCACCTCGTCCGCATCCGTGAAGCGGGTTGCCTCGAACACGAAGTCGACAACCGAGACATTGGGTGTGGGAACCCGGATTGCGACGCCGTCAAGCTTGCCGTCGAGTTCAGGCAGAACCAGGCCGACGGCCTTGGCCGCCCCCGTCGAGGTCGGGATCATGCTCAGCGCGGCGGCCCTGGCGCGGTAGAGGTCCTTGTGCATCGTGTCGAGCGTCGGCTGGTCGCCCGTGTAGGAATGAATCGTGGTCATGAAGCCCTTGGCGATGCCGATCGAGTCGTTCAGGACCTTGGCAACAGGCGAAAGGCAATTCGTCGTGCAGGACGCATTGGAAACCACGATGTCGTCCGAGGTCAGGGAGTCGTGGTTGACCCCGTAGACGACGGTCTTGTCGGAATTCGTTGCCGGTGCCGAAACCAGCACCCGGGACGATCCGTTCTTCAGATGCGCCTCGCACTTTTCCTTCGAGGTGAAGATGCCGGTGCACTCCAGCACGACATCGACATGTTGCCATGGCAGCTCGGACGGGTCGCGCGTTGCCGTGACCGCAATGGGGCCGCGGCCGACGTCGATCGTGGAATCGCCGCACTTGACCTCGGCCGGGAAACGCCCGTGCACCGAATCGTATCTGAGCAGGTGCGCGTTGGTTTCGACCGGTCCCAGATCGTTGACCGCCACGACTTCGATGTCGGTTCGCCCGCTTTCAATGACGGCACGCAGGACGTTGCGTCCGATACGGCCAAATCCGTTGATTGCCACACTTACAGCCAAGTCGTTCTCCTCTCGTGATGCGACCGCGAATGTCCGGATCATGCCTCAGAAGTCGAGGTCCCGGAACCGTCGCTCGCCGAATCTGCCGGGCCGTCGCGGTGCGTACGGCATCAGCAGCTCTTCCGGCAACGGGGCGGTCTGGCTGGTCTTTGCGCACCTTATGGCAAGAAGCCGCGGGCTGCGAAAGGGCAAAGGGTCCGCAGATCGGCGGGAGTGCTGGCGGCGGCGATCAGTGTCTTCTTGCAGCAGGCGAAACCTTGGAATCGGTCGCTGAGTCAGCAAGCGGAAACAGGTTCGACTGCCAGGGCGCCGTCGAGCAGGCTCATCCCATTCCGCCGTCGATCATTCGTCGTGCAAGGCGAAGATAGGCATTTGCGACCGGTCCGCCTTTCAGCACCACGGGCGTGCCTTCGTCGCCGGACACCCGTACATCCAGCGACAGGGGAATCTCTCCAAGGAAAGGCACGCCAAGCGCTTGGGCTTCGGCCCTGGCGCCGCCGTGTCCGAAGAGATGTGCCTCGTGACCGCAATTCGGGCAGACATAGGTCGACATGTTCTCAATCAGTCCCAGGACCGGGGCCTTGAGGGTCCTGAACATGTCGACCGCCTTGCGCACGTCCAGCAGCGCGACGTCCTGCGGGGTAGAAACCACTATGCACCCCGTGACCTGGGTCCGCTGGCACAGCGTTAGCTGGACGTCGCCCGTGCCTGGCGGCAGGTCGATGATCAGGACATCCAGGCTGCCCCACTTGACCTGCCCGAGCATTTGCTGGAGCGCTCCCATCAACATCGGTCCTCTCCAGACCACGGCCTTCGAGGGCTCCACCATGAGGCCGATCGACATCAGCGTGACGCCATGGGACTGGAGAGGGACTATGGTCTTTCCGTCCGGCGAGGACGGTCGCTTCATGACCCCCATCATCTTGGGCTGGGACGGTCCGTAGATGTCGGCATCGAGGAGCCCGACGCGCCGCCCCTCGCTCGCCAGCGCAACCGCGAGATTTGACGCGACCGTCGACTTTCCGACACCCCCCTTTCCGGATCCGATGGCAATGATCCTGTCAACGCCCGAAACCGGGTTCGGAGTGGCCTGACTTGGCTCGGGATGCCTTCCGACCTTGAGCGATGGGGGCGCTTTGGGGGCCTGCGAATCATGTGCCGTCAGGACGACCGAAACCGATTCCACGCCGTCCATGCCTGCCACTGCCGCCTCCGCCTCGGCTCGGGCAGATTCCAAGGCGCGCGCGGCTTCGGGATTCTCGGCTTCGATCACGAAATGCACGGAACCGCCTTCGATGCGGAGCGCGCGCACGAGATCCCGCGACATCAGGTCGCCGCCACCGGGCACCGGCACAGATTTCAACAGTGCGACGATGTCGTCTTGTTTGACAGCCAAGCAAATCCTCCCTTCCTCATGCCATGCGTAGATTGCGCGCTTCGGTTGCCGGAGCAAGCGCCGAACGACCACCTGCGAGATGTTTGGTCCATGTCGTGACCTCGCGGAAGCCCGCGCATGCGGTGGTCATGTTCCCTTCGCATAGCTGCATTGCAGAAACACTCATTGTGCAGGTGCAGCAAAAAGTTACTTTCGAGAGCGGCAGCACATGGTGCGTTGCCGGAAATTGGTCAAAGGACGGATCATGAGTGACACGATTCTCGCACATATGCAGCCCGGTGGCCGCCTTGGGGTGTATCTCAAGTCTCTTGCAGGACGCTTTGTCAGGTATCGGGAGTTTCGCCGGACGCTGGCGGAACTGGAGGCGCTCGGCGCGCACGAGCTTGAGGACCTTGGCTTGGCGCACGGCACGATTCGGGAAGTTGCCTATCGGTCGGTGTACGGCCCTCAAGTAAGGTGAATGCCCGTTTCCGGACCTTTGGCCTGGTGATGACGTCCGTTTCCTCCCCGGCGTCGTCATCGGCGGGAGGTCCGGCGGCCCTCGCGGGCCCAATGCGATGGCGGCGGCACTCCTCCTCCCGTGCCGCCGTCATTTCTGTGTCTGGATCGGTCTCATCGACCGGGGTCGCCTGGAAGGAGGTCAGATCTGCCTTTCGGGCATCTGCACGACCAGGCCGTTCAGTGCATCGGTGACCTTGAGCTGACAGGTCAGTCGCGAACGCGCCGGATCCGGTTCATAGGCGAATTCGAGCATGTCTTCCTCCATCGCGTCGATGGGCGGCAGCTTCCCCGTCCAGTCCGGGTGCACATAGACGTGGCAGGTCGAGCAAGCGCAGGCGCCACCGCAGTCGGCCTCGATGCCGGGGATGGCGTTGTCACGGGCGCCTTCCATGACGGTCAGGCCGTTTGGCACGTCAACGACATGCTCGGTCCCGTTGTACTCGATATAGGTAATCTCCGCCATGGAGGCTCCCTCGATTCGCTGGCCCTCTAGTTATGCTGCTTCGAAGCCCCGTGCCACCCCTTCTTTCAGGCCGCGCATGCCTGGGTTGTCTTGATCCATGTTCAATGCAGACGGCTTCAGGCATTGCGTCGGGAAACAAAAGTTCTATATTTGTTCATATGACTGAGCCACATGTCCCCGTGCAGGTCTGGCCCCGCCCGCCCAGTTGCCTTCCGCATGACCAGCTTGACTTGCCGCCGAACGGGGCTCGCGTTGCCGTGGCGGGTCTTGTCATCGTGCGGCAGCGCCCTGGCACGGCGAAGGGCGTGATCTTCGTCACGCTTGAAGACGAGACCGGCATCTCGAACGTCATTGTCTGGCGCAAGATGTACGAGCGCTTTCGCCGGGCCGTCATTGCGGGGCGGGCGCTCAGGGTGACGGGTCGCGTTGAGCGGTCGAGTGGCGTGACCCATGTGATTGCCGAGAAGATCGAGGACATTTCCTGGATGCTTGATGAGTTGCTGGGCCCGGCGGGCGCGACCGACCCGGCGTCGACTTCGTCCACAGGTATTGCGTCTGGATGACGCATATCGCCGGCACGCCTGCAGCGCTTGCCATCCACCTTGACGGCAGCGCGATTTACTCGCGCACGCCTTGTCGCTAAAATTCTGCGTCTACGTAGGCAGAAAGGCCGCTCATGACAGGTACACGCACAGAAACAGACAGCTTCGGGCCGCTTGAGGTTCCCTCCGACCGCTACTGGGGAGCGCAAACACAGCGGAGCCTGATGAATTTCCCCATTGGATGGGAGAGGCAGCCGGTTGCCGTGGTTCGCGCTCTTGGCGTGATCAAGCAGGCCTGCGCCGAAGCCAACAAGTCTGCTGGCAGGTTGCCCGCCGAGGTGGCTGACGCAGTGATCCAGGCAGCCTCGGAGGTTGTCGAGGGCAGGCACGACGAGCACTTTCCGCTGGTCGTCTGGCAGACCGGGTCCGGCACGCAGTCGAACATGAACGCCAACGAAGTGATCTCGAACAGGGCCATCGAGATCCTCGGTGGCGAGATCGGTTCCAAGGATCCGGTGCACCCGAACGACCATTGCAACATGGGCCAGTCCTCGAACGACACCTTCCCGACCGCCATGCATGTGGCTACGGCCATGACGGCACGGGATGTCCTGTTGCCGGGCCTGGAGAAGCTGCACGCTGCGCTGGACGCAAAGGTTGGCGAGTTCGACGGAATCATCAAGATCGGGCGCACGCACACCATGGACGCGACGCCGCTCACGCTGTCGCAGGAATTCTCGGGCTATGCGCATCAGGTCGCCAAGTCGATCGAACGGATCCAGGCGGCGCTGGGCGACATCCACGAACTGGCGCAGGGAGGGACGGCCGTCGGCACGGGCCTGAACACAAGGCCCGGCTGGGACAAGGAGGTGGCCGCCAACATGGCCAAGATTACCGGACTTCCGTTCGTCACGGCCCCAAACAAGTTCGAGGCGCTGGCTGCCCACGACGCAATGGTGGCCATGTCAGGTGCGCTGAAGGCCGCCGCCGCGTCGCTCTTCAAGGTGGCCAACGACATTCGGCTTCTTGGGTCGGGTCCGCGCTGCGGGCTTTACGAACTGCTGCTGCCGGAAAACGAGCCCGGCTCTTCCATCATGCCCGGAAAGGTCAATCCAACCCAATGCGAAGCCGTGACGCAGGTTGCGGCGCACGTGATCGGCAACGACGCCGCAGTGGGATTCGCGGGCAGTCAGGGGCATTTCGAACTTAACGTCTACAAGCCCATGATCGCTTACAACGTGCTGCAATCCATGCAGCTTCTGGGGGATGCGGCCGCTGCATTCACGGACAACTGCGTCTGCGGCATCCACGCCAACGAGGCCAGAATCGACCAGTTGATGCGGGAGTCGCTCATGCTCGTGACCGCGCTTGCCCCGACCATCGGATATGACAACGCCACCACGGTCGCGAAGACGGCGCACAAGAACGGGACGACTCTCAAGGAAGAGGCCGTCCGGCTGGGATTTGTCGACGAGGCGAAATTCGACCAGATCGTCAGGCCCGAGAAGATGCTTGGCCCAAGGGAATGACACGTTTCGGCCGGCAGCCACCACGGAGGCGCGTTCTGTGCCGAGAGCGCTCCGGGCTTCCCGTGACCGCTTGCCGCCAGGAGGGAGTCAGGGTGCCCAAGTTTCGCCGAGCGCCTCGGAACGGTGCTGCAAGTCTCGCGCCTGGTGCTAGCCGAAGGACTGCAGCACCGGGAAGGTCTCGTTCAGCCACCAGCTGAAATCAGTGAATTGCCCCGTGAGCAGCAAAAGGCCCACTGTCCAAAGCAGCAGGCCCGTGACCCGCTCGATCTTTTCCATGTTGCGGCGCATCCAGTTCATGAAGCCGGTCAGACTTGGAAAGAACGTCGCCACAAGCACAAACGGGATGCCGAGTCCAACAGCATAGAACGCGAGAAGCGCAGTGCCGCGTGTCACGTCAGCCTCGCTTGCCGCCAGAGACAGGATGGCGCCCAGAATGGGACCGATGCAGGGTGTCCAGCCAAAGGCGAATGCCAGTCCCAGAACATAGGCTCCAAGTTTCGACCCGCCCCGGTTGCCTGCGTCAACGCGCACCTCGCGATCCATGAAGCCCAAGCGAAAGATCCCGATGAAATGGGCTCCGAACATCATGATCACGATCCCCGCGACCGACACGAACCAGCCTTGGTTGGTCAGGAAGAAGCGCCCGAAGGCGCTGGCGGTGAAGCCAAGGAAGAGAAATACCGTCGAGAGGCCGAGCACGAAGCAGATGGCTGAATTGCGCACGCGACGGGTGGCTTGGCCGGTTGCTGCCTGCATCTCGGTCACGGACACCCCGCCCATGTAGGCAAGGTAGGGGGGCACGATGGGCAGGACGCAGGGGCTCAAAAAGGACAGGAATCCTGCTGCCAGCGCAACGAGCATGGCTGGCAGGAGGCTCAGGTCGAAGATGTCAATGCCGAACATGGATGCCCTCTGGTTCCGAATCCGATAAATAGGGCACAACAATCCCTTCTGCCCAGACGCAGGGGGTCACAACTCGGTGGACAAGTTGAAACATGCCGCGTACCGCTCGTTCGGATGGAATTTGACGAAGAACTCGATGCCTTGGGTCTCCTATGCCCGCTGCCAGTGCTGAAGGCCGCGAAGCGCCTGCGCGCGATGGCGCCAAGAGCGGTCCTGAGGCTGGTCGTGGACGATCCGGCGGCCACCGTTGACGTGCCGCATTTCTGCAAGGAGCAAGGGCACGAACTCTTGAAGTCAGAAGAGCGGGGCGGTCTCCAGATCTACACGATCCGCAAGTCCGGAAGCGACCAAGAGTCCTGATGCTGCCGGCGGCGATTGGGGTCGGACAAAGCACTTTGCAAACTCCATGGATCCGTGCCTTTGCGGTCGATGTGTTCACGCGAGGCACAGTCTTTCTTAACGCTTCCAAGCTTGCGACCTTCCTTGGGGGCGATCGGAATCGGAGGGCACGCGGTTGAGCCGGCCTGCGTTCCGCTATGGCCTTCGTCGTTGCCGTCAATCGGGAGAGGGCGCCGAATGCCGGCAGATTCCGACATTGAAGGGCGAACGCGCGGCCGTCCGGACCATTACCATTCATCGGCGCGTCAAGCCGATGGCGTTCAAGGAGCGTCTGATGGATTTCGGCTTGAACAACATGGGCGAATGTGGCCGCTGGCTGGTGCGAGCAGATTGCGTCTCAGGACCGATTTTGAAACAAAGGTGCTGCAATGCGTGCCGCAGTGGTCAGAAACTTCAACGAAGACCTCTCGATAGAGACGGTGTCGGATCCGGCATGCCCGGATGACGGCGTGGTCTTGGAGGTGGCAGCCTGCGGTGTCTGTCGCTCCGACTATCACGGTTGGGTGGGCAAGCATCCTCGGATTGAGAATGGCTCGATTCTGGGCCATGAGTATTGCGGCACAGTGGTCGAGGCGGGCTCGCAAGCAAAGCACAGGATTGGAGACCGTCTCATCGCCCCGTTCATTCTGGGCTGCGGCAGGTGTCCGGCTTGTCAGACGGGCGTGTCCAACACCTGCGAGCACCAGATTGTTCCGGGTTTTGGCTGGCCGGGGGCCTACGCCGAATACGTAGCCACCCCATTTGATCACAATCTCGTTCATCTGCCTGAAACGATGTCGCCTGCTCTCGCGGCGGGCCTGGGATGCCGAGTTACGACTGCATGGCACGCCTTGACGGACCGCGCCAATGTGAAGGCTGGCGAATGGGTTGCGGTTCACGGCACTGGCGGCATCGGCTTGGCCACTCTGCTCCTGGCAAAGATGTTGGGCGCGCAAGTGGTTGTCGTTGATGTGGTCGAAGAGAAGTTGGCGCACGCAAGGCAGCACGGGGCGGATGCCGCCGTAAATGCTTCTGAGTCCGACGCTGCCGAGGCGATCCGCGAGATCACTGGAGGCGGAGCGCAGGTCTCGGTCGAGGCCTTGGGGATCGAGGCAACCACCAACGCCTCAGTGGAATGTCTTGCAACCCTTGGCCGGCATGTGCATGTCGGCATGCCTTCCGGTAGCGGGATGCTGCAGGTCAACATGCGGGCGATTTACACCAAGCAGCTTTCGTTTTTTGGCACCCGCGGCATGCCGGCCTGGAAATACCCGACACTGCTTGGGATGATTGAGCGTGGTGAAGTGAACATCGCCCCGATGCTTGCGCGGGAAATTGCGCTGTCCGATGCCAGCGCGGAACTCAGGGCGATGAGCGGGCCAACTCCGCCGGGCACGGCCGTGATCACGGACTTGACGAGGTAGGCACCGCTCGTTCACTCAGTGCGACTGACCGACAGGCGCCTCCACGGCCTGCGCGAACCAAGGCCGGCAGGCCATCGTCGCGACACCTTTGACAGTGCTTCGGCAAGATGCAATCTGTAAGCAATTCTTATGGAAAAATAAAGAAATTATCGCGTTTATCAAGCAAGCCTGTCGATTATGCTCTGTTGCGAAGCTTGCCGTGCATGGACGACCTAGGCGGAAATGACCTCGAAGTCTCTCAAGGTGACAATTGAGCGTGGTGCTGCCGCGAAGAGCGCGCAGCATGTGTTCAACGTGCCTGCCCATGAAAGCCAGACCGTGCTCGATGTCGTGTCCTGGATACAGCAATACGCCGATCCCACCCTGAGCTACAGGTATGCCTGTCGGGTCGGCATGTGCGGTTCTTGCGCGATGATGGTGAATGGAGTGCCTCGCTGGACGTGCCGAACGCATGTTTCGAAAGTCCTTGAGGGCAATGCGATCACAATCGGACCCTTGCGCAATTTGCCGACAATAAAGGACCTTGTCGTGGACATGGACCCGTTCTTTGAAAAATGGATCGCTGCTGAAGGCATGCACCATGGCGGGCTGACCCGAGAGGATCCCATTGCGCCGGTGGACGAGAAGAGCGCAGCGCGGCTCGAGGCAAATGCCGGGATCGAGTGCATCAACTGCTCGGTCTGCTATGCCGCCTGTGATACGGTGGCGGGCAATCCGGAGTATCTTGGCCCGGCGGCGCTGCAGCGGGCATGGACCTTGCTGAATGACGCCAAGGACGAAGGGCGCAATGCCATTCTGGATGCGGTCTCTGGCAAAGGCGGGTGCCAGAACTGCCACTCGATGGGATCCTGCACAGCCTATTGCCCATACGAGCTCGACCCGATGTCGGCCATTGCGGGGTTGAAGCGCGAAACCACCAAGTCGTTCTTCAACAGGGTGCGTGGATGCTGAGCGTGCGCCTGTATTTTCTGCAACGGATCACTGCGCTCTTGATGGTGCCTTTGGTGCTCGGGCACTTGGCGGTGATAGTATATGCTGTCCAGGGCGGCCTGAGTGCGGCAGAGATTCTCGGTCGCACGCGCGAGTCTGCCCTGTGGTTCATGTTCTACGGTATCTTCGTCGTCGCTGTGTCGGTCCATGCGGCCATAGGCGTGCGCGCGGTCGTCCATGAGTGGGTTGGCCTCAAGGGTGCGGCCCTGGAAGTTGTCATGTGGATCACGGGCCTGGGACTATTTGCGCTAGGAGCGCGTGCCGTCTGGGCCGTGACCTTCGCATGAGAGCTGCAAGAGGCATTGCCTCGCGCGCCCATCCGCTGTGGCTTGCCTATGTACTGCACCGGCTCTCCGGCGTTGGATTGGCGGTGTTTCTGCCCTTTCATTTCTGGGTGCTGGCCACGGCAATGACGGCTCCCAAACGCCTGGACGCTTTCCTTGCAATGACAGAGGCGGGCGCGGTCAAGCTGGCTGAATGTGGCCTGGTCTTCCTGCTCGCCGTGCACATGTTTGGCGGTTTGCGCCTTATGGCGCTGGAATGGCTCCCGTGGCGACCGTCGCAAAAGTCCCTGGCGGCCGGTGCTGCCGCGACATCATTCCTGATCGCAGCTCTTTTCTTGCTGAAGGCGGTGTGAGATGCGCAACTCTGACATTGAAAGGCACGACACCGACATCTTGATTCTCGGCACCGGCGGCGCGGGGTTGTTCGCGGCGCTCCATGCCCAGCAAAGCGCGCCTGACGGCACAAGGATCACGATCGCCGTCAAGGGCCTGATCGGCAAGTGCGGATGCACGCGCATGGTTCAGGGCGGCTACAATGTAGCGCTTGGCGGCGGTGACACGGTCGCGCGACATTTCATGGACACGATCCGCGGCGGCACATGGCTTCCCAATCAGGACATGGCCTGGCGATTGTGCGAGCAGGCCGTGGTGCGCATTCGAGAACTGGAAAACGAGATCGGCTGTTTCTTTGACCGCAACCCGGATGGCTCGCTGCATCAAAAGGCCTTTGCCGGACAAACCGCCGACCGGACCGTGCACAAGGGTGACCTTACCGGCATTGAGATCATCAACCGCCTGATGGAAAAGGTGCTCGCAGGCGGCACCGAAAGGCTGCAGGAGCATCGCGCGGTTGGGCTGATCCCGACAAGGGATGGCGCATCCCTTTCCGGGGTCTTGATGATCGACATGCGCACGGGCCAGTTCCGGCTGGTTCGCGCCAAGACGGTGCTGATGGCCACTGGCGGTGGCCCGACCATGTACAAGTACCACACGCCTTCTGGCGACAAGACCATGGATGGCTTGGCGATGGCCCTGCGGGCGGGGCTGGCGCTTCGCGACATGGAGATGGTGCAATTCCATCCCACGGGACTATTGGCCGGCGATCACACCCGGATGACCGGCACGGTGCTGGAGGAAGGGCTGCGCGGCGCGGGCGGTCAATTGATCAACCACGCCGGTCAGCGGTTTCTGTTTGACTACGACGCCAAGGGTGAACGCGCCACCCGCGACGTTGTCAGCCGCGGCATCTTTGCCGAGATGCGCAAGAACAACCAACCGGGGCAGGGAGGTGTCTTCATCTCGATGTCCCATTTGGGGCCGGAGAATGTCCGTCAGCACTTCAAGGGCATGGTCAAACGCTGCGCCGACTGCGGATTCGACTTGGCTGCGGGCAAGGTCGAGATTGTGCCCACCGCACACTATTTCATGGGCGGTGTTGTCGTGGACGTGGATGCGCGCACAGAGATGGAGGGGCTCTATGTCGCTGGCGAAGACGCAGGCGGAGCACATGGTTCGAACCGGCTGGGCGGCAACGGGGTGGCGAACTCGACCGTCTACGGCGGAATCGCGGGCGACATCATGGGCGCGGACGTTCATGGCATGACTTTGCGCGATCCCGATGAAGACGTTCTGGCAGCTGAAATGATTCGCGCGGTTCATCCACTCAGCCGCAGGCCCGATCTTGTCCTGCCGCTTCGCAAACGGCTCCAAGACGTGATGTGGGAAGATGTCGGCGTGATGCGGACCGAAGCGGGGATGAGGCGCGGCCTCGCCGGAATCGCCGAGACGTCAGAGGCGCTGATGGACGTGGGAGTCGCGAAGGAGAATCTTGCCTTCAACCTGACCTGGCACGACTGGCTTGACCTGCGCTCGCTCTGCGACATTTCCGAGGTGATTGCCAAGGCCGGAATCGCCCGCGAAAACTCTCGTGGTGCGCATTTCCGCGAAGATCACCCCGACCCAGGCGCGATGGAAGACAGCGAGTTCACGCTTGCACGCCTGCAGGGCGGCACGGTGGACGTGACTCGCGAACCCGTCCAATTCACTATTGTGCGCCCCGGCGAGACCATCTTGCCCGAAGGCGCACCCGAAACACTGGTGACCGCACAATGATACCAATCCAGTTGATCCAGGAGACTGCCGAAGCCTTGATGGACAAGGCAGCCATTGAAATCCCCCAGGACTACCTTGACGGGCTTCGGGCGGCTGCCGATTCCGAGGATGGCGACCTGTCGTCTTTCGTCCTGAAGGCGATGCTTGAAAACTACGAAGTTGCAAAGGAAGACCGCCGCGCCATGTGTGGCGACACAGGCGTGCCGAGGTGGTTCGTGAAGCTTGGCAACGAGACGCAAGTTGAGGGCGGCATGGTCGCCCTGGAGGCTGCACTGCGTCGGGCGACGGCCAATTCCACCAGCGGCGTGCCCTTGCGCCCAAACCGTGTCCATCCGCTTTGGCGCACGGATCACAACAACAATGTGGGCATTGGCGCGCCGGAGATCGAGTACGGGTTTGAGCCTGAGCCCGAGGGCGAGTGGGTCGACTTGATCACTGTTCACAAAGGCGGCCTCTTCGGGACGGATTACCGAATGCTCTTTCCATCGGACGGCATTCAGGGGATCAAGCGGTTCTACCTCGACAGCCTGATGGCATTCGGGAAACGCGGCCTCGCTTGCCAGCCTGCGATCATCGGCATCGGCCTCGGCGGATCCAAGGACATCTGCATGACGCTGGGCAAGCGGGCCTCCATACTGCGCGTTGTTGGCAGCCGAAACTCCGATCCGCGCATTGCTGAACTTGAGGATGAGTTCAAGGAGCTTGGCAATTCGATCGGCATGGGGGCGATGGGCTTCGTCGGCAAGAACATGGTAATTGATTGCAACATAGAGGTTGGCTTCTGCCATACGGGCGGCATGCCTATGTCGGTGCATGCCTTCTGCCTGTCGTCGCGTCGCGCGGTCGCGCGCATTCATGCTGGTGGCCAAGTGGCGTTCCGGACGGACCCTGCATGGTTCACCGACTACCAGCGCCGCGAGACGATTGACTGGTCACCGGTCAGGGAGGCGGCGGAATGAGCGTCCCGCGCGAAATCCGGCTGTCGACAACCCCGACTTCCGAGGCGATCGCCAGCCTGCGTCTGGGCGATGTCGTCTATCTGAACGGGCTGATGTACACCGCGCGCGAGGGCGTCTACATGCGCGCGCTGGCGGATCGGGCAAATATTCCGATGGAGCTGCCGTCGGAATCGGCCGCAAACTTTCATTGCTCGCCTGCAGCGCGGATCAATGCGGACGGCTCGTTTGACATGGGAGCTGTCACGGCGACTGCCTCATTCCGTTTCGCCAAGTGGCTGCCAGAGTGGATGGCCAAGACAGGTGCCAAGCTCATCGTCGGCAAGGGCGGGATGACGTCAGAAGACTACAAGGAATATTTCGTGCCAAACGGCGCCGTGTACCTGTCTACCGTCGGCTATGGCACAGGCGCATTGCTCGGGCGCGGGGTGGAAAGGGTCGAAGCGGTTCACTGGCACGAGGAACTGGGCTTGGCGCAGGCGATGTGGGTCATCAAGTGCAACCGGATGGGGCCGTTCATCGTGGCTTCTGACCTCAATGGCGACTGTCTGTTCGAGAGGGAAAATGCCAAGATCGCCGAGAATGTCGCGCGGGTCTACAAGGGGACGAAGCCGGCAGTGATGAAGCGCTACGGTGAAACCGACGACCGGACGGATGAAGTGATCTAGGACCAATCGGGAGAGCCGTCACCCGGAAGCCTCCCGCTCACTCTCGATGACACTGCGGAGCGCGTCGTAGAGCTCGGCAACAGCTTTCGTCTTGATCAGGTCCTCACGGTATGCGAGGCCCAAGACCCGTGTCGGGGCGTCAGGCCCAAGGTCCAGACGCTTCACTGGCACGTTGTCATGCGGCTTGACGGCAAGGCTGGGCACGATGGAGACGCCAAGATTGGCGTGGACCATGCTCGCAATCGCCTCTGGACTGTCCAATTCCATCGCCTCGGACACGCGAATGCGTTTCGACACAATCCAGTTGTCGATCAGCGTGCCAAGAACGGCATTCCGGTCGAAGCGGATGTAGGGCCTTGTCTTTAGCAGCTTGATGGGATCACTTTCTTCCTCTCCGGGGGTCGCAATCAACTGCATCCGTTCGTGTGCCAGTTCACGAAACAGAACTCCCACCGGCATCAGATGCGGTTTCGTGATGACGGCGGCATCAATCGTTCGGCGCTCGATGCCCGCGAGCAATGTGCCGGTCAGTCCAGGCCGGATATGCAGTCCGATCTCGGGGAACCTTGACTTCAACACCGCCATGGCTCGTGGTGTCAAGCCCGTGAGGGTCGTCCGAAGCGCCCCCAGCGTGACCACACCTGTCAGGCCGCCATCCGCCAGGACGGACGGTACCAAGTTGTCGTAGTCGGCGATCAGCTTGCGGGCCCTTGCGACGAGTTGATGACCGGCGGGGGTCAGTTCAGGTGTCCGGGTGCGGCGATTGAACAATGCAATCCCGAGGTCGGCCTCCAGCGTCTGCATCTGCTGACTGACGGCAGCATGGGTGACGTGCACGGCATCGGCAGCCGCGCTGAAGGTCTTGGCATCCGCGATTGCAACCAGTGTACGTAGCAGTCGAATTGTCATGGATCCGGTCGCCTCGCGTGAAAGCAACGCTTTCAGAGATTGTAAGGTGAATTAGCTTCTCTGAAGCATAGCTTACTCTTAAACTGCCGAAAAGCCACCGGTGATCGGATTGTGGCCAGTGTTGAAGGGATCGACGACCACAAATCTGCTGGCAGCCTTGTCCAAGACGGGCTCACCGTGGGCTTTTTTGAACGCAAGAGCCTCAATGATTGCATCGAAAGGGAGAAAGCAATGGGAGCATTTGATCGCGTAAGTGGCGTTTCGCGTCGTGATTTCTTCAGGATAGCGGGGACTTACGGCTTGAGTTCGACGTTCTTGGCCGCAGGGGCCTTTGGCGGCGCGATGACGGCTGCAAATCTGGCCAAGGCTGCTGAATCGCAGTACAACCGTCGCTACGCAAAGGAAGCCAGGCACAACCTGAAGTTCGGCGCAGCCGGTTTCAACCAGGACAACCTGCTGATCGAACGTGCAGGCTGTCTCGAGTTCGTTCGCGACCTCGAAGAGCGAACCGATGGCGAGATCCGCGTTGAGTTCATCGGCAACAACCAGATCTGCGGTCAGCTTTCCTGCGTCGAGAAAGCGCAGCAAGGCATCGTGGACATCTACGCGGCCTCAACCCAGAACTCCGCTGGCGGCGCGCCGTACCTCAACGTGCTGGACTACGCTTACATGTTCCGCTCCCGAGCGGACCAGTACCACTTCATGTACTCGCCTGCATCGCAGCGCATTCTGCGTGATCCGTTCGAGAGAATGCATGGCCTGAAGTTCCTGTTCACGCACGCAGAACTGCGCGGCATCCAGCTTGGCTTGGCCTGGGAGGACAGGGAGACCGTGACGTCGGTCGAGCAGCTCGCCGGCACCAAGAACCGCGTAACGGGCACTCAACTCGGTCGCATCGCCATGCAGGCACTGAACCTCAACCCGGTTCCCGTGGCTTGGGAGGAAACCCTTGACGGGCTCAAGCAAGGTCTGATCGATGGCGCCGAAACCTGGGCTTCGGCCGTGGCCTATGCCAACATGTCGCCGGTGGTCAGCCAGTGCGTCGACCTCCGCTTCTTCTGCGGAACCGAGCATACGGCGATGTCGGCCTCGACGTTCGACGGCCTCGACGGCATGCTGCAAGACGCCGTCATGGAATCGGCTTACCTTACGCAGGTTCACGTGCAGGCCGCGAACGAAGCCGCGCTGGTCAACACGGTTGGCTTCTCGCATCCGCATCAGGGTCCTGAGACGATCTTTGCCAAGAACAACGTCCGTGTCGCCGCCCTGTCGGATGCAGAGATCAGGAAGGCCGAGGAAATGTGTTCACCCGAATTCCAGCCGCAGCTGTGGGAGCAGTGGCGCGAGCGGATCAACGGCTGGGCTGGCGGCATTGACACCTACCAGGAGATCTATGGCGAGGTGCGCACGAATCCGCACAAGCTTGCCGAAAACGTCGAGCCTCGACGGTGGTGGAAAGGCTGAGTCAATTGGTCCGGCGCAACAGGCCAGCCCCGTTCGCGGGGCTGGCTTTTTCTTGCTGCGGGCGATACACCGAAGCGACAGGAAGGCGAGCAAATGCCGTACGTTGAGGACATAGCGGCGATTTTGTCGGCAGCAGTCGCGCAAGACGCTTGGGCATTGCGCAGCGCGATGAAGAGCGACGCAACCTGGGTGCTAGGTTTCATCGTCGCCATTGCCGGCGGATGGGCTCTCGCGATGATATACAGGCGTGTGCCTCTCCTGGACCGCCACCTCGAGCGTACATTCATGGTCACAAGCTATCTTGCCATCGCGCTCATCATTTTCTGGGGCGTGGTCGACCGTTTTGTCTTCTCGAACCAACAGCCCTGGTCCACGACGATCCCGCCGCTTCTGTTCATGATCATGGCTTGGTTCGGCGCGACCTACAACGTGCGCTTGCGCTCCCACCTCAGCTTTTCGGAATTTCGCAGCCGGATGGGTCGCAAGGCACAAATGGCCTGCCTTTGCCTGGACAATGTGTTGTGGATGGCATTCTCGGTGATTGTCATCGTGACAACCGCCCGTGCGGCGGTGCTGTCCGCCTCCAATTTCCAGATCGTCCTGGGTACTGACAACGTCATGCAGTGGTGGTTTCTGCTGACCGCCCCGTTCGCGTTTCTGTTGATGGCCGCCCGCGTGGTCGAAAACGTTCACGAGGACGTCGAAAACTACCGGAATGGCAATGAACTAATCCAGACGACCGTCATTGGAGGTGGGGAATAGTGTCCGACGGCACAGTCATCACGCTCATCTCCATTGGCGTCACGTTCTTGTTCATGCTCGGTGTGCCGGTCTTCCTGGTGATCGCGTCGTGGGTCGTCAGTTGCTCGTTTGTCCTGGGGCTCACGCTCGACAACATGGGTGCCGAGCTACTGAACGTGTTCAACAAGGGTTTCGCGCTCCTGGCCATGCCGCTCTTCATCCTGACTGGGGATCTCATCAACAAGTCTGGAATCGCGCGCAGGCTTTCTGACTTCGCCTATGCCTGTCTCGGCTGGGTCCGCGGCGGTCTAGGGATGGCATCTCTTGGCGCCTGCGGGCTGTTTGCGGCCATTTCCGGCTCGAACTCCGCCACGACTGCAACCATCGGTTCGATGCTCCATCCCGAAATGGTCAAGGGCGGCTATGACGAGCGCTTCTCTGCCGCTACATCGGCGGCAGGCGGCACAGTCGGAATCATCATTCCGCCGTCGATCATCTTTATCGTGTACGGGTTTCTTCTGAACCTGCCAATTTCCGACCTCTTCGTTGCGGGCATCATTCCTGGGGCGTTGATGGTGATCGGCATGCAGATTGCGTGCTGGCTGATTTGCCGGGCCAATGGCTGGGGGTACCTGATCCAGCTGAAATTCAATCGAATGCTCAAGACCGCGTTCGGGGCGTGGCTGGGCTTCTTCGCAATAGGCCTCGTGCTCTGGGGAATCTACACGGGCAAATTCTCTCCAACCGAGGCGGCCGGAGTCACCGTGGGCTTCTGCATCATCGCTGGATTGCTGAGCTGGGTCGCAAACCACGTGCTCAAGATGGACATGAACCGGGATTGGTCGGAGAAGTCGTATGCCGAGATGCTGGTGGTCGAGGGCTTCACCCTGAAAGACATCCCCGGCATCACGATGCGCTCGGCCCAGATCACCGGTGTATTGGCCCCACTGATCGCGATTTCGGTGGTCATGCAGCAGATCTTGTCGCTCCTTGGCGCACAAGGCGTGATTACAGATTTCCTGACATCGTTAGGCGGCTACTATCCGGTGCTCCTTGCTGCAATGGCCATCGTGTTTGTTTCCGGCATGGTCCTGGAATCCTTGCCGGTGACGATCATCTTGGCTCCGATTCTGGCGCCAATCGCGGCGAGCGTGGGAGTGGACCCGATCCACTTTTCGGTGATCTTCCTGGTTGGGGCATCCATCGGCTTCATCACGCCGCCTTACGGGTTGAACCTTTACGTTGCATCCGGCGTGACTGGCGTGCCGTATTTCAGGCTGATCAGATATACGGTGCCTTACCTTGTTGCCTTGGTCTCGGTTTGGCTGTTGGTCGCGCTTGCACCAGCGATCGCGCTTGCTTTGCTCCCAGGCCGGTGACGATTCCTGAACGACTTCAACGGATCGCTGCAAGAAGGCAAACCGCTAGGCAGCATGTGGCGCGGCGCTGACGGCGGAGCCGCGATTGTGGTCACCATTCCTGCAACGGGCGACGTGCCGGGTCTTGTTCCCGATTGCAGCGCCGGTGAGTCAGACCGGGCAATCGCAGACGCTTCGCGTGCCTTCGAAGATTGGTCGCGCAGAAATTTGAGCAATCGGGTCGGCCTGGTGCAAAAGTTGCACGACTCGCTGATGGACAATCAGGAAACGCTGGCACGACTGCTGACCGCCATGCAGGGCAAGCCCTTGGCCGAGGCCTGCGGCGAAATCACGGCTGGCGCTGTCCGAATCCGCTGGTTCGCCGAGGATGTACGCCGAGCCCGTGGCGAGATTGTGCCAGCGCCCGCCGCCGGACCGCAGTTTGCTGGCTACGTGCCACGCGGTTGGCGCGGCAGTGACGATCACGCGATGTAACCTTCCCTCTCCTATGCTGGCGCGAAGATCGGTCCGGCATCGGCGGCTGGATGGCAAAGTGGTGGCCAAGCCAGTCTCCGCCACGCTCTCTTCAGGGCCAGCTTGGGGGCAAGCCATGCCAATATGCGTGCATTCCTGGCGGCGTGGTGAACATCTCGACGCGGTCTGCACAGGCCAATCGGAGGAGCGATCACGGCCAGGCGTCAACCAGCGGCGTGGATCCCATATGCCCGACACAGGCCCATTCCGCGTGACGCTCAGCGCTCCCGCGACCACCAGCCGATGCGGCGCGGCTTCTTGTCGGCGTCGCCGTCGTCCGTTGAAGCCATCACCGGTTCCGGGGCAGGCCTCGATTCCGTTTCGCCGGCCGGCTCGAAGGCAGGTTCGCTTTCGGGCAACAATTCCGGCGCTTGGGTCGGTTCATCCTGGACTTCCGGTTGGGCCGGGGGGGCCATGCCCGCTGAAGATTCCTCTTTCTTGCGGCTACGCCGCCGTTTGGGCTTGGTTTCGGCCGATGCCTTTTTCTTGCCTGCGCTTGCAGTTGCCGCTGCATCCGCGTCACTGACATCCTCGGCGTTTGCGTCGGCTTTCTTGCGCTGGCGCCGTTGGCGCTTAGGCTTCCCGTCCTCGCCGGAATCGTCCGTCTTCGCTTCCGGGTCCTTGTCAGGCGTGGTCGACTTGAGGTCCGCCTCCGTCTCGGTTCCGGTCGTGATCTCGGCGTTTTCTTCACCTTGCCCGTCAACGCCCTTTCCTCGGCGGCGGCGGCGGCGGCGGCGGCGTTTCTTCGGACGGCCGTCGTCTTCGGGAAGCGTCGCGTCGGCACCCTCCTCGTGCGCAATCTCGTCATCCGCCCCGGCCATGAGAGAGGCGTCGGCAGATACGACCGGCGCATTCGTGTCAACCTTGCGCGCAGTGGTCTTGAACTTCTCGATCGAGAATTCCGGCGGAATGAGGTGAGGATCCGCTTCAAGCCTTACGGTTATGGAGTAGCGCGTTTCGATCTGGGCGATATGATCGCGTTTCGTATTCATCAGGAAGTTGATGATCGGCACCGGCACCCTGAGCAGCACCTCCTTTGACCTCTTCCGAACGCCTTCCTCTTCCAGCTGGCGCAGGATTGTCAGGCCAAGGCTGTCGATAGAGCGCAAGAGGCCGGTACCATGGCAAGACGGGCAGGGCTGCGTCGAGGCTTCAAGCACTCCTGGTCGCAGCCGTTGACGCGACATTTCGAGCAGGCCAAAGCCCGAGATGCGACCAACCTGGATGCGTGCCCGATCCGTTTTCAGCTTTTCCTTGAACCGCTTTTCGACCGCCGCGTTGTTCTTGCGCTCATCCATGTCTATGAAGTCGATCACGATGAGTCCGGCAAGGTCGCGAAGCCGAAGCTGGCGCGCGACTTCCTCCGCGGCCTCAAGATTGGTCTTGAGCGCAGTGCTTTCGATTGATCCTTCCTTTGTCGCCCGGCCGGAGTTGACGTCGATTGCCACAAGCGCTTCGGTCTGCCCGATGACGATGTAGCCCCCGGACTTGAGTTGCACGACCGGGTTGAACATGCCGCCGAGATAGCTTTCGACCTGGTGCCGCGCGAACAGTGGCATCGGGTCGTTGTACTGCTTCACGTTCTTGGCATGGCTCGGCATGATCATCTTCATGAAGTCCTTGGCCGTGCGGAAGCCAGCCTCGCCTTCTACGAGGACTTCATCGATCACGCGGCTGTAGAGATCGCGAATCGACCGCTTGATAAGGTTGCCTTCCTCGTAAATCTGTGCGGGTGCGATGGACTTCAGCGTCAGCTCGCGGATCTGTTCCCAAAGCCTCTGGAGATACTCGTAGTCTCGCTTGATCTCCGATTTCGTGCGTTGTGCCCCGGCGGTCCGGATGATCAGGCCCGCACCCTTAGGAATCTCGATGCCGTCAGCGATCGCCTTGAGTTTCTTGCGATCCGCTGCACTCGTGATCTTTCGGCTGATCCCGCCGCCGCGCGCCGTGTTCGGCATCAGGACACAATAGCGTCCGGCAAGGCTGAGATAGGTTGTCAATGCTGCGCCCTTGTTGCCCCTCTCTTCCTTTACGACCTGGACGAGAAGGATCTGGCGAACCTCGATCACTTCCTGGATCTTGTAGCCGCGCTGCCGCTGCCGCTGCCGGCGCGGACGCTGGATTTCTTCCGCCGTGTCGTCATCGGCAATGGACTCGATTGTCTCGTCCCGTTCGGATGCGTCCGTGGTCTGAGCGTCATCAACTTCGGGCTGGCCGCTTTCCTCGTCGAGGTCGATGACGTTCATGGATGGAATGTCGGCTGACGTGTCTTCGGCGGGCTCTGCGCCAGGTGCCGAACTGTCCGCCAATGTCTCGGCATCTTGGCGAGCGGAATCGTCCACGTTTTCGGAGGCAGCGTCTGTTGTGGACACCTCTTTGGCGGTTTCTTCCTGGGAAACCGTTTCGTCCGCCGCCAAGGTCGATTCCGCCTTGGCCTTGGCGCCGCTCCGGCGAAGGCGCTTGGGCCTGTCCTCTTCTTCCTCGGCTTTCGCCTCCGCCTCCGCCATCGCCATCTCCTCGGCGATCAGCGCCTCTCGGTCGGCGACCGGAATCTTGTAGTAGTCCGGGTGAATTTCAGAAAACGCCAGGAACCCGTGCCGATTGCCGCCGTATTCCACAAAGGCGGCCTGAAGCGAGGGTTCGACCCGGGTTACCTTTGCGAGGTAAATGTTGCCCGAGAGTTGACGTCTGTTTTCGGATTCAAAGTCGAATTCTTCGACCTGGTTTCCATCGGCCACAACGACACGCGTCTCCTCGGCGTGGGTGGCATCGATGAGCATCTTCTTTGACATTTTGGCTTTCTGCGCAGCATCGAAGTCTGGCCTGCCAAGGCCAGACGGAGCAATCTGCGATTTTCAATTGAGGCGACTGCCTGCATCAGGGTGGCAGACCGATAGTCAGTCACAATCGGCACTGTGCCGCATCCGTCCAATGCGCGCATCATCGCGGTTCATCTCCAGCACCTCTTCGAGGCGCCCATTCCAGTCCCGGCGGCGTGTGATCGCCGTTCTCGGGCATTTCCAAATTCGTGACCATGTCGGTCACGGCACCAATCCAGCGTGCCGCTATTGGGGCAACGTGTCTGGAACGGCGAAACTTCTGAGCTTGACCGTGCGTGTCAGGCACTCCTTGGGCCAGCCCCTACTACATAAGAGTGGTCGCGCAAAGAATTCAACGACGAAATTTGCTGCGTTGGTCAAGCAGGCAAAATTCAGCCGACAATCGGCAGTGACCATTGGATGGTGGAGGATCGTGGCCGGCCGGATTCCTTGCGCGTAGGGGTTTGGCCAGGCGTTTCGCATCTTGCACGGGCTCGGCTGCCACCTTGATTCGCGGTGATGCGTGGCAGGATGGACGGTCAGAGGTAGTCCGACCGCTGCAGCCCGTATTTTGCCATTTTCTCGTTCAGGGTTCGGCGGGGCAGGCAAAGTTCCTCCATGACATTTGCGATCGAGCCACGGTGACGGCGCATCGTGTTGTCGATCAGCATGCGTTCGAAGGCCTCGACATGCTCCTTGAGGGGCTTGCCTTCGGTCGTGACGCTGATGCCGCCTTCATGTTCGCTGTCAAGCATGAGCAGCGACGTGATCGTTCCGGACCCGCGGCGCGACTGGAGAACCGCGCGTTCGGCGATGTTCATGAGTTGGCGGACATTGCCAGGCCAGGGCGCCTGCAGCAGCTGGGCCGCTTCCTGAGTGCTGACCTCGGGCGCGTCGCAGCCGTACTCCTCTGCAAATCGTTTCAGGAACTGCTGGAACAGCAACAGGATGTCTTCGCCCCTTTGCCGCAACGGCGGAAGGGTGATCGTCATCGCCGTCAACCGGTAAAACAGGTCGGGCCGCAGTACGTCCTTGCAGGATCTTCCGGGCTCCAGGAGGTTGCAGATCGCCACAATCCTGGTTCTTGCTGGCGTGCTCTCCTCGTTCATCCGCGAGAGAAGTCGAGTCTGCACCGAGTGCGGCAGGGCCTCGATGTCCTCAAGAACAAGCGTACCGCCACGCGTCTCTTCGATCAGCGGCAGCTGGCTGTTGTCGCCAGTCGGCCCGAAGAGACGGGCAGGGAGCGATTCCTCATCTTCTGCGGCGCAGGAAAACAGGGCGAATTTCCGGCCAGCCCGAGCACCCGCCGCATGAAGCGCGTGGGCGACCAAGGTCTTGCCCGTGCCCGTCTCACCGTCGATCAGCACGTGGCCGTCGGCCTGGGCAAGATCCAGGATGTCTTCACGAAGCCGCTCCATCACCGGAGACTCGCCAACCAGCCTCTTTGTGAAACTCGCGCCGTCCGACAACTCGCGCCGCAGCGCCCTGCTGTCGAGCGTGAGGCGTCGCGCATTGGCCGCCCGCTTGGTGAGCTCCGTCATCCTGTCAGGGTTGAAGGGCTTTTCCAGAAAGTCGAACGCGCCAATCTGCATCGCTTCGACGGCCACTGCGACATCTCCGTGGCCAGTAATCATGATGACGGGCAAAGTGCTGTCCACGCTCATCAACCGTTTCAGCAGGTCTATTCCGTCCATTCCGGACATCTTGATGTCGCTGATCACCACGCCCGGATAGTCCGGAGTCAGGGCCTTCAAGGCGTCTTCGGCGCTGCCAAAGGTCTCCGTGTCGAAGCCCGAAAGCGCAAGCCATTGGCTGATGGACTGGCGCATGTCCTTTTGGTCATCTACGATGGCGACCTTCATTGCCTGTGTCATAAGTTCAGCTCCGTCGGTCACTCGGCCGCGGTCTTGGCCTCATTGGCGATCGGCAACGTGACTTCGAATACGGCTCCCCCGTCCCGACCGTTTCGCGCGGTCAGCCTCCCGCCAAGCTCGTTCACGATTCCCGATGAGATGGCGAGGCCCAATCCTACCCCGTCTCCTGGCATCTTCGTAGTATAGAATGGCTCAAAGAGCTTTTCGAGATCTTCGATGCCCGAGCCATTGTCCCGCACCGCGATCAGCGCCTCTTCGCCAACTGTAACCAAAATCTCGATTCTGGGTTCCGACTCCGCACTTGTGGCGTCCAGTGCATTGCGGATGAGGTTTACGAGGACTTGCTCAAGTCGAACGTTGTCAACGTGGACGATCACCGGATCTTGTGGCAACGAGGTGATGACATTTGCGTCGTCCTGCCGGAGCCGCGACTCCATCATCGACAGGACCGATGAAATGCTCTCCCGCACGTCCACAAGCTTCGCGGCGCCGCTGCCCTTGTGCGCGTGCGACTTGAGTTGGCGCGTTATCTGGCTCATGTGCTCGATCAGGTCGTCGATTCGCTCAAAGGAAGACAGGGCCTCGTCAGCACGGCGGCGGCCAAGCAGCAATCTGGCGCCCGCAAGATACGTCTTCATGGCGGCGAGCGGCTGGTTCAGTTCGTGGCTGACCGCCGCCGACATTTCGCCGAGGGCGGCGAGTTTCGATGACTGCTGCAGCGTTTGTTCGGCTACCCTCAGATGTCTCTCTGCCCTTTTTCGTTCGGAGATTTCCCGCTGCAGGGCCAAGTTTAGCCGACGGAGCTCGGCGGACTCGCGCTGGAAGAATCTCAGCCGTGACGTGGCCCGGCGGCTGACCAAATATGACACGAGTGCCACGAGAATCGCGAATCCCATGATTTCCAAGGCGAGCACGGCGTTCACGCGCTCGCGGACACTTGCGTAGGTAGTGAAGGACGTGATGCGCCACCCCTGGAATCCGATCCGGGCTTCTTGGCGCATTATGGCTTTGCCTTGAAGGTATGCGTCTGCTGGCAGCGTGCCCCAGTTTGCCGTCGCGCGAACTGCGCGTTCAATTGCTGACCGTACGGGCTGTGCCGCCAGGGCCTCTTCTTCGCTGAGCCCGCGCCAGCGCGCCTCCGTCGCGAGGATGATGTTCGCCTCGCTATCCGACACGATGACGGCATCAGCAAAGCCGGCCCAACTTTTCTCGAACTTCCTTAGGTCGACTTCGACCATGATGACGCCGAGCATTTCGCGTTGCGATTCAATCTTGCGCGAATACGCAAAGATGCGTGAGCCTGAATCAAGAAGGCTGGTAGAAAAGACCGTTTCGTTGGAACGAGACGCCTCCAGGAAATAGGGGGCCGCGCGATGAGCGGAGCCGATTCGTGCCCGGTCGGTGGCGGCGACCGCACGCCCGTCCCGGTCAAGCAGCATGAGCCCCGCCGAGGCAATTCCGTCGCGATACTCGATGAGCCGCTGCGAGCTTTGCAGAAAGTTCCCGGACATCAACGCTCCGATCAACGCAGGGTCGCGGGCCAGAAGTTGCGGCACGACCTGGTTGCGCTGAAGTTCGCTGAGTATGTTGCCGGAATAGAGGGCGAGACGAACCTCCGCACGTGATCTCGTGGTTTCGGTAAAGCGCTCTGTCAGGAGCTGGTTGGTCCACCAGACCGTCGCGATTGCAACGACGATGACGAGGCTTGCCGCCGTTCGGGCGCGCCAAGGCGCGTCGTTGCGTCTGACGGATGTTTCGCTCATGACATGAGTCTAGAGCGTGGCCGGGACTCCCTCAAGCGGCGGCGGCGCTGCAGCCGATGAAAAGGGCCGCGCCGTCAGTCAGGCCCAGGACCGGGTCCGCAGCGCGCTCGGGATGCGGCATGAGGCCCAGCACGCGACGGTTCTCGGAGAGTATCCCTGCAATTCGATCGACCGATCCGTTTATGTCCGACTTGTAGCGGAAGGCGACCCGGTCCTCTGCGGCAAGCGCCGTGCGAATTCCTTCTGTCGCTTGGTAGTTGCCGTCGCGATGAGCGACAGGGAAGATTGCCGTCGAACCGCGTGCGTAGCCATTTGTGAAGTCGCTGCATGTTGTCGCCACTTCAAGTTCGACGGGCTTGCAGATGAACCTGATTCCTGCGTTGCGCATGAGTGCGCCCGGCAACAGGCCGGTTTCGAGCAGTATCTGGAATCCGTTGCAGATGCCGATGGCATGTCCGCCTTTCTTCACATGCGCCATCAGCGCGCCGACGATGGGAGATCTGGCGGCAATTGCGCCGCTGCGCAGATAGTCGCCGAAGGAAAACCCGCCAGGCAAGCCAACGATGTCCACGCCTGCGGGCAGCTCGGCATTCTTGTGCCAGACCATCTCGACCTTAAAGCCGGCGTCCTGGAACGCGATCCCAAGATCGCGGTCGCAGTTCGATCCCGGGAAGACCAGTACCGCCGCCTTCATCGGGCGGGCCTTGCAGGGCATGTCCTGCCGGTGCCGGACAACTTGCTCACTCTTCTCCCGCCTGCGCCGCAAACCCGGGAATGACCGCGATTCCCGGTGGGATGGCGCCGACCAATGCGGCGAGTTGGGCGCTTGCATCCGAGCGCCTCACCTCCCGTGCCATGACCTGGGAAAGGCCGGCGGGGCGGGCACAGCCAAGACTTCTCCGCAATGCTCGTGGCCACTGACATTGCCGGGCCTTGCGAGTGGATGCTCGTCCGTCCGGCCATGCCAGTCGCAGTGGCAAACGCCGTATGCCAGCACCTTCAGGAAGACGCCGTCCCCTGGGAATTCGGGATCCGGGACGTTCTCGATCGAATGCGGATCCTTGTTTGCGCTCTGGACGGCAGCTCGCATCAGGGCAGTTCCACCTCGTAGCTTTCGATGACGGTATTGGCGAGGAGCGCCTCGCACATCCGCTGCACTTCGACCTCGGCCTTCCTTGCATCGGATTCTGCAAGGTCCAGCTCAATGATCTTGCCTTGCCGCACGACTTCGACACCGTCGAAACCAAGCGTGCCCAAGGCGTGACGAATGGCCTCGCCCTGCGGGTCAAGAACTCCCGCCTTGGGCTTGATTACTGCGCGCACCTTCATCCGTCTCTCCAGGAACCCTGTTGGTGTCGCCGTCATATCGCGGATTTCCACGAACTTGTCCAACCGATGCGAAGTGACCCACGATGCGGCACTTGCATGCGAGAAGCGCTGTTGCGGTCTTGCTGGGCCGGGGACCGGGTTCGGCCGGTGGATGCGGAATCAAGCTCCTGACTTCTCATGCCTCGTCTTCTGCGCTCGCTCAGCAAGCGCACTGTCAGCGCCGGAGCTGTTCGTGGCCGTCAGTTGACCAGTGTGGGCTTGGGCGTGTGCGTGACGTTGGTCGGCAGGACGCCGAGACGTCGCGCCACCTCAGTGTAGGCATCCGCAAGGTTTCCAAGGTCCTGACGGAAGACGTCCTTGTCGAGCCTTTGGCCGGACTCTATGTCCCATAGGCGGCAGGAGTCGGGGCTTATCTCGTCGGCCACGATCAGGCGCTGGAAATCGCCGTCCCAAACGCGTCCGACCTCAATCTTGAAGTCGACGAGGCGAATTCCAACCGCCAGCATGCAACCGGAAAGGAAGTCGTTGACCCGCAGGGCCAGCGCGATCATGTCGTCCAGATCATGCTGTGACGCCCAACCGAAAGCGACAATGTGCTCTTCGGACACCAGAGGATCGCCAAGCGCGTCATCCTTGAGGCAGAATTCCACGATTGGCCGCGGCAAAAGCGTTCCTTCTTCGATTCCAAGTCGCTCGGACAGTGTTCCCGCCGCGTGTATTCGAACGATCACCTCCAGTGGAATGATCTCGACAAGGCGAATCAATTGCTCGCGCATGTTGATGCGGCGAATGAAGTGTGTCGGTACGCCGATCTGGTTCAACCCGCTCATGAAGAACTCCGAGAGCCGGTTGTTCAGCACGCCCTTGCCGTCGATCACTTCCATCTTCTTCGCATTGAAGGCCGTCGCATCGTCCTTGAAATACTGCACGAGGGTGCCGGGTTCGGGACCTTCGTACATGATCTTGGCCTTGCCTTCATAGATCTTCTTGCGACGTGACATCTCGACTCCAGGAATCGTTTTCCGCCCCTTGCTGCAAATGGCGGAATCCGAATACGTTTAGGGCAAAGCGCGCGTTGCGGCAAGCGGGCGAATTCGTGCATTTCTGCCCCTTGTGGTCGGGCGGACTTGCGGCCATATGAATGAACATCCAGTTCACAGCCGGGGGCGAGTGGGAAGTGAGCACATTTGACGAGCGCGAGGACGCGTTTGAGGCCAAGTTCGCACGCGACGCCGAAATGCAATTCAAGGCGGAGGCACGTCGCAACAAGCTTCTCGGCCTCTGGGCCGCCGAACTTCTCGGCAAGACGGGCGATGCCGCGAGTGCATATGCGTCGGAAGTCGTGAAGGCGGACTTCGAAGAGCCTGGAGACGAAGATGTGCTTCGGAAGGTGGCGGGCGACCTTGGGGACCTTGCCAGCAGAGAAGACATCCGTTCAAAGATGAACGAACTGCTCGTCGCGGCGAAGACCCAGTTGATGGAGGAACTTTAGGATACTCTCGTTCCTTCGCGGAACGGCCTTGCCCGCAAGTCATTCCCGATATTGGCCGAAGTCGCGCGTTGGCTCTCGGCGGACAGGCACGGTTGCCGAATTTGGGAGCCGCTGAAAGTCCTGATGCGGCTCAATGCCGTCACTTGCCGTACGGCATGGCCTGGACTGGCGGAATGATGGAGACCGCGCCGCGGAGCGCGTCACGTCATTGGTCCTTTGCCTGACTTGGCATCTGCCCGCCCAAGGCCTCCTTGACTGCCGGAGTGACAAAGCGCGAGACGTCGCCGCCAAGCCGCGCAATTTCCTTCACGAGCTTTGAGGCGATGGCCTGATGCTGCGCTTCTGCCATGAGAAACACGGTTTCAATTCCTGAATCCAGTGCGCGGTTCATTCCGACCATCTGATACTCGTACTCAAAGTCTGCCACCGCACGCAGGCCCCGTACAATGAGATTGGCGCCGACGTCGCGCGCGCAGTCGACAAGTAGGTTGTCGAATGGATGGACCTTGATTTCGCAGCCGGATTGCGCCGATACGCCTCGGCATTCGGCCGTGATCATGGAAACGCGTTCCTCGAGCGAAAAGAGAGGGTTCTTGTCGCTGTTGATGGCGACGCCGATCACGAGCCGGTCGACCAGTGCGGTGGCCCGGTTGATGATGTCCAGATGACCCAACGTGACCGGATCGAAGGTGCCTGGGTAAAGAGCGATGCGCAATTTTGTTCTCCTTGGCGGTGCGCCGCGGGCACCCCTGCCGTGTGTGCCCCGACGGCTCAATCGAATGGCGGGGCGCGCGACAATTCGGGCGATGTCATCCGGAGCGGGAACTGCTGGGGATTCCTGTGGGTCACAAAGGCGGTGCGGCTGTTGGCGGCAGACGGCCGAATCGATCCCGCCCCTTTTCAGTAGCCCTTGATCATGCCTTCAAGCGCGTCTTTCTCCATTGTGAGTTCGGAAAGCCGGGCTTTCACGACATCGCCGATCGAAATCAGCCCGATCATGCGTTCGCCTTCCATCACAGGCATATGCCGGAACCTGCCATCGGTCATCCGCTGAAGTACATGGTCGGCGCTTTGGTCTGCCGTGCAACTGATGACCTTCGGAGTCATCATGTCCGACACCCTTTCCTTGAGACAGATTTCGCCACGCCGCCCAAGTTCGCGAACGATGTCGCGTTCGGAAAGCATGCCGACAGGTCGTTCCTCGCTGCAAACAACCAATGCACCGATACGCTTCCTTGAAAGCAGCTGTGCGGCGTCTGCCACCGAAGCATCCGGTTCAATCGTCACTACGTCTGGCCCGCCGGTCATTCCGAGGATCTGGCGCACGAGCATCTGTTTCTCTCCAATCAAATGGCATGTGGTCTTTTGGATGGTTTCACCCTGCATGCCGGTCTGTCAAGTTTCGGAACTGTCGCACCCGGCCACTTTTCCTCGCCCTTCCCTTGTCGTATTCTCAGGCAAGGATCTGGGAGGGAGCGATGGAAGAACTCAGCCACTACATTGATGGCCAGCGAGTCAAGGGACGGTCGGGCCGGTTTGGCGATGTCTACAATCCTGCCACCGGCGAGGTTCAGGCGCGCGTCCCGCTGGCCAGCGCCGAGGAAGTGAACGAGGCCGTGGCCAAGGCCGCCGAAGCGCAGGTTGCCTGGGCGGCAACGAACCCGCAGCGGCGCGCACGGGTGATGATGGCGCTTGGCCGGCTCATCGTCGAGAACATGGATGCGCTGGCCGAGGCGGTGAGCCGCGAGCATGGCAAGACGTTGCCTGACGGCCGTGGCGACGTGCAACGGGGCCTTGAGGTCGTCGAGGTTTGCATGGGCACGCCCGCGCTGCTCAAGGGAGAGTTCACGAGTGATGGCGGCCCGGGCATCGATCTCTATTCGATGCGGCAGCCTCTCGGCGTCGTTGCAGGCATCACGCCATTCAATTTTCCGGCCATGATCCCCCTCTGGAAGCTGGCACCGGCCATTTCCTGCGGCAATGCGATGGTGTTGAAGCCGTCAGAGCGCTGCCCGTCAGCGCCGCTTCTTGTCGCGGATCTCTTGAAGGAAGCCGGATTGCCTGACGGCGTGCTCCAGATCGTGAATGGAGACAAGGAAGCCGTAGATGCCATTCTCGACAACGAGACCATTCAAGGCGTGGCTTTTGTCGGCTCGACCCCGATTGCAGAGTACATCTACGGCCGTGCCTGCTCGAACGGGAAGCGTGCGCAGTGCTTTGGCGGAGCAAAGAACCACATGATCGTCATGCCCGATGCAGACCTGGACAAGGCGGCGGATGCGCTGGTCGGTTCTGGCTATGGTGCCGCAGGCGAGCGTTGCATGGCCGTGTCGGTTGCTGTGCCCGTCGGTGAGCAGACTGCGGACGCGTTGATCGAGCGTCTTGTGCCGAGAATCGAGAATCTCAAGGTCGGCCCGTATACGGCTGGTCAAGACGTGGACTTCGGGCCGCTTATCACCAAGGCCAGCAAGGAGCGAGTGACGGGCCTCATCGACAAAGGGTTGGCGCAGGGGGCTGAACTCGTGACCGATGGGCGGGATTTTGCACTTCAGGGTTACGAGGACGGATTTTTCGTCGGGCCGACTCTCTTTGACAACGTGACCCCTGAAATGGACATCTACAAGGAAGAGATCTTCGGTCCGGTCCTGAGCCAGGTGCGGACAGAAAGCTACGAGGATGCGCTAAAGTTGACCATGGACAACCACTATGGGAACGGCACAGCGATCTTCACCGCCGACGGCGATGCGGCCCGGGACTTTGCGAACCGCGTGAATGTCGGAATGGTGGGGATCAACTTTCCGATTCCCGTGCCGCTCTCCTATTACACTTTCGGCGGTTGGAAGCGGTCCGCCTTTGGGGACCTGAATCAGTACGGGCCGGACGCTTTCCGATTCTATACCAGAACAAAGACTGTCACCGCGCGCTGGTTTTCCGGCATCAAGGAGGGCGGTGAATTTGCTTTCAAGGCCATGGACTAGCCGATCAATCCGTTCTCGGGACCACTGCTGCATTCGCCACCCCGCGCCGCCGATCTGCCTGGAACCCGGCACGGAAGTTCAAGGGCGTTGCCTCGGATCCAGGCGCGTGCACGCCGGGGCTCCGGATCACATGGCAGTTGGCTGCCACCCGCGCTCTCGGTGGAACGCGCGATTGACGCCTTGACGGCTCTCGTGCCGAAGGATTTCCTTCTTGTCGGATGCGACGCCTTCTACGCAGGCGAGGCTACCCGACCTCTGAACCGGGTCAGGTCTTTCAGGCCCGATTTCGGGTCCCGCGGACGCTATCTCGACGAGACCGGCGATTGGCCGCGCAAGTTCCGGCCAGGGAACCAATCCAGAATTCTGAACAGCGAAAGACCGGTTGGCGAAGCTGAAGGCATCCAGCGACACCCGTCAGGTCTGACCCGGCCTCTACGCATGTCCGCGAAGAGGTCAGAAGTGCCACGACCGTGGGCCTCGAATTTCCCGGTGCAGCGGCCATGGTCCCCAATTGCAAACCTGGCTTGACAGCGAGCCGGAATCCAGTGCCGACGCCAAGCCCGCTGAAGCCGCACCCCACAACGGCGCACGGCTTCAACGTTGCGCATGGACCGTGCTCCCGCCTAATGACCGGAGCAAACCGGGAAGATCCTTCGCAATCAACTTGATGCAACCCGGGAAATCCTGACCAGGACATTCCGAATTTCAGCGGCGGTCAATCCTTTCCCGGGCATCAGGTTCAGCAAGGCAACTCATCGTGCATGCGTGCGACTTGCACTCTGAGCCACAACAACAGCCCCTTGCCCGCGGTCATTCCAGCTTGGAGATGCGACCTTCGACCTTCGGCATGACCGGGCCTTGGGCCGCCATGTATTCGGCCAGCACGTCGGCCAGGTCGGGTCCGTAGTCGTAGACGTCCATCGCGTCTGTCGTGAACATGCTGTATCCATCGCCACCGTTGCGGACGTAGTTGTTTGTCACCACGCCGTAGATGGCTTCGGGATCGATTGCCACGTCGCCGACCAGGACCTCCTGAATCCTGCCCTCGTTCGGGCCCACGGTTGGATCCCAGGTGAAACTCAGCCCCGCCACTTGCGGAAAGCGGCCCTTGATGTCTTCGACCTGGCTCACACCGTTTTCGAGCGCGTCGATGATGCTCTGGCCCTTGATGCGGAAAGTCGCCAAGGTGTTCTGGAACGGCAGGACGGTCAAGACCTCGCCCATCGTCACGTCGCCCTTGTCAATGGATGCGCGTATGCCTCCTGAATTGGCGATGGCGATCTGGATGCCTTGATGCCGGACGCGGTCCAGCATGGAATCGGCAACAAGATTTCCCAAGGCGCATTCCTGGACGCGGCAGACCGACCGATCGCCCTCGATGAACGTGGCGGCCTCGGCCACGACCTTGTTCCGGATCTCGTCGAGCGGCTCGGCAAGCTCGCCGATTCTCATCTTTGTGTTCTCGTCCTCGACCACGCTGGCATCGAGCAGGATCGGTTCGCCCACGGCCTCGACTATGGTGCCGTCGCCGTCGAATGTGATGTTGATCTCGCCTAGGAACTTTCCGTAGGCGTAGGCCTGCACGATTGCGGTGTTGCCGACCATCAACGGATATGGCCCGTCTGCCCGTTCCTGCGTGTTCGACAAGAGCCGGTTGTCATGCCCTCCGACAATGACGTCGACCTGCGGTACGGCCTCTGCAATGCGCAAGTCAACCGACAGGCCGGAGTGGCTCAGGACGATGATCTTGTTGATTCCCGTTGCCTCCAGCCGCTCGACCTCGTCGCGCACCGCTTCGACAGGATCGCTGAAATGCACGTTCGGGCCGGGCGAGGCCAGTTCGTCGTTGTCTTCAGGTGTCAGCCCGATCAGTCCAAGCCGTTCCCCGCTGCGCTCCAGGATCACCGACGGTTTGATGGCGCCGACGAGGGATGGCTCGTCTCCGAACTCCGAATTCGACATCAGGACCGGAAAGTCGACGGAATCGACGAAGGCGCGCAGAACTTCCGGCCCATCGTCAAATTCGTGGTTGCCGACGGCCATCGCGTCATACCCCATCTTGTTCATCATTTCCGCGGCAGCCTTGCCCTTGTAGTGGGTATAGAACAGCGAGCCCTGGAACTGGTCACCACCATCGACAAGGATGTAGTTGTCGCTTCGCGCCTTGGCTGCCTCGATTGCCGTCACGAGGCGTGCCGAGCCACCGAAACACTTGCCCTCGGCGTTGTCATCCGGACTGCAGCCCGAATCGAAGCGGTTGATCGGCTCGAAGCGCGCGTGGAAATCGTTCGTGTGAAGCACTGTCAGCCTGTAGTCGGCTGAGGCCATGCCGCTTGTGAGCGCCAGCAGCACTGCGGCGCAGAAGACTCTTTTGTTCACTGTTGCGGTCCTTCCGTTGGTTGCCGGGAGCACAATGGGCATCGGTGTCGGCGGAGTCAAAGCCGATTTGCCGGCGTTGCCGATCCCGTAAGCTGTGCACCTCGTGCTTCATGCTGACCCGAAGGGAATCCTGGAAGCCGGCATCACAGACCTTGCGGGCCTCGGGCGATGCACGCGGGCCGGTCTCGGCAGATGCATCCACCGGTCCGGTGCCAGACAGGTTCCGGGGACGGTCTCAAGCCACTCTGCCAGGAAGGTTGAAATGACGCGACTTGCAAGACGTGCAGAGTTCCAAGGGCGGTGTCGCGCTAGGGTTCTGCCGCGACGGGTGGAGTCTCCGACATCTCCGTCGCGTTGCGGCTTCTGGACGTGCTCCGGACGGCACCGCAGCCCCTGGTCTGCGTTGCGCACCGCTGACTGAGGAAGTTGCCGGGCTGGTTGATCCGGCACGCCCCCAACGCGACGCAATCCTGCTCCTCATGCGCGAAATTCCGATCGGGTTGCAAAACCGCTTGCGTCCGCGCCGCGCCGCCGCTGCGCGGATACAACATCAGTTCGCAGCGGGCCAAACGTCGGCGAACCGAGAGAATCCGACAATTGGCGGAGGAGGTTAGCGCTGGCACGCGTTGCTTGGGGCAGCTAAAGACCTCTCCATGACCAGAACGCCAGTTCCAAAGTCCGGCATTGACCGGATTGCGCTCTATCAGGGTGGGGAAAGCCACCTTGAAGGTCGCAGTGACGTCTTGAAGCTGTCGTCGAACGAAAACCCGTTCGGGACTCCCGGGACGGCAAGGGCCGCATGGTCCGAGGTGGCCGGCGAACTGCATCGGTATCCGGCCGCCGACCACTCTGGCCTGCGGCACGCGATTGCAGAGGTTCATGGCCTGAAACCGGGCCTGGTCATCTGTGGCGCCGGGTCTGACGAGGTGATCTCCTTTCTTTGCCAGGCCTACGGCGGCGAAGGCGCTGAAGTGATTCACACCGAGCACGGGTTCTCCATGTACCGGATCTCGGCCATGGCGTCTGGCGCCGTGCCCGTCGAAGTGCCCGAAGTGGAACGTCGGGTGACAGTTGACTGCATCTTGGATGGAGTTACGGATCGCACGCGGCTCGTCTTCGTGGCAAACCCTGCCAATCCCACGGGCACCATGATTGACGCAAGCGAAGTCAGCCGGCTTGCCGAAGCCTTGCCGAGTCAGGTGCTCCTGGTTCTGGATGGGGCCTACGCCGAATACGTGGAGGGATTCGACGGGGGAGCCGCGCTGGTCGAGGCGCGGGAAAATGTCGTGATGACCAGAACGTTTTCCAAGATCTATGGACTTGGCGGTCTCCGAGTCGGCTGGGGCTATGGCCCGGCGCACGTAATCGACAATCTCAACCGGGTGCGAGGGCCCTTCAATCTCTCGACGGTTCAACTCGCGGCCGCCGAGGCCGCGGCGCGCGACCGGAATTGGGTAAGGCGTTGCCTGAAGGAGAATGCTGCGCGCCGCGAATGGCTGTCCCGTTCCTTGGCAGAGATCGGCGTCCTCGCGGATCCTTCTAGCGCGAATTTCATCCTTGCCCGTTTCCGGGACGAGGTCGAGGCGAATTCCTGTGATGCGGCATTGCGCGAAGATGGCATTCTTGTCCGACAGGTCCGAGGTTACAAGCTGCCAAACTGTCTCCGGATCACCGTTGGCAGCGAGAGCGATTGCCGACGTGTCGTCGAGAGCGTTCGACGTTTCAGGGAGGATCAGAGATGAAGGAGGCCTACGGTCGTGTTGCGTTGATCGGTCTCGGACTCGTTGCGTCTTCCATGGCTCATGCCATACGGCGTGCCGGGCTAGCGGGCGAAATTGTCGGCACAGCGAAGTCAGAGGAGAGCCGCGAGATAACACGCGAACTCGGATTCTGCGACATTGTGACCGACACCTTGGCGGACGCGGCGAAAGGCGCCGACCTGATCGTTCTTGCCGTGCCCGTTGGCGCGATGGGGACCGTCGCGTGCGAGATCGGACCTCATTTGAAGCCCGGAGCCACCCTCACGGATGTCGGCTCCGTCAAGCGGGCCGTGGTCGAAGCCGTCGCGCCCCACGTGCCCGAGGGGGTTCACTTCATTCCCGGTCACCCGTTGGCCGGAACCGAGCATTCGGGGCCACGCTCCGGCTTTGCGGAACTCTTCGAGAATCGCTGGTGCATCCTTTTGCCCGACCCAGGCACAGACCCGGATGCGCTTGCCCGATTGAAGGAGTTTTGGCGAGGCATGGGCGCAAGTGTCGAAGAGATGGACGTTGACCATCACGATCTCGTGTTGGCGGTCACGAGTCACTGCCCGCATCTCATCGCCTACACGATGGTCGGAGTGGCCGATGACCTTCGAAGAGTGACGGACAGCGAAGTCGTGAAGTACTCGGCCGCGGGATTCCGGGATTTCACGCGCATTGCGGCATCCGATCCGATCATGTGGCGGGACGTGTTTCTGAACAACAGGCAGGCGACGCTTGAGATTCTGGGCCGTTTCACGGAGGAGTTGTTTGCACTGCAGCGCGCGATCAGGACCGGGGACGCGGATCTGCTCTTCAACTACTTTACGCACACGCGAGAGATTCGCCGCGGCATCATCGAGGCGGGCCAGGACACGGATGCGCCGGACTTTGGACGAGGTGGGTCAAGGTGACGCCCGCTAGGCCGATTCCATTCGGAAACTCATTCTGAAGGGGCGGACCTCACCAAGTCTGGAATCGCGGAGCCCTTCCCAACGGCACCGGTCCCAAGCTGACCTGGCCACCGGCAAACACGAGCGGGAGTTCAAGCACACCTTCGTGCCCGCTCATCAGGTCGAGTGCAGTTTCGAGCGCTTTGCGAAACGCTGGCTCCATCAATCCCGTCTTTTCCGCAAGGTCGAGAATGGTCCGCCACTGCGCCACGCGAAGCATGATCTCGCCATGTGGCACGCCATCCTCCGAGACGGTCAGATCGCCCGACGCTCTGAAGGAGAATTCGCCCCAGCGAACAGACAGCTCGGCCAGTTCCAACCGATTGATTCCGAGATACGTTCCTTCAAGGTGCCTCTGGTCTATCGGTGCGTCTATCCCCAACACCGCATCGGCGCGAACCACGTCAATTTGATCAGGCAATGCCTGTGACGAATTCAGGGCGCGTCGCCGCAAGTCCGGGACAAAGAGCTCCAGCAATTCGATTCCCACTCGATACGTGCTCTCGCGCACAGGCAACGTCTCAATGGCGAAGCGCCATTCGGTCGACGAAACGGTCCAGCCCCGGGATGAGTGGATTCGGGGGCCATTCAGGACAAGTCGCGCCCTTTCCAGGGCAAGGTCCGTCGAAGGCTTGAAATAGACGGACGCTCGAGCACTCTCATGGCTGACCTGAAGTGTCTCCAGCGGCGTCGAAATCACGTGGTTGTCGGGCAGAACGGCGATGACCTCATACGGTCTGTAGGCAAGCGAAAGGAACTGCACGAATGGCGCCGACCAGGCGACGCCCGTGCCAGGGTCCGCCAGCGTGAGACCGGACATGGTGGTGTCGAAGCGGTTGGGAAAGCCGCGTGTCGTGATGTCCGAGAAATCCGCCACCCAGCCATCGGTGCGCCTCTGTTCCATCCAGGACGAGATGCTCTTCTGATATGCGGAATGGCCGACTACCCACCAGCACATCCACAGAAGCGCGGCAACCACGAGCACCCCGACTAGACGCAGCATCCGCCCTCTTCCCTTGACCGTCGTCCGCTGTTTTAAGGCGGCCATGACGGAAGAGAAAGTCCTGGATCTGTGCCCGCTATGGGTCTTTGGATACGCCTCGCTTCTCTGGAACCCGGGATTCCCGGTGGCAGAGCGGAGACTCGCGACGCTGCGTGGCTATCACAGATCGTTTTGCATGCGTTCAGTCCATCATCGTGGAACCGCTGAGGATCCGGGGCTGGTGCTTGCGCTCGACAAGCTGTCCGGGGCGTCGTGCCAGGGACAGGTGATGCGCGTGCCTGACCATGCAAGCACAAGGGCGATTGAATGCCTGCGAGAACGCGAATTGATTTCTTCCGCGTACCTGGAGCGCCTTGTTGAACTGGATGTCGGGCAAGGCCCTGCGGTGACGGCGTTGGCATACGTGATTGACCGAACCCATGTGCAGTATGTCTCCGGGCTGGAACTTGAACAGCAAGCCCGGATCATTGCGCGTGCCGCAGGCGGACGCGGCCCGAATTCGGAGTACCTCTGGAACACGGCGGATCATCTTCGTGAACTTGGCATCAAGGACGAGGACCTGGATTGGCTGTCGGCGCGTGTGCACGTCCTTTCTGGGGGTGGGCGGTAGCGTACCTGCCCTGGACGCCGAATGCACGCCGGGCCGTGGGAGAGGTTCCGGGTCTCCATGCGTCGGAAACCCAGATGAGTCTCTTCGTCCGGGCCAGGGTGCCAGTGGACGGCAACATCTCAAGCCGAGACTCTGCAAGAAAGGTGCCGCCGGAAGCCACTTCAAGTGTCGATTGGTTGCAAGCGCCTTGTCGCTTTTCCGGATGCCGCGGTGGGCAACGCGATCAAGGAACGGTGCATCCTCTTGGTCGCACGGTGCACGCAAAGGCCAGCGCTCCTTCGCATTCCGGTTGGCACTCCGGCGCGCATTAACTATTCTCGGCAAGAGGCAGCATGGGGCCGATGGCCGATGAACCGACCGGACACCGAGGCCGAGTGGGATTTCACGCAACCTTATCGTCAGTTCATGACGATGATCCTGGTGTTGGCGCTGGTCGGAGTCGGGGCCATGCTGGCTTACCCGCGGGTCGCTCCCGTCTTCCTGGCGAACCCTTGGTTCAACGGATTCATAGCCCTTGTCTTTGTCATTGGCGTTGTGGCCTGCTTCTGGCAGATTTTTCAGCTGGTGTCGTCGGTCAGCTGGATCGAGGGGTTTGCCCAAAGCCGCCCGGGCCACGAGTTAGTCAAGGCACCTAGGCTGTTGGCTCCGTTGGCTGCTCTCCTTCGCAAGAAGAGCGCAGGAAGCCAAATCGGTGCGTCGTCCTCCCGGTCGATCCTGGACTCCGTCGCAACTCGAATTGACGAAGCCCGCGACATTACGCGTTACATCATCAATCTCCTGATTTTTCTGGGCCTTCTCGGCACATTCTATGGTCTCGCCACCACTGTGCCCGCTGTTGTGGACACGATTCGGGCATTGGCCCCAGCAGAAGGCGAAAGCGGCGTCACGGTGTTCGAGCGCCTGATTTCCGGTCTTGAGGACCAACTTGAAGGCATGGGCATCGCCTTTGCGTCCTCGCTATTGGGATTGGCCGGATCGCTTGTTGTCGGGATTCTGGAGCTTTTTGCCAGTCACGGCCAGAATCGCTTCTATCGAGAACTTGAGGAGTGGCTCTCTACCATGACCCGGGTCGGGTTCGCCGGCGAAGAGGGGGCGGGCGGCGACGAGGGCTCTCTTTCGCAACTGATCGAACATCTTGTCGAACAGATGAATCAACTGCAGACGGCCTATGCCGAGGCGACAGAGCAGCGAGTTACCGACAGCCAGCAATTGGAAAGGGTCGTCGAAGCCATCGGGGCGCTCAACGAGAATCTGGGTGATCGCGATCTTGAGTGGAATTCCGAAGCTCAGCATCGTCTTGCAACTGCTCTGGAAGGGCTGGCGCAGGAAGGGGCCGGCGGCTTTGACGCGGAAAGTCGCCGACGGTTGAGGTCAATGGACGTTCAGGTGCTTCGCATTCTGGAGGAAGTTTCAGCTGGCCGGCAGGAAAGCATGGGTGCGCTCAGGGCCGATCTTGCAGAACTGACGAAGGAGATACGGGCGCTCGGACAGCACGTTCAGGACGGTCCTTGAACCATGGCCCTGACACATAGGTCTGCGCAGCGCGTGTCCGGTTCGATCTGGCCGGGCTTCGTGGATGCAATGGCAGCCCTGCTTCTGGTGCTGATTTTCCTGCTCACGATTTTCATGTTCGTGCAGGCAGTCCTGCGAGAGACCATTACGGGACAGGAATCGGAGCTCGGCGACCTGTCGGCAGAAGTGCTGGCGCTCAGCGAGGCGCTCGGGCTGTCGGAGCAGGAAGCAACGCAACTTCGGCAGAGCGTTGCCACTTTGCAAGGCGAGACCGATCGGCAGACCGCGCTCATTGCCGATCTCACCGGCCAGATTGATGCGCAGGCGCACACGCTTCTCGTGCGGGATGAAGCGATTGCAAGATTGCGGGGCGAGACTGACCGGCAGGCTGCGCTCATTGCCAGTCTCACCGGCCAGATTGACGTGCAGACGCGCACGCTTCGCGATCGGGATGAAGCGATTGCCAGCTTTGAGGAGCAGGTAGCCGCATTGCTGATCGAGCGTGACAGTGCATTGGAGGAAAGCCGGGCTCTTGAGTCGGTCGCGGCTCAGCTAAGGGTTGACGTCGCGGCGCGCGAGGCGTCCTTGACGCAAGCCCTCGCGGCGCTTGAACGGTCCAAAGTCACCGAGGCCGAGACCGCCGCGCTGCTGGTCCGTGCCTTGGCCGACATCGAGGCGCGCGACGTGTCCCTGGCGGAAGCTCGTGCAGCGCTTGAGCAGTCGGAGATCTCCGAGGCGGAGACGGCTGCGCTGCTGGTCCGTGCCCTGGCCGACGTCGAGGAGCGCGAGGTGTCCCTCGCGCAAGCTCTTGCAGCGCTCAAGCGATCGGAGATCTCCGAGGCGGAGACCGCCGCGTTGCTGGCTCGTGCCCTGGCCGACATCGAGGCGCGGGACGCGTCCCTGGCGGAAGCTCGTGCAGCGCTGGAGCAGTCGGAAATCTCCGAGGCGGAGACCGCGACGTTGCTCGTCCGCGCCCTTGCCGACATCGAGGCGCGCGACGTGTCCCTGGCGCAAGCTCTGGCGGCGCTTGAGCAGTCCGAATTGACCGAGGCGGAAACCGCAGCATTGCTGGTGCGCGCCCTGGCCGACATCGAGGCGCGCGACGCGTCCCTGGCACAGGCTCTCGCGGCGCTTGAGCAGTCGGAAATCTCCGAGGCGGAGACGGCCGCGTTGCTGGCCCGCGCGCTGGCCGACGTCGCGTCGCGCGACGCGTCCCTGGCGGAAGCTCGCGCTGCTCTTGAGCAGTCGGAAATGACGGAGGCGGAGACCGCGGCATTGCTGGCCCGCGCGCTGGCCGACATCGAGGCGCGCGACGTGTCCCTGGCGGAAGCCTATGCGGCGCTCGAGCAGTCTGAAATGACGGAGGCGGAGACCGCGACATTGCTGGCCCGCGCGCTGGCCGACGTCGCGTCGCGCGACGCGTCGCTGGCGGACGCCCTTGCGGCGCTCGAGCGCTCGGAGGTCTCCGAGGCGGAGACCGCGGCGTTGCTGGCCGAGGCCCGGGCCGAGCTTGGCAGGGCCCGGAGCGGCGCCGAGGCCGACGCGGCGGTCATCAGGGAGCTCCTGGCGCAGGCCGACAGCGCGCAGGCGGAGCTTGACGCGAGGGAGGCCGCGCGGCTCGCGGAGGCGGCGATCGCGGAGGCGCTGCGCGAGAGGCTGCGCAACTCGGACGCCGAGCTGACCGCGCTGTCGCTCCGGCTCGAGGAGGCGCGGAAGGACGCCGAGGACACGCTTGCCCTGCTCGCCGCGGCCAACGCGGCCGAGGATGAGCTGAACGCGCGGCTTGCCGAGGCGGTCGCCAAGCTCGTCCTTGCGGAGGGGCTGCTTGAGGAGGCCGCGGCCGGCCGGGACGGCGCTCTGGCGGAGCTTGCCCTGCTGGCGGCGGCCCGGGACAGTCTCCTGGACGAGGTGGCGACGCTCCGGGACGCGGAGGCCGACAGGGAGCGGCTGCTTGAGGAGGCCGCTGCCGGCCGGGACGAGGCGCTGGCGGAGCTTGCCCTGCTGGCGGCGGCCCGGGACAGTCTCCTGGACGAGGTGGCGACGCTCCGGGACGCGGAGACCGACACGGAGCGGCTGCGCGAGGAGGCCGACGCCGGCCGGGACGAGGCGCTGGCGGAGCTGGCCCTTCTGGCGGCGGCCCGGGACCGTCTCCTGGACGAGGTGGCGACGCTCCGGGACGCGGAGGCCGACACGGAGCGGCTGCGCGAGGAGGCCGAGGCCGGCCGGAAGGAGGCGCTGGCGGAACTTGCCCTTCTGGCGGCGGCCCGGGACCGTCTCCTGGACGAGGTGGCGACGCTCCGGGACGCGGAGGCGGAGACCGCGGCGTCGCTGGCCGGGACACGGGACCGTCTCCTGGACGAGGTGGCGACGCGCCGCGACGCGGAGGCGGACGCGGAGCGGCTGCGCGAGGAGCTGGCGGCCGCCCTGGCGGCGCGGCTGGCGGCCGAGAGCGAGGGCGCGGAGGCGATCGGCGAGCGGGACCGGAGGCAGGCCCTTCTCGACGCGGCCGGCCGGCGGCTGGCGGAGGAGCGGGAGATCTCCTCGAGGGCGCAACGCGAGGTGGCGCTGCTGAACGCGCAGGTGGCCGCGCTCCGGGGCCAGCTGGCGGAGCTCTCGCGGCTCCTGGACAGCGCCGAGGCGCAGGACCGGGCGTCCCGGGTGCGGATCGAGGCGCTGGGGAGCCGGCTGAACCAGGCGCTGGCCCGCGCGGCGGCGGAGCAGCGGCGGGCCGCGGACGAGGCGCGGCGGGCCGCGGCGCTGGAGGCGGCGGAGGCGGAGCGGCTGCGGCGCCAGAAAGAGGCGCTGGACGAGGAGGTGGTGGACCTCGCCGCGTACCGCTCGGAGTTCTTCGGCACGCTGCGGCAGGTGCTGGGGGACCGGGAGGGGGTGCGGATCGTCGGCGACCGGTTCCTGTTCCCGTCCGAGGTGCTGTTCGAGAGCGGCTCGGCGACGCTGCTGCCGGAGGGGCGGGCGTCGATCGCGGAGGTGGCGGGGATCCTCGTGGAGGTGGCCGACGAGATCCCGCCGAATCTCGACTGGGTGCTGCGGGTCGACGGGCACACCGACAACGCGCCGGTGGTGGTGGCGAGCGCGTTCGCGGACAACTGGGAGCTCAGCGCCGCGCGCGCTCTGTCGGTGGTGAAGTACATGACCGAGGAGCTGGACTTCCGCCCGGAGCGGCTGGCCGCCGCAGGCTTCGGCGAATACCGGCCGGTCAACCCGGAGAATTCCGACGCCGCCAGGGCGCAGAACCGCCGCATCGAGCTCAAGCTCACCGAACGATGAGCGCAGGCGGGCTGGAACGAGCTTGAAGTGCCGGCTGGCGGTGCAGCGCGTCGCCGTTGGAAGGCGGACTCAGGAACCCGCCCGCTTGCCGCCAGGGCGTGGTGAAGCCTTGGCAATCCGCATCGGACTGGCTGGGATCAGAGCGCTGCGATCTTGAGGCGCGTGATCCGGTTGTTGTGGCGTTCCAGGATCTCGAATCGGAATCCGTGGAAGGAAAAGACCTGGCCAACCGTGGGAATTGTCTGGGCTTCATGGATCACGAGGCCCGCAACCGTCACGGCTTCGTTGTCCGGCAGGGACCAGTCCGTCGCACGGTTCAGATCCCGGATCGTCATGGCTCCGTCGACCACGCAATCTCCGCCTTCGGTTCGCTGCAGCGGATGCACCTCGTCAGGATCCAGTTCATCGGTGATTTCGCCGACGATCTCCTCGAGGATGTCCTCAAGCGTGATCAGGCCTTCCAGTGCACCGTATTCGTCAACGACCAGGGCAAAATGGGTTGAACGATGAAGGAATTGACGCATCTGGTCATCGAGTGTCGTGGTCTCCGGGACGAAATAGGGTTTCATCGCCACGTCCATCGGATCGAACCCCTCAAACGGATCGGAATTCGCCTCGAGATCCGACAGGCGGGGGTGAATTGCGCGAAGCAGTTCCTTGGCATGCAGGACCCCGATGATATTCTCCTGCTCGCCACGAAAAATGGGCAGGCGCGTATGTGCCGAATTCAGGCAAAGTTCAATGATCTGCTGAGGAGGCAGGTCGGCATCGATCATTTCGATTTGGCTGCGGTGGAGCATGATTTCCTCGACCGTTCGTTCACCGAGATCAAGTGCGGCCAGCATTCGGTCGCGATGTTCCTTTTCGAGCACGCCTTCCGAGTGGCCGAGCCGCAGGGCGCCTGCGATTTCCTCACGCACGGAGAGGATGCGGCTGTCCGGGTCAATTCGGACACCGAACATGAACAGCACGCCGCGCACGATGGTTCGCACGGCATGCACGACCGGGTTCAGGACAAGGACAAGCCATCCGATGGGTCGGGCGACCCGGCTGGCGGCCGGTTCGGCATTCGAGATCGCGTAGGTTTTCGGCAGAACCTCCGCGAAAATCAGCACCAGGAGGGTCATCAGCAGCGTGGCCAGGGCAACTCCGCTTTCCCCGAAGGCGCGCGTGAACATGGCGGTTGCGAGGGAAGTGGCCAAGATATTGACGAGGTTGTTGCCGAGAAGGACCGAGCCGATGAGGCGCTCGCTGTCTTCGGTCACCTCGAGGGCACGCGCGGCGCCACGCTCGCCTCTCTCGGCGCGAGCCTTGAGCTTGCCGCGAGAAGCGGCGGTCAGCGCGGTTTCGCTGCCGGAAAAGAAGGCGGACAGGATCAGAAGCAGCAGGATAGCGCCGCACGTCACCCAGAAACCGGCGTCGATCAGTGAAAGGGCGCTGTCCATCCTTTTTGCCAATCAGGGCCTTTCTCGCCTTATGAAGCGCCAATCGCTGTCATTCAAGGACGAGATGCGCGAGAGCGGGCCGGAACTTGCCGTTCCGGCATGGCTGCATGGACATGGAGGCCCGGCTCGGCGTGTCCGGGAGCCTCGCGCGCCCTTTATTTGAATCTGTCCGTGTGCCAGCCGGACGTTGAAGGCGACTTCACTCTCTCGCAAGAGGGTGACGCTCCAGAACGAGTTCCTTGACGCGGTCTTCAAGGACGTGCGTGTAAATCTCGGTTGTGGCAATGTCCGCATGGCCCAGAAGAGTCTGGATGGCGCGAAGGTCGGCACCTCTGGCGAGCAGGTGCGTGGCAAAGGCGTGCCGCAGGGTGTGCGGAGTGACCTTGCTTGGCGAGATTCCTGCCGCGCTGGCAAGCTCCTTGATCAACTGATAGAATCTGTGCCGCGTAAGGTGTCCGGACTTGCCGCGCGACGGAAAGAGATATCGCGATGGCGGAACGCCTCTGTCTCTGCGGGCAACGTCCTCCAGTGCGTCCCGCCGCTCCAGCCAGGCGGACAGTGCAAGACGGGCTGGTTCGGAGAGTGGCAAGATGCGCTCCTTGCCCCCCTTGCCGCGCAGGAGAAGCAATTTCGGATTTCCCCGTGCGGCCGTGACGGGCAGCGACACCAATTCGCTGACCCTTGAGCCTGTCGCATAGAGAACTTCCATCAGGCAGGTGTTCCTAAGCCGGTCATTCAGGCGGCCTGTCTCGCGCGCAGCTTCAAGAAGGCGCTCAACCTCATCTTCGGACAAGGTTTCTGGCAGGCGCCTTTCTTGGGCGGGCCCCTTTACGCGGATCGCGGGGTTGTCGCGGCGCCAACCCGATTCAAAGGCAAAGCGATAGAATTGCCGGATGGCGGAGAGGCGACGAACGCGGGTTGAGCGCGCCAGACCGGATGCATCAAGGCCAATCAGGTAGTCCTCTATCCCGGTCTGATTGACGGTCAGCAGCCCAGCCCCTTGTGTCTTCAGCCATCCCAGAAAATCCTTCAGATCCCGAGCATAGGCCAAATTCGTGTTCTGGGCAGCATTGAGCTCGGCGACCTGGGCGTCGAGAAAGGTCGAAATGCGCTCTGCATCGTTCATGCCTTGCCGTGTTCCAGCACCAGTTCAATTGCGACCTGCCGGGCCAAGGGTTCAAGGCCAAGGGTTCGCAGCAGCATGAGGGATTGCTGCGTGGCATGCGGGTTGCCCGCCGCTCCGTCCATGAGCTGCAAGAGCGCGCGAAAGAGGGCTTCTCCTCCGCGGTCTCCCTCGATCAAGACGCGGTAGGCGGGACTCGGGCCATGCGCCGCGAGGCCGCGGACGACGGCTTGCGCAAGCATGTTCGGACCCGGCAATGCGCCGCGAAGCCCCTTTGAAATTGCAAGCAGAAACTGGCTTTCGCTGCGGTCGCCCGCAAAATGCTCGGCGAGCACTGCATCTTCCGCGAGCAACGCGACTTCAAATGCAATGCGCATGGCCGGATCCGAGAGGTCCTGGCCTGCAAGACGCGCCGCAACCCAACTTGCAAAGGCCTTTTCGTAGCCTCCGGCGTTGGCCGCCTGCCATGCTGGCTCGAGGGCTGCACTCACGAGATCGCCGCTCTCGGTCTCTAGAGCGGTCATCAAGGACCTGACTGCGCTGACGCGCTCCCAAATGCCGCCGGACGCGGCCGGCTCTCCTTCCGCATAGACATCGAGCAACTGGCTGATCGGCAGCGCGCCGGCCGCCGCAAGGCGCTCTGCAGCCCGAAGGCGTGCCTTCCATCCAGTTGTGCTGGAAAGGTCTGCAACCGCAAAGGCAACTGGCAATTGCTCGGTCGGGATGCGCTCGCCGACCGCTTCGAACAGCCGGAACTGAAGGGGCGACGGGAGCCGTGGCGGTGCCGGAAGCGGGTCGCCTTCGAAGAGTTCAGGATCAAGAAAGTGCAGCAGAAGCACTTCTTCTTCGGGCGTCAGGATTCCTAGCGCTTCCGCGTTTCCGAGCGTGAGTGCTGCAACATCCCAGTTTCCGAGCCGGGCAAGGCAAAAGATGCGTGCCGGATAGGTTGGCGAAATGTCGGGTACGTTCTCGATGATGCGGCAGGCCTCAGTCTCCGTTCCCGTCAGCAAGGCGATGTCGAAGGCGCGGCGAAACCGCCGTGACTCCTCCGGCCCCGCCCGGCGAATGATCTCGTCCGCTTCCTGCAAGTGGCCCATGGACAGGAGACGGTCGATCCGCGCAAGAAAGAACCTGTCGTCTATGGCCGCGTCGATCGGCGGTTCAAATTTGCCGGTCAGCACGTCACGCAGGAATCGATTGAGCGCAGGTGGCGCGTTGCTGCCGTCGGGCAGGGTTGAGACGGCACGGGCAAGATCGGCCGCAGAGCTGCGACCCCAGAGGCCGGGCGCCAGTCCGAGCTGTTCCGCAGGCTGCAGGCCCACTCCGTCCGGCGTGTTCCCGTCGAGAGGCAGTACCGCGATTTCCGACGGCAGCGCGGCAAGAGGCGTCACGTCGTTCTGAGCAGGTTCGGCCTGTGGAGGTGCCACCGAATTCGAAAGCCAGTCGATTGCCGAGAGCGGCTGATCGCTTGCCCATGCGGCAGGCAGCAGGAACTGCGCGACGAAAAGCCCGCGTGCCAGCTTCATGAAGGCCGAACTAGCCGCCATCCAATTCCACCGGGGCGCTGACGTTTACTTGCGTCGGGCTCAGGTCGCCCACATACGCATAGACGATCACTGCGCCACCAAGAAGGATGAGCACAACGAACAAGAGTTTCAGAAGACGAAGCATCTTGAAGAGCCTCCTGTACCTGTATTCCAGGGCCATGCCGAATCCGGCCGCGCTTGCCAGATTATATCTGGTATTTGCGAGAAGATCACGCCATTCAGGTCGGCAACGCGAAAGGCGATGCGGGAAGCGTCTGTTTTGCAGTTCAAGCTAAGGAAAACCGTCGTGATGGTGGGGATGATGGGTGCCGGCAAGAGCGCCATTGGCACCGCTTTGGCAAGGCGCCTGGATGTCCCGTTCCTTGACAGTGATGCGGAGATCGAACGGGCGGCGAGCCGGACCATCGCAGAGATCTTCGACCGCGATGGCGAGGAGTTCTTTCGTGACCGGGAGACGCAGGTGATTGCACGACTCCTGGGCGGCGACCCCTTGATCCTGGCGACCGGCGGCGGAGCGTTTCTCCGCAAGGACAACCGGACGCTGATTGGTGAGCAGGGCCTTTCGGTCTGGCTGCGTGCCGACCTTGACCTGCTTTGGCAGCGAGTGCGGCACAAGTCGACGCGGCCGCTGCTGCATACCAGGCGCCCGAAGCAAACGCTTGCGTCACTGTACGAGGCGCGCACGCCCGTCTATGCTCTTGCAGACGTGACGGTCGATGCGAACCCGCCCTGTTCCATTGACGAAATGACGGATCGCGTGCTGGAGGCGCTTCGCGTTCGAGATGACGTGATTGCGGAATGTCGATGAGAGACGAGGTCGTTCAAGTTGCGCTCGGTGACAGGAGCTACGATGTCCGCGTCGGTGAAGGCTTGATTGCGCGCGCGGGTGTCGAGATTCGGCCGTTTCTTGAGCGTCCTCGTGTCGCCGTGCTTACGGATGAAACCGTGGCTGAATTGCATCTCGCGACACTGCAGGCCGGGCTTGCCTCTGAAGGAATCGGCAGCGTGGTCCTGGCGCTGCCCGTTGGCGAGGCCACGAAAAGCTGGGGCAAACTGGAACGATCCGTCGAATGGATGCTGGAGGAACGGATCGAGCGCCGCGACGTGATGATTGCGCTTGGCGGCGGCGTCATTGGAGATCTGGGAGGGTTCGCCGCAGCGATTCTGCGACGTGGGATCAGGTTTGTTCAGGCGCCGACGACGCTTCTGGCGCAGGTGGACAGTTCCGTCGGCGGCAAGACGGGGATCAACTCGCCGCACGGCAAGAACCTGGTTGGATCGTTTCACCAGCCGTGTCTGGTTCTTGCAGATACAGGCATCCTCGAAACGCTTCCTCGACGCAGTTTCCTGGCCGGCTACGGTGAGGTGGTCAAGTATGGCCTGCTTGGAGACGCCGCCTTCTTCGCATGGCTCGAAGGAAATGGCAGGGCGCTGGTTGAAGGTGACCGGGACCTCAGGGCTCAGGCAGTGCGCCGCTCGGTGGAAATGAAGGCCGAAATCGTTGTGCAAGACGAGACGGAGGTCGGGGACCGCGCATTGCTCAACCTTGGGCACACGTTCTGCCATGCGCTTGAAGCGGCCACGAACTATGGCGATCGCCTTCTGCACGGCGAAGGCGTGGCGCTTGGGTGTGTTCTGGCATTCGAGATGTCCGCGCGCATGGGCCTTTGTTCCCGGGAAGCGCCGGTCCGCGTGCGCGCGCATCTGAAATCCATGGGAATGAAATTTGAACTTGCCGACATTCCTGGAGATCTTCCGGATGCCGCAGCGCTGATCGATCTCATGAGACAGGACAAGAAGGTCGTCGCTGGCCGGATTAGGATGGTGCTGGCGCGAGGCATCGGCAAAGCGTTTGTGGCCGAGGACGTTCCGCTGGACGTCCTGGAGGCTGTCCTGTCGGACGCGCTCGGCTCTACGTAGCCCAAGCCCCGCTCGATTCTTCCGCGCCTGTGCCTTCGCGAATCAGTCGCGCGCCCTTCGCGTCCACCAGACCGGCAAGCGTGCCGGCGAAGTCCCGGAGGCCCGTGAATTCGCTCGGTCCGGAATGCGTGCCATTCCGCGCCATGGAACGTGACAAGTGCAGAACCAAATGGTGCTGCCGCGTGGAGCCGCTCGCGCATCAGCTTCAGGCGAAGAGCCTCGCAGTGTTGTGCGCGAAGGCGAAGTCAGTTGGACGTCAGAGCCCAAGCGCGTCGGACAACGTCATGGCTGACATCCCGCCGTCAATGCAGAGATCGGTTCCCTTGATCCAGCTGCTTTCCGGGCTGGCCAGGAAGTTGATCAGGTCGGCAACTTCGTCCGGCAATGCCGGCCGTCCGGCGCGCGCGACGTTTCGGGCCACAACTTCGCCGAAGGCGGTGGTGAAGTCCTCAAGAATGCCGGTGCTGACGGCGCCAGGACTGACGGAATTCATGCGAATGTCCATCCCGATCAGCCGTTCGGTGCTGGCCATGGTCCAGGCGATCACGGCCTCCTTCGAGAGATTGTAGGCACGGACGTGGTCGATGTCGCGTCGCTTGATGAACGAATCGAGGTCCGACGGGTCCCGCAATGCCAGCAGGGCTTTCACTTCGTCGATGTTGTCACGCCAGTGCCCGCCAGCGCGAGATGCGACGTTGACGATGCTGGCACCGTTCGAAAGCACCGGCAGGAGCGCTTCGGTCAGATGGACCAGGCCCAGCGCATTCACTGCGAGGACGGCTTGTGCATTGCCGGGACGGGGCGGGATCCCCGCACAGGTGATCAGCGCGTCGAATTGCCCATGCGCTTTGGCGACGGCGGCGTCGATCGAGGTCGGATCCGCCATGTCGCAGTTGTGCCAGGCACTTGCCGAGGAAGGTTCGGCAATGTCGAATGCGATGACCTCGTTTCCTTCCGCGAGCAGCTTGTTCGCGGTGGCCGCCCCAATTCCTGACGCCGCACCTGTAATGGCCACCCGCATGGGCTATTCCTCCGCAAACCTGGCCGGAGCCCGGCCGCGATACCGTGCGGTGAATACACCGTCGATTTCGGAGCCGTCCACGAGGAAGGGCAGGATGCCCTTGCGCTGTGACCGGCCGCGCATGGCCTTGATGTCGTCCTCGGACTTGGTCACGCGCTGCGCCAGCCGTCTGCCCCATTGTGCGAGGCATCCGTAGAGCCGGTCGATCTCGCATCGATGCGCGTTTCCCTTGGCAAGGTCGTGAAACTCGTCCGGATCGGTTTCCAGATCGAAGAGCATTGGCCGAAAGCCACCTTCGGCATGCATCATCTTGAACCGCCCATCGAAGACCATGTAGAGCCGTGCGTCGCGCGGCTCGATCCCGAGCTCTACGCATTGCGGCGTTACGGAATAGTCGTATTCGCTGATCACGAAGTCGCGCCACGCGGGGGACTCGCCTCGAATCAAAGGCAGAAGCGAGCGGCCCTCGACCACATGGTCGGGCACATTGCCGCCTGCAAACTCCACGAATGTGGCGGCGAGGTCGATAGACTCGACAAGAGCGTCACAAGTCTGGCCGCGGGTGTCGTCCGCCTCTGGCCGCGGGTCGTAGACTATGAGCGGGATCTTGACGCTTGGTTCGTGGAAGAGGTCCTTTTCGCCCAACCAGTGATCTCCAAGGTAGTCGCCGTGATCCGACGTCAGGACGATCATGGTGTTGTCCATTCGATCCGTTGCCTCAAGATGATCAAGCAACCTGCCCAGCTGGTCGTCGCATTGCTTGATCAGGCCCATGTAGGCGCGGACCGCCTTTTGCCTTGCCTCGTCGTCCTGGAACGCGGCAGCGATGCGATTCTCCATGTAGGCGCCGTATACCGGGTGCGGGTCGTCTCGCTCGATGTCATGGCGTCGCGGCGCCGAAACTTGGTTCGGGCCGTACATTGCATGATAGGGGGCTGGCACGATGTAGGGCCAATGCGGCTTGATATAGCTCAGATGCGCACACCAGGGATCGGTCGCCTGATCGATGAACCGGATGGCCTCGCGCGTAAGCCAGGGCGTTTCGCTGTCCTGTTCGCGAATGTTGGCAGGTTTGTCCGAATTGGCGAGCATCCATCCGCTGGCGATCTTGTCATCGTCACTCCCGGCATTGGCAAAGTCCGCCCAGGGATTCGTGCCGGGATAGCCCTTCGACTTGAGGTATTCGTTGTAGGGAGAGTGCCTTTCGTCATAGAACCCGTCCGGTCCTTCGCCCCAGAGTCCGTCGTCCCTGATCCAGGCATCAAATCCGCACTCGGCCTGCCGTGCGCCTATGACGCTGTCGGGCGCAAGCCCGAGACGAGCCATTCCCTCGGCATCCGCCTTCATGTGCGTCTTGCCGATCAACCAGCAACTCATGCCGTGGCGTCGCAGGTGGTCCCCAAGCGTCAGTTCACCAACCCTTATCGGAAACCCGTTCCACTGGGCGCCATGAGAGGAGACATAGCGGCCCGTGTAGAAGCTCATCCGAGACGCGCCGCAAACCGGCGACTGGGCGTATGCGTTGGTGAACCGCACACCCATTGAGGCGACGCGATCAAAGTTCGGCGTGTGCAAGTGCGGGTGCCCGGCGCAACTCAGGTAGTCGAAGCGGAGCTGGTCATGCATGACGAAGAGTATGTTCTTCGCAGTCTTTCCGGTCTTGCTCATTCTGGCTCGAATTCCTCGTTTTCGGCACCGTTGGTCGCATGCGTCCCGTTGCTTCGCAAGCTGCGATTGGCAGGGCGCATGCCGGCATTGCGCATGACGATTCGGCGGTGGACTGCTATGCCCTTCCAGACCATTTTGCCGCCCTGGAAGTCCGCTATTGTCGCAACGTGGTGATTGTCCTTCGGCTCCATCACCACCGAAAGGGAGAACGCAAATGCGCCGGATTGTCGTGACCGCAGGGGCTTCCGGAATCGGGCGGGCGATCGCCGAGCGGTTCCTTGGCGACGGCGATCAGGTTGCCGTCTGCGACGTCGACGAGCGCGCGGTCGCCGAGTTCGCGTCGGCATGGCCTGAGGCAACGGCCGCAGTTGCGGACGTCACGTCAGAGACAGAAATGGCCGCGTTTCTGGGCGCCGTCGAAACAGGTTGGGGCGGGGCCGACGTGGTCTGCGCCAATGCCGGCACGGGCGGGCCGGCTGGCCGGATTGAAGATCTGGACTACGGTGAATGGCAGCGCTGCGTGGCAACGAACTTGCATGGGAGCTTCCTGACATGCCGCTGGGCTGCGCGCGTGATGCGTGCCGAAAGGTCTGGCTTGATTGTCCTGACCTCCTCGACGGCGGGAATGGCAGGCTATCCGCTCAGGAGTCCCTACGCCGCCGCCAAATGGGCGCTTGTGGGCCTGACGAAGACCTTGGCGATGGAACTCGGGCCATCGGGCGTTCGCGTCAATGCCGTTTGCCCCGGTGCGGTCGAAGGGACGCGCATGGACAGGGTGGTGGCAATGGAAGCCGCTGCGCAGGGTGTTGAAGAAGCCGAAGTGCGGCGCAATCATGCGTCCGGCGTGTCGATGAAGACTTGGGTCTCGGCTGCAGACGTCGCAGGCACGGTTCATTTCCTTGCTTCGGACGCGGCGTCGAAAATCTCCGGCCAGATACTTGCCGTGGACGGACACACCGAGACTCTCGCACCTTGATCAAGACGTGGCGGGCTATCGTTGCCGATTCTTCCAGTCGGGATGAATCCAGGGCTCGAGGTTGCTGGGTGCCAGAGGAGCGCGGCCGAGAATTGCGTCGGAAACCTTCTCGCCCACCATGATTGACGGCGCATTCAGGTTGCCGTTGGTGATCCTGGGAAAGACTGAGCTGTCCGCGAGCCTGAGCCCTTCGACCCCGATTACGCGCGCCTCCGTGTCCACGACAGCCATCGGGTCGTCTCGCCGCCCCATGCGCGCCGTGCCGCAGGGATGGTAGGCGCTCTCGACATGGTCCCGGATCACGGCATCGAGCTCGTCGTCGGCCTGGGCTTCCGGTCCGGGCAGCAGCTCCCGGCCATAGTAAGGCGCGAATGCCGGCTGGGCGAAGATTTCACGTGTCAGCCGGATGCCGGTTCGGAAGTCCCGCCAGTCGCTCTCATGGCTCATGTAGTTGAACCTGATTCGCGGTGGATCCTTCGGGTCAGCCGATCGGAGCAGCACCTCGCCGCGGGAAAGGCTCCTCATCGGGCCGACATGGGCCTGAAAGCCATGCATCTTCGCTGCCATCCGCCCGTCATACCCGATTGCAATCGGCAGGAAATGGAACTGGAGGTCGGGATATTCCACTCCTGCCGCAGAACGGATGAAACCCGTGCTCTCGAACTGGTTCGACGCCCCGGGTCCGCTGCGGGAGAGAAGCCAGCGCATGGCCACATAGGCTTTGCCCGGAAGGTTCCAGTACTTGTAGAGGCTCACAGGCCGCGACGTGGCCGCCTGGACATAGAGCTCGAGATGATCCTGAAGGTTCTGTCCGACGCCTCGCCGGTCCGCGACGATCTCGATTCCATGTTCGGCCAGATGCGCTGCAGGGCCTATGCCCGAGAGCAAGAGCAGCTTCGGAGAATTCAGGGACGAGGCCGACAGAATGACTTCGGCGCGTGCTTGGATCGTCTCGGTGCGTCCTGCGCGTTCGACCTCGATGCCAGTCGCCCGGGTTCCGTCAAACGTGACCCGGTTCGCGTGGGCACGGACCAGTCTGCAATTCCCGGTCCGAAGCGCAGGTCTCAGATAGGCATTGGCCACGGACCATCGCGCGCCCTTCCAGACTGTCATCTCGAAAGCGCCGAAGCCTTCCTGCTGGTGGCCATTGAAGTCCAGGGTCACGGGATAGCCCGCCTGTCGGCCCGCCTCGACGAACGCTCGTGTCAGCGGATTGCGCCGCTGCCCGCGCGTGACATGCAGCGGTCCCCCCCGTCCGCGCCACGTGGCGGAGCCGCCACGTCCGCCATCGTGCCAATCTTCCATTCGCCGGAAATAGGGAAGGACATCCGCGTAGCTCCAGCCGTCCGCTCCCAGGTCACGCCAGTGGTCGAAGTCGCGGGCATGGCCGCGCACGTAGACCATTCCGTTGATGGAACTCGATCCACCAATCACCTTGCCGCGAGGAGTTGCCATGCGCCGGTCGCCTAGATGTGGCTCGGGGTCGCTCGCGAGGCCCCAATCGTAACGGCGCATTCTCATTGGATAGCTGAGCGCGCCAGGCATGTTGATGAGCGGTCCGCGGTCGCTGCCGCCGTATTCCACGACTATGACTTGGCGATTGGCTTCGGCGAGTCGGTACGCCATTGCACAGCCTGCGCTGCCCGCGCCAACGATTACGTAGTCGGCTTCGATTGCCATCGCGTCATTGCCCTCGCGGACCATGCCAAGGGCAAGGCCGCTGCTGCCGGACTCCCGACACGCGTGCCTTCAAGAAGCGAAAATGCACGGCGCCTGGCCATGGCGATCATTCGAACCTCCGCCGCGGGACTTGCAGAAGAAATGCTGCACCAACTCATGGCCCGGCCTGTGGTCCTTTGCAAGGACTGCAATCGGCGGGCCCTGACAAAAAAGGGACCGATCAAGAATCGGTCCCTTCGGGACTTCACGCGTTCCCGATCCGGCGCGCGTCTGGGGCTGGCATCGGACTATCTGCGTCCGAAGCAAATCGAATCGATGTCTCCACGTGAAATGCCGATGTCATCCAGCTCGTGGGTGCTCAGCCTGGACAGGACAGCGCGGGTGCGGCGCGCCTTGTTCCAGTGAACGACGCCCGAAACAAGCCCGGACAGGGTCAGTGGCGTGCCGCTGACGTTTGCGGCGTTGCTGCGATTCATGGTGATGGCCATGGCCGTTCTCCTCTTGCTGGCGTTGCGTTTCGAGTCGCAAATAGAAGCGGGGAATTGACTGGACAAGGCTCGAAATCCGCATGTCCCGTATGCAGGAATTGCATGCCTCGAAGGCGGACCGCGGGAGCGGATTGACGGTCGCCAGCAAGGCGCTCTAGCCAAATTTCTTGGCAGATATTCACGTTTTGTGCTAGTCCACCTGTGAGGGCAATGGAGCAGGTCAGGAAAGTGCGCGTAATGGGACTGGATCCGGGGCTTCGTGCCTTGGGATGGGGAGTCATCGACACGTCCGGGTGTCGGCTGTCTCACGTGGCGAACGGCATTTGCCGGACGGGTCCAGGTCCGCTCGGATCTCGCCTCGTGTCGTTGTTCGAACAGCTTACCGAGGTCTGGGAGCGACACTCGCCGGACGCGGCGGCGGTGGAGCACACGTTCGTCAACAAGGATGGTGTGTCCACCCTCAAGCTGGGGCAGGCGCGGGGTATCGCGATGCTGGTTCCGGCACGGGCTGGCGTGGAGGTTGGGGAATACGCCCCGAATGCCGTGAAGAAGGCGGTCGTCGGTGTCGGGCACGCCGACAAGCGACAGATCGAGCACATGGTGCGACTGCAGCTGCCCGGAGCGCGAATTTCAGGGCAGGACGCCGCTGACGCGCTCGCCGTGGCGATCTGCCATGCACACATGTCTCAAAGCCGCGCCTTGGAGATGGCATGATTGGGCGCCTGTCCGGCAGGATTGACTATCGTGCAAGCGATCACGTGCTCCTGGACGTTGGCGGGGTCGGATATGTCGTGTTCGTGAGCGAGCGAACGTTGGCGGCATTGCCCGGAACCGGAGAGGCGGTGTCACTCTATACGGATCTTCTCGTGCGCGAGGATCTCTTGCAGCTTTTCGGGTTCATGACGCCTGTGGAACGTGAGTGGCACAGGCTCCTGATGGGGGTTCAGGGAATTGGAGCCCGGGCCTCGATGGCGATTCTCGGGACATTGGGGCCGGAGGCCGTGGCACGAGCGATCGCCCTCGGCGACTGGGCGTCGATAAGGGCGGCGCCGGGCGTGGGTCCCAAGATCGCGCAGCGGGTCGTGAACGAGCTCAAGGGCAAGGTGCCCGAAATGATGGTGATGCAGGGAGGCGCACGCCCCGAAAAGGACGCCGGCGCGGATGTCGGGCCAGTCGCGGGACCGGTTCCCGGAGCGGCCTGGCAGGCAGAAGCGCTTTCCGCACTTCAGAATCTCGGCTACGCTCCCGGAGAGGCGTCAACGGCAGTGGCTGAGGCGGCTGGAATGACCGAAGACGCGGATACCGCAACGCTGATCCGCGAGGCATTGAAGAGATTGGCCCCGAAAGCATGATTCCCCTCCCGGATAGCGCGCTCCAGTGCCAATGCCTTCGTGGCGCTTGGCGGGAGGGCTGGAGGTGAGCGAGCCAGATCCGACTCTTCGTCCGGAAGCAAGACCCGAGGACGCGGACCGCGCGCTTCGGCCAAGAATGCTCGACGACTTCATCGGGCAGGCCGAAGCGAGGGCGAACCTGCGCGTGTTCATCGAGAGCGCGAAGCAGCGCGGCGAGGCGATGGACCATGCCTTGTTTCACGGACCGCCGGGCTTGGGGAAGACGACGCTTGCTCGGATCATGGCGCGCGAGCTAGGAGTCAATTTCCGAATGACTTCCGGACCCGTCCTGGCAAAGGCCGGAGATCTTGCGGCGATCCTGACGAATCTCGAGGCCCGCGATGTCCTCTTCATCGACGAGATTCACCGATTGCATCCAGCAGTGGAGGAAGTGCTCTACCCCGCGATGGAGGATTTCGAGCTTGACCTCGTGATCGGGGAGGGGCCAGCCGCAAGGACAGTTCGAATAGAGTTGCAGCCCTTCACGCTCGTGGGCGCCACAACCCGACTGGGACTTCTGACAACGCCCCTGCGCGACCGGTTCGGAATTCCGGTCCGGCTGCAGTTCTATTCGGACGACGAGCTTCACGAGATTGTTTCGCGCGGCGCCCGTCTCATGGGGGTCGAGACCGGCGAGGGAGGTGCCCGCGAAATCGCGCGCCGCGCTCGCGGCACACCAAGAATTGCAGGCCGGCTGCTGCGGCGGGTCGTGGACTTCGCCATTGTCGAATCGGACGGCCGACTGACGCGCGAACTGGCTGACGGGGCGTTGACCAGGCTTGGCGTTGACGGCCGGGGACTTGACGGCGCGGACAGGAAATATCTCTCCTTGATCGCGGAAGGCTACCAGGGCGGACCTGTTGGCGCGGACACGATCTCGGCGGCGATGTCGGAAAGCAGGGATGCGATCGACGAGGTCATCGAGCCGTATCTGCTTCAGCAGGGCCTGATTCAGAGGACGCCGCGGGGACGGATGCTGACCGCCAACGCCTGGAAGCACCTGGGACTCTCCCCCCCCGATTTGTCCAGGCAGGGCGTGCTGCTGTGAGATCTGCGCGCCATGCGTTGCGGTCCCGGAAGCGCTGCGGCCCCAAATTGGGGGTGACCAGGCATTTCTGCCACCTCCTGCGAAACCGGCCCATTCGGGCGGTCCTTGCGTGATTCCAGGTCAACCACGTACTGATCAGCGACGATAGCCAAGGGCCGGCTTGCCGGATTGCTCCTTATGCGGTCCACGTTTCTGTTCAGAGGCACCCTGCGGCCATGGTGCCGGACATTCAGTTGTTCACGGGCTTCCGTGCGTAGAGACCGTAGCGGCAAGAACCGGAGACGTGAGCGGGGCATGGACGGAGGTCGATCAAATTCGTCATGGAGGACTTCGGGTTGACCTGTTCAACGCGACGGATGACAGTGCCTTGAAGGGCAGGTCGGCATTCTCCGGCCGCGGCCATGCCGCGTGCAATTCCCTTGCTTCAGGAGGCGCACATGAAAACTGCCCTTTGGGCCTTGGGATCGTTGACGGTCGTCCTGATCGCCTTCATGGCATTCGTGTTCACGCAACCCCGGTTGGCGACAGGCATCGCCTTCGGCGTGAACACCGCCCCGATCGAGGCACGGCTTCGCGACGATTTCCCGCCCCGGACAACCGACGCCAGGACGGAAGCGATCACCGCGGCGGCCAGGGCTTTCATCGAGGCGCTGGATGCGGGGCAACGCGGCAAGGCGACCTACGCGTTCACCGACAACGCGCAGCGCTCCAACTGGTCCAACTTCCCCGAAGGCATGATCCCGCGCGGCGGGTTGAAGCTGGGGGAACTCGGCAAAGGGCAACGCGCCTTGCTGGACGCGCTGCTGGCCGAGATCATGAGCCCGTCCGGCATCCGGAACCTCAAATGGCAGCTGGCCGCGGAGCGGACCTTTCCGACGGACCACTGGTTCAACAAGTACGGCGTCGATCACTATTACGTCGCCATCCTGGGAAAGCCTTCCCCGACCCGGCCCTGGATGTTCCAGTTCGGCGGACACCACCTTGCCATCAACGTGACGGTCTACGGGGCTGACGTGACATTCTCGCCGATGCTGACAGGGGGGCAGCCGCTCCACGTCGACCACGAGGGCAGGCGAACGTTCATCGTGGAGGATGAAGTCAACGCCGCGCAGGCCTTGCTCGAGAGCCTGGACGAAGACCAAAGGGCACGGGCCGTCCGCAGCGACAAGGCCATCGACCTTCTGCTGGGCCCGGGCGAGTACGGCGCCACGGTCGCGCGCGAAGGCGTCAAGGGCGGCGACCTGTCAGAGGCGCAGAGGAAACTGCTGGTCGCGCTGGTCCGGACGCGCCTCGGCTTCATCAACGACGACGACCGCGCGGCCAAGATGGAAACGGTCATGGCCGAGTTCGACGACACCTGGTTCGGCTGGTGGGGGCCGCGGGACGCGCCGGGATTCGCCTACTTCAGGATTTCAGCGCCTTCGACGGTCATCGAGTATGCACCCCAGGACACGTTGGCCGAAGCGCAGGTGCAAGGGCACGCCCACAGCATGTATCGCGACCTGAAGAACGACTACGGCATGGCATGGATCGGAGCGGAATGATGCAACCGCCTCTGTTGATCGTTCCCCATGCAGGCGGGGATGAGCCGACGTGCCAGTCCACACCATCCTTGCGCTTGAACGGGAGACCTCAAGCGTTCTGGCCGGACCCTCGCGTTGCCTGAATGCTGCAACCGAGCCGGGCGCGGCACCCCTCAAGTGCATCAAGCACCAGAAATGGGCCAGGAGGCGGTCGTGGATAGGATTGCCGCAGAGTCTTATGGAAGTGACGGCCCTTGCCTCCCGTTGCCGCTCCGGTTCATTCCTTTGCCGGAACCGTCGTCGCCAGGAGTCAACTCCTGGCAGCGGCAGCGCGGGCAAGCCTCGGTTTTGGAGAGCGGATTGCGAGGAGCCTGAACGTGGACCATCAGGATCCGCGCGAAGTGAAGGAGTTGCATGACCCATTGTTTCAAGATCCGCGTCTACTACGAGGACACTGATCTCGCAGGCATCGTCTACTATGCCAACTACCTGAAGTTCATCGAGCGAGCCCGGACCGAGTGGGTGCGAGAGAGAGGTGTTGACCAAGCGAAATTGAAGGAAGGGCACGGCATCGTGTTCGCGGTGCGCCGCGTCGAGGCCGACTACCTGGCGCCGGCGCGCTTCAACGATGACCTCGTCGTCGAGACCCGCCTGTCGTCGCATTCGGGTGCGCGAATTGGGTTGGTCCAGAGCGTGTTGAGGGACGGAGAAGCGCTGTTTGTCGCCAAGGTCACGCTCGTCGCCCTTGCCGAAGGCGGAAGAGCGGTCAGGTTTCCGGCGGAAGTTCGCCAACGCCTTGAATCTTGATGTGGCCGAATCCTTGGTTTGGCCCCGGCTTATTCCAATTTTCCTGACCTTGAGCTATTGTCCGGCTGCATGAGGAACCCGAAATATCGGGACAGGGCAGCAAGAGAGTCGATCAATGGAAACGGAAACCCTTGCGTTGGTGCAGGAGATGGAATTCTCCATGTGGGCGCTGTTCGCGCGTGCCACAATCGTCGTCAAGGTGGTGATGGTAGTGCTTGTTCTGGCCTCTTTCTGGTGCTGGGCCGTCATCATCAACAAGCACGGCCAGTATTGGCGCGCACGGCGCGAAACGCAGAGGTTTGAGGCGTCTTTCTGGTCGGGCGAGCCGCTGGACACGCTCTACGACGCGTTGGGGCCCATTCCGTCGGGGCGTACCGAACGTGTCTTTGTCGCTGGAATGACCGAGTGGAGGCGTTCACACAAGGCTGACGGTGCGGCAATAGGCGGCGCACATGCGCGGATCGACCGTTCAATGGACGTGGCGATCCAGAAAGAGGCTGAGGAGTTGCAGAAAGGCCTGCCGCTGCTGGCAACAATAGGCTCGACCGCCCCGTTCGTCGGGCTGTTCGGCACGGTCTGGGGCATCATGTCGGCCTTCATCGAGATCGGGCAGCAACAGAGCACGAACCTTGCGGTAGTCGCGCCTGGAATCGCCGAGGCGCTTCTTGCCACCGGCCTGGGCCTTCTTGCAGCGATTCCGGCGGTGATCTTCTACAACAAGCTTTCCGCGGACAGCGGTCGCATCATCGCGGGCTACGAGAGCTTTGCCGACGAATTTTCGACCATACTGTCACGCCAGCTGGATCAAAACTGATGGGTGCGGAAGTGGTTCAGGTCGAACGGACCGGCAAGCGGCGCCGACGGCGTCGCGCAAGGCCAATGTCCGAGATCAACGTCACTCCCTTCGTGGACGTGATGCTGGTGCTGCTGATCATATTCATGGTCGCTGCCCCGCTGCAGACGGTTGGCGTTCCCGTCGAGCTGCCGCGGACCGCGGCACAGGCGCTCGCAAGCGGGCAGGAGGAGCCGCTGACCGTCACGTTGACGGCGGATGGGGTCACGATGATCCAGACGACGGAAGTGGCTGTCGAGGAGATCGTGCCACGCCTGCGCGCCGTCCTGGGCGAACGGGCATCGAGGCGGGTCTTCATCCGGGCAGACGGCGCGATCCCGTACGCGCGCGTCGTGCAGGTCATGGGCGCCCTCAATGCGGCAGGCATCACGGATATCGGGCTCGTGACCGATTTGGGCGGGCCAAGGCTTGGAGGCGGGTGAGGAAGGATTGCGCTGGAGCTGGTTCATTTCGGGTGCGGGCCACATCGCATTCATCCTGGCGGTGTTTCTTGCCGGACCTCTTGCCAGCGACCGCCCATCCGAGGTCGTGATCTTGTCGGAAGTAGCAATCCTGTCCGAACAGGAATTCGCGTCGCTGGTGCCCCCCGGGGCTGCGCCGCAAACGCAGACCGACGCGCCTGAGGTGAATGCGCCCGAAGAGGGCGAGGCCCCACGGTCACCGATGGCCGTTGCGGCGACGGAACTGGCAATGCCCAGCCTTGTGGCGGCTCCTGAGAGTCCAGACGTGCAGGAGTTTGAAATCGAACAGCCTGCCTTGGGTGTGGAGATCGATGACAGCGCGCCGACGGCGCTCCTTCTGCCTTCAGACATCGACGGCTCGAGCGCCCAGCCTGACCAGGTTGCCGCGCCGGCTCCCCGTGTCGCGCCAGTGCCGCAATTGGCGCCGCCGCCCGAAGCGGAAACCGGGGCAGACCTGATCGAGGCAACCGTTCCCGACCCCGAGGCACCGCCGGACCCGGTCGTGGAGGAAGACGCTCCGCGGGCGCCGCAGGAGGCCAGCGACCGCATTGTTACCGAGGCCGAAGAGGAGGAGACCAATGCGGTCGTCAGTTCCATGCGACCACGGCCACGGCCATCGCGCCCTCCGAGTCCCGCACCGGACGTGCCGGATGACACCCCGCCAGTGCCCGAGCAAGTGGCCGCACTTGCCGACGCGGACACGGAGTCCCAACAGGTGGCCGCACTTGCCGACGCAGACGCGGAGTCCCGACAGGTGGCGCCGCGCGGCCCGCCCCTGACAGGCGGCGAAAGGGAGGCATTCGGCCTTGCAGTCGGAGAGTGCTGGAATGTTGGAAGCCTGTCGGCCAGTGCGCGCGCGACGACGGTTGTCGTGGCCTTTGACATGCAACGGACCGGCGTGCCCGTTGCGGACTCGATCCGAATGGTCGAATTCCGCGGCGGCAGCGAGGCGGATGCGGACCGGGCGTTCGGGGCCGCTCGACGCGCCATCATTCGCTGTGGCATGAAAGAGGATGGGTACCCGCTTCCGGCCGAGAAATTTGACCAGTGGCGCGAAGTAGTAGCAACCTTTAGTGAAGTAGGGATGCAGTTCCGATGAAGCAGATTCTTCTTTCCCTCGCCCTTGCCGCCGCGCTCGGGACACAGGCGCTGGCGCAGGACCGCGCCGGACCCTTGCGGATCGAAATCACAAAGGGCGTGATCGAGCCTGTGGCGATCGCGGTGGCGCCGTTTCTCGCCGAGAACTCCGCTGCAGAGGAGTACGCGGCGAGGATCACGGAAGTGGTGGCACGCGATCTCGTTGGAACCGGCCTGTTTCGCGACATCCCGCGTCAGGCCTATGTCAGCCAGGTGGCAGACTTTGACGCTCCGGTGGCGTATCCGGACTGGAAGGCGATCAACGTGGAAGCGCTGGTCGTTGGCTCCGTCACGCTCACCTCCAACGGGCGGCTTCTTGCCAAGTTCCGTCTTTTCGATGTCTTTGCCGACGCGCCGCTTGGCGACGGCCTGCAGTTCGCCGGCATTGCGGGAAGCTGGCGGCGCGTCGCGCACAAGATCGCGGATCAGGTCTACTCCCGGATTACCGGCGAAGGCGGGTATTTCGACAGTCGCGTTGTCTACGTGGAAGCGACCGGTCCCAAGGACAACCGCCAGAAACGACTCGCGATCATGGACTTTGACGGCGAAAACGTGCGCTACCTGACGGATGCATCGGCAATCGTGCTTGCGCCCAGGTTCTCGCCAACGGGCGACAGGATACTGTTCACGAGCTACGAGACCGGCTTCCCGCAGATATATCAGCTCACCGTCGGCGGGGTCGAGAAGACGGCCCTGGCCATCGACGCCGAATCCATGACGTTCGCACCTCGGTATGCGCCGGACGGTCGAACAGTGGTCTATTCCGAGGCGCGCCGCGGAAACACCGACATCTACACGCTTGACGTCGCGACACTGCGACGCAACCGGCTCACATCGGCCCCTTCGATCGAGACTGCTCCGTCGTTTTCGCCGGACGGACGCCAGATCGTTTTCGAAAGCGACAGGTCCGGCAACCAGCAACTCTACGTGATGCCGGCCGCTGGCGGCACGCCCCGGAGAATCAGCTTTGGGCCGGGGCGCTATGGCACGCCGGTCTGGTCGCCAAGGGGCGACTTCATAGCGTTCACCAAGCAGAACGCGGGTCGCTTCCATATCGGCGTGATGCGTGCAGACGGGTCGGCTGAGAGGCTTCTCACGGCATCTTTCCTTGACGAGGGACCGACATGGTCGCCGAACGGTCGCGTGTTGATGTTCACGCGCGAGAGCGCAGGGGCCGAAGGCAAGCCGGCGCTCTTTTCGGTGGACATTTCCGGACGCAATCTCAGGCGGGTCCCCACTGGGACGGCAGCATCCGACCCGGCGTGGTCGCCGCTCCTTCCCTGAGGGTCTCCGCACCTCCCGCACGGGCCGTTGGCGCCGGACTGAACAGCCGTGCGGACGCCGGAAATCGTCCTGTTTCCGTTGCCTTTGGCGACGAGTCATGTATGACGCAAGGAGCAGAAAACAGTCGCAGGTGATCCAATGCCGCTCTTCAGATCGTTACTTGTCGTCTTCTTGGCCCTCGGTGCCTGCAGCCAGGCCGATCGTTTCGGCCAGGGCACCGCCGATCCAGGCGCAATTGACGCAACCGCGCTGCCTGGCTCGGTCGATGACCCCCGGTCTGCCGCCTATTTCAGTTCAACCATCGGTGATCGCGTCCTCTTTGCCGTGGATCAGTCCACGCTCACGCCGACGGCACGTGCCACGCTTGACGGCCAGGCCGAGTGGCTCACGCTCAATGCCGACTACACGGCCCTCATCGAAGGTCATGCAGACGAGCAGGGCACCCAGGCTTACAACCTGGCCCTCGGCGCACGGCGGGCATCAACGGTGCAAAACTACCTGATCTCGCAAGGCATCGACCCGTCGCGCCTGAAGACCATCAGCTACGGAAAGGAGCGCCCGATCGAAATTTGCTCGGAGGAGTCCTGCTACATGCAGAACCGCCGTGCAGTGACCGTGCTGAGCGCAGGAGTCGGCCTCTGAAGGAGATCGCCTGATGCGCGCCTTGCTCGCCGCCGCCCTGCTTCTTGCCGCGCCTGCCCTTGCGCAGGATCGGGAACGGACACTTGCCGACATCCGGCAGGAACTGACCGTGCTCTTTGTCGAGATGCAGCGGCTGAAGCGCGAACTTTCGACCACCGGAGCACCTGAAGGGCGACTCCAAAGCACAAACGTTCTCGAACGCCTCGACGATCTGGAGGCGGAGGTTCGGCGTCTGACTGCGGCGTCCGAGCAGCTCGCGAACCGCGTCCAGTCGATCGTTGCAGACGGCACGAACCGGATCGGCGACCTCGAATTCCGCATGTGCGAGCTGGAATCGGATTGCGACATTGCGAGTCTGGGCGAGACCACGACGTTGGGCGGAACCTTGTCCGAAGAGGCCGAGCCGGCCGAGGTCGCGACCGTCTCGCAGGTCGACAGCGGATTCTCGATCGACATGATTGACACCGGCGGCGTCGAGCTTGCAATCGAGGAAAGGGCGGACTTCGATCAAGCCAAGGCCAGTTTCGATCGGGGGGACTTCGAGACTGCGGTCGAGCGCTTTCACGCCTTCACGGAGGAGTATCAAGGCGGACCCTTTGCGGGAGTGGCGCATTTGCTGCGTGGCGAAGCCTTGTCGGAACAGGACATGACATCCGAAGCCGCGCGTGCCTACCTCGAGAGCTATTCGGGCACGCCGGACGGACCGACGGCACCAGTCGCCTTGCTGAAGCTCGGCCTCTCTCTCGACGTGCTGGGACAGGTGCAGGAGGCCTGCATCACGCTCTCGGAAGTCACGCTCCGGTTTCCTGAATCGGACGCCTCCGTCGAGGCGCAGGAAGCGCGGGCCGGCATGACGTGTCCGTGATTCGCGAAGCCGCCTTATTCGACGAATTGATCAGGAACTTGGCGGGTCTGCCTTTCGCATGGGGTCGGCCGCGGCGACTGGGCGTAGCCGTGTCCGGAGGCAGTGACTCGATGGCCTGTCTTGACGTGATGATCTGGCACGGTCGCGATCTGGGATTCCCGGTTGAAGCCGTAACCGTCGATCACGGGCTCCGTCCTGAGACGTCTGGCGAGATTGACGCAATTGTCCGCCACTGCGCCGAGCGCGGCACTCCTCACACGGTGCTGACATGGAATTGGAGCGGGGCCGGAAACCTCCAGGCCGAGGCGCGCGAGGCTCGCTATCGTCTCATCAGCGACTGGGCGCGCAGCTCAGGCGTCGACCAGGTTGCCCTCGGTCATACACGTGACGATGTTGCGGAGACATTTCTCATGCGGCTTGCGAGAAAGGCAGGTGTCGACGGGCTCTCCGAGATGGACCACCGATTCTCGCGGCATGGCATGACGTGGATTCGCCCGATGCTTGACCACAGGCGTGAGGAGTGGCGGGAGTATCTCATGCGCAGGGACATTTCGTGGATTGAGGACCCATCCAACGACGATGCGAGATTCGAACGGGCGCGGGTTCGGGACAGATTGAAGGCTCTGTCGAAGCTGGGCATCGATGCTGGCACATTGTCCGAAGTCGCCAGGAACATGAGCGCGGCACGGGAAGCGCTGGAGCACTACGTTCGCCGCGAGGCTGCGCGGATTGCATCGGAAGAGAACGGCGACGTGATCCTTGCCGCGGAAGCATCCGGGCAGGGGCATCACGTTCCGCGCGAGATCCTGTTCCGCCTCCGCCGCCATGCGCTGGCGTGGGTGGGCGGGGGCGAGTATCCGCCACGTTCCGACGCGATGCTGGAACTGGATCATGCGCTGCATGGCGAGGGCAGGCACACGCTTGCGGGTTGCGTGATTTCGAGCAAGCGCAAGCATCGCAACGATCCGGGCTCATGGCGCATCTCGCGAGAATTCAACGCGGTGAGGGAAGCGATCGGGCCAACCGATCGGCCATGGGACGGCCGCTGGATCCTGGAAGGTCCGCATTCGGATGAGCTTGAGGTGCGTGCGCTAGGCGAGGCCGTCAAGGACACTCCATGGCGCGAAACCGGAATGCCGCGCCAAAGCCTGCTTGCGTCGCCTGCGATCTGGCGGGGCGCAACTCTTGTGGCTGCCCCCGTTGCAGGGCTTGCCGGCCCATGGACCGCGAAGGCCAGGGGTCGCGGCAAATTCGACGAATTTCTGCAATCCCGTTGAAGAATCCGCCCCGATTGCTATTTGACTTGGACACCGGACGGACCTGAACGGTCCGTCACGACTTGCCCGAGGGAGTTTCCGTTGACCAATATGCGCAACATCGCCTTCTGGATTGTCCTGTTCCTGCTTGTGCTGGCGCTGTTCAATCTTGTTTCCGGAGGCCAGCCAAGCCTGAGCAACACGACCGTCAGCTATTCCGAATTCGTTGACCGGGTTTCGGATGGCAGCGTTACGGCTGCGACGATTGACGGCGAGAAGATCACTTTTCGCGGCGGCGACGGCCGCGAGTACGTGACGATCCAGCCTGAAGGCGCGGAAACCACGGAACTCCTGGTCAGCAACAACGTGTCCTTCGACGCCAAGCCGCAGAAGCAGTCGAGTATCATGGCGATATTCTGGTCGTTCCTGCCGTTTCTCCTGCTGATCGGCGTCTGGATCTATTTCATGAACCGGATGCAGGGCGGTGGACGTGGCGGAGCCATGGGGTTCGGAAAGTCGCGTGCGAAGCTGCTGACCGAGAAGCACGGGCGCGTCACGTTCGATGACGTGGCCGGGATCGACGAAGCCAAGGAGGAACTCGAGGAAATCGTGGAGTTCCTTCGCAATCCGCAGAAATTCTCGCGGCTTGGAGGAAAGATCCCCAAGGGCGCTCTTCTGGTCGGTCCGCCGGGCACCGGGAAGACGTTGTTGGCACGCGCAATTGCCGGTGAGGCCGGGGTGCCGTTCTTCACGATCTCCGGATCCGACTTTGTCGAGATGTTCGTGGGCGTCGGCGCCAGCCGCGTCCGTGACATGTTCGAGCAGGCAAAGAAAAACGCACCCTGCATTGTCTTCATTGACGAAATCGACGCCGTGGGCCGCAGCCGTGGCATTGGCTACGGCGGTGGCAATGATGAGCGGGAGCAGACACTGAACCAGCTTCTGGTCGAAATGGACGGTTTCGAAGCGAACGAAGGCATTATCATCGTCGCGGCGACAAACCGTCCCGACGTGCTTGATCCTGCGCTCCTGCGACCAGGCCGTTTTGACCGGCAGGTGCAGGTGCCCAACCCCGACATCAAGGGCCGTGAGAAGATTCTTGGCGTGCATGTACGCAAGATTCCCCTGGGTCCGGACGTCGACCTTCGCATCATCGCGCGCGGCACGCCCGGCTTTTCCGGGGCAGATCTCGCGAATCTCGTGAACGAGGCGGCGTTGATGGCGGCCCGTGTCGGTCGGCGATTCGTCACGATGGATGACTTCGAGAATGCCAAGGACAAGGTCATGATGGGTGCCGAACGGCGCTCGATGGTCATGACGGAGGAAGAGAAGAAGTTGACCGCCTATCACGAGGCCGGACACGCAATTGTGGGTCTCAACGTTCCGCAGCACGATCCGATACACAAGGCCACCATCATACCTCGTGGCAGGGCGCTCGGCCTGGTGCTGAGCTTGCCGGAACGTGATCAGCTCTCAGTCACGTTCCGGAAGTACAAGTCGAAGATTGCCATGGCAATGGGAGGCCGCGCTGCCGAGGAGCTGATTTTCGGAAAGGACGACATCACCAGCGGCGCCGCGTCAGACATCCAGCAGGCAAGCAAGATCGCGCGTGCCATGGTGACCCAGTTCGGCTTTGCGGACGAGCTTGGCATGGTCGACTATTCATACGAGCAGCAGAGCTATCTTGGCACCTTCCAGTCCGGCCAGGCCCATTCCGAGGAAATGCAGAAGCGCATCGACGAAAAGGTGAAGGAACTCGTCGATGAGGGGTATGAAACGGCCAGGAACGTGCTCACCAAGAGAATGGGCGAGCTTGAACGCCTCGCCGAGGGTCTGCTCGAATATGAAACGCTTACTGGCAGCGAAATAACGAACGTGATCGAGGGCAAGCCGCTGAAGCGTGCCGACGACGATGAGGACGATTCCACTGACGCAAGCGGCACGGCGAGCGTCACGGCGATTCCCAAGACACGACCACGCAAGAGGTCCGGGGACGGCGAAGAACCTGAACTCGAGCCGGAACCGACGGCCTAGCCTCTCTAGCAGAGGCGTGGCCGCCGCAGGTCGACGGTTGTGCACGGCCTTCGGAGGCCGTTGCCGCGTTGGCAGTGCCGTCCTCCATCGTGCCCTTTTCGCTCCGGCACTTCCTGTCGGAATCGGGCGGCCCGGCCATTCAAAGGATCTTGCAGTCAATTGTGCATGACCGACTCTGCGGACGCTCGAAGTCGCGAAGTGTTGCACTGGAGATCGCATCGGCGTTGCCAGTCTCCGGGCATGTCATTCAAGGCTGACCTTTCCCAAGCAGGACAGCCGTTCAGGTTGGTGGCTGAACGACTTCGGGGCCTGACCGCAAGGCTCGTGCGCGAAGGATGACTGACGTTGGTCGGCATGCTGCACCGCTTGGCCCAAGCGACCTGCCCGGGAACCGGAACAAGGGCGCTTGCGTTGCCCGAATTGCCGGTTTCCCGGCATCTGCCAAGTGGATACACGGATAATCCACTGCATGACTCGGTCAGGAGGTCCTCATGGGTGCAAAGATAATTGATGGCAGGGAATTCGCGGCTGTAGTGCGCGGCAAGGTGAAGGACCACGTGACACGGCTGGCAAGCGAGCACAGCATTGTACCCGGTCTTGCAGTGGTGCTGGTGGGCGAGGATCCGGCAAGCCAGGTCTACGTGCGTTCAAAGGGCAAGGCGACGGTCGAGGCCGGAATGAAGAGCGTCGAACACAAGCTGGCACCGGACACGTCAGAACGCGAACTGCTGGCGTTGATTGACCAATTGAACACCGACTCTTCCATACATGGCATCTTGGTGCAATTGCCGCTGCCCGAACATCTGAATGAGGATCTCGTGGTCAATGCCATTGATCCGGCAAAGGATGTGGACGGTTTCCACATTTCCAATGTGGGACTTCTCGGCACTGGCCGGAAATCGATGGTGCCCTGCACGCCACTTGGATGCCTCATGATGCTCAGGGACCACCACGAAAGCCTCTCTGGTCTGGACGCGGTGATAATCGGCCGATCCAACATCGTGGGCAGGCCGATGGCCCAACTGCTGATCGGCGACAGCTGCACGGTGACAGTCGCACATTCGCGAACAAGGGATCTGGCGGAGGTCGTGCAGCGAGCGGACGTGGTCGTTGCTGCCGTTGGGCGACCAGCAATGGTCCAAGGCGACTGGATCAAGCCCGGGGCTACAGTGATCGATGTGGGGATCAACAGGGTTGGGGCGCCGGAAAGGGGCGAGGGCAGGACGCGGCTTGTTGGAGACGTTGACTTCGAAGGCGCTTCTCAGGTGGCCGGCGCGATTACGCCGGTGCCGGGCGGCGTAGGACCAATGACCATCGCCTGCCTGCTTGCGAACACGTTGACAGCATGCTGCCGCTCGAGCGGCGTTACGGAACCGGTAGGCTTGACGGCCTGAATGGCCTGCATGCATTTCCGGTCTGGACCTGGCCTTGCTCCGCAGCGCTTGATGGCACGACTTGATTGCTGGCCGGTCGTTGAAGGGGGCGCCCGGGCAAAGGGGAGTTCCTGGCGTGAGTGCAAGCATCTTCGCTCGCAAGATTGATTCCAGGGACAAGTCTTGGTTCTGACGCGCAGCGCGGCAGAACGGCATGTCGATCGGAGAGGTGGTCCGCCGACCGGTCCACGAACTGAACACGAAGGCCGAGTTCCGCCGAAGCCGTACGCGGCAAGTGCCCGACATTCCGGAGAGGACCGCGGTGTCGACCGCCCCCCCAGTTGCGACTTGGAGTCGGACCCCTGCCATTGTCCCGCTCGGGCGAGAGATGACAGCTCCGCTCGCGTGGCTCTTGGACACGAACGTGGCTTCCAGGAAGATGCGAGCCGCCCGAACCTCAGGCTGCCGGCCTCCTCGATTCGATCGCAGACGAGGGCCTGGGCCTTTCGTCGGTGTCGGTCTGGGAGGCGCTCTACACGGAACTTTACCGGCCGCGAAGACGGTTTCCGCCATGCGTGACTGGGGTTTCGGCCGGAATCAGGCTGTCACGCTTATGTAAGCGTCCCGATCCGGGTCCATCCCGAGCAGCTCGAACGCCCTTTTCTGCAGCTCGGTCGGCTCGGAGGCCAGCAGGAACCGGCTGTCGGGCCGTCCGGGAATGGAGGCGTGGTTCAGCGTCAGCGTCCCGAGGTCGGCGAGCAGCGTCGTGAGGCTGTGGACCGGAAGCCCGTCCGGGGTCCTCTTGTCCGCCGCCTTGGCCCTGGCGCTCTCCGAGACCCTGGCGGGCTCCACCGGGGAGCTCCGTTGCGCCCGGGCGCCCTCGCGGTCGTCGTCCTCGAACAGGATCGGGGCCAGGTCCCGGCGCATGTGCCATTCCACGTGGTACGCAAGCATGCAAAGGAACACATGGGCGCGGACGTGATCCTCCGACCAGACGTGCACGGGCCGGATCCGCAGCCGCGAGGCCTTCATCGTCAGGAACGCGCGCTCCACCCGCGCGAGACCCTTGTACGCCTCCACCGCCGCCTCCGGTCCGAGCGACGCGGAATCCAGGCTGGTGCGGATCACGTAGACGCCGTCGAGCCGCGCCTCGGCGGCGATCCGGGCCTCGCGGCGGCGCCAGGAGATGCCGCCGTCCGTGACGTCGATCTCGAAGTGCTTCCCGACCTTGCGGCGGTTGGCGTCCCGGCCCACGCGGCGGTCGATGGCCTCGCGCCCCTTCAGCCGGCCCGAGCGCACCGACGCCGCGATCGCCTCCAGCGCCTCCTCGGTGGCCTTGAGCAGGTCCTCCCGCTTGCGGGCCCGCTCCTGCCGCAGCCTCGGGTTCAGGCACACCATCAGCCGCTCGCCGGGGAAGTCCGGGCCCGTGACCTCCGCCACCGCGTCGGGAACCAGCGCCTCCGGCTCCAGCGGGGCCGGGCCGCCGTCCGCGCCCTCCCTCAGCAGCTTGCGGATGTCGCCCGTCTTCAGCGCCGAGATCCAGTCGAGCCCCGCGGGCTCGAGGTCCTCCCGGATCCGCGCCGTCGTCAGCATGCCCCTGTCGCCCACCAGCGCAACGCGGCCGATGCCGAAGCGGGAGCGGACCTTGTCCACCTGGCTTGCCACCGTGGACGGGTCCCCGGCGTTGCCGGCGAACACCTCCACCGCCACCGGGCAGCCGTCCGCCGCGCAGAGCAGCCCGTAGGTGACCTGCATCTTGCCCCTCTTGCCGTCGCGGTTGTGGCCGAAGGCCGCCAGCGGGCATTTCCTGCCCTCCAGGTAGCTGGAACTGACGTCGTACAGGATCAGCGTGTTCCCGCCCTTCAGGTGCCGGTTCGCGAGGCTCCGCTCGATCCAGGGCTGGCGCGCCAGCAGCCAGTCGAGCATGTCCAGCATCTCGTTGCCGGTGACGGGCCCGAGCCCGAGCAGGGTGCCGAGGCTCGTCGACGCGGTCTCCGGATCCAGCGCCCTGGCGGTGGCCAGCTTGGAGGCGGGGTCGATGATCCGCGCGGCGACGGCGGCGAGCGCGAGGTCCCGGCTCCGCTCCTTCCTGCGCCCGATGAGGCGCCTGAAGCCGAGCCGCCTCATCGTGCCCAGAACGGCGGCGACATGACCGTGGGGAAGCGAGCGGCGGATCGCGAAGGCCTTGCGGGGGTCGTCGAGGACGAGCCCGCCCCTGAGCACGGCGCGGAAGCCGTCGACGACGGCGGGATCGAGGCCGGAGAGGTTGGCGACGGTCTTGTGGCGCACGCGCCGTCCCTCGCACCAAGTCTTCCTGAGGAGGACGGCCCTGGTTCCGTACTGGTTGGGGATGACGTCGATTCGGATGGACATCCTGCTTATGTAAGTTGTTTCCTGCCTGCTGATTCATCCTGTAGGATCACATGCGGCCCATGTCAAGGGCTTTCTTATGTAAGTATGAATCCACTCATCTGCATCCCGCCAGCAGCGGGAAGCCGTTGCGTTTCAGCGCGTTGGACGAGCAAACGGCCGGATGACCGGCTGAAAGTTCCGTCTACAGCATCGGACGTCTGGCGCATTGGAGGCGCCAAGGCAGTCTTGACGCGCGGTTGGGCGATCTCGTTGACGAGTTGCTCGATGATCGAGTCATGGACTTGACCTGCGCCGATGCACAGGCATGCGCGAAGGCCAAGGCAGACTGGCGCCTTCGCGGCGACCCTCTCGACGACCATGTTCCGGACGCACTGTTGGCAGCAGCGGCATTCACCCGCGGTCCCCTGTTCGAGATGATGAGTGCGTGTGGGTCCCGAAATGCCCGTGTCGAGTCGGTGGATCGCTGGTCAGTCAGACAGAGATGATGCTTGATTCCGAGTCGGGACGGCCGATGTACCCGGGAGACTCGGCGTGCCTCAGGCGGCGTCCTTCCACGCCGGGAGATGACTGCACGTCCATGCATGAAAGGCGTCGGCAGGAAATGCCGTCGGGTTCGCTGACGGGTGGAGGATTGCTCACACCGCGCTCGGGACAGGCGCTGGCAACACTTGTGTCCCGGTGAGGTACGCCACTGCGCGTCCGGAAAAGAGGTCGCGCAGCGCGGATGCGGTCCAGTCGAGCCCTCCCGTATAGCAACCGTAGGCGGGCAGAATCAGCCGCGCCTCGTCAACCATGAAGCAAGGCCGGGATGTGCCGCGGATGCGCGCCTTGGGATGGAAATGGCCGGAAATCTCTCCGGGGCCGGCGTCGATTTCGGCAATGTGCCTGAAGGCGAGTGGACCGAGCCGAAACTCGTACAGGTGCGTGCCGCCCAGATTGGCGGGGCCGGGGTCGTGGTTGCCTTCGAGCCAAATCCAATGCCTGCCTTCCTGCAGTTGGAAAACCTTCGTTCGAATCGTCTCGGAAATCGCGCCGGCGGCAGCAAGGTCGTCGAAACTGTCGCCTAGGCACAGCACGACTTCTGGCCGCAACGTGTCCGCGTCCGCGGCAAGACGAGCGAGCGTCTCGTCGGCGTCGTAAGGAGGCAGAAGCGTTCCGCTTCTCCGTGCGATTCGCTCCGACTTTCCTAAGTGCAGGTCCGCGACCGCCAGAAGCCCTCTTGACGGCCAATGCAATGCGCCTGACGGCAGCAGCGTGAGGATCTCCCCGCAGAACCGGATGTCAAGGGCGTTCATGATCCGTTCCTATTGCTGACCTTCAGGATTGGCAAGGCTTGACGGGTGCGTGCCCGCTTGCGAAATGCGCCCATGGCCCGCAAACCTCCTTCCGACACGCCTTGGCGCAACTTGTACGGACGTGCTCGCGGTCGGGGTCTGCGCACAAGCCAGAAGCGCTATCTTGACGATCTCGCTCAGGTAGGTCTGACAGGAGTCAAGCGGGACGAGAATCCCGCGCGCAAGAAACTGGATCTCGAGGCGACGTTTGGCGACCGCCCTGTCTGGCTGGAAGTGGGATTTGGAGGCGGCGAGCACCTGGTGCACCAGGCCGTCCGGAACCCGGGAGTCGGATTTGTCGCGGCAGAGCCTTACATCGACGGAGTGGCAAAGCTGCTTGGCAGAATCAGGTCGACCGGAGTCAGGAACATCCGGATATACCCGGGCGATGCACGTGATCTGATGGATGTGCTGCCCGAACAGTCGGTGGAAGTGGCATTTCTTCTCTACCCGGACCCCTGGCCGAAGAGAAAGCACCACAGACGGCGCTTCGTGACGCCGGAACACCTGGGTCCGCTCTTTGCGATACTGGCACCGGGTGCCAGGTTCAGGATCTCGACTGACATTCCGGACTATGTGCGCCAGGCCATGGAGGAAGTGCCGAAGGCTGGATTTGCCTGGCAGGCGGAACGTCCTGACGACTGGCGAAAGCCATGGAAGGACTGGCTGCCAACGCGCTACGAGCAGAAGGCGGTGCGGGAGGGCCGGACACCCACCTACCTTACGTTCAGGAAGCCCGATGCGTGATTGCGTTGTGCGCGAATCGCCATTGCCTTGCGCCGCGTTGCGGTGCCGCAGCATGTTTGACGATGGACCCTTGCAGTTCACTCGGATAGTGAGCCGTACACGAAGAAGGAATGCCGATGTCGGGAAGCGTTGCGCCTGAACCGATGACTGCGCGCCCATCCGGTGCGCTAACGGGAGAATCGCATGTGCCGGGCGACAAGTCGATTTCGCATCGATCGCTGATTCTTGGAGCGATGTGCGTTGGCGAAACGCGAATCGCGGGGCTTCTCGAAGGCGCGGACGTGCTGGCCACTGCCGATGCGATGCGCGCATTCGGCGCAGAAGTGACCGATATGGGCGGAGGCAACTGGTCTGTTCACGGTGTTGGCGTGGGCGGATTCGGCGAACCTGCGGACGTGATCGACTGCGGAAACTCCGGGACAGGCGCACGCCTCATCATGGGAGCGATGGCAACAACGCCTATCAGCGCGACGTTTACGGGCGACGCATCCCTCCGTTCGCGTCCGATGAGTCGGGTCACCCAGCCTCTCGCCGACTTTGGAGCCCGGGCGGTTGGCCAGGCTGGTGGGCGGCTGCCGATGACGATCACGGGCGCGATGGATCCGGTGCCCGTCAACTACGCCATGCCAGTTGCGTCTGCGCAGGTGAAGTCCGCCATCCTCCTCGCCGGGCTAAACGCGCCCGGCGAGTCGGTCGTGATCGAGCGGGAAGCCACGCGTGACCACACGGAGAGAATGCTCAGGGGATTCGGTGCCGGCATCGACGTCGATTCAAAGGCCCGCGGACGCGTGATCACGCTCAAGGGCCATGCCGAGCTTCGGCCGCAAGACATTTCCGTGCCGCGCGATCCGTCTTCCGCGGCCTTTCCGGTGGCGGCCGCACTGATTGTTGAAGGATCGGACGTGCTGGTCCCAGATGTCGGGATGAACCCGACCCGTTCCGGCTTCTTCGCCACGCTCCGCGAGATGGGGGCTGACCTGTCCTTCGAAAACGAGCGTGAGGAAGGGGGCGAGCCCGTCGCGGACATACGTGCGCGCTTCTCCCCTGAACTCAAGGGCATCGAGGTGCCACCCGAGCGCGCGGCTTCCATGATCGACGAATACCCTATCCTTTCAATCGTAAGCGCCTTCGCCGAGGGGCGCACCGTCATGCGGGGTGTTGGGGAGCTCCGGGTGAAGGAGAGTGACCGGATCGATGCGATGGCATGCGGTCTTCGTGCCACTGGCGGGACCGTCAATGAAGGCGAGGACTGGTGGGAGGTCGAGGGCATGGGCCCTGCGGGCGTGCCGGGCGGGGCGCATGTCGAGGCACGCCTTGATCACCGCGTTGCCATGTCGTTTCTCTGCCTTGGCCTCGGCGCGAAGGAAGCCGTGACGGTGGATGACGTCTTGCCGGTCGCCACGTCGTTTCCGACATTCGCGGCGCTCATGACGGAGCTGGGCGCATCGTTCGATCCCGTCCAGGTCAAGTAGGCCCGCTTGGCCGGAATCTGCATGCAGCCCGGTCGCCCCAGCGGCAGGCACCGGCTGCGGCAGGTGTATGTCATGCAGCGACCAGCCCCATCTGCTCCAGCTTCAGGAGCACCTGCTGCGCGCAGTAGTCGACTTCGAAGTCCTCGGTTTCGAGCTTCAGTTCCGGATTTTCCGGCACGTCATAAGGATCCGAGATTCCTGTGAACTCCCTGATCTTGCCTTCCCTCGCGAGCTTGTACAATCCCTTCCGGTCACGTCGCTCGCACTCCTCAATTGACGTGGCCACGTGCACTTCGACGAAGGCGCCGAAATTCTCGATCTGTTCGCGCACGGCCCGCCTCGCTGCAGCATAGGGGGCGATCGGGGCGCAGATGGCGATCCCGCCGTTCTTCGTGATTTCGGACGCGACGAATCCGATGCGGCGAATGTTCAGGTCCCGGTGCTCCTTCGAGAATCCCAGTTCGCTCGAGAGGTTCTTGCGTACAATGTCCCCGTCGAGAAGCGTGACCGGGCGTCCACCCATCTCCATGAGCTTGATCAGGAGAGCATTCGCGACGGTCGACTTCCCTGATCCGGAAAGTCCTGTGAAGAAGACAGTGAAGCCCTGCCGGGAGCGAGGCGGGTAGCGGCGTCGGAGTTCTCTTGCAACTTCGGGAAAGGTGAACCACTCCGGCACTTCGAGACCTTCGCGCAGCCGGCGACGGAGCTCCGAGCCGCTGATGTCCAGGACTGTCAGTCCCTCCTCGATTTCATCGGCCTGCATGTACTGGGCACGTTCCTGAACAAAGACCATGTGCTTGAAGTCAACCATTTCCACGCCGATCTCGCCTTCATGCTCCCTGAACAGTTTCTGCGCGTCGTACGGCCCATAGAACGGCTCGCCCTTCGAGTCCTTTCCCGGACCGGCGTGGTCGCGGCCAACGATCATGTGGGTGCAGCCATGATTCCTGCGGATGAGCCCGTGCCAGACGGCTTCTCTCGGACCGGCCATTCGCATGGCGAGGTTCAACAGGCTCATTGCGGCCGTGGAAGACGGGTACTTGTCGAGCACGGCTTCATAGCATCGCACGCGCGTGAAATGGTCGACGTCACCGGGCTTCGTCATTCCCACGACCGGGTGTATCAGGAGATTTGCCGCAGTTTCCCGCGCCGCCCGAAACGTCAGTTCCTGGTGCGCGCGGTGCAGCGGATTGCGGGTCTGGAATGCAACGATGCGGTGCCAGCCAAGCTTGCGAAAATATGCGCGAAGCTCGTTCGGAGTGTCCCGGCGTACCCTGAAGTCGTAATGTGCGGGAAGCTGGAGACCGGTCACCGGTCCGCCTAGGTAGACCTGGCCGGCAGCGTGATGCAGATAGTTGACCGCTGGATGCGCAAGGTCATCGGCGCCAAGGACCATCCTCGCTTCCCGCGACTTGTCAGGGTGCCACCGGTCGGTGACGTTCATGGTTGCGAGAATCACGCCTTCCTGGTCGCGAAGGGCGATGTTGCCGCCGAGCCTGACGCTTTCGGCAAAGCGCTCTGAGACGTCAAGCGTGACAGGCATTGGCCAAAGCGTTCCGTCAGCAAGCCGCATCTTGTCGACGACGCTGTCGTAGTCGTCCTCACCGAGGAAACCCATCAACGGATGGAATCCGCCGTTCAGCAGCAGTTCCAGGTCGCAGATCTGGCGCGGCGTGAGATCCCAGCTTTGCAGCCCTGCAGCCTCTTCCTTGAGTTCACGTGCCTCTTTCCAAGGAACAAGCAGTTCCGGAATGGGTGAGTGATTCGAAGTCAGCATGATGGATCTGGTGCGCATTCTGGAATGCTCCTCCTAGCCAATGGCGTGCAGAGAAAGCAAGCGGTTCCACATTCCTGTGCCATCCGCGCCTCGAACGGAACGCGGTTCCTGACTTGTGCCCTTGTCGGTCGCCCTGTCAATCGAGGGGCTCGGACTTGGCCGTGGTCACTCGGCTGCGATGTCCGCATCGCGGCCCTGCTCGGCAAGGAATCGTTCGGCTTCCAGCGCGGCCATGCAGCCCATTCCGGCCGAGGTGACCGCTTGGCGGTACACGTGATCCGTGATGTCGCCCGCGGCGAATACGCCAGGGACTGAAGTGGCCGTCGAGTCCGGTGCGGTCACTGCATAGCCACCGCTGTGCAATTCGAGGCTGTCCTTGACCAGTTCATTCGAAGGCGTGTGGCCAATGGCGATGAAGACGCCCTTGCAGGGAATCCTGGTGACACTTCCTGTCCTGACGTGCTTCACCCGGATGCCTGCGACGGACCTTGGTTCCTCCGTTCCGAGGACTTCATCCAGCGTATGGTCCCATAGAACCTCGATTTTCTCGTGGTCGAAGAGCCGGTGCTGAAGGATCTTCTCGGCACGCAACTCGTCCCGCCGATGGACCAGGGTGACCCTGGACGCGAAGTTGGTCAGGAAGAGGGCTTCCTCGACAGCCGTGTTGCCTCCGCCGACAACAACGACATCTTGGCCGCGAAAGAAGAATCCGTCGCAGGTGGCGCAGGCCGAGACGCCAAAGCCCTTGAACGCCTCCTCAGAGGCAAGGCCCAACCATCTTGCCTGTGCGCCCGTTGCCAGGATGACAGTGTCGGCCGTGTAGACAGTGCCGGTATCACCTTCCGCACGGAAGGGCCTGCATGAGAGGTCGAGCGACTGAATGTGATCAGAGACGACTTCGGTGCCGACGGCGCGCGCATGCTCTTCCATGTTCGCCATCAGGCCGGGCCCCAGGATGCTGCTTTCGCCCGGCCAGTTTTCGACTTCGGTCGTGATCATGAGCTGACCGCCTGGCTGGACGCCTTGAACCAGAATCGGTTCGAGCATCGCACGGCTCGCATAGACGGCGGCGGTGTAGCCTGCCGGACCCGACCCGATGATCAGGACTTTCGTGTGTCGCGTGTTGCTCAAGGCACGTGCCTCCCAGGAAGAATGCTGGACCGATATAGTGCGGGAACCCGTTCATCGAAAGTGCCTTTGGCGCCGAGACTTCGCCAGAATCTCTCTGCGCGCGCGCATGCCGTTCAGAAGAATTCGACGCGACGCGGTGGACAGGGTTGCGCGGTCCGTTGAGCGTTCCGCGGCGTGTCGGATCATGGAACGCGAGGGCAAGGCTAACGAAATTGCGCAATTGCCACACATTATTGCGCAAAACCGGCCAGTCCGGTAAGATTCCGCAAACGAGGGAGCAGGCGACCATGCCAGGCGAAAGGCTTGACGCAATCGACCGAAAGATCCTTGCGGAATTGCAGGCCAATGGCCGCATGACGAATGTCGAGCTGTCTCGACGGGTGGGCATTTCCGCGCCGCCTTGTCTTCGCAGGGTTCGAGCGCTTGAGGACCAAGGACTGATTCGCGGCTATCACGCTCTGGTCGATGCCCGCGCATTGGGTTTCGAGGTGCAGGTCTTTGTCATGGTTGGTCTGCAAAGCCAGGCGGAAGCGGACCTGAGCGCGTTCGAGACGCGTTGCCGGAACTGGCCTCTTGTCCGAGAGTGCAACATGCTCAATGGCGAGGTGGACTTCATCCTGAAATGCGTGTCTCCCGATCTCTCGACCTTTCAGCGGTTCCTGACCGATGAGCTGACGTCGGCGCCAAACGTGATCTCGGTCAAGACATCCCTCGTGATACGATGTGCCAAGGATGAACCCGCAGTGCCCTTCGACGTTCTCGAGGAGCGGCAAGTCGAACTTGCGTGACGCCGGGCCCTGGATTGTGGCGTCCGTGCCGTCAGCTGCATTGAGGAGCGCCGCCACCGTCGCCCTCAAAGGCAGATGACGGACATCAGGCGGCCGTAGTCCCGTTCCCCGCGTTGCCGGCTTCGTCGGTACGAATAGAAGCGGTCCGAATCGGAAAACGTGCAGTGCCCCGTCCATTGAACGTTGCCGATGCCTGCATTGCGGAGGCGTTGAAGGCTGTAGCCGACAAGATCGAACTGAAGGCGGTCGTCACGTCCGTTCGCGAAGAACCGCGTGTTTGCAGGGTCGTCGTCGACGAAACGCTCAAGGAATTCCGGTCCCACTTCATACGCGCGCTGGCTGATTGACGGCCCGATCACGGCGGAAATTCCAGCAGGACGCGCTCCGAGTTGTTCCATTGCATCTACCGTGGCTTCAAGGACTCCGTTCAGGGCGCCGCGCCAGCCGGCATGCGCGGCGCCGACCACTTGAGCGGCATTGTCCGCAAGGAGCACTGGCTGGCAGTCGGCAGTCAGGATGGCGAGGCCAAGGCCCGGCGCGGCGGTTGCCATCGCATCCGCTCTTGGCTGGACCTCGAACGGGGAGTCCGTTGCGAGTGCCGTGGCCGAGTGCACCTGGTGAACCGTGGCCAGGCGTTTCGCCGAGATGCCAAGAACGGCAGCCGCGCGATTCCGGTTGATTGACACGGTCTCCTTCCGGTCCGTCGAACCAAAGCCGCAATTCAGGCCGGCGAAAAGGCCGGTAGATGCACCGCCTTTCCGCGTGAAGAAGCCGTGGCGCAAATCTCCCAGGGCTTCGGATGTGATGAACTCGATCGTCATTCCGTGAATCCGGGCGGCAAGGGTGTGCCTTCCTGGTAGAGGGCCATTGCCCGAAAGAGCGTTCCCATTTCGTCTTCATGCGTCAAGCGGCGAAGCGCGGCGTCATGGCTTTCAAGCGCGGGTCCTGTCAGCCTTTCGGCCAGCCTCCCGGCGCGATGGACTATGCCGAGACGTTCGAGGAATTCGCCCTGGGGCAGCATCCGCGTGTGCGCCGCAGGACGCGCGGCATGTGCAATTGCCTCGAAGTCCACATGGGCGGTCAGGTCAGCCGTGCCGGGATCGGTCAGAGGCGGCACGCTCCTGTGAGCCTGAACGGCCTGCAACGTGTCGCCGAGCGAACGTTGGCCACCGTAGTCCACCACCAGTGCAAGGCCGCCAAATTCGGCGATTCGCGCACCGAGGTCGCCCGCAATGGCACTCGCGGCCGGCCGGATCTCGACGATGTCGCCGTCGCGTGTGTCGTCCAGCCGGTCGGCAAGCAGTTCGGAACTGACCAGGTCCGAGAGGCCCAGGGCCAGGCTGCCGTCGTGGTCAACGCCCACCATGCGTTCCCGCCACGCGGCTCCGTCACGCTGGAACTGGCGAACGGGAAGAGCGTCGAAGAACTCGTTCGCGACGAGAAACAGGGGAACGTGGGGAAAGCTCTCGATCGAGTCGTGATGGTGCAGCGGACGGTCAATCGTCTTTCGTTGCACATCGCGCAGGACCGGCGAAGCTTCCACGAGGTGGACGGAAAGGGCTTCAGGGAATTCGGGCACCGCCCGGCTGGCCCTAAGGATGTCCGCCATGAGCGTGCCCCTTCCAGGGCCAAGCTCCGCAAGGCACACGGGTCGTGGCGCCTCGCGGTCGAGCCAGGCTTGCGCAAGCGCAAGCCCCAGGAGTTCGCCAAACATCTGACTGATTTCCGGCGCCGTGGTGAAGTCGCCGGAAACGCCGAAGGGGACGCGCCTGGAATAGTATCCGAATTCGGGATGCAGCAGACAGTCGTGCATGTAGTCCGCCACGGTCATTGGTCCGGAGCTGCGGATTCTCTGGATGAGGCACTTCTCGAGTTCGGTCATCCGGAAGCGCGTTCCTCGCAAGCGGAGAGGCACTGCTGCGGAAGATGAGCTTTGTCCCGAATGACTCCAGGCAGGGCGATCCTCGCAGATGCGGTCGGTGCCGTCTGGCGCGAATGGGCGGAGTGACCGGGGGCTGCGTTCACGGACGGGATCTGAATGCAAGGAACAGCGCAAGCAGGCCGAGGGCGATCATTGGCAGGGACAGGAGCTGACCCATGGTAACCCCGGCCGGTCCGGCGAAGGCGACATGTCCCATGGGATTGCCTGCGGTCACGAACTGGGAGTCGGCTTGCCGGAAGAACTCCACTGCAAAGCGAGACGCGCCGTAGCCCGCGATGAAGATGCCGACAAGTGCACCGGGCCGCTTGAGCCAGCCTCGCGCATAGGCAAGCCAAAGAAGAAGAGCTCCGAGAATCAGTCCTTCGAGGCCAGCTTCGTAGATTTGTGACGGATGCCTTGCACAGGCGTCCTCGACGCCTGGACAGTTCTGTGCGGCGGCGCCGGGAAAGATCACGCCCCAAGGCAAGTCCGTCGGCCTTCCCCAGAGTTCGGCGTTGATGAAGTTCGCGATGCGGCCAAGGAACAGCCCCGGCGGAGTCGCGAGTGCCAGCCCGTCCGCAAGGCCCGCCAGTGGCAGACCGTGTCTGTGCGCGAAGAGTGTAGCGGCGACGGCAACACCCACCAGACCGCCATGGAACGACATGCCGCCCTCCCAGACCCGCAGGATCGACAGGGGATCTTCCAGTACCTGTCCCTGACCATAGAACAGGACATATCCGAGGCGGCCTCCGAGAACGACTCCGAGGATCAGCCAGACCAGGAGGTCATCAAGCCGCTTGCGGTCTAGGGCCGGAGTGTCGTCTTTCCAGAGCTGCGGATGCCCGATGGTTCGGCGGAGGATCCAGTAGCCGATCAGGATTCCCGCGATGTAGGCGAGAGCATACCAGCGAATCGGCAGGTTGATCGGGCCCAGGGGAATCTCGACCAGGATTGGCGAAATGTCGGGAAACGGAATTCCGTGCTGCATGAATCGCGTTCGTGGCATTGCTGCGAGGTTGCGTCAACCTTGTGAAGCACGCACGTGCAACCTATAGATGCCGGGAAGTGTTCAAGCTGCACGAGGAACAGGCATGCAGACCCGAAACCCGAGATTGGACGATCTTGCACAGCTCATGATGAATTCGATGGGAGTCGCGCGAGGTGCCCGGGACGAGTTCGAAACGGTCACGAAGGGCATGCTCGACCGGTGGCTGGCGGGTCGAGATCTCGTAACCCGAGAGGAGTTCGACGCCGTGCGGGCAATGGCGGAGAAGGCGCGCGCGGAGAACGACGAGCTCCGGACGCGAGTCGAGGCGCTGGAAGCCCGCAAACGGAAGAAGTCCTGATCTCGAAAGTCCGTGACAGTTTCGCTTGCAGGGGCCGTGTTCGCGGGATCTGGTCTTCGCGTGAAGGGCTTGGCCGACTCGTGCGGCAAGGTCTCGCCTGACGCCCTTGCCATGAGCTTGGCGGCTGTCGCAATGCCGCTGTCGCCATGGCGGTCGCAGGATTTGGCGCCGGGAAGAGGCATCCTTCGTGGAACCGGCCGCTTGTCTCACTTTATTTTGAATCCGGACAAGATTTCGCTTTACAGGTCCTGGCTTTCGGAACACCATATCTCGCAAGGTGGATGACAGGATCCACCGAGTCTTGAATGGACGGCAAGCCGTGGTGGGATCAACCGCCAGGCATGCAAGATGGGGCGAGAGCGCATGACGCTGACCGAGCAGTTCATCACCGAAGACCTTCACCCGATCGACATTGTCGAACACGTGGCCGAGCGTCACGAATGGGAGTTCGACCGGTTTGCGGAAGACCAGATCGCCATGGCGATCGAAGGGCAATGGCGGACTTACTCCATTACCCTTGCCTGGTCTCCGCAGGACGAGACGCTGCGATTGATCTGCACCTTCGAAATCGATCCGCCTGCGGACAGGATGGGAGCGCTCTTCGAGGTGCTGAATCGGACCAATGACATGTGCTGGTCAGGAGCGTTCGCGTTCTGGCAGTCCCAGAAGCTGATGGCATGGAGATACGGACTCATGCTGGCGGGAGACCAGTCCGCGAGCGCCGAGCAGGTCGACACGATGATCCGGACCGCCGTCCGTTCGGCCGAACGGTTCTACCCGGCGTTTCAGCTTGCCACTTGGGGAAAGGAAACGCCGGAACGCGCAATGGATGTCGCCATGACGGAGGCCTATGGCCGCGCCTGAACAGGGATTGCTGCGTCCGCAACGTTGTCTCCTCCTCTGCTGATCGCGGGCGCACGGGAAGCCGGGTCGCCGAACTGGCGACCCGGTTCTCCATTGCGGTCCCGCGAAAGCGGATTTCGGCACGGGACCGGAATGGGTAGGAAGGGACGAACCGGCAAGGGAGGCTCGTCATGGAAATCGGAGACGTGTCGCGCAGGGGTCTTGTGCTCCTTGGCTGCGGCAAGATGGGCGGAGCGCTGCTTCAAGGGTGGTTCGGTCAAGGCATGGACATGAAGGCCGTGTGGGTGGTCGATCCGGCTCTTTCCGACGAAATGAGTGCGCCTGTCGGCGTGAACCTGAATGCCGACCTGCCTGCTTCGCCGGCGATCGTTGTGGTCGCCGTCAAACCTCAGGTGATGGACTCGGCATTGGAGACGGTGCGACGGTTCGGGGGACACCAGGACACCCTGTTTCTTTCGGTTGCGGCGGGGGTGACGCTTGAATGGTTCGAGGCGGCGCTTGGATCATCCACTCCGGTCATTCGCGCGATGCCAAACACGCCTGCCGCAATCGGACGGGGCATTACGGCCCTCGTCTGCAATGACCGGGTTACCGATGCTGGCATGGACATGGGAGAGGAACTGCTGTCCGCCGTAGGCCAGACCGTACGCCTGGACCGGGAGGAGGACATGGACGCGGTCACGGCCGTGTCCGGGTCCGGTCCCGCCTATGTCTTTCATCTCATCGAGGCGCTCGCGGCGGCCGGCCAGGCGGAGGGCCTCTCGCCTGAACTGGCCCTTGCCCTCGCTCGTTCGACCGTGGTTGGTGCGGGTGCGCTGGCCGAGGCCTCGCCGGAGGGCCCGGGGCAGCTTCGTGCGAACGTCACGTCGCCGGGCGGGACCACGGAGGCCGCGTTGAACGTCCTGATGGACGATTCCACGGGATTTCCCGCACTTATCTCGCAGGCCGTAAGCGCGGCCGCCAGCCGAAGCAGGGAGCTTGGAAAGGGATGATCAGCTTCGAGGAATTCATGAAGGTCGACATTCGCGTCGGCGAGATCACGCGCGCGGAACCATTCCCGGAGGCGCGAAAGCCCGCGTTCAGGCTCTGGGTCGACTTCGGGCCGGATTTCGGTGTCAAGAAGAGTTCCGCACAGATCACCCGGCACTACGATGTCGAATCGCTTCGGGGGCGCAAGGTGCTCGCGGTGGTGAACTTCCCGCCTCGTCAAATCGGGCCGGTCATGTCGGAGATACTCGTGCTGGGAGTGCCGGACGAGGACGGGGAGGTCGTGTTGCTGAAGCCGGACAAGGATGTCCCGATCGGCGGCCGCATGTTTTGATCCTTGAACTTCAGGCGTGGGCACGGAATCTGGCGCTGCGTCATGTCGGACAGCGAAGAGCCGGGTAGAGGCGGACATCCCCGAGTCGATGCGTATCCGGCTGCCTGTCGCCCGCAGCGCATTTTCCGCTCCGTACGCTCAATCTGGCGTCGCGACCGGCATTTGTCCAGGCACCACAATTTGGAGTGTTGCGGGCGGGAACAGTTGAACCCGTTCAGGAAATCGCAGTAGAATTCCACCGCCTCCGCTTGGGCACTTTCCGGCGCGTGGGGAAGTCTGATTTGCGAGTTGGCCGGGAGATTGTCGGCTCAAAGGGATTGGGGCAGAACGCATGGCGATCGGCGGAATGTTTTCTTCGGACATGGCAATTGACCTCGGCACGGCGAACACGCTGGTTTACGTCAAGGGCAAAGGCGTCATCCTTAACGAGCCGTCGGTGGTGGCCTACTACTTGAAGGACGGGCAGAAAAAGATCCTGGCTGTCGGTGAGGACGCACGGATGATGCTGGGCCGCACGCCGGGCAGCATCCAGGCGATCAGGCCGCTGCGGGATGGCGTCATCGCCGATTTCGATGTCGCGGAATCGATGATCAAGGAACTCATCAAGAAGGTGCACAAGCGCGGGTTCTTTCCAAAGCCCCGCGTGATTGTCTGCGTGCCGCACGGCGCAACCCCAGTCGAAAAGCGCGCGATCCGGCAGTCCGTGGAGGCGGCCGGCGCCAGAAAGGCCGGGCTGATCGCCGAGCCCATTGCGGCGGCAATGGGGGCCGGACTTCCGATCACGGATCCGACGGGCAACATGGTCGTCGACATCGGCGGGGGGACGACCGAGGTGGCCGTGCTGTCTCTGAGCGACATAGTCTATGCCATGTCGGTCAGGGTCGGTGGCGACCGCATGGACGAGAGCATCGTGAGCTACATTCGACGCAAGCACAATGTCCAGATCGGCGAGGCCACGGCCGAAAGAATCAAGACGACTATCGGCTGCGCACGAATGCCGGAGAACGGCCGCGGCCAGTCGATGGAAGTCCGTGGCATTGACATGCTGAATGGCGTGCCAACGCAATTCGAGATCAATCAGGGGCAGGTGGCTGAAGCGGTGCTTGAACCCGTGCAGCAAATTGTCGATGCAGTCATGTCGACGCTGGAAGTGACGCCCCCTGACCTGGCTGGAGACATAGTTGATCGGGGAGTCATGCTGACCGGCGGCGGAGCGCTTCTGGGCGGGCTTGACCTGGCGATCCGCGAACAGACGGGGCTTGCAGTGAGCGTGGCCGACAACGCGCTCCATTGCGTCGCCATCGGAACGGGAACGGCGCTCGAATACGAAAAGCAGCTGCGCCATGTGATCGACTACGAAAGTTGAAAGGGAGGCACATCTTTCAGGATTCCCGCATTGTGGATATCGTGGTGTCGATTCCTTCCGGATCGGATGGCATGATCAAGTGCCATAGGCGTGGAACGGGGATGTTGCCAAAGTAGGATCGTGGCACGGCGCAACGACAAGAAAGTCGATTATTTTCGTCCGATCAGGCACTTGGCCGTCGGCTGCTTGGTTTTTGTCCTTCTTGCCAGCTTCGTGCTTTGGCGAAGCGACACGACGCGAGCCGAGCGCATGCGGATTGCCGTCGTCGATTTCGTCGTGACGAATCTGGAATGGGCCCTTGTGCCTGTCACGGCCACGGTCCAGCTGGCAACGCAGATTCAGTCTTACTCCGTTCTTCAGCGTCAGAACCGAGAATTGCGCGACGAGCTTCGTCGGCTGAAGGCCTGGAGAGAGACGGCCCTGCAACTGGAGCAGGAGAACGCCAGGCTGCTGAACTTGAACAGGGCCCGGCTTGATCCGGCGCTGACGGTGGTCACGGGCAAGGTGATTGCCGACAGCGGCTCACCCTATCGCCATTCCGTGCTGCTGAATGTCGGGCGCGCGCGCGACGGAATCACGGATGGATGGGCCGTCACGGACGGTCTCGGACTTGTGGGCCGGATCCTTGGAGTCGGGCAGCGTTCAAGCCGGGTGCTGCTCTTGACGGACAGTACGAGTCGCGTCCCGGTCACTGTCCAGCCATCGGGGCAAAATGCGCTTCTTTCGGGCGACAATTCCCGGCTGCCGGTCCTTGAGCTCATTGACGCCCCGGATGACGTGAGGCCTGGCGATCGTGTCGTCTCGTCAGGTGCCGGCCGCGTGCTGCCGGCGGGATTGCTGGTCGGAAATGTCGTGCTGGACCGCAACGGTCGCCTGCGGCTGCGGCTTGCTGCCGACTACGACCGGATGGAATTTCTTCGTGTGCTTCGCAGCCCTCCGGTTGAAAGACTCGATGCTCCGGCTGTCCTGGTTGGCCCGCTGCTGCCGCCTCTGGAAGCCGTCCGGGCAGAGGGGGAGAATGCCGATGGCTGACTTCGTGAGCCGTGTCTGGCTGTTTCGGGCGGGATTCTTCCTGCTTGCGGGCGCCGCGGGCTTTGTCCAGCTACTGCCATTGGACATTGGCCCCGACGACTGGGTGCCAGGCCAGGAACTCGTTCTTGTCATGGCATTTGCATGGGTCGTCAGGCGCCCCGAATACGTGCCTGCGCTTCTTCTGGCAGCGGTCTTCCTGATTGCCGACATACTGTTCATGCGACCTCTCGGGCTGTGGGCGGCCCTGGTGGTTCTTGCCGGCGAATTCCTTCGTGGACGACGCGCACGAGCGTTCGCAGCGACGTTGTTCATGGAGTGGTTGCTGATTGCGATCGTGCTCCTGGTGATGAAGGTCGTGGAGATCGCGGTGCTGTTGCTTTCCGGTGCCGGTCATGTCGGCTCGGACGTGACGGTCATGCACTTGGGGCTTGCCATCCTGTTCTATCCGGTTGTCGTTCTTCTGTCCGAGCGCGTTCTCGGTATCAGGAAGCTGCATCCCGGGGACAGGGAGCGGTCCTGAGAGAGAGGGAAAATGAATCGCTCCTGGGCAGAATCCGACGAGAGTGCCGGAATGATCTCGCGGCGCGCGCTCGTGCTGGGCGGTGGCCAGCTTGCCCTTCTGGGAACCCTGGTGCTGAGGATGCGTCAGCTGCAGGTGCACGAAGCGGCAAGCTACCAGCTTCTGGCCGAGGACAACCGCGTCAACGTTCGCCTCATCTCTCCGCGCCGGGGCAAGATCTTCGACCGGCACGGAATCCCTGTCGCGGAAAACGGCCAGAACTACCGGATTGTCATCGTACGGGAGGATGCCGGTGACGTGGATGAGACAATTGCAAAGGTCCGGCGACTTGTAGTGCTTGATGAGAGCAAGCTCGAGCGCGCATTGAAGGAGATGTATCGCCGGAGTCCGTTCGTCCCGGTCACGCTCGCGGACCAATTGGCCTGGGAAGATGTCGCGGAAGTCGCAGTCAATGCGCCAGCCCTGCCTGGCATCACGCCTGAAGTCGGCCTGTCGCGCGTGTATCCGTTGGGGTCGGACTTTGCGCACGTGGTTGGCTATGTCGGACCGGTCAGCGAAAGCGACCTGTCCCGGGTGGAACCGCCGGACCCCGTCCTGCAGATTCCGGGGTATCAGTTCGGCAAAGTCGGAATCGAGGCAAGGCGCGAGACCGATCTCCGTGGGCGTGCCGGTCTCCGCAGGATCGAGGTCAGTGCGGCAGGCCGTGTCATGCGGGAACTTGGTCGCGATGCATCCGTGCCTGGCAGCGACCTGCAGCTGACCGTTGATCATGCGCTGCAGAACTATGCGCTGGCGCGGCTCGCGGGCGAAAGCGGCAGCGCTGTCGTCATTGACGTTGAGACCGGCGGACTTCGGGCCATGGTCTCGTCGCCGTCCTTTGATCCGAACCTGTTCGTGCGTGGAATTTCGGTGAAGGACTATGGTGCGCTTCGGGATCACGCCCTCGTGCCGCTGTTCAACAGATCCGTTCAAGGGCAGTATCCGCCGGGTTCCACATTCAAGATGATGACTGCGCTTGCGGCCTTGCGCTCTGGCGTGCTGGGACCACGCGACACCATACATTGCCCCGGGCACCTGGAGTTCGGGGGACGCAAGTTCCATTGCTGGAGGTCTGGTGGTCACGGCCGGATGGACCTTGACATGGCAATTGCCCAATCCTGCGATGTCTATTTCTACGAGGCAGCGCGCCGCGTCGGAATCGATCGCATCGCGGAGCTATGCGCGGAATTCGGCCTGGGGCAGCGCCCGGACATTCCCGTCTCGGCCGTAAGGTCCGGACTCGTGCCGTCGATCAAGTGGAAGGCGCGAGTACGCGGCGAAGGCTGGCTTCAGGGAGAGACCCTGAATGCGGGCATCGGGCAAGGCGACGTTCTGGCCTCGCCGTTGCAGCTCGCGGTCATGACCGCGCGCATTGCGGGCATGCGGGCCGTCAAGCCACGCTTGATCAAGTCGGTCGATGGCGTCGAGGCGCCGGTTGAGCCGGTCGCAGAGGTCGACGTGCCCGAAGGCCTGATGCAATTGGTCCGGCGGGCCATGTACAACGTGGTCAATGGCCCAAGGGGAACGGCGCGGAATGCGCGGATCGTTGCCGAAGAGTTCCTCATGGCTGGCAAGACAGGGACCAGCCAGGTGCGCAGCATCTCGGAAACCGAGCGCGACCGGGGGGTCACGAAGAACGAAGAGCTTCCCCGACATCTCCGGGACCACGGCCTCTTTGTTGCATTTGCGCCCTACGACAAGCCGAAATACGCCATTGCCGTGGTCATCGAGCATGGCGGCAGCGGCGCGCTCGTGGCGCTGCCGGCACGAGACATCCTGCTCTATGCGCTTTCCGGGGGCATTCCCCCGCTGACAGCCTATCCGCCGGACCAGCGGGAAGCGATTCGGCAGCAGCATCGGGAGATGGTGCTGCGTCCGCGCCAGAAACCGGTCCGGGAGGCGAGCAGGGCATGAGCTATCTCGAGTACAGGGTACGGTTCATGCCGAGGGGCGCGCGCAAGCTTCTTCATGTCAACTGGGCGCTTGTGGTCCTGCTGACCACGGTTGCCTCGGTGGGATTCCTGATGCTGACTTCGGCGGCGGGCGGTGACGTGTCCCGCTGGGCGGAACCACACATGGTGCGGTTTGCGGTGGGTCTCGTCCTGATGCTCTTGATCGGCCTTGTGCCGATCTGGTTCTGGCGCTCGGTTTCCGGGCTGGCATATGCCTTCGCTCTCGTGCTCCTGATCATGGTTGAGTTCTTCGGCACCGTTGGCATGGGTGCGCAACGCTGGATTGATCTCGGTTTCATCCAGTTTCAGCCGTCGGAAGTGATGAAGATCGCGCTCGTGATGTGTCTCGCGGCATACTACGACTGGTTGCCGCTTTCGAGCGTGTCGCGCCCACTATGGGTCCTTGTGCCGCTGATCCTGATTCTCATCCCGGCAGCGATCATCTTCAGGCAACCGGATCTGGGCACGATGGTCCTCCTGGTCGTGGGCAGCGGCATCGTGATGTTTTGTGCCGGCGTGAGCTGGTGGTACTTCCTGGGCGTGGCCGGCGCGGCAGCGGGCATGGTTTTCACGGTCCTCCTTTCGCGCGGCACGGATTGGCAAATCCTGCAAGACTACCAGTATCGCCGCATCAACATATTCCTTGACCCGTCGATCGATCCCCTTGGCGCGGGCTACCACATCACGCAGTCCAAGATTGCGCTGGGATCCGGCGGATGGGCCGGAAAAGGATTCATGCAAGGCACGCAGTCGCGCCTGAACTTCCTGCCGGAGAAGCACACGGACTTCATTTTCACGACGCTGGCCGAAGAGTTCGGATTTGTTGGAGGGTTCTCCCTGCTTTCGCTCTACGGACTGATCATTTTCGTGTGCGTCCTGTCGGCGCTCGGGAACAAGAACCGCTTTGGGGCGCTTCTTACGCTGGGCGTTTCGGCGGCATTGTTCCTTCACGTACTGGTGAACATCTCGATGGTCGTGGGACTTGCCCCGGTGGTGGGAGTTCCTCTTCCGCTTGTCTCCTATGGCGGATCGGCCCTGCTCGTCTTGATGACGGCCTTCGGTCTCGTGCAGTCTGCGCACGTCTACAGGTGGCGAAATTGATAAGGGTCCTGTTTGCCGGACAACGTGAGGACTGGGATGAATTTGGCGACCTCCTGCCGGCTGCGCTGACCGATGCCGGACTTGAGGCCGAGGTCGCACACGCGACGATGCCCCGATCGCCGGAGACCATTGACTACATCGTCTACGCGCCGTCGAGCGATGTGAGAGATTTCTCGCCCTTCACGGGCGTCAAGGCGGTCTTGAATCTCTGGGCGGGCGTTGAGGACGTGGTCACCAACGAGACCCTGAGGGTGCCGCTCGCACGCATGGTGGATCCGGGAATGACCGATGGAATGGTCGAATGGTGCGTCGCCCACGCAATGCGGCATCATCTCGGCATCGACAGGGACATCTGTCGCCGCGACGCGGCCTGGGACCCTCATGTGCCGCCGCTTGCGCGCGAACGGCCGCTGACGATCCTGGGGCTCGGCGTGCTTGGCCGCGCCGCAGCTGGGGCGCTTTCGGGGCTGGGATTTCCCGTTGCCGGCTGGAGCAGGACCGCGAAGGACGTGCCGGGCGTCACGTGTCTTTCGGGCGAGAGCGGGCTTGTCGAAGCGCTTCGCAGGGCCGAACTGCTGATTCTCCTTCTGCCGCTTACGCCCGAGACAGCGGGGCTCATGAACTCGGAACGGCTTGCCCTCCTGCCGAAAGGGGCCATCCTGATCAATCCTGGACGCGGTCCGCTGATCGACGACGACGCGCTGCTCGCGGCACTTGACAGAGGCCATGTCGCGCATGCCACGCTTGACGTGTTTCGAGAAGAGCCATTGCCGGGCGATCATCCATTCTGGGCTCATCCGGACATAACCGTGACCCCGCATATCGCGTCCGCCACACGGCCGGAAACTGCGGTAGGACTCATCGTGGAGAACATTCGTCGTGGAGAGGCAGGCGAGCCGCTGCTGCATCTCGTCGACCGGCACCGTGGGTACTGACGTCTCGCGGCGGAATGTTCGTGCTTGCGTGAAGGTGCGTGGGTGCGACCATCGGCCGTTCGAGGAAATGCCTCGTTCATCGTCGGGGCCGGTCCCCGCGTTCCCGTGGAGTGCCCGTCAAGCGAGCGCTTCCTGCACGCGGGTCTTGAGTTCGGGCAGCAGGTCCGTCTCAAACCACGGATTGGAGCTGAGCCAGGCCGTGTTCCGCCAGGACGGGTGGGGCAGGGGAAATGCGTCCGGAAGGCGGGATTTCCAGCTGCGGACGGTCTCGGTCACCCTGGCTTTCCGAGGGAGTGCGAGATGCCAGGCATGTGCATGGGCGCCAACGAGCAGCGTCAGGCGGATGGCTGGCAGCCTGTCGAGCACGCGAGCCCGCCATGTCTCCGTGCAGATGGCGGGCGGAGGCAGGTCGCTGCCGCTGGCACCGTAGCCTGGAAAGCAGAATGCCATCGGAACGATGGCGACACGCGAGGTGTCGTAGAATGTCGACTCGTCGACACCCATCCAGTCGCGGAGGCGATCGCCGGACCTGTCCTTGAAGGGAATGCCGCTCTCATGCACCTGCCGGCCGGGCGCCTGTCCGGCGACAAGAAGGCGCGCTGTGGATTCGAACCAGACGACCGGCCGCGGGCGATGCCCGGTGGCCGTTGCCGCGAAACGCGCGTTGCAAAGGTTGCATGCGCCGAGACGCTTCTTGAGATCGGAAATGCCCTTGTCCATTTGTTGCCTGGTGCCCCTGCCGGCTCTTGCTACTCCTACCGGCTTCCGAGTCGGTTGGCCACGTTTTCACATCGTGCCTGCTCGTCATCAGCGGAAGGACGGTGGCAGGTATCCCCGACTTCCGTCACGAAAGGATTGCGTCGACAGTTGGCTTGCGCACATATCTTGGCAGATGGCCGGCGCGTTGGCCGCGTTGGCGGCGAGCGCGGTGCAGTCGGGACGGCGGCATGAAAGTCAACATTTTGGATGATTGGTCCGACACGCTCCGGACCCTGCCGTGCTTCGACCTGCTTGAGGGTCACGACGTCGCGGTCTGGACAGATCACGAAACGGATGTTGCGGCACTTGCCGCCCGGATGCTCCCGGGCGAAGCGATGGTGCTCATTCGCGAAAGATCCCGGATCACGGCGGAGCTTCTCGACCGGTTGCCCAATCTCAGGCTGATTTCCTTGCGGGGTGCGCACTCGCACGTGGACGTTGATGCCTGCACGGACAACGGCGTGTTGGTTTGCTCGAACATGCATAGGGGAACGCCGTCTCATGCAGCGGCTGAACTGACGCTGGCGCTGATCCTGGCGAGCTTGCGGCAGATCCCGGACCAGGTGAACTCGATTCGGGCGGGGAACTGGCAGGCAGGTGTTGGTCGGACGCTTTGCGGCCGGCGGCTTGGACTGTACGGCTATGGACGCATTGCCGGGGTCGTGGCGGGCTATGCGGACGCGATCGGCATGGACGTCCAGTGGTGGGGGTCCGAGGAGGGGCGTGCGCGAGCCAGGGCAGACGGACGGCGTGTCCCCGAAAGCCGTGAAGCATTCCTTGCGACGTCGGACATTGTCAGCCTGCATGTTCGGCTGACGCCGACGACGCGCGGAATTGTCACAGGTGCCGATCTGGCTGCGATGGCTGATCGCTCGCTTCTGGTCAACACGTCCCGGGCGGGACTCATCGAACCGGGCGCACTTGAAGCGGAAGTGAGGCGCGGCCGCATTCTCGTTGCAACCGATGTGTTCGAAACGGAACCGCTCCAGGATCCGGCACATGTCCTGCTGAGCGAGCCCAACGTCTTGCCGACGCCTCACATCGGCTACGTGACGGAAGACGAATTCGAATTGCAGTTCAGGGACGTCTTCGAACAGATCAATGCGTTTGCCAGGGGCGACCCGATTCACATGGTGAACTCGGAGGTCCTTGACGGGAGACTTTGACCGAGCGTTGGCGCACGTTGAACGGACCAACGGCCTGGCTGGTGGCATCCATCCCTTCCTCCAGATAGTCACCCTGTGCAGAAATTCATTGACATTCACGGTCATTTTCATATTTCTAGAAATATGAAAATGACCGCATCCGATTCGACGCTGGACCTGAGCCAGGCCGCCTCAAGTTTCGCGGCGCTGGGCTCGGAGCAGCGCTTGTCGGTGCTTAGGGTTCTTGTGCGCGCAGGACCTGACGGGTTGTCCATTGGTGAGCTGGGCGAGAGGTCGGGAGTGACCGGGTCCACCTTGACCCACCACATGAAAGTCCTCGCGGCGGCGGGCCTTGTGCGGCAGATGCGGGAAGGGCGCAGGATCATCTGCGTCGGCGCCGCATATGAACGCATGCAGGAACTCTCGATGTTCTTGCTGAACGAGTGCTGCGCCGACGCGGCTGACCGAGGGGCCGGAATTCATGGTTGACTTGACTGCATCGCTTGCTGGACGCGTGAGGATCGATCGGGTCTGGCTTCTGGTCCTCGCGTTGCCGCTGTTGGTTTCGCTCATCGATCCGTTGCAGGCGAAGGAGACCGTGAGATTCGCGATCGGCGCATTTTCCCAAACGGGCATGTTCATCCTGTTCGCGGTTCTGGCGGTCGGACTCCTCAAGGCGACCGGTGCGGAAGCCTTGCTCGCAAAGGCCTTCGAGGGGCGCGAGGTGCGGATGATCGTGCTTGCAGCGCTTCTCGGCGGCCTGTCGCCGTTCTGTTCCTGCGAAGTGATTCCCTTCATTGCGGCCCTTCTCGCCGTCGGAGCACCCCTGTCCGCGGTGATGGCATTCTGGCTTTCCTCTCCGTTGATGGACCCGGCCATGTTCCTGATCACGGCCGGGACTCTCGGCATGCCTTTCGCTGTCGCGAAGACAGTCAGTGCGGTAGGCATGGGACTTCTGGGCGGAATGATCGTCCGCCTCCTCTTTCGGTCTCCTGTCTTTGCCGACCCCTTGAGGCCGCAGCCCCAGGACAAGGGATGCGGCTGCGGCCCGTCGCCCTTCAAGGGCACGCCGGAATGGCGCTTCTGGCGCGAACGTCAGCGTCGCGAGGTCTTCCGCGGCACCGTCATCGAAAACGCGCTCTTTCTCGGCAAGTGGCTGATGCTTGCCTACATGGTCGAAGCGTTGATGCTCGCCTACGTGCCTGCAGAGATGATCGCGGGAATCCTGGGTGGCGAAGGCGTGGTTCCGGTTCTTCTGGGAGCCATCGTTGGTGCGCCGGCCTACCTGAACGGCTACGCGGCCGTGCCGCTGGTGGATGCCCTCCTGACCCAGGGCATGGCGCCTGGGGCTGCCATGTCGTTCGTGCTGGCCGGAGGCGTCAGTTCCATTCCGGCCGCAATTGCTGTCTGGGCGCTTGTCAAGCCACGGGTCTTTGCCGGGTACCTCGGGATTGCTCTCCTAGGGGCGCTGATCGCGGGCCTTGCCTGGGGCACGATTGCCTGAGCGACGGAACTGGCTGATTGGCCTGCCCCGCCTGACGGCATGCCAACCTTCCGGAAAGTCATGGAAGCCGACCCGAATGCAGGCAACTCTGCGCGGTGCCCCGGAATTGCAGGTCCTCGGCTTGCCCAGCACGGGTTGGCAGTTTATTCCGACCTGAATGCCTGAAGGAGCCTCGGGATGTATCGCGTCTGGAACTTCGTCACGAATTATTCGCTGCTGTTGATCGTCGGGGCGCTGATCGCTCTTGTCTGGGCAAATTCCGATCCCGATACCTACAAGCTGATGGTCGAGTATCCGCTCTGGTTCAACGACTGGGTGGGGGTGGATGCGGGCTACTGGCTGAAGGCTTATGGCAAGTACTACGGCATCAGCGACTTGCCGGACGTCGAGAGGGTCCTGAGTTTCCATTTCCTCGTGAATGACGTCCTGATGGCCTTCTTCTTCGCGATCGCGGCGAAGGAGGTCTGGGAGGCGATCATACTTGAAAACGGCTCGCTCCGCGGCAGGAAGGCGGCAACTCCGCTCGTCGCAACCGCGGGAGGGATGATCGGCCCGATCGTCGTGTACCTCGGTCTCGCGGCATATCTTGGCTCGGATACCTATGACGCGGTGGCGAACGGATGGGCGATACCGACTGCCACTGACATCGCCTTCAGCTATCTTGTGGGCCGGCTCGTGTTCGGAGCCGGGCATCCGGCGGTCCGATTCCTGCTGCTCCTCGCAATCGCCGACGACGCCTGCGGCTTGATCATCCTGGCGATCTTCTACCCGTCCGGCGAACTGGCGCCTGCTTGGTTCCTGCTGTCGGTCTTCTCGGCGATCGCGGTCTACGTGCTCTTCAACTGGCTGCCTCGCTGGCTGGACCGCGCGGACCAGCTGCGACGGAAGTCGACCTGGGTGCGGAAGAAACTGTCTTTCTGGCCCTATCTCGTCGCGGGAGCCTTGAGCTGGTACGGGTTCCAGGAGAGCGGCCTGCATCCCGCGCTGGGCCTGCTTCCCATCGTGCCGACACTTCCCCATGCAGATCGCGCCTTCGGCATCTTTGCCGAAGCGGAGCAGTACCTGACGGATTTGCTGAACCATTGCGAGCATTTGCTGAAGCATCCCGTCGAGGTCATTCTCTTCTTCTTTGGCCTCTTGAATGCGGGCGTCGAATTCTCTGCAATTGGCACTGCGACCTGGCTGGTTCTCCTGGGCCTGATCGTGGGCAAGCCCTTCGGCGTTCTGCTTTTCGGCTGGTTCGCGGCTGCCCCATTGAAGCTTGGATTGCCGGCGGGCGTTCGCGTCATCGATCTCTTCGTGATCGGCTGCGTGGCCGCGATCGGCTTCACGGTTTCGCTGTTCATCGCAACGGTCGCCTTCGATGCGGGCCCCGTGCAGGATGCAGCGAAGATGGGCGCCCTTCTCAGTTTCTTCGCTGCGGTGCTTTCCCTGATTGTCGGGAAGCTCTCGAAGATCGAGAAACAGCACGGATGAGCCTGGCGAGCGCAAGCCGCCGAAGAGCGGATTGCGGGTCTTGCACGACCCCGCCGGCTTGCGTAAGTAACGACCGCTCGTTGGGGTGTGGCCCTTAGAAGACCAGAACGCCGCGTAGCGACACCGTTGCCCAGAGTCCCTCTCTCCTCTCGTTCAGTAATAGATTACAGGAGGTTGCGGTCGCGCACAAGTGGAAATCATGTGCATTACACATGGGGGAGTCGCGGAATCGGAACGCGCGAGAGCTGCATTTCCGGGAGAGTAATGGGCAAGCCGAGGGGCCGGAGAAACCGTTGCAGCGTGGACATACTTGGCATGGGCAAGGGCATGTGCAATATACGAAAGATGTCTGTCCACGCTTAAGAAAGGGTTCTGAGGAGGGAGCCTGCACATAGAGGGGCCAACCATGCAAGACGATTCCGCAGGACCCAAGGCCGTCAGGAAGCAGAGGGCTGTCAAGGCGACGGACAGCGAATGGGACCTCGTCCGGGAGCGGGCGAAGGCCGCGCGGATGTCCGCGAGCGGCTACGTCGTCCGGCGCGCTCTGGCGCCGGAGAGGGCGCCGGGTCCGTCGCTCGCGACGATCGCGGCGCGGCTCGACCGGATAGAGACCGCGGTGCTGACTCTGGCCGAGGTCGAGCGGATGCGGCTGGCGGAGCGCGGCGAGGACGACGGCTGGACGGCGGCGCTCCGAAGGGTCGAGCTCCGGCTTCGCACGGAGCGGGCGGTCTCGGGAGAGGCGGAGGTTTCGCGATGAGCCTTAAGAGGGGACGCCCGGTCTACTGCAGGGATCCCGCCGACTGGGAGCGGATCCGGAAGCGGGCGGAATCGGTCGGCGTGAGCGTGTCCGAGTTCGTGATGACCTGCGCCCTGCACGACGTCAGGCCCGAGCCGCCCCCGCCGCTCGTGCTCACGCCCGAGGAGCAGCGGGAGCTCCTGCGGAACGTTCGCGAGCTGCAGCGGCGCATCGTCGGGATCTTTTTCGCAAGGTTGGACGGCGGGCCGCCATTGATAGAGGCGGTCCAGCTCCTCTACCAGCTGCAGAACGGAGAGCTTCCCTTCGACATGAGGGACCCGGAATGACTCGGTCACGAGGCCGGCCGGAGAGGCGCACCTTCCACGTCTCCTGTTCCGACGCGCAGTGGGAAGAGGCGAAGCGGCGGGCCGCCGCCGCCGGCATGAAGACGTCGCCCTGGCTCGTCGAGCGGGCGCTGAACGCGAACCTGTCGATCTTCGACGACCGCCCGGAACCGGAGCGGCTGGTGCTGAGCGCCGAGGACCAGGACCTGCTGTCCCACCAGGTCGACTTCATCCTGAAGGTGATCGGATCGTCTCCCGACCCTGCCTGGCTCGAGAAGCTCGGCAACCAGGTCGAGTTCCTTCGCGACGCGAAGGTGACGGAAATGATCGCCGACGGAAGGATCGACGAACTGTTCCTGGCGTTCGAGAAACTCTTCGGGCCGGAGAACGCGGAGAGGCTGCTGGCGAAGGCCGTGAAGGAGTGGCACGGAGCCAAGTCGGTCGAGGTGAAGGTCGGCGGCCCGGTGAGGCGGGCGTGACGCGTGCCCCGCGCGGACACGTTTCCGGCATAAGGCTTGGGCTGGGACATTTGGGTTCGATCAACGTTGCGGAGGTGGATCGGACGGTCCTTGACACGACCGCAATGCGGAATCCCACGTGATCGCCCGCAGAATGGCGAGACACCGGATTGCAAATGGAGCGTTGTGACACTCGGAGTGCCGGACAATACTGTGGATCGGTGGAGCTTCTGCCGATGCTGAGAGTTGCCGGTGGCAATTCGGACAGGTTGGTGGCCTCAAGAACAAGCAACGACAAGAGATGCAATTGCCCAATGCTGCCGGTAATACGCGAAATGGGATTTCGGACGAAACAGTCGCTAAGCAACGGTCGTGAAAGTCCTGACTGTGACAGAGCCCTGGTGTTGGAGCCGCCAACTTTGATGCAGCCGCTTTGCTCCCGAAACCAATGAGACTTGCGCGAGGAGTGCGTCAGCGACGTTATCGCTGCTATAAGCTGAGAGTCGATGAAATGAACCGAAGTCAGGGTTGCGTGCGCCTTGCGGCCCGACCAAGTGCCGTGACCATCTCACGCCCTTAGGGTGATAAACGTCTTGCGGCCATACCGCTTCCAACCACAGCATGCGTTGTTTCTTGTATTCTGCGCGACCAGTATCCGAAATCCGTCAGCAGCCTAAGTTCCAGGAGTTCATTGCGATGCCTTTCCAGACGCCAATCACCATCATGGACGCTCTCGAGAAGATACATGCGCGCCAGTATGCTCTGCCGGCGATCCAACGAAATTTCGAGTGGGACCAGAAGCAGATTTGCACGCTCTTCGACAGCCTCATGCGCGGCTATCCGATCGGCGCATTCCTGTTCTGGAAAGTCCAGAGGGATTTGACAGACAAGCACAACTGGTACGAATTCATCACTCACTACCACGAACGGGACAACCCGCATTGCCACGAACTGACGATAGCGGACACTTCGCAAGACTTCACTGCGATCCTTGACGGGCAACAGCGCTTGACGGCGCTCAACATCGGCATATTCGGCAGTTACGCAGAGAAACTCCCGCGACTGTGGTGGAGCAATCCAGACGCCTTTCCCACACGACATCTCCACCTGAAATTGACCGAAAGGGCGGATGACGACGAGTCCGGCTCGGAGTTTCTGTTCAAGATGATGCCAGAGGACAGCGCCGCAGGAGATCCGTCGTGGTTCCGTGTCAACAACATCACGAAATTTAAGGATCTGCGCGAAATACATAAACATCTCCAGCCTCTCGGATTGGCTGATCATTCGATGGCGTTCGATCATCTGGGACGCCTTCACGAGATGGTCAACTCCGATAGCGTCATCGGGTGTAGCCCAATTTAGTTGCCAGTTTTGATTTGCCCTTGCTACGCTGCGGCGGCTGCGTGCCCGACAACGGCCGGAGGAACCGGCCGGCGGCGCGCCGTTGCAGGCAACTGGCAGGAGCACGAACCATGGCGCATGGCGAGGGGGATCACGGTCATCGGCATCCGGACGCGGTGGCGTATCTGGAAGGCTTGGGAGAGGAAGGTGCGGCGGTGGTCCGGCCGCATGATGGCGGGCACACCCGGTACTGGCTGGAGGACGGCGAGGTGCGGAGCCTGGACATCGCCGGGGACGGGCCGCTTCCGGCGCTGCTGGAGGCGGTTTCGGCGGAGTTTGGCCCGCGGATGCCGAAGCTGGCGGCGGACCTCGCGTCGGGCGCCCCGGACCTCGACGGCGTGGAGCGTGCGCTCCGGGACGCCTCCCTCGGCGGCGGCGCGGCGGCGCTGAAGCATCTGTTCGAGCAGCTTGACGGAGCGCTGCCGGCGCCGAGGTGCGAGGGCTGCGGCAGGCCGATGGTCCGGCACGGGACGGGCAGGAGGAAATCGTGGCTCACGCGGCTGGGCAGGGTGGAGGTGAAGCGCAGCCACTACCGCTGCCGGTCGTGCGGCAAGGGCTGCTTCCCGCTGGACCAGGTGCTGGGCCTGGAGGGCAGCGCCTTCACGCCGGGGATGGCGAGCGTCATGGCCGAGACGGTGCCGATGATGAGCTTCGAGGCGGCGAGCGGGCACATCGCGAACCTTGCGGGCCTGGACGCCTCGTCGAGCTCGCTGCAGCGCTGGTCGCTGGCGCTCGGCGAGGAGGCGCTGCGGTTCGAGCGCGGGGAGGTGGTGGACGGCAGGCCCCCGGAAACGCGCATGTATCTCTCGATCGACGGGACCGGGATCCCGATGCGGAAGGAGGAGACCGAGGGCGTCGCCGGCAAGCAGGAGGACGGGAGCGCGAAGACGCGCGAGGCGAAACTGGCCGTCATGTACACCGCCGAGGGGCGCGACCCCGAGACCGGCGCGGCGCTCAAGGACCGGGGCAGCGAGAGCTTCAGCTGCCTCATCGACAGCGCGGCGGCGGCGTCGGGAAGCAGGGACCCCTCGGACTTCGCCATGCGCCTCGGCCGCGAGGCGCGGCGGCGCGGGCTGCACGACGCCGGGGAGGTCATCGTGATCTCCGACGGAGCCGAATGGATCAGGAACACCTGCGACGAGGTCCTCGGGGGCGGGAAGGTCACCTTCGTGCTCGACCAGTTCCACGCGCTGGAATACGCGTCCGACGCCGTGAAGGCGATCCTCCCGGAGGGGCCGGAGCGGGACCGGCGCTTCGCGAAGGTGAAGGCGGACATCGAGGCGGGGCGGGCCGACAGGGTGGTCCGGGAGCTGGAACCCTTCAGCGGCCGGCACAAGGCGGTGGAGGACTGCTGTCGGTACTTCTGCAAGAACATCGAGAGGATGCGGTACGACAGGTGCCGCGACCTGGGCATGCAGGTCGGAAGCGGTGTCGTGGAGGGTGGCTGTCGCCAGTTCGGGCTGCGCCTCAAGCGCTCGGGAACACGCTGGTCGGAGAGAGGCGCGAACGCGATGCTCGCTCTCAAGAGCTGCGCCATGAACCTCAGGGTGCCCGACTTCCTCGACTGGCGGGCGAATCAGGCCATCGCAGCATGAGCAACTAATCTGGGCTACACCCAGCGTCATCTCATTCTACGAGGAGAGGGACCAGAATCTCGACAAGGTTCTCGACATCTTCATCCGCACCAACAGCGGCGGGACTCCGCTGTCATACTCGGACCTCCTGATGAGCGTCGCCGTTGCCGCATGGGCTGAACGGAACGCGCGAGAGGCCATAAATGGCCTCGTCCAAGACCTGAACAAGATCGGCGGCCAGTTCCAATTCGACAAGGATATGGTGCTCAAGGCAGGGTTGCTCATTTCCGACCTTCCCGATATCCGCTTCAAAGTCTCGAACTTCAATCGCAAGAACATGGAGACGGTCGAGCAGAAGTGGGACCTGGTTTCGGAGTCGCTGACGACTGCGGTGCGGCTTATCTCGTCGTTCGGCTTCTCGGGCATGAACTTCCGCAACCAAAGCGCAGTGATGATCATCGCCTACTATCTCAGCCGACACGCAAACCGAAATCGTTTCCTCGCAACACCGGATTGCGGCAATGACCGCTACACCATCCGCAGATGGCTGATGACGGTACTTGTCAAGCGCGGACTCTGGGCCAGCACCGACGCCTTGCTCGGGCGCGCCCGCACCGCCATACAGGAAAGTTGCAGCGCAGGGTTCGACGGCGATGCCGTCGCATCCGCGATGGCTCGCGGCACCGGCGGCATGGCCTTCACGGACGAAGAGATAGAGGATCTTGCCGACACATCCTATGGCGACTGGTCGACATATTCGCTGTTGTCGCTTCTGTTCCCGCATGTCGACACTGCCAACAGTGTCTTTCACATCGACCATATAGTCGCGCGTGCGCACGCTACGCCGACAAAGATCAGGCGCGCTGGCTTGAGCGAGGACGACCGCGATTTCATTTCGGAACGAATCGACCTGCTGCCCAATTTGCAGCTGCTCAACGGCCCGGAAAACGAGAGCAAATCTACTATGCTCCCGCGCCAGTGGATGGCGTCGTCGGATGCTTTCCAGGATGACCGGGCCCGGGCGAACTACGCGGACTTGCAGGAACTGGGCGACTGGCGCACACTGCCTGCAGGCCTCGGCGACTTTCGCGAATTCTACTATGCGCGGCGGAAGCGAGTTGTGGCGCGCCTGAAACGGCTGTTGCCAAGGCCAAGCAGTTAGCCGCCGGTAGAAGTTTGGCTCTCCGGCACGCCAGCTGGTTGACGTGGGCAAGTTTCGCCCGGAAGTGACCACGAGGAAACGGACGGTCGTGCCGGCTCCTCTTCGCTGCAAGAGTCGGCTGAACAGTTGGCGGTCAGGACCCTGCGGAGGCGTCGGAATAAACTTCCGAGCGCATGCGCAACTGGGGTTTGAGCGTACTCGGGTTCTTCCGGTTGGCTGGGAGCATGAAACAAAATATCATATATTGATGTTCATCTGCACTTCTTGCGGCGGTTTGAACAATGTAATGGCTCATGAACATGAACTTAAGGTCAGGATTTGAGGATGAAAGGGACAAATTCCTGCTCGCTGAGTTTTGACGACATGCCGACCGTGCCCAAAGGCCAGCTGCCCGTTTTTCCTTGGCGCCAAATGCGAGAACGAGAGTTATAGAAGATCAAATCCTGTAATCGAGTCAGGTCGACATTGTGGTTGAGCTGTTCCGAGAATCTCCCGACAGGAAGTCGCTCAAGAAGCTCGGCAATCAGATCGAGTTCCTACTCGACCCGAAGGTGGCTGAACGGATCGCCTACGGGACGGTCGACGAGCTGTTCCAGCCGTTCAAGAAGCTGTTCAGGCAGAAGAACGCAGAAAGGCCGCTGGAGAAAGCTGGCAAAGAACGGCACGAAACCAAGTCGGTCGAATAGATCGAAAAAGTGTAGTCCTTGCCTTGCCGCGAGCGACCGCGGTGTTCCGTCGATGACGTGCGAAAAGTCGCTGGACTTGAACGCCAACCACTGGATTCAGGTGGCTTCCTCAGACGCCAACTGCACCTCAAGGTCACGTCGGATTCCGCATTGCCGAAATCGTCGCCCTCCCAAGCGCAGGAAGTGATGCGTCCGGCTAAGACGCTCGGTCAAAAGTGACACCGAGGAGAGACTGGAGGCATCATAGTGAGCCATCGGGACACAACGCGGGGCAAAACAGATGTGTTGCGAACGCGAGCCAAAGAGGGCTGGATGCGTTGATGGCAACGCGCTATCATAAACCGGACAACACAGGGAAAATATACGACATGATCAAGGAATCGAAGATCGTTCCGAAGACGTTTGCCGAAACGGGAAGAAATTCGAAGATGCGATCCCGTGCAGGACTGGCGATGCGTCGAGAGGTGCAGACCTTAACGACACTCGTCCCTTAAGCACCGTTTATTTGCAAGATAGGGTCAGTACAGAAATGCTTGATTGTAAAAACACTCAATTTTGGAAGACGTCAAATGTATGATCCAACTTTCGGCACCGCGGCACTAGCGCGACACCTGATCAAAAACGATTTCAAGAAGCAACCAGATCTGAAGAACGATCAGAAAAAATCTGCTGTAGTGTACCACGCAATTGATATAGCACAAAAGGGTTTCACGTCCCTGCCCTTGACCCAAAACAACTTAGCGGGCAGGAAGATTTCTCAAGTTAGTGACTTGGCCTCTGATCTTGTGCTCAGAAAGGCAGCGCAAAATGTCCGAATAATCACTGGAACTAAGCAAAGTAACAGAATGGAGATCGTTCGTCGCTTAAAGCTATTTTGCGAAGAAGGGGACGCCCTTTATCGTTGTCAAGACGGATATTCAGGATTTCTACCCTTCCATAGATCAAGATGCCTTGTTAAACCGAATAAAGAAAAGGCTTATTACAGCACCAAGCACCAGGTCAGTTCTCGAATCCTTTATTGACCAATGCAAGACCAGTTCCATTCCGGGACTTCCTCCCGGTTTGGCGATAAGCGCCGAACTTTGTGAATTTTATATGCAGGATTTTGATCGCAAGATACGTAAGAATTTGAATGCCCATTACTTCGCGCGATACGTCGATGACATTATTTTGGTGATGCCAAAGCTTGACAGCGAAAGAATATTGACGCGGAAGATCAAAGAGGCACTACCCAAAGGATTGAGAATCAACTTTATGAAATCAAAGTTCCTTTGCTTTCAAGGAAATAGGGTAGTTACTCCAAGTGTTGAACATAACTTCGACTACCTTGGCTTCGAATTCAATGTATACGAAGTTCGCAGAGTGAAACCATTTGATCGAAGTGTGAAATTGAATATTTCGGCGTCTAAGGTAAAGAGAAACAAGACCAGAATCGTAAAATCTTTGCTGCAATATATTTCCGATGGCAAATTTTCGGATCTGCGTGATCGGATTCGCGTTTTGACTTGTGGTCTTCAGTTTTTCGATGAAAGGCGACAGAAGATTCGAAATGGCGGTCTGCAGCATACGTATTGCCTTATACCTAACGACGCACCGGCATTGATTGAGTTGGACAAATTCTTGAAAGTTATGATCTTGTGTCGATCCGGCCCAATCGGAGGGAGATTATCGTTGATCTTGAGTAATCGGCAAAGAAAAGAGCTTCTCAAGTATTCGTTTGCAACCGGCTTGGCCAACCGCGTTCACTTTCGGTATAGTCCTGAGCGGTTGGCGCAACTAGTGGAGTGTTGGAAGTATGTCTAGTAGCCGCAAGTCACGAAGGAAGCTGAACAGGGCGGACAAATGGCGCGTCGTCCTAACTGACACTTCACCCTTTGAGCTGCCGATCATTGTCAGCAACGATGGGTTTTACAAAAACCTTCACGCTATTGGGGGCAAGTCATCACTCTACCGGAAGATGATCGACGCCCTCGTACTGCATGACGACAGAAAGAGCTTCTTTGTCCCAATGAGATACAACATTGTCAAGGATTCTAGGAGCGTAAGGACGTTGAGCCTCCTGCATCCCAAGGGTCAGGTAGTCTTGGCTTCGTTCTACCAGAAGTTTGACGAACTGATCTGCGAGTACTCTGCACGTAGCCCATTTTCTATACGTGCACCTGAGAAGATTGGCGGTTCATTTTTCGTACCATCGACGATCGAAGATCATAATCGGTACAAGAATGCTACCGTGGATACCACTGAACTTGATAGGTTGGTCCGGAATCCGGCTAGCTACTTTTCATATTCTGGTTTCAACCGCCTGTACAGGTTTTTCGCTTCGGACGACCACATTAGACTCGAAAGGAAATTTAGGTATCAGCTATCCCTGGATATCAGCAAGTGCTTTGACAGCATTTACACGCACTCCGTCGCATGGGCGGCGAAGAGCAAGGAGGAGGCCAAGGAGAATATATTTGCCTTTAGCTTTGGAAATCAGTTTGATAAAGTGATGCAGAGATTGAATCACAATGAAACGAGCGGAATTTGCATAGGTCCAGAAGCTAGCCGCATTTTTGCGGAGATCATTTTGGCGAAAGTTGATCAAAACACTCAAAGAGCGCTCGAATTGCAAGATATACTTGATGGCGTGGACTATGAATGCAGGCGCTACGTTGACAACTATTATGTATTTGTCAATGATCCTGACAACGCAGAGGAGGTTGAACATGAGCTGTCTCTTGCTTTGCGTGAGTACGGCCTGCATCTTAACACAGAAAAGAGGGAGTTCGACAAGCGTCCATTCTATTCGAAGAAGTCACTAGTGATTGATAAAATCAACGATTCCTTAGGCAATCTTTGGGAAAAGTTGTTCGAATCGGTGCGCCTTGATTTTGGGGCCGGAAGGGCACGCATGCCAAATTACATATACAGATATCGTTCGTTGTTTGCCAAGTTCACTCGAGAGGTCAAGGCGGCTTGCTACGCTTCGGAACTGAACTATGATGCTGTTGCAAATTTTGTGATTGGCGCCATTCGGCGCAAAGTCATTGATCTTGCAGATGACTACGGTGACTTGTGTGCACGGGACGAAGTTTCTGATCTCGATCGGAACTATCGCCAAATGTTCTATTTCTTGCTGGATGTCGGCTTCTACTTTTTTGCGCTGCATCCTACGGTGGCATCTTCACTCCGTCTGTCTCATGCTATCGTACGCGTAGCGCAACATCTTCAAAGCCATGATCCTGAGGGTTTTCACATTCTGAAGGAAGCCACGCTTCGCTGGGCGTCGCAATTGGCGAGGGCGCCTAGCCTTGAAGGGTTGCATTCAAAGAGTTCGGTTGTGTCCATTGAGGTCTTAAATATCTTAATCAGTCTACGGCAGTTTGGTGGTGATGGCCAATTGGAGCATGAGTTGATCACATTGGCCAAGCTGGATAATGACGGACGTGGGTATTTTGAGCTTGTTGTGAAGCTTTTCATATATGGAGATCGCACGGAATTTCAGCAGCAGCGGGATCAAGTATGGGGAATAATTTGTGATCGTGTTATCTCTAAGAAGCATTTGCGAAGGGATTCCGAGACAGTACATTTGCTGCTTGATGCCCTTGCGTGCCCCTATATCGAAAACGGCAAGCGAGCTGAGCTACTCCGAAAGTCTTGGCGAGAGATGGAAAACGACATGGGAGAAATCAGTTTGGCTGAGGCAGAGGCGATGGTCGGGGAGATCCAGCAACAGCACTGGTTCGTTCGTTGGGACGGAGTTGACCTCTTGAACATGATTGAAAAAAAAGAGTTGTGCAGTGTTTATGCGTAATGTACTGAGGCGTGAGGATGCTGGCCACGTATTGCGGCGACTCGTTTCGCGGTACAGACAAGTTGATCAAACTGCGTGGACCGTTCAGTCTGCGGAAGAGGTTTGCTTGAGCAGCAATGCACACACTTACAGTGGCTGGCTTCCTCGACCAATTTGTGGTCGAGTCTGTTCCTGAGTTGGGAGCGCTTGCTGCTCTTGTCTAGAGACAGACGCTTGCAAGGCTGGGCCGGTACTACAGGATCCTGCTCGCCTGTTGCTGCGGCATCGTGGGCAGTGTCCGAGCGCAATCCAGCAGGTTCTGGGCGCCTACGGGCCAATGTCGATCTCGGCGCCCATGTAGCGCGACGAGCTGCGGCTCCTCACCAGTTCCCGCTCGCGCTCCATCTGCCTTTCGTGCGCCGCCTCGACCTCCTTCCGGACCGGCGCGTCGCGCCTGACCGCTTCTGAGACCGCCGCCGCCGTCTCGCGCAGCCGCCTCTCCAGCCCGGGAACCCTGGCAAGATGCCGATCGAAGCGTTCCCTGTCGGAGAGGGCGTCCCGGAGCTCCCCAACGCTTCGCTCGGCCTCGCGTCTCCACCTTGGATAGGGATGCATCTCCGCCACGAACGCCCTGCCGCCCTTCTCGCGCTCCCTGAGGGCCTTGGCGAGATCGCGTTCGACGCACCGGAGAAACGCCTGTTCGGCTTGCATGTCCCAGAGCTCGGACCTTTCGCCGACCACGAACCTGTTGAACTCGGGACTCCTGCTCGGGCCGGAGTCCAGTTCCTTGACGAAGGCGTCGTAGCCCTCGACGAAGAAGCGGTGGCATCCCTGCTCCTCCGCCCTGTCGCCGATCTCCTCCCAGGCCTTGAGGCTTCGCGCGTCCAGAGCGTCGGTGTCGGGCGCCGCGTGCAAGCGCGCCAGCGCCTTCTCAAGCGTCTTGCGGTCGTCCGGCGTGAGAAGCGGGTCCCTGGCCAGGCGCTCCCCCCGCTCGATCATCTTCGGTGCGGACCTTGCCCAGCGTCCGTAGCTGCTGACCCGGCCCTTGCCGAGCGGCCTGTCCGGCCGCCGCCGCGCGGCCCTGTCAATGATCTCCCGTCTCCTGGCGACGAAGTCCGTCACCTCCCTGACGCCCTGCCGGATCTCGCGGTCCCTGGCGTCCAGCCTGGGCATTTCCCTGACCATGCCCGCGAGGTCCGGGGGAAGGTCGTGGCCCGCGCTCCCGAGCCGCTCCATGAAGCGGTTGTAGCCCGGCGCACGGAAAGGATGGCAGCCCTCCCTCTTGGCCTCCGCCATGAGCGCCTCCTGCTCCCTCTGCAGGTCGCTGACCAGCTCCTGCCTCGAGAGCCGCGCGTTCAGGATGCCGAGGGCCGCCGTCAGCGGCACCCGGATCCCCTCGCGCTCGGCCTTGCCGGACAGGCGGTCGTCGCGCAGCAGGCCTTCCGCCTCGGCCATGGCCCTGCGCGCGGCCTTGCCGGGCGCCCCGGAGCCGTCGAGGCCCTTTCCGACCTCCTTGGCCAGGCCCTTGAGCCGCCCCCATCGCTGCCGCAGGGATTCGCAGTCCCGCGCGGCGTCGGCCGTCGCCTTCGGAAGCGCGCCCTTGTGTTCCAGCGCGAAGTCCGCGGTCCGCTTCAGGAGCGACGCGGTCTCCGGAAGGAAGGCGACGTGCTCGCGCTTCAGCCCTGCCTTGATCCTGGAGCCCAGCCAGTCATTCTCGATGACGGACAGCTCCCGCTCCGCCCGCCGGATTCTCGGGCCGACCCAGTCGAGCCGGTCGCCAAGCTCGCGCATCCGCATTCCGCATTCGCTCACGAAATCGGCGAGCGGCTTCGGCAGCGCGTCGGGATGCCTTTCGGCGAACTCTCCGGCCATCTTCAGGACCGTGCCGGCTCCCGGCTGGACGGCGACGTTCCGGCCCTCCGACACCGCCCGCGAGCGCAGGCGCTGCAGCATGTCCTCCAGCGCCTCGCGATCCCCGCCGCGGACATGGGCATCGTGGTCCGCCAGGATCCGCGCAAGCTCGTCCGGCGTGTCGCCGCCCTCGGCTTCCGCACGCTGCCGGAGCCGGTCCAGCAGTTCGTCGGCCTCCTCCGCCAGGAAGGGGGAGATGCCGTCGCGCTCCGCCTCCGCCTCCAGCTTCCGCCATTCCTGGAGGGCGGGACGCAGCGGCTCCTTCCGCGAGACCTCTTGCTCCATGCGACGCACCGCGTGGCCCGTCGCCTCCAGCGCCGAATGCGACACGCCGATCTCCTGCTCCAGGCGGTGCACGAGCTCCTGCGTGTCGTCGGTCAGCAGGACGAACCCGTCGCGGGCCCGGCTCATCTCCACGTAGAGCAGCGCGCGGTCCGTCATCATGCTGGTCGCGTCCAGGACCGCGATCACGTTGTCCGTCGTCAGGCCCTGCGCGCGGTGCACCGTCGAGGTCCAGGCGTGGTCGACATGCCGCAGGCCGTCGTCGTCGGTCTTGAACGACAGCCGCCGCCCGCCGTCGAGCCGGATTCGGACGCGCTTGCGCCCGATTTCCTCGATCGTGCCTCGCTCGCCGTTCACGACGCCCGGTTCCCCGAGATTGCGCGTGAAGACGATCTCGTCCCCCGCCCTCAGCGAGATCGGGCGGGTCTCGAACACGGAGACGTTGTGGGAGGCGTTGCCCGAGGGCCTGAACCCGCCCCTGGCCCCGCGCCGCTCCAGCGCGATCCCGTCCTCGCCGCTGCCGGTGACCCGCCAGGCCTCGCCCTTCCTGAGGCCGTAGACGTCGCGGTTCGCGACCACGACGTCGCCCGGCCGGTAGCTCTGCGGGTCGGCGGCCAGGACCCGGGTCAGCCGACGGTCCACGAAGCGCTCGGTCTCGAGCGTCCGGCCGCCGAGGACGCCCTCCTCTGCGAGCCCCTTCCGGAGGACGGCGGTGGTCTCCTCCCGCTGCGCGTGGGTCGGCGCCAGGATCACGGTCCGTCTCCGCGCTTCCGGGGGCAGCGCCAGCCAGAGCCGCGCCGCCGTCTCCGGCAGCCGGTCCGGCGGAAGCTCCTTCACGTCGGCGCCAAGGGCCTGGACCGCGAGGTCCGCGTCCCCCGCGACCATGTGCGTCACGGCGGCCTTGAGATCCACGGAACGCTGCCTGAGGATGTCGTCCATGCGGGCCGTCTCCATGCCCGCCTCCTGCAGGAGCCGGAACGGCTGTCCCGCCTCCACCGACCGGAGCTGGAGCCTGTCGCCGACGAGCGCGAGCCGGGAGGCCCCGATCCTCTGCGCGACGTTCTGCAGGCTGCGCATCTGGACCGTGCCGATCATGGACGCCTCGTCGACCACGATCACCGCGCCCCGGAACCGCTCCCGTGCCTCCCGACGCTCCGCGTCGCCGGCGTCGCCGAGATCCCCGTAGCGCGCGAGCATCCATTGCAGGGTGGTCGTGCCGATCCCGGCCTCCAGGGCCATGACACGGGCCGCCGCCGAGGACGGGGCGAGGCCGATCACCGGGCGGTCCCCGGCGAGCCGGACGACCTCCTTCAGCATGCGGGTCTTGCCGGTGCCCGCGAATCCCTGGACGCCGACGATGCTGTCCTCCGAAAGAAGGATCGTCCGGACCGCGTCCCGCTGCCCCTCCGTCAGCGAAGCGGTCTCGAGCCGGGCGGCGACGTCCCTTTCGTCCGCCAGCGGCGCGGCCCTGCCCCGGCCCTCGCGCATGGTGGCGATCACGTCGCGTTCCGCCTCGAGCGTCCGCCGCGTGGTCAGGTCGCCGGACTTCGTGTCCACCAGGTTCCTGTCCTCCCGGAGCCGGTCGATGGCCGCCTCCAGCTCCCCGTGCGAATGCCGTCCCGGATCCCGTCCCAGCGCGGCGGCGAGCAGGTCCGTCCTCCGGAACACGCACCGGCGTTCCTCGAGATGCTCCGTCGCCTGCCAGACGGCCTCCAGCGGCGACAGTCTCGGCCGCCCCGGCGCCCGGACGGGCCTTGCCTTCCGGTCCCTCCGTGCCTCGACGAGGCCGAGCGCCGCCGCCCGCTGCCGCCAGAGCTTCACCAGCTCGCCCTTGACCGGTTCGACCTTCCTGCCCCGCGTGGCGAGGGTCGCGGCCTGCGCGTTCGCGGTCGTGTACTCCAGGCCCGCACTCTCCATGTGCTTCAGGATGTCCTGCCGCCGCGTGGAGAACGCCTCCAGCCACTCCCGCGACCAGCCGGCGATCTCGAAGCTCGGCAGGCCGCCCACCGTCGTCGGCACCAGCTCGTAGCCGAGGTCCCGCAGCCGCCGCGCCAGGTCGTTCCGGTACCACGCGCCGAACACGCGCCGGTTGCGCCGGAGCAGCGTCGGCTCGACGCTGCGCCAATCGCCCTTCATGTTGCGCGTCATGTTCGCGACCACGGCATGCGTGTGGAGCTGCGGGTCGTTGTTGCGGCTCGCCATGTGCCGGAACGTGGCCGCGACCAGCCCGTCCGCCGCCTCGCGTGGCCGCCGTCCCGTCGCCGGGTCGTAGCCCCTGGTCTGGAGGTGCTCCTGCTCGATCCAGTCGAACGTCGCGCGGACGGCCTCGTCATGCGCGTGCATCACCGCCCTCCTCCCCCGGTAGAGGGCCTCCAGCGAGACAGACTTCGGGGCCGAGAACGTCATGTCCCAGCCGGGACGGTGCTGGCGCTCGCCGTCGATGACGCGGCCCAGCGTGACGTCCTTGCCGGGAACCTTGCCCGACAGGATCGAGATGAACTTCCGCTTGCCCACGCGCTGGCCCAGTTCCAGGGCCTCTGCGCCCGCGCCGTGCCAGCGGTTGGCGGAGCGGTGGGAGCCGTCGTTCCGGGCGAGGTACTCGTGCAGGAAGTAGCCGAAGGTCTGCTCGGCGCTGGCAAGCTGGCGCGGGCCGGAGAGCATCAGGCGGACCCGAGGGCATGCAGGAACGCGGTCACGAAACGCGACCGTGCTTTCGGACAGGGGTTTGACCTCGTCCAAGTCGTCGCTTGGTCGATCCGTTCCAAGTTGTCTTGCCCGTTTTTCCCGCGACGGGATAACAACATGTTACCGGACGGCGGGGGCGGCACGCAACTCGCCGGATCCCCGGAACACGCGCGAAGGAGGTCGAATCCGGAACGCATGAAGGTCTTGCCGACGGCTCCCGATGTCGGCCCGTGGGTCGTAAAGGACTGTTCGGTTTCCGAAGGCTGAACCGGCTTCGCTGAATTTCATGTCCAGTTCCCGGCTTTGCACTGCTGCGAGGAAGGCTGCCCTGACCGTGCCGTGCATGCCGCGCTCCCGGGTTTCCGACAAGCATCGAGGTCAGCCGGGAACCGCATGGATGCCCGCTGCCCTAAACATCTGAAGCATCCTTCCGACCTCGATCGTCGCAAGTGTCGTGGTCAGCCGGCCCTGAATCAACGAGAACATTTCACGAAAGGCGCAGGATGCGCAGGGGATTGCCGCGAATGGCGGCGCGGAAAGGCGGGTGTCCTTCCTAGACCGCCTTGTCTCTGACAAACCTGAAGACTGCCACGACATAGGTGAAGAGATCCGTGCAGATCGCCTCCTGAACGGCGTCGACAAAGACCTCCGACCATTTTGGCTTGACCAGCTTCCGAAACAACTTCCATGCTTCCTTGCCGCGCTTCCTCGATTGCATCGATTTTCGATGCCGGCTTGAAGCCGCCCTTCCAGCTTGCAGCTGACGACGAAAACATCGTCCTTTCTCTCAAGTGTCGGGTGAATTCCGACGACATCGATGTCGCTGTGGTTTGAGTCTAGGTTCTTGACGTAGTCTGGGTGATCCCTGCGCAGTAACTGGGACTTGTGTAGAAGAATCCGCGCCGCTTCGCCGCGTCACCGCCGGGGAAATTTCCAGCGCCGCGACAGTTTCTCGCGCGCAGGCTCGCGGTTCTCGCTGCGGGTCTGCGGCCGGGCCGGGTGCGTCATCACCTGACGGCGCACGGCGTCGAAGTCGGCGGGCGTGACGGAATCGCGCTCTGCCTCCGCGAAAGCATCTAGATCGATCTGCGCACTCTTGGCCATTCTCGGCCCCCTTGGCCATGCAATGATCCACCAAATGACTGGCCAGTTCACCCTGCTGGCGTTCGCGCCATAGGCCAGACTCATCAATGCTTGGTCTCGAATTTTCTTGAACGGCACGCCCATTTGGGCACTCTGTCAAAGATGCGTCTGGCGCTTCCTTCGACCACATGGGCGGTCTTGGCCGCCCTTCCGGGCGGGGGCGTCTGATTTTTGACTGGTCAGTGACCCCGCCCGACAATCCGACATTGACGGAATCCTGACCGAGGGCTAAGCTACCAACTCGTTGGTCTTGCCTTGGCAGATCAGGGCAGGCCGCACTTCACATCAGGCAAGAAGAAAGGAAACTCTGATGGCTGAGAGAGATTATATGATGCTTCTCAAGGGAAGGAATGAGGTACATGTGAGGGCCGATGAGATAGTCGAACCAGGCCAAGGCACCGCATATTATGTGTTGAAGATGAGCGGTGAAGTTGTAGGGAAATTCTTGACGACGAACGTTGAAGGCTAGTACGTCATTGACGTGTAGAGACGGGTGCGATTATCGGTCTTGAGCCCGAGCGCGCCACTGGCGGGTTAAATTTCCTGCCCATTTTATTAATCGAATATGGCTATGCAGAGTAAGCGTCATTTTGAGCCCATACCTCGGCGCCGTTTCCCGCCCGGCGATTTTCGCTTTCAGTGCTCGCCACGAAGCTGAACTTTCCCGGAGGTATTTTGATGACGGATGTTTCCCTGACCGCAACGGGCGTTGCGGCAGCCGGCCTTGATGAGGCGCCGGCCACTCAATGCGACCCTGACCCTGATCCGAGGCGTCGTCGCTGGCCTGATTCCGAGAAGGCCCGGATCGCTTCGGAGAGTTTCGTGCCCGGCGTTTCGGTCAATGACGTTGCGACGCGCCACGGCGTGACGGCCTCGACCCTCAGCCAGTGGCGCAGGCAGGCGGTGCGGGGCGAGCTTGGCCCCGTGCCGGGGGTTCCGGCGGTGCCCGCCGTGGTGCCCGTTGTCGTCGGCGAAGGCGCCGACCCCTCGACGTCCGCGCCGGTCGCCGCTTCCGATGCCGGCAGCCATCCGGCGCGGCGGCGCTGGCCTTTCTCCGAGAAGGTGCGGATCGTCGCGGAGAGCTTCGCGCCCGGCGGCTCGCTCAGGTTGACGGCGAGGCGTCACGGCGTGGCCCGGTCAACGCTCTCCGAATGGCGCGCCCTGGCGCGGGAGGGCAAGCTCGGGCCCGTTCCGGAGGCTGCGGCGCCGGCGACCCGAACGCCCCCGGCCGGCGCGGACGCGCCCATGGCCCTACACATTGACGGTCCGGCACCATCGGCTTCGGTCACCGTCGAGGCTGGGGAGGTCGTGGTGCGGCTTCCCTGGGACTGCCCCGTGGAGCGCATCGTCGCGGTGGCCTCGGGGCTGGAGCGGGCGCGATGATCATTCCCGGCTCGCAACGGATCCTGCTGGCGACCCGGCCGGTGGACTTTCGCCGCGGCCACGACGCGCTTGCGGCGACCGCGGCGCTGGAGCTGGGCGTCGACATCCATTCCGGCGTGATCGTGGTGTTCCGGTCGAAGCGGGGCGACAGGCTGAAGATGCTGGCCTGGGACGGGACCGGCCTGGTGCTGGTCTACAAGCGGCTGGAGCAGGGCCGCTTCGCCTGGCCCGGGATCCGGGACGGCGCGATGCGGCTCACGCGCGGCCAGTACGAGGCGCTGTTCGAGGGACTGGACTGGCGCCGGGTCCATGCGCGGCCGGCTATCCGCCCGCTTGCGGCGGAATAGCCCAAGAAGCAGCACATCCTGTTGCCAGGCGGGAGCCGTTACGCTACATGCGGCGTCATGACGGCCCTGCCTTCCATCACCCCCGGCGCCGACGGCTCGGTTCCCATGGCGGTTGTCTCCGCGGCCCTTGCCGAGGTGGAATCCCGGCTGGACAAGGAGCGCTCGGCGCGCCGGACGGCGCAGGAACGCGCGAAGCGCCAGAAGGTTGAAGCCGAGCGCCTTGCATCCGAGACGGCGCGGCTTGGAGCCGAGAACGCGGACCTCTCCGAGCAGATCCGTCGCCTTGAATACATCAACGACGAGTTCCGGAAGCTCCTCTTCGGCAAGAAGTCGGAGAAGCTCCCTCCCGACGATCGCCAGCTGTCGTTCGAGGACCTCGGGATCGCGGCCGCCGAGGCCGACGTCGAGCCTCCCGCCGAAGACTGCGAGGACGAGGGAAGCGCGACCCGCCGCCGGCGGAAGCGCCCGGCCCGCTCCGGGCTCCGCTTTCCGGAGCATGTCGAGCGCCGCACCGAGGTGATCGAGCCCGAGAGCACGCTCTGCCCCTGCGGCTGCGGCGAGATGGCAAAGATCGGCGAGGACCGCAGCGAGCGGCTGGACTTCGTCCCCGCGAAGTGCGTCGTGATCGAGACGGTTCGCCCGCGCTACGCCTGCAACAGGTGCAAGGGCGGCGGCGTGGTCCAGGCACCGGCCCCGCCCGCGCTGATCGAGGGCGGGCTTCCGACCGAGGCGCTGCTGGCGCACGTGATCGTCTCGAAGTTCGCGGACCACCTTCCTCTCTACCGCCAGGCGCAGATCTTCGCGCGCCAGGGGATCGAGATCAACCGCGCGACGCTTGCCGACTGGGTCGGCAAGGCGTCGTTCCATCTCCGCCCGCTCGTGGACTGCCTGGCGGCTGACCTGAAGGCGTCGGGCAAGCTCGGCATGGACGAGACGCCGGTTCCGGTTCTCGACCCCGGGCGCGGCAAGACCAAGCAGGGGTACATGTGGACGATGGTGCGCGACGAGCGGCCATGGTCGGGCTCGGACCCGCCGGGCGTCGTCTACGGCTACGCGCCCGGGCGCGGCGGCAAGCATGGCGAGGCCCTGCTCGAAGGGTTCTCCGGGACGCTGCAGGTGGACGGCTATTCCGGGTACAACCGGCTGCGCCGGCATGACCGCCCCGGCGGGGCGCTGACCCTTTCGTACTGCTGGACCCACGGTCGACGCGGCATACACGACATCCACGATTCCAGCGGCTCGCCGATCGCCAGGGAGGGCCTGGACCGGATCGCGCGGCTCTACGCGATCGAGGACAGGATCCGTGGCGAGGATCCGGCGACGCGCCAGTTCGTGCGGTGGACGGAGTCGGCGCCGCTGGTCAACGCCTTCGGGGTCTGGCTCGACGAGCAGCGCTCTCGGGTGTCGCCGCGCTCGCGCCTCGGTGAGAAGCTGGCCTACTTCGCCAACCGTTGGGACGGCCTCCTGGTGTTCCTGCACGACGGCCGCGTCGAGATGGACACGAACTTCGTGGAGAACCGGATCCGTCCGCTGAAGTTGACGAAAAAGAATGCATTGTTCGCCGGCCACGACGAAGGCGCCGTCTCGTGGGCCCGCGCCGCGACGCTCATCGAGACCTGCAAGATGAACGGCGTCGAGCCGTACGCCTGGCTCAGGCACGTGCTGGAGAGGATCGCCGCCGGACACCCGATGTCGAGGATCCACGAGCTGCTGCCCTGGAACTTCGCAGCCAGCGCCGGGAATCACTGACCGCGGCGTTCAGCCCGGATCCCGGAACGAGCCTGCCGTCAACCCGAATCCCGGTATGGGATCAAAATGACGCTTACTATGCAGAAGATGATTTCATTTTCAGAAGCTGAAGAAATCTATCAATCTGAAAAGACCCTCGTCGGCCCTTACCAGTGGATATTCCCATCCAATAGCGGTCGGAACCAGTCTTGCCTGACATGCAAGGTTGAGATGGCTGGCGCATTGCCGCGTGGCGTTCTCTTTCGTGCGACAGCCTATCCGACATTCCTTGATACGTTCACTTTCCAACTTGAGTGCGCAAGTTTGAGTTCCCGCTCAGGCATCCCCCTGTATCGTCTTGAAGTGAATCCCCTAAGTGCGCACACAAACAGATTCTACGGTCCCGAGGAACTCCGTGGGCTGAGACTTCCGGCTAGAACGTCACATGAGCACGACTTTCATGACAACCTCACAGAGAACGGCGATATCAGGAACACCAGTCTTCCACAGGCTCGCCCGATGAAGATTGAACTGTCAGATTTTGCTACCGCATTGGGGTTTGTTTGTGATAAGGTCAACATTGCAAACCGGTCTGACGTGCCGCATCCCCCATCGCAAGGTGTGCTGTTGTGATTTTTAATGATGAAAATCAGGATCTTAGGGCATACGTCTCGAAAGCTGTCGAGCGTCTGATGGAGTTTCGCAACTCTGACGGCAGAAGGATGATGATCGATGTTCCGGTGACGTACCCCAGTGGCGCCTCCGTGGTGGTTGAGGTTGAGCAAAATTCCGACCGCATTTGGGTGTCAGACATGGGTAAGGGTCTTGTTGAAGCCGAAATGATGTCTGCCGAAGAGTCATACCAAAGGCTGGCGCGAGCAAAGGCGGATGAGTTTGGCGTTGGATATGACAACAGCGCCATGTTTGTGCTTTGGGTCCCGGCCGACAAACTTGAAGCTGCAATAGTGTGTGTTGCGAACGCATCAGCCCAGGCGTCTGCTGATGCAGTGCGCCATGCAGTCGAGGCGCAATCGCGCAGCCAGTCGGATGCTGTATATGAACGGATCATAGACGTGTTCGGCAAACGCACAGTTTCTCGGTCCATCGAAGTACGTGGCAGACGACTTTCATGGAGTGCGAACAATGTCGTGTTTCTCCGCGACACGCGCAGGGCTGTTTTTGAGCCAATGACGAAAAATGCAAATTCAATTTCATCCAAGTATTTGATGTTCAGCGACCTTCGCGACTCGGAGGTATCAATCTATTCTCTGAATGCAGTCGTTGAGGACAAAAGAAACCTTGGGGCCAAGGCGCAGATGGTTGGAGAACTTGCACATATCATTGACCTGAACTCACCAGACGATGCATTTAAGAGATGTGCAGTCGCGGCATGATGATCTCGCATAAAAGTTGTCTGCGACCTAGCGCAAGACCGTTGTCGGCGGTGAGGCAACTACCAAAATATTGCAGTCTTGTCTCCCGACCGAAACCAAGCCGAACCTTCCCCCGTCACTGTTCACGGAACCCGCTATGCCGGGTCGCCCGCTGAGTAGTACAGCCCACTGACCCGGCACGGGGTATCTTCTCGCGCTAGTGCGAACAGGCGGGACTCTACTCACGTGTGATTGACAACCGCCCGGCACCCGCCGCGCCATCATTCAAGCAGGGGGAATTTCCATGAGACAATCAACATTGGGCTGTTGCAATCCTGACCATGACCATGACTTCAGCGCAGGCCGACGTAGCGAACGACATTGCGCTTGCAGAAGCCCCGATCAGCGAGAGCAAGAAACAGATCGAGGCCGACAAACGGGTGTATGACTGAGCCGAGACTGCACTGGCGGAAACCGAAGAGGGCAAGAGCAGAATGGCGGTATTCCGGTCTCGCAACGCCTCGTACTGGGGAGTGTCCTCCTTGGTCGCCTTGCCGCACTCCGTTCTGCGTCCGGCACCTCTTCCCGGCGCCTTGGAAACGGCGTCGACAGGATCAAGCACGTCCCGATGCTGCAGCGGAATGCCGATCCTGTGGAAGCAAAACGGCCTCCGCCTTTGCGGGAACGACGCGTCGTTCCGCGATGGCGCCCGTGCTGCCGGGTCCGCGGCGAGCGCCGCGTCGGCAAGTTGGAATCGGCACGGACGCGGCCGGAAGCCAGGATCGCGGGAAAGTGTTTCGGCACGGTGACGGATTGCGGGCACGAAGCCCGGCCTGTCAGGCGCGTCCGCTGACGACGTCTTGACACGTTCACTGAGCGCGGTACATCGCGGCCTTGCGGGTGGTAGATGGATTTGTGTTTGCTGAGTTTGGGCCGTTGATTGAGTTGGCACGGAGAGTGGTCATTTCGGAGGCAAGCCGATCAACCGCGCGACAAGGTCGATAGGTTCATCCTAACCTGAGCGCTCCTTGCCCACGACGCGAAGATGCAAGAAGCTCGCAAAAAATGGGGAGCTATGCCCGCCAGGCTCGCAATTTGTTCCCGGGCCAGCAACTGCCATCAAACGGAGGCATATCAATGACAACAGTGGACATCACACCTTCTCCGCGCGTCCTTCGGATGTTGGGACAAATCGACTTTGCGCCCTGGCAGTGCCTTGCTGAACTCATCGACAACTCCATCGACGCGTTCATTGATCAAGCCCGCGATGGTGCACCGGCCGCCGCTCCGAAGATCTGGGTGGATGTTCCCGGTGAGAAAGAACTGAAAGCCGGTCGCGGCGAGGTGATCGTGAGGGACAACGGCAACGGCATGTCAATCGGGAATTTGCAGGACGCCGTTCGTGCGGGCTATTCAGGAAATGACCCTGTGGAAAAGATGGGCCTCTTTGGCATGGGCTTCAACATTTCCACGGCGCGGATGGGACGAAAGACGGAGATCTGGACCACTCGAACTGATGATTCCGACTGGACAGGACTTGTCATCGACTTCGATCATCTGGAGCAGCAAAAGACTTTCAATGTTCCTGTGCGACAAAGGCCAAAGACCCCCAAGGAACTTGAAGAACGCGTTAGAGGCACAGAGATCAAGATAACCCGATTGGAGGTGGACCGGGTCATGTCACTCATCAAGGGCGTCGGAAAGCGACGCACGCGAGAGAGACTTGGCAAGATCTATGGGCGTGTAATGCGGCGTCTCGAGATCAGTATCAACTATGCAGGAGATGCCGTAACGCCGACAAAACACTGTGTGTGGGATGCTAAGCGTTCCGTCGAGACCAAGGCCTTTGGCAACGTCCCCGCACAGATTGAAATCGACGAAACCTTGGATGAGCGAAATTTCTGTTCGACGTGCTGGGTCTGGCTTTCAGACATCGAGGATGAATGTCCTGCCTGCGGTCATAGCGACAACATCGTAAGGCGCTCCCGTACGCTCAAGGGTTGGCTGGGAATTCAAAGGTATTTCGACAAGGAAAATTTCGGGATCGACCTTGTGCGGAACGGACGTGTGATCCAGGAATCGGACAAATCGTTTTTCACATTCAATCGCGAAGATGGCGATACGATCTTGGAGTATCCAATTGACGCGACGCATTGGGGTGGCAGGATCGTCGGAGAGCTGGAAATCGATTTCGTTCGGGTTTCACACCAAAAGGACTCCTTTGACAAACACGACCCAGAGTGGAAAAAAGTCGTGAATCTGGTGCGAGGGACTTCACCCCTGCAACCGCAGATCGCGAAACGATTGGGGCTTGCACAAAACACCAGCCCGATGGCGCGACTGTTTACAGGCTATCGAAAAGGTGCAGCGGGATTGGGGTCGCTGGTCCCGGGGACTCCGGATGGCACTGGGCTGAACGCCGGTCTGGTCAAGGAATACGTCGACAAGTTTTATGACGGTGATCTCGACTTTCAGGACGACGACAAATGGTATGAGTTGGTGCTTCAGGCGGAGCGAGCCAAGCATGGCGGCAGTAGCGGGGCAGACGAATTCGCCGGAGATTTGCCGATCGGTGACGACAATGCGGAGTCTGGAATCGATCAGGAACCAGCAGATGATGTAGAGAGCGACACGGAAAATTCCAACAAAGAAGGCGCACCCGATACTTATTCGCCAGATCTCGACACCTCGCTCTCGCGAACATATGAGGTTCCAGAACTTCCGGGCGATATCCTGATTAAGGTGACAGCACTTCGGCACAAGGCTGACATAGGCGGACATCCCTATCGGGTGACTCCCAAGGGCTTCGATCTTCAATTCGACTACAACGGCGATTCACCGTTTTTCGAAGACAATGTCCTTCAGCCATCAGACTACCTGATCGTGGACGTTGCCCAACAGGCCATTACGGTCGCCTCCCAGTCCATTCGTGATTACCCTGTGTCGTATGTCGGCAAGCTCCTGAGAGAAAAGTACTTTCCCCAAGACTCAAGCGATATCTCGCAGGCAGCCAAATCATCTTCCACCCTGCTGGCGGAGCTCAGACGGCACTTCGACGAAAACCTCCCCAATGTAGCTCCCATAGATTTGGAAAGCATTTTGTCTCATGAGCTTGATCACATTCGACGCGTTGCCTTTCGCTCGGAATCGCTGACTAACGCTCAGGCGGACGAGTGCGTTCGAAATGGGGAATTTGCCCGCTTCGCCTCGGAGGACTACCTGAAAGACCTCGTGGAGCTTTGGCCTGCGATCGTAATGGATGGTGAGTTCTTTGACAGACCTTATGAGCCGCTTTCGGCCGACCAAAGGAGGCAGGCGCTATCTCAGGTGGTAGAATGCCTGAAGGATGTCTCGTGGCTAGTAGAGGATGGCGCATCAGCGATCAACAAGGACCGGGACTGGCGACTTAGGTTCACGCATGCTCTTGCCTCGCTTCGATTGCTCGAATTCTGGGCAAAGTAAATGCCGGGTTTCGTGAGCGAAGAACGGCTGGCCTACGGCCCGTGGCAAGCTTTCGAACGAATGGTTGCACGGCTTATAAAGCACGCAGGCTTTAGGGATGTTGCACTTGTGGGGGGTGCAGGGGATCACGGTGCAGATGTGGTTGGCGTCTCCGGCGGGAAGCGCTGGGTGCTACAGGCGAAATTTCGGTCGAGTGGTGGAGTGGACGACAACGGCGCTCGTGAAGCAGTGTGGGCCATAGGAAAATACGAAGCACAGATCGCCGTCGTCGCATCGAACCAAGATTTCTATCCCAACGCCTACAAGTTCCTGGCTGCGCAGAAGGACGCAGGTGTCGACATCCGCGCATGGAATGGTGGCCACCTCCTGCAATACTACGACAAAGTGCCTTCGGCATCGCTAGAATACAAGTGCCCACGCGGTTATCAGGTGGAGGCGATTGATGCCGTAGAAGCACATCGCGGACAGGGAAACAGGCATGCTCTGGTGCTAATGGCCACGGGTCTGGGCAAGTCCCTTGTGGCAAACCAACTCATTGCCAATGAATTTCATCGCAATCCGGAACAAGAGGTCCTTGTACTCGCTCACATGACTGACCTTGTGCGCCAGCTTGAGATTTCGAGTTGGTCGCAACTCCCTAAAGAGTGCTCGACGCATTTGTGGACGGATGGTGAGCGACCGGCGCATCGTGGGGGGGTGGTCTTCGCGACCTGGCAATCCCTAAGTTCTGCTATTGCACGAGGGGATGGTTTGTCTGGTAGATTTGGGCTAGTGATTGTCGATGAAGCTCACCACGCTCCTTCGAACAGCTTCAGCAACCTAATTGACCATCTGGATCCGAATTTCCTGATTGGGCTCACTGCCACACCTTGGCGAGGGGATGATCGAGATATCACCGAGCTTTTCGGGGAACCCGCATACACAATGGATATCGTAGATGGTATGCAACAGGGCTATCTCGCAGAAGTCGACTATCGCATGTTGACGGACGGGATCGATTGGGACGAGATTGCGAGAACCTCAATTCATGGATTGACAATCAAGGACCTCAACCAGCGCCTTTTGGTTCCTGAGCGAGACTTGGCCATGGTTCAAGCGGTCTGTTCCAAGATGGCCCAGATGGACAGCCTGCGCGCGTTGGCATTTTGTCGCTCAATCGATCACGCAGAAAGGTTGCGTCCCTTGTTTGCGGCAGAGGGCGTCAAGGCTGCATTGATGCACAGCGGACTGCCCCGCGAGCAGCGTTTCAAGAACCTGAGCGCATTCCGAACGGGGGAGATCGACATGCTGATCTCCATTGAGATGCTTAACGAGGGCATAGATGTTCCAGACGTGAACCTTGTGGCGTTCATGCGGGTTACCCATAGTCGGCGGATATTCTTGCAGCAACTCGGTCGCGGTCTCCGCGTCAGTGCGAAGAAGGACAAGGTTCTGGTTCTTGATTTTGTCGCCGACATTCGTCGGGTTGCTGCCGGTCTTTCGTTGAACCAGTCTGCGCGCGAGTGTGCTTCTGGGGTTGAGGTGGTCCGCTATAGGGACGGCGCCATCGTGAAGTTCGACAATGACCAACCTGCCACCTTCTTCAGGAAGTACTTGACAGATGTCGCCAACATTGAAGATGCGGACGAGGGGGCACGTCTCCGGTTCCCTGGGGGCGAAGCGTTCTGATGCCGCTGCTTGATGGATTGCCCGAACACTGCGAAGAGCTTTTGGGTTCACTAAGGGACCTAGCCAATCAAGGACCAGTGCCGGCGGTTGGGCACGGAGATACTGCGGTGGGCAAGACCCTTCTGGCTCGCCTTGGGATTCCAATGACGTCGTCAAGAAAGGCCCAGTTCAAAGGCATTGCCTTAACGGCAAGACGGGGAAGCAAGGCCAAGGACATCAATCGAGTCAACTTGTTCGCAAAGGTCCCGGACTGGGATGTCAGCGTACTAAAGAGTTCGCGCGAGCTACTTGACGCGTACGGGTATGGTTCGGGTGACGAGCGCCGCTTGAACTGCACCGTCAGTGCCAAACAACCCAACGGGCAAGGGCTGTTCTTGGCCGTAGACTGGGAGCGGGGGCACCTAGTCGAAAGACACCGATCCGTTGGAAGGGAGACCAAGGATGTCGTGGCATGGCAGCTGGCAGGACTTGAGGCGCGGTTGGTCAAGGGCCAACCAGCCTCGGCGTGGATCGTTGCTGTCCCCAGCTTACGCAACGGGGAGGAGTTTTTCCATTTCAGATATGTGACAATTGCCGGCAGTCCCCGTGCGAAAGAACTGCCTCGCTTGCTTGAAATGGGAACGGTCACCCTGGACCACCTCATCAGCGCATCCGGAAGTCGCGCAGCAGAAAAGGGCCCCTTGTTCAAGATCAAACCGAGAAACTTCGAAGCCTTATTCCCAGCCACACCAAGTTTCGACCTTCTTCGAATGTAGCAATTCAATTTCCATGCGGTGCTTGCTTGCAGGCTCACTAGAGTTGGAGGGTACTTGGCTCCTAGGACCGACCGACCTTGGCGCCTGAAATTTCAAGCATTTGACAGGACACCCCATATGTGACGTCCCACTGCTTCTGCGAGCTTTGGCGGGACAGCGTTTCCGACCTGTGTGTATTGAGGTACCTCGAACCTCCGGCGCAGGCTTCCTGTTGATTCCTTTGCGCGAAATTCGAAGGAGTCAGGAAACGATTGAAAACGGGCAAGTTCGCGAACGGTCAGTGTGCGGGGCTCCTTCGGGTGAACATAGTCATCCGGAAGACTGACAACGGTCGGGCTCGGAGCATCCCACTTCAAGGGACGCTGGCTATGCTTCTTGGTGCCAAGCTCCATGATTAGGTCAACAAGCTCCGGGATGTCGCGTGCGATTTCGGTGCCATCAGGAGCACTGGCTGGAAACTTGGCGCTCCCGATAGCAGCCACTATCCTGAACCGTTTCCCTTTTTCGGTTAGCTCTTCTGATTTGGGAACAGCAATGACCCGTGGATGAATCCCCTGATCCCGAAGATATTGATACACACGGAACCTTGCCTGAGTATGAGGTGCATGACGCCTCAACACATGGTTTTCCAACTTTCTTGTCGGACCGCCCTGTTCGCGGGCGCAAACTCCCCAGATCTTGTCAGCTCGCATCTCGCGAGCAAACTCCGACAAGTTTCTCTTTCGATTGTAGCCGTGCTTTCCCAAGTCTGAAATGGCTGAGGAAACTGTTAGGATTGCGTTGCCGAAATGGGTCGCCATAGGGGCAAGCGAAGGACGATGCGTGAAGCGGGAACTCGGGGTTTCGTCATATTCTGAACGCCACATATCCTCCGAGGCTGTCAGGTCAAGCAGATCTGCAATGTCATTCCGGATCCCAATCACAAACACTCTTGGCCGATGCTGGGGAACCCCGAAATGCATTGCATTCAGGTGCATGGGCTGGACGGTGTAGCCGGGACCAGTCCCGGCTAGCGCAATGCGCAAGTCATTGAACGGAGATGATCTTCCGTGCTTTCGGAAATCCTGATGCATTCCCGACACATTCTCAACCAACACAGCTTTGGGCTCTACGGCCTTTACTAGCTCAAGGAATTGCCACGGGAGTTGGTTTCGAATGTCTTCTGGATTGCGCCTTCCGGCGAGAGAAAAGCCCTGACAGGGAGGCCCACCGGCTACGAGATCGATGTCTTGGGACTTCAGGGCGGCAAGTAGCCGTATATCTCTCAGCACCTCGGCCAGTTCTTTGACCACCAGCCTTCTCGCGGTTTGCTCTTCGACTGAGGTGGAAGATGCAGAGTACTTCTTCCAGTCATCCGGGTCTGAAATCCGCTCCACGAAGTTGTGGAAGAAGGTCTCAGCAGCCATGTCGGACTTTTCCACCGCGAGAGCGAGCGCAAAACCAGCCTTTTCGAGACCTAGTGACAGCCCTCCGCAACCGGCGAAGAGATCAATATATTTCCTTTGCATCAATGTCTTGGCCTCTTCTGATGACAATGAGAACCCGAACTATCGGAGCTAATATCCTGGGGAAGTTCCCCAGGTTCAAGGCATTGAATCATAGTCAATCGAAGGGCGCAAACACTTCGGCAAGCCTCGCGTTAAGGCGATCCGGGTCACGGGCCTGACACTCCCAAATCACTTCTACCCGCCAGCCAAGGCTCTTTAGTACTGCGGTGTGTTTGGCGTCCCGGGCACGGTTTGCTGAGAACTTCCGCTCCCAGAACTCCGTATTGCTACTAGGTATTCGTCCGTCCTTACAGCCCGAGTGCTGGTGCCAGAAGCACCCATGCACAAACACGACCAGATTGTGTCTCGGTAGAACAATGTCAGGCTTTCCTGGAAGGTCCTTTCTGTGAATGCGGAAACGGTAGCCCAACCGGTGCATGGCCCGTCGGACGAGCCTCTCTGGCTTCGTATCGACACTCTTTACCCCACGCATGATCTTGCTACGCTTTTCTTTTGATACGAAATCGACCACGAAGTGTTCACCCCTTCCAGTAGTTGGGAATAATTTGGACTATATCACGCAATTCAAAAGGAGCGCCTTGCCGGATCGCACTGTCCGTTGCGCGTTGTCATACGTTTGCGGGCGTGACCGTTCAATGCAAACCGGACTTTGCCACGACGACCGACCAGGTGCCTTTCCCGCGCAGACTCGTCTGCTGAACCGCTGGCCATGTCCACCACTTGGCTGCCTTGATTGGGCCCGGATCGGAGCTGGATCGGGATCGGCCCAAGATGGTGGCAACAGCCGAGTCCCGGCGCTTCGAAGGATAATGGCCGGACCTGTCTCGACCATTTCCATCGCCGACGACCGGCACGGGGTTGAATCGTGTCGGCTTGGCTACAATGACGGAGGAAGGCGAATCGGCGATGAACCAGAGGCGGGAACTCTCGGACTGGTCGGGCGCGGTGGAATCGGTGTGTCAGCGCGCGGCACGCGCAGTTCCGCGACTTGGGCGAGAGAAGCCGCGTAGGCGGCAAATGTGCCATGATGGAATCGGAAACCTTGCATCGCAACCATTACTGCCGCTGAGCCTGCGGCCGCCCGAACATTTTTCGAGATGAGCCGCGCACGTCTTGGGCGGTCTGCAAGCCCAATATGAGATCAGCTGTGCGCCAGCAATTCGGAAATCCGCGCGCCGACCCGCTCTGCCGCCGCCTGGGCCTCTCGGTCGCCCGCGTGGGCGTAGCGAAGGGTCATGGTCACCTTGCTGTGACCCAGAAGCTTTGCCACGACGGGCAGGGGGAGACCCTGCATGACCGCCTGACTCCCATAGGTATGTCGAAGATCGTGGAGCCGTACATCCTCGAACTCGCATTCCCTTCGCACCACATTCCAAAGTGACAAAGAGTCCGAAATCGGTTTGACTGGGTCTCTCGACGAGGTGAACAGGAACTCGCCAGAAGCTGCTGCGAGGCGGCGCTCGACAATGGTCGTTGCCGCTCGAGAAAGAAAAACTGTCCGTGGACCGGTCTTGCTGTCCGCAAGCCTCAGGTATCCGGAATCCACTTCATTACGCCGCAGACGGACAATTTCGTTTTTGCGGCACCCGGTCAGAAGCAGAAGACGGATTATGTCGACCTGCTGGCCGCGTCTCCCGTCTGCATGGCGGTCGAGCGCCTCGTGCAGGCGTCCAATCTCCTCTCGGGACAGGAACCGCGAGTGTTTCGGACGCGGGTTCCGCTTGACGCCCGTGGCGGGGTTGACCGTGATGTGATCGAGCTTCACCGCATGGTTGAATACTTGGCTCAATGCCTCAAGCGCCTTGTTGGCGGCACCAGGCCATGTCAGGCTGTACGCGTCGAACCAGCGGTGGACGTGGGCTGACGTGATCCTGTCCATGCGAAGCTTGCCGAAGGCCGGCAGGAGCTGGGCCTTCAGGATCCTGTCCCTCCCGCGAATCGTCGACGGCTTGCAATGGGTGACCCATGAAGCGCGCCAGGTTTCCGTGGCGAACTCCGCGAATGCAGGAACCGTAGCCTTCTTGTCCATGCCCTCGGACTGAAGCCCGAGACATTCCCTGCGTGCCTCGTCGACAGTCAGTAGGTTCGCCGGACCCAGTGACCGCTTTCCGTGCCGATCTATGCAGACAAGTGTCCGGGTGCCGGAAGGATGGACGCGGACGCACAGCGACGGAACCCGGGCGTCGCGGACCGTGTATTCGCGGGCTCCCGGCTTGAGCCGCCGTATGCCCGCGTCGGTCAGACGAACCTGCTTCATGTGTCCCTCCCAGCGAGAAAGGTCCCCATTCTGTCGGCGGCGTCATGCACCGTGCTCTCGGAGAGGTGGGCGTATTTCAGCGTGGTCTCGGAATCCTTGTGACCCAACAGGCGCCCGACGACGGGAACCGTTTCGCCCGTCATGACTGCCAAACTGGCATACGTGTGGCGTAGATCGTGAAGCCGCACGTCATTCAGCCCTGCGTCGGAACGCACGCGACACCAATGGTTTTCGACGGCGGTTTTCGAGACTGGGCCGTCTGACCGTGGCGACGGAAACACCCAGCGAAATGTCTTTGGCAGTCCGTCCAGTATTTCCCGGGACGGCGTCGACAGCCAAACGATCCGGGGGCCAGTCTTGCTGTCGCGGAGGTGCAGGTGCCCGTCCCGGAAGTCCCGCCACTGAAGGGTTCGGATCTCGCTGGCTCGGCAGCCGGTCAGTAGCAGCAGCCTGATGACGGCCGTCGGCCATTGACGCTCCGTCGCATGCAAAGAGAGGATTGCTCCAAGGCGCCGCAATTCGGCCTCCGAAAGGAAGCGTTCCCGACCCTTCCGACGGTAGCGCCTGATGCCCCTGCACGGGTTCGTGCCTGCGGGACGATGGCCAACGATTTCGGCCTGGGCCATGATGACGGACAGCACAGGAGTCGAGCGGTCAGCGGCGACAGGCGTCGCATGCAGGGACATGAACCAGTTCTGGACATCCTTTCGTGTAATGTCGGCAATCTGCCGTCCCCGGAACCAAGGCAGGATCTGGTTGTTCAAGTACCACCTGTTCACCTTCAGGGTGGACGGTTTCCAGTGACGGGAATGCCGGCGGAACGCTTCCTCTGCAAATGTTTCGAATTTGGTTTCGTCCGAAGAGGCGACGGCAGGCAGGCCCTTGCGAACGGCGGCGAGGACAGCCCTTGCCGATTCGCGCGCATCGGCCAGGCTTGTCTGGTCTGCGTCGCCGATGAGTTTCCAGATGCGCTGACCTTTGAACTGCGTGTGGATGAAATACCGTTTCCGGCCCGAGGGCAGGATCCTGAGGCCGAAACCTCTCAGGTTCGCGTCGCGAACGTCCCGCGTATTCTGTGTCGGCTCAAGCGCCTTGATTCTCGCATCAGTGAGTCGTATTGACGCCACGTCTTCCTCCCGCAATCAGTTGCAGACGCGGACGAAACAGGCTCGAAACCAGTCCGCAGTTGCAGTTTGAGGAAGGAAAAACTTACGCTTTTCAAAGCGTTAGCACCGAAGGTGCGTGTTGGGGTGTAGCCAAGTGGTAAGGCAGCGGTTTTTGGTACCGTGTACCGTAGGTTCGAATCCTACCACCCCAGCCAGACACTTCCTCGACTTCGAGCAAATGGACCGGTTGACTGTCTGGTTGCAATTCAAGCGGAGCTGCGCCCATTTCTGCATCAACGACCGCAGGAACGACGGCAAGGTCGGCACGAGGATGAACAGATTGAGTGCAGACTGTCGAAGGCTGAAAAAAGAGCGGGAATTCAGAACGTTCTGACTTCTCGCTCTTTGAGAGATCCGCTGACTCCTTCCAGACCTTTGCTTGCCCGGTGCTCAATTGGCGATTCTCGCCGTAGGCCACCCTGGCACGAAGCGAAGTCCCGGTCGGGTTTCGGGCCAGGTTCGCGAAGAGCTCACGGCGACAGGTTCTCAAAAGCACTTTTGTGCTTGCTCCAATGTTCCGCCAACGAGAAAACGGGCGGCATCCCCAACTTCGCGGAGACCCGGACCGTCTGGCCGCCTTCGCAAGGCTCGCCAGTCCAAACGTGCACCCAGTCGCGCCCATTGGGAAGACGTATCTCCCGCGAATTCGCGTTGGGCTCCAGCACGGGCGCCACCAATAGGTTGGGCCCGAGCATGAATGCGCCCTGTGGGGCCCGCTGAGCTGTGTCGATGGGAAACGCAAAGGGCAAGGGGCGCATCGGTGGCACGCCCGTCGCGGCGCATTCAGCCATGACTTCGGCCAGATACGGGCGCAGCCGTTCGCGCAACTCCAGCAGCCGCGTCAGGATCTTTTCCACCTTGGGTCCGTAGCTCCAGACCTCGTTGTCGCCGCCCGTGTCAGTGAAGACGTGGAAGAGCTCTCGCCCATAGTCGACTTCGCCGTCGGAGGATGCGAAAGAAACACCGTTCGGGACCCGCACGCCGTGCAGCCGACAGATCGGCGAGAACACGCCGAATTCGAACCAGCGGACAAGGAGTTCGGGAAATTCGGGATCGTCGGCGTGGCCCTCGTAGAATCCGCCGATATCGGTCGTCCACCAGCCGATTCCCGACATCGCCGCGGGCAATCCCGCAGCGATCTGGGCGCGGTAGTCCTCCCATGTCGACCAGACGTCGCCGGACCAAAGGATGACCGGATAGTGCTGCCCCCCCCAGCCCAGGTCGAGCGACCCAGGAGCACCGCATCGTCGGCGCCTGCCGCTTTCAGGCCCTCCGCGAAGCGTTTTGCATGGACAAGCGGATAGGCCGACAGCATCTCCGCCCCGTTGCCTAGGTGGGTCCGCACGTTTTCGGCATCCGCTGGCCGTATCTCGGGTTCGCAGGCATCCAGCCAGAAGTTGCTGATGCCCCGGTCGAGGTAACTCCGCCTGACCTTGTCCCAGTGAAAGTCGCGGGCATCGGGGTTGAATGCGTCGTAGTAGGTTAGGAAGTGCACCCCGAATGGGTCCTTGTCGGGGAACTGGATAACCGCAGGCACGCCGCGCTCAGTGCGCAGGAGGTACCCCTTTTCGCGCATCTCGGCAAAGTACTTCGCGTTTGCGCCGACCGTCGGCCAGATCGAGACAATGGTCTTCACGCCCATTTCATCCAGTTCACGCACGAGGCCCTCGGGGTCGGGCCATTTGGCAGGGTCGAACTCCCACTCGCCCTGTCGGGTCCAGGCGAAGAAGTCGATCACGATGCACGACAGCGGTATCCCCCGCTTGCGGTAGCCGCGTGCGACGTTTACGACTTCCTCTTGCGAGCGATAGCGCAACTTCGACTGCCAGAATCTGGTCACCCAGTCGGGGCACGCGGGCGGAAGCCCGGTCGCAGCGATGTAGGTCCGCAGTATGCGCTCCGGGGTCTCGCCGGCGGTGATCCAGTAGTCGAGACCCGGCGTCGCGTCGGCCCGCCAACGCGTTATGTTGGACGCGAACTCGGCCCGACCAGCCGCCGGATTGTTCCACAAGAACCCATAACCTCGCGACGAAATCACGAAAGGGACAACCACATGCGTGTTCTGCTGGACGAGGTTGGTCGAGGTGGCCTTCAGGTTCTCGCGCCCGTGCTGTGGCTGGCCGAGGCCCATCAGGTGCTCGTCGTCATGGGCAGTGAACGTGGCCTCAAGCTGGAAGCTTCCCGATGAGATTGGCTTGAACCGCCGCGCCGGAGGTCCCGCAAAATGACTGCGTGCTTCAGACAAGAGCTCTTCGCCCGTCACCGTGTCGTGAAATCCGATCACCGGTTCCAGGTGGACGTCCGCGCCAAGTCGGCGCGCCAGCCTGACCCGCGCCTCGATTCGGCCGTTTCGGATACTGGCGTGCTTCCCGTCGATCACGATCGACGGCCGTGTCGGCGTAGCAGCCAAGAGCGCGCAAACATGCGGTTCTGCGACCTTGCCCCCGGGGCGCGCCCGAACTCTCAGGGCGTCTGGCCCCCAAGCTTCGACCCGCACGCACTCGCTGTTGAAGCGGACAACCAATGCGTCATCGTCTTTCGTGTACGTGTCGGTCACGCTGGGCCTCCATCCGGTTGGTATCGGGACGCCTGTCGAATTCCACCGGTGGTCCGCAGGGGCGCTCGGGCACCAGAGCCGCGATCTTCTTCAGCGCACTTGGCGGCCAACTTCGGGGTGTCGGGCTGCTGCCTTGGGAGACGTCGGACACCGCGCCGTCGAAGACGTCGGCAGCATGGGCGCGAACGCTCCGCGGCAGTTCGGGCCAAGAGGGATGATACCAAAGCGTCAGCAGCATCCGCTCCTGGTCAGTTGTGTTCGGATAGGCGGAATGCAGAATTCGGGCGTCGATGACAAGCACGTCGCCCGGTTTGCTTGGAAGGGCGACCTCACCTTGTACGCTCTGGTAGAGTTCGTGCCTCTCGTCGTCGACGCGGGACAACCCGGCGTCGTGCGCCGTGATCGAGCCGTGCAGGCGGTGGCTTCGCAGGTGTGAGCCAGGCAGCACCCTCAGGCAGCCATTCGCGACGCTTGTCCTGCTTAGGTAGACCATCACGCCTATTTGTTGCGGACGGGCAAGGTAGGAGGATTCAAGCGACCATCCCCACCAGTCCTGATGCCAGAAGAGCGCTGGCGAATGGCCAGGCTTCGAGATCAGGAATCCGGACTGAAATCGCAGGTCGGAAAAGCCCAGACGCGCGAGCCCGTTTAGAATTTCCGGAGCGGCAACAAGCTCGGCGTAGCCCGGGTCCGTCGCGATGTTGATCAGCGAGCCCTGGGAACGGTTTGCCGCCCGATGGGCAACGCCTGCCCGCTTCACGTTTAGCGCAGAGATGCGGATCAGCCGGGTCACCAGTTCGTCCGGCAACAGACACGGGAGACGTGCGTATCCTCGTGCCAGAGATTCCCGGTAAATCGGAGCGTTGTCGCTCATTGTTTGGATTGGCCCCGCCCACCCACAACCAACTCGTTGTCGGTGACGAAGCTCGCCGCGTCGGAGACATCTTCGGACCGCGGCAAACGGCCGAGAATGCGCGCGTCACTCACCTTTGCCCTTTTGGCCCCGGCATACGGTAGTTCGCCCAGCGCGCGAACGGTGGCGGCGGCATCGGCCCAGCCTAGCCTGACGGCACTCACCCGGATGCTGTCCGCTGCTCTGGTGATCGACGCCGCACGCATGTCATCGGACCCGCGCGCCAGAAAAACGGTGCGCGATCATGGTCAGGATGATGACGAGGCCGAATATGAAGTCTGTCCAATAGCCGGCAAAACCTGCGCCAACTGCGCCGGACGGGATCAGCGTGACCGTCATCGCTCCAAAGAACGCGCCAAAGATCGTGCCCACACCACCCCAGGTCGGTGTGCCGCCGACAAAGAGCGCCGCCAGCGCGATCAGCAGATACGCCTTTCCGCTGGTCGGGAACCAGACCATATTCGCCATCTGCACGAGCAAGGCGCCTGTAATGGCTGCGGCAACTCCCGACACGACAAAGACGCTGACGCGAATGCGCTCAATGTTGATGCCCATTTCGCGGGCGCTGTCAGTATTGTCTCCGACGAGCTGCACCCGGTTGCCGAACCGATGATACTTGAAGAGCACGTAGCAGAAGACCACCCAGACCAGCGACCAGATGAAGTGGTTCGGCACTCTCAGCGTCGTGTCAAACAGGTGCCATTTTCCAACAAAAAGCTTGTATCCGAAGCTATTCATCGCCTCAGGCGCAGAAATGGTCCGACCTTGAGCGAGCAGGTTGACGATGCCGAGGATGAAGAAGTTGAGGCCTAGCGTCGCGACCAGTGACGAAATGCGCCCGTAGACGACGATCAATCCGATGCCAAGGCCGATCGACGCCCCGAAGCCCATTGTCAGAAAGAACGCTGGTATCACGGGCACTCCGAGCACAACGGAGTACATGAACACTCCGCCGGCGGCGCCGACGACCGACGGAAATGCCAGATCAAGCTCGCCCGAAACGATGACAAATACCAAGGAGGTGGTCAGAAAAATCGTCGCCGGAACCGAAAACAGGAACGCATTGTAGAACAGCGGGTTCAGAAATAGCGCGGGGTTGTTCACCGCAAAGAAGACCCAAACCAGGACAAGCGCCAGGAATGCGTTCAGCGCGCGACCGTTCTTGCGGTAAAAGAGCGTCCATGGGGATTGTTCGGTGCGGTGGTCCTCTGAACTGGCATCGGTCGTCGCGTCATTCACGGTGTTCATCCTCACGCCGGCTCCAAAAGCGAACTCGTGTCCGCGCTGCCGGTTTCCGCGAGCTGGTGCATCATCTCGATCAGGTGATCGGCGCCGGTGAAAGAGGACTTGGCGCCTTCGAAGGCTTCACTTCCGCGGTCGATGACAAAAAACCGGTCTGCAATGTCCCAGACGTGATGGATGTTGTGCCCGATGAACACGACCGTCCTGCCTGAGGACTTGACCGCTTCCACGAAACGGAAGACCTTCTGTGTCTCGGTGAGCGACAGTGCCGTCGTCGGCTCGTCCAGCACGATCACATCCGCCTGATTGTAGAGCGCACGGGCAATCGCCACCCCCTGCCGCTCGCCCCCGGAAAGCGTCCCAACAGTGCTTTCCGGGTTGAACACCTTCGAGGTGAAGCCGATCTCGCGCATCAGCCTGTTGGCCTCGTCGATCTGCGTTTGCACCCGCAGAAGACCGAGGGAATTCGTGATCTCGCGCCCCATGAAGATGTTGGTCACGATGGAATGCTGCGGTGCCAGTGCGCGATCCTGAAAGACCGTCTCAATGCCTGCGTCGCGCGCAGCCGCGGGTGTCCAGGGCTTGCGAGCCTCGCCCTTCACGATGATCTCGCCTTCGTCGGGGTCGTGCACCCCGGCAAGTGTCTTGATTAGCGTTGACTTTCCCGCACCATTGTCTCCCAGCAGCCCCAGAACCTCGCCGTGGCGGACGGTCATCGTGACGCCTGACAAGGCCTCGACCGATCCAAATCGCTTGACGATGTTACGCAATTCGACGACCGGTCCTGATGCCGCGGACATGAGCGCGCTCCGGTTTGGAAGGTTCGGCCCCGGGCCGGCGTCAGAAATCAGCCGGCCCGGGTGAAATCTTGGGCTAGCGGACTCCTTGCTCGGCGAGGGCAACTACATCCTTGTAGTTGTCCGCCGTCACGAAGCCAGCGCCGGTGTCCACGTTAAGCGGTCCCAGCTTGTAGACCAGCTGCTGGCAGAGCGACAGAACCGGCAGGTATCCCTGCTGGTAGGGCTGCTGGTCCGCTGTCACCGTCACGTACCCTCCGTCGAACGCGGTCATGACACCCTGGCCAAGGTCGAAGCCAACCGCCATGATGTCGCCGGGACCTTTGCCAACTGCATCCATGAACACCGGTGCCGCGGCCAGCCATGGGCCACCGGGATAGCCGATGAGCTTGGTGTCGGGGTTGGCGATCAGGGTCGAGGTCAGGACCGGGATCTGCAGCATCTGGTCGGCAGAAGCGCCCTCGGCCTCCTGCAGCTTGATGACCGTCATGCCGAACTCTTCAAGCACGTCCACGAGGCCGAGTTCACGTTGAGCGCGGTTTTCGCTTTCCCATCGGCTCATGACGATTGCCCTATCGCCAGGCTGCAGCCTGTCGCCCGCAAGACGTAGGGTCTCGGCGCCAAGGTTCCGTCCCTGCTGGTAGAGCGTGGCCCCAACGTACCCCGACCCGAAGGCCGCACGCACGTCCGGCACGTCCACGTTCATGTACATCATCGGGATTCCCGCAGCAGCGGCCTCGGCCGCCAACGGCATGATCGCGTCGTCACCCGGGTGCCCCATCATCGCGATGCCGTCGGGTGCTTGACTGATCGCCTCGCGCAGTTGGGTGACCATTTTGTCAAAGTCCCAATCCGAATAGATGATCTGGACATTTGCGCCGGTGTCTTCCGCCGCCTGCATCGCGCCGCGATCAATGATCGAGTTGAATGCACCGCCGGCCGGACCGCCCGAGAATAGCCGGATCGTTTGTCCTGAACACCAGTCCCCCGCCCAAGCTGTCCCGACACTCATCGCAAGGCCAGACAAGGCCAGAAGTACTGAATTACGGAACTTACGCATATTTCCCTCCCTGAAGCTCTTTGCGCCAGAAAACCCAAAAACGTTTTTGGGCTTCACGCGGAAGAGTTGCGAAGTTGAGCCGCCTGGTCAAGGTTTTTTGCGGAGATTGCCCCGGAAATGGCCAAAATCTTGCGGAATTCTTGACCAATTTCCAAAAACGTTTTTGAATAAGGTGGCATTGCCGGAGATGACCGTGACGACTCAACGCCGTGAAGAGCACGCAGAATGGTGGCGGGGGGCCTGCATATATGAAGTCTACCTGCGCAGCTTCATGGATTCCGATGGCGACGGTGAGGGCGACCTTAGGGGCCTTCTGAGCCGAATGGACTATCTTGCCGGGCTCGGGATCGACGCGATCTGGATCACGCCGTTCTTTCCCTCTCCGATGCACGATTCGGGCTACGATGTGTCCGACTACCGACAGGTCGATCCACGATTCGGAACGCTGGAAGACTTCCGCGAGGTCGTGCAGGCGGCGCATGACCATGGACTGAGGGTCGTCATCGACCAGGTCTATTCCCACAGTTCGCACCGCCATCCGTGGTTTGTCGAAAGCCGCTCGGGCAAGGATGGCGAAAGGGCGGACTGGTATGTCTGGGCCGATGCGAAAGCCGATGGCGGCTTGCCAAACAACTGGCTGGCGCGGTTTGGCGGCGTTGCGTGGGAATGGGCACCGGAACGGCGCCAGTACTACCTGCACAACTTCCTGATCGAGCAACCCGACCTGAACCTGCACAACCTGGACGTGCAGGACGAAGTGCTTGATATCATGACATTCTGGTTCGACCTGGGTGTTGACGGGCTGCGGCTGGACGTTGCCAACTTCTTCATGCACGACCCTGCGCTTAGGGATAATCCTGCAGCGGAAATCGATGAGGTGCCCGCCAATCCGTATTACATGCAGCAGAGGCTTTACGACCGGTCGCGGCCGGAAAACCTGGCGTTTCTCGGGCGCATGCGCAAAGTCGCCGGGGACAGGATGCTGCTGGCCGAGATCTCCTGCGACTGGCAGGTCGAGCGCATGTCCGAGTACACGACACCCGACAGGCTGCACACGGCCTACAGCTTCGCGCTGCTTGCCCCCGAGCTGAACGGAACGGCCATCGCAACCGCGGTTCTGGAGGCAGGCAACGGTCACGGCTGGCCGACGTGGGCGCTTTCAAACCACGATGTTTTCCGCGTGGCCAGCCGATGGGGCGCTGAGGGCAATCCGGCGAGGGTGACGATGCTGCATGCACTTCTGCTTTGTCTTCGCGGCACCGTCATCCTCTACCAGGGAGAGGAACTTGGGCTGCCGCACTCGCACGTGCCGCGCGAAGCGATTCAGGACCCGGAGGGCATCCGGTTCTGGCCGCATGATCGAGGACGCGATGGTGCGCGCACGCCGTTTCCCTGGGACGACACGGATCAACTCGGGTTTTCGGGGAATGCGTGCACATGGCTGCCCTGCGAACCGTCCCATGCGGCGCTTGCGGTCTCTCGGCAGGACGGGTTGAGCGGGTCAATCCTGGAAAACTGCCGCGCGCTGATTGCGTTGCGCCGTGCGAACGCGGCCCTGCGATACGGATCGTTCGAACCGAAGGAGCACGAGAGGGACTGGCTTGTCTTTTCCCGCGTTCACGAGGAACAAAGGCTCATGTGCGCATTCAATTTCTCGGATGCCCCCCGGAGCGTTCCGTGGCACGACCAAGTGACCGTGCTTTCGGGCGAACGCAATGAGGCCGTGTTGCCCGCGCATGGCTACGTGATCGCAGAGGAAAACTGATGGGCGAGCCCGCGAAGAGATCGGGCATAAGGGACGTTGCCGAACAGACCGGTCTTTCGGTCTCGACCGTCAGCCGCGCGCTCAACGGATACTCTGATGTCAAGCTCGAAACCCGCCGCAGGGTGGAATCCATGGCAGAGCAACTTGGCTACCGCGCGAGTTTCGCGGCGTCGAGCCTGCGATCGAAGCAAACCAACACCGTGACCTTCATGGTCTCGAAGCCCTGGACCAAGTTTGTGGACCCGTTTTTCCTGAGCCTGCTCGACGGCGTTGAGCTTTCGCTGCAGGCCCAGGGCTATGCGCTCCAGATCATCATGGCGCGGGAGTACGAGACCGAGCACGAGATCATTCGCAATTCCGTCGAACGAGGCCGCTGCGACGGGCTTCTGTTCGGGCGAACCCGGCCGGAGGACGAACGGATCGAATGGCTGCAGCAGCGTGGCTTTCCATTCGTCACCGTGGGACGAACGGACAAGTCCGATCACGACTGGGTCGACGTGGACCACTACAAGATCGGGTATCGGGCGACCGAACGGCTGATCCGGCTTGGTCATGCCCGCATCGCACACCTGACGACGCCGCTCAGGTACACCTATTCGAACCATGCCCTGCACGGCTACCGTGATGCGCTGGAGACGCATGGAATCGGGCACGACCCCGCTCTCGAGATTGAATGCTACCTGACGCGAAGGACAGGCGCGGATGCCGTGACCGAACTGATTACCCGGGGTATCGGTCCGACCGCGATCTTCTGCGGCAACGACGTGATTGCCCTTTCGGCAATGGAGGCCATGCGGCAGTTCGGGATTCGGCCTGGTCCGGACATGGCGTTGATCGGGTGCGATGACATTCCCGTGGCCGCCCATGTCGGAATGGGCCTTACGACGTTTCGTCAGGATCTCGACGCGCTTGGAATGCGGCTGGGGCGCATGATGGTCGCGAAGCTCAACGGCGACGCCGGACCCCATCAGCAGTTGATTGACGCGGAACTGATCCTCCGTGGCACTGACCTGCCCCAGTCCGGAGGGCGCGCAGAATGAAGATGACGGTCAAGGACTTGATCGACCACAAGGGAAAGGGTCAGCTTACCGAACTCAACGTGGCCTCGGTTGAACATGCCGTCGCGGCCGAGGCCGCCGGGATCGAGATCATCGTATCAGGCCGCAAGCATGCCCGCGACGATTTCCGCGCTGCCGCCCCGAACACGCATTTTACGTTCGGCCTGATCTACGGCGAATGCGCCAATGCCGATGAGGCCAGGCGCGCGGCCTTCGAGGCATTGGAGGCCGGGGCCGACAGCATCTATTGTCCGATGCACTACGACGTGATCGAAGCCATGGCGAAAGAGGCGATTCCTGTTGTCGGCCACGTCGGCTTCATGCCTCAGAAGGCACGCTGGACCGGCTACGTGGCACGCGGCAAGACGGCAGACGATGCCCTTGCCATCCTGGACGACGCCCGACGCTATCAGGACGCGGGCGCCTTTGCTGTCGAGATGGAAATCGTGCCGCCAGCGGTCGCAGCGGCGATTTCTCAGCGGACGTCACTCGTCGTGATTTCCATGGGGTCGGGCGCGGGTTGCGATGTCCAGTACCTGTTTGCGGTCGACATTCTTGGCGAAACCGAAGGTCATGTGCCCCGTCACGCCCGGGTCTACAGGGACTTCCGGGCCGAATACGCGCGACTGCAGGAGGACCGCGTGGCTGCGTTCTCGGAGTTCAGGCGCGATGTGGCTTCGGGGTCGTTTCCGGGCGCGAGCGAGCTGGTCCAGATCTCCGAAGAGGAGTTAGGCAAGTTCGAGACCGCATTGGCAAACTGGGGCTAGCGGAACCATGGGTCTGGTGCGATTGATTACATTTCCGATGGAGCGGGACTATTCCCTGACCGGTCCGGAGCGGCAAAATGCGTTCCAAAGAGGCCTTGCCGGCGCAGACTGGTATCGGACGCCGGTAGACCGAAAGGTACTGAAGCATTTGATGAAGCGCACGGATTGGCCGGCGACGCGCGACATCTCGATCTGGGTTGCCGTGCTGGTCGGCAGCGGCGCGGGCGGCATCCTGTTTTGGGGGAGCTGGTGGGCGCTGCCTTTCCTTTTCGTCTATGGCGCATTCTACGCCTCCGCCGCCGATAGCCGTTGGCACGAATGCGGCCACGGCACGGCCTTCAAGACCCGGTGGAAGAACGACGCCGTCTATGAATTTGCAAGCTTTCTGATGATGCGAAACTCGGTGGTCTGGCACTGGTCCCACGCCCGCCATCACACCGATACGATCATCGTGGGCAGGGACCCGGAAATCGCGGGCATGCGACCGCCGCAGCTGATCGTGCTCTGCCTCAACTTGTTCGGAATCGTAGCCGTTCCGCAGAGCCTCGCCGCGCTGGCCCGGAATGCCGCGGGGATCATTCCTCCGGACGAGGCCGACCTCATCCCCGAAACCGAACGCCGCAAGGCCATTCGTGTCGGCCGGATCCACATCGCGATCTACGTTCTAGTGGCTTTGGTTTCCGTTTGGTCGTGGTCGATCCTGCCACTCATGATCATCGGGCTGCCTCGGGCCTACGGGATCTGGCTCTTGCTCGTGATGGGGCTTCCCCAGCACCTCGGACTCGCGGAAGACGTGCTCGATCACCGCATCAACTCACGCACTGTACTCATGAGCCCGATCCTGCGCTTCATCTACTGGAACATGAACTATCATATCGAACATCACATGTATCCGATGGTGCCCTATCACGCCCTGCCCAAGCTGCACGAGGTAGTGAAGCACGACCTGCCCGCACCCAACCCTTCGCTCTGGGACGCATGGTCCGAGATCATCCCCTGTGTTCTGCGGCAGCTTCGTGACCCGCGCCACTTCATCCGTCCTCAACTGCCCGAGGGGGCGGGTGCATGGGAACCCGTTCAGTCCAACCAGACCGCCTGACGCCGGAGAACGCGATGCCCTGGATAGATGCCTGCGCGCTTGCTGACATAGAAGAGGAAGATCTGGTTCGGTTTGACCACGAAGGACGAACCTACGCGATCTACCGGATATGGGACGAAGAGGTCTACTGCACAGATGGTCTTTGTACGCACGAAAAGGTGCATCTTGCCGATGGGTTGGTGATCGACCACACGATCGAATGCCCCAAGCACAACGGCCAGTTCGATGTCCGAACGGGCATCGCGATCAGGTCGCCTGCCTGTGAAGCGTTGAGCACTTATCCGGCACGCGTTGCGGACGGCAGGGTCCTCGTCGAGATTCCATGACGATTCACCAACGTGGCGTAGCCAATGCCAGTGCTGGATGCTTGCGTTCCGTTGTCAAGCGCCCGCTGACATTCGAGTTGCGCTTCGGGAGGACCGACGCGACCTGCGCCGCAACGCACGCCGGAAAGGCGGCACAGGCAAGACGAGCAGTTGGCAAGATGAATGCAGAATGGACGGTGCTGACCGACGCCATGTGGCGCGGATCGCGCCCTTGCTGCCCGGCAAGGCGACCGAACCCGGCGTCACCGCGGCGGACAACCGGCAGTTCCTCGATGCGGTGCCCTGGCGGTTCCGCACGGGATCGCCCTGGCGCGATATCCCGGAGCGCTTCGGCATTTGGGACAGCGTGTTCCGGAGGTTCCGCCTCTGGGCGGTCTCGGGCGTTTTCGAGCGTGCTTTCGACGCCCTGTCAGAGGAGTTCGACCTCGATCACGTGTTCGCTGACGGCACGATCGTCCAGGCTCATCAGAAGGCGTCGGGAGTAAGGTGGGACCGGCATGCGGGGGATCGGACCTTCCCTGGGCGGCCTGACGAGAAAAATCGTGGCGGTCGTGGACGCGCTCGGCTGCCTTGCAAGGATCGTGATCCTTCCCGGCCGGGCGCAGCACCTTGCGGGCGTGCCCGCACTTCTTGAGGATCTCCGGTTCGGGGCCTTCATCGGGGACAAGGCGTTCGACTCTGACCGGCTGCTCGAAGAGGTGGAGGGACGCGGCGCTGTGCTCGTGATTCCCCCGAAGAGGAATCGCACCGCGTCCCGGGACCACGACCGCGAGATGTGCATGTGGCGGCACCAAATCGAGGGATTCTTCGCGAGAATCGAGGAATTCAGGGCGGTGGCAGCGCGGAACGACAAGACCGGCGGGAGCTTCGCGACGGGGATTCATCTCGTCGCCGGCGTGATCGCGGCAACATGATTGTCAACAGATGCCTGGGTGATTTCGGTGTATAGCGTCTGGAATTGCTCTAGCCCGTCCGGAATGACGTCAATCCCGAGACCTGGCCCGTCGGAACATGTCCACATGCCGTCCGCCACTGGTTCGCCGACGTCAAAGAACATCGACCTCAATGGGTTGTCATTGACATCGACCTCCAGCAGCCCGTCCCCGCCCACGCCGGCGAGCAGTTCGGCCGATGCGGCCATGCCGATGCCTGCGCCAAGGAAGTGCGGGAAGTAGCGGCGGCCATTGGCAAGCGCGTTTCGTGCCACGGCGAGGCAGCCGGAGACACCACCCCATTTCGTCATGTCGGGTTGAATGACGGACAGATGACCCGACTTGATTGCGCAATCGAAGTCTGCCTCCCCGATGATGTTCTCTCCTCCCGCCAGCGGAATCGTGGAATGGTCCGCGAGAGATTGCCATTGGGTGGTGTCAGCGAACACAGGCAGCGGCTCTTCCAGCCAGTGCAACGGGACGATCGCGACGCCGGTCACGAATTGCAGGGACTGTTCCAGCGACCAGGCCTGGTTGGCGTCGCAAGCGATCAACTCGTGCTCCGCCAACGCTGCCTGGATGTCGCATACGGCTGCGATGTCGGCCTCCACGTCGAAGCCTACCTTCAGCTTGAACCTATGGTGTCCATCTGTCCGCGCGCGCGGCATCAGGTCACTCGCCGCCGCAATCTGTATGCCGCTCGCGTACGCCGGCACGCTGTTCGGCGCGGCAGCGCGGATCAGGCGTCGAAGCGGAAGGCCCTTGCGGCGCGCGGCCATGTCCCAAAGCGCGACGTCAAGTCCGGCGATCACTTGGGCGAACGGCCCCGCTTCGCCGCATTGCACGGCGCGAATCCGCGACCGTGCGTCAAGCTTGTGGAAGAACTCCGCCGGTGACGCTGCCTTGGTGTCAAGGACCAGATGAGCCAGGTCCATTTCGAGAAGGCGCACGCGATGCTCGGCCCCGGCTGCGGGCCAGTTTGCCCAGATCTCTCCCCAGCCGAATGCACCGTCACGGTCTTCGATCCGGACCAGCACCGCCGGTCGGTCATGCATTACGCCGAAGGATGTGGCGACCGGCTCCATCGTGGGACAGCGGAAGGCCCAAGCCTGAATGCGGGCAATGTCGATCATGCGAGAAGATCCATCTCAAGGCGGACAAAGTCGCTTCGGTAGGTGACGTCCGCTAGGTAGAGCACCCGATCATGGCGATCGCAGATGACACGCCGAACCTCGACCACCGGGTCGCCAACCGCAAGGCCCAGCAAGACAGCCAATTCGTAGTCGCACTTGCCAATCGTCAGTGACTGGCGTGCCCGTGCCACGTCGATGTCCTCGGAATCGACAAGCACAGGCAAGGCAAGCTTGGTTCTGAGTTCGGCTTCGTGGCGGGCAAACAGGTCCTTGTCGAAGTAGATCGAGATAACGCAATAGGTTTCGCCATCGCGCGAATGGGTGCGGCGCAAGAGATGATAGCCCCTGTCCGATAGCTCGCCAATCAACGGCTCGCCCGGCACTTCGGCGTCTCGATCTTCCAGCAGGTCAAGCGCGGGCTTGTCCCCGCGATAAAGGTCGACAAGCGTGGACAGTCGCGTGCCCAGGTGTAACCGATCCCGTGCCGGCGGCGGCGGCAAGACCGTCGTTCCGCGCCCACGCCGCGAGTCCAGCAGTCCTTCTTCTTCCAGGATTTTCACGGCCTGCCGCACCGTGATCTTGGCAACGGAGTACTCCGCCGAAAGCTCGGAAATCGTTGGCAAAAGTTCACCCGGTGTCCAGACGCCCCGGCCGAGGTTCTGTCGCAGAATCTCGGCGATCTGGAGGTAGAGCGGAGATCGGCTTTGCCGAAGTGTATCGGTCATGTGCGCGGCCGTCCGAATAAATTCCAAAAACCTGTATATAGAATTTTTCTTGCGTGACCAGCGTCGTCCGATTAATCCTATAGATAGAACTTTTGCGGACGGGCTGCGTGACTGGCTATGATTACATCATCATCGGATCGGGAACGGCGGGGTCGACGCTTGCCGCCCGTTTGTCCGAAGATGAAGCAGCGCGCATTCTTGTCCTAGAAGGTGGTGGGCCAGACCGCGGATTCTGGCTGAAGCTTCCCGTTGGCTATTACAAGTCGATCTACGACAGGCGCGTCTCGCACTTGTATCTTGGCGAGCCCGATCCGGGAATCGCAGGGCGACAGGCGGATTGTCCGCGCGGGCGGGTTGTTGGCGGGTCAAGCTCGATCAACGGGTTGATCTACATCCGGGGACAGCACGCGGACTTCGATGACTGGGAGGCCCTCGGAGCGGACGGGTGGTCGTTCAAGGACGTGTTGCCGCATTTCAGGGCAGTTGAGACCTATGCCGGGCCGCCGTCGCAATTTCGGGGTGCGCACGGTCCCTTGCAGGTCTCGGACCTTCGCAATGACAATCCAGCCTGCAATGACTGGCTTCAGGCGGCCTTGGCCCATGGGCTGCCACGCAACGACGATTTCAACGCCGAAAGTGCTCATGGCGTAGGACCATACCAGCTGACCCTGCGCGGGCGATGGCGCGACAGTGCGGCAACCGCATTTCTTCACCCGGCCTTGCGGCGACCGAATCTTGCGCTGGAAACAAATGCTCATGTGACGTCGATCATCCTTGACAGGTCACGCGCCGTGGGCGTCAGGTATGTCAGGGACGGTGCGGCATCCGAGGTCTACGCCGACCGCGAAGTGATCCTTTGTGGCGGGTCTGTCCAGTCGCCGCAGCTGTTGCAATTGTCCGGGATCGGGCCAGCCGGGCTCTTGCGCAAACACGGCATTTCTGTGCGCCAGGATGCACCAGAGGTTGGCGAGAACCTGCAAGACCACTTGCAGATGCGCACGATTGTGGAGTTGGGCGAGCGCGGTGCATCGCTCAACGATCACATGCGCAACCCGTTCGCCCTGGCAAGAATGGGCCTGGAGTGGCTGCTGCAAGCGCGCGGCCCCCTGACCGTGGGCGCAGGCCAGGTTGGCGGGGCTGCCTGCACGAAATACGCCGCAAGGGGGCGCCCGGATCTGCAATTGTTCGTCATGCCGCTGTCTGTCGACAAGCCGGGATTGCCCTTGCATCGCTACTCCGGCTTCACAACCTCGTTCTGGCAGTGCCACCCGGAAAGCCGCGGCTCGGTCCGGATTACGACGACCGATCCATTCGCTGATCCGCGCATTCGCACAAACTATCTCTCATGCGAGAAGGACCAGAAGGTTGTCGTCGAGGGCGTCCGCCTTGTGCGCGAGCTTTATGGGCGGCCCGAATTTCGCCAGCGGTGGCGGCGCGAGGTTGTTCCAGGTGCCGAGCATCAGAGCGACGCCGAAGTGCTTCGGGCCGTGCGCCAAATGGCGGGAACGGTCTATCATCTGGTTGGCACCTGCCGCATGGGATCGGACATGCGCGCGGTCGTGGACCCCGAGTTGCGGGTGAACGGCGTCGACGGTCTGCGCGTCGTCGATGCCTCCGTCATGCCAAGGATCACTTCGGCCAACACCAATGCGCCAACTTACATGATCGCCGAAAAGGCCGCCGCAATGATCCGCGCCGAGGTCTCCGCCACAAGGCATCAGAACAGTCGGGAAGACGCCCATGCCAATTGAGATTCGCAACGCCACTGCACCGGACGAAGTCATCGCAACTTTTGGTGCGATGTCCGCCGGCGCGTTGGATGATCACGTCGCGCGCGAAGGGATCTACGGCCCGGCCCTGCCGGCGATCGCCCATGACACGGTGGTGGAGGCTGCGGGATTCGCCGACGGCTTCGCCTTCAGCTTGTCGTCCTGTCTCCGTTCCGAACGCGCCGGCCTCCTGGAGCGCCTTGTTGCCGAAGACGAAAGCGGCATGCTGCATTTCAAGACAGGCAGCGTCCCGGAAATCCACTTGCCGCTTGTCGGCAACAAGGACGGCACGGTGGGCACCGGCGAGTCGAACGGTTCCGTGACCATCCCGTTCCATGCCACCAAGCACCCGGTAGGTCGCCGGGCCAGCATGTGAGGGTGCATTGATGACCGATCAACCGAACATCCTGATGATCATGGCCGACCAACTGGCCCCGCAGGCGTTGTCATTCCATGGCAACAAAGTTTGCAAAACGCCGAACCTCGACCGGTTGGCGGCAGCAAGCGTGACATTTGACAATGCCTATTGCAACTACCCGGTTTGCGTGCCGTCGCGCGCCTCGATGATGTCGGGGCGGCTGATCCCCGCAATCAAGGTCTGGGACAACGCCTGCGAACTGGCCTCCAGTCAGCCGACGCTGGCACATCATCTGCGCCACCTTGGCTATCAAACCGTCCTGTCGGGAAAGATGCACTTCATCGGTCCGGACCAACTGCACGGATTCAACGAACGCACGGTGACGGATGTGTATCCGTCGGGTTTTGAATGGGTGGCCGACTGGCATGCGGGCCCGGCCTTCGTTCCTTCGGCCACGGGATTGAACGGTGTCGTCGATGCAGGACCTGCGGCACGGACGTTGCAAGAGGACTTCGACGAAGAAGTCGCCCATGCCACCGTTCAGGCGATATATGATCTAGCGCGGCGTGCCGCTGACGCGGGTCCGTGGTTTCAGATCGCGTCATTCACCAGCCCGCACACGCCGTTTGTCGCTGACCAACGGTACTGGGACCGCTACGACAGCGACAAGATCGACATGCCAAGAGTCGGTGCGCTGCCCTTCGACGATCTCGACTATGCGTCTCGCGCACTGTTCTTTGCCCATGGGCGGCACAGGCATCAAGTGACCGAGGATGACCTGCGTCGCGCGCGGCACGGCTACTACGCCATGATCTCATTCATCGACGACAAGGTGGGCGAAATCCTCGGGGCACTGGAAGCCAGCGGTCAGGCCGACAACACCGTCATCATTTTCTGCGCCGACCACGGCGAGATGCTGGGCGAGCGTGGAATGTGGTTCAAGCAAAGCTTCTATGAATGGTCGGCGCGGGTTCCGTTGATGATTTCGGCTCCGCAGCGATATGCGCCGCGACGCGTGAAGGAGTGCGTCTCGCTGGTCGACCTGCTGCCGACGCTGGTTGCCATCGGGGGTGGCGAGGTGGCGCTGCCTTGCGACGGTGAGAGCCTTGAGCCTGCGCTGACGGGAGGCACGACACGCGACCTGGTGATTTCCGACTACTATGGCATCGGGCCTTGCGTTCCGCACCGCATGGTCCGGCAGGGCCGGTTCAAGCTGATCTATACTCACGGTCACCCCGACCTGTTGTTCGATCTTGAGGCAGACCGCGACGAACTGCGGAACCTTGCGGGCGATCCGTCCTGCGAGGACACGCTTGCGCGACTCAAGTCCATTCTCTTGGACGGGTGGGACCCGCAAGAGATCGACCGGCAGATCCGCGCCAGCCAGGCCGAGCGGCTGTTCTTGAAGGCCACACCCGGCGATCCCGCCAGCTGGGACTATGTGGCGCGCAAGGGGGACGAGACGCGCTATGTGCGACGTGGATCCGGTGGCGTGGACGGAACCAAGGCAGACCGTCGATTGCCCAGGATCGATCCGATCACACCACATTTTCCTGCCATTTCTCAAGAGGACGTGGCCTCGATCATCGATGGAATCCTGCCGCTGCCAACATATCTTTCAGAGAGTGAACGCAACGCGGGCAGGTCCTGAATTCAGGCCCTATTCCAAGAACATGAGGATTCCTCTTGAGCGGGTAGCGATTGACAGAATCTAGGCAATGCCATTACAAACTAACAGATGGTTAGTAAAAGTTCCTCAAGCGCAACCCCGGCCAGCCTTCGCCGGACGCATCGAGGCCTTATGCTTAGCCGGATCCAGGCAGAACCGGGCGTGTCCCGTGCCGATTTGGTCCGGCGCTTCGGATTTTCCGAAATGGCCTTGACGCGGATCGCGCGGGATTTGCTGGCCGCCGAGATCATCGAAGAGTTTGATCCGCCCGTGGCGGACACCGGCAAGCAACGCAGAATTGGCCGGCCGCGCATTGGGTTGCGGATCATTCCCAAGGGCGTTTTTGCAGCGGGCATCACCGTGTCGGCCTATTTCTCTGAAGTGTCGATCTGCGACGCAAATGGCCAGACAATTGCCCGGCAGGAAGTCGACAACACGTCCTTCGAAGATGCCGCTGAAACCGCGAGGCTCTATTCCAGCGCACTGTGCGCCCTGATCAAGGAGACCGGCATCGACATTGACCGCATCGCCGGCGTTGGCGTGGCCCTGTCAGCAAACACGTCACCCGACCGGAACGAAATCGTCCGGTCCGAATACTTCGGGTGGGGAAACGACGGCGGCCAGTTCTGGGAGGAGGTGCGGGGGAACACCGGCCTGCCGGTGGAAATCGAGAACATCGCCAACGCGCTCGCCCTGTCGGAGATGCGGTTCGGCGCGGCGCGCGATGTCTCTGAATTCGCGCTGGCTCATGTCGCGACATTTGCGGGCGTCGGTGCCGTCTCCGACGGTCGGGTGGTGCGCGGCGCGTCCGGTGATGCGGGTCGCATTGGCCATTTCCGCTTGGAGAAGCGGTCGCTGCGCTGCACCTGCGGGCGGAACGATTGCCTCAATCTATCCGCCACGGGTTTCGGCCTGCTCGCCAAGCTGGGAAAGCTGGATCACGACACGTTCGACTGCTCGAAACTGCCAGTCTATGCCAGGTCACTCCTGGCAGCGGTCGATGACGCATCGAACGCCGACCACCTTCACGAAGCCGGGCTGCACCTGGCCGAAGCGCTGGACCCGCTGGCCAAGATTCTCGCACCCGAGTTGATCATCCTCAGCGGCACGCTGGGGTCCAAAGACGCCTATTTCAAAGGTGCCGAGCAAGGGCTGACCGCCTCTTTCGGCTATGGGCCCGACAGCGGGTTTCGACTGGTGAAGGGCGTGGTTTCACCTGCCGACGCAGCGTCTCTGCTGGCGTTGCACACGTTCTGCTACTCCGATCGGCTTGACTACGAGCGCCTGAACAACAGCGCATCCGGCAATGTCAAAGTGGCGGCCAATGCATGACGCCCAGCCAGACCGGGTATTTGGCTGGATCATCGGCATTCTGTCCGTGTTGCTGGTCGGTCTGACGCTCTACACCGCCTATTTCGGCGTTTTTCCCGATGGCTTGCAGCGCAGCGGCCACCTGCTTCTGGTCATTGCGCTGGTCTATGTGGTCGCGTTTCGGGCTTCTATGGAAACGGAAGGCCGGGCCGGCCTGTTGCTGACCCTGCAGAGGCTTTGGATTCTTGTTGTCGTCGCTGCGGGCGTCATCGCGACCGGGCATCACATCTTGAACTTTGACGCCATCAACGACCGATGGGGCGAGATCACCGACCTCGAGATTTTCCTTGCCGTCATCCTGATGGCGGTCCTGTTCGATGCGTGCCGCCGGACGGTCGGCTGGCCCATCGTGATCCTGGCGTCGATTTTCCTTGCCTACGGCCTGTTCGGCGCTTTCTTGCCCGATGGCTTGGCGCATCGAGGCTATTCCCTGAAACGCGTCACCGCGCAGCTTTATCTGGGCGGCGGCGGCATTTTCGGGACGCCGCTAGGGGTCAGTGCCACCTTTGTCACCGGCGTCGTGGTCTTGGGTGCCCTCCTGGAGAAGACTGGCGCCGGGCAGGTGCTGATGGACTTCGCTACGGGGCTGACGGGCCGCTTGCGTGGTGGACCTGCGAAGGCGGCGGTGGTTGGTTCCAGCCTGATGGGGATGATTTCCGGCACCGCCGTCGCGAATGTGCTGACCACTGGTCCGATCTCGATTCCGCTCATGCGCAAGAGCGGCTATCGCAAGGAAGCCGCCGGGGCCATCGAGGCGGTCGCCTCGACAGGTGGGCAGCTGATGCCTCCGGTGATGGGCGCCGCGGCCTTCATCATGGCCGAGTTCACTGCGACGTCCTACCTGACAATTGCCAAGGCAGCGTTCCTGCCCGCATTGATCTTCTATGCCGTGCTGTTGGCGATGGTTCATTTCGAGGCGGTGAAACGGAACATTCCTCTCCTGCGCGACGCAGATTCCGTTGTGGACTGGGGATCCATCGCCAAACGGTCCTATCTGTTGGCGCCCCTGCCGGTGTTCGTCGGCATGCTGCTGAACGGTTATTCGATCATGCTGTCGTCATTCTGGGCGGTGTCCGCTTCGGTGATCGTCAGCTACTTCAGCCGCGCTTCCGCACAGACACCACGCCGGATGGTCGAAACCGCGATTGCGGCGGCCAATGCGGTCATCCCGGTCGCCTTGGCTTGTGCCGCGGCGGGCGTGATCATCGGGATCATCACGCTGACGGGCATCGGGCTGAAGTTCTCCACCCTCGTCGTGCTTCTTTCGGGCGGTCACTTGCACGTCGCACTGGTGCTGACCATGATTACTTGCCTGATCCTTGGGATGGGCCTGCCGACTGCGGCAGCCTACATCCTGGTGGCCACGTTGGTCGCTCCTGCCCTTGTCGACCTGGGAGTCGGGCTCTTGGCGGCCCATCTGTTTGTGCTCTACTCGGCTATGCTGTCGTCGATCACGCCGCCTGTTGCGCTTGCGGCCTACGCGGCGGCCTCGATCTCGCATGGCAACCCCCTGAAGATCGCGGTCTTGGCTTGCCAGTTCGGCATGGCAGCCTTCGTGGTTCCGTACTTCTTTGTCTACGACCCAGCCCTTCTGGCGATCGACGTCACCTGGGTGCAGGTCGTCCTGTCCTTCGTCACCGCCATCGCCGGCGGCGTCGCGGCCAGCGTGGCGATGATGGGCTTTTTTGCTTACCGCCTTAGTGTCATCGAGCGACTCGGATTTGCGCTGGCGGGGGTGCTCTTCCTGAGTTCGGACTGGCGGCTTGACGCGCTGGCGGTGCTGATGGCTGCGGCACTGATCACCTGGAACCTGCGCAAGGGCAAACCTCACGAAACCACGGCAACGGAAATCGGCTCGGAACCGATCACATCAACCAAAAGGGAGATCTCCAATGAAACTCACGCTTAGAAACACGCTGATTGCGGCGGCAACACTCGTAGCCCCGGTTACAGCTCATGCCGCCGACTTCTTCTCAATCGGATCCTGCCCGGTCGGGTGCACGGCCTACACATGGTCCGCGGGCATCGCCGACGTGATCAACAAGAACGTCGAAGGCATCGAGGTCACGGCGGAAGAAACCAAGGGCTACGTGGCCAACATCAAGCTGTTGCAGGCCGGCGAGCTGGAGGCCTCGATGGCGACGTCGCTTTCGTCCTACGAAGCCTGGGCGGCAACCGGGCCCTACGAGGGCAGCGAACCGGGCAGGATCCTGTCGTGGATGTCGATCGCGCCGGTCGGAATGCACATCATCACGCTGGAAGGTGGCCCGATCAATTCGGTCGAGGACCTGAAGGGGAAGCGGATCGGCATGGGCCAGCCGGGCGGCGTGTCGATGCTGGATGCAAACGCGCTGATGGGCATGGTCGCGGGCGAGGATTTCGAGGCCTTTCGGGTCCGTCTTGGCGACATGGTCGACATGCTTGGCGATGGCAACATCGACGCCGCGCTCTGGAACGGATCGTTCCCGCTGCCTCCGGTCATAAAGCTGGCCGCGCAGCGTGACGTGAAGCTGATCCCGATTTCGGACGAGTTCTTCGCCGACCTCAACGCCAAGTACCCGCCCTACTTCCGCCTCTCGATCCCAGGCGGAACCTACGAGGACGTGGCGGCTGACACGCCCACCTACGGCCTCGCGAACGGGTTGGTTGTCCTGGCCGATGTATCCGAGGAGCGCGTCTATGAGATGACCAAGGCGATTTTCGAGAGTCTCGACGACCTGGCTGGCGTTCACCCGGCCTTTGGCCGCGTGTCCAAGGACACCGTGCTGAACGGCTTTGGTGCCCCGTTGCATCCTGGTGCGCTGAAGTACTACCGCGAGATCGGCGTCCCCGGCATCGAAGAGTTCGTTGCCCGCACTGGCGGATAGTTCATCACTCGCAAGTCCGCCCGGGCCGGTGTCCGGGCGGATGTCCATGCGCAGGTAAACCCATGACACGCCCCAACATCCTCGTCATCCAGGCGGACCAGATGACCGCGCTTTGCGTGTCTGCCTATGGCAAGCCCTACGCGATCACTCCGAACATCGACAAGATGGCCGCAGACGGGACGACCTTTGCCAACAGCTACTGCAACAACCCGGTCTGCGGGCCCTCGCGCGCCTCGATGATGACTGGGCGCCTGCCATCGGACATTGGTGTCTTTGACAACGGGGCCGAGTTCTTGCCGTCCGAGCCGACCTATGCCCACTACCTGCGAACCCTTGGTTACAAGACCACGCTGTCGGGCAAGATGCACTTTGTCGGACCGGACCAGCTGCACGGGTTCGAGGAACGCCTGACCACCGACATTTACCCGTCGGATTTCGCCTGGACCATGGATTGGGACAGGACGGGCGAGGCCTACGCGCCCTCGGTGATGAGCCTTCTAAGCGTCGTCGAGGCAGGCCATTGCGAACGGAACCTGCAACTCGATTACGACGAAGAGGTGTTCATCGCCGCGCGGAAAGAGCTCTATGACCACGCGAGGTCAACGGACGATCGCCCGTTCATGCTGCACGTCTCGTTCACCCAACCGCACAACCCCTTCGTCGCAGGCCGAAAATACTGGGACATGTACGAAGGCCGCGACATACCGGAACCCGAAGTGCCCTATATTCCCTACGAGGATAGGGATCCCTGGTCGCAGCGCTATTTCATGACGATCCGTCAGGACGAGTTCGAGATCACCCCCGAACAGCTTTACAACTCGCGCCGCGCTTACTTCGCGATGGTCACTCACATCGACGAGCTGGTCGGCGGGCTGATCGAAACGCTGGAAAGCATCGGGCAGCTTCAAAACACCTACGTCTTCCTGACCTCGGACCACGGCGAGATGCTGGGCGAGCGCGGCATGTGGTTCAAGTTCAACCCCTACGAGGCTTCGCTGCGTGTGCCGATGATCATGCAAGGTCCCGGCGTCAAGGCGGGCCACCGGGAAGAGGCTCTGGCATCGCTGGTCGACCTCCTGCCCACCCTCACCGATATTGCTAGCGGCGGAACCTTCGACGATTTCGTCGCACCGCGCGATGGCAAAAGCCTGTTTGACCGGCCCGAGCGATACGGACCCGACGACCAGGTCCTTGTCGAATCCACTGGCGAGAGCCTCTATGGCCCGGCGTTCATCATGATCGAGGGGACAAAAAAGCTGGTCTACACGCGCACCGATCCCAAGATGTTCTTCGACGTGGAGGAGGACCCCCTCGAGCTTACCAACCTGGCCGAGGCCCCGGAACATCAGGATCAGATAAACCGCATGTTCGCGGCCATGATGGACCGCTGGGATGAGGCGGACCTTCAAGACCGCATCCGTGCGTCGCAACGCAAGCGTCTCTATGTCCAAGACGCCATGAAGCACGGACGGTTTCCGAACTGGGACTTCGGCCCCGACTATGACCCCGGGAAAGTCTATGTCCGCGGCGGCACCGACCCAAGCACGACCGCGACAAAGCAGCGCGGGCGTTTCCCTTATGTGCCCGTTACTCCTCCGCAGTTCCCACGTGACTGCAAGAAGTGAAAGTGTTGACCGGCTGGAAGGCTGCCGACCCCTGCAAGCTTGGGGATTCGTGCATTGCAAGGAAGCCCAAATGAACATTTGGTCGAATCCCGGTTGCCTGCTGCGTCGATCACCCAGCTTCGGATGCTGCAGGCCGCTTTGGCCACCATTGCACGGTTGAGGCGCGCCTGTCCGTCGGGAAGGACGCGGAGACGGGCGCCGCCGCGATTGGTTCGAAAGTTGGAGAGGATGGTGTCCGAGACCGGAATTCTGGACCATGACTTGGCAGCGTCCCGACGGCGCCGTTGGCATCAAGGATCGTACCAGTCCTTGACGCTTTTTCGGCAAACAAGTCAGTCCGCTGTTGAGCGGGAAATTCCTCGGCTTGCACAGTCAGCGAGGATTGTCTCCAGCGAATCGTGCTCTGCCACCCAGTGGCCTGGCCGGACTTCCCCCAGCCTGGGCCTGTAGCCTGGCTGCCCGCGCCTGGATGGCAGAAACCGGAGTGCTGCTTCCGGATCGAGTGGCGAGGACAGCTCTCCGGGAACCCGAATTCGGCTTCTTGTCCGTTCAACTCGGGGGTCCGGGATGGGCGCGGCGGAAATGAGCATGCGGGTATATGGGTGCTCTGGCGCCGAGAAGAGCGCGTCGCGTCCGGCGAGCTCGACGACCTGACCGAGGTAGAGGACCATGATTCGATGGGAGATGTCGCGCACCACCGAGAGATCGTGACTGATGAAGAGCATGGACAGGCCCATGTCGGCCTGTAGCTCTTTCAGAAGCTCGATGATCTGGGACTGAATCGAGACATCGAGGGCGGAGACCGCTTCATCGCAGATCACGAGCCTCGGGCGGTTGATCATCGCCCGCGCGATCCCGACCCGCTGGTTCTGGCCACCCGACAGTTCGTGCGGGTAGCGGTTGATCATCCGCTGGTCGAGGCCCACCCGCTCCATCATTTCGGCCACCTTGATCTTGCGCTCGCGGGACGTCAGCACGGGCTGGAACGTCCGCAGGGGTTCCGCGATGGATGCGGCGATCGTCATCCGGGGATTGAGGCTCGCCAACGGGTCCTGGAAGACGATCTGAAGGTTCCGCCGCTCCTTGGCGAGAGCTCTTCCCTCCAGCATTGCCAGATCCTTGCCGAGCCATGTCACCGACCCGTGGGTCGCGGGAAGGAGCCGCAGAACCGCGCGCGCCAACGTTGATTTCCCGCACCCGGATTCGCCGACAATGCCGAGAGTCTCGCCCGGGGCAAGGTCGAAGCTGACCCCATCCACGGCGCGGAGGTTTGCTGCGCGTCTGAACAGCCCGCGGTCGAGCTTGATGGGAAAGTGCACTTTCATGTCGCGGACCCTAAGGATCTCGCCCGTCTGCGGGACTTCTGAGGAGGCAGGCGGCTTTGCCTGATCAAGCCTGGGCATCAAATCGAGGAGCATCTTGGTGTAGTCGTGTCGCGGGGCGTGAAAGATGTTCTCGACACTTCCAGTTTCGACGAATGTCCCCAGCTGCATCACTCCAACCCTGTCGCACATCCGCGCCACCACGCCCATGTCATGCGTCACGAGCGCGATTGCGGTGTCCTCCTCGTCCTGGAGCATTGCCAGGAGGTCGAGAACTTCCGCTTGAACCGTCGTGTCAAGCGCGGTGGTCGGTTCGTCCGCGATGAGAAGTCTTGGCGAGCAGAGCATCGCCATTGCGATCATTGCCCGCTGGCGCATTCCGCCAGACAGCTCATGGGGATACTGCCGGAGCCTCCGCCTTGCCTCAGCAATTTGCACCCGCTCGAGCCAGTCGAGGCAGATGCGCTCGGCTGCAGCTCCCGTTATCCCGCGGTGCGTGGACAGCACTTCGCTCATTTGCTGCGAAATCGTCAGATGCGGGGTCAGCGAGGTCAGCGGATCCTGGAAGATCATCGCCAACTCGGCACCGCGCACCCGGGTCGCCTCCCGTGGCGCAAGGTCCAGAAGCTCGCGCTCGCCAAACCGGATCGATCCGCTCGTACGTCCGTTGCTGGCCAGAAGCCCCATGGCTGCGAGGAAGGTCTGGCTCTTCCCCGAGCCTGACTCGCCGACGACCCCGAGGCATTCGCCGCGGTCAATGCGAAAGCTGACGTCCTTGACAGCCTCTACAGCGCCGTCCGGCGTGTCGAAGGTGACCGAAAGGTTCGTGACGTCGATGACACTCATCAGCGGTCCTTGGGGTCAAGCGCGTCACGAAGCCCGTCGCCCACGAAGAAGAGCGAGATGATCGTGACGAGAAAGAAGAAAATCGGACATGCGATCTGCCAGGGTGTGCCGTAAAGCACCGTGCCCGCCCCTTCGGAGATCAGTGCGCCAAGCGACGTATTTGGCTCCTGCACGCCGAGTCCGAGGAACGAGATGAAGGACTCGACGAGAATCATCAATGGCACCAACAGCGTTGCGTAGACCACGACGATGCCCAGAAGATTCGGCACGATGTGGCGGAGGATGATGGTGAATCGGCCGACTCCTGCAGCGGTCGCGGCCTCGACGAATTCGCGGTTCTTCAGGCTAAGCGTCTGGCCCCGCACGATCCGGGACATGTCGAGCCAGGAGACGATCCCTATGCCCACAAAGAGCATGAGGAAAGATCGCTCGAACATCACCATCAGAAGGATGATGACGAACATGTAGGGAATCGAGATGAGGACATCCACGGCGCGCATCATCACGTTGTCGACCCAGCCGCCGACAAAGCCCGCGAACGCGCCGTATAGCGTACCTATCACTACCGCGACAAAGGCCCCGATCACGCCGACGATCAGCGACGTGCGGGTCGCCTGAATCGTCCGGGCGAAAAGGTCGCGTCCAAGCCCGTCGAGACCGAAGTAGTGCCCGCTTTCGATGGACGGATGGCCTTCGCCCGCGATGTCGCCCATGCGCGCCCAGTCGATCTCCTCGATGGACCATTGGGAGAAGAGCGGCCCGATGATGGTGAAGAGCACGACGAGGCAAAGGCAGATGAGCGCCACGACCGCCGCGCCGTTCCGGATGAACCGCTGTCTGGCATCTTCCCAAAGCGAACGGCCGCGGATCGCCTCGCCTTCAGCGAGCGCCTCGATGATCCGTTCGGACTGCGCGGTGCGATGGACCATTTCAGAACCGGATCTTCGGATCGAGCCAGGCATAGGCCACGTCCACCAGAAGATTGAAGAGCACCGTCAGCCCGCCGTAGAGGATCGTGACCCCGAGCATCACCGCGTAGTCGCGGTTCAACGCCGAATCGACATAGGCCCGACCGACCCCGCCGGTGGAAAAGTAGACGTCGATCACGACCGAACCGGTGATCATCGCCACAAACGTCGGCCCGAGGTAGCTGACCACTGGCAGCATCGCCGGTTTCATCGCATGCCGCCAGATCACCTTGTGCTCCGGCAACCCCTTTGCACGGGCAGTGCGGATGAAGCTCGAATTGAGCGTTTCAAGCATCGACGACCGCGTGATCCGGGTGATCGACGCCACGTAGGACGTTGAAAGCGCGATCACCGGCATGACCAGGTATTGCCACTGTCCGCCGTTCCAGCCGCCGCCCGGCAGCCAGCCGAGCTGCCAGGTGAAGACGATGACAAGGATCGGGGCCATCACGAAATTCGGCAGCGCCTGGGCCGAAAACGTCGCGCCCACCGCGATGAAGTCGAGCCAGGTGTTGTGCCGGATCGCGGCAGCAACGCCGATGCCCACCCCCGCGAGCGTGGCGACGACGAACGAGATCAGCCCGTAGGTCAGGGTCACCGGAAACCCTTGCGCGATGATGTCATTGACGTCCCGGTCCCTGTAGGCGAACGACGGTCCGAAATCGAAGCGGGTGACGATCCCGACCAGATAGTCCCACATCTGCTTCCAGAGCGGCTGGTCAAGCCCGTAGCGCGCCTCGATGTTCGCCAGCACCTGCGGCGGCAGGGGCCGTTCGGAGGTGAACGGGCCGCCAGGGGCAACCTGCATGAGGAAGAAGCACAGGACAATCAGGATGACCAGCGTCGGCACGGCCACGAGAATCCGTCGGATGACATAGGCGGTCATGCAGGAATCCTGGTCGCCACGCGGCGATCGCCGAATGGGCGCAAGCCGAACGACATCGGGTCACTCCGCGATCTTGTACAGGTCTTTCGAGTACCAGTTCTGCTCGATGTTGTTGATCGGCCAGCCACCCACGTCGCTGTCCATCATGTAGACCCCCGCGTAGTGATAGATCGGGATGACGGGCACCTCGTCGGCGATGACCTGTTCGACCTTGGTGTAGATTGCCTGGGAGTCGTCGGCCGTTTTGGCCAAGGCCATCAGATCGTCGACCACGGCGTTGGAATACTTCCCGTCGTTGTAGCCCGAAGGCGAGGTCAGAAGATCAAGGAATGTCGACGCTTCGTTGTAGTCCCCGCACCATGCACCGCGGGCGAGCTCGAAGTCCTGGCTGGCTCGGACTTCGAGGAATGTCTTCCATTCCATGTTCGCCAATGTCGTCTCGACCCCAAGCTTCTGCTTCCACATCTGGCTCATCGCCACGGCGATCCTTTTGTGTGACTCGGAGGTGTTGTAGATCATCTCGAACTTCAGTGGATTGTCAGGTCCGTATCCGGCTTCCGCCAGGAGCGCCTTTGCCATTGCATCCCGCTCGGCCTGGCTCATCGATGCGACCTCGACATCCGGCACCTCGAACTCCGCGGTCGCGGCCGGAGTGAAGGTGAAGGCCTCGATCTGACCGCCGGCCAGGATGTCTTCCGTGATGATCTTGCGGTTCACCGCCAGAGCCAGCGCCTTCCGTACGCGCACGTCCTTGAACGCCTCCGGCCCTGTCTCTGAAAGGTTGAACGTGTAGTAGTAACTGCAGAGTCTCGGGAAGCTGATTGCCTCGCCCGGGAACTCCTTCAGCAACCGCGGGTACTGGCCGGCGGGCACTTCGGTCCGATCGAGCTCGCCCGCAAGCCAGCGGGTCAGGGCGGTGTTCTCGTCGTTGATGACAAGGGCCACGGTCTTCTCGAGGATGACGTTTTCGGCATCCCAGTACATCGGGTTCCTCTCGCGGACCGAGCGTTCGTTCGGAATGTGCTCGGTCAGCACGTAGGCGCCGTTCGAGACGATGTTCTCCGGCTTGGTCCAGTCCGCACCATGAGCCTCGACAACGGCAGGGTTGACCGGGAATGTCGTTGCGTGGGCAACCATCTGCGGGAAGTAGGGAAGTGGCTGCGAGAGATTGACGACAAGCGTCCTGTCGTCAGGGGCAGAAACACCAAGCTCGTCCACGGGCACGTCGCCCGCGATGATCCGGGCGGCGTTCTCGATCGACATCAACTCCATGAACCAGGAATACGGCGAGGCCAGTTCCGGGCTCACGGCGCGTCTCCACGCATAAACGAAGTCGCCCGCGACCACCGGGTCGCCATTCGACCATTTGGCATTGTCGCGAAGGGTGAAGGAGTAAGTGAGCTTGTCGTCGCTGACTGTGTACCCGGTGGCGGTGCCGGGAACGAGGCTGCCCTGCGCATCCTGGTTCATCAACCCCTCGAACAGGTCACGGACGATGTCTGAACCGGAGACGTCCTCGACGATCTGGGGATCGACCGAACTGTGCTCGTCAAGGACGCGGTATGTGAAAACCTGGAGTTCGGCCAGCGCTTCGCCGGTGACCGGGTGAGTTCCTGCGGCGAAGGCCGCGCCAGTGAGGGCTGTCGCACCCAAAAGCATGGCCGCAAGGAACCTAGGCGTGGAATTCATGAAGTCCCCTCCCGATTGGGGCTGCCGCTCACAGTGCGCGGCGCGCTTGTGTCGCGGAGAGAAAGAGGTTCGAACTGAAGACCATCCATGACCAGGAAACTCGTGATGCCCGGATTTCTTCCCGCTCCCTTTTGGGCCACGCTATTGCCACCTCGCGGTCCTGACAAGACCCGCTTGCAAGGCTTGGAATCAAGTTTCCTTGAATATCAACGCTCTGCGAGTGGCGTTCGGGCACGACACGTCAAGTTTCGTGGAATGCGCGGGAAGTTCGGACAACGGATGCTCTTTGAACCGCATGGCGCGCGGCGCAGCGATTGGTCAAGCCAGCTTGCAGCGCTTGAACAAGGCTGCCGTTCGCCGCACCTGCATGATCCGATGTGATTTCGCTCGGCGAGGTGGCGCCGGACGGCTTCAAGCGATCCGAGTGCCATGCCAGGTCCTCTCTCAAGATGGCCCTGAGCGCAAACGCAGTTGATGCTGCGCGTCGAAGAATGTGCTGCGTTCTCGTTTCATGGCCACCAAGGCCAGGCATGCCCGCGCAGGTCCCACCCGACTGAATTCGGTCAGGCCGCAGGCCTCCGCCCTTGTCCGGCGCCGCGGGCATGGCTGACGCCTGCGAACACCGACTGTGTCAGGCAACTGCCCGCGCAGATCCATGCAGCGTCTGAAGTCTCTGGCACCTCGGTCTTCAATCATCGCTATGGCGGCACTTTTCGCCGGTCGCTCCGGCCCTGTCGCGCTTTCTGCTTCAACAGGCTGAAGATGTTTGAAACAAGGAGCGCGCCGACGACGACCGCCCCGCCGACGATGGCCCAAGGGCCTGGATTTTCTCCGATTGCCAACCAGACAACGATCGGGGCCAGCACTGATTCCAGCAGGACGATCAGTGCCACCTCGGCCGAAGTGATATATCTGGGACCAAGTGCGAGAAGACAGGACGCCGCGCCGATGAAGGCACCATGGCCCAAGAAGAGCGGCCATTGTGCCTCGAAGGCCTCCAGCGGAGCCACGAACATGCCGAGGACGATCGCGGAGCCGAGATATGCAACGGGAATGGCCGGGATCATCGAAGTCGCCCTGACCTTTCGTGCGGCGGTCAGGGCCGCGGCAAAGGCCGCAGAGATGTAGATTGCCCAGATGTCCCCATGCCAGGAAGCGATCTGCGTCTCGCTGGAGCCATAAGCGATGATCCCCAGACCAGAGATCACGGCCGCCATGGTGATCACCATGCGCGTCCGAAAGGGCTCACCGAGGAAGATGCGACTGAAGATGGCTGCGAAAACCGGCATCGAGGCGAAGATGAAGACCACGTTGGCCACGCTGGTCTGGGTGACGGCAAGCACGAAGGCCGGGGCAGTTGTTCCCATCAAGACGGTGTAGATCAGACCAGGCCAACCGGTGTGCAAGGCGGCCCGGAAGCCCTGCACGCCCTGAACTGCCATCAGGACCACAAGGACAACGATCCCGGCGGTCGCACCTCTCCAGAAGGCGGTGACCATCGGCTCGGCCTCGATCAGCCTGACGAACAGCGAGTCCGGCACAACGAGCAGGACGCCCAATGTCGTGACAAGAAGACCCTTCAGGTGTTCGTTCATTGCGCCGAATGTTCCCAGCCACCCCGAGCCGACCCAGCTCGCTGAGTCAGGTCAATGAGTCTGTAGCAGAGGATGGCCGCCGTGCCAGCAGTGGCGGTTCCGCCCAATGCGGAAGATCTCGAATCGCGCGCAGTTGACTGGGCGGAGTCAAGATTGACGGTTCGGTCGTTGACCACATTGGCTGCCTGTGACTCGCGCGACGAGGTCGCGGCAAGGCGAGGCGTGGAGGTCAGCGCAATGCCCAGGTGATGGCGGGGACGGGATTTGTCGTTGCGGCAGAGGCATGAATGGGAAGTTGCCGCTGCCGCATGCTATGGGAAACCCTGGCTTGCCCCTCGACAAGTTCTCGTTCGTCGCGAGGGCCTGCGCTGCAGGTTTCATCGCAACTGGCATCGGGTTGCCGAGGCAGAGATGCGGCGCGGCATCGCTTCATTGATCATTCCGAAATGAAGCGGTTTTGAACTTCGACTTCCTGCCGGCGCATGAGCTTCCAGGCCGTTTCCATATGGTCGGTCATGATCGCACGGGCGCGGTCGGCATTGCCGTTGCGCAGGGCCTTGACCAGCGCCTTCTGGTGGTCGTGGCCTTGTTGCCAAAGCTCGATGTTGGGTGGCGAATAAAGGCGGCGATAGACGGTCAGGTCCGAGAGGAGCTTCACCATGAAATCTATGACAAACCCCAGCAGCGGATTCCTGGCCTGTTCTGCAAGGATGGCATGGAACCTCAGCGAGGCCACGTGCTGCGCGCGCTCCTCTTCAAGATCGCGGGCAGGGCTGGAATATCCCGCGATGTTCCGTTCGAGCAATTGCAGCACATCCTCGGGAAGGTCGCCCGCCAGCGAGGCTGCCAGTTCCGGTTCCAGCGTCAGTCGGAGCTGATAGATGTCGCCGATGGTCAGGTCCTTGAAAAAGAAGTAGTTTCCCAGGAGCGCCTTGGCCCGCTGGCGGCTGACCTCATGGACGAAACTGCCGCCGCCGGGGCCCGTCCGCGTCTTGATCAGGCCCTGGGCTTCCAGAATGCGCATCGCCTCGCGAATTGTGCCCTTGGCCATGCCAAAGCGCACGATCAAGTCGGCCTCGCCCGGAAGGCGGTCACCGGCTTTCAGTCCCTCGGCGACCACCCAGTCCTTGATCGATTCGGCGACCTGAACCGGGCGGCTCTGCCTGGGCTCAGTGTTCGAGCGGGTGGTGACAGGCGGCAAGCTGGCTTTCTCCCATCTGTTTCAGCTCCGGTTCCCTCGTCCGGCAAAGTTCGGTCGCCCGAGGACATCGCCCGGCAAATGCACAGCCCGGCGGCGGGTTCAGCGGATCGGGAAGTTCGGATCCTTTCTGCTCGGGTGCCGTCAGCGAGCGGCCCACGACCGGCGCACTATTTGCCAGCAGGCTTGTATATGGATGGCGGGGACTTGCAAAGATGCGCTCGGCCCTGCCGATCTCGACAATCGTCCCGAAGTACAGAACGGCGACCCGTTCGCTAACCGCTTCGACCACCGCCAGATCATGCGTGATGAACAGGTAGGTAAGGCCAAACCTCTTCCTGAGATCCGACAAGAGGTTCAGAACCTGCGCCTGGACGGAGACGTCCAGGGCCGAAACGGGTTCATCCAGCACAATGATTCGAGGGCTCGCGGCCAATGCCCGGGCGATGCCGATCCTTTGCGCTTGTCCGCCCGAGAATTCATGCGGGTAACGGTCAAGAAACTCTTCACGAAGGTGCACGGACGCGAAGATCTCGGCAATGCGCTTGTCGCGATCGGGTTTCGGCATGCCATGGAGCAGCTTCAGAGGCGCTTCCATGACCTGCCGGATCGTCCTGCGCGGGTTCAGGCTGCTCAGCGGATCCTGGAAGACGTACTGTATCAGCTTGCCGAACTCTGCTGGGCCGGCGCTGCCAAGCGCCTTGCCCTCGATTTCGATCGTGCCTCCGGTCGGCTCCAGCAATCCGACAAGCATTCGCGCAAGGGTCGACTTGCCGCAGCCGGATTCGCCCACGATGCCAAGGGTTTCGCCGGCTTCAACCTGAAACGACATTGGCCGCACCGCACGCACGCCAGGCGGAGCGGCGCCGAAGAGCGGCCTTTTCAGCGGGAAGGTCTTGGCCAGGCGCTCAACCTTGAGCGCAGGCATCAGGGCGCCCTCTCAGGGAAGAGGCACCTGACGGCGTGGAGGGCCGGACCTTGCAGGGGAATCTCGCCTTGCCGGCAGCTCTCCTCGGCCTTGTTGCATCTAGGCGCGAAGGCACAGCCGGGCGGCAGATCGTCCAAGACCGGCGGCAGGCCCGGGATTGCGGCCAGTTCGCGACGGCCGCCGCCCAGTTCGGGCACGCAGGCGATCAGGCGCCTGGTGTAAGGATGCGCAGGCGCGCCGAGGACGGCTTGCGTCGGCCCTTCCTCCACGATCCTCCCCGCATACATCACCGCGATCCGGTCGCAAAGCTGTGCGACGACGCCAAAGTCGTGTGTGATGAAGATGATCGCCAGTCCTCGTTCGCGGCGGAGATCGTCCAGGAGACACAGGATCTGTGCCTGCACCGTCACGTCCAGCGCCGTGGTTGGTTCATCCGCGATGATCACGTCCGGTTCATTTGCGAGCGCCATGGCGATGCCAACGCGCTGGCGCATGCCGCCGGACAGTTCGTGGGGATAGTCGTCGACACGGCGCTCCGCGTTCGGAATTCGCACGTCATTCAATAGCTGGATGGCGCGCATGCGCGCTTCTGATTGCGACAGGTCGCGATGCGACCGGATCGTCTCGGTCAGTTGCTGCCCCACGCGATAGAGCGGGTGCAGGGTGGCAAGCGGGTCCTGAAATACATAGGCGACCCGGTCTCCACGCTTCTGGCGAAGCGTCTCATAGGGTGCGCCGATCAGGTCTTCCCCCTGAAAGCGCACCGCGCCGCCGGTGATCGCGCCGGGAGGAGACGCAACCAACCCCATGACCGACAGCGCGGTGACCGATTTGCCCGAACCCGACTCGCCGATCACGCCCAGGCTTTCGCCTTGCCTGACCGCCAGCGAAACGCCGCCGACGGCGCGACAGTTGCGCTTGCCGAGCTGGAACTCTGTACGCAAATCCTGAATCGCCAAGAGGTCGTCAGTGGCCGGCGGAATTGCGCCTTGGCGCCTGACCAGCGTCGTGGCGCGCGGGCGTGAGAGCGCGCCCGAGCGCAGGCGCGGGTCAAGCGCATCGCGCACGCCGTCTCCCAGAAGGTTGATCGACATCACGATCAGGAAAATCATGAGCCCCGGCACGATCGAGGTATGGGGATGCGAGATCATCGCCGAACGCGCCTCGCCCAGCATGGAGCCGAGGTCGGCCTGGGGTGGCTGGCTGCCGAGGCCGAGGAACGACAGGCCGGCCGTCTCCAGGATCATCCAGCCGACGGTGGTGGACATGGCGATGACGATGACAGGCAGGACGTTCGGCAACAGCTCGGTCAGGATGATGCGGGCATGGCCCATGCCCGCAAGCCGCGCCGCATCAATGAATTCGCGACCGGCCAGTCCCACGGTGATGCCGCGTATGTTCCGGGCAAAGAACGGAACGTTGACGGCGGCGACGGCGACAAGCGCGTTCATCAGGCCGGGACCAAGGGCGGCGACAATGGCCAGCGCCAGCAGGATGTACGGAAAGGCCATCAACATGTCGACCCCGCGCATGACAACGTTGTCTGTGCGCCCACCGAAATATCCGGCGACGATCCCGATGGCCGAGCCAATGACGGCCGCGATCAGCGCAGCGGCGATGCCGACGGCAAGAGACAGGCGCGTGCCGTGCAAGAGGCGGCTCAGAAGGTCGCGACCGAGATGGTCGGTGCCCAACAGGCGGCCTTCGGAGAGCGGTCGCATGAACCGGTCGGCGGTAGCGATCACGTCCGGATCGTGCAGGGGCAGGAAGGGCGTGGCCATGGCCAGCAGCAGGACCACCGCGATGACAACCGCGCCCATGGCGGCCAGCCGGTTGCGGAACAGCAACGCGAGAAAGGCGCTCATGCCTTGATCCTCGGATCCAGCAGGCATTGGGCAACGTCCACCGCGATGTTGAACAGGACGTAGCAGGCGGCGACGAAGACGACGCCGCCTTGAACCAAGAGAATGTCGCGAGTCAGGATCGCATCGACCAGCATTCGCCCCACGCCGGGCCATTGAAAGACGATTTCGACATAGACTGCGCCGGAAAGGACAAAGCCTGCCTGAATGCCCAGTACGGGAAAGATCGACACCATTGCGACCCGCAGGGCGTGGCCCATGATCACGCGCCTTTCCCTCACGCCGTTGGCGCGGGCGGTGCGAACGTAGTCCTGTCGCAGCACTTCAAGCATGGCCGAGCGGCTTAGCCGCGCGATCACGCCGGTCGCCACTGCGGCGAGCGCCAGGGCGGGCATGACCAGGTGGTGGATCAGGTCGGGAACGTCGCCGCCGCCATAGATCGCGTACATGCCGCTGACTGGCAGCCACCGCAGGTTCACTGCGAAGAGCAGGATCAGCATCATGCCCAAGAAGAAGGACGGCACCGAAATGCCGATGAGAACCACGAAGGTGATGGCCTTGTCGGCAAGGCCGTACTGGCGGGTGGCCGATATGACCCCGGCAAGGATGCCGAGGATCGAGCAGAGCACGAAACTGGTTCCCGCAAGGATCATCGTCGCGTTGAACCGCTCCAGCACCTCGTCGATGACGGGGCGGTTAAGCGAGAAGGAACGCCCGAAGTCTCCGGCCAGCATGTTCCCCAGCCAGATGAAGTACCGCTGCACCATTGGCTTGTCCAGGCCGAGGTCCCGGTTCAGCTTCTCGACATTCTCGGGCGTGGCGTAGGAGCCAAGGATCGCGGTCGCCGGATCGCCGGGGATCAGTGACATGATCAGGAAGACTGTGATGGTGATGCCGAACAGCACCGGGACCGCCGAAACCAGCCGTTTCAGGATGTAGCTGCCCATCTGAAGCTCCCCCGGGACAAGTTTCTTCAGGATAGACGTGCAAGGGACTTTTGAAAATTCCCCGCCCGGCGAAGCGACTCCCCGCCGGGCGGCGTGGTCGCGTCAGTTCTTGATGACGCCTTGCAGATGCAGCAGGAACGACGGCTCAAGTCCAAAGTTCTCGACCCGATCGCTGGTCACCGCGTTCTGCTTCCAGTTGGCGACAAAGACCCAGGGCGCGTCTTCCTGCACGACGGCCTGCATTTCGCGGTAGAGCCGCGCGCGTTCGTCCTGATCGGTCGCCGTGCGGGCGGCCTCAAGCAATTCGTCGACCGTGGCGTTGGCATAATAGCCCGAGTTGAAGCCGCCCTTGTCAGGCCATGCTTCGGACCGCAACGCCAGGTATGGCAGCGTGTCCGGGTCGTTTGTCATCCAGGCCATTTCGGCCATGTCGGCCTTGCCTTCCAGTCCCGGATTCACTTCGCCCAGGAACGTGTTCCACTCGTAGGTCTCGATCTTGACCTCGAAGCCCACGGCTTGCAGGTCGGCCTGAATCGCGGTCCCCATCGGGACAGGATCCAGCATGCCTGAACCGCCCTCGGTGACGTAGAAGGTCAGTTCCGCCCCGTCGGCGCCCGCTTCGGCAATCAACGCCCTGGCTTTCTCGGGATCGTAGGGATACGGTTCGAGTTCCTCGTTGTAGGCCCATGCAAACGCGGGCGGGGTCGGGCCCGCGGCCACGCTCGCGGTGCCTTCCAGAACATCGTTCACGATCGCTTCCTTGTTGATCGCGTAGTTGGCCGCCTGGCGCACGCGCTTGTCGGCAAACGGGCCTTCCTTGGCGTTCAGGATCAGGAACCAGACATGCGGTCCGGCCTGTTCAACGATCGAGAAACCCTCGCCCGAGAACTGCCCCAAGGACGTGGGCGGCACTTCGACCATCAAGTCGATGCCGCCAGCCAGCATCTCGGCCACGCGGGTGTTGGAGTCGGTGATCGGGCGGAAAACGACGGCCTGCGTGCCAGCTGCCTCTCCCCAATAGGCATCATTGCGTTCGATCACCACCGCTTCGTTCGAGCGCCATTCGACAAACTGGAACGGCCCCGTGCCAACGGGATTGCGGCCATAATCCATGCGATGTGCCTCAACCGCGGCCGGCGAAACAATCAGGCCGGTGGGATAGGCCAGATTTGACAGGAAAGGTGCATATGGCGCGTTCAGCGTGAACTTGACGGTCATGTCATCGACGACTTCGGTTGCCGCCACGGCTCCAAAGAAGAAGCTCAAGGGGAACGGGCCGGTGTCGTGGTAGGGATGATTCTCGTCCAGCATTCGGTCGAAATTGAATTTCACCGCTTCGGCATTGAAAGGCGTGCCATCGTGGAAGCTTATTCCGTCTCGCAGCGCGAAAGTGTACTCGGTGCCATCTTCGCTGATGTCCCAGCCGGTCGCCAACGCCGGCTCGACCTCGAGCGTGCCCGACTTGTAACGGGTCAGGCCTTCGTAGACATTCACGAGAATCCGGAAGTCGTTGACTGCCGTGACAGCAGCCGGATCAAGCGATTTCGGCTCGGCAACCTGGCCGACGATCAATACGCCCGGAGGGGTTTGGGCCATGGCACGTTCCGACAATCCGGAGAAGAGGGCAACCGCTCCCGCGGCGGCGAGGAACAGACCCCTTCGGGTCCAAGGCATGTACTTCATCTGAGTTCTCCTTGTTGGAATTCTGTCGCGATAATTATCATGATAAATTGCAAATGTCAATTTATCATGATAATTTCCGGAAAATTGCTTTGGTGAGGCATGACCTTTTCGATTCTCGCGCGTGATCCTGAAACAGGGGCAATTGGTGGCGCCGCGGCGACCGGCAGTCTTTGCGTCGGCGGCTGGGTGTTGCGCGGCGATCTTGCGGCGGGGATGTCGGCCAGCCAGGGAGCGGCGCCCTCGACATTTTGGGGCGAGGACGTTCTGCATTGCATGCGCGACGGCTCGGATGCCGGTGGTGCGGTTGGGCTCGTGACGTCGAGAGACCAGGGACGCGAACACAGACAGCTTTCTGCACTCGACATGAATGGCGGCACCGCTGCCTTCACGGGTTCCGAAAACAAGGACGTGAAGGGGAGCATCGAGTTCGCTGGCGGCATTGCTTCCGGCAACATGCTGAAGGGGAGTGACGTGTTGCCAGCATTGGTGGACGGGTTCGTCCGGTCGGATCTCGCGTTCGGAGATCGATTGCTGTCATCTCTCCTTGCGGCCCGTGACGCTGGCGGAGACTACCGCGGCCTGCTGTCAGCGGCCCTCCTCGTGCTGCATTCGGACCGGCCGCCCCTCACGCTGCGAATCGACCACCACTCCGACGACCCGGTTGGTGCATTGAAGCAGCTGCATCAGAAGGCCACTACCGGCGACTATGCGAAATTGGCGCGGCAGGTGCCGGTGTCAACGGACAGGGAGCGGGTGCTCGATTGACCGGCCACCACCCGATGGATGAAGCGGACTGAAGCGCCCTGACGTTTCGCGCCTGACAGTGGGGACTCGAGCCAGCCTGGATGTCGGCCCCGGCGTGCCGCGATTCAATGCGGCCACGCCTCTGGCGGCTTTGCGAGATCCCTCGACGCCCAGGACGGCGAAAGCCGAGCAATTCGGTGGAAGCGCATCGCATCTACAGGTATTTCGGAAAGGAGCTTTCGGGCTGAAATGCGCATTGGAGGTCAGGCGGGTGGCGATTCAACGAGTTGACGTTGCCGTGATCGGTGGCGGGCAGGCCGGCATCGCGATGAGCGAGCATCTCTCCAAGTGTGGCATTCTCCATCTTGTGTTCGAGCGGCACAGGATTGCGGAGCGCTGGCGCACGGGGCGATGGGATTCGCTGGTCGCGAACGGACCCGCCTGGCACGACCGGTTTCCGCCGCTGGAGTTTTCGGACATCGATCAGGACGCCTTCGCTCCGAAGGAGAGGGTTGCCGACTACTTCGTCGACTATGCGGAGCGGATAGGCGCGCCTGTGCGGTGCGGTGTCGAGGTGACGCTGGTTGAACGCCTTCATGGCCAATCGGGGTTCCGCGTCGAGACATCTGACGGCACCTACGACGCAAGGGCGATTGTCGCCGCGACGGGTCCCTTCCAGAAGCCGGTGTTCCCAAGAATCGTTCCTGAAGACACGCCGGTCGCCCAGATGCACTCCCTGGACTACAAGAAGCCGGATCAAGTCTCGAAGGGCGCCGTTCTGGTTGTTGGCGCCGGCTCGTCCGGCGTGCAGATTGCGGACGAGTTGTTGCGGGCCGGACGAGACGTGTTCCTGTCAATCGGCCCCCACGACCGCCTGCCGCGGCGGTACCGAAACAGGGACTATGTCTGGTGGATGGGCGTTCTTGGCATGTGGGATGACGAGCGCGTCCCGCCGGGCAAGGAACACATCTCGATTTCGGTGAGCGGCGCATACGGCGGCCGCACGATCGACTTTCGCGACCTGGCACGCAACGGAATGACCCTGGTTGGACGAACCGAGGGATTCTCGGATGGCTCCGTGCACTTTGCCGCGGACCTTGCGCAGAACATTCGGGCCGGGGACGAGTACTACTCTTCGTTTCTTGACCAGTGCGATGCCTATCTCGCGGCGAACGGGCTCGATCTTCCGGGAGAACCTGCCGCGCGCGACCTGTTGGATGATCCGGAATGCGTGACCAATCCCGTTGCTCGGTTGAACCTTGCTGAAGCCGACGTGTCGACAATCATATGGGCGACGGGGTACAGGCCTGATTTCGGCTGGCTGAAACTGGACGTCTTCGAAGAAGACGGAAGGCCCAGGCACGTTCGGGGCGTGTCGCCGGAACCCGGCCTCTACTTCCTGGGCCTGCCTTGGCTGACCCGCCGCGGCTCGTCTTTCATCTACGGTGTTTGGCATGACGCGAAACACATCGCTGACCACATCTTCATCCAGCGGAAATACGGCGACTACGAAGGAACGGCGAAAGTCGTCCTCAACGAGGACCGGCGGCTGGTCAGTGAAGGCAAGACGACGACTCATGTGATGGACAGGACAGGATCAGGGGAATGACCCATACCCGCATTCGAAAATTCAACACGCGCGATACCTACCCGGAACAGAACCTTGACAACGACCTTTGCCAGGCGGTCGCGACGCGTGGCGGCACGACCCTTTGGATGCGCGGGCAATGCCCGCAGGACCTGGACGACGCCAAGAGCATCGAGAGCCGCGACCCCGTCGAGCAGACCCACAAGGTCATGCAGAACATCCGCCAGCTTGTCGAGGAAGCGGGCGGCGGCATGGAGCACCTCGTGAAGGTTGTCGTCTACATCACCGACGTGCGCCATCGCGAGGCGGTCTATCGGACCATGGGCGAACACATCAAGGGCGTTCATCCGGTCTCGACCGGGCTCGTCGTCCAGGCTCTTGCGCGACCCGAATGGCTGGTCGAGATCGACGCTACCGCCGTCATTCCGGACTGAGCCCATGACCTTTTCCCTTGTCGCCCGCTGCGTGGAAACCGGAATGTTCGGCGTGGCCATCTCGTCATCCTCTCCTGCCGTTGCCGCTCGGTGTTCCTACACGCGCGCGGGCGTGGGCGCGGTCGCCAGCCAGAACGTCACGGACCCGCGGCTAGGTGTCCTGGCGCTTGACCTGATGGATGGCGGGATGAGCGCGGGCGAGGCCATCGCGAGCGTCCGCCGCAAGGCTGAATTCATCGAGTACCGACAGGTGCTGGCAATCGACCGGGCGGGACAGACTGCCATCCACTCCGGGCCAAGGTCCCTTGGCATCTGGACCGAAGCAGCGGGAAAGGACGTCATGTCCGCAGGGAACCTCCTTGCCAACGACGGCGTGCCGGCCGCCATCGTCGAGGGGTTCGAGATAGGTTCGGGCCATCTCGGCGACCGGTTGGTTGCGGCCTTGCGTGCCGGATTGAAGGCAGGCGGGGAGGCGGGGCCGGTGCATTCGGCTGGTCTTCAGATCTGCGATCAGGTCTCCTGGCCTGTGGCTGACCTTCGCTGCGACTGGACAGAGGATTGCCCAATCGAAACTGTCGCCCGTGCATGGGATGTATACAAGCCTCAGCTCGAAGCCTATGTCACCCGGGCGCTCGATCCGCGGGATGCTCCCACCTACGGCGTGCCGGGCGATGAGTGATCCGGCACTTGCCAACCGCTGATTTTCCGCGCGACACTTGCCCTCAAATCCGCGAGCAGAGGCAAGCGATGCGCGACCCCAGACATGACATCCTGTTCGAACCCTTGGCCATTGGCCCGGTCACCGCGCCCAACAGGTTCTACCAGGTCCCCCATTGCAACGGCGGCGGGTACCGGGACCCGTCCGCCGCGGCCGCCATGCGCGGGATCAAGGCCGAGGGCGGCTGGGGCGTGATCTTCACCGAACAATGCGAAATGCACCATACCAGCGAGATCACGCCGTTCATCGAGCTGCGCCTTTGGGACGACAAGGACGTGCCCATGCTGGCAAGGATGGCAGGCAAGATGAAGGAACACGGTGCGCTGGCGGGCATCCAGCTGGCCTACTCGGGCGTGAACGGACCCAATTTCTACACCCGCGAAGTTCCCCTCGCGGTTTCGGCGCAGCCGGTCCGGACCTTTACCAACGACCCGCTGCAGGCGCGCGCGCTGGACAAGTCCGAGATCAGGAACCTGCGCCGCTGGTTCGTGAACGCGGCCAGGAGGTCGAGGCATGCGGGGTTCGACTTGATCTGCCTTTACGGTGCGCACGGTTTCGGAATCTTCCAGCATTTCCTCAGCCGGGCCACCAACCACCGCAGCGACGAATACGGCGGCAGCCTGGAGAACCGCTCGCGGTTCGTGAACGAGGTCGTTGCCGACATTCGCGATGCGGTCGGGGACAGCATGGGGATCACGCTGCGCGTTTCGCTGGACGAATCCATCGGTGACCTTGGCCTGTCCAACGCCGAGGTGCGCGAGTTCATCGACATGAACCGGAACCTGCCGGATCTCTGGGACCTGGCCCACGGCACCTGGGACGACTGTTCGGGCCCCAGCCGGTTCACGGAGGAGGCCGCGCAGGAAGAACTGGTCCGGGGCATTCACGAGTTGACCGAGAGGCCCGTCGTCGGCGTCGGACGCTTCACGTCGCCCGATGTCATGGTGCGCATGGTCAAGTCGGGTACGCTCGACTTCATCGGTTGCGCGCGCCCCTCCATTGCCGATCCTTTCATTCCTCGCAAGATCGACGAGGGTCGGATCGAGGACATTCGCGAGTGCATCGGGTGCAATGTCTGCATCACGGGCGACATGACAATGGCGATCAGCCGATGCACCCAGAACCCCACGTTCATGGAGGAATGGCGCAAGGGCTGGCATCCCGAGATCATGAATGCGAAGGGTCCAAGCTCGAACGTCCTGGTCGTCGGCGCCGGGCCCGCCGGGCTGGAAGCTGTGCGGGCCCTGGCCGAACGCGGCTACGACGTGGCCCTGGCAGAGGCGACGACCGTGCTGGGCGGGCGCGTGGCCAGGGAACGGCAGCTGCCCGGGCTTTCAGCCTGGGGTCGCGTCGCCGACTATCGCGAGTACCAGATTGGCCAGAAGTCCAATGTCGAGGTCTATTTCGACAGCGAACTGGATGCTGACAGCATCCTTGAATTCGAATTCGAGCACGTCTGCGTCGCGACGGGGTCCCGCTGGCGCCGGGACGGTGTCGCGCGGCAGCACGTCGTGCCCTTCCCAACCGAGGACACCATGCCGATCTACACGCCTGACGACCTCATGGACGGCAAACTGCCTGAGGGACGGGTCGTGATCTTCGACGACGACCACTACTACATGGGCGGCGTCCTGGCCGAACTCCTGCAGGGTCAAGGCCGCGAGGTCACGATCGTCACGCCATCGGCGGCATTGTCGGACTGGACCCGGAACACCTTGGAGCAACACGAGATTCACCGCCGCCTCGCGGAATTGGGCGTGGAAATAGTGTTGAACCGGGGCGTCGTCCAGGTAACCGGGTCACACGTGATCTCGGATTGCGTCTTCACGGGCCAGACCCGCGATCTTGGGTGCGATGCGGTGGTCATGGTCTCGTCCCGGATTGAACGGAACGAAGTCTACGCCGCCCTGAAGGCGCGCGAGGCGGACTGGCCCGATGCGGGCGTCAAGTCCGTCAGGATCATAGGAGATGCCGAAGCGCCCGGACCCATCGCGTGGGCGACATATGCCGGTCACCGCTATGCCAGGGAGCTGGACGGCAAGGACATCGGTGATGCGCTGCCGTTCCGGCGCGAGATTGCACAGCTGGCCGAGGACTAGATGCGCGCGGACGAACTCGCCGAGACGCTGGCGATCCTGGATCGGCTGGTCGCGTTCAACACGGTCAGCGCAAACTCGAACCTGGCGCTGATCAAGTATGTCGAAGCGCATTTGCGAGACCGCGGATTTGCCCTGCACCGCATGCCTGACCCGACCGGGCAAAAGGCGGGGCTGTACGCACGCATCGGACCTGCAGGTGATGGCATCCTGCTGTCCGCCCATACCGATGTCGTGCCGACGGAGGGCCAGCGCTGGTCGCGCGATCCCTTCTGCCTGACCCGCGAGAACGGCCGTCTCTATGGCCGCGGAACGACGGACATGAAGGCCTTTCTTGCCGCCATCCTGGCGTTGGCGGACCGCGTCAGCAAGGTCGACCTGAAGGAACCCCTAAAGCTGTCGGTCTCCTATGACGAGGAAGTCGGCTGCCTTGGGATCGCACGCATGATCGGGGCTCTTCCCGAATTCCTGGGCATGCCGCGGGCGGCAATTGTAGGCGAACCCACCGAAATGGCGGTGGCCATCGGCCACAAGGGCAAGGTCGGGTTGAAGGCCGTCGCCCATGGCGAAGCCGGGCACTCATCCCTCGCTCCGAAGCTTGAGAACGCGCTCCATGTCGCCGCCGATTTCATGGGCCGGCTGCGCGGGCTGCAGGATTGGTACGCCGAAAACGGTGCGCGCGATTCCGACTATGACATTCCCCATACCACCTTGCACGTCGGGAAGCTGGCCGGCGGCACGGCGCTGAACGTCATCCCCGAAAGGGCGGAGATGCTGTTCGAGGTCCGGCATCTTGCCGATGACGACCCGGAAGTCATCCTCGGCAAGATCGAGGCAATGGCGGGAAGCAGGATCGACCTCGAACGGACCGTCGCCTATCCGGGCCTGCAAACGGCTCCAACCGCAAGGGTCACGAAGCTGGCCTGTTCCCTGGCAGCCACGAACGCGAAGACCAAGGTCGCCTTCGGCACCGAAGCAGGGTTCTTCGACGGCTCGGGCATCCCGACCGTGGTTTGCGGCCCCGGTTCGATGGAAGGGCAGGGACACAAGCCTGACGAGTTCGTGACCGTCGGCCAGATGGCCGCCTGCCACGCGATGATGGATCGGATTCTCACGAAATTGACGAGAGGAAACGGCTCGTTGCCCTGACCCTTTCGGGGGACTGCAAAGTTGAATTGGTCATTGCTAGGATTTGCCGGAATCGGCAGACTTCGAGCGTTGTTGGAAAAAAGGACGAGGAATGCCGGAATCGCGGAACGCAATCGACGTGCGCAATGCCGTGAAGCGTTACGGGAGTTTCACCGCGCTTCAGTCCATCACGCTCTCGATTCGGGACAACGAGTTCTTTACGCTGCTTGGCCCGTCGGGTTGCGGCAAGACCACCTTGCTGAGGATGATCGCGGGGTTCGAAGAGGTGACGGAGGGCGAGATTTTCCTGTTTGGCGACGAAATCGAGAACCTCCCGCCGCATCAGAGGCCCGTAAACACCGTGTTCCAGAACTATGCCTTGTTCCCGCACATGACGATCGAGGAAAACGTCATGTTCGGGCTGGAAATGAGAGGCAGTTCGAAGGAAGCCGCCCGCAGGAAGGCGGGCGAAATGCTGGAGCTGGTGCAACTGGCTCAATTCTCGGCACGGAAGCCGTCGCAGCTCTCTGGCGGCCAGCAGCAACGCGTCGCCCTTGCCCGCGCCCTGGCGCCCGAACCGAAAGTCCTGTTGCTTGACGAACCGCTTTCCGCGCTGGACCTGAAGCTGCGGCAGGCCATGAGGTCCGAATTGAAGTCGATCCAGCGCGAGACCGGGATCACCTTCACGTTCGTGACCCATGACCAGGAGGAAGCCCTGACCATGTCGGACCGCATCGCGGTCATGTCGGCGGGACGCCTCCAGCAGCTTGGGGAGGCGCGCGACATCTACGAACGACCCGTGAACCGATTTGTCGCCGACTTCATCGGCGAGACCAACCTCCTCGATGCCCGCCTGGAGGAGGTCGGTTCCTCTGCCGCGACGTGCCGCCTTGCCAACGGCCTGACCCTGGATTGCGACGCCATCGGCAACGCCCGGCCTGGGGCGGACGTCCACATCTCCATCCGCCCCGAGCGAATGACGCTCGCTGCGGCAAGAGGCGACCCTTGGCAGGGTACCGTCAAGGAGAACATCTTCGTCGGCACCGACGTGCAGACCGTCGTCCGGCTGCAAGGGGGTATCGAGCTGACCGTGCGTACCCAGAATTCCGCTGCCGGCGTCGCCACGATATTCGACCCTGGCTCTGAAGTTGCGGTCGCCGTCGAAGCCGGCGCAGCCAGGATGCTGGAAGACTGATGGCCGGCGCTGCTGCAACCGGCGGTTCGGTCCGGAGCGAAACGTACGCCAGCGCGCGCAACTGGCTCCTGCTGCCCTCCTGGGCGGTTCTCGGCGTCTTCGTCCTGGCGCCTGTTGCAATGATGCTGGTCTATTCCTTCCTGACAAAGGAGTTCCGCGGCGGCGTGATCTGGGAGTTCACGCTTTCGGCCTACGACCAGTTCTTCTTCGATCGCGGGCTCTTTGGCGACGAGCCTGCAAGGATCGAGTGGACCTACATCCTGATCTTCTGGCGCTCGATCTGGCAGGCGGGGCTTGCCACCTTCCTTGCCTTGCTGATCGGCTTCCCGACGGCATACTTCATCGCCACTCGGCCCGCCCATACGCGAACTGTCTGGGTGTTCCTGATCACGATCCCCTACTGGGTGAACCTGTTGATTCGCACGGTCTCGATGAAGTTTCTTCTTCGCGATCAGGGCCCGCTGAACGACTTTCTGCTCTGGACCGGGATCATCGACGACCCGATCCGCATCATCAACACCAACGCCGCCGTCCAGATCGGCCTCTTCTACAGCTACCTGCCCTTCATGGTCCTGCCGATCTACGCCAGCGTCGAGCGGTACAACTTCGCCCTGAGCGAAGCCGCGGCCGACCTTTACGCGGACAAGTGGACGACCTTGCGACGGATCGTGATCCCCAGCGTGCGACCGGGCATCGTCGCGGGCTGCATCCTTGTCTTCGTGCCCTCGCTCGGCGCGTTCCTGGCGCCCGACCTGCTGGGCGGGGCGAAGAACTTCATGATCGGCTCGCTGATCGAGGAACAGTTCAAGGGCAATGCAGGCAACTGGCCGTTCGGAGCCGCCGCCTCGATGATCCTCCTGACGCTGGTCCTCGTCATCCTCGTCTTCCTTGCCCGCCAGCAGTCAAGGGCCGAACGCGAGGCGACTCCGTGAGTGCCCGCGGCGATGTCCGAACCTATTCCGGGTTCAGGGCCATGACCCTGCTCTGCCTTGTCGTGCTCTATTCCCCGTTGATCATCGTGACGATCTACTCGTTCAACGCTTCGCGCTCGATCACGGTCTGGGAAGGGCTCTCGCTGCAATGGTACGCGGACGTGTTCTGGGGCCCCGAGTCAGGCAAGTTCAAGCAGGCGGCCATCAATTCCTTCTCGATCGCCCTGATCGCCGCCACAATGTCAACTGCCATTGCCACGTCCGCGGCAACGGGAATCGTGCGCGGCGGCCGGTTTCGCCTGCGCACGGCATCGCTCGGACTGATTTCGCTGCCGCTGATGGTGCCGGAGATCGTGACGGCGGTTGCCACGCTGATCTTCTTCAACTTCATCGGGTTCACGCGCGGATACCTGACCATCCTGGCGGCCCACATCGCCTTCTGCATCCCCTTTGCCTATCTTCCGATCCAGGCGCGGATGCAGGGGATAGAGGACACCTTTGAACAGGCCGCACAGGACCTGTACGCGACCAAGGCCCAGGCCTTCCGGCGAGTCCTGCTGCCAATGATGATGCCCGGCATCATCGCCGGCTTTCTCCTGGCGTTCATCGTTAGCCTCGACGATTTCATCATCACCAATTTCGTCAAGGGCGCAGGCGTCGAGACGCTGCCCACGGCGATTTTCGGGTCGGTGAAACAAGGGATCAGGCCGAACATCATGGCGATCTCGACGATGCTGCTGATCGTGTCCATTGCCATGGTCACCATCAGCTACATCGTAAGCAGGAAAGACAACTCAACATAAGGAGAAAGACATGCATATCTTCGCAAGGACAGCCGCAACTGCAGTTGCGCTCGCACTTGGCGCGACTTCGGTCAGCGCCGAGGGAAAGCTCGTCATCTACCACTGGTTCGAGTACATCCCGCAGGAGCTCCTGGACAAGTTCACGGCCGAGACGGGCATCGAGGTGACCATGGACACCTACGATTCCAACGAGGCGATGCTGGCCTCGCTGAAGGCAGGCGGCATGGGAACCTACGACGTGGCGGTTCCGGGCGACTACATGGTCTCGATCATGATCGGCGAAGGGATGCTGGACGAGGTCGGCGATGGCGAGCTGAAGAACAAGGGCAACATCGCGCCGGAATGGGCCGATCCCAGCTTCGATCCGGGGTGGAGGCACTCCATTCCGTACCAGTGGGGCTCGACCAGTTTCATGGTGGACACGGCGGTCTATGACGGCAACATCGACACCACCGGCATCCTGTTCGACCCGCCAGCGGAGCTTTCGGGCAAGATCAACATGCTTGACAGCCAAGGCGAGGTCCTGGCCATGGCGGCCCTGCACCTGGGCATCCCGCAATGCAGCTCCGACCGCGACCAGCTGAAGGCGTTGAACGTCATGCTCCAGAACGCCAAGACCCACTGGGCGTCGTTCAATTCGGACACCGCAAAGGAGGTCCTGGTTTCGGGCGACGCAGCCGTGGGCCAGATCTACGACGGCTTCGGCGCCAAGGCCCGGGCCGAGAGAGCAAGCCTGAAATACGCGTTCCCGACCCAGGGCTACGTGGCCTGGATGGACAACGTCGTTCTCTTGCAGGACGCGCCGAACCGGGACAGCGCGATCGCCTTCATGGACTTCCTGCTGATGCCCGAGAACATCGCGGCGGTGTCGAACTATGCCCGCTACGGCTCAGGACTTTCGGGCGTGGGCGAATATCTCGATCCCGAACTCGCGAGCCTGCCGGAATCCAACCCTCCAGCCACTGCCGGGCCGGCCGTGTTCATCGAGGTCTGCGACGAAGCCACCCAGGCCGTCTACGACCAGATCTGGACAAACGTGAAGAAGTGAACGATCCGGGGCCGCGTCCACGGCGCGGCCCCGATCACGGGACGAGCCGATGCACCCGGTCAGGCCGGAGTGTCGCAAGGTTGCAGCGGCCATGGCCAGACCGCGCGAGATCCTTGAGAGTGCGCACCAGGTGCCGGTCCCGTTCCGGCCGCGGCGTCGCGCCCGGCGCTACCCGATGGCATCGAGCCGCCGCGCCTGTCGCGAGAGAAGTCGATCGACTTCCTCTCTTGCCTCCGGGGAAAGACCCCGGCCCGGGCGGCGGATCGTCGGCGCCGCAATCACGCCCCGCCTGGCGAGCACGTACTTCCGCACGGCAAGCCCGACCCCGGGCTGCTGTTCGTACCGAACCAGCGGCAGATATGCGTCAAACAGGTCCTGGGCCCGGGCCAAGGCGCCCTGTGCGACGAGCGCTGTCACCGCCACCATCATCTCGGGATAGCCGAAGCCGGTCATCGCGCCATCGGCGCCGCGCGCCAGTTCCTCAGGCAGGAAGATGCCGCCATTGCCGCACAAGACGGAAATCCGGCGCTGCCCGCGGCCTTCCGCTTCCCGGATTGCGGTGATCTTTTCCAGGCCCGGCCAGTCTTCGTGCTTGAGCATCACCAATTCGGGGACGTCCGCAACGATCCGGCCGATGACCTCCGGCGCGAAATGGACGTTGGTGGCCAGGGGGAAGTCCTGCAGGACGATCGGCACCCCGTCGCCCAGGACCTGCGCGACGTCGTGATAGTACCCGACAGTCTGGCCGTCCGTCTTGAGCGTTCCAGGCGGCGCAACCATGATCCCTGCGGCGCCCAGATCCATCGAGGCCTTTCCAAGCTCGCCGATGGCCGCCAGCCCAGGCGCCGAGCACCCCACGATCACGGGCCTGTCCCCGGCGCGGGCAATCGCGCGTGCCGCAACCTCGTGGGATTCGGCCAGCGTGAGCTTGGGCGCTTCGCCCATCATCCCCAGGATGGTGATCCCGTCCGCGCCCTTGTCGAAGTAGAAGTCGACGGCGCGATCAAGGCTTTCGAAGTCAATCGCGCCGTCATCGGCGAAGGGCGTCACCGAAATGACGAAGACTCCCTTGGCGTCGGAATCAAGCAGTGGCATCGCGGTTCGTCTCCAATTCGCCCTCAACGCAGGAACAGTTCGGTGGGCAGGCTGCTGAACAGCTCAACCGGGCCGGCTTCGCGGATCGCGAAGGTCTGGCCGATTCCCGCCATCACGCCTGTCCGCGTATCCGGAATCATGATGTGCACGAAGAACACCATGCCGGGTTCCATGACCAACGGGTTTCCGCTGTAGATCATCGGCGGCACGTCCATCCAGGTGGGCCTGAACGTGCAGCCGAGCGCGTAGCCGCACGCAGCAAAGCGTTCCGTGGCGAATCCGGCCTCGTCCAGCACGTCGCGGTGAATGTCGTCCAGCGTGCCAAGCGCCGCACCGGGACGGGCAGAGTCCCTGATCCGATCGAGCGCATCCGCCGCCACGGCCATCATTCCGGATTGCCGCGGGTCGGGTCTGCCCACCGCCACGGTGGATTCGACGCAGACGTGATAGCGGCAGCAGGATGCGGCCAGTTCGATCAATACCTGATCCCTTTCATCGATCCGTCGCGGCCCGCTGATGCCGCGCCCGAAGAGCGCGCGCGGACCCGTGTTGACCAGCGGGCCGCCGGCGGGAACCTCGCCTCCTCGCAGCATCGCGGTGAGCGCCGCCGCGCTCAGCTCGCTTTCGGTGGCGCCTGGTCCGGCGGCGTCGACCGTTGCGAGAACCGCCGCGTCGGCCAGCCGTCCGGCCTCGCGCATCATGGCAAGCTCGGCCTCGGACTTGACCAGCCGTTGGCGGCGCACGATGTCCGACGCATCCTCCAGGCTGCAGAATCCGTCCAGCGCGGCCTCGACCAGCCTGGCATTGGCGGCCGTCAGCCCGTAGGTCGCAAGCTCGACGCCGACGCGCGCGCCGCGCAGGCCAAGCTCTTGCAGGATCGCCCGCAAGTCCTCCGCCGGATTGACCTCCTCGGCATTGAACCAGATGCGAATGTCGTCGTAGAGCGACGCGGTTTCGGCCTGTCGCAAATCCGGGCGCCGGGTCAGCAGGATGGTGGGCCGCTCGTCGGCGGTGATCACGCCAGCCTGGAAGAAGACGTAGCCGGACGAGTCGTAGCCGGCAAGGTAGTAGTGGCTCTCCTGCGAGAAGACGAGCAGCGCATCGATCCCCCTGCAGTTCAGTTCCGCACGCGTCGCCGCCAGTCGGGCGGCATGCTCTCGCGGCGGAAAGCGCAGCGACACGGCGCGGCGGCCTGCGGTCGTCGCCTCGATTTCCTGAAAGGCCCCGCCGGTCATTGCAGCTCGCAGATGTCACACATCGTGATCAGGTAGATGCGCACCATGTCGAGGTAGTCGGGGATGTCCACCCGTTCATCCGGCATGGTGTTGTAGCGGCCGCCCGGTCCGCAGACCACGCCTTCCATGCCTCCATGCGCAAAGAGGTGTCCGGCGTCCGTCCCGTAGTATCCCGGCGGCGTGATCGCTCCCGTGGGCTGCGGCTCTCCCCGGATCGCTTCGTAGGCGATGTTCAGCGCCGTCACGATCCGTGCGTCCCGTGCCACTTCGAACGCCGGCATATGGGCGTTTCCGCTGGGAGATTCGATCCGGATCTCCGCTTTCAGCCCCGGCCAGTCCCTTTCCAGCGCGTCCAGAACCGCGCGGAAGTCCCTGAGCGCGTTCTCCTGCGTCTGTCCGGGCCCGATCCGCCCCGATCCGGTCATCCGCACGAAATCCGCCACCTGCGGCGGGCGCCATTCCTCGAAGCCCTGGCCCAGCGCGCCGCGGATGGTTCCCACATGCACCCGGTTGATGCCGCGGTGCTCGTCGCTCGGCGCGTCGGAGAACGTCAGTTCGGTCAGGCGCGGAACCAGGTCGCAGGCGGCGCGGATCGCGTCGACCGCCTCTTCGCGCTTGGACATGTGGCGGGTGATGCCGGTCAGCTCGATCGTGAACATGAACGCTTCGGCATGCATGGTCAGCGCCTGCAAGTCCGTGGGTTCGGAATTGATGAAGTAGTCCGCGCACGTGCCCGCCTTCACGGCCGCGTAGGTGCCGACCCCGCCCTGCAATTCGCCAACGACGTAGGTGAGGATGACGTCGCCTTTCAGCCGTTTGCCGCCCTCCATCAGCGTACGCACCGCGCAGAGCGATGCGGCGTCGCCCGCCTTCATGTTCGACACGCCTATCCCGTAGATGAACTTGTCGTCGACGAGCCCGCCCCAAGGATCGACCGTCCAGCCCTCGCTTACCGGGTTGGTGTCGAGATGGCCATTGAACAGGAGGCTCTTGCCGCCACCCGTCCCTCGCCAGACGCCGATGGCATTGACACGGTCGTCCTCGACGGGTTGCAAATGGGCTTCGAGCCCCATCTCGGACATGATCTCGACCATGCGCTCGGCCAGGGCGCGCTCGCCTTCGGTGCCGGAGTGGCTTTTGTGCCGGACCATTTCGGAAAGCGTGCCGAGACAGGCCTGCTCGTCTATGGCTTGTGCAAGCGAAAGAGCGTCCGTCATCTTGCGGTCTCCGTCTCAGGCGGCCTGGCTGGCGGGCGGCGGAACCGCCTTCAGCAAGGCGCGGGTATAGGGGTTCCGGTCCGGCCCTTCGGCGTCGTCTCGGTGGAACGCGTCCATCAGCTTGCCGTGCTGCATGACGCAAATCCGGTGCGCAAGCTGGCGGACGAGGTTCAGGTCATGGGTGATGAACAGGCACGCAGTGCCGGTTTGCCGCTGCAGGCTCACCAGGAGTTCGGCGACGGAGGCCTGCACCGACACGTCCAGGGAGGCGGTGATCTCGTCGCAGATCACGAGTTCGGGCTCCGCAGCGAATGCCCGGGCGATCGCGACTCGCTGCTTCTCTCCGCCTGACAGCTGGTGCGGCAGCCGGTCTGCGAACTCTTGCGGCAGGCGCACTTGCTCCAGGAGCTTCGCGATGCGCTCCGCACGCTGTTCCCGCGGCACGATGTCGTAGAGTTTCAGCGGGCGCGAGAGGATTTCCCGCACGCGCTGCCGCGGATTGAGCGACGCATCGGGGTGCTGAAAGACGATCTGTACGGCGCGGCGGTACGCGCGGTCGATCTCGGCCAGTCTTGCAAAGTCTCGGTCGCCGAAGCGGACGATGCCGTCGAAGTCCTGCAAGCCTGACAGGACCTTGCCCATGGTGGACTTGCCGGAGCCGGATTCTCCGACCAATCCGACGAGCTCCCCCTTCCGGACCTCGATGCTGACCTCCTGCGCGCCAAGATGGGTGGGCTTTGGGGCCAGCAGCTGCCCGAGAAGCGACTGGCGGCCGTATTCGACGGTGACGCCCTTTGCAGACATCAGCGCGGGCGCCTCGGACGGCGGTTCCGTGACGCCCAGCCACTGCTTCGGATTGGGGACAGCGCCAAGCAGCGCCTTCGTGTAGTCGTTGCGGGGGGTTCGGAAGACCTCGGCACACGGTCCGCTCTCGACGATCTCGCCAGAGTTGATGACCGACACGACGTCGGCCACCCGGGACACGAGTCCCAGGTCATGCGAGATGTAGAGCGCCGAAATCGACGTCTCGTCCTGCAGTTGGTTGAACAGTTCCAGGATCTGCTGCGCCGTGATGATGTCGAGAGCCGTGGTCGGTTCGTCGAAGACGATCAGTTCCGGGTTGCAGGCAAAGGCGGTGGCAATCACCACCCTTTGCTTTTCGCCGCCCGACGCCTCGTGCGGGTAACGGCGCAGCATGTCCCTGGGCTTCGCAATTCCGGTGCGGGCCAGCGCGGCCTCGCTTTCCTCCAGGGCTTCCTGCAACGTCAGGCCCCGATGGCGGATCAGGACTTCCGAGAGCTGCTCCCCCAGGCGCATCGCGGGGTTGAGCGAGGTGGACGGGTCCTGGAAGACCATGCTGATCCGCCGCCCCCTGATTTCCAGGATTTGCGGAAGCGTCCGGTCGCGAAGGCTCTCCCCGGACAGAAGCAGCCTCCCGTCGTTCTCGACCGCGTTTTCCGGAAGATACCGCAAGATCGCCCAGGCCAGGGAGGACTTTCCGGATCCGGACTCTCCCACCAGGCCATGCGTCTGCCCGTGTGCCACGCGAAGGTCGATGTTCTTCAGGGCGTGGATCGGGCCGGACGGCGTCGCATAGCTGAGCGAATACCTGGAAACTTCCAGGACGGGCGTGTCCTTGCCGGCGCGCTGCGCGTTGCCGCCCGCCACGTCAGCGGCTCCGCCTTGGGTCCAGGCTGTCGCGCAGCGCATCGCCGAAGAGGTTGAACCCCATGGCTGCCATGGCAATCGCGACGCCGGGCACGGCCACGGTCCAGGCATTCCGGAACATGAACTGCCGCGCTTCGGCGACCATCAGGCCCCACTCCGTCGAAGGCGGCTGGGCACCCAGCCCGAGAAAGCCCAGCGTGGCGCCGATCATGATGGCGAAGGCCACGCGGATGGTCGCCTCGACGATGATCGGCCCGACCGCATTGGGCAGGACCTCGCGCAGGACGATGTAGTGCGAGCGCTCGCCCCGCGCGACGGCGGCGAGCACATACTCGCGGGTCCGGATAGACAGAACCGAACTGCGCGCGATCCGCGCCATCCCCGGGGTGAAGGCGATGGCGACCGCCAACATCGCCTGTCCCATGCCGCCGCCGAGAAAGGTGACGATGAGCAGCGTGAAGAGCAGTTCCGGGACTGCCAGCAACCCGTCCAGGATGCGCATGATGACGCTGTCGATCCATCCGCCCGCGGTGCCCGCAATCACCCCGATCATGCTGCCCGCGCCCACCCCCAGCAGCGTGGCGCCAAGGCCAAAGAAGACTGTCGAAGGCGCGCCGTTAAGCAGCCGGGACAGCAGATCGCGACCGAACTGATCGGTGCCCAGCCAATGCGCTGCCGACGGTCCCTGCAGGCGTGCGGCGGGATGGAAGGCCTGCGGATCGTAGGGTGCCAGAAACGGCCCGAGAGTTGCCGCCCCCATGACAAGCAGCAGCAGGCCGAGCCCGGTCATGCCAGCGGCCGTCCGGAACGCGTTAGGCATAGCGCACCCGCGGGTCGAGGATGGCGATCACGATGTCTGACAGAAGGTTCGACAGCGCGTAGACCGTCGCGAGAACCAAGGTGATTGCCTGAATGACCGGAAGGTCACGGTTCTCCAACGCGTAGATCAGAAGGCGCCCGAGCCCGGGCCAGGCAAAGATCTCCTCAACAACGATGATTCCGCCCAGAAGATACCCGATGTCGAGCGAGATCACCGCCACGGCCGGGGCCAGCGAGTTTGGCAGGGCATGGCGGCGGATGACGCGGCGTTCGCGCAACCCTTTCAGCCGCGCCGCGCGGATGTAGTCGCTGGACAGGACCTCGGACATCTCCGACCGCACCTGGCGCGAGATATGCGCTGTCAGAATCAGGCCGAGCGTGGCCGCGGGCAGGACCACATGCGATGAGAAGCCTCCCAGGCTTTCGCCCGGGGAGACGAACCCGCCTGCCGGGAAGAGCCCCAGTGCCGGTCCCGCAAGGAAGATCAGCAGCAGCGTTGCGGTCACGAATTCGGGCATTGACGCGCCGATGTAGGAAAAGATGCCGATGATGAGATCGGCCACGGTGCCGCGCTTGATGGCCGCCAGGACGCCCAGCGGAATGGCGATGACCGTGACCGATACCAGAGCCGTCACGGCCAGCGAGGCGGAATTCCAGAACGCGTCGCCAACCACGTCGGCCACCGGCAATGACAGGCGTAGCGACTGGCCCAGGTCGCCGCGCAAGATGCCCCCGATCCAGTCGAGATACTGAATGTACCAGGGCCGGTCGAGGCCGAGCCTGCGCTCCATCGCAGCCACGGCCTCTTCCGTTCCGTACTCGCCCAGGATCATCACGGCCGCGTTTCCCGGCAGAATCATCGTGATCGCGAAGACCGCGAAAGTCACGACGAACAGGACCAGGATGACCGCCAGAAGACGCCGGACAAGATAACCTAGTGTCACGTGGTCACTCGTCTAGCCAGACGCTTTCCAGGTAGAAGTACCGGTTGATCGGGTTCAGCGTGTAGCCCTGCACATGCTCCTTGCTGGCCGTCAGGACGTCCTCGTAGAACGCGATGATGTAGGGCAGCTCGGCGAGCATCAGTTCCTGGGCCTTCGTGTAGGCATCCGCCCGCTCCGACTCGATCGTGGTCGAACGGCCCGCCTGAACCAGGGCGTCGAACTCCGCGTTCATCCAGCCAGTGTCCTCGTAGGAGGCATTCGAGGTCAGGAGCAGGTTGAAGGTCGCGTCTTCGGTCGGCTGCATCCCCCAGTAGGCCATGTAGAAGCCACCCTTGCGCCAGACGTTGGCGAGGTACGTGTCGTGCGGCATGGTCTCGACATTGATGTCGAAGCCTGCCGGCAATGCCATCTGCTTGATCGCGATCGCCACCTGCGCCCGGATCGCCGGACGGTTCGAGGCTACGAGATCGAGCTGGAGGCCATCGGGATGGCCGGCCTCGGCCAGAAGCGCCTTCGCCCTTGCCGGATCGTAGCTCTTCTCCGGCGTGTCGATGCGGAACTTGAACTCCGGTGACAGGATGTTGTCATGCGCCGGCCGGCCGAGCCCCTCGAGCACGAGGTCGACGAGGAGCTGGCGGTCAATTGCGTAGGCCAGCGCCTCGCGCACGCGGAGATCGTCGAAAGGCGCCTGGTCGAAACGCATCACCACGTTCACGTAGCGACCCGAGGGCACCCGCAGCGCATTCACTCCAGGTGCGCTTGAAATGCGTTCGTAGTCGGCTTGCTGGACCAGCAGCATCACGTCGATGTCGCCGGACAGGAAGTTCGTGGTTTCCGCCGCCAGATCCGGGAACAGGTGCATCTCGACGGCGTCGAGGTAGGGCTTGCCCTCGATGAAGTAGTCATCGTTTCGCACCAGCCGGGTAATCCGTGCGCTGTCATAGCTCTCCATCTTGAAGGGCCCGGTGCCGTTCACGACTGTGTCGAGCAGCGCATGATCGCCGGCCAGCGCCTCCTCCGACATGATTCGCGCGTTGGCGTGCGCGGTTGATGTCGGGAAGTCGGCAAACGGCGTCTTCAGGCTGAATTTCACGGTCAGGTCGTCGACCGCCTCGACGGTGTCGATCATGTTCAGCACCGATGCGGCCGAGGCCGGGATGTCGGGATTCAGGATCGCCTCGTAGGTGGCGACCACGTCCGAGGCCGTCGCTGGCGTACCGTCATGAAAGGTCACGCCCTCGCGAAGGTGGAAGACGAACTCGGTGGCATCGGCACTGCCCTCCCAGCTCTCGGCCAGGTCGGGCATCGGCTGGCTGTCGGGTCCGATCCGCGTCAGGCCGGAATAGGCCATGTCGATCACCGGGTATTCGGCTGGCCCCGAAAGCGAAAGCACGTTCAGCGTCGCGATCCGTGTGGAATGGCTGATCTTGAGCGTGCCCCCCGTTCTCGGATCGTCTTGAGCTGCGCCCAGGCTTGGCACAGCCAGCGCCAGAGCCATGGCCAGAAGCGCGCTTCGACGTGGGATATGGTAGAATGACATTTCCAGTTCTCCTTGTTGCTGTCCGGCTTGGGACCGGACGGTTCGGTTGTCGTCGCGTCAGTGTACCACTGTCAGGTCGTCAGGCAGTCCGGTCAGCACGTCCGGCGCCCCTTCGGTCACCAGGAGCGTATGGCCGACGCCCATCCCGTAGCCCGTGTCGCTGTCTCCAATCATGACATGGTAGAACAGCGTCATCCCTGGTTCGCAAACAGTTGCGTTTCCCGAGTAGATCATGGGCGGCACGTCCATGCTGGTTGGAGAGAACGTGCAACCGACCGAATAGCCTGTCGCCCCGTAACGGTGCCTCTTGTAGCCGCCGTCGTCGAGCCCTCGGGCATGAACGTCGAATATCTCGCCCAGGGTCGTTCCGGGGCGCGCGATTTCCGTCATCCGGTGCAGCGTCTCGCGGGCGACATCGTACATCATGCGATGCTCCGCCGGCACGTCGCCGAACAGGATGGTCCATTCCGTCTTCACGTTGTAACGGCGATAGGCGACCGGGTATTCGACGAGGATCTGGTCCTGCGACTCGATCCGTCGAGGCTCTGACACGCCGCGCCCGTACACGGCGCGCGGCCCCGAGTTGAACAGCGGCGGATTGGGCGGCATGTCCGCGCCATCCTGCAGGATCGAGGTCAGGTAGGCCGCCTTGACTTCACTGTCCAGGATGCCCGGGCGAGAGGCCGCGATCACCGCGTCCAACGACCGGTCGAGGATTTCCGCCGCCTTGCGGGTATAGGCGATTTCCCCCGGCGACTTGATCAGCCGGAGCCGGCGGATCACGTGGTCGTCATCGACCAACGTGCACCAGCCATCTAAGGCATGCTGCACCCGCCAGAGGTTCCAGCCGGTCAGGCCGTGGGTGTTCAACTCGACTCCGATGCGCCCGCCCTTCAGGTGCAGCTCCTCCAGGATGGACTTCAGGTCCATTGCCGGATTGGCGTCGTCGGCATCCCACCAGATTCGAATGTCCTCGATTGTGCTGGTTCGACGCGCCTGAACCAGGTCAGGGCGGCGGGTCAACAGGACGATCGGGCGGTCATCCGCTGTTATCACCGCGCATTGGAAGAAGACGTAGCCCCCGGTGTCGTAGCCGGTCAGCCAGAAGTGGCTTTCCTGGGCGAACACGAGCATGGCATCCAGGCCCCGGCGCCCAAGTTCGGATCTCAGGCGCGCCTGCCTTGACAGATGCTCCTCCCGCGGGAACGGAGTGGCTGCGCACGGTTCAGTCGACATGTCCTGCGTCCGTTCCCCCCTGTTCGCCGCCCGTGACTTCCAAAAAAGCCTATGGGATGGTATACCATCCGTCAACCATGCGAATACCAGCGCGCGTGAAGGGCGCGGCAAACCTGTTCCGACCCTGTGCCATGTTCCGGCGGGTTGCCGTGGCGCCGAGAAAGGAACTCTTCTTGAACGGATCCGTCCTGCCATAAAGGGGCTTGAGACTTGAGCTTTCCACCAGATAAGTCCTTTCCGGACTGGACAGGCAGAAGGTCCACCGACTTGAACGTTCAAGACCAGAGGCTTGCGCCGAGGGCGTATCAGCAGATCCTTGACTTGATACTGTCGGGCAAGACACGGCCCGGCGAGCAGCTGAACGAGCGTCAGCTGGCAGACACGCTTGGAATGTCCCGCACCCCTGTGCGGGACGCCTTGTTGATGCTGGAGGCCGAGGGGCTGCTGGTCCGTCAAGGCCGGATGGGCGTGCAGATCAAGCAGATGCACATCGACGAGTTCCTGGACGCGCTGGAGGTCCGCGCCCTGCTGGAGCCGGCGGTCTCGCGCATGGCGGCGGGCAAGGTCGACCACGCGGCGCTCGATGAACTGGAGCGTTCGCTGCACAGCGCAATCGACATGGCGGATGCAACCGGGTGCGGCATGGACCGGTCCCAGACTCGCTGGATCGACGACACGCTGCACAACCTGATCTCGGATTCTGCCGGCAACGCGCAACTGTCGGCAATCGTGCGCAACCTGCGCCGAAAGACTCAGATCTTCGACCTGAAGACCCTCCCGGAACGTGCGGTCGTGACCTGCCGGGAACATCTGGACATCATCGCCGCGCTTCGCCTTGGCGATGGCGAGAAGACTGCCGGGGCAATGGCACTGCACCTCGAACAGGTTCGGGCCAGCATCATAGCTCGGCTAAGCCGGCGATGAACGATCCTGCCCTGGCCTTCGAACGCACGGACATTCCGCCGGACATTGCGCTGGCCGAGCGGCTGTTCGCCGAATTGCGCCATCAGACGTCGGACACGCGCGGGATCACCCGCATGTCCTACGGACCGGGTGAGGAGATCGCTCACGCCATTGTCCGCAGGGAAGCCGAGGCGCTGGGGCTTGGGACCGAAACCGACGCGGCCTGCAACCAGTACATGACCCTCCCGGGCCAGACCAATGGGCCGGGGATCGTCATCGGTTCGCATCTCGACTCCGTGCCCAAGGGTGGCAATTTCGACGGAGCTGCGGGCGTGCTGATGGGACTGTCGGTGATTTCAGGGCTGGTGGCCGCGGGTCGGGTGCCGCCATGGCCAATCACCGTGATGGCGATCCGTGCCGAAGAAAGCGCCTGGTTTCCAGCCTCCTACATCGGAAGCCGCGCGGCTTTCGGCAGGCTGACGGCGCAAGAGCTGGACACGGTGGTACGTGCGGGCGACGGCGTGACCCTGCGGCAGGCAATCGCGACGGCTGGCGGACACGTTGACGATGTCGCCTTGGGCGGCGGCCACTTGGCGCCCGAGGACGTGGCGGTGTTTCTGGAGCCGCACATCGAACAGGGTCCGGTACTGGCGCTGAAGGACACGCCGCTCGGGATCGTGACAGATATCAGGGGAAGCCTGCGTTTCCGTCGCGCGGCCTGCCGAGGGGCCTACGCGCATTCGGGAACGACGCCGCGCGAGGCGCGCCGTGATGCGGTGCTTGCCGTTTCCGAACTGGTCGCGGAGCTTGACCGGCTGTGGCGCCGGTTCGAGGCGCAGGCCAAGGACCTCACGGTCACTGTCGGCGAGATTGCGACGGACCCCGAAGAAGCGTCCTTCTCCAAGGTTGCGGGTCTCGTGCGGTTCTCGCTTGACGTTCGCAGCAACGCCATCGCTTCGCTGGATGAGTTCGCGATCGAGCTGAAGACGATGGCAGCGACTATCGAGAGGGACCGAAACGTCAGCTTCGATTTCGGTCCACGCACCTCCACTACCCCGGCAAGAATGCACCCGGCCGTGATTGCCGGGCTGAGACAGGCCGCCGACGAGGCACGGCAGCCTGTGCTCGACATGCCCTGCGGAGCGGGACATGACGCCGCCACCTTTGCTGGTCTAAGTGTTCCCACGGGAATGCTGCTTCTTCGCAACGAGAACGGCAGCCACAATCCTCTCGAGCACATGGACATCAGCGATTTCAGCGTTGGTGCAAAGGTGCTCATGCGGTTCTGCCTGTCTCCGCCGGACATCCCGAAATGACCGACTGCGTCATCGTGCAACCCATTGCCCGATGCGGAGTGGAGCTGCTGCAAGATTCCGGCCTGTCGGTCTTCGTGGCCCCTGCGTCGGAACTGACGGTCCTCAAGCCCCACCTGTCGACCGCCAGGGCGGTGATCACCCGCAACAGCGGGTTCTCCGCCGAAGCCATCGAGGCGGCCCCAAACCTGGCAATCATCGCAAGCCACGGGACGGGAACGGACAGGATCGACAAGGCGGCAGCCAAACGGCGCGGAATCAGGGTGGTCAGCACACCCGGAACGAATGCCCAATCGGTTGCCGAACATGCGCTCGCGCTGATGTTTGCCTGTGCCCGGCGAATTCCTGCGGCCGATCATGCGGTGCGTGCCAGCGACTGGTCCGTCCGCGAAGGCATCCATCCGCGAGAGATGCACGGTTGCCGCCTCGGTCTCGTCGGCTACGGCCATGTGGCACGAAAGCTGGCGACGCTTGCAAAGGGGCTGGGCATGGCCGTGACCGTGCACTCGGAGCATGCCAGCGACGCAGACCTCGCCGCCGAAGGGGTTCTGCGCGCCTCGAATCTCGAGGGCCTGCTTGCAACGGCGCAGGTCGTTTCGCTTCACGGGCTGCCCGGTCGCGCGCGTGTTCTGGACGAGGCGCTGCTCTCGAAGATGCGCACGGACTCCATCCTGATCAACACCGCGCGCGGCGTCCTGATCGACGAGGCGGCACTGGCCGCAGCCCTGCGCGAGGGTCGAATCGCGGCGGCCGGGCTGGACGTCTTCACCCGCGAGCCCTTGCCTCGTGACAGCCCGATCCTGGACTGTCCCAACGTCGTCCTGACCCCACACATCGGCGGATCCGCTGTCGAGGCACGAGAGCGGACCGCGCTCGAGGTGGCACGCAAGGTCGTCGAGGGCCTCGGGATGGCCTCTCCCGAGTGAGGATCCGCTGCATGCAGGAAGATTGCGAGATCAATGGTCCGGTGATCCGTCATCTGGGTGACTCGGCCTTGTCCGTCGAGTTCGGCGACCGAATCGATGCCGGACTGGTTTCCCGCGTGCACGCGTTCGACGCCGCCCTGAACGAGCTTCGCCTCGCGGGCGTCGTGGAGACCGTGCCGACCTACCGTGCCACCACCGTCTTCCTCGATCCGCTCACGGCTGACGTCGGCGAAATCGAAGCTGCCGTTCTGCGGCTTGCATCGACCAAATCGGACGCCAGGCCTTCCGGGCGGCTCTGGGAGGTTTCGGTGGCTTACGGACAGGGCTTCGGGATGGATCTCGAGGATGTGGCGGCGCATGCCGGCATGACGCCAGCCGAACTCATCGAGGCGCATGCCGGCCCTGAGTACTCGGTCGCGATGGTGGGCTTTCTGCCCGGTTTCAGCTATCTTCTCGGGCTTGATCCGCGCCTTTCGACGCCGCGCCGACCCGAGCCGCGTGCCAGGATTCCTGCATCATCAGTTTCGATCGGCGGGCAGCAGACGGCGATCGGCAGCCTCGAAGGGCCCAGCGGATGGCACGTCATTGGCCGCACCCCGGCACGCCCGTTTCAACCCGGCAGGATGCCCGAGTTTCTTTTCGAGCCTGGCGATCGCATCAGGTTTCGGCCGGTTTCTGCGCGCGAGTGGTCAGAACTCGATCGGGACGCGGCGCGTGGCGCGCTGGTCGCGGAGAGAGTCGAGGGATGACCTCGCTCGAGATTGTCAAATGCGGTCCGGGAGCGTCGGTTCAGGATGCAGGACGCTACGGCTATCGACGGTTCGGCGTGTCGACTGCGGGAGCGATGGATCTGCAGGCACTGGCGCTGGCCAATGCGCTTGCGGGCAACCCGCCAGACACGGCGGCAGTCGAACTGCCGCTTGCGGGCGCGGAGTTCCGCGTCGTCGGCGGACCGGTTCTCGTGGCAGCCCACGGCCCCGGAACGACGCTGGCGGTATCCGGCCGGCCCGCATCGGAACGAACATCGGTGCAGCTCGTCGAAGGCGACACCGTCATGATCGGCCCGCCGCGCGAGGGCGTGTACAGTTACGTTGCCGTCGCAGGAGGGATTCTGACAAGGCCCGTTCTCGGCAGCCGCTCCTGCCATCGCCGTTCCGGGATCGGAGGGGATGTGCTGGCGCCGGGCGACCGGCTTCCATGCATCGGCGGTTCTGACAACGTGCCTTTGACCTTCCATGGAGACACAAGATACGACAGCCGCGATGCAATCAGGATCGTCCCGGGCCCGCAGGCCGACTATTTTGATGACGCGAAATGGGCCCGGTTCCTGTCGTCGAGTTATCGCATCAGTCCGCGGTCCGACCGGATGGGCCTGCGTCTTGAAGGCCCTGTTCTTCGATCTTCGAAGGGGCACGACATCGTGTCCGAGGGGGTGGTTTCAGGAAGTGTTCAGGTGCCCGGCGACGGGACCCCGATCGTGCTGGGCCGGGATTGCCAGACGACCGGGGGCTACCCGAAGATCGCAACGGTGATTTCGGCCGACCTGGACCGGCTGGCGCAGGTACCCATGGGCCGGGACGTCCGCTTTCGCTTGGTTTCGGCAGGAGACGCGATTGATGCCACGCGCCGTTCGGCACTTTGGCGCAATTCGCTTGGGCTGGCGGCAAAGCCTGCCAGCGCTTCTTCAGCCGACCTGCTTTCGCACAACCTGATCGGTGGGATGACGAAAGGCGACGACCTCTAGCGTGCTTGGGTCGACGAGACTGTCCAGCCTTCCTCTTCGAGACCGTCGCGCAGCGCTCTTGCCATGGCGACTGCAGACTCGTTGTCCCCGTGCACGCACACTGAATCGATCTCGACCGGCAGGCGCTTGCCCGTGACCGATTCCAGCTGCCCCTCCGTCACCATTTCCTTGACGCGAGTGAGCGCGGCCTCGACATCGTGGATGACGGCGCCGTCGACCTTGCGGCTGGTGAGGTTGAAGCTGTCGTCATAGGTCCTGTCGGCATAGATTTCGCGTATTGGACGCAAGCCTGCCCGATCGCAGGCGCGCTCGGTTGCAGTTCCGGGCATCACCATGAACGCAAGTCCGGGGTCGGCCGCACGTATGCCTCTGGCAACCGCGTCGGCTAGGCTGTCGTCGTCAGCACAGGCGTTGCCGAGCGCACCATGTGTCTTGACATGAGTTCCGGGATGCCCTGCCAGGGACGCCATCGCCTGAAAGGCCCCCACCTGATAGGCGACGAGCGTCTCGATCTCCTGCGCCGTGACACCAGTCTGCGCACGTCGCCCGAATCCGATCAGGTCGCGGTACCCTGGGTGGGCACCGACCGCGACCCCGCGTTCGCAGGCGAGGAAAACTGTGCGTCGCATCGTTTCGGGGTCGCCGGCATGAAACCCGCAAGCGATGTTGGCCGTCGTGACGATGTCCAGCATTGCCGCATCGTCACCCGTCGTCCATCGTCCGAACCCTTCTCCGAGATCCGCATTTAGATCGATCTGCATTGGTCTCCCATTCCTTTTGACAGCTGCGGCACGCCGCTGCGACCGGTGAATCCAAATTCGTTGCACCTCGGCACACCATGGGTATACCAAGTCCGCCGGAAAGAGGAGGTCTTCATGCCGGGCGGTCATCTGCTCTATCTTGGCAACGGCCCGAAGTTCCAGTCCGTGGCAAGGCTGGATGATCGGTTCGAAGGCCTGGGGCTTGCCGTCGACAGGCGGTGGGCGTTCAATGGCGAGTTTCCAGGCAGCCTTGACGGATATGACGGGATCTTTGTTTCCGGCAGCCCTCATGGTGCCTACGAGGATGTCCCGTTCATTCACCGGGAGCACGATCTCATTAGGGACGCGGGGGAGCGGGAAATCCCCATGCTTGGCATCTGCTTTGGCAGCCAGATCCTGGCTTCCGCCCTTTGCGGCCGCGATCAGGTCTTCCGTCGCGAATCCTGCGAGATTGGTTACAAGGACCTCCCGGTGACAGAGGCTGCAAGGGACGACGCGATAACCGGCGCGTTGGGCAGCAGCGTGCACATGTTCGTCTGGCACAACGACGAAGTGCGCGGCGATCACCCTGACATGACGGTTCTCGCAAGCTCAGACCTGTGTGACAACCAGATCTGGCGCTGGCGAGATGCTCCGGTCTGGGGAATTCAAGGCCATCCAGAGATCACCCGGGAACAGGCACCCATCTGGTTCGAGGAAAACCGGGGCCGCATGGAGAAGGATGGCGCAAACGTGGATGCACTCAAGGATTCCGCGGACGAAGCCACGGACGCCAAGACGATGCTGACGCGGTTCGTCGATGTCGTTGGCGCGCGCGCATGAACCCGCCGATGATCTATGAGCCCTGGTTCGAGCGATCCGAATATGAGGCGCGCCTGGTCCGTGTGCAGGCAGAACTGGAGACGCGCGGGCTTGACGGGCTGCTTGCTTTTCAGCCCGAAACGGTGACTTGGCTGACCGGTTTCTTCACGCGGGGATATGGCTCCTTTCAACTTGCCATCATTCCAGTCGAGGGCGAGCCGACACTGGTCTGCCGCGATGTCGAGGAGTACTATCTCGACGCAACCTCCGTGTTTTCGGGTCGGGCGATGTGGACTGACAGCGACACGCCTGTGGTCGTCGCTGCCAAGGCGATCCAGGCGAGTCTGGGCACGACGGCCAAGGTCGGAGCGGAAAGCGCCGCATGGCCCTTGTCGGTTGCACGCTGCCAGCAATTGAATGACTGCCTTCCCGGTTATCGGTTCACGGACGAAAGCGGGCTCGTGAGCAAGATGCGCCTGAAGAAGTCGGTCGCCGAGATTGCCTTGCAAAGGCATGCGGGAAAGGCGGCCGAAGCTGGCATGCAGGCGGCGATCGACAGTGCTGGCATCGGCGTCAGCGAGCGCGAAATTGCGGCAGAGGTTTGCGCCGCCATGATTCGGGCGGGCAGCGACCTGCCGGGTCCGGGCGTGATGTCATCCGGGGAACGGGCGTTTCACTTGCATGGAGGCTATTCCGATCGCATTCTCCAGCGTGGCGATATCGTCCAGATCGAGACGACACCCAACGTGTGCCACTATCACGCCCGCTTCATGCGCCCCATGCGCGTGGCAGAGGCCAGCGACAGAGACCACAAAACAGTTGAAAGCCTGATCGCGATTCAGGACGCGGCATTGGACGAAGTGCGATCCGGCGTTCCAGCAGCCGTGCCTGACGCCATCTACCGGGACGGAGTGCTTTCCCGCGGGTTGCGCGAGACCTATACGAACAAGACGTTCTATTCGGTCGGCCTGCTTCTGCAACCGTCTGGCGGCGAGGCCCTGGAAGCTGCCCCGGGCTGTGACTGGCATTTCGAGACGGGGATGACGTTTCACACCTACGTTCTTGCGCAAGGATTCGGCATGTCAGAGACCATTGTCGTCACCGACACCGGCTACGACCGCCTGACGCGCTTCGCGCGTCAGCTCTTCACGGTTTAGCGCGGCATCGCCAAAGATCGACGAGACGAGCAGCAGGCGTGTCGGAGGGCTTCGGCCGCACGGTCCGTCAAGCTTAGTGTATAAGTCCCAAATGACGAGCCAACCGGGGCCGCGTTCGCAGAAGGGCCCCAATGACAGGAGAAGCCGATGCACCCTATCAAGCCCGAACACCGCAGTGTCGCGAACATCGCGAACGGAGTTTTCCAACCCTTCCTGACCGACGAAGGGGAGCCTGATGGAGAAGTGCTGCAGGTCAATGGCGGAAAGACCGGTTACGGCTTTCACGTCTACCGCATGGCGCCCGGTGCCACGACCAAGGCTCATACCCACGTTGGGGCCGAGGAATTCTATGTCATCGACGGCGACCTGACCGATCATGACGGCTACGAATACAGGCCCGGCGACATCGTCTGCCTGGCCTCCGGCACCACGCACAACTCCTCAACCCGGAACGGATGCACCCTTGTCGTGCACCTGCCTGGGGCGGAAGGCTTCTGATCCGTGATCGTCGGACTCTACCAGGCCTCCCAACCCGGCAGCATGGAAGAGGGGTTCGCCACCATCGACGCTGCCTTGTCCGCCGCCGCCAAGTCCGGCGTCGACATGCTGGTCTTTCCCGAAGCCTTTCTGCCGGGGTACACGGCGGTCACTTGTGAAATGCCGGAGGCGTGGGAAGAGACACAGGACGGAATCGCCGGACTTTGTCGGCGCCACGAGGTGGGCGTGACCATTGGCTTGCCGGAATATGTTGAGGACCGGTTGTTCAACGCGGCCTATGCCTTCGGCAATGATGGAACGCACCTGGCGAGATACCGAAAGATCCAGTTGTTCGGCCCGGACGAACATGCGCTCTACACTTCGGGCGACACGCACGTGACCTTCGACTTCAAGGGCAGGCGATTCGGCCTGCTGATTTGCTATGATGCCGAGTTTCCCGAACACGTCCGACACTTGGCCAGGCTAGGTGCGGAGGTCATTCTGGTTCCGACGGCGAACATGATGCCCTTCGTGAACGTCAATCAGATCCTCATCCCCGCTCGCGCGTTGGAAAACGCCGTAACGATCGTCTACGCGAACTATTGCGGGACATCGGGCGGACTGGAGTATGTCGGCCGCTCGGCTATCCATGGTCCGGACGGCTATCCTCTCGGCACGAATGGGACCGGCGAAGGCCTTCTCGTCGCGGAAATTCCAGATGGCTGGAGCGAACGCGGCATTCCCCTTTCGAGCCAGAACTGCGACCTCAAGCATCCCTAGCGAAGCCCACTTTTGCAAGTCCGGGCTTGGTGCGATAGTCGGACAATGCCCGCGACGCTGACCGACAACGAGCTTGAAGAACTTGGAGCCTGCGTTACTTCCATTGGCACTCCGGATTTCCCTCGCTTGATCAGCCATTTCTGTGCCTCGCTTTGCCACGCCGATACGGTCTTTCTCAGCGTCTTTTTCCACGACCAACGACCTGTAGGGCTCTACGGCAACCATACCGACGACAGCCAGAAGGCTTCGCTGGAACTCTATCTGGACGTTGCGTACGTTCTTGATCCCTTCTACCTGCTGTTCCGGCAGAAACGTGGCGATCAGGTCCTGTCGCTCGACGACGTGGCTCCGGACGACTTCAAGCAATCCGAGTACTACGCCAAGTTCTTTCGAGATATGGCCCTGACCGATGAGTGCGGACTGATGCTTCACATCGAAGACGATGCCGCACTCTTCTTTTCCATGGGGACCCAAGCGAAGGGCGCCCGTGCGGACCCGGCCAGGTTGAATTCGGCCAAGCCGTTGATCTCGGCTCTTGTGCGGCGGCACTGGACGAGGCTGACACCTGCGAACACCGATGGCTCGGGACGATTGTCAGCGCAGATTCACACCGCCTTCAGAGCATTCGGCACTTCCGTTCTCAGCCCTCGCGAAGGCGACGTTCTTCGCATGATCCTGCAGGGGCATTCTTCAAAGTCAATTGCCGCGCACTTCAACAACTCGCCTGAGACGATCAAGGTTCACCGCAAGCGGATCTACACGAAACTCTCCGTGACCTCCCAGGGCGAGCTTCTGTCGTTGTTTCTCGCCGCACTCGCGAAATTGCCACCGAACGCAGAGGGCGATCCGCTGCAATTCCTTGATGCCGGCTAGCGCATAACCCCAAGTGGTGACTGCGCCACGGGCAGCGATGGTTGTACCGTCCCTGGCATGCATTGAACATGAGGGGGCTGTCACATGAACAAGCCAGACGCAAATTCAGCCTGGGCCAAGGACCGTGCCCATGTGCTTCACCCCTACACGGACTTCTCGTCCTTTCCCGAAGAAGGCAGCCAGGTCATATATGGTGCCTCGGGCATGCACGTTACCGACACGGACGGTCGCAGGCATCTGGACGGTATCGCCGGTCTTTGGTGCGTCAACATTGGGCATGGGCGTCGAGAGATGGCGGAGGCCGTTTCGGCACAGGTCATGCAGATGCAGTACTACAATCCGTTTGGGCATTCGACGAACGTGCCTGCGGCCGAGCTCGGTTTCTGGCTAGCCCAGAACGCGCCGGGCGACTTGAACCACGTCTTCTACACCTGCGGGGGGTCAACGGCCAACGATGCAGCGATCCGGCTGGTCCACTACTACAACACGATGCGCGGCCTGCATCGAAAGAAGAAGATCATCAGCCGCAACGGCGCATACCACGGCGCGACCTACGTCGTCGCCGAGCTCACTGGAATTCTTGCCACCAAGAACTGTTTCGATCGAATTGGCCAGGACTTCATATGCCACGTCTCGGCGGCAAACATGTATGCAAAGCCGGGCAGCATGACCGAAGACGCCTATTGCGACTGCCTGGTGCAGGAGTTCCGGGACAGGATCGAACAGCTTGGCCCGGACAACGTCGCCGCCTTCATCGCCGAGCCGATCATGGGCGCGGGTGGCGTGCTGATCGCGCCCGTTGGCTATCATCGGCGCATGTGGGAGGTGTGCAAAGAGCACGACATTCTCTACATCGCGGACGAAGTCGTCACCGCGTTTGGGCGGTTGGGGGAGTGGTTCGTCTCGGACAAGGTGTTCGATTGCCAACCCGACATACTGGTCTCGGCCAAGGGAATCACGTCAGGCTACATCCCCCTTGGGGCGACACTGATATCGGACGAAATCTACGAGGTCATCAGCCGGCCACAATGCGAAGGCGGCGTTTTCTCGATGGGTCTCACCTATTTCGGCCACCCGGTAGCCTGTGCCGCGGCCTTGAAGAACATCGAGATAATTGAACGAGAGAACCTCCTGCAAAATGCCGCGAACGTGGGCACGTTCCTCCAGAGCGATGCGCAACGGTTGCGCAGGCAGCCGTGCGTTGGTGACGTGCGCGGGAGAGGGTTGATGCTGGCCGTCGATCTTGTCGCAGACAAGGAAACCAAGGCACCACTCCCGATCAACGCAAGGGCCGGCGAGCGGGTGTTCAAGAAATGCGTCGAGAACGGCGTCATTGTCAGGCCCGTCGGAGACCGCATCGTCTTGTCGCCGCCGATCATCATTTCAACCGATCAGTGCTCGGCGATCGTGGACGCAATCGAAGATGCCATCATCTCTGCCGAGTTCGCTTGATCCGGCCTTCCACTCTTGGAAGACCGTCTCGTTGCCTTGTGCGGCTGTTGTCTGTCGAGCATCTCCATGGGGTCAGATTCCAGACCGGAAACAGCCAACTGTCCTGGGACCGCGGTCCGGCCCGGGAAAGGGCGGCGGCAGGCGAAGAAGGAGATGCGGCGAAGTGCACGGGCGACCGGGCATGCCCGGTCGGACGCTCCCGGGAAGCGAAGGACCCATAAGCGGGCGCCCGCTTCAGCTTGGCGCGACCGGCCAGCGGCTGCCAAGGTCGCGCAGGCCTGCTGCGATCAGTTTGCGCAAGACGCCCTCATCCACGGCTTCGAGCCTATTGATGTACAGGCACGACCGTCCTGTCCTGTGCTTTCCAAGCCCTTTCAGGATGTCTCCGAAATCGGCGTATCCGGGCATGATGTAGATCGTCAGGCTGGTCTTGCGCGGACTGAATCCCGTGGCCAGGAAATCACCTTCGCGACCCGACTTGTAGACGTAGTGATAGGACCCGTAGCCGACAATGCTGGCTCCCCACATGACCGGCTCAAAGCCCGTGACCTCCCGGAAGATCTCGTTGAGCCGCAAGGCGTCCGCCCTGCGCCTTTCGGGTTCGACGGAATTCAGGAACGCCATGACGTCCGCATCGTTCGGCTTGGTCTTGTTCTCTGCCATTCCCGTTTCCTGTTTCCAATTGGCTTATCGCGGCAATTCGAAAGGCGCACAAGAGACATGCCCGTTGACCGGGACTCCAGGCGGAGGCAGGGGTTCGCAGGAACGGCCTGTCCGGGTGCACGTTCCGCTGCCGACAGGCGAAGACCAAGGTGATGCATGAGCGCGCCGCCGGACTTGGCCCGCAGAACGGAAGTCTCGAACGTGGTCGTTCTGGGCCGAGTTCGATCCGGGTCTCAAGAGAAGTCTTGCCATTTGGTCCGGGAAAATCCTTCAAGTCAGCGCACTGCGAGGTGTCCCAGCGTGGCCGGGCATTGCGGGCGGACTGGGAGCGAGTGCTGTTCGACGCCCCGATCCGGGTCGTCGGACAGCGGTTCAATGGACCGCGCCCATTGTCTCTGGCAGATCCTCAGCGCGGCACGGCTCTCCTGCTGCGTTGGATTGGCGCGGGCCGACCTGTGCGCATGCCGGCCAAGTGATCGCAACGCGGGGTCTGCGCAGGGCGCGTTGAGCCGGGTTCCGGCCTAACGGATCTTCGGGATCGCTCTGGCAAAGCCCGGAATGCGACGCTTCCATCGCTTCTGCGGTCATCGGATCGCCTGTCGTGGTCGTGTCACCTTGCCGTACGGGCGCGGCAGAGCCCGATCACCGGAGAGTATTCGAGATCTGGAAATTGCGAAAAGTACCGCTCCCCGACCTTGTGGGGTTCTAGATTGTCGATGTCATCAAAGCCAAGACTGTTGAGCATGCCGGGCAATTCGGGAGGAACAAAGCTGGACAGCCATGGCTCGCCACGTCGTGCGACAAAGGCTGTCGCGCTCGCCAGCAGGGGCTGGGCTTCGTCGGGGACCCACGCAGCCTCTGCAAGATAGTCGAACACCACGGTCGTGCCGGGCGCCGTTTCGCGCGCAATGGAGGCCAGAGTGTTCCTGACCGTGTCGAGATCGAGATAGTAGGTTACGCCGAACCACGAGATCATTGCGGGACGCGAGAAGTCGAATCCTGCTCTTGCAAGCGCATCCTGCAGGCGTTCGACGTTCAGGTCGGTCTGCACGTAACGGACGGATTCGGGAGCTTCAATTCCGGCAGCCTGCATGCGACGAAACTTGCTGTCCTGCGTTGCCTTCTGATCCAGTTCGTAGAGTGTGAGGCGCTCCATCAGGTCAGGCCGGCGAAACGCGAATGTGTCGTATCCCGCCCCAATGATGACATACTGGTTCACGCCCTCCGCCATTTCCGCCTCAAGACAGTCCTCGCCGAAGCGCGCCCGCGTGTAGATGGCAGGCAGGATCGGACGCAAATTCCGGAGCAGCCCGTCCTTGACAAGCCACAAGAGAAACCGGCTTGAGAGAATCGTTCGCCAGAGGCGCCCGCACATTGCGTAGGCGTACCGGTCCTCGAACACGGGGGCCTTGGCGATCTTTGTGTGATCCGCCCGAGCCACTGCCACGAGTTCGGCAGTCTTGCTCGGGGTCTTGGTCTCGCGTACCTGCACGTGCTTCCTCATCAATGCACTGACAAGCCTATTCTCCTGCGTTGCGCAGGACCAGTTCCGATTCAAGGACCAAATCGCGCAGTTTGCGAGGAGGCACGCGTAGTTGGGCTGTGCGGGGCGCGGCAGGACGGTCAGGGGTGCATCAATGCGGCGAAGCCACCTGCTTCGGGACATTCCCACGCCGGGTGCTTGCTGAATCAAGTTCCGTCCACTCCGCGCCTGGCGGTCCAATTCAGACCGGCCTTCCTGATTTGCGGTCGATCGCACACGCAGACCTGTCCGCCCTTGGCAAGCTGTTGCTCGGTTGCGACAAGACCCTGGACGGCGATCGCGACCGGATGCCGCCTGGTCCGCTACTGGTGCAGGCATGGACTAAGTTCGCTACGCCGCGTAGAAGTGAATCATAGCAATTGGAACATGAGGTGCACGATGTCTTTCTCCCTGAATCGCCGAGGATTCCTTGCAGCAACGGCCAGCTTTGCGGCGCTGCATCCGTTTTCCGCAAATGCCGCCGCCAATCAGGCTCACCTGCGCGTCATGGAAACCACCGACCTCCACATGCACATCTGGCCCTACGACTACTATGCCGACCGCGAGCGCGACACGATGGGCCTTGCGCGCGCTGCCTCGATCGTGCGGGAGATCAGGTCCGAAGCCACGAATTCGGTCCTCTACGACAACGGCGACTTCCTGCAGGGCAACCCGATGGGTGACTACATGGCCTACGAGAGGGGCATGAAAGACGGGGACATACACCCGATCATCACCGCGCTCAACACGCTGGAATTCGACGCATCGACGCTCGGCAATCACGAGTTCAACTACGGGCTCGACTTTCTGATGAAGTCTCTTTTCGGCGCCAATTTCCCGGTGATTTCCGCCAATGTCTCAAAGGAACTCGGCGCCGACCCCACCAAGGATGTCACCCTGGTCCCGCCCTATGTCGTGATGGACAAGGAGATAGTCGACGGCACCGGGCAGGCGCACCAGATCAGGATCGGCCTGATCGGGTTCGTGCCTCCCCAGATCATGATGTGGGACCGTCGCCATCTGGAGGGCAACGTACACGCCCGCGACATCGTCGAAGCCGCGAGGGCCTATGTCCCGGTGATGAAGGAGCAGGGGGCCGATGTCGTCATCGCGCTGGCGCACTCCGGCATCGGCTCCGCGAGGCACACCGAATTCATGGGCAACGCGTCTGTGCCGCTTGCCGCAGTCGAGGGCATAGATGCCGTGCTTTCGGGGCACCACCACAACGTGTTTCCTTCCACGACCTACGAAGACCGGCACGCGGTCGATGTAGCCAACGGCACGATCCACGGCAAGCCCGCCGTCATGGCGGGGTTCTGGGGCTCCCATCTCGGTGTCATCGACCTGATGCTGGAGACGTCCGGCGGTGAATGGCGCGTTGTCGGCCACAGCTCCGAGGCGCGCCCGATCTCGAAGCGCAACGAGGATCGCTCGACAACGGCGCTTGTCGAGAGCGACAAGGCCGTTCTCGACAGCGTCGCAGACTTGCATGACGCGACGCTTGCCTATGTTCGCCGCGCGGTCGGCAAGACTTCGGCCCCGCTCCACTCCTACTTTGCGCTCGTGGCCGATGACCCTTCGGTCCAGATCGTGTCAAGGGCGCAAACCTGGTACGTGACCGAAATGCTGAAGGGAACCGAGTACGAAGGCTTGCCGCTGCTGTCGGCCGCCGCACCCTTCAAGGCGGGTGGGCGCGGCGGTCCCGAGTACTACACCGACGTTCCCGTCGGCGACGTGGCCATAAAGAACGTGGCGGACCTGTACCTCTATCCCAACACCGTGCGGGCCGTGAAGGTCACGGGCCAGCAGGTCAAGGACTGGCTGGAGCGGTCGGCGGGCATCTTCAACCAAGTGACTCCGGGCAAGGCCGACCAGCCTCTTCTGAACCCGCACTTCCCGTCCTACAACTTCGACGTGATCGACGGCGTTCAGTACAAGATCGACCTGAGCCAGCCATCGAGATTCGGTTCGCGCGGCGAACTGATTGCCCCCGACGCCCATCGAATCGTGGACTTGACCTACAAGGGCGAGCCGCTGGACCTGGGGGCGAAGTTCGTGATCGCGACCAACAACTACCGCGCGAGCGGTGGCGGCTACTTCCCCGGCGCTGATGGCTCGACCATCGTCTTCGAGGCGCCCGACACGAACCGGGACGTCATCGTGCGCTACATAGTGGATCAGGGAACCATTGACCCCGCGGCCGATGCCAACTGGACGTTCAAGGAGCTCCCAGGCACTTCCGTTCTGTTTGACACGGGACCGAAGAGCGTCGATGTTGTCTCGGACGTCAAGGGTGTCATGATAGAGCCTGCCGGTGAAGGCGAGGATGGATTTGTCCGGTACCGCATCGATCTGTGATCGATCCATCGCCGTGTCTGCCGACTGCCGGGGCCCGAAGAGACGTCCGAACGGCAATCGCTGACCTTTGCTTGTCCATTTCCCGGGAATAGGGCATGGCTGATTCTTGACTTCAATTGGTGGCGTTTCCATCCTGATGCCAAGAATTGGCGTCCCCGGACTGTCGGCGAGTTCGAGCCTGACTCCTCTCTCCTGGTCGCTGATTTCGGGGCTTGGACTGCCACCCGCATGTGAAAAGGCGAGCATGGTACAGGTTGACGATGCGCTTTTGCGGCAGATGACCGCAACCATCGTTGAGGTGGCTGATCCCGAACAGGTGATCCTTTTCGGTTCTCGATGTCGTGGAGATGCTGAGGCGGACTCGGACATGGATCTGGTGGCGGTCGAGGCGGAACCGTTCGGGACGGTGCGAGATCGTGGGCGCCGAGGAGGCACGCCTTTGGCGCGCGCTTGCGAAATTCCACGTTCCCAAGGACATCCTGGTCTACAGCGCAGACGAGACCAACCGCTGGCGCGGCTCGCTGAATCATGTGCTCGCGTGCGCACTGCGCGAAGGCAGGGTCCTTTATGAACGATCCTGATGATCGATTCTGAGCAGGCGCGGGAGCTCGCGGACGTGGCGGAGAGAGACATTTCGGCACTTCGCGGCATGGGCGAACCGACCGTATTCGCAGACGAGATCTTCGGATTCCATGTCCAGCAGGCTGCCGAGAAGCTGCTCAAGGCATGGCTTGCCTTGCAGGGGCAAACCTACCCGCTGTCGCACGATCTTGGCGGCTCTGCGGGACATGTTGAGCGTCGGTGGGGTCGATGTTGCCGACTTCGACGAGTTGGTGGACGACACTCCGTACGCCGTCCGACTACGCTACGCGACCGCCGATCCTGGCGTCCGCCCGCCAGATCGACCCAAGGCCATCAAGCCGGCTGAGATGCTGCTCGCGGCTGTCAGGCGCCAGTTGGCGGAAACTGGAGTAGGTTGACGATCATGGACGTAAGGCTGAGTGCTCCGGCAGATGGAGTGCAACTGCAACGTGCCGCGAACTGCATCGGCGCGACCCCGGGCCGCTGTCATGTCATCAGTCGATGTTGAAGCCCCGCCTGTTCGCCGGGCTTGAGGATCGTCCCAGCGCCGGCTTCTGGGGTTGCTGCAAACAGTGGGCTGCTTGGCAAATCGTGTTCTGACGACATGACGGAGACAGATTGGCCTCACATTGCACGTTCTGACATGAAGACTGGCAAGCCGACCCGGCTGAGCGAGAAGCTGAACGCGGAGCTGGACACGACACTCCAGGACTGCGCCGCCTCGATGGCATCCCGGCTGGAGAGCTTCAGGGGCGATTTGACGGCCATTGCGAGCGACGCGCGGCGTAGTACCATCGAGAGCGATACGCGCCGCTTCCTGAACGAGAACAGGAGCTTGTTCGAGACGCGAACCGGGCAGATCAGGCGCTGGCTGACGATCTCGCCCTGGGTGATCTCGGGGCTGATCGTGACTGGGATCGCCTCGATGATGGCCGCGAGTTGGTTCTGGACGGTTCTGTTGACACGCTCGGAGATGGCGGAACTGGGCCTGACGCGGATCGACCAGAGGGAACAGAGCTGGCTGACGCTGGACCCCGACCGGACCCAGCTGAAGACATGCATGCTGGCCGGGACGCCGGTCATCTGCATCAAGATCGAGGAAAAATGAATGACGACACCCCTGACAGCCTTGGAGTGCGACTTGCTCGCCTGCGTCGAGCGGTTGGTGACGGCCTGCGAAACCTCAGCCGCGGAATTGAGCGGCTTGGAAGCACGCTCGACGAAGCGGTTGCAAGCCCAGCTGGATGGAATCGCAGCCTGCGCAACGTTGCTCATACGCTTGCAGATCGCGTCAATGCAGGCGTTGCGTGGCTTGCTGAACGAAGAGGCCACCTACAACGCGCTGGACGCGAAGTTGAACGAGAGCTTGAGCTTAGCGAAGACCGCAGAAAAGAGGCTGAGACAGAGCTAGAGGAGCGGGATCGGGAGATGGACCAGGGGCTGACGCATTGAGTGCGGGGGAATTCTGCCATGCCTTGACTTGGCAAAGAACGGCACTTGACCATGCCTTAGTATTGCAAAACGCAAAGAAATGCCATATTATATGATTACAATTGACTCTGATATGCATAACCAAAGATTGGCAGATGTCTGTTTCACGCGCAAAACAACGGCAAGCAGAAGGCAAGATCAATCAGGCCAGGCAGGTGGCTCAGGCCCTCGCAAAGCCACTTGGAGGCTGGATTGCGACTTGCCAGGAAGCCATCGGCATGAGCGCACCAGCTCTGGCCGAGCGGTTGGGTGTGTCCAGGAACAGCGTCTACAGCTCCATCCAGAACGAACAGGCCGGGACCATCTCCTTGAACCAACTCGACAAGATGGCCGAGGCCATGGGGGGTAAGCTCGTCTATGCGATCATCCCGCGCGAGGGTCCGGTCGAAGAGATTGTCATGGCCCAGGCCCGCAAGAAGGCTGGGCGCATCATCCAGCGCACCCGTGCGCATATGGCGCTGGAAGAGCAGACTGAAGGCTTGCGCAGTCAGGAAGAGATGATCGAGGAGCTGGCTGGCGAAATTGCCCGCGAGATGCCCAGGGATTTCTGGAAGTGACCTTGGTACTGCACGAGCCTACCGGCGCGACCCCACTCACGCCTGACGAGTTGCTTGGCCTCAAGGCCAAGCATGTCACCACGCGCGGCGAGTTGAATGAGCTGGAGGGGGAGAACATCATCGAGGGGCTGACCTGGCTGGACCGGCGACCGAAGTCCTTCGATGTCCTGACCGACGATGCCGCGCGAGAGGTTCACAAACGCCTGTTCGGCCAGGTCTGGGACTGGGCGGGCGTCTATCGCCTGACTGAGAAGAACATTGGTGTCCACGTCTGGCACATCTCGACCGAAATGCGCACTTGCCTCGACGACGCTCGATACTGGCGCGAGAACGGCACCTACGAACCGCTGGCAGCCACCGCACGCTTTCATCACAAGATGGTCTGGGTCCACCCCTTCGCGAACGGAAACGGTCGCTGGGCGCGGATCATGGCGGATGCCTACCTGGCGACGATTGATCCGGGCATTTTCCTCGATTGGTCAGGCAGCGGAACATTTACTGCTGATAGCGACCACCGCGCACGCTACATCGCGGCGTTGCGGGCGGTGGATGGTTTTGAGTTCGGGCCGTTGATCGAGTTCGTACAGGCTATCTCGTCGCAAACGCCGCTCAGCGATTAGGTGGCTTCCGCGTCTTCAACTTTGGAATCGATCTCGGAAATCCGAAACTTCTTCAACCCCTCAGAGTACGAGTTCCGGTCAAAAATGAACAGAAGCTCAGATGGACTTACCAGGGCTATCGCGTTTGGATTTTGTCGGTTTCGAGAGTCGGTGCGAGGCTTGCTGCGGAACGGAGGAGTTTCAGCAGGAAGCCGTCGTCCCAGCCGGCCTTCTTGAGCTTTCCGCGCATCGACGTCACTCTCCCGCCATCGGTCAGCCGCGCCAGGTTCAGCGCCAGCTTCCGCATCATCGCCAGGTTCTCGGGACCGTTGTCCTTCCGGTTTCGAAGGCCGTCCTCCCCCATGGTCACATCCAGGACCCAGTGGAGCGAGTTTTCCACCGCCCAGTGCGCGCGCACGGTCTTCAGGAACTGCTCCGGACCAAGCGTTTCGCTGAGCAGGAAGAAGCGGGCCTCCGTGCTCCGCTCCCCCTTGGTCTCCCGCGTTGCGGTGACCTTCCCGACGGCCTGCAGGCCGGGCCAGTGATGCAGGTCCTGCAGCGTGTCGACGTCGTGGCAGACGGCCGCCTCCCGGGTCTCGATGCGGCCGTGGCCCTTGTCCACGTCGCTGAAACGCAACATCTTTCCGGCGTTTTCCGGGTCCGCCATGTGGAGCCGGACGTCGTCGTGAAGCGTCTCCTGGTTGCCCTTCAGCGCCAGGACGTGGCTGCCTCCGGCCTCCGTGACCCGCTTCGCCGTGTCCCGCTGCGTGTGCATCGCGTCGGCGGTCACCGTCATGCCCTTGACGTCGAGAAGCTCCAGGAGCGCCGGCATCGCCGTGATCTCGTTCGACTTGCCGTCCACCCGGACCTGGCCGAGCGTCAGGCGCGCGCCGGCGGCGAAGGCGTTGACGACATGCAGCGGCGAGCGCCTCGAGGCGTCCTCGAAGGACCGCCGCAACGCCTTGCCGTCGATCGCGATCACGTCCGGCCCAAGCCGCCCGACCCAGTCCGAGGCAAGGCGGACGAGAACCCGCTGCAGGCATTCGGGGTCGAGAACCCTGAACAGGCTCGAAAAGGCGTCGTGGCTCGGGATGCCGTGCCCGAGCTTCATGAAACGGCGGAGGAACGCCTCCTTCGAGCGCCCGAAAAGCTCCATGTCGGTGCATGTCTGGCCGCCGCAGATCATGCAAAGGAGCGCGATCATCAGCATTTCATGGAGGTCGTGACGGGTCGCGTTGCTGGTGCGGGGATCTTCCACCCCGTCGAAGATTCGTCCGAAGTCCTGCATTGTCCTGCCTCAGGCTGTTGTTTTCCAACAGCGAATCACGCAGTCACGAAAGAGCCAACGGGGACTCTTCAGGGAACTCCTTCAAACGCGATTGCCCTGATGGACTTACTTCCTTGCCGTTGATGCAGATACGCCCCTCATCCTGATCGTAGGCTTGGCACCGCCGGAATTCTCCAAATGATGAAGGATGAGATTGATCGCGCTGCTCTTGCCCGATCCCCACGCGCCGTTGATTGCCACGACGCTTCCGCACGGGTGGGGGATCTCCCGGATGCATCTCGCGATGACCTTCGCGAATGGATCGATGGCGAACCGGTCGTCTTTCGGGACGCGAATCGGCTCGTCATTGAAGTCGAACATGCTGCCTCCCCGGTGTCGCGGATGTAGCTAGAATTCATCCACGCGGTCTGCTGCATTCCATAAGGTCCCGGTAGCAGCCATTGAATGGAATTTGCAACGGTGCGATTGAAGTGTCGGCCAGTCCCGGCCAGTTTTCATACACGCCTCATCGGTACTCTCGTGACCGGAAGAAACTGCACAGCAGGCCAGCGAAAGATGCCGTCCTGTCCCCACGTTCAAGGAGGAATCTGCCGGTTCCGGGGCTCGAATTCATGCGGGGACCGTTTGATTTCGGTTCGGAAGGGACCCTCCTTGGAATGCTGAATCGAGCGAGCTGATTTTGAACAAGTCGCCCGGGTGTGGTTTTTTGCGCGCGGACTGTCTCGTGGATCTGTTTCGGAAGGGATTCGCGAAGTGAACAAGCAAGAACGGAAAGGAGTTGAGAGGCGAACATTTTGGGGATTATATACCTAAGTGACCATCGACCAGAAAGACGTTGCTGTTTCGTTCTGGGCTGGCTAAGGTGCGTGGGTGGGCGCTGGATGCGCCCAATCCCCAAACGCCTTGCAGGAAGCGAACACGTGGCCCTGACACAGACGCACAGGCAGGTCGTCTACCGGCTGCTTCCGCAGACGCGGCGCAACTGGCAGTGGCTTGAGACCACGCTCGAAGCCCAGCGCCAACTCTACAACGCGGCACTTGAGGAACGGATCGACTTCCACAGGAAGACCGGGAAGTCGCGCACATACTTCGACCAGTGCAAGGCCCTCACCGAGTGCCGGGCGGAGTTGCCGGAAATGGCCGGATGCGGGATCGCCATCCAGCGCGGGACGCTCAAGCGGCTCGATGAATCGTTCAAGGGCTTCTTCAGCCGCCTGAAGAAGGGGGCGAAGGCGGGCTTCCCGAAGTTCAAGGGGCGCCGCTTCTTCGACAGCATCGCCATCGTCTCCGGCGTCAAGGTGCGCGACGGCACGCTCCACATCCCCGGCTTCGGTCCGATGACGATCCGGCGCAAGGGCGGGAACCTGCATCCCGACGGCAGGCCCGTCTCCGCCGTGCTCAAGCGTGTCGGCGGCAAGTGGACCGCCGTCGTCTGCCTTGCGGTCGAGATCGAGGAGCCTGCCGACAACGGACACGTGCTCGGCCTCGACCGGAACTGCGGACAGGTCGCGGACAGCGACGGGGAACTGCACGCCATGCCGGACATGTCCCGGCTCGAAGCCAGGGCCGGGCGCCTCCAACGGAAACTGTCCAGGCAGCAGAAGCGGTCGAAGCGGCGCGAAAGGACCAGGAGGCATTTGGCGAAGACTCGCCGCAAGATCGCGAACAGGCGCAAGGATTGGCATCACCATGTGAGTCGCCGCCTGGCGGCGAAGGCAGGCACGGTCGCCGTCGAGAGCCTGAACGTGAAGGCCATGACGAGATCCGCCAAGGGGACCATGGAGAAGCCGGGCGCGAGCGTGCCGCAGAAGGCGGGACTGAACCGCGTCATCCTGAACACCGGCTGGGCGGCGCTGAAGGCCATGCTGGAATACAAGGCGGCGAACGTCATCACCGTTCCGGCGAGGAACACGTCAAGGACATGCCACGAGTGCGGGGCGGCGGAAGCCGCCAGCCGCAGGACTCGGGACGACTTCACCTGCGTGCACTGCGGGCACGCGGCACATGCCGACATCAACGCGGCAAGGAACATCCGGTGCGCGGCGCGTGGCCGCATCCCGGAGCACGAGGCGTCCGGGATTGGCGCATCTGCACGGCGAGAGGCGTTCGGGCTGCCGACCTCATCGACCCGTGAAATCAGTGCGAGAGCGGCCTGATGGTCACTTACGTTTATAATTCCCAACATTTTGGGATGCACGTCAAGCTGGTCGATGTTCCTGATACTAGGCCTTTGGAATCGCTACGATCCAGGCGATGAGCAGGGACACCCCGACGACCGCATAAGGGAATGCGAGGGTGCCTGGATCGCCGCAGGAACAACCTGGCCTTGGCGGGAATAGTCGTTGCAGCGTTCATGGCCGGTGCCGGACCGCAGGATCTGGAGGTGTTCGGCGTGAAGGCCAGCGGGGCGATGGGCGTGCTCACGGCTTGCGTGATGGTCCTTGCGTGCCATGCCTATTGGTATTTCATGCGTTGGCATCATCTTTCGGAGGATGCGGAGATTCTGGTGTTCTCCGTCACGATGCACCATGGTCCCCTGCCTATCCGGCAGGAAGACCCAAGGATGCTCCGTCAGAAGCTGGCAGCGCTGTTCGCGAACCGGGTGTGCTTCCTGCTTGTCGTGGCGTCCGCCGCGGTCTCGGTCTGGTGGGGAGTCGACGCGGTGACTGGCAGCGTCGTATGGACGGAATGACGGAATTGAGGACACCGAAGGGTCGTAAAGATTGACTTCGTACCGCTGCGCCGCCAACCGCGCAAGGAGGCAAAGTGATGGGTGTCGGAAGCTGGAATGCAGAACGGACCAAGTGTCGTCGTAGCGCCTTTCGGCAAGTCACGGATTTGCGGATGAAACGGTCCGGAATCCGCGGAGGCGTCAAAGGTCGGAAACTGCCAGATGACGACGGCAAGCAAACCTGGATTGTTTGCCAATTGTTTGCCATCTGGGTGAATGGCAAATGTTTCCAGAAAAATGTCTAGATAATTTGTTGATTTTAAGTGATTTTTTTGGTGAGCCGTGTAGGATTCGAACCTACGACCTACTGATTAAAAGTCAGTTGCTCTACCAACTGAGCTAACGGCCCACTAGGTGGTTCGACGTAATGCGCCCATCCTGACCAGTCAAGCGCAAAACTGGCTGGTCGTGACTTGAAGCTCGCAGCGTCGCCCTGTCAGCGAAGACGGCATGGCGACTTTCGCATGGTCAGGCATCGCTGTATACGCGCGGGCATGGCTGCGACTGACATCATCGGCATTCCGTTCATGAAGATGCACGGGCTTGGCAACGACTTCGTCGTGATCGACCGACGTCAGGGTGGGGTCAGGATTACTCCGGAGCTGGCGCGAGCCGCCGGCGACCGGCACCGGGGAGTCGGATTTGACCAGCTGGCCGTCATCGACGCGGATCATGAGTCCGCGGCAAGGCTGACGTTCTTCAATCCGGACGGGTCAATTTCCGCGGCTTGCGGAAATGCGACCCGTTGCATTGCGCGGCACTTGATGAACGAGACGGGCCAAGACGCCCTGACGCTGCGCACGGAACGTGGGGTGCTGGCATGCAAGGATGCCGGCGACGGCATGACGCGGGTCAACATGGGCAAACCCTTGACGGGGTGGCGGGAAATCCCCCTCGCACAGAGCGCGGACACCCTGCATCTTCCGATCGACGGAGATCCGGTCGCGACCTCCATGGGAAACCCGCATTGCAGCTTCTTCGTGGAAGATGCCGAGTCGATCGATCTTGCTTCGCTCGGGCCCGAGGTCGAGCATCACCCGCTCTTTCCCCAAAGAACGAATGCTCAGTTCGCCAGCGTCCTGGGAAGGGATCACCTTCGGATGCGCGTCTGGGAAAGGGGAACGGGTGTCACGCTGGCCTCGGGATCTTCATCCTGTGCTGTAGCCGTGGCGGCGGTTCGTCGAGGACTGTCAGGCCGCAAGGTCACGCTGGACCTGGACGGGGGCCGGATCTGGGTGGATTGGCGCGAGGACGGAGTCTGGATGACCGGTCCCACGACTCACGTCTTCGACGGTCGGCTTCTTTTGGAGGAGTTGTGATGCAGGGCGGCGGGCTTGTCATCTCCACGCTTGGATGTCGGTTGAATGCCTTTGAATCCGAGGCAATGCGCGAGATGGCGGATGCTGCGGGGCTACATGACGCGGTGATTGTCAACACGTGCGCCGTTACTTCGGAAGCCGTTCGGAAGAGCCAAAAGGAGATTCGGCGCCTTGCCCGCGAAAACCCCGGCGCGCGCGTCGTCGTGACCGGTTGCGCGGCGCAGATCGAGCCTCGGCGATTTGCGGACATGGATGGCGTGGACGCTGTCATCGGCAACACGGAAAAGATGTCGCCGGTGGCGTGGGCGCGCGTGGCTGCCGACGACGGTGAGCGCGTAATCGTGGACGACATCATGAGCGTCTCCGAGACGGCGAGTCATCTCATTGACGGTTTCGGGCGGCATCGGGCGTATGTGCAGGTCCAGAACGGATGCGACCACCGCTGCACATTCTGCGTCATACCCTATGGGCGCGGCAATTCGCGCTCGGTGCCTGCAGGCGTCGTGGTTGACCAGATCAAGCGGCTCTGCGACCGGGGCTTTAGCGAGGTGGTGCTGACGGGGGTCGATCTCACGAGTTGGGGAGCTCACCTTCCCGGAGCGCCGCGTCTGGGCAATCTCGTCCGTCGCATTCTGAAACTCGTCCCCGAGCTGCCGCGACTTCGCCTGTCCTCGATTGACTCGATCGAGGCGGACCCCGAACTCCTGGAGGTGATCGCGACGGAATCCCGGTTCATGCCGCATCTTCATCTGAGCCTGCAGTCCGGAGACGACATGATCCTCAAGCGCATGAAGCGACGTCATCTCCGAGAGGACGCGATCAGGTTCTGCCAGGAAGTCCGGTCGCTGCGCCCCGGCATGGCGTTCGGCGCGGACATCATTGCGGGGTTTCCAACGGAGACGGAGGAGATGTTCGAGAACTCGCTCAAGCTGGTCGACGAGTGCGATCTCACCTGGTTGCACGTGTTTCCATACAGTCCGCGTCCCGGCACGCCCGCCGCGCGCATGCCTCAGGTGAATGGGCGGACCGTTCGTGCCCGCGCCGCGCGCCTTCGGGCTGCCGGGGCGCGTGCGGTGAGGCGGCATCTTGATGCCCAGATCGGAGAGACCAGTACGGTGCTGACCGAGGCGCCGACCAAGGGCCGGACCGGTCAGTTTGCCGAGGTTCACCTGTCCTCGCCGCAGCCGGCAGGGGCGCTCATCATGGCCTTGGTTACTGGACATGACGGCCGGGAGCTCGCAGGGGACGTGGTGCATCGCGTTCAGGAGGCCGTCCGGAGGCCGACTGGCATGGGCCCGTCTGCGGGGAGCGTTGACTGGTCGGGGGCGCGAATTGCGTTCGCCGAAAGCGCGCCATGATGCCCGAAGCCGCAGTCGGACGAGACGGCTGGATGGCAGTGCCGCGCCAGGTCCCGGGGAATCAAGCGTTGTGTCATCCGGGCACGATGCGGAAAAGGGCATTGCGGGCCTGCGGCGCTGTCCTGTATCCGTTCGGGCGGGTTTCGAGGTGCGCCCGTTTGTCCGCTGGACGCCCCTGAATTCGGGCGTTAAGAACCTGCGAAATCGGCCGGAGGCACTCCGGCCTGTCCACTTGGGGCGAGGCGCCCGCGGAGAACAGGAGACGCTTGTGTCGCACGCAGAAGAAAGCCACGAAGGCACGCGCCGGGATTTCCTTTATTACGCGACGGGAGGTGCCGGAGTCGTTGCTGCCGGTGCAGCCGTCTGGCCGCTTGCGGACCAGATGAATCCTTCGGCGGATGTTCAAGCCCTGTCATCGATCCGGGTCGACGTGTCGGGAGTCGAGCCGGGCACCCAGCTCACCGTGAAGTGGCTTGGCCGGCCGGTCATCATCCGTCGCAGGACGGCCGAGGAGATCGCAGCCGCCAGGGACGTCGACGTCGCTGCCCTGCCGGATCCCGTGGCGAGAAACGCGAACCTCATTGACGGCGCCGAGGCAACCGATGCCAACCGTGCCATGGACGAAAGCGGCGAATGGCTGGTCCAGATGGGCGTGTGCACGCACCTGGGCTGCGTTCCCATCGGCGATGCGGGTGAGTTTGGCGGCTGGTTCTGCCCCTGCCACGGTTCGCACTACGACACGGCGGGTCGCATCCGGAAGGGGCCTGCGCCGGAGAACCTTCCTGTCCCGCCTGCCCGGTTCGAGGGCGACGGCATGCTTGTTCTCGGATAAGGAGCAGTTTCATGGCTGGCATTCCCCACGATAGCTACGAACCGAGCACCCGGGCGGAGTCCTGGCTGCACCGCCGTCTCCCGGTCCTCAGCCTCGTGTATGACACGTTGATGATTCCGACGCCGAAGAACCTCAACTGGATGTGGATCTGGGGCATTGTGCTGTCGTTCTGCCTCGGATTGCAGATCGTCACGGGCATAGTCCTGGCGATGCACTACACGCCGCATGTCGACATGGCCTTTGCCTCGATCGAGCACATCATGCGGAACGTGAATGCAGGCCACATGATCCGCTATGCGCACATGAACGGCGCGGCCCTGTTCTTCATTGCGGTGTATGCGCACATGTTCCGCGGGCTCTACTACGGGTCCTACAAGGAGCCGCGAGAGGTCACCTGGATCATCGGCATCCTGATCTTCGTGCTGATGATGGGCACGGCGTTCATGGGCTATGTCCTGCCGTGGGGACAGATGAGCTTCTGGGGCGCAACGGTGATCACTGGCCTGTTCGGCGCGATCCCCTTCATTGGCGAGCCGATCCAGACCTGGCTGCTCGGCGGGCCCGCCGTCGAGAACGCGACGCTCAACCGGTTCTTCTCGCTGCATTACCTTCTGCCTTTCATCATTGCCGGACTGGTCGTGGTGCATATCTGGGCCTTCCACACCACCGGCAACAGCAACCCGACAGGAGTGGAGGTGCGCCGGGGATCCATTGAAGAGGCAAGGAAGGATACGGTTTCCTTCTGGCCCTACTACATCGTCAAGGACCTGTTTGCCCTTGCCGTCATTCTGGCAGTGTTCTTCGCGGTTCTGGGCTTCATGCCCAACTATCTCGGGCATCCGGACAACTACATCGAGGCGAACCCGCTGGTCACGCCGGCCCATATCGTGCCTGAATGGTACTTCCTGCCGTTCTACGCAATCCTCCGCGCCTTCACCGGCGAGGTATGGGTCGTGCAGCTTGCGAGCTTCCTGACCGGCGGCATCATCGACGCCAAGTTCTTTGGCGTCCTCGCGATGTTCGGCTCCATCGCGGTCATGGCACTGGCTCCCTGGCTCGACACGTCCAGCGTGCGTTCGGGCCGCTATCGCCCCATGTTCAAGTGGTGGTTCTGGCTGCTGGTCATCGACTTCTTCGTGCTGATGTGGCTTGGGGCCCAGCCGGCCGAGGAACCCTACGCCACGTTTGCACTGATCGCCTCGGCATACTGGTTCTTCTACTTCCTGATCATCCTGCCCCTGCTTGGCGTGATCGAGAAGCCGTTGCCCAGGCCGGACACGATCGAGAAGGACTTCGATGATCACTATCCGCCCGATGGTGGCGCATCGGCAAAGAGCGTCGCTGCGGAATGAAAGGACTGACGCACATGATCGGCAAGTTCACGCTTTCCGCGATTGCCGCCCTCGGGCTCGCCGTCCCCGCCATCGCTGCGGGAGGGGCGGGCCATGTGGAGGACTTCGAGTTTTCGTTCGAGGGCCCGTTCGGCACATACGACCAGACGCAGCTTCAGCGAGGGCTGAAGGTTTACACCGAGGTCTGTTCGGCATGCCATGGCCTGCAGTACGTGCCGCTGCGAACGCTTGGCGACGCGGGAGGGCCGCATCTTCCAGAGCAACAGGTTCGCGCCTACGCGGCATTCTGGGAGGTGTTTGACGAGGAGCTGGACGATTTCCGCGCCGCAAAGCCCCTGGATCATTTCCCCGGCTCCGGAGACGAGAACGCACCTGATCTCAGCCTGATGGCGAAGGCACGTGCGGGGTTCCACGGGCCGTACGGCCTGGGCATCAGCCAGTTCCTCAGGGGCATGGGCGGGCCCGAATACATCGCGTCGCTTCTCGCCGGTTATACCGGCAAGGAGAAGGAGGAGGCCGGATCGATCTTCTACGAGAACACGGCATTCTCGGGGGGCTGGATCTCGATGGCGCCGCCGCTCGAGGACGGACTGGTCGAGTTCGACGACGATTCACCCAATGACGTGCGGGCGATGTCGCAGGACGTTGCGGCGTTCCTGATGTGGACGGCGGAGCCGAAGCTGAACTCGCGAAAGGAAGACGGGTTCGTGGCCGTGCTCTTCCTGATCATCCTGAGCGTGCTGCTGTATCTTTCGAACAAGCGTCTCTGGACGCCCATCAAGCGTCGTGGCACGGACGACGCTTGATTGCGTTGACGAGGATTTGATACGCCGTCCCAAGCGGGGCGGCGTTTCCGTGCGGTCCGGTCCTGCAAGGCCCGGACTGGCCCGACCAGGAGCGTTCGCAGGGAATTCGATTCTGTCGTTTTAGCAAGACGAGCGGGGTGAAGAGACATGTCCGAGCCGAGCTTCACGCTGGGGATCGAGGAGGAATTCCTCATCATCGACAGCGATTCATTCGAACTGGCCGAGGCGCCGGACGCTCTCATGGAGGAGTGCGCTTCGACCCTTGGAAAGCAGGTCGCGCCGGAGTTCCTGCGCTGCCAGATCGAGGTCGGCACGCATGTCTGCAGGAACATCGGCGAGGCCCGCGAGGACCTGAAGCGCCTGCGCACGACAGTTGCGGAGATCGCCGGCCGTCACGGGCTGACTCCGATCGCCGCTTCGTGCCACCCGACCGCGTCCTGGAAGGACCAGCATCACACAGACAAGGACCGCTACAACGCGCTTGAGAGCGATCTGGCGGGCGTTGCACGACGAATGCTCATTTCGGGTTGCCATGTTCACGTCGGCATCGAGGATGACGAGGCGCGCATCGACCTGATGAACCAGGCAGGCTACTTCCTTCCGCACCTTCTTGCCATGTCATGCTCGTCGCCCTTTTGGCAGGGCGAGGACACCGGTCTTTCCAGCTACCGCCTGACCGTGTTCGACAACCTGCCGCGGACGGGCCTGCCGCCCCGGCTCGAGAGCTTCACGAGTTACGAGCGCGCGGTGGAGGCGATTGTCAAGACGGGCGCAATCGAGGACGCGACCAAGATCTGGTGGGACCTTCGTCCGTCGCACAAGTTCCCGACGCTGGAATCGCGGATCTGTGACATGTGTCCCAGGCTTGAACACACGTTGACCATAGCGGCGTTGACCCAAAGCCTGATGCGGATGCTGTGGCGGCTCAAGCTGATGAACCAGCGCTGGCGCATCTATGATCATTTCCTTGTTGGCGAGAACCGGTGGCGTGCGCAGCGATATGGCATGGGCGAAGGGCTCATGGACTTCGGCCGCAGGGAACTGGTCCCATTTGCGGACTTGCTGGAAGAACTGATCGAGATGGTGGCGGAAGATGCCGACGCGCTGGAATGCAGGGCTGAAGTCGATGCCGCGCGCAACATCCTTGCCGAGGGCAACGGCGCGGACCGGCAACGTCGCGTCCGCCAGGCCATGCTTGAAGGCAACTGCAATGGCGACGATGCCATGAGAGCCGTCCTGGCGTCGCTTGTCGAGGAGTTCCACGCCGACCTCTGAAGCGCGAGCGTCGCGTGCCACCGGTTCCGTCGCAGGTGGCATCGCCCCGCACCCCCGGAACATCATGGGTGAATTCAGGCAACGATTGGTTTGTTCGCTGCTTCACGGTCCGAAAGTCCTGTGAGCGAGAAACCAACCTTGCGGCACAATGGCTGCCTGTCCTCAACGTCACGCGCCATTGCGACGAGATCGCTGCAAGGCGGCAACAGGTTTCGCACGCAAGGCGACACCAAGGCCAGCGCGGTGTCACGCCATCGCGGATTGCACCGTCGCTCCAGGATTCGCAGGCAGCGGGCGACGTCCGTTCCGGCAATCAGGCGTTTTCCAGAATGCCTCTCTCGCGCGCAAGCTCCTGCATCTTTGTTTGCAGCTTTTCGAACGCGCGGACCTCAATCTGGCGAATCCGTTCGCGGCTCACCTTGTATTGGCGAGAGAGCTCATCCAGCGTTGCCGGCGCATCCATCAGGCGCCGCTGCGTCAGGATGTTCTGCTCACGCTCGTTCAAAACGGCCATGGCTTCGGCCATCAACTCGCGCCGGATTTCCAGTTCGTCATGTTCGGCGTAGTCGCCGGCCTGGTCCGCTGTCTCGTCTTCCAGCCAGTCCTGCCACTCCGCGGTACCCTCACCGTCCGCTGAAATCGTGGCGTTGAGAGACGCATCGCCTCCCGACAGGCGCCGGTTCATCGAGATGACCTCTTCCTTGGTGACATTGAGGTCATGCGCGATGCGGGCCACGTGTTCCGGTCGAAGGTCGCCGTCCTCCAGGGCGCCGATTCGCGCCTTGGCCTTGCGGAGGTTGAAGAAGAGCTTCTTCTGCGCGCTGGTCGTGCCGAGCTTCACGAGGCTCCATGACCGGAGGATGTACTCCTGGATCGACGCCCGGATCCACCACATGGCGTAGGTGGCGAGGCGAAAGCCCTTCTCGGGGTCGAATCGCTTCACGGCCTGCATCAGGCCCACGTTGGCCTCTGAAATCACCTCTGCTTGGGGCAAGCCGTAGCCGCGATAGCCCATTGCAATCTTTGCCGCGAGCCGAAGATGGGAGGTCACGAGCGCATGTGCAGCCTCGGTGTCCTGGTCTTCGACCCACCGCTTCGCGAGCATGTATTCCTCTTCCTGCTCAAGCATGGGAAACTTCCGGATCTCCTGCAGATAGCGGTTGAGCCCGCCCTCTGGGGTTGGTGCCGGAAGATTCGAGTAGTTTGCCATGTTCTGCTGTCCCTGGTCCGCGCAATGTTGCGACGTTTAACATATGGTCAATCGCGTCATTCAGTTCAAGGCCCGTTCAGCGAACCTTTTCTGCAATGCCGCAATCCCGTTGCTGCGATGCCGCAATGACAGAATGGACGAAGCCGGCCACTGCCGCCACTCACAGCTCCGTGCGATCACGGATTTGTGCTTGTCTTGCACATTGCGGGTCACGAAGCACGTCATCTGAACATGAACTCCAGTTTCCCTGCGGAATTGCAGCGGGGCGATCGAGGCACGTGGCTTGGTCTGCCGGTTCACGCCGCCGTTCGGGGGACCAAGATAATTGTCAGGTTTTGCGCAGCGCGTCAAGCACTTGCGCGATGTCGCCGGGGAGCGGGCTTTCAAAGCGCATGAATTGTCTCGAAACAGGGTGCACAAACCCCAAGGTCGCGGCATGAAGCGCCTGGCGGGCGAAGGAGTTGGCAGCGGCGGCGCCCGGGACGGACTCGGGCAGGCGGCGACGCCCGCCATAGTCCGGGTCGCCGATCAAGGCGTGCCCAATGTGGGCCATGTGGACTCGTATCTGGTGAGTGCGGCCTGTTTGCAGGCGGCAGCGAACGAGGGCTGCGTGATCACCGAATGTTTCAATTGCCTGAAATTGGGTTACAGCCTTTCGGCCACCGTGCCGGAGCACGGCCTGTTTCTTGCGGTCGGTCCTGTGGCGCCCGATTCGTGTGTCAAGCTTCACCACGCCGCCGGTTCCGAAGCTGACGCCCGCGATTCCCCGCAGCCGCGGATTTCCGGGCTCCGGAACGCCGTGGCAGAGCGCCAGGTAGCTGCGTTCTACTGAATGGGCGGCAAACTGGGCCGCGAGTCCGTGATGGGCAGCGTCGGACTTGGCGACGACAAGAAATCCGGAGGTGTCCTTGTCGATTCGATGGACGATTCCGGGGCGTCGCTCTCCGCCGACTCCGGAGAGGTCATCCCCGAAATGATGCAGAAGCGCATTGACCAACGTCCCTGAGGGTGCCCCGGGGGCGGGGTGGACCACCATTCCTGCGGCTTTGTCGATAATGACGACGTCGGCGTCTTCATAGACCACCGAAAGTGGAATGTCCTCGGGTCGCATATGCGTGTCGACGGCGTCCTTGACCGTGACTTCGTAGACCTGTCCTTGGGAGGCACGGCCCCTGAGATCGCGGACCACTGTTCCATCGCGGCTGACAGCGCCCTCAGCCAGGAGTCTTGCCAGCCGGGAGCGCGACAGGTGGGCCTCCACTGGCGCATCACGGGCCAGTGCCTTATCAAGGCGGGACGGCGGATCATGACCGATGGTGACAAGGACTTTGCGGGACATGGAAGACGGGCAGGCTTTGGACACGAGGACGCTGAAATACCTGAAAGCGCTGGTGACGATCCTGACCGTCACCATGATCGTAGGGTTTCTAGCAATCGTCGCGCTCTTTGTCATGCGCTTTGGCGAGATGGCGCGTACCGAGCTGCCAGACGAGGTCGTGCTGCCCGAGGGAGTCCGGGCCACGGCGTTCACGCGCGGTGACGACTGGTTCGCGGTTGTCACTGATGCGGACGAGATCTTGATCTACAGCCGGGTGACCGGGAATCTTCGTCAACGTGTCGCGATTTCGTCAGAATAGCGGGTTGACGGGAAACTTTATTCTCGCGGTTGATTGCCTTTGGTCCTTGAGAGATCCGGAACGGCGCGCCGGCACCTGACATGCGCGATCATTGCAAGCGCCCTATGCAGCAGACTTGGCCAAGTGATGTGGTACCGCCTCCCCGGCTCGAACGGGGGACCTCTTGATCCACAATCAAGCGCTCTAACCAACTGAGCTAAGGCGGCCCGCGAGCGTTCCTAGTGCCGGACCTCCACGAATGCAAGTGTCAGCGCAATCCAGGCTCGCGGACCCGCTTGACAAGGTCAACGCCGATCAAGCGGGTATCCTTGGAAAGTGCTCAACGAAATCCGTTCTTCCCTTGTCACACAAACGCGGTCAGCGGCCTTCGTGCGTCCGGCGGTCCTGAGTGCTTCAGGTCGCCCGACATGCGGTTTGGCACTCGACTTGAGGCCATCCGTCGCGAAGGACCGGGCTGCGCCCGCTTTCGGGCCTTGACTGCGGCGCCCTCCTAGGCCGCGACGAGCGGTTCAATGCCTGACACGTCAACCTTCTTGGCCGCAGCCGCCATTTCGAAGTTGGTCTGCATGTTCATCCAGTAGGTCGGGGTTGTGTTCAAGGCGCGGGCAATGCGCAGGGCCGTGTCAGGCGTCATGCCGGTCACCCCGTTCACAAGCCGCTCGATCCGCGTGCGGGGGACGCCAAGACGGCGGGCAAATGCAATCGCGCCCATGTCCAGGGGATCAAGGTAGAGTTCCTTCAGGACTTCGCCGGGGTGCATTGGTTCTTCAAGCAGGTTCATGGGGGGTCCTCTCAGTGATAGTCGACAATCTCGACATCGGCCGGGCCATTTGGCGTCCAGACGAAGCAAATGCGCCATTGATCGTTGATCCGCACGGAATGTTGCCCTGCCCGATCACCTTTCAGTACATCCAATTGGTTGCCAGGTGGAAAGCGCAGGTCTTCCACTTGGACGGCAGCATCCAGCGCGGTGAGCATCGCCCGAGCGTGTTTAACCAAGTCACCGGGAAAGCCTGTGCCATACTCGCCCTTCACGGCGCTGGCGGCGAGCTTGCCTCTGGTTCCCTGGATCATTGTCGACATGTATCATTTCATGATACGTGCGTCAACCGCAATACAGATTCGTGTACAAGTCCTGGATTGCACGGGACGCGGATCGAGGCCTTTGCTCGTCCGCTGTCGTTGTCAAGGTCGGGTCGTCTCGCGTTGCGCGAATCCGCAAGAAGTCCAGGAGAATCTCGCTGACGAGATGTTCGATCGTTGCGTCGAGTCTCTCGCCAGCGGCGAGGAGATCGGCATGTCGCCGGAACGGCCGCCCGGCGCCGCCGGCAAGGTCGCGGAAGGCGGGACAGCAATCGCCGACGGCTGTCCGCCTCGGAGGAACGGCGTGCCTCGCCATTGTCAATCCATGCCGCCCAAGTTACCCGGAGATTCAGGACGAGAGGCGCCGAAATGGGGATCGACAAGGAAAGCGAAATTGAAGCCAACCTGCAGGTTGGCCCAACCACGTTGGGCATGGTGCGCATCTTTGTCGAGGGCGACGGTCTCGAGATACCGATGGATTTCGATCCTGATGAAGCTGACGAGATTGCAGACGAAATCAAGGCTGCGGCAGGTCGGGCGCGCGCCATTTCTATGAAACGGTCGTAGTGTTCGCCGCACCGTAGTGACCTGGGTCCCAAGCCGCATGCAAACGAGTGGCGGCGTGACGGGCGAACTTGTGCACCAGCGCCTTGCGACGTGCAGACGCAAGCTTGAGTTGAGTGCCCATGCGGACAATTTCGGCTTCATATGCATCTGCGATGATGATTCCGGTCGAATCCGGCAATAGATCGGTCGGGAATTTCTCGTCCACAGCCCAGAAGTAGAGGTCGCACCATTCGAGATAGCCGTGCCACTTCTGGTCGGTCATGAAGTCCTCGCGGCTGGACTTGCATTCGACGATCCAGATTTCACCTTTGGGGCCAAGTCCCATGACATCGACACGCAGGCCGGAACTTGGCACCAGCTCAACGACGGTCACGAAGTCAAGGCTCGCAAGGTACCGGCAGACGCCGCGTGCCAGGAACTGCCCGGGCTTTGGCTGGGCTTGGTCATCAGGCATTTCCAGATGGGTGGACAAATTGACGCAAAATGGCAAGTCACTTGTGATCGTGAATTCATGGCAGCAGGCTTGGACCTTGTGCTCGCTTGGGCACCACACTATTTCTGACGGAGGCGGGTACTGCCCAATTCGTGCCGGGGTCAGATTCCGGTGGCCTTAACGACTTCCGAGGGGGCTGGCGCTGTCTGGGCCGTGGTCCGGTTACCTGGCACCCACCTGTATTCACAGGTTCTCGGGAATCAAGCAGCCCTCACGGTTGTCGCGGTCCCGCCACTGACGTCGTGCCGCCTCGTGCGGCACCTCGCTTTCCCTGGTTGCGAAACTTCAAGTCCGAAATCCCGTCGTGAGACGTGAGATTCCCATGCGCGTCGCCCTCCCTGTTCAACCGGGACTGGCATCTCTCCCGAACCTTGGCGGCCAAGCCTGCCTTGACGTCGCTCCCGTGCGCTAGCAGTGCGACCGGTCTCTCCCGGGAACAGCGCAGGCCTGCCCTTGTGAGGGCTGGGCACGAGAAAGTCGGACTACTCCAGTGCAGTCGAATTGTCTCGTATCAGTGATCTTGTCAGGCAAAGGGCACTGGATCGAGGTGGCTTCGGCATCAGACGACGACTTCCACAGCTTCCTGTTCCCCGACTCCAAACACACGCTTGTACCGCTCAATTTCCATGTCCGGTCCAGTCGCCTTCCGGGGATTGTCCGACAACTTGACCGTCGGCCGCCCATTGGCGCTGACCGCCTTGCAGACCAGGCTGAACGGCGCAAGCCTGTCATCCGGCACAAGGCCTCGAAAGTCGTTTGTCATCATGGTGCCCCAGCCAAAGCTGACGCGGGTTTCGCATGCAAACCGGTCATGCAGTTCCGAGATCGTGTCCACATCAAGCCCGTCCGAGAAAATCACCAGTTTCTTCGATGGGTCCTCTCCGCGGCTCTTCCACCACGCGATCGCCACTTCGGCGCCACGAATCGGGTCGCCCGAATCGACCCTGATGCCGGTCCAGCCAGCCAGCCAGTCAGGCGCGTTCTTGAGAAACTGCTCGGTTCCATAGGTGTCTGGCAGAATGATCCTGAGATTGCCATCGTGTTCCTCATGCCAGTCGGCGAGAACCTGGTACGGGGCGCTGGCGAGTTCCTGGTCCGATTCGGCAAGCGCCGCATACACCATTGGCAACTCGTGAGCGTTTGTGCCGATGGCTTCCAGGTCGCGATTCTTTGCGATCAGGCAGTTCGAGGTTCCTACAAAGGCGCTGCCAAGACCCTCGGTCATCGCCTGCACGCACCAGTCCTGCCAAAGGAATGAGTGCCGCCGTCTGGTTCCGAAGTCCGCGATGGCGAGTTCCTCCAGGTCGCGGAGAGTTTCGACCTTTTCCCAGGTGCGGGTCATTGCGCGTGCATAAAGGACTTCGAGTTCGAACTGTCCGAAATCCTTGGTGACTGCCCGCGACCGCAGTTCCATGAGCACGGAGAGCGCGGGAATCTCCCAGAGCATGACTTCCGGCCACGCGCCCTCGAAGGTCAACTTGAACTGTCCGTCGCGCCTTTCCAGGTCGTAGGGCGGCAGCGAGAGGTTCTCGAACCATGCCATGAAGTCCGGCCGGAACATCTGCCGCTTGCCATAGAAGGTGTTGCCGCGCAGCCAGGTGCTTTCGCCTCTGCTAAGGGTGAGGGACCGGATATGGTCAAGCTGTTCCCGGAGTTCGCCCTCGTCCACGATTTCGGCAAGGTGAACGGACTCCGTGCGGTTGATGAGGCTGAAGGTCACGCGTGTCTCGGGATGATTGCGGAACACCGACTGGCACATGAGCAGCTTGTAGAAGTCCGTGTCGATCAGCGAACGGACAATCGGGTCGATCTTCCACTTGTGGTTCCAGACACGGGTCGCGATGTCGACCATGGGCGATCTCCTCAGACAAGGCCTTTTGCCAAGCAATTGCGCGAATTGTCCAGCGTGTCACCTGGACCCTCCCGGTCGGATCACGTCCGTCCAATAGGGGTCCCGCGGCGTCGGTCGACTTGGCGGATGGCGCCGGGCAATCTGGATGCCTCCCGGTCGGCCGGGCCGCACAAGTTTCCCGATCGTCAATTCCAAGACGCAATTTAATTTCAAATTTTTGCATGAAGACGAACTAAAGTTGCTTTTGCGATTGCGGCTGGCCGGCTCAACCAATATGCTGCGTTGCGTCGGGAATTCGGAAGTACGATCCATGCTGGACAATTTGCAACGCGGCACGATCTGCATCGAGGATCTGGAAGTTGGCATGCGGCGGTCCCTGCGGAAGCAGGTGACCGATCATGACATCCGCCTGTTTGCCGAGGTCTCGACGGACCACAATCCGGTGCATGTTGACGAGGAGTACGCCCAAGAGACGATCTTCGGTGGTCGCATCGCGCACGGCATGCTGACCGCGTCGCTCATTTCCGCCGTCATTGGCGAACAGTTGCCTGGTCACGGCACGGTCTATCTCGCTCAGGAGCTCAAGTTTCTTGCCCCGGTTCATCCCGGCGACGTGGTCGTGACCGAGGTCGAGGTTCGAGAAATCGACTATTCCCGCCGCCGCGTGAGCCTCGACTGCCAATGTGCAGTGGACGACAAGGTGGTCTTGAAGGGCGAGGCCCGCGTGCTCGCCCCGAGCCGCAAGTTCGATTGATCCCAAGCCTGCGATGCCCGCTGCGGATGTTCGTTCCCAGGAGATGCCGTCAGGATCGCGGTCAGCGAAGTTCCATGACATCGAACTTGACATTGGCCAATCGAAGCTGGTGACCCTACCTTGGGCTCCGACCGCGACGTTGGAGCAAAGTCTTGAAGAAGCGAGGGCATGGTGGTGGCACGTACTGCATTTTTCTGGGACGAGCGATGTTTCTGGCACGGCGGCGGAAACTACGCCTTCACGCTTCCGGTAGGAGACCTTGTGCAGCCGCTTGCCGCCGGCGGGCTTCCGGAACACCCGGAAACCAAGCGTAGGGTCAAGAACCTTCTCGACGTGACGGGCCTGATTCACGAACTGGATGCGCAGGGCGCCGAACCCGCGAATCTGGAGGACCTCCTGCGCGTCCACCCGCAATCCTTCATCCGCAAGTTCAAGGAAGTGTCCGATGCGGACGGCGGAGATCTCGGATTGCGGGCACCCTTCGCCAAGGGCGGCTTCGAAATTGCCGCCCTTTCCGCCGGCCTCGCAAAGGCCGCGCTCCTTGCGGTGCTCGAAGGTCGCGTCTCGAACGCATACGCTCTGTCCCGCCCGCCAGGGCACCATTGCCTTCCGGACTGGCCGAACGGCTTCTGCCTGCTCAACAACATCGCCATCGCAATTCGCTCAGCCCGCGCCGCCGGCAAGGTCGAGCGCGTAGCGGTCCTGGACTGGGACGTGCATCACGGCAACGGCACGGAGGCGATCTTCATAGAGGATCCGGAAACTCTGACCATCTCGCTGCATCAGGAACGCAACTATCCAGTCGATACAGGGGACCCCGCAACGAGGGGCGCGGGTGCTGGCGAAGGAGCCAACGTCAATGTGCCACTTCCGCCGGGTGCGGGCCATGCCACCTATTTGGAGGCGGTCGAACGCATCGTTCTGCCCGCACTTGATCGATTCCGGCCGGATGCAATCATCGTTGCCTGCGGATTCGACGCGGCCGCGATCGATCCGTTGTCGCGCATGCTTGCGACCGCAGAGACGTTTCGGGTCATGACCCGGCAGGTCATGGATGCAGCCGCGCGCCTTTGCGGCGACCGTCTCGTGCTGGTGCACGAAGGCGGCTATTCGGAGGTATATGTGCCCTTTTGCGGCCATGCCGTGCTTGAGGAGCTTTCGGGCAGCGCGATCGCTGCGCCGGACCCGTTCGGGGAAGTCTTCGCAATGCGTCAGCCAAACCGCCTTCTGGAAGCTGCATACAGCGCGATGCTTGGGGAGCTGGCCAGAAGTTTCTCACTCGCGTGAATGCCTCTTTGGCAGGCAGCAAGCAAGAGTTGGAACAAGAACTTCAGGTTCGGAAGCTGACTTGTCGGGGCGTGGCAGTGCGGAAGAGTGGGGCAATTCTGTATTCTGACCGGCAATGAGGTGTCTGATGCATGTTTCCGTTGGTCCGGCTTGGCATTCTCGGGAATTGCCTGATGCCGCCGTCGTCATCCCGCTGGGTCCTGCCGGAACACGTCACGGCAAAGTTTCTTCCCCACGCAATCTTGAGTGACCCATGATCATCGGCATCGGCACCGACATTTGCAACATCGAACGGATCGAACGTACGCTGGAACGATTTGGGGACAGGTTCCGCAACCGCGTATTCACAGAGGTCGAACAGGCCAAGGCTGAACGGCGAAGGGACACGGCAGGCACTTACGCAAAGCGCTGGGCCGCAAAGGAGGCCTGTTCCAAGGCGCTCGGAACGGGGCTGAGGATGGGCATTGCATGGAAGGACATGGCAGTGACCAACCGCAGGTCGGGGCAGCCGGTCATGCATGTCACGGGTTGGGCCGCCGACCGGCTTGCCGAACTGACTCCTGAAGGGCACGAGGCCGTCATTCATGTAACGCTTACCGACGATCATCCTTGGGCGCAGGCCGTCGTGGTGATCGAGGCACTGCCGCTTTCCGACAAGTCTTCGTGATGCCCTGCCGGTCGGTGGGTCGCGTGGTTCCCGTGCTCTCGCCTTGACTTGCCTTTGCCGGACAACCAGAAAGCGCCGAGGCAATGCGGGCAGGTCAGATGAGCAAGGGCAAGGGCGGCTTCAAGGAAGGCATCATCGAGACGATCAAGACGGTCGTCTACGCGCTCCTCATCGCCGGAGTGTTTCGCACTGTATTTTTCCAGCCATTCTGGATCCCGTCCGGCTCCATGAAAGACACGTTGCTCATCGGCGATTTCCTGTTTGTCAACAAGATGGCATACGGGTACTCGCAATATTCCTGTCCCTTCTCCATGTGCCCGTTCGACGGAAGGATTCTGGGAGACGAACCGGAGCGGGGTGACGTCGTGGTCTTTCGGCATCCAGTGAACCGGCAAGACTTCATCAAGCGGGTCGTCGGATTGCCCGGCGACACCGTCCAGATGCGCGATGGCCACCTGGTTCTGAACGGGGCTCAAGTGCCGCAGGAGGAAGATGGCCTTTTCACCGAATCCTACGAGCGGCAGGGTCCGATCGGCTCGTACCCGCAGTGTCGGGAAGGTGCCGTAGGCTTGGGTGGAAGCTGCACCAAGGAGAAGGCCGTCGAGACGTTGCCCAACGGCGTGCAGCATTCGGTCCTTGACGTCTTTGACGGACGTCTCGACGACACCGGCATTTTCACCGTGCCGGACGGTCACTACTTCTTTGTCGGGGACAACCGGGACAACTCGACCGACAGCCGGGTCAGGCATGAATTCGGCGGTGTGGGATTCGTTCCGTACGATCACTTGATCGGGCGTGCGGACCGAGTGATGTTCTCTTCGGCGGGCCGTTCCCTGTTCTTTGTCTGGACCTGGCGTCCGGACCGGTTCTTCAAGCGGATTGACTGATGGCCCTCAGCCCCGAGCTTGCCAGGTTTGCCAAGCGGCTCGGCCACGAGTTTCACGATACTGAACTGCTTGTGCGTGCCGTTACGCACGCCTCGACATCGTCACCGGCGCGACCCGACAACCAGAGGCTGGAGTTTCTCGGAGACAGGATCCTGGGATTGGTCATCGCGGAAGCGCTCATGATCGCGGACGAAGGCGCGAACGAAGGCCAGCTTGCGCCCAGGCTGAACGCCCTCGTCCGCCATGAGACCTGCGCCGAGGTGGCGCGCGAAATCGACTTGGGTGCGGTTCTGAAGCTCGGGCGATCAGAAATGAAGTCCGGCGGACGCGGGAAGGAGGCGCTTCTCGGAGACGCGATGGAAGCGGTCATCGCAGCGGTCCATCTTGATGCAGGCTTTGAGGTTGCGCGGGAAGTGGTGCTGAGGCTCTGGAACGGCCACATCCAGAGTGTCGAGGAAGACGCGAAGGACGCAAAGACGAGCCTTCAGGAATGGGCGCAGGCGCGCGGCCAGCCGCCGCCGGCCTATTCCGTGGTCAAGCGGGAAGGCCCGGACCATGCACCGGTCTTTACCGTCGAAGCGCGCTTGCAGACCGGAGAATCAGCGACTGCGACCGCCCCCTTGAAACGCAACGCAGAGCAGGCGGCGGCGCGGATTCTCCTGAAACGGCTTCGCTAGCCGAGGACCCTGAACGCAGAAGTGCCGTCGGTCAGCGTGATCGCCTCGCGCGTCTTGGCCGCGCTCCTTTTCGTCGTCAGGGCGTTTCCTTGACCGGGTGCGGGTCGGTCGGCATTGACTCCCTCGGACCAGGGGTGGGCTGACGGTCCCATGCTCCATGGTGCAGCCGCCGCGCCTTCCGGGATTGCGCGCCCCGATTTCCGTGGTGCCGTCGATCGGATCGGTCGCCCAGGCGAAGCCGCTCGTGCACGACATCGGGGCAACTTCTGCGTCGAGAGTCTCCTCGTCAGGAGGCGACGCGCCAAGCTTCTGCCAACCCACGAACCTTGCCGCGCGGTCGGTTTTGGCAATGAAACCCTGCGGTCCCTGCACGTTGGTTGCAGCCGCCTCAGGGTTCCGGAAATGCCTGATCTTCGGCATGCCGGTTTCATGCGCCACGTGTTCAGCCTCAGGTCCGCGCGCACTCGGCTCCAGCGCCGTTCGCGCGCCAGTCGTCCTTGGCTCCCGTTTCCGTAGGAGGTAGAAGGGTGCGCCGCGGCGCGACAGCATCGCGACTCGGTTTTCGCTCTTGTGTGCCGATCTGGATTTTGCCAATTAGTCCCGCGTGCGTGACGTGCCGCAGCGGTATCGGACCGACGAAAAACATGGGGAGAAGAAATGCGATACCATACACCGTCCAGTTTCGAAGATGCCTCGGCCATTGCGGCTGCCGCCACAGGCGTTACGCGGTTTCTGGCTGGTGGAACCGATGTCCTGGTTCAGCTGCGGTCCGATCTCGTGACACCCGACGACCTGATCGACATCAAGCGGATTGCCGGAGTGCGGGACATTGCCCGCCGTGACGACGGCGGCTGGAGGATTGGTGCCGCGGTGTCCGGTGCGGAACTGGCCGAGCACGAGGCTTTGACCGCCGAATGGCCGGGTGTCGTGGAAGCGCTCGAATTGATCGGCTCGACGCAGATTCAGGCGCGCTGCACCTTGGTCGGCAATCTCTGCAACGGCTCGCCCGCTGCAGACAGCGTGCCCGCAATGATCGCGGCCGGCGCTTCGGTGAGTGTCGTCGGTCCGGACGGGACGCGCGAGGTCGCGGTCGATGACGTGCCTGCCGGACCGGGCACGACATCGCTCGATCCTGGCGAGGTGGTGAGTGCCGTGAACCTGCCGCCTCGGGGGGAAGGTGGCGGGGATGCCTACCTGCGCTTCATTCCGAGAACGGAAATGGACATTGCCGTGGTTGGCGCGGGCGTGAGCCTTAGCCGGGAGGGCGACAGGATCACTGCGGCGCGCGTGTCGCTCGGCGCGGTTGCGCCCACCGTGCTGCTTGTCGAGGCGGCCGCCGCCGCGCTGGTCGGATCTACGCTCGACGACGCCGCGCTTGCAGCGCTTGCCAGGGCGGCCGAGGCTGCCTGCCGGCCGATTTCCGACAAGCGCGGCACCGTGGAGTTCCGCACCCATGTGGCCGGCGTTCTTGCCAGGCGTGCCGCGAGAATTGCCTATGACCGTGCAGGAGCCTGACAGATGATCCATGTTTCGACCACCGTTAACGGCGATGCCCAAGAGCTGCTCTGCGACCCGCGCGAGACGTTGCTTGATGCGTTGCGCGACCGGCTCGAGCTCACCGGCGCAAAGGAAGGCTGCGGCACCGGTGACTGCGGTGCCTGCACCGTGGTTCTCGATGGCCGCCCTGTCTGTTCCTGCCTCGTCCTTGCCGCCGAGGCGGAGGGGCGCGAAATCGGCACCGTCGAAGGGATTGCCGACGGCGAGGTCCTGCACCCGCTGCAGAGGAAGTTCATCGAGCATGCCGCGCTTCAGTGCGGCATCTGCACGCCCGGCATTCTCGTGGCTGCCAAGGCGTTGCTCGACCGGAACCCCGATCCGAGCGAAACCGAGGTGCGTTACTGGCTTGCCGGCAATCTCTGCCGCTGCACCGGCTACGACAAGATCGTTCGCGCCGTCCTCGACGCGGCCGGCGAGATGAGGGAGACTACCTGATGGCGTTTGACGAACAGACGGATGAATTCAAGGTTGTCGGAACGCGGCCCGACCGCCCCGACGGGGTCGACAAGGTGACAGGACGCGCCCGATTCGGCGCCGACGCATCAGCGCCCGGCATGCTGCATGCGGTCATCGTCCGCAGCCCGCACGCCCACGCGCGCATCGTCGGGATCGACGCGTCGAAGGCCGAGGCTGCACCTGGCGTGAAAGCCGTTGTCACGCGCGCGGATTTTGCCGAAGGCCTGGATGGCGAGAACTGGAACATCCTGGAGAATGTCATGGCGGGAGAGCGGGCGCTCTATGACGGTCACGCCGTCGCCGCCATTGCCGCGACTTCGTCGCTTGCCGCGCGCGATGCCGCACGGCTGGTCGAGGTGGAGTACGAGGTGTTGCCCCACGTCACCGACGTGGACAAGGCCATGCTGGAGGGTGCGCCGGTGATCCGCGAGGGTGCGGCCGATGGCTCGGTTCCCGCAGGCATGCACCCGAACGTCGTGCGCTGTCATGATTCGGGACACGGCGGCCCCGAGGAAGGCTTTGCCGAGGCGGACCTCGTGATCGAGGAACGGTTCACGACCGAAGCAACACACCAGGGATATATCGAGCCCCATGCCTGTCTTGGCACGCTCGGCCCCGATGGCCGGGGCGAACTGTGGTGCTGCACTCAAGGACACTGGAACGTGCAAAAGGTCTGTGCCGCACTTCTGGACATCGAGACGTCGAAGCTGCGAGTGTCCGCGTCCGAGATCGGCGGCGGATTCGGCGGCAAGACGACAGTCTTCATCGAGCCCGTCGCGCTGGCGCTCAGCCGGAAGGCAAACAGGCCGGTCAAGCTGGTGATGCCGCGCGCGGACGTGTTCCGTGCCACCGGCCCGACAGCATCCACCTCGATGGACGTGAAGATCGGCATGAAGAAGGATGGCACGATCACTGGTGCATCCGGGGTGTTCCGCTGCCAGGGCGGCGCCTTCCCGGGCGCGCCGATGGAATTCACCGCGATGTGCGCCTTTGCTCCCTATGCGCTGAAGCATGTCCGCCAGATCGGATATGACGTGATGACGAATCGGCCGAAGCAGGCGGCTTACCGTGCGCCGGGTTCGCCGATGGCGGCATTCGCGGTGGAGAGCGTCATCGACGAGCTGTGCAACAGGCTCGGCCTGGACCCGGTCGACGTGCGTCTCAAGAACGCCTCCAGAGAGGGTACCAAGGCGAGCTTTGGGCCCTCTTGGGACCGGATCGGGCTTGTGGAGACACTCGAGGCCGCAAAGGAGCATCCGCATTTCTCCGCGCCGCTCGCCGAAGGCGCCGGTCGCGGCATATCCTGCGGCTTCTGGTTCAACCACGCCGGCGAGACCGCCGTGCAGCTGGCACTGTCCGAAGACGGCACGGTGCAGCTTTCGGTCGGCACGCCAGACATCGGCGGCTCGCGCGCGTCCATGTGCATGATGGCTGCCGAGGAACTCGGCGTTCCATACGAGGACGTGCGAACGACCATCGCCGATACCGCGACGCTGGGATACAACGAAATCAGTCATGGCTCGCGCGTGACCTACGCGAGCGGCTTGGCCACGATCGAGGCGGCGCGTGACACGGCCAGGAAGCTCTGCAAGCGTGCTGCCGACAAGTGGGGCATCGATGCGGAGGCGGTGGAATGGCGCGACGGCTGCGCAGTTCCTTCCGGGCCCAACGCTGGTGACTTTGACCCGATGCCGATCAAGGAGATCGCACGCAGCATGGGCCAGACCGGCGGCCCGATCGTCGGCCATTTCGAGGCGACTCCTGAAGGTGCCGGCGTCTCCTTCGCCACCCATATCGTCGATGCCGAGGTCGACCGGGAGACTGGCGCCACGGCGGTCACGCGCTACACGGTAGTTCAGGATGCCGGCAAGGCGATCCACCCGTCCTATGTCGAGGGGCAGTACCAGGGCGGCGCGGCGCAGGGGATCGGCTGGGCGCTGAACGAAGAGTACATCTATGACGAAGACGGCCGATTGCAGAATGCGGGATTCCTGGACTACCGGATACCGGTGGCCTCGGATCTGCCGATGATCGACACGGTTATCGTCGAGGTTCCGAACCCTGGCCATCCTTACGGGGTGCGCGGTGTTGGCGAAACTTCGATCTGCCCGCCGCTGGCGGCCATCGCCAACGCGGTCTCGAACGCCGCAGGCGTTCGCATGCGGGATCTGCCGATGCGTCCGTCGCGAATTCTCGAGGCGTTGAAGGCCCATGCGTGACCTGTCGCCGTCGCGCCCGGTGCTGGAAAGGAGCGGACCCGAATGAGCAGTTTGCCGGCGCGCACGGCAGCGTGTCGCCCTGGACGTTGACATTCCCGTCGCGCCTTTGCCGTCGAGTCGAGTCCTGGCGGGACAGGGCGATTCGCATGGGGGAAGGCACGTGAGCTATCGCCCGCTCGTCACTGTTCACCTCTGGTCCGGGCTTCGCAGCCTTGCCGATGGTCGGGAGACCGTCGAGGTCCGGGCCGCGACGGTCGGGCAGATGCTCGACGCGCTGGTTGCCGAGATTCCAGCCCTCGCGGAACCCCTTGAAGCCGGCGTGTCCGTATCGATCGACGGCAAGATATATGCCCAGGGCCTGACCCAGCCCGTCACCGAAGACAACGAGATCTACCTGCTCCAACGCATCAAGGGAGGTTGAGGCGTCGCTGCGGCACGCACGGATGTAGGGTCCATGATGTTGCCGGCGGGACGCGGAACAGTGCTTCCGGTGCCAGACCGGCGCTCCGACTCTTCGGACTGGTGCACGTTTGGGGCGAGTGCGCCTGCTTGGCAGGACGCTCCCGGCATTGCATCGCGTAGCCGAGTTGCACGCTTTCGACATGCCAGGTGGCGACTCGTTCAGAGGGTCGCCCACGTGCGGCACGCCATGCACGATCCCGCCTCGCTGGACATTTGAACTTGACAGGTCCGATTCCCGCCGCCAAAATTTTACCTATGCTAAAAAAGCAGCCGCAAGTCCAGCTGGAGGATTCAGCTCTCGATCTCGGAGAACAGCTCAGGCGATGCCGCAAGGAAGCACGGCTCACAATGCAGTACGTGGCCGACAACGCCGGCCTTTCGGTCGGGTTCATCTCGCAGGTCGAACGTGGCTTGGCAGCGCCCTCCCTGTCTTCGCTGCGCTCCATTGCGCGGGTTTTGCAGCGCCCGATTTCGGAGTTCCTGGAACAGCCCGGCAGCAGCACCGGCGCGACTCGAAGCGGCAGTCGCGTCAGCTATCGAGTTGCGGACGGGTCGATTTCGTACGAGAGGCTGTCGGCGAATTTCCCGGGCAGCACGCTGCGTTCAGTCATCTTTCACGAGCCGCCCGGACACCGGAGCGAGCCGATCAGCCACGAGGGTGAAGAGCTCTTCTACATGTTGCAGGGAGAAATCACCGTCGAGATCGAGGGCGAGCGCAAAATCCTGCGGCAGGGGGACTCGATGCACTTCGATTCCCGCAGGACTCACGCAACCTGGAACCACACCGACCAGACGGTCTCGATCCTCTGGAGCGGCACCATGGATGTCTTCGGCGAAGACACCCACGAGGCCGTCCAAAAGAAAGATGCGCGAGGCACGAGCGCCCATTCTGACAAAAAGGGAGACGAACAGTGACACTGTGGAAGACAACTCTGGCTGCCGGCATTGTGGCAGCAACGGCTCTGGCCGCCCCTGCAATTGCAGGCGGCACGCTGCGGCTCGACGAGGTTGCGGTTGGCGAACTCGACCCTGCCAAGGCGTCGGACTATGCCGACAGCATCCTTATGTTCAACGTCTACGACACGCTGGTGCTGCCGGTACAAGGCGGCCCTGGCCATGCGCCGCACTTGGCGGCGAGCTGGGAAAGTGACGGAAATTCGTTCACTTTCAAGCTTAGAAGCGACGTGAACTTCCAGAGCGGCAACCCGTTGACCGCCGAGGACGTCGTCTTCTCTGTCGAGCGGATGAAGGCACTGGGCGCCGGGCTCTCCTACCTGCTCGGCGTGGTCGAGAGCGCCGAAGCGATCGATTCCGCGACCGTCCGCTTCAACCTTTCCTCGTCCTATGCGCCGTTCGTGGCATCGCTGGTGCGATTGCCCATCGTCGACAAGAAGCTGGTCATGGACAATCTCGGCGAGGGTGATGGCGAGATGGGGGACTGGGGACAGGCCTTCCTGTCGGCGAACGGCGCCGGCACAGGGGCCTACCGGGTCGTGTCGCACAACCCGCAGGAGGAGACAGTCATGGAGAAGAACGGTGACTACTTCCTCGACATAGCCGAGGCGGCGCCCGACACCGTGCGCCTGCGCTACGGGCTTGAGGCGTCGACAGTGCGAACGCTCATTGCGCAAGGCGAACACGACATCTCGTCCCAGTGGTTGCCGCCCGAAGTGATGGGCGCGCTGGCCCGGGAAGGCGCACAGCTCCTTACCGAAAGCGGGACGGGGGCGTTCTACCTGAAGATGAACACCACCAAGCCGCCGCTTGACGACGTGAACTGTCGCCGGGCGCTGAGCGCTGCATTCGACTACCAGACCGCGATCCGCATGATCGCGATCACCGAGGACGTCTCTGCCGGCAGCCCGTCTACTGGCGCGATTCCGGTCGGCATGTTCGGGGCCAACGACAGCTCGATGGTTCAGGCGCAGGATCTCGACAAGGCGCGTGAGCATCTCGCGGCGTGCAGCCATGATCCGGCCGGGATGGACATCGAGATCAGCTGGATTGCCGAAGTGCCGCTGGAGGAGCGGTTCGCGCTGCTCTTCCAGTCGAACCTGGATGCCGTCGGCGTGAAATCGCACATCCGCAAGCTGCCCTGGGCCCTGTTTGCCGAACAGGTCAGCAAGCCCGAAAACACGCCGCATATCAGCCAGCTCTTCGTGAACGCGGTAACGGGCGATCCGGACACGCTGCTCTACGGCATGTACCATTCGTCGACGCCTGGCACGTGGCAGTCGCCGGAATACCTCAGCGACGCATTGGTGGACGAATACCTCGAAGCCGGCCGCAATGCCCCCACGCCGGAAGCGCGCCAGGAAGCCTACGCGATGCTGAATGCGCGCCTGATGGAGATCGCGCCGACGATCTACAGCTACGACCGGCAATCGGTGTTTGCCGCCAGCAACCGGGTGAAGGCGCCCGCACTTTCTGATCCGGCCCACGCGTTCGGACTCGACGGCATGGGCTTCAGCTTCCGCCTGATGGAAGTGGCCGACGACTGAGTCTCCCGCCAGACCGCCGGGCCCTTCGGGGCCCGGCGGCGACACTCAGGATCCGCGGCCATGTCTGCTGTCCTTCGTCTTCTATCGCGGCGGCTCGGCATTTCCCTGATCGTGCTCGTCGGCGTCTCGATGCTGATCTTCGGCATTGCGCGGGTGATCCCCGGCGATCCGGCGCGCATCGCGCTGGGCCCGAACGCGACTGAGGAACAGGTGGCCAACCTGCGCGAGGCGCTGCACCTCAACGACCCGGTCGTGGTGCAATACGGACACTTCGTTGCCGACCTCCTGCAGGGCGATCTCGGTGTCTCGCTCTATACCAACCGCCCGGTCACGCTGGACATCGCGCAGTTCCTGCCCGCGACGCTTGAGCTGGTTCTCTTTGCCGGAGTGCTGATGGTCGGGATTGGACTGCCGCTCGGCATGTGGTCGGCACGTTACCGAGGGCGCTGGCCCGACCACCTGATTCGCGTTGTTTCGCTCCTAGGAGTCTCGGCGCCTAGCTTTGTCTGGGCGGTGATACTGATGCTGCTCTTCGCGTTTTTCCTGCCTGTCTTTCCGATCGCGGGACGGATCACGGACAGCTTCGAGATCACGCGCGTGACCGGCTTCCTGCTGGTTGACACGCTGCTCGCCGGGAACGGTGCGGCATTTGCAGACGCGCTCTGGCACATCTTCCTGCCCGCCTTCGCGCTGGCGGTTTCCGGCATCGGGCAGGCGGCAAGGCTGACGCGCGCGAACATGGTTGAAACCTATGACCGGCCCTATGTCGAAATGGCCCAGGCCTATGGTTTCTCGGCCAGGCGCATCGCCGCGAAATACGCCTTCAAGCCGTCGCTGATTCCCTCGCTGACCATCATCGGGCTGGATTTCGCCGCCATGCTGGGGAACGCCTTCCTTGTGGAAGCCGTTTTTGCCTGGCCGGGACTCAGCCGGTACGGCGTTGCCGTGATCCTCAGGAAAGACCTCAACGCGATCATCGGGACCGTGCTGATCATCTCTGCCACGTTCCTGATCGTGAACCTGATCGTCGACCTGCTGATTGCGTTCCTCAATCCGCGCATCCGCCATTCGGAGCGGGGCGCTTCATGAGACGCACGATCATCATCCTGCTGCGCAACCCGCTGTCGCTCCTCGGCGCCGTCCTGGTGGCGACGGTCGTGCTTTCGGCAGTTCTGGCTGACTACATTGCGCCCTTTCCCGAGCACCGGGGGGCGGTGGTCGACTTCGTCCACTTCAACCAGGGCCCCACGGCACGAAACGTCATGGGCACCGATCTCGTGGGCCGCGACCTCTTCAGCCGGATCCTATACGCCTTCCGCATCTCGCTGATCCTGGGCGTTGTGGTGCTGGCCATCGCCCCGCCAATCGGCACGCTCGTCGGGCTCTTTGCCGGCTATCTTGGCGGACGCGCCGAGTTCGTGCTCATGCGCCTGACCGATGTCTTCCTGTCGATTCCGCCGCTGGTGCTGGCGATCGCCATGATGGGCGTGCTTGAGCCGACGCTCATGAACGCCATGCTTGCGGTAACGGCGATGTGGTGGCCCTGGTACGCGCGGCTCGTCTACAACATCGCACGCTCCGAGCGCGAAGAGGGCTACGTGCTTGCCGCGGAAGTCATCGGTGCCTCGACGCTGCACATCACGCTCCGGGAAATCCTGCCGAACTGCCTGCCTGCCATCATCACCAAGATGACGCTCGACATGGGCTTCGTCATCATTATCGCCTCCTCGCTCTCGTTCCTCGGCCTGGGCGTGCAGCCGCCAACGCCGGATCTCGGGAGCATGGTGGCCGAAGGTGCGCGTTACCTGCCGGACAGCTGGTGGCTGACGGTGTTCCCCGGCCTCGCGATCCTGATTGCGGTCTTCGGCTTCAACCTGATCGGCGATGCGTTGCGTGAAATCCTGGGGGCGGACCAGTGAGCGACGTTCTTGAAGTCCGCGACCTTTTCCTGCGATTTCGGGGCTACTCCGGCACGTCGGAAGTGCTGCACGGCATTTCGCTCAACATCCGCGCGGGCGAGCGCGTGGCGCTGGTTGGCGAGAGCGGGTCTGGCAAGTCCGTGACTGCGAGGATCGTGCTCGGCCTCTTGCAGGAGCTGCCTTCCGCGCGGGTCGAGGGCGGGCTCTTCTTCGAAGGCGCGGACCTGAACCGGCTGAGCCCCCGCCAGTGGCAAGCGCTTCGCGGCACGTCGATCTCGATGATCTTCCAGGACCCGACCTCGTCGCTGAACCCGGTCTTCACCATCGGAACCCAGTTCACGGAGGTGCTGCGCCGGCGCGACCCGAAACTCTCGCGCGAGGCTGCAGACGAGCGGGCGGGCACGCTTCTGCAGTCGGTCTCGATCCACGACCATGCCCGGGTGCTCGGCGCCTATCCGTTCCAGCTTTCGGGCGGCATGAACCAGCGGGTCGTCATCGCAATGGCGCTTGCCAACCATCCTTCGCTCCTCATTGCCGACGAGCCGGGCACGGCGCTTGACGTGACCGTGCAGGCGCGGACCTTGAAGCTGATGCACGATCTGGTCGAGCGGAGCGGCACCGCCGTCCTCTTCATTTCGCACAATCTGGGGGTGGTGCGGGAATTTGCCGACCGGGTCTTCGTGATCTATCGCGGGCGCATCGTCGAGCAGGGGCCCACCCCGGCGATTTTCGAGGACCCTGGCCATGCCTATACCCGTGCGCTGATGGCTGCGGTGCCGCGCATCACTGGCGGCGGCCTTCCGGATCTGAACGACAGCGAGTCGGCTTTTCTGGATCCGATGGTGGTGCATGAGGGGGGCACGGGATGACCTCGCTTCTGTCGCTCAGGCATGTCAGCAAGACTTTCGGGGCGGGACCCCGAGCCGTGCATGCCGTTCGCGACGTGAGCTTTGACGTGGCGCAGGGCGAGTGCCTGGCCGTGGTGGGCGAGAGCGGGTCGGGCAAGACCACGCTCGCCAACATGATCCTCGGCGTGTTCGGCCAGTCATCGGGCGAGATCTGGTTCGACGGCAAGGGCCTGCCCCTCCGCCGGACGCTGGAACATCGCAGCGCGATCCAGTTGGTCCAGCAGAACCCGCTCTCGTCACTGAATCCCAAGCGGTCGGTAGGGTCGTCAATCCGGCTCGGTCTCGACGTCTTCGGCATTGGCGCGCGTTCCGATCGCTGGCGCCTTGTCGAGGATGCGCTGGAAGAGGTCGGTCTGCCGGGACATTTCCGTCGGCGTCCGCCGGCGGCCTTGTCGGGTGGCCAGTGCCAGCGCGTTGCCATAGCCCGTGCGCTCGCCTGCCAGTCCCGGCTGGTGATCCTTGACGAGCCCACTTCCGCTCTCGATGTCCTGGTGCAGGCGCGCGTGCTTCGCCTTCTTGAGGACCTGAGGCGACTGAAGGGCCTCAGCTATGTCTTCATCACGCATGACCTCTCCGTCGTGCGCAACGTCGCAGACCGCGTCGCCGTGTTTAGCGCGGGGAAGCTGGTTGAATGCGCGGAGACCCGGGTGATCTTCGAGGATCCGCAAGTTGACTATACCCGCCAGCTGATTGGCGCGGTACCAGTGATTGCCGATGACGAGCTGAAGCTGAGAGAGTCACTGTCCGGAGGACTGCCCGCATGATGGAGATCGCAGATGCCCTCGCCACCGGGCGGGACCAGCCGCGCACGACCTATCGGGCGTTGGAGCGACTGGTCGACCGGACGATCGGCGTCAAGCTCTTCACGCTGATGGAGATCGATCACGATCGAGACGTTGCCTGGCGGAGCTACACCAACATGCCGGACGCATATCCGCTGCAGGGGGAAAAGCCGCGCATGCAGAACCGTTGGTCCGAAATCGTGGACGATCGGCACGAGATCTTCGTCGCGAACAGCTTCGAAGAGATCGCGGAGGTCTTCGCGGACCACGCGCTGATCCGTTCACTCGGATGCGAAAGCTGCCTGAACCTGCCCGTCGTGATCCGAGGCCGGCTGCGCGGCACGTTGAACTGCCTGCACGAGGCGGGGCACTACACGCCTGAACGCGTTGCCGCGGCCCGATCGCTGAAACCCGCCGGGGCACTTGCCTTCCTGATGGCGGAAAGCACCAGGAACGAAGGAGGAGGCGCCAATGGGTAGGATCACCCGTCGCGTGGCCACGGATGTCGGTGGCACGTTCACCGATCTTGTCTGTTTCGAGACCGATCAGGACACCGGCGACAGCCGGATCGTGACGGCCAAGTCCGACACCACGCCGCCGGACTTCGAGAAGGGCGTGCTGGACGTTCTGGAAAGGGGCGGGATCGATCCGTCGGGAGTCGACTTCCTGGCGCACGGCACTACCGTCGTCATCAATGCGCTAACCGAGCGCAAGGGCGTGAAGGTGGGACTGGTCACCACCGAGGGCTTTCGGGACACGCTGGAAATCGCGCGCGGCAACCGGCCGGACTTCTTCAACCTGCACTACGAAAAGCCGGTGCCGTTCGTACCGCGTCACCTGCGGGCGGAGCTGCCGGGCCGGATGACCTATACCGGCACGGAGCGCACGCCGCTCGATCTCTCGGGGCTGTCTGCGATCCTCGGCACGTTTCGTGCAGAGGGGGTCGAGGCAGTGGCGATCAGCTTCCTTCATTCCTACGCCAACACCGCCCACGAAGAGGCCGCGCTGGCCGAGGTGCAGCGTCTCTGGCCCGAGGTCTCGGTCGTCTCCTCGCACCAGATCACACGCGAATGGCGGGAGTACGAGCGGACGAACACCACCGTTCTGTCGGCCTACGTCCAGCCCGTGGCAGCGCGCTATCTCCGCAGGCTTGGCGACGGGCTCGCGTCGCGGGGCTTCGGCGGCCGGCCCTACATCATGCAGTCGAACTGCGGCATCGACTCGCTTGATGCCACCTCGCGCACGCCGATCGCGATGGTCGAGAGCGGACCGGCTTCGGGATTCTGGGGCGCGGCGGAACTGGGCCGGCTGATCGGCGAGCCGAACGTGCTGGCACTCGACATCGGCGGAACCACCGCGAAGTGCTCGCTGATCGAGAACGGCGAGGTCCGGATCATGACGGATTACTGGATCGAGCGCAGCCGCAAGTCGGCCGGATACCCGATCATGGTGCCGGTGGTCGATCTGGTCGAGATTGGCAATGGCGGCGGCTCCATTGCCTGGGTTGACGATTTCGGCAAGCTTCACGTCGGGCCGCAATCGGCCGGCGCGTTGCCCGGCCCGGCGGCCTACGGCAAGGGCGGAACCGAGGCGACGACGACCGACGCCAACCTCTGGCTCGGCCGGATCAACCGCGAGTACTTTTGCGGCGGCGCGATACAGGCGGACATGGACGCCGTCGAAAGGTCGATCAGGTCGCTTGGCGCGAAGCTCGGTGTCGGGCCCAACCAGGCGGCCGAAGGCATCATACGCATAGCGAACAACAACATGGTCAATGCGCTGAAGCTGGTGTCGCTGAACCGGGGCTTCGACACGCGGGACTTCACGCTGGTGGCATTCGGCGGTGGCGGCGCGATGCATGCGGTGGCGTTGGGCCAGGAACTGCAGGTAAGGAAGGTTGTCGTGCCCGCCGCCGCAAGCGTCTTCTCCGCTTGGGGCATGATGATGTCGGACCTGCGCCGGGACCAGTTCGTGACGCATCTTGTCGAACTGGTCGAAGGTGCCGGCGACGATATCGAGAGCACGTTCGCCGAGGCGGAAGCCAAGGCGCTGGCGACCTTCGCGGAAGAAGGCGTCGGCGCGGACCGGATCACGTTCCTGCGCTACAGCAAGTTCCGCTACCAGAACCAGGAGCACACGACCGAGGTGCTGCTCCCGGAGGGCGCGATTTCCGACGAGAGCCTCGCGGACATCGCCGAGGACTTCCACAAGACCTACGAGCGCGAATACACCTATAGGCTGGACGCTCCCGTCGAGATGGTGGGCATCCACCTCGTGGCAAAGGCCGAGGTCGGCAAGCTCGAGATGCACCCTGAGCCAATCGGCGGTTCCGACGCCTCGGACGCAGTCAAGGGGCGACGCATGGTCGACTATGCGCTGGAAGGCAGGCACGAGGCCACGATCTATGACGGCGAGGCGTTGCGCGCCGGCATGTCATTCGAGGGCCCGGCCATTGTCGAGGACAGCGGCGCCACCGCGGTGATCCATCCCGGCAATGCGGTCGAAGTCGACGCCTTTCGCAACATTCACATCACGATTCATGACTGAGGGTACGGTGATGACTCAGGCAAACGATCCGATCACGCTCGAGATAATCCAGAACTCGCTGCAAGCCGCTGCAGACGAAATGTTCGCGGCGATGCGCAAGACGGCGATGTCCAGCATCATCTACGAGGTGCTCGACATGGGTACCGGCATCACCGATGCCGATGGACGCATCGCCTCGTCAGGGGCCGGCATCCCCGCATTCGTCGGCGTGCTCGACAAGTCTGTCCAGACGCTGCTCCGGAAGTTCGACAAGCCCGGCGACATCCAGCCGGGCGACGTGTTCATCACCAACGATCCCTATCACGGCGGCGTCACCCACCTGAACGATCTCGTGCTGGCCATGCCGGTCTTTGCCGGGGGCGAATTGATCGCCTGGACCGCGAACATCGCGCACAATTCCGATGTCGGCGGAATGGCTCCGGGTTCGCTGAGTGGCGAGGCGACCGAAATATTCCAGGAAGGACTGCGTCTGCCGGGCGTCAAGCTGATTTGCGGCGGTGAGACCGACGAGGCCGTGATGGCCATCATCACCGTCAATTCACGCATGCCCGACTTTCTCTTGGGCGACGTCTGGGCTGCCATCGCCTCGGTCCGCATCGGCGCACGGCGGCTTGAGGACCTGGCCTTGAAGTATGGCGTGACGACGTTCAGCGCCGCAATGGAGAGTTTCGCGGCCTTCGGAGAAGCCACCGCCCGGGCCGAGCTCGGCAAGTTGCCCAAGGGCACGTTCAAGCTCAGCGAGGAGCAGGACGACGGGAGGGTCTTCAACGTCAGGATCACGATCTCGGATGACGAGTTCATCGTCGACCTGCGCGACAACCCCGATCAGGACCCGGGCCCGACCAACACCAGCCGCGACGGTACCGTGGTCTGTGCCCAGATGGTGTTCAAGTCGCTTACGGATCCGGACACGCCTGCAAACGACGGGTCGTTCCGGCCGCTCAAGGTCCTGACCCGAGAAGGCTCGGTGTTCCACGCGCGCGAGCCTTCCGCCATCGGATTCTATTTCGAGACCGAGGTCAGGGTTTATGACCTGATCTGGCGCTGCCTGGCGCCGCACGTGCCTGAACGCCTGCCGGCAGGCCACTTCTCTTCCATCTGCGGCACCTTCGTCGGTGGCATTCACCCCGATACGGGGCGGCAATACACCATCATCGAGCCGCAGCTCGGCGGTTGGGGCGCCTGGGAGGGGCGCGACGGCAATCCGTGCGTCTTCTCGGGCTTCCACGGCGAGACCTACAACACGCCCGCCGAAATATCCGAGAGTCGCAACGGATTGTTCGTCGACCGGATGGAACTGAACACCGAGCCGGGTGGCGAAGGAAAGTACACCGGGGGAAGGGGGCTGCGGCTCGAATACCGGATCCGCACGAACGACGGCTTTCTGACCGCTGGCTACACGCGGTCGCGCATCAAGCCTTGGGCGCTCGAAGGCGGCTTGGAAGGGTCGGGAAACTACGTCGAGGTGTTCAAGACCGACGGAAGCCAGGAGGTGTACTCCTTCGTGTCGGGCCTGCCGGTCAACACCGATGACGTGATCCGCATCGTGACCGCCAGCGGTGGCGGCTACGGCGATCCAAAGGATCGCGATGCCGCGAGCGTGCGTGAGGATGTCAAGAACGGCCTGCTGTCGGCCGAACGGGCGGCCGAGGTGTACGGTGTCACGATCTGAAGGAGGGAAGAATGGTCAGGATCATGTATCTAAGCCCCGTCGCGCATCGTGCAGGGCATGACGAGCTCTTTGCCGAGATGGCGCGGGACTACAAGCTGGAAGGAACCGAGGTGCATGTCACTTCGCTTCCCGACGACGTGGGCGCCTTCAGTCATATCGAGTACCGGAGCTACGAGGGCATGGTCACCGGCGGCATCATCCGGGCCGCGCGGAAGGCTGCGCTGGAGGGCTTCGACGCCTTGGCCATAGGCTGCTTCTATGACACCGCGCTGGCCGAGGCCCGCGAGATTTCCGGCGAGATGGTGGTGACCGCGCCTTGCGCCGCGTCTTGCGAGATCGCTGCAAGCCTCTGCAACCGGTTCGGCGTGATTGTCGGGCGGCGGAAATGGGTGGACCAGATGCAGGCAACGGTCCATTCGCTCGGTCATCGCGACCGGCTCGCCGGATTCTACCATGTCGAGCTGGGCGTGACGGAGTTCCAGGAGGATCATGCCCGCACCGAGCGCATGCTGATCGAAGCCGGGCGCAGGGCGGTCGAAGAGGACTACGCCGAAGCGCTGATCCTCGGCTGCACCATGGAGGTCGGGTTCTTTGCGGAACTGGAGCGCAAGCTAGGCGTTCCCGTCATCGACCCGTCCATTGCGGCGCTGAAACGGGCGGAATACGGTGCCATTCTGAAACGCGATTGCGGCTGGCGCCCTTCGCGCCGCTGGTCCTGCGAGGCGCCGCCTGAAGCAGAGATTGCCGAAATCGGCAGTTTCGACCAAGGCGAGGCGTTCGGCGGACGCATAGTGGTGCCGGCAGGATTGGAGTGAGGCATGCCGAAGACGGAAGAACGAATCTTGGCGCTTCGCGCGTTGATGGCACGGGAAGACGTTGGACTGACGGTGTTGGGGCCCGGGGCGCACATGCAATGGCTTCTTGGTTTCGCTCCCCATGCCGATGAGCGGCCGTGCCTGCTCTGTGTCAGCGCCAGCAGTGCGGCCCTGCTGATGCCGGAGCTCAATGCGGAGGGATCGCGCCGCGGCACCGGCCTGCCGTTCCACGAATGGTCCGACGCCGACGGGCCGGAAGGGGCGTTCGGCCGGCTGGTCGCGGACCTAGGCGTGGGCGCCGCCGCGCGAATCGTGCTGGACGAAACCATGCGGGCTGACTTTGCCGCACTGGTGCAGGACGCGCTGCCGGGAGCGGAGCGACAGTTCACGGCGTCGACGGTCGGCCAGTTGCGAATGCAGAAGGATGATGACGAGTACGCCGTGCTCAAGCGAAACGCACTGCTTGCCGACCAGGCGATGCAGGCGGGCTGGGCCGCGATGAAGCCGGGCATGACCGAGCTGGATGTCGCCGATGTCATCCGGGCGCGTTTCTCCGCGCTTGGCGCATCGCCGCTCTTCAACATCGTCGGGGCTGGCGGCAACGGTGCCATGCCGCATCACCACACCGGCGAAACCGTGCTGCGAACCGGGGACGCGGTGGTCATGGACATCGGTGCGAGGTTGGACGGCCTGTCCAGCGACATCACCCGCATGGCCGTGCTGGGCACGCCACCCGAGGGATATCTCGAAGTGCACGCCATCGTCGAAGCCGCGGTGCAGGCCGCAATGGCAGCCGCGCGGCCCGACGTGCGGGCGAAGGATGTCGACGCGGCGGCACGCGGGGTGATCACGGAGGCCGGGTATGGTCCCCATTTCCTGCACCGCATAGGTCACGGCCTGGGCATCGAGGTGCACGAGCCGCCCTACCTGACCTCGGTTTCGGAGACGGTGCTTGCGCCGGGCATGGTCTTTTCCATCGAGCCCGGCATCTACCTGCCAGGCCGTTTCGGCATCCGCCTTGAGGAAATCGTGATCCTGCGCGAAGACGGGCCGGAAATCCTGTCGGAACTGCCGCGTGATCCGAAAATGATCTGATGCCGGACCCCTTCACGCTTTCGGTCATCCAGGCGGGGCTGGAGAACGCGGCGGAAGAGATGTTTGCCGTCCTTCGCAAGACGGCGATGAGCCCGATCATCTACGAGGTGCTGGATGTCGGCACGGGCGTGACGGACGCAGCAGGCAATCTTGTCAGTTCGGGGGCAGGGATTCCGACCTTTGTCGGTGTGCTGGACAAGGCCGTGAAAGTCCTGGTCGCGAGGCATGGCGATGCCATCGAGGAAGGCGATATCTTTGTAACGAACGACCCGAACCACGGCGGCGTGACGCACCTGAACGACGTGGTGATTGCCAAGCCCGTGTTCTTTGAGGGTGCGCGCGTTGCCTGGTCGGCCTCGATCGCCCATTGGGGCGACATCGGCGGCAAGGTGCCCGGATCGATGGCGACGGACGTGTCCGAGATCTTCGCCGAGGGGCTGCGCCTTCCCGCTGTCCGGCTCTTCAGGCGCGGACAGCCGGTCAAGGCAGTCTTCGACATCATCGAGACCAACTCGCGCCTTCCGGAATTCGTGCATGGCGATCTCTGGGCGCAGGTCGCGGCCAGCAACACGGCGGAGGGACAGATCCTCGCGCTCTTCGCGAAGTTCGGGCGCGAGGCCGTCGAACATTCGATCGCCGAGTCCTTCGAGACCGGGCGCGCCCGTGCGCTTGCCGGTTTGCGCGCGCTTCCCAAGGGGCGTTTCGGGGTCGAGGAGGAGCAGGATGACGGCGCATGCTGGCGCGCCGCCATCTCGATCTCGGACGAGCGCTTCGCGGTCGATCTTCGCGGCAATCCACGCGCGCTCGCAGCGCCATACAACACCAGCCGCGATGGCGCGGTCATCTCGTCGCAGATGATCTTCAAGGCGCTCTGCGACCCGGACCGCTTTGCCAATGCGGGATCCTTCGCCCTGCTCGAGGTCATGACCGAAGAAGGCACGATATTCCACGCGGGCCCGACTGCACCGCAGGGCTACTATTTCGAGACCCGGATCCGGCTCTTCGACCTGCTCTGGCAGTGCATGGCGAAGGCGATGCCCGGCAGGCTGCCTGCCGGGTCGTTTTCCTCGATCTTCGGCACTGTCATCGCCGGCCGGCATCCTGATACCGGGCGCCGCTACACCATGGTCGAGCCGCAGATGGGGGGCTGGGGCGCGACCGGGGAACGCGCGGGCATGGACGCGATGTTCTCGATCAGCCACGGCGACACTTTCAACTGCCCGGTCGAGGTTGCCGAGGCGCGGTACGGCTTGACTGTCGTGCAGAAGGCGCTTGGTGAACGGCCTCGCCTGGAAGGCATTCATGCCGGGGGGCGCGGCGTGACGCTCGAGTACGAACTCAGGGGCCCGGCGAGCCTTTCGGTCGGTTACACACGGGCAAGGATCCCGGTCTGGTCGGCACCGGGCACACCGCCGGGGGGACGGAACTCCATGCATATTCTGAGGGTCTCAGGCAAGTGCGAGCACCACCGATTCGTCAGCGGTGCGGCGCTTGATGCGGGTGACCGGATCCTTGTCGAGACCGCGTGGGGCGGGAATGCTCCGGCGTGAAGTCTGGAGGTTGCATCGTCGGGAAACGACGAGCATTGTTCGGATCGATCATCACGGTATAGTCTGGATTCTCTTGGTGGCAGATGAGCTTGTTTCGACGCTTGGCCTGCAAGGCGTGGAACCGGCTGCCGGAAGTTCTGCCTGGACGGGGCAGGTCATTGGTGGCAGCCCCGATCCGGCACGACGAAGCCTTTGACGAAACAACACGGCGCAAGAGTGCCATTTCAGTGGCGAGGGACAGTTCCGCTCTCCTTTCGCGGCGACCGCTTTCTCCTACATACTGTTCTTCCCTTCGCCACGAAGTCGCAACCGGACAATTCATCTGCCTACCCGATCGCTTCGCCGCTGGATGGACTGTGCGCGTGGGTGGTCTGCGATTGCCTGACCACGGTGGCTGTCAGTCGCCTGCACATGCCTGGCCAGGAAGTGCCAAGAGTTGAGTGGGCGGACTTCAATCGGATCGTAGCGCTTGTCCTCCAAGGACTGCCGCGACCGGGCCATCGACATCCTGATTCCAGCTGCTATGTTACATGTCACATGCGGCACGGGTCTGCCCGTGTCCGCTGCCCGCCTCGGCGGGAACTAGATGCGAAGGGATGGCGCTGCCATCCCTTTCGTTTGGGGCTTGCAAAGAATGGTTGACATGCGGGAAACGCCCCGCCGATGAAGGCTGGGCGTACATGTCCGAAACATGCGAACTTGTCGTGTGGAACTGCACGCGGGCCGCAGATCGGCTTTCGCCAAGTTCGGCATTTCGACCGCCCAACGTCGCCATGCCTCTGCACGGCGCCTCAGAGTTGGCCGGTCAGTTGGGGTTGCCAACGCAACCGCCTCTCGCCCGTCCAGTTGCGCCAGTCCCCGACAACACAGGTTGCCGGAGCAAAAAATGGATGCTGTCGGCACTTTCGCCAGTGCACAACGTCGTGCCGCGAAATCGGAGCATCGAATGGTGTCATCCTTTCGTTCAGGTGGCCAAATTGCGCTGGAGTCGCACTCCCGATCAGGTCCCGGCCTCGGCACCCTGCCCGGGCTTCCGGCCGTGATGGCAAGCCGCAGGGCTGGACTTGATTCTGGCGAACCTTGATTGCGGCTTGACTCTGTCAGGAAGCAAAGCTACTCGTAAACCCAACAGATAGGATACAATTGGAAATCACGATGACACTTGAATTCATGTCCCCAGCAGCCATTGAGGGAGAAAGTGCTGAGCATGGCCACGATTCATCGCCTCCACGAATTTCGATTTGTGATTCATTCGAACGACCACGACCCGGCGCATGTGCACCTCATCTCTGGGGACGGGCACGCAAAAGTCCAGTTGTTCGGGACCAACGGAGAGCCCGAGGTCGAGCGGATATCAGGCATTCCGCAGCACAGGCTGCGTCGTTTGGTGAAGGAAGTCCTGGAAAACCGGGAAGAGTTCTTAAAGCGTTGGGAAGAGATTCATGTCAAGCGTGAGGAAGACGAAGCCAAAACGGAGTGACGCAGATTTCGGCGAAGCATTCGCTCGCGGGCAGGAAGCGCTCGAACGCGAACCGCGCGCCAAGGCGGCTCGCTACGACGATGCCATGAAAGAGGTGACGATCGAATTGATCAACGGATGCACTTACGTGTTTCCTGCGCAGCTTGTGCAGGAACTGTCCGGCGCGTCGCGTGCAGAACTCGTTCAAGTCGAGGTCGACGGCCTGGGCTTCAATCTCCATTGGCCGAAACTCGACGTCGACCTGTACGTGCCCGCACTGGTGGCAGGCGTCTTTGGCACGCAGGACTGGATGGTCAAGGCCCTCGCCCGGCGCGCTGGTCGGTCCACTTCACCTGCCAAGGCTGCGGCAGCCCGGGCAAACGGAGCGAAAGGCGGCCGACCTCGAAAGAAACTGGGTGTCGAGACGCGTGCGGGGGATGATGTCCGCGAGACCGCATCGCCTTGAACGCATCCCGATGCCTCAACATTCGGAACTTGCAGCGAAACGCTGACGCCTTTCGATGTTCCGCTTTCGAGGCTCGCCGTTGTGCAGTGGCATGGCGACGTTGGGCGGTCGCGAGGCCGAGCAGGGCGAAAGCCGTTCTGCGGCCCGCGTGTGGCGCTACACGACAATTCCACATGTCTCGGACATGTGTGTCCGGCATTGATCGGCTGGGTGCTTCCCGCATGTCAACCTTTCTCCATAAGCCCCTTTCGTTTCTTGAGCAAAAGGATGGCAAGTCCCGGGCGACGGCTTCCAATCCTGCAACCCTTTTATCTTGTCGCCTCCTCCGACTCAGTGTCAGCGTTGGTCAGAACGCGTAGCGTCGAACGCGGCGAAGTGTGCGCCTCTATCTCGTGACAAACAACCTTCTGGCAGTTGATCGTCATGACTATTTTCACGGCTTGGACTCCCATCCTTTCGGGAAGTGCCCAGAAGCCGAGTACAGCCCAATGCAGCCTCGCCCGGAACCGGCCCGCCGCGAAGGCCCACTGAGTCTAACGCTGCCGCTTCTCTGTCGTGGGCATGAAGTAGCGACGATACGGTGGCACTTCCCGACCCGGAGCCGGGTTTGGCCGGCCGCTATGATGGTCTCTGGATGCATGAAGCTGCCGCCGGTCGCAACCGTGGCAGGACCTGTCCTACCTGCTTGATAGCCGCGACTGAAAATGCCGTTCGACTGCGAAATGTCGCGCGGCTTCTGGTCACCCACACACCGCTTGGCTGCGATTCAGCGGGCATCGAAGTCCCTTGCGAGTCGGAGACGGGCGTTGGGACTCGATGAATCGTCTGGCTGGGTGATCTTGTCGGAACACAATGTCGATGAATGGTCCAACGCTGGGCTTTCCAAGCCGCCAGGCCAGCGAGACGTCTACAGCTACGGTTTCGTCCCACCAGGACGGTTCGTGCGCATCAATGCCCACTTCCTCGAATTGGCTCGCTCGAAAATGAGCCGCGCCGTTCGCCGCTGACCAAGGCGTGTTTCGCCAGATTCATTGCCTGATCTGCTGCGACGTTGTTCAAGTCCCGCTCTCGGGATCATCCCAAGACTTTGCAACCCCTGGATCAAACGCATGTTGCGGCATATTCAAGATAGGCTTCGCGCAGCATGGAGGAGGTCGGCCCCATTACCGCGGGCATGCGGTGGCCGTCCACCATGCGCACGGGAGTCAGTCCGCCGAAGGTGCCGGTCACGAATGCCTCGTCCGCATCGTAGACTTGGGCAAGCGTGAAGTCCCTTTGCTCGCAGGGGATGCCATGACTGTCGCAAAGCGCGATGATGTTGGCACGAGTGATTCCGTTGAAGCAATTTGCGCCGGTCGATGTCAGCACCCGTCCGTTTCTCACGGCAAAGAAATTGGTTGCATTGCAAGTTGCAACGAATCCCCTGTCGTCGAGCATCAGTGCCTCGTCGGCTCCCGTCTTGATCGCCTGGTTGAGTGCCATGATGTAGTTGAGACGCGAATGCGTGTTGAGCGTCATGTCGAACATGTCCGCCCGGCAGGTGCGAATCGCCGAAGTGAACAGCGAAAGACCCGTGTTCAGGAGTTCGGGATCCGGCTCCTTAAATTCGGCGACGATGGCAACGGTCGGCCCCGAGACCGTGTTCCGGGGATCCTGGTTCGGGGACTTCTTCAGGCCGCGCGTGATCATCAGCCGGACATGGACTCCGGACTGGCCTGCCATTCCATTCCGTTCAAGGGTTGCTTCAAGGGCGGAACGGACTCCATCGCGGGTCATTCCAATGTCTATGTCGACCGCTCTCGCGCCCATGAACAAGCGGTCCAGATGGAGATCCATGAAGGCAAGCCGTCCTCCGTGCATCCGGAAACCTTCCCAGATGCCATCGCCCAGGATCCAGCCCGCGTCAAAGATTGAGACCAGGGCTTGTTCACGGGGCACGAATTCGCCGTTGAGATATATCCTTGCGGTCTCGTTCCGTGGGTCGGCGACGAAGTGCTGGCTTCCAGCCATGGCGGAGTCCTTCCTGTAGCTGCTGGGAACTCTTTGCATATTTCCGGGGGCCGGAACAATCCGGGGGATTGCAGATGCCCGCGAGCGGTTTCTTGACCTGAACGGAATCGACCGGAACACTCCGGCGCCACCCGATCAGCAGAAATTCTCCGACGGCGATCTGGACAATTCGACCAGCCGGAACTTGACCGGAGGGCGCTGTTCCAATTGCTTGAGATTGACGAGACGCGCAGAGCCTGTTGGGGCTTGTTCCATGGATGTGCGTGACCATGTGATTCCAGGCGGTTCTTGGCCATGCGTCCCTGTTCGGCCAGCCTTGGTGCGAGCAACCGCAGGAACCGAAGATGGTGGACGCGTCGCTCTCGACGATTCCCGGGAGCATCTCGGCATATTGTTTTCAATTGGACGGAAAATTTCTTTCGCTTGGCCGGAGTGAAAATTTCACTTGGACGAGAAAATTCTTTCAATTGGCCGAAGAATTGACTGCAGATGGACGTCAAGAGCGTTGAGACTGGATGGCGCAAGAGCAGTCCATGCATCCGAGGTTGGGAAAGAGGCGTATCGAGGAGGCGCTCAAGGACACGCGTGTCGTCCTGATGTCCGGACCACGCCAGTCAGGCAAGACAACGCTTGCAACGACGATTGCGAACAAGGACATGCCGTTCCTCTCGCTTGACGATCCGACGTTGCTGGATTTTGCGTCAAGCGCCCCGGTTGGCTTCCTTCGAGGCATTGACCGGGCAGTGATCGACGAGGTTCATCGGGCGCCGACTCTCTTGCTTGTGATCAAGTCCCTGGTCGACAGGGACGCGCGACCCGGGCGATTCCTGCTGACCGGATCGGCCAACCTGATGATGCTCCCGAAGGTTGCGGATTCGCTTGCCGGACGGATGGAGGTCGTTCGGCTTCTGCCGTTGTCCCAATCCGAGATCAGGGGCGGGCAGGGGCACTTCCTGGACGACGCATTCTCGGGCAAGTCACCGTCCGTCGGTGAACCGGTTCTTGGCACGGACCTGGTCGAGCTTGTCTTGGCAGGCGGCTACCCCGAGGTGCTTGAACGCGGAAGCTGGCGGCGAAGACAGGATTGGCATGACCAGTACGTGGATGGCATCGTCCAACGCGACATCCGGGAAGTCGCTCAGGTCGGCCAGCTTGCCCAAATGCCGAAACTGCTCAACGTTCTCGCCGGGCATGCGGGGCAGCTGGTGAACTATTCTGGCATGGGCGTAGGTTTGGGCATGAACCACGTGACCACGCAGAAATGCACGGGGGTGTTCGAGAGCCTGTACTTGATCCATTCATTGCAGGCTTGGCATTCGAACAGGCTCAAACGGCTGATCAAGTCGCCGAAACTGCACTTTCTGGACTCCGGGCTTCTCGCCGCGCTGAAGGGCCTGACACTCGAGCGAATTGCAAAGGACAGGACGGCGTTCGGCGCGACTCTCGAGACATTTGTCGTCGGGGAGATCCTGAAGATCGCGAGCTGGAGCGATGAACGCTGCTCCTTTTCCCATTTCCGCGACAAGGACGGATACGGGGTCGATCTCGTGATGGAAAACCGTCGCGGCGAAGTCGTGGGCATCGAAGTCAAGGCGTCGGCGACCCTTTCAAGCGCGGACTTTTCCGGTTTGAGAAAGCTCGCGGCGGCTTGCGGCAACAACTTCGTGCGTGGCATTGTCCTGTACGACAGCGATCAAGCCGTGCCATTCGGCGAGAAACTGTCCGCCTTGCCTTTGGCGAGTCTCTGGGGCTGACCGATCCGGACATTTTTCGGCCGTCGGTTCGCTGCATGACACGTCCGCTTGCTTTGCATTCATCAGTGTGCATCCGCTGCCTTTCGTCCGCGAGACATTGCCGAGCCCTTGGGCGCGACCGGGCTGCTGCACCGGCACATGCTGCCACCGGCGAAGCCCTCGGAGTCCGTAGAACCGGCACGAGCCGGATTTCTCACCTGGATTCCTGTCTTCAGTGGCCTCAAGACTACGGCGACAGGGCAAGGTAGCGCAGGCGGGCGGAGATTGCGGCTCGCACGGAATCCTGGATGAACTCGGGGAAGTCGGCAGGCAGAATTGACTCCACTTGCGCCATCGCCGATTTGGCGGAATCCGCGATTTCCTCGATTGATGACCTTGCGAGAGACGCCGGCAACCCGGCCCTTTCGGCAGTCTGAACGAAGTGTCGGCCAAGGATCTTGTCGATCCGGTAGTGGCGTCTCCTGCCAACCGACATGGCAAGCTTCATGTGCTTGCGATTGATTTGCTTCCTGTCGAGGATTGGCTGGGTTGTCAGCACATCATACAGCGGGGTCAGGCGGAAGCTTCCGCCGGGACCGATGAAAATGCTGAAGTTCTTCGCGTGCCCGTCAGTTGCCCCAAGCAGCCAGAACAGTATCTGGGCCTTGAAAAACTTCCCTTGGTCATCTTCCGGTGTGTCACTGCCCCTGAGCAGGTCGAGGACGTCGACCATGCCGGGGCCGCCTTCATCCTGGTACTTCTTCGTTGGTAGTGCGGACAGTGCCTGGCAGCAATCTTCCTGCGGCAGGCGCAAGAGCAGGCCATCCGCTGTCCACTTGCGGTCAAACCTCTCGATGACAAGCGCCTTGGTCTCTCCGAATGTCTTGATCGTTGCGCGGTTCACTGGCAGACCGAAGGCTTCCACGAGTTTCAGGCAGTAAAATTCGTTTTCGACGCTGTCGGAAAGATCAATGCCATTGGGCAACTCTCCAATCTGTGTCTTGAGCAGATGAGTGGTCGGCGTGGTTCCGTGCGGCCTGATCCATTTCCCGTCGTGCCGGAGCAGGGCGGTCTTTTCCTGTGCGCCTGCAACTGAAATGCGAAACTCGTCATCCCTGCTCAGCCCGAGAGGTGCTTGCGGCAAGCCGCGCAGGAGCTTGTCGATGGTTTCGTCGTCAACAACTTCGCCCTTGATCTCGCCGCTTGCGTTGACGGCCTCCTCGCTTTCAGCGATGAACTGAAGCGCGCCAACGCAATCGCGTCCGATGGCCGCCAGCAAGCCGTAGGCATCGGTTCCTCGGGCACCGACCGTATCGGCAATGCGTCGGCGCAGTGCGTCTGAATCGGGCAGGAGATTCTCGAACACGGCGACGACAGGTTCTCCCCGAAATCCGGATTCATTGAGCGGCATGGACAGTGAGACTGGCAGCGCATGCTCCCATGCCAGCCAATCCTCGTCGTACCGAAACTTGATCTGGCCTCCTGGCTCCTTTTCCAAGTGACCGACAAGGCGTCCGTTCAGCAGGACCCGCAGCGGAACGTACTGGCGGCGACGGGGCATCAGAAGATGTCTTCTATGTCCTTGGCGCTGCCCTTTGTTCGGGACCCGATCCTGAACTCCAGGTCGAGTGCCGCAAGAACCGCCAGTATGGTTTTCATCTTGGCGGCCGAGTTGCCTGTTTCGATCAGGGAAATCGTTTCTTGCCGCAAGCCGGCCTTCTCGCCGAGCTGCGTCTGGTTCAGGCCCAGCGCCTTGCGGCTGCGTCGGACAATGCTTCCAATCTGCCTTGGGGTTCTGGCAAGCGCTGACATGTGCGCGGATATGCTCCAAAGGCGATAATTTGTCAATATTAAAATTAGACCATAAATCAAGATTATGTGACGAATCGCATATCTTGAGCGTTCGGCACTGTCCGGGGACCGTTGCTCGCGAAAACGCCGGGCTTCGTTGGCGGCAATGCAAAGAGCTCGCAACGGATCAGGTCGGGACGGTGCACGCAAGCCAGGCAGCGCGACCGTGAACAAGCCCATCGGGCCCGTTGGGCTCGACAATCACGTTTCGCAACTGAGCTCAGACAGTGCCGACGAAGAACTCGAATCGACAGCGCCGCTTCCACGAAGGCTCCTGCAGGAGCCAATGCCATGGCGAGGAGCCTGCCCAGATGCGGCACGACCAGTCCGATCACGTGCAAACCGATCGTGCAACGACTTGTGACCGTGTTCAGAGCGCCGAAAAGCCCGCGCCGAGCGCCGCAAGAATGATCTGCACGTCCTCGGATGTCAGCACCAGTGGCGGGGACATCAGCAGGTTTGGCCCGGCGGCTCGAACCATTGCGCCGTTCTCGTATGCCACCTTCTGCACCCTGAGCGGCATGTCGATGTCCGCGGTCTTGGACGCGCGATCCGAAACGCATTCGATGGCAAGCATCAGCCCGTGGCCGCCCCGGACGTCACCGATCTGCTCGTGCTTGTCCTTAAGGGCCAGCAGGCCGTCAAACAGCTCGGTGCCCCGCGCCGCTGCGCTGTCGATCACGTTGAGACGCTTCGTTTCGGCCAGGCAGGCAAGCGCTGCGGCCGCCCCGACCGGATGGCCCGAATAGGTGTAGCCATGACCGATGAAGGCGTTGGGTGATTTGTCGTTCTCGAAGACGTCGGCCATCCTTTCGCCGATCATTACCGCGCCGAACGGAAAGTAACCGTTGGTGATCGCCTTGGCGGTGCTCATCATGTCGGGACGGACGCCCCAAAGCCGTGCGCCGGACCACGCGCCCGTGCGGCCGTAGCCGGTGATCACCTCGTCGGAGATCAGGAGGATGCCATGGCGGTGGCAGATCTCGCGCACCATCGGCATGAACGAGGAATGTGGCGGGATCACGCCGCCCGCGCCCAGAATCGGCTCCATGATGAACGCGGCGATCGTGCCCGCGCCCTGGAACGCGATTTCGTCTTCCAGCGCTGCCGCACACATGTTGGCGAGCCTTTCCGGATCGCTTTCGTCGAATGGGTTCCGGTAGGTGTAGGGAGCCGGTATGTGATGGCAGCCAGGCAGCAGGGGCTCGTAGTTCGTCCGGAAGTTCGCGTTTCCGTTGACGCTGGCACCGCCCATGTGCGTGCCGTGGTAACCCTTCTTCAGGCTCAGGAACTTCACCCGGCCGGCCTCTCCCCTTATCTTGTGATATTGCCGCGCAAGGCGAAGAGCGGTCTCGACGCTGTCCGACCCCCCGCTGGTGAAGAATGCGCGAGCCATGCCGTCCGGGCCGAAGAAATCGGCCAGTTCGTGCGCCAGCTCGATGATCTTGTCGTTCGTTGTGCCGCGAAACGCCGAATAGTAGGGCAGAGTGCCGAGCTGGTCTGCGATCGCCTGCTTCACGGGTTCGCAGGAATATCCCAGGTTGACGTTCCAGAGGCCGCCGACGGCATCCACCGCCTCGTGGCCGTCGATGTCGCGAATGCGCGTTCCCGTCGCGCCGGTGACGATCACCGGCGGATTCTCGATGCAATCCGTCGGGCTGGCCATCGGGTGCCAGAGCAGGCGGGCGTTCTGTTCTTTCAGGAAGTTCGAGTCTTTCATGGGAGTGACCTTTCAGGCGAAAGCAATGTCGACGGTGCCGAAAGCTCCGTAATCGGCATGTATTCGGGTCCCCGGGGGACATTCAAGGGGGCGAATGAACGATCCTGACAGGATCACCTGTCCAGCCTCGATCCGCTGATCGTAGCATGCCATGCGGCGGGCGAGCCAGCAAACGCTTTCGACGGGGTCGTTCAGGACCCCTGCGCCGAGACCTGTCTCCTCGGCCTCGCCGTCCTTGAAGACAATGGCTGGAACCCAGCGGAGGTCGTGCTCGTCGACGCGGTGGCGTTCGCGCCCAAGCACGAATCCCGCATTCGCCGCATTGTCGCTGATCGTGTCGGTGATGATGCGGGTCCGGCCGCTTGCCGGGTCGGCACGTTGGATGCGGGTATCCAGGATTTCCAGGACCGGAGCGACGCACTCGGTAGCCGACAGGACATCTTCGCGCGTGACGTCCTGTCCGCCGACCGCGTTCTTCATGATGAAGGCTATTTCCGCTTCGATGCGAGGCTGGATGAAGCGTCCTGCCGGCACCTCGCTTCCGTTGGCGAATTCCATGTCGTCGAAGAGGATCCCGCTGTCCGGAACGTCGATGTTCAGTGCGGCTTGCATGGCCTTGGACGTCAGCCCGATCTTCCATCCGGCCACCTGCCTGCCCCGGGCGATCTTGGCCGACAGCAACTCGTTCTGGATCGCATACGCGTCATCCATTGTCATGTTGGGATGCGCCAGGCTGAGAAGACCGATCTGGGTCATTGTCTCCTCGGCCCGAAGCAGGGCGGCAGCGGCGCTGGCGTGCTCTTCGGGCGTCATGTCTCGTCCTTGACAGTGTTGCGAAGGGTGCCGATGCCATCCACCTCGACCTCGATCACGTCGCCGGGCCGCAGGAATCGCGGCGGATCGAAACGCGCGCCCGCGCCGGTTGGGGTGCCGGTGACAATGATGTCGCCGCCGTCGAGCGTCGTGAACGTCGAGATGTAGGCGATCTGTTCGCGCACCGGAAACAGCATGTTCTTCAGGTGGTCGTCCTGCCGGACCTCTCCGTTGACCCGCGTGACGAGGCGGGCGTCGTCAAGCTGGGCCGGGTCGGTGAAAGGCACGATCCAGGGCCCCATGGCACCGGAACTGTCCCAGTTCTTGCCTTGCGTGACATTGAACTTCGCATGCCGGACCCAGTCGCGGATCGTTCCCTCGTTGCACAGCGTGAGTGCCGCGACGTGCTCGTGAGCACTTGATGTCGGTATTCGGCGTCCGCCCTTGCCGATCACGACGGCCACCTCGCCCTCGTAGTCGAGCCGTTCGCTTTCGGGCGGCCGGATCAGGGGCCTGTCATGGCCAGTGAAGCTCGACGGGAAGCGGGGGAAGAGCGACATGTGCTTCGGCTGGTCGCTGCCGTCCTTGTACTCGGCGTTCCGGTCGCGAAAGTTGACGCCGACGCAGATGATCCGACGCGGCTCCGGGATCGGAGGTTCGAACAGGATGTCCCGGTGTGAGGTGGTTGGGTCCGCTGCCGCGCGAGCCAAGGCGTCGAGGCCGTTTGCCGCGACAGCTTCCTTGAGCGTCGGCCATTCCGGGAAGTCAGGCGAAAGAGGGACGGCCCCGTGATCGTCCACCATGCCGTAGAATCGTTCGCCATCGTGAGTGTAGGTCGCGAATTTCATGCCAGATCCGCCATGACGTCATAGGCTGCCACGACGTCGTCGTGCGTGGTGCCGAACTGGCCGACCTGGAAGCGCACCGCGGCCCGGCCGTCGACCTGGGTCTGCGTCACGTAAATTCGCCCGTCGTCGTTCAGCCGGTTGACAAAGTCCAGCTGGCTCGCGTCGTCCTTCCCCACGAGGCGGAACGTGAACAGCGACAGGATCGGGTCGGTCACGATCTCGAACCTGTCGTCGTCCCGAAGTTTCCCGGCAAGCTCCTCGGACCATGCGACATGGTCCCGGATGCGGCCGCGGAGACCTTCCAGCCCGTATGCCCTGATCAGGAACCACAGCTTGAGTGCGCGGAACCTGCGGCCAAGGGGAATCGACCATTCCGAATAGTTGATGAATCCGCCCGCGCCATGTGTCTTCAGGTATTCCGGCTTGATTGCCAGCGTGCGGGTCAGGTCTTCGGGGGAGCGCACGAAATGGACCGATCCGTCGAACTGGCCCCCGATCCACTTGTAGGGATTGAAGACCACGCTGTCCGCCTCCTCGGTGCCGGACCAGAGATGCCGGAACTCCGGACAGATCATGGCGTTTCCGGCCCAGGCTGCATCCACGTGGAGGTACAGGCCGTGCCGCTTCGCGACTTCCGCAACGCGGCCCACATCGTCCGAGGCGCCCATGCTTGTGCCGCCGACGCAGGAGATGATGCCCGTGGGCACGAGTCCCGCGGCCAGGTCGGACTTGATCGCGGCGTCCAGCGCCGAGGAATCCATGGATCTCAGCGGACCCGACGTGGGAATCCTGACGAGGTTGTCCTGGCCGATCCCCGCAACCCAGATCGCACGGTCGATCGATGTATGGACCTCGGCCGTCGCGTAGATCCGAAGGGGCTTCTGTCCGGGCAGCCCGGCCTGGTTTCCCTGCCACTCGAGGGTGCGCTCGCGCATCGTCAGGACGGCGGCGAGCGTGGCTTCAGAGGCGCTGCCGTGAACGACGCCATGAAACGCCTCGGGCAGGTCGAGAGCCTGGCGGAGCCAGTCAAGGACCCGCGTTTCCAGTTCGGTTCCCGCCGGCGACGTCTGCCAGATCATGCACTGAACGGCGAGGTTCGCGATCATGTAGTCCGCGACCACGGAGGGCGGCGTTGCATTGGAGCAGAAATAGGCGAAGAAGCTCGGGTGCTGCCAATGCGTGATGCCGGGCATGACGAGGCGGTCCACGTCGTTGAAGATCGTCTCCATGTCTTCGGCTTCCTCGGGTGGCGCTTCCGGAAGCGCGGCCGCGATCTCGCCGGGCGAGACCTGCGACCGGACCGGGCGCTCGCGAATGGTGCGATGATAGTCGGCGCCCCATTCGGCAGCTCGTCGGCCCCAGCGGGCGAGATCTTCCCATGTCGGTTCCCGGTGCCCTGTCATGGCGCGATGATCGGCGTGGCTTCAAGCGTCGGAGGTGCGGCTTCGACTCCCGCAAAGCGCGTGCCGTGCTCGAACCAGCTGCGGGGGGCCGGCGCCCCCCACAGGGTCTGGCGCTGCGGATCCTTCAGGTCCCACCGGATCGGTTCGTGGTCCGGGTCGACAGTCTGGTAGTCGGAGCAGTAGATTTCCGTCCTGTGCCCGTCAGGGTCAAGAACGTACAGGAAGAACGCGTTGGAAATGCCGTGGCGTCCCGGCCCGCGCTCGATGTTGGCGAGATATCCGGTGGTCGACATGAGATCGAGCAGGTCGATGATGTTCAACGGCGTCGGCACCCAGAACGCGATGTGGTGCAGCTTCGGCCCGGCGCCGTTGGTGAAGGCAATGTCGTGGACGCCACCCTTCCGGTGCATCCATGCAGCCCAGAGTCGGCCCGTGTCCTCGTCTTCGGTGTATTCGGTCACGCGGAATCCGAAGTCGTTGTAGAACGCGACTGAGGCGTCGACGTCGGTCGAAAACAGGTTGCAATGGTCGATCCGAAGCGGCTTGACGCCCCTGTAGAGCGCGTACTGCTGGTGAATCCAGGGCAGGCGGTCCATCTGGTGGTAGAACTCGATCGGAACCCCGAGATTGTCGGTGGTTGCGAGCGTACGGCCTTGATGCGCCCGCTCGACCCATTTCGCGGAATGACCCCTGGATCTGAAGTGAGCCTCGGCGCGGTCCAGGTCCTCGTCTGAAAACACCTTGAAAGACAGGGACTCGACCGTGCCCGGGTTGCCGGACTTCCTCAGGATCAGGCAATGATGGCCGCGTTCCTCCATCGCGCGAAGGTAGATGTGGCCCGTGTTCTCGTCCGTGACCTGAAGTCCCAGCGTTTCGACGTAGAAGCGTCTTGACGCCTCCAGGTCCGCAACGTTCAGGCAGGCATGGCTGAGGCGAACCGTGTTGAAGGGCGGGGCGAGGACAGGAGCGGGCACAGGCATGGTCGGACCTTGTCAGATGGCGGGCAGGGGGCCAAGACCTGACGGTTTGGCGGGGCATGGGCGTTCAAGCGCTCGAACGGCCGGGTGGAGGCGCCTTGGCGGCTGACGGACTCCGACAGGCTGCATCAGTTGCCCAGGCGCGGAATCTTGTGCTCGCCGGTCGCAAAGCCGATGTGCTTTTGCTCCATGTAGAACTCGAAGCTCCAATCGCCCCCGTCACGGCCCATCCCGCTGGCCTTCGCGCCTCCGAATGGTGTCGGAAGATGACGAACGTTTTCCGAGTTCACCCAGATCATGCCGGCTTCGAGCCTCTCCGTGACGCGAAGGGCGCGTGCAAGATCGTTCGTCCAGACATATGCGGCCAGGCCGTAGTCGGTGTCGTTCGCAAGTTTCAGCGCCTCGTCCTCGTCCGAGAACCTGATCGAGGTCAGGACAGGTCCGAAAATTTCTTCTTGGGCGATGCGCATGCCGTTGTCCGCGTCGGTAAACAGCGTCGGCTGGACAAAGTAGCCAGCCGGGTCGCCTGTGGCGCCGCCAGCGGCGACGGTAGCACCCTCGCTGGTCGCGATGTCAAAGTAGGACGTCACTTTCCGGAAGTGATCTTCGGCGATCAGGGGGCCGATTTCGGTGGCAGGATCCAGTGGGTGGCCGACCTTGATCCTGTTCACGCGTTCGACCAGCCGGGCCTCGAACTCCTCGCGGATGGAGTCGTCCACCAGAAGGCGCGAGGATGACGTGCACCGCTCGCCATTGATCGAGTAGATCATGAAGATCACCGCATCGAGCGCACGGTCCAGGTCCGCGTCACTGAAGACGATCACGGGATTCTTGCCACCCAGTTCCAGGTGCACGCGCTTGAGCGTGTCGGCACCCTGCCGCACGATCAGCTTGCCGGTCGCGCTTTCCCCCACAAAGGCGATGGCCTTCAGGAGGGGATGTTCGCACAGCGCCTTGCCTGCTTCCTCGCCATGGCCGTTGACCGTGTTGAGAACGCCTGGCGGCAGGCCGGCGTCTTCGGCGATCTCGACGAGCAGCCGTGCGGTGAGAGGCGACAGTTCGGCCGGCTTGTGGACGACGGTGCAGCCAGCGGCGAGGGCCGGCGCGATCTTCCAGGTCGAAAGCATGAAGGGCGTGTTCCACGGCGTGATGATGCCCACCGGGCCGATTGGCACACGGGTGGTGACGTTCGCAAGCCCGGGCGAGGGAAGATTGTATCCGTCTCGCGCGGAGACGGCCTGGTCGGCGAAGTACCGGAAGTTCTCGGCGCCGCGGAGCGCGGCCTTCGACATGAAGCGATAGGCCTGCCCGGTGTCCCAGCACTCGCAGAGCGCGATTTCCTCGGCGCGCGCCTCGATCGCTTCGGCGACGCGGACGAGGACGGCCTTGCGTTCCTTTCCCGGCAGGTCGCGCCAGGCTGGAAAGGCATCATGAGCGGCACGCGCCGCGGCGTCGATGTCCTTGGACGTTCCCAAGGCAACATCGCAGATCCTGTTCTTGTCGACCGGCGAGACGGTTGCGAAGGTTCCGCCTGAACCGTCCAAGTCCTTGCCTCCGATCCGGTTTGGAACACCGTCCGTCCGAAACCGTTCAAGATGTCTGTCAAGCGCTTCGAGGTTGTCGGAGAGATTCATTGGTTGTCCTTCAGATGGTCACGAATCGTGCCGGCCTTTGGGGAGAGCTCCGGGTCGATGTCGCGGACTTCCAGCGAGAGCGCCAGGGAGTTCCCGCTCATGTATGGATCGATGAACTGGCGGGCGGCGGCAAAGAGCTGCTTCGCGACCTTGTCCTTGACGGCATCCGGGCGGCCGCCGCGAAGGCGGACGGCGATGTCAACGAAACCGTGCCCGTCAGTACCGTCAGCGATCGCGTGGTGATCCGCCCGATACGCACGAACCCGGACGCCAGGCATCTCGATCTCGTCGATGGCGGCAGCTGCATTTCTGAGGCATTCGCAGAGGGCGCCGACATCGATCGCCTCATCGAGATTGGCCGAGTATTCCACGATCACGTGCGGCATCGCATTTCCTTGACATATCAATAGTTGAGATGTTAAGCAAAAGCCGTTGCCCAGTCAAGAGTCGAACTGATGCCGAACGCAAGGGTCGCCCTCCCGTCAACTCGCCGCTCGCTGCCGATCGCGCTCATCCGGGCACGGGAGGCCGTCATGGCGCCGATCCGGGAGATGCTGGCGGGGACCGGCCTGACAGAGCAGCAATGGCGCGTGTTGCGCGTCCTGGACGAATTCGGTCCAATGGATGCGTCACGATTGGCCAGGGAAGCCGGCCTGATGGCATCGAGCCTGACGCGGATCGTGCAGGCAATGGTGACTGACGGGCTCGTGACCCGGGCAACGCCGTCGTCCGATCGTCGCCGGCAAGTCATCGGGATCGCGTCCAGGGGCCAAGAGGTGTTGTCAGACAACCGTGATGCTGCCCTGGCCATTGCGGAAGACCTTCGTGGCAGGCTTGGCGAGCGCGACTTCGAGCGGCTCCTGGATTTGCTTGAAGCCTTGGCGGAATTCGGTCCACGTTCAAACGGGTCCAGAAGCGTTGAGCAGAACAGTTCTGGACGGGGTTGAACACTTTCGGCATGTCACTCTCCCGAGGGCGGCCAATGAATTTGTCGGGGCTTCACCCGAGGAGCCTTTCCAACTGGCCTTTCTGCTCGGCATGCTTTTCCGGGTTATCGCGGATCAGACGTTTCAGGTTGAGAAGTTTCCAGCGCACCGCCGGCAGGTCGGCCGCGCGAGTCCGATCGATTGCGCCAAAATCCGGAGTGCCGTCATGCAGGCTGAGCAGGAACCGTCCAGCGCTCCTGTCGAGGCGCGATTGGATGTCCGCGATCAGCTTCTTGCGTGTCGCAAGCAGTTCGTCGAGGCTGACAGATGTCTTGGTCATGCCCTCGAACTCTCGGGAATACGGCTGATTGAGATCAATCGGACTGGGGTTCAGCAGCTCATGCGCAGGACGCGCGGAGCATGCAACGTAGATCAGAAAAGTGCGAAACAGCTCGTCTGTCAGCCCTTCGTTCTCATAGAGCAGCTTTACATCGTAGTGGTCACGGGGGTGTTGGCGATCCACTGCGGCATGCAGCTTGCCACCGAACAGGTCTTCGAATGAGACGACTTGCATTTCCGCATAGCCGAACGCGTCTGCGACCTCTTCAGACACCGGGCGGACTTCCGGGTCATGGACGACACCGCGCGTGACAGGCGATGTCTCGATCTTGATTTCGACACCATCCAAGCGGGCAAGCACACGGGTGGCACCGCCGCCGCCGCCCAGGATGCGCTGTGCCCTTGCGCCCTTGATGCCGTCTTCGATTGCTCCGGCGATGCAATCCATTGCTTCATTGATTTCGGCTAGGCTCTCCGTACGCTCCTTGATCGGCAGGTAGGTCAAGTCTATGTCGACCGAAAGGCGTGGCAGGTCGCGGTAGAACAGGTTGATCGCAGTCCCGCCCTTGAGCGCGAATACCTCATACTTGGCTACATGAGGTAGCAACCGCACAAGGAGGGCCACCTATGCTTCACGTGCCAATTTCGGATTCCGATTCTGCAAATTCGTTCGGCACCATGATCCGATAGCCCCGGTGTATTTTGCCTCCTTTGACCAAGGCGCGGTCGCCACTTCCGAGGTTGAAGTCATCGGGATCAAGGTGCCTTCGCCAAGGGTGACCGTGTCGATCAGCGAACACGAAAAAGAGGCGCTTGACCTTGATCTTCCTGCAACTGTGCAGGAGAGCCGCAATTGTCTTTGGACGCAATGTCGTCAAGCCTTCAAAGATCATGTCGAGGTTGTGAAAGGTCTCTTGGCTCGGCAGTTCATCCATGGCTTCCATGACTGCTCGTTCGGGTACCGACATTCTCAAGCGCCAGTCCCAGGGCAGGGCATTTGTTGAGTTGGCTTCATCCTTTGTGAGGGCGAGCGCGGGGTCGTCAAAGAGAGTTGTCTTGCGCGTCTCAACCGAAGCGTCAAGCTGCAGCTTGGTGAGCCAGTTGGGGATCGTGTCGCCATAAATCCAGACTTGGGCTTTGCTGCCCAGACGCAGATAGTGATCGTAGCCTTGTTGAGAGAGTGCGGCCGTGCCGCCGACATGGATGTCATGGCGCATGATGTGCTGCATTGAGAGTAGGCAGACTTTCCAGTCGATGGTTCTTGATGCCGACGGACTGGGAGCGGGGCGGCGGAAAACGCCACGGTGAACACGTTCAAGCCAGCCCCGCTTGACGTAGTCGCGAAAGGTCTCGTAGGCGATGCCGTGCGAGGTAAGCCAGTTGGCGTCAACGAGATACCCAGACGGTACTGCGTCGAGAACTTTCTTCAAGTTTTGTGATTTTCCGGTGTTCATAACACTGATACTAGCATATTGTCAAAGCTGTTGCCACACTCTCTTTGAAATCCAGGTGTTTTCAGCGTTATAGGCACCTTTTGCGTCGCTATTTCAAAGAAATTCAAGACAAGTCCAATGCAATCAACAAGCACAAGGGTGTGGGAAAGTCAGCTGCTAATGCGACTATGCGCGCAACTGGCAGACGCCGACGCCATCCACCTGTGGGCCAGGAAGATGTCAGTTCTCCTGCAGCGATTCGAACGCGAGGTGGCGGCGGGCGAGAATCTGGGTCGTTGCACGTTTCGAACCGGAATATCCGGACCGCCTGAAGAGCCGGCTGCAGCTGGGTTCCCTGCCAATCCTCTTCGGTTGCGGCAACAGAGCGCTGCTTGGTCGGGGAGGCATTGCGGTCGTCGGGTCCAGGAATGCGGGTCGTGAAGACCTGGAGTTTGCCGAGAACCTCGGCTGCGCGGCCGCACGGCAAGGGTTTTCGATCGTGTCCGGCGGAGCGCGGGGCGTTGACGAGCGCGCGATGCTCGGAGCTCTCGAAAACGACGGAACCGCAATCGGCTTGTTGGCAGACAGCCTGCTGCGCGCCGGGACTTCCGAGTGGTTCAGGAAGCATCTCCTTGCGGAAGACCTGGTGCTGGTGACGCCGTTCAATCCGGAAGCCGGGTTCAACGTCGGCAACGCGATGTCTCGAAATAGGTGCATCTACTGCCTTGCCGAGACTGCAATCGTGATTGGCAGCACGCCGGACAAGGGCGGGACCTGGAACGGGGCCCTGGAAGACCTGAAGGGCGCATGGCCGCCACTGTGGGTCAAGCGCACCGAGAACGAGAGCTCCGGAAATCCCGAGCTGGTCAGGAGGGGGAAGTGGCTTCCTGACGATCTGGATTCGCTGGAGTGCCTGATGGAGGCCTCAACTGACGAAAACGACGACCTCGATCATTCCGGCCTTCCCCTCTTCGAGAATCGGCAACGCGACGCTGCTCGGTGAGTGCGGCCAACTGGAGCGACATTTCCGAGTCCATTGCACATCACGTCACGCTTCATGCAAAACGACCGCGGCCGAGGTCGCCGATGACGTGAGCCGCTGTTCCGGGATCAATCGTCCCGAGATTCTCTGTCGTGATCTCGTGAGAACCGAAGTCGGCGGGCGCGATGCCCTCCGGCAGGGAGGTTGTGTCCACGATGATCTTGCGCCCCGTCGACTTGGCAAAGATCCGGTCGGTCCCGGGAACGACAAAAGCGACCTCCGCAAGTTCTGCACAGGCGCTGCGGACGAAAGCCATGGCTTCATGCGAGGCAAGCGTGCGGCCAATGACCTGATCGGCAGTCCTTGCATTGACGTCGACGTGACGGAATCGCTCGACGTCACACAGCCGCTCCAGATCCAGTACAGCGAAATTTCCGTTCTGGCCGAAGGCGATCGTCCGAGGGGGGTCGCCCAGGGGAACCGAGTTGTCCAGAAACTCATAGTGGACCCATCGATCTTCCAGCCGTGCCCAGGCGAAGAACAGGCCTGGCATGCCGGAATAGGCCTCGATGTTGTGATACAGAAGGTCGTCGACAGCCTTGTAACGCCCGGTTTCCAGCCCGCGGTCCCACGCCCGGACCACGGTCTCTTCTGGCGGCGTGATCAGGAAGAACATGTAGATGCGGGCACCGAAGCGCGTGAGCAGGCTGCTTTCGGCTGCTCCTGTCTTCGCGGTCAGAAAGCTGTCGAACCGAAAACGGTCGATCAGCATGTGTGGCACCGTGCCGCTTGACGCCTTCTGGGCCATCAGGGCGTCGAGCTTCCGGTCGATGATTTCCAGTTCCTGGCCGGTCAGCATGGCCGCGTACTTGTAGTCGTCGCCCAGTCCCTCGTAGTCGATCAGCAGCTTTCGCCAGTAGTCCGGGCTTATGATTGCAAAGTTCTTCCAGTCGATCCCGAGCGCTTCCGCGATGCGACGCTGCTGGCTGCGGATCGAGCTCTTGCCGCTCGCGGACGCGCCCTTCGCGTTGAGAACCACCGGTTCGGATTGTGGCGGCAAGCGGAAATAGCCCAGTTTTTCCGCCGCGACGTCGAAGAGGGGAGCCACGCGCCGGGCAAGCAGCGCGTCGACATGATCGTTCGACACCATGTTGACCGCGACGTCTTCGAGGATGGCCTTGGGCAGAACGAGGGAACCCCTGTGCGCCAGGACGGCGCCGATCGTCCGGGACATCGCCCTGAAGCAGGATGCATGAAGCGGTTCGGCTTCCTCATCTGCGCGTTCCGCCCATGCCGTGCTGGCGGCCAACGCGCGTTCGTCGCGGGACGCGGTCGGCGGCTTGGAAGATTCACGCCCGATCAGGCGGCCAAGGAACCCCTTTGGCTCGGAGACAGGCTGGCATCCAAAGACACTGTCCTCCAGCTCTTCGCGGATCACGGCCCTGGCGCGAGACCGCGCGTCTTCGAACTCGCGCCGCAGGCCCGGGAGTCGCGGCTCGATTTCCATGGCGTAGATGTCGGCCGCCATGCTGCGGAGGTTGATTCCAAGATCGGCGTATGACGGGCCGTCCGGGACGTGAGTGTCCGCAGTCACGCGAATCATGACATGATGGAGCAGGAGGCGTTCCGGCCGGAAGGTGGCCAGTTCCTGCGGTTTCAGGCCGGTCGCCTCCGCAAGGTCGCGGGCCTTTTCCCACGGTACAAGGCCATTTGCCGGATCGTAGATCGTGACCCGTGGCATGAGATGCGGCTTGATCGTCGAGGACAGGCCCGGGTTCCAAGGACCATGCTTGGTGTCGGCGACAGCCGTGTTCATTCAGTCCCGCTCGTCATTCCGGCCCGTCGGCGCCGGATGTTGAGCCAAATGGGGTAGATCATCAGTGCCAGGGCCAGAAGCATGCAGGTGAGCGATATCGGGCGCTCGAAGAACGTCATGACATCTCCGCGGCTCGATATCAGCGATTGTCGCAGAGATCGTTCCGCGAGCGGACCCAGGACAATTGCCAGCACCGCCGGCGCGACCGGGTAGTTGAGCTTGCGCATCAGGTAGCCACCGAGGCCCAATAGCAGCATGAGCCAGACATCGAACATCCGGTCGGTCGTCGCGAACACGCCCACGAAGCACAGGATGAAGATGATCGGGGTCAGAATCGTGAACGGCATTGCAAGAACTCGCACGAAGATGGGTATGAGCGCGAGGTTCAGCGCAACGGTCACGAAATTCGCGACATACATCGAGCCGATGAGGCCCCAGACGAAGTCCGGCCTGTCCGCGAAGAGAAGGGGCCCCGGTCTCAATCCCCAGATGATCATGCCGCCAAGGAGGATCGCCGTGGTCGGCGAGCCCGGAATGCCGAGCGTGATCATCGGCAACATGGATCCCGTCGAGGCCGCGTTGTTCGCCGCCTCGGGTGCCGCGACACCGGAAACGTTGCCCTTCCCGAAGCTGTCCGGATCCCTAGCGAAAGTCTTGGCCAGGCCGTACGACATGAGCGAAGCCGGCGTGGCTCCGGCAGCCGGAAGGGTGCCGACGAAGAAGCCCAAGGCCGAGCCAAGCGCGGTTGTGGGAAGGTACTTCCGGACTTGGGTGAGGTTCTTCTTGAAGCTCTTCCAGGTGCTCCTCACCGCGTGAATCCTGACCTCGCCCTTGGTGTTTTCCAGCGTCCACAACATTTCGCCGATGCCGTAGATGCCGATGGCGAGCACGAGGAAGCCGATTCCGCGCTGCAGTTCCACGAAGTCGAAGAAGATCATTCGCGGCTGGCCGGAGATGATGTCGAATCCGACCGCTGCCATCACCAGCCCAAGGAGGATCGAGAAGATCGTTTTCGGGATGTCGTCTCCGCCGAGGCCGATGAACGTGGCGAAGGCGAGCACCATGAGGGCGAACTCCTCCTGCGGGCCGAACTTCAGGGCAAACACCGCCAGCGGCGGCGCGAAGAGCGTGAAGAGGACGACCGAGATCGTGCCGCCAATGAAGGACGCCACGGCGGCGGCCGTGAGGGCCTGGTCCGCCTTGCCCTGCTGCGCCATGGGCCGGCCGTCGAAGACCGTGGCCACAGCCGTGGAGGCCCCGGGAATGCCGAGGGTTATCGAGCTGACAGCGCCGCCGTACATGGCGCCGTAGTAGAGCGCGGCGAGGAAGATGATGGCCGCCGTGGGCGGCACGAGGAACGTCACCGGCAGGAGGATTGCCACGCCGTTGACGGAGCCAAGTCCCGGCATCGCGCCGATGAACAGCCCGGCCAGGCACCCGACGAAAATCATCATGAGATTGAGGGGCTCAAAGGCCTGCAGCAGTCCCGCGCCCAGAAGTGTTGCGATGTCGAGCATGTCTTGTTCCCAACCCTCGGGCCTACATCAGGTACTGCCAGCGGAAATTGTCGATCCAGAGAAATCCGTCCTCGAACATCTTCGCGCCCTTGGGCAGGTATTTCGTGAGCTGCCATTCAAAAAGAAAGTAGATGAGAAGCACCATGCCGACGGACATGCTTGCGGTCGAGCGCCAGGAATGCTTGCCGATCACCCGCATGTAGAACCCGAGAAACAGCGCGGTGGCGATGTAGGTTCCCACAACGTGCACGAGCAGGAGCATCACCGTAAGCGCGGAAAAGGAGATCAGGACAAGCCCGAGACTCTGGCTGTCGATGTATGGCGCCTTGTTCCGGCTTTCCGGCGTCGCTCCCCGAAACCAGCGGACCAGTGTCCAGAGCGAAGCCAATGCCATTCCCGCGCTCAGCCAGAAGGGCCAGACTCCTGCGCCCGGGCCCCTGCCTTCGACCCAGCCAATGTGCAGGTCGTCCGCAGTGACATTCCACATCAGCCCGAGCGACAACAGGAGCAGCCCCGTCGCCATCAGAAGTTCTGCAGATCGTGTCGACATCCTGTCTCTCCCTGCAAGTCGCTGTCCAGGCGCGACCTGATCGGCGCGAGAACCCGGGCTCTCGCCTTCCCTGCCAATGTTCAGGGCTCCGGGCCGGGTTGCCGGCCCGGAGCGGTCTTGCTTATTCGCCGGTGATCGCGCCAGCGCCGACCTGGGCGATCAGCTCCTTGTGCGCTTCGACCTGGTTGGCGTGAAAGCTGGCCAGATCGCCGCCCTTGAGCATGCCGTCGCAGGTCAGGCCGTCAGAGACGCAGAATTCCTGCCATTCCGGGCTGTCAAACAGCGTCTGGAACAGGTTCGTGTAGAACTCAACCGCTTCGGCCGACATGCCCGGAGGGCCGTTGACCGACCGCTGCATGTAGTACTCGATGTTGACACCGAGCTCCTTCGCGGTCGGAACGTCCGGGAACGCGGCCATCCGCTCGCCCGTGAACTGCACAAGCGGCTTCGAATCGCCGGCCTCATAGAAGGCAAGCTGCTCGGAGGGGTTGTTGACCGTCGAATCGATCTGCTTGCCGATCAGGTTCTTGGCCACGGTGCCTCCACCCGGGAACGGAATGTAGGTCACCTCGTAGTCGAAGGCCGCCTCCATCATTGCCGTCAGGACGCTGTCCTCCTGGCCGGAACCCGTGCCGCCGACCTTCCAGTCCAGCCCGACACCCTTCACCGCCGCGACATAGGAGTCGAGGTCGGTGATGTCGTCACGGTCAGTGTGAACCCAAAGCAGGAACGTGTCCATCGCCATCAGTCCGATGGGCGTGAACTGAGTCACGTCAACTCCGAGGTCCTCCTGGATGATCGGGGTGGTGTAGAAGCTGTTCAGCGTCATCATCACCGTGTGATCGTCCCCGGCCTTGTCCTGCATGTAGCGCAGGGCTTCAGCGCCGGAGCCGCCGGGCTTGTTGATCGGAATGAACGGGCGCGAACTCAGGCCCTTCTGCTCGATCAGGCCCTGAAGCAGACGCGCGATCTGGTCGGCGCCGCCCCCGGTTCCCGCCATGATGATGAACTCCACCGGCTTGCGGGGCTGCCAATCCGCCATTGCGACCGGTGCCGATACGGCCAACGCCAGGGCGCTTGCCAAAAGTGTCTTCAGGTATTTCATGGTCTTCTCCCTTTGGATCTTCCATAACTTGACGCCCCCTGACGCGCCGAACGCCGGTCTTTGCCGACTGTTCGGGCACCGCAAGGAGCGACGATCTCGATCGATTTCCTGCATCTTCTGCCTCAATGAACCAAAACCACTGGTATTTCCGCTTCTGCGACGACGACTTGGCTGTTGCCGCCAAAGATCGTCTCGCGTTCGTAGCTTTCGTGATAGGCGCCCATGACCAGCATGTCGGCGCCAGCCGACCCGGCTTCCGCGAGAAGTTGGCCGCCGACAATGGATCCGCGGGCTTCGAAACGCCGGATCGCCGGGAGCATTCCCTTGGATTCGAGATAGCGCTGAAGCTCGTCGCAGCTTGCCGGATGGTCCGTGGACCCGGACGATATGATCGTCAGGGATTCGGCGCTCGCGATGACCGGCATGGCCAGCCCCACCGCGCGCGATGCCTCGATCGAGCCGTTCCATGCAATTGCGACATGGGTTCCGAGACGATCGTTGACCGGATCCGTGTCGGGGCACATCATGACTGGTCGGCCCGACGAAAAAAGAGCCGATTTCAACGTATTGGCCCCGAGCCTGGCGCCTTCGGGCTGCGGCACGCAGATCAGGTCGGCCACGCGCCCGTAGTGACGGACCGCGTCGACCTGCTTGCCCTCGTACTCGATGAATTGGGCGGTTGCCGTGCCCGGCCGCGGATCTGCGTCTTTCAGGCCGAATTCCCTTGCGAACGTCTGGAACTCGGTCGCGAGCTGCGTTCGCGTGACATCTGCGTTCCGGCCGGCAGCCTCCTCGATCTGCTTTCGCAGCACGCTTGGCATGACCACGCCATACGGCATCATGTCATCAGGCGCAGGATGGCAGTGAACGATCCGGACATGCGCGCCGAATCGCCTGGCAAGGACTGTGGCATGGGCAAGCACGTTCCTGCCCTTTCCGTCGCCGCGAACCGGCAGCATGATCGTATGCAGCGCGCATTCCCGCACTAGGTTCGGCCTCCGACGCCGGTCGTGTCCTGCATTGCCAGTTCCACGGCTACTCCCCCAGCGCATCGCCCTTCGAGACGCCGGCCCCGGCTGCCCATTCGGCAGCCGCAATCTTGCCAGCCCCCGACGGTCGGACACGCTTGACCAGAATCCGCCCGCCAACGCACTGAACGGTGATTCCCTCGTCACTTATGTCCATCACGCGAGACGAGATTCCGTCGCCCGCGACGCGGGCGCAGTCGAAGATTCCGAGCTCGTGTCCGTCGTGGGTCGTCCACGCACCCGGTGCCGGGTTCGTGCCGCGGATGAGGTTGTAGACCTGTTCTACGGGCTTGTTCCAGTCGATGCGGCTGTGCCTCTTCGTGCAGCGCCGTTCGTATGTCGCCGCCGAATCGTCAGGCACGATGCGGGGCGGGTTGCCGGCACGGAAGAGGTCGCAGACCTTGATGACGCTCTCGACCGCGGACGGGTAGATCTTCTTGAAGTAAAGGTCGATGACCGTGTCGTCAGGGCCGATATCGCATTCCCATTGCAAGAGGCTGTCGCCCTCGTCGAGCCCGTCCGAGGGATAGAACCAGCTGTACCCGGACCTGGTGGCCCCCATGATGATCGGCCAGTTGACGGCCGACGGTCCGCGATGCAGCGGCAGCAGGGACGGATGAAAGCAGATGGAGCCGAGCTTCGGCGTGTCGCGTGCGGCTTCGGGCACGAATATGTTGACGAATGCCATGATCATGAGGTCGGCGTTGAACCCCGCGAGTTCCTCGAGCGCCGCTTCGTCATTGAAGTCGCCTGGCTGCAGCACCGGGAGAGACTTCTCCAGGGCAAGCTCCTTGATCGGGTCGACCGGCCTTCCTTCGCGATCAGGTTCGCAATAGACCGCGACGACCTCGTCACGGCTTTCATCGAGAATGCGGGCAAGGCAGTCCTTCCCGAACGCCTGCTGGCCCATGACAATCACTCGCATGCCGCTCTCCATCCGCTGACGGGAGGCAGGAATGCCACTTCGGCGGTCACTCGGCCGCCTCCCTGTGCACGTCCCCCACGGCGCCGCTCTCGAGCACGCGCACCAGGTCGTCGCCTGCGTAGCCCAGGTCCCCGGTCAGGATCTCTTCCGTGTGCTCTCCGAGGAGCGGCGAGCGGGTCACTTCCGCCGGGCTGTCGGACAGCTTTATCGGGCAGCCGACCGAGACATACGTGCCCCGTTCCGGATGCTCGACGTCGACGATGGTGCCTGTCTCGCGAAGGCCTTCGTCCTCCATCAGTTCCTTCATCGACAGGATCGGCCCCACGGGGATGTTCAGCGGATTGCAGATCTCCATCACCTCGAACTTCGTCTTGGTCATGGTCCACTGCTCGATCCGCGCAAAGATCTCGTTGAGCTTGTCGAGCCTTTCCGGCGGAGTGGCATAGCCCTCCTTCGTTTTCCATTCAGGCTCGCCGATGACATCGCAGACCTGTTCCCAGACCGCAGCCTGGGTGATGAAATAGGTGTACGCGTTGGGATCGGTTTCCCACCCCTTGCATTTCAGGATGCGTCCCGGCTGGCCGCCACCGGAATCGTTCCCGGCGCGCGGCGTGGCCTCGCCGAAGGGGATGCCCTCGCCATACTGGCTGTACTCCTTGAGCGGTCCCCTTGCCAGCCTCTGCTGGTCGCGCAGCTTGACCCGCGTGAGGTTCAGGACGCCGTCCTGCATTGCGGCCGAGACCTTCTGGCCACGCCCGGTTCTTTCACGCTGATAAAGTGCGGTCACGATGCCGAGGCAGAGATGCAGGCCCGTGCCGCTGTCGCCCACCTGGGCGCCGGTCACGGCGGGCGGGCCGTCGAGGAAGCCGGTGGTCGATGCCGAACCCCCGGCGCACTGGGCTACATTCTCGTAGACCTTGCAGTCCTCGTACTTGCCGGGGCCGAAGCCCTTGATCGAGGCGAGAATGATGCGCGGATTGATTTCCTGGATTCGCTCCCAGGAGAAGCCCATGCGGTCAAGCGCCCCTGGCGCAAAGTTCTCGACCATGACGTCACAGATCTTGATGAGGCGGGTCAGGATCTCCTTGCCGGTCTCGTTCTTCGAATTGAGTTCGATCGAGCGCTTGTTGTGATTGAGCATCGTGAAATACAGGCTGTCGGCTCCGGGGACGTCCACCAGCTGCTTTCGGGTGGCGTCGCCGACACCAGGTCGCTCGACCTTGATCACGTCCGCCCCGAACCATGCAAGAAGCTGGGTGCAGGTCGGACCTGACTGGACATGGGTGAAGTCCAGGACCTTGATTTCTTCAAGTGCCTTCATGTCAACTCTCTCTTTGTGTCCCAGGCCCTGTGCCGGATCGCCTGAGTTCGGCGAGGCTTGGAGCGGCCCGGGGATGATGTCACTTCCTCTTCACTGCGCTTTGCGGGTTCAGGTTTCCGATGCGGCCAGATTCCGTGCCGGACCCTGGATCGATGATCGCGTTGACGAGGGTCGGCCTGCCGCTGGCAATGGCATCGCGCACGGCGCGCTCTAGGTCATCGGGACTGCGGGCGGTGATTCCCTCGCCCCCGAATGCCTGCATCATGAGGTCGTATCTGGACTCGCGCACGAACACGGTGGTGCCCGGGTCGCGGCCGGTGGGATCGGCATCAGTGCCCCGGTAGATCCCTGAATTGTTGAACACCACGACGCAGACCGGCAGCCCGTAGCGGCAGATGGTCTCCACTTCCATGCCGCTGAACCCGAAGGCGGAATCACCCTCGACCGCCACGACCGGGTGACCGGTCTCGACCGCGGCGGCGATCGCTGTGCCCATGCCGATGCCCATCACGCCCCAAGTGCCGACGTCAAGCCTCTTGCGCGGCTTGGACATGTCGATGATCGACCGCGCAAAGTCGAGCGTGTTTGCGCCCTCGTTGACAAGGATCGCATCCGGATGATCGGCGAACACCCGTTTCAGCCTGCCCAGTGCGCCGTGGAAGTCCATCGGCACGCTGTTGTTGGCGAGCTTGGGGGCCATCCGCTCGACATTGGCGGCACGCTTTGCGTAGACCGCCTCGGTCCAGTCCGCTGGCGCAGGCGCCCAATGGTCCATCTTCGCCAGCATCATGGAAAGCGTGCTTTCGATGTCGCCGACCAACGGCGCGTCGATCGGCTGGTTGGAGTCCATTTCCTTCGGGTCGATGTCGACGTGGATGAACTTCTTTGTGTAGCGCTCGCCCCACTGCTTTCCCTGTCCATGGCTCAAGAGCCAGTTGAGTCGCGCACCGACAAGCATGACGCAGTCGCTTTCCTTCAGGACGAGGCTGCGGGCGGCGCCGGCATATTGCGGATGGTCGTCTTGCAGCAGGCCCTTGGCCATGGACATTGCGATGTAGGGCGCGCCGGTCCTTTCGACGAATTCCCGCACGATCGCGTCGCATTGCGCGTAGGCCGCGCCCTTGCCAAGGATGATCAGCGGCCTCCTTGCCTCCTTGAGTACGCCAAGCGCCCGCTCGACGGCCTCCGGCGCGGGGATCTGCGCCGGGCTCGGGTCGACGACCTTGATCAGGCTTCTTGTTCCTGCCTCCGCTTCCATGACCTGCCCGAGCAGGCTGGCGGGGATGTCGAGATAGACGCCGCCAGGCCGGCCCGAGACCGCAGCACGTATTGCCCGGGCGATTCCGATGCCGACGTCCTCGGCATGGAGAACGCGATAGGCTGCCTTGCAAAGGGGCCTTGCAACGGCGAGCTGGTCCATCTCCTCGTAGTCGCCCTTCTGGAGATCGACGACTTCGCGCTCGGAACTTCCGGAGATCAGGATCATCGGCCAGCAGTTCGTGGTCGCATGGGCAAGACTGACGAGGCCGTTCAGGAATCCCGGCGCCGACACGGTAAGGCATATGCCCGGCTTCCGGGTCAGGTACCCCGCAATCGCCGCGGCGTTGCCAGCATTCGATTCATGCCGGAACGAAATGACGCGCATGCCCTCGGCCTGCATCATGCGGCCGAGATCCGTAACCGGGATGCCGGGGACATGGTAGACGTTGTTGATCCCGTTCAGCTTCAGCGCGTCGATGATCAGGTGGAAGCCGTCCGTAAGTTCCTGCGTGACTTCAGTCTTGGAGTCCAATCCGTCCATATCCGTTATGCTCCAGGTTGGCTGCCGGACTCGGCAACGGGTTCCAGACGCGCCCAGGTGCGAGCGACATGGTCATGGAGGCGCATCGTGTGTTCGCGCACGAGCCTCTCGGCGAGATCGGGGTCACGCGCCTCGAGCGCCTCGATGATGGACATGTGGTCCACCACCGACCGGCTTGCACGGTCATCCTCGCCAAGCGCGCGACGCCGGACCGCGTGCATGTGGACAAAGAGGCCTTCGGCCAGGTCGGCAAGCAGCCTGCATCCGGACATTTTCAGGATCATCTGGTGAAACCGGATGTTGGCATCCGAGTACTCGCCGAGATCGGCGCGTGCCGAACTTTCGGAGTGCCGCATGGCATGCTTGCGCAGCTGCCTGATTTCTCCTTCGCTGGCGTCGGTTGCCGCCAGCCGCGCTGCCATCGACTCGAGTGCTGCCCACGCAACGATCATTTCAAGGATCTCGGTCAGCGACTTCCGCACGACAAAGACACCCTTCCGCGGAGCAATGCTGACAAGGCCGTCCTTTTCCAGGCGGGCCAAGGCCTCGCGAAGCGGCGTGCGGGAGATGCCGAGTTGTTCTGCGACAGAACGCTCGTCCAGGCGCAGGTCGGCACCTTCGACGTAGATGTTCATCTGCGTGATCGCATCCCGAAGCGTTTCGTAGATGTGATCCTTCAGAGTGAAGTTCGTCGCGATCGGCTTCAGCGGTAATCTGCCGGCCATTTAGGTCCGTCCCCCCCCCCCAAGGATGCGTCCTTGCCTGTGGTATACCATACGCCAGTGATCGCCTGTCTGCAATACCTGGTCTTCACGGTGCGCAAAGGAAGGCAACCCCGTCGCTGTCGGAACCAAGCGATATGACAGTGGAGATGCTGTGCGCGCCATTCCCCTTTGTTTGGATTGGCACATGATCGTGCTCGATCATCGCCGGAATTGAGTGTCCGCCCCATCCGCGAAAGTAGATTAGGTGGAGCCGGTGGCTTCGGAGCTGTCTTCACGCCGAACTGTCGCTGTCACAAGCTGAAAGTGCGTGGCCGACGTGCTTGGCGTCCGATAGCACTTCCTGCAGCTTGACTTCGAACGGGCGGGCAATGATGGACGCGATAGCGGGGTTTTGCGTTTCGGCTTGGTTGTCTTGGCGATGTTCAACTTTCGGGCGGTGGCGCTACCTGGCAGCGCGGCTTGAAGTTCTGAAAATGGGGATCGGCGGGGTCGAAAGCCGCCGAGGCGGCGCATCGGGCGTTTCGAGGCGGCGGTGAAGCAGCGTTGCGGCGGTCGCGCCCAACAACCGCTTTTGAACGCTAATTGTACTGAGACTGACATAGGCCCGGGCTCCTTCAGAGATACCGTCACAACCGATGACGGCAATGTCCCTTCCAGGTATCACCCCGAGTTCATGAAGCTTCGAAACCACGCCCATTGCGATGTAGTCAGTGAAGCAAATGATCGCGGTAGGTCGGTCAGCGACGGCCATCAGTTTTTCGACCGCGAATTCGCCGCCCTCTGGATAAATTGAACTTTCAATCATCAACGCCGGATCAATTGACAATTCTGCCCGCTCCATTTCGCCAAGAAAGCCCGTTCTGCGGTCGCGCGCTACCGACGTCTGAACGCCGGCGCCGACGAACGCGATGCGCCTGTGCCCCTTCTCAATGATATGGCGGGTCGCAAGCCGCATGGCGGCTTCATCGTCGTTGCCTACATAGTCAAAGTCCTCGCCCTCGATATCGCGTGCGAAGAGAACCACGGGCGAACCATTGCTGAGACGCGTCGGCAATTCCTCGGGCGTCGTTCCGGCAGCCGGGCAAATGATCAACCCATCGGCGTTTTGCTCGTTCAGTGCCTTGATGAAGCGTGTCTGCTTCTCTCGCGACTCGTCAAGGTTGCAGAGCAAGGCAATCTGGCCATGGCGTTCAAGCTCGTCCTCGATTGCCGCGCAGACACGCGTGAAATACGGGTTCGTCAGGTTGTGGACTGCCAGTCCGACAAGGCCCGTCACACCCGTTGAAAGGCTTGCCGCACCTCGGTTGTAGACGTAGCCCAACTCCTCCGCCTTGGCCGAGACTGCCCTGCGCGTGTGCTCCGCCACCAGCGGATTTCCCTTTAGCGCCATTGAAACGGTTCCCTTGGACAGCCTGAGCGCACTGGCGACGTCACTCAATGTCACATTGTTTCTGTGGCCCCTCACTCCGTTCTTGCTCCCTTGCAGTGATTGCCAACTTTCAGACCAAACAGCGCGCCGTCAAGGTCACGTCATTCAAGGAAGGCATTTGGGGCCCAAAGCGCCAGTTGAGGCCAGGCAATGACGAGTGCCAACCCCAAAAGCTGAAGGCATATGAAGGGAATGATCCCGCGATAGATGTCGGCCATGCGAATTTCCGGTGGCGCGACACCCTTCATGTAGAACAGCGCGAAACCAAAGGGCGGCGTCAGGAACGAGGTCTGAAGATTGATCGCAGCAAGGATCGCAAACCAGATCAGGATGTCTCCGCCCGCCACATGCCCGCCAAGGTCCAGCCTTGCGATGATCGGAGTGAAGACCGGCAGCACGATCAGGGTAATCTCGATCCAGTCGAAGAAGAACCCAAGAAGGAAGATCACCGCCATGAGGACGATCAGGAGGCCCCAGGAACCGAGGTCCATGTGATTGATGAACTCGATGATCAGGTCCTCGCCCCAAAGCGCCCGGAAAATGTAGGAAAAGCTGGTCGCGCCAAGAAAGATCAGGAAAATCATTGCCGAGGTCAGTGCGGTCCGGTAGCAGACGTCGTTCAGGGCCTCCCAGGTCAGGCGGCGGTTGAATGCCGCGAGGAGAATGGCCCCGAATGCACCAACACCGCTCGCCTCGGTTGGCGTCGCCCAGCCACCGAAGATCGAACCCAAGACCATCATGATTAGGATGACGGGCGGCACGAAGCCTTTCAGGACCAGAACCATCAGTTCCATCGCGTCGTCCGGGCCTTCGTCCTGTGCCAGGGACGGGGCCCAGTCGGGCTTTCTCAGGCCAATGAAGAAGAGGTAGACGAAATAGAGTCCGGAGAGGATCAGCCCGGGGATGATCGCGCCCAGGAAAAGATCGCCCACGGAAATGGCCATCAGGTCGGCCATGACCACGAGCATTATCGACGGAGGGATCAGGATTCCCAAGGTTGCCGATGCAGAAATTGTGCCGGTCGCAAGCGGCTTGTGATACTGCTGCTGCAGCATCGTGGGCAGGGCCATCATCGTCATCATGACAACCGAGGCCCCGATGATGCCCGTGGTTGCCGCCATGATTGTGCCGAGCGCAACTACCGAAAGGGCCAATCCGCCCGGAACTCGGCGCATCAGAATCTTCAGTATGTTCAGAAGGTCTTTCGCGACCTGGCTGCGCTCCAGCATTGTCCCCATGAAGATGAAACAAGGGATTGCCACGAGGACGAGGTTTTGCGCTGCCCCCTGCCAGACACGCTCGACGAAGAGGTAGAATTCATTCGGGGACAGGTAGTTGAAAAGCCAGCCCAGCAGCCCGAATCCCAGCGAAATGCCGCCAAGTGTGAACGCGACCGGCAAACCGAAGAACAGCGCGATGGCCAGGGCCGCGAACATGTATGCCGCGAGAAATTCTTCAAGGTGCTCGATCATGTGGAGGATCCCTTGCGGTCAAGATCGTGTTTCATCTCGGTCGGGCTCTCTGCCGACCCCGAGCCTTCGCACATCTCGGCATGAACCTCGGCCGAAAAGACGTTGAGCAAACTGTCCGCCTGCCTGCAGATGTCTGGCGAGCCGAACAGAAAGGCTATCAACTTGGCGATGACGGAAAGCACGACCAGCAATGTCATGAGCAGTCCGATCAACAGGAAGGACTTGACAATCCAGCGATTCGGAATGCCGGTGAGCGCATCGGACCCTTCGCCGGAAAGGAAACTGCGGCAGACAAAGTCCCAGCCGAACCAGAGCACAACACAGAGATACGGCACGGCGAAGAAGATGAGCCCGAGAAGTTCAATCCAAGCCTGCTTGCGGCGTGAGAACCCGTCTCGCAACACGTCGACGCGCACATGGGCGTTTGCCAGATAGGCCATTCCATAGGCCAGAAAGAAAATCATGGCGTGCAGATGCCATTCCAGCTCCTGCAGCTTTGTGGGGGAGATGTAGTCGTGCAGGAATGAATCCTGTATGGCAAGCTGGATGCTTTGAAACTTTCGAGTCAGGACATCGAAAATGATCACAAAAATCAGTGGCAGGATGAGCAGGCTGCCGAACCTGCCCACGATGTTGGCGATCTTGTCGATCCTGGCGCTTTGCCGCAGCATCCAAAGCATCATTGCTTCCCCAGTCGAAAGAGTTTTGCCGAAAGTGCATTCCCGACCGGTGTTCCAGGCGACCGGAGCCGCCTGGATGGTCGCGCCCCTAAGGGACGCGCTCGGGAGGAACACTAGTCAAGGTAGCCGTTGGACTTCCAGACGGCGTATTTCTCGCGGAAGCCCGAGTAGGACGCCCAGATGTGTTGGCTGTCTTCACTGGACGAAATCTCATCTTTGATGACTTCCTTCCATGCAGCCTCGAACTTTGCCAGGATTTCATCCGGCCAGCGCTTGATCTGGACGCCATTTGCTTCGTTTTCGAGCATCGCATCGAACTGGATCGCTTCCCCTTCGGCGAGTTGCTTTGCCACCTGAGCGGCGCAGGCGGTCTCGATCATCGCCTTGTGCGCGTCCGACAGGCCATGCCACTTGTCCATGTTGACGATCAGCTCGATCAGGGTTGTCTGCTGGTGCCAGCCCGGGAAGTAGTTGTACTTGGCGATCTGGTAGAAGCCGAGGTTGCGGTCGATCGCGGGCATTGAGAATTCGGTTGCGTCAATGGTGCCAAGCTCTAGTGCCGGATAGATGTCGCCGCCCGCCAAGAGTTGGGTTGAGACGCCGAACTTCTCCATGACTTTGGCGCCGAGACCGAAGAAACGCATCTTCAGGCCGCGCAGGTCTTCGGTTGACCTGATTTCGTCACGGAACCAGCCGGAGGTCTCCGGCGGGATCACGCCGCAGATCATGAAGTGAATGTTGTCGCGGGCATACATTTCCCGAGCAATCTCCAGTCCGCCACCGTGCAGCATCCACGCCATGTATTCACCGGCCCGCGGGCCGAAGGGAACGGACGAGAAAAAGGCGTAGGCCGGATTCTTGCCGACGTGATAGCCGGACACGCCGAAGCCCATGTCGATCGAACCCTGAGACACGGAATCGTAGTAGGCGCTGCCGCCGACCAGGGCGCCGGGATCGAATACCTTGACGGCCAGGTCCCCGCCGCTCATTTGTCCCAGGCTTTCGGCCAACTCATGTGAGCCGGTTCCCAGGATGGGCAGGTTCTGGGCCCAGGCCGTGTGCATTTTAAGCCGTTCAGCGGCGTTGGCGGCACTTGCAGCCAGCGCGGCGGCTGTCGCGGCGGCAAGTGTCCTCTTGAACAGGTACGTTAGGTTCATTGGAGTCTCCTTTTTTCCGTGATGGGCTGGAATTGCTTTATTTGAACCGGTTCAAATTTAATCTTGAGCACAGGGGCCTGTCAAGGCAAAATTTTTCCTCGCGCCGAAATCCTCTGCTGGAACTTCGTGGATTCACACTACGGGATTGCCCGCGGACCTTCCGGCCGTCCCTTGGATTTTCGGCTTCGGTGTCCGTGATCAGGCGGTGTGAGTCGCGTCGGCTACGGCCGACCATCCGGAAAGTTCTTGCGGCGATGCGGGAATCCGATCCCACGCAGTGGCCGCAATCGGCGAAGAGCTACGCGAGTCGTCCCGGGAAACGCGAACCGGTCCGTCGGGACCCTGACGTCATGATCCATGAATTCGCGCACATTGGGGGCGACGAATTCGCGGTTGGTGCAGAATGGGCTCGCCGGCAGTTCGCGCCAACCTCGGGCTCCAAGATCGGCAACAGTCGGCCACTACCAATATCCACTGGCAAGGATTGCGACCGTGGAATGGTCAAGCTTGGATGTCCGCGAAAGACCGGCCTCCTGCCAGCAGTCGCCTCTCCGGTCATTCCCGCATCGGAAGCGCTACCGCGAAGCGGCAATTGCCTGCGGCAGCGCTGCCGGTCAGGCGCTGCCGCATCCGTGCCTGAATTCAACGTTCCCCGAAACGGAGCATTCGCTGACGGCTTTCCTTGTCACCGCCCTCACCAGCGCACGTCCCCTGTTGCGGGAGGACAGCATACCCGCAAGGGATCCAGTAGGGATCCCGCCGCCAAAGCGGATGCAACACACAGCGGCCGCAGGCCAGAATCAGCCGTGGACAATTCAGGCTCTCTTGGCTTTTCGGACAAGCGAGTGGGTGGGAAGTCCCAGGGATCATCGGGTCCGCGAAAGCGCGTGGGTGGTTCGCCCCCCTCATTGTCCCAAGCCTTCTGGACGGACGGCGGGTTCGGGACCTGAATCATCGTGAGGATAGAGGCGGGACCTCTCCTGCGCGCGCATTCAGTGTCTGTGCGGCGAATTGAGCTGACGTTGGTGCGGTCTCCGAAACTTTCTCCGTTATGACTCTCCTTCGGGTGAGGTCGCCTTCTGTTTCCGGTGGAGAAAACGAACACGCTTTTCGGCCACGAGATTCACCACGGCGGAGTCGAAGGCGCTATAGTGGTCGCTGGCCAAATGTGCATCAAAGGCCGCCCGATCTTCATAGACTTCATAGAGAAAGATCTGGTCGGGGACTTCCTCGCATTGACATACGTCGAAGACGTGGCAGCCGGGTTCGTTTGACAGCGAGGTCCTTGCCTGATCCAGAATCAGCGGCATGAACGCGTCCCTGGCGCCGGGTCGAACGCGAAAGTCAACGGCAACGACGTACATGGGAGCCATTCTAGATTTCCTTGGGGTAACGACGCTGGAGGTCGGCGACCTGCGTTTCGGTCAGTGGCCGGGTTCGCAAGGTTTGAAGCGCCAGAAAGAGCCTTGCGGTTTCCTCAAGCTCTTCCGTCGCGTAAACCGCATCTTCCAGTGATTTCCCGGCGACAACAGGGCCGTGGTTTGCAAGGAGGACCGCGTGATGGGCGCCTGCCATTTTTCCGACAGCGTCGGCGAGAGCCGCGTCTCCAGGCGCGAAATAAGGGATCAAGGGAAGTGTGCCGATCCGCATGACATAGTATGCAGTCAACGGCGGCAAGACGTTGGCAGGATCGATGTCGTGCAAGCATGACACCGCCACCGAATGGGTCGAATGCAGATGCACGATCGCTCGGGCCGCTGGTCGGCGTTGGTACATGGCAGTGTGCAGTGCGGCTTCCTTCGTTGGCGTGTCGCCGCCGATGTGGTTGCCGCCTTCATCCAGCCGTGAAATCCGCGCCGGGTCGATATTGCCCATGCTCGATCCCGTTGGCGTCATCAACCAGCCGTCTTCCAGCCGGACCGAGATGTTGCCCGTCGCCCCGAAGGTCAGGCCGCGGTCGAAGAGCGATCGGGCCATGCGCGCGATCCGGTCGCGGTGCGCGGTTTCTCTCATTCCAGCAATCCGAAAGCATCTTCAAAAAAGGTCTCGCCACCGAAATTGCCGGACTTCAATGCCAAGGCAATAGGTGCGTCCCCAACGGATTCCGTCCAGGGAACGCCAGGGGCAATTTGGGCCCCGACGCGCAGAACCTCGATGCCCAGGGCCGAGACCACGGCACCGGATGTCTCGCCGCCGGCCACGATGACGGTGCGAAAGCCGTGAATTGAGAGGGACTTGGCCAATCCGCCGAGCGCAGCTTCGACCAATTCTCCGGCACGGGCCGCGCCGTACCTGCCCTGAACGGCCGCCACTTCTTCGGGACCGGCAGAACCGTAGATCAAGACCGGCTGATTTGCGGGTTGTGCCATCGCCCAGGCAGAATGTTCGCTGACCACATCCTGTCCCTCGGCCAGTGCATCGACATCCAGCTTTCTTGCGGGCCAGAGGCTTGCCGCTCGCCTGACTTGATTGCGGGTCGCAGGCGAACAGCTTCCTGCCAGAACCAGCTTTCGACCGAGCGCAGCCGACGGCGAGAAGGGCTCGGCAAGAGCGAGGCGTCCGGCTCTTCCCAGGTTTCCCGGCAGACCAAGCGCGAGCCCGGACCCGCCGCTGACAATGGGATGATCACGTACGGCGGTGCCGATGGCGCACAGGTCATTCGGCTCGATGGCATCCACCACGGCGTAACGATGACCGGCATCGGCAAGCGTCGAAAGGGCCGTGCGGACCGCTTCGGGTCCCTGCCGGACCACTTGGAGCGGAACAACACCGGCGCTTCCCCTTGATTGCCGCTCCATGAGCCGGACAAGACTTGCATCGCGCATCGGCGTCAATGGATGGTCCTTCATGGAGCTGTCCGACAAGAGATCGCCCCAAACGAAAAGATGCCCCTGGTAGACCGTGCGTCCTGCTTCCGGGACGGCCGGGCAGACCACGACGGTCTTTGCGCCCGAGCGATCCATCAATGCATCGGTGACGGGCCCGATGTTGCCTTGCGGCGTCGAATCGAAAGTGGAGCAGTATTTCTCGATGACCTGTTCCGCACCATGCGCAATCAGCCAATCATAGGCGGCGAGCGATTGTTCGATGGCCTGATCTGCTGGGGCCGTACGCGATTTCAGCGCCACAACGACCGCCTCGGCATCGCCTGGATCGGTGTTGGCGCCGGGTGCTCCGATCACCTGAACCGTGCGGATGCCTTTCTGCACCAACGTGTTGCAAAGGTCTGCCGCGCCAGTGAAGTCGTCCGCAATAGCTCCCAGGACAATTGCCACGGGTCAGACCTTGCCAACGGGCACTTGTGCAAGAACCTCGTTCGTGACCGCACGTGTACCCATGTCCCCGCCGAGTTCCATCGGGCGGAGGGTGCCTGCCGCAAAGCCGTCTTCAACGGCATGCTCGATGCGCTGTGCGGCGTCTTCGAAGCGCGTGTCGCCGGACTTTTCGGCCAGATAGTCGAGCATCAACGCTCCGGACAGGATCGCGGCCAGCGGATTCGCCTTGTCCTGACCCATGATGTCAGGCGCCGAGCCATGGGCGGGCTGGAATAGGCCGATCGTGTCCCCAATCTCGGCACAAGCGGCCATGCCCATGCCGCCTACGAGTCCGCCTGCGAGGTCGGACAGGATGTCGCCAAACATGTTCTCCATGACCATGACGTCGTAGTCCCAAGGGTGCCGGACCAGGTTCAATGCCTGGGCGTCGACGTAGCTGTACCCGGTTTCGACGTCTGGATACTCCGCCGCGACCTCGTCGTAGATCTTTCGGAAGAAGGCCATGGAAGCGAAGACATTGGCCTTGTCGACGCAGGTCAGCCGCCCCGGTTTGCCGCGCGTCCTTCGCTTCCTGGCCAGATTGAACCCAAAATGCATCAGTTTTTCGGTGGTCGCCCGAGTGATTCTGAGGGTGTCCCGAACCTCTGCGTCGCCAATGACCTCTGCCCGGTCGTGGGCGGCCGCCGAATAGAAGAGACCTTCGGTCGATTCCCTCAGAATGATCAGGTCAATCCAGGCTGCACGCGGGTCGGCCAATGGTTGCGGTGCATTCGGGAAGGCCTTGACCGGCCGAACACCTGCATAGAGCCCATGGATGTCCCGGAGCCTTAAGTGAGGGCCGATCTCGGTCCCGTCTGCATGCCGGACCGTCGGCAGACCGATTGCGCCCAGAAAGACGGCGTCGGCTTCGCCTGCCCGCGTTTCACCGCCGGGCTCGATGTCCTGCCCGGTTTCATCGAAGTAGCTCGCGCCTGCTCGGATCTCATCATAGGTCAGCGCCGGCATGCCCGTTGCGGCAACGACCGCATCCACGACGGCAATCGCTGCCTCGGCGACGTCCACTCCGATGCCGTCTCCCTTGATCAACGCAACCTTCACCTTGCGATGGCCCTTCCAATGCGTGCCTCCACGAGCTTCATGACAGCAGAGAAGTCATCATCGGCCCAGCCCATGTCGACGCTGTCCTCGAAGGTCTTCACGACGGCGCTCAGGCTCGGGTAGTTCGCTTCTGCATCACGGATCATGCCGCGCGCCAGGCGGACATCTTTCAAGAGGAACTTTAGCATGAAGAGCGCCGAGAACTCGCCGTCGCGCATGCGTGGAACGCGGTTCTCGAAATACCGCGAATGGGCAAAGCCGGTGCCCTGGGTTACGATGTCAAAGAACGTTTCGACATCAGTTCCCGTCTCAAGGCAAAGCCCCATGGCCTCGGCCACCGCCACGGCATGGCCAGCTACTAGGGTCTGGTGGATCAGCTTCATTTGGTTGCCGGCGCCCGATGGCCCGCAGTGGCGGATGAGGCGACCACATCGCGCCAGAACGGGTTGTGCACGCTCGAAAGCCTCTGCCTCGCCGCCGACCACAAAGCTAATGGTGCCCTCGATTGCCTGCTTGACCGATCCAAGCATTGAAGCGTCGAGATGGCTCGCGCCCCTGGATTTCAGCGCGGCATTGACTTCTCGAGTGACGGCCGGGCCAACAGTGGAGCAATCGATGGTGATCGACCCCGGCCGGATCACGGAGGCGACTCCGTCGTCGCCCAGATAGACCTGCCGGCTGGAAGCGTTGTCCGGAACGCAGGAAAACAGCACGTCAGACGTCTCCGCAATGTCGGCTATGGTGCTGCAGGCGCTGGCGCCTGTCTCGCCCGCCACTTGGGCCAAGACTTCCGGACTGGCATCGAAGACCAGCGAGTTTCCCGGATAGGCCTTCGCCAGTCGCGCAATCATTGGCGCGCCCATGGCTCCGGCCCCGATAAGGCCTACCTTCATTGAACTCTTTCCTTCACAACCTCACCCAAGTTCCGGCTTCCGCGGATGCATAGATCGCCTTTTCCGTTTCGATCACTGGCAGATAGTCTCGGGCGAGGTTCTCGAAGCCGACGTTGCCCAGGACAGCCTGCACGACATGGCTTTGCAGACAATAGACGCAGTCGCCGCCAAAGCCTTCGTGGACGGAGGGAGACAGAGCTTCGCGCCAGGCCTGGTCGCCAAAGCGACGAACATGGACCGATCCGTCGCCTCTGAGATCAATCGTGCCTGCCGAACCCTCGATCAGCGCCTCTCCCATGGTGCAGCGCGTGTTTTCGGCGGCATGATCCAGCAGGCGATTCCCGTCGAACATTGCGCGCAAACCGCCAGCATACGAGAAGAGGATGTAGCCTGCATCCTCGCCCGCAATGACCGGGTTCAATCTTCGCAAGTCGGCAAAGACCGCCTGAGGCTCGCCCATCAGGAAACGGAACGTGTCAATCCAGTGAACGGCGGTCTCGCGGACCAGGAACCGCGGCATCTTCTGGAAGTAGGGCTGCCGATCAAGATAGGCGCGCGCGCCTTGGCCGTCTCCGGGCCGCAGGCGAAATGTCAGTTGCAGGACTCTTCCGATGGCGCCGTGATCGATTTCGGCCTTGATTGCACGATACCAAGGCTGAAAGCGGAAGTTCTCGTGGACTACGACTGGAATGCCAGCAGCCTCGGACAGACGCACGGCTTCGCGAGCTTCATCGAGATCCAGGCAAAAGGGCTTTTGGCAAATGATCGCCTTTGGTTCGGCATCTAGCGCCTTCCGGATATAGTCGAGATGCGTTACTGGCGGCGTGATGATGTCGACAATGTCTGGATTGACCTCTGCCAGCATGACACCAAGATCGTCAAACGCGGCAAGCCCGGTTGCCTGTGCCTTTGCGATGTCGCGGTTGACCGAGGCGACCGGTTGCGCCCCTTCAATCCGGCTCCAGGCATCATGGTGGAAGCGACTGAAATAGCCTGCTCCGACGCAACCGACTCTCAGGGACTGCGTCATGCAGAAACCTCTTGCGAAGATGTCGTCCAATTCCAGTGAAATGGCTTCAGACCCGCAATGTGCGATCGGAATGTTGCGATGTCTTCGCCCAGGAGGCTGCCAAGAAAGACCGTCCTCAGGTCAGCCCCGCCAAACGCCGCGCTGGAGATGTTCTTGAGCCGCTGGCCGAATGCCCGGTCCAGATGAGGCCGACCCATCTCGCCTGCCAGATAGGCTCTTTCGACAACTGCAAGATCGTCCGCCCTGGCGTCCTCAAGCAGGATTTCCTGGCGACCTGCGGCGTCGACCCGGATCACCCGGTTGCTGACGATCGACGTGACCCAGATGCCGCCCTCGGCGTCAAACGTCAGCCCGTCAGGAAAGGTGCCCGGGCCAAACTCGGCCACCGTGGTCCTGTTCGACAGGCGCCCGTCAACATCGACGTCAAAGCGCGTCAAGCGCCGGGCGAAGGTTTCGTTGACATAGAGTTGCCCTGTCACGGGATGAATCAGGCATTCGTTGGCATAGCCCAGGCCCTCCGCGACGATCCGCGCCCCGGCATCGTCCACAAGCGCAACAAACCCGTCGTCGCAATCGGGTCGATAGCCTAGATTGCGCGGATGCCGCCGCGTGCTGACCGTGACCCAGACTCGCCGCTGGCCATCAATGTGGACGTAGTTGGTGGGCGGCAGCGGTGCATGGTCAACTTCGAGAAGCATTGGGGAAAGCGTGCCGTCTGGTGCCAGTCGGTAAACACCGCCGTCAGATTCGCCAAGATGTGCCAGCAGCCAGCCGCCGTCCGGCAGAATCGCAATCCCGTTCGGCTTGGGCTTGAAATTCCCCATGGCCAGGATTGTCCGCTGCCTCCCGTCCGGTGCAATCAAGGTCACGCCGCCCCGCCAATCGGCAACATGCAGCACCGTGTCCGAGGTGCAAAGCACGCATTCGGGGCGGGCCAGTTCAGCGCCAACGGACTTCAGCTGATCGAGCGCGATCATGACGGTTCCAGTTCGAGAGAACACCCAAGTTCATTCCCTGCCGCACCCTGCGTCGCGCCGCGCCCGGTAGCAAGCCCGAACCGGCAATCCTTCGTTTAGCACTGCTAAATGAATCGTAAGCATTTTGACATCAGAGGCCGATCAGGGCCTTGAATTTCGAAATTCCTAGCGCCATAGATTAGAAGTTCTTACGATATGTCCTGCCGGGTTGGAACGGGCTCATCGGGCATGGGCCTTGGTATCGTTCGCTCCGAGCGATTCCAGGAGCCGGGACTTTTCCATTTCATGGGCGTCCGCCTTCTTGTCGATCCAGGCGACGAAGACAATGACGGCCCGCCGGTTCAGATGCCGGGGCGGACATGTCAGCCAATAGGTCGGAAAGGTCAGGCTGCCGAGTTCCGGCGCCAGCGGAACCAATGCGCCGCTGCGGAGTTCGTTCAAGGCAAGCGTCGCTGTTTCCAGCACCACGCCAGCACCATCGCACGCGGCCTGAAGGGACATCGACGATCGGTCGAATTTCAGGCCGTGCGAGGTATCGACTCTTTCGAACTTGTTCTCGGCCAACCACTCGCTCCAGGATATCGCCGCCTTTACCGTGTGAATGAGGCGGGTCCTTTCGAGCACGGCTTGGACGCCGGATTCGCGGGCCGCCGCCGCGATCTTCGGAGAGCAGAGTGGCAGGACGCGTTCCACAACCAGCGCCTTGGCGTGCAGGCCAATCGGCGCGCGCATGCCATATCGGATCTCGAGATCGACATTCTCTTTCTCGAAGTCGGTCAGTTCGGAGGTTGCGTCGACATGCAAGTCGATGCCCGGGTTTTCGGAAATGAAGTCCGTAACCAATGGACCCAGCCAGCGCACGCCGAAACTGGCGGCCACCCGGATCCGCAGACTGCGATGCTCGCGTCTCCGGGACACACGGGATTGCGCGTTGCGCAATAGGCCAAGAGCTTCGGCCGCCGATTGGTAAAGCCTTTCGCCCTGCTCGGTGAGGATCAGGCGCCGCTTCACCCTGCGAAACAGCAAGACGCCCATTTGTTCCTCGAGCGCCTTTATCTGCTGGCTGACCGCCGATGGTGAGACCGAAAGCTCGGATGCTGCGAGGTTGACGCGGCTGCGCCTCGCCACGGCCTCGAAATACATGATGGCGTTCAAGTTGGGAGGACGTGAAGCTGGAAGGTTCGAGGTCACGCCCGAATGCAATCACAGGATTCGCGACTTGTAAAGCCTGGCTTCACAATCAATTAAGATTTCCAATTTGCTGCGTCCAATCCTGCAAAATAAATAAAGAATTGCTTCATAATCGCGCACGCGCATGCAAGGGAGAGACAATCCGATGAAATTCAAACCAATCAGTCTGGCCTTGGCCGCCGCGGTCGCGCTCGCGGCGCCGCTTCAGGCCGAGGAGCTCGTGATCGGCACCAACGGCAAGCCCGGCAACCCGAGGGTGACCGGCGCTGAAATGTTCGGCGCGCTCCTGGATCAGGCAAGCCGTGGCAAGTTCACCGTCAAGGTCGCACATTCGGCGACGCTTGGCGACGACAGGCAGATGCTGAAGTCGGTGCGCCTGGGCACGATGCACATGACCGTCAACTCCGACGGCCCGGTTGCCGAGATCATCCCTGATCTCAACGCCTTTGGCCTTCCATATCTCTTTTCGTCCCTGCCGGCGGCCTGGGAGGTTCTTGACGGCCCGATCGGCGACGGAATCGCGGCACAGCTGAACGAGAAGGGCTATGTCGTCCTTGCCTGGTGGGACAACGGCATCCGCAAGATCACCCATACCTCGAAGGCGATCGCGCACCCGGATGACATCAAGGGCATGAAGATCCGCACGCCGCAAAGCCAGGTGACCATAGACGCGTTCACCGCGCTTGGCGCCAACCCTGCGCCGCTGGCGTTTTCGGAACTGCCTGCAGCGCTTCAATCGGGCGTGTTCGAAGGGCAGGAAAACCCGCTCGCCAACATCTACTCGTCGAAGCTGCATGAATTGACGCCCTATATCGCCAAGTCCAACCACAAGTACGAAATGGCGCCGATCCTGGCCTCCAAAAGGTGGTGGGACACGCTGTCGGCTGAAGATCAGGCAATGATCCAGACGGCAATGGACGCGGCAACGTGGTACAACCGTGGGGTGTTCCTGATTGCTGACAGCGAACTGGAGCAGAAGCTGATCGACGAGGGCGCCATGTTCAACGACGTCGACACGGCGGCGTTCCAGGCAGCGACCGCTGGCGTATACGACAAGTGGGCGGGCGAAATCGGCGACATCGTTCCGAACATTCGGAATGCCGCCGCGGCCGCAGCGGCGCGCTGATCCTCCCGCCATGATGTTGCGACAGATCATCGTGGCAAACGAGGCGACAGGGCTCCTGGGCCCTGTCGTCAATGCGGTTGACACGACCGTCCGGGCGGCTTGTGCCGCGACCCTATGGATCACGTTCCTGGCAATGCTCCTGCCAACATTCGCCAACGCCGTCCTGCGATACACCACGGACGCAAGTCTCAACTGGTCGGTCGAAGTGGTGCAGCTGACGTTTCCATGGTTCATCATGGCGGGCGCGGTCCTGGCTGCCCAGCACAGTCGTCACATCGGAGTCGAACTGCTGGCCAATCTGCTTTCGGACCGGCCCGCGCGCAGCTTGGCCCTGGTGGTTCAAGCGTTCATTCTGGTTTCCTGCCTTGCGGTCATTTACGTCTACCTCGGATTTGGACAGTTCGAGGGCGGCATGGAGTTCGCTGCTGGCGACGTTCAGTTCACATCGCTCGGCGTGCCGCAGAGCTGGAGCTATCTTGCGCTGCTATTTGGATATGCCCTCCTGGGGCTGACGGCACTGGCAACGGCCTATCGTCTGGCAACCGGCGAGCGCGTCAAGTCCGATGATGACCTGAATTCTGCCAGCTAGAAAGGGTGGGAGACACATGTCGAGCACGGCCGGACTGGTCTTTGTCGCGCTCCTGCTGCTTGCCACGCCAGTTGCGCATGCGTTGTTGATCGCAAGTGGCGTTGCGATGATCTCGGACGAACCGCTGTTCCTGTTCGAGGCGATCCTGAACCTCTACCAGCCCACATCCAGCTTTCCGATGCTGGCGATCCCGTTCTTCATCCTGGCGGGCGACCTGATGATGTCGGGCCGGTTCGGCGAGTATCTGGTGACCTTTTCCAAGATGCTTGTCGGCGCGATGAAAGGCGGCTTGGCGCAGGTGTCGGTTGTTGGATCGCTGTTCTTCGGCGGCGTGTCAGGATCGGCCGTGGCCGACGCTTCGGCACTTGGAAACGCCCTGATACCGGTTCAGAAGAAACAGGGCTATCCGGAAGGGTTTTCGGCTGCCGTCAATGCCTCGTCCTCCACCATTTCCGTGCTGATACCGCCCTCCATCCCGCTCATCCTCTACGGGCTTGTGACGGAGACGTCGATTCCCAAGCTCTTCCTCGCCGGGATCGTGCCAGGGATCATGCTGACGGTCATGATCTTCGTGATTTGCTTCGCGATCGCGCGGATTCGCGACCTGCCGAGCTCTCCGGTGGAGGAACGGAACCGCATCATCCCTGCGGCCTTCTTCGACCGCAGGGATGCCGCAATCATCGTGACCGCCACGGCCGGGCTCTTCGCTGTCTGGCTGGCCGGATGGCTGCCCGGATGGACGGTGCTGGCCGCAGGCATCGCCGTTGCGCTGGTCCACACCAGTTTCGTCTCGCGGCGGTTTTCGTTCCGCAAGGTCCCGGCCGACCTGTACAAGGCGATCCCGGCGCTCCTGATGCCGCTCTTCGTGATTTTCCTGGCGCGTGGCGGAATCGTGACCCCTACCGAAATCAGCGTCTTTGCCGTCGTCTACGCGCTGGTCGTCGGCGCGTTCATTTACCGCGACCTCACGCTCGACACCTTCCTGCGCTGCGTGCTGACCACTGGCATGATGACCGGGGTGATCATGCTCGTGATCATGGGTTCTTCGGTGCTGCAGTGGATCCTCTCGTACGAATCGGTGCCCGAGAGCCTGGCGGCATGGATGCTCGAGACGCTGAAGGAGCCATGGGCGATAATTGTCGGAATGAACGTCCTGATGATCGTGATCGGGACGTTTCTCGACCTGCCCGCAGCCGTGCTGCTTCTCGCACCCATCTTCATCGGCGTGGCGCCCAGCATCGGCATCGATTCGATCCAGCTAGGCGTCATGATGGTCGTCAATCTCGCGATCGGGCTGTATACGCCCCCGGTCGGAACGACGCTGTTCGTGTCAGTAGCCATCGAGAGGGTGCAGATGGGCAAGGTCGTCCGCCACCTGCTCCCGTTCTACATGGCCGCCCTGCTCGTTCTTGCACTTGTCAGTTTTGTTCCCGGGCTGGTGGCGATATTCCTGTGACGCCGGGAACTTGGCGGGCGGGGGAACAGTGAACGGAAGACTTGACGAAAGGTGCCGCAGCCTGGTTGCCGAACTGGGGCTCGGGTCGCGCGCGGATGTCCGGTCGGTGCGGCCACTGACAGGTGGGGTTGCGTCTGACATCGCGCTTGTGGAACTCGGCGACAAGTCCATCTGCATCAAGTTTGCGCTGCCCAAGCTGAAGGTTGCTGCCGACTGGCGCGCGCCTGTGCACCGCAACGCCGCGGAATACGCCTGGCTGAAGTTCGCCGCCGATGTCGCGCCGGAATGTGCGGTTCGCGTGCTCGGGCACTCGGAAGAACGGCACGGCTTCGCCATGGAGCATGTCTCGGGAGACGGCGTCTACTTGTGGAAGTCCGCGTTGCTGAGCGAAGCGCCCGACCGAGGGGAAGCTCGCGCAGTCGGCAATCTTCTCGGACGGCTGCACGCTGCTTCCGCAAGCGCCGGATTTGACCGGAACGGCTTCGACAACGGCGGAGATTTCCTTGCCCTCAGAATCGAACCGTACCTGAACTATACGGCGCAAAGACACCCTGCCCTGGCTGCACCGATGAAGAGGATGGCCGAAGCGCTTCATGCCCGCCAAGCGGTTCTGATCCATGGCGATGCCAGCCCCAAGAATGTCCTCTTTCGAACGGGCAACCCGATCCTCATCGACGCGGAGTGCGCCACCATGGGCGACCCGTCGTTCGACCTGGCCTTCTGCATGAACCACCTCTTGCTGAAGGCCATTCATCTGCACAGGGCACGGGCGCAATGCTTGGCAAAGGTCCTGGAATTCTGGGAAGCCTATGAACCGCACGTTACATGGGAACCCGTGGCAGAAATCGAGGCGCGCACCTGCGCACTGCTGCCTATGCTGTTCCTCGCCCGGGTCGACGGGAAATCGCCGGTAGAGTACCTGAGTGAGCCTGAGCGGGAAGTCGTCCGCAGTCTCGCACAGCCGCTGATCAAGGCTCCGACGCGGTCACTGCAGGCACTTGTCGAGATCTTGAGCAACGCGTTGCGGGAGGTCGCAGCGTGACGAGAATTTCATCCGTAACGGGTCGCCGAGTCTGGGACTCTCGGGGCAATCCGACCGTAGAGGTGGATGTCCGGCTGGAAAGCGGCACGTTGGGCCGGGCCATCGCGCCCGCCGGGGCCTCGCGTGGCACTCGAGAAGCCGTGGATTTGCGCGATGGCGGAACGGCCTTGCGAGGCAAAGGCGTGACCCGCGTGGTCGAGAACGTGAACGGACCAGTCGCCGAAGCGCTCGTGGGGCGAGATGCCCTGGATCAGGCGGGGGCTGACGCGGCAATCCTTGCGCTTGACGACTCGCCGCTGAAGGAAACCCTCGGCGGAAACGCAACGACCGCTGCCTCGCTTGCAGTCCTGCGTTCGGCTGCGGCCGAAGCAGGCAAGCCGCTCTGGCGACACGTCGCGGATCGCTATCGTTGCACGCCCTCGGTTCCATTGCCCGAGATCCAGATTTTCGGCGGCGGCGCCCATGCCGGACGGCGCGTGGACATCCAGGACTTCATGATCATGGTGCCCGGCGCAAGCAGTCTTGAAGAGGTGATGGAGGTCACAAGCGAAGTCTATTTTGCCGCTGGCGACATAATGGCCGCACGTGGAAAGATCGCTGGCGTCGCGGACGAGGGCGGCTGGTGGCCCCTCTTCGACAGCAATGAAGAAGCATTGGAAGCGCTGGTCTCGGCGATCGAAAGGGCTGGCGAGAATCCCGGCGACCGGGTGGTGATCGCGCTTGACATTGCGGCTTCGGAGTTTTTCGAGGACGGCGGCTATCGCCTCTCTCTCGAAGATCGGTACATGGACAGCGGTGCGCTGATTGACATGTTTGAAGGGTGGCTCGACGCCTATCCGATCGTCTCAATCGAGGATCCGATGGCCGAAGACGACACGGAAGGAATGGCCGAGTTCACGCAGCGCTTCGGCGACCGGGTTCAAGTTGTCGGCGACGACTTTCTGGTGACCAACGCCGACCTGGTTGAAGATGCCGCCGCCGCTGGCGCCTGCAATGCGCTTCTGGTCAAGGTGAATCAAGCGGGCACGGTAAGCGAGAGCGTGGCCGCGTTCCATGCCGCGCGAGAACACGGGTGGGGCACGATAGTCTCGGCGCGCTCGGGTGAGACCGAGGATGTCTCGGTCTCGCATTTGTCCGCGGGGCTCGGCGGCGGTCAGTTGAAGGTCGGCTCCTTCACCCGGTCCGAACGGATGGCGAAATGGAACGAATGCCTGCGCATTCAGGAAGAGCTCGGCGAGACTGCCTTCGTCGGCGGCACCGTGTTGGCGAACACATGGTGGGGTCGACAGCGATAGGTCGGGGCAGGCGCATTCCGCCGCAATTCCATTTGCCCGGGTCCGACGGCCAATACGGTCCGCCCCGTTCCGTTCAATGGATGCGAAACCGTATGCGATGGGAGATTGCATCCTTGGCACAGGCACGCCAATGGGCGGGGTTCGGCACGGCGCAGCGGCGCCTCGCCAATTCCCAGAAAGATGTCGCAGAACCAGTTCGGAACGGAGAGTAGCAAGCTGGCGCAGGGCTGGAGCCTTTTGCAGATCCTTGGCCGTCTTCACAGGAGGGTCACGATTGCTGGTCGCCAGGGGATTCGTCGGCACGCCCGACAGGACCGAAATGCCGACGGCCGGCTCCACGTGATCCCGAGCCGACACGGAGAGAAGGCGAACCTGAAGGGCCGCCGTCATTCGGGCCGTGGCACATTTCGGAACGCGCGCGAACTTCTGGACCAAATGTGCCAGAGTTGGGGCTGCGGACCGAACTGGCTGGTTTGCCCGCCTGCGGCGCAGGCACTTCAGCGCGTAGGCAAACGAGCGCTGCCGGAACCTCTCGCGGACGAACCGGAGGCGTCACAAGCGAACCTGCGCCATCCAATTGGATCGTTGCGTTCAAGCCGTTCACGCGTGCCACCGAGCTCATGGCGAAGAAGCGCTCGGTCAACAGGGAACATCCGCTCAGATTGAGCAACACTTGACGAGTCCTGGCATGTCCATCGGCCTTGGCGGCAACCCGCATCATTCAGAGTCATGTGATGCCCTGCGCCCGCCACGGCCCAGCGGCCTTGGCATTTCTTTGGCAATCACTCGGGCGGCACGATCCACGAATTCCCGCACCTTGGGGTCGATGAACTCGCGGTCGGCATAGACGAGGCTCACCGGCAGTTCGGCGCCGACCTCGTCTTCCAGGATCGGCACAAGGCGACCCTTTCCGATGTCTTCGGCCACGACCGCAGAGGCGATCAAGGCGCACCCTATCCCCTCGATCGCGGCTTGCCGGATGTGCTCGATCTCGTTCGCCGAAAACCTGCCCGCAACCGGGACGGTTCCTCCGTCCCATCGGGGCCATCTCGCACTGGGGGCCCACTCCCCAGCGAACCCGACTATGCAATCGTGCCTTGTCAGGTCCGCTGCCCGCTTGGGGCGTCCGGCCCGGTCCAGATACTCCGGAGACGCAACCACGATCAGCCGGTCGGAATACACCTGCCTTGCAATCAGGTCCTGATCCCTGATCGGACCGATTCGCACTGCGACATCGACCCCCTCGGCAAGCAGGTCCACGTGCCGGGTCGTCGACTGCACTTCAAGGATCACTTCGGGGAAGTCGCGCAGAAAGTCCGTGAACAGCTGCAGGAAGTACGGGCCCGTGACGGAAACACGCAGAAGGCCCCGCGGAATGTCGTCCAGGCGCCGGACTGTCTCCCATGCAGCATCCGCGTCGACCACGACGCGTTGCGCTCGCTTAAGGAGCTCTTCGCCGGGGCGTGTCAGCGCGAGACGGGTCGTTCGGCGAATGAGCAGGCGGACGCCCAGATCGGCCTCGAGCGAGGCAATGCGTCGGCTGAGCGTTGCGCGGGGCAGGCCCAGCCTGCGCGCGGCTTCGGAAATGCTGCCCGCACGTGCCACCTCGAGAAACTCGCGCAGACGGTCAAGGCTCGGCCTGTGATCTGAATGAGCAGTACCTGTGCTTTTTTCCGGTCTAGTGACGTCCATGACGCAAGCGTAGCTGTGGGGAAACCGAAGGGAAAGGCCAAATGCCATGCTGGACATCAAGAACTTCGACCATGTCGGCATACGCGTCAGCGACCGCGAAAGGTCGGTGGCGTTCTACGAGTTGCTTGGATTCGAGCTGGTCGCCGACGGCGGCTACGCGCATGGGCACCCCCTGGTGATGCTGCATCCCTCCGGGATCAACATCAACCTGCTCGGTCCGGCCAACGCGAGGCAGGGCGAGAACGTCCTGATGGATGAGAAGCTCAAGTATCCGGGCATTACGCATCTTGCCGTCAAGGTGAGGGATGCCGAGGCGACGGAAGCGTTCGTGACCGGGAACGGCATTGCGATCACCGGGCGGCGCGAGTTTCGTGGCACCAGGACGATCTTCATCCGGGATCCCGACAGGAACGTGCTTGAGCTGGTTGGGCCGGGGCCCTCGGTCGCGGACCTGATCGCCGAGCATGTCCATGCAAGCTAAATCGCAGGAGAGACCCGATGAAACTCTATTCTGCCCCGGGCACCTGTGCCACCGCGATGCACATCGCGCTTGAATGGATCGGCAAGCCCTACGAGGTCGAGCATCTCGATTTCGCGGGAATGAAGTCGCCGGACTACCTCAGGCTGAACCCCTCGGGCGTGGTACCCACGCTCGTCGATGGCGAGATGGTGCTGCCGGAGGGAATGGCCATTCTGCTCTACCTCGTTGACCTGAACCCGGAGGCCGGCATCGGTCCTGCTGCGGGAACTCCGGGCCGGATCGAACTGCACAGGTGGCTCGTCTATCTCTCGGGAACGCTGCATCCATACTTCTGGCCCTACTTCATGCCGATGCGGTTCACGACCGATGCGGACGGGCACGCGAGCGTCAAGGCCGCGAGCCAGCTTCTCGTCGGCAAGGCGCTGACGTTGATCGACGATCACCTGGAGGGGCGCGACTGGATGGTGGGCGACCGGAAATCCGTTGCGGACGCGTTCCTCTATCCAATGGCGAACTGGGCGTACGGCTTCGAGAGGTCGACGGCCAGCTACGGCAACGTCGGCCGGGTCGTGAGAAAGCTGGCCGCAGACCCGGCCGTACAGAAGGTGCACACGGCTCAGGGCACGAGCCCGAAGGACGGCGGATCCTCGTGACAGGCGTGGGATGCGCGACCGTCGGTCATCGTGCCACCGGGCGGAAGAATCTGCCTCGGGGAGGTGCCTCCGGAGTCCCGCGATGCGGAGATTGTCCCGGCAGGCCCAGGCAGGCGACGGACTCTTGAGCGAACGGCATGCCTCCGACCCGATGACCGCGGCACCGGTCGGCCACGTGCTCGTCGGCATGGCGGCGCCAATCGCCCTCGGCATGCTCTCGACATTCCTTTTCCAGATCGTCGACACCTACTTCGTCGGCAAGCTGGGATCTGCCGAACTGGCCGCGCTGGCGTTTTCCTCGACGGCCTACCTGGTGCTCGTCTCCGTGTTCATGGGGCTCTCCGTCGGCGTCTCCTCGGTCGTGGCGAGGGCGGCAGGCTCGGACCAGGGAGGCAGGGCGAACCGGATGGCCACGATCGCCTTGGGACTGGCGCTCCTCCTGTCGGTCGGTCTGTGCCTGCTGGCCCGCAGCCTGATTTCTCCCATGTTCTCCCTGCTGGGCGCCAGCGATGAGCTCCTTCCGCTCGTCGGGCAATACATGGGCATCCTCTATCTCGGCTTCCCCTTCCTGATGCTGGGGATCGTCGGCAGCGGTGCCGTCCGCGCCATCGGCATCACCGGCCAGACCGAGCTCGTCTTCGCCGGGGCAGGCATCCTGAACCTGATCTTCGACTGGCTCCTGATCTTCGGCAAGGGGCCGTTCCCGGAACTCGGTCTAGCGGGCGCGGCGATCGCAACCGTCCTGTCATTCGTCTTCATCTTCCTGGGCGTGATGGCGATCATGCGCCGCCACGGCCTGCTCGGCTTCGCCGGCCTGCGCAACAGCCTCGTCGACACGAGGGAGATGCTCGCGGTTTCCGTCCCGACGATCTCGATGCAGGTCCTCGTCCCGGCGACCGGCATGTTCATGGCATTCCTCCTGTCGGGCTTTGGCACCACGGCGGTCGCCGCGTTCGGGATCGCCAGCAGGATCGAGGCGCTTGCACTGATCGGCATCTACGCCGCCTCGATGTCCGTCACCCCGTTTGTCGCCCGGAATTTCGGTGCTGGAGAGCATGACAGGATCGATGATGCATTGGTCTTCGCCGGAAAGCTGTCAGTCTGCCTGGGCCTGATGCTGTTCGCGGGACTTGCGTTGCTGGGTCCGTCGATCGCACGGATCTTCTCGGACGACCCCGACGTCATCCGGTCCGTGACTCTCTACTTCCGCATTGTAGCGGCGTCATACGCGTTTCAGGGGGTATTCAACATGACCGTCGCGACATTCAACGGACTGCAGATGCCTGGCGAGGCTCTCCGTCTGATGGTTGTCCGGACATTCGCGATGGTGCTGCCGCTGTCCCTGTTCGGATCGTTCTTCGGCTTCGGCTGGACCCTTGCCGGATATGCCGCCGGGAGCGCCGTGGCTGCAGGCTTCGCCGTGCGCCGCATGCGACGGTCCCAGCGCAGGTGGAACCGTCCGATCGCGGGCTCAAGCCCGTTTGCGAAGATCCTTCGCGATGTTCGTTCGCTTTGGCGATAGCTTCGTGCAACCTGGTTTCCGGGGTCGGTCCGCGGCGAGAACTCGTCGCATGCGCATCCGGGCGATTTCGCGCAAAACGGGGTTTTCCCGTTAACTGACCGACACGCACGATACGGTATGGCTTGAGACTCGCTGCGCGCGTCATGTTGCGTGCCGGTCAGCCAATGGGACAGTCCCCGGTCGAAACGGAATGCCGAGCCAAGGCCGCCTGCGCTTCTCGACCCGGTCATGCCGCACTCGCAACTTGCCCGGCGGAGCAGGGCAGTTCGCCTGGGAAGCCCATGACGGTCACGTCTAGGTCCAAGGAGAGGAGCGGCCCGTCCTGATCGGAACCTGTCGTCACACGATGGCGACACCTCTCGCGATCTGCGCCCAGGCACCCGCAAACAGTCGGCTGGCACATTCTGGCCCGATGGTGTCGCCTTGCATGATGCAGATCACGTTCGAAAGGTTCCTGGCTTTCTCTCTTGATCGCCGGGCGCTCAGGGCAGCGGGCCGAGGCACCTTTCGTGCCGAATCTCTGATTCATTGGGCGGTGTCGCGCTGAGACGGTGGGATCGCTTGGCGTGGCGCGTTTTGCGGAGACGGCTGGCTGTTTCTTGCCTCATGCGGTATCGACCGTTGACATATGTCAGCTGTCAGGCTCCACATCTAGATGATCGAAACCTTTGCCAACAAGCAGCCGAAGGCTCTTTGGGAAACGGGCAAGTCGAAGATCGACACGAGACTCCATTCTTGAATTCTGCGTAGGCTGGATGCCTTGGACGCGGCAACGCGTCCGGAGGACATGAACCTCCCCGGATTCGGCTTTCATGCGCTTAGGGGCCACAAGACAACACGGTACACGGTCCACGTGAATGGCCCTTGGTGCGGTACCTTCGAGTTTGGGGATGGGAATGCCTACGCGCTCGACCTTGGGCAATGCCACCAGGAGACAAACATGAGCCGTGACGCGGATCGCTGCCCTACACATCCCGGCGAGCTTCTTCGAGAAGACGTGCTTCCGGCAGTCAGAAATCGAAAACCGAAGTGTCGCGCTTGCTCGGCATATCGCGACAGCATCTCCATGACATTCTAGCTGAACGAAAGTCCGTTAGCCCGGAGGTTGCGGTGCGCCTTGGCAAGCTCTTCGGGAACGGAGCCAGTTTGTGGATCAGGATGCAAGGTGCGTATGACGAATGGCAGGTTTCCAGGAAGGTTGACGTGTCGGGCATTCCGACCTTGCACGCCGTCGAGTGAAAGCAAGAGCAGGTCGCGTTTGGCTCCGGTTTCGACCTGGTTTGAAATCGCGGACCCTGCGTCGGAATCGACAGTAGCGACCACGTTCGGGACTGGCAGATTCCTTCGTCCCCAGAGGCGATACTGCATCTGTCCTTCGATGTGTCACTTGTTGGCCTTCGGCAGAGTTTTGCGCGCGTCAAGTAATTTTTTGCCATCGTGGATTCGAGTGCCGACTCGTCGGATGCTGCGGCACCCGAGATTTCCGGTGCGAAGAAGCAGGTCGCTTCGCAGACGAGAATCAGGAACATGGAAGTGTTTGCCTTAGTGAGTGGCGTCTCCCGGCCCAGGGTTTCCAAGTCCTTCAACGATCTGGACGGCGTCGGGAAATCCACTCGGCATTGCGACACGGGTAAGCCGGGAGTTCTCGGCCGTCCCTGTGGGCCGGCAGACCGTGGCGGAGGCGCACACAACCGAGGAGATGGAGGCGACTGGCTACTGACCCGGCCGTCTCCGGTCCGGGGGCGGCGTCCCTTTGCCTTCCGGACGCCGGCACTGGCTGGTGCGATCCGGCATCTGACACGGCAACCCCGTCAAACGTGAGCGAGTCCATGGCAAGCAGACATTCGCGTTCGGCTGTCCGCATCAGGTCGGTAACAACCTCGAGTTTCCGCTCGGCTGGATGTTGATGGCTCCGGAAATGGCTTTCTGGCTTTCGTTCTGGCCCATCTACCGGGCGATACTCCTCATCGTCGGCGGCGCGACCGTCGTCACGGTGACTGCATGCGTTCGGCCGGCGCATTTGCTGGACCAGGCAATGGACGGACGGCGCGTCCTCCGCATACCTGTCATGGCGCCATTCCTGGCCACGCCGACCGCGTCGGCGCTGGTCCGGAAGACCATGCTCATGGACATGATGAATGTTGTTCTTGCACATCTCCGGAAATCCCTGCCGGCGTCTCCCGTCGAGTGGTAGAGCCAGGAACGCAGCGGTCGACCATGCCCGGTGTCGCGGCAGGAATCGAGTTCAACTGGTCGGGGATCCTTGGAGTGTCCGGACCTCTTGGCTTGGACACGTTGCTTCTCGCTCAACGGACGGGGATCGCCGAGACGATCGTCGGTCGCGCCGATGGCGAGATCGTCTTCTGGCACGGCACATGCTTGCATCTGGTCCGGAACGCCATCATCACCTTGGATTCGGGAGGTCTACGGAATTGAAACGGCTCTTCGGCATGGTCGCGCTCGTCACGGGTGGCGCACAGGGAATCGGGCGGGCCATCTGCGAGGCCTACGCGCGGGAAGGGGCACGCGTGGCCGTAGCGGATGTCCTGCTCGAGAATGCGACAAGTGTCGCCACCGACATTGATGGCCTCGCGCTGCGTCTCGACGTGACGCATCTGGCCTCGATTTCCGATGGCGTTCGCGCTGTTGAGGAGAAATGGGGCGGGATCGATATCCTGGTCAACAATGCCGGCATCTTCAACATGTCTCCGGTCGAGGAAATCGCGTTTGGAGACTACCGTCGCCAATATGATGTCAATGTCGGAGGCACTATATTCGTGACCCAGGCGGTCGTGCCCGGCATGAAGCGCAGGGCACAAGGCGGCGCAATAATCAATTTGGCATCTCAGGCGGGAAGGCGCGGTGAGCCGAACATTTCTGTATATTGTTCGACCAAGGCTGCCGTGATCTCGATTACGCAATCACTTGCGCTTGAACTTGCCGGTGACGGCATCCGCGTCAATGCAATCGCGCCCGGCGTCGTCGACACACCGATGTGGGACACCGTGGACAGCCAGTTTGCACGCTATGAAGATCTTGCCATCGGCGAGAAGAAGCGGCTGGTTGGAGAGGCGGTTCCGCTCGGGCATATGGGACGACCGGAAGAGATCGCGGACCCGTGCGTGTTTCTGGCATCTCCAGAGGCCAGGTACATCACCGGGCAGACCCTGAACGTCGATGGCGGCAATCGGATGAGTTGACTTGACGACTTCTGCACGGCTCGGTCTCGACGGGCGCCGTGATCGCCGGATTGTTCCTTGCTGAGATGCTTCGTGCATGCGTGTGCGTCGACGCTTGCGAGGACTGTTCGGGAATCAATGCGAATGATGCCCCAAAAGGGGATTGTCAGACGTCGCTGAGCTGTCAGTTACCCGACTCCGGGAGTGGCCGAGGCAATGGCGTTTCCCTGGCGGTCCCGCGGATGGCGAGATTCTCTTGCCATTGATTGAGGCCTGGTTGTCCCGGATTTGGGAGCGCGGGTGCCGCGACGCGATTCCGCTCCACTGTGCAGGACATGGACGTCTCAGGGACGGAAAGTGAGACCGTGTTCATGCCTTGCGCGGGAGGCAGGCAATGCTGAAGCACATCCTGCGCAGCGACAACGGGTGTTGAGTCGGACGGCTCGCTTGCCTTCCGCAGACTTGCCGGATCCTGATCTGGCTCGGCCAAGCCTGCCGTTCAAGGCACGTTCTCAATGGCCCCGGCGGGCGGCACTGTGCACTTCAAGGCGTTTCCGCCCGCTCCTTCTGGATCTTGTCTCCGGCTTCCACGCGACCCGATACCACCACCCTTGCGTTGATGCCGCGCAGGCACAGCTCCCTTCCGCGCCGGGAGTTCACGAACTTCAACGCTTCGGTTCCGAAGCGGGACATGAATTTCTTGCAACCGGTGTGCGGGACGTCTGTCACCTCTACTGTTGCCGAGCCAATGGCAAGCCTGGTCCCGGCAGGAAGGTTCTCCCTCGAAAGATCCAGGTCAACGTAGAACTGATCGCCCGCAAGTGCCCAACGGTCCCTGGATCCGGCAAGCAGCGATATCGTCCGGGAATTCATCAGTGTGAGTTGCATGTCCGGATGCGCCGACCCATCCCTAGTCCTTCCGCTGCCGCGAGCACGCCAGTTGTCGCCGACCAGCCCGCCGTCGACATCCAGTTCGCCAACTGCCACTTCTTCCCGGCTGTCCGTTTCGGGACGGCGAACGATCATCGCGATCACCCCTTCGTCCTTGGGTGACGCCAGAATGCAAGGCAGGCCCCCCTTTAGTTCGTCTGCACTTCTAAAGCGCACTGCACTGCTCCTTTCCGATTCCAGATGCCGAAATTGGGCTGCTTTGCGTGTCGGCACCGGTTCGGGATGCCGAGCTTGCTTGTCTGGTTTCCTTGCCTGTCGGGATCGATCCCTGCCTCAATGGACGCCATTTCTAGGACATTGACAGCCTGTGTGCCAGAACCTTCCGAAGGTTGTGTCGTGGCACCGTCCGTACCGCGCTATGCACCTATGGGACGGCCCGCCGGAACCGCATGTTCGGGCATGAACGGGAGGCGGGCCCGCGAAGCACCGCAACGAGACAGGCTGGCCGAGTGGGCGAAGCGGCGCCCCCCTTGCCGCCCAACGACCAGAGGCCACGCGTACGCGATGCGCCCATGTCCGCATCCGGCGCGCGAATTGAATCTTCTTAGGCGCCGCAAGACCCGACCTCCGGGGCGCGAACACAATGTGCCCAGGATCGTGCGAGGAGAGTTCATCATTGCACCCGTCACTGGCACTTCGGGTTGGGCGACTTGCCTTGCGGGAGCCGATTGCCTCCTCTTCTCGTTCGACCTTGGGCACGAACACGTAGCTGCTGGAATCGCCTGGCCCCTCCCCGATGAACCGCATCCCAATGGGCGTGCTTCGCATTCGATCACGTTGCGGCAGCATGACACCGGGCAGCAGACCGGGACGGCTGCGATCATTGGAGCAAAGTGAACGCACGTGGTGTCTTGCGCGTCCTTGATGTCGACCTGCCCGGTTCCGGGAATCAACCGGCCATGTCTTCCAGAACATGACGAAACGTGTCGGCGGGTTCATGTGCAAGAGTTGCCGCAGAGATGCCTGCGGAGCTCTCGATGTAGCGCCCGACCATTGCATAGCCCAGTGAGTACCCTGCCCATCGTGGAAGGTCTCTCCAGCCGAAGTACCAGCGGACATGATCGTAAGCGTCGGAATCCCAGGCCGACAGTGCGGCCCTTGCGCACTTGGCAAGTTTCGACCCGGTGACTGCGATTTCCCACAATTCCGGCGGCGAACCGTAGAGCTGCTTGCAGAATTGCCCCGCCAGTCCTTCGGATGCCAGTGTTTCACCCAGCCGCGTGCCATAGCCGGGGCCGCGCCATCGATGAACGTGATGAAGCTCGTGCGCGACCATCCGCGCAATTGGCTCGCCCATGTTCTTTGGCAGGGCGGCGTTGTCAGGATCGAATTTCAACCGCATCTCGGTACCTGACGGCGTGTGGCCGACGTACCCTGTCTCCGGGATGACCCATTCTGAAGTGGCTTGAACGACGACATCGACCGTGACGGGCGGCGTCACCAGTTCGGCGCGCTGGCGGGCGTCTTCAATTCCCGCTCTGATCTGGTCAGCGAATCCGCCAAGACGCCCGCCTGCGTCTTCAAAGCAAATTCGCCAGCGCGCCATCGTCGTGTTCCTGCCTGTCCGGTTGTGGCGTTCATTCAGTATGTCCGCCTTATGCCAATGCCAAGGTGCAGGGTGAATGCGGAAAGATCCATCGAACCCTTCCAGCCGTCCTTGTATGGCGCAGGCATGCAGGTTCGGCGCAAGGCGTGCGAAAGGGATTTCGTGCCGAGCCGAAGACAAGCCGTGAATCAGCTGTGAAGTACGGGTGTAGAGAATAAGGCCACAGCGAGTGGCCTATAGATACCCTACGCACAAGATTCTCTCTCTTTGTCACGTCTTTACAGCATGTTAGAGCATGTAGCAAGCGGAGTCCGTGGTTCTGCTGCGGACCTGTACGGCCAGCCGAGTCGCGTCCAGTAACAGCCTGGTGCGTCGGTTGCGCGCCTTCGGATACGGGAAATGCGCTCGACATACATATGGATGGCATATGAAACTGTCGTGAAATTCAGTTGGTGCCGACGCCGTAGAGGTCGCGACCCGCGCGTGTATGATTGATGCCGACCTGCCGAATCCCGAATCAGGAACCGCCGCAATGGCCGGAACGCCCCGCGAGAGAACGCGACAGCGCTGCGTCATGGCGGCCGACAGCGAATGGGAGATGATCGGCGCCCTGGCCCGCCGCGCCAGCATGTCGAATTCCCGATTCCTCGTCGAGCGCGCGCTCGAATCCCGGGAGCCTCCGCCGGAGGCCGATGCGCCTTCCGGGTTCCCGCCGGAGGTCCGGCGACGCATGGCGCTTGCGATGCTGGTCCTCGCCCGGGTCGAGGAGCGGCGGATTGCCGACGCGGGCGTGACGGGCGTCTGGGATGCCATCGTCGCGGAGGAGAGCGCATGGCTCGACGCGGAGCTCGCGCTGGAAGGGACATGACCGCGAAGGCGGGCCGGAGCCGGCGGCAGCGTTGCGTGACCTGCATGCCGTCCGAGTGGCGCGCGATCAAGGCCAGGGCCCGGGCCGAGGGCACGGACGTCTCGGCGTACATCCTGGCCAGGGTCCTGGACGGCGAGGCCCCGGACGGCCCGCCGCATCCGGAGGCTGGATACCCGATGGCGCTCACCGGCGCCGAGCAGCGCCGCCACCTCGAGCACGTGGAGCGGCTCGTCGCCGACCGTCACCGTTTTCTGGAGGAGCGGTTCGTGTGGGACACGGAAACGACGCTGCGCCAGGCCGTGAGGTTCCTGGTGCTCGCCTCCTGCGCGGACAGGCCGCAAGAGACCGGACCCGGGGCGGAAGTCCGGAGCGAGGGCACGCCCGGCGACCGTCCGGAGCCGGCGACCGCGTCGTCTCCCGCACCGGCCATGGATCGCGACCACGGCGCCGCCGTGGGCGCGGATTCCGGATCCCCGTCGGTCACAGGGACGGCGGGAATGCCCGGCGCCTCGCCGCCGCCGGATCCGCCCCCGTTCCAGGCGGGCCTGTTCGACGATGTCGATGCAGGCCGGCCTTCGGGTGACGACGCGCCGGAGAGGGACCTTCTGGACGACGTCGTCGACGAACTGAACCGGGACGGCGACCAGTGACGCGGCGGCGGAAGGAACGGGCGATCAGCAACTCGATGTCTTGCACGGACGACGAGTGGGCGCCGATCAGTGCCGCCGCCGCGGCGGCCGGCGAGGGGATAGGCCGACACGCCGTCCGCAGGTGCCTGACCGACGACCCGTCGCCGAACGCGAGGCCGCGGGCGGCGCAGGCGCTGTCCCCGCTGGAGCAGCGCGACATGCACGAGGCTGTTCTCGGTCTCCAAGCGGCCGCGGCGGAGCCCGGACACGACGACAGCTCGTACCTCGGGTCCGCCCTCCGGATCCTGTGCGAGGACCGCATGGTCGCCATGGACGGGAAGGACGGTCGGAGGAGCTTCGCGCGCTCCTGAGAGAGGTCTTCGGCGAGGAAGAGGGGCAGGCGGTGGTGGTGCAGTGGCTGGTCCCGCCGGACGGTGACGCCGAAACCGGTTGAGCCCCGTTGCCAGAGCCTGATCGAGGGCATCCTGATCGTTTTCGTCCGGGGACGGCTGTGCGGAGAGGCTGTCGGCGAAGGACGCGACGGGACGGGACCAGGTCGGAAGGGTTGGGAGCCGACGTCCCGACAAGGCGCGCGCGAAGCACCTGGTCGGGACGCCGGCTCTAGATGACGCGCGATGGCCACGAGCCGCCGTCGCCTGTCGCCCGTAGTCGATCTCGGCCCCCATATGGCGCGACGGGCTGCGGCTCCTCTCCAGTTCCAGCAGTTCCCGGACTTGGCGCCTTAGGAAACCCATGGCCCCGGCGCATTGTCCGCTGACGGACAAGCGGCCATTCTGCCCGCGGGAGCGGATATGACGATGTCAGCGGAACTGCAGGAACGGACAGCGGGGTTTCCTGCCTCCAGCCGCTTGTGCATAAGTGCCGAACTCGCGAAGGCCCCGGGTCCGATCGAGACTCGGCGTCCCGGCCACTTCGAAAGGCCGTTCCTGCCACGCGGAACAGCTGGCAGCCGAGGATTCCATGACCGCGAGTCCAGTCGGCACAACTTGGAATTGCGTCTCGCACTTCTGGCATTCGGCCTGCCAAAAGGAAAGTGTACCGGCCAGACTGATCCCTTGGAGGCAAAGGATCCATGCACGCCGAAATCGAAAGCAGGAAAGACGAGATTGCGGAGATCTGCCGCCGCTACCGCGTGAGGCGGCTGGACCTGTTCGGTTCGGCCGCGCGCTGCACCGACTTCGATCCGGAGACCAGCGACGCGGATTTCCTCGTCGATTTCCGGCGACCGCTTCCAGACGACATGCTGCGCTGCTTCATGGGCCTCAAGTTCGACCTCGCCGACGCCCTTGGCCGCAGGGTCGACCTTGCCAGCATGGGCGCCATCAGGAACAAGCGGATGCAGGCGCTGATCGACCGTTCGCGAGAAACCGTCTATGACTGCAAGGCGTCGTCTGCGGTCGACGCTGCGTGATCTCGTTGAGGGATCCCGGGAGGCGGGGGGCTCGCCTGCCGGATTCGACAAGGATGCCTTCTTCGTGAAAGGATGGTATGAAGCCCCGCCGCCCGGCGTGGTCGCGCGGCCGGCCCGGTCAAGGATCCGATGAAATGGACATGGAAGCTGTAAGGCGCGAATTCTGGCGGCTCGACAGGGCCGACGGGGCCGTGCGCACCGACCGCGTCACCACCCGCGAGGACATCCTGGCGCGGTGGCACTGGAGACTGGAAGACACGCTGGAGGCCGCAGGCAAGGATCCCTGGAAATCCGGAGTCGGGCGCCACAGCCATGACATCACCGGAAAGGGAAAGGTGATTCCGTGGAACGACGCCGTCCAGCCCCTCGAAAAGCGCTTCCGCTACGCGCCGATGCCGATGGAGTGGTTCGACAACGACATCGCGCGGGCCGTGCTGTTTCCCATGGATCCGGAACACCTCCTGCTCGGGAGCCTGATCGCCCGCCATCTCGCCGGGTATACGGGCAGGCCGACCCCGCGGGAGCTGTTCGACTGGCTGACGCTGGGCATGACTGATGACAGGCAGCGTGTCCTTATGGCCGAGCTGCTGGAGGACGTTCGCGAGCACGACTATCCGCAGCTCCGTCGCAAGGACGCCATCAGCGCCTGGCACGTCGCGCGGGCCGTCCACGACTGCGGCCTGGAACGCGGGGCCCTTTCGCGGTGGCTGAACCAGTTCGCGGTCCGGCCCGACGGGTGGGTTGGCGTCGTTCCCGGCGGGGAGGAATGATAGGTTTCGCGATCCCGCCGCCGGCCGATGCCATCCTGGAGCGTCTCGGCCCGTCCCTTCTGAAGCTCTGGAACAGGGATGATGTCCTGATCGGGGAAGGGACGGCCCTGGCGGCGCGATGGCGTCACCGGCGAAGCACGGACATCGACCTGTGCGTCGCGCCTGACCTCTTTCGCCGGGCCGGCGAGGATGTCAGGACCTTGGCCATCGAGGCCGGCGCGGGAAGCGTCAGGTCTGCCATGGGGTGGTTGAACGGAGTCTTCCCGGAAGGCGAGTTCAGCATCTCGACGACGGAACCCCTGCTGGATGCAGGGACCGGAACGGAGCGGGAGACGCGGTTCGGCCTGCCGCTCGAACCCGTGGCAGAGATCCTTGCCCGGAAGCTCTTCCTGCGCATGTACGGAAACGGAGATTTCGTCTCGCGTGACTTCTACGATCTCTGCACCGCCGCCGAACGCGACGGCGCGTCCCTCGAACGGGCGCTGTCCACGTTGTCCTCCGACCAAAGGGACGATCTTGCCCGCGAGACCTCGAGTTACGGGCGATCGGCCGACGAGCTCGGCCGGCCCCTGACGGATGTCCACAGACCTGAATGGCTCCCCCGTATCGCCAGCCTCACGGCACGGATCGTCGAGAACGGCGCCGGGCGGATGCCCGCCGCAGCACCCCCGGATGCCTCGCCCCGGAGTTGAGGCGGCGTTGCCCATGACCCTGGCCGATCTGGAAGACGCGCGGCATAGTCCCGACAGGGAACTGCAGTCGGCCTGCGCCCTCGCCGAGCGCATCACCACTTGCCCGGACGACGGCGAGTTCCACCGCCGGCTGCCCAAGTCGGTGCGCGACGCCTTTGCAGTGGTGGCCAAGACCAGAGGAGTGCCCCAAGAGGCTGTCGACGAGCTTGCCGCGAAGTTCGCCCGAGCGCGGGCGGAAGCCGACGTTCGCGCGAAGCTGAAAGTGACGCAGGTCAAGACTCCTGCAGCGTCCTTGATCTCGCCCTGAGATTTGCCGGAAAGCGGCCAACGGAAGTCGGCTGGCAGGACCCATGCTTAACTCGAGACCCACGGCGACTTGATCCCTGCACTTGGCGTAACTGTCTCCAAAGAGTGCCGCAATGGTGCGGCGCGGCAACCCGGGCCAAAGCGCTGCCAACTAAGGAGACAAGCAATGAGCCATAAGGTCGATGCGCGAAGAGCTGCGTGATCTGCTCCTGATTCTCCTACTCATATACAAGATCGTCCACGCGTCACCGACAGGGATCAAGCGGATCGTCAAGGCTCCAAGGCCGCACTTTCTCGATTCCGGGTTGTTGGCAGCAACGCGAGGACTCAGCATTGAACGCGTGACAAACGGTCGCGATCTGTTGGGGGCATTGCTCGAAAGCTTCGTATGCTCGGAAGTCCGGAGACTGATGACCGCATCGAACTTGTGGCTGAGCCTCTTCCATTTTCGTGACCACATGAATCGCGAAGTGGACATCGTCCTTGAGCGCAATGACGGCTTGATTGCCGGCATTGAGGTGAAGGCATCCGCAACGGTAAGGTCCAGCGATTTCGGCGGGCTGAAGATTCTTGCGGAAACGCGCGGAAGCAGGTTCGCCTACGGTGTTGTGCTTCATGACGGCACTGACGTCGTTCCTTTTGGAGAGCGGTTGGCTGCCGTCCCCATGTCGGCCTTGTGGGATTGACACGTCGAATCTCTTGCTTGGAGGCACGGCGTGTCTCGTTGACCGATGGCATTGGACTGTTTCCCGCAACCAGGACATGCCTTGCCGTGGTTTTCCGGATCCCGCTGTCTTCAGCGTCGGCGCGATGCGACGCGCAACCCGCCATGCGTTCCTGGGATCTGCCAAGGCTCCGTTGCTGAAGACGAGATCGCGCCAGGGCGCCACGCGGCACGGCATGCTGGCGTTCGAGAAACGTGGTCCGGCGCCGCGGAATCCGGCTGAAGCGGCTATTCCTTCTCCTTGTCGTCCGAAACACGCTTGACGTCCCCAAGCGCGCCTCCCATCGACAGGCCCAGCTCATCCCCAAGCGATTTCAGGGCGGGAAGCTGGACCGCCATCCCGAGGATCGAGTCCAGTGCCTGGTTGACCGGAGTCTTGCCAGCCTCCCCTCCGTCGCCGGAGCGTCCGCCGCCCAAGCCGGTCACGTTGTGGATCTTGATCGTGTCGATCTTTTCGGCCGGCCGGACCAATTCCGCTATGGCCTTTGGCAGGGTCTCGATCCGCGCCAGTTCCTCCTTCATCTCGACAAGGCGTGCATCGAGCGTGTTCTCCGCCTCGTGCAGGGCTTTCTGGCCTTCGGCTTCAGCCAGCAGGGCCTCGCGCTTGGCGGCCGCGCGTTCACGGTCGGAGTCGGCTTCCGCCTTTGCCGACTGCAGGCGGGCGGCCGCATGGTCCACGGACGCGTCCTTCTCAGCCTTGGCCAGCGTCCGCAGTCGCGCACCCTCCGCTTCCGACTTCTCCTGGGCCGCGATCAATGCCAGCATCTTGTCCCGCTCGGCTTCGGCCAGACGCTGTGCAGTGGCGATCGATGCTTCGGCCTTGGCCGCTTCCGCCCGGGCGACGTCGGCCGCTGAGCGGGCGGCGCTTTCCGCCTTGGCTTTCTCGGCAACCGCGATCTGCCGTTCCTGCTGCTTCAGCTGCAAGTCCCGTTCCTTGGCAATCTCGGATGCCTGAACTTCCAGGTCACGCGCGATCTCGGCAGCGCGGATTGCGCGGTCGCGCGCCACCTCCGCCTCGCGAACAGCCTTCTCCTTGGTGATGCGTGCGGCCTCCGCCTCGCGTTCCGCGTCTGCGCGCTGCCGCGCGATTTCGGCCTGCTGTCCGGCCTTGAGCGTCTCGATCTCCTCGTGCTGGCTGATCCGGGCCTGCTCCTCGTCGCGCTCGATTTCAAGCTTGCGGCGCGTAGCCTCCATGGACGACAGGCTGACCGACACTTCCGCGTCGGCATCGATCTGCGCGCGCTCCTTCTTGGACGTTGCGATGACCTCGGCCAGCTTGCGCATGCCGACCGCGTTGAATGCGTTGTTCTCGTCCAGCGCGGCGAACGGCGTCTGGTCGAGGGCGGTCAGTGACACGGACTGGACGCGCAGCCCGTTCTCGGCGAAGTCCTCGGCAATCAGCATGCGGACCTCCTTCACGAAGCTTGATCGTCCCTCGTGCAGCTCGTCGAGAGTCATTTGCGCGGCCACGGAGCGGAGCGCGTCGACAAGCTTGCCTTCGACGATTTCGCGGAGCTTGTCGGCGGTGAAGGTGCGGTCGCCCAGCGTTTGCGCGGCCTTGGCCACGGCTTCCGCATCAGCTTCCACGGCAACGGAAAAGCTCGCCCCGATATCGACGCGCAGACGGTCCTTCGTGATCAGGCTGTCCTCGCCGGAACGCTTCACCTCCAGGCGCAGCGTGCGCATGTTGACCTCGGTGACCTCATGGAAATAGGGCAGGGCGATAGCGCCGCCGGCCATGATCACCCGCTGGCCACCGAGACCTGTTCGGATCAGGCTCGTTTCCCTTGTGGCCTTTCGGTACAGCCGTGCAAGTATCACGACGATCAGGACTGCGGCGACAATGAGCACTATGGCGGTGGTCAGAATGCCGGACATGGAGACCTCCTTCGCTGTAGTCTGGTTGCATTGGCGGGGCGTGGCATCAGGCTGCCCTCGCCAACACGAAGTCATATTCGACGCAATAGGCCGGTGACGGAACCTTCTTCCCGTCCGGGGCCCGCTGGTCGGTCCTTTCGACAAACGGCATGATCAGCGACTGCTTCACGCCGAACACGGGGTCGCTGTCAAGATGACGGTCGCCATCCAGGAAGAGCATGGTGGTCAGGCGCCGGTATCCGGGCGCCTCGACGCGGACATGCACGTGCGCCGGTCGCATGATGGACCGGTTCGAGACACGCAGCAGGTCGCCCACGGTGCCGTCGTCCGGAATCGGGTAGCTCTTCGGCAGGATCGAGGTGAACCAGACCCGCCCGTGCGCGTCCGAGCGAAAGAGCCCGCGCATCGCCGGATTCTTCCGGTCCGGCAGCATGATGTCGTAGTGCCCGTCATCGTCCGAATGCCAGATGTCCACACGTGCGCCGGCGACCGGCTGTCCGTCGGTGTCGATGATTCGGGCATTGAAGAACATCGGCTTGCCCTTGATGCCGCCGGAAATGTCCTCGCCGTTCTCGAATGTCGGGCGATCCTCGACGAAGAACGGACCCAGCACCGAGTTTTCCGTGGCACCGCTCGGAAACCGGTTGTTGATCAGGTCGACCCGGGCGGTCGCGCCGGTCACGTCGGACAAGAGCACGAACTCCTGTCGTCCGCCTGTCGAGAGATGGCCGGTCCTGGTCAGGAACTCGACGCCGAATTCCCATTCCGCTTCCGTAGGCTGCACCTCTTCGAGAAACGCATGAAGATGCCGCGTGAGCGCGGACAGGACCTGCCGCGCACGCGGATTGCTGGTATCCTTCATCGTTGCAAGAACCGCTCCCGTGAGGCTCTCCTCGCGAATGTCGCGTCCGTGGCCTCCAATGGTCTCAGTCCGTGCCGTGCTTTCCGATTCCCGGGACGCGGCGTCCGGGTAGTGCTCCATGACATGCTCGGACGGGGGATTCCCGGGCCATCGGATCACCGCCTCCTGAAACGAGGGCCGCTCAAACAGGCGCTCGGCATAGGCGGCGACCCTGTCCTGCGCGGTGTCGTTCAGCGCATGACCGCCGGCCCAGGCGAAGCCCATCCCAAGCCACTTCATGCGCCACAGGCTTGCGGCCCACATGATGTCGGCCATCGTGAAGGCATCGCCGCACGCCCATTCGCGACCGTCGGCAAGACGCTCGTCCAGTTCGGCAACGACCTTCAGCACCTCGTTCGTTGCGGCGCGCATCATGTCCGGCGAGGCAACGAAGCGGCGGGCGGCGGCCTCTTTCCGAAGCTTGGCGTCGTACGCCCCGGTCAGGCGTGGGTGCCCAACTGACAGGGAGCGGCCCTCCATGAGCTTCATGATCTTGTAGTCATGTATTCCGGCCATGAGCGTCCTGAGCGCTTCGGGTCGATAGTCGCCGTCGGGATGCGCGCCATACAGGACCGCGACATGCGGGGTGCCGTCCACGATCTCGATTTCGCGCTCGATCTCACGGCGCAGGCTGGGCGGCATCAGTTCCGTGCCGCCCTGCCAGGCTCGATCAACGTGCTGACAGATCGCAACGCTGTCCACATGGACCTGGCCTTCCTCGTGATCCACGAGGGTCGGTACGGCTGCCGGGTCAAATCCTTCGGCATCCATCGATGATCGTCCGGTGTAGCCGTCCACCATCTCGCGTCCTCTGCCGCCCTGCATGCGCAGGCGCACGTAGTCGGGATGATAGTTCTCCAGCATGGGCGGCAGGATGCGGATGTCATGGCTCATGAATGCCGCGCCCTTCTCGAAGAGACAGGTGCGCACCTTGTGCGAACAGACGGAAAGCGCGAAGTGATAGACCTCGAAGCGCGAAGACCCGCCTCCAACCTGGCGGTTGCGTTCGGGGTCGATCAGAGGCGAATTCGCCGCACGGATGTAGTCGGTCAGGCCTTGTTCCGGCATCACGCTCTCCCCAGAATGGTCTGCATCATACGGGTCAGGTCCGCCGTTGGCTCGGCGCTCAGCGACTGCGCCCGCCAGCCGACATGGCCGTCCGGGCGGACCAGAACGCAGCCGCTGTCCGCAACCTCGGACTGCATCGCCCAGTCCCCGAACGTGTCGTTGACCTCGCAGCCGGGTCCGACCTGGTACGCACGCACGTCCACTTCCGTCTCGGCGCCCGCCCGTGCGGCGGCTTCGACCCATCCGGCACCCGACACTCCGGTCAGGAGAACAAATCGCCCGCGGCCCACCAGGTCAAGGGTCGAGACCTTTTCCTGATCGACATCGAGCCAGACATGGGGAATGCGAGCGCCCGGCCATGTCGTCGCGTGGTAGTAGAGTTCCCGGTCGCGCGTGTATTCAGGCTCGGGCGTGCCGTCAGGGACGACCGCCCGGCTCGTGTAGCGTTGTCCCATCTCCACGCCGTGGCAATTGAACTCGTAGCTCTTTTTCCTGAAGTACTTGTTAAGCGCCTTTCGCCGTGCGTCGGCCTCGACCGTGGGTTCCTTTCGGGCGTCCATGCGCCGCCTTATGTCGTCCGGGCTGCCGGGCTGCAGGAGACCCAGGGTCTCGAAAATCGGCGCGTAGTCCTGAATGGACTTGTTGGCGCGCGCAACGATCTGGCGGCCCACCGGCTGGCGTTCCGCGTTGTAGGTGTCGAGCAGGCTTTCGTCAGCCTTGCCCTCAAGCACGAGCTTCAGCTTCCAGCACAGGTTGTAGGCGTCCTGTATCGAGGTGTTGGAACCGAGACCGTTGGTTGGAGGATGGCGGTGCACCGCATCGCCCATGCAGAAGACCCGGCCCTTGGAATAGCTGCTGGCCACCATGTTGTTCACTGTCCAGTAGCTGAGCTTGGTGACGGTGACGTCGACGTCCTGGTCGCCAATCAGGCCTCGCACGATGTCTGCCGCCTCCTGGCTGGTGAGGTCCGGAGGACCGTCCTTCACGTCGTACCCGTAGATCGACAGCCACTTGTTCCACGGGCGCACCATGCGGATCACGCCGGCGCCGATGCCGCCGATGTTCGAGCCGGGCTGGAAGATCCAGTAGAGGACGGAGGGGCGATGAGTCACGTATTTGCTCAGGTTGGCCGTGAACTCGATGTTCATCGATCCCTCGATCCCCATTTCGCCTTCCATCGGCAGGCCAAGCTGTTCCGTGATGATCGACCGCGCCCCGTCCGCGCCGATCATGTAGCGGGCCCGTATGCGATAGGTCTGGTCCGCCACGCGATCCCGCACGGTAGCCACGACGCCGTTTGCGTCCTGCATGTGGCTGACGTACTCGGTCTTGAATCGGGTTACGGTACCGGACTCCATCGCCTTGCCGACAATGATCGGCTCCAGGAGGGTTTGAGGGATGTCGCAGATGCGGCACGGCGAAGCCAGGTCATAATCCGCCTTGCGGCTCGGGTGATTGCCCCAGGTCAGCAGCCGTCCGATCTCCTCGCCAGCGAGCGAAGTGCAGAACACGTTGTTGCCCATCAACTCCTGCGGAACCGACTTTTCCTTGGCTTCCTCCTCGATGCCGAGTTCGCGCAGGACTTCCATCGTGCGCTGATTGGTGATGTGCGCGCGCGGCGTGTTTGCCAGCCAGCCGTATTTCTCGATCATGATGTTCGGGATGCCGTAGCTGGACAGGAGCGCTGCCGACGCACCGCCCGCCGGTCCCGATCCTACGATCAGCACGTCGGTTTCGATGTCAAACATGGTCGTTACCTCATTGGGCAGTTCCGCCCCGCTCACGCCGACCGGCGCGGGCGCCATCACTTCCTGAACGGGCTGCGTGTAGTCCGGGACCGGCGTGTCAGGGCCGATCAGCCGCCGCCGCGTGGGGAATATCGAAAAGTCGTATCTTGCCTGGACCCAACCCCAAATGCCTTTCGGAGCCACGAGCATAATGGCAATCGCCAGTGCGCCAAGTGCCATAAGGTACCATGTGCCGTAGTCCGCGAACCAGTTCTGGAGGGCAAAGAGGATGAGCGCACCTATGATCGGACCCTCGAGGGTGCCAATGCCGCCAATCACGACAATGAACAGGACGAACGCCGTCCAGTCGATCACGGAAAACGCGCTCTGGGGCGTGATGGAGGCCTTCTGGAAGTAGATCAGCGCACCTGCCAGGGCTGCGCCAGTCGCCGCGAATACGTAGACTGCAAGCTTGGCGCGGGACGTGTCGACGCCGATGCTGTCCGCCGCCTCCGGGTTGTCGCGAATGGCGGAGAGGGCAAGGCCGTTGCGGGTCCGCAGGAATGCGTAGATGGCGCCGATCACGATCACAGCCAGCAGAAGGGCGACCCAGTAGGAGATGATGTCGCGTGCGGCGGACGACTTGACGTCGAACACCTGGCGAACCCAGCCAACGCCCCAGACGCTGCGCGCCACATCCGAGGGAAGTGACGTGCCGGTGCCGCCGCCAAGCGCCTTCCACTGCGCGAAGAGAAGTCGATAGACCTCGGCCGCGACCCACGTGCCGATCGCAAAGTATGCGCCCTGCAAGCGGAACACGACGTAGGCCGTCGGCACGCTCAGGAGTGCGCCGATCACGCCTGCCGCAAGAATCGCGAGAAGCGGGTTCATGCCAAGCAGGATCGCGAGGCCGAAACCTGCATAGGCCCCGAGGCCGACATAGGCCTGCTGGCCGATGCTCACGAGCCCGCCGTATCCGGCCAGAAGGTTCCAGCACTGGGCGAGCACAACCATGGTCAGGACGAAGAAGAGATCCTGCAGGAGTGACCGGGAGACAAACGCGGGCGCAACAACCAGTATCGCGACCACGACGACCAGCACCAGCATTGCGATGTTGCTGGCGCGGGTCGACTTGGCGACCTGATACTGGCTCATCTCAGGCATCAGTCGACGCTTCTCGGAAACAGGCCGCGTGGCCGCAGCACGAGCACGACCAGGAAGACGACATGGCCGGACAGGGTTTGCCACTCCGGAGACACCTGGGCGCCGATCGTCTGCGCAAGACCAAGGATTATGCCGCCAATCAGGGTGCCCCAGAAACTGCCCAGGCCTCCGATGATCACGGCTTCGAAGGCGAAGATCAGGCGGCTTGGGCCGATCAGCGGATCAAATGTCGCGCGGGCGCCGAGGTAGAGCCCGGCGATCGCCACGACGACCAGGGCGAGCGCCATGGCCAGCGAAAAGATGCGGTTGTTGTCTATGCCCATGAGCTGGGCGATCTCCGGGTTGTCGGAGGTTGCGCGAAATGCCCGGCCTGTTTCCGTTCGGTAGAAGAGCCAGTTCAGGAACAGGATGACCAGCACGGCGGAAGCGAACGTCAGGACGGGCACGACGCCAGCCGCCAGCCCTCCGCCGAGGGGAATGGATGCCTCGCTGAGCGGGCCGAGGCTCAACCTCCTCGTGTCGGCGGAGAACGTCTCCAGCATTCCGTTTTGGAGGATGATCGAAAGGCCGAAGGTCACGAGAAGCGGCGGCAGGATGTCCTTGCCGAGGGTGCGGTTCAGGAGCAGCCGCTGCAGGGCGTATCCGAGGACGAACATGGCAATGCCGGCCAAGGCCGCGGCGAAAAGGATCGGCAGTCCCAATGCTTCGACAAGCACCAGCACGGCGAAGGCGCCGACGATCATGAAGTCGCCGTGGGCGAGGTTCACGAGGCGCATGATGCCGAAGATCAGGCTCAGGCCGGTGGCGAAGAGCGCATACAGCCCGCCCAGCAGGATGCCCTGGATCAACGTGTCGAGAACGAACATTTTCTAGCCCCCGAAATATGCCATGCCGATCTGGTCACGGGTCAGCTCGCCCGGCCGTCCCGAAAGCGTGACCCGGCCCTCGAGAAGGCAGAGAATGCGGTCGGAGACCGCGAGGGCCTGGGTGATGTTCTGCTCCACGATGACAACGCTTGCGCCCTCGGCACGAATGTCCGCTATCGCCTTGTAGATGTCCTTGATGACAGCGGGCGCGAGGCCGAGACTGATCTCGTCGCACAGCAGCAGGCGCGGATTCGACATGAGTGCGCGCCCGAGCGCCACCATCTGCTGCTGCCCGCCCGAGAGCGAGCTTGAATCCTGGTTTCGGCGCTCCTTGAGGATCGGAAACAGGGAATAGACCCTTTCCAAGGTCCAGGGTCCCCGCACCTTTCTGCCGTAGTTGCCGACCAGGAGATTCTCCTCGACCGAAAGCGACTGGAAGAGTTGCCGCCCCTCCGGCACCAGCGCGATCCCAAGCGCCATGATCTCTGCGGGGCGCATCCCGCCAATGGGCCTGCCGTCGAATTCGATCATGGGTGGCGGCGCCTTGCGACGGCCGGTGATCGCTGCCAGCAGGGTGGACTTGCCTGCGCCGTTCGCGCCGACGATGGCGATGGTTTCGCCTTCATCGACATGCGCGTTGATGCCGTAGAGAGCCTGGAAGTCGCCGTAGTACGCCGTCAGGTCATGGGTGGCCAGCAAGGTCATGCTTCCATTCCCAGGTAGATCTGCCGGACCGCCTCGGACTCCATGACGGCCTGCGGGTTGCCCTCGCCGATGATGTTGCCGAAGTCGATCGCGATCAGGCGGGACACCACGGCAAGAAGCGCGTGCGTGACGTGCTCGATCCACACGATGGTCGTGCCGCCCGCATTGATTTCCTGGATGGTTGCAATGAGCGACTGGCACTCGGCTTCGGTCAGCCCGCCCGCAATCTCGTCGAGCAGGAGAAGGCGCGGCTTCGTGGCGAGCGCCCGCGCCATTTCCAGGCGCTTGCGCTCAAGGAGCGACAGGCTGCCGGCAGGCATGTTCGCCTTTGGCAGCAGGCCAGTCCGGTGCAGGACGTCGATCACGTGATCCTGTTCCTCCGCCTCCGATCCGCCTGCACCGAAGCATGCCGCGACCGAGACGTTCTCAAAGGTCGTCATGTGCTCGAACGGCTGCGGAATCTGGAAACTCCTTCCAATGCCGTCATGCACCCTCTGACGCACCGGCGCATTCGTGATGTCGGCGCCGTCGAGAAGGATGTTTCCGCCGTCCGGTTTCAATTGACCGGTGATCAGGTTGAACAGCGACGACTTGCCTGCGCCGTTGGGGCCGACAATGCCCAGGGCCTCGCCCTCGGCAACGTCCAGGGAAATGTCGTCGGCAACCACGACGGCACCGAACGAGCGGCGAAGATTGCGGATTTCCAGCAGCACCGATCCCGTCCTTGCCGGGCGGGCCGGCGAAGACCGGCCCGCCCGTCCGCTCAACCGATGGGCTGCATTTCGCCGCTCACGGGAATGCCTGGATAAGTCTGGTTGTCGACGATCGTGATGCGGAACAGGCCGTCGTCCGATTTCCGCCACTGCCCTCCCACGAGAGGCGTCTTGGAGACGTTCTTCTGCGCGAAAGGCGGCAGGTTCGCGCCATCCCACTTGATGGGACCAACGATGGTCTGCAGGTCCGTCGCGGCGACCGCTGCGGACACTTCCTCGACGTCGTTGACGCTGTCGATCCGCTTCAGGACGTCGGTAACCACCTCGAAGAGCGCATGCACGAAGCCGAGCGGCTGGGTCCACTGCTTGCCGGTCTGGCTTTCGTAGGCATCGCAGACATCCGCCGCCGACTGGCCGGTCAACGACGAACTGAACGGGTGGACGTTTGACCACCATATCTCCGACGAAAGGTTCTGGGCGGCATCGCCGATCGCATTCACGGCCGAAGGAAACAGGATCGCCTTGCCGACGGTTGCGGCCTTGGGACGGTACCCCTGCTGCGCCGCCTGAGTCCAGAATGTCGCGAAGTCGGGCGGCAGGACGACGCCGGTGAGGATTTCGCAGCTGGCGTCCTTGAAGGCCGATATCTGGGCCGAGAAGTCGTCCTGCAGGTTCTCGTAGCGGCCGGGGTCGGTCAGGTCGAACCGGGCTGCGGCAAATGCAGGCGGCATGCCGAGATTGGGATCGCCCCACGCATTGCCGTCGGCATCGTTCGGAAACAGCCCGCCGACGCTGCGGTTGGTGTCAAGCTGGTTCCACATGTTCAGGAAGACGGCGATGATGTCTTCCAGCCCCCAGAAGAAGTGGTGCGTGTAGTCGAAGGGTTTCCACGTCGCCGGATCGCCTGGATTGCCTTGGCGACCGATGAACCACGGTTGCCATGGCGCAACGCTGGAGACGCAGGGGATCTCCTCGATCTCGCAAATCGTTGTCACCGGGTTTGTCGTTTCCGGGGTGTGGGCGACAATCATGATGTCGATCTCGTCATCGACGATCAGCTCCTTCGCCACTTCGGCGGCACGGTTCGGGTTGGACTGGCTGTCCTTCACCACGATCTCGACATCGAAGGTCCTGCCACCTGACTTGATGCCGCCAGAGACGGATTGCAGGAACCCGTCTATGGTGAACTGGTCGACCTCGGCAAAGGCCGCGAGCGGACCGGTCTGAGGCGTCACGTAGCCGATCTTCACGGTCCGGGCCTGCGCGAGCGCGGCTGGCGCGCAAAGTCCGGCGGCTGCCATGGCTCCAGCGGCGGCGGATGTCTTGAGGAATTGCCGGCGTGCGTTCGAGAAGTTCTTCATTTCTTGCTCCCTTTCTCCCTGCGCATTTTGAGGTGCAGGGTTTTTCGTGATTGGTCAACCGCGTGGCGGCTCACCTTCGTACGCGGCGCGGATGAGCGCCTCGATTGCATCCCTGTCCAGGGGCCTGGGATTCCAGTAGGGATTGGACATTGCGAGTTCAGCTGCATGGGCAATTCCGGATTCCGGCATTCCGAGATCCCTTAGCGCTGTCGGCGCGCCCAATCTCTCGGCAAGCCCGAAGAGTCCCGAGCCGGGCGCGGTTCCGTTCAATGCGTTCGAGACCGGTTCGAGAAGGTCGCCTGCCACGGCTGCATTGAAGGCCGTGGCATGTGGAAGGATGACCGTATGGGTTTCCGCGTGAGGCAGGTCGAATGCGCCTCCGACCGTGTGGCACAGCTTGTGATGCAAGGCCATTCCCACCTGTCCGAGCACCGAGCCGCACAGCCACGAGCCATAGAGCGCACGATCCCGTGCTTCGCCGTCCCCATTGCCGCCGGAGATGGCGGGCAGTGCCTCGCAGAGGGCGCGGACTCCTTCAGCCGCCATCATGGTCGAGACCGGGTTGCGATCCTGTGCGTAAAGCGCCTCGACGCCGTGGGCGATCGCGTTGATGCCGCTGGTCACGCTCATAGACAGTGGAAGCGTGCCAGTCAGATCTGGATCGTACAGCACGATTTCAGGACGGACGCGTTCACTTCGAAGCGTCGTCTTCCTGCCATCCTCGGTCTGGCCAAGGATAGGGGTGACTTCGGAACCCGCGTAGGTCGTCGGAACGGCGACTTGGGGGAGGTCGGTGCGATAGGCGATGGCCTTTCCCAGCCCGATCGTGGACCCGCCGCCAAAGGAGATCAGGCAATCAACGCGCTGCTCCTCGATGACGCCCATCGCGGCCTCGGTGACGGAGACGGGCGTATGCATCGTTGCCTTCGCATAGACTCCAAGGCACCTCTTGCCGAGCTTGCAGGCCAGTGCCTCGGCAGGTTCCTTCTGTGCGTCCGTGGACAGAACCAGCGCGCGCCGGGCGTCGAGCCAGTCCAGTGCGTCGCTGGTCCTGCTGAGCGCACCACGCCCAAAGACGATGCGCGCCGGGCTGCCGGTCAAATCGAACTGTAGCATGTCCAAGTTCTGTCCCCCGACGTGAAAGATACCTAGCCGGAATTGATTTGGTAGTATTCTTTTTGTCACTTATCATATCATCCCGATATGAAACTGGACGCCAAGCACCTTGCGACAATCGAGGTCATTCGTCGCGAACGGGGACTGTCTCGTGCGGCCCTCGCACTTGGCACGTCGCAGCCGGCCCTTTCCCGGCTGGTGTCCGATCTCGAGATTCGCCTTGATGCACCCATCTTCGACCGCTCCGCAAGGCCATGGTCGTTGACGAAGCTTGGCGCGTCGCTTGCGATGCAAGGTGCCTCGATCCTGCGCGCCCAGGAACTTGCCGGCCGCGAGGTTCAGGAATTCCGATCCGGCACGAAGGGCATGTTGCGCATCGCCGGACCGCCGTTCTTCACCGACGGAGTCATTTCGCGACTCTTGCCAAGGTTCCGGGACCGCTATGGAGGCGTGTCCTTCTCGGTCTCGTATGGCTATGGCGGCGAGTTGAAGGACGCCGTTCGCCATGGGCGGGCAGATCTCGCGCTTTTCCCACGAGGCGTGGGCGAAATCGAGGAGGATCTTGCCTTTGCGCCGCTCATCGAGGCGCATAACGTCGTCGCGTGCCGGGAAGGGCACCCGATTCTGAAACTTGCCTATCCGCGACCGCTGGCGCTTCTTGACTATGGATGGATCGTGCCACCGCAAGGCAGCCCGCTTGCCGCCGACATGGAGATGGTGCTTTCGGAACTCGAAATGCAGGAAGCTGATGTGGTGTTCGAAGGAGGGTCGCTGGCCAGCGTTCTGTGCTTCCTGGAAGGTTCGGACTGCCTGACGGTGCTTCCGGAGACCACGGTGGCCGAAATTGGCAGCCAGTTCGGCATCCAGGCCGTCCCCATTCAGGTGCGCACGCCGCGGCGAAGCATTGGCATACTCAGCAGGTCTGCGCGCGAACTTGACAACACGAGCAGGATTTTCGTGCGCTTCCTGGAAGATCACTTCAGGTCTGGTGGAAATGCCGGGCCCTTAACCTGAACCGTGTGGGCAAGGTCCGAGCGGGCGCCATCGGGCGACGGGCACCCGGTCGCCGCCATGCCGCCTGCCGGACACTCGCGTCATAGGATCGGCGGCGCTCGCGGTGTTGCGGAGTCCATCGGTCCCGGAAACGCGGACCGTGACGACTTGAGCGCGTTCATGACCGCACTTGGTGCGCGTGGCTTCTCGAAGACCCGGGAGCGTCGCGTGATCGGCATCGCTCAGGCAATGCTGCAAACGCTGGAGGGATTGCCCCGCTCGGGAGGGCAGGGTTTCTGCAACGCGATCCGGCAACACGCGCGAAGTCAGTCCGAATGCGTGGGGCTCGGTCTCGACATTCCTGAATTCGACGCAGTGCCCGTCAATCGACCTGAACGCCCGAAACATCGCTCAGGGCGTCATGGGCACGCCGATGACCCTGTCGCTGCGCGTCACCGATCAGGCCTGTGCCCGGTCCCGGGTGCCATAGTGGATGTCTGGCAATGTGACGCTCGCGGAAACTATTCCGGCCATGCCGTGAATCCCGACAGTCCGAACCTGGCACGGCAGAGGGGTCGGCGTCGCGAGCCCGATGTTCCGACCCGATTCCTGCGTGGCGTGCTGGCTGCTGATGCCGATGGCATTGTCGAGTTCGACGCGATCTATCCGGGATTCTACGGCGAGCGTGTTGTCCACACGCATTACAAGGTGCATGTGGACAACACGGCGTACCTGACAAGCCAGGCGCTTTACCCTGAGGCGTGGAACGACAGGATCTTCAATGATCGGCCTTATTCGGAGGGGCGCGGCGCGCGGCGTGTTCTGAACGCGGACGATTCCTTTGGCAGGATCGGCGGGTTCTTCACTGTCCGGGAGCGCGGTGGCTGTCTGCTTGCAACGGTCAACCTCTCGATCCGGACATAATGCAGCATTGGCATTTGTCCGCCGATGCTGGCATCGTAGGGTTGCTGATGGTGTCGCGTGACTCATTTCGGTGAATCCTCGAACAGGATGCCCACGTCTCGGTGACATTGTAAGGAAAAGTCCTTACGAATCCGCAGTGCGCAGAAGGAATGCAGATCATGTCGATCATCCACGAAGTCGCGACAATGACCGCGAAGGGCCAGATCACGCTGCCCAAGGCTGTCCGCCGGGCATTGAAGGTCGATGTAGGCTCCAAGGTCGCATTCGACCTCCAAGACGATGGACAAGTTGTCGTCAGCCGCGCCGCCGCCGAGCATGAAGATCCGGCCATCGCCGCGTTTCTTGACCTGCTTGCCGGGGATGTCCAGGCCGGGCGGCATGTGCAGGCGATGCCGGACGATCTGGCACGGGACATGCTCGAATGCGCGCGGCGTCACGAGGGGCCGGACCGGGACATCGACCGAGAAGTCGCTATCTGATGCAACGCCACGGCTGGACCTGCTGTTCCACGATTGCCTCTTCGTTCAACTCCGCAATCTCCACCACGCAGTGCAGCGCGCGCACCGACGCGATCCCGCGGAGTTTGCATCCAATGCGAACGTCAAGCTGTTTCACGCACTGAGCTGGTTGATGCTGCAGATCGTCCCGCAGGATCCGTCACGAGACGAATTTCGCCAAGGCAACACTCCCGGTCCACGCTACCGCCATTGGCGACGCGCCGGAATCGGCAGACGGTTTCGACTTTTCTTCCGCTATGACGCCAGGGCCAAGGTGATCGCCTTCGCGTGGGTGATTGACCAATCCACGTTGCGCTCATCAAGGAGGAGAACCGATCCGTACAAGGTCTTCGCCAAAATGCTGGCACGGGAAAATCCGCCCGACGACCGGGCCTCGTTGATTGCCGCATCAAGGCAGGATTGGCAGACAAGGAAGAGCCGTCGCCTTCGGACCTTGGCGGCCGGCGCCGGGAAGATGACCCTTAAGCGGGTGCCTTGACAATGCGCCGCGACAATTCCCACAGGGGCAGGCCGACAAAGCATGCGGCCAAGGCATGGCGCCCGAGGGCAGTCCTTTGCGTCCGGCCCTGAAGACGCTGTTCTGGATCGGGTTCTTTGCCAGAGGGGTCGGGCGAATCCGCAAGGGATGTTTCAGATCCGTAATCCATTTGGACGGTGCGAATCAGTTCGGAACTGGCCGCTCATCCGACATCTCGACTGGAACCGCTTTCGGATGGAGCGCCGCAAGCTGCGAGTTCTGAACGCAAAGGAATTCCCTTTGTTGGCAGGAGTGGCAGACTGCTTGACGTCCGGGATCGCCGTGACCGCCTGATTGCGACGAGCAATTGCTCCGTTCATTCATGCAAGGCTGTATGCTGCATCTCGCGAATGCGACGTGCGGGTCGCAGCAGGAGCGATCGTGAGGCGTTCCATCGTGGACCGGGAAGTTGAGCTTGTCTCCTTCACTTGTTTGGGGGCAGATTGTCCATCCAACCAAGAATGCCCATGACACGCCCGAACATCCTTCTTTTCATGTCCGACAACCAGCCGGCAGACTTGTTGGCCTGCTACGGCAACGATGAGGTCAATACTCCTCATATCGACCAGTTGGCCGAGCGCGGAACCAGGTTCGCAAACGCATTCTGCGTGAACGCCATGTGCTCGCCTTGCCGCGCTTCCTTCCTGACCGGATTGATGCCTAGCCAGCACGGGATCCATAACTGGCTTGACGACAGGCTCATCGAACGCTGGCCGGAGAACTGGTCCGCGGTCGCGGAATTCACCAACATCCCGTCAATCGTCAAGCAAGCCGGCTATGCAACTGCATTGATTGGCAAGTTCCATCTCGGGGTGCCGTTCGTGCCGCAGCTGGCCTTTGATCATTGGGTCACCTTTCCACACGGCCACACGACCAGCTTCTACGGCAACGAGGTCATCGATCAGGACGAGCGATACAGGTTTGCCGGCCATACGGTAGACTTCTTCACCGACAAGACCATTGAGTTTCTGGAACACCAGGCCGATCAGGACGAACCGTTCTTCGCGTTCGTGCCCTATAACGGGCCCTACGGGCATTGGCCGGCGATCCAAGGCCGTGCCGTCAACGAGTTTGCTGGCCTCTATGACGATGCGGACATGCATTCGATCCCGCGCGAGAGCGTTTCAAGCAAGGTGCTCGACCGGTTTGGGTTGCGCGTATTGGAAGGCGGCTTGCGCGAGCAATTCAAGGGACCGTTGCTCCTGCCGAACAATGTTGAGTCGCTTCGGAACTACTTCAGCCAGGTCAGCTTGATCGACGACAGGGTAGGGCGCGTTCTTGCGGCACTTGAGCGGCTCGGACTCGATCGAGATACGGTGGTCATCTACACTTCGGACCACGGGTTTTCGCTCGGCCACAACGGAATCTGGGGGCACGGTGCCGCGAGTTTTCCGGCGAGCGCCCATAGACCCTCGTACCAGATCCCCCTGGTCATGGCAGGAGGTCCCGTTGCCGAAGGATTGGTGTGCGATGAACTTGTCAGCCAGATCGACCTGTTTCCGACGCTGGCAGCGATGGCTGGTGCGGCAGACGCGCGACCAAGCCTGCCTAGCAGCGCCCGCGATCTGGGCCCCGCGCTTCGGGGTCAAGTGCATGACTCGCCGGATGCAATTTTCTTCGAACAGGAGGAAACGCGAGCCATCCGGACCCGCAATTGGCTATATGCCATGCGGTTCCAGGGTGCAGGATCCTATCCAATGAACGATGAGCTGTACCATCTGGTCACGGATCCCCTGGAGCGGACGAACCTGATCGAAATCCCGGAGCATGCGGCAATGGCCGACGGCCTTCGCGACAGGATTTCTTCGTTCTTCGACACCCATTCTGAGCCAAGGTTCGATCTTTGGCGTGGCGGCAGCGCCAAGTCCAACGTGACCTATGACCAGCTGTGGAAGGACGCTTGGGGGGAAGACTGGGCGCCAGAATTCTCCGGCGCGTGACATGCTGCAGGAGTCTCCCTGTCAGCGTCTGGACCGAGGGCTGCCGGCTCGTCCAAGCGGCGTCCGAGCGGATGCGGCGTTCTCGCCAGGAACCAGGATCTGCCGTAAGGAAGTTAAACAGCGACCCCGGATCGGACGTCAATCTCAGGGGCGGTTCGCGGCTACCGAAGGGCCATTGATCCATGTTCCGCTCAGGGCTCCACGCCCTGTCGTTCACCTGTTGGCCAATCTGCCTTGGCCGAACGAATCGGGGCGGCCTGCCGTTGCCAGACGGGGCCGCGCCCATCCAGTGCAACTGGAAAAGCGACTCTGCGCGCCGGCCCCCAATGGGTCATCTCCGTCAGTTCCGTGACGCAAGTCTCGCTTGACGTTGGGGCAATCGGATCCCGAACGCCATTGGAAATCAGCAGGTGAGCCGTTCGCGCCAGCGAGAGCCTGGCTGACCTGGCACGCCCGTCGGCCCTTTGCAGGCGCAACGCACAGAGTGCGGCGGCGGCCATCAGGTAGCCGGTTGCATGATCCAAGGCCTGGATCGGCAACTGCACCGGCCTGTCCGCGCCAAGGCGCTTCATCCCCTCTTGTGCCAGGCCAGAATTGACCTGGACGACGGTGTCGAAACCGCGCCGCTTCCGCCACGGCCCCGTCCAGCCGAATGCCGACAGCGACACGTCAATGATGTCGGGATTGATCTCGCGGCGGCGGCTCTCGCAGTATCCGAGCCGGTCAAGCGCACCGGGACGGTAGCCGTGCACGAAGACATGCGCCTCGGACAACAGGGATTCGAAGCGCGCCCGGTCGTTCGCCTCGTTCAGATCGAGACTTGCGCAGGCCTTGCCAAGCGTCACTTCGGGTTCGAGCCCGTCCTCCCGCCAGTGCGGCGGATCGATCCGGAGCACGCTGGCACCGAACCCTGCAAGAAAGCGCGTTGCGACCGGCCCTGCCAGGACCCGCGTCAGGTCGAGGACCCTTAGCCCGTCAAGACTCGCTGCGAATGCCGGCAATCGGGACTTGGACCCCGGACCTTCGTGCCAGTGGATCAATGGCTCGGTGGCCACAGCCCGTCCTTGAGGATGTGCTGCCCAATCAGACAGCCCGTTCATGGCCGCGGCCACGCCCCCGGCCTCCACGATGGCCCGTTCAAGGTCAAGGCGATTCCACGACAGGACCCTTTGGGCCACGGCGTCGCGTTCGGCATCCGCTCCAAGCACGCGCAGCGCGGCTGACAGGTGCCGTGGCACGTTTGTATGGAGCCGGATCCAGCCATCCCTGGTCCGGTAGTTTCCGGCAATAGGGTCCCATGCTTCCGGCAAGGCCCATCCTTCCGGCTTCAGCGTCATGCCGCACCAAAGCTCGGTTCGGCGTCGGTCGATGGAGACTTCTGCGGCGCCAACCAGCGCAGCCAGCTGTTGCGCGGCAGCCGACATCGCGGCAAGCGCCAAGCCCGAGACATCGACGACGGAGGACAACTGAAACGCGCCTTCATACGCGACGCTGGCGGGCATCGTCCCGTTCTGCCTCAATGCCTCGGAGATTTGTTCGCCGAACCAGTTGTTTCCTGATGCACTCATTGCTCGTCCCTGTGACCAATCGGCGAATCGCCGAAAGCAGCCTTGTCAATCGAGTTCAAATGCGCGGCCTGCTCGAGTCCGACCTGGACAAGCCATGCTCACCGTTTCGGGCCGCCATGCTTGCTTCGCCGGGTGGCACAAGATGCACAATGCGAGCACCGCGCAGCTGCTTGACCTCTCCGGCCCGTTGCCGGGGCCGTGAACCTGAATGCCTCGGCAATTCCCGTTCCGGGGGGTCGGAGACCACGGCTGGCATGGGCATCAAGACATCCTGCACGAGCACCAGATCCAATCTACAGAATTGCGCGAAGGGTCTTGATGTGGTCGACGCCCATGCCGCAACAGCCGCCGACGACCTGCACGCCTCGTCCTAGCCAGGATTGCGCATGGTTCGCGTAGGATTCCGGCAGAATGGTGTCATCGAAGATGCAGACGTGGCCGTTCCATCGTGCCGAATGCGCATAGACCCCGACCGGTCCCGGCCAACGCTCTTGAACGACGTCAAGGCAGGCGTCGATGTCTTCCACCTCCGTGTGCATGATGTTCACGAGCGGAACCTCACGTCCGGCAAGAGCGTCGAGGGCATCGGCCAATTCGCCGCCTCGCAAGAGCGTCATGGCACCGGAGGGAGCCCGCTCGCAGGACAGTCCGACCCATACCGGCAATCCGCTTGTCCGGGCCGCCTCGTGCACGACCAGCATGCTGTCGATGTCCACCATCATTTCCAGCATCAGCTGGTCTGCGCCTGCCTCGGCCATGACCGCTGCCTGCTCTTCGGTGCTGCCGCGCAGCTCTTTAGGTTCTGGCCAATTTTCCGTAAAGGACCAGTACGAAATGCCGCCGGACACCAGGACGTCCGGAGCCGCCATGCGATCTCGCGCCTCCCTGGCCAGCTCGACACTTCGGCGGTTCAATTGCTCAAACTTGTCTTCGACCCTTGCGTCAACCAGCACATGCCGATGCGTGGCGAACGTGTTTGAAATGACGATTTCTGCGCCTTCCCGAATGTAGTCCTCATGAACCGTGCGAAGGACGTCCGGATGGCTCAACGCGCCGCCGCCGTTCCAGGCATTGTCCAGTTGGGGAACGCCGCGTCTCTCGATTTCCGTACCGGTTGCGCCGTCAATGAGGATCCGTTCGCCCTCATCTATGCGCTTCATCAATCGTTCGTAGCGGTTCATTGGCGTTCCTTCGTCGGCTGCCCGCCGCGGGGTCGGAGTGGCGTGGATTCGTGGATCGATGAGTCCTGCGAGAATTCTCGCTTGTCGGCATCTGACCAGTTTTCTGACCGTCTTCAAGTCCCCCGGGCCCCCGGCCACACGTGCCAGTGCTCAAGCGCAAGCCCGGCGCGCTGCGCAACGCTCGCAACCGCGGTTACATGGCCCCGGCGGAATCAGGCTGGACGGGAAAATAGTCCTCGATTCCGCCTTCCCGGTATACGTCTGCCGTACAGCAGTGCAAACCTCCTCCGAACGCATACGCGTCACGAAGATCCACTTCGATAACTTCCATTCCGAGACGGTCGAGTTGCTCCGCCTGATGGACCTCCGACTTCTCCACGCAAACGGTCTTGGGATCAAGCACGAGGACATTCATCGACAGCCATGTCGACGAATAGCATAGCGGCGGAGGCGAATTGTGAGCGGGGCGGGCAGCATCGACGATTTCCCAGTCATTCCTCGTGAACAGTGCTTTCTGATCATCCGGCAAACGGCGTTCGGGATTGTTCAGGATGAGGCCTGGCCTGATTGGCGTGAAGGTCGCATCGATATGGATCGGGTACGGGTCTCCAGGAAAATTGGTCGCATGCACCCTGTGTTCCGGAAAGTGGCGCCGAATCCATTCGATTCCCTTCAGGTTGGTCGTAAACCCGTGCTGAACAACGAGGTCCCTTCCGAATCGCAAGACATCTGCGGCATCGAACAGCGGTTCCTCCTCCGTCGTCACGAAGTACTTTTCTGCGGTCCACTCCAGCCGGGTTTCAATGCTGATGTTTCCGGAAAGGTAGTCGGGGCGATAATCGCTGTCGGCCAGCCGCGGTTTTGGCGCAGCCTCGTGCCGGAAGTTTCGGTCCTCCTCCCAGTACCTCGTCAACAAGGGACGGTAGCACAGGTATTCGAACCAGCGGCAACGATAGGACATCGTCGCTTCCAGGATTTCATTCCCGACCGTCAGCAGGACATCGCGGGGTGGCATGCATCCGAACCCACTGCCGGTTTCGAAGTCCGGAGTGACGACAGGTTGGGAAAAGTCTATCGGAGTCGGGCGGTCAACCCTGATACCGCGACCGCGCAGCATTTCTGCGAACGCATCAAGCAGTTCGTTGCCACGGTCGATCATGTCTTGGGGTCGTTTTCCCCACTGCCCCCTCATGTCGGAGTCCTCTGGGACCTTGGCTTCGAGGGCCGGTTCCGGCGGCGGAATATGACAATCCGTTGCGTATCCGACTATGACGTGCTTGAGCGGATCCCATTCGTTCCAACTGTTTACCTGCGTCCTTTCCGGTGACCAATTCACGGTTTTCTTCCTGTTTGGGCGACCTGCAAGGTCGCGGCCGTTCCCGACGATCGATTTGGCGGCGGTCGACGGACTTCGCAACCGCATGGCGAATCGCCAATCTGCCGAATTCGATCGTGAAACATTTGGCGACCGCTCCGGCTACAGTCAACAGCATCGGGCTTTGCACGTGACTGCATTCGGTGAAGCGGCCGCAATGGGTGTCGTGGCTTCCCTGCTGCTGATCTGGGTGCGGAACGAACTGAGCACGGTCATGGTGCTCGAAGGCCTGGAGCAGACGTTCCGCTCGGTCGGCACGATCCTTTGGGTTGCGTTTGGCGCGACCGTTCTTGCCGGGGCTTTCAGCCTGTCGGGCGGAAACCGCTTTGTTGCCAATGCAATCGTAGGCATGGATGTCGCGCCAATCGTGATCATCCTCATGATGATGTGCATCTTCTTCATACTGGGGATGTTCATGTACTGGATCGGCATCGTGCTGTTGACCATGCCGGTCTTCATGCCGATCGTGAAGCAACTGGGCTATGATCCGATCTGGTTCGGGATCCTGTTCAGCGTGAACATGCAGATTGCGTTTCTGACGCCGCCCTTTGGGTCGGCCGCCTTCTACCTAAAGAGCGTGGCTCCACCCGAAATTGACCTGGTGACGATCTATCGCTCGTTCGGGCCGTTCATACTGCTGCAGGCAATGATCCTCGCGATCCTCGTGGCATTCCCGCAAATCTCGCTCTTCCTGGTGCGATGACGAGCTCGCGCCGCGACCGGCGTTGCCTTCAGGACCGGACCGGCGTGATGCGAGCTTGAAACCCCGCCAATTGAGAAACGGAAAGGTGAAGTGACATGCGCGCAGGCGTGATTGGCTTGGGGACCATGAAGTCCGGGCTTGCGACGGACCTGATCGCGAACGGCTTCGAGGCGGCTGGCCTTGACGTAGGCGAGGTGCACAGGGCCGGATTTCGAGATATTGGCGGCACGGGCGCGGGAAGCGTGGCGGAAGTCGTGGCCGATGCCGATGCGGTCCCCGCAACGGTGATGATCCGCAATCCGGCGAATTCGGAAGTTCTCGGCATTGCCGTTTCCGGGATCGGCGCGAAGCGCAGGAATCGAATGATCTCCTTGGACCTCGCTGAAGAACTTGAGGTGTCGATGCAGATGGCGTCGAAAGAGACGCAGACATTTCACGTGGGCCAGCTAATGAGCTCGCATGGAGACGATTCGGCTTGCGCCCGCGTGATTGAAGAGGTCGTGTGCGCGGAAATGCATCGGGAAGGCGCGCAATGAAACTGGGCTTGATCTGCGACGGCATCAGCCGGGACTTGGCGCACGCCATCGATGTCATGGACGAGTTCGGGCTCGAATATGCCGAGCTGCAGTTCGTGGGCGACACCGAGGTTGGCGATCACAATGCACAAGAGATTCGCAGGATCGACGCGGAACTGCGCGATCGCGGCAAGCTCGTGTCCTGCCTTTCGCGCCACGTCTTTGCGGGCTTGACCACGGCCAATGAGCCCGGAGACGACCTGCACACCAAGCATATGGATGCACTCAGGCGCGTGATCGACATGGCGCACGTCGTGGGCAGTCCGCTTGTCAGGATCATGACGAACAGGAAAGAGCAGATTCTATGGGGCACAAACGGAGCCGAGGAATGGAATGTCGCCAAAGGCGCGTGGGACAGGACGCTTCCTCTCATTGCCCCGGCTTGCGACGTGGCGCGCAGTGCCGGGATTACGCTGGTCGTTGAGACCGGGAACGGCACCATGGTCAACTCCACCTGGACGGCGCGAAAGCTGATTGACGATCTGGATGCCAAGGACGTGCTCAAGATTCTCTGGGACCCGGCCAACAGCTGCTGGTGCCACGAAGAGGCCTTTCCACGGGGGTACGAGACGGCGAAGGACGGATACTTGGGGCACATCCACATCAAGGACGTTCAGGTTGACACGCCGTCGGCCACGCTGGAAGTGCGCCGTATCGGTGAGGGCCAGTTGGCCGATCAGTTCCAGCCGCTCGCCAATGCCTTGCGCACCGATGGCTATGGCGGCGTGATCAGCTTCGAGAGCGTGTATCATCCCGGAAACGGCGACTACGAGGCGGGGTTTCGCCTCTGCATCGACCGCTTCAAGGAAATCTTCGCATAACGCCATGAAGACCGGGATCGCCACAGTCTCGATTGCCGGCGACTTGCCGGAGAAACTCGCTGCCATTGCGGCGGCGGGTTTCGACGGAGTCGAGATCTTTGAACAGGATTTCATTGCTCACGACAGCGGTCCACGCGATGTGGGAAAGATGGTGCGTGACCTCGGGCTGGAGATCTTGCTCTTCCAGCCCTTTCGTGACTTCGAGGGATTGCCGGAGCCGGACAGGACCCGGGCTTTTGAGCGGGCCAAGCGAAAGTTCGACGTCATGCAGGATCTGGGCACCGATCTCATGCTGATCTGTTCTTCGGTGCATCCCAAGGCTTTAGGCGGGATTGACCGCGCCGCCGATGACCTGAATGCCTTGGGCGATGTGGCCATCGAACATGGATTGCGCGTGGGCTATGAAGCGCTGGCTTGGGGCACCCATGTCAACGACCATCGGGATGCATGGGAAATCGTGCGGCGCGCGGATCATCCAGGCATCGGACTGATCGTCGACAGTTTTCACACGCTTGGGCGAAAGCTGAGCCCGGAAAGCGTCCGCCGCATTCCCGGCGACAAGATCTTCTTCGTGCAGCTTGCGGATGCGCCATTGATCGAGATGGACTTGCTCTATTGGTCGCGGCACTTCCGCAACATGCCCGGCGAAGGCGATCTGGACGTACGGGCGTTCATGCAAGCCGTTGCCGCGACTGGCTACGATGGTCCGATTTCGCTTGAGGTCTTCAACGACCAGTTTCGGGGCGGCAGCCCTCGGGCCATTGCCGAAGACGGCATGAGATCTCTCCTGGCGCTCATGGATGACGTAAACCGGATCGAGCCGCCCCCCCATCTCGACGTCCCGTCCATGCCTCCCCGAGCGGAGATCGAGGGGGTCGAGTTCATCGAGTTTGCTGCCGACGAGATCGAGGCAAATCGACTCGGCGCGCCATTGACAACGTTGGGGTTTACCAATGCTGCAGATCACATCAACAAGGATGTCTCGCTCTGGACACAGGGCGAGATAAACATCGTCGTCAACACCGAGCGTGAAGGATTTGCGCACTCAGCGTACCTGTCTCGCGGAACCAGCATTTGCGACATTGGACTGCGCGTGAAAGATGCGGCTGGAACCGTTCGAAGGGCCGAGGCGCTGCAGGTGAAGCTGTTCCATCAGCGCATCGATCAGGGAGAGTTGCACCTTCCTGCCATTCATTCGGTTGGCGGTGGCGTCATGCACTTTCTAGATGCGGCGAGCGGGCTGACCGATGTTCGGGACGTGGAGTTCACGACAACCGGGAACGCGCTTGAAGGGGCCGGGCTGACCCGCGTGGACCATGTCGCGCAGACCATGGGCCACGACGAGATGCTCGCGTGGTCCCTGTTCTACACCTCCCTGTTCGAAGCATCGAAAAGGCCGGTCGTGGATGTCGTTGATCCCGGGGGCATCGTGCGAAGCCAGGTCATCGAGAGCCCGGATGCCAGCCTGCGCATCACCTTGAACGGTGCGGATTCGGACCGCACGTTGGCGGGACGTTTCGTTGCAGGGCGTCTGGGGTCCGCCGTGCAGCACGTGGCATTCGAGTCGAATGACCTGTTCGAAACCGAGAGGCAACTGCGCGGGCGTGGGTTCCAGGCGCTGCCGATCCCCGGAAACTACTACGACGATCTTGAAGCACGTTTCGGGCTGGGTGGAGGCATGTTGGAACGGCTTCGGGAGGGGAACATCCTCTATGACGAAGATGACTGCGGCCAGTTCTTGCAGTTGTACAGCACGCCTTACGGCGACGGGTTCTTTTTTGAGATCGTTGAGCGCCGACAAGGCTATGGAGGATACGGTGCCGCCAATGCGCCTTTCAGGGCTGCGGCGATGAAGCGATTGGTGTCGCGCGAACCGAGGACAAGTGCGCTCTTACACAAATTGCCGCAACTCTTCATTGCAGCCTGGCACCCAGTCTTGGTTGATTGGACAACTTTTTCGCCTAGATTGCGTGCATGATCCCGGCTGAGATTTCATCCACCTGTACGCCTGACAAGCGTCTTTCGACACTAGTAGAACTGTGCCGCACAGTTTTGCGCGCGGAGGAGGTCTGGCTGTTCGGCAGTCGCGCAAGAGGCGATTCTCACGACGACTCCGATTGGGATGTCATGGCGATCATTGAAGACAACGCCCCGGATGACATGACGGATCCAATGACGCTTTGGCAAGTCAAGAAGCGTGTGGACCTTTCGCTGGACTTGCTCGCAGTCAAGAAGTCGGACTTTCTGTCAGCGCAGAATGCCGTGACGACATTGAGCCATGAGGTGAAGCGGGAAGGCATCCGGCTCGCATGTCAAGCTGGCTTTCCTCGGCGTCAACAGTGCGAGAAAGCTCGGTCCTGAGGATCGTCAGACTGCCATGCTCTTGTTCTACGCTGTTGAGAACCTGGATATGGCGACCCTTGCTTCCGAGGACATTTCGAGAATGGAGTGGAGAGCCACCGCGGGAAATCATCAGATTGACAGGATGACTTCCGTCCTGCCTTCGGACTGCGTCATCAAGAGCGATCTCGAGGAATTCTCACCTCTCACGGTCTATTCGACTGGATTCTGGTAACCGACCGCTTCTGGCAAGGTCGTGAAGGCTCCCGATGAAGATGTGACGCGAAAGTGGATCGAGCAGGCAACGGAACTCGTTACCGTGTTCGTCAGGCATTTCCAGGTTGATGTCACGAACGACGATGCTGTTGCCGGTTCTACGTCGCCGTTCAGATCAAAGGATCGCGGCAAGATCGATCCGTAAAGGGAAGCCGCCCTACTTTGCGCAGTGGCATTGACATGCATTCCTGGCTCCAGTCGAACTGGAACGCGTCACCGGGCTTGAACGCCTGCGGGTCGTTTGCGCCCGATGCGCCAGCGCCAATGCGCTGCTTCCGGGCGGCCGCGTAGCGGCAGACCGCGCTGTAGCTTGCGTTGCGTCCTTGGTCCGTGATGCGCCTTCGACATGCCGCGCAGGCGGCTCCAGACCCAGATCGGAACTTTCAGACAACCGACTGATTCTGGGGATATCTTTCGCGAATGCGGGGTTTTGCAAGAGGTTCTCCAGAAGGATTTTCCTGTTTCACTATGCCTGATGACAAAATAGAGATTGCGCTCGAGGACGCTTTCCAGCGATCAGGGAGGACCCATGCCAGCACAGATCGAAGCCATTCTCGCCGCCGCCCGAGCACACACTAACGAGGTGATCAAGCCCCACGTAGGAGCATGGAACGAGGCCGGTGTCTGGCCGCGCGATGCGTCCGACAAGGCGTCGGTGCTGGGATTGACCGGGCTGTATGCCCCAGAGGAGTTCGGCGGCCAGGGCTTGCCGCTGGGCGAAGGCATCCGCGTCTACGAGGAGCTGGGCAAGGGAGATGGCGCCTATGCCTTTGCGCTGTCGATGCACAATATCTGCACCTATGCTTGCTGCGGCTTCGGAACCGACGTCTTCAAGGAGAAATGGGGCCGCGAGCTGACCTCGGGCCGCAAGCTGGCCAATTTCTCGCTGACAGAGCCGCAGTCGGGCTCGGACGCGTCCAACATGTACTCGCGCGCGGCGATCAACGGTGACGGGACCTGGACCATCAACGGCGCCAAGGCTTGGGTATCTCTGGCCGGCGAGGCCGACATCTATTTCACCGTGGTCAAGACCACCGACAGGCCCGGCCACCAGGACATGGCCATGATCGCCATTCCGGCGGACGTCGAAGGACTTTCCTTCGGACCGCGCTACGACACTCCGTCCTACGAATTCCTGCCGCTGAGCGAGATGTACATGACCGATGTGGTCGTCTCCGAGGACAACATCATCTTGCCGGTCGGACAGGGCCTTCAGGGCTCGCTGATGGCGATCGACATCGCCCGGGTCTCGATTGCGGCGGGCTGCTGCGGTCTTATGGAAGCCGCTTTGGACGTCGCGTTGAGCTATTCCAGGAGCCGCAAGATGTTCGGTGGCAAGACCCTTGATCTTGACGGCATCCAGTGGATGCTCGGCGACGTTGCGACGGATCTTGAGGCTTCGCGGCTGCTCTATCGTGCGGCGGCCAATGCGCTTGGCACGCCCGAAGGCCCGGTCATGGCGGCCCATGCGAAACGCTTCGTGCCCGATGCAGCGGTGAACGCGGCCAATACCTGCACGCAGGTGCTGGGCGGCATGGGGCTGCTCAAGCCCTATGGCCTGGATCGCCTTTCGCGACTTAGCCAGATGCTGCGCATCGTCGATGGCACCACCGAAATCAGCCGCGTGGTGATCGGCCGGGCCCTGCAGAAGCGCGCCAGGTCTCTTCCGGACCTGCCAGTGCCCAAGGGGTTCGGCGAAAGCTGAACCCGCGCACATGCCCCGCACCGGTTCTTTGGGAGGAGCTACGATGCAAGAGAACTATGAAGAGTTCGACAAGGTTTCAGCCAATTTCGTGCCGCTGTCGCCCGTATCGTTCCTGCACCGGGCGGAAGCGCTGCACGGCACCCGCACGGCTGTCATTTATGGTGATCTGCGGCGCAACTGGGCGGAAATGGCGGCGCGTGTGCGTGGCGTTGCGGCCGGTCTTGTCGCCATGGGGATCGGCAAGGGCGATACAGTGTCGGTGCTCTGCCCGAACATCCCCGAGCTGTTCGAGCTGCACTTCGCCCTGCCGCTGACCGGGGCGGTGATCAACACGCTGAACACGCGGCTCGAACCGGGCACGATTGCCTATATCCTCAATCACGCCGACACCCGGGCCGTGATCGTGGATCGGGAACTGATCCCGCTCCTGACCCGCGCTTTCGAGGAGCTGGGGCGGACTTTGCCCGTCATCGAGATCGCCGATCCCAACGCGAACGCGGCTCAGACAATGGGTGGCAGGGACTACGAAGACCTGTTGCAGGATGCGGGGCCCGCCGGGGCCCTCGGCCTGCCGGATGACGAATGGGACGCCATTGCCCTGAACTACACCTCCGGCACCTCCGGGCGACCCAAGGGTGTGGTCTATCATCACCGGGGCGCCTATCTGATGGCGCTTGGAACAGTGGCGGCTTGGCAGCAGCCGCACTATCCGGTCTATCTGTCCGTCGTGCCGATGTTTCACTGCAACGGCTGGGGTCATCCTTGGGTGATTGCCATGCTGGGCGGAACCATGGTCTTCACCAGAACGCCCGCGCCGGACCTGATTCTGGGCACCATCCGTGCCCATGGCGTGACTCACTTTGGCGCTGCGCCAATTGTCCTGCAAATGCTTGCCGAATTCGAATCCGGTGCCACCGGCCCGTTTGAGCCGGCGATCAAGGTGCTGACTGCTGGCGCACCGCCGCCGCCGTCGGTCCTGGAAAAGACCAGGGCGATGGGATTCGAGGTGATGCAGGTCTACGGGTTGACCGAGACCTATGGGCACATTTCCATGTGCCTTTGGCAGGATGGTTGGGAAGAGCTGGACGCTGGCGAACAGGCGCAGCTTCAGGCGCAACAGGGCATTGCCCTGCCGATGGTCGAATCCGTCTCGGTCATGGATGCTGATTCCGGCCAGCCGGTTCCCACGGATGGCAAGACCCAAGGCGAGATAGCGGTGCGCGGCAACACCGTGATGAAGGGATATTACAAGGATCCCGATGCCACGGAAAAGGCCTTCGAAGATGGCCGGTTCTGGTCCGGCGATGCAGCCGTCGTGCATCCCGACGGATACATGCAGATCCGCGACCGGCTGAAGGACGTCATCATTTCAGGAGGCGAGAACATCTCGTCCGTCGAAGTCGAGGCCGTGCTGTTTCGCCACCCGGCGGTCCAGGTGGCAGCCGTCGTCGCGAAGCCTGACGAGAAGTGGGGCGAAGTACCCTGCGCCTTTGTTGAATTGCGGCCCGGGGCACGGGCGACCGCGGACGAGATCATCAAGTTTTGCCGAGAGCATCTCGCCGGCTTCAAGACGCCCAAGGCAGTCGTATTTTCAGAACTTCCCAAAACCTCTACCGGCAAGATCCAGAAGTTTCAGCTTCGCGATGCCGCAAAGTCCATGGGCACCTGAATGGCGCACCTGATTTCGCTTTCCCGCCGCCTGCGCGAGACGCCATTTACGCCAGGTGTCGAAGCCGCCGGCGTCAAGGCCTACACCGTCTACAATCGCATGCTTCTGCCGACGGTCTTCGAGGATTTGGAAACTGACTACCGCCATCTGAAGGAACATGTGCAGGTCTGGGACGTGTCGGTGGAACGCCAGATCGAACTGAACGGCCCGGATGCCGCACGGCTGATGCAGATGCTGACGCCGCGTGATTTGCGCAAGATGCAACCCGACCAATGCCATTACGTGCCGATCGTTGATGAAAGTGGCAAAATGCTGAACGATCCGGTGGCGATCAAGCACGGTGACACGCGCTGGTGGATTTCGATTGCCGACAGCGACCTGCTGTTCTGGGTCAAGGGGCTGGCGCTTGGCGCGGGGTTGGACGTCAGCGTGTTCGAGCCGGACGTGTCGCCTCTGGCCGTACAGGGGCCGATGTCAGGCGCCCTGATGGAGAGGGTCTTTGGTCCTGATGTGCGTGACATCCGCTTCTTTCGCCATAGGCGGCTGGCCTTCAAGGACGCCTCGTTCATCGTTGCGCGTTCGGGCTATTCGAAACAGGGCGGGTACGAAATCTATGTTGAGGGCAGTCAACATGGCATGCCTCTCTGGGATGCCCTCTTCAAGGCAGGAGAGGACCTGAACGTGCGCCCAGGCTGCCCGAACCTGATCGAGCGGATCGAAGGCGGGTTGTTGAGCTACGGCAATGACATGACAATGGAAAACACCCCGTTGGAGTGCGGCCTTGGCAAGCTCTGCAAGCCCGTCGAAGGGCTGGAGCATATCGGCCGGGAGGCGCTCGCGCTGGAAGATGCGCGAGGCCCTGAACGCCAGGTTCGCGCGATTTCGATCCTGGGAGAGGCGCTCGGCCACGCCCGCAGGGCTTGGCCGTTGACGAATGACGGAGAGCGGGTCGGTCAGGTGACATCGGCGGCCTGGTCGCCAGACTTCCAGACAAACGTGTCGATCGGGATGGTGAATGCGGGTCACTGGAATCCGGGCACGGAACTGATCGTCGAGACGCCACAAGGGCCGCGCGAGGCTCGCGTGCAGGGGCGCTTCTGGAACTAGCGCGTCCTTCGAGCATCACGGCAGGGCGCTTCCTTGGCTGAGGGACGGGCGGCAAGTGGCGCGGGGCGTGCAGAGACCGATTCTTGCGCGAAGGCCAGCCTTCAGAAGTCGGATGGCTCACCCATACTGCGTTGAAACAAAAGGAAAAGACCAGCCAAAACCTCGTTCTGGGTCTTCCAGGTGCAAGTGGCGGAGACGAAGGGATTCGAACCCTCGAGACGGTTCCCCGTCTACTCCCTTAGCAGGGGAGCGCCTTCGACCACTCGGCCACGTCTCCGTCGTTGGGTCTATCGGAGCGGTCAACGTGCGGCAAGCGCGAAATCCCGTTGATCCTGTCCGGACTGGGCAACGCGCTTGGATTGAAGCCGTCGCGTGGCACTGCGATCGTTCCGGTCGGCAAGTGTGGAGTGACAGGGAAGGCCGCTCCAACTGAATGTGTTGCACGCCCGTCAGTCTCGGGCCGGACGATCCCGAGCGCCGCGGATTCGCATTTCCAGGACATCGAACAACTTGCCGACAGCAATTCCTGTTCGGTCAGTGCGGTTGCGCATTCTCCCGGTGATCTGACGCGGGACGGAATTCGTGCTCCTGAAAACTGGATTCGGTTGGCAATTCAAGCTAATTCGCAAGGCGTGCTTGCGCCGGGAAGTGAATCAGGAGCCAGGTGAGGTGACCCGCATTCCGCATTGACCGGGCATTCAAGAGTTGACCAGAATGGATTGGGCCAATCCTGAGCCACGTGCTCACAATTGCGTTTGTTGCCAATTGCGGCGGTGCCAGCCGGCGCGGCCAGGACACATGCATGAAGCGTCGATGTCCCAGTGCAAGAACTTGTCTGAAGTGGTCATCTGATGGATGACACTGCGCAAGCGGAGGTTCTTTCCGGGCTCGTCGAACGTGTCGCATTCCATTCCTCCGAGAGCGGATTCTGCGTCTTGCGCGTAAAGGCGCGCGGCCACCGCGACGCCGTCACCGTGGTGGGCAGTGCGGCGATGATTTCCGCCGGTGAATGGGTCACGGCGTCGGGTTCCTGGAACAACGACCGGACCTACGGTCTTCAGTTCAAGGCGCGCTTCCTGAAGGCGTCTGCGCCGACGACGCTCGAAGGCATCCAGAAGTATCTTGGCTCCGGAATGATCCGGGGGATCGGTCCGGTCTACGCAGAACGGCTCGTCAGGCACTTTGGCAAGGACGTCTTTGACATCATCGAGGCGAATCCCGAGCGCCTGCGAGAGGTGGAAGGGATCGGGCCCATTCGTGCGGACAAGATCACCGCAAGCTGGTCGGACCAAAAGATCGTCAGGGAAATCATGGTCTTTCTCCACCAGCACGGCGTCGGCACCGCGCGGGCCGTCAGGATCTACATGACCTACGGTGCCGATGCCGTGCAGGTGCTGAGCGAGAATCCCTATCGGCTGGCGAAGGATATCCGTGGCATCGGGTTCCGTACGGCGGACACGATCGCAGAGAAGATCGGCATTGAAAAGACCGCCATGATCCGGGTGCGTGCAGGAATCGCCTTCGCGTTGAGCGAAGCAATGGGCAACGGGCACTGCGGCCTGCCCAAGGGCGAACTGCATTCCCTGGCAGGGGAGTTGCTGGACGTGCCCGGTCCCCTTGTCGAGACGGCGATGGCACTGGAGCTCGGTGAAGGCAACGTCACGGCCGACACGGTCGGTGACACGGTCTGCATCTTTCTGGCGGGCCTCCACCAGGCGGAACGCGGCATCGCGAGCCACGTGCGCCGGATCATTTCAGGTGCCCTGCCATGGCCTCCAATCGATGCGGACCGGGCCCTGCCCTGGATCGAGGGGAGGACCGGGCTGACACTTGCGTCCAGCCAGGCCGAGGCAATCCGGCTAGCGCTGACATCCAAGATGCTGATCATCACCGGCGGTCCCGGCGTCGGGAAGACGACCATCGTGAACTCCATCCTGCGCATTCTGGCGGCGAAGGGGATGAAGCTGATGCTGTGTGCACCGACAGGACGCGCCGCCAAGCGCATGACCGAGGCAACGGGGATGGACGCAAAGACGATCCACCGGACCCTGGAATTCGACCCCATGAAATTCGGCTTCAAGCGAAACGAGGACAACCCGCTTGACTGCGACCTGCTCGTCGTGGACGAGGCCTCGATGGTGGACGTGCCCCTGATGCAGTCGTTGCTCAGGGCCTTGCCGAGCACGGCAGCCCTTCATGTCGTGGGCGACATCGACCAGTTGCCCTCCGTGGGACCCGGCCAGGTGCTTGCCGACATCATCGATTCCGGGGCCGTCCCGGTTGTGCGGCTTACGGAAGTGTTTCGACAGGCGGCACAAAGCAAGATCGTCAAGAGCGCCCACAGGATCAACGACGGGCGCGTGCCCGACCTTTCCACGACGGATGGCGATGCCGATTTCCATTTCGTGCCGGCCGAGAATCCGGAACAGGCCGTCCTTCGCATCACAGAGCTCGTCAGGAACCGAATTCCGAAACGGTTCGGAATGGATCCGATCAGGGACATCCAGGTGCTTTGCCCGATGAACCGGGGCGGCGTGGGCGCGAACTCGCTGAACATCGAGTTGCAGTCCGTCCTGAACCCGCCCGGAGACCCCAAGGTCGAGCGCTTTGGCAGGACCTTCGGGATTGGCGACAAGGTCATGCAGATCGCGAACGACTACGACAAGGACATCTTCAACGGCGACATTGGAATGATCACGTCTGTCGATCTGGACGAGAGCGAGATAGCCGTGGAATTCGATGGCCGGTCCGTCAAGATTGGATTCGGGGAACTCGATGCGCTGGTGCCGGCCTACGCGGCAACGATTCACAAGAGCCAGGGGTCGGAATACCCGGCCGTCGTCATTCCGGTCATGATGCAGCACTACATGATGCTGCAGCGCAACCTGATCTATACCGGTGTCACCCGCGGAAAGAGGCTCGTCGTCCTGGTTGGACAGAAGAAGGCGGTCGCAATGGCCGTCAGGAACGCCTCGGCACGGCGGAGGTGGTCAAAGCTGCATGACTGGCTTTCCGGCAAGGCGGCTGACGGAAGCCTGCCGACGACACGGTCAGGAGATGCCGGCACCTGAGCAGCCTGAATCGCCTGGATTCGCGACATCCGCATCGGTTCTGGTTGTCATGAAGCAACTTGGACGATGACGCTGAACGGCCAATGTCAAGAGGTGCTTCGAACTGCGTGGATGCCTTTCCGAAGGAGACAGTTCGGTTGCATGCGACGGCGCTTGCTTGAGGAGCGCTCGCGGCGGGTCTATGGATGTCCGCCGCCTGGTTCGATGCGCCCAAGATTGCGAGCCTTGTTGAACTCCCGGAGCCTGGCAAGCACGTCGACGCCAAGCTGTCGATAGGTGTCGAGGATGTCCACCATCACCCAGTTCTCGCGGATCTTTCCGTTCTCGATGCGCCAGAAGTCCAGCGAGCGCATCGTGATCTCCTTGCCCGACGGCGCGATGCCCAGCCAGCCGTCATGCGTCAGCGTCTGGATCATGTTGGGCCATCCGGTCACGGCGCAGTAGTTGTTGTCGCCGAAGAAATGGTACGTGACCTGGTCCGCCTTGGATCCCCGGTCCGGCATGGCCTTCAGGAACGGGATCTGGTGCCAGTTGCGGAATCCTTCGATTCCCCGGCCGGTGCCAATTCCTGCAGGACCGTACCAGTTCAAGCGCGCGTCCCAGAAGCGTGGCATCTCCATGACCTCGGGGCCACCCTGCGACGGGTGGCGCTTCATGTGCTGCAGCATGTCCACGACAGTTGCCTTGCTGGCCCTGCTCGTCACGTCGTCTCTCTGCGGCCGGAACAGTCCGTCGCCTGATGCCGGGCCGGGAATGCAGAATTCGCGACCGAGGGATGGTGCCATCGGCCATGCATTCGCCTGCATCATGACTTCGGGAACATCCCAAAGCGCTTGGCATTCGACGACCCGGCCGGACTCGAACCGGTAGAATTCGTGAAAGCGCATGTGCGCCAGGTGGCCAGTCGGCGGGATGTCGAGAAACGGCGCCAGGAACGTGCCCATGAAGTGGCCGCCGCAGCCGACCCAGTCATGCCCGTGATCGTCGTTGCCCGCCATCACGATCCAGTCACGCCTCTCGACGTCGGGCCATGCGGACTTGAGCAATGACAGGGCCCGGTCATGAAGCTCCTCCGGCCCCGTCATGTCCCCGAACGGGTGGCCGAGGTGACACGCCGCTTCAGGGGCAAGGACCTCGTCGAGCGCCCGGCGCAATGTCGCCTCGCCCCAGTCATGCTGGGCCGCGCGCAGCGAATCGAGGGCGGCGCGGTTCAACTCGTGAACGCTGGTCATGGAACCTGCTCTCCCAGGATCCCGGGCTGGGGACTGCGCCGCGCGTTGTCAGCAGGGGGGGTCAACCCTTGACCGCGCCCGCCGTCAGCCCGCTTACGATCTGCCGCTGGAAGAACAGGATCAGCACGAAGAGCGGTGCTGTGGCCGAGACAACGGCTGCGACCGCGAACATGATGTTGCCCTGCACCTGAACCGAACCGAGGAAGCTGGCGACCGCCGGGACCATCGTCTCGTTCGGCTTGCTCAGCAGCATCGAGGTGACAGCATAGTCATTGTAGGCAAGCAGGAAGCTGAAGAGGCCCGTGGTAATCACCCCTGGCCACATGACGGGCACGATGACGTTCCAGAAAGCCTGGAACCGGGTGCAGCCGTCGACCATGGCGCTTTCGTCCATGTCTTTCGGGATGTTCAGGAAGAACGAGTGCAGCATCCAGAGCGTGAAGGGCTGGTTGATCGCAACAAGCACGATGACGGTTGTTGCCTTCAGTCCCCAGATGTTCCACTCGAAGAACGGCAGCATGTAACCCGAAACCAGCGTGATGTGCGGCATTGCGCGAAACGCGAGAGCTGCCATCAGGACCCAGAATGCATAGCGGAAGCCGGAGCGGGCCAGCGCGTACCCGCCGAGCGTTCCGAAGGTGAGCGAAATGCAGACGGTGAAGAAAACGATGACCAAGGTGTTGAATACGTTTCTCCAGAACTCCTCCTGGATCCACGCGCCGAAATATCCGTTGAGCGTAAAGGCGCCACCGGTTTCACGGGTCGTCAAGATGCCGTAGATGGCGTTGGTCCAGTCCGCTTTCGAGAAGAAGTCGCCCTGCACCTTGAAACTGCCCCATACCGTCCAAAGGAAGGGAAAGGCCGCGATGATCAGCCAGGTGATCACGAGCGCATAGGAAACAACTCTTAGCGTTGTGAGACGGGATTCTGCCTTCGTCGCCATGATTGTCGTCTCCTCAATGTACCTTGGCGTTGAAATCGCGCCAGGTGCGGATCAGCACGGGTGTCAGCAGGATCACGACGCCGAGGATCGTCAGCATCGAGGTTGCGCTGGCGGAGGCGTAGAGCGGATTGCCGGCTTCACGAAGGTCGCTGACGATGAAGGTGCTCAGTGACTGGGCGTGGGCCTCCGCCTGGAAACTGACCAACGGTTCGAACACCCGGAAATTGTCCATCAGAAGCATCAGCGTGACGAAGGACACGAGCGGCATCAGGTGTGGAACCACGACGCTGATCATCGTCTGCCACTTGTTGGCTCCATCCACACGGGCAGCCTCCAACGTGTCCTGGGGCACCGTTTGCAGCCCGGCGTAAAACGTGATGAAGGCGAAAGGCAGGGTGTGCCAGACCCCGTAGACCATCAGCATGATCCACATGAGCGGCGTCGAGGCCTTGATGCTGAGAGACGGGTCGTTGAAGATGTTCTGAAGCGTCGCGCCGATGATGCCTTCACCATCGACCATCCAGGAAAGGATCATCGAGCCGACGATCGTCGCGACAAGGAAAGGCAAGAGCGAGATGAAAATCGCCACGCCACGGAACGCCTTGGGCAGGTTGTTTACGCCGACGGCAACGGCCAGTCCGAAAATCAGGACCAGCGGCGTCACAACAAAGGTGTAGGTCAGCGTGAAGACCAGGGCCTTGTAGAACTTCAGGTCCATTATGCCGTCAATGAAGGATGACAGTCCGGTTGATGTGCGCCAGACCTCGGCGATCTCTGCGGACGCCAGGTGGGAGCGGTCAAAATAGGTGGCCAGGCCGTTGAATTGGCCAAGCGGCTGTTCTTCGCGCAGCCTGGCAGTCGCGTCCGTATCGACCTGGGTTTCCTCAACACAGCCGAAGGGGCCGCAGCTTTCCGAGACAACCAGGACCTGTTCGTGCTGCACAAACAGCGACTGGATGAAGACTGAGACGATGGGCAGGGCGATAAAGAGTATCATCGCCGAGAGTGTCGGCAGGATGAACCAAAAGAACGTACGGTGTTTCATCGCATGTGCCCCGTCGTGAAATCCAATGGATTGAAGAGGGCCCCCGAGGGCCCCCTTCAGCGGAGAGGCTACTGCAGGAAGCCCGCTTCCTTCGCAGAGGTCCGGTAGGCCGCTTCAACGTCAGCCAGAGCGTCTTCCGCGCTCTCGTCACCCTTGTAGAAGTCCACCAGTTCGGAACCCAGTGCGTTGTGCATCAGGTTGATGAACGGGATCATCGGGTAAGGCTTGGCACCAGCTGCTGCAGTTGCCGCAACACCTGCTGCTGCCGGGCCGGCTTGGAAGCCCTCGATCAGCCAGATGGCTTTGTCGTTGTGCTCTTCCATCAGATCAGAGGTCAGGCCGCTGACCAGAGCCGCGAAGGTGGCTTCCGCGTCTTCATCCGGAATGTTCTTGGCGACGGTCACGCCATCCCACCACAGGGTCGCGGCCGGCGTCGATCCGCCGCCTGCCGTCGGTGCCGCAGACAAGACGGTGTTTGACGTGACTTCGTCGCTCGAACCTTCGTCGTCAAGAACCGCACCACCGCGCGACCCCCACATGATGGCCAAGGCCGCCTTGCCGGCTTCCCACAGACCCTGGGTTTCATTCGAGGCATGGCTCAAGTGATCCGGGTGTGCGTACTCGAGCAGCGACTTGATCGTCCCCAAAGCGGCAATGCCTTCGGGCGAGTTTACGTTCGGCTCGGCCGAACCCGGCTTGAACAGCTCACCGCCGTTGGCGAAGAAGAACAGGTTGAAAATTTCGCCGACGTTCCAGCCAACCTTCATGTTCATCACGATCGGATGTTCCATGATGCCTGCAGCGCGGATTTTCTCGGCCGCTGCAACGACTTCTTCAACAGTTGCCGGGATCCCTTCGACACCGGCCTGCTCGAGGACGTCGGTGCGCGAATACAGGTGCTGCGAGTTCGCCATGAAGGCCACGGCCATGACATTGCCGCCGATGGTGATCAGCTGCGACGGCTTCAGGTGCTGGCCGTATTTTGCAACATATTCGTCCAGCGGGCGGACCAGGCCGTCGTTCATCAGCTGGGTCAGGGTCGAATTGGCGACGATGACCGAGGTGTACTCTGCCGGGTTCGGGGTCAGGGCCTGGTTCATCATGTCACGCGTGTTGTCGCGAAGGTTGATGGTGAACTCGCCGGCATTTGCCGCGCAATTGGCTTCGGCGGCGCCAGCAACGGCCTGAATGGCCGGGAAGTCGGAGCCGAGGATCCGGACCGATTTGCCGGACGGACCACAGTCTGCCGCGAATGCTGCCGAACCCATGAGGCCAGCTACGGCGCCCGCGAGGGCTGCTTTCTTCAGAAACATTGTACTCTCCTTGGTTTCTGTTGGTTCGGTGCGCCTTGCAACCGCGCACCGCTCGGTGAACCACGGCCCTTGCCGGACCGGGGTCATGGCTCGAGGTCAGTCCCCGACACGCTCTCCCGTCTTCGCATCGAAGAGGTGGCAATGATCTGTCGAGATGCGGATCGAAACCGTGTCGTCGATTTCGGCGCGATAGTTCTTGTCGGCCTTCACGGATACCAGAGAGCCGCCGATACGGACGGAAACCATGGTTGCGTCTCCCAGGAGCTCCATCGTGTAGATCGGGGCGTTGATCTGGCCGCCCTCGGAGACCACCCCTGCATCCTCGGCGCGGAAGCCAAGGGTCAGCGGGCCTTCCGGCGCCGAAAGGCCTTCGATCAACGTGTTTTCGGCCTTGAAGGAACCGCCGGCCATCTCGCCATCAACAAGGTTCATGGCCGGGTTGCCGATGAAGCTCGCCACGAATGCGTTGGCGGGTTCGTCGTAAATCTCGGTCGGGGTGCCAACCTGCTGCACGACACCCTGCTTCATGACCACAACGCGGTCGGCGAGCGTCATGGCTTCGATCTGGTCGTGGGTCACGTAAACCGTTGTCACGGCCAGCTCGTGGCTCAGGTTCTTGATCTGGGCCCGAGTGGAGACCCGGAGCTTGGCGTCAAGGTTCGAGAGCGGTTCGTCCATCAGGAAGACGTTGGGTTCCCGCACGATCGCCCGGGCGAGCGCGACACGCTGCCGCTGGCCGCCCGACAGTTCCGCCGGCCTGCGGTGCAGGAAGTCATCCAGCTCCACCATGGCAGAGGCGCGGCGCACCCTTTCATCATGCGTAGCGGGGTCGACACCGCGGACCTTCAGAGGAAAGCGGATGTTCTCGTAGACGTTCATGTTGGGGTAGAGCGCGTAGGACTGGAACACCATGGCAACGTCGCGGTCTTTCGGCTCAAGGTCATTGACGACACGGCCGTCAATCGAGATTTCGCCCGACGACGGGTCCTCGAGCCCCGCGACCATGCGCATCGTTGTCGTCTTGCCGCAGCCCGAGGGGCCGAGAAGAACGAGAAACTCGCGATCTGCAATTGTCAGGTCAAAATCATGCACGCCGACGAAGCTGCCCCACCGTTTGGTGATGTTGCTCAAGACGATTTCGGCCATGCTCTCCCTCCCACAGTGGTTGCGGGCAGAACCGCAGCAGATTTCTTACGGTAGACTCAGGGTTGGCGATTCGGCAAGCTATTTTTGCAAACGTATGCAAAAAATATTATAAGATGCTGACATAAATGAAAAATAAGAGTTTCCAACCACGGATGGAAACGAGCCAGCACTTCACAGCAGGGCCCACGCTCTTGCGGTGACCCGCATGAACTCTCCTGTCTTGCGGGTGAACCCGTTCCACACGTCTTCGACCGTCTCCCTGACATGCTCGGCGCTTTCGAACACGCGGTTGGAGAAGCGGCGATGCTTCAGGACCGGGAACAGTGTCTCGAAGGGGTTCTGCTCCGGACTGCGGGGCGGCAGCCGGATCAGGAAGACATTGGCGGGAATCGCCAGTCCCCCGGACCCGTGCCAGCCCGCTCCGTCGATGACGACGAGAGCATGCTTGCCCGGAGGAACCCGCCCTCCGATCTCGGAGATGGCAGTTCATCTTTTTGGTGTTGGCCTTGGCGCAGGCATGCGTGACCGCGTTCCCGGTCTCCGGTCAGGCCGCGGAGAACAGGCAGGCCTATCCGTAGCGGCGGTCCCGCACTATGCGCGGGCGCTTTCCCTTCCATGCCCAGACCCTTGAGAGCATGCCCTTCTGACAAACTCTCGCTTCCTCTTGAAAATGTTGAGTTCAGCAAGCCGGATTGGGTCAAAGCCTTGTGATTGTGTGGCAAGCAAATGGGTCCCAAAGAAATGTGGAGAATTGCGGCAAGGGGACCGCAAGGTCGGCCATCCATGTGGCGCCTGACCCGGATGCATTCGCAAAGCCTTGATCCTTGGCCAAATTCCATGCCTCGGCTGCATGCCGGGTTGCCTCGCCGGGCATTGACCCATAGAGGCGTCCGGGGTCGGCGGCGCGTCCTGTCAGTCAAGGCGTGCAAATCGGTAAAGCAGGACCCGTGCGCGGGCAAGATCGTCCGGCGTCGTGACCTTGACATTGGCCTCGGAGCCCTCGACGACCCGCACATCGAGCCCGGCGGCCCGGGCTACTTCGACATCGTCGGCGGCGTCGCCCGCGAAGTTCCGGTGCGCGTCCAGGATGCGCTTGAACTTGAACCCCTGCGGCGTCTGCGCGCGCCAAAGATCGTTCCGGGACCGCGCTTCCAGCGCGATGCCGTCCTTCGCAAGCCAGAGCGCGTCGACGACGGGCAGGGCGGGAAAGGCGCCGTCGTGCCTGTCGAGTGCAGTGATGACCCCGCGGATGATGCGAGGGGTCACGAAGGGTCGGGCCGCATCGTGGATCAGGACGTTTCCCGGCGCCATTGGAACCAGCGCCTCAAGGCCGGCGCGAACCGATTGCGCGCGGGTTTCGCCGCCAACGACCGGGTCCATCAGGCGATCCCGATCCATCCCTTCCATCGCCGCGCCATAAAGCTTGTCGTCCCCATTGCCGATGACGGCCAGGACGCAGGACGTCTCCGGGAGGGCGAGGACGCGTTCGACGGTGTGCCTGAGCAACGCCTTGCCACCTAGATCGGCGTATTGCTTCGGCACGTCGCCGCCGACGCGCACGCCGCGGCCAGCCGCGACGATCAGGAGGGCGGCCGCGGTCATCGCCTCACCACTCGAACGGAGGGGCGACCTCGCGGTCCGCCACTTCCATAACGTCAGACACGATCTGCATCGGCGAGAGGTCAACGTCGCTTGACCCTGACGCGATCAATCCGGCGAGTCGTTCGTAGAGCGCGTGGTATTCCCGATCCGGACCCGACACGGTTTCCTCACCGTCAATCAGCAGGCGTGCCCCGCCGTCGCAAAGCAGTGCTTCCTCGTTGTCCGCCAGAATCCTGATGTCCCATTTCGGGGATCCTTCTTCCAGCCAGTCGAGTTCCACGGACACTTTCGTTCCTTCCGAGTCGTGCAGAAGCATCCGCGCGGCGATTGGTGTGTCGCGATTCTCGGGAATCGAAAGACTGGCTTCAGAAACGTCAAGGGGGCGTGGGTGGATTGCCGTCAGGATGGAAAGGGCGTTGATGCCCGGATCGAACACGCCGAAGCCGTCCGCCTGCCAGATCCAGTCCTGGCCGGGGTGCCAGAACCGGACATCCTCTTTCCAGTCGATTCTCACTTCCCTTACCCGCTTGCCCTTCAGCCAGTCCCTGGTCGCACGCACGGCGGCGGCCTCTCGCGAGTGCCATGATGCAAAGAGCGTCACGCCCGACATTTCGGCGAGCGAGGCAAGGTCATGCACTTCTGCAAGTGTCGTTCCGGGCGGCTTTTCCAGCATCACGTGGCATCCTGCCTCGGCGGCCAGTCGCGCGTCGGAATCCCGAGCCGCCGGCGGCGTGCACAACGAAACGCAATCCACTTCCGGCACGTTCTCGAGAAGGCCCGCGAGGTTGCGAAATGCGGGAATGCCCTCCACCTCGGCGTTTCGGCTGGCCGTCGCGACAAGTTCGAATTCGACATTGGCTTCGATCGCCGGAATGTGCTGATCCCGGGCGATTTTGCCGATCCCGACGAGTGCGGTCTTGAGGGCCAAGCGCGGTCCTTTCAATTTGGCCAGGGTCGGCCGACCTCGACTGTCAGTTTGCCTAGCCCGGCATTCGCGGCGACCATCCTGACGCTGTGTATCATCGCAGCGACGCCGGACGGTACTTGGACGAGGATGACATCGCCTCCGGCGAGCCACAAGTGGCCCCAGAGATCGACGATTGTCTCTGGGGTTCATCCGGTGCAACCGATTCACGCTTCATCTTGACGCAATTCCCCGCAATGGGTCAGAGAAATCCTGCGCTTGCCTGGATGCCCGATCCTCCCGACAGAACGGGTCAATCCGGCCGACCAGACTGATCGAGCGCCTTGGCCGATTTCCACGGGCGGCTGGGGTACATCCGGGACTCGTGAGAGTCACTCCAATTCAACTCGGGCGCAACTGCATGGCCGAAGAAGCTTCCCCTGCGCGTTGGCCGGCACGTTCCCGCCCTCCCGCTTCAGGCAGACAATCGGTACTTTCTTGTGGAGTTCATTGCTTGTTGCCTCGTCGAGGCGGACAGAGACACTTGACGACGGAATTCAGGTTCCTTGGCTTGTCCGGGGGAAGTATGGGTCCAATCGATCCATGTCACGGTCCGTGTGCCTTGCACGCGCCGTACATTCGCATCGATCCGCACGTCCCGACCTGATGGACCTGCACGCTCAGGCCTCGAGCCCGCAGCGCGCGACCGCCTGACACCTGTTCGACTTCACGGAATTCACCGGAGGGTCGAAAGGGAAACCCCCGCGATTCAAGGGGCCAACGGCTGATTCCATGGGATTCGGCCTGGCTCTTACATGGCAACATCCGAAGTCGGGTCGAATTCCGTTTGGCCGATGGCCCAGCCTGGCAGCGCCGTCGCCTTCGACAGAAGCGCGAAGACACGGTCCGGACTGCCGGGCAGCGGCACCTCGTTTGGCGTCATCCTGGCAAGGGCGGCGAGCTCGTACGAGAGCGCCTTGCACGTTCAGTGGCCGTCGAACCGGGACGTCCGCCGCGCTGACCGACCGATCGCATTCCAATGCGTTTCGCACTGCAGACGATGCCGGCCCAGTCCGGAATTTCGCTTCTCGCAGCAACCTGATAGCAAGGCGGCGGAGAGCGTGGAGGTGTCGGAGATGGCGCGCAATAATGCAGGCAACTGCCCGCGGGTGACCTTCCTGGGCTATGGCGAGGCTGCACGGGCTTTCGTGCAGGGCTGGTCAGCGACCGGCATGCCTGACGTTTCGGCCTATGACATCAAGACCGAAACTCCGGGATCCGTGCGCAACGGCAAGCACGCCGACTACAGAGCCGATGGCATCCGCGGATGTGAAGAATTGCGCGAGGCCATCTCGACCTGCGACGTCGTCTTTTCCATGGTCACAGCGGATCAATCTCTTGACGCAGCAGAAGCCGCGGCAAGTTCCGGCATCGAGAGCCGCCTGTTCCTCGATTGCAACTCGTCGGCACCCCAGACCAAGCAGGCGTCTTGCGACGCAATCGAGGCGGCGGGCGGAAGGTACATGGACGTTGCAGTCATGACGCCGGTTCATCCCGCACTGCACAGGACGTCGGTGCTGACCAGCGGGGCTCATGCAGACGAAGCTGCACGGACCATGAAGCGCCTCGACATGAACGTTTCGGTCGTGGAAGGCCCCGTAGGCAGGGCGTCGGCGATCAAGCTCGTCCGCTCAATTGCCGTGAAGGGGATCGAGGCGCTTTCCGCCGAGATGCTTGTCGCCGGGCGGAAGCTCGGCGTTGCGGACGAAGTTCTTTCGTCGCTGGATGCCACCCATCCCGGGTTTCGCTGGGCGGAGCGGGGCGCCTATGCCCTGGATCGCATGATGATTCACGGAGAAAGGCGCGGCGCCGAGATGGAAGAGGCGGCGAAGATGGTGGCAAGCCTGAACTTGCCCGCCACGATGTCCGAAGCGGCTGCCCGGTGGCAGGCGCTTGTCGGTGGAATGGCGCTCGACCCGGGAGAGCCGGACGCCGACAGGAGAGCCGATCTCGTGATTGCAGCGCTTGATCCGGATTGAAGCTGGTTGCGCTCCCTCGACGCCCAGACCCGCGCCTGTCCGTGACCGCCGGGACGTCTTGCCGTCCTGCAATCGGCCGGACGACGGTCAAGGGGCCGTCGGCGATCCGGCCAATTTCCGTGCATGTCCATGCGGGTCAGGTGCTGGCGCCGGAGGTCACCCACCTTTTATCTCGCGAAATCGGACCCTACGCGAGTCTACCTCAACGTAGCCCTTGGAACTCCCCAGCACCTTACCCAAGATGAACGCGGGCCTCGGCCGCCCAACCTGTAGAGCCAGCCGTGGTGCCTCCGACCGCGGACACGGAATCAACAGCGGCGCCATGCCTGGGAACAACGGTTGCGACCGCGTAATTTCGAAGTCGGGATCGGGTGCACCAAGCAATTTGCCTTCAAGGACGCCGCGGGAACATGCGAGGGCGTCGCGCGGTCGAATGCCTGTGTTGCCTGCAATCCGCTGCTACGCGACAACCGGATCGATCGGCCCGAACGGGCCGCCGACCGCCATCTCGACGGCTCGCGCGACGGCCAGCACGGTCGCCTCCCCCCGGGGCGGTCCGACCAGCTGGATGCCGATGGGCAAACCTTGCCTGGAAACCGCGACCGGAACCGAAGCCGCGGGCAGCCCGGCGGTCGTGGCAAGAAAGGCGAACTTCATCCAGCCAAGATAGTCGTCGAAGGTTTCGCCCTCGACCTCGTCGATCCATTCGACGTCCGAATTCCTTGGCATGCAGCTCACGGCCGGGCAGGCGAGCACGTCGAAGTCCTCAAGAAAGCGCTGCATCACCAGGAACAGCCGCGTCCGGTCGATGTAGGCATCGGCAAAGTCCTCCAGCGTCAAGGTCCGTGCATATGCCCAGTTGTCGCGCAGCGCAGGCTTGAAGTGCTGATGGATTTCCTTTGGCAGGCGTGAGAAGGCAGCCACGAGGCCGAGTGCCCGCAGCTTACGGTAGGTGTCCTCCAGGCCGGTCAGGTCCGGGCAGTCCTCGATGACCGTTCCGCCTTCGGCCTCGACCCTTTCGAGGGCCGATGCGAGAGCGTTACGGATCGGGGCTTCCACCGGGCAGAGGCCGCCAAGGTCGGAAGAATAGGCGATCCGCACCCTTGCCGTCGATCTAGCAACGGCATCCTGAAACGACGTGTTTGGCGAAGGCAGAGACAGCGGAAACCGCGGCTCGAATCCTGAGAGCGTGTCCAGAAACAGCGCACAGTCCCGGACCGAACGCGCCATGGGACCGATCACGCCATCGCCAATGTGGGCTGCGCTGACGCCCGCGACAAGCGTCGTCGGCACGCGGCCAGGCGTGGTGCGAAGTCCGACAACGCCGCAATAGGCCGCCGGCGTGCGCAGCGAACCGCCATGATCCGAGCCCTGGCTGAGCCACGTTTCGCCCGTGGCGAGCGACGCGGCAGCCCCTCCCGAGGACCCGCCGGGGTTGAGGGCGGTGTTCCATGGGTTCCTCGTGGCGCCGAATACGGCGTTGCAGGTGTTGCCGCCCGCACCCATCTCGGGCGTGTTGGTCTTGCCGACGACAAGCCCGCCGCGCTGCTCCAGCCTTTCGACAAAGTGGTCCGAGAAGTCGGGGACATGATCCGAAAGACCCAGGGTTCCGAAAGTTGTCCGGACGCCCTTGACCCGATCCAGGTCCTTGATGCCGAGAGGCAGGCCGCCAAGCCAGCCGGGATGATTCGCTTGCTCGTTCGAGAGAGCCCTGGCGGCCGCGCGGGCGCGTTCGTGACACATGGTTGGCATGGCGTTGATCGCTGGCTCGACCGTCTCGATCCTGGCAAATGACGCGTCGAGAAGCTCTTCCGGGGAAATCTCGCGCCTCTTGAGGAGACCCACGACTTCGTGGGCTTCCAATGCGCAGAGTTCCGGTCCGGTGAAGGCTGGCCGCACTTCATTTTTCATCGTTTGCCTCGCATTTGCTGCCCGCGTCGGCGGGCTGACGCTGCTATCCTTCGCATTCGTCATGAAATTGTCGGATTCCGCTTGGTTCCGGAACGGAAGTAACGCTACCACCGCCAGGCGCACAAGGGGGCGACGCCATGGAGTTCGGGTTGGGCGAAGAGCAGGAGATGATCGTTTCGACCGTCCGAAGCTTTGTCGAAAACGAGATCTACCCGCACGAGGCCGAGATCGAGCGCACAGGGCACGTTCCGCTCGAACTGGGCGACGAGATCAGGAACAAGGTCATCGACCTCGGCTTCTATGCCTGCAATTTCCCGGAGGAGGTGGGTGGCGCCGGACTTTCCCACGTCGATTTCACTCTCGTGGAGAGGGAATTGGGGCGCGGTTCAATGGCGCTCACGCATTTTTTCGGGCGACCGCAGAAGATCCTGATGGCGTGCACGGGGGAGCAGCGGGAGCGCTATCTGCTTCCCGCGGTCCGTGGCGAAAGAATGGACGCGCTGGCCATGACCGAGCCGGATGCCGGCTCCGACATTCGCAGCATGACATGCACGGCGGTCCGCGAGGGCGGCGATTGGATCGTGAACGGATCTAAGCACTTCATTTCCGGCGCGGAACATGCGGACTTTTTCATCGTCTTCGTGGCGACGGGCGTCGACGATACCCCGAAGGGAGCGAAGAAGCGGATCACCGGATTCCTTGTCGATCGAGGCCATCCAGGTTTCGAGGTGCGGGATGGATACAACTCGGTCAGCCACAGGGGTTACAAGAACTGCATCCTGACATTCGACGATTGCCGACTGCCCGGAACCCAGGTGCTTGGCGAGGTCGACAACGGGTTTGCAGTGATGAACGAGTGGCTTTACGCGACCAGATTGACGGTTGCTGCGTCTTCGGTCGGGAGGGCGCGGCGCTGTTTCGATTACGCCGTGAACTACGCTGCCGAGCGCAAGCAGTTCGGCCAGCAGATCGCGAAGTTCCAGGGCGTGAGCTTCCAGATTGCCGACATGATCACCGAAATCGACGCCGCCGACTGGCTGACATTGGCGGGGGCTTGGCGGCTTGACCGTGGATTGCCGGCGAACCGCGAGATCGCCTCGGCAAAGCTCTATGCATCCGAGATGCTGGCGCGGGTGACAGATGCGACCTTGCAGGTCTTTGGCGGCATGGGCCTCATGGACGACTTTCCGATCGAGCGCTTCTGGCGCGATGCGCGGGTCGAGCGCATCTGGGACGGCACCTCGGAAATCCAGCGGCACATCATCAGCCGCGAGCTCTTCCGGCCACTTGGCGCATGAACCGTGTGGGGCCGGGATGCAGGGCACGCACGCATGAATGATCTCCAGCGCCTTCTGAGGCCTCGAACCGTCGCCGTGATCGGTGGCGGAACATGGTGCGCGAACGTGATCCGCGAATGCCGCAAGATCGGGTTCGATGGCGAGATCTGGCCTGTGCATCCGACGCGACACGAAATCGACGGCCTGCTTGCGTACAGATCTGTCGAGGCGCTTCCCTCTCCGCCTGACGCAAGCTTCGTCGGCATCAATCGTGAGGCGACTGTCGAGGTGGTGCGAAGCTTGAAGCGGGCGGGCGCGGGTGGCGCGATATGCTTTGCATCCGGCTTTCGCGAGGCGGAGGCCGAAACGGGTGACGGCGGCGACATGCAGGAGGCCCTGCTGGAGGCGGCGGGCGGCCTGCGCTTCCTCGGTCCCAATTGCTATGGATTGCTCAACCTTCTCGACGGGGTGGCGCTGTGGCCCGACCAGCACGGCGCCAGAAGAACCGGGCGAGGCGTGGCCGTAATCACCCAATCGTCCAACATGGCAATGAACATGACCATGCAGACGCGTGGCCTCCCCATGGCGTACGTGGTTGCCGGGGGCAACCAGGCGCAGACGGACCAGGCCGAAGTCGGATCGATGCTGCTGGAGGACGAACGGGTGACCGCGCTCGGCCTGCATGTCGAGGGGATTGGAGACGTTCGCCGATTCGAGGCCATGGCACGCGCGGCGCGGTCCCTCGGCAAGCCGATCGTCGCGTTGAAGGTCGGCTCGTCCGAGCAGGCGCAGTCCGCAACAGTGTCCCATACCGCGTCGCTGGCCGGCAGCGCGGCCGGGGCGCGTGCGCTCTACGCGCGGCTTGGCATCGGGCAGGCGGAAAGCCTTCCGGTGTTTCTGGAAGCGCTCAAGCTTCTCCACGTGACCGGCCCGCTTGATTCGAACCGCATTGCCTCGATGTCATGCTCGGGCGGCGAGGCAAGCCTGGTCGCGGACGCGGCGCTGTCCACTGGGCTGGAGTTTCCGCCATTGTCCGAACGGCAGCGCGCGGATCTCTCCGCGGTCCTCGGCCACAAGGTCGCGCTCGCGAATCCCTTGGACTATCACACCTACATCTGGCGGGACGGCCCGGCCCTGACGGGTTGCTTCACGGCGATGATGCAGGGAGATCTTGGCCTTGGCATGGTCATCCTGGACATGCCGCACGCCGGCCGTTGCGACCGGACCGAATGGGACAGCGTGCTGGAGGCCGTAGAGACAACGAGAGAGGCGGCGCGTGTCCCCATGGCCATCGTCTCCACGCTTCCCGAAAACATGCCGGAGGACATCTCGGACCGGCTCGTTGCAAATGGCGTCGCGCCCCTTGCGGGCATTCCGGAAGCGCTGGCCGCAATCGGCATCGCCGCGCAGCTTGGCAGGCCACGGCCGGAATCTCCGCCGCTCCTTTTGCCCGGGCCGGAAGGCCCGTCACGCGTCGTCGCCGAGGCGGAAGCGAAGTCCGCGCTTGCCATGCACGGACTTGACGTGCCCAAGGGCGTGCATGCGGCTTCACCGGAGGAAGCCGTGGAGGCGGCGGAGCAGATCGGATTTCCGCTGGTCCTGAAGGGCAAGGGCATGGCGCACAAGACGGAGGCAGGTGCCATTGCCCTGAACCTGCTCGATCCCGCTGCGGTCGGTGACGAGGCCCGCCGCATGAATGCCGACGGCTATCTTGTTGAGGAAATGGTGACGGGCGCGGTAGTCGAACTGCTCGTCGGAGTGATCGCCGATTCCGCCCACGGGTTCGTGCTGACGCTTGGGGCCGGGGGCACGATGACCGAGATCCTCGATGACGTGACGTCGCTCCTATTGCCGGTGACGGAGCATGACATTCACGCTGCGCTCGACCGGCTGCGCGTCGCCGCCGTGCTCTCTGGCTATCGAGGCGCGCCGCCCGCCGATCACGGCAGGATTGCATCGGCGGTTCTCGCGGTACAGGACTATGTGGCTGCAAATGCCGAGACCGTGCTCGAGGTCGAGGTCAATCCGCTCATCGCGACCTCAACCCGGGCAGTGGCGGCGGATGCGTTGATTCGATTGAGGGATGAGAGATGACGGAACCGCCGATCAGGACGACCCGCAGGGGGCATGTCCTTGAAGTGACGCTTGACCGGCCCAAGGCCAATGCGATCGACCTGGAAACGAGCCGGGTCATGGGGGACGTGTTCACGGCGTTTCGCGACGACCCGGATCTGCGGGTTGCTCTTGTGACGGCTGCCGGCGAGAAGTTCTTCTGCCCAGGCTGGGATCTCAAGGCCGCGGCCGAAGGCGACGCGGTGGACGGGGACTATGGCACGGGCGGTTTCGGCGGATTGCAGGAGCTGCGTGGGCTGAACAAGCCGGTGATCATGGCGGTGAACGGCATCTGCTGTGGCGGCGGCCTGGAACTGGCGCTCTCGGGCGACATCATCCTTGCAGCGGATCATGCGACCTTCGCCCTTCCCGAAATCCGCTCCGGCACCGTCGCGGATGCGGCGAGCGTTAGGCTCCCCAAGCGCATTCCCTATCACGTTGCAATGGAAATGCTGCTGACGGGACGGTGGATCGACGCAGGAGAGGCGGCGCGCTGGGGGCTTGTGAACCAGGTGCATCCCAAGGGCGATCTCATGGAAAAGGCCCGCGAGATGGCGGATCTCCTTGCCGCTGGCCCCCCGCTTGTGCATGCCGCGATCAAGGAGATCGTGCGCGAGGCCGAAGACATGAAGTTCCAGGATGCCATGAACCGCATCACCAAGAGCCAGTTCGCAACCGTCGAAAGGCTCTATCGCTCGGAAGACCAGATCGAAGGGGCCCGCGCGTTTGCGGAAAAGCGCGACCCGGTCTGGAAGGGGAGGTAACGGATGCCGCTTGCCATGAATCGCGAGGTCTTCATCACCTGTGCCGTGACCGGCGCGGGCAGCACTCAGGATCGCAGCCCGCATGTGCCCAGGTCACCAGAGGAGATCGCTGGCTCCGCCATCGATGCGGCAAAGGCCGGGGCGGCCGTGGTCCATTGTCACGTGCGTGATCCAGAAACGGGCGCGCCCGCGCGCAAGAAGGAACTGTACCGGGAAGTGACCGACCGCATCAGGTCGGCCGATGTGGACGTTGTCCTGAACCTGACTGCAGGCATGGGCGGTGACCTGGTATTCGGCGCGCCCGAAGAGCCGTTGCCGTTGCAGGATGGCACGGACATGGCGAGCGCCGAAGAGCGCGTGGCCCACATTGCCGAGTGCCGGCCCGAAATCTGCACTCTGGATTGCGGCACAATGAACTTTGCCGAGGCTGACTACGTGATGACAAACACGCCGGGGATGCTGCGCGCCATGGGCGGGCTGATGACAGAACTTGGCGTGACGCCCGAGATCGAGGCTTTCGATACCGGTCACCTCTGGTTCTCTAGCACGCTCGTGGATGAAGGCGTGCTGAAGGCGCCGGCATTGGCCCAGCTCTGCATGGGCGTGCCCTGGGGTGCGCCTGACGACCTGAACACGTTCATGGCCATGGTCAACAACGTGCCGCAGGGCTGGGCCTGGTCCGCCTTCTCGCTCGGCAGGCACCAGATGGCCTATGTCGCGGCGGCCGTGCTGGCGGGTGGCAACGTGCGCGTTGGGCTTGAGGACAACCTCTGGCTCGGAAAGGGCGTACTTGCGACAAACGCGCAACTGGTCGAGCGCGCCGTGTGCATCATCGAGAACATGGGCGCGCGCGTGATCGGCCCAGACGAGGTGCGCGACAAGCTCGGCCTGACAAAGCGGGCGCCCGTGGCATGACCGGGGCAACACTGCGGGGTGGCTGAATTCAGGCGCAATGGGCCGGCGTGTCGCCCAATCGTTCCGACAACGTCGATTCCGGAGCCACGGCCACTGGCGCAATCGGGCGGAGGTGTCGACGGATCAACAGGAGCATAGCGATGCGGAAACCCAACATCGTTGTCATAATGGCTGACCAGCTGGCCCCCCAGTTCACGGGCGCCTATGGACATCCGGTTGCGAAGACGCCGCACATGGATGCGCTGGCTGCGCGGGGAACGCGGTTTGACGCGGCATACTGCAACTCGCCGCTTTGCGCGCCGTCGCGCGCCGCGTTCATGTCCGGCCAGCTGATCAGCCGGGTCGGCGCCTATGACAACGCCAGCGAGTTTCCCGCCAGCGTCCCGACCTTCGCGCACTACCTGAAGGGCCTTGGCTACCGCACCTGTCTTTCGGGCAAGATGCACTTTGTCGGTCCGGACCAGAAGCACGGCTTCGAGGATCGCGTCACCACCGACATCTACCCGTCGGACTTTGCCTGGACACCGAACTGGAACGCCAACGAGGAACGGATCGACAAGTGGTATCACAACATGCAAACGGTCAAGGAGAGCGGCGTTGCCGTCGCGACGTTCCAGACCGACTATGACGACGAGGTCGAGTTTGCCACGCGCCGCTGGCTGATTGATCGAGGCCGTGACCATGGCGCGGGCGACGACGCGCCGTTCTGCCTCGTGGCAAGTTTCATCCACCCTCACGATCCTTACGTGGCGAAGCGCGAGTTCTGGGATCTCTATACTGACGACGAGATCGAAATGCCCAGCATGACGCTTGCCCCGGACGAGCAGGATCCGTTTTCGCGGCGCGTCATGGACGGGATCGAGGCAAGCACCGTTGCCTTGACAGACGAGGAGATTCGCCGGGCACGACGTGCCTACCTGGCGAATGTCAGCTATTTTGACAGCAAGATCGGCGCAATCGTGAAGGCGCTGGAAGAGATTGGCGAACTCGACAATACCATCGTCTTCGTGACCTCGGATCACGGCGACATGCTGGGAGAGCGAGGACTCTGGTACAAGATGTCGTTCTTCGAACATTCCGCACGAGTGCCATTGATCATGGCCGGCCCGGGCGTAACCCGTGGCGCGGCCCGGAATGCATGTTCGCTGGTCGATCTCTTGCCGACGTTTCTCGAAATCGCGGGCGGGGGGGAATGCACTCCGGACGGGACGGTCGACGGGCGCTCGCTGATGCCGCTCGCGCGAGGCGAGATCGATCCCGTGGACGAGGCCTTCGGCGAGTATTGCGCCGAAATGACGCCGTCGCCGGTGTTCATGATCAGGCGGGGCGACCTGAAGTACATTCATTGCAATGCCGATCCTCCGCTGCTCTTTGACCTCTCGACGGATCCGGACGAAGCCGAGAATCTGGCAGGGTGTCCTGACTGGTCTGCCACCGCCCGGCGCCTTGCGGAGGAGGTTGACGCGCGCTGGGACAGCGAGGCGCTTCGCAGGCAGGTTCTGGAATCGCAGCGATCAAGGCACTTGCTCAATGCGGCGATGGACGCGGGGGCGGGCGAGGCGTGGGACTTCAACCCGATTCGCGATGCGGCGAACGAATACGTGCGCAACCACATGGACTGGACCGTGGCGGCTGCGCGCTATCGATTCCCGCCTCTGAATGACACGTCAAAGGCAGAGTGAACTCCCTGCCCGCTGATGGGGCAACCCTTGCGGACGGCGGTTTGGACGGAAGACGTTCGACGGCAGCGCCCACGAGGCCGCGTGCAAGGGTTCCATCGCGGCCAACTGCCCAACGACATCGAGATCCTGCAAGTTCCAGAAGAACGAAAGATTGTCGAGTTTCCAGTCTCTGGTCACCTGCTCCCCGCCGCGGCGGAACTGGTCGATCACCCATATTTTCGGTGGGTGTTGCGGGCAGGTTGCAGCACGGTGCTGCATCACGCCCGGGAGTTGGGCCTGATCACCTTGATCAGCCGTCCGGGCAACTCATGAAGCGTCCCCGGCAGATCGGGTTGGCAGGGAGCGATCCGTCGGCACCTGGCGCAAAGTCGCGATCGTTACAGATTTCGCAATTTGCATAGTGGCACCGACCCTGCGGCAGCGGTGCAGCGATTTTGCCCCGATGCAGCGCAATTTCGGCTCTTCGAGTTCGACCTGCACCTTCAGGAAGGTGCAACCGTGGCCTGGAAGGAGTATCCGTGGCCCGCGGCAGCTTCGCGAGCAACGCGGCTTGCCATTCACGTCGCCTTCAATGCGGGTTGCCGCTGATCACCTGCGTTTGTCAATCCAGCAGCTCATGATTGTACGCTCCTCGATACCGTAACCAAGTCCTTCGTAGAATCGGCGCACTTCCGCGTTGTCCTCGCGGATCATGAGCATGACCTTGCGAGCGCCGAGATTCCGCAGCCAGGATTCTGCATGGTGCATCAGTCGCTTGCCCAATTGTTGTTCGCGGCACTCTGGTGCAACCGCGACATAGTAGACCCAGCCCCGATGGCCATCATATCCGGCCATGACACTGCCTGCGATGTCGTCGCCATGTCCGGTCGTGGCCACGAAGATCTCTGACGACACATTGGTTCGAGCGCTTGCGATGTCATCAAGCGGGTCATTCCAGGATCGTGTCAGTCCGCAGGCGTGCCAGAGTTCCGCAACCGCTTCCTCTTCCCCACCGCGGATCTGGCGGATTGCAAACTCTTTCCCACCCCTGCTTGTTCCGTACGTGGCACTCCCTGGCATCACTGTTTCCCTTGGCGACTCTGCTGCCGGTCAGGACGGCTTTCGCGAAACGAAGTGGTCCCGCGGACGTGGGAGAAGACAAGCACCTTGTTCGAACTCTGGCATTGAAACACTGTGGCACGCGGCATGGGACACGACACTGAACAGCCTGCAAGCTTTGGAAATGTCACACAAAATGTCAGAAACTCGCTCATGCCGTCCTGGGACTGTTTACTCCACGCACATATTGTCGGGTCGCGTCAAACTTTGGCTGATGGTCCCATACATATCCGTCGCTGCCTTCCATTGCCTTGTGCAGGAAGGTGCGTGTCCTCTTTGAGGCAAGCGCACGCGCGGTAACTTCCTCGATGCCATAGCGGCCTAGCAACTTCTCCTTCAGCGTCTTCTTGTCGCGCATAAGGCCGGGATGCCTTGAAAGGTCGGTCTGCTCGCCCGGATCGGAGTCGAGATCAAAGAGAAGTTCAGGATGGTTTCGTGTCCAAACATACTTAAGGTTGTCCTGCCGAACACACAGCCATGGTTCTTCGACACCCGGTCCGAAATATTCGGCTATGACTTCGTTCTGCCAGTCGCCGAGATCACCCTCAAGCAAGGACACGAAGCTGGCGCTGTCCGGGCTGCCGTATGCGTCCGAACTCTCGCCCGCACCTCCCAGCTCGGACAATGTCGGGCACAGGTCTGCGAGCGAGACGTTCTGGGTGACTTCGCCGGGCGCGAACCGGCCGGGTGCATGGAAAATCAACGGCACACGCAGCGAGCCCTCGAAGAACGTGCGCTTGAACCACATGTTTCGCTCTCCAAGCATGTCGCCATGATCCGAACAGAAGATGATGATCGTGTTTTCGTAGAGACCGAGGTGTCTCAACTCCGCCACCAGCTCGCCCACAAAGTCATCCAGATGGCTGATCATCGCGAAATAGGCGCGCCGCGAGGCGATGACAGTGGCTTCGTCGGGCGGGTATCGGTCAATGCCATGGTGAATATGGAGCCAACGCGTCACCTCGTGGGGAGAGGCATCCGGCGGAAGTTCCGGCAACCTGATGTCGACGTCCGCATACCGGTTCCAGTATTCGGGCAACGTCTGGTAGGCGTCGTGCGGCTGCGTATAGGAAACGTGGAGGAAGAAGGGGCGGCCGGGAGCCTCAAGCGCCTCGTAGCGAAGGTATTCGAGCGCACGGAACTGCACCTCCGTATCATAGAGCAGCTGGTTGTTCGTCCTGCATAGCCCGCTTACCGCCAGCTTGCTGACGGACGTTCCCTCGCGATGCTCAACCCCCGGCGACCAGTCGATGGTCCAGTCGAAGCGCGACGGGTACATGTCTGGCGTAAGCCGCCTGTCAAAGCCATGCAGCTGGTCCGCTCCAATGAAATGGCACTTTCCGGAAACGACGTTGTGGTATCCGGCCGAGCGCAGGAAGTGCATGAATGTCGGAATCTCGGACCGAAGTTCGGCACCGTTGCCCCAGACCTCGTGGGAAGAAGGCAGCCGACCCGTGAACTTCGACGCCCTTGACGGACAGCAAAGGGGAGAATTGGAGTAGGCGTTTTGGAACACGACCCCGTCCCGGGCCAGGGCGTCAAGGTTCGGGGTCTTCGCCTGGCCCTTCGGATCAAACGTTGGCAGCACGAAGGCTGCCAACTGGTCGGCTTCTATCAGCAGGATGTTCGGCTGGCTTCTCATGCAGGCAGGCCCTTCGCGGTGAGGGCGGCGCGGCGCATCAGCTTCAGCGCATTGACCATCGGCGTTTCCGAGGCGACGCCCTTCCCTGCGATGTCATAGGCCGTGCCGTGAGCGGGCGTCGTGATCGGAAACGGGAGCCCGCCGAAGTAGGTCACTCCTGCGTCGAATCCCAGGAGCTTGGTCGCGATCTGGCACTGGTCGTGGTACATTGAGACAACACCCAGGTAACCCTCGCGCTGGGCGGTCAGGAAGACCGTGTCGGGAGGGAACGGGCCGTCGACATTCCGGCAGACCTTCCGGGCTTCTTCCACGGCCGGGCCGATATGATCAATTTCCTCGAGTCCGAACATGCCGCCGTCTCCGTTGTGCGGGTTCAGTCCGCTTACGGCTATCCTCGGGTCCTCATGTCCGAACCGGCGAAGTTCACGGTCGAAATAACGAATGGTCTCGAGCACGCTTGCCTTGGTGACCAGTTTCGGCACGTCGGAAATCGAAACATGGCTGGTCACCCTGGTCGTCCATAGATGGCCGATCGTGTTGATCTCGGCACTTGATGCCTTCACGCCAAGGTGCTCGGCAATATAGGCCTTGTAGCCTTCGAATCGCGACCCGCCCAGTTTCAACGAAAGCTTGTTGACGGGCGCAAATACGAATCCGTCGACCCTTCCCTGTACAGAGAGGTCCGCTCCGAGACGTGCAACATCCAGATCGCAGACGCCGCTTGCGGCGGAGGCAATCCCCGTCTCGGGTTCCGAAAGCCCGGACGGATTGTATTCGAGAAATGCCAGACTGGAATCAGAGGCCAGCGCCTCATCTATGTCGGTGAATGCGGGAAGCTGTGCATTGACCCCGGCGATCTGGCATCCCGTCTCAAATACGTGAAGCGGCCCGACGATCAGCCGCCTGACTCCATCGGTCGCGTCCGGGTGGCCTAGGGAGCGTGCGACGATTTCCGGTCCTATGCCGCCCGCATCGCCCAGGGTCGAGAATATGACAGGCTTTCTGGCCATGACATGTCTATTCGTCATGGTCGCGCAGAACTTGCGAGGCCTGCTTGTCTCGCCATCCGCCAAGCGCCTTCGCGATCAGCGGGCTGCAGATGCCGAAGACCGAAAGGACGAGGAAAGTGAGGGCGATCGGCTGCTGGAGGATGGCGAACAGGTTGCCATCGTAGATCAGGTAGGACTGCTTGAACGTCGTCTCGATCAGTTCGCCGAGTATCAGGCCGAGCACGACGGGCGCCGGTGCGTAGCCGTGACGGTTCATGAAATAGCCGAGCAGCGCGAAGACGAGCATGGTGCCGACGTCGAACATGTTTTGCTGGATGCTGAATGCCCCAAGTGCGGCAAGGCAGAACACGCAGGGCCAAAGGATCGTGGTCGGGATCAGCGTGATGCGGCTGAACAGCTTTGCGCCCGCCATTCCCAGGAACAGGAAGCAGAGATTTGCGCCAAGCATCGCGCCAAAGATGCCGGCGAGCAACTCTGGCTGTTCGTCGAACAGTTGCGGCCCAGGACGCAAGCCCAGGATCAGCATTGCTGTCAGGATGATGGCCGTCGAACCGCCACCGGGAATGCCGAGCGCGAGCGTGGGAACCATGGTTCCGCCGGTCGCAGCATTGTTGGCGGCCTCGGGGGCAGCGACGCCCTCAATCGCTCCCTTGCCGAAGTTCGCCCGGTTTCTGGACCAGCGCTGCTCCTCGTTGTAGGCGATCATTGCCGCGACCTTGCCGCCCTCGGCCGGCAGGATTCCGATGAAGGTCCCGATTCCGGTCGCGCGGAGCACTGTCTTCCAGATAGCCCGGAAGTCCTCGCCGCTGGGCAGTTTCGTGACCGCATCCGCCACCAGCGTGCGCTTTACGCCGGTCAAGGTGGATTGGCGGAGCAATTCGCCGCCGGCAAAGATCCCGATCATGATGTGCACGGGTGCAAGGCCTTCGCTCAGGTCCGCCGCACCGAAGGTGAAACGCTCGATGCCAGTGGTCAGGTCAGTGCCGACCGTCGCCAGCAACACCCCGAACGCGCCGCCGATGAAGTTCTTGATCATCGACCCGCCGCTGATCGAGGACAGCATCGACATGCCGAACACGGCGAGGGCGAAGAACTCGGCCGGCCCGAAATTGTAGGCGAACTGTGCCAGGAGCGGCGTTGCGACAATCATGACAAGCACGCCTATGGTGCCGCCAATGGCGCTGGAGAGCGTCGCGATCCCGAGCGCCCGCCCGGCCTCGCCCTTCTGGGCAAGAGGATAGCCGTCAAAGGTCGTCATGGCAGCAGCCGGCGTACCCGGCGTGTTGATCAGGATGGCTGTGATCGATCCGCCGTAGGTCGTGGCGCAATAGACGATGGCGCACAGCGCTATGCCTGTGACAGGATCCATGCGCACCACGAAGGGCAGCATCAGCGCGATCAGGATCACGGACCCGAGGCCGGGCAACGCACCGACTATCAGCCCTACCAGGGTTCCACCGAAAATCAGTGCCAGATGATACGGATCCGAAAGGAACTGAAAGACGAGATAGAGGGCATCCATGGCACGAAGCCTCAGGGTAGCGGCACGTTCATTGCGACTCGGAACAGCAGGTAGATGAACCCGATGAAGCCGGCGAAGCTCACAGACATCAGGGCCCACCTGCGTTCGCCCCAAAGCACGGCCAGGGCGGGGCAAAACAGGATGAGCGTGGGAAAGGTGCCGATCATCGGCATCAGGATGTAGAAACAGACCAGAGTTGCCGAAGTCATGAACACGATTGCCGGAACGCCCTTTGCGGGCACGCGCCCGACGGAGGCGTCGGCCCGGAGGTTCAGCGCCCTCCCGAACTGCAAGGCAGCAAGTCCGAAGATGATCGCCAGAACGATGCGAGGAAACACCGTGGGCTGAATGCCTTGGGCGAGGATCTCAGGAACCTTGTCGAAGGTGAATGTCAATCCGAACATCACGGACGCGAAGGCCATGATCATGCCGGCCTCGGTCAAACTCCTGCGGTCCATGTCACGCCTGCCTGACATCGCTTAGGCTCCGGCCCAAGGTTTCGGATCTTGAGGGCGGGTCGCAATTGGATCCGCCCTCCAATGTTCTGTCCCCCTACTTCAGGAGGTCTGCCGCAACGGCCTGGTAGCCTTCATACATGGCTTCGAACTGGGCGCCGAACTCCTCACGGCCCGCAATGCTGGCGGCGGTCTGGCCCGAGCCTGCGAGGTAATCCAGGTAGCCCTGCGAATTCATTGATTCCAGCAGTGCCGCCTCAAGCTTCTCGATCACGGCTTCGGGGGTGCCGGACATGACGCCGATGCCGCGCACCACCGAAATGTCGACAGGAATGCCGGCCTCGTGCCCGGTCGGGATGTCCGGTGAATTGGACGACCGTTCCGGCGTCAGGATCGCCAAGGCCTCAACCTCGCCTGCACCGGCCTGCGCCTCGAATTCGTCATAGTTCAGAAGCGCGACATCTACGTTGCCGTTGATGACGTTGATGACGATCTCGCCGGACTTTTCGAATGGCACGTACACCTGGTCTTTCATTCCCACCGCGTTGCGGAAGATCAGCGCACTGACATGCGGATTGCCTCCAACCTTCGTGCCAGCCTGCTTGATCGGGTTGTTTCTCGCGAAGTCAATGAAGTCCGCAGCATCACCAAACCGTCCGGCTTTCACCACAACGAATTCGGGGTCGATTGTTCCACGAACCAGGGGGACGATGTCTTCCTTGGTCAAGTCGACGGTGCCGCGCATCATGGTCAGCGCGGTGCCCGCGTTGACGATGACCAGGGTATGTCCGTCGCGGGGCTTGCCGGCGACATACTTGAGCGTGTTTGTCGATACACCGCCGGTCTTCGAAATGTGAATGAACTCGGTGCCGAGAATGTCCGCCGCCCTTTCCGTCGCAAAGCGCAGGAAGATGTCCGAACCTCCGCCAGGTTTCGAGTTGTTGATGACCTCGATCGGGCCATTCGGAAAGTCCTGTGCGGCACCCAACCCGGGAATCAGCGTCAGCGAAAGGGCAATTGCGGCACCAAGGCGTGCCAAGCCATTGAATCCAAACATGAGTCTTTCCTCCTTGAGGCTCCCAGCATGTGTGCCACAGGGAGAATCTTCTCCGGGAAGCCAATTTTCATTGCAAACAGTATACGGAATTTGGTATACTGGAGCAACAAGATTCGACACGAGCCGCCCGCAGACCGGCAGGCACGAAGGCATGCAGCAGAGTTCCCCTCTCAAACAGCTCCTTGACGAAGAGTTCGAGCCGTTGCGGCGCGCCAGCTTTGCCGAAGAGGCGGCCATCCGGCTGCGTGAACTCATTTTGCTGGAAAAGCTGCCGCCTTCATGCCCCATCAACGAGCGGGAGCTCTCCGAACTTCTCGGCATCAGCCGGACTCCGGTAAGGGAAGCCATCCGGCAATTGGAGATTGAAGGGCTAGTCGAGTATACCCAGACCCGGCGTCCTCGGATCGCTGATCCCTCGATGGCGACCTTGGAGCACTGGCTTGCCATTCAGGGTGCGCTCGAGGGTCTTGCGGGGGAGTTGGCCTGCAGCAGGGCCACCGACGACGAGCTTTCGGAAATTGAATCCCTCCATGTGCAGATGGTCGAACGCGTCGATGACCCCCAAAGGGTCGAGCTCTTCCGCATCGACATGGCGTTTCACGGCGCCATAGTGGCGGCGGCGCACAACCCGCCGCTGGTCGAGACGCACAACCAGTACAATGCGCGTCTGTGGCGCGCCCGGTTCATTTCATCCCAGCGCCGGGCCAATCGGGAACTCCAGACCAGGAAACACCAGGACATCGTGGACGCCCTTCTCGCGCGGGACCCCGAGCGGGCGTCGACAGCGCTCAGAAGTCACTTGGAGAACGCCGTCAGCAATATCCAGGCTGCGCGACGTGAGCGTGAGGGCGCGGCGGAGGAATGACCGACAGACCGAATGTCCTGGTCATCTACGCGGACCAGATGCGTTACGACTGCATGGGATGTTCGGGGAATCCAGACGTCAGGACGCCATATCTTGACCGGATGGCCGAGGAAGGCGTGAAGTTCGACAGCGCATTTGTCAGCTATCCGCTGTGCACTCCGTTCCGTGCCTCGTTCCTTACCGGGAAATACGCCCATGCAACCGGCGTTTTCTCAAACCACTTCCCGATAGATCCGGACAGGCAGCCTACGCTGGCGCCTATTTTGAACGATGCGGGATACCAGACTGGCTATATCGGAAAGTGGCACCTCTTCGGTGGGCCGAAGCCCGGATTCGTGCCTCCGGGGCCCCACCGTCTGGGGTTTCAGCACTTTGTCGGCTACAACCGCGGTCACGCCTACATGAACGCGGTCTACTATCGCGACACCGACCAGCCCTTCCGCTGCAGGAGATACGAACCGGACTTCCAGACCGACCATGCAATCGAGCACATGGCGTCGGTGCTTGAGGCCGGGAACGGTCCCTTCTTCACCTACCTGTGCTACGGGCCGCCGCACTATCCAATGAACATGCCGGGCTACCTGAAGCGCATGTATGATCCGAAGAAGATCACGCTTCCAAGGGGCACTCCGGATCCGGCTGCCCAGCGCACCTTTGTCGACGAGCAGGTTGCGTACGACTATGAAGGCGAATTCAGCCTGATGGAGAAGAGCAAGTTCCCCGGAAAGCGGCCTGGTGAAGTCGAGACGGAGGACGAGATCCGTCAGTTCACGGCCGAATACTATGCGATGATCACCAACATCGACCACAATGTCGGGATCCTGCTCAACTGGCTGGAAGGCCGGGGCGTTCTGGAGGACACCATCGTCGTCTTTCTTTCCGATCATGGAGACATGCTCGGGAGTCACGGACGCTTCTGCGGGTGGAAACGATGCGCTTACCGGGCCGCCTCGCAAGTGCCGTTCCTCGTCAGGCATCCGACGCGCTTTGGGGCGTCGAGACGGGTGCAGTCCATCGTTGACATCGCTGTGGACACGATGCCGACGCTTCTTGACATCCTCGGTCTGGAGGGTCCCGAAGGGATGCAGGGAACAAGCTATCTGCCGGTGCTTGAGAGCGACACTCCCGTACGTGATGCGGTGACGTATCAGTTGATGAAGCAGTCAGGCGGCACTCGTGGCCAGCGACATCCGAAACCGGAACGAGGGATCAGAACCAGAGACTGGCTTTATGTTCGCAAACAGGACAGGGCGGTCCTTCTTGTAGACCAGACGAATGATCCGCTGGAACAGGTCAATCTCGTCGGCGATCCGGCCCACGCAGGAATCCAGCTCGCGCTCGACAGTCGAGTAAGGGACCACATGGCGGAGACTGGCGATGACTGGGACCTTGAGATTCCGTGGCCGCCGCCGGACTTCATAAGCCACAAGGACGCGGACAGGTTGCTCGAGGAGGACATCCTGCCAAGGGCGATTCCGGTGCCCTGATCAGGTTGCGCCCAGTCGCCTGGGCGGCCGCGCAGCAGCCGGGAGCGACTCGGTTCGGCTGTCGATTTCGGCCAAAGCGGTCAGCAGGTCGTTCCGGTCGCAGATTGTCCTGGACACCGCCTGCGCGGCCCCAGCCTTGCACGTTGCCAGCATTGCTGCGGAAGGCGGTTCGGGCAGGAGCGTTTCGACCGCAGCGTCTACGTTGCCGCGTGCACGGGATCCATCGCCTCCATCCGCCCGAGGACATCGAGGCCCTGCATGTTCCAAAAGTGCAGAAGGTCGATGAACACCCAGTTTTCGGTCAGCTTCCCTCCCTCGCGGCGGTACATGTCGATCACGCGCATGTCGCCCTCACGTCCAGTGGCCGGCATGCCCATGAATCCGCCATCATGTTTCAGTGTCAGGTTGGGCCAGCCGACAAGCCCGCCGAAACGGCCTTCGGCAATCATCGCCAGGTCTCCGCTGAATCGCCGCGACCGGAACGCGCTGCGAAACGGGCCGGAGTGCTGCTCGGCATAGCGCGGAATCGTGTAGGTTGCTCCGATCCCTGCAGGCCCCCACCAGACCATGTCTTCGTTCCAGGTTCGGCGCAGTTCGTCGACCAGCGGCTCCGTGCGCTCGGCGTCCCAGCTGCAGATGTCGCCAAGCATGGCATTGATGGCCGACAACGTTGCCGCTCCCTCGGACGGTTCCTGGGGGTCGTAGAGCAGGCCGTCATGCGTCATGGGTCCGGGCTGGACCAGATGCGCGCCCGTCTGCGGCGCAAAGTGGTTCACGCCCGCCTGCAGCATCAGGTGCGGGATGTCGAAATACATCGCGGTTTCGGCGATGCGGCCGGCGGCAATCCTGTGAAAGGCCGCGTATCGGAGCATCGCGACCTTGCCGGTTGGCCGGATGCCGATCCAGGGTTCGTCAAACAGCCCCTTCAGGTGTCCCATCGTCCCGACCCAGACCGTCTCGAATCCGTCGATCTGGTTGCGTCCGGCGAAGATCAGGTCGAGACGTCGCTGCAGTGACGTCAGCGATGTCTTGAGCGGCACCCAGAACCGTTCGGCCACCCGTTCGCTTCCCGCAATCTCGTTGAACGGATGGAATCCGCGCCACACAAGGTCAGACGCGCAATAACTGGCCATGGTGTCGACAGTGGCGGACGGCCCGGCGCGGTCGAGCGCATCGTAGAATGCGCGCACGACCGCCTTTGCGGTTTGCAGGTCGCTCAAGTCCGCGGCACCTCACGCAGGCGTTCAAGGATGTCGACACCCTGAATTGCGAAGAAGTGCAGGAGATCGATGAATATCCAGTTCTCGGCCAGCAGGTCGCCTTCGCGCCGGTAGAGGTCGACGATGCGCATGTCGCTCGGCCTGTCGTTGGCCGGCATGCCCATGAACCCGCCGGTCGGACGCATGGTCATGCTCGGCCAGCCAAAAAAGCCGCCATAGTTGCCCTCGGCAAGCCTTGTCACATGTCCGCGATGCCTGATGAACTCCAATCCCTCTTCAAAGGGATTCGTGTGGCCGCGATGATAGCCCTTGAAGAACGCGCTTGCGCCAATCCCGCCCGGGCCGAACCAGCACATGTCCGGCAGCCACCAGCGCTTGAGATGCTCGATCGGCGAAGCGGCCCCGAGGTCTATCAGTTCGTCGATCATGCCGTCGATGAGCTCGATCGTCCTTTGCCCGTCCGCCGGGTCCTGCACGCCATGGAGCAACCCGTCATGGGTTCGCGGTCCCGGCGTCAGGATCGCCGCTCCGGTCTGCGGCGGGAGCGGCTGGAGTCCGGCCTGGTAGGCGAGGCCGATGAGATCGGTGAAGCAGGCCGCTTCCATGATCGCCCCGTTCTCGACCCGATGGAAATCCACATATCTGAGGAACGCGATCTTGCGGCTTGGCGGAATACCGATGAACGGTTGGTCCCAAAGGCCCATGAGATGGCCCATTTGCACCACCCAGAGGCCGTGCCTGCCCGCCATGCGGTTCATGCCGGCGAAGAAGATGTCCGGTCGCCGCTGCCACGGTCCCATGGCGTCTGCCAAGGGTTCAAGAAAAGCCTCGGCGACCGCGTCGGACCCGACCTGCTCGTGGAAAGGATGCATGCCGCGCCAAAGCATGTCCGGCACCGTGTTTTGGGCGAAGGCCCTGGCCAATTGGCCTGGGGCCGCGGCATCGACCGCTTCGTAGTGGTCAAGGACGAGACGCTTGGCGTCCTGAAGGGCGTGCTCATCCACGGCGGGCTCCCTCTATCTGCATCATCAGGTCAAATTCGTTGAAGAGTTGCCATTCCCGAACAACTCGCCCGCCCTCGACACGCCACTGCGTGATCCCCCATATCTGGCAGCGTTTGCCGGTCGGTTCGCGGTAGATCGTGTTGCCGGAGTGCGTGCCTTCGGCGCTCCACCTCGTGGAGACCAGCCAGCCATCGGTCTCATTCCCCATCCAGTAGACTTCATCGACCTGCAGCGCGAAGTAAGGAAAGGCGCCGCGCAGCTCGTTTGCATAATCGCGATAGGCGTCGGTGCCGGTGAATTCCCGATCGGTCGTGCCTTCAAAGCGCATGCCGGCGTCGTAGTGCGCGGCGATTGCCGCACCGTCCCCGTTCCAGATGCTGTCATGAATCGATCGCGCGAAGGCATCGGGGTCGAAACCGTCCACCGGTTCGGCCTGCGACAAGGGTCGGGCAGGCGCCGCGGCACGTCGCAGTTCGTTCCAGACCAGCTGGTCCCGAGGCCAGCCGGGAGGCGGGTCGGCGGCAAGCCGCGCGGCCTCCTGCCAGAGATCGAGGCCAAGCTGCTTGAGCATTGCCGACGTGTTGTACAGCACGTGCTCCAGGAAGATGTCGTTCTCGAGCGCCACGCAATTGGCGATGACCAGGAAGCTGACCCGGGCTCCCGTTGCCGGTCCGTAGCGGCTTGGGCTGGTGTTGGTCCCCATGATGCGAGTCAGGTGGGAGGTGTGGAACCCCACCGTGTCGTCGCCAGCCCAGATCACCTCTTCCGCATCGAGAACGATGTCGGGGAAGGCGGCGGTCGTGTGGTGCGTGTCGCCGATGATCTTCCGGCTGCCACGCTGCAGCCCGTAGTCGTCGTAGACCTTCGAATTCGGTGCGTAGCAGGCGTCGATGTACTCCACGTCCCGCGGCGCGCCGGCATTGTCCGCGCTTTCCCAGATCCGGTGCGTGATTCGCACGATGTAGTCGATGATGTTGCGGTAGCCGTCAAAGCCGCGCATGTCCTGCGAAGGTCCGAAGTCGTCCGGAATCCGTACGCTCCGGCCGTTGGTGTATCCCTCGATGGAGATGTCGAAGCCCGCAGGCATGTGCCGACGTGCGAGCGGTCTAGCCGGATGATGGTCGCGCGACATTTTCCTATCCCTTCACGGCGCCGGTGGTCAGGCCGCTGACGATCTGGCGCTGGAAGAAGAGCACGAGGAAAAACAGCGGCACCATGGCCGAAACAACGGCGGCCACGGCGAACATGACCTGGCCTTGCTGGCGCACCGTGCCGAGGAAGCTGTCGATCTTGGGCACCATCGTCTGGTTTTCCTGGCTGAGCAGCATCGAGGTCACGGCGAAGTCGTTGTAGGCCAGAAGGAAGCTGAAGAGGCCCGTCGTGATGACTCCGGGCCACATCACGGGGATGATGACGTGGCGAAACGCCTGGAGCCGCGTGCAGCCATCGACCATTGCGCTTTCGTCCATGTCCTTCGGGATGTTCAGGAAGAATGAATGCAGCATCCAGAGCGTGAATGGCTGGTTTATGGCAACGAGCACGACGATCGTGGTCGGAAGATGTCCCCAGAGATTCCACTCGAAGAACGGGAGGAGGTAGCCGGAGACCAGCGTGATGTGCGGCATCGCACGGAAGACCAGCGCCGCTATAAGCAGCCAGAACGCGTAGCGGAAACCCGACCGCGCAAGGGCGTAGCCGCCGAGCGTGCCCATGGACAGCGAGATGATGACCGTGAACGTGACGACGATCGCGGTGTTGAGCGCGTTTCTCCAGAATTCCTGCTGGATCCACGCGCCGAAGTAACCGTTGCCGGTGAAGGCGTCTCCGGTTTCGACGATCGTGCGGACGCCGTAGAGCGCGTAGCGCCAATCCGTCTTGGAGAAGAAGTCACCCTGCACCTTGAACGAGCCCCAGACCGTCCAGATGAAGGGGCCTGTGGCGATCATCAGCCAGAAGACGACGAACGCGGTGGAGAAGAAGACGAGGCCGGCAGGTCGCCGTTGCGCTACGGAGGCCATTTCAAACCCCCTTTCTGCCGAAGTCGCGCCATGTGCGGATCAGGACCGGCGTCAGCAGGATGACAACGCCAACGATAGTCAGGAGTGACGTTGCCGCGGCGCTGCCGAACAGCTTTATGTCCCCGCCGCGCAGGTCGTTCATGATGATCCACGAAAGCGACGTCGCCTTGGCCGACGCCGAGAAGCCCACGATCGGCTCCAAGACCCGGAAGTTGTCCATCAGCTGCATCAGCGTGATGAAGATGACGAGCGGCGCCATGTAGGGAACGACCACGTAGCGCACGCGCTGCCATCTCGATGCGCCGTCGATCTGCGCGGCTTCCAGCGTGTCCTGCGGGACGGTCTGCAAACCGGCGTAGAACACGATGAAGCTGAACGGCGCCGAATGCCAGATGCCGTAGACGATCAGCATGATCCACGTCAGCGAATGGGACGCCTTCAGCGACAGCTGGTCGTCATCGAAGATTCTTTGCAGCGTCGCTCCCAGGATGCCGTCGGCATCCACCATCCAGAACAGGATCAGCGATCCGATGAGCGGGGTCACGATCATTGGCAGGAGCGAGAAGAATATGGTCGGGCCCTTCACGAGGCGAGGCAGGGCGTCGACCCCAAGGGCGATCGCCAGCCCCAGAACGATGACAAACGGGGTCACCGCGGCCGTGTAGGTGATCGTGAAGGCGAGGGCCTTGTAGAATGGCAGGTTCATCAGCTGCGCGCCGAAGTCGTAAACGCTCCCGGAGGCGTTCCAGGCTTCACGAACCTCGGCGAAGGCGAGGTGGCTGCGATTGGTGTATGTGCCGAGCCCGTTGAACCGGCCGAGCGGGCGTTCCTCGCGAAGCGCTGCCGATGCCTCCTGGTCCACGGCCAGGGACGACTCGCACTTGAACGGCGTGCAGTTCTCGACCTCGATCAGAACCTGGTCGTGCTCGACAAAGAGCGACTGGATGGTGACCGACACGAGCGGCATCGCGATGAACAGGAGCATCGCGGCAAGCGAGGGCAGTATGAACCAGAAGAATGTCTTGTGCTTCACTGAAACCGTCCATCTTCCGGACCCGGGATGAACGTGCGGCTTGCACGCCTCAGGCTGAGGGGTCTTGGTTGGCGGGGCCGGAGTGCCGGCCCCGCCAACGGAGGTCTATTGCAGGAAGCCTTTTTCCTTGGCCGACGTGACGTAGGCGGCTTCAATGTCCGCAAGTGTCTGCTCGGCACTCTCGTTGCCCTGCAGGAAGTCCGGCAGTTCTGCCGAGAACGCACCGTGCAAAAGCCCCATGTAAGGCAGCATGGGATAGGGTTCGGCACCTGCCGCAGCCGTCGCGGAGATGCCGGTCGCGGCGATTCCGGGCTTGTAGGCGTCCATCAGCCAGACGGCCCTGTCGTTGTTGTCCCCTTCCATGACCATCTCGTTGGATATGCCATGCACCATGGCCTGGAATGTGGCCTCAGCGTCTTCGTCGGACACGTTCGTGGCGATCGTGAAGCCATCCCACCAGAGGCTCGACGCCGGCGTGTTTCCGCCGGCGACGGTCATCGCGCCGACCGGCAGGGTGCCTGAGACGACCTCTGCAGTGGAACCTTCGCTGTCAAGCAACTGGCCCATCGACGATCCCCACATCTGTGCCAATGCGAGATTGCCGGACTCCCAGATCGGCGCGACGACGCCCGTATTGTAGGTCAGGAAGTCCGGGTTCGAGTATTCGGTCAGCGCCTTCAGCATGTTGAGGGTCGCGACGCCGATCTCGTTGTTGACGTTGGGCTCCGCCGTGCCCGGCTTGAAGAACGTGCCGCCATGGCCAATGAACATGTTCACGAATTCCTCACCAAGATTCCAGTCGGACTTCGTGAGCATTGCAAACGGATGCTCCATGATGCCGGCCGCCTCGATCGCCTCTGCTGCGGCCAGAACGTCCTCGTAGGTCTTGGGAACGTCCAGTCCGGCCTCGTCAAGGATGTCTTTGCGGACCACAAGGTGCTGGGCGTTGGCCATGAACGCGACTGCCATGATCTTGCCGTCGACGGTAATCAACTGGTGCTTCTTGAGGTCTTGCCCGTACTTGGCAACCAGGTCGTCGAGCGGGCGGATCAGCCCTTCGTTCAGGAGCGGCACGATGGACGAGTTGGCGACGATCGCCGTCGTGTACTCCGACGGGTTCGCCGTCATGGCCGCGACCTGGATGTCGCGATGCTCCGTCGTGTGGTTCTTGGCGAACGTGACCGTGGAGCTGGCGCATTCCTCTGCCTTGCTGACCACCGCGTGAAGCGCCGGAAAGTCGTTCGCAAGGACTCTGACGCTGCCGTTGGCGATTCCGCAATCGGCATTGGCAGCAGTCGCGATGCCGATGGTGACGGCTGTTCCAGCCGCCATTGTCTTGATCATGTTCATTGGATGCTTTCCTCCCCAGAAGTATCGCGCGAGTTAAATCACGGTCCGCGGCACTTGACAACGAATTCGTGATCCGGCGGAGAACGGGGCGACCGGGCTGGCAATCGATCACGGCACTGCTGCGCCGTGCCTGCATTCTGGACAGGCATTGCGGACCACGGATCTCGTGCAGCACCACCTCGCGGGATGCCGGAGGCCAGGAATTCGGAACCCCGCCATTGCTTTCGGCATCGGCATTTTCTGTTCCAGCGTCGCCGTCCTGGCGAAACCCGCGCCCGCGTCAATTGCGCATTCGCGCCGACGTCCAGGACGGGAGGCGGACTTCATTCTTCGGGCAGTTCATGCAACGTGAACGCATCGTCGGCCGCTGCTTCCAAAGCCTTGTTAAACATAATGTCGGCAGGATCGCCCTGCTCCTCCAGAAACTCGTTCGCGTCCTTCAGCAGGGCCTTTGCGGCACAGCGATCCTGGCAGGGGAGGAGGATCATTCCGGATGAATGTCCGCGCGCGGCAAGCGCACTGCAATCACGGAGCTTCCCGCAGAAGGCCGCGTCCAACGGCCTGTGGACAACTTTCCCATAATTTCCTTGGCGGTTCTCCCATACGGGTTTTCAGGGGCTGGCAGCGTGCGGCCAAATTCCGGTCATCGTCACGATTCGCAATCGTCGCCGTACCGTTGCGCCTTGTCTGACATTGGCCTGGGCACCAGCGAGTCGCGTGTCCGAGGAGGCAATGCGTAAGGAGCGCTGACCGCGGTGCAGGGCGACGGGAGTCACCGGCTGTCGGAATGCAGTGGCAGGCTGCGCAAACCGCGTTTGGCGGACTGACCGGTCTGTGCAACGCCCGCCTCGTCGGGTTCGGCACTTGACAAGTTGCTCATGACCCGTGTTCGGTCGGCCGTGCATGCGACGAGCCTCGAATTCTCTGCGATACATTCGCGATGGCGGAGCCGCGGCACTCCTGGGCGGTTCGGCTCAGATTTTGCCTCGCAAGCAAACGACACCTCCGGCAAGGGGAATGGCGACATGTCCAGACCAGTGATCATTACCTGCGCGCCGACTGGCGGCATCCACACACCTACCATGTCCGAATACCTGCCTGTCACGCCCGCCGAAATCGCGCGCGCGAGCATCGATGCGGCGGAGGCCGGGGCATCGATCATCCATCTCCACGCACGTGACCCCGTGACCGGCAAGCCCGATCCGCGACCGGAGACGTTTCGGCAGTTCCTGCCGGTCATCAAGCAGTCGAGCGAAGCCGTCATCAACATCTCGACCGGTGGCGGGCTTGGCATGACGATGGACGAACGTCTCGCTGCCGCCAATTCCGCAAGCCCGGAAATGGCCTCGCTCAACATGGGGTCGATGAACTTCGGCATCTTCCCGATGCTGGAGAGGTACAAGGAGTGGAAGTTCGACTGGGAGCCGGAATTCCTGTCCATGACGCGGGACTTCATCTTTCCCAACACGTTCGCCACCATCGAATACGCGCTAAAGGAGCTTGGGGAGAAGCACGGGACGAAGTTCGAGTTCGAGTGCTACGACCTTGGCCATCTCTACAACGTCAAGTGGTTTGTCGACCAGGGAATGATCAAGCCGCCCTTCTTCATCCAGTTCGTGCTTGGAATTCTCGGCGGTGCGGGGGCGGAGCTGGAGAACCTGCAGCACCTGAACCGGATGGCCGACAAGCTCTTCGGGCCGGAAAACTACGAATGGTCGGTCCTCGGGGCCGGACGGCAGCAGATGAACATGGCCACTCAGGCGGCCCTGCTTGGCGGAAATCTACGCGTGGGCCTCGAGGACAGCCTCTACATCGGCAAGGGCGAACTCGCGGTCTCGAATGCCCAGCAGGTCGAGAAGGTCCGCACGATTGTCGAAGCGCTGGGCCTTGAAGTCGCGTCGCCTGACGAGGCGCGCGAGAGGCTGGGGCTCAAGGGGGGCGACAAGGTCGCGTTCTGAGGCCCGGGTCCCGATCAACCGCAGGCCCCGATTTCCTGCCTTGCGGTCATCAGGCCATACGGCATATCTGTCGTTTGCGACTAGGTGCACATGCGCCAGTTCAACAGGGAGAAAGACACAATGGACCTCAAGACTGTTTTGCGCCGCGCGGCGCTTGGCCTCGTTACGGCCGTATCTGCGACCCTTGCCATGGTGGCCATGGCCGCCAGCCAGGGCATCGACCTGAAAGGCAAGACGGTGGAATGGGTCATCCCGTTCTCGGAAACCGGCGGGTCGGCCAAATGGGCCAACTTCTATGCGCCGCTCTTGAGCGAGGCGCTTCCCGGCAATCCCACGGTGGTGGTCAAGTTCATGCCGGGTGCGGGCTCGACGAAGGGTGCGAACTGGTTTCAGGGACAGTCCTACGAGGACGGCACGCTGATCTTCGGGTCCTCGGGTTCGACGCAGTTCCCCTATCTTCTTGGCGACCCCCGGGTGCGCTACGAGTACAATGACTGGAACGTGGTCCTGGCTTCCGGCACGGGCGGCGTCGCCTACCTGCCGCCGGACCTGGCCGGCATGATGAACGGGCTTGACGCCAGCGGCCTCAAGGGCACCGACTTCATCTACGGCAGCCAGGGTGCGACCCGGCTTGATCTTGTGCCGCTTCTGGCGTGGGAGATGCTCGGCCTCAGCGTGGAGCCCGTGTTCGGCATCAAGGGACGCGGCGACGGCAGGCTCATGTTCGAGCGTGGCGAAGCAAACATCGACTACCAGACCTCGTCGTCCTATCTGAAGGGCGTGACCCCGCTGGTCGAGGCAGGCACGGCCGTTCCGATGATGAGCTGGGGCGCTCTCGATGCAAGCGGCAACATTGTGCGCGATCCCACTTTCCCTGACATGCCGACCTTCAAGGAAGTGTGCGAAGCGACGCCTGGCTGCGAGACCAGCGGCGAAAAGTGGGATGCGTGGAAGGCGTTCTTCGTGGCGGGCTTCCCGGCACAGAAGATGGTCTTCCTGCCGGCAGGGGCGCCCGATGCCGCGATCGCCACATATATGGAGGCGTTCGAAGCCGTAAAGGCCCGCTCTGACTTTGCCGAGATCTCGATGGGCCGCCTTGGCGTCTATCCGCAGATGACCGGTGACGAGGCAACCGGTGCGCTTGCGAGCGCGACCCAGGTGCCGGATTCGGCGAAGGAATTCGTCGTGGACTGGCTGCTGGAGCGGTACGGCGTCTCGCTCTAGAGGCTTCGGCCATGCACCTCGGCCGGCGCCGCCGGCCGGGGCGAATTCCTGAATTCGTGGAGCAACAGGACCGAAAGTCTGGCACATGGACATTCTGTCAGTCGCGCTTCCTGCCCTGGGCAGTGCCGCCGGGCTGATCCTGCAGCCGGTCGTCCTTGGCTACCTCGTGCTTGGCGTCGTGATGGGGCTTTGCGTCGGCGTCTTTCCAGGTCTGGGCGGGATCGCCGGGCTTTCGCTCCTCCTGCCTTTCATGTTCGGAATGGACCCGGTCCTGGGTCTCGCGCTGATGATCGGCATGGTTGCCGTGGTGCCGACGTCCGACACGTTCGCATCCGTCCTGATGGGAATTCCAGGCTCGTCGGCCTCGCAGGCGACCGTCCTTGACGGTTTCCCGATGGCGAAGAAAGGGGAGGCGGCCCGCGCCCTTTCTGCGGCCTTTGCATCATCGCTTTTCGGCGGCCTGGTCGGCGCGGCGTTCCTGACGCTCTTCATCCTTGTCGCGCGACCGATCGTGCTCGAGTTTCGGACGCCCGAACTCCTGATGATCACGGTGTTCGGCCTTTCCATGGTTGGCATTCTCGCCGGTCGCGTGGCCCTGAAGGGAATCGTGGCCGCCGGCCTTGGCATGATGGTCGGCACGATCGGCGAAGGAGACTCGTCCGGCGAGCTCCGAATGGCCAGCTACGACCTGCCCTACCTGGTCGACGGGTTGAAGCTCGTGATCGTCGGTCTCGGGATCTTCGCAATCCCGGAGATCGTCGCCCTGCTGCGCCAGGACCGGGCCATCTCGGAACGCTCGGTGCTCGGCGGCGGCTGGATGCGCGGCGTCCGCGACTGGCTCGCAAACGCCTGGCTCAGCGTTCGCTGCTCGATCATCGGCGTCGTCGTTGGAGTCATCCCCGGGCTCGGCGGTTCGGTCGTCGACTGGATCGCCTACGGTCACACCGTCCAGACCACGAAGGACAAGTCGAGGTTCGGGAGCGGCGAGGTGCGGGGCGTGATCGGTCCCGAAAGCTCGAACAACGCGAAGGAAGGCGGCGGACTGGTTCCGACGCTTCTCTTCGGGATTCCGGGTTCCGGTTCGATGGCGATCTTCATCGGCGCGATCGCGCTGCTGGGATCCGGAAACATCGAGGTCGGCCCCTCGATGCTGAAGAACAATCTCGACATCACCTACGCGATCGTCTGGCTTCTGGCGCTGGCCAACGTCGTCGGGACGCTGATCTGCATCGGCGCCTCTGGCGGAATCGCGCGGCTGACGACGATCCCCTTCAGCCTTCTGGCCCCGTTCCTGTTCATGATCATCGCCTTCGCGGCCTTCCAGTCGGGCCAGGACCTGATGGACCTCGTGGCGCTCTTCGTGATCGGTTTCCTGGGCATCATGATGCGCCGCTTTGACTGGTCGCGCCCGGCATTCCTGATCGGGTTCGTCCTCTCCAATCCCGCCGAGACCTATGCCAACCAGGCCGTTCAGATCGCGCAGTCCAGGTTCCGGAAGGGATTCGTCGAGGGCATCGACTACATCTTCTCGCCGATCGTCATCGTGCTCATCATCATTACGCTGATCTCGGTCGTTGTCGGATTGAGGCAGGCAAAGACGATCATGGCCGAGGGGGCCGTCAAGTCCGGGCGGAAGATGGCGCCGATGATCTTCCTGCTGGCGGTGCTGGCATATCTGGTTGTCTCGTTTGTCGATGCGTCGCTGATACCGGACTACGCCGCGGCCGACCGTGTCTTCCCGCGTTTCGTTTCCGGCGTGGCAATTGCAGGCGCCCTGATTCTGCTTGTTCAGATGATCGTCCGCCCCGAGTCCCATGCATTGTTCGCGGATCGGGATGCAGGCGGAGACCGGGAAGACGTCCATGGCCTCTGGCCAACGCTGGCCTGGTTCGCGGGTCTCCTGATCCTGACAGCGCTCCTGGGCTTCATCATTGCGCTGGCCCTCTTCCTGTTCGCGTTCATCTACCATCGCGCCGGTCGGCCGGCGGGCTACGCGGCAGCCTACACGGGCGCGGGGATCGTCTTCATGTGTTCCATGGCGTGGCTGCTGAACCGGGACTTTCCGCCCGGACTGCTGCAATCATTCGTGGACCTGCCTTGGCCCCTGACCTGATGGTGTCCGGGCCTCCGGGAGTGGCCAACGATGGTGGCTCTCCTACCAGCTGCCCGCGACTTCCTTTCGTGCGGCGCTCGCGAGAAACGCGGAACGGTTCATCCCGCGCGCCCTTGCGGCGTCGTCGATGGCCTTCAGCAGTCCTGGGGCGATCGATACATTGACCCGCTTTGGGGAACCCAGATCGAGGATCAGGGGCACATAGGCCAGCGTTGCGCCTTCCCGCCACTCGGCGAGATCCTGGTCGGACACGACTTGCTGAACATCGCTTGGTTCGCGAACGGCCTGACCGTCGGCCAACATGCCCTCGACATGAGACGCGAGAGCCTCGCGCGCCATGCGCAGCGATTCGTCGAGCGAGTCGCCTTGAGATACGCAGCCGGGAAAGTCCGGGAAGCTCACGCCGAAACCTGGTGCATCATCAGTATGAACAAACGCCACGTAATGCACTTGATGGTCCTTTCGCCTGTTCTGCTTCCTTCTTCCTGACGCAACATGCCCGAAGACCACCCTGTCTCCATCCCGCCTGTCTGCAAAAGGACATGACCGTCCCGGTCTTGATGTCCTTGCTTGGGTGCGGAACAGTCACGCGGCCTGGCATTGCCGGATGCTGGATCTGGACGTGGTCGCCCTTGGCAGCCACTTCCCGCCAGCCGTCCTTCTTGAGCATCTTGATGACTTTTCTGCTGTTGCGTTCCAACTCGGACCCAACGTCTTCCCTTGTGACAAATTGCAACTGCCGGGATTCTGCACGAGTTCCTTGTGTACCATAATGCACAAAGATGAATCACCTTCTAGCTCCATGTGACATTGCGGACAGCTTGGTGGAGGTCGGCGGATACCGCGTCTGCAATGCCCAGGCACGCACGCCGAGTGTGCCGCCGCCTGCAAGGGCTCGGCACTCGGAACTGGGCCTTTGACCCAAGGATCGACGCATGGCTCCCTTGGCAAGCGGCTCCACAGCGTGCAAATTGCGGCGGACAAGGCAAGTGGCGGAAAATGGTCCAGACCGGCATTCCATTCCTGTTCATGCGCGGAGGAACCTCGCGTGGACCGTATCTCAGGCGTGATCAGTTGCCCGAGGACATTGATCGGCTTGCGGCTGTGCTGGTTGCGATGGTGGGTTCCGGGCATCCGATCAACATCGACGGGATTGGCGGTGGCACCGCGGTGACGACTAAGGTGGCGATGCTGTCGTCTTCGGAGGACGAATGGGCGGACGTCGACTACTTTTTCGCGCAAGTCGTCGTCGAGGACCGGTTGGTCGACTTCAAGCCGACTTGCGGCAATATCCTGGTTGGCGTGGGGCCCGCTGCAATCGAGATGGGCCTGACAACTGCGGCCGGCGACGTTGCAGACGTGAGAATCCGGGCAGTCAACACGGGCGCGCGCGTCCTCGCTAAGGTGCGCATGAATGACGGTTCGGTCCTGTATGACGGAGATGCGGCGATTGACGGCGTTCCCGGCACGGCGTCCCCGGTCGAACTGCAGTTCATGGACACGGTCGGCGGCGCCACGGGATCGATGTTTCCAACGCGCTCGCGGAGCGACCGGATCGATGGCGTCGACGTGACTTGCATGGACGTGGCCATGCCCATGGTCATCGCCCGCGCCGAGGCGTTCGGCCTGACGGGTCAGGAAAGCGCGGCTGAACTGGACGAGAACCGCGATTTCTTCGATCGCATGGAAGCGATCCGGCTGGAGGCCGCGGTACGGATGGGGATGGGGGACGCTTCGAAGTCCGTCACGCCCAAGTTCGGCCTCCTGGCTTCCGCCCGGAACGGAGGCTCCGCAACAACCCGGTACTTCATGCCTTGGACCACTCACCCCAGCCTTGCCGTGACTGGGTCGCAATGCATGGCGGCCTGCCTTTTGTGCCCCGGCACCGTGGGGGAGGGGCTCCTCAAGGCATTGCCTTCCGCTCCGGCGCGCCTTGCCCTCGAGCATCCTATGGGCCAGCTCGAAGTCGTGATCGACTATTCGCGGGAAGGCGATCAGTTCGAACTGAACTGGGCCGGGCTTGTCCGTACGGCACGCAAGCTGGCAGAAGGCCATGTCTTCGTGCCAGGCAAGGTCTGGAGCGGCCTTGACCGGGATTCCTGATCGGACGACGATGCACATGCCAAAGACCAGGGGGCAGCCATGACCTACCAGGAGTGCCTGGCCACCGCGACCGAAAGGCTCGAGGCCGCGCGGCAGTTGATCGAGACGGAGATCCGCAGCTACCCAGCGCCGGTGGCCGGATGCGATGCACAATTCAACCATCTGGTGGGCATGCGCGGTTCCGTTTCCGAAGCCCTGGCCGCGCTTGAAAGGCCCCGGTTCGTGCCGACGCCGAGATCCTTGGAACCGCCGGATGACGCCTCTTGAGACAGGCAACTGGTTTCGCTGCAAGTTTGCCCATTTCGGTCAGGACGAAGACCGTGCGCTCGATGCTCGACCTTGCCCACTAACGGTTCAGGCAGAAGCAGTGCCGCCTGCGCAAACGCGGCGTTCCGGCTGATGTGGCAATCCTCGCCGTCCTCGAAGCGGAACACCACGCGCCGCAAGCGCCCGCTGCACTTGCAGGCCTGTCGGCGCCGACACGTTGGGGTCATTGAGGCAATCCAGTGATGCGAGCATCCAGTCGATCAACGTCAGGAGGGTCGCGATTGGGCTAGACGCGGGCTCTTTCGAATGCCGCCCAGGCCTCCTCGAATGCCTGGAAGTCGAAGCCGCGTGCGCGGGCCGCAGACAGGACGATCTGTTCGGTCTCCTGCATCTTGCCGATCGCCTCCGCGAGCCCCTCGACGCAGTCTTTGGGGATGACAACCGCGCCATGGCGGTCTGCATGGACGAGGTCGCCGTCGGAGATGGTCAGCCCGAAGACCGTGACCGGCGTACCGACATCACTCACATGCACGAATCCGTGGCTGGGTCCGACGGATCCCGCGATCACCGGAAAGCCCTCCGGAAGATCGCCAAGATCGCGCATGACCCCGTTTGTCAGGGCGCCGCTCAGACCGAATCCCTTGTGCACGGTCGCATTCACTTCACCCCAGTAGGCTCCGACGGCCTCCTTGCCATCAAGGTCTTCGATGGCTGCAAGTGCGGGGCGGGCCCCGCTTGCCATGTGGCGGTAGTAGTCCATGCGAATTGCCCTGACGGTCTCGGGCGCTTCTTCGGGCGGCGAGGCGCCCGCGATCTTCGCGGTCCGCGCGAAGCCGACGACAGCGCCGGCATCCGGATCGCTGCACAGCACGGTTCCACGCGTGAACCGGTCGAAGCCGCGTTTCCCTTCCGCGACCTCTATGGCGTTGCAGACCGTCGGCGTGTCAACCGAGCGAAGGAGTGCATGAAGCGTGTCGTCCATCACTTCCTACTCCTGCCCGACCTTCGCGGCGCCCTCCGACAGCGCGGCCAGCTTCGCGTACGCGATGTCCGGGTCGACCGCGCCGAACCCGGCAAAGGTGCCAAACCCGCAATCGCTTCCAGCGATGACCCGCTCGGCCCCGACGATGTCCACGAAACGCTCGATGCGTTGCGCGACGAGATCAGGGTGCTCGACGAAGTTGGTTGTCGTGTCGACAACGCCCGGCACCAGCAGCTTGTCGTCGGGAATGTCGGCCTTGCGGTCCCTGAACACTGTCCACTCGTGGCCGTGGCGCGGATTGGAGGTCTCGAACAGCACATGGCGCGCCCGGGCCGACATGAGCGTGTCGAACATCGATGCCATCGGAATGTCGCAGACATGCGGGCCTTCGTAGTTGCCCCAGCAGATGTGGACCCTGATCCGGTCTTCTGGAATGTCCCTCAGCGCGCCGTTCAGCGCCTCCACGTGCATTCCCGCAACCTTCACGAACTCCTCGTCCGAGAGGTCGGTGAAGAGCATGTGCCGCGACAACGCCAGGTCCGGGCAATCGAGCTGCAGGTCAAGCCCGGCGGCAACGATCGTTTCGTACTCTTCCTTCATCGCGTCGGCCAGCGCGGCCAGATAGGCCTCGCGGCTCGGATAGAACTCATTCTGCAGGAAGAGGGAGATCACGCCGGGCGACGCCGCGTTCATGAAGCCGCGCCTGGCCCCGTGGGCTTCCATGGCGGCCTTCAGGTTCGCGATGTCCTTCTGCAACTCCCCTTGGCCCTTGGACCTGACCTCTCCGACGCAGAGGGGTCTTGCATATTGCGGTGTGCCGCCGTCGTCCGCCAAGCGCTTCAGAAAGCCGGGAAACCGTTTCAGGTCTTCGGGCGCGTTCCTGGGGCTGTCGCCGTCAAACCCGGTGTAGCGGTCCTTGACATAGGTGGCATAGCTGATCTTCGAGGTCTCTCCGTCGGAGACGATGTCGACGCCGGCATCAACCTGCTTCTTCACGGTTTCCATGACCGCCTCGGCCATGGCCGCATCGAAGTCGCCCTGCGAGTACGATTCGTTCCGTTCGCGTGCGAAGATGAAATCGACGACCTTCTGGGTCCGGGGAAGGGAGCCCACGTGCGTGGTCAGGATGCGGGTCATGTTCGTTTCGCTTTCGTGATTGCTTCTGGAATCCCCAGGGTTCCGGCGCTCCGGCGGCCGGTCCCGTCAAGGCCGCCCAAAGTCAGGACATGTCGCGGGTGCAGGGTGCCGTCTTGCGTCAGCCGGTCCATGTGGCACCCGCGGGATCGTCCGTCCCGACGACGTGATAGAGCGCGGCCTCGCCGGACATGGACGGCACGGCGGAGTGGTCAAGCCCTTCCGGAACGCTCATGGTGTCGCCCGGTGCCAGGACCGTTTCGCCGCCCTTCCATGCAACGCGCCAATGGCCCTTGACCGGCATCAGCACTGACGGGTGTTCGTGACCGTGCATGGCGCCGCTTGCGGATGCTCGCGTGACCAGGTCGACCTCGAAGCCGGGCCTGTCGCGGATGATGGCCGATTCGCCTATGACCTTGCAGGGCGCCTTGTCCGCGAGCGCGACCATGTCCCGGTAGCGGCGGACGTATCCGCCAACGACTTCCCGGGTCGTCGGTTCCGGATGGCTGTTGGCTTCGTCCTCGGAAAGCTTGCGCATCGGTCCGACGCCGTCTGGCAATCGCTCGCCCTTCTTCGTGTCGTAGAGCTTGCCGGTCTCGGCAAGCACCAGCCCGTGATCAGCCGCGTCCTCGATCACCTGGGGCGCCCAGACGACGCCGCCGCCCGCGTCGTCGCCTCCGAGAATCGCCTTGATCATTCCGTATTCGGTGCCGACGTTCTCGAAGCCCCGGAAGATGCCGGTGGGGATGTCGATGATGTCGCCTTCGTCCAGCACGACCTCGCCGGCCGTGCCCCAGCGGCCCCAGAAGAACCTCCAGCGGCTGGAGAGGACGAAGAAGACTTCGGCGGTGCGGTGCACGTGAAGCGAGTTCCTGCACTTGGGCGCCTGGCCCGCCGCCCCGATGTTGAATCCATGTGGCAAATTGATGTGGACGTGCTGGTCCGGGCTTTCCGACACGCCGCCGCCGATGATCGTGAAATTCTCCTTTTGGTCCGAGCCCGGGGTATGGGCGTCGATGAATGCCGTCTTGCAGGGCTTGAGCTCGCCGTAGCGGACGATTCGGTCACTAAGGTCGGTCATTGGTGTCCCTCCTTATGCAATGATGGGCGCAGATCTCGCGCCGGACCCGGGCGATGGTGTCCGGAGCACGACTGCGCGCTTGAGAGATGAACGTGAATCCCGCCAAGGCGCGTGCTTCCAAGACACGTCGCCCGCTCCCCGCCCGGAATTCGTGCAGGAACAGGACCTCTGAAGGCCGACTCCGTCACTGGAATCGAACCGAGGCTGGCATGCGGCAGCGCCGGACATGTCAGCATCGCCCTCATCCCGCGATCAGCCCGTGCTCCGCAATGTCAGACTCGAACCGGTCGAGAATCCAGGTCCAGCCTGCCTCATGCTGCGATTGAACGTCACCGCCCGTCAGGTCGATGACCTGCGCGGTCACCTCAAGCCTGCAGCCGTCGTCGGTCGGCTGAAACTCGATCACGATCTGCATGAGCGTCGTCAGGACGCCCCCGAAGACCCCTGTCAGGCTGTAGGCCATCAATTGGCCCTCGACCAGTCGATGCGTGTTCTGGAACATGTGGCCGACTTCCTTGCCGTCCTGGACGATCCGAACCGTTTCGACGCCTCCTTCGCGGGTGTCGAATGCGTCATAGGTCATGCCGGTGTCCGGCCCGGCTTCCCATCGCAGGCGTGTCGCGGGACTGATCCAGTGTGCGAAGACCGATTCCGCGGGATGCGGAAACTCGCGAGTGACGTTGATCGTTGCCGACGTGCTTTGCATGCTTCACCCGGTGCTTAGATGGATCTGCTTCCAGATCGCGGTTTCGTCGAGCAAGGTCCATTCCCTTCGGAGGGCGGGCGGGGCCTTGCCTGGAGTTCCGAATTCGGCGTGGGTAATGCCCATCACGTGCACATCCGCGCCCGTCGGAGTTCCATAGGCGCCCCAGCCGTCATGCTTTCCGGTCAGGCTCCATCGGACGGCGGCCCTTGGGGGCATCATCGGATCGTCGCGACCGATCTGGTGATGGATGCAGAATTCGGCAGACGGGAAGGCCGCGCGCAGGCCCATCCAGAATCGGTCGGCATCTCCGTGCCCGTGGCCGGTCACGAAACCTGGATGCTCCAGCTGCGCCGCACGATCATACTCCCGGGGTATCGCGGTCATGTCGGCATTCATCATGCGGGTCAGGATGTCCCCAAGACGCTCGCCCCACTCGTTGTCGTTGCCGCGGCCGGAGTACGGACCTTCCACGTCGGTCGCCGGGGAAAGCGGCCGGACGCAGGTTTCCGGCCCGCCCTCGCGGGCGATCAGGTCCCGCGCATAGTCCTTGGGTTCCCATCCAAGCTGCCTGACGATCGCCGTCTGGTCACGGATCAGCCATTCGTCGTTGATCTGGTTGTTCATTGCGTGGCAGTCGCCGATGATCCGGTAGGTGAGCCTGGTGCCGGTGGCTGCGCCGTAGACGCCGTCGCCCGCATGCGTCGCGGTGGAGAGGATGCGGTGCGAACTGAGCATCCCCTCCTCAGGCGTCCCGGACCATATGACGTCTTCCCCGAGAAGCTGCCGGTCGGGGAACTCGGCCAGGGTCGCCATCGTGGCCGCGATCACGCCCCTGTTTCCGATGACAACGGATGCCGGGCTGCGGACGACGATGTCTTCCGCGTAGTACTCGTGCAGCGTGGCGATGCCACGGTCTTCCCAAATCTCCTTGGTGATTCCGATGATGTAGTCCGGGAAGTCGGTGAAACGCGTGTCAAAGCCCTTCATTGGCAAATCCTTCTGGAATGCGGGCCGACTTCCTGAGGATGAGTTCGCCCTTGAATTGCACGGATTCCTGTTCGGCCATGTCGGCCTCGATCTGGTCGATGAGGATGTTCACGGTTGCCTCGACCATGCGATTGACGGGTTGGCGAAAGGTGGTCAGCGCATAGGCGTCCCAGGCTGCAAGCGGCACGTCGTCGTAGCCCACGACGGATATGTCCTCGCCCGGCTCGAGGCCGGCATGACGAAGCGCGTCGAGCACGCCGAACGCCATGTGGTCGTTGCCGACGAAGATCGCGTCCGGACGGACGCGGCCTGCGACGAGCTGGCGAGCGCATTCCATCGCCACAGGACGCTTGTACATGCCGTCGACGAGCGCGAACGGTTCCAGCCCGGCCGCCTCCATCGCCTTCATGAATCCCTCGCGGCGATCCCGGCCGGTCGAGCTGCCTTGCCAGCCCGCGATGTGCGCGATCCGCTCGTGCCGACCCCTGATCAGGAACTCCGTGATCTCGCGGCCGCCGTCGACATTGGCCGAAGTGACGTTCACGAGGCCCTCGCCCTTCTGGGCGCGGTTGAAGAGGACCACCGGAATCCCGGCCTGACGCGCCCGCCCCGCAAGATCCGAGCTCATGGACACCGACGCCGCGATGATCCCGTCCGCCTGGTAGTCCATGAGATCCTGGATGACTCCGTCCACGCTCTCGGCCGTGTTCGGGGCCGTGAAGACGAGCAGATGGTAGCCGCGGGCCTGCAGCGCGTTCGAGAGCAGTTCGAGGGCCACCGGGTAGAACTGGTTCTCCAGGTAGGCGACCACGAGACCGATGATGCGGCTCTTTCCGGACACCATCGCGCGCGCGAGCGTGTTCGGGCGGTAGCCGAGTTCCCGTGCCGCCTCCCGGACCTTCTTCGCCGTTTTCGCGGATGCGGACGCGCCGGGCGTGAACACCCTGCTGACGGCAGACTGGCTGACGCCGGCGCGGGCGGCCACTTCCGAAGATGTCACCTTGCCGGTCATTCAGCCAATCCGTCGCTCAGCGCGATCGGTCCCGCATTGCGCGCCTTGTTGAACTCCGCCATTCGATCGAGGACCTTGACGCCGATCTGGTCGTAAAGGTCGAGGAGATCCACGAGGACCCAGTTTTCGCGGATGAGGCCGTCTTCGACGCGCCAGAAGTCCAGGGAGCGGAGAAACACGTTCTGGCCTGCGGGCGCAATGCCCATCCATCCGTCGCCCGTGATCGTGACCCGCATGTTGGGCCAGCCGGTTTCGCAGACATAGTCGCCCTCGGCCAGCCAGTGGGACATCAGGTCGCCCATGGCGTCGAGCTTCCGGTCGGGCATGGCGCGAAGGAACGGGATCTGGTGCCAATGCCGGAATCCGGCCAGGCCGCGCGTCGTGCCGATGCCGGCCGGCCCGTACCAGTTGACGCGCGGATGCCAGTGCGTCGCGAGATTCATGACGTCCGGGCCGCCTTCCGCCGGATGGCGGCAAAGGTCGGCGAGCATGTCCGTCACGATCTTGAGCGCTGCATCGCCGGAACCTGCAGCGGTCAGGCCGTCGCCTGACATCGGCGCGGGCGTGCAGAGGAACTTTCCGAGCTGCGGAGCCATGGGCCATGCGCCGGCCTGCATCATGAGTTCCGGGATGTCCCAGATCATCTGCACTTCGGTGACGCGTCCGCCCTCAAGCCGGAAATGCTCGTGGTAACGCATGTGGGCGAGGTGGCCGGTCGGCGGAATGCCCAGGAAGGAACTCGTGAACGTGCCCATGTAGTTGCCCATGGCGCCGATCCAGTCCTGGCCTTCCGGGGTGGTCCCGGCAACCAGGATCATGTCGCGGCGCTCAAGATCGGGCATGGCATGGTGCAAGGGCCCGAGGCAGGTGGCAAAGAGGGCGTCCGGCCCGACCTGGTCGCCGAACGGGTGACAAAGACGCAGAGTTGCCTCGGTGTCGAAGGTCGCGGCCAGCGCAGCCTTGACCGCGCCCGGCGCGAAAGTCGCGCTGGCCGCGCGGTAGCCGGCAATGCCGGCCCTGGTGTCCGAGGGTGCAGCCACTACCCGGCGGCCGCGCCATAGGGCACGTTGCGCCCGCCGTGGCGTCGCACGCGAATGTTGCACTGTTCCGCATGTCCGACGAACCCCTCCAGCATGCAGAGGCGCGAACCGTATTCGCCGATCATCGCGGCGGCCTCGTCGGACGTGACCTTCTGGTAGGAGTGAGTCTTGAGGAACTTGCCCACCCAGAGACCGCCGGTATAGCGTCCCGCCCTTTTCGTGGGCAGCGTATGGTTGGTTCCAATGACCTTGTCGCCATTGGCGACATTGGTGCGCGGGCCGAGAAAGAGAGCTCCGTACGAATGCATGTTCTCCAGGAACCAGTCATCGCGGTCCGTCATGACCTGGACGTGCTCGTAGGCCAGGTCGTTGGCGACCGCCAGCATCTCGTCATGAGAATCGCAAAGAATGACGTCGCCGTAGTCCTGCCAGGATGCGCTGGCGGTCTCGGACGTCGGCAGGATTCGGAGCAGGCGATCGACTTCGTCCATGGTTTCCGTCGCGAGCTTTCGAGAGTTCGTGACGAGGCAGGCCGGCGAGTTGTAGCCGTGCTCGGCCTGGCCGAGCAGGTCGGTGGCGCAGAGTTCGGCGTCCACCGTTTCGTCGGCGATGACCATTGTTTCGGTCGGACCGGCGAAGAGATCGATGCCGACGCGACCGTAGAGCTGGCGCTTGGCCTCGGCCACGAACGCGTTGCCGGGCCCGACAAGCATGTGGACGGGATCTATGGATTCCGTGCCGAGAGCCATGGCGCCCACGGCCTGGATTCCGCCCATGACGTAAATGTCGTGCGCGCCGCCCAGTTTCATTGCGGTGACGATCGCCGGATGCGGCGCGCCGTCGACGGGTGGCGCAGAGGCGATGATGCGCGGCACGCCGGCAACGGACGCGGTCAGGACCGACATGTGCGCGCTCGCGACCATCGGGAACTTGCCGCCCGGCACGTAGCAACCAACTGACTGGACGGGAATGTTCCTGTGCCCGAGCACCACCCCCGGAAGCGTCTCGACCTCGATGTCCGTCATCGACGCCCGTTGCGCTTCGGCGAAGCGCCGGATCTGAGTCTGCGCGAACTTGATGTCCTCCATGTCGCGTGCGCCCACCTTTTGCATGGCGGCCTCGATTTCGGAAGCGGACAGACGGAAGCTGGCGGGTTCGTAGCCGTCGAACCTGGCGGACATTTCGCGGACAGCGTCGTCGCCCCGAGCCTCGATGTCGGCAAGCGCGGCCTCGACGCTGGCACGCACTTTCGCGTCGTCTTCGGCCTTTTCGGCTTCTGGCTTGGAACGTTTCAGGTAGTCAATCGTCATGTTGTCGCCTTTCCGGCATCTTGGGAACTGGTGCCCTTCGCGGCCTGTCTCCGAGTTTCGTCTGGAGGATGCGCATCGCAACGACGCATCCTCTCCCGGACCCTCCGGGCCGTCGCGCCCCGAATGCGTCCGGATCAGCCCCCGATGCGCGCTCCCGTCTCGCTGTCAAACAGGTGACAATGCGAACTCTCAATCCGGATCGAGACGATGTCCCCGATCTCGGCCCGGAACGCCTTGTCGGTCCTTGCGCTGACGAGCGTGCCGCCGATGCGAAGGCTGGCCATTGCCGCGTCTCCCAGGAGTTCAAGCGTGTAGATGGGCGCGGTGACCTGCCCGCCCTCCGTCGAGACTTCGGCGTCCTCGGCGCGGAAGCCGAGCGTCACTTCGCCGTTGGGCGCGTCGAGACCTCCGATCTCGGTGCGTTCGGTGCGGAAGACGCCATCCTCGACCGTGCCGTCGATCAGGTTCATGGCGGGGTTGCCGATGAAGCCGGCCACGAAGGTGTTTGCAGGATTGTCATAGATTTCGGTCGGCGAGCCGACCTGCTGGACCACGCCGCGCTCCATCACCACCACGCGGTCGGCAAGCGTCATTGCCTCGATCTGGTCATGGGTCACGTAGATCGTGGTCACCGCAAGCTCGTGGCTGAGATTCTTGATCTGGGCGCGGGTCGACACCCTGAGCTTGGCGTCGAGGTTCGACAGCGGCTCGTCCATCAGGAACACGTTGGGTTCGCGCACGATGGCGCGGGCCAGCGCCACGCGCTGGCGCTGGCCGCCGGAGAGTTCCGCCGGCTTGCGATGCAGGAACTCGTCAAGCTCCACCATCGCGCAGGCACGCATGACCTTTTCCTCGTGGCCGCCAGGATCCGTTCCCCTGACCTTGAGCGGGAACCGGATGTTCTCGTACACGTTCATGTTCGGGTAGAGGGCGTAGCTCTGGAACACCATGGCCACGTCCCGGTCCTTGGGCTCGAGATCGTTGACGATCCTGCCGTCGATCAGGATGTCCCCCTCGGTCGGGTCCTCCAGTCCCGCGATCATCCGCATCGTTGTCGTCTTGCCGCAGCCAGAAGGGCCAAGGAGCACCAGAAACTCGCGATCCGGAATGGTCAGGTTGAAATTGTCGACGCCGACAAACGACCCCCAGCGCTTCGAGACGCCATTCAATTGAATCTCGGCCAATGAAACCTCCCCCCCAAGCCTCGCGTTTGCATACGCTTGCAAGCACTGTAGACTCGCGCGGCGATTGCAAGCAAGGTCTTTGTTGCAGGCGGTTGCGGACAAGGATCGTGCAGGCAGGGGACATGGACGGCTTTCAGAGGCAGAAAGACGTGGTTCGGTCGTTTCATGCCGCCCTGGACAGGGCGGAAGGCGAGGGAATCACTGCGGTTGTCCAGGCGTTCTCGACCGCCGGTTTCCTGTGGCGAGGGTATCATCCGTTCGGCGTCCTGGACGATGTCCGGGACGTGTCCGACCGGTTCTGGCAGCCACTGAAGCGATCGCTCTCCGGACTTCAGCGGCGCGAGGACATCTTCTTTGCCGGCCAGAACGAAGTCGACGGGTTCAGGTCCGTTTGGGTGGTCTCGATGGGGCATCTGCTCGGCCTGTTCGACCAGCCCTGGCTTGGCATCCGGCCGTCCGGAAAGATCGTGATGCTGCGCTACTGCACCTTTCATCGTGTGGAAGGCGACGGGATCGCGGAGACCGCGATGTACTTTGACATTCCGCATCTCATGGCCCAGGCGGGCCAGAATCCGTTCCCGGACGCGACGGCACAGCATCTCGTGCAGCCTGGGCCGCTGACCCATGACGGGCTGCTCCTGGATCCACAGCCCGCATCCGAAGGTGTCCGGACGCTCAGCCTGATCAACGCCATGATCGCCGACCTTGGCAACTGGGACCTGGGTTTGCCGTTAGTGGAGGAACTCGAGCGGACATGGCGCGATGACATGCTCTGGTGGGGGCCTACGGGAATCGGGGCGAGCTACACGATCGAGCGATACGCGAAGCAGCATGCCGGGCCGTTTCGTGCCGCCTTCGGCAACCGGACGCGAACCGGCCATGTCGCGCGCCTGGCCGAGGGGCGCTACGGCGGCTTCTTCGGTTGGCCAAACTTCACCGCACGCCTGACCGGCGATTTCATGGGGCGCGCGCCGACCGGTCGAACGGGCGAATTTCGCGTCATCGACATCTATCGCCGCGACGGCGACCTGCTTGCGGAAAACTGGATCTTCATCGACCTGCCGCACTTCTGGAAGACGCAGGGCATCGACACGCTCCCGGAGGAGTCAGCATGAGAATTGACGCGCATCACCATCTCTGGGACCTTTCCGCCGTGCACTATCCGTGGCTGATGGCCAAGGGCGTCAGGCGGTTCTTCGGCGATCCGGGGCCCATCCAGCGCAACTACCTTCTTGAGGAATTTCGTGCCGCAGCACGCGGGTTCGAAGCGTCTGTCCATATCCAGGTGGGCGCCGAGGACGCGTTTGCGGAGGCGTCGTGGGTGCAGGACGTGGCGGATGCAAATCCGGAATGGCCCATGGCGCAGGTCGTCTTTGCCGATCTCGCCTCGGAGCGCCTCGGGAAGGAACTCGACCGGATGCAGGAACTCCCGTCCGTGCGCGGCGTGCGGCAGATCGTGGGTCGCGCACCGGAAGAGGACAGGGCGACGGGCACGAACGAACTGCTGGACGACCCGCGCTTCGTCGAGGGACTGCGCGAAGTCGGGCGGAGGGGGCTGAGCTTTGACCTGCAACTGATCCCCGAACTCTACGGCGCGATGGCGGACGTGTTGTCCGACGTACCCGGGACGCGGGTTGCGCTCTGCCATGCAGGGTCGCCGCATGACCGGACGAGAGGCGGCCTCGCGGCATGGTCCGGCGGACTCCGGCGACTGAGCGAGCTTCCGCAGGTCTCCGCCAAGCTCTCGGGGCTGGGGATGTTCGAGCATGACTGGACGCGCGAGAGCGTACGGCCCGTCGTCGAGGTCTGCCTGGAGCAGTTCGGGGCGGCGAGGTGCATGTTCGGGTCGAATTTCCCGGTGGACAGCCTGTATTCGGACTATCGTGCGATCGTGGAGGCGTACGAATGCCTGGTGCCAGACGAGGCGCGGCTGGCGGTCTTCGGGGACACGGCCGCAGCCTTTTACGGGCTAGGCGAAATGCGCAGCGGCCCGTGAAAGTGCACGGAATTGCGACAATGCAAGCTTCACCGGCTCAGTGCAGGCCGGATTTCTTGATCGAGACGTTCAGGAGGACCTGGCGTCGCTCCTTGGCGGCGACGTTGATCGCGCGCTCCAGCGCACCCGGCAGTTCCGTTCCGTCGACAACCGTTTCGGCATATGCGCGGCTGGCCTCGGCTATCGCCGCAAAGTCCGGACTGGGGCTCAGGGACGTCAGGGGCACGTCGTTCGACCGTGCTGCCAGCCCGTCCCTGTAGAGCCCCGTGACGGAGCTGCGCACGGCACCCCATTCCTCGTTGTTCAGGACCAGGGTGATGACGGGCAGGCCAAGTGCCTCGCAGACCTGATGGCACGCGACCGGATTCGCGAACATGTAGCTGCCGTCGCCGACCGTGGCGAAGACGAGACGTTCCGGGTCCGCGAGTTGCGCGCCCATGGCAGCAGGCAGGCCCCAGCCGAGTCCGCCGGAATGCGGCTCCTGGAAATAGGAGAGATGATGTTCCAGTTCGAGGGGCGGCAACGGACAGCCCAGTTCGTGGAAGACGCTTGACTTGCGGCCCTTGACCGCCTGTCCGAGGCAGTGGCTGACCCACTCCTTGGACATGGGCGATCCATTTCCCGACCGGGCCGCGTCCCGGACAGCATTGCGGTTTTTCTCGGCAAGGGCGGCTATCCTGGCGCGGCGCCTGGCGACGTCCACTTCGTTCCTGTCCTCTGCGTTCGTGGCGGCAATGAGTTCGAGAAGCGTGGTTGCCGTGTCGCCGGCGAGCGTGACATCCGAACGGAACGTTCGCATGGGAGACGATCTCGCAAAGAGCGGGTCGGGGCCGAGCTGGATGATCTTGGCCGTCGGTGACGGTGCAGCGCGATCGGGCCACCAGGGCGCAAGGGCGTTGATGACGAGAATGACGTCTGCGTCCCGGACAAGCGCGTCCGGAGACCAGTCGACGTGGCACGGGCTCGTCATGGGAATGGCGATCTGGTTGGCCCAGTAGTGGGAAAGCGGAAAGGCCCAGTCCTCGACCAGTCCGGCGAGTGCCATGAAGGCGTCCCGTGATCCCGCCCCCCGTTGAGCGATTACAAGCGGCCGCTCGGCCTTGGCCAGGAGTGTCGCCGCAGCGGCCAGCGCAGCGCGGTCGGGCGCACCCGAGACTGGTGCCATGTTCGAGCCCGCGTCGAGCCCGTCGAGCGGGCAGGGTTCGCACAGGACCTCCCGGGGCAGGCTCAGGTAGACCGGCCCTTTGGGCATCGAGTTGGCGATGGTCCAGCCGCGGTCCAGCACGTCCGCCAGCTGGTCCGGGAACCGCAGTTCGTAGGTCCATTTGCAGGCTTCGCGCACAAGGGCCGTCTGGTCGTGCATCTCCTGACCCCAGCCGATCGGGACGGTGCGGGCGCCGAATCGACCGCCTTCCATGACCGGTGTCCGCCCCGACATCAGGAACATGGGAACCTGGTCGCAGGCGGCGTTGATGGCCCCGGTCGCCCCGTTGGAAAGCCCGACGTTTGTGTGCAGCAGCACAGCCTGGGCGTGCCCCGAAATCTGGTAGTATCCGTGCGCCATGCCGACCGCGACATGCTCGTGAGGCACGGTCACCGCCTGCGGCAGGTCGACGCCCTTGGTGCGCGCTTCGATCAGTCCCTCGATGATTGGAGGGAAGTCCGTTCCCGAATTCGAGAAAACGTACCTGACGCCAAGCGCCTTCAGCTTGCCGAAAAGCGCTCCGCCGGCCGTCATGAGTGCTGCTTCGTCATGTCCCTGCATGATTTCCAGGCGCTCCAATATGCGCTTGCATGATCTGTGGGGATGGGTAGGTTCTCTTCCCCAGTACTGGCCACATGCGGAATTGGCCAGTTTTTGAATGGGAGGACAAGATGAAGTTCACGAGAATTGCGGCTGCACTGGCCGCGACGGGGTTGCTTGCGGGCGCTGCCGCCGCACAGCAGAACCTGACGGCGGAAACGGCGAACGCGGCCGGCGTGCCTGGCAACACCGTTCTGTCGCTTGGCGAGTTCGCCTCGGCCGCAGGCATTGCGAACATTCAGGTGGCCACCGGCCAGACGCTGACAAACTCGGTGCAAAACGTGGCGGAAGGCAAGACGGACATCACGGCCACGCCGTTCATTCTGCCGTTCCTGCTGTCCAGGGGAGCGGGACCTTACGCAAAGCTCGGACCCGAAACCGGAGCGGAATACGTGGACCGCCTTGCGGTGCTGTACACTTACAGGCTGGGGGCGTTCACCCTGTCCGCGTACAACAGCTCTTCCGTCAAGGGCTGGGATGACCTCGAGGGCAAGATGATTTACAATGGTCCGCCCCGGGGCGCTGCGCTGACCAATGCCCGCGGCATTGTCAAGATTGCGACAGGACTTGTCGACGGCGAGGACTATACCGGGGTGCAGGTGAACTGGGACCAGGCGGTCAAGACCATGACCGACGGCTCGGCAGATGCGTTCGTGCTGCCGTCGAGTTTCCCCGATGGCCGACATACGCAGGCTGTGGCTGCCGGGGGGATGACCATGTGGTCGATGCCGAAGGACGTCTTCGAGGGCGAAGCGGCCCAAAAGTACATGAGCGCTCCCGGCTCGGGCAGGCTCGAGATCCCCCTCGGCGAGGCCGTGCAGGCCGAAGGCGTGACAGTGGTTTCGGAAGACGACGTGTTTCGAGGCATTGCCACCGTCGGCGGCGAGATCGTGCGCAAGGAAATGGACGAGGAGACGGCCTACCAGTTGACGAAGGCCGTTCTCGACAATCTTGAGGCCATCAAGTCGAAGACGCCGTTCCTGCCGAACGTTTCCTTGGGCGAGATTGAGAACACGTCGACGACCGGCATGTGCGGCGCGATGCCCCTGAAATATCATCCCGGCGCCGTGCGTGCCTGGGAGGAGGCGGGATTCACCGTGCCGGACTGCGCCAGGCCGTGACGCTGCGTCCGGCGTGACCAAGTGAGAAGCTCACCGGACCGCCCGAACCCGGGCGGTCCGGCACTCGTGCCACCGAGGCGGGCGACACCATGCCCCGCAAGGACGGAAGGGTCGCAATGGCCGAAGCAAACGCCGGATCAGACGGGGCATCGCGGACCCTTGCCGAGCGGTTGCTGTACGTGCTGGCCGTCGTGTTCGTCATTGCCGGGCTGCTCAACGCCACCCCGGGCATTCCCGGACTGGACGACGGTCTGCGCAGCCTGACGGGCCTCGACTGGATCACGGCCCGAAAGTTCCCGCGCGAATGGTTCTTCCCGACCATATTCGCGTTGATGATGCTCATCGTGGCATTGAAGCACTCGATGTGGAGGGACTGGTGCGGCAGGTCTCCTCACCGCCGATGGTTCGGGCTCTTCATGGACGTCGCGCTGGTCGTCACGGCGCTGATGATCTCGACGACGTTCCTGATCGAGTTCGAGGCCATATGCCTGATCGACCAGATCACCGGTGAGCGGGAACGCCTGATCGCGGAAAGCCTGAAGGCGGAGAAGGCATTCGCCGAACTCTACGGATTGCCGGAGCCCACGACGGTGGAGGACCCTCAATGCGTCGGGACCACCGGCGGCTGGCTCGTGCTGATCGTGGGCCTCTCGATCCTTGTCTTCCTTTGCTACAACATCAAGGTCTGGGGCTTGCCTCTCGTGCTTGTGGCACTCGGTGTGGCGGCGTACACGTTCCTCACCGTCATGGTCTGGTACTTTCACGGCCCCGAGGACATCAACAAGTACCTGATGACCAAGCTTGCGGGCGAACCCAGATTGCTGGGCGACGGCCGCCCGAAGGTGCACGACATTCTCGTCAACAACGGGAGCGGCCTCCTGGGCCGTTTCATGGACATCATCCTCAACACCATCTTCCCGTACCTGATCCTGGGATCGCTGTTCGGGGCGTCGGCGGGCGGGCAGTCGCTGATCAAGCTTGCGTTTCGCTGGACCCGCAACCTTGCGGGCGGGCCGGCGCATGCCGCAATCGTTTCCTCCGCCATGTTCGGAACGATCTCGGGCGGCCCGATCGTGAACGTGCTTTCGACCGGGGTCCTGACGATCCCGATGATGGTCAGGCGTGGATTCTCGAAGGTCTTTGCCGGCGCCATGGAGGCTGCAGCCTCCTCCGGGGGCTCGATCATGCCGCCGGTGATGGGTGTCGCCGCGTTCGTGCTGGCCGCCCTGACCGGTGTCCCGTACAGCCAGGTCATCATTGCGGCCGCGATTCCGGCGCTTGCCTACTTTGTGTGCCTGTTCCTGGCCGTGGTCTTTCAGGCGCGCAAGCAGGAGATAAAGGCATTTGGCCGCCTGACGCCCGAGATGGAGCTTGATCGCCAGGACCTCCTGAATCTCGGCATGATATTCGGGCCGATCCTTGTCATCCTCGTCCTGCTTCTCACGACCAAGGACGAGGTGGGCTGCGGCCTGGCAGGCTGGCTGCTCGGGGCCGAGCGCGTGTTCTCGGAGGCCGGATGCCAGGTCAGTTCGCTGCCCTGGGTGCTCAAGATCGTTCAGAACTCGGCTGGCGATGCAGGAAGCGCAGGCTGGTGGGCGGTTGCGTTGCTGATGATCCTGCTGTTCCTTGATCCGAAGATGAGGGCGCGGCCTCGCAAGCTGGTCGATGCCTTGGCGGATGCAGGATACCTGATCTCGACCCTCTATCTCATGTTCCTCGCGGTGACGATCATCGACTTCTGCCTGAAGTTCACCGGACTGCCGGTCTTCATCGCGCTTGACGTGCTCGGATGGCTGAAGAGTCTTGGACTGGGCGCGGGAGGATCGCTTCTCTTCCAGCTCCTGGCGTTGGTCGCCACGATGTTTCTGGCTGTCTTGCTCGGCATGGGCATGCCCGCCGTGCCTGCCTACGTGAACGTTGCCCTCCTGATGGGACCCGTCCTGTCCGGCCTGGGCATGGCGGTGTTCACGGCGCACATGTTCGTGTTCTACTTTGCCGTGGCGTCAGCGATAACGCCACCTGTTGCACTGGCGGCTTTTGCCGCGGCGTCGATAACCAAGCAGGACCCGATGCAGACCGGCTTTGCGGCCGTCAGGATCGGGATCGTGATGTTCGTGATTCCGTTCGTGTTCGCGCTCAACCCCGAACTGTTGCTGATCGAGGCCGCGTTCCTCGATCCTGGCGCGACCGATGGCAGCTACCTTCCCGGGTACGACGGCACGGTGGACTGGGGGGCACTGGCCCTGGTACTGGCTCGGGTGCTGCTCGCGCTTGTCCTGCTTGCCAGCGCGCTGGCACGGTTTGACCGGACCTCCTTGGCGACATGGGAGTGGGGCCTGCGCCTCGTGCTCGCCGTGCTCGTCATGTCCGGCAACCCGGTGGTTCATGGTCCGGCTGTCCTGGCTGGTGTCGCGATCCTGGCGTGGCATCGAATCGGTGCACGAGGAAGGTCTGCGGGCACGGCATGACGGGCCGCCCGAATTTCCTGTTCCTGATCACCGACCAGCAGCGTTCCGACTGGCTAGGCTGCTATGGCCATCCGGTCGTTTCGACTCCCAATGTCGACGCCCTCGCGTCATGTGGCACCCGGTTTACGGACTTTCATGTGGCGGCCCCGATCTGCATGCCGAACCGTGCCTCGATCATGACGGGCCGGATGCCTTCGCGGCACGGGCTTCGCTACAACGGATGCACGCTTCCGACTACGGCCAACACCTTTGCGGACGTTCTCGCGGCAGCGGGTTACGATACGGCGTTGATTGGCAAGGGCCACCTGCAGCCCTTTACTCGCGAACCGGCACGGCACCTGCCGGACCCGGAAGGCCTGCCGCCACGTCCGGTCGAGGAAGCCTGGAAGCCGTTGGCGGAAGATCTCTCGCAGGAGGACCCCCAACTCTACGAGGGCGAGGAACACAAGGTCACCACGCCCTATTTCGGCTTCGATCACGTAGAGCTGGCGTCGGCGCACGGAGACCGTTGCCGGGGACACTACCTGCGATGGCTCCGGAACCAGGCACCGGACTGGCGGGCGCTTTGGGACGACGCGAACGAGTTGCCGCACAACTATTCCTGTCCGCAGGCGTACCGCACCCCGGTTCCCGAGGACCTGTATCCGACGGCTTGGGTCGCGGACCGGGCAATCGACTACCTGAGCGACGCGGCACGCGCGGACGCCCCGTTTCTGGCCTTCGTCTCGTTTCCGGACCCGCATCATCCGTTCAATCCGCCCGGGAAGTACTGGGACATGTACTCGCCGGACCAGTTCGAACTGCGCCTTCCATACGAGGCGCATCAGAACCCGCCACCTCCGCTGGCGTGGCTTGAGCGGAATTTCCGCGAGGGCGGCGGACAGTTCACGAAGCAGACGGCGATGCGTGCCGGAGACCAGGAGCTGCGCGAGGCAATGGCGCTGACGGCAGGAATGATCACGATGATCGACGACCAGGTTGGCCGGATCGTCAATGCGCTCAAGGAGCGCGACCTTTACGAGAACACGGTCGTCCTGTTCACTTCCGATCACGGCGACTACCTCGGAGACTTCGGGCTCCTTCTGAAGGGGGCGATGCCGTTTCGGGCGCTGACGCAGGCGCCGATGATCTGGTCCGACCCGGCTGACAGGACCGCTCGCGTGTCCGACGCGCTGGCATCAAGCATCGACATCGGACCCACGATCGTCGACAGGGCCGGAGTGACGCCTTACCGGGGCGTGCAGGGGAAGAGCTTCCTTTCTTGCGCAAGGGGATCGGTTCCACACCGAGACGAATTGTTGATCGAGTTCAACGACGGGGCCGCCAAGCTTGGATTTGAACGCCCCGCGCGGGTGCGCACGCTCAGGACCAAGGAGTGGCGATACACGATCTACGCGGGCGAGGACTGGGGCGAACTGTATGACATCCAGGCCGACCCGGACGAGACCCGGAATCTCTGGGAGAGTCCCGAACATGCCTCTTTGCGTGGGCGACTTGCGCTGCGGTTGGCGCATCACTTGACGTGCCAGATGGACGAGAGTCCCAGGGCGGCTTTCCTGGCCTGACGAAATTGGCAAGGGTGGAGCTGCCGCGAGTCAGCGATTGATCGTTGCGCTACGACCATGTTGCCTGGCTGGGAGAGCGATGAAGAAATGGACACGCGCATTTGGCCCTGCCACCGCCAGTCAATTCGTGCAATCGGGACAATTGGTGCGCCAAGCCGCATGCGACGCAGGTCGCGGTCCGGCTTTGGCCGCCACGCGACCTAGGAAACGAAGAATGCACCCCCGCGACCCACGAACGGCACAGGAGCGCGAATGCGCGGCCTGAACGGGACGATGGTAGCCCGTAGGGCCTAAGCGCCGCTGGATTTCAACCTGGCCGATTGTGGCCCTCTCAAAGTGGCATAGAGAGAGGCAAGGAAAATACAAGGTTCCATTTTTCCTTTGTTTTCAAGGGATTATTGGAATGAATGGTAGCCCGTAGGGGAATCGAACCCCTCTTTCCAGGTTGAAAACCTGGCGTCCTAACCGATAGACGAACGGGCCGGCACCGCCGCTAGTTAGGCAATGTCTCTCACGAGGGCAAGGGCCTTCTTCGCAATGAAAGTCCGCGCATGCCACTCGTCGGCATGCACGCGTGCCGCGAGAAGCCGCCTGATTCGATTCATCCATTCGCCGCCCGGGTCTCTCGACTGACGGGACAATCTCAGGCGTGCGCCTTGGCGGCGTCTTGCAGCCGGAGTTGCACGGACTGCCGGCCGCCCCAATGATTGATCTCGATGTGACCGACCAGATGAAAGCGCCGACCCTTTTGTCCAATGAGCGCGGACCCCAGGGGTCCCGGGAATGCGTTGAATGCAATTGCGTCAAGCCGCGCTCCAAGCCCGTCGCCGAAAGTGAGCTTCAGGTGGCCGTTTCCAACCTTGCGGGCGTGGTGGATCGCGGCGTCCGGAAACGCGAATCTCGGTGCTCGGGCACCTTGTCCGAACGGTCCTGCCTTCTCGATCTCGTCTACGAGTTCGACGGTCGCCGCCGCCGGCATGAGGGCCGAATCTATTCGGAGTTCCCTCGCGCCTTCTATGGCCGAAGCCTGACGGGCCACGTATTCCGCGAGATGGTCCATTGCGTCGGAGAGCTTGTCCCGTTCGATCGTGAATCCTGCGGCCATCTTGTGCCCGCCGCCCTTCACGAGCAGCCCGTCCGCCTGCAGCCGCTGTATCGCGTAGCCGAGATCGACGCCCTTGATTGACCGGCCCGAACCCTTGCCGAACTGCCCGTCAAAGCCGATGACGACCGCCGGTCGCCGCGTCTCCTCCTTCAGGCGTGCCGCGACGATCCCTACGACGCCTGGGTGCCAATTGTCGCCCGCTGCCCAGACCAGGGGGCCTCCGAGCCCCCGCTCTTCCACCTGGGCAAATGCCGCCGCGCGTACGTGCATCTCGATCTCTCGGCGCTCGCGGTTCAGCTGATCGAGAAGGTCCGCCAGTGCCCGGGCCTCATCGGGGTCGCGTGCCGACAGGCATCGCGCTCCAAGGTCGGCGCGACCGATCCGCCCTCCTGCATTGACGCACGGCCCCAAAATGTAGCCTAGATGGTAGGCGTTCGGCGGAGCGGTCAACCTCGCCACGTCCGCAAGAGCGGCAAGTCCCGGTCTCTTGCGCGCTCTCATGACATGCAGGCCTTGGCGGACAATTGCCCTGTTGACGCCTTGCAACGGGACCACGTCGGCAATGGTTGCCAGCGCAACGAGGTCCAGCATGTCCATGAGATCCGGCCCTTCACGTCCGCCTGCCCGGAGTTGCCGATTTGCCTCGACAAGGACAATGAAAGTGACGGCGGCAGCGCAAAGATGCGCGAAGTCACCGCTTTCGTCCTGCCGGCTCGGGTTCACGATCCCGAATGCGCCGGGCAGGGTTTCGGATGCGAGATGATGATCAATGACCAGGACGTCCGTTTCCTGGGCCGCGGAAATCGCATCGAACGAATGGGTGCCGCAATCCACGCAAACGATGAGGCCGTGAGATCCGGCGAGCCTGCGCATGGCGGACGGGTTGGGACCGTAGCCCTCGGCGATTCGATCGGGCACGTAGAGAGTCGCGTCGTGCCCCTGTTGTTCCAGCCAGTCGAGGAGCAGCGCGGCAGACGCGCCTCCGTCCACGTCGTAGTCGGCAAAGACGGCAATCCGCTCCTTGTCGGCCAAGGCACGAACCAGCCGCCCGGCGACAATGTCGATGTCGCGGAATGACCTGGGGTCTGGCAGAAGGTCGCGGAGCTTGGGATCAAGGAATTGTCCCACGTTCTCGGCAGGGACGCCCCGGTCCGCGAGAATGCGGCAAAGGGCGGCGGGCAGCAGGGTCTCCTGCTCAAGCGCGTCCGCCATGCGTTGGGCATTGCCGTCCGGACCGACCCATCGCCTGCCGGTCAGGGAATCCTCGACATTGAGAAAGGCTGGCTCTGGCAGGTCTTTCGGATCGACTCTGGACAAGGTCTTCCTGGATCATGCGGGTTTGGACATGGATAGCTTGGCGGCCAGGAAGGCGAAAGACCCCTTCCAGCCGTTGGCCAGCGAATCGTGAATGATCGAATCCTGCATCGCGTCCCGGGCGGGCCCTTGCGCCGTTGCCGTCAATCCGCCACCGGGTGGCGATATGTCATCCGTCGCATGGAACCGGTCTTCGAACGCATGAGAACCGTTTCGGCCGTCAGCCAGCCCGGCTCCCGCTTGATTCCAGGCAGCATCGAGCCATCCGTCACGCCGGTGGCCGCGAAGATCACGTCGCCCTGCACCATCTCGTCCCGGGAGTACACCCGGTCGAGATCCTCGATGCCGGCCTTTCTCGCGCGCGCCTTCTCTTCATCGTTCCGAAACCGCAATCGGCCAAGCATCTGCCCGCCCATGCACTTCAGCGCCGCGGCCGCCAGCACGCCTTCCGGCGCACCGCCTGCGCCCATGTACATGTCAATGCCGGTGTTCGGTTCCGCGCAATGGATCACGGCCGCAACGTCTCCATCCGTGATCAGGCGCACGGCGGCCCCCGTGGTCCGGATGTCCGCGATCATGTCCTCATGCCGGGGACGTTCCAGGACGCACACCGTGATGTCCTCGGCCGAACAGCCCTTTGCATCGGCGATTGCCGCGACGCGTTCCGACGGGCTCATGCCCATGCTGACGACGCCTTCCGGCAATCCCGGGCCGATGGCGAGCTTCTCCATGTAGGTGTCCGGAGCGTGAAGCATCGTTCCGCGCGGACCCATCGCTATCACGGCCAGCGCGTTCGGCATGTCCTTGGCCGTGAGCGTCGTGCCCTCGAGCGGATCGAGCGCGATGTCCACTTCGGGGCCTGAACCGGTGCCGACGCTTTCGCCGATGTACAGCATGGGCGCCTCGTCGCGTTCGCCTTCACCAATGACGACAACGCCCTGGATTTCCAGCTGGTTGAGCTGTGTCCGCATCGCGTCCACTGCTGCCTGGTCCGCCGCCATCTCGCTGCCGCGGCCGATCAGGCGGGCGGATGCCAACGCCGCCGCCTCGCTCACTCGGGCAAGTCCCAGGGACAGCATCCTGTCATGAAATTCCGGCACGTCCGACATCTGGATTTCCTTGCGGCAACACTCGTCTGCCTAGCGGGGTGCCGTCGTCGAAACAAGTTCAATCGGTGCGGGCGCCGGCCTCCGATGACCGGAGGTCTGGCGCTTGACCGCACGGAACTCGGCATCTGATGGAGGGTCCGATCTTGACGTCATCCGCAAGTGCAACGCATTCGCTCTTTCTTGCGGCGCGGGGTCTCGCTATAGAGCGGACGTTTGGCAGGAGGTGCCAATGGCAAACGTGGTCGTGGTCGGCACCCAGTGGGGTGACGAAGGCAAGGGCAAGATCGTCGACTGGCTGAGCGAACGCGCAGATGTCATCTGCCGGTTTCAGGGCGGACACAATGCCGGCCATACATTGGTTGTCGACGGCGAGGTCTACAAGCTTCACGCATTGCCGTCCGGAGTCGTCAGGGGCGGAAAGCTCTCGGTCATCGGAAACGGCGTTGTCCTTGATCCGTGGCATCTGGTCGACGAGATCGAGACTGTCCGGCAGCAGGGGATCGAAATCAGCCCCGACACCCTGATGATTGCGGAAAACACGCCACTGATCCTTCCGCTTCACGGCGAACTCGACCGGGCGCGCGAAAGCCAGAACAGCGTCGCAAGGATCGGCACGACCGGGCGCGGCATCGGTCCGGCATACGAGGACAAGGTGGGAAGGCGCGTGGTGCGCGTGGCGGATCTGGGTGATGCAGCGACGCTGGAAAGGCGAGTGGATCGCCTGCTGGTGCATCACGATGCGCTGAGACGTGGCCTCGGGCTCGTGCCGGTTGACCGCGATTCGCTGCTGTCCAGCCTGAACGAGGTCGCTCCAAAGGTGCTGGAATACGCAGCGCCTGCCTGGAAGGTCCTGAGCGATCGCAAGAAGCGCGGAGACCGAATCCTGTTCGAAGGGGCGCAGGGCGCGCTTCTGGACATCGATTTCGGAACCTATCCGTTCGTGACCTCGTCAAACGTCATCGCCGGGCAGGCGGCAACGGGCACCGGAATCGGGCCGGGCTCGGTGGACTTTGTCCTTGGCATCGTCAAGGCATACACGACGCGGGTTGGCGAGGGCCCGTTTCCAACCGAGCTTCACGATGCTGACGGGCACCGCCTTGGCGAGCGTGGCCACGAATTCGGAACGACAACGGGACGGAAGCGTCGCTGCGGCTGGTTTGACGCGGTGCTTGTCCGGCAGACCTGCGCGACGTCCGGTGTTTCTGGCATTGCGTTGACGAAGCTCGACGTGCTCGACGGCTTCCGGGAACTGAAGATCTGCACGGGCTACAGGCTTGGAGATGAACGCCTTGATCATCTTCCGACTGCTGCAGACAAGCAGGCGCGTGTCGAACCTGTCTACGAGGTTGTGGAAGGATGGTCGGAATCGACGGCCGGTGCACGAAGCTGGACCGACCTGCCAGGATCGGCGGTGAAGTACGTGCGGCGGATCGAGGAATTGATCGAGTGTCCCGTTGCGCTGCTGTCAACGAGCCCCGAGCGGGACGACACCATTCTCGTGACTGACCCCTTTGCGGACTGAAGAAGAGGTGGACATGACCTTGTCGTGGAAGGCGCGAAGGCGGTGCGCCTTGGTGATCCTGCTTCTCGGGCTGCCGGTCTACATTGCTGTCGCGGCACAGGTGGTAAGTGCCCTGGAACGCCCGCCCGTCTGGGCCGAGCTGCTGATCTATCTGGCCTTGGGCGTCCTGTGGGTTCTGCCCTTTCGTGCCGTGTTCCGGGGCGTCGCCAAGGCGGATCCGAACGCCAACCGGGAGCCGGATCGCACAAGGTGAGCTGAACCACGGATGGCGTTTCCGGTCATAGCCGCGCGGGCTGCGCCGGGACGCTCCGCATCGGTGTCGGTCAAGGGCGCAACACGGAACGGCATGGCCCGATCGTTTCATGGCAGATCGCGGCCGGACGGCAATGGATGCCGCCCGAAAGCTGAGTTCGTGCCGGTTCCGTTCAGGCGGCGAGGGCGGCCAACGCTTCCCGGAGGTCGATCGCGCCGGAGTAGAGTGCGCGGCCCGAGATCGTCCCGGCAACGACTCCCGTGTCACGGAGCCGAATGAGGTCCTCCAAGGACGACACTCCTCCGCTTGCGATGACCGGGACCTGAACCTTGCGGGCCAGTTCTGCGGTCGCGTCGACATTGGGACCAGCCATGGTGCCGTCCCGATCGATGTCGGTGTGAATGATGGCGGCGATTCCGGCATCCTCGTAGGCTTGGGCGAGATCCGTCACCGTCATTTCGGTCGTTTCAGCCCAGCCGCGCGTCGCGACAAGCCCTTCACGTGCGTCGAGGCCGACCGCAACCTTGCCCGGGAACGCTCGCGCGGCCTCGCGGACAAGCTCAAGATTCTCGGCAGCGACCGTGCCGAGGACGACCCGGGCGAGCCCCTTCTCAAGCCAGCTTTCGATCGTTGCCATGTTGCGAATGCCGCCGCCGAGCTGTGCGGGGATGGAGACCGAGCGCAGGATCGACTCGACCGCGGACGCGTTGACCGGATGTCCGGCAAAGGCACCGTTCAGGTCGACGAGATGGAGCCACTCGGCGCCGGCTGCCTCGAATGCCGACGCTTGCGCGTCCGGAGCGTCATTGAATACCGTGGCTTCGTTCATGTCGCCCTTGAGCAGCCGGACACAATGGCCGTCCTTCAGGTCGATGGCAGGGTAAAGGATCATCGCGGTGCACCGGTTTCGATGATCCCTCTTGCACGGAGGAGGAAGGCGGGACAAGCGCGTTCGGCGCGACGGCTCCGCCTTCGCAGGCACTTTGGCTGTTGAGGTGGCCATTTTTTGAGAAAGCGGAGTGTCGACGCGATGATGGTGCTGCCGGAGAGATTTGAACTCTCGACCTCTCCCTTACCAAGGGAGTGCTCTACCCCTGAGCTACGGCAGCGCCCGTCGGCGAATGCGCGGGGGATAATGGCAATCGCCATGCCGCGCAAGCCTGATCTGGACGGTCATTTGTCGCTGGGATAAGCAGTCTGGATGGGCGGAAAGACACCTTCCGGAGGCGAGCGCAGGCAAGTTGAATCTCGAGCGGACCGCCTGAAGGCGGCGCTCAGGGCCAATCTGAAAAGGCGCAAGGCCCAGGCCAGGGCACGGAAGGACAAGGTCAAGACAAAGGGGCAGGCTGAATAATGGATTCCATAGTCGTTACAGGAGGCGTCAGGCTTGGCGGCCAGATTCCGATCGCGGGGGCAAAGAACTCGTGCCTGGCATTGATGCCAGCGACATTGCTGACCGAAGAGCCCCTGGTCCTGGCGAACGCGCCGCGCCTCTCGGACATCGACGCGATGGGCCTGCTTCTGCGATCTCTGGGGGTGCATGTCCAGGCTTCCGAAGACGGCAAGGTCATCACCATGTCCTCCAGTGGCCCGGTATCCACGCTGGCCGAGTATGACATCGTGCGGAAAATGCGTGCGTCAAACCTCGTGCTCGGCCCGCTTCTTGCACGCGAGGGTCAGGCGACGGTTTCCCTGCCCGGTGGATGCGCCATCGGAGCGCGCCCGATGGACGTGCACGTCGCTGCGCTTGAGGCCATGGGCGCAAGAATCGAGTTGAAGGACGGATATCTGCACGCAACGGCGCCAAACGGCTTGAGGGGCGCGAAGGTGACGTTCAGGATTGCAAGCGTCGGTGCGACCAAGAACGTCCTGATGGCCGCGACGCTGGCCAGGGGCACGACGGTCATCGAAAACGCGGCACGCGAGCCAGAGATCGCGGATCTGGCCGAATGCCTGACGGCGATGGGCGCCAAGATTGAGGGCGCGGGCACTTCTGTCATCGCCATTGAAGGCGCGAGCCGGCTGGGAGGGGCCAGGCACACGGTGATTGCCGACCGGATTGAGCTTGGGACCTACATGATTGCGCCTGCAATCTGCGGTGGCGAAGTGGAGTGCCTCGGTGGGCGGATGGAGCTCGTCAGGACCGTGGCGGAAAGGCTTGAGGAGGCTGGAGTGTCCGTCGAGGAAACGCGGCGAGGGATCAGGGTTGCACGCGGGAACGATCGCATCCGCCCGATCAACGTCAGGACCGAGCCGTATCCTGGGTTCCCGACCGACTTGCAGGCGCAGATGATGGCGCTGCTTTGCATCGCGGACGGAGTGAGCAGGCTCGAAGAGACGATTTTCGAAAACCGTTTCATGCATGCGCCGGAACTGATGCGCATGGGAGCTGACATTGACGTGCGGGGCGGAACAGCGACCGTTACGGGAGTCAGGCGCCTGAAGGGCGCCCCTGTCATGGCAACGGATCTTCGTGCGTCGGTGTCGCTGATCCTCGCCGGTCTAGGCGCCGAACACGAGACTGTGGTCAACCGTGTCTACCACCTTGACCGGGGGTACGAGCACGTGGAAGAAAAACTGGGTTCGGTGGGCGCGAAGATCGAGAGGATCAGGAGTTGATGGCGAGCGCCGCGTGTGTCCAGGACGGTTCGGAACGGCCGCTGAGGCTGCGTGCGGATGACGTCGAGGATCTGCAAGTCGTGTCCGCGCTCGCGCAGGACGCGGTCCTGCCGGCCAGCGAGATGACTTGGGACCACAAGAGGCGGCGATTCGCGTGCCTGATCAATCGATTCCGCTGGGAAACCGCTGAGGTGCGCGAGCGCCGCGACCCGCATCTTGAGCGCGTACAGGCCGTTCTTGCCGTGGATGACGCGATCTCGGTCAGGAGGCAAGGGCCGGCACCGGAAGTGTCGCAGGACATCGTGCTGTCCTTGTTGATGCTCAGCTTCCGGCCCGACCGGGATGGGATGGGTCGCGTGGTGCTGACATTTGCGGGCGATGCAGCCGTCGAAGTCGAGGTCGAAGCGCTTAACGTCACGCTGCAGGATGTCTCACGCACCTATGAAGCGCCTTCTCAACGGACGCCCGAGCACCCGGAGTGACACCTGACCCGGGGCTGGGGCGCACCGTCGCATGCAGCTGCGAGTCGGCAAGAGGACATCAATGGCGCACTTTCTGAACACGACGGATCCGGATTTCGAAAGCAGGTTTCGCGCGCTCCTGTCCTTGAAGCGCGAGGACGCGCCGGACGTGAACCAGGCGGTTGCAGGGATCATCGCCGACGTGCGCGCGCGTGGCGACGCGGCGCTGGCGGACCTCACCGCAAAGTACGACCATTTGGAGCTGAGGCCGGACGAATTCACCGTTTCGGAGGAAGAGATCGAGGCCGCGGTTTCGGGCGTCGGTTCGCAAGAGCTCGAGGCGCTGCAACTCGCTGCATCACGCATCCGCGCGTATCACGAGCGTCAGCGACCGGATGACGCTCGCTGGACCGACGAGGCCGGCACAACGCTAGGCTGGCGCTGGACGCCCGTCAGGTCGGCGGGACTCTATGTGCCAGGCGGGCGGGCGAGCTACCCGTCGTCGGTCTTGATGAATGCCATCCCGGCGCAGGTCGCCGGCGTCGAGCGCCTGGTCATGACAGTGCCGGCGCCGCATGGAGAGCTCAGCCCGCTGGTGCTCTTGGCCGCGAGGCTCTCCGGCATCGATACGGTCCACAGGCTCGGGGGTGCCCAGGCAGTTGCAGCACTTGCCTATGGAACGGAAACCGTCATGCCCGTCGACAAGATCACCGGGCCTGGCAACGCGTATGTGGCTGCAGCAAAGCGGCAGGTTTACGGGCAGGTAGGAATCGACATGATTGCAGGCCCGTCGGAGATTCTCGTCATTGCGGACAAGTCAAATGATCCGAACTGGATCGCGCTCGACCTGCTGAGCCAGGCGGAGCATGACGAAGGTGCGCAGGCCATCCTGATGACGACCGATCCGACGCTGGCCGAGCTGGTGGCCGAATCAGTCGAGGAACATCTGAAGTTGCTCGACAGGCGCGAAATCGCGGCGGCGAGCTGGGAACGGAACGGCGCCGTCATTCTGGTGCAGGATCTGGGCGAGGCGGCCGCGTTGGCGGACGACATCGCTCCCGAGCACCTGCAACTCTGCGTCAGCGACCCTGAGCCGTTGATCTCCAACATAAGGCACGCGGGAGCGATCTTTCTCGGGGCCTGGACGCCCGAGGCGATCGGTGACTATGTCGGAGGTCCGAACCACGTTCTGCCAACCTCGCGCACGGCACGGTTTTCGTCCGGTCTGTCGGTCCTCGACTTCATGAAACGCACGACGCTGGCGCAGGTGACTCCCGAGGCCCTTCGGGAAATCGGTCCTGCAGCGGTGACGCTTGCGGAAAGCGAGCGGCTCCAGGCGCATGGCTTGAGCGTCAGTTCCCGGCTGGACCGGTTGAACCAGTAGTGCCGTCGGATTGCAGCAAGCACACGGCAACGCCGCTGGCCGGATGTCTTGTTGACAGACCATCGTCGGCCTGTGCTGATCTCCGGGAGCCGCCTTCGCCGCGCGGGGCGCTGTGGCGGCCGAAGGGCCATGGATTCGCATGAAGGTCCGAACCGGTCGGCACGGCCGTTGCCCCGATTGGGCCATTGCTGTGCGCATCGCCTGCCTGACTTGGCGCTGACCGCACGGTGCGACTGCAATTCCCGGGATCGCCGAACAAGGATTCAAGCTGCTTTCCTATTGAAAAAACCGGTGCTACCCGTATCTCGGCCGAGATGTCCCGGATCGTACACATAGAGATTGACGACAGTGCGCTTCCGCCGCCGACGCCAGAGATCGAGCAGGAGCGTCGGGTTGCGATCTTCGATTTGCTGGAGGACAACTCGTTCGCGATCGCGGCGACGGACGCCCGACAGGTGCCGACGGGACCCTACCGGCTTCAGCTGGCCATCTATGACCGGCTTCTCGTCTTTGATGTTCGCACGGAATCGGACAAGCCTGCCGTCGAGTTCCGCCTCTCGCTGGGACCTTTTCGTCAGGTCGTGAAAGACTATTACCAGATCTGCGAGAGTTACTTCGATGCGGTCAAGCGGCTTCCTCCGGGCCAGATCGAGGCGATCGACATGGCGAGGCGAGGCATCCACAACGAGGGCGCGCGCATTCTTGAGGAACGTCTCGGCGGCAAGGTCGAACTTGACATCGACACTGCGCGTCGCCTGTTCACCTTGATCTGCGTTCTCCACTTCGGGGCCTGACCCGGTGGCGGACCACCCCACGTCGGTCCTGTTTTGCTGCGATCACAATGCAGTCCGTTCGCCCATGGCCGAAGGGATGATGAAGAAATTCTACGGCCAGGAAATCTACGTGCAGTCAGCAGGCGTCTACAATGACCTGGAGATTGACGGGTTCTCGATCGCGGTGTGCGAGGAACTCGGCATCGAGCTTGCCCGTCATCGCTCGCGGAGCTTCGACGAAATGCAGGAATGGGGCGACGACCTTGCGGCGTTCGATCTCGTCGTTGCATTGAGTCCTGCCTCGCAGAGAAGGGCGCTGGAACTGACCAGGTACTTTCATCTGGACGTCGAATACTGGCCGGTTCTGGATCCCACGGGGCTCGGCGAGGGGAGAGACGAGAAGCTCAAGAGCTATCGCGAGGCGCGCGACCAGATCAGGACGCGGATGCTTGAACGGTTCGGCCCTCCCACGGTTTGGCCGGCGGACACAACCACTTGACCATGGACCGCGCCGCAAGGCTCCGTCATTTCGGGCCTGGAGCGGTGGCTCTGGCATTCTTGCGATTTGGGGCTTGATTCGCGTCCGGTCGCCACACATAGTCGCCGCGCCTGACGATCAGGCAGACAAATCAGGAGGAATCATGGCCAAAGAGGAATTGCTCGAATTTCCCGGTGTTGTGAAGGAACTCCTGCCGAACGCGACATTCCGGGTCGAGCTTGAAAATGGCCATGAGATCATCGCGCATACGGCAGGCAAGATGCGCAAGAACCGAATCCGGGTCCTTGCCGGCGACCGGGTACAGGTGGAGATGACGCCTTACGATCTGTCGAAGGGCCGGATCAACTATCGATTCAAGTGAACGCTTCGCACCCGCGCCTCGTTCTCGGGTCGGCGTCGCCAAGGCGCATTGAGGTCCTCGCCCAGCTTGGCGTCACGCCGGACGACGTGCGTCCCGCAGACATCGACGAGACCCCGAGAGAGGGAGAGCGGCCGCGCGCCTACTGCCTGCGCGTGGCGGAAGAGAAGGCGAAGTCCGTTGCCCGCTCGGACGGCGAGGTCGTGCTGGCCGCCGATACTGTCGTGGCAGTCGGGCGACGCATACTTGGCAAGCCCAAGGATCGCCTTGAGGCAGAGACCTTCTTGCGCCTGCTTTCCGGTCGGCGGCACAAGGTCCATACGGCAGTTGCGGTCTTGTCCGACGATGGTTTCAGGATGCGCGATGTGGTTTGCACGGTCAGGATGCAGCGCATGGGCGGGAACGACCTTGCGGGGTATCTTGATGCCGGAGACTGGAAAGGGAAGGCGGGTGCCTACGCAATTCAAGGCCCTGCAGGCGCATTCATCCCGTGGATCGCGGGATCCTACACGGCGATCATGGGCTTGCCGGCTCACGAGACGGCAAGATTGCTGAAGGCAGCCGGAGTCCCGGTCCCCAACCCGTCATGAAAGGCAGCGTGATTGCCATGGACCGGTTCGCGGGCCGCACGGCGGCGGCCAGGATCGTGGACGGGGCGCTGGACGACCTTCTGGTTGACCCGACGGCCGACCGGATGCGTCCGGGCGCCATCTACCGTGCGAAGGCGGGACGACCCATGAAGGGGCAGGGCGGGATGATTCTCGAGACTCCCGACGGGCGGCTGTTCCTTCGTCACGCAAGGGGGATTTCCCAGGGTGAATCCGTGTTCGCGCAAGTTTCGACCTACGCCGATCGGGAAAAGGCCGCTCCCGCGACACAGCGGATTCTCTTCAAGGGTCGATTTGCGATTCTGACTCCTGGCGCGCCCGGGCGAAACATGTCGAGGGCGATCCTGGACCAAGAGCGCAGGACGGCGCTGCAAGGGGTTGCGGAAAAAGCCGGACTTCCGGAGGGCATGGGCCTTGTCTTGCGAACCGCGGCAGACGCGGCGGAGGACGCGGTCGTACAGGAAGAGATCGCCCGCCTGGCCGACATTGCCGGCAAGGTCCTGAACGAGTCGCGGTCGGGCAGGCCCGTGAGGCTTCTCGACGGTCCCTCGGCGCCGGAGCTGGCGCTTCGGGACTGGCCGCGACCAGATGTCCTCGACGACAAGCCGGGCAGCTTTGCCAGGTTCGGCGCTGACGAGATGATCGACGCGCTGCAGTCCCCGCACGTCATGTTTGACGAGGGATCGGTTGCCGTGGAACCCACTCGCGCCCTCGTGGCTGTGGACGTGAATTCTGCTGGGAGCAACTCGACTGCTGCGGGGCTCAAGGCCAATCTCGCGGCCCTTCGAACCCTTCCCCGCGCGCTTCGCTTGCGCGGCCTGGGCGGCCAGGTCGTGGTTGACCTTGCTCCCTTGGCCAAGCGAGACCGTCGCCGCGTCGAGGACGCGGCCAAGTCGGCGTTTCGCGCGTGTCCGGTTGACACGACATTTTCGGGGTGGACGCCTCTCGGTCACATGGAGTTCCTGCGCAGGCGCGAGCGCCTTCCCCTGCACGAGGTCGTGACTTGATGTGCCCCATTTGCCGGAAGCCGGTGGTGAAAGGCCATGCCCCGTTCTGCTCGAAGCGCTGCGCTGACCTGGATCTATGGCGCTGGCTCAACGGCGCCTACTCCGTTCCCTGCGATGACGATTCTCCTGGGGAATTCGAGGGTTCCGGCCTTCTCTCGGAGGACGGGGAGACACGGCACTAGACTTTGGGCGCGATGCACTGGACAGTCCCGGACGCGGACATTAGAAGGCGTCGACCTGATCAAGCGACAAGCGCCGCACCCGTGCCCGGGTAGCTCAGGGGTAGAGCAGTGGACTGAAAATCCTCGTGTCGGTGGTTCGATTCCGCCCCCGGGCACCACACAAGTCTGGCATAAGCAGTTACCTGCCGGCTTTCTGCGCTGCAGCGAAAGTCGCCGGAAGCCCCTATGTGCCCTGGCACAGAGCGAGCATAGCCCGAGAAAGCGCAGCTAACTCAGTGTGTTGTGGGCGCCGCACCGTGCACCTGACACAACCCTGGCGCAGTCAGCGACCAGCGCTCCTTGCCGTGCCTATTGTGCTTCAGGTGTGCCATTTGGGGCTTAGGATGTTGATTTCATTGTGTGAAATCCTCGATTCTTCCGGGTCTGTGCTTTGCCAGACGGAAACGCAGTCAGGAACCAGCCCGGACATTTCACCGATTTGGCTGGCATGGGACGGCTCTCTGCGACAATGGCGAACCCGCCTGGAGCCAAGGAATGCAGCGGGACACGTCGCCTCGGGTGCTTGGGGGTTCATGCTGGAGGCCATGGCGGGCTTCGCCGTCGTCGAGAACGCGCACTGTGTCACAACGGCATGGACCGAAGGAGGCGGCTTCGAGGTGCAGATCGCGGGCGTCTTTTCCCCAATCTGTGAGCGACTCGGGTTCCGCCACTATCCGAGCGGCGAAATCTTGCGCGGCTGAGGCATTTCGTGCGAACCAAGAACGCCTTAGGGTCTCTCTCAGTTGGCCACGACATCGCGACGGGACAGGTGACTTCAAAATTGGCACGCACACAAAGGGAACTGATGAACGATCGTGCCCGACTCTTGGGGCCGAACGTATCGACTTTCTACGATGACCCGGTCCATTTCGTGAGGGGTGAGGGCGTTTGGCTTTGGGACGCCGACGGGCGCAAGTACCTCGACTGCTACAACAACGTGCCGCATGTCGGGCACTGCAACCCGCGTGTCGTCGACGCGATCTGTCGCCAGGTCAGCACGCTGAACACGCATACCAGATACCTGCACGACGGCATCATCGACTATGTCGAAAGGCTCACCGGGACCATGGCGCCCTCGCTCAATACCGCCATCCTGACCTGCACCGGGTCCGAAGCCAATGACATCGCCTTGCGCATGGCCGAGGCCGTGACCGGAGAGCGTGGGGTCATCGCGACCGACGCCACCTATCACGGCAACACGTCGCTGGTGAGCCAACTGAGCCGATCCAACGCGCGGACCGTCGGCTTCGGGCTCGATCAGTACCTGCGATTTGTCGAAGCGCCGGACAGCTATCGCCACCCCGATTCCGACGGAACGCGCTTCGCAGCGGCCGTGGCGCACAAGATCGAGGAGATGGAACAAGACGGGCTTGGTTTTGCCGCCCTTGTCGTCTGCCCGTACTTTCTGAACGAAGGATTTCCCGACAATCCGGATGGCTGGCTGAAAGCCACCGCCGAACAGGTGCGCAAGGCGGGCGGCATCTTGATTTGCGACGAGGTGCAATCGGGATTCGGGCGCACCGGCACACATCTGTGGGCCCATGAGAAGATGGGGGTCGTGCCGGACATTCTGACCCTCGGCAAACCGATGGCCAACGGACACCCCGTTGGCGCAGTGGTGGCCGAAGCGGACATCGTGGCCGAGTTCCGCAAAGGGTATCGCTATTTCAACACCTTTGCCGGCAACCCGGTGTCCTGTGCCGCAGCCATGGCGGTTCTGGAGGAGTTGGAACAGGCCGAACTGGTCGCGAATGCCAAGACGGTTGGCGCATATGCACGGTCTCGACTTCTGGCGCTCAAGGACAAGCACGATGTCATTGGCGACGTGCGTGGCTCGGGATTGATCTTTGGCGCCGAGTTGGTGACACACCGGTCTACCAAGGAGCCTTCCAGCGGATTCACCGATCGCGTCATCAACGCAATGCGTCAGCGTGGGATCATTCACTCCAAGCTCGGCAGGTTCAAGAACGCCCTCAAGATCCGGCCGCCAATGCCCTTTTCCATCGCGAATGCAGATTTGCTATTTGACACGCTTGACGAGGTGCTCAGCCAAACGCCGCTGGACACATGAATGTCATGGTCGAAGAGGCGCTTTGCCAATGGGGCATGTCGGGAGCGCGGTACAAGTTGGTCGCCTCGCGAGAAAACGCAGTCTACGAAGTTTTGGACGCACGGGGCCGCTTCGCGCTGCGATTGCACCGAAAAGGCTACAGGAGTGATGCCGAACTTCGCTCTGAACTTGCGTGGATGGCGGCTGTGGTGGAGGGTGGCCTTTCGGTCCCGTCGCCGGCTCTCACCGTCGGCGGCGAATGCTTGGCCCACATCGACGGGGTGCAGGTTGATGTCCTGACCTGGCTCAGGGGCCGGACGCTGGATGATGCGCTGGCCAAATGTGCACGTGAGATTCGTCGCTCTCTCTTCTTTGCTCTTGGGCGGGAAATGGCGCTGCTCCATCAGGTGTCCGATGCATGGGACCCACCACAGTTCTTTGAGCGTGTTCACTGGGACCGGGATGGTTTGCTGGGCCGAGCGCCGCTCTGGGACAGGTTTTGGGAAAACCCGGAATTGACCGCCTCAGATCGAGGCTTGGCTGAAAGGTTTCGTCGTGCGGCGTCAGACAGGCTTGAAGAGATCGAGCCAACGCTCGACTACGGACTGGTTCATGCTGATCTTGTCCCCGGCAACGTGCTGGTCGACGGCAATGTGCTGAGGCTGATCGACTTTGACGATGGCGGCTTCGGCTACCGTCTTTTTGACGTGGCGACCGCTCTGCTGAAACACATGCCGATGGCAGACTATCCTCGAATCCGGATTGGCATGATCGAAGGCTACCATTCGATCCGCCCGTTGGACGTTGCAGAGCTCGACCTGTTTCTTGCACTCCGCTCTGCAACCTACGTTGGCTGGAACATCACCAGAATAGGCGAAGCTGACGGCGCGGCACGGAACAGACGATTCATCGACTTGTTTCGAAGTCTGGCACGCAAATGTCTGCAAAAGGGTTCCGTGTCCGCCTCTTGGGCCTGAGAAGCGCTCCGCTTCGAGGCGGACAGCGAATTGGCGGGACAGCCAGAGAGTTCGGTCGGGACAGTTTCCCGATAGGGCGAGCTCTTGTCCTCCCCTTCGGAAAGAGGCATGTTTCGCCTGCAAGTTTCATCGCACTGGCCTTGCGTCCCGGATCACGTGCTTTCCTCAACGAGACAAAGAGCCTCCTTGCAGGACGTGAGAAACCAGCTACTGCCTGAAGCAGTTCTCTCTATGCCAACCCACAAACTCGCGCCTTGGAAATTCTGAACGACGTCCAGGCGGGATCAATCGACCCGTGCCGTTGATCATCGACCGAACGGTTTCCGCGTCGTTGGTCTGGCGAGAAACCAGGATAGTCAGGTCGTCCGCCAGCCCAACCAATCCACGATCGAACATCCAGTGGGCGGTTCCCGAAAGGGCGATGCCGTTGCTCACAATGTCCGGCCCGTCGTATTCGACTGGTCTGATGTGGGCGGCCTCGACTTCGGCGCGGCCACCGCCATTGATCAACTGGAGCCCGGTGATCGCACAACGCTTGCCGTACGCACGGAGGACGGTCTTGCGGAAGTTTCGATCCCGTATGACGCGACTTGTAAGCTGGTCCACCCGATCACGGGCACTCAGATGATGGATTGGCTGTCGGGCACCGGGGAATTCGTATGCCGGCTGGCGGGGGTCGACACGCTGCGTGTCGTCTTCAACGCGTCCGAGGCCCTTCCCGACGATCCGGGCGAAGTCCGTCGAAGACAACGGGCGGACCGCCGCTTGGGCGCGGCCGGAGATTCTGCCTTGCTTGTTGAGAAGTCCCTGCTCGAGAATGGTGCCGTGCTCCCGGAAGGGAACCGGGTCGCCGAAGTCGAGGTACGTGCCCGGTTCTATCACGGCCAGATACATCTCCGGATGACCAGGATCCAGGATGATCTCCTGGACCTTGGCGACGGCGAAGTAGCCTTTGGAGTTCCTGACCTTGGATGGTTCGAGATAGACGATCCAGTCCCCTTCACATCGTCGGGCGCGGGAAAGGTATTGCCTTGGAAACTGATATTGCTCTGATGGCACGTCGGCATAGATTGAATCAGTCCGGTGGATGAAAATGCCGAAAGCCATGATTGAAGGCATGGCTGCATTCCAGCGACTTGCCAAGGACAAACGGACAGGCAAGGCGAATCTCAGGGTGCCCTTTTCGTGGGGTGAGAGTCTTGACATAGCAGGCACGATAGCTTGGGAGGCGATTGAAGACTCTTGTTTTCGTGCAGGTTCAACTCCTGTCGGCGGCACCAAACCTGGCCCTTTCGGGTGCCGTCAGCACTTGTCAATAGGTTGTTCCGGCGGCGCTTACTCTTGTCTCGATTCTTCTCTGGGGCCAGAATGCACATGATCCCCTTGTGTTTCATGCGGTTGTAGCTGACTGATGACCTTTTGCTGTTGCGCAGCCGCAATGAAGCTTTCCTTGGTGCCGACGAAGTTCTTTCCGCGTTCACCGACAAAGGCTTCCTCAATGATGTCGGCACAGGCTTGAAGCCGAATCCCGTGATCTGCAAAGCGGGTTCCGACACCCAACCCGTTCAGAAACTCGGCAAGTTGATCGGCACCTGCAACCAGGTCCGGCCCGAAAATCTCCTTGAGGGCGGCCTCCCGAAAGCCGCCGATACCTATGACAGACCGCAGAACCGTCGGCAGAGTGAAGGAACAGGCTATTCCATGCTGCACACCCCATCCAAGAGTGATCGGGTAAGACAGGTTGTGAGCGATTGCCGTCTTGGTGTTGGAGAACGCAAGCCCTGCGTTAAGCGAAGCTTCCGCCATGGCGCTGCGAAGGGCCAGATTTCCAGGGTCGCGAACAACCATTGGAAGCGTCTGGATGATCAGCCTGGCCGCAGTCACGGCGTGGCGGGCCGAAATCGGATTGGCGTTCACGTTCCAGATACTTTCGATCGAATGCGACAGGGAATCCAAACCCGTTGAAATTGTCAGGCCGGTTGGTTTTTCTAGCATCAGTTCCGGATCCAAGAGCGCCGTTTCGGGGAACAGACGCGGATGCGCCAAGGAATGTTTTTTGCCTCGGGCTTCATTCCAGACCGTCGCCCAGCAGGTCACCTCACTGCCTGTGCCGGCGGTGGTCGGAACCGCGATGATCGGGACAAAGGAAAGGTCTTTTTCGCCTGTCTTGGTTTCAAGATACCGCGCGACATTGTTGAAATTGCCGTTCGCCGACGCAAACACCTTGGCCGAATCGATAACCGAACCACCGCCAAGCGCCACGATTACTTCGACCTTTGCGCCGACTCTTCCGAAGCGGGCGCTTTGGTCCTTCAAGAGCGCGTAATCTGGATTTGGAGAAACATCGGAAACAGAAAGAATCGGCGCGCCCGCCTTTGTCGCAAGTTGCTGCGAAAGACCTGAAAACATCGGCTCAGGGTATGTCACCAGCGCATAGCGCCGGCCCGCGATCAGGTCAGCCAGGTTTTCGAACGCGCTTGAGCCAAAAATGACGTTTACCGGATTTCTGTATGTCCACATAGCTTCCCTCATTCCCAAGGCGCCGCTCACCAAATCCACCATTGGAATTGCAGTTTGGGCAGAGCTGATCCATATAACAAATTGGTTTTTTTTGATGATGGCCATATGCTCAACACGCGCAGCGCGGTCCGCTTGAATTCCGGGTCCTTCGGGTAGGACCTGACTGCTTTTGTGCCCTTGACAAGGACGCTTGCGGCGACCCGTGTCGCGCGGGGAAGCGAGACCCGCAGCGAGGCGGCGGACGCCGGACCGGCCGGAAGGATCGTCCTCGTCCAGAAGCGCGACGCTTCCGCGCGGAAATTCGGAGGCGTGTCTGGCGGCCGGACATCCTGGCCGGGCGACGCAGTCCGGCGCGGCAGCCACGACATGGACTGCATCTCCGCGCAGTGCGCGTTCCAGCAGGGCGACAGGGCCTCGTCGCCTGCGATCGCCACCGGATCCAGCGCAAGGGAGAGCACGCCCGTCCGGATGCCGTCGAAGCGTCGCTTGTCCTCCGGCCTCGGGCAAGGATCGCAAGCTTCCGCCGTCGGCACGGCAGTGGAGGATGGTGCCCGGTTCCGACAGGATCCCGGATCCTGCAGGGTCCTCCATGCGTCCGCTCATGTCGTTCATGGCACTCTCCCACGATCCAGCACCTGATGGACCGCGCCGTGACCGCGCTGCGTCTCGAAAGGGGTCACGTCGTCATTCACGTTTCGCTGCCTGCTTGGATGTTCCTGGATTGTTCAATCTGGAAGGCCAGAGCAGTTGCGTTCGTTGCTTGACGGTGAGGCAGCGGGACCGAGATCCCTGCCGAATGATGTCCTCATGCGAGACTTGTTGCGGGCTGTTCTGGCGACCTGGCCATTGCGACCCGGGCTGATTGCCTTTCCGCGCTACGGGGAGGCGGAAGTACAATGTTGCCCGAATCCTAGCACGCATCGTAGTCTGACAAGGGGAGGCGGCGCCTTGCAGCAGGCAGGCATCGTCGCATGGCGGAGGAAGAAGACATGCTTGGAGACTTGCTCGAGACCAAGGGGCTCTACGCCTTCTTTGCGGAAGACCCGCGCGAAGCGCGGCGCCAGTTCTTTGATTCCGGACCGGAAATGAGCCGGCGAGGATTCTTTGCCGGCGCCGGGCTGGCGGCCACGAGCGGCCTGCTCGGCATGGCGGTTCCTTTCTACGCCAGCATGCCTAACGGCCTCGTGCCCGCCGCGTTTGCTTCCGAAGACGTGCTTGTCGGCAAGGATGGCCTGACGCTGCTGAACGACCGGCCGATCAATGCGGAGACTCCGGCACACCTGCTCGACGATGCGATCACGCCCACAGCCCGGCACTTCATCCGCAATAACGGATTGCCGCCGGAGGATGTCGATGCCGAGGGCTGGTCCCTCACAGTCGATGGGCTGGTGGAGAACCCGATGGAACTGTCCATCGACGATCTTCAGGCGCAGTTCGAGATTGTGACCATGGCGCTCACCATCGAATGCGGGGGTAACGGCCGGGCATTTTTCGACCCGCCGGCGACTGGCAACCAGTGGACGGTGGGCGCCGTTGGCTGCTCGGAGTGGACCGGCGTGAGGCTAGCAGACTTGCTGCGCAGGGCTGGCGTCAAGCCGGGTGTTGTCTACACGGCGCATTACGGAGCGGACACTCATCTCTCCGGCAAGGAGGGCAAGTTGCCGATCTCGCGTGGCGTGACGGTCGCGAAGGCCATGACCGACAACGTGCTTGTCGCCTTCGCGATGAACGGCGGGCCATTGCACCGGCAGAATGGCGCGCCGCTTCGACTGGTGGTGCCGGGCTGGCCAGGTTCCTGCTCGCAGAAATGGCTGAATCGCATCCAGCTCCGTGACATCGTGCATGACGGGCCCAAAATGACCGGCACCTCCTACCGGGTGCCGCGTTACCCGGTCGCCCCGGGCGACAAGGTGCCAAACGAGGATTTCGAGATCATCGAGCGCATGCCCGTGAAGGCTCTCGTGACGGCGCCGATGAATGACAGCACCGCAGACCGGGAGGTAGAGGTGCGCGGCCATGCCTGGTCGGGGGACCGCACCGTTTCGGCCGTCGATCTCTCCATCGATTTCGGCACGACCTGGATGGAGGCCGAACTGGACGAGCCAGTCAATTCCGGCGCATGGCAGAACTGGCGGCGTGTCGTGTCGTTCCCCGAGGCCGGCTACTACGAGGTCTGGGCCCGGGCGACCGACAATGTGGGCGAGATGCAGCCCTTCGCCATCGACTGGAACCCGAAGGGGTATCTCAACAACACGATGCACCGGGTGGCGCTGCGCGTCGCCTGACCGGAGGCAGAGGTGTCCGTTCCGATGCGCGTTGTGGCGGCGCTGCTGTGCTGCGCGTGCGCTGCAGCGGCGTCAGCCGGTGCGGCCGAACTTGGGGCCCGCCTCGCCGGAGCCGATTCCTCCCGCGGCGAAAAGGTCTTCCGCAAATGCGTTGCCTGCCACACGGTCGAGAAGGGAGGACGAAAGAAGATCGGGCCCAATCTCTGGGGCATTGTCGGCGCGGCTGTCGGGGCCAGGGAGGGCTTCCGCTATTCGAGGGCGCTTCTGGCGTTCGGCGGCAGCTGGACGCCTGAGCGCCTTGATGCCTATCTGGCCAAGCCGCGCGGGTTGGTCAGTGGCGGCTCCATGAGCTTCGTCGGGCTGAAGCGCGAGCAGGACCGCGCCGATGTCATTGCCTTCCTGAACGGAATGAGCGACAGCCCCGCCGATTTCGGCAAGGCGGAGGAGACGGCGGCGGGCTTGCCGCCGCCCGTGCAGGAGGATTACGGCGTCATGATGGCCGGCCCCGGCGCGTCCGAGACCTTCGACGCCTGCACGTCCTGTCACTCGGAGCGGATCGTGGCGCAGCAAGGGCTGACACGCGAGCAATGGGACGAACTCCTGGACTGGATGGTCGAAGAGCAGGAAATGGAGCCGATCGAGGGCGATGCAAGGACGGCCATTCTTGACTATCTGGGTGCACATTACGGTCCTGATCGCCCCAACTTTCCGCGCGATTGAGAGGATCAGCGGCACACTTGGGACCAGGAGGCGGGGCTCGCACCATTGCAGGTCGAGGATCCGATTCGATCACGCCCTTGGCCGCTCCTGGGACATCGCCAGCGCCCGCGACATCTCGTAGTGCCATTGCCGGGGGGAGAAGCCCCAGTTTCCGTGGTCGCAGCGCTGACGGTTTTGACCGCGTCGCGACGAGGGCAACGGGCAGACCGTGCCCGCCCAAGGCATCCGGTCGGGTCGACCAACGCGCCAGTGTCGATAACAAGGAATGGACGACTTCCCCCGTTGCCCCTTCCGGTTCAGCGAGGGCATTGCCGGGTTGATGGCAGAATTGAATCAGTGGATGTTCAGGCAACGGCACAGGTTTTGGTAGGCCTGCCAGTTGACATTTGCGCCTGACTTCAAGCCGGAACCCTATTGGTGGGACCGAACCCCGCGGCCGAAGCTCGCCGTCGGCAACCTTCCGCCTTCGGCAGACGTTGCCGTCGTGGGTTCGGGCTACACCGGGTTGAACTCTGCAATCGTGACAGCGCGAGGCGGGCGTTCAACACTCGTCCTTGACTCGGATGACGCCGGCTTTGGGTGCAGCACGCGCAATGGCGGGCAGATCAGCACCAGCGTCAAGCCTTCACTGGGCGAACTCGCCAAGAGATACGGGTCGCAAACCGCATTCGACATCCTGAAGGAAGGGCAGACCGCACTGTCCTGGATCGGCGACTTCATCCGGAACGAAGAAATGGATTGCGACTTCATGGTCCCGGGCCGGTTTCACGCGGCTCACAACTCGCGCGCGTTCGTCAGGCTGGTCCGGCAAGTCACAAGCCAGCCGCGCGGGCTGGAGGTTCCGTACCGTATAGTTGAACGTGGCGATCAACAGGCAGAGATCGGAACCGACCGTTACCACGGCGGCATCGTGTTCGAGAAACACGCTAGCCTGGATCCGGCGCGATATCATCAGGCGCTGCTGGACCTTGCGGTCGCTGCGGGAGCACAGGTTGCCGAACATTCCAGGGTCACCTCGATTGAAGAGTCCGGGCATGGATTCCTCCTGCGGACCAGTCGCGGTGAAGTTCGCGCTCGAGACGTCGTGATGGCTACAAACGGCTACACGTCGGGCCTGACCCCATGGTTGCGGCGGCGTGTCATCCCGATTGGCAGCTACGTGATCGCGACGGAACCGATAGAACGGGGCCTGATGGACCGGCTCATGCCAACGAACCGGATCGTCAGCGACAGCCGCAAGGTCGTCTACTACTACCGCCCGTCACCGGATCGTCAGAGGATTGTCTTTGGGGGTCGCGTTTCGAGCACCGAAACGAATACGAGCAAGAGCGCGGTCCGACTCAAGCGCGACCTTGACAGGCTTTTCCCGGAATTGCGTGACACCAGGATCAGCCACAGTTGGATGGGGTACGTCGCCTATACCTTCGACACGCTGGCCAATGCCGGCAAACGCAACGGCATGCACTATGCCATGGGATATTGCGGGTCCGGCGTCTCGGTAGCGAGTTACCTGGGCATGCGAATCGGGCAACAGGTCTTGGGCCTGAAGGACGGGCGGACCGCATTTGATGACATTCCCATGACGACAAGACCGCTTTACTTTGGCAGGCCCTGGTTCCTGCCGGCATCGGTTGCGTGGTTCAGGTTCATGGATGGCCTTAACATCTAACCCGAAAGTGCAGCGCATTCGAAGAACATCGTTTGCGTGTCTGAAGTGGCGACGTGAGGGGCGGCTTGCCTTGAAGGTCGCGTGCCAGCCAAGGAACCAACACACTCAAATCACAGGCTGAACGACGAAATGGCACTGCGGATCATACTGGTAGACATTCGCTGCCGGCATAATCTATGGTCCGCGCGCTAACGGCGAAAACGCCACCAACAGGGAGAAATTGACTATGGAAATTGGGACCAGACTTGCCGCAGTGATTGCCGCGACCTTTGCGTTGGGCGCGGCGGCGACCGCAGAACCCATCACGGTCGTGTCGTGGGGCGGCAGCTACGGCCAGGCGCAGGACAATGCGCTCTTCAATGACGCATCCAGGAATTCAGGCATCGAGATCATTCGCGAATCCGGGGCCAGCATGTCGAAGGCATGTCTGCAGGTGGAGTCAGGTGCGGTGACCTGGGACCTCGTGGTCACCGGGTCCGGTGGCGCGGCCGCCGCCGCTGCCAAGGGCTGCCTGGAAAAGATCGACTATAGCGTCGTGGACGTTTCTGACTTTTATCCAAATACCTACACGGACCATTGCGTAGGCTCCGACGTGTTCGCGACCGTCATGGCCTGGAACACCGACAAATATGGTGCACCGGGCAGCGACGGGGCCCCGAACAGCTGGGCCGACTTCTTCGACGTCGAGAAGTTCCCCGGGACTCGCGCGTATCGTGCCAACAATGTTGACGGCGCATTGGAACCGGCCTTGATGGCGGACGGCGTGGCGCCGGAAGACGTCTACAAGGTGCTGGCCACCCGTGAAGGGAAGGAACGCGCAATCAACAAGATCCGCGAGTTGAAGCCACATATCGCCGTGTTTTGGGAATCTGGAGCGATGCAGGCCCAACTGATGAAGGACGGCGAAGTCGACATGACGACCGGCTGGAACGGTCGCTTCGACAACGCGAAGAAGGATGGAGCCACTGTCGGGTATACCTTCAACCAGGCGCTCCTGGACTATGACTGCTTTGCAATGCCGAAGGGTGCGCCGAACAAGGACACCGCCATGGCATTCCTGGCCGAGGTCTCGAAGGCCGAGTATCAGGCGAACCTTCCGTTTCACATCACCTATGGGCCGACCAACAAGAAGGCCTACGAAGTGACAACGGCGCCTGCGGAACTGATCCGGGCCCTGCCGTCCCACCCGGACAACGTGCCGTTCATGGTTCCTGTAAGCCTTGACTGGTATGCGGCACATCGAGCCGAGGCGCTGGAAATGTACATCGAGATGCTCAGCGAGTAGTCTCTCAAACAAGGATCGCCGGGCGCATTTCGTGCCCGGCGGCGGCACACGCATCGAATTCCCGCTCGAAATTGAGTTTCGCCGTGACTGACGCTTCACAGGGCACGACCGCGTTACCCATACGGATCAGAGACCTGACCAAGCGGTACGGCTCTGTCCATGCGCTGAATTCGGTTGACCTTGATGTCCACAGCGGCGAGTTTCTCACGCTGCTCGGGCCGTCGGGTTCCGGAAAGACTACGCTGTTGATGGCGATTGCCGGGTTCAACCGACCGGACTCCGGCAGCATCCGGTTTGGCCAGGACGAGGTCATCCTGACGCCACCTCACAGGCGTGACGTGGGAATGGTGTTTCAAAGCTACGCCTTGTTTCCGCACATGAACGTCGCGGACAACATCGGCTTTCCCCTGAAATTGCGCGGCATCGGCAGGGCGGAGCGTGCGGCGCGCGTCGAAGAGGCGCTGGAGACGGTCCAGCTTTCCGGGTTTGGTGCGCGCAACATCGATCAATTGTCCGGCGGGCAAAGGCAGCGCGTCGCGCTGGCACGTGCATTCGTGTTCGGACCGCGGATTCTGTTGATGGACGAACCGCTGTCGGCGCTGGACAAGAAACTTCGCGAACGGATGCAGATCGAGCTCAAGCACCTGCATCGCAAGCTCGGCGTGACGACGGTATACGTCACCCACGACCAGCGCGAGGCGCTGACGATGTCCGACCGGATCGCGGTCATCAACGACGGTGAATTGATCCAGCTGGACACGCCTGAAGTGATCTATAACAGCCCTGCAAACGCGTTTGTCGCTGACTTCATCGGAGAGTCGACGATGCTTCCGTTGACGAGGAACGACGCAGGGGCACTGTACTTCAGGGGCCAACAGGTCGGTGCCGCTGGCGCAGACCAAGGCAAGGACTGGACGCTTGTGGTGCGCCCGGAACGCCTTTTCTTCGCAGGGGCCGGTGCCGAAACGGACGATCGGACCATCGTGTTGAAGGGTGTCTTGCGAGAAGCCGTCTTTCAGGGCGAATCCGAAATGGCGCTGGTCGCGATCGACGACGACACGGACGTGGCTGTCAGGTTCGGCACCAGCGGCAGGGCCAGTCCTGCCGGCAGCAACGCTGGCGATCAGGTCTCCGTCGGCCTGGACCGCAACGACGTGATCATCATCCCTGGTGGGCAAGCCGTGTGATGGCACGCGTTGATGCAGGCGGTTCGCGATCCGGCATGCCCCTCCACGAGGCGGCGCTGAAGCGTCAGCGTACGCGCGAGCAATGGTCGATACTGAGCCTGGTCGTGCCGGCCATGATCGTGATCGTCCTGATTGTCCTGATACCGCTTTCGTGGCTGTTTTACCTGTCCTTCCTGGGGGACGGTGGCGGGTTTTCGCTCGAAAACTACCACAAGATGACTCAGTACAAGTCGTACTACCGGATCTTTGTCACGACGTTTCAGGTCAGCATGCTGACCACGCTGGCCTGCATCGCCCTCGGCTATCCTTTGGCGTTCTTCCTGGCCCAGCTGCCGCCCAGGTGGGCCGGAGTCTTCATGCTGGCCGTCTTGCTTCCGTTCTGGACGTCGCTCTTGGTGCGCACCTATGCGTGGCTCGTGTTGCTGCAGAAGCGGGGCATACTGAACGAATTCGCCATGCAGGTCGGCCTGTGGGAAACGCCGATCAAGCTCGTGCACAACATGACAGGCACGCTCATCGGGATGGCGCACATCATGCTGCCGTTTCTGATCCTGCCGCTCTACAACGCGATGCGGAAGATCGACAGGGACATGATGCATGCCGCCGCCAACCTTGGCGCCAATCCGATCAATGCGTTCTGGCGAGTCTATTTCCCTCTGTCGCTGCCGGGAATGGTCGCAGGCTCGCTAATCGTCTTTGTCCTGTGCCTCGGGTTTTACGTGACCCCCGCCGTCCTGGGCGGTGGCCGGGTCATCATGGTCTCGAACCAGATCACTGCCATACTGGAGAATCAGTTTGACTGGGGAGCGGCCAGCGCGCTTGGGGTCGTGCTGCTGGTTGCCACGACCTTCACCCTTTACGTGGCTGCGCGGATTTTCAAGTTCGACGCGGCACTCTTCGGGAGAGATTGAATGAGCTGGTGGAGCCGCCTTGCGGCAGACACCCAGATCACGCATGGCAATCGCCTGTGGCTCTACGCCCTTTCGGCAATCATCATGCTGCTGCTGGTCGCGCCAACCCTGATCGTCGTTCCGATGTCGTTTTCGGATTCGCAGTACCTTGAGTTCCCTCCCAGCACCTGGTCCCTGCGCTGGTACGAGGAGTACCTTGGTTCGGCAAAATGGATGCGCGCGACGGCAACGTCGTTCCAGGTCGGATTCCTGACGATGCTTGTTGCAACGCCGCTAGGGACAATGGCCGCATACGCGCTTTTTGTCTCGCGCCACCGCGCGACAAGAGCGATCTTCCTGTTGCTGATCACCCCGATGATCGTGCCGGTCATCCTGATCGCGATCGGGACATTCTATGCCTATGGCCGGGTCGGCATGAACAACACGATTGCGGGGCTGGTGCTCGCGCACTCCGCCCTTGCGCTCCCGATCGCGATCATCGTCATCACCGCAGGGCTAAGGTCCTACGATCTAAGTCAGGAACAGGTGGCGCGCAGCCTTGGCGCCACCCGAACAAAGGCGTTCTTCCTCATTACGTTGCCCCAGATTCGGTTCTCCGTCATCACGGCGGCGCTACTGTCTTTCCTGACGTCATTCGATGAGGTGATCATTGCGATCTTTGTCTCCGGCGGTGCCAATGCGACTCTGACCAAGCACATGTTCGCGGCGCTGCGCGACTACATCGATCCGACGATTGCGGCGATCTCAACAATCATGGTCATCCTGTCGTCCGCGCTTCTGCTCTTGACCCAGTTCCTTGGTTCGAAAGGAAAAAGGAACTGATGCTGAGTCGGGACGTGACACTGCCAATGGCTGCAGGCAGGGGCGAGCTTGTGCGATGATCCAGCACAATGGCGCCTCCCTGTCTTTCCAGCCCCGCATCCGGAAGGGCGCGTTCTTTGATGCATCCTGGAGGTACGGGTGCCGCGCGTTTTCGGTCTATAACCGCACCTATATCTCAAGCACGTTCTCCACGCCGCTGGAAGAATACTGGAAAGTGACGGAAGACGTCGCGATCTGGCCCGTGATGGGCGAACGGCAGGTTGAAATCTCCGGACCGGACGCGGCGGCCTTCGTGCAGTTCCTGACGCCGCGGGACATGAGCAGATGCAAGGTCGGGCAATGCAGGTACGCGCTTATCACCTCGCCCGAAGGCGGCATCCTTTGCGATCCCGTCATCCTTCGACTGTCGGCGAACCGGTTCTGGCTCTCGACGTCGGACTGCGATCTGGAGATTTGGGCAAAGGGTGTCGCCGTTCACTCACCGATGCAGGTCAAGATCAGGGATGCAGGCGTGTCCGTGATGCAGGTACAGGGACCAAAGTCGCCACGTTTGATGACCAATCTCTTTGGCGACCGGATACTCGACCTGAAGTACTACCGGCATGCATCAATGGACTTTCGCGGCCACCCGCTCACGATTTCACGCACTGGATGGAGCGGCGAATTCGGCTACGAGATCTACCTCGGGAATCAAGATCAAGGCGATGCCTTGTTCGATGCGCTGATGCAGGCTGGCAGCGACTGCAACGTCGCCCCAGGTGCAGTCAGTCAAGCGCGACGCATTGAATCTGGCATCATGTCTTGGGGCGTGGACATGACCCCAAACGAGAATCCGTATGAAGTCGGGCTGGACCGTCTGGTGGAACTGGACAGCACCCCGGAATTCATCGGCCGGGCGGCCTTGACGAGGCTGAAGAAGCAGCCGTTGAAAGGAAGGCTCGTCGGCATGAGAATCGGGGGCCCCGCACTGGATCCGAACGAGGATCCCTGGCCATTGACACGAGACGGCAGGACTTCGGGTCGACTTACGAGCCTGGCGTACTCGCCCCGGCTAGAGACCAATGTCGCGCTCGGATTCGTGGCGGCTGATCAGGCGGCGATCGGAACGGAACTCATTGCGGACACCTGGGACGGACCGCGCAAGGCTCGGGTCTGCGGACTTCCGTTCCTGCCCAAGCGCCAGCAGGGAGATGCGCGCGCGCTTCTGGACTCACTCGGGGCTTGAATCCGAAGGGCTCGGAACGCCGAATTCAACAGGAAAGGACCACAAATTGGCCAGGATCACCGGGATCAATCACATCGCCTTTGCCGTCAAGGACCTGCCCGCGGCACTGGACAATGCCATCAATGTGCTTGGTGGCGAGATGATGATGGAGTTCGAGTCCATCGAGGACAGGTACCAGGGCGCCTGCGTCCGGTTCGGCGTCAGCATCATGAGCTTCATTTCCAGCAACGACCCAGACAGCTTCATCTCAAAGTTCGTGGAAAGGCATGGCAACGGAATCCAGCACATTGGGTTGGAGATTGACGACATTGAGGAGTACGTGACCGAGCTCGAGTCCAAGGGCGTGAAGCTCGACAAGACCGAAATGGAGGACGATGACTATCAAGAGGCGCTTGTAGGCCCCAAGACCGGCAATGGCGTGGTGTTGCAATTGACTGGTTGGAAGGCGGGGCCGTTCGACGCGACGTACGACGGTTGCGAACGGCTGTGCCAAAAGTACTCGCAGAACCCCAAGCTGAACCTCTTGGCAGGGAACCAATTGCGCAAGGAATAGGCGCGGAACAGCGATGATGCAGAACCGGCACTTCAAGGTCTGGCCCAACGGGCTGCCGTACAGCCTGCCACAGTCGCGGCATTCGGTTCTGCATAACCTGGACCAGGCCGTAAGCGCAGCGTCCGAACGAACGGCCATTTGGTATTACGGCCGCCGCATCTCGTTTCGCGAACTCGCGACGGAGGTCCAGCACCTCGCGGGCTTTCTGCATCAACAGCTCGGCATCCGCGCGGGCGACCGTGTCGCGATCTACATGCAAAACGCGCCGCAGTTTGTGGTGGCCTACTACGCCGTTCTTGCCGCCAATGCAGTGATCGTTCCGGTCAACCCGATGTGTCGACGTGGAGAGCTTCGATACATCGTCCAGGATTCCGGGGCCCGGGCCATCATCTTTGGTACAGAGCTTGCCGAAGAGGTGATGGCGGTTCAAGGCGACTCCGGGCATCCCGGGCTGGTCCAGGCGCGCTACAGCGACTACGCTCTGGACGGCTGGGACTTTCCCGCAGAGTTCGCGGATTTGGCGCCCGCCCCAGTCGGCACTGCCTGGGCCGACGTGTTGGCCATGGAATGCGAGGCGCCCGGCCACGACCGGCGCCCCGGAGATTGGTGCATCATCCCGTACAGTTCCGGCACGACAGGCCAGCCAAAGGGCTGTCTGCACACTCATGCCAGCGTGAACGCCGTGATTTTCGGCTATTCAAAATGGGTCGGGGTCACGTCCGGATCGCGCATTCTTGCCACGCTGCCGCTTTGCCACGTGACGGGCATGCAGCATTCGATGAACCTTCCGATCCTGACGAGGTCGACCACTTACCTGATGACTCGCTGGAATGCCGCGCTGGCCGCGAAGCTCATACAGCGGGAGCGGATCGAGCACTGGCGCTCGATCACGAAGATGATGATCGACTTCCTGTCGCTGCCGAGGATCATGGACATCGATGTCTCGTCACTCAAGGCAATAGGCGGCGGCGGAGCGCAGATGCCCGCGGGCATAGCGCGGAGGATGTCGGAACTGATCGGGCTCGACTATATTGAGGCATACGGTCTCTCGGAGACCATTGCGCCCACCCATATCAACCCACCACAAGCACCGAAACAGCAATGCCTTGGCATCCCGATCTTTGACGTGGACTGCCGAATAGTGGACCCGGAATCGCTCGAAGAGCTTCGATCCAACGAGCCTGGCGAGATTGTGACCCACGGGCCGCAAGTCTTTCAGGGGTACTGGCAGCGCCCGGAAGAGACCGAGGCCGCGTTTCTGACGCTCGACGGCAAGCGCTTCCTCCGCACGGGCGACATTGGCTACATGGATGACGAGGGCTATTTCTTTTTCGTCGACAGGCTGAAGCGGATGGTCAATGTCTCTGGCTTCAAGGTCTGGCCCGCAGAGATCGAGGCGATCCTGCACAGCCATCCGGACATAAAGGAGGCATGCATTGTCGGCGACCCAGACCCGCGGACTGGCGAGGCCGTGCGTGCCGTGGTCGTGCGGCACAAGGACCTGCTGGATGCCCATCGCCTAACTGACTGGTGCCGCCAGAACATGGCGGCCTACAAGGTTCCGAGCCGAATTGAGTTTCGCGACCATCTTCCTCACTCAGGCGCCGGCAAGGTGCTATGGAAAGAGCTCTAGTCCGGAAGTCTCACCAGTCCGGATGGCTTGGGAAGGCTCTCGGCGACATGCTGCCGGTGTCCGTGCTCAGGCCTTCATGAGCGCTACTCCGCTTGCGATGAAACAGGCTGATATCCAGCGCCAGCGGTTTACCCGCTCGCTGAGGACGAGGGCGGCAATTACCGTAGCAAAAAGAATGCTGGACTCGCGCAACGCGGCCACAAGCGCGATCGGCGCTTGAGTGAAGGCCCACACCGCGATCCAATAGGAGCCAAGTGACATGGCTCCGGCGGCAAGCCCGGTCTTCCACACGGGCAGCAATGCCGAAAACGTGGCACGCCCTCGGTTCAGCGCGGCATATGCCGACATGCCGATGGCATCGCCGATCACCATCCACAGGATGAACCCGGAGGGCGTGCCCGCGATTCGCGCGCCCACCCCGTCGACGAGCGTGTAGCTTGCGGTGAAACTGGCGGTGCCCATCGCCCAGAACATCGCCGAACCGCGCATCCAGCCCGAAGACGATCCCTTTGCAGTCATCATCAGGATGCCCAGCGAAATGGCGAGGATCGCGGCCATCGAGCTTGGCGTGAATGTGGCGCCAAGGATGAGCACTGACCAGACGGTAACGATCAGCGGGGCGGTCCCGCGCGCCAACGGGTAGGCCTGGCTGAGGTCGGCGTGGGAATATGCCTGCAACAGAAAGACCTTGTAGCCAACATGCAGTGCCGCTGAGGCGAGAATCCAGATCCAGGACTCGGTGGCGGGCTGCGCCACGAAGGGCAGCAGCGCAACTGCAATCCCTGCCTGGACCAAGGTCAGCAACAGCAGGGTCGAAGCCCGGTCGAGGCCCACCTTGACCAGCGAATTCCAACCGGCATGCAGGACGGCGGCCAAAAGGACTGCCGCGAAAACGTGGGTTTCCACCGCGAATCTACCTTTCGAATTCCGCATCGCTGCGCGCCTCGCGCGGCGATGGAGCATGTGGCGTTGCGGCCGCGGCGCATGCGGGGTCTGCGCAGGGACGGCGCTCAAGTTGCGTCTTCTACGGCGAGTCCATGAACCGAAAAAGGGAAAACGCGTTGTGGATTGACGGGGGCTTGTTTCACGAGCGTGCGCATTCCGGAACACGTGCCTGCCCGCTGCCGTGAAGTGCGATCATCGAAGGCGGTCTGGTCAGGCACGTGGTGCTGATGCCCCGTCCTGCGGCTCCTGTCGGGGAGTGTCGATCAAGGCCTTGGCGGAACCGATAGTGCCTTTGCGCTCCGGGAAGGGGCATGAGAGGGCGTCGAGAGACATCGCTCGGTTCGAACTGGCGTCTAGGGAGCGGCCGCCAATGCCTCAACCTCGACCTTGAATTCGGGGCGGGTGAAGCCCGAGACAATGAGCAAGGTGGAGGCTGGAGGTCGGGCCACGTCCTTCATGAACTCGTCCCTGGCACGCATGTAGCCTGCCATGTGCACGCGGTCCGTGACATAGGCCGAAACATGTGCCACGTCGTGCGAAGTCATCCCGCTTTCGCGCAAAACTCGGGCGATGTTCTCAAAGCAGACCGCGGCTTGGGAGTAGGCGTCATCCGGGACGCTTTCGTCGGCGCGAACTCCCAATTGGCCCGAGGTCCGGACAAGGCGCCAACCTGCCGGGATTTCCACTCCGTGCGCATATCGCGCAAACGGCGGCCTCAACGTCTCTGGCGTCAGCGCTTTCATGACACTGCCAATTTCCACCTCGTTTCATCCTTGTCAGCACAGAAGTTTTTTGCAAGCATGGGCACACATCTCTGGCACGGATTGACTTCAAGGGCCACGCAACACGATCTTCGCCACGGAGGGCGCGAAAATGGGGCGGCGCGTGCTCTTGGTCCGTCACGGCCATGAACCTGCGGATGACCGGGTGGTCACCTGGCTGACGCAGGCCGGCTTCGAAATCGACAGTCGCAAGCCGTTTGCCGGCGAATCCTTGGGCGATCCCGGTGACGACCTGGGCGGCACCGTCGTCTTTGGCGGCATCTACAATGTCTACGAGACTGACAAGCATCCTTTCCTGAACGAGGAATACCGCTGGATCGATCGTTGCATCGAGGCGGAGGTCCCGGTGCTGGGCATATGCCAAGGTGCGCAGATGATCGCTCACCACCTTGGCGCCTGGGCAGGCGCGCGCGCGGACGGGACTTTCGAATTCGGCTATTTCCGGGTCGATCCGACGGCTGAGGCCGCAGGATTCATGGACGTGCCGCTATGGGTGACGCAGGCGCACTTCCACACCTTCGACCTGCCGGACGGCGCCGTTCGCCTGGCCGGCAACGAGAATTACGAAAACCAGGCGTTCCGGCACGGCGACAAGGTCTTTGGCCTGCAGTTTCACCCGGAAGTCACCATCGAGGGATTTCGTCGCTGGCAGAAACAGGATTGGGCGGAGTGCGACCGTCCGGACGTTCAGCGGCCGGAAGTGCAGACACGGCTGATGTATCAGCACGACGCGGCGCAGGCGGAGTGGTTCTACGGCTTTCTTGACGACCTGTTCGGGAGGCCGTCATGACCCTGCAGGGCTATTGGGCCGAGCAAAGGGCACCCGTGTTCCGGGACCTGCCCGCCGATCTTGTCGCGGTTCTTCCGGTCGGGGCCATCGAGCAGCACGGACCGCATCTGCCCGTGTCGGTTGATCGAGACCTGGTGGACGCCACGGTGACACGCTGCCTTGAACATCTTGCTTCTGACCAGAACGTCCTGTTCCTGCCGACGCTCGGCATCTCAAAGAGTGGAGAGCATGACCGCCATCCCGGCACGCTCAGCCTCTCGGCCGACACGCTCATCTCGACGCTGCGCGACATGGGCGCCTCCGTTGCGCGCGCCGGCGTGGAGCGGCTGTTCTTCCTGAACGGGCATGGCGGGAACACGGCGGTTCTGGACGTTGCGGCGCGTGATCTCCGGATCTCGCACGACATGATCGTCGCCACCGGCTCCTGGTTCGGATTCGCGGAACCCGAGGGCGTGTTTGACGCCGAGGCGCTGGAGGACGACATTCATGCCGGGGACAGCGAGACCTCGGCGATGCTGGCGGCCAGACCGGAACTGGTGGATGCGGACCAGGCGCGGAACTTCCTGTCCGAGACTCGCACGTGGAAACAGTCGAACCGTTTCATCGGCCTGGCCGGACGGCCGGCGCGTCCGGCATGGATCATCGACGACCTGAACGTCGACGGCGCTTGCGGCAACGCTTCGACCGCCACGGCGGAAAAGGGCGGGCACCTGCTGGACACGGCAGCGCGCAACTTTGCTCTCTTCTTGGCAGAGTTCGCCCGCTTCGATCCGCGACGGCACGCATGATTGCCCAGCACGCCACGGACCTCGTGCTGCCGAACGCGAGGGTTCCGGTCTCGCTGATTGCGCGTCCGAACGAGTTCGGAGGCTCCAGAATCCAGGACTGCGTACACGGCGACCTGCTCATCCGCAACGGGCGCGCGGATCGCCTGGTTCAGGCGAGTCCGACGGGCGAGCCGCCACGGGTGGTCTTGCCGAAATTGGCCGAGTGCCATGTCCACCTCGACAAATGCTACACCATTTCCCGCATGAACGGCGTCAGGGGCGGCTTGCAGGCTGCCATCGCCGCGCAAGCCGCGGATCGCGTTTACTGGACCCACAGCGACATTCGATCGCGCGCCATGCGAGGGCTTGAAGAGCTCATCTCCAGTGGCTGCGGAATCGTTCGCAGCCACGTGGACTGGGGTCGAGACGACGATCCCAATGCGCCTTCGCTTGCCTGGTCGGTTCTTCGTGAACTGGCCCAGGAGTGCAGCGACCGCGTGACCTTGCAATTGGCGCCATTGACCGACGTCGAACAGATCGCGGATCCTGAAGTCGCGGACGCGATTGCCAGGGAGATTGCATCCAATGGCGGCGTACTCGGAGTCTTCGTGTTCGACCAGGCGGATCGGCGAAGAGGAATCCGGCAGGCCTTTGAGGCGGCCGAAAGGCATGGCCTCGCACTGGACTTTCACGTTGACGAAGGGCTCGACGACAGGCTTGACGGATTGGAGATCATCGCTGACATGGCGATCGAGACCGGGTTTCAGGGACCGGTCCTGTGCGGACATGCCTGCAACCTGATGAACCTCGGTTCGGAATCCCTGGACGAACTTCTCGAGAAGATCGAGCTGTCCGGCCTTTCCGTTGCGGCTCTTCCGGCCGCCAACCTGTTTCTCCAGGGACGCGCGGACGGAACGCCTGACAGACGCGGAGTGACCAGGATCCTGGAGCTTCGAGCCGCGGGTGTCCAGGTTGCCGTCGGCACGGACAACGTGCAGGACGCCTTTTGCCCGCTGGGTCGCCATGACCCGCGCCAGTCGCTTGCATTGGCCGTGCTCGTCGCGCACCTGGATCCGCCGTTCGGCACCCATTTCCCGATGATAACCACCGGCGCCCGGCAAGCCCTTGGCCTCCCGCCCACCCATGTCGACGGCGCTGCGGTCGGGGACCTGATCATGTTCGACGCCGCAACCACGTCAGACTTGCTGGCGGGGGTCTCGCCTCCCAAGGGGATTTCCGCCGCATTCCAGGGAGAGCTCGCATGAATTCAATTTCAGGCAAGATATTCATCGACTGGGGCGCCTTCGCCGCCCGGCTGGCGCCGGTCGAGGTGATTGACGAGCCGGCACTGGTGAAGAAGCGATCCCGCGACTTCTTCTGGTACAGCCCGATACTGAACGAGGAGCTCAAGGGGTGCTTTGGCGATCTCGTCGCGGTGCCCAAGACAGTCGAGGAAATGAAGCATTGCCTGCAGGTGGCCCATGACGCGGACGTTCCGATCGTGCTGCGCGGCGGAGGCACGGGAAACTACGGGCAGTCGGTTCCGGTCGAAGGCGGACTGATCGTCGAGACGACATCGATGAACCGGATCCTGGACGTTGGCGACGGGTTCGTCAGCACGGAAGCAGGCGCCTTGATGGCGGACATCAACCGTGCCTTGCAGGCGACCGGTCAGGAAATGGCAATGTTCCCGTCGACGCAGGACATCGCCACCATCGGCGGGTTCGTTGCAGGGGGATCCGTTGGCATCGGATCGCTGGCGACGGGCGCGCTGCGCGAGCCGGGCAACCTGATCGAGATCAAGGCTCTTTCTGTCGAGGAGCAGCCGCAGGAGCATGTCTTCCGCGGCGAGGATGTCCTTAAAGTTCACCATGCCTGGGGGCTGAACGGCGTCATAACGGAGGTAACGTTGCGTGCCGTTGCCAGTCGGGACTGGATCGCCTGTATGGCAACTTTTGAAAATTACCGCAGCGCCTACGCGGCGGGCTTTGCCGCGGCTTCTGCCAATGGCATTGCGCCGAAAATGGTAAGTGTCGTGGACGCTCGCATCGTGGACTACTTTCCGCGCCTGAAAGGGCATTTGAGTGACGGACGAGATCTCCTGGCCTGCTATGTTCCGGCAGAGGACGTGGAAACGCTCCGTGACCTGATCGCGGAACAAGGCGGTCAGCTTGAATTGACGCTTGGCGATGCAGACCGGGAGGCCGCCGGCATACCGCACGTCTTTGAGTTCTGCTTCAATCACACCACGCTGCAGGTCCTGAAGTCTGATCGCTCCGCGACCTACCAGCAGGTGAACGTGCCTGATCCGTCAGACGCCGATGCCCTCGTGGCCCTGCGAGAGGACCTGGGCGACGACGTTTGGACACATCATGAATTCATCCGCCTCGGTGGCCAGGTCGTGGCCATCGACCTGCCCATCATCTGGTATTCCGGAAAGGAGCGGCTGGACGCGATCAACAGGACCTACGAGGCGCACGGCTGCGCCATCTTCGATGCGCACACCAACGAGGTCGAACGTGGCGGGATGCACACTGCCGACTACACCCACCTGGCATGGAAGAAGCGTCTCGACCCGAAGGGACTCTTGAACAGTGCCAAGTCCGCCGCTTGGCGTCAGGTCATGCATCTGACCGCCGATGAAATCAAGGCCAAGGCCGTGACCTGAGGATGCCATCGTGACCGAATTGAAGACGATTCCCCTGAACCGGAACTTCGGCGTTGAAGTCTCCGGCTTGCCGTTGGACGAGTTCTTTCCTTCTGGGCGGTTTGCGGAACTGCGCGCGTTGTTCGAGGAGCATTCCGCGCTCTTGTTCCGCGCCCAGGACTTCGGCGACGCCGCGCATCTGGCACTGGCCCGCGCGTTTGGTCCGATCGAGGACCGCAAGGCCGACGAACGCAAGCCCGGCGAGGAATTCGCGATCCCCAAAGTCACCAACGTGCAGTCCGACAGTTCCCTCGAAGGCGACATGGACTTGCACAAGCTGCACCTGGAATCGAATTTCCTCTGGCATGCCGACAGCACCTTCATGCCGACGCCGGCATTGACAAACATCCTCGCCGCTCGCGTGGTGTCCGCGGAGGGCGGCGAGACCGAGCTTGCCTCGACCAGGGCCGCGTGGGCGGCCATGCCCGAAGAACTGCGCGCCCGAATTCGGGACCGTGGCATCTGGCACCATTATTCCGTCTCGCGGGCAAAGATCTCGCCGCAGCTGGCCAAGCATCCGATGTTTCACAAGTGGCCGGCAACCCACTGGAAGGCCATCTGGACCAATCCGGTGAACGGTCGCGAAGCGCTTTACATTGCGTCGCACGCCTATAAGGTTGACGGATATGGCGAGGCCGAGAGCGCGGAATTGCTGGATGAATTGATGGAGTTCTGCACGCAGCCGGAATTCACGTATTCTCACCAATGGGAGGTGGGCGACGTCCTGATCTGGGATCAGCGAGCGGTGTTGCATCGAGGAAGGCCCTGGCCAGACGAGCAGGCCAGAACGCTTTCCAGCATTTGCTGCTCAGTGACCGAAGCCGACGGCGTCGCGGCAATGCGCATGCCGCAGTGACAGAATGTGCGGTCATTTTCGGATGCCGCCAAACAGCAGGGGGTCTGCGAACGGTCCGAAGGCCCCCGTACGACCAAACATGGAGGAAAGCAAATGCAATACCTGACACGCACGGGAAAGCCGCTGCCAAAGGCGATTACCGAACAGGCCAAGAGGGTCGGTCACGACCCGGTCAACCGCAGGGAGTTCCTTGCGCTCGCCAGCACCTTCGGCGCGACGGCCGCCACCGCCTACGGCATGCTGGGCCATGTCGCGCCGGCACAGGCAGCCAGCCACGCGAAGATGGGCGGAACCGTGCGCATCCAGATGGAAGTGCGCGCGCTGAAGGACCCGCGCACCTTTGACTGGTCGCAGATCGCCAACTTTGCCCGAGGCTGGCTGGAGAATCTCGTCTCCTACGAAAACGACGGGACGTTCCTGCCGGTATTGCTCGAAAGCTGGGACATCGCCGAAGACGCCCAGACCTATACGTTGAACCTTCGCAAGGGCGTCAAATGGAACAACGGCGACGACTTCACCGCCGAGGACGTCGCGCGCAACATCACCGGCTGGTGCGACAAGGCCGTCGAGGGCAACTCGATGGCTGGCCGATTCGCCGTGTTGATCGATCCGGACACGAACAAGGCGATCGAGGGCGCCATTGAAGTCGTGGACGCCCACACCGTGCGTCTGAACCTGCCGAGGCCCGACATCTCGCTGATCGCCGGCATGGCAGACTATCCCGCAGCGATCGTGCACAGTTCGCACGATCCCGACAGCATGCTCGCCAATCCCGTTGGCACCGGGCCGTACTTGCCTGAAAGCCTGGAGGTTGGCGTCAAGGGCGTGCTGGTGCGCAACGAGAACCACACTTGGTGGAATGAAGGAAACGGCGCCTGGATGGACCGAGTGGAGTACATCGACTACGGCACGGATCCCTCTGCCTTCGTCGCGGCTGCCGAGGCGGACGAGATTGACATGCTCTACACGATCGAGGGCGAGTTCATCGACATCATGACGTCGTTTGACGGCTGGGTCGAAAACGAGGTCGTGACCATGGCCACCATCGTCATCCGCCCCAACCAGCTGGCCGAAGTGGACGGCATGAAGCCTTATGCCGACAAGCGCGTCCGGCAGGCGATTTCCATGGCCGTGGACAATTCGGTTCTATTGGAACTCGGCTACAACAGTCGCGGCGTGCCCGCCCAGAACCACCATGTCGGTCCGGCGCATCCGGAGTACATCGACATTGGTGATCCGAAGTTCGATCCCGCAGGTGCCTTGGCCTTGGTGCAGGAGGCTGGCATGGCGGACTACGAGCACGAACTGATCTCGATCGACGACGCCTGGCGCAAGGACACGACCGACGCCGTGGCTGCGCAATTGCGGGACGCCGGCATCAACGTAAAGCGCACAGTTCTTCCCGGCAGCACGTTCTGGAACGATTGGGCAAAGTACCCGTTCAGCTCGACGAACTGGAACCACCGTCCTTTCGGCGTGCAGATCTGGGCGCTTGCCTATCGGTCCGGCGAGGCCTGGAACGAATTCGGCTGGGCGAATCCGGAATTCGACGCCTTGCTGGAGCAGGCCCTGGCCACTCCAGACGTTGAACAGCGTCGCGCCTTGATGGCGACGGGCGAAGCAATCATCCAGGAGGAAGGCGTTACGATCCAGCCTTACTGGCGTTCGCTGTACAACCACACCCGCGAAGGCCTGGGCGGCGGTGCTCACCACATTTCGTTCGAAATTCGGCCAGCACTGCTTCACTGGACCTGATGTTCACCTTGGCGGGGCGGCACTCGCCGCCCCGCCAATGACGATGACGCCAAGGACGGGACATGATTCTCGAGACGATCATCCTCGTCGCACAGACAGCCTGTGTCTTCTTCCTGGCGGCGTGGCTCACGACCGGGGTTCTGGACAACTTATTTCATTCCGCGCTGAACAGCACCACAACGGCAGAAGTTCTCGACATGACTCGCATGCGGGAAGAGTTTCCCGAGGCCTACGAGGCCGTTGCGCATCGAAGGATTTCGGACGCGTCGGTTCAGAAGTCGTTGTTCGCGATCATCGTGGTTTGGGAAGTCGTCGCGGCCATCGCGTTGTGGGCAGGAGTAGCTACCCTCGTGATGTCTGCTTTCGGTCACGCAGAATTGGCAACTGGTCGCAGTGTCGCGGTGCTGGGGACGCTCTTGTTTACCAGCATCTGGGCCGGCTTCTTGGTGGCGGGCAACTGGTTTTGCTACTGGTTCTGTCACGAGGGCGCACAGAATACCCACTACCAGATGACGCTCTGGGGCATGGCGACCATGATCCTGCTCGTCGTTGGATGACGGTCTGGGTTCAATGACTTCTCGGCGAACGTAGAAGGGCCGGACACGCGATTCGTCGCTTTGGGCCCATGTCCTGTCAGTTGCGCGGCAGGTTGGGGCAGGATCGCCCCCTTTGCCCCGCACGATTGGCAGCGAGAGGACCCGCCTGCCGTCACTGATTTCGTGAACGATCAGCATTCTTGTCCGCACAAGCTGAATCCGCTGCACGTCAATGCCTCTGGATCTGACACTTCTTGGGAGATGCTCCCCTGTCTTCGGGCATCCGCGACTCGTCCACTATGGTCAAACCGGCCAATTGGGCGCCTTCACGGACTGCTACGTTGCCACAGCGGTGTCTGTCGACGGCTCTTCAAAATAGCGGGGGTGGACGTTGATCCTCACTCCACGGGTTCGGGCAGACCGGATGGTCGCAAAGGGCGCACATGCATCGCAGGCAAGGTTTGTCGGTCTTTTGCTTCAGGTCGATGGACCGTAGATTGCCCGCGATGCCTTTCGCCTTCTACGATCTCGAAACCACCGGAACATCGCCCGCGTACGATCAACCCCTGCAGTTTGCGGCAATTCTTGCGGATGACGAACTCAGGCCGCTCGAACGCGTGAACATGCGCTGTCGGCTTGCCCCGCACGTATTGCCTTCTCCAGTGGCGCTCGCGATCAGTGGGGTCCAAATTGACCAGCTTACGGATCCAGCGTTGCCGAGCTGGTTCGAAATGATGCAGGAGATACAGCGCCTCGTCGAGGCATGGGCGCCGGCCACGTGGACCGGTTACAACTCGATGAGCTTCGACGAGAACTTCCTGCGGCAATCCTTCTACCAGATGCTTCAGCCAAGCGTCTTTGCAACCCAGTTCAACGGGAACACGCGACTTGATGTCTTGCAGGTCCTGTATGCGGTGCACTGGCGTGCGCACAAGACCCTCGCGTGGCCTGTGGAAAATGCCGGGAACGCGGTCTTCAGGCTGGACGCTCTCGCGCCTGCAAACGGATTCAAGGACCATGACGCCCATGACGCTCTTGGCGACGTCGAAGCCACCTTGCATCTTCTGCAACTTGTCCGGAGCCGAGCGCCCGATCTCTTCGAGGAGATTCTTGACAACAGGGACAAGACGCATGTCGACAGGCTGCTCGCGTCCGGCGAGCCTCTGGAGTTCGTGACGCGGCTCTCGGCCGCGCCGCCCCGGGGCATTGTCGGGTGCGGCTGCGGCCACGACGCGGAGAGCGCAAATGCGGCGGCCTTCTTCGATGTCCGGATCGCGGATCCGGTTGAGTGCTTCAGCCTTGATCAGGCTGGGCTGATTGAACTCTTGGATCGGTCGCCTCGCGTCGTGCACAGGCTGAAGATCAACGAGTCTCCGATGCTCTTCCACTCGCGCGTCGTGGACGAGACCGTACGCGACAGATGCCGAGAAATCGCCAGCAGTCCAGACTTCTCTCGCCGCGTTGGCACAGCCATGGCCGAGTTGAGGGTCCAACGATATCCGCCGCCCAGCCCCGGGGAGTCAGTGCGCGTTGAGGAACGCATCTACGACGGGTTCTACGGGCGTGAGGACAAGCGACTGCTGCGCAGCTTCAACATGGCTGATGACTGGCAGGCCCGCATGTCGGTCGTCGAGCAGTTTGGCGATGCGCGACTGCAGCAGCTTGGAAGGCGGGCAACGGTTCTCATGGCGCCCGAGATCATGCCTGCCGCAGCAGTGGCTTCGGCGACCAGGAACATCCTGACCAGGTGGCGGGGTACCGAAGCGCCGCCGAACGGCTGGACAACGATTGCAGCCGTGCATGCCCAGATCGATCGGCTCTTGCGGGAGGGACGAATCGACGACGGCAGGGCAGGGAATCTCCGGAACTTCTACGAAGCGCGGGTCAGGACGCTTGAGGCCAATCAGATGCCATGACCGTGCCGATCATCCATTTGCGATGACGTCAGGCTGCCTGTCCGGAACGAGGACCGACCACATGAACGCCCTGACATTGCGGCGCCTTCCGATGAAGGCTGCCTGCCAGGCCTGGAAGGAATCGAGGCGTTGCCTTCATGCCGCTGCCGGCGCGGGATCCTCGGGCAAGCGTGCCATCAGGTCCACGCCACAGTCGGATGCGAAGCGGATCATGTCGATCAGCACCCAGTTTTCCGCAAGCCGCCCGTCCCTGCTGGTGTAGAAGTCCATGACCCTCTTGGTGATCTTCTGTCCGGTCGGCTCAATGCCGCGAAAGGGGACGCCGGAGAACGTGCCCAGGAACTGTCCGGCGAATCCCGCAACGCGCGCTTCCGCCACGAACGCTTCCTTGGGCCAGGAACCCTTGCGCCCGGGAAACGACCTTACCGACGGGCCTTGCGCATAGTCGTAGAACTCCTGCAGCCCATACGCGGAACCGATGCCCCAAGGGCCGTGCCAGGCCATGTCTTCCTGCCAGTACTGTCCCAGTCCCTGGCTCGCCATGTCGCTGCCTTCCAGGCTGTTGCAGCCGCCGACGATCATGTTCTCGACAAGGCTGCGTGTCGTTTCGGTCAGGTTCGCATCCTGGGGAGTCTTCACGATGCCGACTTCGGCGGGTGGCCCTCCGGGAATGTGCGCGCGTCCGGAGAAGGGCGGGAACATCTCGATACCCGCCTGATGGGCAAGGCCGGGAATGTCCAGCAGGCAACGGATCTCGGCGATCCGGCCGCCTTCGAACCTGTAGAATTCGCCGAAGCGCAGCTTGCGGCATCCCTTGCCCGGCGGGACGCCGAACAGGGGCAAGATCATTTCGCCCTCGATGTTGCCCGTGGCGCCGACCCAGACGTGCCCCATGAATTCTCCGCCGAAGTAGAGGTATGGACGCTTTGCGGCCTGCGGCATTGCCGCCCTTATCGGTTCAAGCAGGGCCGTCTCGAATGCCTCGCGGCCCTTGAGGTCGCCGACCGGCGCAGGGCCGTGAAATGCCAGATCTGGATCGAGGAACGAACGGTCCGGCGAGGTTCCGGCAGCAAGCGCCCAAGCCCGTTCCTTGGCATTCGCGAGAGATGCGGTGCATCCGGCAGTTTCCCGTTCATCTGGCTTGGTCGTCATGCGCATCCCCTCCCGGTAGCAAACTGCCAAGACGAGATCCTCTGCCGCCTTGGCGAATCGCGAAGTCAGCTTTGGCAGAATGCGTCGCACGACGAAAGTGGCGCACGCAAGACATGCAGAACGACCGCTGGATTGAACGGCGCGATTCGGGAAGGCTTGAGGCCGGACGGGGCCGAGCAGGCGCCGTCACGCCGGCATGCCCAGTTCAAGTGCCGATGCATGTTGCTGCACGAAACGCGATTCGGTAGGCGTTGGCTGCAATTCTTGAATCGACGCTGGTGCGGAGCTTGGGACCGCATTTTGCGGCGTGCACTCAGGTTCGGAACTTCGCTTCGGAAGGAGTAGGGAACACATGTCCAAGCCAGCAAAGCGAGCAAGGAAGGCCCGAAAGGCGTCGGGGCCGAAGCGACCGGAATTTCTTGGCTGGAACACAACGGACGAGGAGGAAATCGAGCGCCGGCGATGGAGGGGAATTACCGAAGTTGCCGAATTCGAGGAACTGGAACCTGAATTTCGGGCATTCGGATCGTTTCGGGTTAAGTCCAGCACCGGAAGCGCTTACGTGGTTGAAATCAGGCACCTCGAGCGTCGGGTGAATTCATGCACTTGCCGTGACTTTGAAGTCGCCGGGCTGGGGACGTGCAAGCATGTCGAGGGCGTGCTCAACCTGATTGCCAATTCCGGAAGCCGGATGCGTCCAGGTTCGGCAGGCGGCCAGTCTCCTCGCATCGAGGTGCATCTCCAATCCATGAGCGACGCGTCGCCTGCCATGTTGCTGCCCGACGGGCACTTTCCCGCAGACGTCCGCGAAGTGGTCGAAAGCCGGCTCAAGGAATTCCAGCGACTGCAAGACGATCGGTCTCTCGCAAGCCTGAGGCGGGTAGCCGACGAGCACCCGCGCCATGTCCGCGTCTCCAGGTTGCTGGACAAATGGAAGGACCGGCAGCTTGCGCGGGAGCGACCGGCAATGAGACGAGCTGCGTTTCTTGACGCGGTGGATGCGGGCGAGCGGACCTTCGAAGTGCTGAACTTCCCGCTGTTTCCCTACCAGCGTGAGGGAATGATGCACCTGGCCTTCAAGGAACGCGCGCTCTTGGCGGACGAAATGGGGCTGGGAAAGACCTGTCAGGCATTGGCCGCCTGCGAGCTCCTGAGACAGACCGAAGGCGTCGGACGCGCGCTTGTTGTCTGCCCCGCTTCGCTGAAGTCGGAATGGGCAGAGCAGATCGAAGCCGCAACGAAGCTGCCCTACCGCACCGTCTTCGGACCTCGCGCCGCGAGGCTTGAGGCCTACAGGAACCCGGAATTCTTCACGATTGCCAACTACGAGCAGATCCTGATCGACGGGGCGGACCTTCAGAAACTGCTTCAGCCTGACATCGTCATTCTCGACGAAGCCCAGCGCATCAAGAACTGGCGCACGAAGACCGCCACCGCGGTCAAGCAGCTCCAGAGCCGGTTTGCCTTCGTGCTCACCGGCACGCCGATCGAGAACCGGATCGACGAAATCTACTCGATTCTGCAATTCCTGGATCCCACGATCCTCGGACCCCTGTTTCGGTTCAACCGCCAGTACTACCGTCTCGACGACCGGGGCCGGGCGATCGGCTACAAAAACCTGGACGAGCTCGGCCAGCGCGTGAAGCCGTACATGTTGAGACGCCGCAAGGTCGAGGTGGAGGACGACCTTCCCGGCCGCACGGTCAACAACTACTTCGTGCCGATGACCGAAGAACAGCAGGCGCGCTACGAGGACTATGCTCTCCTGGTTGCCAGAATCGCCTCGATCGCCCGCCGACGTCCGCTGACGGAAGCGGAGTTCAAGCGGCTGCAGCTCGGCTTGGCCTGCATGCGCATGATCTGTGACACGCCGTACATTCTCGACGAGAAGGTGCGTGACTGCCCGAAGCTGGACGAACTGGAACGCATACTCGAGGAGCTGCTGGGCGATGCCGATTCCAAGGTGATCATCTTTTCTGAGTGGGTCCGCATGCTGTCGCTTGTGCAGTCGCTCCTGGGCGACATCGGCATAGACTACGCGCTGCACACGGGTTCGGTGCCGCAGAAGCAGAGAAAGGCCGAAATCAGCAGGTTCAAGGAAGATCCGGACTGCCGGGTGTTCCTTTCGTCCGAGAGTGGCGGGACCGGGTTGAACCTGCAGGTCGCCAATGCGGTCGTCAATCTCGACCAGCCGTGGAATCCAGCCAAGCTGGAACAGAGAATCGCCCGTGCATGGCGAAAGCACCAGAAGCGTTCGGTGACCGTCGCGAATCTGGTCAGCGAGAACTCGATCGAGCATAACATGCTCTTTCTCATTGAGCAGAAGAAGGCCGTGGCCGGGGCTGTCCTGGACGGTGAGTCAGAGTCCGGCACTCTGAACCTGCCGTCTGGCAGGGCCGCGTTTCTCCAGCGCCTGGAAGAGGTCATGGGGGCCGTTGTTCCGAAGGAGCGGACTCCCAAGCCCGAAGTTCAAATCCTTGACCGGTTCAGGGAAGCGTACGGCGACCGGCTGGTCACGCTGGAGATGCGGGAATCGGAAGACGGCCAGAAGTCGCTGCTGGCCGTCGTTGACCCGGACGATGACGGCAACGTCAGTGCATACGGCGACGATGCCTCCGGCATTGCCGTAAGGACGCTCGACCGGGAGACCCACGAGAAGATGCTTCAGCTGGAGGCCTCCGGTTTCCTGAAGCTCACGTCGAGCACGGCGGAAGTCCTGTACCAGACCAGCCGCGCTGACCCGAAGCAGGAACGGGCGAAAGTGCGACTTGCGGAAGCGCGCACCTTGCTGGAGTCCGCGGAACGCAAGTTTCGCATGGCGACGTTGCTGGCGGGCGGTGGATTCGCGGAAGAGGCGGTCACGCACGCGTCCGGCATTGCGGAGGACGTGATTTGGTCGCTGTCGAAGGCCTGTGAGGACGCGGCGGGCGAGGGGAAGGAATCCGCTGCGACCGTATGCGAGAGGCTTGCCGCCTCGGGCCACCTGCCCGAAGAGCTCCTGAACAAGTCGATGTGGCTGTGCATTGGCGACGACAAGTCCGACGACGACATAGAAGGCTACGGCTCAATCAACGGACAGGACGACCTGAAGAGTGCCGGCGAGATTCTGGCATACGCGAGAGGCGCGGTCGCCGAGGCCTCGGCGTCGCATGTCCTTGGCCAGTGATGCCCGCCTGCCTTGCAAGATGCGACGGAACCCGAGGCGAACTCTCCGGACGACGCCAAGGGCGTCGGCATGCCTGTTCCGACCGGTGAATTGGTCAGCCTTGAAGCCATGCATCTCTTGGGACACGAGCGGGGCTGCATCGCTCGGTTCGTGCACCTTCGGGTTCCCTTCAAGTGCTCTGTCGGCATTTCCGGCACGAATCCAGTAAGCCAGTTCGTGGAACATTTGCGGTTTCGAGTGCATTTGGCCCGATCCGCCAGGTCCCGCACGCACCGGCGCGCTGGTTGTTGCGCTGCGAAGTGAAATTGGGGAAGGATTTGCAAGATCAGGAAGAATGCGGGAAGCGAAAGGCGCGGAGACGTCACGCTTGGAAGGTGTCAATTGGAAGACGGGTTGCGACAGCAGGCGGCAGCATCGGCAGAGTTTCTTTCCAGATGTGTCTCTATCGACCTCGAAGTCGATCCGAATGGCGACCGCATCAAGAGCTTTGCAGCCATTCGGCCAGGCAATGCGAGGCCATTCGTCTACAATCGCGGATCCCTCGCGCATGCCTTCGACGAGCTTGACGACTATGCCGACGGAGCCGAATTCCTGCTCGGCCACAACATCATATTTTTCGACGCGCGCCATCTTGCGGCCAAACGTCCTGGTCTGCGGATTCTCTCCAGGAAGGTGATCGATACGCTGTGGCTGAATCCGATCGCCTTCCCGCGCAACCCGTACCATCGCCTGGTCAAGCATTATCTCGATGGCCGACTTCAGGCCGAACGTGTCAGCGAACCCCTTTACGATGCAGAACTGGTTCTCGACGTCCTGAAGGACCAGATCGACAGGCTTCGGGGTCTCAATCGGCAGAGGCCGGAGTTGCTCATCGCTCTCCACTGGCTCGCAGGCAATGACAGGAACGGCCCCGGTTTCGATTCAGTGTTCGCGTTGGTCAGAGAGGCGCCACGCCCGAACGCACTCGCCGCGCAAGAAGCGATTCGTGAGCTCCTGCGGGAGCGAGCCTGTGCGCTGCGGACTGAATCGGCCCTCCCGCAATCCGAACAGCATGGCTGGCCGCTTGCCTATGCGCTTTCCTGGGTCATGGTAGCCGGGGAGAATTCCGTGATGCCGCCCTGGGTGCGTCATCAGTTTCCGCGCGCTGGCGAACTCGTTCGGGAACTCCGTGACATGCCGTGCAGCGATCCAGCCTGCAAGTGGTGCCGATCACAAGGCGATCCGGTCGACCAGTTAAAGACCTGGTTCGGATTCGAAGCGTTCAGGCCAAGACCCGCAACGCCGGATGGACATTCCCTTCAGGAGACCATCGTCGCAAACGCGATGTCGAAGGTGCCTACTCTCGGAATCCTGCCGACCGGCACCGGAAAGTCGATCTGCTACCAGTTGCCGGCGCTCGCGCAGTACCGGCGGACTGGCGCGCTGACGGTCGTGATCTCGCCGCTGGTAGCACTTATGGCCGACCAGGTGGCGGGCCTTCGCAGCCAGGGAATCACCGCATGCGTCACGGTAAACGGCATGCTTTCGATGCCGGAGCGGCAGGACGCGCTTGACCAGGTGAGGCTTGGCGATGCGGCCATCCTGTTGATCTCCCCGGAACAGTTGCGCAGCCCGTCGGTGCGTTCGATCCTGGAGCAGCGGGAAGTCGGGCACTGGGTGTTTGACGAGGCGCATTGCGTCTCGAAATGGGGGCATGACTTCAGGCCGGACTACCGTTATGCGGCCCGCTTCATCAAGGAATATTCAGGCGAAAGCGGTCCCGCGCCGCTGATCTGCCTGACGGCAACGGCCAAGCCGGGCGTGATCAAGGACATCACGGGTCACTTTCTGGCCGTTCTCGGGATTGAACTGAAGCTGATCGACGGCGGCGCGAAGCGGCACAACCTCGACTTCGAGATCGTGCCGACCGAGAGGCGCCGCAAGCATGGCGACATCGTTTCCGTGCTGCAGCACGGGCTTCCGAAGGCGGGCGGGTCCGGCGCGATCGTCTACTGTTCGATCCGGAAGTCCGCAGAGGAGGCTGCCGAGTTCCTGAGAAGCCAGGGGTTTTCAGCCGCCCATTATCATGCCGGGCTCAAGCCCGAGGAAAAGCGGGACGTGCAGCAGCAGTTTGGCGACGGCTCGCTTCGAGTGATCGCTGCGACGAACGCCTTCGGAATGGGTATCGACAAGCCCGACATTCGCCTTGTCGTGCATGCAGACATTCCGGGCTCGCTCGAAAACTACCTTCAGGAGGCAGGGCGCGCTGGCCGTGATGGCGATGCCGCTCGCTGCGTGTTGCTGTTCAGCATTGACGACATCGAGCGACAGTTCAGCCTTTCCGCGCGGTCCCGTCTCGACCGGCGTGACATCAATGGCGTCCTGAAGGCCATCCGGCGCCTGGACAACCACGCCAGGAGATCCGGCGAAGTCGTTGCAACTCCGGGAGAGATTGCCAGGGAAGACGACGACCAAGACTCCATGCAGGACACGCTGACGGACGATCACCGCGTCAAGATTGCAGTGGCATGGCTCGAGGATGCAGTGCTCCTGAGGCGCGAAGAGAACCGAGTGCGAATTTTCCCTTCATCTCTCAAGATACGCACGCTCGACGAAGCCGGCAGGTTGATCGATGCCAAGGGAGCCATCCCGGAGAATCGTCAAGATGTGCTGCGCAGGCTCGTTCGGTGCCTCATCGAAGCCGCGCCGGACAAGGGAGTATCGACCGACGAGCTCTGCGGGCGCACCGGGCTGTCGCCGGGACGGCTGCGCGGCGCGTTGAACGATCTGGAATCGCTCGGGATCGCATCCAACGACACGTCGATCACCGTGTTCGTGCATTTGGGCGGGGACGACTCGTCGGAAAGCCGGTTGACGGAATTCGCAAGCCTTGAGGCCGACCTTGTCATGAGGCTGCGCGAGGCGGCACCGAACATGTCCGCCGAGGAAAGCTCGCAACTCCTCCTCCGGAGCGCCTCCCAGGAACTGAGAGATGCGGGGCATGCAAACGTTCGACCCGACATTGTCGAGCGTCTGGTTCGAGGCATCGCGCGGGACGGTCGTGACGATGACGAAGGAGTCGGCAGCTTGCGCGTCCGCAAGGTCAATCGCGAGATTCTGTCGCTTCGCCTGCAGCGAAACTGGGACAGGCTTGCGCAGACCGCCGAATTGCGGCGCAAGGGCGCGGCGGTCATCCTCGGTGAATTGACCCGTGCCGCGCCAAGGGGTGCACGTGGCAAGGATGTTCAGGTTTCCACGACCCTTGGAGCATTGATCGAAGCCGTTTCGAGCGACATTGAGCTCTCCGGCGAGATCAAGAATCTGTCCGGGTTCCTGGATAGGGCGCTACTCTGGCTCCATGAACAGGGCATCGTTGCGCTTGGTCAGGGCCTGACGATCTTTCGACCTGCCATCACCGTTCACCTGGAGCCGGAAAGGCGCGACTTCACGGACACCGACTTCAAGCCCCTGGAACTGCACTACCAGGAACAGACCCTGCAGACGCACATCATGTCGGCCTATGCCCGACGCGGGCTGGCATCCATGCCCGACGCGCTCCGTCTCGCCGACGACTATTTCACGCTGGACAGGGAGGGCTTTGTCAAGAAATGGCTGCCGCTTTCGGAAACGACCCTGCAACGGCAGACAACACCGGAATCCTGGCAGGCAATCGTCGGGAATCTCGGGAATCCCGTTCAGGCGCAAATCGTTGCGGATGATCGCGTGCAGACGAACGTGCTTGTCCTGGCGGGCCCTGGATCGGGCAAGACGCGCGTGCTGGTGCATCGCATCGCCTACCTGGTTCGCGTTCGCCAAGAGAACCCGCGCGGCATTCTCGTGCTGGTCTACAATCGTCATGCCGCGACTGAAATCCGCCAGCGGCTGTCCAGGCTCCTTGGAAGTGACGCGCGGAGGGTGACTGTCCTGACATGTCATGGTCTCGCGATGCGCCTTGTCGGCGCGAGCTTTGCGCGGGACGCCGACAAGGTGGACATGGACCCGAAACGATTCGACGAAGTGCTGCGACAGGCGGTCGATCTGCTGCAGGGCAAAGGACTTGCGAAGGAAGAGGCCGAGGCGCAGCGCGACACGTTGATCGAAGGGTATCGCTGGATTCTCGTAGATGAATACCAGGACGTCGGACGCGACGAATACAATCTGGTTGCAGCCGTCGCAGGTCGTTCGCTCGAGGACAGGGACAGCCGGTTGAGCCTCTTCGCCGTGGGCGACGATGATCAGAACATCTATGGCTTCAAGGGCGCCTCCGTCGAGTACATCCGGCGCTTCGGGAAGGACTACAAGGCTCGTCCGGCTCATCTGGTCGAAAACTACCGGTCCACGGCGAACATCATCAACGCGTCCAGCTGCGTGATCAGGCAGGCAGGCGAGCGGATGAAGGCCGACCATGACCTTGTTGTTGATGCGGCCCGGAAACCGGATCCGCCCGGCGGGGAGCTTGAGCGGCTGGACGTGGTCGGCCGGGGACGTGTGCAGATTCTCCAGGAGGCTTCCACGAAGAACGCGCAGGCGGTGCTGGCCCTCAAGGAACTGAGGCGTCTCTCGGGCCTGGATCTTCCCGGCTGGGACTGGGCGAGGGTCGCCGTGATTGCGCGGGAATGGGAATACCTGGAGCCGGTGCGGAGCCTGTGCGAGGAGCAAGGCATCCCGGTCCAGTTCGCGACGGAGAAGCCGGCGAAGTTCTGGCGCCTGCGCGAGACGCAGGCGTTCATCAGTTGGTTGACGGCCCGGAAGGATGCAAACCTGAGCGCCTCGTCGCTCGCCGACTGGGCGGCGCGGCAACCGGATGGCAAGTGGTGGACGCTGCTGAAGGAAGGCGTTGGGACCCTGGTCGGCGAACTTGGTGGCCGAGAGGCACGAGTCGACCGAAGAGTTGCGCTCGAATGGCTTGCCGAATGGAGCCATGAGGCGCGCCGGCGCCAATCGGGGCTGCTGCTCCTGACGGCACACAGGGCCAAGGGCCTTGAATTCGATGACGTGGTCATTCTTGACGGCGGCTGGGCAGGGCGGTCTCGGGACATGGATCCGGATTCCGAACGCAGGCTGTACTATGTCGCCATGACCCGGGCGCGTCGCAGCCTTGCCCTTCTGTCGATGAAGCGGCGGCATCCGATCATCGGCGATCTTGATGATCCGGCCTTCCTGCGGCGGGAACCGGGTCTTGAGCCGATTGACGTTTCGGGTGGCGACAAGCTCTATCGGACGCCTGAACTGTCCAATGTGGACTTGAGCTATGCGGGACGCCTCCGAGAGGGCCACATTGCGCTCCGTGCCCTTGAGCGGTTGAACGTCGGCGATCCCGTCGGGTTGAGGCAAAGGGGCGATCGCTGGCTGGTCGTGGATCAACGCGAAGTTCCGGTTGGACGGCTTGCAACGAGCTTCAAGCCTCCGGAAGGCGCCGCGTTTGTCGAGGGCAGGGTGCACGCAGTCTGCGTATGGTTCCGGGAAGATGGTGCCGACGAGTATCGCGATCAAGTGAGGCGGGACAAGTGGCCGGTAGTGGTGCCGGAGCTGGTCTATCGAAGGTGAATGGTCCGGAGCGTTTCGTCTCCCGAAACGGGAGGCGCACTGCCGGTGTCGTCAGCAATGTGCTTGACTTGCACGGGCCGGCGTCCGGACTGCCAAGACAATGATCGGTTGAGGATGGTCGCGCGCCAGTTGTGGCCGAGTTCAATCCACGACCTGCCAACGACACGTCGGGCAAGGAGGCGATACCTTGACTGACTGGACGAATTGCCCGGCCGTGGAACGCGATTCCAGCAAGATCAGTGGCGACTGGGCCTTCGAGGGAACCCGGGTGCCGGCAAGCGCCCTGTTCGAGAACCTGGAGAGCGGGGCCACCGTGAAGGAACTTATCGAGTGGTGCCCTGAGGTCAGGAATTGGCAGGTGACCGCGGTCCCGAAGCACGTAGTGGGGTTCCTCAGGACGGTCGCCCGGGAGTGAAATTCCCGTTTTGCCGCGGGACTCCGGCACCTCTACGGAGGCACCTCCAGGAGCATTCCGTGGATCGTTGCGCAGATAGAGGATGGGAGTTGCTGGAAAATGGGAGTCTGATTCGCAAAGCCGAAGAGGAAGGCTATGATGTCATGGTCACTACGGACCAAAACATGCGCTACCAACAAGACCTGACGGGCAGCAACCTAGGCTTTGTTGTGTTGATGTCCACAGCGTGGCCACGCGTGCGGCACCAAACGACGGAGATCCGTGCTGCCATAGAGGAAGTGCGGCCAGGTTAAGTCAGGGAAGTTCCGATCTGAGCCTCGATGAGAAAATATTTGCTACCAACACTTCCGAACGCGGCCTGAGGAGCCTGATCGGCATTGCGTCGGCGATAAGGCCGTTACGAACAGTTCCAGGCAAAACAGAGCAAGTTGCGGACCCGGATTGTTGTCAGGAATCCGGAGCGCGGCTATTCTGTGCCTGGCAATGGAGGCGCTTGGCATGAACGTTCAGACGAGACCGACAGGCAAATCCCATCGCAAGGCGACCTACCAGGACGTGCTGGATGCACCGCATCACATGGTGGCCGAAGTGCTCGCAGGCACGCTTCACACGCATCCGAGGCCTGCCGCGCGACATGCCTGGGCGAGTTCGATTTTGGGCGGGGAACTGGTTGCGCCGTTTGGTCGCGGGCGCGGCGGCCCCGGCGGGTGGTGGATCCTGGACGAGCCGGAACTGCACCTGGGCGACGACATCGTGGTGCCGGACCTGGCGGGCTGGAGACGCGAGACGATGCCCGAGTACCCGGATGCGGCCTATTTCGACATCGCGCCAGACTGGGCCTGCGAGGTGCTGTCACACTCGACCCGCCGGATCGATCAGAACGAGAAGCGGACGATCTACGCCCGGGAGGACGTCTCGCATCTCTGGTTCGTGGAACCCGTTGCGAAGACGCTTGAAGCATTCGAACTCCGCGACGGTCACTGGGTGCTGCTGGTCACGCTGGCGGAAGACGCGCCGGTCTCGTTGCCACCCTTCGAGGCCGTCAGTTTCCCGCTTGATGCGCTCTGGCCGGAAGGCGCCGCTCAGGATGCCGACACGGCCGAGTGAGCCATTCCTGCCCGTCATGGCGGCAACGGCCACAAGCACCACGGGAGCAGCGCTTCTCGCATTTGCGGAGGATGTCTTGTCGACGATCGATTCTCGTGAACAATGATCCCACGCAAGACAACCTGCTGCGGTGTCCTGTCATGGCCAACAAACTGAAATCTCTCTTGACGCTCGGCAACGTCGTCACGCTTGTGATCGGCATCGTTGCCGGAATAATCTTGCCGGTCATTGGCCTCTTCGTCGGATTGCAGGTCAGTCCCGTGTTGGGAACGGTCCTCGTGGCACCATACATCGCAGTGGCCGCGCTGTTCGACACGTATCTTGGCCACATGCACGGTTTCGCGCGTCTTCTGGGGTTGGGACTGTCGATCCTGACATATGTCCTGCTGGCATTTGGCGTGCGTCACGTATTCCGGCTTGCCTTTCGGCGGTAGCCGACCTTTCCAAGCCTCGTTCGATCACTCCGGCCGATCCGGTCAAGTCCATCCGGAACGGTTTCCCATGGCCAGCGGTTGCCGGCGAATGCGACCAAGCCCAACGACAGCGCGTGTCGCGATCAGGTCGGTTGCTTGACGGTTCTGAGATACGGCAACACCTTGTCGAAACCGTCGAACCGCGCCTTGGCGTCTTCATCGGACACGGCGGGAACAACAATGACGTTTTCGCCCTGCTTCCAGTTTGCTGGCGTCGAGACCTGGTGATCCATTGTCAGCTGAATTGAATCCAGGGCCCGCAGGATCTCGTCGAAGTTCCGTCCCGTCGTCATAGGATAGGTCAGCGACAGCTTCACCTTCTTGTCAGGCCCGACGATGAAGACGGTCCGCACGGTCTGGTTGTCTGCGGGCGTGCGCCCTTCGATCTTCTGTTCGCTTGCAGGCAGCATGTCATAGAGCTTGGCAACCTTCATCTCCGGGTCGCCGATCATGGGGTAGCTTACGGTATTCCCGGTGACCGTCTTGATGTCGTCCTTCCAGCGGTGATGGTCGTCGACGGGATCGACCGAGATTCCGATGATCTTGGCGTTCCGCTTCGAGAATTCTCCCTGCATGCCTGCCATCAGTCCGAGCTCGGTCGTGCAGACCGGCGTGAAGTCCTTGGGATGCGAAAACAGGATCGCGTAGCCGTCGCCAATCCAGTCGTGAAAGCTGATCGGACCCTCGGTCGTGTCGGCCGTGAAGTCCGGAGCCGTGTCGTTGATGCGCAATGCCATGGCGCTTGCCCTCTCCGTTGATTCTGGTCCGGGATTCGAATCCTCGAGTTGATCCAGATCCCGACGCACAATGCTCGCCCGCTTCTGGCCGGGCAATACGTGCATCGCAAGTTAGGAATGTCGTCACGTTTCGTGTAATGAAGCGCGCGGAAAATTCCGAATCGAGGATGTAGCCGGGGAAAGAGTTCCTGGGCTGCCGAGTTTCGGTGACGCGAAACGGAGGATTGCGGGTGGCGACTTTTGTCCTGGTCCATGGAGCATGGCACGGCGGCTGGTGCTGGGCCCAGGTGGAAGACGCGCTGCGCGAGAAAGGGCATCGAACCTTTGCGCCGACGCTTACCGGCCTTGGCGAGCGGAGTCACCTTCTGACTTCGGAGATCGACTCCGACCTTCACGTGCTGGACGTGGTGAACGTTCTGAAGTGGGCTGAACTCGAGGACGTCATCCTTGTCGGACATTCCTACGGCGGCCTGATCGTGACGGGCGTCGCAGGGCAGGAGCCGGGGCGCATGAAAGCGCTCGTCTATCTCGATGCCTTCGTTCCGGAAGAAAGCGGCATTTCGCCTCTTGCAAGAAGCAACCCGGAGCGCATGGCGCGGTTTCAGGCCGAGATCGAAAGCGGTGCCGCCGGCGTTCAGCCGGATATGTTCGACGCTTGGGCCGAAGACGAAGCGGTCAAGGACTGGCTGAAATCAATGTGCACGCCGCAGCCGGTGGGAACCCTGGCCTGCGGCGTCACCTTGACCGGACGAGAAGTCGAGGTGGCGCACCGCTATTACATCCTGTGCGAGCGGAACCGCCCTTCCGCGTTCTGGGGCGAGCATGACCGGGTCAAGGGCCGGCCGGGCTGGAAAAGCGACCGGATCGCGACCATGCATGACGCGATGGTCGAGGCGCCGGACGAACTGGCGCGTCTCCTTGACGAATTCGCCAAGGGATTGACCGACGGTTAGCGGGAACGGTTCCGGGATCTTGCGCATCTTCGGCGGCACGGGGCAGGGACAGCATGTTGACCGTGCCCGTCATCGCGCGACGACGGTTTTGTTGACGATGCGACGCTTGCCATCACGGTAGCCGCGCATCGAACAGGAGTTTGGTCAGCCCTGCGGCGCACTTGCGCGACATTGGCTCGAAAGTTTCGGCAGACGGGCTGCGTACGGCGAAGCGGTGCCCTTCGGTCGCTACTCCCGCCTTGCCGCCGCACTTCAGCTCGCGGCGTTCGGGTCCGCACACGGCAAGGCCTGGCAGCGTGGCGCGGCCCGTACTCTTGCCGCACTGCTCAGGGCCGCAATGCAGGTTGATGAGGTCGCGCCCGGTAGCTACCTTCCCTGCATGAGGTCGGTCGGCATCAAGGTCCTGAATGGCAAGCTGAGCGAGTGCGTCCGGCTTGCGGCGTCCGGCGAGACGGTCTTGGTGACCGACCGTGACCTTGTGGTGGCGGAATTGGGCCCGCTCGGGGAGACTCGGAGTTCGGTCCTCGCTGATGCATTCCTCGCCGAGTCGGTGCGGTCCGGCGTGCTCGCGCCGCCGCCGTTGGCGGGATCCGGACCGCCGCCCAGGCCCGCACCGGTTGCCAGACTGGACGAGGTCATGGCCGAACTCGACGAGACCAGGCACGATCGGTGATCTATCTTGACACGTCCGTCGCGCTGGCTTGGCTGCTGGCCGAGGATCGGCAGCCCCCGGTTTCCGTTTGGGACGGGACCTTGGTATCAAGCCGGCTCCTGGAGGACGAGATTTGGGCGCCACTGCATTCACGCGGCATTGCGGATCCGCATGGCGAGGCGGCGCGCCAGCTCATTGGTCGGGTCGCACTTCTGGAATTGACTCCGCAGGTCCTGACGCGGGCGCAGGACGCCTTTCCGGCTCCGCTGCGGACCATTGACGCCCTGCACTTGGCGTCATGCGCGCATCTGGCCGATCAAGGCCAGAATGTGGAGCTCGCGAGCTACGACCGACGGATGAACGAGGCCGCTCGCGCGATGGATGTCCCGCTCTTCAACCCCGAAGCGGCATGATCCGCGACCAACAACTTCGTGCGATCATGCGCCAAGCGCCCTTCTGGCTCCCGCCGCAGCGGCCGTTCCGGCATTCGATCGCCAGCGCCGCGGCTCCGTGTGTCCGAATACAGGGAGATTCCAGTTGAGTCCCGCCAATGACGTTGCCCATCTGGGCCATGTGGAGCTCTTTACCGACAGGTTTGACGAAAGCCTCGATTTCTTTGTCCGCGTCTATGGGCTGACGGAGAGCGCACGTGACGAGGACAGCGCCTATCTTCGAGCGTTTGACGACTACGAATTCCACACGCTCAAGCTCACGCGGCACCACACGACGGGTGTCGGCCACGTCGCCTATCGCGTGTCTTCGCCGGAGTCCCTGGAGCGGCGGGTGGCAGCGATCAACGAATCGGGCTGCAAGGTCCTTGGCTGGGCCGACGGCGACCTTGGCCATGGCCCGGCATTCCGGTTCGAGGATCCCTTCGGGCACGTGTTCGAGATCTATTGGGAGACGCGGAAGTTCGACGCGCCCGAAGGAGAGCGCCCGGCGCTGAAGAACATTGCCCAGCGATACCACGGGCGGGGATGCTGCCCGAGACGCCTGGATCACGTGAACCTTCTTGCCGAGGACGTCACCGCGTTCCGGGACTTCATGATCGCGACCCTCGGGTCACGCGTGACCGAGCAGATCCTTCTCGACAACGGCCGGCTTGGCGGTTGCTGGTTCACCGTCAACAACAAGACATACGATCTCGCCTGCACCGAGGAACATGGAGGCGGGAACGGGCGGTTCCATCACCTGACATATGCTTGCGACCAGAGGGAGGACATCCTTCGTGCGGCGGACATCTTCCTCGAGAACGGCGTCCGCATCGAGACGGGGCCACACAAGCACGCGATCCAAGGCACCTTCTTCCTCTATGTCTGGGAGCCTGCCGGCAATCGGGTGGAGCTGGCGAATTCCGGCGCGCGCCTGATCCTGCAGCCCGACTGGGAACCCGTGACCTGGACGGAAACGGAGCGCAGGAAGGGCCAGGCCTGGGGGCTGAAGACGATCGAGACATTCCATACTCACGGAACGCCCCCCGTGCCGAAGGCGTAGGTTCCGACTGTCACCGGTTGCATGCGCGAGGAGCGTCCGGGCGCGCCGTTCAGGAATCCGCTCAAATGCAGCGGCCGCCGTCGACCTCGAGACAGACCCCGGTCACCATGCCGGCCTCGTCGGAGCAGAGGTAGCAGGCCGCGTTGCCAATGTCCTCTGGCGTCGAAAACCTGCCCAGGGGAATCGTCGCGAGGAATCTGGCCCGCATTTCCGGCGTGTCCTCGCCGAGAAAGCTCTTCAGGAGCGGTGTTTCGCCTGCCACGGGATTCAGCGCGTTCACGCGGATGCCGACGGGAGCCAGTTCGACCGCCATCGTCCTGGTTGCCGTGTTCATCCAGCCCTTTGACGCATTGTACCAGTTGAGCCGGGGTCTCGGGCTGACGCCGGCAGTCGACGCCACGTTGAGGATTGCGCCGGAACCCTGTTTCTTGAATTCGGGCACCGCGTGCCGGGCCGCCAGGTAGACCGACTTGCAGTTGACGGCGAACACGCGGTCGAAATCCGCTTCGCTGACCTCGTCCAGAGGCGCGGGCAAGTGCGTCACCCCTGCATTGTTGACAAGGATGTCGATCTTCCCGAAGGCCGACTTCGCAGAGGTCACCATCGCGGCAACGTCGCTGTCTCTTGACACGTCGGTCTCGACGGACTCGCAGCCAAGCTCCCGCGCCTTCGCCTCGGCGGCCGCGCCGCTTACGTCCGCGATCATCACCCTTGCGCCTTCCGCGACGAACTTGCGGGCAATGCCGGCGCCGAATCCGGATGCGCCTCCGGTCACGATGGCAGCTTTGCCTTCCAACCGCATTTCAGCCTCCTATCCGTGCAGCGCTGCAACCGTCTTCGGAACGGTAAAGCCGTACATTGCCTCGAACCCCTTTTCTCGCCCATGTCCCGACAGGCCGCGCCCGCCGAACGGAAGCTCCACGCCGCCCCCCGCGCCGTAGTTGTTGAGAAAGACCTGCCCGGCCCGCAGCTTTCTGGCCATGCGCATCTGGCGCGCCCCGTCCCGCGTCCAGCAGGATGCGACGAGACCATATTTCGTGCCGTTCGCGATGGCAGTTGCGTGGTCTTCGTCATCAAACGGGATGACCACCTGAACAGGGCCGAAGATCTCGTCCTGCGCAAGAACGTGCTCGGGATCGATGCCCGAAAGAAGCGTCGGGGCGACATAGGCGCCGCCTTCGGGCGCGTCTTCAACGATCTCGCCTTGCGCCGCGACCTGTGACGCGGAGCCCTTGGCAAGGAACCCCTCGACGATCGACTTCTGGGCGTCCGAAACCAGCGGCCCGACGTCTAGGTCGGCGAGTGCGGGGCCGGTGCGCAGCGCACGGTATCGCTCCGCCATCAGGGCCGACACCTCGTCATGGCGTGACCGCTCGACCAGGATGCGGGACGATGCGGAACAGGTCTGGCCTGCGTTCTGGATGCCCGCGTTCACGAGAAACGGCAGCGCGGCTTCAATGTCTGCATCGGCAAAGACGACCTGCGGAGACTTGCCGCCCAGTTCGAGCGTGACGGGCGCGACATGTGCCGCGGCGGCTGCCTGGACCAACTTGCCGACAGCAACCGATCCGGTGAACGAGACGTGGTCCACGCCGGGATGCGCCGACAACGCCGAGCCGGCCTCCTCTCCGATCCCCGGAACCACGTTGAGCGCGCCCGGTGGCAGTCCGGCGCGCGAGGCCAGTTCGGCAAAGGCAAGGGCCGTGAGGCAGGCGTCCTCGGAGGGCTTGAGAACGCAGGCGTTGCCGGTCGCAAGCGCTGCGCCCACCGAACGGCCGATGATCTGCATCGGATAGTTCCAGGGGATGATGTGCCCCGTGACGCCTTGCGGCTCGCGCAGCGTGTATACCGTGTAGCCGTCAAGGTAGGGGATGGTCTCGCCGTGCAGCTTGTCAGCGGCACCGCCGTAGAATTCCATGTAGCGGGCAAGCGCGACGGCATCCGCGCGTGCCTGCGTGAGCGGCTTGCCCACGTCCATGGCCTCCATCCGGGCAAGGGAGTCGCTCGCGTTCAGCACTTCTTGGCTGATCCGGCTCAGGATGCGTCCGCGTTCCGCCGCCGTAGCCGCGCCCCATTCGCCTGCAAGCGATCCCTTGGCCGACGTGACGGCATCGTCAACGTCGCCTGCGTCGCAGCGGGCAATCTCGCAGAGCGGCTTGCCTGTGGACGGATCGTTCAAGGCGAGATGCCTGCCGCCAATTGCCGGTTCCCAGCGACCGTCGATGAATCGGCAATCGGTTCGGGAGAGGAGGGAATTGAACGTCATCTCTGTCCTCCTTGCATCACGCAGGCAGTTTCGGAGCCGCATCGAGCAGGCGACGGGTGTAGGCATGGCGCGGGGCCTCGAACACTTCGTCCGTATTCCCCTGCTCGACGATGCGGCCCGCATGCATGACGAGAATCCGGTCGGCGATCGAGCGGACAACTGTCAGGTCATGCGTGATGAACAGGTAGGTCAGTCCATGCGTGACTGACAGGTCGGCCAGCAGGTCGAGGATCTGCGCCCGGATCGAGACGTCGAGAGCTGACACGGCCTCGTCGAGAATGATGAGTTCCGGGCGGATGATCAGCGCGCGCGCGATGGCGATGCGCTGCCGCTGGCCGCCGGAAAACTCGTGAATGTACTTGTGCCTGTCTTGCGGTGCCAGTCCCACGGACGTCAATGCCTCATCGACTTCGTCCGTCGTCGCGGCACGGTTGAGACGATGGAAAGGCTCGCCAACCAGCCGGGCAACCCGGTGACGCGGGTTGAACGATCCAAACGGGTCCTGAAACACGACTTGCATCTTCCGGCGAATGTCCGGTTCGGCGAACACGTCCCGGCCGTCGAGGGTGATCCGCCCTTCCTGGACGGGCTCAAGCCCCAGAATCGCGCGGGTCAGTGTCGACTTGCCGCAACCGCTTTCGCCGACGAGGCCGACGCATTCGCCGCGACGGATCTCGAAACGCACGTCGTCAACGGCGCGCATTGTCGGGTGAGCGCCAAGGAATGTGCGGCGGGGCAGCAGGTAGTCGCGTGACACGTTCTCGACCTTCAGGAGAGGCTCCTCGATTCGCGATTCCGTGCGATCGGGCTGATGGCCCGAGGCTTCGAAGAGCGCCTTGGTGTAAGGATGCGTCATGTCGCGGTGGAGGGTGCGTGCCGCCCGCCGCTCCACGACCTCTCCATCCTTCATGATGACGACATCGTCGGCAAGGCCGGTCACGACCGCGAGATCGTGCGAGATCAGCATGAGTCCCATGCCGTCCTCTTCCACGAGACGTCGAAGAAGCGAGAGGATTTCGGCCTGGGTCGTGACGTCCAGCGCCGTCGTGGGTTCGTCGGCGATGAGGAGCTTCGGGCCCAGCGCGATCGCGATGGCAATGACAACCCGCTGTCGTTGTCCGCCGGACAGCTCGTGCGGGTACCGGTCGAGCGGAAACCTGGACTGCGGCAGTTCGCAACGGGCGAGGGTCTCCGCGGCACGAAACCTTGCCTCGGCCCTGCTCGTGCCTTCGTGAATCAGGATGGTCTCGGCGACCTGGTGCCCGATCGTCTGGACCGGGTTCAACGCCGTCATGGGTTCCTGAAACACCATGCCGACGTCCTTGCCGCGCATTCGGCAAAGCTCGGCTTCGCGCATCGAGAGGACATCGCGGCCCGCGACGGTGATCCGGCCGCTGCAGTCCGAGCCTTCGGGCAGGAGCTGCATTGCCGAGAGTGCCGTGAGCGACTTGCCCGAGCCGCTCTCGCCGATCACGCCGCATACCTCACCTGGCGCGATGTCGAGCGAGATTCCCTTCAGGACAGGCGTTCCGTGGATCGACAAGGCCAGGCTCTGGACATCGAGCAGCGTCACGGCGTCGCGTTCCGGATTCGAGGGTCGAGGAGGTCGCGCAGGCCGTCGCCAGCAAGGTTCAGGCCAAGCACCGTCAGGAGTATCGCGAAGCCGGGAAACAAGGCCATGTGCGGCGCGATCGCGATCAGCGTCTGGCTGTCCGCAAGCATCCGGCCCCAGGAGGGCGTGGGGGGCTGGACCCCCAGGCCAACGTAGCTCAGCGCCGCCTCGGCAAGGATCCCGAGCGAAAACTGGATCGTGCCCTGAACGATCAGCAGATTGGTCACGTTGGGAAGGATGTGCTCGACGGAAATCCGCACGGGCCCCTTGCCGGAAACCCGTGCCGACAGGATGTAGTCGCGGGTCCAGAGCGGAAGCGCCGCTCCGCGCGTCAGGCGCGCGAATACCGGGATGTTGAAGATGCCGATCGCGATGATCGCGTTCAGCGCCGACGGCCCGAAGACGGTCGTGATCATGATCGCGATGAGAAGGCTCGGGAACGCGAACACGAGGTCGTTGCCGCGCATGATGGTCTCGTCAAGAAGGCTGCCGCGCCGCGCTGCCGCCGCCAGGCCAAGCGGCACGCCGATGCCCATGCCGATGCCGACCGCGACGATCGCGACCGCGATCGAGGTCTGTGCGCCAACCATGATCATCGAGAGGATGTCCCGGCCGAAGTGATCGGTTCCGAACCAGTGAACGCCCGAAGGCGCCTGGAGCCTTGTGGCGATGGCGAGCTCGGTGACATCGTACGGGGTCCAGAAAAAGGACAGCAGCGCCCCGATTGCAAAGGCCGCGGCAAGCAGATGCCCCACGACGAGGTTGCGTGACCGCAGTGCCGCACGAAACAGCCCTTCCTCCGTCATGCGCGCGACCTCAGGCGCGGATCGACCCAGGCATAGGCAAGATCGACCAGGAAGTTCACTATGATCACGGCGAAGACCAGGAGCATCACGACGCTTTCGACCACGATCAGGTCACGCTGCGAGATCGCCTGGAACACGAGCCTGCCAAGGCCGGGAAGAAAGAAGACATTCTCGATGATGATCGCGCCCGCCAGCAGAAACGAGAACTGGAGGCCGATGATCGTCAACACCGGGATCAGGGCGTTGCGGAGGGCGTGCCTCCGAAGTGCCTGGCGTGCCGAAAGGCCCTTGGCCCGGGCGGTTCGGATGTAGTCTTCCGACAGGGTGTCGAGCAGCGAGGAGCGCATCACGCGCGCCAGGATGGATGCCTGCGGCAGCGCGAGCGCGATAGCGGGCAATGTAAGCGCCTTGACGGCGGCCGGGACCCCCTCGTCCCATCCCGGGAAGCCGCCAGCCGAGAACCATCGCAGATTGACCGCGAAGACGAGAACCATCAGGAGCGCGAACCAGAAGTTGGGGATGGCGACGCCCAGCTGCGTGGTCGCCATGACGGAGATGTCGGTCAGCGACCCGCGCCGCGTCGCCGCCAGGATGCCGACCGGGAAGGCGACAAGAATCGTGAGGCTGAGCGCGTAGATCGCGAGGGGGAGCGAAATCGCGAGTCGTTCAACCACGATCTCGGACACGGGGGAGCGGTAGGTGTAGGACGTGCCGAAGTCTCCGGTCACAAGGCCGCTGACCCAGGCGATGTAGCGCTCGTGGGGCGCCCTGTTCAGGCCAAGCTCTTCCCTGAGGGCGGCCACGGTGTCCGGCTGCGCATTGATGCCCAGCATGAAGGAGGCCGGATCGCCGGGCACGACTTCGATGCATGCGAAAATGACCAGGCTCGCAACGACCAGTGAGGCCAGAAGCGAGCCCAGTCGCTTGACGGCGTAGCGCAGCATGTCAGCCGATGGATTGCATGGTCATTCCGTCCAGCTGACCCCGGTCAGGTCCACGGCCTGAGTCGGAGCGTCGGCCCAGATGCCGTTCAGCCTTGCATCCACGACCGACGTGAGCGCCAGCTGGAAAAGGAAGCCGTTGACGTAGTCTTCCGAGATGGTCCTTTGCGCCTCCTTCAGCATTTCCGAACGTCTTGCCGGGTCGTTTTCGACGCTCAACTCGCTGATCAGCTCCTGGAACTCCGGGTTGTCATACTGGAAGTAGTATGTTGGGCGAGCGTAGATTCCGATGTCCATGGGTTCGGTGTGGCTGACGATGGTCAGCCCGTAGTCGTAACCGCGGAACACCTGCTCCAGCCACTGCGCCCATTCAAGGTTGGATATCTCGGTCTCCACGCCGATCTCGCGCAACTGCGCGGCGATGATCTCGCCCCCGCGGCGCGCGTAGGACGGCGGCGGCAGCTTGAGCGTGGTTTCGAAGCCGTCGGGATATCCCGCTTCCGCCAGGAGGGCCTTTGCCGCCTCCGGGTCATGCGGCGCATTCCCGGTCAGGTCGACGTAGTCGGGGTGATGCGGCGCGAAGTGGGTCCCGATGGGCGTGCCGTATCCGAACATGGCTCCGTCAATGATCGCCTGACGGTCTATCGCCATGCTGACGGCCTTGCGAACGCGGACGTCGCCGAAGGGCTCCATCTTGTTGTTGATCGCGAGGATGGTCTCGCCCTCGGTGTTGCCGGCCAGAACGGTGAAGCGGGGATCCGCCTCGAACTGCACAAGGTTCTCCGGTGCCGGATACGAGTAGAAGGCGTCGATGTCGCCTGCCATCATCGCGGAGAAGGCGGCGGTCGGTTCCGAAATGAACTTGAAGGTCGCCTGTTCGAGGGCTGGCGCGGCGCCCCAGTAGTCCGCGTTCCGGACGATCGTGATGCTGTCGCCCCGCTTCCATTCCGAGAACCTGAACGCGCCCGTGCCGACCGGGTTGCCCTTGATGTCGTCAATGCTCTCGGGCGCCACGATGACCGCGTCTCCCCAGGCCATGTTGAAGAGGAAATTGCCCTGAGGCGAATTCAGGGTGACCACGACCGTGGTCGGGTCCGCCGCCTCGACGGCCTTGATGCCGGCGAACAGCGCCTTCTGGGCGTTCTGCGAGTCCTCGGCACGCGCGCGGTCCAGCGAGAAGACCACGTCCGAGGCTTCGAGGTCCGTGCCGTCATGGAAATTGACGTCCTTGCGAAGGTTGAACGTGTAGGTCGTCCCGTCGGCTGAGATCTCCCAGCTTTCGGCGAGGCCCGGCCCGACCGAGCCGTCCGGTCCGAACCGGGTCAGGCCCTCGAAGACGTTCGAATACAGGACCTGGTCAATGGCGCCGGCGGCGGCCGAAGTGGGGTCGAGATGGGGCGGCTCCAGTTGAATGCCGATCGTGACGTCCGCCTTCGCGGCCCAGGCGCCGCCGGCAGTCAGGGCCAGAAGCGCAAGGGCGGTTGCCGATTGCTGAATGCTGTTCATGAGTGTCTCCTTTGTGTTGGTCAGGCAGTTGCCGTTCGCTGCGGGGTGAGCAGGTCCATGAGGCAGAGCCCCATGACCTTGGCCGAGTCCATCATATCCTGGACCACGACGTATTCATCCGGTTTGTGTGCGAGTTCCAGAAGGCCGGGTCCGTAGGCGATGCAATTGTCGAGCCTTCCGATTCGGTCAATGTGCTTCTGGTCGTAGGTGCCGGGCGAGACCACGTATTCCGGATCCCTGCCGAAGACGTCCCTGATTGCCTTGGCGACGCTCTTGACGACCGGCGCGTCTCTTTCGGTCATCGTGGGCGCAACGCTCCAGAGTTCCCGAAGATCGTAACTGAAGTTCGGTCTTTCTCTCGCGACGCTCTCAAGCAGGTCCTTGATCTCGCGTACGACCTCATCCCGGCCTTCCTCGATCAGGTAGCGGCGGTCGATGATCATTCGCGCGTTGTCGGGCACGCAGGCCGAAGGCCAGCCCGTGAAATCCTCCGGCAGCTCTGACTGCCCGCCGTGCAGGCTGTTGATGTTCATCGTGGACTGCCGTGCGCCCTCGGGCACGACCGGCATGTCCGTGCGCTTTGCGGCCAGCGCCGGGTAGAGCTTGTCCTCCATTTCGCGCAGGATCGCGCCCATGTGACGCACCGCGCAGTCGCCGAGGAACGGCATGGAACCGTGCGCGATTTCTCCGTGCGTCTCGATCTCGCCCCACCAGACGCCACGGTGACCGAGACAGATGCGGTCCTTCTGCAGCGGTTCCGGTATGATCACGTGATCCACATGTGCAAAGCGGCCTTGTTGGGCGAGATGGGCGACACCGCCGTAGCCGCCGGTCTCTTCGTCGGCAGTCCCGGAGATCTCGATCCTGCCCGCATGGCCCGGATGCGCCTCGACGAAGGCTTCCACTGCGATGATCGAGGCGGCCAGCCCGCCCTTCATGTCGCACGAGCCGCGGCCGTAGATCTTCCCTTCGGCGAGTTCGGCCCCGAACGGGTCAACGGTCCAACCGCGCCCGACCTCGACCACATCGATGTGGCTGTTGAAGTGGACGCACTGTCCAGGTGACGCTCCTTCGCGTTGCGCAACGACATTCCAGCGAGGGTGGAGGTCGCTGTCGCCGGGTGCACCTTGCGCGCGTTCAACGGTTGCCGCGAATCCGGACCCTTCGAGGCGGCGCGCGAGAAACTCGCAGATGTCGCGATAGTTCTCGCCTGGAGGATTGACGGTCGGGATGCGGACCAGTTCCTGCGTCAACGCCACAAGGTCGTCGCGCTTGGCTTCCAGCCTGTCGGACAGCGCATCGGCGCCTTTGCAGTCCATCCCCATGCCTTGACCGTATTTTGCCACGATTCGCATGACAAGTGCCGAGGCGACGCCGGGGCGGTGTTGCGTACGGCCCGGAAAGACGTACCTTCCCGATGTCGGCAGGGCGAGTCGTTGCACGCCGGAAGCCGCATGAACCGGGAGGAAGCCGTCATGAAGACGATGAAGGGGCCGGCGTTGTTTCTGGTGCAGTTCGCGGCCGACGAGGCGCCGTTCAATTCCTGGGATGGCATCACGAGGTGGGCGGCCGGCTGCGGCTACGCGGGCGTGCAGGTCCCGTCCTGGGACGAGCGCTTGTTCGATCTGGAGCGAGCGGCCGAGAGCAAGGCCTATTGCGACGAATTCAAGGGAATGGCTGCCGAAAACGGCATCGAGGTGACCGAGCTGTCGACTCACCTGCAAGGCCAGCTTGTGGCGGTGCATCCCGCGTTTGACGGCGCCTTCGACGCATTTGCCGCCGAAGCCGTGCGTGGCGATCCCGGGGCGCGGCAGGAATGGGCGGTCGACCAGGTCAAGAAGGGGCTGTCCGCTTCGAGGAACCTCGGCCTTACTGAACAGGCGGCGTTCTCGGGGGCGCTGGCCTGGCCATACGTCTATCCTTGGCCGCAGCGCCCGGCGGGCCTGGTCGAGACGGCGTTTGACGAACTGGCCTCACGCTGGCGTCCGATACTTGATCACGCCGAGGATTGCGGGGTCGACATCTGCTTCGAGATACATCCCGGCGAGGACCTGCATGACGGGATCACCTACGAGATGTTCCTGGAGCGAACGGGCAACCACGCGCGGGCGTGCATGCTCTACGACCCGTCGCACTACGTGCTGCAGTGCCTCGACTACCTGGACAACATCGACATCTACAAGGACAGGATCCGCATGTTTCACGTCAAGGATGCTGAGTTCAACCCGACGGGTCGACAAGGGGTCTATTCAGGCTATCAGCCCTGGGTCGACCGTGCGGGCCGATTCAGGTCCCTTGGCGACGGGCAGGTGGATTTCGTGTCGGTGTTCTCGAAGCTCACGGCTGCCGGATTCAACGGCTGGGCCGTGGTGGAATGGGAGTGCTGCCTGAAGCATCCGGAGGACGGCGCCCGGGAAGGGGCGGCCTTCGTGAGGGACCACATCATCCGCGTGACCGAAAGGGCCTTTGACGACTTCGCGGGCGGTGAAACGGATGCGGTCGCGAATCGGCAGATGCTGGGCATCAGGTAGCGGCGAACGGTGGATTGAATCACGATCGGTGCGGCCACGCACCCAGGTTTCTGCGGCGTCGCGCATTGCTGGCCATGAGACCGGCACTGCACGGTGCCGTCGCCGGTGGCCGCAGGCGTTCAGTCGGTCGGCGGGCCTCGTGCTCGTTGTGCAACAGAGCGCCGTCTTCGGAACGGACCGGGTCACGCGCCCGGGGCGGGGCGCGTGACCCGGTCCGGCACTTGAGGTCGGATCAGCCGTTGATCCAGGCGTTCACGATGTCCTGGTTGTCGGCGATCCACTCCTCGGCGACTTCCTGCGGATCCCGCTTCTTCTCGAAGATCTCGAGAATCCACAGGCCGACTTCATCACCGGTCAGCTGCACGTTCTTGAGCATCTGTGCCACCGCGGGGTTGCGGTCCCAGAGCGACTTCGAGAACGCGATATAGACGTCGTTGTCCTTGATGACGCACTCGAAGTGCGAGACTTCCAGCCAGTTCTCCGCGTCTAGATCAACATCTTCGCAACCTTCGAAGCGGGCCGGTTCCTCGACCTTCACAAGATCGAACTGCACGTGGATCGACTCGGGTGTCCAGGCATAGAACAGCTGCGGCTGCGACGCGGCGTAAGCTGCCGCAAGCCCGGCCTTGAACGTGTCGGCGGAGATGATGTTCGGCTCCCAAAGGCTGTCCAGGCCGTAGGACTTGAACTTGATCTGCCAACGCTTCGTCGACGCCCAGGTCACGTCACCGGCCCAGTATTCGCCCAGGCCGTCGCCGTCCGTGTCGAACATGGCCGCGATTTCCGGCTTCTTGAGGTCCTCGATGGAGCGGACCGTGTCGGCCATGTAGAACGGAACGTAGATGTTTGAAGTGCCCTTGTAGGGCATGTTGTGGTCAACCGTGCCGTTGCCTACGATGTACTCGTCCCAGGCAGACTGCCAGTTGGGCATCCACATGTCGGTGTGGACGTCGATCGAGCCGTCCCCCTTGTCCATGCCGGCATAGATGACCGACTGCTGGTTCATGCCCTCGATGATTTCCGCCTGGCTTCCCATCGGGCCGGTGATGATGGCCTTCAGGACGTGGCCGATTGCGCGGGCGCCGTTCCAGCTCAGGTCGGAGAGCTTGACGGTGTCCTGCGCGCCGGCACTGGTCGCCGCAAGGAGCGCTGCGCCAATCGCCGTCGCTTTCAGTGTAAGTCTCATGGTCTTTCTCCCTTTTTGTGATTGAGTCTTGTGCATTCTCAGATCCGGCTCAGCGAACTGCGGATCCCCTTGAGAATTCGGTCGATCACCATCGCCACGAGGGCGATGGCGATGCCTGCGAGCAGGCCTTTTCCGGCCTGGGCATCGCCCAGCGCAGCAGTCACGATCGCGCCAAGGCCTTCGGCGCCGATGAATGCCGAGATCGTTGCCATGGAAAGTGCCAGCATGATCGTCTGGTTCAGGCCCGCCATTATCGACGGCACGGCCATGGGAAGTTCGACCTTCGTCAGCAACTGCCGTTCCGATGCACCGAAGGCGAGGGCGGCTTCCTTTGTGCTTTGCGGGACCTGCCTGATTCCAAGGGCGGTCAGCTTCACCATGGGCGGTATGGCAAAGACCACGGTTGCGAGCACGGCCGGGGGTTGCGAGATTCCGAAGAAGGCCACGGCGGGGACGAGGTAGGAGAGCGAGGGGATGGTCTGCATCACGTCGAGAATCGGTTCGGTGACCCAGTTCGCGATCCGGTTCTTTGCCATCCAGATGCCGACCGGAAGGCCAACGAAAATGCAAATCGCCGTCGCCACCACGACCAGCGCCATTGTCTGCATCGCGATCTGCCAGAGTTCGAAGACCGCCAGAAATGTCAGGGAAGAGCCGACGAACACGACAGTGCCGGTGCCGCAGTACGCCCAGGCCAGGATCATCGCCAGGCCGACAAGAACCGGCCAGGGAGTCAGCATGAAAGCCACTTCCACGCGAATCAGCGACTGCCGGAGCACGTTGGTGAGCGCGTCGAAGATTCCGGCATACTGGGCGCGCAGGAAATTGATTCCGATGTCGATCGATTCCGCCGTGTAGGTGAAGATGTTGACAGTCCGGCCTTCCACCGGATCCTTGACCTGCCTGATGACCTTCGTGGCGCCGCTTCGTCCTTGCGCAATGGCGTCCTCGTCCGGCACGCGTCTGTATGTCACGTCCACAGGCGGGTCGATGCGTGCAAGTGTCGGAAAATCGTCGATGAAGAGGCAGTCAAACCGGTCCTTGGCCGTGACGGCCGTGAAGTCTTCGACCGCGTCGACTTCGCGCCTGAGCTGGCGCTCTTCGCGACGGATTTCGCCGAGGCGGCCCTTCTGGTCGTCGGTCAGTGACGCGCTTGCTTCCAAGGTCGCCCTTTCGGTGACAAGCCGGTCCCGACGTTCGGCCATCGCATCGGTCAGGTCAGGAATTTCGGCCACGCCGTAGCGCGACAGCAGTCGCTGGGTGCCGTCGATTGCGCGTACCTGGTTGAAGCAGGCGCGCTCGTCGATTCTCTGTTGCGTTGCGCGATAAAGGGTGATGGGCGCCACGAGCGCCAGAATCAGCGCGGCGATCACGACACGGCGTGCCTGGACGCCATGGGCTGTGCGGTCGTCGATCCGCCATTTGGAATATTGCCTGTAGTACCATCTGTTGGCCTGGAGCCCGATGAGCAGGCGCCCCAGGATGAGCATGGCAATGCCGACATTGTTGTAGACGCCCAGCCAGCGCGTGTAGCGTTCGATCAGGATGGAATTTGCGGAAGGGTCGAGCTGGGCATCGGCAAGAAGGGGACCATACTTGAAATTCTGCATCAGGCAGACGAGCCCGACCATGTCCAGCGCGAGCGCCACCCAGAACATCAGCCATACGCCGCGCCAGGCGCCCCAGACCCACGGGATCAGCAGACCGGCGAGGTTCGCGTGCCAGAACGGCAACTCGCCTTTCTGGATGCGTTCGAAGACCGAGCCGTAGTAGGCCGCGTTCCGATCCGCGAACACCCCTACCGAAACGTCCCGGCTCTCGACATCACGTGGCTCAGCTCCACCCAATGCTGCGATTGTGCTCATTGGCTCTCAGTCCCTTGCAGTCCGTGAAGGAGCGTGTCCTTGGTGACTATCCCCACGGTGCTGCCATCGTGCCGAATCAGCACGGGAAGCTCGGTGCCGGTGGAAAGTTCCACGAGCGTGTCGAGGTCGTCTTCGGGGCGTGCCGTCGGGTAGTCGTGCGCGTCGTCAATGGGTCCGTGCCGCGCGACGTGGCTTTCGACCGCAACCATGATCTTCGAGGCGGAAACGAGTTTCAGCCTGGAAATCCCGGCGACGAAGTCCGCCACGTAGTCGTCCGCGGGCGCCGTGACGATGTCTTCGGCCGTGCCGATCTGGACGATTTCGCCGTCATTCATGATGCCGATGCGGTCACCCATCCGAATCGCTTCGTCGAGGTCGTGAGTGATGAAGATGGTGGTCTTCCTGAGATTCTGGCTGAGGCCCAGGAATTCGTCCTGCAAGTTCCGGCGAATGAGCGGATCAAGCGCGGAAAACGGCTCGTCCATCAACAGGATTTCAGGATCCGCCGCGAGCGCCCGCGCCAGGCCGACGCGTTGCTGCATGCCGCCGGAAAGTTCCGAGGGCAGCCTGTCGCCGTATCCGTGCAAGGACACCGTTTCGAGGGCATGGTCGGCAAGCTGGGCTCGGTGGTACGCGTCCTTGCCTCTCAGTTCGAGGGCGAAGCCGATGTTGTCCCTGACCGAACGATGCGGCAGCAACGCCATGTTCTGAAAGACCATTCCGATCTTTTCGGCGCGCAGGGCGCGCAGCGCCTCGGACGTCATCGCCCCGATGTCCTCGCCCAGGATGCGGATCGTGCCGGTGGTGGGTTCGATCAGGCGGTTGATGTGGCGAACCAATGTCGACTTTCCCGAGCCTGAAAGGCCCATCAGGCAGAAAATCTCGCCTTCCTCGACCGTGAACGAGGCGTCCCTTACGCCGATGATCGCACCGAATCGATCCAGCACCTCCGCCTTTCCAAGCCCCTCGTTGCGGACCGCGGTAATGGCTTCGGCGGCCTTGTCGCCGAAGACCTTCCACACGCCATCGACCTCGACAACGCTCATGCCCGCGCCCTCTCGCGCTTCGGATCCACGAAGGGAATCGAAGTTACCTTGCCCGTCAGTCTCTTCATGCGGCCGTCGAGTTGCCCTGCCTCCAGCACGGTGTCGTCCGCGGCATGCTCGACCGAAATGCGTGCAAGCGCAATGGCGCGTTCGAGCGTTGGCGACCTCGTCGCCGACGTGACAACCCCTACCTGTCGTTCGCCATCGTATACCGGAGACCCGTGGGCGGGAACGTCGTCGCACTCGAAGAGCAGGCCTTTCAGGACCCGTCGCATTGATGCGCCGTTTCGCTCGAGCGCCGCGCGGCCCACGAAACTGGACTTGTCCATGTCGACCGCAAATCCCAGCCCGGCCTCCAGCGCATCGATGCCGGGCGCAAACTCCGATCCCGGCGCAGCGAAGCCCGCTTCAATGCGCATTGTTTCAAGCGCATCGGATCCCATGGGCACTAGCCCGTAAGCCCTGCCGGCCTCCGCCAATGCGTCCCAAACGGCGATCGCGTCGGAGGCACTGCAGAAGATCTCGTAGCCCAGCTCCCCGGTGTAGCCGGTGCGCGTCAGGAAGAATGGAGCGCCCTCGCGGTCGTGCAGCCGGGCGACGGTCGCGCCGAACCACCTCATCTGTTCCAGGGACGGCACGTGTGGCTGGGTGAACACGATGTCATGGAGCAGATCTCGGGACATCGGTCCCTGAACCGCCAGATTCGGCAGTGCGCCACCTAGATCGTGGATGCGCACCTGCCATCCGCTCTTCTCGGCGAGGCGCGTCAGCCAACGCCCGCTCTCTTCGGAGCCGCAGCACCAGCGGAACAGCTGCGGTGCCATGCGAAAGAGCGTGCCGTCGTCAATCACCTGGCCGGTTTCGTCGCAGATGAGCGAGTAGGTTCCACGCCAGACGGGCAGCCTCGCGATGTCTCGGGTCATTGCACTTTGAAGAAGGCGCTCGGCATCCGGACCAATGACGTCGAACTTCCGGAGTCCGCTCATGTCCTGAACGGTGACGGCAGTTCTGCATGCCCAATACTCCCCAAGCGTTCCGTGGGCGGGGAACGAGACCGGAGACCAAAGGTCGCGAGCCGGCGCAAAGGCGTTGGTCAGGGGCTCGAGCCGCGGGTGAAAGGCGGAGGTCTGGCTCATGCTCATTGGACCGTCTTCCTTTGGCCGGTAAGCGACAGCGCGCCGAACCACGCTGTCGGCCCCGTAGATGCGCACATGAATGTCCGTAGGATTCCATCCGTTGATGGGGTCGATGTCGTCGGGGCAGGCGGTGGAGGTGCAGACAAGGTCGTCCAGCGCCTTCATCACGACGAAATCCCCCGCGCGCGAATGCGACTCTTCGGTCTGGATCTGGTGGTGCGGATCGATCCATGTGTTCCAGAAGAAATTCACGGCAGGCCATGCGACCCGAGGGGCGACACCAAAGGGAGAAAGCGCGAGCGACATGTTGTCCGAGCAGTTCACGTGGCCTGGAAAGCCCCGCTCCTCGTAGCCTCGGGCCGTGCAGGCCATGCCGAACGTGTCATGGCGACCGCAGCTGTCCTGGATCACCTGCAGGAGGGGCGCAAGCGACGCGTCGTAGAACTTGTCGAAGAGGCCTGGACCGGGATAGGCGCGCCGAACCATGCTGCGTGTCGCGGTGCTGTCGATCGCGAGTTCCTCGTCACGATCGAGGCCACGCACCCGAATGGCCTGGAAGTCCGAGCATTGCTGTCCTTCCAGGTCGATCACCTGAATGTACTCGCCTTTCGCCACCTCGTACGCTCTCGCAGTTCCGCGCGGGACAGTGAACTCCTCCCGCACCCTGCCAAGCGGGTCGGGCAGGACCATGCGTCCGCTGGCCGGCTGCAGGGTGACGCTGACCACGCCTTGTGCGGTGCCAGAAACCAGGTCTTCCCGTTCCGCAGGCCGGATCAGCCAGGCCGTCACCCTGTCTCTCGACCTGAGGATCACCGGTTCGCCGCGGCCTTCGACAGGCACCGCCTGAATCGCCCTGTCGGCGCCGCCGCCGTTGGCGGCGATCCAGCCGAGGAGCGGCTGCGCATGGAAGCGCCCCGCGTCGAGTCTGACCAACCCTTGCAGACCGAGATGCGACGGCCTTGGCCGCCCGCCTGCGTCAAATGCGGCGACGGCCACGGTTCCGTTGCCGCTGATCGCGAGGAGGTCGCCGTTCTCGAGGTCCAGCTTTCGAACTGAACGCGGCTCGATCGTGAACTCGGTGCCGGCAGACCGAGGACGGAATCCTGGAAAGTGCCTGCCCAGCACTTCTTGCTCCGCGTTCGAGAAGCTCTGCAGCACTCGCTGATCCAGCATTGTCCCCCCGGACGGCATGAAACCGGTTACATTACAAAAGTGATCGGTTACACTTGTCAATAGACGAGTTTGCAAGAATGTTCTGAGAAAGCGCTGGATCATTGAAATGGCGGGTGTCCCGGCAAGGAAGAGGGCTACGCTGCGAGACGTGGCGCAAGTGGCCGGCGTTTCGACGGCCACGGTGTCTCGTGTCCTGAACGGCAACGCATTGGTGTCGGAAGGCACGCGCGCCAGAGTGCAGGCGGCAATCGATGCGCTTCGCTTCGTGCCGAGCGCAGCGGCCCGGGCGATCAACTCGGGTCGCACGCACGTGGTTGGCGCGCTGGTGCCAACGCTTGATCACGAGATTTTCTCGCGCTTTCTCGATGCTCTTGAAGACGAGCTTGCGGGATACGGTCTGTCCCTGGTCGTGGCGACGACAAAGGACGACCCCGAAAGGGAAGCCGAGCGCGCCAGGGGGCTTGTCGACATTGGTGTCGAAGGGCTGATCGTGTCGGGTGTCACGCGAAGCCCGGTTCTTGATGCACTGATCGAGAAGAGGGAACTGCCTGTCGTGGCTACCTCCTATTTCGATCCCTCGTATCGTCTTCCAACCGTAGGCTACGACAACGAGCGTGCAGCCCGCTCCGCGCTCAGGCTCATTCTGGAAAGCGGCCATCGGGCCATAGCGGTCTATCACGGGCCGTCTGCCGGAAACGATCGAACCCGGTCGCGCCTGAAGGCGTTCGGGAACGACCCGCAGGTCGAGTTCAGGTTTTGCGCCATGCCGCTCGACGTGGCCGCTGCATCCGCGGCGGCAAGGCGCGACTTCGCCGAGCCTTGCACGACAACGGCCGTTCTTGCCCTGTCAGATGTGCTCGCCCAAGGTGCGTTGTTCGGGCTTCAGGCACTCGGCATTTCCGTCCCGGATGAAGTGTCGGTGGTTGGCATGGACGACCTGCCAAGTTCGGCTGCCACGACACCGGCGTTGACCACGGTTCACCTGCCGGTGCGCAAGATGGGACAAAGGGCCGCCACTGCACTTGCAAAATGGGTCGAGGATGGCATACGTCCCGCGCCGGAACGTCTTGACACCAAAGTCATGCGTGCGTCGTCTTCCTTGGCTTCAGTTTCCGGCATCGCGCGCGCAAGAATGGCGTGAACGAGGGAAGCCGGGTGGGCGAGGCCAGCGCACAAGTACGGTGCTCCCGGCAGGGTCCGTTGGCCCGGGTCGAATCCATGCCCGCCGAACCGGGCTCGCGAATGAACGGATCGTGCCGGCTTTTGCTGCGGTTCCGGCGATGTGGCGGGCGGCATTGCACCTGGTTCGGGCTGGAGCAAGTTTGGCGTGTGAATTCGAAAGCATCGCGTTGCGGGAGCATGGCCGGCCTCGATCACCTGAAGACGCCATGGCGAACGCGAGACCACACATGCACCGGCCGAGCGAATTGCCTCAGGTTCCTTGAGATGGCGAAGGAAGGACTGCAGTCGGCGTGATGACTGGACGCCTGGCACAGACACTTGCGGCGGGACTCGTCGTGCTGGCCCTCTGCGCATGCCAGCCGAGACCGTCGCCCGGCTCGCTGGGTGCCTTCCTGCCGCCGGGTGACCGGCTGTCAGCCGACATCTCACCTGCAAGCCGTGCGCTGCAGGACCATTACGGTCAGGTCCAGCAGGGGTACTTGGCGCGAGGGCTGCTGCGCGTGGACGGGGGAGGGCCGGACTCGACCTTCACGAGGCGGCAGCTTGCCGAGAATTTCATGCGAATCGCCTTTTTCGAGGAATTCACCAGGGTGGGAGACCGGATCGTTTCCCGCCAAGCCGAAACTCACCTGCATCGCTGGGAAGGCCCGATTCGCATACAGGTGCATTTTGGTTCGTCGGTTCCGCAGGAGATGCGCAACCGTGACCAGGAGTTCATCGCGCGCTTTGCGGGACGGCTGTCTGCGTTGACGGGCGTTCCGATCACGCTGACTTCGCGCATGGCCAATTTTCACGTTTTCGTCGTCAACGAGGACGAGCGCCGTGCAATGGGTCCGGTGCTGCGGGCGATCCATCCGGACATTGACCCCTCAACCGTCAGCAAGGTGCTCGGCATTCGTCGTCCGACGCTCTGTCTGGTCTATGCCACCGAGGGCAGGGCCAAGGGAGTCTATGCCAAGGCAGTCGCGGTTGTCCGGGCCGAACATCCCATGCTGTTGCGGCAGTCGTGCTATCACGAGGAACTTGCGCAGGGGCTGGGCTTGCCGAACGACAATCCTAGGGTCCGCCCCTCGATCTTCAATGATGACGAGGAATTCGCGTTCCTGACCACGCAGGACGAACTGTTGCTGCGCATGCTCTACGACCGGCGCCTTCGCCCCGGAATGACGGCCCCCGAAGGTCGTCCGATCGTCGAGCGGATTGCGCTGGAACTGCTGGGCGGCGAGGTCTGACGCGGGACGCTGGTATGCGCGGTCGCCATGAACCCCACCGGGACATGATCTGACCGGAACCATGGCGTGTCCTGCCTGCGGATGTTCGGGACGTTTGGATTGCCGTCGTCCCTCGGTGGCGGGTCTCCGTTGGGTTGCCGATCCGGTCATGTCTTTCGATGCACAAGGTTAGTGCGGTGGCAGAGGCAATGGTACACTTGATCTGTAATGCAATATGCACTACAAATTTATCAAGAAGAGGAGGGCCAAAGATGCTGGACCTGAAATTGCTTGGCCAAAGTGGCGAGAAGCAGACGCGCACCACGCAGGTGCGTCATGGCGATAGCCTGTCCGCATTGATTGATCGTGCCACAACAGCATTGGGCGTCAAGAGGTCCGTGTTCCTCCGCAACGCGATTGCCAAGGAAGCGCAGCGGGTCATTGACGGCAGTTCGCGCCATGTGTTGACGGCAGATGATGCCTCGCGGTTTGCAGCGGCGCTCGACAAGCCACCTGCACCGACGCCACGCGCGCTTAAGGCTGCTGCTTCCTATCGGCGACGTGTTGCAAGTGCCGACTGAAGACACTCGCGTCAACATCGAGAACTGGAATCCCGGGCGACATGATCACTCCGGATTTGACTGTGGCGTCGACAGGCTGAACAACTTTCTGAAGTTGTCAGCGAAGAAGCAGCAGAAAGACGACATGAGCAGGGTCTACGTCGCGGTAGAGCCGGGGGAGACGACGATCCTTGGCTATCATGCGATCAATGTCGGCACGATGAATGTGGCCGAACTGGCCAGGCGACCAAGAGGCACACCGAGCCACGGCGAAATCCCGGTTCTTTTCCTCGGGCAGGTTGCGGTCGACCAAGCGGTCCAAGGTCTCGGGGTTGGCAGTCTTCTCATGCACCACGTGTTCGAGAAGGCTTGCGTCATCGCCGACGAGGCTGGCTGCCATGCCGTCTTGCTGGACGTGATGTCGGACGGTGATCCGGAAGCCCTTGTCCGACGCAAGGGTTGGTACGAGGAATTCGGGTTTCAGAGCTTCGCGAGCAATGAAGCCCGAATGTTCATGACCATCAAGCAGGTTCGACAGATCGTCTGAACCTACGGGGATCATGTACGAAAGTCACATTGAACCCTCTCACTGACTTCACGGGTCAGTAGAGGTGGCCAATGCCAGTGCTGCCAAAGTTGCCCGGGGGAGAGCGTCCCTTGCCGATGCGGCGGTCGTGCAATCAAGCGGAACTTGCGCAAGCGCAGGGCTTGCCGAACCACGGTTCCATGGTCCCCCTCTCGATTTTCAATGGTGACGAGGATTTCGCGTTCCTGGCCGCCCCGGAAGAATTGTTGCCGCGCACGCTCTGCGATTGGTGCATTCGCCATGGCAAGAACAGCGCCGAGTCCTGCCCGATCTGCGAACGGGTCGCGCAGGAACTGCCGGGCAGTGAGGTCTGACGCACGCAACGGTGGCTTCCGATTGCCGCGGCCCGTTGATCCGCCGGCAGAGCGCAACTTGGTCGATCTTTGCGGCGTCGAAGAAAAGGAGAATGATCAAGGCAATCTCGGTCACCATATGAAGTGCCCGTTCGGACCTTGCCTCCGGGACCATCCCCGGTCCGGCGAGCAACACGCCAAACCCCAGGAACGCCACGGGTGCGGTGACGACGCAGTTTGCCATCCGGTTCGCAAGCATGCGGAACGCCACGAAGAAAGGAGCCAGCATCATTTAGCCAAGCATGATCTCTCCCATTCCCGTCCGACGTCACCAGCCAGCGGTGGAAGCGCTGCACGACGCCGCAACCTGACGATCGTCCCTTCCGGCAAGCGGTCAGTTTCGGCGCCCGGACGGCAGCGCCCGTTCGTCACCTCTGCGGTTTGGCCTCGCTCCGATGCAGTTCCGCACCGACTATGTCCTCCATGACGCGCGTGCAGACCCAGTTGTCCCCGCCTGGATATCTGGTCCGGCCAGCGTGGAAGATCTGCATCGCTGCTGCCGCCATGTGCAGCGGGACGCCGAGATCCTCGCCGAGTCCCATCGAGATCGTGAGATCCTTGTGCATCGTGTTGATATGGCTGCCGGTACCCTCGAACTGTCGGTCGATGATCTTTTGGAGCGCGTTGTTCACGATGCCGCAACCCGCCGAAGAGGTTGAGAACACGTCCAGAAGGACCTGGCCTGGAACGCCCGCCTTGGCGGCAAGGGCAGCCGCTTCGAACGTAGCGGAGAACTGCGCCCCGATCAGCGACTGCAGGCAGGCCTTCACGGTCTGGCCGTCGCCAGGCTTGCTTCCGACCCTGTGAATGTTCGCCGACACCGCCTCCATCACGGGAGCAAAGCGGTCAAGGACCTCGTTCGGCGCCGCTGCCATCATTGTAAGCGTGCCGCCCTGCGCACCTGGGAATCCGCCGGAAACCGGCGTGTCGATCATGTGAAGTCCGGTTTCCGCCAGCGCCTCTCCAATCTCGAGCGCTTCCCGGGGCTTGACCGTGGACGACAGGATCACTGCGCCTCCGGTGGCCATGGAGGACGCTAGGCCGTCTCCCAGGATCACGGACTTTGCCTGGTCCCCGTTCATCACCATGACGAATACGGCGTCCGCGTTGGCGCCGACTTCGGCTGCGGAGGCGGCGGGCTTGCCACCCATTTCGGCGAAGGCCGTCATGCGTTCGGCGCTCAGGTCCAGGCCAGTGACCTCAAAGCCGCACTTGATCAGGTTGCGGGCGATCCCGGATCCCATGTCTCCGAGGCCGATGACTCCAGCGTTCATGTGACTCTCTCCGCGATTCCGGAAATGTCCGGCGTTGTCGTGATTGAGGGTTTTCGCACGCCGTTGCCGGCGCTGGACGGATCCGGGAGACACCCTCTGTCCGATTCTTGCCGGACAATTGAATGCCATCTGCCGCGGCACTTGCAAGCCCTTATCGGAAACGGTTCAATCCAGGGAAAGCGGGGAGGAATTCGGTGAAGCGAATCTATGACTGGGATGCGAGGCAGCAGGGACGAAACTACACCGCTGCCGACCTGCGTGCCCTCAAGGGCGTGCGCAAGCTTGTTCAGACCACGGCAAATTCCACGGAAGAGGCGGCTGCGGCCAGGGACGCCGGCCTGGATCTCGTCATGGGCAATGCACACAACACGGCGGCGGTGCGGGCCGGAGCGCCGGACATGTTCTTCACGGCCGCCGTAGCCTTGCCGGACTTTCCGACCGAAGGGGACGTTCTCAGGGCGGCGTTTCGGGCGATGAAGGACGGAGCGGATTCCGTCTACACGGCGCGGGGGCCGCATGTGGTGGAAGTGCTTGCCCGTGAGGACATTCCCGTCATGTGTCACCTGGGACTCGTGCCCCGGAAGTCCACCTGGAACGGTGGCCTGCGCGCCATCGGCAAGACGGCAGGGGAAGCCATCGAACTCTGGCAGGCCTTCCGGCGCATGGAGGATGCGGGCGCCTTCTCGGTCGAGGCCGAGGTCATCTGCGCCAGGGTGATGGCGGAAATCAGCCGACGCACCACGCTTGTCACGTCCTCGCTCGGTTCCGGATCAGGCGGCGACATCATCTATCTCTTCCAGAACGACATATGCGGCGAGCAACCCGAGAGCCCCCGGCACGCCCGGGCCTTCGGCAACCTCCACGCGCTCAAGGAACGGATGAAGGTCGAGCGCCGCGCCGCGCTGGCAGATTTCGCCAAGGAGGCGCGCGGCGGGACCTTCCCCGGCCCCGACGAGATCGCGGACATCGCCGATGCCGAGTATGCGAAGTTCCTGGAGCGGCTTGCTTGAGTCGGAGTTCGCGCCAGCCTGGGCAAAGTAGGAGCCAAGTGGCCCTGCATGCCGTTTGCGGGTCGGGTTGCGTGGATTCTGCTGCGAAAGGGAGCGGAACGGCTCCCTATGCACGGCGACGGTGCCGCCGCTGCAGTTCGCATCCCTCAGCGGGTGCGACTAGAGGCCCAGAGCCTTCCGTCGCTCTTCGGCAAAGCCTTGGGCAAGCCGGTCGGCGATGAAGGCGAGGATCGCCATCGCCGCGCCTGCGCTTACCCCCAGCCCGACGTCGGCCTGGCCCAGCGCGAGGTAGATCAACTGACCGAGTCCGGTTGTTCCGATCAAGGCGGCGATCACCAGCATCGCGAAGGCGTAGAGGATCGTCTGGTTGAGTCCAAGCAGGATCGCCGGTGCGGCATAGGGCATGCGAACATCGGTCATCGTCTGCCATGCCGTCGCCCCGCTCGATGTTGCGGCCTCCAGCATCTCGGGTGGCGTTGAGACCAGTCCGTGCCGCGTGTAGCGGATCATCGGGACCACGGCGTAGGCGCAGATTGCAAGAAACGCGCTGAATTCGCCGATCTGGAAGAACATGAGCGTCGGAATCAGGAACACGAACAGTGGAATCGTCTGAAGCATGTCGCAGACTGGGCGGATGATTGCCCAGGCGATTTCGGATACGGCCGACAATAGACCAAGCGCGCCCCCGGCGATGACGCAGGCAACAACCGCGGCCCCAGATAGGTAGAGCGACAGCAGCGCGCGGTCCCAGAGGCCTGACACCAGCACGATGCCGAGAAGGGCGGCCGAGAGGACGGCAAGCCGAAGCCCTTGGGCGAGCCATGCAAGGGCCATGGTCCCGACGATCACGAAAGGCCAGGGCAGTTCTGCAACTCCGGTCTCGACCACGCCGACGGCGATGACAAGGCTGGCACCGGCCAGTTGTCGCCCTGTTGCGGCGAGGACGATCGCGACGAGCACCGCGATTGCGAACAGCCAGAGGCTCGTCGTGGGGGTCCACTGGAACCCCCATGTGAACGGCAGCACGGCCTGATCAAGCCCGATGCGCAACGGGAGCAGCCCGTAGAACATCGCCGAATTCTTGATGCCGTCGAGCGTTGCCCCATGTGCGGCAGTGAACGCGCCCAGGCTGTCGTCAACAGCGACCGCGGCGGCAGAGAACACGCCCTCTGGGACCGCGTCGGCCCCGGTGAGAGCCAGCAGCGCGGCTCCGACGGCGCCCGAAAGGAACAGTCCCCATGTGACGCGCCGGCTGTGGCGCCTTCGTTCCAGGGCAAGCGACCCGGACAGGCGGTCAATCACGATTGCGAAAATCACGATCACCAGCCCGGCCAGAAACGCCTGGCCGAACTGCGCCTTGCGCATGGTCAGAAGCACCTCCCAGCCGATGTCGTTGAAACCGCCGATGACGGCGGCGATGATCACCATCGACAGGGATGCCATCAGGCACTGGTTGACGCCCACCATTATCTGCTGGCTCGCCGCCGGAATCTCGACCAGGAACAACTGCTGCCACCTGGTCGCACCGGACATGATCGAAGCTTCCTTGACCTCGGGATCAACCCGCTCGAGCCCCAGGATGACGTTTCGTGCCATGGGGGGCGCGGCGTAGATTGCGGAGGCGACGAGCCCGACCACCGGACCGAACCCGAACAGCAGCAGGAGCGGCGTCAGGTAGGCGAAAGTCGGGATGGTCTGCATCGCGTCGAGGGCTGCCAGGAGGGCGGCCCGAATGCGTGGAATCTCGTTTGCAAGTATGCCAAGGCTGCCGCCGGCGAGGACCGCCAGCGGAACCGAGACCGAGACGAGGCTCAGCGTGTTCATGCTTTCGCTCCAATAGCCCGACAGCAGAACGAAGCCGAATCCCAGAAAGGTGAGAATCGCCATGCGAAACCCGCCGAGATACCATCCCGACGCGGTGAACGCGCCGATGATCAACGGCCAGGGAGAGCCGACAAGCACGGCGTTGGCCCAGCTCATCGGAAAGGAGAGCAGCCAGGACCACGCCCGCATCACCGGCTTGATCGCGCTCAGGACAACGTCAAGGCCGGCTCCGACCAGTTCAGTTGACGGAAGCGTCCAGGCCGCGGGAAAGCGCACGAGCCAAGGCGCGGCGCCTTGCAGCAACAGGCAGGCTGCCCCCGTGAACAAGGTGAGAAGCGCTGCGAGCAGCCCCCGTGACAATCCGGCAGGTTTCCCGACGGGCAGTCCACGGAACGCCTTCATGCCTGGCCGGCCTTCAGGGCGCTTGAAAGATCTTGCGGATCGACCGTCCCGAGCAGGTTGCCGCCGTCGTCGTAGACCGCAACCGGTTCTTGGTGCGCCATGCAGGCCGCAAGCGCGTCTTCAAGGGTCATGTCAGGACGCAGGCCTGGGGTGCCGTTCGCGGCACGATCGTCGTTTGCCCGCATGATCGATCCGACCTTGGCGTGCCGGCCGCGCACGACGTCGCGCGCAAACTCGCGGACGTAGCCGTCGACCGGGTGCAGCACGATGTCGGCCGGCGTCCCGATCTGCACGATCTCGCCATCGCGCATGATGGCGATCCGGTCGGCGAGCTTCAGGGCCTCGGCGATGTCGTGGGTGATGAACACGATCGTGGTGTTCAGCCTGGCCCGTATGTCGAGGAACTCGTCCTGCAACTGGCGCCTGATGAGCGGGTCGAGTGCCGAAAAGGGCTCGTCCAGGAACCAGACGCTGCAGTCCCCTGCGAGCGAGCGCGCAATTCCGACCCGTTGACGCTGCCCGCCCGACAGTTCGCGGGGATACGCCCCTTCCCTGCCTTTCAGGCCCACCATCTCGATGATGTCCCGCACCTTGCCGTGTCGCTCGCTGCGGCCCATGCCGCCGACCTTCAGCGGGAAGGCGACATTGTCGATCACCGTCATGTGGGGGAACAGGCCGAAGTGCTGAAACACCATCCCGATCCGCGACCGTCGAAGTTCGGTCATTCGCGCCTTGGTGGCTGCGAGTATGTCTTCTCCCTCGATCGAGACGTGGCCCGCCGTCGGTTCCACCAGACGCGAAATCCCCCGGATCAGCGTTGACTTGCCCGACCCCGAAAGACCCATGATCACGAAGAGCTCGCCCTCGGCCACCTCGAAGCAGGCATCGCGGACTGCCGGGATGTAACCGCGCTCCTTCAGCCGTTCGGCGATCTCCGGCGCAGCGGCTCCCTCGCTCTGCGCCCGCCGGAAGGCGGACGCAGCATTGGGTCCAAAGACCTGCCAGAGTCCGGAGACGGCAATGGCAGGCTGTTCTGGCATCGGAATCAGTTCGTCGCCGCGTCCACGACAGGTTTCCACTTCGCCTCGTTGCCCGCCATCCAGTTCGCGACCACCTCTTCGACGCTGCCGCCATCCACGTCGACGGCTCCCATCATGGGCTGCTGGTCCTCGACCGACAGCGTGTAGTTGGAGAGAATCTCGAAGGCGGCCGGCCACTTTTCCTGGATCCCGACCCAGCCTGCCTTGAAGATGCGGCTTGGCGCAAAATCACAGTCATTGACGGCGTTCGGGTTCGGACCCCACGCCGGATCGTTGAAGCACTCCTCGTTCCCGACCGGGAGGTCCACGAACTGCACGTCATAGGCGGACATTGCCCAGTGCGGCTGCCAGAAGGTGATCAGCAGCGGCGATTCCCGCTCGGTCGAGGCGCGAAGCTCAGCAATGAGGGCGCCCTCGGAGCCTGCCGGCACCGCCTTGAAGGGCAGGTCAAGGCCGATCATGCGGTCCGCCCCGGGCGTCCCCCAGTCGGCCGGATAGTCCACCAGGCGACCGGCGGGCAGCGTCTCGGCCGTGGCGAAGGTCCCGGCGCATTCCTTCAGCGCCTCCCAGGCAGGCAGGCCCGCGCACAAGTCTGCCACGTGGGCGGGATAGGCAATCCCCTCCTTGGCATCGAGGCCCAGATCGCCAAGTTCGACAACTCCTCCGCCCTCGACCTTCTTGGCGTAATCGCCGGAGACGTTCGATGACCAGATCTCCACGGCTGCGTGCAATTCTCCGTCCGACATCGCCTGGTACATGTTCATGTAGCCTGCGGTGACGTATTCGACCTGGTATCCGGCCGCCTTGAGCATCTCGCCCGCCACGTGGGTCGAGATGTGCTGGCCCGTCCATTCGTTGATGGCAAGCTTGATCGTCTCGTCCGCCGCGCCCAGTTCGGCCGCCTGAACGCCCGTGGCGGCAAGCACGGCTGCAACAGTTGTGACTGTCTTGATCATTTTGCGTCTCCCTAGCTTCAATACGCTTCGCTCTCGTCAGTGTGGCGATTGTCCCGGCCACGGGATTCGTGGTTTAACCGGATTGGCCGCCAATTTCACATGACTGGTCAGATGCCCCTCGAGAAGATTGACGACTTCCACATTCTGATCGTGGTCACGCCGCACTTCAACATTGCGGCCACGATGTCGTTCCTGGATCCATTTCGCGCAGCAAACTATATCGAAGGCAAGTCTTTTTTCCGCTGGTCGGTCGTTTCGGAAGGGGGAGGTCCCTGCCTGGCAAGCAATGGCGTGAAGATCGAGACAGGCGCGCTTTCCGAGGTTCGGGGCACGGCCCCCGATCTGGTGATGCTCTCCACCAGCTGGACGCCGGAGTCCTTTTCCAGCGCCGCGCTGCATGCGAACCTGTGGCGCTTTGAACGCTCCGGGAGCAGCGTCGGCGCCCTGGACACCGGCGCCTTCATCCTGGCCGAAGCCGGGCTGCTCGATGGGCGCCGGGCAACTGCCCACTACGAACATCTCGGCGCGCTCGTAGAGAGATTCCCCGACATCGAGGTCTGCGATGACCTCCATGTCTTCGACCAGTGCCGGATCACCTGTTCTGGCGGCATGGCGGCAACCGAATGCGCGCTGCTCCTGTTGAGAGAGTTGCGGGACGAAGGTCTCGCAAATGCGGCCGCCAAGTACCTGTTCGTGCAGGGCGTGCGGCCGGCCGGGACACGGCAGGTCGCCGAATCCTCTGAACCGTTTGGTCGCCGCATTCCCGAGAAGCTGTTTCGCGCCATTGACCTGATGGAAAAGAACCTTGAAGAGCCGCTCAGGATCTCCGAAGTCTGTCGCCAGGCGAAGGTCTCCCACCGACAGCTTGACCGGTTGTTCCGGCGGTACGTGAAGACGCCGCCCTCGGCCTATTACCGCGACATTCGACTGGATCGTGCACGTGGTCTCGTGACACAGACGGAAATGCCTCTGTCGCAGGTCGCGCTCGCATCCGGCTTTTCGAGCCAGGTCCATTTCAGCAGGGCCTACAAGACGCGCTTCGGCATTTCTCCTCGGGCCGACCGTGTGGAAGGCCGGGTCCCTTTCGAGTTTCGCTCGTGGCCGATGCACCGGGTGCCTCATGGCCAGTCAGGTTAAATTGATGGCCGACATGGTGCATTGCCAGACGGCGATTCGTCTGCAAGATCGCATCAGGCCAGCTTGATGCGAGGGAACGCTCGATGACCGAACTGCCAAGCACAGAGCAATTCGCGACGATTGGCGCGGGGTATTCGCCTGACGCGAGCCGCTCTTTGTCGCTGAAGGCGGACGCCTACACGGACCCGGCCTGGTACGAGGTGGATAGGTCCGCGATCATTGCGCGCAGCTGGCAATGGGTGTGCCATGTCGAGAAGCTGTGCGAGCCCGGCTCCTACCTTGCGACCGAAGTCGCCGGAAGGCCGATTGCCATCGTGCGTGATCGCGAGGGCGTCCTTCGCGCCTTCTACAATGTCTGCAAGCATCGCGCGCACCATCTTCTCAGCGGAGAAGGGACGGCATCGCGGATCATGTGTCCCTACCATGCCTGGGTATATCGGTTGGACGGTCGACTGGCCCGTGCGCCCGAAACCGAGAACCTGTCCGACTTCGACGTGAATTCGATCTGCCTCGACGAGGTGCAGGTGACCGAGTTCGCGGGATTCGTCTTCCTGAACCTGGATCCGGACGCGGAGCCCCTGTCCCGGGCGTCAGATGGCCTGGAGACCGAAATCCGCCACTGGGCGCCAGACATTGAAGAACTCACGTTCGGGTACCGCCTGTACTATGACATCAAGTCGAACTGGAAGAACGTCGTCGACAATTTCCTGGAATGCTATCATTGCCCGGTCGCCCACAAGGATTTCTGCAACCTGGTGGACATGGACACCTACGAGGTGACGACCCACGGCATCTATTCGAGCCACATGGCAGAGGCGGGGAAGGGCGCCAACACCGCATACGACGTCTCGAATGCGACGGTACGAACCCATGCGGTCTGGTGGCTCTGGCCCACGACCTGCCTCATGCGCTATCCGGGCCGGTCGTCGATGATCGTGCTGAACATAATTCCCGCCGGCGCAGACCGAACCCTGGAAACCTACGACTTCTTTCTTGAGACGTCCGAACCGGATGAAATGGAGAAGGACGCCATACGCTACCTGGACGAGGTGCTTCAGCGTGAGGACATTGACATCGTCGAAAGCGTGCAGAAGGGCATGGAGACGCCTGCCTTTGCCCAAGGGCGGATCGTAAGCAATCCGACGGGCTCGGGAAAGTCCGAGCACGCCGTTCACCACTTTCACGGCCTCGTTCTGGACGCCTATGCCCGGGCAGTTCGGTGACGCAGCCTGGCGTCGCCGCTATTGCGGCCGCACGATCGGTGCCGGACGTCGCGAGACGCGAGCGCCCGCCATGCCGTCCGCGAAAGTCGCATCGGCGTCCCCGCCGCGCGCAGGCGTCGGGAGCGCCGCTCGCTCCGTGCTTCCGGTTCGAAACGGGAGGGAAACCCATTGTGCTGCGCAACGAACGTCACGCAACCTGGAAGGCCGCAATCGCGGACTTGCGGAATTTGGGCCTTAAGGAAGGGACATGAAGCTTGAAGGAAGGATCTCGTTCGTCACGGGTGGCCGGGGCGGCATAGGGCGCGCAATCGTCGCACGCTTCCTGAACGAGGGTGCGACCGTCTATTCGGCTGACCTGAGCGCGGGCGGTTCGCTCGAACGGCACGATGATGACGGAAGCCGATTCGTTCGTCTCGACGTCACGGACGAAGACGAATGCATCGCCGCGATGAATCGTGTGCGTAACGAGGCAGGCCGGCTCGACATTCTCGTCAACGCCGCGGGGATCGAGATCGAAAAGACCATCGAGGAGACAACGCTGGAAGAATGGAACCGTTCCTTCGCGGTCAATGTCACAGGCACGTTCCTGGCCTCCAAGCACGCCTTGCCACTGCTTCGCTCGGGTGCGGAGCGGGGCGCCAGTGCCAGCATCGTCAATTTCGGCTCGTACGACGGGTTCATCGCCGATCCGGGCCTGGCGGCATATTGTGCCACAAAGGGTGCGGTTCATGCGCTGACCCGGGCCATGGCCTGCGACCATGGCCCGGAAGGCATCCGAGTCAATGCGGTTTGCCCGGGCTATGTTGACACCCCCATGCTGCAGAGTTTTTTCGGAGGCGAAGGGTCAGGCGGTGGTGGAAGGACTGTCAGGCAGCTGCAGAAGGCGGTATGCGACGTGCATCCCATGAGGACCTATGGCACGCCGGAGGACATCGCGAATCTCGTCAATTGGCTGGCGTCTGACGAGGCGCGCTATGCAAGCGGGCAGCTGTGGATTCTCGATGGTGGACTGACTGCTCAGGTCCAGCAGATGAATCCTTGATGACCTCTGAAAGGACGCAACGGGACGCATGCCGATGTCACCTGCCTCATTCCGCAACGAGCGCAATTTCCGCGCCCGCCGCCCGAAGACGGCCCACGTTGCAGTGAGACGTGCATGGCGCGAAGCCGAACTCGCAAACGTCATCCAACGTGATGATCCGATCTGGATTTCGTCTTTTCCGCGCGTCGCGAAGTGCATGCCCGAATCATCGAGACAAGGCATGAAGAATGGCATGTCTTTGGTCCTTGCCCGTGAAATGTCGCGTCCGTTTCTTGATCGTGAGGCAGTCATGAAGGCCTGCGCGCCGACCGGCGGCATCGGCGCACTCTTCACGACAGGACGCTTGCCGGCCATCCGCCCGTGCCTAAGCGACCGGACTGCCGGAGAGCCGGGTCCCCGGCCTGAAACACTTCGGCGAATCCGGCGTGTCATCAGGGTCCCGACGGGCCGCAGACCGCGAACTGCGACAATCCAAAGGCACGGCGCGGCGGTGCCAGGCAGCGCCGAGACGGCAGGACCCGGCATGGTTTTCGGGCTTGAGTGCGAACTTCCTGGTCATTTCTTCAAGTTCGGCCATTTCGTTGACGGGGGCCGGAAGACGCCTCCCCTCTTCATGCAGTTCGTACCGGGAATCCGCGGTGGTGCCGAGACACAGGACAGAAGCTTGCCGTGGGGGCGCTGATGCGACTGAAGGACAAGAGGGCCATCGTGACGGGAGGCAGCCGGGGCATCGGACGCGGGATCGTCGAGGCGTTCCTGGAGGAAGGGGCAAGCGTGCTGACCTGCGGGCGAAGCCCCGCGCCCGGTGACCTGCCCTCGGATTGCGCATGGATGACGGCGGACGTTTCCAAGGCCGAGGACATGGAGCGCCTGGCCGTGGCGGCAGGCCCGGCGGACATCCTTGTCAACAACGCAGGCGTTCAGGTCGAGCGAACCGTGACGGACAGCACGGATGCTGATTGGGACCTGGTCGTCGGCGTCAACTGCAGAGGCGTGTTCAACGCCTGCCGCGCGGTCCTTCCCCGAATGCGGTCAGGCGGATCGATCATCAACATCGGCTCGGTCTCAGGTCGGACTGCCGACCCGGGCATGGCGCTCTACAACGCGTCCAAGGCGTTCGTGCATGGTCTCACCCGTTCGATTGCCGTGGATCACGGGCCGAGTGTGCGTTGCAACGCCATTTGCCCTGGGTGGATCGAAACCGGAATGCTCGAGGCCGGATTCGGACTTGCATCGGTCCCCGAAGCTGCCCGGCGGGACGCGATTCTGCGTCACGCGACGCGGCGTTTCGGGCGTCCCGAGGACGTCGCGGCGATCGCCGTCTGGCTTGCGTCGGACGAAGCCGGCTTCGCGACCGGCCAGCTCTTCACGGTTGATGGCGGAATGACCGCCGCGTCGCCGATAAACCCGGGAATCTTCTGATGTCGGACATTGCGCGAACAAGCGTCATTGGCGCAGGCCTCATCGGCGCGAGCTGGGCGGCCCTCTTTCTTGCTTCCGGCCGGTCGGTGGCGGTCTGCGATCCGGCTGTGGGAACCGAGGCAGCGGTTCGGGATCATGTGCGGAAGGCCTGGCCTGCAATGACCGAAATGGGGCTGACGGAACGGGGCGATCCAGATCGGATCACGTTTCACGCATCGCCTGAGGCTGCGGTCGAAGGGGCCGACTTCGTTCAGGAGAGCGTTCCCGAGCGGATCGCAATCAAGCATGACACTTTTGCGCGGATCGAACCACGCCTGTCGCCCCGGGCGATCGTCGCAAGCTCGGCCTCAGGACTGACCCTCGGCCAGATGCAGAAGGGATGGCGCTCGCCTGGCCGCTTCATTCTGGGCCATCCCTTCAACCCGCCTCACCTCATTCCGCTTGTCGAGCTGATGGCAAACGACGAAACGCAGCCCGGTGTCCTTGAATCAGCCGAGGCGTTCTATGCCGACATGGGCAAGACCACGATTCGCGTGCAGAAGGAGGTTCCGGGCCATGTCGCCAATCGGCTGCAGGCCGCCATCTGGCGCGAGGCAATCCATCTTGTCGAGAGCGGTGTCGCAAGCGTGGGCGACGTGGACAAGGCGATCGCGTCCGGCCCAGGGCTCAGATGGGCGACCATGGGACCGACGACCCTGTTTGGCCTTGGCGCCGGAGAGGGCGGACTGGCAGCCTTCTGCGATCACTTCGCGGACACCTTCAACGGGTGGTGGGACGATCTGGGTTCACCGAAACTGGACAAGGCGAACGCAAGGCTGCTGGAAGAGGGGCTCATGGCGGCCAATGAAGGTCGCACCGTCACCGAACTGTCGCGAAGACGCGATGCTATGCTGGTAGCGATTCAAAAGGCGCTTGCGGAGCTCGATCCCGAATAGCGCAACGCATGATGTGCCCGCAGCTCGCACGGTTGGATCGGTCCCCCGCGCAGTGACCTCGACGCAAGGCCGGTTCGTTCCAAGGCTCGCATGCGCCGCAATTCGTCCAGGCGAAGGCGCATGGCCAATTTTGCCGAAGGTTCCGGCGCCATGTTCTCCGCGTTTCGAAGGACGACGAGTCGTTCGGTCGTCGAACGGCGTCACTTGCCGTCCGCCGGTCACGGCAGGACCGCGGCGCCGGGAGTGCGCGCTTTCGCTTTGGGCAATCGAGTCTGCCGCTGTCTTCGTTGCAGTGCGCATGCTGCCGGCGCCGCGGGAACGCGGTGCAGCCCCGCCGGCCGGAAACTCGCATCCGCATGCGCCGGTCTGGAAGGCGTGAATCTCTCGGATGTCGATGGGCTGCCCGGTCACAAGTCTGGATGCGCGACCGCCCTTTCCGGCGGGGATTGCCAAGAGCCCGTTCAGTCCCCGCGGTTGCTGGCAGGCGAGGCGCCTTGGCCGCTTAGGGGGGAAAGGAGGCATGCATGTGAGAAAGCAGGTATGACCAAAGCGGCATAAATCTCCTCACGTGAAGTCATTGGTCTCCTGCGCGGCAATGCGGTTCATTCAATCCCGAGCGAGGGACGTCGAATTCACGGTCTTGCAGGCAAGAAGCGGATTGGAGGGCTCCGAGACATGTCAATGACGCGAGTTCCGGCTGGAGGCGCCAGCATGCGAGCTGCCGGTTGGTCCCGTGCGGCGGTCTCGACAAGCCGACACTTTCTGGGAACGCGGACAGAGGCGTCACGACGGGCATGCACGCCAATTGCACGGTTTCCGGACAATCGAACGGCGATCGCATGCCCATTGAGGTCGGGGCCTTTGCCATTGACCGCCCCTGCATCGCCGAGGTGGCGTGCCTCGAGAGGAAGCTCACGGAGCATGTCTGAAACTCGGATGTCGCGCTTGCCTGGCGGAACGCGATTTCGTTGGGTTGCGTTCCGGGCAGCGCCGACTTTCTCTGGCACCTGCATGATCGGTTCCGCAAGACCGCGGGCCCGCGTGCATGCTGAGCGCCGGGAGCATTGCGTGACTGCATGAATCGCCAATGGGGAACACCATCCGCGGACATGAAATCGTGCCGCATCAATGACGCAGAGGTCTACCGTCAGCCAATTTCGGGTCGGACGGAGTTTCTCTTCGTGCGGTTGCTCGCGTCCCGGGATGCAGAAGGATGGGGAGAGGCGACATTCAACCGGCTCAACGACCAGGTTGTCGTTGCGCTCCGGATCCTGTCGAACGAACTGCGAGGCATGACGGTCGACGAAGGGCGGAACTACCTTGCGCGGCAGCCGGGCTGGAAGCACGGTCTTGCGTTCCAGATCGCGATGAGCGCGCTGGAGCAGGCGCTCCTTGACGTGGAATCTCGCCTTCGAGGTGTTCCGTTTGGCTGCATGTTCGGCCCTCGGATTCACGAACGGGTTCCATGTTACGCGAACATCAACCGCGGCACCGCCGACCGGTCGCCCGAAGGTTGGGCCAAGCGCGCGATGCGCGCGACTTCGTCGGGATTTTCTGCGCTGAAGGTGGCGCCGTTTGATGGCGTGAAGAGCCCGGTGGCGGAAGGCCAGGCCGCTTCCTTCGAGGGCGGCGTCGATGCCGTTGCTGCGGTCCGGAGTGAAGTCGGACCGGACGTCGACTTGATGGTGGATTGCCATTGGCGTTTCGAGCGGGAGAGTGCATTGGCACTTGTACGTGCACTCGCCGACCTGAGTCCGGCTTGGATCGAAGGACCAGTACATGAGGACTTCCTTTCAATCGAGGATCTGTGCCGAATTCGCCGGGCCGCGAACCGTTCCGAGATCCGGTTGGCCGGAGGGGAGTATCTTGACGGTCCGCGGGCCTTTGCCCCTTTCCTCAAGGAGGGCGCCTTTGACATCGTGAACCCGGACATTCGACTCTGTGGCGTGGCGGGCACGATGGAAGTCGCAATCCAGGCCGGCGCGCGTGGCATCGAACTTGCGCCGCACAGCCACCTGGGGCCTGTCATGGCTGTCGCGAGCCTTCATCTCATGTCAGCCGCACCGGCGGCCCTGACGCTGGAACTCCAGTTCGAGGAAAGTGATGTGGCGTCCTGTCTGGTCGATCCAGGCATCCTGACACCGGAGCAGGGCTGGCTTGAGGTGCCATCGGACCCGGGACTTGGCATCGAGATCGACACCTCGCGCCTGTCGCGCGTCCGGCTCTAGCGGGGAACGAACATGCAACAGCGTCCAAATTTCCTTGTCATCGTCAGCGATCAGCAACGCTGGGATTCCCTGGGTTGCAACGGAAACGTGTTTGCGCAAACGCCGAACCTGGACGCGATGGCCGCACGGGGGGCGAACTTTCAGTTGTCATTCACGCCGTTTCCGGTCTGCACCCCGGCGCGGGCAAGCATGTGGACGGGAGTGCATCCGAACAAGCACGGCGTCACGTACAACCGCTACGGCATCGATGACGTCATTTCCTACGAAAGCAAGATCGACACCACGATCTTCGAGATCATGCAGTCCGCGGGCTACAGGACCGCCTATTTCGGGAAGTGGCATCTGGGCGAGAGGAACACCGGCCGCTTCGACATCTGGAAAGGGTTCAACTCGCACGGTGGCCACTGGGAAGATGGCCGGCAGTCCTTTCAGGGAGGCAGGTACAAGCCCGAGACGCAGACGCAGGAGACGATCGCGTTCCTCGAGAGTCCGCAGGCCCGGGAGAAACCCTTCATCGCCGTTCAGAGCTACTACCCGCCCCACAACCCGTTCACCGCCCCGACCGAAAGCTACGCTCCATACCGCCGGAAGGGTGTCCCCTTTCCAGGCTACTACGCGTCGGTCACGGCTCTGGACGGATGTGTCGGGGAAGTCAGGGACGCACTGCGTCGAACCGGCCTGTCAGAGAGTACGCTGGTCATTTATGTCTCGGATCACGGCGAGACTTTCAATTTCGCGGAATCGGCCCCGCACAAATGGGTCTGTCAAGACAGCTCGATCCGCGTGCCATTCCTGATGGAGGGACCGGGAGTTCCCGAAGGAGTTCGCCCGAGCGACCTCGTGGGGCTCGAGGACCTCATGCCGACAATCCTCTCTGCGGCAGGAATCACGTGCCCAGCATACGTCGATGGCGCAAATCTCTTCGATCTGCTTGACGGAACAGCCACGGCATGGCGAGACGCCTACTACACGCAGACGGAGCGAAGGATGACCCGTACGCTGCAGCGCTGCATTCGCACAGCGGACTTGAAGCTCATCCTCAGCTGGGACGAACTCCACGAGTTCTACGACCTCACGATCGATCCCGAAGAGGAACTCAACCTCTTCGACGCTCCACGAGCCGACAAGCAGAACCAGTACATGCACTTTGAAGACCAGTCCGAGCGAATTCTCTCTCTGGCACGGATGATGCTCAGGCGAGCAGGCGAACTGGACGATTTCGCGGGAGTCGAGTTGGCGAGCCGTCTTCTCCGGCAACGGGACGGCTCGCCGGCCGGGCAATAGGCGACACTGGCGGCTGGGAGGCCATGCATGACTGAGGCGTTCTTTCAGGGACTTGGAATGGTGCTCGAGCCGAGCGCGTTCTTGGCTCTTTCGGTTGGAATCCTGTGCGGCCTGGTCATTGGGATCATCCCCGGACTCGGCGGAGGCATCGGCATCGTCCTGCTGCTGCCGTTCACGTTCGGGATGGACAGCGCTTCGGCCTTTGCCCTGCTTCTGGGAATGTACGCGGTCACGATGACCGGGGATACCGTGACCTCGGTCATGCTCGGCATCCCAGGCACGGCAGCCAGCCAGGCTACGATTCTCGACGGATATCCGCTTGCAAAGCAGGGGCAGGCGCAGCGCGCGCTTGGCGCCGCTTTCGCCTGTTCCGCTTTCGGCGGCCTGTTCGGCGCACTGATTCTGGCCTTGTCCTTGCCGTTGCTGAAACCGCTCCTGCGTTCGTTCACGAATGCAGAGCTGTTCATGCTGGGAGTCCTTGGGATCAGCATGGTCGGCGCACTGAGCGGAAAGTCCGTCTTCAAGGGGCTGGCCACCGGGGCGCTCGGAGTCCTGATAGCGACGATCGGGTACTCGCAGAACGAGGCCGTGCCTCGCTACTTCTTCGGCACGGAGTACCTGCTGGACGGGGCGCCGTTGCTCCCGATCGTGCTTGGTCTCTTTGCGTTGCCGGAGATGGTCGATCTCGCCGTCCGGAACATATCGATCGCTCGTGAGGGCATGATCAGGGATACGGGTGGGCGCGAACTGATGTGGCTGGGCGTGCGAGATGCGATCCGGAACTGGTGGCTCGTGATTCGAAGCGCGTTCATCGGAACCTATGTCGGGATCGTGCCGGGCCTCGGAGGGTCCGTGACCGACTGGATTGCATACGGACATGCGGTGCAGTCGACCAAGAAGGATCCGAAGTTCGGCGAAGGCGACATCAGGGGCGTAATTGCGCCGGAGACCGCCAACAACGCGATGCGGGGAGGGGGACTCATCCCGACCATCGTCTTTGGCATACCGGGCACCACAGGCTATGCGATCCTTCTTGGCGGCATGCTCATACACGGCCTCAGGCCCGGGCCGTCCATGCTTACCACGGAACTCGCTCTCTCATTCAGCATGGTCTGGATGATCATCATCGCCAACCTGATCGCCGCGACGGCAATGATGCTCGTTTCCAACCGGGTCGCCAACCTGGCCTTTGTTCCCGGTCACCTGATCGTGCCAGGCGTAATGCTCTTCGTGCTGATGGGGGCCTGGCTCGACACGTCGACCTACGGCGACTGGATCACGCTGATCGTGGCCGGGATTGTCGGGTATCTGATGAAGCGAGGCGGTTGGCCGCGGCCGCCGATCATACTTGCGTTCATTCTTGGCGCCATCATGGAAAACTCGTTTCTCATCACGATGAACATCCATCAGGGATTCGGCTGGCTCACCCGACCGATCGTGCTGATCATCATCTCAATCGTCGTCGTGACGATCATAGCCTCGATGCGCAGAAACCAGATGGCGGCTGCAAAGGCCGATCGGTCCGAGGCACAGCATTCGCTTGACGAGATTCCGGCAGTGTCGACGGGCCTCGGAATTTTGCTTCTCGCCGTATTCCTGAGCCTTGGCGCATTGGCGCTTGACTGGAGCTACAGCGTCAAGCTCTTTCCTCTTGCAGCATGTGCGATTGGCGCGTTTCTCGCCCTTGCCGCATTGGTTCAGAACCAGATGCGCATGCGCGCCGCGGGAATTTCCTATCGTCTGGACAAGGGACAGCGCGACATCCTGCGAGGCATGGCCGTGTTCTTTCTGGTCATCTGTGCGGTTGTTCTCGCCGCCCCGGTCATCGGTCAGAAGCTCGCCATACCAATGTTCGTCCTGCTCTTTTGCCGGTTCTGGGCCGGGTTCTCATGGCCGTTTGCATCCGGCTATGCCGTTGCAGGCTGGGGCATGCTGGTGGGGTTCTACGAGAGCGTCTTGACGATTTTCTGGCAACCGTCGCTGATGGGGGCTCTAGCCCGCGACATCTTTGGTCCCTCTCCCGTGCTCCTGCTGTTCTTCTGAGACTCGGAATGCCTCTCGCAGATGTGCGCGGAACAGCCTTGCTCCCAGAGACAGCGTTCCACGGCGAGGAGTCAGGATGCCCTTTGACAGAGTGATGCGAAACTCGTCCGTCAGGACATCGAAGTCTCCCTTTCCGCGAGTTCGGGCCATGAACTCCGGCGCCAGCGTGACGAAGTCGGTTTCGCGCACGATGCCGAGCAGGCTGGAGGTCGAATGGCATCTGACATGGATGTTCGGATCGTCGACGCCAAATCGCTTGCACAGGCCACGCAGCCTGTTTTCTCCGCTGGCGCTCGGCGTGATCGCCCAGACAAGAGACCTGAAGGCCTTGGTTGTCGTAAGCGCACCCGTCAAGGGATGTCCGCGACGACCAAGCACCACGAGCCGGTCGCGAAGGAGTTCTTCGTACTCGATATCGTCCGAAGGAAGCAGTTCCATGCCAAACTGGGCGAGCCCGATGTCGATGCGTCCCAGAAGCAGGGCCTCGATCACCTCGAAACGGGGGACAAACTCGGCGTCGATTCGAACGCGCGGGTGCGCCGAACTGAAGCTGGACAGAATGCCAGGCAAGCGTTCTTCGAACCATGTCGCACCGGCACCGATCCTGACCCGGGTTCGCCCGATTCCCCTGAGGGCGTCAATGGCCTCAACCGTCCGCCGATGCGAGGCCAGCATGCTTTGCGCCTCCGCGTATAGCACGTTTCCGTAGGGCGTGAGCGCAACGCCGCGCGGGAGCCGGTCGAACAGGGAGGCGTGAAGCTCGGCTTCAAGCCTCTTGATCGTGCGGCTGATGACAGGCTGCGTCGTGCCCATGCGATCGGCTGCACCGCTGATCGACATCTCGTCCGCCACTGTCAAGAAGGCCCGCAACTGGTCAATGTTCATCAGCCATGCCCTGCCGGTCATGCATCGGTTGGAACCCTATCATGGCTCGGGCTCGCGACCAACACATAGACTTGCGGACATGATCAATTGGGAGGATGCGATGCAAGTGCTCACTCAGTTTGTTCGCGGTTCTTTGCTGGCTGCCACCGTGGCGGTCACCATGCCCTCAGGCGCAATTTCCCAGGAATTCTACGAAGGCAAGACGATCGACGTGATTGTCGGCGCTTCCGCCGGGAGCGGCGGCGACGTCAGCGCCCGCACCTTGATGGTGGGACTTGCGGAGAAAATTCCGGGAAACCCGAACATCATCGTTCGGAACATGGAAGGTGCTGGCGGGGCGGTCGCGCTGAACTTCGTCTACGAAAAGGCCGATCCGGACGGGCTCACCTTCTACTACGGAAACTGGGATCCGATGGCGGTCCTGGCGGGAGGCGAGGGCATCAGGTTCTTGCCTGAAGAGTTCGGGGTCATCGGCTCAGCCGCCAACGAGCGCGGGACAATTGTCAGAACGGATGCAGGCGACGGGCTGAAGACTCCGCCTGACATAGCGAATGTCTCGGGTCTTCGCGTTGGCGGGCGCGCTTCGAGCAACACGAACGACCTGATCGGCAATCTCGCGCTGACGGTGATCGGCGCAGACTTCCGCTACATTCCCGGCTTCAAGTCGATGGGCAAGATGGCTCCTGGCATTCTATCGGGAGAACTTCAGGCCGGGCACACCGCTACGGGAGGCTATTCCCGCTTCTTTGCCCAGACGACCGCGGACGGGGAAACAATGATGCTCTACTATCATCCGTTTTTCTACGAGAACGGGGCGATCATCGTTCCCGGCGAGGCGCCATTCTACGGCGGGTTGCCCAGCCTCAGAGATCTCCATGTCGAGATACACGGCGCGGAGCCGTCAGGGGTCGAATGGGAAACCTACAAGTGGCTGCGAACCAACGTTCACGCGACGTCTCCTGCAATGGTGGCTCCGCCGGGAACGCCGGAGGAGTTGCTGGACGTGCTTCGGAAAGCCTATCAGGACACTTGGGCCGATCCGGCCTTCCAGGAAAACTGGCTCGCGCAGTTCGGCGATGCGCCGCACGTGAATTCGACGGCTTCAACGATGGCCGCGTTCCAGGACTACCGCTCGATTACGCCGGAGATGCTCGCCGTCGTAGAGCGAATGGTCGAACTCGGGAATTGATCCAAGGCCCTCTAGAGGGGCGCCCGCGCGCCCCTTGTTGCCGGCTCGGAGCATGCGCCCAAATATCCTCTTGATAACCACTGACCAGCAACGTCGCGATTGCTACGGTTTCAGGGGGCGCGGCGTGCATACGCCGCACCTGGACGGGCTTGCAAGATGCGGCACCGACTTTCGAAACTGCATCACCCCGTCGCCCGTCTGCCAACCCGCGCGGGGCGCGATTCTGACCGGGCTGCTGCCCTTCACCAACGGTGCAGCGGACAACGGCATCGACCTCGATCCGGAGATTGCGGAAGCCGGATTTGCGGGGCACCTGTCGCGAGCCGGATACCAGACAGCACTGGTCGGCAAGGCGCATTTCTCGACCAAGGCGACCTTTGCCCCTACGGGACGCGCAGAGTGCGCTGCCTCGTCTGCGGACTTTCCACCGGACTGGAACGGGCCCTACATGGGGTTCGACCATGTTGAGCTTGCCCTGTTCGGCAAGTGGTTCCCGGAACGTCCTCCCCTCAGGCCGCCGCAAGGTCAACATTTCGAAAGGTGGTTCTTCGATGCGGTTGGTGGCGACGAGGGCTATCGGCTATGGGCGGAGAAGACCAGGCCGGCAACTGGCGCACACCAGACCTGGAGTTCGGCGCTGCCAGTTGCCTGGCACCCGACGACGTGGATTGGCGACCGGTCGGTTGAGTTCATTCGAAGCCGGAATCCAAACAGGCCGTTCCTGCTTTGGGCGTCCTTTGGTGATCCTCATCACCCGTTTGACTGCCCTGAACCCTGGGCGTCCCTCCATGATGCTGCCGAGGTCGAACTGCCCCTGTACAGGCAACTCGACCTTGAACGCCGGCCATGGTGGCATCGTGCCGCGCTCGAAGGCGATCCGAAACTGGACGACCCGGTCCTGAAGCGCTTCAGGAAATCGGGCACGCGAGTGCTGTCCCAGACAGACGCGCAACTGCGCGAGATGACGGCGAACTACTACGGAATGACCTCTCTTGTCGATCACAACGTCGGCCGCTTGCTCGCAGCCCTCGCCGATTCCGGCGACCTGGAGAACACATTCGTGTTCTTCACATCCGATCATGGCGACTTCCTCGGAGATCATGGTCTCTACCTGAAGGGCCCCATGCTTTATGAATCCCTGATCAATGTCGGATTGATTGCGGCGGGGCCGGGAGTGCCGCAAGGCCATCAAGTCAGCAATGTCGTGTCCAGCCTGGACCTTGCCCCAACCTTTGCCGAAATCTCAGGCTCTTCTCCTCCGAGTGCATGGCACGGGCATTCGCTTCTTGACAAACACCCCGGCGGGCGGCCGGCACAGGCGTATTGCGAATGGCGCGTGGGCGAGTCCCGATGCGGGGTTCCACTGCGACTGACCTGCGTTCACGATGGATCTCGCAAGCTAACCTACGAGGAGGAGTCGGCAACGGGCGAACTCTACGATCTGGATGCAGATCCTCTTGAGATGGACAACCTCTGGGACACGCCCGAAGGAGCGCGTGACCAGGACCGCCTGATGGCGCTGATCTCTGCGCGCATCGCGCAATCCCCGCGGACGTTTGCCGAACCAGTTGGCATGACATGAGCGTCGGTCTTTCGGCTCGCTAGCAGGAAAGCCAGCTGCATTCCGTGGCCGCAGCGCAACGCCGTGACGTCATTGCCCCTGCCTCGGCTCTCTGCGACCCGGCTCCCGAAGCGACGGGGCCATGCTCTGCCGGGGCGTTCGAGGATTCGGGTGGGCACGGACCTTCTGTTCCGGGATGCAGCGTTTCGCCACATCAACGGTCAGCCCGCGGCAATCGCTGAGGCCGGGCAGCAGGCGATTTGTCTGGACGCCGCGAAGGCTGCACCATTGCCGAGCGCACCTCGTCGAGGCGCAGGGATTCGCAGGGCACCGCTCTTTCGGCGGACGCGTTGCATCACCCATGGCCTCCGAACTGTCCGAGTTCGCGCCAGGAGCGAGCCGGGCATTCGAAGCGGCGTTTCTCGCGACGACCTCTGGAAACCGGGAGCGTTCGGCAAGTCCCGGCTCCGACACGACACCGGCAAATCCTGGATGGATCAAGTCGCCGATGCTTGAGCCAAGCGCGAAATTCAACACTTCGGCCACTGCAACTGCATCGTTCACCTGGGGGCATGCAAGTCAGAATTCGCCTGAATGAATGCAATTTGACAGAAAAGCCGAAAGAAACTAGGTCGTTTAGAGCAAAATGGATTCGTTTTGGAGGCGTTGGTGAAGAAGGCCGAACAGCAGACACTTGCAAGACTTCGCCAGATGATTCTGGACGGGGAACTCCCGGGGGGCGAACGGCTGTCTGAGGTCGTGGTGGCAGGAATGCTTGGCGTATCCCGCACTCCCGCAAAGTTTGCCTTAACCCCAATACTGTTGCTTTAAGGAATTTCTTGTGCCACAATGGCGGGGACGGCACAACCTGTGGAGGTTTCCGCGATGGCACGGACGGCGGCCACGTTCGCCGGAGGAACGCGTCTTTCGGACTATCTCAGCGTGAGCGTGATCGCGCGCGTGTATCCGCGCGAGGCGGTGCGCGCGGCCCTGCGGTCCCTGGGCCGCGACAGCAGGCGGCGGCGCGACCTTCCCGCCGAGGTGATGGTCTACTACGTGATCGCGATGGCGCTGTTCCGGACGGTCTCGGCGCGCGAGGTGCTGCGCTGCCTGGTCGACGGCCTGCGGTGGATATCGCCGGACTTTCCGGTGCGGGTGTCGGGCAAGTCCTCGATCTCGCGGGCGCGGACGCGGCTGGGCGCGGCGCCGTTCCTGGCGCTTCGCGACAGCTGCGTGGCCCCGCTGGCGCGTCCCGGGACGCCCGGCGCGTGGTACCGGGGGCTGCGTCTCGTGGCCTTCGACGGCTCGTCGCTGAACCTGCCCGACGAGGCGCGCAACCGCGAGGCTTTCGGCCTGCCGGGTTCGTCGCGCGGCAGTTCGGCGTTCCCGCAGGCGCGGGTGACGGCGATGGTGGAGCTCGGCACGCACGCGGCCTTCGCCTGGCATGCGGGACCGCTCGCGGAGAGCGAGGCGGAGCAGGCCGAACGGCTGCTCGGGCACCTGTCGTCCGGCATGCTCGTGCTCGCGGACCGTTATTATACTGGCTTTCCGCTGTGGTCGCGCGCCGCGGCGACTGGCTCGGACCTGCTGTGGCGGTTCAAGGGGAACATGAGGTTCCCGGTCGTCGAGGCGCTCGACGACGGCTCGTGGCGGAGCGTGATCCGTGGCAGCGGCCGCGACCGCCGGCGCAGCCGGGGCGAGCTGCCGGTGCGGATCGTCGCCTACCGGATCGAGGGCGGCGAGGAGGCCATCATGCTCGCCACCACCCTGCTCGACCATCGCGCCGCGCCTGCCGCCGAACTCGCGGCGCTGTACCACGAGCGGTGGGAGATCGAGACCGCGTATGACGAGGTCAAGACCCACATCCTCGGGCCCGGCGCCGCCCTGCGCAGCAAGACGCCCGATCTCGTCTTCCAGGAGATCGACGGGCTGATGCTCGCCCACTACGCCGTGCGCCGCCTGATCCACGAGGCCGCCGAGAAGGCCGGGGAGGATCCCGACCGGCTTTCCTTCGTGCATGCCGTCCGCGTCATGCGCCGCCGGATCATCAATCCCGGCGCCTCCCCCCCCAGAGGACCGGCCGGCCGGCGTGATTGACGAGATCCTCGAGGAGCGCGTCGTCTCCAGCCGCGGCCAGGTCAGGCCGCGGGGCGTCAGGCAGAAGATGAGCGGCTATCCCCTCCGCAAACGCGGTCCGGTGTCGCGCCGGCAGCACGACTGGACGCCCGAAATCATCCCAAATTGTGCTTAAAGCAACAGTATTGGCCTTAACCCGCCTGGAAATGACCGGGTTGATCAAGAAGCTGCCGGGCCGGGGATACGAAGTGTGCAAGGTCAGCCTTGGAGACCTTGAACTGGTCATCAAGCTGCGTGGCATCCTGGAGGGCGCGGCGGCCGCGGCATTGGCCTCGAACGGGGTGCTAGATACCACGCGCAAGAATTTGGCCCGCAGCATCGAAATGACTGAAGGCATCGTGCTCAGACGCCAGATCGGCATGGAAGACGTGGCCGTGTTTCAGGATGCCAACACGCTCTTCCACCAAACCATCATGCGCGACTGTGGCAATGACTACATCGCCTTGTCATACGAACCGATCCGCCATCTGCCAATGGCCGCCTTGGGCACGTATGCGCCAAACCCCGACCTGCTGGACAAGGAACTGCTGCGCATGTCCGTCGGACATGCGCAGCATGTGATCATCGCCAAGGCAATTGAAGGTGGCGATGCTGCCAGAGCCGAGACCGTGATGCGTGAACACTCCAACGCCACGTTCGAGTATGCCCGCCTGTTCGTCGGCCAGCGTGAGGCCGACCATATCCCGACATTGTTGCAGACGGTCTGAGACCGCGAACCGGAAGAGACATGACCGAACCACCATTGCCGTTCAACGAGGACATTGCCGAGTCCTATCAGACCAAGGGAATGTCGGTCGGCGGCACCTGGCGCTCCGCGTCGGACGGTACCTTTGACGTCTTCAATCCAGCCAACGGCCAAGTGTGGGCCAAGGCCCCGGACGCCACGCGTGACGACGCAAGGGCAGCGATCGATGCGGCAGCAGCGGCACAGCCAGCCTGGGCGGCGTTGCCGTTCACCGAACGTGCACGGCTGCTGCTGAAAGTGGCAGATGCCCTCGAAGAGCGGCGGGCCGACTTCGTCGGCGCCCTGACCTCGGAATGTGGCGGCTGGATCCGCAAGGGCCTGTTCGAGACCGGCTACACCCCTGGCATCTACCGGGCGGCTGCGGCTGCGGCCTACCTTCCGTCGGGCGAGACGATGCCGTCGGACCACTTGAAGACCAGCATTGTCGAACGCCAGCCTCTTGGCGTGGTCACCGTCATCAGCCCTTGGAATGTCCCTCTCCTGCTGTCCAGCCGCGGCATGGGGGTGGCACTTGCGGTCGGCAATGCGATTGTCCTGAAACCTTCCGAGGAGACGCCGGTTACCGGCGGCCTGATGATCGCCGAAGTCTTTGAGGAGGCAGGGTTCCCGCCGGGCGTCCTGAACGTCGTGTCGTGCTCACGCGAGAATGTCGCCGAGGTCGGGGATGAGCTTGTGTCGAACCCCAAGGTAAGGGCGATCAGCTTCACCGGTTCTACAGCCGTTGGCCGGTCGATCGCCGGCAGGGCCGGCAGCCTGTTGAAGAAGGCTTGTGTCGAACTTGGAGGCAAGGACAGCCTGATCGTGCTTGACGACGCCGACCTTGACGCGGCGGTCAACGCCGCCCGGTTCGGGGCGTTCTTCCATCAAGGCCAGATTTGCATGTCAGCCGAAAAGATCATTGTCGACCGCAAGCTGGAAGACGCATTCATGACCAGGTTCGTGGCAGCCACGAAGGAGCTGAAGGTCGGCGACCCCACAAGAATTGAAAACCAGATCGGTCCGATGATCAACGAAACGCAGGCCCGGAAGGTCGACGCGAGGCTGGCGCAGGCGCGACTCGATGGGGTTCAATTTCATGCGGGCGGCACTCGAGAGGGGCTCTACTATCAGCCGACAGTCATCACTGGCGTGACTCCCGACATGGAGATCTTCCACGAGGAAGTATTCGGCCCGGTCGCCAACGTCATGTTCGCCGACGGCGAGGATGAGGCGATCGCGCTCGCCAACAACTGCAAATACGGGCTTTCCGCGTCGGTGATCACGCAGGATGAAGAGCGTGGGCTAGCCGTTGCGCGGCGGATCGAAAGCGGCATGGCCCATGTCAACGACACGACGATCTACGACGAACCCACCATTCCGTTTGGCGGCGTGAAGAACAGCGGGCTCGGGCGCCACGGGGGGCGTTGGTCGGTCGAGACCTTTACCGAAACCCGATGGCTGACCGTGGAGCGCGGCGGCCGGAAACTCCCGTTCTAGGAAGCCGCAATGGACGATTGGCAAGACAGGCTGCTGCTGCGCGAACTGATCGAGAACTGGGCCATCTGGCGGGATGCCGGCCTTTGGGACAAGTTCCGAACGGTCTGGCACGACGACGGCCGCATGATGGCCACCTGGACCCAAGGCACGGCCGACGAGTTCATCGAAATGAACAGGCAAGGCTGGGCGCGCGGCGTTTCGATCCTGCATTTTCTGGGCGGCTTCAGTTGCGAGACCGCAGGCGACCGGGCCGTCACGCAAACCAAGATGACGATCTCTCAGCGCGGCGAGGTTCGCGGCGTTCTGGTGGATGTCGTTTGCACAGGTCGCTTCTTCGACTTTCTTGAGAAGCGCGACGGAAGATGGGGAATGTGCCTGCGACAGCCGATCTATGAAAAGGACCGGATGGACCCGATCGCGCCAGGCGCGACGCTTGATCTCGATCAAGAGGTTCTGGACGCATTTCCTGCGGGATATCAGCATCTTGCCTATCTTCAGTCGCAGGTCGGCTATTCGGTCAAGAAGGACATGCCGGGCCTCAGGGGACCTGAGGTCGAAGCGCTCTACGCCACCGGCGCCGACTGGCTGGCCGGGAAGTCAATCACTTGGGCCGGACATTCCTGGGGCTGAACCCGGGACCGGCTAGCAACAAACTGGGAGGTAAACCATGACCAAACTTTCAAGTGCGCTTGCCATCGGGGCAGCTTTGCTGATGGCAAATGGCGTCGCGGCCACGGCCGAGAGCATCAAGCTGACGGCCGGCTCCAGCCATCCACCGTTCCTGCCGTGGGTCGAGGTCATCACGAAACATGTCGTGCCGGAGACCAACAAGCGGCTTGAGGCCATGGGCAGCGACAATCGCATCGAGTGGACAGAAGCCTACGCCGGTTCGCTGTTCAATGCCTTCAATGCGCTGGAGGGCGTGGAGAGCGGCCTGGCGGACCTGGCTTGGATCGGCACGATCTTCGAACCCGAGAAGCTCCCGCTTCACAACGTTCACTTCTACGCGCCGTTTGCGGTCAGCGGCGTTCATGACCTGACCGAAATCGGCAACCAGCTGCACGAAAAAGTGCCTGCAATGAATGAACAATGGGCCAAGTACAACCAGGTCCATCTGGGAGCGATGGCGGATGGCTCTTATCACCTGATCACCAAGGAGCCGGTCAACTCGCTGGACGATCTGCAGGGACTGAAGCTTCTGGCCGGCGGAGCGGTTGGCAACTGGTTGCAAGGCACTGGGGCAGTTGCGGTCAATGCAGCGTTTCCGGAGTTCTACAGCTCGATCTCCACGGGCGTTGCCGACGGAGCCGTCATGACGATCAACGGCATGCTTCCGTTCAAGATCCACGAGGTCGCGCCCCATATCACGCTCGTGGACATGGGCGGCCCGATCACCGGGTCGCTGACGATGAATGCCGAGACGTTCAACAGCCTGCCGGAAGACGTCCAAGGCGTGCTGAAGGAACTTGGGCTGGAATACAGCCAGATGGTCGCCGACGCGGTTGGCGGTCGCGAGGCCGGCTTCCTGAAGACCATGGAGGAACAGGGCGCCATTGTCTCGGAACTGCCGGAAGGGGAGCGCTTGCGCTGGGTCAACGGCCTGCCCGACCTGGCCGGTGACTGGGTTGCGTTGAACGCCTCGGCCGGTCTTCCTGCAGCGGAAGTCCTGAAGGCCTTCCTCGAGGGCGGCCGCGAACGCGGGTCCGACCCGCTGCGGGACTGGACGCAGTAAGAGAGGCCGTCTTGATTGACCGAAGCACCTGACACGCCTCCCCGGCGCCACGCGCGCGCGCCGGGGGTTCTGGACCGGGTCTTTGGACCTGTTTCGGAGGCCTCAAGCGCCATTGGCACGGTGTGGTTCTTTGCGCTGATGGTCCTGATCTGCGCGGAAGTGATCGCGCGCGAGCTCTTTCGGAGCCCCATTCCAGGCGTCACCGAAATCGTCGCGTATTCGCTCGTCGGCGCCACGTTCCTGCAAGTTGGCAGCGCGTTTCGTTCCGGGCGCATGACGCGAGTCGAATTTGTGCTCGACATCTTCGAGCGCCACGCGCCTTTCGTCCGGACCGTCCTGGAAATCGTGATCTCGCTCTTGGGCGTCATCGTGATGATCCTGATGATTCAGGCCGGCTGGCCCAAGCTGACGCGGGCCTACCACGAAACTGAGCTCGTCGGCATTCCCGGCGCCTTTTCGTTTCAGGTCTGGCCCCTGCGCCTTCTGGTCATCCTGGGCAGCGCAATGGCGGCCGTCGCGCTGATCCTTCGCGTCTGGAGCGTGCTGCGTGCCGATCTCTTGGCGGTCAAAGTTGCCAAGCCACTGATTCTGGTCCTTTCGCTGGCTGCGATCTACGCCGCCTGGCATCTTGGATTTGCGGCCGCGATGGACGCAGGTTGGTCCAACTTTTCCATTGGGGCCGGCGCGGCGATCGTCCTTGTCCTGGTGGTGCTCATGGGGCTGCATGTCGGGATCGCGATGATCCTTGTCGGCTTCGTTGCGCTGTGGCTCATCAAGGGGCGCATCGCGCTGCCGTACGCGATGCTGGGGATTGCCGGAAACGAATATCTCGCAAACTACTTTTTCAGTGCTGTGCCCTTGTTCGTGCTGATGGGCCTGGTTGTGTCCGCCGCCAACATCGGCCGGGAGACCTTCGTCGTGGCACGCTGGCTCACGCGTCCGGTCCGGGGCGGGCTTGGAATCGCCACCGTTGCCGCCAACACGATCTTTGCCGCAATCACCGGATCCTCGATCGCCTCGGCCACCGTGTTCGCCAAGATCGCGTCACCTGAAATGATACGCCACGGTTACGACCGGCGATTTGCGGTTGGCGTGGTGGCGGGAAGCTCGGTCCTGGGAATGCTGGTGCCGCCGAGCCTGTTGCTCATCGTCTACGGCTTTCTGGCCGAGCAGTCGGTTGGCCAGCTCTTCGTCGCAGCGGTCGTTCCCGGCCTGATCCTCGCTTTCGCGATGTGCCTCATGATCTGGATGCGCGCCAGGCTTTGGCCGCATCAAGTGTTTGCCTGTGCCACCCTGGACAAGGAGAGCGGTGAACCGCGGGACATGAACGCTGCCCGCGCCGCCATCCTTCTGGCACCGGTCCTGGGATTGATCGTCCTGGTGCTCGGCGGAATCTACAACGGGTTCTTCACGCCCACGGAAGGCGGCGCGGTCGGTTCGGCAGGAGCGTTGATCTATGCCTTCGCGCGCGGACGCCTGGATCGCACGGCGCTTTGGCAAGTGATGCTGGAGACCGGCCAGATCGCGACGACCGTTCTCTTCCTGATACTCTCGGCGAACATCTTCACCATCATGCTGGCATCTTCGGGGTTCGTTCAGCAGATCGGCGGCATGATCAACGGCCTTGGCCTTCAACTCTGGCAATTTGCGCTCATCTACGTCCTGCTCCTGGTCGCCCTGGGCATGTTCCTTGAATCCGTTTCCATCATGTTGATTGTCGTTCCGATCGCGCTTCCGGCAGCATTGCTGCTAGGGGGCGACCCGATCTGGTTCGGGATTCTGACGGTCATTGCGGTGGAAATCGGCCTGCTTACGCCGCCGTTCGGGCTGACTTGCTATGTCGTGAGTTCAACCTTGCGTGGCGCAGGCATAACGCTCTCGGACATATTTGTTGGTGCGTTGCCCTTCGTTTGGGTCATGGGACTCGTCGCCCTGTTGCTGATCGCCGTGCCATCGCTGGCGACCCTTGTGCCCTGACTGCCCATGAACATGAGCAGTGTGGGTTGCCTGGTCTTTCGCGCCTCAACGGGAAATGTCACCGCTTCGAGCACCAAGTCCGCAGCGATCAAGCCCGAGCAAGAGACTCTCGGCATCGCGTGCATTTCCCATCTGAGGTCACCAGTAGACGGCAATCATAATCCCGACATGTTCCGTTGACAGCTACACCTCAGCCCATAGCATGTGCCACGTTTCTTGAGCAGATTCTGACGGCACAGAATGGGAACGAACATCGCGCAATTCGGTATCTCTGCAGCACTGCTTACCCCATTTCACCCGGATGGCAGCCTGAATGTGCCGCTGTTTTGTGAGCACGCAAACACGATGTTGCAATACGGCGCGAGCGGCGTCACGCCATTTGGCACCACGGGCGAGGGCGCCTCCATCGCCTTCAGCGAGCGATCCGTTGCCATTGCAGCAATGATCGACAGCGGTGTTCCGAATGAGAGGATAACCCTTGGACTTTGCGGGTCGGCGATCGGGGATGTGGTGTCGCAAGTTGAACAGGGCTGCAGCTTTGGCATAACGGACTTTCTGCTCCTGCCGCCATTCTACTTCAAGGATTTGGACGACACGGGGCTGTTCGATTGGCACGCAAGACTGTTTGAAGCAGTCGACGCGAGGGCGAAATTCGTCCTCTATCACATCCCGCAGGTGACCCATGTCCCTTTGTCGCTCGGCTTGGTCAGGCGGCTGCGCACAAACTTCCCCGGCCGCATCTTGGCGATCAAGGACAGCGCCGGGTCCTGGGACAACACGAGCACGCTTCTGGCAAGCGGCGAGGTTCCGGTTCTGGTAGGGGACGAGCGGCTCTTGCATAGAGCTGCAGCCATGGGATGTGCCGGTTCGATCTGCGGTATGGCGAACTTGTATCCGCAGCGCATGCGAGCCTTGTTCGACACTCGGGTCGAGGATGCCGAGCTGTCTTCGGACGTGGACTTGATCGTGTCGGTGCCGGTCATTCCCGCATTGAAGCAAGCCATGGCGGCAAGAACTGGCATCGCAAGCTGGAGCAACGTTCGCGCGCCACTTCAGGCGCTGAGGGGCGATTCCCGCGCAGCGATTGCGGCGAGGTTTCTGCGACGTGCGACCGCGTGACAACCTGCGCTGCGCTGCGCATGGGCGATCTGCACCGAAGGTCCCATTGTCGCCGACCGCCTGCTTGCCCCCCGGGCAAGCTTGATCAGCTACAGCTCGATGGAAGGGTCCCGGCAGTCTCGGTCGCTGCGGTGGTTCCCGGCTTCGCAAAGGGATCGCTCGAGGCCGACGTTGTGGAAGCCGGCACTTCCGTCATCCGACGTAGCCGAACATGAGTGGCAGCCAAAGCACCAGATCGGGCACGAAGATCAGGACAAGCAACGCGGCGATCAGGACCGCAAGGAACGGAATGACTTCGCGGATGATTTCGCCAAGCGGGATGCGAGTGACCGCGTTGATCACGAACAGCAAGATGCCGTAGGGCGGCGTGATCAGCCCGATCATACAGTTGACGACGGCGACCACGCCGAAGTGAACCAGATCGATGCCAAGCTCTCGGCAGGTGGGCAGGAACAGCGGGATGATCACCAGGATGATCGTGGTGGCGTCCAGCACGCAACCCAGCAACAGGATCAGGGCGTTGACTCCCAAAAGGAACAGGATTGGCTCGACATCGAGCTCGACAAGCGCATCGGCCAGCATTCCGGGGATGTTCTCCGAAGCGACGACGAAGTTGAGGATCAGCGCGCCGCCGATCACCAGGCCAACCGCCGCCGAGGACCGGGCGCTTTCGACCAGGATGCGATAGAAGGCACGGATGCTGAGCGCCCGGTAGAACGTCGATGCCAGGATCAGCGCATAGAACGCGGCGACGGCGGCGGCTTCGGTCGGCGTGGTGACGCCGCCGTAGATGCCATAGAGCAAGATGCCGGGCATAAGGAGCGCCGGAAAGGCGTTGACCGTCAGCGCAGGCAAGTCCCGAACCGGCACGGCTTCCTCGGTCAGGAACCCTCGCCGGTGCGAGATGAAGTAGTTCATCGCCATCAGGACGACGCCCATCATGAGACCTGGCACGATGCCGCCCAGAAACAGGAACCCGATCGAGGTGTTCGAAACCAGGGCGTACAGCACCATCGGGATCGAAGGCGGAATGATCGGCCCGATGGTTGCCGAGGCCGCGGTGATCGCCGCGGCGTAGCCCCGAGTGTAGTGGCCCGACTTGGTCATCATCTGGATGATGATCTTGCCGATCCCGGCAGCGTCCGCGACCGCCGAGCCCGACATGCCCGAGAATATCAAGGAGGCGACGACGTTGACGTGGCCCAATCCGCCTTTGAACCGTCCGACAAGTCCGACGCAGAAGCGAAGCAGCCGGTCTGAAATCGTGCCGGCGTTCATGATGTTGGCGGCGACGATGAACAGCGGAACGGCGAGCAGGATGAAGCTGTTGTACAGCCCGTCCATCAACACCTTGCCGGCGATGCCGATGCCGGCACCGCTCACGGCGAGGTAGACGAAAGACGCCAGAATGATCGAATAGGCAACCGGCGTGCCGATGCCCGCCAACACGAACAGCGTGAACAGGCAGAGCCCGAATTCCAGTGTCATCTCGGGTCTGCCCCGGGCCGCTCGTCAGGGCTGCCGGCCAGTTCGTCGTAGTGGTGCAGATCGGATTCCGCGCCGTTGCGGACGATGTCCCATGTGCGCCAGGCGTAGCGAAGCGCCACGATCACCAGGAACGCGACGTAGATCGAGTAGATGTGGCGCACCCGGATCCAGTCGCCGAAGACGTTGGACAGGGTTGGCGTCTTCTTCAAGCGCAGGATGTGGAACTTGTCCCAGGTCGGCTCAACTGACACCAGAAGTCCGACGCAGACGGCCATCGCCGCAACGATCGCGAACCACTTTCGCAACTGGGGGCTCACGCTGGTGTAGACGATGTCGAAGATCACGTGATCGCGCTGGCGCACAACGAAGGCGTTGCCCCAGAACACGATCCAGACCCACATCAGGAGGCAGAATTCCAGCGTCCAGCCGTAGGCGTTCGGATCAAGGAACGGAATCGTTTCGGCGATCCATTCGGTGCGCGCCGTGTAGCGCACGGTGACCTGCAAGATGAAGGTTGCAAACATGGCGGCCATCATCATGGCCGCCACGAATTCTGTCCCGCGGGTGATCCATCCGAGCATTGGATTCAAGGGATCCCGCTCCGCCGTTCTCCGACTAGTTGCCGAGAGCGTTGATTCTTTCCAGCACGCCCTCCGGCCAATCGGCCGAAGCATCCGTGCCCAGGTACATCGACTGTACGTGGTTGCGGAATGCGGCCTGGTCGGGCTCGTAGATCTCGACGCCTTGCTCTCGGATGAACGAAGCCAGCGAGTTTTCCAGGTCGAGTTGGCGCAGGCGACCGACAGCTGCTGCGGCGTCTGCAGCGGCCTGAACCGTGACCTGCTGCTCCGGGGTCAGTTCGTCCCAAACCGCCTTGGAAAACGCGACGTAGTTCAGGTCGACAAGGTGCGAGGTCAGGATGATCTGGTTCGTGACCTCGTAGAACTTGGCATCGACCACCGTGGGAAGCGGATTGTCCTGTCCATCGACCGACCCCGTCGACAGCGCGGTGTAGACCTCGGTGAAGGCCATCGGCGTCGGGTTTGCGCCCAATGCCTTGCCCAGGAACTGCCATGCATCGGTGCCAGGCATCCGAAGATTCACGCCGGCCAGATCGGCAGGTGTCATCACGGTCAGTTCTTCCTTGGTCTGGCGCAGGTTCACGTGACGCTTGCCCAGATACATGACGCTCAGCAACTTGACGCCAAGCTCGTCCTCGGCCTTCTGCTTGAACGGTGCCATCAGCGGGTCGTTGAACACGCGCACCTGGTGCACGGCATCCTGGTGAACATAGCCGGTGGCAAAGATCGAGAACTCGGGGAAGAACTGCGACAGCTCTTGTGCCGAGGCGATCGACATCTCCAGGTCGCCGGACGCGATGGCTTCAAGCTCGGCATTCTGCGCGATCAGCGAGCCGTTGTAGTGCGGCTCGTAGGTGGCAAATTCGGACACGGCCGGGCCAAACACCTCTTCCAGCGCGATCGAACGCTGGTCGCCAGCCGAAGCCGGGGTCGACATGCGCAAGAGAATCTTGTCGCTGTCGGCAAATGCCGGCGCCGCGATGCCAGCCGCCAGGCCGACGGCGCCAAGCGCCGCAAGAGCGGCGCGGCGGTTCAGTCTTGAGTTCATTGTTTCCCTCCTTGGGATTGGACCAAATGGCTAAAGTCATTTCAGCGCTTGTTCCTTACTATTGGCGCGCATCGGGCACAACACGCGTCCGACCCTCGTCGACACCGGCGCCTCAATGTCTGCAACGTCATCGCGGCGAAGTTCCTGGATTCGGACGCTTCGCCCCAAACGCCACGTCAAGAGGCAGCGGAAAGTCGGGTCGCCTCGAACGGCCCAATCGCCTTGGGAGGGCAAGGGTTGCGAGTTCGATTCTCGCCGTTTCGACCAACGAAACAGGGATCCTGTCTGGGCTTGCCACAATTCCTGGACCGCTATCGCGACGAGCTTGGCACCCCAAGGATCATCGGAGAGAGGCATTCGCGTTCGGGTCTCGGAGGGCAGCGTTCGCCTTGGGGAGCCGATGCTCCCGAAGGTGACGCCGTTCGAGCGTCCGGGCACGCACGGAGCATGCCGGCTCCGGGTCCGCAATGCCACGTTGTCGAACTGTTCCTGCAGGGGCGATCGAGGGCGTGCCTCCCGCCCCGACGCCTCTCGTCAAGAGATCCGCAGGGCGTTGCGAGGTTCGCGCTTCGTTGGCAGCGGCGCGCATCGACGGCACCACGTTCAGTCGATGTCCACGATTGCGCCTCGCTTGCCGATGACCTTTAGCGCGAGGGAGTGCCCGGCTTTCATTGCCTCGCGCGCCGAGTGTCCGGTGGCCGTTGCCGCAAGGTAGCCCGCGTTGAAACTGTCGCCTGCCGCCGTCGTGTCCAAGACGTTTTCGGCAACCGGCACGTTCAGGGCGTGCCCTTCCGGTCCCAGGTCCGTTGGTCCGGCCTCCCCGCGTTTCAGAGCCCCGTGCGAGATGCCCCATGATCGGAGCCGGGCCATGACCTCCGCGCTGTCCGCATCGCCGAAGAGCGCCATTTCGTCATCGACCGAAGGAAGACCAATGTCGGTGCATCGCCAGAACCTTTCCGTCTCGGCGCGGGCAACTTCGAGGTCGTCCCAGAGATGCGGGCGGTAGTTGCTGTCGAATGCAATCAGCCCGCCGTTCGCCCGAAATCCTTCCAGTGCATCCCGCAGGCGGTCCCGCGCCGCGCCGCCTGACAGAATCGCAAGCGAAATCCCCGAGAGCAGAACGAGATCGTGACCGGCGAGGACATCCGCCGGGTCGCGACCGTCCGCGTCAAACAGCGTCCGTGCCGCAGAGGACGAACGCCAGTATGCAAAGCTTCGCTCGCCGGCGGCATCGGTCTCGATCGCGTAGAGGCCGGGCATTCGACCAGGATGCCGGGCGACGGCCGTGGCGCGGATGCCCCTTGCCTCCATGTCGCGGACGATGCGGTCGGAGAACGGGTCCTTGCCGAGGACCGTGACGTATTCGACGTCCAGTCCCGGCGCGATGCGCTTGAGATAGGCCGCAGTGTTGTAGGTGTCGCCCGCCACGTTCAATTCGGCCGCGTTGCCGTCGCCCGCGATGAGCTCGATCATCACTTCGCCGATGCATGCTATCCGGGAAAGCCGGCCCACGGATCTCAAGCTTCCGCAAAGGTGAGGCGCACCTGGTTCCACGCCTCGTCAAGATGGTCGCGGAGCGCGCGCTCGGCTGCGTCGGGATCTCGGAAGAGGATCATCTGGAAGATCTTGCCATGCGCCTTGAAGTTCACGTGATTGCGCTCCGGATCCTGCGGCATTCGCGTCCAGTGGCTCGACAGCCAGTCCGTATAGGCTTGGTGAATCGGCGGCAGCACGGGATTGGCGGGAACTTCGTAGAGAACACGGTGGAAGGCAACGTCGGTCTCGAAGAAGCGCTCGGAATCGCCGAGTGCCGCTTCGTTGTCATCCAGGGCCTGCTTTATTCGCGCAACGTGATTCTTGTCGGCATGCAGCGCCGCGTCGCGGACAAGGGCCGCTTCCATCATGATGCGAAGCTCGAAGAGGTTTCTCACACCGCCCGGGACAGTCAGGAGACGGTTGACGACCGAGCCGACGGCCTCGATGGCGGCATCGTAGCCCGGCGTTCGCACGACGGGCCGGAATCGCGGCCGGGCGTTGACAAGCCCCTTGACGGCAAGAGTCTGCACAGCTTCGCGAACGACGGTGCGGCTGACGCCAAAGGACTGCATGATCTCGCGTTCGGGCGGCAACGGCTTGCCGACGGCGAGGGTGCCGTCGATGATCTGCAGCTCGAATATCGAGACCAGGTTGTCCGCAGCGCGGGCGCGTGCGTCTGGATTCCTCTCTTCAGTCATCCACCAGAACTTGTTTAGTATGACAAAACTGCGCGAAGATTTCTTGTTTTGCAAGCTTTGCAAAAGAAGTGCTGGACAAGATAGTACATTTTTGTCATACCAAATTGAATTGAGCCTTGCAATGATCAGGGCACATGCCGCTTGGGGACGCGCATGCCGATCATCTCAGACGTATCCGTCCGGCGCTTTGCCGTTCCGCTTGCGGAAGTGCTGACCGATGCAAAGCATGGCGACCACACGAATTTCGAGCTTGTCACGGTCACGGTTCGGACAAGCGATGGCCAGGAAGGAACCGGATACACCTATACCGGCGGCAGGGGCGGACAGGCCATCGTGGCGATGATCGAGCACGACCTGGCACCCTTTCTGGCCGGTCTGGATGCCGCCCAGGTCGAGACGCTCCACGATGCCATGCAATTGCATGTTCACTACGTGGCCCGGGGAGGCGTGGCGTCGTTCGCGATTTCCGCCGTCGACATCGCGCTGTGGGATCTCCGCTGCAAGGCGGCCGGAGAGCCACTCTGGAAGGTGGCCGGCGGGGCAGGAGATCGTTGCAAGGCCTATCGCGGAGGCATCGACCTGAATTTCTCGCTCGACAGGCTCATCCGGCAGACCGAGGGATTCGTCGATGCGGGATTCAACGCCGTGAAGATCAAGGTGGGCCAGCCGGAACTGTCGACTGACGTCGATCGTGTACACGCCGTCCGGGAGGTGCTCGGGCCAGACCGCACTTTCATGGTGGACGCAAATTACGCGTTCTCCGTGCCCGAGGCGATCAAGGCCGCGTTCGCATTTGCCGAACATGACATCCTCTGGTTCGAGGAGCCGGTCATTCCCGACGACTACGCGGGATATGCCAGGATCGCGGAGGCAACGGGCGTGCCGCTGGCGATGGGCGAGAACCTGCACACGATTCACGAATTCGAGCACGCGTGCCGCGAAGCCGGGCTGAGCTACATGCAGCCCGACGCCTCGAATTGCGGCGGCATCACCGGCTGGCTCCGGGTTGCGGAACTGAGCGAACGGCACGGCATTCCGGTCTGCAGCCACGGCATGCAGGAGCTTCACGTCAGCCTGGTGTCGGCGCGTCCCAACGCGGGCTGGCTTGAAGTGCACAGCTTTCCCATAGACGAGTACACGCACCGTCCGCTCGTCATGGAGGATCACCTTGCCGTTGTTCCGAACGAGCCGGGCATTGGCGTTTCCTTCGACTGGGCGAAGCTTGAGGCCGCGCATGGCGCTGCGGACCGGGACTCGAGAGCGGGCAAGGCGGCATGAGCAAGGAAGTCACGGCAGCATTCTACCGGGGGAACAGGTCCTTCGCCGTCGAGACCAGGCGCGCAATCGATCCCGGACCTGGCGAGGTCGCGGTTCGCGTTGCCTACTGCGGGATATGCGGAACCGACATGCATGTCTTTCACGGAAACATGGATGCACGGGTCGGCCTGAATCGCGTGATCGGCCACGAGATGTCCGGATCCGTCGCGGCCATCGGGGGGGGCGTGTCGGACGTTTGCGTCGGTCAGAAGGTGGTGGTGCGGCCTCTGGACCATTGCAATGAGTGCCCGGCATGCACGGCGGGTCATGAGCACATCTGCCACAACTTGCAGTTTCTCGGGCTCGATACGGACGGCGCAATGCAGGAGATCTGGAACGTGCCGGCACACACGCTCCATGCCGTGCCGGACGACCTGCGGATGGATCACGCGGCGCTTGTCGAGCCAGTCGCCGTCGCCTGCCACGACGTGCGGCGCTCTGCACTGGGACCGGGCGAGGACGCGCTTGTCATCGGTGGTGGACCGATCGGGATTCTCTGCGCGATGGTCGCGCGCGAACGCGGCGGAAGGGTCGTGCTCTCCGAGGTGAACCCGCACCGCATCGAGATCGCGCGCAAGCTCGGGTTCGACGTGGTCAATCCGGCAGAGGACGACCTGTCGGCGCAGGTCAACGAACGCACCGGCCAAAAGGGCGCGGATGTCGTTTTCGAAGTTTCGGGCACGCAAGCAGGGGTCGACGCAATGACGGCCTGCGCAGCCACGCGGGCACGGATCGTCATGGTGGCAATCCACGCCCGGAAGCCGCAGATCGACCTTTTCCAGTTCTTCTGGCGTGAGCTTGATCTCCTGGGCGCACGCGTTTACGAGCCGGAAGACTACGAACAGGCCATCGCGCTTGTCGCCGGTGGCGGAATAGATGCGGACACGGTCATAACGGATGTCAGTCCGTTGCCAGGAATCCAGGCAGCATTCGAGGCCATGGACAGCAGTCCGAAGGCGTTGAAGAGCCTCATCAAGGTTGGAGACTCCGGATGAACGTTCTTTCCGCATTCGACCTGACGGGGAAGACCGCGCTGGTGACCGGGGCAAGGCGCGGGATCGGACGCGGCATGGCCGAGGCGCTTGCCTCTGCCGGCGCCGACATCGTCGGCGTCAGCGCCAGCCTGGAGGGCGAGGGGTCGGAGGTCGGCGTGGCCGTTGCCGGCTTGGGACGCAGTTTCGCGGCCTACCAGGCGGACTTTGCGGATCGTGCGGCCCTGAACGCGCTTGTTGCTGACCTCGCCCGGGACGGGGTCGAGCCTGACATCCTTGTCAACAACGCCGGAACCATCAGGCGCAAGCCCGCCGCGGAACACCCCAGCGAGTGGTGGGACGAGGTGATCGAGGTGAATCTCTCGGCCCAGTTCGTCCTGAGCCGGGAAATCGGTCGCGGCATGATCGAACGTGGCCGTGGCAAGATCATTTTCACGGCCTCGGTGCTGTCATTCCAGGGCGGGGTAACGGTGCCAGGATATGCCGCTTCCAAGGGCGGGATCGCGCAACTGACCAAGGCCCTCGCGAACGAGTGGGCGGGCCGCGGAATCAACGTCAACGCCATTGCGCCGGGCTACGTGGCAACCGACAACACCGAGGCGCTCAGGAATGATCCTGCCAGGCAGAAGGCCATCCTGGAGCGCATTCCGCAGGGACGGTGGGGAAATCCGGAGGACTTTGCCGGACCGGTGGTCTTTCTCGCGTCGCCGGCGTCAAATTTCGTCAACGGAGAAATTCTGGTTGTGGACGGCGGCTGGATGGGACGATAAGGCTGCGCGTTTGAACGTGTTGATGACGAGTATCTTGCCGTTACGGGCATCAAAACCGGGCTCGGGCGCTCGCATGGCCAAAGGGAGGTCAGGGAAAGTCCGGGCGGAACACTCAAGGGAGGAATCCTAGAATGAAACTCACCAGAGGAATGATCCTCGCGGCGTCGGTTGCGGCGCTTGCAATCGGGGCAACGGCCGCTTCGGCTCAGACGAAGCTGCGGATCCAGACGCACTTCAGCCAGGAGACCCTCTCGGGTCAGATGGCTGGAAAGTACATCGATGACATCACCGCCATGTCGAACGGCGAGATTGAGATCGAGATGTTCTATGCCTCGTCCGTCGTGAAGTCGGCGGAAACCTTCGATGCGGCCGCGACCGGCATTCTCGACTGCGACATGACAGGCGGTTCGTACCAGACCGGCAAGAACCCGGCATTCCAGTTCGCCGGCGACCTCATGGGCGGCTACGCCAATCCCTACCAGCAGATGGCCTGGCTTCTGCACGGGGACGGGCGAGCCGCTCTCAACGAACTGTACAACGAGCACAACATGGAGTTCGTGGGCTGGTGGATCCCGGGTCCCGAATCGCTCTCGTCAACCCGCCCGATCCGCGGCGTCGACGACTTCAAGAACTGGAAGTTCCGTTCGCCCCCGGGCATGTCAACTTTGGTGTTTTCCAATCTCGGAGCTTCGCCGATCGTGATGGACTTCAACGAGATCTTCACGGCTCTTGAGACTGGCATCATCGATGGCGCCGATGCCGCGAACCTGACCAACAACATCGGCCTGGGTCTCTATGACATCGCCAAGCACACCAACTTCCCGGGCTTCCATTCCATGCCGGCCGACCACCTGGCCTGCCGGAAGGACATCTGGGACGCGATGCCGGAGCATCACAAGCGGATCATGATCGTCGCGATCGATGCACTGGCGATGCACAACGCGTCCATCAACGAGGTCTTGAATGCCCAGAACGCGGTCAAGCTGCGCGAGCAGGGCGTGAATCTCTACGAGTGGACCCCGGAAGAGCTCGCGAAGTACCGCGTTGCCGTGAAGGCAGGCTGGGAAGAGTTTGCCACGACTCCTGAAGCCAAGGCGCTTCTGCAAAGCCATATCGACTTCCTGGTCGGCATCGGCGCGATGCAGTAGGCGGTCGGCGCTTCGCAATTGATTGGCGGCAGGGCTCGACGGGCCCTGCCGCTTTGCGTCGCCGGATCCCATGAAGATCACCCGCATCTCGAGCCACGTCCTGTCTTGCGACATGCCTGAGGTGCTCGGGTATTCGCAGCAATACTATTCCAGGCGCACGGCGCACCTCGTCGAAGTCGAGACCGACGAAGGCGTCAGCGGCTGGGGCGAGTGTTTCGGTCCGGGCGCGGTGGCGCTTGCGAACAAGGGCATCGTGGAAGACGTGATACGGCCGATGGTCCTTGGTTCCGACCCGCTTGACCGCGACGCGATCTGGCACAGGGTCTATAACCTCCTTCGCGATCATGGGCAGAAGGGAATGCCGCTGCAGGCCCTTTCGGGCGTAGACATCGCGCTATGGGACATCTCCGGCAAGGTGGCGGGACTGCCCCTGCACAAGCTGATCGGAGGCGCCCACAGGAAGAACGTGCCCGCCTATGGCTACGGCATGATGTTGCGGCCCGAGCCGGCGTCCGATCTGGCCGCGCGATTCCGGGACGAGGCTGCTGCAATCAAGGCTGCGGGATTCGTTGCGGCCAAGATGAAGGTGGGTCTTGGGCCAGAGAGTGACATTCGTCTTGCGGAAGCCGTGCGCGAGGGGGTCGGTCCCGACTTTCGCTTCATGGTGGATGCGAACCACTGCTACACGACCAGCGATGCCTTCCATGTGGGCCACGCGCTGGAAGAGCTCGACGCCTACTGGTTCGAGGAACCCGTGGCGCCGGAAGACCTGGATGGTTACCGCGAGCTGCGTGCCGGCCTCAAGGTCAACATTGCCGGCGGGGAAACGGAATTCAACCGTTGGGGCTGGCGAGCAGCCCTGGAGAACAGGGGCCTTGACATCGCGCAGCCCGAGGTCTGCGCACTTGGCGGCGTCAGCGAGTATCTTCGGGTTCTCGCGCTCTGCCACGCGCATCACATCCCGGTCGTCAATCACGTCTGGGGATCGGCGATCGCCGTTGCGGCCAACCTGCATCTACTGGCCGCAATGCCGACGATGCCAGGAGGCCTGAACCCTTGGGAACCGATGCTTGAGTTCGACACCACCGAGAACGTCTTCCGTGACAGTCTCCTGACCGATCCGCTTGATGTCCAGGGCCAGGTCAAGAGGAACGGCGGAAGGGTTGCAATCCCGTCCGGACCGGGTTTGGGTGTCATGCCCGATCAGGCATTCATCAAGAAATACAAGATCGCTTGAAGGGGAGGAAGTCGTGAAAGACCAGACAGGAAGCTTGATGGAATGGTTGATACCGTTCTGCTTTGTTGTTTGCGCGAGCTGGGCCATCTGGCACATCCCGGCGTATATCCTCACGCTGGTGCCGCACGAGAACCCTTCGACGCTGTCGCAGGTCACGGCAATTCACCAAACAAAGGACGTGACGCCTTGGCTTCCCGGCCTGTTCGGCGGCGTGGCCGACATCGTCGACTGGCTGGCGCTTGCGCTCATCCCCGTGTTCCTCGTGATCGGCATGTTGGGCGTAAGGGTGGCGCACATGGAGTTCCAGCACTGGAAGCCGATTGATCGCGTCGCGCTCTTCTTCGGGCGCGTGACCATGATGCTGATCATCTCGATGACATCCGTTATGCTCTACGAGGTGTTTCTTCGCTATGCGCTTGAGGCGCCGACATTGTGGGCCAACGAGCTAACGCTCTGGATCGGCGGGTTCGTGTTTCTCTGCTCGGGCTTCTACGGCATGCAGCAGCGCAGCCATATCCGCATTTTCCTGCTCTATGACGCCGTGTCCCGACCGATTCAGCGTGCGTTCGACGTGATCTGGACGGCACTCTTCGTGCTGTTTGCGTTCTTCCTGGTCTACGGCAGCTACAAGCAGGTGTTCCTGGTCAAGTTCTACAAGTGGGAGATGTTCGGCACGGCGTTCGATCCCCCGATTCCGGCGACAATCCAGCCGGCGGTCCTGGTCATCATCGTGCTGGTGGCCATCCAGGCCGTGCTGAACGTGATTTCGGACTGGAACCTTGAGCCCGAGGTGCACACGGCGGCCGATGACATCGACGAAGACGAACTTGAAGCGATCAAGCGCGCGGTAGGAGACGACTGATGGATGTCGGAACAATTTCGCTGGTCCTGGTCCTGGGCCTCATCGTCCTTCTCGCCATAGGGATGCCGCTCGGTCTCGCGTCGGCCAGCCTGGCGGCGCTCGTGCTCGTCATGAAGTTCGAGCCGGCGCTGCTGACGAACCCGTTCAGTTTCGGCGAAGGGCTTCTGACGAAGAATCCCGGCACCGGGCCGCTGTACATCCTGACCCAGAAGATCTTCGACTTGATGACGGAATACGTCCTGCTGTCGGTGCCGCTGTTCATCTTCATGGCGGCTCTTCTGGAGCGTTCTGGCATTGCCAAGGCGATGTATGACTCTCTCGACTACTGGCTCTCGCAGGTGCGCGGCGGCATCGCGGTCGTGACCTCGCTCATGGCGGTCATCATGGCCGCCATGTCGGGGATCATCGGCGGTGAGGTCGTCCTTCTTGGCCTCATTGCGCTCCCGCAAATGCTGCGGCTTGGATACAACCAGAACCTGGCGATCGGAACGATCTGCGCGAGCGGCAGCCTCGGCACGATGATTCCGCCGTCGATCGTGCTGATCATCTACGGGCTGATCACCGAGACATCGATCAAGTCCCTGTTCACCGGGGCCTTCGTGCCCGGCTTCATGCTGGCGAGCTTCATCATCATCTACATCCTGGTGCGCGTGAACCTGAACCCGACATTGGCGCCATTGCCGGAGCCGCGCGGGGACGACGTTCCGGGCCTCCAGAAACTTGCCATGTTCGGCGCTTTCCTGTCGATCCTGCTGGCCGGATTTGCGAGTCTCCTGCTCCTGCGAGTTCTCTACTTCACGGTCACAGGCCAAAACGTCCTGGAAGCGGGCGAGGACCCGATCGCCTGGGGCATGCCGCACCACATCCCGTATGTTGCGGCAGCGGTCGCGATCGGCATCGTCCTCGCCCTGTTCGTGTTCGGGCGCGAACGCAGCGCCAAGGCATGGGAGCACGGCAAGGGCCTTGTGCCTCCCTTCACGGTCATCGGGGTCGTCCTGGGCTCGATTTATGGCGGGGTGACCGGCATCACCGAAGCTGCGGGAATGGGCGCTCTCGCGGTGTTCATCATTGCGGCGCTCCGGGGCGAGGCCTCGGTGGGCCTGGTCTGGGACAGCCTGATGCGGACACTGCGCTCGACCGGCACGATCATCTGGGTCACAATCGGGGCCGCGGCACTGGCGGGCTCATACACCCTGGCGGGCGGTCCGAGCTACATCGCGAACATCATCGTCGGAAGCGAGATGCCGACGATGCTTGTGCTGCTCAGCATGATGGTGATCCTGCTCTTCATGGGGGCGTTCATGGACTGGGTCGGCATCGTGTTGCTGATCATCCCGGTCTTCCTGCCGATCGTGAAGAAGCTGCCGATCGAGGAGATCGGCTTCATTGGCCAGCTGGAACCGCATTACGTCTCGATCTGGTTCGGCGTGCTGTTCTGCATGAACATGCAGGTCAGCTTCCTGTCGCCGCCATTCGGGCCGGCAGCTTTCTACCTGAAGTCCGTGGCGCCGCCGCACATTTCGCTGACAGACATCTTCCGGGGCTTCCTGCCGTTCATCTGCGTGCAGCTTCTGGCCCTGTCGGTGCTGCTCATCTGGCCGAGCATCGTCACGGTGCTCTTGTAGATCGGGAGGACCGGATGCTCTCCAGACAGGATGTCGATTCGTTTTGGCGGCAAGGGTACCTTGTTGTCGAAGGTCTTGTGGACGACCACGTTCTCGGGAATGTCCGAGACGAATATGCGGTGCTCATGGACCGTCTCTTCAACCAGTGGCACATGAAAGGACTCGTGGATGCTCCGCGTCCCGGCATGGACTTCTGGGACAAGCTTGACGTGGCGTATCGCGGCGGATTCGACTGGTACCAGCCTTTCGACATCAGCCTGCCGTTTGCAGGCATCACCGAGGAGACGCCGTTTCACTTCGGGCCTGCCGTGTTCGACATGGTCACGGACTGCAACATTCTCGACGCAGTCGAGACGCTGATCGGGCCCGAGATCACCTCGAATCCAATCCAGCATGTTCGCATCAAGCCGCCGGAACGGGCCGTGGCGAAGGATGAAATCCGGGCCCATGTCGTTTCGACAGACTGGCACCAGGACCAGGGCGTCACGTTGCCGGAAGCTGACCAGACCGAATTCGTCACGGTCTGGCTGGCCATTACGGACGCGACCGTCGAGAACGGCTGCCTGAAGGTGGCGGCGGAACGGTACGACGAGATGATGCCGCATTGCCCAAGGGTCCAGACGGCGCTTGCGGGCCCGTACGTTCCCAAGACGTCGATGCCGGTTCCGGTCAAGGCAGGGGGCGCGGTGATCTTCCATCCGATGACGCCACACGCCTCCCTGGCCAACGAGTCGGACGGGTATCGCTGGTCATTCGATCTTCGCTACAGCGTCACGGGCCAACCGACGGGCCGCAGCCATTTTCCTGAATTCGTCGCGCGGTCCCGGGGCAATCCCGCGAGCGAGTTGAAGGATTGGCGGGTCTGGAATGCGATGTGGGAGGAGGCTCGGCGCCGTCTCGCCAATTCACCGCATGTCGCGCAACACAGGTGGGACGAATCCAGTCCCCATTGCGCCTGAGATGGCTGAAGTCCTGACAGGGGATCAGGAGGCGTTTTACGCCGAGAACGGCTATCTCGTGCTGGAGCACAGGGTGCCGCCCGGCATCATCATGGCCATTCGGGACGAGATCCGACGTTTCGAGGATGTTGCACGCACGATGACCGAGTCCGACGAGAGGCTTGATCTGGAGGACAGCCATACGCCGGACGAACCGCGCCTGAGACGGATCAAGCTGCCGCACACGCAGTCCAAGGTCATGCGGGATCTCATGTACTCGGATCACGTCCTTGCTCCGGCACGCGACCTGATCGGCCCGAACATTCGGCTGCACACGACCAAGCTGAACATGAAGGAGGCCGGCTTTGGCGCCGCCGTCGAGTGGCACCAGGACTATGCGTTCTATCCGCACACCAACGACGACATCCTCGCGGTCGGCGTCCTGATCGACGACATGGGGGAAGAGAACGGCCCCTTGATGGTTTTTCCGGGCAGCCACACGGGGCCTGTTCACGATCATCATGTGGACGGTGTCTTCGCCGGCGCCGTGCTGCCCGAGGCGGTGGGCATGGACCTGAAGGATGCCGTGCAGCTCACGGGCCCTGCCGGATCCATCTCGATTCATCACGGGCGCATCCTTCATGGCTCTGCGCTGAATCGCTCGGACAGGTCCCGGCGGCTCCTGTTCTACGAGATGATGGCGGCGGATGCGTTCCCGATCGTGGGATCAATGACCAAATGGGACGGCATCGAGGACTACGACAGCCGAATGCTGTGCGGCGCGTCGACGATCGAACCGCGCCTTGAGGACATTCCCGTCCGCATTCCGCAACCGCAGCCGAACGTTGCGATCTCGATCTACGAGATCCAGAAGAGCATGAAGGATCGCGCCTTCGAGACCATCGGCACCGATGAGGGCTGATCGAGCCGCCCGAGTCGCTGCCTGACAATGTCCCGTTTCGCGACGATCGCCACAATGGCCGTCCTCATGATGCTGTTTGCGAACTTCATGTTCGCGGTCGTGGATACATCCTCGAAGTGGCTCCTGGGTGCAGGATACGTGGCGGTCCAGCTGGCGTTCTTTCGCTACGCGATCCAGTTCGTCATCACGTCCGGCGTCCTCGCCGGGCTGCGCGGCCGGGGACTTGGTGCCGCCCGGCCGTTGCTGCCGGTCCTTGTCTTGAGGGCATCGCTTCTGGTCGTGTCCACGATCTTCAATTTCGTGGCTCTGCAATCCCTTTCGCTGGCGGTTGCATCGGCCATCATGTTCTCGGCTCCGATCATCGTCTGCGCGCTCTCATGGCCGCTCTTGGGCGAACGGGTCGGCCGCGTGCGCTGGGCCGCCGTGGCCCTTGGCTTCGCGGGCGTGCTGGCCGTCATTCGACCTTTCGGGGAGGAACTTGATCCGGCCGCCTTCCTGATGCTCCTGGCCGCGACCGGTCTTGCGCTCTATTCCATCCTGACGCGGAAGCTCTCGCGTGACGTGAAGCCGCTCATCATGCAGTTCCTTCTCGGGCTGACCGGAACGGTCGCGCTTCTGCCGTTCTGCTGGGTCTACTGGATCGCGCCTGCCAGCGCATTCGATCTTGTCCTGATGGTCTCGCTCGGCCTGTTTGCGTGGATCGGGCATGAATTCCTGATCCGCGCGCACCGGATTGCCGAGGCAAACTACCTGATGCCGTATTCATACAGCTACCTGATCTACATGATGGCAGGCGGCTTCGTCATCTTTGGCGACTTGCCGGATGCATGGACGATGCTGGGTGCGCTGATGATCGCCATGTCCGGTCTCTTGATCTGGCGACGCGAAGTGGCGCTCATGCGGGCTGGAGATGCAGGCGGACGGGTTCAATGACTCCATGCGCTTCCCAGCCTGGGATGCCAGCGGGTCCAGGTGCGCGACGAAGCCGGCCTTCGATCGCATGGCGCTCAAACGCTCGCCCGACCCTACGTTGGCCAAGGCAGCCATGCTCGTTTTCGCTGCACCTCAGGCGATCGTTCGCCGGATTCCGCAGGGAGCCTTTGCCGGCACGTTTTGACTCCCTCACGATCAAGCGACAAACGCAACATTTCTCGGACAAGGACCGAGGACACTCGTGCCTTGTTTCGATGATTCGGGCATGAACTTCGCGAGGCGCGGAAAAGGCGAAATCCAAGTCGGATCATCGCGTTGATCGACGTTTGCATGTTCGGCTGCATGCCATGCACGTTCCACGGCAACTTGGGCCTTTTCGGGCGGGGACGTAGATGTTGCGCTCGTTGGCGAGTGATTCAAGTGAATCCGAACCAGAACAAGGATTCAGAAACTTGGGTCCTTTGATGCCTTGGCTCCGAGGGGTCCGGGGCAAGTCAGTATTGGAAGCGCAAGAATCTGCGTTCGGCTTCAGGATGCCACTGCCGAACGCGCCGGCGCACGGCATCGACGGAACCTGTTCCCCGGAACGTATAACGCATATTGCTTGATTGCCGCCCGAGAAGGACAGGCCGATGTCACGACTGTTTTTTGCCATTTCCCCATACTGGCTTTGGGCACTCCTGGCACTTCCCGCTGCAGGGATGATCGCCGAGGTTGCCGAATCTCCGTCGCCGCGCGTGTTTCACGAACTCCTGCACCCGACCGGAGAGTTTTCCGCGCGTTTCATGATCATCGCGCTAATGGCAACACCGCTCGCGATGATCCTCAAGGACTGGCGTGGTCCGAGATGGCTGAAGAGGAACCGGCGGTATTTCGGCGTGGCCGCCTTTGGCTATGCGCTCGCGCACACGGTCTTCTACCTGGTGGATGCCGGGACGCTTGCAAGGATCTTCGGGGAGGCGCTGCGACTGGATATCTGGACAGGATGGCTAGCCTTCTTCATCTTCATCCCGCTGGCTGCGACCTCCATGGACTACTGCGTTCGCAAGTTGGGTCCACGATGGAAGGTGCTGCAGCGCTGGGTCTATGGCGCTGCCATCCTGACGCTCGCGCACTGGGCCGCACTTCATGACTGGGGCGGGCTGGGACCCGCGCTTGTGCACTTCGTGCCGCTGGGGTTCCTGCAAGCCTATCGCGTCTGGCATCACTTTGCCCGTCGACACCAAAGGACGGTCACCGGATAGTCGCATCGTCATCTTCTGCCGGGTGGCGCATGCAGACCCGAGGCACCATGAACAAGTCGGCGTCCGTGCAACGACATGTGCCTGTGGCGGCCGTCGGCACGGCGCCTTGCGCACGGGTCTTTGCGTCACGGCGGAGACACGCCATCTTGGGCCGCGCCGTACCGCCGTTCTCAATGCGAACATCAAGTCTCGAATCCGTCGCCTGGCAGGACGCGCACCGCTCCCATGGATGCGGTCCGCGGGTCGCGCGGTCAGCCACGGACATCGCCGCACCTGCACCGCGGCGCTTCGTGGCGGCGTTCGACGCGTCGGAGTCCGGACAGGAGTCACTCCCGCCACGCTTTCGACTGCAGACGAAGCCGCGCCTCGGGAAAGCTTCGGCATGTTCACGAAGGAAGTGCACGCAGAACGGGAAGCTCGTGAATCCAGGCCGATCGCCCTTGCAAGCTATGACGGAACCGCAGTAGCTCAAGTGCGGGCCGTCGCGCGACGTGGAGAATTGCGATGCCCAAGCCAATTCATATCGGAGCCATGACGGTGCCCAACATGATTGCCCCCGAGCTGTTCCGCTTCCTGCGGGAGCTGCGCGAAAACAACAACAGGGAGTGGTTCGCCGACAACAAGCCGCGGTTTCGTGAAGCCGTGCAGCTGCCAATGATCGACTTCATAGAGACCATGGCGCCCTGGCTGGCGAAGAACGCGCCCGCCTTCGTCGCCGACACCCGACTCAACGGGGGATCGCTGTTTCGCATCTACCGCGACACCCGCTTCAGTGCCGACAAGACCCCTTACAAGACCAACGTCGGCTGCCATTTCCGGCATCGCGCAGGCAAGGACGCCCACGCACCGGGCTACTACGTGCACATCGCGCCGGACGAGGTGTTCTTTGGAGGGGGGATCTGGACTCCGCCGACACCGGTCCTGAACAGGATCCGCGACGCAATTGTCGAAGACCCCGGGCATTGGCAGGCAATCCAGCGGGCGCCCGTCTTCGGAGAGGTGCTCGGCGGACTGAGCGCGGCTGAATCCCTGAAGAAGGCCCCGCGCGGCTACCCGGACGATCATCCTTGCCTTGAAGATCTTAAGCGCAAGTCGCTGTATGCCGCGGCAAGCTGCACCGAAGCACAGGTTTGTGCCGCCGATTTCCCTGACCGCGTGGCCGAAACTTTTGCGGCGCTGTCGCCCTTGCTGCAGTTCATGGTCGGTGCCCTGGGCCTGGACTGGGGGCGAAGCCGAGACCCGATGTTCGCCGGAGCCGCTCCGGGCGGTTGAATCCAGTTCCCGACGAGCAGGCATTTTCAGACTTCATCCGGATCTTCCGTTCGAGGCTGGAGCTGGAAAAGTCATTCTTCCAAGGGTTCGCTTGAATTCTCCCTGAATCTTTCCGGAACAAGCATCACGAGGATTCGCACACCAGACGGATCGCCAATGCGAATGCCAGAACGAACGGAATCGCGCTGTCCCGGTACAGTTCGAGAAGGCAACAGCCGGCGCAGAGGCCAAGGATCGTGATTTTTCGCCAATGTGGCAGGAAAGCCGTCGTCGACGGTCTCTACGGGAGTCGAAGTGCCCATTGCGGACAATGCGCGAGATGGAGCTTCGAACGTCGGCGCGCACGTCGATGCCTCGAGCGGCGATGTGATGCGGCAAGTCCTGCAGCAGTCTCACGCAAGGTGGCGGCTCGCAGGTTCACTTGTCCAGGGGTTCGCCTGGGTCCACTTGGCAGCTTTCTGGATCAAACTTCAGGAAGAACTCGTACGCCAGATAGACTGCCAAGGCAAAGAACAGGATGAACCAGAACGGGCTGTTCCAGTACAGTTCGAGAAGGCTCCAGCCAAAGCAAAGGCCAAAGATCGCAACCCGCCGCCATAGCGGCCGGAAGACCGGAGTGTGCAGCCCGAGCGGGTCTCGTTTCATTTTGCCGCTCCCCCGATCGACGGCACCCTCAATCTCGACAGGTTCATCCCAGGACCTCTTCTATCGCAACCGCGCGGCTTTCGGCCACGGACACGTTCGCGGCTTCGGCCAGAACAAGCGCCATCAGGCCGTCATGTCCGGACACTGGCGGCGCCGTCCCGGTCTCAACGACATGCACGAACGCACCGATCTCGTTTGCATAGGCCGCTTCGTACCGCTCCATGAAGAAGTTCTGGAGCGGCGGACGCAGATAGCCGTCCGACGTCGCTGTCTCGACACGCGTCTCGTGCACGTTTTGGGCGGATGCCATGCCGTCCGATCCCAGAACCTCGATCCTCTGATCATAGCCGTAGGCGGCGCGTCTCGAATTCGAGATCACGCACTGCCGTCCGGACCCGGTCTTCAGGAGGACGTTCACGCTGTCAAGATCGCCGGCCTCGCCAATGGCCGGGTCGACCAGGACCGAACCTTGGGCAAAGACGCTGTCGATCTCCTCGTCCAGCAGCCAGCGCGCCATGTCAAAGTCGTGGATCGTCATGTCCCGGAAGATGCCGCCGGACCGCCTGATGTAGTCGATCGGCGGCGGCCCGGGGTCGCGCGACGTGATCGTCACCACCTCCACGTTCCCGATGCCGCCTTCGGCGATCACAGACTTCAATGCCTTGAAGTCCTTGTCGAAGCGTCGGTTGAACCCGATCATCAAGGTTGTCCCTTCGTCCCGGACCACGTCCAGGCAGGCGCGGACCCTCTTGACGGAGAGGTCGACGGGCTTCTCGCAGAATACGGCCTTTCCGGCCCGCGCAAAGAGCTCGATCTGTTCCGCATGCAGGTCGGTTGGCGTGCAGATCAGGACCGCATCGATGTCATCGGCCTCCGCGCAAGCCTCAACCGTCCTGATTTCGCAACCGTAAGCGGATTGGATCGCGTCGGCCGCGGCTGCCACCGGATCATGGACGGCCACAAGTTCCGCCGTGAGGTTTTCGGCAATCGCTCGCGCGTGCACCTGGCCGATCCGGCCCGCTCCCAGAATGGCAAGTCGCACCGCCATCAGTGAATGTCTCCTGCAGTCAAGTACATGCCGCTCAGGGAATCCCGACGCATGGTTGCCGTCAAGTCGAATTGCATGGCGGCCGGACGCTGCGGGTTTTCGGCATTGGCCCGAGACGGTATGCACGTGATCATGGGCTTCGAACTGAAATCCCTGATCGACGGCGTGTCAGGATTCGACATGGTGATTGACGTAAGGTCGCCATCCGAGTTCGCGGAGGACCACCTTCCCGGCGCCGTCAGCATGCCGGTTCTCAGCGACGCGGAACGGGCGCGAGTCGGCACGATCTACACTCAGGAAAGTGCCTTCAAGGCCAGGAAGGTCGGAGCCGCGCTGGTCGCGCGCAACTCTGCACGCCACATCGAAGGGCCGCTGGCGGAAAAGGATGGTGGATGGAGACCCCTCGTCTATTGCTGGCGGGGTGGGCAGCGGTCGGCTTCTTTCGCGTCCATCCTTGCCCAGATCGGCTGGCGTGCGGAGACCGTAGAAGGCGGGTATTCGAGCTATCGGCGACTTGTCGTGAAGTTGCTCTACGACACGGCGTTTCCTTCATCCGTCGTGCTTCTTGACGGAAACACCGGGTCGGCGAAGACCGAAGTGCTCAATCGAGCGGCAGCGAAAGGCGTTCAGGCAATCGACCTGGAAGGGCTGGCCAATCATCGGGGCTCGGTGCTTGGCGGGCAGGGAGAGCAACCCAGCCAGAAATGGTTCGAGAGCCGCATGGCGGCAGAGGTCGCCGCCCTGGACCCGGACAGACCCGTCGTCATCGAAGCCGAAAGCAGCAAGGTCGGAAGGCTCAGCATTCCTCCGCGCGTGTTCGAGGCCATGAAGGCCGCGCGCCGCATAAGGATCGAGGCGCCCGTCGCCGCGCGCGCCGGCTACCTCACGCGAGCGTACCGGGATCTGGTCAGCGACAAGGTCCTGCTGCTTGAACGGCTGGACCGGCTTCAGCGCCTTCAGGGAAGGGAGAGGGTTGCGCATTGGAAGGCGCTTGCCGAGGCCGGCTCCTACAAGGCACTCGCCGAGGAACTGATCCGCGATCATTACGATCCGAGATACGCCAAGGTGCGTGGCCGGCACCCGATGGTACCGGAAACCGTCATCGCGGCGGAACGTCTCGGCGACAAGGACCTGGACCAGCTGGCAGGGAAGGTCGGGGAACTGGTCAGTCAACCTGGACCGTGACTTCGCTCCTGGACTCGAAAGTGCCTATGATCCTGGCATCGTGTCCCATGTCACGCACCGTGCGCAGGACGGCATTCGTGTCATCCGGAAGCAGCGCCGCAAGCAGGCCGCCGGCGGTCTGCGGGTCGAACAGCAGGTCGCCGCGGTCGCCGTTGCGGAAGGCGATGCTTGCCGCCGCGCGGTTTGCAGGCCAGATCGAGGATCTCGTCCCAGCCACGCACAATGATTCGGCGCCCTCGTAAATCGGGATTTCCTGAAGGGTGATGCGCGCCGTCAGTCCGGATGCTTCCGCCATTCGGCCAAGATGCCCCGCCAGCCCGAACCCCGTCACGTCCGTCATGGCGGAGGCGCAGCCGGCCAGCAGGCGAGCGGCGTCCCCTTGGGCAGTAGCCATGGTCCGAAGGGCGGCGGCGACATCATCCCCTTTGGCATCGCCTGCCATCTCTCCGGCAAGAATCGTTCCCGAGCCGATCGGCCGGGTGAGAAGCAGGGCGTGACCGACCTGGGCCCCTGCCAAGGTGATCGCCTTTCCACGGGTCAGGCCCGTGACCGCGAACCCGATGACCAGTTCCGCGCCGATCGTGCTGTGTCCGCCCGCGAGCGCAGCACCGGCATCCCGGAACACTTCGGACGCTGCATGCAGGATCTCGAAGAGCCAGGACCTCTGCAGGTCCTCGGCCAAGGGAGGCAGCGTGACCTGCGCGAATGCGGCTTGCGGCTCGGCGCCCATGGCCCAGACGTCGCCGAGGGCGTGAAGCGCGGAGATGCGCGCGAACAGCCATGGGTCATTCCAGAATGCGCGCAAGTGGTCGGTCGAGACGGCTTGTCGCGTCTCGCCAGTGCCCAGAATGGCCGCATCGTCTCCGGGTCCAAGCTCGACATCCGCCCGGTGGTGTTCGGGCAGGTCGGCGAGCACCGAATCGAGCACACCTGATCCGATCTTGGAGCCGCAGCCCGTGCAAAGCGGCTTCGGCCCGAGGGCCAGGTCCACGCCTTCGGCGCGCACGCCGGGCAAATCAGCGGTCTTCATTTTCGGCAGCGCGTTCAGCTTGTCCATGAAGACGCGGTCGATCCGGTCCTTCCAGCGCCAGACCCAGTCTCCCGTGGCACGCATTCCCCACTTGTCGGCCAGCGCGGTCTTGCGTCCAAGCGAAACGAGCTTCAGGTAATGCGACTGCGGCCGGAAGGCGCTCAGTTCGGTCCCGGAAACTGCGGCGCGAAGATTGGCTGTCAAGACAGGCGCGGCGCGAACTGCGAACACTCCTGCCTTGGGTCTCGGCGCGTGCTCGAGATGTGCACAGTCTCCAACCGCGAAGATCGCCGGATCCTTGGTTGACTGGAGCGTTGCCCCAACCGTCACGTACCCGTCCTTCAGGTCAAGCCCGGTATTCTCGAGCCAGGGAAAGGGCCTTGCCCCGGCGGCACCGACCGTCAGCTTGGTGGGCAATTCCCGGCCGTCATCGAGGACAACCGCATCAGGCAGAACCTGGCTGACCCGGTTGTTCTGGATCAGCTCGATGCCCTGCCTTGACAGTTCGGCCAGGAGCTTCGCACGGGAATGCCTGCCAATGCCTGCAAGCGGGACATCCGCCTCGACAACCCGAATCTCGTCACTGCCAAGGACGTGCCGCATGGCCATGGCAAGCTCCGTTCCGGCCACGCCGCCGCCGATCACCGTCACGGGACCTCCGCCTCGTTCAAGATGCCGGGTCCAGCGTGTGGCAAAGGGCCCAAGCGGCTTGGCGGCGATGCCATGCTCAGAGAAACCCGGAAGTTCGGGCATGTCCGAAGTTATGCCTATGTCCAGCGACGCGACATCGTAGGCCACGGGCGCGCGACCCTCGATCGAAAGCGCGCGCTCCGTCCGATCAATGCCCGTGACATGTCCGAATATCATGCGGGCTCCGGCAAACCTCGCCAGCCGGACAAGGTCGATTTCCAGCGCGTCACGTGGATAGTGACCCGCCACGAAGCCTGGCAACATTCCGGTATAGGGCGCGGTGGCGCACGGGTTGATGACGGTCAGGCGTGCGCCGGGCAGCGGGTTCATGCCCCAACTGCGGAGCAAGAGAGCATGGGTGTGGCCGCCGCCAATCAGGACGACTTCCTTGGTCAGGGGCAGGGGCAGGGCGTGCATGGGACTTCCCTAGCCCGATGCCGACGGCTTGGCGAGAGTTCAGTAGCCGCTCATCTCGAGATAGCCTTCGCCGGAATGGCTGCCGCCGGCCCGGACCGGTCCTTCCCAGTAGGAAATTCCCGTGCCCATCCAGCTTTGCGGGTATATCGCCTCGGCGCGAATCGCGATGTCTCGCGCCTCGTGCGCAATGTCCCAGGCTACCGGGAGTTTTCGTCCGGCAACCTCTGCCCATTCGACCGGAGCCATCTCGAGAGAACCGGCTCGGAGCGGTTCGGGCGATCCGTCTGCGGCAATCCAGGTGCCGACAACATATGTGCCTCTCGCACGGTCGCGCAGGCGGTAGACCATCAGTTTTTCGCCGCCCGAAAGGTGAAGCGAGACCCAGTCCCAACCGGTCTGGTCCGGGGCGAGGGGCTGGGAGGACCACTCGCGGTCCAGCCAGGCCTTGCCCGTGACGCGAACTTCGCCCTTTGGCAGGGTCAGCGTGCCTGTCACCGAATAGAACGGTTGCGAGTAGTAATGGCTGGCCTGCCCCACGAACGACTTGACCGAGTATCCGTCCTCGCCCTGCGGCACGAACGGCGCGTCGCTCGACAGTTCGAGGTCGTACCGGAATTCATGGCTTTGGGCCGTAACGCTCACGGTTGCCAGGTCCGGGCCGGCCATGCGCCACTCGTCGATGAACGCCTCGAACGGCTCCGCCGTCACGCCGGCCTGGCCGATGCCACCGCGTGCCAGGCGTTCCGCAAAGAGGTGGCCTGCCGGCGTGGAAACTGCTGCATGCCCCATCCAAGCCTGTTCTTCCGGCTTGCCGCCCGGCGAAAGCGCGTTCCGGAACAGCGTCCATTGGATTCCGTAGTCGGTGCCTTCGGCGTCCTTGAGATTTGCGGTTACGTACCACCATTCGATGCGAAACTCCGGGTGCGAGCCGTGGTCGTCCGGAAACGTGAAGCGCGTTGCCGGGTCTGGCAGGGCGTAGCCCTCGGATGTTTGCCCAAGCTGGGCAAAGCCCTGGGCGATGGCGAGGGACGGCATGAAGCAGAACAGCAACGGCAGGAGTGCTTTAGCGCTCATGACTGAACACCTTGGCGAGATCCGCGGCCGGACGTTTGGCGAGCTGGTATGCAGGCCAGATGCTCGCGAGCCCCGCCGCGCCGAGGGACAACGCTCCGAGCCAGGCCCAGTCCAGCGGAAAGAGATGCATCGGCAATCGCCAGCCGAACGCCTCGACATTGATGATCGCCAACAGCATCCATGCGAGAACAATGCCGACGGGCAGTGCGAACGTGAAGGTAAGTGCCGCGAGAACCAGTGCGCGGATGAATTCGAGCCTGCAGAGAGTCGTCCGGGTGAGACCAAGGGCCCAGACCGGTGCCAGTTGCGGCAACCGCATTGAGGCGAGCGTAAGCAGGTTCGTCAGGATGGCCACGCCCGCGACGGCGAGTGTGAGGACGTTGAGGGCGCCCGTCACGGCAAAGGTCCGTTCGAAGATCGACAGCGAGAACTCCTTGACTGCGCCCTGATCGGTGATTCTGTCCTCGGGCAATCCGAATTCGTCAGTCAGGGCGGTCCTGAGGGCCTCCCTGTCCCGCTCAGGCACGAGAATGCCAAAGTCTGAGCGGTCCACGTCCGGGTAGTGGCGAGTCATGGCCTCGAGTGGCAGGACGACCTGTCCCAAGGGATTGCCGTAGTCGCTGTAGATGCCGGTGACCGTCGTCGACCATCCGCCTGGAAGGGGCAAGCGGTCTTCAAGCGACAAACCTTCACGTCGCGCCAGCTGCTCGTTGACCAACGCACCTTCGCCCGAGGCCAACCGGTTCCAGGTGTCGGGCAGTGCGGACAGGAGCGGCCAGTTCGCTGCATAGATCGGGTGGTCGACCACGCCGTAGATTTCAGCTGGCGCGCCCATGACTTCCGTGTCGATGTGCCAGATCGGAAGGACGGCGTCAGACTTGTCTTCGAGAAACGCCATGAGCGCAGGAATGTCTGCTTCGTCCTCAACCGTCACATAGAGGTCGCTGACGAGCCGCTGATCAAGCCAGCCAGCAAACGTGGCGCGGAAGCTCGCCACCATGGTGCCCACGCCGACATTTGCCGCAAGTGCCAGCAGCAGCGCCATGAGAGCCAGCGAAAGACCTGGCAGCTGCTGTCGCGTGTCCGCCCAGAACCATTGCCCGACAGGTCCGCGTGACCACCGAGCCGCTACGGCGATGAGCGTCGACAGGATCATGGGAAGGAGAAGCGCGGCCGCTGAGAGAAATCCTCCAACGAGAACGAAGCCGCTCACCAGCCCGCCGCCGACCGTCACGGCGCAAAGGGCGGCAGCCAGGAAAATGGCCGCTCCCCAAGCCTGCCAGCGCATGGCGCGGCTGCTGGCCATGATCCAGGCGCGTGGTCGCGCCGGTGAGAGAGGAGGCATTCTGGCGACGCGCCACAACCCGTTCGCGGCAGCCACCGCAGTGCCAAGGCAGGCGATGCCTACGCCGCCCAGCCACCAAAGCGGAGAGAGCCTGAGCGCGTCGTTGACGGTCGCGCCATAGAGGCCACGAAGCGTGGCGGCGACATCGGGAAGCAATGCGGCCGCCATGACGTATCCGGCAACGATGCCCAGCGCGCCGGCAACAAGCGCCAGTGTCAGCAACTCGGCGATCAAGCATAGGACAAGGTGGCGGGCGGACACCCCGAGAGCCCTCAGCGTGCGCAGGACTGGGCGACGTTGCTCGAACGCGAGACCCACAGTGCCGTGGACGATCGCGAGCCCGACCGCAAAGGACAGGAGGCCGAATGCGGTCAGGTTCAGGTGGAAGCTGTCGGTGAGGCGTCCGAGATCGCTTGCGGTGGCTGACGGCCTGATTGCCAGTTCAGGTGCCACGGAAGCGAGTTCGGGGCGCTGCAACGGCTGGTCAGGCGCCAGAAACAGCCGGCTGAAACCTGCCACGCTCAACAGTTCTTGCGCGGTCGTGGTGTCGGCAAGCACCATGTTCGGAGCCAGATCCCTGATCACGCGAAGCCTGTCCTCGAACCCGGGCAGCCGGGATGCCGTTTCCGGGTTGGCAAGGAGAATCCCGTCAGTCCCGATCAGTTCAGGGTAGAGGCTCGGTTCGACCATGGCCGCAATGCTTGTTTCCCGAGGAATGGTGAACGGGTCCATTCCCAGAAGCCGGATGCGACCGCCATCCGCGCGCAGCCAACCATCGACAAGCGGGCTTGCAAGCCAGCCAGCCCTTCGAAGGGCTGCATATGTCTTGACCGGAATCATGCCTCCATCGTTTCGAACGAGCTCGGAAAGCCCACCGCCCCCTAGAATGCTCGCGGCCTCTGCATAGGACTTGCGCGCTTCCGCATTGATTGCCTGAACCCCGGACCAGAGCGCGGTGGCGAGCGAAAGGCCCAGCAAGAGCGTTGCCAACTGGAACGGTCGTCGTCGCCAGTGGGACATCAGCGCAGTGAGAACCGGCCAAATCACTCTGTCAGCTTTCCGTGGCTTAGGTGCAGTCGCCGGCCGGCGGCCTCTGCCAGGCGCATGGAATGCGTGGCGATCAGGAGCGCAGCTTCCGTCCTGCGGGAGAGTGCCAGCAAGAGGTCGAAGACCGCCTGTCCGGTGGTTTCGTCCAGGTTTCCCGTGGGCTCGTCGGCCAGCACCAGTTTCGGCTCGCTCGCAATCGCGCGGCCGATTGCAACGCGCTGCTGCTCGCCGCCGGAGAGATCCTCGGGAAACTTCGCGAGGTGGTCCGCCAGGCCAAGCGACGTGGCGAGCGTCGGCAAGTCGACCGATGCTCCTCGTCCCGCCAGGCGGGCATGGAACGCGAGGTTCTGGCCAACGCTAAGCGAGGGGATCAGGTTGAATTGCTGGAAGACAACGCCGATCGAATTCCGGCGCAGCGCCGCCCGTCCAGCATCATCCATGCAGCACATGTCCTTGCCGTTGAACAGGACCGACCCGCCATCCGCTGGTTCGAGACCTGCGATGACATGCAGGAGCGTGGACTTGCCAGATCCGCTTTCGCCGGTCAGCGCCACGACTTCGCCCGTGTCAAGTGACATTGAGACGCCATCAAGCACCGTGATCGGGCGCCTTCCTCCGGGAAAGCTCTTCTTCAGGTCGTGCACGTCCAGCAACATGATGCGAACCTATGTCGGAATTTCGCCGAAAGGACGAGACAAAACGATGGCGGGCTTTCCCTCCGGTCATGCCGACCCTAAGGTCGCGCCATGAGCAGGGCCGCCGGATTCGTTCACCTTCGCGTTCACACCGAGTATTCACTTCTTGAAGGCGCCGTTCGGCTTGGGGAACTGCCGAGGCTTTGCCGCAAGGCTGGCATGCCCGCCGTGGCCGTGACCGACACGAACAACATGTTCGCGGCGCTGGAGTTTTCGGTCACTGCGATGGATGCCGGGATCCAGCCCATCATTGGCTGTCAAGTCAATCTGACGCTTGATGGCACGAATGCGGAGGGGCGTTCGGCCGTTCCGGCACCGATAGTCTTGCTGGCGCAGTCCCGCGCGGGCTATCAGAACCTGCTGAAGCTGAATTCCAAGCTGTACCTTCGAGAGACCGACGAACCGCATGTGACGCTGGCTGACCTCGAGGCGCATGCGGCAGGCCTCATCTGCTTGACCGGGGGCCCCGACGGGCCGATTGGGCGCCTATGCAGGTCGGGCCAGCACAGCATAGCCGATGCGCTTCTCGGGAAGCTTGCAGGATCCTTCCCGAACCGGCTCTACGTTGAACTTCAGCGCCATCCGACCCAAACCGGGCAGCTTCCGGAAGCAGAGCAGCTGCCGGAGCGGCCCAGCATCGAAATGGCATATGGACGTGGCCTGCCGATCGTGGCCACCAATGACGTGCACTTCCCTGACAGCGACATGTACGAAGCGCATGACGCACTGATCTGCATTGCCGAAGGAACCTATGTTGATCAGCAGGCCGACCGGCGGCGGTTCACGCAGCAGCACTATTTCAAGTCGCCAGCCGAGATGGCCGCGCTTTTCGCCGACTTGCCGGAGGCTGTTGAAAACACTCTGGAAATCGCGCGTCGCTGTGCATACGCCGTGGAGAGACGCGATCCCATCCTGCCCCGATTCGCCGAGGACGAGGTCGAGGAGCTCCGACGCCAGGCCCAGGACGGCCTCGAAGCACGATTGGCAGTCATCGAACCGGCGGCTCCTCGAGAAGAGTACGAAAGGCGACTCGCGTTCGAACTGGATACCATCGAAGGCATGGGGTTCCCGGGGTATTTCCTGATTGTTGCGGACATTATCAAATGGGCGAAGAGCAACGCGATCCCCGTCGGTCCCGGGCGTGGTTCCGGGGCTGGTTCGCTCGTTGCCTATGCGCTGACGATCACCGACCTTGATCCGCTGCGCTACTCGCTTTTCTTCGAGAGATTCCTGAACCCCGAACGGGTGTCGATGCCTGACTTTGACATCGACTTCTGCATGGCCCGCCGCGAGGAGGTCATAAGGTACGTCCAGAAGAAATACGGCAGCGACCGAGTCGCCCAGATCATTACGTTCGGCGCCTTGCTGTCCAAGGCGGCGATTCGCGATGTCGGTCGGGTGCTGCAGATGCCATATGGTCAGGTTGATCGGCTGTCAAAACTGATCCCGGTCGAAGGCGTGCGGCCGATCTCGATCGAGAGGGCTCGCAAGGAGGAGCCCCGTCTCGAAGAAGCGGCTCGGGCCGAAGAGGTTGTCGGTCGACTCCTGAACTACGGCCAGCAGGTCGAGGGATTGTTGCGCAACGCGTCCACTCATGCTGCAGGCGTCGTGATCGGGGACCGTCCGCTCGACGAGCTTGTGCCGCTCTACCGTGATCCCAGATCCGGAATGCCCGCGACGCAGTTCAACATGAAATGGGTCGAGCAGGCGGGCCTCGTGAAGTACGACCTGCTGGGCCTCAAGACCCTGACCGTGATCCAGAACGCGCTGGACCTGTTGGACGCGCGCGGGATCGAGATCGACATCGGGCAGATCCCTCTCGACGACGAGAAGACCTTCAACCTCTATTCCGGCGCACGCACCGTCGCCGTGTTCCAGGTGGAAGGCTCCGGCATGATGGACGCCCTGAGGCGCATGAAGCCGACCTGCATCGAGGACATCGTGGCGCTTGTCGCGCTCTACAGGCCGGGGCCCATGGAGAGCATCCCGGAATATTGCGACGTGAAGAACGGGCGCGCCGAGCGGGCGGCGTTGCATCCGCTCATCGACCACGTTCTCGACGAGACGCAAGGCATCATCGTCTACCAGGAGCAGGTGATGCAGATCGCGCAGGAGATGGCGGGCTACTCGCTCGGGGGCGCCGATCTGCTGCGTCGCGCGATGGGCAAGAAGATCAAGTCCGCCATGGACGCGGAGCGGCCGAATTTCATGGAGGGATCCAGGAAGAACGGCGTCGATGACGGCACGGCCCGCAAGATCTGGGACTTGCTGGAGAAATTCGCCGACTACGGCTTCAACAAGTCCCACGCCGCCGCCTACGCGGTCGTCAGCTACCAAACCGCCTGGCTGAAGGCGAACTACCCGGTCGAGTTCATGGCAGGTGTCATGAATTGCGACATTCACCTGTCGGAGAAGCTCGGCATCTACGCGGACGAGGTGCGCCGCGGCCTGGGAATCGAGATTGTCCCGCCGTGCGTGAACCGGTCCGAAACTCGGTTCGACGTTTCTGAAGGCAAGCTTGTCTACGCCTTGGGAGCGTTGAAGAACATTGGCATTGAGGCCACGCGGCTCATAACGGAGGCGCGGGGCGACAAGCCGTTCGTCAACGTCTTTGACTTTGCGCGGCGCGTTGACCTCCGACAGTTCGGAAGGCGGTCGCTTGAGACGCTGGTCCGTTCGGGTGCGCTGGACGAACTTGACCGGAATCGCCGGCGCGTTCTGGAATCGATTGATGCGCTTGTGGCCTATTCGGCAGCGGTCTTTGACCAGAACAATTCCGATCAAGGCTCGCTGTTTGGCGATGCGGGCGAAGACCTGCCGGAACCTCGCCTCGCGTCAGTCGACGACTGGCTTCCAAACGAGCGCTTGGATGCAGAGCGCGCGGCAATCGGCTTCTACTTGTCGGGGCATCCCTTGGACGACTACGCCGTGGCCCTGAAACTGAAGGGCATGCTCACGCTCTCGGAATTGCGGGAGAAGGCCGAACGAGACGAGGGTGCCGTTGGCCGTGTCGGCGTCATTGTCAGCGGATTGCAGGAGCGCAAGTCGGGTCGCGGCACGAAGTTCTTTCGCATGAACATTTCGGATCCGACCGGGCAGGTGACCGGCATCGCGCTCTTCCCGGAGAGTTTTGAAGAGGTTCGAAGGGTCCTGGAAGGCACGTCTAAGGTCGTCATGAGTCTGGAGGCACGATCCAACGAAGGTCAGTTTGATCCTGTCGGGCGGTCCGCAGTGCCGATTGACGGGGTCGTGACGGCCGGCATCTCTGCAGGGATTGACGTGCTGATCGACGCTCCCGGCGCGGTGGCGAGCATCGCGTCGGTTCTGACGCGCTTCAAGGACGACAGTTCCATCAAGGGTCGGGGCCCTGTTCGCATCACTGCTTTTTCGGTGCCATTGCCCGATGGCGCCACGCAGGACGTGCCGGTTGACATTGGGGGAGACTGGCCGGTTTCGCCGCAGATCAAGGGAGTGCTGAAGTCCCTTCCCGGCGTGCTGGCGGTCGAGGACCTGGCAGTGTAGGCGCTCGGCTCGCTCCCAGCGCAATGCCGTAGATGTTCCCAAAAGCCCTATCAGGCAGGCGATCCCGGAAGTCCGCAGCACCAGCATGAGCGGTTCGCGATCCGGACACGGACGGAGGCCGTGCCTCTCGCAATTGGTCCTGGCCCGCTGATCGATGGCCTGCACGATGATGGTGCGTGCACCAACCACGCTGGCCGCAGCCAGCGAACGTCTTGCACGCCCGGAGCACGAATTCGGTCCGGGTGACCCCCGGATTGACCTGGCTGAGAGTGCGAGTTTCTTGGCGTCGCGCCCTCCGGACCGGCGGACGTACGCGGCCGCTATACCTCGCTGTGAGTCAGGGCAGGCACATCCGCTGCCCCGGCAGATCCGCGTCCGGACAGGGACGGGTTCTCCATGAAGAACCGATGGCAACTGAATGCCGTCTCGTTCTCCGGCACTTCCGCGCGGGAGTAGCTGCCATCGGGACCAAGAATCCAGCTTTGCGCGACGTCCGCCAGATTTGCGGCCATGATCTGCCTCACGATCTGCGCCTTGACGGTCGGGTTCGTGCATTCGACAAGCGTTTCGACCCGTCGGTTCAGGTTGCGTCCCATCCAGTCGGCAGAAGAGATGTAGACCCTCGCTTTCTTGTGCGGCAGGCCATGGCCTGCGCCAAAGCAGACGATCCTGCTGTGCTCAAGAAACCGACCGACCACGGACTTCACGCGAATGCTTTCAGACAGCCCCCTGATTCCGGGCCTGAGGCCGCAGTTGCCCCTGACGACAAGGTCGATTTCGACACCGGCCTGGCTGGCGCGGTAAAGCGCGTCGATCACGTCGGGTTCGATGAGCGAATTCATCTTGGCCCAGATCACTGCCGGTCGGCCGGCACGGGCGTGTCCGGCCTCGACGGCAATCCGCTCCAGAATCGTGTCCTTCAGGCTGATGGGCGAGATTCGCAGGTTCTCCATGCCTTCGGGCTGTGCGTAGCCGGACAGGTAGTTGAACACTTTCGTTGCATCACGGCCCAGCGCGGCATCGCAGGTGAAGAGCGAGAGATCCGTGTAGATCTTTGCGGTGTCAGGATGGTAGTTTCCGGTGCCGAAATGCGTGTACGTGACCAGTTCTCCGCCTTCGCGGCGTACAACGGTCGATATCTTGGCATGCGTCTTGTAGTGCAGGAACCCGTAGACAACGTGGGCCCCCGACCGTTCCAGTCGCCGCGACTGCCGGATGTTGGCGGCTTCGTCGAACCGCGCCTTGAGCTCGACAAGTGCCGTGACCGACTTTCCGTCCTCCGCCGCCTCGCAGAGAGCGTCGACGATGGGCGAGTTGCGAGACGTCCTGTAGAGCGTCTGCTTGATCGCGACCACGTCGGCGTCCCGCGCGGCCTGCGCCAGGAAACGAACGACCATGTCGAACGTCTCATAGGGATGGTGCAGCAGCATGTCCTTCTGGCGTATGGCCGCGAACATGTCGCCATCGTGGTCCTGCACCCTCTCAGGCACTCGGGGCAGGAATGTCGGCCAGAGAAGATCGTAGCGCTCGTCGAGAACGAGTTCGTTCAGATCGCCCAGACCCAGCAGTCCTGGCAGTTCAAGAACCTCGGCTTCGGAGACCCGAAGCTCCTCCATGATGACCCGGCGGAGTCCTTGCGGAGCGCCTTCCGACATGGTCAGCCGGACCACTTCGCCACGCCGACGGCGCTTCAGTGCCACCTCGAATTCGCGGACCAGGTCTTCCGCCTCTTCCTCGAGTTCCAGGTCACTGTCGCGAAGCACGCGAAAGGTGCAGTGCCCGACCATCTCGTAGCCCGGAAACAGCCTGTCGAGATGAAGGAGCAGCAATTCCTCCAGGGGAATGAACCGATGCATGCCATCCTTTGCAGAAAGCGCCACGAAACGTTGGACCTGGGCGGGCACCGGCAGGAGCGCGCGCAGCGCCCGCTTGTCCGTCCGACGGCGCAATTCCAGCGCAAGCGAGTATCCTTCGTTCGCAATGAAAGGGAACGGGTGCGCCGGATCGATGGCCAGCGGCGACAGGATCGGGAAGACCTGACTGAGGAAGAAGTGTTCAAGGTGCGTCTTGTCTCCCTTGGACAGCTCCTCGCGTGTCAGAAGGCAGATTCTGTGCCTTGCCATTTCCGTTTGCAGCGTCTCCCAGACCTCCTGTTGCTCGTTCTCCAGCCGACGCGTGTCGGTGTCGATCAGGACGAGTTGCTCGGCGGGCGACAGGCCGTCCGCCGCAGGTGTCGTGTTCCCGGTATGCGCAAGCTCGCGCAACCCGGCCACGCGCACGGTGTAGAATTCGTCCAGGTTTGTCGCGGAGATCGACAGGAACCTCAGCCGTTCCAGGAGCGGAACGCGCGGATTCTTCGCTTCTTCCAGTACGCGCCTGTTGAAGGCGAGCCACGACAGTTCCCGGTTGATGAAACGGTCTGGACCGGAGAAGTCCTTCCCCCCAAGCTCCCTTGGCTGGGGCATGGGGGCTGACAGAAAGTTGGTGAACGCGTTCATGACACCTGTTGGACCGTCCATGTTTCGGAGGGATGAAGATTATGGACCCTTGTCCCGCTGCTTGTCCAGAACCTCTGCGGCGAGGTTGCGGGTGACCTTGCGACGCTCTGCAAGCGCACGTGCGTCAATTGCAGCCACGATGCGCTGCGCTTCCGCAAAGGAACGGTCCATGTGCCTGGTCAGCCAGCTGATAGCCGATGGCGTCACGGCGTTCTGGCGATCTGCAAAGAGCTTCATCAACACTGCGCCAAGCAGGGCTTCGTCGGGTGCGTCGATGCGCACCACGTCCGTCGCTTCCATGCGGCTTCTCAGGTCAGGAAGGCCGACATTCCAGTAGCGGGGTGCACGGCGGGCGGTGAGCAGCAGGCAATGACCCGACGCGGCGACCTGGTTGTGCAGATGAAGCAACGCCCTTTCGGCGGCGCTTTCGATCCTGTCTGCGTCGTCGAGGGCCACGGATTCGTCGAACTTTCCAATGTCCAGCCTTTCCAGATCCGGCGGGTGCACAAGGCGCGCGCCCTCCTGTTCCGCCCAGATATGGGCCAGATGGGTCTTGCCGGCGCCTTCCGGACCGACGAGAACCAACTTTCCGTTTGGCCAGGTCGAGGGTTCTTCCAGCCGTGACACGGCGAGTTGATTGACTTCCGAGACAAGGAAGTCTCCCCGTTCAAGGGAGGTCCGAACCGGGAGATCCAGGATCAGTTGCTGCACCATGCCTCAGTTGTCGTCCCGTCCCGCCACACCCTTGAAGAGGCGGCTTTCCCTGTACTGCTCGATGCCAAACCGGGAAATCACGCCAATGGCGGCGGCGACGGGAACGGCGACAAGAAGTCCGACGAACCCGAACAGCGCACCGAAGGCCGACAGCGAGAAGATCAGCCAGACGGGATGCAGTCCAACCGAGGAACCGACAAGGCGCGGCGTCAGGATGTTGCCCTCGACGAACTGGCCGGACTGGAAGATTGCGTAGACCAGCAGGATCCAGAGCCAGTCTCCCCAGAACTGGAAAAGGGCGAGACCAAGGGCCAATGCGCCGCCCACAAGGGCTCCGACGTAGGGAATGAATGTCAGGGCTCCGGCGACCGCGCCAACCACCAGCCCGAAATTCAGCCCGACCAGCATCAACGCAACGGCATAGTAGATGCCCAGGATCAGGCACACGGTGCCTTGGCCGCGCACAAAGCCGGCCATGGTCCTGTCAATGTCGCTGGCAATGCGCCGGATCGTCGGCGCGTGGTCGAGGGGCAGGAGCGAGTCGATCGTGGTGACGATTCTGTCCCAGTCGTAGAGCAGGTAGAACGCGACCACGGGAACCACGACAATGAGTACCACGAGATTCACGATGCCGGAGAACGAGGCAATGACCGTGTTCAGGAGTTCGCCGCCCTTGGCTTGGACCGTCTCTCCGAGAGTGGCAAGGGAGCGCCGAATCGTCGAATTCGCGTCCCCGAGTGCAGGGATTCTTTCGAGCAGGAACGCTTGAAGATCCGATGCGATCACGGGTGCCGCCGCCACGAGGCCGGCAGCCTGGTTCAGGAGCGTGGGCAGTATCAGGAGTATGGTGACGCAGAACGCGAAAATGGCCAGGAACGTGATGAGGCCCGTGGCAATCGCCCGAGAGCATCCCAGCCGTTCCAGCCGATCCGCGAACGGATCAAGGCAGTATGCAATGGCCGCACCGATGACGAAGGGCAGGATGACGTCGCCGAGAAGCCACATGACAGCGAGAAAGACCGCCATGGCGATGCCCCAGACCGTTAGCTGCGTTCTTGCCGCAAGTGCCAATCAATCGCTCCCTTTGCGTCCCTTTTTTGGCAGTCTAGCCGAGTCGGCGCAAGGCAGTGACGGACGTCTGTGCGGAACATGCTTCGCGGACCGAACGGCACGGCAGAAGCCGTCGCCGAACTCGTCCGCCAGCGACCGGTGCCGCCGATTCGCCGCGCATTGGCAACGGGCCGTGCCGGCCAACTCCGGCAACCTCCGCTGCCACGTTCGTCGGCATACGGTTTTTCGGGGCTTCGTCATGCGACGATCCGGAAGGCAGTCATTGCTTTCGACCTCCTTGCGTACCTTCCGGCGCCGAACTGCGCGCGCCGAAGCGCCCCAGGACATTCCCCGCATCCTTCCGGCTCAAACAGGGCTATCGCGTTTGGATTTTGTCGGTTTCGAGAGTCGGTGCGAGGCTTGCTGCGGAACGGAGGAGTTTCAGCAGGAAGCCGTCGTCCCAACCGGCCTTCTTCAGATGCCATGAGCCAGGTCGGGAATTGCCCTTGGAGATGATTCGGTCCAAAGGGGCGTCCGGACATCAACATATGGTGGCAAGGGGCCGTTTCAGCACAACCCCTTGCCGAGCGAAAGGAGATCAACGATGTCGAAAGAGCTGAACGACGTGGCCCCTTCCATGGGCGAGGTTAGCACGCTGTACGTCGCTCTGGAAGTGAGCGGGACGTCATGGGTCCTCGGGATCGGCGACCCCGAACAGCCGGACAAGGTCGGGATGCACAAGCTGGCGCCGGCCGACACGGCGGGCCTTCTGGAGAAGATCGGGAATGCCCGCGCCGGCGCCGACGGGCCGTCCCGGGTGCTGCTGACCTACGAGGCTGGATTCGAGGGTTTCTGGCTGGCGCGGTGGCTCGGCGAGCACGCGCCGGAGATCGACGTCGTGATCTGCGATCCGGCGAGCCTCGAGGTCGTGCGGAAGAAAAGGCGAGCGAAGACGGACCGGATCGACGCCCGCAAGATGGTCCGTGCGCTCCGGGCCTGGGACGGAGGCGACCGTGACGCGATGTCGCCGGTCCGGATCCCGACGGTCGAGGAGGAGGACGCGAAGCGGCTTCTGCGCCGGCGGGAGCGCCTGGTGAAGGAGCGGCTGCGGCTCGCGAACTCGATCGCCGCGCTGCTCCGGCTGCACGGCGTGTCCATCGGGGATCCGGCCGGGAAAGGGTTCCGCGCCCGCCTCGACGGGCTCGAGACCGCCTACGGCACGGAACTGCAGCCGCGGCTCCTGGCCGAGATCCACGGCATCCTCGACCGGCTGGAACTGGCCGTCGCCGAGCTGAAGACGGTCGAGGCGGAGAAGGCGGCGGCGCTGAAGGCGTCGCGGGAGGCGCTTGACCGCCTTCCGGCGCAGGACGGCGGGGATGCGGAGTCTTCGGCGCAGGAGGCGCCCGACGGGATCGGGACGGAAGGCGTGACGGAGGCCGCGGGGACGTCGGATCCGGCTCCGGATCGCGCGCACTTCGCGGCCGCGCTGGTTCGGCTGCGCGGGATCGGACCAAACGACGCGCTGCTCCTGGACACCGAACTGTTCTACCGGGACTTCCGGAACCGCCGCGAGCTGGCCAGCTTGGCGGGACTGGCGCCTGTTCCCTTCGCGAGCGGCGGCATCGACCGCGACCAGGGAATCAGCAAGGCGGGCAGCCCGCTGCTGCGCAAGCACCTGGTTCAGATGGCCTGGCGCTGGCTGCAGTTCCAGCCGGACAGCGCGCTGTCGAAATGGTTCCGGGAGTATGTCAGCGCCCGTGACGGGCGCTCCCGGAAGCGCGGGATCGTGGCGCTGGCGCGCAAGCTGCTGGTTGCGCTATGGAGATACGTCAGCGCCGGGCTGGTGCCGGAGGGCGCCGTCCTGTCGCGGGCCTGAGAGGAGGACACCGGACACCTGGACACCCGGGCGGCCCGACGGGGCCTCCGGGGAACCCGGGCAAGGCGTGTGACCGGCGGAAAGCTTGGTTCGCCGCAGGCTGCGGCACCGTTCTTTCAGATGGGTCCCGCCTCCCGGAACGTCGCATCGCCCGAATTGGGCATCATGGTCACGGGGCCGGCAAGCGCCGGCCAACCGAACCGGATAAGAGTATGGACGCGTCGTTGAGCGCGCCGAGGAACCGCGACGTTCTGCCTGGAACATCCCCCGAGCGGCGCCGAGCCGTCCTGACAACAGGGAGAAGAACAATGTGACGGCACGGCAGGGCCGCTGCGCTGGGTGGTTGCTGCCTGGAAGGGAATGCCCGGGCCTCGTTCTTGGCGCGATCCGGGACGGTCCTGTGGATTTGTGGACGAGCCCTTCGGGCCGGCCCACGCCCTCTCGGGACGTGTGGACAAGCCGTGGACGACGCCAGGGCGTCGCCCACCGCGTTGCCCACACTCGCGGGCCTCTCGCCCACAGATCCACAGGACAGCAACAACAACCACTTTTTTATGGATTTTAGGGAGGGGAAGGCAGATGGCGAAAAAGTGCTTGACAGGAGGGGGCTCATAAGAGCTTTCCGCGCATCGACGTCACTCTCCCGCCATCGGTCAGCCGCGCCAGGTTCAGCGCCAGCTTCCGCATCATCGCCAGGTTCTCGGGACCGTTGTCCTTCCGGTTTCGAAGGCCGTCCTCCCCCATGGTCACATCCAGGACCCAGTGGAGCGAGTTTTCCACCGCCCAGTGCGCGCGCACAGTCTTCAGGAACTGCTCCGGACCAAGCGTTTCGCTGAGCAGGAAGAAGCGGGCCTCCGTGCTCCGCTCCCCCTTGGTCTCCCGCGTTGCGGTGACCTTCCCGACGGCCTGCAGGCCGGGCCAGTGATGCAGGTCCTGCAGCGTGTCGACGTCGTGGCAGACGGCCGCCTCCCGGGTCTCGATGCGGCCGTGACCCTTGTCCACGTCGCTGAAACGCAACATCTTTCCGGCGTTTTCCGGGTCCGCCATGTGGAGCCGGACGTCGTCGTGAAGCGTCTCCTGGTTGCCCTTCAGCGCCAGGACGTAGCTGCCTCCGGCCTCCGTGACCCGCTTCGCCGTGTCCCGCTGCGTGTGCATCGCGTCGGCGGTCACCGTCATGCCCTTGACGTCGAGAAGCTCCAGGAGCGCCGGCATCGCCGTGATCTCGTTCGACTTGCCGTCCACCCGGACCTGGCCGAGCGTCAGGCGCGCGCCGGCGGCGAAGGCGTTGACGACATGCAGCGGCGAGCGCCTCGAGGCGTCCTCGAAGGACCGCCGCAACGCCTTGCCGTCGATCGCGATCACGTCCGGCCCAAGCCGCCCGACCCAGTCCGAGGCAAGGCGGACGAGAACCCGCTGCAGGCATTCGGGGTCGAGAACCCTGAACAGGCTCGAAAAGGCGTCGTGGCTCGGGATGCCGTGCTCGAGCTTCATGAAACGGCGGAGGAACGCCTCCTTCGAGCGCCCGAAAAGCTCCATGTCGGTGCATGTCTGGCCGCCGCAGATCATGCAAAGGAGCGCGATCATCAGCATTTCATGGAGGTCGTGACGGGTCGCATTGCTGGTGCGGGGGTCTTCCACCCCGTCGAAGATTCGTCCGAAGTCCTGCATTGTCCTGCCTCAGGCTGTTGTTTTCCAACAGCGAATCACGCAGTCACGAAAAAGCCAAGGGGGACTCTTCAGGGAACTCCTTCAAACGCGATTGCCCTGCCGGCTCAAAGCGCTCAGGTTGCGGCGGAAGGGGCAGTGAGGCATCCTCATCAACGACCACTGGCGCACCTGTTTTGCTTGGCCGAAATGCGGACCCGGGGCTGGCGAGAGCGCAGACCGTCGACAACCATTGAGAGTGAGGTACCCACGCATGAACCCGTCCATCCTCGCGAGACGCCACGCGAGGATCTCGACGCGCACCGCATGAGCGCGGAGCATCTGGCGCGATTCATCGACGTGCCAGCCAACCGCATAACGGAGACACTGAACGGCCGGCGTGCAGTTGCCAATGACACGGTGCTCAGGCTCGGGCGTTCTGCGGCGCGTCGAATGAACTCTGGCTCATCCTCCAGCAGCTCTACGATTTGCGCGGTGCGGGGCGGAGAAGCGGCCCGATGGCAGCCTGCCTGCAGGCGGTCGACGCCGATGACGACCTGATTGCGGCTGGCTGACCGACATCACGGTCTCTTTTCCTGTGCCGGTCAGCATGGGCTTTCGGAACTTTCGTTCCTCAAGCCCCTCGCTTCAGGGAGGGGTCGCTGACCCATTGGCCAGTAACGTGTGTCCTGACCGGACCCCCGTCAGGGCGTTGGTGGAAGCTCGACAGGCGGGCTCTCCGTAGCACATGCAAGCAAGCTCGGCGACCGCAATTGCCTGCTCGCCGGATCGTCCATCGGCAAGTGTCGCCGGTTTCCAAGAGCAAGAGATCAGGCCAAGCCCTTGGTGATGCCGTACGACCCATGGTCTGCACGTCGCTCTGCCGCCCCGAGGGGCGGGGCTGCACGGCAAGGCGGGTGGGGGGCCGTGACGACGCCCGCTACGTCGCACCAGCGGCGCTTCTCCAACGGGCAGCGTAGTCAACCAGGTCCGGGCGCGGCACGGCCGCAACCTTGCTGTCAACCGTTCCCGGCAGAAGGGTTGCAAGATCAAGGGCGAGCATGGCCGCGCCCTGGCTGGTGCCTGTCGCACCTTGCGAGGTGATGACCGTACATTCGGTCGCGGCTGAGAGCATCGCGATGTAGGCCGCATTCCGGCAAAAGGGCCCTTCAACCACGATGTTTCCTCTGTGACCTGTGAGCGAAAGGCACTCCGCGGTCATCATTGCGAGATAGAACCCGAGCGCCGCCGCGCGCGTCGGGCTGCCCGGATTTGGCTGTGCGCCCCTCCAATGTGCGTCCCGTCCCTGAAACGGCCCGCTTTCCGGGACTGCCGCGGGCATCAGCATGATGCCGTCACTGATGACGCGTGCCATTGCGCCTTCGTCCGCCTCGGCTGCGTGCCCTCCTGAAATCATCTCGAATTCGCGCCCACCCATGAATCTGGCAGACGGCACGGGTGCGCCCAGTCCGTTCACATTGATCAGCGTGTCACGCTCCGGCTCAAGGGCGATTCTTGCACCGCCAATGGTCATCACAATCACCCAGGTGCCGGTCGACACCACCGAAAACGGCGGCTTGCGGTGCAGGACGTGTGGGAGAAGCGAGGCATTGGAATCGTGAATGCCACAGTGGACGGGCGTTTCGGCCGGGATTCCGGTTCGATCCGCGACTTCAGGCAGCAACGGTCCGAGGATGTCGTCAGATGCGCGGGCCGGCGCCATCTTGTCCGCCAGTTCCATTCGCTCCACCAAGGACGAAAACCGCCGCTTGTGCGGATTCCAGAGATCCGTATGAGCGCCGAGCGAAGACACGTCGCTAGCCGATACGCCTGTCAGGCGATGGCCCCAGAACTGCGGGTAGGTGACGATGGCGTCGGTCCGCTTCCGAAGACCAGGTTCGATCATGAACTGCCAATGGATCTGTGCGCCGAGATTCAGTCCCATGGGCAACCTTGGCGACCCGGTTTCGGAAAAGGCCGGGCGAAGCGCTTCGTATTCTGCCGACACGGTGTCTGGCCCGGGATACTCGTAGTCAAGGATCGGTGCTGCCAGGCAGCCATCGGCTCCGATCAACGCACCTGATGCACCGTGCGTGGTCACCGAAATCGCCCCAATCCCGTGAGCGGCATGAAACTTCGCAAGCGCGTTCAGGAGGAACTCCCAATGCCCGTCGACATCGAAGTGCGGGTAGGGCGGCCCGGGCAGCACGGCGTTCGGCCGGGTGACAACCGCAATTTCGGTCATGTCTCCCGCATCGACTAACGCGAGCTTCGCGTTCGTCTTTCCGACATCGATGACTGCTATGCGGCGGACGGTCATGGCATGTGAAAGACGGGCGTAAGCGGAACCGCCACGGGTTCGCTGTCGGGGTGGGTTTCCATGATGTCCGCCATGTGAGCCCACCAACGTCTCATGATCTCGTTGCTCCGAAGGTCGTCCATTCCGTGGTCGTCGGTGCGCCAGAGGACCCCGAAGAGCGTGTTCGTGTCTTCGTCCAGGTGGATGGAATAGTCCGAAATGCCGGCTTCTCTCAGCAGGTTCACGAGGTCCGGCCAGATTTCGTCGTGACGCTTCCTGTATTCGTCGCGACAGCCCGGTCTGAGATGCATCTTGAACGCATGCTTTTCCATCAGGACTGCCTACGCCCGGTCCAGAGCCTGGGCAAGGCGATGACCGAGATCAGCAGCGCACCGATCACGATCGACATCACGATACCCGGCACGTTGAGCAAGCCCAGGCCGAAAGTCACGAGCCCCATTACGATGGCGGCGATGACGACGCCTGGAATCGAGCCGGAGCCGCCAAGGATGCTGACGCCGCCCAGCACGACCATGGTGACGATCTCCAGTTCCCAGGCAAAGGCGATGGAAGGTCGCGTCGAGCCCAGGCGTGACGTCAGGCAGATTGCGGCCACTCCGGACATGAGGCCCGTCAGAAGGAACAGGATGAACTTCACGCGCGCCACCCGGATGCCCGAGAACAGGGCTCCGGTCGCGTTGTTTCCTATGGCGTAGACCGCCCGGCCAAAGTTCGTCCTGTGCAGCAAAATGCCGAACGCCAGGGCAAGGAAGGCGAACATCACCAATTCGAACGAGATCACCCACCATACGTATCCCTGTCCGAAGAAGGCGAATTCGGGAGGGTAGCCGCGATACGCCTGATCGCCCAGCACGATGTAGCTGATGCCGCGGAACAGGCTCAGGGTCCCGATGGTGACAACGATCGATGGCAGGCCGACGCGTGTGACAAGAAGGCCGTTGAATGCGCCGCAGGCAAGCCCAACCGCCAACCCGACCAGCACGAGGCCCGGTGTCGGCACTCCGAACTGGACCGCCGCGCCCATTGCGGTGGACGCCAGCGCGATGATCGCGGCGACTGAGAGATCGATCTCGCCTGAGATGATCAGGAGCGCCATGGCAAAGGCGATCATCGCCTTTTCCGTGAAGTTGAAGGTCGCGTCCGACAGGTTCCACGCGTCGAGGAAGTAGGGAGAGGCAAGGCTGTTGGCGACGAATATGACAACGGCGACCAGCAACAAGAGGCTTTCCCAGCTCCTAAGCCGACGCTCGAGAGGCGATCGCAGGCGATCGGGAATGTTCCGGCCGGAGGCGATCATGCGGCATGTTCCGCGCGCTTGAGGATGATGCGCCCCCGTTCGCGGTTCGCTTGGGCGTTGAGCGCGACCGCAATGATGATCGCGCCCCCCGAAATCGCGAGTTGCCAGAATGGCGAGATGTTGACAACTGGCAGTGCGTTCTTGATGACGCCGAGAAAGAGCGCGCCGAGAAGCGCCCCGGGGACGGAACCGATGCCGCCCATGATCGAGACGCCGCCGATCACGCAGGCCGCCACGACGTCCAGTTCAAAGCCGCCGGCAATGTCCACGTATGCGACAGCAAAGCGCGAAACCCAGAGATAGCCCGTCAACCCCGCGAGACCGCCCGAGATCGTGAAGGCCCAGAACTTCGTGCGGCCGACGTCAATTCCGACGTAGGCCGCGGCGTTGGGGTTGCCGCCCACGGCATAGAAGGCGCGGCCAAGCGTAGTGCGAGTCATGATCACGGAAAACAGGACGACCACGGCAACCGCGACCCAGCCAAGCACCGGAAGGCCGAGAAGCTCGGTCCGGGGAAATGCCTTGAATGCGTGGGTCATCTCGTGACTGTTGACCCACTTGCCTTCGGTCAGGAGAAAAATGGTCCCTCGGAAGATCGTCATGGTGCCCAGCGTCACAACGATAGGCGGGATGTCGAGCTTCCAGACGAGGACGCCGTTGATCATGCCCAGGATCGTGCCGAATCCGGTGGCGACAAGCAGAATTGCAACGATCGGTGCGTCCGGGACCGCGAGGTTGGTCATCGCCGCGACCATGCCGGAGAGCGCAAGGTTGGCGGCGACCGAAAGGTCAATGCACTTTGTCAGGATCACGACCATCTGGCCAATGGCCAGCAGTATCAGCGGCGAGGTGTCGTTGAAGACCGCCACGAGGTTCGCGGGTTCCACGAACCCTGGGAAGCGCGTTGACACCAGGCCGAGCAGCAATGCGATGGCCGCCAGCAGCAGCATCTCCCGCGAAGCGACAATGCGACTCATGCGCTGGCCTCCCGAATGCCCGCTGCGTGATGAATGAGGGTTTCCGGCCTCAAATCCGTCCCCGTCAATTCAGCGGCCATCCGCCCCTCGCGCATGACGATGACGCGATCGCACATGCCTAGAACCTCCGGGATTTCCGAACTTACCATGATGACCGCAAGCCCTTGGGCCGCGAGCTCCGCCATGAACGCGTGCACGGCGGCTTTAGACCCGATGTCGATGCCTTTGGTCGGCTCGTCCAGGATGATGATTTTCGGCTTTGTGGCAAGCCACTTGGCGATCACCACCTTTTGCTGGTTTCCGCCAGAGAGATCGCCGACATTCGTGTCGAGCGATGCCGCTCGCAGGTCCAGCCGTTCGGTGTACTCGCGTGCTCGCCTGAACTCCTCCGCCAGCCGAAGGAACCCGTGTCGTGACGTTTGCGCGAGCGAAGGCAACGTGACGTTCTGGAAAATCGGAAGCGCTCCAATCGCTCCCTGCCTGCCGCGGTCCTCGGGCACGTAGACAATGCCATTGGCTACCGCGTCGGCGGGTGAACCGATGCTGGTGGGCGTCCCCTCGATCTCCACGCTTCCGCCGGAAGGACGCGTGACTCCGAACAGTGCCTGCATGAATTCCGACCTGCCCGCCCCGACGAGCCCGTAGAATCCCAGGATCTCGCCCTTTCGCAGGGTGAATTCGATTTCAGCAAATTCCGTGGGGTGCTCAAAGCCCTCGACTCGAAGGATTTCGTCGCCGATGTTGTGGATGCGTTCCGGAAAGATCTGGCTGACGTCGCGACCGACCATCAGCTTGACGAGTTCAGGCTCGGTGATCTCAGCAATCGGGCCTTCGCCAACCATCTTCCCGTCCCGGTAGACGGTGTAGAAATCGGCGATCCGGAATATCTCCTCGAACTTGTGGCTGATGAAGAGGATCGCCTTGCCTTGCGCCTTGAGCTCTTCGACGAGGTCGTAAAGCTCATCGATCTCCTTGTGGCTGAGCGCCGCGGTTGGCTCGTCCATGATCACAACGCGCGCGTCGATGGAGAGGGCCCGCGCAATTGCGACAAGATGCTTGTTCGCGGTGCCGAGATCCTGCAGCTTGTGGGACGGGTCGATCCCCGCGCCGATCTCGGCAAGAATCTCTCGCGCCCGATCCGCCATCTTGCCGATGTCGATCAGCCCGAACCGGTCACGCGGTGCATGACCAAGGAAGATGTTCTCCGCTACAGACAGCTGGTCGAAGAGTACGGTCTCCTGATGGATTGCCGTGACGCCTGCCTCTTCTGCGGATTGGGGTGTCGCGAAAAGCGTCGGTCGCCCCTCGATCAGGATGTCGCCTGCGTTCGGCTGGTATATCCCGGTGAGAATCTTGACGACCGTTGACTTGCCGGCGCCGTTCTCGCCCACGAGAGCCGTGACGCGGCCGGGGTAGATGTTCAGCGAGACGTTGGAGAGGGCCCGGACGCCCGGAAATTCCTTGGTTATGCCCTGCAAGGAGAGCAGCGGCGCGACGTCAGGTGAGGCCGGTGCAGACACGTCTGGCGTTGCTCCCGCTAGCATGGGTGTGCTCGTCTGCGACGGTGAACCGCGTTCCGGCGCGGCGTCAATGACACTCGCGCCGGAACCGGTAGTTCTTGATCAGAAGATCGACTTGAACTGGTCGATGTTCGTGCTGTCGTAGATGAACGGATCGGCCATTGCAGCGGCGTTCGTGTCGTCAAGCGTTATCGATCCCATGCGACCCATCGGTATTTCAGCGCCTGGTGCCGCCGTGGCGGCTCCTGTGGCAAGCGCATGCGCAATCATGGTCGCGGAATACCCGAGGTCGATCGGATTCCAGATCGCGAATGATCTCGAGGCGCCAGACTGAATGGCGCCGGCCATTTCCGACGGCAGGCCCAGCCCTGTCACGTTGATTTCGCCGATCTTGCCAGCGTCTGCCACAGCCTGCGCGGCAGCCACGATGCCAACAGAGGTCGGCGCGATGATCGCGTCCAGGTCGGGGTAGGATTGCATTAGGCCCTGCGCTTCACGGTAGGACTTGTCGGCAAGGTCGTCGCCATAGACGGTGGCAACGACTTCAATGCCAGGATAGTTGCCCATGACCTTGTTCATTTCGGCGATCCAGGTGTTCTGGTTGGTTGCCGTCGCCGAAGCCGAAAGCACCGCAACCTGGCCGCCGTCCGGCAGATGATCGGCGGCGAGCTTGATGATCATGTTGCCGATCAGCGCGTTCGATGACGGATTCAGGTGCATCTGGCGGCCTTCCTCGGCGACGCCCGAATCCCAGGAGATCACGGTGATGCCGCGCTGCATCGCCTTCTTCAGTGCCGGAACCAGTGCGTCCGGGTCGTTGGCCGAAATCGCGATGGCGTCGACGCCCTGAGCGATCAAGGAGTTGATGACCTCGATCTGGCCTTCGGCGGTTGTGTCGGTCGGGCCAGTGTAGATGACCCCTACATTGCCAAGTTCGGCGGCCGCTTCCTCTGCGCCTTCCGCGGCGGCCTCAAAGAAGCCGATGCCCAATGCCTTTACGACAAGCGCGATGCGCATGTCCTGTGCCGCGGCAGCAGTGCCAAAGAGGCCGGCAGCCACGCTGAGCCCCGCCAGGATTGAAGTGAACGTTCGACGTTTCATGTTGGTTCCTCCCTGAAAGTCATGATTGGGTTTGCGTTCGAGGCGGGTCATGAGGCCGCCTCTTTCTCTCGACCGCCGCCCGCCTGGACGACGATCAGATTCACGTCGGCCGCCTCCAGCATGGCGGCTGCATTGTCTGGAATGCCGTCATCGGTGATGACGGCCGTGATCCGTTCAAGCGGACAGAGAACCAGGCTCGACCGCTGGCCGAACTTTGAACTGTCGACCAGCACGACAAGTTCGTCTGCCTGCCCAATGAGCTTGTGTTCGGCCTGCACGAGAAGGGGATCAGCCTCCATCAGGCCAAGCGGCCCCAGGCCGTGCGCCCCCATGAACATCCGTCGCGCATAGAAGTTCCGGGTCACGTCGTTGTCGAAGGGACTGAGGATGATGTTCTGTTCGCGATAGATCGCTCCGCCGGGAAGCATGATCGTGTTCTTGGAGTGCCTCAGGAGGTGCTCGGCAATCGGAAACGAATTGGTGAAGACCTGCAGCCGACGCGTCGTCAGCGGGTGCACCATCTGAAACGTGGTCGTGCCGCCGTTGATGATGATGCTGTCACCATCTTCGCACAGGTTCGCGCCCGCTCGGGCGATGGCCTGCTTTTCCGCAATCCGCAGCGTCTCGTTCACCGCGAACGGCCGCCCGGCGAGCCCCAGGATCTGCGGAGGCGTGATGGCCTCGGCGCCGCCGCGCACGCGGCGCAGACGTCTCTGCACGTGCAGTGTCGAGATGTCGCGGCGGATCGTTGCTTCGGATGCGCCGGTCATGCTGCAAAGGTCCGCCACCGTGACCACGGGGCGATCCTGCACGGCTGACAAGACGATCCGATGGCGTTCCTTTTCGTGCATTTTCGCCTCCCTTGGCTGCAGAAGATGCGCAATTCCGTGGCGGCTGTCAATCAAATTCGATCAACATCAATCATTTTTTGACAAAATATGATCGAATTTGATTGATAGCGATTGACATTCTGGGGCGTTGGACTAACCCTGCAGCGAATTCTCACAACCACTCGACCGACATGACAGGTCAGGACGCCATGTTGAACTCGCCCGAAAGCCGAATTCTTGAGAACAGGTGGGACGACGCAATTTCCGAAGGCCGGAGCGAATCCGAGCTGCTGCTCTACCGCTCCAACATCCTTGGACTGGACAGACGCGTGACAAACTACGGTGGCGGGAACACGTCGGCCAAGATTCAGGAAAGGGATCCGCTCACCGGAGAAGACGTCGAGGTTCTTTGGGTCAAGGGTTCGGGGGGCGACATCGGATCAATGAATCTTGACGGTTTCGCAACCCTGTACATGGACCGGCTGCACGCGCTCAAGGCACTGTACCGCGGGGTCGAGCACGAGGACGAAATGGTTGGCTATCTGCCCCATTGCACGTTCAACCTGAATCCACGTGCGGCCTCGATCGACACGCCCCTGCATGCATACGTTCCGCACAGGCACGTCGACCACGTGCACGCTGACGCGATCATCGCCGTAGCTGCCTCGAAAGATTCGCAGGCGCTGACAGCAAAGATATTCGGCGATGGTGTCGGTTGGCTTCCGTGGAAGCGTCCGGGCTACGAGCTGGGACTATGGCTGGAGAGGTTCTGTCTCGACAATCCTGACGCAGTTGGCGTCGTCCTTGAGAGCCACGGGCTGTTCACATGGGGGGACACGGCAAAGAGTTGCTACGAAACCACGATCGACGTGATCAACGGCGCCGCTGCATGGCTTCAGGAACGCACGGAGGCGGTCACGGCGTTTGGCGGCGTTCGACACAACGGCCTTCCGCGCGGCGAACGCCGAAAGGTTGCCGCAAGACTCATGCCTGCAATCCGGGGCGCTGTCTCGGCCAACCAGCACATGGTCGGGCACTTTGCCGATTCCGAAGACGTGCTTGAATTCGTCAATTCGCGGGACATGGAGGCGCTTGCAGCTCTCGGCACTTCCTGTCCCGACCATTTCTTGCGCACGAAGATCCGTCCGCTGGTGGTCGAATTCGACCCGTCGAAGGCAAATGTCGACGAGGCGCTTGAAGTCCTTCCTGCCCGCATCGCCGCCTATCGCGAGGACTACGCGGCCTATTACGAGCGCTGCAAGCGCGCTGAAAGCCCGGCGCTTCGCGATCCCAACGCCGTTGTGTATCTTGTCCCGGGAATTGGCTTGATCACGTTTGCCAAGGACAAGGCGACTGCACGGATTTCGGGCGAGTTCTACGTCAACGCAATCAACGTCAAGCGTGGCGCCTGCGCCGTCAGCAGCTACCGAGGCTTGCCGGAACAGGAGGCTTTCGACATCGAATACTGGCTTCTCGAGGAAGCGAAGCTGCAGCGCATGCCAAAGCCGAAATCGCTGGCCGGGCGCATTGCGCTCGTGACTGGCGGAGCCGGAGGAATCGGGTCTGCGACTGCCGAACGATACCTTGCCGAAGGGGCTTGCGTGATGCTGGCTGACATCGATTCGGAAGGATTGGCCTCAACGTGCGACGCTCTCGTTCAGCGTCATGGTGAGGACGTTGTTCGTGCAGTTCTGATGGACGTGACCGACGAGGACTCGGTTGCCAAGGCCTTCGACGAGACGGCGGCGGAATTCGGTGGCCTGGACATTCTCGTGTCAAGCGCAGGCATCGCGACTTCCGCTTCGGTGGAGGACACGTCCCTGGCGTTGTGGAACAAGAACATGGAAATCCTCGGCACGGGCTATTTCCTTGCCGGCCGCGAGGCGTTCAAGGTGCTGCGGGCGCAGGGACTTGGCGGGTCCATCGTGTTCGTGGCTTCAAAGAACGGCCTTGCCGCATCGCCCAATGCATCGGCCTATTGCGCGGCCAAGGCCTCCGAGATCCATCTGGCACGCTGTCTGGCGCTGGAGGGCGCTGAAGCGGGCATTCGGGTCAACGTCGTCAATCCGGACGCCGTTCTCCAGGATTCAAGAATCTGGGAAGGCGAGTGGCTGGAGCAGCGGGCGGCGACCTATGGAACCGACAGGGCCGGGTTGGAGGAGATGTACCGGAATCGGTCGATGTTGAAGCGTTCGGTCCTGCCGGCGGACATTGCGGAGGCGTGTTACTTCTTTGCTGCCGACAGATCCGCAAAGTCGACCGGAAACATACTCAACGTGGATGCAGGCAACGTCCAGGCATTCACGCGATAGGAACGCTGTCATGACCTACGAGACCGCCAGAGCGATCTTTGCGGAGTGGGGCGTCGACACGGAGCACGCCATTGACCGACTCCGGCCGATCCCGATATCCGTCCACTGCTGGCAGGGAGACGACGTGATCGGCTTCGAGGCGAAAGGCGGCAAGTCGAGCGGCGGGATCCAGGCAACCGGAAACCATCCGGGTCGTGCCCGAAACCCAAGCGAACTGCGCGCTGACCTGGAGTTCGCCATTTCGATGATCCCGGGACGGCACCGTCTCAATCTTCACGCCATGTACATGGATGCTGACGACGCGCCGGATCGCGACGAAATCGAGTACAAGCATTTCGCGAACTGGGTCGACTGGGCCCGGGCAAACGGGCTCGGGCTCGATTTCAACCCGACTTTTTTCGCCCATGCCAAGGCAGACGACAACCTGACGCTTTCCCATCCAGACAAGGGCGTTCGCGAGTTCTGGATCGAGCACGGGCGCCGGGCACGGGAGATTGCGGCACGGATGGGCCGCGAAATCGGCTCCCCCGTGGTCAACAACGTCTGGGTTCCGGACGGCTACAAGGATACGCCCATCGACAGGAGTGCGGCGCGGATGCGGCTGGAAGCGTCGCTCGACGCGATGCTTTCCGACGTTCATGATCGGTCGCACATGCTTGATGCCGTCGAGAGCAAGCTGTTTGGCATCGGAGTCGAGGCGTGCACGGTCGGCAGTCACGAATTCTATCTTGGCTACGCCATCCGGAAGGGGTTGCTGCTTTGCCTGGACATGGGGCATTTCCATCCGACTGAGGACATCGCTGACAAGTTGAGCGCCGTGGCACTTTCGCTGGATGCAATCCTTCTGCATGTGTCACGGCCTATGAGATGGGACAGCGACCATGTCATTCTGCTGAATGACGACATCATCGCGGTGGCCCAGGAACTGGTCAGTGCCCAGATGTTGGGCCGCACCCACATCGGGCTCGACTTCTTTGACGCCACCATAAGCCGCACCGCGGCTTGGGCTCTCGGCACACGCAACATGCAAAAGGCGCTGCTCAGAGCGCTGCTCTTGCCGCTGGGTCGCGTGAAGGCCGCGGAGGCGGCGCTTGATTTCACGCAAAGGCTGGCGGTCATGGAGGAAGCAAGAGACCTGCCGTTTGGTGAGGTTTGGCGCGAGTTCTGCAGGCGCGCGGACGTCCCGTCTGGTCAAGCATTGATTGGTGAACTTGCCGCCTATCAGGACTCGGTATCCGATCGCTGAGCGGATCCAGGCTCGCAACGACTCGCCCGCCATTTGCAAGCACTTGTTGCGCGACATGGGACGGCATCGCGGCCATTCCGGGCGTACTGCCTTGCTGGAAGGATTCCCATGGGCACGGCCGGACGCCGCCAATCCCAAGCGCCGCAGCGGGATGACCGCGTTCTGGAATCGGCAAGAGTTCGTGCTTCCGGACAGGCGCCATTTGGCTCGTCGGCGTCGGATGCGAAACTGGAAGACGCCGGCATGCCTGTCTCGTCTCCTGCTTCGGTCTTGCATGGCGCGGCACGGGCGGCGGCCAGCTGGCAACGGTTCCTTGTCCAGCACGGTCGCATGGCGTAGTTCGAGGCTGTCACGTCTCGAGGAACCTATCCCATGCGCCTTTCCCGCTACTTCCTTCCCGTGCTTAAGGAAACGCCTGCTGAGGCGCAGATCGTTTCGCACCGATACATGCTTCGGGCGGGCATGATCAAGCAGGCCTCTGCCGGCATCTACTCGTGGCTGCCCCTCGGTTTCAAGGTGTTGAGAAAGATCGAGGACATCATCCACGAGGAGCAGCAGCGTGCCGGCCACATTCCGATGCTGATGCCCACGCTGCAGTCGGCGGATCTCTGGCGTGAAAGCGGACGCTACGACGATTACGGCGAAGAGATGCTTCGCATCCGGGACCGCCACGACCGCGACATCCTCTACACGCCGACGGCAGAGGAACTCATAACCGACATCTTCCGTGCGCACGTCTCATCCTACCGGGACCTTCCGCTGACGATGTACCAGATCCAGTGGAAGTTCCGGGACGAGATCCGGCCCCGTTTCGGCATCATGCGCGGTCGCGAATTCTACATGAAGGACGGTTACAACTTCGACCTGACGAAGGCGGACGCCATGCATGCCTACAATCGTCACCTCGTCAGCTATCTTCGCACGTACGAACGAATGGGGTTGCAGGCGATTCCGATGCGAGCCGATTCCGGACCCATTGGCGGTGATGACACGCATGAGTTTCTCGTTCTCGCCGAGACCGGAGAGTCAGAGGTCTTCTTCGACAACGCCATCACGGAACTGAAGATCGGCGACCGGGAGATCGACTACGGCGACAAGGCGCAGTGCCAGGCCGTGCTCGAGGAATTCACGTCGCGCTATGCCCGTACCGACGAAACCCATGACGTGGCACTCTTCAACGAGATTCCGGAAGAGAGGCGCCGGTCTGCACGAGGCATCGAGGTGGGACAGATATTCTACTTCGGCACCAAGTATTCCGAGCCCATGGGCGCCACGGTTCAGGACGCCGACGGGAACGATGTCGCGGTTCACATGGGGTCGCACGGCATCGGCGTAAGCCGCCTTCTTGGCGCGATCATCGAGGCAAGCCACGACGGGAAGGGCATCGTCTGGCCTGAAGGCGTGACACCGTTCCACGCAGGAATCTTGAATCTCAGGCAAGGGGACGCAGGCACGGACGGGGCCAGCGAACGGCTGGAAGCGGCGCTGATCGAACGTGGACTGGATCCGCTCTACGACGACAGGGAAGAGCGGCCGGGAGCAAAGTTTGCCACCATGGACCTGATCGGGCTTCCGTGGAGGATCACGGTCGGACCTCGCGACCTTGCGCAAGGGTTCGTAGAGCTGGCGTCGCGGCGGACCGGGGAAAGCGAAAGGCTGTCCGTGGATGCCGCCGTGGACCGGGTGGCCCAGATCTACCGTGCTTGAGTCTCTGCTACCGTTGACACCGCTCCGAGACGCGGCGGCATGCAGTGCCGGAATCGAGTTTTCGGCTTGGGCGCGTGCCGATCGAGATCACAGACGCGAGGCAAAGGCAGGAAGCCCTGGTTGCGTGAGGGGGCAAGGGAGGACGCGGGAATGACTGGCAAGGCCTTGATCACATGGGGCGGTTGGGACGGGCATGAACCGGACCAGGTCGCGGAGATCTTTCGCGCGATGCTTGCCGAGGCAGGATTTGCGGTGACTGTAACCGACAGCCTCGATTGCCTGGACGAGGTTGCAGTCCTCAACTCATGCGACTTGATCGTGCCCGTCTGGACCATGTCGGAACTGTCCCGTGAAAGGGCAACCAACGTGTCCGAGGCCGTGGCCCGCGGTGCAGGACTTGCCGGATGCCACGGGGGCATGTGCGACGCCTTCCGCGACAATGTGCTCTGGCAATTCATGACAGGTGCGAACTGGGTTGCGCATCCGGGCGGCGACGGGGTTCGCTACCGCGTGAAGGTCACGGAGCCCGAGCATGAACTGGTCTCCGGAATTGATGAATTCGACGTTGAAAGCGAGCAGTACTACTTGCATGTCGACCCGGCGAACCATGTCCTGGCGACGACACGGTTCCCGACCGTTACCTGGTTTCACAGCCCAAACGGGCCGGTTGACATGCCCGTGGCCTGGATCCGGCGTTGGGGCATGGGACGGGTCTACTACAATGCCCTTGGGCACAAGGCCGACGTGATTCGAAGCGGACCCGCCCGCGAAATGCTCAGGAGGGGGCTGCTCTGGGCTGCATGCGGACGCGAAGCCGCCATTGCCTCAGGCGAGAGCTTCGACGCATTTCTTTCGGAAGGAAACCACTTCTGAAAGGCGTCCCCTGGTTGCAGAAGGCGCCAATGACAGGAAGCCCTTGCCCGCAACCGATCGCGGATACTTGAATGAACTCATCCGGGCAAGTGCTATTGTTGTTCCGGACGGAGGAGCCGCCATGCACCAGGGATTGATAGCGCTTGTCGCGATGGCCGCACTTGCCGGGACGACGCACGCCCAGGTTTCGCAGGGCCCGAAGAACGTGCCCGAATTCGAGCCGGCGTTCGAAAACCAGACCAGAGCCCCGGAAATCAGGAACGCGCAGCGTTTCAATGTCGAGGTCATCGCCGACGGGCTGGCACATCCATGGGGAATCGAGGTCCTTCCCGACGGCGCCTATCTTGTCACCGAACGCCCGGGAGGGATCAAGGTCATCAGAAGAGGCGAGGGCGTGCAAGCCGTGGCTGGCGCGCCGGAAGTGCTGGCCCGGGGCCAGGGCGGGCTTCTCGACATTGCGCTCGCGGAGGACTTCGAGAGCTCTCGACGCATCTACCTTACCTACGCGAAACCGCTCGGCAGCGGCAGGTCCGCCACGGCGGCTGCAAGCGCCGTGCTGCAGGAGAATCCTCCCCGCCTGACTGATCTGGATGACCTTTTCGTCCAGACGCCTCCATCCACGTCCTCCAAGCATTTTGGCTCGCGGATCGTTCCTCATGACGGACATGTCTTCGTCACGACGGGCGAACGCTCCTCGCGCAGGGCGCGGATCCTGGCCCAGGACCTGAAGACGACCTACGGCAAGGTCGTGCGCGTCACGCCGGGCGGCGGCATTCCCGATGACAACCCCTTTCTTGGTCAAGGCGGCGCACTCGGGGAGGTTTGGAGCTACGGGCACAGGAACCCGCAGGGAGCGGCCATCCACCCCCGGACGGGCGAACTCTGGACGCTTGAGCACGGACCGGCCGGCGGTGACGAACTGAACCTGATCAAGCGTGGCGCGAACTACGGATGGCCTCTCGTGAGTTATGGGGAAAACTACATCGGCACGCCCGTCGGAACCGGCAAGCCGCGTGCCGAAGGGATAACGGAGCCACGCTACTACTGGGATCCGGTCATCGCGCCGGGTGGCTTTGCCTTTTACGAGGGCGACTTGTTCGACTGGAACGGAGACATCGTGGCTGGATCGCTCAATCCGGGCGGCATCGTTCGCCTGAACCTGCGGGGCGTGCGAGTTGCGGGCGAAGCCCGCTATCTCGAAGAGCTAGGCCGCATACGCGACGTCGAGGTGGATCGGGACGGCGCGATCCTGCTGCTTGTCGACGCCCGTGACGGCGCGCTCATCCGTATCACTCCCGATTCTTGACGTCGGTCTGCGAAGTCGTGGGTTCCGCATCGTGCAAGTGTCCCGTGGAATCGCGCGAGACCTGGATCTCGACGCGGGTCAGCCGAGAACGGAGAAGCTTGATTCCTTGTTGATCTCTCGCTTCCGGGAATAGAAGCCGACGTCGATGTCGCGCTCGATGTAAGGGAGCCTGAACGTCAGCGGGTCGGTGTCGTGGTCGTTGCCCGCCTCGCAGTAGTCCACGAGGGCCGCCATCAACTTGCCTGCGATCGGCGCGTTCTTGTACTGGTTGCCGCTGGAGCCGCACGCCATGTAGTAGCCGCCAAGGCTGGTGGAGTCGTAGATCGGTATCCAGTCGGTCGAGGCGTCGTAGAGATCCACCACGCCTTTCGCCGTCGACGGAATGCCCAAGGCGGGAACGCGCTGGGCGTACCGCATGGCCTGCGTCGTCCATTGATCGGTGAAGTTCCGGTCATACTCGGTGTCCGAGTCGACCCAAACGTGGGGGTCGCATGCCGGATCCTCGCTGCCCACGAGTATATGGTTGCCTCTTTCGGGCCTGCAGTAGCAGGCGATGTCGCTGTCGGAGACGATGGTGCCGTTGCTTTCGAAATCAAAGCCGGAAGGTGCCGGAACATGCACGACTTCCTGCTTTAGCGGTCGGGTCGCGATGGTCATCTCCTCCGTGACGCCGGCCATTGCGTTCACTGCGGCGGAGCCCGGACCGGCGACATTGATGACCACGGGAGCGTGGATTTCCTCGCCGTTCGCCAGCCTGACGCCCTTGACCCGGCCACCCTCTCTCAGGATGTCGGTGACCTCCACGCCAAGACGCGTCCCCGCTCCGTGCCGAGCGGCAGCGGCAGCGAGGTTCTGGGCGGACAGCGCCGGATCGGTCACGTACCCGGCATGCGGCCAGAACACGCCTCCGGCGAGCCTGTCCCCGTTTGTCATGCCGAAGCCGGCCTGGTCGCTGCGTTTCGGAGGCGCGAAGCTGTCGAGCGAGTATATCGGCAGGCGTTCCTCGATTTCGCCCGGGCTCCATTCCTCGAACGGACAATCAAGCAAGGAACTGAATTCCATGTGCCTTTCAAGGAATCCGTTCGCCTCCGTCTTCATCACCAGGCAGCCGCATTCCACGAATCTTGCCAGTTCCTCGGACGCGGGCAGGCCAAGATGCTCCGCCCAGTCGCGCCAGTAGTGGTAGCCTTCCCAGGCAAAGGCGGTGCCGTCATAGGTGGAATAGTGCATGCGGATGATCGCGCAGGATCCGGCCGTGGATCCGTGACCGATCCTGCGGTTCCGGTCGAGCGACAGGACCGACCTTCCCGTCTTGGCGATCTCGTAAGCCGTGGCGGCGCCGATCACTCCGGTTCCGATCACGATGACGTCTGGCTGGCCCATGCGAATGTCCTCCCGCTCGCTGGATGCCTTGGCATTCCCGGCTACGCGCTGTCAAGACAATGGCCAGTGCCGACCGACGGGTCAGATCGAAGCCATGCGGCGCTTGCACTCCGGTGCCATGCGCTCAACCGAACCGTTGTTGCCATGTCGGGAAGATGTCTCCGGTTGCAGGTCGTGCGAGATACACCGCGCGCGCGATCGCCCGCGCAAGGCATGTGGCCGCTGCATGCCCAAGATGGAACCGGTCCTGTTCATCCGCTTCCCGGAGGCCTGTTGCCGTGCCGAAGACGAGGTCTCCGTCCAAGGGCGAATGTGCCGGAACGACGGCACGCGCAATGCCGTCATGTGCGGCTGTCGCCATGCGCTGGGCATCGGCCTTGGCAAGTGCAAGATCCGTCGCGACCACGGCAATCGTCGTGTTTGCGGGGCTGTCGAGCTTTGTCCGTGGCGAGGGCGCGGGGCCTGGTGCCGGGCCGAGGCCGCCAAACTCGTCGCCTTGCTCGAAAGGCGCCGCCCAAAAGTGCGGTCCTTCGCCCACCGTCGCCTGGCCGACCGCGTTGACAGCCACCAACGCGCCAACTGTCGCGCCTGAAGGCAGAACGGCTGATGCAGAACCCAATCCCCCTTTAAGCCCGGCCGTGGTCGCGCCTGTGCCAGCTCCGACGCTGCCAAGTTCCATGTCCGAGCCGCGTGCGGCATATGCGGCGCGCCCGAGGGCCGGATAGGGATTCTCGTCCCATTCACTGGTGCCGCCGCCGGCAAGGTCGAAAATGATGGCGGCCGGCACGATCGGCACCCTGTGGCCTGCCGCCTCGAAGCCGCGCCCATCGGCGCGGAGGCCTGCCGCGACGCCGTCTGCGGCCGCAAGGCCAAACGCGGAGCCGCCCGCGAGAGTCAGCGCGTCCACGGCCTGGACGGTCTTGTCGGGGGCGAGGAGATCAGTCTCCCGGGTCCCGGGCGCACCTCCCATGACGTGAACGCCAGCGACCATCGGGGCGTCGCCGACGACGACCGTCACTCCGGTCTTCATGAGCTCGTCCTGCGCCTGGCCCACGGTCAGGCCGGCAACGTCGGTGAGCTGGTTCCGTGGTCCGGGCTGCATGAGTCTCTTCCTTGCCTGTAGTGCCGTCGCTTCCGTCAGGCTGGCATGGACTTCCGACACTGTGAAGCCCTTGCGTCCACCGGGCGCACCGCCTTATTCCGGGTCGGGAAGGGGAAACGCCATGGCCTATGTGATCTGGACGTTCCGCGTTCTTGTCGCGCTCGCCGTTCTCGGTGTCTTGCACTACAACCTGCCGCAACGCGACATCGTGCGGATCGTGAACACGTATGAAGAGCGTCGGGACTTCGATGACTGGACTTCGGTGTTCTGGAGCGGCCGCGCCACGACGAGCACGACCAATCCTACCAAGGACGTCCTGTTCATCCAGGCGGTCAAGGCCAACGGCAAGGCCATGGTGTATCGAAACCAGGACACCGGGTTCTGGCCGCCCTATTTCAAGTTCGACACCGCGGACCTGCAGACCGAGGCGGCCGATGCCGTTTCGACCCGGGACGATCCCGAGTGGTATGTGGTCCGGCACTATGGATGGCGAAACGTGTGGCTCTCGATCTTTCCGAACGCGCTTCGCCTGACACCGGCCGAAGGCCCTGAAATGCAGTTGATCCCATGGTTCAACATCGTGTTGCTGACGCTTCTGGCGATACTGTTGATCACCATTTGGAGGCTTTGGCGAAACTTCCGCAACCGCCGCATTGCTCCGTTGCTTCTCGACATCGGCACAGCCACGAGCTCGGTGCGTGGCCGCCTCGGAAGGCTGTTCAGGCGGCGCTGACCGTTTCGATCCCTTGCGGGTTCAGAGGTCGAGGCAGCGACCTTGTCGGCTCTTGCGGCCCGGAGAGGCGGGCGACATCGATCGATTGCATTGCGGGTACCTTGACCCGTTTGGCCAAATCAGGGACCTTCATCGAGTGGTGAAATCCCGCGAAACAGAACGACGAGTGGGCAGATTGGCGGCGGACAGGATCCTGCCGATGCTGCCAGGACCGAGACGGGACTTGGTCGAATCGCAATGGAACGTCCGGAGGAAGACATGGGAAAGTTTGTCATAGCGCCACACATGCGCTTGCACGAGTGGGTCGCGGTCGAGAAGGGCTATTTTGACGAAGTCGGATTGGACTACACGCTGGAAGACCAGCTGCTGTCCGCGACCGGTGAACGGCACGACCTCGGCGACCGGGTTGGGGCATATCAGACATTCGAGAAGGGCCGGAGCTGTGACGTAAGCTCGGCATGCCACTGGACCGTGAACGTGGCGGCTGCGTCGGGCCACGGGAAGCTCTACGCAAACGCCTATTCCGTCTCTCCGTGCGGGATATTCGTTCCTGCGGAATCTTCCATCAAGAGGCCAGAGGATCTGGCCAATGTCCCGATTTCCGTGGGCTATCAATCTGGCAGCCACTATTCGTCGATCCAGGCGCTGGAGCCATTCCTCGCGCGCGATGAAATCAACCTGTCCTTTGCTGACGGCCTTCTGTTCAAGCGGATGGAGCACATGATCGACGGCAACATTCCTGCCGTCAGCCTGTTCAGCGGCCCGTACTACTTCATGGAGCAACTGGGGTTCCGCAAGGTCCTGGACACGTCCTTCATGATGGCCGCGATGGTTGCCGACGACGCCGACCTGGAGGACGTCGAAAGGTATTTCAGCGCCTTGCGAATGGCGCAGAGGGACATCGATCTCAGGCAGGAACTCTACACCCACTACTACAGGAACGAGTTTCCGGAGCGTTTCCGCGACCAGATGGACACGCGGCTGTTCGGACCGGGAGAGCGTATCGTGTTCGAGCCATATTCGCGCCAGATCTTTGATGAGTCACGCGAGTGGATCGCCGAGCGCGACATCTTCGAGGATGGTCTGGGAGACTTGTCCTATGAACATGCTGTTGTCGCTCCTGCGGTTGCCGAACCGGCCGAGTGAGCCACGATCAAGCTGACGGGTGCAAGTTTGCGCGGCGCTTGCTCTCTTCAGTGGTCTTGCCTGCATTGGACTGGCAATCCAGACCTTGCATTGAATGTCGGTTGCGTTCCGGGAGCGGCGGGACTGCCGAATGCGCGCAGTGCCCCTGCGGGAGGGCTCACGTGACTTGAGCTCTCGGTGCGCGGCATTCTGTGCAACCGCGGTCCGAAGCTTGGTTCGGACAGGTTGACGCATGGCTCAATGGCATTGATCCGAGGAAACAATGACCAAGGCCTCGAAGATCCCTGGTGCATCGGAAGGATTGGCCGGGAGTTGAACCGGGAGTCATGAATCCGGGATTGCGCGACCTGCTGGAGGCGGGAAATAGGATGCCAGGCCGACCGGACCCATTGCCCAGCCACTCGGAGGCGGCTATCTTTCAGAAAACAAGAGCAGGACATGGCCGACGATCTTCTCGCAGCGACCGTAGCGGACACCTATGACGCAGCTTCGATCGAGGTCCTTGAGGGCCTCGAAGCGGTGCGAAAGCGCCCGGGGATGTATGTTGGCGGCACCGACGAACGCGCGCTTCACCACCTGGTGGCCGAAGTCCTTGACAATGCGATGGACGAGGCCGTTGCAGGCCATGCAAGCCGCATCGAGGTCGAGTTTCATGCCGATCATTCGGTCACGATTCGGGACAATGGTCGCGGCATTCCGGTTGAACCGCATCCGAAGTTCCCGGACCGCTCCGCGCTGGAGATCATTCTCTGTGAACTGCACTCGGGCGGAAAGTTCTCCGGTAAGGCCTACGAGACCTCGGGCGGCCTGCACGGTGTCGGCATCTCCGTCGTGAATGCGCTTTCCGACCAGCTTCGCGTCGAGGTTGCGCGTGACAGGCAAGTCTATGCACAGGAATTCTCACGCGGCATCCCGCTCTCGGGCGTCGAGAACGTGGGTGCCGCCTCCAACCGGCGCGGAACCGCCGTCACCTTTCACCCCGATCACGAGATTTTCGGTTCGCTCAGGCTTTCGCCGGCGCGCCTCTTCAAGATGGCCCGCTCCAAGGCCTATCTTTTCAGCGGCGTCGAGATCCGCTGGAGATGCGCGCTTGATGCAGATGGCATCCCCCCTGAAGCCACGTTTCGCTTTCCGGGCGGCCTCTCGGACTTTCTGACCGAAAGCCTGAACGGCGACACGACCTACGCAGAGCAGCCGTTCGCGGGTCAGGTCGACTTCAACGAGAAGTTCGGGGAGCCGGGCAAGGTCGAATGGGCGATCAACTGGACGGCGGCCAGAGACGGGTTCATCCAGAGCTATTGCAACACCGTGCCAACGCCGGAGGGCGGCACGCACGAGACGGGCTTCTGGGCTGCAATCCTCAAGGGGATTCGTGCCTATGGCGAACTGGTGGGCAACCGCAAGTCTTCGCAGATTGCGCGGGAAGACCTGGCAACCGGCGGAGTTGCGTTGGTCTCCATCTTCATCCGCGAGCCGCAGTTCGTCGGACAGACGAAGGACAGGCTCTCCACGGAAAGTGCGGCGAAAATGGTCGAAGGCGCGGTTCGCGACCATTTCGACAACTGGCTAGCCGCCGACACGAAGTCCGCGGGGGCCATTCTGGACTTCCTTGTGCTGCGGGCGGAGGAGCGGTTGCGTCGCCGGCAGGAAAAAGAAACGGCACGCAAGAGCGCGACCAGAAAACTTCGTCTTCCGGGCAAGCTGACCGATTGCACGGCGAAGTCCCGCGACGGCACGGAGATATTCCTCGTTGAGGGCGACTCCGCCGGCGGTTCTGCCAAGGCCGCCCGCAACCGCGAGTTCCAGGCGCTCCTGCCCCTTCGCGGCAAGGTCCTGAACGTGCTCGGGGCGGCATCGGCAAAGCTCATGCAGAACCAGGAGATCCGCGATCTCTGCGAAGCCCTGGGGTGCAGCATGGGCACCCGTTTCAATGTCGATGACCTGCGCTACGACAAGGTTATCATCATGACCGACGCGGATGTGGACGGAGCCCACATCTCGTCGCTTCTCATGACATTCTTCTACACCCAGATGCGACCGTTGGTCGACAAGGGGCACCTCTACCTTGCATGTCCTCCGCTGTACCGGCTGACCCAAGGTGCCAATCGAGCTTATGTGGCCAGCGATGCCGAAAAGGAGCGCGTTCTTGCCGAAGGGCTGGGCGGAAAGGGAAAGATCGACGTGCAGCGATTCAAGGGCTTGGGCGAAATGGACGCCAAGGACCTCAAGGAGACCACGATGGATCCGGCATCGCGCACGCTGATCCGGGTCACGACCGACGAGGATGTGCCCGGAGAGACCGGGGAACTGGTCGAGCGCCTGATGGGGAAGAAGCCGGAATTGCGGTTCCAGTACATCCAGGAGAACGCACGGTTCGTCGAAGAGCTGGACGTTTGATGGCGAGAAGAGCGCGTCAGCCCGCCTGATTGACCTGAAGCCGATCGCCAGCCGTGACCTCGAGGATTGCGGTTCAGCGGAGCTTCCCGCCCTCAAGCCGCACGATCCGGTCCATGATCGACGCTAGCTCCAGGTTGTGCGTCGCGATGACTGCCGCCAGGCCGGTTTCCCTTACCAGTTCCATGAGCGCCGCGAACACGCCTTGCGATGTTGCCGGATCCAGGTTGCCCGTGGGTTCGTCGGCCAGCAGCACCCTTGGTCCGTTTGCCAGGGCGCGGCAGAAGGCGACCCGCTGCTGCTCGCCACCTGACAGCGCGGCCGGCCGGTGCCCGACACGTTCGTCCAAGCCCACACGCGTGAGCAGTTCTTCGGCGCGTGCCCTTGCCTTCGACGCTGGCACTGCATTTGCGAGCTGCGGCAGGACGACGTTTTCGAGTGCCGAAAACTCGGGCAGGAGATGATGAAACTGGTAGACAAATCCGATGTCCTGCCGCCTTGCGGCGGTGCGCGCGGCTTCGCCCGCCCGCGTCATGTCGGCGCCGTCAACGGAAACTGTGCCGGCGTCGCAGGAATCGAGAAGTCCGGCAACATGAAGCAGCGTCGACTTGCCAGCGCCGGAGGGCGCCACGAGGGCCACGACTTCGCCCGCTGCGAGTGACAGGTCAGTGCCGTCGAGGACGGTCAGCGCATTCGGCTTGCCCGCGTTGTACGTCTTCTTGACATCCTGCAGCGTCAGCACGTCACTCATAGCGGAGCGCCTCGACCGGGTTCATTCGGGCGGCACGGCGCGCGGGGAAGAGCGTGATGCCCCATGAAAGCGCCAGCGAAAGCCCGACGGCGGCGAGCACGTCGCTCAGTTCGAGCTTTGCCGGCAGACGGTAGATGCCGCGCACCGAGGCTTCCCAGACCTCGCCGCCCGTGACCCCGTTCACGAAGGCGAGGATCGGGTCGAAGTAGATTGCGAAGAGACAGCCGAGAATGACGCCGAAGAGCGTGCCGAGCGTGCCGATGAACGCGCCGGTCAGGAAGAACACCCTCATGACGGCGCCTTGCGTGAGCCCGATGGTCCGAAGGATGCCAATGTCCCGGCCCTTGTTCTTGACGAGCATGACCAGCCCGCTGATGATGTTCATGGACGCGATGAGGACAAGGACGCTCATCAGCACGAACATCACGGTGTCCTCGACCTCGAGCGCCCTGAGGAAGCCACCGGCCGAGTCCTTCCATGTCCAGACTCGTGCTCGCTCGCCTCCGGCCTCTCGAATCAGCGGTGCTAAGGCATCGATGGACTCGGGCTCGACGACGTTCACCTCCAGTTCGTCCGCCACGCCCTCCCGGTTGAAATAGGTCTGGGCCTCTGCGAAGGGCAGGTAGGCGCGGGTTCGGTCGATGTCGTAGCGTCCGGAACTGAATATGTAGACGACTTCGTACTCGTTCACTCGCGGGCTTGTGCCAAAGGGACTCTTCACGCCTTCGGGGTTGATGAGGCGAACGACGTCTCCGACGGTCACGCCGAGCGACCGCGCCGCCTCCCGCCCGATTGCGACGCCTCGGCCAAGATCTTCGATCGCGCCCAGGGACCCTTCCGGATTTGCGATGCGCGGGATCCGTTCAAGATCCTGCCTTGCGATGCCAAAGACGTCCATGCCGCTGGTCTTGCCGCGGTGCACCACCATCACCTGGCCCCTGATCAGAGGTGCCACGCGCGTGACTCCTTCGACCGTGCCGAGCCGCTCGGCCCATTCCGCGTAGTCCGGAATCACGTCCGTGATGTTGCCGCTCTCGGACACGTAGCTTCTGGAATAGACGGTGACGTGCGCATTTGCGCCGAGAATGGTCGAGACGAATTCGTCGCGAAAGCCTGACCGCACGGCAAGGGTGATGATGAGCGCCGCGACGGCCAGCGTGATCCCGATCAGGCTGATCCAGGTCATGACGCTGACCCCGCCCTCGGCCCGCTTTGCGCGAAGGTACCGCCAGGCGATCAGGAATTCATAGGCTGCGAACGGCGCCGGGGATGCCATGTCTGCTCCGGTTTGCGCCACTCAATGGCGGGGCAGGGACGCGGGGTCAATCCGTTTCATGTTTGCATCACGATGGCCGTGAAGGTCGGTCAACGCGGCTCACGCAGCTCTTTTACGTCCGAAGCCGCTTTCCGGCGATCTTTCTGGTTGGACAGGAACGAGGATACTGCTTTGGCCGGCCGGGCTGGAATCCCGCTTCGGCGGTCACGCAAACGCAGCCTTGCGGGCCGTTTGCAATGCCAGGAGCGTGTCATCTGCCGGATCGGTGGTGCGCGACGAACTGTCACCGGAAGCGCTCCGGCACGTGCACCATGGCTTCACGTACGCGGCGCGCTCGCTTGCCGCACTCGGAGGAAGCCTGGCGTTCACTCGGCAGCCTTGAGCGCGAATCCCTTCTCGATCTGGTCGGACGGTGCCACGGGATACTCTCCTGAAAAGCAGGCGTCGCAATATTGCGGGCTTTCTGAGCTTCGCCCATCCGCTTCGCCAACCGCCCGATAGAGCCCGTCGAGCGAAATGAACTTGAGCGACGTGACGCCCAGATGACTGCACATCTCGGCTTCGCTCATGGTCGCGGCGAGAAGGTTCTCCCGATTGGGCGTGTCCACGCCGTAAAAGCAGGGCCATGCCGTCGGCGGCGAGGCGATTCGAAAGTGAACCTCCCTTGCACCGGCATCCAGGATCATTTCCTTGATCTTGAGCGAGGTTGTGCCGCGCACGACGCTGTCGTCAACCAGCACGACCCGCTTCCCGGCGACGAGCGCACGGTTGACGTTGAGTTTCAGGCGCACGCCCATGTTTCGAATCTGCTCGGTCGGTTCGATGAAGGTCCGTCCCATGTACTGGTTGCGGATGATTCCCATGGCATAGGGAATGCCGCTTTCCCGGCTGTAGCCGATCGCCGCGGGCGTTCCGCTGTCCGGCACCGGGGAAACCAGATCGGCATCGACCGGCGCTTCCTTGGCCAGTTCCTCGCCGATCGCGGACCTGGTCTCGTAGACCGAACGTCCGTTCAACTGGCTGTCGGGGCGCGAGAAATAGACATGCTCGAAGATGCAGAAGCGGGACTCACGTCGTTCAAACGGCATGTGGCTGGCAACGTCGTTCTCCTCGATGACAACCATCTCGCCCGGCTCGATCTCGCGCACGAATTCGGCGCCGATGATGTCCAGGGCACAGGATTCGGAAGCCAGCGCCCAGCCTCCGCCGCCGACGCGGCCCAATACCAAGGGGCGAACGCCCAAGGGATCGCGTACACCGATCAGCTTGGTGCGAGTCATCGCAACCACCGAAAATGCGCCTTCGACCCGCCTCAAGGCATCCTTCATCCGTTCGGGCACTGACTTTTGCAGCGACCTGGCCATCAGGTGAATGATGCACTCGCTGTCCGAACCGGACTGGAATATCGAGCCGTGCTCGATGAGCTCGCGGCGCAGCGCATCGGCGTTCGTGATGTTGCCGTTATGCGAGATGGCCGCTCCGCCCATGGAGAATTCGCCAAAGAACGGTTGCACGTCCCTGATTTCCGCAGGTCCCTTGGAGCCGGCGGTCGAATATCGCACATGACCGATTGCCAGTTCTCCGCGAAGCGTGTCCATCACGGACTGGTTTGTGAACGTGTCGCGCACGAGGCCGGTGCGACGTGCGGAGTGGAAGCCTTCGCCGGGTTCGTAGGAGACGATTCCCCCGGCCTCCTGCCCACGGTGCTGCAGTGCATGCAATCCGAGCGCCACGAAGCTTGCAGCGTCCGTGACTCCGTTGACGCCAAACACGCCGCACTCTTCGCGAAGCTTGTCGTCGTCGAACGGATGGGTCTTCGGGAGTCGAGGCAGAATGGGTTCGGACATGCCCGTCTCGAATTGGCAGCAGCGCGATCCTCTATTACCGCCTTGCGACGGATGTGTCACGCAGGCATTTCGCGTCACCGTTCGGGATTGCTTGCCTTCAGGCAGCCCTCCATGCCTGAGCGGCTCCCGACTGTTCGTCGTGGCCCTGTCGGTTCGATGTCCCGGAAGCGCCACTCTTGTTTCCGAGAAGAGACGCGCGGGAACGGAAATTCAGACGAGCCATTCTGATGGTGCAGAGTCACACGTCGGTGCCGGCTCTTGAGCAATTGGCGATCAACTGGTCGTATTGTTGCGCAATCCAGCTCATCGCGTTTGCGGACACTTGCCTGTCAATCGCTTCGGTGACCTCGGCGAGGACCGCCACCGATCGGCTGTCATCCACGACGGGAATCGGTTCCGACACGATGACTCGCTGATAGATGACCAGGGCGAGGGCAACCAGGATTGCGCCACGCAGGACGCCAAACAGGAAGCCGACTCCCTGATCGACACCTCCAACCGCCGAGCGCTGGACCGCTCCCGCAAAGAGAGGCGAAAAAATCGACGTGACGATCAGGGACGCTGCAAAGACAACGGCAAATGCGAAAATCAGGGCGAGTTCACAGGAATTGCCCAGCACGCCGCGGACGACGGGGACTTCCTTGACCAGCGGCTCGACAGCGGGAGCGAAGAGATACGCCAGGACGGCGGCCAGAATCCAGCCGCAGATCGACAGCGTCTCACGAACAAACCCCCGGTAATAGGCGAGGATTGCGGAAACGATGATGACCAGTGCAACGACGCCGTCGATGATCGTGAAGCCGCTCATTGCCTTACCTCGTAGCTCCCTCGTGGGTGTCTACCCTGCTCCAAACACTTCTCCAACCAAAGTGGCAAGGTCGGGCATCATTTGGACCTTCATGCCGGACGCCGCGCCGGTCTTGCTCCGGTCAGGCAGAATCACGGATTCGAACCCGAGCTTTTCCGCCTCTTTCAGGCGGGCTTCCGTCTGGCCGGCCGGTCTCAGCATGCCGGACAGGCTGATCTCACCAAAGACGACCGTTTGCGGGGGCAGGTGCACGTCTTCACGTGCAGAAAGCAGCGCGGCTGCAACGGCGAGGTCTGCGGCTGGTTCGGTGATCCGGAGGCCGCCTGCAACGTTGAGGTATACGTCAAGCCCGGCAAACGGGATTCCGCATCGTGCTTCAAGAACCGCCAGGATCATGGCAAGCCGACCGCCATCCCAGCCGACCACCGAACGCCGGGCGCTTCCTGCCGGTGCCGGGGAAACCAGCGCCTGGATTTCGCAAAGGACGGGCCGCGTGCCCTCGATGCCCGCAAACACCGTCGTGCCGGGGCTGCCCGCGCCGCGGTCTGACAGGAAGAGTGCAGACGGATTCGCCACTTCCGCCAGGCCGGTGCCGGTCATCTCGAACACCCCGATTTCGTCAGCCGGCCCGAACCTGTTCTTGACCGCGCGGAGTATCCTGAACTGGTGTCCGCGCTCACCTTCAAAATAGAGCACCGTGTCGACCATGTGCTCGATGACCCGTGGACCCGCGATCTGGCCCTCCTTGGTGACATGGCCCACAAGCACCACGCTGATGCCCTTGCGCTTGGCGAAAGACGTCAACTCGTGGGCCGCCGCACGCACTTGCGACACGGAGCCTGGCGCGCTTTCGACCGTGTCCAGCCAGATGGTCTGGATCGAGTCGATGACGGCGACCGACGGCTTCACTTCTTCCAGGGTCGTGAGGATGTTCCGAAGATCGGTTTCCACGGCGAGTTGCACCGGAGCATCGGCCAGATGAAGGCGCCTGGCACGCAGCCTGATCTGGCTGGAAGCCTCTTCCCCCGAGATGTAGACTGCCCGCAGTCCCTTTCGCGCAAAGGCTGCCGCTGCCTGCAGGAGCAGTGTCGACTTGCCGATGCCCGGGTCACCGCCCACAAGGACGGCACTTGCGGGAACGAGCCCGCCGCCGAGAACCCGATCGAGCTCGACCATGCCAGAAAGGTCGCGAGGAAGAGGCTCGTCCTCGCTCGCCAGATCGCTGAGCGGAACGGCATTGCCGCGCACGGCGCCAAGACCCTTCGATCCAGGTCCGGTCGAGAGCGGTGCATCCTCAGAAATCGAGTTCCAGGCACCGCACTCGTCGCAGCGTCCGGACCACTTGGCATGCACGGCGCCGCAATTCGCGCAGGAGAGGCGCACGGACTTCGTCATGGCGCCTTCTTGCCCGTGCCGAAAGGGCGAGACAAGCAGGTATCGCGCACGGGTGCCGCCGGACCTGCCGCTTCAGGTATGCGGCTTTTGCGACGAATTGTTGCGTAGCACTCCGGCCGTTGCGCGGATCGGCGGAGGTCGCTTCTAACGCCGTCCGACCCGACGGCATGATCGGCGGCGAGGGCTTCAACGAACGGTCTCGATCGGCCCCTCGGCGCTGCCGGCGATGAATTGCGCGACGCATGGATCGCCGCTGCTGTCCAATTCGCTGGCTGGTCCGGTCCATTGGATCTTGCCGTCATGGAGCATTGCGACTTCGTCCGCGATCGCCCGGACGCTTGACATGTCGTGGGTGATCGTCATGGCAGTCGAACCCATCTCGCTTGCAATCCCGCGAATCAGGTCATTGATGACGCCTGCCATGATCGGGTCGAGCCCGGTCGTTGGCTCGTCGAAGAAGATGATCTCGGGTTCCGTGGCAATGGCGCGTGCAAGACCTACGCGCTTTTGCATGCCTCCCGAAAGCTCGGCCGGAAACAGTGCTGCCACATCGGGCGACAAACCGACGCGGCGGAGCTTCTCGACCGCGATCTCGTGCGCTTCGGCCCTTGGCCTTCTGAGGGATCCGCGCAACAGCCGGAACGCGACGTTTTGCCAGACCGGAAGGGAATCGAAGAGTGCGCTGCCCTGGAAGAGCATTCCGAACCGGGCGAGGAACGCGTCACGTTCGGGCGTGCCCTGCCGGAGATTGGTGACGTCTGTTCCGTCCACCCTGATCGCGCCCTTGTCTGGATGCACCAGACCCAGCACGCATTTCAGGAGCACCGACTTGCCTGTGCCCGAGCCGCCGATGATCACCATGCTCCTGCCCTTTCGCAGGGTCAGGTTGACTCCGGTCAGAACCGTGTTTTCGCCAAAGGCCTTATGTACGTCGGCGAGCTCGATCATGCCGAAAAGAACAGTTCTGTCAGCACGAAGTTGGCGGCCAGGATCAGCACGCTCGCGGCAACGACCGCGCCCTTGGTTGCCCGGCCAACTCCTTGTGCGCCACGGCCGGATCGCATGCCGAAATAGCAGCCCATCAGGGCGGCAAGGAAGCCGAAGACAGCGGCCTTGGCGAGTGACGAGACCACGTCCAAAGGCTCCAGGAAGTCTATGGTGTTTCGCAGATAGGTTCCGGCGTTGAAACCCAGCCGCTCGACGCCGACGAGATAGCCGCCCATGATTCCGATGATGTCCCCCACTCCGACCAGGAACGGCATGACGACAGTTGCGGCAAGGACGCGAGGCAGCGTAAGGTACTTGGCCGGGTTGGTCGAGAGGGTGATCAGGGCATCGATCTGCTCCGTGACCTTCATCGTGGCGATTTCGGCTGCGATCGAGGAAGTGACGCGGGCGGCGATCATGAGGCCGACGAGGACCGGCCCAAGTTCGCGTACCATGCCGATCGCAACGATCTGGGGCACGACGGCCTCAGCCGAAAAGCGCGCACCGCCGGCATAGATCTGGAGAGCCAAGGCGCCGCCGGTGAAGATCGTGGTCAATCCAACCACCGGAAGCGAAAAGTAGCCGATCTGCACCAGCGCCTGCACAAACTCGCGGGGATAGTAGGGCGGGCGTCCCAAATGGCTGACGGTGCCGATGGCGAACAGCGTGACCCGGCCGACTGCCGCAAGCAAGGCGAGCACCGCCCGCCCTATGGTGGCCAGGACGTTCATGGCGGAATGTACACCCGTTCAAAGCGCGCTCCGAGGGATGTCAGGATCTCGTAACCGATCGTGCCGGCGGCTTCGGCAAGGGCGTCGACCGAGAATTCGGGGCCAATGATCCGCAATGATTCCGGATCCTTGTGCAGGTCGGTTACATCGACGGTGATGAGGTCCATGGATATGCGTCCAATGACAGGGCAGGGCGTGTCCCCGGAAAAAGCCACGGTTCCAGGCGCCGCCGCCCGCAGGAGTCCGTCTGCGTATCCGGCGGAGATCGTCGCAACCTTTGTCGGGACGGTTGCAGTCCAGGCATTGCCATAGCCGACAGTTTCGCCGGCCTGAACGGTTCGCGTCTGGATCACCGGCGCATCAAGACGGATGACTGGCCGGGCTTCGCCGAATGGCTGGCCCCCGTAGAGTCCGATTCCTGGTCGGGTAAGGTCGAAATGGTACTCCGGCCCGAGGAGAATTCCGCCGGTGGCGGCCAGCGAACGGCGGGTTGAAATCCCGTCGGTCATCCCGCGAAACGCTTCCAGCTGTTGCGCATTCATTGGATGATCGGGTTCGTCGGCGCAGGCGAGGTGGCTCATGACGAGGAGCGGTCCTGACTCCAGGAGTTCGCCCTTGCAGTCGTTCCAGTCGGAAGGTTCGAAGCCCAGGCGGTTCATGCCCGTATCGAGTTGAACGCCATAGGGATGGGCCGGCGTGTCCGCGAAGTGGCGCGACATTTGATCCGGCGCATTCAGCAACGGGATCAGGCGCGCCGAAACCAACGCATCGGCTTCACCTTTCATATGGCCGGCAAAGACGTATATGTCGGGCTGATTGCCAAGCGCGTCGCGGACCGCGATGCCTTCCTTGACAAGGGCAACGAAGAAGCTGTTTGCGCCGCCATCTGCCAGCGCCTTCGCCGCCTGTGCCGCTCCTATGCCATATGCGTCGGCCTTGACGACGGCAGCCGTCTCCACGTCGCTGTCCGACAGCGCATCAAGTGCGTGCCAGTTTGCGCAAATTGCGTCAAGGTCGATGGTTAGTTGCGCGGCTCCCATGTTCGAGGGTGTCGGACACAGGCTATGCAGCGTCAACCCCGGATTGGGTGCATCCGAAGGGTTCATCGATGCAGCAGGGACGAATGGACGGGTCTTCCCGCCCGGTTGTTGGCGTGGACGTGGCAACTTGGCGATGCGCGGGAGCGGCCGATGTCCTGTTGGGACGTGAGTCGCGCCTGCCTTTGCTGCCTTCTCTCACGTGGCATCGGCTCGCCAGGCAGGTCCGCGATGTTCCGGGCGGGATCCTGCGGCAAGTCGCGGCGAAACCTGGAGATCCTGCATGCCATGCTTGATCGAACGCGTCGTTGCCCAAGCGTTCGAAGTTCGAAGGGTCACGCTCGACATGGGATTGGCGGACTGCTAGTGACACCAATGGCACACGCGCGTGACAACCTGGGGCAGGAAAGGAGCGGCCGTGACGGGATTGAGAGCCATGCCTGCAGTCGCAATTGCGATGTCGATGCTGCTTGCCTTGCAGGCTGCAGCGACCGCCGAAGCGCAGGATGCAGGCAGCATTCGAATGCTGCAAAGCTATGACCAGGATTTCACGACGATCAATCATGCAGGGGGCGCAATCACTGGCGGGTCGCTCGTCGGAACCAGCACGATCTTGGAGAGCAGTGGTCCGCCCTTTGTCGTAGGCGAGACGAGCATCGCAAAGTGCATCGTGATCGTGGGCACGTTCCGCGATGGTGTCGTTGACCTGGAGTCTCCATGCACGTTTACGGACGTCGAGGGTGACGAGATTTATCTTCTTGCCCTTCGAAGGGATGGCGACATAGCGGAAGGCGGTGGCGGCGAGGGCCGGGCCCAGATCATGGGCGGTACGGGAAAATTTGCAGGTGTTTCGGGCGAATGCACTTATGTAACGCGGTATCTTCCCGTGAACCACGTTGACACTGCCAGCAAATGCACGTGGCAACGACCATGACGCGCCTGCCTGCCGCCCCCGCAGCAGGGTTTTCGGTTGAACGGACATGGAAACCGGTCACGTGAACGCGCAGAGGCGAGGCAACATTGCAGGGCTGCCACCAGTCAGGATGTTCGGTATCGTGCGCGCGGCGACGGCGCGTGCCCTTCCGGGATGCCGCCATCGCGGGGTTTTGGCCATGCGCCGCAGGCTCCTGAATGCGCGTTCCCGGCTTGCGGCTGTTGCGACCCTTGCTTCGATGTCATTGTGTCCGGGAGTTGCAGGCGCGGATGAATTCTATCTGCGGGGCGGCCTTGGACTTGACTGGACCGACGACGCGGCCTTCACCGACATCGATTGCTCAAGCACCGTGCCGGCGGCGCTGTACGGCTGCGGAACGGACCGCGATGGTGTGCCTCGTCGTTCGCTCGGCGACTTCGGGAAGACGGCAGTGCTGGAACTCGGGCTCGGCTACGCACCCGAAGGCGCGATGCGCTACGAGGTGATGCTGGAACACCGGCCTCGCTACAGCTTCAAGGGCCGTGCCAACTTTCTCGCGTCAGATCGTTTGCAATCCGTGGCGGCAGACATCTCGTCGGTATCCGGCATGCTGGCGGCGTTTGCCGACCTTCCCGCACGGCAATCAGGCAGTCGGACGGCGATCACGCCTTACGTCGGTGCGGGCATTGGCGTCGCACGCAACAGAATTGGCAAGACCACAATGACGTTTCCGGCGACAACGACGAGCGTGCCGGGCGGGAGCCGGACGGACCTGACCTGGATGGTGACCGCTGGATTCACGCTGCCGCTGAACGAGCGGCTTGGCCTGGACATGGCGTGGCGCTACACCGATCTCGGCGAGGTCCGCACCGGGAGGGGCGAAGGTGGAGTGACGTGGCGCGACGGCAGTCGCGAACCAATTGCGCTTGATCTGGCTCCCACGTGGGCGCGTATCCGGAGTCAGGGTTTCCGGATGTCGCTGCGTTATGTCTTCTGAGTTCCGTTGCAAAACCGAGCAATCGGCGCGATTCGAAGTCACGGATGGGCAAGGAAGCGGCTGTTGATGGCTGCGTGTCAGTGCTCCTCGACGGGAACACGAAGGTCGCCAAGCCAAATCCGCCTGATTCATCCTCTGGTTGGAATCACCGTTGCACGGTTTCGGAAGCCGATGACCTGACGAGACAACCGGTTGCCTGCCCCGATGCCTCATCAGCGGCATCAACCTCGGGGACAGTCCGGGCCTTCCCGTTATGCCACCCGGTTCGACGGCTCTCCTCGCCAATAGTTCTCCAGATGATCCACCACCTGGTCCCAGAGCGTTTGCATCGCCTCTTCGCTGGCCCAGGCTGTATGCGGCGTGACGATCACGTTGGGACGGTCAAGCACGGAGAGCAGCGGGTTGTCCGGCAGCGGCGGCTCGCTCGTCAGAACGTCGAACCCGATCCCCGAGATCTGGCCGGCATCGAGTGCGCGCACCAAAGCGGCCTCGTCCACCAGCCCCCCACGGGAGGCGTTGATGATCAGCGGCCTCTTCTTCATCATCCCGAATTCGCGGTCCGAAATCATGTTCCTGGTCGCAGGCATCAGTGGCGCATGCATTGTCAGGACGTCCGACTCCTCGATGACCTCGTCAAACGGCGTATAGAGCGGCCCCAGACCCTCCACGCCCTTATGCGCCGCAAAAAGAGGCTTCATCCCGAACGCTTGCGCCAGTTTGGCCACGCCTTGACCCAGGACGCCTTCACCGAAAATGCCAAGCGTCGATCCCGCCAGATCCCGGATCGGATGGTTGAAGAAACAGAACTGTGCCGCCCTTTGCCACTCTCCGTCGATCACGTCCTGGCGAAACCCGACCAGGCTGCGCCGCAGCGCAAGGATCAGCGCAAACGTGTGCTCCGGCACAGTGGTCGCCGCATAGCCGCGCACGTTCGACACGACGATTCCCCGCCCTCGGCAAGCGTCGATGTCAAACGCGTCATGGCCTGTCGCGGGGATGCAGATCATCTTGAGGTTCGGCAACGCCTCTATGGCATCCCGACGGATCGGCACCTTGTTCGACACCGCGATGTCCGCGCTCTCCAGTCGTCCGATTACCTCATCAGGCGCCGTGCGGTCGTATTCCACCCAGTCATGATCGAAGGCTGGTCTCGATACATTCACCGAAGGCCCGATCGTAGACCGGTCAAGGAATACAATCCGAATCCTGCCGCTCTTGTCTGCAGAATCGCCCGGGGGCGCTTTCATCGCGTCGTCCTTCACTCCGCCGCCGTCCGGATGGCGATTGCGTCATCGGCGAAGTGACGCACGGCCGCCCCAACGCCTGCGCCGGGTTCGAACGGAATGCCCGCGTCGCGCATTGCAAGTTCGACACCGCCCAGCGTTTGCAGCACCATGATTTCGTTCAGCCAGCCCAGGTGGCCAATCCGGAAGACCTTGCCCGCGACCTTGTTCAGGCCGGCGCCGAGCGACAGGTTGTATTTGTGATAGGCCGTCTGGATGACGTCATTGGCATCAAAACCGTCGGGCACCAGAATCGCAGTGACCGTGTCCGAATGCCATTCGGGGCCTTGCGCGCAATTGCGTAGCCCCCAGGCCTCCACCGCCGCGCGCACGCCGCCGGCCAAGCGATGGTGACGGGCAAAGACATTTTGCAGCCCCTCCTGCTTGAGCATGTCGACCGAGGCGCGCAATCCGCGCAGGAGCGTTGTCGCCGGCGTGTACGGGAAGTAGCCCTGATCGTTGGTATTGATCATGTCCTGGAAATCGAAGAAGCATCGTCGAAGCCCCGCCTGTCGCCCCATTTCAATGGCCTTCTGGCTTACGCCGATCACGGCCAGGCCGGTCGGCATCATGAAGCCCTTTTGAGAGCCCGAGACGATCACGTCCACGCCCCACTCGTCCATGCGGAAGTCGATTGAGGCGACGGAGCTCACGCCGTCCACGAACAGAAGCGCGGGATGATCCAGCTTGTCCAGGATCCTGCGGACCGCAGCCACGTCGGAAGTCACGCCGGTCGCGGTCTCGTTATGGGTTACAAGCACTGCCTTGATCCGATGGTTCGTGTCCGCTGCCAGCTTCTGGCGATACTCGGCCAGCGGAACGCCTTTGCCCCATTCGACATCGATGGCGTCCACGTCAAGCCCGAACCGTTGACACAGGTCCACCCAGAGAAGCGAGAACTGCCCGAAGACCGACGCCAGGACCGTGTCGCCTTCGGAGAGCGTGTTCGTGATGGCCGCTTCCCAGCCGCCTGTGCCAGAGCACGGATAAATGAACACGCGACCGGTCCAGGTCATGAAAATGTCCTTGAGGTCTTCAAACAGCGGCAGGGTGAAATCCGGGAAGTCCGGCGCCCGATGATCCTGAAGGGGCACTTCCATGGCCTGACGGATCTGGAAGGGCATATTGGTCGGGCCGGGAACGGCCAGTCCGTTGCAACCGATTTTCATGGAACCTGCTCCTCTCAAGCTTTGCAGGGGTAGATGGGGAAACGACCGCTGGGCTTCGGCCCGCACGGCTTCAGCCTGGGTGCTTCCGTCGGGACTTGTCGTGGCGGCGAGGTCGGGGTCCGTTTCGGTCATCGTTGATGCCAATGACGAGTTTGCCGCGCATATGTCGCCGGATTGGCCGTCCATGGGAGTTCCTCGCGTCAATGCCCTTCGCGGTACGTTGTCTGCCAGTAACACCTGTCGAAGGCCTGAACACACAAAATCGGGTTTATGTGTTGTTAGTGTGTGTATCATGCTATAAATTTCGTAACTTTGTAAAATCCGGAGGATCCGAATGAAAAAGACCTTCATTGGCCCGCAACTGCGCCAGCTTCGGCGCGCCCACAAGCAGACCCAGGCCCAAATGTCCAAGGTGCTCGGGGTCAGTCCGGCCTACGTCAACCTGCTGGAAAACAACCAGCGGAGCCTCTCGGTCCAAATGCTCATGGCGCTGTCCGACAAATATGCCATTGACTGGCGCGAACTGGTGCAGGATCCAAGCTCCAACGTTCTGGCGGAGCTGCGCAGCGTTCTTCAGGACCCGATCTTTCACGACACGCCCGACCTTCAGGAATTGCGGGCCGCCGTCGATCACGCACCCGGGCTCGTCGAGAACTTTCTGCAGGTCTACCGGACGCACCGGACCACGCTCGACAAGGTGCTGCGGCAGGGTCGGGAACGGGTGCCGGAAAATCTCGTCTCGTCCTCGCCGGAAACGATCATCCACGATTTTTTCCGGAACCATGGAAACCACTTTCCTGAACTCGAAAGGGCAGCGGAGAAGATCCGCGCCGAACAGCCCTGTGCGCCCGACGATGTCTACGCGATGTTGAAGGACCGCCTGAGAGCGCGCCACGGGGTCGAAGTTCGCATTCGGACCGTCGAAGACATGAGCGAAGCCCTGCGCATCTTCGACAGGGAGACTGCGACGGTCCTTCTTTCCCAGGCGCTCGACTATCCGAACCGGACCTTTCAGCTCGCGCATGTTCTTTGCCTCCTGGAAGCGGACGAGATCCTGAAGGGGTTGGTCTCGGACAGCGGGATCACTTCCTCCACCGGGCTTGCGCGTTGCCAGGTGGAACTCGCCAACTATTTTGCCAGCGCCGTTCTCATGCCCTATGCGGATGTTCTGGCGACCGCGCAGGCGACCAAGTACGACGTGGACCGGATCGCGGCGGCCTTCAGCGTCTCGTTCGAGCAGGTATGCCATCGGCTGACGACGCTGCAGCGCAGGAACGCGAAGGGCGTGCCGTTCTTCTTTCTCAGGATCGACAAGGCCGGCAACGTCACCAAGCGTTTCAACTCGACCACGTTCACGCTGGCCGAGTTCGGCGGAGCCTGCCCAGTCTGGAACATCCACACGTCGTTCAGGACGCCCGGCGTGATCCTGCCCCAGTTCGTGGAACTGCCAGAGGGCGAGCGATTCTTCACGATCAGCCGCACCTCGGACCGACCCGTGTTCAGCCGGGAGTCTCAGGACCGGCGACTGGCGCTTGCGCTCGGCTGCGAGTTCCGCTTCGTCGACGAAATCGGATACGCGCGATCCTTCAACCTTGATCGCGAAGACCTGTTCAGCCAGATCGGGATCAACTGCCATCTCTGCCCGCGCCAGGCATGTTCCCAGCGTGCGCACCAGCCATTGCTGGTGGAATTGCCGATCAGCCCGGACAGGCGTGGCAACACCCGCTACGAAAGCTAGGCGGCGGCCCTGAGGTTGCCTGCAATGCGCGATGTCACTGTCGCCACGACTTCATCAACTGCAGAGTTTCCCATGCCAAGCTGGTCGGCTATGAGCTTCACCAGCAGGTCGACCCTCTCGATGTGCTGGGCGCCGCCGTCGATGGCGCGCGCGGCCGACGAGGGCTTCAGCAGACTTTGCGCGGCCATTGCATACTTCTCGAACGGCACCTGGCTGTCAGGCGTCGCCCCGAGCTTGACGACGAGATCGCTGACCGACCGGTAGATGTTCCGGGACGTTTCGATGTCGTCGTGCACGGCCTCCTTGATCGGACGCATCCCGGTCTCCTGCACGCAGCGGTAGTTTCCGGTGAGGAGCATCGCCCATTTCGCAAACGGCACGAAAAGCGATTCATGGGCACGCAGCTTCACGGGAACCTCCTTGCCCTCGACACGGATGGCGTCGATGCCCGCTTCCAGCTCCTTCAACATCTCGTTGTGTTCGAGCGCTTCAAACGGGGCGGCCTTGAAGTTGGTTGGCAGGCTTACATGAAGCACGTTCGCGTCAGCATCCGGCAGCCGGAACGCCTGCGGGTCCGGGCTGCAAAGCGAAACCAGGCCGGGTTCGAATTCGCGCCAGCCGTCCAGTGACGTGTAGCACGCGGCCAGATGGCCCGTATCGAGACCCGGGATGCGGTTGAGATATGCCATTGGCGGCATGTTCATCAGGGAAAGGCACGGCACCCGAGCCTGCGCGATTCGCACCAGAAGCGTGCGCACGTCAGTGCTGGCAAACTGCGGCTCGGACATGGCGAGAACCACAAGGTCATACGCTTCGGGCCGGACCTTGTCCGGCACCAGGGCGTCGAGCGTTCCTGTCAGGTCCCGTGAACGGAACGGGCGATGCAAGTCCTCGTCCCGCAGCTTGATTCGCACCTCGGATCCTTCGCCGTTGATCAGTTCAGCGGTCGCCTTGCGGCACACCAGCGTCACGTCGTGGCCCGCCATGAGAAGTTTCGTTCCGAGAAGCGACCCGTAGGAAGCGCCTAGGATCAGTAATCTTCGAGACATAATGCACCCGATTTTCGTTGTTTTGAGCAACATAATTGCGTGCACAACAAAGTTCCACGGAAATCGGGTATTGGTGTATGACGTTTACATAACAGTTAGAAATTTTGTAATGTTGTTATTTCTCGGCGTGCGCGCCCTGGCGGCAATGATCGTCGGCGTTGGACGTGCCCGCATTGGCATGATGCCGAACGACGTGTCCGGTCGCGGGCCGAATCAAGGGTCCGTTCGATGAAGACCGGAATGCAGGCTGACTGGGAGAACGCGTCCCTGCCGTGGCCACAATCGAGGTCACTTCACGTCCGGTTCATCGGGGCAGTGACGACGATCCCGTCAGGAATTCGTCAACGGCGCGGGCGCATTGCCGCCCTTCGCGGATGGCCCAGACCACAAGCGACTGGCCCCGGCGCATGTCGCCCGCGGTGAACACCTTGGGCTGCGTGGTGGCGTAACTTTCGGTATCGGCGAGGACGTTTCCTCGTGCGTCCAGTTCCACTTCCAGCTCGTCCAACATGCCCTCATGGACCGGATGGACGAAACCCATGGCAAGCAGCACGAGCTCCGCTTTCAGTTCGAACTCGGTGCCGGGGACTTCCTGCATTCGATCGTCCAGACGGACGCCGTGAAGGGTGGTGACGGCCCCGTCGTTGCCGGAAAGGCGCTTGGTCGCGACGCTCCAGTCGCGGCCTGCTCCTTCCGCCTGCGACGAGGAGGTGCGCAGCCGCAGCGGCCACAATGGCCAAGTGGTGGCCTTGTCGGGCCTTTCCGGCGGCATGGGCATGATCTCGAGTTGCGTCACCGAGACCGCGCCTTGGCGGAACGAAGTCCCGATGCAATCCGAACCGGTATCGCCGCCGCCAATCACGACGACATGCTTTCCGCCGGCGGAGATCTCCTCGACGTCGCCGATCGACTCGCCACTGATGCGCCGGTTTTGCTGGGGCAGGAAATCCATCGCGAATTCGACGCCGCGCAGGTCCCTTCCCTCGACCGGCAGGTCGCGCGCCTTCTCTGCCCCGCCGGCGAGTACCACGGCGTCGTAGTCCCGGACGAGGTCGGCCGTCTCGAGGCCGCCCCCGACATGCGTGTCGGTGCGGAAGGACACGCCTTCCGCCTCCATCTGGCGGACGCGTCGGTCGACAAAGTCCTTTGACATCTTGAAGTCCGGAATGCCGTAGCGGAGCAGCCCTCCCGGCTTGGCGTTCTTCTCGAACACCGTGACGTCGTGCCCGGCGCGCGCCAGCTGTTGCGCGCAGGCCATTCCCGCAGGACCTGAACCGACGATGGCCACGCGGTTGCCAGTCCTGGTGGCGGGTATCTCTGGAGCCACCCACCCCTCCTGCCAGGCGCGATCGGCGATGGCGGATTCGATCGACTTGATGGTCACCGGCGCGTCGTCGATGTTCAGCGTGCAGGCTTCCTCGCAGGGGGCTGGGCAGATTCGGCCGGTGAATTCGGGAAAGTTGTTGGTCGAATGCAGCACCTCGATCGCTTCCCGCCACTGTTCGCGGTAAACGAGGTCGTTCCAGTCGGGGATGATGTTGTTGACCGGACAGCCCGTGTGGCAGAACGGGATGCCGCAATCCATGCAGCGCGCGCCTTGCTGCCGAAGCGTGCTTTCGTCAAGCGGTATCAGGAACTCGTTGAAGTGACGGACGCGGTCGGCCACCGGCGCGTAGCGCTGCTCGTGCCTGTCGAACTCGAGAAATCCCGTAACCTTGCCCATGGTTCAGGCGCTCTCCGCCAGCAGCGCTGCGGGATCGGCCGGCTGAGCGAGCTCCATCTCCCGCAGCGCGCGGTAGTAGTCGACGGGCATCACCTTTACGAAACGCGGCAGGCAGGAATCCCAGTCCTTCAGGATCCGCCGGCCACGCGCCGAGTCGGTGTAGTGGACGTGCTGTTCGATGAGGCTCTTCAGGCGTTCGGCGTCGAAGCGCGTCATGTCGCGCATCACGTCGACCAGTCCGTGGGATTCGAGATCCCCGCCCTGATGCGCGAGGCGCTCGAGCGACTCGTCCTCAGCCTTGACGGGCGCGAGCTCGACCATGGCAAGGTTGCAGCGACGCTCGAAATCGCCCTCCTCGTCAAGGACATAGGCGATGCCGCCGCTCATGCCGGCAGCGAAGTTGCGTCCCGTGTGTCCGAGACACACCACGATCCCGCCCGTCATGTATTCGCAGCCATGGTCGCCGACTCCTTCGACCACTGCGATGGCGCCTGAATTGCGCACCGCGAAGCGTTCGCCCGCAACGCCGCGGAAAAAGCATTCCCCGGAGATCGCGCCGTAGAGAACGGTGTTCCCGATGATGATGCTCTCTTCCGGGACGATCGCGCTCTCGCGCGGCGGGTAGACGACCAGACGGCCTCCCGACAGGCCCTTGCCGGTATAGTCGTTGGCTTCCCCGATCAGCTCGAAGGAGACGCCCTTGGCGAGGAACGCGCCGAAACTCTGGCCGGCTGTGCCCCGGAACGTCACGCAGATCGTGTCCTGGGGCAGGCCGGCGTGGCCGAATCGCTTCGCGACCTCGCCCGACAGCATTGCGCCGGTCGTGCGGTCGAGGTTGCGGATCGGCATCTCGATGCGGACCGGCCGACGCTCGGTCAGCGCGGGCTGCGCAAACTCGATCAACCGGCGGTCGAGGACTTTCTCCAGATGGTGGTCTTGGCGCTCGCTGTTATGGGTGGCCACGCCCGGCGCGGCGTCGGGCTTGGCAAGAAGCCGCGACAGGTCGATGCCTTTCGCCTTGTAATGCTCTATCGCGCGACGCTGGTTGAGATGCTGGGACTCGCCGATCATGTCCGCGAAGCGGAGGAAACCGAGATGCGCCATCAGCTCGCGCACCTCTTCCGCGACGAAGAAGAAGTAGTTGATCACGTGCTCCGGCGTGCCGGTGAACTTCTTCCGCAGTTCCGGATCCTGGGTCGCGACCCCCACCGGGCAGGTGTTGAGATGGCACTTGCGCATCATGATGCAGCCTGCGGCGATCAGCGGCGCGGTCGAGAAGCCGAACTCGTCCGCGCCGAGCAGCGCGCCCACGACCACGTCGCGCCCGGTCCGGAGGCCGCCGTCGACCTGGACCGCGATGCGACCGCGAAGCCGGTTGAGCACCAGCGTCTGGTGTGTCTCGGCGAGCCCGATCTCCCACGGCGAGCCGGCGTGCGTGATCGACGTCAGCGGGCTGGCTCCGGTGCCTCCTTCGAACCCCGATATGGTCACGTGATCGGAACGCGCCTTCGAGACCCCTGCCGCCACCGTTCCAACCCCGACCTCCGACACCAGCTTCACCGAGACGTCGGCGTCCGGATTGGTGTTCTTCAGGTCGTAGATCAGCTGGGCGAGATCCTCGATCGAGTAGATGTCGTGATGCGGCGGCGGCGAGATGAGGCCGACACCGGGCGTCGAATGCCGCACCTTGGCGATGACCGCGTCCACCTTGTGCCCAGGCAGCTGGCCGCCCTCGCCGGGCTTGGCGCCCTGGGCCATCTTGATCTGCATCATGTCGGAATTGACCAGATACTCCGTGGTCACGCCGAATCGGCCCGAGGCCACCTGCTTGATGGACGAGCGCATGGAATCGCCATTTGGCATCGGCACGAAGCGGTCCGGCTCCTCGCCGCCCTCGCCGGTGTTCGACTTGCCGCCGATCCTGTTCATGGCGACCGCCAAGGTTGCATGCGCCTCGCGCGAGATCGAGCCGAATGACATCGCTCCGGTCGAGAACCGCTTGACGATCTCAGCTGCAGGCTCGACCTGGTCGAGGGGTGCCGGCGTCTCTGCCGGGATCAGCTCGAACAGGCCCCGGACGGTCATCATCCGGTGGTCCTGGTCGTTCACCTCCTTGGCGAATTCGCGATACTTGTCCGGCAGTTCGCCGCGCACGGCGTGCTGCAGGTGGGTGACGGTGTCGGGCGTCCAGCAGTGCTCCTCGCCACGCAGGCGGTAGGCGTATTCGCCGCCCGGATCCAGCGCGTTGCGATAGACCGGCGCATCGCCGTAGGCAAGCTGGTGACGTTCGACGGTCTCCCGCGCGACCTCCGCCAGCCCGACCCCGCCGATCTTGCTCGCCGTGCCGGTGAAATACTGCTCGACGAAACTCTCGTCGAGGCCGACCGCGTCGAAGATCTGAGCGCCGCAATAGGACTGGTAGGTCGAAATGCCCATCTTGGACATCACCTTCAGGATGCCCTTGTCGATCGCCTTGATGTAGCGCCTGAAGAGGTCGCGGTCGCTCAGCTCCTCGGGCAGCTCGTCTCGCAGCGCCGCGAGGGTCTCGAATGCCAGGTAGGGGTTGATCGCCTCGGCGCCGTAGCCGGCCAGGGCGCAGAAGTGATGGACCTCGCGAGCCTCTCCGGTCTCGACGACAAGACCGAGGAAGTTCCGAAGCCCGGTCCTCACCAGGTGGTGATGGACCGCCGAGGTGCCCAGCAGCGCCGGTATGGCGATGCGATCGCGATCGATTGCCCGGTCGCTGAGCACCAGGATGTTGTAGCCTTCCTGACATGCCGCCTCCGCCTGGCCGCAAACCGCATCGAGCGCGGCGCGCATGCCCTCGGCGCCGTCAGCCGCCGGATAGGTCAGGTCGAGCGTGATTGTCCTGAACGCGTTGTCCGCGATCTCGCCGATCGAACGGACCTTTTCCAGGTCCTGGTTCGTCAGCACCGGTTGGCGGACTTCGAGGCGCCTTTGCGGCGTCGTGTCGTTGATGCCAAGCAGGTTGGGCCGTGGGCCGATGAAGGACAGGAGCGACATCACCAGTTCCTCGCGAATCGGGTCGATCGGCGGGTTGGTGACCTGGGCGAAGATCTGCTTGAAATAGGAGTAGAGCAGCTTGGGTCGCGACGACAGCGCCGAAATCGGAGTGTCGGTGCCCATCGAGCCGACGGCTTCCTGTCCGGTGAGGGCCATCGGGGACATCAGGAACTTGAGGTCTTCCTGGGTGTAGCCAAAGGCCTGCTGGCGATCGAGAAGGGTCAGCCGGTCGGGCCGCGCGACCGGGACGCTGGTCGCCGGAAGGTCCTCCAGCACGATCTGGGTGCGGTCGAGCCATTCCTGATAGGGCTGGGCCGCGGACAGTTGCGCCTTGATGTCGTCGTCGTCGACGATGCAGCCTTGCTCCAGGTCGATCAGCAACATCTTGCCCGGCTGCAGGCGCCACTTCTTGACAATGCGGCTTTCGTCGATCGGAAGGACGCCGACTTCCGAACTCATCACCACCAGGTCGTCGTCCGTGATGACGTAGCGCGCGGGTCGCAGTCCGTTGCGGTCCAGGGTCGCGCCGATCTGGCGCCCGTCGGTAAACGCCACGGCGGCCGGACCGTCCCACGGCTCCATCAGCGCCGCATGGTACTCGTAAAACGCGCGGCGGCGTTCGTCCATCAGCGGATTGCCGGTCCAGGCCTCCGGGATCAGCATCATCATCGCGTGGGCAAGGGAATAGCCCGACTGCACCAGCAGCTCCAGGGCGTTGTCGAAGCTCGCCGAGTCCGACTGGCCCTCGGTGATCAGCGGCCAAAGCTTGTCGAGATCTTCGCCCAGGAGCTCCGACTCCATGAGATGCCGGCGTGCCGCCATCCAGTTTATGTTTCCGCGCAGCGTGTTGATCTCGCCGTTGTGGCAGATCATCCGGTAGGGGTGTGCCAGCCGCCACGACGGAAACGTGTTGGTGGAAAAGCGCTGGTGAACAAGGGCGAGCGCGGAGACCATCCGTTCGTCGCGGAGGTCGAGATAGTACTCGCCCACCTGGTGCGCCAGCAGCATCCCCTTGTAGATGATGGTGCGCGACGAAAGGGACGCGACGTAGAAGTCGTCGCAAGCCTCGCCCAACGCGTCGATCCGGTGTTCCGCCTGCTTTCGAATGACGAACAGCTTGCGTTCGAACGCATCCTGGTCGGCGCAGTTCTCGCCGCGGCCAACGATGACTTGGCGAACGAAGGGTTCTGTCGGAACGACGCTCTCGCCCAGTCCGGAATTGTCGACCGGCACGTCGCGCCAGCCGATCACGCGCTGTCCTTCCGACTTGACCAGCTGCTCCACGATGCGAATGCAGTCCGCCCGCGGCCCCTCGGGCCGCGGCAGGAACAGCATCCCGACGGCGTAGTCGCCGGCTGGCGGGATGTCGATCCCGATGTCGCCGCAGACGGCGCGCAGATGGGCATCCGGCGTCTGAATGAGGATGCCCGCCCCGTCGCCGGCCAGCGGGTCGGCCCCCACCGCGCCGCGATGGGTGAGATTCCCGAGAATCTGCAGGCCCTGATCAACGATCCCGTGGCTCTTGCGGTTTCCAATGTTCGCCACGAAACCGATCCCGCACGCGTCGTGCTCGTTGCGCGGGTCGTAGAGGCCCTGCTGCCGGGGCAATCCCTTATGCATGTGCCGAGCAGGTTCGGTCATCTGTCCCCACACTCTCCCTTGTTCCATGCGGGACCGGACTTGCCGGTCGGGGCGTTGTGAAGGCGTGCGGCACTGGACCGTTCAAATGGTGCCAACACTGGCCAACTCCCGATCTTATTTGCACCGCCAGGGGAAAGTCAAACCGATACGCTGCCGGTCGGACCGGTGCGTCGATCAGCATGATTCGGGCCGCTACAAGGGCCCCTGAGAGCGTCGGCGCCTGCGGCGGCCCGACGAAGAGTCGGCGCTCCTGCATCCTCCCGCATTGAAGCTGACATCCGGAAGTTCCGGCAAGTGTGGAAACGGGTCCGAGGCATGCGGTATCGCGTTTGCCGCCACGAAATGTTCCTGGAATCTCGGTTCGATCGCCGTTTCGACCTTTTGGACACGAAGCACTTCCGCCTCTATCTTTGCACGTGCCGAGATGTCGCAGAGGGCGATCCGTGCGCCGGTTCCTGCGGCATTTCCGGCCGACTTCACCTTGTCGGGATCGCAATCGGGAATCATGCCGAGGACCATCGCGTGCCTTGGCGAGATATGTGACCCGAACGCGCCTGCGAGCGCGATGCGGTCCACGCTGTCAATCTTGAGCTCGTCCATCAGAAGGCGTGCGCCGGCGTAGAGCGCGGACTTTGCCAATTGGATGGCACGGATGTCTCCCTGGGTGACCGTGACGAGCGGGCCGCCTTCGTCACGCGCGTCCCAGATGACGTATGCGTGCGTGCGACCGTCCGGGATGCAGAGATCCGATCCGGTCTGCTCCGCCGAGCCTATCAGGCCCGACGCGTCGAGCAGTCCTGCCATGCGCATTTCGGCGACGGCCTCGATGATGCCGGAACCGCAGATGCCGGTGACACCCGTTGCGGCCGTCGCCTGGGCAAAGCCGGCTTCGTTGGACCAAATGTCCGAGCCGATCACCTGGAACCGGGGCCTTTTCGTCTTCGGGTCGATCTCGACGCGCTCGATGGCACCGGGAGCTGCGCGCTGCCCGGAGGAAATCTGCGCGCCCTCGAATGCCGGACCGGTCGGGGAGGAGCATGCAAGGACCCGATCCTTGCTGCCCAGCAGAATCTCGGCATTCGTGCCGACGTCGCATATGAGGACCAGGTCTTCCGACTTGTAAGGTTCCTCCGAAAGGGCGACGGCCGCGCAGTCCGCCCCGACGTGTCCCGCAATGCAAGGGAGCACGTATGCATTGGCGGAGGGATTTATGGATGCCAGGCCGAGGCTGGCGGCATGCGTATTCACGGCGTCTGAAGTGGCGAGGGCAAAGGGCGCCTGGCCGAGCTCCACCGGATCGATGCCCAGGAGAAGGTGGTGCATCACGGGATTGCAGACCACCACGGCCTCCACGATCTGGCGAAGCGGAATGTCCGTTTCATCGGACAACTCGATGGCGAGCTGGCCGATGGCTTCGCGCACTGCCCGGGTCATTTCGGCGTCGCCGCCCGGATTCATCATCGCGTAGGAGACGCGGCTCATCAGGTCCTCGCCGAAGCGGATCTGGGGATTCATCACGCCGGACGATGCCAGGACCAGGCCGTCGCGAAGGTCACAGAGATGCGCGGAGATTGTCGTGGAGCCCAGGTCGATGGCGAGTCCGTGGAGTCTCCCCTCGAAGAATCCGGGCCATATGTCGAGAAGCACCGGGGCGCCGCCGCGATGATCGCGCCAGACTGCAACGGTGACCTTCCAGTCGCCTTCGCGAAGGGCGGGTTGCAGCGACGCCAGGAAGGCCGGACTCGCCTCGGGACCTGAGATGTCCCAGTCGCGCTTGAGCGCTTCGCAGAGCCTTTGCAGGTCGCCCGTGGGTTCGTGCATGTCCGGCTCGCGCACTTCGACGTAGCGAAGCTGGGTTGCAGGATCCATCGTGATCTGGCGTCGGGTTGCGGCCTTGCGGACCACCTGCCTGTGGACCTGGCTTCCGGGGGGCACGTCGATGACAACGTCGCCTAGAATGCGTGCCTGGCAGCCGAGACGACGACCCTCCTTCAGGCCTCGTTTATCGTCATACCTTGCCTCGACCGCGTTCCATTCGGACAGCGCGCTCTCGGCGACCGCGACACCGTGCTTCGGGAACTTCCCGAAGCCAGGCGTGACCTGGCACTTGGAACAGATCCCGCGCCCGCCGCAGACCGAGTCAAGGTCGACCCCGAGCTGCCGTGCCGCTGTCAAGACAGGTGTTCCGACCGGAATGTTCCCGCGCTTGCCCGATGGGGTGAAAATCACGAGTGCGGTATCATCGCCCATTGCGGTTCCCGTCCTGCCTCAGGCAGCATAGCAATTTGAGTCGCGAGAGAAAGCCAAGCCGTCACGCCAGTGTCCGGCGGCTTTCGCGAACCGTCGACCGTCCCGATCGAGTTGTCGTTCCAGGGAACGGAGTCGTCGACAACATTCTGCAATCCGGTCTGCGCATGGCGACATCAGGCTCTTCGGCGTCGGCGTCCTTCGCGCCGACCGCGGCCGTTCTCCCCGCTGCCAGCAGGCTTGTTCATCCTGATCCAGGTGCTGCCCGAAGGATCGTTGTTGTTCAGGAAGTCGGCGGCGCGGATTGAAAGGATCTCCTGCGAGGCGACTCCGGTCGTTGGGGACAGCCCTAGCAGCGGAGCCAGCCGGGCGGCGCTGGCTCCCTCAGGAATGACGATTCCCATTTCCGCAAGCCTTTCGACCCGCTCCTGGACCAGGTTCTCCGAAGGCTCCATGCCAAGAAGCGGGCGCAAGGCGCGAAAGTCGACCTCCTCGGGCGCCCTGACACCCAATGCCTTCAAGGCGTCAAGGCGCTCACTGACGGCCTTGAGCGTGCGCGGCATTGCGACAGGGTTCATGATCGCGCTGGTCATGCCGTGCGAGGCAGCCATTGCCAGGAAGGCATTGTTGATTCCATGCCGGTTCGGCAGCCCGAACGAGATGTTCGACGCGCCACAGGTGGTGTTGACGCCAAGTTCAACGCGCAGACGCCGCACGAGCGCAAAGACCTGCCTGCCAGCGGTCGCCATTGCCCCGACCGGCATCACGAGCGGGTCGACCACGATGTCTTCCGCCGGGATGCCAAAATCGGCCGCTCGTTCGACGATCTTCCGTGCAACGTCGAACCGCACGTCTGGATCTTCGGAGATTCCCGTGTCGTCATTCGAGATGGCGACGACGGGAACGTTGTATTTCTTGACCAGTGGCAGGACCAGTTCCAGGCGTTCCTCCTCGCCAGTCACGGAGTTCAGCAACGGACGCCCCGCCGCGGTTTCGAGGCCCGCCTCCAGCGCGCCCGGCACGGAACTGTCAATGCAAAGCGGCACCTCGACAAGGTCCTGCACAAGCTGGACCATCCTTTGCATCAGCGGCGGTTCGGTCTCGTTCGGATTGGGGTTCGAGTTGTAGACGACGCCAGCATTTACATCGAGGACCTGCGCACCGCAGGCGACCTGTTCGAGCGCATCCTTCTCGACCGTCGAGAAGTTGCCGGCCTCCAGTTCGGCGGCGAGAATCTTGCGTCCGGTCGGGTTGATGCGTTCGCCGATCACGCAGAAGGGTTCATCGAAGCCGATGACAACGGTCTTGGACTGCGATTCGAGGACGGTGCGTGCCATGGGTCTGACTTTCCGGAAATGTGAATTCGTCAGGCGGTCAGGACCGCCGTTTCAATCGTGCTGCGCGTCCGCGCCCACGTGGCGGCGGCCGTGATGCCGCCTAGCGGAAAGAGGTGCAAGCAGGCAATTGCGGAATCCGGCACGGCCGCCTTGTGCCGGGCAAGTGCCCTTACCACCTCGTCCGGTTCGAAGGGAAGGAGAAGCTTGCCGACGTCCGTCGCCCGTCGCTGGAGCACCTTTAGAGACGGGCCGACCCCGCAGGCGATCGCGAACTTGATGAGCGTCTGCAGCCTTGCAGGTCCGGCAATGCCGACATGGACCGGCAGGCCAATGCCCGCGTCCCGAAGGCCGTTCGCCCAATCGATGATCGGCCCGGCCTCGAAGGCGAACTGCGTGACCAACGCCATTTCAGCGTCGGTGCGCGCATTGAATGCGGACTTCCAGCGCATGGCGGCGTCGACGTTTCTGGTGCTGCCATCGGGGTCGATGTCCCGGTTGCCTTCAGGGTGCCCCGCGACATGCAGGCGCTTGAAACCGGCCCGGTCGAAGACCCCGGACTCCAGAAGCTGCATCGAGCTGTCGAATTTTCCGGCTGGAGACGCGACGCCTCCTGCGAGGACCAGGGCATCCTCTATTCCGGCCTCGCCCTGGTAACGCGCGACCCAGTCTTCGAGCATCGCATCGTCCTTGATGATCCGCGCCGGAAAATGCGGCATGACGCGGAAGCCGTCGGAGGAAAGGCGTCTTGCGGTCGCCACCATGTCCTCAATGGCAGTGCCTTCGATATGCGCAATGTAGACGCGGGTGCCGGTCGGGATGATGGCCTGGAAATCGTCGATCTTTGCCGCCGTGCGGGGCATGACCTCGATGGAATATCCGTTCAGGAGATTCGAGACCTGCGGGTCGGCCGGCTCGGCGCGCCCGGATTCGGATCGGAATCTCATCAATGCCATCAGGAGCCCTCTTGGCTCGCAGGTGGCCGAGCCCATCCGTCATTGTCAATCAGGGCTGCCAGCCGCGCGCGATCATACACTCGATCGATGCGCGCCGCCTCGGCCTTCGCGATCTCTTCGGCCACGCCGTCGCGGTCGTCCTCGACGGCCTTGCGCCACTCGGAAAGGTAGGCGTCGCTGTCCCGCGCCCCGACTTTCATGGCAGCGCGGTCGATTGCCTGTTCGAAGCGCTCGGGCAAGGCAGCCTTTGCTCCGCGACGGCCCTTTCCGACGATGACCTGCGCGGGCATGTCCCGCCAGTAGACAATGGTGACCTCGGCCATTTGGCAATCCTCGTTCCGCGCATCTCATACCGCCGCTTCGCTGCGCCCAAAAGGCGAATTTCGACTTCTTTCGAGGGCTTCGCGACCTCAATGGCGGCGCGCAGCCCAAGGCCGGCGGCCATCCTCGGATGCCGGGCCATTGCTTGCCAAGCCCGGAACGCAGATATAGGGTGCGCGAATTCGGGCGGGGCGCACATTGCGCCTCGAATCAATGACAAGGACACATCCAATGATCGTCACGCCAGCCTTTGCCCAGGCCTCCGGTGGAGGCGGGAACGCGCTCCTGATGCAGCTGCCCTTCTTCATTCTCATCTTCGCAATATTCTACCTCCTGCTGATCCGCCCGCAACGAAAGAAGATGAAGGAACACCAGGCCATGGTCGAGGCGCTGCGCCGCGGCGACCAGGTCATCACCCAGGGCGGCGTCGTCGGCAAGGTGACCAAGGTCCGCGAGGACGGCGAAGTCGAGATCGAGATTGCCGAGGGCGTGAACGTTCGCGTGATCAAGAACACCATCCAGACCGTTTTGTCTAAGACGGAACCGGCGAACTAGAGGCGCAGATGCTGCAAATCGCGCCATGGAAGCGGGTTCTGATTCTTGCAGTTTGCGCGTCGGGCCTGCTTTTTTCCTTCCCGAACGGGTTCTACTCCCGCGTCGAGACCCACAACGATGCCGTTGCCGCCATCGAGGCCTTCGGCTCGACCTCCGCGCGCGAGGCGCAGGCTGCCATCTGGCCCTCGTTCCTGCCTTCGACTCTGATCAACCTCGGCCTTGACCTGAGAGGCGGAGCGCATCTGCTTGCAGAAGTCCATGTCGAGGACGTCTACGCCGATCGCATGGACATCTACTGGCCGGAGGTCCGCCAGGCCCTGGTCGAACTGCGCGATCAGGTCGGGTTCGTGGAGCGTGTGGAGACGGCGCCACGCGGCACGTTGCAGGTTCGTGTCCAGCGTCCCGAGGCGATCGAGGCGGCCATTCAGGCAGCGCGCGACCTGGCGCAGCCCGTCGTGAGCCTGACCGCGGGGATTGGCGCCACCGACATAGTCGTGTCGGGACAGGGTGACGTCGTTGCCGTCGAGCTTTCGCCCGAGGAAAAGGCGGCCACTGACAACAGGACCGTGCAGCAGGCGCTCGAGATCATTCGTCGGCGGATCGACGAAGTTGGCACACGGGAGCCGTCGATCCAAAGGCAGGGCGAGAACCGGATCCTGATCCAGGTGCCGGGCGTCGGGTCGGCCGCCGAGCTCAAGGCCCTTATCGGCACGACGGCACGCCTGACATTCCATCCAGTGGTCAGTTCCACGACCGATCCGGATGCCAGGGCAGGGCCAGGGAACATCTTGGTGCCGCATCTGGACCGCGAAGGGGAGTTCTACATAGTAGAGCGGGCAGCCGTCCTGTCGGGCGAGGACCTCGTGGACGCGCAGCCGGCATTCGACCAGAACGGGTTGCCGTCGGTCAACTTCCGGTTCAATCCCGCGGGCGCGCGGATATTCGGCCAGTACACGAGCGACAACGTCGGCGCATTGTTCGCCACGATTCTCGACGGGGAGGTCATCACGGCTCCGCAGATCCGTGAACCGATAACTGGCGGGTCGGGCCAGATCACGGGCAACTTCACGGTCGAGAGCTCGACCGAGCTTGCCATACTCCTGCGGGCCGGCGCCCTTCCTGCCGAGCTGACCTTCCTGGAAGAGCGGACGGTCAGTCCCGGGCTGGGCCAAGACAGCATTGATGCAGGCCGCATCGCCTGCATAGTGGCATTCTCTGCCGTGATCGTCTTCATGGTCCTGTCCTACGGCCTTTTCGGCGTCTTTGCCGACGTGGCGCTCATCCTGAATGTCGCTCTGCTCCTGGGCGTCCTCTCCCTGTTCGGGGCGACGCTCACGCTTCCGGGCATTGCGGGGATCGTGCTCACGATAGGCATGGCGGTTGACGCAAACGTGCTGGTCTTCGAGCGCATTCGGGAGGAACTGAAGACCGCGAAGGGGCCGAGCCGTGCCATCGAGCTTGGCTACCAGCGGGCGCTCTCCGCCATCATTGACGCCAACGTCACGACGGGAATGACTGCGGTGATCCTCTTCGCGCTCGGTTCGGGACCGGTGAAGGGCTTTGCCGTCACCCTGATGTGCGGCATCGTCACGTCCGTCTTCACGGCGATTTTCGTGACGCGTCTCCTGATCGTGATGTGGTTCGAGCGGCGGCGCCCGCGGACGATCGAGGTGTGATGCCATGCGCCTGAAACTTGTCCCCAAGGAGACGAACTTTGACTTCTTCCGATTCCGAACCGTCACGATGGGCGCCTCGACCGCGGCGGTCGTTGCATCGATCATCCTGTGGTTGGTGGTCGGTCTCAACTTCGGCATCGATTTCCGGGGCGGCACGACGATCAGGACCGAGGCGGTTCAGCAGGTCGACGTGGGCGCCTACCGGCAGGCGGTTTCCGCGCTGGACCTCGGCGAGGTGTCCGTCATCGAGGTCTTTGATCCGAATTTCCGCGAGGACCAGAACGTCACCCTGATCCGCATTCAGGCCCAGGAGGGGCAGGAAAGCGTGACGGGAGCCATCATCGCCGACGTCGAGGCGGCACTGAAGGACGTGGATCCGTCCATCGAGTTCACGTCGGTCGATTCCGTGGGACCCAAGGTTTCAGGCGAGCTCGTGCAGACGGCAATTCTCGCCGTCGCCTCTGCGCTGGCGGCGATCCTGATCTACATCTGGCTACGGTTCGAGTGGCAATTCTCGGTCGGAGCGGTCGCGGCACTGTTCCACGACGTGATTCTGACCATTGGCATTTTCAGCCTGCTGCAGCTGCGATTCGACCTGTCGACAATTGCCGCGCTTCTGACCATCGTGGGATACTCGATCAACGACACGGTGGTGATTTTCGACCGTCTGCGCGAGAATCTGCGAAAGTACAAGACGACACCTCTGAAGGACGTCATGAACACGTCGGTCAACGAGACGCTGAGCCGAACCTTGATGACCAGCGGGACGACGTTGCTGGCGCTGATTGCATTGCTCGCTTTCGGCGGCGACGTCATCAGGGGCTTCGTGTTCGCGATCACCTGGGGCGTGATCGTCGGCACCTATTCCTCGGTCTACGTGGCCAAGAACGTTGTCCTGATGCTGGGCGTGAAGCGTGACTGGTCAAGGCCGTCCGACGGCGGCGGCGCGGGCACCCAGTTTGCAAACGTGGATGCTTGAGCCCTTCGCGACTGCCGCCCAGGCGGACGGGTTGTGGCTTCTGGGCCTGGGCGCGATCCTGGCGGGCGTCGTGAGGGGCTTTACGGGCTTCGGCACCGCGATGGTCTACCTGCCGGTCGCTGCGCAGGTGCTTGATCCATTCGAGGCGCTCACCTCAATGATCGTGATGGACATCGTCGCACCGCTCATCCATGTGCCGCGCGCCCTCAGGGACGGGCATCCGCCGGATGTTCTGCGCCTTGCATGCGGGGCGTTGATTGCCTTGCCCCTTGGCGTACTTGTCCTCGCCATGGTCGAGCCCGAAGTGTTTCGCTGGGGCGTTTCGGTTGTGGCTCTGGGACTTCTTGTCCTCCTGGTCGCCGGTGTCCGGTACAGGGGCAAACCGACGTCGGCCATGATCTACGGCACCGGCCTGATCGGCGGGTTCACTGGCGGGTCCGTCGGGCTGCCTGGGCCGCCGGTGATCATCCTGTACATGGCCTCCACGCTGCCGGCGGCGGCGGTGCGCGCAAACAACACGCTGTACCTGATACTGGCCGAACTGGCCTTGCTGGCCGTATTTCATTGGCATGGATATCTTTCGGTTCCGGCACTTGCGCTCGGAGGGATCCTGATCTTGCCCTATGTCCTCGGCAACTGGAGCGGCGCGATGCTGTTTCGGCCGAGTGCCGAGCGAGTCTATCGAAACATCGCCTATCTGGTCATTGCGGGCTCCGCGATCATGGGCCTGCCCGTGTGGGACTGAGGAGCGACCGTTGCGCATCACCGAAATCGCCTACACGGAATCCCTGCCGATCGACGGGTACGGACCGGGGTTCTTTCGTATCGGCGGCGAGGCCCACGACGCACCGCTGGCGATCCTGCCGTCGGGCATAACGGCGTGGGGCGGCCTGGACGATTGCGACTCTCTCCTTGGCGCGGCCGGCCAGATCGATGTCCTCCTGGTCGGAACAGGGCCGGAACTGGTCATGCTTCCGGACGGGTTCGGCGACCGGCTGGCGGCGGCAGGCATTGGCGCGGAAGCGATGGCATCGCCGCAGGCGTGCCGTACCTACAACGTCCTCCTGGGCGAGGGCCGTCGTGTCGGCCTGGCGCTTCTTCCGGTCTGAGCGTCGGCATGGGACCGCCGGACACGCATCGACTGCAGGCCTTTCGGCCCGCTGGTCCTTGCATGTGCAGAAACCCGCGGGGAACCGGCCTGCATTCGGGATCGGGCACCAGTCGGTCGCAGGTCACATGACCGCCCCGTTGCTGACCCTGGCCGGTCTTCATTGCAGCCGGGGAGGCGTTCCTGTCCTGGAAGACGTCTCGCTCACCTTGCATCCGGGCGAGACGGCCGTGGTCAAGGGGCCGAACGGGTCGGGCAAGACGACACTTCTCAGGACCATCGCCGGACTGCAGCCGGCGACCCGAGGGGGGATGGTTCGCGACGGAGATTCGATTGCCTACGTGCCGCATGCCAATGGCGTGAAGGGCACGTTGAGCGTAGCGGAGAACCTTGCTTTCTGGGCCGGGCTTCACGGTGCAGGCGGCGTGGACGCTGCGCTCGATGCGTTTGCTTTGGGCGCGTTGCGGAACCGGCGCGTGCAGACATTGTCTGCCGGGCAGAAGCGCCGGCTTGCATTGGCACGGCTCCTGGTGACAGGGCGGCCGTTCTGGCTGCTGGACGAGCCCACGGACTCGCTGGACGAGGCGTCCGTAAGGCTCTTCGCGGATCTGGCACGGGCACATCTCGCATCCGGTGGCGTCGCGCTCATTGCGAGTCATGCAGATCTCGGTCTGGACGCGCAGGTGCTTGATGTCGCCTCCCACAGGCCGACCGGCGCGGATGCCCGCTTCGGTGACGAGGCGTTCCTGTGATCCACCTTGTGCAGAGGGACTTGAAGCTTGCCGTGCGCGCAGGCGGCGGCTTCGGGCTGGCGCTTGCTTTCTTCCTGATCGCTTGCGTGTTGGTGCCCTTCGGTGTCGGGCCGGAACCCGGACGTCTTGCGTCCATCGCCTCCGGCGTGCTCTGGGTTGGCGCGCTGCTTGCCTGCCTCCTTTCGCTTGACCGAATCTTTGCGACGGATTTCGAGGATGGATCGCTCGAGCTTCTTGCAACCGCGCCGCTTCCGCTCGAGGCTTTGGCACTGTCCAAGTCTGCAGCTCACTGGCTGACGACCGGGTTGCCGTTGTCCCTCGTGGCGCCGATCCTGGCCCTGCTGCTCAACCTGCCGCCTGCCGCGTTTGGCTCATTGGTCCTTAGCCTGCTGATCGGCACGCCGGCGCTTTCGATGATTGGCACCTTCGGCGCGTCCCTGACGGTCGGGCTGAAACGGGGCGGGCTTCTCCTGTCCCTGCTTGTGCTGCCGCTCTACGTGCCGACCCTGATCTTCGGGTCCGAGGTCGTCAGCCGGGCCGCTGCCGGGCAGGGCAACGCCACGCCGCTGCTCCTGCTGGCGCTGATCACGCTTGGCAGCCTTGCCGTCCTGCCCTTTGCCTGCGCCATGACCCTTCGCGGCAACCTGCGTTGATCAGGACGAGATGAAGATTTCGGTGCGCGCGATGAATTCCACGACGGGCATCGCGACGCAAATGTCACCTGGCCACGCAGGGCAAGGCGCCTGACTTGGCAGTCAAGGTCTCAGGCTCGGGCGTCGCCCACCAGCTTCCAGAGGCCCGGAATGACAAGCGCGGCAAGCACGAGCTTCAATCCGTCGCCGATCAGGAACGGCCAGAGGCCCCACGCCAGGACAGGCTTGTCCCAGCCCACGACTTGACCAAGCCAAAGCAAGCCGGGCACGTAGATGATCGCGTTGCCGATCAGCAGCGCAAGGGCCATCCACTTTATGTCCCTGTCCCAGCCCTTGCGGGCGAACCATCCGAGCGCCGTGGCGGCCAGGGCGTATCCGGCAAGGTAGCCGCCGGTGGTGCCCATCATGTAGGTCAAGCCGGTTGTCCCGGCCGAGTTGCCGGCGAAGACATCAAGCCCGAATGCGCCGACGACCAGGTAAGCCAGGATGGTGGAAAGGCCGAGGGCCGGGCCGTAAGCCGTGCCGATCGCCAGGACCGCAAAGGTGCCCATGGTGATCGGAACCGGCCACATGGGCACCTTGAGCTTGGCCGCAATCGTCAATGCAAGAACGCCCGCGACAACGAGGGCGACACGCTTGATCCAGATTCCGGTTTCGGTCGTTTTCCAGAACGTGTCAGCGAGAACCGGACGGGTGGCGAGCGTTGTCATTGGCCTGTTCCTCTGTTCAGGATTCCGTTGGCGGGCGCATATCATGTGACACCTCGAACGTGCAAGGCGGCGCAGCGCGGACAGGCGGTGCAACAGCGCGCGAACGGCGCAATCGAAACGGGTCCACGCGTGCGGACATCATTCGGTCCGCGGTCGCGGCCGTGCGCCTGAGAGCCAAGGAACTGAACCTCAATTGCCGGACTTGTCCTTCGTCACCTGCCTTGATCAGGCGTGTAGGTGGAGTTCATGACGTAGTCCTTGCGCGGCCCGGTCACGGTCCAGACGCTCCCCCAGGTCGGCCAAAGCGCAAAGTCGTACGCGACATGGTATCGATCCGGCGGGCAATCATGGACCGCCTCGGGGTTTGCGTTTCCGAGAGAGAATTCGTGAAACGGTCGCATGTCCGCGAAATGAACCCTCAGCAAGGACCCGTCCTGCATCCAGACGAGGCGCCGGCGGGCCTCAAGAGCCAGGTCGTCGAGCTGGAGCACCCCGGACTCGTCCTGGATCAATCGGCTGTCGGAACGAATGAACACGGCCTTGCCAGTGAGAGAATTCTTGCGACCGTCGGCATGCCGGATCTGGCGCGCCAGCGTCCATTGGCCGGCGAGAGACCAAAGCGATGCAAATTCGGCCGAACTTGCTTCAGCAAGCCATTCCATCGGTCCTCCTTGTCCCTCGCGAAATGTCCGTTTGGGCTCCGCCGGGAAAACCCATATACCAGTTCCACATCCATGCGTGACTCGAAATCGCGAACATGCTGCTGCACAGTCGCACGGCTCGCCAGTCTGCGAATCTGTTGCAGGCGCAACGGAATCGGCAGGAACTTCCCCGGCAGCGGCGGTTGCATTCGAGAAGCCTGGTGCCGTGCGCGCGCCAAGACGTCGGTGGCACGGCATGGCCAGGTCGGGGACGCAGCGCAAGCGCCGCATCCCTGCCCGGGACAGGTCAGCGCTGACGCGGCGATCAATCTCGCGTGATTGGGGCTGTCATGTGTCGGGAGCGGATGCCACGATCAGTCGGAGACATTGGGGCATGTCGGGAATGGGGAGACAGTCCATGCAATTGATTCGTATGCTCTGCGCCTTGGTGCTGGCCTTTGGCGTGGGCGCGGTCGGGCCCGGCTCGTTCGGCCACGGCAGGGCGAGTGCAGATCCCGCGTTCTGGAAGCACGAGTGGCCGAACACGGATTTCGAGACCACGAGCATCGAGAACTGGCGGGAGATCATGTCGGGCGGACCGCCAAGGGACGGGATCCCGGCCCTCAGCGCACCCGAGTTCATAGCGGTTGCAGAAGAGGACAGGATCGGGGACAGGGAGCCTGTGATCACGGTCGAGATGGACGGTTCCGTGCCGCGAGCCTATCCGGTGCGCTACCTGACCTGGCACGAGATCGTGAACGACACGGTTGGCGGCGTGCCCGTGGCGGTGACGTTCTGTCCACTTTGCAATTCGGGGTTGACCTTTGACAGGCGCGTCGATGGGCGCGTCCTGACTTTCGGGGTGTCCGGAAAGCTCAGGAATTCCGACATGGTGATGTTCGACCGCGAGACGGAAAGCTGGTGGCAGCAGGCCATTGGCACGGGCATCGTGGGCGAACTGACTGGCGTCGAACTCGTGCCGCTGCCGTCATGGATGGAAAGCTGGGCGGAATTCAAGGCCAGGAACGCGGATGGCCTGGTCATGGATCAGCCCAAGTGGCCGCGGATGTACGGACGAAATCCGTACGTGTCCTACGATTCCTCGCTGCGCCCGTTCCTCTACGCTGGCGAACTCCCGCCGCACGGCATTCCGGCGCTGGCGCGCGTGGTCCGTGTCGGCGATCAGGCCTGGCCGGTGAGCCGTTTGCGCGAGGAAGGCCAAGTGACCGAGGGGGGCGTGACGATTTCGTGGACGAGCGGGCAGGCGTCCGCGCTGGATTCGAGCGATATCGGAGCGGGGAAGGATGTCGGCACGATCCGGGTGCGTGATGCGCAGTTTCGGGACGTGCCGCACGACGTTATGTTCGCGTTCGCCTTTCACGCGTTTTGGCCGGACGGGAAATGGATGCTTGGCGGCTGAACCGGGATGGCGGGAGTCTTTGCGTGGATCCGCCCTTCCCAAACCCGCGACGTCGCTGCAATTCCAAGGTCCGCGACGAACGCATCGCTCTTCAGTATCGGGAGATCAGATTGTTCCGCCCAGCGGCAGATGCCAAAAAATGCGGCAAAAGAATACATTACGTATGGAAGTTGATAAGTCCACGGCGACAGGTGCAAGAAGCGTGAAGCGCGACTGCCCATGGCACTTCCAAGGCTGCCTGCCAATCGTTCGCGACCAGGATTCTCATCCTGCTTGAAAGTGGCGTGAGTCCACGAGTTGCCTTGGACGCGTGATCGCAGGATTCAGGCAAGAGGGGCCAGGCGGCCCAATGGGACCGGCTCTCCGATTGCGACGGGATCCGAGAATCTCTTGGTCGAGTCCGTGTCATTCTGGCGGCCCTGGACGCGGCGCGGAGCTTTGAAAATCTGACCCGCCCATGCGCAACCCTTTCGCGCGCGAAATGCGACAAACTGCCTTTGGGCGGTTTTTTGCTCGCATTCGCGCGCCTGATGACGTATGCTCGCGGGGTCATGAGTTTGACTGAAACGATTTCATCCGCCATCGATTTTTCGGGCCGGAAGCGTTTGTCCAAGCCGGAAGGGCGGGTTGCCCGCCGATCTTCGAAACGGCAATGCGCGACCCATGCCGTGCCGAAAGCGCACGCGATGCGGGAATCAATGCGACGCGTCCAGGATCGACGCATTTGCACTGAGTGGGGCATAGGTCACCCCGACGAGCCGTGAATTCAGTCGCCTGGGCTGGACTGCATTGCGCTTCAGTTGACGGCATGAATCCCTGTGGCTTGGAACATCCTGCCCGGGCTCGGCTCGCCGACCAGCGCATGCGCCTGGCATGACCAGATGAGCGTCGCCGCCGACATGTCTGTCGGCCGCGACCGTTCCGATGAAGTCAGGAAGCAGCCACCGGATTGCCGTTGGGAACCCAGAAACGGGGGTATTGGAAGCATGAACAAGCATGCTGGAATGGAACAGCCGCATGGCCGGTATCGTGCACTGACCGCAAGGCACCTCGACCGGATTGCCGAATATGGCGGCGTGAGAGGCGAAGACCTGTTTGCAATGCGAGTCGTCAGCAAGGTGTTGCCATTTCGCACCAACCGATATGTTCTCGAAGAGCTGATCGACTGGGACAGGATTCCTGACGATCCGGTCTACCAGCTGGTCTTCCCGCAGAAAGGCATGCTTGCCGACGAAGACTACCATCGAATCGCGGGCCTGATGGTCCGCGAAGCGCCAGAGCACAAAATCGACGGCGCGGTTGCCAAGATCCGTGCCCGCCTCAATCCCCATCCTGCCGCGCAGCGCGAGCTGAACATACCGGGAGGGGCAGACGGGGCATTGGAGGGGCTCCAGCACAAGTACCGCGAGACCGTGCTGTTCTTCCCGAGCAAGGGCCAGACTTGCCATGCTTACTGCACTTTCTGCTTCCGCTGGGCCCAGTTCGTCGGCGACAAGGAGATGAAAATCGCTTCAAATGACGCTCGGAGCCTGCACCAGCACCTCGCCACTCACCGGCATGTCTCGGACCTGCTGGTCACTGGCGGCGATCCGATGGTCATGAAGACTCGCGTGCTGGCACGTTACTTGCGGCCCTTGCTAGGCAATCCGCAGCTGGATCATGTCCGGAACATCCGGATCGGCACCAAGGCGCTTACCTTCTGGCCGCACCGTTTCGTCAATGACAAGGATGCCGACGACCTTTTGCGCCTGTTGGAGGACATTGTGCGCTCAGGGCGTCACGTCGCCATCATGGCGCACTTCAATCACTGGCAGGAAATGCGGACCGACGTAGTGCGCAAGGCGATCCGCCGCATCCGAGACACCGGCGCGATCATCCGCAGCCAGGCACCGCTTCTCAACCACGTCAACAACGATCCGAATGTCTGGGCGCGCATGTGGAGCACGCAGGTCGGTCTTGGCATTGTCCCTTACTACATGTTCGTAGAGCGGGACACGGGTGCCAAGTGCTATTTCGAGGTGCCGCTGGTGCGTTGCCACGACGTGTTCAGGCAAGCGGTGCAACAGGTCTCCGGTCTCGGCCGCACGGTTCGCGGCCCAAGCATGAGCGCGACACCCGGAAAGGTCGAGGTGCTCGGTGTTCAGCGTCTCGCCGGCGAGAAGGTCTTCATGTTGCGCTTCCTTCAGGGTCGCGATCCTGACTGGGTCGGTCGGCCATTCTTTGCCAAGTTCGACGCGCAGGCCACCTGGCTGGATGAGCTCGAACCGGCTTTCGGCGAAAGCGCTTTCTTCTTTGAGGACCGGACTGCTCCAGTCTTGCAGGCAGTGTGAGGGACGGAAGGATAAGCGAACTTCGGATCGCCGCGCAAGCATCAGGAATTGGCGACGAAATTCCTTGGTCGAATTCCCTGCGACATTTCTTTTTCCTGGTGCATCCACACGCTCAAGCGTGACCCGGCACCAATTGGCGCATTGGCTGCGCCCGTGAATGCCGGCGGAGGGGTTATTCCCGAATGCATCTGCAGAGGCAGGAAACCACCCGAAACCACCCTTGTGCCTTGAATGACTTCTGAGCCAACACCTCAGAGATTCGAGTGGCGGAGAGACAGGGATTCGAACCCTGGGTGGGCTTGCACCCACAACGGTTTTCGAGACCGCCCCGTTCGACCGCTCCGGCACCTCTCCGCAGGGCTGGGAGAGCCGGATACTTGATAAGGCGATCCGGCGCAAGGCACTTTGGCACGGCATCAGTCGGGTCCTTGTCCCGTTTCAACGCGCAGAAGTTCTTCATCCGCAATTCGCCTGATCAGCGCGCGAACGAGCAACTCTTTGGTTTGGCGCTGACAGGTCATGTGGTGGCGGCGGGCTGGAGACTGTCTCCGGCACGGTCCGGACGGGGTTGCCACTGAGAGTGCCTGCGGGGCACCGCGGTGGCCTGGCCAGCTGATCGGAATGCCGCCCACGCCCGAGAATGTCGGGCGCGAAGCTGAAACTCTGTGGGCCGAACGCCATGAAACCGGTCCGCATCGGAAAATTCAGCATCGCAGTGTTCCGAAAGCGTGCCCCGAAGTGTACAGGTGGCGGACAGGAGATGGCTGCGCAGCCGACATCCGTGTGTGCTGTTCCGAATGTTGCCGCACAAGCGAGAGAAACGTCTTTTGGAACGATATCCGCCACTTCGCCGCATTCGCCTTGCGGTTGATGATCCTGATGCGGTTGGCACCGCTGGCCGTGAACACCTGTTTCGAAGAGAATGTCGCCTTCGCGGGCAACATTCTCGTCGATCCCCGGCGGTGCACCGAGCGGGTCGCTGCCTTGGCCAATGCCCGGCGAAGTGTTCTGGGGTCTTGTGGCATTCAGCCTGTCGCTCGTGGCGCTCACTAGGCAGATTGCGAGATTGCGCGCGCGAAACCGCCCCATCTCCCGGAATCTCTTCCGCGCGCTTGTACTGTACGGGATGCGCGGCATCGTGCGGCACCCCGACATGTCGAGAAGCATCGCCCTGTCTCGCGCAATGGTCAGGGCGCGCTCAGCTTGAAAGGGGAACACGATGGAAGGAGCGACCGCCAGAGGCCTCGGCGGTGCTGGAGCGTGCATCGTCGATGCGCCCGTCACGCTGCTCGTCCCTGGTGACGGCCAGCGAGAAGCGGTCGCCAAGGTTCACGGGACATTGCACGGGCCGGATTGACCGGTGGGCCGACGCCCCGGTCCGTTCGAGAACCGCACGCTGCACGGCGGCTCTGGCCACCAAGGCTCGGTCTGGGGGCAGGGAGTGAGCCGCCCGACCGGAAAGCTGATCGCGCAAGCGGTGCGGAGACTGGAGTCGCGGCTTGGCGGCTGGGCCGTCGAGCGACGGCGCGTGATCATCGCCGCCGCCTTCGTGCTGTCCGGAGTCGCGGCGAGCGGCACGGCGTTTCTCGAATTCTCTGCTGACGACCGGATCTACTTCTCCAAGGACAATCCCCAGCTTGTCGCGGCCGAAGCGATGGAAAGCACGTATGGCGAGACCAGCAACGTCTTCTTCGCCGTCGCGCCCGAAGACGGCGACGCCACATCGGCGCTCGCGCTTGATGCCACCCTCTGGCTCACCGATCGTGCTTGGCAGATTCCGTTTGCCACCCGCGTCGACTCGCTGACCAACTTCCAGCACAGCATGGCTGACGAAGACGACATTGTGGTTCGCGACCTCGTGGACGGCGGCGCTTTGGGCGATGCCGCGGAGCGAGCCCGGGTTCGCGCGACCGCGCTGACGGAACCGCTCCTGGCGGGGCGCCTGATCTCGCACGACGGCAGGGCCAGCGGCATCAACGTCACCGTGGCGCTGCCGGGCGAGGACCAGATGCGCGAAGGTGCCCTGGCAGCCGAGGTATCATACGGGCTCGCGGCCGAGGTTCGCGAGCGGTTCCCTGGCATAGACGTGCGCGTGACCGGCCTCGTCATCTTCAACCAGGCGTTCATGCAGGTCTCGCTGAGGGATCTCAAGACGCTGGTTCCTGCGAGCTTCGCGGCAATGATGCTTGCGTTGCTGTTCCTGACCGGGGGGTTGGGCGGGACGCTTGCGATCATGCTCGTGGTCGCGCTCTCCGTGATGGTCTCGGTGGGACTCGGCGGTTGGGTGGGGCTGCCGATGACGGCGCCGTCCGCCATCGCGCCTGTCGTCGTACTCACGGTCGCGATCGCAAGCTGCGTTCACATCTTCTCGAGCCTTGTCCATTCCATGCAAAGGGATGCCTCCGGAACGCTTCCGCTGCCAGGAGATGACGCGCTCAAGCGGAACGCCATCGCCGAGTCCATGCGGGTCAATCTTCAACCGGTGTTCCTCGCATGCCTGACCACCACGCTCGGCTTCCTGAGCATGAACGCCTCCGAAGTGCCGCCGCTCCGTCACCTGGGCACCTTCGTCGCGTTCGGGGTCGTCGCGGCGTTTCTTCTGTCTGTGACCCTGCTGCCGGCACTGCTTTCGATGGTGCCGATTCGGGTCCGCGAATCAGAAGATCGCCGCGATGCCGCGATGGCAGCGCTTGGCGAGTTCGTGATCCGCAGACGTCGCTTGCTCGGGTGGGGGTTCGGAGCGATTACCGTGGCACTCGTCGCCTCGGTACCCCGCAACGAGCTGAATGACGTCTTCCTCCACTATTTCGACGAGAGCGTCGAGTTTCGCCGTGACGCGGAGTTCACTGTCGAGAACCTCACGGGCCTTTATACCATGGAGTACTCGCTTCCTTCGGGTGAACCGGGAGGCATCAGCGACCCTTCCTACCTGTCGGAGGTCGCGGCGTTCGCCGAGTGGTACCGGGCACAGCCCGAAACTGTCCACGTCAACGTCATCACGGACACCTTCCGCCGGCTCAACAGGAGCATGCACGGCGATGACCCGGCTGAATACCGGCTGCCTGCAAGCCGGGAGCTGGCCGCGCAATACTTGTTGCTCTACGAGTTGTCGCTTCCCTTTGGCCTTGATCTCGACAACCAGGTCGCCGTGGACAGGTCGGCCACCCGAATGACGGTTGCGACGCGGACGCTGTCTTCGAACGAGGTGATCGCGCTCGATCGGCGTGCCCTGCAGTGGCTGGCGGACCACGCACCGAACATCGTGCGTCCCGACAGCGCCGGCGGCACCCTGATGTTCGCCCATCTCGGTCGACGCAACATCGTTGCGATGCTCATGGGGACCACGATCGCGCTCGCCGGAATCTCCCTCGTCCTCGTGTTTGCCCTCAGATCGCTGCGGCTCGGGCTCGCCAGTCTCGTTCCGAACCTTGTTCCAGGCGCGCTGGGTTTTGGCATATGGGGGTTGACGGTCGGGGAGGTGGGGGTTTCGCTTTCGATGGTGTCCGCCATGACGCTTGGCATCGTGGTCGACGACACGGTGCACTTTCTCAGCAAGTATCGGCGTGCCCGACGCGAGCTTGGATGCGCGCCCACCGATGCGGTGCGTGTCGCGTTCCGCACCGTGGGCCGGGCCCTGCTCACGACCTCTCTCGTGCTCGTGGCCGGATTCGTCGTGGTCAGCCTGTCAAGCTTCGAGCTAAACGCGGGGATGGGCAAGCTCACCGCGCTCGTCATCGCCCTGGCACTCTTCGCCGACTTCTTCCTGCTCCCCCCGCTGCTCATGAAGATCGACACGGATTCGGATTCCAGCGCGCCCTCTCCCGGCGATTTCAACGGAGGCGCAATCCGCCAATAGAGAAACCTGACGCCTCCATCATTCCCGTGACCAAGGGTCTTCGGGCTTGGCACTGACGAATGCCCGGCGATCGCAAGGTTCGATTCCGGTCGTTCGGAGTGTCGGGTCCGGACCGGCGTCAGTGCAACCGCTTGCGGATGGCGCGTGATCGGGATGAGACATCCGAGGTGCGTCGGGCACGGGCATCGATCCGATCCGGTGACTGCCTGAATTCGGAGAGCCGGGCGCCGGGATGGATGGTGGCCAATGCCTTGAATTCTGCCGCGCCGCATTGCTCGACAGGTCCGCTCCCCGGGGTCCAGGGCGAGCGGGCGATGGCAACGGGTCCGGAGATGTTCCTCCGACGCGGGCGGCTCGGGGCCTGGTGGCCGCTTCAGAGGCACCGGACTGCCGGCCTTCAGCGTAGCCTGCTTCGGGGAATGCCGACACGTGTTTCAGCGACTTGGCACGACGCCGAGAATCGGCGCAGCAGGTCTGCTGGTGCCGCCAGCATGGTCTCCAATGGCATAGTCTCCAATGTCGGTCCGGCAGATTCGGGACTCGCACCTTCCGGTGACCTGCGTGCAAGCGGGCCGCAGGAGTTGCTGAAGCGATCGAAGCCCGAAGGACCAGGACGCGGTTGCCAAGGTTCCACGTTGCTGCACGAAGCGCGGCGCCGCCTCGTCAGGAAAGCTGGATTCGCTGGCACGTTCATCGCCCGCAGCAGCCAGATCGTCTGCAGGTGCAAGCTTTTTCAACGGCGATTGCCAAGGGCATTTCGAACGGGGGGCTTGACTTGCGGCGCGTCGCCGACGATAAGCCGGGCCTCTGGCGGGCGATGCCCGCCATTGACGATTGAATGACGCCCTCATCGGGCGCGCAGTTCGAGGCGGCAGATGCCGACAACGCCGGAGCGACCGGGGCCAAAGAACGCGGGAAGATGGAAGGAATGCAGATGTTCGCGGTTCTCAAAACCGGCGGCAAGCAATACCGGGTCAAGGCCGGTGACATGCTCCGCGTGGAGAAACTCGCTGCCGGCGCCGGTGACGTGATTCAATTCAACGAAGTCCTGATGGTTGGCACAAGCGTCGGCACGCCCTTGGTCGACGGGGCTGCCGTGCAGGCCGAGGTCGTGGATCAGATCAAGGGCGAGAAGGTCATCAACTTTGTCCGCCGCCGCCGCAAGAGTTCCTCGAAGCGGACCAAGGGGCATCGCCAGCAGCTGACGCTCGTGCGCGTGACGAACATCCTCGAGACAGGAGCCGGACAGTCGGGCGTCAAGCCCGCAGTTGGCGCCAGGTCCGCCGCGGCCGTCGCGGCGAAGCCGACGAAGCCCGCCAGGAAGTCCAAGGATCAGGCAGGCAAGAAGCAGGCTGCGACGAAACCCGAACCTGAGGCCGAGGCAGTCCCGAAGGCCAAGGGAAGGGACGCTTCCGTGGCGGCGACCCAGAAGGACGACCTCAAGAAACTCGCTGGCGTAGGCCCAGCCCTCGAGAAGAAGCTGAACGCGGCTGGCATCACGACCTATGCACAGATCGCTGCCTGGAGTGCCGATGAAGTCGCCAAGATCAACGAAGAGCTGGCCCTCAAGGGCCGAATCGAGCGCGATGGCTGGGTTGACCAGGCCAAGGCCCTGACGTCCGGAGAGGAGTAAGCGGAATGGCACACAAGAAGGCTGGCGGTTCCAGCCGAAATGGCCGGGACTCGGCCGGGCGCCGGCTCGGCGTGAAGAAGTTCGGCGGAGAGGCCGTCATTCCCGGAAACATCATCGTGCGCCAGCGCGGCACCAGGTGGTGGCCGGGCGAGGGTGTCGGCATGGGACGTGACCACACGATCTTTGCGACCGTCGCGGGCAACGTGGCGTTTCAAAAGGGCCTCAAGGGGCGTACCTTCATTTCAGTGCATCCAAAGGCAGGTCCGGCGGAATAGCCGACGACGTCCGCAAGGCGTTCAGGGGTCGGCGCGTGCACCGACCCCTTCGTTTTTTGGAATGCCGGTTGCGCCAATGCCTTTGCAGACCCATTTGACTAGAGGCTGATCGTTCTACGGGTCGCGGACGATCTGCCCGAGACCAGGGAGGAGCGCCCAGTGAGACTCGAAACGGTAAGCAGCCAGCCCGTGATCCAGACAGAGCGACTGATCCTGCGTCCGCTGCGCCGTTCGGACGCGGCGCTGCTGGAACTGTTCGGGGCCGATGCCCGCGTGGCAAGAATGACGCGCAACATTCCGCACCCGCAGCCGCCCGGGGGCGCAGAGGCGTTCGTGCAGCGCGCCCTGGCAGATGAAAGGACCGAGGATGTCTGGGCGTTGGACGGCAAGCTGGTCGGCCTTGGTGCGGTGCTGGGCCTCATCAGTCTTGAGCAGATGGATCGCGAGCAGTCGGAAGTCTCGTACTGGATCGGCCCCGTGTTCTGGAACACCGGCCTTGCGACGGAAGCGTTGCAGGCCCTGATTGACGCCAATCCTCACAACGACAAGACAATGTTCGCCAGCGTGTTCCAGGACAACCCGGCATCGGACAGGGTGTTGCGCAACACGGGTTTCCAGTATCTTGGCGATGCCGAGACGTATTCCGTGGCGCGTGGCACGACCGTTCCGACCTGGACCTACCTGAGACGACTTGGGTAATGCGGCACAGGTTGGCTCTTCCCGCTGGGCGAAGCGCCAGAGGGACTTGAAATGAAGTTCCTTGATCTCGCACGCGTGACGATCCGGTCTGGCTCCGGAGGTGCCGGATGCGTGAGCTTCCGTCGCGAGAAATACGTCGAGTTCGGCGGTCCGGACGGCGGCGATGGCGGAAATGGCGGTGATGTCTGGGTCGAGGCGGTTGACGGGCTCAACACGCTCATCGACTTTCGCTACCAGCAGCATTTCCGTGCCCAGAACGGCCAGCACGGCATGGGGCGGCAGCGGACAGGAAGGAACGGCGTCGATGTCGCCCTTCACGTGCCCGTCGGCACCGAGATCCTGGACGAGGACAAGCAAACGATCCTGGCGGACCTGACTGCCGTCGGCCAGCGCGCGTGCCTGGCCAGGGGCGGCAATGGCGGCTTCGGCAACGTGCATTTCAAGAGCTCGGTCAACCAGGCTCCGCGCCGGGCCCTCCCCGGCCAGGACGGCGTCGAGCGAGCGATCTGGCTCAGGCTGAAGCTCATTGCCGATGCCGGGCTTCTCGGGCTTCCAAATGCGGGCAAGTCGACCTTCCTCGCGGCAACCTCCAATGCCCGTCCCAAGATAGCCGAATACCCCTTTACCACGCTTCATCCCAGCCTCGGCGTGGTCGCAACGGACGACGACGGATTTGTCCTCGGCGACATTCCCGGCCTTATAGAGGGCGCCCACGAGGGACGCGGAATCGGCGACAGGTTTCTTGGTCACGTCGAGAGATGCGCAGTGTTGCTGCACCTGGTGGATGGCACCGCCGAAGACGTTGCATGCGACTGGAGAACCGTAGTCCGCGAGCTCGAGGCGTACGGGGGAGGACTGGCCGCGAAGCCCCGAATCACCGCGCTCAACAAGGTCGATGCGCTGACGGAAACCGATCGAGATGCGCGGCAAAGGGAACTGGAAGCTGTTGCCGGACCAGTCATGCAGGTTTCCGGCGTGAGTGGCGAAGGGGTGCAGGATGTGCTTCGTGCGCTCAAGCGCCGCATCGACGTGGGCAGACGGGTCGCGCGAGACGGGACCGAGGAGCTGGCGGCATGGCACCCCTGAGCGAATCAAGACGTGTCGTCGTCAAGGTCGGCTCGGCCCTTCTGGTCGAGGACGGAATGCTGCGCGTGTCGTGGCTCAACTCTCTTGCCGAGGACGTTGCCTGGTTGAAGAAGGAAGGCAAGGACGTCGCGCTCGTCTCCTCCGGGGCGATTGCGCTCGGACGAGCGGCCCTTGGCCTTCCTGACGGAACGCTGCCGCTGGAAAAGAGTCAGGCGGCCGCGGCGGTCGGGCAGATTCGCCTTGCACGCGCTTACGAAGAGGTGCTTGCGCCGTACGGAATCTCGACGGCGCAGGTGCTCGTCACGCTCGAGGACAGCGCCGACAGGCGGCGCTACCTGAACAGCCGGGCTACGCTTGAGCAACTCCTGGGCTTCGGTGCCGTGCCAATCGTGAACGAGAACGACACCGTTGCCACGGATGAGATCCGGTTCGGTGACAACGACCGCCTCGCCGCCCAGATAGCGGTCACGGTGGGGGCGGATGTCCTGGTGCTCCTTTCGGACGTGGACGGGCTCTACTCCGGCAATCCCAAAACCGACGCGTACGCTCGGCGCATCGACTTCGTTGACAGCATCACGCCAGAGATCGAAGCGATGGCTGGCGATGCAGGAACCGGGCTCGCGAAAGGAGGCATGAAGACCAAGATTCTCGCCGCCAAGACTGCCGCAGCCGGTGGGGCAGCCATGGCGATCACGAGAGGGTCGGTTCTCAACCCATTGAAATCGCTCGCTAATGGTGCGTCAGCGACCTGGTTCGCAGCGGAGACCGACCCACAAGCGGCACGAAAGCGATGGATTGCGGCGATGAAGCCCAAGGGCGAGTTCCACGTCGACGCCGGTGCCGTGCCCGCGCTTCTTGGCGGAAAGTCCCTCTTGCCGGCGGGCGTGACCGGCGTGTCAGGCATCTTTGGAAGGGGCGAGCCAGTCGTGATCTTGGGACCGGACGGATCGCGACTGGGAGTGGGCCTGACCCGATACACGTCGGACGAAGCAGACAGGATCAAGGGCGAACGGTCCGGCCGCATCGAGGCGATCCTGGGCTATCCGGGGCGCGCGGCACTTGTCCACCGCGACGACATGGCAATCTGAGCGCTGATTGGACAATTGCATCGGGGACGTGTATCGATCGCCGGTGCCGGAAAGGAGCAAGCAATGAAAGACCTTGCGGATGTCCAGGAAGTCATGACGGACATTGGCCGACGTGCACGGGTTGCCGCCATGGAACTTGCGGTTGCGTCGTCCGAGGCGAAGCGGGTCGCCATCGAAAGCGCCGCCGAGGCCATCTGGAAGCGTCGTGAGGAGATCATCGTCGCAAATGCGGAAGACATCGCCTACGGCCGCGAAAAGGGCCTATCAGCGGCCATGATGGACCGGCTTCTGCTCGATGAGGACCGCATCAAGGGCATTTGTGACAGCCTGCACGACGTGGCTGCCCAGCCCGATCCGGTGGGCGAGGTAATGGACGAGTGGGACAGGCCGAACGGGCTGCATGTCAGGCGCGTCAGGACGCCGCTCGGTGTTGTCGGCGTCATATACGAGAGCAGGCCTAACGTCACGTCGGACGCGGCTTCGCTTTGCCTGAAGTCCGGAAACGCCGTGATCCTGCGCAGCGGCTCCGAAAGCTTCCACTCTGCCGGCGCCATTCATGCTTGCCTCCTGGACGGCCTCGATGCGGCAGGCCTGCCCAGGGACGCCGTGCAGCGCGTTCCGACCCGTGACCGCTCCGCCGTGTCCGAATTGCTGCGCATGACGGATCATGTCGATGTCATCGTGCCGAGGGGCGGCAAGGGCCTCGTGAGCGTCGTGCAGCAGGAGGCCCGGGTTCCGGTCTTTGCCCACCTTGAAGGGATCGTGCATGTCTATGTCGATGCAGCAGCCGACAAGGAAACCGCCCTTCGCGTCGTGCTGAATGCCAAGACCCGTCGTACCGGAATCTGCGGTGCGGCCGAGTGCCTCCTGATTCACAAGGATGCCTTCATCGAGATTGGACAGCCCGTGATCAAGGTTCTTCTGGAAGCCGGTGTCGAGGTCAGGGGAGACGAGGCTGCACAATCAGCGGAAGGCGTCGTGCCCGCAACAGACGAGGACTGGGGACGCGAGTACCTGGACATGAAGATGGCCGTGAAGGTCGTCGACTCGATTGACCGTGCAATCGAGCACATCCGCACCCATGGCTCTTCGCACACCGATTGCATCATCACGGCGGATGACGATGCCGCGGACAGGTTCTTCCGGAACCTCGACAGCGCGATCCTGATGCGGAACGCGTCGACCCAGTTTGCGGACGGAGGCGAATTCGGAATGGGAGCCGAGATCGGCATTGCCACCGGAAAGCTCCATGCGCGCGGTCCGGTCGGCGCCAGCCAGCTTACCAGCTTCAAGTATCTTGTGACTGCAGAGGGCGCGGTCAGGAGCTGACTTCCCTGCTTCACGGGCTCGTGCAGTGCCGGGCCACCGGACGGGACCCGCATTGTCGGCTGCATTTCGCCGCTTGCCCGACCTGGATCATCGTGAGGGCGGCGAACCAGTGACTGCTGGCAGTCAGAGAGTTCAAGCTGGCCGGGAACCTGTGCAAGTGCGCAGCCAAGGCGAGCATGATTCCGGTCGCCGGCATTCCTTGTTTCCGCATCGTACTATGGTATCGTGCCGGTCCGATACGGAGAGGCGGAGCACGCCGAAAGCCCGACACGCAATGACAGACATTTCGTTCCTGCTGACCCCGGGCAACCTCGTCCGCCACCCCCAGCGCCCGGACTGGGGGACCGGCCAGGTGCAGTCCAGCATCGACGGGCGCGTCACCGTGAACTTCCCCAATGAGGGAAAGGTCGTCATCGACAGCGGCAGGGTCGAGCTGGTCCCGGTTCTTCACCCGGAATGATGGCCAACTTTGCGTCCATGAGTTCTCCTGCGCCAGGCTTTTTCCTTGCGCCAGCCAGGCCTTGCACGCTTCCGGGGCTTCCTTCGGCGCGGGCAGCCGGCGGTTCGAGACGCCAGGCGGTCCATGGATCTTGATGCCGATCACCTCACGCTTGGCCTGGCCACGACGGAGGAGGACCGCCTGGCGGCCGAGCGCCTGCGTTACGAGGTGTTCATCCAGGAACTGGGTGGAGATGGCGACATGACCGATCATGACGGCCGGTTCGAACGGGACCATTTCGATCCGGATTTCGATCACCTGATCCTTGTCGACGGCAACCGGAACCGCTCGACCCTCGATCACGTAATTGGTGTCTACCGCCTGCTGCCGGGAGGCCGTCGGGACAGGTTCTATTCCGAGGACGAGTACGACATCTCCGTGCTCGTCGAAAGCGGCCGGAAGCTCCTCGAACTTGGCCGTTCATGCGTGCGCCAAGGGTATCGGGGCGGCATCGCGCTGCACCTGCTCTGGACTGGCTTGGCCGACTACGTGCGCGAACGGGACATCGAGATTCTCTTTGGCGTCGCGAGCTTCCATGGCAAGGACATTGACGCGCTTGCGGAGCCGTTGTCGCATCTGCATCATTCCTATCTGGCGCCGCCCCAGCTCAGGGTGCGCGCACGTGAAGAAGTCTATCAGCCAATGGACTTGCTCGCGCCGGAAGGGATCGACCGGGTTGCTGCTATGCGTGCCACGCCGGCATTGATCAAGTCCTACCTGAAGCTCGGCGGATTTGTCGGGGACGGCGCCTTCGTGGACCAGAAGTTCAACACGACAGACGTTTGCCTGGTGATCGACATCGACCTGATGAAACCCGCAGCCCGCGTTCGCTACTCGAAGGGCTACGGAGCATGAGCGACCCGACCTGGCGTTCCGATGTTGAACCTGAAGTGCACAGGCCCGGCTTTCTCGGCTGGTTGCTCGTCGCCTTCAGGGGGACGGTCTTGGGGACTCTGGTGTTCGGCTGTTTCGGAATCCTGCTGTTGGTCAGGCTGGTCGAACGCCCGCTGTTCGGCCGCCAGCGGCCTTGGACGCCGCAGATCGTGGTCTTTGTCTGCCGCAACGCCTTTCGTGTTCTCGGAATTCGCCTGGAGATCAATGGCGCCCCGGTGAACCGTCCGGGCGTGATTGTGTCGAATCACAGTTCGTGGCTTGACATATTCACGCTCAACGCCGCGGGACCGCTCTACTTTGTCGCGAAGTCCGAAGTGGCAAGATGGCCCGGCATTGGATGGTTGGCGCGCGGCACGGGAACCGTCTTTGTCCAGCGGGAACGACGGGAGGCCGGGAACCAGAAGACGGTCTTCGAAGAGCGCCTGGCAGACGGGCACAGGATCCTGTTCTTTCCCGAGGGCACGTCAAGTGATGGCCGGCGCGTCCTGCCTTTCAAGTCAACGCTTTTTGCCGCTCTCTTCTCGGATCGCCTGCCGGAACTCTGGGTCCAGCCCGTCACGGTCGTCTATTGCGCGCCGGAAGGAAAGGACCCACGCTATTACGGCTGGTGGGGCAGCATGGAATTCGGCCCTCATGTCGTCCAGACGCTCGGGACGCGACGCCAAGGACAGGTCGAGGTGACATGGCACGAACCGCTGCTCGTCGCGGACTTCGCTGGACGAAAGACGCTCGCGGCGGAGGCGGAGGCGCGGGTGCGGTCGACCCATCCGCAAGGTTCAGCCGAGAGCGCGGACGAATCCGGCTAGGGCTTTGGCAGGATCGTCCTGCCGCCAGATTTCCTCGCCAATTCCGATGAAGTCAGCGACCGGGCCGAGGCTCGCAGCAAGGCTGATGTCGAGATTGCCTTCCGCCACGACAGGCAGCTCGATCATCTGGGACCACCAGGCAAACAGTTCGGGTTCCGCCAATGTGCCATCGCCGAGGGCCGACGCGCCGACGGGCCCAAAGGCAACGTAGTTGGCGCCGGCCTCGGCCGCGTTCATTCCGTCGTGGCGGGAGGTGCGGCAAAAGGCTCCGACGATGGCGTCCTTGCCAAGCGCTCCGCGTGCCATCCTGACCGATCGTGACCCGTCGACGAGGTGCACGCCGTCAAGCCCATGGTCCCGGGCGAAGACGAGATGCGATTCGATCACCACCGCCACGTCGCGGGCATGTGCCGCCTCGCGCAAAGCGTCGGCAGCGCGCGACAGCCGGACCTCGTCTTGGGTCGCCATAGAAAGGCGCAGGCAGGCGATCTCGTGTGCATCCAGAACGGCGGACAGCTGATCCCGAAACGTCGAAAGATCAAACTCCGGTGGAGTCAGCAAATATACCTGTGGCCTGTCCGAACCCGCCATCCGCCGTCTCCCGGGCCTTGCGCCAGAGGCTATAGCCGTTTGCCACATGCGTGGGAAGGCCGGCGCTTCTTTCTCGCTGACTGCCTTGGCCGAGACCGGCCATGTGCGCGAAACGCGGCCCTCGCCGATTGGCAGCCGCTCCTCGCAGCAGACTTGTGCCCGCCCCGGAGGCGTCCTATTTGCGCATCCGTGAGCCAACCCCTCTTTGTCCTTGTAGAGCCGCAGATGGGCGAGAACATCGGCGCCGCCGCGCGCGCGATGTGGAACTTCGGTTTGGACCGCATGGTGATCGTCGCGCCAAGGGACGGCTGGCCTAACCCCAGGGCGGCGGCCATGGCAAGCGGCGCGGGACGGCTTCTCGACGAGGCGCGGGTGGTCGGGTCAACTTCCGAAGCGGTCTCAAGCGCGACCTTCGTGCTCGCGACCACTGCGCGCAGCCGGGAACTGAAGAAGGACGTCCTTACGCCCCAGGCCGCCATGGAGGATGCGGCAGCCAAGGTTGCGGGAGGGCAGGACGTGGCCGTGTTGTTCGGGCCGGAGCGGGCAGGCCTCCGGAACGACGATGTCGCACGGGCAAATGCGATCATTTCGGTGCCCGTGAATCCGCAATTTCCTTCCCTCAACCTTGCGCAGTGCGTGCTGCTGACGGCGTACGAATGGCGACGCGCATCAGGGAGCGCGCCACGTCGTGCGCACAAGCCCATGGAGGCCTTGCCGGCATCGCTTGCGGAAGTGGAACACCTGGCATGCCACTACGAGGACCGTCTCCAGGATGCCGGCTTCTTTTTCCCGCCGGAAAAGGCTGCCGGGATGAAGCAGATGCTCAGGAACCTTTGGTCGCGCATGCCGCTCACTTCGGCGGACGTGCAGGTTCTTCACGGAATCCTGCGCCAGATGGTTCGCTGGAAACAGCACGACGACTGACTGGACGGTCCGCGGACGCCGAATTACGTATTGCTCGAGGCAAGGGGCCGGAGATGAACACGAAACGCAGCATATTCGAGGAAGTCGACGAAGGCGCGGAGCGGGTCGTCATGCCCGCAGGCGGCGTCATTGACGGTGCCAGGAAGGATGCCCGGGGAGCCATTCGCCTTTGGCTGTCCGCGCTCGGCATACTGGTTGTTTTGATGATCGTCGTTGGCGGGCTGACGCGACTTACCGATAGCGGGCTTTCGATCACTGAATGGCGGCCCGTCGCCGGCGCCCTGCCCCCGATCGGCGTCGAGGCGTGGGAAGCGGAGTTCGACAAGTACCGGCAGATTCCCGAGTACCAGCTCCAGAACGAAGGCATGACACTTGCCGAATTCAAGACCATCTACTGGTGGGAGTGGTGGCATCGGCAGCTTGGCCGCATCACGGGCCTCGTCTGGGCTGCCGGTTTCCTGTTCTTTCTCGCCGCGCGCCGCATTCCTGCCGGCTGGACAGGGCGCTTGCTGCTGCCCGGTGCACTTGGCGGCGTTCAGGGCGTGATCGGGTGGTGGATGGTTTCGTCAGGTCTTTCGGGCGACGAACTGGACGTCTCTTCCTACAGGCTCGCGTTGCATCTCGGACTGGCCTTCGTGATTCTCGGCATCATTGCGTGGCAAGTGATGCTGCTCGGCCGGAGCGAGGTCGGACTGCTGCAAGCGCGGCGGGTGCGGGACGCGCGGCTGCTGTCGTCGGCCACGGGCCTCATGCACCTTGCGTTCCTGCAGATTCTGCTCGGGGCGCTCGTGGCGGGGATCGACGCGGGCCGCACGTTCAATGACTGGCCGGGCATGGCGGGGCAGTTTTTCCCGCCCGCCGCCTTTGACCTGGAGCCCGCGTGGCGGAACTTCATGGAGAATGCCGGGCTGGTGCAGTTCATGCACAGAATCGCGGGCTATCTGCTCCTGGCGCTTGGCATCGCCTTCTGGCTGCGTGCCCGAAGATCGGGCAACAGGGCGACTCGAGGGGCGTTCACGGCGGTTCTCGCAATTCTGGTCCTTCAGTTGCTGCTTGGAATCTTGACTGTGCTCTACGTTGCTCCGCCGGGACTTTCGATCCTGCACCAGCTTGGCGCGGTGCTGCTCTTCTTCATGATCCTTCGGGCGCGGTTCCTGGCGAGCTATCCGCTTGATCAATCGGTGAGGGATGCGGCGTGAGCGCGTATGACGAGTTGATGGCGTTTCAGCGCGAGACCGAAGCGCTGGGCCAGGTCATGGGACGGCTGTCCTGGGACCAGGAGACCGTCATGCCGTCCGGTGCGGGCGAGCAGAGAGCGGAGGAAGTCGCCGCCCTCGAAGGCGTCCTGCATCGACGGCGGACCGATGCCCGCGTCGGAGACTGGCTCGAGGCGGTGCGTCCGGCGGACGAAGTGCAAGGTCGGCAGATCGAGATGATTCGCCGCAACTACGAACGCAACCTGCGTGTTCCCGAAGAGCTTTCAGCGGCGCTTGCGCGAACCGGATCGATTTCGCGGCGCGTTTGGGCGGAGGCGCGGCGAACGGACGACTTCGGCCTGTTCGCGCCGAAGCTTGGCGAGGTCCTGGCGCTGGTGCGCGAAAAGGCGGCGGCGCTCGCCGAAGGCGGCAATCCCTATGACGCGCTGCTCGACGAGTTCGAGCCCGAGATGACCGAGGCCGAGCTTGACAGGATGTTCGGCGCGCTCCGCCCGCGCCTCGTGAACTTGCGCGACCGCATCATGGGGTCGGAGCGAAATGTTCCGGAACTCGATCACGAATTCGGCGAGTCCGGCCAACTCCGGCTGTCGGCCGAGCTGGTGGAGGTGTTCGGTTATGACAGGTCGCGTGGTCGCATTGACAAGGCAGTGCATCCATTCTCGTCCGGGTCCGGCCTTGACGTGCGGATAACGACGCGGACGGATGCGAAGGATCCGTTCAATTGCATCTACTCGACGATTCACGAAGTCGGCCATGCCTGCTACGAGCAGGGCATCGACAGGGCCTATCTCCTGACGCCCCTTGGCGATGGCGTGTCGACGGGCGTGCACGAAAGCCAGAGCCGGATCTACGAGAACCAGATCGGCCGCAGCAGGGAATTCACCGGCTGGCTCTTCCGGAAGATGCGGGACGTGTTCGGGGATTTCGGCATCGGGGACGAGGATGCGTTCTTCGCAACGGTCAACAGGTTTTCGTCCGGTTTCATCCGGACCGAGGCGGACGAGGTCGACTACAATCTCCACGTGCTGCTCCGCTTCGACCTGGAGCGCGACCTGGTCGACGGGCGGCTCGAAGCCGATGACGCAAGTGACGCGTGGAACGAGAGATTCCGAGCGGACTTTGGCGTCAGCGTTGACAGGCCGTCCAACGGCATACTGCAGGACGTGCACTGGTCCGAGGGTCTCATGGGCTATTTCCCGACCTACACGTTGGGCAATGTCTATGCAGGCTGCCTTCATGCCGCCATGGTGCGGGAGGTGTCCGGACTGGGTGACGCATTGGCAGAGGGTGTTACTGAACCCGCCCGTCGCTGGCTCGGCGAGCGCATCCACCGCTTTGGCGGCTTGTTCAGGCCTCGCGACCTCATGGAGCGTGCGATCGGGGAAGCGCCCTCGGAAGCCCCGCTTCTCGACTATCTCGACGCAAAGTTTGGCGAGATCTACCACTTGTAGGGCGACCTCGCCGGACATTGCCGCAAACTGGACCGGGTGTCGTCGTCCGGTCCAGGCGTTGCCTGCGCTTCTTTGACATCCGCGAGCTTGCGGAGGTCTACGAGACCGGCCTGCATCAAGCGGCGAGGCGTGTTTCGTCCACGGCATCGACTGACTTGCGGTACGGGCTCTTGCCGCGCCATTGCGTGCCGAGACGAGAACGATGTCCGGAAACTTGGAAACGCCAGGCAGCATTTGGAACGACATGTCGCGCGTTCGCAATTTGAAGCCGGTCGCGAGGAAGGCGCCCCCGGGGCCGACCGAATCCGCAGCGATGTTCGCCTTGGCAGTTGATCTTGCGTCAGGGTTCCAGCTTCCGTCCGGCAACGCCTTGGCGAAGGGCTGGATGACTCGCCGGGCGCGCCCCGGTTACCGCTTCGGGGTCCGCCGAACCAATTTGGACGCTCGTCCCGGCGGGTCTCGGCCTGCGTTGCCGTTCTTGGAGTGCACGCACTTTCCGGCTCGTACGCATTGCCGAACACTCAGAGTGACAATGGGTGCCTGCCATCGAGCCGACAGGCTTTCTTGATCGCTCAGCCGCCCGTGTGGCTCATGTGGCGGCTGACCTGGCCGTCTGCGCGCTGTCGCGAATAGTCGAAGTCATGGCCCTTGGGCTTGCGGCCGATGGCTTCCCGAATTGCGTTCTCCAGCAGCCCGTCGGCTTCCGAGGCCCGCAGCGGTGCACGGAGGTCGGCCATGTCCTCCTGCCCGAGGCACATGTAGAGTTCGCCGGTGCAAGTCAGCCGCACCCGGTTGCACGACTCGCAGAAGTTGTGCGTCAAGGGCGTGATGAATCCGACTTGCTGGCCAGTCTCCTCAAGACGTACATAACGTGCCGGCCCGCCCGTCCGGTGGGTGAGGTCGACGAGCCTGTACTGTTCTTCAAGACGGCTGCGCAGATCTTTCAGGCTCCAGTACTGACCAACTCTGTCCTCGCCGCCGAGGTCACCCATTGGCATGACCTCAATGAAGGTCAGGTCCATGTCGCGCGACGCACACCACTCCGTAAGTCGAAAGAGCTCGTCTTCGTTGAACCCCTTGAGCGCCACCGTGTTGATCTTCACGCGCAGCCCGGCACCCTGCGCGGCATCGATGCCGTTCAGCACCTGAGGCAGGCGGCCCCAGCGCGTAACACGGGCGAATTTCTCTTCTTCCAGCGTGTCGAGCGAGACGTTCACGCGCCGGACCCCGGCATCAACCAGGTCATCGGCAAACCGCGCGAGCTGGCTGCCATTTGTCGTGACCGTCAGTTCCTTGAGGGCGCCTTGCTCCAGGTGCCTGGTCATGGCGCGGAAAAAAGTGAGAATGTCGCGCCTCACGAGCGGCTCGCCGCCAGTGATCCTGAGTTTCCTAACGCCCAGTCGAATGAATGCCGAGCACATCCGGTCCAGTTCTTCCAGCGTCAGCAGATCCCGCTTCGGCAGAAAGGTCATGTGTTCCGACATGCAATACACGCACCGGAAATCGCAGCGGTCAGTGACCGAAACGCGCAGATACGTGATTGCGCGCTCAAACGGGTCGATGAGTGGCGCGTCCGTCATGGAGAGAAGTTAAGTTGCGGGACGCGTTTCCGCAAGTGGGAAGCGTGTGCGGGCACGGCGGTTGCAGGACCTTCGCGTCTCGTTTCCTGTCTTTGATGGTCGGAAAGAATTTCCAGCCTGACTTGAGCACTTTGCATGCGACCATTCGCTGGCACTTGCCGACTGTCGGCAGCGACCGTGCATGTCCGTGACCCAATGCGCCGAGCGCAACATGGGATGGCGAAAGGCGCCGCTCCAAGACCACTTGCTCGGTTCCGTCGGCGGCCGGTGCCGCGTCGGTCTTCGTCATGCTGCCCGAAGCTCACCAAGAAACGGACCGTGATCACGCAACTCGCTTCACGCGGCGCGAAGCGCTCGATCTTGCCGAAGCCACGGATCAGGCGTACCTGGGTTCGGAGCAATGGCGAGGCGCCCTGCAGGCGGATACAATTCCGACCAACCTGCTCGCCTTTAGGCGCATGAAGGGTTAGACGCGAAGCTAGGCGTCGCGGCGCAAGTGGCCCGGTGAATTCCAATGACGATTGAACGCAGGAGGCCTTGATGAGCGGATTGCCCTACGACGAACTGGCGCGGCATTGGGCCGGATTGCCATTGCTGGTCCGGCTCGCGCAAGAGGGCACGGAACTTTCGAGCGAGACTGTCGCCACCATCCTGGGCGCACGCAGCGTCAAGGGCATCGGCGCGTCCTTGTCCGGAACGCGGTTCACTCTAGGTACGGCAGGGATCCGCATGGAGGAGGCGACGGTCCGGCGGACGGTGCGCGGCCGCAGTGTCTGGACTGCAGGACCACGCATCCGTCAAGCGATGCATGTTCTCGAACAGGAACGATACAAATGGACGGTCGGCAGTCGCAAGGATCTGTCGGCAGGAAACGCGAAGCCCGGCGAGAAGGGTCCCGTGCTTGTCCTTCGGGCGTTGAAGTGCAGGGGAAACGTCTACCGGATCTACGAGGGAATGGCGGAACTGGACGAGATTCTTGATGACGAATCATTCTGGATCGAAGACGCCGGGCGAGGATCCGTCGGAGAGATCTTCGTTGCCGGGATCGAGCCGGGCGAGGACGGGCGAGAGCACCCGGTGCCCGATGGATTTGGCGAGAACGGCATCTGGGTGCGTGGTGCACACGACTATGACGAGCCCCGTGTGCCAGGCGCGATCGGTACGGGGCGGTTCTCCACGATGGTTGCCTGGATCGGGGAAGCAACCTGGGTGGAGCGTCGGCTTCCGCTCCAGGACGTGCATCGGCAGGTTGCGATGGTCCGCGCCGACAACAGTTGGCGGCTCTCGGAGGACGCGATCAAGCAATGGCGGGACGTCGAACCGGATACACGATTTCGCTACGTGAGCTGGATCGGCGCGCGAGGCCTGCAAGGGCCGTCGCATGCACCTCCGCTGCGCATGCGATTGCGCCGCTGGCACGAGGTCGTGATTGGGACGAAGCCAGGCCAACGAATCGTGCTTCGCGAGGAAGGGTTGCGTGGCGACGACGCGCGAACGACACGCCGGGCGGTCGAGAACTGGGCCAGGCGACAAGGAATCGCAAAGACGGAATCGATCATGGTCCAGGAGTTCCGGATCGCAAGGAAGCAGCCCAGGCCAATCGATCCCGAACCCACGGATTGCGAAGGCGGGGCGGTTCCGAGTGAAATCGGGCAATGATCGAAAGCCGAGGCCAAGACGATTGCAGTGCGCTGCAGTTGCGCGATCCGAAACCCGCATGATTGTGACCAATGGCAGGAATCGCAGGGACGCGTGCCCGCATTGACCGAACCCCGTGACGCTGGGTGGCTGAACGAGAAGGTCGTCTCTGCCGGGCTCGGCAAGACGCTCCAGGGCGGCGAGATGCGGACCGGTTGTTGGCAACCGGAATTCAGGGGACTTGGTCGGTGGAAGTCGAAGTCGCAGCCGAGCGTGGTCCACGGGCAAAGTCTCCGGACCAGGGCACGCTCCTGGACGTTCGATCCGGAACTGCCGCGAGACCGCGATCCGGGACAGGCCGGCAGCCGTGCGGCTTCGGTCGCAGGGCAGGCAGTCGCGCCAGTCTTCGACGGGTTGCCGAGACGGTGGCGCCCGTCCAGCGGGCACGGAAGCCGCGCTCACCGTTCTGCGCGACAGGGGGACATGGTCAGTCTTGCGATCTCCCTTGCGTTGCCAGATCCGAGCTTTCCTCAAGTGCAGCAGTGGACGGCCTGAACCCGAATGTTCATTCAGTTCAGGAGCTTGCATGCAGGAAGGGCAGATCTCTCGCAGCAGAGTCCGACCCTGACTACGCGGCGCCCTCCCGTACGTCGGAGTTGGACCGGTTGTGCAGGGGATTGCTGCAGAGCCGGCGCTGAGCGACAGCCTGCACGTCTTGCGTCGATCCATCCCGGCCAGGTCGCCTCAAGGCGCCAGGAACGCGCGGTCGATCGGCAGGCTGCGCCTGGCGCCAGCTTCACCTCGGATCAGCAGCGACGCATCGCTCAGGCGAATGTCTGCAACCGGTTCGCCTGTTGGCCAGCGAATGGCGCCTATGACGTGCCGGACGTACACGCTGCCGTCCGCCTCGAGTGACAGCCCGCCAGGGCCGCACAACGCCGATTCATCAGAGAGTCCCAGCATGTGCGATGCCGCGCCCTCCTCGACGCTCAGGCAGCCGAAATGTCGACCGTTCCACGGCGGGTAGTCGCGGCCGCCATTGGAATGCCATAGCATCGTCATAGGCAGTTGCCGCGGGTTTCGGAGAGAGAGAAACAGGTCGCCGCTTGCTGGGCGAGACACGGCCGTCCAACCTAGCTCGAGTCCGCCTTCTTCGATACCGATCACGAAATCCTCGTGCCGCGAGTTCCAAGGAAACATGGTCAGGTCAACATCGCCCGTGAGACCAGGAAACGCCATTGGCGAATTGCATTTCGCTGGGTATTTCAGGGCCGATCTGCCTCTTGCCGGATCGCTCTCCTGAGGGTCTTTCGGAGTCTCCCAGTGTGCTTTGGGCGATGTCCGGATGATCCCGCCGCTAGGCAGGGAAAGATTGGCGTGATTGGCGACAGGAACGTGCCCGTTGCCGCCCGTGAACGTGTGACTTTGGTAGACGAAGGGATGGCCATCGCGCAGGATCAGGTCCTTGACCAGCCCGGCGCCATAGACCTGCCTTGGCAAGGCGGCACGCAGCGCCCGGCCTTCCTTTCTTTCAATGATCCAGGCGGAATTTGCGGGCCAGCCATGTAGCGGTGAGTCGCCTTCGCGGCCGGCAAACGGGGCGCAGAAGAAGTCGCCGCCCAGCGCAGCCACGTGCGGCGCGGTATCGGGCGGCAGAGCCTCGCCGGTGCCGACCCACGGCGCACGATGAAGCGGCGCGACTTCGACGCGGTTGTCAGTAACGGCGAAGCGCTCGATGAGGCCGGTCCCACGGTCGAAGGACAGCTCTATGCCTTCCGCCAATATCTTCGTCATTCCGGCAGCACTTCGCTGGTGATGATGTCTTCCGCGTCCGAAATGCCGGAAGATCTCGGGCTTCGGGCATCAGCCAGGACTTCGACGCGCCGCATGACGAGCACTCGGTCAAAAGCCTGAAATCCGCGGCGACCGCCGTGCGTGATGAAAGCGCAGGCCTCACCAGGTTCCCGGACCTCGCGAACAAGGCGGAAGACCCCAAGGACTTTGGAGGCGGCGAGGTTGTTCATCGTTTCGTCAAGGAAGATCAAGTCGCTCTCGAAGTGCGCGGCGCTCGTGATCGCGACGGCCTGAAGCCCGCCGTGCAAATGTCCGGTCGCCGCGACCCCGGCGGATCAGGTCTTCGCCCTCGATTGCCTCGGCCGCGCACGCGCCTGGCCGGGCCACGGCGGCTCCCGACTCGCTGGAACGGCCCCGTCATCCTGTTGCGTCCCGAAATGTCACGGCCTGGTGCAGGTCTTCCCTGTAAGGTCGGGCAGTGGGTGGCAGCTCCTTTCGCAGGTAGTAGCCGGGTTCGCGACGTTGCCGCATCACGGCAGTCATCATCTCGCGATAGGCGTCCCAAAGCGAAGTGTTCGGCGGCGGAAGGTCATCCTTGATCGCTTCGTGCAGCGCAGGCAGCGCATGGTAGGGAACCATCGGGAACATGTGATGCTCGATGTGATAGTTCATGTTCCAGTAAAGCCAGCGCGATACCGGATTGAGGTAGAGCGTGCGCGAATTGAGCCGGTGGTCGATCACGTCCTCGGCCAGCCCGCCGTGCTGCAAAAGCCCGGTCATCACGAAATGCCAGCACCCGTAGATCCGCGGGCCGCCAATCAAGAGAAGCGGGACAGCGGACATCCATCCCGTCCCGCCAGCCACCATCCCGAAGGAGATGGCTGCAACGAGGGCGTAGATGCACATGTGAACGCGCGCCCAGAACACCGCATTGGGCCGCTCGCTTTCCGGGATGTAGTCCTTTTCGTCTGGCGAAAGCTCGCCAAAGGCGTTCCGCGCCAGGACCAGAAACGAACTCCAAGTGTCCCAGATGCCGAAATAGGCAAGCGCCTTCAAGGTCAGGTTGATCGGATGCATCCACACGATTTCCGGGTCACGCCCGACAATGATTGTATCGGTATGGTGGCGGGCATGACTCCAGCGCCAGTTCACTGGGTTCCGCATGATCTGGAAGGACGCAACGTGATAGACCACGTCGTTCATCCAGCGGGTCCGGAAGGCGGTGCCATGACCGCACTCGTGCCAACGGCTGTCGCAGGCCGAGCCGTAGATCACCCCGTAGGCAAGCCAGAAGGGCAGCGCGAACCAACTGCCCCAGAAGTAGATCCCGCCGGTCGCGAAGACGACATGCAGTGCGACCCAGGCCAGCGTGTCGCGGATCGCGGGCCCGTTCCGGCGTTTCATCAGGGTCTTCATGGTGCTGCGCGAAAGCTCGCTGTGATACCACTCTGCCGCGGCAAGACCCGCTTCGATGGCGTGTTTCGAGGTCGGGCCAGTCAGCGAATAGTCCCGGGCAAATTGATCGTGGTCCCGCAGTGATGCCGTGTTCGCCATTCTTCCCCTGATCTGGATGGGTGCCCTCGGCACCTCTGGTCGCCGGTTGCTCATGGCAGGATTGCGATTCGGCCACCAAGCCACAAGCGGCGAGACCATCAGATTCCATCATGGACGCAATGGCCCGCCAGACCTGCAGCTTGCCTCAAGATGCCATTCGCCACAATATGCCATATCTTGCACCATATCTTGCCGCGATCTTGCCGAATGTGCCCAAGGAAGCGCATTGTGTCGCGTGCAATCATGGCTCCGTCATCAAGTTCCTGATGCGCTGAAACATGCCGGTCCTGCTCCGAACCTGCCGACACATTGATGGAATCTGATGTATGCGGTGCAGGACAACTCCGGAGTTTTCGGAGACCTTCGTACGGCCGGCACAGGATTTGGGAGGGGACCCGGTCGCATGGGCCGCGCAACGATTTCGGACATCGCGGAATGGGCTGGCGTTTCGCCAGCTACGGTGGACCGTGCGCTCAATGGCCGCGCCGGCGTGAGCGCGCCGAACCGGCATCGTGTCATGCGCGCCGCACGCGAGCTTGGCTATCTGCCGCTGGAAGGCATGGTGCCGCTGCCGTCCCGTGCCGCACGGCTGGAATTCCTGATTCCGCATTCCCGGAACGCCTTCATGCGCGATGTGGCAGAGAGCATTCAGCTCTGCGCACAGACGCAGCCGCTGGTGAAGAGCTGCAACATGCTCTGGCTTGACGGCATCGGGCCGGATTCCTTTGTCGCCGCGTTGGATCGCGTCGCCCTCAACACCGAAGGCGTCGGAGCCATCACGACTGATCATCCGCGCACAAGGGATGCAATCCGGCGACTCTGCGAATCCGGCGTGCGCGTCGTGACGCTGGCGTCTGACGTGCTGTCGACGCCGCGGTCCTCCTATGTCGGCATCGACAACCGGATTGCCGGCCGAACGGCTGGCCAGATTGTCGGCATGCTGGGCGGTCGGCATGAAGGCGCGGTGGCGGTGTTTTGCGGCAGCCGAGCGTTTCATGGCCATCAGGAGCGCGAGGCCGGCTTCGTCACCTTCATGGGCGAGCATCATCCGGGACTTGAAATCCTGCCGACGATCGAAACCGGTGAAGACAGTGCCAAGCTTCGAACCGCGCCGGATCTGCTTGCGGTGCATTGCGTGGGCGCTGGCCGGAAAGGAATCGTCGAGGCCTTGGAAAACCGACAGGATCGGCCCCGCATCGTGATGCACGACCTCACGAAAAGTACGCGATCCTGGCTGGTGGAGGATCGCATCGACGCCGCTATATGCGATGACGCCTGGCTCGGGCCGAAATCCGGTCCCGTGACGTTGAGAATCTTCAAGGCGTAGGGGGCGCACGAGCAGGGCGCCTTAGGCATCATGTCTCCCAAGCCCATCGACGTGAAGTGCTTTCCTTTGGGGTCGAGCATGCAGCGGCAGTTCGGGCAGACGGAAAGGAGATCCGTTCCAGGACAGATTTCCCCTCGCCTTGCGCCTGTGCGAGAGGGTGATGGATGTGGATGAAGTCCCTGTCGCGGTCTCCGTGGACAGCCTCGAAGTTGAGGCCGCAGGTCATCTGGAACGGGCCATGCCTCTTGATGCGTGCCGCCCGGGCGTAGTGCAGCATTGCCGGACGCGATGATCCCGGACCCCTGGGATGTGGCTCAGGCGACCCGCCTTGCCATCGGCTCCAGGTCAAATTCACTTTCGCGCCTGCGGGTCCGGGCGATGTCGTAACTGGTTTGCATCCGCAACAGCGTGTCCATCGAGACCCCGAAGACCTTCTCGATCCTCAGCGCCATTTCGGGCGAGAGGCTCGCCCGTTCGTTGAGCAGCGCGGACAGCGCCGGGCGCGTGACCCCCAGCGCCGTCGCGGCCCGGGTCACGGTCAGGCCCATTGCCTCGACGATCTCGCTCTTCACGAACCCGCCCGGGTGCGCCGGGTTCTTCATCCGAATGCCCTGTGCCGTGTCCATTGCTGTCTCCTAATGATAGTCCTCGTAGTCGAGGTCGACGATCTCGCTGCCGACCCGGTCAATCCTGAATGTCAGCCGCCAGTTTCTCGTCACCGTCAGGCTCCAGACACCCTTGCGGTCGCCCGAGAGCCGGTGCGCATTCCAGCCCAGAAACGTCCGCAGCTCTTCCTCGCGCTGCATGTCCTGGAGGAACGACAACATGCGACGCAGCCTTCGGAACGGCGGCAGACGGCAGCGCTGCAGGGTTGTCCTCCTCGATGAACCGGCGCAGCCCCCTATGTATCACGTTCCGGATCTTCATGGCCGAAGCTACCAGACAAGGTTGTTAAGTGTCAAGCGACACTGTACGCTTGGGGCGTTTGCAGCTTCGATCCCATTAGGCCGACGACGGACGCGGCATCATGATCCGGTCGACGCATGACATGAAGGCATCGCGGTTCGTGCTTCCGCCCGTGGCGACGCTGGAGCGCATCGGAATCGCCGGACGCGCCCGCCGATTGGCGGCCCAGGCTGTCAGCGACAGTCTCGGCGAGACACTGCGGGCGACCTTGGGGAACCTTCTGCAGAACGATCCCGCGCTTGGCCAGTCACCTCTGGCATGGCTGCGCGGGTGGCCGCAGGCAAAAAGCGTCTCCGGCCAGGACGGCATTCTGGGCCAGCTGGAGTACGTCCGGGGTGCTTGCACTGCCGTCGGAGCTTGGGGAGGACATTCATCCAGCCAGGCTATCCAGGTTCGCGCGGGATTGCCGAGTGGCGGCGATCGACCTCATGGCCGGCCGCCGTCCTTTGCGGTGGATGCTGCTACCTCTCGCCCGCGATTTCTATGGCGATCATTCGGTCGCGGTCCGAAAGGGCGGCGTTCCAGGTGTCGCGCATGGCACCCGTCAGTTTGGAGCGATCATCGGGGCTCGAGTGCGTTATCCTTCGCGAGAACATTCCCAAGGGTCGGTTGACATGAAGGCGAGCCTTGAAAGACCGTCCGTTGTCGTCATCGGGGCGGCAAGCGGGACTGGCTGCACGAGGGCATTCGACGTCGCCGCGTCGAGTTCAGAGCCCCTGTCGTTGGCGGACATGAATGTCGCTGGTCTGAAGCGCATCTTGGAGCGCTTGCCTGGCGAGACTCGCTTGAAGACGCTGGTCGAATGCCCGGCCGATGCGTCCGCCGCCACAAGCATAAGTGACGCGGAGCGTGCGCCGGCCCGTGGATTGTCGGGCTTGCCAACGCAGCCGGGATCACGACGGACGCGAACCTTGTGGATGGCGGGCAGCACGACCGGAATGCGTTCCTTGCGATCACTGCATGCGTCCCCGCCCTTTGTTGCCCCGCTCCGGCTGGACGTGCCGAATTCTGCCTCACGACCTGCCTATGGGCAACTTGGTGCCACAAAAACCCGCTTGCGCAGCAGCCACGACGCTGAGAGGCTTGACGGCGGAAGGGGATGGGATGCGAAGTGCCGCCACCTGCAATTCCGCCGGAAGCGACGTTTCGGTGATCGGGGCGAGCCGGGGCGGCTTCGGCGCAGCAATTGCGCGCGCCTTTCACGATGCTGGCGCGAAAGTCGTCATCATCGGGCGCTTGGAGATGGCTGAATGACGATCGGCGTCGCGATCATTGGCACGGGATTCATTGGCAGCGTGCATCTGGCCGCCGTTCGGCGATTGGGCCTGGATGTTCGAGGCGTGCTCGGAAGCAGCGCGGGTCGCGGGACCGCCCGGGCGGCAGAACTCGGCGTGGGCCGCGCCTATGCTGACCTCGACGAGCTCGTTGCCGACGGCAGCGCTTCGGTCGTGCATGTCACTTCCCCGAACAATGCACATTTTCCTCAGGTTAAGGCGCTCTTGCAGGCCGGCAAGCACGTGATCTGCGAAAAGCCTCTGGCGGTTTCGGCGGCGCAATCTGCAGAACTGGTTGAGATCGCTCGGTCAAGTCGTTGCGTTGCGGCGGTTTGCTACAACATCCGCTTCTATCCGCTGAACCAGCATGCCCATCGTTTGGTGGCAAATGGCGAATTGGGCGATATCCGGTTCGTGACGGGACACTACCATCAGGACTGGCTTGCCGAACCGACCGACTGGAACTGGCGGCTCGAGGCGGACAAGGGCGGGGCGCTGCGCTCGGTGGGCGATATCGGGACGCATTGGCTTGACCTGACGACGTTCATTACCGGTCTGAAGCCGGTCCATGTCCTTGCGGACCTGGCGACCTTCATCCCGGAACGGGAGAAGCCTGGCGGCCCGGTGGAGACGTTTTCGTCCTCTGCGGGACAGACGGAGAAGGTGCGGGTCGACACCGACGATGCCGCCGCCATCCTGATACGGTATGACACCGGTGCCAGGGGCGTGATGTCGACGAGCCAGATCAATGTCGGGCGCAAGAACGAGCTTGTCTGGGACATCGCGGGGTCGTTCGGATCGGCGGCGTGGCATTCGGAAACCCCCGATCACCTGTGGCTGGGGCATCGCGATGGTGCGAACGAGGTCCTGCACCGCGACTTCACGCTGATGAACGACACGGGGATTGCGGCCGCGACCCTGCCGCCCGGCCACGTCGAGGGTTTTGCGGACAGCTTTTTCGCCTTTTTCCGGCAGGTGTATCGCGACATATCCGACGGCGGCCGACAGGCGGACTCGACATGGGCGACCTTCGAGGACGGGCATCTGGAAATGCAATTCTGCGACGCGGTCCTGAAATCGATGCAGGAGAGTCGTTGGGTGGAAATGGGCGAAGCATAAGGTGATGACATGAAGCTGGGATTGCTGACCGCACCCTTTGAAGACACCAACCTGGCCGACGTGGCGTCCTGGGCGGGCAAGAACGGTTTCGCCGCTCTTGAAGTCGCGTGCTGGCCTGCGTCGGGCGGCGAGAAACGTCGCTATGCCGGGACGAGCCACATCGACGTGAACGGGATGACGGCAGACGGAGGCGCGGAAATCGTTGGCGGCCTGTCCGTGCACGGGATCGAGATTTCAGGCCTGGGATACTATCCGAATCCACTGCATGCTGACGCGGGACACCGCGACGAGGTGATCGGCCACCTGAAGAAGGTGATCACGGCGGCAGGCGTCATGGGAATCCCCGTCGTCAACACGTTCATAGGCGGCGACCGAACCCTGAACGTCGACGAAAACTGGGCGCGCGCGACGCAGATTCTCGCTCCTGTCGTTGAGCACGCACAGGATGCAGGGATCCGGCTCTGCTTCGAAAACTGCCCGATGATCTTCAGCTACGATGAATGGCCGGGCGGGCACAACATTGCCTATTCGCCTCGTATCTGGCGCCGCATCTTCGAGGAATGGGGCGAGTCGGTCGGCATGAATTTCGACCCCTCGCACCTGATCTGGCAGTTCATCGACCAAACCCGTTTCATCAAGGAGTTCGGTTCTCGCATGGCGCATGTCCATGCCAAGGACCTGATGGTGGACCGCGACCGCCTTTACGAGAACGGGACCATGTCCGCCGGCATGGGATGGCAGGTTCCGCGGCTGTGCGGGCTTGGCGACGTCGATTGGCCCGGCTTCTTTTCGGGCCTCTATCGTGCCGGATACGACGGGCCGATCATCATCGAGCATGAAGACAGGCTGTTCGAAGGATCGGATGAAAAGGTGAAGCGTGGCTTTTTGCTGGCCCGCGACGTCCTGCAGCCATACATCAAGTAGGTCGAAAAGGCCCTGTCAATGAATGAGCGAACCTAACTAGGAGGACTACCAATGAAGAACCTGATCTACGGCACCGCCACGATTGCGGTAGCGGCAACGCTCGCCTCGGCAGCCCTCGCCGACGGTCACAATGCCTATACGATAGGTGTGTCCAACACCGTTCAGGGCAATGGGTGGCGCGAACAGATGATCTGCGCAATGCGTGCGCAGGCCCTGGTGGAGGGCGAAGTGGCCAATCTGATCGTCGCGCATCGGAACACCGATTCCGCGGGCCAGCTCGAGGACATCAACAACCTGATCGAAGCGGGCGTTGACGCGATCGTGTTGAATCCGTCGAATCCGGACGCGCTGAACTCGGCCCTGGAAGCGGCCATGGCGCAAGACATCGTCGTCGTGGCGGTTGATGCCGCGGTGACCGCAGAGGGCGCATACATCCTGTCGAACAACCAGGAGGAATACGCCTATCTCGGCGCCAGGTGGCTGTTCGAACAGCTGGGCGGTTCCGGCGATGTCGTCTACATGCGCGGGATCGCGGGAGTTTCGGCCGACACGGATCGCGACAATGGCTTCAAGCGTGCGCTCGCGGAATTTCCGGACATCAACGTGGTGCACGAGGTCTTTACCGGATGGCAGCAGGATCAGGGCAAGCAACAAATGTTCGATTTCCTGGCCACCGGCATCCCGTTCGACGGGATCTGGACCAGCGGCATCGACAACGTGATCGTGGACGCGTTCGTTGAATCGGGTGCCGAGCTTGTGCCGATCGTCGGAGCCGACAATGCCGGTTTTGTTCAGTACCTCACGGAGGTGGAAGGCCTCAAGGGCGCAGCGGTCACGAACCCGGGTTCGGTGGGTGGGGCCGGCATTGCCTTGGCTGTCGACATCCTGAATGGTGAAGCTCCGGACAGCAACACGGTGCTCGTCGACCCAGTGCTTTGGGAAAACGGCACGGATGCAGGCAGGGCGACGATCATGTCGGCGCAAAACCCGAACCTCGATCCGGAATGGCCGGTATCGGTGACCGTGCCAGGCTGGACGGACTACACGATGGAGCAGATCATCGCATGCGAGGGTCCGGGAGACGCCTGATCCCGGCATCCGCTGCCTCCGCCGCAATGCGGCGGGGGCAAAGTCTGGATGAACATGTCTTTCGAGCGGCATGAACGACGAAACCGGTCTTCTTGATGCCTCTGGCGTTGCCAAGAGCTTTGGTGCTGTCAGGGCGTTGACCGATGCGCGGTTGCGCGTGGCGGAGCGCGAAATCGTGGCGCTCATGGGCGCGAACGGCGCCGGAAAGTCCACGTTCGTGAAGATCATCACGGGCGCATTGAAACCGGATGCCGGCAGGGTGCTGATCCGTGGACGCGAGGCACATGTCGGCAGCCCGGCGGAAGCGCGGCGCTCAGGCCTTGTGCCGGTCTACCAGGAGCCCTCGCTCATTCCCGACCTGGACGTGGCGGACAATCTGAAACTCGGGGACACGCCCGGCGATCCGTTCATCAGGTGGGTGGCTGAACTGGGGACGGAAGGTCTTTCGCTGAGCGACATGATCGGAGACCTGCCCTTGGCGACGCTCCGCATCCTCGACCTGGCCCGGGCGCTTGCGAGCGAGCCCGATGTTCTGCTGCTGGACGAAATGACTGCGGCGCTGCCCACGAATCTCGTCGATCGCGTGCTGAAGGTGTTGCGTGCCAAGGCGGATGACGGGATGGGCGTGATCTATGTCTCCCATCGCTTCTCGGAAATATCCGAACTCTGTGACCGCGCGACGATACTTCGCGACGGGCGCACGGTAGGAGAGCTTGAAATCGAGCCTGGCGTGGAGGACCGTGCAGTAGAACTGATGCTGGGCCAGAAGATCGACCTTGGCCGTAGCAGGGTCGCGGCAGCCAGGCGCGCGGATGCCGCACGTCCGCGACTGCGCGTCAGCGCACTGGCGTCTATGCCGAAAGTTGCGGACGTGTCCTTCGATCTGTTTCCCGGCGAGGTGCTGGGCGTCGTCGCCCTTGAAGGGCAGGGACAGGACGAGTTGTTCAACGTCTTGGCAGGCTTCTCGAGGCCAACCGGGGGGTCCATCGAGATCGACGGCCAAGAGGCGGGCTTCAACCATCCGGCGGACGCGATTGCGAAAGGCGTGGCCTTCGTGCCTGGCAATCGGGCCGAGGCGCTCTTTCCGCAGCGCTCGTTGACGGAGAATGTCGCGCTGCCATTTTCGGCCCGTGTCGGGTCGTGGGGTCAGCGCAAGTCGAGGCGCGAACAGGACCGTGTGAACCATGCCGTCGACAAGCTGCAGATCGACATACGCGCCCAAGGCGAAGTGCGGCGGCTTTCCGGCGGGAACCAGCAGAAGGTGACGATCGGCCGGTGGCTTGCGGTTGGTGTCGAGACGCTCTTGCTGTTCGATCCAACCCGCGGCATCGACGTGCGGACCAAGCGTCAGATCTATCCGCTTGTCCGGGAACTGGCCGAGAGCGGGGCATCCGTCCTATACTACACGTCCGAGCTTGAGGAAGTGGCGCTTGCCTGCGACAGGGCGGTGGTGATCTTCAACGGTCGCGTTGTCGATGTCATCGACGCTGCGGAGGCGGATGAGCAGGCCCTGATGCGCGCGGCCTACGGCCTGACGGCGGCGGACGCGGCGTCGTGACGCGCGCAGTCAGGAAGCACGTCTGGGTTCTGAGCCTCGCGGTTCTGCTGGCGCTGCTTCTTGCGGCCACCAAGATCATTCAGCCTTCCTTCGGCGCGTCCGGACTGGAGAGCGTCGCTCGCGCCGCGCTTCCCTTCGCCTTTGCGACCGCTGGCATGGCGGTCGTGGTCATTGTCGGAGGCATAGACCTTTCGGTCGCCTCAATGATGGCGGTGTGCGCCGTTACCGCGGCAGTTCTGATGGAGCGTATGGCGGGCGTGCCAGCGCTCTTAATCGTCCTCGCGGCGGGATTGCTGATGGGTGCCATCAACGGTGCGCTGATTGTCCTGACCCGCGTGCCCGACATTGTGGTGACGCTCGCCATGCTGTTCGCGTGGGAAGGTGCCGCCTTGCTGATCCTTGAAACGCCGGGCGGGGCGGTCGCAGACTGGCTGGAGGCCGGGATTCGCGGCAGCTTCCCTTTCGGCGGCCTGCCGAAGGCGCTCCTGGTAACCGTGATTTGCGTTGCGGTGGTGTGGGTGCCGGTTCGGCGCGCAAGGCTTGGCCTGTCGATCTATGCAGTCGGTTCCGATGAACGGGCCGCGTTCCGGTCAGGTGTCTCGGTGGGGTGGACGAAGGTTGCTGCCTACGCCATCTGCGGGCTGTTTTGCGCGTTCGGCGGACTCAGCCTTGCCGCGCTTACGGGCATCGGCGAGCCGGTGCCGGGACCTTATCTTCTGGCATCCGTCGCAGCCGTTGTACTGGGCGGCGTCGTGCTCGGGGGCGGGAAGGGCGGGCTCCTGGGGCCGATCATTGCCGTCTTCATCCTCCGGATCATCCGGACCATCCTGACATTGCTGGCTGTCGACCCGAACGTCACCACCATCATCGAAGGCACGATCATGGTCGCGGTTGTCATGCTGGGCACCGCCGTCACCCGAAGAAGGGCATCGCAATGAGCACGTCGGCGACCGACCCGCCCCTTCTGCGGACAGGACGTCTCTTCAGGGACAATCCGGTCATACCGCTCCTCATCATCCTGCTCCTGATGATCGTTGCGCTTGAAGTGATGCGGCCCGGCATCGTGACCCCGTTTCGGGCGGGCCGTGACGGCCTGATTTCCACCTTCTGGGTCGGAAACCTGATCAAGTTCGCCATTCCGCTGGCGATGCTTGCAGCCTGCCAGGTTCTGACGATGCTGACGGCCGGGATCGATCTTTCGGTCGGCATCGTGGCAACCGTATCGGCCTTTGTTTGCGCGACGCTCAGCACACTTTGGGGTGTCGGTCCGGCCGTTCTTGTTGCGCTTGCTTCAGGGTTGGTCGTGGGGCTGGCAAACGGCATCGGCATCGGGCACGTGCGGGTGCATCCGTTGATCATGACGCTCGGCACCGGCCTGATCGCAACAGGTTGCTTGCAGGTCTACCAGCGGCTCGTCATCAACGCAGGTTCCGAGATCCCGGGCTTCCTTGTCGCGCTGGGAACCGGGCGAACCGCCGGCATGCCGAACGGCCTCTTCCTGTTCGTCCCCTTCGCGGCATTCATCCTGTGGCTGATGCGCTACACGGGGTTCGGACGCCTGCTTTTTGCGCTGGGGTCGAACGAGAACGCAGCAAAGCTCTCCGGCGTCCGGGCATGGCAGGTCCACTTGGCGCTCTATGCGCTTTCCGGCCTGATCGCGGCAATCGCTGGGCTGTTGTATCTCGGCATGATCCGCCAGACGTCGCTCAGTCTCGCCAACCCGCTCTTGCTGCCCTCCGTTGCCGCGGCCGTGATTGGCGGCACCTCGATCTTCGGCGGGCGAGGCAGCTATGCAGGCGCCATTGTGGGCGCCCTGATCCTGCGCGTTCTCGATACCATGCTGACGCTGTTGCAGATGCCCGAGGGTGCGCGAACCGCGCTCTTCGGTCTCATCATTCTCGCCGTCACCGCGATCCATGTCAGGATTGCGGGCACGCGATAAACGGGAGGTTCGAATGACCAAGCTTCGCATCGTCGGGATCAGCTTTGATCACATGCACATGGGTGACCTGCTTCGAATGGTGCATGAACATTCGGATGCCGAAATCGCCGGCATATTCGATCCTGACCGATCCCGGATGCAGGCTGCAATCGACGCGTTCGGAATACCCGAGAATCGCGTCTTCACCGATTTCGATGCCTGCATGTCGTCCGGTCCTTATGATATGGCCATACTTTGCGCGGCGACAGCGGAACACGCAGAGTTCACCGAGCGGCTGGCACCACACGACCTCCATGTCTTTGTGGAGAAGCCCTTTGCCGCGTCCGTGGCCGACGCACGCCGAATGATCCGAGCGATGACCGGCACTGGCCGCCAAATGATCATCAACTGGCCGCTGAGGTGGGTCGAAAGCCATGTGACGGCCAAGCGCCTGATCGACGAAGGCCGGATCGGCACGCTGCTGGAGGTGCATTTCTACGACGGCAATCGCGGTCCGCTCTACCACCTCGCCGACAAGGTCGAGGTCAGCCCGGAAGATGTCGAGCGACAGAAGCCGACGTCCTGGTGGTACAAGAAGGCGTCCGGCGGCGGGTCGCTTCTGGACTATCTCGGCTACGGCGCAACGCTTGGCACATGGTACATGCGCGGGGCTGCGCCCCTAGAAGTGACTTGCACTGTCGACGCAACGCCCGGCATCGAAGTCGACCAGCACGCCATAGCCGTTTGCCGCTACGCCACGGGCCTTTCGCGGATGGAGACCCGCTGGGGAACGTTTACCGATCCGTGGACAATCCAGCCGCAACCGGTGTGCGGCTTCACCTTCGTTGGCAGCGACGGCACAATCGCCTCTCCGGACTACGCGAGCCATGTCACGGTCCAGACTCGAGACCGGCCCGAACCGCACGAAATTCCAGTCGACCCGCTAAGGGAGGGGGAGCGCAACGCCATCGAGTACGCGGTTCGTCGCATTTCCGGGGGCATGCCTGTCGAAGGCCCGCTTGATCCTGCCCTGTGCCTGACCGCGCAGCGCATCGTTGATACCGCAGTCCAGTCCGCAGCCGAAAAGCGGACGCTTGAGTTGCTGCCATGACCGACCGGCCGATCGACACCGATACCTATGCCTTGAAGTCACGTGCACTTGCGGAAGTCGAGGCGCCGGACCTGCCGTATCGCCCGCCCATGCCGAGAGCCTACCGGCCCCGCATCGGCATGATCGGGACCGGTGGAATATCGGCCAGCCATTTGGATGCCTACAGGGCCGCGGGCTGGGAGGTTGCCGCGCTCTGGAACCGGACGCGCGCCAAGGCCGAGGAGCGGGCGGCCGAATACTGCCCTTCGGCATCCGTGGAGGACCACTGGCAAAGGGTCGTGGCCGATGACGGCATCGACGTGATCGACGTCACGCTGCACCCGGAGCACAGGACACCGATCATCGAGGCCGCGCTTGAAGCCGGCAAACACGTGCTGAGCCAGAAGCCCTTCGTGACCGACCTGGATGAAGGGCAGCGCCTGGTGAAAGTGGCCGAGGACCACGGCGTCATGCTGGCGGTGAATCAGAACGGGCGCTGGTCGCCTCACATGGCCTGGATGCGCGAAGCTGTTCGCGCAGGGCTGATCGGCGACGTACTCTCCGTTCATGCCAGCATTCACTGGGACCACGGCTGGACGGCGGGGACGCCGTTCGACGAGGTCCGGGATCTCGTGCTCTACGACTTCGGCGTGCATTGGTTCGACTTCGTGGTCTCCCTCGCAGGCGAGCGAGTCGAAAGCGTCTTTGCAACGGCGGCCATGGCTCGCGGCCAGACAAACAGGATGCCGCTTCTGGCGCAGGCGCTGGTGCGGATGGAGGGAGGGCAGGCGAGCCTGGTCTTCGATGGCGCCGCGCCGCATGGCGCACGTGACACGACATATGTCGCAGGGACAAGGGGCAGCCTTGAATCCGAAGGCCCCGATCTCGGCACGCAGTCGGTGGCGTTGACCACTGGCGACGGCATTGCGAGGCCGCGCCTCGAAGGAACCTGGTTCAATGACGGGTTTCGCGGCGCGATGGGCGAGCTGCTCTGCGCCATCGAGGACGGGCGCACTCCGGACAACTCCGCAAGCGGAAACCTGGCCACGCTCGCCCTGGCCTTCGCGGCCATCGAATCGCGAAGGTCGGGCAGGGATGTCAAGGCCGGGGAGGCGCGCAGGCTGCCGCACTGACCTGCAGTTGCGTTGCAGGCGGTTCGCCAAATGCCCTCACAGGCGGACCGGAACAGCCGTCGGCGTCGCCGGCAGGATTGCCCGGTGCGTCGGGGTCAGGCTGCCGAAGGCGGTGCACCGCATCGAGGATGAGAATGCCGGGACATCAGCCTGAACCTCATCGGGATCTGTCGGAAGTCGCCCGGCCTTGCCGCCGTGTAGTGACAAGGATTCTCTCGCGCCCCGCAAGCCCTTGAAACAAAACAGGTCTGAAAATCAAGCTGTCGAAGGCGGGTAATGCCCTGGATTGCACTTTTGCGTCTTCGTCTGGAATCTGGTGTTCGGCCGAGGGATGTCGCCCGGTTCGAAAGACTCGTTCGGGGCAGCCACGCGCACGTCGCCACCGCCGTCGGGAGCGCAAGTCGAGCCAGACCAGCGGACAAGGCTGGGGCTGGAGTCTTGCGCCTCCAATTCAGCTTCGGCGGGCCGCGCGACGAGTTCTTCAGGCTGCCCATCAGTGGGTTGCTGCGGATCTTCCTGCTCGACTTCGAAATGCGATCCGCCACCGTGTCGGTGCCGATGCGCGATGCAGGCCCGTTTGCGTCAAAGCCGGATCCTCCGGCGTTCGGCCGCGCCAGTCCCGGATCCCCTCGACCGCCATCCGCAACCGGGTCCGCCGAGCGCCAAGTCGCTCTGCAGGGAGACGGTCCATGATCTCCCCCTCGATCCGGCAGACGGCGCCAAGAGAAGGGAAGCGCTCAGGCACCTGGCCATCGCGCGGTGACCGGGCCGGTCGGCTTCCGGGTCCGGGCAGCGTCTTCGCTCAGGGACATCCGGCACTGCGCTGCAGCGCAATTGGCGAAGAAGCACGAAAAGGCGCCGACCACCTCAACCTGCCGCCATGTCAAGCGCGCGGTCCAGCCCTTCGGCGACCTGTTCCACGTCTTCCATCGAGAGGCACAGTGGCGGCACCATGCGAAGGCAGGATTGGTGCGGGCCCGATTTCGACAGTATGATCCCGCTTTCGCGCGTCGCCTCGAAGACGGCCGCGGCAGCTTGCGGATCAGGTTCCCTGGTCTTGCGATCCTTGACCAGTTCGATGGCCAGCATCAATCCGCGGCCGCGAACGTCGCCAATGGCCTGGTGCATGCCCTTCAGCGCTTGCAGGCGCTCCAGGAGCGCGGCGCCCACGTCGCGGGCGTTCTCGACCAGCCTGTCTTCCTTGATTGCCTGCAGAACGGCCCGGCCCGCGGCGCAGGACGTCGGGTTGGCCCCGTAGGTGTGGAACATGAACTTCTCGGCCATCGGCTCGGCGACCTCCTTGCGTGCGACGACCGCGCCCAGTGGAAAGCCGTTGCCGATGCCCTTGGCCATTACCACGATGTCGGGAATCACGCCGTCGGCCTCGAACCCCCACATGTGGTCGCCGGTCCGGCCGAACCCGGCCTGGACCTCGTCGGCGATCAACAGGCCGCCCCTGGCCCGAACGCGCTCCGCCGCGCCCGTCATGTAGCCTTTCGGCATTTCGACGATTCCGCCATAGCCCTGCACGCTTTCGATGACGATGCCGGCGACCTGCCCGGTTGTCGCCGCCTGAATCGTGCGGTCGATCTCGTCAAGATAGGGCCCTGCCCCGGCGTTCTCGCCGAAGATGCCGCGATATTGGTTCGGGTCGGGCACGAACGTCACGTTGCCAGGCATGCCGGGATGGCGCCAGCCGCTGATGCCGGTGATCGACTGGGCCGCGGTCGTGGGGCCGTGATAGGCCGACCGCAGGGCCAGCAGGTCGAGATTGCCGGTGCAGCTGCGGGCCATGGTCATGGCGAGGTCGACCGCCTCGGCCCCCGAATTGGTGAAATGCACCACCCACGCGATGTCACCCTTCGGGTTTGGCATGGTCGCGACCAGTTCCTCGGCGAGGTGCGCAGGCACCGGGTGATAGAACATCGTGGTGCAGTGCGTCAGTTCCTGCGCCTGCTTCATCGCGGCGGCCACCACCTTGGGGTGGCTGTGACCGACCGAGATGCAGACGTTCATGCCAAGAAGATCGGTGTACTTCCGTCCTTCGACATCCCACAGGTATTGCATCGACCCCTTTCTGAAGACCATCGGTTCCTTGAAGGGGATGAACCTGCGCTGGCTTGCGGAAAAGAAGCTGTCGCGCCTCCGGACGGTGTCTTCCAGACTCCAGATGGTGTGGGTGTTCATTCCGTCTCTCCCTCGATCTCATGGCTGCGGCGCGCCACGAATTCGTCAAGCGCCTCGCGAGTGGCGATGTCCATCGCCGGTTGCCGGTAGCTGTTCAGGAGTTCGGCCACGCGGGCGCTGGCACGGTCGTGCTGCCAGAAGGCTCCCTCGTCGGCCCATTGCTCGTATGTCCCGTTGTCCGACATCTCGCCCATCCAGAACGCGGATTCGAAATTGTCCCGGGTGTGCTGCGCGCCAAGGAAATGGCCGCCCGGCTCCACCTCTGCAAACGCCTCCATCGCCTGGGCGCCTTCCGAGAAGTCCACGCCCTGCACGAAGCGCTGCATTGCCGCGCATCGGTCTGCGTCCATGACGATCTTCTCGTAGCCAGTGGCTAGAAGCCCTTCGAGGCAGCCCGTTGCATGGATGATGAAATTGACCCCGGCCAGCGCGGCCCCCATGAGCTGGGCCTGGCTTTCGTATCCGGCCTGCGCATCCGGGACCTTGGAGGCGGTGAGCCCCCCGACCGAATGGAACGGCAGGCCGAGGCGGTCCGCAAGCGTCTTGGCGCACATCTGGAACTGGGTGCCTTCCGGCGTGCCGAACGTCGGCGCCCCCGTCCTGAGCGAAATCGGCGAAAAGAAGGTGCCGAAGGCGGCAGGGGCGCCTGGCCGTATGATCTGGATTAGCGCAACCGAGGCCATTACCTCGGCCAGGACCTGCGCCAGGGTGGCGGCGACCGAGACCGGCGACATGGCCCCTCCCAGCACGAACGGGGAGACAACCGTGCACTGTCGCGCGAGGGCATACTCCTTCAGCGCCCCGAGCATGGTCTCGTCCATCACCAGGGGCGCATTCGTGTTGACCACGGAATAGAGCACGCAGTTCTCGTCAACAAAATCGGCTCCCATGGCGATCCTGCACATCTCGATCGTGTCGCGGGCGCGGGCCGGCGCGGTCACGGCCCCCATGAAGGGCTTGTCGTTCATGGTCAGGTGGGCATGCGCCATGTGCAGGTGTCGCAACGGCACCGGCACGTCGACGGGTTCCACCACCACGCCGCCGGAATGGTTCACCGCTCCAAGCTGATAGTGCAGCTTGGTGATCTTTCGAAAGTCCTCCAGCGTGGCGTAGCGTCGCCCCTTCTCCATGTCATGCACAAAGGGCGGACCGAAGCTTGGCGCATAGACCTGTGCCCGCCCGCCGATCCGGACCGACCGGGCGGGGTTGCGCGCGTGCTGAGTGAACACGCTCGGCGCGGTCCTGATCCTGTCGCGGCACCAGCCGGGGTCGAACCGGACCCGTTCGCCGTCGACCCGTGCTCCGTGCGCCCGAAACAGTTCCAGCGTCTCGAGGTCACCGCGAAACTCCATTCCGGTCTCGTCCAGGATCCGGTCGGCATTGCGTTCGATGATGGCAACGGCCTCTTCGTCGATCAGGCTGACCAGCCCGATCCGGCGCGTCACGTAAGGGGCGGACGTCGCCGCCTTGGCGGCCCTTGCCCGCATGCGTGACCTGCGGCCTGAGCGACGTGACAACTGGCGTCTCCCTGGAATCCGTTCCGGATGGCCGGCGCATGATGCGTGCCGGCCTTCAAGACATGCAATGGATCCTCGCCCGGAACAGGTTGATTTCCACTTCGTTGCGCGCCATTCGCCCCTGATTCCCCGTACAGCGTCGCAGGTCGAATGAAACGCGCAGAGCCGAAGGTGCGCAAGCCCTGCCTGTCACTTGTTGCGCTAATGATGTTCGAAGGCCCTTGATAACGCTGATGTCACTGCGAACATGGTCAGGCGGCGGAAGGGCATGCCATCAATGGCGGGAACCATCATCATCGGGGGCGGCGCGATCGGGCTGAGCCTGGCCTATCATCTGGCGTCGGCCGGGGCGACGGACGTGCAGCTGCTTGAACGCAACGAGCTTGCCTCCGGCACAAGCTGGCACGCGGCGGGGATCGTCGGGCCGCTGCGCGCGACTCCGAACATGACGCGCATGGCGATGTACGCCGGAACGCTCTTCCCCAGGCTGGAAGAGGAGTGCGGCCTGTCCACGGGCTACCGCCGGACCGGCGGCTACTGGTTGGCCCGCGAACCCGCGCGCATGGACGAGCTGCGCCGTATGGCGTCCATTGGCAGGCACCTCGGACTGAATGCGTCCATCGTCATGCCAGGTGAAGTCAGCTTTCCCGGCATCGAGCGCTGCGGGCTGGCGGGAGCCTTGCATGTCCGGGAAGACGCCAGCGTGAACCCGGTCGACCTGTGCGTGGCCTATGCCAGGGCCGCGCGCGCCAAAGGTGTCCGCATCCGCGAAGGGATGCAGGCGGACCGCTTGCTGGTCGAAGCCGGCCGGCTCAAGGGTGTCGCGTTGGCGGACGGGACGGAGCTGCCGGCGGATCGCGTGGCGCTTTGTGCAGGTGCCTGGTCAGGGAAGCTTGCGGGCGCAGCGGGCGTGGCCCTGCCGCTGCAGGCGGTGGAACACATGTACGTGGTGACCGAGCCCATGGAGGGACTGCCCGATCCCTGCCCGGTGCTGCGCGATCTGGATCGCGGCCTTTACGTCAAGGGCGACGCCGGCAGGCTGGTGATCGGCGGCTTCGAGGCAAACGCGAAATGCTGGGACGCCTTCGGCCCGGAGGGGGACCGTCCGTTCCTGGAACTGCCCGAGGACTGGGACCAGTTCATGCCCTTCATGGAGGGCGCGCTGCAGCTGGTCCCGGCGCTGGCCGAAACAGGCATCCAGCACTTCATGAACGGGCCGGAGAGCTTCACCCACGACACTCGTCCCCTTGTCGGCCAGTCCCCGGAAGTGGACGGGCTCTTTGTCGCGGCCGGCATGAACTCGGTTGGCGTCATGTCGTCCGCAGGGATCGGCCGCGTGCTGGCGGACTGGATGATCGAGGGCGAAGCGCCGGCGGATGTTTGGGACGTGGACGTTGCCCGGGCCGACCCGCTCACGGCCGCCGCCGAACATGTCGAGACACGGATGCAAGAGGCGGTTAGCGACGCCTTCGCCCTTCGCTGGCCGTTCAGGCAGCCCGGGGCCGGGCGCGGCCTGCGCAGATCCGCCCTGCATGACAGGTGGGCCGCGGCAGGGGCCGAATTCGGCTTGACCGCAGGCTGGGAGCGCGGGCTTTGGTACGCGCGGGACGACAGCGAGCGGTCGCTGCCCCTTTCCATCGGCGACCAGTCCTGGCAGGAGATCGTGCATCGCGAGGCTGCGGTCATGGAGCATGGCACCGCTCTCGTCGACCTGTCCCCGTTCGGGAAGTTTGACGTCGCGGGGCCGGATGCGCCGGCACTCATGCAGCATCTCGCCACCGCGGACGTTGACGTTGTGCCGGGGCGCGCGGTCTACACGCCGCTGCTGAATTCCCGGGGCGGGATCGAGGCGGACGTGACGCTCCTGCGGCTTGGCTCCGACCGTTTCCGCATGGTGTCCGGCGCGGCGACCCGACGCAAGGACTTCGCCTGGCTCAGGCGGCACGGGGCGGGACGCGAAGTGGCGATCCTCGACGTCACGGAACGGGAGGTGGTGATCGGCGTGATGGGGGCAGGATCACGCGACACGCTGTCAGCCCTGTCCGGCACCGACTGGCAGGATTTCCCGTTCCTCACGGCGCGGGACGTCGTCCTGGCTGGCGTGACCTGCCGCGCGTTGCGGGTGAGCTTCGTGGGCGAACTGGGATGGGAGCTGCATGTCCCGGCGAAGCACGGCGAGCCGGTGTTCGATGCGCTCCGTTCGCGCGGCGCCCGGCCCATGGGCCATTTCGCAGTGGACGGCTGCCGGATCGAGAAGGGGTTCAGGCATTGGGGGCATGATCTCGGGCCCGACATCTCCCCGCTGGAGGCCGGGCTTGAATCTGCCGTGGCCTGGGACACGGAATTCCTCGGCAAGGAGGCCTTGGCACGGCAGAAGGCCGAAGGCGTCCGCCGTCGCGCGGTGATCTTCGAGCTGCCTGGAAGGCCTCTGATTCTGCATGACGAGCCTATCCTGGAAGCCGGCCGCGTGGTTGGTATCACCACCTCGGGCGCACGCGGCGCGCGCACGCGCAGGACCTATGCGCTTGGGCTTGTCGGGATTGCGCGGGGAGAGACCCTGTCCGAAACCTGCGGGCGCAGCTTCATGATCGACGTGGCCGGCGCGCGTTTCCCGGCGATCCCGCTGATGCGCCCTCCCTTTGACCCGCGGAACGAACGGATGAGGTCATGACGGTCAAGCACGCGCAGGTCCTGGTTGTTGGCGGCGGAATCATGGGGGTGTCGCTGACGTATCATCTCGCCAAGGCGGGCTGGTCGGACGTGGTGCTGACGGAAAGGAACGACCTGACCCATGGCTCGACCTGGCATGCCGCCGGGCTGTGCACGCACTTCGCGCATGACCCGACCGTTCAGGAGCTGCGCGCCACCTCGGTGCGGCTCTACCGGGACATCCTTCCGGAAGAGACCGGCGGGACTTGCGGGTTTCATCCCTCGGGGGCGATGCGGATCACCTCGAATCCGGACCGGATGGACGAATTCGCCCATGTGGCGGGGCTGAGCCGGTTCAACGGACACGACCTGCGCCTCCTGAGCCCGGAGGACGTGGAACGGCTGCACCCGCTTGCGCGAACCGAGGGGCTCCTGGGCGGGATTCACGAACGCGACGACGGGCACGTGGACCCGACGCTTGCCACCGGCGCGATGGCGCAGGTGGCCCGCCGGAACGGCGCCGAAATCCTCCGTCACAACCCGGTGACCTCGGTCCGGCGCGAGAGCGGCCGTTGGGTGGCGGAAACCGAAAGGGCCACGATCCACGCCCGCCATCTGGTCAATGCGGCGGGCACCTGGGGCTGGGAGGTCGGCCGCATGATGGGGCTGGACGTCCCTTCGGTTCCGGTGTTGCACCAGTATCTCGTGACCGGCACGGTGGGCGCGGTGGCGGACCGGATCGCGTCAGGCCTGCCGGAACTTCCGATCATCCGCGACCCGGAGCAAAGCTGGTACGTGCGCCAGGAGCGTGACGGCCTGATCCTCGGCCTCTACGAAAAGGACGCCGAAGCCTGGTCGGTCGACGGCTGCCCGCCGGACTTCGGCGCCGACCTGATGCCGCCTGACCTCGATCGGGTCGAGGACATCATCATGATGGCCATGGACCGGATCCCGGCCCTGGCGACCGGCGGTGTCAGGTCCGTGGTCAGGGGCCCGATCACCTTCACGCCGGACGCCAGCCCGCTGATCGGGCCGGCCCATGGACTGCCCGACGCCTGGCTCCTGACCGGATCCTCGATGGGGGTGATGGAGGGCGGCGGCGCGGGCTGGTTCCTGGCCCGCTGGATGATCGACGGAGCCCCGCCAATGGACGGGCTTGCCTTGGACTGCCGCCGTTTCGGCAGCTGGGCGGACCGTGGCTACCGCGTGGAGAAGGCCGTTGAATGCTTCGGCCTGCAGTTCGGCGTCCACTATCCGCATGAAGAACGCGCCGCGGCACGCGGCAAGCGGCTATCGCCTGTCCATGACCGGATGATCCTGCGGGGCGCGGTGATGGGCGCCGCCCATGGCTGGGAGAGGCCCAACTGGTTCTCGAACAGGCAAGGGGACGAAGCGGTGCCGAGCTTCCGCCGCGCCAACTGGTTCGACCGCGTGGCGCAGGAATGCGGAGACGTTGCCAGTCATGCTGGCCTTGCGGACATGTCGGCCCTTTCCAAGTTCGACGTGACCGGCCCCGACGCCCGCGCCTTCGTGGACGGGATCGGCGCGAACAGGACGCCAAGGCCGGGGCGGGTCGGGCTCACGCATGCGCTGACACCGGCAGGCGGAACGCAAGCGGAGTTCGCCGTGTCCGTGCTTGCGGAAGACCACGTCTACCTGACCTCCGCCGCTGCGGCGGAAGAGATGGACGACGACTTGCTGCGCGCGCGCGCAGAGGGCTTTGACGTGACCGTCGCCCGCGTGACCGAGGACCTCGGGGCACTTGGCCTGATGGGTCCGAAGTCGCGGGACGTGCTGTCGGCACTGACCGCCGCCGACCTTGGTGCAGGCTTCCCCTGGCTGTCCGTGCGCAGGATCGAGGTGGCGGGCATCCCGGTCCGGGCGCTCAGGGTTTCGTACGTGGGCGAACTCGGCTGGGAGCTGCATGCGAGAGCTGCCGACATGCCTGACCTGTTCGACTCGCTGGAAGAGGTCGGCAGGCCCCACGGCCTGGTTCCTTTCGGAGCCTACGCGATGAACGCGATGCGGCTGGAAAAGGGACATCGCGCCTGGGGCGCGGACCTCACCACCGAGCGCACGCCGGATGAGTCCGGAACCGGGCGCATGATCAGGCTGGATCATGAATTCATCGGCAGGGACGCGCTCGCCGAGCGCATGCAGGATGACGACCGCTGGGACATGGTGCTTCTGGACCTGGAGACCGCCGAGGCGGACCCCTGCCGTGCCCATTGCGTCTGGCAGGGCGACAGGGTCGTCGGCATCGTGACGTCGGCCGCCTTCGGGCATCGCACCGGAAAGACCCTGGCGCTGGCCTACCTTCGCGACCGGTCCGCCCGCAGCGGGCTGGCTGTCGAGGTGCTGGGCCAGCGACGCGCCGCCCGAATCCTGGATCACGCGCCCTACGATCCGGGAAACGGTCGCATGAAGGCCTGAGGCTGGCCCTTGACGGACCGTCCGCTCATCGCCCCCAGCGCAATCTCCGCCGCAACCGGCCGGATCATGCATGAACGCGGTGATCGGGGCCCTTCATGAAGGGGATTGCATCGAAAGTTCGCATCCTGCGTTCAGCCTGGATTCTCGTGGCGGAAGGTGAAAGCCCATAAAGTCGCCGCCCGGATTTCGTCCCGTGACATCCCCGGCATGTCTTATTCTTCTTCCATGTCCGCCTTGCTTGGCCGATGGCTGCCAGGCTTCAGCGTGATTTGCGCCGGCTCCTGCAGTTCGACATTGTCGGCCTGATCGGCCATTTCTTGTTCCCTTCCCGACGTCCGAAGCCTGCGGCCGCAAAATCGAGACGCCTTGTTGTACCAATGCAGCAAGCACAAGATCCAGCGCCAAATCCACATCAAGGCACAATCAGGCTTTGGCTGGATTTCTGCCATCCAGCCACAAGCGCCCCGTCCTGTCGTCAGACTCGCGGGGCGAATCCACTCCGGAACGATGTCACTTGACAAGTCTCTTGTGAAGAAGAAGGCCTCTCACGAATTGCGCCTGTCGGATATCCCTGACCTGAATTTCAGGAGGTGGGGGTTCTCAACCCGAAAGTGCTCATGGAAGCTGCCTCACGATCAAGCAACAAGCGCAACATTTCTCGGACGCGGATCAAAATTGTTCTTGCTTTGTTTCGATGATTCGGGTATGAGTGGCGCGACGCGGGGAAAAGACGAAATCCAAGTCGGAACATCGCGTTGATGGACGTTTGCGTGTTCGGCTTCATGCCATGCACGTTTCACGGCAACTTGGGCCGTTTTCGGGCGGCGGGCGACGATGTTGCGCTCGTTGCGGAATAAATCAAGTGTAAGCATGGTGCTGCTCAAGTGCCGCGATCCCCTTGTCTTCCGCCCGTTTCGGGAAAAGGCGGACAATTTCCCGTTCCACATCCGCCGTTTTCATGTCCCCTTCCTTCACCAGTCGATGCGGTAGACGCTCCAGACTCTGCCAGCGGCAAACCCCCCGCCAGAGTGTCCGCGGCATGAAGGCCCGCACCTGTTCCGCGCGAACGCTTCATAGGTGTTCGCTTCGTCATAGGTGAGACGGTTCTTCAACGTGCGATGTCGCGCCGTACCCGGTACGTCGCCGTTCGCCTTCAGGACGGCAACCCTGCTCGCGACGTCAGTTGCCACGCCGATCCTGCAACCCATGTGCTTTCCTCTCACTCTCACGAATCCGCGTTGACACGCAGACCCTCTTCAATGAACTTGCCAGTCGCTTCGGACAGTGCCGGAAGCAGTGACGCGCTTGCATCGTCACGAGTCGTGAACCCGAGTGCGCCCACTGCCCATGTATCTGCGAGACCTGTTCCGCCCGTCACGCAAATGTCGTGCAGGGCCTTCTGGAACATGAGGTCCACGGACAGGATGGCAGCCATGCCTTCCAGTGCGTCTACGTTGGTCCCCAAACGCATGAGCTCCGCGTCTTCATCATGGATTTGCGCCGCACGCAACCTGCTCCGCACCAAGGTTTCGGCTCTTTCGCCAAACGGGCCGGCTTCGTACTCCACATGGACGGGAAGAGCGATCGGCTTGCACCGATTTCCAAGCTGAAACCGGTCACTTGCGTCCTCAGCGTTGGCCAGATTCGCGCAAGAAGACATCGCCAGGGCAAGCAAGGTTCCCATGTTCATCCGTGCCAAGGATGCGCCGGGTTGCCTTTGGGCATTGACGCGAACAACCGGACGCCTTCGGCCATTGCTTCGATCTGTTCCTCTTGTTCCCGAAACTTCCGGGTCGTCCGGTGCCAGGCGCTGTTGGCATTGTCCAGTTCCCTGGGTGCAGCCGCTGCCGGCTCAGGGCGCGGGAAAATGATCGGGCGCACCCGACCGCGCTTCCGTTTCTCGATCCGTTCAAGTCGCCTGTCTGCCGCCGGCTCCACTTCGTGTCGTGCGTCGGACGACACTTTCATGTCTGAATCCTCACCGGTTCAGGCCGACAACGGCCTCGACTTTCATGAGGCGGTGGATGCATGGCCAGCGCGAAATTCGCGATTTCGTCCGCCATCGGCGGGGTTTGCTTTGGGCGGTTCCGGCAGCACGGGCCGCCCGTTCTCTTTCCGGGTCGGTTTGGATCCCGGCCGAGAGGGTCCGTCAAGGCTGTGATGACCGGGCCCCAACGAACAGGCCGTGTTGGCAGTCAGGTCGTCATGCCGCAGCCGCTCGCCGACCAAGCCGGTTGCAAGACCTTTCACCTGGCCAATGGTTCTGGAATTCCGCGAGTTGGCCGTCCTGCGAATTCGTGAACGTCGCGTTGCAGGTGCTTCAGAGACATGTTGCGGCAGATGCCGTCATGGCCGCGCCTTGGCATTGACCGGAAGGATTCCGTCCCGTTCATGCGGGCCTGATCCCTGACGTGTTCGGAGACCGGGCGATTGACCGAGCCGTGTTCGAACCAAGTTTCATGCTCGTTGCAGACCTTGGCTTCGCCGGAATGTTCTCGGTCCTTGTCCGAGAAATGTTGCGTCTGTTGCTTGATCGTGAGGCAGGCTTCAGCCGAGTTCATCGAGTCGCCCGAGCGCGGTCTTGAGCCGGCCAAGCTCCTCGGCCTTCTGTGCGGCTGTCTCCTCGGTCTCGGCGATCACGTCTTCGGCGGCGTTCTCGCGGAACTTCCTGTTGTCCAGGCGGCCCTGAAGCCCTGCCAACTCCTTTTCGAGCTTGCCGACCGCCCTTTCGAGGCGTGCCCGTTCGGCCGCAACGTCGATCAGCCCCTCCAGCGGCAACGCGAAAGTGCCGCCAAGCGCGGCGATCGTGGCGGAGCCCCTGGGCGCCGCTTCTGCGTCAGTCAGGGCCTCGATGCGCGCCAGGCGCATGATCATGGATTCATTGCTTGTCCAGGCCTTCTCGCCTGCCGCATCGAGGGAAAGCCTGAGCAGCGGGGTCTTCGTTCCGGCCGGAACGTTCATTTCCCCGCGGACCGAGCGAACTTTCTCGATGAGGTCGATGACCCATCCGATTTCCGTCTCGGCCGCTGCTTCGACGAGTTCATCGCCGCAGGTCGGCCAGTCCGCATGAACGAGAATCTTCTCTCGCGTCGGGGCCGAGAGCGCCCAGAGTTCCTCGGTTATGAAAGGCATGAACGGATGGAGCAGGATCAGGCCCTGATCAAGCACCCACGCCATTGTGCGCCGCGTTTCCTCGGCATGTTCGGTGTCGAACAGCGGCTTCGAGAACTCGACATACCAGTCGCAAAACGTGCCCCAGACAAACGTGTAGAGTGCATTCGCGGCATCATTGAAGCGGAATCCGGCCAACGCCTCGTCGACGGCGATGCGCGTCTTGGCAAGCTCGCCAATGATCCACTTGTTGACGGTCTGCGTGGCGTTCGGGGTTCTCTCCTCAACCGCGAAGACTCCGTTCAGTTCCGCGAATCGGGCCGCATTCCAGAGCTTTGTCGTGAAGTTGCGGTAGCCGGCGACGCGGCTCTCCGAAAGCTTGAGGTCGCGACCCATGGCAGCCATGGAGGTGAGCGTGAAGCGCACCGCGTCGGCGCCGAACCTGTCGACCAGCTCGATCGGGTCGATGACATTGCCGAGCGATTTCGACATCTTGTTGCCGGCCGCGTCGCGCACGAGAGCATGGACGTAGACCGTGTCGAAAGGGCGGTCGCCGACTGTCGCGTATTGCATCATCATCATGCGGGCGACCCAGAAGAAAATGATGTCAAAGCCCGTGACGAGAACGCTGGTCGGAAAGTACTTGTCGAGTTCAGGCGTCCTCTCTGGCCAGCCAAGCGTCCCGATGGGCCAGAGCCCGGAGGAAAACCAGGTGTCCAGGACGTCGGGGTCACGGTAGAGCGGCGCCGTCCAGTCGTTGCCGGTCACCGCCATTGCCGCGCTCTTTGAGATCGCCTCGTCGAATCCCGTCGAGTCGGTCACGATCGCAACGTCCACGGGATAGAACGCTTCGGCAAGCGCAATGGCGCCAACCTCGTCGGCCGCGCAGAAGGCCTCGAGTTCATCCGCGCATGGCTTCCCGGCCTTGAGCTTCGGGCCGTACCAGACCGGGATCTGGTGACCCCACCAGAGCTGGCGGGAAATGCACCACGGCTCGATGCTGGTCAGCCAGTTGAAATAGACCTTCTTGTGCTGCTCGGGCAGGATTTCCGTTGTGCCGTCGCGCACCGCTTCCAGGGCAGGGTCGACGATCTTCGCCGTGTCGACGAACCACTGGTCGGTCAGCATGGGCTCGATGACGACCTTTGAACGGTCGCCGAACGGCTGCATGATCTTCCTGGCTTCAACGAGGGGGGCGGGGGAGTCTTCGCCCGCGTCCTCCGCCGTTGGCCGCCTGCCAAGGCGCGGATCGCCCGCAACGGTCATGACCGCGAGCCCTTCGGCGGTGATCTGTTCGACGACCTTGCCTCGGGCCTCGAACCGGTCAAGCCCGCGCAGGTCGTCCGGGACCAGATTGATCGCGTCCGCGCCTGCTTCGGTCAGGCTCTTCCTGCCCTCGGCGACGGCGGTCGCGACCGCCGCGGCCTCGGCATAGGGGGCGCCGTCGATGCGCATGTGCCCCTTGGTGTCCATCAGGCGGTACATGGGGATGTTGCCGCGCCTGGCGACGGCATAGTCGTTGAAGTCATGGGCGCCCGTGATCTTGACCGCGCCGGAGCCGAACTCCGGATCCGGGTAGGTGTCCGTGATGATCGGGATCAGGCGTCGGTGCTCCTTCGGGCCGACCGGGATTTCACAGAGCTGTCCGACGATGGGCGCATATCGCTCGTCCGAAGGGTGCACCGCGACCGCGCCGTCGCCGAGCATGGTCTCGGGTCGTGTGGTCGCGATCGAGATGTAGTCGCGGGTTTCACGAAGGGTCTCGTTCCCGTCTTCATCCGTCTCGACGTATTCGTAGGTCGCGCTCCCCGCGAGCGGGTACTTGAAGTGCCACATGTGGCCATCGACCTCGATGTTCTCGACCTCGAGGTCGGAGATCGCGGTCTCGAAATGCGGATCCCAGTTGACGAGGCGCTTGCCTCGGTAGATGAGGCCGTCTTCATGCATCTTGACGAAGACTCGAATGACGGCGTCATGGAAGTTGCCTTCTTCGCTCGTCGGCGCATCCGGCGCACCCGACATGGTGAAGGCGTTTCGAGACCAGTCGCAGCTTGCGCCGAGGCGCTTGAGCTGCTCGATGATGGTCCCGCCGGACTCTTCCTTCCATTCCCAGACCTTTCTGGTGAATGCCTCGCGGCCCATTGCACGCCTTGATGGCTGGCCCGTTTCGGCCAGCATGCGTTCGACAACCATCTGGGTGGCTATGCCGGCGTGATCCTGCCCGGGTTGCCAAAGCGTGTCGAAGCCCCGCATCCTGTGCCAGCGGACAAGAATGTCCTGGAGAGTGTTGTTGAAGGCGTGACCCATGTGGAGGACGCCGGTCACGTTGGGTGGCGGGATCATGATGCAGAACGGTTCGGCTCCGGGCCGCGCATTGGCCCCCGCCTTGAAAGCACCCGCATTCTCCCACGCCGAATAGATGCGGGATTCGGCTTCGCGGGCGTCAAAGGTCTTGTCCATGGCGTCGGTCCTTCCGTTCGGCGCTCCCTTTATCGCCGCCTTGCGGCGAGGAAAAGGCCGACGCGGAATTTGGCTGGTCTGCGCGCCTGCGAGCGGAAATGTCCAGCGCCGTCTGACTCCGGCGGACATTCGCCGCTTGGGCGTTGGCCGACGTTGCGGAATGCGGGCACCGGGCCTCTGGACTCCGGTTGACACAAGGCTAGGGTTTGGCTGAGACAATTCGGAAATCTCGATGGACAAGTTTGGCAAGTCGCAACCGGTCCGACGGCTCGAGGACCGGCGGTTTCTGACAGGGGCGGGCCGGTACGTCGATGACATCGTTCCAGAAGACGCGCTCTACGCGGTCTTCGTGAGGTCGCAGGTGGCACATGGGCACCTGGAGGCCGTGGATCTTGAGGAGGCACGCGGGATGCCCGGCGTGGCCTTGGCGATGGCCAGCGATGATCTCGCGGCAATGGGCGTGAACTACTCGCTTGGGACGAAGGTCGTCACGAACGGCGACGGCTCGACTCCGGCCGAACCGCGTCGTCCGATCCTGGCGGAAGGCAAGGTCCGGTTTGTGGGCGATCCGGTGGCCGTTGTCGTGGCCGAATCGCTTGCGCAGGCGAAGGATGCCGCCGAAAGCGTCCTTGCCGACGTGGAGGAACTTGGAGCCAAGCTGGATCTGGCTCCCGGCGGCGACGCGATTCATGAAGAGGTCCCGGACAATGTCGCCTTTGACTGGCAGGCTGGTGACGCCGCTGCCGTGGCAGGCGCGATTGCCGAGGCTGCGCATGTCGTGGCAACGCGGGTCGCGGACAATCGCGTCATCTGCAACTCAATGGAGCCACGCGGCTGCTTCGCGGAATGGGACGGTGAACGCCTGCACTTTTCCTTTAGCGGTCAGGGCGTCTGGGGCATGAGGGAGGACCTGATCGCATGTTTCGGGCTTGGAAGGGACCAGGTGAGGGTCACCATTCCCGATGTAGGCGGCGGCTTCGGCATGAAGGCATTCGGTTATCCCGAGTATTTTGCGGTTGCCGCCTGCGCCAGGTCGCTGGGTCGGCCGGTGCGCTGGATGTCGGAACGCACCGAGGCGATGCTGGCCGACAATTCCGGGCGGAACCTGGTCTCCGACACTACGCTCGCCTTCGATTCCGAATTCAGGATCCTGGCCTACAAGGTCAACACGTCCTGCAACCTTGGGGCTTACCTTTCGGGAGAGGCGCAGCAAATCCAGACTGAACTGTTCGCCAAGGTTGCCATGGGCGTCTATGATGTCCAGACGATCGCCCTGAACTGCAAGGGGTTCTTCACCAACACCGGTCAGGTCGACGCATACCGCGGCGCAGGAAGGCCGGAGGCAATGCTCGCACTCGAGCGTTCGATCGACAACGCCGCCCGCGTGCTCGGCGTCGACCCTCATGAACTGCGACGGAAGAACTTCATTTCGCCTGCAAAATTCCCCTACAAGACCGCGGTCGCCGATACCTACGACGTCGGCGACTTTGACCGGGTCCTGACCTCCGCTGAGGCGAATTCCGACTGTGCGGGCTTTGCCGCGCGGCGTGCGGAGTCGGAAGCGAGGGGGCGTTTGCGGGGGCAGGGGCTCTGCTACTACATCGAATCCATTCTCGGCGACCAGACCGAGGACGCCCGGGTCGTGTTCGAGGAGGGCGGCGCTGTCAGCCTCTATGTGGGCACGCAGTCGAACGGACAGGGACACGAGACGGTCTTCGCGACTTTCCTGGCCGACCACACAGGAATTCCGGCAGACGCAATTCGGATCGTGCAGGGCGACAGCGATCTGGTGCCGAGCGGCGGCGGCACGGGCGGCTCGCGTTCGGTGACGATGCAGACAGGGGCGACGCTTGCCGCCGTGTCCACGATCACGCGGAAGTTCGGCGAGTATCTTTCGGGAAAGTTCGAGTCCGACGACGTGGAATTCGACGACGAACGATTCCGGATCGAAGGGTCGAATGAAACGCCCACGATGCTGGAGGTGGCGGATTTGGCCCGGGCCGACGGCAGGACCGACATACTGGACGTGAAGGAAAGGTGGTCCGTCGAGAACATGTCCTTTCCGAACGGGGCGCACGTCGCGGAAGTCGAGATCGACCCGGCAACCGGGACCGTGGTCGTGGACCGTTATTCAGTGACGGACGACCTCGGCAACATGATCAATCCGCTTCTGGCCGAGGGCCAAGTGCATGGTGGCGTTGCCCAAGGCATCGGCCAGGCAATTTGCGAGCATGTTGCGTATGACGAGGACGGCCAGTTGCTGACTGCCACGTTCATGGACTATGGCATGCCGCGTGCGACGGACGTGCCGATGATCGGGTTCGACACGGAACCTGTTCCCTCGCTCTACAATCCGATGGGCATGAAGGGCTGCGGGGAGGCCGGGACGGTCGGAGCCCTTGGGGCCGTGGCCAATGCGGTGGCGGACGCCTTGGCGAGCCGCGGCGTGCAGACGGTTGACATGCCATACACGCCCGCGAAGGTCTGGCATGCGCTGAACGTAGGAGGTGTTGCAAGCTAGAAGTGGTCGTCACGCCATTTCGCGAGAGCGGGTCTTGCCCAAGGCTGGGCCATCGCCCTGAACCTGCCTCGCGGGTCCCGGGTCCGTTACGCGAGGACTTTCGATGAGTCTGAGAGCTCAGATACGTGATCTTGCCGGCTTCCTCCGCCGGACCGAGCGATCCGTGCATCAGCACACGCGGGAACGGGTCGACCACGTTGTCCTGCTCGACGGAACCATGTCATCGCTGGCTGAGGGCGAAGAGACGAATGTCGGCTTGATTTACAATCTCCTGGACGAAGTGGCCCGGTCAGGCGGGGTGAGCCTCTACTATGAAGCAGGAACCCAATGGTCGGACTGGTCGAAGACCCTGGATGTCATAGAGGGCCGAGGGATCAACAGGCGGATTCGTCGCGCCTATGGCTGGCTCGCCACCCGATATCGGCCCGGGGACCGGATTTTCCTGATCGGCTATTCGCGGGGCGCCTTCGCGGTCCGGTCGCTGGCAGGCGTGATCGACAGGGTCGGCCTCCTGCGGCAGGACGAGGCGATAGAGCGCTTGGTGCAGCAGGCCTTTCGCCATTACCAGATCAACAACGGGGGGGAAGCGCGTGAAGTGTTTTCCGAATCGCATTGCAGGCGTGACGTGCCGATCGAGATGATCGGCTGCTTCGATACGGTCAAGTCCCTGGGATTGCGGGCCCCCTTTGTCTGGCAGTGGTCGGAAGTCAGGCACTCCTTCCACAATCATCAGCTAGGTCACCATATAAGGCACGGGTTTCATGCATTGGCCCTCGACGAGACGCGCGAAGCCTTCCGGCCGATTCTCTGGGAATGCGAACCGGGCCGCGAGGGGACCGTGGAGCAGGTCTGGTTTCGCGGTTCGCACAGCGACATCGGAGGTCAGCTGGCAGGCAGCCACAAGGCTCGGCCGCTCTCGAACATCCCGCTTGTGTGGATGCTTGAGCGGATCGAGCGAAGCGGCGTGTCGCTGCCGGCGCGTTGGCAGCAGAGGTTTCCGACGGACCCCGACGCACCTTCGGTTGGCACGTGGTCGGGATGGGGCAAGATATTTCTCGCACGGAAGAAGCGAGTGTACGGAACCGATCCGTCCGAGTCCGTGCATTCTTCCGCAGCAGGCCGCCCGTTTCTTGCGAGAGAGTTTGGCGAGGCGGTTGAGACCCCTAGTGCCTCGCCGCTTGGGCACTGGCTCTCGAAGTGACGTGTCGGCACCCTGAACTGGCTTGGGATCAGTCCGGGTCTCGCTTGAGCGCGCGGAGCGAACCGAATGGCATTTCAGTCCGAGTGAGCGGGACGGAAGGCAACGCCGAGCAGACATCGTGTCACGCCAAGGAGCGGATTGACGTGATCACGTACATTCGCGGGTGCCCGTTCATTTTCGTGTTCGCGCTTTCCGGTTGATGGGCCTCTTCAATCTGCCTAAACGCACCGCATGCAGGGAACCGCCAATCTCAATGTCATGATCAAAGCGGCCCGGAGCGCCGGAAGAAGTCTCGCTAAGGACTTTCGCGAGGTTGAGAACCTCCAGGCCTCCTCGAAGGGCGCGGGCGATTTCGTAAGCCGGGCGGACATTGCCGCAGAAGGCATCATTCGGGAAATCCTCAGGGACGCCCGTCCCAGTTACGGATGGATTGGCGAGGAGCGCGGCGAGGAATCGGGCAAGGACCCGACAAGGCATTGGATAGTGGACCCGCTCGACGGCACCACGAATTTCCTGCACGGCATGCCCCACTGGGCAATTTCCATCGCGCTGGAACACAAGGGCGAGGTCACCGCGGCCGTGGTCTTCGATCCCGCGAAGGACGAAATGTTCGTCGCCGAAAAGGGCCAGGGGACCTGGCTGAACTCCCGGCGCCTGCGCGTCAGCAACCGGCACAGGATGATCGAGTCGGTCTTTGAGACCGGCCTGCCCTTTGCTGACCGTGCTCACCTCCCCGTCATGCTTCGGGAAACTTCGCGGCTCCTGCCAATGACGGCCGGAGTGCGGCAATTCGGAGCTGCGGCGCTCGGACTGGCATACGTTGCGGCAGGGCGCTACGAGGGTTTTTGGGAACGAGACCTTGGTCCTTGGGACGTCGCGGCGGGCATCCTGCTCGTGCGCGAGGCGGGGGGGTTCGTGGGCGGCATCGTCGCGAACACGGATCCCATGGTAGCAGGAGACATTTTAGCAGCAAATTCCGAGATTTACGAGGCCTTTGCCAAGGTGATCCGCACGGCGTGAAATCCGGCCCTGCCGCGTTTGCGCGAAGTCCCTGAAAGGCGCCGCTTGCCTCGGATCATGGGCGGCCTCATCTGTCCCCCCCTTCGCGAATCCGTCCCAGGAGCCGCCCGATGACGAACGAGGTTCTCGGCGCGTAGACGTAGCGAGTGCGGGTCTTTGCACTGCGGCTTCGCATCCGGATGAGACTGAACGCGATCAGGATCACGTGCGCCAGCGACACGAATGAGAACATGGCAGACGGTCCGAGCCTGTCGATCAGGGATGCCACCAGCCATGGCGAAGCGATTGCGCCCACGGCATAGTAGAATATGAACGCCGCCGAGATATCCACGCGCTCGTCCTGGCTGGCGAAGTCGTGGGCATGGGCCGTGGCAACCGAATAGATCGGAAACGTGATCAGGCCGAACAGTCCTGCGGCAGCGAATGCCGATCCTGTGCCGTTTGCCGCAAACGTAACCATCACGACACAGGAGAGAATCGCCAGCGCCGAAAGCACGATCAGCACGATGCGTCGGTCGTAGCGGTCGGCCGCCCAACCCACCGGATACTGGCTCAGCGCCCCGCCAAGAACAAAGGCTGCCAGAAACAGCGCGATTTCGTCATTCGATAGCCCGACTTCAACTCCGTAGATTGGTCCGACCATTCGGAAGGCAGCGGTAGTCAGGCCGGCCGACACGACGCCGGCGACCGCAAGCGGCGAGCGTTCCCATGCAAGCCCGGGTCGTAGGCGTCGGGCCTTTGGCACCAGGGGCTGCTCTATTCGGGTCAGGACGAGAGGCACAAGCGCGGCGCAGCAAATGAGCGCGAGGATGTTGTACGACACGTAGCTGGCAGGTTCGAGAACCGAGATCATCAACTGCGCGGCCAGCGACCCGCTGATGTCGACGACGCGATAGACACCTATGGCCCGACCTCTTGTTGCGTTGGTGACCTTCGCCTGAAGCCAGCTTTCCACAACCGTGTAGCAGCCTGCTATGCAGATCCCCGAAAGCACTCGCATGACCATCCAGGCTGTCGCGTCTACGATCAACATGTGGCTGAGAATGCCGATCGTGCCGGCGGCGGTGAAGGCCGCGAAGGTCCGCGAGTGACCGACATCGCTCAAGATTCGCGGCGCCCAAATGCAGCCGACGAAGAAGCCGAAAAAATGTGCGGAACCCAGGAGTCCGATCTCGGAACGCGTGAAATCGAGCTGGATTCCCGAGATTGCGTCAAGAGGGGCGAGGCCGCCCGACCCGAGCTGCAGCAACAGGACCGACAGGAGCAGGGCCGCAAATGAAATCAGCATGCGCATTTGCCGTCACTCTTCGTGCCCCCTGAATCCCTGCGACCGCTTGAAATCGACATCGGCACGGCGAATTTTGGCGTGTATGGAGAATTTTTGCGGAGGCGCATGCCTCCTTCATCCAGCTGGTTGCCGCAGGAGGCGCCGGTTCAGACCGGCCTGATTCAATTCCTCCGCCACTCGTCGCCTTCAAAGGCGTGAGAACGAAAATGCCGCCGAGCGTTCATGGGACCGGGGAAGCGAAGACTTGAACGAAGTGGTGACGCTTTGCTTGGCAGTGCCGGACAGCGGCAGGCGAGCAGTTTCACATGCGACACGAATTTCGGCAGAACTGCGAAAGATGCCACGACGTTCCACGCCCGCGTCGCCGTGCACCAGGCGATTCCAGCCGGTCTGGGACCGAAAGATCTGCAGGTGCGCGCCAAGGAAAGTCAGCCGTCGTAGTCGCTGAGCGTGAAGAAAAGCGTGTCACCGATCTCGCAGAGTGCCGGAGTGCGCTTGCAGAACACCACGCCGCCCTTGTTGAAATGCAGCTCTTCCGGCGTTTCCCAAGGCTCCTTGAGGTCCCAGATGTAGCCTGCGAGCTGGCCGTCCTCGACGCTTTCGCCGAGATTCACCACGGGCTCGAACATCCCGTCCTTGTGGGCAAAGACGTAGTGGTCGCCGGTCTGCATCGCCTTCAATGCCACTTTGTGCTCGGGCTTTGGCAGGACCTCGTCGGTCTGCAGAACGCCCAACTCGCGCAGGCAGCGCTTCATGCCATTGTAAGCGAAGCTGCGGATCCACGGGCGGATCTTTCCCGCGCCCCCGAGTTCGGTGGACAGGTAGATCTTGTCGAGTGGCAGGATCTCTCCCGACAGCGTGGTCTCGTGCACCCGGTCGCCGACGATTCCGAGCGGTGCGCCAAAGAGTTCAAGGAACTTCATCTGCAACGCGTCCTTCTTCGCGTCGCCCATCAGGCGAATCTTGACCGAGGGGTGGTGGTCGATGGACTTGCCTGCCGAGTGCAGGTCAAAGAACGCGTCGCCCCTCGGCACGATCTGGGTGGTGATGAACCATGCGATCATCTCTGTCGGTGAGCCGTACTGGCTGCCGGGAAACAAGCGGTTGAGATTGGCCTCTCCTGTCCAGTCGAGCGGCGAGGTGCGGCGACCTGCATAGAACGCGGGCGCGTTGGCTGCGGGAAGGAAGATGATCTGGCCTGCGACGTCTCCGGGTTCCAGTTCCTGATAGAGACCGTTGGTGATCGACACGCCTTCGTATTCGTCGCCATGGTTGGCACCGATCACCACGGCGACGGGACCGTCGCCGTTCCTGATCGACATGATCGGCAGCGGCAGCCAGCCATAGGCGGAGCGGTCGGAACTGAACTGGATGCGCACGTAACCGTGGCGCTTGCCGGTCGCGTCGAGGTCGATTTCGCACGAGGGTGCAAGGCTTGCCTTCGGACAGGGCATTGACATGTTCCTTTGGAATCAGGCGGATTTCGCCTGTGATTGAAGTCTTCTCCAGGCGACGCCAAGACGGGCGATGCCGTCGCGGATCTTGTCCGGAGCGGTGAAGCTGTAGGCCATGCGGATGAAATGGCCAGGGTCGTCAATGGGAAAGCTGAGCCGGCCCGAGGATATCTCGACGCCCTCTTCGATGCCCAGCTCGACCAGGCGTTCGGCATCCGTGCCTTCGGGCAGTTCCGCCCAGAGGAAATAGCCGCCTTGGGGCGCGCGGACCGCGGCCTCGGGGACGTGCTCCGCGAGAGCGTCGATCATCGCATCGCGGTGGATGCACATGTGGCGGATCATCTCGTCGATGTGCAGCGCCATCTTGTTCGAACGCATCAGCTGCACGACGATCCGTTGCGCAAAGGCGTTCGACCCGCCGTCGGCCTTCTGCATCGCCATGCGGCGAACCACGCCCGAATCGCCGATGGCCCAGCCAACGCGCAGGCCAGGGGCGAGAATCTTCGAGACGGTGCCAAGGCTGATCACGTGCCCGGTCGTGTCCATTGACTTCATTGACGGGACCGCTTCGCCTTCGAAGCGGATGCGGCGGTAGGGGTCGTCCTCGCAGATCACGAAGTTGTAGCGCTGCGCCAGGTCCAGCATCTTCTTGCGCCGGGCATGCGAGGTGGTGACGCCGGTGGGATTGTGAAAGTCGGGCACGTCGAAGAGCAGCTTGGGCATTTGCTCGGCGTTCCGCTCAAGGTTGAACAGCTTGCGTTCCAGTTCGACGGCATCCAGGCCCTCGTCATCCTGGCCGATGTCGAGGAAGCGGACGCCATGCGTGCGCATTATGTGCACCGCCGTCATGTAGGTGGGGCGGGTCACGATCACTGCGTCGCCTGCCTCGCAGAACGTGCGAAGCGCGAGGTCGAACGCGCTCTTTGATCCGTAGGTCACAAGCACGTTCTCGCGTGCAGCCTTCACCCCGTCCTCGGCCACGAAGGCGCAAATCTCGTCGCGCAGGTCGTCGAGGCCCATGAGCGGCGCGTACTGCATCGCCTCTTCGCGCAAGGGCCCGACGGCCTCGGTCGCCTCGCGCACGACGTCCGGCAGGCACGGAGGATATGCTGCGCCGGAACTGAGCGCGATGGTGCCCGGGACGTGGTCGAACACCGATTTTCCAAGGATGGCGGATCGGCGGGCGAATCTGAACTCGGTCATTGCACTCCCCGCCAGTTTGCGAATGCAGCGGCTGGCCTCGAATTCGCTTCGGCTTTGCAGGCAGCGAATTCTGCTCCCCCCATGGCCATCCCTGACTGTCCCGTCTCCGCCGCAGGCACCCTTGCCGGCGCAATTGCCGCCGACAGGTTCCACGAGGAGATTTCGGGCATTGCAACCGGGAGCCTCGCCGCTGGCCTTCCGCCTTCCTTCGACACCGGCATGGCAAGCGAGTTTGCGTCGGACTCGCCGGGAACGGGCGCGGCCCAGGCCGACTCCAAGGGTTGCGACGCGTGCCAGGCAAAGGGCCTGTCCAGTTCGGCGATGAGCTTTGTCCGGGACAAGGGCCGCTTGGCCTCCGGGTCTGTCAGGGCAGGCATTTCTCGACTCTTGGAAAGATTCCGCTTGTGTCAAATAATCTATTATCTAGTATAATGCGCAGGTCAACTCGGAAATCGGATCATCGATGGCACCGCAGTACGCAGACTTCACCAAGGAGGAGTTCGAGACGCGCTACGCGAAGACGCGCGCGTTGATGGCAGAAAGGAACATCGACGCGATGCTGATCACCGAGCGGCTGAACTATCAGTATTACTCCGGCCACCGGTCCGAACAGTGTGCCGTGGACAAGATCCGCAGCTACGTGGTGATCCTGCCCAGGGACGGCGAGCCGACGCTGATCACAATGCCGTTCGAGGTCGCCCAGGTCGAACAGACCAGTTTCATAACCGACATCCGTACCACAGGCGGGCTGAAAGGGCATCCGGACTTCATTTGCGGGGTGCTGAGGGACCTCGGGCTGTCAAGGGCGCGCATTGGTTGCGAGTTTGGGCGCGAGCAGTACCTCGGGATCAGCTATCTGGGCCTGCAGGAGGTGATGAACGGCCTGCCTGGCGCCAAGTTCGTTGATGCCGCCGACATCATCCTGACGGTGCGCAACGTGAAGTCGCCACAGGAGATCGAGTTTTGCCGCCGTGCCGCGACCATCAACGCCGAGGCGCAGAAGAAGACCTTTCAGGAGGTCGGCTCCGGCATGACCGAGAACGAGATTGCCCATGTCCTGCGGCGGAACCTGATTGCGGGCGGGGCGGAAAGGCTCTCGCTGCTCTGCGTGCTGTCGGGCGCAAACGAACGGGGAATCGTGCTGCTGCCGACCGACCGCGTGGTGCAGAAGGGCGAGGCGCTTGGCTTCGACGTGGGCGTCAGCTTTCGCGGCTATTGGTCGGACCTGGCGCGAACCGCCTCGGTGGGCGAGCCTTCGGAAGAACTGGCGGAATTCTACAACTGGATGATGCGCCTGCGCCACGACTGCAACATGCAGCTGACCGTCGGCAACTGTCCGGCAGACGTGATTCACGTCGTAGACGGCTATCTGGAAGAGCGCGGGCTGAAGACCATGGGGGTCGGGCGAGTGGGCCACGGCGTCGGTGTCGAGACCACCGAGTACCCCTCGCTCGCAACCTTCGAGGACGTCACCTTCGAGGTCGGCAACGTCTTTGCATGCAACCCCAATTTCTCCAATCACCTGGGTTTCATCAACGCAGAGGACAACTGGGCCGTCACGACTGGCGAGCCGGACCTGTTGTCGGCCCCCGCTGCCGATTGGGAGATTCCCGTGGTCGAGGCCTGACCGCGGAACGCACCGGTGCATCGCGGGCGGTCCGCGGTTCACCTCACTTCAGACCAAACCGGGAGGAAACCATGAAAGACCAAACTACCCGCAGAACGCTGCTGGCCACGTCGCTGGGCCTGGGCCTCGCCGCCGCATCCTTCGGCGGCGCGCTGGCCCAGGGATTGATGGAAAAGGCGACCGGCGGCGGGCTGGACGTCGCATTCTACAATTTCCAGCCCTACGCCTACATGGATGACACGGGCAACCTGACCGGCACCGACGTGGAGATCCTTCGCACCGTTCTGGAGAGAATGGGGGGAAGCATCGCGGACGCAGGCGCGACCGAATGGGGCGCGCTCATTCCGGGCGTGAAGACCGGACGCTTCGATGTCGTGGCCGCGGGCATGTTCGTGACGCCGAAGCGCTGCGCGGAGGTGATGTTCTCCGAACCGACGTTTGGAATCCAGAATGCGCTCCTGCTTGTGGAAGGCAATCCGCACGGCCTCTCGAACTATGAATCGGTTGCCGCCAACCCGGAGCTGAAGCTCGGTGCCGTTTCCGGAGCCGCGCAGGTCGACTACGCAAAGCTGGCCGGCATCGCCGAATCGAACATCGTGCAGTTGCCGGACAACGCAACCGGCGTGGCCGCCCTGCAGGCGGGCCGGATTCATGCCTACGCGGTTTCGGCTCCTGGCGTGAGGCAGGTCCTGGCCGCCCTGCCGGACGCAGGTCTCGAGGGCGGAGAGCCCTTCATCGACGTTGCGGGCAAGCCGCATGTGTCTCACGGGGCCTTCGCCTTCCGCAAGTCGGACGCGGACTTCGTCGCCGCCTTCAATGCGGAACTGGTGGCGTTCGTCGGCACGCCTGAGCACATCGCGATCATGAAAAAGCACGGGATGACGGTTGACGAGCTTCCCGTCCGCTCGACGGCGGACCTCTGCGAAGGCTAGCCTGCCTTGGGACCGGCCCGCCGAGGCGGGCCGGTCTTGCGGAGCGGAGGAACCGAAAGGGCCCCAGTTGAACCGGATCGGAATCGTTGTCGCGCTGATCGCCTTTCTCGTGGGCCTGTCGGTTGCGACCTTCGCCGAGTTGAGGGTCTTCCTTCCCGCGATCCTGCGCGGCGCGGTGGTGACCGTGCAGGTTTCGGCGCTTTCGATCGTGCTCTTCCTGCTACTGTCAGTTGTCGCCGGAATCGGGCGGGCCTACGGGGCGGCGCCGGTCCGGTGGCTGTCCGTAATCTACATCGAGGTGTTCCGGGGAACGTCGCTCCTGGTGATCCTGTTCTGGATGTTCTTCGTGATGCCCGAATTCGGTATATTCCTGTCGCCCGTTGCCGCAGGGGTCCTCGGAATCGGCCTCAATTTCGGTGCATACGGGGCCGAGGTCGTCCGCGGGGCCCTTGCCGCGGTGCCCAGGGGCCAGACCGAGGCCACGATCGCGCTCAACATGTCGGCCTTCCGGCGCATGACGCGCATCGTCCTGCCGCAGGCGGTCGCCATCATGATTCCGGGCCTCGTCAACCTGACGATCGAGCTTGTCAAGGCCACGGCGCTCGTGTCTGCAGTGACTCTCAGCGACATCACGTATGCAGCGGTCCAGCAGAACCAGCTGCACTTCCGCACGGTCGAGATCTTCTCGATCACGCTCATGCTCTACTACTGCCTGGCGCAGTTCGTCCGCTTCGGCGGCGCCGCCTTGGAAGACCGTTTCTCCCGCCACAGGGCCAGGAGGGTCTGATCATGGACTGGAGATGGGATTTCACCTTCGAGGTCGTGCTGCCCCGCATCTGGCAGGCCGCCGGCGTCACCGTTTGGGCGACGGTCGTGAGCTTCCTTCTGGCGCTCGTAGGCGGGCTGATCCTGATGCTCCTCAAGACGCATCGCTCGGCCTGGATCAGCCGTCCGGCCACCGAGTTCATCGAGGTCATCCGCGCCACGCCGCTCCTGGTGCAGATCTTCTTCCTGTTCTTCCTGCTGCCCGAAGTCGGCATCACCCTGCCGCCGCTCACGACCGGCATCCTGGCGCTGGCGCTCTACAATTCGACTCTCTGCGCCGAGGTCTACCGTGCCGGGTTCCAGGCCGTGCCGAGCGGCCAGTGGGAGGCCTGCGTCGCGCTCAACATGTCGACCTACCGTACCTACAAGGACGTGATCATACCGCAGTCGCTGCCACCCATCGTGCCGGCGCTCGGCAACTATCTCGTGGCGATCTTCAAGGAGACGCCGCTTCTGTCCTTCGTCGCCGTGGCCGAGATCATGCAGATCTCCAAGCTCATCGGCTCGGAATACTACCGTTTCACCGAAGCCATCACGGTCGCTGGCGTCTTCTTCCTGGTGATGAGCCTGGTCGCCGCCTTTCTCATCCGCCTCGTCGATCAATACGTCAAGAGGAGCATCCTGCATTGAGCTCTCCCATGATCCGCTTTGAAAAGGTGCTGAAGGCCTACGGCGCGCTGGAGGTTCTCAAGGACCTGGACTTCAGCGTCGACAAGGGCGAGGTCGTTTCGATCATCGGGCCTTCGGGTTCGGGCAAGACCACCGTGCTGCGCGTGCTGATGACGCTCGAGGACATTCAGGGCGGCACGATCTATGTCGATGGCGAGCCGCTGAACTGCATGGACGTGAACGGGCAGCTGGTCGAGGCGTCGAAGGCGCATGTGCGTCGGATTCGCGCAAAGCTCGGCATGGTGTTCCAGAGCTTCAACTTGTTTCCGCACATGACCGCGCTGCAGAACTGCATTGAAAGCCCGATCTACACGAAGGGGCTGTCGAAGGCCGAGGCCGTCGAGGAGGCGACGCGGCTCCTGGACATGGTGGGGCTGGCCGACAAGGCCGGCCACTATCCCAGCCAGTTGTCAGGCGGCCAGCAGCAGCGAGTCGCCATCGCGCGCACGCTGGCGATGCACCCCGAGGTGCTGCTCTTCGACGAGCCGACCTCGGCGCTCGACCCCGAAATGGTGGGCGAGGTGCTGTCAGTCATCCGCGACCTGGCGAATTCGGGGCGCTACACCATTTTGCTGGTCACGCACCAGATGGGCTTTGCCCGCGAAGTGTCGGATCGCGTCTGCTTCTTTGACGCCGGCAAGATGGTCGAAGAGGGCGTGCCGGGCGACCTCTTCGGCAATCCCCGGAACGAGCGCCTGCGGCAGTTCCTGTCCAAGGTCCTGGAGGCGAGCTAGGCATGATAGCGCAATCGCAAGATTCCCTGCCTTCCGGGATCTGCGCCGATGCCACCGCGCTTCGTCACGCACTGGATCGCGGCGCGGCAACCGCGCGCGAAGCGCTGGAGGCGTGCCTTTCGGCGGTGGATTCTCGAGGCGGCGAGATCAACGCGGTGGTCTACGAGGACCGGGACGGCGCGCGCGCCGACGCCGACGCCTGTGACCGGGCCGCTGAGTCGCGAGGGGCCCTGCATGGCGTCCCGGTGACGGTAAAGGAGAGCTTCGACTGGGCCGGCCACCCCACGACCTGGGGGGATCCGGCGCGCGCCGGACGGCTTGCATCCGAGGATTCCCATGTTGTCGCCTGTCTGAAAGAGGCCGGGGCGGTGATATTCGGCAAGACGAACATTCCCGCCTATCTTTCCGATTGGGAGACCGCGAATCCGCTCTTCGGCCCGACTCGGAACCCGCGTGACCCGACGCGCAGCGCGGGCGGCTCGTCCGGAGGGTCCGCGGCAGCGGTCGCGACTGGCATGTCGTACATTGACGTCGGCACCGATCAGGGCGGCTCGATCCGGTATCCGGCCCACAATTGCGGAGTGCACGGCCTGAAGCCGAGCTGGGGCGCAATCCCGTTGAGAGGGCACAGCGCGATGGGAGAGCGACGCACGCCCGACATGGCTGCCGCAGGTCCGCTTGCACGGTCTGCCGCGGACGTGGCGCTGGCCTTTGGCGTGCTGGGCAAGGTATCCGGGTCGCAGCCCGCCGTACTGTGGCGCGACATCCGGTTCGCTCAGTTGCCCGCCCAGCCCGGCTGCCCGATCGACGATGAATGCCAGGCGGTGATCGACGGCTTCTCGGCCCGGCTTGAGCAGGCAGGTGCACATGTGGAACCGGCACAGCCCGAAATCGATTTCGATCGCGCGACCGAGGTGATGAACCTCCTCGTTCGAGCCGAAACCTCCCGCGTGGCTGAACTGATCGCGGAATTCCGGCGGCGGCAGGGCTGTCCCCGGTCCGCCCGGAATTCATTCGCGAAGCTGAATGCTCGCGGCACCGGTCTCAGCCACAAGGAGTGGCTGGCCCTGCACGAGGAGAGGCTCTCGCTGTGTGAAGAGGTCTCCCGCTTCTTCGCATCATTCGACGTCCTGCTCTGTCCTGCCGCCGCCGGTCCCGCGCCGCCGCTGCGACCGGACGTTGATCCCGGCAGCCGAACCGTCCCCGTGAACGGCACCGAGGAACCGATCCTGAAGCAGCACATGCTGCACATGCTCGGCAGCCTGCTCTACCTGCCCGCCTATGTCCTGCCTTGCGGCGCCTTCGCCGGCGGCCTCCCTGCCGGGGTTCAGATGCTCGCCGCGCATGGGCACGACCGCTTCCTGCTGTCGGTCGCCAGTGAAATCGAACGATCCGCACTTGTTTCCGGGGGAACCGTCAGCCCATGAAGCAGCTCCTGAATTACGGCGAGGGCCCCAAGGCGATCTACGAGGTGCTCAAGCGGCAGATCATAGCGGGCGAACTGCGGGCCGAGCAGGAACTCAAGATACTGCCATTGGCAAAGGAGATGGACATCTCCATCGGTCCTTTGCGCGAGGCGATCCGGATGCTCGCCGCGGATCGGCTGGTCGAATTGCGGCCCCGCCGCAGCCCGATCGTGGCGCGCCTCGATGTCCGCGAACTCGTCGAGATGAACCAGATTCGCGGAGCGTTGGAACCCTTGATCCTGGCCGACGCTGTCGAAAGGCACACCGTTGAGACGCTTGCCGAATGCGAAGCGGTGCTGGTCAGCACCAGGCGCGTGCGCGATCCGATGGAGATGGTGGAGTTGAACAAGGCGTTTCACATGTCGCTGCTCGGCCCGACCCTGCTGCAGCGCTCGCTTGACATCGTCGCCGACCAGTACGACGGGATCGCGCGGTTGACCCAGTACCGGGTGATTGCCCATGGCGACCTGCCGGGAAAGCTGATTGACGAACACCTGGCCATATTCGCGATGGTGAAGGACCGCCTGACCGATGCCGCCGTCGGCCTGATGGCAGGTCACATTTCCAGCGCCACGGCTCGCGCAAAGGCCGAACTTGCCCAAATCGACAAAAGGGACGGGGACGAGGCCGGGCAAGTCGAGACTGCAGCCCTCGCTTGAGCGCAGGCCCGCACGGGGACGCCATGCAAACCGAATTCGACTACATCGTGGTGGGTGCAGGCAGCGCCGGGGCGATCGTTGCAGCCCGGTTGGCGGAGAACGATTCGGCGAGCGTGCTTCTGCTTGAAGCCGGCCCGAAGGACCGGAGCCCGCTGCTGCATGTGCCGGCGGCAATGCGCCATGCCTACAATGCCCCGAAATACAACTGGAGCTACGAGACGGAGCCGGAGCCTTTCCTGAACGGCCGCACGCTCGTGCAGCCGCGCGGCAGGGTGCTTGGAGGGTCGTCTTCGATCAACGGCCTGCTCTACCTGCGCGGCCACCCGCTCGATTACGACGGATGGGCCGAAGCCGGCGCGAAGGGCTGGTCCTACGCCGAGGTCCTGCCCTATTTCCAGAGGCTTGAAACGCGCGTGGACGGAAATCCGGAGTACCAGGGTCGCAAGGGCCGCATCGGGGTGTCGACCATGGGCGGCGACCACCCGCTGACCCGGGCCTTCCTGGCGGCAGGGCGCGAGGCCGGCTACCTGGCGACCGACGACGTCAACGGCGCCCAGCAGGACGGATTTGGCCTCCTGCCCAAGAACGTCGCGAACGGTCGCCGGTCATCCACGGCGCGATGCTACCTGCGCAATCCGCCTGCGAACCTCGACATCCAGGCCAACTGCCATGTGCGGACGCTGGTGATCGAGAGCCGCGCCGCCAGGGGCATCCGCTTCGTCCGGAGCGGCCAGGAGGTGGTCGCGAGGGCGCGACGCGAGGTCATCCTGGCCGCCGGCGCCTTCAACAGCCCGCTGATCCTGATGCAGTCCGGCATCGGCCCCGCAGCTCAGTTGCGCAAGCATCGGATCGAGGTGATCCACGACCTGCCCGGCGTCGGCGAAAACCTGATGGACCATCCGCTGACGTCCCTGCAGGTGAGGTGCACCAAGCCGGTCACGCTCTATCGCCACCTGAACCTCCTGTCGCAGGCCAAGGGCGTGGTGGCATGGGCGCTGACCCGCAAGGGGCTGCTGGCCAGCAACCACTTCGACGCGGTCTGCTTCATCCGGACCAGGGCGGGCGTACGTTCTCCAAATCTGCAGATCGCGCTGTTCCAGATTGCCGTGGCCGAAGGCAGCAGCGAATTCGTCAGGGAACATGCCTTCCAGTTGCAGTTCACCTGCCAGCGCCCGCAGAGCCGCGGATACGTGCGCCTGTCCTCGAACGATCCCTTCGCTGCGCCGCGCATCCGATGCAACCTGCTGGGACATCCGGAGGACGTTGGCGAGATGGCAGCCGGTCTCAGGCTTTCGCGGGAGCTGCTGGCCAAGCCCTCGCTGGCTGCCTTCACCGGGGAGGAGATCTTCCCCGGCGCCGATGTCCAGGACGACGCCGAGATCGAGGCGTGGCTGCGCAAAACCTGCCAAAGTTCGTACCACCCGTCAGGCACATGCAAGATGGGTGTCGACCCGATGGCGGTGGTGGATCCGGAATGCCGTGTGCACGGCATCGACCGCCTGCGGGTCGTCGACGCCTCCGTGATGCCGATCATTCCGTCCGCCAATCTCAACTGCCCGACCATGATGATCGGCGAGAAGGCCGCCGACATGATCGCGGGCAAGCCTCCACTGCCGCCTGCGAACCTTCCGTATTTCACGGATCCCCACTGGGCCACTCGCCAGAGGTAGGCCTCCGGGGCTCGCCCCCATCTTCGTCGGTCGCCCGATTCCGGCACGCGCCACCGGAGCGCGCAGCGCCGGACACGTACGTGTGGCGTGCCAGCGGCACTGCGAGCAGATCGAGTTCACTCTCATCATGGTTGGCGGTCAACTGGCGCTGCTTGTCACGTGCCGCCGCTTTCAGGGGGAGCGTCGGCAACGGATTCGCGTTGTCTCGCGCAAGTCCCATGATTGATGCGTCATTGGGTCCCCGGCCGGCATGCTCAGTCAACTCGCGTGGCGTGAACCGGCAGGCCGTTCACCCTCGACCTCGACGGCAACTGCATCGGCACGGTTCAACTCGGACGCGACCGTGCTGCTGGGCGACAGGCCAGGCAAGGGCTTTGCCTCCCGCGGCCAGCGAACCGTCGCTCCGTCGCCGCCGTGCCGCCTTCGGCAAGATCAGGCGCGCGGACGGCGTTGTCCTGCCCGTTGCTGGTCAATTTCCGCTTCATTGGCGATCAAGCAACTCGATTCGATGCCTCGCCAGCGCATCGGGATCCGGCTTGACGCCCAGGCCGGGACCTTGCGGCAGCCGGACCTTGCCTGCAGACACCGGCAGCCCGGGTTCGGCAATGTCGGCACTGGCATAATATGCGGACATGTAGAACTCGCAGCCAAGCGAGAGTTCCGGCAATGCCGCCGCGAGGTGCGTTCCTGCGGCGTGCGCAATGGACGTCTCGAACATGCAGCCGCCATACACCCCGATTCCGGCTGCACGCGCGATGGCAGCCACTTCGAGGCAGCGCCGAATGCCACCGGACTTCATGATCTTGAGCGAGAATATGTCGGCGATCCTCATGTGCGCACATTCCACGGCGTCGACCACGCCGAACACGCTCTCGTCCGCCATGACTGGCACGTCCACGGCATGGGTGATCGCGGCAAGCGCCGCGCGTTCGTGACGCTTCACCGGCTGTTCGACGAAGTCAGGACGAAACGACTCCAGGTCGCGCAGGGCGCGAATGGCGTCATGGGCAGCAAGCCCCTGGTTGTAGTCGATTCGAAGGCCGATCTCGTCGCCGTAGAGCGCCCGAAGCCGTTCGAGCCGCATCAGGTCGAATCCGTGATCCTTGAATCCGGTCTTGAGCTTGAAGAGGCGGACACCATCCTCCCAAATGCGCGCCACGTCGTCGAGATCGGCATCGAAGTCGGGATTCGCGACGGAAAAGCTCAACGCGATTTCCGTGCGGGAGATGCCGCCAACCATTTCCGCCATGGAGAGCCCAGCGATCTGGCCGGCGAGGTCGAGCAGGGCGCATTCAAGAGCCGCCTTGGCCTCTGCGTGTCCCACGAGGACGGACTCGGCGACATGCATCAGCCGTTCGACCTGCACCGGGTCAGCTCCCACCACATGCGGCCGCAAGTAGGTGTTGAGGGCCGCCGCCGATCCTTCGACCGTCCCGGTAAAGACGGGCCACGGCGAAGCCTCGCCCCAGCCAGTCAGTCCGGTGTCGGTGGAAAGCTCGAGAAGGGCTGCATTGATTCCCGATACGTCGCCCGAACCATGGGAGTGCGTTGTCTTGGACGGAACGTGTACCACGTGGACCCGGAACCCGTTTATGCGGTGCTCGGTCACGGTCATCAGGCAATCCATTCGCTGACAGGTGCGCGGGCGTCTTGAAGTGGCTGGCTGATCACGTCAACCAGCGTGGGACCCGGGTGCTCGACCGCCTTGCGCAACGTGGTCTCAAGACTCTCTGGGTCATCGGCGCGAAACGCCGTGACCCCGAACGCCTCCGCCACCGCGCGGTGGTCCGTGCGGTCGAAATCGACCGAATAGTAGCGCTCGCCGAACGCGGTCTTCTGGCCGGCCTTGATCCAGCCATAGGACGAGTTCGAGAACACGATGAAGGTCACTGGCAGTGCCAGGCGCTTGACGGTTTCAAGCTCGCCGCAAGTGAAGCCGAAGCTGCCGTCGCCCATGAGGCTGACCACCTTTTGTCCGGGTGCCCCGACGGCTGCCCCGACAGCAGCGGAAAGCGCGTAGCCGAGAGCGCCGTGCGCCCGGTTGGAAAAGAGCCTGCGACCGGACGCGTTCAGTTCGTAATACGCGGAAATGTAAGGGCAGGGCGTGCCGGGGTCGCCGACGACAATGGCATCGTCATCAAGAAGCCGGCGCAGCGTCGCGACGGTCCGTTCCGGCGGGATTGGCGAGTCCAGGCTTTCCGCCAGTGCCTGGAACTTCCTCCACTTCCGGGCCTTTGGATTCGCGACCGCAGCGGCACCGCCGAAACTGTGCGAATCATCGCGGGCAGCGAGCGCGGCGTTCAACGCGGCGAAGGCGAGGCGCGCGTCCGACACCACCGCCACTTCCGTCTTGTACGAGGCGCCAATCACTTCTGGATCGCTGTCGACATGGAGAATCCGCGTCCCTTTCGCCGGATAGCGCCAGAGTTCGGTTGTCACCGACCCGGCCCTGCATCCGGCGAAGAGCACCAGGTCAGCATGCTCGACCACTTCGCGGGTCTCGGGAACGCCGCCGTTCGAGCCGACGACTCCGATGCAGTTCGGGTGAGTCTCGGGAATTGCGCCCTGACCGCTGATTGTCGTGGCAACCGCGATGTCGAGAGCTTCGACGAGCGCTGTCAACTCGTCTTCGCCACGTGCCAGCACGACGCCGCCTCCGCAGATGATCAATGGAAAGCGAGCGGAAAGCAGCGCGTCAAGGCAGGCATCGATGGCTGCCGTGTCGGGGCCGCTGGGAAAGGCCGGAAACGTGGCATGTGCAGGATCGGACCAAATGTCTTCAGAATTGGCTTCGCCGCGCTGAACGTCGATCGGAAATCCTAGATGTGCGGTGCCGGGACGTCCGGTGGTCATCTTTCGGAAGGCCGCGCGAACCGCGTTGGGAACCTGGTCGGCGTGCTGGATGACCTGGCTGAACTTGGTCAGCGGTCGCATCAGCCCTTCCTGGTCGAGCTCGGTCAACGGATAGTGGCCCTTTGCGCGGGTGCTGACGTCCGAAGTGATGGAGAGGATCGGTATGGAGCTCTCGTTGGCTTCCACCAGGCCTGGAAGGATATAGGTCGCACCGCCACCTGAAGGACCTTCGCAGATTCCGGGGCGTCCGGTTACCCGCGCATAGCCGTCGGCCATGTAGGCCGCCGAGCGCTCGTCGCGGGTCAGAACATGGGATATCCCGTGGTCAAGACGGTAAAGGGCGTCATAGAATGGCAGCGTCGTATCCCCGCAGAGCCCGAACACGTGTCTGACTCCGTGGGCCTCGAGCATCCGCACCATGGCTTCGGCGCCCGCCAGGGCATTCCTAGGTTCGCTCCGCATGCGTTTCCATCCTTCCGAATCCTGATGTCATCACACGCCGGAACGAAACGGCACGCAAGATGCCATTGACGGACGTCACTGGGCGTTCCTTGCTGCACGACCCGGCAGGTGACCTGACCTCCTTTCTCTGGACAAGATCTTCCTGCAAGGGCCGCTTGCGGAGACGTGACATCGGCCCCTGCGACCGTTGCGCGCGGGCGCTCCCCGTCCGTCGGCAGTCACCAATTTGTCGAGTTCGCGGACGGAACCGGGCGGTTTCGTTCAAGGCTCCGCGACTTCGCAGGTCCATTCTGGGCGTCAGACAGGGAACGCTCGCGGACAGCATTGCGTCAGCATCCGCGGGCGCCTGAAGCCTTGGTGCCCGTTGCCGCAGAAACTTTCGGCGCTGCCGATCAAGAAGTCACGCACTTCGATTTCGGCAACCGTTCGATTCAAGCGTTTCCAGTCCTGAACGTGGCGCATTGGACATCGCTGTCGAGCCTTCCTGCGCGACGATTCGCCAGAAGCCGGCAGGGGCCGATGCCCAAAGGTCAGGTTTGTGCGGCAAAGTCCGGTTCGCGGGTGCATTGCCAATACAAGCGTTGCACGGCAGGCTGCATGTCGGTGCACAAGCCGGGAAATCCGGCATCGGGTCGGCTTGGCGGAAAGGGCCGGTTCCGGCAACACGGGAGCGGTGCCATGAAAATCGCGGTCGTCTACAACCGAAGCAGCAAGAACGTCATCAACCTGTTCGGCATGCCGAACAGGGAGCGCATCGGTCTGAAGACGATCCGCCGGCTGGTCGACGCCCTGAAGAAGGGCGGCCACCAGGTCATCTCGCTGGAAGCGGACAAGGACCTTGTCGAGCGGCTCGGGGACTTCATGCCTCAGGTCGTCCAGGGCGAGCGGCCGGGCATGGTGTTCAACGTCTCCTACGGTCTGCAGGGCCAGGCCCGCTACACGCACGTGCCGAGCATTCTGGAAATGGTCGGCATCCCCTATGTCGGGTCCGGCCCGCTTGGCCATTCGCTGGCCCTCGACAAGGTCGTCACCAAGATGCTGCTGCGACAACGCGACATCCCGACGCCAGACTTTGCCGTGCTCGATACGCCGGATGCAGAGCTGCCGCCCGACCTGGCCTTCCCGATGATCGTGAAGCCGAAGAACGAGGCCGTGTCTTTCGGGCTCAAGATCGTCGGCGACGTGGCAGAGCTGCGCGAAGCGTCGGGGGTCATCTACAGGGAGTTCCGCCAGCCGGTGCTGGCCGAGCAGTACATCGAGGGTCGCGAAATCAACGTCGGCGTTCTCGGCAACGACCCGGCGGAGGCGTTCCAGCCGGTCCTGCTCGACTTCGGCGACGGCGCCCAGATCTACACCTATGAGGACAAGACGGGCCGCAGCGGTCGGCAGATCCGCCCGGTCTGCCCGGCGCCGATCGGCGACGAACTGACTGAGAAGGCCCGGGACATCGCGATCCGGACCTTCGGAGTGCTCGGCCTGAACGACTGCGCCCGCATCGACATGCGGCTCGACGACGCAGGACAGCTCTACGTCCTGGAAGCCAACTCGCTGCCGAGCCTGGGCGAGCACGGCTCCTACCTCGTCGGCGCCGATCATGCCGGCCTCGACTTCACCGGCTTCGTCAACCGGCTGGTCGATGTCGCCACCGCCCGCTACTTCGGCGTGCCGAGCGTGACGGCGCTGGAACGGGGCGCGAGGGACGCCGACAGCCAGATCCTGCTCTACGTCACGCAGAACCGGGAGCGGATCGAACGGCGCCTGCGCGACTGGGTGCAGCTGTCGAGCAGCACCGACGACCCGGTCGGGATCGAGCAGGCCGTCGGCAAGGCGGGGCGGATGCTCGAAGGGCTCGGAATGAAACCTGTCCGGGAGCTGACAGACGGCCCCGAGGTCTGGACCTGGCAGACGTCTGCGGGGCTGGACGGCGGCACGTTGCTGATCGCGCACCTGGACACGCCCGTGGACACGCAGGTCGCCAGGCAGCCCTACCGGCGGGACCCGGAGTGGGTCTACGGCGAGGGTGTCGGCACGTCGCGCGCACCCGTGGTCATTCTTGAGTTTGCGCTCCGGGCGATGCGCCGGATCCGCAGGCTGGGCCGGACGCCGCTGGGCGTGCTGCTCTATACCGACGAGGGCCGAGGCGCCTTCCACAGCGCCGAACTGATCCGCGAGGCGACGTCGCGGGCAAGTCGCACCATCGTCCTCAGCCCGGTTCAGTCGGCCAGCGATTTCGTGACCAGCCGACGCGGTTCGCGGCGCTACCGCCTGACCGTGGAAGGCGAAGCGGTGAATCCGGGCAAGCGCACGCGCCGGGTTCCCGTGCTGCGCTGGACCTGGAACCGGCTCGACGAAATGATCGAAATGACGTCCCCGAAGGCGAGACTCGCGGTCGAGGTGCTGGACATCGAATCGGAACGCAACCCGATGATGACGCCGCATCGGGTCACCGCCGAGATCGCCGTCGCCTATTTCACCGCCGCCGACGCCGAGAGGGTCGAACGGAGGATGCGGGACATCCTGGGCAGGCGCGGGCGGCGGTGGAAGCTGATCCAGCTGTCGGACCGGCCGCCGATGAAGGAGCGTGCAGCCGGCCTGCGCCTTGCGCAAGCCGTCGAAGATGTGGCGGGCAAGCTCGAACTGGCTGCGAGACGCCATGCGTCGGTATGGCCGTCGGTTGCCGGCCTCGTTCCCTTACGGGTCGCCGCGATCTGCGGCCTTGGCCCGGCTTGCCGCGACCGGGGCACCTCCCGGGAAGCGGTCCAGAGGGTCAGCCTCGTTCAGAGGGCCCTGTTGCTGGCGACGCTTCTGAGCAAGCCGGGTCCGACGAAGTCGAAATGAGAGACGGTTCCGGAGACCGCGCGGGTGCCGTACGGAGCGGCGGGAGCGGCGCCGGCCGGCGGGTGCAGGCCGAAAGGGCTGCCGAACCGCAACGGATCGCCGTTTCCCGGAAAGGCATGGTCACCACACAGCATCATTGCGCGACCCGCGCGGGCGTGCGGATGCTGGAGGAAGGCGGCAACGCGGTCGACGCTGCCGTCGCCGCGGCGCTTATGCTGGGCGTTTGCGAGCCTGCTGCCTCGGGCATCGGCGGCCAGGTCATGATGCTCGTCCATCTGGCCGAGCCAAGGCGGACCTTCGCACTGGACGGCTCCTCCCGGGCGCCGTACCGGGCCGTGTCCGAGGTTTTTTCCGATCGCCGGAGCGAGGTCCGGCGGGGCTATCGCGCTGCCACGGTGCCGAGCGCCCTGGCAACCTACCATTATGTGCTCAGCAGCTACGGGCGGCTCGGATGGTCGACGGTCTTCGAACCTGCCATCGAGCTGGCGCAGGACGGCTACCCGGTCAGCACGCTGCAACATGCGCTGACCCGGCGCGAGCGCCGGCGGCTTCTGGAGGGCACGGCAGGGCCGTTCTTTCTCGACGAAGGCAGGGCGTTCCGTCCGGGTCGAACTTTCCGGCAGCCGACGCTGGCGGTGACGCTCGACCGCATCGCCCGCCAGGGAATGGAAGAGTTCTACCTGGGCGAAACGGCCGAGAAGATTCACCGCGACATGGAGGCGAATGACGGGCTGATCCGGAAGGACGACCTGGCCCAGATTCCTCATCCGATCGAGCGGCGTCCGCTGACCGGTCGCTTTGACGCAGGCCGGCTGTTTACGATGCCGCCGCCCGGCGCGGGGCGGACGCTGGTCGAGATGCTGAACGTCTACCAGAACCTGTCCGGCCGCGCCGCCGATCCGGACACGCCGCTTGGCGCCGTGTTCCTCTCGGAGACGATCCGCAGGGCCTCCCTCGACCGGCAGGACCGGCCCTACGACCCGAATTTCTATTCCCAGGTGTCGAGCCGCGAAATGGTCGGCACCGAGTACGCCAAGCGCGTTGCACGACAGATCGGCAGGCGTATCCAGACCCGCGGCGAGACCACGCACCTGAGCGTCATGGACGAGGCCGGCAACGTCGTTGCCCTGACCCAGTCGATCGAGAACGTCTACGGCTCCTGCTGTGCAACCCCCGGCCTTGGTTTCCTCTACAACAACTACATGAACGCCTTCGAGTTCAGCGATCCCTCCCACCCCTACTACATGAGGCCGAATGCCGTTCCGTGGGCCAGCGTGGCCCCGACCGTGATATTCCGCGGTCGCAAGCCATGGATCGCCATCGGATCGCCGGGCAGCGAACGGATCGCGCCGTCGATCCTGCAGGTCCTGCTCAGGATGCGGCACTCCTCGCCCTTTGCCGCCGTCGAGGCGCCACGCATTCACTGTTCGCTCGACGGCAAGGTTTCGCTGGAGGCGTCCCGGATACGCGACGACGTGCCGTCGAGGCTCCGCAGGCACGGATTCGAGGTCGTGCTCCGGGAAGCCTTCAGCTTCTACATGGGATGCGTCCAAATGGTTGTTCGAGACCACCGGTCCGGGCGATTGACCGGAGTCGCCGATCCGCGAAGGGACGGTGCTGCCGGCGGGCCGACGAGGTGACGCTGCCGTTCCTGCTGTCCGTGCCCCATGCCGGGCAGACGGTGCCGCCCGAGGTCGCGCCCCGCTGCGCCCTCACGCCTCGTGAAATCGCGGCAGATGGCGACGAAGGCGCGGCGGAAATCTATCTGGCCCTGGAGCCGCTCGTCGCGGCGTTTCACGCGACGGACATCGCCCGCGCCATCGTCGACATGAACCGGTCCGAAGACGACTGGAGCCGCGACGGCGTTGTCAAGACCCATACCTGCTGGAACGTTCCCGTCTACCGCACGCCCCTGTCCGACGACGTCGCAGGGAAGCTGGTCGAGCGCCACCACCGGCCCTACCACCGCCGGCTCACCGAACTGGCCTCGAGGCGAACCGCACGCCTCGCCGTCGACTGCCACACGATGGCTGCGCAGGGGCCGCCCGTGGGACCGGACCCGGGCAAGGAGCGGCCGTGGGTTTGCCTTGGCTGCGGTGACGGAACCTGTCCGCAGGACTGGATCACGGCGCTGAAATCCTGTTTCGAGGAGTTGCTCGGCCCGAACGTGACGATCAACGATCCGTTCAGCGGCGGATACATCACGCGCCACCATTCGAAGGAAATGCCCTGGCTGCAGCTCGAGTTGTCGAGGGCGCCATTCCTTTCCAATCCGGAAAAGGGCCGAATCGTCCGCGCGGCCCTGACGGCGCTGGCTGAGCGGATGTGAGGCATCTATCGCGCCCGGGCCAGGACCGGGCGCATGAGCCGATTACGAAGGGCGGGCAGTGGCCGCTCCCGACAACGATCTACAGAAAGGACACACGAACGATGAATACACTCTTCTCAATACCCGACGGGAAACAAGCTTCAGGCATTGCCTGGCTGGCAAGGGCGCTGCTGACATGCCTTTCCGTGCTTTCATGCGCACCGGCGTCCGTCGCACAGACTGCCGCCGGAACGGCGACGGAGAGCGCGAGCGACCCGTTGCAATGGACCGGGATCGCGGGGCTGCGCCTGCTCGAACTTGACCCATGGCAATGGCTCACTCTCGCGACGTTGCTCGCCCTTGCATGGCTTGTCAGCGCCGTCGCGGTCCGGACCGCCTTTCGCGTGCTGCGGTCCCTTGCCGACCGCAGCACGACCGCATGGAACAGGTCCTTGCTTGATCGGGTCATCGCACCGACCCGGCTCGCGGCAACGGTGGCCGTCTTCTATGGCGGGGCGTTCACGCTTCAACTGCCGGCGCACGCAGCTGCGGTGCTTTCCGTCGTCTGCAAGGTCCTGATCTTCGTGTCGGTTGCATGGCTGCTTTCCCGCCTGGTCGATCTGGCCTCGGGCTACGTGGAATCCAGGCTGGCCGCCAGCAAGAACACCGCGACCGCCACGCTCGTTCCGCTGGGCCGCAGGGCGGCAAAGGCGTTCATTGGCATTTTGGCGGTCCTGAGCGTGCTGCAGAATCTCGGTTTCAACATCGGGGGGCTGCTGGCCGGTCTCGGGATCGGGGGCCTTGCCGTCGCTCTCGCGGCACAGAAGACGCTCGAGAACCTCTTCGGCGGATTCGTCCTGGTGGCAGACCGCCCGGTCAGGATCGGCGATTTCTGCCGTGCCGGAGACCACCTCGGAACCGTCGAGGACATCGGCATTCGGTCCACGAGAATCCGGACGCTTGACCGCACGCTCGTGACCGTCCCGAACGCGGAGCTGTCGACGATACGGATCGAGAACTACGGCGTACGTGACATGCTGCGTCTTCATACCGTTCTCCAGGTGGGGTACGACACCTCTCCGGACCAGATGCGGTACCTTCTCGTCGAGCTTCGGCGCATGCTGTATGCGCATCCGAAGACCCTGCCGGAACCATGCCGGGTCCGGTTCGTCAATTTTGGCGCACATTCGCTCGACATCGAGCTCTTCGTGTTCATTGCATCCACGGACTGGAACGAGTTCACCGGAGTACGCGAGGACATCTACCTGCGAATCATCGACATCGTTGCCGAGAGCGGCGCCTGTTTTGCGTATCCGTCTCAGACGCTCTACCTTGGACGTGATCCGGGCCGCGACGTGGAGCGCACGGCATCGACCGAAGCAACGGTGGGCCAATGGCGTGCCGCCGGAAGTCTCCCGCTGCCGGAGTTTCCCGACAACATGATCGCGGAGATCGCCGGGACGCTGGAATACCCGGCGCAGGGAACTTTGGGCGCGTCTGGTGCCGGAGGCTCGTAGACTGCGATTCCAAGTCTCTCAGAGCTTGGCCCTAGGGTTGAGCAGGATCCCCAGATGCGGCAATTCCTTGCCTGACTTCCGCGCCAGGCAGGGGTGGCCGCACGGAGTGGAACGAGACCGCACAGGAGCGCCATGGACGACCGACGGGCAGAGGTCAAACCGGTTTGACGGACATGGACCAGGAACAACGCTGGAGTGTCGCGGACTGCACCGGGTCGATGCTTGGCCATTTGGCCTCCAGCGCTGCCATGGGCCGTCCCTGCCTGTCGCAGTGCACGAAGTCCGCTTGCGTGCCGTCGGGCAGCGCGTGTTCGAACAACCCGCGCGACCCATCAGTGAGGTCTTAGCATGCGTCCGCGAGCAGCGCGTCGATCCTGCCTCACGATCAAGCAACATGCGCAAAATTTTTTTTGGACACGGGCCAAAAATGTTCTTGCTTTGTTTCGATGATTCGGGTATGAGCTTCGCGACGCGGGGAAAAGACGAAATCCAAGTCGGTTCATCGCGTTGTTGGACGTTTGCGTGTTCGGTTTCATGCCATGCACGTTTCACGGCAACTTGGGCCGTTTTCGGGCGGCGGGCGACGATGTTGCGCTCGTTGCGGAATAAATCAAGTGACCCGCACAGAGGCCTCTGTCGTACTGCTCACTCCGCCGTCCAAGGGTTGACGGTCTCGACTCCGGTGTCTTCGAAGTCCCTGACGTTGCGTGTGGCAACAGACATTCCGTGCGAGCGGGCAATCGCGGCGATCTGACCATCTCCCAGCGGGACAATGCGACCGATGGAACGGCGCATGGCGGCAATGTATGCATATTCCCGGGCAGCGTCGCTGTCGAAGGGCAGCACGCGATCCTCGAATGCGTTGCGCAACATGCGCTCAATATTTGCGACCAGAGTTTCCCGGCGTCGGCCCGCAGGCAGGATGGCCGCGCCGTAGCGCAACTCCGCTTCGCCGACGGCTGAGAAAAACAAGGATTCCAAAGGCAGACCTGCGGCCCATCTTTCGACGGAGCGTTCGGGCTCCTTGCGGATCAATTCAGACACCACGTTGGTGTCAAGCAGCACATTCATGGCCACCTGCCCATTCAATCGAAGGACAGAGGCTCACGTCCAGGTTCGCGCGCAGGCAATTCCAGATCCACACCGTTGTCCGGCCCGAAGTGCGAACGGATGATGCTTACGAGGTTCCGGGAACTCGGTCTTTGGCCAACCGCATCCCGCAGGATCCGCCGTGCCTCTTCTTCCATGGATCGGCCGCGGTCCGCCGCCTGAACCCGGAGGCGAGTCTTCACATCGTCGTCCAAATTGCGAATCGTGATGCTTGCCACGTGCTTGCGCTCCATTCTTTTCCGGGCAATCGGCCGTTCGCGATTGCGGTGCAATCATATTGCCGAACCGTGGGCACAACGTCAATGCAGTCGTCCCTTGGAGGGCGTAGCCCAACTGTTTTGCTTCGGCATTTTTGTTCATTGTCTTGGGAGGCGTGTCGGGCGAGTGCCGCGCGAATCGGCCGCCGGCGCGCTTTTCGGGGGCATTGGGCAGGAAGCGCCAGTCATGACGCAGGAAGACGGGAACAACGTTCCTCGGCATCAGGGCGCGGTAGCGTATCTGGAAGGTCTCTGGGAGAGGAGGGCGCGGCGGTGGTCCGCACGCGCGAGGGCGGCTGCACCCGGTACTTGCTGCAGGACGGCGAGGTTCGGAGCCTCGACGTTTTGCACCCGAAGGCATCACCCGGACGCCGAAGCCCTTCAGCTTCCCGTCGCGGATGTCTGGGACTGATTTTCGCGGATTGAGCGCCCTGACCCGGGCGTCGGTGAGGGTGGCTGATGCCATCGTTCTGTTCTCCAGCTCAGTTGCAGCGGGGAACAGAAAGCCGTCATGGGACCTTCCTCCGCCGCAAGTTGGACAGGAAAAAGCAACGTGATACCAACGATCTGAGAATCACCTCAGCACCGAAGTGCGTTCCGGTGCGGGCGGTCTGGTTGCTCTTGGCGTGCAACGGGTGAGATCGGCGAACGGCGACCCGGCTGCGCGGCAGGGAAGGTCACTAGAATTCCTGGTTGGGTCGAGACACCAACGGATTCCGGCAAGCCAGACGGCGAAGTTGACAACAGAATTGTTGCCAACAATTTCGTTGGAGGAGAGCCATAGACCGAAAGTGCGTGAGCAATTGGGTTGACGGAGAGAGCTTCTCTGACCGCAAGGCGGAGCTGACAGCGCTGGCATTGCGCCTGTGGCAAGGAGTGCATCCGCTGCTGGCGGCACGGCGACGGATGTGCGATACGATCCTCGTTGCGGAGCTGCAGCGCCGGTTGGCCAAAGCAGGTGACTTCGAAGGTTGTTTTCGGCGACCTGGAGGCGGTCAGCAATCCGGCCGACGCGATCGCCGCCATCGGGATTCAGGCGAAGTCCGTGCGTGCGGTCTGGAATCAGATCCGTACAAGCTTCGCCAAACTGATGAGGAGTGCCGGGGACCGGGATCAGTGCGGGAGAAACTGGTCAGGGGGCGGGGATGCGATCCTTGCCGCTCTGCCGGACAGCGGACGGCGGATCGTGTTGGCGACCGTCGAGCTGCCGACGCTTGTGAAACGGTTGCTGAAGGACGAGACGGGACATGTGACGCCGGAGGGGAAACGGGCGGCGGCGGGTTCATCATTCCCGCAGGAGCGGCAACTCCGGGGACGTTCGGCGCTGCCCGGCGCCAGCTTCCTGCAGGATCGCCGGTGAGATGCCTCTAGAACGCGTTCACTTGGATTGCAAGGGCAAGCCAGCAAACGCATTCGACGACTTTCTGGGTCGCGCCGAGCACGTCGCCAGTCTGGCCGTCGACCTGCCGTTTCGCGAGCAGGAGCATGAGCACCGCAATCAAGGCCGTCGAGAGAATCAGCGCTGGCACCGTCGCGAGCGCAGCGCAAGCGGCGAACGCAATCGCAAGCCAGAATCGCCAACCCAGGGTCAGCATCGCGGCATGTCCGAGTCCGTCTGGGCGTGCGGGCCGCAGAAGTGCCATGGGAATGACCATTGCGGCACGGCTGCAGGCGCCGATGGCGGCGAACCAGGCAAGAGTGCGCATGTCAGCCGGAGCAGTTGCCATGAAAACGGCCGTAAGGACGAACGCCGCAATTAACGCGACCACGCCGAAGCTGCCAACCTGGCTGTCGCGCATGATCCGGAGCTTGTCGTCCCGTGACGTGCCGCCGCCAAACCCGTCAGCCACGTCGGCAAGTCCGTCCTCGTGGAGCGCGCCGGTTGCCAGAATCGCCACGATCATGGCGAGAATCGCCGATGGCAGGGCAGGGAGCGCCAAGGTGGCGACAAGGTAGACGGACCCGGAGACAAGCCCGACGACGATGCCGACCAGCGGGAAGGCCCATGCGGCGCTGCCGATCGCGATTTGCCTGCCTGGTGCTGGACCACATGGCAATCGTGTCAGGAAGGCAAAGGCAAGCTTGGTCTCGATCCATCTCGCACGGACCATGTTCATGCCCCGGCCACTCCCGCCTCCACGAAAGTCGCCATTCCGTTGTGGCAGGCCAGCGCGCCCCTGAGGATGCCGAGTGCCACTGCCGCCCCCGTTCCCTCCCCGAGCCTCATGGAGAAGTCGAGGACCGGGTCCTTCCCGAGGGCGTCAACGAGCCTTTGGTGCCCGGGTTCGGAACTGCGATGCCCGATCAGGCAATGGGCCAGAAGTTCCGGGTCGACCGCGTGGAGTGGCGCTGTCGCGGCAGTGCAGATGTAGCCGTCCAGGATGACCGGAAGCCTGGCTTCCCGAGCCGCAATCACGGCGCCGCAGATGGCCGCCTGCTCCCGTCCGCCCAGCGCGGCCAGCTTGTCGAGGGGCGTCTTGTTGCCATGCCGCGCCAAGCCTTCCTCGACCACGCGCGTCTTGCGGGCGATGCCGTCCGCATCTGAACCAGTCCCCGGACCAACCCAGTCCCGAGCGTCGCCGCCAATGATCGCGGCGGATAGCGCCGCGGCAACGGTGGAGTTGCCAATGCCCATTTCGCCGAGAATCAGGATGTCCGCGGTGTCGTCCACGGCCTCGGCGCCTCGCTTCACGGCGTCGAGGCAGTCCGCCTCGGTCATGGCTGGACCCTGCGTGAAGTCTGCGGTGGGCCGATCCAGGTCAAGGGAGATGACCGACAGGTTTGCGCCGTTCGCCTTGCAGAGCTGGTTGATCGCTGCGCCACCGGCTTCGAAGTTGGCAACCATCTGCGCGGTGACCGCCTGCGGAAACGGGTTGACTCCCTGGGCGCATATGCCGTGGTTCCCCGCGAAGACGAGGGCCTGGGCGATCCTGATCTCGGGCCGGGGAGAACTCTGCCAACCGGCCATGAAGACCGCCAGGTCCTCGAGCTTTCCCAGGGCGCCGGGAGGTTTGGTGAGCTGGTCTTGTCGGTCCCGCGCCGCTGCGGCGCTGCCGCTGTCGAATGCGGGAAGTTCCTGCACCAGGTCGGCGATCTGGTGCAGTGCTTTCACGCTAGCCAACGGCATCGGGCTTGACCTTCAATGGATGTCCAGCCACGGCCAGATACACCTCGTCGGAAGCAACGGCAATGGCCTGGTTCACGAGGCCCAAAGCGTCTCGGAAGTCGCGGGCCAAAGGGCGCTCAGGCACGATTCCCGATCCCACTTCGTTGGTGACAAGTATGACCGGAGACGACTGGCGATGAAGCGTTCGGACGAGGTCTTCGACGGAACCTTGCCAATCGTTTCCATCCTCCATCAGGTTTGCCAGCCAAAGCGTCAGGCAGTCGACGAGTCGCGTTCCCTGACCATCGGTTCTGTCAAGCACCCCGGCCAGGTCAAGCGGTTCCTCCAGGGTCTTCCATTCCGGACCGCGCCTGGCCCGGTGTTCGGCGATGCGATCCTTCATTTCCGAATCTCCGGCACGGCAGGTCGCAATGTAAATCGCGGTGCCGTCCCGCGTGGCCCAGCCCTCCGCAAGCCGGCTCTTGCCCGATCGCGCGCCGCCGGTAATGAGTATCGACTTTCCCATGGCGGCATGACATTGCAGAAATCCATTGTGAAGAAAAGCGAGCGGGCGGCGTGTTTTCCTCCAGCGAACTGGTCCTGATCCGCCACGCCGATGCCGACACGCGAGGACGCCTGTGCGGTAGCACGGACGTCGGACTGGCGGATGCCGCGGCGGAGGCAATGTCCGGACTCGCAGGAATGCTGCCGTCCGTCGACCAGATCTGGACCAGCCCGGCATTGCGTTGCCGCCTGACCGCGTCGCACCTGTGGCCTCGGGCGCGCTTGCTGGAGGATGAGCGGATCCAGGAGCAGGACTTCGGGACTTGGGAGGGAAGGGCACTTGAGGACATTCCGGACCTGGGAGACATTCCGCGTCTGGAATTGGCCAGTCTGCGGCCAGAGGGTGGCGAGAGCTTCGACGACCTCTGCGAACGCGCCGACCCTGCGCTGCGCGCGTTGGCGGAAATGACGGAAGCCGGGCCAGTGGTTGCGATAACGCATGCAGGCATCGTGCGCGCAGCGCTCTCGATGGTGCTAGGCGAGACGGCAACCGGGCTTGCCTTTGAAGTCCGCCCGCTTTCGATCACGCGATTCCGCTGCGCGCAGGGCGCGCCGCTCTCGGTGGCGGAGGTGAACTGGAGGCCGGCGTGAGACCTGCGCACCGCGTCACGGGGCATTTCGGAGAGTGGTTGCAAGGCCGGCTCGGTCCGGAGGGCCCCGTCGTGCTTGTGACGCTGCCTTGCGAGAAACTCGGTGCCCGCATCTCCTTGCTGCCGGCCAGCGGGATGCGTCCGCCCACCCTGTCGCCGTTGTCCGCGTCCGTGATCGGCACGTTCTTGCGGGCTTTGGATGTCGAATTTCCAGCGGCACGCATCGAGGTGATCGCGGATGCGAGGCCGGGCGCTGGAGCCGGAATGTCGACGGCCATGCTTCTGGCGCTTGCAAGTGCGATTGGGATCGACGCTTCGCCGGAGGTGCTGGCGAATGCCTGTCTCGAGGCCGAGGGAGCGGTCGACCCGCTGATGATGGACAGTCCGGAATCGCTCCTCTGGGCGTCGAGGGAAGCGCGAGTGGTGCGTTCATTGCCGCGACCGCCTGCGTTCGCGGTGGTCGGCGGCTTTCTTGGGCCGCCCGTACAGACGATGGCGGACGACTCGCGTTTTGCCGACGTATCGGATCTTGTCCCGAACTGGATCGCGGCTGCAGTGGCGGGAGACAGAATCAAGCTTGCCCGCATCGCCACCGTTTCCGCCGGGCGGACGACCGCCTTGAGAGGCCCGGCAGGTGATTGCACTGCGCACTTGGCGCAGGATCTTGGAGCGCTCGGATGGTGCCGGGCGCATACCGGTTCCGCCAGGGGTCTCCTGTTCGTGCCAGGCCGCGTGCCGGCGGGAGCGGAAGGCCGGTTGCGCGCCGAGGGCTATGCCGACGTGCTGCGCTTTGACACGGGAGGTGCCGAATGAGCGCGGTCGCAATGCTCGTCGCGCTAGCGCTGGACGCCGCGATCGGTTGGCCGGATTGGCTCCATCGCCGGATCGGGCACCCCGTTGGCTGGATGGGGCGGGTGATTTCCGAGGCGGACCTTCGTTTCAACCGGAGCGAATTTCCGGACGCCGTGCGCAGGCGGAACGGCGTCGCGGCGGCACTTGCCGTGACTGCAGCCGCGGGCGGCCTCGCATGGTGCGTCACCCTGGTGCTGCCCGATGGGGTCCTGGGCATGGCGATTGCGGGCGTGCTGGCCTGGCCTTTCCTGGCGGCACGGTCGCTCGACGAGCATGTTCGTGCCGTTGCGGAATCGCTTGCGGACAATGATGTCTCAGGTGCGCGGGAGGCTGTCTCGAAGATTGTCGGCCGGGACCCGGCGATGCTGGATTCGCCCGCCATGGCGAGGGCGGCGCTGGAAAGTCTTGCCGAGAACGCCTCCGATGGGGTCGTGGCGCCTCTTGTTTGGGGAACATTCTTCGGATTGCCGGGCATCGCCGCCTACAAGGCGGTCAACACGCTCGACTCGATGATCGGACATCGAACCGTCCGGCACGAGGCGTTCGGCTGGGCTTCCGCACGGATCGACGACCTGGCCAATCTCGTTCCGGCGCGGATGACCGCAGTTCTGCTTGCCTGCGTTTCTGGTGCGCCGCGTCGCGTTCTCCGGATCGTGTTTCGGGACGCCCGTCATCACCGCTCGCCCAATGCAGGATGGCCCGAAGCCACCATGGCCGGCGCGCTTCACGTGAAGCTCTCCGGGCCGCGAATCTATGCAGGTCACGCGGGCCTGAGCGGCGATCCCTTCCTCAATCCCAATGGCAGAGATCCGGGCGTCGCGGACATCGAGGCAGGGCTTCGTGTCTATCGCCGGGCGATGATTCTGGCGGCCGTGCTTTTGGTCTTGCTGGCGGTGCTCTAAAATCCGTCCATGCGCGATCACGGGGGCAATCTCGATACGGCCATGGCCAAGTGGGGCGGCAGCCCCGAGGAATGGATCGATCTTTCCACCGGCGTCAATTCGAGCCCCTATCCGTTGCCCGAGTTCGATGACCGGGCTTGGGCTGACTTGCCGATGCGCTCCGACATCGAATTGTTGCGCGAAACGGCCCGCATGGCCTATGGCTGCGCGGCAGGGGTGCTGCCCGTCGCGGGCGCGCAGGCCGCGATCCAGATGATTCCGGTGTCCTGCAAGCCCGGACTGGTTCGGGTGCTCGGCCCGACCTACAACGAGCATGCAGCGAGTTTCGCGCGAAGCGGATGGACGGTCGAGACTGTTGAGCGCCCGACCGCACTCGCTGGTGCGGACGCCGCCGTCGTGGTCAATCCGAACAATCCGGACGGGCGAGTCCTGGCACCAGAGCAGTTGCGAGCCATTTCAACGCGGGTAGGGCTTCTCGTCGTGGACGAAAGTTTCGTCGACCCGCGCCCGGACATTTCATTGGCCCGGGAGATTCCGGACAACACGCTCGTGCTGCGGTCCTTCGGCAAGTTCTACGGGCTTGCCGGCCTGCGTTTGGGATTTGTTCTCGGTGGTGAGGTCCGACTGGCGGCCCTGGCCGAACTGGCAGGCCCTTGGCCGGTTTCCGGGGTCGCGATCCGTGTCGGGCAGGTGGCGCTTGCAGATGGTGCATGGCGCAAGGCGACGGCAGCAAGGCTTGCAAGAGATGCAGGAAGACTTGACGACCTTGCCAAGACGGGAGGTTGGGAAGTCGTGGGCGGAAGCGAACTGTTCCGGCTATACCGGGTGCCGGACGCCGACGACGCGCAGGTGCAACTCGCGTCGGAGCGGGTCTGGAGCAGGACTTTCCAATACTCGAAAGACTGGTTGCGCCTGGGAATTCCCGGCCCGGATCACTGGTTGCGCGTGGAAGCGGCGCTCCTGTGAGGATTGGCCTTGAACTGCATGTCTTTGGAGTCAAGGAGGCAAGCGCCAGCAAGGCGCCTTTGTCGAGATGCACTCGCATGCGCGCGCGAACTCATCCAGCTTGCCCTCCACCATGTCGACCGAAAAATTGTCTTTGGCAGAACTGCCAAGGGGCCATTGGAAGAGTCCGTGCGGAATTCTGGGAGCTCTCCAACGATTGGAGATGCGCAACAATTCTGGTTGAAAGACGCATCAAATTCAGTCATTATGACGTTAAATGACGACACTATTGCCGATGGAGGGCATGTATGCAGATCTCGCAATTCGCTGAGGCCGGGTGTTTCGAACCTAGAAAAATTGCTGCCGTGCTTCGCACTTCGGCTGAGGAAATCGCCATGACGGTTGGCCTCGGAAAGGATGCGCTTCAGCGCCGTAGGCGGATCCAATCCAGCAAGACACAGCGCCGGCTGCGCGAGCTGATCGAGGTGCTGAACAAGGTGGAGCCTCGCTTTGGCTCGGAACTCATGGCCTATGCCTGGTATCGGTCACAGCCTTTGCCGGGCTTCGATGGGCGAACTGCCATGCAGCTTGTGCGGGAAGGCAAGTCGCAGCAGGTGCTGGACTATATCGATGCGGTGGATGCGGGCGTATACGCGTGACGCTGCTCAGGGATGGGCGATATCGGGGTCCGCTCTATCGTGCGTTGAACCCCGTATACGCGCGGGAACCGCTCTCCGGATGCGGGGCGCAGCTCTATGGCGGGCGGTTCAATCGAAAGGGAAAACCTGCCCTCTACACCGCGTTCGCCCCGACCACAGCACTTCGGGAAGCGAACCAAGTCGGCACGCTGCAGCCCACGGTCCTGGTCTCGTATCGCGCCGATCTCGGCCCTATCTTCGATTCATGCGACACCGCAGCAATCGCGGCCTATGGCACGAACGTTGAGGCGCTTGCCGACCCCGGCTGGCGAACTTCCATGCTCAACCGGCGGCTCGCGCCGACTCAGGTTCTGGCTGAGTCGCTTGTCGCGGATGGTTTTGTCGGAATGCTCTTCAGGAGTTTCGCCGACGGGGCATCACGCGACGATCTGAACCTTGTCCTCTGGCGTTGGATGGCAGAGGACTGTGCATTGGAAGTGGTCGACGACGAGAACAGGTTGGGGCGGATGTAATGCCCCGTTCTGCGGAGGGAGATTTCTCGAAAACGTTGTTGGACTGACTTTGCGTTCGAGAAAGGCCTTCGGCCAATTGCAATCGATGGTCAGCAGAAGGCTCGGTTCTCACGTATGCGCACGACAATAGCCGTGTACAGATCAAGATCGGCGATACGGCTCCCGCTTCCGGCGGGTTGTTGCACTGGGGCGGTCCCGCTGCGGCCCCGTGTCGCCTTGGGCTCAGGCCGGCGGCTCTCCGGCTGCGTCAAACTCCCTTCAGCCCCATTGCCCGCAGACCGGGCATCGCCTTTGACCAGCGAACGGGCAGGGTGGCAGTGCAGTTTCGCAGTGAATCTGCGTGGCCTGTTTCTGAACTGTACGTTCGAAGAGCCTATCTAGCGAGTGCCAGGATGGCGTTCAGGTCGAGATGTGCATCCATGAGCAGGGCGAGTTCGTCGAGCGTGCCGTCCACCGCCGCTTCATAGGAAAGGCCTGAAGACTCCTGCCCGAGACTGCCGAGAAAGGCGGCGCGAAAGCGGTCGCCGCGAAACATGCCGTGGAAGTAGCTTCCAGAGACCTTCCCGTCCGGGCTGGTGGCGCCGTCCGGTCCGACTTCCGTAACGGCAAACGGGCGGGCGGTGTCGGGACCGGTGGTGCGGCCCTTGTGAATTTCATATCCCTGAAAGGGCGCGTTCGTCGCCACATGTCGCGCGGACGTCTCCGTGAGGCGCTTTTGCGCCGTCATTTCGGTTTCGACGTCCAGCAGGCCGAGGCCATTGGCTGAGCCTGGCTGACCCTCGATCCCCGCTGGGTCGTTGATGGTCCGGCCCAGCATCTGGTAGCCGCCGCAGATTCCGAGGATCTGGCCGCCTCGCCGTGCATGCGCTTGGAGATCGATGTCCCAGCCCTGTTCCCTAAGGAACGCGAGATCGCCGCGCGCTGACTTGCTTCCAGGCAGGATGACGAGATCGGCGTCGCCCGGGATGGCCTGGCCCGCACCGAGCATGGTGAGCCGTACCGATGCCTCCTGCGCGAGCGGGTCCAGGTCGTCGAAGTTCGCGATTCGCTCGAACCTTAGGCAGACGACATGGAATTCGCCTTCTTCGGTGTCTCTGATGTCGAGCGCATCCTCGGCTGGCAGTTTCCAGGCGTTTTGGAACCAGGGCAGGATGCCGAATCCGGTCCAGCCGGTTTGATCCTCGACTATCCTGTAGCCCTCCGTGAACAGGGCCGGATCGCCCCGGAACTTGTTGATCAGGAAGCCCTTGACGCGCTTTGCGTCACCGGGATCGAGGATCGCCCTTGTGCCGACAAGCTGCGCGATGACCCCGCCACGGTCGATGTCGCCGACGAGCACGACCGGAACATCAGCCGCTTGCGCGAAGCCCATGTTGGCAATGTCCCCCTCGCGCAGGTTCACCTCTGCCGGAGATCCCGCCCCCTCGACCAGGACAAGATCATGCGCCGCGCGGAGTCTTCGGTAGCTTTCGAGAACTGGGGTCAGAAGATCCGCCTTCAGCTCTCCGTATTCCCGGGCCTTGACGGTCGCATGCCGCCTCCCCTGGACGACGACCTGTGCACCGGTTTCGGATTCCGGCTTCAGCAGGACGGGATTCATGTCGGTGTGAGGTTGCAGACCTGCCGCGAGGGCTTGAAGCGCCTGGGCGCGGCCGATCTCGCCGGCGTCAGAGGTGACGGCGGCATTGTTCGACATGTTCTGCGGCTTGAAGGGGGCGACGGAGATGCCCCGGTTCCGCGCGGCACGTGCCAGGCCTGCGACGAGGATCGACTTTCCGACATTGGAGCCGGTGCCTTGCAGCATGAGGGCTCCGGTCATGTTCCGAGAGGCCGCGACGACGGCCTGCGGCGCTTGATTTCCGTCTTGGCCCGGCGCGATGATCCGAAGCGGAACGACTTCGCGTTCGCTTGCTGCGCCGTGCGATGCCGCAAGATCAAAACTCGATGCCCTTCTGGGCCTTGATGCCGTCCCGGAAGGGGTGCTTGACGAGTTCCATGCTGGTCACGAGATCGGCGCATTCGACCAGCATGTCGTGGGCGTTGCGGCCGGTGAGCACGACGTGCGTCATCTTCGGCTTCTCGGTGAGGAGGAATTCGATGACCTCGTCGATGTCGAGATACTCGTAACGGAGCGCGATGTTGATTTCGTCCAAAAGCACGAAGCGGACTTCAGGGTCCCGGATCAGGTCCTTGGCCTTTGTCCAGCCCGCCTGCGCCGCAGCGATGTCGCGTTCGCGATCCTGGGTTTCCCATGTGAATCCTTCTCCGCTGGTCACCCAGGTCACCTTGTCGGCGAAGTGGTCGGCGAAGAAGTCGCGTTCTCCCGTTCCCCAAGCGCCCTTGATGAACTGGATCACGGCAGCCGGCATGCCATGCGCAATGCAGCGGACGAGCATGCCGAACCCGGACGACGACTTGCCCTTGCCCGTCCCCGTGTGGACGATGATCAGGCCCTTTTCCCGGGTCTTCGTTTCCATCATCCGGTCGCGCGCCGCCTTGATCTTCTTCATCTTGTCGCGGTGACGGGTTGCCTTGTTTCTCATGGATGTCTTCCCCGCTTTCCTGTCTCAATGCCCGACCAAAGGGCCGGATTCCCCCTACTGGATGGATCTTGCATGGGCAAACCCTTGGCCCGGCGCGATCCACGCTTCCAAGGATGTCAGTTACACCACGGGCGCCGACTTTCGAAGATCGCATTGGCAGGAACTTCCAGTTCCCGAAAGTTTCTGAAAGCATGACTTTCGCAAATGGGGATGAACTCGACGTAAAGGAAGGACTTCGTCTCTTCTCGGTCGAAGAGGCGCTGACCCTCGTGCCTGAAGCTTCTTCAAGGCAAACGCGACGGACGCACGGACGATTCCGGCGTCAATGCTGGACGCATCCGCGTTCTTGGCACGACTTCTCGAAGGCGGACATTCGCGCCGCAGGGCGGTTGGCAGGAGCGTTTCGCAACATTGGAGTTCCTCTCATCGCTGACGCTGTCCTTTCGACGATGAAGGCAGCCTCGCACGATGTCCGGGAATCCGACCCCTTTGCGGAAAGCGTACATTTCCTGAATGCCGGTCGGGCAACGTCACCGCACGTGCATCGCAATCGATTGAAGTGGGTCGCCATGAGCGAGGAGGTGATTGGGCATTTCCCCGCCGCCCGGCCGATGACAAACGATGTCGCGGCCTACCTCGCCGCCTTGGACGAGATCTACGTCACGGATGCCTATTGCTCGCTTTCGATCGAGAGAATCCCCGAAGAATCCGTGTGACGTGGACCTGCTCCGGCCGACACAGGGCGATCCGAAGGAATCGCCGCAGGTCAGGAAATCGAGGCCTCGAAGATGGACGTGATCGTCTCTGCCAATGCGGTGTTGAATTCATCATCGGACTGGGAGTCGGACAGCCCCTCGGTCAAGGCGCGGCTGAAGCTTGCAATCATGCCGGCATTTGCCGCAAGGCGTTGGTTGGCTTCGTCCCTGGAATAGCCGCCCGAAAGCGCGACCACGCGCATGCAGTTCGGGTGCGCTATGCAAGGCGCATAGAAATCCTCTTCGCTGGGCAGAGAAAGCTTCAGCATGACTTCCTGGTCGAGCGCATCAAGACGCTTCATGATCTCGTCACGCAGGATTTCCTCGGCAGCGGCCTTGTCCTCGATCGTGATGGTGACTTCCGGCTCGATGATCGGGACCAGCCCGTGGTCGAGAATCTGGCGGCCGACCTCGAACTGCTGCGCCGCAACGGCCGCGATGCCGTCGGGATTTGCCGAATTTATGACGGAGCGCATCTTCGTGCCGAAGATTCCCTTTGCGCCGGCACGCGCAAGCAGGCCGTCCAGGTCGCCCATGTCCTTCATGAGTTGAACGCCGTCCGCTTCGTTTTCGAGGCCCTTGTCGCACTTCAGAAAGGGCACGACGCGCTTCATTTCCCAGAGGTATGTGGCAGCTGAAGCGCCGTCAAAGTTCCGGTCCATTGTTTGCTCGAACAGGATGGCCCCGATGACCTTGTCGCCTGAAAACGCGGGTGCACGCACAATGCGCGACCGCATCTCATGGATCAGGTCAAACATCTCGTCTTCGGAACCGTACCGGTCAGATTCAATCCCGTAGAGGCGAAGCGCCTTGGGAGTCGACCCGCCAGACTGGTCAAGTGCGGCAACAAAGCCCTTGCCGCCCCGCATCTGCTCGGACTGTGTCACCTCAGGCATCGGATCCCCCGTTCTCTTGGCGCTGCGCCTCTCTTAGGGCCGTCTTCCGGCGTGTCAATGGCGCAAACGGACGCGATCGGACTCAAACTTGTTCCAGGGCGGCCACTCCCGGCAGGGTCTTGCCTTCCATCCATTCGAGAAACGCGCCGCCCGCGGTCGAGACGTAGGAAAAGTCGCCCGTGACCGTGGCCTTGTTCAATGCAGCCACCGTGTCGCCGCCGCCGGCCACCGAACTCAGCCTGCCTGATCGCGTCAACTCGGCGACCCTTCGCGCAGCGGCGATGGTGGCCGCCCCAAACGGATCGGTCTCGAAGGCGCCAAGCGGGCCGTTCCAGATGACGGTCCTTGCGGAGGCGAACACGTCCTCGACCTGCGCAACGGTTCGAGGTCCCACGTCCAGTATCATGAATTCGGGCGGGCAGGCGCCTGCATCGACGGTGACCGCCTCGATGCCGGCTGCAAGCTCCGCTGCACAGACGATGTCCGTCGGCAGGACGATCTCGCAGGCGACCTCCTCGGCCTTGGCCAGGATTTCTCGGGCGGTGCCGGCCATATCGCGCTCGGCAAGCGACCTGCCGACGTCGATGCCCTGCGCCACGAGAAAGGTGTTTGCCATGCCGCCCCCGATCACGACCGTGTTCACCTTGCGGACGAGATTCTCGATCAATGCGAGCTTCGTGGAGACTTTCGCGCCCCCCACGACGGCAACGAGCGGTCGGTCAGGGTCGGTCAGGGCGGACTCCAGCGCATTCAGTTCCGCTTCCATCAAGCGCCCGGCAGCGGACGGCAGGAGCCGGGCCAGGCCTTCGGTCGAGGCGTGGGCCCTGTGGGCGGCCGAGAACGCGTCATTGACAAAGACATCGCCAAGCTCGGCAAGCGCGGCCGCGAACGGCGGGTCGTTGGCTTCCTCTCCCGCGTGAAACCGCGTGTTCTCCAGCAGGAGCACTTCGCCGCTGCCCAGCCCTGCGATCGCCGACGCCGCGAGGCCGGAGACGCAGTCTTCCGCGAACGTCACGGGCAGGCCGAGGACGCGTGCGACGACTTCCCGGACCTGACAAAGGGACATTTCGGGCACGCGCCGGCCCTTTGGGCGCGCAAAGTGGGCCAGGAGGACGGGCTTGCCGCCCATGGCGAGAATGTCGCGAACCGTCGGTGCGATGCGTTCGATCCGTGTCGTGTCGGTCACCGATCCGTTCTCGACGGGAACGTTCAAGTCCACACGAGTCAGTACGACCTTGCCGGCAAGGTCCATGTCGTCCAGCGTCTTCCAAGCCATGCCGTGTCTCCGGGATGCACTTTGCAGCCCTGAGTAACCTCCCGCTTTCAGACGTCAACCAGGCTTGCCGTCGCAAGCGGAAACTCCTTGTCGCACGTCGATCGGACTTGGATTGGCCAGCTTTGGCTTCTGCATGCCTGCGCGTTCCCCTCGAATTGCGGCAACCCGAAGCATGGAACGGACAGGAGAGCCCGGGATTTCGGACACGTCAGCGACGGAAGGGCAGTCCACCGGACCCGCCACGCAACCGGGCGCGGGCTCAACGAAGTGCCGATGATCGCGACTTCTTGCGTGTCTTGAGGCGGCAGGACTTGGCCGTCACATTCCGACCTGCCTCCTTGACAGTGCTTTTCGCCGAGCGCGCCAAAATCGGCTCTTGACGACAAGCGCTCCTGAAACTCCCGCGCTGCGTCGCAAACTGGAAAGACTTGTCGGATTCCATTCGGCTACGGGCGAGTTCAGGCGCATCCAGGGGAGTTGTTGGTGATGTCCGACCGGTCACGGGAGATCAGTGTCTCTTGCGCGATCCTCGCGTCTGTCGCCTTCTCGCTCAACGACGCCTCGGTAAAGTGGCTGAGCGGCGACTATCCCTTGCACCAGTTGATCCTGATGCGGTCCATTGTCGCGCTGTTGCTCACGCTTTCGATCGTGGTGCCGCTGGAAGGTGGCTGGTCAAGGCTTCGGACTCGGCGGCCCATGATGCACGTTCTCCGGGGATGTTGCGTCGTGCTGGCCAACCTTGCCTTCTTCAGTGGAATCGCGGTCATCCCGTTGGCCGAGGCAACTGCCGTGTTCTTCGTGGCGCCACTCCTCGTCACCGGATTTTCGGCACTGTTTCTGAAAGAGCGGGTCGGCGTCAGGCGCTGGTCGGCGCTGGCGGTCGGATTCATCGGGGTGCTGGTGATCGTGCAGCCCGGCGCCGTGGAGTTCCGCTGGGCCATGCTGCTGCCGATCGTGGCTGCCGTCGGCTATGCCACGTTGCACACGATAACCCGAAACATGGGCCTGGCGGAACGCGCCTCGACCATGGCGCTCTATATCCAGTTGACCTTTATTGCTGTTTGCTCGGTCATGGGGCTGGTCTTTGGCAGCGGTCAATTTGCGGGCACAGGAAACCCAGCGATCGACTTTCTGTTGCGGGAGTGGGCATGGCCGCCAACGGAGGATCTGGCCGTCATCGTCGGTCTTGGCGTTTGCAGCGCTGCAGGAGGCTATCTGATCTCGCAGGCGTACCGGTTGGGCGAGGCCGGGTTGGTCGCGCCGTTCGAATACGGCACGCTGGTCCTGGCCGTTGTCTGGGGCTACGTCATCTGGAACGAACTGCCGGGGACGTGGTCCGCGTTGGGAATCCTCCTCGTACTCGGTTCGGGAATCTACGTGGCAATCCGTGAAACCAGCTTCGGGGCCTTGCCGGGAGCAAAGCGGATTTCTGGGCGCCGATGACCGCCAGCCGATTCAGGCAGATCAGGGCTGGCCGGTAGCCCTCGTTGCAAATTGGCCGGCTGGCTGCGCCCGTTTCGAGTCATCTCCGTCAGTTCGAGACCGGCGCCTCCGACGGTCCGCCACGTCCTGGCGATGCCCGTCCCCAAGCATCGCGGCTCCGACGCATTGCGCCTGTTCTGTACGGGTGATCGTCATGAGGCTTGCGGTCCTTGCGCATGGCGGTGTCGGAATCAGCAATAGACAGGTGTCGTGCCGCATCGCGCCACCGGTGCAGCGACCTTCGGCCAAGGCAGGAACTCTTCCGATGTCGCGCAAGCTCGCGTCTTGTCCGTGCCTCGGATTGCTGTCCTTCAACAGCGACGCGCAGTCAGCGAGAAGACAAGGAGATTATCCTTTGCGATTGCCTTGCTCCAGGTCGTTGCGGGCTTTTCCTTTCGGCCTTCGCGGACTAGTGTCCGCGCGATTCCTGAACGAACGGAGGGTTAGTTGACAGATTTCGAGGATCCCGAAAACACGATCCTGATCGAGTTGCAGCAGGGCACGGTCGCCGTCCGGCTGATGCCGGACATCGCGCCGGCCCATTCGGAACGCATGAAGGAACTGGCCCGCAAGGGCGCCTATGACGGCGTGATCTTCCACAGGGTGATCGAGGGCTTCATGGCACAGACCGGCGATGTCGAGCACGGATGCCACGGCGACGGCCTGGACCTGCGAAAGGCGGGCACGGGCGGGTCGAGCCTTCCCGACCTGCCGGCGGAATTCAGCCGCATTCCCCATGATCGGGGCACGCTTGGTGCGGCGCGAAGCCAGAACCCGAACTCGGCCAACAGCCAGTTCTTCATAAATTTCAGCGACAACCATTTTCTCGATGGCCAGTACACGGTCTATGGCCGCGTGATCGAGGGCATGGAACTGGTTGACGCGATTCCCCGGGGGGAGCCTCCGGCGAAGCCGGGCCGAATGATCAGCGTGAAAGTGGCCAAAGATGCTTAGGATTCTGCTTGCTGTCGCAATTTCATCGTCTGCCGCCTTTGCCGCGGACGACGGGCCTGGGCCCAATCTCGTCATCGACGTCGGAGGCGAGGCGCGCGGCCGGGTCGTCATCGACCTGTTCGAGGACGTGGCGCCTGCCCACGTGGAGCAAATCATGGCACTCGTGGAGGAGGGTGCCTATGACGGCGTCGTCTTTCACCGCGTGATTGAGGGATTCATGGCGCAGACCGGGGACGTGCAGTTCGGCGTGGCAGGCGGAGACCTGCGACGGGTTGGCACCGGCGGTTCGAGCAGGCCCGACCTTCCGGCCGAATTCAGCGACATTCCGTTTGATCGCGGAGTTGTCGGAATGGCGCGCGCCCAACACCCCGATTCGGCCAACAGCCAATTCTTCATCATGTTCCAGGACGGCCATTTCCTGAACGGCCAATACACGGTTGTAGGTCGCGTCATTGAGGGCATGGAAGTGGTTGACGCCATCAAGCGCGGCACCGGTCCGAACGGCGCCGTCACTGGTGCCCCGGACGTCATGCTTGACGCATCGATCGAGCGCTAGCCTCACTTGATCTGTTCCGCAACGAGCGCGAATTCCCCGCCCGTCGCCCGAAGATGGCCCAAGTTGCCGAGAAACGTGCATGGCACCGAGCCGAACACGCAATCGTCAATCAACGCGATGATGCGACTTGGATTTTGGCCTTTCCGCACGATGCGACATCCATGCCTGAACCATCGAAACACGGCAGGAGGAGATGAGTTCTTGCGGTCCTTGCCTGTGAGATTTGCGTCGGTTGCCCAGTCATGAGGCAGCACGGCACATCCGGCACCTGGGCGATTCTGCTGACCATCATCGCAATGGCGTGCTTTGCGGTGGTTGATGCTTTCGTCAAGCTTGCCAGCGAAACCCAGGGCGCCGGACAGGTCATATTCATCAGTTCGCTGGCGACATTCGGCTTGTTCTGGATGGCGATGTGGCGGTCTCGCGAGCGGCTCTGGGCGCCCGATGCTCTCGATCCTGCGCTCCTGATCCGGACGGCTGGCGAAATCGCGGGGAGCATCGGCATTGTGGTCGCGCTCGGCCTGGCGCCGCTTTCCTCCGTGATCGCGCTCGCGCAAGCGCAGCCACTTGCGGTTGTCTTGGGCGCGGCCCTGTTTCTGGGGGAGGACGTCGGATGGCGCCGTTGGGCGGCGGTCGGGCTGGCGCTGATCGGCGTCCTCATGATTCTTCGCCCGGGCTTCAGCGCATTTGACCCCAACCTCCTTTGGGTTCTCGTCTACGTCTTTGGTCTTGCGACACGCGACCTCGCAAGCCGTCGATTGCCGGCAAGGATCTCGACATCGTTCGCCGTGGCCTGGTCCATGGTGCCGATGTCGCTGGCAGGGGCGCTCATGATGTCTTTCCAGGGTGGCTGGCGGCCCGTGAGCCTCGATACGGCAATCTGGTATCTCGGCATGATCCTGGCGCTCGCGGCGGCGTTGTGGACGCTGACAACGGCAATGCGGAGCGGGGATGTTTCGTCCGTGGCGCCGTTTCGCTATTCGCGGATTCTGTTCGCGCTCATCATTGCATATTTTGCCTTCAACGAAATTCCCGACCTGATGACCTGGGCCGGCGTCACGCTGATCGTCGGTTCGGGTCTCTACGCCTTCTGGCGCGAGCGTCGCCTCGCGGAGGCCGGAAAGTGATGACGGACTTGGCACGCCGAGGGCTCAAGCCGTCGGCCATGCTCCAGCGTCAATTGCATCGCGGTCGCCCGGGGTCGCCAAGCGAACGGGTGAAGGCAGCGTCGCGTGCGGACTCGCCTGCCTCGCATTCCAATTGTCTCGAACGGCTGCTATGGACCCGGCGAGTTGTGCAAGGGAGCTTGGGATGAGCGTGATCATCGACGTATTCGCCCGCGAGATCCTCGACAGCCGGGGCAATCCCACCGTCGAGGTCGACGTGACTTTGGAAGGCGGCTTGCAGGGCCGAGCTGCCGTGCCGTCGGGCGCGTCCACGGGTGCGCATGAGGCGGTCGAAAGGCGTGACGGCGACAAGAACCGTTATCTGGGCAAGGGTGTGCTGGATGCCGTTGAGTCCGTCAACGTCGAAATCGCCGAGGCGCTTGTCGGGCTGGACGTGACGGAGCAGATGACCATCGACGAGATCATGGTCGAGCTCGACGGCACTGCCAACAAGAAGCGTCTTGGCGCGAACGCGATCCTCGGCGTGTCCCTTGCCGCCGCGAAGGCCGCGGCAATGGTCACGCGCCAGCCGCTCTTTCGCTATGTGGGGGGCGCGGCGGCCCATGTCCTGCCGGTTCCGATGATGAACATCATCAACGGCGGCGAGCACGCGGACAATCCGATCGACATCCAGGAATTCATGATCATGCCGGTCTCGGCCAAATCGATGCGCGATGCCGTTCGCATGGGATCCGAGATCTTCCACACGCTGAAGGCTGAGCTCCAGTCGGCAGGGTTTTCGACTGGCATCGGAGATGAGGGCGGCTTTGCGCCGGACATCTCAAGTGCCCGGGACGCTCTCGATTTCATTGTGAAGTCCGTCGAGAAGGCTGGCTACAAGCCTGGCGACGACATCATGCTTGCGCTTGACTGTGCCTCCACCGAGTATTTCAGGGACGGCGCATATGTCATGGAAGGCGAAGGAAGGTCCCTGAGCCCTGACGAAAACGTCTCCTACCTGAAAGCGCTGGTCTCCGACTATCCCGTGTTCTCGATCGAGGACGGCTGCAGCGAGGATGACTGGGCTGGGTGGCAGGCGCTGACTGCGGAACTCGGCGACAAGGTGCAGCTTGTGGGTGACGATCTCTTCGTGACGAATCCCGAGCGGCTCGCCCGCGGAATCGAGGATCGGGCCGGCAACTCGCTTCTCGTCAAGGTCAACCAGATCGGGACGCTTTCCGAGACGCTTGGGGCCGTGGACATGGCCCATCGGGCAGGGTTCACGACTGTCATGTCCCACCGATCGGGTGAGACCGAGGACGCGACCATCGCCGACCTTGCCGTGGCAACGAACTGCGGGCAGATCAAGACCGGCTCGCTCTCGCGGTCGGATCGGCTGGCGAAGTACAACCAGCTCATTCGAATCGAGGAGATCCTTGACGAGGCCGCCGTCTACGCAGGCCGATCCATATTGAACTGACCTGGAGAAGTTGCGGGCAGCGAAGGAGCACATGGCACTCGCAAGGACAAGTTCTGCAGTTTGGCAATCCAGATGCCATGAGCCAGGTCGGGAATTGCGCTTGGGGATGATTCGGTCCAAAGGGGCGTCCGGACATCAACATATAGTGGCAAGGGGTCGTTTCACGACAACCCCTTGCCGGACGAAAGGAGATCAACGATGTCGAAAGAGTTGAACGACGTGGCCCCTTCCTTGGGCGAGATTAGCACGCTTTATGTGGCGCTTGAAGTGAGCGGAACGTCATGGGTCCTCGGAATCGGCGATCCGGAGCAGTCGGGCAAGGTCGGGATGCACAAGCTGGCGCCGGCCGACACGGCGGGCCTTCTGGAGAAGATCGGGAATGCCCGCGCCGGCGCCGACGGGCCGTCCCGGGTGCTGCTGACCTACGAGGCAGGATTCGAGGGTTTCTGGCTGGCTCGCTGGCTCGGCGAGCACGCGCCGGAGATCGACGTCGTGATCTGCGATCCGGCGAGCCTTGAGGTCGTGCGGAAGAAAAGGCGGGCGAAGACGGACCGGATCGACGCCCGCAAGATGGTCCGCGCGCTCCGGGCCTGGGACGGCGGTGACCGTGACGCGATGTCGCCGGTCCGGATCCCGACGGTCGGGGAGGAGGACGCGAAGCGGCTTCTGCGCCGGCGGGAGCGCCTGGTGAAGGAGCGGCTGCGGCACGCGAACGCGATCGCCGGGCTGCTCAGGCTGCACGGCGTGTCCATCGGGGATCCGGCCGGGAAAGGGTTCCGCGCCCGCCTCGACGGGCTCGAGACGGCCTACGGCACGGAACTGCAGCCGGGGCTCTTGGCCGAGATCCACGGCATCCTGGACCGGCTGGAGCTTGCCGTCGCGGAGCTGAAGACGGTCGAGGCGGAGAAGGCGGCGGCGCTGAAGGCGTCGCGGGAGGCACTCGACGGCCTTGCCGCGCGGGACGGCGGGGATGCGGAATCTGCGGCGCAGGAGGCGCCCGACGGGATCGGGACGGAGGCCGCGGGGACGTCGGATCCGGCTCCGGATCACGCGCACTTCGCGGCAGCGCTGGTTCAGCTGCGCGGTATCGGACCAAACGACGCGCTGCTTCTGGACACCGAGCTGTTCTACCGGGACTTCCGCAACCGCCGCGAGCTGGCCAGCCTGGCGGGACTGGCGCCGGTCCCCTTCGCAAGCGGCGGCGTCGACCGTGACCAGGGGATCAGCAAGGCGGGCAGCCCGCTGCTGCGCAAGCACCTGGTTCAGATGGCCTGGCGCTGGCTGCGGCATCAGCCGGACAGCGCGCTGTCGAAATGGTTCCGGGACTACGTCAGCGCCCGCGACGGGCGCTCCCGGAAGCGGGGGATCGTGGCGCTTGCGCGGAAGCTGCTGGTCGCGCTGTGGAGATACGTCACCGCCGGGCTGGTGCCGGAAGGCACCGTCCTGTCGCGGGCCTGAGAGGAGGACACCGGACACCCGGACGGCCCGACGGGGCCTTCGGGGAACCCGGGCAAGGCGTGTGACCGTATGCAAGCATGGTTCGCCGCAGACCGCGGCACCGTCCATTCAGATGGGTCCCGCCTTCCGGAACGTCGCACCGCCCCGAACTGGGCATCATGGTCACGCGGTCGGCGAGCGCCGGCCAACCGAACCGGATAAGAGTATGGACGCGTCGTTGAGCGTGTCGGAGGAACCGCGACGTTCTGCCTGGAACATCCCCTGAATGGCGCTGAAGCCGTCCTGACTACAGGGAGAAGAACAATGTGACGACACGGCAGGGCCGCTGCGCTGGGTGGGTTGCTGCTTGGAAAGGAATGCCCGGGCCTCGTCCGTGGCGTGATCCGGGAGGGTCCTGTGGATTTGTGGACGAGCCCTTCGGGCCGGCCCACGCCCTTTCGGGACGTGTGGACAAGCCGTGGACGACGCCTTGGCGTCGTCCACCGCGTTGCCCACACTCGCGGGCCTCTCGCCTACAAGCGCCACAAGACGGCAACAACAACCTTTTCTATTCTATGAACTTTAAGGAGGGGAGCCGGAAGGAAAAAGCGCTTGACAGGAGGGGGGCTCATAAGAGCTTGCATGAAACGTGTTCCGGCGCTAAGTCACGGTTTCGGCGGGTGATTAGCTCAGTGGTAGAGCGCTTCGTTCACATCGAAGATGTCGGGAGTTCAAGTCTCTCATCACCCACCAAATCCCCTGAGGCCGTTTGCATCTTGCCGATGACTCTCAATTCTGGCTGCAATCGCGAGCCGGAAGTCAATCCTCGCGGCGCGCCAGGCCTCTGCCTGTGCGCCTTGTTCTGGGGCATCTAGGCTGTTTGCCGATTGGCCCGTTAGCGCGAGATTGGTTGCCGCACTCCTTCGAGTTGGCTAAAGGAGGCGCGGGCGGGCGATTAGCTCAGTTGGTAGAGCGCTTCGTTTACACCGAAGATGTCGGGAGTTCGAGTCTCTCATCGCCCACCACTCGACCTCCCCTGCTGGCAGGATTCAGACGCAACTGGCTGGCTTGGCGGTTGCGCGAACTTGTTCGCAAGGTCACATGCGCCATCTTGGGCGACGACGCGGCATCTGCTGGGCGAAGAAGCGGGCGAATGCGCATTGTACGAGCAGCAGCAAGAAGATTGACATGAGCCTCCGCAGAAAGGTCGGATCGGGGTCGGGAAAATGCGATCGTGGCATTGGGCATGGGCTGCGAGCATGAATTTGTCCTCAAGACACGCCATGCCGCGGCTTGATCAATTGGTCAAAAATGCAATCTCTTGATATTGCAAGATCTAATTTTTGCCATATCACAGTATTTCAAGTTCTACCTGATACGCAAATCTGAAGTTGTCAAATGTCCGTCTCACGTGCAAAGCAAAGACAGGCTGAAGGCAAGATCAACCAGGCCGCTTTGGTCGCCAAGGCCTTCGCCAGGCCGCTGGGTGGCTGGATCGCGACATTCCAGGAAGCAATTGGCATGGGCGCGTCGGCTCTGGCCGAGCGGTTGGGCATATCCCGCAACAGCGTCTACAGCTCCATCCGGAACGAAAGGGCGGGGACCATCTCCCTGAATCAACTCGACAAGATGGCCGAAGCCATGGGTGGCAAGCTCGTCTATGCAATTGTCCCGCGCGAAGGACAGGTCGAGGAAATCGTCATCAACCAGGGGCGCAAGAAGGCTAGGCGCGTCGTCCAGCGTACACGCGCCCACATGGCGCTGGAAGAGCAGACCGAAGGTCTGAGCAGCCAGGAAGAGATGATTGAGGAGTTGGCGAGCGAACTGGCCCTTGAGATGCGGAGGGATTTCTGGAAATGACGCTGAGCCCGCAAGTGCCTTCTGAAGCGACACCACTCACGCCCGACGAGTTGCTCGGCTTGAGAGCCAAGCACATCACGAATCGCGGCGAGTTGAACGAACTGGAAAGCCAAGACATTGTCGAAGGGCTGACGTGGCTGGATCGAGACCCAATTCCTTCGATGTCTTGACCGACCACGCGGCGCGAGGTTCACAGGCGCCTGTTTGGCAAGGTTCGGGATTGGGCGGGTGCCTGCCGACTGACCGAGAAGAACGTCGGTGTGCCGGTCTGGCAAGTCTCAACCGAAATGCGCACTTGCCTCGACGACGCCCGATACTGGCGCGAGAACGGTACCTTCGACCCCCTCGAGGCTGCCGCCCGCTTCCACCACAAGCTGGTCTGGATTCACCCATTTGCATACGGCAATGGACGTTGGGCGCGGATCATGGCCGACACCTGCATTGCCGGAACCGATCCGGACACCTTCCTCGACTGGTCCGGAGGCGGGAAACTGGCCGCAGAAGACGATCATCGTGCGCGGTGCATTGCAGCGCTACGGTCGGCGGACGAACAAGGATTCGGTCCGTTGGTCGAGTTCGTAATGGAAATCGCGAACTGAGCCGGCAAGCCGAATTCTGCCGCACGCGCGGAGCAATCCGGTCAGCCAGCGGCTGCCGCCCGCCTGCTCCTTGGCAGCCAGACGGTACAAGCTTGCCCTGTCCTTCCGGCCATGATTGCCAGCGCATGCTTGCATGAGTGCCGCAACTTCCGTTTCCGCATCTCCTTCGCGCTCACATGGCCGCGATGCATATGCCGGTCTACCGCTCCCTTGCCTTGGTTGGCGACGGTCACGACAACTCAGCTACTGGCACGAGATTCTCTCGTCGACTTGCCGCAGGAACGGCAAGCCTTCACGGCACCGCCGGAGCATGGCACGCAACATTCAAGCGGGACGGTTCCGGGCGTCTTGGAGGGATGACGACACGCAATTCTTCTTGACGACCCGTGCCGGCTTCACTAAGTGACGGCCACCGCGCGGTTGTAGCTCAGTCGGTTAGAGTACTGGCCTGTCACGCCAGGGGTCGCGGGTTCGAGTCCCGTCAACCGCGCCACTTTCATTTGCACCTTTGGCGGCATGACGTGTCTCCGGAACAGGGGGGGCGAAATCATGCCGACGGCGGTCGTTGAAGACGGCATCTCGATTGCCTATGACGAGCTTGGGTCGGGTCCCCCGTTGCTGCTGCTGCACGGGTTTCCGCAGACCCGCGCGATGTGGACGGAAGTTGCGCCCGCGTTGGCGGAGCGCTTTTGCGTCGTGACGGCCGATCTTCGAGGGTACGGCGCGTCGTCGAAGCCGCCTGCAACCTCGAACCTTGCAAATTACAGCTTTCGCGCAATGGGCGCCGACATGTTCGCACTGATGTCGTCCCTTGGGCATGAACGATTCCACCTCGTTGGCCATGACAGGGGTGCGCGGGCTGCCTACCGGATGGCGCTTGACGCGCCCGGCAAGGCGGAGAGCCTGACGCTCATGGACATAGTGCCGACCGATCACCTGGTCGAGGCCTGGGCCTACGAACTTTCGAAGGCGTATTTCCACTGGAGCTTTCTTGCCCAGCCTGCGCCCCTTCCAGAACGCATGATCGGCGCCGATCCCGATCACTTCTTCGAGGCCTGCCTTTCTGGTTGGGGTGGAGCGGCCCAACGGGCATTCGCCCAGATCGATGCTTATCGCGCGGCATGGCGGGATCCTGCCACCATCGCCGGCATGACAAACGACTACCGAGCCGCGGTCAGCGCGGACCTGGCGCTGGATGCGGAGAGCAGGGGTCGGGTGCTTGAATGCCCTGCCCTGGTTCTTTGGGGTGCAGACGGTGTCATGGCAAGGCACTTCGACGCAACGCAAGTCTGGGCACCCCGTCTCTCGAACCTGACCGTCGGGCTGGTGCCGGGCGGGCACTTCTTCGTAGACCAGTCGCCCGGCGAAACCGCCGAGGCGCTCTGCAGGTTCCTGTTGCCGCTGGCCACATGAATGCAGCAGGCTGCGTCCAGGCAGGTCGCGCCTTGAACCGGGCAAGGAAGGTGTCCGTCGCGAGATATGCCGTTCGGCTTGGGCGTCTCAGCGAGCCAGCGCGTCGAGCACCCGGACCCAGCTCCTTATGCCCTTGTGAAAGGAGCGAACGTCGTACTTTTCGTTCGGCGAGTGGATCTGGTCATCGTCAAGACCGAAGCCGATCAGCATTGACGGAAGACCAAGAACTTCGCGGAAATATCCTGCGATCGGAATCGACCCGCCCGAGCCGACGAAGGCGGCTTCGTTGGGCCACTCGTCCGAGAGCGCCCGCCGCGCCGCCTCGAAGGCGGGGTCGTCGGTCGACATGACCGAAGCCGGACCCGCACCATGGCTGCCGAATTCCACGCTGCAGTCGGGCGGAAGCGCGTTGCGCACCATCGCACGAAAGCTTCTCCTGATCGCGAAAGGATCCTGGCGGCCGACCAGCCGAAAGCTGATCTTGGCCGAGGCCCGGGAGGGCAGCACCGTCTTGAAGCCTTCTCCCGTGTAGCCGCCATTGATCCCGTTCACTTCGCAAGTGGGCCTGGACCAGATCATCTCGAGCACGCTGCGTCCCGATTCCCCAGCCGGTTCCGAAAGATCGACGGCCTTCAGGAAACCGTCTGCATCAAACCCCAGCACCTCCCACTGCGACCGCACGCTTGCAGGCAGTTCATCGACGCCATCGTAGAATCCCGGGATCGTGATGCGGCCGCTTTCGTCGTGCAGGGAGGCAATGATGCGTGCGAGCACGCGGATCGGGTTGATTGCCGCACCACCATACATGCCGGAGTGCAGGTCCTTGTCAGGCCCGGTGACCGTGACCTCCTCGCCGAGCAACCCGCGAAGCATCGTCGTGATGGCCGGCGTATCACGGTCAAAGAGCCCCGTGTCGCAGATCAGCGCCAGATCGGGCTGACTCAGTTCCTCGGCATGCGCATTGAGGAACGGAACAAGCGAAGGGGATCCGGATTCCTCTTCCCCTTCGAAGATGAACGAGAGTCGGCAAGGCCAGTCGCCCTTGACTGCATTCCAGGCACGACACGCCTCCGTGAAGGTCATGAGCTGGCCCTTGTCATCGCACGCCCCCCTTGCGCGGATCACCTTGCCTGCAGGCGTGTCCTCGACAATCGGGTCAAAAGGGTCATGGTGCCAAAGTTCCAGCGGGTCGACCGGTTGCACATCGTAATGGCCGTAGAACATCAGGTGCGGGCCGCCGTCGCCCGCGTGCCCTACCACCATTGGATGACCGGGCGTTTGGCGAGCCTCCGCCTCGACCCCAAGGGATGCGAGATCTGCAACCAGCCAGTCCGCAGCCGCCTGGCAGTCGTCCTTGAAGGCCGGGTCGGTCGACACTGACGGGATGCGGACCAAGGCCTTCAGGCGCTCCAGTGCTGCGTCAAGGTTGTCGTCGACATGCGCGAGTACGGCGTCGATGGTCATGGGGCCTCCAATTGTTGATGGCGGCCACGTTAGCCAAGTTCCGGGCGGCGTCCAGAGCCTGCAATTTCTCGTGGGGCTTGCAGTCGCGACAATTTTCGGCGATTCCGGGCGCGTCAATTTGTTATCTGTGCCCTTTGACACTAAAGTCGTATTCGCAGAATCGACCAAACATGCCAAAGGGAGACGGAAGTGGACTATTCCGCGTGCCTTGATGACGCGATCCGGCGGCTTCACGACGAGGGCCGTTATCGGACGTTCATTGACATCGTGAGAAATCGGGGCAAGTTCCCGAACGCGACGTGGCGACGCCCTGACGGGACAGAGCGTCCGGTAAGGGTCTGGTGCGGCAACGACTACCTGGGCATGGGCCAGCATCCCGACGTGCTGTCCGCCATGCACGATGCGATCGATGAAGCCGGGGCAGGTTCCGGCGGGACGCGCAACATTTCCGGCACGACCCTCTATCACAAGTGCCTGGAGGCCGAACTGGCTGACCTTCACGGCAAGGAGGCCGCTCTCCTGTTCACGAGCGCCTACATCGCCAACGACGCGACGCTTTCCACACTGCCCAGGATATTCCCGGGACTGATCATCTATTCGGACGAGTTGAATCACGCGTCGATGATCGAGGGCATCCGCAGAAACGGCGGATCCAAGCGTGTGTTTCGTCACAACGACCTGGCGCACTTGCGCGAATTGCTGGAGGCGGATGACCGCTCGGCACCCAAGCTGATCGCGATCGAGTCGTTGTATTCCATGGACGGGGATTTCGGCCCGATCGAGGGAATCTGCGATCTGGCGGAGGAATTCGATGCCATCACCTATGTGGACGAAGTCCACGCAGTGGGCATGTACGGACAGCGCGGCAGCGGTGTGGCCCAGCGGGACTGGCAGGCTCACAGGGTGGACATCATCAATGGCACGCTCGCGAAAGCCTTCGGTGTCATGGGCGGCTATGTGGCCGCAAGCGCCAGGATGTGCGACGCGCTAAGGTCATATGCGCCGGGGTTCATCTTCACGACGTCGCTTGCACCTGCCATTGCGGCCGGGGCCACGGCGTCGGTCCGGATCCTGAAGTCGGATCAGCCTAGGCGGGACAGGCTTCAGGTGCAGGCAAATGTCCTGAAGACTCGGCTCAAGGCGCTTGGCCTGCCGCTCATCGACCATGGCAGCCATATCGTGCCCGTCATCGTCGGGGATCCCGTGCATACCAAGCTTCTTTCCGACATGTTGCTCGAAGATCACGGGATCTACGTTCAGCCCATAAATTACCCGACCGTGCCGCGAGGCACGGAACGGTTGCGCTTCACTCCTTCGCCCGTGCATGGCCAGGATGACATGGAGCACTTGATCAAGGCGATGGACACCCTTTGGTCCCATTGCGAACTCAATCGATCCGAACTGTCGGCGTAGCACAATGGGCGATGACCTCCTGGTCTTGTGTTTGGCAGTTGTAGACACTCTGCAATCTTGGTAGATTTGCCGTGTTGCATTATGTCTAAGGAAGACAGTTACGTCCGGACAGCGCATGACCGCGGAGATGCAGGTATCAGCCGACGCTGCACGCCCGTCGAAGCTCAGGGGCTTTGACGATTTCGAAACGCGCCTTGGCGACATCTTGCGGGGCGAGAGAGCGACTAGGGGAAAGTCGCTGCTCGACGTCCAGAATGAGCTGAGGATCAAGGCGGAGTTCATCTCGGCGATTGAGGCGTCGGACTCGTCGGTATTTGACGTGCCGAGCTTTGTGGCGGGCTATGTTCGCTCATACGCAGGTTACCTGGGCGTTGATCCGGACTGGGCGTTCCAGACCTTTTGCGAGGAAAGCGGATTTTCTCTCGCGACCGGCCAGAATTCGCAGATGCGGCAGCACCGGAAGGATTCCGTCAGGAAAGTCGAGTTGAGCGGTCCTGCGAGGCAGGTGCCGACTGCCAGGCATCCGATCGCAAGCCGTTACTTCGGATACCTGGTGGACCGGGAAACATCGCTGTCGAGCCTTGAGCCCAGGGCATTGGGGTCAATTGCCGCGTTGCTCGCGCTCCTGGCCGGAATCGGTTACGGTGGCTGGATCGTTCTGCAGGAGGTCCAGAAGGTCCGTCTCGCGCCGGTTGACCAGACACCGCAAGTCACAATCGAACTTGATCCGGTCAATTCCGCATTTCCTCTGGAGCAGGACGAGGCGAGGCAGGAAGGCGTTGCAGCCGTCGCCGTGTCGGGCAGGATCAACGGGTTTTCCCGGCCGGAAGTGGCGGAAGTTCCCGCGATCATTGCGCGGGACGGCCCGATCGCCGCAATTGATCCAGACACGTTCGGGGCATTGGCTCCGGAATCAGGAGTGCGAGGCGTGTCCGAAGTTACGGCGCCGTACAGCCATTCAACACTTGCGGGCATGGAAGTTGAATTCGATCTTCCGCACGCCGACCCAATGACCTACTTTCCAAGGGTTCAGGAGGCAGTTCCGGATGTTCCGTCAGTTGAGCCGAGTGCGCCCTCCGTTGAACTTCTGGCAGTGCGCCCGTGCTGGGTGCGCGTTCGCGGACCGGACGGAACGGTGATACTCGAGAAGATCCTAGATGCCGGCGAGAAGTTTGACGTGCCCCTTACGGATGAGCCGGCACGTCTGCGGGCCGGCAATGCCGGGTCGCTCTACTTCGAGGTGAATGGTCAGCTACACGGCCCAGCCGGCAACGGTCAGTCCGTTGTGCGCGACATTGAGTTGTCCCCCGAAGCGCTTGTCGAGAAGTATGGTGCGGCAGACGTTGCGTCGGATTCAGAGTTGGCCCGCTACATATCCGTGGCCGAGGCCGCGGGCGGCGAATGATGGTTTTCGAGTGCCGGCCTGCCCGCGAATGTGTCCGTGCAGCAAGGGATTTCCAGACATGTCGCTGAACAGCATTCGTCCGTGGCGCAACATCTATCGCAGGAAGTCACGTCAAATTCATGTGGGTTCCGTGCCGGTAGGGGGTGATGCGCCGATCACCGTCCAGACGATGACAAACACTGATACCACGGATGTTGCCGGGACCGTTGCGCAGGTCCAGGCCACCACGGAAGCAGGAGCTGACATCGTGCGCGTCTCGGTCCCGGACGAGCCGAGTTCCCGAGCGCTCAGGGAGATTGTCGCGGAAAGTCCGGTCCCGATCGTTGCCGACATCCACTTTCACTACAAGCGCGCGATCGAGGCCGCGGAGGCGGGCGCTGCATGCCTTCGCATCAATCCGGGCAACATTGGTTCGGAGGATCGCGTTCGTGAAGTCATCCGGGCCGCCAAGGACCATGGCTGCTCGATCAGGATCGGCGTGAACGCGGGCAGTCTCGAGAAGCACCTGCTCGAAAAGTATGCCGAGCCGTGTCCCGAGGCGATGGTAGAGAGCGGGCTGAACCACATCAGGATCCTGGAAGACAACGACTTCTTCGAGTTCAAGATCAGCTGCAAGGCGTCTGACGTGTTTCTTGCGGCCGCAGCCTATCAGGCATTGGCCGAGGCCACGGACGCACCGATCCATCTCGGAATCACCGAGGCGGGCGGACGCGTTCCAGGAACGATCAAGTCGGCGATAGGTCTTGGGAACCTGCTCTGGATGGGCATCGGCGACACGATCCGGGTGTCGCTGAGTGCAGATCCGGTCGAGGAAGTCAGGGCCGGAAGCGAGATCCTGAAGTCGCTCGGACTTAGGCATCGAGGCGTCAACATCATCGCCTGTCCTTCTTGCGCGCGTCAGGGCTTTGACGTCATCCGGACCGTCGAAATCCTCGAGAAGAGACTCGAGCACGTGAAGACCCCAATGAGCCTTTCGATCATCGGTTGCGTCGTGAATGGTCCCGGCGAGGCGCTGATGACGGATGTCGGGTTCACCGGAGGCGGTGCCGGATCGGGAATGGTCTACCTGGCGGGGAAGCAAGCCCACAAGATGTCGAACGAAGAGATGATCGACCATATCGTCGATCAGGTCGAAAGGCGCGCGACGGAGATCGAAACCGCCTCGTAGTCAGCAGCCTATGCGTGCTTCCGTTCTGCGCGGAGCTTCTGCCGTCCTGATCCGCCCGTCCTACCCCCGGCTCGCACGGATTTCGGCCACGATCTCGCGCATCTGCTCGAGTTCCAGAAAGCCGCGCAGGATGATGTCGCCGAGGATGAATCCGGGAGTTCCCTGAACATTCAGCGCTTGGGCCAGCGCATGGTTCTTGCCAATAGCCATTGCGACATCTTCGCTGTCCATTGCAACCATGATCGCGTCATGGTCAAGCCCGAGCTCGCGCGAGGTCCGGACCAGGAAGCCCTCCGTCACCGCGCCGTCATGCAGCATGAGCGTGTCGTGAACGCGCTTGTAGTCAGCGTCTCCGGCGACGAACTTGGCGGCGATTGCATACTGCGCGGCCACGGTGGACTGGTCACCAAGAATGGGAAACTCCTTGACGATGTAGCGAATGTTGCCGTCGCTCGCGACCAGTTCTTCCACCGTCGGGAAAGCGCGCTTGCAGAAGCCGCAGCGGTAATCCAGGAATTCGACCAGCGTGACATCCCCGTCGGGGTTGCCGCCAACATAGCTGAAGCCGTCGTCGAAAATGCTGTCGTGGAAGCGTTCGATCGCTGCGCTGTCCCGGGCCACGGCACTCTGCTCGCGTCGTTCCTCGAGGACCGAGATGGCTTCCATCAGGACCTCCGGGTGTTCGAGCAGGTAGTCGCGGATTTCCGACCGAAACGCCGCGCGTTCGCCGTCCGACATGGAGTCGATGTCGAATGCAGCGGCCATCGGCGCTGCAAGCGTCAGGAACAGTATGCCCAAGACCTTGGATTGCATTGGCGATCTCCAAATTCTTGCTGTCGGAGCATCTGCAGAATGCGGGTCGAACGCAAGGGCTTCACCAATTCGTGTAGACCCTAGGCCATCCCGCCTGACCGTTCGGAACACTCCTGCCCGTCGCTCCGCAATGGTCGCAGTCTACCGCTGGAGTACACTCGATGAAGCTCTCGCCTCTGGCCAATTCGCGGATCAGACGCGGAAGACCAAGGTTTTTCCAAAATCACTTGCTGCGGTGTGCATAGTCAGGTTCCATCCTCTTCATCTTCTGGCACAAGTGTCCATATCCGCTTAAGTGGCAAAGCCGCGCGAATGTCCTCGGGCAGTTCGTCGTAGACGCGGAACATCGCACTGACCAGTTCATCGCGACCCCAGAAGCGGATTCTGAAGTACTGCTTGTTCGTCTCTTTACGTACTGTCGCCTTAAATCCGGCCCAACTGACGATTAGGCCGTGGTCGGCACCGGCATCGTGAATGCAGCCATTCAAGCTCTGAAGTGTCGGATGATCGACTACTATTGTACCTGACTTCACTTGTACGACAAGTCGCGGTGTGTCGAAGGCAAGGACGCCGCGTCCAGCGACAATGTCATATCCGGCATCTGGCCCTGGTGGTGAGACGTGCACCACGTAACCTTGGGCCTCGAGAATGGCGGCTACAAGTCGAGTGAATCCGTGACCCGTAAATGTCGAAGCTATCTTGCGTTCTATCTGATCACGTGCGTGCTGCGCTAGATCAATGATTGGCTCTATGGCTTCGCTGCTTTCATCCCCCGGTGTGACAGTCGATTGGACAGTGGTGCCTTCACCTGGATCGCAGCGAGTATTGACGATGGCCTGGACTCGGCTGACGGCGTTGTTGCGGGTAATCTCGCATATGGTTTGCGAGGCCCCAAGACTGTATAGCAAGTCTTGATTGAGAGAGTCGCGAGGAACGTCTCGCCTTAACCATGTGACTTGAAGTGTGGGGTGCTTGCCGTCGACATGTTTGTACGGTCCCGAGACTTGTCCAATCGCGATCTCTCGTGAGGACTTTAGTGGCGTGACTGTCAGATCACCTTCTCGGACATCGTTCCGAAGTTGGTTTAGCTGCACTGCCCAGCTCCGCAAAGTACCAGACTTTCGTTCCGGATAGGCTAATTCTATGATCTCCCTGATTGCGTCGCGATTGGTTGCCTCAGTCAGATCACCGACTTCCCATCCAGTAATCAGTTCACCGGTATCAAGCGCGTGTGCTTCTTGTTCGCCAAACTTGCCAAGACGCACGAGCCAGAGCTTTGTCATTCTGAAGACTCCTCTTCGATTTGGTCAGAGACGATAGTTGGTGCTATCTTGCTTGTGCCAGTTTTCGACATTGAAATGACTGATAGATACTGCGAACATCAATGCGGAACGAGACTCGCCAAGACGGTCAACGCCCTTTTGGGTTGGTGTGACGAGAGAGTCGATACGACTGATCTCTGAGTCCAGGTGGTCTGCGATTGTTGCCTGCTCCTGCGACTCAAGCGGTGGGGGGTGCACCTTTCGGAAGTGGCGAAAGTTAGTGTCTTGCACATCCCGGACGAAGTTTGAAGCGTATCTGAATTGCGTGCACTTGGCACTTTCTTGGCATGGCCATGTTGAGTTCCCGAAATTGCTGTTGTCGGCAAGGTCTGTCATATGCAACGTCGTGCAAGACTCGAACGGAATGTTGGAGACATTGGAAGATGAAGCGCCTCGTTTGGACTGTCTTGGTGGCGGCTTGGCCGCTGTCGGCTTCCGCCTTTGAGATCGGCGAGAGCGAGTATGTTTTTTCGGGTGAACTGGCCAAACAAGGATTTGTTCCATTCGCAGTCTCTTCCACAATAGGCGCAAGCTTCGGGATGACCGATGGCGAAGCCCTTTATCTCTGTTTCAGTGTCGACCAACCTACCGAACAGATGCAGCGCAGAAAGGCCCTGATAGCGGAAGTTACAGGGCAGGCGCCGGATCGCACGGTACCGAACATTCCGATTGTTTGCGTGTTGAGACAATAGAAACCGGTGACACGCGGAATGCCTTCCTCCAGGCCGGCGGCGAGCCTTGGATCGGATCACCCTCGAACTGCAAAGCCTTAACCGGGATTTGATCGAGCATTGGCTGGTTTTCCTCCGTCCCGGTGTCGATTGCCGTTGCCTGCCACAGCGATTTGATGCAGGCGGACCCATGGCCTCTTCTTGACACCCTGCCAGGTCGCGAGACAGCACCGTCTCAGCCAGATGGAACCTGAATGGACAACCGTCACGCCGACCCAACGTGTCGGGGGACTCTAGCTTTTAGGCAAGCATCCGTGTCTAGGCCCATCCCTTGATTGACGCGGTCTGGCAACTTTGGCAGAGGACACTCCATCACCGAGGACAGTCTCATGCGCCTTTCCCGTCGGTCCGAAATCGACCCGTTCATTGTCATGGACGTCATGGACGCGGCTGCGCGGGCCGAGGCAGAAGGTCGGCACATCATACATATGGAAGTCGGTCAGCCCGGCACGCCCGCGCCGATGAATGCACGGCAAGCGCTTGCCAAGGCCATGGAGAAAGACGCGCTCGGATACACTCTGGCGTTGGGCCTTCCTGAGCTGAGAGAGAGGATCGCCCAGCTCTACAAGTCTCGATACGGTGTCGACCTTTCGCCGGAGCGGGTCATCGTCACGGCCGGGTCGTCCGGCGCGTTCCTTCTGGCCTTCACCGCGCTCTTCGAGGCAGGCGACCGCGTGGCGCTCGGAGCCCCCGGATATCCTTCATACCGCCAGATCCTGCGGGCGCTCAGCCTGGTGCCGACCGACGTCGAAACCCGTGCCGAGGATCGCTACCAACCCGTGCCTGATCTGCTGCCGGACGACATAAGCGGCCTGATCGTTGCGTCGCCGGCAAATCCGACGGGGACCATGCTTGACAGGCCGGCACTGGCGGCGCTGATCGATGCGGCGGCCGAACGGAATGCCCATTTCATCTCGGACGAGATCTATCATGGGCTCGAATACGACCGTCCGGCAGTCACTGCGCTTGAAGTCTCGGAAGATGCATGCGTCATCAATTCCTTTTCCAAGTACTTCTCCATGACGGGCTGGCGGGTCGGCTGGATGGTCGTCCCGGAGGCACATGTGCGCACGATCGAGCGACTCGCCCAGAACATGTTCATCTGCGCCCCGCACGCGAGTCAGGTTGCCGCGCTTGCGGCGATGGACTGCGACGACGAGCTCGAACGGAACGTGGCAACCTATCGTGCCAACCGTGACCTGATGATCAAGGGCCTGGCAGATTGCGGGTTTGACCGGATCGCCCCGCCGGACGGCGCTTTCTACGTCTATGCCGATGTTGCGCGCTTCACCGATGACAGCCTAGAGTTCGCGAGAGAGATTCTGGACCAGGCGGGCGTCGCGGTCACGCCAGGCGTGGACTTCGACAAGGCGAGGGGCGGATGCACTATCAGGTTCTCCTACGCGCGCTCGACTCCTGACATTGAGGAGGGGCTGATGCGCCTCAACCGCTTCATGGAGTCCCGCGATGCCGCCGCGTAGGGTCGAACCGCCGTTGCAGCCAGACTCGCGAGCCGGGGTTGGCGGGATGGATGGGACCGGCTTGAGGGCAATGCGGTCCCGGCCGGCGATGTCACAGCAAGCCCAAAAGCCCGGGCCCAGCCCTTTTTTTTCGTCAGTCAAGGCATCATATAGGTTGATCCAGGCAATCGCGGGAAGGGGCGTGATCCGGTTCATCCTCTTGTTTGCAGGCGCGGCATTCAGCTTCTTGACGCTTGGCTTGCTGGCGTTTTCGCTGTTGGTCTGGATGGTGTTCGCGGCCCACGAAAAGGGGTTGCCCGACGTCTCGTCGCTCGCAAACTATCAGCCACCAACCCTGACCAGGATCTATTCGCCGGAAGGGCGGATCATCGACGAATACGCCCAGCAGCGGCGAATTTACATTCCCTTTGACGAGATTCCAGATCTTGTGAAGCAGGCCTTCATGTCTGCAGAGGACAAGAACTTTTACGAGCATGCGGGGTTCGACGTCCGGGGGATCGCCGCCGCCCTCTACGAGGCAGTGAAGTCAAGGGGTCAGTCGCTCAGGGGAGCCTCGACCATCCCGCAGCAGGTGGCCAAGATCATCTATTTCGGAAGCGAACGCGCGATCGAGCGGAAGATCAAGGAACTGATCCAGGCCAATCGCATGGTTGCCACGATTGGTCGCGAGAAGATCCTGGAAATCTATCTCAACGAAATATTCCTTGGCCAAAATGCATACGGCGTGGCCGCCGCCGCCCAGACCTACTTCAACAAGACGTTGACGGAACTGGAAGCCCAGGACGCTGCCTACCTAGCGGCACTGCCAAAGGCGCCATCGACCTATCACCCGGTGCGCGAGACGGAGCGCGCGATTGCGCGACGGAACTTCGTGCTCAGGGAGATGTGGCAGAACGGGCATCTGGACAAGGACGCGTACGATGCTGCCGTGGCCGCCCCGTTGCTGACTGTCCAGGCAGGGGACAGGGAATCCTTCGCGACGAGGCTTCCGTCGCGAGACTACTTCACCGAGGAGATCAGACGGCAACTCAGCAGGGACTTCGGCGATGACGGATTCAAGTCGGCGGGTCTCACGATCCGCGCGACCGTCGACCCCGAAATGCAGAGGATTGCAGCACGGGCACTCCGGCATGCCTTGGAGGAATACGACCGGGCGCTGGGCCGTTGGCGCGGGCCTGCCGGCACGATCGCAGCCGAAGAACTCGACGCGGGCTGGCGGACGGCCCTAGCGAAGATTCCCAAGCTTGCCCGGGACGTGGAAGACTGGTCTCCTGCCGTGGTGCTCGGGATTGAAGGCAATGCGGCCCGAGTTGGAGTCGAAAGGCGGGAAGGAGATAGTGACGAATTCCTTCTGATGCCAGAAGACGTCGAGTGGGTCAGGAAGGCGAACGAGCCCGGCGACATCCTGAACGTTGGTGACGTGATCTACGTGCGGCACGAAGGCGACACGTCATCCGGCCCGGACTTCTCGCTGCGGCAGGTTCCGGGAGTGCAGGGGGCCTTCATGTCAATGGACGTGAATACCGGACGGGTGCTCGCCATGCAGGGAGGCTTTTCCTATCAGGAATCAAATTTCAACCGCGCGACGCAGGGCCTTCGACAACCCGGTTCCTCCTTCAAGCCATTCGTGTATGCGGCGGCTCTCGATTCCGGATTCACGCCCGCGACGATCATAATCGATGCGCCGATCGAGGTGGAGATGGCAGACGAAACCGTCTGGACTCCCAAGAACGCGACGGACAAGTTCTATGGTCCGGCACCCTTGAGGACGGCCATTGAACGGTCCCGCAACCTGATGACGGTGCGCCTGGCCCAGGAGGTCGGAATGCCTGTGGTGGCAGGCTACGCTGAGCGATCCGGCGTATACGACCGAATGGAGCCATATCTGGCCAATTCCCTTGGAGCCCAGGAGACCACGCTCTATCGAATGGTCTCGGCCTATTCGATGTTCGCAAACGGGGGCGAAAGGGTGATCCCGACGCTCGTCGACAGGGTTCAGGACCGTTGGGGCACCACCATTCATCGACACGACCGCAGAAACTGCGTGGAGTGCGGGTTGAGAGAGCTTCCTGAGGGGCACGTGCCTGCGATCACGTCCAACCGGGAACGCGCGTTCGACCCCATTACCGCATACCAGCTCACCTCCATGATGGAGGGCGTGGTCGAGCGCGGCACGGCGGCGGGTGCCGTCAACCTGGACGTTCCAGTCGCCGGCAAGACGGGCACGACGAACGATGCGCGCGACGTTTGGTTCATAGGCTTTACGTCGACCATCGCGGCGGGCTGCTACATCGGCTACGACCAGCCGCAACCGCTAGGCCGCAGCGCGTCGGGCGGCAGGATGTGCGCCCCGGTCTTTCAGAAGTTCATGGAAGAGGCGGTGAAGAAATACGGCGGCGGACGCTTTGTCGTGCCGCCGGGCGGAAAGTTCATAAACATAGACCGTCACAACGGCGCGCGCCTTCCCGACGAGGCGGTTGGCGACAACGTGGTGGCCGAGTATTTCCGCGAAGGCGAAGAGCCGGTCTTTGGCGTCGCCTATGACGGCGGATTTGCCTTGGGGGCCAGCCTGCCGAACCTGGATGACTTGGACGAAGTCGAAGACGTGCAGGATCCTACGTTCCTGGAGGCCGGGAACGAAGCGGTGCCTGACCCGGACATGCCGGCCCAGGCAACGGAAAGCGAAATTTCCGCCGGCGGGCTCTACTGAGTGCGCCAAACGCGAACTGGCACGCGCGCACGACGGATACCCTGCTCAAGTGTCGGCGCAACTGCCACGCGCCAGGCGACGCCCTGAATGAGGCGACGCAAGGAAAGGCGGTTGAACGAGGAGACGTCGAAGCTCCTCAACGTGGCCGAGCTGGCGAAACCCCCGCACCGCAAAGCCGGGCGAGCCAATAGCTGTCTGCGTGTCCGAGCCGTCGGCCGAACCCGTCGACTCCTGAGGGCACTTACGGGACTGGCCTGTCCGGCGGAGGGTCGCCGACCTTGTCGAATGTCGCCGCCAAATGCGCGCTGATCGACCTGGGCCTCCCGCACTGCCAGTGGAATCGTGCGCTTCGTTGCGAGAGAAAGTGAATTAAATTTCAGAAAGTGCGCAATTCAAGGTGAAGTAATTTACATGTTTTTCTTTCTTTATCATATAGGAAGGAAAAATTTTTCAAAATCTGCTATTTCCCTCCCATACCGCGCTCCACCGCGCCCGCGCGTAAGGAGGGAGGGAGCCGTCTGCGCGGCGTCCGCGCACCCGCCTGGCTGCGTCGAGGAGGCGCCGGCCTTCAACCGCCGGTCGGCGGCAATGCCGCTGGCCGACGAAAACCCACCACCCGACAAGGGAGGAGCAACATGTCTGACAACGTATCTGACGGCGTTTACTGGAAGGCGAACATCCGCTTGATCACCTGGTGCCTCGCAGTTTGGGCACTGGTGTCGTTCGGATTCGGCATCCTGCTGCGGCCGCTAATTTCAGGGATTCCGGTCGGAGGCACCGACTTGGGCTTCTGGTTCGCGCAGCAGGGGTCGATCCTGGTCTTCCTGGCCCTGATCTTCTTCTACGCCTGGCGGATGAACAAGCTCGACCGCGAACACGACGTCGAAGAACAGTGAGGATCTGAGATCATGAGCCAATTCGCTATCAACCTGCTGTTTGTCGGCGCTTCCTTCGCGCTTTACATCGGCATCGCGATCTGGGCCCGCGCCGGGTCCACGTCCGAATTCTACGCCGCGGGTCGCGGCGTTCACCCGGTGACCAACGGGATGGCCACGGCGGCTGACTGGATGTCAGCGGCCTCGTTCATATCGATGGCCGGACTCATTGCCTTCGTCGGCTATGACAATTCAACCTTCCTTATGGGATGGACCGGCGGCTATGTGTTGCTCGCGCTCCTGCTCGCACCATACCTTCGGAAGTTCGGCAAGTTCACCGTGTCCGAGTTCATAGGCGACCGGTTCTATTCCAGCACCGCGCGCCTCGTCGCCGTCGTCTGCCTGATCGTCGCCTCGGTGACCTACGTGATCGGGCAGATGACCGGTGTGGGCGTGGCCTTCGGCCGCTTCCTCGAGGTGTCGAACACGGCCGGCCTGTTGGTCGGCGCCGCCGTTGTCTTCGCTTACGCCGTGTTTGGAGGGATGAAGGGCGTCACGTACACCCAGGTGGCGCAGTATTGCGTGCTGATCCTCGCCTACACGATTCCCGCGATCTTCATCTCGCTGCAACTGACGGGCAACCCGATTCCGGGCTTGGGCCTTTTCGGCACCCATGAGGCTAGCGGCGAACCGCTGCTGCAAAAGCTTGACCAGATCGTCACCGACCTTGGCTTTGCCGAGTACACGGCGCACCATGGAGACACTTTCAACATGGTGCTGTTCACGCTCAGCCTCATGATAGGCACCGCCGGGCTGCCGCATGTCATCATGCGGTTCTTCACCGTGCCCAAGGTGTCGGATGCGCGTTGGTCGGCCGGCTGGACGCTTGTCTTCATCGCGCTGCTCTACCTGACCGCCCCTGCGGTGGGCGGCATGGCGCGACTGAACATCACGGAGATGTTCTGGCCCGACGGCACCGACGGCGAGGCAGTCGCGGTCGAGACGATCCAGACCGATCCCGAGTACAACTGGATGCTGACTTGGCAGAAGACCGGGCTGCTGAACTGGGAAGACAAGAACGGCGACGGCCGCATCCAGTACTACAACGACGGAAGCGACGCGCTGGCAGAGCGTGCCGCGGCGAACGGCTGGGAAGGCAATGAGTTGACCAGGTTCAACCGCGACATCCTGGTGCTGGCCAACCCCGAAATCGCGAATCTTCCGGGCTGGGTCATCGGTCTGGTCGCTGCGGGCGGACTGGCTGCCGCACTGTCAACCGCGGCGGGCCTGCTGCTGGCAATCTCGTCGGCGGTCAGCCACGACCTGATCAAGGGCCAGTTCAATCCACGGATCTCGGAAAGGGGCGAACTTCTGTCCGCACGGATTGCCATGGCGGTCGCAATCGTCGTGGCCGCCTATCTGGGCCTGAATCCGCCGGGCTTTGCGGCACAGACCGTGGCGCTGGCCTTCGGGCTCGCGGCAGCCTCGATATTCCCGGCACTGATGATGGGCATATTCTCGAAGAAGATCAACAATCACGGTGCGGTCGCGGGAATGCTTGCGGGACTGGTCGTCACCCTCATCTACATCTTCTTGCACAAGGGCTGGTTCTTCATCCCGGGAACCAACAGCTTCACGGATGCCGATCCGCTTCTTGGCACGATCAAGTCGACCTCGTTCGGCGCGATCGGCGCGGCGATCAACTTCGCGGTGGCCTACCTGGTCGCGGGAGTGACGAAGGAGCCTCCGCAGGAGATCAGGGATCTGGTCGAGAGCGTGCGCGTGCCGCGCGGCGCGAGCGCAGCTCAGGCCGGCCACTAGGCCGGTCGTCGGCCCGGGCGCTGCCGCGCCCGGGCCGATCCCTTGCGGTTCGCTTTGCAAGTCCGGCCTCCAGGCCGTAGTTTGGGACACGACCGACTCATTCCAATGCCCGACGACTGGACATCGCCGCTCGACCGCCTCGCGCAATTCGCGCCATTCGACCTGTTGTCTCCGGAGGAGAGCGCAGCCCTTGCGGACGCCATTGAACGGGTGAGCGTCGAGACGGGAACCGTCATCTTCGAGGAAGGAACGCCACTCGACGGCCTTTACGTCATCGAGACGGGCAGCGTTGAAATCCGGACCCGTGACGACGACGTGGTGTCGCACCGTGGCCCGGGCGACGTGATGGGCGACCGCGGGCTGCTGCGCGACGGTCGCGCCATGCTCACGGCCTGCGCAATCGAGGCGACGACACTCCTGCTGGTCGATGGCGCGCGGTTCCGAAACCTCGTCGGGCGTGTGCCCGAGATCCGACGCTGGTTCGGGCGCGCAGTGCCGGCAGAGCCGGCCCGCGACGACGGGCCTTACGCAGCGGGACTGACCGCGCTGCAGGTGTCCAGCCTGATGCTGCGCAACCCGGTGACCTGCGCCGCGGAGACGTCGGTCACCGAAGTCGCGCGGACGATGCGCGACCGGGGCATCAGTTCCGTGCTGGTGACGCAGAACGATGGACTTGCCGGCATCGTGACGGTGCATGATCTGGCGAACAAGGTCCTGGCGGAGGGGCTGGGCGGTGACCGGCCGGCAAGCGACGTAATGACCCCGGGGCCGCGGACCATAGGCCCGGATGCCACCGGCCTCGACGCGCTGATCGAGATGGCTGCCCACCGAATCAGCCACCTCCCGGTGACCGACCGCCGCGGCCGGCTGATCGGGATGATTGGCAAGACCGACCTGTTCCGGCAACAGGCCTCGACGGCGAGCCACATGGTCGCCGATCTGGTTGCCGCCGGCAGCAGCGCCGAGATGGCGGAAATCATGGGCAGGTTGCCGGATCTCCTGACGCACCTGGTCGCCGCAGGAGCCAGGCCGCACGCAATCTGTCGGCGGATCACCGACCTGACCGACGCCGTGACCCGAAGGCTGCTGGTCCTGGCCGAAGCGGCGCTGGGTCCGCCGCCGGCCGCGTACCTGTGGGCCGCCTGCGGCAGTCAGGGCCGCCGTGAGCAGAGCGGCATATCGGACCAGGACAATTGCCTGATCCTCGACGATTCTGTAGGCGAGGAGCACGACGAATATTTCACGGATCTGGCCCGCTTCGTCGCGGACGGGTTGAACGAGGCGGGCTTCGTATACTGCCCCGGCGACATGATGGCGACCAACCCGCGCTGGCGGCAGCCCCGCCGGGTCTGGCGGCGCTATTTCGCGAACTGGATCGCCGAGCCCGATAACGAGGCGCAGATGCTGGCATCGGTCATGTTTGACTTGCGGCCCATCGCTGGAGACGCGGAACTGTTCCGAAACCTCCAGCACGAGACACTGGAGCTGGCGCGAAGGAACTCGATCTTCCACACGCACATGTCCGTCAATTCGCTGAAGCACACGCCGCCTCTCAGCCTGTTCCGTGGATTCGCGTTGATCCGGTCCGGCGAGCACAAGGACACCGTTGACCTGAAGACGGCGGGCGTTGTGCCGATCATCGACCTCGGACGCCTCTATGCCCTGTCAGGCGCCGTCTCAGAAATCAACACCCGCGAGCGGCTCATGGCTGCGGGACGGGACGGCGTGATATCGGAAACCGGGGCACGGGATCTGATCGACGCCTATGACCTGATTTCGGAATTTCGCCTGCGTCACCAGGCTGCGTGCATCGCCCAGGGCAGGCGGCCTGACAATTTCCTCAGGCCGGGGGAACTGTCGGAACTTGACCGAAACCACTTGCGCGACGCCTTCCTGGTGGTGAAGACCATGCAGTCTGCGGTCGGCCAGAGCCGGATAGGGATCGTGTAGCGCCATGTTGCTGGAACTCATGGCAGCATTCGCGGCGGGTCTCGGGGCGGCTGGGCTTGTGCTGATGGCTAACTTCATGACGGGCGGGCGACTGCCGCGCTGGTCGATGCCGGTAGCGGCGGGCGGCGCGATGATCGGCATGGCCATCTCGTCCGAGATGACCTGGGCCGCGCGGACCGCGGATGGCCTGCCCGAAGGGGTCGCCGTGGCAGAAACCGTGTCGGCAAGCGTCTGGTACCGGCCCTGGACGTATGTCTGGCCCCAGGCCACGCGCCTCATGGCGGTCGACACCGAAACGGTACGCACGAACGACGTTGCGCCCGACACCCGCCTCGTCGAGGTCTACCTGTTCGCTCGCTGGCAACCGACCCAGCGGGTTCCGCAACTTGTCGATTGTGTCGCCCGCGCGCGCGCTGACGTCACCGATGCTGCGCTAGCCGATCCTGCCGCAGCCTCGTGGCACGCGGTCTCGGCGGGCAGCGCCCTTGTCCAGCTGGCCTGCGAGGAGTGATTCGATGGACCGAGCCAACAAGAAGATCCTGCTCGTGGAGGACGAGGACAACATCGCCCTCGCCCTCAGCTTCGTGATCGGACGGCAGGGATTCCAGCTGACGCGGGTTGCGACCGGGCCCGATGCGCTTGATGTTCTCAAGGCGGATCGGCCGGACCTCGTAGTGCTGGACTTGATGTTGCCGGGATGCTCCGGGTACGAGATCCTCCAGACGATACGCGAGAGCGAGCGGTTGCGCGATGTCAGGGTGCTGATGATAAGCGCCTCTGCCGGCGAGGTGGTGCGCAAGAAAGGGCTCGCATTGGGCGCTGACGCTTTTCTCACCAAGCCGTTTTCCACGTCGCATCTGGCCGAGGAAATCTGCCTGCTTCTGGATGAACCCGTGCATGGCTAGGCGCCCGGGCCTTCGCCTGCGGTTTGCGTTGTTCTTTGCGGCGCTGGCATTTGGCGGCGTGGCCCTGGTCGAGATTGGCCTGTGGCTTGGCCATGCTCGCAGCGACGGCCGGTCCGAGGGTTACGTCATTGCCGGCGTGTTCGCGGTGTTCGGGCTCGCCGGGATGGCCGCCTGGGTCGGGTACCTGTTCGACGAGCGGGTCGCCCGTCCCATGCTCGCGCTCTCGGCAGCTTTGCTGACGCGCGCCAAGTCCCAGGTCACGACCGAAATCGACACCGGGTCGGCACGATACGTGGGTGAGCTGGCCGAGGCCGCGAAGGCGGTTCACGCGGCACTGGAGGAGGCACGGGCATCGCTCGATCGGGCGCTGGCAGAGAAGACCGTGCGGATGGCCAGCGACAAGGCGCTTCTGGAGGCGTTGCTGCGCGAACTGGCCGACGGGGTGGTCGTGATCTCTCCGGACGGGCGCATCCTGCTCTACAACCGGGTGGCCGCTGCCCTGCTGGGTCCCTTGGGCCTCGACCGGCCTCTTGAGCGCTACCTGCGCACCGATCCGGTCCTGGCGGCAATCGAACGGCAAGGAGCCAGGGACGGCGTCGGCGGATCGACCCTGTTCCTGACGTCGCCGGTTCGCGGCAACAAGATCTTCAGCGGGACCGTGTCGGTCGTCGAACTCGGCGATCGGCACATCGGCCACGTGCTGCACTTTCGCGACATGACCGAGGACCTGCGAGTTCACGGTGACCTTGAGCGGCTTCTGCGACGGACAATCGAGGGTGCGCGCCGTCCGGCGTCGGCGATGGGTGCGGTTCTCGACGTGATCGAGGCGGTGCCCGACATGCGGGCCGGCGAGCGCGCACGGTTCAATGCCGCATTGCGTGAGGAACTCGAGAGATTGACCGGGATGCTTGCTGACAGCGCGGCAGAGGAACAGGCGCTCAACGTCTCGCACTGGCCGATCCGGGAACTCGCCGTTCAGCAGGTCTTCGATGCGCTGCTGGTCCGCGCGTCGGAACACCTGGAGGCCCTCCCCAGCGATGCCGTCGCGCGCTGCGACGGATACGCCGTAACAGAAATCCTGGCGCATGTGGCACAGCAACTTGCGGCCAAGCCTGGCCATGAAAGCCTTGCGCTGTCGGCCGCGGACAAGGGCGACGAGGTGCATTTGCACCTGACATGGCGCGGTCCGACGCTTGCCTTGGGCGAACTGGATGCCTGGCTGTCAAAGCCTGTGGCCACGGCCTATGGCGACTACACCGGGCGCGACGCGCTGGCGGCGCATCGCAGTGACGTTTGGGTCGAGCCCGTCGATCGCGGAGCGCGGATTGTGTTGCCGCTTGCGGCCGCGCATGCGCCGGGTCGCCTGCACACGCCGGCGCCTGTCCAGTTCTACGATTTCGGGCTGCAGGCACATGCCGATCGCGATCTCGGGCCGCGACGCCTGTCGGAACTGACGTACACCGTCTTCGACACCGAGACCACCGGCCTTGACGCGAACCGCGACGCGGTCGTGCAGATCGCCGGTGTGCGCATTGTGGGCGGGCGCCTGCTGCGCGACGAGGTGTTCGACCGCCTCGTCAATCCCGGGCGCGGCATCCCCGCGGTTGCGAGCGAGGTGCACGGGATCAGCGATGCGATGGTGGCCGACGCGCCCGATTTTGATGAGATTGCCCGCGAATTCCTGTTCTTTGCCGAGGGTTCCGTCCTCGTCGCGCACCACGCCGCCTTCGACATGGCGTTTCTCAATCGCCAGCGCAGCCATGCCGGCGAGAAGCTCTCTGTTCCCGTACTGTGCACGGCTCTGCTTTCTTCGCGGCTTTTCGCGCACAGCAACGACCATACACTCGATGGGCTGGCCGCGCGCTGCGGCGTTGATGTCGAATCGACGTTGCGCCACACGGCGCTCGGCGATTCCCTGGCCACGGCCGAAGCGTTCCAAAAGCTGATCCCGCTGCTTGAGGCACTCGGCATCCAGACGTTGGATGCGGCACTGACCTGGCAGCGCGCGGGTTGACCTGAAACGACTGCGCGCGCCGGGCCCTTGGACGAAAACCCGATGCAGCCGGGTATGCAATGCGTGGACATTTTCATCAAGAGCCCGGATGCTTGGCTAACCCGCCCTTGCCTCGTCACGCTTCTTGCCGGACACGCCCAGAGCCAGCGTTGCAGCCATGAATGCATCAAGATCGCCGTCCAGAACGCCTGCCGTGTCCGACGTCTCGTGTCCTGTGCGGAGGTCTTTCACCATCTGGTAGGGCTGCAGGACGTAAGACCGGATCTGATTGCCCCAGCCTGCGTCTCCCTTGCCTTCATGGGCTTCGGTGATCGCGGCGGTGCGCTTTTCGAGCTCCAGCTGGTAGAGGCGGGATTTCAAGGTCTTCATGGCGATTTCGCGGTTCTGGTGCTGGGACTTCTCGGACGAGGTGACCACGATGCCGGTCGGGATGTGTGTCATCCTGACGGCGGAGTCCGTGGTGTTCACGTGCTGCCCCCCCGCCCCGGACGATCGATAGGTGTCGATGCGGACCTCCGCCGGGTTCACCTCGATCTCGATGCTGTCGTCGACGACAGGATAGACCCAGACGGACGAGAAGGACGTGTGCCGCCGCGCCGCGCTGTCGTAGGGAGAAATGCGGACCAGCCGGTGCACACCGCTCTCGGTTTTCAGCCACCCGTATGCGTTCGGACCCGCGATCTTGAAGCATACCGACTTGAAGCCAGCCTCTTCGCCCGGTTGCAGCGACTGCACCAGAACGTCGTAGCCATGGGCCTCGGCCCACCGTTCATACATGCGGGCAAGCATTTTCACCCAGTCGCAACTCTCCGTTCCGCCGGCACCCGCGTTGATCTCGAGGTAGGTGTCGTTTCCGTCGGCTTCGCCATCCAGAAGCGCCTCGATTTCGGCTTGGGCGGCACGTTCGGCGAGAGACATCAGCGCCGCCTTCGCATCCTCCAAGACTTCCGAATCGTCTTCCTGCTCCCCGAGTCCGATCAGTTCGACATTGTCCGAGAGTTCCTGTCGCATGGACGTGAGGCGCTCCATGGCGTCAACGAGCATCTGCCGCTCGCGCATGAGCGATTGGGCGCGTACGGGATCATTCCAGAGATTCGGGTCTTCGGTCATCGCGTTGAATTCTTCCAGACGATGTCCTGCCGTATCCCAGTCCATGCGTTGGGCTAGCAGATCGAGCGACTTCTCGATGGCGGCGACCGTGTTTTCCGCCTCGGCACGCATGACATCTCTCCACGCAGATCTTGGCGGGCGGGTCATAGCAATGCCCCATCAAAGCTTCAAGGCGACCGCTTGCAGGCGAGAGCCGGCCACGGCAATTTGACGCCGCAAGGGAAAGACAAGAACTCCTTTAGGCGCGAGGAAATGAGTCAGGGTGTCCAGAAAGAGTCAGCTTCCAGCCCGGTTCCGGAAATCGCGGACGTTACGCTGGCCGAGCTCTTCGTGTCAATCAAGGCTGGCATCCACGACTTCAGGCGGGCGCCGTTGTACGGATTGCTCTTCAGTGGCGTCTATGTCATTTCGGGGTGGCTGCTTGTCTGGATCGGCGCCGGCACCTTTTTCTGGACTCTTGCCTTTGCGCTCGGTTTCCCGCTGGTTGCTCCCTTTGCCGCCGTCGGGCTGTATGAGACAAGCCGCCGAATCGAGGCAGACGAGCCACTGGAGTGGGCCGGAATACTCGCCGTGGTCTGGAAGGAGCGAGGGCGGCAGTTGCCATGGGTTGGGGCGATTCTCGCTTTCGTGTTCCTGTTCTGGAGCTTTTTCGCACACATGAGTTTCGCGCTGTTTCTCGGTCGCGCCGCCATGACCAATGTCCTGACCTCGTGGGATGTCTACCTGACGCCAACCGGCTTTTCGATGCTGGTGTTTCAATGTGTCGTTGGTGGCGCAGTCGCATTCCTGACATTCGCGCTGACGGTCGTGTCGCTTCCGTTGCTGGTGGACAAGGAGATCGACTTCGTGACGGCAATGCTGACCAGCGTCAGGACCGTCGCCAGGAACAAGCTGGTCATGTGCATCTGGGCCGCGACCATTGCCGTCACTCTGCTTGTCGCAATGCTGCCCCTGTTCTTGGGGCTGCTCGCGGCATTGCCTGTCCTTGGGCATGCAACTTGGCACCTCTACAGGCGTGCGCTCTACAATCCGCCGCCGTGATTCTGGCACGGCACCGCAGCGGGCGGGACTGGTGTGAATGGGCGCGTCGTTGCCCAGGTGCGATCGAGATGCATGAAGCGCGTCAGGCGGGACGGCATCCGGATCCACCGGTCTCCAAGCTGCGGACGGCATCGCTTGCACGGGAACGTGCGTCCCGGCCCGCGCACCGTCTTGCCTGGGCGCGAGGTGACCTCATTCGCAGAAATGCCCGAAACTTGACGGGAGTGCGGGCGCCCGCGACCGGCAACCGCAACTGAACACCACGAAGAGGGCTGGGAATGAACCTGGAAGAGTGCGGCGCCTTCGCGACGGACGTCGGATGCGCGCTTCAAACGCGGACTGTGTACGGTCGGTGGACAGGATGCGCGGCCGAGGAAGGCACGCAATGAAGGTGACGCGCGACAGGACAGAGAACGATCCGGGCAAAAGCGCGGCGAATCACCGGAACCCCGCGAGATTGTCGATACGCCCCTGGAAGTGGCGCTTCTACCTTCCATGCCTCGCCTTGGCGCGCTGTCCGACCAGGCGGCCGAGCTGCAGCAGGAGCGTAAGCACATTGTCCGCGCAGAAGCCATCGCCGTCACCGCAGCGGGTGGCGTGGTTCACCGGGCATGCGGTCACGAAGGCCCGCACGCTGGGGTCGAGGGTCACTATGGAGCGGGCCCGGACTTCGTCCTGCCCAACCGTGACGATGAGCTCCTGGGCGCAGATGAACCAAATCCCCGCCCAAGCACGATGGTCGTAAACTTCCTCCATGCCTCTTCTGGGCATGGGTTCCGCCAGATCGAAGTTCCGTGCGACGAAGCCGGCCGGGAGTTTCTGGACGGCAATGCGCTGCCTGACGTCCCCGCTGCTGCGGAAGGAAGGGCGGCATCTCTCGCCCGCATTCCGCCTCCCAATGACCGCGTCCCGGGCCTGACGGATGCTCCGGTTTGTCGTCCGCAGCGGCACTCAGGCCCGTGCCTGAGCGCCGCGGCTGAAGATGGCATTCCGCGGGATGACCGTGTTCGGGAACGCACTCCGGCGTAGCGCCTTTCCCGCAAGGCGCGGCGACATGTCAATCGTCGTCGTCGTCGTCCGGTTCCGGGACGGCCACGAATTCCGGATAGGCCTCGATGCCGAGTTCCACGACATCCTGACCCAGCTGCTCCGCGCTTGGAGAAACACGCAGTCCGATGAACCGGTCGATCAGCATCCAGATCACGAACGAGGCGCCGAAGACAAAGATGCCTATCGCAACGATGCCGGTCAGCTGCACGAACAGGTTTCCGCCAGCGGCGATGCAAACGGCCAGCGTTCCCCAGACACCCGCGAACAGGTGGGCCGGTATGGCGCCCACGACGTCATCGACGCGAACCGTCTCCAGCAGCCGGATTCCGGCAACCGTAATGGCGCCCCCGATTCCGCCAATCAGGATCGCCCATTGGTGGTCGACGAGATCCGGCCCGGCGGTGATCGCCACGAGCCCGGCGATCGCCCCGTTCAGCGTTGCAAGAAGGTCCATGCGCCCCAGAATTGGCTTCGACAGAGCCAGAGCCGCAACCACGCCCGCTCCGGCCGCGATGTTGGTGTTGGCGAATATGTTGCTCAGTGCCACTGCGTCCGCTGCCGAATTCAGTGCCAGCTGGGACCCGCCGTTGAATCCGAACCAGCCCAGCCACAGGATGAACACGCCCAGCGTGACGATGGGGACGTTCGAGGGCGGCATCTGCCGTACGGTGCCGTCCTTGCGGAACCGTCCGCGCCGCGCGCCGAGCAGCATGGCTCCGGACAACGCGGCCCAACCCCCGGTCGAGTGGACGATCGTGGACCCTGCAAAGTCCTGGAAGCCCATGCCGGCCAGCCAGCCACCGCCCCAGGTCCATGCGCCCACGACCGGATAGATGCAGGCCGTCAGTATCGCCACGAACAGGAAGAACGACCACAGCCGCACGCGCTCGGCGAGGGTGCCGGAAATGATTGACGCGGTTGTCGCGACAAAGACCATCTGGAAGAACCAGTCCGACATCGTGGCATGTCCGGAGGAATCGGCCAGCAATGTCTCGCGGGCCACGTCGATCGTGTCCGGTGCGGCGTTCAGGAGCGCGACCTCGTTGGCCGAGTTGCCGCGGAACAGCGAGAGGGAGCCGAAGAATCCGCCGTCAACGTCGACATACATGATGTTGTAGCCGATGACGTAATAGGCCAACCCGGCAATCGAGTAGAGCCCGATGTTCTTCATGCAGATGACGGACGCGTTCTTTGTCCGAACCGATCCGGCCTCTAGCATCGTGAAGCCGGCGCACATCCACATGACCAGTGCACCCCAAATGAGAAACGAAAACGTGTTGAGCACGAATCCCGTTTCCGCACCAACCGGCGCTTGCGCCATGGCAGAGGCCGGCAGAAGACCCAGAATCGCCGCGAGGCCCAGAATTTCAAACAGCTTGCGCATGATGATCATGTCCCTGTCTTTCGTGAATGCACTTTGGCATGTCACGGCGGAGCCCGAAAATCAACGCTGAACCTAAGGTGACAATCCCGAATGTGCCCTTGACACCGCGATGCATCGTCGGCAGACAATTGACGGAAATTATGCGCGGAAGATCCTGTTTGTCACCTTCGTGGCAAGTCCATGGCCGCGCAGGTCTTGGGTAAGGAGATTGAAATGGATTGCAGGGCCTCGAGGGACGGACACGCTGTTGTCGTCGAAGTCGAAGGACGCATCGATGGTGCCACGGCCGGGGATCTGGAGAATTCGATGATGGCCGAAATCGAGGAAACGGACAAGGTAGTGGTCTGTGACCTCAACGGCGTTTCATATGTCAGCAGTGCCGGACTCCGGGCAATTCTCGTCGTGGCCAAGCGACTGTCCAAGCAGGCGGTGGAGTTCTCGATCTGCGGCCTCAACGGCCCCGTGGCGGAAGTGTTTCACATTTCCGGATTTGACAGGATTTTCAAGGTTTACGAAAAGCGCGAAGAGGCACTGGCAGAAGCGACCGCCAATTCAGGACAGGCCTGAAATGTCCAAGGTGGAGCGCCTTGAGATTGACAGCCAGGTCGAAAACCTCACCAAGATCGAGGCTTGGATAGATTCATTCTGCGAGTGTCACTTCCCGGCGGTCGAATTCAGGCACAAGATGCATCTTGTCGTCGAGGAACTGTTCATGAACGCCGTCATGCATGGCTACGGAGGCGATCGCAAGGACGGTCCGATCTGGCTTGCCTTGCATCCGTTGCCGGAAGGCGCGGCCCTTGTCATTGAGGATGAGGCTCCGCCGTTCAACGTTCTGAAGGACAGTCCCGCGCCAGATACGCAGTCGGCGGTGGAAGACAGGCCGATAGGCGGGCTTGGCATCATGCTGGTTCGAAACATGACCGATCACGTGAGCTACGACTACGACAAGCGCAATCGGATCACTGCCGTGTTTGGCCGCGAATCGCCGCTCGCCGGTAGTGCGGACATTGACGAGGATGGATCGGCGGCGGCCGGGATGCATGAGTCGTCGCCATGAAGATTGGCAGGTCAAGGCGATCAAAAGATGCGACCCGGTAGGCTGACGATCGAATTCATTTTCATTCTGTGTCTTTTGCCGGTCGTCGGCCTGTCGGCTGCCGGTTTCCTGAACTACCTGAAGTTCGAGCGATTGCTGACATCGAGCGTTGCGGCCCGCTACGATGCCGTCCTGCGTGACCTGGCCTTTGCCATCGGAAACAGCCTCGAGGAGGGGCTGACCTTGGGCACGACCAGATCGACAGAGCAGTTGATCCAACGTGCCGTCAGCCAGTTTGACGGCGCATTCGACATCTTCGTTACGGACGGCGAGGGCGTGCTGCTCTACACGACCAGGCCAGCCGCTGAGGAACAGGAAAGAGCCGCGAATGGAGAAGGGGTTGCAGGGATTGAGGTCCCGTCGCCGGGCGAAGTCCAGCACACGTTCGATCCCGGGCAGGATTTTGTCGCCCGCACGGCGATCCTGCAGCAAGATAGGCCCGTAGGGATTTTGGTCTTGACGCATGACAGCGGCGATGTCGCGAAAGACCTGGACGCTACTCCGTCGCAATTGATCCTTGCGCTGTTCGCTTCGCTGCTGCCGGTCATTCCGCTCCTCATCCTGGGATCCGTGGGGGTCTTAGGGCGAATTGAGGGCCAGATCTCGAAGCGAAGCAAAACCGTGCAACTGGCGAGCAAGACCGATGCCCCGGAGCCCGAGTCTCCCGACCCGCTTGTTCAAGCGGTATGGAGGATCGGGCAGGAAATGGCGAAGGTTGGGAGGACCGGCTGACATGAAGTCCCGTCTTCCCGCCCTCTTCATGCTGACCTTGGTCTTGCTGACACTGATTCCGTTCCTGCTGTTCGGGTTCCTGTCGATTCGCATATTCGAGGCCCGTCTCCTGCCTGCCGTGGAGAGCCGGACGATCAATTCCGGCCTAGGTCTCCAGCAACGCCTCAATCTTGCCCTTGCGTTTTCCGGCAATCTGGAATCGTTGCGCGGAGTCGAAGAGACGCTTGACGCCACTCGGTCATTTTCGCCAGGCATGGAGTTTCTGGCATTGACGGATCCGGATGGGACGATTCTCCACCTTTCCGCGAATGATCCGGGCAGCGTCGCCGAGACGCTTGCCAGGCTGACCGATCCAGCCCCGATGGCGATGGCTGACTGGCTCTTCGACACGTGGGAGAGAATTACGGGAAGACCGCTTTTTTCTCCAGTCGAGATGTCCGGCCGACGCGTGGGAAACTTGCTCCTGTCCAGCTTGCCGCTTGGGAGAGATCCCGGCAGTCCCGTCGGGTACCTGCATGCGGGCGTCACTATCGATGTGATCGACGCTCTGACGCGCGACATTTGGTTTGACATCGTCACCGTGGTGATCGCGGTCGCGATTGTGGCCATCGAGATACTGATCCTGATCTACGCCGTCCTGATCATCCGCCCGCTCTGGATGATTGATTTCCTTACCAAGAGATTGTCGGTCAAGGATCTGCGTTTCGTGCCTGCCTCCCTGTGGGGCGGCGGCATGCAGGAACTGGTTCGTATGATAAACGAGGTGATTTGGAGGGGCATTGACGTTGCCAAGACCCGCGCGGGCGAGATTGGGCTGCTGCTGCCTGATGCCGACGGTCCCCGGCCGATTCAGTCGCCTGCCGTTTCGTACATTCGTCTGCCACTGTTCGTGTTCTTCCTTTCGGAAGCAATTCTGCGACCGATCCTGCCCCAGTTTCTCGGCCAGTTTGCGCCGCCTGACAGCGATGCCGGGCTTCGGATTGGGCAGATCATGGCCGGATTCATGGCGGCGTCCCTGATTTCGGTGCTATTTGGATCGATCCTTGCAGAGAGATACGGCGTTCGGCGCATTTTCTTCTGTGGCGCACTCCTGAGCGCTGCTGGCATAGCGGGGCATCTCGCTGCGCAAGGCTTTGCCACGATCCTGCTTTCAAGGTCGCTTACGGGATTCGGCTACGGGCTGGTTTATGCGGCGGCCCAGATCTACATCAGCCAGCATGCAAAGCTTGATCGCCGAAGCTCAGGCTTTTCCGTGTTCTTTGCCGTGGTCGTTGCCGCTGAAATCTGTGGACCTGCATTGGGAGGCGTGTTGGCGGACAGGCTTGGCTTGGCTTCCGCGCTGATGGCCGCAACCGTCGTCGCCGCGATTTCGGCGCTGCTCTGCACGCTGCTCATCTCGCGCTCGGTGCCGGAGTTGACGGACGCGTCGGGCACGCCGGGAGACGTTGCCGAACGGGAGGTCGAGCACGCTGGAGAAGCCAAGTCCAATGGAGATGCTGCACTTGTTGGCCAGACCAATTCCCGTTTTGCACGGCACGTGCCCGGCTTTCAATGGGATGCATTCCGGACAATCCTGCTGAATCCGAGATTTATGGTGGCTATAGTTTGTTTCGCGATTCCGTCCAAGGCGCTGTTGACCGGGGGCCTGTTTTTTCTGATGCCGCTTGCCGTCGTGGCATCGGGTGGCAGCGCCCCGGACAGTGCCCGGGTGATCATGGCCTATGGAATTGCAATTCTTTTGCTAGCGCCGATCATGTCGCCGCTTGCCGATCGTTGGCCAAAGTACTATCTTTGGGTGGCGGTTGGCTGCTGCGTCGCGGGAATTGGGCTCGTTCTGCCTCACGCATGGAACACGCTGGGCCAGGGAGGATTGTTCGTGCTCATGGTCGCCACGCTACTCTTTGGCGTCGGCCAGACCTTGTCCATTCCGGCCCAAATCAGCTATCTCATGCGCGTGGCCGAGACGAGAGGCTCCGAGACCAGTGCAGGCGCGGTGCTTGGCACCTATCGTTTCATCGAGCGCCTGGGCTCGCTCTTTGGCCCGCTGGTCGCGAGCGGCCTGCTGCTAGCGTCGACACCGGAGGAGGCGCTTATGTTGATGGGCATTGCAGCAGTGCTGCTGATGGCATTTGGATTGAGCTGGTATCTTGCCTTCGGCGATCAGGAAGAAGGAGATGCGATTCGTGCCTTGCTCTTCGAGACGTGAACTGCTTGCCGGGCTGCTCGCAATTGGCTTCCTGGGTTCGATTCCCGGAAGCCTCCACGCGAGTGAAACCGGCATGTCCGTATTCATGGTTCTGTGGCGTGGCGAAACCGAAGTTGAGGCGGGCTTTCGCGAACACTTCGCCGAAGCGGAATGCCCGATCGACATCACGGTACGATCCCTTGACCGGAACGTGAGCAAGATTCCCGCGATCTTGGCGGAGATCGAGAGTGCTCAGCCCGATCTGGTGTACACTTGGGGCACGTCGGTGACGCTTGGCATTGCCGGACGGGATCCCGAACTGGCCGAAGGTCCGGAAGACTATCCGCCCATGATCCTTGACCGGCCGATCCTGTTCACGATGGTGTCGCAGCCGGTTCGCTCCCGCATAATCGAGGCGTTCGGCCCGACAGGCCGAAACGTGACCGGCGTCAGTCACATCGTGCCGGTGGAAACGCAGTTGGAGGCGATGCGCGCCTACATGCCGGTGGACCGCATCGCGGTCATCTTCACTCCCACGGAAACGAATTCGGTGCTGGCGGTCGAACAACTCGTTGCCCTGGGAGATCGTGAAGGCATCCGGGTCGACGAATTTCCGGTACCGCTGGATTCCGAGGGCAATCCCAGCCGGGAGGTCCTTCCGGGGCTCATTGACAAGGCGGCGGACGGCGGGCCGCAGTTCCTCTACCTGGGACCCGACAGCTTTGTCGGCGAGCACGCACAGTACATAACCGATCTTGCGAACGCGAAGCGGCTGCCCTCCTTTGCCTCGACCGAGCGGATGCTCGCTTCTTCGGACGCATTGTACGGGCTGGTGGCACCTTACCGGAAGGTCGGGCGCTTCACGGCCCAAAAGGCGGAGCGCATAATTTGCGGCGAGGAAGCTGCGTCTGAAATTCCAGTCGAGGTGATGCCGGAATTCTCGTACCAAATTCGTGCGGATGTCGCGCAGTCCCTCAACATCCTGCCCAATCTCTCGCTGCTCGACTACGCGGAAATCATCGGCCAATGACCGTTCCCCCCGTCCCAGCGGGCCTTGACAGCATTGCTGGGAGTGGCGGGCTGCGCGACGTCGTTGAAGGCTGCCTTGCCTTGCACGCTCAAGACTTTCCGGCAGGAGCCGGCCTGCGCCTTGCCACAATGGCGGACCTTCCGACGTTGGTCGACATCGTCGACTGGGCGACAAGCCAGACGAAACGGGAGGGCCTGTTCTTGCGGATGTCCGAGGAGTTCTTGGCCGAGTTCATTCGGTACGGGATCGTGCTTCTGCCGATGTCGGACAGCAAGATTCTCGGATACAGTAACGCGATGCAGGCAAACAGCGCCCATCCGCCTTTCCTTGACGGGCCGTACAGCCGGGCACCGGGCCTGCTCTTTGGCACCGTGCTCGGCCCCGAGGGGCGCGCTCAAGGCTGGCACGGCCGGCTGATCAGGATTCGTATGGACATTTTTCGAATGGCCGGGTTTGTTTCCGTTCAATGCACGGTATCTCCATTCAATCAGGTGTCACTTGGCAACCTGCTGGCTGCAGAGTTCCGCGCGTACGGATTGAAGGACATGCTCGACGGACATCCTCGCTTTTTGCTTCGGCATGACTTTGGCCAAAAGGCGATTTCAGGCCAGTGTCGGAAGCTGGTACTGCCGAAGTCCGGAAGTGTTGCTGACCACAAGGCATTGCTGGCAGACGGCTATGTCGGGGTGAGCTTGGAACGGGGCGAGGCCGCCTCCCTGTGCTACGTGGCTGGATCCGGATAGGGTCGCGGGAGTCTACGGTTCGGAAAGATGACGGAGAATTCCAAAGCGCACAGCCCCCGGAAGGGGAGAAGCCTGCGCCGCGGCATCACCTTGATTGCAGCGGCGGCATTGCTGGCGGTGTCGGCGATCATGTTCACCTATGCAGAATTCCGAAAGAACCAAGTGAGCCGCAGATACGAAGCAGCTTGGATCGAGGTGCAATTGGGCTTGCTCGACACAATGCTGGACCTCTATCGCGGGCGACTGGGGGAAGTTGTCAGGCAGCTTGTCGTGAACCCCGAAATTGACACGGTGTTGAGCGGCGACGGGTCGCATGATTTCGAAAGGGTGCTCGAGCGCGCCCGAAACGAGTTGCGCGCACGGCCCGAATTTGCGGTTCTTTCCGCTTCGGGGCAGGTTTTGGCGGCAGCGGGCGACGAGGCCGGGCATGTCAATACGGACAAGGTACGGACAAGAGCCACGGAGGACATCCGGACTCGCATTGTCGTTTCTTCAAGTGGCTCGCCGTTTCTGGTGTACTACGCTCCGGTGCGTCGCGGCGCTACCGTAGTGGCCCAGATTGCGGCGATTCTCGACATCAAGGACGGAATCTCCTTTTTCTTCCCGGGGCTGAGCGGACTGGCATTTGCACAAGCGACCGGTGGGCTGAGCGCGCTCTCGGGCGACCTGCCGGTCTTCGAATCCGTCCTTCCGGAACCCAATGGAGAGCCGTGGCACCAGATCCTGTCTAGCTCGGATGGTCGACGTTTCGACGTCGCGGCGTTGCCGCTAAGGGACGAAGCCGGAAACTTCGCCGGCGAGTTCGTCTTCCTGAGGGACATTTCGGACGCTCTGGAGCGCGAGGAAGTGCTGGCAACTCTGGCGTTTTCGTCAGTACTCGTCATCGTCGTCATTTCGCTCGGACTGCTCGCGCAGGCGCTTCGCCTTGGATTCCGGCCGCTAGGGGCGGTGGTGTATCTGCTAGACGCCATGGCGCGCGGAGAGACCGGCTTGCGCATGCGCTATGTGGAACCGCGCCCGGAGCCCGAGAGCAATGTCGAAGGAGTACCCGAACAGTTTGCGCATCATAGTGTCGCCAGGCAAGGCGAGACGTCCGACAGTTCAGAGCCGACGAGTCTCGCCCAGAGGTCGGTAGCGGAAATCGACACGCTTCTGGACACGGTGGAGCGGTTCCGTGCGAGCATCGACGCCCGAAACGCGTTGATTGCCGTTCAGGAGCAACTCGAGAGCGCAAGGCGAATCCAGCAGTCGTTGTTGCCAGTGGATTTCGACCTGCATCCGGACCTCGAATTCAACGCACGGATGCGCGCCGCCCAGGATGTCGGGGGAGACTTTTTCGACGCGTTCCCGGTGGGCGACGGTCGCGTGGCGGTTGTGATCGCCGACGTGTCCGGCAAGGGCATCGCCGCGGCCCTCTTTGCCGCGCAGGCAAGCGTCGTCCTGCGATCGCATTGCCAGACACCCGAGAACCTGCCCGAGCAGATACAGGCGGCCAACAACGCGCTTTGCCAGCGCAATCCCGAAGAGATGTTCCTTACAGCGATCGTGGCCTTCATCACGCCACGAACGGGCGAGGTTGCCTTCGTCAATGCAGGTCACTGTCCGCCGATGATCGCCGCCCCTGACGGGCAGGTCAGGCTGGAGACAAGGCCGCCCAATCTCGTGCTCGGCGTCCTTCCGGACGTGGACTGGTCGCTGCATCACCTGACCTTGAGCCCCGGGGAAAGCCTGCTCTTGCACAGCGACGGCTTCGACGAGGCCCAAACACTGGAAGGCGAAATACTGGGCCGGGAAAGCGCCATGGAGATGTTTGGCAAAGTCATCGGCGGAGCCGAGAGCCAGGATTGCGCCGAGGTGTCGGAACGCATTCTTGAAGAAATCGACCAGTTTGCCGGGGACGCGCCGCAGGCCGACGACATCACGCTGATGACGATGAGGCTGGCTGGCTGAGAACCGGTGCGTCGACGGCGCTCCTCTTCATCGCGGTTGTCGCTGGGTCCGGGCCAGCGACATGCCTCCGGTCGGCTGGACCGGGTTTCGTGCATGAACCGTTCTGTACGCACGCGGCGTCACGCCGTAGTGCGCGCGGAAGAGCTTGTAGAAGTGGCTCATGTTCTCAATCCCGCAATCATGCGCAATGCTGGAAATTGACTGATCGCTGGAGCCGAGAGCCATCGCGGCATACTGCATGCGGATCGTGTTGACGTAGACTGACGGAGAGATTCCAAGATGACGCTTGGCCATCCGGCAGACGTGCTCGTGCCCGCGCCCGGCAGCGGCCACGAACCCGGCCGCGCCACGTCGGAACACTTCCGGGCGCTGCGCAGCCTGGCAAGCCATTGCCAGCCAAGGGGGCATGGCCGCGTGGCCCGTGACTGCATAGTCCACGACCCGAGTCATCATCGCGAGCAGGAAGTTCTCGATCCGGGCGAGGCTGCGTCTTGCTGTCTGCAGTTCCAGCGCCGTGTTGATGGCGCGCTCCATTCGAGGACCGTGCAACTGGTGCAATTCGGGCATTGCGCTGTCCGTCCAGAAGTAGCGGCCGGCCAAGTCATCCCCGTAACGTTCTACCAGATGGTCTGCGCTTTCAGTTCGGAACATCACGTTGATGATCCGGCATCCGGTTCGCCGCCTCGCGCGAAACCAGTGGCGGTCGTCGGGACGGATGAAGAGGAGCGCACCCTCGTTCAGGAGTGCCGTCTCCCCGTTGACCCAGTGCCATGCGGCGCCCCGCTCGATCAGGGAGAGCTCGTAGTAGTCATGCGTATGGGCAAATCGGGCAGGGGCGGTGTCAAGCGAACTCCAGGTGAAGTCATAGGCTGCACCGTCCGACAGGCTGTCGGCGATCAAGAAGCGACGGGTATCCATGAATGCCGATTTTCCACAACTTCAGGCACGTTAAAACGCAAAAATGTCAAGAAAAGACAAAAAATAGTCAACCAGCGGACTCCGCACAAGCTGCGGAATGCGTATACCTCCATCCGAAGGATGACCATGTCCATGTTGCAGGAAGCAGAGCCTCAGGATCTGTCGTTCCGTCCGGTGGAAAACGACGCGCCCGCACGGCTAAGCCTTGCGCAGGTCGATCAGTACAACCGCTTTGGCTTCGTGCAGCCCTTCGACATATTCGGGCAGGAAGAAATCCGGCGCATCCGGGCCTATGTGAACCGCCTGATGGCGGACATGGGCGAGGAAGGCGCCTACGGAATCAACTGCTACCAGGCACGCCTCGCCGGGCTGTGGGACATCGTCACCGATGCCCGTATCCTCGACCATGTGGAGGACATCATCGGATCGGACATTCTCTGCTGGGCGACGGCGATCCTGTCGAAGAAGCCCCACGACCCGAGACGGGTTCCCTGGCATCAGGACGCCTCCTTCTGGTCGCTCAGCCCTGCACGCACCGTTACGGTCTGGCTGGCCGTCGACGACGCGGACGAGGAGAATGCGGCGATGCGGTTCATTCCTGGCAGCCATGACAGGGGTGCGCTGAAGGTAGGCGCGGCGCGCGGCGAATCGGTCTTTCACATCGAGACCGAAGGAGCCGCGGATCTGGGCCAGCCTTTCACCAACGCCTTGCGGGCCGGTCAGATTTCGCTGCATGCCGACATGCTGGTTCACGGGAGCCTGCCCAATGAGTCGTCTCGTCGGCGTTGCGGGCTGACAATGCGCTATTGCCCGCCCATGGTGCGAATTACCGACCCGGGCTGGGCCGAAGGCGTGGAAGCGATCCTGTGCCGCGGGTCTGCGGCGGACTGGAAGGTGCATCCGCGCCCCGACAACGACGACATCACGATGACAGACACACCCAGAAACCACGGGACGAATTGAGGTGGGCCAGTGAAACTGAAATGGTATGGCCACGCTGCCTTCCGCCTGGTCCCTCGGGACGGCCCGACCGTGATCACGGACCCCTACACACCGGCAGAGGTCGGGTATCCGGAGATCACCGACGTTGCCGACGTGGTGATCCGTTCGTCCCATGACGACGAAGCCCACTGCCGGTCCGATCTGATCCCGGGCGACCCGGTCGTGCTCGACGCCCTCGAGATCGCCTTGAATGGCGGCGTCCGGGATGCGTCCGGGCTCGCCGTCACGGCCGTGGAGGCGGCAGAGTGGGATCATCATCCGGATCACGAGGTGCCTGGGCAGAACGGCATGTACCGCTTCGAGCTGGACGGCATCCGCATCGCGCACATGGGGGACGTTGGCAACGCGCTCAGCGACCGCCAGATCGCGTTCTTCGAGGACGTGGATCTCCTGTTCGCTCTTGCGGGCGGCTATCTCACGATCGAGTTGCCCGACTTGATGAAAATGATCCATGCAGTGCGGCCGAAGCTCGTGGTGCCGATGCATTTTCGCACGCTGACATACCGGCCGCGCAACACGAAGTGGATCGAGAGCTTTTTGAGCAATTTCAAGGAGGAGGACGTGGAATTTGCCTGCGCACATGAAGTCGAGCTGACAGCGCAGGACATTCCCGACGCGACGCGAGTCCTGGTGTTGGACTATGCGCGCTGAGGGTCGACACCCGGGCGGACGGCAGGCCCGGACCCGTGTTCGGGGCGCCGCAGTGTCTGGCGTGCTCCGACGCAGAACCATTCCAGATCAACAGTGGAGGAACAGATGACTTTCAAGTCTACGGTAATGCTGGCCTCGTCGCTTGTACTGGCGGCGGCCGGCAGTGTTGTCGCGCAGGACGTGGCGCGCGAGGACACAGTGATTTTCGACCTTGATCGCACGATCAAGGATCCAGGCAACTTCAATTGGTTCACGCCTGGGACCAAGCGGATGCACGGCGCACACCAGGCCATGTGGGAGCCGCTCTTCATCCTGAACTACGGGACGGGCGATCTCGATCCGTGGCTTGCGACCGGCTACTCGCAGAATGACGACTCGACAGAGTTCACGATAAGCCTGAGGGACGGCGTTGCCTGGTCGGACGGCGAGGCGTTCAATTCGGACGACGTGGCCTTCACGGTGAACATGGTATTGAACAACGAGGAGATCTCGAGCCGCGAGGCCGCCACGGTGCGCGCCCAGGTGGCGAGCGTTGAGGCGATCGACGACCTGACGGTCAAGTTCACGCTCAAGGCGTCGAATCCGCGCTTCATCGTCGAGAACTTCGGCGTACGCATCTTCGGTTCATTCCTGATCATGCCGGAACACATCTGGAGTGGAGTGGACGCGGCGACATTCGCCAATTCCGAGCCGATTGGCACCGGGCCGTACACATTCACTTCCGCTGCCACGAACCGTGCGGTGTGGGATCGGGACGACGATTGGTGGGGCGCCAAGGCCGGCTTCATGGACCTGCCGGTGCCGAAGAGGCTCATCTGGCTGGAGTCGGGTGGCGAGGAAAGCCGTGCCCAGCTAATGGCCACGAACCAGCTCGACGCGTCTCAGAACGTTTCGGTCGGCACCTTCGAGGCGATCAAGGCGCAGAACCCTGCCGTGATTTCATGGCATGACGGCTACCCCTATGCTGCTGCCGATCCCTGTGCACGCCAGCTTGAGATCAACACGACGATCGCGCCGTGGGATGATCCCGACATGCGCCGCGCGGTGAACCACATCATCGACCGTACGCAGATCGTGAACGTGGCGGTTGAGGGTGCCACGGTGCCTTCGCGCACCATGTTCGTGCAATACGGCTCGATGGCACCCTTCATCGATGCGGCAGTGTCGAATGGATACGAGCTCTCGCCAACGGCGGACGTGGCCGCGGGCCAGGCACTGATCGAGGCGGAAGGCTACGCCATGGGCTCGGACGGAATCTATGAAAAGGACGGCAACGACCTCGAAGTCAAGATCCACGTGAACTCGGCTTCGACCGAGTACACGCGAACCATCGATGTCATCGTCGAACAGCTGAACCGTGCCGGAATCAAGGCGTCGTCGGTGCCCGTCGAAAACGGCGTGTTCTGGGGCGAGGTCCTTCCGTTCGGCGCTTACGAGATGTCCTACAGCTGGCTCTCCTGCGGGTCGGTGAACGAACCTTGGGCATCCATGGGCCGCTACACCGTGAAGGACGTGGTTCCCGTGGGCGAACGCTCGCCGAGCTTCAACAACACGGCTCGGTGGGACTCCGAGGCGGCTCAAAAGTACTCGGCGATCGTCGACGAGATGGCCTCGCGACCGCTTGGGGACCCTGAAGTGCCGGGAATGGTGGCAGACGCGTATCAGTACCTGCACGAGGAGATGCCGTTCATTCCGCTCGTGCAGTCGGCGAAGCTGCTTCCGTTCAACACCACCTACTGGACGGGCTGGCCATCGAGCGAGAACTACTACAACCACCCGTACTTCTGGTGGAACCACACCCACCAGATCATCCACAACCTGGAAAAGGCGGGAGGCTGAACGCCTTGATCAGCCACTTGGCGGGGGGCGCGAGCCGCGCCCCCCGTGCGACCGGAACGGAGCGCCGAGCAATGCCGGGCGTCCTGCACTTGTTCGGGGAGGACGGCTACCGTCACGCAACGGGAGTCTGCCGTCCTGACGAGGTCGCTGCCCTAAAGCGCGACTTCAGCCGACTTGCGGTCCGGCTTTTGGCCAGCCGCGAGGGCGCCGAGGCGAAGCGGGAAGGCCCGGATGTCCAGAGGATCTCCTCTGCCTCGACCGGATCGAGGGCGCAGACAGGCACCAGAGGGTCAACATGCGCGTCCTCGTCCCGATTGCGGGGTTTGCCTTGACTGGGGCGGAGCCGGGTGACGCTGCGCTTTCTTCGCGACATTACGTTGCACGGCTTGAAGCTGAACCGATCCAGGGAAGTGCGCAGGGCCGCGCCTTGCCGGTTGCATGCCGGGTCCGACACGGTCGTGTACAGAAACCGACATCCCGTCGAACGCATGGTTCCGCGAGGTTGGAGCCGTTGCATCAGCTGCGCGGCAGCAGGCCAGGTGTCATGAATGCGGGTTGAACCCGTCCGCGAATGACGCGACGGTGGCGACTGCAAGGCCGGGGCTCGGGCCAGGGAGAATGGCATGGGACGCATCCCGCGCTCATATGTCTTGAATCGCGTCGTGACGCTGCTGCTCACGGTATGGATAGCCGCGACGCTCATCTGGATCATCCCCAGGCTCTCGCCGGTCGATCCTGCCGACATCATGCTCGGCCGCATGGCGGCGGGAGCGGGCGCGGTCGAGAATGCCGACCAGATACTGGCACGGCTGAAGGAAAACTTCGGGCTCAACGATCCGCTGGTCATCCAGTACGTCAAGTACATCGGAAACGTGGCGACATTCGATTTCGGCCTCTCGACGGCGACGTTCCCGACGCAGGTGTCGACCCTCATCGCGCGTGCCTTGCCTTGGACAGTCGGTCTTATGCTCCTCTCGGTCGTCATCACCTTTTTCATCGGAAACGCGCTTGGCGCGCTGATGGCCTGGGACAGGTCGCCGAAGCTGGTCCGCGTCGCGATTCCGGCCGCTATGGTCTTCACGTCAATTCCGCCGATTCTTTCGGGCTTGCTCTTGATGTGGATACTTGCGGCAAAGCTCCGGTGGTTCCCGCTGACCGGAGCCTATGGGCTGACGGTCGAGCCTGGATGGACGTGGGGTTTCGTTCAGTCGGTGATCCATCACGGCTTTCTTCCGGCGCTTTCCATCGTGATAGTGACATTCGGATTCTGGGCGCTCGGCATGCGCGGCCTCATGATCACCGTGCAGGGCGAGGACTACGTGACGCTGGCGAAGGCAAAGGGCCTGCGACCCCGCTACATTCTCTATCGATACATGATCCGGAACGCGATCCTTCCCCAGATCACGGCATTTGCGCTCAAGATCGGGCTCTTGGTCGCTGGCCAGGTGCTGGTCGAGCGCATCTTTGCCTACAACGGCATGGGAAAGCTCCTTTACGACGCGATCCTCGACCAGGACTTCCCGGTCATCCAGGGCGTGAGTTTCGTCATCATCCTGATGACGGCGGTAAGCGTGTTTCTCGTTGACCTGGTCTATCCGTTCGTGGACCCGCGCATCAGGCATGACGGGGGTTAGGCATGACGGGCATGACCGGAAATCGTGCCGCAGAGATCAAGGGATGGCGCATGCGCCGCTTCGAATCTCCTTGGATCAACCCGAAGCTCTTCTGGGGCGCAGGGCTTCTGCTTGCCGTGGTGGCGCTCGGGATCATCGGAAGGGTTTTCTGGAACCTTGATCTCGCGTTCACGGGTGCGGCGCCACTGAAGCTGCCGCCGGTCGGATTTGAAAACCTGCGAGGCCAGGAAGGTGCATGGCATCACCCGATTGGCACGGACGGTTCCGGACGCGACATGCTGGCCCTGATCGTGATCGGGGCGCCGAATTCGCTTTTTGTCGGGCTGCTGGCGTCTCTCATCGGCATGTCGCTCGGCATCTTTCTGGGATTCTCCGCCGGATTCATCGGTGGCCGGACCGACGACATCATTCGGGTGCTTTCCGACGTGATGATCACCATTCCGCCGCTTCTCATTCTGGTGGTGGTGCAATCCGCCTGGGGCGACGTGTCGTTGACGTTGATGGCCCTGCTGATTGCAGGGTTTGTCTGGCAGTCGCCGACGCGGTTGATCCGGGCACAGGTGCTCTCGATGAAACAGTCTGGCTACGTGCAGATGGCGCGCCTTTCGGGAGCCTCGACGATGCATATCATGTTCCGGGAAATGATGCCGAACCTGGTTCCATATCTCTTCGGCTCCTTCATCGCTAACGTCACGACCTCCATCGTGACCGCCGTGGGACTTGAAGTTCTCGGCCTTGGCCCGCAACGCATTCCCACGCTTGGCCGAACGATCTACGAGGCGATCAATGCAGGGGCGCTGATTCAGAACCTTTGGTGGTGGTGGGGCATTCCCACGCTGCTGCTGGGTCTCATGTTCATCGGCCTCCTGCTCGTCAATCTCGGACTCGACGAGGTGTCCAACCCGAGGCTGAGGAAGCTGTAGTGGCCGCTGTCTGTCATGCCCTCCGGAATTGCGGCGGTTGGCGCCGGACCAAACGCACCGCAAGGCGGGCCTTCGCGCAAGGTTCTTGCGTGAACTTGGCGCTTTGGTGCCTTGCCGAACCATGCGAAAGCGGGGTCGCAGGATGAACGCCCTGAACGTCACCGACCTCTCCATAGACTTCCCCACCGCCCGCGGTGTCGTTCATGCGCTGACCGACCTTTCGTTCTCCGTGGCGCGCGGCCGTCGACTGGGGATCATTGGCGAGTCCGGGTCGGGCAAGACCACGACTGCGCTTGCGGTCATGAGGATGCTGGCAAGTCCGGGATTCGTGAGCGGCGGCTCGATTCGCCTCGCAGACCTGGACGTGCTGGCGCTCCCTGAAGAGGAGATGCGCAGGGCCCGGCTTCGTCGTGTCAGCTACATACCTCAGGGCGCGATGAACTCCCTTAATCCGGTGATGCGTGTCAAGGACCAGCTCAAGGACGCGATCGTCGCGCATGAGGGCCGGACGGAACGGGAGGTCCTGAGGTCGCGGATCGAGAACGCGTTCGCGGGCGTTGGATTGCCGGAACATGTCGGGTCGCTGTATCCGCATGAGCTCTCCGGCGGGATGAAGCAACGGGTCTGCATCGCGCTCGGCGTGATCCTCAACCCGGAGCTGATCATTGCGGACGAACCTACCTCGGCCCTTGACGTGGTCACGCAGCGCCAGGTCATGCAGACATTGAAGGACGTCCAGCAAAGGATCGGCGCCGCATTGATCCTGATTGGCCACGACATGGGACTCATGGCACAGTCGGTGGACGAGCTGGTGGTGCTGAAGGACGGGATTCTCGTCGAGCACGGCGACATGCGCCGGGTCATCGAGAATCCCCGCCACCCCTACACCCGCGAACTCGTGGCATCCGTCCCGCTCGTCGGGGGAGAGAGCTTTCTCGGAAACTCCTCAGTTGCGCCGGACATCGCGCGGCCCCGCGAGAGGCTCCCGCTTCTCGAATTCGAGATCGTGCACAAGGACTATGGCGGGATCACCGCCCTGCATCCCATGAGTTTCAGCCTCCACGGCGACGAGCCAAAGATCATCTCGATCGTTGGCCAGTCCGGGAGCGGAAAGTCGACGATGGGGTCGATCATGCTCGGCTTCAATCCACCGTCGAAAGGGCGAGTGCTGTTCGAGCGTCAGGACGTCGCCCGCATGTCACCGCAGCAGTCACGGGACTTCCGGAAAAACGTGCAGGCGGTCTTTCAGGACCCCTATGCCTGTTTCAATCCGTTCTACCGGGTGGACCATGCCTTGAGCTTTCCGTTCCGGAGATTCGGTTACGCCACTTCGGATGCGCAGGTTCAGGACAGGATGCACGAGGCTTGCCAGGCCGTGGGTCTCGATCCGGCTCTCATTCTTCGACGCTATCCGCACGAGCTTTCCGGCGGGCAGCGCCAGCGCCTGATCGTGGCGCGCGCGCTCATGCTGAACCCAAAGCTTCTCATTGCCGACGAACCTGTCTCGATGGTTGACGCCAGCCTTCGCGCCACGATCCTGAAGAACATCTACGACCTGAAGGACAGACACGGAATCTCCATTTTCTACATCACGCATGATCTGGCCACGGCCTATCATGTCTCGGACTACGTCATGGTGCTCTACAAGGGACAGGTCGTGGAAGCCGGACCTCCGAAGGAGGTGATCGGAGACCCGCAGCATCCGTATACGCAGCTGTTGATCGCCTCGATCCCCTGGCCGGATCCCGACCGAGAATGGGGCGGAACGACCACGGCAGCGGAAGACATCGCGGCACTTGATGCGTTGGACCGCGACGCCCCGACTGTCTTCAGGGGCGATGTTCCGGGTTTCAGGCTTGATGTCGGAGGGTAGGGACTGGGTGTGCACGGGCGCGACACGGGCACCAGGCAGCGGCTGCGTGCAGGCATCAATTGATTCTGGCCGGCTCGGCGGCGCAAGATCCCCGGGGCGCGAAGGCGGCCGCCCGTGAGCCATTTCCTGCGCTTCACGCCGGAGAAGATCCGGCAGCGGATCGCCTTGATCCGTCCCTTGGTCCATCGTCGGCACGAACCGATTCCGGACTTTCGCCTGAAGGAGCTGCCCGACGCCGGCGTTGACCCGCCGCTTGCGGCCGACGCATCAGGCTGGCCGGCCATTCCGGCCGAATCCCACTGGGGCCGCTGTGACCTGAATTTCCTGCTGAAGTCGGAGTTTCGCGTCCCCGAGGACTGGACGCCTGGCAGCGCCGCGCTCTTCCTGCCGCTGGGCGAGGCGGGCGACATCTTCACCCATCCGGAGGCGTTGGTCTATGTTGACGGCATACCTCGCGGATCTGCCGACCGGTACCACCACACGATTCGGCTGCCCGAAGAGGTTCCGGCCGGCAAGACACACGAGCTTGCCCTTCACGGCTGGACCGGGCTTGACGATTGGCCGCCGGATCCGGATGCACGCGACATGCTCTTCATGGGCAGGCCCTCGGTCGTTGAAGTCGATTCCGAGGTGCTCGAATTCGCGCTTCTGGCCGAGACTGCGCTCGATACAGCGGAACAGCTCAGCGAAGATGACGTGACGAAGCACGGCATTCTGAATGCGCTCGACGAGGCGTTCCTGTCCCTCGACACGCGCGACCCGCTCGGTGCCGCGTTCTACGGTTCGGTTGCGAAGGCGCAAGAGGAGCTTTCGCGGCGGCTCGCGGAGGCCGGCCGGCCGATCGGCGTCACGCTGCACGCCATTGGCCATGCACACATGGACATCGCCTACCTGTGGCCGATCAGCCAGATCCGCCGCAAGAACGGGCGCACCTACTCGAACGTGCTTCGCCTGATGGATCGTTTCCCGGACTATCGGTTCAGCCATTCCCAGCCGCAGCTCTACAAGTTTACCGAAGCCGACTACCCGCAGGTGTTCGAGGAGATCCGGGAGCGCGTTGCCGAATCCAGGTGGGAGCCGATCGGCGGGATGTGGGTCGAGCCTGACACCAACATTCCCGGCCCGGAATCGCTCGTGCGCCAGATCCTGCTGGGCCGACGGTACTTTCGCGAGCGCTTCGGAGACGCGGAGACGCCGGTCCTGTGGCTGCCGGACACCTTCGGGTTTTCCTGGTGCCTTCCGCAGCTCATGCGCCAGGCAGAGCTGAAATGGTTTGTCACCAACAAGGTGAACTGGAACCAGTATTCGCGCATGCCCGCATCCACGACGTGGTGGCAGGGCATCGACGGCTCGCAGGTTCTCGCGCATTTCCTGACAACTCCGCGCGACGTGCAGCATCTGCCGTTCCCGACAAACTACAAGTCCGACCTGTCGGCCGCCGAGGTGATCGGGACCTGGACCCATTCGACGTCCAAGGGCGGCGTGACCAACTTGCCGATATGCTACGGCTACGGCGACGGCGGTGGCGGTCCGACCGAAGCGCTTGTGCGCAAGGCGCACATCTTCGCGCACATGCCCGGAGCGCCAAGGATGCGCCTTTCGACCGTGCGCGAGTTCTTCGAGGCCATCGAGGCGCAGAGGCTGGATCTGCCTGTCTGGAACGACGAGATCTATCTTGAGGGGCATCGCGGCGTCTTCACGTCGCAGGGCTGGATCAAGCGGGCGAACCGGAAGTGCGAGAACCTCCTGGCCGAGGCAGAGGCGCTGGCGGTGCTGTCCGGCATGCGACCTGATCTGGGCGTGGAGTGGGAGCTTCTGTGTCTGCACCAGTTCCACGACACGATAGCCGGAACCGCGATCCGGGAAGTGTTCGCCAATGCGGAGAAGGACTATGCGCGAATACGCGAGATCGCCGAGGCGACCATCGATGAAGCCTTGGCGTCGCTTGGGCCGGGGATTTCCGTCAACTTGATTCCACACCGGCTGGACCGTGTCGGACTGCTGAGGGGCGCCGCTCCGAAGGGCGCCTTGTCGCAAGACGTCGATGGCGGTTGCCTGGTGCACGTGCCCGACTGTGCGCCGATGGCCGCGACGCCCTTGCCGACCAAGGGGGCAGGAAAGACCGGGCTGCGCATTTGCATGGAGAATCAGAGGTTCGTTATCGAGAACGAGCTGATCCGTGCAGAGATTGACGGACAGGGAGATCTCGTTCGGGTCTACGACAAGGAAGTCGATCGCGACGTGCTGGTCCCTGGCCGCCCGGGCAACCGGCTTCAGGCATTCGAGGACCGCCCGATCAGCTGGGATGCCTGGGACATCGACGCGTTCTTCGAGGACCGTGGCTTCGTCATCGACGGGGCGACGGAGATTGCAATCGAGGAGAGGGGCCCGGTTCGAGCGAGCCTGCGCATAGAGCGCCAATTCCAGTCCTCGACCGTTTCCCAGCGCGTCCAGCTGCATCATCACTCGAAGCGAATTGACTTTGTGACGGAGGTTGCCTGGCACGAAACCCACGTCCTCCTGAAGGTGGCCTTTCCCGTGAACATACTGGCGACCATGGCAACCTACGAGATCCAGTGGGGCGCGATCATGCGGCCGACGCATCGCAACACGCCTTGGGACTATGCAAAGTTCGAGGTGCCGGCGCAGCGATGGGCGGATCTCAGCGAGGCCGACTACGGGGTCGCTCTCATCAACGACTGCAAGTACGGCTACGACATTCGCGACAACGTCATGCGGCTCTCGCTCATCAAGTCCGCGACGATGCCCGACATTGGCGCCGATCAGGGGCGTCACGAATTCACCTATGCATTGTTTCCTCACCGTGGCGACTGGCGGCATGAGGTTCTGGCCCAGGCCGCCGATCTCAACCGCCCGTTGCGGCTTGTCCCCGGCAAGCCGGGGCAGGGTACGGCTCTCGTCGAATGCGATGCACCAAACGTCATTCTTGAGACCATCAAGCCGGCCGAGGACGGGGAGGGCTGGATTCTGCGCTTCTATGAGGCACATCGTCGCCGCGGACCGGTGACGCTGACTTTCGATCGCGAGGTGACATCGGTGTGCAGGGTCAATCTGCTGGAAGATCCGGGCGCCCGCTTGCCGGTTGTTGACGGTCAGGTAACGCTGACGGTCACGCCCTTCGAGATCGTGTCGCTGCACGTAAGCTGACGCGCGATTGCACCGACCTCGATGACTGCCTGGGCAATCGCGATTTGCTGGCACGCAACGCAGAAGCGCTCGTAGTCCAGCGGCCACGAGGATAGCGGCAGAAGAGCGGCCCGGTCTTCAGCATGCACAGCCATGAACCGTCGCCTGACCGGCGGCACAAGGTCCATCCAAGGGGTCATGTCGTGCCCCAAGGGATGCTCGAATAGAGAAGGGGGAACCATCGCTCGGCAGCATCCATAGAACTCGCGCATTCCCCTGTCGCCTTCAGGCGACAGGGGAATGCGCGCCCCTTGCAATGACAGCCAGCCTGAAGTAGATGGAACACATGGCGAACATGGGCAGGCACCTGATCAGGAGCTACAAGTACCGGCTCTACCCGAACGGGGCGCAGGAAGCGGCCCTCCCGGACATGCTCGGGCATTTCTGCGACCTCTACAACGCGGGCCTCCAGCAACGGATCGAGGCGTGGAACCGGCAGGGAGTCAGCCTTGGCTACGTGGACCAGGCGAACGAGCTGAAGGCAGTCCGGGACGCGGTCCCGGAACTGGCCGGATACAGCTACAGCGCCGGGCAGCAGGTCCTGCGCCGGCTCGACAAGGCCTTCGCCGCATTCTTCCGCCGCGTGAAGGCGGGCGAGACGCCGGGCTTTCCGCGATTCCGCGCGAAGTCGCGGTTCCACAGCGCGGACTTCCGCGTCGGAGACGGGCTGGTCTGCAAGGGCGGAAAGCTGCGGCTCGTCGGGATCCCGGGCCTCGTCAAGGTCCGGTGGCACCGCGCGCTGCCGGCGAAGCCGGTGCACGCGATCGTCAGCCGCTCGAACGGGAAGTGGTTCGTGACGCTGCAGTTCAAGGTGCGGGACCTGAGGGTTCCGGGCGAGGAGGATGCGCGCCCGGACGTCGGGATCGACGTCGGCCTGAACAGCATCGTCGCGACCAGCGACGGGGCGGCCGTCCCGGCGCCGAGGCACCTGCGCAAGGCGCAGGCGCGGACGCGGCGGCTGCAGCGGGCGCTGGCGAGGAAGGAACGGAACTCGAAGCGCCGCGCCAAGGCGCGCAGGAACCTGGCGCGTCATCACGGCCGCGTCGCCGCCGCGCGTCGCGACTTCCTGCACAAGCTCTCCCACGACCTGGCCTTCCGGCATCGCGTGATCGCGATGGAGGACCTGAACATGGAGGCGCTGAAGCGCTCGTTTCTCGCCAGGTCGGTACACGACGCCGCGTGGACGCAGTTGCGGGACATGCTGACCTACAAGGCTGAAAGCGCCGGTGGGTCCGTGATCCTTGTCGACCCGCGCGGCACCACCCAGCGATGCAGCGGATGCGGGTGCGAGCCCGACAGGCCGAAGACGCTTGGCGAAAGGGTGCACGGCTGCGACGGCTGCGGTCTCGTCCTCGACCGCGACGTCAATGCCGCCCGCAACGTGCTGCAGATATGTTGCGACCCGGGATATGTTGCGGAACTTTCGCATCGGCCTGCCACGCTGGGGAACCCTCCGTCCGGCCGCAACATAATCTTTTGCGGTCAGAGCGAGTCAAGGAAGGCCATCAGCCCCTTGTCCTCCTTCCAGGGACGGTCGGGCCCTTCTTCCGCCGCGTCGCACAGCGCCATCGCCCTGGCTTTCGTCTCGAGATCGATCTCGGCGTAGACGTTGGTCGTGTCGAGGCTCTCATGGCCCAGCCAGGAGCGGATCGTGTTCAGGTCGATCCTGGACTTGAGCATGACGCAGGCGCTCGAATGGCGAATCACGTGAGGCGTCACTCTCCTCCCTTCCAGCTCCGGCACTTGGGCGGCACAGCGTTCCACGAGCCGGTAGACCCCGAACCGGGTGTACGGTCTCCGCTGCCGGCTGAGGAAGACGGCATCGCCGTCGGCCCGGCCCTGCAGCAGCCCGGAAAGCGCGCGCTCGGTCCGTGGCCAGAGCGGGCACTGCCGGCGCTTTCCGCCCTTGCCGTGGATCGTCACGAGCGCGTGGCCGCCGTCGCGCCGCCCGATCTCCAGGTCTCCCTTCACGAGGCCGGTCGCCTCGGAGACTCGCGCCGCGGAGTTGAAGAGGAACAGCAGCAGGGCGTGTTCCGTCATGCCGCGTTGGGTGCCGCGGTCGGGGACCTTGATGAGCGCCTCCATCTCCGCCTTGCTCAGCCAGCCGACCGGCTGCGGCGTCGCCTTCTTCAGGGCGATCGAGCGGATGCCGGCGCTCCATTCCAGGCGGGCGGGGTCGCGGCTGGCGACGAAACGGGCGAAGGCGCGGACCGCGGTCAGGCGCTGGTTGCGGGTCTGCACGGAACAGCCGCGGCCTTTCTCCAGGTGGTCAAGGAACTCGAGCACGCGCCGGGGCGTGAGATCGTCCAGCGCGATCCGCTCGGCCGGCTTGCGGGTCCTTGCCCTGAAGAACCGGATCAGCAGCTTGAAGGTGTCGCGGTAGCTGAGCTGGGTGTTGCGCGCGAGGTTGCGCTCGGTGACGACGTGCTCGGCCAGGAACCGGCGCAGCCAGGGGCCGAGCGTGCGGGGATCACTCATGGCCGCCTCCGTTGACATGGCGGTCGAAGCGGACCGAGGCCTCCTGCAGCAGCTCGGGCGTCATCGTGAGGTAGACCTGTGTCCCGTCGAGATGGGCGTGGCCGAGCCAGGTGGAGAGCGCCGGCAGCAGGCGCTGCACGTCGGCGCCCTGCCGGTACCACGATTCCAGCCGGTGCACCGCCGCCGCGTGTCGCAGCGAATGGAAGCACGGCGACAGTCGTCCGTCGTTCCCGTCACGCGGGATCCCGGCCGCATCGAGCATGTTCTTGAACGCGAACCGGACGGTCCCCATCACCAATGGGGTGCCGTCGAGGTTGGCAAGCAAGGTCGAGGCCCCGCGCCGTGGCATGGGGCGCTCGACGCGCCCGGCGACGTAGGTCCGCAGGGCATCGACGAGCTGCGGACCGATCGGTACGAGTCGGGTCTTGTAGAACTTCGTGTCGCGTATGGTCAGGACCGCCTCTGCCAGGTCGGCGTCGTCGAGCGTCAGGCGCTGCGCCTCGCCGAACCGAAGGCCTGCGCCGTAGAGGAGCAGGAGCAGCGCCCGCAGCGTGTCCGCGTCGAGCTGGACCGGCCGCTTCCGGCTGACGTCGATGGCGTCGAACAGGCGGCGAAGCTCTTCGCGGGAGAAGACGTACGGCGGCGCAGAGCGCGGAGTTCTCGGTTCGTCCTCCCGCGCCGGAAGAGGGGACCGGGCGACGAGGCCGCGGCTGATCGCATAGCGGTAGAACCCGTTCAGGGCGCCGTGCTTGTTGGCCCGTCGCCGGGTGAGCCGGCCGTCTCCGGCAAGGAAGCCGAGGACGTCCACGGCGGTGACGGAACCGCAGTCGACGCTTTCGCCGACATGCCTGCCGAAGCGATGCAGGATGTGCGCGCTGCTGTCGAACTTCGCGCCGTGGGCCCGGCGCCATGCGACATAGGAATCGATCGCGTCCCGGAGCGTCATGCCAGGCCCTCCAGGTCGATGTCGGCGACCTCGCGCAGCGTGCCAAGCTGCACCCTGGCGTATGCCGAGGTGGCCGAGATGCCCCGATGTCCGAGATAGTCGCCGACCTCCTTCATCGACAGGCCGTTGTCGAGCAGGTGCTGCGCCGTGCCGTGGCGCAACGCATGGGATCCGCGACGCTTGCCCGTGATGCCGATCCGGTCGAGACGGCTTCTGACGACTTGCCCGATGGCGTTCGGTTTCATCGGCCGGATCGGGGCGTTCAAGGTCAGGAAGAGCGCTCTCTCCGGGCGTCGGGGACGTCCGTCTCGGACGTAGCGCAGGATCGCCTGCCCGACGCCGCGCGAAAGCGGATAGAGATGCGTCCGCCCGGGCTTCGGACGGCGCACTCGCAGGATCTCCTCCGTCCAGTCGAGGTCGTCGAGCCGCAGGCCGGCGACCTCCCCGGAACGCAGGCCGTAGGCGACCAGCACCATCAGGATCGCGCGGTCGCGAACGTCGACCGGGCGGTCGCCCTCGGAGGTCGCGAGCAGGCGCAGGACCTCGTCCCGGTCCAGACCCTTCGGGAGCGGCCTGCCGGGATCGAACCGCGACGGCATGATGCCTTCGGCCAGTCCCTGCGCGCACCAGCCCCGGCGTTCCGCGAACCGGAAGAAGGTTCGGAGACATTCCGCGTAGTTGCGGATCGTGATCCGGCCGCAGTCGCGGGCATGCCAGCGTGCGACCTCCCGATCGATGTCGTCGATCCCGACCTCGGCCAGGGCCACTCCGCCGCGATCCAGGCGATCAAGGAAGCCGTCGACGGCACGCAGGCGGCAGCGAACCGTCGCTTCGGACAACCCGCGCTCGTCGCGCATCCAGGCCTCGAAGGCCAAAACCTCTCCGGCGTGGGCGTGCCGCGCCCTGGCCGGTTCGTCGAGCAGGCCGGCGAAGCGCAGCCATCGCTCCGCGTGGCCGATGAATCGCTGGCGTGCCTTTGGGCATGCGGGCCGGCTGCATCGGCGCCCGCCGGGCAGCGACCATCGATCGGCCGCGGTTTCCACGCGCGTCACGCTGACGCGCCCGCTCTCGTGCAGGTCCAGAAGGCGAACCAGGCTGACCTGATGCGTCGCGATCGTGCATAGCGTCGGCAGAGATGCGCCTCCCAAGGCGCAGTGCTCAAGGTAGCCGAGCCGTTCATCCAGCAGCGGCGCTGCGCGATAGCGTCCGACGATGCCTGGACGGGTGAAGAGTGTCTCGAACATTGCCATGTCTCCCTTTTGGGTTGGAGACATGAGCATGGCAAACGGCTGCCTGCCGGGAAATTATGTTGCGGCCGGACGGAGGGTTCCCCAGCGTGGCAGGCCGATGCGAAAGTTCCGCAACATATCCCGGGCCGCAACATATCTGCAGAGATGTTGCATGCAACATCTCTGGGCCAGCAGAGATGTTGCATGCAACATCTCTGCAGCTTGTCAAGGGGCCGGGAACCGGCCTTCGGTCGCGAAGCGTGCGGGTTGCCGCGTAGCTTGGCCGAGAAGCCGTCGCCTTCAGGCGACGGAGTGTTCACTGGAATGGCAAGACGCAGAGGCGCGCGGTGGTTGTCGGCAACGAGCATGCCACGCTTAACGAGCGCGGCCGTTACCTTTCGGGCAGCGCGTTCCTCGTAGTTTGTCAGCATTGGAATCTTCGCGCGCTCCACCTGTCCCGCGAGTGCCGCCTCCCGCAAAACCATGAAGCTACCTTTCTCGAGTCGCTTTGCGCGCATTTCCTCTTCAACGTGGATTTTGATGCGACGAAGGAGTTCGCTGGGCTCCAGCAGGGCCTCCATGAAGGCTACCTGATCGATCGAGCGCTCGAGAAAGAACCTGCAAAACGAAAGAAGGCCGGATTGGGTCAGGTTTCCGCGCCCGTCAAGGTCTCCGCGGCGGGGATGATCTGCTGCAGCGAGTCGGGCTTTGTACTCCGATTCTTCGCGCGCGAGCCCACGAGCAACAGGCCAGAGGGCTGTCCCTATCCCGAGCCTCTTGAGGAGCGCGTGCGACATCAATCGCGCGATGCGGCCATTGCCATCCAAAAAAGGATGGATCCACAAGAAGCGATGGTGAACCGCGCCTACAGACAGAATCTGGCCCAGACGGCTCAGTTGGGGCGAAGTGTATGCTTGGTCAAAGCGCGTCAGGAAACGCGGCACGCATTCATAAGGCGGCGGCACGTGCTTGCCAACAGTTACATCAACGCGTCGCAGTTGACCGGGAACAACTTCGTGACGTTCGCCTGAGGCTTGGTTCTCGACCCAAAGCATGTCGGCTGGCAAGTGCTCGCAAAACTGCTGGTGCAGCCAGCAGGCATAAGCGGCAGACGCCGGCCAAACGGTCGGATCGTGACCTTCGTCAATCAGCTTCTGGGTGTGAATGTGGGCCACGGCCTCCAGCTGCAAATTGCGCTTTTTCGGTTCGCTCGAGAAGTCGTGCACCAAGGCGCGCTCAATGTCTCGCGGATGGGTGTTGTGTCCTTCGATTAGGTTGGAATAGTAGCAGTTCATTGATCGCACCAGTTCGCCAACCGACCGCTGGAGAACCGGGTGAACCCGCTTCGCCAGCCCACTGGCGCCCTCTGCCAGTTCAAGCGCAGTGGCCTCGAGCGAGCGCAATGCCGCTTCTTCTGGCAGCATCGGTTCCATCATGGTCACGTTCATGAATGACATATGCCGGTTTGCATGCCGGTTTTAAATGCATAAAAACAAAGAAGTAAGCCAATAATCTGTAGAGACTTGTGCCGGTAATAGTGCCGATAGTGCGCAGTCGGCTCCGATCGTCGGCAAACGGCGTTCACCGTATCGCGGGTCGGTGGATTGAAGGATGATTGAATTTGCGGACAAGCTCATGACGACCCGAGATTTCGGGAATCATGCAGTTGACCAACACGGTCCGTCTCTCCAGCCCTCTTGGACACGTGCGCTCAAGCTTCTGGACAATGGTTTCCGTCTTCGGCATTGCATTGCGCACTAGGATTGGAGGGTCTGAGCGACCCCCCATTTTCAACTACGGAGAACATTGCACATGAAGAACCTCGCAGCCGCCGCCGCAGCCATGACATTGGCCCTTTGCGCCCAGTCTGCCCTTGCCGCCTGTGATGACGGAGAGACCGTGGTCAAGTTCAGCCACGTCACCAATACCGACAAGCACCCGAAGGGGATCGCCGCGACGCTTCTCGCAGAGCGCGTGAACAATGAAATGAACGGGAGGATGTGCATGGAAGTCTTCCCGAACTCCACGCTCTACAACGACGACAAGGTGCTTGAAGCGCTTCTTCAAGGCGACGTGCAGCTTGCCGCGCCCTCGCTGTCGAAGTTTGAAAACTTCACGCGCCAGTTCAGGCTCTTCGACTTGCCGTTCATGTTCAAGAACGTCGAGTCCGTCGATGCGTTTCAGGCGTCGGCGGCCGGGCAGGCCATGAAGGACTCGATGCAGCGCCGAGGTCTCCAGGGGTTGGAATTCTGGCACAACGGCATGAAGCAGATGTCGGCCAACGTGCCGCTTCTCTTGCCGTCCGAAGCCCAAGGGCTCAAGTTCCGGATCCAGGCGAGCGACGTCTTGCAGGCGCAGTTCGAAGCCATAGGCGCAAACCCGCAGAAGATGGCCTTCTCGGAGGTTTACGGAGCCCTGCAGCAGGGAGTCGTGGACGGCCAGGAGAATACCTGGTCGAACATCTATGGCCGGAAATTCTTCGAAGTCCAGGACGGTGTCACGGAGACCAATCACGGCATCATCGACTATCTGGTTGTCGCCTCGACAGACTGGCTCGCCGGTCTGGATTCGAATGTGCGCGAGCAGTTTCTCGGCATCCTGCGGGAAGTCACCGAGACCCGCAACGGCGAGGCGTTTGCCGTCAATCAGCAAGCTCGTCAGGCAATTCTGGACGCTGGCGGGACAATACGCGAACTGACGCCGGAGCAACGCGCGGCCTGGGTTGATGCAATGCGTCCAGTCTGGGACAAGTTCTCGGACGATGTTCCGGCGGCGCTGATCGACGCCGCCCAAGACATCAACATGAGCATGTAGGACCTGAGGCGGGCGGGCTTCCGAGCCCGCCCGCAATCCCGGCACGGAGATTTCAGATTGCGCCGATCCGAGACGGGTCTCCGCCTTGGCGGCGCGACAACAGGCTGAATCTGCCGCCTCGATCCTTGCCCCGCACGCACTCATTGCCCGCCCGTGGCCGAATTCGTTTTCGGATGTCGGGAACGACGCATGGTTGCATGTCGCAGGCAACTCGCGACCCGCCCGCCGCCTGAACCTTGTCGCGTTGCTGACGCCTTGTTTTGCGGGCTGCAATCGAAATCCGGTTCGGGTAGTGATCCTGACGGAACGGAGACATTGGCCATGCGCGCGAGTTGGACGGATGCAATCGAGGAAACGCTGATTGCAGCGCTTCTCGGCCTGATGACCCTGTTGACCTTTGCGAACGTAGTTGCCCGGTACGTGTTCAATTCGAACATCCTCTGGGCGCTGGAGTTGACGGTCTTTGCCTGCGGCTGGCTAGTGCTTCTTGGCGCGTCCTACGCGGTCAAGAAGGGCATGCATCTGGGCGTCGACCTGGTCATCAATGCCGTGCAGCCGCGCGCGCGCCGCGCCCTTGGCCTTGTTTCGGTCGCTTGCTGCATTGCGTTTGCGTTCCTGCTCCTGAAAGGCGGCTACGACTACTGGGCTGTCTTTGCGGACCTGCCTCCAACCTCAGGGCGCTGGTTTCCACTGGGTTTCCGCGAGACGTTTCGTAGCCAGTCCTTCTACGAGGTGAACGACATTCCGCTGCCCGAATTCCTGAGATTCGTCGAGGGCTGGCTGCTGTACCCTGGCGATCCTCCCTTCGAGAAAGTGCCGAAGGCAATCCCCTACCTTGTGCTGCCCTTGTCCGCAGCGCTCCTGCTCTTTCGATTCCTTCAGGCAGCATGGCGCATTTGGCAGGGTGCGACTGACCGGCTGGTTGTCAGTCACGAGGTCGACGACGAGCTGGTGGAGTTCCGGGCAGACGAGCGAGAGAAAGGATAATGGAAGTCGTCCTCCTGTTCTCGATGGTGATCGGGCTTCTCCTGCTTGGCGTTCCGATCGCGGTCGCGCTGGGACTGTCCTCTACTCTGTTCCTGCTGGTCTACTCGGAGAGTTCGCTTGCCTCCGTAGCAGGTACGCTCTTCGAGGCATTCGAGGGGCACTTCACGTTGCTTGCGATTCCGTTCTTCATTCTGGCATCGGCCTTCATGACGACGGGTGGCGTCGCGCGCCGGATCATCCGGTTCTCGGTCGCTTGCGTCGGGCACCTGCCTGGCGGTCTGGCAATCGCTGGCGTCTTCGCCTGCATGCTCTTTGCAGCGCTTTCCGGCTCGTCGCCCGCCACGGTTGTCGCAATTGGCACGATCGTGGTGGCCGGCATGCGTCAAGTTGGATACTCGAAGGAATTCGCTGCAGGCGTGATCTGCAATGCCGGCACACTTGGCATCCTCATTCCGCCATCAATTGTCATGGTCGTATACGCGGCGGCGGTCGAGGTTTCGGTGGGACGGATGTTTCTCGCTGGCGTCATTCCCGGAATCGTCGCGGGCCTCATGCTGATGGTCACGATCTACGTGATGGCCAGGGTCCGCAACCTGCCACGGGGCGACTGGAAGGGCTTGCGGGAGATCTTCGAGAGCGGGCGTGAGGCTGGCTGGGGCCTTTTCCTCATACTCATCATCCTTGGCGGCATCTATGGCGGGGTGTTCACGCCGACCGAAGCCGCAGCGGTGGCGGCGGTTTACGCGTTCTTTGTTGCATGCTTCGTATATCGCGACATGGGTCCGCTCGCGACGGCATCTGCGGCAGCGAACATTCCGCTGCATCGCAAGCCTCAGGCCTTGATCACTGCCTTCGTTCACCCGGACACGAGGAACACCCTTCTGGAAGCCGGCAATCTGACTGTCACGCTACTGTTCGTCATCGCGAACGCACTTCTCCTGAAACACGTGCTGACCGACGAACAGATTCCTCAGGCCATTGCAGGCGCGATGCTGGAAGTTGGCTACGGGCCCATTGCGTTCCTGATCATCGTGAACGTCATCTTGCTGATCGGCGGGCAGTTCATGGAGCCATCCGGTCTGCTCGTGATCGTTGCCCCGTTGATGTTCCCGATTGCGGTCGAGCTTGGAATCGATCCGATTCATTTGGGCATCATCATGGTGGTCAACATGGAAATCGGCATGATCACGCCTCCCGTGGGCCTGAATCTCTTCGTGACGTCCGGCGTTGCAGGCATGCCGATGATGGCAGTGGTGCGCGCGGCGTTGCCGTTCCTGGCCGTGCTCGTCGCGTTCCTGATTCTGGTCACCTACGTACCTTGGCTCAGCACCTTCCTGCCAAACACGTTCATGGGCCCGGAATTGATCACGAGGTAGCGGCCTCTTCCGACCTCCCTTCGCCCCAGGGAGAGGTCTCAGTCGTCTGTCTGAACGCGTAGCTTCCCTTCCACTATCGTGCGTGTGAACACGTCCCTCACAGCTTGCGCGGTGTCCGTCAGATGAGCCACGAGCGTGTCGAAGTCCGGAAAGTCGACACAGCCAAGCATCAGTTCCCGGAATGCGTGCGGTGCGGTTTCCGGGTCGAACCGGGTTTCAAGACAAAGGCGGATGACTTGCTGGATCTGGGTATAGAGATGCAGCGCGTCGACGAGCGTCGCCGTTTCGTTTGCACCGATCATCACCGGACCAAGCGCCTCAAGCGTCGACCGGGTTTCCGCTCCCGGCGCCGGGAGGTCGTCCAGGACATGGCCGGCATGCAGGCGCAGGAATTGCGCGATGAACTCGATGTCGATCAGGCCACCAGGAACCAGCTTCAGGTCCCAGACGTTTGCGGGAGGCTTCTCGTCCGCGATCCGCTGTCGCATCTCCGTCATGCTCTTGGCGGACTTCTTCACGTCGCGGACGGCAAAGAGAACGTCGTCAAGCACCTCCCAGACGTCAAGGGCAAGCGTCTGGTCGCCGGCTACGACCCGCGCGCGCGTCAGCGCCATGTGTTCCCAGGTCCATGCTTCCTCGCGTTGATACCTGCTGAATGCATTGATGTTGGTTGCAACCGGGCCCTTGTTGCCGGAGGGCCGAAGGCGCATGTCAACCTCGTAGAGCACACCCTCTGCAGTTGGCGCGGAGAGGGCGGCGATCAGGCGTCGCGTAAGCCTGGTGTAGTAGCGAACCGGGTCGATCGGGTTGGCGCCATCAGATTCCGAGCAGTCGGGGTCATGGGTGTATAGCAGAATGATGTCGACGTCGGAATCGGCAGTCATCTCCAGGCTGCCGAGCTTTCCAAGGCCGACGATGGTCACCTTGCCGCCAGCGACGCGGCCATGCGAGGCCTCCATTTCCTTCGTGACCGCAGCGAGCGCGGCCTGCATCGTCAGATCGGCTATGTCAGTGAAGGCCCAGGCCGCGCGCTCGCCGCTGATCGCGCCGGTCAAGAGCCGTACGCCGATCAGGAACTTCTGTTCGGCGGCGAAGATCCGCAGGCGGTTGAGGATTTCCTCGTGGGCGAACTCTCCGTTGAGAAACGCGTCAAGGCGGTCTGACAGCACGCGACGGACCGGCAGTTCTGACAGCAACGCCGGGTCCAGCATGCCGTCGAATATGTTCGGCTTGCGGCTTATGACGGTTGCGAGCTTCGGGGCGGCGCCGAGGATGTTGACCAGCAGCGACATCAGGCCGGAATTGCTGCCGAGGACGGAAAACAGCTGAATGCCGGCCGGCAATGCAGACAGAAACGTGTCAAACTTCACGAGCGTCTCGTCGGGCTGCCCCGTATCGGCGAATGTCTGCAGAAGCCGGGGCATGAGGTCGGCAAGGCGATGGCGCGCCGCGTCGGTCCGGGTTGCACGGTAGCGCCCGGATTGCCACGTCCGAACGGTTGACGACACTCTGGACGGGCGCTGAAACCCCATCTTGCTCAGCGTTTCAAGCGTGTCGGGATCGTCGTCATCGCCGGCGAAGACGAAACTGCCTTCCTCGACCGGGTGGTCCTTGTCCTGCTCGAAGAGCCGGTCATAGTGGCCCTCGACCAGTTCCAGCGTTTTCCGAAACGTGTTGGCAAAGGCGTCGGCGCTCTCGAATCCCATCATCAGCGCGAGTTCGCCTAGTTCTTCCTCGTTGTCCGGCAGCAAGTGCGTTTGCTCGTCGCGGCGCATCTGGATCCGATGCTCGACATCGCGCAGGAACCAGTAGGCGTCCCGGAGCAAGACTTCCGTCCTGTGGTCGATCCACCCTTGCTCCGCCAGCGCCGCGAGAGTCCTCTCTGTCGGACGCGTGCGAAGCGCGGGCATGCGTCCGCCAGCAATCAGTTGCTGGGTCTGGGCAAAGAACTCGATTTCCCGAATGCCGCCACGTCCGAGCTTGACGTTGTGTCCAAGCACGGTGATTTCGCCGAATCCCTTGTGCGCATGAATCTGCCGCTTGATCGAGTGGATGTCGGCGATGGCAACGTAATCAAGGTACTTGCGGAAGATGAACGGCGTCATTTCCCTGCAAAAGGCGCTGCCGGTTTGCAGGTCGCCGGCCACGACGCCCGCCTTTATGTACGCCGCCCTCTCCCAGGTCTGGCCTCTGTCCTCGTAGTAGCGCATCGCGATTTCGTAGGGCAGGGCTAGCGCTGTGGAGCCGGGGTCCGGCCGCAGGCGGAGGTCCGTCCGAAAGACGTACCCGTCTCCCGTGCGCTCCTGGAGAATCTTGATGAGACGGCGGATCATGCGGGAGAAGATGCGCGTGGCCTCACTCTCGTCCTTCACGATCCCTGCCTGCGGGTCGTAGATCACGACGAGATCAATGTCGGAGGAATAGTTCAGTTCGCCCGATCCGAGCTTGCCCATGCCGATGACGGCAAGCCCCGACGATCTGCTTGGATCCTCCTCGTCGTTCAGGACCAGCTTGCCGGAATTGTGCGCTGCCTTCAGCACGTGATTGACTGCGGACGACGCAGCAGCGCGCGCGAAGGCACTGAGCCAGGAGGTGACCCTTCGCGTCTCGAGGATCCGCCTGAGGTCGTAGAGTGCCAGCGAGAAGGCAAGCTGGCGCTTGAGCCCGCGCAGTCGCTGCATAAGGTCAGCTTCGGACTGGTATGTTCGCCACGCCTCCCTTGCATCCTCGACAAGGCGATTGAGCAACTCGTCCGGCACTTCGACAAAGGTCGGCAGGATGCATTCCGGGTGAGTGGTCGCAATGCCGCGAAGGTGCGGCGAAAGCGCGATCGAAGCGAGAAGCAGGTCTCGGTTTCGCGATTCCTTGTCCAGGAACGCGATCAAGTCGGGCAGGCCGGACCCGGCTTCGCGAATGTCGCTCAAGGCCTCTTCAGCGACTTCCCCGGAAACGGATCTTATCGGCCTGCAGACTCCGGCGAGGAAGACTTCGTCGGATGGGTCGAGAGTCGTCGAATCCTGACCTGGCATGCCAAGTGCCTTTCTGCGAACGCTGCCGCTACACTGCTTGTCCCATTCACGAGTGGTTGACAAGTTCCGGGCCGAATCGCGCAATGGCGGGACGCGCCCGACCGCGAGGCCGGGCCTTCAGGCACTCAATGTTGCCGACGGAGGATGCACATCCAAGATCAGGACGCCGCAATTTCGGCCCCCTGATCTCATCGCGCACGGTTCAGGTCTTGACTGATGCCGCCTGCGGCTGGGCGTTTGGAGGAGGCGATCCAGGAGCCTTGGGCGGGTTGCTGACAGGCTTGGTGCTGGGCGGATCCTTCTGCCGCTGAACCGAACCGTCAAAGTGCGCGCCCGATTCGATTGCAATCGTCTTGTGGATGATGTCGCCTTCGACACGCGCGTTCGATGTAAGGCGCACCTTGAGCCCTCGCACCTTGCCGACGACACGGCCGTGCACGACAACATCGTCCGCGTTGCATTCGCCCTTGATCGTCGCGCTCTCTCCGACCGTCAGCAGATGAGCGTGAATGTTGCCCTCCACCTCGCCTTCGATGTTGATGTCGCCAGATGTCCTGATGTTGCCGATCACCTTGAGGTCCGAGGCCAGCACCGATGGGGGCGGCTTGGCCTTCTGCGTGCGTGCGGGCACTTCACTCACCGTCGGCATGTCCTCTCCGGCCTTGGCCTTGAAGGTCTCGCCGGACTTCTGATTCGAGTCGGGTTCGCTTGTCTTGGTCTTAGAAAACATCTCTCGCTGCCTTGATGTAAATCAGTGGGTTGATCGCTTTCCCATGCGTGCGGATTTCGTAGTGCAGATGGGTCCCCGTCGAGTTGCCAGTGTTTCCCATATCACCGATTCTCTCTCCGCGCGAGACTCTTTGCCCTTCTTTCACCCGGATTCGGGAAAGATGTGCATATCGGGTCTCGAAGCCGAATTCGTGCTTGATCTTGACCATCTTGCCGTAGCCCGCATGCCTCTTGGCAAAGGTCACTACGCCGTCCCCGGTAGCAAGGATCGGGGTTCCGGACGGCCCGGCCCAGTCATGGCCCCGATGCATCTTGCCCCAGCGCATTCCGAATCCGCTGGTCGAACGATGAACGCCTCGAATCGGATAGCCGAAGGGCATGCTCTGCACTGCAACTCGGTATAGCTCGGCCTCACGAAGCTGTTCCAGGATTTCGCTGGCCCGGAGCAACTGGGGATCCTCGTCGGCCTCGCCGGACGTCGAGAATACCACCGGCGAAATGAGGCCACCTTGACCGGAATATCGCCGCCTCACCTGTTCGATTATGCTGTCGGTCGGCAGGCCGACTGCTGCGAACATGTCCTTGATCGGCGCCAGCGACGTCTCCACGGCATCTTCGATCTGGCGGAAGACCCGCTCGTTGCGCTCGGTCTCGAGCCGCTTCTCGAACGCGATCTCGTCGAGCCGGGCTTCCGCCGCGTCGGCCGCTCTCCGTATGTCGTCCCTTTCCTCCGCAACGTTGGCCAGCGTTGCGGTCAGGAACCCGAGTGTTGCGAAAAGCTCTTCTTCCGTGGTCTCTGCAGCAAGCCCGTCCGCGTGTTCGCCGAGCCTCGCCAGCAGCGATGCGGCATGCAACCGCGCGTCATCACGCTCTTCCATGGACTTGCGAAGCGTGCTGGCGATCACGTCGACGCCGGTTTCCAGTTCGCGACGGCGTTCCTCGGATCGGAGCAGCCGGGACTGGATGGCCGATATCTCGTCCAAGGCCGCGGCAAGCCGCTCATGGGCGTCAGCTGCCTCCCTTGCACGGGCATTGCGTTCGACCGCCAGCCCGTTGAGGCGCGATTCGTAGACGGCTTGGTCCCGGAGCGCCTGTTCGTAGAGAGTGCCCGACCCGAAACCGTGCATCACTACCATGGCTGACGACACGATCGTCCAGCAGAGGAGCAGCGCTGCGCCTGAAATTCCGGCAATCTGGACAAAGGGAGTGAGCCGAATGAGCCTTGTTTCGCCGTCAGTTCGAAGGAATAGCCGCTTCTCTGGAAAGGCGCGTGCGAGCGTTGAACGGAATTTCATGCCCAAGAGATTCACGTGCGGCTGTACCTTTCTTGGGAAAAGTGCTAAGGATTCATGCCTTTGCGCCGCGCCTTGTGTCAAGTCCCGCGCCATGTCCGTTCGGAGTCATTCGCCGAACCGGACCAACGACAGGTCAAATGGGCGGAATTCTGCCGAAATCCCGAAATTGATCCACAGGAAGCGCAAGGATAGCGCGTCGCCTGCCACGCGCATGCAGACACATTGGCGCAGATTGCAGCATTGCGAAGCTCGCCGGAACCAATGCCAGCCATGCGCAACTTGGCAGGCACGTCCCTGGATTGCCCGAGTCGGAGCAACGTTCTATGCGGGTTGTATCGCAGGAACGGGTTCATCTTTGTTTCCGGCCCCATGGAATGCTGCTACGTTCCGGCGTGCATCATGCTGAACGGTTTCCAACATGGAGACTTCGGAAACAGGGAAGACAGGGAAGCCTCCCGAGACTCCAAAGGCCGGCAGGACGGGCGGACGATTGCGCGCAGGCGTCGGGCTCATGCTGTCGCTTGCAGCTGCCGGTCTCGTGATCGTCGTTCTGGCACTGGTCCTGTCAGGACGGTCACTGCCGTTGCCGGAATTCGCGCGCGCCTTTGTCGAGAGCAGGGCGAACGCCCTTTCTGAGGACGTCGTGATCAGCCTGGGAAGCGTGAGTGTTTCCATTGGTCGCGACGGGTCGCCGTTGATCTCGATGGGTGATGTCCTTGTGGCACAGCGCGACGGAAATTCGCTCGCAAACTTGAACAGCCTAGGCGTGGGCCTGTCGCTCGAAGGCTTGTTTCGCGGCAGGGTTGCCCTTACGCGCATGCTTTTGGAAGGCGCGCAGGTCACGGTGCGGCGCGACGGCGACGGGCGGTTCGCCTACCGTTCGGAAGAGGATTATTGGGAATCTGAGGCAGAACCGCTGCCTGGAATTCTCGAGGAAGTCGACCGGATCGTGGGCGCGGCGGCGCTGTCGTCTCTGGAGGAGGTTCGGGCGACCGGAATCGTGCTGACCCTGGAAGACGCCCGAAGCGGACGGATCTGGCAGGCCACCAACGCTTCGGCAGTGCTCCGGCAGTCCGAGGACGTGCTGACGGTTTCGGCGAGATCGGATGTCTTCGGCGGCACTGACGAACTTGCCCAGATGCAGCTCTCCGTTTCCAGGCGCCGCGACACCGGCCGCGTCTCGCTCGGGGCCCAAGTCACGGACATGCCAGCGGCCGACATAGCGCTTCAGTCTCCGGTCCTTTCCCTGCTCGGCGTGCTTGACGCGCCGATTTCTGGCGCCGTGCGAACGGAGTTCGGCGCGAACGGCGAATTGATCTCCCTGGCAGGGACGCTGGACATTGCACAGGGTGCGCTTCGACCGACTGAGGACGTTCCTCCAGCGGAGTTCGATTCCGCACGCGCCTATTTCGATTTCGATGCCGAACAACAGAGAATCCTGCTTTCGGAATTGTCCCTTTCCGGCATGGGCGGCGAAGTCTCGGCTTCGGGACACGTTTATCTGCGCGATCTTGACGGGATTTGGCCTCGCGCATTCCTTGGCCAGTTCAGGATCAATAGGCTTGCCTATTCCGGTGACATCCTTGAGGCCCCGCTGTCGCTCGAGGATGTCAGGATAGACGTTCGACTGAGGCTTGATCCGTTCTCGGTGGAATTGGCCCAGCTCGTCGTCGACAACGACGGCATTCCACTTCGCGCAAACGGCAGTGTCAGCGCCCGCAACGGTCTTTGGTTTGCGACGATCGACGCAACGACCGACAGGGTCGCTGCAAGCCGTGTCTTGGAAATGTGGCCAACGACGTTGGCTCCAAAGACCAGAAGCTGGCTGGCAGGGCACGTGAAGGGCGGCGTGCTCCGCAATGCGTCAGCAGCCGTTCGCTACTCGACAGGGGGCATGGCGCCCGAGTATTCCTTGAGCTTTCAAGTCGAGGACGGGATTGCCAGGATTCTGTCCGGGTTGCCGGAGCTCGACGGCGTAAGTGCCTTGGGAACAATTCGCGACGGTTCCTTCGTCCTGGCGATGCATCAAGGAGGAATGTCGGTTGGAACGGGCGACAGGCTTGATCTTGCCGGTTCCGTGTTTCGGGTCGCTGACTTGCGCGCGAAACCTGGGCAGGGCGTCATTGAAATTGAAGTCACGGGATCCTTGACCGCTGTCCTGACCGCCCTGAACAGCCGTCCGTTGAGAGTCATGGAAAGGGCGAGCCAGCCCCCGGACATTGCAAACGCCGACGCCGAGGCGCGCGCAGTCGTGCGCCTGCCGTTGATTGACGGCCTTCGGCAGGAAGACTTCACCTATCAAGTTGATGCGCGAATCCGAAACGTGCGCTCGGAATTGCTGGTGAAGAACCGGGTATTTGCATCGCCGGAACTGGTGCTTGCAGCGAACGAATCCGGAATCGGCGTCGTAGGATCCGCGACCCTGGATGACGTTCCGCTGACTGCAAGCTGGCGTCAGCCCTTCGGGGCCGGTGCATCTGACGGGGGACGCATCAAGGGGACCGTGGTCCTTTCGGCGGAAGCCTCGGCCGCGTTTGGCGTGCCCTTGCCGCAGACATCGATCAGCGGGAGCGCCGTTGCGCAGTTCGACCTTGCGTTGCCGTTGACCGGTGCGGCCCACCTGGATCTCGCGTCCGATCTCAAGGGAATTGCAATCTCATTGCCAGAAGTGGATTGGAGCAAGCCGGCGGATGCAGTCGCCTTGCTTGAAGCGGCGGCGACGTTGGGTGACGAGCCGGAAATCGAGCACCTTTCCTTCTTGGGGGACGGCCTGTCGTTTGCCGGGGCATTCGAGATTTCCGACGGAGGTCTCGGGCGTGCTGCATTTGACGAAATCAGGATCGGCGACTGGGTGGATGTTTCCGCCGAGATCTCGGCAGGCCCGGGCGGCGCGGTTGCGGTGATCACGGGAGGCATGCTTGACCTGCGAGAAAGCGAATTTGGCAGCGAGGGAGAATCCAGCGAGGCGGCGAATGCGTTGATCGACATAGCTTTGGACCGACTGATAGTGTCGGACAGCATCGTGCTGTCGCCTTTCGTTGGCCAGGTCGAAATGGGACCAAACGGATTCTCGGGCGCCATCGAGAGTCGAGTGAACGGGCGCACGGAGATTTCGGGGCGCCTCGTGCCGACGGATGGCGGAACGGCCATTCGCATACAGTCGGGTGACGCCTCCGGGGTCCTTCGGGACATGGGCATTACGCCCAATGCCAGGGAAGGGGTGCTGGACCTTGCCATGGTTCCGGTCTCCGGAGCGGGTGGCAAGACATATGACGGGGAATTCCAGATCAGCGACCTGCGCCTCAGGAAGGCGCCGGCAATGGCGGAACTGCTTGACGCGATCAGCGTGGTCGGCTTGCTGGATCAGCTTGATGGCCCGGGAATCAAGTTCGCGAACGTCGATGGACGCTTCCGCCTGACGCCAGGGCAGATTCGCATTCACGAGGCGGCGGCCGTCGGCGGGTCGCTCGGACTTTCCGCGAGCGGGAGCTATCAGCTTGACACCAGGGAACTGGACGTGGAGGGCGTGATTTCACCTGTCTATTTCCTGAACGCGATCGGCTCGATATTTTCGCGCCGTGGAGAAGGGCTGTTCGGCTTCAACTATCGCGTGACCGGTTCGACGGACGATCCGAGAGTTTCGGTCAATCCACTGTCGATTCTGACACCTGGGATGTTCCGCGAGATCTTCCGCGCCAATCCGCCGGCTGAGAACTAGATTGCCGTGCGCCTCTCCGAATTCGACTTTGACCTGCCCGAGCGCCTGATCGCGATCCGGCCGGCGCGTCCGCGATCATCGTCCCGGCTCCTGGTTGCGACGAAGAGGGATTGCATCGATGCGCATGCCATTGATCTGCCGGATCATCTGCGCCCGGGCGATCGTCTCGTGCTGAACGACACGCGCGTGATTCCGGCGCGGCTGACCGGCACGCGGCGGCGCGCAGGCACGAACGGCGAAACGAGGGCAAAGGTCGAGGCGACCTTGCTCGAGCCGTGCGCCGATGGAACATGGGAAGCTCTGCTGAAGCCGCTGAAGAGGGTGCGCGAGGGCGAAGTCATCGAATTTTCGAACGATCTCTCTGCGGCGGTTGTGGGCAGGGGAGAAACGACCACCTGTCTCGGCTTCAATCTCGAGGGGCAAGACTTCGATGCCGCGCTTGCCGAGGCGGGCGCCATGCCGCTGCCGCCCTATATCGAGAGCAGGCGCCCGGCAGACGAGCTTGACCGACAGGACTATCAGGCCATCTGGGCGCGCGTGAGCGGTGCGGTCGCTGCACCTACCGCTTCGCTTCACTTCGACGAGGCGCTCCTGGCCAGGCTGAACAGGGCCGGGATGGATCGCAGCTTTGTCACGCTTCACGTCGGTGCAGGCACGTTCCTGCCAGTCAAGACGGATGACATATCCGACCACAGGATGCATGCCGAACGTGGCGTCATCTCGGAAGCGGCGGCAGCGGAGATCATGAAGACCGTGGAGTCCGGCGGGAGGGTCATTCCGGTTGGAACGACGGCACTCAGGCTGCTCGAGTCCGCCGCGGACGCGAACGGGACGATCAGGCCATGGCAGGGCTCCACGGAGATCTTCATCGCGCCGGGCTACCGGTTCCGCATTTCCGATGCGCTCATTACCAATTTTCACCTGCCGCGGTCCACGCTGATCATGCTTGTCTCAGCCTTCATGGGCATTGACCGAATTCGAGAGGTCTATGCCCATGCAATTGCGCAGGAGTATCGGTTCTTCTCTTATGGCGACGCTTCGCTGTTGTTGCCCGCGGAGTGAGTTTCTGGCGACCGCAGGGATGCAAGAGCAGGTCGAGGCCGTGGTGCCCGGAGATTCCAATCCGAAATTCGGGGCATAAGCAATGTCGGCAATCGTGCCGGCGGTTCAATCACGATCTGGCCTTGATTCGGTTCAAGGAGATCTCTCCGCTGCAAAGTTCGAGAAGTGTCCGAAGGGTCGACGAAGCTTGATTCGCCCACGAGAAAGAAGTCGCGCCTGGCCCCACGGATGCGTGACAGCAGCATTGCGTCCGACAAGGTCGTTGACGTTCCTTCTTGCCGCAGCCGCTCCTCCTGCGCGGCGGATTGGGGCAATCTGACACGCGAACTGACTGACTGGCCGAATTGAAGCGCGCTCGTCTGTCAGAGGCGCAGGGTGTGCGTGCCGGCGGTGAGGTGTCACAGTGCTGGCTTCGGCGCCAAATGTCCCTCTGAACGAGAGCTTCAGCCGATGCGGGGAATCGGTCGAAGCCCGGAAAGCCGGGTGCGGCAGCAGACGCGTCACGATTGGTAAACGGCAGTGCGCAACGCGCAGATCGACACGAACAAGAGGATGTCGGCTGCGCGGACGGCATTCGCGACGAATGGGGAGAAGCGCTCAAGCTCGAATCAAGGCTCTGCTTGAGGAGTGATCCTACACTTGATTTATTCCGCAACGAGCGCTTCATCGTCGCCCGCCGCCCGAAAACGGCCCAAGTTGCCGTGAAACGTGCATGGCATGAAGCCGAACACGCAAACGTCCATCAACGCGATGATCCGACTTGGATTTCGTCTCGTCCCCGCGTCGCGAAGCTCATACCCGAATCATCGAAACAAAGCAAGAACAATTTTGCCCGGTGTCCGAGAAATGTTGCGCATGTTGCTTGATCGTGAGGCAGTCATGCGCGCAGCGCGAATTTCCGACATGTCCTCGTCGCAGATGAACATTTGACGAATCCCCAATGCGACTATTCGAAAGAAAAAATCGGAGCACGCCGATGCTAAGGGTCATAGGCAGTGTCTGGGCGCTTATGCTCGGCATGTTTCTCTTGATGGTCGGAAACGGTCTCCAAGGTTCGCTCATCGGAATTCGCGGCGCGATCGAGGAATTCTCGACCACTGAACTTGCCGCGGTCACTTCGGCCTACTTCGTCGGATTCCTGTTTGGCTCGCGCCTGGCGCCCGCAATGATTCGCCGGGTTGGCCATGTCAGGGTCTTTGCCGCCCTTGGCTCGTTCATCTCCGCGGTGCTGATCCTTTACCCCACGATCACCTTTCCATGGGCGTGGATCCTGATGCGTGTGATCATCGGGTTTTCGTTCTCCGGTGTTTACGTCACAGCCGAAAGCTGGCTGAACAATGCGTCGCCAAACGAGAGCCGCGGCAAGGCGCTGTCACTTTACATGATTGTTCAGATGTCGGGCATAGTGAGCGGCCAGGCGCTCTTGAACGTTGCGGATCCTGCAGGGTTCGAACTGTTTGTCATTCCGTCAGTCCTGGTCTCATTCGCGTTTGTTCCGATCCTGCTTGCCGCAACGCCGACGCCTGCCTTCGAGGCGACGAAGGCGATGAACCTTGCCCAACTCTACAAGGTTTCACCAACCGGGATCGTGGGCATGTTCCTGCTTGGCCTGATCTTCTCGGCGCAGTTCGGAATGGCACCGATATACGGGACCGAGGCAGGCCTCACCGTTTCCCAGATCGCTCTCTTTGTCTCCGCGATCTTTGTCGGCGGGATGGTTCTGCAATATCCGTTCGGATGGCTGTCTGACCGGATGGACCGTCGCGTGCTGATCTTTGTGGCTGCCGTGGGTGGTTCCATCGGTGGTGGCATTGGCTTCCTGTGGGGAGGCGCCTTCGAAGTAGTGCTGGTGGCAGGATTCATTGCGGGCGGGGTCTCGAATCCGCTCTATGCGCTCCTGATTGCATACACGAACGACTATCTCGAACCTGACGACATGGCTTCGGCGTCAGGCGGCTTGATTTTCGTGAACGGGCTGGGTGCCATCGTCGGCCCGATCGTCGTCGGGTGGGCCATGGCGACCGTTGGGCCGAACGGCTTCTGGATGTTCATGGCCGGAGTCATGCTCGTGTTGACGGCATACGTGGCATTGAGGATGTCGCGGCGCCCGTCGATCTATGCGAGCGACGACGCGTCCGGCACTGTAAGCTATGCGCCCGTTCTGCCGACGGCAACGCCGGTTGCCGTCGAGGCGGCGCAGGAAATCTATGCCGAAAGCACGGAAGCGGAGGCCGAAGCGGACGAAGACTTGCAGGGACTTGCCTGAACAGGGGCGATTGCCGGACGACCTGACCCTTCCGAAGCCCGTTCTTGTCGGTTCGGTGCGCATGGGTCCGGTCTTGGGCGAATGTGATCCAGACCGTGGCGGCAGGAAGTGGTCAGCGCCTCCGGCGCATCGCGCGACATTGTGTGGCGATAGCGGTGCAATTGCCTGCTGCACCGCCTGACGGATGTGGCCAAAGTGCCATGCTGCGTCCGGTAGCGCCCGAGAATTCAAGAACTGTGTTGCGATCAATGCCTGATCAAGGGTAATGGGATTGTGACGCTGAGTCGTCCTTGGGGGGCGGAAACGGAGCGACCAAAGGTGGTGTTTCATGTCAATCCCCGAAGAAATCCTGACTTTTTGGCTGGATGAGACCGGACCGTCCGGATGGTATGAGGGCGGCGAGGATCTGGACCAGGAAATCCGAGACCGATTTGAAGGCGATCATGAGGACGTGTGTGAAGGCCGGTTGTCGCTTTGGCTCACCTATCCGGAAGGGACCCTTGCGTACATCATCCTGACCGACCAGTTCCCGAGGAACATGTTTCGGGACAGTCCAAGGGCGTTTGGGTCTGACAGGCTGGCCAAGGCGGCCGCGAAGATGGCGATAGCGAAATGCTGGGACACACGGTTCAACGAGCCCGCGCGACAGTTCTTCTACATGCCGCTTGTGCACTCGGAATGTCTTGAGGATCAAGATCGCGCAGTCCGCCTCATGATGTCGCGGATGCCCGACACGGGACACCTGTCATTGCCGCACGCGCGTGCGCATCGCGAGGTGATTCGACGCTTCGGCAGGTTCCCTACGCGCAACGAAGCGCTTTCGAGGGAAAGCAACGCGGCCGAGCAGGCCTATCTTGATGCCGGTGGCTACAAGGCGGTCGTCGAGGAGATGAAGGCAGCCTGAACACGGCGGCAGGATCCGCTTGCCAGGCGAATGAGCCACGTCTTGCGATGGGGCGAGGCGGGCGGACGAGACGCGGCAACCGACGTCACTTCGGCAGAGAGCGCGACGAATCACTCGCCGTTCCGGAACGATGCCGCCACCCAACGCGCATTTGCAGGTTGCGGGGCGATTTCCCTCGGGCCGAGTCTCTGCCCGATGCACCTGTGCCCGCTGCCCTTGATCCGTCATCTGGGACCGTGCGCAAGTTGTTGGCACGGATTCGCATGGCAGGCATTCCCCGCTTTCAATGGCCCAAGGGTGACTCCTTGCTCGGTCTATGGCAGATGGTTTGAAGTCAAGCAGTTCATTCGCTGGAGAGAGGACATGGCTCAAAAGGCATTTGATGTCATCGTGATCGGCGCGGGACCCGGGGGATATGTTGCCGCGATTCGCGCCAGTCAACTGGGCCTCAAGACGGCGATCGTTGAACGTGAGCACATGGGGGGAATTTGCCTGAACTGGGGATGCATACCGACGAAGGCTTTGCTGCGTTCGTCGGAGGTGTTCCACTTGATGCGCCGTGCCGAAGAATTCGGTCTGAAGGCCAAGGGCGTCGAGTATGACCTCGATGCCGTGGTTGAGCGATCGCGCAGTGTCGCAAGGCAGCTCAACGGCGGCGTCGGCCATCTGATGAAAAAGAACAAGGTCGAGGTCGTCATGGGAGAGGCGACAGTACCCGCCCAAGGCAAGGTCGTGGTCAGGAGCGATGCCGGAGAAGAACGGTTGTCCGCCAAGTCGATCATCATTGCTACCGGAGCGCGCGCCCGGGAACTGCCTGGTCTCGAAGCCGACGGGGAGCGCATCTGGACCTACAAGCACGCGCTCATGCCTCCGCACATGCCGAAGAGGCTGCTCGTGATCGGCTCAGGCGCGATCGGCATCGAGTTCGCCAGTTTCTACAACACGCTCGGAGCTGAGACGACCGTCGTCGAGGTGGTGGACCGTATTTTGCCAGTCGAGGACGCCGAGATCAGCGCGCTCGCAAGGAAGGCCTTCGTGAAGCAGGGAATGAAGATCCTCGAAGGGGCGAAAGTGACCAAACTCGACCGTGAAGGCAGCAAGTTGACTGCCCATGTCGAAGTTGATGGCAAGATCACGAAACACGACTTCGACACGGTTATTTCCGCTGTGGGCATTGTGGGCAACACGGAAGGCCTCGGGCTCGAAGCGCTAGGCGTCAAGATCGACCGGACCCATGTGGTGACCGACGAATTCTGCAGGACCGGCGTCGAAGGGCTGTATGCAATCGGTGACGTCGCTGGCGCGCCTTGGCTTGCACACAAGGCCAGCCATGAGGGGGTCATGGTTGCGGAACTGATCGCAGGCAAGAACAAGGTGCATCCAGTCAAGCCGGAGAGCATCGCGGGCTGCACCTACTGCCATCCGCAGATCGCAAGCGTCGGGCACACCGAGGCCAAGGCCAAGGAAATGGGCTACAATGTCAAGGTCGGCAGCTTTCCCTTCATTGGCAATGGCAAGGCCATTGCGCTTGGTGATCAGGAGGGGCTCGTCAAGACGGTGTTCGACGAGAAAACCGGCGAGTTGCTGGGTGCGCACATGATTGGAGCAGAGGTCACCGAGCTCATTCAGGGCTATGTCGTGGGCCGGCAACTTGAGACTACGGAAGAAGATCTCATGAACACTGTCTTCCCGCATCCGACGCTCAGCGAAATGATGCACGAAAGCGTGCTGGACGCCTACGATCGCGCCATACACATTTGACCTGGACGTACATTCCTCGCCTTGGCCGGTGGCCCGTGCAGCGAGGCGGAGCGCGCAAGGGGCGGGACGGCCCGAAGCATGCGAAGCCGGGGACACTTCGTTTGCCTGGGGAGGCGGACTGCACGCCCATTCCCGGTGCGTGTCCTTGAGATTCTGACTTCAATTTTGGTACGCCAGTTGTTGATCCGCGAAGGACAGGCCTCCAGCGGCGCCTCCTTTGTGCCACATCCCTGCGCACCCATGACCGATGCACGCGCGGGGCGACTTGACCGGCAAACGATACGTCTTTCGCGTCAACGTTTGTGGCTTCCGGAGCGGCCAGAATGCGGATCCTGCCCTTCGCGCGCATGACGGTCTGGGCACGTCTTGCGGAAGCCGGTGTCATATTCATGAGGAATGCACCCGTCCAAGGGCGTCGAGGTGTTGCCAGGTTGGAAGGATTTGTCGGCTTCAGATGCTGTGGCATCCAGACGCCGGTAGAATCCCGGATTCTGCCAAAGAAAATTAGAATGAGACGGTCCTGCAACCGCCGAAACCCGCACGGAACCCACTAGCCTGCAATTCAGGTTTAGGGAGATCCGGGTTGTACCGTGGGCGCATCTACATCGGATGCATCGTCATGGACTGGGCAATTCGCGTCTCGATTTCCCGGACGGCCGTAACCACGGTGTCGGCGATCAATTCCAGTTTTCGTATCTGGTTGATTCGGGCGCGGACTCTTTCGCGTTCCGGTCGCGCAAGCAAGTGCTCGAATATCCTGCACACATCCGCCAAGCCAATGATTGCAATGTCTCGTGGCTCCGGGATTTCATCACTGAACAGCAGGGACATTATTCGGAGCTTGACTTCCCGCCGCTCGACCGCACCGTCGCGAGTGGGATACCGACGGGACCTGAACACCCAGAGAAACAAGTTTTCCTCTTCCCTCAGGATGCCGTTGGCGCACAAGCGGTCGAGGGATGCTCTCTGGATGTCAACGGACTTGCGGCTGAAGAACTCAACCCAGTAGCGGGAGTCATGCTGCTCCTCTGAAGCACAGATGTCTTGAAGTGCCGAATCGAGCAGGTCATACCCGGTGGGTTCGCGGTCAGTTACAAAAAGCCTCTCTGGATCGGTGTCGATTTTTCCTTCAAAGGCGAGGTCCATCAATACTGCGCCGGAAAGCGCATAGCTGACGGAATGTTCCGGAACGTGAACGAACTTTCCGCTTTCATCTTCGAGCATGAGAAGAATGATTTCTTCAGCGAGGGTCAGCAATGTCTTTTCTCCTCGTTCTCTCGTCGCCCTGACCGGCAGGATCTGTCGCTTTCAGCACCATGATCGCGAGGGGCGACCCGGAAATGTGTACTCTCTTCAGTTTGCCATCGATTGACGGCATGAGCAATGCGGCGTCGACAATCAGGATACGCTTCAATGCCACCTGCTTCAAGTGATTCCCAGTTCCGTTCCTGGCACGGTGTGCGTCGCGTCATTTCCCGGGATATGGACGGGGCGGACTCGGGTCACGGCCGCACTGTTTGGCCGGGTTTCAGGCGGTTCGTTGTCCTGGAAGTTCGCTGGGCCCATAGACCTCGCAGGGAACTATCGCCTTCAGGCGACAGGGGACTGCGCGCCCCTTGCAATGACAGCCAGCCTGAAGTAGATGGAACACATGGCGAACATGGGCAGGCACCTGATCAGGAGCCACAAGTGCCGGCTCTACCCGAACAGGGCGCAGGAAGCGGCCCTCCCGGACATGCTCGGTCACTTCCGTGACCTCTGCAACGCGGGCCTCCAGCAACGGATCGAGGCATGGAACCGGCGGGGCGTCTGCCTTGGCTACACGGACCAGGCGAACGAGTTGAAGGCAGTCCGGGACGCGGTCCCGGAACTGGCCGGATGCAGCTGCAGCGCCGGGCAGCAGGTCCTGCGCCGGCTCGACAAGGCCTTCGCCGCATTCTTCCGCCGCGTGAAGGCGGGAGGGACCCCGGGCTTTCCCCGATTCCGCGCGAAGTCGCGCTTCCACAGCGCCGACTTCCGCGTCGGCGACGGGCTGGTCTGCCGGGGCGGGAGGCTCCGACTCGTCGGGATCCCGGGCCTCGTCAAGGTCCGGTGGCACCGCGCGCTGCCCGCGAAGCCGGTGCACGCGATCGTCAGCCGCTCGAACGGGAAGTGGTTCGTGACGCTCCAGTTCAAGGTGCGGGACCTGAGGGTTCCGGGCGAGGGGGACGCCCGCCTGACGTCGGTCGGCACCGAAAGCGGTCCATTGGCCACGGAATGCAGGCCAACGATGAAGCTCAGGATGCGTGGAGTGATATCCGGCGCTGAATTTCACGTTGGATTCGTGGTCGCGCGGCGCCGATTTGCCCAGAGTGATTCCGATCGTGCCCTGGCAAGAAACGCCTTTTCTGTCCGTCGGGGTTGACCTATCTGTATGGCGCGACAGAGGGGAGGCGAATGGCCGAGCAGAAGAACATCGAGGTCCGAGGCGCCCGCGAGCACAATCTCAAGAACATTGACGTCGATATTCCACGCAACAGCCTCGTGGTGATCACCGGGCTCTCGGGATCCGGCAAGTCGTCCCTCGCCTTTGACACGATCTACGCGGAGGGTCAGCGTCGCTACGTCGAGTCGCTTTCGGCCTATGCGCGGCAGTTCCTGAACATGATGGAAAAGCCTGACGTGGATCATATCAGCGGGCTGTCGCCCGCCATCTCGATAGAACAGAAGACGACTTCCAAGAATCCACGCTCGACCGTTGGGACGGTCACCGAGATCTACGACTATCTGCGCCTCTTGTTCGCCCGTGCCGGCACGCCCTACTCGCCGAAAACAGGCCTGCCGATCGAGGCGCAACAGGTGCAGGACATGGTTGATCGCGTCATGGCGACGGAGAGAGGAACCCGGGCCTGCCTCTTGGCTCCCATAGTTCGCGACAGGAAGGGCGAATACCGCAGGGAGTTCCTTGAACTTCGCAAGCAGGGATTCCAGCGCGTCAAGGTGGACGGCCAGTTCTTCGAGCTTGATGAACCGCCCGCGCTTGACAAGAAGTTCCGCCACGACATCGACGTGGTGGTCGACCGCATTGTGATCAAGGAGGGCATCGAGACCAGGCTGGCCGACAGTTTCCGGACTGCGCTTGATCTGGCCGATGGCATCGCGGTTCTGGAAACCGCTCCAGGGAGCGGCGATCCTGAGAGAATCACGTTTTCAGAGAATTTCGCCTGCCCGGTTTCCGGATTCACGATTCCCGAGATCGAGCCCAGGCTCTTCTCGTTCAACGCGCCCTTCGGTGCCTGCCCAGATTGCGACGGCTTGGGTGTCGAACTGTTCTTCGACGAGCGCCTTGTTGTCCCGGACGGGAACCTGAAGGTCTATGACGGTGCGCTTGCCCCGTGGCGGAAGGGCAAGAGCCCGTATTTCAGGCAGACCATCGAGGCCCTCGCAAGGCACTACAAGTTTGATGCAAGCACGAAGTGGAAAGATCTGCCGTCCATGGTTCAACGCGTCTTCCTCTACGGTTCGGGCGAAGAGCAGATTCAGTTCCGCTACGACGAAAACGGGCGCATATACCAGGTGAAGCGTCCGTTCGAAGGCGTGATTCCGAACATGGAGCGTCGCTATCGCGAAACCGATTCAAACTGGATCCGCGAAGAGTTCGAACGGTATCAAAACAACCGACCCTGCGGGACCTGCGACGGTTTTCGGCTGAGGCCAGAGGCGCTCGCCGTCAAGATCGGCGGGCTTCATGCCGGCGAGGTCGTGCAGATGTCAATTCGCGACGCGCTCAAGTGGGTCGACGGCGCACCGACGCAACTCACCAAGCAGAAGAACGAGATTGCGCACGCGGTGCTCAAGGAGATCCGAGAGCGGCTTGGCTTCCTGAACAACGTGGGACTCGAATATCTCACGCTCAGCCGCAATGCGGGCACGCTGTCCGGCGGCGAATCGCAAAGGATCAGGCTGGCAAGCCAGATCGGCTCCGGCCTGACTGGCGTGCTCTATGTGCTCGATGAACCTTCCATCGGGCTCCACCAGCGAGACAACGGACGACTCCTGCAGACCTTGAAGAACCTTCGCGACCAGGGCAACACGGTCATCGTGGTGGAGCACGACGAAGAGGCAATTCGGTCAGCCGATCACGTCTTCGACATCGGGCCGGGCGCGGGCGTGCATGGAGGCGAGATCGTGGCCGAGGGCGCTCCAGCGAGGATCGCCGACAACAAGCGGAGCATCACGGGCGACTATCTGGCCGGACGACGCGCCATCGGCGTGCCGATCTCGCGGCGGCCCGGCAAGGGCAGGACGGTCAGCGTCGTCAAGGCGACTGGCAACAACCTGAAGGAGGTCACTGCGGAATTTCCGCTCGGCAAGTTCATCTGCGTGACCGGCGTGTCCGGGGGCGGCAAGTCGACCCTCACTATCGAAACGCTCTTCAAGACTGCCTCGATGCGCCTCAACGCTGCACGCCAGACTCCGGCGCCCTGCGAAGGGATCAAGGGCCTCGAATACCTTGACAAGGTCATTGACATCGACCAGCGGCCGATTGGCCGAACCCCCCGCTCAAATCCGGCGACCTACACCGGAGCCTTCACGCCGATCCGTGACTGGTTCACGGGCCTCCCGGAATCCCGGGCTCGGGGATACAAGCCCGGGCGCTTCAGCTTCAACGTGAAAGGTGGGCGTTGCGAGGCGTGCCAGGGCGACGGCGTCATCAAGATCGAGATGCACTTCCTTCCGGACGTGTACGTGACCTGCGAGACCTGCAAGGGTGCAAGGTACAATCGCGAAACTCTCGAGATCAAGTTCAAGGGCAAGTCGATTGCCGATGTCCTCGACATGACGGTCGAGGACGCGCAGCAGTTCTTCAAGGCGGTGCCCTCGATCCGGGAGAAGATGGATGCGCTGATGCGGGTCGGGCTCGGCTACATCAAGGTCGGCCAGCAGGCCACCACGTTGTCAGGCGGAGAGGCGCAGCGGGTCAAGCTCTCCAAGGAATTGTCGCGACGCGCGACCGGTCGCACGCTCTACATCCTCGACGAGCCAACCACCGGGCTGCATTTCGACGACGTGCGGAAACTGCTCGAGGTGCTTCACGAGCTGGTCGACCAAGGCAATTCCGTGATCGTCATCGAACACAATCTCGACGTCATCAAGACGGCTGACTGGATCATCGACATCGGGCCCGAGGGTGGCGACGGTGGCGGGCAGATCGTTGCAGTCGGCACGCCCGAGGAAATTGCCAAGGCGCCGGACAGCCATACCGGACGGTACTTGGCAGTCCTGCTTGGAGCCGAGAGAGTCGCTGCGGAATAGACCTGGCAGCGTCTCCTCGCGACGCCGACAGGTTCATGACTGGCGCCCTCGAACACGGCAGGTTCAGGTGTCCAATTCAATCCAGACAGGCGTATGGTCCGAGGGTCTTTCGCGACCGCGCACCTCGGCTTCGATCCAGCAGTCGGTCATTAGGTCCGCTGCCTGCGGCGTCAGCAGCAGGTGATCGATCCGGATGCCGTCATTCCGGTCGAAGGCGTTCCGCTGGTAGTCCCAGAACGAGTAGTGACCGGCGTCCTGGTGCCGTGCGCGAAAGGCGTCGGTGTAGCCCAGGTTGAGAATTTCGCGAAAGGCGGCGCGGGTAGCGGGCCTTGCAAGAGCATCTTCGCGCCATGCATCCGGCCGGGCCGCGTCCTCGTCCTGCGGGATCACGTTGTAGTCGCCGGCCATGACCGCAGGCTCCTCGGCAGCCAGCAATTCCGACGCCCTCTGCTGCAGGCGGTTCATCCAAGCGAGCTTGTAGTCGTATTTCTCGCCCGGGGCCGGATTGCCATTCGGAAGATAGAGACAGCAGACGCGAACCGGTTTCCTGTCAATCACGGTTGCCTCGATCCAGCGTGCCTGTCTGTCGGCCGGATCGCCCCGCAGTCCGCGGACGACGTCCTCGAGCGGGTGCCTTGAGAGGATTGCCACGCCGTTGAAGCCCTTCTGGCCGTGGGTCTCGACGGCGTAGCCAAGATCCTCGAAGTGATCGCGGGGAAAGGTCTCGTCCTGGGACTTGATTTCCTGGAGAAGGGCGACGTCCGGAGCACTGGTGCCAAGCCAGTCCGTCAGGCCTTCGAAGCGCGCCTTGATTCCGTTGATGTTGAATGTCGCGATGCGCATTTGGTTCCTCCGTGTCAAGTTTTGGACCATCCGCTCAGCCTCGGCAAGCAGACTGAAATGTCGCCACACTGTTCTGTTGCCGGATGCTCGGATTCGACTTGCCGGAGCGTGTCGCAGAGGCGAGTTGCGCAGTCGACGTGGCCCACCGGAATCAGCATTGATTTGCAGCACGGAAATTAAGCGGATCTTCATTTGGGGTTCAGGCAGGAATCCTTCGCAAATCAAGGGCCCGGCGGCCGGTTCCGGCGGATCCGCCCTGCCACTTACATGGCAACATCCTTGGCGGGGTCGATCTCCAGCAGCCCGAAGGCCCGGCGCTGCAGCTCCGTCGGCGTCGCCAGCAGCGGGAAGGCATGGTCCGGACTGCCCGGCAGCGTCACCTCGTTCAGCGTCAGCGTGGCCAGGTCGGCGAGCAGCGTCGTGAGGCTGTGGACCGGAAGCCCGTCGGGCGTGCGCTTGTCCGCCGCGTTGGCCTTCGCGCGTTCCGAGACCCTTGCCGGCTCCACCGGGGAGCTCCGCTGCGCGCGGGCGCCCTCGCGGTCGTCGTCCTCGAACAGGATCGGGGCCAGGCGCCGACGCATGTGCCATTCGACATGCAGGGCCAGCATGCACAGGAACACGTGGGCGCGGACGTGATCCTCCGAGTACACGTGCACCGGCCAGACCCGCAGCCGCGAGGCCTTCATCGTCAGGAACGCGCGCTCCACCCGCGCGAGGCCCTTGTACGCCTCGACCGCCGCCTCCGGCCCGAGCGACGCGGAATCCAGGCTGGTGCGGACGACGTAGACGCCGTCGAGCCGCGCCTCGGCGGCGATCCGGGCCTCCAGCCGGCGCCATGAGATGCCGCCCTCCGTGACGTCGATCCCGAAGTGCTTCCCGACCTTGCGGCGGTTCGCGTCCCGGCCCACGCGCCGGTCGATGGCCTCCCTTCCCTTCAGCCGGCCCGAGCGCACCGACGCCGCGATCGCCTCCAGCGCCTCCTCCGTCGCCTTGAGAAGCTCCTCCCGCTTGCGCCGCCTTTCCTCCCGCAGCCTCGGGTTCAGGCACACCATCAGCCGCTCGCCGGGGAAGTCCGGGCCCGTGACCTCCGCCACCGCGTCGGGAACCAGCGCCTCCGGCTCCAGCGGGGCCGAAGCGCCCGGGCCGGAAGAACGCAGCAGCTTGCGGATGTCGCCTGTCTTCAGGGCCGAGATCCAGTCGAGCCCCGAAGGCTCGAGGTCCTCGCGGATCCGCGCCGTGGTGAGCATGCCCCTGTCGCCCACCAGCGCCACGCGGCCGATGCCGAAGCGCTTCCGGACCTTGTCCACCTGGCTTGCCACCGTGGACGGGTCCCCGGCGTTGCCGGCGAAGACCTCCACCGCCACCGGGCAGCCGTCCGCGGCGCAGAGCAGCCCGTAGGTGACCTGCATCTTGCCCCTCTTGCCGTCGCGGTTGTGGCCGAAGGCCGCCAGCGGGCATTTCCTGCCTTCCAGGTAGCTGGAAGAGACGTCATGGAGAATCAGCGTGTTCCCGCCCTTCAGGTGCCGGTTGGCCAGGCTCCGCTCGATCCAGGGCTGGCGCTCCAGAAGCCAGTCGAGCATGTCGAGCATCTCGTTGCCGGTGACGGGGCCGAGCCCGAGCACGGCCCCGAGGCTCGTCGACGCGGTCTCCGGGTCCAGCGCCCTGGCGGTCGCCAGCTTGGAGGCAGGCTCGACGACGCGAGCGACGACGGCCGCCACGGCAAGATCCCGCATGCGGTCCGCCTTCCGGCCCAGGACGCGGACCAGGCCAAGCGACCGGAGCGTTCCCAGCACCGCGGCGACGTGGCCGTGGGGGCGTGACCGACGGATGGCGACGGCCGCGTCGAGCGACGGGAACACGACCCCGCCGTCGAGGGCGGCGCGGATGGCGTCGACAAGCGCGGGGGGCATCTTCGAGAGGTTTGCGACGGTTCTCCTGCGGATGCGCTTCCCCTCGCGCCATGCCTCGCGGAGGAGGATGGCGGGCGGGGAGGAGCGGTTTGGTATGACGTCGACGCTGAGGGCCACGGCTCCGGTCCTTACATGGCAACAAGATTGCGGTCATAATATGCGATGAAAAAGCCGTGTCAACACCAAATGTGCACCATTACATGGCAACAAGAATCCAATGCGAATCCCTGCGCCCGCGCGGGAAGGCCCAGCCTTTTCAGGGGCCTGCGCGATGCCGTCGGGAGAATTTCAGCTGAAAGTTCCGATTAAGGTTGCCGCGTTGAGGAGCCCAGGATGCCAGGACCGGATCATGGACTTGAAAGTGCTGCCGAGTACGCGGTTTTTGATCCGGAGCAGGAGGTGTGTCCCGCACTTGAGGAATCGCATCTGCCGCCCCCGCGAGAAGAGCTCCTTCGCAACCGACTTGACCGTGGATTCGACGCACGCGGTCGACGCCCGTTCCCCACTTCGATGGCGCTGGACATAGTTCGGGATGGCATGTTGACTCCGCCGGCATTGACGACCCCCAACCAAGTTCTGATGAAGTTGTCAGGTGTCACAGGGTCACAATCGGGATTTCAGCCGCCTCACGAAGTCCTTACGTTCGTGGAGGATGGCGACAATAGTCGACCGCTCACCTGCAATCCATAAGATGTAGCGATGTTCGCAACGGCGGACCAAAACGTCATCGGGCAATTCATCGAATGACTTGGGAATTATATACGTAAGTGACCATCAGGCCGCTCTCGCACTGATTTCACGGGTCGATGAGGTCGGCAACCCGAACGCCCCTCGCCGTGCAGACGCGCCAATCCCGGACGCCTCGTGCTCCGGGACGCGGCCACGCGCCACGCACCGGATGTTCCTTGCCGCGTTGATGTCGGCATGTGCCGCGTGCCCGCAGCGCACGCAGGTGAAGTCGTCCCGAGTTCTGCGGCTGGCGGCTTCCGCCGCCCCGCACTCGTGGCATGTCCTTGACGTGTTCCTCGCCGGAACCGTGATGACGTTCGCCGCCTTGTAGTCCAGCATGGCCTTCAGCGCCGTCCAGCCGGTGTTCAGGATGACGCGGTTCAGGCCCGCCTTCTGCGGCACGTTCGTCCCCGGCTCCTCGACGGTGCCCTTGGCGGATCTCGTCATGGCCTTCACGTTCAGGCTCTCGACGGCGACCGTGCCTGCCTTCGCCGCCAGGCGGCGACTGACATGGTGATGCCAGTTGCGACGGCGGCTGGCAATCTTGCGACGGACCTTCGCAAGGTGCCGCTTCGTCCTTTCGCGGCGCTTCGACCGCTTCTGCTGCCTGGACAGTTTCCGTTGGAGGCGCCCGGCCCTGGCTTCGAGCCTGGACATGTCCGGCATGGCGTGGAGTTCCCCGTCGCTGTCGGCGACCTGTCCGCAGTTCCTGTCGAGGCCGAGCACGTGTCCGTTGTCGGCAGGCTCCTCGATCTCGACCGCAAGGCAGACGACGGCGGTCCACTTGCCGCCGACACGCTTGAGCACGGCGGAGACGGGCTTGCCGTCGGGAAGCGGGTTCCCGCCCTTGCGCCGGATCGTCATCGGACCGAAGCCGGGGATGTGGAGCGTGCCATCGCGCACCTTGACGCCGGAGACGATGGTGATGCTGTCGAAGAAGCGGCTGCCCCTGAACTTCGGGAAGCCCGCCTTCGCCCCCTTCCGCAAGCGGCTGAAGAAGCCCTTGAACGATTCATCGAGCCGCTTGAGCGTCCCGCGCTGGATGGCGATCCCGCATTCGGCCATTTCCGGCAACTCCGCCCGGCACTCGGTGAGGGCCTTGCACTGGTCGAAGTATGTGCGCGACTTCCCGGTCTTGCGGTAGCAGTCCATCCGCTCTTCCAAGGCCGCGTTGTAGAGCTGCCGCTGCGCTTCGAGCGTGGTCTCCAGCCACTGCCAGTTGCTCCGCCTCTGGGGAAGGAGGCGGTAGACAACCTGCCTGTGCGTCTGTGTCAGGGCCACGTGTTCGCTCCTGCGTGAGCGTCTGGGGATCGGGCGCTTCCGGCACCCGCCCGCGCATCATAACCAGCCAGAACGAAACAGCAACATCTTTCTAGCCAATGGTCACTTACGTATATAATCCCCAATGACTTCGCCTGTGCTTGGCCTTGTCCGGTCGCTTCGCAGCAGGCCTCGACATGGTCAAATAGCTGCTCCGCTCGGTCAAACCCCAAGCCGTGCAAGAGTAGCGCCATTTGCTACGCAGATCCTCTTCCGCCGCGACTGTCAGGTCATAAGCCGTCATGCGGTCCGCTACGGTCGAACCTGTTCACGCGCCTCGCGCCGGATGTCGGCCGCCGACATGGAGGACAACTCCCAACGGCGCGCTTGTTCGATCCGAGGCTTCAAGAAATCAGCCGAGGCACAAAACGCCTCATGTTCATTCGTGCCGGCGAGGGCGGGGCCTTCACCAAGGGTTCGATTCAGGACTTGAGCCTTGATGCGTTGCCCCTGAAGGGCAGCGATGGCCTTGAGCTTCTGATGCTCTTCCGGGGTGATGCCGCCGGTAAACTCGACCCGGTCAGATCGAAAAGGACGTCCCGCAGCCGCAGCTGGATGTCGCGTTGGGGTTCTCGACAACGAAGCGCGCGCCGATGAGTTCGTCCGAGAAGTCGATGACGGCGTTTGACAGGAACGGAAGCGACACTTCGTCCACGACGACCTTTTGACCCTCGCCTTCGAGTACAAGGTCTCCTTCTGCCGGCTCGTCGAGGTCGATGCTGTACTGGAAGCCCGAACAGCCGCCGCCCTCGACTGCGACGCGCAGCGCCTTTGGGTCGTTCGCTCCTGAATTGATTTCGGCCAGCCGCTCAAACGCGCGGTGCGTGACCTGAGGGGGAATGGCGATGTCCATGCCGAACTCCGGCGTTTTCATTTGCGGCATTGCTGAATATATGGGGCGCGGCACAGCCGGGCAAGAGAAGGCCAATGTTGGAGCCCTATGCATCGGATCCGAACAGGAGTCGCGGTCGCTTGTTTTCGGAGGAGCAGAGCGCCTTTCGGTCATGCTATCAGCGCGACCGTGACCGCATCATTCATTCCAGCGCATTCCGTCGGCTCAAGCACAAGACGCAGGTCTTCATCGAACACGAGGGAGACTACTTCCGGACGAGATTGACGCATTCGATCGAAGTCGCTCAAGTGGCGCGCACCATCTCGAGCGCGCTCGGGTTCAACACGGAACTGACCGAAGCCGTGGCTCTTGCACACGATCTTGGCCATACGCCCTTCGGTCACACCGGCGAGGATGCCCTTGCGGAACTGATGGCGCCTCATGGCGGTTTCGATCACAATGCGCAGGCGTTGCGCATCGTGACCGCAATTGAGCGTCACTATGCGGATTTTGACGGCCTGAACCTCACCTGGGAAACGCTGGAAGGAATCGCCAAGCACAACGGCCCGGTGACCGGTGTCCTGCCTTGGGCGCTTGCCGCCTACCAGGAGCGTCACGATCTCGAAACGGACACTTTCGCCGGCGCCGAGGCGCAGGTGGCGGCGGTTTCGGACGACATCGCCTACAACCACCATGACCTGCATGACGGGCTGAGGGCGAAGCTGTTCTCGACCAATGACCTGACCAAGTTGCCGATCCTGTGCAGATGCTTCGAGCGTGTGGATGAACTGTACCCGGGTCTTGACTGCTATCGCCGTCGCCACGAAGCTTTGCGGCGGTTCTTCGGTGTCTTGGTCGAGGACGTGATCGAAGTTGCAAGACAGAACCTGGCCAAGCTTGCGCCGCGAACATCCGATGACATACGAAATGCCGGATTCCAGATCATTCTGTTCTCGGATGCACTTCAGCAAGATCTGAATGAAGTGCGTGATTTCCTGTTTGACCGGATGTACCGTGCTCCGTCGGTGGTCAAAATGCGCAAGGAAGTCACGGGCGTGGTCACGGACCTGTTTCCGTACTTTCTCGAGCACCCGGAAAGGCTGCCCCGTCGCTGGCGCGAGGATATCGAGAAGGCCGACAGCGGGACCGGGCTAGCAAGGATCGTCTCGGACTACATTGCCGGAATGACGGACCGGTTCGCGCTTCAGTGCCACGAGAATTTCATCGTCGAACGAAACCGCTGAGCTCGCTTCCAGAATTCGGTCGCGCCTCCGTTTGACTGCGACCGTCTGAATGGTAAACCGCGCGCATGAACATATTCAGCGAAATCCGTGCATCGGTTCTCGAAACGCTTGACGCCTTGGTGGCTGAGGGCGTGCTGCCAGCCGACCTCTCATGGGGCAACGTAACGGTGGAGCCGCCGCGGGACGCCGCCCATGGCGACATGGCGACGAATGCCGCGATGGTGCTAGCCAAGCATGCGGGCAAGGCCCCGCGGGACCTCGCAGAAGTGCTGGCAGAGAGGATGACGAATGATCCGAACATCGCTCGCGCCGAAGTTGCGGGCCCCGGCTTCATCAACCTGCTGCTGGCTCCGGTGATCTGGCATGACGTGCTGGCGGAAGTGATCGATGCCGGACCGCAATTCGGCCATTCCGGCATGGGAGCAGGCGTCAAGGTCAATGTTGAGTTCGTGTCCGCCAATCCGACCGGACCGCTGCATGTCGGCAACCTGCGTGGAGCGGTCTTCGGCGACGCGCTCGCGTCGCTGCTGGAATTCACGGGCTACGACGTCACGCGCGAATACTACGTCAATGACGGCGGCACACAGGTCGACACGTTGGCGCGGTCGGTCTACCTTCGTTACCTTGAGGTGCATGGGCAAGACGTCGTGTTCGACGAGGACGCGTACCCGGGCGACTACCTGGTGCCGGTGGCGGAAGCGCTCAGGGAGAGCGTGGGCGACGCGTATGTCGGCAAGGACGAGGGGGCCTGGCTGTCGGACGTCAGGGACTTCGCGACCCAAGAGATGATGAAGCTGATCCGGGAGGACCTTTCGGCCATCGGAGTGAGGATGGACGTGTTCTTCAGCGAGAGGTCGCTCTTCGGCACAGGCCGGATCGAGGCGGCGGTAGAAGAGTTGAAGAGGCGCGACCTCATCTACCAGGGCACGCTTGAGCCGCCCAAGGGCCGGCAGCCTGAAGACTGGGAACCGCGCGAACAGACTCTTTTTCGTTCCACGGCTCACGGCGACGACGTGGACCGGCCAATCATGAAGTCGGACGGTTCATGGACGTATTTTGCGCCGGACATCGCGTATCACTGGGACAAGATCCTTCGCGACTACGACGAACTGATCGACATCTTCGGTGCCGACCACGGCGGATACGTGAAGCGCATGTCGGCAGCCGTATCGGCCCTTTCCGACGGGCGCGTTCCATTGGACATCAAGCTGACCCAACTGGTCAGGCTCTGGGAGGGCGGCAAGCCCCTGAAGATGTCCAAACGAGCAGGCGCGTTCGTTTCGTTGCGGGATCTGGTTGAGCGTGTGGGGTCCGACGTGACCCGCATGGTGATGCTGACCCGCAGGAATGACGCGCCACTGGATTTCGACCTCGCCAAGGTGACCGAACAGTCCAAGGACAATCCTGTCTTCTACGTGCAGTATGCTCACGCACGCGTTCGTTCCGTGATGCGCAAGGCCGAAGAGATGCACCTCGACTGGTCTGATGACGCCAAGCTTGAGGATGAGGCCGAGTTTGCCTTGGCACGCAAGGTGGCCGAGTGGCCCAGGCTGGTCGAGATCGCGGCACGAAACCACGAGCCGCACCGGATTGCGTTCTACCTCCATGACCTCGCATCCGAGTTCCATGCCCTTTGGAACATTGGCAATTCCAAACCTGCGCTGCGCTTTCTGCACGAAGGGGATCCAGTCGCGACAGCAGGGAAAATAGCGCTTCCACGTGCCGTGGGCATTGTAATTTCCAACGGATTGGGTATTCTGGGGGTGACGCCGGTCGAGGAAATGCGCTGAACAAGACAAGTGCCCGGACCGTTTGCGAGACGAGCAGGATGACCGCTGGATCAACCGGTGGCAGCATTGAGGCACGGAAATGACGGCAATCGATTTCGAAGATCAAGAGGATTCCGCCGGAGACGGATTCTTGGCGGCTGTCATGAATTGGTCCGGGGCGCTCCTTTCGGTTCTGCTGATTGCGGGACTGACGGCTTGGGCATGGCAGCTATGGGTAAGGGATGTGACAGGCGTCCCGGTGATAAGGGCGCTTTCGGGCCCGATGCGGGTTGTGCCCGAAGACCCCGGCGGGTTGGCAAGCGAAAACCGGGGCCTGACAGTCAACCGGATCGCGGAGGAGCGAACGGACGTTGCTCCTGAGAAGAGGGTGGTTCTTGTTCCTGAGCCTGTTGCCTTGGTCGAAGGCGAGGATCTTGCAATGGGGGCGCTGCCGGGCGCCGCTGATGCCGGAGCAGTCGTGGCCGTGGCCAATAGTGCGATCGGTATGGAGGATGCAGTCGTGACGGTAGGCGAGGCTCCAAGGTTCGGCACGGAACAGGTGATTGTCGGCCAGGACAATGCGGTGCGTTCCGGAACAGACCGGGCCGTAGAGGAAGCGCTGGCAGATGTCTTGGCGGCACCTTCGGCAACGACGGCAGGTGGGACCGGTGCCAGGATGATTCCGGCGACATTTCGACCGCCTCCGCGTCGCCCGCAGGGCCTGCAAGCCTCTGCTGCAACTGCAGCAGGTCCAAGCACCGGTGATGTTCAACTATCGGCAGTTCCGCCGGGCATGAGGCTCGTGCAACTCGGCGCCTATGACGATGCGGGCGCTGCGCATGCTGAGTGGAACAGAATCGTTGCCCGCTTCGGTGACTACATGGTCGGCAAGCAACGGGTCGTGCAAGAAGCGGTGTCAGGTGACCGTACGTTCTTCCGCTTGCGGGCAACCGGCTTTGTTGATCTGGCGGATGCCAGGCGCTTTTGCTCTGTACTGCAGGCGGAAGGTGCAGAATGCATTCCGGTCGTGCAGCAGTAAGTGCCTCAGGGTGCGTATATCTTTGCACCTTCCGGGCCCGAGCTTGGTCGCCAGGAGGCCCGGTTCTTTTCCGAGGCAGAGCCTTTCGGGTTCATCATGTTTCAGCGGAACTGCGAGTCGCCAGACCAGCTTCGCCGCCTGACTGCGGCGCTTCGCGAGGCGGTCGGGCGCGATGCGCCGATCTTGATTGATCAGGAGGGCGGCCGGGTTCAGCGGATGCGGGCACCTCATTGGCGCGAGTGGATGCCTCCCTTGGACCAGGTGGAAGCGCTCGTCGGCAGTGCTGGCGCGTCGTCAAAGTCCGAAAGGGCCATGTATTTGCGCGGGTTCCTGATTGGCACCGAGCTTCTCGCGCACGGGATAGACGTGAACTGCGCCCCATGCGCGGACGTCGCCTGGCCCGAGACCCATCCCTTCCTCAAGAATCGATGCCTCGGCACCACTGCCTCCTGTGTGGCGGTCATGGCGCGCGCGCTAGCCACCGGCCTGTCCGATGCGGGCTGTCTTCCCGTCCTGAAGCATGCGCCAGGCCACGGACGCACGACTCGTGACAGTCACGAGGCACTCCCTCGCATCGACGCACCGATTGCAGAACTCTTTGAGACCGACTTTTTGCCGTTTCGCAAACTCGCGGACCTGCCTATGGCGATGACGGCTCACGTTGTCCTTCCGGAAGTCGATCATGAAAGGCCAGTAACGCTTTCCGAGGCCGGCGTGACGTATCTGCGCGAAGAGCTCGGGCTTTCGGGACTTTTGCTGACGGATGACATCTCGATGGGTGCGTTGTTCGGGAAAGTCGAATCCCGCGCAGCTTCGGCACGTCAGGCGGGGTGTGATCTGGTGATCCATTGCAGCGGCGATCTTTCCGAGATGTCGGCGATTGCGGCAGCCGTGGGCGAAATGTCGTCATCGGACCGAAGATTGGCAGATGTTGCGCTTTCTGCACGAAAAGACCCACTAGATGTTGACATTTGCGAATTTGAAGCCGAATTTGCGGCACTGATGCAGGAGGCAGAAGAGAATGCCGGATGGTGATGCGGAATTTGTCGAGGTCGAAGCTCGCGTTGAGCCTGATGCGCTGCTTGTCGACGTGGACGGGTTCGAGGGGCCGCTCGACCTGCTTCTCCAGCTTGCGCGATGCCAGAAAGTGGATCTTCGCAAGATCAGCGTGCTAGCGCTGGCAGAGCAGTACCTCCTGTTCATCGAGCGCGCAAAGTCCCTCAGGATCGAGCTCGCGGCCGACTATCTGGTCCTGGCGGCCTGGCTGACCTTTCTGAAGTCGCGATTGCTCTTGCCGCGAGACCCGGAAGACGCGGAACAATCTGGCGAGGAACTGGCGGCGCATCTCGCGTTCCAGCTCGAACGTCTGGCCGCGATGCGGGACTCCGCGGCCAAGCTCATGGCACGGGATCAGAAGGGCAAGGATTTCTTTGTGCGCGGCCTGCCGGAAGACGTCAATCGCGTGCGCCGCGTTCGCTACACCGCGTCTCTTCTGGATCTCATGCAGGGATATGCCCGGGTTCGCACCCGAGACGAGTTTCGCCCGTTCACGTTCATCCGTGAACACGTGATGACGCTCGAGCATGCGCTTGAGCGAATGCGGGGCCTGATCGGATACGCGGGCGAATGGACCGATCTAATGTCCTACTTGCCTCAAGGCTGGGAGACGGACCCGAAACGGCGTCGTTCGGCCACAGCATCGCATTTTGCCGCATCGCTGGAGCTCGCGAAGGGCGGTGCGATTCAGATTCGGCAAAGCGAGATTTTCGCACCGATCCAGATAAAGGCGGTTCAGAGTGGTTGACGCGGGCGAGGACTTTGGGGCGCTTGAAAGCCTGTTCGAAGCTCCACCGCTGATCGAGCAGGAGCGGATGGTCGAGGCCATGCTGTTCGCGTCGGCGGAGCCGGTTTCCGTTGCCGACCTCAATGCCCGCATGCCCCATGGAAGCGATGCGGCCAAGGCACTCGAGTTGTTGAAGGCACGTTACGAGGGGCGAGGGGTGAACGTGCGAAAGTCAGGTGACGGCTGGGCCATCCGGACGTCGCCCGATCTCGGATTCCTGATGACTAAGGAGACAGTGGAAACGCGCAGGCTGAGCCGCGCCGCGATCGAGACGTTGACGATCATTGCCTATCACCAGCCTGCGACGCGGGCGGAAATCGAGGAGATTCGCGGCGTGAGCGTCAGCCGAGGAACGCTTGACCAGCTCTTCGAGCTTGAGTGGATAAGGCTGGGCCGCCGACGGATGACTCCCGGGCGACCGGTGACCTACGTCGTGACCCAGACTTTTCTTGACCATTTCGGGCTTGAAAGCACGAGGGACCTTCCAGGTCTGAAGGAGCTTCGGTCGGCGGGCTTGCTGGATAGCCGTCCTTCTCCCGGCACCGCGCCGGACGAGAGCGGCGAGGAGAATGGATCCCAGGCAGAAATGTTCGCCGAGGACGAGGAAGCAGACGCGAGGGACGCGTGAGGCAGGTCATGCTCGCCTGCCAATGCTACGGCGGGCGCGCCTGAACTGTCGGGAAAGACGGTGCGCTCGGGCTTCCCGAATGTGCGACTGTCAGACCAGGGTTGAATTGAATGGGGATTACATACCTAAGTGACCATCGACCAGAAAGATGTTGCTGTTTCGTTCCGGCCGGTTATGATGCGTGGGCGGGTGCCGGAAACGCCCGGTCCCCGGAAGCTCACGCAGGAGCGAACACGTGGCCCTGACACAGACGCACAGGCAGGTTGTCTACCGGCTGCTTCCGCAGACGCGGCGCAACTGGCAGTGGCTTGAGACCACGCTCGAAGCCCAGCGCCAACTCTACAACGCGGCACTTGAGGAACGGATCGACTTCCACTGGAAGACCGGGAAGTCGCGCACATACTTCGACCAGTGCAAGGCCCTCACCGAGTGCAGGCGCGAGCTGCCTGAAATGGCCGGATGCGGAATCGCCATCCAGCGCGGGACGCTCAAGCGGCTCGATGAATCGTTCAAGGGCTTCTTCAACCGCCTGAAGAAGGGGGCGAATGCGGGCTTCCCGAAGTTCAGGGGCAGCCGCTTCTTCGACAGCATCAGCATCGTCTCCGGCGTCAAGGTGCGCGACGGAACGCTCCACATCCCCGGCTTCGGTCCCATGGCCATACGCCGCAAGGGCGGCAACCCGCATCCCGACGGCAGGCCCGTCTCCGCCGTGCTCAAGCGTGTCGGCGGCAATTGGACCGCCGTCGTCTGCCTTGCGGTCGAGATCGAGGAGCCTGCCGACAACGGACACGTGCTCGGCCTCGACCGCAACTGCGGGCAGGTCGCGGACAGCGACGGCGAACTCCACGAGATGCCCGACATGTCCAGGCTCGAAGCCAGGGCCGGGCGCCTCCAACGGAAACTGTCCAGGCAGCAGAAGCGGTCGAAGCGGCGCGAGCGGACGAAGCGGCACCTTGCGAAGGCCCGCCGCAAGATTGCCAGCCGCCGTCGCAACTGGCATCACCATGTCAGTCGCCGCCTGGCGGCGAAGGCAGGCACGGTCGCCGTCGAGAGCCTGAACGTGAAGGCCATGACGAAATCCGCCAAGGGCACCGTCGAGGAGCCGGGGACGAACGTGCCGCAGAAGGCGGGACTGAACCGCGTCATCCTGAACACCGGCTGGGCGGCGCTGAAGGCCATGCTGGAATGCAAGGCGGCGAACGTCATCACGGTTCCGGCGAGGAACACGTCAAGGACATGCCACGAGTGCGGGGCGGCGGAAGCCGCCAGCCGCAGAACTCGGGACGACTTCACCTGCGTGCACTGCGGGCACGCGGCACATGCCGACATCAACGCGGCAAGGAACATCCGGTGCGCGGCGCGTGGCCGCATCCCGGAGCACGAGGCGTCCGGGATTGGCGCGTCTGCACGGCGAGAGGCGTTCGGGTTGCCGACCTCATCGACCCGTGAAATCAGTGCGAGAGCGGCCTGATGGTCACTTACGTATATAATTCCCAATTGAATCGCCCACTGCGCACCTTGGCCAAGCGCAGCACATTTGCTCCTCCTGAAGATGACCCGTCTCCTGGGGTGGGATGATTGCGGGCAGCGCTTCCGGTTCAAGCCAAAGACACGGAAGCGAAACGCGGCCAGGACGGGCACTGAAGACAGGCAGAGACTTGCGGAGCGATTCGCAACTGGCCGGCATTTGAATGGGGGCCTGCTCGCATGGAGCAAGAGGACTGTCGGGGAGCACCGCAACGTATCGAGCCCTTTGGCATCGACGAGAATTCTCCGTCGGTTTTGGGATGCAAAGCTGCCGCCATCGCGACGTTGGGGGCGAAGGGCAATCGGTTGTTCAGGATCACGTTTTCGCAGTCCGGAGCAGGGTCCGCCTCGCGAAACGGTGCGGTCCCAGACTTTCCGCGACAAGAAATCTTTGTGACTGGAGTGCCTCAAGTCGACCCCTTCAATTCGCTCCGCTGAAGGGCATGCGTCGGTCCGCAGGGAGTGCTGGTCGTTTGGCACGTCGCCGCCCTGAGGCGCAAGGCACGGGCCTGTCATCGGCGACAGATGAGGAAGGCGCCGCGTTCCCGCCTAGTTTCCGAACCGGTAGAAGACCATCAGGCGCGCCATGCCGCCCCGGTTGTCAAAAGAATAGGTGCAGGGCCTGAACTCGCCGCCCCGACCACAACGATTGTTGCCGGATGCGTTTACCTGATAGCGCTCCTGCCCGAAGTCGAAGCGCATCCCGTCGAGCCGCACGGCCCACCTGGAAGAGAGCGGCATCTCGATTCCTGCCCCAAGCGCCCATCCAACCAGGGTTTCGTCGCTCCGGAACGAGTCATCGGCGTCAAAGAGAAGGTTGCCCTCGAGGCAACCGGGCCCCCCGTAATCTATGTCGGAAACTGAATTGACGATCCGCGCCAGCGCAGGTCCACCAGCGAGAAAGACCCGGGAGTCCCCGACATCCATGTCGATCCCCAATCGCGCCGTGGTCATCCAGCGGATTCGCGCCAACGCGGTTTCGTCGCCGCATGTCGGATCAAGCATGTCCGTGTCCGCAGACATGTCGCCGGCCAATGCGTCGATCTCGATCCGCAGCCCGGTGCGGCCCATGTCAAAGCGGTGACCTGCAAGCACTCCGGCAGCCGCAGCCGGACCATTGAACTTGTTGGTAGATCCCGGATTGCCCCAATCCGCGAATCCATCGACATCAACGATCTCGTTCGCCACCTTTCCGGTGCCAACGAACAGTCCTGCGTAGTTCCCGTTGCCATCGCTGTCGGCAGCCCGTGTCTCAGCCGCACCGAAGGCCAATGTCACGAGGGCGAGCAAGATGGCGGTCTGCCATCGCCTCGGAAAGTCCTTTCTCATGCGAATCCTGCCCCCTCGCTAACGTAGTGCCTCGACGGCGCACCGAGTGCGCCGACAGAACTGCCAGTGGCAGCACAATCGAATCCAACGCGATGCCGTCGGTTGCTCGCGATCTCGTCTAGCATCGCACACTTCCTCCGTCGAGCGACATCGGTCAATAGTCCTGGTGCACAGGTCCTGTTCGCAACCGGATCAAGTTACGTCAATCTGACACACGGAATTGGCCCGGGTCTGGTCCGGAAGCGCGTTCCGGACGGTGGATTCGACCAGCACCCCATGTGCGTCACGGCCAGTTCCCTAGTTGCAAGATTGATCGGAACGGGAGAACTGGAACGACACGGCCCGCAAATGAACCGTTCGAGCTCCTGCCGTCACGCAACGCGTATCCGCGGGCGACCTTTGGATGAAACGGATTTGGCCAAGGGAGCGCAGGTCGAACAATCCCTTTCGACGGCTTGAAATCAGACAAGGATGTTTCAAGGAGAGGATGCTGACCTCATCCGGAACTGCTTTGAGAGCTTGAGCCCTTGGCCTTGGTAGTTGGACGAAATCGCGCTTCCATACAGCGCCGCAGGCCGTGCCGACATCCTTTCATACACCAGGCGGCCGACGGTTTGGCCATGCTCAAGAACGAACGGCGCTTCATGGCACCGCACTTCCAGGACGCCACGAGAGCCGGCGCCGCCTGCGTCGGCCCACCCAAATCCCGGGTCGAAGAAACCCGCATAGTGGACGCGAAACTCTCCGGCCATGGCCAGGTATGGCGCCATTTCCGCAGCGTGTGTCGGTGGAATGGTCACGGCCTCCCGGCTCACCAGGATGTAGAAGGCTCCGGGATCCAGGATGATCCTTCCTTCGCCGGTGTGGATTTCTTCCCAGAATTCGTCGGGTTCGTATCCAGCGACGTTGTCGAGATCGATCACCCCGCCATGCGGTTTGGCGCGGTAGCCGACGAGCGTTCCGTCGGCCGGATCCAGGTCGACCGAGAATCCGAGACCTTCGGAGATCATTGCCTTGCCAGAGACCAGGCCGACTTCCTCGTGGAGTGCCGCAAGAGCGGCGTCATCCAGAGCGACGTGTCCATCCCGAAACCGGACTTGGTTGAGGCGCATGCCCGGTCGGACCAGGACAGAGAACGATCGCGGGCAGATCTCGGCGTAGAGCGGTCCATGGTAGCCTGCCGGGATGCGGTCGAACTCGGTCGCGCCGTCCGTGATGGTCCGGGTCAAAAGGTCAAGCCTGCCAGTTGAGCTCTTTGCATTCGCGACCGCAGAAACGGTTTCGGGCAAGGCAAGTCGCTCCATCAGCGGAACGACATACACGCATCCCCTTTCGAGCACGGCTCCGTCACTTAGATCGAATCGATGCATTTCAAACTTTTGCAGCCGCTCCTCTACACCGGCACCGCCGGTTGCGAGGAAGGAAGCGCGGACACGATACGCAACTTTTCCGAGTCGTAGGTCCAACGACGCGGGTTGGACTTGCTCGTCAGCAAACACCTTGTCGGCGAAAACCGAGCCATTCCCGATCATGGCCCGGATTTCGGTGTCGGGCAGGACGCCGGTCACGGACGGCATTCCGGCAGGAGCGGCGAGTTCACGCTGGGGGCGTCCTGATGACCTCTGCCGGTGCGGAAAGGAGACAGACGTGCCGCGTCACGGATCGCGCGCATCCTGCTGCCCGTGCGACTCTTTCTGCAAAGCGGTCTCGTCATCGGATGCCCGGGACTTTCAGGTGATGGTCGGGCTAGCAGGATTTGAACCTGCGACCTTCCGTCCCCCAGACGGACGCGCTAACCAAGCTGCGCCATAGCCCGACTCCTGGCCTTCTGTCGCAAATGGGGATCGGTGGCAATAGTTGATCAGGCAGCATGTCACGAGTTTCCGGACCTGCTCAAGGACAGGGCCCTCAGGCGCTCGACAGCCTTCAACAGGTCGTCGCGATGCGCCTTCAGACGCATATGGTCGACCAGGATCACGCGGGCGGCGATGCCTGGGCCTCGAGCAAATTCCTCAGCATCGTCCTCCGGGTCTGTTCCAGGGGTATCGGAAGGATCGATCTCGCGCTCCGTCTCCTGCGCGTGCTGGAGGCCTGCATCTGCCTGACCCTTGGCTGCCGATGTCGGCCCGCCGGTGTCTGCCCTGTCAGTTGCCGTTTCGGCATCCGCTGATCGCACTTCTGAAGTACCCGTTTCCTCTAGGGACTGGCTCTCGATCGTGCCGGCATCGGTCTCGCCGTGTCCGACATCCACTCCGGGCTTGTCTGGTGCAACGTGGGAAGGGACCCGTCGCACGTCTTTCACAACGGATTCGATTTGGCCTTGGACTTCCCGTTCCGTCGGCTCTGGATCAAGCGGAATCGAGAAGGAGGAGATGTGACTCACTCCCTGTTCCCTGAGCAGCTTCTGTACCCCGCGAATCGTCATGCCCTTGTCTCGAAGAAGCGTCTTTATCCCTCCAATGACGAGCATGTCCGCAGGACGATAGTAGCGGCGTCCGCCAGCACGCTTTGTCGGCTTGATCTGCGCAAACCGTGTTTCCCAGAAGCGTAGGACGTGCGCGGGCACTTCCAGCCAGTCAGCCACCTCAGAAATGGTTCGGAACGCCTCGCGGGACTTTTGCACCGTGGATCAAGCCTTGTTGCCGGCCGCTACTCTCTCTTTCATCAGATGAGAGGGACGAAACGTAAGGACCTTGCGTGGATGAATCGGCACCTCTTCACCGGTCTTGGGATTGCGGCCAACGCGTGGCCCTTTTTCCCGGATGGAAAATGTGCCAAAGGAAGAAACCTTCACCTTTTCGCCCTTGGCGAGCGTGTCCGAAATGTGTTCAATTACGCTTTCAACCAATTGAGCGGATTCATTGCGGCTGAGACCGACTTCCTGGTAGACGGCATCCCTGAGATCCATCCGTGTCAATGTCTTTTCGCCCATAAATTCCCCCCTGTACGAAATTGATTTGTGGCGGCAGAATGGGCGGGGAGAGTTGCCGAGTCAATAACGGGACGCCGCAAAAGCGGGCCGGTTCAGACTACCAGCGGAGAATGACAGACCCCCAGGCCAGGCCGCCGCCGATCGCCTCGGTCAGGAGCAGGTCGCCAGGCTTGATCTGGCCGCGTTCGACTCCGACCGACAGTGCGAGCGGAATCGATGCCGCCGAGGTGTTCCCGTGTTCCTGGACAGTCAGCACGACCCGCTCCAAGCCGAGACCGAGCTTCTGAGCGGTCGACCTGATGATCCTCAGGTTGGCTTGGTGAGGAACGAGCCAGTCCAAGTCGGCACCGTCGAGCTTGAGACTGTCCAGCGAGGCTTGCGCCGTGGCCGCCAGCTTTTCCACGGCGTGCCGGAACACCTCACGGCCCTGCATGCGCAGATGCCCGATCTCCCGTGTCGACACGCCGCCGTCCACGTAGAGTATGTCGCGATAGCGACCGTCAGAATGGAGGTCCGTCGCAAGGATTCCGCGATCATCGTTGGACCCCTCGCACTCGGCGACCTCAAGCAGGACCGCCCCAGCGCCGTCCCCGAACAGCACGCAGGTCGTGCGGTCGTTCCAGTCAAGAATGCTGCTGAAGGTTTCTGCGCCGATCACGAGAATCCGGCGGGCCTGGCCCGAGACGATCAACGCGTTGGCCTGGGACAGCCCGAAGACGAATCCCGCACAGACGGCCTGCACGTCGAAGGCGAATCCCCGCGTCATGCCGAGATTCCCCTGCACTATCGTTGCCGCCGACGGGAATGTAAGGTCCGGTGTCGACGTGGCAACGATCACTGCGTCGATGTCGTCGGCCGCACGGCCAGCCTCAGCCAGAACTGACAACGCGGCCTTGGTTGCAAGTTCCGAGACAGTTTCGCCTGCGGCAGCGAAGTGGCGGGATTCGATTCCCGTCCGCGCCCTTATCCATTCGTCCGTCGTGTCGAGCTTGCTCTCGAACCAGGAATTCGGAATCACCCGTTCGGGCAGATAGTGCCCGACCCCTTGCACCACCGCGCGTGTCTTCATCTTTCCCGTTCTTTGCCAGCCGCTTCGGCGGTTACCCCACACTCATCTTGCCCGCCGGGGTTGAAGGATGCAACCCGTGCCGCCAGGCGTTCGTTGAACCGGCTTTCTGCCAGGCGACATGCAAGCCCGATGGCAGACGCAACGCCGACGGCGTCCGCTGACCCGTGACTCTTGACGACCGTGCCGTTCAGGCCAAGGAACACGCCACCATTCACTCGCCTGGGGTCGATCCGCTTCGAAAGCCGGCGAAGCGACGTCACCGCCAGCAAGGCCGCTATCCGAGAGAGCGGTGTGGCTCGAAAGGCTTCGCGCAGGAACTCGCGGATGAGCAACGCCGTGCCTTCCCCGGTCTTCAGCGCGATATTGCCGGTAAACCCGTCGGTCACGATCACGTCCACGCGGCCCGACGGAATGTCGCCGCCCTCGACAAATCCGACATACTCGAAATTCGCGTCATCGGCGGCTGAAGTGATCAGGTCGTGCGCCTCGCGAATCTCGGTGTGGCCCTTGTTCTCCTCGGTGCCGACGTTCATGAGGCCGATGCGCGGCCGGGACAGTTCCAGGCCGTTTCGCGCGTAGGATGCGCCCATGAGCGCGTATTGAAGGAGCGTTCTGGCGTCAGCCCGTATGTCTGCGCCAACGTCCAGCAAGACGTTGAATCCGCCCGGGCTCCGCGACGGCCAAAGGCAGGCGATTGCAGGCCGGTCGACGCCGGGCAGCTTCTTCAGCCTGATCATGGAAACCGCCATCAGGGCGCCGGTATTGCCACAGGACACCACGGCATCGGCCTCGCCGCGCCTGACGGCCTCGACCGCCGCCCACATGGAAGTTCCCTTGCCGTTGCGCAGCACCTGGCTTGGCTTGTCCTCCATGCTGACGACTTCGTCCACGTGTCGGATTCCGCAGCAGTCCATCAATTTGCGCTTCTGGCCCAGCCTGTTTCGTCTGCGGACCAGATTGTGAAGCTCGGGTTCAGGGCCAAAAAGCAGGAATTCGAAATGGGGGTTCTTTCGTGCGGCCCTTGCAATGCCGGCAACGACGGCGGTCGGTCCCCGGTCGCCTCCCATTGCGTCAACGGAAATCGTTATGCGCTTTTTCGTGCTGCGGGACTGATCGGGGAAATTTGTCATCCCAAGAGTGCTGGGGGTCGGGTTCAGGCTGCGTCCTCATCCAAGTCGAATTCCTCGATCTGGGCAACAACTTCGCGATCATTGTAGTGGCCGCAAGCGGCGCAGACATGGTGCGGGCGTTTCAATTCGCCGCAGTTCGGACACTCGGCGGGATTCGAAGCGACCAATGCGTCATGGGCACGGCGCTTGTTGCGACGAGATGGAGTAACTTTGTTCTGCGGGACGGCCATGTCCTAAATCCTCGGTTCAGTATGGAAGCGCCTGACCCCGTTCAGGGTCCGGGCGGTCTTAAGCGCTGGCTCGCTACTTGTCCAATCCATTGTCCTTCGCGCGGAGGCGGGAACATAGCGCGATTTCGTCCAAGGGCAAGAACGAATTCAACGACGGTTCTTTCTGGCGCCGGGCGTATTTTCCTGCAGCGCCTTCAAGGCCGCGAACGGGCGGGCCTCCTCGTCTCTCATCGGGGAACTGCCGGGCGCGGAAATCGAGACGCTGACGGGATCGGCATCCCTGACCCTGGGCCAAGGCGGCAGGGCCAGTGCGAGTGCTTCGGCCAGGACTTCCTCGAGGTCCAGGGTGGTCGGCAACGGGTCGGCGTTTTCGTCAGCAGGCATCTCGACCTCGTCACCCTCTGGCACCGGCAGGTCGGGCACGTAGAGACGTGTCACCTGTTCGTCGATGCGCGTGGTCACCAGGCTGCCCGTGGCAACGCAGTCCTGCTGGACCGTTGCGCCCAGCCTGGCGTCGAGCTTCAGGTCCTGGAGCCCGTCCGGCGACAGATGGCCCTCGAGCTTCAGCTTTCGCAGGGCCCTGATGCCGAGCGTCTGCGCAAGGTCAGCCCGTGCGTCCGCATCCGGCTCAAGCGAGAACGAAATCCTCTCTCTGACGGACTGGCACCTGATAATGTGACTGCCTGAGCCGGTTGCCACGAGCAAATCCTTGAACCTGCGATCTTCTGTGGATATGCCGACTAGGCGGGGGTCGCGAGTTTTGCAAGAGGTGGGTGCAATGAAGGTTTCGCGTGGGACGGCCTTGGGGGCAGGAGCCTTGCTTCTCGCCATTGTCCTTGTGCCTGCCTGTTCAAGCCTGGAAGACAGTCATGGCTATGTTCCGGAAGCCGGACTTGTCGAAGAAGTCCAGGTCGGAATCGACACGAAGGTGACGGTTGCCCGCATCCTTGGCCGCCCGGGCGTGGAAGGGATCATCGACGAAAGCGGCTGGTACTATGTCAAGTCCGACTACGAGCGAAGTCTCTGGTACGCGCCGGTCGAGTTGAACCGCGAAGTTCTGGCAGTCTCGTTCACCGACGACGATGTTGTCGAGAATGTCGAACGCTTCGGGCTGGAAGACGGCCGCGTCGTTGCGCTTGAACGCAGAGTCACGGATTCGAACACGCAGGGCATCAGCTTCTTGCGTCAGCTCTTCTCGAATTTCGGCAATTTCGATGCGGGTGCGCTGTTCGACGAGAACTAGGGCTGTCCGAAATGCAGGTCCCTGTCTTTGCTTCGTTCAAGGCCAAGGCCAATGAGCGCGAAATTCGGCAAGGGCGGTTCGCTGCCAACTGCCAACTTGAGCCATTGCAAGTGGTCAAGTGGTTGGCGGCCCAGACACTGGCTGGCCTGCCGCTCGGGGCTCGAAGTTGAGCGCAACGCCATTGATGCAGTAACGAAGGCCCGTAGGTTTCGGACCGTCGGGGAACACATGCCCTAGATGCCCGTCGCAACGTGCGCAATGCACCTCAGTCCTGCGCATGAAGAAACCGCGATCCTCGCTTTCGCCGATCATGGCGTCGTCAATTGGCTGATAGAAGGACGGCCATCCTGTGCCGCTGTCAAACTTGTGCGCTTGGTCAAATAGGCGTGATCCGCAGCCTTTGCACGTGAAGACGCCGGGTTCCTTCGGAAAGTTGTCATGCGCGAAGGCGCGTTCGGTTCCGTGCTTCCTGAGGACGTCGTATGCCGGCCCGTCCAATTGGTTGCGCCACTCTTCATCGGTTTTGGCGATCTTTTCCACTTGAATTCTCCATCGTCGTGCTGCTGCCACAGTTGCGAGACACCTAGGCCCGTGCGAAACTTAAGCCGGCGGACCGGATTCACCAAGGGGGCAGCACGGTGCGCGCAAAGTACAGGGCCCGAATCGCGGCTACGCCCGAAGACGTCGAGGCCGCACAGCGGCTTCGGTACCGGGCCTTCATGTCGCGTCAGGACGCCGCGGACCGTCCTGACGGGCTTGACGCGGACTCGTTTGACAACATTTGCCTGCAGGTCCTTGTCGTCGAGGTCGGCAGCGGCCAGGTTGTCGCCACGTTTCGGCTGCTGCAGCTCCGATGCGGCGCAGAAATCGGCAAGAGCTATTCGGCCCAGCACTACGGGCTGAAGGGCCTTGCCACCTTCCAGCGGCCAATGGTCGAGATGGGCCGGTTCTGCATTGCGCCAGATGAAGGCGATCCTGGCGTGTTGCGCGCGGCATGGAGCGCCTTGGCCGCGTTCGTTGACCGCGAAGGGATCAAGCTACTCTTCGGTTGTTCGTCGTTTCGCGGAACAGATGCCGGAGCCTACAGCGATGCATTCGCCATGTTGACGGAACGGCATCTCGCGCCGCCGTGCTGGCGTCCCCGCATCAAGTCGTCGAACGTGTTCAGGTTCGCGCAGCGACTTCGGCAGAAGCCGGACCGGCGCCGGGCGCTGTGTTCGATGCCGCCCCTGCTCAGAAGCTACCTGTCCATGGGTGGCTGGGTTAGCGATCATGCCGTCATTGACCGGGACCTGAACACGCTTCACGTGTTTACCGGCTTAGAGGTTGACTCCATTCCACCGGGGCGAGCGCGCCTGCTGCGCGCGGCCGCGGTCTCACCGGACGGGCGCGAATCTTGCATGGCGGATGGCGCTCTCTCAAGTGCCCGGAAATCAAGCGACACTTCGGGGGCCGGATCCGGCGGGCGCCCCTGATCTGTGACACTCACCGACAGCTTCCGTAGGGTTCGAGAAGGAATCGTGGTGCTCTTCCCGTGGCCGCACTGACAGGGCGGACACCAAATCAACATTACATTCGTGGGAGAATTGACACAAATTACATATGCAATGAGTTACGTTAGGCAGCGGACTGCCATTGGTCGAGACGGCACGACAGTTTCATGAAGCCTGGATGGAGATGCAAGCATGACGACCGCCGAACCGAGGCTGGAACTTGAAGTCCTGGACCCGCGCTATGCTGGCGCAACGCTGCGGATGGCGGCCCGTGACCGATTTGCGGCGGGACAAGTGCCGGGCATCGCAGGAGACCGGGTCGGAGCCGCGCAGCGAACCTGTCGGCGACGGCCGGTGTCAGCAATGCAAGCGATCTCCCAAGACAATCCCGCGCACATGCCCCGGACGCCCCGGCACGACGGTCGCAACCGGCGACAGCTTATGGTCAGACTCGTTTCCGCCCAACGCAGCATCCCGGCAGTTCAATGAGATCGCCGCTCATGAACCTGATAGCCGAACTTCGCGCTGACGCGCTCTCGGACAACCTGTTCCCTGCGCTGTCGGTCGGCCTGGTCGTGGGCGTGATCGGCTCTGCATACCTGATTTCCGTGGGGGCCCTCGTGTTCTCAGGCCCATTGGTGCCGTTTCTGTCCCAGGGCACGATCATGGTGCTGTTCGGCGGATTCGTCGTCTGCCTTTGGATCGCCCTGACAAGCGGCTACCGCGGTGCGATCTCGATGATCTCGGTGCCGTCCTCGATGGTACTGGTCGTGATCGCGTCAACAATCGGTGTGGAGGGCGACGCGGTCTCGCGCTTCGTGACCACGGCTACGGTCGTGATCATTGGAGCATTGGCGACGGGCATCTGCTTTCTGATAGTCGGGCGTTTTCGGCTCGCCAACCTGATCCGGTTCATCCCCTATTCCGTTGCGGGCGGGTTCATCGCCGGGACAGGGGTGCTTCTGTGCGTGGCCGCCCTGTCGCTGATGGGAGTCACGCCGGACGGGCAAACCCTCTCCTCTCTCCTGGAGCCCGGCGTGCTGTGGAGATGGACTCCGGGCGTGGCCTACGGTTTCGGGCTCGTCCTTGCCACGAAACGTTGGAGCAATCACTTCATCCTGCCGGCGAGTTTCCTGCTCATCGCCATGCTCTATCATCTGGTCCTTGCCGGGCTCGGGTTTTCGGGGGATGAGGCCCGGGCGGCAGGCCTGCTGTTCGCTGGCACGGCGGAAGGAGGCCTGTGGCATCCCTTTCAGTCCGGCGTTGTGACGCGCGTGGACTGGGCCGCTGTGGCCGCCCAAGTTCCCAACATTCTGACCCTGATCGTGGTTACCCTGATCGCCGTGGCCGTGCACTTGAGCGCCCTTGAGCTTGCCACGAACCTGGAGCTGGAGTGGAATGGAGAGTTCAAGGCTGCAGGCGGTGCCGGTGTGATCGCCGGCTTGGGCGCCGGTCCAGGCGGAAGCCTGATATTCACCTTTTCGATTCTCAGCGACAGGTTCGGAGCGGAATCCCGGCTGACCGGCGTCGTGACCGCCTTGCTGATCGGCTCTGTCGTTCTCATGGGCGATTCACTCTTGAACCTGGTCCCCGTGCCGCTCATCGCAGGGATGTTGCTCTTCCTCGGCCTTGGTCTGCTGGATGAGTGGATCGTGAAAGGCCGCAGGCGATTGCCTTGGACCGAATACGCAATTCTCCTTCTGATCGCCGCCACCATCGTGTCCTTGGGCTTTCTCGAGGGGGTGGGCGTCGGAATGCTGATCACCATGGTGTTCTTCGCCGTCCGCCTGAGCCGCGTGGACTTGATCGAAGCCAGCTACACTGCCCGCGAGCGACACAGCAACAGGAGTCGCTCCATTCCCGATCGAGCCATACTGCGGGCGGAGGGAGAACGGGTACAGGCGTACCGGCTGCGCGGGTATATTTTTTTCGGCAGCGTCGGCCCCCTGCTGGACCGCCTCAAGCAGTCTCTGGACAACTCCCCAGGGCCGGCCTGCATCCTGCTGGATTTCGGCGCCGTGTCGGGTTTCGATTTCTCGGCCATCAACGGGCTGTGCAGGTTCATGCATGCCGCGCAGGCGGTCGGAGCCCGGGTGGTGCTGAGCGCAGCGTCGGAGAAACTCGAGAACGGACTTGAGCGCAGTCTTCCGTCCGCCATTCACGAAAGCCTGCTGTTCGAACCGGACGCAGACCATGCCTTGGAGCGCTGCGAAGACATCGTGCTTGCCAACTGGCGGCCGGACCCCGCCGCAGACGAGGATCTGGGCGACACTTTGCTGGAACGTGTCGTCGGCGACATGGAGCGCTATCTCGACAGGCAGGTCGTGTTCGAGGACATGGTCGATGAACTCCGCGACTGGCTGGAACCATGCGAATACGACGCCGGCGAGGCCCTTGCATCGATTGGCGAGCCGCAGAAGGGCTTGCAACTGCTGACAAAGGGCCAAGCCTCCGCCTTCGATTCCACGGGCGCGCGGCTGTTTCAATGCGGGCCAGGCGATGCGGTCGAGCCGAGGGGCGCCTTCGGCGCGCATGCAGCCGAGACCGCCATGATTGCGGACCAGCCCTGCCGAACGATGATGCTGACTCCTGCCGCCCGGCTGTGGCTGGAAGAGAATGAAGAGCAGCTGATCGTGAAGCTCTATCGATATCTCCTCACGATCGAATCCGGAAGGCACGCGCGCACGTGACGACTGGAGTCCTGAAGCCCGGACGTGGCGCATGCCTGCCCGCCTGGACGGAGCGCAATGGACGCGGCCAGGCGCGTCCAGGGCCTCCTGAACTCGGAGAAAGACGAGAGTGCGGACTGCGACCTGGCCAAGTGTCCCGGCGATATTCCGCACGCCGAACCGTTGACGAGCATCGCCCGTCGTGCCGGCGGCGGCGGGATGCCCGGGCTCGTCAAGGCATGGCTGGAAGTTGCCGGACAGTCGCGCTTGACCAAGACAGGAGTCCCACGTAGCCCGCCGGCATGGCACGTGCACCGCTCCTGCAACTGACCGGCATCGCGCTGACATTCGGCGGCAACCCACTCTTTGAAGGTCTCTCGCTGATCATCCAGCCCGGAGACCGCATGGCACTGGTCGGACGGAACGGTTCCGGCAAGTCCACGCTTCTGAAGGTCATGGCTGGACTGGTCGATGTTGATGAAGGCGAACGGGCGCTTTCGTCAGGAGACAGCGTTGGCTACATGGAGCAGGAGCCTGACATGCTGGGTTGCGTGACGCTGGGCGACCTGGCGGCCCGAGACGTTGAGGCCTCGGAGCATTGGCGCGTCGATGCAGCAGCCGACGGGCTGAAATTCGATGTCGACACGCCCGTCGAAGCCGCCTCAGGCGGAGCGCAGCGGAAGGCTGGGCTGGCAAGGCTCATCGCCCAGGCGCCGGATCTCCTGCTGCTTGACGAGCCAACCAATCACCTGGACATCGAGTCGATTGCCTGGCTTGAGGCGCACCTGACCGCAACCGGAAAGGCCTTCGTCGTGATCAGCCACGACCGCGCCTTCCTTCGCGCGCTCACGCGCGCGACAATCTGGATCGACAGGGGAGTCGCGCGCCGGCGCGAAGGCGGCTTCTCGGGATTCGAAAGCTGGCGCGACCGGGTCTGGGCGGCCGAGGACACCGCACGGCACAAGCTGGACCGCAAGATCCTAAGCGAAAGCAGGTGGGCGGTCGAGGGCATCAGCGCGCGCAGGCGGCGGGACTTGGGTCGCGTTCGGGCGCTGGAAGCGATGCGGGCCGAACGTGCGAACCAGGTTCTGCGCCAGGAAACCGCTAGGATGGAACCGATGTCCGGGCCGAGGTCAGGCAAGCGCATCATCGAAGCGCGACGGATATCCAAGGCATTCGACGGCAGGGTGATTTGCCGGGAGTTTTCGCTGCGGGTCATGCGTGGCGACCGGGTTGCCCTCGTGGGACCCAACGGAGTCGGCAAGACCGCAATGACCGAATTGCTGTCTGGCCGCACCGCGCCGGATGAAGGCAGAGTCGATCTGGGTACGAATGTCGAGCTTGCGGTATTCGATCAGCATCGCGCCGAACTCGATCCGGAAGCGACGCTTTGGGAAAGCCTGACGGGTGACAAGGCGATGCGGCTTCCGGGGCGGTCGGACCAGGTCATGGTGCGCGGCCAGCCCCGGCATGTCGTGACCTACCTGAAGGACTTCCTGTTCGACGAGACGCAGGCCCGGGCTCCGGTTCGGTCGCTTTCCGGCGGCGAAAGGGCGCGCCTTCTGCTGGCGCGCATCATGGCGAAGCCGGCCAATCTGCTGGTGCTGGACGAACCCACGAACGACCTGGACATGGAGACGCTGGATCTCTTGAGGAACCTACTCATCGGCAGCGATGCCACGGTCTTGATTGTCAGCCATGACAGGGACTTCGTCGAACGAGTGGCGACAAGGACCTTGGCGTTCGAAGGAGATGGCCGGATCACGGTTCACGCAGGCGGCTGGCTGGACTTTCCTTGCCCGGACCGCGCAACCGCGCGTGCATCCGCCCGTTCGCCGTCGGCGAAGGAGCGAAGGTCTCACAAGCGGCGAGAGTCGAAACTGGCAAAGACGCCGGCGCTGAGTTTCACGGAAACTCACCGCCTGGACGAGCTTCCCGGCATCATCGCCCGGCTTGAGGCCGAGATTGCAAAGTTGAGCGAGCTCATGTCAGATCCGGAACTCTATGCCCGAGATCAGGTCAGGTTTCGGCAGGCTGCTGACGCGTTGACCGGCAGGCAGGCGCAACTGGCCGCCGCCGAAGCAGAATGGCTTGCCCTTGAAGAAAGGGCCGAAGGCGGCTGACTGGTTGGAGGCGGTTCGGAAGCGGAAGCCGCCACGCGCTTTCGGAGGTGCCAGTGCCTGATCGGCAGAGGGCTGGAAAGCGCGCACCTCGGACGGACCGGCAAAGGCTCCCGCCAAGCCCAAGAGCCACGCTTTCACGTTGCATTTCGCGCCTCGGAGGCAAGGGAAAAAACACGTTTGCCGCCCTTGACTGCCGAAAAAATACGCGTAGAACCCGCGCATTCACGAACTCCTCGAACCGGGAAGGCACATGGGCACGTTCACCGCAACTCCGGCGGAGATTGACAAGAAGTGGATTCTGATCGACGCCGAAGGAGTCGTATTGGGGCGCCTCGCCTCGATCATCGCAACGCGCCTGCGCGGCAAGCACAAGGTGATGTACACGCCGCACATGGACATGGGCGATAACGTCATCGTCGTCAATGCCGACAAGGTTCAATTGACCGGCAACAAGCGCGAGAAGCCGAACTACTGGCACACTGGCTATCCAGGCGGAATCAAGTCACGGACGACTGGCGAGATTCTTGATGGTGCGCATCCCGAGCGTGCGGTGATGCAGGCCGTCAAGCGCATGCTTCCCAGGAACCGCCTGTCGCGAAAGCAGATGACGAATCTCCGTGTCTATGCCGGGACCGAGCACCCGCATGACGCGCAGAAGCCGGAAGTGCTCGACGTGAAGTCCCTCAACAAGAAGAACACCCGGAGCTGAACCGATGGCCGAAGACGTCGCAGTGGCAAACGAATCGATGGAAACCGCCGGAGTGGCTGAAGGCGTTCTTGCGGACTTGCAGGCCGCGGCCACCGAGCCGGAACCTGTTCGCGAGCCCGTGCGCGACGAGTTTGGTCGTTCATACGCGACCGGAAAGCGCAAGGAGGCCGTGGCCCGTGTCTGGATCAAGCCGGGCTCGGGCAGGGTGGTCGTCAATGGCAAGGACATGGACGAGTATTTTGCGCGTCCCGTGCAGCAGATGATCCTGCGGCAGCCCTTCAAGGTCGCTGGCGTTGACGGCGAATTCGACGTCATGGCGACTGTCAAGGGCGGCGGCCTGTCCGGGCAGGCGGGGGCCGTGAAGCACGGAATCTCAAAGGCGCTTCAGCTCTACGATCCCAGGAATCGCGCGGCACTCAAGGCCGCGGGGTTCCTGACCCGTGACAGCCGCGTGGTGGAGCGCAAGAAATACGGCAAGGCCAAGGCGCGCAAGAGCTTCCAGTTCTCCAAGCGTTGACGCGGGACCAGTCAAGGTCTCAACGAACTCAGGCGCGCGTGGGAAACTTCGGGCGCCTTGTCATGTCGTGCGAGAGAGCGGGCCGCGCGATCACGCGTCGGGCTCCGTGTTGCCGGCCCCAATTCTGCAGCGGTCAATTGGACGCCAGGACGAACGGTTGTCATTTCTCGACCGAAGGCTGAGGAACTTTGGCCAGGCAACTCTGGCCTCCGGTGCGGGGAGTTGCTGTTTGACACGCGATCAATTTTCCGGCGGTTCGTGCCTGAACTGGATCATGAGCGGCTTTGGTGCTTGGTCCAGTCAAGTTCTGTTTTGCGTAACCCGCGTCCAGTTGGACCCCGCGTAGCCGATGGCCACAATGCGGACCACTTGGTGCTCATCGTCCACCGTGAAGCAGACCACGCCCTTGCCCGCTGCAGGGATGGCACGAAGACCGTGTGCAATCTCGCTTCGGAGAGAGCCCTTGTGTGGCACCTTGCCAAGCTCCTGAATCACTGTCTCGATCTCGTCAACTTTCCGTAGCGCGATCTCTCTTCCCGCATAGTCGGCGATCAACCAGGCAATGTCAGCGAGATCATCCGCCACGCTTGGGTGGCGGAGAACTCTATACCTCCTCATTCCCTTCTCAACAGCCGGCGGCGGACGTCATCAAACACTGTGTCGCTCTCATCCATTTCGATGAACTCAGAACGCGGTGTCTGCATTCTCGCTCCAATTGCGTCAGCCATTCCGGCCAGAACGGCTTCACGCTCGCCTTCTTCTTGCATGAGCCTCTCGATGCCTTGCGCAACCAGGCTGCTTACAGATGCGCAAGAGCCTTCCCGCACTTTCCGTTTTGCAAACTCGTGATGTCGTTCTGTGAAACTTACGGCGGTCTTGACGGTCATATCGCATTGGTCCCGAGTGATTTATGGTAATACTAAGTAATACCAGAACCGCCAAGGTGCAAGGTGAATTTCCGTTCCAACCGTGAATGGATCGGCGTCTTGCCGCTTTTTCGTGCGTGGCAAATCCGTCAATGGCACTGGAACTGATGGTCGACGCGTCCGTGCCGAGACCTGGCACAATTCTTTGTACAAAGTCGTTTGACAGCATCGATCGCCCATTTCAGTGCTCGGTGTCCTTTCTGATTTCGGGGTGCTCCGTGAGTGCAGGATGCTACTCGCCCTTTCGGAACAGGACTGTCCCGCGCTGGTTGATGAGCTGCACCTCTCCAGTGGCTGGATGAAGATTGTACTCGACCCGCTTGCCGTCCAGCATATTGCCGAAGACTTCCCAGCAACCGCCGTCCTGTTTCATGCGGTTCACTGTCCAGCCCTCGGCTGAAGGCCTTTCGACGAGCCGTGCATCGGTCAGCCAGTCCTCTTCTTCGACATGCCCAATTTGGTGATTCCGGTCGCGTGAGTCATGGCCGGTGTCGCCAGCGCGACGGCCAGTATCCAGGTCTTCATTTCCGCCCATCCGTCAGGCGGCCGACACGCGGTCGCGGTGAGGCATTTGGGGATGCGATAGGTTTCCAAGCCCGTCAGCGGCATGAAGTGCACCAATGCCGATCCGAAGTCGTTGTGCACAAGCATCCAGTGCAACAGTGTGCCAGGGGCGGCGAAATAGACCAAGCGCTGCAAGGCCTTCCAGGCTGGTCCGACGGAACTCGCGCAGGGGAATGCGCGCCCCCTGCAATGACGGCCAGCCTGGCATAGAAGGAACGCAAGGTGAACATTGGCAGGCGCTTGATCAGGAGCTACAAGTGCCGGCTCTACCCGAGCGGGACGCAGGAAGCGGCCCTCTCGGACATGCACGGACACTTCCGCGACCTCTGCAACGCTGGCCTCCAGGCATCGCGTGATCGCGATGGAGGACCCAGGACCGGGCGCTGAGGCGCTCCTTCCTGGCCAGGTCGGTTCACGACGCCGCGTGGAGGCGGTTGCGGGACATGCTGACCTGCAAGGCAGGGAGCGCCGGTGGGTCCGTGGTCCTGGTCGACCAGCGCGGCATCTCCCAGAGATGTAGCGAATGCGGGGCGGATTCCGACGGGCCGAAGACGCTTGGCGAAAGGGTGCACGCCTGCGACGGCTGCGGTCTCGTCCTCGACCGTGACGTCAACGCCGCCCGCAACGTGCTGCAGCTTGTCCGGGGCCGGGAACCGGCTTGCGGCCGCGAGGCGTGCAGGCTGCTGCGCAGCTTGGCCGAGAGGCCGATGTCTTCAGGCGACGGAGTGTTCACGCCATGCTTATGTTGGTCTGCGGCAGGGAGCGTCAGATCGTTCCACTGAGTCTAATCTGGGAGTCTAGACGCGTCCGCGGATTTCCGGTGAGCCTTGCGCGTAGTGGCGGGCACGGAACAGCCAGTTGACTTTGCCAATGCCGTCCACCTTGTTGAAGTGCGGGCACACATATTCCCAGACAATTTCGCCCTCAGGAGTCACCTCGAAGACACACCCTTTTGCGCCCTCGCAAATCAAGGTGTTGCCGCTGGCAAGACGCTGGCATCCGCCCACATGCGGCGAAAAGAAGCTTTGTGGATTGTCCTTGGCCTTGTAGCGCCAGACAATGTCGTTGGTTGCTGGATCGATTTCCCAGACCTGGGAATGGTGCAGGTCGGAAGCATAGGCGCCGTTGGCAAACACCAGGATGTTGCCGTTGTCGAGCATCTGTGCGTCGTGCTGCCCGCCCATCCCGTCGTCCTGATAGTGCCAGACTATCTTGTCAGACTGCCGATCGAGGAGGAAGACGAGGTTCAGGACCTTGCAGCTTACCAGGTACTGTCCGTCCTCGAGAGGAACGATCGTGTTCGTATGCCCCGTGGACCAGCGGTTGGCGTTGCGGTGCAGCGGGAACTGATCGCTACCGAACTCCGTAAGGTGCCGTTCCCAGACGACAGTGCCGGCCTTGTCGACTTCACGGATGGCTTCGCCGCAGATGCCCGCCTCGGTTTCAGAACCGGGAACGCCACCCTGGACCGATGCCTGGGCCTCAGGATCAATGTCGGTGTATGCGAGATAGACGGCTCCGCCAGTTGGCAGCCGCCGCGCGTCGTGATGCTGGTACGGGTCGCAATGCTCCCATACCAAGTTGCCCTCCCAGTCGTATTCATGTGGAGTCGCGTTGAAAATTGACCCACTTCGGGGGGTGATTCGCGTCCAAATTTGACCCACCCCAAATCAGGTGAAACCGCCTGCCTCACAACGGATCAGCGAGGCAGGGGAGATGGTGTCAGTGGAGACGATCGGCAAGATACGGCGTGCGTGGCACGTTCACGGGAAGTCCATTCGCTCGATCGCGAAGTCGGTGGGCGTTTCGCGCAACACGGTCCGCAAGGTTCTGCGGTCCGACGGGTCGGCGCCGAAGTACCGGCGTTCGGACCAGCCGCACTCGAAGCTCGGCGACTTCATCCCGGAGCTCGAGCGGAAGCTGGAGGCCAACAAGGGGAAGAAGCCGCGCGACCGCCTGAGCATGAAGCGGATCTGGCGGCAGCTCGCGGACCAGGGATGCGACGCGAGCTACAGCGCGGTCTGTCGCTACGCGGCCGCGTGGAACCGGCGCCATGGCACCGGCGTGTCGGGCGCCCACGTTCCGCTGGCGTTCGATCCCGGCGAGGCCTTCCAGTTCGACTGGAGCCATGAATGGGTGGTCATCGGCGGCACGACGGTGCGTCTCAGGGTGGCGCACATGCGCCTGTGCCACAGCCGCATGAGCTACGTTCGGGCGTACCTGCGCGAGACCCAGGAGATGGTCTTCGACGCCCACAACCGGGCGTTCGGGGAGTTTGGAGGCTCGTGCCAGCGGGGAATCTACGACAACATGAAGACGGTCGTCGACGTCATCTTCGCGGGGCGGACGCGCAAGTTCAACGCCCGCTTCCTGGAGATGTGCGCGCACTTCCTCGTGGAGCCGGTGGCCTGCACGCCGAACGCGGCGTGGGAAAAGGGCCAGGTCGAGAGCCAGGTCCGTGACATTCGCGAGCGGCTGTTCCGCGAGCCTCCGCGCTTCGACAGCCTCGACGAGCTGAACGACTGGCTCGAGGAGAGCTGCCGCAGGCATGCGCGGGAGCATCCGCATCCCGAAGAGCCCGAGATGACGGTCCGGGAAGTGTTCGCGTGCGAGGAGCGCCGCTGCCTGATCCCCTTTCCGGGCCCCTTCGACGGCCATCGGTCGCTGGGCCGGGGGGTCTCGAAGACCTGCCTGGTGCGCTTCGACGGCAACCGGTACAGCGCCGAGGCGCGGGCGTCCGAGCAGGCGGCTGAGGTGTTCGCCTACGCGGACCGGGTCGACGTCCGCGTTGACGGCGAACTGGTCGGCAGCCACCCGCGCAGCTTCGCTCGCGGCAAGACGGTCTACGACTGGCTCCACTACCTGCCCGTGCTCGAACGCAAGCCCGGCGCGCTGCGCAACGGCGCGCCGTTCCGGAACGGGGCCCTGCCGGAAGCGCTGGAGGCGGTGAGGGAGCGGCTCGGCGCCTTCGAGGACGGCGACCGGCAGATGGTGCGGATTCTCGCGTCCATCTCCGAGGACGGGCTCGACGAGGTGTGCGCGGCCTGCGCCGACGCGCTGGACGGCGGCGCCGTCTCCGCCGACGTGGTCCTGAACATCCTGTCGCGACGGCGCGATCCCGGTCCGGCGCCATGGATCGAGCTTCCCGACCGGCTCCGCCTGAACGTCGAGCCGGAAGCCGACTGCAGCCGCTATGACAGCCTGAGGGAGATGCGGGAATGAGACGCAAGGACATCCTGGAACTGATGGGCGCGCTCGGCCTGAGAGGCATGAAGGCCGCCTATGACGAGGTGATCGCCGACGCCGCCAGGCGCAGCCATCCCCCGGAGCGGGTCCTCGGCACGCTGCTGAAGGCGGAGGTCGCGGACAAGAAGGCGCGCTCGATCAAGTACCAGCTGTCGGTCGCGAAGCTGCCGACCGCGAAGGAGCTCGACGGGTTCGACTTCACGCAGAGCGTTGTCGAGGAGCGGCTTCTGCGCCAGCTCGCGGACGGCTCCTTCCTCGATCCGCCGCGCAACATTGTCGCGATCGGCGGAACCGGCACGGGCAAGAGTCATATTGCCGTGGCCATCGCCCGGGCCTGCATCCGCCGCGGCTGCCGGGGCCGGTTCTTCAACGCCGTCGAGCTGGTCAACCTCCTGGAGCAGGAGCAGCGCGACGGCCGCCAGGGCCGTCTCGCCGACGCCATGCGCCGGCGGGACTTCATCATTCTTGACGAACTCGGCTACCTGCCCTTCGCCCGCACCGGAGGGCACCTCCTGTTCCACTTCGTCTCCTGCCTCTACGAGCACACGCCGATGGTCATCACCACGAACCTCCCGTTCAAGGAATGGGCCGAGGTGTTCGGGGACCCGCGGATGACCACGGCCCTGCTCGACCGGCTCACCCATCACTGCGACATAATCGAGACCGGGAACGAGAGCTGGCGGTTCCGGCACCGCAGCTGAACGCCCGCCGCGGGATCGCGGGCGGGGCGGCACCCGTCACGCCTCGCCTTCGGGCCGTTCGCTCCAGACCGGCTCGCCCGCCGTCTCCCGCACGAGCAGGTCGTTCCAGTCCTCGCCCTCGACCGCCGGACGGCAGCGGACGACCCGGGGATCGGTCCGGGCGAGCCTGGCGGCGGCCGCGTCCCCCGCCCGGTCGGCGTCGTAGCCGCAGAGGATCCGGCGCAGGCGCCAGCCGTCCAGCCAGCGCGGGACCGATGTCGCGACGCCGGCGGCGGACACCGCCGCGAAGCCGCCGGATCCGGCCCACGGGAAGCTCCGCAGCGTCAGCACCGACAGCGCGTCGATCGCGCTCTCGACGAGAACCGCACGCTCCGGAGGAGCGCCGTCCAGCGCCATCCAGAACCCGCCCGACGCCTTCGACGATCCCGGCGCCATGGCCTTGAACGCGGCATCGCCGCCGCGGCGCCGGAGGCCGACGATCTCCGCTCCGGCCGCCTTGCCCGAGACGTCGCGGGAAACGAAGACCGCGTTCCCGCGGCGGTCCGCGTAGACCAGCCCGCGGGCGTGGCAGACCTGGAGCAGCATCCCGCCGATGCCGCGTTCCGTGACGAGGTGATCGCGCACCTCGGGCCAGGAGGCCTGCGACCGGGCCGGGAGGTCGAGCCGCCGCCGGACTGCCGGAGCAGCCGCGCCGTCCCGGCGGTGCGGGCTGCAGAAGCGAAGCCCCTGCGCCGACAGGAAGGCGACGGCATCGCGGAAGCCGCCGCCGCGAGAGTGCATCACCAGGCTGATCGCCCCGCCGCCGCCCGTCCCGGACATGTGGTCGAAGAACTTCTCGCCGTTGATGCTCAGGACGGATCCCGGCCGCTTCCAGCGCGCCTTGTCCCTCACGTCGCGGCGGTAGCCAAGCGCCGTCGCGACCCCGTCCAGCGGCAGCGATCGCGCGGTCGCCACCAGTCCATGCCAGTCAGCCTGGTCAAGCGTTCCCATCTTCCCGTTCTCCCGGAGCCAAACCCCAACGCCGGAGCGAAATGCCCGGCAGGAGAATTGCTACTTGGAAAGGGAAGAGCCGAAAGGTGGGTCAAAATTGAACGCGATTCCTGGGTCAGTTTTGAACTGGACTTGACATATTCACGCATCACGCCGCTGCTGGTCAGGGCGACGCCCCTGCGCTCTTCGAACCGCTCGTTGACGAAGAGGTTTCCGTTCGGAAGCAGGGTGCACCAGAAGGTCAGCCCACTTCCGACTGACCAGCGGTGTCCTGTCACTCCATCATAGTCGATCAGGTAGACCTGATTGCCGCCGGATGGGGCCAAGAGCACATGGCCGGGAGTCGACCGAGATCGGTCATGATGGGTTACGCCGGTAGTTGGGGTCAGCATCGAACAATTCCTTTTGGCACCCAAAGCGCCGATTTGGCGGAAGGAATAGTGCCGCATCTGACGGCCAGTCAATGTTCGCCCTCTGGTTGTAAGGTGACGCTCAAGGCCATAGAACTCGCGCAGGCGACAGGGGAATGCGCGCCCCTTGCAATGACAGCCGGCCTGAAGTAGATGGAACACATGGCGAACATGGGCAGGCACCTGGTCAGGAGCCACAAGTGCCGGCTCTACCCGAGCAGGGCACAGGAAGCGGCCCTCCCGGACATTCCCGGGCATTTCTGCGACCTCTGCAACGCGGGCCTCCAGCAGCGGGTCGAGGCATGGAACCGGCAGGGAGTCAGCCTTGGCTACGCGGACCAGGCCAACGAGCTGAAGGCAGTCCGGGACGCGGTCCCGGAACTGGCCGGATGCAGCTGCAGCGCCGGGCAGCAGGTCCTGCGCCGGCTCGACAAGGCCTTCGCCGCATTCTTCCGCCGCGTGAAGGCGGGAGGGACTCCGGGCTTTCCCCGATTCCGCGCGAAGCCGCGGTTCCACAGCGCCGACTTCCGCGTCGGCGACGGGCTGGTCTGCCGGGGCGGAAAGCTGCGGCTCGCCGGGATCCCGGGCCTCGTCAAGGTCCGGTGGCACCGCGAGCTGCCGGCGAAGCCGGTGCACGCGATCGTCAGCCGCTCGAACGGGAAGCGGTTCGTGACGCTGCAGTTCAAGGTGCGGGAGCTGAAGGTTCCGGGCGAGGGGGACGCGCGCCCGGACGTCGGGATCGACGTCGGCCTGAACAGCATCGTCGCGACCAGCGACGGGGCGGCCGTCCCGGCGCCGAGGCACCTGCGCAAGGCGCAGGCGCGGACGCGGCGGCTGCAGCGGGCGCTGGCGAGGAAGGAACGGAACTCGAAGCGCCGCGCCAAGGCCCGCAGGAACCTGGCGCGTCACCACGGCCGCGTCGCCGCCGCGCGCCGCGACTTCCTGCACAAGCTCTCCCACGGCCTGGCTTCCCGGCATCGCGTGATCGCGACGGAGGACCTGAACATGGAGGCGCTGAAGCGCTCGTTTCTCGCCAGGTCGGTACACGACGCCGCGTGGACGCGGTTGCGGGACATGCTGGGCTGCAAGGCTGAAAGCGCCGGTGGCTCCGTGGTCCTTGTCGACCCGCGCGGCACCACCCAGAGATGCAGCGGATGCGGGTGCGAGCCCGACAGGCCGAAGACGCTTGGCGAAAGGGTGCACGGCTGCGGTCTCGTCCTCGACCGCAACGTCAATGCCGCCCGCAACGTGCTGCAGATATGTTGCGACCCGGGATATGTTGCGGAACTTTCGCATCGGCCTGCCACGCTGGGGAACCCTCCGTCCGGCCGCAACATAATCTTTTGCGGTCAGAGCGAGTCAAGGAAGGCCATCAGCCCCTTGTCCTCCTTCCAGGGACGGTCGGGCCCTTCTTCCGCCGCGTCGCACAGCGCCATCGCCCTGGCTTTCGTCTCGAGATCGATCTCGGCGTAGACGTTGGTCGTGTCGAGGCTCTCATGACCCAGCCATGAGCGGATCGTGTTCAGGTCGATCCTGGACTTGAGCATGAGGCAGGCGCTCGTGTGGCGAATCATGTGCGGCGTCACACTCCTCCCTTCCAGCTCCGGCACGCGGGCGGCACAGCGCTCAACAAGCCGGTAGACCCCGAACCGGGTGTACGGTCTCCGCTGCCGGCTGAGGAAGACGGCATCGCCGTCGGCCCGGCCCTGCAGCAGCCCGGAAAGCGCGCGCTCGGTCCGTGGCCAGAGCGGGCACTGCCGGCGCTTTCCGCCCTTGCCGTGGATCGTCACGAGCGCGTGGCCGCCGTCGCGCCGCCCGAACTCCAGGTCTCCCTTCACGAGGCCGGTCGCTTCGGAGACACGCACGGCGGAGTTGAAGAGGAACAGCAGCAGGGCGTGTTCCGTCATGCCGCGTTGGGTGCCGCGGTCGGGGACCTTGATGAGCGCCTCCATCTCCGCCTTGCTCAGCCAGCCGACCGGCTGCGGCGTCGCCTTCTTCAAGGCGATCGAGCGGATGCCGGCGCTCCATTCAAGACGGGCGGGGTCGCGGCTGGCCACGAAGCGGGCGAAGGCGCGGACCGCGGTCAGTCGCTGGTTGCGGGTTTGCACGGAGCAGCCGCGACCTTCCTCCAGGTGGGCAAGGAACTCGAGCACGCGCCGGGGCGTGAGATCGTCCAGCGCGATCCGCTCGTCCGCCTTGCGGGCCTTTGCGCCCAGGAACGGGACCAGCAGCTTGAAGGTGTCGCGGTAGCTGAGCTGGGTGTTGCGCGCGAGGTTGCGCTCGGTGACGATGTGCTCGGCCAGGAACCGGCGCAGCCAGGGGCCGAGCGTGCGGGGATCACTCATGGCCGCCTCCGTTGACATGGCGGTCGAAGCGGACCGAGGCCTCCTGCAGCAGCTCGGGCGTCATCGTGAGGTAGACCTGCGTTCCGTCGAGATGGGCGTGGCCGAGCCAGGTGGAGAGCGCCGGCAGCAGGCGCTGCACGTCGGTTCCCTGCCGGTACCACGATTCCAGCCGGTGCACCGCCGCCGCGTGTCGCAGCGAATGGAAGCACGGCGACAGTCGTCCGTCGTTCCCGTCACGCGGGATCCCGGCCGCATCGAGCATGTTCTTGAACGCGAACCGGACGGTCCCCATCACCAATGGGGTGCCGTCGAGGTTGGCAAGCAAGGTCGAGGCCCCGCGCCGTGGCATGGGGCGCTCGACGCGCCCGGCGACGTAGGTCCGCAGGGCATCGACGAGCTGCGGACCGATCGGTACGAGTCGGGTCTTGTAGAACTTCGTGTCGCGTATGGTCAGGACCGCCTCTGCCAGGTCGGCGTCGTCGAGCGTCAGGCGCTGCGCCTCGCCGAACCGAAGGCCTGCGCCGTAGAGGAGCAGGAGCAGCGCCCGCAGCGTGTCCGCGTCGAGCTGGACCGGCCGCTTCCGGCTGACGTCGATGGCGTCGAACAGGCGGCGAAGCTCTTCGCGGGAGAAGACGTACGGCGGCGCAGAGCGCGGAGTTCTCGGTTCGTCCTCCCGCGCCGGAAGAGGGGACCGGGCGACGAGGCCGCGGCTGATCGCATAGCGGTAGAACCCGTTCAGGGCGCCGTGCTTGTTGGCCCGTCGCCGGGTGAGCCGGCCGTCTCCGGCAAGGAAGCCGAGGACGTCCACGGCGGTGACGGAACCGCAGTCGACGCTTTCGCCGACATGCCTGCCGAAGCGATGCAGGATGTGCGCGCTGCTGTCGAACTTCGCGCCGTGGGCCCGGCGCCATGCGACATAGGAATCGATCGCGTCCCGGAGCGTCATGCCAGGCCCTCCAGGTCGATGTCGGCGACCTCGCGCAGCGTGCCAAGCTGCACCCTGGCGTATGCCGAGGTGGCCGAGATGCCCCGATGTCCGAGATAGTCGCCGACCTCCTTCATCGACAGGCCGTTGTCGAGCAGGTGCTGCGCCGTGCCGTGGCGCAACGCATGGGATCCGCGACGCTTGCCCGTGATGCCGATCCGGTCGAGACGGCTTCTGACGACTTGCCCGATGGCGTTCGGTTTCATCGGCCGGATCGGGGCGTTCAAGGTCAGGAAGAGCGCTCTCTCCGGGCGTCGGGGACGTCCGTCTCGGACGTAGCGCAGGATCGCCTGCCCGACGCCGCGCGAAAGCGGATAGAGATGCGTCCGCCCGGGCTTCGGACGGCGCACTCGCAGGATCTCCTCCGTCCAGTCGAGGTCGTCGAGCCGCAGGCCGGCGACCTCCCCGGAACGCAGGCCGTAGGCGACCAGCACCATCAGGATCGCGCGGTCGCGAACGTCGACCGGGCGGTCGCCCTCGGAGGTCGCGAGCAGGCGCAGGACCTCGTCCCGGTCCAGACCCTTCGGGAGCGGCCTGCCGGGATCGAACCGCGACGGCATGATGCCTTCGGCCAGTCCCTGCGCGCACCAGCCCCGGCGTTCCGCGAACCGGAAGAAGGTTCGGAGACATTCCGCGTAGTTGCGGATCGTGATCCGGCCGCAGTCGCGGGCATGCCAGCGTGCGACCTCCCGATCGATGTCGTCGATCCCGACCTCGGCCAGGGCCACTCCGCCGCGATCCAGGCGATCAAGGAAGCCGTCGACGGCACGCAGGCGGCAGCGAACCGTCGCTTCGGACAACCCGCGCTCGTCGCGCATCCAGGCCTCGAAGGCCAAAACCTCTCCGGCGTGGGCGTGCCGCGCCCTGGCCGGTTCGTCGAGCAGGCCGGCGAAGCGCAGCCATCGCTCCGCGTGGCCGATGAATCGCTGGCGTGCCTTTGGGCATGCGGGCCGGCTGCATCGGCGCCCGCCGGGCAGCGACCATCGATCGGCCGCGGTTTCCACGCGCGTCACGCTGACGCGCCCGCTCTCGTGCAGGTCCAGAAGGCGAACCAGGCTGACCTGATGCGTCGCGATCGTGCATAGCGTCGGCAGAGATGCGCCTCCCAAGGCGCAGTGCTCAAGGTAGCCGAGCCGTTCATCCAGCAGCGGCGCTGCGCGATAGCGTCCGACGATGCCTGGACGGGTGAAGAGTGTCTCGAACATTGCCATGTCTCCCTTTTGGGTTGGAGACATGAGCATGGCAAACGGCTGCCTGCCGGGAAATTATGTTGCGGCCGGACGGAGGGTTCCCCAGCGTGGCAGGCCGATGCGAAAGTTCCGCAACATATCCCGGGCCGCAACATATCTGCAGAGATGTTGCATGCAACATCTCTGCAGCTTGTCAAGGGGCCGGGAACCGGCCTTCGGTCGCGAAGCGTGCGGGTTGCCGCGTAGCTTGGCCGAGAAGATGTTGCCTTCAGGCGACGGAGTGTTCACAGCGTTCTGACCAGCCGCCCCTGAATGCCCAAGAAAGGAGACCAGCTTTGCCAGCGTCCACAGCCAAGCACTCAGGCACGAGGGCTCCGGCCTGTGACATCGACTTCTTCAGCGATGAATGTGTGATGGATCCGGTTTCGGCCTATCACCAGATGCTGGCCACGGGTCCGGTCGTTTGGCTGCCTAGGAACCAATTGCATGCGATTTGTGGCTATGAGGCGCTGACGACGTCTTTGCGCAATCACAGGGTCTTTCGCTCTGGCAAGGGCGTTTCGATCGACGACACGGTCAACGCGTTCCTCATCGGCAGCACTCTCAATTCTGACCCGCCCGAGCACGACGCGACACGGGCCATCACGTTCGGGCCGCTTGTGCCGAAGGCATTGGAAGAGGTGCGCGCCTGGATCGAGAAGGAGGCACATTTCATTTCAGACCGGGTGGTCGCGCAGCGCGAGTTTGACGCCGTCAGGGATCTTGCGACGCATCTGCCGCTTACAATCGTGCGCGACTTGGTGGGGCTTGGCGCCCATGGCAAGGAGCACATGCTGAATTGGGCCGGCGCCACGTTCGAGCTGATGGGAGATCCGCGTGATCGGAGGGAGGCGGCAGTAAAGAACCTGGGCGAGTTGCGCCGGTTTCTGGACGATCCTGAGGTGCTGAATGGTCTCAGCCCGGATGGCTGGGCCAGTCGGGCAACTCGTATGGCGGTCGAGGCCGGCATGGTGCACAGGAAGGCGATTTCACTGATGCGGGACTACATCGCACCCAGCCTTGACACGACAATTTCGGCGATCGGTTACGGCGTGATGCTGTTTGCCCGGAACCCCGATCAATGGGTCAGGCTGCGGCAGGACCGGTCGCTTGTACGTAACGCCATCGAGGAAATCGTTCGGCTCAATACGCCGATCAAGACACTGTCGCGTCTCGTCGAAGAGGACGTCGAGGTCGCTGGCGCCACGTTGCCGAAAGGGAGCCGGACCATGATGATGTTCGGTGCCGCCAACCGCGACCCGGCAAAGTTCGAGAACCCGGACGACTTCGACATTGAGCGGAACACGCGTGGTCACGTCGGATTTGGACACGGCACGCATGCTTGCCTTGGCATGCATCTCGCCCGTCTTGAAATGAACTGCCTGTTCAATGCGCTGGCAGATCGCGTTGAGCGCTTCGAACTCGTAGGAGAACCCGTGCCGGGGAAGATCAGCGTGATCCACAGCCTGCAGCGACTGCCTGTCCGAATCGACGCTTGAAGTGACATCAGGACCTGCGGCGGCATTGTTGCACGGGATATCGGGGTGCCAGGCGAATTAAAGGTTGGTGAGGGAGACGGTCACGGAACCGGCGAGGAACGGCCCTTCCGGCCCGGACAGGCTTGAACAGTTGACTGATGGCTGGTCACTGAAATCGTTCCCATGAATTTCACCTAGCAGTATGCAGTCGAGCACGATCCGGACCTGCCGGCGTTTTCGGTGCGAAACGCTGCAAAGGATTTCCGCTACTGCGGCCAGTTGGCCATGGATGCGGGCGCGCAGTCGAGCATGGCCGAGGACGCGGTGCAGGCGTTCGAGGAGGCAATCTCGATGGGGCAGGTGACACCCTCGTGCCGGAACAGGTGGACCTCAGTCGTCAGGTAGATTGAATCCGGCCAAGCGCCATAAAGGCGGGCGACGGGCGTCTCCTTTTCTCCCCGGGGACCAATGCGAGGGCTCGAGTCGCGGACTGTCCTTTCCAGAGCGCAGCAAAGGAAAAGGTTGCATCTCTTCGCTTTCCCTTTACTTTCTCGTCCTGCACGGACGGGCATTCCTGTCCTGAAAACTTCACGACGACACAGCAGGAGGAAAGACACACAATGCAACGTCGCAAGTTTCTGAAAGCCGCGGCACTCGGCACGGCAGGCGCCGCGCTTGCCGCGCCTATGGTGAACGCGCAGAGCGCACGCACACTGACCATTGTCTCGACCTGGCCACGAGACTTTCCCGGCCTTGGACTCAGCGCCCAGCGCCTGGCCGCGCGCATCACCGAACTGAGCCAGGGCGCCATTCAGACCGAGTACTTTGCGGCAGGCGAGCGCGTTGGCGCCTTCGACGTGTTCGACGAAGTGTCCTCGGGCAACTCGCAGGCCTACATCGCTGCCGACTACTACTGGATCGGAAAGCATCCGGGCTTTGCATATTTCACCTCGGTGCCGTTCGGGATGACCACCCCGGAGTGGAATGCATGGATCAAGTTCAAGGGCGGACAGGAACTCTGGGACAAGATCTCCGGTGAATTCGGGCTGAAGCCCCTTGCATGCGGTGCGACCGGCGCCCAGGCAGGAGGCTGGTTCAACAAGGAGATCAACAGCCCGGACGACCTTCAGGGCCTGAAGATGCGTATTCCCGGCCTTGGCGGGACCGTGATGTCGAAGCTTGGCGTTTCGACGGTCTCGCTGCCCGGCGGCCAGATCTACGAGAACCTCGTTTCGGGCGCCGTTGACGCCACCGAGTGGGTTGGTCCCTACAACGACTACTTCATGAAGTTCTACGAAGCCGCCACGATCTACTATACCGCTGGCATGCACGAGCCGGGCGGCGGTCTCACCTTCGGAATCAACGCGTCTTGGTGGGGCGGACTGAGCGACTGGGAGAAGTCGCTCATCACGGCTGCCTGTTACGAGGAGCACGCCGCCCAGCCTGAGGAGGCCTCGGCTAACAACGGCGCATATCTCGCGCGTCTCGTGAACGACCACGGCGTCGAGGCTCGTGCATTCAACGAGGACGTCTGGGATGCCTTCGGCGACGCCGCGGAAGAAGTCTTTGCCGAAACCCGGGATCACTCGGCGCTTGCGGCCGAGATCAACGACGCCTTCCAGGCGGCGCTGAAGGAAATCGGTGCATGGCGGGCCGCGGCTGAGATCGAGTTCTCGAACCAGCGCAACCGCATTCTTGGCCTGATCTGAGGTCTTGAACGGAACTGGCTGATAACAAAGGCAGGAGCCGGCGGAACGTCGGCTCCTGCTCTTTTGATCGGTGCGCGTTCAGGGGCGTAAGAACCCAGACACGTGGCAGGGCAAGGGACAGTCGGAGGGAGGCCGATGAGCACCGTTTCAGATCCTGACATTCTGTCTCGTCGCGGAACGCCTGCACTTGTGACGCGCGTGTTCGGGTGGGCGATGCTTGCCGCGCTTGCCGCGTTCATGATCAACAACGTTTTCATCGTGGGTTGGGGCTTTCCGAAGCCGACCCTGGCATTCGGCGGTGACGGACGTGCGTGGCTGCTGGTCGCGATCTACGTACTCCTGGTCGTCCTCGCGATACTTTGGGTGTTGCGCACGCCTGACCGTGCATTGCGGTACGACGCGAGAGCGATCAGCGACTTCAACGCCTACCTCATCCGAGGTTGCTACTTCGCGGTTCTCTTCACCGGAATTGCAGATGCCACGATCGCCTTCATCCGTGTCGAGGGCCTTCTGCCCTACGTCTTTGGCGAGAAGCTTTCGCACGATCTGCTTCGGTCTCATTTCATCGGCCCGTGGATTCACTTCCCCTTGGCGGTTCTCGGTTTCGTCGTGGCGGCGTTCTCGCGTTCACTGGGCTTCATATGGCTGGCGCTGCTGATCGTGATGGCGGAACTGCTGATCGTATTCTCGCGTTTCGTCTTCTCCTACGAACAGGCGCTCATGGGAGACCTCGTGCGCTACTGGTATGCGGCCCTGTTCCTCTTTTCGTCGGCGTACACGCTTCTCGAAGAGGGCCACGTGCGCGTCGATGTACTTTATGCGGGCTTTGACGTCCGCCGGAAGGGAAGGGTGAACGCAGTGGGATCGATCCTGCTGGGCATGTCGACTTGCTGGGTCATCATCCTGGTCGGCATGGGATCGGCCAATGCAATCGTCAATTCGCCGGTCAGGAACTTCGAAGTCAGCCAGACCGGGACTGCGGGCATGTACACCAAGTACCAGATGGCTGCGTTTCTCGGGATATTCGCCATCACCATGCTGATACAGTTCGTGAGTTACCTGTTCGAGGCCGTCGCCGACATGCGCGACGAACCCGGTCACCGTGATGTCGAACCGGTCGGGCATTGAGGATCAGCGCTGATGGAACTGTTCTTTCTCGCCCTGCTGATCTTCGTCATGGCCGCCGCCTTGGGCTCCGGATTTCCCGTCGCTTTCGCCCTGCCGGGCGCGGCGATCATTTCGATCGTTGCCGCGGCGGCATCCGGCTACGTCTTTGCCGACAACATGGACGCGTTCTTTCACTCTGGCGGGCCGTCGCAGTGGCTTACGGCGGGTGTGACGAACCTCAGGGGTGTCTATTGGGAGGTCGAGCGGGACACCCTGATTGCGATTCCTCTCTTCATCTTCATGGGCATCATGCTGCAGCGGTCGAAGATCGCCGAAGACCTGCTTGTAACCATGGCGCGCCTTTTTGGGCCGGTGCCGGGCGGGCTTGGCATTTCGGTGGTCTTCGTGGGCGCGTTGCTCGCGGCCACGACCGGAATCGTGGGCGCAACGGTGGTTGCAATGGGACTCATCTCCCTGCCGGCGATGCTGCGCAACAACTACTCCCAGCCGCTTGCAACGGGAACTATCGCCGCTTCTGGCACGCTTGGACAGATCATCCCGCCGTCCATTGTCCTCATCATCCTGGCTGACCAACTGGCAAGCGCCTCGGACCAGGCGTCGACAGCGCGAAAGGCCCTGCACAAGGATTCAACCGGGGAACTGACCATGCCCTCGGTCTTTGACGTTGCATCCACGAGCGCCGGCGAAATGTTCCTTGGCGCCTTCGTGCCGGGCATCGTGCTTGTGCTGCTGTACATGGTTTTCATCCTGGGGCTCGCCTTGATCCGGCCAAAGCTGGCGCCGGCCGTTCCTTACTACGGCGCGCGCGACGCAAGATTCCTGGGCAACGTGCTGTTGACGCTCGTTCCGCCGCTGGCCCTGATTTTTCTTGTTCTCGGCTCGATCCTTTCGGGAATCGCGACCGTCAACCAGGCCGGTGCCATCGGTGCATCCGGAGCGCTGGTCATGGCTGGCTACCGGCTGGTGGAGCAGAAACGCCTCACGTTCGCCCCTGCACTTCTTGCGATGGTCGGGCTCGCGGTGATCGCGTTTGCCCTGTCTACCTTCGACACGAACGTCAAGGCGGTGATCGTCACGGGCGGAGACATGACCGGCGTCTGGCTTGGGGGTGTCGGTGTCACGCTCGTGATGATCGCGTTGGTCTGGTCGGGCGTCCGCGTCCTGCGGATCGAGAACACGCTGCGCAACGTAATGATAGAGACCGCAAAGACCACGTCGCTCGTGTTCATCATTCTTCTCGGTGCAGCCATGCTGACGGCGGCATTCCGCGCCTTTGGCGGCGAGGAACTGGTGAAGGACTTCCTGAACTCGTTGCCAGGCGGGTTCTGGACGCAGTTTGTCATCGTCATGGCCGTGATATTTGTGCTCGGCTTCTTCCTTGACTTCATCGAGATCGCGGTTGTCGTCGTGCCGATCGTGGCGCCCATCCTGCTGGCGGATCCCACCGCCAACATCACGGCGGTCTGGCTTGGCGTGATGATCGGGCTGAACATCCAGACCTCGTTCCTTACGCCACCATTCGGGTTCGCGTTGTTCTACCTGAGAGGCGTCGCGCCGTCGGACGTGAAGACGGTCCAGATCTACAAGGGGGTCGTGGCCTTCATCTGCCTGCAACTGATCGCGCTTGGAATCGTCGGATACTATCCGCAGCTCGTGAACTACCTGCCGAACCGCGTGTCGCTTCTGGGCGAGACGGCTCCGCCGCCGCGAAACCCTAAGCTGCAGCATTGCCTTGAAGACTATGTCCACGACCGTCTGGGCGAAAGTCGCGAGGTTGTTCTGGCGTCCATCGAGACGGCCCGCGGGCTCGACCTGTCGATCCTGCCGCGCGGTGTTCGCAACGACCTGTCGGATGCATTCGACAGCGCGGAAGCCGCAATTGGCCATCTTGACAGTGCCTGGATCGCCCATGACGAGGTGGTCTTGGCCACGGACTGGTATCGCCCGCAGCATCGGCGGGTGAGATTCATCGAAAAGCAGATCCGTGACCTGGATCACGAAATCAAGGAACTGAACAAGCAGGCGAGCTTCCTGACATCCGAGGACCAGGCCGACCGAAAGTTGCGGCTGGCAGAGCGAGTTGCGGAACTGGAGGCCGAGCGGGCGGAACGCGTCTCGACTCTTCCGGAGGGATGGGACGAGGTCTACGCGCAGTTCATCGCCTTGGTTCAGGCTGAAGACAAGGCACGCGCGGCCTATCGCCGGGCTTCGGACGGTTCGGTCGGCCCTGCGCACGCCTTTCTTTCCATAGTGGACGCCAACGACGCCTTCTTCGCGCTGGAAGGCGAGTTGCGCGGGATTCGGAGCTTGGTGGTTTCAGGTGACCGGGCCGTCGCGGAACAGGCCGCCAAGGACGTTGGCACCGCGTTCGGAAAGCTGGCCGGTGCCGACGCCATTCGCTCGGCACTGTCAAAGGTGCGCCGTTCGATGCGCGAAGGTCGGGAGGATCGCGAAAAGGCGGCGGAGGATTGGGCTGACGCGGTGGCGGAGTTTGAGTCCCAGATCGCTTGGCGCCGTGCTGCGGCGGGCGAACTGTCGACTGGCGTTCGGGAATATCTTGAGGCCATTTCCGACACGGTGGGCTCGCGCCAGCAGGAGCACCTCAACCGCGACCAGGCATTGCACATTTCCGCCTGCAATGCCGCCCATCGCGACGTCTCCCTGAACTTCTAGGGGAGTGTGCCGGGAGCAAGCGCGCGTCCAGGCGTGCCGTGCCGACCTGGCTGGCCAGCACGTGCCAATTGTCAGCACCGCCCGTGATTGGCTTTGAGGATGCCGCAATGCTTCAAGCTCGGCTGTCCTGAACTTGGAAGAGATCTCGGGCGCCAATTGGTTTGCCTTGCCCAGGAAGACGGGCAATCCTGGGGGACGCAATGGAGGTGGCATGCCAGGATGAACTTGCAGGGCCGCACCTTCGCACCGGGCTCGATTGACGACGATCTTGCTTGAAGCTGCAGGACGGGGAACTGGTTTCCGCAACTGCTCATGGCGAAGTCCCCGATCTGCCGTCGACCGCTACCGTCATCAGTTGTGGGTTGATCCAGACCGAGCGTTGTCGGACAAAGAGCAACGTTCAACAGCCGGGCGAATGCACCGTGAGACAACCGGAACTGTCACAGGACCCGCACAGGGTTCGGGAAGGTGTCGACAGGAATCTCGAGCGAGCCATCGGGCGCGAAGTGCGCGCAGTTCGCCATCAGAGGTGCATGACCGTGTCTGATCTGGCGTCCTCCACCGGTCTGTCAGCTGGGATGTTGTCAAAGATCGAAAATGGCAGGATCTCTCCGTCGCTCACCACTCTGCAAAGCCTTGCGAGCGTGCTGAACATTCCTCTCAGCTCGTTGTTCACGGGTTTCGACGACACTCGGGAGGCCGTCCTGACTCGATCCGGCAGCGGGGTCGAGACCAGGAGGGCCGGAACCCGGGCCGGGCACCAATACAACTTGCTTGGTCACCTTGCAAACAACACCAGCGGGGTTGTGGTCGAGCCTTACCTGATTACGCTGGCGGAACAGTCGGACGTGTTCCCGACCTTTCAGCACGACGGAATCGAGATGCTGTACATGCTGGAAGGCGAAGTCGACTATCGCCACGGTGAAAGGATCTTCTCCCTGAAGCCCGGAGACACCCTGTTCTTCGACGCGGATGCGCCGCACGGCCCGGAGGTTCTGGTCAAGCTGCCGGCCAGGTACCTGTCCGTGATTTCCTATCGGCAGTCACGCTGAGATTGACGAGGTCAGGCCTCCGTCCGTCGCTGGACACTCTTGTTGGATGAGAACTCGATTCAATCGACAGTTGTTCGTATTGAGAAAAAAAGTTTCTTTCGGGTAGTGCATTGGCATGAGATTCGATAGACTCGCGCCTGCGGCGCGAAGAAGGGATTCGATCCATGTGCGGTATTGTAGGGCTGTTCCTCAAGGACAAGGAGCTTGAGCCCAACCTGGGCGAGATGCTGACGCAGATGCTGACAACCATGTCGGACCGGGGGCCTGACAGTGCAGGCATTGCGATCTACGGCAGAGGCAGGCGAGGCGTCGGAAAACTGACAGTGCAGTCGGACCAGCCTGATAGTGACTTTGACAACCTCGCGCTGAGGCTGGGACAGGCCGTGGACACGGAGGTCGAAATTCGCCGCAAAGACACGCATGCGGTGCTGGAACTGGAAGCATGCAAGATCAGTGCCGCACGGAGTGCGCTCCACGAACTGCGTCCGGGGATTCGGGTGATGTCCGACGGCGAAGTCATCGAGATCTACAAGGAGGTTGGGCTTCCTAAGGACGTTGCTGACCGTTTCGCGCTGTCCCGAATGGAAGGAACGCATGGCATCGGACATACCCGCATGGCCACGGAATCCGCGGTGACGACAGAAGGGGCGCACCCGTATTCCACGGGGGCGGATCAGTGCCTGGTGCACAACGGATCACTCTCGAACCACAATGACCTGCGTCGCAAGCTCAGCCGCAAGGGGGTTCGGATCGAGTCGATGAACGATACCGAAGTCGGAGCCGCATACCTGACCTGGAAGATGCAGAATGGCGCTTCGCTTCGCGAAGCACTGGACAGCTCGCTGGAGGACCTCGACGGGTTCTTCACTTTTGTCGTCGGCACGAGGGATGGCTTTGGCGTTTTGCGAGATCCCATCGCCTGCAAACCGGCCGTGATGGCTGAAACAAGCCGGTACGTGGCCTTTGGCAGCGAGTACCGGGCGCTGGTGAGCCTTCCAGGAATTGACGATGCAAGCGTCTGGGAGCCAGAACCGGCGACCGTCTATTTCTGGAGTCATTGAGATGCAGACATACGATCTCGCCGAAAGGGGCCTTCGGGGGCTGAATTCAATTCTGCATGCGCAGAGCGAGGAAACCAACCAGACCAGCTGGGAAGTGGTGAACCCAAGGGGCAGCCATGCGATTGCCGTTGGGTTGGACGCGCCCCTCGAGATCGTCGTCAAGGGCTCGACCGGGTACTATTGTGCAGGGATGAACCAAGGCGCAACCATCAGGGTCGAAGGCTCGGTAGGTCCCGGAGTTGCCGAAAACATGATGTCGGGTTCCGTCCTGGTCGAGGGCGATGCCAGCCAGTATGCGGGCGCCACCGGGCATGGCGGGCTGCTGGTGATCAAGGGCAACGCCTCCTCGCGCTGCGGCATATCGATGAAGGGAATCGACATCGTGGTGCACGGCAATGTCGGGCACATGTCGGCCTTCATGGCACAGGCTGGAAATCTCGTAGTGTGCGGCGATGCAGGTGATGCGCTGGGGGACTCGATCTACGAGGCGCGGCTCTTTGTGCGTGGTTCGGTCAAGAGCCTCGGCGCGGACTGCATGGAAAAGGAAATGCGGCCGGAGCATGTCGACATCCTGACGGACCTGCTTGAACGGGCGAGCCTGCAAGCTGGGCCGGAGGAGTTCAGGCGCTACGGCTCGGCCCGCAAGCTCTACAATTTCGACATCGACAACGCCGCAGACTACTAGGGAGTTGGGCATGAAAGGCAATGACACCGCGATTCCCCGAACCCTGCCGATCCAGTCGGCGACATTCACCAATGAAGTCAATGCCGAGATTCGGCGTGCTGCCGCCACAGGAATCTACGACATCCGCGGCGGCGGCGCCAAGCGCCGCGTGCCGAATTTCGACGACCTGCTGTTTCTTGGCGCGTCGGTGTCACGGTATCCGCTGGAAGGGTATCGCGAGCGTTGCGACACCTCGGTGACGCTGGGCACTCGATTTGCACGGAATCCGATCGAGCTGGACATCCCGATCACCATCGCAGGGATGAGTTTCGGCGCGCTGTCAGGGCCGGCAAAGGAGGCGCTCGGACGCGGCGCGTCGGCCGCCGGCACGTCAACCACTACGGGCGACGGCGGCATGACGCCCGAGGAGCGGCGGCACTCGTCCAGGCTGGTCTATCAGTACTTGCCTTCGCGCTACGGCATGAACCCCAACGACTTGCGCCTGGCAGATGCCATCGAGGTCGTCGTAGGGCAGGGTGCCAAGCCCGGCGGAGGGGGGATGCTCCTGGGTCAGAAGATTTCCGACCGCGTGGCGGAGATGCGAACGCTGCCCAAGGGGATCGATCAGCGCTCTGCGTGCCGCCATCCCGATTGGACGGGGCCGGACGATCTCGAGATCAAGATCCTTGAACTGCGGGAGATCACGGACTGGCGGGTTCCGATATACGTCAAGGTCGGCGCGACGCGACCCTATTACGACACTGCCTTGGCAGTGAAGGCCGGTGCCGACGTGGTGGTCATGGACGGCATGCAGGGCGGCACCGCGGCAACGCAGGACGTGTTCATCGAACATGTGGGTTTGCCCACGCTGTCCTGCATCCGTCCTGCCGTGCACGCGCTTCAGGACCTGGACGTGCATCGCGAGGTGCAACTGGTGATATCGGGCGGAATCCGGAGCGGGGCGGACGTGGCAAAGGCACTGGCACTCGGTGCGGACGCTGTCGCCATCGGCACGGCGGCACTCATCGCAATGGGGGACAATGACCCCAAGTGGGAGTCAGAATACCAGGAGCTGGGTTCCACCTCGGGTGCCTACGACGACTGGCATGAAGGGCTGGACCCGGCGGGCATTACCACACAGGATCCGGACCTGGCTGCCAGACTGGACCCGGTGGAGGCCGGGCGGCGGCTTCGCAACTATCTCAAGGTCATGACGCTTGAGGCGCAAACGATCGCTCGGGCCTGTGGCCACAATCGGTTGCGCAATTTCGAGGCCGAGGATCTCTGTGCCCTTACCATGGAAGCTGCAGCAATGGCCAAGGTGCCCTTGGCAGGAACGGATTGGTACCCAGGAAAGGGTGGATTCTAGGGGAGACCCCTGTCAGGGCCGGCCCGGGCCGCAATTCCGCTGATTTCCTTGAGCGTCGGCAGACGGGACGAAGAGACCTGCGCTGCCTGGTTCCAGCCCCCATGCGTCCCGGGCTTCAGGCATCCCCGCCGCGTCCTGCGCTGGCCGCGTGCATCCGTGGTTTTGGCTGCACCAACTGCGCAGTTGTCGGCAATTCAAGCGAGGAAGGTGCTGGAGACGGCCTGTGCGCCGCCCACTGACCGACAGGGTCGTGCCAGAGGACGGTCACTCAGGAAGCACTTTGCCGGGCGGGGCCGGTCACCCGAGTGCTGCAGTCGCGCCGTTCACGCTCTTGCACCCGTTTCTCCCGGCACGCCTTCGCCCGGATTGCAGGCGGTCCCGTCGTCGGGTCAGTCGCTTGATTCGTGCGGATGCGAACGGCCGGCCGCATCAGGCAGACGAGATCGGATCGTTTGCAGCGTCCCGGCTGCGAAATGTTCAAATTTTGATCAAGAATTAATCAAACCGCTACGATTTCGTGAAAAAAAGTCTGCGAAAAAGACAAGAACTCTGGACAGCGTGCCAATCTCGAAGTTCACTGCGGGCAAGCAAGACACCCATTGCCGATTGGACAAACGATCGAGGTCAAACCTCAAGCGCGCAGACGGTCAGAAGAATGACGAGCGAAATGCGAACCCTGCTGCAGCCATTCCTCGAAGACATGGAGCCCAAGCGCGGGCTTCCGGCGGCAGCCTACAGGGACGTGGAATTCTGGAATGCCGAGTGCCAGTCCGTCCTTGCCCGGAATTGGGTCTGTATCGGATTCGCACATGAGCTGAAGGAAGCCGGTGATGCCGTGCCCGTGACCGTGGCAGGGCGGCCGTTGCTCATGGTGCGCAATGGCGAGGGCGAGATCAAGGCCTTCCACAACGTCTGCCGCCACCGGTGTCTGACACTTGTCGACAAGCCAGGAAATGTCGGAAAGCTCATCCGTTGTCCCTACCATGCCTGGGCGTACGACCTGAATGGAACGCTGAGGGCCTCGCCGCATTTTGGCGGTACCGGGCGGCATGAAGCCAAGGGTTTCGAAAAGTCGCGCAACGGCCTGGTTTCCGTGCGAACCCATGTCTGGCAGGACTGGATCTTCGTCAATGTCAGCGGTGAGGCACCGCACTTCGAGGACTATGCCGGGTCGCTGATCAAGCGGCTCGGGGGGATCGACTGGGGGAATGTCGATTGCATCGGCACATTGGACTTCGGCGAGATCTCGACGAACTGGAAGTTCATCATGGAGAATTTCATCGAACCGTATCACGTGCAGTTCGTTCACAGTTCGACCACCGACCAGCCTTTGGCCGATCACTACACGATCATTGACGGCAACTGCATGGGCAGTGCCGTGGACCTGGAGGAAGAGGCCGGCACCTCGGGCAGCCTGGCCGTCAGCTCGCGATACCTGGCGCTCTATCCGAACTTTATCCTCGGCCGGTACTTTCCGGATCAGTTGGGGGCATATCTCAACATCCCGACCGGCCCTGGCACGATGAAGCAGAAGCGCGGGCTGTACACGACAGGTGGCGAGCAGTTGAGCGCAAGCGAGATCGAGGACTTGAAGCGGCTCTGGTGGGATGTTCACAAGGAAGACCATGCAATGGTCGAACGATTGCAGGTGGGCCGGGCATCAGAGGTTTCCGATACCGGGGGTGTCTTGTCCCCGGTCTGGGAAGACAGCGTCCATGCCTTTCAGTCTCTCGTGGCTCGTGACCTGATCGGCCGCAGCAGCAATTGACCAAAGGAATCTCCTTATGACCGACCTCCCCGAAATCTCACGCGGATTCCGTCTGGCGCACACGATGATGCGCGTGATGGACATGGACAAGTCGCTGCAATTCTATTGCGGCATTCTTGGCATGACGGTCTTGCGCCGCACTGACTATCCCGAGGGCAAGTTCACCAACACTTTCATCGGCTACGGCCCCGAGGCGGAGTTCCCGACACTGGAATTGACAGCGAACTGGGAGCAGGAGGAGCCATACGAAAAGGGCGATGGCTGGGGCCACATCTGCATCGAAACCCCGGATGTCTACAAGGCGTGCGAAGAACTGGCCGCTGCGGGTGTCAACATCACCCGCCCGCCCGGACCGATGAAGGGCGGCACGCGCGTGATTGCGTTTTGTGAGGACCCGGATGGCTACAAGGTTGAACTCAACGAATCCATCCTGAAACACATGGCCAAGGATGGAGCCTGACCGATGCACGACAGGTCAATGCAGCATGAACCCGTCAAGATCTGTGAGTTCAGGAGGGCGCTGGATCCGAGCTGCACCTGCGTCCGAAATTCCGTGGACTTGCCGGTCGGCAAGGCGATGCATGGTCGCATCGGGACCATCATGGACCTCATCATGTCCCGTGAAGCGGCCTGCGGCGGGTTCGTGGAATTCCAGGAAGTCAAGTTCTGCATGGTTCACGATGACATGAAATGCATCAGTGACTTCGACGATGCTTGCCGTATCCGCCGGACCAGCCCCATCGGTGTACTGCAATCGGCACGAGGCGGGCGAGACCGGCGGCATCCTCAAATCCGCCTGGAGTCACGACCGGAAACACCCTTTTCGCAAGCCCGGAATGCAGGGCATCCATGCTGCTGATCCTGGACCTTGCAGAGGCACCGGCAATTGCGGAACCCGGCAGAGCGGATCAGGCGGCCGGATTTTGGCGACCGGCGGTCCGGACCTTCAAGATTCCAGCGCCGCTGCGACCCGAACTTGACGGCGTGAGCGACGAGACATGTACAGGAGAAGTCAAATGCCCGAGGCAAATGTGAACGACAGAATATACTACGAGAGTTTTCGTGACGCGGTCGAGCGGAACCGGCCGAGAATTCCCGAGGTCAGGAAGCGTCTGGAGGACGCAGGCGTCAAATACGTGATGGGCGCGTGGATCGACATGCATGGCATCCCCAAGACGAAACCGGTGCCGATGCGCGAATTCGAAGAACTGTGCCTTGGCAAGGGGCCTCAATTTGCCGTGCACTCGGTCTCTTACGTGCCCGAACTCACTCCCGCCGACAGCGACCAGGTGGTGGTTCCGGATCTCGACGCCGTTTACGTCTGTCCGTGGGACAGGTCGATGGCGATCATCATTTCCGATCTCTACTGGGAGGATGCACCCTACAATGTCTGCCCACGCCAGGCGTTGAGACGCACGATGCAGGAGGCGGCCCTGAAGGGCTATCGCACCCACGCCGGAGTGGAACCGGAGTTCATCGTCATGAAGCACGACGAGAACGGCCTGCCGGTCAAGGCCTTTGACGACGACCCTGCAGCCGGCGTACGCCCGCGTCGGCAGGCATTCGGCTATGACATCGAATACTCGATCGATTCGATGCCCTTCCTCAAGGACATGATAGACCACCTCGAGAGGCTCGGCTGGAACCTGCATGACGTCGTCTGCGAGGGTGGCTATTCGCAGTTCGAACTGGATTTTCACTATACCAACATGCTGGAAATGTCTGACCGCTTCGTGTTTCTGCGCATCCTGCTCAAGGAGGTGGCCAAGACACATGGCCTGTTCGTGACATTCATGCCGAAGCCTACCTTGGGCGATTGGCGGTCGGGCGCGCACATCAACGTCTCGATCAGTCATGAAAGCCGGCCGGGTGAGAACATTTTCAAGACCGTGGGTGGCGACTGGAGCGACGAGTGTCGCTGGGCCGTGGGCGGGGTGTTGCAGCACGCGGAGGCGATCACCGCGATCACATGCCCGACAGTGAACTCCTATAACGGCCTGGTCCCTCGTGTCGGCGGATTCGAGGGCGGCACCGTGACCTGGGCCCCAACCAACATCGCCTACGGCTTCAACAACCGATCGGCACAGCTCCGGCTTCCGCAGAACCGATTCTGCATTGAAAACCGGGCCTGCGACATGACGATGAACGTCTATCTGGCGATGGCGATGCACCTGGCCTGCATGGTGCAAGGGATCGAGAACAAGACCGATCCCGGCAATCCGACCGACTTCGATCTCTACGCGAAGACCGAGGCCGAGCTGGCTGACCTGGGAGTCCGGCGCCTGCCGCGCACCCTGTTCCATGCAATGGAGGCTCTGCGGCAAGACAAGACGGCCGAACACGTCCTAGGCAAGGTCATGCTCAAGTCCTACCTCGAATACAAGGCTGATGAATGGGAACGCTATCACCAGTCGGTCACTGACTGGGAAGTCAAGGAATACCTGCGGCTCTATTGAGATCCCGGCTGTCGGGTTGCCCCGTGCAAGCCGGATACAGGGAATCTGTCCAGGTGGAGGAGGGCGGCAATGCCGGACCATCAGATTCTTGAACTTGGGGACTTTCCGCTTCTGTCCGGTGAAGTCCTGAAGGATGCCAAGCTGGCCTACCGGTGCTACGGCAAGATCTCGCCCGCACGCGACAACCTGATCGTCTTGCCGACATTCTACACGGGCACCGACACCCGAAATGAGGGCTTCTTCGGGCCAGGGCGCGCCATTGACCCTGCGCGCCATTTCATCGTCACCCCGAACCTGTTCGGCAATGGCCGTTCATCGTCACCGTCGAACACGCCCGCTCCTCAGGACGGGCCGCGCTTTCCCTTGGTGCAGATGTGGGACAACATTGCCGCACAGCACCGGCTGATTCATGATCAACTCGGAATCGAAAGGATTGCCCTTGTCGCAGGCTGGTCGATGGCCGGATGCCAGTCCTATCAGTGGGCGGCGCAATACCCGGACATGGTCGAGGCGATCCTTCCGTTCTGTGCCTCTGCAAAGACCTCGTCGCACAACTTCGTCTTTCTCGAAGGAGTCAAGGCGGCGCTTTGCGCCGACCAGGCCTGGAATGGAGGCGACTACGACAGTGCACCGGTTGCCGGGCTGAAGGCCTTTGGTCGCGTCTATGCCGGCTGGGCCTTTTCGCAGACGTTCTATCGAGAGGGCCTCTATCGCGAGCTGGGATTCGAGACCGTCGAGGAACTTCTGGTCGATTGGGAGCTCGATCATGCCGAAGGCTGGGATGCCAACGACCTTCTGGCAAAGCTGGCAACATGGCAAGCCGGGGACATCTCGGCCGGACCGCTCTACAAAGGCGACTTCAAGGCCGCTCTTGGTGCGATCTCGGCGCGCGCCATTCTGATGCCATGCACGCAGGATCTCTACTTTCCTCCCGAGGACAACGAGATCGAGGCGCAGCACATGTCGAACGCACAGTTCCGACCTTTTGACTCGCCTTGGGGCCATTGCGCCGCCAATCCGGGCAACGACGCCGGATTCGCCGCAGCGCTCGATGCAGGGATTCGTGAGCTGCTCGGGGACTGAAAGTGTGGGCGGACAGAGGATGCCGTACAGGTCATCGTCCCGTTGGCCCTGGCGCCTGTGCGCAACGATTCCTTGCATTTCCGTGCGAAGGCACCGGTCGGGACATCGAATTCAATTGGGAATTATATACGTAATTGACCATCAGGCCGCTCTCGCACTGATTTCACGGGTCGATGAGGTCGGCAACCCGAACGCCCCTCGCCGTGCAGATGCGCCAATCCCGGACGCCTCGTGCTCCGGGACGCGGCCACGCGCCACGCACCGGATGTTCCTTGCCGCGTTGATGTCGGCATGTGCCGCGTGCCCGCAGTGCACGCAGGTGAAGTCGTACCGAGTCCTGCGGCTGGCGGCTTCCGCCGCCCCGCACTCGTGGCATGTCCTTGACGTGTTCCTCGCCGGAACCGCGATGACGCTCGCCGCCTTGCATTCCAGCATGGCCTTCAGCGCCGCCCGGCCGGTGTTCAGGATGACGCGGTTCAGGCCCGCCTTCTGCGGCACGCTCGCGCCCGGCTTCTCCATGGTCCCCTTGGCGGATCTCGTCATGGCCTTCACGTTCAGGCTCTCGACGGCGACCGTGCCTGCCTTCGCCGCCAGGCGGCGACTCACATGGTGATGCCAATCCTTGCGCCTGTTCGCGATCTTGCGGCGAGCCTTCGCCAAATGCCTCCTGGTCCTTTCGCGCCGCTTCGACCGCTTCTGCTGCCTGGACAGTTTCCGTTGGAGGCGCCCGGCCCTGGCTTCGAGCCTGGACATGTCCGGCATGGCGTGGAGTTCCCCGTCGCTGTCGGCGACCTGTCCGCAGTTCCTGTCGAGGCCGAGCACGTGTCCGTTGTCGGCAGGCTCCTCGATCTCCACGGCGTAGCAGACGACGGCGGTCCACTTGCCGCCGACACGCTTGAGCACGGCGGAGACGGGCCTGCCGTCGGGATGCGGGTTGCCGCCCTTGCGGCGTATGGCCATGGGACCGAAGCCGGGGATGTGGAGCGTTCCGTCGCGCACCTTGACGCCGGAGACGATGGCGATGCTGTCGAAGAACGCCTTGCCCTTGAACTTCGGGAAGCCCGCCTTCCCGCCGCTCTTCAGGCGGCTGAGGAAGCCCTTGAAGGATTCATCGAGCCGCTTGAGCGTCCCGCGCTGGATGGCGATCGGGCATTCGGCCATTTCAGGCAGCTCGCGCCTGCACGCGGTGAGCGCCTTGCACTGGTCGAAGCAGGTCCGTGACTTCCCCGTCTTGCGGTAGAAGTCGATCCGTTCCTCAAGTGCCGCGTTGTAGAGTTGCCGCTGGGCTTCGAGCGTGGTCTCAAGCCACTGCCAGTTGCTCCGCGTCTGGGGAAGGAGGCGGTAGACGACCTGCCTGTGCGTCTTTGTCAGGGCCACGTGTTCGCTTCCTGCAAGGCGTTTGGGGATTGGGCGCATCCAGCGCCCACCCACGCACCTTAGCCAGCCCAGAACGAAACAGCAACATCTTTCTGGTCGATGGTCACTTAGGTATGTAATCCCCATTCAATTCGTCGTGCCCCGTTCGGGCCAGTGTGTTCAACACCTCCTGATTCTGGAATAAGACTGGCATTGTGTGACAAATTCGGAGATTTGCAACAGACATGCCGGACATGCCAGGGCCCAAACGGACAACTCGAAGGAGAAGCACCCATTCGGTTGAAGGGCGCCTGAACAGCGAGATCATCCGGATGCTGGAGGATGACGGGCGGATGCCGTATTCCGAAATCGCGCTCAAGCTTCAGGTCTCGGAAGGAACTGTCCGGAACCGGGTGAACGGCATGAAGGATGCCGGGCTGCTGCGGATCGTGGCCATCGCGGACCCGTCCGCGTCCGACTACAAGGCAGATGCGATGATCTGCCTCAAGGTGGCCCCGGGCATCACTCCGCAAGCCGTGGCAGATCGGCTGGGCGAGTTGCCCAGCGTCGTGTACATATTGTGGGTTACGGGGCGATTTGACCTGCTGGTCGAACTGATCTGCGACGATCCGGACGACCTCGCAGGTTTCCTGGAAGACCACATTCACGGCGTGGAGGACATAGTGGACGCCGAGGTGATGCTGGGGCTGAAGAACTTCAAGAACCAGTTTCTTCTCAAGCGCAACTGGAAGCCGCGCAGCGCCTGAGCATGCTCAACCGTCGCGGCGGTTTGAGCCAGCCGCGATCCGCTTCAACGATGCAGTGTCGCGTTCGCAGTCGAGATGGCGAAGCGGAGCGATGGTGCCGACTCCAGAGAGCGAAGACTCGCTAACAGGACATTGTAGAGTCCTCGATTTGGGCCGCGATCGATCCCGAATTCGGGCCTTGCAACGTCCGGCAGTCGTGTTGGCGGTCCCGGCTGTTCCATTCCCGCCTTCTCTGTCCGATGGCGTCGCGAACGCGGAGCGCTGGGTCGCAGCCGATCAAGTCGCGCAGGGCGCCTGTTCTTCTGAATTGCCCAGGATCCGTCATGTTCGAGCGTACCGCGACTTTGGTGTTGTAATGTTCAACTATCTGGCAAAACTGCCTTCCGCTGCCGCCTTCGGGTGACTCAACATGGGAATTGGCATGAATGCGGCTGTTTGCAGGGAGCTGGGGAAGCCGTTGATCACCAAGGAGGTGCCTCTGCCCAATTGCAACGTTGAGGCAGGACGGAAGTCCTGCAACCGGCGATGGGGCGAGCCGAAGGAGGGGGTCGCGAAAGTTCAATTGGTTGCATTTCCACGCAGACCGCTGATCCCTGAATCGAACATGGCAGGAGGAGCCATTCATCTCGAGTTGATCGGTCACACGATTGAATTGGAAGAGGGGTGTGCAAGCCTGCCCATCGGCTGCGGATCCGGCATCGGGTTCAACGAGCAGTTCGCCCCAAGTCATGAGCATACCGGTGACCGCCTGCATCTGGACATGCAGGTCGAGCCGGGAAGCCGCTGAGCAGGACTTGCTGAATGGTCATCCAGCACGAGCCATGCCGATGATGTTCGGACTGGACGCCCCATGACCAACCGGTCCTGCAGGGGCAAGTTGCCAATGCTCTTCGTGCTGGCAACGGTTGCCATAGATGCAATCGGCATCGGCATCATCATTCCTGTCATGCCCGATCTCATCCTGGAGGTGGGAGGTGGCACTCTCGGCTCCGCCGCAGTCTGGGGCGGGATTCTCGCTTCGGTGTTTGCGGTCATGCAACTGCTGTTCGGCCCAACCATTGGAAACCTGTCTGACCGCTATGGCAGGCGACCGGTACTGCTGATTTCGCTGTTCTTCATGGGAATAGACTACCTTGTGATGGGTGTCGCCCACACCATCTGGCTGCTGCTCGTGGGCAGAGTCATCGGGGGATTGACAGCTTCAACGCAGCCGACCGTCGCTGCATATGTCGCCGACATATCCGAGCCTGACGAAAAGGCGCAGAACTTTGGCCTGATCGGCGCCGCATTCGGAATTGGCTTCGTGCTGGGGCCGCTGTTCGGTGCGGCATTTGCCGAATTTGGAACCCGGGCACCCTTTTATGCAGCCGCCGCATTTTCGCTTGGCAACATGGTGTTCGGCTGGTTTGTCCTGCCGGAAACCGTGACCGACGAAATCAGGCGGCCATTCGACTGGAAGCGGGCAAATCCGCTTGGCGGCCTCATCCACATTGGCCAGCTGCCCGGTCTGAAGCTTCTCCTGGCAATCATGTTCTTCTTTCAGGTTGCATTCACCGTCTATCCCGCGATCTGGTCCTTCTATACGCTGGAGCGCTTTGGCTGGGAGCCATGGATGATCGGAGTCACCCTGGCGGCCTACGGCGTGGCGATAGCATTCGTTCAGGGCTGGCTGATTCGTGTTGTCCTCAAGTTCATGAGCGAGCGACAGGCTGTCTTGTTCGGGTTAGGGTTCGAAATGGTCGGTTTCTTCGGTTATGGGATCATCACTGAAACCTGGCAGGTCTTTGTCCTGATTCCTCTCGGCTCGCTGGGCGCAGTTGCCCTTCCGGCGTTGCAGGGAATCATGTCCAGAACTGCGTTGGACAATCAGCAGGGGGAGTTACAGGGTGTGCTGACAGGCGTCGTTTCCCTGGCAATGATCATTTCACCGCTAATCATGACCCTGATCTTCCGTGAATTTGTCAAGGACGGTTCGCTGTTCTACCTGCCCGGGGCGCCGTTCCTCCTGGCATTTCTGCTGACGGCGCTGTGCTTCGGCCTGATGTGCCTCACGCCCAAGCGAGAGCCGGAGGTGTAGCTTCGCAATGGCGCGAACGCGCTCTGCAGCATCTGCGGCGCCGCGGTCTCGCCATCCGCAAGATCATGGTCTTGATGACGCGCCCCTGCGGACTGCGAGTGCCGCCGGCATAGGCTTCGAAGATGCCAAAGCCGCCCGCAGCGACTTTTCTTCGATGGGCTTCCATGCTAGCGACCCGCGAATTCTGCGGGGATGCGTGATGCCCTGCACAACTGAATGACGAGGATTCCATATGGCGATCGAACGCACATTGTCCATCATCAAGCCCGATGCGACCACGCGAAACCTGACTGGCAAGATCAACGCGATGTTCGAGGAAGCCGGGCTGCGCATCATCGCTCAGAAGCGCATCCACCTCACCAAGGCGCAGGCAGGCAAGTTCTACGAAGTGCATGCCGAGAGGCCATTCTATGACGAGCTCTGCGGGTTCATGGCTTCGGACCCGGTCGTGGTGCAAGTGCTCGAAGGCGAGAATGCCATCGCGAGGAACCGCGATGTCATGGGAGCGACCAACCCGGCTGATGCCGACCCCGGCACGATACGCGCGAGATTTGCCGAGAGCGTGGGCGAGAACTCGGTGCATGGTTCGGATGCGCCCGAAACAGCCGCTGTCGAGATCGCGTACTTCTTCTCCGGGCTCGAACTGGTCGGTTGACCGCATGTGACTGCGCGGCACTGGCAACTCTGCCGAGGGCAGATTGATCGGGTCCGCTTTCCTCAGGGTTTCGAATCCAGTTCGACCCAGAGAATCCGCAGGTCAACGTGCGGATTTTCCGGCTCGCGTCATCCAGGAGCTCACATTGCTTCAGATGTCGACCTCTATGGCGCCGTCCGGCTCGGCGGCGCGAGACTGGCAGAGAATGATGGAGGCCTTGCGCTGCGCAGCCGAGAGCACGAAGTCGCGATGCTCGACCTCGCCTGCGACCAGGCCGCGCTTGCAGACGCCGCAAAGCCCGTCCGAACACTTCACGTCAATGGAAATGCCGCGTTCGGCCAGGACATCGGTAGCGCTTCTGTCGGCGGGCACTTCAAGCGTGATCCCGGATCGGGCGAGCTTCAGCGTGAACGGGTGATTCTCGTATTCTGGAAGCTCGGGAACCGAGAAATACTCGAGATGGCGCGCCTCTTCCGGGAAGCCCTGCCGGTCGGCGGCTTCGATGACGGCGGACATGTAGCGATCCGGACCGCACGTGTAGACGTGGGCTCCATCCGAGTACGGTCCGAGAACGCAGTTCAAGTCCGCCCGGCTGCCTTCGTCGGAGACGTGCAGCGTGACATGCTCGGCCCAGGGCGCGGCAAGGAGATCATCGAGATAGGCGGCCTTGTCGCGCGACGGCACCGAGTAATGTAGCGCGAAGTCGCGACCGATCTCGTGCAAACGATGTCCCATGGCCACCATTGGCGTGACCCCGATGCCGCCGCCCATGAGAAGCGTCCGTTTGGCGCTTTCGTCAAGAGGGAAGTGATTGATCGGCTTCGACAGGAAGACCCGGCGGCCTTCCGTGAATATCCGATGCAACAGCTTCGAGCCGCCGCGCCCGTCGGCTTCCCGCAGGACACCGATCTGATAGGCTGAACGGTCCTGCGGGTTGCCGGACATCGAATATTGCCGAAGAAACTCCGGCGCCACGACGATGTCCAGGTGCGCGCCAGCCGTCCATTCCGGCAGGTCGCGGCCATCGGGGTCGCGGCACTCGTAGATCGTTATGTCACCGCCGCGCGCATCGACCTTCGACACGACCATCTTCAGGACCGGACTGTCCGCATGGTCAAGAACTTCGTGTGCAAGCCCCTCGGTGTCACCGCGTTCGAGACGCGCCTTGTATGCCTCGGGCGTCAGCATGGCCTCGTAGGCCTCGATTCCCGCTTCGCGGTCCATCGGGAAGGGGTAGGGCCAGGGCGGCGGCGTGAGATGTGCCGGATAGACGGCCAGCGTCTGGTCCTCGTATTGCAGGTCAAGCTCTCGCTGCAGGTCGCGGGAGTTTACCGCCTCGCGTGCCGGACGGTAGCCGCCGTCTTCCTCGATCCCGATATCCCACCACCATTTCTTGATCGGGTTGAGACCGCCGTTGCCCAGCCGGTCGTCGAGGCGTGCAAGGGCGGGGGCCAGCGCCGGCACGTTCATGGCTGCCCAGCGAAAGGGCTTCTCGGCAAACAGCCCTTCAAGGTTCCACGGGCAGGTCTTCATGCACCTGCCGCACATGGCGCCGCCGGGAGTCGTGATGCGGTAAGTTGCACATTTCTGGCTGTCGGACTTCCAGATCTCGTACCCGTTGAACATCAACTTTGGACCCGCCGTGATCGCACCTGACGGGCATTCCCGCGCGCACTTGTTGCAGGCCTCGCAAAATGCCTGGAGACCGAAGTCAATGGGCTTGTCATGGGAAAGCGGCATGTCCGTGGTCACGACGCCGGACTTCAGGCGGGGGCCGAGGAAGGGATTCAGGATCACTTCCCCGATGCGGCTCACCTCGCCAAGGCCCGACAGCAGCAGGAGTGGTGGCTGGACGACCTCCCCATCAAGGACCGTATGTGCCTTCGCCCTGTAGCCAAGGCTCCTGATGTGCTTTGCAATGACGCCTCCCAGAAGGGAAAACCTGAGATAGGCTCGCATGGATTGCGCGACGCTGATCCAGTCGTCTCCGCTGGCCCCTTCCATCGTCTCGTAGCCCTGGTCGATGATCATGCTGATCGCCTGATCGTGGGGCGGGTCGATGGGTGCGCCGGTCGCATCGTGGCTGTACCATGTCCAGTCGGGGCAGCGGCTGATCCCGACCGCATCAATTCCCAGAAAGTAGCTTGCCGCCTTCACGTTCGCGGCGTTGCGCGTCGGGTCCGAGTGGCGGTGGCCGGCATCGGGCGCGCCGTCCTGCAAGAGCACGAAGGCCCCGAGCATGCGCCTCTGCGCCGCTGCCGTCGGCGCTTTCCGGGCGTAGTGCCCGTTCCTCGCACCGTCCTGAACCGCCTTCCCCATGTCGCCGAACTGCGCACGCGCAAACATGTCTGTCCGTTTCGGAACGCGGGGCACACGCGGCTCGTCGATGAACGTCGTCGGGTTGTCCACGCGTTTCAGGGTTTCGAACGGGTGCGGGCCGTCGACATAGTTGCGCCGCCTGAAGGGATCCTTGTTGAACGCGTTCTTCGAGGTTCGGTAGCCCGACCACCAGGCGGGGCCGCGCGTGCCGATCAGGGGCTGCTTCGTCGCGAGCGGCAGGTCAGGCGTCATCTCGAAGGTTGTGGTCAGCGCAGCGAGGCCGAATCTGTCACCGAGGAACGGATTGCGCAAAACGCCTTGTCTTGCAATTGCAAGTCCGGCTTCGACGGCCAGCCTGTTCATGTCGACGTCCGAAGAGGTCGCGCTGTGCGCCTTTGCGTCATGGCCGAGAAGGCGAATGTAGTTTGCCAGAACGACCGCGGTTTCCGATGCTCGAAGGCATGCGGCATGGTCTTCGGCTCCCTCAAGCCACTCCGTGCCCGGTTCACCGTCCCTGATCGGTCGCGGCCGTGCATTGAGGAAGACCACTGCATGGGTGTGACCGGCAATGGTGGACGGGGGCGCTTCCATCGACTCCTTCAGGTCTGCCATGATCGTGTCGATGCCGCTCGCGAGCGTCTTTGTCTGGCGTGTCTTCAGGTCATTGGCCAACCGGTCAATGTCAGGATTCCTCCATGGCTCTTCCAGAAGTGCGTCATCGGGCAGGCGGCAGATGCCGACCATGGCGGAATCCGCGAAGTACCCGAAGGACTTGAGGTGGCGAGCCCTTTCCGTCGGGTCGTCCGGGCACTCGGCAACGGCCTTGTTGACGAGGCCGTCCCTGATCGCGTCCATCATTGCCTGATACTCCGCCATTGCATTCACGATGCACTCCGGGGTTTCGGGTCTGCGGAAGGCCAGTGGCTCGGGACGAGGCAGGCCCGCTACATCCGCCGTCCTGGATCGGCGAAGACGTTCCAGCGGATAGGGGCCAAGGTGAACGGGACGGTTACTGTCTGTGAACAAGCGGGTCATTGTCGCGAAGCTAATCCGCATGTATTGAATTGCACAAGTGGCCGACGTGCCGGGCGCAGTCGACATTCGGATGCGGCCAACGCAAGGCGGGCAGGCCGGCCGCAGGACCGATTCGCAAGGGAGCTTTCAATGCGGGCAGCCACATTCTGCATGATTCTCGGCCTGACGGGCGCAGCATTTGCCGAAGGCCACCAGGACACGACAACGAGCCATGGCATTTCGGCCTTCGGCGAACTCAAGTACCCACCGGACTTCCCGCATTTCGACTACGTGAACCCGGATGCTCCCAAAGGGGGCACGATGAGCTTTCGGGGCTTCCTGGCAAGCCAGACCTTCGACAGCCTGAACCAGTTCATCCTCGCCGGCGAACCGGCGCAGGGCCTCGGACTGATCTATGATACGCTCCTGGTGCGCGCCTATGACGAGGCCGATGCGGTCTACGGTCTGCTTGCCGAAAGGCTGGAATACCCCGAGGACCGGTCCTGGGTCGTATTCACCTTGCGTGACCACGCGGTCTTCGCTGACGGAGAGCCTGTGACGGCATCGGACGTCGTCTGGACGATCACCACGCTGAAGACAGATGGCAGCCCCAACTACAGGATCGCGCTGGAGGACGTGACCAGCGTCGAGGCACTTTCCGAACACGAGGTTCGGGTCGAGTTCGCGGAGGGTGTCGCCACGCGGGACCTGATTTCCGAGGTCGGCCAAGTGCCGGTGCTGCCGGAACACTACTATCAGACCGTGGATTTCACGCGGTCGACGCTGGAGCCGCCCCTTGGCTCGGGACCCTACCTTGTCGACAAGGTCGATGCAGGTCGCCAGATCGTCTATTGTCGCAATCCCGGCTATTGGGCCGCCGAACTGCCCGCGAACGTGGGCGCGTACAACTTCGACTGCTATCGTTACGAGTACTTTGCCGACAGCACTGCAGCGTTCGAGGCGCTGAAGGCAGGCGTCTACCTGCTTCACGAAGAGTTCTTCTCGGCCCTTTGGGCGACGGCCTATGACTTTCCGGCGCTGGAGAAGGGCTGGGTGAAGCGAGAGGTACTTGATGATGACCGCCCCTCCGGCGCGCAGGGATTCTGGTTCAACATGCGGCTTCCCAAGTTCCAGGACCGGAGAGTGCGCGAGGCCATCGGGATGATGTTCAACTTCGAATGGTCGAACGAAACCCTGTTCTACGGATCCTATGCTCGGACCGACAGCTTCTGGGAAAATGCGCCGATGCAGGCGGAAGGCATGCTGGAGGGGGAGGAGCTCGCCGTGCTTGATCCCTACCGCGACCAGCTGCCGGAGACCGTCTTCACAGAGCCGGCCTTTGTGCCCCCTGTCAGTACAACGAGCAAGACGGATCGCAGGCTTGTCCGAGCGGCAAACGCCCTTCTTGAAGAGGCCGGGTGGACAATCGGCGATGACGGTCTGCGACGCAACGCCGATGGCGACGTGTTGAGCATCGAGTTCATTGATGACGGGCCAGCCTTCGAGCGCATTGTCCTGCCCTTCGCGGAGAACCTGAAGCTTCTTGGCATCGATGCGAGCTTCGAGCTGATCGACAGTGCAGAACTGGAACAGAGACAGGAAGACTTCGAGTACGACATCTACGTCGCCCGTTACATCTTGCCGCTCAGCCCGTCGCTTGAATTGAAAATCCTGTTTTCGAGCGAGAGCGCCAATACTCCGGGAACGGCCAACTTGACAGGATTGGCCGACCCCGTAGTCGACGCCTTGATCGACGAGATCATCGGTGCCGGAACCCGTGCCGAGATGGAAGTGCGCGTCAAGGCGCTCGACAGGGTGTTGCGGGACCGCATGATCTGGGTGCCAAACTGGTACAAGGGGGCGCACTGGATTGCCTATTGGGACGTGTTCGGGCGGCCGGAGATCAAGCCGCGCTACAACAGGGGCATCAACTACTGGTGGTGGGATCAGGCCAAGCACGAGAAGCTGCGTGCCGAGGGCGCCTTGTAGCAAGCCCGATCGGCCTGAGTTCAATTGAGAGGCGCATCCCGCCGACTTTGGAGCCAAAGGACATTGCACAGGCTCCAAGAGCGAGTGTTCGCGGGTCCGGCGAAGGTCAGACGCCAGAGGAGGTGGCCGTTGGCACGGATCCTTGGCGGTGCGGGCGGGCCGCGGGGCGGTTGACCGGGATGCCGCAATTGCTGTAGGCGGCCTTCGACGAATTCCGGCAGGCCGATGCTCGGCCGGAAATCGTTCTCGGTCGCGTCATGATCCCGTCAGGGCCTGCAGTCCGTTCCCGATTCGTCCACAGGCCTGGCGCATCGGCAGTCCACCCGCTTCATGGCAAACGCACCGAATCTTCGGCGGTGTCATGATCGTGGGTCTGAACACCACGGCCAAGCAGACCAGCATGACGGAATGTCCGCCTTTCCAGGATGTCGCTCCGCGTTGCGGCGGTCTCCGGCCGCTTCGCTCCCTGCGTCTTGCGCGCAACGCGCGTCGAGACAGCCCGTCATGCCGCGCGTTCTGGTCCGGCCCTTTCGAGGCTGGCAGATCCCGGGGCAATCGCAACCAGCCGCCGCCGCGGACGTTGACGATGTGACTTTGGTGCACCAGCAAGTCGACAAGCGCCGCCGCGTGCTTCCACGTTTATGAAAAAGACATGAAATGCGCTCAACAAGACACGCCAAAGAAACGATTGGGCTGCTACGATGGTCCCTGCGGTCGCTGGCCGCGGTGCATGAAAGCGGGAGACCCGGAAGTTGGGCGACGCACCTCTCCACGCCAAGGCCTTGCGGGCCGGGGACGGCCAACAGAGGGGCTCGGACCGCGACTTGGAGGGGCCGGCAAGGTTGCCGCGCGTCAGGCACGAGCCCGAAGACGGGCCACGTCCCCGAGGCCGGCGATGAGGCGCCGGGCCTTCGTCCTGGGCGCCGTCGCGGCGGTCCTGTACGGCTCGGCCGCATGCGCGAAGGCCGCCGGCCTGCCGGGGCGCGCCCCTAAGCCGTTCCTCCGGTTGCGTCATGCGACCACCGGGGAGGTCTTGTCCTCCCGGTTCGAGAGGTGGGGCCGGCCTGACCCGGTCGAGGCGCGCCGCCTGGAGTGGTTCATGCGCGACTGGCGCGAGGGCCGCTCGATGCCCATAGATCACGCGTTGCTGCGGTTCCTGGCCTGCATCCGGCATTTCGCGGTCCTGGAGGGCCACGAGGGCGAGATCCTGCTACACTCCGGGTTCAGGACACCGAAGACCAACGAGATGCTGCGCCGCGCGGGAATTGCCGCCGCGAGGAACTCGCTGCACCTTAAGGCGATGGCGGCGGACATCTCCGTCGCGGGGCTTCCGCCCTCGCGCCTTGCCGCTGCTGCGCGCAGGATCGGGCTAGGCGGCGTCGGCCGCTATTCCAGCTTCGTGCATGTCGATTCCGGGCATTGCCGCCACTGGATCGGCTGACCACGCCACTCGGGGCCGGGCCCCGGCTCCGGCCGGTTCGGGGCGAACATGGCCATTGCGTTTCCGGTCGCTTCCTCGAACCATGGGCGGCCATTCGGCAGCACGACAGCGCCGGCCTCCGGCCGAAACATGCGCCCGCGATTGCGCGCCTTCGGAACCGGCGATCGGTTGGTTCCAGAATCGGCGATCACATGTTCTCGGAATCGGTGAACAGGTGTTGTCAGGTTGCACAGTTCAACTTGCACTGCCGAATCAGTCGCGCCCGATGCAGGATTTGCCTCCATCTGGAATCCCTGACCGCTGGAATTTCGGACCCGCATTTCAGGACGTGCGTTTGCGGCTCGACATGCGCGAAAGCGCAGCTGGCATCGGCAATTCAAGGTAGTCCCTCGCGTGCACTCGGGCGAGTTCCTTGAGACAAAGCACGCCCTTGTCGGCGTCTTCCAGATTCTGAATCGCGCTCCTAAGCGTGTCGAAGACCTTTTGCGCGTCCTGGTGCTTGGCCGTGATGTAAGGCAGGGCTGGCGTTGGACTGGTGTGGTCGATTTCCTTAAGAATTGCGTCTAACCCATCAAAAGCCTTGATGTATTTCCAAGACACTGCATCAATGGCAGCAATGTCGGCAGCGCGATTTGCGACTGCATGAGCGCTCGCGGCGTGAGAACCGGTGATGACCGGCACGGAGAATTGGAACCCGTCCTCCCTGGCCTTGGCATCAAGGGCGGCCCATCCCGACTGGGACAGCGGATCATTGATCGCGGGACGCGTCCCTGCGAAATCGGCCAAAGTTTTCCGGCTGTCATCCGCTCGCACAATGATGGTGCTGAAGTAGCGACCTTCCGGGCATGGCAGGTCATGCACCGGTGCGCCGACCAGCCGCACGGTTCCGTGCAGGCGTGCTCGGTATGGCAGGCCGCATGTCTGGGAGAGCAGGAGTTCAGGATGCCTCCAATGACCCCACGGGTTCCCGTTGCGTGTCAGTTCCGCGGGTGCGCCGGGCCAGGCATCCCGGAAGTTCGCCCAGAGCCGGTCGAGCGCGCCTGCAGTCTCCGGCCGGTCATACATCGGGAAGCTTGCGATCATTCCTTCTTCGCGGCGCGCTGGCGGGCAAGGGCGCTGTCGCGGTCATTGATCCCGAGCATGGGGGCGATGAGGCGCATCAATGCATCTTCCTCGTGGTCTCGAGAACCGTCCGCGAGAGCGATTTCCCATAGAGACTCGATGATCTGTTCGCGATTCTCGTATGGCACGGCCGCCTTGATGGCGCGGGTAAAGCGCACGGTGTCCGGAGCTTCCGATTCAAGCGTCTCGGCATCCCTTCGGACTTCCGTGACTTCGAAGGGCGTCAGGCCGAATCGCCCGGCCAGAATCCTGTTGATGCGGGACTTCTCGGAATCGTCATAGCTCCCGTCGGCACGCGCGACCCGCACCAGCAGCGCCGCCAGCGCCATCCTGGAATCGTCATCCGACAGCGTTTCGGGTTCGGGTGCCGTCATGCGGCGGAGCAGTTCACCAAACATGTTTCCAGCATATACCTCGGCGACGCGGGTTGCGAGGGGTGCGGAGCCAGCGGATGGCCGCTACACGAGCCTGCTTGTCTCCACGGCGGCTCGGACGAAATCCGCGAACAGCGGATGCGGCTCGAACGGCTTTGACTTAAGTTCCGGGTGAAACTGCACGCAGACGAACCATGGATGATCAGCGATCTCGACGGTCTCGGGCAATCGCCCGTCCGGACTCATTCCGGAAAAGCTCAGCCCCTTCCCCTCGAGCCTGTCCCGAAATCTTGTATCGATTTCGTAGCGATGCCTGTGGCGCTCCTCGATCGCGGTGTCTCCGTAGATTTCCGCGACCTTTGAGCCTTCGTTGAGTAGTGCCGTGTAGGCGCCCAGGCGCATCGTGCCGCCCTTGTCGTCGCTGATCTTGCGCCTTGAAACATGGTTGCCCTGAACCCATTCCTTCAGGTGATAGACAACAGGCTCGAATCGCTTCTCGCCGGCCTCGTGGTCGAATTCCTCGGAACCCGCTTTGGCTATGCCCGCAAGATTGCGCGCCGCTTCAATGACCGCCATCTGCATGCCCAGGCAGATCCCGAAATATGGAATCTTCTTCTCGCGCGCGTACCGGGTCGCCTGAATCATGCCTTCGGTTCCCCTTTCCCCGAAGCCTCCGGGGACAAGGATTGCATGGAAACCCTCGAGATGGGGGGCCGGATCCTCGCTTTCGAACACTTCCGAATCGATCCAGCTGGCGTTCACGCGCGTGCGGTTGGCCATGCCACCATGGGTCAGCGCCTCGGCGATGGACTTGTAGGCGTCTTCGAGCATCGTGTACTTCCCGACGATCGCGACCTTGACTTCACCCTCCGCATTGTCGAGCCGATCCTTCACGTCATGCCAGCGATCCAGCTTGGGCGTGGGTGTCGGCGCGATTCGGAATGCGTCGAGGACCGCTTGGTCCAGGCCGAACTCGTGATAGGCAAGCGGCGCCTCGTAGATGGAGGCAAGGTCGTAGGCCGGGATCACGGCCTCCAGGCGGACATTGCAGAACAGGGCGATCTTCGCGCGTTCCTTTTCCGGGATTTCCTCCTTCGAGCGGCAGACAAGTACATCGGGCTGGAGCCCGATCGCACGGAGTTCCTTGACGCTGTGTTGCGTGGGCTTTGTCTTCAACTCGCCCGTCGCGGCGATGAAGGGCAGCAGGGTCAGGTGCATGAAGATGCACTCATCGCGATCCCTGTCCTGTGCGAACTGGCGAATCGCCTCGAAGAAGGGCAGCCCTTCGATGTCGCCGACGGTGCCGCCGATCTCGCAGAGCATGAAATCCGTCTCGTCATCGCCGATGCTGATGAAGTCCTTGATCTCGTCGGTGACGTGCGGAATCACCTGAATGGTCTTTCCGAGATAGTCGCCGCGCCGTTCCTTCTCGAGGACATTGGAATAGATGCGGCCGGAGGAGACGGAATCGGAGCCCCGGGCATGTACGCCCGTGAACCGCTCGTAGTGGCCGAGATCAAGGTCGGTCTCGGCGCCGTCGTCGGTGACGAAGACTTCGCCGTGCTCGAACGGACTCATCGTTCCGGGGTCCACGTTGAGGTAGGGGTCGAGTTTCCGCAGTCGAACGGAATATCCGCGTGCCTGCAGCAATGCCCCCAGCGCGGCGGACGCAAGCCCCTTTCCAAGCGACGACACAACGCCACCGGTGACAAAGACGAACCTCGCCATCCTGTTGGATACTCCCCGCGATCGCTTCTTGCCGCCCGATTCGTCCTTCGAATTGCGCGGCATCACGGGGCTACACCGTTAAAGGAATTGCGGCGGCTTGCCAAGTGGGTCACCCGCAATATCTAGAGAAAGATTCAGCAAATGGTCGAAGTCTTGTGGCATCTTCTTCCGTCGGAACCAGCTGAAGCTGCTTCACCTGTTCAAGGAGTCGCGCAAATTCAGGGTGTTGGGCGCATTCCTGAGCGTCCAGGCGCCGAGGAACGGCAGGCCGGACCGCATTTGCCTTTCCCGAACACGAGTTGATCGGTGCCACGTTGTCCTGGTCGCAGTCCTGCCCGGCAAGGGACGGAACTCCGAAATCGAGGGATCTGTCGGATTCGCTACTCGTCCGCGCGGGGAAGGAGGCTGCCGCTGGAGTCGCCATCGCCAACGGGTGGCAGCAGCGAGTCTGCGTCCGGAACCTCGCCCGGTTCAACGCTGGTCTGCGGCGTCGCAATGCCGAGGCGGTCCAGCACGGAGCCGCTGGCCGAGTTCTGGGCGGCAATGATCGTCAGCGTCAGCGAGGTGATTATGAATGCGATCGCGAAAGCCCAGGTCACCTTGCCGAGCGCAGTTGCCGCGCCACGTGACGTCACAAGTCCGCCTCCTCCGCCTCCGAGGCCGAGGCCGCCGCCTTCCGAGCGCTGCAGGAGCACAACGCCGATGAGGCAGAGAGCGAGAATCAGGTGGACTATGAGAACGACGTTGTCCATGGCGAATGCGGCCCTGTTTGCGAGTGTGCGGTATCTATGCGAGCCAATGCGCCTTCGCAACCCCGCGCACGCCAGATCGTCAGTTTCCCAATTCCACGATCACTGCGCCCGCCGCGATCAAGACCATCAAGGCAAGGCGGCGGGGTCCCACTCTTTCTCCAAGCATCAGCCAGCCAAAGAGGGCGGCAAACACGACGGAAGTCTCCCTGAGTACCGCGGCCTCGCCGACCTTGTCGAGCCGCGTTGCCAACATGATGCCGCCAAAGGAGAAGTAGGCGACGATCGCCCCAAGCATCCCGAGGCGCAGGACCGGCGCGAATGGTTGGGCCAATTGCCCGCGACGCCATATCAGGCACCCAACCGGAAAGGCGATTCCGTCGATCAAGAAGAACCACGCAAGGAACGTAAACGGGTTTTCTGTTGCGCGGATGACGTAGGCATCCCAAGTCGTGTAGAGCGCAACGATGCCGCCTGTCATCAACGCAAGGCCTAGTGCGAGCGGCAACCTTGACCGGTCGATCAAGGTGTGGCGAAGGTTGTAGGCTGCAAGGCCAAGGATCCCCAGTGTGAGGCAGGCGACGCCGAGCCACTGGACCGACGTGAAATGCTCGTTGAACAGGATGCCTGCTCCAACGACCGTGAATGCCGGCCCCGAACCCCGGACGACCGGGTAGACCACGGTATAGGCACCGGCAGTGTAGGCGCCGGCCTGGGCGATCTTGTAACCAGTGTGCAGTACCCAAGCGACGCCGAAGAGCGGCCAAAGCTCGGGTTCGGGCCAGGGAACGAGAAAGAGCGCGAAAGGCAGTGCGATCAAGCCGTAGCAGCCATCGATCGCTGCGCGCATGGTCCAAGGATCGGAACGTGCCTTCTGAAGGGCGCCGAACAAGGCATGAAGGAACGCTGCTTGCAGTGCCAGAACGAGCGCTGCGGTCTTGCCGGCTTCCGTTCCTTCAATGGAGATCAGCCATTCGCTCATCAAGGCGGGCTTTGCCTTGCGTCCGGCGCCTTGCGAAACTGCATATGCGGCCTCGTCACGCTTCGAGGCCGGTTAGGGCCGCCGCGAATTCTCGAGGGTTGAAGGGTGCAAGGTCGTCGATCTGTTCGCCGACCCCGATCGCGTGGATCGGCAGACCGAACCGGTCGGCCAGCGCAACCAGCACGCCGCCCTTCGCGGTTCCGTCAAGCTTCGTCATGACAAGACCGGAGACATCTGCAACGTCGCGGAATATCTCGACCTGGGAAAGCGCGTTCTGCCCTGTCGTCGCATCCAGCACCAGGAGCGTGTTGTGCGGCGCCTCCGGATCCCTTTTTCGGATGACGCGAACGATCTTGGCGAGCTCTTCCATCAGGTCGTTCCGGTTCTGGAGCCGGCCCGCCGTGTCGATCATGAGAATGTCCGCTTCCTCCGATTCGGCTCGCGCCATGGCTTCAAATGCCAGGCTCGCCGGATCCGAACCTTCCTGCGCGGCAAGAACGGGGACGCCTGCACGCTGGCCCCAAATCTGCAGTTGCTCGACTGCGGCCGCCCGGAAGGTGTCGCAGGCGGCGATCACGACGGACTTGTCGGCATCACGGAACTGGGAGGCGAGCTTGCCGATTGTCGTGGTCTTGCCCGAACCGTTGACGCCAGCTACCAGCACGACTTGCGGTCGCTTTGGGAAGATGGGCATCGGGCTCGCCACTGTCTCCATGATGCGGGCGATCTCGTCGGCCAGCAATTCCTTCAACTCGCCTGAGGAGAACTTTCGTCCGATTCGTCCTTCGGCCATGTTGGCTGCGACACGCATCGCCGTCTCGACGCCCATGTCTGACGCAATGAGCAGTTCCTCGATCTGCTCAAGCATTTCGTCATCCAGGGTGCGTCGGACCACGGGCCCAAAGGCGCTGCGACCCGGCGCTCGATCGACGGTTCCGGTGCCGTCCGCACCTTTCCCGCCCAATCCATCGGTCACGGCCCGGGATCGTGCCGCAGTATCGGCGGATGCCGTTTGCAAAGGCTCTTGCGCGGCGGCTCCAGGGTCCCCGTTGACGTTGCCGCCGTCTTCGATGATCGCATCGAGGCCTTCGTCAAGTTTCGACGACGACCTGAAGAGCCGTTCCTTCAGCTTTGCAAAAAACGCCATGCCCTCGACCTAATCCCGGAAGGTCCAAGATGGAAGCTGGATCATGAGATCGGTCAGGATCGCCTGTTGCGAGTATCCCGTGCTCCGGTCGTGCCTGATTTCCTCGCATCGCCCCTGGTGCGTCCTACCGCCAGGCGCCCGTCCTGGAATTCGATCTCCAGCGACCGTGCACGGCGCGCCTCTTCGGCCCTTGTCAGCACGGACCTGCCGCTTCGAACGATCGCATAGCCACGTGCCAGCGTCGCCTCGTAGCCAAGGCTTGACCGCGACCGTTCCAGAGCCTGAAGTCGGTCGGCGAGCCGTACCAGCCTTGTTCCGACTGCGGCCGTCATCCTCCCGCTGAACCGGTCAAGGTCTCTCTTTGCCTGTCGTACCCGCTCCCGAGGTTGCCGGGCACGGAGACGGGCAATCAACGCAGACAAGCGTTCGTTCTTGCGTTCGACGGCGTGTCTGAGGCCCTTCGCAAGGTTGTTCGTTCGGTGTTCGAGCGACTGGCTTTCACGACCCAGTCTGGATTCGAAGAGCATTGGCCGAAGGCCTGCTGCCGCGCCGACGAGGCCGCTTCGCCTGCGTTCGACGAGATGGCGGAGCCCCTTGGGCAGGGCTTCGCCTGCACGGTCGAGCCGCTGGCTCGGGTCGGCAAGGAGGCCTTCCGGTTGAGGCAAATGGCGTGCGAGCGCGGAGATTCGCTGGCGCAGCAGGTCAATGCCGCGTGCCATGTTGCGCGACTGCCTTGCCTCGATTCCGGCCAGGTCCGCGAGCAGTTCCGAACGGACAGGTACAGATATCTCCGCTGCCGCGGTCGGAGTGGGCGCACGGCGGTCGGCGGCAAAGTCTATGAGCGTAGTGTCGGTCTCGTGGCCGATCGCAGAGACAAGCGGGATTTCCGAAGCCGCCGCTGCGCGTGCCACCACCTCTTCATTGAAGCCCCAGAGATCCTCTATCGATCCGCCGCCACGCGCGACAATCAATAGGTCAGGGCGGGGTGGCGATCCGCCTTGTGGCAGCGCGTTGAATCCGGCAATGGCCCGCGCCACTTCCGGTGCGCAGGCGTCACCCTGCACGGCAACGGGCCAGATGACGACTTCCCGGGGGAACCGTTCCCGGAGCCTGTGCAGGATGTCCCGGATCACGACCCCCTGCGGCGACGTGATGACGCCAACCACGTTCGGCAGAAACGGCAGAGGCTTCTTGTGCGCCTCGTCGAAGAGACCCTCGGCTGCAAGTTTCTTCTTGCGCCTTTCAAGCATCGCCATCAGTGCGCCTTCGCCGGCAACGACGATTCGCTCGGCGTTCAGGCTGAATCTCGACTGGAATCCGGAGGCGGTCATCTTGCCCTCGGCGATCACTTCCAGGCCCTCTTCGGGCATCATGGTGAGCGTCGGCACCTGGTTCTTCCATGTCATGCACGAGAGCACGGAACGGTCGTCCTTGAGGTCGAAATACAGGTGCCCAGACCGCGCCAGCACCACCCGCCCGACTTCGCCTCGCACACGAACCCAGCCGAGTTCAGATTCCACCAGGCGCTTCACGCGACCCGCAATCTCGCTGACGGTGAATTCGGGCGTGTTGTCGCCTGATACTTCCTCGAATAGCTCCATGCCCCTGTCCGCGCTTGCCTTGTGCTTCCCTGGCCGGGACCCTAGAACGCCATCCGACGAAGGGGAAGCGGTGCGCCGATGAACATTCTCATTCTAGGCGGCGGCGGACGCGAGCATGCGCTGGCCTGGGCGGTTATGCAGAATCCCAAATGTGACCGGCTTATTGTCGCGCCGGGCAATGCGGGGATTGCGTCGATTGCCGAATGCGCCTCGCTCGACATCGAGAACGGCGCGCGAATGGTGGAATGCGCCGAGGCAAACTCGATTGATCTTGTGATCGTCGGGCCGGAGGCGCCCTTGGCAGCTGGAGTGGCTGACGACTTTCGCTCCTCCGGATTCAGGGTCTTCGGTCCTTCGCGGAAGGCGGCGCAACTGGAGGTCTCGAAGCGGTTCACCAAGGAAGTCTGCGACGCGGCCGGCGTGCCCACGGCAGCCTGGGCTCGATTCTCGGAGCCAACGCCGGCCAAGGAGCACATTCGTGAGCGGGGCGCTCCAATCGTGGTGAAGGCGGACGGGCTGGCGGCCGGCAAGGGAGTCATCGTTGCCCAGAATGCGGCGGAAGCAGAAGCGGCCGTTGACGACATGCTTGGAGGCGCGTTTGGTCCCGCTGGCACCGAGATAGTGATCGAGGAGTTCATGGATGGCGAGGAGGCTTCGTTCTTCGTGCTTTGCGACGGGACGGATGCGCTGCCTGTCGGCACGGCACAGGATCACAAGCGGGTGGGCGAGGGCGACACGGGACCCAACACGGGCGGGATGGGCGCGTATTCGCCAGCGCCCGTGCTGAATGAATCCGTCGCTGCCCGCACGATGGAAGAAATCATCCGTCCCACGCTTGCGGAGATGTCTCGGCGCGGCACGCCTTATCAGGGCGTGCTGTACGCGGGCCTCATGATTGAGGACGGCGCTCCGCGGCTGGTCGAGTACAACGTGAGGTTCGGTGACCCGGAATGCCAAGCACTGATGATGCGGCTCGGTGCGCAGGCCCTGGATCTCATGCAGGCCGCTGCAGAGGGCAGGCTTTCGGAAGCGAAAGTCAACTGGGCGGAGGACTATGCGATGACGGTCGTCATGGCTGCCAAGGGCTATCCGGGCACGTATGAGAATGGCAGCCCCATTGCCGGCCTTGAGGATTTGGTTGGCGATTCTCGCCAGATGGTGTTTCACGCTGGAACTACGCGGAATGAGCACGGATTCGTCTCGGCCGGCGGCCGGGTCCTGAACGCCACCGCTCGAGGCGCCAGCTTGCAGGAGGCCAAGGCTGCGGCCTATGCGCTGGTCGACAGGATCGACTGGCCCGACGGAATGTACCGTCGCGACATCGGCTGGCGCGCCTTGGGACGAGAGGCACCAGGCGGCGTAGCTCAAGCGCCAGGGCCGTGAAACTTGGGCGGGCGCATTCGCATCGCTTGCGAAGCGCTGTCGTTCATGGTGGCAAGACCTTGGGCATGAACCGCACCGCAGAGGGACGAGATGAGTGAAACCAAGCTGAATCCGGCGGTCAAGCAGGTGCTCGAACTGGGCCCGCCGCTGCTGTTTTTCGCGGCCTATCTGTGGATGCGCGATGACACCTACGCCTTCGGAGGCACGGAGTATTCCGGGTTCATTGTGGCGGCCGGCCTCTTCGTGCCAATCCTGCTGGTCTCGATGGCGATCCTCTGGAAGCTGACAGGCCGCCTGAGCCGGATGCAGGTCTTCACCATTGTTATGGTGATCATCTTCGGCGGTCTCACGGTCTGGCTGAACGACGAGAGGTTCTTCAAGGTCAAGACGACCTTGGTCTACGGGGTTCTCGCGGGAATTCTCGGGATCGGCATCTTGCAAGGCAGGTCTTACCTGGCTTGGGCAATGGCCGAATTCCTGCCCTTGACGGACGTGGGCTGGATGAAGCTTACCAGGCGTCTGATGGCATTCTTTGCCGGACTGGCACTGGCCAACGAGATCGTCTGGCGAACGATGTCCACGGATGCCTGGGTCAAGATTGAGACATTCGGGTTTCCGATCGCGCTGTTCCTGTTCATCTGGCTCCAGATGCTGACCTTGCGGCACTATCTGGTCGAGGAAGAGGCGGACGGGGATCAATAGACACGTCCGGACGCGGCGCCAGGACAGTCGCGCGTGCCACCGACCAGGGATGACTGGGCCAAGGGAGCGGCGCGGATTCGGTGGATGTCACCCCTTTTGCTCAAAGAGAATCTTGTCTGACGCCTCTTTTTCCTCGGGCGACATCTCACGGCTGCGCACTTCCTCCGCGACCGCCTTCCCCTTGATGACCGCCGGGCGGCTCCCTACCTCGTCCAGCCAGCGTGCAAAGTGGGGCTTGTCGTCGATGGCCTGTTCCTGCCCTTCCCAGTTTTGCGCCCATGGCCAGATGGCCATGTCGGCGATCGAGTAGTCACCGGCGACGAACTGGTTGTCCTGCAGCCTGGCGTTGAGCACGCTGTAGAGCCTCCCGACCTCGTTCCTGTAGCGTTCCTGCGCGTAGGGAAGGACTTGGGGAGGCGTGCGTTGCGGCGCGTATTTGAGGAAATGATGCGCCTGGCCTGCCATCGGGCCGACACCGCCCATCTGCCACATCAGCCATTGGTCGATGACGACCCGGTCACGGAGCGAAGATCCGTAGAATTTCCCCGTCTTGCGGCCCAGGTATTGCAGGATGGCTCCGGATTCGAAGATCGAGATCGGGTGGCCATCAGGCCCGTCCGGATCCAGGATGGCAGGCATGCGGTTGTTGGGGGAGAGTTTGAGGAACCCCGGGTCGAACTGGTCGCCCCTTCCGATGTCGACTAGATGCAGCGTGTAGGCCAGATCCATCTCCTCGAGGGCGATGGTGACCTTCCAGCCGTTCGGGGTCGGCCAGTAGTGGAGGTCTATCGGGTCGGGCATGCGGTTTCCTTTTCTCGGCGGCTGGGCGCTTCGGCACAAGGTGGCGCAATTTGCGTTGAGTTCAAGGGGGGCGGCTCGAACTCCCACTTGCCGTGGCGTCGATGGCAGGTTCGCCATCCTAGTCGGTGACCGCTGAAGAGAATCCGTAGCGTGGGTTCCCAAGTCAGGCGCGGTTTCACAGGCAGGACGCGCAGTCAAGTCACTGTTCGTGCCTGCGTGAACGCCCGTGATTGGAAGGTTGCATCAGGTGAACCATGCGCGCCGGTGCATAGGGTCGTCACGGGCCGGTGTCGAACTTGATTCGTGCCTTGTTGCAAGTCTCGGACAATGTCGCAGCATGACAGGCATTCGTCGTCGGATCCGCGGATTGCACCGACACGTACATTGGGCGTGTGGATCAGCGTCCCAAGGCGGCAAGGCGCGTCCGCGCGGTGGCGTTCCGGCGCGAGTGCTTCCGGGACGTGTTCAATGGAACGTCATCGCCTTTGCCCTGGAAGGAATCCGCCTGCCCAGTCGGCGAATTGCCACCGGCCTCGTGCAACATGCAGTCCAGGCATCCGCCGCACCCGACGACACACTTGACCCCGCTTTCGGGCGCTAGTACGCAATGCGGCACGTGGCGATTTGTTCACCGGATTGCGGGCCACGAAAAAGACTCCGCTAAAGAGGTCTGGGACGTAAACGCCCTTGACGCTCACGCAGTCCGGACCGGGATTGAATAGGAGGCGTCCCCATTACCGAGGATTGGAAAAGACGCACGACGCTCGTGCACGGGGGTATCCGACGGAGCCAGTACGGGGAGGTCGCCGAACCGATTTTCCTCACTCAGGGCTTTGTATACGAGAGTGCCGAACAGGCTGCACAGCGATTCGAGGAGGTCGGCGAGGACGAATTCATCTATTCGCGCTATGGGAACCCGACTGTGCGGATGTTCGAGGAACGGATTGCCGCGATCGAAGGCGCCGAGGACGCGTTCGCCACGGCGTCGGGAATGGCAGCGGTCTATGCGTCCCTGGCATCGATGCTGAAGACGGGAGATCACGTGGTCTCGGCGCGCGCATTGTTCGGATCATGCCTCTATGTCCTGGAGGAGGTCCTTCAGCGCTTCGGCGTAGACGTCACCTTCGTGGACGGCACCAGCCTCGACGCGTGGCAGGCGGCAATGCGGCCGGACACCAAGGCCGTGTTTCTGGAAAGCATCTCCAACCCAACGCTCGAAGTGATTGACATCAAGGCGGTGGCCGCGATTGCGCATGACGTGGGGGCAACGGTAGTTGTTGACAACGTGTTCTCGACTCCTGTTCTGAGCCGTGTGCTCGATCTCGGCGCGGACATCGTTGTCTACTCCGCCACAAAGCATATCGACGGGCAGGGGCGGGTTCTGGGAGGTGTCGTTCTCGGAACAAGGGACTATGTCCGAAAGACGTTGGAACCTTTCCTGAAGCACACGGGCGGTGCCATGAGCCCGTTCACGGCATGGTTGCTGCTGAAGGGCATGGAGACGCTGGACCTTCGTGTCATGGCGCAGGCGGAGAGCGCAGGGAAGGTGGCCGAGGCGTTCGAAGGTCACGCGCGCCTTGAAAGGGTCATCTACCCGGGGCTGCCGTCTCATCCTCAGCACGACACCGCGATGGCGCAAATGAAGAGGGGCGGAACGGTTGCGACCTTCGTGCTCAAGGGAGGTCAGGAGGCGGCGTTCAGGTTCCTGAACGCGCTCAAGATCTTCATCATCTCGAACAACCTGGGAGATGCAAAGTCGATCGTGACGCATCCGACAACCACGACTCATCAGAGACTGACCGACGAGCAGCGGGACGAACTGGGAATTTTGCCGGGTCTAGTGCGCCTGTCCATGGGGCTGGAGGATGTTGATGACCTGATCGGCGACATTCGACAGGCACTCGAGGCCGCATGATGCGGAGTAAGGCCAAGCGTGGTTTGCTTGCCCGCAAGCCCGCCGGCCCGAACCTGCGGAACCGGCCCGTTGCGCAATGACTTCGAAACCGGTTCTCATTCTTCAACTGCGCCCGGAGGACGAAGCGTCGGATGGCGAATTCCGCGCGTTCATCGAGAAGGGCCGGCTGAACGAAACTGAGGTTCGCCGGCACCGGATGGAGGCGGATCCGTTGCCGCTGGGATTCTCGCTCGACGACTATTCGGCCGTCATTGTCGGTGGTGGCCCTGGCTGCGTGAGCGACGATCCGGCTGCGCGCGATCCGGTCGAGGCGCGTGCGGAAGCGGAGCTTCTGGCATTGATGCCCGAGATCCTTTCGCGGGACATGCCTTTCCTCGGGTGCTGCTATGGCATTGGGCTGCTGGCGCACCACCTTGGAGCGCGTGTTTCGAAGGAGCGGTATTCGGAAGTGGTTTCGGCCGTGCCGTGCGAATTGACCGAGGCAGGACAGAAGGATCCGTTGCTAGCCGGGCTGCCACTCAGATTCAACGCTCTGGTTGGCCACAAGGAAGCGGTTCAGGAACTGCCCGACGGCGCGGAGCATCTCATGTCCTCGGAGACCTGCCCCTTCCAGATGATCCGGGCAGGCGAGAATGTCTATGCCACGCAATTTCATCCGGAAGCGGACGGGCAGGTCTTTGCGGACCGCATCCGAATCTACCGCGAATTCGGTTATTTCCCGCCCGAAGAGGCCGCAGCGCTGACCGAGGCATGCTTGGCTGCGGAAGTGTCGGAGCCCGAGCGCATCCTGAAGCGATTTGTGGCGCGCTACGTGACGACCAGACGGTTGTGCAGCGTTCATTGAGGCGGAAACGGTGCAGCAGTGCCTGCAACCGAAGTCCACCTCCTGTTGCAGGTCGCGTGACGGGAGCAACGTGAGCACCCGTGCGCCTCGAGCCGGACAATCAAGCGATTGAGCAAGCCGAGGTTCTCTGCAGCCCGGTCTGATCGATGCCCTGAGTCCCTCGGGTCCGACCCAGCACGCCCGAACCTCAGATTCTGGATGCGGACGGGCAGGGCATCAACTTGAACTGCATCATGCATTGCATTCGGGCCGCCAGCCAGTGCGTCGGCCGCGGTGGCTGTCGGGCAGCGTTGCGCGTGACGCTCCGCAGTTGACTTGGGCAGGTTCCGGGTCCAAGGCTCGCCGCATGGTTGATTTCAGGCCCATCGGATACGTCATCGGCCTTCTTGTCGCCGCACTTGGCATCTCGATGCTGATACCGATGTTCGTTGATCTTGCCCAGGACAACGACCACGCGGGAACGTTCTTGGAAGTCGCCCTCATCACCCTTCTGATCGGCGGATTGATGGCATTGGCGTCGTCCAATTCGGTGGCGGGCGGCATGAACCTGCAGCAGATCTTCCTGCTGACAACGGGCGTTTGGGTCGTTCTTCCATTCTTCGGAGCGTTGCCGTTCATGTGGGGTGACCTCGGGGCGGGTTTCACGGACGCGTATTTCGAGGCGATGTCCGGACTGACAACGACCGGCTCAACGGTGTTCAGCGGGTTGGACGCGCTGCCTTCTGGGCTGCTTGTCTGGCGATCCATGCTGCAATGGTTCGGCGGAATCGGGATCATTGTCGTTGCCATGGCCTTCCTTCCCGAGCTGCGGGTCGGGGGCATGCAGATTTTCCGCTCCGAAGGATTTGACACGGACGGCAAGGTATTGCCGCGGGCTGCCGAAATCGCGTCCCGCATCTCGATCATCTACCTGATTCTGACATTTGCTTGCGCAGTGGCCTACCTGGTTGCCGGCATGCCACTCTTCGAGGCTGCCAACCACGCGATGACCACTATCGCGACTGGCGGGTTTTCGACCCGTGACCAGTCTTTCGGCGGCTTTAGCGGGGCACCGGAATACGTCGCCGTGGTCTTCATGATATTGGCTAGCCTGCCATTCGTGCGCTACGTGCAGATTCTGGCCGGTTCGTCGAAGCCGCTGCTGCGCGACACTCAGGTACGGGCGTTTCTGGCGGCATTGTTCACAATTGTCGCCTTGGTCGCAGTCCACAGGCTGCTGGCGCAGGGAACCGCGGTGCATTCTGCCTTGCGCGAGGCCCTGTTCAACATTACGTCGATCATGACCGGCACGGGCTATGCGAGCACGAACTACCAGCTTTGGGGAGCGTTCCCGGTTACGGTCTTCTTCCTTGTTGGCCTCATTGGCGGCTGCGCGGGATCGACCAGCTGTTCGGTCAAGGTGTTCAGGTACCAGATTCTGCTGAAGGCCGTTGCGAACCAGATCCGGCGCATCCAGAGTCCGCACGGAGTCTACCAGCTCAAGTATGCCGGACGGCGACTGAGCGAAGACGTGCTTTCCTCGGTCATGGTCTTCCTGACGATGTTCCTTGTCACGCTCGGAGTCGTGTCCGTGCTTCTTTCGGCGACGGGGCTTGATCTCGTTACGTCAGTAAGCGGCGCGGCCACGGCAATTGCCAATGTCGGTCCGGGCCTCGGCACTACTATTGGCCCGGACGGCAACTTTGCCAACTTGAATGGCGCCGCGAAGTGGATCCTTTTGTCAGCGATGCTTGTGGGTCGGCTCGAACTTCTGGTGGTGTTCGTGCTGTTCACGTCGCGGTTCTGGCGCGCCTGAGATTGCGGGCCCTGCGTACTGGTGATGTCCTCCGACCCGGGCTGGACCGGTCATCGTATTCCTTGAACGCTGCTTGACTCTTGGGTGGCGGCAAACGGCCGGGAAGCCAAGCCAGACGGACGTCGCGTTGTCAGCCCGTGCTGGCATTGTGGTGCGCCCGCCCGTTTCTTGCCTAGGAATTCGCGCCGGGTGAAGTCGCGTTTCGGTTTCGTGGTGAAGCATCCCAACCCAGGAATCTGGGATACTTCAGTTGCGGCATCGGGTGCGGAAACCCGTCATGCGGCCAAGCTGCATCATCGTCCAATCAGGAGATTCAAGCATGCGAGTCCTCGTTCGCGCCCGCATCGATGGCCAGACAAGGAGGGAAGCGGCCATGGAGACCGCGCCGAGGGGCGCATTGGTCGCAGTCGGCGATGCCGATGGCATGTTGTGGATGTTCCGTCTGCGGCAATGCCATGCAGCCGGCCTGCCGGCGGGACGTCGTTCCAGGCCGGCGACCTGGCATCATCCCTCGGAGACGATTCCGAAAAAGGGCGATTGGCTCTGGAGGGTTTCGAATCAGGAGATTGCGTTGTCGAATCTGCGGCGGCGCGCGGGGTGGAATTTGGGTTTTCGCGGGAACTCCAGCGCAACAGATCGGGCACGTGCCGGCATTCCGCCAAGGTTGCAATGCCCGGAACATTGGATTCCCGGGTCCAGATAATTCGCACGGGTCACTTCAATACATTGGTCTCGCAGGCAAACGTCTCGTCGCGCTTGATTGACCGTTTGCGCGGCCTTGCCTATTGAGTGCGCAAAAGTTTCCCACCGGGAGCAACACATGGACGCAGACGCGCGCCCGAAGAGTTTCCAGGAGATCGTCCTTCGGCTTCAAGGCTTTTGGGCCAAGAATGGCTGTGCGTTGCTTCAGCCTTACGATCTGGAAGTCGGGGCAGGCACCTTCCATCCGGCCACCATGCTGCGCGCCCTGGGCAAGCGGGAATGGTCAGCGGCTTACGTGCAGGCGTCCCGGCGACCGACGGATGGCCGCTACGGGGAGAACCCGCATCGCCTTCAGCACTACTACCAGTTCCAGGTGATCATCAAGCCATCGCCTCCCGACCTGCAGGATCTTTTTCTCGCGTCGCTGGAAGCGATCGGCATCGACATGGAACTTCACGACATCCGGTTTGTCGAGGATGATTGGGAGAGCCCGACCCTCGGGGCTTGGGGGCTTGGATGGGAGGTCTGGTGCGACGGCATGGAGGTAAGCCAGTTCACGTATTTTCAGCAGGTTGGCGGGCATGACTGCCATCCGGTTTCGGGCGAGCTAACCTACGGTCTCGAGCGCTTGGTCATGCACGTGCTTGGCATCGACCACGTGATGGAAATGCCGTTCAATGATCCGCAGTCAATGATTGCCCTCTCCTACGGTGACGTCTTCCGGCAGACAGAAGAGGAATATGCCCGCTGGAACTTTGACGTGGCGGACACTGGCATGCTGTTCAGGCATTTCGAGGATGCAGAGGCAGAGTGCCGTCGAATTCTGGACACGGACGAGCTGGACCCGAAGACGGGAAAGCGGATTGTGATGGTGCATCCCGCCTACGACCAGTGCATCAAGGCCTCGCACCTGTTCAACCTTCTTGATGCCCGGGGCGTGATCTCCGCCACCGAGCGTCAGGCCTATATCGGGCGGGTGCGGTCGCTTGCGAAGTCCTGCGCAGACGCGTTCGTGACGACCGAGGCGGCGGGCGCGAGACCGTGACGATGCCTTGCAAGCCGAGGCCTTGCCGGGAAGTCCGGCCGGGCGCCCAGCGAAAGAGCCTGACTCTGGTGAAACGCACGTCGCGCGGAGGCCGGTTTCGCCTGGAACAGGACGTGGCATGAGCGGGAAGGTGATTGCCCTTGTTCTCATGATTTGCTCCGCGATTGCCGGCGGCGGGCTGTACTACCTGCAGGTGTACGGGTTCTACGATGAGGTTTTGCCTGGCGGAGCGTCCGACGTGCTGTTGACCACCCTTCGCTTCGGAATGCCCGAGCCAATAAACCATGAGGAATTTCAAGCAATTGACGCGGAAAGTTCACCCCTGCGCTACCGTGCCTGCTTCATGACGCACCTGAGTCTTGAGACACTCGCCGAAACCTATGTTGTCCATGACGACCCGGTGCCCAACGTGGCACCCGGATGGTTCCGTTGTTTCGACGCGGCGGAAATCGGCGCGGCGCTGGAAGATGGCTCCGCGATCGCGTTTCTGGGCACCAGAAATGTCGCTTATGGATTTGACCGGGTTGTGGCTGTCTCAAGAGACGGGCATGGCTTCGTCTGGCACCAGTTGAACCGTTGCGGAGAAAGGTATTTCAACGGGAAATCCTTGCCGGAAGATTGCCCACCACCCTCGCCAAGGGAAAGCCAATGACCCTGGAAGTTCTGATCAACTTGCAATCTTCCCGCCCTAGGTTCGGCCGATGCGAGGAACTTGCCCATGCCTGATCTGCTGATCGAACTCCTGTCCGAGGAGATTCCTGCACGCATGCAGGCGGCTGCGGCCGAGGACTTGAAGCGTCTTGTGAAGGACGGCCTGGCCGCGGCCGGACTGTCCCATGGCGACGCTGCATCCTTTGTCACGCCGCGAAGGTTGATCTTGACGGTGTCTGGCTTGCCCAAGATGAGCCGGGCGACGCGGGAGGAGCGCAAGGGTCCGAGCGTCAACGCCCCAGGGAAGGCGCTGGATGGATTCCTGCGCTCGACGGGGCTCTCGAAAGAGGATCTTGAGGCTCGGGATGGCAGGAAGGGGCAAGTATGGTTCGCGGTCATCGAGCGTGAAGGACGGCCAGCCGGCCAGATCGTGGCCGAGGTTCTGGATGCAGTCGTCCGCGACTTCCCATGGCCAAAGTCCATGCGTTGGGGCACCGGTAGCCTCAGATGGGTGCGTCCGCTGCACTCGATCATCTGCCTGCTGAGCGATGCGGAAAAGGTCCAGGTCGTCGACCTTGAAGTCGATGGCATACGTGCAGGCAGCCGGACGGTGGGCCATCGTTTCATGGCCCCCGAACCGATCAGCGTCACGTCCTCTGACGACTACCTGGCGAAGATGAGTGGGGCAAAGGTCGTTGTCTCCGCCAAGGAGCGTGAAGAGATCATCGTGCGCGAGGCAACTCGGCTGGCTGAGGCGCGGCACCTGGAATTGGTGGAGGACACTGACCTGCTCTCAGAGGTCGCAGGCCTCGTCGAATGGCCGGTGGTTCTGCTGGGCGAGATCGGGGAGGAATTCCTGGACCTGCCGACCGAGGTGCTTCAGACTTCGATGAGGGTGCATCAGAAGTTCTTCAGCGCGGGAGACGGTTCAGGCCGGATCACTCACTTCATCGCGGTGGCGGATCGGGAGACTGCGGACGAAGGCGCAACGATCTTGGCCGGGAACCAAAAGGTGCTTCGGGCTCGCCTTTCGGATGCCAAGTTTTTCTGGAAGAACGACCTGCGCGTGGCCAAGCATGGCATGACGGCGTGGACAGACATGCTCGGCAAGGTCACCTTCCACAACAGGCTTGGAAGCCAGGCGGAGCGGATCGACCGGATTTCGTGCTTGGCGGGCGAGATCGCCTCTGCGTTGGGAGTTGATCGGGTTCGTGCGGTCGAGGCGGCACGGATAGCCAAGGCTGACCTGCCGTCCGAGATGGTCGAAGAGTTTCCCGAACTCCAAGGGGTCATGGGCGAGCACTATGCTCGTGTCGCTGGCGTCCCCGACGAAGTCGCAAGCGTTGCACGCGAGCACTACCGGCCACTGGGCCCGTCCGACGAAGTGCCGAACGGGTCCCTGTCGATCGCGGTCGCGCTTGCGGACAAGATCGACACGCTGGCAGGCTTCTGGGCGATAGACGAGAAGCCGACCGGCTCGAAGGATCCGTTTGCGCTGCGGCGCGCGGCGCTGGGGGTCATTAGGCTGATTCTCGAAAACGACCTCCGGCTTTCCTTCATTGAGGTTGCCAAGATGCCAAGCCTTCGGGCTGCGTTGGCCGCCGACGAGCATGGCTCCGAAGCGGGAAGGCCGCGCAAGGAATCAAACGCCTTGCGCGACAAGACCAAAGATCAATTGGGCATCGGTGACGAGGATCTCACCTTGCCACGCGGGATCCTCGAATTCCTTCACGATCGCATGAAGGTCTTTCTGCGCGGCAAGGGCCTTCGTCACGATGTAATAGACGCCTGCGTTGCAATGCCGGGCGCGGATGACCTGACGCTGCTGGTCAAGCGTTCCAATGCCCTGTCCGCGTTTCTGGACACCGAAGATGGCGAAAACCTCACGCAGGGTTTCAAGCGTGCGCACAACATCCTGAGGCAGGCCGTGGAGAAAGATGGCATCGAGTACACGCTGGACCCGGACCCGCAGTTGGCGGAGACAGACGAAGAGCGTGCGCTGTTCGATGCGTTGGAAAGGGCGGAAGCCGCAATTCGGCCGGCCATGAAATCGGAGGACTTCGAGTCGGTCATGTCGGCCATGGCCAACCTCAGGGGGCCGATTGACGGGTTCTTCGACGCGGTGCAAGTGAACGCTGCGGACGAAAGCCTGAGGCAAAACCGCCTCAACCTACTGCATCGCATCAGCGAAACTTGCCTTGCCGTGGCGGACCTGAACAGGATCGAGGGGTAGGATTCTTGTCAGGTCTCGTGCGCAAATGGCAGACGCCCTTATGACGCTGCCGCAGGTTCGCGTCCTTTCGTTCTCCTGCAGGCATTGGAGCCAAGATAGGTTGGTTGTGCGGCGCGGCCGACTTTCGCTACTCGAATCGCGGGAGAAATGCGGTGTCGGGATGTAACTTGCTTCACACGACGGCCGCACATCCTTTGGCCGCATCGATTCTTGAACGTTGAGGTTTACTGCGTATGCTGCGGAGCAAAGGAGTCGCCGCAGTGCAGAAACGCGTTGAAATAGAAGATTTTGTTGCCGTGGACGCGACGGCACCGGTCGCGACTGAGACGCATGGAGAGCGGGCGAAGTGCCTGCAACGGCTCATTCGGCTGGACTTGCCGGTACCCGCATCGATTGCGCTGTCCTTTGCCACCGTGCGGTCCCTGGCATCCGGCGGCACCGTGGATGCGGCGAAGGTGTTGGCGCATTTCGGAGAGGCGCCGCTCGTTTCGGTGCGTCCGTCTTCCGGCGATCCGGAGTGGGGCGGTCCAGAGGCGATCCTGAATATCGGCATGAACGATGCTCGACATGCGGAATATGCCAGCCTCCTTGGTCCGGAAGCGGCCGACCGCCTGTACAGCCGCTTCGTTCAGACCTATTCGGTGCAGGTCGCGCATCTTGATCCCGATGCCTTCGAGGCCGCCAGGGAAGCGGATGCCGGGGCCCTGAGGTCCATGCTTGATGCCTATGAAGCGGAGATGGACGAGCCCTTTCCGCAGAATCCGGAGCGCCAGCTAACGGATGTTCTCAAGTCCATGGCCCGGGCATGGGAAGGCACTTCGGCACGGCTTCTGCGCCAGGCGCGTGGCGCACCACCCGACGCAGGGCTAGGGCTTGTCGTGCAAGCCATGGCAGCGGGTGTCGGGCCGCCGGAATCGGGTTCCGGCGCAATTCAGTTTGTTTCCGGCGATACGGGCGAGGCGGAGATCGTCGGCCGGTACCTGAGCCAGAGCCAGGGGCGCGATGCCCTGCGGAGCAGCGACGCGATGCACTTGGCACGCGGTTCCCAAGGCGCGTCGCTGGAAGATCTTTGTCCGGAGGCGTTTGCCGAACTGGTCGGTTTTGGAGCGACCTGCCGCGACGGGCTGCGCGAGGAAATGCAGATCGAATTCGCCTTGGTTGCCGGGAAGCTGAGCGTTCTTGACGCGATTCGCGTCCAGTGCCAGCCACAGGCGGACGTTCGCATTGCAGTCAGGCTGGCGAACGACGAAGTGATTGCCAGGGACGAGGCTGTCTCGAGGATTGATCCCGGGCTTCTCTCGCAACTGATGCATCGTCAGGTGGATCCTTCTGCGCAAAGGGACGTGCTGGCCACTGGCGTTGCCGCAAGCCCGGGCGCCGCAACGGGCAAGCTCGTGTTCACGTCGGCGGCAGCGCAGGCGGCCCATGCCCGAGGCGAGCCCGCAGTTCTCGTGCGGCGCGAAACCTCGCCCGAGGACATTCGCGGCATGCACGCGGCAGTTGGCGTTCTGACCGAACGGGGCGGCATGACAAGTCACGCCGCGATGGTTGCGAGAGGTCTTGGCCTTCCCGGCGTCGTCGGGGCCTCGGGAATCGTGCTCAACCGTCGCGACAGGAGCCTGACTGCCGAAGACGGGCGCGTGTTCAAGGCGGGAGATTGCGTGACCATTGACGGAACCTCGGGAACTGCCTTGGCGGGCGAAGTGCCGTTGCTTGAACCCTCTCAGGGTGACGCATTTCGAACGCTTCTGGACTGGGCGGACGATGCGAGAGACATCCGGGTCAGGGCCAACGCAGACACCTATTCCGAGGCCAAGGTCGCCCTTGCGTTCGAAGCGGAGGGGATCGGGCTTTGCCGAACTGAGCACATGTTCTTCGAAGAGGATCGCCTGACGCTGATGCGCGAGATGATCTTTGCCGAGAACTCGGAGGGGCGGGCCGCCTCGCTCGAGCGTCTTGTGTCGTTGCAGGTCGAGGATTTCTCGCATCTCTTTGACCTGATGGAGTGCAAGCCTGTTTGCATACGGCTGTTCGACCCGCCGCTTCACGAATTCTTGCCGAAGAGCCGCGACGGGCTGCGCGAACTGGCGGACGCGATGAATCTTCCGCTGTCCAAGGTGACGCGCCATGTCGAGGCACTCGAGGAGTTCAACCCTATGCTCGGGTTGAGGGGCGTGCGTCTCGGCGTCACGATTCCCGAGATCTACGAGGCGCAGGCCGAAGCCATTTTCCTCGCGACGATCCACGCGAGCAGACCCGAGCGTCAGGTCGTGCCCGAGATCATGATCCCGCTGGTCTCTGCCAGCCGCGAGGTCGAACTGGTGCGCAGCCGGATCGAGGCAGTGGCAGCCGCGGTCCGGACTCGAATGGGCGTTCAGTTTGACTACAAGCTGGGCGTCATGGTCGAAACGCCGCGAGCCGCGCTCAGGGCCGATGAGATCGCGCCACAGGTGGCGTTCCTGAGCTTCGGCACCAATGACCTGACGCAGATGACCTACGGTCTTTCCCGAGACGACGCGGGCCGATTCATGGCGGATTACGTGCGTCTTGGAGTGTTTCCAGAGGATCCCTTCCATCGGCTGGACATGGACGGCGTTGGGGAGCTCCTGTCACTGGGAGCATGTCGTGCCAAGGGCTCCAATCCCGACCTCGTCCTTTCTATCTGTGGCGAGCACGGCGGGGATCAGGACTCGATCGCCTTTTGCCGCGCGGCGGGATTCGACTACGTGAGCTGCTCGCCATTTCGTGTTCCCGTGGCGCGGCTTGCAGCCGCGCAGATCGCGATTTCCGAGCGAAGTTCGACGTGATGGGTTCGTGATCCCGACCTTGAGACCGCACGCATCCAGAGCTTGACGGACGATCTCCATTTCGGATGCGCATGGCCTTGCTTGGGGCAAAGACTTGTGTGCAGGCTGCTGTTGCAGGCACCGCCGCCCTGTGGCGACATGCCACCTGTGCCGTGTCGGCCGTCCCGTTTCACATGATGTTCATTGCAGAAGGAATTTCGAATGATCGGTCAGCTCAACCATGTTGCAATCGCGGTGCCCAACCTCGAGGCGGCGGTGCGGCAGTACAGGGATGTGCTCGGAGCAAGTGTCGGCGCCCCGCAGGATGAGCCGGAACACGGTGTCACCGTCGTGTTCATCGCTTTGCCAAACACCAAGATAGAACTGCTCCACCCGTTGGGGGACGACTCGCCGGTTGCGAGCTTCCTTGAGAGGAATCCGTCCGGCGGCATTCATCACTTGTGCTACGAGGTTGAGGACATCCGTGTCGCGGCCGATGCATTGAGGACAGCGGGAGCTCGCGTTCTGGGCGATGGGGAACCGAAGATCGGGGCTCACGGCAATCCCGTGCTGTTTCTCCACCCAAAGGATTTCAATGGCACGCTGATAGAGCTGGAGGAAGCTTGATGGGCATCCTCTCGGCCATCGTCCTGCTTGCGGTTGTCTGGTTCATGGTCCTGTTTGTCGTGCTTCCAATTCGCCTGAAGACTCAGGGCGACGTTGGCGAAAGGGTAGAGGGCACGCACGCAGGCTCTCCGGCATCGTCATTTTCCATGCTTCGCAAGCTGAAGATCACGACGCTCTGGGCGGTGCTGATTTGGGCGCTGATTGCCTCAGTCATACTCTGGGGAGGAATCACGGTCAGGGACATAGACTTTTTCGACCGGATGGGGCCTGCCGGCATTGCCGGGTAGCATCGGCGCCGAATTCACAAGGGGGGCTGCTCGGTTTTCGCGACGAGTTGCCGATTCGTGGTGTGATCGTGTGGCGTTGGCGCGCTGCGGCAATTCACGCGAACGCAATAGGCGCGCAACATGCCCGCGGATGCAAGGGCTGGCGGGCAAGGTCAGACCGTCTAGGTCGAATTCAGTTCGCGGAGCACGCTTCCCGTCAACGTGGTCGCCTGTGCCGATCCCTGGTATCGGCCCGTCCAAATTGGGCCATCCTCGGTTTCGCCTGCAACGCCGGCGAAACCGTCATTGCCGGGTTGCTCGACGAGTCCAACCTTGCCGGTACGGTCTTTCCTGGAACCGGAATGCGCAAGGTCTGCCAACTGCAGGAAGTCGCAAGGACCACCTGGTAGGAGACATCCCGTTCGCTGTACGACATCTGATCCGATGTCAGCAAGGATGTATGGGCTTGATCACTTATGTGCGGCGCAACGAGTTTGAAGCCGCCAAGGGTCAAGATGCGAAAAACCGCTAATTTGCCGCGATTGGCCTTGCCTCAATTTGGGTCGGATTGCTGCCGCGCAATGATTCCCATGGTGGCGGCCACCAATCTCGACACGGTCAGACCTCCGATCCCGTCCACATCTGCCTCGGGCATGATCTCCACGAAATCGACGGCCGCGATGCGACCGCGTTCCGAAGCCGCAACGATCAATTCCAGGACTTGGTAATAGGTTAGCCCTCCCGGGGCTCTTCCGATGGTGTTTGGCGCGATGGATGGGTCCATGGCGTCGATGTCGATACACAAAATGACCTCTGCCCCGGGATCAATTCCGTTGATCGCGGGGCCAAGTCCTTGGCGATGGATGCCCGGACCGGTGTAGAACCGCGCACCCCATGCGACGGCATCCTCGTAGTCCGATGAATGACCGGACCCAATGCCGCGTGCACCTACCTGAACGATCTTCTTGACATGATTCATTTCAGATGCCCGGCGCATTGTCGACGACAGCCCGTGGGTTTCTCCCAAGTGACTGTTCCGCCAGTCGATATGCGCATCGATCTGCAGAATGGTGTAGGATTTTCCGGTATCTCCCATCGCGTCGATCATGGGGATTGGAACGGAATCGTCTCCGCCAATCAGGATGGGAACCACCCCACGACCGACGATCTTTGAAATCGCATCTCTGATGGTCTGCCGGTTTCCGGCAAAGTCACTGTCGCTCCAAGGCAAGTCGCCGCAATCGACCGCACGCTTGGTCCCCGAAGGAAAGGTCGGTCCACCGAGGTCGAAATTGTGACGGTCGATATTGGCCGTCAGCGAGCCGATGGCCTGTCGAAGAGATGCCGGACCATTCCGGGCATAGGCACCAACCGAGCCGTATGGTGTCGCACAGGGTGCACCGACAAAGGCGGACGAGGCGTCAATCGTTTCAAGATCGTCGCAGGCGTCAAGGCCCAGAAAAGTCTTGGCCTCCGTCGCCCCGAACAAGGCAGCAAGATCCGGTTTGCCCGTCATGTCACATTCCTCCGACCCCGTGCTTTGGTCAGGTTACAATCCGGCCTTCAGGTGTCTAGCGCCATTGTCGAATGGCCGTTGCTGATTCAGAAAGAGACAATGCGCGTGCCGCTACTGCCCGGGAACGGGAATCTCGCCTGCACAAGGCAACGCGATAGCGTCCGGAAAAAACCGGAGCGGGACATGCAGGACCGCGAGACGGAACGCGAACAGAGGCAGGATCGTCGGCGGCCCATAGCAGCACCAAGCGAAACCTGGGTCCAGGATCTGCCAAAGAGCGCCAGAAATGCCCCCTGGATCAGGATGCCACCCATTCGGTGATGGCTTCGAGATCGGGGCGCGGACGCTCAGGCGGGGCACTTGTCTCGCTGCCGACATGGATGACACCGGCAATCCACTCGCCGGGTCCGAGTCCGAGATGACGTTCCCGCCAGTCGCGATCGTGGCACGCCCAGCCGGTGAGCCAGTTGGCGCCCCATCCGGCGGCGAGACATGCATTCAGGAGCTGCATGCAGACGGCGCCGGCAGACAGGGTCTGCTCGATTTCAGGAATCTTTTCGGATGGCTTGGCGCATGCCACCACGGCAACCGCGAGGAGTGAGCGAGAATACTCGTCCACCGACTTGGCGATCTTTTCCGGTTCGATCCCAAGCTCCGCGCCCCTGGCGGGCAGCGTTGAGGCAAGTCGCTCGAGCGCCTTCTTTTCCAGGACAAGGAAGCGCCAGGGCTCCAGCTTGCCATGATCAGGTGATCGGGCGGCGATGGTCAGCAGCTTGCGCAACGAGTCTCGGTCGGGCGCTGGGGCCGCAAGCGTCTTTGCAGGACGCGACCGGCGCGTTTCGAGAAATCTCAGCACTTCAGGACGGGATGCGGGCATGGGTTCTCCTTGGCTGTCTGCATGGACTGGTCTGGCCGGATCGGAGCGGCGGATTCCCGGGCCGCCTACTGCGAATGCAGGAAATGCAACACATCGCCCTCCCTGACAACGTAGTTCCTGCCTTCGGCACGGAGCTTGCCGGCATCTCGTGCGCCACTTTCTCCGCCAAGTTCAACGTAGTCAGCGAAGCTTGCCGTCTCGGCTCGGATGAAACCCTTCTCGAAGTCGCTGTGGACGACTCCGGCCGCCTGGACGGCGCGTGCGCCCTTCCGCACGGTCCATGCGCGCGCCTCCTTGGGACCAGCGGTGAAGAAGGTGTGCAGGCCCAGAAGCTCGTAGCCTGCGCGCACCAGGCGATCCAGGCCAGGTTCCTCAAGGTGCATTTCCGCGAGGAACATTGCCGCCTCTTCAGGCTCAAGCTGGCTGAGGTCCTCCTCGACCCTGGCTGAAATCACGACGGACGCCGCATGCTGGTCCGCCGCCATCCGCTCGACGGCAGCAGAGTGCTCGTTGCCGGTAGCCGCTGCATCTTCCGACACGTTGCAAACATAGAGCACGGGCTTTGCGGTCAGCAGCTGCAGCAATTTCCACGCGTTCGTCTTGTCGGCCGCGACCTCGACGGTTCGTGCGGGCCGTCCGGATTCGAGGACCGTCCTGGCCGCAGTGAGCAGGCCTTCCTGCGTGATGGCCTCCACGTCTCCGCCTCTGACCTTGCGGGCAATGCTCTGCAGGCGCCTCTCGACTGATTCGAGATCGGCAAGCATGAGTTCCGTGTCTACTGTCCCTGCGTCCGCCAAGGGGTCGATGCGACCCTCGACATGTGTCACGTCGGCGTCATCGAAACAGCGCAGCACATGCGCGATTGCGTCGACCTCCCGGATGTTGGCCAGAAACTGGTTGCCGAGACCTTCGCCCCTTGATGCACCCTTAACGAGGCCGGCGATGTCAACAAAGGTCATCCGGGCCGGAATCACGTCCTGGCTTCTCGCGACTTCCGCCAGCCTGGGAAGGCGATCATCCGGCACGGCGACCTCGCCGACATTGGGCTGAATCGTGCAGAACGGAAAGTTCGCGGCCTGCGCCGCAGCTGTCCTGGTGAGAGCGTTGAAGACAGTGGACTTGCCCACGTTGGGCAATCCCACGATCCCGGTCCTGAAGCCCACTACGCATCCCCCCTCGGTTGATGCCACGGGGCAATATCCGGCACGTGCTTTCCGCGCAAGGCGTGCTATGCTCGAACCAAATCAAGGGAGGATCCACGATGCAACTTTCACCGTACCTGTTCTTTAACGAAGGTCTCTGCCGGGAGGCGATGACGACGTACGCCGAGATCTTGGCAGGCGAGCTGGGCATGATTGTTGAGGCGGCTGACATGCCGCCCGAATTCCCCATCGACGAGGACAAGAAGGGTTGGCTGGCCCATTGCGAAGTGAACTTTCCCAATGGCAAGCTGATGGGATCGGATTCCCTCGCGGGTCCATCGGAACCGATGGCCGGTGCGAACGTGATGGTGAACTTCGAATCCAGGGAAGCTGCTGAAAGCGCCTTCAACCGGCTTTTGGAGGGCGGAGAGGCCACAATGCCCTTCGCGCCGACATTCTGGAGCGCGGGATTTGGCATGCTGGCAGACCGATACGGCGTGCGCTGGATGATCGGCTGCGATGAAGCACCCTGAGGCGTTGAACTTCCTTGGCCGATTGTGCACAGAGACTGGGACTGGCGGAGCGGATTCATGACCCGGATTGATGCACGATTCGCGGCCCTGAGGGCGGAGGGCCGAAAGGCCTTCGTCGCCTACGTGATGGCAGGCGACCCCGACTATGACGTCTCGCTTGAGATACTGAAGGGCCTGCCCGGTGCAGGGGTCGACGTGATCGAACTGGGCTTGCCGTTCACTGACCCGATGGCGGACGGGCCGGTGATTCAGCTTGCAGGACAACGGGCGCTGGCTGCCGGGCAGACGCTCAAGAAGACACTGGCCCTTGTGAAGGCGTTTCGCGAGGATGACGACGAGACGCCGATCGTGTTGATGGGATACTACAACCCGATCCTGAACCACGGAGTCGAGGCCTTTCTGCAGGAAGCAAAGGTTGCCGGCGTGGACGGCCTGATCGTTGTCGACCTGCCTCCCGAAGAGGACGACGAACTCTGCATCCCGGCGCAGGAGGCTGGGCTGAATTTCATCCGGCTTGCGACGCCGACCACCGACGGGAGGCGCCTGCCAAAGGTCATGCAGAACACGTCCGGGTTCGTCTACTATGTCTCGATCACCGGGATCACCGGCGCGGCCGATGCGGTTGCTGGCGAAGTCGGGCCGGAGGTGGACCGGATAAGGGCTGCAACCGATCTGCCTGTCGTGGTTGGCTTCGGGATCAAGACGCCGGAGGCCGGTCGAGAAATCGCCCGCGTTGCGGACGGCGCGGTCGTGGGATCAGCAATCGTCGATCTCGTCGGAAAGGGAAGATCGCCTGCGGAAGTGATTGAATTCGTTCGTGATCTTGCCCGCGGTGCCCATTCAGCGTGAGGCGGGAAGTGCACTCGCGCCATCAATGACTGACCCGGGAATGCGCACGGAAAGGATGTTCCGGACATCTTGAGCCGGACGCATGCTGCGTGCATCAGAGGCGTGTGCCCTCCATGACCCAGAGGGATGCCGGATAGCTCCAGGGCATCGTGATGCCCTTGGAGGCAAGGAAGCGACCCGAGAGCGCGAGGGGCCCGTCCTTAAGGGCCATTTTGCCGCGTGAGAGACGTACGGCGTCTTCGCGGTTTGCAAGCTCGACTCGATATGAGGCATTCGAGTCGAGTTCAGCGAGGCGGACTGGGCGGGGCAGTATCTGGGCCGAGGTTGCCGACTTGCCGATGAAGGCAGCGAATCGGGAGCGGTCTGCCGAGATGTGCATCTCGGCAATGATCGCCGGATCCGCGCTGTCAAGGCGCAGGATGTCTGCCTTCATCAACCAGTCGCGATTGGTCTTCCACCACGCAATGACCCTTGCAAGAACTCCCGTTTCGTCTTCGGTCAATTCGCGAGGGTCCATCTCGATGCCCATGTGACGGCTCGCGGCAACCCACGCCCGGAACCGGATGTCCAGGCTCCGTCCGCTCGTGTGGCTGACACGAGGCCCGACATGGCTGCCGGTCACGGCCGCCGGGAGGAAGAGCGCGGCGTTGTGCTGCATGGCAAGGCGTTCCAGGGCATCGTTCGAATCCGAAAGCCAGGCCCGCTGGGTGTGCGAGAGGATGCCCAAGTCGAGGCGTCCGCCGCCCGAGGCACAGGTTTCGATCTCGACGTCGGGAAATGCCTCGCGGAGCTGGCCCATCAAGACGTGTGTCCCCTCGGTTTGCGCGTGATCGGGGACCGGGAGGACGCGATTGTGGTCCCACTTGACGTAATCGATGTCGTGGGCACGCAGGATTGCGGAGATTTTCGCGAACGCGTGCTTGCGTACAGCCTCGTTCGACATGTCGAGCGCCATCTGCTGGCGCCCCAGAATCTGGTCGCTTGGTCCGAATGCCCAGTCCGGATGCTTCCGATAGACGCCGCTGTCGGGATTGATCATTTCTGGCTCGAACCAGATGCCGAACGTCATGCCGAGGCCGTGAACGTGCTCTATGAGAGGATCCAGGCCATCCGGGAACTTGCGCCGGTCGACATCCCAGTCGGGAATGGAGCTGGTGTCGTCATTGCGCGCGTCGAACCAGCCGTCGTCGAGCACGAAGCGCTCTGCGCCAAGCCGGGCGGCGTGACCTGCAATGTCCTTAAGCACTTCGGGATTGTGGTCGAAGTAGACTGCCTCCCAGCAATTGTAGTGCAAGGGACGTGGGCGTTCCGGCCTAGGCCAGGTCACGACTTGGTCTCGGACGTGACGCTGGAATGACACAGCGCATCCGTTCAGTCCTGTTCGGGAATAGGCGAGATAGAGGGGTGCGGTCTTGAACTCAAGGCCAGGCCTCGAGTCGATTCCCGTTGCGTGTCCGAACTGAACCTGCCGCCTCCCGTCCGGCAGTTCCTCGGCCACCATGCGGTGGCCACCAGACCAGCCGTAGTGGAACGCCCATGCCTCGCCTTGGGTGTTTGTTGCGCCGCGCGCAGGCACGAACAGCCCTGGAAAGTGCTCGTGGCCGGAACGCCCGGTGCGGTTCTCGCGGAGGCGGATGCCTGGGATCCATGGCGTGCGGTTCAGCTGGAATTCGCCGCACCAACGGCCCGAGACGTCGATCATCTCGTCCGAGTGCTGTGCGGCCGGCATGACTGGAGCCGCCAGCCAAAGCACGCGGACCGGCTTGTCCGATCTGAGTGTGGCGGACGCGGTGATGACACGGGTCGCGGCATCCATGGAGAGTTCCGCAAGATAGGTCATTCCGTTTGATTCGTCGTGACAAGTCAGGCGGATGTGACCTTCCTCGGCGTCTGCTGAAACAAGCAGCATGGTTCCATGGATCGGTGTGCCGTCGACGTCATGCGCGATCAGGCCGGGCTGTCCTGGAAAGGTGCGGGCCGTTTCCGGGCAGATCGAGAGGTCCGGGTTTTCGTCAAGCATGCCGCCCGTGACGTCGAGACAGCTCGCGTCGACGAGCGCGTCCAGATCTTCTGAACCGGGGAGGGCTGCGCCCCAGTAGACGACTTCAGGCAGGCGATTCCCGCGTGCGGCCAGGACCACGGTTTGGTGGCCGTCGTCAAGTCTCCATGCGTGCATTACTTGACGGCGCCAAGCGTAAGACCTGCTATGAAGTGCCTTTGCATCAGGAAGAACATCAGGACCGGCGGCAGGGCCGCAACGATCGAGCCTGCGCTCATCAGGTGATAGGCGGCGCGGTACTGGGCGTTGAAGGACGTGATGCCGGCGGTGACAGGCTGGCTTTCTGGTCCTTGCGTCAGCACGACCGCCCAGAAATAGTCGTTCCAGATAAAGGTGAAGATCAGCACCGACAGGGCGGCCAGGGCCGGCTTCATCAGCGGCAGGACGACAAACCAGAAGATGCGCCATTCCGCAACGCCCTCGACACGGGCCGCCTCGATCAGCGGGAAGGGAAGCGCGCGAATGAAGTTGCGCATGAACAAAGTGCAGAATCCGGTCTGGAACGCGATGTGGAAGAGGACGAGGCCCGTCTTTGTGTTGTAGAGGCCCATGTCCAGCGTAAGGTCTCGCACCGGAACCATGAGGATCTGGAACGGCACGAAATTGCCCGCGACGAACATGAAGAAGATCCAGAGATTGGCGCGGAACTTGTAGATGCCAAGGGCGAATCCTGTCATCGCCGACAGCGCGACCGCCCCGATCACCGTTGGCACCGTTATGAAGACGGAGTTCAGGAGGTAGCGTGGCATGTCGCTTTCGAGAAAGACCTTTCCATAGTTGTTCAGGCCCTCGAACGTAGTGGGAATTCCCCAATAGTTGCCGGTCGTGAAATCCGCATCCGGCTTGATCGAGAAGACCGCGACCGCGAGAAGCGGTGCCAGCCACATCAAGAGCGCGATCGGCAGCAGCGTCTTGTAGGCGGCTTGAGTGGTTCGGGCGGTGGATTCGATCGGTCTCGGAAACATGTCAGCGCGCTCCCTTCTCTTCCTTCCACATCGACCAGAGGAAATAGGCGATGAAGCAGAGCATGATCAGGAAGAGGACCACGGCGATGGCTGCGCCGTATCCCATCCTGAAGCCGTATTCCGACAGCGCGACCTCGAACATGTAGAAGGCGAGAACGCGCGAAGATCCGAAGGGTCCGCCTTGGGTCATGATCGAGATCAGGTCGAACGAGCGAAGCGCGCCGATGATTGTCACCACGAAAGCGATGAAGGTTGCGGGTTTCAGCTGCGGAATGATCACGTGCCAGAGCATTTTCCAGCCCTTGGCTCCGTCGAGACGGCCCGCCTCGACCTGTTCAGGGTCCACCGCGTTCAGGCCGGTGAGGTAGAGGATCATGCAATAGGCGGTCTGAGGCCACAGGCCGGCGGCGATGATCCCGTAGGTCACGAAGCGCTCGTCGCCCAGGACGTTGATTGGCCCGAGGCCGACCCAGCCGATGATCGTGTTCAGGAGTCCGAAGGTCGGATCGTAGAACCAGGTGAAGACCAGCCCGACGACCACCTGGCTGATGACGAAGGGAAAGAAGAAGAGCGACTTGTAGAGCCTGATGCCCCAGACGTTCTGGTTGAGAAAGAGGGCGATCAACAGCCCCGCCGGAATCGCGAGGAGGTAGAGAAACAGCCAGATCACGTTGTTCTTGAGAGAGACGAAGAAGGCGTCCCGGTCGACGAACTCCCAGTAAAGATCCTGGTAGTTCCTCAGTCCGATGTACTCGGCCTCTCCGAGCCCATCCCATTCGTATAGCGAGACGTTGAAGGACTGGAAGATCGGGGAAATGACGTAGAAGATGAAGAAAAGGACGCCTGGTGCGAGGAAGAGCCAGGGCGTTACCGCGATCTGGTTCCGGTGAAACCACGAGCCGCCGCCATTGACCGCGCGGACGTCTTGAAGGCTGGACTCGCTCATTGCCTTGCTCCCGCAGGAAACCGTTCAGGAAACAGCAATCAAAAAAAACTGGAAATGAACCGTCGTTGTCAAGGGGCACCCCGTGAGGGGTGCCCGCACTGGTCCGGACCTACCTGTAGATCCGCTGGCGCGCACGCTCGAGCTTGGCGAGAATGCGATCCAGGTTGTCAGGCTTGACCATGAACTCCTGGAAGCCCTCCATCGAGACCTTGGCCATTTCGGCCGGAGCATCGCGGTCCCAGAACTGGGCGACTCCGCCTGGGCTGTTCGTGGACAGCATGGCGAAGCCTTCGTTCAGGAACTTGTCGTCGTCGACCGACGACATCGCGTTGACCGGGAGCTGGCCCAGGTTGCTGCCGTTGTTGATCTCGGTCTGCTCGTCGGGCGAGACGACAAAGCGCAGGAACTCGCGCGCCGCCTCCTTGTTCGCGGCATTTGCCGGAATGTGGAAGGTGTCGGTCGGCGCGTCCTCGGAAAGCGCGACGCCTGGGGTGATGACCGGAAACTGGTAGAAATCCAGCTGGTCATCTGTGAGACCGGCATCGCGCAGCGGTGCCACGGAGAAGTTGCCCATCAGGTAGTGCACCGCGTCGCCGTTGACCATGAACGGAAGCGCTTCCTGCCAGCTGTAGGTCTGGTGGTTGTCGATGAAGCCGCCCATGTCGATCAGTTCACGCCAGTTGGCGAAGGTCTGCTTGACGCGGTCGTCTTCCCAGCTGATCTCGCCGCCGGCGAGCTGCATGTGGAAGTCGAAGCCGTTGGTGCGCATGTTCAGGTAGTCGAACCAGCCGCCGGCGGTCCACAGGAACTTGGTGCCGATGGTGAAGCACTTGCGGCCCGAGGCGAGGATGGCCTCGCAGTTCGCCTTGAACTCTGCCCAGTCTGCCGCTTCGTTCAGGCCGAGCTCCTCGTAGATGTCCTTCCGGTAGTAGACGCCCCATTGGTAGTAGGTATACGGCACGCCCCACTGCTTGCCGTCGATGGTCATTGCGCCCTTCGTCGAGGCGAGGTTCTGGGCGATTTCCGGCTCGGTCCAGAGATCCGAGACGTCTTCGAACAGGCCTGCTTCCACGTAAGGACGCATCCGGTTCGCCGCGTACCAGGTTGCAACGTCGGGCGGGTTGGCGGTCAGGAAGTTCCTGATCTGGGTCTTGTATTCCTCCCGATCGATCACCGTTGTCTCGATGTTGAGGTCCGGATGCTTCGCCTGGAACCGGGCGATCACGGCTTCCATGGTCGCGCGCGGAGCGGGGTTCGAAGTGTCAAGGAAGATCTTCAGTTCTCCCGACAGCGACTGGCCGATGGCGGATGTCCCGCCGACCGTCATGGCGGCGAGGCCAAGCGCCGCGATGGACGCCTTTAGAATGGAACGCATGCTTTTTCTCCCAGTTTGTCCCATGTTTTGGTTCCACATAATGAAACCTAGTTTTGCATATTGAAATCCTAACACGATTCAGGTTACCCTTGTCAACACGGCATTGTGATTTCCTTGCACGCCGTGCGGAGAACGGAAACGAGTGATGGAGAGAAACGGCACCGTAGGCAAGGCACTTGAAGTGCTTGATCAGGTGGCGGAGCACGGCCGCCCGGTCCGGTTTTCCGATCTTTTGAAGGGGTCGCGGTTTCCAAGCGCGACGCTATACCGGATCCTGCAGTCGCTGGTGGGTCAAGGCATGCTTTCCTATGATGACGAGCGGCGGACCTACATGCTGGGCCTGAGGCTGGTGCGGCTCGCCCATGCGGCCTGGCAACATTCTTCGCTGGCTCCGATCGCGCGCCCCCATGTCGATGCATTGGCTGAACTGGTGCGGGAGGCGGTCCACCTGGCGCAGATCGATCACGGGCATGTCATCTTCGTGGACAAGCGGAAGACCACGAATCACTTTGAGACATTGGCACAAACCGGCCTCATCGCGCCCAGCTACTGCACGGGTGTCGGCAAGGCCATCCTGGCATTCCTTCCCGAGGAAACCCGCAGCGAGGCATTGAAGATGCAGGCCTTCGTGCCCTACACACCGCACACTCACAGGTCCCCAAAGAGCCTTTGGCCCGAACTTGACCAGATACGGGACGAGGGCATAGCATTTGACCGGGAAGAGCACGAACAGGGCATCATTTCCGTGGCGGCGCCCATCATTCCCGACCAGAGGCGCGTCCTCGGAGCGATTTCGATTGCGACCTCGACGTCCCGGCGGTCGCTCGACGAGTTGAGGACGTTGAGTCCCACCCTGCGCGAGACGGCGTCGAGAATCGCGGCTGAAGTCCAGCCCTGGCAATTCCCCAACTAGAAGGAGCTCCAAATGTCCGGCGTTTCCCTATCCAAGGTGATCAAGCGATACGACGAAATTCAGGTCATTCACGGTGTCGACCTGAACATCGAGGACGGCGAGTTCTGCGTCTTCGTGGGTCCGTCTGGCTGCGGCAAGTCCACCCTGCTCCGGATGGTCGCGGGCCTCGAGGAAACCACTGAAGGCACGATCAGGATCGGTTCGCGGGACGTGACGCGAATGGATCCAGCCGAGCGGGGCGTCGCGATGGTGTTCCAGACCTATGCCCTCTATCCGCACATGACGGTCGAGCAGAACATGGGTTTCGGCCTGAAGATGAACGGGCACCCTGCGACCGAGATCAAGGAAAAGGTTTCGACGGCCAGCCAGATCCTGCGGCTGGACGAGTACTTGAAGCGCAAGCCGGCAGCACTTTCAGGGGGCCAGCGCCAGCGCGTCGCGATTGGGCGCGCCATCGTGCGTGGCCCGGAGGTCTTCCTGTTCGACGAGCCCCTCTCGAACCTCGACGCCGAACTGAGGGTCGAGATGCGGGTCGAGATTGCGCGGCTTCACAAGGAGATCGGCGCGACGATGATCTACGTGACCCACGACCAGGTCGAGGCCATGACCATGGCGGACAAGATCGTGGTGCTTCGGGACGGCATCGTCGAGCAGGTCGGCGCTCCGCTCGAGCTGTATCGCGATCCGGACAACCGCTTTGTTGCCGGATTCATCGGGTCACCCTCTATGAACTTTCTTGGCGGAAGCGCTGAATCCGGCGGAGTCTTGGTGCCCGGCCTGAAGCAGACCCTTCAGGCCGAAGTTGCCCTGCCACAGTCCGGCGAGGCCGTGACTGTCGGCCTCAGGCCAGAACATGTCGAGATCGATCTCGACGGCGACACCCACCAGGTCGAGCTCACAGAGGCTTTGGGTGGTGTGTCCTATGCCTACCTGACCTGCGACTCGGGCGAGAAGATGATCATCGAGGAACGCGGCGACACCCGAAGCAGCGCGGGCGACCGTGTCGGGCTTCGGTTCGAGCAGAGACGGGTCTATTTCTTCGACAAGGACGGTGCTCGTTTGCGTTAGCCGAGCGCGAGGTTCGCAGTCTCTGAGGCCCGAGTCCACGGCGTGGCGTGCCGCCGCGACATTGCGAACCTTGAACTCGTTCGGCGCCCAATGACCAACAGGTGCGGCATGAGCCATGGTTGCGGATCGGGCTGCCAATTTCACCACGATTTCGATAGAGGCTCAACTTAGGCGGGAGTCTTCTCGGAGTTGAGGATCTCAATCACCATCGCGGCGGTCCAGGTGAAATTGCCGCCGCCGCAGGGTTCGGCCGTGATTGGATCGTAGTATTCGGCAAAGCCGCTCTTCTCGATCAGGCGGATGCTGTCGGCGTCGATGCGACGTGCCACGGCGTCTTGACCCGCGGCTTTCAGCCCGTCCGATATCATGTAGTTCACGATCAGCCAGACAGGGCCGCGCCAATAGCGCAAGCCGTCATATTCCGGCGCGGTCGGATCGTGGCTGGGCACCATGAACCTCGCGGTTTCACCGAGCTTGGTTATGCGTGCGGCCAAGGCTTCCGCACGGGGCTTCGGGACTGCGCAGAAGACTGCCAGAAGCCCGCCGATGGACGGGCTGTCAATTAGCTTTCTTGCCGCGCGGTCGTAGCACACGTATTGGCCGAGCCCTTTGTGCCAAAGGGTGTCCATCGCCTTGATGCCCCGATCGGCATAGGCACGCGATGCGACGGCGATTTCGGACTCTCCCAAGCGTTCGGCAAGATCGGCCAGATCGCTGCACGACCGAATCAGGATCGCGTTGAAGTCCGGATCGACCATGCGGAAGGGCGACGCATCGTGCAGTCTCGAGTTGTCCCAGCCGAGGCTGCGGAAGTGCTGAACCAGCCAGATATAGCGCTTGTACTGCTCATCCGTCGGTCGATGCTCGGGATTCGCGTGCCTTGTGTCTCGACGCTGGAATTCGCCGACGCCATCGGTCGGAACCCGGGCAAGGGCGTCGTCCCAGTCGACCGAATTGTCACGGCCCGATTCCCAGGGATGAATGACTGCCACCAGCCCGGTGCCCTGTGGATCCCGGTTGCGGTAGAACCACTTGTGCCAGCCATGGATGCGTGGCAGCAGCGCACGGGCGCGTTTCTCGGCCATCGCCCGGTCACGGGCGCGATCGAAGATGCGCCGCACGGCAAATCCGGTGACCGGCGGCTGGGTAATGCCCGAGGTCGGGACTTTTCCTGACGTGCCCCAGACATCCGGACCTGGAAAGTAGCCGTCATCCAACTCGTGAAAGATGATGTGCGGGACCTTCCCGTCCTCCCACTGATGCGAGAACAGCGTCTCTATCTCGGTCCATGCACGAGCCTCGTCGAAATGGGCAATCCCCAGCGCGCTCAGGGCAGAGTCCCAGTTCCACTGGAATGGATAGAGCCCGTGCGTCGGCACGGTATAGTGGCCGCGATCGTTGCGCGCGATTACCGCGCGGGCCTTCTCGATCAGATCCTGTTTCACGGGCAGTCCTCAGGCGACGGCAAGCGTGGTATCGGGATCGAACCAGCGCATCCGGTCGGGTTGCGGCGCAAGAATCAGTTGATCCCCCGGCTTGACGCTCATGTCGCTGTCAAGCACCGCGCGGAACATCGACCCTTGAACTTCGCAGGTGATCAGCAGATGCGCGCCCAGCGGCTCTACGACCTTGGCCGTCGCTGTCAGGCCTTCGTCGGCGGGGCGCATGTCCTCGGGACGAATCGCGAATTTGAGCGGCTTGCCGCTGCTGGGACCATCCATGACCTGGCCAGCGACGGACCACTTTCCATCCCCTGTCGGCGTGGCCGGCAGGAAATTCATTGGCGGGTTGCCGATGAACCCCGCGACGAACTCCGCCGCTGGATTGCGGTAGACCTCGATGGGTGAGGCGGCCTGCACGATTTCGCCCTCGTGCATCACGCTGATCCGGTCGGCCATTGACATGGCTTCGACCTGATCGTGGGTGACGTAGATCGCCGTCGTTTTGCTTTCCGCCAGAACGCCTTTGAGTTCAGCCCGCATCTCCATCCGCAGGAGCGCGTCAAGATTTGACAGCGGCTCGTCCATCAGGATCACGTCCGGCTCCATCGCCAAGGCGCGGGCCACGGCAACGCGCTGTCTTTGACCGCCCGACAGTTCGCCGGAGTAGCGTTTCAGAAGCTGCTCGATGTGCATCAGCTCCGCGGTGCGTTCGACGCGGCGCTTCACCTCGTCGTTGGGCAGCTTCTGCATCCGAAGGCCGAAGCCAATGTTCTCGAACACCGTCAGGTGTGGAAAGACGGCGTAGTTCTGGAACACCATTGCGATGCCGCGATCCTTGGGGGCCAGGTGATCCACCCGGCGCCCGCCGATCGAGACTTCGCCGGTCGTCGCGGTTTCCAGCCCGGCGATGATCCGCAGAAGCGTGGTCTTGCCGCAACCAGAGGCGCCGAGCAGCACCATGAACTCCTGATCCTGGATTGTCAGGTTGATGTCGTGCAGCGCCTGGTATGACCCGAAACGCTTGGCGACGTTCTTGATCTCGATCTGAGCCATTTTCGTTTCCTTTCTGATTCGTCCCGCTTCAGCGGTTGGCGATGCCCCACATGGCGAAGAGGTACTTGCGCACGGCGAAGATGAAAATCAGGGCCGGCACGACGAGGATGAACCCGCCCGCGAACTTCAGGTGCAATGGCGAGGTATCGAGGTTCTGCAGGAGGAACGCCGTGAGCGTCCTGTTCTCGATGGTCAGCACTGCGGCTGCGAAGACCTCGTTCCACGAGATCACGAAGGCGAAGATCGCGGATGCGGTGATTCCAGGCAGGATCAGCGGCAGCACGACCTTGGAAAATGCGGTGAGCCGCGTGCAACCGAGAGTCCAGGCAGCCTCCTCCAGTTCCAACGGGATGCCGGAGAAGAGCGCGAAGGTGATGAGTACCGCGAAAGGGATCGCCAGTGTCGTATGGACGAGCGCGAGGCCGAACACGGTGTCGTCAAGCCCTGTCCGGATGAACATCACCGCCAGCGGGAGCGCCAGAAGCGGCAGCGGAAACGCCCGGGTCAGCAGGATCAGGAGCCTGAACAGCTCCTTGCCATGGAAATCGAAGCGGGAGAGCGCATAGCCCGCCGGCGCCCCGATGGCGATGGACATGACCATGGTCAGCGCCGCCACGAAAACCGAGTTCTTCAGAGCTGTCAGCATCCCCGCGAAATTGGCAAAGAAGGTCAGGCTGCCGAGGTCGAACTCGGGGATGAACGGCTTGGGAAAGCTGTTCACCGTTTCCGGAGAGCTGAGCGTGTTGATCAGCAGGAAGTACAGCGGCACGAGAACCCAGGCACAGAGCAGGGCAACCGCACTGACATAGACCCAGCGGCCCGCTTGACGCGCGTCAGGCGGGGCAACGTCGGTGGTGACGGCGGTCATATCGTGGCTCCTTTCGGGACGCGCAGGACGCGCAGGATGATCAGGGTGAAGGCGATGGAGATGGCCAGGATGATCAGCGCCATCGCTGCCGCTGCCCCGCTGTTCAGGAGGTCGAACTGGTAGGCATAGGTCTCACCCATGAGGACGGGGAAGAGCGTGCCGCTGAGGGCGGCGACCACGGCGAAGATCTCGAAGGCCAGGATGACCCGCAAGATGAGCGCGGTTTGCAGGCTGGGGCGCAAGAGCGGCAAGGTGATGCGCAGGAACCGTTTCCAGGGCGATGCGCCAAAGACCTCTGCCGCCTCGTAGTACTCCTTCGGGATCAGCCCGATGCCTGCGACCAGGATCACCAGCATGATCGCGGTCGCGCGCCAGATCTCGGCCAGCATGATCGCAATGAACACGATGCCGGGGTTCTGGAAGGTCAGCAGGTTCACCGGCTTTTCGACGAGTCCGAGGCCGCTCATCATCGAGTTCAGGAACCCTGACTGTTCGAAGATTGCCAGCCAGATGATGCCGGCGGCCAGGTCCGAGATGCCGAGCGGAATGGTCCAGACGTAGAGCACAAGATCGCGGCCTTTCTGCATCCGGTTGACCATGGTGGCCATCAACAGCGCAAGCGCCAGCTGGATTGGCACCACCGCGGCCGCCAGGAGCAGCGTGTTGCGCATGGTGATCGGGAACTTCCAGTAGCTCGTCACCTCACGGAAGTTGTCGAGCGTGAAGCCGGCCCCGGTACTGAACGCCTGTTGCGAGACCAGCAGGAAAGGGTACAGGAAGAACAGGCACAGAAACAGTGTTACTGGCAGGATCAGGACATAGGGCAACAACCGAGCGTTCATCGGACCGCTCCTTTCTTGGCGCGGGGCTGCGCCGTTGTCGATTTGTCTTCGGAGGATGTGCCCGGACCCAGTTTTCGGGTCCGGGCTCCGGGAGGCAGGTCCCGAACGGCCTTATTCGACCGGGCAGGCCCCATCGGAAGGTGCGTCCGGGGCCCAGCAAGGCGCTCCGGTCTCTTCCATGATGGCGGCCAGCCGGCCCTTCTGGTCGTCAAGGACGGCGCGGATGTCCTGACCGGCCAGCACGATGCGCTCGAAACTGTCGACGAAGATGCGGTTGAAGTCACCGCCCTTGTCGCCCAGACCCGCGGGCAGCAGGCCAGGGTTGGCATCGGCCGAAGCGCTCATCTTTGCAACCGCGTCACCTGCAGCCTTCACCGACGGCGGCAGATCGCCAGGCAGCGCCACCTCGACGACCGGGAAGAAGTTCGTGGCACGCAACGTCGCGATCTGGGTTTCCGGATTCAGCATGTATGCAACCAAGGCCTTGGCGGCGTCCATGTCAGGCGCGGTGCGCGGGATGGCGACACCGGCCAGAACCGGCATGAAGCCACGCCCGGTCGGACCTGCCGGCGCCGGGAATGCGACGAAGTCGTCGGGCCGTTCGTTGAACGCCTGAGCAAGGCGCGAAGTGTGGTCGAACACGATCCACGCGTCGCCCGACAGGAGCTGTTCCTGCATGAACGAAAAGTTGGTCGAAGCCGGGTTCGTGTGCTCCCAGAGTTCGCGCATCTTTTCCCACGCGGTCACGGCTGCGTCGGAGGCAAAGGTGCGGACCACGCCATCGGTGAACGAGGGGTATAGATAGCCCTGGAAGAAGCGATGCTTCAGGCCTTTCGGGCCAGCGGGGAAGCCGAACTTGGGCTCGCCTGCCGCTGCATGCGCGTTGGCCGCCCACTCGATCAGCTGGTCGTACGTCAGGGCGTCGACGTCGGCGCCTTCGGGCAGGTACTGCAGCGCCTCCTTGCTGGCCGCCATGATGTAGCTGGCCTGCATCCAGGGAACGTACTGCATGCTGTCGGTGCCGAGCTTGGCGAGATCGTTGAACGTGCCCGAGGCGCTCATCACGCCCAGGTCGCCGAGGTCGACAAGATCATCAGGATTCATGGCGGAGAAGTCGCCATGCAAGGCGCCCAAGACACCGATTGAGCCGGAGCCGGCCTGAAGTTCGGCCTGAAGCCGGGTCAGCCAGGGTCCGCCGTCGTTGGGCTGGTAGTCGACTGCGCCGGCACCGGCCAGGACCTGCTCGCGCATGGCCTGCGCCTCTTCGACGGGCTTTGCCTGCGTGGACCAGAACAGCACTTCGGCCTGAGCCGCGAACGCGGTGCAGGCAATGGCAACGCCGGACGCTGCGCCAAGAATTCTCGAATATAGGGTCATGCTTCCTCCCTTGAGTGTCGGTCGGGGCCGGCCTTCGTGCCGACGCCCATCTGAAAACGGCCTCGCCTCGACCACCGGTCGAGCGGTCAGCCCTGTCGGGTGGCAGGCATTGGTCCGTGGACACGGCCCTTGCGAATCACCTCCCTTGATCGCAAGCTTGATATATCGTTATATCTTCTGTCAAGGGATTTTTTGAAGCAAAATTGGCTTTTTTGTCAGGGCTGTATTGAATTCTCTTGCAAATTCGAAACGCCGTGCGCAAAATTCAGCTTAAACGTTATACCCAATCGGAAGGTCAAGCCGTGCCCGGCAAGCCAACACTGGAAACCGTCGCCAAGGAGGCGGGCGTTTCGGTTCCGACCGTGAGTCAGGTGTTGCGCGGCACCGGGCGTATCTCGGCCGAAACCCGCAAGAAGGTGCTGAAGGCGGCAAGCAAGCTGCATTACGTGAAGGACTCCCGTGCGGCCTCCATGCGGTCGGGCGAAAACCACGAGATCGGCTTCGTCATCAACCAGCTGCAGAACCCCTTCAATGCGGAGGTCATCAGCGGCGCGGTGGATCTGCTGGAAGCGAAGGGATATCTGGTATCCGTCGTCGACACGCGCAACGACTCCGATCGGCAGAAAAGGCAACTCGAAGCGTTCATCCGGCACGGTCGCGGCGGGCTGCTTTGGGTCCCGGCGGCGGACACGCAACCAGAGGCCCTGGAACTGCTGAGCGCGCAAAGAATTCCCACAGTTACATTCTTGAGGCCAGTGCGGCGCGACTTTGATCATGTCGGCATCCGAAATGCCGAGGCGACCGCGACAGCGACCGGCTACCTGGCGGATCTCGGTCACAGGCACATCGCCTATCTCGGCGGAACCGAGATGACCCATGTGCGCAAGGAAAGGATCGAGGGGTACGAACGGGAGAGGGCGCGACGCGATCTGGCGCCGAGCGTGGTCTGGGACTGTGAGGACTACAAGCTTGCTGGGCTCAATGCCCTGCTGGACTTGCGTCAGGCGCATCCTGAAGTCACCGGCGTGGTTTGCAATGGAGACGTGGTCGCACTCGGTGCCAGCCTCGCGCTCATTCGGTCGGGCCAAAGGCCGGGTCACGACGTTTCGATCATCGGCTTCGACGACATTCAGGACGCAGCCGCCGCCACGCCACCGCTGACCACGATGGCCGTGCACCCCCAGAAACTGGGTCGCAAGCTGGCAAGGGTGTTGCTGGATCGTGTCGAAGATCCCAGCATGCCTGCGAGCGTGTCCGAGATTTCTGCGGAACTGGTGGTCAGGGCAACGACGGGTGCGCCTAAAGTTTCCGTCTAGCTGGCACGATTCGACTCGATGCCGGACCTTGAAGTCCTGCCGACTCGGCCGTGGTCTCCCGACCTCGGGGTGGTGCGGACGCAGCTGGCCATTTCCGGTCTTTCGGGCGTACGGTGCTTCGCGTCCCCCATGACCGGATGGCAGCAACGAGGGTGCCGACCGGGCCGTGATCCCTGAGTTCGGGAAAATCGCCCTGCCGGGACCGCCGCGTGAGTTCCGTCGGCAACCTGTCAGTCCGTTCCTGGTCAAGTTCATCGATCCGTCGCAGATGAACGTGCTGGAACGAATTGGCGTCGAAGTGTTCCTGGTCGAGGAAGGCAGGCCGGCCGGGCGGACTTCGGTCAGGACGGGCGGGCCAGTCATCGGCGACCGGATCGGGACCATTGCCCCGGCGGACCTGCAGCAATTCGCGACGGGGCGGATAGGTCGCTTGATCGTCTTCAGTCCAGTTTCGCGTGAAGAGGGCCGGCCTAACGCCCCCAGGTTCGGACCGGGCCGCAATCCATGTGGACAAAGCCGGAGCGCGAATATCTGCCAACGCCGCCCGCTGAGCAAGAGACTGCGGCCTTGGCGACTTGGGCGACACTGCGCCCGTTCAGCCGGACGTCTGCCGCCTGGCCCTTCATGTGCAGCGAGTTGCGTGCGACGGCTCGGGAGCGCCGTCTCAGCATCGCGTTGGTCTTGGGTGACCTGTAGCCCGAAAGAAGGAGGAAAGGCGCATCCGCGTCCAGCAAGCGATGGGATGCCGCAAGGATGTCAATGGCGCGCTTGTCGATCATCTTCACCTGGTTGGTGCGGACGTCACGCATGAAGTTGTCGATTTCCTTCAGGGCCTCACGGATGTATTCGCCTTCAATCCAATAGACCGTGTCGATGCTCTCGCCGGTCCGACCGGAATACATCTTGATCTTGCGGATGTCGCCAGCGCCACGCAGAATGCCGAATGCACCGGTGTAGCTCGGTGCCGCCACCAGAGCCGTGGCGCAAAACGCTCCCAGCAATCCGCGTCGCGTCAAGCCGTTCGGATGGAGGGTGTCCATGCTCAAGCTTACGTCCCGTAATCTCCGCCCTGCGATACCTTCGCCGCACCGACAGATGCACCTTCGTTGTCCCCCGGGCGCCGCGTCCGTATAACTCAAACGGGCGCCTGAGGGAACCATTTTGTCTCGCGCATTGCGGGCAAGGCAGCAGAATCGGCAAGAAACCGCCCATTGACACATTTACTTGCGCCATGCGGCATTGCAATGCACAAGATAAGCGGCATATCGGCGCAACGATGCGGCTGCGATTCCTTGAATGCGTCCGGGACGCATCCGCCGAGCCGCCTTGTCGCTCTGGATTGCGGGGCGCAGTCTGAAATCTAGTCAATGACAGAGGAGAACGAAAATGAAGACGACGCTGACGGCCCTTGTTCTGGCCGGGATCATTTCTGCGGATGCCGTCTTGGCGGAGGCGCCGGACCTCGGCGGACGCGAAGTGGTGGTGGTGACGGAAAACGCCTATCCGCCGCTCCAATTCGTGGACCCCAATTCCGGCGACGCGATCGGATGGGAGTACGATGCCATGGCGGAGATAGGAGAACGCCTGAACATCCAGGTCGTCTACGAGAACATCAGCTGGGACGCCATGATCGCTGCGGTCAGCGAGGGCCAGTACGACATGGGAATGACCGGCATCACCATTCGGGCGGATCGCATGGAAAAGGTCGATTTTTCGGACTCCTACATGGTGTCCCAGATGATGATGATCGTCGCGGGAGACGAGTCCCGGTTCGATGATGACGAGAGCTTTGCTGCCAACCCTGACCTGCTCGCAGGCGCGCAGCCGGGAACGACTCCGTTCTATGTCACGATCTACGACATTCTAGACGGTGACGAGGCAAATCCTCGGGTCATTCAATTCGAGACCTTCGGAGCTGCACTTCAGGCCTTGCGGACTGGCGACGTCGACCTGGTCCTGTCCGACAGCACCGCGGCGAACGGGTATGTCTCCGCCTCGGAAGGCAAGCTGAAGATCGTGGGAGATCCTTTGGGCACCGAGGAGTTCGGGTTCATATTTCCCAAGGGCAGCGACCTGGTCGGCCCGATGAACGCCGCGATTGCCGAAATGAAGGCGGATGGAACGCTCGATGCGCTGAACACCAAGTGGTTCCTCGAGTACAAGCTGGGTCAGTAGACCTGCCCTGCCGCTGCGGATGAAGCGGCGGCTCCGGCAGGATTCGCGGATGGATGGTCCAGTCCCTCAGGACGAAGAGTTCCCTTGGTGGCTAGTTGCCGTGTTGGTGTTGGGGGGCTACGCGTTTTGGCAGGTGCTGTCGGACAGCCTTCACCGGCAGATACTGCTCACGCTCATGAAGGGCGTGAGGATCACGGTGTTCGTCACCCTGGTCAGTTTCGCGCTGGCTTCCGCAGTCGGGCTGCTTCTGGCGCTGGGCAGTTCGTCCAAGTGGCGTTTCGTGCGCCAATTCTCGCGCTTCTATGTCGAGATCGTGCGTGGCTTGCCGATTCTTGTGCTGTTGCTCTACGTTGCCTTCGTGCTTGCACCGGCTTTGGTGGACTTGGCCAACTGGGTCGGAAACAGCCTTGGACTCGACCCCGTCCGATCACGCGACTTTCCGCTGCTGTGGCGGGCTGTGCTCGCGCTCGTGATCGCCTATTCGGCATTCATTTCCGAAGTGTTCCGCGCAGGATTCGCGTCTGTCCCCTCCGGACAGGTCGAGGCCGCGAAGGCGTTGGGTCTCTCTGGCTGGCATCGATTTCGGTTCATAGTCTTTCCACAGGCAATCAAGACCATGCTGCCGCCCTTGGGAAATGACTTTGTGGCGTTGGTGAAGGACAGTTCCCTGGTGTCCGTGGTGGGAGTGCTGGACGTGACGCAGCTCGGCAAGGTCACCGCCGCGAGCAATTTTCGCTACTTTGAGACCTACAATGTCGTCGCGCTGATCTATCTGGCGGTCACGATCAGCCTTTCACTTGCATTGCGGCGGCTGGAGCGCAGATGGCGCAGGCCGACCGACTGAACCTGGCCCGGGACTTGCATGAATCTGCGAACCGGGTTTCGCGGGCCAGATTTTGCGTTAGAATTCAGGTAGCTGAACAATGGACAACGCAGGAGTTCAGCGATGACGCATCGGATTCTTGAAATGGAATTACACAGATGTGAATGGACAGCGTTGGCGCAATTGGAAAGATGTGCGATGTTGATCCCATGGCGCGGCAAGATGCAGGTGCATTGCAAATGATGGCCACCAGACTGTTCCATTCGAGAGACGCCGTTTGTGGCGTCCTTTGTGCGCTTTTCCTGATGGCAGGCGGGGTCCATCCGGTTCTCGCCCAGAGCGGATCTTCGGAATTCATGGAGGCTGTGGCGAAGGCTGCGGCCGGCGACCGTGTCATCGCCGAATTCTACGAGGCCACGGGTTACAATCCAATCTGGACAGACAGAAGCAACAAGGCGACGCAGCGGCGAGCCGCGTTCCTGAAGGCGGCAAACGACGCACCGTCCCATGGACTTCCGGCGGACCGCTACCGGACCGAGATTCTGAACATCAATCCCCGCCGAGTGCGTTCCGAACATGATCTTGGGCTGCTCGAGGTTGAACTGACCCGACTGTTCCTTCGCTACGCGCGCGATGTGCAGACCGGCATCCTGGTGCCCGGCCAGGTCGACGAGGAAATCGCGCGCGAGGTGCCGTACAGGGAACGTGCGGCAATCTTGTCGGACTTCTCAAGATCGTCGCCTCAGGCATTCATCCGTGCCCTGCCGCCGTCCAGCCGGGAATATGCACAGCTCAGGAAGGAGAAGGTTCGACTGGAGAGCCTGATCGGCCGGCGTGGCTGGGGTTCCAGGGTGCATGCCAGCTTCCTCAAGCCCGGTGCGGAAGGTGCCGAAGTCTTGCAGCTTCGCGACCGGCTTGTCGCAATGGGATATCTTGGGCGGCACGCAGGCAGGACCTATGATCTGCGGATGCAGCAGGCCGTGGCCGTCTTCCAGTTCGACCATGGGCTGCCTGTCGACGGGGTTGCCGGCCCGGTAACGCTGAGCGAGATCAATGTCGAGCCGGCAAAGCGCCTCTCGCAGGTCATGGTTGCCATGGAGCGCGAGCGCTGGATCAACATGCCGCTCGGTGACCGCCATGTCTGGGTCAACATCCCGGATTTTCACGTGCGGCTCGTGGACGACGGCAAGGTCACCTTCGTGACTCGCTCCGTCGTGGGCGCCAGAGGGGACAATCGCCGGACGCCCGAGTTTTCGGACGAGATGGAGCACATCGTGATCAACCCAACCTGGTATGTGCCGCGCTCGATCACGGTCAAGGAATATTTCCCGAGGCTAAAGGTTGATCCGACGTCCGTCGGCCACCTGACGCTCTTCAACAGCGCAGGAGACGTCGTGGAGCGGGACAGCGTGGAACTAGCCATGTTCGACGAGAAGAACTTTCCCTTCGAGTTGAAACAGCTGCCTGGCGCAAGCAATGCGCTGGGCGTCGTCAAGTTCATGTTTCCGAACCGGCACAACATCTATCTCCACGACACCCCTCACAAAAAGCTGTTCGGTGAGGACGTCCGGACCTTCAGCCACGGCTGCATTCGCCTTCGTGAACCGATCAACTTTGCCTACGCGCTCCTGAAGAGGCAGGTCGCGGACCCGCACGTGTTCATCCACGACCGCGTGGAAGCGGGCGAGGAACTCCTGGTTGAACTCGATGAGCATGTGCCTGTCCATCTCGTGTATCGTACCGCGTTCACCCAGACGGGCGGCAAGATGCAGTTTCGGCCTGACATCTATGGGCGTGATGCGCGCATCTGGGAAGCGCTGAAGAGTGCCGGGGTTTCGGTTCAGGACATCAGGAGCTAAGGCTCAGGTTGGAATGATGCCTGCAACTTGAAGACGGGCGGGGCGAATTTCGCATCGCAAGCTCGCGGGTTCCACATGAATCAAACAGTCGAGGAAATTGCGGCGGCGCTGGAGGCGGATGCATTCGGTGACGTGCGACTTTCCGTAAGGGGCGCAGCGGAGCCGGGCGAGGCCGCGCCGGACGAACTCGCATTGGCCATGAGCCCGAAATACGCGTCGGCCCTTGCCGATGGCCGCGCACGTGCCGCAATCGTCTGGCACAATGCCGACTGGAAGGATCTCGGCCTGAAAGCCGCCATCAAGGTGAAGCATCCGAGAATGGCGATGGCTCGCCTGACATCGTTGCTCGACGAAGGGCCTGAGATAGCCCTCGGAATCCATCCATCTGCCGTTGTCGACTCGAGCGCGACACTCGGCCAGGGTGCGGCGGTCGGTCCCTTGGTCGTGATTGGACCGCGGGCACGAATAGGCGCAAATGCCCGCATCGCAGCGCATGTCAGCATCGCCGAGGATGTGGAGGTCGGCCCGGACGCGCTGATTCACTCGGGCGTCCGGATCGGACCAAGGGTCAGGATCGGAGAACGCTTCATTTGCCAGCCGGGCGCGGTCATCGGAGGCGACGGGTTCAGCTTCGTCGCCGGTGAATCGGACCGGGTCGAACGGGTGCGCCGTTCGCTCGGCACCGAGTCCGGTGCAATGACGTCCGGCTGGAGTCGCATCCACTCGCTGGGTTCGGTCGACATCGGGGACGACGTGGAGATCGGGGCAAACACCGCGGTGGATGCTGGAACGGTCCGCGCGACCCGAATCGGCAATCGCACGAAAGTCGACAACCTTGTGCAGATCGGTCACAACGTGCAGATCGGCGAGGATGTCCTGATGTGCGGGCATGCGGGCGTCGCGGGATCGGCCGTCGTGGGCAATCGGGTCATCATCGGCGGGAAAGCGGGGATCACCGACAATGTCACCGTAGGCGACGATGTCGTGGTGGGCGGCGGCGCGATTGTGCTGTCGCGGGTTCCGGCTGGTCGGGTTCTTCTCGGCTATCCTGCCATGAAGATGGACCAGTATATCGCCGCTTCGAGGAACTGGCGCAGATTGCCCCGGATCCTCAAGGACATCGAAGCGCTCAAGAAAGCAGTTTCATTGGGTGGCAAGGGCGACTAAACATCTGCAAACGGTTTCGATTTGGCGAATGAGACACAATGAGCGGCGTCAAGGAACGGGTGATTGAAATCATCGCCGAACAGGCGGTTATCGAGCCGTCGGACGTTTCTCTCGATCAGTCTCTCGCGGATCTTGGCGTGGATTCCATGGGCCTTGTCGAGGCGATCTTCTCGATCGAGGAGAGCTTTGACATCCAGGTTCCCTTTAATGCGAACGAGCCCGAAAAGAGCGAATTCGACATTTCCTCGGTGGCGACGGTCGTGGCAACCGTCGAAAAACTCGTCGCGGAGCAAGCCGACTAGCAGTGCGACGGGTTGTCATCACCGGATCCGGGACGATCAATCCTCTCGGCCATTCAGTGCCCGAAACCTATGAAGCCATGCGCGAGGGGCGTTGCGGAATCGGCGAGCTGGACATTCGTGATGTCGAGCGCCTTTCGATCCGGATCGGAGGACAGGTCAAGGGGTACAATCCGGATCGGCGTTTCAATCGTCAGCAGCAGGCCCTGTATGACAGGTTCACTCAGTTCACCCTGATCGCCGCAGAGGAGGCGATTGCACAGTCCGGGCTTGAATTCTCCGGCCATGTCGCCGCGGAGTCAGGAGTCGTGCTAGGCACGTCCGGCGGCGGTCTCAACACGCAGGATGAGAACTACCGCGCCGTTTACGAGGAGGGCAAGAACCGGGTTCATCCTTTCATCGTGCCGAAACTCATGAACAATTCGGCGGCGAGCCATGTGTCGATGAACTACAACCTCAAGGGGCCGTCCTTCACTGTCGCGACGGCATGCGCCTCTTCGAACCATGCCATGGGCCAGGCTTTCTGGTTGATCCGGTCGGGCGCAGCTACCGCAATTGTGACCGGCGGATCGGAAAGCATGCTCTGCTTTGGCGGCGTGAAGGCGTGGGAAGGTCTCCGCGTCATGTCGAAGGATGCTTGTCGCCCCTTCTCAGCAAACCGGAACGGGATGGTGCAGGGGGAAGGGGCAGGCATTTTCGTGTTCGAGGAATTCGAGCATGCGAAGGCGCGGGGCGCAGGCATCCTCGCTGAAGTCGTGGGCTTCTCGATGACGTCAGATGCGGCCGACATCGTGATGCCGTCCCAGCAGGGCGCGACGCGTGCCATCTCGGGCGCGCTGAAGGATGCGCGCATCGGTGCCGAGAAGGTGGGGTACATCAATGCGCACGGCACGGGTACGGCGGCAAACGACAAGACCGAGTGTGCGGCGGTGTCCAAAGTCTTCGGCCATCACGCGGACGAGGTCATGATTTCGTCGACCAAGTCGATGCACGGCCACCTGATCGGAGGCACAGGCGCCGTGGAACTCCTTGCGTGCCTCATGGCGCTCAATGACGGGATAGTCGCGCCAACGATCGGCTACGAGGAACCGGATCCGGAATGCTCCCTGGACGTGGTGCCCAACGAAGCTCGCGAGGCCAAGGTCTCTCATGTCCTGTCGAACGCATTTGCCTTTGGCGGTCAGAACGCGGTGCTGGTACTGAAAGCCCTGTAGGGGCGCTTGCTGCGATCCCTTACGGGATCAGGAGAAAGCGGAGCGCGGCGTTGAGCGGCCAGTGCCGACGACGGATTGACTATCCGTTCTTGCGCCGGACTCCGTACAGCTCCAACCTGTGTCCTTTCAGCTGGTAGCCCAGTCTGGCGGCGATCCTTTCCTGGAGCGCTTCGATTTCGGCATCCACGAACTCGAACACTTCGCCGGAGTTGAGGTCGATCAGGTGGTCATGGTGGTCACGCTCGGCATCTTCGTAGCGCGCGCGTCCGTCCCGAAACTCGTGCTTCTCCAGGATTCCCGCCTCTTCGAAGAGCTTGACCGTCCGGTAGACCGTGGCCAGCGAAATCCCGGGGTCAACGGCGCAGGCCCTTGCATAGAGCTTCTCGACATCAGGATGATCGTTTGCCTCTTCAAGAACGGCTGCAACGACGCGTCGCTGATCCGTCAGGCGCAGACCCAGCGCCTCGCATCTTTGGAGTATCGTGTCCGTCATGCCCGTCTTTCCGTTGCGGCACCCTGTTCTATGCGAAGCGGTCCCGAAGGGAAAGCGAGTGGCGCGTCGCGGCCATCCGAAACTCGTTCCGGTCGACTCGGAGGCCGATGCCGCAGGAGACGGCGTGGCGTGTCATCTGCCTGGCAACCCTCAAGAGAGTCCGTCAGGTCGCGGCGTCCGCAAGACATTCAAGAAAGGTTGAGAGACCATGCGGCCATGGTTGCCGACAGGACCTGCAACAGAAGAACCGAATTCCTGACCGTGACCCGTGGTTTCTGGCCCGGTGCTCATCACTTTCGAAAGCTGGATCACTTGCAGCGAAGCGTTCCTGGCTTGGGGCGACGCACGGCAACGTCCAGATCCAGTGGTGCCGCAGAACCCGCAGGGTCCTGCATGGCAAGCCGGTCAATTGATGGCGCGCATGGCCATCATCACGTTCAAGCCCACTTCGTCTCCGACCAGCGCCCTGTACCCGGAGGCGCCGAAGCTGGACCGGCTGATCCGGCCGGCCAGGCGGACCGTCAGGCGACTAAGGTCATCCGGTCCGCGGTCCGCCCCGGGCGTGAAGAGGGTGTCGAACGTTACCGCCTGCGTTACGTCGCGTATCGTCAGTTCTCCGGCCAGCTTTGCACCGTCCGAAAGTCGACCGGACTGGGCCGGCCTGACGGCGGTGGAGACGAAGCGAATTGTGGGGAACCGCTCAGTGTTCAGCATTGCCGCACTCTTCAGGATGCTGGTGGCAAGGAAGAACCCGGTCCGCACCTTGTCCGCACGCAAGGTCACATCGGTCGAACTGGCTGCCAAATCGGATGGATCGATCTGGAAATCGGCGCGACCGACGGGCATCTCCCCTTTCCGCCAGGCTCCGTTCATCCAGTAGGTGAACCCTGCGCGCGAGGCATGAGTTTCCAGTTCGTAGCGTCTAAGCGATGCATGTGCAGGAAGGGGCAAGGTGCAGAGGCCCATCAGGATCAGTCGCCGGGACAACATCGAAGCAAGGTGCCGCAGGCCCGATGTGCTTGTCAAGATCAGCGCGATGATTGGTCAATTTTCAAAGAGATTTCAGTTTGTTCTGAACATCGTCGGCGATGAAGAGCGGCGCAAGACCGCCTGTCATCGTGTCGTGGCCTGCGCCTCGTCCGAATTCGGCTAGGTGCAACCGCGTGGACTTGCCAGACCGGCGGCGGCGAGCACGTTTCGTCAGCGGACCCGTAGTCGGGATTGCCTTCCGACTCGCTCAGTCCAGACAACCGGAGGTGCCATGTCAGACGCAACAATGTCCCGAGGTTTCGCGCCGTTGGTGGCTGGCCGGCGCAGCGATGTTGGAAGGCTCCATGCCGTTGCGCCGGCATGCCTAGGTTCCGTCCAGTTCCCGTAGTCACTGGGTGGCTTGCCCGAGACGCTGTCTTGCTTCATTTCCCGCATGGCAATACGTGGGGGCGTCGAAGGCGACTCGAAGCAATTCCTTCAGGTTGGTTCATCCGCCAAGTCGCAATGCGCGCCGGCGCGCCAGAGAAGACTTCTTTCGGGAGCTTGGTCCCGGCAAGGCATCTCGCAGGAAAAATTCACCCAACACGGTTGCGCGAACAGGATGGATGCCGGAATGACTCGAAAGGACCGAATCGATGCGGCGGGAGCGTTGGCGCTTATCGGCTTCTCGCTGCTGCTGGCTTTCAACCAGGTAGTCATCAGGGTCGTGAACGAGGGGCTGCAACCGGTCTTTTTTGCCGGTGTGCGGTCGGTGGGCGTTGTCCTTTGCCTCTGGCTCTGGTTTGCCGTGCGGCGCCGACCATTGGGGCTCAAGCGCAAGATCCTGTTCTTTGGCTGCCTCATGGGGACGCTATTCGCGCTCGAGTTTGTCTTCCTGTTCATTGCACTCGACCTGACGACGGTTTCGCGGACATCGGTCCTGTTCAACACGATGCCATTATGGATGGCGCTCTTTGCTCACGCGCTCATTCCCGGCGAGCGAATCACTCGCGTCAAGGCTGCCGGTCAGCTTCTGGCATTTCTTGGCGCCGCCGTTGCGATTGTCTGGCGCGGCGACGGCGGAGAGGGGGCCCTGCTCGGCGACCTGCTGGCGTTGCTCGGTGCCATTGGGTGGGCGGCGCTGGCACTGATCGCGCGCACCGGACTCAAGGATGTGTCACCCGATCGGCAGCTGTTCTGGCAGGTGCTGGTTTCGACCCCGATTCTCCTCGTTGCCGCAGTCTTCTTCGGCCCTTTCGTGCGCGAGCTTGAACCCATTCACCTTTGGGGACTGGCTTTCCAGATCGTGGTCGTGGTGACGTTCGGGTTTTCCTTCTGGCTTTGGCTGCTGGCAATCTATCCGGCGGCCAGCGTTGCCGCATTCAGTTTCCTCGTGCCCGTCTTTGGCGTGTTCCTTGGATGGTGGCTGCTGGACGAGACGCTTGGGTTGCCGATTCTTGTTGCCCTTGGGCTTGTCTGCATCGGCCTCGTGCTGATCAATCGTCCTTCTCAGGTGCCGCAGAACGTTTGACAGACAACCTCGCTCCCGGTCGGTGGCCTTGCAAGGTCCGCGAACTCTCCCGGATCGGAAAACGGCGCCAGCAGGGCGGCATTGAGGCGCTCGAAAAGGCTCAGATCGCCTGCAACCGCGGCCTGTATTGCCTGCTCGATCCGATGGTTTCGGGGGATGAGCGCGGGATTCTCCGCTTGCATAGTCTCGACCCGGTCGTCCGGCACTGCGCCTTCCTTGCCCAGTCGCTTCTTCCAGGACATCTCCAAAACATCGTAGAGTTCAGGCTCGGAGAACGCGTCTCGTGCCTCGGGGGTGCCGAGGGACCGAAACGTGTTGGTGAAGTCGGCCTTTCCCTTTGCCATCGCGTCGAGAAGGGCGAGAATCAGCTCTTCATCCCCCTCGTCCGCTGTTTGCAGGCCGAGCTTTGCACGGAAGACCGTGAGCCAGGCGTCGCGGAAGAGCGCGGGGAACCGGTCGACGGCAGCCTGCGCGTCCTTCACGTCTTCAATGAGCGGGAGGAGCGCAGTTGCCAGTTGTGCCAAGTTCCACATCGCGATGTCGGGCTGACGGGAAAAGGCGTACCTGCCTTGGTGGTCGATCGAAGAATACACGCGCATCGGGCTGAAGTCATCCATGAATGCACAGGGGCCGTAGTCGATGGTTTCGCCCGATACGGTCATGTTGTCCGTGTTCATGACGCCATGGATGAATCCGATTCCAAGCCAGGCCGCCACCAGCAAGGATTGCCGTTCCACGACATGGTTCAGAAGACCCAGCGGGCCGTCAGCGTCCTGGGCATGGCGTTCGACGGCGTGGCTGACGAGCGTCTCCAGCGCCTCGCGGTCATTTCTCGCGCGAAAGTACTGGAAGGTGCCGACCCGGATATGGCTGGCGGCAACACGGGTCAGCACCGCGCCAGGCAACGGCGCCTCGCGAAAGACCGTTTCTCCCGTCGTCACGGCAGCGAGCGCCCGCGTCGTCGGCACGCCGAGGGCCGCCATGGCTTCTGAAACGATGTACTCGCGCAGAACGGGTCCGAGCCACGCGCGACCGTCCCCCATGCGCGAATACGGCGTTTGGCCCGAACCCTTGAGCTGGATGTCGAAACGGGCCCCGTCGGGTGCCACGATCTCGCCAAGCAGGATGGCGCGACCGTCGCCGAGTTGCGGAGACCAGCCGCCAAACTGATGGCCAGCATAGACCTGTGCCAAAGGGTCGGCTCCTTCGGGCACCGCGTTTCCGGCCAAGACAGCGACGCCTTCCGGTGTTGCCAGCGCGTCAGCGTCAATTCCCAGGCGCCTTGCAAGCGGCGCGTTCAGGGCCAGCATTGCCGGTGAAGCCACCGGTGACGGCGTCATTCTGGTATAGAAGCGGGTCGGCAGCCGTCCGTACGAGTTGTCGAAGGGCAGGGCGAGGCTCATGGGTGCAACTCTGCTGGACGAGTCCGGCGAGCGACCCGGCCGGTCGTGCAGGCCTTGGCGGCAGGCATTGCGTCAGAGGCGGGCGATGCGTTCCGACAAGAGATCGAAGTAGCCCTTTGCATCCAGGTCTCCCATGAATGTGGCGTTGGCAGGGCGGTCGGTGACGCGCCACCAGTCTGCGACTGTCATGCCGCGCGTAAGTTCGGAGTCCGTCTCAATCTCGACGTTGATGTAACGGCCGGAAAAGAGCCCGGGTTCAAGAAGATAGGCGATCGTGCACGGATCGTGAAGGGGCGCACCCTCGGAACCGTACTTTTCTTTGTCGAAGCGCTCGAAGAAGTCCGTCCACGCCGCGACAGTTTCGCCCGCACTCGTGCCCATCTGGCGAAACGCCTCGACCCGTTCCGCCGTGATCAGCGCCTTGTGCGTCACGTCGAGTGGCATGACGGTGAGCGGTATGCCTGCCTTGAACACGGATTCTGCAGCCTCCGGGTCGACATAGATGTTGAATTCGGCCGTGGGCGTGATGTTGCCCACCTCAAAGTAGGCACCGCCCATCAGCACGATTTCCTGAACGCGCTGCATGATGTCGGGTGCGTCCTGAAACGCACGGGCAACGTTGGTCAGCGGGCCGATTGGAACGAGCGTAACCGTTCCGGCTGGTTCGTTGCGCAGCGTGTCGACGATGAAGTCGACGGCATGGGCTTTCTGGAGCGGCATTTCCGGGTCCGGAAGCGTAGGTCCGTCAAGTCCGGTCGCACCGTGGACATGTTCCGCCGTGACCAGAGGCCTCGAAAGCGGTCTGTCCGAGCCTGCAAAGACGGGAACGTCGGTGCGACCGGCGAGTTCGCAGACGATTCGGGCATTCCTTTGCGTCAGCGGGAGCGGGACATTGCCCGCAACGGCGGTCACTCCCAGCACTTCGATCTCGTCCGGCGAAGCAAGGGCCAGCAGGATGGCAACCGCGTCGTCCTGGCCGGGATCGGTGTCGATGATGATCTTGCGCCGCTTCATCTTTCTTTCCGGTGGCCAGCTTGAACACGTCGCGGCCAGCGTGTCCACCCGCCCCTGCACTGCTGCACCGCAGGCGAGATGCAGGGGCGGGTTCGTGCCTGACTGTTTCCAGGGCGTCCGGATCAGCCGTCGTAGTCGACCTCCTCGGTGATGCGCAACGCTTCGTCCCTGAAGTCGGCGATCGTCTGCAGATTTGCGTCATCCGCATTGAACTTGCCGAACGCCTCAACCACCGCGAGCGCAGAAACATTCGGGTTCACAGGGTATTCACTGTTGATTTCGGCATAGAGCCTTTGGCCTTCCTCCGACGCCAGAAACTCCACAAGCTGGATGGCGGCTTCCCGGTTTGGTGCTGCCTTGGTGAGCGCGACGCCAGAGACATTCACGTGCGTTCCGCCGTTCTCGAACGTCGGGAAGACGATGCGGACGCTGTCGGCCCAGGCCTTCTGCTCATCGTTCTTCATCATGAGGGCCATGTAGTAGGTGTTTCCGATCGAGATGTCGCACTCCCCGGCCCAAATCGCCTTGACCTGCGCGCGGTCGTTGCCTTGTGGCTTCCTGGCCAGGTTGGCCTTGAGACCCGCAAGCCAGTCGCGGGCATACTCCTCGCCGTGTTGCTCAATTATGCCTGCGGTGAGCGCCAGCATGTAGACGTGGGTGCCGGATCGCGTGCAGATCTTGCCCTTCCACTTGGGATCGGCCAGGTCTTCGTAAGTTGTCACCTGCCCATCCGCGACGCGTTCCTTCGACGCGTACACGATGCGCGCCCGAGTCGTGAGAGCGGTCCACTCGCCGTCCGGGTCACGGTACTGTTCCGGTACGTTGGCCTTGATGCTCGCGGTTGCGAGCGGGTCGAGCGCGCCGGCGGCCTTGAGCGCGTCAAGCCGGCCTATGTCGACCGTGAATGCCAGGTCGGCCGGAGATCGGGCGCCTTCCGCCTTGAGCCGTTCGGCCATTCCCTTGTTCAGGAACGCGACATTGACGTTGATGCCCGTCCTTTCGGTGAAGACGTCAAAGAGCGGCTGGATCAGTTCAGGCTGCCGATAGGAGTAGACATTGACCTGATCGGCAAATGCCGGTGCAACCGTGGTCAAGGCCGCGACGGCGAGGGCTGTCATGCGCATGGCGAGGATTCCTTTGGTTGATTCGCAAAGTGCAAATACCTGAGTATTTTACTAAGATCAATAGTTGACTCTTTTAATCTGAAATTATGTCGCAGCTGTTGCCGAACTGGCCGGCAGCCTGCAATTCAACCCAAAGGCATCCTGTCGAGGTCTGGTGAGGGCACAGGGTCTTCGGCGACCGTCCTGCGACCGCGCCGAAAGGCCCGGAACGTCAGGTACCGCGCTCGGGTCGCGTTGGTTGCGCCTTCTCTTCCAGCTTGATCGCCTCCCAGAGCTCATCCATTTCGGCAAGCGTTGCGTCCCGTGGGAGCTTGCCGGTCGCGACCAGCCGGTCTTCGATGGCGGCGAACCGCCGCTCCACCTTGGCGTTTGCGTTCCGGAGCGCGGCTTCAGGATCAATGTCCCAGTGCCGGGCAAGATTGACCAGCGCAAAGAGCAGGTCGCCGAACTCTTCCTCGATTCTGTCATTTTCGCCACCGAGTGCACCGTTCAGTTCCGCAACCTCTTCCACGACCTTGTTCAACACAGACCGGGACTCCCCCCAGTCAAAGCCGACCGCCGCGAGGCGCTTCTGCAGCTTCAGGGCCCTTAGCAGAGCCGGGAGTCCGAGCGCGACGCCGTCGAGAGTTCGAGCTTCGCCTGATGCCGTACGCTCGGCCGCCTTGGCAGTTTCCCAGTCCCGGGCCTGCTCTCTCGCCGACTTGTCACGACAGTCGGAGCCGAAAACATGCGGGTGGCGGGAAATCATCTTGGCGCAGACTCTCCGCGTCACGCTGGCGAAGTCGAAATGCCCCGCCTCGCTGCCCATTTGGCAGTGATAGACGACCTGCAGAAGCAGGTCGCCCAGTTCGCCTTCCAGGTCGACCCAACCTTCGCGCGCGATGGCATCTGCGACCTCGTAGGCTTCCTCGATCGTGTAGGGCGCTATCGAGACGAAGTCCTGCTCGATGTCCCAAGGGCAACCGGTCTCGGCATCGCGAAGGCGGCGCATGACTTCGATCAGTTTCGACGTGCCTTCTGGCGCCTCGTGGATGGGATCGCTGTCGGCCATGTCCGCCCTTGGCTCGGATTTCTCGCGGGTCCAGCTTTCGCCGGAAACGGAACGAGATTCAATGGTGCCGGAAGCTGACCGAAGCGAGGTCGACTGGCGCTTGGCAATGAGCGGGATCTCTTCAAGCCCGATTGCCCTGCGTGAGGTCCTTTTGCGAGCGTCTCGTGACCTGCGTTTGGCAATTCAAGCGGCAGGCAGGCGATTCTGCCTTTGCGGCATGGCATTTGCCGCACTCGATACCAAGGCGGTGGCGGTCCAGTTCAAGGCAAAGCGCTCCTGCTCGGTTCAGGGACGCGGCGATTGCCGAAGTCGTGCGAACCGCCAGGGTCGCGACCGAGGTCGATCCTGCGGTGCTGGCAGCCTGCCTTTCCCGGCGCATCGTCATTCTCGCACGCGCCTTGAGCACTGACGGCTCCGTCGTCGTTGTCGCGGCGGTCGGCTGAATGCTGTCAGGAGGACGGCGCCGCGAGAGCCTTGCAGGAGGTTCTCAAAAGCTGGAAGGCCGGGCGGACTCTTGTCGTCCACGCAATCTCGAAGCGAGATTCTGGCGAGCCTCAAGCCGGAGGCGGAGCAAGGCGGCGCAGGCGTTCCAAGGGTGTCAGCCGGAGTCCCGACGACAGGCAACCCTGCCCGGTGTCACGCCAGATCGGGACATTCAGCGACATGTCGCATTGCGCGATGAAAGACCTGCCATTGACGGTGAGGCAGGTGGTTTCCCCAAGCGACACACGCAGCCCTTGCGTGTCCGTGCAATAGCATTCGACAGCCTTGCCGCTAGGGGTCTTGACGTCGGCGAGCGTAGGAGTGGCCAAAAGGACCAGAAGAACGACTGTGCGAAGCATGAAACGATTGTATCCGATTCAGGCCGAATTGGAAGACTGTCCGCGACCGAACGGCAGGTATGTCGCTTCGTTGCCCGCGATCGTTGCGATCACCAATCTTGACGCGGCGCGGTCTATGCGTGAGACGAAGGCATGGTACCCCTCCGCACGCTTGAGCAGATCCGTGAGCGCTTTCAGTTCCTGGAGGCGAAATTGGCAAGCGGCGTACGGGGAGGCGAATTCGCGGATCTTTCTCGGGAGTATGCCGAACTGAAGCTCCTCGTGACCGAGATTGACGCCTATCGGGCGTTGCTTGCCGCACGGGATGAAGCGGAGGCGATGCTGGAAGATCCCGAAATGCGCGGGCTTGCCCAGGAGGAGCTTGCCAAGGTGAAGGCCGAAATCCCGACTCTCGAACAGCGCCTGAGAATTGCGCTTCTGCCAAAGGACGTCGCCGATGCGCGGCCTGCAATCGTCGAGATTCGTCCCGGCACTGGCGGGGAGGAGGCCGCGCTGTTCGCCGGGGAATTGCTGCGGATGTACCAGCGTTACGCGGAGGATCGAGGCTGGAAATTCTCAATGATCGAGTTGTCGGAATCCGAGCTTGGCGGAGTCAAGGAGGCGGTCGCCAGTGTCGAGGGGGACGGCGTGTTCGCGCGCATGAAATTCGAGAGTGGCGTCCACAGGGTGCAGCGCGTGCCGGAGACGGAGTCCGGCGGGCGAATCCACACTTCCGCGGCCACCGTCGCAGTGCTGCCGGAGGCCGAGGAGGTCGATGTCGACATTCCTGCCAGCGACATTCGCATAGATACGATGCGCGCAAGCGGATCGGGAGGGCAGCATGTGAACACGACCGATTCGGCGGTCAGGATCACGCATGCGCCGTCAGGCATCGTGGTGACGTCCTCGGAAAAGTCCCAACATCAGAACCGCGCTATTGCGATGGCGCGGCTGCGCTCGAAGCTCTACGACATGGAGCGACAGAGGCAGGCGGCAGAGCGGGCGAGCGAAAGGAAAGCCAAGGTCGGGTCTGGGGACCGTTCGGAGAGAGTCCGAACCTACAATTTCCCTCAGGGCCGGATGACGGATCATCGCATCGGACTGACGACCTACCGGCTTGCCGAAATCCTTGGCGGCGATCTCGACGAAGTCATAGATGCCCTGATCGCGGCGGACCAGGCCGAGAAGCTTGCGGAACAGGGGTTGTGAAGCACGGGATGCGATGCCGCCAGTTGGCCGCAAACCGCGCACGGGGCGCTCGGTGATCAGTCAGGAAGAATGGATTGCCCGGTTGCGTGCCGCAGGCGTGCACGACGCAGCGGGCGACTTCCGGCGTATCTTCCGCTGGGCTTCCGACATGGCCGTGACTTCTTCGGAGCCGCGGACTCGCGACGAACCGGACGCCCTTGTGCTACGGATGCTGGAAATCGGGATTTCCGAAAGGGAGTTGAGGCGGCCAGTGTCGCAAATCATCGGCAAGCGGGAGTTCTGGAAGGGAACGTTCAAGGTCACGCACGATGTGCTTGATCCCCGTCCGGAAACGGAACTGCTGGTCGAACTGGGCGCCCGGGAACCGTTTGACCGCGTCCTGGATCTTGGAACCGGATCGGGCTGCGTTGTCATTTCGCTCCTGATGGAACGCCCAAGGGCACTCGGTGTCGGCACGGACATCTCGAAGAGGGCATTGCTGGTTGCCGGCGAAAACGCCGAATCCATGGGCGTCGCTGAACGCGTGATCCTGTCAGTTTCGGACTGGTACGACGATGTGGGAGGGCGTTACGATCTCATCGTTTCCAATCCGCCGTACATCGCGGTGGACGATATCAAGGGACTGCCACCGGAGGTTCGGTGTCATGAACCGCATGTGGCCTTGGCCGGCGGCATCGACGGGCTCTCGGCATATCGCGCAATCGCGGCCGGGGCACGGAACCATTTGATCCCTGGGGGGAGGCTGCTGGTCGAAATAGGTGCGAGCCAGGCGGATGGGGTCCGGAGCCTGATTGCGGACGCGGGCCTCGAGAGCCTGGCGGTCCATGCCGATCTGGACGGACGGCACAGGGTCGTGGAAGCGAGGAATCCGGGATGATCTGGCGCAGGACAAAGTGTGCGCTTTCGGAAGTTTTCGTGGATTTTGCGAAAAAATCACTTGGCAACCGCATCATCACTGGATAGACAAGGGCTTGCAGGCGGCGGGAGCGCCCGTGGCTCCCCTGATGATTCTGCGAAATCCATGCAAGGAACGGCGCCCGAGGAGCGGGCGGACCTTTGAAGTTTCCTCGCATGACCAGACAAGAAGCTGGACAAACTTAAACATGAGAACTTCCAAGTCACGATCGCGGTCAAAGTCGAACCGCAACCGTTCGATGGGCAATGTCGTCAACCGCGTTTTCGACTCGTCCGGTCCTGAGGGCAAGGTGCGGGGAACCCCGCAACAGATCATCGACAAGTACAATCTGATGGCACGAGACGCCCAGTTGTCGAACGACCGCGTTGCGGCCGAGAACTTCCAGCAGCATGCCGAACACTACCTGCGCATGCTGGCGGAAGCCCTGCGCGAGCAGGCGGAGCGCCAGGCGCAGCAACAGGAGCGCAGAGTTGCGCATCAAGGCGCAAACCGCGCCGAGGAAAAGGGAGGAGAGACCACTTCCGCCGACGGCGGGCAAGTCACGGTTTCCGCGCCTGAGGTCGCAGCAGCCGCTGTCACGAGCGACGTCATGGGTGTTGCGCCGGGGGACAGCGAACTGGTCGACACGCCCGAAGAAAATGCTGTCCTGCCACGGAAGCCGCGTCCATCGCGCGGCCCGACGCCTTTGGATGAGCCGGCCCTGGCGGCATCGGACGCGGCGGAATAGACACTTGCGACGGTCCGCCCGCCGTCCGCCTTGCATTCCAGCACCGCACTCAACCCCCGTCGAGGATCTCGGACAGCGCACAAAAGCGCTCTATGTCGACGGAATCAGGTCGGTCCGTCGGCCTTATGCCCGCCTTGAGAAGCCGGTCCTCGATGTCGGGAGCAAGACGTCTCAGGCTTGAACGCAACATCTTCCTGCGATGACGGAATGCAGAGGCAACAACCTTGCCCAGCGTCGTCGCGTCGGCTGGGAAGCGCGGGGCGGGCAATGCCTCGATGTGAACCACCGCCGAATCCACCTTGGGTTGCGGGGTGAATGCCCGGGCTGGAACGCCCATGACGAGTTGCGCGTGGCTGCGCCACCCGGTCAGGATCGAAAGACGGCCATAGGACTTGCTCCCCGGCCCGGCCACGATTCGCTCCGCCACCTCGCGCTGAAACATGAGCGTAAGGCTTTGCCAGAACGGTGGCCATTCGGGAGGTGACAGCCAGTGTGTCAGCAGTCGGGTGCCGACATTGTATGGCAGGTTGGCCGTCACCTTTATTGGGGGAGACAAGTGCTCTCGCGGGTCAAACTGCAATGCGTCGGCGTTTACGATTTCGAGCCGGCCGGGACAGGCCCGGGCAATTTCCGCCAGGGCCGGAATGCAGCGCCGGTCCATCTCGACCGCCAGGACTCGGCGAGCGCCTTCGGCGAGAAGGCTCCGTGTAAGGCCTCCCGGACCGGGGCCTATCTCGAGCACGTCTGCATCTGAAAGTGCGCCTGCCGCCTGAGCGATCTTCGCTGTCAGGTTGAGATCCAGGAGAAAATTCTGGCCAAGCGACTTCCGCGCGGCAAGGCCGTGCGTCGCAATCACATCGCGCAGCGGAGGGAGTGCATCCAGCGTTGTCACCGGCACTTGTTCGCAAGACGCGCCGTGGCGATCTTCCGGGCTAGTCGGAGGGCCGCGATCATGGACGCCGGATTGGCTTGTCCACGCCCCGCTATGTCGAAGGCGGTGCCGTGATCCGGTGACGTGCGCACGACCGGAAGCCCGAGAGTCACGTTGACTCCACCTTCGAATGCCAGCGTCTTGACCGGTATCAGCGCCTGATCGTGATACATCGCGATTGCGGCATCATAGCCTGCTCGGGCCGTCGCACTGAACATCGTGTCGGCGGAAAGCGGTCCCTCAATTGACATTCCTTCGGCACGGAGTCGTTCGCATACCGGCGCAATGACTGTCGCGTCCTCCAATCCCAGGACACCGCATTCGCCGGCGTGCGGGTTGAGACCTGCAACGGCGATCCGTCGCGGTTCGGAAACGCCGAAGTCTTCGTGGAGGGCGCGGTCGGTGACCCGGATCGTCGTTTCGAGAAGTTCGGCGTCCAGCGTTCCAGGAACTTCCGATATCGGAATGTGCGTCGTGACGGGCACGACCTTCAATTCGGCGCTGGCAAGCATCATGACCGCTTGTCCGCCTCCGGCATGATGGGCAAGAAACTCGGTCTGTCCCGGAAAGGCGAAACCGGCGTGAGACACGAGTTCCCGTTTCGAGGCTGGCGCGGTGCAGATCGCGGATGCCGCACCCTTGCCGACAAGTTCTACCGCTCTATGGATGGCCTCGACGACTCCGGGCGCGTTTTCCGGATCGGGATGACCCGGCCTGGCCGGTTTCGGGAACGCAAGCTGAAGCACCGGCAGTCCGTCCGCCATGGCAGAGCGTGCATCGGCGGGAGCGTCGATCATGGCGGTCCTGGTTCCAGCAGGCACATGCTTCGGATCACCGATCATGAAGAACGGCAATTCGTCCCGCAGGGTCTCCCATGCCGCGGCGATGATTTCGGGGCCGATGCCAGAAGGATCACCGCAACTGACTGCGACCGGAAGCACGTCAGGTCCGGTCATGCTTCAATTCGTAAGGTCAATCACGTTGGTCGATGCACGGAGCTCTGCCAGGTAGTGGGCTGCAGTGTTGCTGAGTCGCAGGTTCAGGATCTGCCCGCCAACAATGTCGAAATCGATGTTGCTCTTCAAGGCCGGGCGGCGCTCGCAGAGCATCAGCAGGACAGCGTTTCCGTTGCGTGTCAGTTCGGTCGAGCTTTCGTTGACGTCAAGAACGGCCACAGCCGCGCGCACGTCAGCCGGCAGTTCCGGAGACGGAACGACATCGCGGATGAGCCGGTCCTCGGGCAGATTCCGGGCAAAGCGGTAGAGGTCACCGCAGTCATCCACCTCTTTCGCGACTTCCGCAGCCTCGGCAACGCCGCCTTCGAGGCGGAGAAGTGCATAGTCGATGAGCAAGGCTTCTTTGGTGCCCTCCTGAACGCGTTCAATGTCTCGAAGCAGGAGAATCGCGATATTCCCTTCGTATTCAATCGGGTTGCTGACCTCGCCGACTTCGAGCCCGGCCACGGTGTCGCTGATGCCGTCCGGCAGCGCATCCAGCGATTCCCAGCCGACTTCACCGCCCCGGTCTGCCGACGCGGCAATGGAGTACCTTCGCGCGGCTGCGGCGAATTCGTCTTCGTCTTGAAGCGCCGCGATTCGGACGGCGCGCTCGCGTGATGCAACGGCAGTGTTCGGGTCCCGTGCGGGCAGAACGATCTCTGACACCAGAACCCTCATGCCACCCTCGGTTCCGGTCGTTGCAAGCGTGCGCCGAATCTGGTGATCGAGAATTGAAGCGCGGACCGACGGCCCGAATTGATTTCGGACAAGCTGGCGCCAGGCAACGCCAGCCTCTATGAACGCCCGGAAGGACTCTCGTTCAATGCCGGATTCCTCGAGGATGGCCATGACCTCCTCGACCTCGAGGTTGCCACGCGCAGCGAACTCCTCCATGCCCGCGTCGACCTGTGCAGCGGCAACACTGATGCCGGCGTCTTGCGCCGCGATTCGTTGTACAGTTTCGTTGATCAACTGCTCTCGTGCACGCCGGCGCACATCGCCGCTTGCGCCGAGAAGCGCAAGAAACCGCTCACGCTGGTCAATCTGGTAGCGCGTGATGACCCGGTCGCCCACCTGAAGTTCCGGCGCGAAGCGCCCTTGGGCTTCCACCGAAACCGGCAGTTGCGCAGAAATCGCGACAACAGCTGCAAGCAACCAACGTCCCATCAAGGTTCCTATCCTCTGCAAATTCGCCGCCTTGCGCGATCATCATTCCGGCTTCCGATTCCCCGAAGAGACACGTGGATGCCTATTTCGGTGGTTGAATCGACACTAGTCGAATTGGCGGAGCGACGCGAGAGCGAAAGCGCGAAGTGCACGCACTCCGTCCGATAGTCAAAACCAAGTTCGGTGCGCGCCACGCGGTCGGACGCGAAGTCATAGCGCCAGTCTGCACGCGCGGTCCAGCCGTCACTGACGTCATAGGCTCCCTCGAAGGACCACTCCGAATGACGGTTGTCCCGGCCCTTGGCGGCATCCGGCATGGCGTAGAAATAGGTGGAAGAGAGCCTGTGGCGGCTTGCAGACCAGTCAAGGCGCGTCTCGGACAGCGCGATGGCCAGTTCGCTGTCCACAAGCGATCGCGAGTCGATTGAGAGGTCGCGGCCGACTCCAAGCCGACCCGCAACCAGCCACTCGGATTCGTCTGCGGCACCGTCAGATCCCTGACCGCGAGAAACGTTGAAGACGCGGCCCAGTGAAAGGTCAAAGTCCCACTGCTCGGGATTCTCGCGGCTCCAGGCGCCGCCGAAAGCCACGCGAAGACCGTCGTCTCTTCGGTCGACGCCGGGATACCGGGTGGGGGCGAAGAGGTTGGCCTCATCGATTTCGACCACTCTGCTGTCTTCGTTCGGCACTACATCCCCGTTCGCGCCGGAAGCGTCGAACCTCAGAATCGGCTCGAGAAACTCGTTGCGCCCGCCGGACATCCTGCGTCCCATCGGGAACCGCAGCTCGAGTGCGGTCCGGGATGTCAGGCGCGAGAGATTGTTTTCCAGTCTTCTGTCCTGCGCGACCGTGTACGCGTCTCCGCGAACTCCGAGTTCGGCCTTCGCGAGGAGGCCGGACGAGAACGTCTTCGCGCGTGACCAGTCGACGGACGCGCCGATGCGGCTGACATCCCGGCCTGCGCCCTCTTCCGTGCTTTCCGACAGCGGTCGGATGAGTGAACTGGACGAGATGCTGGCAAACGTGCGCCCGCCAAACGACAGCTTCGGCAACTCCCGTTCGTAGTAGATGTCGAGAAAGCGCGCTGGCAGCGTGTCGCGGTTTTCGAGTTCGGCATCTCGGAGCGTGCGGTACTCGGTGATTTCTGATCGAAAGACATCCTTGTTCCGAACTCGCGTCACGGACAGCTGATTGGTCAATCTGTCCCGGTCGGCATAGTCGTAGGTGAAGAGGTAGCCCGGATCCGATGCGTACTCTGCCTGCGCCTCGAACAGGAATCCGCGCGGCAGGAGATGGCTGGCGTTGCCTAGGAGATAGTTGCGTGACCCGGCTATGTCGTCGTCGGAGACTGCGCCTGTTGCCTCGATGCGTCCGCGTTCCAGTTCCTGACGGTATCGAAACTCGACGGTCGTGGTCGCGCCTGAGAGATAGGGGGTCACGGTAATGTCGCGGTGGTTCCCGAATTCAAGGAAGTAGGGAAGCTTGACGCCGGTACCAAGATCAGACGTGGCCTTGAACTGCGGTATGAGGAAGCCGTCGGCACGGTCAAGGCTGGGGTCGGGAAGACGGAGTCGTGGCACGAAGAGGATGGGCACTCCGGAGAAGCGGAGCCTCGCATTCGTGAAGTAGAGCTGGCGTTCGACATCGTCGTGCAAGACGCTTGAGGAGCGGATCTCCCAGAGTGGCACGGGGTTGGCCGCGCACACTTCACAGGACGAGGCGACAACCCTGTCGAGCCGCGTGTAGCGATTGCTTGTGCGGGCAATGCGGTCCGCAGCGATCTGGAAGTGCCGCTCAAGCACCATCCTGGCGGATACCAGCACCCCGTCATGCAGACGTCGGTCGAGATCGGCGTGTTCGGCCCGAAAGACCGTGCCGTCTTCGTCCGTGACATGGATCGGACCGGAAAAGGTCAACTGATCGCCATCGCTCTGGTAGGTGACGGAACTCGCGGTGAGGCGTGTGCCCTGGACGAGGACTTCGACATTGCCCGAGGCGGTCAGGCGCCCGGACGGGTCAATGGAAATCGAGTCTGCAATGAGTGAGGCGAATTCCTGCGCCCGCAGGTCGCCCGTGCAGATGCTCAGGACAACCGCGGCAAGGCATGCTGCGAGGCGCCTCGTCATCCATCCTCCAGGTGCAGGAGCAATGCAAGTGGCAGCAACAGTATCGCGATTGGTGGCAGCCATGCGGCCATGATGATCGGGATCTGGCCGTTTTCGCCGAGGACCGCGACGAAGTTCCTGATGAAATAGAAAAGAAACCCGAGACCGAGCGCCGTCATGACCATCAGTCCCGTGCGCCCCATTCGCGTGTGGCGCATCGTGAAGCCGGCGCCGACGAGCACCATTGCGGTAAGAAGCAGCGGCAACGCAAGCTCCATGTGGAAAAAGGTCCGGTGACTTCGGGCGGAGAATCCAGCCGCGTCCAGCCTGTCGATGAAGGCGGGCAATTCCCAGATCGGAATGGCGCTTGGCGTGCCGAAGCTGTCGAGAATCTGGTCACGCGTGAGATTCGATGCGAGAACCATCTCCTGCATCTCGACGCTTTCGACTTCCGGGATGGGCGCGCCGGTATCAAATCGCCACTCCTTCGCACCGGATATCCGCCACGCGCCGGGCACGAGCAGTGCCCGGTCCGCTTCGATGCGGTAGGTCGGTTTGCTGTCAGGCGCAAAGCCGAGAAACGTGACGTCAAAGAGGCTTGTGCCGTCGAGATTTGAACTGCTCGCGCGAATGACCGTTTGTCCTTCGCGCGAACCCTGGCGAAGCCAGAATCCGTCCGCCGTGACCGAGAGAGTTGACGACGCGCCGGAAAGACGAGCCACCTGGGCCTCATGCTGCCTTTGAGTCGCGGCGACGATCGGATTCACGGCAGCCACCGCAAAGACGCCAATGAGGAACGCCAGCAAGACCGGCGTAATCAGGCTCTCGAGCGCCGGACGTCCAGCGGCACGGGCGACCACGAGTTCCGATGACCGGGCAAGGCCGAGAACCATGCTGACCGTCGCCAGGATCATGATGAGCGGAAGTACCTTGTAGAGGTCTTCGGGCACGCTAAGGAACGCGAGAACGAGCAGCGTGCCAAAGCCGGCATCGTCGAAGCCGCCGAACCGGCGGATCTGCTCGATGAGGGCGGTAAGCGTCAGGATCGCGAAGAGGATGAAGAGGACAGAAAGGAAGTTCTTCAGGAACTTGCGGGCAAAATAGAGGTGGAGAGTCATTTGGCAGCCTGCCTCGCGCGAGCCAGAAGTCCTGGCCGCGCCGCGATGTAGAGCAGCCCGAATGCCGCGAGCAACCCCACAAGGGGTCCGGTATAGGCGAGGGGCCAATTGGCTGCGTCGGATCGAACAGTTCCCTGGCCCACTTGCGTGATCAGCTGAATCAGGATCAACCCGATCACCGTCCCGATGCTCTGTCGCCAGACGCCAAATCGGGAAAACCCGCCCACCATCAGCGCGGCGAAGGCAAAGAGCGGTGCGACCAGCCCGTTCAATGCGTCGCTGAATCGTTCATGCGCCTCCGCGACAAGGGTCGAATGGGTCGCGCCCGTAAGGGCCTGGACGTCGTCGCCGGCATCGAGCAGCGCGGGTGTCCGCAATTCCCGGGGACTGCGTCGTGTCAAGCCGCCGCTATCGCCCAGATCCGAAAGATCAAAGGTGAAATCGTCAAATCGAGTCACCGAAAGCCGTTTGCTGCCGACGCCATAGCTCTGCGCCATGCCGTCGATCATGACGAGGGTGGGTGCTTGCTCGCCACGGACCAAAAGGGCTTCGCGGGCCGAATAGGCGACCGGGCGATCAGGGTTGCGTGCGTCGGACAGGAAGACGTCTTGAAGCGCCCCGATACTGGAGATTTCGCGAATGTAGAAAGTGATTCCGGCGGCAGGGTGCAGGAACTGTCCCTCGCGAAAGAGCCGAGCGGTCATGTTCGCGGAAATCTCTGCGCTCCTTTCGCTGAGTCGGGCCTGGCTCGCGGGCACCAGGATGTGGGCGAGAGCTGACGACATGACAAACACGATGCATCCGAAGATCAAGACCGGTCGGATCAATCGTGCCGGGGAGAGCCCGGTTGCCTGGACAACCACGAGCTCGCTCTCTGACATCAGCCTGTTCGTGACGTAGAGCGAGGCTGCAAATGCCGCGACTGGCAGGACGAGCCGCACCACGTTGGGAAGCGAAAGTGCCGTGAACTCAAGGAAGACAACGGCTGACTCGCCGTTTGCGATGAGCTGGTCAAAGAGCACGACAGCCCGGTTGATCCAGTAGATCAGCACGAGCACAAGCGCGAAGAAGCCGAATAGCATCAGCAACTGGGCAAGCAGGTATCTGTCAAATCGGCTGAGCATGAGGTCCATGAAACTTATACACGAAAGTCACATCGAACTCTCGCACTGATTTCACGGGTCAGTAGAGGTGGTCAACGCCAATGCCTCTCGCCGTGCAGGTGCGCCGATCCCGGACGCCTCGTCATGTTCTGCCCCTTGAAAGGGGCGATGCAGCAGGGCCTTGGCCCTCGACTTCTATGCCGGAGATCGGCAAGGCAAAGCCTCGCCCTCCCGGATACTCTTTGCCACGTATCCAACGCGCCCGCAACGCCAAATCCGAATCAATTTGAGTTTCGCAAAATGGTCCCCATCACGATCCTCTCGGAGTCCAGGCCATAGGCTGCGCAGGCACAGCATGATCGGCCCGTGCGGGTTCGCAAGGACTCGCCAATACGGCTTGGAGGGATCTATCGTCCACCGTGCGGCGGCCCCTGAGGGCTCTGGCAGAACAGGTCAACCAGACTTCAGAAACTCGACGGGCCTATTGACTGGCTTGATGTGCTTCGGTGCGGAAGGCGTCTCGGTTTGAGGCCCCCGACCGCCAGTTCGGAGCAAGCGCAACATGGACCGGACCAGCCTTGACGGACCGCCTGGCCAGCCGTTCAAGATCGAAGACTCCACCTGCGCGTGAAATCCTGTAGGTTGGAGGGAACCCGAACGAGATTCGAACTCGCCATGGACCGTCGTTCCGTAACCGCCAAGGCCACAACAGACTGCGCACAGCTCCAGTCGGGGCAAGTCTCCTTGGTGCCTGGCGGGCCCGGATGCCGCGGTGCCGGCTGATGGGGGCGGCCTATTTCTATCACCTGACCAGGCGTCCGCTCGAGACGACCCTGCCTGTCCTGATCGGCAAGTCGCTTGAGGCGGGCTGGCGGGTTGCTGTTCGTGCGCGCGAGGAGTCCCTTCTTGAGCGCCTGGACCGGCAGCTCTGGCTGGGCGACGGGTTTCTGCCCCATGGCATTGCCGGCGGTGCGCATGACAGCGAGCAGCCCGTGCTTCTGACGACGGGTGAGCCCGACAACGATCCGGCTTGCCTGATCAGCGTGGATGGGGCGGATGTCAGCGTCGGGGAAGTCCAGTCGAAAGAAAGGGTCTGCATCCTGTTCAACGGCGCCGATGCCGAAGCCGTCGAGCATGCACGCAAGCAGTGGCGGACACTGACCGAGGCCGGCGCAGAGGCGCAATACTGGACTGAGGATCAGGGGCGCTGGGCCAAGAAGGCAGAGAGCAATCCGAAGTTGAGATAGTGGCGCGCGGCGATTCCCGGTCTCGCGGAGAGAAGCCTCTCAAGGCGTCAGGATCAGGCCTTCGTCGGATATCTCGAGCCGCTCGAATCGCGAGAGAAAGCTCATTCCGAGAAGCGAGTCGTCCATGTCTCCGCTGTTCACCGCCACACGCACCCGTTCGAATCTAATCGGCCCCAGCGACATGACGTCCGCCGTGGCAAAGGCGGTCTTGACCGGTCCGTTTGCCGTGCGAGCAGTGCCCAGAAACGCCAGGTTGTCCGGGTTGAATCCGGCGCGACGCGCGTCCTCAAGCGACAGGACCACCTCAGTGGCACCCGTGTCGACGATAAAGTCCACGGGTGTGCCGTTCACGTCGACCTGGAGAAAGTAGTGTCCGCCGCGTCCGCGAGGGACGTGAATCGAGGATCCGTCCGAAAGCACGGACTGGCGCGGAACTATGTCGCGGCGAATGTCTCCCCAGAGCCCGTAAACGGCCACGACACCAAGGAAAATGAGGCCCCACGCCAGGAACATGCGCAGCGACCGGCCAAGGGAAGCCCTGTTCTCCGCGATGAACCACCCGCCCACGGCGGTCAGCAGGAGCAACAGATATACGAGGCGAGGAAACTGTTCGAAGTCCATGACGTGTAGATAGGTGGCGAGGGCGTTCATTGCCAGCCCGCCTGCCGGCAGTGCCGAAGGCTGGAGCACGATGCCGGCAGCCTGGTGGCTCCCTTGACGGCATTGAGACCGGTCCTGGCGGTTCTGCAAGGCATCTCAGTCCAGCCATTGGCCATGTCTTGGGACCCTTGCAGGCGCAGGATCGATTCAGCCGGACCAAAGTGGGTAGCTCGGTTGGCGTGGCATGTACAAGCCTGGTGCTCGGTTCAGCTATGGGAGGCGCATGACATGTTGAGCAAGCTTGCGGTCAAGAGCCACGGCATCCTGCTTGAACTCTCCTTGTGGACATTGCTGGCCATTGGCGCGACCGGCGGGTTCGGGATTTGTGCCGCGCTTGGCCAGTGGACGGTAGGTGTCCCTGCCGGTGGGGCGCAGAGCGCATTGTTCGGTCCGGTGGTGTCGTTCATCGGAGCGGTTCTTTTCGTGGCCCCTGTTCTCTTCATTCGGGACATTCGGCAGTCGATCGGGGCGCTTGAGGAGGCAGGGCGCTGCGGCAATGCCGCGTGACGAAGCAGCGCGAAATCGTCGACGAACGGTGCGGTTGGCGTCCCAGCCCCGTTTCGACTTTAGGGTTCGTGTTGAATTGGTGCAATTCGTCGGCACCTGCCTCGTGCAGGAACTCCGTGGTCTCGGGCCGGTCGCCTTCCCTCGCTTGCGCGAGCCGACGGAAGAAGCTCATTGGCAGGCCGCCGGCTGAGGGCAAGGCCGGACCACCGCCATCCATCGGCGTCACGCGGGACGGCCAACGGATGGCCAGGAAAGGGACAGTTCAGCCCTGCAAAGGAAACCGCGCGCGCGGTCCGAAGGGGGCCCTCCGATGCAGGCCATTCCAGGCCCCGCCAAGTCAATGAACTCGTTTCGCCATGGCAATGCCGCTGGATGGCTCCAGGACGGGCTCCTCGCGCCATGGCCCTGCTCGCTGACGTGGGGTTCCGGCAGAAGGAGCCCACGGGATCCCGCGTTCACTCGTCCCGGTCGATCAACCCGAGCCCGCGCAGGTAGATCCCGATGCCGGCTTCGAGCAGGTCTTCCGGCGGAAAGGGCGACTTGGTTCCGGGTGCCCCGCGCGCAAAAAGCTCGACGACACCATGGCTTAGCGCCCAGACATGTGCCGAGAACATCTGTGGCGGCGGGCGCTTGTCGTGGGGGATGTTCTTTGACAGCTCGGCAGCGGCCTTCTCCAGAACGCCAAAAGCACGTTGTGCAACCTGTGCAAGTTCTGGCGTGCGATTGATCGAGATTCCGCTTTCGAACATGGCCACGTAGTGTCCGGGATGTCGCCGTGCGAATGCGAGATATGCGTGGCCCGTCGCCTCGAACGACGCAAGAGACGAAGGCTGCCCGGTCTCGTACGCATATTCCATGAGGTCGGCAAAAGTCTCGAATCCCTGCCGGGCGATTTCTGCGATCAGGTCGTCGCGACCCTCGAAGTGACGGTAGACGGCAGCAGGCGTCACGCCGGCCTGCTTTGCCGCTTCCGACAGCGTGAAGCCCGTTGGTCCCTTCTCCTCGATCAGCTTCAGCGCCGCATCGACGAGGGCCCGGCGGAGGTCGCCGTGATGATAGCCGCGCTTAGCCATTCCGGACGGCAGGAGACTTGGAGAGCCACTGCACGATCATGTCCGGTGGCACATGGCCGAGCGCGAACCCTTCGACGCCGGGTCCGGCGCCCGCAGTGCCGAAGCAGGCGCCATCTTGACCGAAGGCATTTCGAAGAGTCAGCATGATTCCCTCGCAAGAACGGAACATGTTAAACGCCTTAATTTTGTCCTGTATCTAGGCACAGAACGGCACCTGCGCAATCCATGGAGGTCCGCGGCGATCTCCGGAACCGGCAATCTGGCTCCGCAGACCATGTTCCTCAAGGCTGGGATTTCTGACCGGACGTCTCTTGCGGGTCCGAAACCAGTCCCCGATCAGCTGCGGAGATCGGTCGATTCTTCGCCGATGCGATTCATGTCGAATGGTGTCGTGAGGTAGATTTCCGAGATCCAGTTGCCGAACAGGAGATGTCCATGGCTTCTCCAGCGGTTCATCGGTTCGGCTCCCGGATCGTCGCCAATGAAATAGTTGACCGGCAAGTCGATCGGCGTCCCGTTGGCGATGTCGCGCTCGTATTCCTCCCTGAGAGTCCCGCTGTCGTATTCGAAGTGGTTGAAGATGTAGAGGGCCCGATGTGACTCGTCGGACACGAGGCAGGGCCCGGTCTCCGTGCTGCCAAGCAGCGTCTTGAGGCCGGCGGCCCGAATTTCGTCCTCACGCATTTCGGTCCAGCGGCTGATGGGAATGTAACAGTCGTCTGAGAAGCCGCGCAGGTAAGGTGACGCCGGGTCCATGTTGGCCTGTCGATAGCAGCCGAATGTCTTCGCCTTGAGCAAGTGCTTCTCGACGCCGTGAAAATGATTGATCATGGCCATTCCGCCCCAGCAGATGCCGAAGGTGGAATGAACGTTTGACTGGGTCCAGTCCATGACCTCCTTGAGTTCGTCCCAGTACGAGACGTCCTCGAACGGCAAGTGTTCGATCGGCGCGCCCGTGATGATGAGGCCGTCGAACTTCTCGTCGCGGACGTCCTGAAATGGCCGGTAGAACTCCGCCATGTGTTCTGCAGCCGTGTTCCTGGTCTTGTGCCCCGACATCCGGACCAACCGGAAGTCGATCTGCAGCGGCGTGGCGCCGATCAGCCTGGCGAACTGGTTTTCCGTCTGGATCTTCTTGGGCATCAGGTTGAGGAGCCCGATCTTCAGCGGCCGAATGTCCTGATGTGACGCCAGTTCCTCATCCATCACCATCACCCCTTCGCGCAAGAGGACCTGAAAGGCAGGAAGGTTTGATGGCAGCTTGATTGGCATTGGTGCCTCCGGTTCAGACCTTTCGGGATAGCGAGAGACCAGGCGTTTCACAAGTCAGGGACCGTTCTGCCGCGATGTTTCAGGCGTCGGACCGACCGAGCGCCTCGGCAACGAGATCAATCATGTCTTCTTCGGTCTCCACGGCGGCGATCGCGTCGGCGCTGACGGTCACGCCCCAGTTTTCGGCAATGGCGCGATAGCGGGGCTGGCGGTGCGCAAGCGCCTTCGCGTATGCCCATCGCACGAAGGCGTCCGGGTCCACGGTCCCGGACGTGTCGCCGGTCTCGGCGAGGTAGGCGCTCCAGATCTCCACGAGGAAATCGTCCTCGAAGCACATCGGCTTCGGAGCCCTGTCAAAGCGTCTGGCCAGCTCTGCGGCGTGGTGGTCGGATCCCTCGATCCATACCATCAGGACCTGGTCGCCCAGCGCGTTCAGAATAGGGTCGTGGGGATCTTCCGGAGACACGATCTCGCAGATCGAGCCGGACGTGTCGCACACGAAATGCGGATAGCCATATATCTCGGCGGCGCGTTCGGCAAAGTGGCCGGTATCCTGCATCGCGGCGCGTTCGGCGTCGCGATGCAGTCTTTGTCGGCGCATGTATTCCTCCCATGGCACGCCACCCCGTTCAGGATCTCCGGGCTTGCCGAGATAGGCGGAGAGGGGCGCGAGGTTGCCGAAGGTGATGTTCGAGCGGATCTGCACCGAGTCCGTCATCAGCAGTTCGCGAAGGAGCGTGCTCTTCATTGCCTCGCGTTTGAGGTTGTCGGAGATCGCCTCGCCCATGTAGCGGGTTCCGATGCGGTAGTCGACCGAGTAGTGGAACCACTTGCCGGTCGCTCGAAGCATGTCGGAGACGTGTGTCTTTCCGAGTCCGGACATGCCGAACAGCAGGATGCGCTTTTCGGGCGCGTCCCGCCATTCACGCGCGCTTTCGTAGAGCATGTGTCCCGTCCTTGTCCTTGGCACGGGAATTACGGGGCCAGGCGTGTTCGGTCAATCAGCGGGACACGGAATTTCTGGCGACGTTGCCGATTCGCCCGTCAAGGACGAGAAGCCCCGCCCCGAGCAGCGCGAAGCCGAGGTAGGCGCCGGACGCAAGGGTCTCGTCTCTCGTCCAGGAGCCAAGCAGGATGGCGATGGGCGGGATCATCAATGTCACGAGAAGCAGGTTGCCCGCCCCGGCCGCCGCCAGAATGCGGTAGTACAGGACGTAGGCTGCTGCCGTAGCCGCCAGCGCATAGTAGGCAATTGCAGCCCAGGTCGAAGGGCTCAGGTCGAATTCAAGCGGCCCCTCGGCCACCCAGGACAGTGGCAGCACGACAAGGCCGGAGCACGTGAGCATGCCGGCCGCCGCGACGAGAGGCGGCTGGTCCGGCAGCATGGCACGCGCCCAGCAGCCCGCGAAAGCATAGCTGATCGTTCCTCCGATCACGGCCAGCTGCGCAAGGGAACGCAATTCGAGGCTTGCGAGATTCTGAAGTCCGATCACCGTGGCAACCCCCAGAAAGCCGATCGCGACGCCGACGACCCGCCGCACGGTCAGGCGCTCGTCGGCAAAGAACAGCGCTGCGACCAGAACGCCCCAAACCGCCGTCGCGGCATTCAGGATCGCCGTGAGTCCGCTCTCGATGCTGAGTTGGCCCCAAGCCATCAGCGAGAACGGGATGACGTTGTTGAGGCAACCCATGACGAAGAACGCAGCCCATGCGCGAAGGGATCGAGGTACGGCGAGGCGGCGCACGGCCACGATGATCCAAAGCAAGATCGATGCCCAGATCACCCTGTGGGCAACCGAAGAGAGGAATCCGATTTCGTCGAGCGCCTCGCGTATCGCGAGGAACGAGCCGCCCCAGAGAAGGGCCAGCAGCGCGAGGTCGATCCATGTACGAAAGGGAATCCCGTTCTCGGTCATGGGAGTCGCCTATCCGCCGGGATCGTCAGAAGCGACCCGAAATTTGCTGATTTTCCCCAAGTCCACTCGTGTCCATGAAGACGTTGCCAGTGCTGGCCCGAGCCAAGGGTCTCGCCGCCGACGCAAGTCGTCATGTGCACGCGCCGCCGAGCAGCCAGCCCCAGCCCGACGCGGTCGCGCCTCGGCTCCTTCAAGCGCGGCGCTGTCCTCTGGTTTCGTTCAGCAGGTTCGCGTAGTTTCCACCGAAGATCAGGGCGGCGCCAAGCAGCACCCAGGCATCCAGCGGCTCGGCGTAGAAGAATGCGCCGATGACGGCGATCGCGGGGAGGCGGACGAAGTCCATTGGCGTGACGACGATGGCCGGAGCGACCGCAAGCGCGCTTGTGATGCATGTATGCGCCAGGAGCCCGCCGCACCCGAACACGACAACCCATGGCCACGTCTGGGCCGAAGGCCAGGCAATGTCGCCATCCCAGCCCGCGGTTGCGATTCCCATGACCGCCTGCATGACGGTCAGCCAGAAGAGCACGCCAAGGACGGTTTCGGTCCGCATGAGGACCTTGGTCGCGACGATCGAGCACGCAAACCCGATGGCAGCTGCCGCGGCGATCACCAGTCCCAGTGCGTCCGCTCCGCCTTCCGGGCGGGCTACGCAGAGAACTCCGGCGAAGCCGAGAGCGACGGCCATCACGCGGGCGCGGGTCAGCCGTTCGCCCGCAAAGACAAGTGCGAAGATCACGACCCAGATCGGCGTCGTGAACTCCAACGCGAAGAGTTGCGCAAGCGTGATCAGGGACAGTGCCGAGAACCAGAGATTCTGGCCCGCGAAGTGCCCGATGTTGCGCACAAGATGGAGAGGCAGCCGATCGAGCCGGATTTCACGGATCTTGCCGGTGGCGGCGCCCACGGCGAGCACGATGGCAAGACCGATGAAGGAGCGGTACATCATAACCTCGAAACTGTCGAGTTCGACCGCGGCTGCCCGGCCCGCGACCGCCATGGTCGAAAAGCTGACAACGGCGCCCGTCATCCACAAGGCCGCGAGAAGAGGTCTTGATTCGTCCGTCACGCGAAGCGCACCCGCTTGGGTTCGGACCGGTCCCTGTCGAGCGTGAGCCGCCTTTCGCATCGGGTGCTGCGGGGCGCCTCGACGTCCGAAAGGTCAAGTCGGCCACGGGATGCGACATGCGGCGCGACTTCGCGTCTTGAACGGTTCATGGCCGCTATTCCCATTCAATTGTTCCCGGCGGTTTCGAAGTGATGTCGTAGGTCACCCGGTTGATGCCCTGAACTTCGTTGATGATCCTGGTCGCGGTTTCGCCAAGAAACTCGTGGTCGAACGGGTAGTAGTCGGCTGTCATGCCGTCGACTGACGTGACCGCCCGTAGTGTGCAGGCATAGTCGTAGGTTCGCCCGTCGCCCATGACGCCGACCGTACGCACCGGCAGGATCGCGACATAGGCCTGCCAGATCTCGTCGTAGAGCCCGTGGCGGCGGATCTGGTCCATGTAGATCGCGTCTGCCCGCCGAAGAATGTCGAGCTTGTCGCGTGTGACCTCCCCTGGACACCGGATGGCAAGGCCGGGGCCGGGGAACGGGTGGCGGCCAATGAACTCTCTCGGCAACCCGAGCTCTTGGCCAAGAGTGCGGACCTCGTCCTTGAACAGCTCGCGGAGTGGCTCGACGAGCTTGAGACCCATCTTTTCCGGCAGGCCGCCGACGTTGTGGTGCGACTTTATTGTGGCAGACGGTCCCCCGGAATGGCTCACGGACTCGATGACGTCAGGATAGAGCGTTCCCTGGGCAAGGAATTCAGCGCCATCGATCTCGTCGGCGTATCGCTGGAAGACGTCGATGAAGAGTTTCCCGATGATTTTCCGCTTGGTCTCCGGATCGCTCTGTCCGTCAAGGGCGGAAAGGAAGAGTCCGGATTCGTCGGCATGGATCAGTGGAATGTTGTAGTGGTCGCGGAACATCGCGACGACTTCTGCGGCCTCGTTCTGGCGCAGCAGGCCATGATCGACGAAGACGCACGTGAGTTTGTTGCCGATCGCCTCGTGGATCAGCACTGCTGCCACGGAGCTGTCGACGCCTCCCGACAGCCCGCAAATCACGCGCGCTTCGCCGACCTGCTCGCGAATCTTCAGGATGGCCTCGTTCTTGTAGCTTGCCATGGTCCAGTCGCCCGAGAAGCCTGCGAGCCGAACGAAGTTCTTCAGCAACCTTGCGCCCTTCGGGGTGTGATGCACTTCAGGATGGAACTGGACCGCATAGAAGCTCCTGGCGGTGTCCGCGATGATCGCGAACGGCGCATTCGGCGACGTGCCGAACGCCTCGAATCCCGGCGCAAGCCTGGATACGCTGTCGCCATGACTCATCCAGACCTGTTCGCGGCCGCCGTCGAACCAGCCCTCCAGAATGGGCAGCTTGCCCCGGGGCTTCACGAAGGCGCGGCCAAACTCGGCGGTGCCGCCTCCGCCCGAGATCTTGCCTCCCTCGACGGTGCCGCCGAGCATGTCCATCATGACTTGCTGTCCGTAGCAAATGCCGAGGATCGGCACGCCGATGTCGAAGATGCTCGCAGGCGGGCGAGGTGCTTCGCGGTTCAATACGCTGGCGGGACCGCCCGAGAAGATCACCGCCTGTGGTGCGAATCCCTGCAGAAACGTCTCGGTCACATTCTGGAACGGATGGATTTCGCAATAGACGTTCAGCTCGCGCAGCCGTCGTGCGATGAGCTGTGTCACCTGGCTGCCGAAGTCCACCACGAGAAGGCGTTGGTGAGGGGAGACGGGCATGGCGTCGGAATAGGTTCGCTTTTCGCAAGTGACAAGGGGCGCCCGACCTCGCGAACGGCGGCGCAGTGGTAGGCAGGGTTGCCATGTCCATGGGTCTGACATGTCGCATTCCTGTGGCAGAGGACGCAATTTGCCTGAATTCCCTGATCGCTTCGTGCGATGTGACTGAGTGACTTGGGAACTGGAGCGGACCCGATGGTGGATGGCAGAGCCAGGCGCGGCCGCGGCGGCGGTGCCGCCCGGCGAGCGGAGCGAACGGCAGTTCGGACGGAGGCGGCTAAGTACATCGAACGCCAGGTGCCGAACTTCGAGATCCTGAACGAGGAAGCGCTTCAGGTCATCGAATCCAACGCGGAAGGGATCCTGGCGGAGATCGGGGTAGTCTTTACGGAAAACCCTGCAGCGCTGGAGCGCTGGCGCTATGCGGGCGCCGACGTTGATGGCGACCGTGTGCGCTTGCCGAAAGGCCTGGCCCGCGAGCTTTGCGGCTCGGCGCCTTCAAGCTTCGTCCAGCATGCCCGCAATTCCGCGCGCAACGTGGAAATTGGCGGTGACAATCTCGTGCTGGCTCCCGTCTACGGTCCGCCTTTCGTGCGGGATGCGGCAGGTGGGCGCCGCTACGCGACGATTGAGGACTTCAGGAATTTCGTGCGGCTGGGTTACGTGTCGAAGTGGCTGCATCATTCCGGCGGCACGGTCTGCGAGCCAACCGACGTACCGGTCAATGTCCGTCATCTCGACATGCTCCATGCCCACATGACGCTGTCCGACAAGCCGTTCATGGGATCCGTTACGGAACCGGAGCGGGCACGGGATTCGGTTGAAATGAGCGAAATCCTCTTTGGCAGGGAATTTGTCGCCGAAAACACGGTGATGACGTCACTTGTCAACGTCAACTCGCCGCTCACCTTTGACAGCACGATGATGGGAGCCATGGAGGTCTACGCGTCGGCGAACCAGGCCTCGATAATCTCGCCATTCATCGTCGGTGGCGCGATGTCGCCGGTTTCCGTGGCCGGTACGCTTGCACAGGTGACGGCGGAAGTGCTGGCGGGCGTCGCCTACAGCCAGCTTGTTCGCAAGGGAGCGCCAGTCATCGCGGGAACTTTCGTGGCATCGATCGACATGAATTCTGGCGCACCGACCTTCGGAACGCCCGAAGCTGCACAGGTCACGCTCGGCATGGGGCAGATCGTGCGCAGGATGAAACTGCCCTATCGTTCGGCGGGAGCATTCTGTGGCTCGAAGCTGCCAGACGCGCAGGCGGCATACGAAAGCGCGAACAGCCTCAACATCGGACTTCTTTCAGGCGTGAACTTCATGCTGCATGCCGCAGGCTGGCTGGAAGGCGGTCTAGTGGCCAGTTTCGAGAAGTTCGTCATGGACGCCGACCAGTTGGGCATCTTGCACAGGCTGGCACGCGGAATCGACGTGTCGGAGAACGGTCAGGGAATGGGCGCGATGCGTGAGGTTGGACCTGGAGGGCACTATCTTGGATGCGCCCATACCCAGGCAAATTTTCAGACGGCGTTCTGGCGCAGCGACCTTCTCGACTACAAGCCGTTCGAGACCTGGGCGGAAGAGGGCGGGCGTGACACTCAGGAGCTGGCGGCCGAGCGGGTTGCGACGCTGCTGGCGCAGTATGAACAGCCGGCAATCGACCCGGGTGTCGCGGAGGGACTGGAAGCATTCGTTGCGGAAAGGAAGGAATCCGCGCCGGAGGCATTTGCATGATGCAATGACTCGTCTCGAGGCGGCCATGCCTCGAATTGAACAATCATGACATGACGCCAATGTCCTGCCTGCCGTGATGCGCACGGCTGAACAAGTGACCGTCCGAATTCAACTTCAGTTTCATGACCTGAAGGCCGTAGGTTCAAATCCTACCCCCGCAACCACTCAGGCCCCTGAAAACATTGATGTTTTCAGGGGTTTCTTTTGTGTTGCCTCGTCAAATGTGGGAAGAGTATCAACACGTGCGGCAGCTCGCGGGATACATCTCCAGTCCACACATGACCGCGCCTGGCTCCGCCAGGGGGCGCTTCGCAAGAGGAGCCGGCACGGGTCAAAACGCCGTACTGTGTTGAGTTATCGTTGCTTTTTCACATGTGTGACCGGGATTGGCAACGCGGGCTCCCGCCGGTCCCCAGGCTCACTGTCGCGTCGGAATGGTCAACACCGCTAGGTGAAAAACCTGACGGTCGTAGCCGTTTCGCCAGATGATTTGGGCGCAGATTGGCGAGGCCCCTCCGGTGCGATCGTCGTCGCGGCGGGTCCGTGCGGAGCCGCGGCTTGCGACGGTTGTGGTTCAGGTGCCCGGTCGAGTAGCCGCGCTCCGGGCGGAGATATTTGCCAGTCTGCGGATCTGCGCCGAGTTCAGTGCGGGTCCAGAACCCCGGGCGTTATGCCGGATCGTTGTCCGAGGTCGAGGTCCTTCGCGACCCTGTTACCCACTCGTCGAGCTCGGCGCGCACATAGCGCACGCGGTTGCCCATGCGGTAGTAAGGCGGGCCATCGCCCGTGACGCGGTAGCGGTTCATCGTGCGCACCGAGAGCCCCAGGTATTCGGCCGCCTCGCGGTTGTTCAGGTGTTTGGCTCGAGTAGTCAGTGCCGCTTCCTCCGAGGAGCCCCGTTCCGACGCTCCGCCATCCCTGGCGCCTCCGGGCGCGGTCATGACACGCGCTGCGACGCGCTCGTAGTGGGGACCGGCGCCGCCGGCGGCCTGGCCGAGGATGATGCGCGCTGCCGCACTCTCATCGCTCATGGGCCAGGTCTTGCAGGTGATCCTGACCGGCGGCTTGCCGGACGGCATTCAGGAAGGGAAGCAGGACGGGTTTGAGCGCTGGCCATAAGTCGAGCGCGAACATCTTGGCCGCAGGCTCACGGCCCCCCGCCTCGGATTTGAACCATTTCTGCGGGTGGCCGTTCTTCCATGCCTTCTCCTCCCCCGCAGGCGCTCCGTCTGTGTCACCGGTCGCAGCCGCGATCATCAGCGCCCGAAGCCTTTTGCCCTGCGCCTGCGCAGCCGACAGGAGCGTCTCCAGGTCTTTCTCGGCGCAGCCTAAACGGTCAGCGAGCGTACGTAGGCGGTCGCCGTCAAGATCGCCGTCCTGGTCCTTGACGAGTTCGGTCGGCTTGTCGGCGTCAACAAGCCTTATGACGTTTGCTTCAAGGCATCCGCTTTGCCACTGAAAGAGCCGTTCATTCACATTTGCTTTGAGTGTCTGCCAGCGGCCCGGCGCGTTCCCTTCGTGATCGGCAAAGCCGGCAAAGGTCAGGCCGGCTTTGGCCATCGCCTCAAGAACAGAGAGCGTGGACTCATTCCCGTGCCCGTCGGCCAGGTGGATACCTTGATCGTGAAACCGGCCGTCTATCGCCCGGTCGAGAAGGTATGAGACAAAACCGATCTCGGTTCGTCCTTCGCAAATGATCGAGAATCTTGAAAGGAAGGTCACGGCATCGCGCCCCTGCAGAGAGGCAATCCGCTGCTGCGCAAGCAGGCCAATATTGCCGGCCGCATCGAGGTACCAGAGATGAGCTTGCGCACCCGGTTGGGTTCCAGCCCGCGTTCGACCTCATCGACGACGGTGACGCGCGTGGCGGATTCTGTCGCTTCTGCAATTTGCAGCGTTGCCATGCGGCGGGTGCCGGCGCCCCAGCTCGCGAGCGGCAGTGAAACGTTCTCTGATTGCGTGGCGAACAGGCCGGTCAGGGCGCCGATCGATAATCCTTGGCTGCTTGTCAGGCCGAGTTCGAGATTGTGCGGCAGGGATTCCCGCTTGAGCGTTTGTCGAGCGCGCTGAGGGCCGTGCGGGCGTCTTCGCAAAAATTTTCCTGCAGGTCGATTTCGGCGAGACGGCGCCCTACTCGTGCCCGCAAGCCCTTGTCGGCAAGGAGCAGGTCAAGGGCCGATCCGTAAACCAGCCTGAGGTCGCGGTCGTTGCGGTCATCGCCGCCAAGCCGCACGAGTCCTATTTGCCGCCTAATGGCGGCAGACAGTGGATCAATTTCGTCATTGGGCTGAACAATCTCCCAGTTGATCTCAAGTTCGGGCGTGCCGCATACCTGCAGGCAGTAAACGGGCTCATCGGCCTGCGGAATGTCATCGGCCTCGCCCCGTGGGGACATCGGGGGAATCGCGTTCTCGCCATCCCACTGCCAGGGCCAGGCGAACTTGGCCTGCTGCCCGATATCGGACGATGCGGGCAGTGAGACGGCGGCTCGAATGGTAAAACCGGCATCGGCGTTGCGCTGCCAGTAGTCGGCCTCGGCAAGGACCATGCTGTTCGAGGGGCTGAGGAACAGAGCAATGGCTTCAAGAATTGTTGTCTTGCCCACGTCACCGCCACCGAGAATGACGTTCATCCCGGATGCCGGATTCCACTTGAGGCTTTCGATTCCCCGAAAGCGTTCAATGTGCAACTGGCGAATGATGGCGGTTTCAGACATCCGTTTGATCTCGTGATTGCATACTCAAGGCTGCTCCTGCTGCACGTTGGCGACCGAGGATCTTGCACCCTCTACGAGGCTTTCGACCTTATGCATGCACGGACGCTGCTCTCTGCAGTGACCACGCAACCCGGTCCGCCACAAATTGCGCGAACGGCCCGATATCCTGATCGATGCTGGCGCTTTCAAGCGCCGCCAGGTAGGCATCACGATCCTCGACCCGGATGACGGTCCACGGATAGCCGCCGGATGCCAGCATCGCGTTCATGACAAAGCGCGCCATGCGCCCGTTGCCGTCCGGGTAAGGATGGACATAGCCGAACAGCCAGTGCCCGAGCACGGCGCGGACGGAGGGTTCGGTCTCGCTTTCCAGCAGATCGAACAAAGCCGGCATGGCATCGCGCACCGCCTCCCAGCGGGGCGGCACATGCCGCGATCTCCGTAGAAACACCGCATCGTTGCGATAGCCGGCCAGAGCGGAAGCCGCGATCAGGCCGACGGCGACGCAAGGCTGAAACAGCTCGCGATACCAGTCGCGGTGGGCTTTGTGGACCAGAGCACCAGCTTCACCGCCGCTAATGATCTCACTGACCGCCGCCCGCACGAGCCGGAACGCCTGCCAGTAACCGCGCGCGGCCAGCGCATCGCGACTCTTCCGGTCGGCGTCAAGATCGTCCGGATCCCAGTTGCCTGCGCGCACCCGGTCGATCAGCTCCGGGGTGGCGCGGTAGCCCTCGATCGACAGCGAGTGATAGGCATCTTTCCGATAGATATCGTCAACGAAGGACAAATAGGCTTCGGGGTCATGGGGCAGGCCGGGCGCTTCGGGAAATGCAGCGATCACGGGCTCGCGCATCGTCTCCCACAGCGAATGCAGGCGGCCGACGATCGGCGCCTGGGCCCGGCTCGGAGCACCAAAGGCCCGATCCGGTTCGAACGGATCGGCTTCGCGGACATCGTAGCCGGCACGTTTCATGACGCCCAGAATCTCATCGCCCACGTCGCCCCTGCCGATCCGGCGGAAGGCACCGGCCAGCCGCCCGGCAATCACCGAACGGCCGCCATCGAGCAGCCGCCCGAGCACGTCGGCCGCATCACGGATGCCCGAGAGGACGACCTGCGCCTCGACCGGGTGCCGGACGAAGAACGCCTCCGGTACGCGCACCAGTGCAGCCTCGGGGACAAACAGCCGCAGCCCGTCCCGGTCCGTCAGGTCGGCGTCCGGCGGCATGTCCCTTTCTCGAAGATCGAACAATGACGTGCCGAACAACAGTTCGACGGTGTTGTTGGCACCCTTGGGCGTATAGATGACGACTTGCCGCGGGATGACGGTGTATTCAGCGTGGAGCAGCAAGGACTGTTCCGGAGACAGGTGCCAGTCCGGCCCGAACCGGACTGTACAATAGGCCGCACAGAACTCCTGGAAGGAAGCGAACCAGGGCGTCGTATTGCCCGGATCGGTATCCGGGCTGCAGGAGATCAGCCAGCCCTTCATCACCTCGCGCAAGAAACCGTTCCTGACCAGCCGCGCTCGGTGCACGCGCGTCAGTTCGCCGGAGCGGAAGACCCGCCGGCCCCGGCCCTGGAGCTTCTCAAGCTGCGCCAGCGACGCCGCGAGTTTCTCATTCGGTGTGACCATGACCGACTATCTGCGTGGCTTCACAAGTTCAACGTGCCGCACTAATGCAAGTATTTGCCGTCGTAATGATACAAGTCAATTCTGCTGCATATATACACGTAAATTGCGACGCAGCAACACACGTCCCTGCTGCACAGCGATGCTCGCAGGAAGCGCGGATCTCGGCCGTGCCCGACAGTGTTGTTGATTTCGCGGAATACGCGAAACTCGGCAAACGACCGCCGCTCGCAAAGGGATACCGCATCAGGGTGAACGCCGAATCCTAGGTCGTGCACGATCCAACGCCGATCGGGTTGGAGGTGCTGACGCTGGCGGATCTGCACTCGTCGGCCGTGTCATCATCGTTGGTGGAACATCGGATGATACGGAACCCCGCCCGGCCCTCAAGGCCGGACGGGGTCTCCTCGACTGCCTGGAAAGTCCTGACTCTCTCTCTCTCTCTCTCTCTCTCTTGAGTAAAACTTCCCTACGCGATTGATTCTGCCCCGATTGTCCCGTCCGTGTCTTCGGGCATCCTGACCAGCTGGTAGCCGAGCTGCTTGGCGCGCCGGCCAAGGTTCGAGACGCTGCGGTCCACGCGCCGCCGCTCGTAGGTCTCGATCCCGCGCTCCACGTATTCCTCCGCACGGGTGACCAGCGTGTAGATCAGGCACGCAAGCTCGCGCGCGGTTGCCGTGATCGCCACCGGCGCATCCTTCCGGGCGAGGCGCCCACGGTGCCTGGCCCCGATGAACGCCTGGCTCCTGCGGGCGGACATGGCGGCCATGCGCAGGGATTGCGCGACCTTGTTGATCGCCTTGGGCGCACGCCCCGGCAGGGACTTGCCGCCGCTGATCCGGGTTCCCGGCGCCAATCCGAGCCACGAGCTGAAGTGCTGCGCGGACGGGAAGGCCGAGAAGTCCGGGCCGATCTCCGCCGCGATGGTGAGCGCGGTGTTCACTCCTATCGCCGGGATCACGGTGAGGTCGACACCCATCATCCTGTGCAAGGCCTCGGCCGTCGCCCTTTCCTTGGCCGTCCGCTTCGCATGATTGCTACGAGGCGCCTTCGGCAGGCCGGTCCCGGAACGCGAGGGGCCCGGCGATCCGGGCAGCTGATCGTCGTCCGGACCATCGTGCGGAGGCGTCAGGCTGTCGATCTGCATCGCGATCTGCGTCTCGCACGTCGCGATCTGTTCGGTGAGGAAGTCGAAGCGCTGCATCGCCTGTGTCAACGCGAACACGTGCTCTTCGCGCCAGGTGCCCTGAAGCGCGGCCGCGATCCTGTCGTGGCTGGCCTTGATCCGCCCGTCCCGAAGTGCCGCAAGCCGGCGCGGATCACGCTCGCCGTCGATGATCGCCCGAAGAATCCTCTGGCCGGTCACCCCGGTGATGTCGGTGATCACCGAGTCAAGCCGCACGTTCATCTCGGTCAATGCCTTCTGCATGTGCAAGACGCTCCTCGAGCGGTCGTCGGTCAGCCGCTTCGCCTGGCGGACGTAGGAACGCAGCGGGCACACCGCGTCGCCGGGACGGAAGGCGCCGCGCAGCAGCCCGTACGACAGGAGCTGGCGGATCCACTGACAGTCCAGCACGTCGCTCTTGCGGCCAGAGATCTGCTTCGTCATCCGCGGCGGCACCAGCATCACCTCGAAGCCGGCCCGGTCCAGCACCTCGAAGACGGGCATCCAGTACACCGAGGTCGATTCCATCGCCACCTTCTCCACCCCGCAGGACGACAGCCATGCCGCCATCTCCTCCAAGTCCGGCGTGAATGCGTCGAACGACCGCACCGGCTCCTCGCACCGTTCGGGATCGACCGCGACGTAGTGCGTGTCCTTGCCGATGTCGATCCCGGCGCAGTCCCGGGTCACGATCTCCAGGCTCTCGGCCTTCCTTCTCCCTTTGCGTGGCATGCGATTCCCTCCTCTTCTCGCCTCGCTTCACTTGGGCCGGAGAGGAACCACGGCGCATTCCCAATCTCTTGAACGAGGTCGCGGGAAAACCCGCGCCATCAGTGAAAGAAGCCGATCATGGTTCGGGCCATGCTGCTTGACGGGTGACTGGCACGCCATTGTCTTACGGACCTCAACTTCCCCAGCCTGCCGACAGACCACATCCTCGGAACCGTTGCTGCAAGCACCGTTTTTCTTTCGCGAAAGGACCGGCGCCGCGCGCGGGTGGGTTGCTGCTTGGAAAGAGATTCAGGCCGCCCGCGTCAGGCCGCGAAACGCCCCGACCTGTCCCGCAATATTCCGGCAGCGCCCGGAAACGCGGACAGCACAATCCGGCACAAAACCAGGCATTCGGGACGAAACAATGTGGGATTCAACAGCATCGGTGCCCACATTGCGCCGTCGGAGCCGGCGTGGGCAGTTGTCCGAAGAGCCGTTGCGGCTGGCTTTTCCCGCCCAGCCAATAGTCTCGTCGTCATCGTTTCGCCGGAAGCGCGAACAGGCGCATTCCCGGTCCAAGGGTCACCGGCCCGGACTTGCAGCCACCCGCCTCGGCCGTCACGCCGGTACATGGTCCAGCCGCCGTTGGCAGCGGAGCGAGGTTCCAAGGCCGCGGCAAGGAGTGCGCGTCATAGTTGATCCACTCGGCTCAAGGCCCAAAAGGTATTTCTTTTCACCTGATAGGGAATATGTTATCGTTTTTCGTGATCAGTTATTGTTTTGCACGAAATGGCAGCGAGCTCGCGCCACTACGGGAGCGTAACAATTTAGTCATGGACACCCCCGCTCAGAATTGTTTTTCGGGTCCTGTTACCGTCTTTCAGGAACGGCGTCTTCCCGTGCCAGCGACGCTAGCGGGATACGCTGCGCTGGTTGGGGCATACAATCTGCAAGTGCCGCTTCCCCGGAACCTCAGCGCCATTGGTGAACGGCACAGGTTCATCGAGCAAGACGGCTGGCGCATCTATTCACCGCGCTACACGCCGGACGCAAGCCTGGAAGGTCATCTCACCTTCGCTCTGAAATATGAAGGGCTGGACCTGGCCGTCCTTAGGAGGCTGTTTGTCGCGACCGGCCCGGCCCCTCTGGCCGACCTCGTCAAGGCCCAACCAACGGGCGCCTACGCCCGGCGCATTTGGTTCCTCTATGAGTGGCTGACCGGGGCGCAGCTCAATCTCCCAAACGCCAGTAGGGGGGTCTACCCACTAGTCGTCGATCCGAACCAGCAATTTGCCGTCCCCGCGGAAACCTCCCCGCGGCACCGGGTCAAGAACAATCTGCCCGGCACGCCGGAATTTTGTCCGTTGGTGTTCCGAACCGAAGCACTGGAGGGCTTCATCGCCACAGACCTTAGGGCGCGCGCGGAGCAGGCCATTGCTGCCGTGCCGCGTGATCTGCTCGCGCGCACGGCCGCCTTCCTGCTTCTCAAGGATTCGAAGTCTAGTTTCGCCATTGAGGGCGAGCATCCTCCGCAGGATCGCATCCAGCGATGGGCCCGCGCCATTGGACAAGCTGGGCAGCAATCGATCGATCATGATGAACTCCTGCGTCTGCAACGCATCGTGATCGGAGACGACCGCTTCGTTCATCTCGGTCTCCGGACCGAAGGCGGCTTTGTCGGTCAACACGACCGCGAGTCGCGCATGCCGATCCCCGACCACATCAGCGCCCGACCGGATGATCTGCCGCAGCTGGTAGAGGGATTGGTCGCTTTCGATCGAGAGTTCGCCCAGCAACTCGATCCGGTAGTCGCCGCATCGGTTCTGGCCTTCGGCTTTGTCTACATCCATCCTTTTGACGACGGGAACGGCCGGCTGCACCGCTACCTGATTCACCACGTCCTGGCCCAGCGCGGTTTCAACCCGCCGGGACTCGCATTTCCGGTATCGGCGGCGATTCTGGATCGGATTAACGACTACCGTGCCGCGCTCGAAGAGTACTCGCAACGCTTGCTGCCGTTCGTGCAGTGGGAACCGACGGAACACGGCAATGTTCGGGTGTTGAACGAAACCGGCGACTTCTATCGGTATTTCGATGCCACGCAGCAAACCGAGTTCCTGTACAGCAGCGTGCAGCGGACTATCGAACTGGACTTGCCGCAAGAAGCAGAATTTCTGAGGCGGTACGACGCGTTTCGGAACGACCTCAACCTGATCGTCGATATGCCAGATCGCCTGTCGGATCTACTATTCCGGTTCCTGCACCAAAATGCGGGTACGCTTTCTCGCCGCCGGCGGGAAAGGGAGTTCGCTGCGTTGACAGACGACGAGGTCGCGCGCATCGAAGCCATTTACCGGGAAGCATTCGCCGGCAACCATTGTTGAACGCGAATAGAAATCGGCCAGCGAAAGCGAGTGGCCGCATACTCGACGAACCACGCCGCCAGCTACGGCGACCGCTTCTACGCCGAAAAGGTGTTCCCGCTCCTGCTGCAGCTCGACCGCCTGGTCGGGCAGCGCGCCAAGGCGAAGCATGAAGAGTGGAAGCGCCACTTCCGGAAGCGGATCGACAAGCTGGCGATCCGCGTCCGGAACCTGGTCGAGGACCTGCACAGGCGGGTGGCCTACGACCTGGTGCAGGCGTTCGACGTGATCCTGCTTCCGTCCTTCGAGACGAAGGAGATGAGCGCGAAGGAGGATCGCAAGATCAGGACGAAGACGGTTCGGTCGATGCTGGGCCTGGCTCATTACCGGTTCAGGCAGAAGCTCGAGTGGATGTGCCGGAAGTACGGCAAGCGTCTGGTGATCTGCAACGAAGCCTGCACGAGCAGGACACGCTCATGGGACAGCTTCGTGAACGAGAACCTTGGCAGCGCGAAGACAGTCTCGGACGGCAGCATCGTCGTCGACAGGGACATGAACGGCGCGCGGGGCATCATGCTGCGCGCGCTCTACGGCAACTTGGGCCGTTTTCGGGCGGCGGGCGCCGATGTTGCGCTCGTTGCGGAATAAATCAAGTGTCATGTGAGAGCACGACGGACTTCAATCGGTGCCCCGGTATGGCTCGACATACTGAAGCGCCATGTCCCAGGGAAAGAAAATCCAGGTGTCCTGGCTGACGCCGGTAATGAACGTGTCGACCTGCTGTTCGCCCATCGGCTTGGCGTAGACCGTGGCGAAGTGAGCCTGCGGAAAGTGTCGTCGAACGAGTTCAAGCGTCTGGCCGGTATCGACCAGGTCATCCACGACGAGGATGCCGGCGCCGTCGCCCATCATTCCCGCGTCCGGAGATTTCAGGATCTTCGCATCGGTCTGCGACTGGTGATCGTAGCTCTTCACGCTGATTGTATCCACGATGCGAATGTCGAGTTCGCGGGCCACGATCATTGCCGGTGCCATGCCGCCACGCGTGATTGCCACGACCGCCTTCCACCTGCCGTCAAGCGGCCCGCGCCCGTCCAGCCGCCAGGCAAGCGCACGGGCGTCGCGATGCATCTGGTCCCAGCTGACGTGGAAACCCTTCTCGTGCGGCAGTCGCTCTGTCATGGTCCGGCATGCCGTCCAGGTGGAGGGAACGTCTCCGGCAGGCGCAACCGCCATGCCGGGCACCCGTTCCTCGGGTGACGGCATCGTCCGGACCTGGTCGGAAATCGACTTCCAAATGGCATGGCTCTTCCATTGCCAAGAGTCATCATTCCCTCCTTTCGTAAGTCATGTCCGGTGCGTCGAGCGCCTTCATGCCCACGACATGGTAGCCGGCATCCACGTGATGAACCTCGCCCGTGACGGCAGAACCGAGATCGGAAAGAAGATAGAGCGCGGCGTTGCCGACATCCTCGATGCTTACGTTGCGTCTCAGCGGAGAATTGTACTCGTTCCACTTCAGGATGTAGCGGAAGTCGCCGATCCCGGATGCCGCCAAGGTCTTGATCGTGCCCGCGCTGATGGCATTGCAGCGGATGCCGTCCCTGCCGAGATCCTCGGCGATGTAGCGCACGCTGGCTTCCAGGGCAGCCTTGCAAACCCCCATCACGTTGTAGTGCGGCATCACGCGCTCGGCCCCGTAGTAGGTCAGGGTCAGGAGCGACCCGCCATCTGGCATCATCGCGGCGGCCCGCTTTGCGATCGCGGTGAAGGAATACACCGATATGTCCATGGACATGAGGAAGTTGTCGCGGCTTGTGTCGACATAGCGGCCACGCAACTCGCTCTTGTCGGAAAATCCAATCGCGTGAACAACGAAATCAAGCCTGCCCCAGCGGTCATCGAGTTCCCGGAACAGGGAATCCACGCTGTTCACGTCCGCCACGTCGCAGGGCAGGACGATGTTCGAACCCAGCTGTTCGGACAATGGTCCGACGCGCTTCAGGAGCGCTTCGCCCTGATAGGAGAATGCGAGTTCGGCACCGTGATCGGCAACCGCCTTGGCGATTCCCCAGGCGATCGATCTATCGTTTGCCAGCCCCATGATCAGGCCTCGTTTGCCTGTCATAAGCCCTGCGGACATATTCTGATCCTCGCCCGTTTACCGTGCAGCGGGTCTATGCGATCACGTCAGATGCATCAAGGGCGTGAAGGCGGGCGTGATGGACAGAAGCGAAATTTTCGAAGGAAACGACCCCTTGGTCATTGTGAGCCGTTGGCTGAACGAGGCGGAGGGGACCGAACCGAACGACCCGGGCGCAATGGCACTCGCAACTGTGGACGAGTCCGGCTTGCCGAACGTGCGCATGGTGTTGCTCAAGGGGATCGAGAACGGCACCTTCGTCTTCTACACCAACTACGGCAGCGTGAAGGCGCGGGAACTCAAGACGTCCGAGAAGGCGGCTTTCGTCATCCACTGGAAGAGCCTCCGCCGCCAGGTCAGGGTGCGTGGATCCGTGACCGTCGAGGACGGCGCGCCTGCAGACCGCTACTTCGCCTCGCGAGGGGTGCAGAGCCGGGTAGGGGCATGGGCTTCGCGCCAGTCCCAGCCGTTGTCGTCCCGGAAGACTTTGATGGCCAGGGCGGCAAAGATGGGCGTCATCCACGGCCTCGACCCGAAACGCCCGCCGTTCTGGGGCGGCTTCAGGATCTTGCCCGTCGAGATCGAGTTCTGGGCCGATGGCGAATTCCGGCTCCACGACCGATTCCGCTGGACGAGAGCGTCGCCTGAAGCCACTTGGAAGGTGGAACGCCTTTATCCTTAGCGCGCTTCTGCCGAAATTGTTGCAGAATTGGTCGGTTTTTTGGGTTGCGCGTGATCGTGCCAACGGCTCAAAGTAGGCGCATGTTGGGCAAGAGCCCAAGGGATGATGCTTAGATGACCGACCTCAGCAAAGGCGGCGCGCGCGTCACTGGAACGGTAAAGTGGTTTGATCCGTCGAAGGGATTCGGCTTTGTCGTTTCCGACGAGGGCGGGCCTGACATCCTGCTTCATGCCAACGTGCTTCGCAACTACGGACAGTCCTCCGTCGCGGATTCGGCGGGGATTGAAGTCGTGATTCAGGAAACGGCACGAGGAATTCAGGCGACCGAAGTGCTCCGGATAGATCCGCCGGCCGCTTCCGCGGCGGATGATGGCGTTCCGGATGGCGGCGAGTTCAACGAACCGGTTGACCTGTCGTTGCCGCTGGAGCCGGCGCGCGTGAAGTGGTTCGACAAGGCGAAGGGGTTTGGATTTGCCAATGTCTATGGTTGCAACGAGGATGTCTTTCTTCACATCGAAGTCCTGAGGCGATCGGAGCTTGCCGACCTTCAGCCTGGAGAGGCCGTGTCAATCCGGGTCGTGGAGGGCAAACGAGGCCGCATGGCCACTCAGATCACGTCGTGGGAAGCGGGCCTTAGATCCGAGTAGCGATGCGGGCAGGTTTCGGATTCGTGGCATTGTTTGCACTTGCCGGAACCGCGTCTGCGGATTGCAAGGTTGATCAGGTCGACTTGCGCGGCGACTGGGGCCGCGCGCGGTTCACGGTCGAGCTCGCGAATGACCCCGACGAACGTTCGCTCGGACTGATGCACCGGGACTTCCTGCCTTCGGGGAGCGGAATGCTCTTCGCATACGACGCGCCGCAGCGCGCGGTGTTCTGGATGAAGAACACGAGGATTCCGCTCGACATGATTTTCATGACACCGTCCGGAACGGTGACAAGGGTCCACGAGAACGCGATTCCGTTTGACGAGACTCACATAGATGGCGGCGAGGGAGTCAAGTTCGTGCTTGAAGTCAACGGCGGCCTGTCCCGCAGGCTTGGCATAGACGAAGGAAGCGAGCTTCGCCATCCGGTCATCGGACCGAACCCGGCCTGGCCCTGCGAATAGCCTGCGGGAAGAAGGACCGAAAACGTCGCGACGAGCTCGGTCGGGAACGCGGCGGGCCGGCGCGCATGTCTCCAGGCATGCGGGCGGGTTCCACCAGCTGATCGTGTGGCGTTCGCAATTGCAGAATTCATGGATTGCGGACGATTCGCCGACCCTTGCATGCAAGGACGTCCGCAATCTCATGCACAAGCAATTTGCCAAGGGGAATTTCTTTGCGGTAAGGATGCGGCGGAGTCGGGGCGTAGCGCAGTCTGGTAGCGCACCTGTTTTGGGAACAGGGGGTCGGGAGTTCGAATCTCTCCGCCCCGACCAGCATCGGCAGGGCATTCGCAATGCGCAGACTGGCCCGCAACCGGCTCGGCGCTCCCTGCATGCAACGCGTGGAATCCTGTCGGCATCGCACATGCGGCCTGGTGACATCGACGACACCTGCCGGATTCAGCGAAAAGGCATGTCCGGAGCCGGGGCAACAGGAACCTGGAACGTCAACGTGCCCAGCTGTCGTTCATCGGGAAGCAAGGGCGTCCTTGGTGCCCGTGCCTGCCAGTGTCGTGAGTCGCACTCGATCCGCGGGGTGATTCTATTTTGATGGCCGAAAGGCGGAACGACAGTCCGGCCATCGTGCCGCTCAAGATGAGCTGGTCCGATTGCCCAAGCCGGCGGTCGTACCCTTTGTGCACCTTGCGTGAACGGTTAGCTTGGCAGCGTAAGCGCCTGATCTAGATTGACGGTTTCCTGAATTCGGGAGTTTCGTGCGGACTCATTGGTCGGCGCATCGAAGCCTTGCCCCGAGTCCGCAGAACTTTGTGAGAATTCGCTGTTGACGAACCCCATGCAAAGGCTGCAAGTTGTGCAGGCCGGTTGGGAGGCCACAACATGTTGTGGACATCGACAGGGACAGCATTCGATCATCTTCGGTCCGCCAGGAAAGAAGGGTTCGTGCGCTCAAGCAACGCCGTGCACGGAACAGGCGTCCTTGTCTCATCTCCTGGCCGTACTGAATGTCGCCCTGACTGAGGCAGGCGAACAGGGAAACGGAATTGGCTCAGACAAGAACACAACGGGGTCCAGGCAAGAAATGAAAATCAGGCGCAGCTTCACGAAGGCAGGGCGGGACGCATACGCGTCCATCAAGTTCACGGCGACATCATCCGAGATCAGGAATCCTGACGGCACAATCGTGTTCCGGCTCGACGACGTTCAGGTCCCCGAAGGCTGGAGCCAGGTGGCGTCAGACGTCATCGCGCAGAAGTATTTCAGGAAGGCCGGAGTGCCGGCGCGTCTGAAGAAGGTGAAGGAGAAGGGCGTCCCGGAATTCCTCTGGCGTTCGGTGGCGGACGAGGTCGCGCTCGCCGACCTGCCTGAAGAAGAGCGCTACGGCGGCGAAACGCGGGCGACGCAGGTCTTCGACCGCCTGGCGGGGGCCTGGGCGTATTGGGGATGGAAGGGCGGCTACTTCTCTTCGAAAGCGGACGCGCGGGCCTATTTCGACGAGATGCGCTACATGCTTGCGACGCAGCGCGGGGCGCCGAACTCTCCGCAATGGTTCAACACGGGCCTCCACTGGGCCTACGGCATCGACGGACCGAGCCAGGGTCACCACTACGTGGACTACAAGACCGGCAAGCTGACCAAGTCCCGAAGCGCCTACGAGCATCCGCAGCCTCACGCGTGCTTCATTCAGTCCTGCGCCGACGACCTCGTGAACAGCGGCGGCATCATGGATCTGTGGGTCCGGGAGTCACGGCTCTTCAAGTACGGGTCCGGCACCGGGACGAATTTCAGCCTCCTCCGCGCAGCGGGCGAGCACCTGTCCGGCGGCGGCAAGTCATCGGGCCTGATGGGCTTTCTGAAGATCGGCGACCGAGCGGCGGGCGCCATCAAGTCCGGCGGCACGACCAGGCGTGCCGCAAAGATGGTGATCGTTGACGCCGATCACCCCGACATCGAGGACTTCATCAACTGGAAAGTCATCGAGGAGCAAAAGGTCGCCTCCATCGTCGCCGGCTCGAAGATTCACGAACGCGAGCTCAACGGCATATTCGCGGCGATCAAGGCGTGGGACGGCGGTGAAGCCGATGCGGTCGATCCGGAGAGGAACGAGAGCCTCAAGGCGGCGATCCGGTCCGCGAAGACGGCCGCAATTCCGGAAACCTACATCAAGCGCGTTCTTGACTACGCGAGACAGGGCTACGAATCGATCGAGTTTCCGACATATGACACGGACTGGGATTCGGAAGCCTATTCAAGCGTTTCGGGCCAGAACTCCAACAACTCGATCCGGGTCACGGACGCGTTCCTGCAAGCGGTGAAGGACGACGCAGACTGGAAGCTGCTCCGTCGGACCGACGGCAAGGTGGAAAGGACCGTCAAGGCGCGTGATCTTTGGGAGCAGGTCGGCCATGCCGCCTGGGCCTGCGCGGATCCCGGCATCCAGTACCATGACACGATCAATGCCTGGCACACATGCCCCGAGGCCGGGCCGATACGCGCGTCGAACCCCTGCTCGGAGTACATGTTCCTCGACGATACCGCCTGCAACCTGGCATCCATGAACCTCCTTACCTTCCATGACGATGGGGAGTTTCAGGCCGACGACTATGTCCATGCAACGCGTCTCTGGACACTGACGCTTGAGATCAGCGTCATGATGGCACAGTTCCCGTCGAAGGAAATCGCGCAGCTCTCCTACGAGTTCAGGACTCTCGGCCTCGGCTACGCGAACATTGGCGGCCTGCTCATGACCATGGGCCTGGGATACGATTCGGACGAGGGCCGGGCCCTGGCGGGTGCCCTCACGGCGATCATGACCGGGGCGTCCTACGTGACATCGGCTGAGATCGCGCGCGAACTGGGCCCGTTCCAGGGGTGCAAGGAGAACTCCGAACACATGCTTCGCGTCATTCGCAACCATAGACGTGCGGCGCGCGGAGAGACGTCAGGATACGAGGAGATGAACGTGCCTCCCGTCCCGCTCGATCATGACAACTGCCCGGACGGCAGGCTGGTCGAGCTGGCTGCGAAGATATGGGATGACGCGCTCGATCTGGGCATGAAGCACGGATACCGCAACGCCCAGGCCACGGTCATCGCGCCGACCGGCACCATCGGCCTCGTGATGGATTGCGACACGACAGGGATCGAGCCGGACTTCGCCTTGGTGAAGTTCAAGAAGCTCGCCGGGGGCGGTTACTTCAAGATCATAAACCGCTCGGTGCCGGCGGCGTTGGCGACACTTGGATACTCTTCCTCCCAGATCCAGGACATCGTTTCCTACGCCGTCGGCCACGGAACGCTCGCGAACGCTCCGGGAATCAACCATGCAGCGCTGGTTGGACATGGGTTCGGCCAGGCCGAGATCGACAGGATCGAGGAATCCCTGCCCTCGGCGTTCGACATTCGCTTCGTGTTCAACCAGTGGACGCTCGGCGAGGCGTTCTGCTCGGCGACCCTCGGGATCCCGCCCGAGAAGCTGAACGATCCGGAATTTGACCTTCTCCGCAGCCTCGGTTTCAGCAAGTCGGACATCGAGGCCGCGAACGACCACGTCTGCGGTTCCATGACACTGGAAGGCGCTCCTCACCTGGTGCAGGAGCACTACCATGTATTTGACTGCGCGAATCCCTGCGGACGCACGGGCAAGCGGTTTCTTCCGGTCGACAGCCACATCACGATGATGGCGGCCGCTCAGTCGTTCGTTTCGGGCGCGATTTCCAAGACGATCAACATGCCGAACGACGCGACCGTCGAGGATTGCAAGGCGGCCTACGAACTGTCGCACCGGCTCGGGATCAAGGCCAATGCGCTCTATCGTGACGGCTCAAAGCTCTCGCAGCCGTTGTCGGCGGCACTTGTCGAGGACGACGACGAGGCGGCCGAGACGCTTGAGACCGGCACGCCGCATGAGAGGACCGTCGTGCTGGCCGAGAAGGTCGTGGAAAGGGTCATCGCCAAGGACTTTGCAGGCGTGCGCAATCGAATGCCGGAACGGCGGCGTGGATACACCCAGAAAGCCATTGTCGGAGGGCACAAGGTCTACCTGAGGACAGGCGAGTACGGCGACGGTTCGCTGGGCGAGATCTTCATCGACATGCACAAGGAAGGCGCCGGATTCCGGGCCATGATGAACAACTTCGCGATCGCCGTCTCCGTCGGCCTCCAGTATGGCGTGCCCTTGGAGGAGTTTGTGGACGCTTTCACCTTCACTCGCTTCGAACCGGCCGGAATGGTGCAGGGCAACGACTCGATCAAGAACGCGACCTCGATACTGGACTACATCTTCAGGGAGCTGGCAGTAAGCTATCTGGATCGCATCGATCTCGCGCACGTGAAACCGGAAGGCCCGACCTTCGACGACGTGGGCCGCGGCGAGGAAGAGGGCAAGCCCGCCACGGCTGAGGCCCCTGCGGCAAGGGGCTCGACCCATGTCGAGGTGCTGAAGCGTGTCGCGTCCGCAGGATACACCCGTGGCCGCGTGCCTAGAGAGCTGGTGCTCGTGGAAGGCGGTGCCGGCGCCGCAGTGGCGCTCGGCAGTGCCGACGTTCCGGCAGCGGCTGACGCGATTTTGCCGGACGTTGGAACGGCATTGGCCTTCGGGGCGTCGCCGGCCGAGGGCACGGCCGGGATTGACGCCCGAGCGAAGGCCAGGATGCAGGGATATGAGGGAGACCCTTGCAGCGAATGCGGCAACTACACCTTGGTGCGCAACGGCACATGCATGAAGTGCAACACGTGTGGCGCGACGAGCGGGTGCAGTTGATGACGCGTCGCAGGGCAGCGCATCGGAACCTGTTCCGAGGACAGGGTGGCGCTGCCGCGCAGTGCCGCCTTGATGCCGGGGGATCTCCCGCCCCGGCGACGAGAAGCGGGGCACGGCCGACAGCTTGGGCCGGCTTCCTCCCGCCCGGAGAATCGCGGCTTGCGGTTCGACGGAACACGGGGCGGGTGCGCTCGCCCTGAACGCAGGTCAGGCCGCAGGCGGAAACCGGGCGGTACGACAAGTGGGCCTGACTGGCGAAACTGGGGGGCCGATGGCCCCCCAGCTTTCCTTGCGTTGATTGCAGCGACGCTGCCGGACTGAAGGGGCGATCTCCATGAGGCTCTCAGGACGTCCCGCTGGGAAGGAGCGCTCCCAAGACCCGAAGGCAGGCTCAAGGAAGCGGGAATGACGGTTCCGGGGCGGAGTTCCCGCGTGCCGGACGCCGTTGGCGACGCGCTCAGGTCAGCCCGGTCTCCGCGTCGATTTCACCTCTCGCCAGGGCCACCACGCCGGTGCGTGCCAGTTCCTCAAGGCCCAGGGGCCGCATGAGGTCCGCGAATGCATCTATCTTCTGGGACGTGCCGGTCACTTCGAACACGAAACTGTCGAGCGTGGAATCCACGACCTGAGCGCGGAAGATGTCCGCGAGCCGCAGGGCCTCGACACGGACATCGCCCCTTCCGACAACGCGGAAGAGGGCAAGTTCCCGTTCGACCGCCACGCCCTCGGTCGTCAGGTCATGCACGTCGTGAACGGGCACCAGCCTGCCGAGCTGCGCCTTGATCTGCTCGATGACCGATGGCGTGCCGGTGGTGACGACGGTGATCCGGCTGCGATGGCCGGTGTGATCGATCTCCGCGACGGTCAGGCTTTCGATGTTGTAGCCACGTCCCGAAAACAGCCCGATGACGCGCGCAAGGACGCCAGCCTCGTTGTCAACGATCAAGGCAAGCGTGTGCCGTTCCGTTCCCTGCTCATGGTAGTCGCGGAGGTCGTAGGCCGAATGGCTCGACGAGCCTTTCTTGATGTTCAGCGGTGACATGTCGTCTCTTCCGTCCTGAGGGAGTCCCGGTGCTGTTGCAGGCGCACAGGATGCCGCTCGTGCTTTGGCCACATCTGCAAGCCCTAGACCAGCACGGCGCCACCTTCCTTGATCGCGTTGCCCGTGTCCGCCTTCTCGCCGAGCAGCATCTTGTTGTGCGGCTCGCCGGACGGGATCATCGGAAAGCAGTTTTCGTGCTTCTCGACCACGCAGTCAACGACGACAGGTCCGTCATGGGCAAGCATTTCCTTGATTCCATCGTCCAGGTCCGCCGCATCGTCGATCATGATGCCCTTTGCCCCGAAGGCATCTGCGAGCTTGACGAAATCCGGCAGGGCTTCCGACCAGGAGTGCGAATAGCGCTCGCCGTGCAGCAATTCCTGCCACTGGCGGACCATGCCAAGGCGCTCATTGTTCAGGATGAACTGCTTCACGGGCAGGCGATACTGCACCGCCGTGCCCATTTCCTGCATGTTCATGAGCCAGGACGCCTCCCCGGCAACGTTGATGACCAAGGCGTCGGGGTGTGCCATCTGCACGCCGATGGAAGAGGGAAAGCCGTAGCCCATGGTTCCGAGTCCGCCGCTGGTCATCCATCGCTTGGGATCGTTCATGCCCATGTACTGGGCAGCCCACATCTGGTGCTGGCCAACTTCCGTGCAGATGTAGCGATCGGGATGGCCCTTGGTCAGGGCCTCCAAGCGCTGAATTGCATGTTGCGGACGGATGGTCCTGCCCGTTTGCTCGAACTTGAGGCAATCGACCTTGCGCCATTCGTTGATCTGCTTCCACCACTCCCTCACCGCCGGGGCGTCTGTCTTCGCGCCTCGCGAATTCCAGATCTTCAGCAGGTCCTCCAGCACATGCCCGACGTCGCCGATGATCGGCAACTCGACATGGATGACCTTGTTGATCGAGGAAGGGTCGATGTCGACGTGGGCCTTCACGGAACCCGGGCTGAAGTCTTGCACGCGACCGGTAATCCGGTCGTCGAAACGTGCGCCGACGTTTATCATGAGGTCGCAGTCGTGCATGGCGAGGTTCGCCTCGTAGAGCCCGTGCATGCCCAGCATTCCAAGCCAGTTCTTTCCGTTGGCCGGGTAGGCGCCCAACCCCATGAGCGTGGACGTGAGGGGAAAGCCCGTCTTGTCCACCAGCCGCCGCAGAAGTTCGCACGCCCGGTCGCCGGAGTTGATGACGCCGCCGCCGGTATAGAAGATCGGGCGCTTCGCGGTCTCGATCGCTGCCGCCAATGACGTGATGACCTCGATGTCTCCCCTGACCTTCGGCGCATAGTGACCCGTCTGGGCTGCATCGGGTCCGATGTATGTGCCCGAGGCGAACTGGACGTCCTTCGGGATGTCGACGAGCACCGGACCGGGCCTGCCGTTCATGGCGACGTGAAAGGCCTCGTGGATCGTGCTTGCAAGCCTGTCCGTTTCCTTCACCAGCCAATTGTGTTTCGTGCAAGGTCGCGTGATGCCGACCGTATCCGCCTCCTGGAAGGCGTCGTTGCCTATCATGAATGTCGGAACCTGTCCGGAAAGCAGGACGATCGGGACCGAATCCATCAGGGCGTCGGTCAGGCCGGTGACGGCGTTCGTCGCGCCCGGCCCGGACGTGACCAGGACCACGCCGGGTCGCCCGGTGGAGCGGGCATAGCCTTCGGCTGCATGGACTGCGCCCTGTTCGTGGCGCACGAGGACGTGCCGGATCCGGTTCTGCTGAAAGACCTCGTCATAGATTGGGAGCACGGCCCCGCCCGGGTAGCCGAACACGACCTCGACCCCCTGGTCCTGCAACGCTTTCACGACCATGCTCGCGCCGGTCATCTGCTCTTGTTCCATTGAGCCTGTCCTCTGTGTACCACGCACAAAAAAAGCCCCCGGGGTTTCGGGGGCGCATGGGTATCCGTTCAGGGATTCCGTTACCGGTCCATGCGCCATGTCCTCACAAGTACTACGGCCGTTGTTCCCATCGTCGGACTCCAATTCAGGCCCAAGACACTAGCAGCGTCGAGATTGGCGTCAACCGGTAATTTTGCAATTCTTGCGTTTCGCGCGTTGTTTGCGAAACTTCCTTCACGACCTGCCGTGCCGCCTTACCAATTCCGTGCATGGCCGCCACGCCCGCACCTTGGTCCTGCAGCCTTCCGGTTGCCTGGCTGTTGTGCGGCGGGCTTGGGTCCATGCGGCGTTTCGGGACGAACCGGCCTGGTGTCTGGCAGGCTGATGCGTGCCACTTGTTCCGCGACCGGTTCGGAAGCCGTACGACCAATGTCTGGCGAGTACCGCTTCGGGTCGCCAAGATCCTTCCACTCTCCGTCGGAGTAGATTTCGACGGCGGCAAAGTTCGCCTTGTATGTCATCTTTGCCGAACCTGGAACCCAGTAGCCGAGGTAGACATAGGGGATGCCGGCATCCCGTGCGATCCGGACATGGTCCAGGATCACGTAGGTTCCGAGACTGCGGCCTGCCATTTCCGGATCATAGAAGCTGTAGACCATGCTCAACCCGTCATCGAGCACGTCGGTAAGGCATACGGCGCGGAGCGTGACGTCGTTCCCGTTCTTGGTCGTGTACTCCACCACCCGCGAGCGGACCGGCGTTTCCTCGATCATTGCCGCGAACTCGAAGATGTCCATGTCGGCCATGCCGCCGTCCGCGTGCCGGCTGTCAAGATAGGCGCGGAACAGGTCGTATTGCTCCTCGGTCGCCCAAGGCGACATTGCTTCTCGGACGAGCGAAGAGTTTCTCCGGAGCGTCCGGTTCTGGCTTCGAGTCGGAGCGAAGTCCTTGACCCGGATGCGGGCGGAGAAGCATGCTGAGCACTCGGCGCAGGAAGGTCGGTAGAGCACGTTCTGCGAACGGCGGAATCCCTGCTTCGAAAGCGAATTGTTCAGCTGTTCCGCGTAGCTGCCCTGAAGTGACGTGAACAGCTTCCGTTCCATCTGCCCTGGCTTGTCTTGCTCGGCGCGAGACTAGCAAGCGGAAGCCGTGCCGCCAATCCAAATCGGGTCAGGCCGTGCCGAGCTTGCGACGATTGACCGCAACCGTGCGAAGGACAACGTCGGTCAGGCCTTGGCCGCGCGCCGAGAGCAGCATCATTCCGATGGAGATCACCTGCAGCGGAAATGTCAGCACCGAAGCGAAGTATCCCGCCGTGTGCAGCAGCGCGGTTGTTCCATCAAGCCTCGCGCCATCCAGCCCCCGGATCTCGATTCCCACGAGGATCATTCCCGGCGTGGCCGAAGATGACGCAAGCGTCGCCCAACGGTAGAGAAAGCTGATGCATGCGTAGACGGCAGGAAGGAAAAGCAGCGCGGTCAAGAGGGTGAAGGCCACGATCGCGGCAGTGGCCATCGAGATCAGGACGACATCCAGGCACCAGGCGAGAAACCGCTTCAAGGGCACGTTGCGATAGGGGCGGTCGTCGTCGACGCCTGGCTGCTCGATCGGGTGCCCCGAAGGTGTCATGTCGGCATTCCTCCGTCTTGGAATCAATGGCGGCCCGTTCTGTGTCAGAAGGGCCGCCAATTCAGGGAGTCGGGTTCCCGGCTCACGCCCTGACAGCGTCGGGGTCGATGTCGGCGTCACGAGCCCTTCTGGCGCGTTCGGCCATGAACTGGTCGAATTCCGCCTTGTCCTTCGCGTCACGCAGGCGCTGCAGGAAGGTCTCGAACGAATCCTGTTCCTCTTCAAGGCGTCGCAACGTGTCTGCCTTGTACGCGTCGAACGCCGCGTTGCCGCTGGACTTCATGGCGGCGCGAATGTTGCCGTATTTCTTGCGTTTTCCGTCGAACATGCCCTTGCTCCAGATCATGTAGGCCAAGAGTGCCAGGCCGATTGGCCAGAAGAAGATGAAGCCGAGGATCATCGCTGCGATCCAGGCTCCTTTGCCACGCTCGTCCATCCACCGCTCGAAACGGCCAAACCAGCCCGTGAAGCCGGAAGTGGTGGCATTGAGTGTCGCGTTTGTCATCCCTTGTGCTCCTTGAGTTTGCAGATGTGAATATCTTTCACATCACCGATATCGTTCGTTCGTCGCAAAGTTCAAGCCAGAATGTGACTTATTTTAACATTATCTGCATAACATTCTGAAAAGACGTCAAACAATTTTGTTCGAACGGCATGTCATGGCGCAATTCTCGCGGAAGCCGGCCTGTTGCCGGCACGGCGCCGCAAAGACGGCTCTTGCTGTTCCGAATGCGGCGTTTGAAGTCGACCGGCGCGTCCTGCCCGGCACTCCATACCGGCGGGAGAGCCCGGTTGGTCGGACCGTCAGTTTCAGAACTGTTTCGGCAAGGCCCGTCGAACGAAGGCCCGCGCGAGTCGCGGCCGGATGGGCGAATTGCGGCACCCGCAGGGCGCCTGCGTCGGGCCGGCGGTCAGCTTCGGGCTCTTCGGGTCCCATCACGGGTCGACGGCCCTGCCTGGAATCAGCGGCTCGCGTGACGCGGATCTCGTCCGGCGCGGACAAGAGGTCATTTGTGCCGGGCGGCGGCCTTGAACGGGAGAAGGGTCGGCATCGACCGAAGCAATGTCGGCGATCTGGAGCGCTGCGAAGGGGAAGACATGTTGCCTTGATCTCTCGGCGGGGAATATAGTCTCTCGGAGGAATTCCGGAGCAGGGACCGCAAGACATGGCGCAGCTGAAAGGCATTTTCGCGGCGATGTGCACGCCGATGGATGACGCGGGCGGCGCGATAGATCCCGGTCGCTACCGCGCGCATGTCGATGACATGATCGAGGCGGGACTCCACGGGCTCGTGCTTGGCTCTGGCACGGGCGAATACGCGTACCTGTCGGACGTCGAACGGCGCTGGTTGATCGAGGAAGGATGCAGGCACGTGAACGGACGGGTTCCGACGATTGCGCAGACAACGGCGATGAGCACGCAGGACTGCATCGAGAGCGCCCGGTTCGCGCAGGATGCGGGCGCCGACGCCTTGATGGTCCTGCCTCCTTTTCTGGAACCCCCGAACGAGCGCGGAGTCCTGTATCACTACACCGCGATTGCCAAGTCGGTGAGCATCCCGATCGTGATGTACAATGTTCCAGCACAGGCTGCCCCGATGACGGAAGAACTGTATCGGAAAGTGCTGGCGGTCGAGAACCTCGACTACATCAAGGACAGCTCGGGAGATTTCGTGGCTCTTCAAAAGCTGATCGGAATTGGCGGCAACGTGCTGAACGGTTCCGATCCCTACGCGGTCCACAGCCTGATGTCAGGGTGCATCGGCATGATTTGGGGCGCCGCGAACTTCATGCCACACGAATGCGCGCAGCTCTACGATCTGGTTGCGGAGGGCAAGTATGCAGAAGCTCTCGCGCTATGGGACACCATGAAGGCGATCTGTCTCTGGCTTTCGGGCAACGTGCATGACGTCGACTACCTCACGGGCGTCAAGGCGGCCACGCGCCTGACCGGCCGGGACATGGGCGGAGCACGCAAGCCCCTGCCTCCGGTGCCGGGTGCTGCCCGCCACGACATCAAGCTGGCGCTTAGCAAATTGCCGGTGAACCGCACCAAGGTCGATCGGCTGGTCTGGCGTGACTGGCAGGAAGAACGTGACTGGCTCGTCCAGTCCTATCGCAACAATTGAGGCTTGCCCAAAATGGCCGAGAACAAGAAATCCTATCCTGCCAAGGCCGTGATCGGCGGACGTTCCGTCGACGCGACGGAGCGCAAGACGTTCGAAACCGTCAACCCCTCGACCGGCAAGGTCCTGGCAGAGATCTCCGAATGCACGACTGCCGACGTTGACAAGGCGGTGGCCGCGGCGCGGCAGGCATTTGATGAAGGGCCTTGGCCACGAATGTCGCCAGCCGAACGCAAGACGACGCTGCAACGCTTCGCGACGGTGATCGAAGCGAATGCCGAAGAGCTTGCCGAACTCGAAGCCTTGGAAGGGGGCAAGCCGATCACCGATGCGCTGGGCATCGACCTGCCTGAAACGGTCGCCACGATTCGCTGGCATGCCGAAGCCGTCGACAAGATCTGCGACAAGATCACGCCGTCCGGTCCCGGCATTCTTTCCATGGTGGTGCGCGAGCCCATTGGCGTGGTGGCTGCGGTTCTGCCATGGAATTTCCCCGTCATGATGGCGTCCTGGAAACTTGGCCCCGCGCTTGCCGAAGGCAACACGATGGTGCTGAAGCCGGCCGAACAGACGTCAATGTCCACGATCCGCCTGGCCGAACTCGCGACCGAAGCGGGCGTTCCCGATGGCGTGATCAACGTCGTTCCCGGTTTCGGCGAGGTCGTGGGCAAGGCGCTTGGCGAGCACATGCAGGTCGATTGCGTCGCGTTCACGGGCTCAACGGACACCGGTCGGCTGTTTCTGCACTACGCGGCGGACTCGAACCTTAAGCGGGTCCTGCTTGAATGCGGTGGCAAGAACCCGATGATCGTCATGCCGGATGTCGAGGATCTCGACCTTGTCGCGGACCATGCCGTGAACTCCGCTTTCTGGAACATGGGAGAGAACTGCTCGTCGAACAGCCGTCTGCTGGTACATGAGGGCCTGCACGGCGAACTGATCGACCTGATCGTCGAGCGTGCGCAGGGCTGGGTGGTCGATGATCCGCTGAAATCAGCGTGTCGCGTTGGTCCCCTTGTCGAGAAGGGGCATATGGAAAAGGTCCTTGGCCATATCGAACAGGCCAAGAGTGATGGGGCCAGGCTGATCCATGGCGGCAGGCGGGTGCTCGCGGAGACGGGCGGCTACTTTGTCGAGCCGACCGTCTTCGACGATGTTACACCCGAGATGCGGCTCGCGCGCGAAGAGGTGTTTGGTCCGGTGCTTGCCGTCATGACCTTTAGGACGCCCGAGGAGGCCATCGCGATGGCCAATGACACCGACTACGGCCTGGCGGCATCGGTGTTCGCTCAGTCGAACAAGACCGCGCACAATGCGGCGCGGCAGCTGCGGGCCGGAACGGTATCGGTCAACTGCTATGGCGAGGGCGATCAAGGCACTCCGTTCGGCGGTTACAAGCTGTCCGGTTTCGGCGGGCGCGACAAGTCGCTCACCGCCCACGACCAGTACTGCGAACTGAAGACCGTGTGGATGGATCTCGGCTGAGGCCGACGATGAAGATCAAGCGGCTTCCAGAGATGGATGACAACAACGGCTGGCTGAACATCCTGCCGCCACTGCCTCCACCCGTTTCGGCCCTGGGTGAACTCCGGTTCGATTTCGCCATTGTCGGAGCCGGGTATGTCGGCCTGGCAGCCGCGCGCCGTCTGGGCGAGCTTCTTCCGGATTGCAGCATCATCCTGCTGGACGCCGGGCGGGTCGGGAACAACGCGGCGGGGCGCAGTTCGGGCTTTGCCATCGACCAGGCGCACAACATGCGCGCCAAGGACTTTGCCGGCGTCATTGATTCGGAAAGGGAGCAACTTTCCCTCAACCGGGCTGGACAGGACTACCTGCGCGAGGCGGTTCGATCACATCGGATTCAGTGCGACTGGGACGAAGCCGGAAAGATTCACGCGGCCGCGACGGATCGCGGAGCCACCAAGCTGAAGGCGTATTCCAAGGCACTGGACCTTCTGGACGTGAAGCATGACTGGCTTGACGGCAACCGAATGAGCGAGATCACGGGCTCGGAATTCTACATTTCCGGCATTTACGCCCCGGGGACCATCCTGGTGCAGCCGGCCGCTCTGGTCCGCGGTCTTGCAGCGGCCTTGCCGGGCAACGTGACGCTCTTCGAAGACAGCCCGGTAACAGCGATGGAACTCGGCGATCCCCACCGGCTGACCATGCCGAAGGCAACCGTCAAGGCTCGCACCCTGATACTGGCCAACAACGGGTTTGCCGGACAGTTCGGCTACTATCGCAAGGAACTGCTGCCCATTGCCACTTGGGGCAGCCTCACCCGTCCGTTGACCGGCGACGAATCCAGGATCCTGGGCGGCTGGAACAGCTGGGGCATAGTGCCGGCGGATCCATTTGGCACCTCGGTGCGGCGAATGATCGACGGCCGGATCCTGATCCGCAATGTCTACAGCTACAACCCCGGCCTGAATCCCGTGGAGCGGGACCGGACATGGGCGCGGGAGCGGCACGAGACATCGTTGCGCAACCGCTTCCCCATGCTGCCTGACCTGAATTTCGACTACACTTGGGGCGGCGCCTTGTGCCTTTCACGCAACGGCGAACCGGTCTTCGGAGAGCTGGAAACCGACGTGTTCGGGGCTTTCTGCCTCAACGGAGTCGGGATCGTGCGCGGGACAATTTACGGAAAGCTCCTGGCAGAGCATGTGGCGGGCGTCTCGACTCCCTTGCTCGACATCATGTTGCAAGCAGGGCGGCCATCCTGGACGCCGCCGCAGCCGTTTCTCGGTTGGGGCGTAAGGCTGAATTTCGCCAAGCGTCGCCATGACGCCGGATTGGAGATGTAGGCAATGGACTTCCTGGGCAAGACAGCGCTGGTGACTGGCGGCACCTCGGGGATTGGTGCGGCAACCGTTCGCGTGCTGGCGGAATCCGGGGCCAACGTCGTTGTCGCTGGTCGTAACGAAGGCGCTGCCAAAGAGCTTTGCCAAGAGATTTCCGGGGAAGATCGCCAGGCGACATACGTTCTTGGCGATGTTGTTGACCCTGCGTTCGCCGTTTCCGCAGTCAGTGTGGCGGAAGGGCGGTTCGGCGGACTGCATGTCCTTGTCAACGCCGCTGGGGTCATTGTCAGGGGCACAGCAGAAAGGACATCCGACGATGATTGGAACTGGATGCTGTCCGTCAACGTCACTGGCACGTTCTTCATGTCCCGGGCAGCGATTCCCGCGCTGCGCCGGTCCGGGGGCGGCAGCATCGTCAATATGGGGTCCACCGCCGGGCTGGTCGGCTGTCCCGGCCTTGCAGCCTATTGCGCAAGCAAGGGTGCCATCGTGAACCTGACGCGAGCCATGGCGCTTGACCATGCGCACGAGAGCATCCGCGTGAATGCCGTCTGTCCTGGCGCAGTTGACACGCCGATGCTGGTCTCTGGTCGCGGCGATGCGGCGCCGGATTACGTCCGCGAGGACAGCCGTGTTTCGATTCCGCAAGGCTGGTTGCCTGGGCCGATTGAGATCGCCAATGCCGTCGCGTTCCTGGCTTCGGATCTCAGCAAGCATGTCACCGGCGCAACATTGCCGGTCGACGGAGGGTTCACCGCGAAATGAGCGCCAACCTGAAAGACAGGGTCGCCATCGTGACCGGCGGCGCACAGGGGATCGGCCTTGCCATTGCGCGATGCCTGCACGACGCGGGGGCGCACGTCGTGATCGGGGACATTCAACCCTTGGATGATGACGCCCTGCACTTTCACGATCTCGATGCGACTGACGAGACGTCCGTCGCCGCCTTCTTCGCACATGTTCGTCACAGCCACGGCAGGCCCTCGGTGTTGGTCAACAACGCTGGCATTCTGTCCTGCACGCCGCTTGATCAGCTGACGGTTTCGGAGTGGGACAATGTCATGGCGGTCAATTTGCGCGGGCCGTTCCTCATGGCCAGGCATTTCGCTTCCTGCTGTTCGCCGCAAGACAACCCGTCAATCATCAACATTGGCTCGATCGAGGCATTCAGCGGCAACCCCGACCATACCGCCTACATGACTTCCAAGGCAGGAATAAACGGCTTGACGGTGTCTCTGGCGATCGACCTCGGGCCCAAGGGCGTGCGCGTCAACGCCATTGCGCCAGGCTGGATCAGCACCGAGATGAACGAGGGATACATGGCGGGAGTTCCGGATCGTGCCATTGCTGAAAGACAGCTTTGCGACCTGCATCCGTTGGGGCGGACTGGATCTCCTTCGGACGTCGGCGATGTCGCGGTCTGGCTGGCAAGCGACCAGTCGCGATTCGTTACGGGACAAGTCATTCAGGTCGAAGGAGGACGCATGGCGAAGCTGCCTCTCCCTGTCGCATCCAATGTCTAGGTTCGGCGCATGAGCGGCGTTCGTTCTCGGACGAAGCGGCGCGGCCGTGACGCAATACGCGACACCCGCATTTCAAAAGAGCTGCGGTTCATGCCGGAGACGGACCGAGGCATCCCCTATGTGGACTTGTTGACGCCCGAGCAGGTTGACCGAATTCACCGCGAAACCATGACCCTGCTGTGGACAAAGGGCGTGGAATTCCGAGACGACGAAGCGATCCGTGCGTGGCGGGACGCGGGCGCAGAGGTGCAGGGCCATCGCGTCCGGATTGACGAACCACTGCTGATGCAGCTGCTTTCGACAGCACCCGAGAGCTACACGATGCACGCGCGGAATCCCGAAAGGTCGGTCACGCTTGGCGGGCGCAAGCAGATATTGACGCCGGCCTATGGCGCGCCGAACGTGCTCGACCTCGACGGGGTTCGCCGCTCACCGACCATTGCGGACTTCAACGACTTCGCGAAGCTGTCCCATATGTCGCCGGGCATGCAGATGTCGGGCGGCGTGCTGTGCGAGCCGCTGGACCTGCCTGTGCCCAAGCGGCATTTGCACATGGTCTACGGCTTGATCCGACATTCCGACAAGCCCTTCATGGGCATGGTCACCGCACGCGAACGGGCCGAGGACAGCGTCCGCATGGCCGAAGTCGTGTTTGGCAAGGACTTCGTTCGCGAACACACAGTCATGACGTCGATTGCAAACTGCAACTCGCCCCTGGTCTGGGACCAGACCATGCTGGACGCGATCAAGGTCTATGCAGCGGCAAACCAGGCGGTGCTGTTCACGCCGTTCGTTCTCAGCGGAGCCAGCACGCCGGCCAGCACGATCGGGTCGCTCGTCCAGATCAGCGCCGAGGCACTTGCCGGAATTGCATTCTCGCAGATCATCCGCCCCGGGGCGCCTGGAGTGTTCGGGCAGTGGATCGGCGCGGTGTCGATGAAATCGGGCGCGCCGATGGCCGGCACCCCGGAGATCGACCACATCAACCTTCTGGTTGGCCAGATGGCGCGGCACTACAAGCTGCCATGGCGATGCAGCGGCGCGTGCTCGAGCTCCAAGATCCTGGACGCTCAGGCGGGGTACGAGTCCGCGCGGAATCTCTTTGGCGCCGCGCTGGCCGGCGCCAACTTCATACTGTCGACGGCAGGCTATCTTGAAGGCGCCCTTTGCCAGAGCTTCGCGAAATTCGCGGTTGACGCCGAGCAAGCCGAAATGACGCACAGGTTCTTGAAGGGAATAGACTTTTCGGAACTTGACGATGCGTTGGCGACGATTCACGAAGTCGAGCCCGGCGCACACTTTCTTGGCACGAAGCACACGTTGGAGCACTTCGAAGCGGCATTCATCATTCCCGAACTCATGCACCACGACAGTTACGAGCAGTGGGAGGCGGAAGGTCGGCTGGATGCAAACGACCGCGCCGTTCGAAAGGCAAGGTCCATGCTGGCGGCATATGAGCTGCCTGACCTGGATCCGGCAATTGACGAGGAACTGCGTGACTTCATTGCCCGGCGTGAACTCGAGATCGGCGACGCCATCATGTGATCCAGACCAGGCGGCGGGCGGGGGCATCATTCGGCGATTGGACCCAACCGACCCCGCGCGCCGAAGGTTGATCCGCAACAGGCCAAGCTTGATCGAAGCCAGGCGAGCGAATCGAGACGACGCAGGATTGCAGAGGTGGATGGTCGTCTTTGTGGCGTGTGCAGCCGAAAATGTCCAGGATGCCGCCAGGTGGCGCTACGGCCCAGGCGGTCAATGTCGGCGCTTCAAGTCGCGCATGCCGCAACTCGGCACCCGGGATCTTGGCCATATGCTCTTGCGTGACTCTAGCATGTGCGTCCGGGCTGCGTCGGCGACGTAGCCGTTGAAACATTCGAGCGGCTTCAGGTCGAGGGACATGTGCAAATGCGTCAGGTATGCGTCCGGACTCTACGTCGACGCCCCGCTGTTCCTGTCCTACTTGACCCGCGTCCAGGTTTGCGCCTTGCAGAAAACCAGCACGCAGCCTGAGACATCCAGAGTGTTGTCGTCCTTCACTTCCAGTTTCGAACGGTAGATCTGGCCGTCCTCGGGATTGTAGATTCGGCCCTTTGTCCACTTGCCTTCGCCGGTCTTGGTGAATCCCGACATCATCACAAGCCCGAGAAGTGGTCGGGTCCGCAAGGCCTCGTTCTTGTTCTTCTCGTCGAGCTTCAGTGTGCCATCCGCATTGTGTGGCTCGGTGAACCAGGCGATCTTGCCGCACAGCTTCTCGCCACAATGCCAAATCTCAATATGCGAATTGCCGGCTGGGGTCAGCCATACGCCGGCAGGGTCGGCGCTGCCGGCGCCAGCAAGAAAAATCGTCGCCACAAGGCCGGCGAGAATCGTCTTCAATGGCCTCTTGATCATGAATTCCACCTTCAGAACCTTCCAAGGAGTCTCGCCGTTGCGGCCGCATCTTCCGGAACCAACGCCTGGATTCTGTCTCCGTTGTTGATGCAGGATGGCCGGCCTCTGGCCAGCGCCCTGCGAGCGTAGGCGAGCCTTGCCCGAATTTCAACACGTTGCCGAACGTGGCTGCTGGCCCCTGCGAGGCGCCGTCGCCCATTTGGAGAGTCAGGATTGCGTTCCCGGTCCGATGACATTCTCGTTGGGCCTTGCCGCCGTCCAACGATGAAACGGCAGTGCCTCAGCGAATCGGGTTCATTCGCCCGACCGATCCTGGCGGGCCCCGTGTGAAGCGGCCAGTTCGGCCAACTTGCTGCCAGCTGCAAAGGAAATCAACAGAATCGGTGTCAGCAATCAGGTCGTGAACTCCGCTACCGTGGCACCGGAGATCTCGGTCAGACGCTCGGGGGCGACTGAAAATATGTGCCTCGGCGTCCCGGCGGCGGCATAGACGACGGCATATTCCAGGAGCTTCGGGTCGAGGAACGCGTGCGAAGGCGTAAGGTGGCCGACCGGAGCGACCCCGCCGATCGCGAATCCGGTCTTGTCACGAACGAAGCTGGCGTCGGCGCGGCCAAGCGTTTCACCCGCGGCCTCGGAAGCCTTCTCGCCATCGACGCGGTTCCCGCCGGCAGTGATGAAGAGGACGACCGAATTGCTTTCTTCGCCTCGAAAGACGATTGACTTCGCTATCTGGTCGATTTCGCATCCTGCCTCTCGGGCAGCGTCGCCTGCTGTCCGGGTTTCGCCTTGCATCTCGAGTATCTCGCAGGCGAGACCTGCGGATTCCAGCGCTGCGGCGACGCGTGCAAGACTCTTGCTCATGAGCCCGTGCTGACGTCTTTGCCGGATCCTTGCAAGGGAAATTGCGCAGGCTGCGGCCGGTCAGGCCAGGACAGCAGTTCGAGAATTCGGGCTTGCACGGCCTGTTGGCAGGATCGCGGCGATTGGGTAGCGTGGTTCAATGTACAGAAACGGATCACCGGAACATGAGCGACGACATTGATCCAAACGGATTGATCCGCGAAAGCTACCGGATCGCAGGCATCAAGGGGCCGGAGTGCCGGTCGATCTTTCTCGATTGGGCGATTTCAAGGCCGGAAGGGCGCGAGGCGACCGATGCCGTGGCATTGCTGCTTGACCGTCACGGCAAGGATTTCCCGGACCATCCCATGACCAAGGTCCTGGAGGCCGCGATGCAGCCTGCCTTGCAGGCCGGTCGGCGTGGCGGTGCACGGGCGCGCCGCCGCTCATGAGGGTCGCCGCAAACTCGAGGCGGCAGGGAATGCGGGAAGGGCTGCCGGACAGGCGGCATCGAAACCGGCAATTCAATTGACATGAGTCGAAGGACATGCCGTGACGCCAGACTGGAGGAGCGATCAGGTTTCGTTGCCGTCGCGATGAATTGGGTGCTAAGAGGTTTTGGCAATTCGGACTGATTCCGCCGCGTCGTCCAACGGAATCGTGATTGAGGGCATCGGGTGAAATGACCAAGCGTCTCCTGGTTTATGGCGACAGCAACAGCTTCGGCACTGCACCACAGGAGCACTTGGCTTCGCGGCCCGTGCATCCGCCGGGTGCGCGCTGGGGCGACGTGCTGGCCTCCGGCCTTGGCGCGGACTGGGACGTGGTGATCGAGGGATTGCCTGGCAGGACGACCGTCCTTGACGACCCGGTTGAAGGGGCGTTCCGAAACGGGCTGACCGTGCTGCCTGCAATCCTGCATTCCCACGAGCCGATCGACGTGCTTGCCATCTGTCTGGGCACAAACGACCAGAAACACGCCTTTGGCCGGAACGCGCAGGACATCGCCCTTTGCGTCGCGCGCCTGGTCAGGGAAGCCCGGCTCTCCGGCGCGGTCGGGGTGACGCTGGCAATTGCGCCGCCGCCGCTGCGGCCCGCGGGCGATTTTGCCGAAATGTTCTCGGGCGCGGAGGCGAGAGGGGAAGGACTGTCGGACAGGATAAGGCGTTTCGCGGGCGAAGAGGGCGCCGCGTTCTTCGATGCCGGCACCGTGATCGAAGTGGATCCTCTGGACGGAATCCACTGGAGCGAGTCCGCGCACGGCAAGTTGGGCCGGGCGCTGATCGATGTCGTGAAAGGGCTGGCGGAGCAGTGAGCAACGGTACGGCGGCCATCATCGGCGGCGGCGTGATCGGCGGCGGATGGGCCGCGCGTTTCCTGCTGAACGGCTGGAATGTCAAGGTGTTCGATCCGGATCCCGAGGCAGTGCGCAAGATCGATGAAGTGATCGGGAACGCACGACGGTCGCTGCCGATGTTGTACGAGCGCTTGTTGCCGGATGAAGGAGAGCTTGGTTTCGCGACGTCTGTCGCCGAGGCTGTTGCCGGCGTCGACTACGTCCAGGAGAGCGTGCCTGAAAGGCTGGACTTGAAGCGGAAGGTCTATGCCCAAATCGAGTCAGCGGCCCCTGACGTGCCCTTGGGATCATCAACGTCGGGCTTCAAGCCGTCCGATCTCCGCAAGGGGCTTGCCTCGGGAGCCCGGCTGTTCGTCGCCCATCCGTTCAATCCTGTCTACCTGCTTCCCCTCGTGGAACTGGTGTCTGGCGGCGGAGATTCAGACATCCTGGAGTCGGCATCGCGGATCCTGACGTCAATCGGAATGCGGCCCTTGGTCGTTCGCGCCGAGATCGACGCACATATTGCAGACCGGTTTCTTGAAGCGGTCTGGCGCGAAGCGCTTTGGCTGGTAAGGGATGACGTTGCCACCACCGGCGAAGTCGATGAGGCAATCAGGCTCGGGTTCGGTCTCCGATGGGCGCAGATGGGTCTCTTCGAGACTTACAGGATTGCCGGAGGCGAGGGCGGCATGGCGCAATTCGTCGAGCAGTTCGGCCCTGCGCTCGCTTGGCCGTGGACCAGGCTCACGGACGTGCCGGACTTGACGCCGGAACTCGTGAAGAAGATCGGCGATCAATCAGATGCGCAATCCGGAGGGCAATCGATCCGAGAACTGGAATCGCTGCGGGACCGCAATCTCGTGGCGCTGCTGCGGGCCCTGAAACGCGAAGACAGCGCGGCGGGTCGCGTGATCGCCGCCCATGAAGCGAATCTTGGCGGCGAGGAACTGGAGCGCATACCCATGATCACCGTGCGGCGCATGGTGCCGTCGGACTGGACCGACTACAACGGCCACATGAACGAGAGCCGTTACGGGCAGGCATTCTCGGATGCGGCCGATGCGGTCATGGCCCATGTCGGGGCGGGTCCGGACTACGTGTCGGCGGGGCGGAGCTTCTTCACGGTCTCGACCAAGATCGACTATCTTCTGGAGACCCATGCAGGCGAAACCGTGCAGGTCGCGACACGGGTTCTGCTCGGCGAGGGAAGGAAGCTCAAGCTTCGTCACGAAATGCAGCGCGCATCCGACGGGTGCGTGCTCGCGACCTGTGAGCAGTTTCTTCTGCACGTGAGTCTCGAATCCCGGAAATCCTGCGACCCCGAACGGCACGTGGGCGATGCCATCAAGGCGCTCGCCGACGCGCACGGCCAGTTGGCCTTCGATTGGAGGGCTGAGAGCAGCCAGTCTTGAAGCCCGGCGAAGCCTCGTCCTGCAGGAGGATTCCCAGGACACGCACTTGGGTCTTGCACTTTGCCATCCTCATGCCGGTGTCGCCCGGACACGCGGACGCGACGGGGCAGGGCGTTCCCCAAGTCACCGATTGCACGTGTGTCGCTCTTCTTCTGCTCGTCATCCAACTCTGGATCCTGGAGGGATTCTGCTGATCAAGCGCAACATGAAGGTCTGCAGCGCGGCGTCATTTTCCGGTTTTGTTCAAATGCAGTTCCGTGCATTGGCACTGCTCGCTCCGGATGCAGGAAAGAACAGGAAATGAGGAAATCGGGCAACGGGCAAGTTCGGACTGGACACGCAAGCGAAATTCTAGTAGTCCCCAAGTAACCAAATGGTTACATGAGTTGGGATGTTGTCTGCGAACGTCTCAAAATTCGATTGCATCATGATCCGGGCCGATACTGCAGGCTTCTTGCCGGCCAGCCGGCTTGCGAAAGCGGTTGGCAAGGTGCCAGGGGCATATGCCGATCCCGGTCCTGCTCGGCTGGTCGGCCTTCACTCCCGGCTAGAACCTTGCAGTCCTGAATTGCAGGTGCCCGGCCTGCAGGCTGCGTGCGAGCCCCTGCGGCAACCTGAGCTGACGCTCTTCATGCGCAATGAGGCGCCTTACCGGAAGGGTCGTCGCAGGCTGGAGGTGATTCCTCGACGACGCTTGCAGGCTCGACAGGGCCTGATGCCGCACGGTCGGCGTGTCCCGCATGGGGCAATGCGAACTGGCGTTGGTCGATCCCGAGTTCAGGGTGCACTGGCCGGAGAGACTGCGCACATGCGACAGCTCGATCATCTCCGAGTTTGCGCATCCCACGCGAGCTCGCCGACGAACGTGTTCGACGAGCGGGCGTCGGATCTCATCCTTGGACACGAGCCGATGTCCGCAGCCGCATTCGGCGGAGTGCGCCGTTCCGAATCGTGGCGCGGCATCGCGCGACACAGGGGAGCAGCAACATGATCAACGTTCACGGACTGGAGCATGTCGGGCTCACGGTTCCCGACCTGGAACAGGCGGTCGAGTTCTTCGAAACCGTGTTCGGAGCGAAGACGGTGCTCAGCACTGGCCTGGTCGATGTCGACGACGAGTTCATGATCAAGAGCCTGGGTGTCCCGGGAGACCGGCGCATCCAGGACATCAGGGTCCTGCGCCTGGGCAACGGCACCAACCTGGAACTCTTCCAGTACAGCGGAGAGGACAGGGACGCTCCCCTGAAGAGAAACAGCGAGCCCGGTGCGTGCCACCTTGCCTTTCAGGTGGACGACATCCATGCCGCGGCGTCCAGGCTGCGCGAGGCAGGCGTAGATGTCCTGGAGGGACCAACCCTGATCGACTCGGGTCCGATGGAAGGACTGAACTGGGTGTACCTGCGGGCGCCATGGGGGCAGTTCCTTGAACTGGTCAGCATGGACGGCCCGCTCGGCTATGAGAAGGAGGGCGGACCGAAGGCGTGGTCGCCAGTCTCCTCGAGCTGATCTCGAAATCCGGTTCATCGCCAAGGACGGGGCGGGAACCGGCACCTGCTGAAACGGTTTCAGCAATCACGTCCAGATGGAGGAAGACATGAAACATGTGAAATCAGCCCTGTTGGCCGGCAGTGTCGCGGTTGCGGCCGGCGGGTCGGCATGGGCCGGAGAATTCGACGGAATAGAGCTGAAGATGCTTGGCATCGGCGACACTTCGGTGACGCGCCTTGCACCGATCGTGGACGAGTTCGAGGAGTTGACCGGTGCGAAGGTCCAGATCGACATGTTCCCCTATCCCGGGCTGATCGACAAGATCGTGATCGAGGCCAGTGCGAACCGGCCAAGCTATCAGCTCATGTGGGTCGACAGTCCTTGGGTAGGCGTCCTGGGGGAATCCGGTGCGCTCCAGGATCTGACCGACTGGGTGATACGCGATGCCGAGGAACTTCATCTCGACGACATCATCCCGATCCAGCTCCAGGAAAACACCTGGCAGGGCCGCCTCATCGCCTTCCCGGCAGCCGGGATGATCTGGCACGTCAACTACCGCAAGGACCTGTTCGAGCATCCTGACGAGCAGGCTGCCTTCAAGGACAGGTACGGCTATGACCTCGCGCCGGCCAAGACCTGGCAGCAGTACATCGACATAGCCGAGTTCTTCACCCGCACGGCGGGCGAGACTCTGGCCGGCCAGACGCTGGAAAAGGACTTCTACGGCAACGCCCAGGCCTATAGCCGGGTTGCAGGGGCGATCACGCATGACTTCTTTCCGATCATGCGGAGCTTCGGCGGTCAGTACTGGGATGACGAGACCGGTCTTTGCGCCATCGATCGCGAGGCAGGCGTGAAGGCGGCGGAGGTCATGAAGCGGCTGGTGCCGTTCAATCCCCCGGACTATCTCGGCCTTATGTGGGACATCCGCACGGGCTACATGGAGCGTGGTGAAGTCGCCCAGTCGGGTTACTGGTCGGTCCGCACCGTGCGCCTGACCAATCCGGAAGAGGCCCTCCTTCCCACGTTCGGCGAGGCGGGCTATCAGCCCAGCCCGACCGAGGACGGCGGTCCCATGGAGACGATGACCGGCGCGCTGAGCTTCGGCATCAACTCGAAGGCCAGCGACCGCGAAAAGGAAGCTGCCTGGGAATTCATCAAGTGGGGCACCTCGCGGGACATGATGCGTCGTTTCGCCAACGAGGGTTCCGGCGTGAGCCAGTTCCACAAGTCCATCCTGTCAGACCCGGAACTCCAGGAAAGGTACCCCTACTACCAGGTGCTGCTGGAGACGCAGGACACGGCAAAGCGCCGCATCTTCCACCCGTTCTATGCCGATGTGGAAGAGGTCTTCGGCGTCGAGTTGAACAAGTACGTGGCCGGCGAAACCGACAGCGCCCAGGAGGCGCTGACAAACGGCTGCACGAAGATCAACACGCGGCTGAAGGTGTTTCCGCTCGAAATGCGTTTGCGCTGGATCGCAGACCCGAAGGCCGACATATTCAACTGAGGCCTGAAAGTTCAACTGTGACCTGAAAGGGTCCGCTCCCGGCTACTTCCCGTGCCCGGGGGCGGGCCGCAACCACCGGCACCGGCACCGGCTACGCGAGGGGCGGACCGCGATCATGGCATACAGCAGGAAGCGCAACAGGAGGATTTTCCTCGGCTTCATGGTTCCTGCCATACTGGTTCTCTTCTTCACGACGATATACCCGATGATATATGCGGGCTACTTGAGCTTCCGCAGCTATGATCTGGCCAAGCTCTTCGTTCCCAGGGTGTTCGTAGGCTGGGCGAACTACAGGGAAGTCCTCTCGTCCTCCGAGTTTCTGCACACGCTGACGGTGACCTTCAAGCTGATGCTGATGACGTTGTCGGTGCAGCTCGTGCTGGGTGTCGGCATGGCGCTTCTCGTCACGCAGCGACTGCCCGGCATGGGCATCATCCGCACGTTGCTCCTGATTCCGATGATGATCTCGCCGGTGATCGTCGGCCTCGTCTGGCTGTTTCTCTACTTCCCCGAACTCGGCTACCTGAACTACTTCCTGAGCTTCGTCGGCGTCAGCCCGGTCCCCTGGATCACGTCGACGCAGTGGGCGCTCTGGGCGATCGCGATCGCCGACATCTGGCAATGGACGCCCTTCGTGATGATGGGCACCGCCGCAGCGCTGACCAGCCTGTCGCCCGAACCCTACGAGACCGCAAGGATTGACGGAAACTCGAACTGGGAGGTGTTCTGGCACGTCACTCTCCCGCAGATCAAGCCGGTCCTGATCAGCCTGATGTTCCTGCGTGCCATCGATGCCTTCAAGATCTACGACATCATATTCGTGCTGACCAAGGGCGGTCCGGGGGACACGACCGAGGTGCTGTCAATGTTCATCTATCGCCAGTCGTTCACGTTCTGGCGCATGGGCGTGGGCGCGGCGGCATCCTTCGTGTCGCTGGCGATCATCGTGATCCTGATAACGCTGTTCTTCAAGTCGCTCAGCCGCGACCCGCAGCTGACGTGAGGAGCCGGACGCGATGAACAAGCCCGGTACCCGCCAAACGATCCTGGTCTACCTGCTGCTGGCCATCGTGCTGATGGTCTTCCTCACACCAATCTACATCATTGCCTCTTCTTCCGTGAAACCCACGCCGATCATGTTCCAGAAGCCGCCGGCAATGATCTTCTCGCCGACATGGGATCATTACATCGCGCTGTTTTCCGACCGTCCCTTTGCCAAGTTCATCGGGAACTCCCTGATCGTCGCGCTCGGGTCCACCGCGTTCAGCCTGACATTCGGGTCCCTTGCGGCCTATGCGATCAGTCGCATCAAGCACCGGCGCATGGGCGACGTGGCCTTCTGGATCCTGTCGATGAGGATGTTTCCGCCAATTGCCGTCGTGGTGCCCTACTACATCATTTTCAAGACAGTCGGCCTGCTCGACACCCCGCTTGCGCTGATCATCATCTACTCGACAGTGAACATCCCGCTCACTACCTGGTTGATGAAGGGGTTCTTCGACGAGGTGCCAACGGCGCTGGAAGAGGCCGCCGCGGTTGACGGCCACGGCCTGTTGTCGGCCTTCTGGCACGTCACGCTGCCCTTGGCCGCGCCGGGACTCGCGGTCTCCGCCGTGTTCTGCTTCATCTTCTCGTGGAACGAGTTCATCTTCGCGCTCATGCTCACGGGATCGAACGCCCAGACGGCAACCGTCGCCGTCATGTCGTTCTGGTCCTCCGACGCGGTGCAATGGGGACGCATCATGGCCGGCTCGCTCATCATTGTCATTCCGGGCGTCATTTTCGTCCTGACGTGCCAGCGCTGGCTGGTGCGCGGGCTTACTCTGGGCTCGGTCAAGTAGCGCGGGAGGAGACAGGCGATGTCATCAATCCAGCTCAGGAATGTCACCAAGCACTACGGACAGACCGAGGTCGTCCACGAAATCGACCTCGACATCGCCGAACGGGAATTCGTGGTGCTTCTTGGGCCTTCGGGCTGTGGCAAGACGACCACGCTGCGAATGGTCGCGGGGCTCGAAGACGTCTCCGGTGGCGAACTGTCCATAGGCGGGCGTGTCGTCAATGACGTGGCGCCCAAGGATCGTGGCGTCGCCATGGTGTTTCAGAACTACGCCCTCTACCCGCACATGAGCGTGCGCCAGAACATGGAGTTTGCCCTGCGCCCGCTGAAGCTCGACAAGAGCGAAGTCAACCGCCGCATCACCGAGACAGCCGAAATTCTGGGCCTTGGCGAACTTCTAGAGCGCAGGCCATCGCAGCTTTCCGGGGGTCAGCGACAGCGTGTCGCGATGGGCCGCGCAATGGTCCGTACGCCCGACGTGTTCCTGTTCGACGAACCGCTCTCGAACCTCGACGCCAAGTTGAGGACCCAGGTCCGCTGGGAGATCGGCAAGCTGCACAAGCGCCTCAACACGACGATTCTCTACGTTACCCACGACCAGGTCGAAGCGATGACCCTTGCCGACAGGATCGTCATCATGCGCGACGGCTACATCGAGCAGACGGGCACGCCCGAGGAAGTCTATTCCCATCCACGGAACGCCTTCGTCGCCACGTTCATCGGCAGCCCGGCCATGAACATGATGCCCGCGACGATGCAGGACGGCCAGCTTGTTGGCGATCACCTGAGCCTGCCGGTCCCCGAGCGCCTCGCGGGCAAGGTTGCCGAGGGTCAAAGGGTCACGATCGGCATTCGTCCCCCGGAAATCTCGCTGGTGGAAGAGGGCGCCAATGGCGCGCTCGCCGCAACGGTCGAGGTAACCGAGTATCTTGGCAACGAGGCGCTGCTCGACATACGCATAGGCTCGCACGAGATGATTGCGGAAGTGCCTGCAAGCCAGCGACCAGCCGTGGACAGCAACGTCCACGTGCGCTTCAACCCAGAGGCGATTCACGTCTTCGACGCCAAGACCGGCATTTCCGTCAACGCTTGATCCGAGGAATCCGCGACGCCATGCCCAGAGAGATCGTCTTCCCCGCCGAAAACCGCTTCGAACTCGCCGATTACCAGGATGTGCCGCTCGGCGCCGACGAGATTCGCGGCCCGACCATCTGTTCGCTGATCAGCCAAGGCACGGAACTTGCTTGGGCCGCCGGCGGCGGAGGCTTCCCCATCCGACCCGGGTATGGAGCGGTATTCCGGGTGTCCGAGATCGGACCGGAGGTCAGGGACGTCGCGCCCGGTGACCTGCGCTTCTGCATGGGCGCCCACCGTTCGACCCAGCAGTTCCCGGAGCGCTTCACGCTGCCGCTGCCGGACGGCATTGGTCCAATGGACGCGGTCATTGCCCGTCTGATGGGCGTCTCGATGACCACCCTCATGACCACTGCCGCGCGTCCGGGCGACAAGGTGATTGTCACTGGCGCAGGTCCGGTCGGCTTATGTGCCGCGCACATTTTCGACATTGGGGGATACGATGTCACCGTCGTCGATCCGGACGGTCTGAGACGATCCCAGGTGGAGGCGTCGGGCATCGCGGACACGCGCCCCGGCATGCCGAAGGAGGACCAGGACTTTTCCAAGAGGGTACGGCTCGTCGTCGAGTGCTCGGGAAACGAGGCGGCTGTGCTTGATGCCTGCGAAATCGTCGCGCAGATGGGCGAGGTGGTACTGGTGGGCGTGCCTTGGCGAAAGTGCACGGACCTGTCGGCCCACGACATCACGCGCGCGGTCTTCTTCAACTTCGTGAATCTTCGCAGCGGATGGGAATGGGCGGTCCCGATCCGATCGCGGGGATTCGTCTGGGAAGAGCTGCTCGAAGGCTACAACAACGCGCCGCACAGCACGTTCTCGGGATTCGAACGCGCTCTGAAGTGGCTTGCCGAAGGCAGGCTGAAGCTCGACGGGCTGGTCACGGTGCTTCCTCCCGATGATCCGGCGGGACTCTACGGGGACATACGCGACCGGAGCATCGAAACACCGTTCATTGTTCTCGACTGGTTGAGCGGAGAAGCGGCTGGCAGCTAGCTTTCGGCCGGCTTCGTGACGCAGAGTGGCCCGTGGCGGAGTCATCAAGGTGCTCGCGCACGCATGACCCGGAGTCTCTGAAGCCGTCTTCCTTGCCAAACTGCATGACCGGGGATGACGTGTATCCGGAGCCGATGATCAAAATGACGCCTGGCGGGGCGATCAGGTTTGGTCCCGCATCTCATGTAGGGCTTGCATCCGGATCTTGTCAGTCCGGGCCTTCTTCGTGGATGCCGTCGCCGCAGAATGCGCCGCCCTGGTAGACGGCTGTCACGTCGTCCGCAGGCGGTGGATCCACTTTGGCGTCGAGCTTCTCGCGGAAGATCTCCGCGTTGTCCTCGGGCTGCCAGCCCAGGTATGCCACCTCGCGGTTGTCCCACCAGGTCGCGGAATTGGCCGAGACGCCATAGATGACCGGACAGCCCAGGCGTGGGACCATGAAGACCCGTTCGATCAACTGGATGAAGTCGTCGTGGCTCATCCAGGTTGACAACATGCGGTGGTCGCGAGGTTCGGGAAAGCAGGATCCGATGCGGACCGAGGCCGTCTCGATCCCGAACTTGTCGTGATACATCGAGGCCAGCGCCTCGCCGAAGACCTTGGACACTCCGTAGAGCCCGTCGGGGCGCGTGAGCGATTTCGCGTCAAGCCGTTCCGATTGCTTGTGAAAGCCGATGGCGTGGTTGGACGAGGCGAAAACGATCCGTGGCGTGACCGAGGACTTCCGCGCGGCCTCGTAGAGGTTGTACATGCCGTCAAGGTTTGCGGCCCGGATCGTCGACCAGGGGGCTTCGGTGGCTTGGCCACCCATGTGGACGATGCCGTCGCAGCCTTCCACCATCGCCTCGACCGCGGCCTTGTCTTCGAGCGAGCAGTAGACGATCTCCTCGTTTTCGCGTGCCTCGCCCAGCCCCTTGCGGGCCGCGACCCGCATCGTTTCGGTGATGTGGGTCAGCCGGTCGCGGCAGACGGCGCCCAGGTTGCCGTTGGCGCCGGTTATCAAGAGTTTCTTCAGCATGTTTCCCTCATTTTGGCATCAGGCGTGTTGTAGTTGCGGTTCCGGCAGTTCAGGACGGTGCGGCACATCTCGCGTGCCTCGGTGTTGTTCGGGCGGGCGGCAAGAGAATCCTCAATCGCACCGTTCACTTGCAGTCGGCCAAGCAACTCGGGACCGAGTCAGGCCCGGCGCTGCCGTCTGTCCTTGAGCCGCTCGTGTGCATCGGCCGTCCCGTCGTGGAATGTGCCGAACCACTTGTCCCACGGCATCTCCAGGTTTCCGTAGTTCACTTCAAAATACCGGTGGTGCATTTGGTGGTGAAACGTTCCAAGCGCCAGCTGCCTCCGGTCCCTGACCAGGAGATTCTCGAATCCTGAATGGGATGTCGCGGCGGTCAACGCCTGATGCTGCATGTGAAACAGGATGTGCACCGGACTTGCCGGCACAACCAGGTGTACCAGGATGGAACTGAAGAACAGGATGTGCTCAACAGGGTGCATGGACAACCCTGACCACGGGCCGACGTTGACGTTCCGATGATGCAGGGCGTGAGCCAATCGATAGAGCGGACCCCAGTGCAGAGCGCGGTGGATCCAGTAGAAATGCAAGGAGATCCAGACCGGCGTCAGCACGAAGAGCGCCACGAACCAAAGCGGGTTGTCCGACCAGATCAGCACTGGCACCCATCCGTTTCCCATCGCCCAGAACAGGAGCACCTCGTATGCTGTCCACGTTCCGACCCCGCTGGTCAGCGTCCAGAACATGTTGTCGCGCACCTGCCCGCCGAAGGTGAACTGACGCCCCTTCACCTTCAGGTCGCGTGGATCGAATTTCAGCCGGTCTCCCTGCAGCTTGGCTCGATAGAAGAACCAGTGCAGCCCCCCTGCGACAATGGTCATCAGTGCCAGGTTCCGCAGCAGGAGAGCGCCTACCCAGTCCCAAGAGAGAGACCTTGTCTCTTCAAGGGGCGGCTGCAGCCAGAGCCAGCAGACCAGTGCAAGAACGGCCAGGATCGAGTTCTCGGCGAGCCGCAACCACCGCGCGGTCACCCAATCCAGCATTCGCACGGGATCGGGCGGCCAACTGAAGAACGGCGACACCTCAATCGGCACCTCTGGCACATGGTGCCAGCCGGGAAGACCTGGATCTGTGCCTTGCATGCCGTCCTGCATTGACCTTGGCGCGTTGCCGGCGTCCTGGATCGTCCGCCTACAGGCCCGGAACGTAACCCGTCATGACTCGAGCAGCAAATCCAAACTGCACTTGCAGCAGATCTGCATGTGTTCACCTGGCCCCTGTCGTCGACCTTGGCTATGGAGGCCCGCGGGGACATGGCCGTTTCGTCCGCTCGAACAAGCGGGTCATCTGGTCCGTGACGGGTCGGCAGCGGCTCGACCCGCATGCGGTGCTGGAACCCGAGTGGTGGAAAACCGCATCGGCCAAGACAAGCAGCACGTTGCCGAAACGAGCTTGCGGCTGACGCGGAAGCTCGGACGGTTTTCTCCTGACAGGCAGGTGATTGATGTGCATCTCGACAATGCCTGCCTTCACCAGGCGTAGACGCCAAGTCTACTCCCGAATTCGCAGGATGGACGTGGCCGGACGAGCCGCCTGCCAGATTGCAGACCACAGTTCAATCTCGTCGCGGCTCTCAGCGAATGGGCCCGTCGGCAGCAAGTTGCGTACATGCCGAATTTCCCTCTTTCGTATCCGCGATCGAGACGATTCCGTTGGGCGCGGTTCGCGTGGTCCTGGACGGCGACGCTGGGCGTCTTCGCGTCCGGGTGGCGCGCTTTCTTGCCACGGCGGCCAATGTTACCGACATTGCGGACGTCCTGATCGTTGCCGCCTCGAAAATCGCTTGCGGCCCGGATCTCCCGCGGACCGGGCTCAAGTCTGGACAGTTTCCCGACAGGCTTGGTGCCACAATCAGGGATCGGCGCCATCGTCACCGTCCCTTGCAACCGATGCCTTCAGCATCTCGCTGGAGATTTCCGGAGAAGTTGGCCAAGCGCCAGCCCTGGCGCCGGTGTGGATTCTGTAGTCTCCCGGGTCGAAATTTCCGAAGTCAGGGGTGCAGGGAGTTCCTTGGGAATCTAAGAACACGCCGAATTCGAACTGCGGAGGAATGGAGCCGATCCACTTCTGCGCACGGTCACATTCCGCGCGCAGCCAATTGTTGAGATCACCCGCATCAATCTCTCGAACGAGGTTCTCCTCGTCGATCTGCTCCTGGCGAAGAACAGCCCTCCTGCGAAGCTCCTGGATGATCATGTCCGGGCTGCGACCTGGAGTCTTCTCCGCCGCCGCCCAAGCGACAGGACCCAGGGGAAGAATGCTCTCGGAAATGGTTTTCAGGTCCAGGATGTCTCGCGTCTCGCTTCTGTCAACGGCGGCGATGATCTTGTTGGTCGCCTGGTCAACCGGATGCAGTCGGTATCCGAAAATCTCATCCCTCTCGGTCGGAAAGAACCTGTGGTCACTGTCGAAACTCCAATCCATGCGAGTCGAGTCCCGGTCCGTGCCGACCAGGGCACGCCGGAACGTATCGTTCCGCCTGTGCCACTTCACGGAAAGGCCTGCCTGTCGCAGTGAGTTCTCGTCCCAACCCGCTACGCGGTCCAGGTCCTCCTTCCTGTCGGAAAAAGGGTCGATGTCATCGGAAAATCGGTCCGTGTCCACGTTGAGAACGGCGCCGCCTGCCACATTGTTCTCCGGATCCCTGTTGGCAGCGACTGCCCTAAGGATGCGCTTCTGCAGTTCCGTCAATGGCATTGCAGATCCCCTCGAGCTTGCGGGCGAAAGCGTATTCCTCCTTCCAGCCGTGGAGCTTGAGGCGGCGGGCAACAATTCGGAGATTCTCGGTGCTGGGATTGTCAACCGGGCTCATGTTCCAGAGACACTTGGTCCCGTATCGACGGTACGCTTCAAGATACGCATCCCGCATTTCCTGGTGTGAACTTCCGGTCATCGCTTCACCGCTGGCCGTCATTGATCGCGAACACTTTTCCGCCATGAACGGCGGGGGCTTTCGAAAGGCATCGTGCCTCGAATGCAGGCTACGAATCTGCGCCCGAAAAGCAAGCGCGGTCGCGGCGACCCGATTTGCTGCCAGCCTCGGTGAACTGAACGTGGTCACTTCGCCCCGTTGGGCGGAGTACGGGAGAGTAACTGATCACGTGACAAGCGCTGCCAAACTCTCGGACGTGAGCCTGTCGGGCCGAGCGCCTCGTGTCCGGCGACAGGCGTTGCACATGCCGGAACGCATGGCCAGGGCTGCATCGCGCAAGGGCCGGGCCTTGCCGACGTGCTGCGATCTGCTCCTTTCATGCTTCGAGATGCCGGGCCGACGATCCGGAAAGGGAAGGGCGGGAACGTCCCTGTCTCTTGATCAGGCGTTGCGCCATCACGCCCTATGCCGCGATGATCGAGGCGGACACCCTGCCGGAAGACGAATTGGATACTCATGATGGGGGTGGCGGCCAGCCGCCCTTGTCTGACGTGGCTGCCTGCGCGCGCGGAATGGATTTCGTGGGCGGGTCACTGGCCCTCTGGCTTGATGCCACCTCTGCAAAGCAGTCCAACGGAGCGTGGATCGGTCAGAGGAGTGATGAATGACCAAGTCAAGAGAGAGGAGCTGCAGATTGAGGGACATGGTCTTGACTGCAACCGCCGGGCGCGGCTAAAGTAACCATACAGTTACTAGCAGGACCCTCGATGCAGCTTTCCGACACGAATGTGCAGGTTCGTGACGCGGCGCGTGCCTTTGCCGAAAACGCTATACGCCCCGTCGCGCAGGAGCTTGACGCAGAAGAGCGTTTTCCGAGCGAACTCTACGAGGAGATGGGTGAGCTCGGCCTTTTCGGAATCTGCGTTCCGGAAGAGATGGGGGGGCCTGGACTGGACACGCAGGCCTACGCGCTGGTGATGGAGGAGCTTTCGCGGGGATATGCCTCTGTCGCAGACCAGTGCGGGTTGATCGAGCTGATCGCGACTCTTCTTGTGCAGCACGGCACTGCAGGACAGCGCGAGCGCCTGCTCAGCGACGTGATGGCGGCAAGGACCTGGGTTGCCTATTGCATAACAGAGGCGGAGGCGGGGACCGACGTTGCGGCAATCCGCACGGAAGCGGTGCGTGACGGCGAAGGGTGGATCCTGAACGGCAGCAAGATATGGATACACAATGCGCCGGTGGCTGATGTCGGCCTTGTTCTGGCTCGAACGGACCGGGAAGCCGGGCACCGGGGCATGTCAATCTTCATTGTCGACCTCCACGCTCCGGGAGTCGAGAAGGGCCCCAAGGAGCACAAGATGGGCCAGCGGGCGAGCCAGGTAGGGGCCCTGACCTTCTCCGACGTGCGACTCGCAGCTGATGCGCTCCTGGGCGACGAGGGCCGGGGCTTTCACATCATGATGAGCGTGCTCAACAAGGGGCGGGTTGGCATTGGTGCGCTCGCAGTTGGCATTGCCCAGGCGGGCCTGGAGGCCGCGCTCGGATACGCGCAGGAGCGCCGGCAGTTCAAGAAGGCGATTTCGGAGTTCCAGGGCGTCCAGTTCATGCTCGCTGACATGGCAAAGGACATCCAGGCCGCGCGTCTCCTCGTCCTTTCGGCGGCGGACAGGGTCGACCAGGGCCAGGACCCGACGATGGCTTGCAGCATGGCGAAGTGCTTTGCTAGCGACATTGCGGTGCAACGCACGGCAGATGCGGTTCAGGTATTCGGCGGATCAGGTTATATCAGGGGCATGGAAGTGGAGCGCCTGTACCGAGATGCCAAGATCACGCAGATCTACGAGGGCACGAACCAGATTCAACGCACGATCATTGCGCGCGAGCTCCTTAAGAACGGGGCACAGACGTGAGCGGGCAGGCGGCGCTTGTGACCGGATCGACGCGAGGCATCGGCCTGGGCAGTGCCTTGGCCCTCGCCCGGCAGGGGTTTTCGGTGGCGGTGAACGGGCCAGCCGACGACGACGAGCTGGCGGCGGCAGTGGAGCGGGTCGCCGCAACAGGCGCGCGTGTTGCCGCCATCCCGCTCGACGTTTCGGATCTCGATGCCCACGCCGCCGCCGTTGCCGGCGCGGAAGACGCGATCGGCCCCCTGACCACGCTCGTGAACAATGCCGGCGCCGGCGTGATGAACCGTGGTGACCCTGTCGATGTGTCCGAGCAGAGCTGGGACCGTTGCATGACGGTCAATGCCAAGGCGATGTTCTTCATGACGCAGGCATTTTCGAGGAGACTGCTGGCCCGGAAACGGGACGCATCGCTTTTCCATTCCATCATCAACGTCACGTCGGCCAATGCGGAGGCGGTCGCGGTCGCGCGTGCGGAATACTGCGCGTCAAAGGCGGGAGCGGCAATGGTTTCCAAGGCTTGGGCGGTGCGGCTCGGATCCGAGGGCATTGCGGTCTATGACGTGAGGCCGGGGCTCATTGACACGGACATGACTTCGCCTGTGATCAAGGAGTATGCGCGGCGGGCCAAGGAGGGCCTGACGCTCGTTCCGCGCGTGGGACGGCCCGAGGAAGTGGGCGAAATCATCGGCTCGCTCGCGTCCGGAAAGCTTCCCTACACGACCGGGCAGGTCGTATATGCCGATGGCGGCATGCTGGTCCCGAGGTTTTGAGATGAAGATTGCGCTTCCAGGCAGTGACGGCTCGCTCATGGACTACGCCCTGCAAGGCACGCCGATCGAGGCCGAGCCGCTAGGACCCGATCCGGTCCGGGTCGTGTTTTCCGCGGCGCACGTGGTTGCAGATCCCCTTACTGACAACGATCCGTCCGGGCTGGCAACGCTTGACTGGGAAGCGACAATGGCGTTTCGACGCCACCTGGCAGGCTTGGGGCTTGGCATCGCAGAGGCGATGGACACGGCGCAGCGCGGGATGGGCCTCGACTGGCCGACGGCGCTGGAACTCATTCGACGAACGAAGGCGGAGTTTCCCGACGCCCTTGTGTTCAATGGCTGCGGCACGGACCACCTGATGCCGGACGACGCGCAGAGTCTCGACGACGTGCGCCGCGCCTACATGGAGCAGGTCGAGGCAATTCAGGACATCGGCGGACGCCTGATCATCATGGCGAGCCGAGCGTTGGCACGGGTCGCGGAGAGTCCGGAAGATTACGTTCGGGTCTACGAGGACGTGCTGACTGCCTGCGACCGCCCGGTCATCCTTCATTGGCTGGGCGACATGTTCGACCCGGCGCTCGAGGGCTACTGGAGCGGCGATCGCTTCGAGGACGCGCTTGAGACCGTGCTCGCCGTCATCGGCGGGAACGCCGCAAAGGTCGACGGCATCAAGGTCTCGCTCCTGGACAAGGAGAAGGAGATCGCCATGCGCCGCCGCCTGCCGGAAGGCGTGAGGATGTATACGGGTGACGACTTCAACTACCCGGAACTGATTGCCGGCGACGAAGTCGGGTACAGCCATGCGCTGCTCGGCATCTTCGACCCGCTGGCCGTCGCCGCGAGCAAGGCGGTCGCCCAGTTGGGCCGAGGGGACGAGGCAGGATTTCGGGCGACACTGGATCCGACAGTGCCCTTCGCGCGCCTCGTTTTCCGCGCGCCCACGCAGTACTACAAGACGGGCATCGTGTTCCTTGCATGGCTGAACGGATTCCAGGACCACTTCGTGATGCCGGGCGGTGCCCAGTCGATGCGGTCCCTGCCTTACTTTGTCGACTGCTTCCGATTGGCAGATCGGGCCGGCCTCCTGTCGGATCCGGACCGCGCCATTTCCCGGATGCGGACGCTCATGGGACTCTACGGCATTGCGTGACTTCACGAGCGATCTCGGCGCATTGGCACTGAACACGGCGACGCTGGGTCACAACCTGGACGGCTACGGCGCAGGCTGGCCGGTGGAACGCGTGATCGACGCGTGCGCCGAGCGGGGCTTTGGCGGGCTGGTGTTCTGGCGGCGCGAAATCGGCACCCGTGCGCAGGTCATCGGCGAGCGCGTCCGCGCCAGCGGCATGCAGGTAGTGGGGCTTTGCCGAACCCCGTACATCACCGGTCCCGGCGCTCCCGCAACGCTCGACGAAGCACGCGAGTCGGTGGACATGGCGGCCGCGCTGGGGACCGACGTTCTTACCATCGTAACCGGGGGCACGGAGCCCGGAACCAAAGGCGTAGAGGAAAGCCAGAAGCTGCTGTCGGAGCGCGTTGCAATCCTTGCGGAACACGCGGCAGGGTGCGGCGTAAGCCTGGCCCTTGAGCCCCTCAACCCGATGTTTGGCGGCAACCGGACATGCCTCTTCACCGTTGCCGAGACCATCCGCATCTGCGACCAGATGGATGCGCAGAACGTGGGCGTGGCGGTCGACGTCTACCATGTCTGGTGGGACACGACGCTGTCCGACACGCTGCACGCGGCGGGCAGGCATCGAATCCTCGGATACCATCTGTGCGACTGGCTTACCGACACCACCGACATGCTTCTGGATCGAGGCATGATGGGCGACGGCGTAGCGGACCTGAAAGGCATCCGCCACGCCGTCGAGGGCACCGGATATGATGGCGCGTGCGAGGTCGAGGTGTTTTCGGCAGGGAACTGGTGGCAACGCGATCCGGCGGAAGTCCTGGACACGATTGTCGATAGGTTCAGAACGCGATGCTGACTGATTTCGGTTGCGACGTGAACCCTTGTACGGGACGCCGCGCCCGCAACCCGACGAGGTTCTCGCTCTTGCCAGCGTAGGCAGGCGCTGCAAACTGCCTTGGCTCCGGCGGAGCGTTCAAGCGAACGGCATGCGCGGTCGGGGCTGGCGCCGGAACCAGGGGACGCTTGCAGACGGAGGCTGAGATGGATGCTGACGACGTGATCGCGCGCCACGGGCTGGGGCCCCATCCGGAGGGCGGGCATTATCGCGAGACCTTCCGCGCTGAGGCACCCATGGGTGGGCGAGGGGCCGTGTCCGTGATCTACTATCTCTTGAGAGCGGGAGAGACTTCGGCGTGGCACCGCATCGACGCGGTCGAAATCTGGCACCACCATGCCGGTGCATCCTTGCGGCTTTCGCTCTGCTCCGATGGCTTGAAGGTGACCGAGCGGCTGCTCGGCACGGTCGCCGACGCGGATCCGCACGTCGTTGTTCCGACGGGCTGCTGGCAGAGCGCAGTCTCCCTGGGTGAATGGACGCTTGTCGGTTGCACGGTCGCCCCGGCCTTCGAGTTCGCCGGCCTTGAACTCGCTCCGAGGGGATGGCAGCCTGGCATGTCGCTGACCTGACTGCGTGGAAGGCGCCGCGCGCCTGCATGGTCGCCCGCGGCGGTGAGGTCGCGGCGCGCTGGCTTTGCAGCCTCGCAACCAGGGCCGATGACGCGGATCTACGGACCTGAAATCCCGGACTTTGAAGAGACGCAGGGCAAGGCCACGTCGTCAGGCAAGCACGAGCCGCATGACCGTGTCGATGTTGAAGTCGAGACGGTTTTCGAGTGCCTTGGGGTCCATGAAGTCGCGTTCGAACAGAATCTTGCCGGTGAACCGGTTTGTCAGGTAGTAGTAGCCGATGGCCGCGATCGTGATGTTGAGTTGCACCGGATCGATGCCCGGCCGGAAGACGCCGTCGGCAACGCCTCGGTCAAGGACTTCCTGGACCATGCTGACGAACCTGCGGCTCGCCGACCGCAATCGGTCGGACTCCTTCAGGTGCTTGCCACGATGCAGGTTCGCGCTGTTGACCAAGGTGATGAATTCCGGGTTGTCGAGGTAGTACGCCCAAGTGAACCGGACAAGACGCTCAAGTGCTTCTTGAGGCGGAAGGTGGCCAAGCTCCAGCTCCTGTTCGGCGCTGCGAATGTCCAGATAGGCTTCCACGAGGACCGTGCGAAACAGGTCCTCCTTGCCTCCAAAATAGTGATAGATCATGCGCTTGTTGGCACGGGCCTTCTTGGCGATCTCGTCCACGCGCGCGCCGGCGAGGCCGAGTCGCGCGAACTCCGACTTCGCGGCCGCGAGAATCCTGGCCCTGGTTGCGTTTGCGTCGCGGGCCCGAGGCTGTTCCTCCATAACTCTCACGTGCGCTCCTTCAATTCCAGGGATCGCGTCTCGTTCAACTTATAACCCACTTGACAGGAATGAGAAGCAAGAAGTAACTAACTAGTGCGTTACTGGTCGAATCGCCGCTGCTGCCCGCCGGTCGGGTTTGCCCGGGGACTTCGGTCGCAAGCGAGACTGAATCAGAGCCTCATCTTGGGCTCGCGAAAATAGGGGAGAGGAACATCTATGTCCTTCATCAAGAATTTCATTGAGCAGGAGACGGTATCACGTCGGAACTTCCTGCTTGCCTCGGCCTATGGCATTTCCGGCGCGGCGGCGATGCGCATGTTCGGCCCGTCGCCGGTGCAGGCGGCAACCTTTGCCGATCCGACCATTGCCTGGTCCTACCGCAACCGGACGAACCCGTACTGGAACGAGATCGTGTCCGGCGGCGAGGCTTTCGTCGAGAGCCTCGGCAAGCCGAAGGAGTTCCTGACGCACCTGATCAACGAGGGCTCGTCGGAGAAGTCGCTGGCGGACGTCAAGGCGCTGTTGGCAAAGACCAATGGCGAACTGGCTCTTGCCATCGACACCAACGACGCTCCGAACGCGCGCCCGGTGGTCGAAGCCTGCGTCGAGGCGGGTGCCTATGTGTCCACGCTCTGGAACAAGACCGACGACCTGCACCCATGGGATTTCGGCGACAACTATGTCAGTCACATGTCCTGGTCGGACGAAGGCCCTGCGGAACGCACTGCACGCATTCTGCTCGATGCGATCGGCGGAAAGGGCGGCGTCGTGCATCTTGGCGGCATCGCCTCGAACAACCCTGCGATCGAGCGCCTGGACGGCCTGAAGAACGCGCTGAAGGACTATCCGGATGTCGAGCTTCTCGACGCGCAGCCGGCCGACTGGGACACCCAGAAGGCGGCGCAGATCATGGCCTCGTTCATCACGCGCTATGGCGACGAAATCACCGGCGTGCACTGCGCAAACGACACGATCGGCTACGGCGTTCTCGAGGCGCTTCGTGCCGAGGGCATGGACATACCGATCGTCACCTATGACGGCAACCCGCAGGCGGTCGACCTGGTCGCCGAGGGCAAGATCCTGGCAACCGTCTTCACCAACCCGCATTGGGGCGGCGGCATCACCGCGTCGCTCGCCTATCACGCTGCCGTCGGGCACTTCAAGCCGTCGGACGAGCCGCACGAGCATCGGGAGTTTTACGGACCGACGATCTTCATCACGCCGGATGACGCGCGCGAATTCAAGGCGAACTACCTTGACAACGTGCCGACGTACGACTGGCAGGACTTCTGGGGCCCGTCGAACGGCCAGATCATGTACAAGTGACAAGGTGACCAGTGGGCGCGGCCGGGCATGCCGGCCGCGTCGCCTTGCCGAACACGCCTCGGCTTGACTCTTGACGGGAACCCTGTTGCGGCTCTTCCGACGAGTGGGTCAGGCACGGAGGGCCGGACGATGACCGACATATCCGCGCAGACGGAACCGCTCGGAGGCCTGCTGACGAGGGACCGCATCGTCAAATGGGCTCCTATCCTGGTGCTCTTCGCGCTGGTCCTGCTGTTTCCGTTCTTCGAGTTCCTGGAAGATCTTCTCGAAGGCAAGGATCACTTCTACCTTCTCGATTCGCGGTTCTTCTCCATTCGGAACGCGGCTCGCATCGGCATCGCGGCCGCGCCGGCGCTCATGGTGGCCGTCGGCGTGACCTTCATCATCATCATGGGCTCCATCGACCTTTCGATGGAAGGCACGATCTCGGTCTGCGCCGTGCTCTTCGCCTTTGCATTCCTGGGCTGGGGCGGCACGTTGGCCAGCTGGGCCTGGCTGGCGATCCCGACGGCCCTCCTGGTCGGGGCGCTGCTGGGCTTCGTCAACGGGCTGATCCATGTCAGGCTCAAGATCCCGAGCTTCATGGCGTCCCTGGCCATGGGTTTCGTGGGCACGGGGTTCGCCCTGGTCCTGACCGGCGGCGACCGCCTGCGGGTCGAGGACGAGCTCTTCCGTTCGCTCCTGACTGTGCGCTGGCTGAATTTCCCGATCATGTGCTACGTTGCGCTCGCCTTCCTTCTGCTTGCCTGGTTCATCCAGTCCCACACCGCACTTGGCCGGAACTTCTATGCGGTGGGCGGCGGCGAGCAACTGGCGCAGTCCAGCGGCCTGAACGTGGCCCGCGTGCGAGTCATGGGATTCACGCTTGCCGGCATCTTCTTCGCCGTGGGCGCCCTGCTGGCCGTGGGCCGCATCGGCATTGCGGAGACTGCAACCGGCAACAACTTCATGTTCGTGTCGATCACTGCCGTCGTGGTCGGCGGCACGGCGCTTTGGGGCGGGATCGGCGGCGTCTGGAACACTCTTGTCGGCGTGCTGATCGTCAATGTCATCAACAACGGAATGGTCGTGATCGGGTTGCCGTCGTACGTGCAGGACGGCGTGCTCGGCACGCTCGTGATCCTGGCGGTCGCGCTTTCGACCAACCGCAAGTCCGTCACCTTCGTCAAGTAGGACCGGCTCCATGTATGCCCTGAACAAGGTAGACAAGCACTTTCCCGGCGTTCACGCGCTGAAGACCGTAGATTTCCAGGTCGGTCGAGGCGAGATCGTGGGTCTCGTTGGCGAGAACGGCGCCGGAAAGTCCACCCTGATGAAGATCATCTACGGCGCCTACCAGCCCGACGGCGGCTCGATCACGATCGACGGCACGACCATGCGCTTCCAGAATCCGCGGCAGGCCATGAATCACGGGATCGGGATGGTGTTCCAGGAACAGTCGCTGATCACCAACCTGACGGTCATGGAGAACATCTTCCTGGGCTACGAGCGGCAGTTCGTGAAGTTCGGCATCGTCGACTGGAGGGCCATGGCGAAGGCAGCGCGCCACCAGTTGGCAAAGGTCAAGCTAGACGTCGATCCCTCTGCCGTGACGTCGCAGCTCTCCTTTGCGCAGCGCCAGCTCGTGGAGCTGGCGAAGGTGCTGACGCTCGAGGAGCGGATTGACGGCGATCTGGTCATCTTGCTGGACGAGCCGACGTCAGTGCTCGCCAAGGAAGAGGTGGAGCTGCTGTTCCGGCTTGTCCGCGACCTGGCCAAGCGCGCGTCCTTCATTTTCGTCAGCCACCGCATCGACGAGGTCCTGGAGCTTTCGGACCGCATCTACGTCATGAAGGACGGTGCGGTCGTCGACGTGGTGGGCAGCGACGAGGCCGACGTGGACGACATCCAGCACAAGATGGTGGGCCGGGAAGTCGACAAGGAGTATTACCGCGAGCAGAAGCAGGCCCCGTACGCGACCGACAAGCCGTTGGTTCGATTCGACGGCGTCAGCGTGGACAAGCGCTACCGGGACATCTCTTTCGACCTGCATCGCGGCGAAGTCCTGTGTCTCGTCGGCACGGAGGGTTCCGGTCGCGAGGCGATCCTGCGCACGATCTACGGGCTTGAGGCACCGACATCCGGCACCGTCACGGTCAAGGGCGAACGGATCACGCGTTTTGCCGCCGCGGACGGGGTGGCGCGGGGCGTCGGGTACGTGCCGCGAGAACGCAAGGTCGAGGGCATCGTGAACGGCATGAACGTCTACGAGAACATGACGCTCAGCCAGTTGAAGAAGTACTCGGACCTTGGCGTTCTGCGCGTTGGCGACGAAAAGGAAATGGCACGGAACTGGGTGGACAGGCTCGCGATCAAGACGCCGGACATCCGCAAGGACTGCGGCGGCCTGTCCGGAGGCAACCAGCAGAAGGTCGTGCTGGCCAAATGGCGTTCGGGCGGGTCGGACATCATCCTTCTCGACCATCCCACGCGCGGGCTGGACATCGGTGCCAAGGAAGACGTCTACGAAATGGTCCGCGAAATGAGCGGCGCTGGCGTAGGCATCGTTCTGGTGGCCGACACGCTGGAAGAGGCAATCGGCCTTTCGCACACGATCATCGTCATCAAGGACGGCGAGTTCCAGAAACGCTTCGACGGGACGCCCGGCGCGAAGCCGTCGCTCTATGACCTCGTCCACCACATGATCTGAGGATCCGGCCCATGAACCTAGAACGCATCAAGCCGCACTTCCCTTGGCTGACGTTGCTGGCGCTGGTCTGCGTTGTCGGGGCGGCGAACCCGGCGTTCTTCGACCCGCTTGGCCTCCTGTCGCTGGTCACCGACGTCGTGCCGCTCTTCATCATGGCGCTCGGCATGACGTTCGCGATCTACATCGGCGGCATCGACCTGTCTGCGCAGCAGGTGGCAAACATGGTAACGGTCGTGGCTACGGTGTATCTTTCGCAGTTCGGCATCGGCGTGGCGGTGATCTGCATCCTCGCCGGCTTCGTTTTCGGGGCGGTGTCGGGCTACGTGACCACCCGGCTCTACGTGCCGTCATTCGTCTCGACGCTCGCGATGGGCTTCGTCGCGCTGTCTGCCGCCAAGTACCTGTCCGGCCAGCGGGCGCTGTCCATGGACGTGACCGAGAGAAACACGAGCTTTGGCTGGATGTTCGACAGCACCATCGGCGTGCCGCACCAACTGGCCATCGCGGTCGCGCTCCTGGCATTCGCATGGTTTCTCCAGACGCGGACGAGCTTCGGGCGCGCGCTGAAGGCCGTCGGTTCAGGGGAGCTCGCGGCGGTGGCCTCGGGGCTGAACGTCGATCGCGTGAAGATCCTCGCCTTCGCGATCTCCGGAGCCTTTGCGGGGATTGCCGGGCTGCTGTTCTCGGTCAAGCTCTCGGGCGGCGACGCGAACCTGGCGAACGGCTTCCTGCTGCTGGCCATCGTGGCCGTGCTCGTCGGCGGCACGCCCCTGACGGGCGGGGTTGGCGGCGTGGTCAACACGGCCATCGGCACGTTGATCGTCATGGTGATCCGCGCGGCCATGGTCTACCTGGAAATCAGCGCGACGCAGCAGCAGATGGTCTTTGGCGTCGTCCTGATCATCGCGATCGCGCTAACCATCGATCGCAGCAAGCTCAGCGGGGTCGTCAAGTGACGGGTTCAATGCGCGCGGCGGTGCTCGTCGAGCCGGGCCGGTTCGAGTTGCGCGAGGTTGCCCGTCCCGATCCGGGGCCGGGCGAAGCGCTGATCCGAATTGCGCGCACGGGCATCTGTGGCACCGACATGCACATTTTCCACGGGGCCTACGCGTCCGAGAGCCTGCCGATGGTGCCGGGTCACGAGTTCACCGGCCGCGTTGCCGCGCTCGGACAGGGTGTCGAGGGCATCAAGGAAGGCCTGCCCGTCGTCGTTGACATGAACATCGGTTGCACCCGCTGCTACTGGTGCCGCCAGAACGAGATCCTGAACTGCCCGAAGATGCAGCAGATCGGAATCACGATCGACGGCGCCTTCGCGGAGTTCCTCTCGGTGCCGGCCCGGCTGGTCATACCCGCCCCGGAACACGTGGCGCCGGCGATCCTTGCGCTGACCGAGCCGCTCGCCTGCGTTGTGCGTGCCGCCCGCAAGTCGAAGGTCACCTTCGGCCGATCGGTGGCCGTCATCGGTGCCGGTCCCATCGGCAACCTGCACGTCCAGCTCATGCGCACGATCGGCGCGGCCCCGATCATCGTTTCGGACATCAGTCCCGAACGCGTGCAGATGGCTCTCGATGCCGGAGCCGATGTCGGCGTCAGCGAACCCGCCAGGTTGAAGGCGGTCGTGATGGACGCCACCGCCGGGCGCGGCGCGGACATCGTGATCGAGAGCGTCGGCAGTCCGGCGCTCTATGCGGAAGCCCAGGAACTCGTGCGCAAGGGCGGTCATCTCATGGCCTTCGGACTGACGGAGCCGGGCGAGTCCCTCAACCTGGACATTCTGACGACGATCCTTGAGGAGAACTCGGTTCGGGGTTCGGTCGCCGGCATGGGCGAGGACATGCATGATGCGCTGACGCTTCTCGTCCATGGCAGGATCATGACCGCGCCCTTCACGGGTGCGACCTATCCGCTCGACGACATCCAGGCGGCATTCGACAGCTTTGCCGATCGGCCGCAGGATCTGAAGACCCAAATCGTGATGCATCAGGATCAGGAGAAAGCCCCATGAAGACAGAAGCATACAGATCCAGGCCGGAAGGCCGCATTCCCAACAGCCGCTTTCCGCTGCTGGTGCATCGCGATGCCATCCCGGGCGGCGGCGCCGAAGCGATCAAGACCCGGTTTCGCGAGAACGGCTGGTCGAACAACTGGGAGTATCCCGGGATCTACAGGTATGCCCATTTCCATTCCACGAGCCATGAGTGCCTGGGTTGCGCCGGGGGCTGGATGGAGTTTTCGCTTTCCGTCGAGGGCTGGACGCGCGTGAAGCTCGGTGTCGGCGACGTCATCGTGATGCCCGCCGGCGTGAGCCACGAGATGGTGGACTGTTCCGACGACATCTTGATGGTGGGCGGCTATCCCGATGGACGTGACTGGGACAATGTCCAGGAGAGGTTCCTGACGGACGAGCTGTTTCGCCAGGCGGCGAAGCGGATCATGATGCTGCCGATTCCGCCAAGGGATCCGGTGACTGGAGAGGCGCTGCATCAGTGGCTTGACGCGCCGTCTTCGGTGGATGACGGCTGGAACGACTTTCGTGACGGGCTGGATGCCACGTCGTAGAGGGGACGAGGCTTCATGCGTCGAAGGTCACACCAACAGGCATCGCCGGGGAGCAAGCGCATTGCCGCCGCATCCGGACTGAGTCAATTTGCACGCGTCGGCAAGACTGGTCCCTGCGCCCGGAATCTCTCTTGCACGGCCGGGATTGCGGCTGGCAACCATGGGGGTGGATAGATGGCGGAAGCGGGCTTCGACTACGTGATTGTAGGTGGCGGGTCGGCGGGCTGCGTTCTGGCGAACAGGCTGAGCGAAGATCCGGACGTGCGTGTCCTTCTCCTCGAGGCAGGCGGCAGGGATCGACATCCGCTCATTCACATGCCTGTCGGATTCGCAAAGATGACGGACGGACCGCACACCTGGGGATTTGCGACGGCGCCGCAGAAGCACGCGAACAACCGCGAAATCGCCTACGCGCAGGCACGGGTCATCGGTGGCGGCTCTTCAATCAATGCGGAGGTCTTCACGCGCGGCAACCCGGTGGACTACGACCGCTGGGCTGAACAGGAAGGCTGCGATGGCTGGGCGTTCAAGGACATACAGCCGTATCTTCTCCGCTCGGAAGGCAATTCCATTCTTGCGGGAGAATGGCACGGGACCGACGGTCCGCTCGCGGTCTCGAACATCCCCGATCCGCAGCCGATGACGCGCGCATTCGTGCAGTCGTGCCAGGAACTCGGCATTCCGTACAACCCGGACTTCAACGGACAGGTTCAGGCCGGGTGCGGCGTTTACCAGACAACGACCAGGAACGGTCGGCGCTGCTCCGCTGCCGTCGGCTACCTGCGGCCGGTTCGGGACCGGCCGAACCTCACCGTGGAGACCGGCTGCCTCGTCGAGCGGATCAGGTTCGAGGGCACGCGCGCCGTCGGAGTCGCGTTTTCGAGCGGTCGCGAACGCAAGACGGTACGGGCGGAGACTGAGATCCTGGTGACCTCCGGGGCGGTCGGGACGCCGAAGATCATGATGCTTTCAGGCGTCGGGCCCGCGGCGCACCTGCGCGAGCACGGCATCGATGTCGTGCATGACCTGCCGGGCGTCGGCGAGAACCTGAACGATCATTTCGGCATCGACATCGTGGCCGAGCTGAACGGGCACTACAGCCTGGACAAGTACAACAAGCCGCATTGGGCGCTTTGGGCGGGCATGGAATACGTTCTCTTCCGCTCGGGCCCGATCACCTCCAACGTGGTCGAGGGCGGTGCGTTCTGGTTCGCCGGCGACGACAGGACGGTGCCCGACCTGCAGTTCCACTTTCTCGCGGGTGCCGGGGCCGAGGCCGGCGTTCCCAGCGTGTCGAAAGGCTCGTCGGGCATCACGCTCAATTCCTACACTGTCAGGCCAAAGAGCCGTGGAACCGTGCGGTTGCGCTCCGCCGATCCGTCGTCACCGCCTGTCGTGGATCCGAATTTCCTGGCTGAGCCGGACGATCTCAAGACGAGCGTCGAAGGCGTGAAGATCAGTCGTGAGATCTTCTCGCAGTCAGCGCTGCAAAAGCACATCAGGGCGATCAGGTTTCCCGATGATGGCGTGAAGACGCAAGCGGACTACGAGGCTTATGCACGCCAATACGGGCGTACATCGTACCATCCGACCTGCACGTGCAAGATGGGCGACGACGAGATGTCGGTGGTCGATCCGCAATGCCGGGTTCGAGGCCTGGACGGGATCCGCATCTGCGACAGTTCGATCATGCCGAGCCTTGTGGGATCGAACACGAATGCACCGACAATCATGATTGCCGAGAAGGCAAGCGACATGATCCGGGGCAATCGCTGATCGAGAGCGCTGCCGCCAAGGAAGTTCCGGACGAGTTCCGGAACGGATCCGCAATCGCCGAATGCAACCGGCCATGCATGGAACGGGGCGGTCAGTCCCACTTCGGTGCCCACGGCACCAGGTCTTCCCCGACGATTCGATAGCCTGTCCTGGTGAGCTTCTCTATCCGCGCCATGTCCACGCTGGACAGGGTGAAGTCCATGATGTCGAAATTCGCCCGGATGTTTTCCGGCTTGGTCGACATGGTGTTCACGCTGACGCCCTTCTGGACGATCCATCGCAGGACAACCTGGCCCGACGTCTTTCCGTACGCGGTGCCGATCTCGGCGAATTCGGGGTGCTTGAACACCTCGCCGCGAGCGACCGAACAGTAGGACGACAGCGGAATGCCAACCTCGTTGGCGCCAGCGAGCAGCCGGTCCTGGTTCAGGAGCGGATGGAACTCGACCTGGTTGGTCACGATCGGTGCGTCGACGATGGATTTCGCGTCCTTCATCATCTGGGCCGTGTAGTTCGACACGCCGATGTTCCTTGCCAGCCCTCGGTCATGCGCGGCCTGCAGGAGCTTCAGCGACGGCTCGACGTTGCCGTCCATCGGAGGCCAGTGCAGCAGCAGAACGTCCACGCAGTCGACCTGCAGCGCCTTCAGGCTCCGCTCGACCGATGCCATGAACCTGTCCTCTCCGAAATTGTCCGGATGAACCTTTGTCGTTATGCAGAGATCTTTGCGCGGGACGCCTGTTGCCTTCAGTGCCTCACCGGTCTCGGTCTCGTTGCCGTACATCTGCGCGGTGTCGAATGCCCGGTATCCGACCTCGGCCGCGGCAAGAATCGCCTGTTTCGCGACATCTCCTTCCAGCGGAAAAGTGCCGAAGGCGCGTTGATGGGTCTTTTGGAAATATATGTTCATCGGTCGCTCCCCAATTCCGGATGGTTGTAACTCACTGGTTACTTGAAGGGAAGGCCCGCTTGCCCAAGGGTTGACTCTTTTCGGGCATTCCGTGCTTGTTTCGACACTCCGGGCTTGGCATAGTCCATATAACCAACTGGTTACTTGTGGCAGCAGCGGATCTTTGGGGAGGCCGTATTGACAAAGCAGAAAAGTGCAGCCGATGCAGTTGCGTTGATCCCGGACAACGCGGTTGTGGCCATCAACTCATCAAGCGGGTTGTGCTGCCCCGACATGGTGCTTCAGGCGCTAGGGGAACGATTCGAAGCCGAAGGGTCTCCGAGGAACCTCACGTCGATTCACCCCATCGCCGCCGGGGACATGTTCGGCGTCAAGGGTGTGGACCAGATCGCGAAGCCTGGATGCCTGTCGAAGGTCATTGGCGGCAGCTATCCTTCCGGTCCGTCCAGCGCCGACCCGCCGCTCATCTGGCAGATGATCGCCTCGAACGAAGTCAAGGCTTACAACCTGCCCTCAGGCATCGTCTTCGACATGTTGCGGGAGGGAGCCGGGCATCGTCCCGGGGTCCTGACCAAGGTCGGCATGGACACGTTCGTGGACCCGGATCAGGAGGGCGGCGCCATGAACGCCGCCGCCGCCGCCGAGCCCGTCGTCAAGCGCGTGGAATTCGAGGGCGAGGACTGGCTGTATTTCGCCGCGCTTCGTCCGGACGTTGCCATCATTCGCGCCACGACCGGCGACGAACGCGGCAATCTCGGCTTCAAGTCCGAGGGCGCCTATCTCGGCGCAATGGAAATGGCGCTCGCCGCGCATAACTGTGGCGGAACCGTCATTGCGCAAGTGCGGCATGTGACGCGAAATGGCTCGCTGCGCCCCCACGATGTCCATGTGCCCGGCATACTTGTCGACGTGCTCGTCGAGGCGCCTGACATGCTGCAGACCACCGCGACGACCTACGATCCGGCGATATCCGGCGAACTGATCCGCCCGATCGAGAGTTTTCGGAAAATGGGATTCGGTGTGCCCAAGATCATCGCTCGGCGCGTCGCTCAGGAACTTCGCAAGGGATGGGCGGTGAACATCGGCTTTGGCGTGTCAGCCAACGTGCCGCGCGTGTTCATCGAGGAAGGCCGCCACGGCGATGTCACGTGGGTGATCGAGCAGGGCGCGATTGGCGGCGTGCCGTTGCTGGACTTCAAGTTTGGCTGTGCGGCCAATGCCGAAGCCTTCGTGACCTCGCCGCACCAGTTCACCTATTTCCAGGCCGGGGGCTTCGACGCATCGTTGCTGTCGTTTCTCGAAATCGACGCGGACGGCTCGGTCAACGTGTCCAGGCTGAAATCGACTCCGCACCGGACAGCGGGTGCCGGAGGCTTCGTCGACATCACGGCACGGGCTCGGCGGATCGTGTTCTCGGGAACATTCAACGCTGGCGCGAAGATGCGCATCGAGAACGGCAAGCTTGTGATCGACGCCGAGGGACACACGGCCAAGGTCGTGCCAAGGGTGGACCACGTCTCGTTTTCCGGACGACGTGCGGTCGCAACTGGCCAGGAAGTCACCTATGTCACCGAGCGCTGTGTCATGCGCCTGACGGACAAGGGGCTCGAAGTATGCGAAATTGCGCAGGGCGTGGACCTGCAGCGTGACGTGCTCGATCAGGCAAGGACGCCGCTCAAGGTGGCAGAAAACCTCAGCGTGATGGATGCCGCGCTCTTTGGTCCGGCGCCGTTCGGACTCCGGCCGTGAGGGCGTCACGGATATCGCTGACGATTGACGGAGCGATCGCGCAGCTTCGGATTGCACGGCCCGAAAAGCTGAATGCGCTTGACGCAGCCATGGTGGACGATCTGGCCGTTCGGTGCAGGGAGATCGAGCACTGCGAGGACATCCGGGTTGTCGTGCTTTCGGGCGAGGGCAAGGCATTCTCCGCCGGCGGAGACATCGAGGCCTGGTCCGCGGAAAGTCCGGAACGGTTCGGGCGTCACTGGATTCGCGACGGGCATGCGGCCTTCGACGCCTTGGCGCGACTGCGCCAGCCTGTCATTGCCGTTCTGGACGGGCACGCCCTTGGCGGCGGACTGGAACTGGCTGCTTGCGCGGACATTCGCATCGCCGAGAAACAAGTGAAGATCGGTCAACCGGAATCCGGTCTTGGCATTGTTCCCGGCTGGTCAGGCACGCAACGTGCCGTCCGGCGCTTTGGCGCACAGACCGTGCGACGCATGGCGTTGTTTGGCGAGGTGTATTCGGCCGAAGAGGCGCTGAAGCTTGGCATCGTCGATCAAGTCGTGCCTGCCGGAACCGGTGCGGCGGCGGCGGTGGAATTGGCGCAGGCCGTCCTGGGCCGCGGATCGCGGGCGACCGAACTCGTGAAGATGTCGATCAACGCCGCCGAAGGCGAGGAACACGAGCGTGTTCTCGAGGCATTTGCAGGTGCCTTGGCGGCTGGCGCGGATGAACTGGCCGAGGGGCTGGCGGCGTTTCGGGAGGGTCGCAAGCCCAGGTTTGGAGAGGGCGAAGCATGATTCGGCATCTGGTTGCCCTGAGGTTCAAGGCTGGAACGCCAGATGACGTGAAGCAGGGCCTCATGGACGACCTCGGCGGGCTGGACGGGCGGATTGACGGCATCCTCGACTTTCGGGCGTCCCCGAACATCAGCGTCGAGGATCCGCTGGTGCGCGGTTATCGCGATCTCTTCTGGTTCGACTTCCGGGATGCATCCGTGCGCGATGCATATCTCGCTGACGAAATGCACCAGAGGATCGGTGCACGGCTTGTCGCCGAGCTCGAAGGTGGTTCCGAAGGCGTGTTCGTTCTCGATTTCGAGATGTGACGCCGGTCAGCGATAGGCCAGCAGGCGGTTGGTGCCGGACTGCACTTTCTCGCCATGTTGGTTGGTGACGTCGAAGTCGAGCGCCAAGACGGCCTGATCTTCCTGTCGCGCCCGTTCGATTGCCGCAATGGTGATCGTCACCGCAATCCGGTCGCCGGCGAGCACGGGCCGGTGGAAGCTCCAGTCCCAGTTCAACGAAGCCCTTGCGCGAAGCTGTGCGGGCGCACGGTTCTTCAACCCGTCGATCAACGACAGCACGAGAAGCCCGTGTGCGACGCGCGCGTCGAATCCATGACGCCGTGCGGCCTCGTTGGTCATGTGAATCTCGAACCTGTCGCCCGTCATGCCGGCGAAGGCGTCGATCATCTCTGCTGTGACGGTCATGGACCCGCAATCGATGCGGTCGCCGCACGACAGCGTGGCGGCGCCGTGGCATCCTGGAGGAAGGTGGCGCATCGAGATGCCGCCCTGCCTTGCCAGTCCCGCTTCAGCCTGGGACGGGCGCGTCTTCTCGCAGCAGTTTCCTTTCCTTGAGTTCCGACCAGAAGTCAGCCGGGATCGGATGGCTGAACCACGCCAGGTTTCTTTCCAGTTGCTCGACCGTGCGCGTTCCGGCGATGAAGCTCGGAATCGCGGGATGGGCGACAACGAATTGCAGCGCAGCGGCTGGCAGCGGCACGTCGTGGTCGGCACAGACCTGCTCGATCTTCCCGACCCTTTCCATGATCTCCGGCGGTGCCGGCGCGTAGTTGTACTTTGCGCCTTCGATCGCGCCCGTCGCCAGGATCCCCGAGTTGAAGCCGCCGCCAATGACCACGGCAGCGCCGCGTTCCTCACAGAGCGGCAGGAACTCTTCGAGCGATTCCTGCTCCAGAAGCGTGTAGCGTCCGGCGAGAAGAAAGCAGTCGAAATCGCGTCGCTTGAGCGCCTCGTGGCAGACCTCCCACTCGTTGACGCCGACGCCGATGGCCTTGACCACGCCTTGATCGCGCAGCTCTTCCAGGGCGGCCCAGCAAGTGTCCATGGCCTGGCGGAAGACATCTGGCTGGTCGTCGCCTCGCGTGAAGCGGTCGACGTCGTGGATGAAGCAGATGTCCATGCTTTCCAGGTTGAGCCTTTGCAGGCTGTCTTCGAACGACCTCATCGTGCCGTCGTAGCTGTAGTCGAAATGCAACGTGAACCGGCCGGCATTGGTCCAGGGTGCATAGTCGATGTCGTCCTTGCGCGCCGGCTTCAGGACACGGCCCACCTTGGAAGACAGCACGAAGTCATCGCGGTTCTTCCAGCGCAGGCCGTGGCCGGTGCGAAGCTCCGAGAGTCCGTGGCCGTACATCGGCGCGGTGTCATAGTAGCGAATTCCGGCATTCCATGCAGTCTGAATCATCCCGTCGGAGGTTTCTTCATCGATCTCGCGAAATATGTTGCCGATGGGTGCAGTGCCGAATCCAAAGGCGGTGACCTTCAGGTCGACGCGACCGAACTTCACCAAGGTATCAGGCTGCATGCGCGCTCCTCCCCAAGTAACTGCTTGGTTATTTATATGCCTGGCGACGAACCGGCAAGGGATTTTTCTGTCGATTTCTGGCCGATGGACTGCCGCAGCATCGGCGGGACGTCTCGCGACTAACGTCAGCCGGATGCGGATCCTTGGAGCAGAGGCGGCCTTGAGATGCCGTTGCTTTGAAGTCGCCAGAACCGTTGACCAGCGAGGCAAACTGAGTTAACTGTTTAGTTACTTGCAGAATGACTGACATGGCCACCGGGAGGGCCTAGACATGAAAACGTTACGCAATCTTTCGCTTGCCACCGCAGCCGCCATCGCCGTTTGCGGTGGCCCGGCCTCCGCCGAAGGAAAGCTCGACATCCTTCACTGGTGGACGTCCGGAGGCGAACTTGAAGGAATAAAGCTCTTGCGCCAGAACGTTGAGGCGCAGGGCATTGAATGGATCGACGCGGCGTCTGCTGGCGGCGCGGGCACCAATGCGCGCACGGTGTTCCGTTCGAGAATTTCGGCCGGCGACCCTCCTGCCGTGATGCAGGCCCTTGGCACCGAGGTCAATGAATGGGCCGAACAGGGCGTTCTTGGTGACCTGACCGCGGTCGCGGTCGAAGAGGGATGGCTCGATGTCATTCCCGGCCCGCTCCAGGAGTTCGTGAACATCGACGGAAGCGTCGTTTCGGTGCCTGCCGTCTGGTCTCAGATCAACTGGGTGTACGGCAACAAGGCGTTGTTTGACGAACATGGGATTGCGCCGCCCGCCAGTTGGTCCGAGCTTGAAGCCGCGGCCGAGAAATTCAAGGCAGCGGGCGTGTTGCCGATCGCGCATGGAGGACAGCCTTGGCAGGATACCGCCGTGCTGGACGGGGTCCTGGTCTCGATGGACGATCCGGAGTTCTATCGCTTGGTTGCCGTGGAGCAGGACGAGGATGCAATTCGCTCGGACAAGATGAAAGAGGTCCTTCGTCGCATGCGCTGGTTCTCGGAACAGCTTGATGAAGCAAGCCCTGGCCGCGAATGGACGGACGCTCAGGCGATGGTCAAGAACGGCGAAGCCGCAATGGTCTTCATGGGCGACTGGGGCAAGTCGTGGCAGATGACCTCGGGCGGCGTGCCGGGAGAGGACTTCATCTGTTTCCCGACCCCAGGCTCGAACGACATGTTCGTGTTCCTTGCCGACTTCTTCTTCTTCCCGAAAGTCGACGACGTGGCTCAGGAGACCGCTCAGGTCGCATTCGCGCGCGCGGTAATGGATCCGGTCTTTCAGGCGGAATTCAACCTGCTCAAGGGTGGGCTGCCAGTGCGGACGGACGTGCCAGGTGACCGATTCGACATTTGCACGCAAGATTCCGTTGAGCGGCTGGGCCGGGCGGTTGCACGGGACGGGCTCGTGCCGTCGCTTGGTTTTGCGCATGCCGTACGTTCGGACGTGCAGGGCGTGTTCCGTGACGTGATCGCGGAATTCGTGAACAATCGTTCGATGACTGCGGATGAGGCGATCGACCTTCTGATTGACGATCTCGACCTGCTGTAGGTTCGTCGGTCGATCAACGACGATGAGCGCCAGAAAGTCCTTTCGGCAGTGGGCGGCCGAGAATACCTCCAAGGTCGTCCTTGCCCCAACCGGACTTCTGGCGCTCGTTTTCATCTACGGCTTCATCCTGCTCACGATCTACCTTTCGATGAGCGAAAGCCGCATCCTGCCCGACTACGCATTTGCCGGATTTGACCAGTGGGAGCGCCTCTGGGGCTCGCGCCGGTGGTGGACCGCGCTGACCAACCTTTGGGTGTTCGGCACTCTGTTCATCGGCTTTGCGATCGTCATCGGATTGCTGCTCGCCATCTTCCTTGATCAGCAAATTCGGGCCGAGGGCGTCATCAGGACGATTTATCTCTATCCGATGGCATTGAGCTTCATTGTCACGGGCACCGCATGGAAGTGGATCCTTAACCCGGATCTTGGAATCGAGCGAACGGTCCAAAGCCTTGGCTGGGAGAGCTTCGAGTTCAATTGGTTGGTGCAGAGCGACACCGCGATCTACACCGTCGTTCTGGCCGCAGTCTGGCAATCGTCCGGGTTCGTAATGGCGATCTTCCTGGCTGCGCTGCGCGGCATCGACGCGTCGATCACGCAATCAGCCATGGTCGACGGCGCATCGGCGTTCCGAATCTATCGTCGGATCATAATCCCTCAGTTGCGCCCGGCGATCTTCACGGCCGTCGTCCTGCTCCTGCACATGGCGATCAAGAGTTTCGACCTAGTGATCGCCCTGACCAATGGCGGCCCTGGCAGTTCAACCGACCTGCCTGCCACGTTCATGTACGCCTTTGCATTTGAACGGTCGCGGCTGGCGATCGGTGCCGCTTCGGCGACAATGATGCTGTTCACGGTCGTCGCGATCATTGTGCCGTACCTCTATGTCGAGCTTCGTGCCCAGGACCGGGAGGGGCGGCGCTGATGTTCGGCGACGCGGTCAGGGGCACGCAAAGCGCGATCGATCAGGTCTTGCGATGGTCGATCTACGCGTTGCTGATCCTGTTCGTGCTCTTCTATCTCGGACCGCTATACGTGATGGTTGCGACCTCGGTGAAGTCAATCGAGGAGATCGAGACCGGTAATCTGATGGCGCTTCCGCGCGAGATCACGTGGTTCGCGTGGAACGAGGCCTGGAACGTGGCCTGCATAGGCACCGATTGCAGGGGGATGGCTCCGTTCCTCATCAATTCCCTGACCGCGTCACTGCCGGCGACGATCATTCCCACGCTGATTGGCGCGCTGAACGGCTACGCGCTGTCGCTCTGGCGGTTCCGCGGGTCCGAGGTGTTCTTTGGCCTGCTCTTGTTCGGCGCCTTCATTCCCTATCAGATCGTCCTGCTGCCCACGGCGCAATTCCTCGGCATCATGGGTTGGTCATCGTCGACGCTGGGCCTGGCCTTCGTTTACTCCGTCTACGGGCTGCCGTTCACCACGCTGTATTTCAGGAACTTCTTTGCGGCCTTTCCGGAAGATCTGGTAAGCGCGGCACAAGTCGATGGCATAGGGTTCTTTCGTTTCTTCTTTCGCGTCGCCCTGCCTGTCTCGTTGCCCATCGTCGTTGTAAGCGTCATCTGGCAATTCACCAATACATGGAATGATTTCCTGTTCGCGGCATCCTACACCGACGCCGACAGTGCCACGGTAATGGTGGCGCTCAACAACTTCGTGCAGGTAGCCACTGGTGTGAAGCGGTACAACGTCGACATGGCTGCAGCGATACTCGCCGGACTGCCGACGATCCTGGTCTACATCGTCGCCGGTCGCTATCTGCTTCGCGGCCTGATGGCAGGGGCGGTAAAGGGATGAAGTGCTCCGCCGTCAACCGCCGCCGCAGCGAAGGCCCTGAGGAGTGACGCATGGGAACGCTTTCCATTCAGAACTTGAACAAGTCCATCGGGGCGCTCCATATCCTCAAGGACATTTCGGTCGAGGCGGATCAAGGCGAGCTGCTGGTTCTTGTCGGGCCATCTGGCTGCGGAAAATCAACACTCCTTTCAGCTGTCGCCGGGCTGCAAAGGATTGATACTGGGGCAATCGAAATCGATGGCCGCGACGTCACCAACGTGCCACCAAAGGACAGGGACATTGCAATGGTGTTTCAGAGCTATGCGCTCTATCCGAACTTGACCGTGGCCGAGAACATTGCGTTTCCTCTCGAGGCGCGGCGGGTTCCGAAGGCGGCGCGCAAGGCAGCGGTGGACCGCGTTGCAGCCCTCCTTCATATCGAACCCTTGCTTGATCGTCGCCCACGTCAATTGTCGGGTGGACAGCGACAGCGGGTCGCAATGGGGCGGGCGCTGGTGCGAGATCCGGAGATTTTCCTGTTTGATGAACCTCTTTCGAATCTTGACGCCAAGCTTCGCGTAGTCATGAGGACCGAGATAAAGAAGCTTCATCAGCGACTTGGAACAACGATGGTCTATGTCACCCACGACCAGATCGAGGCCATGACACTGGCGACCAAGATTGCCGTGATGAAGGATGGAGTGATCCTGCAGGTCGGCAAACCGATCGAAATCTATGAGCGTCCGGAGAACCGGTTTGTCGCCGGTTTCATGGGTTCCCCGGCAATGAACTTTCTTGACGGCAAGGTGGTGGGCGGCGGCGTTGAAGTGCAAAGTCCCGATGGTGGCGCAGTCGTGGTCCCGATCAAGGGGGTCTCGGACATCGGACGGCCGGTAACGCTTGGCATCCGGCCCGAGGCCATTTCGGATACGCCGTTTGGCCACGGCGAGCCGACGGTGCAGTTCGAGTGGTCCGTCGGTCTCCTTGAGCCCACCGGGGCGGAAACGATCGGCATCCTCTCGCCGCAGCCAGACGGCGAAGAGATCGTCGCGCGCCTGTCCGCCAAGACCACCATCGATGCCGGAAAGATCGCGTCATTTCACCTGAGTCTTGCAAGCCTTTGCGCTTTCGACCCATCCAGCGGTGCCGCGATCTGGCACGCCGCAACCTAGCGAAAGGAAATCGAATGGTCGACAACATGCTTCGCCACGCAGTCATGCTTGGGTTCAAGGACGGAACCGCCCAGTCCGACATCGACGAACTGGTCCGCCGGTTTGCCGCGCTTCAGGATGAGGTTCCCGGCATCGAAGCCTTCGAGTGGGGCGTCAACAACTCGCCCGAAGGACTGGCGCATGGATTGACCCACTTCTTCTTGCTCAGCTTTGCCACGGAGGAAGCACGGGACACCTACCTGCCGCATCCCGGCCACGCCGCATTTGCCGAGTGGACTGGCCAGTTCGTGGAGCACGTGACGGTCCTGGACTATTGGAGCAGGAGCGCACCATGAACACGCCAGCTGCGACACGTGGAGTCCATCACATCGGATTCACTGTACCAGACATTTCTGAAGCAATCGCGTTCTTTGAGTCGATGTTCGGCTACGTAAAGGTGGTCAACACGGGCCGTTTTGATGTCGATGGCGACTTCATGGAGAACTCCTTGGGCTGCAAACGGTCCTCGGTGCTGGAAGATCTTGTCTTCCTGCGTTGTGGCGAGACGGCAAACATCGAGCTCTTCCAGTTCTCCGGCGATTCCGAAGGCGGGTACCGGCGTCCGAGCCAGGTTGGCGGATTTCACATTGCATTTCAGGTTGACGATGCAGATGAAGCCGCTCAGCGTCTGCGCGCCAGCGGTGTCGAACTGTTGGATGGTCCGGCCTATATCGACGAAGGACCGTTCGAAGGCTTGACCTGGGGTTACGTAAGGGCGCCTTGGGGGCAGTTGTTCGAACTCTTCAGCTACGACCGCCTCGGATATGAAGACGAAACCGACAAGCGGCTCTTCAAGCCGACCTAGCGTTCAGTCGAGGACTCGGGAGCGCTAGGCGGAACTTCCAGAGGGCCTCTCCACCCAACCCGTTGACATGAAGCGGGATTCTTTGGGTCCGGGGTCCCGGCAGGTGGATTCATGTTCCCATAACATGTTGGGCCATCGAGCCGGATCGCCCGCCAGACGCCTTTGACGGGCCGAAGCGCGGCGCAGCGGCATATGCGGAATTCGCTTGACATCGCGGGCAAGACCGGCTTCAGTGCGTGCACAGTGTTCCCATAACGGACGCCGCCATGGCCTTCAACATCGAGTCCGTCCCCAACCAGGCCGGAAAGCCCGCCATCCTCCTCCGGGAGGCCTGGCGGGAGGGAAGGCGGATCCGCAAGCGGACCGTCGCCAACCTCTCGAAGCTCCCGCCCGAGATCGTCGAGGGCTTCCGTGCCGTGCTCAAGGGCGCCGTCGCGGTCGGAGACATCGGCGAGCTCATGCAGGTGGAGCGCTCCCTCCTGCACGGCCACGTCGCCGCCGTCCTCGGCACCGCGCGGGACCTCGGCCTCGAGCGCATGCTCCACCGGACGCGCAGCCGCGAGCGCGACCTGGCGCTGGCCGCCGTCGTGGCCAGGGTGCTGTCGCCCGATTCCAAGCTCGCCACCGCGCGGCGGCTGTCGCCCGAGACCGCGACGAGCAGCCTCGGCGCCCTGCTCGGGCTCGGGCCCGTCACCGGCAACGAGATGCTGGACATGCTCGACTGGCTGCTGGCGCGCCAGCCCTGGATCGAGCGGAGCCTCGCGAACCGGCACCTCGAAGGAGAGAACACGCTGATCCTGTATGACGTGAGCAGCTCCTGCCTGGAGGGACGGCGCTGCCGGCTGGCGGCCTTCGGACACAGCCGCGACGGCAAGAGGGGCAAGCGGCAGATCGTGTTCGGGCTGCTCTGCGCCGCGGACGGCTGCCCGGTGGCGGTGGAGGTCTTTCCCGGCAACGCCGGGGACCCGTCCACGGTGGCCTCCCAGGTGGACAAGGTCCGCAAGCGCTTCGGCATCGGCCGCGTGGCGCTGGTGGGCGACAGGGGCATGCTCACCACGGCCCGGATCCGGGAGGACCTCGAGCCCGCGGGGCTCGACTGGATCTCGGCGCTGAAGACAAGCGACATCCGGAAGCTGCTGAGGGAGGGCGCGGACGGCGCCCCGGCCCCGCTCGTGCCCGAGGCGCTGGTTCCCGACGCGGTGGCGGAGGTCACGGGCCCGGACTTCCCCGGCGAGCGGCTGATGGTGTGCCTGAACCCGAGGCTGCGGGAGGAGCGGGCCCGGAAGCGGGAGGAGCTGCTGAAGGCCACGGAGGAGGCGCTGGAGGCGATCGCGGCGTCGGTGCGCTCGGGCCGGCTGAAGGGCCGGGAGGCCATCGACCGCCGGGTGGGCCGGGACGCCAACCGCCGCAAGGTCGGGAAGCACTTCGGGATCGACGTCGCGGACGGCGGCATCTCCTGGCGCCGGCTGGAGGACCGGATCGCCGCCGAGGCGCGGCTCGACGGCGTCTACGTGATCCGCACCAGCCTGGATTCCGCGTCGCTCGGGCCGGAGGCGGCCGTGGAGGCGTACAAGGGCCTCGCGGGCGTGGAGCGCGCGTTCCGGAACGCCAAGAGCGACCTCAGGATCCGTCCCGTGTACGTCTACTCGCCCGATCACGTCCGCGCGCACGTGTTCCTGTGCATGCTGGCCCTGCATGTCGAATGGCACATGCGCCGGCGCCTGGCGCCGCTCCTGTTCGAGGACGACGACCGGGAGGGCGCCCGGGCAAGGCGGAACTCGCCGGTGGAAAAGGCCGAGGTCTCGGAGCGCGCGAAGGCCAAGGCCGACACCAAGCTCACCCCCGACGGGCTTCCGGTCCACAGCTTCCGCACCCTGCTCGACGATCTCTCGGGCATGGCGCTGAACCAGCTGCGCCTGCCGGGCCATGACGAAACCCTGCTGTGCGTCGTCACCGCGCCGACCCCGGTCCAGAAACGGGCCTTCCAGCTGATTGGAGTGAAACCGGACCAGAACGTTCCCATAAGACTGACAGGTTGACCGCCCGTCGCCGGATTGGAAAACCCCTGAAAATCAGCGGGATGGTTGCAGAAAACCGCTTTCGCCTCCCCTGAAGTTCCGGCTAGGCGCAGACTCGACGCAGTGGACATCCTTGATGTCGCAGCGTTTCGCACGCGATTTCGTTGAGCGGAACACGTCACTTGCACTGCTTGCCCCAGCCGATGATCCTGGTCCCAGCATCTCCATGCAATCCAATTGTACAATCAGAAGGCAGGCCGAAAGGGCTGCGCTGCCGTTGCCACAGCCATCAAGTACTGGAAGCCACGCTCCGCTGGAATCGGCGAACTGGTCGATTGACGTGTGCTGACTGACTACGGGTTCATCGAGTTTCCGACAATCACCATACCGGCTTTCGGGCCGCCAAGTGACAAGATTGATGCGACAGTGATCATGGGCGGATTCCTCGCCAACGCGCAAGTGCACACACAATCCGACGTGTTGGAAAGTGCGCCAGGCTGAACGGCAGCAATTCTCAATTTGGAGGTCTTTCCGGCTTGGTGTCTGGCATTCAACTCGTTCCGGGCTTCAAATTGGACGATGGTCGTTTCGTTGCTCCGGGGGAGAAGCTGTCCTTGGGAAGGGACATTGGTGACGAAGTTGCTCTTGTGCGAGGTTCATGGCGAAAGCATCAACGCCCCGGTGAGTTAGGCGAGTTGTCGCGCGTGGGCCTCCGGGCTTGTCGAAATCGCGGATGGCGTGGTAGAACACGTCGTCGAAATGGTCCGGTGGCACTCCGTCGAACATCTGCTGAACATAGTTGTCACAAGGAATGCGCGTCATGGCGAACGGCGACTTGGTGTTCGAGGTTCCTCAAGATCCCTACGCTGGCGTGTTCGTGCATCTGGAGAGACGGCGATTGCATGACGACACGCTGAACGTGGCCATGCGGATCTCATCCGTACTTGACAGCCGGCCCACGCCCGGCCAGCCCGGTTTCCGGGCGCGGCGATCCCGCAAGAGTTCGAGAGATTGCTCGAGTCGCCCCGCGGAGGGACAGGCATCACACTTTGTAGACGTCTGTGCATCCCCATCCCATGGCGGAATAGTCATTTCGAGTTTGCCGAATTGCGGGGCGAAATCGTGTGCCGAGGGCCGCCGAATCACTTTGGATCAATGCGTTGCCGCCGGACATCGGTGCGGGACACTCTCCGAGGTCCGACAAAAGGCCACTCAACATCAACGCCCAGCAAGAGATCGAATCCTGGATTCGAGCTGCTACCATCTGGGACGCATATGTCTGTCTGCCCACTCTTCGAAAGAATGGCGAACGTTTTGTCTGACATATTCAACTTAGCGGTTCTCGGACCGATCCCACGGGACAACATCACCAGCTACCAGGGTGAAAATTTCGAAAAGTTCGGATGCGCCGTGTACACCGCAGCCTGCATGTCTTCACTCGCAGGCGCCGGTTCCAAAGTCCACGTCGTGAGCCATGTCCGCAAGTCGGACGTGGCAAAGGTCCGCAACCTGCTTTCCGAATTTGCAAACATTGACACCAGCTATGTCACGGGCGACGCTGACCAGGGCGCGGCGATCGATTTGGTCTATGTCGATCAAAACCGGCGCAAAGAGACGCAGACCGGGTTCATGAATCCGATCCTGCCCGAGGACATCGACGATCTGATGAGCTGCGATGCCTATGTTTTCGTGCCAATCACTGACTTCGAGGTGCCCCTGGAAACCCTGCGCCACATCAAGGCAAACAGCGAGGGGCTGGTGGTCTTCGACGCGCACGGCCCGACAAGTGGGTGCTCGGTCCATGGCGAGCGGTTCCACAAATTCTGGATCGACCGTGACCGTTGGCTGCCATACATTGATTTGCTGAAGATGAATCTAGAAGAGGCCCAGTGCAGTTGGTTCAAGGGCGAGTATAGCAAGGGCGAGTTGTTGGACGTGTCCGAACTGACCATGGACCTCTTGCCGCAGTTCGCTAGGCATTGCTTGCATGAGGGTGTCCGGGCTCTTTACGTCACGCTCGATCAGCATGGCTGCGCAGTATATCATAACGACGATGAGGGCCGGATGCGTGAACACCTGGTCAAGCGCATTTTGGTCGAAGACGTGGTCGATACGACCGGGTGCGGCGACAGCTTCGCTGGCGGTCTGGCGTTTGGCTATCTGCACACCGGCGACTTTGTAAAAGCCTGCCAGTTTGGAAACTGTGCAGGCGCACAACGTTGCACGAGCAGTGCGTTGGATGTCTACTTGTCGCTCGAAGAGACCGAACGCCAAATTGCCGAAATCTACGGCGACTGAACGCTTTCCCTCCATCCCTTCCGATGGCGGCTTCCGAGATGCTGGATGAGAGGAGCAGACTTCCGAACCTCGTGGGTCGCGAAGGCTGCAGTTCACCGACTATCAGGAGTCTGACCCTAAAGGGTCGACGCTGCATGGTGCCTGGTGGGCCGCAGGCCGCAATTCTTCACGAGAAGAGTCTTCATGCTCCATGTGCCGAAACGTCATGCCAATCTGGTGCAGCAATGGCCTGTCGCGACGAATTCAGTTTTTCTCGGAGAGATAGCGGGACGTCGGCGCGCGAGAAGCATGATGCCGACCGTAGTCAGCCGGGCGTGGCGCCGAGTGAACGTGTCCACTTTCCTCGAATCCATTATGGGGGCAATGGCCGTATCGGTTCGCGACAGAATTCGTGGGCGCTAGTCGCCTAGTCGCTCCGACAATAGCTGTTGCAGTCGGTCCGCCGCCCTATGGTCGATGATCAATTCATTGACCAAGCCTTGTCGGATTAGTTCGAAGATCGTGTCTCCACGCTCAGCCTGCAACGCCACGACGACAACGCCTACCTGCCCGGGATCCGTGAACGCGCGCTGTGCAATGTCCTTGACATGCCCGTGCTTGATCCCTGTCCACAAGCCGTTCAACTCGTCAACAAGCGTCGCCTTGGCCGGCGACAATCCTGACTTGGGGATCAGAATCCCGCCGACATCACCGACAACGAGCTGGCGCAGGTCGTTGGCTCTGATCCCCGCCGCCTGCACAAGCTCTTCAAAGCTCCCCAGGACCGGGGCTTTCGAGGACCCGACGCTGGTGATCAGCATGTCCATCTTCTTGACCAGCGCGTCTGGCCCGGAAAAGACCCTGTGGTACCCAGGCGCATCCGAGATGAACTGCCAAATTGAGCGCTGCATTGTCTCGTCATAGTGACGTGGCACGTATGCCGGAAAGCCCGTCAACTGCGGGTTTTCCTCAGGAACCGCATTGAACAGCTCGTCCAGGGAATCTGCGAGGCGACTGGACGAATGTCCGTGCTGGGCCAGAGAGACCAGCTCGGCGCAGACCGCAGCGAAGACGGTCTTTCTGGAACGGTCCAGTGGCTGACGGGAGGCTGCAATGCCATCCACGATTGACTTGATTGTCCTGCCCCAGGCAACACCCACGACACTCGATCTGCCGATCAGCTGAACGAGTCGTCCCGATGCAGTCCTGCCAAAGCGGCTGCGCCGTTGCACCATGGCAGCGTCGGTGTTGCCCGGCCCGCTTTCAAACACGCTCACACGAGGCTTCGCTACACCCACTCGGCGGCAAAACTCGTCAAGATCGGCTGTCAGGCCAGTTGGCGCCAGCAGTTCATCCATCTCGCGAATCCAGTTGGCGTCGAACAGCTCTTTCACAAACCGTTGCTCGATGACGAGGTAGCTCTTTCTCTTTGCGTGCTTGAGTAGCCGCGACACGTGAGGCTGCGAAAGCCCGCCGAGAACGTCACCGATTTCGGCCTGGGACATGTTGTGCGTCGCGCGCATGTAGGCGGCGCATTGCGCCTGTTCATCGAAAGGCAGTTTCTTGACGTTCAGCATGAGCGTTCGTCCGCCGGAGATCGTGAGTTGCAGAGTCAGAATATCTATCCTGCCTAATCATTCAAATGCGTATTGGGTGCCGAATGGTCTAACATGATGCCCGTCATGGCGAGTTGCGCCCACCTGGATGATGAGCATGCGCATAAAGGGGCTGATTTTCGATCTGGACGGCGTGCTGGTTGACACCGTTCCAGCCCATTTCGCGGCCTGGAAGCGGATGTTCGAAGGCCACGGGTACAAATTCGGAAATGCGGAGTACAGGGACCTTGTCGACGGTCGACTGCGCTATGACGGTGCCCGCGCCGTCATGTTGCGCCACTCGGACAGCGACGTACGAAGAGCCGCAGACATGAAGAACGACTATTATGTCGACATGATTGACCGCGGACAGTTTCAAGTGTTCGGCGAAGCCGTCGACTTTGTCCGGCAGTGCCAGGCGCAAGGACTCGGATTGGCGGTTGCGTCCAGCAGCACAAACGTCAGGGCCGTCCTGGAGAAGGCCGGACTCCTTGATGCCTTCCAGGTAGTGATTGGCGGCGACGAAATCGCGAAGGGCAAGCCCAGCCCGGAAATCTTCCTCCTGGCTGCTGAAGGGCTAGGTCTGGCGGTGCAAGAGTGCATCATCATTGAGGATTCAGCGTCGGGCGTCCAGGCGGCGAAGGCAGGCGGATTCTACTGCGTTGGCCTTGTCCATGACGACCGGTCCGGAGAACTGCCCGGAGCGGACCGAACCGTGAGTTCCCTGTCGGAACTGGACCTCTGCCTGCTCTAGGTTTGAGTGGCACCGAGCCTCAGTGCCTGTGGCGTCTGCGGCGTGACGGCGATCGTGCTGGCGCCGACCGCACCGCGTCGGCGGTCACTGCGCGCCTTGACGCGGCGTGAGGCGTCGGGGCAACCGTCGTTCATTGACTTGCGTGAAGCATCGAGACGCCAAGCGGCAAACTGCGCACTCCCCTCTCCGAAAGAATATGAATTCCTGATGATTATTCATATTTCAATTGGCGCTGCCGGAGTTATCCGGAGCCTTGGCGCCGAGGGCGTGCTTGACTTGCGCCAGCGCCGAATCTCTGGCCCAGCTTGCCAAGATCGAAGGCATGCTGCGGCCATTGTGCAATTTGACTTTGAATGCCGTCACGCCGATACTGGCGTTTCGGAATCCGGGCCCGCGCATGCGGGCGACAGAAACGGCCAACACGTTGGGAGGACAACATGGCATACATGAAAACTAGGATTGCCGGAGTATTGGCAGCCACATCGCTTGCTGCGGGAGCCGCAAACGCAGGGGACGTGGAGGTGCTGCACTGGTGGACATCGGGCGGCGAGGCGGCCGCGCTGAACGTGCTCAAGCAGGATCTTGAAAGCCAGGGCATCGGCTGGCAGGACATGCCCGTCGCAGGTGGCGGCGGAGAGCAGGCAATGACGGTCCTGCGCGCCCGGGTCACCGCAGGCAATGCGCCGACGGCGGTGCAGATGCTGGGATTCGACATCCTGGACTGGGCCAAGGAAGGCGCACTTGCCGACCTGAACGAGATTGCGGCACAGGAAGGCTGGGATGCGGTCGTCCCGGAGGCTTTGCAGGCGTTTGCAAGGCATGACGGCAAGTGGATTTCGGCACCCGTGAATGTCCATTCCACGAACTGGGTCTGGGCTAACAAGGCAGTGCTCGATGCCAACGGCATCTCGGTTCCGCAGACATGGGACGAATTCACGGCGGCGGTCGAGAAGCTGGCTGCGGCGGGCGTGACGCCGATCGCCCAAGGCGGTCAAGCCTGGCAGGAAGCCACGGTCTTTGACGCCGTGGTAATGTCGGCTGGCGGACCTGACTTCTACAAGGCGGCCTTCATTGATCTTGATGAAGGTGCGCTTGGCTCCGACACCATGAAGGAAGCGTTCGACAGGATGGCCTTCATCCGCGCAAACGTTGACGAGAACTTCTCCGGTCGTGACTGGAACCTGGCCACCGCCATGGTCATCAACGGCGAAGCAGGCTTCCAGATGATGGGTGACTGGGCAAAGGGCGAGTTCCTGAACGCGGGCAAGGTGCCGGGAACGGACTTCCTCTGCTTCCGTTTCCCGGGCACGCAGGCGCAGGTGACCTTCAATGCTGACCAGTTCGCGATGTTCGATCAGGGCGGATCGGTCTCGAAGGAGCAGGCGGCGCTTGCCTCGGCAATCCTGTCACCGTCCTTCCAGTCGGCGTTCAACGTCGTCAAGGGATCGGTGCCGGCGCGGACCGACGTCAGCGACGAGGCTTTCGATGACTGCGGCAAGCAGGGCATGAAGGACCTGGCCGCAGCCGCGTCAAGCGGGAACCTGTTCGGCTCGATGGCTCACGGCCACGCGGCGCCGGCCAGCGTCAAGAACGCGGTCTACGACGTCGTGACGGCACATTTCAACGGCGAGTATGACAGCGCAACTGCCGTGGATGAGCTTGTCGACGCCGTGTCGATCGCAAAGTAAGGTCATGAACGGGGGCCGCAATGGTGCGGCCCCCGCCGCCCGCCAGGAGCGATAGGCATGGCCGCGCCCGTGGACGCAGACTTTCGCACTCGGCTTCAGGTCTGGCTTCCGAAGCTGGTGCTGTCGCCATCCCTGGCGATGGCGCTGCTATTTGTCTACGGATTCATTCTCTTCACGGTCTACCTTTCCTTCACTGACAGCCGCATCCTGCCAAGTTTCGGCTGGGTAGGACTTGAGAACTACGTCAAGCTGTTTCGCCTGCGACATTGGGAGATCGCGGTCACGAACATGGGCGTGTTCGCCGTTCTCTACATGCTGATCTGCACGGCAATCGGGCTGACACTTGCAATTTTCTTTGATCAGAAGATCAGGGGCGAGGGGGTCCTGAGGCCGATCTACCTCTATCCCATGGCTCTGTCATTCATCGTGACCGGCACGGCCTGGAAGTGGATGCTGGATCCCGGAATCGGCCTCGAAAACACGATGCACGCCCTGGGCTGGGAGAGTTTCGCCTTCGACTGGATAAAGAACCGGAACTACGCGATCTACACCGTGGTGCTCGCGGCGGTTTGGCAGACCAGCGGATTCGTCATGGCCATGTTCCTTGCAGGCCTTCGCGGGATCGACAACGAAATCCTGAAAGCGGCGCAGATCGACGGCGCATCGAACTGGAATCTCTACCGGAGGATCATCATTCCGCAGCTTCGGCCGGCATTCCTCTCAGCCTTCGTCATTCTCGCGCACCTTGCGATCAAGACATATGACCTCGTGATTGCCTTGACGGGAGGGGGCCCGGGCAGGGCAACGGAATTGCCCGCCACCTTCATGTATTCCTACACGTTCACACGGAACCAGATGGGAATTGGCGCCGCGTCGGCAACGATCATGTTGATGACGATTGCCGCCATCATGATCCCGTACCTCTATTCCGAACTGCGGGAGCGGAAGTGATGGCCGCAATGCAGCAGGAGTCCGCAATTCGCACCAGCAACGCCGCAAGGGTCCTGATCTACCTGCTGCTGCTGCTGTTCGCGTTCTTCTACCTTTTGCCGCTCTTCGTCATGGGTGTGAATTCGGTCAAGCCGCTTTCGGAGATTACCGGCGGCAACATGATGGCATTGCCGGAGATCTGGACACTTGAGCCTTGGCGGAAGGCATGGTCCGAGGCACAGGTCGGCGTTCAGGCGACGGGACTGAAGCCATACTTCTGGAACTCGATCAAGATGGTCGTGCCAGCGGTGTTCATTTCGACGATTCTCGGGGCGCTCAACGGATACGTGCTGACCAAGTGGCGGTTCCGGGGCGACACGATCCTGTTTGGCCTGATGCTCTTCGCCTGCTTCATCCCCTTCCAGATCGTGCTGATTCCGATGGCGCGCGTGCTCGGCATCTTCGGGCTGGCCGGCACGACCTGGGGCCTGGTGCTGGTGCATGTCGTCTACGGAATCGGGTTCACGACGCTCTACTTTCGAAACTACTATGCCGCCTTCCCAACGGAACTGGTGCGGGCGGCGCAGATTGACGGTGCCGGGTTCTTTCAGATCTTCTGGCGCATCATGCTGCCGTCCTCGGGACCGATCATCGTCGTCTCCGTGATCTGGCAGTTCACCAACATCTGGAACGACTTCCTGTTCGGCGCGTCATTCGCGGACTTTTCGAGCCAGCCGATGACAGTGGCCCTGAACAACCTCGTCCAGTCGTCAACAGGGGTCAAGGAGTACAACGTTCATTTCGCGGGGGCGATTCTTGCCGCGCTTCCAACTCTTCTCGTCTACATCGTCGCGGGCCGCTTCTTCGTGCGGGGCCTGATGGCGGGTTCTGTGAAAGGCTGAACAATGGGCTTTCTCGATATCGACAGCGCCTTCAAGACCTACGGGTCGGTCGAGGTGCTGCACAACGTGAACATCTCGGTTGGTGAAGGAGAGTTCCTTGTACTCGTCGGACCCTCCGGTTGCGGTAAGTCCACTCTCCTGAACATGATTGCCGGGCTGGAGGACATTACCAGCGGCGAGATTCGCCTGAAGGGCAATCTCATGAACGGCGTGCACCCGTCCCGGCGAAATATCGCGATGGTGTTCCAGTCATACGCGCTCTATCCCAACATGACGGTCGCCCAGAACATCACCTTCGGACTTGAAATGCACAAGGTGCCGAAGGCGGAACGCGAGTCCGCGATGCAGGAAGTGGCGGAACTCCTGCAGATCGGCGGACTTCTGAACCGGAAACCTGCGCAATTGTCGGGCGGCCAGCGGCAGCGCGTTGCCATGGGCCGCGCGCTTGTCAGGAAGCCGGAAGTCTTCCTGTTCGACGAGCCGCTGTCGAACCTTGACGCGAAGCTCCGCGTCGACATGCGGACCGAAATCAAGAAGCTCCATCAGAACCTCGGGACGACGATCGTGTATGTGACGCATGACCAGATCGAGGCGATGACCCTGTCGACCCGGATCGCCGTGATGAACGAGGGTCATGTTCAGCAGCTCGGGACGCCGAAGGAGATCTACGACACGCCGGCCAATCTATTTGTTGCGACGTTCATGGGATCGCCTTCAATGAACCTCGTGCCGGTCACGATCAGCGCGAATGGAGAAGCAGTCTGCGCCGAGACCAGCAACAGCTTCGGCGAGACCGTGAGGCTGGCGGTTCCCGAAGCGGGATCCGATCTCAGGTCGATGTCCGGAAAGACCGTCACCTTGGGGATCAGGCCGGAGGCCTTGACGGACAAGGATGGCGCGGATCATCGTTCGACCCATGTCGAGCGATGTGCGAGCGCGGTAGGGGTCACGGAGCCGGCCGGATCGGACACGTTTGTCACGACGTCTTTCGGCGAGGCGGAATGCGTGGCGCGGATGAGGGCTGACACGGATGCTTCTTCGGGTGCAGTGATCGAATTCGCGTTCAACATGGAAAAGGCCGTGTTCTTCGACCCAAAGTCAGGCATCCGCATTGACTAGCGGGATGCGCCGTCCCAGGAGGAGATCGTTCTGATGTCGGAGCATTCGAGATCCGTTCCGGTGGTTTCTTGCGATTGCGCTGTTGGCCTCGTGGAAGCCGCAAGGCGCCATGCTCGCGAAAACGGCTGGTCGGTTGCAGTTGCCGTCGTTGACCCTTGGGGCGCCGTCGTGGCCTCCGGCCGCATGGACGGGGTTCCTCCGGCGGTGCTCGAATTCGCGACCGACAAGGCCTACACGGCGGCGCTCGGAAAGTCGAGCAAAGCGTTTTTCGAGCGCATGTCCTCAAGCGATGAACTGACCCTCGGCTTGCAGACAAGGCCACGCCTCTGTGCATGGGAAGGGGGACTGCCCATACATGAAGGCGACCAACTCATAGGTGCGATCGGCGTGTCAGGAGCGGTCGGTCCGGACGACAGCGCCTGTGCAAGCGTTGCGCTGACGAGCCTCGGCTTGGACTGAGCAGCCATGCGGAAGGGTCGCATGGCGCCGGTTCCGGACCGTTTGAATTGCCACTGATCCCTCAGGTTCCGGCTCGACGCGGAACGGGGACGGGCACTTGACGGCCTTGGCCATCACGCGACCGCTCCATTCGATTTCGACGTAAGCGATACGGGACGTCGACGGACAAACGAGGTGCCCATGCCGATCGAGCACGCTCCTTTCAGCCAGGCGGAATATGGTCGTCGAATGGCGAAGACTCGCAAGGCCATGGTCGCGGCCGGCATTGACGTCTTGTTCGTGACCGATCCGTCGAACCAGGCGTGGCTGACAGGCTACGACGGCTGGTCGTTCTACGTGCATCAAGGAGTGATTCTGGGTCTGGAGGGTGATCCGCTGTGGTGGGGGCGTCTTCAGGACGCCAATGGCGGGAGGCGTACGGTATGGATGGAGGATGACAAGGTGCTGGGCTACGCCGAGAGCTACGTGCAATCCACCACCAGTCATCCCATGGAAGACTTGGCCGAACGGTTGCGGGCGATTGGGTACGAGAAGGCCCGGATCGGGGTTGAGCTTGAGAATTACTACTATTCCGCCAAAGCCCATATGGTACTGGACGCAGAGTTGCCGAATGCCGCGTTGGTAGATGCCACTTCGCTTGTGAACTGGCAGCGCGCGGTGAAGTCGGACGAGGAAATGAACTTCATCCGGAAGGCGGCAAAGATCACCGAAAAGATCGTCAACGTTGCGTTGGAAAGGGCCGAGCCAGGTGTGCGCAAGAACGAGTTGGTGGCCGAGATATGCCATGCCGGCCTGATGGGAGTGGACGACGACTGGGGTGACTACCCCGCCATCGTTCCGTTGACACCTTCGGGGCCGGATGCAGCCGCACCGCACCTGACCTGGAACGGCAACGAAATGAAGAACGGCGAATGCACCTTCTTTGAACTCTCGGGCTGTTACCGCCGCTATCACGCGCCGTTGTGCCGTTCGATCTTCCTTGGCAAGCCGCCGCAGACCATGCTGGATGCCTCCCAAGCGCTGACAGCGGGACTCAACGCCGGGCTGGACGCCGCGCGCGCCGGCAACCGTGCCTGCGATATCGCCAGTGCATTGAATGGCGAGTTGGCCAGGGTCGGCATTGATCGCGGCGGGCGCTGCGGTTACCCGATCGGCCTGGGCTATCCGCCGGACTGGGGCGAGCGCACGGTGTCGATCCGCCCTGCCGACGAGACCGTGCTGCAACCGGGCATGACCTTTCACTTCATGCCGGGCCTGTGGATGGACGGCTGGGGCCTGGAGACGACGGAATCCATCGTCATCACCGAGAGTGGTCCGGCGGAGGCATTGTGCAACGTTGAGCGAAGGCTCTTTCTTCGCTGAGCAATTGCCTGAGCTGCCACGATACAGGCTGGCAGGTTCCTTAATGGCACGGAATCTTCGGTTCTCTGGGTGCTCAGGAACACGGATGCAGTTCCGGATGTGGGCTGTCAGGCGATGATCCAGGCGGCTTCAAGGGAATCGACGCGGCACACTTGCCATGTTCTGGCTGCCGGACGGTTGCAGTTGCGGGAGACCGGCGGGCCGCAAGCGGATCGAATGTTTCCTTGTCGATCAATTGGCGCTGCACTTGGGCATGTTGAGCCGGATCCCCGGCAAGCTGGTGCAGCACATGCCGTCGACGAGATGATGCAGCTACGCGTACGAGTCCTCGGGCCGTCGCCGCCGAAAGGCGCTGGCTGCCTCGGACTTTGCGGACGCCGATTGGTGCTTGGTAGGACCGTAGCGCCATGAATGCGCTCCCCGGCACTGCCTTTCGGCAATGCGTGAATCCGGAGGCGAGCATCGTTTCGCGCTCCGGCAACGTTCGATGTCACAACGGATGCGCGTCGGCATCAGGCGCGGGGGCATGGCACGATTTCGCCCTGCGTTGGGCAGTGCAACCGGTTGCAAAAGTGGATTCGGAAGGTAGACTGCCGTCGCGAACAGGGAGGACGCGAGTAGTTTTCGGGATTGCGGACGCTGTGGAGCGCACGCTTCCAAAGCGCCGCCATGCTGCGCATGAAGTTGTGCAGTCCAGTTGCATAAACGCCTCGCTCGACCTTTTGCTTCGGCCATTCGGCCCGCTTGGCATGAAGGCCGGGCACGATTCCGGCAGTTAACGGGTGTGCCGGACACCCACGTAAACGGAGGAAACCAATGAAGAAATCAATAGTTGCGGCGGGTGTCGCCACGCTCATGGCGACAAGCGCCATCGGGCAGGAGCTCGGTGCATCGATCGCGCGTTTCGACGACAACTTCCTGACCGTGATGCGGAACGGCATGGTTGATCATGCGGCATCGCTCGACGGCGTCAATCTTCAGGTCGAGGATGCAACCGACGACATCGGCAAGCAGATCGACCAGGTGAAGAACTTCGTCGCGTCAGGCGTAGACGCGATCATCGTCAACATTGTCGACACGTCCGCCGGCGCCGCGGTATCGGCCGCAGCGGGCGACGTGCCGCTCGTCTACGTCAATCGCGAGCCGGACAACGTGAACGATCTTCCGTCGACGCAGGCGTTCGTTGCGTCGAACGAGATCGAGTCCGGCACGCTCGAGGCTTTCCAGATCTGCCGCAACCTGCGTGCCGCCGGAAAGGCGGGCGGCGCCATGGGATACCTGATGAACGGCCAGCTTTCGAACCAGGCTGCCGTCCAGCGGTCCAAGGACGTGCATGACGTCATCGGCATGGACATGTGCAATTTCATGACGCTGATCGACGAGCAGACCGCCAACTGGAGCCGCGACGAGGCACAGTCCCTGATGACGAACTGGCTTTCCGCCGGCGAGGATTTCGACTTCGTCATCGCCAACAACGACGAAATGGCCATCGGCGCGATCCAGGCCATGAAGGCGGCGGGAATCGACATGGCCGACGTGGAAGTTGGCGGAGTGGACGCGACCCAGGACGCGCTGGTCGCGATGCAGGCCGGCGAACTGGACGTGACCGTTTTCCAGGATGCCTTCGGGCAGGGTGCAGGTTCGGTGGATACCGCCATCGCGCTGGTGAACGGCGACGATGTTGACCAGAAGGTCTACATCCCGTTCAAGCTGGTCACGCCAGACAACATCGGTGACTTCCTCGACAAGAACTGAGTTTCCGAATGCGGGGCGGCAGCCAATGCCGCCCCGTGAGTCCCGGACTGTTGCGTCCGGGATGCGACGATCCACGGGAGCGGAGCATGTCTGATACATCCCATGGCACCGGCGGCCTTGCATTCGACAAGTCGAAGCGGGCATGGCCGAACGAAGTTAACATCTTCATCGCGCTTGTACTGATTGTCCTGATCTTCGAGGCCTTGGGTCAATTGCTTCCCTACATGAAGGGCCAAAGCATGCTCTTCGACTTCAATGCGAAACGCGACGGCACGATCCTGAACATGGCGCGGATCAAGATCATCATTCTCCAGGTCTCGATCATCGGGATCATCGCGCTAGGGGTCACCCAGGTCATCATCACGGGAGGGATTGACCTGAGCTCGGGCTCGATCGTCGGCGCGACGGCAATGATCTCGATGAGTTTCGCCCAGACTGAACTGGTGAACGGCAACCCCAATCCGAAAGCGATATTCGGTCCGTGGGCAATGGACCTTCCGATTCTCGTGCCGATTGCGGTCGGACTGGGATGCGGGTTGATTGCAGGGTCGATCAACGGAATGCTGATTGCCTATACCCGGATTCCGCCATTCATTGCGACGCTTGGCATGATGGTGAGCGCACGTGGCGTTGCCAAGTGGTGGTCGCGCGGCAACCCGATTTCCTTTCCGACCGACGAATATGCAGCGATCTCGAACGGGAACCTGGTGGACGGCCTTACGTTCGGCGCGTTTTCGGAGAGCTGGATAGTGACGCAGGTCTTCGACGGCCAGAACCCGGCGATCTACTTCCTTCTTCTCGCGGTGCTCTTCCATTTCATCATGAAATACACCGTGTATGGCAAGCACACGTATGCGATCGGATCCAACGAGGATGCGGCGCGCATGTCCGGCATCAACGTGGCGTGGCAGAAGGTCATGGTCTACGCGGTTGCCGGGATGCTTGCGGGGTTCGCTGCAATACTCCTGACGTCGCGCAACGTGACGGCGCAAGCCGGAATGGGCTTCGTCTATGAGCTTGACGCGATCGCGATGGCGGTGATCGGTGGCGTGTCGCTGGCCGGTGGCCGTGGCTCGATCATCGGCACAGTGCTCGGGGCGATGATTTTCGGCGTCATCATTTCCGGATTCACGTATCTGAAGCTCGACGCCTTCTACCAGGAAATGGTCAAGGGCGGGATCATCGTTGCTGCCGTCGTTCTCGACCAATGGCGCCAGCGGCGTGCGGCATTGAAGTCGTGAGGAGGGCGAGATGAGTGATGACATCGTCCTGAGGACGGAAGACCTGACCAAGCACTATGGCGGTGTCCACGCGCTGGAAGGGGCCGACTTTGAACTGAAGCAAGGCGAGCATGTCGCCATCATGGGGGACAATGGCGCGGGCAAGTCCACTTTCGTGCGTCAGATCACCGGCGTTGAGCAGCGAACGCGAGGCAGGATATGGCTCTACGGAGACGAGGTGAACTTCGCGGGTCCCCTTGATGCCCGCGAAGCCGGCATCGAGACCGTTTTCCAGACCTTGGCGCTCGCAGACGACCTCGACGTTCCGGACAACCTGTTCCTTGGTCGCGAGATGACGAGGTGGAACTGGCTCGGGCCGTTCCGCGTCCTGGACTACAAGGGAATGCGAGACGCGACGGTGGCCGGACTTGAAAGGACGGCGGTGAAGATCCCCAACATCCGCAACACGATACGGAACATGTCGGGTGGCCAGAGGCAATGCGTTGCAATTGCGCGGACCGCGACGTTCCATTCACGGCTGACGATCATGGATGAGCCGACCGCGGCATTGGGCGTTCAGGAAACCGCCCAGGTCGAGAACATCGTCAGGCAGCTCAAGGAAGCGGGTGAACCGTTGATCCTGATCAGCCATAACATGCGCCAGGTCATGGATCTTGTGGATCGGATCATCGTGTTCCGGCGGGGCCGAATCGTCGCAAATCTTGATCGCAACGAAACCGATGGCCAGGACGTGGTCGCGTATATCACGGGAGCCAAGACCGGCGCCGAATACGAGGGCGCCGCGTAAGGGTCGAGTCGCGCATCAGGGACGCGGCACGGGTGGCCGTGGCGCGGGCCACTGCCCATGAGAACGCCGGGCTGGCCTGAACTTCCGGGCTTGACTCCGTTTCGTTCCGCGGTGCGTCCTTCAGAACCGGACCGGTTCAGGAAGGCTCTGGGCACAGCGTAGCATTGCGTAAGTCACCGACGGGCATTTTTGTTCATGGCCCATTCCCCAACTTGCGGCCGTGGTCGGCAGGCTGTCACGGTCCACGCTCCAGGCCTCGTCCATGCGGGAGGCACCGATCCCTGTCGACGCGACCGAAAGCCCTTCAAGGGTCGAGGCGACGTGACTTGCCCGTGCCGACCTGTCGGAATCCAGGCGCGGCGAACATGAGCGCCTCGTGACTACGGCACGACGGGATAGAACGGTCTTCCCCAGTCCTCCCGCGGATTGTCCATCATGACGTCAACGAAGACTGGAACCAGGAATTCCAGGATGGCTGCGCCGTCGCGCACCTGGTCGCGGTTGACGTCACTGTTCCAGGTCGAGCCGCCATGCACGAGCTGGTTGCGTAGCACGTAGAGGCGGTCGAAGACATTGCTCAGGACACGAACGGTGTCTCGCTTCTTGAACGCGTCAATGAACTGGCGGTTGGAATTGTAGAAGCGCTTGCTCCAGTCTTCGTGGCCGGTCATTCCGTTGTAGTGCTGCCAGAATGCGAAGAACACGAACCTGTTCTCCATGAGTACGCGAATCGGCCCCGAAAAATTCTCCCAGATCGCATTGTAGATCCTCTGCCCGGGATCAAGCGAATCCACTTTCCGGAAAAAGTCGGCGAAGGCCTCCCGGGCCGGAGGCGCGATCGTCTGAAACTCGCTCTCGTCAGCGTAGGCGGCATTGAACGCGATCCAGAGGAATATGAACCGGCCATCGGCGTCCTCCGCCTCTTCCGCTCTTGCAATCCAGCTCAGCGCCCTGTGCACGCGCAGCCCCATGGTCTCCGGGAAGTCATCCCGGAGAGTCCTTTGCTTCTTCTTGAGGGCTGCGTGCTTGAGAGGCTCCTGCATCAACTTTCCTGCTCCGAAGATCCTGCCTCCAGCGATCTACAATGCGCGACGATCCAATTTGCTTGAACCATGAATTCAAGCGGCATGCCGACGGAGTGTCAACGGCCACATTCTGATTCGATTGGACGCGCCAACCCGCTCGGACGGGATTGCAGGATCCGGGGACGGGTCATTCGGCGTTTGGTGTCGGGGCGTGCTTGGCATCCATCCAGTTGGACGGGTTGTTCCGCTTCCGCCGGCCTTCCCAAGTGTTCGGCGCGGGCCTCTGTCGTCGAATTTGCGCGGGCAGTGCATTCGTTGCGATTCAGCTCGCGTGATCGGCCTTGATCATCTCTGCGGCCTTTTCCGCTATCATGATCGTTGCCGCGTTGGTGTTCGAGGATATCAGTCGCGGCATGATCGAGGCGTCGACGACACGCAGTCCGTCGATGCCGTTGAAGCGCAGGCGTGGAGTGACGACCGCATCCGGATCCGACCCCATTCTGCAAGTGCCCGAGGGGTGGTGGTCGGTCTTTGCCATGGCGGCCGCGTAGGCGAAATAGTCCTCGTCTGTCCTGACTTCCGGTCCTGGCAGGACTTCGCGGCTGACATAGGGTGCGAGGGGCGCTGCCGCGAGGATCTTCTGCGCAAGTTTCAGGCCTCGAACCGCCATGTCGCGGTCATGCGTGTCGGACCAGTAGTTCGGATCAATGAGCGGTGCGTCGGACGGGTCTGCCGATGCGAGCCGGACAGTGCCGCGCGAACGCGGCCGCATGTAGGCCGAATTGAGAGTGACGCCGTCCTTCTCCATTCGCGCGATCCCGGCCTCGATACCGGAACCGAGGCCGAGATGGAACTGGATGTCGGGTGATCTCGCTCCTTCCTCGACGTACCAGAAGCCGCCTGTCTCGAAGAGGCTTGAAGCGACCGGCCCCTTGCGAGTGAGCAGGTAGCGAAGGCCGGCAACCGCCGACCAGAACGGGCGAGCGTACTTGTCATAGGTGTGCTCGCCGGTGCATTCGGCGATCGTGCAGAAATCCAGGTGATCCTGCAGATTCGACCCAACGCCGGAATGACCGCAGGCAACCGGCAGGCCGTGTGAGCGAAGGTGATCCGCAGGACCGATGCCCGAGAGCATCAACAGCTTTGGCGAACCAATGGAGCCTGAGGACACGACGACTTCCGTGTCTGCGTGAATGACCTGTTCTCCCGTGCCGTCGGCAACGACGACTCCGGTCGCACGACCCTTGTCGGTCTCAAGTCGCAGGACCTGGAGATTGAGCTTCAGATCGAGGTTCGGACGCTTCAGAGCGGGGCGCAGGTAGGCGATTGCAGCGGATGAACGGCGGGCATTTGACTGCGTGAGCTGGTAGTAGCTAACGCCTTCCTGGCTTTCGCCGGCAAGGTCGGGATTGCGGGGAATGCCCAGGGACTCCGCGGCTTCCAGGAACGCGTCGCATATGGGCAGCGCGGCAGCCGGACGCGACACCCCAAGCGGGCCTTCCGTCCCGTGATACCTGTCGTCATGCGTGTCGTTGCGCTCCGCCTTGCGAAAGTATGGCAGGACGTCCTCGTAGCCCCATCCTTCGCAGCCAAGCTGACGCCACTCGTCATAGTCGAGCGCGTTTCCCCGGGTATAGACCTGCGCGTTGATCGTGGATCCGCCACCGATCACCTTCGCCTGGGTGTAGACGAGAGATCTGCCGTTCAGATGCGTCTGGGGGACTGTCGACCAGCCCCAGCTTCCGATGCCCTTGGTCATTTTTGCGAAGCCGGCCGGAACATGGTAGAACGGGTGCCAGTCCCGTCCGCCGGCCTCGATCAAGCAGACACGGCAGTCTTCAAGCGCCGAAAGCCTGGCCGCCAGAACGCATCCTGCGGACCCGCCTCCGACAATGACGAAATCGTATCCTGCTGCGGTCGACATCTGTGCCACTCCGGGAAGTTTCTCAAGGACGCTGTACCCTGACGCATTGGCGTTCAAGTGCGCCGGATGCGCGCCCCTGTATCCTTGTCAAAAAGATAGAGCCTGTCTGTCTGGAAGGCGATCCCGATGGCCTCGTCGAACCCGGCCTCGAACTCCTTCGGCGCCTTGATGGAGACCATGTCTTCGCCGATCTTGGCGGTGACGAGAGTGTGGTCCCCGATCAGCTCGTTTGCGAAGAGCTTGGCGCGGATCGCGCCTTCTTCCGGGGCCACGACCTGGCAATCCTCGGCCCGGAGGCCGATCACGGCGTTTGCCACCGTTTCCGTTCCTCCGGTTGCGACCCGGTCCCCGCCGATCACGAACGTTCCTCCATCCAGTCTTCCGTGGGCCACGTTCATCGGTGGCGAGCCGATGAACTGGGCGACAAAGAGGTTTTCCGGATCTTCGTAGATCGTCTTTGGCGCGGCCAGTTGCTGCAGCCGTCCGCCTTCAAGAAGGGCGACGCGATGCGCAAGCGTCATGGCCTCGACCTGGTCGTGGGTCACGTAGATCGTGGTGATGCCGAGTTCGTGCTGCATGTGCTTGAGTTCCGCGCGCATGTGGCCGCGAAGCTTCGCGTCGAGATTCGACAGGGGCTCGTCCATCAGGAAGACGGACGGGCGTCGCACCATCGCCCGCGCGAGCGCCACGCGCTGCCGTTGCCCGCCGGAGAGCTCGCGAGGGTATCGTTCGAGCAGTTCGTCGATGCGGACCTGCGCCGCCACCTCGCGAACCTGGCTCTCGATCTCGGTGCGGTTCATGCGCCGGATCTTGAGAGGGTAGCCGATGTTCTCGGCCACGGTCTTGTGGGGGTAGAGCGCGTATGACTGGAACACCATGGCGACGTCGCGGTTCTTCGGCAGCGCATCCGTTACGTCCTGGCCTGAAATGGAGATGCGCCCCTCGCTCACGGTTTCCAGTCCCGCGATCATTCTGAGCGCGGTTGACTTCCCGGAACCTGACGCGCCGAGCAGGACCAGGAACTCTCCATCCTGAACCTCGAGCGAGAGTTCGTGCAGGACCTTCACGCTTCCAAACGACTTCGAGACGGCATCAAGGACGACTGTCATGGCCTTAACCCTTTACGGCCCCCAGCAGGAGGCCCTTGGAGATGTAGCGCTGCAGGATGATCGCGAGGATCACGACCGGGATGATCATGACGATTATGACAACCGACATCGACCACCAGAGGATGCCGCGTTCTCCCGCGTTCATTGCGGCGACAAGGATGGGCATGGTCTGCGCGCGGGATGTCGAGAGGAAGAGCGCGAGAAGGTACTCGTTCCAGCTCAGGATCATGACTAGGAGCGTCGTTGCGGCGAGGCCGGATCGCGACAGCGGCAGCACGATGTCCCAGAAGACACCGAACCGGGTTGCCCCGTCGAGCTGCGCGCACTCCTCCAGGTCGATCGGGATCGACGTGAAGAAATCGTACATCAGCCAGATGACAATGGGCAGGTTGATGACGGTGTAGGTCAGGATGATCGCGATATGGGTGTCGAGAAGCGAAACCTGCTGGAACATCATGTAGATCGGCACGACGACCACGATCGGCGCCAGGATTCTCTGCGAGATCATCCAGAAAAGGATGTCCCCGTTTCCGAGGCGTGCCTTGAAATGGCGTCCAAGTGCCCGGGCAAGAAAGTAGAAGACCGCGACGCCCGCTGCGCAGGAAAGCCGCCAGTCGACGCCGTAGCGGCCGACCGCGACAAACGCGCCGATCATGACAAGGACGAACATGAAGACGACGCCGAATCTCGGCCGGTACTCGAAACGGGCCAGCGCATAGGACGCCATTGATCCGATTGCGACGCTCGCTGCAGTGGCGGAAAGCGCAATGATGAGCGAGTTCACGTAGGCGCTGAGCGTGTCCCAAAAGTCGAAGACGAACAGTTCCTTCCAGGCATGCAGGCTTGGCTGGAAGTCGACGAACGGCAAGTAGACGGGTCCCGAATTGACGTCGATCGCGCTCTTGAAAGAGGTGATGAGCACCCAGTAGATCGGGAACAGCACGAACGCCGTCCAGAACGTCAGGATCGCGTAGACGATCACTTTGGTTCCCGGCGCCATGTCCCGGATGGAAGGCGGCTCAAAGAGCCATTGCATTGCGCTCCTGTTCACGCCCGCACCCTCCTCAACACCACGAGATTGAAGAACGATACGCAGGTCACGACCGTCACGAACAGGAGGAGATACGCGACGGCTGCCGACTGGCCCAGATCAAGCGAGCGCCAGGCGAACAACGCGTGGAGCGTCATGGATTCGGTCGCGATGCCCGGTCCTCCCGCGGTCATGATGTTGGGCAGATCCACAATCTTGAATGCCTCGATCACCCTGATCAGCAGGACCGTTGCGGCAACGGGCACGACCTGAGGCCAGGTAATGTCCTTGAAGATCTCCCAGGACGTAGCCCCGTCAACTTGCGCCGCCTCGACATAGTCGCGCGGCACGCTTTCGAGAGCTGCAAGCATCACGACGAAAATGAAGGGAATCCACTGCCAGCTGTCTCCGATGACTATGAAGAACCGCGCGGCCCAGGCATCGGCCGCCCAGGCGAAATCGCCAAGACCGGCCCATTGCCAGACGGGCGAGAAGGGACCCTTGGTCGTGTCCGCCATCATGCGGAATGCGTACCCGACCCCGATTGGGGTGATCATGAGCGGGATGAAGAAGACCACGCGAAAAAAGGTCCTTCCTCGAATCGGCAGGGAACACAGGAACGCAAGCGCGAGCCCGACCACGAATTGAAGGCCGCAGCCGACAAAGACGTAGAACAGCGTCGTGCCCAGGGTGCCGAACGGATGGCCGGAAAACAGCGTGGCCGCGAAGAGCCACCCAAGACCCAGGCTCAGGCCCCAGGTGAAAAGGCGACCGACCAGCCCGACCGCCGTGACGGGGCCGCGAAGATAGCTGACGGCGAGCCAGGCAATCAGGAGCGTGACTGCGAGGCCGACGGCCCAGCCCAGAAGCCCAAGGCCGTTGAATGTTCCGAGAAAGTGGAACTGTTCGGATCCGAATAGCTGCTTCTCGAAGTTCTGGAACCAGACGAAGCGGACATTGTAGGTGCCGCCCCTGAACCGGATGCGGCTGAGCGCCATGATGAGAGATGCCACGAGGGGGAAGATCGAGAAGACCAGGATCATGATGACCGCCGGCCAGATGAAGACCTGCGCCGAATGGCGGTCAATCCAGTCGGACAGCCGCTCGCGCCCCCCTATGGATGGTGCGGCCCGAGGGGTCCCGGGCCGCACGGATTCTTCCGAACCGGTCAAGACTCAGTTCGTGATGCCGAGCGACAGGTTGTAGATGGTCATCTGGCTCTCGCGGCCAAAGTCCTCGGTGATCTCCTCCCAGGCTTCCTCAATGTTCCTGGTTGCCTGCTCTGCCGTGATCTCTCCCGCCAGGAAGCGCGCCAGCTCGCGGTCGAGGACCACGCCGGTGTACTGCTGCGCACCGGGAATCTTGAGGTCGGATGCCATGTTCGGGTGGTTCAGGCTGTCCTTGATCGCGCCAAGATAGTTTTCGGCGAATTCAGGGCTGAAACCGGCCTTGATCCAGTTCTCGGTGTTTTCGAGCTGCGAGTTCCGGTAGGGATTGTAGCCGGTCCAGCCGATGGTCACGTCGACGTTCGACTGCGCGGCCTGGTTCACGTAGGACAGGAAGTCGTACGCAGCCTGCTTGACGTTCGCATCCGAGTTCTTGTTGATCGCGCCTGCCCATCCACCGAACGCGGCGAACGGCGCGTAGTTGATGCCGTCAATCGCATGCGGGCAGAGCGTCTCGTTGCATTGTTCAAGCTTGCCGGTTTCCACGTTCAGTGCCATGGGCGAGCCGGGCATGATCACGGCGCCCATCTTGTCCTTGATTGCGGCTCCGGACGGGTCGATCGACAGCGGGCCGATGTCGCCCCAGTCGATCGCGAGTCCGCACCGGCCCGACTGGACCAGTCCACGGGTGTCGCCGATATCGTGGTTCAGCTCGTCAGGCGGGCCGAATTCGCCGGTCGCCTTGTAGACCCGGAATGCCTCCTGCCATGCTTCGTTGTCGACCTTGGGCTTCATGGTGTCGTTGTGGAAGAAGATGCCCTCTCCCGTGCCCTTGGTCTGAACGAATCCTGCAGCAATGGATCCCATGGCAAAGTACGACTGTGCATTCCGTTTCTTGAAGATGCACGAGCCGAAGTCGGCCTCGCCGTCTCCGTTCAGGTCCTTGCCGTGCATCGCGCCGGCGACCGTCATGTACTCGTCCCAGGTGCGCGGCGGCTCAAGGCCCATCTCGTCGAGGACGTCCCGGCGATAGTAGAGCATCTGGAAGTCGCCATCGACGGTGATCAGGTAGGTCTCGCCGCCGATCTTCTGGTTGAATTCGCGGAAGTAGGGCGCGATGTCGTCAATGTCGATCATGTCGTCATTCGCGATGTAGCCGTCGAGCGGCTCGACCAGTCCGGCGTCGACCAGCTCTGTCGCCCAGCCGGACGCGAAGACGCCGACGTCAATCGAGTTCGTGCCGGTCGCCCAGTCCGTCAGGATCTTCTGAAACAGTTCAGCAAACGGGACCTCGTTGACGCGAATCTCCGCGCCGGTCATGGCTGTGAACTCCTCGCCACGTTCGACGAGACGCTGTGCAATGACGGGACCCGGACGCGTCAGGATCTCGACAGTGACGCCGCTGTAGTCCTGGGCGCTTGCGGGCGCCGAAAATGCAAGGGCTGAAACGATTCCAAGCCCGATGGATGCTTTCTTCATTGAGTTTTCTCCCAGATTTGGTGGGAGCAATTGAAACTGCCGATTCTCCGTGCCGTCAAGGGCTGACTTCCATTCGTCCAGCGAAGGCGTGGACCTGTCGGGCAAACGTGGCGACTCCCGTCGAGTTCAGCGGTCCGGCCGCCATGCCCGTTCTTCTCGGTTCGCGGGGCCCCGCTTCGACGATACAGTCCCACTTGCCCATTTTGGGGCCCCGTGCCCGATCCCGCTGGCGCGGACTTGCAGCGGTCGCCTTTGCGCCGGTGCACATTCCGGCCTTGCACATCGACGACGACTGTCGGGTCGCTGCGCAAGGTCGAAAGCTCTGCGAACTTGGCAAACGCTCGCACGGGATCACGACGGTTCACCCCGTTCCGCCCGCGATCTTGTCTGCAAGCAGCGTGTTCACCTGCTTCTGCGCTTCGACATGGGCAATATGGCCAATTCCTGGAAGCTCCACCAAGGTTCCGAGCTTCTCGATCCTTTCCCGATCCGGGCTGGCTACGTTGTCCTCCGTTCCCCAGATCACCGTGATGTCCAGCCCGTGTTCGGCCACCCTTGGCAGGAGGGCGCAGAGTTCGGCATCTATGGTCGGAAGCTGGTCTGCAATCTTCGCCAGGGCGTCGCGCGCGCCGTCTCGCTCCAGCTGCCGGAGCGCGTTGTCGACGACCATTGGCGCGATAACGCCTTCATTCGCCACGAGCGGCTCAAGAAAGCGGCGCATTTCATCCTTGTCCCTCAATTCGGGATACTCTTTCAGGGGCACGATGCCCAAGCGCCGGCCAAGTCCGATCGGAGCCAGCAGCACAAGGCCGCGAAAGAGTTCCGGCATCTCTGCAGCGAGCTTGAGCGCGAGCCCGCCTCCGAGCGAGTGTCCAATCAGCCAGACTGGCGGACCGCGCTTGATGCGGGCGATCAGGCGGGACGCCAAGTCTTCAAGCGAGCCGTCGCCAAGATCGCTTATGGATTTTCCGTGGCCCGGCAGGTCGGGCGTGACCGCATCGATGCCTGGAATTGCCGGAGTCGTGCCAACCCAGGTGAGCCGGTCGGCGGCGAAGCCGTGCAGGAAGACCGCGCGCATCAGGTCTCGATGACCGCGAGGACGGTGCCGACTGCCACGATTTCATCCTCTTCGACGAGCAATTCGAGAACTGTGCCTGACGCTGGAGCTTCAAGGTCCATCGTGACCTTCGGCGTCGTGATGGTCACGATCTCCTCGCCCTCGGAGACCTCGTCGCCGACGTCCTTGAGAAAGGCGTCGATCAATGCCTCGGTGATCTCGTTGCCGAGTTCCGGCATCCTGAGCTCTACGCGTGCCATTCCGTACCCTCCTATAGCCCGGACCTGGCGAGGGCCAGGTCATCCCACCGTCGGCTGCCTTTCCGGTCATGCCCGGCGACGCCCATCAGGTCTGTCAGGATCGCGTCCTCGATGTCGAAGGGTTGCGGGAAGTAGCCGTGTTCCAGATCCGCGCCAGGGACGATCCAGTTCGGGCTTCCAAGCACTCGGGGCGGAGCCTTCAGCGCGCCGAAGGCGAATCGCGTGACGTTGGAGGCCAGGGTCATCGCGAAGCTCCCGCGTTCGCAGGCTTCGGTCACCAGCAAGAGTCGTCCGGTCTTCGTCACGGACTCCAGCACCGGGCCGTAGTCGAACGGGACGAGCGACCGGGCGTCGATGATTTCGAGCGCAACGCCGCGTCCGGCGAGCAAGTCCGCTGCCTCAAGCGCGGGATAGAGCGTCGGACCGATGGTCAGGACGGTGACATCGCTGCCGGCACGCTTGATGTCGGGTGCACCGATCGGGATCTTGTAGCTCCCCTCTGGCACTTCGTCCTTGAACAGCTCGACCTGGTCATAGAGCCGCTGGCTCTCGAAGGCGATCACGGGATCGTCCGACGCCAGAGCCGAGGCCATCAGGCCCTTCGCATCACGGGGCGTGGCGGGGTAGATGATCTTGAGACCCGGAACATGCGCCGCCAGCCCTGACCAGTCCTGGGAATGCTGCGCACCATACTTGGAGCCGACCGAGCATCTGACCACGACCGGGACGCTCAGCAATCCGTTCGACATCGCCTGCCATTTCGCGAGCTGGTTGAACAGTTCGTCTCCCGCTCTCCCGATGAAATCGGCGTACATGAGCTCGACCACGGGGCGGCCGCCTTCCATCGCCGCGCCAATGGCCGTCGACACGATGGCGGCTTCGGAAATCGGTGCATTGAAGACACGGTCGTGCGGCAAGAGGTCGGCAAGGCCTCGATAGACGCCGAACGCGCCGCCCCATTCCCGACACTCCTCTCCGTAGATGATGACGCGGGAGTCGGTCAGCGCGGCGTGCAGGATCGCCTCGAACAGGCCGTCGCGGAGGGTGATCGCTTTCAACGGCGAGAGAGGCTCGCCGTTGGCGTCCCTCCCGCCACGCGATTTCCTTGCGTTCTGCCGGATGCGGGCCACCTTCTCGGGGTCGGACAGAGGTTCAGGTGCGGGCCCGTCCGACGGCGTCTCGCTGCCCGTAAACATTTTCCGTCCGATACCGGCTCCGTCGATTCCGAGACGGGGAGGCGGGGCGGTCTCGGGGTCGGCTGCAGCCATGAACACCGCGTTCATTCGGGCATCCACCTCGGACTGGATCGTGTCCGCCGCTGTCGTGTCGAGAATGCCCCCCGAGACCAGGGAATCGCGATAGGTCCTGATCGGGTCAACTGCGCCCCAGGCCGCGATTTCGTCCTTGGTGCGGTAGGCATTGACGTCCGTCGTCGAGTGCCCGGAAAACCGGTAGCATTCCACGTCGAGAATGGCGGGTCCCTTGCCTTCAAGCAGCACATGGCGCTTGCGCTGAACGGCATCGGCGACGGCGAGCGGGTTCGTGCCGTCGACGGTTTCCGCATGAAATGCGTCATCGCGCAGTCCGGCGCCGATCCGTGCGAGCCGGTCCCAGGACATGGTTTCGCCGTTCGTCTGTCCGCCCATGGCGTAGAAGTTGTTGGTGAAGAAGAAGAGAACCGGAAGGAAGCCGGCATTGTCCCAGAGGCGTTCGAATTGCGCCATGCCGGCAAAGTTCAGGGCTTCCCATACCGGGCCGCAGCCCGTGGCCCCGTCGCCGACCATCGAGACCGCGATGCAGTCGCGACCTTCGGACTTCATCCAGAGCCCGGCTCCGGTCGCGATGCCGGCAGACGCCCCCACGATGGCATTGTTCGGATATGCGCCGAACGGCGTGAAGAACGCATGCATGCTGCCTCCCATGCCGCCATTGAAGCCGATTTCGCGCATGAACATCTCGGCGAGGAGTCCCATGAGCAGGAAGTTCTCGGCGAGGCCGTGTTCGGTCTCGTCCGGAAGGTGCGTCTCCACGGTGCGGAGCAAGGCGCCGCCGCCGTGTGCTTCCATGATCGTGGTGAGCGCGTTGTCGCCCAGCCTTTGGATCGCTGCCAGCCCTTTTGCCAGGAACTCCCCGTGCGAGCGGTGCGATCCGAATATGTGATCTTCGGGTGTCAGTGCCATGGCCGCACCGACCGCTGCCGCTTCCTGCCCGATCGAGAGGTGGGCGGGGCCCTTGTAGGCATAGGTCAGGTCGCCGTAGCTGCCTTTGGACTTGAGACTGGCAACACCGCTCTCGAAAGCTCGAATGACCATCATGTGACGCAGCGCCATGACCAGGCTGTCGGGACCGCGTGCCCGAAGCTCTTCAGCCAGAGGACGCGCGTAGGCATGGACTGGAATTCGTTGCGACGCGAGTTCGGTCGAGCTTCTGGTCGCGGCCGGATCAACGTGAATTGACTTTGGCAAAGGTCCCGCCTTTCCATTTGACTCCAGAGACCTAATCGCCTGGGCAACATTGAGGCAAGAGGCAGATTGACCTTTTGTGGGACAGCTTCACTATGGGATTGGTTCAACAGGGAGATGTCCGGTGATCCTTTGCGGCGGCGACGCATTGATCGACTTTGTGCCTTTGGAACAGGTGAACGGTCTGGCCGCGTTCGTGCCGAGGCCCGGTGGTGCCGTGTTGAATGCGGCGACGGCCTTGGCGCGGCTGGAGCAGGATGTCTCCTTTGTCGGCGCGCTCTCCACCGACCTGTTCGGTGACATGCTTCACGACCACATGGTCCGGGAGAGAATCGGAACCGCCAACGTCAGCCGAAGCGACGATGACAGCACTCTGGCCTTTGTCAGTCTGGCCGACGGTGAAGCGCGCTATGCGTTCTATGACAGAACTTCGGCAGGTCGCCTCTGGAGCGGCTTGAAGAATCCGTTGCCTGCGGCCGAAGCATTGCACTTCGGATCCCTCACTCTATTCGCCGACCCTCCCGCAAGCACCTATGTGGAATTGGCCGAGCAGGCATCATCTCGCATGGTCGTGTCCCTGGATCCGAATTGCCGGCCGGGCATGGTGCCGGACGAGGAAGCCTATCGCAGGCGCATTGCCCGGGTCTCGACGGCTAGCCACATCGTCCGCCTGTCGGATGAGGATCTCGCGTTTCTTCATCCGTCAGCAAGGGAGGGGGAAGTGGTGGACGGCCTGCTCGACGGCCTGACGCGCCTGGTGATCGTGTCCCGAGGAGCCGAGGGCGCGTCGGCCTGGTGGGCCGGAGGTCGGGTGGACGTTGCGGCGCGCGAGACGGACGTTCAGGACAGCATCGGCGCGGGAGACACTTTCCATGCCGGCCTGCTTGCGGCCTTGTCTCGCGCCGGGCAACTGCGGGTCGATGCGCTTGACCGGCTGGATCGGGCATCCGTTGAAGCCGTGCTGGCGTTCGGAACTGCCGCAGCATCCTTGAATTGCATGGAATCCGGGTGCGATCCGCCAAGATTGAGCGCCGTGCTGGAGTGCCTTGGAGAATGATCGGATGACCCGTATCGACGCACATCAGCACTTCTGGTCATTGGCGCGCGGAGACTACGGCTGGCTGACGCCGGAGCTGGCGTCGATCTACCGCGACTTCCTTCCGGACGACCTGAGGCCACTCCTGGCCGAGGCGGGCATTGACGGCACGATTCTCGTTCAGGCCGCGCCAACTGTTGCAGAGACGGAGTTCATGCTAGGCCTTGCGCGCGAGGAACCCTTCATCAGGGGCGTCGTTGGCTGGCTCGACTTCGAGGACCCGCGCGCGCCTGACGAAATTGCGCGCTTAGCCAGGCAATCGGCCCTGGTGGGCCTGCGCCCGATGATCCAGGACATCGCGGACGACGGCTGGATGCTGGGCGAGGGGCTTGTCCCCGCGTTTGACACCTTGGTTGCTTCCGACCTCACGTTCGACGCCCTGACCCTGCCGAGGCACTTGCCGGCACTGCGCGAGCTCTTGGCGCGCCACCCGGAAATGCGAACGGTCATTGATCACGGCTCGAAGCCGTTGATCCGAGACGGGATCATGGATGGCTGGGACCGGGACATGGCGGCACTCGCGTCGGAGACCTCGGCGTTTTGCAAGCTTTCCGGCCTTGTGACCGAGGCGCTCGCCGACTGGACCGTCGATGACTTGCGTCCGTACGTGGATCATCTTCTGGACACGTTCGGACCATACCGGCTCGTCTGGGGCAGCGACTGGCCGGTCTGCACGTTGGCGAGTTCCTACGAGCGGTGGGTGGAAGTGACAGGGGAGCTTCTTTCCGGGCTTGTCGAGGACGAAAGGAGTGCGATCCTCGGCGGCAACGCTGCGCGTGCCTACCGGTTGCGGGCACCTGATACCGCTAACGCGAAGTAGTAGGGAAGGGGCAGTCGGCATGGGAGAATTCGACGGCAAGGTGGCGGTGGTCACGGGCTCAAGCGGCATTGGACTGGGGGCGGCGCTGAAGTTCGCCCGGGAAGGCGCAACCGTGCACGTTTGCGGGAATGACGCGGCGCATAACGAAAGGGCATGGAACGAGGCCGACGGGCTGGACGTGACCGTGGCCGAAGTTGACGTCACGCGGCCTGCGCAGCTGGGGTCATGGATATTTGATGTCGGTAGCAACGGAGGGATTGACGTCGTCGTGAATGCGGCGGCCATCCAAACCTACGGAACGACGGAGTCGACGGACGTCGACCACTGGAACCAGGTCATCGCAACCAATCTGACCTCGTGTTTCCTGACTTCGCACTTCGCCTATCCCTTCATGAAGCAACGGGGCGGCGGGGCGATCGTCCATGTGTCTTCGGTCCAGGGCCACGCCAACCAGAACGAGGTTCTGGCCTATGCTACCAGCAAGGGAGGAATTCACGCGTTGACGAGGGCACAGGCCGTCGACGCGGCAAAGGACGGCATCCGCGTGAATTCCATAAGTCCGGGCTCGGTGCGGACGCCTCTCCTTGAGTTTGCGGCGCAGACTGTCGCAGGTGAAGGCAGTCCGATCGAGGAAGTCATTGACGGTTTCGGCAAGGCCCACCCGGTTGGCCGGGTCGGGACTGTCGAGGAGACGAGCGAGTTGATTGCGTTTCTTTGCAGCGATCGTGCGGGGTTCTGCACCGGAGGCGACTACTTGATTGACGGAGGGCTGACGGCCGGGATCGGTGTTTGACGGCGAGGATTCAGGTCTTCGAGAGGCTGAACTGCGAAATCTTCGAAGGCCCCTTGTGGATGGTGGCAGGCCCGGCTTGAGGGCGGCTTGATCCCCGCAGGGTGGCGGGAACAACCGGGCCACGCTTGGCGGGCAGCCAACGGCGAAAGGGTCGTCGTGGTTGAAGTCCGGATCTGGAACGCTTGCACTTGATTTATTCCGCAACGAGCGCAACATCGTCGCCCGCCGCCCGAAAACGGCCCAAGTTGCCGTAGAGCGCGCGCAGCATGATGCCCCGCGCGCCGTTCATGTCCCGGTCGACGACGATGCTGCCGTCCGAGACTGTCTTCGCGCCGCCAAGGTTCTCGTTCACGAAACCGTCCCACGAGCGTGTCCTGCTCGTGTACGCTTCGTTGCAGATCACCAGACGCTTTCCGTATTTCCGACACATCCACTCGAGCTTCCGCCTGAACCGGTAATGAGCCAGGCCCAGCATCGACCGAACCGTCTTCGTCCTGATCTTGCGATCCTCCTTCGCGCTCATCTCCTTCGTCTCGAAGGACGGAAGCAGGATCACGTCGAAGGCCTGGACGAGATCGTAGGCCACCCGCCTGTGCAGGTCGTCGACGAGGTTGCGGACGCGGATGGCGAGCCTGTCGATCCGCTTCTGGAAGTGGCGCTTCCATTCCCCGCACCTCGCCTTCGCGCGCTGCCCGACCAGGCGGTCGAGCTGCAGCAGGAGCGGGAACACCTTTTCGGCGTAGAAGCCGTCGCCGTAGCTGGCGGCGTGGTTCACCGTGTATGCGGTCACGAAGGTCCGCACGCCGGGGTCGAGGGCCACGACGGAGCGGACTTGGATTTCGTCCTGCCCGACCGTGACAATGTGCAACTGAGCGCAGATGAACCAGGTCCCCCGCTCGAGCACGATGGTTGTCAGCTTCCTCCACGCCTCGTCAGGCATGGGTTCCGCCAGGTCGAAGTTCTGCGCGACGAAGCCGGCCGAGAGCTTCTGCACGGCAATGCGCTGCCGCATGTCCTTGACGCTGCGGAAGGAAAGACGGCACCTCTCACCCGCCTTCCGCTTCCTGATCACGGCGTCGCGGGCCCTGAACGCCGCGTTGACCGCCTCGTCGCAGTCGGCCGAGCGGAACGTGCCGCCGCGCTCGTGGGCCTCCGAGCGCACGAAGTCGCGGATCGTGGCCCGCAGGGCTGTCCGCTTCAGGTCCGGCCCCTTCGGGTCCACGAGGCCTTTGTCGGCTTCCCGGAAGCAGGCGACGGCAAGGTTGTAGGCCCGGCGCTGCTGGCGCACCAGCTCGTGCAGCAGGTCCGGGTTCTTCGGGTAGGCCCTGATCTTCCTCGTGGCCTTGACCAGGACGCTTGCTGTGACGGGAGTCCCGGGCGGAAGCGAGATCCGCAGCGAGGCGGCGGACGCCGGACCGGACGGAATGATCGTCCTCTTCCAGAAGCTCGACGCTTCCTCCCTGAAGTTCGACGGCATCCCTGGCGGGCAGGCGGACTGGCCGGGCGACGCGGTCCGGTGCGGCAGCCACCACTTGGACTGCATCTCCGCGCAAGGCCCGTTCCAGTAGGGCGACAAAGCCTCGTCGCCTTCGATCGATTCCGGATCCAGCGTCACGGAGAACGTGTCCGTCGGGATATCTGTTGCGCAAGAGTCGCTCCCGGGCGTCAAGGGATGACCCCTGCCTGGCGCCGGACACGCGGGCGCAGAGGTAGGTGTCGGGATCGACAGGAAACCGGACCCTGCAATGTCCTCCAGGTGTCCGCTCATGGCGTCTTCCTTGCATCCCGCGTCATGTCGATTCCGCCGTGACCGCCCTGCGTCTCGACAGATGCCGTCACCATCCACGATCCGCGACTTGCCACATGTTCCTGCATTGTTCAAGGGTGAACGTCTGAAATGTTGCGTTCGTTGCTCAAAGGCGAAGCAGGATTCCGAGTGTTCTGGAGCAGTGTCCCTCAGCAGGGGCCATGTTGCATCCAGGCCGCTGGACCGATCCAATTGTGAAAGTCAGTAGCATTGCGCCCTTGCACTCAGGGTTCACCCTCGCGGCAGGGGTCCCGGGACACGCAGGGACAGCCTCCAGGCAGTGAGTGCAACGCCCGGGAGACCTTCTGCACCATCCTGGTCAATTTCGTGGCAGCAGGCCAGCCTCACGGGCGGCCGGGATGTTCGCGCGACTGACCGGAACCTCCTTCCCGTCTCGAAGGATCAGGAACGTGCGGTCGCCGTCGCGGCGCGCGCCCGCCACCTGGTCACTTGCCACCCAGTGCGAGCGGTGCACCTGCAGGCCGTCCACCGGCGCGGTCTCGCGGATCGCGTCGCTGAGGCGCAACAGGAGCAACTCTTCGCCCTTGGTTGTATGCACGCGAGTGTAGTGATCTTCGACCGAAAGCGCGATTAGCGCCCCGCGCTTGCCGGGTGGCACGCGGTCAAGCAGGGGCGGCAAGGCGTTCTTGGTGGCGGGACGATCTTCCTGGCCCACCAGTTCGAAAACGGTCGAGATGACCAGGCACATCACCAGGATGCTGAGTGCGAGGCTCGCAAGTCCTTCGAGTTGTTCGCCCACAAAGATCGGCCAGATGAGAGAATTTACGGTCTGCACGAATAGGTTGATCCCGCAGCCCAATGCCAACCCGATCAGGCCGGCGCGAAACCAGAGCGGGTGGTGTTCCAGGCGGGGCCGAAGTGACAACGATATGATGCTGCCGATCACGTAGGTCGAGGCCACGATTCCCACCCAATAGGCGATCCGGGGAAGGAACCGCATCACCTCGCCGGTTTCGAACGGCCCGGAAATGCCCAGCATAAGGCCGACCCCCAGCACCACGGCTTGCACGCGGTAGTCGCCCAGATGCGCACGCAGTTTGCGAAGCGTGAATTGCGCGAAGCCGTCGGCCACGAACCGATCCTGTCATCTGCGAACTCTGCCTTGGATGTGGCGCAATCTGGCGCATTGAACAAGTCACCGATTGGCGAATCTGGAGACTGGCATGACACTTCAACCCTTTCTGTCAGCGGGGCCAGTGACCCAGCTGCATGTCGTGGCCGCCATGCTGGCCATCATGCTGGGTCCGATGGCGCTTGCGCGGCGTAGCCGCGATCGTTGGCACAGGCGCGCGGGGTATGCCTGGGTCCTGTCCATGGCGGCGCTTGCGGCAAGCGGGCTGTTCATCCACAGCATCCACATGGTGGGTCCGTTCAGTCCGATCCACTTGTTGAGCCTCCTGACGCTTTGGCAGCTCTGGCTGGGAGTGCGCGACGCGCGCACCGGCAAGATCGCGGCGCATCGCACTCGCATGCAGGCAATCTACATACTGGCGCTGATGCTCACCGGGGCGTTCACGCTGTCCCCCGGGCGGCTCATGAGCCGCATCCTGTTTCCTGAGGCCCCGGTGGCGGGATTCGTCGTGGTGCTTGCACTCACGGGAGCGGGTTGTGCGTGGTGGCTCCTCGCCGTCTCCCGGCGGTCGCGCCAGATCAGTTCGGCATAGCCTCTCGGCCCCCACCGAAACTCGACATTGGTTGTTCAAGGGCCGCTGAGGCGTGGACAATCGAATGTCGAATTTGGCAATCGCACGAGGGTCGGAATCGTCATCGTTCTCGGTCGCTCCACCGCCCGGTCGACCGTCGGCTCTCGACGATGGCGGCGACGAGAAGGGAACCGGGCAACTGCAAAACGTCCGCAACCGGCTCTCCCACGACTCCCGAGTGTCCGGCTGGATCGACATGGAGTGGGCAATTCCGTTCCAGCGAGCGCAGACGTTGAATGCCGCCGGCATCCGGGAACAGGAAACCGCCCCTGTCCGGTCAGCCGGGGCTGCGGGCAAGCCGCGGGGCCGTAACGCAGGCGATTCACTGGATGATGCTCCAGGACAAGGCCAACGCACGAAGCTGACTTTCCGGACGAACGAGGATGCCAATGGCCTGTTTCCCGCCCCGATGGCCAGCTCCGAAACAAGGGGACTGGACGCCTACGGAACGGCGACCCGGCCCAATTGGCCGTTGCCGTGTGTTGGATTTCTGATTGATCCGTTGCGGATTTCCCGGATTGTTTCGTGCGGTTTCTGGTGTTTCTTCCCACGCTCTTCCGACATTGCCGGACATCTGAACCGGGTTCAGGTTCGAGCCGCGGGCATGGCTCGTTCTCCGGCGGCCTGGATGCTGCACGGTGACGATTTTCGCTTTTTCGGGAAGAGCTTGAAGGCGGCAGGCGCTTGAGCGCCGCCGCCGGTTTGGACCGGATTCTTTTCAGGTCGGCTCGGGCCTTGCTTCCGGCTTCCGGATCCTGTCGTTCCAGTCCTTTGCGCCGCCTTCGGGCCTGAGACGCCAGACCCTTATGTCGCGATGCGCGAGTGCGTCCGCAGCCCGGTCTCCGGCGCCGTCGGCGTCGAAGCCACAGTCGATTCGCGTGAGACCGAAGGCCTCCAGCCATTGCGGGACGGCGGTGCAGACACCCGCGGTGGAGACGACGAGATCGTTTCCGGGACCGGGCGGCGGCCGCGTCAGCACGGAGAGCGCGTCGACCGCGCTTTCGACGAGCAGGGCCGAGGCCGGCACCCCGTCCCTGGCCGCCAGCCAGAACGCGCCCCGTGCCTTGCGGGTACCCGTCGCCATGCCCTTGAAGCCGCGCCGGCCTTCCACGCGGCGGGTGCCGACGATCTCCGCTCCGGTTGTCCGGCCCGCGGCGTCGCGGGCGACGAAGACCGCGTTCCGGCGAGCGTCGGCGTAGACGATGCCGGAGGCGTGGCCGTCCTCGAGCGGCGCCGGATCGAGGCCGCGGGTCCGGACGAGGCTGTCGCGGACCTCCGGCCAGTTGCGCGCGACGCGCGGCGGGAGCCGCAGTTCCGCCGGGCGCTCACGGACCGGGGCGGCGGTTCCGTGTCCGGCATGGCCGAGGCCGGACAGGAACCGGAGGGCGTCGCGGAAGCCGCACTGGCGGGCATGGATGGCCAGGTCGATCGCCCCGCCGCCGCCGACGCCCCTGAGATGGTCGTAGAACCGCTCGCCGGTGACGCTGAGGACGGACCCGTCCCGCTTCCAGCGCGTGCGGTCCCGCGGATCCCGGCGGTAGCCGAGCGCGGCGGCGACCGCTTCGAGCGGCAAGGCCCTGAGCGCGTCGGCCAGCGCCCGCTGCTCCCGACGGCTCACGGGTGCATCTCCTCGACGGCGCTCTGTACATGCTCGATGCCGACCTGGCGGAGACCGGCGGCGGCGGCGGCGCAGAGCGCGTAGTGGGCGAGCCGGTTGACCCGGCGCGGCATGCCCCGCGCCGCCTGCGCCAGCGCCTCGACGGCGTTCGGGGCGAAGAGCGGGACGTCGGCGGCGCCCGCCAGCCTGAGCCGGTGCGCCAGGTAGGGCTCGACCTCGTCGCGCTCGAGGCCGCCGAGATGGAAGTGGACCACCAGGCGCTGCGCCAGCGATTCGCACACGCCCATGGCGAGCCGCTTGCGGATCTCGCCGAGCCCGACCAGCAGCAGGCAGAGCCGGTTGTCGGAATCCATCTCGTAGCTGGTCAGGAGCCGCAGCTCCTCGAGGATCTCGGGCCGCAGGTGCTGGGCCTCGTCGACCACCAGAACCGGCGTCTCCCGGGCCTCCCGGGCCAGGCGGGAGACCTCGGCCTGGATGGCGCTGTAGGCGGCGGCGCGGGAGCGCTGGACCTCCAGCCCGAAGGCCCAGGCGATCATGTTGTAGATGTCGAGGACGCTTCCGGTCGTCAGCGCGACGTAGCCGACGCGGTAGAGCCCGGAATGCAGCGTCGAGACCACGTGCCGGCAGGCGGTGGTCTTGCCGCATCCGACCTCCCCGGTGAGCAGGCCGATGCCGCGGAGCTTGAGGAGGTGGCGGATCCGGGCGCCGGCCTCGGCGTGGGCGCGGAACTCGAACAGCTCGTCGGCCTCGATCCGGTCGGCGAACGGCTCCCGGGTGAACGCGAAGTGCTTCCGGATCATCGCCCGTCCTCCCCGTTCCTGCCGAGGTCGCGGAACGCGATGGACGACGCCGGCGGCCGGTCCCTGTGACCGCCGCGCCTGGCGGCGGCGTTGGCGTGCACGTCCAGGGGCGTCGCCAGCCCGGCGTCCCGGCCGTCATGGACGACCTTGAGGGGCCGTCCCGGCCTGGCCGGATCGAAGCGCAGGATCACGGTCTCGCCGACGAGGGCGGGGTCGGCCTCGTAGAGGCGGCTCTTGAGGCTGACGGTGCGGTCCTTCGCGACCCGGCGCTTCGCCTCGAACAGGAAAAGGTCGTCGAGATCGAGCCCGGGGCCGGGATGGCGGACGTCGTCGGCGGTGGCGGCCCACCGGTCGAGCGGCGTCATCCCTCCGAGTCCGCGATGTGGGCGCATGTGGTACTCGCCCTCGATCCAGGCGTGGAGCCGGCGGTTCAGGGCCTCGAGGTCGCGGGTGTCCCCGTCATCGAGCCTCGCCAGGACGCTGCGCCTGACGGTCCTGAACCATCTCTCGATCTTTCCCTTCCCGGCGGCGTGGTACGGCCTTGCATGGATCAGGACGACGCCGAGCTTCGCGCAGGCGAGCGCCAGGTGCCGGGAGCGGAAGCTCGCACCGTTATCGACGTAAAGCCTTGCCGGAAAGCCCCTTTTCAGGACGGCCGTCTTGAACACGGGCAGGAAGGCGGCGGTGGTCTCCGCGAACGCGAAGGCCGCATGCGGGATTGCCCGCGTACAGTCGTCGATGAACGCCAGGAGGTACGTCTTGCGCCGCCGTCCGCGCCCGTCGCCGCACTTCGGGCCGTGCATGACGTCCGACATCCAGAGGTCGCCGGCGTTCGGGTGCTCGAAGCGCCGCCGGTCCTGCGGCGGCGACCCGTCGCCGCCCGCCATGAGGCCCTCCCGGGACAGGAGGCGGTGAACGGTCGAGGGCGGCAGGCGCACGTCCTCGGGGACGTCGCCGTCCTCCCGGACCCTGGCGATGGCGTCGCGGACGCTGAGCGCGGGGTCCTCCCGCTTCACCGCGATCAGCGCCTCGGCGGCGTCGGCCGTCAGGCGCCGCGACTTCCCGCCGTCGCGCCGCCGCTTCGGGAAGAGCGCGTCGAAGCCGCCGGACCGGTAGAGGCGCATCCAGTCGCGCATGGTCTGCTCGCCGACGCGGGTGCGGCGCGAGCCCGGAATCACGTGATCCCGCGCCGCCCGCTCGCGCAGGCCGGCCGCGATCCCTTCGCTGCCGGCAGGCAGGACCAGCAGGTCCGCGATCAATCCGTACCTGAAGAGCGCGACGTCCCGCCGGCTGTCGTCATTCGTGGTCATGTCGGTTCTCCTTGCTGCTGTCCCGCCAGTCTGGGGGACCCGGGGCGCAAGGATCAGGGGGCACGGAGTGTTGGCGGATCCCGTCCGGTACCGGGGCCGGTTCCGGGCGGACGGAATCCGACCGGCGGCGGCAGGTGCCCGAGGTGGGCGGCGCAGAGGCCGCGCAGGTCCGTCAGCACGGATCCGGTGCCGAGCCGCGCCCGGAAGGCGGCGATCTCCGGCGCCACGCCCTGGAGCAGCTCCGGGAGCAGCCCGATGACGATCGCGAGCAGGCGGTGGACGCATTCGGCACGCCACAGGATCCAGCGCCGCTCGGCCCCGCGGTCGGAGATGTGATGGCCCGGGCGGGCCCGCCGCGCCGCCTCCTGCACGCCCGGCGCGGCCTCGAACGCGGCCACGGCCGCCTCGACCGCGTCAAGCGTCCCCGGCGTCCGCGCCGCCAGGCAGTCCGCAAGCATGCTGAACGTGGTGTTGGAGTCCCGGCAGTACCAGCGTGGCACCCGAGCGCCGGCGGGGGTCTTCCGCGCGTAGGTGCCGTGGCTGCCGAAGGAGCAGCCGCCGGCGGGATGGTTCGGGCAGACATCCAGTCTGGCGTCGCGCCAGGCTTCCGTGCTAACGTATTCCTCGGCGGAAAGCTTCGTTTCGTATCGGATTTGCAGTTGCCCGTCCACGGCCCGGCGAAGTGCAATTCGCGCGGGCCACCCCCTTCCTCGTTCGCCGGATCAACCTACCGTCCGGATGCTGCTTGGAAAGGGCCTGCAGGAAAGATCTCCCTGGAAAGGATCTCTGCCGGGAAAGGGGATCGGCAGAAGCCGGGTTCCGGCTTCCCACGTTGTCCCGGAAATCCGGCAATCCGTGCACGAAACAATGCGGGAAGAAACCTGCCAGCTGGATCGGATTAAATCAGGAAACTACACCGTGAGTTGCCGCCGCCGGAAAGTGAGCGTGACGTCACTTCGCTGCTCTCTCTCTTGATCGTTGCGGCAACGCTGGTGCGGGCCTTGCGCGATGGCAAGACGCTCTGGTCCAGAGTCTTGGTCCACGCAGGCAGCAGAGATGGCGGGCGTGCGACTTCGGCACCAGTCAAGCGGTCCAGTGTCTTTCGATGCCGATTCTGTCAAAGGCCTGGTCGGAAGAGATCACCGGCAGGGTTTCCTGCCGCGCGACTGCTGCAATCATGCGGTCAAATGGATCATGGTGATCCCAGTCAAGCATCGAAGCATCCAGGCATGCCGCTGCGGTCAGCGGAATCAGATCGTAGCCATCGGAGCTGGCACGCCCCTCCAGGCTCTCCACGTGGGCGGCCATTTCAGGCCACTTGCCCAACCTGACCTTCAGTCCGATTTCGCAAAGGGAGATCACCGAAACCGCCAGCCGATCGGTTTCACGCATTCGAACACGGGCTCGATCTGGCAACCGGGGGTCGTCGGTCAGCGCCATCAAGAACGCGTTCGTGTCGAGCAGGTAAGAAGTCACCGTCCTTCCCAGACTCGCAGTTCATCTTTGCCCAAGGGCTCAAAGAACTCATCCGGCGGAGGCGCGATGACGTTCTTCAAGCTGCCGAGCTTCACGTATGCGGTTCGCGCCGGAACGAGCTCGGCGACGGGAATGCCATGGCGCGTGATGATCACGCGTTCCCCGCGGTTCATCCTTTCCAGTAGCTTGGAGAGGTTTGTCTTTGCCTCATGAACCGACGCCTGCATCACGGCCTCAATTTAGACTAAGTCTTAGCTAAGGCCAAAGTGTGGAAATGTCAATCCCCCATGGTTCTTGAGTCGCTTGTGGCACTTGGTCCTGCGCATGCATCGCTCGGGGAGAAGCGGAACGCAAATTCGCGCCCGCAGGAACAGCATGAAAGGAAGCGGTGTAGCGGCAGCTGCGGCTGGACCGATGGCGGCTACCAAACGGGCCAGGACGGGTCCCGGCCAGAAGTCGCAACATGCGTCCAGGGCTGGTCGTGTCGAGCGATTGGCCGGCCATCGACGACGAAATGCCCGCGTTCAGGTGTTGCATTGCGGGATTTCAGTGCTTCGTGCAAGGGTATCGTCAACAACGGTACCCTGCCGATCCAAGACGCTGAGTGCTCATGATCGCAGGCAGCCATTGGTTGTGACTCCGTCTGTTGTTCGCTTGGGAGTGTTCTGAACGCGTTGCTGAAACGCTGGACGTCCAGCTTGTCTTGGCCCGGGTGCATCCTGCCTCGACAGCGGTTCATGCAGCTTGCCGGGCCTCCCGCCATCCTTCGACAAGCATGAAGACCGCCGGAAGCACGAACAGGGTAAACGCGGTTGATGCAACAAGGGCGCCAAGCATGCTGACGGCGAACGGAACGATGAACAACAACTCGTCACTTCGTTCATAGAGCAGCGGGGACAGGCCGAGAACCGTGGTAAGCGAAGTAAGGAACACCGCGCGAAAGCGGTCGCGAGCCGCGCCGGAAATTGCGGCGATGGCGGGCAGCATTTCGTTTTCGCGCCGGAGCGTGCTGTAACGGTGCAGAAGCACCAGCCCGTCATTCACAATGACTCCGGAAGCACCGATGATTCCGAAAATCGACACCGCGGTAAGATGCCATCCGAGCACCCAATGGCCAAACACCGCTCCTGCAGCGGCAATCGGAATGCCGATGACGATCACGAACGGCTTCCAGTAGCTGCGAAGGAAGGACGCAATCAGGGCATAGATCGCGAGCAGCACGATCGGGACAATGACGGCCAGCGTGCGCAGCATTTCCCGTTCGTCCCGGGCGCCGGCATCGTGAGAAATGACCAGGCCGGGATACTTGGCAAGGAGCCCGGGAAGCATGTCCTCGGCAATTTTGCGTCTTGCCTGGACCGGCGTAATGGCGGCCAGGTCCGCTTGGGCATTGACAAGGGCTGCCTGTCTCCCGTCGATTCGCATCAGCTTGGCGGGTTCACGCTGCTCGGTCAGGATTGCAGCGGACGAAAGCGGAATTTCCTGCCCTCCGGGAATGTTTATCCACTCGCCTGTCAGATCACGCACGCTTCGCCGCCGCTCTGGCGGATATCGAACCACGACCCTAATCTCGTCGCGACCGCGCTGGATTCTCTGGACTTCCAGGCCATGAAAGCTCGCCCGCAACTGCTTGCTGATCATCGCCGACGTCAGCCCGGCTGCTTCGGCAACCGGGGTCAAGTCTATTTCAAAGTGCCGCTTGCCAGGCGACAGGCTGTCCGACAGCGCGTAGAGGCCGGGGATCTGGCTCATGAAGGACTTCAGTTCATTTGCCGCTTGATGCAGGGTGTCCTGATCGTCATGGACCAACGCATATGCGACCGAAGGCTTCCCCCGGACGCGGGCCGTATGGAAGGAAGCCTCCTCCAGTTCCGGCGTGAGTCCAACATTCTGTCGCCAGGCGTGCTCGATATACTCTGGGGATACCTGCCTTATCGGCCGGTCATGCAGCCGGAGGGCAACCGTGGCCACGTTGTCCAGTATCGCAGGGTCCTGACCTGTTCTGGACGCAGGGCTGTCGCTCAGTTCGCCAACCCTTATGCTGATCGTCTCAATCGAGGTGCCTTCCAGCTGCTCGTTGATGAGTTCCGCCGCTGCCACGAATCTTTGCGCGATGCCCGCACTCGCGCTGAACGGGGCGCCGACCGGCAGGTGCAGGTCAGCATGTATCGTCTTGCTGATGCTGGCGGTCCTGTCGAAGACGATCACGTTGACGGCTTCAAGCCGAACCAGGGCGAGCGCGGCAAGAACAAATGCCGCAGCAAGGGCAAGTGTCAGAAGAACATGGCGTATCGACCAGGACACGGCTCGCACGACGATGATATCCCGAACCTCTTCAATCCGCTCGCAAACCCAGTCCTTGACGCTTCGCAATGGCGAAAGGCTCCAAGGCCTGTCATGCGAAAGGTGGGCAGGCAGGATGCAGAATGCCTCGATCAGTGAAATGACAAGCACGAACAATGCAACATAGAAGAAAACCTGAATGATCTGGTAGTTCTCGACCGTCACGAAGAGAAACGGCACGAATGCCAGGACCGTCGTGATCACCCCCACCGTCACTGGTGCCGCTACGGTCCGCGCGCCGGACACGGCTGCGTCAAATCCGCCTTTGCCACTTTCCCGTTCTGTTGCAATGCTCTCACCGACAACAAGCGCGTCGTCGACAACGATGCCGATTAGGGCAAAGAACGCCAGCATCGTTCCCAGGTTCAATGTCAGGTCGGCGACACCGAATAACATGAGCGCAGCGACAAAGGACAAAGGTATCCCGACGGTGATCCAAACTGCAACCCGAAGGTCAAAGACCAGGATGAGGCAGACGAAGACAAGGACGATGCCGATGACTGCATTCTGAATGATGTCCGCGAACCGGTCAGAGAGCGGATCTGCAGCATCGTTCCAGATGGAGACTTCCACTGCAGTTGGAGGTTCGTAACGCTCCAGCAAGTCATAGATCGCCTCTGCGGTTCTTGTGAAGGACTGCCCTTCTGCGACCTCAATCCGGAGAAAGACGGTCGGTATGCCGCCAACCTCGGAAAGGATCTCGTTATTTACGAATCCATCTCTGACAGTTGCTACATCGCCAAGCTTGAGCATCGTGCCATCGCTTCGCGCAATCAGCGGAATATTCTCGAACTCCTTCCCGTATCGCTTCTTGCCTTGAACGTTGAGCACGACATCGCCAGCATCCGTCTGCAATTCTCCGAACGAGAGGTTGAGTGATTCGCGCCGTACCGCCTTCGCCAGTTCGGCAATCGTGAGATCGTGACGACGCAGCCCTTCTTCGTCAATCTCGATTGCAATCTCCCGGTCTCGGGTGCCGCGCAACCGTATCTGGGTCACCGAAGGAAGCGCCAGCAGGGCATTGTAGACATCCTCAGCGGCAAGCCGAAGGGCATCTTCCGAGAGAACTTCCGAAGAAACCGCAATGGTCATGACCTCGTAGTTGAGCCTCTTGATCTCGACCTGTGGCAACTCGGCATTTGCCGGCGGAAAGTTCTCGATGCTGTCAACCGCGTCGCTGACGTCGTCAAATGTCGCGTCGACGTCAGCCAATGCATCGAGTTCAACCTCGATTCTGCCCACCCCTTCCTCTGCGAGGCTGACCACGCGCGCTACGCCCTCAAGCCCGACGATGGCCTCCTCGACCCGGCGGTTGACATCTTCCTCCATTTCCCGAGGCGAAGCCTGCGGGGACTCGACCGTCACGACGATCTTGCGCAGGTCGATGGCCGGGAGAGGTCTGACAGGGAGCTGGAAACTGGCAATGATGCCGCCAAGGATCAAGAATATCATCAGCAGACTAGCGGCCGCCGGGTTTCCTGCGAAATAGGAGATTGGTCCCTTTTTCACGATTTCCCCCTACTTCTTTGACAGGTCTCGGGCATCATCGAATTCGCGGATCGCAGCATCCTATTGCCCGGACGATGCAGGATCGGGAGAAACCCTCAGGCCCTCGCTGGCACCGGCGAGGATGCTGACCACCACTCCTTCGCCAGGCTCGAACGCCTCGACGACCCATCCGTCGTTCGAGCGGCCGATGGTTACCGGCTTGAGGGCCCGCAGTGCGCCATCCTGAACAATCCAGATGCTGTCCTGTTCCCTCGCCGCGGCCTCGGGCAGGACAAAGACGCCGTCGCGCGACGGTCCGCGGACCGTGATCTCCGCAAAGGTGCCAGGAACTGGCAGCTCGGACTGCGGAATGTCGTCGGAGAACTTGAGGAACACGTGTGCGAGACGGCTCTCAACGGCAACTACCGAAGAAATCCGGGCCACACCGGCCTCGTATGTCCCATGGACCGTGCGTACCTGTGCCGGCCGGCCAATTGCAGGATCCAGTGAATCAAGATCCTCGACCCGGATTGGCACCCGGACCTGAAGCGCATCGGCGCGGTACACTATTCCGAGCAAAGACAGCTTTCCGACAGCGTCAGGCGGTCCGACCAGATCGCCAACTTCCAGTTCCGAGGACATCACGCGGGCGTCAAAGGAAAGGCTGATTTCGGTGCGCTCGAGCTGCAGGTTCGCCAGGGCCAGCGCCGCCTCGGCCTGTCCGAGACCGGCTTCGGCCTCAGCAATTGCCAAGGCGGTATCGGGACCTGCGGTGCGTCGTGCGAGCTGCACTTGCGCCTCGGCCTTCGCGACCGCCATCTCCGCAGACCTGACCTCAAGTTCGTATTCGCGGGGATCGATCCGGACAAACACCTCGTTCGCCGGAATCCTGCCGCCGTTGACGAAGTCCGCCGACACCCAGACAACCCGGCCTTCGACCTCGGAAACGACCGCCAGCTTTCTGTCAAGGGTGACCGTTCCAGTGAGATCAAGCCTGTGCGCATGTTCCCTCGGCGACGGAACAACCACTTGCACCACCGGCGCCGCGTCACGAGGTGCGGCCACCGGTCCAAGTTCGGCCCGCTCCGGCGCCTGGGCCAGGTACAATGCGACTGCGATGATAAGGACGATCAGGCCAGCTTGAGCATATCCACGCCATTGCCTTTCGCCAGATGATTTCTCCGGGTTCGTCGATTGTTGTGCCATGTGTCAGCCTGTCCGTGATCGCCTATGTCCCAGCCGTTGCCGCAATTTGCCAACCAAAAGACCATTGCAAGAGCACGAGTCCTTGATTGTCGGCGTGGACCGTTTTGCCTGTCTCCCAAGATCCCTCGAGAAAATGTGTGCACCACTTTCCGCGCCACGTCCAGTCCGGCGCGCGGGAATGCGGAAATGGCCGCGCAGAGGGGTTCGCGCTTCCTGCCGCAGGTCCCAGCGTCGGGTTCGCGACGGACCGGCACCGGCGGGCATGGCCTGGCGCGGGGCCGTCGCCGTGGGCTGGCCGGCCAAAACACTTGAAAGGAGCCGCAGGCCCGCCGGACACCGCCGGGCCTGCGCTTGATGCGCGACACGAATGGTTCAGTTGGGAGGAGGAACGGCGTTCCGGGAACATGCGCGATCACCGAATGCCACGGGAGGTGATGAAGTCCAGGTAGGAGGCGAATGCCTCGTCCACCATTTTCGGCGTTAGCCCGAAATCCTGCAGGTCGTACTGGTGCCGGGTCTCCGCCCTGCGCTTGCCCGCCTGCTTCAGTTGCCAATCCAGCATGGACTTCATTGCCGTCTCCTCTGGGCTCCAGCCGAATCGCCCATAGATATCGCGCACGAGTGCAAGCGGGTCGCGCACGAGGTCCAGGTAGTCCACATCCACCCAGCGCTCCTCCAGTTCCGGATGACTCCGGCGAAACTGTACCGCCTTGTCGAGCATGCCGCTCATGAAGGCCAGTTGCTCCTTGCCGAGATCGTGCCGCGACCGTGGTTCGCTCGACATTGAGCGCACGCGTTCCACCAGGCTGTTCCAGGATCCCATGAACCGGACGGGATCGCGATGAGTCTGGATGAACAGGGCGTCGGGATAGGTTTCGATCAGGGTTTCGAGCTCCATGAGGTGGAAGGGCATCTTGAGCAGCCACTGGCACTGGCGCCCGGGATGACGCTGGCGACGCTGCCAGGTGAAGTGCTGGAGGGTGCGGCGGTGATAGGCGTAGGCATTTCGGGACCCGTTCTCATGCATCCACCGGCCGTATTCCGGTATGTGGAATCGAGCGACGGAGACCCATGCCGAAAAGGCCGCCCTGAAGATGGGGAAATCTTCCTCCGGTTCGTCGGCATCGAAATGGTGAACGCCTTCCATCGCGTCGAGCATTTGGGATGCTTCGAGAATTCCCTGCATCCGCGCCCGGCGGGGGTCGTCGGGCGATCCCGCCACGACGGCATATTCGCCCGACCAGAGGACCGGCTCCGCAAGCTCGTAGAGCCGCAGTGTCCAGAATCGCCTGTCACGCGACATCAGGCGGTGCAGGAAGGTGGTGCCGCTGCGGTTGACGCCGACGATGAAGACCGGCCGCACGATCTCCTCAGCTCCGATCTCCGGGTGCTGCCGGCGCTCGCGGGCCAGCTCGGCGTTGTTGCGCAAGAACCTGCTCATTTCGAAGACTATGTCGCTGAGGTTGTCTTCCAGCAGCCCGGCGCCGGGCGCACTCATGGCCCCGACCAGCCGCCGCATGGCTTCACGCATCCAGGAGGGACAAGCAGCGTCGAAGGAGACGCCTCGGTCCCGGGCGTAGCGCTCGCCCCGGCCAAGAAGGCGGTCGGCGTCCAGGCGGCTTCTTGCAATCGGGTAGGGCCAATCCTCCCGATGCGCCATGATCCATTCCTTGGAGCGCCTGAGCTTGACCCACGTGCCCGGCCACTCGATCGGGTGCGGACAGTCTTCCCGGATGGCGCGGTCACATATGGGCAGCCTGTCCATCGGCTTGTTCTTGCTGAACCAGTACCGCCCCAAGTGATCGAACACGGCCCAGTAGCCGTGAAGCGGCGAACTCTCGCCGCGGGCCTGGCAGGCGCGCTTGAACGACTCGTAGGGAACTTCGGGCCAATAGATTCCGAAGTCGGCGGGTTCCAGATCGTAGTGTTCCAGATCCGGGTTGCAGCAATGGTAGATGGTGAAGCGCCGTTCGGGATTCAATGAAATGGCGGTACATATCCTGCTCAGGGAATCGACCGCTTCGTTGCTGGAGCGAAACGTGAACTCTTCCGGCAGTGTCTCGCAGTCGACCGCCGCGGCAAACGTCCGCACGCTCAGATCGTGTGCAGGGGTGTACCCGGAGCTGGACAGGCTGATTTGCGGCAGCCGAAAGATCGCCAGTGGCATGCCGGCCTGCTGCGCGTACAGGAGAACCTGCTCGGATGTCAGCTTGCTCCACGGGTAGCCGAGCAGGCCGACGGGAAACGTCCTCTTCATGTTTGCGAGGTCCGGCTGCATCTGGTGGTCGATGCGCCGGTTCTTGAACTCATGCGCAAATGCGCAGAAATACTGGGGGAACACGCCCATCGTGGAAGCGAAGAACAGGTGCTTGAAGCGTATTCGCAGGCACAGTTCGAGCACGTTGCGTATGCTGAACGTATTGTTCTTGCGCATGTCGAGATAGGAAGACGTGAGATTGATGTCGGCGGCGAGATGGTAGACCGCGTCGACCTGCCGGCACAGCAGGTCGAATTGCTCGACGGCAAGGCCGAATTGAGGCTGGCAGATGTCGCCGACCACGACCTTGATGCGCGATTCGAAGGATTCATCCCAGATTTCGGCCTGCTGCAAGGCGTCGCGGATGCGCTTGCGCCCATGCTCGGCACCATCGGCCCGGACGACGCAGTGCACCACGAATCTCGTGTCCTGCTGCAGGAGATCGCACAGGAAGAAACGGCCGATGAAGCCGGTCGCCCCGGTCAGCAGCACCTCCCGAAAGTCAGGCGGCGATACCGGGTCCGCCGGCGACTGCTGGCTGACAAGCGCGTGCACGAACCGACGGAGAGTGTCGACGTCCCGCCCGCATTGCGGTGGCAGTGTTCCAGCGAGCGGCTGGACCCCCGGGGACGTGTTCGTCGCGTTCAACATGTCGCGCCTTTCGCAGTGGATCGATGTCCCCGTGGTTCTCAGATCCGCTAAGCCGACACGCGCCGGTCCGGCTGGGCATTCAATTCGCTGCAAAACGATGCAAGGGCATGCTCGACCCCGTCGCCGTCGTAGCGAAATTCGTCGGGAATCGCCTCGTAGCGCGCCTTGGCCCTCCTGAGCGCTTCCTCCTTGCGACAACGGGCTTCATCCGTCTGCCGCCCGCCCTGCGCAGCCGCCGCCGCGCCGAACCCGTCCAGTTCCGCGGTCAGGAACTGCATGAATGCCCGCATCGTGTTCTGCTGCCGGGTGATCTTTTCGAAATGGTAGCCCATGCCGGCGAGGCGCACCGCTTTGGGGAGCATGCTTGGGTGTTCCTTGGAGACCTTGGCGATGAACTTCGTGAAGGCGGGAATCTGCTTGGCCGAAAGCCGGTTGCGCACGCCCATTAGATCCGCAAAGACTGCGTTCCTGCTCTTCGGCTTGCACAGGTGCGGGACGAACTGCAGGTTCTCGAGCAGGGTCAGGCAGCGCTCCAGGTAGTTCTCGAGAGGGGGATCGTAGAGGGTGGCCGTGACCCGCATGTATCCCTCGATCAGTGTCTCTTTGTCCATCTCCGTCTTGAAATTGAGTGTCGTGGCGCTGGTTCCGAGGGGAACGTCAATCAACCGGTTCTCGCGCTTGAAGCGTTCGTACATGTCCGTTCCCCGGAGAGCTGTCAGGAGGTAGATTGGCGCCACGGGAATGCCAGCCTCCATAATGAACTCGATCTGGGCGTCGAACACGCCCTCGTCATCGCCGTCAAGGCCCAGGATGAATCCGCCCTGCACCTGCATCCCCTTTCCCTGGATCGTGCGAACCGCATTGAAGAGGTAGTTGTCGTCACGCTTGCTGACGTTCTGGGGCTTCTTGGTCTTGAGCAGCGCCTTCGGGTTGGGCGTCTCGATTCCCAGGAACACGGTGTCGAAACCGGCCTCGATCATGATGTCCATCAACTCGTCCATGCGGGCAAGATTGACGCTTGCCTCGGTGGACAGGGTGAACGGATGGCCTCTTTCCTTCTGCCATGCGGCGATCGCCGGCAGCAATCTCATCGCCTCGCGCTTGTTGCCGATGAAATTGTCGTCAACCAGGAAGACCGGGCCCCGCCACCCGAGCCGATAGAGATTGTCGAATTCCTTGACGACCTGGTCCGGCGACTTCGTCCGCGGAACCTGGCCGTAGAGCTTGATGATGTCGCAAAACTCGCAGTCGAACGGACAGCCCCGGGAGAATTGCACGCCCATGGAGTAGTAGCTGTTCATGTCAATGAGATCGAAGCGCGGCCCCGGCGTTCGTGTCACGTCCGGTTTCCTGGGCGACCTGTAGATGGCCTTTGCACTGCCAGTCGCCAGGTCACGCAGGAAATCCGGAAAGGTTTCCTCGACTTCATCCAGCACGAAATGCGACACGCCTTCAATCTCGTCGTGAAACGTTGTGGGATGCGGACCGCCCGCCACGACCGGAACTCCGGCCAGGTTGCACCGCTTGATGACGTTCTCGAGAGACACCCGTTGAACGATCATTGTGGACGTGAACACCATGTCGGCCCACGCAAGGTCCGCGTCCTCCAGCGAGGTCACGTTCATGTCCACGACCCTGAGGTCGTACCCGGGCGGAAACATCGCGGCAACTGTGAGCAGTCCCAGTGGCGGGAAGGCCGATTTCGCGCCTACCATGTCCAGCGCGAAATCAGATCCCCAGTAGGTCGGGGGCTGCCGGGGATAGACCAGAAGGGCGTTCGTCATGGCAAAGTTCTCCTCAAATTCCCGGCAAGGAGACCCAGGCCCTTCTTGTTTTCAAGTCCTGGGGCCTGGCGTGACGGCGGGCGTGCCTGGCTGAGGCCTGGCGGGGCCGGCGGCGCCCGCCTTCTGCGTTGGGGTCTCAGGGCCGTATCGAGCTGCATGTCATCGTCATCCAGGACAAGGTACCGTAACCTGTGCATTGCTGCCTTGGCGAGGGAAATGATCTTCGATCGCGCTCGCGAATGCCGAAGGCGCACGTTGGAGTTCGCCCGTGACGACCAATGGAGTCACCAATGCACCATCCTCTTCCGCCTCGGCCTGATCGTGCAGTTCATCCTGCCCGCCATGAATGATGCCACGGGCAATCGACATGCATGAGGCCGTTGTCATCAGTTCGAGCGCGCTCATCTGGTAGTTGAACTGCGTCTGTATGAATGCCCCGAGCTCGGCGACAGAGATCGAGGTGAGCCCGAAGCTCGACAGCGGCTCCTCCACTCCGCCCTCATCGTGCCCGCAGAGCTCGGCGACCTTGGCGGCAAGCTGTGCCAACACGCTTTCGATTGTCCATTCGCTGCCCGTCCCGGCTTCGAAGGCATCCTGGTTGTTCAGCATGCGGCCAGTGCGCATGTAATCCGGAAGCTCGACCGTCCAGGCCGGTCGCGTGAACATTGCGGTGACCAGATGATCCCTGTCGGCCATCGAACGCATCGCGAAGTCGAGGTTGGCGATTGCGCTGTCGCTGCTGACCGGCGGCATGCCGGTTGCCCGCATCATGCGAAGCACGTGGAGGCTGCGCGACGCCATGCCTGCGTCTGCCACGGCGGCCATGTTGAAGGCGAGGCAAGGCAGGCCCTGCCTGTGCCGAACCACGGCCAGCCCGTCCAGAAAGGCGCTGGCCGCACTGTAGTTTACCTGGCCTGGATTGCCGATCGTGGAAGCCGTGGACGAGAACAGGACAAAGTGATCCAAGTCCAGGCCGGAAGCGGCCCGGTGGAGATGCAGCGCGCCGTCGGCCTTCGGGGCGAAGACCCTGGACATCGACTCGGGCGAAATGTCATCGAAGAACCGGTCGTCCAGGATGCCGGCAAGGTGGAAGACGCCTTTCAGCGGTCTCTTCAGCTGCGCGATGCAGCGCCGGACATCCTCTTCCACCGCCACGTCGCCCGCGACGATATCGAATTCGACATCGAGATCCGTGTAGACAAGCGCGCTCGACTCCCGAATCCAATTGGCGGTTCTCTGCCGGTCGGGATCGCGGTCAAGCAGGGTAATGTGCCGCGCACCCGCAAATGCGAGATAGGGCAGCAGCCTTAGCCCGAATCCGCCCAGGCCGCCGGTCACCAGGTAGGTAGCTTCCGGATCAAGCAGCGGCCTCACGTCGGCGACCATGATTGCCGGATCGTCCCCGCAGGACGGTGCCTTCAGGACCAGCTTTCCCTGATGCTGGCCGGAGGTCATCAGTCGAAGTGCCTTGGCATAGTCCCGGTACGGGAACTCGGTGACCGGAATCGCGGGCAGTTCGCCTTGATTGATGAGATCCAGGCAGGCCTGGCAAAGCTCACGCGAAAGCGCCGGATCATCGAGCATGAGCCGGTCGACGTCGATTGCGGCAAACCGAAGGTTCTTCCGCAGCAGCCGCAGACCGAGCGCGTTGTCGGCATAAATGTCCATTTTGCCGATCTCGCAGTGCCAGCCGCCCGGACGCAAGGCCTGAAGGCACAGTTCGATGTGATGACCGGCAAGCGAGTTCAGCACCACGTCCACCCCTTCGTCCCCGGTCGCCGCCATCAACCCGTCAAGCCAGTCGAAGCTACGGGAGTCGAACACGCCCTGGACTCCCATCTCCAGCAGGCGGCTTCGCCTGGCGTCGCTGCCGGCAGTGGCGTAAATCTCCGCCCCTGCGTGCCTGGCGAGCGCGATGGCCGCCTGTCCCACACCACCCAAGGCCGAGTGAATCAAGACACGTTGGCCGCGGCGCAGCCGGGCCAGATGGTTCAGCGCGTAGTACGCGGTGACGTATACCGACAGGGACGACGCGGCCTCCTCCATGCTCAGGCGCCCGGGCTTCGCGAATACCAGCTGATCGCGGACCACGACGCGGTTCGCTATGCACCCGCCCTTCAGGAAGGCCACTTCGTCACCGACCCGGCAATTTCTCACATCCGGTCCGGTGCGGCGCACGATCCCGCTTGCCTCCATGCCGATCTCGTGGCCGAGCGCCGAGCGTTCATACGCCAGTGCCGGCAGCAGTCCCAGCGTGACCATGACATCCCTGAAGTTGAGCGCCGCCGCCTTCACCTCGATCTCCACATCGTGTGGTCCCGGCTCCGGGAGTTCGCAAGACTTCATTTCCAGGCCGGAAATCTGACCCGCATTGTCGAGGGTCAATCGGTACGCCAGTTCCGTGCCGGCTGGCACCCGGACATGCCGCTCGCGGATGCCGAGGAGCCTCGGAACCCACAGGCGCTGTTCACGGATTGCCAACTCGCGTTCGCGCAGGTCGCGGCGGGCGAGCCAGGCAAGCGTCTCCAGATCCCCGGAATCGCCCAGGTCCACCAGGCGGAAGTCAATCTTGGCCTCCTCGCCGATCTCAATGGCCATGCTCCGGACCGCCCCCCACAAAGAGCTTCCGCGCGGATCCTCCACGTCATGGGTCGCGCGCCGGGTTACGACGGTCAGCCGGCACCGGGAAGCCGCATGCTCGATCCTGTGAGAAACCAGGGCTTGGACAAAGGCGATGAAACGGGTTGTCACAAGTTTACCGGTCGGGTCCTCGGGGTCCGAGCCGCAAAAAAAGTCGATGGCCTGCAGGTCAGCCGCATTTGGCCATTCGTCGAACGAGTGGTGCCCGTCGGCGACCAGGACCTCCGCGGGCACGGCATGCACCGTATCGGGGGACTCGAGACAAGCCACCCAGTCCGATGCAAGGCTGCTCGCTTCTCCCAAGACCCATCGGGGGCCGGGGAGCCTCGGTACTTCGAAGGCATCCGCAAAGGACTTGGGTGCCTGCAACAGTGTCCTTCGCCGGCCCGAACGAACCGTGGTCCACCCGGCTCCAGGCGAGATGATGTCTCCTTCTTCATGATGCACCAGCGCCAGTCCGCCCGCCACCGTCAGCCGGTGCAGAAACGCCCAGTCCTCCGGACCGTAGGCCTGCGCCTCCCGGTGCAGGAAGAGAAGTTCGGCGGCACCCGCCCGCAGCAGGCCTCTGTCCAGTTCCGGCGGATCAGACAGATCGAGACATTCGAAACGCAGCGCCGCGTCGTTTGAGTGAAAACTTTCGAAATGTTCCCTCGTCCGTTCCTGGCTGTCGCTGACAAGCCAGTATTCTGTCTGGGCGTCCGCGCGGTTGAGTTCATCCAGACAGTTCTTGAGGGCGGTTCTGTCCGGTTCCCGGTCTCCGGCAATCTCAAGCGCACGGCAAGAACGGGACGCTCCCGATGCCGGGCGCTGCATCGCCGCGATCAGGTCCGCCGGCCCGAACTCGCCGTGCGGCAGAAATTCCGCCAGTGCCGGGCCGTCGGGGATGAACTTTGGCTGCCAGGAGACCACGTGCTTGCTGTCCAACGCGTCGTTCCAGCGCGGGTTGGACGTGAAGTAGGTGTACTTGCCGATGTAGGCGACCAGATCGCCGGTGTCGCGGTCGTAGAAGCCGATGCTGCCGCCGGAGCGCTCGCCCAGGCGCACCGAATACTGCCCCCTTTCGTTCACGTCGAGCCAGTCCTCGTCAGGCTTTGTCACGTGGCAGGTTATCCGCGGACCGCTCGGAGGCTTGAGGAAGGTCACGTCCTCGGCACGGCGGGGCACCGCGAAAAGATCCGCCCACTTGAGGAGATTGAACAGGAAGATCTGCAGGCCTCCGTCGAAGAGCGGGGGACACGAGACGTAGCCCTCCGCCTTGCCGGATGTCCACATGGCCTCATCCATCTCGATGTCGACGAGATAGGCACGGGTCGAGGCGTCGACCAGCACACGCCGAATGGTCCGGAAGTGGGGTCCGTACTGGAATGTCTCGCTAAGGACGGCTTCGAGGCGTTCGTAGAAGTCGGTGTCGTCGGCTATGATGGACGGCGCGAACCTGTTCCTGTCTATCTCCTCCAGCCGCATCGGCACCTTCACCGGATGGCTGGCGTCGGTCCGGCGGACCTTGCCCTGGCAATGCAGCTCGCTCCTGGCGTCGACATCGTAGGGTCGGGATGAAATGGAGAACGTGTAGGTGTCCGGTGCATTGGCGACCGGATGGAGCGCGGTCTGCAGCCGCACCGGAACCTTCGGGATCGGGCAGGGCTGGAGGAATTCAAGCACCTCGATGAGAACGGGATCACCGTCGAAGGCTTCAAGAATCAGCTCGATGTAGCCGGCGGCGGGCATGATGGCTGCATGATGGACGCGATGGTCCGCCATCCACGGGAAGTCTCGCTCCGAAAGCCGTGCCTCGAACAGCATGTGGCTGGAGGGCACTTTGTGGCCAACGAGCGGACCATGCGAATATTGTCCCTGACGGACGAACATTTCGTCATCGCACATGATGTCCATCGCTGCCCGGTCGTCCCTTGGATGCCCGGGCAGCAGGTGAGCGGCCGGCTTCGGGCGTGGAAACTGCGCGGCAAAGTCCAGCGTCACGCCGGCCCGGAACAGGGCTCCCAAGGCTTCGAGTGCGCCGAGACACGCATCCGAATCCCGCATGAGCGTCGGGATGCAGGCAGGCATCGGATCGGAGGCCTCCAGGCACTGCGAGATCATGGGCTGCAGGGCGCCGTGCGGCGCGACCTCCAGCACAACGGCCGGCTGAAGGTCTCGCCGCACGGTTTCCATGGCGGCGGAGAACCGAACGGTCCGGCGGATGTTCGACCACCAGTATTCCGCATCCAGCCGTTCCACCTTCGCGCCGGTGACCGACGACACGAACGGCACCTCGGCATTGAACTCGCGTTCGTTCAGGAACGAGAGGTCCGCCAGTGCGTCATCACGGAGCGGGTCCATGGCGCTCGAGTGAAATGCAATGTTCCCCGGCAGCAGCTGAAACAGCCGGTCGCGCCGGTCAAGTTCCTCCATGATCGGCTGCAACGCCGTTTCCTGGCCGCAGATCACGGTGCTGGCCGGCGCGTTCTCGCAGGCAATCTCGACACCAGCGGGCAACCCGTTTCCGGATCGGGATTTCGTCGGCAAGGTCTCAATCAGGCTTTCCACGCGAGGGCGGTCAAGGCCGACGGCAAGCATGCGCCCGCTGCCGGCTGTGCGTTGCTGGAGCCTGGCGCGATGGAACACCAGGCGGGTGGCATCCGCCAGCGAGAGGGCTCCGCTCGCGTAGGCCGCCGCCACTTCGCCTGAACTGTGTCCGACCACGCAGTCCGGATGGACTCCCCAGGTCTTGAACCACTCCACGAGGGCGCACTGCAGCATGAAGATCACGGGCTGGGCGAGCTGCACCTCGTCGAGCCTTTCCTGCGGAGCGAAGAAGCACGCCTCGCGCAGTGAGTGGTCCGAATGCTCGCGCCATTGCTCCTCGATGGCGTCGACAACACGCCGAAACACGGGATCGGCATGGTAGAGATCACGTCCGCAACCCGCCCATTGCGTGCCCTGGCCGGAAAACACCATGAGCAGACGGGGAGCCTCTTCAGTCACCGTGGCGACCGGCGAGGGGTCTTCCACGAACGAATCTAGCGCCTCGATCAGCGTTTCCCGGCTGCGCACGGCAAATGCGGTACGCGTCGCGAAGTGGGTGCGTCTTCGGCTGAGATTGCCGGCCAGGGCATAGAGATCGACCGCCCGTTCGCCGAGCGTCCGGCGCAGCTCCCGGGCGCTCTCTGTCAGCGCATCGGTTGTGCGTGCAGACAGCGGGACCATGAATCCCGCCTCCGGCGCCAACGGCACCGACCAGATCCGAGGTTCCGCCGGGCGATACTCTCGCACCACGCAATGCCCGTTCGCGCCTCCAAAACCGAAGGAATTTATGCCGACCGTGACCGGGTGATCGGGGAAGGGCTCGCACTCAGTCTGCACCTGCATCTTGCAGCCCTCGAAGTCGATCTCCGGATTGGGCACCAGGAAGTTCCGGGAGATCGGGGCAAACGTGCGCCTCTCCATCATCATCAGGACCTTCAGGAGGGCGCAGTGGAATGCCGCGGCCTCCATGTGCCCCACGTTGCTCTTCACGCTTGCCAGACGGAGCGGCGTGGCCCGTTCGAGTCCGCCGAACGCCTCGGCTATCGCGTTTCCCTCGATGCGGTCGCCGACCACGGTGCCGGTTGCATGGGCCTCGATGTAGTCGAAGTCCAGGGGCGACCGGTTTGCACGTGTGCAGGCCGCGCGCATCAGTTCGGCCTGCGCATGCCGTGTGGGCGCGGTGATGTATCGCCCCTGTGCCAGGCCACCTGATCCGTCGGCGGCGCCTGCTGCATTGACGGCGGTCCCTTGCACCACGGCGTAGATTTGGTCTCCGTCTCTCTCAGCCGCCTCGAGCGGCTTGATCGCGAAAGTGAAGGCTCCTTCGGCACGCATGTACCCGTTCGCGTCGGCATCGAACGAGTGGCACTTTCCGTCGGGGCTTATGACCCCCAATGCATTGAACGAGGCGCTTAGCCTTGAAGTACCCAGATAGTTTACGGATCCCACGACAGCCTGTCGGCAATCGCCGCACATGAGCGCGTTGATTGCCGAGTGCAGCGCGGTCAGGCTTGCGGAGCACGCGGAGCAGTAGGTGATCGAAGGGCCCATCAGGTTGAAGTGATAGGAAATGCGGTTGGCAAGCATCGCAAGGCTTATGGTCGTCACGTCGAACGGCCCGGCCCCATGCATCGGGCGCCAGCTTGCCACCGCCGGCACCTGGGCGCCTATGAAGATGCCGGTCTGGCTGTTGCGCAAGCCGTGCAGGTCCCACCCGACATGTTCGAAGGTCTCCCAGGCGCAGGTCAGCAGCATCCGCACCTGCGGATCCGTCAGCGTCATTTCGTTCTGGGACATCCCGAAGAGCCCGCGATCGAATAGCTTTTCTCCGTCGTCGCGGATCAGTCCTTCCCAAGGGCTCGCGAAGCGGCTCGGGCCGGAGTGGCCGCCGATCGGCTGGTAGCCCCTGCCGTAGCGGTCAGTGATCGGCTCCTGGACGATTTCGCGATTGCTGAGAAGGTGCCAGAAGTCGTCATCGGTCCGGATGCCTCCTGGCATGCGGTAACTGTAGCCCACTATGGCTACAGGCATCTGAGGCGTCATTTGGTGCATGATCGGTATGGTGCGGTCTGGTCGAATGAGCCTTCAGTACCACATTGTTGACATGAGGCAATGGGCTCGGTTCGGGGCAACCACGGACGCAATTCGACATTGGGAATTGCTCGGCACGGCGATCATCTGTAAGCACTTGGAGCAGGATCAGGCTAGCGGCGAAAGTTGGATGGGAGAAACCAGTGCTCGAGTTGGGCCCATGGCCGATTCTGCTCGGAGTTGCGCTCAAGATCGCGCTGGCCGCACGCGTGCCCCCTTCGATCTGGCGCCTTCCTCGCCACCGACGAGTGTGCCCAATTGAGTAACCCCGATACAAGCGACGGGACGGCCATCGGCACGGTGCTCGTGGAAAACGGACGGACCCGCGTGACCGAATGGCGCTTTCCCGCGAAGGGCGACAACACGGGCTGGCATGTTCACGAGCACGATTACCTGGTCGTGCCTCTCTCGGACGGTAAGCTTCTGCTGCACGAGCCTGACGGCGCGACCAGGGTTGCCGAACTGTGCCGCGGGGTCCCGTATTTCCGGGAGAAGGGCGTTCATCACGACGTGGAGAACGCCAGCGATTTCGAGATTGCGTTCATCGAGGTTGAGTTCCTCGAACGCGTGGCAGTCTGAACGTCGTTGCCCGATTGAGCCAATCGTCGGAGTCGTTCTTTCCGCACGGTTCAGGCACGTCCGAGAGGCAAGTGCGCTCGGGAGATTTCACGGGTGGCGCGCATCCAATGCGTCGCAAGGCGCGTCGCAGGAACGCCAGTGGCATGAGCGAAGACCGGGCTTATTGATGGTCATGGCAGCCCCTGATTTGGTGAGCATTGCGGGAGAGTGCTGCGGTGCCATGTTTGGTTGGGCGGAAGGACGCGAATTTCTGCCGCAGGTCAGTCCACTACGGCGTCATCAGGGTTCAATTCCGAAGGCGGTGCTGTCATCGTGCACGGGTGGCCGTCCTTGCATGCGGTCCGCGAAAACGTCATCAATTTGCAGCCAATCAGTTACGGTCTTCGGTCGACCGGAATCGCGGCATGTCCGTGGCATCCCGATGCTCCAGGCAAGACGGCAAGGAGTTTGGCCTGGAATGACCATGCGGAGACGAAGCGTCGTTGTGGACCTTGGCCGCGGTGACGGGTAGGCTTCGTTCGGGTAAGGCGAGTAGCTCGGCAACCGGGAGCAACAGCGGGAGCAGTGACAATGGTGGCACGATCTAGGCGCAAGAAGACCCGTCGGGCGACCTATCAGGACGTGCTCGACGCACCACCCCACAAGGTCGCGGAGGTGATCGCGAGGCGCCTCCACACTCATCCGAGACCAGCATCGCGCCATGCCTGGGCAAGTTCCGGCATAGGCGCCAAGATCAGCCCACCGTTCAACTATGGCGATGGCGGTCCAGGCGGCTGGTGGATCGATTTTGAGCCGGAGCTTCATCTGGCCGAGGATATCGTCGTCCCGGATCTTGCCGGCTGGCGGCGCGAGACGATGCCCGAATATCCCGACGCGGCATTTTTCACGACTGCGCAGGACTGGGTCTGCGAAGTCTTGTCGCCGTCCACCCGGCGGCTCGTCCTGAGCGAGAAGAGGGCGCTCTATGCCCGCGAGGGCGTGCGGCGTCTCTGGTTCGTCGACCCCGATGCACGGACGCTCGAGGCGTTCGAACTGCGCGACGGGCAGTGGCTGCTGCTGGCGACTCTTGCCGATGACGCGCCGGTCTCGCTTCCGCCCTTCGACGCGATCACCTTCCCGCTTGACGCCCTCTGGCCCGAGGTGATCACCAGGGCGGAAATGGCGGAAAACGGGGATGGGTCGTGAAACACCGGCGAGAGAAGACGTCGGCATGCGTGGAGTGCCGTCCCGCTTGAGGCCGACGCATTCGCGATTGGCTCCCGAACAGCCACTCGAGACGCCAGGCGGGCAAGGCGGGGGCCTCCCGCAGCGGAAACTCGTGAAAGCCCCTACAGCGCGCATGCATCGAGAAACCGGGCATGGCCGTCCGTTCGGGGTCGCAGCACATGTCGGCGCGCTCGGGACAAGTCTGCCTGCCGCGTGCCAGACCCCAGCCTGATTGGATCCAGATCCGTGAATCCGTCCCGGAGGCCGGTTCTCAGCAATCGTGCGGGGACGCTCCAGGCTGCGAAACTGCGGAACGGCGGGCTATCTGTTGTCGAATCCGAACCCCATCTTGCGGGCGGAGCTTCGGAAAAACTGTTCCGACGAAGTCGGGACAAAGATCCCCTTTGCGCCGGTGCGCGAACTGAACCTTGCGATTCTCTTGTCGGAAAGCAGGGTCTCGGCCGTTTGCGCGCTGTCGCACTCAAAAAGCACTCCGGTTCCGGCACGTCGAATCGATCGTGCGCGAGACTCGATCCTTGACAGGAATCCATCGACCAGTTCCGGCAGCGGCTGCTCATCCCGGGCGGACAGGAATTCCCTGACGGTCCCGGTGTCCAGACCCGTCTCGACCGCTTTCAGGATCCTTTCCGTGCTGAGTCGCCACACGGATTCCGCCTCCTCCTCGTCTGCACAGCTGCGCAGGAACGCCCTTTCTTCCTGGTCCAGGCACCCGCCCCGCACGACGATTCGCAGATCCGGGAATACTGACAGGGGCGTCGTTGTCTCGGGGGTCTCGGGTTCGTAGGCGTCCGTCAGTCCGAGGCAGTAGGCCCCAAGCGCGGTCAGCCGAAAGAACTTCAGGCCGTCATATCGAGTCAGAAAGGCGCCGTCGAAGTATCCCGTTGGTTCCCAAGGTTTCCTGCGCGCTCCCGCCGGCGGGACGAATGCAACGTCGATCAATCCCAGCGTCGCAGCATACTCGAAGAGAAAGCACAGCAGGTACCTGTCCTGGAGCACGCCCCAGCCTGCGGCGCTCTCGCTGTACAGGCCCCCGTAGTGAGGGTCGCCAACGTAGAGAGTCCACGGAGATCTCGACACCTCGAACCCAAGGTCCGCGGCAACCATGAACTTGGCGAAGCCGTCGACCGGCACGACGCCTCCGGGCGGACATTGAGCAAGCGCCTGGTCGATCGCATCGCGGCGCGATTCCACCGCTCTCATGGCTCGCTTTCCCTTGCCGCGAGTCTGCCCCTTTATCGCCTCAACCCTGGAGAACTCGTCAATGATCTTCGAGTCGATCCAACGATTCCAGATCAGCTGGATCGTCTCGTGCGGGGGCGTGGACAATGCCTTGCGCCCCGCGGTGGTGAGCGCGAGCCGGGGTCCGTCCTGCCTTGCTAGCTTCCCGGCCTGAACCAGCAAGGGCCAGGCGAAGGCCTGGATCGGTCCGACATCGGCTTCGCATTCGGTCGACACGTAGAAGTCGCCCCCGTTTAGTGCCCCAGAAATCCGTTTCATGGATGCCGCCGACGGCCGTTTCGTCGACGCGCTGACCGAAACCTTGCCTTCGTCGATCAAGCTCAGCACCGAATGCAGGCCCGCCTTCGCCGTAGTCTCCATGTTGCGCCACTTGATCGGCACCGGAGAGCTCCTCGCCTCCCGCACATGTCGTCCAGACTTGAGAACATAGTGGTATGACACAAGATCCGCGGTTGGAGGAAGTTCCGTCAGGAAAGGCACTGCAGCCTTTTCGGGCGCTGGAACGATGTCCCGTAACGCAATCTGGAGATCACGGGGAATATGGATCCGCGGGTCATGCCTGTCGCCCAGGTGCAGGAACAGGTTGAGCTTGGTTGCCGTGTTGCTGTCATTGTACATCGAAACGCTAAACCGCTTGCCTGGAGGCTTGCCGTGCTTCGCGGTGAACTTGTCAACGTCAAGCAGGCCAATCGGATCGTGGACGGCTTCCTGAACAACCAGTTTCTCGTGCTTCGTGAGCCTGTTCCACTCGGCCTCGACCCTGCTCAGGAGGATCCGGTTGATTGCCGAGACCAGTTGATCCTTGCGTGCGGGCCGCGGTCTGTTGTTGCCGCCGAGCTCATCGTAGATCGCTCTCAGCTTGCCGGCATAGGAGAATTCGAGCGCTTCGAGCAATGTAAGGGGTTGCATGCCAGATTCCCTTCGAGCCTTGTCGATGCCGGATGAACCATGCGGCGACGAACTGCAAGGCAGTCAGGCGACAACATCCCTGCACGACATCAGGATTCGGCGAAATGCCGCCGCGAGTTCCCGCTGCCGGAAGTGGCGAAGGGCCCAAATGTGTCAGTTTCGACCGTCCCGTGGCAAGGCCGCTTCAGAAGATGGCGAGACGCTCGCTTGGATCACATCTCCAGATTTCGTTCTCGTCAGTCCTTGAGTGGGCCAAGGTCGCCGGCCTGCCGCTGCCGGACAGCAGGAGCGAGCCGGAGCTTCCAGACGTGATCTAGCTCTAGCTGGAGTGCTGGAAGGATGCCAACCGGCCGCCTCCCGATTTCGCGTCACGGTCAGGGAGCCCGGAGAGCGTTCCAACGAATCCGGCCTTGTGCCGTCCAGGGGTTGTCGCGCGCCACGGGTCGACGGGAACTTGCCGCCGAAGGCAATTGTAAAGACATCGAAGCCTGACCACGACCTTCGGTCAGTCCGGCGCCACCGGCGTCTTGCGCGACCTTGCACCCAAGTTGCCGCGCCCAGGTGGCGATCAAGTGCCGCATCATCGCTGACCGCCGGATGCGGCCACGACAGGCCCCACCAGGCGCGGCGATGGCAGTCCGGCATGGTCTGCTGGCGGACACCGACGCTCAATGCGAAGAGAGACTCGGTTCACGTGCGCGCGAAGGGAGCGACGCTACGGAAGGCAAGGGCCACATGCGTTCCATCCGAGTTCCAGGGCGCGGAAGGTCGCAAGACATCGCCACGTAGTGCGGCACTATCCAGCTCTTGCGCGCCCCGGTCCCGATCCCGAAACTGATGTCCGGGCTCGTCGAATTGGAAGAGATTCTAGGCCGGCGGGCCGACGATGCAGAAGATGAATGCCAGGGAGTTGGCTGCGCATTCGATCGGCGGCAGGTTCAGGTACGCAAACGCTTACTGGTGCCGGAAATCATCACCCGGTGACCTCGACTATCTGCATCATTCCCAGATCTTCGTGGCGCAGGATGTGACAATGGATCACGAACTTGCCGGTGAAGGTCTCGAATTGGGTACGAAATGTCACCGAGCCGGGACCGTCGTCTCCGTAGGGCAGCCCAACCGTGTCCTGCCAGCGACGCAGCGGATCGTCCCTGGCCAGTTCAACACCGTTGACATGGGTCACGAAGAACGGATTCACGTGGATGTGGAAGGCATGGACTCCGCCCGTGTTGTTGTAGACCGTCCATTCTTCCTTGGCGCCAAGTGGGACGGAGTGCTTTACCCTTCCGTCATATGCCTGGCCATCAATCCTGAATTGTGGGGAAAACATGATCTTGCGTCGGGATCGCGGCACGTCGTCGAACGGTTCCAGCCCCGGACCTGGCAGCGTGTCGTCGTCCGACCATGCCGAATTCAGCGGTCTTCCAGATATGTCGATCTTGATTTCGGACGCGATTGCACCGCTCAGGCCGAGAGCTTCCCGTACTTCACGAATGACGGGAATGGAGAATGAGCTTTCCTTGGCATCAGGCGGAACGCGCACAATGAAGTCTGTCCGGTTGCCTGGCGCGAGCGCGGCTGGGTTCAGCCAAGGTTCGTCGTCGTTTCCCTGATCGACCTTGATGCGCCGATGCAGTGTCAGACCGTCGAAGGCGATCTGGTAGATCTCCAGCCCCGGCACGTTGGATTGAATGTAGGCAAAGGAGTTGCCGGCCGCTTGCGCGTTTATGATCCTCCATCTCTGCACTTCGCCAGGGCGCATCGCGATCGTGGGGCCAGCGGTGCCGCCTCCGTTTGGATCGGTCAGCACCAGGCCCTGGTTCATGATCATCAGGATCTTCTCGCTGGCCCGTGCAATGTACTCGGGCATCGCACCCGGGCGATCACGGATGATCAAGGGTCCAGACAGGCCCGCAGCGACTTGCTGAAATGTCGAACCGTGCTTGTGAGCATGGTACCAGAAAGTTCCCGACGGATGGTCTGCGCCCGTTTCGAAACGGAATCTGTTTTCGTGCCATCTGACTGTCTTGACATCCGCCGTGACGACGTCGGCGCAGGGCACGACCTGGTTCTTCGGCACCACTCTGACGAAAACGTTGTCGGCGTCGAACCGACCTGAAGAATCCGTTGTCGGAGAGACATGCAGTCCGTGAGTGTGCAGGTTGGTCGTGTTGAGCCCGTGAAAGGAATTGTGGTTGTCAACGCAATCGTCGTGCAAGGCGGGCAGGTCGTTGATCAAGTGCACGTCGATCGTGTCGCCAGGGTCGGCCACGATCGTGGGCCCGGGCGAAAGCCCGTTGTAGGTTGGCCGGCCGTTCACTTCCTGTACCCGCAACGTCAGATTCGACCTTCTTGCGACTCGGTCGTCCGAGACCGCAACGGTGCTGAAGCCGCCGATCAGCAAGGATGTCGCGGCAAGCGCCGCAGAGCCGTGCAGCATCGAGCGCCGGGAGAGCGCTAGGGTCACTGCATGATCTTCCATTGCTGAAGCCGCGCATCCGCTTCCGAACATGCAGCGAATCCGAGGTCGCGAGCCATGAAGGGGCCGGCAGAGCGACTGTGGGCGCCGACACCCAGGCACTTCGTGTCGTCAAGCGATGGGTGGATTGTCATGGTTTCAGGAGCATGGACGAACTTCTGTGCACCTGCAGTCGCATCGCAATCAATCAACCCGAGCGGCTCAGACGGATCGTCCGGATGCAGGTATGCCATGCATTTGCCTTCGTAGGCGACCGATGCGATTTGGCCGGTGGTCTCGACAAACCGAAACTGCACGTCTCCGCCCTGAGGTTTGCACGAGTGGGCATGCAGTCGATCCGACAAACCGCGACCGATCGTGTCGATACACCATCCAAGGCCATCAGCCTCGTCCAGATTGTCTGCAAGGTGAATGACCGGCGCTGGAGTCCGGAGTTCAGGTGGAGCGGCGTTGGCCGCGGTTGCAGCGACAATCAATGTCGCCGTAGCAAGCGTCAGGTTCGGCAAGGTGCGCATGTGTCTCAATTCCCTCGATGGCATTCGACTTGGCAGATTCCAATCCTATACGCATGCAGACGAACATTCCGTCGCAAATCTGCCCAAGGACCCTCGGATGCATCCAATCCAAGCGCGCATCGGGCCGGAGTCGATCCAGCGGGAAGTCCTTTTGGATTCTTCGAGGTCACTTGAGCGGCAGGGCGGCCTTCCAACGACCATTCTCGGCGCAAGTCGGCAGTGGCTTCCGGTGTCATCAAGTGTGATGCTGCCCCGGCGCTTGACGCCCCAAACCCCGTGGCATAAGCACGAGGCCACCCGGGCGGGTATGGTGAAATGGTATCACACGAGCCTTCCAAGCTCTTGGTGCGGGTTCGATTCCCGCTACCCGCTCCAGCCCGCTCCGGTCGAACTTCGGCGTCTTGTGACGACCTCAAGGCTTGAGTGTGGTATGGTCGAAGGGGGAGCCGGATGACGGACATTTCTGGGCACGACCGAGCCAAGTCCCGGAATGTCCGGGCGCTGCGGGCGCTCTGGCCCTTTGTCCGACATTATCGCGGAATGGTTGCAGTCGCGTCCGTTGCGCTGGTGCTGACGGCCGTTGTCTCGCTGATGCTTCCGATCGCCGTCCGGCGTGTTGTCGACGGGTTCGAAACCTCCGCCGCCAAACTGCTCGACGACTACTTCACGGCTGCCCTGGGGCTCGCGCTCCTGCTCGCTCTCGGGACCGGGCTTCGTTACTACCTCGTCACCTGGCTGGGCGAGCGCGTGGTGGCCGACATCCGGATCGCGGTCTTCGACCGCATGATCGGAATGAGCCCCGCATTCTACGAGCGGATCATGACCGGCGAGGTCCTGTCCCGGCTGACGACGGACACGACCCTGATCCTCTCAGTCATCGGCTCGTCGGTTTCGGTCGCGCTCAGGAACGCGCTCGTCCTCGCGGGCGGGCTGGCGCTGCTCTTCGTGACATCTCCGAAACTGGCCGGCCTCGTCCTGCTCCTGGTGCCCATCATCGTCGTTCCGATCGTCGTGCTCGGTCGGCGGTTGCGCACGCTCAGCCGCGAAAACCAGGACTGGATCGCGGCGTCGTCGGGAAACGCATCCGAGTCTCTCCTGTCCGTCCAGGCCGTGCAGGCGTTCACGCACGAGACCGAAAGCCGGAGAGCGTTTTCCGAAGTGACCGAGCGGTCGTTTCGATCGGCCCGGAGTCGGATCGCAACGCGTGCCTTGATGACGGTGATCGTGATCGCGCTGATCTTCTCCGGCATCGTCGGCGTACTCTGGGTCGGCGCGCGGGATGTCCGCATGGAGGCGATGACCGTAGGTGAACTCGTGCAGTTCGTCATCTATTCGGTAATGGTGGCTGGTTCCATCGGAGCCCTGAGCGAAATCTGGGGCGAACTGATGAGAGCAGCCGGTGCGACCGAGCGGCTGGTCGAGCTCCTGAATGCCGACGACGGCATGAGCGACCCGGTCGATGCACCCCCTGTCAAGACTCCGGTCAAGGGCAAAATCGCCTTCGAGGGCGTGCGTTTCTCCTATCCGTCGAGACCGGGAATGGCCGCATTGAATGATGTCTCGCTGGCCGTTCGGCCAGGAGAGACCGTGGCCCTCGTTGGTCCGTCCGGGGCGGGCAAGTCGACGGTGGTACAGCTTCTCCTGCGCTTCTACGACCCGGCTGCCGGCACGATTCGCGTGGACGGGCGGGACTTGCGAACGATCAAACGGGCTGACTTTCGCCGCCATATCGCCCTCGTGCCACAGGAGCCCGTGATCTTTGCCGCGTCCGCGCACGACAACATTCGCTTTGGCCGGCTTGACGCTACGGATGACGAGATCCAGGAGGCCGCCCGTGCAGCTGCCGCGCACGAGTTCCTGATCTCGCTTCCCGACGGCTATTCAACGCAAGTGGGGGAACGAGGCGTGATGCTGTCCGGCGGCCAAAGGCAGAGAATCGCCATTGCCAGGGCGATCCTGCGCGATGCGCCGATCCTGCTGCTCGACGAGGCCACAAGCGCCCTTGATGCCGAGAGCGAACGAGCAGTGCAGGCGGCGGTGGACCGGCTGGCCGAGGACCGCACGACGCTCGTGATCGCGCACCGTCTCGCGACGGTCAAGAAAGCGGACCGCATCCTTGTTTTCGACGACGGGAAGATCGTGGCGACTGGGACGCATGACAGCCTTGTCGCGGAGGGCGGGCTTTATGCTCGCCTGGCCCGGCTTCAGTTCACGGAGGGCGGCGATTTCGCCTGATGGTGGATGGCATCCGACCGTCAGGCCATCCGATCTTGCCAGAAATCGGGATTCGGGCGAAGGTTTCCTTGGCTGACGGGGAGGTGAGCATGGAATTCACAAGCGTCGAAGATCGCAATGCAATCGAAGCGGAGATGGGCTGGGATGCACGGGACGTCCCGAAATCCGTCTATGGCGCCCTGGCGGCCACGGCTGCCGCCCACGGCGACGGAAGCGCGATTTCCTACCAGTTGCTGTCCGGGCCAAAGGATCCGGCGGAAACGCTTACCTGGCGCGAGTTGCTGGACCGGACGACTCAGGCGGCCAACATGTTCCGCGAACTGGGCATCGGGGAAAGCGATGTCGTCGCCTATGTCCTGCCCAATGCGACCGAGACCGCGGTTGCGCTCCTCGGAGGCATGACGGCCGGCATCGTGAATCCGATCAATCCGCTGCTCGAAACCGAGCAGATTGCCGCCCTTCTGCGCGAGACCGGCGCAACCGTTGTCGTCACGCTGAAAGCGTTTCCCAAGACGGATGTGCCGCAGAAGGTTGCCGCAGCCGTCGCACAGGCGCCGGATGTCGAAACGGTGCTTGAGGTCGACCTCCATCGCTACCTGACGCCACCAAAGTCATGGATCGTGCCTCTGTTGCGCCCCCGCAATCCCACGCTGCACAAGGCACGAGTTCTGGACTTCAATGCAGAGGTCGGTCGTCAGAACAGGACACTTGACTTTGCGCCGCCCGAGCAGGACCGGGTGGCCGCATACTTTCACACCGGTGGAACGACCGGCATGCCAAAAGTCGCGCAGCATCGCTATGACGGCATGGTCTACAACGGTTGGCTGGGCGGTTCGATCCTGTTCGATGCGGACAGCGTCATCATGTGTCCGTTGCCGCTGTTCCATGTCTTTGCGGTCGATCCGATCTTGATGTCGGCGATCTGCTCGGGAGCGCATGTCGTGTTCCCGACGCCGGCGGGCTATCGGGGGGACGGGGTCTTCGACAACTTCTGGAAACTGGTGGAGCGGTGGCAGGCCACGTTCATCATCGGAGTCCCAACCGCATTCTCGGCGCTGATGCAGCGACCGGTGAACGCGGACATTTCGTCCGTGAAAACCGCGTTTTCGGGTTCCGCTCCACTGCCGATCGAACTCTACAGGAAGTTCGAATCAGCGTGCGGCGTGGAGGTGATCGAGGGCTATGGCCTGACCGAGGCAACCTGTCTTGTTTCGTGCAACCCGATCGGCGGAGTCAAGAAGGTGGGGTCCGTGGGCATCCCGTTCCCCTACACGGACGTGAAGATCCTGAAGGCCACGGACGACGGACCCGAGGAATGCGCCGTCGACGAGGTGGGCGAGATCTGCGTCTCGAATCCCGGGGTCGTTGCGGGCAGCACCTACACGGAGGCGGAGAAGAACGCGGATCTCTACCATTTCGAACGCTACCTGCGCACCGGCGATCTCGGCCGTGTCGACGGCGACGGCTACATCTGGATCACGGGACGTTCCAAGGACCTGATCATACGTGGCGGCCACAACATCGATCCCGCAGTCATCGAGGAGGCGCTGGCCGGCCATGAAGGAGTCGCCCTTGCGGGTGCCATCGGGCAGCCTGACGCCCATGCCGGCGAGTTGCCTTGCGCCTACGTGGAGCTTGTCGCCGGGGCTTCGGTCACGCCCGACGAGCTGACCGCCTTCGCCGAGGACAGGATCTCGGAACGGGCCGCATTGCCAAAGTACATCGAGATCGTCGACGAACTTCCAAAGACCGCCGTCGGCAAGATCTTCAAGCCCGATCTGCGAAGGATGGCCATACGGCGCGTGTACAATGCGGCGCTTGAGGCCGACGGCCATGCAGTCCGCGTGGCCGACGTGGTTGAGGACAAGCGTCTTGGGCTGGTGGCCAAGCTGGACGGGCGGGGAGAGGCGGATGAAGCAGCAGTCACGAAGGCCTTGGGGGTCTACACGCGACCTTGGCAATGGGCTGACTGAATCGCGGTCGGGATCGGATCGGCCGCTCACGTCGCCGTCTCTGCCTGAAGTCACGAATGGGCTGAGCGTGTTGACCGTGTGGCGGTGCGCAGATGCCCAGAGGGAAGGGCGCGGGCGGGCACATTGCCGATCGGTGCAACTGCCGTCAGGGACGCCACGCAAGCCAGTTGGCAATCAGTCGCAATCCTGCGGCCTGGCTCTTCTCTGGATGGAATTGGGTGCCGACCATCGTGTCGCGCGCCACGATCGCCGTGACTTCGCCCCCGTAGTCGCAACGTGCGATCCGCTCGGCAGGGTCGGTCATCAACATCTGGTAGGAATGGACGAAATAGGCGTGATTGCCGCTCGCGAGGCCTTCTAGAACGGGGTGAGAGCGTTCGACTACCAGCTCGTTCCAGCCCATGTGAGGCACCTTCAGGGTCGCGTTCTCCGGTTCGATCCTTCTGACCTCGCCGTTGATCCAGCCTAAACCGTCCACTTCCTCGTGCTCGTGGCCCTTGCGCGCCATGAGCTGCATGCCCACGCAGATGCCCAGGAACGGACGGCCGCTGACTTCAACTGCCTCGACCAACGCCTCGAAGATGCCGCGTTCCTCCCGGAGAGCATGCATGCACGCCGGAAACGCGCCGTCCCCCGGCAACACGATCCGGTCGGCGCGGGCGATCTCCTCGGCCTGGGCGGTGACGAGGACCTTTCCGTCATCGGCCTCGAGGGCCATGCGGTGAAACGCCTTTTCCGCGGAATGAAGGTTGCCCGCGCCATAGTCTATGAGAACGGTCAGCATCGCCTCAGAGGGCGCCCTTCGTCGAAGGAATCTCGTCAAGCTTGCGTGGGTCGGTTTCGACCGCATCGCGAAGCGCGCGTGCAACGGACTTGAACGCGGCCTCCGCGATGTGGTGGCTGTTCAATCCATGCAGCATGTCCACGTGGAGCGAGATGCCACCATGCGTGCTGAGCGCCTGGAAGAACTCCCGCACGAGTTCCGTGTCGAAGCTGCCGATCTTCGGGGTCGGCATCTCGACGTTCCACACCAGGTAGGGGCGGCCGGACAGGTCGAGCGCGCTTTGCACGAGCGCGTCGTCCATTGGCAGGAGGCAGCTCCCGTAGCGGCGGATTCCGCGCTTGTCCACGAGGGAGTGCGAAAGCGCCTGGCCAAGGGCAATGCCGGTGTCCTCGACCGTGTGGTGGTCATCGATGTGCAGGTCGCCCGAGACGCGGGTCGTGATGTCAATCAGCGAGTGGCGGGCAAGCTGGTCGAGCATGTGGTCGAAGAACCCGACGCCGGTCCTGTTGTCGAACGCGCCGGACCCATCGAGATTCACGGCTGCGGAAACATCGGTCTCCGCCGTCTTTCGCTTGACCTTGGCCTTGCGCATGTCCGCTTGCTCCTCGCGTAAGTCCATGCACCGGCAAAGCGGCGACTCCATGAACGGCGACGCTTATAGGCCGGGCCTCGCGCAGCGGGAAGTGCAAACTGCCCGGCAGAGAGGGCGCCTCTGGACGTGACGTGACTTCCCCAAAGGTCCGGACGGAGGATGCTGGTCGAAGCACCGAGCCGCGCAGGCGGGCCGGCCGAACGCTCCGCTGGAGCGAGCTTCCTGGGCTCGACACCTGCGCGGTGCGGACGCGCCAGCCGGTGCGAGGGCAATGCGGATCAGGCCGCGGCTCAGCCTCTGTTCATGCGATTCTCGATCAGGTCGTCGACGACCTCGGGCTCGGCAAGCGTCGACGTGTCGCCGAGCGCGCCAAAGTCGTTTTCGGCGATCTTCCTGAGAATCCGGCGCATGATCTTGCCGGAGCGGGTCTTCGGGAGTCCCGGAGCCCATTGTATCAGGTCCGGTTTGGCAATCGGGCCGATCTCCGAACGCACCCAGGTCTCAAGCTCCTTGCGCAGTTCCTCGGAGGGATCTTCTCCACCCATGAGCGTCACGTAGGCATAGATGCCTTGGCCCTTGATTTCATGCGGATAGCCGACGACGGCGGCTTCCGCGACCTTTGCGTGGGCGACAAGGGCGCTTTCGACTTCGGCGGTGCCCATGCGGTGGCCGGAGACGTTGATCACGTCGTCGACGCGCCCCGTGATCCAGTAGTAGCCGTCCGCGTCCCTGCGGCAGCCGTCCCCGGAGAAGTAGTGGTTCCTGTAGTCCGAGAAATACGTCTTCTCGAAGCGCTCGTGGTCACCCCAGACGGTGCGCATCTGGCCCGGCCAGCTGTCCTTGATGCAAAGCACGCCTTCCGCTTCCACGCTGTCGATCTCCTCGCCGGACTGCGGTTCAAGGATCACAGGTTGCACGCCGAAGAAGGGCAGGGTGGCAGAGCCGGGCTTGGTTGCGGTGGCGCCGGGCAGCGGCGTCAGCATGTGGCCGCCGGTCTCGGTCTGCCACCACGTGTCAACGATGGGGACGCTCTCCTTGCCAACGACCTTGTGGTACCAGTCCCAGGCTTCGGGATTGATGGGTTCCCCGACCGTTCCGAGCACCTTGAGCGCAGAAAGGTCGTGATTCTCCACGAACTCGGTTCCCTTGCCCATCAGCGCACGGATGGCGGTGGGCGCAGTGTAGAACTGGGTGACCTTGTGCTTCTCGCAGGCCGCCCAGAAGCGTCCCGCGTCAGGATACGTCGGGACTCCCTCGAACATCAGCGTTGTCGCGCCGTTCGCCAGAGGTCCGTAGACAATGTAGCTGTGGCCAGTGACCCAACCCACGTCGGCTGTGCACCAGAAGATGTCACCGTCATGATAGTCGAAGACGTACTGGTGGGTCATCGAGGCATAGAGCAGGTAGCCGCCCGTGCAGTGCACGACGCCTTTCGGGGCACCTGTGGAGCCGGACGTATACAGGATGAACAGCGGATCCTCGGCATTCATCTCCTCTGGCGGACAGTCGTCGGAAACGTCTGCCGCAAGTTCGTGCAGCCAATGGTCGCGCCCGTCCTGCATGGCGATGTCGCCACCCGTGCGGCGGACCACCAGCATCCTGGCATCGATCTCGATCTTCTCGAACGCCTTGTCCGCATTGGCTTTCAGCGGCGTGTTCCGTCCGCCACGCGGCGCCTCGTCGGCGGTCACGATCACGCCCGCTTCGCACTGGTTCACGCGTGCCGCCAAGGCATCGGGAGAAAACCCGCCGAACACGACCGAGTGGATCGCCCCGATCCGCGCGCATGCCAGCATGGCATAGGCCGCTTCGGGGATCATCGGCATGTACAGCACGACCCGGTCACCCCTTGAGACACCAAGATTCTTCAGGACGTTCGCGAAGCGGCAGACTTCCCCGTGCAGCTCGCGATAGGTGATGAAGAGGGAGGGCGCCTCCGGGTCATCAGGCTCCCAGATGATCGCGGTCTGGTCGCCGCGCTCCGCGAGGTGCCGGTCGATGCAGTTGGCCGCGACGTTGAGCGTTCCGTCCTCGAACCAGCGAATGTCGATCTGGCCTGGCGCGAACGAGGTGTTCTTGACCTTGGAGTAGGGCTTGATCCAGTCCAGGCGCATTCCGTGCTCGGCCCAGAACGCTTCGGGGTCTTCGATCGATGCGCTGTACATCGCCTCGTATGTCCCCTTGCCAGCGTGGGCGGCGGCAGCCATTTCCGCATCCGGCCAGTACATCCCGTCACGCTGCTTGAGCATATCCTCTTCCTCCGTTCTTGCGTCTGGGTTCCGCGCTTCGGTCAGATCGCCAGGTATTTTGCGCGAATCGCTTCGTCGTTCAGGACCCGCTGCGCGCTGTCGTCATAGACGACCCTGCCAGTGTCAAGGATTACCGCCCGGTCGGCAAGCTTGAGAGCTGCAACCGCGTTCTGCTCCACGATGATGGTCGTGATGCCCTGGTCGCGGATCACGTTCAGCGTCTTCGCGATCTCCTGGACAATGACGGGAGCCAGGCCTTCATAAGGTTCGTCCAGCAGCAGCACCTTGATGTCCCGGGCCAGCGCGCGGGCGATGGAAAGCATCTGCTGCTCGCCGCCGGAAAGAGTGGAGCCGTCCTGGTTGCGCCGCTCGCCGAGCCGCGGAAAGAGCTCGTAGATCCTCTCAAGCGACCAGCCGATCGGCGGGGCGATCTGGGCAAGCTTCAGGTTCTGCTCCACGCTCAGGCCGGGAATGATCCTGCGGTCTTCGGGAACGAGCGCGATTCCGCTCTGGGCCGCCTCGTGGCTCGCCGCGAAGTGAAGCGGCTTGTGGTCCAGCCAGATCTCGCCATGGCGCAGCTCCGGGTTGTCCATACGCGCGATCGTGCGCAGCGTCGAAGTCTTGCCGGCGCCGTTGCGTCCCAGGAGGGCCAGGATCTCGCCTTCATGTACGTTGAACGTCACGTCCTGGACGATGTAGCTTTCGCCGTAGAAGCTCTCGATGTTCCAGACGCTCAGGTAGGCCGGCGCCGTCGATGCCTGGTTGGCGTGCTTGTTGAAGGCTTGATCTTCGGGCATTTTCGTCTCCCTCCTGGGCGGGTTTGGCGTGTCTTGGGCGGCAATGGCGACAGAAGCTGCTGCCCCTAGTTCTGGCTCTCTCCCAGATAGGCTTCCTGAACCTTCGGGTTGCCCTTGATGTTGTCCGGCGTGTCCTCGACCAGCGGCGTGCCCTGCGCCAGGACCGTGATTCGCTCAGCAAGGCTGAACACGACGTGCATGTCGTGCTCGATGATCACCATGGTGATGTCACGCTTGCCGTTGATCTCCTTGAGGAGGTCGATCGTGTTGTTGGTGTCCGCGCGGGCCATGCCGGCCGTCGGCTCGTCGAGCAACAGGAGCCGCGGCTCCTGCACCAGGCACATCGCCATTTCCAGCCTGCGCTTGTCGCCTCGGCTGAGCGAGGCGGCGTGCGCATCCCGCTGTTCCGCCATGCTGACATCCGCGAGGATCGCGTCGGACTTCTCGATGAGTTCCGACTCGTGGACGAACTGCTCGAAGGCATGCATCCGGAACGCCCCGTCACGCTTGGCGAAACACGGGATCATGATGTTCTCCAGGACCGTGAGATCGCCGAAGATCTCGGGCGTCTGGAACACGCGGCTGATGCCCATCTGGTTGATCTCGTGCGGCTTGAGTCCAAGAACCGACCGGCCGTCGAACATGACCGATCCGGAATCCGGCATGAGCTTGCCCACGAGGCAGTTGAGCAATGTCGACTTTCCTGCCCCATTCGGGCCGATGATGGCATGGACGGTGTTTTCCTGCACGGAGAGGTCGACGTCCGACAGCGCGGCGAGGCCGCCAAAGCGCTTGTTGACCCCCTTGACTTCAAGAATTGCCATTTTCGTAAATCCTCATTCCGCTGAGACGTTGGTCGCTTCGGCAGCCTTGTCACGGTTCATCAGGCGGCGCGCGACGCGCGCGATGCGCTGCCCGCCCTCGACCAGTCCGCCGGGAAGGAAAATGACCACGAGCATGAAGAGTATGCCCAGCGTCAGGTGCCAGCCCTTGCCGATGAACGGGTGGACGATGGCGACGAGGAAGTCCTCCAGGCCGTCCGGAAGGAACGTGAACCACTGGTGGAGTACCTGGTCGTTGATCTTCGAGAAGATGTTCTCGAAATACTTGATGAATCCCGCCCCGAGAACAGGGCCGATCAGCGTCCCGGCGCCTCCGAGAATGGTCATCAGCACGACTTCGCCGCTCGCGGTCCACTGCATCCTCTCGGCGCCGGCCAGGGGATCGGTCACCGCGAGAAGGCCGCCGGCCAGGCCGGCATACATGCCCGAGATCACGAAGGCCGCAAGCATGTAGGGGCGCGAATTGAGGCCGGTGTAGTTCAGCCGCTGCTGGTTCGACTTGATCGCGCGCAGCATCATCCCGAACGGTGACCGGAAGAGCCTGACCGCGAAGTAGAACGAGAGGATCATCATGATCGCGCAGAAATAGTAGGCCACGTTGAACTGGAACTCCCAAGGTCCGACCCCGAGCTTGTAGGTCGAGCCCATGGACAGCCCGAAGATGTGCGGGAAGTTCGGCAGGCCCTCGCGATGGAAGAGCTGCAGGTCGTTCGCGTAGATCTGGAGCCCGGTTTCCCCGTTCGTCAGGTTGAACTTCGGGTTCGACAGCACGGAGTAGGCAAGCGCGAAGCTCATCTGCGCAAAGGCCAGCGTCAGGATCGAGAAGTAGATCCCGGAGCGCCGGAGCGAAATGAAGCCGATCAGGATCGCGAAGATGCCCGAGACGATCACGGCGAGGACCAGCGCCGGCAGCACGTTGTAGGTGAAGAGCTTGTAGATCCACACCGCGGAGTACGACCCGACACCGAGGAATGCCGCGTGGCCGAAGGAAAGGTAGCCGGTCAGGCCGAACAGGATGTTGAACCCGATGGCGAAGATGCCGAATACGACGAACTTCTCCATCAGGTCCGGATAGCCCGCGTTGAACTGCGCCAGCGTGCTCTCGGTCGGAAACGGGTTGAGCAGGAACGGCGCCAGGATCGTGAGGATGATGATGACCACGAACAGCGTCGTGTCGTTCTTGTTGAGACCCAGCATGTCATTATTCCTCCATCACGCCTTTGCGGCCCATGAGCCCGCGCGGGCGGGTCAGGAGCACGATGATCGCGACCACGTAGATGATGACCTGGTTGATGCCCGGGATGGTCGTCGTGGCCCAGGTCGTCGAGGCGAAGCTCTCCAGGATGCCGAGCAGGAACCCGGCGAGGACGGCGCCCGGAAGCGAACCCATGCCACCCACGACCACCACGACGAAGCTGAGGACCAGGAAATCCATGCCCATGTGGTAGTTCGGCGGGTTGATCGGGGTGTACATCACGCCGGCAAGCCCTGCGACCGCGGCTGCGATGCCGAACATCATGGTGAAGCGCTTGTCGATGTTTATTCCGAGCATGCTCACGGTTTCGCGGTCCGCCATGCCCGCGCGCACCACCATTCCGAAGGTGGTGAACTGCAGGAAGGCGAAGACGGCGCCGATGATCCCAATCGCGAACGCGAAATAGATCATCCTCCAGTAGGGATAGATGATGGCGTTCGGGTCGAAGCCCAGCAGCACGCCGAAGTCGAACGCGCCCGTCAGCGAGGACGGGGCCGGGGTCGGGATCGGGTTGGCGCCGTAGAAGTACTTGATGACTTCCTGCAGGACGATCGCCAGGCCGAAGGTCACCAGGATCTGGTCGGCATGAGGCCGCTTGTAGAAGTGCTTGATCAGGCCGCGCTCCATGATGACGCCGACGGCGATCATGACGGGAATGGCGAACAGGATGGCCAATGGCACCGACCAGTCTATGATCGCCCCTCCGGTTTCGGGACCGAACCAGTTCTCCAGGTAGGGTGTCTTGACCTTCAGCGGGTTCCCGAGAAAGTCCTTCTGCGTCTCGTCAATGGTCTCGTAGCTCAGGTTCAGCAGGCCCTGGACGAACACTGCGCAGAACGCGCCGATCATGAAGAGGGCACCATGCGCGAAGTTGACGACGCCGAGCGTGCCGAAGATGAGCGTCAGTCCGAGCGCAATCAGCGCGTATGCCGATCCCTTGTCGAGTCCGTTCAGGATTTGCAGGAGTAAGGCGTCCACTGTTCTGTCTCCCGGTTGTCCGACTTGAGAGTTGCGCGCCCCTTGGTAGGGGAGGCGCAGTTTCTTGTCACCGTCAAAGATGTCGCAAGGGCGCCGTGGGGCGCCCTCGCAGGCTTCATGGATTACGCGCCGGGGTTGCAGCTGCCGAGGCTGGCCTCGGAACCGCCGAACATCGGGTGGTCGGCAGGATACTCGACCTGCGCGCGCGGCGTGACTTCCACGACCTCGAGAATGTCGAAATCGGAGGTCGGGTTCTCCTTCCCCTGCACGACGAGCACGTCCTTGAAGCACTGGTGGTCGTCGGCACGGTAGAGCGTCGGACCGTTGCCAAGTCCGTCGAACTCAAAGCCTTCGAGGGCTTCGACGACGGCGCAGGGGTTGAAGCTTCCGGCCCTGTTCACGGCATCCGCGTAGAGCAAGGTTTGGACGTAGCAGGTGTGGGCAGCCTGGCTCGGCGGGAAGCCGTACTTGGTGCCGAACGACCGCACGAAGGCCTTCGACCCGTCATCAGGCAGCGACCAGTGCCAGTTCGTGGAGCCGAAGATGCCCTTGACGTTCTCGCCGGCGCCGCGCGCCATCAAGCGCGAGTAGAGTGGCACGACGATCTCGAAGTTCTTGCCGTTCACCTCCTTGTCGCGCAGTCCGAACTGCACGGCGTTGGTGAGCGAGTTCACCATGTTGCCGCCGTAGTGGTTCAGGACCAGCACGTCGGCGCCGGAGTTCAGGACGGGCGCGATGTAGGCCGAGAAGTCGGTGGACGCGAGCGGGGTCAGCACGTTCTCGATGGTTTCCCAGCCGAGCGCTTCCGTCGAATTGGCGATCGACTCCTGCTGCGTCCAGCCCCAGGTGTAGTCCGCTGTCAGGTGGTAGGCCTTGCGGTCCGTGCCGTAGCGATTGGCGAGCACGGGCGCCAGCGCCGCGCCGGACATGTAGCCGTTGAAGAAGTGGCGGAAGCCGTTCGCCTTCCGGTCCTTTCCAGTCGTGTCGTTCGAGTGGGTGAGACCGGCCATGAAGATGATGCCCGCCTCCTGGCAAAGGCCCTGCACCGCGACGGCAACGCTTGAGGACGATCCGCCGGTGATCATGATGGCGCCGTCCTTCTCGATCATCGACTTCGCCGATGCACGGGCGGCGTCGCCCTTGGTCTGCGTGTCACCCGTGGCATACTCGACCTTCTTGCCGAGGATGCCGGTGCCATCGAGGGTTTTCGACGAGAATGTGCTGATCATGCCGCCGTCGCCGCCACCGTTCAGGTGCTCGACCGCGAGTTCGTAGGCGCGCAGTTCGTCCGCGCCCTCGTCCGCATAGGGTCCGGTCTGCGGCACGTTGAAGCCGAGCGTGACCGAAGCGCCTGCCGGCTCGTTCGCGAAAGACCAGGCCGCGCCAGCGAAGATGGTCGGCGTTGCCAGCCCGGCGACACCGGCCTTCAGCATGCTGCGGCGGGTTAGTTCGATTCTTGACATGGGTGTCCTCCCGTGTGGATGGAATGCCGACCGGACTTCAGTGATCGACGTTTACAGAGTGTCGCCATTATCGGTTGTGTCTTGAAAAGGTCGCAACAATTCCATGAAACAAAAAAGCAATCTTGAAAAGTCATGGACAGGGGCGGGCGAGGAATTGTAAATTAGTTTTCGCGCGGTTGCAGAACCGGCCTGAAGGCAAAGGAGACTCCATGAGCCGTTCGCTGCTTGCCGGCACGCGGATCCGCAACAGCCGCATGGCGCTCGGATTGAAACAGGCCGAGCTGGCGAAGGCCTGCGGGATTTCGGCAAGCTATCTCAATCTCATCGAGCACAACCGTCGCAGAATCGGTGGCTCCCTGCTTCTGAGAATTGCCGAGGCGCTCGGCGCGGATCCCTCGGCCATCGGTGAAGGGGCAGAGTCGGCGCTCCTGGCATCGCTGGAGTCCGCTGCCGACAAGCACCCCGAGGCGACAGCGGAGCGTGCCAATGCCGATGAGCTCGCCAGCCGGTTCCCGGGCTGGGCCCGGTTGATCGGGGTGCAGTTTCGCGAAAACGCGCGCCTGGAGCAGGTGGTCGACCGTCTCGATGATCGCCTGACTCACGATCCCTTCCTTTCGGCATCGATGCACAACGTGCTCACGAGCGTCACGGCCATCCGGTCCGCAAGCGGCATCCTGGCAGGCGGCGAGCCGGTCGAGCCTGAGTGGCAGCGGAGATTTGCCCGCAACATCCACGAGGACAGCCGACGTCTTGCAGATGCCACGGAGTCGCTTGTGGGCTACCTGGATGCCGAGGCCGATGACCGTGGAACGGGCTCGCTGCCGCAGGACGAAGTCGAACAATGGCTGATGACGCGCGGCTGGATGTTCGAGGAGCTTGAGCGTGATGCCGCTGCCCCGATAGCGGCGATCGTGGATGATGCGGACGAGATCAGGACCTTGGCCGCAAGGGAACTGGCCCATGGTCACCTGGTGCAATACGCGGCGGACGCGGCCGCACTGCCGAAACCGTCGCTTGAGGACGCGCTCGGGAAGACGGAAGAGCCGCTTGCCCTTGCGGACATGCTTGACGCGCCGCTGCCGGCATTGTTCCGTCGCCTTGCAACGCTGGCTCCCGATGCCTTGCCCGAACAAGGAGCGTTCGGCCTGGTCGGATGCGACGCTTCGGGCACGCTGGTCTTCCGCAAGCCGCTGCCTGACTTCGACCTGCCTCGCTTTGGTGGGGCCTGCCCGCTCTGGCCGCTCTTCCGGGCCGGCCAGCAACCGATGGTTCCGGTTCGAGAGACGCTGGCGATGAGCGGGCGAGACGACAACCTGTTCGACGTGCATGCAGTTGCGGAGATCACTCATCCCTTGGGTTTCGAGGGTCCGCCGGCCATGACATCGTGGATGCTGATCCGGCCGTGGCCGCGCGGACGCGAGGCCGGCAGAAATCTCCGGGTCGGAACGACCTGCCGGGTCTGTGCCGAGGCGCGCTGCCCGTCGCGGCGCGAGCCTTCGGTGTTCTCGACGCTGTCGGATGAAGGGTTTTGACACTCCAGGCCGGTCTGGTCATAGTCTTGCGACCAGTGCCAGCATCCGGGGAGAGGATCGAGGTTGACGGAAAAGCGGATCCTGCTGATCGAGGACGAGCCGAACATCGTTGAGGCGATCAGGTTCATCCTGTCGCGGGAGGGCTGGCGCGTCGACACCAGTCCGGACGGCAGGAACGCGCTGGAGGCGGTGCGAAACCGGAAACCCGACCTCGTCATCCTTGACGTCATGCTGCCGAATCGGTCCGGCTACGACATTCTGAGCGACATGCGTGCCGATGAGGCAACGCGGGACATTCCGGTCATGATGCTGACGGCGCGTGGGCAGAAGAAGGACAAGGAACTGGCCGAACGGCTAGGCGTGAACAAGTTCATGACCAAGCCCTTCTCGAACGTCGAGATGCTGGCGAGCGCACGTGAACTGGTTCGCTGATGGCCGGCCCGGACCCGAATTCGCCTGCAAGTGAATCGACGCGCCAGCGGCGCGTGCTAGATGCAGCGAACTTCCTGCCGCTGCTTGCGATCGTCCTGATGCTGATCCCGATTCTCTGGGCGACGGGCCGCGCGACATCCTCTGCGCTCGTGTACGTGTTCACGGTCTGGATGGCGCTGATCGTCCTGGCCGGGTTTCTGTCGCGATCACTCGCAAGGATTGCGCGCATTGCCGAACGCACGCGCGAGGGACGGCAGGCGGAGCGCAAGACGTGAGCTTCGACATCCTGGTCGTAATTTGCGTCGTCTATGTCCTGTTGCTCTTCGGGGTGGCGTTCTGGGCCGACAAGCAAGCTGCGCGCGGCAGGGCCCGATGGCTGCGTTCGCCCGTGGTCTACACCTTGTCCCTGTCCGTCTATTGCACGGCCTGGACCTTCTACGGCGCGGTCGGGTATGCGGCGCGCTCCGGCTTGGAGTTCGTGACGATCTATCTTGGCCCGACGCTCGTCATGGTCGGGTGGTGGGTGATCCTGCGCCGGCTGGTGCGGATCGGGCGTTCGCAGAGGATCACGTCGATCGCCGACCTGATCTCGTCACGCTATGGCAAGTCGAACGCGCTTGGCGTGCTCGTGACTTGCCTCGCCGTGCTTGGCACGACCCCTTACATCGCCTTGCAGCTCCAGTCGGTGACGCTGAGCCTGGACGCGTTTGCCCAGTCCGGATCGGCGTCGGAGCCGCATTCCCTGGAGAACACGGCGCTGCTGATCGCTGCCGGACTCGCGCTCTTCACGATCATTTTCGGAACTCGGAACCTCGACGCGAACGAGCGGCACCACGGGGTGGTCACGGCAATTGCCGTCGAGGCGGTCGTCAAGCTCGCCGCCCTGATGGCCGTGGGCATGTTTGTCGTCTTCGTCGTCAGCGGCGGAGTGGGACCCACGCTTCAGGCCATAGACGCGTCACCGATCTCCAGATGGGACACCGGGGCGGATCGCTGGGCGACGCTGATTTTCCTGTCGGCGGCCGCATTCATCTGCCTGCCGCGCATGTTCCAGGTTATGGTCGTCGAGAATTCCGACGAGCGGCATCTCGCTACGGCAAGCTGGGCGTTTCCGCTCTATCTTCTGTTGATCAGCCTGTTTGTCGTCCCGATCGCCGTCGCCGGGTTGTCGGTGAGTCCCGAGGGGTCGAATCCAGACCTGTTCGTGCAGACCGTGCCTCTCGCGTTCGATCGAAACGCGCTCGCGATGCTGGCTTTCCTGGGCGGCTTCAGTTCGGCGACCTCGATGGTGATCGTTGCGGCGATCGCGGTTTCCACCATGGTGTCAAACCATGTCGTGATGCCGATCTGGCTCAGCCTGAGGGAGGGCAGGGCCGCCCTGTCGGGTGACGTGCGCCATGTCGTGATCCTGTCGCGTCGCCTGTCGATCGCGGGCATCCTGCTGTTCGGGTATCTCTATTTCGTTCTTTCGGGCGGTGGCGCGGCGCTCGCCGCGATCGGCCTGGTCTCGTTTACGGGCGTTGCGCAGGTACTGCCTGCCCTTCTTGGCGCCGTCTTCTGGCGCGGCGCGACCCGGACTGGCGCCGCCGTCGGGATTTCGGTCGGCTTTGCGGTCTGGGTCTGGACTTCATTCCTGCCGAGTTTCGGAGAAGGCGGCATTCTGACGCCTGCGATCTACGCGCATGGCCCGTTCGGCATCGTGCCGCTTCGTCCTCATGCACTCTTCGGAATCGAAGGGCTGGATCCGCTGGTGCACTCCGTGTTCTGGTCCATGATCCTGAACGCCGGGTCGTTCCTGGCATTCTCGCTTCTGAGCGCCCAGACTCCGCTTGAGCGACTCCAGAGTGCCCGCTTCGTCAACGTGTTCCGGCACTCGGGGGGAACCCGGGGCTGGAGCGGCGGCGTGGTCGAAGCCGAAGATCTCCTCATGATGTCGCAGCGGCTTCTTGGCGCCACTGATGCCCAGGCGCTCTTCAAGGCTGAGGCCCGGAGACAGGACAAAAGCGGGTCGCTCCCGGACGTGACGCCGGCCTTTGTCGAACGCCTCGAGCGTGAACTTGCGGGTTCCGTCGGAGCCGCGACGGCTCACGCGATGATCGCGCAGATCACCGGCGGCGTGTCGGTGTCTGTCGAGGACATGATGAGAGTCGCCGACGAGGCCCAGCAGATCCTCGAGTATTCCAGCCAGCTCGAGTCAGAGTCGAGGGAGCTCGAAAACACCGCGGACCAGTTGCGTGAGGCGAACGAGAAGCTGGTTGCGTTGTCGTTCCAGAAGGACAGCTTTCTCAGCCAGGTCAGCCACGAGCTCCGGACCCCGATGACCTCGATCCGCTCGTTCAGCGAGATTCTGATGGATGGCGAGTCGATGACGGCGGAGGAACGTCAGAAATTCAGCCAGATCATAAACGGCGAGGCAGTACGAATGACGCGGCTTCTCGACGATTTGCTGGACCTGAGCGTGCTCGAGAGCGGGCAGGTCGTGCTGAACCGTCAGGACGACACGCTTGATGCGGTTCTCGACCGGGCATTCGTCGCGACCGGGCAGCTGGGTGCCAAGGCGACGATAGCGGTCGACCGGCACGGGACTGACGAGAAGGTGCCGCTCCGCACCGACTGCGATCGGCTGGCGCAGGTGTTCATCAACCTGATCTCGAATGCCGGGCAATACTGCGACGCCCATGAACCGCGCCTGAGGGTTCATGTGCACGAGGTTGACGGTCGTCACGTTGTCGACTTCATCGACAACGGTTCCGGCATTCCAGAGGAGTCCCAGGCGGAGATGTTCGAGAAATTCGCGCGTGCGGATGATCACCGGGCGGGAGGTGGCGCGGGGCTCGGGCTGGCGATCTGCCGTGAGGTCATGAAGCGCCTTGGGGGAGAAGTCGATTACGTTGCCGGACTTGGCGGTGCGGCATTTCGGGTCACTTTGCCGGATGCGGAAGGCGCAGTTGCGGGGCGGGACCGTTGAGTCTCGATGTCCCTATCCGAGCAGAATGCCGACGACGACCATCATCAGCCCGATTGCAGACAGCATGAGCGCGCCCATGTTCATGGCAACCGCCTTCTGGAGCTTGGCCTTCATTGCCGATTCATCCAACGCTTCGCGCCGCGCCCGTTGCACCGCGACCATGCACCAGACCAGGCTTGCGACTCCGGCCAGCGTCACCACGGCTCCTGTCCAGACCAGGGCTTCCATGCTTCCCCAAATTGACTGATCTCTGGCGTGCCCGAATAGTTGGCGGAGGGGTGCGGATCAACCCTTGCCGGCCCGGTGCCTGCAGAATATCAAATTGCGCCAGACATCGACATGCATTGCCCGCCGGAGAGAGACATGACCGAACGTGCCTATCGCGTTGCCGCGGATGAGCTTCGCCAGTTCATCGAACGCTACGAGACGCTTGAGGAAGAGAGGGTGGTCATTGCCGGCCAGCAGAAGGAGGTGCTGGCCGAGGCAGGATCACGGGGTTACGACACGAAGGTCATGCGCAAGCTCATTTCGATTAGGAAGCGGGACCTGAGCGAGGTTGCCGAGGAAGAGGCGATCCTCCGGATGTACAAGGAAGCCCTGGGCATGTGAATTCGCCTGCGCCGGAAGAACCGCGCTTCGGCGAACTTCCCTTGGCCTGACGGGCAACTCTCGGTACGCGACGCCCTGCAGATTGCCACGTCGGCACGAGTTCTTGAGTGGCGTCCGTCCCGGGAGCGACGTTCAAGGCGGCTGGACAGGCGAGGCGGTTTCAAGTTAGGCGATTCCCAATGGCCGAGCGAAACACTCAACTAATGCACCGCCTACATCTGCCAGCGCCGGATGTCTGGACTCTCGGGGCCTTGGCGATAGCGGCGCTCGTGCTCATGCCGATCATTTCCGTCATCTGGATCGCGGCCCATCCGTCGCAGCCGATCTGGGGGCATTTGGCGGCCACGACCTTGCCGCGCTATCTGGCAAACACGTTGACCGTCATGGCCTCGGTCGGCTTCCTGTCGGCCGTGGTCGGGACGTGCACGGCCTGGCTGATCGTGTGCTGCCGCTTTCCCGGATCGAGGTGGCTGGAGTGGCTTCTTCTCTTTCCGCTGGCGGTGCCGGGCTACCTTGGTGCCTATGCGCTGGTCGACTTTCTCGAGTATGCGGGACCCGTGCAAACCGGTCTGCGCGAGGTCTTTGGATGGGCAAGTGCCGCCGACTACCGCTTCCCCGAAATCAGGTCGCGTTTTGGCGCGATTTTCGTGCTGACCGTGTCGCTCTATCCGTACGTCTACCTGCTTGCTCGTGCAGGATTTCGGGAGCAGTCCGGGCGTGCCCACGAGGTTGCCCGTGCGCTCGGGGCGGGATTCCGGCGACGCTTCCTGAGGATCGGGTTGCCGCTTGCCCGGCCGGCGATCATGGCCGGCACCGCGATAGTGATGATGGAGACGGTGAACGACTTCGGGGCCGTTGACTACTTTGGCGTGCAGACGCTGACGACCGGCGTCTTCACCGTCTGGCTGGAAGCCGGGAACGCGGGCGGGGCGGCGCAGATCGCATGCGGAATCCTCGCGATGATCCTTTTTCTCGTGGTGCTGGAGAGGGCCAGCCGTCGGCGCATGAAGTTCCACCGGATGTCCCGGACGGATCACCGAATTGAGCGGATACCGCTGACGGGTGCAGCGGGCTGGGTTGCTTCAGTTGCATGTGCGTTGCCATTTCTGGCCGGCTTCGCGTTTCCCGTCGCGGTCTTGGGGAACCATGCGCTTTCGAGTGCCGAGGGATGGCTGACGCCCGGATTGGGCGAGGCGCTGGCAAACACGTTCATGGTTTGCAGCGCGGCGGCGGTCGCTACCGTCACGGCGTCCCTGTTTCTCGTGTATGGGACGCGATTGTCAGGGCGACCGGGACCGCGGTTGCTCTTGCCGGTCACCACGATCGGATACGCGGCGCCGGGAGCCGTGTTGGCACTGGGACTGCTGATTCCGTTGGCGGCGTTCGACAATGCGCTTGCAGACGGCATTCTCGGCATGACCGGCTGGGATCCCGGATTGCTGCTGACAGGTGGCGTCGTGGCCCTGGTCTACGCGTATTCGGTCAGGTTCTTTGCCATCGGGCAGGGTGCCGCCGACGCGGCCGTCGCCCGTGTCGCGCCGAGCCTGCCTATGGCGGCCAGGACTCTCGGGCAGTCGGCCGGCGGCACGCTTGTCAGGGTCTACCTGCCGCTCATCAGGGGATCGGTGGCCACGGCGCTCCTTCTGGTATTCGTGGATGCGGTGAAGGAGCTTCCCGCGACGCTTCTGCTTCGACCATTCAATTTCGACACCCTTGCGACAAGGGCGTACGAGCAGGCTTCGCTGGAGAAAATCGCGCAGGCGGCTCCGTCGGCGATCCTGGTCATCCTTGTTAGCCTGACGGCCGTTGCGCTGCTGGCTCGCCAGATGACGATTTCGCGTTAGCCTTTCCTCGCAACTGTCTTCCTTGATAATGCGGACCAAGGCCGTTCGGCACGGGATGCCTCGTTCTGGTTCGGGGATGCCGATGATCGAGAGTCCAGTTCCCGTGCGGCGTGACTCGCATGCAATTCAATGCCCGATCACCCCCGTTGGAGCGCAAGTTTTCGCGACCGCTCTTGGCAGTGCTTCATGTTGTGCTGTCAATAGTTGCTATGCCGTAGCGCACGATCTTTGCGTCCGAAGTCAGAAGGGGCAGGTCCTCGGCGTCGCTCTGCGCGATCAGCATTCGGTCAAACGGGTCGCGATGATGGAAGGGCAGGGACTGCAGGTTGATCATGTGCCGGTCCGAGATGCCAAGTCTTTCAAAGCCCTGTTCAGCGATGACCCTGCTTACCTCAGAGACGTCCGCTGAGAGCTTCCCGAGGCTGGCCTTGATTGCAATTTCCCACGACACGACCGGGCTGACGACCGGTTCGTCGGAGATGAAAATGCGCCGCGCCTTCGTTCCAAGCCTCTCTGAATCCATCAGCCACCAGAGCAGGGCCTGCGTGTCAACGAGAATCCGCACGAGACCTCAGATCTTCGAAGTCGGCAATGATGTCCGGATCTTCGTCGTCGAACGTGTCCGGGACCACGATCCGTCCTTTCAGTGCACCTGGCCGACGCTGCCCGAAAGTTCCATCAACCGAAGCCAAACTGAAGCGGCCCTTTTTGGCGCCCTGCCGGGTGATTTCCACGACATTTCCCGCGGCGGCGAGATCCAGCAGTTCGGATAGCCGGGCCTTCGCGTTGCGAAGCGAGAATTGATATTGCATTTGCCGCCCTCCGAGAATGATCTACATTTATCAATTGTAGTCACAATGTGCAGTCCCGAAGACCGAATTTGCCGGCCTTGACCTGGCCTTCTGGTTTGCGGCTGCATTGGCGATTCATCTCGCGCATGCGCAAATTCAACCAGATCCAAATGGATTCCGAGTGCCGTAGGCAAGGCCGCAAGTGGCTTGCATCTCGATCAGGCTTGCCCATCTGCACTGCCGTTGCTAGAGACGCCGCCGTGCCCCTATAGCTCAGCTGGTAGAGCATCTGATTTGTAATCAGGGGGTCGGGAGTTCGAGTCTCTCTGGGGGCACCAGAAGATCAAGCAAAACAATGCACTTGCGGGACAAGACGGATGGCTGGAGATGCCGACTTGCTGCAAGGTCACAAACATGCTGCCGAATTGCCTGAATGAACCTGCACAAGACGAGGCCAAGGGTCAGGTGACTGTCCTGCGAGGGCGGCAGGAGTTGGCAGGGCAAGCGACAGCGCTGGCAAGGAAGCAAGAAATCTGGTCCACGCCGATCAGGATTTCCAGCACTTGGCCACCTCATGCCGCCTGTGCGGCCCTGGGGGCAGGCGTTGACAGACAGGACATTGCCATCCACCACAGGTGCCATTGCAGCGGCGCTGGACAATCTCGGGGGTGCGCAGCAACCGGCGGTCGGTGACGCTCCTGCTCGCGCTGGCGTACAAGTGAGGCTGGCCCAACTCGAGGTTGAACCATGTTCTCTCGGTCACCACGCAAGCTTGGGCCATCACCTGCACTTGATTTATTTCGCAACGAGCGCAACATCGTCGCCCGCCGCCCGAAAACGGCCCAAGTTGCCGTAGAGCGCGCGCAGCATGATGCCCCGCGCGCCGTTCATGTCCCGGTCGACGACGATGCTGCCGTCCGAAACCGTCTTTGCGCCGCCAAGGTTCTCGTTCACGAAGCCGTCCCATGAGCGTGTCCTGCTCGTGTACGCTTCGTTGCAGGTCACCAAACGCTTGCCGTATTTCCGGCACATCCACTCGAGCTTCTGCCTGAACCGGTAGTGGGCAAGGCCCAGCATCGCGCGCACAGTCTTCGTCCTGATCTTGCGATCCTCCTTCGCGCTCATCTCCTTCGTCTCGAAGGACGGAAGCAGGATCACGTCGAAGGCCTGCACGAGATCGTAGGCCACCCGCCGGTGCAGGTCGTCGACCAGGTTCCGGACGCGGATGGCGAGCCTGTCGATCCGCTTCTGGAAGTGGCGCTTCCATTCCCCGCACCGCGCCTTCGCGCGCTGCCCGACCAGTCGGTCGAGCTGCAGCAGGAGCGGAAACACCCTTTCGGCGTAGAAGCGGTTGCCGTAGCTGGCGGCTTGGTTCACCGAGCAATCGGTCACGAAGGTCCGCACGCCGGGGTCGAGGGCCACGACGGAGCGGACTTGGATTTCGTCCTGCCCGACCGTGACAATGTGCAACTGAGCGCAGATGAACCAGGTCCCCCGCTCGAGCACGATGGTTGTCAGCTTCCTCCACGCCTCGTCGGGCATGGGTTCCGCCAGGTCGAAGTTCCGCGCGACGAACGCGCCTGACAGCTTCTGGACGGCAATGCGCTGCCGCATGTCCCGGATGCTGCGGAAGGAGAGGCGGCACCGCTCGCCCCTGGACCGTCGCCGGATCACGGCGTTGCGGGCCCTGAACGCCGCGTTGACCGCCTCGTCGCAGTCGGCGGATCGGAACGTGCCGCCGCGCTCCTCAACCTCCGAGCGCACGAAGTCGCGGATCGTGGCGCGGAGCGCGGTCTGCTTCAGGTCCGGCCCCTTCGGGTCCACGAAGCCCGCGTCGGCCTCCCGGAAGCAGGCGACGGCAAGGTTGCAGGCTCGGCGCTGCTGGCGGACCATCTCATGCAGCAGGTCCGGATTCTTCGGGTAGGCCCTGATCCTTCTTGTGCCTTTGACCAGAACGCTTGCCGTGACGGGAGTCCCGGGCGGAAGCGAGACCCGCAGCGAGGCGGCGGACGCCGGACCGGACGGAGTGATCGTCCTCTTCCAGAAGCTCGACGCTTCCTCCCGAAAGTTCGATGACGTGCCCGACGGTCGGGTAGCCCGACCAGGCGACGCGGTCCGGTGCGGCAGCCACCACTTGGACTGCATCTCCGCGCAAGGCCCGTTCCAGCAGGGCGACAAAGCCTCGTCGCCTGCAATCGACTCCGGATCCAGCGCCACCGACAACGTGGCCGTCGGAACATCGATCACGCAAGAGTCGCTCCTGGGTGTCAAGGGATGACTCCTGCCTGGCGCCGGAAACGCGTGCGCAGGGGAAGGTGTCGGGGCCGACAGGGATCCGGACCCTGCAATGCCCTCCGGGTGTCCGCTCAAATCGTTGATAGCGCCCTCCCTCGATCCAGCGCCGGACGGTTTGCGTAGCGACAATCTCGCGTCTCGCAAGGCCTGTCGTCGTCATCCACGATCCGCGACTTGCCACATGTTCCTGTATTGTTCAAGAGTGAACGTCTGAAATGTTGCGTTCGTTGCTTGATAGTGAAGCAGATTCGAACGGTCGCAGCGGCGGACTTCAGCCGGAGTCTTCTGAGGCCGAGCTGACGTAGTATTTTTCGGCTTTCCGTTCTGTGACCAGAAGTTCGCGGCAGACGTCGGAAAATATCTCCACCAGCCGTGTTGGAACCGATCGATTGGTAAAGGCGAGCCCATAGTGCGATTTCGGGATGTCGCCGGACAGCGGAACATAGGCCAATTCGTTTCCGTCATAGGCTCGCTGGTTGACCGGGCGCATGATCAGGATCGCGTATCCCTCGCCGGCGCCGACGAGACTGCGCACAAGCTCGTAGGACTTGGTCTGATGCTTGATTCTGGGCCGCAGATTCAGCTGAGAGAAGAATGACAGGAAGAACTGCTGGGTGATCGGCAGGCTCAGCGAGACCATGTCGCGTTCGACCAGTTGCTTGAGCGAGATGCTGTCCTGCCGGGCCAGCGGATCATCTTTCGAAATCAGAACATAGGGCGACGACTCCATGAGAGGTTCGAATTCGATCGCCGGACTGGGCGCCATGTTGTAGGTCAGCGCAACGTCGATGGTTCCCTGCGCGAGCAAGTTGTTAAGTTCATCCAGATCCGCCTCGTGCACCTGCAACGAGATGTCCAGACTGCGATCACGCAACCCTTTGAGGATTATGGGAATGATGAAGGCGGCCGTTGGCATGAAGCAGCCCACCTGGATCACGCCGTGCGGCGAATGCCTGAGATTGCGGGCATCGCTGTCGAACTCCTGCGCGGCTTCGAGAAACCGCCGTGCCTGTGCGATGAAGCGCTGTCCGACCGGCGAGACGACCAGCCGGTGCGGGCGTTCGCGGATGAAGAGCTTCAACTGGTACTCGTGTTCGACCTTCTGGATCGCCGCGCTGATCGCCGGTTGGGAAATGGCCAGGTGTTTCGAGGCAGCCTGAATGCTGCCGTGGTCAGCCACGGCGACCACGTAGGTCAGCTGTCGGAACGGGGTCATTATAAGAAAACCTGAGATTAAAACTCACATATTAGTATTTTACAGATGATGATGGCCGGTAGCAAGATGTCGGCCAGGGAACACGGGCTCCGCCTGACGAACGGCAGCGAAGGAGTGTCTGGCCTGCCCAAACCCAAGTGTCCCTTCAGGGAGGAAGAGCCTTGGCTGGTATCTCGCTTCGCCAAGTGACCAAGACATATGGTACTCTCAGAGTTCTGAACGGCATCGATCTGGACATTGCCGATGGCGAGTACTTGACGCTCGTCGGCCCTTCGGGGTGCGGAAAATCGACCACGCTGCGGATCATCGCCGGGCTGGAGACCCAAACGACGGGCGACGTCGAAATCGACGGTAGAGTGGTCAACGAGGTGCGTCCGAGCCGCCGCGATCTGGCGATGGTGTTTCAGTCTTACGCGCTTTATCCGCATCTGACGGTGCGGCAGAACCTCGTGACCCCGTTGCAGCTGAGGGACATGAATTTCTGGCAGCGAATTCCGCTCCTGGGGCATCTCGCGCCGGGGCGTCGCGCGAAAATGTCCAAGATCGAAGACGACATGCGAAAGGCGGCCGAGATTCTCAAGATCGAGCCGCTCTTGCACCGCAAGCCCGGCCAGCTTTCCGGTGGGCAAAGGCAACGCGTGGCCCTGGGCCGGGCCATGGTCAGGAATCCAGCCGCCTTCCTGATGGACGAACCGTTGTCCAACCTCGACGCGGCCCTGCGGGTTCACATGCGCGCCGAACTGTCCGAGCTGCACCGGCAACTCGGGGCCACGTTCGTCTATGTCACCCACGATCAGGCCGAAGCGCTGACGATGTCAGACCGCATGGCGGTGATGATGGACGGCGACATCTTGCAGCTCGGCCCGCCCGACGAAGTCTACGAGGACCCGCGAGACATCCGCGTGGCCGAATTCATCGGAAGCCCGAAAATGAACATCCTGCCCGGGCAAGGCGACAGCGCCGGACGGATCACCGCCCTGGGCGTGGCCGTGGAGGAAGCGCTGGCGGAGCCCTCCGAAGGGCCCTTGTCGGTCGGGTTCCGCCCCGAAAATCTGCACATTCAGCCCAAGGATACCGGCGCCTGCTTCTCGGGGCGCCTGACCTACAAGGAAAACCTGGGCTCGGATGTCTTCCTGCACCTGGCAGTCGAGGGCATCGAGGGCAAGGCCGTGATTCGGGCCAAGCCCCACGAGGCTGATTTTGCAGATGTCGGTGAAGACGTCTGGTTCACAGGCGAAGCCGGCAAGGCGCGTGTGTTCGGTGCCGACGGCAAACGGGTGACACTGGCGGAGCCGCAACTGATGCGAGCGACTAGCTGATGGGGCACTCGAGGGTTCATCTTTGGTTCATCGGGCCGGCCGTCATATTGATGATGGGGCTGCTGATCTTCCCGGTTTTCGTCGCCGCGTTCCTGTCGTTCACCGACTACAATCTGGGGAATCCGAGCTTCAACTGGATCGGCGTCGAGAACTATGACAGGCTCGTAACCCGTTCGACCTACAAGAAAATGTTCACGGCTTCACTGACCTATGTCCTGTTGGTCGTGCCGATATCGGTGGCGCTTGGCCTGGGCGCCGCGTTGCTGATTTCAAGCCTTCGCATCGGCGGCGAGCTTTACAAGGCCGTCTTCTTTCTGCCCGTCATGGCGACCTTGCTTGCAATGGCAATCGTGTGGGAGTTCGCCCTGCATCCGATCGTCGGCGTCGTGAATGACATCCTGCGCCTTGGCTGCGATGTCGGCTGGCTGCACGCGCTGCTGTCAGGATCCTGGCTGGGCGGTGATCCGTTGCAGAGCTGGTACGGCCACGCCTGCGCCGAGGACTTCCCGCTGTGGCTGGGCGACAAGCGCTATGCACTGGGCACGATCGCCTTCATCGGAATCTGGCAGGGCTTCGGGTTCAACATGGTGCTCTATCTGGCCGGGCTGACATCGGTGCCTAGGGAACTCTACCAGGCCGCCCATATGGACGGGGCCGACAGCGCCTGGGAGCGATTCCGCCTGGTGACCTGGCCGATGCTTGGGCCCACCAACGTCTTTGTCGTCACGATCTCGTCGATCCGCTCGTTCCAGGTCTTTGACACGGTCGAGGCACTGACCCGCGGCGGCCCGGCGAAGTCCACCTACGTGATGGTCTACGCGATGTTCGAAAAAGGCGTGAAACAGAACCTGCTTGGCATCGGTTCGGCCATCACCATCGTCTTTCTGGGCTTCGTCCTGATCCTGACCCTGATCCAGGTCTATTTCGTCAACAGAAGAGTGCACTACGCATGATCGTGCGAACCAACTGGCTGGGAGAGTTCCTCAAGCACAGCGTGCTGCTGGCAGGCGCGATTGTCGTGCTTCTGCCGTTCTACCTGATGCTGTCCTATTCCCTGAAGTCTCCGGCCGAGATCGAATCCAACACCGGCGGGTTTGTCGGCAGCCAGGAAATCATGACCGACCGCCGGTGCATCAAGGCCGGCAAGCCGCCCGAAGAATGCGACATGCGGCCCATCGTCTACAACTACACGGCCGCCTTCAGCGAAGCGCCGCTCGTGCGATACATGCTGAACGGGGTCTTCGTGACGGTGTCGATTTTCGTCATTCAGGTCCTCGTCGCGCTGCCATGCGCCTATGCGCTTTCCAAGCTGAAATTCTGGGGACGGGATGTCGTGTTCGGCCTGGTGATCTTCTGTCTGCTGATCCCGGTCCACGCCATCGCATTGCCCTTGTACATCATGTTGGCCAAGGTGGGGCTGACCAACACCTATGCCGCGCTGATCATACCCTGGACGATCTCGGTCTTCGGGATCTTCCTCATGCGCCAGTTCTTCATGACGGTGCCTGACGACCTGATCGACGCCGCCCGCATGGACGGAATGAGCGAATTTGCCATCGTCTGGCGCGTCATGCTGCCCACCGCGATACCCGCGCTTCTGGCCTTTGGCATATTCTCGGTCGTTGCTCACTGGAACGACTACTACTGGCCGCGCGTCGTCATTACCGGAAACCGCGACTTGATGACCCCGCCCCTGGGCCTGCGGATGTTCAAGTCCGACCTCGACGGCAACGAGTACGGTCCGATGATGGCTGCGACGACAGTCATCGTCCTGCCGCTGGTCATCATATTCCTGCTGGCGCAGCGGCGGTTCATCGAAGGCATCACGATGACCGGCATGAAATAGACCCGACCACGGAGATTCCGGCGCCGACGGACAAATGCCGGATACAAGTGGGACTCGGCCCGAACTCGAAAGCGCCGGGTTCCGAAACCGATAGGAGAAGAAAATGAAACTGAAACATACCTTTGCGGCGATCGCGGCGGCTGGGGTCGCTGCCGCTGGAACCGCAGCGAACGCGGTCGAGATCGAAGTCGGCTATCCCTACTCGGCCTTGTTTGACGTGACGTTCGAGCGGATGATGCCCGAATTCAACAAGGCGCACCCGGACATCGAGGTGAAGTTCCGCGCGACCTACGAAAACTACGAAGACGCGACCAACACGATCCTGCGCGAGGCCGTCGCCGGCGACCTGCCCGATGTCACGTTGCAGGGCCTGAACCGGCAGGCGTTGATGGTGGCGAAGGGCATCGCAAAGTCAATGGAGCCGTTCATTGCGAATGAAGCCGACTTCGCCAAGGACGGCTACCATAAGGCGATGCTGGATCTCGGCACGTTCGACGGAGAGGTCTACGGGCTGCCGTTTGCGGTGTCGCTTCCGGTCGGCTACTACAACATGGATGCGCTGGGCAAGGCCGGCATCACCGAGCTGCCCACGACCTGGGACGAGGTCATCGACAATTGCAAGAAGCTGCACGAAGCCGGGTTCAAGAACCCGATCTTCTGGGGCTGGAACATCACCGGCAACTGGTTCCTCCAGGCGCTGATGTGGAGCCAGGGCGAGCCGATCCTGAAAGACGGCAAGGTCAACTTCGACGGCGAGGCCGGACTGGCCGCACTTGAGACGATGCGAAAGATCTTCCGCGAGTGCAACATGCTGAACCTTTCGGTCGGCGACGCGGGCAAGCCGTTTGCCGCCGGCGAGGTCGCCATGCATTTCTGGTCGACCTCCGCCGTCGGCGCGATCGAACGTTCGAAGGGCGATTTCGAGGTCAGGACCGGTGAGTTCCCGGGCATGGGTCAGCCACCCATGGGCCTGCCGGCAGGCGGCAACTCGGTAATGTTCGTGTCCACCTCGGAAGACCCCGAGGAAATCGAGGCCGCCTGGAAGTTCATCAAGTTCGCAACTTCGGGTGTCGGTGCAGCCATGGTGGCGGAGACCACCGGCTACATGCCGCCGAACAAGGCTGCGAACGACACTCTGGTCGACTTCTATGCGCAGAATCCAAACAAGCACACCGCCGTGCGTCAGGCGGGGCTGCTGCGCGACTGGATCGCCTATCCCGGCGACAACGGGCTGGCGATCACCCAGGTCATCTACGACGGGCTGGAAGCCATCGTGACCGGCGATTACGACGACATGGAGGCGTTGCAGGAAGAGCTGGTTGAAGAGGTCAACGACCTGCTGCCGAACTAGGACCCGCATGACGCCAAGGTTCTGACCGGGGCGCTGCATTGCCTCGGTCAGGCCGACCCCATCCAGCAATCCAGCGTGAGCCGGTACATGACCACCAACCAGGAATTCGAAGCGCGCCGGGACGGCGCGGTTGCAAGGGCGATCGCCTATTCGTCGACCTTCATCGCGGACAGGGCCGAAAACGCCGAGGTCTGGGATGTCGAGGGCAAGCGCTACATCGACTTTTGCGGCGGAATCGGCTGCCAGAACGTCGGCCACCGCGACGAACGGGTGGTGGACGCGATCAAGGCTCAGCTCGACCGCCTGACCCATACCTGCTTTCAGGTGACGCCGTATGAAAGCTACATCGCGCTGGCTGAGCGCGTGAACGCGTTGTTGCCCGGAAATTTTCCCAAGAAGTCGCTGTTTTTCTCGGCTGGCGGGGAGGCCGTGGAGAATGCCGTCAAGATCGCCCGCTATCACACCGGACGCCCGGCGTTGATTGCCTTTTCCAATGGCTATCATGGCCGGTCCTACATGGGCATGGCGCTGAGTGCGCGAATGGTACCGTTCAAGGTTGGTTTCCGGCCGTTCCCGTCCGAGATCTACAGACTGCCTTTTCCAGACGAATTTCATGGCGCCAGCCTGGACGACACCAAGCGTGCCTTCGACATTCTATTCCGCAGCGATTGCCCGCCCGACCAGATCGCGGCGGTGTTCTTTGAACCGGTGCAGGGCGAAGGCGGATATAACATAGCGACCGCGGAATTCGTGAACTACCTGCGCGAGCTTTGCGACGAACACGGCATCGTTCTTGTCGCGGACGAGATACAGACCGGGATGGGCCGGACCGGCAAGATGTTCGCGATGGAACACTTCGGCATCGACGTCGATCTGACTTGCATCGGCAAGAGCATCGGGGGCGGGCTGCCGATTTCCGGCATCGTCGGCAAGGCTGACATAGTGGATGCGGTGCCTCCCGGCGGCCTGGGTGGGACCTTCGGGGGCAATCCTCTGGCCTGTGCGGCCGCGCTTGCAGTGCTGGATGTCATCGAGAAGGACAACCTTCTGCAGCGTGGCCTGGAAATGGGCAAGCTCATCGATGCGCGCTTGCACAAGATGGCACAGCGTAATTCGCTCGATTGCATCGGCGATGTCCGGGCGCTGGGGTGCATGAACGCAATCGAGTTGGTCAAGAGCCGTGACAGCCGCGAGGCCGACGGGGACCTGACCGCCCGGGTGGTGGCCAATGCCTTGAAGAAAGGCCTGATACTCGTATCGGCCGGACCGGCCCGTAACGTCATCCGCCTGCTTGTGCCGCTGTCGGCCCCATCGGAGGTGGTCCGCGAGGGGTTGGACATTCTTGAAACCGCGCTAGAGGAAGCGGTTGCCTAGGCGCCCGGTCTGCCGGTGCCTGGTTCGCGATTCGGAGGGCAAAGATGAAGATCAAGGCCGCTGTTCTGAGGCAATCCGGCCTGCCCCGTCCCTTCGTCGACAGCCAGCCGTTGTGCATCGAGGAAGTCGAGCTTGACCCGCCGAAGGCCGGCGAAGTGCTGATCCAGATAAGGGCCGTGGGCCTGTGTCATTCCGACCTGGTCGCCATCACCGGTGAACGTGGCAAGCCGATGCCGATTGTCATAGGCCACGAGGCTGCGGGCATCATCGTCGAATTGGGCGAAGGCGTGGACGGGTTTGAAGTCGGCGACCATGTGGTGCCGACCTATGTGGCCAGCTGCGGCGATTGCGAAATGTGCCATGTCGGCAGGCCGGCCCTGTGCGAACCTGCGACCCAAGCCAATGCGGCGGCTGTGCTGCGCGACGGGACGACCCGACTGCACAAGAACGGCGAAGCCATACATCATCACTCGGGCATTGCCGGCTTTGCGCAATATGCCGTGATCCCGAAGGATGCGCTGGTCAAGATCGACAAGTCGATTCCGTTCGAACACGCTGCGCTTTTCGGCTGCGGCGTGATCACTGGCGTCGGATCGGTCGTCAACACGGGCGGCGCGATGCCCGGCGAAAGCGTTGCCGTGATCGGTCTCGGCGGCGTGGGGCTCAGCGCGTTGCTGGCCGCGATCGCCTCCGGCGCGGGGCATGTGACGGCGATCGATCTCAGTGACGGGAAACTGGAGCTGGCCAAACAGCTTGGCGCACATTTGACCGTAAATGCAAGCGACGCTGACTGTGTCGAACACATCCGCAGGGCCACGCGCGGCGGCGCCCACGTCGCCGTCGAGACGGCGGGCTCCTCTCAGGCCTTGGCCACGGCATTTGCGGTCACCCGCCGCGGCGGCATCACGGTAACGGCCGGAATGCCTGGGCCCGAGGCACAGGTCACCCTGTCGCATCTTTGCATCGCCGCTGAAGAGCGCACGCTGAAAGGCTCCTATATGGGCAGTTGCGTGCCCAAGCGCGACATTCCAAGATTCTTGGCGCTCTTTCGCGACGGGAAACTGCCCGTGGATCGCCTGTTGTCTCGGACGATCGGATTTGACGACCTCAATGCCGCTTTGGACCGTCTCAATGATGCCACGACGGTGCGCGAGGTGTTGATCCCGTGAATCCTGTACAGGCGAAACGATACGAGTTTTCGGCGAACACGGGCTATCTGTGGACGGAATTGCCATTCCTGGACCGGATCCGGCAAGCTGCGGCTCACGGTTTCGACGCCGTCGAGTTTCACGACGAAGCGCGCAGGACCGATCGCCGCGAACTGAAAGAGGTGCTGGCGCAAACCGCGTTGCCGGTGGGCGGCATCAATGTTCGCATGGAAGAGACCTTTGGATGTGCCGCGATTCCCGGCCAGGGCGACCAGGCGAAACGGGATGTCGACGAGGCCATAGAGGTCGCCGAGGACATCGACGCCGACGCGATCCATGTGCTGGCGGGCCTGGCATCGGGGCCAGCCGCGCGTGCGGCCTTCCTGAAGACCTTGCGACATGCGCTGTGCCATACCGACCGAACCATCCTGATCGAACCGGTCTGCGCCGAGCAGTTGCCGGGCTATTTTCTGCGGACCATCGAGCAGGCTGCGAAGGTGATCTCAGACATCGGTCATCCCAGGCTGAAGATCATGTTTGACTGCTATCACGTGCTCCGGGAGAGTGGTGACCTGATGGCCAGTTTCAGCAAGCATGCCGACAACATCGGCCACGTGCAGATCGCGGCGGCGGAGGGCCGTGCCGAACCGTTTCGTGGCGAGATCGACTATGGCGATCTGTTGCCTGCCATGCGGTCCTGCGGTTACGCGGGTCGGTTCGGCTGCGAATACCGGCCCCTCGGCACAACCGAGGACGGGTTGCCCTGGCGCGAAACCCTCTTCGATGATGCTGGCATTGCAGGGGCCGGAACCGCGGCGCGTGTGGCGTCGCGTCCGGGCACACGGCCATGACAGGGATCGAGGAATACGCGTTTCCGCGCGGGCTGTCCTTGCTGCGTCGCTGGCAGGCGGGCGAGGCGGACGCGAAAGCGGAACTGACCGATTTCTTCGACGCGGCCATCTCTGGTGAGTTCGACGCGAATTTCAAACTGTTGGCCGCTGCCGACCGGGTGCATTCCACTGCCTCGGTCCATATGCTCGGCCTTGCAATCCTGTTCGATCTCTACGGCATCGATTCGCGCGACTACTATCACAACGATCCATATCGCTACGCGCGGGCGAACCTGGCGGTCTCGCGCCTTCTCGGGGTGCACAAGTTCTACATGACCTGGGCGCTTTACGCCTGGACCTGCGAGCCGCTTGGCCAAAGGATGATGTATCCCGACAGGTTCCCGCCGGGTGCGGATCCAGACGAGGTATTGATCACCCGCGACAACTGGCACGAATTGCAAACGCCAGATTTCTCCACCGGCACCCCGGCGGCGGTGGATGCCATCCTGGCGGCAACGCAGGACCTGACCGGCGCCGCGCCCACATTGCAGATTTCGGCACCGTACAGCCTTGCGGCAGACATCTACGGGCAAGAGCCGCTCTTGGCCGATGTCGTGAACGAACCCGATGCGGTCAATGCCATGCTCGATCATCTGGGAGATGCGGTGCTGGGGCCGTGGATGGACCATCATATGGAGCTATTTCCCGATGGCTGGGTCGAGCTTTCCGATGCCTCCGGTTCGCCGTTCTTCATCGGGCAGGACAACTGCCAGAACATGTCGATCCGCTCGATTCGCCACATGTTGCGGAACAAGCCCTATGCGGACCGGGTGTTCGACAACAACTACCGCGGCGACTACGTGGCCGAGGTGACAAGGAAGCGCCGCGCGTCGCGCCGCCGGGGCCGCGATGATACGACAAGTGCATCGGTCGACCGCAGTCGGCTGCTGGAACTGACCGAGGCCAAGGTCAGCGTCAATCCGCTGTTCATCATGCGGCTCGAGGCCGACAAGGTGGATGTTTCGTTCTATGAGCAGCAGGCAATAGAACGGAACCTGCCACTGACCGTGGGCATCGGCTCGCCCGAGATCGACCGCAACAGCATCGAGGATCTGGAAGCGGCCAAGGCGGAGACCGCCGAAAAGGCGCGCCGGCACGTGGCCGCGGTCAAGCGGGTCTGCGAGACGGTCGATCTGCCGGCGGACAACCACGTTGGCCAGTCCTGGCCGAGCCACATCTATTTCGAGGACGTCAACGGCCAGTCGCAATTCGACCTAGTCGAGATCATCCTCGGCGAGGTGTACAAGTGCGCGCGGTTCGAAAGTCAAAATCCTGAATGACTCTGGGCTGTGCTGCTGCGATCACCAGTGGTGCGTGGTTCGGAATCGTGCACATATTCCGTGTTCGCTACGGTGCCTTGAGGAAGCCAGTCCTGGATGTCCGGGCGCAACAGCCCGAGTACCTTCTGCCCGTCATCCATACCTGGACTGACTTGGTCTTGACGATCCAACCCTTGGTTCTTGAAGTTCCGAAAATGTTGCGGGATGCACTCGGAGATTTGCGACTCGCCGCGAAAGCTTTTGGCCGAAGCTCGCGGACGAGGAGTGGATCCATGATCACGAATGTGAGCATTCGACAACTTCTGATGATCACTGGTCGAAATATGCCACGACATCCATGGATTGATGCGGAAAACCAATGACACTGATCCCCGCGGAGTCCTGCAAGCCAAAAAGATGAGATGCTTGCCTTGCGGTTAGCAGAAATGGTCTGGGTGGATGTCCTTGCGCGAGCGACCCGCCTGAGGGTCTTGGGCAAGCCAGTTGCATCTGTCCGTGAGTTGCAGAATGTGACGTTCCATCTGAACTGCGCCCCATTGCGACAGCGTGCAGTCAGCAATCATGTCGAGGTCAGCGAGCGCAGCAGGCGTCATGCGAAAGGCTCCTGCCACTCCTTGGTTGCTGTGCGTGCCTTGGCCCTTGCGACAACATTCTCAGACGAGGCATCGTCAACAAATCCATGATGCTGCGCTTGCCCGAAACCTGTGACCAAATGTTCACGCAGGGCACGCAGCTTTTCGCGGCGCTCTTCAAGTTTGCGCAATCCGGCTCGCACGGCTTCAGACATGTCTTTGTAACGTCCACTTTCAATTTCGCTTCTGACGAAGCCTTCCCAGCGGGGCCCGAGAGTCACTGATATGCCGGCCATGGATTCTTCTCCGCACGAGCATTCATTGTGGTATTTCACGGTGCATTTGGCGATTCAATCCGCCCGAGGAAATTGCATCGTTGCACTTCTTTCGACCACCTGCCGTTGATCGGAAAACGCGGCGTTTTCCCTTGGCACGGCCGAGTCCATCCGGTCGTAGAGGACCTTCTTTGGCGCGCCGTCGAATTCTTGAATCGCAACTGTTTCGTTGTCCGCAGGCCTCGCCGTAGGTCACGTGGGCGGTCGAACGGACTCCCCACACCTGCCGATTTTGCAATGATTGCCAACTATATCTTGTATGTAACGGTGAGGTGAGGCAAAAGAGGACCTGTGTCGCCATGAACCAGCCTTCCCTTTTCGAGCGCGCCCAGTTTGCCGAGACTTCCGAGATCTTCATCGACCAGCTTGCCAGGTTCGATGACTTCGGCCAGGACACCGTGGCCGAGACCGTGGATGGCGTGCCCTACCTGACAAACGAGTTCTGGTCGGCAGGGCAGCGTCAGGCGCACTCGATTCACGAGGTATCGTACCGGGCGTGTTTCAAGGCGCAGCTGCCCGAGTTCTTCATTGCGCGGCTTACCAAGCCAGACGACATCGTGTTCGACCCTTTCATGGGGCGAGGCACGACTCCCTTGCAGGCTGCGCTGATGCGGCGGCAGGCATTCGGCTGTGACATCAACCCGCTGTCAGTCCTGCTCACTCGGCCCAGACTGCGTCCGATCTCGCTTCAAGCGGTGGATGCCGCGCTGATGTCCGTCGACTGGTCGAGCGGCGAGTTGGAGCGCGAAGACCTGCTCGCATTCTACCACCCGGCGACGCTCAGGAAGCTGGAAGCGTTGCGGCTTTGGATTGCGGGGCGCGCGCCCCTTGATGCTGATGCTGATGATGTTGACCCGGTGGCTGACTGGATCCGCATGGTGGCGATAAATCGACTTTCCGGGCATTCCGCCGGATTCTTCTCGGGTCGTTCGATGCCTCCGAACCAGGCCGTGTCCGTCAAGGCGCAACTCAAGATCAACGAGAAACTGGGCATCTCTCCGCCCGAGCGTGACGTCGCAATGGTGATCCTGAAGAAGTCCAGGTCCCTGCTCAGGGACGGCTGCGCACCAAGCCGGGCATGCTCGAGCCTGCATACCGGAGCTGCATGGGCAGTGCCAGGAATACCCGATGGCGTCGCCAAACTGACTGTCACGTCGCCACCGTTCCTCGACATCGTGCAATATGCTGCCGATAACTGGTTGCGTTGCTGGTTTGCGGGCATTGACCCAGGCGCAATTGCGATCGACATGCATCGCACGGAACATGCGTGGACGGAAATGGTGCACCGCGTTCTGCTTGAGCAAGCCCGCATCCTGTGTCCTGGGGGCTACGTCGCGTTCGAGGTCGGTGAAGTCCGCAATGGCAAGGTGCTGCTCGAAAGGCTGGTCTGGCAGGCGGCCGAGGGCCTGCCGTTCGAACGCCTCGGCGTCATGGTGAATGCCCAGACCTTCACCAAGACGGCCAACTGCTGGGGTGTGGCGAACGGATCCAAGGGCACCAATTCCAACCGGATTGCCTTGCTGCAGCGTCGATAGAGAGTGCTGGCAACGCAGAGGGGGCCTGCGAGCCAGGGGGCGTCGAGATGCGAATGCACATCGTGCCGGGAAGTGGAGAGTGAGAGCTTGACGGTACGGGGGTTCCAATCCAGCCGGAACGCGGAAGGACTCGCGCGCAATCAAGATCGAGCAGCATGACGGCAAAGGTCGAATCGCCGTTGGGTGTTGTCCGCTGTCATCGTTGAGCGACGCTCGAGGCGGGAAGTCCGGGGCTGGCAACGCGCGGTCCGGGTTGGGGCGCAGCGAACTCATTGATCTGGAACGAGGCGAGCGAGTGGTGCGCTCAATTGCATGGTGGAGCGTCCACTTCCAGCCGAGCAACCAGATCGGATCAGGCCGCTATCTCGAAGGGGCCGGACTCGTGCCCAGGTTTGACGAAGTCAAGGGCTGCCTGCTGTCTGATGTCGTGGTCCCCTCAGTCGCGTCGTTCTTCGGCCTGCCCGTGAACAACGAGTGGCGCAGGCGCGACGACAGCGTGCCTGTGCAGTAGGCAATGACCTGCCGCGACAAGTTGCCGGACGTTCTCGTCCGGGACATTCGTTTCCGGGCTCGTCACTTGTGTACCTTGGGAATTGCAACTTGCCGTCAGCGACCAGACGGCGGCTACCCGACACGCGCCTCGGCAACAGGTCCCGCCCTTCCAGTCACGTTGCTCCAAGCAAGAGGCAGCCCGAGTCGCATCGTGTCGCAACGGCGTTCCGGCATTGCGTCGATCAGCACTGGCCGAGAGTTCCGGACTCGACGATGGCCAGCGCGCGAGCGAGATCATCTTCGGCAATTGTCAGCGGCGGAGAAAGCGTGAGGACGTTGCCTGCGCTGACCTTGAATGACACGCCTTCCGCGAGGCAGGCATAGCAGATTCGCTCCGCCAAGTCGGGGTCTGGCGTCCGCGCGTCCTGGTCTGCGACGATCTCGACTCCGAACAGCAGGCCGCGTCCGCTGACGTCGCCCACGGCGCTGCATTGCCGGAACTTCTCGCGCAGCCTGTCCATCGCGGATTCGCCAAGCCGCGCGGCGCGCTCAGCAAGCCCTTCGTCCTCAATGATGTCCAGCGTCGTTAGCGCCGCCCGGGCGGTCACGGGGTTCTTTTCGTGGGTGTAGTGGCCAATTGCGAATTCGCCCGCCACGTCAAGCTCCGCCCGCGCGATCACGGCCGCGATCGGAAGCATGCCGCCCCCCAGGGCCTTGCCGAGCGTGATGATGTCGGGCGTGACGCCGTCGTGGTCATGGGCGAAGAAACGTCCAGTCTTGCCAAGTCCAGTCGGAATCTCGTCCAGGACCAGAAGGGTGTCGTGCTCGCGGCAGCTCGCCTCGACGGCTGGCCAATAGCCGGGTGGCGGGATCACGGGCGTCGCGCGCATCGGCTCTGCGATGAGTGCGGCGGCATCGCCTTCACGGCCAAGCGTGTAGTCGACCATGGCCGCACAGGCGAGACCGCAGACATCAGGTCCGGGATGGCCGTAGGCGCAGTGGAAGCAGTTGAACGGCGCCACATGCTCTGTGCCTGGCAGGAGCGGCCCCGCAATGTGGCTTCGGAACGTGGCCTCGCCGCCGACCGATGAGGCACCGAACCCGGCGCCATGGAAGCTGTCCCAGAACGAGAGCGTCTTGAACCGGCCGGTCGCCGCACGGGCAATCTTCAGGGCCACCTCGTTGGCATCCGAGCCCCCAGTGGTGAAAAGGACCTTGGCCGGCCACGGGGCGAGCGCGGCAAGCCGTTCCGCAAGCTCTGTCGCGACCTCGTTGGCGAACCGGCGTGGCGCAAAGGGCAGGGCGTCGACCTGCCGCTTGACGGCCTCGACAAGGCGTGGATGGCCGTAGCCGATGTGGTGCACGGAATTTCCGTGGAAATCCATGTAGCGACGGCCAGCGGAATCCTCGATCCAGATGCCCTCCGCCTTCGCGATCGTTGACAGGCATGGCGAGGAAAGCGACTGGTGCAGGAAGGCGTCAGCATCCCGTCTGAGCAGTTCGCGGGTTGGTGGATCGCTCTCCTGCGCGGTCCATTCGTATCGGGCAGGGGACGTGTTCGCCTCGCCCTCGGTGTGCCGATGCCGCGTCATGGAGGTACCCTGCCAAGTCTCGCGACTTGCTGAAATCTTCCGCTAGAGTTCATTTGCCCACACCTCAGGACATCGCTTGCTCTAGAACGGGGAGGAATGCGGGGTGTCGTGTTCCGTGCATCGTCCCTGTCTCCTTCGTCCGTGGCGTGTCGAGGTGGTATCCGTACCCATTGCACATGGCATGGAGTGCCGCCATAGAATTGTAAAGCCGTGCTCGTCGCCGAGACGTCCCCGGGGCGACATGCACCCGTTCGAGGCCGCACTTGCGCACCTTGCGCCCGGATGAGCGACGGCGCACCGGGCCTGGGCGAACAAGGCGGGTTGTCCGGAGACACGGCTGTCACGCCTGGTCGCTTCGGTTGCTGGCTACTTGCAAGACTTGTCGGGAACTTGATGAGATTGGACGGGAAGGCGTCTTTCTCTACCGCCGGCTTCGGTCGATCCTGCTTCGACGTCTCTCTTTCTTCGTCGGCCTGCACCGCAAGTCTCCGCAGCGGCAAGCTCCTATGCCGGCTTCCTGCGGGTTTCGAAGGTCTCTCTCTACCATGGTCGCTCAGCGGGGCTTTACATGACGCCGACCGTAGACATCATCGGCCTGCAACTTGGGAGCCCTGATGTCCGAGACGCCAAATGTGCTGATCATCGTGATCGACCAGCTCCGGGGCGACCTGTTGGGCGGCGGGGGTTTGGCCAGGATCGCGCATCTGCCCCGGCTGAGGGAGTTCGCGAGCGAGGCGGTCATGTTCGCGAACCACTATTCGGTTGTCTCGCCCTGCGGACCGAGCCGCGTCTCGCTTTTGACAGGCCAATATGCGATGAACCACAGGGCGGTCAGGAACGGCACGCCGCTGCGCCACGACACGCCGAATATAGCCACCGCCGCCCGTACAATCGGGTATTCGCCGCAGTTGTTCGGATATACCGATACGACGCAGGATCCCCGCGTGCTCGACGCCGATGACCCGCGACTCCAGAGCGACGAGGAGTTGATGGCAGGCTTCGACGAAGTCCTGCGCATGCGTTCGCAAACAGACGACCGCGCCTGGCGCGACCATCTGGCGGCGAAGGGAAGTCCCCTGCCGGAATACCCGGCAACCTACCGGCCCGATGGCGACCGGGTATCCGACCCGGCGCGATACGCCGCGGAAGACAGCGACACCGCGTTCCTGACTGACCGCTTCATCGCAAGCATGAGCGGCGCGGCACAGGGCTGGTTCGCGCTCCTGACCTACATCCGGCCGCATCCCCCCTTTGTTGCACCGGCACCGTTCAACCGAATGTACGATCCCGCCGACATGCCGGCACCCGCGACGGCGTTGGGCGGGGAAGGGGATCCCGACCGACACCCGTTTGTCGCCCCTGCAAGGGAGCGGCAGCCGCCCGCATCGATGGTGGTCGGTTTTCCGGACCTGGACGCCTCTGCAGAGACGACGGCGGAACTGCGAGCGATCTATCTTGGCCTGGCAAGCGAAGTGGACGTGCATTTCGGCCGCGTGATCGACTGGTTGAAGGCAAGCGGACAATGGAACGACACGATCCTGGTCGTCACCTCCGATCATGGCGAGATGCTTGGAGATTACGGAATGTGGGGAAAGGGCACGTTCCATGAAGCGGCCTTTCGCGTTCCGCTGATCGTCCGTGACCCGTCCCGGCCGGACACGCATGGCGAGATCTTCGACGGAATGACCGAATCCATTGATGTTGCGGTCACGCTTCTTGACCGTCTCGGCGCAGGGGTTCCGCATGCGATGAACGGAACAAGCCTTCTGCCGTTCCTTGACGACGTGCAGGGGGCGACCCGCACGTGCTCCATGTCGGAATACGATTTCGGGGATCCGGTGACACCGACTCTTTGGATGCGGCGTCTTGGGGTTCGGTCCCGCGAGTCCAATCTCGCGGTTTTCAGAAGCGGGCGGTACAGGCTGGTCCAGTTTGGTTGCGACCTTCCGCCGATCCTGTTCGACATGGATCGCGACGGCGAAGGCCGCAACATTGCCGGGGATCCTGGCGCGCCCGAAATTCTCCAGCGCCTGATGGGCGAATTGCTCCGTCATCGCATGTCGAATGCCGAGGGAACTTTCGCAAGAACGAAGGTCGGTGACGCCGGCGTCAGGACAGGAAACTGTTGACGAGAGGTGAATTTTGTGAACCCGTGTCACGGTGCCGTTGCAAGATCGGTGCAATCAGTCGACTGGGCTGGGCCGGGCGCTGGAAATGCCCGAATCATTGGGGGGACCATTCGCGAAATGCGAGCCAGGCATGGCGGTCTTTGTATGTTCAGCGGGGCTGGCCAGTCCGACGTCATCCAATCAAGGGGGTTAGAATGAAGAAGGTACTATTGTCGGGAATTGCAGTTGCGATGCTGCCGGGCTTGGCGCTCGCAAACTGTCCCGGGATCACGGTGGCAGACATGGGGGGTGTCGCGCCGGGCGCACATCCGCAGCAGTACGACCTCGCGGAGTTCCAGGCGGCGGCAGGCTGCACGATGGAGTTCAGCGGCAATCCCGAGGCGGCCGCGCTGAATGCTCAGATCGTCGGCAATCCCGACCTTCCGTCGCTGGCGGAACGCATTCCCGAGGAGCCGCTTGTCGTGGTGCCCTACGACAGCATCGGAAAGTACGGCGGCACGCTTGACGTCCTGTCCAACGCGACCGAGGCGGGGACATCCGACTTCCTTTCCGTGCGTCACGTCAACCTGGTGCGCTACTCCGACGATCTCCAGACCATCGTCCCCAACGTTGCGAAGTCCTGGGAGTGGAATGACGACTTCACGAAACTTACCGTCACGCTCAGGAAGGGACACAAGTGGTCCGACGGCGCACCGTTCACGTCCGCGGACGTCAAGTTCTGGCATGACAAGCTGATGCTGGACACCAACATCTTCGAAAAGCCGAAGGATTACGTGACCGTGGGCGGTGAGACGATGACCGTCGACGCGCCGGACGACGTGACGGTGGTCTTCAACCTGCCTGCACCGAAGCCCGGTCTGCTGGCCCACTTCGCGACGCATTTCGGGCAGGGCTTCCAGCCAATGCACTTCCTTGGCCAGTTCCATCCGGACATCAACCCGGACGCGGACAGCTACGCGCAGTCTCTCGGTTTCGAGAACGGCTATGACGCGATCCTGGCCTATTACGGGAATTCGGACTGGACGGACACGCCGACGCCGATGCTGTCCAGGGCGGCTCTCGTGGACGGCCTGCCCAAGCACACGCATCCGACGCTTGAAAGCCACATCTACATCGCGGACACGACCGAAGGTCGTCACCTCGTGGCAAATCCGTACTTCTTTCAGGTGGATCCGACCGGGCAGCAGTTGCCCTACATCTCGGAGCAGGACGAGGTCTACATCAACGACAACGAGGTCCGTATCCTGAAGATCGTCAACGGCGAAGTCGACTACAAGGCGCAGTCGCTCCAGCTCGCCTCCGCTCCCATCCTCCTCGAAGCGCAGGAAAAGGGTGACTACACCGTGCACCTGAAGCCGGAAATCACCATCGGGGCCTTCGGCTTCAACGTGACTCACGAAGATCCGGCGAAGCGCGCCGTGTTCAGCGACCTGTCGTTCCGCGAGGCGATGTCACTTGCCATCAATCGGGAGGAACTGAACGAGATCGGCTTCTTCGGCCAGGGCACCCCGCAGGCCTATGTCGGGTTTTCGCCGCTGCCGGACTTCGCTGACCCAGCGCTGCACGGTCACATGGCCGAGTTCGACCCCGACGGAGCAGCGGCCAGGCTGGACGCGCTGGGCCTGAACGACGTCGACGGGGACGGGATGCGCGAATTGCCGAACGGCGAGAAGCTTGTTCTGAACATGAACTTCTCCACGCAGGGAATCGCCGGCCAGACCGTGGAGCTTGTCGCGCAATACTGGCGGGACGCCGGAATCGATTCGGTTGTCAAGGAAGTGACGCCCGACGAGTACCGTTCAGCGCAATCGTCGAACAAGCTCGATGTCTCGATGTGGCGGAAGGGCCAGCCCCTGGCCATCGTGCTTGGCAACAACGAGCTCTGGGTCCCGCCCTTCGAGAACTACTTCGGCAACCGGAACGCGATGCTCTGGGCCGAATGGGTCGATTCAGGCGGTTCGGCAGGAGTGGAGCCGGCTGACTGGGCCAAGCAGATGATGGACGACATCAACTCGCTGCAGTCCGCCGCGCAGGGTTCTGACGAGTTCAACGAAGTCGGTGCCCGGATGGCCGAAACCATGGCCAGGGAGCTGCTGTTCATTGGCACGGTGAACGCACCCGCACCGATGATCCATCGCAATGCGCTGCAGAACTTCACCGAAACCAAGACGCACAGCTACGAGTACTACCGGACCTATCCGTATCGCGCCACGCAATGGTGGCTGGACGAATAGGCCAGGTTTTGCTTTGCTGCATGCCGGGGGCAGGACGATCCTGCCCCCGGCAAATGAGGGGGACCCGCGTCCAGGACATCGTGAAGAGCCTTGACCGGGCGCGGAAGCGGGATCGGCCATGCTGAACTTCGCGCGCTTTGTCGTCACACGCGCATTGATGGCCGCGATGACGCTCGTCATCGTGTCCCTCGTGGTGTTTTCGCTGATGGAGCTTGTGCCCGGCGATTGCGCCGAGCGGTATCTGGCCTTCAAGAACACGCAGGGATCCGGAATCTCGGTTGCCGACATCGAGCTGGAACGCCAGAGGCTGGGGCTCGACAAGCCGTTTTTGCAGCGTTGGGCGCTGTGGATCGTCAACGCGTTCCAGGGCGAGTTCGGCGACAGCTGCATCCTGCGCGTGAACATCGCCCAGCTATTGGGAGACAAGTTCTGGCTGTCGCTGTCGATCTGCATGGCTTCGCTGGCGCTGGCCTACATCATCGCGATTCCGGTCGGCATCCTGGCCGCCGCGTCGCACAACGCGTTCCTCAACAACTCGCTTCGCATCGTCAGCTACCTCGGGCTTGCGATGCCGAACTTCCTGCTGGCGCTCATGATCATGCTGTTCGCGACGGTGTATTTCGGGGAGACCTTGACGGGGCTGTTCTCCAGCGAGTTCAGGGATGCGCCGTGGTCGTTTGCAAAGTTCCTTGATCTGCTGAAGCATGCGTGGTTGCCGATCTTCATATTGGGGTGGTCAGCTACGGCCTTTGCGCTCCAGACCGTCCGTGCCCTGATGTTCGACGAAATTGGCAAGCTGTACGTTACTGCGGCGGCGGCGCGAGGAGTTCATGGCCGCAAGCTGCTCTGGGGCTATCCGGCCCGCCATGCGCTCGGGCCGATCGTGAATTCGCTCGGCTTCGACCTGAACCGGATATTCAACGAATTGCCGATCGTGGCCCTGATCCTGGTCATGACCGATGCGGGCGCGCTCCTGATCGAGGCGCTGGCCAGATCGAACGACCAGCAGCTTGCCGGGGCGATCATCTTCCTGCTCACGGCGTCCATCGTCGCCCTGAATTTCACGACCGACGTGGCGCTCGCCGTGATCGATCCCCGCGTTCGAAAGAGCATCATCCGATGACCGACACGGCGGAAACGACTGTCGAGGTGGAGGCGCAGCGCTCCAAGGAGGCCTATTTCACGGCCTCCCAGCGCCAGCTCATCTGGGCGCGTTTCAAGAAGCAGCGGGCTGCCATGGTTGCGGCCGCCGTTCTGGTCGTTCTCATCGTGTCCGGCATTTTCGCGCCCTTCCTGTCGCCCTATGACCCGACCATCGCTGGCCGGAACAAGGACTACACGAACGGTGCGCCGCAGATTCCCAAGTTTTGCGACAAGAACGGATGTTCCTTGCGCCCGTTCATCCATGCCGTCGAGCGTGAAAGGTCCCTCAAGACGAATTTCCGATGGGTGACCACCGTCAACGAGGACGAGCGGAACTATGTCACCATCCTTCCGAAGGGCGATGACTACCGCCTGTTCGGTTTCATCCCGGGCAACCGGCACCTGTTCGGGGCGGAGGAAGGAAAGATCCACCTGTTTGGCACGGACGAGGACGGTCAGGACATCTTCAGCCGGACGCTTCACGCAATCTGGACGTCCCTCCAGGTCGGAATGATCGGCGTCTTCATCGCCTTCGTCCTTGCCCTCATCATCGGAGGCGTGTCCGGATATTACGGCGGCTGGATCGACGGGGTGATCCAGATGATCACGGATGCCGTCCGGACGGTCCCCGCGATTCCCCTGTTCATGGCGGTGGCCGCCTTCATGCCACCGGAACTAAGTGCCGAAGCACGGTTCTTCTACATCTCGATCATTCTCGGATTCATCGGCTGGCCGACGCTGGCGCGCCGCGTCCGGACCCACTTGCTCACCGAGCGCAACCAGGAATACGTGCTCGCCGCCCAGCTCTGCGGCGCGTCCTCCGCGCACGTGATCCGGCGGCATCTCCTGCCGTCCTTCACGTCATACATCATCGTCGATCTGGTGATTTCGTTCCCATACATGGTCCTTTCGGAGACGGCGCTTTCGTTCATCGGCCTCGGTCTCAAGGATCCGGTCTCGTCGCTCGGCGTCCTTCTGCAGAAGGCGACGAGCGCGGACGTGATGCTGAACTACCAATGGTATTTCATCCCGGTCTTGTTCTTCATCGCCTTGGTGATGGCCTTCGTCTTCGTCGGTGACGGGCTCCGGGACGCGGCGGACCCCTATTCGGAGGCGCAGAAATGACGCCACTGATCGAGGTCGAGAACCTGACGCTCCAGTTCAGGACGGACGAAGGCCTGATCACGGCCGTCGAGGACGTGTCATTCACGCTGATGAAAGGCGAAGTGATGGGCCTTGTCGGCGAGAGCGGATCGGGAAAGTCCGTGACCGCAAAGTCCCTGATGCATCTCAACGCGAGAAACGCGGTCTATTCGCCCGAGTCCAGGATCACGCTTCACACGGACACCGGGCCGGTCGACGTGCTGTCTCTCAGGACGCCGCGTGAGCTGAACGTGGTCCGAGGCGGCGCGATCAGCATGATCTTCCAGGAGCCAATGGCCAGCTTCGCGCCGGCCATCACGATCGGAAAGCAGATGGTGGAGCAGTTGCTGCTGCATTCGGACATGTCGAAGAGCACCGCGAAGTCGGTCTCGATCGAGATGCTTGACCGTGTGGGGATCTCGGATGCGGCGAGGCGTTTCGATCAGTACGCTTTCGAGCTGTCCGGCGGCATGCGCCAGCGAGCGATGATCGCCATGGCATTGTCCACGAACCCGTCGCTTCTGATCGCTGACGAGCCGACGACCGCGCTTGACGTGACGATCCAGGCCCAGGTGATCGACCTGATGAAGGATCTGGTTTCCGAGTTCGGCATGGGCATCATCTTCATCACGCACGATCTTGGCGTCGTGGCCCAGACTGCCGACAGGGTGAACGTGATGTATCTGGGCCGTCTCGTTGAGGAAGGTCCTGTGCGCGAAGTCATCAGGAATCCCAGGCATCCGTACACGCAAGGCCTGATCGCCGCCTTGCCCAAGCTGGAAGATCTTGACGCGCCTCTGACACCTGTTCCAGGGGACATCCCGTCACCGCTTGAGCGTCCCGCCGGCTGCGTGTTCAACACTCGATGCTCGAAGGTCGTAGGAGAGGAGTGCATGGCGCTTGTGCCGATGAACTGCAGGCTGGACGAAACGCACAGCGTGGCCTGCCACATCTATCGGGACGCTGCGGCATGAGCCGTTCGCTGATCCAGGCGTCGGGGCTGTCGGTGCACTTTCCGATCGGTTCGGGACTGTTCGTCAAGCAGCTCCTGAAGGCGGTCGACAACGTCTCGATCGAGATCGAAAAGGGTTCTTTTTTCGGACTTGTCGGAGAGTCTGGCTCCGGAAAGACGACGCTGGGACGCGCGCTTCTGAAGGCAGTGCCGATTTCCGCGGGGACTGCACACTATGATGACGGTGAGGTTGCCTACGACCTTCAGGAGCTGGATGGCGCGGAGCTAAAGGACTATCGGACGCGCGCGCAGCTGATCTTCCAGGATCCGTATGCGGCGCTCAGCCCCCGAATGACGGTCCGAGACATCATCGCGGAACCCTTGGAAGTGATGGGGCTGACGAAGGGCAGGGCGGAGACCGACGAGCGCGTTCGGGAAATCGCGGCGAGATGCCGGTTGAACCTCGAGCATTTGCGGCGGTTCCCGCATGCCTTTTCGGGCGGGCAGCGCCAGCGCATCTCGATCGCGCGGGCTCTCGTCTCGGGGCCGAAATTCGTGGTTGCCGACGAAAGCGTTGCCGCGCTCGACGTTTCGATCCAGGCGGATGTGCTCAATCTCCTGAAGCAGCTGCAGGACGAGCTGGGGCTGACGTTCATGTTCATCAGCCACGACCTGTCGGTCGTGGCCCATACCTGCGATCACGTTGCGGTCATGTATCTGGGCCGGCTGATCGAAACCGCCCCGACGCGCAAGCTGTTCGAGGCTCCACGGCACCCCTACACCAAGGCACTGTTTTCGGCCATTCCGTCACTTGATCCGGATGACGACAAGACAGCCCAGAAACTGGCTGGAGAAATTCCTTCGCCGACGGACCAGCCTCCGGGATGCAAGTTCCAGACGCGCTGCCCGCATGCCATTGACATCTGCAAGTCCCAGGAGCCAGCGCTTGAAACCGAGGACGGCCATGACGTCGCCTGCCATCGCTGGAAGGAACTGATGGATCTGGTGGCAGCCTGAGCGACGAAGAGGCGCAGGCGCAAATTCCCGGCCTTGGGCGCCAGCTTTCGGTTCCGGAACCACCTCAGTTGGAAGCGCAAGGTGAAGAGCGGTGTGCACCCGTGGTTCTCGATCCAGCGGCCTCGAACGACCACGGCCTGATGCGCCTTGTGCCGAGAACCAAGTGCCGTCTGCGGGCGTAGGCGCTTTCCGACGGGGCACCCGGATGAGGGAAATCCGCGCGTCCAGCCTGACGTGCGGGGGAGGAAAGGCGGACAAGGCGGATCTGCGGCGCCGACACATCGGCAATGGCCGCCGGAAACGCCCCAACTCCCGGCTTGCAGTGGGCCGTGCCAGCTTCCTGCTCCACCATTCTGCACGAAGTGTGCAACGGCAGACGATCCGGAAAGTTCTTTCCCCGTCCTTCCTCGCTCTCGCGCCCACGCAGCCGTCAGATTCGGCGTGGCCGCGTCAGGCACTTGGATCAGCGCAGCGCGTGCACTATACCTTCGCGAAATTCCACGACGACAGCCGGAAAGATCCGTTGCGCTGACAGAGGCGAGGAGCGAGCAACTTGGCCGCATTCGGAAAGATCCTTGGCAGTGCAGCCGGTTTTGCACTTGGCGGACCGCTTGGCGCGATTGCCGGGCTTGCGCTCGGGCACCTCGTGGACAAGCGCAGAGCGCAACCTGCTGTTGCAAAGGCCGCTGCGAATCGTGCTGGCCCGTGGCGCCGCTCGAATGTTGATGTTCAGACGGCGTTCGCGGTGGCGTTCGTTACGCTCGCAGCGAAGCTCAGCAAGGTCGATGGTCGGGTGACGCGCGATGAAATCGATGCCCTAAAGCGCGTCGTCTCCTTTCCGGAAGAGGCACGAGCGGAAGTCGGCGCGATTTTCGATGCCGCCAAGACGGACGCGACCGGCTTTGAGCCCTATGCACGGCAGATCGCGGCAATCGTTCGCAGAGACAAGGTCATGCTCGAACAGATTCTGGCCGGTCTTGTCCAGATTGCCGCCGCGGACGGCGCATACCACAGCGGCGAACGAGACTTCATCAATCGGGTTGCGCAGGAGTTCGGGTTTTCGCCGGAACAATGCATGCGCATTGAACGCACCTACATCCCCGCCGCGGTCCCTGAGAAAGAAGACCCTTACGAGATCCTGGGCGTGAGCCATGACTCAACGGACGAGGAAGTCCGCAAGGCCTATCGCAAGATCATCAAGGACTTCCATCCAGACCGGTTGCAGGCAAAAGGCCTGCCTGAGGAGTTCCACAAGCTCGGTACCAGAAAGACCTCGGAGGCAAACATAGCATATGACCAGATCAAGAAGGAGCGATGCCTTTCCTGAGCAGGACGCAGAAATGGGCGACCCACAGTCGTCAGGCATGCCGGATGCTGCCCGCTGTCGCCCAAATTGGACATCGAGGACGATTGCCCGGCTCGTGGTCGGCCTGCGAGAAGGGATGCTGGACGCACGAATTCTCCACCTTGGGCCACGCCCTTGGCAAGGCGCCCGCAGGCCGCCCTTCGCGACTGCGAGGCAAAGTCGTTTTCGTGCCGTGCGAATGAAAGCGCCTTCGGCAGGTGCCTTGACGATGCCAGTGAACAACGAAGGGAGATCGACGTGACCTCGAGCAAGCCGCGCGTCGGCACTCCTGTCGAGACACTCGACTTTTTGGCCGTCGATCAAGAGAAATCGATCCACATCGGCGGGCCCAAGGATCGATGGACCATGCTGTTCGTCTATCGTGGGCGTCACTGCCCGCGGTGCAAGCGTTTCCTGAACAAGCTGAACGATCTTCTGCTCGAATGGACCTCCGCGATGGACGTCGTGGTGGTATCGGCCGACAGCAGGGAAAAGGCATTGGCGGACAAGGAGGAGTTCGGCTGGGAATTCGACCTTTGCTACGGTCTGACAGTGGCGCAAATGCGATCGCTTGGTCTCTTTGTCTCCGAACCACTCTCCGAAGCGGAAACAACGGGCTTTTTTGCCGAACCCGGTGCATTCGCAATTCGCCCAGACGGAACGCTCATGCTTGCCGATGTATCCAACGGGCCTGCTGCACGTCCAGACCTGGAAGAGCTGTTGGACGGCATGAAATTCAACATAGCGAACAATCGCCCGGTCAGGGGAACTGCCTGACTGTGGTTGCGGGGCAGGAAAATGCGGTCGCTTTCGGCGGAAGTCGAACCGTGGCCATTTCGTGATCGCGGTCGAAGGTCAGTTGTCACCAAACGAAAAGTCCGGGAGCGAATCGAAGGCCAATTGAATGGCCCGGCTCCATCCCTTCGAAATGGTCCTGTAGTACTGGTCGCTCTCCTCGAAGCGCCGTGTCGGGCCTGGGACAAGCGTTTCAGCCTCGTAGACGCTGAGGTCGAGCGGAAGCCCTACCAGCAGGTTTGACTTGATGGTTGAATCAAACGAGACAATGAGAAGCTTTATCGCATGTTCAAAGGTCAGGTCCGGACGATAGGCCCTTGCCAAGATCGGCTTGCCGTACTTGGTCTCGCCGAGCTGGAAGTAGGGCGTGTCCCGCCCGGACTCAATGAAGTTTCCTTCTGGATAGATCATGAACATCCTCGGAGGTTCGCCCCGAATCTGGCCTCCCACGACTATGCTTGCCCGAAATGCTGACGACTCTTCGCTCCCTGAGGAACCGATCTCCTGAATTGTTTCGCGCAGGATCTTTCCGATCAAGCGGGCAACACGGAACATCGAGGGCACATGCAGGATGGATTGGCTGCTGTCATCCGATCGGGCCTGTTCCTCGACGAGGTTGATGACCGTCTGGGTGGTTGCAAGATTTCCCGCCGTCATTACCGTCACGACCCTTTCTTGAGGCACTTCCCAGCGAAAGAGCTTCTGATTGACGGATACGTTGTCGACGCCCGCGTTGGTCCGGGTGTCAGACATGAACACCAGCCCCTGATTCAGCCGCATGCCGACGCAATAGGTCATCATGCGAACCCTCGCCATCCGGGCCGTGCCTGGACGACCCCTTGCCCGAACACTTTCATTGCTGCGTCACCTGCAAAGAGACCGTCATCGATTCGGCCGCGTCCCCGAGCCGCATTCCCCGGACGGGCGCGGCATCCTGGCAGTCAAGCCCCGTTGCAACCCTTACGTACCGGTCGTCGGGCGAGATCCCGTTCGAGACGTCGAACCCGACCCAACCCAGACCCTTGACGTGAACCTCTGCCCAAGCGTGGCCGGCCTGCTCGCTACCGCTGTCGCCGGACTCGAGGTAGCCGCTTACGTAACGGGCAGGAAAGCCAAGGCACCTTGATGCGGCAAGGAATACATGCGCGTGATCCTGACAGACGCCTGTGCCAGCCGCCAATGCGTCTTCGGCGCGGGTCGTCGTGTCGGTCGTGCCGGGCCGGTAGGATATCCTGGACAGGACTTTCGCCGACATCGCGTGCAGGAACGTGATGTCGCCGCCTTCATCGGGACTCTCTTGCCACTCTGCGGAAAAGGCCTCGGCAAGTTGACGAATTCCGGAACCGGGCCTGGTTGCTTCTGTCTCCCGCGTGTACAGCCACAACGGAACGTTCCCGCGATGGTCGCCGAAGATTCCACTGGAGTCCTTTACTTCGACCTCGCCCTCACCAGTCACGACAACCTCACTTGCATGAGCGTGGGCGCTTACGAGATCAACCTGGTTGTCGAACTGGTCCATGAAGGTGACTTCCCTTGTTCCGCCTTCGATTCGCGCGGACCAGGATCTGACCTCTTGTCCCCGGCCAGACTTCGGATGGAGGCGAAGCTGAAAGAGCCCGTGGCGAATTGGCCGGTCATATCGATAGGACGTCTGGTGGAGGATCTTGAGTAGCATCTAACTGGCTCCGAACCCTTTCACGTGTGGAACCGGTAGTCAGTTTCGATTTGGGCGCCCAACTTGCCGATCCTCGATATGATTTCCTGAATGAAGTCGTGCAACCCCTCGTCAAGGACGTCATTGACGTCCCGGCTTCGCAGGCTGTCGGTGAGTTCTTGCGCCAGGTTCAGGCTCGGCGCGGGGTCCGGCCGGCCCGATTCAAGATAGTGGAGATTCTCGAGGATCTGGCCGCAGCAGAATGCCATCGACCGGGGCATGCGTCCGTCCAGAAGCAGGAACCTGGCAATTCCGGCCGGATTCGGATCGCCTTCGTTAAGCCAGTCATAGGAGTGCTCGGCGGAAACGGATCGAAGAATTGTCTCCCATTGCACATTGTCGATGGGCGCGCCAACGTGAACGACTGACGGCAACAGGACATAGTACTTGACATCAAGAATTCTGGCGGTGTTGTCGGCCCGTTCAAGAAAGGTGCCCAACCTGGCGAAATTGAACATTTCGTTCCTGAGCATCGTGCCATGCAGGGCGCCCCTTACGTAGGCGCTTTGCTTGCGTATGAGGCTCAGGACTTCAGGCAGGCTGTGGTGCTTGACAGGTGCCTTCAAGGCACTCCGGAGCAACATCCAGGTTTCGTTCGTTGCCTCCCACACCTCGCTCGTCAGGGCGGTTCGAACGGCCCGTGCATTGTTCCGGGCAGCTTCGATCAGCGACATGACGCTTGACGGGTTGCTCCGGTCGCGAAGCATGAAGTCAACGACGCCGTGGAATTCGTAGCCCGGGTGACGGGCAAGAAACGCGTCCGTCGCGCCGGCGGTGCTGATGATCGAAGACCATTCCTCAGCGCCGGACCGCGAGCGGGTCAGGGCGATTCGCAGGCCGGCCCCGACCAGCCTTGCCGTGTTTTCGCTGCGCTCAAGGTAGCGAAACATCCAGAATAGACCGTCGGCGGTTCGACCCAGGACCATGTCAATCCTCCAGCACCCAAGTGTCCTTTGTCCCACCGCCTTGGCTGGAATTGACGACCAGCGAGCCTTCCTTGAGTGCTACGCGCGTAAGCCCGCCGGGCGAGATATGGATCCTGTTGGGAGAGACAAGAACGAAGGGTCGAAGATCGACATGCCTCGGCGCAAGCCCGCTCCGGGCAAAGATCGGGACCGTCGAAAGGCACATGGTCGGCTGCGCGATGTAGTTTTCGGGCCGAGAAGACAAGAGCTGCCTGAACTCCGCGAGTTCCCGCTTGCTGGCGGCAGGGCCGACGAGCATTCCATAGCCGCCCGATCCGTGAATCTCCTTCACGACCAGTTCGGAGAGATTGTCGAGCGCGTAGGCCAGATGGTCCGGTTCCGAGCATCGCCAGGTTGGCACGTTGCCAAGGAGCGGAGCCTCGCCGGTGTAAAACCGGATGATGTCCGGGATGTAGGAATAGACGGCCTTGTCGTCGGCAATCCCTGTGCCCGGGGCGTTCACCAAGGTCACGCCGCCCGCGCGGTAGACGTCCAGGATTCCTGCAACGCCGAGAAGGGAATCTGGACGGAAGTTCAATGGATCGAGAAAGTCGTCATCGACACGCCGGTACAGGACGTCAACAGGCACATAGCCGCGGATCGTCCGCATGGCGATTCGCCCGTCGGCAACGCGGAGGTCCTGACCTTCGAGGAGTTCCGCCCCCATTTGGTCGGCAAGAAACGCGTGCTCGAAATAGGCCGAGTTGTGAATGCCAGGTGTCAACACGCCGATGACCGGCCTGCCTTCGCATCGCGCAGGCGGGCAATCGGACAGGCACCTTCGAAGGTGTCTTGGGTAGTCGCTCACCGGTCGCACGTTCACGGCCGAAAAGAGATCGGGAAACATCTGCAGCATCGTTTCCCGGTTCTGCAGCATGTACGAGACGCCCGAAGGCGTCCGGGCGTTGTCCTCGAGAACGAGGAATTCACTTTCGCCCGTTCGGATGATGTCGGTTCCGACTATGTGCGTATAGACGTTTCCGGGCGGTGTGACGCCGATCATTTGCGGCAAGAAGGCTGAATTTCCGGTAACGAGTCTGGCAGGAAGCGTTCCGGACCGAATGATTTCCTGCCGATGGTAGATGTCGTGCAGGAATGAATTGATTGCCCTGATCCGCTGTTCGATTCCGCGAGTCAGCTTCGACCATTCGGCTGCCGAAATGATCCGGGGAACGATGTCGAACGGAATCAGCCGCTCGTCGGCGTCCTTGTTGCCGTACACGTTGAACGTGACGCCAACGCTTCGGAACAGCGCGTCGGCCTCCGAGGATTTCTGCTGAAGGCGCCTCGCGTGCTGATCTTCCAGCCATTGATGGTAGTCGGAGTACGGCCTGCGGATCCCGCCGCCGGCCATGAACATTTCATCGAAAGGGATGTCTTCCTTGTCCATGCTGCTTGCCATCTTTGGCGATGCAGGTCGGGAATGCAATCCGCCCCAGGGGCAGGCCAGACGCAGTCCAGTTCGACTTGTGCGGCCCGAAGGGAAAAGTCCGGTTTCCGACGTCTCAAGCCGCAGGTTCGGGCAGATGCAGGGGAAATCCCGAGCATCCGGGTCAGTCAGGAAAGTAGGCCGCCATTTCCGCCGAGTGGAACTGATCGACTGGAAGCACTCATCGCGCCGTCATCCGGGCTTGACTCCAAGCGCTTCGCCCCAGGCGATCGTCGAAAACGCTGCCGGGTCAGCCTGCCATTGGTCTAGCAGGCCGCGCCAGCGGTCCATGTCTTCGGCGCTGGCCACGCCATGTTTTTGAGCTGCCGCCATGGTTTGGTCAGCAAAAAACCATCCCTGCGCGAACCCGTGAAAGAAATCCACGTCCTCCTTGGCCGCGAAGCACTCGAAGGAGGCACTTGCAGCGATGTCAGAAAAGCCAGTGGCATGAAGCACGCCCTTGATTTCCTTGCCCATTTCTGGGTGTCCGCCGTTCGCGGAAAGGAGTTTGCCGAATACCAGCCAGGCATTGTCGAAGTCACCATGCCTCGGCTCGGTGAAGCATGAGGACAGGATCATGTCCCGGCTCGATATGATCCCGCCAGGTTTCAGGACGCGCATCATTTCCGCAACGGCAGCGCTGGCGTCCGGCACGTGCATTATGGTCGCATGGGAGTGAACGACATCAAATGAATTGCTCTCGAACGGAAGCGTCACGGCGTCCGCGACCTGGAACTTCGCGTTCTTGTGGCCTCCGGCAGACGCCGCCGCCCTGGCCATTTCGACCTGGGACTCCTCGATGTCGACGCCGATGAACTCTCCGGGGGACACCGCGTCAGCCAGACCCATCGAGATCGTGCCAGGGCCGCAACCCACGTCAAGAAGGCTCATGCCTGAACTGAGTCTCGGCAGCAGATGAGCCGCATTGTTGGCTGCACTTCTGCGGCGCAGGAGTACTTGAAACTCCTCGTTGTAGCCCATGGTGTAGTTCTGTTCTTGTGCTTCGGTGTCTGCTTGTCCGCTCATTTCACGTTCTCGTCAGATTGTTGCATCGTCCGGTCGGACTGGTCCTGATGGCCAGCATCCTTCCGGTCAGGTTCGCGACCGTGTTCGCCAATGGACGTTCGCGTGTCAAGGCACCGTTGGAGGGCGCCGGAGCCCGGGCTTCATGCACGACCTGTCCGTGCAGCGATGTTCCAGACCCGGCAAGCGTCCGGTCCCGGCACCCTTGCCGGCGGTCCGGTTCATTGCCGCTGTCTCGGCCTGGGAAGTCGTGACGGGGAAATCCATCCAAGAATCCGGTCATGCCGCACATATTGCGTGCCAAGTCTCCGCGCCTGATTCAGGCACCCTTGCTTGGCAGCGTCCGGCGGTAGCCGCGCCAGATGGTGATCGAAGCATGCCGCGAGACTGAAGTGTTCATGCCAGTCGCCCCTGGGGACTTGGGCTGGGTACTGTTCGCGTGGCGTGATGCGGACATTGCAAGGTTCACGGCAGCCACCGTCCGCCAAGGCGCGATGCCTTCGGCAAAGTCGACGACCTCAGAGCCGACTGGGCAGCGGTTTGCTCTCGATATCTTCCAAGCATCGGCCCAGCACTTCGGCCAGGGAACCTTTCAGGCGTTCGTAGCGAGTGCTTGGAACCGGCGTTGACAGGGCGAATATGTCGCCGTTCGAGTCCTTGATCGCGAAACCGAGGGCGCAAATTCCGTCAGAATGCTCGTTCTCGTCCTTGGCCAGGGCGCCGTCCTTGATCTGCTCGATTTCATCCAGGATCTCGTCTGGCGCCCTCGAATTCGAGTCCCGCTCACCGACTTCCGCGACGATCAGTCTTTCGGCGTGCTCCCGTTGCAGGCAGGCCAGTGCCGCCTTGCCGTTTGCCGTTGTCGTCAACGGGAACGTCTCCCCGATTCTGGACACCGCTCGAAGCCGCTGGCGTCCCACGATCTGGTCGATGAAGAGCATCTTGTCGCCGTCCAGGACGGCAAGGTCGACGGTTTCGCCGGTCTCTTCCGAAATCCGCTTCATCACCGGGCGAAGCCGATCCTTCATGTCTGACGCCGTGGCCTGGGCAAGGCTGAGGATCTCCGGACCCAGCCGGATCCCCCCGGATCCCTTTTCGGTCGAGATGAATCCCTCGACGGCGAGCGCAGCGACAACGCGCTGCACCGTGGAGCGGGGCAGGGCCACGCGCTTCGCGATCTGGCCCAGGCTGAGGCCATCCGTCTCGCGGCCCAGAAGACGGAGAATGTCGGCAGCCCGCGAAATGACCTGAATGCCCTGATTCCTATGAGGAGATTCTCCGTCCAATGCTCCGCCGCCTGTTCCGCCTGTTCCAGAATCCGGTTCCACGCAGCTTATCGGTTCAAGGATGGCAAGGCAAGACTTGACTGCAATGCAATACATGTGTACCGTAATGCGGGAAAATGAAATTCCATTTTGGGAGGAACGATGAGCGTCACCATTCGCGGAATAGACTTCCAGGCAAACGACGACAACGACATGGGGCTGGAATTCGTGAATCTCAGCCACCGCTACGGCTTTCAGTGTCCGAACTGGCCGTATTTCAAGGACGTGCAGATCGATCGCCAGCACTACATGGCCAAGTCCGGCGTGCTCAGCCAGACCATTACGACCACCATGCACGTGACGACCCATATCGACGCCCCGGCCCACGTGGTCCAGGGCACGCCGTTCATTGACGAGGTGCCACTGCCGCATTTCTTCGGCTCCGGGCTGGTGGTGGGCGTGCCCAAGAAAAAGTGGGAGTCGATCACGGGCGACGACCTTGAGAGCGCGTGCGGACATGCGATCCGCAGGAACGACGTCCTGATCATCAACACGGGCTGGCACAAGCAGTACGAGGACGGGGACTACTTCCCGTACTGTCCGGGCCTGGTTCCCTCGGCGGCCGACTGGATGGTGGAAAAGGGAATAAAGGTCGTGGGCCACGACACGCAGGCCAACGACCACCCGCTGGCGACCGCGATCGGTCCGCAGCGAAACGGCCCGATCCTGCCGCACCTCGAAGCGGAGTACCGCGAATGGTCGGGCGGACGCGACTGGAGTGATGATTTCCCGGAATGGGAGCCGGTGCACAACAAGCTGTTCTCGAACGGCATCCTCGGGATCGAGAATGTCGGAGGCGACCTTGACCGGGTGACTGGCAAGCGCTGCACATTCGCGTTCTTTCCTTGGAACTGGGATCGGGGAGACGGCTGCATCATTCGTCTCGTCGCGATGATGGATCCCGGGCAGAGCTACCGCATCGAGGCCGGGGAGGAGTTCTGATGCTTGTCAAGCGATTTTCCGATGCCGAACCCTACGAGGCCCCGAACCACTGGGGCGTGACGGGGCTCAGGCTTCAGGGTTTCGAGGACGGTGGCCCGGAAAACCAGTGGGTCGGACTGTCCCAGTTCCTGCCGGGCGGCGGAGCCGGGCCGGATTCAACGCCGTTCGAGAAGGTCTACGTCGTTCTCGAAGGCGAGATGACCGTGTTCGTCGACGGCGAGGAAACGGTGCTGAAGCCGATGGACAGCTGCAGGATCGCGCCTGACGAGGTCCGCAAGATCGAGAACCGCAGCAACCATGTCTGCAAGATGATCGTCGTGATCCCGTATCCTGACGGCAAGAGACCGGAGTAGGCCAATGTCCCTGGACGAGCCTCTCTCTCTGTTCGACGTGTCCGGAAGGGTTGCATTGATCACGGGCGCCACCGGCGCATTCGGACGCGTCGCCGCGCAGTGTCTTTCCGGCGCCGGCTGCAAGGTCGTCCTCGCGGGTGGAAACGCCGAGGCCCTGAAAGAGGCGGCGGGAACCTGCAAGGGCGAGACTCATGCGGTCAACGCCCGTCCCGACAGCGTGGAGGCTTGCGAGAGTCTCGTCGCGGAAGCCGTTGAGGCGTTCGGCCGCCTCGACATTCTCGTCGTCGCGTCGGGCATGAACAGGGTTGCCAGGATCGACGAGATGGATCCCTCGACATTCGATGCCGTGATGGATGCAAACGTCACGCAGAGCTGGCTCATGGCCCGCGCCGCAGTCAGGCGGATGCAGTCCCAGGGAGATGGCGGCAAGATCGTGCTGATGTCCTCCGCAAGGGGACTGCTGGGGCACCCCGCCGGGTACACCGCGTACTGCGCCTCCAAGGCCGCCGTGGACGGAATCACCAAGGCCCTGGGATGCGAGCTGGGGCCGACGGGCATCACCGTGAACGCGATCGCGCCGACCGTCTTCCGCTCGCCGCTGACCGCTTGGATGTTCGAGGACAGCGAAGGCGCCCAGGCCGTTCGCAAGGGATTCCTGGCCCGCGTTCCGAAGGGGCGGCTTGGAGAGCCCGAAGACCTGGCCGGACCGCTTCTGTTCCTGGCCTCCAAGGCATCCGATTTCTACACCGGACACATCCTCTACGCCGATGGCGGCTACACGGCGGGGTAGGGGCATGGCCGGGGATCGTCAGATCGCAGTGATCGGAGTCGGCCTGATGGGCCACGGGATCGCCCTGACATTCGCGAAGGCGGGTTGGCAAGTCACGATCACGGACCCCTCGGACGAGATGATGCGGTCCGCCCCCGAACGGATTGCCGAAAGCCTGCGCCTGCTGGGCGCGGGCGAACCAGAAGTCTCCAGCGCCCTCGAAAGGATAGAGTCGCGCGATTCGGTTCGCGCAGCCGTCGATGGCGCCGCATGCGTCTTCGAGGCGGCACCGGAGAGAGTCGCTCTCAAGAAGGAGATCTTTGCAAAGGTTGAGGAGTTCGCGCCTGCGGACGCGACGCTGGCTTCAAACACGTCCGTCATCCAGATCTCGACGATCATGGAGGGCCTGAAGTCGCGACATCGGGCACTAGGCACGCACTGGTGGAATCCTCCGCACATGATCCCGCTGGTCGAGATCGTTAAGACCGAATGGACAGATCCGGCCTTCGCCGAGGCCATGCACGAGCTGCTCTCGAAGGCCGGCAAGGCCCCTGTCATGGTCGAACGGGACGTGCCGGGTTTCATTGGCAATCGCTTGCAGCACGCATTGTGGCGCGAAGCGATTTCGCTCGTGGAGAAGGGCGTGTGCACCGCCGAAACCGTGGACGAGGTGGTGAAGGCCAGCTTCGGCCGCCGCATGGCCGTGCTCGGACCGCTGGAGAATGCGGACCTTGTCGGCATCGAGCTGACGCAGGACATTCACAGGCAGGTCCTGTTTGACCTCGAAGCCGCGCCCGCTCCGTCCCCGTACTTGCAGGAGCTTCTTGACCAGGGCCGCACCGGCATGGCGGCAGGCGCCGGCTTTCGCGACTGGCGTGCCGGAGACCTTGCCGCGACGAAGGCGAAGGTGGCCGAGCATCTGAAGAAACTCGAGGCAATTCTGCCCAACTGACTCGAACCCAGGGAGGAACAGGAAATGACACGTGCAACAACGAGAAGACAGGTTCTAGGCGGTCTTGCCTCGACGGTGGCAGCGCCCGCCTTGCTGGCATCCACGCGCGCATATGCGGCGAATCCTGCGATCCGGGTCGGGCATGTAAGCCCTCGCACCGGGCCGCTGGCCGGGTTCGCCGAGGCGGACGCGCACGTGCTGACGGGCATCGAGGCCGCCTTCGCCGACGGAGTTCCCAACAACGGCAAGTCCTACGGGGTCGAGATCATCTCGAAGGACAGCCAGTCGAACCCGAACCGGGCGGCCGAGGTGGCAGCCGACCTGATCCTCGGCGAGGAGGTGGACCTCATCGTGGCCGCGTCTACTCCAGACACGACCAACCCGGTTTCTGACCAGGCCGAGATCAACGAGGTTCCATGCATCACGACCGACTGCCCATGGCAGCCCTATTTCTTCGGTCGCAACGGCAACCCGGCGGAAGGGTTCCAGTACACGTACCACTTCTTCTGGGGTCTCGAAGACGTGATCGCCAATTTCCTCGATCTCTGGGGCGGTTCCGGCGTGTCCAAGACCGTGGCGGGGCTCTTCCCCAATGACGCGGACGGCAATGCCTGGGGGCATCCTGAACTCGGGTTTCCGAAGCCGCTGGCGGAAGCCGGGTTCACGCTGGTCGATCCCGGACGCTACCAACCGCTCAACGACGACTTCTCCAACTACATCGCTGCCTTCAAGGAAGCCGGTTGCGAGATCGTCACGGGCAACATGATTCCGCCGGACTTCGCGACCTTTTGGGCGCAGGCCGCACAGCAAGACTTCCGTCCAAGGGTCGTGACGATCGGGAAAGCCCTGCTGTTCCCGTCCGTGATCGAGTCGCTCGGCGATCGTGGCGACGGGCTGACCTCGGAGATCTGGTGGACGCCGACGCATCCCTTCAACTCCTCGCTGACCGGCGAGAGCGCAAAGGCATTGGCCGATGGATACACGGCCGCAAGCGGCCGTCCGTGGACCCAGCCAATCGGATTCAAGCATGCCCTGTTCGAAGTCGTGCGGGACGTGATTTCCCGCTCGGCGGACCTGGATGATCCGTTGGCCATGGTCGAGTCGATCAAGTCGACGAATCTCTCGACCATCGTGGGTGACGTGAACTGGGCGAACGGGCCGGTCCCGAACGTCACCAAGACTCCGCTTGTTGCGGGCCAATGGCAGAAGAAGGGCGACGGCTTCGACCTTGTCGTGACGACCAATGCCCACGCACCAGAGATTCCGGTCGGCGGCAAGCTGAAACTGCTTGGCTAGAGGGCCAGGGGTCTTGTCGGCCTTGCTTTCGGTCTCGGGGCTCAGCAAGTCGTTCGGTGCTGTCGTCGTGGCCGATCAGACGAGCTTTGACGTGGAGCACGGTGCCGCCATCGGCATTCTCGGACCTAACGGCGCCGGCAAGACCTCGCTGTTCAACCTGATTACCGGCGCCTTGCGGCCAGACGCCGGGAAGATCGAGTTCGGCGGGACCGACATCACCGGCGCGTCGGCAGCCGAGCGCTGCAGGATGGGGATTTGCCGCTCCTTTCAGATCCCGCAACCCTTTGGCGGCATGACGGTCTTTGAGAACGCCCTCGTGGGTGCGACCCAAGGGGCTGGGCTGAGCGGCAGTTCGGCGGAAGTTCATGCAATCGAGGTTCTGGAGGCGACGGGCCTGCTGCCAAAAGCCAACGTGCGTGCCGGCGCGCTCACCCTCCTTGAGCGAAAGCGCCTGGAGATGGCCCGCGCGCTGTCCGCGAGGCCAAGGCTCCTGCTGCTGGACGAGATCGCGGGCGGCCTGACGGATGCAGAGTGCGGAGAGCTCATCGGCACCATCAACAAGGTGCATGCGAGTGGCACGACAATCATCTGGATCGAGCACGTCGTTCACGCGCTTCTGGCCGTCGTCCAGAAGCTCATCGTGATCGATTTCGGCAGGAAGATCGCAGAAGGGGAGCCAAGGGAGATCATGGGCAGCGCCGAGGTCAAGGAGATCTACCTGGGAGTGGATCCGGATGTCTGATGCGCTCCTGACCCTGAATGCGCTCGACGCCCACTACGGAGACTTCCAGGCGCTCTACAGCGTGGACATGTCCATCGAGCGGGGCGAAGTCGTCTCGATCATCGGAGCGAACGGTGCCGGGAAGACAACCTTGATGCGGTCGATTTCCGGGTTGACGCGGAATGATCCGGCCCAGGTGGCATTCGATGGCCGGTTGATCGGCGACCTGAGGGCCGATCTGGTTGCCGGCTTGGGGATTGCGCTGGTTCCGGAGGGACGGCAGCTGTTTCCGTCGCTTTCGGTCGAGGAGAACCTCGTGCTTGGTGGCAAGACCAAGCGGCCAGGACCTTGGTCGCTTGACAAGATCTACGACCTGTTTCCGATTCTCGGCGAGCGGCGCAGCCAGGCCTCCACGTCGCTTTCTGGCGGACAGCAGCAGATGGTCGCGATCGGTCGGGCGTTGATGGCCAACCCCGAACTGATCCTGTTTGACGAGATCAGTCTCGGACTGGCCCCGGTCGTGATCGGAACGATCTACGACGTGTTGCCCGGCATTATCGGCGAGGGAATGACAGCGCTCCTGGTCGAACAGGACATATCCCGGGCGCTGACGGTGTCTTCACGCGTCTATTGCCTTCAGGAAGGACGGGTCTCGCTGGAGGGGCGAACGGACCAGGTCAGCCGCGAGGACATCACCGAGGCATATTTCGGGGCGGCGGCGGCATGATCGAGTGGGTCAATGCGCTGGTTCAGGGCATCTTGCTGGGCGGCCTCTACGCGCTCTTCGCCGCCGGGTTGTCGCTGATTTTCGGGGTGATGCGGCTGGTCAACATAGCCCATGGCGACCTGATCGTGCTGGCCGCCTATATCGGCCTCAGCACAACCATGATCCTGGGCGTGCATCCGTTCATCGCCCTCCTGGTCGTCATGCCCGCGATGGCGGCGATCGGCTACGCACTGCAGCGAGGGCTGCTGAACCAGGCACTCGGGGACGATATCCTGCCGCCGCTTCTCGTGACGTTCGGATTGTCCGTCATCATCCAGAACGCCCTGCTGGAAGGCTATTCCGCCGATCCGCAGAAGCTCAATGGCGGCTTGATCGAGACCGCCAGCATTTCCATTGGGGGACTGGCGGTAGGCATCCTCCCCCTCCTGACCTTTGCCGTCGCGGTTGCCGTCATCGCCACCTTGCAATGGGTATTCTACGGCACCGGTCTGGGACGCGGCTTCCGCGCCGTTTCGGACAACCAGGAAATCGCCCAGCTGATGGGGTTGAACAAGGCCCATGTCTTTGGGCTGGCAATGGCCCTGGCGCTTGCGGTGACGGCAATCGCCGGCATCCTGCTCGGGGTCAGGACGAGCTTTGATCCGGCAATTGGGGGTGGCCGACTGATATTCGGCTTCGAGGCCGTCATCATAGGCGGGCTTGGAAATCTCTGGGGCACCTTGGCAGGCGGCGTGATTCTCGGAGTCGCGCAGACCCTAGGGGCCAAGATCGACCCGGGGTGGCAGCTGCTGGCGGGACATGTCGCATTTCTCGTCGTTCTGGCCGTTCGTCCCAACGGCCTGTTTCCGAGGGTGGATCATTGAGCGCGCACACGGTCTCCCGCGCGACACGGGCTTCGCGCATCGCCATGGTCGTCGCGGCACTGGGGTTGGTCGTGCTCATGCTTGCGCCTTGGTGGGCAGGACGGGCAGACATGCGGCTCATGGGCGAGATCTACCTGTACCTGTCACTGGCCTGCCTCTGGAACTTGATGGCAGGCTATGCCGGCCTGGTTTCGGTCGGGCAGCAGGCATATGTCGGCTTCGGGGGCTACATGCTGTTTGCCCTGACGGTGTTTGGCGGACTGCACCCGATCGCGGCGATCGCGGCAGCCGGCGGTCTTGCTGCGATTGTGTCTGTTCCTGTCGCCACGCTCATCTTTCGGCTCAAGGGGGCTTACTTCGCCATCGGCACATGGGTGGTGGCAGAGGTGTTCCGCCTGTCATTCGCACAGGTATCCGCCTTGGGTGGCGGCTCGGGGTCATCGTTGCCGGTAGGCATCGTCAGGTCGCTTTCGTCCTCCAGGTCGGGCCGCGAGGCCTTGAGCTACTGGCTGGCGCTGGGGGCAGCCATTCTGGTCATTGGCACAGTCTATCTCTTTCTGAGGTCTGGCAGGGGGCTGGCCCTGACCGCAATCCGGGACAGCGAAGCCGCCGCGTCCGGCCTGGGCATCGATATCTGGAGGACGAAGCTGGAAGTCTATGTCGTGACCTCTGCGCTGACCGCGATAATCGGCGGGCTGATTTTCCTCCAGAAGCTTCGCATCTCGCCCGATGCCGCGTTTTCGGTCAACGACTGGACCGCGTTCGTGATCTTCATCGTCGTCATCGGCGGGATCGGAACGCTGGAAGGGCCAATCATCGGCACGCTTGTCTTCTTCGCGATTCGGGAAACCCTGGCGGATTTCGGGACGAGCTACCTGATGATCCTCGGTGCGGTGGCCATCGTGGTGATGCTGAAGGCTCCGAAAGGCATCTGGGGATTGATTCGTGACCGACTTGACCTTGAACTCTTCCCGTTGAGCTATCGTGTTCACCAAGTGCGCGGCGAGGGTGGGGCCTTGAAATGAACGTTCTCTGGATCATGGCGGATCAACTTCGATGGGACTATCTCAGTTGCTACGGAGCCACGCATATCGAGACGCCCAACCTTGACTGGCTGGCATCTCGGGGCGTGCGCTTCAACAGGGCGTACGTGCAGTCCCCGATCTGCGGTCCGAGCCGGATGAGCTACTATACCGGTCGTTATGTCCGCAGCCACGGTTCCACCTGGAACGGATTCCCGCTTCGCGTCGGGGAGCCGACGCTGGGGGAGCATCTCCGCGAGATCGGGGTCAAGTGCACTCTGGTTGGCAAGACGCACATGACGCCGGATCTTGCTGGCATGAAGCGACTTGGGATCGCGCCGGAAGGAACCATCGGCGCGCTTGTCAGCGAATGCGGGTTCGAGGTGTTCGTGCGTGACGACGGCACCAATCATTCTGATTACCCGTCGAGACATGCCGAGGACTACGACCGGTATCTGCGTGAGCACGGCATGGACGGGGACAACCCTTGGGAGGAATGGGCCAACACGGCGATTGGCCCGGACGGAGAACTGCGTTCCGGCTGGGTGCTGGAAAACGCGCCCTTTGCTGCGCGCGTGCCGAAGGAACATTCGGAAACGGCTTGGCTCACGACACGCGGCATCGAGTTCATCGAGGGGCAAGGCGGCGAGCCGTGGCTGTGCCACTTGAGCTACATCAAGCCGCACTGGCCGTATCTGGCGCCGGCCCCGTACAACGACATGTATTCGGCTTCCGACGCGCCGCATGTGAATCGCAGCGATGACGAACGTCAATCCGATCATCCGCTCATGCAGGCGTGGATGGACATGCGCGTCAGCAGGAGCTTTTCACGTGATGAAGTGCGAAACCTTGTTGCGCCGGTCTACATGGGGCTGATTCGGGAACTCGATGACAATATGGGCCGACTCTTCGCCTACCTTGGGGAATGCGGCCGATTGGACGACACGATGATCGTGTTCTGCTCGGATCACGGCGACAACATGGGTGATCATTGGTTAGGCGAAAAGGATCTGTTTTACGACTGCTCCGCCCGCGTGCCCTTGATCGTGTACGATCCACGACAGGAAGCGGATGCAACCCGAGGAACGACCGTGGACCAGCTTGTGGAAGGCGTCGATCTGACGCCGACCTTTGTCGAGTTCTTCGGCGGCCAGCCCAAGCCAAGCGTTTTCGAGGGACTGTCATTGCAGTCACTGCTTCACGGGCAAGCGCTCCCGTGGCGTGACTTCTGCGTTTCCGAGTACGACTACGCCACACGCGACGCTCGCAGGGCGGTGGGAGTCGATCAGGGCGATGCCCGTCTGACGATGATCTTCGACGGTCGCTGGAAATATGTGCATGTCGAAGAGATGCGCCCGATGCTGTTCGATCTGGAATCCGATCCGAACGAGTTGGTCGACTTGGGAGGTGACCCGGCTTTCGCCGAAGAGGTCGACAGGCTCCGCGGGCTGCATTTCGGATGGGCTCGGCAGCACCACAACCGGATCACCAGGACGGCGGAAGAAGTTGAAGCCATGACGGACGCCCGGGAACCGCCCGGAATCCTGATCGGGTACCGGGATCGGGCAGAGCTCGAGACAGACGGCCTACGGCTGCCGCCTCATGCACGACGGTGAAGGCCAAGGGACGGCTTCGTGCTTGCCGCCAACAAAGTCTCGCCGACGCAAGGAGCCGAACTTCGAGAGGGCCGAAACATCGTGCCCTTGCTGTCACCTTGCATTCCGTTCCCGGTTGCACCGCTATGCTGAACGAGACAACGCCATCCAACAAGAATGGTCATCGACAATGTCACGGACGGCATGCCGACACGGCTTGATCTGGAGCCGAGGAGCGCCCCCTTTTCTGGGCCAGTTCTCGATCGATGAGAATGCATTTGCTCCCCGGCCTGATCTTCCTGTGAAATGCGTGCTGCGCAATCCGCCTTGCTACTGCCTCACGATCTGGCAACAAGCGCAACATTTTTCCGACAAGGACCGAGAACATTCCAGCCTTGCTCCGATGATTCGGGAATGTACTTTGCGTCGCGCGGAAAGGACGAAATCCAAGTTGGATCATCGCGTTGATTGACGCTTGCGTGTTCGGCTTCATGCCATGGACGTTTCACGGCAACTCGAGCCCATTTCGCGCGGCGGGCTTAGATGTTGCGCTCGTTGCGGCATAAATCAAGTGGCAACTGACAAGATCGGCAGGCGGGTCGTCCATGACCGCGTCTCACGTCACTCGGCGTTGTTTCCGGCGGTCTTAGCCCGACTTCCGCAACTCGAGGGTTTCGAGGTCCGTAACCCATTGATATTCCTGAATCCGACCCCCAAAGGTCGGCACTACACGCGACTTCTGGAGGTCGGGCCCCTGAAATCAAGGCGTTCCCCGCGCCGAAAGCCGCCAAATTCGCCAAAACACGCGCTGAGTTTCTGAAGTCGGGTTAGGGCTCGCCGGAAACCGCCGGGAAGACCTACCTGAAATCTGCTCCAGGTTCCGCATCGTTCCAGTACAAGTTCACTGGCAGCTCCTTGGCGCGCTCGCGAATGTCCTCCATCCGCACGGGCATGAAGTCCCAGAGGTCGACGCCGACGTTGATTGAGTTCCGTGTGCCCGCCCAGTTTTCGTGGACATGGCCGAAGAGTTGCAACGCGCCGCGCCGGGAATGGTTCCACGTCACCATGGGGTAATGGCACAACGTGTTGGCCCGGCTGTTCTTGGGACCATCCTTGAGCTCGACCAGGTGCGACAGGCTGTCCCAAGGCAGTGCCTGCGTATGGAGATTGTCATGATTGCCGATGAGCAGGTGCTTGCGCGCCCCCGGCAACTGGTCGAAAAGCTCGCGCAACCAGACCGTGTCCTTCGATCTCCTGCCGAACGCAAAGTCGCCGACGATCCAGAGATGGTCGCCCCGACCCACGCAACTGAGGTTCTCCATCAGGATCGCGTCCATTTCGTCGGCGTCGCGAAACGGCCGGCTGCAGAGCCGAATGATGTTTCCGTGGCCGAAATGAAGGTCGGCCGTGTACCAGTGAGCCATCGCCGCTCTCCCTCGAATCGTTACGCGCAAGCGACATCACCATGTTGCGAGAGGAACGCAGCCTGAAGTGAACAGCGCCAATGCCTCCCGAGTGGCAGGCGGTCTTGGCCAGGAGGGTGCGAGTGCAGCGTTTCGGGTCGCGTTACATGCCATGCATGAGTGCGCTGCCGGGCCCGCTAGCGCTTCTCCAGCCTGAAATGAAGATCGAGCTCCGGAACTTTCTTGCAGTGCGGCACTTTTGCATCATTGATTCGCCACGCCCGGCGCGATGTCGGGGATCTGTGCCCTTGGCGGCCCCTGACAGATCAGATTGCGCAGGGCCCGAAGAATCGGCAGGAAGAAGCATTGGCCGATCTTGGCGTTCGGGGATGGCATGGCCAGTCAAGGATCATCAGCGAGACCGCGCCGCACGCGGCATTTCCTGACTATTGATTGGCGCGGAGAGCGTGCGAAGCATCAAGCAACTGCGCGTGGGATCGGGGAACGGTGACAACAGATGGCTGAAATCGGCCCCAACACGCGGCTGCGCGTCTCGCCGTACTACGAAGCGACGGTTAAGGACGGCGTAACTGCCTTTTCGCCCTACAACAAGATGCTGATGCCAGTTTCGTACGGCGACCCGGATGCCGAGTACGATCGCCTGATGAACGCAGCCAGCCAGTGGGATGTCGCCGTTCAGCGGCAGGTGGAGATCAAGGGACCGGACGCCGCGTGTCTCGTCCAGGTCGTTTCGGTGCGTGACCTGTCGAGCATCTCGGTGGGACAAGGCATGTACGTCCCGATGTGTGACCATCGGGGCGTCTTGATCAACGATCCCGTGATCCTGAAGCTGGCCGAGAATCATTTCTGGTTGTCGATCGCGGACAACAACATCCTGTTGTGGGTGCGTGCCATTGCCAGCGAGCGCGGATTCCGTGTCGACATCATCGAGCCCGATGTCTCGCCGATGGCTGTTCAGGGCCCCAATGCCGAAGACGTGGTGGCCGCGACCTTTGGTGACTGGGTGCGGGAGATAAGGTTCTTCTGGTTTGTTGATGCCGAGATCGAAGGGATACCGTTGAAGCTTGCGCGCTCGGGATATTCCAAGCAAGGCGGATTCGAACTCTACTTGATGGACGGATCTCGCGGTGTCGATCTTTGGAACATCGTGCGCGAGGCGGGGCGGCCTTGGGGCATCGGGCCAGGCTACCCTTATCCGACCGAACGCATTGAGGGCGGGATATTGTCATTTGGAGGCGACACCGATGACTTGACCAATCCATTCGAGGTGCGCTTGGGCAAGTACGTGGATCTTGGTCTGGATGACGATGTGATTGGCATCAAGGCACTTCGCGCGATCCACTCTGAAGGCGTGACGCGGCAGCTGTTGGGTGCGATTCTCGAGGATCAACCGCGGCATCCTGGCCATCCCGTATGGTACGAGGTCCAAAAGGACGCCAGCAAGGTCGGCAACATGACGAACGGCGTCTGGTCGTTCCGCCGACGGACCATGGTCGGCTTCGTGCTGGTTTCGACCGACGTCCATGTCGGGGACAGGGTCGAGGTGCTCCGAAACGGCGAACGGGATGCGGGCACGATCTGCGATCTACCCTTTCCCGAGTAGGCAGAAGATGCGTGCCGAGATCGTGCCCTCGCCCTTCACGGATACCCGGGTGCCTGGCAGGTCGCTGGCAGGCTCCTGCAGAGCCAGCGTCGCTGGCTGCGTGCACAATCACGCGTTCCGGTGCGTTGATGCACCGTTCTGTTGCGATCTTGCGCGCAATTCATCGTTCAGGAACGTGCGACAAAAGAGGCAAGGCCAATGAAGTCCCTGACCAGGCCCGTCTTGATCGGCGACGGAATCGTAGGCGTTTCGACGCGCCACCATTTGACGCAGGAGGGATGGAGCGAAGTGGTTCTAGCGGAGTGCGACGAATTGACTTCCGGCATAGCTTGGCACTCCGCCGCGCAGGTGACGAATTTCGCGACGAACCAGACAATGGCGGGGCTAGAGTCCCTCTCCATCCGCCCTTGCAAGAAACTGGCGGAGGATCCCGACAATCCCATCAACGACCACTTCGGCGACGGTGGCATTCGATTGGCCAGCACGGAGGCGCAGATGCGGGGACATCGCCATTTCGCCTCGATGGCGAGCGCCATGGATGTTCATTTCGAAGCGATCGACGCCGAAGAGTGCGCGCGCCGTCACTCCCTGATTTTCATCAAGAGCTTAATGGGTGGCCTGCGGGGTCCGCGGGAAGGCGGCCTTGATCCGGCCCAGCTTTGCCTTGCCTTTGCCCGTCGTGCCCGCGGAGCCAGCGCCGAAGTCAATCGCAACATGCCAGACCTTGGATTGACGCGGAATGCGGACGACTCTTGGTCCGTTCACGCAGAGCGCTCCGACACAGACTGTGACGTCGTGGTAAACGCCTGCGGCAATCGCGTTAACGATGTAGCGATTCGAAATGCCTGACTCGCTGCAGGCAATGTTGGCTTCCATTTGAAGACAGCCGCCTTGCTGAGGATGGTCCACGAGGGCGGACAGGGTTTTTCGTTCGTCGGTTTCGCGTCGACAAGTGCGACACTGCGGCGACACTGGCTTTTTCCGGCTTGGTGGACGATCAGCTTGGCGGCCCTGTTGTCGGGCAAGCGGGATCGGTTGTCATCCAAGGGCTTTCTTCGGGCAGGTGCGAAGTGGGCATCGGCTCGGAGGTGGCTCGGGACTGCGTCGAGGCCCTGAGTGACCGTCTCCGAGCGCAACTTCACGACATCGAATCCGCTTCGAGGCACGTTGATCGCGCAATTGAGATCTGCAACAGCAGGATCGAGGTCACATCCGGTCGCCTGAAGAGGCGAAATGGCGCCAACGGGACCAACGCAGGGAACTTCAGAGTGCCAATGACGCTCGTCACCACACAACAGAATAGTCACGTCCGCCATTCAATTTGCTGCCTGAGAGGGTCTTGAAGTGACGGGGGCAGAATGAGGGAGGTTTGGAGGCGAGTACCGGAATCGAACCGGTGTACACGGATTTGCAATCCGCTGCGTAACCACTCCGCCAACTCGCCAAACGGTCCGACTGACGTAGGCCGAAATCTTCGCGAACGCAAGTCGTCAACCTGCGCTGCGGCTGTCCGAAACGTCTCGCGCCACGATGCCGGCAAGAACATGCTGCACATGCAAGTCGATGGCCCCGAGGGAAACCTTGCCGACCCCATGCTTCTGTGCTTGAAAGAACCTTGTGCCACCAATCGAGAGATCTTGTTGAATGGCCGATTTTGCACAGCGTCGCATGACCATGGTTGACACCCAGGTACGTCCCTCGGATGTCACGAGCTTTCAGGTTCTTGATGCCATGCTCTCGGTCCCGCGCGAATTGTTCGTGCCGCCCGGGCAGAAGGATGCGGCCTATGCGGGTACGCACGTGGGTCTGGGGCAGGGGCGTGTGGTCCTTGCTCCACGCACGATGGCAAAGCTGCTTCAGGCTGCAGATGTCCAGCCTGACGAACTCGTGCTCGATGTGGGGGCGGGGCTTGGGTATTCATCGGCACTGGCTTCCTGCATGGCTGAAGCCGTGATAGCCTTGGAGGAAGATGCCGATCTGGCTCGGGAAGCGGAACGCGCCTTGAGCGAGGCATCGGCTGACAACGTGGCTGTCATCAATGGCGCCTTGGTGCACGGCTCCTCGAAGCACGGACCATATGACGTGGTGCTCATCGAGGGTGCCGTGCAAGACATCCCGGGCGCCCTCGTCGACCAGTTGAAAGTTGGCGGGCGCATCGTGGCAATTTTTTTGGAGGGTGCACTTGGCACGGCGCGCGTGGGCTACAAGGACAGGCAAGGCGTAAGCTGGCGCTTTGCCTTCAATGCAGCAGCGCCGGTTCTGCCGGGATTCGAGAAACAGCGCGAGTTCGCGCTGTAGGAGTTGGAGATGCGAGATGCTGGGCTGGGGGAAAAAAGCGGGATTGTTGGCAATTGGCGCGGCGTTGACGGTGCAGCCATTGATGGCGCAAACCCTGTCGGACGCCTTGGCCATGGCTTATCGAACAAGCGGACTCATTGAGCAGAACAGGGCTGTTCTAAGGGCCGCTGACGAAGACGTGGCGCAGGCTGTCGCGGCACTCCGCCCCGTAGTGAATTACGCGCTTGGAGCGAACTATTCGGATCGGATGCAGAACGACCGCACGTCGCTCGCCGCCTCCCTGTCGGTTGGTCTGGGGTTGTACGATGCCAATCGACGGCAGCTTGCTGTCGATGCGGCGGAGGAGACCGTTTTGGCGACCCGGGCCGCATTGGTGGACGTGGAGAACTCGGTCCTGCTGAACGCGGTCACGGCCTATCTTGGCGTGCGCCGTTCGGAGGCCTTTGTCGAGCTCCGGAAGAACAACGTGCGGCTGTTGACCGAGCATTTTCGCGCTACACGGGACCGTTTCGAAGTGGGGGAACTGAGCCGAACGGACGTATCGGTTGCCGAGGCCCGGCTGGCTGCGGCAAGAAGCGGTCTTGCGGCGGAGGAGGGCAATCTCGCGAGGGCCAGGGAACAGTACAGGGCTACCATCGGGAGTTACCCGGAAACCCTGCTGCCGCCCCCACGCCCACCGAAAGTGCCGGACTCCGAAGACGAAGCGCGTGCGATGGCGCGGAAGCACAACCCTCAGCTTAGGCAGGTTCAGCACCAGGCAAAGGCCGTGGAAATCGGCGTCGATCGTGCCGCACGCAGAAGGCTGCCGGCCATTTCAGGAACCGCCGGAGTGGAATTCAACGACGACGGGGAGGGTACGACCAGTGTCGGAATCCAGCTGAGCGGTCCGATCTATCAGGGGGGCACCATTTCCTCAACGATGCGAAAGGCGCAGGCGCAGCGCGATCAAGTGCGGGCGCAACTCCACACGACCGGATTCATCGTGGATCAGCAGGTGAGCAACGCCTACTCAAGCCTTGCGGTGGCAGAGGCCGGCTTCGAGGCATCGGAGCAGCAGGTCAGCGCAGCGCAACTGGCATTGCAAGGCGTTCGTGAAGAGTTCCGTTTGGGCGCACGTGCATCGCTGGAGGTGCTGGATCAGGAGCAGGAACTCCTTGACGCTCAAACAAACCGTGTTTCGGTTGAAATAGATCGCCACATTGCCGCCTATCAGGTCTTGGATGCCATTGGAGTTCTCACAGCCGCGTCATTGGGCCTGGACGTTCCGATCTATGATCCGGAAGCATATTACGACGCCGTAAAGGGCGCGCCTGCCCGCTACGCCAGTCCACAAGGAGAGAAGCTCGACCGTGTCCTGCGTGCCGTCGGCCAGGAGTAGCTGCCATTCCGGACTAAGAGGCAGGGACCGCCAGTGGCACATGCCTGGTTTCAAGTCGGGCCAGGGCGTCCGTGCGGAACTCTTGCCTATCGACCCAATCTGGCAGACCTGCCGCAGACGATTCCTCTGAATGACCGAAGCCGCGGCACCTGAAGGGTGTGTTTCCACAACTGCGCAACGGACGACGTCCGTCCGGTTTGAGAACATGGATGAAGTTCTTGTTGTGAAACAGTGCATTGGATCTGGAACTTCAAACAAATACATGACAGGGAAGCCGTTGAGAAACCCCAATGTGATTCGGCACCGGCCTGGGGCACGCCCTGAGGTGGCAACTGCGAGAATCGTTGGCACCGACGTTCCCGAATGGGCCGAATTGTCAGGAATGGCCTTTGCAGACGAAGCCACTTCGTGCCGCAAGTCGGTCCGGCTGGTCCGTGAAGGACCCGAGAGTGATCTCGACCAGCCATTCCTGCACCATGGTCGCAACCTGGTTCGGGACGACGTCAAGAGCGCGTTCAGTTCCGAATCCGGCAGATGGCGGCGGGAGGCGACCGCCCCGTGAATACGCCCGCTCACCTGATCCTTGGAGCAGCCGCGTTTTCCAGCCCAAGCCGAAAGCGGAGTTTCTGGGCTGCGATTCTTGGGGCGCTCGCACCTGATGTCTCGCTTTATCTCATGGTGTCGGTTTCGATCTTTGTCCTGGGCATCTCACCAAATGTCGTATTTCGAGACTACTACTACTCCGATGCGTGGCAGTCGGTGTTCGCCGTCGACAACAGTTTCGTTCTCTGGGGCATCGTTTTGGTTGCCGCCCTCTTGCTGCGAAGGCCGCTTGCACTGGCTTTTGCAAGCGCCGCCCTCCTTCATCTCGCTCTGGATTTCCCGTTTCACACCCATGATGCGCGCCAGCATTTCTGGCCGATCTCTGACTGGGTCTTCGAAAGCTCCATCAGCTACTGGGATCGTCATGCACACGCAGGAATTGTCGGCACGTTCGAAGTGGCGCTGTCGGTCGTCCTGTCGATACTCCTGTTCTTGCGGTTTCGAAGCTGGGTCGTCCGAGGTACGGTCATCGTGCTGCTCGGCGCCGAGCTATTCAGTTCAAGTGTATGGCAATTCCTCTGATGATCGATCATCTGGCGGTCGGAGTGTCACCTAATGTCCCGCCGAGAGATTCGGCGCATGAATTCGGGCTTGTGCGCGCCTCGAGTGTCGTTCAGGCAGTGAGCTCGCGTCGCACGGCCAGCGGTCACAATGCGGTTGAGACAGGGATGAGACATGCAGGCTGGCCATCTTGGTCGTGGTCATTGCAGGCTAGTCCGACGCGGGAGCGAGGAGTTCGCGTCGCGGATACCACGTGCGAGGCAAGCCAGCGGCCGTTGCGGCGTCAGACCCTTTCGATCCGAATTGCCACTGGCGCAGATGCAAGCACTCCGGTGCCGTCCATGTCCGCAATGGCCGTGTCCAGCGCCTCCTGCCGTGCTTCGTGAGTGACGATCAGGACAGGCGCTGTTGCTTCCGTATGCCTGTACTGACGCATGCGGTTGATCGAGATCCCGGCATCTCCAAGGACCGCGGCAATCTTGGCAAGCGCGCCAGGCCTGTCGACGAGCTGCATGCGCAGGTAGTAGGCTGCAGGCGCGGCTCCTTCGGTGCGCTTGGCCACCGCCAATTCGCTCGCAGGTCTCCCAAAGACCGGTCGTGCCGAACCTCGGGCAAGGTCACAGACGTCACCGATGATCGCGCTCGCCGTCGGGCCTGCGCCGGCACCGGCGCCTTGCAGCACGACCTGCCCGACGCTGTCGCCTTCCAGCACGATCATGTTCGATGCACCCTCAAGCTGGCCAAGTGGTGAATCTGCCGGCACAAGGCAGGGAGACATCCTTGCTTCAATTCCGTGCCCGGTCCTTTGTGCAACGCCGAGGAGCTTGATGCGAAATCCCATGTCGGCCGCCTGCTCGATATCCTCAATCGAGATTCGCTCTATGCCCTCAATGTGGATCGCGTCGAAGTCGATCTTGGTGCCAAAGGCCAGTGCAACGAGAATTGCGAGCTTGTGACCCGCATCAATGCCGCCCACGTCGAGACTTGGGTCCGCTTCCAGATAGCCCAGCTTCTCGCATTCGGCGAAGACCGTCTGGTAGTCAAGGCCGGCTGACTGCATTCGGGTCAGGATGTAGTTGCAGGTGCCGTTCATTACGCCCATGACGCGGGTGATTTCGTTGCCTGCGAGACCCTCTGACAACGCCTTTATGCAGGGGATCCCGCCTGCGACGGCCGCCTCGTAGCGGATGGAGACGCCGGTCCTTTCCGCTGCTTCGCCGAGAGCCTGACCGTGGACAGCCAGGAGCGCCTTGTTTGCAGTGACCACGTGCTTGCCTGCCGCTATGGCCGTCTCGATCGCCCGCTTTGCGATCCCGTCGGCTCCGCCTATGAGTTCGACGAACACGTCCACGTCGTCACGGCTAGCCAGAGAGACCGGATCGTCTGCCCAGTCGTAGTCGCAAGTCCTGATCCCCCGATCCAGGTCCCTGTTTCTGGCCGTGACCGCAGCGATCGCGATTTCCCGTGCCGTGCGGGCCTTCAACAGCTCGGCCTGATTCTGGACGATGCGGACCGTTCCGACACCGACCGTGCCGAGGCCTGCAATACCGAGACGTAGCGGGCTGGACATCGAAGTGACTCCGTAGTGATCCAGTGCGCGTTAGCCGCTTGGCCGGGAAGACGCAATGCGGCTATCGTGCCAACTCGCTTCGAAGCGCCTCGATGTCTTCCGGACCGGCGACTTCGCGCCTCATTGCACTGGCTTGGCTCTTCAGCCTGGTTGCGCGATCGCTCAAGACGTCCAGTTGCTTGCCAGCCTGCGGATTTTCGGGGGACTGCGGTCCGATCACTTCGTCGATTGGCTTGAGTATCGGCCAGGGCCCGCCTTCGTCCACGCTGGGTGCGCTTCCGGCCTCCGGCCAGTCGACGCAGCCAGCCAGCAATACTGTTGACACTAGAGCGATGCGCATGGACGGGAGCCTATTTGCGGACGAGGCAAAAAACCAGCAGGCAGAAATGACGATTGAATCGTCCACCCGTTTGCATGCAAGCTGCACGCCAACTTTTGCACCGGTCGCCAAGTGTGCGTTGCGGGCCCGGCGACTCCGGTGGTCGTCACGTGGTTAGGGCCGGACGGGAGTGCGGGAGCGTTGGGAAACGGAATATGCCGGGATGAAAGACGAGGAAGAGGTCGTGCTCGAAATCGCCCCTTCGCCGGTGCGCCGGTGGATGGCGATTCTGGCTTTGGGGCTCCTCGGCCTCCTGATGATCAAGCTGGCTTTCGAGGAGATGCCGGATCTCTGGCGACTGCTTTTCGTGCTGCTTGGGGCAGGGATTCTCTGGGCCGCGTACCGGCTTCGCCTTGCGACCATGGATGGCCTCGTCCTGACCCGTGCCGGCCTGCGGACCATCAGCGGCAAGACCTTGGTCGGCGTCGACAACGTCGCAAGAGTCGACCGCGGTGCCTTGGCTTTCCGTCCCTCGAACGGATTCATGGTGCGCTTGAAGCGGCCAGGGGCCGCGGGCTGGGCACCGGGACTCTGGTGGCAGATTGGACGGCGCCTTGGCGTGGGAGGAACCTTGTCCGGCGGCCAGGCAAAGGCCATGGCCGACTTGCTGGCAGACATGGTTGCGGAGCGAGAAGAGCAGAGGACGGACCGGGATTGACCGGTGCCCTCGCGACGGATCTGTCGGCTTCAGATCGTCAATATGACTGAACCCGCTCGCCCTCCTGCTGCAATTGCATCGTGCGCCTTCGCGCAGTTCGCGAGTTCAAACCGGTCGGAGATGCGAAATTTCAGCGCGTCCCGGTGAAGGAGGCCTGTCAGGTCCTTGATGGTCCGTTCGCGCCGCTCCGGCGAAAGGAGATAGACCAGCAGGAGCTCGATCGTCACGGACTTGAACATCAGCGGATAGAAGGGCAGTGTCGGCGTCATGTCGAGCGCCGAGCCGAAGGTCGCAATCGTGCCGCGCTCCGCGATGATCCGGGCGTTGGTCTCCGCGTTCTTCCCGAATTCGACTTCAACGATGCGATCGACAAGATCACCCTGGATGCACTCAAGAATCTCGTCTGCCAGCCTGTCGCTCGCATAGTCAAGGACGTGAACAGCGCCTGCAGAACGCGCAGCCGCGTGGCCTGCCATTCCACGTGCCGTGGCAAGCACGCGTGCATCGGACGCGGCCGCGATCTGAATGGCCAGGTGGCCGACAGTCCCGGCACCGCCGCTGACAAGAACCGTCTTGCCCTCGACTGGCCCGCCACCGAGAACCGCATGACAGGCCGTTAGGCCGGGTATGCCAAGAACTGCACCAGCCTCGAAGCTCACGTTGTCAGGCAGGACGACCGCCTGGCTTCCGGGCAGTGCAATGTACTCAGCCGCGGTTCCAAAGGCGCGCCGCCATTGCCCGTTCCAGATCCAGACGCGCTCGCCAATCCTGTCTTTGGAAACTTCATCGCCCACCGCCTCGATCACGCCTGCGCCGTCGCTGTGCGGGATGATCTTGGGGAAGGGTGGCCGGGCCACGCCCGGACGTCCGCCTGCGCGCAACTTGACGTCGGACGGATTGGCCCCCGAAGTGTTGAGCCGGACCAGAACTTCGCCGCTTGCAGGCGTGGGAGCGGGAAGGTCCTCAAGTGTCAGAACCTCGCTCGCCTTGCCGAAGCTCTCGTAGGTGATGGCGCGCATGTCTTCCTCCAGGGCCGTCCGTGATTCCGTCACGATCACTTCGGGACACGGCGGGTCAAATGCAAGAAAATTCGGGATGCAAGGGCACGCTGCTGTTGCTATGCTGAGCTAGCGGTCTGGCGGCGAACCATTGGAGAAACCAGATGGATGCTTCAAGGACAGAGACGACGTTTCGCGAAAGCGTTGACCTGATGTTCAACCGTGCAGTGGCACTGATGGATCTCGCGCCGGGCCTGGAGGACAAGATACGCGTTTGCAACTCCACTTACACCGTTCGGTTCGGCGTGAAGATGAGGGGAAGCATTCACACCTTTACCGGCTACCGCTCCGTGCACTCCGAGCACTTGGAGCCCTGCAAGGGCGGGATTCGCTACTCGCTCAGCGTCACCCAGGACGAGGCGGAGGCGCTGGCTGCGTTGATGACATACAAGTGCGCCCTGGTCGAAACGCCTTTCGGCGGCTCGAAGGGAGGCCTCCGCATCGATCCCCGGGAGTACGACGTGGATGAAATGGAACGAATCACGCGTCGATTCGCCTACGAACTTGCCAAGCGGGACCTGATTCATCCCAGCCAGAACGTGCCGGCCCCGGACATGGGCACCGGCGAGCGCGAAATGGCCTGGATCGCGGACCAGTACGCACGGATGAATACCACGGACATCAATGCGCGCGCCTGCGTGACCGGAAAGCCGCCCCATGCCGGCGGCATCCAGGGCCGGGTCGAAGCGACGGGGCGGGGCATACAGTATGCGCTAAGGGAGTTCTTCCGCCATCCGGAAGACGTCGCCGAGGCGAGACTTTCCGGCACCCTTGATGGCAAGCGCGTCATCATTCAGGGTCTCGGCAACGTGGGCTTCCATGCCGCGAAGTTCTTGAGCGAGGAGGACGGTTCCATAGTCACGGCCGTCATCGAGCACGACGGCGCCCTTGTCAGTGACGACGGACTGGACATCGAGGCGGTGGGCAGCTGGATCAAGCGCCATGGCGGCGTCACGGGATATGCCGATGCAATCCACATCAAGAACGGCAGCAAGGTTCTCGAGAAGGAATGTGACATCCTCATTCCTGCGGCACTTGAGGCAGTGATCAATCTCTCCAATGCCGACCGGATCAATGCAGCCATGATCATCGAAGCCGCCAACGGACCGGTGACTGCCGGGGCGGACGAGATCCTGCGGTCGAAGGGCATACCTATCATCCCCGACATGTACGCAAATGCCGGAGGCGTGACCGTTTCGTATTTCGAGTGGGTCAAGAATCTCAGCCATATCCGTTTCGGCCGCATGCAGCGCCGCCAGGAGGAAGCGAGACACATGCTCATCGTCGACGAATTGGAACGGTTGAGCGATCATCTGGGGGATGCCTGGTCGCTCACGGGCAACTTCAAGGAGAAGTACCTGAAAGGTGCCGGCGAACTGGAACTGGTGCGTTCCGGGCTCGATGACACGATGCGTGGCGCCTACCAGGCAATGCACGAAACATGGAGATCCCGGAATGACGTGACCGACCTGCGTACCGCGGCTTACATCGTCGCGATCGAGCGCGTCGCCGCCAGCTACGAGGCCAAGGGCCTCTGAACACGTGAGCTTCAGGCCCGGGCAATTGGGCATGGCTCGCGTCAGTTTTCCGGGGTCACGGCCGTGGCGTCCGGCAGGCGGTCCCTTCCGGCATACGGGCCTTGAGTTCGCTGGAGCGCGGTGAGTTCTGGACAAGGCCGCCCCTGGCACGGATATTTGCAGCATGAGTCTCCCGCCCGGCTTCCTTGATGAACTGACCTCCCGCACCTCGCTCAGCCGGATCGTGGGCAGGAAAGTCACCTGGGACGCCCGCAAGTCGAAGCAGGGCAAGGGCGACATGTGGGCGCCTTGCCCGTTCCACCAGGAAAAGACCGCGTCATTCCACGTGGACGACCGGAAAGGCGTTTACTACTGCTTCGGGTGTCATGCGAAAGGCAACGTCTTCACGTTCCTTCGGGAAACCGAAAACGTCTCCTTCATGGAAGCCGTCGAGATCCTGGCTCGCGAGGCGGGCATGCAGGTGCCTCAGCCGGACCCGGAGGCGCAGCGGAAGGCGGACCGGAGAACCCGGCTCGCCGAGGTCATGGAACAGGCGGTCCAGCACTATCGATTGAAGCTGCGGGCCGGCGCGGGCTCCGCCGCCCGGGACTACCTCTCAGGTCGCGGACTGTCCGAGGAGGCCTTGACCCGCTGGGAGATCGGATTTGCGCCCAACGAGCGGCAGAATCTCTTCACGCATCTCACCGGCAAGGGCGAAGAGGCCGAACTCGTGATCGATGCGGGACTCGCCATGCATCCCGATGACGGCGGCGCACCCTATGATCGCTTCCGCGACCGGATCATCTTTCCCATACGCGATCCGAGGGGAGTTGCCGTTGCGCTTGCAGGGCGTGCAATGAACCCGAACGCAAACGCCAAGTACCTGAACTCGCCGGAGACCGAGCTCTTCGACAAGGGCGGGTGCCTTTACAACCATGGACCGGCGCGGAAGGCGGGCGGCAGGACGCCGCTGATCGTCGCCGAAGGGTACATGGACGTGATCGCGCTGTCTGAAGCCGGGTTCGAAGCGACGGTCGCGCCGATGGGAACGGCCGTCACGGAGCGGCAGTTGAGGCTCATCTGGCAGATGCATGACGAACCCGTCATCGCCCTTGACGGAGACGAGGCCGGGTTTCGCGCGGCGGGGCGCGTCGCGGAGCTGTCACTGCCGCTCCTCGAAGCCGGCAAGTCGTTGAGGTTTTGCATGATGCCCGAAGGGATGGATCCCGACGACCTGATCCGTGCCGGCGGAACGGCCGCCATGCAGCGTCTGGTCAAGGAGAGCCTTCCATTGCTGCAACTGCTGTGGCGGCGAGAGACCGAAGGCAAGAGCTTCGACAGCCCGGAAGGCAGGGCGACGCTGGATCGCACGCTGCGAGCCGCGATCGCGCGAGTGCAGGATCCGTCGCTGCGGCGTCACTACACCGACGAGATCTTCCATTTGATGAGAGCGTTGTCCGATGCGCGTCGTCCGCCGCGCGGCAAGGGATTTCGGCAGGGCGCCGGGTGGCTCGGCCAGGCGGCAGGCCCGATGGCCGCGACCAAGGCAAGTGCGCTTGTTTCCGCTGATGCCCGTGCTCACGAGCACCTGAAGGAGGCGGTGATTCTGGCCAGCCTCGTGCGGCACCCTGGAATCGTGCCCCGCTTTTTGGCCGATCTCGAGCAGCTCGACACGACGAGGCCCGAGCATGAGGCCGTGCGCAGGGCGCTTCTGACGGTCGAAGATTCGGGCCGCGAAGCTGTCGAGGCAAATTGTGGCTCCCAGGCCCTTGAAAAACTGTTTCGCTCCCGCCATGTGCGCATCGCGCCCGCCATGCAGCCAGGTGCGGACGAGGAATTTGCCGCCTTGGCCGTGACCAAGGAATTCGAGAACCTTTTCGCCAAGCGTGGTGCGCACAGGGACATTCAGGAGGCGATGCACGATATCAAGGGTGATGCCGACGAATCGCTGACATACCGGCTCAGCGAGGCGGCCCAGACGCTGACCGGCTCCGACCGGGCGGCCGCCGAGGACGAAACGGAATACGATGTCGGACCGAACGGCGCGCGCATGAATCGGAGAGAAAGAGGCGAGTTCGACGCCCTGATCGATGGCATGGACTACGCGAAGTCGCGTGGCAGGACATAGCGAGACGTTGGCGATGTGGCAAATGTCTTGAGGTGCAGGTAGAGAATCACTGATTCGCGCCAGATGATTCGCAATGCGCCGAATCACCATAGATTCCCGGGAGTGGCGAATGGCTGCCAAGGACACCACCGACGAGCAGAAGACCGACGACCAGGAAGGCGAGGTCGTTCTGGACATGAGTCAGGCGGCGGTCAAGAAGATGATCGTCGAGGCTCGTGAGAAGGGCTACATCACTTACGATCAGTTGAACCGGGTCTTGCCGCCCGATCAGGTTGCGTCCGAACAGATCGAGGACGTGATGTCTATGCTTTCCGAAATGGGCATCAACATCATCGAGGACGAAGAGGACGCCGACACGGACGACGACAGCAAGAAGCCTCAGGCCGCGACCGACGTTGTCGAGACTTCGAGCTCCCGTGAACTCGCGGTTGCCCAGACTGAGACCGAGAAGCTTGACCGCACGGATGATCCCGTCCGGATGTACCTGCGTGAGATGGGATCGGTCGAGCTCCTTTCCCGGGAGGGCGAGATCGCTATCGCGAAGCGGATCGAGGCCGGCCGGAACACGATGATCGCAGGGCTTTGCGAGAGCCCGCTTACCTTCCAGGCGATCACGATCTGGAGACAGGAGCTTCTGGACGAGGAGATTCTCCTTCGGGACGTCATTGACCTGGAGGCCACGTTCGGGAATTCCATGGACGTGTCGGACGACGCGGATGAGGATGACGCCGCCGATGACGCGAGCGCGAAGCGGTCGAAGAACGGCGAAGAGCAGCCGGAACTCGATGCGGACGGAAACCCGATCCAGAAAGATGACGACGAGGACGACGACGAGGCCGCGAACATGTCGCTCGCCGCCATGGAGGCGGCCCTCAAGCCCCGCGTTCTCGAGACCCTGACACAGATCGCGAAGGACTACGAAAGGCTGTCAAAGCTGCAGGACAGCCGCATCTCGGCGACCCTGAATGAAGACGGCAGCTTTTCGACGCGGCAGGAGAAAAGGTATCAGAAACTGCGCCTGGAGATCGTCGGCATGGTGAACGGGCTGGATCTGCACAACAACCGTGTCGAGGCCCTGATGGACCAGCTCTACGGCATCAACCGTCGGATCATGTCGATTGATTCCGCGATGGTGAAGCTTGCCGACCAGGCGCGCATCAATCGCCGCGAATTCATTGACGAGTACCGCGGCCATGAACTGGACCCGAACTGGCTGGATCGGATGGGCGAGAAGTCCGGGCGGGCGTGGAACACGTTCGTTGAGCGGTCGCCGGAGAAGATCGAGCAACTGCGCGGCGACATGGCCCAGGTGGGCCAGTACGTAGGTGTCGACATCTCCGAGTTCCGCCGCATCGTCTCGCAGGTCCAGAAGGGCGAGAAGGAGGCCCGCCAAGCCAAGAAGGAGATGGTTGAGGCGAACCTTCGCCTGGTGATCTCGATTGCCAAGAAATACACGAACAGGGGGCTGCAATTCCTTGATCTCATTCAGGAAGGCAACATTGGCCTCATGAAGGCGGTGGACAAGTTCGAATACCGTCGGGGATACAAGTTCTCCACCTACGCGACCTGGTGGATTCGGCAGGCCATCACGCGCAGCATTGCCGACCAGGCGCGCACGATCCGGATCCCGGTGCACATGATCGAGACGATCAACAAGCTCGTGCGAACCGGTCGCCAGATGCTGCACGAGATCGGCCGCGAGGCGACGCCCGAGGAACTTGCCGAAAAGCTGCAAATGCCGCTCGAAAAGGTCCGCAAGGTCATGAAGATCGCCAAGGAACCGATCTCGCTGGAAACGCCGATCGGGGATGAGGAAGATTCGCAACTGGGAGACTTCATCGAGGACAAGAACGCGATCCTGCCATTGGACAGTGCAATCCAGGAAAACCTGAAGGAGACGACAACGCGGGTTCTGGCATCCCTCACGCCTAGGGAGGAGCGCGTGCTCAGAATGCGATTCGGCATCGGCATGAACACCGACCATACGCTGGAGGAGGTTGGCCAGCAGTTCAGCGTGACCCGTGAACGAATTCGGCAGATCGAGGCCAAGGCGCTGAGGAAGCTGAAGCATCCGAGCAGGTCCAGGAAGCTCAGGAGCTTCCTGGACCAGTAGGCGGCCTTCCAGGGCCTCAGGGCGGCGAGCCTGGGTTGACGCGTCTGTCCTTTGCGGGCTCTGCTACACATGCGAGGCTGTCTGCGGGACTGGCGGGTTTCAGCAGGAACTGCTCCTCGCGCGTCTTGGGATCGATCATGGCGGACGGGGCGGGTAGCGACCACGGACGCGGGCTTGCCAACTTGAATGCGCTCGCCGAAGGTTGAGCGAAACTGGAAGGGTTTGCCGTCATGCCGCACGCTGCGATCGCATCAGGATCCGTTGCCACGATTACCGGGGGTGCGTCCGGAATCGGCCTCGCCTCGGCAGAGCTCCTTGCTGCGGCGAACATGAGACTTGCCATCGTGGACAACCGCGAATCCCTCCTGGAGCCAGCCGCCGCGCGGCTGAGAGCGGCGGGCGCACCGGAAGTGATGGCGGAAGCGGTCGACGTATCGGACTTGAGCGCGATGCAGGCGCTTGAGGCACGGATTGCGGACCGGTTCGGCGGGACTGACATCCTGATGAACAATGCCGGCATCCAGCCGGGGTCGTCGATGTTCGAGGATGGGGGAGACTGGCGGCGAATCCTGGACGTGAATCTCTGGGGCGTCATCAACGGAAGCCGTGTCTTCGCGCCGAGAATGATCGAGCGCGCCCGGCCTGGCGCGATCATCAACACCGGTTCCAAGCAGGGCATAACGACACCGCCGGGAGATCCGGCCTACAACGTTTCCAAGGCGGGCGTGAAAGCCTTTGCCGAGGCGCTGGCACATGAATTGCGAAACTTGGAAGCATGTCGAGTGACCGCGCATCTTCTCATCCCGGGGTTCGTTTTCACCGACCTGACGCGCCACGACAGGACCGAGAAGCCGGCCGGTGCCTGGACTCCGGAGCAGACAGCAAGATTCATGCTTGACGGCCTGGCAAGGGGCGACTTCTACATTCTCTGTCCGGACAACGATGTGGACCGTGCCACGGACGAGAGGCGCATGGCTTGGGCGATCGGCGACATTATTGAGAATCGACCTGCACTTTCGCGCTGGCACCCGGACCATGCCGCCGCCTTTGAGGCCTTTCTCGAATCCGGATGAGCGAATTCCTCCTGACGGTCGTTGTCTCCGAGGACGGTTTCATCGCTCGCAAGATCGGAGAGCCTCCCCAGGCTTGGGCGAGCGGAGAGGAACAGGAGCTTTTCTTTCGCGATGTCGAGACCGCCGATTGGTCGATCATGGGACGGCGCACGCACGAGGCGGCCGACAGGCCGGACCGGCGACGGATCGTGTTCTCGACCAAGGTGAGCGGGTGGAGGAGGCCGTCTCAGCTCTGGGTGGATCCCGGGCGCCTGACCCCGCGGATGCTCGCTGGGAAAGTGTGCGAGGTTCATGCCCTTTCCCGCGGGCTGATCCTGGGTGGCACGCGCGTCCACGACTGGTTTCTTGCCCATCGTGCCATCGATCGCGTCCACCTGACGGTCGAGCCGGTCCGTTTCGATTCCGGACTCTCCGTGTTCTCGGAAATGCGGAGCGCCGATCCGGTCGAGGAGTTCATTGGGCGAGGCTTTGATGTCGCGTCTGAGGAACGGCTCAATCCGGCCGGAACGAGGTTTCTGGTGCTCGAGCCCGTGTCCGCCGAGGATGACGAGGCATCGGCGCATATGGCGCATTGAATTGGCCTCTACCCAAAATGATGGCGTTGCCCTATAGTGCCTGTGTAGAAGAGGGGCAGGTTCCCCTAGACACAGTCAGGAGGGACGTACTATGCGCTGCCCGTTTTGCGGAAGCACCGACACGCAGGTCAAGGACTCGCGTCCGGCAGAAGATCATGTGGTGATCCGGAGGCGACGGTTCTGCCCGGCATGTGGCGGACGGTTCACGACCTATGAGCGTGTTCAACTGCGCGACCTGGTGGTCATCAAGTCTAGCGGCAAGCGGGAGAATTTCGACCGTGACAAGCTGGAACGCTCGATTCGCATCGCAATGCAGAAGCGCCCGATCGAACCTGATCGAATCGACCAGATGATCAGCGGCATCGTCCGCAGGCTGGAAAGCATGGGCGAGACGGACATTCCTTCGACAACCATCGGCGAAATCGTGATGGAGAGCCTGGACCGGATCGACACGGTGGCCTATGTGCGATTTGCAAGCGTTTACAAGAATTTCCAGGCGGCAGATGATTTCGACAAGTTCGTGAGCGAGCTTCGGCCCGCCCATAGGAACGAGTGACTTCATCCGACGCCCGCCACATGGCGCATGCGCTGGCGCTCGGACGCCGCGGGCTTGGGCGCGTGTGGCCAAACCCGGCGGTGGGGTCCGTGATCGTATTGGACGGTCGCGTCGTAGGACGAGGCTGGACTGGTGATCGCGGTGCGCCGCATGCGGAGACGCGTGCACTGGCGCAGGCGGGACATGCCGCCAGGGGAGCGACGGCATATGTTTCGCTGGAACCCTGTGCCCACGAGGGAAGAACCCCGCCCTGCGCCGATGCGCTGATTGAGGCTGGCCTGACCCGGGTGGTTGTTCCAATGGGGGATCCTGACGGCAGGGTCGCGGGCCGCGGCATCGAGCGTCTTCGCGAGGCCGGAATCACGGTGGACGTCGGCCTGCTGGCGGGTGCGGCGCTTGAAGCCCATGCAGGCTTCCTGAAGCGGGTGACGGAAGGCCGCCCGTTTGTCACGTTGAAACTGGCGGTGACCCTTGACGGGCGGATCGCGACAGCTGCAGGCGAAAGCCGGTGGATCACGGGCAAGGAGGCCCGTCGCGTCTCCCATGCGCTGCGCATGTCACATGACGCGGTGATGGTCGGGGCTGGAACCGTCCGGTTCGACGACCCCAGATTGACGGTGCGTGGCATGGGTGACGTTCGCCAGCACGTTCGCATTGTCGTGAGCGGGCACCGAGCCCTCCCTTCCCGATGCAGCCTCACGGAGAAGATTGAAGAGGAAGGACCGGTCTGGCTGGTTCATGGGCCGGGAGAAAGCGAGGACGCGGCGCTGTGGAGACAGGCGGGCGCGGATCTCGTGCCAGTGCCGGATTCAGAGGGGCAGATCGACGTGGCAAGCATGATGCGGAACTTGGGAGCCCGTGGCCTGACACGGGTCTTGTGCGAAGGTGGCGGTACGCTTGCGGCTTCGCTCTTGTCAGCAGGGTTGGTTGATCAATTGGTGGTGTTTTCGGCAGGCAAGGTTCTGGGCGCGGAGGGCAAGCCGTCGGTCGGCGACCTCGGCGTCAGCCAAATCTCTATGGCTCCGGAATTCGGGCTGATGGAACAGCGTCGGGTCGGGGCGGACATCATGCATGTCTGGCGGCGATACAATGCAGATTGAATTTGCTCTTCGCGGGGAATCCGAATGATCGTGCGACTGGACTCTGTCATCAAGCCCTTTGAGGCTTGGCAACTCTTCTGGGTGAAAGGGCCGCAACGCAGAAGAGTCGCGGATGTCGGAGACAGGGTCCTCTTCGATCGAGGAAGATGAACTGCAGAAAGAAGTTCTTGCACGCCAAGTCCCCCGGTCGTCAAACTTGAAGTTCATCGCGGGAGCAGCAACAACGATCTCTTTGCCAGTCGCGCTCTGGGAGACGTCTTGCTCACATTGGATGAGCGGAAAATGATGATCGCCGATTGCAGGTCGCAGACAGGAGGCATCAGCGACCTCAGCGTTTCGCCATGCGGCGCGCTTGTGGCGTGCCATGACGGCAATGGCATTCGGGAGGGCAATCTTGGGTGGGTCCGACGATCGAGTCGATTCCGTTCGTGACCGCCTGTCTGCCTTGGCACATTGCAATGGTTGAGCTTGAGGTGCAGGTCGCAGTCAGTTAGGGCAATGTACGATGGTGACGGCCCGAGAGCCATGGCCGGCGGTGCCGGGATCCTTGTGCAAGCGACTCAACGGGCCAACCTGAACCGATGCAGCGAAAGGCGAAGGCATGTTCACTGGCATTGTGACCGATATCGGCGAGATCCTCAGCATCGAGCGCACAGGCGTTCTCGATGTCAGGATTGAAACCTCCTACGAAGCAGGCAACCTCGATATCGGTGCGTCAGTGGCCTGTGACGGGGTCTGTCTCACCGTGACTGACGTGGGGCACGACCCGCGCATGTGGTTTGCCGTGCAGGCGAGCGAGGAAACGCTCTCCAGGACGAATCTGAGCCAATGGGAGCCGGGCCGGCGAATCAACCTGGAACGCGCCCTCAAGGTCGGTGACGAGATTGGAGGGCATATCGTTTCGGGACACGTCGACGGAGTCGCTGTGGTCGGGGACATCCGCGATGAGGGCGATTGCACGAGGATGGTACTTGGCGCTCCAAATGAACTCGCCCGGTTCATCGCTCCCAAGGGGTCGGTTGCATTGAACGGCACGTCGTTGACGGTGAACGACGTCGACGGCGCGCGCTTCGACATAAATCTCATCCCGCACACCAAGGCCGTCACGACTTGGGGCGAGGCAAGGTCCGGCGACAAGGTGAATCTCGAAATTGACACGCTTGCCCGCTACGTGGCGCGCCTGAACGAGGCGGCCTGAAGCGCTTACAGTTGCTCAAAATGCTGGCTGCGTGGCGCGTGGTCGCTGAATTGCGACAATGACCAGCAGGATCAACAGCGCCGGGATGAAGAAGACTTCCTTCGGCATCCGGTCGTTCTCGACCGCGACCGCCTCGATCTGGGCCGGGGTGTCGCCGTAGAAGTCATAGTCATTGGCCAGCTGTTCGAAGTAGGGCGTGCCCGGGAAGGGTTCGTCCAGTGCGAGGATGCCGTCGCTCTCCAGCACCGTCAGCCCGACTGCCTCCAGCCTTTCCAGTCCGGTGCCTTCGGATCCGGCTGTGTAGGCCAGCGTGATTGTGCCCACCTCGCCCGTGTCGAAGTCCGGCGCCGAGATACGCAACCTTGCCGCCGAGCCGACCGGCAGCTCTTCGAGCGCGGCGAGCGCGGCAGGGCCCGTCGTCTCGGCATACCTGTCCTGCCATTGATCAAGGAGGAAATCCGGCCTGAAAAGCATGAACACCACAAGCAGCATGACCACGGTCTCCCACTTGCGTGACTTGGCGATGAAATAGCCCTGGGTGGCCGCGGCAAAGACCAGCATGGCGATGAGCGAGACAAAGAACACCAGGACCGCCTTGGCCGGGCCCACGTCGATCAGCAGGAGATCCGTGTTGAAGATGAACATGAAGGGCAGGAGCGCGGTGCGAATGTCATAACTGAACCCCACGATGCCTGTCTTGATCGGATCACCGCGTGATATGGCCGCCGCGGCGTAGGCGGCGAGGCCAACCGGGGGCGTGTCATCCGCCAGTATTCCGAAATAGAACACGAAGAGATGCACGGCGATGAGCGGCACGATGAGGCCCGATTGCGCGCCCACCGAAACGATGACTGGCGCCATGAGCGACGAGACCACGATGTAATTCGCCGTGGTCGGCAGGCCCATGCCCAGGATCAACGAGAGCACCGCCACCAGAATCAGCAGGATCATCAGGTTGCCGCCGGCAATGACCTCGATCACCTGGCCGATGATCTGATGGGCCCCCGTGAGCGAAATTGTTCCCACGATGATGCCCGCGGCGCCGGTCGCGACGCCGATCCCGATCATGTTGCGCGCGCCGCTCTCAAGCCCGGCGACAAGGTCGTGCCAGCTGGTCTGCGCCTGAGTCGAGACACTGTCGGCACTGCCGCGGAACATCGCTTTCAAAGGCCGGTGCGTCAGTGCCACGATGATCATGGCGACTGTCGCCCAGAAGGCCGAGAGCGCTGGCGAAAGACGATCCAGATCCTCCGTGCGCACCATCAGGTTCCAGACAAGGACGAAGATTGGCAGCGCGTAGTACGCACCGCCCAGGAAAGTGGGCGTCAACCGCGGTGCCTCGACCACCTTGCTGTTGGGATCATCGACCGCAACATCGGGAAACCTGGAGGCCACGTACACAAGCGCCACGTAGGCCAACAGCAAAAGCGCGAGCGCCGGATAAATCGAGGCGCCGGGCGTAACTGTCTCCAGCAGGCCACGGAAGCCAATCACGAGGAAGGTGATGACGGCCATGCCCAGGAAACCGGTCAGGAAAAGCGCCAGGATCATGATCACGCCAATCTGCCGCCCTGGCTTCTTCAGTCCCTGCAAGCCCAGTTTCAGGCTTTCCAGATGTACGATGTAGAGCAACGCGATGTAGGAGATTATCGCCGGCAGGAAGGCGTGCTTGATGACATCGAAGTAAGGAATGTTGACGTATTCCACCATCAGGAAGGCCGCAGCCCCCATCACTGGCGGGGTGAGCTGGCCATTGGTTGACGAGGCCACTTCGACCGCGCCGGCCTTTTCCGGCGCAAAGCCGATGCGCTTCATCAACGGGATGGTGAAGGTTCCGGTGGTGACCGTATTGGCAATTGACGAACCCGAGATCATGCCGGTCATCATCGATGAAAGCACTGCCGCCTTTGCGGGGCCGCCCCGCAGTGCGCCGAGCAACGCGATTGCCACCTTGATGAACCAGTTGCCGCCGCCCGCCCTTTCCAGGAGTCCCCCGAACAGCACAAAGAGGAAGATCATTGTGGTGGACACGCCAAGCGCGACACCAAATACGCCCTCGGTCTGCATCCAGTAGTGACCCATCGCCTTGGCAAAGGACGCGCCGCCGTAGTTGGTGACGCTGCCCACCCATTCCGAGTAGCCGCCGAAGAAGGTCAGTGCGAGGAAGGCCGAGGCGATGATCACCAGCGGCAGGCCGAGCGAGCGGAAGACGGCCACCATCAACACGCACATGCCGATGCCGGAGACGACGATGTCCGACGTGCTCCACAAGCCCGGCCGGTCGGCAATCTCGAATCGGAAGATGACAAGGTAGAGGCAGGAGGCAACGCCCAGGATCAGCAAGATCCAGTCGTAGACCGGAATGCGGTTCCTGTGGCCGAACATCGGAAAGGCCAGCGTCGCGAGACTCAGCGCGAAAGCCAGGTGGACGTAGCGCGCCTGGGCCACAATGTTGGCAAAATCTCCAATGCCCGTGATCTGTGCCAGAACCCCGGGTACTTTCGAGGCGATGTAGAGTTGGAAGAGCGACCAGATGATACAGAGCGCAAAGATCAGTCTCTTGGCAAACGGTCCGGCATCGCGGCCACCGGTGTCGACCTCTGCCACCATGTCCTCGGCGGTCTTGTTCGGGGCGTCTGTCATCCCAAGTGCCAGTCGTTACGTCTTGTTATGAAAGGAAAAAGCGCCAGCGCATCGGAGATGCGCTGGCGCACGCTTCAGGACATCCTGGCGATGTCCTTACTCCAGCAAGCCCAGTTCCTTGTAGGCTCTCTCGGCCCCCGGGTGCAGCGGGGCGGAAAGGCCGTCGCTGACCATCTGCTTGGCGTCGAGATTGGCAAAGGCCGGATGCAGGCCACGGAAATCATCGAGATTGGCCAACACCGCCTTTGCGACCACGTAGGCGACCTCTTCCGGCACGTCCGCCGAAGTCACGAATGTCGCGCCTACGCCGAAGGTGGTTGTGTCGGTGTCTGTGCCCGCATACATGCCGCCCGGAATCGTGGCCACGCGATAGAAGGGATTGTCCGCCACCAGCTTGTCGATTGGCGCACCGGTTACGGAAACCAGTTTCACGTCACAGGTGGTGGTGGCTTCCTTGATGGCCGCCGCCGGGTGGCCGATGGTGTAGATCATCGCGTCTATGTTGTTGTCGCAGATCTGCTTGGCCATTTCAGAGCCCTTGTATTCCGTGGCTAAGGCGAAATCGTCCATTGCGATGCCGAAGGCGTCCATCACCACTTCCATGGTGGCGCGCTGGCCGGACCCCGGATTGCCCACGTTCACGCGATGGCCTTTGAGTCCCTCAAAGGAACCGATGCCGCTGTCGCTCCGCACCAGCAGAGTGAATGGCTCCGGGTGGACAGAGAACATCGCACGGATGTTGGGGAATGGGTTGTCGGCGAATCTCGATGTGCCGTGGTAGGCGTGATATTGCCAGTCGGACTGGGCCACGCCGAATTCCAGTTCGCCGGCCTTGATCGTATTGATGTTGTAGACCGACCCGCCGGTCGACTCCACGGCGCAGCGAAGGCCATGCTCCTTGCGGTCGCGGTTCACGAGTCGGCAAATCGCGCCACCGGTTGGATAGTAGACGCCCGTCACCCCGCCCGTGCCGATCGAAATGAACTGCTGATCCTGGGCGACGGCAGGACCGCCAAAGGCAAGGGTCGCAGCCGTCAGCAGGCCAGCCGTGAATTTCATGTGTTTCATCTGGTTCTCCGTGTCATTTTGCGCGCTTGCGCGCATTTCGTGACCTGAGGCTTCCATGGAGTTCCGATACGTGGCCGTAGCCCGAATTCTCCCGGAGTCCCCTGATCTTGGAGACACCTTAGCGGCGAATGCGCGGAATGTAAAAGGGCCGCCCGATTTCGCAACGAAACGCCATTCCGGAACGCGTCGGCTTCCCCGGAACGACAAGGACTTCCAAAGGTCCCCGCCGTGTGGTTCGACGGGCGCATTGAAGTCAGGAGGCCGACAGGAGTGCCAAGAAGTGCTGTCTGTAACCGTCGCAGGCACGTCCTGTCGGCGACAGGAGAGGCAAAATCGCGCAGCAATGAGATTCTCCAGCCGATGTGCTTGTTCGTGGCGTGGTGCGCCCGAACGAGGCGGCACAATGCGGTCAAGGATCAACGCGGATCCTCCACTTTGGCTGAGCCATGTGCGTGCATTGGTTCGGTATTGGACAGGCTGCGGTGTTGCCTCTGGCTTTAGGCCCTTCGCTGGGCTATTGGCGAGGCTCAATTGGAAAGTCCGGGCTCTTCAGATGTCACTAGAAGCCACCCGAGAGGTTGAAGACCACTGGCGAGACGCCATTTCCTCGATCGAGGAAATCACCGAGGATGCACGAAACGGTCGCATGTTCATTCTCGTTGATCACGAGGATCGCGAGAACGAGGGTGACCTGGTCATTCCGGCCCAGATGGCGACGCCCGAAGCGATCAACTTCATGGCGACCCACGGCCGTGGCCTGATCTGCCTGTCGCTGACCGGCGAGCGCTGCGACGCGCTCGGCCTGCCATTGATGGCGTCCCATAACTCTTCGCGGCACGAGACGGCGTTCACGGTGTCCATAGAGGCGCGGGAAGGAGTCACGACCGGGATATCCGCCCATGATCGCGCGCGCACGGTTGCTGCGGCGATCGACCAGACCACGACCGCCGCCGACATCGCGACGCCGGGGCACATATTTCCGTTGCGCGCACGCGACGGCGGGGTGCTTGTGCGCGCGGGCCACACGGAGGCTGCGGTAGACGTGTCGCGACTGGCCGGCCTGAACCCGTCTGCCGTGATCTGCGAAATCATGAACGAGGACGGCACGATGAGCCGCCTGCCGGATCTGGTCGCGTTTGCGCAACGGCACGGCCTGAAAATCGGCACGATCAGTGATCTCATTGCCTATCGTCGGCGCCACGACAACCTTGTCGCCGTGACGGACCGCAAGACGGTCACGTCCGAGTTTGGCGGCGAATGGGAGATGCGGATCTACTCGGATACCGCCCATGGCGACGAGCACATCGTTTTGGTCAAGGGCGACATCTCTTCGCCGGAGCCCTGCCTTGTCAGGATGCATGCACTGGATCCGATGCTTGATGTGCTTGGGCTTGGGCAGGCCGGACGAAGGAACGAGTTTGGCGATGCCATGCAGCTCATTGCGGGCGAAGGGCGCGGAGTCCTGGTGCTGCTCCGGGACACGACGATGAAGCTGAAGGGCGGAGACAGCGTTTCGCCCCAGACGCTCAGGCAGTATGGCTTGGGAGCCCAGATCCTGTCTTCGCTCGGACTGTCGGAACTGGTTCTCTTGACCAATTCGCCACAGCCAAAGATCGTGGGGCTCGAGGCCTATGGCCTCGAAATCGTCGGCACCCGCAAGATTTCGGATCTTGGCTGATGGCCGGGCAGGCCCACCATGCGCTCGCGTTGCCGGAGTTTGAAATTCCGCCGAAGGTGCTGATCGTCGTCGCTCCCTACTACGTCGACATCGCGGCTGATCTCGTGGACGGAGCCCAGACCGAGCTTGCGAAGGTCTCGGCGAAGGTCAGCCTGGCAGAGGTGCCGGGCGCGCTTGAGGTGCCGACAGCCATTGGCATCGCCTTCAGGCAGGCTGACTACGATGGCTTCATCGCCCTGGGCTGCGTGATTCGAGGGGAGACGACGCACTATGAGACCGTCTGCGACAATTCAAACCGGGCCTTGCAGCTCTTGGGGGTGGAGGGTGCCTGCATTGGCAACGGCATACTGACGGTCGAAAGTCACGAACAGGCAGCAGTGCGTGCGGATCCCGGAAACGAAAACAAGGGCGGGGGCGCTGCGGCCGCTGCGCTCCATCTCATCGCGCTCAAGCGGCGGTTCGGTTCATCGAAGAGTGAGTCCGGGTCGGTGCAGGTCTCCGGATCCGCATGATCCCCGAGCGGCAGATGCGAAGCGTCGCGCGGCTCCATGCCGTGCAGGCGCTGTTCCAGATGGAGGCGGGCGGGCAATCGGCGACGACCGTCCAGAAGGAGTTCGAGGATCACCGCTTCGCGGAAGATCTCGGCGACCCGGAACTGGCAGCGTGCGACAGGGACCTGTTTCGGAAGCTTGTCGATGATGCCGTGACCTGGCAGGCGCGGATCGACCAGATGACGGAGCGGGCGCTTGTGGCCAAGTGGCCGATTGACCGGATCGATCCTGTTCTGCGCGCGCTGTTTCGCGCGGCTGGTGCCGAGCTGGTCGACGGCGAGGTGCCGCCACGGGTGACAATTTCCGAGTTTGTCGATGTTGCGAAAGCGTTCTTCCCTGAAGGGCGGGAAAGGGGCTTCGTGAACGCGGTTCTGGATCACATGGCGCGCGAATCCCGGCCAGACGCTTTTCGGGAGCAGGTGCGCGGTTAGCAGTTCGGGACGTTGACGGCGAGACCGCCAAGGGCGGTTTCCTTGTATTTCTTGCTCATGTCCTCGCCGGTCTGGCGCATGGTCTCGATGGCCGCATCGAGCGGCACAAAGTGACTTCCGTCACCTCGAAGCGCCAGCGACGCTGCCGAAACCGCCTTGATCGCGCCGAGCCCGTTTCGTTCGATGCACGGCACCTGCACCAGACCCTTCACGGGGTCGCAAGTCATTCCGAGATGATGCTCGAGGGCGATTTCGGCGGCGTTCTCGACTTGCTCGGGCGTGCCGTCCAGCACGGCGGCCAGTCCGCCGGCAGCCATCGCCGACGCCGAGCCGACTTCGGCTTGGCAACCGCATTCGGCACCCGAGATCGATGCGTTGTGCTTGATGAGCGAGCCAATGGCGGAGGCTGTGAGAAGAAACTCGCCAATGCGCGATGAATGGGCGCCCGGCACGTGGTCAATCCAGTACCGTATGGTTGCGGGCACGACGCCGGCAGCGCCGTTGGTCGGCGCGGTGACGACCTGCCCGCCTGCCGCGTTCTCCTCGTTGACGGCCATGGCGTAGGCGCTGATCCAGTCGTTCACGACATGCGGAGCAGTCAGGTTCGTGCCGCGCTCGGCTTCCAGGTCCGCGCGAATTGCGGCGGCGCGGCGACGCACGTTCATGCCGCCCGGAAGTGTGCCTTCAGTGGAAAGGCCGCGCTCCATGCATTCCTTCATGACGTCCCAGATTCGCTTCAGCCCGGCGTCGAGCCTTGCCGATCTCATTCGGGTCAACTCGTTCGCCCGCTTCATTGCAGCAATGCTCTTGCTGCCGCTTCGCGCCATCTCCAGCATTTCGGCAGCCGACCGGAACGGGTAGGGCACGGGCGGACCGTCATCCTTGCTCGCTCCTTCGGCAAGCTCCGCTTCGGTCAGGACGAATCCGCCGCCGATGGAATAGTAGGTCTCCTGTCGAATCACGTCGCCTTCGGCGTCCGTGGCAAAGAGCCTGAGCCCGTTGGCATGACCGGGCAGCGGCAGGTCGTAGTCAAACCGGAGGTCGGTTTCGGGATCGAAGGAAAGCGGGCCGAGGCCGTCCGGCGTGACGCGCCTTTCCCGTCGGATCTCCGTGAGGGCCGCCTCGGCCCTGACCGCATCATAGGTGTCTGGCTCGAAGCCTGCGAGCCCGAGGATCACGGCGCGATCGGTCGCGTGTCCCACGCCGGTAAACGCAAGCGAGCCATGCAGGGACGCGCGCAGGCCCTGCGGCTCGAAGGCGGAGCTTCGGAGGCAATCAAGAAAGCGACCGGCGGCCACCATCGGTCCCATGGTGTGAGAGGACGACGGGCCGATGCCCACCTTGAACATTTCAAAGACGCTCAGGAACATGTACTGCTTTTGCCGCAGGCTTTGGGCATGGGGGTGCCTCCACGCGACGTTCCTGGCCGAAAAGACGTCCTGCGGCTCCGAATCAGGCAGTTATCCGAACCGTTCGCCGCCTGCGTGTCCGTGGGCTGGCAAGTGCGGGCAGTCTCAAGCCCTTGCAAGCCAAACCAGAAACACGCCAACGGCAAGGGCGCCCAGCCCGCATGCCCGTCGGGTCTCCAGCGGCCAGGACGCGATAGCCCGCACCAGTTCGTCCAGCCGGTTCGGCAGCAAGGCGAGAACAAGGCCCTCGATGACCAGCACGAGGCCTATCCCGAGAAGCGCGAGTTCCATTCGTCTCAGTTGGCTGCCGTGTCGTCGGCCGCCATGCCGGCACCGTCAAGGAACTCGAAGAACTCGCTGTCAGGCGTAATCACGAGCGTCGAGTTCTCTCCCTGGAGGGCCCGCTCGTAGGCGGCAAGCGACCGGTAGAACCGGAAGAAGCCCTCGTCTGCGCCATAGGCACCGGCGAAGATCGAGTTGCGCTCTGCATCCGCCTCGCCGCGGACGATTTCGGCTTCGCGGTTGGCTTCGGAAACGATTTCGACCACCGTCCGGTCGGCCTGTGCCTGGACTCTTTGGGCAGCTTCCGCCCCTCGCGCCCGCTCGTCTGTCGCTTCCCGCTCGCGCTCCGCGCGCATGCGGTCAAACGTGGCCGCGAGGTTCTGCTCGGGGAGGTTCGTCTGCTTGAGCCGCACGTCAACAACGTCAAGCCCAAGCGCTGACGCTTCCGCGTCGGCATTGGCCCGGATTCGGTTCATGAGCTCGGCCCTTTCGGGGGACAGGATCGTGTTCGAGGTCACGCCTTCCGCACCCAGGACTGCTCGGATTTCGTCGATGAGGATCGATGACAGCCTGTCCTCGGCGAATCGCACGCCGCCCGGTCCCACGGCCTGGCGGAACTGGACGATGTCCTCGTCCAGGTCGCCGATGCGGTAGCGTGTGAAGGCGTCTACGACCAGCCGCCTGTCGTCTGAGGGCGTGATCTCGATTTCGGGCGTGTCGAGTGACAGGATTCGCCCGTCATAGCGCACGACTTCCTGGATGACTGGAATCTTGAATCCCAGTCCGGGCGCCGTCTTGACCTGCTTGATCTGGCCGAACTGGAGGACCAGCGCTTTCTCGCGCTCATCCACGATGAAGATGGACGAGAGGGCAATGGCGACCACGATGGCCAGGACTGCCGTCAGAAGGACTCCACCTCGTAACATGTCAGTTTCCTCCCTGTGGAGTGGTTGTTCCCCGACGGAGCTCGTTCAGCGGCAAGTACGGCACGACACCCTGGCCCTGGCCGTCATTGACGCCCTCGTCAAGAATGATCTTGTCAATGCCTCCCAGAACTTTCTCGAGCGTTTCGATGTACAGTCGTCGCCGGGTGACTTCCGGCGCCAGGCGATATTCGGCCAGAACCGCGGAGAAGCGGCTGGCTTCGCCCTTGGCCTCGTTGACGACCTGCGCGCGGTAGGACTCGGCCACTTCAAGTATCTGCGCCGCTTCGCCGCGGGCGCCCGCGAGCACGCGGTTGGAGTACGCGTCTGCCTGGCGCTCGAGCCGGTCACGTTCCTGCTCCGCTGCCTGAACGTCGCGGAACGCGTCGATCACCTCGCGTGGAGGGTCTGCCTTGTTCAGGTTGACGCGGACGACGTTGATGCCCGCTTCGTAGCTGTCGAGCGTCGACTGGATCAGCTCCTTGGCCCGTTGAGCGACGATTGCCCGATCACGGTTGAGGAGGGGCGCAAGTTCGCTGCCCGCCACGATCTCGCGCATCGCTGATTCAGAAACCGCACGCACGGTTTCCGGTCCGTCTCGCAGGTTGAACAGGAAGTCATCGGGCCTGGAGATGTTCCAGACGACCTGGAAATCAATGTCGACGATGTTTTCGTCCGTGGTCAGCATCAGTCCGTTGTCGCCCTGACGGCCGACGCCAATGTCTTCCGACTGTTCCCGCGTTACCGGGATGACCTCGTAGGTCATCACCGGCCAAGGCGCGAAGTTGAGGCCGGGCTCGCCGATCGAGGAGAACTCGCCAAGGAACAGTTCGACCGACTGCTCTTCAGGCCTGACCGAGTACAAGGAGGAATAGGCCCATAGGCCCAGGATGACCGCTGCGCCAATGACAATGGAGCCGCGCGAAAGCCTCGGTCGCTCACCTCCGCCGCCACTGCGACGTCCGGATCCTCCTCCGCCGCCCATGAGAGAGGAAAGCCGCTCCTGGCCCTTTCTCACTATGTCGTCGATATCGGGTATGTTGGGTCTCTGCTGCCCTGGCCGACCTGGCCTGCGGGCATCTCCGTTGCCGCCATTTTCCGGGCCGCCGCCCCAGGGTCCGCCGCTCTTGTTGGCCATGCGTGGTCCTCTTGCTGAATCTGAATCGCTCAGGGTGCTACCTGTAGTGTTCGGCGCGGTTTTTCAAGGCACCCTTGTCGGAGTCTGCATTGTCACCAGTTCTTCCGACATCGTCGGATGGACGGCGACCGTCCTGTCAAAGTCCTCTTTTGTCAGGCCGGCCTTCACTGCAATCGCCACCATCTGGATCAGTTCGCCCGCGCCGTCGGACACGATATGGCATCCGAGCACCTTCCTGCTGGCCCGTGACACGACAAGTTTCATGAGCACCTGATTCGGCCGGTCGCCAAAGGCGGTCCGCATGGGGTTGAACGCTGCCGAGTAGACCTCGATCTCTTCCAGCTCGCGCGCCGCGCCTTCGGTCAGGCCCACGGTGCCAAGTTCCGGTTGCGTGAAAACGGTCGAGGCCACCAGGTCGTGGTCAGGTGCAGTTGGGTTGCCCTTGAACACCGTCTCGGTGAAGGCTTGTCCCTCGCGAATCGCGACCGGTGTGAGGTTGATGCGGTCCGTCACGTCGCCGATTGCGTAGATCGAGGGCACCGCGGTTTGGCTGTAGGAATCAACTTCAATCGCGCCGCGTTGATTTACGGCCACTTCGGCCTTCTCGAGTCCCATGTCCTCGGAGTTGGGTGCGCGGCCGGTGGCGAACAGGAGACTGTCAAAGCGTTGCTGGAAGCCGTTCGTGGCCTTGACAAGGATCGAGCCAGCCGCGGATGCGGACCCAGCGTCATCATTCGTCTTCGATGCCCGTTCTTGGGCCATGCCGGTCCCCGCCGGCCTCAGGTCAACGACATTCGTGTTGACCTGCAGGTCTATCCCCTGTTCCCGCATTCTTCCGGCGACGATGTCCCGAGCTTCGTCATCAAATCCGCGGAGTATCTGCGGTCCGCGGTAGAACTGCGTCACCTCGACACCCATCCCATTGAGGATGCAGGCGAATTCGCAGGCAATGTATCCACCCCCGACGACCAGCATGGACTTTGGCAACGCCTCCATCTTGAAGATGTCGTCCGAAACCATTCCGAGCGCGGCATTTGGAACATCGGGGCGCACGGGGCGGCCGCCCGTGGCGACCAGGATATGTCTCGCCATGACGCGAGTGCCGTCCTCGAGTTCCACCGTGCTTGGGTCGGACACACGCGCGCGCGTATCGTGAATGGTGACGCCAGAAGATTTCAGCAGGTCTCGATAGACGCCTTCGAGGCGATCAAGCTCGGCGTCGAGCCTTGCGCGGAACGTCTGCCACTCGAAAGCGCCAGCCTCGGCGTTCCATCCGTAGCCGCGAGCGAGCGCAGCCTGTTCCCGGAACTCGGACGCAAACACCATGAGCTTCTTCGGCACGCAGCCCCGAATCACGCACGTTCCACCCATGCGCCGGTCCTCCGCAAGCGCGACGCGAGCGCCGGTGGCGGCGGCGGTTCGGGCCGCCCGGACCCCGCCCGATCCGCCGCCGATGACGAACAGGTCGACTTCACGCGACATCATTCGGCACCCGAAAGGCGAACTCGGCCGGCGCGACTGCTGCAAGTCTTTGACTTGTCATTGGATGCCACGATGGTTTCGACCGCGCCATCGATGTTGCCGAGAATGATCGAGTCGCACATGCCGATGAACAGCCCGTTTTCCACAATGCCTGGGATCTGGTTGAGAGCCAGTGCAAGATTGCGAGCGTCGCCAATGCGGTTCAGATGAAGATCCAGGATGTGATTGCCCTCATCGGTCGTGAAGAGCTCTCCGTTCCTGCAGCGAGGTTCGATTCGGTGACCGTCAACGTCCTGGGCCTCGAGGACCTTCTTCAGCAGCGCCTTCGTGGCATCCATGCCAAAGCCCAGCACTTCCACCGGAAGCGGAAACGCGCCAAGTGTCTTGACCTTTTTGGAAGCATCGACGATCACGATCATCCGGTCGGATGCGGTCGCCACGATCTTCTCCTGCAAGAGCGCGCCGCCAGCACCCTTGATCAGGTTGAAGTCAGGATCGAATTCGTCCGCCCCGTCGACGGTCAGGTCTAGCCAGCCTGCCTCGTCGAGCGTCGCCAGCCGGATGCCTTCCTTGCGAGCAAGGGTGGCCGTCGCGGAAGATGTCGGCACGCAGACGACATCCAGGCCTTCCGATCGGACTCGCTCGCCGAGGCTCTTGACCAGAAATGTCGCCGTAGAGCCGGTGCCCAATCCGACCCTCATTCCGGAGGCGATGAGAGTGCTCGCCCGTTCCGCAGCGGCATTCTTGGCAGAGTCGATGGGGGACAGGGCGGTGGACATCCGACTTTCCTTGCTCGTGGGCTGCTTTATATGGACATTGACTGGCGAGCGCGAGTGGCCTGCGCGCAAAATCCACTCGCAGGATGCATCCAGCTTTGGTAACAGGCAGGGCAGTTGCGGGTGTGGCGGAATTGGTAGACGCACCAGATTTAGGATCTGGCGCCGCAAGGCGTGGGGGTTCAAGTCCCTCCACCCGCACCAGCAGCAGTGCCCCTGGCGCCTCAAGCGCAGCCCGAAGCCTGCGCCGCAACCGATTGCCGTTGGATTCCGCATGGTTCGGCGCACAGGCTGGCCCGGACAATTCACTTCGCTTTCGCCTTGCGGACGAATTCCTGCTTCCATAGAAGGAGCGCGGATTTTTCTGGCCCGTGCGGGACGAGCCCGGCGCGGGATTGAGAGAGGATGCCCATGCAGGTCACCGAAACGCTGAACGAGGGTTTCAAGCGCGGCTACAGGATCACCGTGACCGCGAACGAGCTGGACGAAAAGGTCAACGGCAAGCTGGCCGAGGCCGCCCCCGAAATCCAGATGAAGGGCTTCCGCAAGGGAAAGGTCCCGACTGCTCTGCTCAAGAAGCAGTTCGGAAAACGCCTCTTGGGCGAGGCGATGCAGGAAAGCGTCGATGCAGCTGTTTCCGAGCACTTCAAGGACTCCGACGAAAAGCCGGCCATGGAGCCAAAGGTCGAGATGCAGAACCAGGACTGGAAGGAAGGCGACGACGTAGAACTGGCCCTGACCTACGAGGCCTTGCCTGAGATTCCGGAAGTCGACTTTGCCGCGTTCGAGCTGGAAAGACTCGTGGCCCAGGCAGACGAGGCTGCGGTCAACGAGGTTCTGGAGGATTTCGCGTCGCGCGTGCCTGACTACGTGAATCGTCCAAAGAGCTCGAAGGCCGTGGAGGGTGACCAGTTGATCGTCGACTTCACTTGCATGGTCGATGACGAGGTCCTTGATGAAGGTGCCGGGTCGAGTGTTCCGTTGGTTCTTGGCATGGATCAGTTTGTTCCTGGGTTCGAGGCGCCGCTTTTCGGTGCGGTGGAGGGCGAATCCAGGAGGGTCGAGATCACCTTTCCGAAAGACCACGCAAGCAAGAAGCTGGCGGGGAAGCTGGCCACGTTCCAAGTTACGGTCACGGCAGTGCAGGAGCCCAAGCCCGCGCCGGTCGACGATGAACTGGCCAAGAAATTCGGTGCGGAGGATCTCAAGGGGCTCAAGGAAAGAGCGGAAGAGGCCATCAAGAACGAGGGCGAGTCCGTCGCGCGATCCATCCTGAAGCGTGCGCTTTTCGATGAACTCGACAAGGTCCTGGAGTTTGACCTGCCACCGTCGCTTGTCGAACGCGAAGCCGAGCACATCGCGCGTCAGCTCTGGCACGATGAGCACCCGGAGGTCGAAGGCCACGACCAGGAGGAAATCAAGCCCGACGACGAGCACAAGCGATTGGCCGAGCGTCGCGTGCGTCTCGGACTTCTTCTGTCCGACCTTGGAGAACGGTCGGACGTCACGGTCACGGATGCCGAGATGAACCAGGCCGTCATCAGCCAGGCAAGGACTCTTCCAGGGCGGGAACGGGACTACTTCGATCTCGTGCAGAGCTCGCCGGCCATGCGCAGCCAGATCCATGCCTCGATTTTCGAGGAAAAGCTTGTGGATTACGTCCTTGACATGATCACGATCAAGGAAAGGAAGGTCTCCAAGGACGAGCTGTTCGAGGCGTTCGATGCGCTGGACGACGAGTGAGGCAGCAGCCATTGCCAAGGTCGTTGGCCGAGTCCAATGGTGATGGCAAAAGGGGTCCATATAGGAATTTCACGTTGGTTCGAACTTGGCGTTGCGTCCGCGTTGGATCCGTGGCCACGAAGATCCGGGCGGGCGAGGCTTTGCCTTGGCGATCTCCGCCATGGAGATGGAGAGCCAAGGCCCTGCCGCATCGCCCCGTTCACGGGGCAGAACATGACGTGGCGTCCGGGATTGGCGCGCCTGCACGGCGAGGGGCGTCGGCCAACTCTGCTGACCCGTGAATTCAGAGCGAAAGTTCGATGTGACTTTCGCGTTTGAGTCCCAATGATCCCATTTGCAAGCGGCAGGATTGCGGGTCCTTGCCTGGGTGCCATCGGACGGTGCAGAGCAATGTTGCGTTCTCGCCCGTGTAGGCAAATGTCTTATGGACGCGCCTAGGCTTGGCCCGATCGGCGACCTGTACGCGCGCCTGGCAGCGAAGGCCCGGGATGCGTTGCGCGTCGTCAGGGAAGACGGCCCGGGGCAAGTCCAGTTCTGGTTCATTGCGCTTCTGGTCGGCTCTGCCGCCGGTGCCGCCGCCGTTCTGTTTCGTCTCGGCATCAACCTGCTGCAGGCAACGCTCTATGGCACGGACGACCCAAGGCTCATGCATTCCTTCGCCGAGACCCTCCCGTGGTACATGATTGTCCTGATCCCCGTGTGTGGCGGATTGGTCGTCGGCATCATTCTGGACCGGTTTACTGCTGACGGCAGGGCCAGGTCCGTCGCAGAGGTGATCGAGGGTGCCGCGCTTCACAATGGTCGTGTCGAGACCAAGGAAGGCCTGGCTTCGGCGGCGGCATCCTTGATCACGCTCGGGTCTGGGGGCTCGTCCGGTCGAGAGGGTCCGGTCGTGCATCTGGCGGCGGTCTTGTCATCCTGGGTGCTGGACCGAATCAATGCCGACGGCATTACAGGTCGCGACCTCCTGGGTTGCGCCGTTGCCGCAGCCGTGTCGGCATCGTTCAACGCGCCGATTGCAGGGGCGCTGTTCGCGCTGGAAGTGGTTCTTCGACACTTTGCCGTGCATGCATTCGCGCCGATCGTGATCGCAAGCGCGGCCGGGACGGTGATTTCGCGCCTTGCATTCGGAGACGTGACCGAATTCGTCCTGATCGAGGAGGGGATCCTGGCCTTCTATGTGGAGCTTCCCGCATTCCTGCTTCTCGGGTTGCTGTCCGGGTTGCTTGCGGTGGTGATGATGCGCTCGATCTTTCTGGCGGATGACTTCGGCAACCATACGTGCAAGCGCCTCGGCATCCCTCGCTTCATTCGTCCAGCGGTTGCCGGGTTTCTGCTAGGCGTGCTGGCACTTGGCTTTCCGCACATTATCGGAGTCGGCTACGAGACCACGTCGGCCGCCTTGACCGGTCAGATCCTGTGGCGCGAAGCCGTTGTGTTTTGTGCAGTCAAAGTGGCAGCGGTAGCGATCACCATGGGCGGGCGGATGGGTGGAGGCATTTTTTCGCCGTCGATCATGGTAGGCGCCTTGCTGGGCCTTGCTTTCGGGCTAACGGCGACAGCGACCTTTCCGAACGTGTCCGGGTCCGAAACGTTGTATGCGCTGGCGGGGATGGGCGCGGTTGCTGCCGCGGTTCTCGGCGCGCCGATCTCGACGACGCTCATCGTCTTCGAACTGACTGGCGACTGGCAGACCGGACTCGCCGTCATGGTCGCAGTCTCGATGTCCATTGCAGTCGCCTCGCGTCTCGTCGACCGGTCGTTCTTTCTCACGCAGCTTGAGCGCCGTGACGTGCACCTTGCCAAGGGGCCGCAGGGCTACCTGCTGTCGCTTTGCGGCGTTGCAACATTGATGCGGAAACCTGGAGACCCTGGCGCCGCGTCGGAAGAGGCGGTCTGGGCTGCCATAGCGGAAGGTGTGTGGGTCGACGTCAACGGAACTCTTGAACTGGCCATGCCGCTCTTCGAAAAGACAGGGCTGCCGTTCCTGCCCGTGCTCAGTTTCGGCGAGGACGGGAAGCCGCCCAAGGTCCACGGGGCACTGTTTCATGTTGACGCTCTTCGCGCCTTCAATCGCGCGCTGGCATCCACGGCGGAGGAGGAGCACAGCTAGGGACGTCGTTGTGGGTGAGCGCTGACCAAGATCGTCGGACGACGACATGATTGCTGGTGGACGGCGCGCAAGCGACACACATAGGATCAGGTTTGAGAACCTGGATCTGGTTCCTTGGACGCCACTTCCAAAGTCGTGGGCACTTCAGAGCCTTTCTGCACATGCAATGCCGATATCGGCTCGTCATGAAAGGTTGACGAGACCCAGGCCAGTCAGCGCAAGGACGACGCCTGCAGCCACGGTCCGGACCAGGTTCCAGCCTTGCCAAGTTCCGGAATAGCTCTGCCAAGCGTCCCGAGCGGCTGCAGTGTCGAACGGCAATGACAGCAGGGCCAGATCCTCGTTCAATGGCACATTGACCATGAACGTCGGGAGCATGGCACCCAACACATAAATGATGCAGGCCAGGGCGAGGCAGATGGCAGCCTTCCGTTGGGTGCTTCTCGATGCGACCATCGCGGCGCAGGCCAGCACGGCAGGCGTGCCAAAGAATGCCGGTGCGAAGATCCAATTGCGCACGCTTTCGTTCATGGCTTGCATCGCTGCGATCGCGACATTTGGATCGGCCCTGTCCAGCCCCCACATTGTCGAGCAGGTCCAGGCGAAGAAGAACCCGAACATCGCGCCCGGCCAAAGCAGCACCAGAACGGCCAGCAACCTTCCCAAACGTGTTGTGTCGCGATCGTCGGGAGAAGTGTTCGTCATTGTGTGGCGATCCCGTTTCCTTGGGGCATCAGAAGGGTTGCCCCGGGGGCGTTTTCAGGCTTGGTCGCCGGAAGTGCGATCTAGGCCGTGGACTCAAGTAACCGGTTTGCGACCCTCCTGCGCAGGAAACGGCTGACCGCCAGTTGCACTGCGGACAGGAAGTTGCGGGCCGTCTTGTCGTGGCGCGTGGCGACCCTGCGGAACGCCTTGATATTGCCGAAGAACCTCTCGACGAGATTGCGTTCCCGGCAGGTCGCGCGGTCAAGGGGCGGGGCGACTTCCGGCTGGATCTCGACGGCATGACGGCGGTTGCGCCGGCCTCCCCGATCAGTTCCAGGACGGCGTCGGTGTCGTATGCACGGTCGCCGATCACCGTCTCGTCCCGCCCAAGGCCGGCGAGAAGCGCCTCGGCCTGCCTGCAGTCGGCCGCCCGGCCCGGGGTCAGGAACATCGTCTTCACCATCTCGTTCCCGTCGAGGCCGAGGTGGACGTTGGTCGTCCGCGCGCCGCGGCTCAACCCGACCTGCGGAGGCGCGCCGTCCCGGGGCGCTCCGGCGCCCTGCCTGTGAACGCGCACCGAGGACGAATCCACCATGCGCAGGCGAACCGAGCCGGGCGGGCCGTCGTCGTCCCCGCCGTCATCGCCCGCAAGCCCTTGAAGCTTCTCCATGATCGACGCCCAGGTGCCGTTCCCGCTCCACCGGCTGTGGCGGTCGAAGCAGGTCGTGCAGGGGCCGTGCCGCTCCGGGAGGTCGCGCCACGGCGTGCCGGTGCGAAGCACGAAGAAGATGCCGTTCATCACCCTCCGGTCATGCACCCGTCGCGGGCCCTGGTGCTTCCGGGGAAGGACCGAGCGGAGGATCTCCCTCTCCGCGTCGCTCACGTCGTGCCGGTCGCCGCATGCCTCGAACTCCATGTGAACCGCTCTCGGAAACGGTGACGGATCAGCCCGGAATGTCAATATTCGGGTACATGGCCCAGGTGACCGCGTGGCGCCACCTACGCCGGAGGCAGCGAAGGTTTCAAAGCTGCTCGATCGCGGTCCCGTTACGTGGATGGAACGCAGCGTGTTCCTTGATGGCGGCTGCGGAGGCGTGCGGCGCTTCGTAGGACCAGGCCGCGTCCCTGAGGGTCCTTTCGGTCGTGGCAATTGAATAGTGAGTCGCATCGCCTTTCCATGGGCAGGTCGTAACAGCGCTGGATTGGTCGAGGAATTGCATCGCGACATCGATCCGTGGGAAATTGATGACCGGCTCGTGGCCGCGTTCCAACAATTGCAGTGCCGAGTCGCTCTCGCCGAGGACAGCGCCGCATGCGTGCACGACCCAAGTGCCGGACGCAGGCCGGACTTCGAAACCGCTAGCCAAAGGGTCTCGCCTTTTCCTCCCCGCTCGAATGGGGTGAACACGACGTCTCCATGTCAATCGAGGGCCTTCGTGGCCGCGTCGAGCCACTCTCTGGCCGATGCGGAAAGCAGGTCGCCGATCTTCTCTCGAACTTCGGAATGGTATGCGTCGATCCAGTTCCGCTCCCACGGTCCTATCAGACTGGTGTCAATCAGGCGACGGTCAAACGGTACGTAGGTCAGTGTCTGGAAGCAAAGCCGGTCCCGATCGTTCAGGGACTTGCCGTCCTTGCGTACCACAAGCAGATTCTCGATGCGGATGCCAAACTCACCGGGCCGGTAGTGGCCGGGCTCGTTCGAGAGGATCATCCCGGGCTCGAGGCTTGCCGAACCTGCCGGCGAAATCCGCTGAGGTCCTTCATGCACGTTCAGGCAGGCTCCGACGCCATGCCCCGTGCCATGGTCGTAGTCGAGACCGTTGCGCCAAAGCGGGGCGCGGGCAAGGGCGTCGATGTCCCGGCCTGCACGCCCGCTTGGGAAACGGGCCAGAGAGATTGCGATCAGTCCCTGGAGCACGCGGGTATAGCAGTCGCGATGGACGTCCGATGGTTCCCCGACGGCAAGCGTGCGCGTGACGTCGGTGGTCCCGTCAATGTACTGACCGCCCGAATCGACCAGATACAGCTGTCCTGGCTTGATCTTGCGGTCTGTCAGCTCGGAAACACGGTAGTGAATGATCGCCGCATTGGGTCCGGAACCCGAGATCGTGTCGAAGGAAATGTCCAGCAGGTCCCCTGCCTGCGCCCTGAAGCCCTCGAGCGCCCTGGCCGCGGAAATCTCCGTCAGGCCGCCCTTCGGCGCTTCCTTGTCAAACCATGCGAGGAACTCCACCATTGCCGCACCGTCCCTGAGATGCGCGCTCTGCATGCCCGAGACTTCGGCATCGTTCTTGCACGCCTTGGGCATGAAGCACGGGTCGCGGTCCCATACGGCCCGGTCTTCGAGAATCTCGGAAATCCTCCACGGTGCGGTTTGTCCATCTACCCGGACCGGCCCTTCCAGGCGGTCGACGGCGCGCCCGAAGGCGTCCTCGTCCTCGATGTCAATGTTCGGGTCGGGGCCAAGATGCTTGAACTTTTCCGGAGAGGAGAACAGGCTCACGCGACCCGTGTCGTGAAGTATCGCGAATGCGTGCACGACAGGACTGCGCGGAATTCCGTCGCCCCTGATGTTGAGAAGCCAGCAGATGCTCTCCGGCAGGGTGAGAATCGCCGCGCGTTGTCCGGCCTTCTGCAGTTCCTGCGCCAGACGCTCGCGCTTCGAGGACGACCCTTCGCCCGAGAGTTCGAGCGGATGCACGCGGACCGTCTGGATTGGTGCTGACGGCCTGTCCGTCCAGATCCGGTCAACGAGATTGACGGATGGAGCAAGGGCGGCATGGTCGCCGAGCGACTTCGTGAGCTTCGTGATGTCGTCCACGGTGTGGAGCCACGGGTCGAAGCCCACCCTGGCCGGCCGCTCGACGTTTTGGGTCAGCCAGGCGGCCGGACTGACCTCCGCGGGGTCCAGGGTCGTGAAGTCGTCTGCGACCTGGTCGCGCACCTGCAGCCGGTAGCGTCCGTCGACGAACATCGCGGCGGCGTTCGCGCAGATGACGGCGAGTCCGGCCGATCCCGTGAAACCCGTCAGCCAGGCCAGGCGCTCGTCGGCGGGCGCAACGAATTCGCCCTGGAACCGGTCCGCGCGAGGCACGAGAAACGCGTCGAATCCTGCTTCCGCCATGACTTCGCGCAGGGCTGCGAGGCGCGGCGGCCCCTGTTCGGGGCTGGCGGTGGCGTCGAAGGACTGGAACATGGCCGCCAAAGAGCAGGAACCGTTCTCGGGTGCAAGCCGGAACGGCTGCCGGGTCTTCAAATGGCTACGTGATCGCGAGGGTTCCGCGAGACTCCCCCCTTCGAACTTGCACGACCGGGCGCTGACCGATCGAGGGCGCCCGGTGCGGGATCTTGGCGAGCACCCAGGCTCGCTACCTTGGTCCGACTCTTCGGCCGTCGCCTCGCCTGGCCATGCGCTTTCGCTGCACCGGATCGGCTTCAAAGAGCGCCGCCAGCTGCTCGGTGATGGCCCCGGCAAGCTGTTCCACGTCAGTGATCGTGACCGCGCGTTCATAGTATCGCGTCACGTCATGGCCGATGCCGATGGCGAGAAGCTCGACCTGGTTCCTCCGTTCGATCATCGTGATGACGTTCCGGAGATGCCTTTCCAGGTAGTTTGCCGGGTTCACCGAGAGGGTGGAGTCGTCAACCGGAGCGCCATCCGAGATGACCATGAGGATTCGCCGCGCCTCCTGCCTGACAAGGAGCCGTCGGTAGGCCCACTCCAGAGCTTCGCCGTCGATGTTCTCCTTGAGCAAGCCCTCCTTCATCATCAAGCCTAGATTCTCCCGGGCGTGCCGCCAGGGAGCATCGGCGGCCTTGTAGATGATGTGGCGTATGTCATTCAGCCGTCCGGGCAGCTGCGGGCGCCCTTGCTGCAGCCAGTTTTCCCGTGCCTGTCCGCCTTTCCATGCGCGTGTCGTGAAGCCCAGGATCTCGACCTTGACGGCGCAGCGTTCCAGGGTTCTGGCCAGGACGTCCGCGCAGATCGCAGCTATGGAGATGGGGCGTCCGCGCATTGACCCAGAATTGTCGAGCAGGAGCGACACGACCGTGTCGCGGAACTCCATGTCCTTTTCCTGCTTGTAGGCCAAGGGCAGGGTCGGGTTGACAACCACGCGGGCCAGGCGTCCGGCGTCAAGGATGCCTTCCTCGAGGTCAAAGGTCCACGTGCGGGTCTGCTGTGCCTGAAGCCGGCGCTGCAGCCGGTTTGCAAGCCGGGACACCGCTCCCTTCAAGGGCTCAAGCTGGTTGTCGAGATGAGCGCGCAGGCGCTCCAGTTCTTCCGGCTCGGCGAGCTCGTCGGCAGCGACCTCTTCGTCAAATTCGGAACTGTGGACAGCATATGTTGGGTCTGCATCGCTGACCGGCTGTGGCGCGGGCGGTTCGAGTTCGGCATCGCCCTGAGGAAGTTCGGTATCCTCTCCCTGGTCCAGGTCCGCCATCTCGTCGAGGGAGACTTGCGCCTCGGCCTGATCGTCCAGCTGTTCCTGACTCTCGTCCGGTGCGGCGTCTGAGCCTTCCTGCTCCTCCCGGCTTTGGTCCTCGCTGTTCGCTTCCTCGTCCTCGGGCGCGTCTTCCGCGGCCTCGTTGTCCTCGTCCGGGTCCTCGCTGTCAGGGTCGTTGCCCAACTGGTCGCCATATCCAAGATCGCGGATGACCTGGCGGGCGAAACGCGCAAAGGCCGCTTGGTCAGTCAACGTGTCCTCGAGGTCTTCGAGGGTCGTGCCCGCCTTCGCCTCCAGCCGGTCACGCCACAAGTCCAGGACGTTCGCGGCCGCCGGAGGCAGCGGGCGACCACTGGCCAGTTGCCGCACCATGTAGCCGGCGGCTGCGGCAAGCGGCGCATCCGACATGTCTTTCAGTTCGTCATATCCCTTGCGTGTCGCGTCATTGTCTATGCGCGCGTCAATGTTGCCGGCCGTGCCCGGCATGTCGCGCGCGCCGACCGCCTCGCAGCGAGCCCATTCCATGGCCTCGTAAATGTCGCGTGCCATCTGGCCTTGCGGCGAGTACCGGTCAAAACAGGTCTCGTCATGGTACTTCCGCCGCATGGCGAAGCTGTCAGCGGTCCCGCGCGCGAGCAGGACTTCATCGCGCGTCATCCGGCGCGTGACCTGCGGCAGGCGTACGCCGTCGGCCGACATGCCCGGCGGGTCGACCGAATAGCTGACGTCCATCTCGGGATCGTCGGCCAAGGTCTTCGTCGCCTCTGCGAGGGCCTTCTTGAACGGGTCGGCCGGACTGTCAGGCGAGCGAGTCATTGAAGCGTCATTTGCCTAGTTGCGCCTCGGGACATCTCTTTCGTCCCGAAGCATGGCATTGCGGGGGCGGCGGATCCACTGGCATTTTGGGATGCCAGGATGCAGGCATTGCCCCTCGCGCCCGCGAGGCGGCGTGATCGATGGGCAGCCCGCTTGCACGCCGGGTCACGGGACCGCCGCGCTTGCCGCACTCTCCGGCAGTTCCTCGTCGAAGCAGCGCTGGTAGAATTCCGCGACGGTCTGGCGTTCGAGTTCGTCGCACTTGTTGAGGAAAGTCAGGCGGAATGCATAGCCGACACTGCGGAAGATCTCGGCGTTGAGCGCCCAGTTTATCACGGTTCGCGGGCTCATGACTGTCGACAGGTCGCCGTTCATGAATGCCGTCCTCGTCAGTTCGGCGACGGTCACCATCTGCGCAATGGTCTTGCGGCCCTTCGCGTTGTTGTAGTGCGGAGCCTTCGACAGCACGATCGCGGTCTCGGCATCATGGCTCAGGTAGTTCAGCGTCACGACAAGCGACCACCGGTCCATCTGGGCCTGGTTGATCTGCTGGACGCCGTGGTAGAGCCCGGTCGTGTCGCCAAGCCCCACCGTGTTCGCGGTCGCGAACAGCCGGAAGGACGGATGCGGCATGATGACCTCGTTCTGGTCGAGAAGCGTGAGCTTCCCGTCTGATTCCAGGACACGCTGGATCACGAACATGACGTCCGCACGGCCGGCGTCGTATTCGTCGAAGACGATGGCGGTCGGGTTGCGCAGCGCCCAAGGCAGGATTCCCTCCTGAAACTGGGTGACCTGCACGCCGTTCCTGATCTTGATCGCGTCCTTTCCGATGAGGTCAATCCGGCTGATATGGCTGTCGAGGTTGACGCGAACGCAGGACCAGTTGAGCCTGGTTGCCACCTGTTCTATATGTGTGGACTTTCCGGTGCCGTGGTAGCCTTGGATGATGACGCGCCGATTGTACTGGAATCCGGCCAGAATCGCGAGTGTCGTGTCTGGATCGAACTTGTAGGTCGGATCGAGCACGGGAACGCGGTCGCTTGGCTCGACAAACCCCCGTACCTTCATGTCCGAGTCGATGCCGAAGACTTCGCGCACGTCGATTTCCTCGGTCGGCTTGGCATCCGCGTCCAGCAGACGATGGTCCATGACACTTCTCTTTCGCTTGCGGGGTGAGACTTTTTCGAGACCTGACGTGCCTCATTCCGGTTGCAGGTGCAAGGGGAACCCTGCCGTCGCGCAACGCGTGCCGGACGCGATGTGACGGAAGGCTGTTTCCCGGATCGCGTTCGAGCGGGCCGGGTCGTGCCGGGCGCTTCGGGGTTGCCTACCTGCCTTGGAAATTCCTGCTGTCCTTGATCTGGTCCCAGGCCCAGACAACTTCAGAGAGCTGCTCTTCATGACCTCGGTCTCCGCCGTTCATGTCAGGATGAAGAATCTTTATCAATGCCTTGTAGGACTTTCGGATTTCCGCCTTGGTCCAGTGATCCTTCGCGTCGAGGATATCCAGTGCGCGCCGCTCGGTCGGAAGAAGCCTTCGTGATCCCGTGATCGACTTCCCGGGGTTCTGCGTGGCGTTTTCGCCCAGGATCTGATGCGGGTCGTCAACCCCGAGACGTGACCAGGCGCGGGCCTCTTCGCCATCCTTGCCGAACGGCTTGGTTTCGCGCTCCCAGACCCGGTCCCGGTCGATCTGCTTGGCCATCTCCTCCTCGGTGTGCCCGTGAAAGAAGTTCCACTTCAGGTTGTATTCCCGCACATGCTCCTTGCAGAACCAGTAGAACTCGTCGAGATCATCCGGAGACTTCGGCGCCCGGTACTGCCCGGTGTTCGTGCACCCCGTGTGCTGGCATTGCCGCGTCGACGTCTCGAACGCGCCCGACATGCCGCGCCGCGTCCGCGATCGCTTCTTCTTGTCCGTGGACACGCTGAGATCAAAACCAAACGGATCCTTGGCCATGCGCCGTCTGCCTTTCCGACTCGGATCGAAGAGTCTAACTTCTTGATCGGCAGTTTGAAGAGGCAAATTTCAAAAATGCGTGTCGAGGACGAAATTCGCCGCAAGCTTGCAGTTGCTTTCGCGCCTCGCAAGCTTGAGGTCATGGACGAGAGCGAGAGCCATCGCGGACACGCCGGGTACCGCGAAGGCGGGCAGAGCCACTTCAGGGTTCGGATCGCGTCAGATGCTTTCAAGGGGCAGGGCCGGATTGCGCGGCACCGCGCCGTGCACGAGGCCTTGGGTCCTGACCTGATCGGGCGCATTCATGCACTCGCGCTCAAGATAGAGGACTAGGCAGGGCTTTCGGGGCCGGTCGGCGGGATCCCGTGCGACCTGACCCCCGCAGGCGCGCTACAGTCCGAGTTTCTTCGTGACCAGCTCGTTCACCGCCTTTGGATTCGCCTTGCCACCCGTCGCCTTCATGACCTGGCCAACGAACCAACCTGCAAGCTTGGGGTTGTCCTTGGCCTTCGTCGCCTGGTCGGGATTGTCGTCGATGACCTTGTTCACGGCCTCTTCAATTGCCCCGGCATCCGTGACCTGCTTCATGCCGCGGGATTCCACGAGTTCGGCCGGCTCTCCGCCATCTGACCATACGATGTCAAAGAGCTCCTTGGCGATCTTTCCCGAGATGTCTCCCTTGCCGATCAGGTCAAGAATCGATCCCAGCTGCGTTGCCGAGACCGGGCTTTCGGAAATGTCGAGGTCGTGCTTCCTGAGGCGGCCGAAGAGTTCGTTGATCACCCAGTTTGCCGCCGACTTGCCGTCGCGGCCCCCGGCCACTTCCTCAAAGTAGTTGGCGGCATCCACGTCTGCCGTCAGGACGCCGGCATCGTACTCGGTCATGCCGTACTCGGCGACGAACCGAGCCTTCTTCGCGTCGGGAAGCTCTGGCAGCGTTTCCCTGATGGCGTCGACCCATGACCGTTCGATCTCGAGCGGCAGGAGATCGGGGCAGGGGAAGTAGCGGTAGTCATGGGCCTCTTCCTTCGAGCGCATGGACCTGGTTTCGCCCTTGTCGGGATCGTAGAGCCGCGTTTCCTGCTCGACGCTGCCGCCGTCCTCCAGGATGCGTATCTGGCGACGAGCCTCGAACTCGATCGCCTGCTGGATGAAGCGCATCGAGTTCATGTTCTTGATTTCGCAACGAGTGCCAAGAACATCGTGATCCCTGGATTCCAGGTAGGCTTCATGGTCGCCTGGGCGACACACGCTGATGTTGACGTCGGCGCGGAGGTTGCCGTTCTGCATGTTGCCATCGCAGGTGCCCAGGTAACGCAGGATCTGGCGCAGTTTGCCGACATAGGCGGCCGCCTCCTCGGGCCCACGGACATCCGGCCTCGAGACGATTTCCATCAAGGCGACGCCGGTCCGGTTGAGATCCACGAAGGAAGACTCCGGATCCATGTCGTGAATGGACTTCCCTGCATCCTGCTCGAGGTGAATGCGTTCGATGCGCACCTTTCGCGCAACGCCTGGTGCAAGATCGACAAGGATCTCTCCCTCTCCGACGATCGGATGGTAGAGCTGGCTGATCTGGTACCCTTGGGGCAGGTCCGGATAGAAGTAGTTCTTGCGGTCGAAGGCGCTCACGAGATTTATCTTGGCGTTGAGGCCGAGGCCGGTGCGCACCGCTTGGGCGACGCAGAACTCGTTGATGACAGGCAGCATCCCCGGCATCGCGGCGTCGACGAAGGACACGTTCGAGTTAGGTTCGGCGCCGAACTCGGTCGAGGCATCGGAAAAGAGCTTCGATTTCGATGCAACCTGCGCATGGACCTCGAGGCCGATCACGATTTCCCAAGGTCCGGTATCGCCGGCGATGACCTTGGGGTCCGGAGTGTCGTAGGTCAGGTCGAGCATTGGGCATTCGTCCTCGGATTGGTGCCGAATGGGTTCTAGGAAACGTCGCCTAGGCCTTCAAGCCGCTTTGGGCGTTGAACGACCGGATTGGCAAGAACCGGCTTCCTGCTTGCCAATGTGCAATCTGGCACGGGTGCATGGTGTGGTGTGGCGTGGCGTCAGATTCCGGAGCGGCCAGGAGGCCTATCGGACCCAGCTCGGAATCCGGGTGCTTTGCACCAGCGACACGGTTGGAGCATGGCGTCCGCCTAGTGCCAGCGTTGCCCTCTTCATGACTTCGATCGCCTCCTCCGACTTTGCCGGAATGGCGGCGGGGGAGATAGGTTCGCCGATTCTCAAGCGGTATGGCTGACGGTCCTTGTTGAGGGTTTCGTAGAACAACGTGATGTCACGAAGCGTCGGGTGGATGAGGTCGAAGAGGTAGAAGAGCGCGGAATTGCGTGCCTGGATGTGCAACGGTATCACGGGCAGGTCGAACTTGCGCGCGATCATGGCCGCCGAAGCCATCCATTCACGCTCGTGAAGCTTCAGCCCGCGCCGCTTTGCGAGCCGTCCCGACGGAAAGATCACGCCGATGCGGCCGGCGTTGATCGCGGTGCGTGTATATTCGAGGGTCTCGCGGGTCTTGGCGCGGGATCGCTTGTCGAGTCGCCACTCGACCGGGGCGATCATGCTCCGAAACTGCGGGAGAAGGCGCAGGATGTCTGAGTTCGTGTATATGAACAGGTCGGGCCGTACAGGGGAGATGGAGTGATACAGCATGATCCCGTCCGCGATTCCGGTCGGATGGTTGGCAACGATCAGTGCCGGGCCGTGTCGTGGCAGGTTGCCTAGGCCCGCAATCTCAAGGTCGCGGGCAAGAAGGCCTGCGACATGATGCATGATCCGCTCCGCTGGCCAAGGGTCATAAAGCTCGCCGAGCGCGATTGTCCTGCGATAGCCCAACAGCGACATGAGTACGCGGCGGGAGAGCGCGGCAAACTGCGTGTCTCGGAAGAGCCATGGAGCACGCTCCGCAATGAGGGGATCAAGGCGTTCTTTCATCTTCGCAAACGGGAGTCATGACATGTGTTTCCATAGGCGGAGCGCTGCTCATGCTCGGGGTGCGTCGGGACTTGCGGCTTTCCTGTCCGAATACACGATTCTTGCCGCACGTTCCACAATCGGCTGGAGGCAGCGAGGAGGTGAAACGGGCAGATTGGCGGGCGTCTCACCCGTCGAGAATCCTGGTGACGATCTCTCCAAGGTCCCGGCTAGGGCTCTTGAGGAGACGCTTCAGGACCTTGTCCATCATGATCTGTCGCTCCGCATCGAACAGATGCCTGGTTTCGAACGCCGTGGCCGTGCGCGCGGCAATCTGGGGATTCACCGGGTCAAGCCTGGCGAGCCAGTCGGCGACCAGTTCGTAACCTGCGCCTGACGGATGGTGGAACGCGGACATTGTCGCCGCAAAGGCGCCAATCACGGCCCTGAAGCGGTTGGGCGTCTTCCAGTTGAACAGTGGATGTGTGGTGAGCTTCCTGGCCGCAGCGAGCGCAGTGCCCGGCCCGGCTTCGAGAATCTGGATGGAGAACCACTTGTCCAGGACGTTCGGGTCGTCCTTCCAGCGATCGAAGAAGGTGGCAAGGGCCTCCTCCGCCTCGTCGGCACGAACCAGAGTCCGCAGCGCCCCGAGCGTCTCCGTCATGTTGTCCGCCTCGGCAAAGACCTCACGTGCGGGACCGGGCCCCTCAACCCGGACCAGTGCCGAAAGCGACGTGAGGCGCAGTGCCCGCCGCCCTGCATCCTTCGCATCGGGGCGGTAGGGCCCGGGAACTTCCATCTCCCGAAACAGCCGGGAGAACGTGGCGTGCAGGCGCTCGGCAATCGCGGTCCGCATCGCCTGGCGGCAGTCATGGATGCGCATCGGGTCCGGTACCTGCCCTTCATCGCGGACCGTGCGGAGAAGGTCCTCTTCCGACGGCAGGTCGAGTGCAGCCGCGCGAAAGGCCGGGTCAAGCGAGTCGTCTGACAGCAGCCGTCCGAGTGCGCCGATGTAGGCCCGGCTTGGTTCCGAGCCGCTGGTCGCCATCTTGGCGAGCTCTTCCTTGGCCAGCAGACGCCCGGCTTCCCAGCGGTTGAAAAGGTTCGTGTCGTGCGCAAGGACTGTCAGGCGCTCAGCTTCGGACATCTGTCTTTCCAGGATCACTGGCGCCGAAAAGTCGCGGTTTGCCGAGAGGACGGGAGTGTCGTCCGTACGGGTCACTGGACCGTCCAGATGGGCGTCAGTTTCCGTCCAGCCGTGTCCGGACTCGAAGATCCAGCTCCCCGTCTCCGACTTGAGTTCCAGGATTTCGGTGTCCGCGATCTGGGTGCCGTCCGGGTCCAGCAAGCCGACGGCGAGAGGGATCAGGAAAGGACGCTTCTTGGGTTGGCCCGGGGTGGGCGGTGTGCGCTGGCGGAGTGTCAGATTGAGGCGGTTGCCGTCCCAATTCTGGGTGACGGCGATGCGCGGCGTGCCTGACTGGTCCCACCACCGCTCGAAGCCATCGAGTGCATTGCCGGCGACTTCCCTGAAGCAGGCAAAGAAGTCATCGACTGTTGCGGCCTGGCCGTCATGGCGCTCGAAATACGTCTGCACCGCCCTTTCGTAGGCCGCGTCGCCCACCAGCGTCTTCAGCATGCGAATGACCTCGGCACCTCTTTCGTAGACGGTTGCGGTGTAGAAGTTGTTGATCTCTATATAACTTTCTGGTCGAACGGGATGCGCGAGCGGACCGTTGTCCTCTCTGAACTGCCGTGAACGCAATGCCATGACATCGTCGATGCGCTTGACGGCCCGTCCCCTCATGTCGCCGGTGAACTGCTGGTCACGAAGCACCGTCAGCCCTTCCTTTAGGCAAAGCTGGAACCAGTCGCGGCAAGTGATGCGGTTGCCGGTCCAGTTGTGGAAGTACTCGTGTGCAACGACGCTCTCGATCGCCTCGTAGTCGCGGTCTGTGGCGGTTTCGGGCGAGGCAAGGACGAATCTCGAATTGAATATGTTGAGGCCCTTGTTCTCCATCGCACCGGCATTGAAGCTGTCGACTGCCACCAGGTTGAAGACGTCGAGGTCGTAGACGCGGCCATATGCGCGTTCGTCCCATTTCATCGCGTGCTTGAGGCTTTCCAATGCAAATGCGCATCGTTGTTCGTCCCCCGGTCGGACCCAGATGTTGAGGTTGATGTCGCGGCCATCAGGGGTCGTGTGCTGGCCGCGATGCGCGACGAGTTGCCCGGCGACCAACGCAAAGAGATATGAAGGCTTCGGCCACGGGTCGCGCCACTCCGCCCAGTCGCGGCCCTTCGCGACAAGGTTGCCGTTTGAGAGAAGAACTGGAAGGTCACTCTCCACGTGAACGTCGAAGGGCGCCAAGACGTCGGGGCGATCCGGATAGTAGGTGATCTTCCGGAATCCTTCCGCCTCGCATTGTGTGCAGAAGAGCCCGTCCGAGTAGTACAGGCCTTCAAGTTCGGTGTTGGCGCCTGGGTCTATCTCGACTTCGCATTCCCACGTGAAGGGTCGATCCGGCGCTGTGGCGGTCAGGCCGCGTTCATCCAGGCGCGGGTGCACCGGCTGACCGTCGATCGCTGCATGGAGGAAGCGCAAGCCCGCGCCGTCGAGGCGAAATGTTCTGTCGATCGCCTCGGGGTTTGGTGCAAACGCGATGCGCGACGTGACCCGGGTTGCCCCCGGATCGAGCACGAATGTCAGATGAACGGAATCCACCAGCCAGGATGGTGGCCGGTAGTCGGAGCGGCGCACTGGCTGCTGGCTGTTGTCGTTCATTGGCGCGGTCCCTGCCATGTTCGGCGATGGTTCATGTAATGCGTGGCAGAATGGCGATCAACGCCGGGTTGGTCGCCCCCACGGCTCTCGCACTTGTCGGGGTCCGCAATCGCTTCAGCCCGCACCGCTGCCTCCGTCGACAGGATTCCAGAATGACTTTCGCGGGGCTGAAGACCCGTGCCCGGGCGGCGTGCGACGTATGAAAGAGCTCTCAAGCTGCAATGACAGGGCGTCGTTCCCATGGGGTTGCGGAATTCCCCTGGGCTCCCGCCCTGTTGCACGTCGATTCCTTCATTGGCCCGGCCGGAGAATTCGTGCAGGTTCAGGTCATGGAGGAATGAATCAGGACAGGAGGAGGTCCGATGATGAACAAGCTGATTGGCCGCACGAGCGTGGCCGCGCTGGCAATTGCATTTGCCGGCGAGGCGTTGGCCGTAGAGTGGAACGTTTCGCTTTGGGGCAAGCGCCGCGCCTTCACGGAGCATGTCGAGAAGCTGGCCGAACTGGTTGCGGAAAGGACAAGCGGCGAGTTCACGCTGAACCTTTCCTATGGAGGACTGTCGAACAACCGCGAGAACCTTGACGGAATCTCGATCGGCGCGTTCGAGATGGCCCAGTTCTGCGCCGGCTACCATGCCGACAAGAATCCGACCATCACCGTGCTCGAGCTGCCGTTTCTCGGCGTTTCCTCGCTGGAACAGGAGGTCGAGCTATCGATGGCCGTGTACGGGCACCCGGCAGCCGTCGAGGATCTGGGACGCTGGAACGCTACGCTGCTGATGCCCTCGCCGCTTCCGCAATACAACATAGCTGGAGCCGGCGACGCGCCGACCTCGCTTGCCGACTTCAAGGGCCTGGCAGTGCGCGCCACGGGCGGCATCGGCAAGGCGCTGGAGACGATCGGCGCCGTGCCCACGTCGATGTCGGCGACCGAAGTGCGCCAGGCCATGGATTCCGGCGTCGTCAAGGCGGTGAGCTTTGCCCCGCATGCCCACATGTCCTTTGGCACCATCGAGAACGCCACCTGGTGGACCACCAACCTCAACCCCGGCACGGTGAACTGCCCGGTCGTGGTCAACACGGACGCGCTCGACGCGCTTTCGGAAAGCCACCGCGAGGCGCTCCTGGGCTCCGTCGACGAAGCGCTGACGCACTACATTTCCAACTACAACAACAACACGATGGCCGCATGGGGACCCGCGCTGGAGGAGCGCGGAATCACGAAGGTCACCTTCTCCGATGACGAGATCGCCGCATTCAAGGAGGCCGCCGCCGCGCCGGCCGCGGCCGACTGGATCGAGAGAAACGCGGCGCGCGGCCTTCCGGCACAGGAGCTGTACGACCTGGTCACGGGCATGATCGCTCAGTCGAACTGAGACCCTTGACCGTCAGATCCCCGCGCCATCGCGGCGCGGGGCGTTGTCCGCGGCGCTGAAGGGAGGATCCATGGCAATCGGTTCGCAGGTCGCGTCCGACGACAGCATCCTCAGCCGGATTGACCGGCGGTTCCTGCAGCTGGAGATCGCGCTTTCGCTGGTCAGCGGAATCGCGGTCTTCGGCCTCATGCTGCTTGCCGTTGTCTCGGTCGGCGGGAGGAACGGCTTCAACCAGCCGTTGCCGGGTTACGTCGACTGGATCGAGCAGGCCATGCCGCTCATCGCCTTCATGGGGATCTCCTATGTCCAGCGGGAGGGCGCCCATGTCCGGATGGATGTCCTGGTGGGAATGCTCCGCGGACGGACGCTCTACGCCGTCGAGTTCGTGTTCGTCCTGGCGCTTCTTGCGTTCATGGTGCTCATGGTGTGGGGAAGCTGGGCACATTTTGCACGAAGTTTCGACTTTGCGGCGCCGATGTGGAGCCGCGACAGTTCCATGGATGTCGGCCTGCCGATCTGGCCTGCCAAGCTGCTGGCCCCGATCGCGTTTGGCGTTCTGTGCGTGCGCCTGTGCCTGCAGCTATGGGCCTACCTGCGTGCCGCCGTCACGGGTGCGGCCATCGCCGTGCCTCTCATTCCCGACGCCGCACAGCAAGCGGCCATGGAGGCCGGCCAGCTCGGCGAAGACCGCTGATGGAACCGATCGAGATCGGGATCTGGGTGACCGGCGGCATGCTGGTTCTCGTGTTCCTGGGGATGCGCGTGGCGTTCGCCGCGGGGCTGGCCGGGATGGTGGGGCTGATCTGGATCTTCTGGGCGAAGAAGGACTACGGGGCGGACGACTTCGGCTGGGCCCTGTCGGTCGCCGTCAAGACGGCGGGCCAGGTGCCCCACTCGAAGGTGACATCCCAGGCGCTGTCCCTGATCCCGACCTTCATCCTGATCGGCTACCTGGCCTACTATGCAGGCTTGACGCGCGCGCTGTTCGAGGCGGCCAAGCGCTGGGTTGCGTGGGTTCCCGGCGGGCTGGCCGTCGCGACGATTTTCGCGACGGCGGGCTTCGCGGCGGTCTCGGGCGCCTCGGTCGCGACCGCCGCCGTCTTCGCCCGGATCGCGATTCCGGAGATGCTGAAGATCGGATACAGGAAGCAGTTCGCCGCCGGCGTGGTCGCTGCCGGCGGTACGCTGGCATCGCTGATCCCGCCCTCGGCCATCCTCGTGATCTATGCCATCATCGTCGAGCAGGACGTCGGCCGGCTTCTGCTCGCCGGATTCGTGCCCGGCGCGTTTTCCGCCCTGATCTACGGAATGCTGATCGTCGGCATGGCGCTGGTGATCCCGAACTTCGGGCCGCGCGTCACCGGCTTCTCCTGGCGCGAGCGCCTCGTCTCGCTTCCGCCAGCCCTGCCGATCGTCTTTGTCGTCGTGACCATCATCTGCTTCGTCTACAATCCGTTTGGCGGGGACGCATGGGGCACGCCCACGGAGGGAGGGGCGATCGGCGCCTTTGTGGTGTTTCTCATGGCGGTCTACCGGGGCATGCGCTGGCCGGAGTTCCGTGACGCGCTTCGGGAAACCGCGAAGCTTTCGGTGATGATCTTCACGATCATCTGGGGCGTGCTGATCTACGTGCGCTTTCTCGGCTTTGCCGACCTGCCGGGCGCGTTCTCGGACTGGATCACGTCGCTCACCTATTCGCCCTGGCTCATTCTCGTCTGCATCCTGCTGGCCTACGCCGTCCTGGGCATGTTCATGGACGCGATCGGCATGCTTCTGCTGACGCTTCCAGTGGTCTATCCCGCGGTGATGGCGCTGAACGGCGGAGAAAGCGTCACTGCAGCCGAAAGCTCCTTCGGGATGTCGGGGCCGATGTGCGCGATCTGGTTCGGCATCCTGGTCGTGAAAATGGCGGAATTCTGCCTGATCACGCCTCCGATCGGCCTGAACTGCTTTGTCGTGGCGGGCGTCAGGGACGACCTCACGGTGCAGGACGTGTTCAGGGGCGTCATGCCCTTCTTCGCCACGGACGCCGTCACGATCGCGCTGCTTGTTGCATTTCCGTGGATCGTCCTCTGGCTTCCAAGCCTCGCATAGGCGTGCCCGTCTGTCTCAGCCTGACCCCGCCCGCCTGGCTGGATCCAGGTTCGGACGCGCTTCGCCGGCGTGGTTCCGAAGCGCCGCATTCGTGGATCCTTGTGCATGGCGTGGGGCGTTGCCCGACGCACGCGACTTCGATCGTCAGCGGTTCAGCGCTGCACTGAAACGCGGCGCAGACGGCAAGGTCGCCGAGACATGCCCGAGACCCTGCCTGCCGGCAGCACTTCCTCCGGCGTGCAAGTCTCGTTGCGGCAGCGATCAGGGTCCAGCGAATGAAGCGCTTGCCATGGTTCCATGCTGCCAGGCGGAAGCATCTCGGGGCCGGGTTGTCGCGCATGGGCTTGCGCCCCGGATGGATGGCCTGGTCTCCCGGCATCCCCTGGCCAGGGCGGAAGAGCCTCGTCTCTTTCGCGACCGCCTTGGGTAGGTCCCGGCGCGTCGCCCGCAAAGCGGGGTCTTGTGCTGTTTCGGTGTGCCGTATTACATGGGCGGGTCGCGCACTGCGGCTCATGGCCAGGGAGGAAGCGATGACCTTTCCCGTCGTCGGGATCATCGGCAACGCACATCTCATAAATCGCGAATACCCCGTTCATTCGGGCGGGCGCATGATTTCCGTTGCGGTTCGGGATGTGGCCGGGGCCGTGCCGCTGATAGTGCCAGCGGATCCTGACCTGGTCTCGATTGAAGAGTTGATGTCCGTCTGCGACGGGTTCCTGTTTCCGGGTGGACGCGCAAACGTTCATCCGGAAGAGTACGGAGAGGAGCCGACGACGGCTCATGGCGACTTTGACCGCGCCCGCGACAAGATCACCTTGCCGTTGATTCGCGAATGCGTGGCTGCCGGCCAGCCGATTCTCGCGATCTGCCGAGGGTTCCAGGAACTGAACACGGCGATGGGCGGTTCGCTCCATCCGGAAATCCGGGAGTTGCCGGGCCGCATGAATCACAGGATGCCGCCCGACGGGACCCTGGACGAAAAGTTCGGGCTTCGCCACGAGGTGGCCCTTTCAGAGGGTGGCGTGTTCCACAGACTGTTTGGCGCCGCGACGGTGCTGACCAACACGCTTCACGGACAGGGCATCAAGGAAACAGGCGAGAGGATCGTCATCGACGGGCGCGCGGAAGACGGTACGGAAGAGGCAATTTACGTTGAGGGCGCGCCAGGCTTTGCGCTCGGCGTGCAGTGGCATCCCGAATACAGGGCGGCGGAAGATCCGGTCTCTCGGGCACTGTTCGAGGCGTTTGGCGAGGCGGTCCGGGACTGGGCCGCCGGGGCGAGGCCGGCACGGCTCAGAAGCGCGTAACAGCCCGACAGGCGCGTTCGGCGCCTTCGACATGCCTCTCCGCGATTGAGCGATGCGGTTCCGGGTCTGGACGTCATGCGTTCAAGCTGTCACGAATTGCACGACACTCTCGCCTCGGGGACAACATGAAACGCTCTCGCATCAACGACATCATGACGGCCGCGGACGAGATGATGCGTTCGTTCGGCTTCACCTTGCCGCCATTCGCCTATTGGAATCCGGAGGAATTTCGTGCCCGCGTGAATGACGGGTCGGCAAGGCGCATCGCTGACGCGCGTCTCGGATGGGACATCACGGATTACGGGCAAGGGGATTTCGACAAGCTTGGCCTCTTCCTGTTCACGTTGCGAAACGGCTTTCTTGCCGATCTGGAACGCGGGAGAGGCATGGTTTACGCCGAGAAACTCCTGATCAGCCGGCAGGACCAGGTCAGCCCGATGCACACCCATGTCATCAAGTCCGAGGACATCATCAACCGGGGCGGCGCGATTCTTGCAGTGGAGCTGTTTGGCTCTGACGCGGACGGGAACTTTGACGGCGAGAAGGGCGTCACTGTCCTGACTGACGGGTTGGAACGACGATTGCAGCCGGGCGAGATCCTGCAACTGGCTCCGGGCGAGAGCGTCACGCTGAACCCGGGTGACTGGCACGGTTTCTGGGGCGAGAACGGCGACGTGCTGATTGGCGAAGTCTCGACCGTGAACGATGACTTGACGGACAATGTCTTCCGTGAACCGATCGGTCGGTTTGCCGACATCGAGGAGGACATCGCGCCGACGCATCTGCTGGTCAGCGACTACGACACCTGGTTCGCTTGAAACCTGCGATCTGGGCACTGCCGCGCGGCGTCGTGCGAAGTCCAAGCAGGGACATGCGAGAATCCAGATCAGGCGCGTTGCAGGCTTGACGGCGAACGAGTCCTTAAGGGCAGGGACCCGGAAGTGGACTGCCTGGAGAATCACCTGGCGTCACCCTGTCTTGGCGTCACTCCGCCTTGAACGGCTGTTCCGGATGATGTAGGGGGAAAGGCCCGGCAAGCGAGTGAATCCGGGGCCGGCAGTCGTAACGAACGGAGCGTTTAGACGGATGGCATCCCAGTTTCCAATTTGGGATCCGGATCGAATCGGGCCGCGCCTCTACCGCCAGGCTCCGGTCATCCGATTCCAGTGTCTGGTTCGGCATCTCGCCTGTCCGGAAGCTCGGAGCAAGTTCGTGTTTGCCGATATTCACGACCTGCTGGCGAAACTCCGCCCGGAAGAGTTCAGCGACGTCGTCAGGCGCGCGCCCGACGTGAACCTTTCACCGTTCAGGGCGAATTACCTTTGCGGCATGGTGGAATACGCAGCAGGCCTGAAAGGCGTCCGTCCGCCATCTTGGACGGCAGATGTGGCGCCATTGAGGGATCCCTGGTTCGGTGCGGACCTGAAGAACCTGCGCCTTCATCTCCTCACGAACTCGCCGCCGCCGTTTCGGCGGCGCAACATCTTCATAGACTCCTCCGTCGGGACCCGGGTTTGAGCTTGTCCCTTACGGCACAACAAATCGACATCCTCTTCGGGAAGCTGAATCAGGAACTGGCGCGAACCAGCGTGAGAGGTGAAGTCTATGTCGTGGGCGGCGCCGTCATGTGCTTGGCGCTCAATGCCCGCACAGCCACGAGGGACGTGGATGCCCTGTTCCGTCCTGCCGCCGAAGTCCGCAAGGCGGCAGAGACCGTAGCCATCCAATCCGGATTCGATGTCCCGACGGACTGGCTCAACGACGCGGTGAAGGGGTTCCTCAGCCCGCGAGGCAGCTTTCGAGACTACCGGGAGATGTCAAACCTGCACGTGATGACCGCGGAACCGGAGTACCTTCTTGCAATGAAGTGCATGTCGATGCGCATTGGGAAGGAGTCACACGACTTGGACGACACCTGTTTCCTCCTGGACCATCTCGGGATAGGGAGTTACGACGAGGCCCTGTCCGTGGTCGCAAAGTACTATCCCGTCGAACTGCTTCCGCAGAAGACCTTCTACGCTCTTGAAGAGATCATCACGGAGAGCAAGGAAGACGAGTCCACGCCCCGGTGACATTGTACGCTCGCGGGCTATGGGCAGTCTTCGGCCGTGCCGACCCAGGCGCCCGTGCACGACTTTCTCGTGCAGCCACGGCCAACGCCCGGGGCGCGGCGATTCTTGAGACTTGCATACGGTTGGCGGCTCGTTTCGATGTCGTGATCGAGGACGAAGTGGATCCGCTTGGCAAGAGTGGCAATCCGAGTGCATTTCACGCTGCCTGAGGACTGGCTCGTCCACCACGGCTTCGCGCTGGCGCTCGCCGAGATGTTCTTTCACGCGCAGCCATGAGCTGGAGCCGATTGCAGGACCATCGGATGGACCCGTGTCGAGACTACGCAAGGCTGGCATGTTCGCTTCTGCAGGCGCGACAGACCCGTGCACGGCATCGGGCCCAAGCCGCTCAGAAACGGTTGGAAGCGCACCCTGAATTGTTGGCTGTCTCAAGCGAACGGGCAAGCGCAGATGCGACATATGAAGCGGTTGTGCAAAGCGGGTGTGCCAACTAGACACGCCGAGTGATGATTCATTCGTTGTCGACGGGGGACAGGCGATGAAAATCGGAGTGCCGAAGGAAGTTGCCTCGGGCGAAGCGCGGGTGGCGATGACGCCGGCGAGCGCAAGAGACCTTCAGAAGCTTGGATACACGTGCATGGTTGAGAAGGGTGCAGGTGCGGCTGCGGGCTTCGGCGACGACGAGTACAGGGATGCCGGTGCGAAGGTCGTGACCGGGGGCGCCGTCTGGGGGGATGCGGACGTCGTGGCCAAGGTGCAGCCTCCGACCGAAACTGAAATGGCGGCGCTTTCGCGAGGCCAGACGCTGATCTCGTTCGTTTATCCGGCGGCAAACGAGAAGCTCCTGGAAACCGCCCGAGACAACGGTGCAATCGTCATCGCGATGGACATGGTGCCGAGGATCAGCCGGGCACAGAAAATGGATGCGCTCAGCTCGATGGCGAACATCGCCGGCTATCGTGCGGTCATCGAGGCAGGAAACAATTTCGGACGGTTCTTCACGGGCCAGATCACGGCCGCAGGCAAGGTGCCGCCGGCGAAAGTACTCGTCGTGGGGGCGGGCGTGGCCGGACTCGCGGCGATCGGCACGGCCACAAGCCTCGGGGCGATCACCTACGCCTTTGACGTGAGGCCGGAAGTGGCCGAACAGATCGAGTCGATGGGGGCGGAATTCGTGGCGCTGGAATTCGAGGACCAGCAGCAGGATGGCGCCGCCACGGGTGGCTATGCCGCGCCGTCAAGCCCGGAGTTCAGGGAGAAGCAGCTCGAGAAGTTCCGCGAACTTGCGCCCGAGATGGACATCGTCATCACGACAGCCTTGATACCGAACCGGGACGCGCCGCTTCTCTGGACCCGCGACATGGTCGAGGCAATGAAGCCCGGCAGCGTCATCATCGACCTTGCGGCCGAACGGGGCGGCAACTGCGAACTGACCGTGCAGGACAAGAAGATCGTGACGGACAATGGGGTCACCATCGTCGGCTACACCGACTTTCCGTCACGCATGGCCGCGCAGTCCTCGCTGCTGTATGCAACCAATGTCCGGCACATGGTTGCGGACCTGACGCCGGAACGGAATGGTGAGGTCGTCCATGACATGGAGGATGATGTCATCCGAGGGGCCACGGTGACCTTCGGCGGCGAAATCACCTACCCGCCACCGCCTCCAAAGGTCCAGGCGATCGCGGCGCAGCCAGCGAAGGCAACTCCGCGCGAACAGACGCCGGCGGAAAGAAAGGCCGGAGAGCTTGCCGCCTTCAAGGAAGCGACCAAGCGGCAGGTCGCGCTGCTCGTGGTCGGGGGCCTTCTCATGCTCCTTGTCGGGACGTACGCGCCCGCGAGCTTCATGCAGCACTTCATTGTCTTCGCTCTCGCCGTGTTCGTCGGATTCCAGGTCATCTGGAATGTCCAGCATGCGCTTCACACGCCGCTGATGTCGGTGACGAACGCGATTTCGGGGATCATCATCGTCGGAGCGCTGCTCCAGATCGGGGCCGTGCATTGGGTAGTCGTATTTCTGAGTTTTGTCAGTGTGTTGATCGCTTCAGTTAATGTAGTGGGAGGCTTTCTGGTGACGCGCCGGATGCTTGCCATGTTCCAGAAGTCGTAAGGGGTCTGGGCGATGTTGTCGAACGGACTTGTCTCGGCCGCCTATATCGCGGCGTCGGTTCTCTTCATCTTGTCGCTGGGCGGCCTGTCGAACCAGGAGAGCGCCAAGCGCGCGATCTGGTACGGAATCGTCGGCATGGCGATTGCCATTCTGGCGACGGTGCTGTCACCGGGAATCCAGAACCTTGCGCTTATCGTCGTCGCCGTAGCGGTGGGCGCCTTCGCGGGCCAGTACGTGGCTGCTCGGGTGAAGATGACGGAGATGCCGCAGCTGGTCGCGGCGCTTCACTCGTTTGTCGGGCTGGCGGCGGTGTTCATCGGGCTGAACGCCGACATCATGCTGAACGCGGTCACCGCGATGCGCGAGGCGGGCATGGCGCTCGAGGAGGCCGGTCTCACCGCCTTCGGCGAGAAGCTCTGGAAGAAGGACGCGACCGAGATCGCTATCCTGAAGGTCGAGGTCTTCCTTGGCATCGTGATCGGAGCGATCACGTTCACCGGATCCGTCGTCGCGTTCGGGAAGCTTGCCGGCAAGGTCAGCGGCAAGCCGAGGAAGCTCATGCTGCCCTCGGAAAGCATGCCCTTGCCGGTCATTTCAGGCCACTGGCTGAACGCGATCGCCACCGTCGCATGCCTGGTCCTCGGGTATCTCTATCTCGACGGGGCCGGAATCTGGACGATGGTCGTGGTTTCGCTTGTGGCGGGGTTCATCGGATGGCACCTGATCATGGGGATCGGCGGTGCCGACATGCCTGTCGTCGTCTCGATGCTGAACAGCTACTCGGGATGGGCGGCGGCGGCGATCGGCTTCACTTTGGGCAACGACCTGCTGATCGTGACCGGCGCCCTCGTGGGTTCTTCCGGGGCGATCCTGTCCTACATCATGTGCCGCGCCATGAACCGGCATTTCGTGAGCGTGATTCTCGGCGGCTTCGGCGGGGACGGCGGCCCGGCGGCGGAAATCAAGGGCGAGCAGATCGCCATTGACGCCGACGGCGTTTCAACCGCCTTGAGCGAGGCGGATTCGATCATCATCGTGCCAGGCTACGGGATGGCCGTGGCTCAGGCGCAGGCATCGGTCAGCGAACTGACGCGGAAGCTGCGGGCCCAAGGCAAGGAAGTGCGCTTTGCCATTCACCCGGTCGCCGGCCGTCTGCCGGGCCACATGAACGTGCTGCTGGCCGAGGCCAAGGTTCCCTATGACATCGTGCTCGAAATGGACGAGATCAACGAAGACTTTCCGGGCACCGACGTGGCGATCGTCATCGGCTCGAACGACATCGTCAATCCGGCCGCCCAGGACGATCCGAACTCGCCGATTGCCGGCATGCCCGTGCTCGAGGTCTGGAAGGCCAAGCAGGTCTTCGTTTCCAAGCGGGGGCAGGGCACGGGATACGCAGGCATTGAGAATCCACTGTTTTACAAGGAAAACACGCGCATGTTCTACGGCGATGCCAAGGACAGCGTGAACAGCCTGCTGCCGAAGATAGAGTAAGCGCCGGTCTGTCTGTTCGAGGGCGCACCGACCGACGAGCGCCTGGCGTGAAGAATCAGCTTCGGCTCGCCGTGACCTCGTGACCAGGCTCCTCCGGCTGGTCATCGACGATTTCGGGCGGAAAGCCCGATGCACGGACGTCGAGTCCGGTCGGCTCCTCGTAGCGCCTGATGATGTTGGGCGAAAGTTCACGCGGGCCGTAGGAGGCGACCGCGTCCCGGAACATGTCGACAAGCAGCGGGGAAAGCGCGAGCGGAACGCCCTTGTGGGCGGCGATCCGGTCGAAGAGCCCCAAGTCCTTCAGCACCAGGTCCATCGTGAAGTTGATGTCCCGCGACCCGTTGAGAATGACCTGGCTTTCGGTTTCGTGAACGAAGGAATTGCCGGACGAGATTCGAATTGCCTCGTAGGTGGTGGCAAGATCGATGCCGGCCGCTTTCATTGTCGACAGCGCCTCGGCAAGGCTGACGAGATTGGCGGTAGCAAGATAGTTGGTCATGACCTTGAGGGTCGACGCCGACCCGACTTCGCCGGTGTGCAACACCCGCCGTCCGAGCGTCGTGAGGACCGGAAGGGCCCTCTCGAAGGTTGGCCGGTCGCATCCCGCAAAGATTGATATGTTGCCGGTCGCCGCGCGATGGCAGCCGCCGGACACCGGGCAATCGACCGCGTGCGCACCTTTCTCTTCGACGAGGCGTGCCATGCGCCGGACATCGTCTGCATCGGTAGTCGACATTTCCGCCCAGATGGATCCCGGGCGAATTGCGGCGAGAATGCCGTCCTCACCTTCCATGACGGTCGAGCAGGCGGACGGCGAGGGCAGGCAGGTGATCACGTAGTCGCAAGCGGCGGCCATTTCTGCGGGGCTCCCGGCCCACCTTGCACCGTCGGCGAGAAACGGTTCGGCCATTTCGTGATCGATGTCGCGGACGGTCAGGTCGAGGCCGTTCCGCAGCAGGCTGCAGGCAAGTTTGCCGCCGACGTTGCCAAGCCCGATGAAGCCAATCTTCATGACAGTTCTCCCCGCGAATTGCATGCCCTGTGCCTTCTGGAAGGGATCGTCCATTTGCGGCATCAAGAGGGCGCTTTTGCAGGGCTTGTCAGAAAATGTGCCGCATGCTGAATTCGGTGCGATGAAACGACCACAGGAAACCCCGCTTGCCGACAGGCTTCCGGCGACGGTGCCATTTGTCGGCCCCGAAGCCATCGAGCGCCGCCTTGGCCGCCCCTTCCGTGCAAGGATCGGTGCCAATGAGAACGTGTTCGGACCGTCCCCCAAGGCAATCAAGGCGATTCAGGACCAGGCGGGCGATGCCTGGATGTACGGAGATCCCGAGAGCTTCGAGTTGCGCGAGGCTCTCGCCGGTCATCTGGGAATCGCCCGAGACGAAGTCGTCGTGGGCGAGGGGGTCGACGGGCTCCTTGGCTATGCCGTGAGACTCTTTGTCGAGGAAGGCGATCGAGTCGTGACCTCCGAGGGAGCCTATCCGACATTCAACTACCATGTCGTGGGATTTGGCGGCGACCTCGTGAAAGTGCCGTACCGGGACGACAGGGAAGACGTGGACGCCCTTCTTGAAGCCGCGCGGGCATCCGGGGCGAAAATGATATACTTGGCGAATCCGGACAACCCGATGGGCACCTGGCAGGATCCGGCCCGGATAGAGACCATGGTCGCCGACCTACCCGAAAATTGCGTCCTGATCCTTGACGAGGCCTACTTGGAGTTTGCGCCGGAAAGCATCGTGCCGAACGTGCCGATTGCCGATCCCCGCGTGATCCGCATGCGGACGTTTTCCAAGGCCTATGGAATGGCTGGAATGCGGGTGGGCTATGCATTCGGCGAGCGGAGCGTGATCCAGAGCTTCGAGAAGATACGCAATCACTTCGGCATGAACCGGATCAGCCAGATCGCTGCGCGGATCGCCCTTTCGGACCAGGGCTGGCTTGGCCACGTCAGGAGCGAAGTCGCCATGGCGCGCGAGCGGATCGCGGCGATCGCGGAGGAAAGCGGGCTGAGGCCGATCCGGTCGGCCGCGAATTTCGTTGCCGTTGACTGTGGCGGGGATGGCGCTTTCGCGCGTCGCGTCCTGGAAGAGCTCGAAACGCGGGACGTCTTCGTTCGGATGCCGGGCGTGGCCCCCGGCAATCGATGCATTCGGATTACCGCAGGGCGTCCGGCCGACCTGGATCTCCTTGCGCAAGCCCTGCCAGAGGCCCTCTCAGCTGCTAGGCGCTGATCCTGCCCGATCACACTGACGCTGGGCCTCGGTGCACGTGAACGCGAATCAAGGTCATGGCCGGGTTCAGTTGCAAGATTCCGGACTCGCGGTTCCCAGATGCGCTCGAGACTACCTTCTGCATGGTTGCCTCGTGGTGGTGCTGGCAGGACTTGCCCCGCCGAGACCCGGGCCGTGACGGGGCGCGGTCTCTCCCGAATTCCTCCGATCCCACGAAGCGGCGGGCATCCTGCGATAGCGCGAGCGAATCTTCGGCAGCCACCGGTCAAAGGGCAGCGGGCCCGCCTTCCACCGTTGCGGCAACCGCCTGCGTTATCGCAGGTCGGATTTGGACGCGTGGGCGGCGAAGCGCCAGGCGACCACGATGGCGGAGGCGGACAGACAGAGCGCGCGATGAGGGGACATGTAGGGTCAGCGCTTGAAAACTGTCCGCAAAACTCCTATGTTTTCGGACAAGGAGAAATCCAGAAATGTCTGTCGCCCAGACCATCCGCACCGAACTTCGCAACCTGCCGAGGGGCCGGCCCTTCACGACCTCGCGCTTCGCCGGGCACGGTTCGCGCGGCGCCGTTGACCGGGCGCTTTCGCGCATCGTGGAAGAGGGCGGGATCGAGCGCCTCGCTCGGGGCGTCTTCGTCCGCCCCAGGAAGAGCCGCTTCGTGGGCAGCGTCGTTCCGGGCGTCGCCGAGGTGGTCCGAGTCATCGCCCGGGACAACGGCGAGACCATCCAGGTGCACGGCGCCGAGGCCGCCCGGCGCCTCGGCCTCAGCACCCAGGCCCCGACGACGCCGGTGTACCACACCAACGCGTCCAGCCGCACGATCCGCGTCGGCAACGCAACGGTCCGGCTGGTCCACACCTCGAACCGCCGCCGGCTTCAGTTTGCCGGCGAGGCTGCCGGCCTCGCGCTGGCGGCACTCTGGTATCTCGGCAGGGGCAATGCGACGCCGGAAGCGGTTGCCAGGATCGAGTCCGCGATCGGTCCGGATGCGTTTTCCAGGCTCCGCGCGGCCGACATGCCGGCCTGGATGGCCGACGCGCTCGACGCGGGGGCGGCCGTCCGTGGCTGACGCCTTCCTCACGCTCCCGGCCGCGGACCGGCGGGACATCCTCCAGACCGCCGCCGTGCGGTCCGGTCGGCCAGCGGTCAACCTGGAGAAGGACGTCTGGATTTGCCGGGTCCTCCAGGTCCTCTTCTCGATCCCGGACCGCCACCCGATGGCCTTCAAGGGTGGCACCTCGCTCTCCAAGGTCTACGGCGTCATCGACCGCTTCTCCGAGGATGTCGACATCACCCTCGACTACCGCGCCTTCGCCGAGGGGTTCGATCCCTTCGCGCCGGGCGTCAGCCGGTCCGCGATCCGCCGGTTCGGCGACCGCCTCAAGACACGCGTGGAGAGTTATACCCGCGATGTCGTCGGTCCCGCTCTCGAGGCCGCTGCCGATGGGCTCCCGGCGTCGGGCCGGCCCGCCGTCTGCATCGACGAGGGCGGCGAGCACGTCCGCTTCGCATATCCCTCGGCTGTCGAGAACCCCCTCGGCTACCTCGCGAGCGAGGTCCTGCTGGAGTTCGGGGGCCGCAACGTCGTCGACCCGAACGAGCGCCACGAGATCGTGCCCGACATCGCCGCCATGACCGACGGGCTCGACTACCCCACGGCAATGATAACGGTGCTTTCCCCGGCGCGCACCTTTTGGGAGAAGGCCACCCTGGTCCATGTCGAGTGTCACCGGCGCCGGCTCGCCGCCAGCCCGGAACGGCTCTCCCGCCACTGGTTCGACCTTGCTTGCCTCGCCCGGCACGACGCAGGCCGCGCGGCGCTCGCCGACCGCGCCCTGCAGGAGGACGTCGTCCGCCACAAGACCGTCTTCTTCAACGCGAGCTACGCCAACTACAGCGACTGCCTGGACGGTCGGCTCCGGCTCGTTCCCGACGAGGATCAACTTGGCGGCCTCCGGTCCGACTACGACGCCATGCGCCGCGCCGGAATCGTGGGCGCCGACGCGCCGTCGTTCGATGTTCTGATCGAACGACTCCTAGCTCTCGAAGCCGAGGCCAACCGGCCGTCCTGACTGCGTCCCGCCTGCCCGCGTCCGCCTTCATGTCTTTCCGAAAATCCGGTGTGGGAAATCGTCCGCACCGGCGTGGCTGGACGACGCACTCCGCCATTGCGCGGACACGTGCACCGGTTGCCTTGCATCCGGCCAATTGCATCTGGCCAAGGAAACCGGCCGCGGTCACTCAGGCCGTCTTCGCTGGATCGTGTTAGCCATGAGCCGGAACGCGCCGGGCACGAGCTTTTCCATCTGGTGATGCAGCACCAACGACGTGTGGACGTGCCGCCCCCGGCCGATGTCCGCCGCTAGCAATGCACCGCGGTGCGGTCGTTCGCCCGGGTCCGCCATCTCGACCAAAGGACGATAGGCCCGGTCCCAGGACTTCGCGAAATATAGGCCCCTTTCCTTGTGCCAGCCCGCCCAGTCATCCGGCCCGATCCTGTTGGGATGCACCAGGACCGGGTGAGTCGGCTCGAGATGGGCGACGTCCGAGGTCTCGTCGGTCACGCGCCAGCGAAGCGAAGGCTGGCCGATTTCCAGCCTCTTCGGCGGAACGGTTTCGGGATCCCAGTTGTCCCACGGCCGATGGTAGAGAGTTACGAGCGTCCCGCCGTCCCTTGTCCAGCGATGCAGGGCCGGCATGGCCCCGGCGAGGCCCGGGCGCATCTTCATCGCGAATATCCCCACGACGATCGTGTCGTACTGCCAGTGCGCCGCCGCCTTTCGCAATTCGTCGTCGGACACGGCCGAGACGTCCGCTCCGAGCGCGGCGAGCCAGCGGTCGATCCTGTCGTTTCCGGAGCCGATGTAGCCGACACGGACATCCGGGACATGAGCCGAAAGAACGCGGACCCGCACTTCTGCCCTGCGACAGAATGCTGTTGCGGCGATATGGGGATACGATATCCGCTGGACGGTGGTGGCGGGCCTGCCATCCAGGTGCAACGGGATAGAATAGAGGCCCTCCTCGGCGCTCTCCGGGGCCGTGAACGCGAATCCCCCGTCCGCCTTTGCGAGATTCCAGCCCGAGGGCAGGTCGAACTCCGCATCTGCAGATGCCGGGTGCACGCCCGTGACAGCCACCTCGACCCGCCTCGAGTTCGTGGCAAGGTTCACGACCGCCGAATCCGGCTCGAGCCGGGCCGTGGCTTCCGGCAGGATGACCGCCGGGTCGTCGAGCGGAAGCCGGCAGTTCGAACGGATTCCATGGGCATCGATGTCCAGTGACAGCATCGGCGCGGCCGCCATCCCTGGATCGAAACGGTCCCGGTAGGGATCGGTCGAAGCCGCCTCCGGGCCAACGCGATAGGTCCCGTCCGCGACCTTGCAGCCCGGAGAGGGTTCGACCACGGCGTGAACGCTGCTCGCCGTTCCCGTCCGTTGCTCGAGCGAAATCGTGGTCCTGCCTCCCGGATGCAGCCATCTTTCCCCGAGGCGTGCACGTGCTTCGACGCCGAGTGCGATCCGCCTGACATGTCCGAGCTGTGTTTCCTTGGCAGAGAGGCGATGCAGGATCTCGCCACGCAGGTCTGCGGGACAGGAGTCCCGTGCGGCGCGGATGCACTCGAGCGCCCGCGCGGCGGCCTGAGCCACAGAATCGAAATCGGGAAACGCGGACACGGTCTCGTCGAGCGCCCGTCCTGCCGATCGCAGGGGATCCGCGATCGAGTCCGCGCCGTCAATTTGCGCGAGGTCGCTGACCGTCGCCGGAAGGCCTGATGCCGGTGTCTTGTCCGGGCCCGTGACATGGCTTTCGGCCAGGTGAAGCGGCCAGTCCCGTTCCTCGTCCGCAGCGATCCACCGGCCCATGCCCTGGGATCGGTGGAACGACCGCGACTGCTGCCCGATCCTCTCCCAGCTCCAGCCGCTGACCGGATCGACGCCCCTGCCGGGCACCACGACCGTGGCGGTCGGCGGCCCGACGTCGTCGTCATACGAGCGGCCCGCACCGGACCATGCAGGGAGGTAGAGTTTCCTGACCTGCCACGGCGCCCGGTTGCTCGGAAAGTTCCGATCGGCCGCGGCGGCCATGACCAGCCGCGCGGATTCCGTCATTGCCCTGTGGTGCCCATGCTGGCCGGGAACGTCCAGGAAGGTCGGGCAGATGACGTCGGGACGCTCGGTCCTGACGATCTCGACGAACCGCGCAAGCGTGCGTTCGGGACTCCAGCGGGCAAGCGTCTCGGTTCCGCTCTTCGAGAATCCGAAATCGACGATCGGGTCTGCCGGGCTTTCGGACAGCCAGTACATCCTCATGCCGAGGATCTCGCAGGCTCTTTCCATTTCGGCCGTCCTCAGCGCACCGAGATCCCCGGAAAGCTCGCTCCCGATGTCGTTTTGTCCGCCCTCGCCACGGGTCGCGCACGCGAAGGACAGGTTGAACCCGTCCCGGATTCCAAGCGCAGCAAGCATTGCCGACGTTTCGTCATCCGGATGGGCGCCGGTGTTCATGAAACGGATCACCGATGTCAGCGGCCTGAGCGCCCACCAGAGTTCCATGACGCGCGGCCGTGCGCGATCTCTCTCGATGCGGATCTGGTCCGGCGTCGGCATCACCCTAGCCTTGGTCCCGTGACCGTCCCGCCCGGGCACGCGGCAGGATACGGGTCCCGTGAAGGTGCATGGTCTGCGGCCGCTAGCAGTCCGGCCTTGTGCCTGGCGTGCGGGCCACCCTCGCTCGGGCGCGGAACTCGCTCCGCGCAACCGGTGCCGCGTCCCTGCGCTGCGTCATTCGCCGTGGTCCCGGTGCTCGCCATCGCCCGCACCGCTAGCCCATCCCGCTTGTGAATACAACTTGGCCGCGCTACGCTCGAGACCGGCAAGAGGGCCGGGCCGGGCAGGACCCATCAACACCAACACGAAGGATGTCCACCAAAATGCTTGTGAAACTGAAGAAATCTAGGATCGCCGGCGTTGCGACAGCGGCGATGCTGGCAGCTGGATCCGCGCAGGCCGAAGTTGAGATCGAATACTGGCAGTACTTCTTTGACGCACGCGTCACTGCAATGGAGCAATTGATCGAGAACTTCGAGTCGGCGAATCCGGATATCACGGTCACGATGACCCATTTCCCGTACGCGGACTACCGGACCAAGGTCGCTGCCGCGATTCCCGCGGGCGAAGGCCCCGACGTCGTGCAGCTCTTCTACGGCTGGTTGAACGACTACGTGGCCGCCGAACTGATCCAGCCGCTTCCCAACGACGCCTTTCCGCCGTCGATGATCGAGGATGAGTTCTTCCCGATGGTCGGCGCCATGCGTGAAGGCGACAACTACTGGGCTCTGCCAACCGCCGTCCGCTCGCTCGCCCTGTTTTACAACAAGACCCTGTTCGACGAGGCCGGGATCAGCGGTCCGCCGGAGACGCTGGATGAGCTCATTGAAACCGCGAAGATGCTGACGAAGACGGATGCTGCGGGCAATCTCACGCAGGTCGGCATTACGGCGGGCATGAACGCCCAGGACCATCACTGGTTCCGGGAAGTCCTGGTACGCCAGTTCGGTGGCGAGCCCTACCTCGATGACTACAGGACCGTCAACTACAACTCGGATGCCGGGATGGCGGCGGCCGCGTTCTACACCGGTCTCGTGAGCGAGCACAAAGTTTCCGCATTCGGATTCATGGACGAGCCCCAGGCGGCCTTCAAGGCCGGTCGTGCAGGCATGCACATCGACGGCTCGTTCCGCATCGGCTCGCTGAACAAGACGCGCGGCCTCAAGTGGGGCGTCACGGAACTGCCCGCGAATTCCGACGGCATGCGTTCGAACTACTCGTCCTACTGGGTGAACGCCATAACGACGAAGGCGGAAGGCGAGAAATACGATGCCGCCGTGAAGTTCATGCAGTACGTGACGTCGGACGAGGCCATGCAGATCTGGCTCGACGTCGTTGGCGAACTGCCTGCGAAACCCTCGGTCGGCTTGACCGAAGCCAATGCGAACGACGAGGTTTTCGGGCCCTTCATCCGTGGCCTTGCCTATGCGAACACGACAAAGTTCGCCAATGAAAGCGCGCAGCGGCAGATCCTGATCGACATGGTTCAGCGCATCGACATCGAAGGCCAGGCAGTGGCGGACAGCATTGCCATCGCGGCCGAGGCCGAGCAGGAACTGCTGAACGAATACTACAACTAGATTCAGGCGAGTCCCGGACACCGTCCGGGGCTCGCAATTCGCGCTCGGAACCCCTGACCAGGACTTCCTACCTGCGAGCGTACGAGAATGTACCACAGGCTCTCAATCCGGCAAAAGCAGATCGTCTGGGCGTGGGCGTTCCTTGCCGTGCCCATCGTGTTCTACGTGGTGATCCGGTTCTATCCCACGGCAAACGCCATGGTCATCTCGTTCCAGAACTGGAACCTGCTCGGCGACCGGACCTGGGCCGGCTGGGTCAACTACGCGAAACTCTGGAACGATCCGGTCTTCTGGAAGGTCTTTCGCAACACATTCGTGTACCTGCTGATCGGCACCCCGGTCAGCCTGGTGATCTCCTTCGTGATCGCCTATCACCTCGACAGGCTGCGCTTCATGCACGGGTTCCTCAGGATGCTCTATTTCCTGCCGTTCATGACGACGGCCGTGGCCATGGCCTGGGTCTGGCGCTGGTTCTACCAGCCGGTTCCGATCGGGCTGTTCAACAATGTCCTTGCCACGGCCGGGATTCCCCAGGTGGAGTTCCTGCGCTCGACGACGCTTGCGCTTCCAGCGATCCTGGCACCGGCCGTCTGGGCCGGGCTCGGATTCCAGATCATCATATTCATGGCGGGCCTGCGGGCCATCCCGCGAAGCTACTACGAGGCAGCGCGGATCGACGGCGTGTCGAACTGGACGATCCTCTGGGAGATCACGCTTCCCCTCTTGAAGCCCACGATCGTCTTCATCGTGGTCTTCTCCTCGATCGGCTTCCTGAGGATATTCGATCATGTCTTCAACATGACCACCAATGACCCGGGTGGCCCGCTCAACTCGACGAAACCGCTCGTCCTGATGATTTACCAAAGCGCGTTTACCGACTTCAACATGGGTTACGCCGCGGCGCAGACCGTCGTGCTGTTCCTGATCCTCCTGATCGTCAGCCTCGTGCAACTGCGCATACTCAGGGACAACTGACGTGGGCAGTGCCGTCGCGGAAATCAGGGCAAGCTCGAAGACCCTCCTGGCCTCCAAGACGCCGCGGAGATCGGCCAGCACCGGGCAGGTCGTCCGCTGGCTGGTTCTCTTCACCGGCGGCGTCCTGATGGTGATGCCGATCGCGTACATGATCTCGACATCGCTGAAATGGCCGCACGAAATCTACAACCTGGCCCTCGTGCCCAACGAGCCGCACCTGGAAAACTACACCTACGTTCTGGAGGACGGCAGGTTCTACGGCTGGTTCGTCAACTCGCTCGTCATCGCCACCATAACCACGATCTCCAACATCCTGTTCGACAGCCTCGTCGGCTACACGCTGTGCAAGTTCCGTTTCCCGGGACGCTACATCGTCTTCATCGCGATCCTGTCGACCCTGATGATCCCGACCGAGATGCTAGTCATTCCATGGTACCTGATGTCGCAGGCGTTCGGGTGGCTCGATTCCTACTGGGGAATCATGTTTCCGGGCCTCATGACCGCCTTCGGCACCTTCCTGATGAAGCAGTTCTTCGAGACCGTCCCCGATGACTTCATCGAAGCTGCGAGGATCGACGGCCTGAACGAACTTGCGATCTGGTGGACGGTTGCGATGCCGCTGGTCCGGCCTGCGCTGGCGGCACTGGCAATCTTCGTCTTCCTGGGAAACTGGACGGCCTTCATCTGGCCGCTGATCGTGACAAACTCGGTTGACATGTACACGCTGCCGGTCGGCCTCTCGAGCTTCGGCGACGAGGCCGACGTCCAGTGGGAACTGATCATGACCGGCGCGGCAATTTCGACCGTTCCGACACTTGTCGTTTTCCTGATCTTCCAGCGCTTCATCATCCGGGGCGTCGTCATGGCGGGGTTGAAGGGATGACGGAACGTCCGGCCTTCCCGCACCCGACCTACCGGGACACGGTTCTCGCCCCTCTCTTCGAAGGCATCAGGACGCATTTCGCTGGTCACGTGAACGCGATCAACAGGGCACACCTGGTGATGCTGCACGAAACCGGGATCATTTCGGCGGACGAGGGGCGGACGATCGCAGCCGCCTTGCAGGACATCGAGCGGGATGTGGACGCTGACAAGCTGTCCTACTCGGAGGAGCACGAGGACTACTTTTTCCTGGTTGAATCCGAGCTTGAACGACGGATAGGCGAGCCCGGCGGGATGCTTCACGTGGCACGTTCGCGCAACGACATGGATCATACCATGTTCAGGATGGCTCTTCGCGAGAAGGCCGGACGCCTGATGGAACAGGTCCTGCATCTCGTCGACGGGCTGATCGAGAAGGCGCGTGCCGAGCGCGACACGCTTGTCGTCGCCTATACGCACGGGCAGCCTGCGCAGCCGACGACCTTCGGCCACTACCTTGCGGCGGTCGTCGAGTGTCTCCTGCGGGATGTGGAGCGCCTGGACTTGGCCTGCGACTCTCTCGACCTCTGTCCGATGGGGGCCGCGGCGATCACAACGTCCGGATTTCCCATCGACCGGCACCGTGTGTCCGACCTGCTCGGGTTCGCGGAGCCGCAACTGAATTCCTATGGCTGCATCGCCTCCGTGGACTACGTGACCGGCCTCTACTCCGCAATCAAGCTGGTATTTCTGCATCTGGGACGCGTTGCGCAGGACATGGCGCAATGGTCCGCCTTCGAGGTCGGCCAGTTGCATGTTCCTGACAGCCTGGTCCAGGTTTCCTCGATCATGCCGCAAAAGCGGAATCCGGTTCCGATCGAACACCTGCGGCACCTGTCGAGCGTCACGACGGGTCTCTGCGACACGATCATCAACACGATGCACAATACGCCGTTTGCCGACATGAACGACAGCGAGGCGGAGGTCCAGCAAGCCGGCTTTGCCGTGTTCGAGCGCGGCGCGCGGGCGCTGGCACTGTTCGCGGCGTTCCTGCCGTCCTGTTCGATCAACGCGTCACGGTTTGAGACCAACAGCGACGCCGCCTGCGTCACGATCACGGAACTGGCCGATACGCTCGTCCGGGACGAGGGATTGGGCTTTCGACGCGCACATGGAGTCGCCGCGACAACGGCGCGCACTTTGGTCTCGCGTGGCATGGGCCTGTCGCGGGGATTCGACGTCTTTGCCGACGCGTTTGCATCGGCGACAGGCCGTGCAACGGTGCTCACGCCGGGGCAGTACGCCGCTGCCGTCGCCCCCGAGACCTTTGTCCTCCGCCGTGACCGGCCGGGCGGCCCGGCCGCCCCGGCACTGGACGGGGCGATCGAGGCATACGAAGGGAAGGCCCGGGCATGCCGCTGCCGGCTCGAGGCGCGCTCCGCCCGCCGCTCCCGGGCGGCCAGCATGCTCGAATCTGCCTTCAACGCCCTTCTGGAGGAATAGCACATGGCGAGCCTTGTTCTTCGCAACCTCGTGAAGGCCTTCGACAAGACCACGGTTCTGCACGGCATCAGCCTGGAGGTCGAGGATGGCGAGTTCATCGTTTTCGTGGGGCCGTCGGGTTGCGGAAAGTCGACGACGCTCCGCCTCATCGCCGGACTCGAGGAAACGACGGCGGGGGAAATCGAGATCGAAGGCCGGGTCGTGAACCACCTGGAACCGAAGGAACGGAATATCGCCATGGTGTTCCAGAACTACGCGATTTACCCGCACATGACGGTTCGAAAAAACATCGGCTTCGGGCTCAGGACCTCGAAACTGGCGAAAGCCGAGAAAACGGCCCGCCTCGAAGACGTCGCTTCAGTGCTTGAAATGACCGAACTCCTCGACCGCAAGCCCTCGCAGCTTTCGGGTGGCCAGCGGCAGCGTGTCGCGATCGGCAGGGCCATGGTACGCGACCCGGCCGTGTTTCTCTTCGATGAACCGCTGTCGAACCTCGATGCCCAGCTCCGCACCCAGATGCGCCTCGAGATCAAGAAGCTCCACCAGCGTGTCGGGAACACCATTGTCTTCGTGACCCATGACCAGGTGGAAGCCATGACGATGGCCGACAGGATTGTCATCATGAAGGACGGCCATATCCTGCAAGTCGGCAAGCCGTCCGATGTCTACCACCGGCCAGCGAACACCTTCGTGGCCGGGTTCATCGGGGCACCGTCCATGAACATGCTGCATTGCAAGGTGAACGGCGGGGTGGCCCGGCTCGCATCGGGGCCGGACATTCAGCTGGACATCGACGTCTCCGAAGGGCAGCCGGTCATTCTCGGGGTGCGTCCGGACGACCTGCATCCGTCCGGAGAAAACCCGTTCCTTGAGGGAACGGTGACCGTTCGCGAACCGCTCGGACCCGACACGCTGATTTACGTCGACACGCCAAGCGGCGAAGTCATCGCCAAGGCAGATGGCCAGCATCCACCCGATATCGGCGAAACCGTCCGGTTGAGCGCGAGCCGCGATCGGCTCCATGTATTTGACGCGGAGACCGGAAAGTCCCTGTCCTCGAACGCGTGACCGCAAGCACGGGGACGAGGCGGATTGCCCCGGACGGGATCCGGGCGCGAAGGCGGGGCTGAAGACGGACCCTCCGGAATGATCGCCAAGGAGTTGCATCCTCAATGCGGGCGGTCACTCGACCTCGGCCGAGATGCGGGTGATCGCGTGCCAACTGCCTCCGGCGCAATTGTGGCCATGACGCGCGCCCCTGGCAGCCCTCGGCGGGGTCGACGCCGTTCGGGCCACGCTCAAGGCCTTTCGTCCCTGTTCCCGGAAAGGTCCACCTTGCGTCCGCCGCCGGGCGTCTTCCTTCCGTCCGCGGTCGGCCCGTTCGAGGGTGTCGTGCCGCAGGAGCCGGGCAGACAGGCAGCCAAGGCAGGCATGAGTCCCAAAACAATCGGACCCTGAGGTATGTCAGGCGACGAATTCGCGAAGAAGATATCCGAATGTTGGCCCTACCATTGTCCCCGCAAAGCGGAAATTCTCCGTCTTGGAGGTCGCGTGACAGACAGTCGTCCCTATTTTTTCGTGGCGAGTCACAAGGTGCTCGACCGCTCCAAGATCAACGACGTCTATGTGCCTCAGGCGTTGGCCTGCCTCAACAAGTTTGACGTCGAGATCCTCGCGGTCAACGAGACGACGGAAGTGATCGAGGGACAGACCGGACACGATCGGCTGGTGATCCTGCGCTTCCCGAGCCGGGATGAGGCAATGCGCTGGTACAATTCGCCCGAGTACCAGTCCATGGTCAATCTGCGTCTGGATTCGGTTGAAGGGACACTGATTCTGGCCGAGGGGCTGAACGCGCAGGATCTCGCGGCGGCTGGGGCAACGGGACGCTCAAATGGCGGCGCACGTGCCGCGCCTGCGCGCACGACTCGGCCTCAATCAGCGGGCAACCAGGGGTTTGCAGACAGTTTCCGGTCGGGTGAGCTGACAACAAGCGGGTTCCAGGGATGGACCGACAGCGTCAAGAGAGAATTCAACGCCAATGCCTATAACGGCAAGATCGGCACCGATCTGGCATTTGAAAACGAATCGGTTCGGGTCTGGCAGATCACGCTTGAACCAGGAGAGAAATTGCCGGTCCACCGCCATGTCCTGACGTATTTCTGGACCGCAATTTCTCCCGGGCGCTTCTTGCAACGAACCTACGACGGGACGACCTACGAAAGCGACTATCAGGCCGGGTTGACGCACTTCTACCACGTCAGGTCGGGTGAGTTCGCGTTGCATGACCTGGAAAACGCAGGCGACGCGAAAACGGTGTTCGTTGCGGTCGAATTGAAAAAGGAAAGCGCAAACTTCCCGCTCTCGCTTTTCGAGAGTCAGCCAATGCCCCGCCCTGAGGCAATCGATACAAGCCGGCATGCGGACGGTTTCAGATCGGGCGAGCTGACTACATCGAACTTCCAGGGCTGGTCCGATGCTGTCCGGCTCGAGTTCAAGAAAAACGAGTTCAATGGTCGCATCGGAACAGACCTGGTGTTCGAAAACAGTTCGGTCAGGGTCTGGCACATGACCTTGACGCCAGGCGAGCGCATGCCGGTTCATCGCCACGTCCTGACCTATTTCTGGACCGCGATTACGCCGGGGCGCTTCCTGCAGCGGACCTATGACGGGACGACCTACGAAAGCGACTACGACGCCGGGCTCACGCACTTCTACGAAGTTGGCGAAGGCGAATTCGCGCTTCACGACCTGGAGAACGTCGGCGAATCCACCATGATCTTCTGCGCGGTTGAGCTGAAACGCGAAAGCGCGAACCAGCCATTGCCACTCTGACCGCGCACTGCGGCTTCGGCGTGACCGCACTCAACAAATAAAAGCGACTAACGGGTATACGCGACGGCGGCGCGGTTCAGTGCATTCGCGTCCACCCGGTCATGTTAGGGGCAGGTGGCCACCCTGTGCGGCACCGCAATACAGCATACCTAGGGAGGTAAGTGATGAAGAAACTTCTTGTGACCACCGCGGTGGGCGCGGCACTGGCGACTGTGCAAGGTGCCCATGCGGACGAGCACACGTTCAAGATCGGGACGATGGCGACTTTGGAAGGCACTTACACGGTGCTTGGCGAAGACGGCGTCCGCGGAATGAAGACTGCGCTGGCCGCATTTGGCGGCAAGGTTGCCGGCAAGGACGTGGAACTTGTCATTCAGTCCACCGACGCATCGCCTGACAGTGCCGTTCGCGCCGCGCGCAAGCTTGTGGAGCAGGACGGTCTCCCCGTGATCGTAGGACCGCTTTCAGGCTCTGAAGGGATCGCGATCCGCGACTACGCAAAGACCCAGCCTGGGACGACCTTTATCAACGGTTCGTCCGGCGCCCAGGAAACTACGTACGTGAACCCGTCGGAGAACTTCTTCCGCTTCAACGCAGACGGGGCTCAGTGGTCGTGGGGCCTGGGCTCCTACGTTTACAACGAAAAGGGATACGAGACCGTCGCGACTATCGGCGAGGACTATTCCTTCATCTACACGCAGGTCTTCGGTTTCGCATTGGACTACTGTCAGGCGGGCGGCGAGATTACCGAACGTTTCTGGGTCCCGCTGGGTACCAAGGACTTCGGATCGATCATCGCGTCACTTCCCGACGACGTCGATGCCATCTACCTGGGACTTGGAGGTGGCGATGCCGTCAACTTCCTGAACCAGTATCAACAGGCGGGTGGCGACGCGAACCTGATTGGCGGCACGATCATGGTCGACGGGACGGTCTTGAACTCGAAGGGCGATGCGAAACGCGCGCTGATCGGCACGCCGTCTTCCGGCCCGCAGGCCGACACCTGGGACGACCCGGCATGGACCGAGTTCGTGAAGCTCTACCAGGACACCTTCCCGCCGGAAGAGCGCTTCCCGGCTCCTTCGCTACTGGCGACGCTCTACTACAACAACATGTCCGCCACGTTGACGTGTCTGGATGAAGTAGGTGCCGACCTGTCCGATGGGCACGCCGCATTCCGGTCCTGCCTGGCCAACCTCGAGCTGGACAGCCCGGTCGGCAAGATCACGCTGGACGAAAACCGTCAGGCCATCGGCGCGACCTTCATCTCGGAAGTGATCGAAGATGACAACGGCAACCTCGTGAACCAGTTCATCTCGATGGATCCGGGCGTGCCGCAAAACCTGCGGATCGACCCGGACAAGTTCGCGGCGCTGGGTGCTCCTAGCCGAGAAAACCCGCCGTGCCAGATGTCGTACTGATTTCCCTCTGAAGCCGGTCCGGGCGTTCGCGCCCGGGCCCTTTGCAGAACCGGGCCTCCTGCAGAAATGTGCGGTCATGACACTGATCAACTTCCTCACTAGGGTCCATTTCGCCGATGGCGTGTTAGAGGAAGCGCTGCATTCCGAAATTGAAGCGAACAACAAGCGGCGCCCGCTCGTCGTCGCTGCCGACGACAGGATGTCGAATCTGGGGGCGGACAGGTTCTTTTCCGGCTTCCCGCTCCGTGCCGGACCGATGGTCTTTTCTGACGTTCCGCACCTGCCCACGGAAAGCGCTGCACGTGCCGTGGCCAAGCTCTACCGCGACAACGATTGCGACGTGCTGGTCGCATTCGGCTCGAACCGGGTAATCGACCTGGCAAAGGCTGCCAGGATTGCCATCGCACATGAGGAGCCGCTTGACGTGCTGTCGGTCGACGAAGGCGGTTCGCGGCGGATCAACGGCCAGCTCCCGCATCTCTACGCTGTCCCCGACATCCTGGGCTTCGCGTCCGCAATCAGCGACTATGCCCGCCTTACGCTGGACGATGACAGGCACATCCTGCTTTCTTCCCGCAACCTTGTCCCCTGCATCACGATATGCGACCCGACCCTCACGCTAGGTGCATTGGCAGAGGACTCCGCCATTGCCGCGGCTGGAGTGATGTCGCGGGCGATCGACAGTTATCTATCTCCCCGATACCATCCGCCCGCCGACGGACTGGCGCTGGATGCGCTGAACCGAATCTGGATCAATATTGGTCCGGCCCTGAACGACGATGACCTGCCAGCACGGCGTGAACTCCTGGCGGCGGGCCTGAACAGTTCGCTTTCGCTTCAGAAGGGACTTTGCGTCATTCACGCGCTTTGCAATGCCATCACGGCGGCGTCTGCGTCAAATCCGAACCCCAGCGCTGTCGGGGGCGTCGTGATTTCCCACCTCGTTGAGTTCTACGAACGTCGTCCCAATGGCCGCTGCGATCCAATAAAGCGGGCGCTCCGCATCGACAAGGAGCGCACGTTGGCGGAAGGTCTTCGAGAGTTGTTGTCAGAGTGGCCGATTCCGCGGAAACTGTCGGAGCTTGGGGTTGAGGTGAGCGCCTTGGGCAGGGCCGCAACGATTGCAGCTTGCGACCGTGCGATCACCGGTGATCAGCGGAGTTTCGGACGCTCAGAGATTCGGGAGCTGTTCGCTCGAGCCCACTAATGCCCGTTGACAATCGGGTCGTGCCTCGGGTGGATCAATGCCAATTGACGTCGCTTGCCCGGCCTGCCGGAGCGGAACTGGCGAAAACCTCCCGGCGGGGTCAAGGAGGGCTGCCCGAAGCTCCCGGCAATGGCGCTAGATGACTCAAGCGAACCACTGGCGCATATGTTCGAAGCAATTCTGCAACGCTAGATTTAGTACCCAGACAATTTGAATATACCCCAGAGTATCAAAGGTCCGCGTCTTCCTTGATCACGGCTGCGACTTGCCGCGATAAATCAGCCGAATGGCCGAAAACCGAAAGGATGACCGCAAGGGGGAAGAATCGTCATGGCCAGAGCAATCTCAGTTCATCACGGTTCATTCGGACGGGCGACATTGTACGAACTCGACCGTTCCCTTACCACACACGCGCACCGCGAAGGGCACCTGATATTCTATCTCGGAGGTCCCGATGCATCAGCGACCATCAATGGAGACAGGTATGCCATCTCGAAGACCGAAGCGGTCGCGATCAGCCCTTGGGAGCCACACAGTTTCGAGCCTTCGCCATGCGGCCAGAAGCATTTCGTTCTAACGCTTTACATCAAGCCGATGTGGTTTCTTGAGAACAGCCAGAGCGCGGAGTTTTCGCTTGGATTCGGGACGCCCCGGGTCCGGGTGACGCCGACGGTCGAAATGTGGGTCGGACGCCTGACATCCATTCTTCTCGATGACCAGCCGTCCGAGCGGTTCGACGGCTTTCTTTTTGAGACCACGCGTCAATGCGTTGATCAGACCTGGAGGAGCGCAGATTCTCGTCCACTGCTTCGCAATATGCAGCTGAAATTCAATGACTTCCGCGTTCGACGCTCGCTCAGGCTCATGCAAGAGAGGTTCGCGGAGGAAACCGCAATGGATGATCTGGCCCGCGAAGTAGGTCTTTCGCGGCCGCATTTCTTCAAGCTCTTCAAGATGCAGATGGGAATTACTCCCAACCTGTACCTGAACACGCTTCGAACCGAACACGCCATCGACGAATTGATGACGACCGACAAGTCGATCACCGACATCGGCCTTGACCTTGGATTTGCCAGCCAAGCCAGCTTCACGCGTTTCTTCACCTCGAACGTTGGAATTCCACCGACGGACTACCGGCGCGTCGCACACTTCGTCTAGGTGACGTTTACGCGATCCAGCGTCACCCGATCAGACCTAGGGATACGCGGATTTGCGGTTCGGCCATTAGCGTCTGTGGGATGCAACTGGACCAAGAGCACAATTGGCGGGTTGCGGCGAAGGAAATTCGTGCATCAAGGCAGCCTGCACAGTGACAGACTTCGCGCGCCGCCACCCCATTTGGGCTGCTGTGATTGCGATTCTGGTTGCGATCCTGATCTGGATGATTTTCGCGTTGTGGCCGTCTTGGCTTGTCGACCTCATTGGCAAGAAGAAAGTGTTCCTGAACGCGTTGTTCAACGGCATTACGCTCGGCGGCCTGTACTTTCTTGTTGCCTCGGGCTTCACGCTGATCTTCGGCCTCATGCGCAACGTGAATCTCGCCCACGGCTCGCTGTATCTGCTTGGGGGGTACGTGGGGTACGAGTTCGCCGAGCTCACGGGATATTGGCTCCTTGCATTTCCTGCAGCATTCATCGTGGTCGCCCTCTTCGGCATTCTGCTGCAACTTGGCGTGTTTCGACGAATGGAGGGTCAGGATCTTCGGCAGACCCTCGTGACGATCGGGATCTCCATCATAATGGCCGACTTGATGCTTTGGGGTTGGGGTGGCGACTTCTACAACATAAGCGCGCCGTCCTGGCTGTCGGGCCCCTTGGAGACCATCCTTGTCACGTCGCAAAAGCGCTCAGGCGATCTCGTCTACCTGAAATACCCTCTCGTCAGGGTGGTGATCTTCCTTGCCGCGGTGGCGATAGGCATTGCCATGTGGCTCCTGCTGAACCGCACAAAGATCGGCATGCTGATTCGGGCGGGCGTCGATGACCGCGACATGCTGTCGGCCACCGGAGCGCGCATTCAACTGGTTTTCCTGGGCGTCTTTGCATTCGGGGCAGGTCTCGCCGGCATAGCGGGAGTAGTCGGAGGAACGTTCCAGTCGGTCGCGCCTGGCGAAGACATACGGTTCCTGCTGGCCTCGCTGGTCGTGGTCATCGTGGGCGGGATGGGAAGCATTCCAGGTGCCGCGCTTGGTGCGCTGCTCATCGGGCTGGCCGAGCAGTTTGGCTCCGTGTACATGCCCACATACGCCGTCGTCCTGACGTTCCTGATCATGGTGGGGGTTCTCGCGTTCCGCCCGCAAGGCCTGATGGGGCGGTCCTGACATGTCGGTCTTCGACCCAGCTGAAGCGACCCATGCACCGCCGAGCGACGGGCGAAGCTGGCTGGAGCGCATTCCGGTCGCCTATTGGGTCGTTGGCTTGGCCTTGCTGATCATGCCGGCGATCGCCGGTGACTTCATGCTGTTCCAGATCTTTGGCTGGACATTCATCCTGGGCTTGATCGCTCTCGGGCTGATGTTCCTGGGCGGTTACGGCGGAATGGTCAGCCTTGCCCAAATGTCGATCGCGGGTGTGGGCGGGTACATGGTCGCGATCTTCGGGGTGTCGGCCATTGACACGATTTCACTTGGCTGGCCGTGGTATGTCGCGATTCCGATCGCTTTGGTCATCGCGATGCTTTTCGGCACCCTGACCGGGTGGCTCGCGGTGCGAACCGAGGGAATCTACACGATAATGATCACCCTCGCGATCGCGGCGGCGTTCTTCTATTTCGCCCGGCAAAACTATGTGATGTTCAACGGGTTCTCCGGGTTCAACGGTGTCCTGCCCCCGTTGCTGTTCGGCGTGGACTGGCGCGGTCCGGCCGCGTTCTACTACCTGACCCTGTTTTGGGCTGCGCTTGGCTATCTCGTCGTTCTCTACATCTCCCGCGCCCCGTTCGGATTGGCGCTGCAAGGTGTTCGGGACAACCCGCGACGCATGTCGGCCCTGGGCTACAACGTCACCGCGCACCGCGTGGCCGCCTACACCTTCGCGGCATTGCTCGCGGCAATCGGAGGCATTTTGCTCACCTGGCAATCGGCGCAGATTTCTCCTGGTACAGCCGGAATCGGACCGGCAATAGACATCTTGGTCATCGCGGTGATCGGGGGCATGCGCCATCCGGTCGGTCCCTTCATAGGTGCATTCATCTACGTCATCCTGAAGACCTATGCGATCGACGCGCTTGTCACTCTCGGGCTTGCAGGCGAACGTTTCCAGCTGCTGATCGGCGTTGCCTTTCTTGCCATTGTCTTCTGGTCGCCGGACGGCATCATAGGCCTGTGGGACCGATTGCGTGAAGACCGCAAGCGCGATCCGCTGACCGGTCGAGGCGGAGAAGGGCCATGAACGCCGTTCTCGATGCCGGATCGACGATTTCCGAACGCCTCGGCGCGACCGGAACGGCTAACGCGCTGGAACTGAAGGGCGTGTCCAAGTACTTCGGGGCCCTGGCTGCGCTCAGTGACATCGACATCACGGTACGGCCCAGCGAACGGCGCGCAGTGCTTGGGTCGAACGGTGCCGGGAAGACCACGCTCTTCAACTGCGTGGCAGGGGACTTTCCGTCCACCACAGGCTCGATTCGCTTTTTCGGCGAAGACATTACCCGGTTCCCGCCGCATGAACGCATCCGGAGGGGGCTGCGCCGGACCTACCAGATCTCTCTGCTCTTCACCGGCCTCACCGTGCTGGACAACATTTTCCTGGCCTGTGTTGGCGTCTCGCGCAGCCGTTTTTCGTTCTTGCAGCCGGGGCGTGACGACGCCTTGATGGCGAGCGCGGAGACCCTCGTGCGCGTGGTCCACCTAGAGGACGCCAGGGACGAGCAGGTCGCGACTCTTTCCTACGGCCAGCAGAGGCAGCTCGAAATCGCCATGGCCTTGGCGGGGGCGCCCCGGTTCATCCTGTTCGACGAACCTGCAGCCGGCCTTTCGCCGGCCGAGCGTTCCGAGCTCATCGAGATCCTGGTAGGGCTGCCGGCGCACATGGGGTTCATCATCATCGAACACGACATGGATGTCGCCCTGCGGGTCGCCGAGTCGGTCACGATGATGCACAACGGGCGCATCTTCAAGGAAGGCAGCCCTGCCGAAATCGAGGACGACCCCGAAGTCCAGGCCCTCTACCTCGGAGGTGACGATGGCTGAGGGCACGCCGGTCCTCGAGGTCAGGGACCTCAACGTCTTCTACGGACAGAGCCATGCGCTGCAGGGCGTGAACATGACGCTGCAGTCCGGCGTCCATTCGGTCGTTGGACGCAACGGGATGGGCAAGACCACCCTTTGCAAGGCGATCATGGGGCTGGAACCCGTTGCGTCCGGAACGATTTCCTTCCAGGGACAAGCGATAAACGGGCGCAATCCTGCAGACGTTGCCCGCATGGGCATCGGCTACGTGCCGCAGGGTCGGCGAATCTGGCGCTCGCTGTCGGTCGACGAACACCTTCGACTCGTCGAAGGGCAGGGTGGCGTCTGGACCATAGAACGCATCTACGGGACGTTTCCTCGCCTGGCTGAACGCCGCGGCAACCTGGGTTCGCAGCTTTCGGGCGGTGAGCAGCAGATGTTGGCCATCGCGCGGGCCCTGCTTCTCAATCCGCGCCTGCTGGTGATGGACGAACCGACCGAAGGACTTGCTCCGGTCATCGTCCAGCAGCTCGAGAGCATGCTCATCCGCCTTGGGGAAGAGGGCGGCATCGACGTCCTGATGATCGAGCAGAACATCGGCGTCGCATGTGCAGTCGCATCCGATGTCGCCATCATGGTCAACGGACGGATCAACCGCGTGATGGACTCGGCCCGCCTGGCGGGCGACCGCGGCCTGCAGCAGGCCCTGCTGGGCGTCGGTCGCCATGCGCACGACGAAACGCCCGAACCGACAGCCCGCACGGAAGGACGCGACGAGCAGGAAGCGCCCGTCGTCCTGTCGAAGGTCTACAACTCCAATCCCGGGATCCCGACCCGCTGGTCGCGCCCCGCACCGGTGCACGTCATCGAGGGCGCTGCGCGCACCGTCACGCCGGTGACCCGCGAAGCCGAGCCGGTCAAGCCGCTTTCGCAGACGCGGACGTCGGGTCGCTCAGGACAGGTCCTCGTGGCGGGCACGCTGGACACGAAGTCCGATGAACTGAGATTCATCCAAGGCTTGCTGAAGGACGAGGGGATTGGCTCGATCCTCGTCGACCTGTCAACTTCCGGCAAGCCTTCCGGAGCGGAGATACCGCCGCATGCTATCGCGGCGTTTCACCCGCGAGGGGTCGCCGGGGTCTTTACTGGCGACCGCGGCACGGCGGTGTCAGGGATGGCCCTTGCCTTTGAGCGGTGGATTGCGCGGCAGGACGCGATAGGGGGAATCATTTCCGCGGGCGGTTCCGGCGGGACGTCGCTGGTCAGCCCGGCAATTCGGGCGCTTCCGGTCGGAGTGCCAAAGGTCGTCATCTCGACCGTCGCCTCGGGGAACACCAGCCAGTATGTCGGGGCTACTGACATGCTGCTGCTGAATGCGGTCGCCGACGTGCAGGGGCTTAACGTCATTACGCGCGAAGTGCTTGCCAATGGCGCCCGGGCGCTGGCGGGCATGGTCGCCGGCCGACGTGATGCGACGCCCGTGGAGGAACTGAAGCCGGCTCTTGGCCTGACAATGTTCGGGGTGACGACGCGGTGCGTCCAGCAGGTTTCGGCCGCGCTTCAGGCGGAATACGATTGCCTGGTCTTTCACGCGACCGGCACTGGCGGAAAGGCCATGGAAAACCTGTTGGCATCGGGCAAGCTGGCCGGCGTGCTGGATCTGACGACAACCGAGGTCTGCGACATGTTTGCAGGCGGCGTCTTCCCCGCCGACGAAACCCGCTTTGAAGCATCGATCTTGGCGGGCTTGCCCTACATCGGCGCATGCGGCGCACTGGACATGGTGAATTTCGACAGTCCCGAAACGGTTCCCGAGCGCTATCGCGACCGGACATTCTACCAGCACAATCCGCAAGTCACGTTGATGCGCACTACGCCGGACGAGTGTGACCAGATTGGTCGCTGGATCGGTGCGAAACTGAACCGAATGACGGGTCCGGTTCGCTTCTTCCTGCCCGAGGGCGGCGTTTCCGCGTTGTCAGCGCCAGGGCAGCCGTTTCATGACCCGGCCGCCGATGCCGCGCTCTTCAATGCCTTGGAGGAAACCGTCCGGCAAACCAGTTCGCGACATCTGCTTCGCGTGCCCCACAACATCAACGACTCCGAATTCGCGGCCAAGGTGGTCGCCGGGTTCCGAGACCTGCACGGAGAGGTTCCCCGTGTTGCCGCACAAGGATAGGCAGCGTGTTTGATCGCAGCGACATGATGAGCAGGTTCCGCGCGATGCGGGATCGCGGCGAGCCGATCATCGGCGGTGGTGCCGGGACGGGGCTTTCCGCCAAGTGCGAGGAAGCTGGCGGAATCGACCTGATCGTCATCTACAATTCCGGGCGGTACCGGATGGCCGGTCGCGGTTCGCTTGCCGGGCTGATGCCATATGGCGACGCGAACGGCGTGGTGATGGAAATGGCAGGCGAAGTTCTGCCGGTGGTCAAGAACACCCCGGTGCTCGCCGGGGTCTGTGCGACCGATCCCTTCCGGCTGATGGGCAGCTTCCTGGACGAGGTCAAGTCCGCCGGGTTCTCGGGCGTACAGAATTTTCCGACCGTCGGGCTGATCGATGGAACCTTCCGGCTCAATCTGGAGGAGACCGGCATGGGTTACGGCCACGAGGTCGAGATGATCCGCATGGCCGCCGATCGCGACATGCTGACGACGCCCTATGTGTTCTCGGCAGGTGACGCGCGCGACATGGCGGCTGCGGGTGCGGACATCATCGTCGTGCATCTTGGATTGACGGCCGGTGGCTCGATCGGGGCTGAGACGGGAGTGGCGCTGGCCGATGCCCCGGCATTGACCGACGAATGGGCCGCCGCAGCGCTCGAAGTGAATCCGGACGCCCTCGTGCTGGTCCACGGCGGGCCGGTGGCGATGCCCGAGGACGCGGCTTTCGTCCTGAAGAGCACCGAGAATTGTCACGGGTTTTACGGCGCCTCTTCGATGGAGCGCCTGCCGACTGAAGTCGCGCTGACGGAACAGACGAAGAAATTCAAGGAGATCGACCTCTAAGGCCGATAGGGAGGTTCACATGACTGGCGAACTGTTGGGACAACTGATCCTTTGGCTCATTGCGGCCGTCATCGTCATCTTTGTTGTCTACTGGGTGATGTATTGGCTCTACCGCCGCTCGACCAAGGAAGTTGCATTCGTGCGCACAGGTTTTCTAGGCGAAAAGGTCGTCATCAACGGCGGCGCATTCGTCTGGCCGATCATTCACGACATCACCCCGGTAAACATGAACTCCCTGCAACTTGCGGTGACCCGCGAGAAGGACGAAGCGCTGATCACACGCGATCGGATGCGCATCGACGTGGACGCGGAATTCTACGTTCGGGTGAACCAGACCAAGGAGGCGGTTTCGCTTGCTGCCTCGACTCTCGGCCGGCGGACACTGGAACCCGAGCGCATCCATTCCCTCCTGTCTGGCAAGTTCATATCGGCGCTGCGCACCGTCGCGTCGCAGATGACGCTTGAGGAGGTACATGAGAACCGCAACGAGTACGTCGCCCGCGTCAAGGAAATGGCGCAGGAAGGCCTCGACAAGAACGGGCTGGAGCTGGAAAGCGTCGCGGCGACGGACATCGACCAGACGGACATTCAGTATTTCAACCCGTCCAACAAGTTCGACGCAGAAGGCTTGACCACCGTCATCGAGGCTGTCGAGCAGCGCCGGAAGCTGCGCAACGACATCGAGCAGGACGCGATGATCAAGATTCGCGCGCGCAATCTCGAGGCTGAGAAACAGGCGCTGGACATCGAGCGCGAGTCCGAAGAAGCCCGTCTTGACCAGGAGCGGGAGGTTGAATTCCGGCGAGCGCAGCAGCGCGCAGAACTGGCGCGGGAACGTTCCGAGCGGAAAAGGACGCGGAACAGGCGACGCTTCTTTCGCGCGAAGCGATCGAAACGGCCCGGATCGAGAACGAGCGTCAGATTTCCGAGGTGCGCATCGCGTCCGAACGAGAGGTCCGGCAACGCGAGATCGAGTCGCAGAAAGTCGTCGACGAAGCGGACATCTCGACCCGCGAAGCCGTTGAAAGGGCTCGGATCGCGCAGGAAAGGACGCTGACCGAGGAACGGATCAAGACGCGGCAGCGGACAGACGCTGCGGAAATCGCAGCGCGCGAAGCGATCGAAACGGCCCGTATCGCCCAGGAAAAGGTCCTGGAAGAAGCGCGCATCGCGAAAGAGCGCGAAACCCAGTCAAAGGAGATCGAACGTCAGCAGGCCATCGATGCAGAAGGCATCACCGCCCGCGAGAACGTGGAGCGCGCCCGCATCGCTCAGGAAAGGGCCGTGACTGAGGCCCGAATCGAGTATGAACAGACCACGCGCGAACGCGAAGTTGCCCGCGACCTGGCCATCAGCGAAGCCGAAATCGCTCAGCGCGAGGCGACCGAGAAGTTGCGGATCATGCAGGAAAAGGCCGTGGCGTCGGCGCGCATATCCTCTGACAGGGAGACCCGCAGCCTGGAAATCGAGCGCAACCGGGCGATCGACCAGGCCGAGATCGATGCACGCGAGGCGGTCGAAAAGGCCCGCATCGCGCAAGAACGCCTGCTGGCCTTCGAGCGCATCGAGGCGGACGAACAGACCGAAGAACGGGATCTGCTGAAGGCGGAGGCGGTCGAGGCTGCGCGCATTGCGCAAGAGAAGAAGGTCGCGGCGGAACGCATCGCCTCGGAACGCGAGACCCGGAGCCTGGAAATCCAGCGCAACAAGATTCTTGAAGAGGCCGAGATCGAGTCGCGCGAGGCGGTCGAAAAGGCTCGCATTGCCCAGGAAAGGCTGGTCGCGTTCGAACGGATCGAGGCGAGCGAAGACACGGAGGTGCGCGAGCAGTTGAGGGCCGAGGCGGTCGAAGCCGCCCGCATCGCCAAGGAAAAGAAGCTCGCCGCAGAGCGCATTGCCTACGAGCAGGACATGAGGGAGCGCGAAATCGCCCGCAACCGGGCGGTCGACGAAGCAAACATCGCCGCTCAGGAAACGATCAATGCAGCCCGCATCGAGGAAGAAGCCAAGACCCGAGCCGCCGAGATCGAGAAAGAGCGGGCGATCGAGGCCGCAAACATCGAGCGCCGCAAAGCGCTGGAGCACCTCGAAGTCGAACGGACAAAGGCGCTGCGGGAAGCAGAGATCGCTGCAAAGGAGATCGTCGAACGAGTGCAGATCCAGTCCGAGGACGAGCTTGATGATGCGCGAATTGCGCATCAGAAGAAGCGTCGCCAGCTGGAAATCGAGCGTGAGAGGGCGGTCGAAGAAGCGGCGATGGAGAAGGCGATTGCACTCTACGGCAAGTCGCTGGACGAAAGCGCCGCAGCGATCGAGGCCGATGCGGCGCGCGCCCGCGCGGCCGAAGCGGCGGCCAAGGTCGACACGGCTGCAGCGCTCGAGGAGGCGTCACGCGACAAGCAGGTTGGCGTTACCGCCGCCGAAAAGGAGGCCGAACGCGCCAAGCTCGCCGCGCATGCGGAGGAAGTGGTCTCGGCTGTCCGCGCCGAGGCCCAGCGGCTCATCAACGAGGCCGAGAACATCCTTACGGACGAAGCCCGCGCATCTCTCTTCAAGCGCAACATGCTGGAGCGGCTCGAAGGCATCATTGCAGCGCAGGTCAGGCCGCTCGAGAAGATCGACGAGATCAAGATCATGCAACTTGGCGGTGGCGGCACGACCGGGCTCAACTGGGCGGACGGCGGTTCCGACGGCGGCGGCGGTGCGCCAAGCCCGACCGACGAGGTCATCAATTCCGCGCTTCGGTACCGGGTCCAGGGTCCCATGATCGACAGCCTGATGAACGACATCGGCATTGACGGCTCGAACCTGGCGAGATCGGCGATCTTCCAGGACGCCAGCAACATGGCGCGTGCCATGAGCGAGAGCCAGAAGGTCAGGGCCGCAACCAAGGCCGAAGAGGAGGAGAGGAAGAGCAAGGACGGGGAGGCGAAGTCCTGAGATGGCCCGTGTCTACGCTTCCTCCGTCATTCCCGCTCCGCCGGGCCGAGTGTGGGACCGCGTTCGCGGCTTCAACGACCTTCCGCGTTGGCACCCCATGATCCGCGAAAGCCGCATCGAAGAGGCGCTTCCGGCGGACAAGGTCGGGTGCATTCGGAACTTCAACCTGCAAAACGGAGACAATATCCGCGAACAGATGTTGGGCCTGTCAGACTACGACATGTTCGTGACCTACTCGATCCTCGAAAGTCCGATGCCGCTCGAAGACTATGTCGCCACGCTCAGGCTGACACCCGTGACTGAGGGCGACCGGACCTTCATCGAATGGACGGCGGAATTCTCATGTGACCCGCGGGACGAAGACGAACTGGCAACCATGATTGGCACGGACGTTTTCCAGGCCGGTTTTGACGCGCTCAAGCGCCAGTTCGGAGGTGGCTGATGCCGCATGTGAAGAAGAGCACCGTGCTTGACGCGCCAGCGGACGCGGTCTGGGATGTCATTCGCGACTTCAATGGTCACGACCGTTGGCACCCGGCGGTCGCCGAAAGCCACATTGAGCGCGGATATCCTTCGGACATGGTTGGCTGCGTTAGGAACTTCCGCCTCGAGGGGGGCGCCAATTTGCGTGAACAACTCCTCACGCTTTCAGACCTGGAACAGACATTCAGCTACTGCCTGCTCGACACGCCTGTTCCGCTCTTCAACTACGTGGCCCACGTCCGCCTGTTCCCGGTGACGGACGGGGATCGGGCCTACTGGGAGTGGGAAAGCTGTTTTGACACGCCCCCGGGGCGTGCAGGCGAACTGTCGGAGCTGGTCGGCGACGGCATCTACGCTGCGGGATTCGAGGCCGTCAGGACCCACATGGGAATTGGTCATGCTTGAAGTCCAGACGTACCCGACCGTTGGCGAAGCCGCCAGCGCGATGGACGATCAGGCGCGGTTTCTGGGCGGCGGGACCTTGATCATGAACCGGGTCAACTACGGTGACCGGCGGTTCAATCGCATCGTGCGGACAACGGATGCGTCGCTGTCCGAAATCAGGGCCGAGGGCGATCGTCTGGAGATCGGGGCAGGCGTCACGATGGCAGCGATCATGACATCGCGAGACCTGGACTTCCTGTCTCCCGCTGCCCGTGCCGTGGGCGGCCCCGCCATCCGTAACATGGCGAGCGTGGGCGGGAACCTGATGGCGCCTCATCCCTACGGCGATCTTGCGGTGGCGCTGCTGGCCCTGGATGGCATTGTCAGGATGGCCAACGGAGAGGAAATGGGCCTGGAGGATTTCCTGGCCCGCCGAAACGGAGTCGTTCAGTCGATGCTGGTCCGTCGCCCGCAGCGCGACGAATTCCGGTTCAGAAAGGCCTCACGGGTCAAGCCGAAGGGTGTTTCGGTGATGTCGATGGCCGCGCATCTCACCCGAAGCGCGGGCCGATTGTCGGGCGTCCGCGTTGCTTATGGCGCGATGGCGCGAACGCCGGTGCGGGTCCGGGCGGTCGAGAACGCGCTTGAAGGGGTCAGCCTTGGCGGCTCAGGCATCGCCGCTGCGCTGTCCGTCGCGACGGAGGGACTGGATCCACCGGACGATCCAATCGCCTCGGGATGGTATCGCCGCGAGGTCGCGCCGGTCCATCTTCGTCGCCTTTTGCTTGGGGAGGACGCTCGGTGAAATCCCCCGTCGCTTTCACGTTGAACGGCTCCGAGACTGCAGTGTTCGTCGATTCCGGTGCCAACCTCCTCGACGTGCTTCGTCGTGGTTGCGGAGATCTGTCTCCCAAGTATGGCTGCGGACAGGGCGGCTGCGGCGCCTGCACGGTGCTCATAGACGGAGAACCGCACGTGTCCTGCCTTGTGCTGGCCGAGACCGTCGCCGGACGGTCGGTCGAGACGACCGGCGGGTTGTCGAACGGGCCTGATCTGCACCCGCTGCAAAGAGCGTTCATTGAAGGCTTCGCTGCGCAGTGCGGGTACTGCACGCCAGGCATGCTGATGGCGGCCAAGGCGCTTCTTGACCGAAACCCGAGCCCGACACGCCCGGAGGTCGAAGAGGCCATTTCAGGCAATCTTTGCCGTTGCACCGGCTACGTGCCGATCATCGACGCAATTCTGGAAGCGGCCAAGCAGCGAGGTGCTGCGTGATGCAGGCAGAGTATCGCAAGGACCTTTTCTCCGACGAACGCTCTGACGACCTCAATGTCGTCGGCAAGCCGATCATCAGGCAGGACATTCTCGGCCACGTGACCGGGCGGTCGAGGTTCTACGACGACCATGCTTTCGACGGGCTCCTGCACATGCGTTGCGTGCGTTCGCCCCACCACCATGCACGCATCCGGTCGGTGGATTCCTCGTCTGCCAGGCAGAAGGAGGGCGTTGCGCTTGTGCTTGAGGCCCGCGATGTGCCCGTGAACATGAACACGCTCCTGTCGCTGATCAACTTCGGGCGGGACGACGAACCTCTTCTTGCGACCGGCAAGGTCAGCTATGTGGGCCAGCCGATCCTTGCAATCGTCGCCACCTCGGTTCGCGCGGCCCAGGAAGCGGTTGACGCCGTCAAGGTGGACTACGAGGAATTGCCGCACGTGCTGGACGTGGAGGAAGCGCTGAAGCCCGAGGCGCCGATCGTGAACGAAGAGTATCCGAACAACACGTTCGACTATTTCGACACATATGATCACCAGAAGCTGCGGTTCGGTGACGTCGAGTCCGCATTCTCGAGAGCAGACCGCATCGTCGAAGGCGAATACCAGATGTCGCCCATCGAACAGGCGCCCATCGAGACCTGTGGCGCCATCGCGGCGCCGGAAACCAACGACCGGATCACCGTTCACACGGCGACCCAGGCTCTCTTCTTTTCGGTCGGGGTCACGGCGAAGCATCTCGACATCAATTCGGCGCGCCTGCACTTCATCGGCGGCACGGTCGGCGGAGGGTTTGGCGGCAAGGTGGACAGCCATCACGAACCGTTGGCCGCGCTCGCCTGCCTGGCCACGGGCAGGCCCGTGAAGTACATGTGGGACCGCGCCGAAGAGATGCAGGTCGGCGCTCCGCGCGGAGGCGAACGCTGGCGGATCAAGGACGGGGTGTTGCGCGACGGTCGCATCGTCGCGCGCGCCTTCACGGGATTCTTTGATGCCGGGGCCTACACGCGGCTCTCTTCCTATGCCGTGCAGAAGTCGACGGGCCACTTGCCCGGACCCTACTCGATTCCGAACGTCGCATCCAACGTCTACTGCGTCTTCACCAACCGGACCCCGTCGACGGCCATGCGCGGCTTCGGCATCACTGCCGTCGATTTCGCGATTGAACGTCACATGGACAAGGTTGCGCGCGCGATCGGGATGGACCCGATCGAGCTGCGGATCCTGAACGCGTACCGCGACGGCGACATGAAGGCACATCGGCGCGAGGCAAAGAACTGCGCCCTGATCGAATGCTGCCAGGTTGTCGCCCAGAAGACGGGTTGGAGCCTGACCGCTGACGCAATGCGCGCGTCAAGCAAGGCCGGCGGCGGAGAGGGCGAGCTCGGTGCCATCCCCGCAACGGTCACCGACGGCGAGGGCAGGCTGGGCGAGCGCAAGCGCTCCGGGCTCGCGCCTGAGCCGTTCTCGGGGCAGGGGAGCCGCGGACTGCTGCCTGAAGGCCATTCTTCCAACAACAGTTCGGCACTTGGCAATGCACCTCAACGGGCGGACATGGAGGCAGAGGTCGGGCGGCTTGGCTTCAAGGGCGCGACCCGCGCCCCGGCTGCGTCCCAGGGACTCGCGGACGAAACCGTGCCCGCGCCGGCGCCGGTCGCTCCGGGGGAGCCGGCAAGCCGCTCGCATCCTGCCGCGGGTGCCGGAAGCGGCCCTTCCCTGCCTGCCGCCTACACTCAGCGCCCGGCGGGCACGATCGAGCGGCCGACCGCAAGGCCACCTGAACGAGCGCCGGGCACGCCTGCGGCGCAACAGCCAGAGACGCCGCCGGCCGTCGCCGAAGACGAAGGCGCGGGCGCCGCGACGCACTTCCAGCGCGGCGTGAGGCGGCCAGGCGTTTCGCGGTTCATCTCTGGGTCGAGGAGGCGCTGATGGCAGTTCATCATGGACGCGGCTTCGCCTGCATCAACTATCCGATCGGAATGAACCTTGGCGGCGACCCGAGCCAGGCGCTGGTGCATTCGACGCCTGACGGGAAGTTCAAGGTCGCGCTCTCGTCCATCGATCTAGGGCAGGGCATCAAGTCGGTGGGCCGCCAGCTGGCTGCCGAGACTCTCGGCGTTCCGGTCGAGGATGTCTTTGTCGATACCGCGGACAGCGACACCGGCCCGCATGACATGGGTTCGTTCGCGTCGCGCGGAACGCACAGGATGGGCAACGCGATCATCCGTGCAGCCACGGAGGCCCGCGCCCAGCTGCTGGAAGCCGCGGCGGAGGAACTTGAGGTCGACGCGTCCGATCTTGTGACCGACGGACGCGGGAACATCCACGTGAAGGGCGCGCCGAACCGGTCCACGACGGTCGAGGCGACGGCCGCGGCCGCGCAGTTCAACCAGGGGCGCACGCTTGCGGGACGCGGCATATTCCTTGTTCCGTTGTCCGAAGTCGACAGCGAAACCGGCGAAATGACCCCGGTGTCGTCCTTTGCCCACGCCGCGCTGGTCGTGGACCTGACGGTGGATGACGAAACCGGCGAGGTCGAGGTGCAGCAGATCAGCTCCGCCTACGAGGTCGGGCGTGCGCTCAACCCCCGACTGGTGGAACAGCAGCTGATAGGGGGCGCCTGGATGGGCGTAAGCCACGCGCTGTACGAAACGACGGAGCCCTACTATCCGGACCGGTCGCACGGGCCTGTCGACTTCAATCACTACCTGCAACCTGGGCCGGGAGATGCCGCGCCCCATCACATTTCGGTGCTCGAACGTCCGGCGCCGGATGCGCCCTTCGGCGGCAAGGGGCCGGGCGAGATGTGCGCCAATCCGGTGCTGCCCGCCATTGCCAACGCCGTGTTCAACGCGGTCGGCGTGGAATGCGACAGCCTTCCGATCACGCCCGAAAAGGTGTTGCGCGGCATTCGGGCGAACGGCGGCGCGCGTTCCGGGGGCAGGCCGGGCCCCTGATGCCGGTGCGGGCGGACATACGCGGGATCGACAGTCCCGGAGCGTTGCAGGGCGCCCTGACGGCGGCGCAGTACCTCGCCGATGACGCGCTGTCGACTTCGGCCTATCTCGCGCTGGCGCTCGGAAAGCCGCTGCTCCTGGAAGGCGCTCCGGGTGTCGGCAAGACCGAGGCTGCCAAGGCGATCGGCGCAGTCCTGGGTCAAAACGTGATCCGCCTGCAATGCTACGAGGGAATCGACGCCGCCGCGGCGCTCTACGAATGGAACTATCCGCGCCAGATGCTTGCCATTCGGCAGGCAGAAGCCAGCCCGCTCAACGTCTACTCGGATGAGTTCCTCCTGGCGCGACCCTTGCTGGAAGCGCTGCAGGTGCCGGACGAAACCCTCTTGCTGATCGACGAGATCGACCGTTCCGATCACGAGTTCGAGGCCTTCCTGCTCGAGTTCCTGTCGGATTTCACCATCTCGATACCGGAAACCGGAACGGTTCGCGCGGCGTCTCACCCGGTCGTTGTCCTGACCTCCAACCGTACCCGAGATCTTCACGAGGCCCTCAGGCGACGCTGCGTGTATCATTGGATCGAATTCCCTGAACCTGCACTGGAAGCCCGCATCGTGATGGTCCGAGCTTCGTCGGTCGCGGAAGCGACGGCAGCGGCGGTGGTCGCCTCGGTGGGGCTCATGCGCGAAGAGCCGCTGGTCAAGCTGCCTGGCGTTGCCGAAACGGTTGAGTGGGCGGAGGCTGCGACGTTGCTGAACGCGCAAGGAGAGCCTTGGCCAGCGGCCTTCCGGCGCTCGATTGGGGTCGTGCTGAAGGACCAGGACGACCTTGCATACATGGCCCCCAGACTGGATGCGTTCCTTCCCGGAGAAGCGGCATGACAGAGTCGCGCCCGCTTCCCCGCGCCGCCGAGCCGTTTGTAAGGTTTTCCGCGGTCTTGCGCGCCCACGGATTCACCGTGGCGCCCGACCAGACCATCGGGTTTCTCCAGGCAATCGCGCTGCTGGGGCCGCGCAGCGTCGAGGACATCCGCCGCGCCGGGGTCGCCGTTCTGGCGATCCCCAAGGATCGGCAGGAGGAATTTGACGCGCTCTTCCGCGCCCATTTCCTGGGAGTGACCGCACCGGGCGCGGCAGACGCAGAAGACGAGACGGTTCCCGCCCATGAGCCGACCGGCGCAAGCGACGAGCGGGACAAGGTTGATGCCGATGCCGAAGCCGGCGAGCAGGCCGCGGCCATCGAGCGCCTGTCGCGCCGCGAATTCGCCGAGGAAGGCTCGGACGCGGCGCTGGCGCGCTTTCAACGTCTCGCGCCTGCCCGGCTGCCGCGGCGACGTTCGTACCGCTTTGCACCCGATCAGCGAGGCCGGCTGCTGGACATGCGGCGGACCCTGCGCGATGCCGCACGGCGGGACGGCGAGGTCTTCACCCTCGCACGTCGCCGCCGCAAGGACAGGCAGCGCAAGATCGTCCTTCTGATCGACGTTTCGGGATCGATGAAGGACCGGACCGAAGCTGCAATGACGTTTGCACACGCGTTGACCGGTGCCGCTGACCGCGCAGAGGTCTTTACGCTTGGCACCCGGTTGACGCGCCTCACGCCCGCGTTCCGGGTGCGCAATCGGGCAAGGGCGCTGGAGCGTGCCTCCGCGCTGGTTGCCGACGTCGACGGTGGCACGCGAATCGGCGAGGCGCTGACAACCTTCCTTGCGGTGCCGCGCTATGCCGGCTTTGCCCGAGGCGCGGCGATCGTCGTCTTGTCCGACGGCCTGGAACGGGGATCGCCAGCGCTGATGTCGGAGGCGGTTCGCCGGCTCTCGAAGCTTGCCTGGCGACTGGACTGGTTGACGCCGCTGGCGGCGGACCCGGACTACGTGCCCGCGACCGGCGGGTTGAGCGCGATAGTGCCGAGCATCGATGCCCTGGCAGACGGATCGACAAGCGAGGTGGTGGCGGGCCATGTCCTGAGCCTGGCGTCCCGGGCCCGTCAGGGAAGCGCGGCATGATAGACGCCCACCATCACGTCTGGCGGCAAGCGGACCTTCCGTGGCTGCTCGGTCCCGAACGGCCAAGGATCTTCGGTGCCTATGCAGCGATCAAGAGGGACTACCCGGTCGAAGAGTACTGCGCGGACGTCGAGGGTACCGGGATCAGGAAGTCCGTCTACGTTCAGGCCAACTGGGCGCCGAACTGGTTCAGGGACGAAATTGCCTGGGTTCAGTCCGTAGCGGACAGGACAGGCTGGCCTCATGCGATTGTCGGCTTTCTGGACTTCACGAGAGGAGATGTCGGTCCGACATTGAAGTCGCTAAGGGACTTCCCCCTTCTGCGAGGCTTTCGGCAGCAGTTCCACTGGCACGAAAACCCGCAATACCGGTTCGCCCACGACGCCACGCAGGTCTCGGACCCCCGCGTCGTCGAGAACATCGGAAGGCTCGCAGAACACGGATTCACCTTCGACCTTCAGGTGTTTCATGGCCAGATGGCAGATGCCGCCGAGCTTGCCGATGCGTGCCCGGACGTGACGTTCATCCTGCAGCATGCTGGCATGCTGGAAGATCGGTCCCAGGCCGGCTGGAAGGCCTGGCGCGCAGCCATGACCGATCTCGCAAAGCGAAGGAACGTGGTCACGAAACTGTCGGCATTCGGAACGTTCATTCACCGGAACGATCCGGACTTCATCGCCGCCGTCGTGCAGGAGTCCGTCTCGATCTTCGGGGCTGACCGCTGCATGTTCGGATCGAACTTTCCCATCGAAAAGCTCTGGACGAACTATCGGGATCTCATCAGCGCCTTCAGGAAGGCGACCGCGGATCTCACCAAGAAGCAGAACAAGCAGATCTTCAACGACACGGCAGCGCGGGTTTACCGCGTGGAATAAGGGAGTACCCAATGGCCCTCACCATCCACATACTAGACTTTGGAGACATCGAGCTTGAAGCCAGCTTTCTGGTCCTTGGCCACGATTGCGGCCGTGTTCGCCGCGTTCCGACCTACGGGTTTCTCATCCTCGGCGGGCAGCACCCGGTCCTGGTCGATACCGGGTACCGCGACAACGCGATCATGGAGACCCTGGGCATGCGGGGGCATTGCTACCACGAAAACGCCGTGGAGCAGCAACTGTCGAGGCACGGGCTCCGCCCGGGGGACATCCGTTACATCCTGCACACGCACCTGCATATCGATCACGCCGGCAACGATGACGACTTCCCTCTCAACACGACGGTCGTGCTGAACCGACGGGAAATGGAGTTCTCGGTCTCCGGCATCATGTATCCGCAGTATCCGAAGCCGGACATCAAGCACCTTGTCGACAGGATCTACGAACCCGAAGCCATTCGTTTCCTGGACCTCGAGATCACCGGAGCGGAGGAGATCATTCCGGGCGTCTGGTGCGAGCCCGCGGGTGCGCACACCGAAGGATCGATGAACGTGATTGTCGAGACCGCAGACGGGCTCGCCTGCATCTGCGGCGACGTCATCTATGACTTCAACGATCAGGTCATCAATCATGTCCGGGTCAACAACTACATGGAACCGCAGGTGACCGGGAACCACGCCGGATCCAAGCGGTCCGAAAAGGCGCAGATCAAGAAACTGCTCAACAACTACCGGTACCTGTTGCCGGTGCACGATCGCGGCGCGGTGGTCGAGCACGGGCAGGTCGTGGGCCGCATTGGCATGACGTGCCCAGGCCCCGTCGTGGAGAGCCTGCCGGCCCGCAACTGGTTCCCGGCCTGAGGAAATCGCCATGCCACATGTTGCGATCGACCCGCGATTCGCCGAACTGATCGACCTGAACGCGCCGGTACGCCAGATCGGCAGCGGCTTCACGTTCACCGAGGGACCGCTTTGGCATCCGCTCGAGCAGCATCTGGTCTTTTCGGACATGCCTGGGGACGTGCGGCGCCGCTGGTCAGAGGCAGGCGGCGTCGAAGAGGTCATGCGTCCGTCAAACAAGGGCAACGGCATGACCTACGATTCGGACCTGAATCTCCTGGTCTGCGAGCACGCGACTTCGTCGGTCGCACGCTTCAATCGCGATGGCTCGCGAGAGGTCCTCGCCAGTCATTTCGAGGGCAAGGAGTTGAATTCGCCGAACGACATCTGCGTGCGCTCGGACGGTTCGGTCTATTTCACTGATCCGACCTATGGCCGGATGGAACACTTCGGGGTGCCGAGACCGCTGCAGCAAGGATTTCAGGGCGTCTACCGACTCTCGCCCGGACATCGCTCCGGTGACGAGCCGCAGCTTGTGTCCGACCGGTACATGTTCGGGCAGCCCAACGGGCTTAGCTTCAGCCCATGCGAGCGGTTCATGTGGGTCAACGATACCGACCAGGCCAACATCCGGATGTTCGACGTCGGCCCCAAAGGCGAACTCGTCAATGCCAGGCTCTTCGCAAGCGGCATCAAGGAAGACGGCCGCGCCGGGCTGCCGGACGGAATGAAGGCTGACACCAACGGCAACGTCTACGTTACAGGTCCCGGGGGCGTCTGGGTCTATGACTTCCACGGCGTGAAGCTGGGCGAGATCATCGTGCCCGAGCAGTCGGCAAACCTGCATTGGGGCGGGGAGGACTGGCGGACCCTGTACATTTGCGCGACCACCAGCGTCTATGCCGTGGACCTGAAGTCTCGGGGGCGGGAGGAGCCGTTCATGCGTGCCCAACGGGCACCCTCACGCGCTTCGACGGGCGCACCGGTGGCAATCGATCCGCGCAGGACAGCCCTGATCATCCAGGACATGCAGAACGATGTCATCATTGATGGCGGCGCCTTTGCCGAGAGCGGGTCGCCGGCGCACGCCAGGTCCCAGAACGTCGTGGCGAATTCCCGAAGGCTGGCCGATGCCTGCAGGCGTGCGGGCGTGACGGTCATTCATGTCCATTTCGTCTGCGAACCCGGGCACCCGAAGATTGGCCCAAACGCACCGCTCTATTCGGGTCTCGTCGAGGCGGGCGCAATGGTTCGCGGCTCCTGGGGCGCTGCCCCTGTGGCCGGGCTGGAGCCGCAGGGATCCGATCTTGTCGTCGAAAAGATGTCGATGAGTCCCTGGGAAACCTCACGCCTGCAAAGCTATCTCAGGCACGGCGGGATAGACACGTTGATAAACACCGGTGCATGGACCAACATGTCTGTCGAACACACCGCTCGCACGGGTGCGGACAAAGGGTTCCGGGTAATCGTGCCCGAGGATGCCTGTTCGACGATGAATGACGAGTGGCACCGGGCCTCGATTGACTTCGCGATGGCGAATGTTGCCGAGATAACAAGCGTCGATCGTGTTATCTCTCGGCTGGGGGGAGGCGGATGACAACGCAGAGTCACAAACGTTCCGAGAGGTACCAGCTCGCCGTTGAACGTCCTGTGACAATCATCGCGACGGCGATGAACATCATTCTTGGCGTTGCCCTGGCAATTGCTCTTGTCCTGAAGATCTACATGCTGGTTCTCACGGACTACGTTTGCGAGGCAGATGGCGCGACGCTCGGAAACCTCATTCGCTGCGCTGCGACGCTTGACCTCGTGGCGGGGGTTTTTGCGGTCGCCGCAACCATCAATGCGGCGACCGTTCTCATTGTGCCGAGCATTGAGTACTTCTCGCGGGCGCTTGGATTCGCTGCGGCGGCGGCGTTTGTATCGCTGATGGGCGCGTATGTGGCTGGCGACTACGACTGGCGGATGACCTTGGCGTCAACCGCGCTGTTTGCGATCATCTTTGCCGCGATGTCCTGGAGGCGATTCCTGAATTCGGTGCTTCCGGCCGGTGCGTCGAAGGCCGCACGACATCAAGAGCTGGAACCCGGCAATGATCGTGCCACGAGTTCCTCGTGACCTTGCTGGCCGGTAGTTGAATCGTCTATCCCGGCGGCTGGGTGCCGCCCCTGAACTGAGGTGACTCTGTACCGGCGACCAGGCGTTCCGGACGGACAAGGAGGATACCGACATTCTCGCCAGCCGCTGGAAGCTCCAGTAGGTCGGATCGCAGCCCGTCTCCAGTGCGCTGGCGACTTTCGACGCGGCCAAAAGCGAATGGACTTGAGCGTTGATCAAGCGATCGCTGATGCCCTGGGCGATGGCGTCGCGCGCCTCCGGACAGCGATATCGTCAACGTGTCAAGGCCGATGTGACGCCAAGGGGCGCGGATTGCAGCCGAATTCTCGTTCTCGGGAAAGTCGCCGCCGAATTGCGGAACTCGGCTCATTCAAGCTGCCAAATCGTACTCGATCGAGAAGCTAGGAGTGCCCGGGATGCACCTACCTGGCGGCTCGCGACTCCCTGCCCGCCAAGAGAACGGAACGTTGCGGAGCAGCTGGAATGGCATGAGCCACGGTTCCTTGGCAATGTTGCGTCAGCCCCGCTACGGGTTCCGCCGCCTTTCGCTCCGGGAGCGCGCGCTGCATGCCATGGAGCAGTACACCTGCCCGCGGTCGCGGCGCCGTCAGATGACGAGTTGCCGCCGGCACCGCTTGCAGTTGGACGGGCGCCCTGTCTCGCTAACCGTCCTTCTCGGAGCGGGGTGGACCCGGACGCGAAAGTTCGAGACAATGCTCGGGAGTTCGGTCCCCGCGACCGGCTCGTTCGGGTGCGGTGCCGGGGTTGGTCGCCAAAGCTTTGCCCAGCGCCGCGTCGCTCATTCCTTCGATGCCGCACTAGCATCCGGTCGAGGCCGCGGCAAAGACGCCGCGGCTGGCACGGCTACAGGATCCGACGATGGGGAAGGGAACGATCCGCAACGGTGCGGAGCGTCCGAGACGGACGCCGGATTCGTCCCTCAGGCGCGGATCGCCCGCCGCGGCGGCACCGGGACGCAAGCCGCTGGCTGGCACGGACGGCTGAGGCCACGACACAACAGACTCACGACGGGCAGAAAGACGATGGGAGCTGCACAATGGGAACGAGAACGATTCTGTCAAGAGCGCGGCGAACCGCCAGAATCCCGCGCTTTCTCACAACCATCGACAGCATCGCTTGCCACCTGTGACGAAAATGCGGCCTGTTGCCGACAACCTGCACAATTGCACTTGATCGGCCAAGGGAACTATGCGATCCCCCCGGCATGATGAGGTTGGTACAGATTCACTGCTCTGCCACAACACCGAAGCGAGAGCCCGGTTTCTGGGCCTGAATCGCTAGCGGCGACCGCGCCGCCCTCTCACATTTTGCCAGTTTTGCGCCTCCTGCCCTTCCCAGCGGGCGGACATGATTGAGAATCTCGGACATGTCAGCAACCTCCGAAATGAAGATCCGACTGTTCCATCCGGCGGTTTGCGCCGAGTCGAGTGTAGACGCAATTTGTCGAAGACTCCTCGGCCATTTGGCTGGCATGCGTTCCAAGAAAACGGGCTCGCCCTCCTTTGCGGACCTGAACGCCGTGATGGCGAGCATGATCAGCTTTGAAGGGTACATGAACGCCCATGCGACGGATGTGGACAACTTGGGAGTAGGGCATCGAGAGAGGCAGCGGATTCACACCCGTGCAAAAAGGATCGTCACGCGCCGCGACTCCGCGAACCGGGAGTCATTGGGCCACCTATCCGAGGAGGACACCAAACGTGACCGTGCCGCCCTTCTTGAGCTGGCTGGCATGGTTCCGGTCAAGATCGTTGCGGACGAGGCCATGGCAGACGAACTGGCGGCGTCGCTGCATGCCGAGTTTCCCTGGATGGGGGCTGCGACCACCGTCGCCTGGCACGCGCTCCGGCGCTGCGCGCGGCGGGGCCGGCCGATCAGTGTTGGGCCACTGCTGCTCCATGGGCCGCCAGGGATCGGCAAGACCGCTTGGGCGGCCGGACTGGCCAAGGCCCTCGACCTGCCGCATTGCGTGATCGACGCCAGCCAAGGGCTGTCGAGCATGACCTTGGCCGGAACGGAGCGCGGCTGGAAAGGCCAGCAGCCGGGTCGGCCTCTGCAGACGGTGATGTCGTCCAGGGTCGCGAACCCGGTCATCGTCGTCGACGAGGTCGACAAAGGGGAAACAATGCGGTCCGATTCAGGGAATGTGCTCTCGTTCCAGCCCGCGCTGCTCGGCCTGCTGGAGCCGGGCAACGCACGGCGTTGGCAGTGCCCGTACTACAGGATCGGCGTGGACATGAGCCACTTGAGCTGGGTGCTCACGGCGAACGAGATCGGGCTCGTCTCCGAACCCGTGCGGAGCCGATGCGAAGTCGTTCAGCTAAGCGATCTGTCGGTAGAGGAGCTGAGCGGCTTCGCGGAACGCCAGGCGACCCGTCTCGGTCTGCCGGCGGTGGCCGCGGACGCGGTCCAGTGCGCAATCGAACGGGCCGCGACGAAGGAGTGCCTCCAGAGGCGGCTGAGCCTGCGCGATGTGTCCCGGATGCTGGGACGGGCCGAGGAACTGGTCGAGCGACCGATAATGCACTGACGCAGGCGTAGCTGTGCTGTCGCGTGCGACGCGCCCAGACGCGTGACATCGCCGTCCCGCATTCGAGACCGTGCAGGGCGGCTGCGCAGGCCGCTACGCCCGTGCGGCGATCAGTTCGGAGGCCTTCAGCGCGCCGCCAGGGCTGTGCGGCAGTTCGACGGCCTTCAAGCCCGCCTCGATGGTGGCTAGGGCGCCGAGAATCATCTGGGCGTTGACGTGACCCATATGGCCAAGCCGGAAGAAGTGGTGCCACTCGGGTGCGGTCTTTTCCGCCATGCCGAGGCCGATTCCCAAAGTCAGTCCCGCACGGTCTTCGCACCATTCCCGGAGCGCAGTCGCCTTCTCCGAACCGGTGAGCAGGGCAGTCACGGAGTGCGACCGTATCGAAGGGTCGGGCGCGTTCACCTTCAGAGGGCCCTCCTTGCCCCAATGGTCGAAGGCGGCCCAGACGGATTCGGCTATCGCCGCGTGCCGTGCCCAGAGGTTCTCGAGACCCTCTTCCTCGATCATCAGGAGCGCTTCGCGCAGGCCATAGAGATGATGCGTGGGTGCCGTTCCCGCGAAGTACTGGTAGAAGACCTCGGGTGCGACGCGCGTACGCCAGTCCCAGTAGTAGGTGACGAGACCGGCACCGTTCCTGGCCTCTTCAGCCTTTCCGTTGAAATACACGAAGCCGAGTCCAGGCGGCGTCATCAGGCCCTTTTGGGAACCTGCAACCATCACGTCGACGCCCCATGCATCCATCTCGAAACGGTCGCACGCAAGAGACGCGATGCAATCGACCATGAAGAGCGCCGGATGGCCGGCCATGTTGATTGCGGACCGGATGGCCTCGATGTCGTTGCGAATGCCTGTCGACGTGTCTGTGTGAACGGCAAGGACGGCCTTGATGTCGTGGCCGTGGTCCCTGCGAAGGCGTTCGGCAAGACGTTCCGGGTCGATGGCGCTGCGCTGCCCGAAGTCCAGGACTTCCGTTTCGACTCCCATTCGCTTGGCCACTTCGGCCCAGCCATGCGCAAACGTTCCCGTGGCCAGCGCGAGCACGCGATCTCCTGTGGACAACGAGTTCGAGATCGCCGCCTCCCAGGCTCCATGGCCGTTGGCAATGTAGATCGCCACGTCGTGCCGCGTGCGCGCGACCTGCTTCAGGCGATGGACAAGGTCGGGGACCATGTCCACAAGCTCCCCTTCGTAGATGTTGGGCGCGCTCCTGTGCATCGCCATCAACACTCGCTCGGGCATGACTGAGGGGCCGGGTATGGCGAGATAGGAAACGCCGCGGGACAGGTTCATGACGGAGGCTCCGGATTTCTGGACGGACATAGTCACATTCCGTTGCAAGAGACAATGCGTGCCTGGCGGGAAGGCGGAACCGTCCCGTCCTGCGCGTGCCCCTCCGAAAGAACGCGGGGTCTTGCGAAATCGCGCCCATTCCGCGCCCGGAATGCATGCCGTCCGGCGGAGCGCGCGCGGTGCGCGCATGCCGAGCGGCGCCAGTCGCGGGGCACGTCCGTGCATCACGCAATGTCGCGGAGTTCCGTCCAGTCCGTCATGTCGCGAGCCTAGGCATGGCGGCCATCGAACGCCTCATTCCGCGATCTCACGGACTCACGATGCTGGGCGTTGCGTCGAGGCAGCACGCGAATGCAGCTTGGCTCGGGCTTTCGCGGGACCGACGCTCGCGGACGTCCTTCGCGTTCTCTCTCCAGGCTGGCGCAATGCGAGCCTTGCCGAGCCTCTCCCTGGCGGGTTTGGAGAATGAATGTCAGTCGGCAAAGGCATCAGGTCGGTTCGCAACAACCCGAGACGTCGCCGGGATCCCTTGATTGCGAAGGCCGCGAGGAGCGGTCTCATCGGGACAGTGCTGGTCGGGGAAAGTGCCTTGCCAGCTTGTGCGTGCGACACCGGCGGGCTAGCTAGTGCTGCGAGGTGGTCCGAGGAATCGAGGGCGTGAGCGAGAATTCCCAGACATCGGCCGACTGGTCCGGGCCGCACCGCGCGCATTCCAATCGTGAACTGATCGGATGGGTGTGGCGTAGTTACCTGAAGCGGCATTGGCCCAAGATTGCGGCGGCGCTTGTGCTGATGGCGATCGAGGGGTCCATGCTAGGGGCGCTCTCCTACATTGTGCAGCCGATGTTCGATCTGGTCTTTCTTGCCGGGAACCGGTCGGCGATCTACTGGGTGGCGGGCGTGATTGCCGGCATCTTCCTTGTAAGGGCCGTGTCGGATTTCGGGCACCGGCTGCTCATGAACGGTGCAGGACTTGCGGTTACCTCAAGCATGCAGCGCGACATGCTGGGCCATCTCCTGACGCTTGACAGCGCCTACTTCCAGTTCAACGCGCCAGGCACCCTGATCGAGCGCGTGCGGGGCGACACGACCCTGGCCAACCAGATCTGGATGCAGGTCCTTGGCACCGCCTGGCGCGAGGTCGTGACCGTCATCGCACTGCTGGGTGTCGCGATTTCGGTTGATTGGCGCTGGACGATTGTCGCGGTCGCCGGCGTGCCGATCCTCCTTGGACCGGTGCTTGGAATGCAGCGCTACGTCCGGAAGAAGGCGCTTGCCGCGCGTGAGCTCGCCGCACGGCTTTCGACGTTGCTGGACGAGATATTTCACGGCATGGACACGATCAAGCTGAACAACAGCGAGGCGTTCGAGGACGTGCGGTTCGGTGCGGCGGTTGACCGCTACCTTAACCAGGAAATGAAGGTCAGGATCGGGCAGGCAGGCCTCCCCTCGACCATGGACGTTGTTGCAGCCATCGGCTTTGCCAGTGTCGTGATCTATGGCGGCGGCGAGATCATCGACGGAAAGAAGACCGTTGGCCAGTTCATGTCGTTCTTTACCGCGATTGCGCTGCTCTTCGACCCGTTCCGTCGGCTAGCGAACGTCGCGGGCGCGTGGCAGGCGACGCGTGCCAGCCTCGAGCGGATTCGGAACGTGTTTCACGTGGCGCCGAGCATACATGCGCCCGCAAGGCCCGCCGCTCTGCCGGACAATCCTCGTGGGGCGGACATCAGGTTCGAACGAGTGGCCGCGTCCTATGGCCACGTCCCTGCACTCAGGGAGGTGACCTTTTTGGCCAAGGCCGGGGAAACAACCGCGCTCGTTGGTGCATCTGGAGCAGGAAAATCAACCATTTTCAGCGTCTTGACACGCCTTCTTGACGCAGACAGCGGCAAGATCACGGTGGGCGGCGTTCCGTCGACCGAGTTTGGTCTCGCCGATCTGCGGCAACTTTTCTCGGTCGTGACGCAGGACGCTCCGATGTTTGACGAAAGCCTTCGGCACAATATCGTTCTCGCCACGCCTGACGTGACGGAAGAACGCGTTTCCGCGGCCGTCGACGCTGCCCATTTGAGGGACTTCGTCGCCGGGTCTCCCGAGGGTCTGGAGACGCCGGCGGGCCCGCGTGGCACGGGACTTTCCGGGGGGCAGCGGCAGAGGGTGGCGATCGCCCGTGCACTCCTGCGCGACGCGCCCGTCCTTCTGCTGGACGAGGCGACTTCTGCGCTGGATGCGGAAAGCGAGGCCCATGTTCAGGAAGCGCTTGACCGCTTGGCCTCTGAGCGCACCACGCTGGTGATAGCCCACCGCCTTTCGACCATTCGAAAGGCCGACAAGATCGTCGTCATGGACAAGGGTTGCGTCGTGGACGAGGGGCGGCACGACGAGCTTCTCTCCCGTGGCGGCCTGTACGCGAGATTGTACGAGCTTCAGTTCAACGAGGACTGACGCGCCCTGCGTGCACGCAGCCACGCACGCTCTGCCGGTGTATGGACCGCCGGTCCTGAATCTCTCCGGACGGACAACGAACGCGGCTGCATTTCCTTTGCGCGCCGGAGGGCGGCGCCCTTCAGTTCCTGGCTTGGTCCACGAGCTTGCCCGCCGAGATCCAGGGCATCATCGCACGGAGCTTTTCGCCAACCTCTTCAATCTGATGCGCGTCGTTGTTACGGCGCGTCGACTTGAAGAATGGCTGTCCCACGGCGTTTTCGGTCATGAATTCCTGGACGAACTTGCCGGACTGGATGTCCCCCAGGATGGCTTGCATGCGGGCCCTGGTCTCGTCACGGGGCAGGACACGCGGCCCGGAGACATATTCACCGTACTCGGCCGTGTTGGAGATCGAGTAGTTCATGTTGGCGATGCCGCCCTCGTAGATGAGATCCACGATGAGCTTCACTTCGTGCAAGCACTCGAAATACGCCATCTCGGGCGCATATCCGGCTTCGACCAGTGTCTCGAAGCCCATGCGGATCAGTTCCACCAGGCCGCCGCAGAGAACGGCCTGTTCGCCAAAGAGGTCGGTCTCGCATTCTTCCTTGAAGTCGGTCTCGATGATGCCGGAACGTCCGCCACCGATCGCCGAGCAGTAAGAAAGGCCGATTTCAAGGGCCTTGCCGGACGCGTCGTTGTGGACGGCGACAAGGCAGGGCACGCCGCCGCCCTTGACGTATTCGCCGCGGACAGTGTGGCCGGGACCTTTCGGCGCCATCATGATCACGTCGATGCCGTCGGGTGCCTCGATCAAGCCGAAATGCACGTTGAGGCCATGCGCAAACGCTATGGCGGCACCCGGGCGAATGTGGTCCTTGACATGGGCCTTCCAGGTTGCGGCCTGCAACTCGTCGGGCATGGTGAACATCATGAGGTCGCACCACGCAGCCGCGTCCGTGATGCCCATGACCTGGAGACCTTCGGCTTCGGCCTTCCTGGCAGAGGGTGAGCCCTCACGAAGCGCCACGGCAACGTTCTTGGCGCCGGAATCACGCAGGTTCAGCGCGTGCGCGTGGCCCTGGCTGCCGTATCCGAGTATGGCCAGCTTCTTGTCCTTGATCAGGTTGATGTCACAGTCGCGATCGTAATATACGCGCATCGGAGCTTCCTTTGTCGCAGGTTTCGTGAATCCCGAGAGCTTCTAGCGCAGATTTCCGGGGATGCAAGCGACGGTGGCTGTGTGCATAAGGCCCTGTGCATGCGGGGTGTCAGCATGTGCTCGTTCAGGGTCGATGCCATGTCGCGAATCGTGCAGATTGCGGACGCTCCATGCCGCATTGATCCAATTGAGCCTTGTTGAAGGGAACATTCGGTCGCTTGACGATCGTGCGTGCGTTCGGCGTTCGCCGACTGCGTTGTTGCGGTCTGCGTAGCCGTGGCCGGACAAGACCGCCTTTCTGCCAAGCGCAAACAGCGGCAACGTCGCGCGAACCGCCGAGACCGGCGAAGAATGCACTCACAGGATGGCAGGACGACTGCTGGCGGAGACAAGGCATCGCGCGACACCGTTCAGGAGACTTTCGTTCCTCTCCCGGCACCTGCAATTCGGAAATCGGGTCCGCGGCACCGGACGGGCGAACTGGCCATTGGCCTCAAGACTTCGCCAAATCCGCGATTCGCGCGGAGAATCAAGGGACTTATATCGTTGAGTCGCATTCGGAATGATGTTTGCATTTCGTTCTCTCTCGGTGATGGTGCGTGGAAAGGGCGTTGGAGCGTCCTCTCCCAAACGCTCACGCCGGAGCGACCGCGATGGCCATTGTCAAGACACACAGGCAGGTTGTCTGCCGGCTTCTGCCGCAGACGCACCGAAACCGGCGGTGGCTTGAGATGACGCTTGAAGCGCAGCGGCAACTCCGGAACGACGCCTTGGCGGAGCGGATCGACCGCTATTGCAAGACGGGCAGGAGCATCCCGTGTTTCGACCAGTGCAGGTCCGTCACCGAATGCCGCCGCGACATCGCTCCATAGGAATCGCGCAGGGGACTGCCGCGTTCACGCGGCGCGGGAAGGCGCGCTCCTTGTCGACAGGCGTACTGCAGCCTGTAGGTTTCTCGCATTGGGGCTGGGAACCAGCCTTCGGTCGCGAAGTAGGGACGTTGGTCCGAGGGTTGGCCGAGAAGTCGTCGCATTCATGCGATGGAGTGTTCACTGGCAACCAGATGTTGCAAGGACAACTAGCACTGGCTGGTCTTGATCCGTTCCGGCCCAGTTTTGACCGACGTTCGGTCGTTCATCGAAACTTCCGCCGGCTCGATGGTGCCGTTTCGATCCTCGTTCGGCCTTGCCTGTGTCCGCCTCTCTGCCTTGCGGAATCCGTTCCCTGTTCGGGGCAGCGCGTGGTGCCACCGCTTCCGCATCAAGGCATCTTGACATCAACGCATCAATGTGACAGTTCCCTTGCCATGAGAACGACCCTGAACATCGATGACGAGATCCTGGAGGCGGCAAGGTCGATCGCGGGGGAGCGAAACCTGTCGGTGGGCGCGGCGCTGTCCGAGCTGGCGCGACGCGGATTGCGGCCGGCAGCCAGGGCCGGACGCAAGCGCAGCGGATTTCCGGTGTTCGAGATCTCTCATGCCGGCACTGTCCTGACCCTCGACCGTGTCAGGGAACATGAAGACGATCCTTGACCTTCCTGCTCGACCTCAATCTGCTGCTCGCCCTTGCATGGCCGTCGCACGTCCACCACGACGTTGCGCACGCATGGTTCAAACGGGAAGCTCTGCCGGGCTGGGCGACCTGCCCGTTGACCCAGCTCGGGTTTGTCAGGCTGTCTTCCAATCCCGCGTTCACGTCCGACGCGGTCTCCCCGCCCGAAGCGCTCTCCCTTCTGAAGGACATCACCGCCATGGACGGCCACGAATTCTGGCCCGACGACGTCGATTGCGTGTCTGCAGCGTTTGCCGACGGCTTGCGGATCACCGGGCATCGCCAGATGACCGACGCGTACCTCCTGTCGCTCGCGCGGGAACGGTCGGGATGCCTGGCGACGCTGGATCGCAAGATTGGCTGGCTTCTGCCCCGGAGCGAGCGGCCAAACCCGCATCTTCGCATCGTCGAATCCCGCTGATCTGGCGCCGCAAGCAATCGCGATTCCGGCTCCGGCGACGGAGGTGTGCAAACTTACTTGCGTTGCTGTCTGCCTGGCCTGAATCTCGGCACTGTCCTGAATCTCCCTCTCGGTGACGGCGACATTTTCCTGGACCCTGAATGGCTGCGAGAACCGCCGTAAAAATTGGTCCTGCCCGGATCGGACTGCATCCATGCGCGTCTGCATTCATTCCAGCCGCGCGGCAACGAAAGGGACTTGTATCGTTGAGTCGCATTCGGAATGATGTTTGCATTTCGTTCTCTCTCGGTGATGGTGCGTGGAAAGGGCGTTGGAGCGTCCTCTCCCAAACGCTCACGCCGGAGCGACCGCGATGGCCATTGTCAAGACACACAGGCAGGTTGTCTGCCGGCTTCTGCCGCAGACGCACCGAAACCGGCGGTGGCTTGAGATGACGCTTGAAGCGCAGCGGCAACTCCGGAACGACGCCTTGGCGGAGCGGATCGACCGCTATTGCAAGACGGGCGGGAGCATCCCGTGTTTCGACCAGTGCAGGTCCGTCACCGAATGCCGCCGCGACATCCCTGCAATGGCCGAATGCCCGCTGCGGATACAGCGTGGAACGCTCAAGCGGCTTGACGAAGCCTGCAGGCATTTCTTCCGCCGCACGCAGAAGGGCGGAGCGTCGGGCTTCCCGAAGTTCAAGGGCAGGCCATTCTTCAACAGCATGTCCATCGTCTCCGGCGTGAAGGTGCGCGACGGGACATTGCACATTCCGTCCTTCGGCGCCCTGAAGATGCGGCGCAAGGGCGGGAACCCGCATCCCGACGGCAGGCCGGTTTCGGCGGTGCTGAAGCGGGAAGCCGGAAAGTGGACGGCCATTGTTTGCTACGCTGTCGAATCGGAAGGGCCGACAGACAACGGGATCGTTCTCGGCCTTGACCGGAACGGAGGCCAGGTTGCGGACAGCGACGGTGTCCTTCACGAAATGCCGGACATGAAACGGCTCGACGGAAAGGCCAGGCGTCTGCAGCGTCAGCTTTCGCGCCGGAAGAAGGGAAGCAAGCGCCGTGAGCGGACGAGGCGGCATCTGGCGAAGGTTCAGCGCAAGAAGGCGCAGAAGCGCCATGACTGGCATCACCATGTGAGCAAGGCTCTTGCGGTGAAGGCGGGCAGCATTGCCGTCGAGGGCCTGAACGTGACGGGGATGACGCGCTCGGCCAAGGGGACGGTCGAGGACCCCGGCAGGAATGTCGCCGCCAAGAGCGGGACCAACCGCGTGATCCTGAACACGGGCTGGACGGCGCTGAAGCGGAAGATCGACTGCAAGGCGGCGAACGTGATCGTCGTTCCCGCCATGTACACGCCCAGGACGTGCCACGAGTGCGGAGTCGTTGACAGCGACAGCCGCAGAACTCGGGACGACTTCATCTGCATGGCCTGCGGCCTTGCTGCCCATGCCGATCTGAATGCGGCGAATAACATCCGCGAGAAGGCGCTTGAACGTCTTTGCACGATGGAAGCGGCGTCCGGGATAGGCGCGTCTGCACGGCGAGGGGCGTTCGGGTTGCCGACCCCGACGACCCGTGAATTCAATCGAGGAGACACATTGTGACTCAACGACATAATTCCCAGAATCAACTCTCCAGGCCGGCTCGCATAATGGCGCGTCTCAGTGATTCCCAGTCGCCTGCCAGCCGCAAACCGGTGGAGCGGAGGAACTGTCCGGCAGGCGTGCCGTCACGGCAGAGCCGGTTGTATAGATCGATGATGCCCGTGCGGGCAAGAACGTCCAGTTGCCGATGTCGTGCAAACGCGCTGAGTTGAAGGGATGTCCCGAGTTCTCCGGGTGCGTCACGCACAAGTTGGAGCAGGCACCAGATGTCCGCAAGCGAGACGTTCAGGCCCTGCGCGCCGATGGGCGGCAGGACGTGGGCCGCTTCCGCAATCACTGCGACGCGCCGCGCAGTGTACCTTCGTGCTCTCTGGGTAACGACGGGCCACACTTGGCGATCAGATACTGGGGAGAGCGGACCCAGCACGTTGCAAGAACGCTGCGTGGCGGCTTCTCCGAGCGCCCCGTCGTCAAGCTTGGCGAGACGCAGCACTTCAGGTCCGTCATGCATCCAGACCACTGCAGAGGTCGGCACGCCGTTCTGGTCCGGCAACGGCACCAGGACGAAAGCCCCGCCCGACAGGTACAGCTCGGTGGAGATCGACTTGTGGGGCAACGGGTGCGACACCGCTAAGGTCAAGGCCTTCTGTCCATAACGGGTGGTCTCGACTTCAATGCCTGCTGCCTCGCGCAGGGGCGACGCACTGCCATCGGCCGCAATGGCCAGCCTTGCCCGAATCCTTGAGCCGTCTGTCAGGTCGACAACCGCTTCGCTTTGGCGTGCAAGAAGCGAATGGAAGCCGACGCCGAACTTGAGATTGATGCGTGGATCGGAATCAGCCAGGTCGGCCAGCCTTCGGCGGGTCTGGGCATTGGGCAGGTTCCACCCCAGTGCGGGAATGCCAAGATCGGCGGCACGGAACGAGCGTTCGGTTTCGATCCATGGCGGGTCACCCATGCAGTTTGCTACGCGCAGCACCTCAAGCGGCGTTGCGACGTCACCCAGCGCATTCCAGATTCCGATTGCTTCCAGTTGTCGACGCGATGGCTCGAGAAATGCCGTGGAGCGCAGGTCGCCGCAGTTGTCCCCGGCGGGAGGCGGAGCGGGATCGGCAAGCGTCACCGAAAGGCCGGCATCCGCAAGGCCCAAAGCCGCCACCAGCCCGGCGATTCCCCCACCGGAAACGAAAATGTCGGTCTCTTCCGCGTGCATGATGGGAACCGTTACCGCTTCCGCTGCCTGTCGTGGACGCGCCGGGACTCCATGGAACTCTCGCAGGGGAATGCGCACCCCTTGCGGTGGCGGCCAGCCCGGCATGGAAAAAACGCATGGTGAACATGGGCAGGCGGCAGATCAGGGGCTGCAAGTGCCGGCCTTGCCCGAACGGGGCGCAGGAAGCGGCCCTCTCGGACATGCCCGGACACTTCCGCGACCTCTGCTACGCTGACCTCCGGCAGCGCGCCGAAGCCAGGAACCGGCAAGGCGTCGGCCTCGGCCATGACGCCCAGACTGGCGAGTTGAGAGCCGTCCGGGACGCGGTCCCGGAACTGGCCGGACACAGCAGCAACGCCGAGCGGCAGGTCCTGCAAAGGCTCTTTCACGGCCTGGCCTCCCGACATCGCGTGATCGCGATGGAGGATCTGAACATGGAGGCGCTGAAGCGCTCGTTTCTTGCCAGGCCGGTTCGCGACGCCGCGCGGACGCAGTTGCGGAACATGCTGGGCTTCAAGGCCGAAAGCGCCGGTGGTTCGGTGTTCCTCGTCGCCCCGCGCGGCGCCTCCCGGCGATGCAGCGGATGCGGGCGTGATCCCGACCGGCCGAAGACGGTCGCGGACAGGGTGTACGGCCGCGACGGCTTCGGTCTCGTCCCCGACCGCGACGTCAACGCGGCCCGCAACGTGCTGCAACTTGTCCAGAGGCCCGGGACCGGCATTCGGCCGCGAAGCGTGCGGGTTGCCGCGTAGCTTGGCCGAGAAGCCGTTGTCTTCGAGCGACGGAGTGTTCACCAGAGGAGGCTCCTGAGGAATTCTGCGAGATCGGGCGCATGGTGCTGGACATGCGGGGCGGCGTCGGGCGCCTTGGCCACCAGGACCGTGCGCATGCCGAGCGCCATGGGTGCGACGAGATTGCGTGCATCGTCTTCGAACATCGCCGCGCGCTCCGCCATGAGGCCGTCCCGGGCTATGATGGCCTCGAACGCGAGACGTTCAGGCTTGGGAAGAAAGCCCGCGTGCTCTACACCATAGACGGCATCGAAAATGCCTGACAGCCCACGGGCCTCGATCACCCGGCGTGCATAGGGCTCCGAGCCGTTGGTATAGACGATCGCCCGCCCCGGAAGGGTGGCGATCGCGCCCGCAAGGCCTGGGTCCGGTTCCAGGTGATCAAGGCGAATGTCGTGGACGTGATCGAGATACGCCTCGGGATCAATGTCGTGCTCACGCATGAGCCCGGCAAGCGTGGTGCCGAAGCGGGCCCAGTACCGCTTTCGGATCTCGTTCGCTTCCGCCCGGTCCACTCCCAGCGCATCGACAACCCATTCGGTCATCCTGGCTTCAATCTGCTCGAAGAGCTGCGCCTCAGGCGGATAGAGCGTGTTGTCAAGATCGAAGATCCAGGTGTCCACGTGGCTGAATTCGGAGATCATCATGGACGACGTTTAGATCATGGCGCGGGGGATGGCCACATGGACGGGCCAGGCGTTCCGGGCCTGCACCTGGCCGCTCTGCACGCCGGCGCAAGGCGTCGGGAACCGTCGTTTCGCGTTGCATGGAACCTATCCCCGACGGCGGTCCCGCGTCCGGGCGACTCCCGATGCAACGGAGGGTGCATGCAGGTCGATCCCGCGCGGGACACATTCGCCGTTGATGTTGCCGGCGCTTTCGTTGGAAGATGACCAATGCCCAAGCTGACCAACCCCGTGCCCGTCGCGACCTGTCGTCCAGCCGGCATTCGCGCCATTGCGCATTCGGCAACGAAGGTCAGGCTGCATGCGGTCGCAGCGAGACCTGCAGCGGGTAGCGTGAAGCCGGTCCCGGGTGGGCCTCGTGCACCGAATCGCTGGCAGCAAGCGATCGTGGTCCTGTTCCGTCGGCAAGCGGTTCGGGGCAATGTCGGGACGACTGGTGCGTCGGAATGAGGGTGTGCGTAGCAGGGGGCGCGATGACGCCGTTCAACCGCCGCAAGGACGGCAGTTCCTGGCGTGACTGGTGCGGCGACGCGTTTGGAGGAGCGCTTGCCGACGCAGCGCTCGACAGATCCGCGATCGACGCGCTTGTCGTCGCTTCGGAGAGCGACTTCTTCACGTTGCAACTCAATCCGGCGAGCGTGATCGCGGACACGCTCGGGCTTCTCGGCCGCCGATCCTGCCGAGTCGAGGGCGGTGGCGCGTCAGGGCATCTCGCCGTTCATGCAGCAATGGCCATGGTGCTCTCCGGCCAGTCTCGCCGGGTCGCCGTGGTCGGGGTCGAGGCCTCGGCGACCCATCTTGACGGAAAGACCGTGGGAGTTCTCCTTTCGCACTCCTTCGATTCCTGGACGGACGGGTTCACCGGCACCACTTCAACGTCCATATATGCGCTTTCCATCATGGCGTTCATGGAACGGACCAAGGCGGCGGCGAACGACCTGGCGCGTGTCGCGGTCCGCAACAGGCGGAACGCGCGGGCGAACCCGAACGCGCACCTGCCGCTGGACATCCGTGAAGAGGATGTCGCCGCCTCGCCGCTCGTGTCCTCGCCTTATCGCAGGCTTGACTGCTCGCCCCTGAGCGATGGCGCCGCCTGCGTAATCCTCGGCCGACCGGAGGATCTTCCGGACGCTGGCCGCGGACGCGTTCGAATCTCGGGAACCGGCGCGGCCAACGATCGGGCACGCTTGGGCGACCGGTCCGACCCTGGCCGGTTCCGTGCCAAGGAAACCGCGGCCAGGCGGGCGCTTGCGGCAGCCGGGATCACGGCGGACGCGATCGGCGTGGCCGAAGTCTATGACAGCTATTCCGGAGCGCAGCTGCAGGCGCTCGAGGCGCTCGGTCTCGCTTCCGATGTCGTGGCGGATGAACGCTCCGGGAGATTCGCAAGCTGCGGCGAGTTGCCCGTGAACCTGTCCGGTGGGCTGCTCGGCCAGGGTGCACCTGTCGGGGCAACCGGCGTCGCACAGGTGCTGGCGGCGGCACAGCAGCTGCTCGGGTCGTTCCCCGGCCTGAACCCGCCGTCGGCGCCGGGATACGCGCTGGTCGACTCACATGGCGGCATTGCCACGAACTGCGCCGTCAGCATACTGGAGCGCCAGTGACAAAGCACCGCCTGACACTGGACCACCGCCTGCCAAAGGGCCGTCTCACGCCCTATTTCGAGGCACTTGCCCGCGGCAGGGCGCTTGCGGAGCGTTGCGGTTCCTGCGGTCACGTGCAGTTCCCGCCCGGAGGCATCTGCGGGCATTGCGATGCGTCGGAACTTGCGTGGATCGAATTGTCCGGCGCCGCCGTCGTGATCCACAGGACCGACACTCCGGACAGGGCCTTCGCTCTCGTTCGCTTCGAGGGGGCGAGGAATTCGGCAGTCGTTGCGGTCGCCAATCCCGACGTCCTCTCCGGTCGTGGCAGGCTGGCGACTTCGCCCGGAAACGTGCAAGGGCTGACCATTGAACTGACGGACGAGAGGAGCAGGCATGCTTGAGGACTGGTCGAACGAACGGCTGTCGCGGATCGGCCTGCGACGGGGCGACGAAGGGGTCGAGATCCACATTCCTGACGAAAGCAACATCCATGGAATGACGGTCGGCGCACAGATTGAGGCCGGGAGAGGCCTTGCCCCGGCAATGGTATTCGAGCGCGACGACGGGACGCTGGAGCATTGGAGCTTTGGCGAGGTGGACGTCGCGGCAACCGCGCTGGCATCGAGACTCCTGGATCTGGGCAGCGGGCCCGGCGATCCGATCGGGGTGCATACGGGAATGCGTCCCGAGACGGGAATCGCCCACATGGCGATATGCAAGCTCGGCGCGGTGGCGGTGACGCTGTCGCAGCTCTACGGCCCGGACGCCCTGGCGCACGCGCTGAACGACTGTGGCGCACGGGTCCTCCTGACAACCGAAGGCGGCTGGGCACCTTACCGGAACTCCGCAAGGGAGGCCTTTCCGCAGCTTGAGACGGTGCTGGTATCCGAGACGCTCGGGGCGGAGGAGGACTTGCGCGCGGCCATGTCCGGCAGACCGTCGGTCCCGTTCGAGCCGGCCTTCGGCGGCTCCGACGATCCGGCACTGCTGATGTACACGTCGGGGTCCACCGGCATGCCCAAGGGAATCAGGCATGCGCACAGGGTGCTGGCTTCCTACCGCCCGTCAGTCAACCTCTTCTACAACCTCTCGCTTTGCGACGCGGACGCGGTGTTCTGGTCGCCGGCGGACTGGGCCTGGGTGGGCGGACTGCTCGACATGCTGTTTCCGGCATGGTTGGCTGGGAGGCCGGTGGCAACCTCCGAGGCACGGTTCACCGCCGGCTGGGCGTATGGCTTCATGGCGCGGCACAAGGTCACCCACACCTTCCTCACGCCAACGGCAATCAAGCGGCTGGCGGAGACTCCGAATCCGCGCTCCGAGCACGAACTCGCCCTGCGGGTGATCTGCACCGGCGGGGAGGCCCTGGCAGCAGACACGCTGGCTTGGGCGGAAGACCGTCTGGGCGTGGTCTGCAACGAGTTCTACGGCCTGACCGAGGTCAATCACCTGATCGGCAACTGTGCCGCGCTCTACCCGCGCCGTCCCGGCAGCATGGGCATAGCCTATCCGGGACACAAGGTCTTGCTGGTGGATTCCGAGGGCAGTGAAGTGGCTCCCGGCGAACCCGGAGAGATCGTGACGCCGGCAGATGCGCCGACCCGCTATCTTGGCTATCTGAACGCTCCGGAGAAGGAGGCCGGGTTGCGCCTTGGTCCCATGATGCGGACACGCGATCTCGCGGTTCGGGATGAGGACGGGTATTTCTGGTACAAGGGCCGATCCGACGACCTGATCAAGTCCTCGGGCTTTCGCATCGGGCCGACCGAGATCGAGGAATGCCTGATTGCCCATGCAGCCGTGGCGGAAGCCGCGGCGATTGCCAAGCCGGACGCGGAACGCGGCGCGATCGTGAAGGCGTTCGTGCGCCTGTCAAGCGGCTTTGAGGCGAGCGAGGAACTCTCGCGTGCGCTCAGGGACCATGTCCGTGGGCGGCTTGCCGCCTACAAGGCCCCGCGCGAGATCGAGTACGTGGAGGAGTTCGAGATGACCTCGTCCGGCAAGGTCAACCGCAAGGCGCTGCGCCTTCGCGAGCAGGCGCTGACGGGCAAATGATTTGACATGATGAATCTGTATCTACTAATCACTTCGAAGGCGGGGGAGGGTTCATGAAGTTCGGAATACACGCCGGGATCTGGATGAAGGAGTGGACCGACGATCCGGTGCCTCTGTTCGAGCGCGCCGCCGAGGCCGGTTACGAGGGGGTCGAGGTGTCGCTCCTGGGAATCGGTCTGGACGAGGCGCCTACGCTGCGCGAGGCGGCGGAACGGGCCGGCATTTCGCTGACATGTTCAACGGGCCTCGGTGCGTCCGAGGATCCGACCTCGGGCGATCGCGACATGCGCGCTGCCGCATGCGCGGCATTGCGTCGGGCGATCGAGATCACGGCCGAGCTCGGCTCATCGTCCCTGGCCGGGGTGGTCGCCGCTCCCTGGGGCGTGTTCGACCCGCTGCGCAAGCCGGAACGGGCACGGCGCGCCGCCGAAACGCTCGGCCGGATGCAGCCGGTGCTGGAGGAATCGGGCGTCGTCCTCGGGATCGAGGCGATCAACCGGTTCGAGACCGACCTGACCTGCACGGCCGGGGAGGCCGTGGCCATAGCCGAGGCAAGTGGCGCGGACAACGTCGGCGTGCTGCTGGACACCTTTCATATGAACATCGAGGAGAAGGACCCGCCTGAGGCGATCCGCGCCAGCGGAAACAAGCTGGTGCACTTCCACGTTTCCGACTGCGACAGGGGCGTGCCAGGAAGTGCCAGGTATGATTTCAGGGCCGACGCGGAAGCGCTTCGGGACATCGGCTACCGGGGCTGGATCGTCGCCGAGATGTTCGTCCGCCCGGGCCATCCCAGCAGCCGCGACCTGAACATCTGGCGAGACGTCGAGCCGGATGCCGATCGCGCCGCCGCCGAGGCCCTGGAGCACATGAAGCGAGTCTTTGCCGATGTCTGCTGAGGGCTTCTTTCGATCCCTGCACGAGGCGGCAAGCACCAGAGTGCAGGAGTTGAACGCGCTCGACGCCGCCGTCGGCGACGGCGATCACGGGACAACGCTCGTGCGCGGCCTGGCGCACGCGGCCACGGTCGGACCCGGGAGGCGCGCCAAGGCGTTCATGCGGGCCTCGGGCGGCGCTTCGGGGACGCTCTTCGGACTGGTCCTGCATGAAATCGAGCGGCACCTGGATGGCGGCAGCGACCTGGCCGAGGGGCTGGAGCGCGCCTGCGCCCGGATCTGCGACCTGGGAGAGGTTCGGCCGGGCGACAAGAGCCTGGTCGATTCGCTTGCCCCGGCGACCGGAGCGCTCGCGGACGGAAGGTCGCTTGCCGAAGCCGTTTCGGCAGCTGAAGCGGGCCGGGACGCGACCCGGGACATGCGCGCCAGATGCGGCCGCACGCAGCATGTCGAGGGCGGCGGCGCGGGGCATCTCGATCCTGGCGCGGTCTCTCTGGTCCTGATCCTTGAAGCGCTTGCGCGGGAGTCCGTTTCGTGAAGAAGTTGCTCAACGACCCGGCGACGATGGTCGACGACATGATCGACGGGTTCGTCAGTGCGTTTCCGCACGTGTGCCGGGGCTCGCTTGATCCGCGCATCGTCGTGCGTCAACGGAACCGGAAGGACCAGGATTCATTGGTAACGCTGCTCATCGGCAACGGCTCCGGTCACGAGCCGATCGCGATGGGATTCGTCGGCAAGGGCGTTCTCGACGCAAACGTGGTCGGCGACGTGTTTGCGGCGCCTTCGGCCGACCTGATTCTCGACGGCATTCGCGAGGTCAATGGGGCGGCGGGCACGATCCTGCTGATTTCCCGGCACTCCGGCGATGTCATCAACGGCCGTGCCGCGGCGATGCTTGCCGAAGAGGAGGGCATGAAGGTCGTCCCGCTCCTCATGTATGACGACATCTCGGCGGCCCCGCCCGAACGGCGGGCCGACCGGCGCGGCGCTCCGGGGACGATGTTCATCTACAAGATCCTTGGTGCGGCGGCCGAGGCTGGATGGCCCTTGGAACGCCTGACCCGACTCGGCGAAGACGTGCGCGAACGCACTGTCACGCTGGCTGCAGCCGTATCGCCCGGAATCTCGCCCCTGACCGGAAAGCCGATGTTCAGCCTGCCGGATGACGAGATCTTCCTGGGGATGGGCGTGCATGGCGAACCGGGCGTGGGACGGGTGAGGACCGGGCCGGTTCGGCAGCTGGTCGAAGAGATGATCAGGCGCCTCCTGGATGACCGCCCGGTTGCGGCGGACGGGCGGGTCGCCGTCATTGTCAACGGCATGGGCGGGACGACGATGATGGAGTTGCTGACGATTTGGGCGGAAGCGGTGAAGGCGCTGGCTTCGCGCGAGGTTCGGGCGATTGCGCCGATGGTCGGCAGTTTCGTGACGACGCAGGAAACGGGCGGGTTCTCGATTTCGCTGCTCGAGCCGGACGACGAGATGCTCGAGTTCTGGTGTGCACCGTCGGACACGCCGGCCTTTCCGGGAATTGAAGTGACGGAAGAGTGCCCGGCATGACCCCAGCGCCAGCCTTGGCAGCGGAGCAGCCGATCTGCGGCATCGCGGTCGACATGGGCAGCGGTCTCGGCGCCGCCCTGCGCGATGCCCGGGGCGATGCCGCGCGGGACGACGACCTGTTCGCCTTCAAGCGCATTGTTGCCGAAACCATGAGCCGCGCCGCAACGACGCTGCTGGTGGACGCGGAATACGGACGCGACCTGCTGTCCTCCATTCATGAGCCCTGCGTGCCGATACTGGCCTACGAGGCAGACGTCTACCGGATCGCGGATGAAGACCGGATGACGGTCCTTCCCGACAACCTGAAGATAGCGGACTATGCCGCTCTCGGCGTCGGCGTGTTGAAGTTCTTTCTCTACTACGCTCCGGACGACGAGCCCGGGATCAATCTCAGGAAGCATGCACTGGTTCGGCGCATAGGCGAGGAGTGCCGGGTCGAGGGCATCCAGTTCGTGTTCGAACCGCTCGTCTATGACCGTGCGGTCCCTGACACGGCGTCGGCGGCATTCGCCCGGCTGAAGCCTTCATTGGTGGAGCGCGCGACCCGCGTCTTTGCGGCCGCCGAGTTCTGCATCGACCTCCTCAAGGTGGAGTTGCCGGTGAGCCTGGGGCACGTGGAGGGGATCGGGGAACCAACCATGTCGGTGGCAGAGGCGGAGCACGCCTTCCGCACCGCCGCCGAGGCTGCCGGGGACATCCCGATCCTGTACCTGAGCGCCGGTGTGACATTCGGCCAGTTCGAGGCCGGCCTGAAGATGGCACGGCGTGCCGGGGTGAAGCCGGCCGGCTTCATGTGCGGTCGCGCCGCATGGAGCGATGCCATCGAGGTCTTCGGAACGAAGGGGCAGGATGCCACCATGGGGTGGATGGCGAGCGAAGGCCTGCGGCGGCTGGAACGTCTGGCGGAGGCGTTGCAGTGACCCTGACGACGTCCTCGCGAAGGATCGCACGGTTCGCGGACGCCGAAGGATCCGCGGAGTTGCGGAGCCGTCCCCTTCGGCGGCACGGGGCAGATCCTAGACGACCGGAAGGCCGTGTTTCCGGGTTCAGGCTGCATTCCATCCGGATCGGCTTGTCGCGGAAGGAGAATCCCTGTCTGATGGACACGAACGGTCCCCTAGAACGTGCGGAGACATGAACAGGCCCGTCACTCCGAAATACATGGTCGTGCACGACGAGATGCTGAAACGGCTGAAGTCGAACCACTACTCGGTCGGTACCAGGCTGCCGTCGGAGGAATCGCTGGCCGGAACATTCAAGGTGAGCCGGGTCACGATCCGCAAGTCCCTGGAAATGCTGGTGGATGCCGGCTATCTCGCCTCGCGGCAAGGCAGTGGCTATCACGTCGACTGCCTGTCTCCGCAGAGGGAGACGTGCCTTGCTTCCTTTACCGACGCGGTGTTGCGAAAGGGCCAGGTTCCGGGCGCGAGGCTGATCGGCATCGACGTGCCCCACCCTGATCCGCCCGAGGACGTTGCGGAAGTCTTCGACGCCCCGGTCGTGCGCATCCACCGCCTGAGGACCGTGGACGGCGAGCCGGAGATGCTGGTCAGCACATGGGTTCCGACGAACTTGGTTGCGGGCCTCGCGCCCGACGCGTTCCCCGAGTTCGGACCAGGGCAGTCGATCCTGCGAATCCTCTCCGACCGCTTCAACCTTGCGTGGTCCCGCGCCTGCGAGACCGTTCGCCCCTGCGCCGCGCCGGAGGACGTTGCGGAACGTCTCGGCATCGAGACCGGAGCCCCGATCCTGTCCCTGGCCTGCACGGCGTATGACGACCTGGACTCGCCTGTTTTCCACGATCAGGTGTTCCGCGCAACGCCTATAGTGTTCAACCTTTCAGGGTCGGCCAGGAAGACCGACCCGGCCTAGCCACGGAGAAGCCATGCCCCTTACCGTCGGAATCATAAGGGCATCCTTGCCGAGCTACTTTCCCGAGCGCCACGGCGTGTTCGAGGCTTGCATCGGCGCCGTCGAGGAGCTCGTGACCGCAGTGGGTGGAAAGGTGTCAGTCGCGCCGAATGTCCCGATGGACGGGGACGGCGCACGCAAGGCCCTGGAACACTGTCGGGAACAGGGGGCCGGTTTCGCGCTCCTGATCCATGGCGGCTTCACCATGGGCGACGTTGCGCGGGAGGTCGCGATGGGCGGCATGCCAATGGGGGTTTGGGCAACGCCAGAGCCGACGCATGAGAACGACATCCAGCTCAACAATTTCGTTTCGCTCAACATGAGCCTGTCGATCGCACGTGGCGTTCGAGACCTGTCCAGGAACCCGGTCCAGTGGTACTTCGGCGCCCCGGAAGATCTCCCGCTGCGTGATCGCCTGTTGCGCAGCCTGCGGGCACTGTCTGCAAGGGAAAGCCTGAGGGGGGCAAGAATCGGCGTCGTCGGCGGCCTGGCGCCGACCTTCTACAACATGGAAGTGTCTGGCGATGCACTGGCCCGCAATCTCGGGGTCGAGGCCGTGCATGTGGACATTCATGGAATGATCGAGGCCATGGCCGCCGCCGAAGGCGGCGAGGTCGAGGCCGAGATTGCGGCCATGGGCGCGTGCGGCGAGATACGGGGCGTGTCTGGCGAGCAGATGGCACTGACCGCCCGTGCGGCGCTGGCGTTGCGGAAGATTGCCGGCCAGGACGGCTACGACGGCCTGGCGGTGTCCGACTGGCCCGCCCTCCAGGAAAGCCCGGGCATGCATCCTGGTGCCGCTTTCAGCTGGCTTGAGGAGAAGGACAACATGGCCGTCGCGTCGGAAGGCGACGTGCTCGGGACGGTCACCCAAATGGCTGTGCGATCGATCACCGGCAGGGTCGGCAGCCTGCTGGACATGACCTCGCCGCAGTTTTCCGATGACCGCATCCTGATGTGGCATGGCGGCGGCGGGCCGCTCTACATGGCCAGGGACGGGCGCGTCACGTGGATCAACCACCCGATGATCGGCCGCGGCACGCCGGAAGGGCCGGGATTCGGCGCGATCGCGGACTTCGAATTCGCCGACGGGCCGCACTCCGTGCTGCGCGTCGCCCGCAGCGGAAGCGCGGCTTTCGCAGTCGAGGGCCAGGTAAGGGCGAAGGGTGAGACAGGCTTTGCCGGGTGCCGCGGCTGGGTCACCGGGTTTTCTGACCGCGGACAGGCCCGCAGCGCGGAGGACGTCGTGACGAGCGTCATGGAGCACGGGCTGGAGCACCACTTCGTGCTGGTCCCGGGTCTTTGGGCCGACGACTTTCTGGAATTTGCCGCGTGGGCCGGAATGGAGCTCCTGCCCGTGGTTCCGGCACACGGCGGATTGCCTCCGCGTTCCGCCTGTATATGTTGACTCGACCCCCCGCCCATGTAGATTTGTCGATACAAATTGAGATATACAGAAATTCCCCGGGAGACATGAGTGACCCAAGTCCAGCTTAACTCGGTCAGGAAGCAATTTGGCAACTTCGTTGCCATCGAGAACCTTGATCTGGACATTTACTCGGGTGAGCTCGTTGCCTTGCTCGGACCCTCGGGCTGCGGAAAGACGACCACGCTCAGGATGATCTCGGGGCTGGAACGCCCCAGCAACGGCGCAATCCTCTTCGACGGCAAGGACGTCTCCGAGCAGGCCGTTCAGGACCGTAACGTGGGCATGGTGTTCCAGCGCTACGCGCTGTTCCCGCACATGACCGTGGAAAGGAACGTCGCCTTCGGCCCCAGCGTCAGGGGCGCGCCGAAGGCGGAAATCGCGAGAAGGCTGGACGAAATCCTGGAAGTGGTGCAGCTGACCCCTTTCCGCACCAGGTTTCCGGCACAGCTCTCGGGCGGGCAAATGCAACGGGTTGCCGTCGCTCGCACGCTGATCACGGAGCCCTCCATCCTCATGATGGATGAACCGCTTGCGAATCTTGACACCAAGCTCAGGGTGGAAATGCGCCGCTTCATACGGGACCTGCAGCAGCAGCTCGGCATCACGACCATTTTTGTGACCCATGACCAGATCGAGGCCATGGAACTGGCCGACCGGGTGGCGGTCATCTTTGGCGGGCGCCTGGCCCAATTCGACACGCCCGAGCGCATTTACCGCTACCCGAGATCGCTTGACGTAGCGGATTTCATGGGCGCGACGAACATCTACCCTGGAAGGCTCCTGTCCCGGAACAGGGTCGAGACCGCCCTGGGCGAAATCGCATGCCCGCATCAGAACGACCGGTCCGTCGGGGACTCCGTGCATGTCCTGCTCAGAGCCGAGGCTCTGGACATGAGCACGGAACCTGCCGGCCCGGACGGGCCGGGAATCCAGGGTCGCATCAGGGCACGGGACTTCTTCGGCGCCAGCGTCACGTACAGGGTTGCATGCAACGACCACGAAATCGACGTCACCGAGAATGCCCGGCGCATGCGTGACGTTGGCGACGACGTTCGGCTTGAGATCGCGCCGGAGCGAGTATGGCTGCTCAGTGGGTGAGCCAGAGAATGGACAACTTCAAATCCCGAGGAGGAAAGTGATGAAACAATTTGTCTCGATATTCAGCCTTGTCGCGGCCTGTGCCGCCACATCCGTCTGGGCAGCTGACCCCGACGACGCGGCGTTCCGCGACGCCTTCCTGTCCGGCAGCGCCGACTGGGCGGCGGTCGAGGCCCGCGCTGCCGAGGAAGGCGAAGTCAACATCTACTACTGGGGCGGCAATGACCTCCTGAACATCTGGATGGACCGGGCCGTTGCTCCGGCCATGGCCGAGAACGGCGTAACGCTGAACCCGGTACGGATCACGAGCACTAAGGATGCCGTTGACCTCGTGCTTGCCGAGAAACACTCCGGCAAGGGCATTGGACAGGGCAGCGTCGACATGATCTGGATCAACGGCGAGAACTTCGCGACGCTGAAGCGCCAGGGTGCACTGTTTGGCAGCTTTGCCCAGAGCCTTCCGAACTCCTCGAACCTGGAATGGGACGAGAGCGATCCGAGGGCGCTGCTGAACGTGCGCGATTTCGGTGTTCCAAACGACTCGGCCGAGGTTCCCTGGTCGGGCGAGCAGTATGTCTGCGCCGTAAATTCCGCACGCGTGGCGGACGAGGACGTGCCGTCGACGTTTGCCGAGCTGAAAGGCTACCTTGAGGCCAACCCGGGCAAGTTCACCTATGTCAAGCCGCCGCACTACCTGGGCAACACGTTCGTTCAGGAGGCGGTTTACGCACATAACCCCGACGGCACGGGCGCCACGCCGTTCCAGCAGTCGATTGACGACATCGCACCGGCGGAACTGGCTCGGCTGATCGCTCCGGGGTTCGAGTATCTCAAGAGCATCGAGCCCAACCTTCTTGATGCCGCCGGCGGTTCGCCCCGGTATCCGGAGGACAACAAGGCACTGGACGGGTTGTTCCTGAACGGCGAGATCGACTTCAGCTGCAAGTTCGGCCTGTATGCCGTCGCCAAAGGTCTGGAGATCGGAACCTATCCGGAAGCTGCAAGGCAGTTCGTCTTTCCGGCCAACACGATGATCAAGAACAAGAACTACCTGGTCATTCCGGGCAATGCGCCGAACAGCGCGGCCGCGCTCGTGCTGGCGAACTGGATGACGTCGGTCGACAGCCAGGTCTCCAAGCTCGAAAGTGTCGGGATGCCGGCCGGCATCGACGGGTGGAAGCTCAGTGCCGACGATGCGGAACGCATCGTCAACGCCTCGCCGGGCCTGATCGGCGTGACGCAGGCCGAGCTGGACGCCAATGCTGCACCGGACACCAACGCCACGCTGGTCGACGTGATCGAGGCAACGTGGCTTGAGGTGATCGAGCGCGATTCCACGGCATCGATCGAGGAGGTCGTGGCCACGGCCTACGCGAATCTCGGAAGATAGTTTTTTTTCGGGGCCGGTTGCCACGCTGGCGGCCGGCCCCGATTCCGCCGGTGACAAGTCGAGACGTGTCTGCCAGTTCCGAGCATGTCGGCATGACGGCGCGCGAGCGCCGCGCCCGAATCCTGCAGGCGCTCCAGCTGATACCGATCCTGTCGGTGCTGGTGATCCTGTTCGGGGGCGCGCTCGTGATGGCGCTGCTGCAGTCGCTCGGCTTCGCGCCGTGGTTTGGTATCAACACCTTTCCGGACTTCTCCTATTTCGGATCGCTATGGGGGTCGCAGACCTTCTGGGTCTCGCTTTGGCTGACGCTGTACTATGCAACCGTCTCGACCCTGCTGGCACTGGTGTTCGGCACGATGCTGGCGCTTGCGCTGATCAAGGCCTTCCCGGGAAAGTGGCTCTACAAGTACGTCTACAAGCTGCCGCTGATGATTCCCTATACGGTCGGCATCGCCTTGGCGGTCATCATGCTCAGCAGCGGGGGCGTGCTTTCGCGGTTTGCCGCGTTCGCAGGGCTGATCGACGACCCGGGGCAGTTTCCGCAGATCCTCAAGACCCACTACGGCTGGGGAATCATCGCGGTGTACGTCTGGAAGCAGACGCCGTTCATCACGCTTGCCGTCTATGCCGTCCTGCTGGGCATCGGGCGGGAAACCGAGGAGGCGGCCGCCATCCTCGGCGCCCGGCGCGGAGCGATCTTCTTCCGGGTGACGCTGCCCCAGATTCTGCCCGGAATCGTGTCATCGACGTTGATCTGCTTCGCGTTCAACGTCGGCGCGTTCGAGGCGCCGTTCATCCTGGGCGGCGGTTTCCCGGACACTCTTCCGGTGGTCGCCTGGCGCTATTTCAACGACGCTGACTACACCTTGCAGCTCCAGGGCATGGCAACCGTCGTGTCGATCGGGATTGTTGCCGGGGTGATTCTCTTTGCCTATCTCTGGGTGTACCGGCGTTACGAACGACGCATGGGGCGCCATTGACATGAAGGGCGGGAACGACACCTTGAGCACGCGCCTGTCGCCGTTCCAGAAGATCTATCTTCTGCTCGTTGCCGGCTTCATTGTCGGCCCCTTCCTTCCGGTGATCATCCAGAGTCTCGCATTTCGGTGGGCCTGGCCTGAGCTGTTGCCCGGGACCTGGTGGCTTGAGCAGCGCGAGAGGTCGACGCTCCCGTTGTCCTGGGACTACGTGTTGTCGCCTTACAGCCGGGTCTGGGAGGCGACAGTGAACACCGTCTTCATCGGCCTGGTCGTCACCGCGATCTGCCTGGCCATCTGCCTTCCGGTGGCGCGGCTGCTCGCCCGCGAGAGCTTCGCGGGGAAAAGCGCCTTCGAGTTCTTCCTGTCGCTGCCCCTGATCGTTCCCGAGGCGGCCATCGGAATCGCGCTCCTGATGATCTTCATCCGCATGGGCCTCGCGGGCAGCTATGCCGGGATCATCATTGCCCACCTGATTCCGACAATCCCCTACATGGTCCGGATGCTGGCGGCGGTCTACCAGGGACTTGGGCGCGACTTCGAGGAACAGGCCATGATCCTCGGCGCCCGGCCGCTGCAGATTCTCTGGCGCGTGACCCTGCCGATGCTGCTGCCAGGCGTTGTTGCGGGAGCGCTGTTCACCTTTCTGGTCTCGACCAACATCTTTCTGCTGACGTTCTTCCTGGGCCAGGGCAAGGTCGTCACCCTGCCGACGCTCCTGTTTTCCAAGATTTCCGGTGGCAATCTTGACACGACGGCCGCCGGGATCACGCTGATCGTGACCCTTCCCGGAATCATATTGCTGATCATCTCCGAGCGGTTCATCAAGGAGGAAGCGTTCGGAAAGGGCTTTGGCAGCTGAGGAGAGAACATGCCGACACCTGCATCTGTCCTGGAGAGGTTCCCGAAACTTGATCCCGACTTCGTTCGTGCGCGCCTAGGCCGTCCGGAGCCGAAGCCGCGGGTCATCATTGACACCGACACGGCCAATGAGATCGACGATCAGTTCGCCGTTGCCTGGTCGCTGCTGTCGGAAGAGCGGATGGCCCTGGAGGGCATCGCGGCCGAGCCATTCTCCTTTGCGCACCACCGGGAAGGGCTGATCAGGTCAACGGAGATACTTGAGCGCGGCGGCCCGGCAAATGCGGAGGAGGAGCGTTTCATGGGCGGTCTCGGCGGCTGGGCCGCGAGACTGGTGGAGCAGGGGATCTCCGCCAAGGACATCGCCTTCGTGGGCACGGAAGAGGGGGAGCGGCTCTCCTACGAGGAGATCCAGAGGGTGTTCGAACGCTGCGGCGTCGATTCGGCAGGCAGGGTGCTGCACGGTTCGCCGCGCTACCTGGGCTCGGCTGATGAACCTGTCGACAGCCCGGCCGCGCGGTTCATCATCGAGCGGGCCCTGGCGGATGACCGGCCGCTCTACATCCTGGCCATGGGCGCGGTGACCAACATCGCCTCGGCACTGTTGATCGAGCCGCGGATCATCGAGAGGATCGTCGTGGTCTGGACGTCGGCATTTCCCTCCTATTCGCCGTTCTGCAACCGGCCGTCGCTCAACCTGGTGCAGGACCCGCCTGCGTCCCGGCTCATGTTCGACAGCGGCGTGCCCCTTGTCTATCTGCCCGGCTATCACGTCGGCGCACAACTCAAGATCTCGCTTCCGGAGATGGAACGGTTCGTCAGGGGCAGGGGGGACATCGGCGACTACCTGCATCACCTCTATGCAAACAACCCGTTGCACGAGATGTTTGCGATCACCGGCACTGAGACCAAGACCTGGGTCATTTGGGACATCATCACCGTTGCCTGGCTGTTCGACGCAGGTTACGTTTCGACGTTTCTGACGACTTCCCCGCTACTTGATGACGATCTCTGCTGGCAGCACCCGAAAGGCAGACACCCGATCCTGGAGGGATTCGACCTCAACCGGGACGCGATCTTCGAGGACTTCTACCGAACGCTCGATCATGCGCCGTGACAGAGCGCGCACGTCAGGCCATGCACGGCGAGGCTTCGCGGTTCGCAAACGGCGAACCTGTGCCTGCGTGAGCCTGACGCGCCGCCACGCTCTTGCGGGCATCGTTCCCTTTCCCATCTTGCCGCTCCTGCCGTGAAGCTCCTGCCGTCCGTCCGGCGGCTTGGTCCAGCGTTGCTGCAGCGGACGATCCGCGCCAGAAGGACGCGACAGGCATCCGCCGTGGCTGCGAGGTGCCCTTGCGGATTGTTCCCTTGCCTCATCGTCAGGTCCAATTGCCCCTGCCGGCCGCTGCGCCTCTGCCGTTCACGCATGAATCAACCACGATCGCAAGCCCCGTTTCATTGGGTCGCCCGTGTCGGAACCGACCCCAATTCCGGGTTCGGGTTCGGCTGCAGCTACAACGTTCTGCGAGCCCCGTCCGGCTTGCATGACCTCTCATGCCTCAAGTGCGGAACTTGCAAGCGGCGGCTGATCTCCCGCCAGTTTTCGAATTCACGACCGCGACTTCGTGGCGATCGGTCAGGTCTTTGCGGTTCAACCTTGGAGCGTGGTGCCTCTTTCAATCATGCTTACCGGCAGGACGACCTGGCGTTCTTCCATTTCCGGATCGGCAAACCGGCTTTCCAAGAGCTCCAATGTCGTGGCAGCGATCTCGTCCACGGGTTGCCTGAACGTGGTGAGATTGGCGAATGCCCAGCTTGACTGCGGGATGTCGTCATATCCGATCACACTGACCTCTTGCGGGACATCGGCGCCGTGTTTCGAGCGCATCGCATCCAGGAAGCCCAGCGCGCAAAGATCGGTGGGACAGAAAACGCCCGCGTTGCGCATGGGTCCGCTGGCAAACCTGTCTGCCGCCTGTTGCCCGCTTGCATAGCTCGGGTCGGAAACTCGGATTACGGTCAGTTCGCAGCCGTTTGACTTCGCAGCGCGCTTGAACCCGTCGACACGGGCGGAAACCGAAAAAACGACCAATTCCGGCTCGACGGCCACCAGGTGCCGATTGCCCTGGCGCATGAACTTTTCAGCCGCTTCGCGTCCTCCGCCAGCGTTGTCTGATGTCACCTGATCGGCATGCGCGTAGTGATGCCCGCGGTCGATGATTACAAGCGGAACATTCCGTTCAGCACACTTGAAACAGATCGCCTCCGGTGGCAGGCCGCTCGTCACGACGACGCCAGAGACGCTGTAGTTCAACAGAAGCGATATGGACTGCTCGGTTTCGGCATTGCCATCCACACAGAAGAGCATCGGTCGATAACCATCTGCCACGAGTCGCTTGGCCAACGCATCGATCTGGGCCGCGCGATAGGGGTTGGCCATGTCCGAAACGACCAGGCCGACCAGATCGCTGCGCTTGAGGTTCAGCGCGCGTGCCATTTGGTTGACGCGGTAGTCCAGCTCGCCAGCTGCCTTCAGCACCTTCTTGCGGGCCTCTGGCGAGATGCTGGAGCCAGGCGTGAACGCTCGGGACACAACCGCACGCGACACCCCCGCGCGACGCGCAACGTCGAACGAAGTCGCAGCCTGCTTGCGTTGCGGATGCTGCTCCTTAGGCGACACGAGGAGACACCAATTCTCGCGAATTGCCGACAATGTCGGGATACGCCTGTAGAATCTTGAACAGATCAGGTCGATCGAGGTTCACAAGATCGGGTGAAACGGCCAGCACTTTCGCCAGCTCGGCGAGGTCGTCGCTAAGGCAAAAGACCATGGACTGAACGCCCAGCTCCTGGCACGCAGTGATCTCGGAAATGCTGTCGCGACCCAGCTCGAACTGGACGATATTCGCGGAGTAGTCGGAAATCGCAGCCTCAAGCGACGAATACTCTCGACGCGGAGCCATCAGTCGCGCGTCCGGCACGAGGGCACGAATGTCACGAAGGACCTCCTTCTCCCAGCACCAAAAGAAGACGGCCTCAATCATGCCGCGCTTCACGACTTCGCCTAGAACGGCTTCAGGTTCGGCGTCCTTGATCTCGATGTAGACGCCTATCCGATCTTGCGCCATGTCGAGTATCTCGTTCAGCGTGGGCACCCGCAACCCCGTGTGACCGTGCGCCTTCCAGCTGCCGGCGTCGAGGTTCCTGATTTGGGCCAGGGTTTGCGACGAAACCGGACCCATGCCATTCGTGGTCCGATCCAGGGTTGCGTCGTGAATGACGACAAGCTGCCCGTCTGCTGTCGTGCGAACGTCTATCTCGACAAACTGAAAGCGCTGGTCGATGCAGATCCGGACCGCTTCGCGCGTGTTCTCGGGCGCCAGGAAGTTCGCGCCGCGGTGGCAGACGATTTCCGGCGCCTTGTCGTCCCCGTGTCGATAGGGCTTCAGTGTCTCGGGCCGACCGGAGCAGATCCCCAGGACCGGGAGCCCTTCCAGACCGTCAAGAACTTCGCGTCGATCTTCGTGCCACAGAACGATCGCGGCGCCATCACGCTCGCATCGCGAGACCAGGTCCTCGGTAATCAGCTTGTGCGGTTCGGAGGAAGCGTCGCGCCAGCACAGGTGCAGGATGTCTGGCTGGGCTTCGGCGCTGTACGAGAACGGGTCGGCGCCGTTCGGGACGAGGACGGAAAGCGGATAAGGGCATCCTTCGCGCCTCAGGGCGGCAATCCACTCGACATTGAAGGACCCGATCGCCGCGAAAGTGAAATTCCTGACCTCGAGCACCTGCAAGGCAGCATTTGCGGAACCCTCGGACTTGGCCTCGATGTAGAGGCCCGCGCCTCGTTCGACGGCCAGGTCCACGACGTCCTCCAGCCGAGGAACAAACTGCCCGTCCCGCAGCTGGACCGAGCAAATCTCGCTCCAGGTTGCTCCGGCAATGCGCAGGCCGCGCCCGGTCACGTGTGCGAGGTTGTCGTCGTGCGACACAACGGCAACGCCGTCGGCGGACATCCTCAGATCGAGCTCCCACATCTCGGCGAAGAGATCGGATGCCAGGGCGAACGCGGCAAGCGAGTTTTCTGTTCGATGGCCTGAGGCGCCCCTGTGCGCAATGGTCAACGGGCGCCCTCCGGCGCCGGCCATCGGCCAACCGAATTTCGTCATCCACTGCCGGTTGAACTGCGTCAAAGGCGAACACCATCCTCATCGAACATGAGGATTCTCTCCACGTCGATACCCCAGGTAACCTTCTCACCGACGGTGGCAGCGTTCGTGGCGCTCTGAATCGAACGCAAGATCTGCCCATCCTCCAACATGACGTCATAAAGCGTTTCGCGACCCTGCGCTTCAACGAAGGTGATCTTGCCTGCGACTGGCTGTGCGCCGCCCGGGCGAAAGAACTCAGGGCGAATGCCCAGGCGAATCTTGCGCTCCTGCGCATCCTCGTTGAACGGCAGCGAAACGGTCATGGCTCCGGAGGCTGTTGCGAATCGCCCATTGGTCACCACGCCGTCAACAAAGGCAATCGGCGGGTTGCCCAGGAATCCGGCGACGAAGTCGCTCGCGGGGTTGTCGTACATCTCCATCGGCTCGGCAATCTGCACGATCCTGCCCTCGTTCATGATGGCGATCCGGTCGCACATGCTCATCGCCTCGACCTGATCGTGGGTCACGAGGACCGCAGTAATGCCGGTCTCGCGCTGGATCCGGCGAATCTCCGAACGCATCTCCAGCCGCAACTTGGCATCGAGATTGGCCAGCGGCTCGTCGAGCAGCAGGACATCCGGCTTGCGCACAAGCGCGCGGGCAAGAGCGACCCGCTGTTGCTGCCCCCCCGAGAGCTGCGCGGGGCGCCTTTCGAGCAGGTTTTCGATATGCACCAGTTCGGCAATCTCATCGACCATCCGGGCGATGTCGGCCTTCGTTTCCTTCCTGATCATGAGCGGGAAGCCGATGTTCTGCGCCACCGTCAGGTGCGGGTAGAGGGCGTAGGACTGAAAGACGACGCCAACGTTGCGCTGCTGCGAAGGCACGTTGGAAACGTCCCTGTCGCCGAAAAGGATCCGCCCGCCGCTGACGCGGTGAATTCCGCAGATCGCGAACAGCGTCGTTGACTTTCCGCAGCCCGAGGGGCCGAGCAGCGCGACCATCTCGCCGTCGTCGATTTCAAGATCCATCTCGTTGATGACGGTCAATGATCCGAAGGATTTCGTGAACTTGTCCAGCAGGATACGCATCAGCCCTTGGTCCCCCCGCCGTAGATGCTCATCAGCTTGCCCTGGAAGAACAGGAACATGATGACAACCGGGACGACGTAGAACACGCCGACCGACTTGAAGAGCGCCATGTCGAAATTGTTGTCGTCCGCGATCAGCGCGGCCAGATAGACGGAAAGCACCTGCACCTTGTTGTCCGGCGCCAGCACGAGCGGCAGGATGAACTCCGACCAGCCCGCGAGGAAGGAAAAGATTCCCAGCGCCATGACCGCTGGCATCACCTGCGGCAGCACCAGTTTGCGCCAGACCGTCAAACGGCTTGCGCCGTCTTGAATGCCGGCCATTTCGATCTCCCAGGGCACGGTGTCGTAAAATCCCTTCATGATCCAGATCCCGAAAGGCAGTTCCAGCGCGGCCTTCACGAGAATGACGCCGATCAGCGTATTGTAGAGTCCGATGAACTGCAGGATCAGGAAGATCGCGATGATCAGCGTCACGGTCGGAAACGCGTGCAGAACCATGACTCCCGCAAGAAAGAACGCGCGAAACGGGACGTTGAGGCGCGAAATTGCGTATCCGGCCGTCGAGGATATAGCCAGCACGATCAACGTTGTGGCGGTGGCAAATATGAACGTGTTGAGCGTGGCGACGTAGATTGACGGACGCCCAGGCAGCGTCTCCCAAAGAAATCGCCAGTGCTCGCCCGTGAACTCGTGCGGCACGACGGAACCCGGGGCCGTGTTCGTCACCGTGTCGACGAACAGGTAGACATACATCAGCACCAGCGGAACGGTGACGACTCCAAGAGCGAGGATCATTGGCCAGGTGCGGTAGTTCGAAGTCATGGTCGCTCCCTATTGTTCGATCGGCGGAGGCGCCACGAGGCTCTTGAAGTCGAAGAGCCGCAAATAGGCCAGCGACAAGATCACGCCCACGACCACGAGAACCAGGGCGAGCGCGGCGCCGTAGCCGTACTCGAGATTGCCCGCGTAGTTGTTGAGCGCAGTCAGGTAGGCCGCCAGCGCCCAGACCTTGGTCGCGCCGCCGGGCCCGCCCTCAGTGGCCAGGAGGATGTACTCGAACGAAGTCAGAAGCGACAGGGACTGGTAGCAGGTGATGAACAGGATCGGCCACCGCAGTTGAGGCAGGATCACGTAGCGGACCTGCTGCCAGCGGCCTGCGCCATCGACTTCGCTTGCGTAGAACAGCGAGACCGGTATCGACCTGATCGCTGCGGAGAATATGAGCATTCCCATGGATGCGCCCACGAACCCGTTGATCAGGACGATGAACACCCAGGCGTTGGTTGGATTGTCCAGCATCCAGTTGCGAGACTCGAATCCCAGGGGCACAAGTATCCGCGACAGGAACCCGGTATCCCATGCCAGCCACTTCCACAGAAGGACGTAGAGCACCGGCGGCGATATTCGTGGAAGAAGCCAGATGGCGCGAAAGATCCCCGCCGGCCGGTCCGGCATGTAATGCGTCACGATTGCGAGGACGAGTGCAAAGCCGGTGTTGAAGATCATCAAGGTGGCGAACACGTAGATGATCGTGTTGAGAAACGTGCGCCTGGTATCGGGCAGCGAGAACATCCGGGAGAAATTCTCGCCGGTCCACCCCCAGCCGGTATAGGTCGTCTCCAACAGGGCTGAACGCTGCGTTGCGTTCAACTCGATTCCAAGCCCGGCGACTGCGTCGAGGATCTCATTCTCCGTGGCGAACCGAGTGTTCACGATGGAGCGTTCAAACAACGCCGAAAGCGACTTGAGTGCCCTGGTGCCGCGCGGACGGTTGTCGAGTCTCTTGATCGCGCGCTCGAGTTCGCGGCGGCTGTCGAAAGACTGCCCGGCAAGCCTCCTGTCAAGCTCGCTCACAAGCGCCGTGGAAGCGCCTTCGACACTGGCAGCGTCGATGCCGGGGCGATCCACGGCATATCGCACTTTGGCAAGTGCGTCCGCGAGCGCCTGCTCGCCGTGCCGTTCGCCAAGTTCGCGCATGGCGCTCTGGGTGACTTGGTAGGCGCCTCCGGTGATCCCGGTTGCGGTGCTCATGTTCGTCAGCGCGAACACCGCCGTGAGCACAACCGGGGCAAGAAAGAACAGGACAACGAAGACGAAGGCGGGCGCCAGCAACAGGAGGCCCAGTGTGCGGGATCCGCTCATGACTTCACCTTCCGAGGAGGCGCGGAGCATTTGCTGCTCCGCGCGGTCTTCCGGACTCTAGCGGATGACGATGTTGTCGCCGAGCGTCGCCTTCAGCTCGGTCTCCGCATCCGCGATTGCGTCCGCAACCGATTTCTGGCCGGTCCAGGCGGCCTCGAGGCCGCTCCACATGATGCCGACATACTGCCCGAAGTTCACGTTGTTGGGCTGTGCCGTGGCATGCGGCAGCAGGCGTTCGGTCGCCTCCGAGGCCCAGCGGTCGTCGGCATAGAGCGGCACGCTGGATTGCGACCTGGCGATGCCGAGGTGCGCCGACTTGATCGCGTGCAGCGTGTTGATCCGGGGCTCGGACGCGATGGTCACGAGCTCGGCCGCGAGGGCTTCGAGGTCCTCGTCACCCTGGTCGGTGATGAGATACATCAGCGGGTGGGTGATCGTGTTGGCCTTGCCGCCTTCGCCGCCCGCGGGGATGAGCGTGAACTGGATGTTGCCGAAGAAGTCGTCGAGCCCCTCGCGTCCGGTGTAGCGCGCGTAGTGCCACGTCCCGCCGTGCCAAAGCCCGGCCTTGCCGCTGGCAACCTCGCCGTACCACTGGTCCCAGGGCGTGCCGATATGGTTCTTGCGTGTAACGCCCGCTTCGACGGCGTCCACGAAGAACTGGTAGAAGTCGCTCATCGCGGACTTGTCGAAGACCAGCTTGCCGTCCTCCTCTATCGTTCCGCCGAAGGAGAGGTAGAACTGCCAGTAGTCGGGGCCGTTCGACACGCGCGGATAGAATCCGTAGCCCGCTTCGACAAGCCCGGCATCCTGGATCTTCTTCGCGTCTTCAAGGACGTTCTGCAGCGTGTACTCGCCCGCCTCCACCTTGCCTGGCAGCGACTCGATGTCGGCGTCGGAATAGCCGATCCCTCGCATGTGATCCTTCCAGAAAAAGAAGGGCCGGGATTCGGCGTCTTGCGGGATCCCGTACACGATGCCGCTGAATGACGCGATGTCGATGAGGTTCTCGTACAGGTCGTTCAGCGGCCAGGAATCCAGATCGACGTAGTCCTCCGCCGCGACGATCAGGCCGGCCTGCGCCCAAGGCGCGATGTCCGTGTGGCTGGTCACGACGATGTTGGGCGCGGTGCCCGACTCGGCAGACAGGGTGACGCCCTGCTTGAATTCCTCCCAGCCGTCGTACGGCTTGCCCTCAATCGTGATGCTGATCTCTTCGCCCCGAATGGCCGCCTCGTGCTCAAGGAACTCGGCCGCCATTGAAATCGCGTCGATCCTGTAATGGTCGTTGGGCCCGCTGCCCCCCGACCAGACCGTGATCGTGTAGTCCGCGGCGGCAGTCGCGGTTGCGCCCATAGCCAGCCCGACTGCGGCTGTGAAGACTTTCTTAGGTAGCGTCATGATTCTTCCTCCAGGTAGTGACACGGAATGTCCGCCGTGTGGCACGTCATGGTAACAGATCAGTGAACACGTGTTCAAGACATAATGAACACCTGTTGGCGATTTCGCGGGGCTCGCGGGCACTCGTCTGAGCCGACGTCCGCGACAGTGCGTGGCTGCGCCTGCCGCCGGCGGCCGGCCACATCGCCCCGCCGACGCCTTGGCGCGGCGCGGCGAGCGGGCCATGTTCAGCGCCGGACGCTCGTCGGCCAAGGCGAAGGTCTCACCGCTGACGATCGCCGGCACCGGAATCTCGATCCAGTCTTCGCACGGCCACCCGTCCGGCGAGGACGCGCTTGCGACGCCGGCATTGGGCGACTTCAACGGCGCCCCCGCGAGACTCGCAGAAGCCAGCGGGCCGGTCCAGCGCTCAAGGTCCGCCACGACGGCCGGCGCCCTGCCGCGCTCCGAACTGTCCGGACATGCCCGCCAGGGGCGGTCGCCAACATGTCATTCGCCATGGAAGACTTCCGATCAGCGTGAATGGATCGGAATACCCTCTCGGGCAAGGGCGGACGAAACCAGGACGCAGGCGAAAGCTCGTGCCTTGGCCCCCTGCCGTCCTTCAGCCACCTGATCCGGGTGCCTGCGCCAAGCGATTCTGATATCCGGAATTCGCAATCCAGTTGATGAGCTCCAGATCGCTTTCGGCATTGGTGTCTTCCAAGTACAGATCACCGGGCCACGAGGGGTTGTATGCCGCTCCTGCTGCCAAGACGTGCCGTCTGGCGCGCAGTATCGCGTCGTGACGCTCTTTCAGGTCAGACGCGAGCTCGGCCCGATGAGAAGCGCTGTCTGACATGGAATTCTTGTCGACCCTGGTCGCGCCAATTCCGGCGTAGAACGTCATGCCGTGTCGCTCGCAATACTCGACGTAGTCATCTATTGCCACGCGGTCTGCCTCAAGCCGCGTCAGGAACCATGGGCAACATGCGCGCTTCGCGTCAGTCATTTCGGCAAACCCGATCGTGGATTTCTGACGCATCGCGCGCGAAGACGACGTGCTGCGTGCTCTTTGCCGATCGCCCCGATAGTTCGCGACGAACACGCGCGCTCCCCAGTTTCCCATTTTGCGCAGTTTGAGGACCGGTTCGGTTGCTATCGCAAGAAAGTTCCGCGGACCAATGAACATGGGCGAACCGCTTGCGTCCGACAATTCAAGCCAGGCGGCCGGAAGGTGCTCGTGCAGGTCGACGCACCATGGCGCGAGAACCCGATCGACCAGAACGTCCAGGAATCGCGCGACCTGGTCCGGACGGTCGGAGAGCGCCAGGATCAGGTTCTCCTGTCCAACGATTTCCGCGGCAAGCGAGTAAGGAGCAGGCAGATGCGCGACGGGCTCGATCTTGGCAAGGTCACCCATTATCTTGAGAGTGTCTCGAATGACGCCTGCGACCTCCGAATCTGGGTCGTATTCGGGAATCTCGTCGGGTCGTTCCAGAGACAGCATGGGCTCTCCGGGGTCGGAACCGGGCGCCTGGTCGTCGGGGTACATCATGGTCTGCCCAATTGCTTCGGCGCCGAACGCGTAGACCGGCCATCCTAACGTCAGGCGCTCTATCCCGATTGCGCGCTGAATGAACAAGTTCGATCGCACGTATCTCAGCGGGTCGGACTTGTAGAAGTCCTGTGCCTTCAACCCCTCAATTCGGTGACGCAAGGACATTGCCAGCAGATGGCACGAGGTCGTCAGATAGACGCTGTCCGGATCCAGTTCCTTCGCGAATTCCCGGTCGAATTCACCACTGTCCACTCGCCCAAGGACACCGGCCAATTCCCCGGCAAGCGCAGTATCGCCCGAGAGAAAGTCCGACATGATTCCTAGAAAGGCGCCAAACGAGGAGCTTCGCGCGTCCGATTTCAATCTTGATGGGTCCTGAATTGAAGTCAATCTGCGCCTTTCCCTCTTCGATGACGGTGCAGGCGGTGATCGTCGGGTGCGAATTCACCCACCGCATGCCCCTCAAAATGTCCAGATGCAGGACGGACGAAGCGACGTAGCCGGCACGGCTCTCCGGCAGTCTCGGAAAGTGCTTCGATTGGGACTTGAGTGCCTTTGCGCAAAGCAGCGAGACCGGAATCGACCCAATCGCTGCGGAGAATGTGAGCATCCCCATGGATGCATCCACGAACCCGTTGATCAGGACGATGAACACCCAGGCGCTGGCAGGATTGTCCGGCATCCAGTTGCGAGACTCGAATCCTGGCGGCACAAGTGTCCGCGACAGGAACCCGGTATCCCGGGCCAGCGAAGACGAAGGCGGGCGCCAGCAACAGGAGGCCCAGTGTGCGGGATCCGCTCATGACTTCACCTTCCGAGGAGGCGCGGAGCATTTGCTGCTCCGCGCGGTCTTCCGGACTCTAGCGGATGACGATGTTGTCGCCGAGCGTCGCCTTCAGCTCGGTCTCCGCATCCGCGATTGCGTCCGCAACCGATTTCTGGCCGGTCCAGGCGGCCTCGAGGCCGCTCCACATGATGCCGACATACTGCCCGAAGTTCACGTTGTTGGGCTGTGCCGTGGCATGCGGCAGCAGGCGTTCGGTCGCCTCCGAGGCCCAGCGGTCGTCGGCATAGAGCGGCACGCTGGATTGCGACCTGGCGATGCCGAGGTGCGCCGACTTGATCGCGTGCAGCGTGTTGATCCGGGGCTCGGACGCGATGGTCACGAGCTCGGCCGCGAGGGCTTCGAGGTCCTCGTCACCCTGGTCGGTGATGAGATACATCAGCGGGTGGGTGATCGTGTTGGCCTTGCCGCCTTCGCCGCCCGCGGGGATGAGCGTGAACTGGATGTTGCCGAAGAAGTCGTCGAGCCCCTCGCGTCCGGTGTAGCGCGCGTAGTGCCACGTCCCGCCGTGCCAAAGCCCGGCCTTGCCGCTGGCAACCTCGCCGTACCACTGGTCCCAGGGCGTGCCGATATGGTTCTTGCGTGTAACGCCCGCTTCGACGGCGTCCACGAAGAACTGGTAGAAGTCGCTCATCGCGGACTTGTCGAAGACCAGCTTGCCGTCCTCCTCTATCGTTCCGCCGAAGGAGAGGTAGAACTGCCAGTAGTCGGGGCCGTTCGACACGCGCGGATAGAATCCGTAGCCCGCTTCGACAAGCCCGGCATCCTGGATCTTCTTCGCGTCTTCAAGGACGTTCTGCAGCGTGTACTCGCCCGCCTCCACCTTGCCTGGCAGCGACTCGATGTCGGCGTCGGAATAGCCGATCCCTCGCATGTGATCCTTCCAGAAAAAGAAGGGCCGGGATTCGGCGTCTTGCGGGATCCCGTACACGATGCCGCTGAATGACGCGATGTCGATGAGGTTCTCGTACAGGTCGTTCAGCGGCCAGGAATCCAGATCGACGTAGTCCTCCGCCGCGACGATCAGGCCGGCCTGCGCCCAAGGCGCGATGTCCGTGTGGCTGGTCACGACGATGTTGGGCGCGGTGCCCGACTCGGCAGACAGGGTGACGCCCTGCTTGAATTCCTCCCAGCCGTCGTACGGCTTGCCCTCAATCGTGATGCTGATCTCTTCGCCCCGAATGGCCGCCTCGTGCTCAAGGAACTCGGCCGCCATTGAAATCGCGTCGATCCTGTAATGGTCGTTGGGCCCGCTGCCCCCCGACCAGACCGTGATCGTGTAGTCCGCGGCGGCAGCCGCGGTTGCGCCCATAGCCAGCCCGATTGCGGCTGTGAAGACTTTCTTAGGTAGCGTCATGATTCTTCCTCCAGGTAGTGACACGGAATGTCCGCCGTGTGGCACGTCATGGTAACAGATCAGTGAACACGTGTTCAAGCAATTGCGCACGCGACTTGAAGACATCGGGCAACGGAGCGTGGCTCCTGTAGCCGCCGGTGATTGCGTGCCGCAAGAAGTTGTCCTGGGCGGCGCGCTTGTTGACACGGTGCCGACAAACGACACGGACTCGTCCGGCATGCGCGACTCGCCCCAGTGCCCCGTCTCCCACGCCTTGTCCACCGTCCACTCTCGAGCGGGGTGGACCCGGACGCGAAAATGCCTGACAGTGCACGGGAGTTCGGTCCCCGTGACCGGCTCGTTCGGATGCGGCGCCGTGGTGTGTTGCCAAAGCTCGCCCAGCGCCGCATCGCTCTTTCCTTCGATGCTGCACGAGCATCCGGCCGGCACGGCAACGGGAGCCGACTGTGGGGAAGGGAACGATCCGCACCGGCGCGGATCGGAGCCCAGTCGACGATCCCTTGGGGGGGCATGATTGCCAGCCTGCGGCTTCACAGGCATGGCAACCGGCCTCGCAGGTTTCTCTTCCGGGCCGTCTATTCGACGTTGTCCTTCGCTTGATGCCGCACATGGCAGCGGCAATCCCTGCGGCTCAGGGATTCCGCCTGGCCTCGATCGCGGCAGTGAAGCGTTCGAACAGGTACATGCTGTCAACCGGTCCAGGGCTTGCCTCGGGGTGGTACTGAACCGAAAACACCGGACGGTCCGTCACCCGGATGCCGCAGTTCGACCCGTCAAACAGCGAGACATGAGTCTCCTTAACGCCAGGCGGCAGGGTCTGGCTGTCGACCGTGAAACCGTGGTTCATGGACGTGATTTCGACCTTGCCGGTCTCGAGATCCTTCACGGGATGGTTCGCGCCGTGGTGCCCATGATTCATCTTCACGGTCCGCGCGCCGAGGGCGAGGGCGAGCATCTGGTGCCCGAGGCATATGCCAAAGACGGGAATGTTCGAACGTGCAAGCACGCCCTGGATCATGGGCACTGCATAGGAGCCGGTTGCCGCCGGGTCGCCAGGACCGTTCGAGAGAAACAGCCCTTCGGGATCATGCGACAGCACGTCTTCTGCAGTGGCGGTTGCCGGCAGGACCGTGACGTCGCACCCGACCGTGGCAAGGCAACGAAGGATGTTGCGCTTGGCTCCGTAGTCGATAGCGACGACCTTGTGAATTGGCGCATCCTGCTTTCCGAAGCCTTCCGGCCAGGCCCACCTGGTCTCTGACCATCGGTAGCTTTGCGCACAGGTCACCTTTCGGGCGAGGTCGAGACCTTCGAGTCCGGGAAATTCGCGGGCCGACGCGACGAGCGTTTCGACATCGAATTCGCCGGACGGGTCATGTGCCAGCGCGACATGCGGCGCGCCCAGTTGCCGGATCGCGCGGGTGAGGCGTCTGGTGTCGACTCCACCTATGCCGATGCGCCCCCTGCGTTCCAGCCAGTCAGAAAGCGAACTGGTGGACCGCCAATTGGAAGGTTCGGTCGGGTCCCACTTGACGACGAGGCCTTCGGCCACCGGGTCGGCGGCCTCCTCATCCTGGCCGTTGACGCCGACGTTGCCGACATGCGGAAAGGTGAAGACCACGATCTGACCGGCATAGGACGGATCGGTCATGATTTCCTGGTAGCCCGTCATTGCCGTGTTGAAGCACAGCTCTGCCACCGTCGTCCCCGTCGCACCGAATCCCTGGCCCCAGAAAACCGGTCCGTCGGCCAGGGCAAGGCAGGCAGTGGGTGACTTGGCGGCTTCCGGCATTGGGTGCTGTAGAGGTCTGGTGAACGTAAACGGTCGTGGGTTTACGAGGTTGCCTGAGAAGGGTCAAGGGGAGGAGAAAAATGACAATTTGTTTAGAAACAAAAGGTTGTGGGCCATGACGTTTGTTGCAGTGAAGAGATTGGTGGGGTAGTCTTTTGACTTGCCACCGGACGTGGGGCACGAGATGGAACTCAGGCAAAAGATCGAAGCTGCGTTGAAGCAGGCCATGCGCGAGCGTGAGGCGGTGCGGCTCTCGACGCTCAGGCTGATCACAGCAGCCATCAAGGATCGCGACATCGCATGGCGAGCCAAGGGCGGAGATGCCGCGGAGTCCGGCGTCGATTCGCAGGGCATCCTCGAGATACTCGGCAAGATGGTGAAGCAGCGCCAGGAATCCGCGCGGGCCTACCAGGAAGGCGGGCGTGTCGAACTTGCCGAAAGGGAGCGCGCGGAAATCACGGTCATCGAGGAGTTTCTGCCAAAGCAGCTGGACGGCGCCGAGACGGAAGCTGCGGTGGACGCGGCAATTGTCGAGACGGGCGCTAGCTCGATCCGGGACATGGGCAAGGTTATGGGGACCTTGAAGGCCAGGTACGCTGGCCGGATGGACTTTGGTGCGGTTGGACCAAAGGTGCGAGAGCGTCTCGGATAGCCGATCTCGCAAGGCTGTCAACGGGTCGCCGCTGGACACGTCGATCCGCAATGGTTGCCTTCGGTCGTGCTTGGCGCAGATTCAGCATCGGATGAGCTTCTGAAGCTCGGCATAGAGGTCCTTACGCTCGTCAGGGGTCAGAAACACCCCAAGCTCGACCTCTCGCCCGCCGCCGCGGAGCGTCAGGTAGTCTTCGACCGGACCTTCCTGTGACAGGTGCACCGTGATCCAGCTGGGGGTCGCGTCCCATGTCTTCGCCGGTCGCCTCGGCACACGATGTTCGAGGTGGACCCGATCGGGCGAGAGCGTCAGTTCTTCATGAATCTGCCGATCTGCGCGATTGGCCATCAGTGCTCGCCAGACTCCGCAGACGGCCACGAGCATGAATGCCAGCAGGACCCATACCGTTGGCGATCCCAAGACCGCGAGAAGAGGCAGGGAGAAGAGCGCCGCCGTTGTCCCGATGAACCACGCGAATCCTTGGGCCGTCATCGACTGCTGCGGCCAGAGATCGAGCTTTCTGCCATGCGCGGTCTTGGTCCAACGATAGGGCATTTCTGCAACCGGGTACGTCCTTTCAGCACGCGCGGACGTTTGGGACGGGGCTCCTAGGTCTGTCGCGCCTTCGGCGCCGCACCGGCAGCAATGGCGCGGTCGGCGCGTTTGTCACATTCGACAACAGCCGTGCACTAATGCGCGTGGCCCCGGTCCCAGTCCTCGCGTTTCGGCAACGTCTCGAAAGTGTGTGCTGGCGGCGGGGTCGGGAGCGTCCACTCGAGAGTGTCCGCGTGCTCGTTCCAGTAGCTCTTCTCCGAGATCGGCCGCCCTGCGAGGATCGTGTAGACCACGATTCCGATGAACAGAAGGAACGATGCGAACGCGAGGAAGGCGCCCATGCTGGAGACCTCGTTCCAGTAGGCAAACGCCTCCGGATAGTCGATGTAGCGGCGCGGCATGCCCTGGCGGCCGAGAAAGTGCTGCGGGAAGAAGGTGATGTTTGCGCCGATGAACATCGTCCAGAACTGGATCTTGCCGAGCCACTCGGGATACTGGCGACCGCACATCTTGCCGATCCAGTAGTACATGCCGGCGAAGATCGCGAAGACGGCGCCGAGCGACATCACGTAGTGGAAGTGCGCCACGACGTAGTAGGTGTCGTGGTAGGCCCGGTCGATGCCGGCCTGCGCAAGCACGATGCCGGTCACGCCTCCGACGGTGAAGAGGAACAGGAAGCCGAAGGCATAGAGCATCGGCGTCTTGAACTCGATTGAGCCGCCCCACATCGTGGCGATCCACGAGAAGATCTTCACGCCCGTGGGGACCGCGATAACCATCGTTGCCAGCATGAAATAGGTCTGTTGGGTCAGGCTCATGCCCACGGTGTACATGTGGTGCGCCCATACCACGAAGCCAAGAGCGCCGATCGCGATCAGCGCCCATACCATTGGCAGGTAGCCAAAGACGGGCTTGCGGCTGAAGGTGGAGATGACGTGACTTATGATGCCGAAGCCCGGAAGGATGATGATGTAGACTTCCGGGTGCCCGAAGAACCAGAGAATGTGCTGGTAGAGAATGGGATCGCCGCCGCCTTCGGCCTGGAAGAAAGTCGTGCCGAAATTCCTGTCGGTCAGCAGCATGGTGATGGCGCCGGCCAGAACGGGCAGCGACAGCAGGATAAGCCAGGCAGTCACGAAGATCGACCATGCAAAGAGCGGCACCTTGAAGAGTGTCATCCCTGGAGCCCGCATGTTCAGGAAAGTCGTGATCATGTTGATCGCGCCGAGGACCGATGACGCGCCGGAAAGGTGCACCGCGAAGATCGCCAGATCCATGGAGAAGCCCTGTTCGGAGGTCGAGAGAGGCGGATAGAGGACCCACCCGACTCCGGATCCGGTCTGGCCGTTGCCGCCGGGGGTGAGAACGCTGGCAATCGCGAGCGACGATCCGGCGACATACAGCCAGTAGCTGAGGTTGTTCATGCGCGGGAACGCCATGTCCGGCGCACCGATGTGCAATGGCATGAAGAAGTTGCCGAAGCCGCCGAACATGGCCGGGATGACGACGAAGAACATCATCAGGATTCCGTGCGCGGTCACGAGGACGTTCCACAGGTGGCCGTTCGGCGCACAGGTGCCGTCCGCGATCAGCCTTGCGCCTTCTGCGCACATGAACTGGACGCCGGGGTCCTTCAGTTCCATGCGCATGTAGACCGTAAACGCGACCGCAACGAAGCCGACGATGGATGCAGTGAACAGGTAGAGGATTCCGATGTCCTTGTGGTTCGTCGACATGAACCAGCGTTCGAAGAATCCGGGCTTGTGATCGTGCTCGTGTACGGCGGCGTCGGCCATCCATGCCTCCTGAAGTCGCTGCTTCTGCAGAGCGGCGGCGTCCCGCCGCGTCTTCGGTGCCCTTTCTACGGCCATGATCCGGGCTGGGCAATGGAATACGGGCGCAAGGCGGCGAGAAAAATTGTCTCAGTCGTCGCACGGGCGGAACGCTCAGATTTCTCGCCGGCCTGGTCCAACGGCATGCGAGAGATTGAAATTCGACATGCAGTGTCGCATTTCGTTGACCGCGGCGGAACAGTCCGGGCAAGACTCGGGCCAATGGAGAATCACCATGACCATCAAGCTTGAAGACGGCCGCCTGCCGGAAGAGGACATCGCGCAGTACTGGCGGGACGGGTTCCTCTTTCCGGTCCCCGTTTTCAGCGCCGAGGAGACGGTCGCTGCGCGAACGTCCCTTGAAGACATGGAACGCGACTGGCTGGATGCCGGCCTCCCCTTGCCGCTCAACACGTACAAGCGGGTGAATGCGCACGTGGTCATGCCGTTCGTGGTCGATGTCGCCCGCCACCCCGCGATTCTGGACGCGGTCGAGGGAATCCTGGGCCCGGACATCCTGATCTATGCGGCGGAGTTCTTCATCAAGGAGCCCAGGACGACGTCGATCGTCAGCATGCACCAGGATCTCACCTATTGGGGACTCGGGGCGATTGACGGTCTCGTGACGGCCTGGCTTGCGCTTTCGCCCGCAACCGTCGCGTCGGGCTGCATGGACTTCGTGCGGGGCAGTCACAAGCAGCCAATCCTGCCGCACGAGGACACGTTCGACGCGAACAACCTTCTGAGCCGGGGCCAGGAGGTCAGGGTCGACATCGCGGATGAGGACAAGACGCCGATCATGCTGGAGCCCGGCGAGATGAGCCTCCATCACGGGCTGACCATTCACGGATCCGGGCCGAACGGTTCGGACGACCGGCGCATCGGTTGCGTGATCCGCTACGTGCGCCCGGACATGCAGCAGGAGGTCGGGGCCGTTGACTACGCGATGGCAGCCCGCGGCCAGGACCGGTTCGGGAACTTCGTCCTTGTCCCCGCACCGACCTCCCTCTTTTCGCCCGAAGCCCTTGAACTCTACGAGAAGATGAGAGCCGCGCAGGCCAAGGTGCTGATGAGGGACGCCAAGAAGCCGACGGGGATCTATGCCTGATGGAGCGAGTCAAGTTCACGGCCATGAAGGATGGCGACAAGGAAGACTACGACCTCTTGTCCGTGCACGAGGTCGCATACGCCAGGGGCACGGCCGACCGGCTTCTGAAGGCCCTCGTTCAGCTTGACGAGAGCCTTTCCGGCTACCGGGTCACGCGGCTTGGGCATTCGCTCCAGGCCGCGACGCGAGCCTGGCGCGACGGGGCCGACACGGACTGGGTGGTTTCCGCTCTCCTGCACGATGTAGGCGACATTTTTGCGCCCTACAATCACGACGAGTATGCGGCGGCGGTCCTCAAGCCCTTCGTGCGTGAGCAATGCACCTGGGTGGTCAGGACGCACGGCGACTTCCAGCTCCTGTACTTTGGCGAGCACGTGGGGGCGGATCCCATGAAGCGCGACAGGCACTTGGGTCACATCTATTTCGACGACTGCGCGGAGTTCTGCGAGCGCTGGGACCAGTCGAGCTTTGATCCCGACTACGACACGAAGCCGCTCTCGTTCTTCGAGCCGATGGTGCAAGAGGCGTTTGCACGGGACGCATACGACCCGGCAGTGCTGCGAAAGGGCGAGCGCGAGCCGCTGGTCAATCCGGAGCGAGCGGACCGAAGACGCCGAGGGCATTTGCACCCGCCCGTGAGAGGTGGCGGCTGAAAGATGCTTCCGGCAATCGCCTGCCTGCCTCAGATCAAGCAGCACACGCAACGCGTCCCGGAAGAGGCCGAAAAATTGCACTTTCCCTTGCCTTGTTTCGATGTTGCGGCCAAGCGCTTCGCGACGCATGGAAGAGGCGAAATCCAAGTCGGATCATCGCGTCCAAAGACGATTGCGTGTTCGGCTTCGTGCCGCGCACGTTTCTTGGCAACTTGGGCCGTTTGCCCGCGGCGGGCGCGGAAGCGTCACTTGTTGCGGAACAAGTCAAGCGGAGAGCGTCACTCGAGCGGTGCTCGATCCGTCTCGGACGCATGCATGAAACCAGGCCAGGCGCGGCGTGTCAGTCGCGGCCTGTATCGCCGAACACCTGACTGAACGTTTTCTTCAGCGCGACATCCACGTCCGTCAGGGTCACGGGCAGGCCGAGGTCGACAAGCGAGGTCACTCCGTGTCCCGAAACGCCACAGGGCACGATGCCGTCAAAGTGCGACAGGTCGGGATCCACGTTGATTGAAATGCCGTGGAAGGAGATCCACTTCCGCAATCGGATTCCGAGCGCGGCGATCTTGTCGTCCCTCCGCGTTCCATCCGGAAGAGGCGGCTTCTCGGGTCTTGACACCCAGACGCCGACACGTCCCTCACGGCGTTCTCCCTTGACGTTGAGCTCGGCAAGCGTGGCAATGATCCACTCCTCCAATGCGTGCACGAATTTCCGCACGTCCTGGCCGCGGGCCGACACGTCCAGCATCACGTAGGCCACCCTTTGACCGGGCCCATGATAGGTGTACTGGCCACCGCGCTTGCTCTGATGAACCGGGAAGCGAGATGGATCCTTCAGGTCACTCTCGTTGGCGGACGTGCCGGCAGTGTAAAGTGGGGGATGTTCAAGAAGCCAGATTGACTCGTGTGCTTCGCCGGAGCGAATCCTGGACGCGCGGTCCTCCATGAAGGCAACTGCCATCATGTAGTCCTGCAACTCGTCCGACTGGATCCATTCGACCATCGTGCCCGCTCCGACGGCAGTCGACTCGCGAACGCCGCTCCGCAGCGACTGACAGGGTCTCGTGTATCGAACGCGGCCGTCAATGCCAACGCCAGGATCCGGGGCAGCTTGGCACGAGCCAGATTGCCGGCAGAGATGGCTGCGGCCAGCCTTGACCGCAGCGGGACTGCGGGGAGATTTTGTCCGTTCGCCCCTTCACAAGGCAGCGGGCGCCCGCTAAGAGGCGGGGGTTCCAAGCCGGTGCGTGCGGTCGTGGCGGAATTGGTAGACGCGCAGCGTTGAGGTCGCTGTGGGGTAACACCCGTGGAAGTTCGAGTCTTCTCGACCGCACCATTTCCGGCAGACTGCAGCCGGGCCCGTACGGTCGGCATGCCTTGCCGGAGTTCGTCCGGTCCGTGCGGACCTGCTGCCGCTCCCGCGCATCTTGGGGACTCGCACCCGTCGCTGCAGCCGTTCCGAGGGGAGGTCTCAGGCTATCGCCGCGGAGTGCCAGACGTTCTTCACGTTCATGTAGTTCTCGAGACCCTCGCTGCCGCCTTCGCGCCCAGAGCCGCTGGCCTTCACGCCGCCGAAAGGGGTTTCCGGCATGGACGCCTCCAGCGTGTTGACCGAGAGGTTGCCGACTTCGACCTCGTCGACGAGACGGTCGATGTAGTCCGCCCGGTTGGTGAAGGCGTATCCGGCAAGCCCGTAGGGCACGGAATTGGACTGGGCGATGGCATGATCAAGCGACGCAACGGGGTTCAGTACCGCCACGGGGCCAAACGGCTCCTCATGCATGATCCGGGCGGTCTCGTGCACGTTCAGCAGGACCGTGGGCTGAAAGAAGTAACCCTTGGTGCCCAGCCGGGCGCCTCCAGTCGCCACGGACGCGCCCTTGTCGCACGCGTCCTCCACCAGCGCGGCAAGGGCGGGAACGCGGCGGTCGTTGGCGGTGGGGCCCATCTCCACGCCGGCGTCCATCCCGTTGCCGACCACCGTCGCCCTGGCACGCGAGACGAAGGCCTCGGCGAAGGCGTCAAAGATGCTGTCATGGATGAAGAAGCGCGTGGGCGACGTGCAGACCTGCCCGGCATTGCGCATCTTGCGGATCGCGCCCGAGACGGCTGCAGCCTCGACGTCCGTGTCCTCGCACACGATCACCGGGGCGTGGCCGCCCAGTTCCATCAGGACGCGCGTGTCGTTCTGCGCCGCGAGGCCGGTCAGGTGCCGCCCGACCCTGGTGGAGCCGGTGAAGGCCACCAGCCGCACCGGATCCTGCGGGATCAGGTATTCTGAGATGTCCGCAGGCGTGCCGAAGACGAGGTTGAGCACGCCCGGCGGCAGGCCCGCGTCCTGGAAGGCGCGTGCGATGTGGATGGCGCCGGCCGGGGTTTCCTCGGCCGCCTTGATGATGATCGAGCAGCCCGAGGCCAGCGCGCCAGCAATCTTGCGTGCAGGCTGGCTCATCGGGAAGTTCCACGGGGAGAATGCGGCGACCACGCCGATCGGCTGGCGATGCACGGAGAGCTTGTGCCCAGTCGGCGCGGGGATCACGCGGCCATAGGTCCGCATGACCTCCCCGGCATCCCATTCGAAGAACTCTGCACCGCGGATCACCTCAAGGCGGGCTTGAGGAAGGGGCTTGCCGTGCTCCAAGGTTATGGTCCGGGCGATCTCCTCCTGGCGTTCCCGCATCAGTGCCGCCGCGTGCCTTAGGAGGTTGGCCCGTTCACGGGGTGGCGTACGGCTCCAGATCCGGAATCCGTTCACGGCAGCATCGAGCGCGTCGTCGAGATCGGATCGTCCGGCGCATGGGAGGTGGCCTAGCACTTCTTCGGTAGCCGGGTTGACCACGGCCAGATCGTCCGCGGTCTTGCGCCATTGTCCGTCAATGAAGAGCCTCAGGTCCGGATACATCGGCGGGCCTCCTGCGTCCGCCGATCCAGATCACGCGAAGCGGACCGTGGCTTCAAGTGAATTGAGGTGATACTGATATCAATTCGAGGAATATCAGGCCGCGCGCTCGGCTGCCACCTGGTGCAGCGCCGCCTTGAACGCGCGTGCCGCCGGAGACAGGCTGTCGTCGGCGCGAAGCGAAATGCCGATCGGCCCGCGGCCAAAGGGCACGGTCCAGTCTAGCCGGGCCAGGTTCCCGTTGCCGACGTCCTGCGCCGTGACCTCCTCCGGCATAAGGCAGATCAGGTCGCGCGATTGCAGAAGTGCCCTGTTGGCCAGGTAGGAAACCGACTCGATCGCGCGCGGCGGTGCATAGTGCCGCTGATTGACGAAGAACTGGTCCACCTGTCGGCGCAGCGTCGTCTCAAGGGGCGGCAGGAGCCAGCCGTAGGGCCGGATCTGCTCGAAGGACACGTCCGGCTTGCCCGCCAGCGGGTGCTCCGGACCGACGACCGCAACGATCCGGTCCTCGATGAGCTTCTCCCGCGTGATTCTCTCGCGGTAGCGAAGCGTGGACAGGCGCCCGACGACCATGTCGATCTTGCCGGAGAGGAGCGAGGGGATCAGCACCTCGTTTGTGCCTTCGCTGATCTTTATTGCCACCTTGGGCCGGCTGGTCAGAAGGCGGTCGATCGCGGCCGGCAGGAGGCTGGTGGAAGCGGCCAGCAAGGTGCCGATGACCACGCGGCCGGAATTTCCCTCGCTCAGGTCGTCCAGCTCCTGGGCGGCATAGGATACCTGCGCGAAGATGAGCTTGCCATGGCGAATGAGGGTCTCGCCGAAGACGGTCGGGATCGCGCCGCGATTGGTTCTGCTGAACAGCGTGACCTCGAAATCCAGTTCAAGGTCCTGGATCATCTTGGTGGCGGCAGGCTGGGAAATGCCCAGTTCGCGCGCGGCGTTCTGGATGTTGCCGTGGGTGCCCACGGCGACGAGCAGGCGAAGCTGGCGCAGTTTCAGGCGAGTCAGCGCGCGATCGAGAATGCGGGAGTGCCTGGCGGTCACGGCACGATCCGGCGTGACATCTGGTCAAGCTTTGCGATCACGCTCATCGCTGCAAGCGCGGAACTGCGCGGATTGTTCGGCAGGGACTTGCCGCTGACGCGGAACTGAAACGCGCCAAAGTCGCCTCGGGCCCGGATTTCGTGGACGTTCTCGACGATGTCCGCATCGGCGATCAACCTGACCTCGGTGCTGTCGAACCCGACGCCGGCGAGCGCGACGGCGGCGGCGACATTGGCGTTCCTTGGATACTGCAGGGCGGCGTCACGGGCGGAGCCGACGAAATGCGTCACCGCCCCGCTTTGCAACGCGTCAAGGTTCGTCACGCTTTCGGCGGGAGAGCCTTTCCAGCCATTTGGGGGCTTGCGTCCGACATAGGTGACCTTGTCCAGCGTGCCGACACGCGCGGACTGCAGGCAATCCAGCGCGCCGACCGCGCCGCTAGCCAGGTGCAGGCGGGCGTTTCCCCGCAAGGCGGACGCCTCGAGCGCAGCCGACAGGTCGGCGTCGGCCAGAGCGCCAACGGACACCGAAACCAGGTCCAGCCCGCGTTCCAGGACCATGGGTCCATGTTCGCGCAATGCGCTGTGGCCGGCGCAGTCGACGACTGCCTCCAGCCCGTCCGGCAGCGTGGCGACGGACCCGACGAATCGCCCGGGCGCCTCCGGGACACGTTCCGGGCGCACCAGGACCGCCTTGATCACGTGCGGGGTTGCGGAAAGCGCCTCTCGAACGTAGCTGGCGACCGCGCCGGTTCCGATGATGGCGATTCTCATGAGTGTGCTCCCTTGCGGAATTCAGATATCCTGAACTGCACATGCTTTGGTATGCTTTTTTTTGATAGCCAGTTCCGCCAATTCGGATTGGATGGGGCGGACACATGCGCCCTCTTGGGCGCGTCGCAACGATGCGGAGCAGCGCCATGAAATACGCCAAGCACGAGGCCAAGGAACATGCCCGCGAGAACATGCGGGGCATCTGGGCGGCCGCCCTGAACCCGTTCGACGCCGACCTCGCGCTGGACGAGGCGGGGCTGCGCTCGAACATTCGCCACTGGATCGACGCCCTGGAGATAAAGGGCCTGTTCGTTGCGGGCAAGCAGGGCGAGTTTTGGTCCATGTCGCTGGAAGAGCGCAAGCGCAACATGACGATCGCCGCGGAGGAATGCGCGGGCAGGGCCGGCACGATCATGTCAATCTCGGACCAGAACATGGACACCGCGCTGGAACTCGGGCGCCACGCGGAGGCGTGCGACGCCGACTACGTTGTGGTGCATGCGCCCATGCTGAGCTTCTGTCATGACCGGGGCGAACTGCTGTACCAGTACTACAAGCGGTTCTGCGACGTGCTGGACATCGGCATCGCCATGTGGAGCCATCCTGACAGCGGCTACCTCATGCAGCCCGAGGAATGCGCACGGATCGCCGAGCTGCCCAATATCGTCGCGATCAAGTACTCGGTGCCGCGCGAGATGTACGTGCGTCTGACTCGCATGGTGGGCGACAGGATCCTGGTTTCGACCTCGCTGGAAGACGACTGGCTGGACAACATCGAGGATCTGGGCTGGCGGCTGTATCTCTGTTCCTCGCCGCCCTACCTGCTGCAATCGGCGAACGACAGGAGGATGCATGACTATACCGAACTCGCCTTTGCCGGAAGGTTCGCCGAGGCGCGCAAGGTGCGCGACAGCCTTGACCCGGTTCGAGACGCGATCAGGCGCAGCAGGCCGCCCGGAAAGCCCACTGCCTTCGGCAAGTGCTGGCAGGAGCTTTTGGGCCAGGTCGGCGGGCGTGTCCGTCCGCCGATGCTGGAATTGACCGCGGAGGAGAGAGCCGCGGTGCGCGCCGCGTTCGAGACCAGCGGTCTCAGGCCGTAGGGCGTTGCCCGATATATCAATTTGCGATAGCTACATGCAGAAGAATCCTTTGCGGTTATGGTGGCTGTCCACCCAAAGAGGAGGACGGCATGGCCAGACTGGGCGCCTTCAACTTCAAGGATTGGATCGACGAGCATCGCCATCAGCTGAAACCGCCGGTCGGCAACAAGATGGTGTTCGAGAACAGCGACATGATGGTGACGGTCGTGGGCGGCCCGAACAAGCGCACCGACTACCACGACGACCCGGTCGAGGAGTTTTTCTACCAGCTTGAGGGCGACATGGTGCTCAAGCTCTACGACGGCGAGGAATTCTACGACGTCCCGATCAGGCAGGGCGACGTGTTCCTGCTTCCGCCGCATGTCCGGCATTCGCCGCAGCGGCCGCAAGAGGGCTCGGTCGGCCTGGTGATCGAACCGAAGCGACAGCCGGGCCAGCTTGACGCGATCGAGTGGTATTGCTTTGAATGCGGCACAAGGGTGCACCGCGCCGAGCTGCAGCTTCAGTCCATCGTGGAGGATCTGCCGCCCGTCTACGAGAGCTTCTACGCCGCCGAGGACCGCCGCACCTGCCCGAACTGCGGGACAGTGCATCCGGGCAAGGAGCCACCCCAGGGCTGGGTGAAGCTCTAGACAGTGCATCGGTCTCGGGACGCTTGTGGAACGCAAGGGCTCGCGCCGGGCTGGCGGTCTGCGAAACTTGAAGTGAAACAACTGGGAGAACGACATGAAACTCATGAAAATCAATGCACTGGCCGGACTTCTTCTAACCGTGACCTGCGCGGCGGCGCTGGCGGAGGAGGTGAAGATCGGCATGATCACGACGCTTTCAGGTCCGGCGGGATACCTGGGCCAGGACGTGCGTGACGGTTTCATGCTGGCCATTGCCGAAGAGGGCGGCATGCTCGGAGGCGTCAAGGTCGAGGTCCTGGTCGAGGACGACGGCCTGAAGCCGGAGAACGGTCGGGCGATCGCAGAGCGCTTCCTCGAGCGCGACGAGGTCGAGATCATGACCGGCGTGATCTTCTCGAACATCTCGCCGGTGGTCGCGCCCCTGACGCTGCGCGCCGGTCGGTTCTACGTCACGCCGAATTCGGCTCCCTCGCAGTTCGCGGGCAGGAACTGCCACGAGAACTACTTCGCCGTCGCGTGGCAGAACGACTCCCTGCACGAAAGCGCGGGCCTGAACGCGTCGGCGCAGGGCTACGGCAACGCCTTCGTGCTGGCCCCGAACTACCAGGCCGGCAAGGACGCAATCGCCGGGTTCAAGCGCTATTTCGAGGGCGAGATCGTCGGCGAGGTCTACACCCAGCTTGGCCAGACCGACTACGCGGCCGAGATTGCAAGAATCCGCGCGGCCGAACCCGAGATGGTCTTCCAGTTCCTGCCTGGCGGGATGGGCATCAACTTCGCCAAGCAGTACGATCAGGCGGGCATGAACGAGGAGGTGCCGATGGTGCTGGCGGCGCCGTCTTCGGACATCAACATCCTGCGTGCCGTGGGCGAGTCCATGGTTGGCGTGTCCAGCTCGTCGCACTGGAACCACGATCTCGACAACGACGCCAACCGGGCCTTCCTCGCCGGTTTCGAGGCGGAATACGGCCGGTCGCCCACGGTTTACGCCAGTCAAGGCTATGACACCGCCAAGCTGATCGCCAGCGCGCTCATGAAGACGGGCGGCAAGGTCACCGCCGACATGGACGGCTTCAGGGCCGCGCTGAAGGCGGCCGACTTCGACTCCGTTCGCGGCGCGTTCGCGTTCAACACGAACAACCACCCGATCCAGAACTGGTACGCCCGGGTCGTCGTCGAGCGTGACGGGGAGTTCGTGAACGAGACCGCGGGCGTCATCGCCGAGAATCACGCTGACGCCTACGCTGCGGAGTGCGCCCTCAACTAGGGAGGCTCCGGGAGGAAGGACAAGCCGGCGCGCCCTCGCGGGCGCGCCGGCATATCGAGGCGCCTGGTCCGGCGGCCCGGAAGCACAGTCAGGACGTGATGTCGCAGCTTTTCCTCGAGCAACTGCTCAACGGTGTCCAACTGGGCATGTTCCTCTTCCTGGTCTCGGCCGGGCTGACTCTGGTGTTCGGCTTCATGAACATCATCAACCTGGCGCACGGCTCGCTCTTCATGATCGGCGCCTACGCGATGGCGTTGATCGGCGGCGCGACCGGCTCGTTCCTGCTGGCGCTGATCCTGAGCCTTCCGGTCGTAGCATGCGCGGCCTGGGTGATCGAGGTCGTCATCATTCGTCGGCTTCATGCAAGGGATCACCTGGACCAGGTCCTGGCGACATTTGCGCTGATCCTGTTCATCAACGAGGGCACGACGATGCTTTTCGGACGCGTGCCGCTGTTCATGGACGTGCCGGAGTCGCTGTCTGGGACGGTGACGTTGCCCGGCGGCGTGACCTATCCTCTCTATCGTGTCGCGATCATCGCCGCGGGGCTGGCAGTGGCTCTGGCGCTTTGGCTGATCATCGCGCGCACGCGCGTCGGCATGCAGATCCGTGCCGGCACGACGAACCGCGAGACCATTGAGCAGCTCGGGGTCAACATCGACCGCCTCAACACGCTGATCTTCGTCGTCGGCGCGATGTTCGCGGGGTTCGCGGGCGCGCTGGCCGGGCCGCTGACATCCGTCGAGGTCGGCATGGGCGAGAACCTCCTGATCCTCTGCTTCGTGTGCGTCGTGATTGGCGGCATCGGGTCAATCCGCGGCGCCATGATGGGCGCGGTCACGGTCGGTGTGGTCGACACGATGGGCCGCGCCTTCGTGCCCGACATCCTTGGCCGGTTCCTGGACCCTGCCACGGCGAGCGGGATTTCGGCAGGCCTGTCGTCGATGTCGATCTATCTCCTGATGGTGGTGGTCCTCGTCTTCAGGCCGACGGGGTTGTTCCCGGTGGCGCGGAGCGTCTGACGTGCGATACACCCACCACCTGCCATTCCTGCTTGCCTGCCTTGCGGCGCTTCTGGTCCTGCCACTCGTGTTGCAGGCGACTGGATCGTCCTACCTGATCTCAACCGCGACACGGCTTGTGGTCTTTGCCATCGCGGCCGTCAGCCTCGACCTGCTGATCGGCTACACGGGGCTCGTGTCCTTCGGCCATGCCGCGTTTCTGGGGGTCGGCGCCTACACGGTCGGCATCTTGTCATTTCACGCCTACGATGGGACCACGTTCATTGGCCTGCCCGGAACGCTGTCCGGCCTCGTGGCGATCCCGCTGGCGCTGGCGCTGTCGGCGCTGGCCGCGCTGGTCGTCGGCGCCCTGTCGCTCCGGACCCGAGGCGTCTACTTCATCATGATCACGCTCAGCTTCGGGCAGATGCTGTTCTTCCTCTTCGTCTCGCTCGAACAGTATGGCGGCGACGACGGCATGATGATGTTCGAAGGGCGCAACAGGCTGCCCCTGCTGGACCTGAACGACCGGATGAGCTTCTACTACTTCTGCCTTGCTTGGTTCGTCCTGTTCTTCTGGTTCTGCACCTGGCTGGTGCGCTCGAAGTTCGGGCGCACGCTGGCCGCCATCAAGCAGAACCAGGACCGCCTGTCCTCGATCGGGATCAACGCCTACTGGGCCAAGCTGCAGGTGTTCGTGATCGCGGGCGTCGGCGCCGGGCTGGCCGGGGCGCTTTCGGCGAACCATACCGAGTTCGTCAGTCCGGCGCTGACGCATTGGACCCGTTCGGGAGACCTGATGATCGTGGTCATCCTCGGCGGCATGGGCACGCTGGTCGGGCCGGTGCTGGGCACCTTCCTGTTCCTTCTGCTGGAGGAGTTCCTGCCACTGATCCTGCGCGGGCTGGGGCTTGGGCTCCTGTCAGAGCACTGGCGCTTCGTCTTCGGGCCGATCCTGATCCTGGTGGTTCTCTACGCCAAGACGGGCCTTTACGGCCTGATCTTCCGTAGAGGGGGCTGAACGATGCTGGAGATCCGCAACCTTTGCAAGTCGTTCGGTGCGCTCAAGGCCGCTGACGACGTCTCGCTGACGGTCGAACGCGGCACGATTCATGCGCTGATCGGCCCCAACGGCGCCGGCAAGACCACGTTGATCGCGCTGCTTTCGGGCTATCTGCAGCCCTCGAGCGGCACCATCACATTTGACGGGCAGGATCTACAGGCGATCCCCACGCACCTGAGGCCCCACGCTGGGCTTGTGCGCAGCTTCCAGATCACCTCGGTGTTTCCCGAAATGACGGTGCGAGAGAACGTCTGTCTCGTGCTGCAGTCGGTCGCGGGGCAGGCCCGAAGCCTCTTTCGCCTGGCGGCCACCGACCGCGCCGAACAGGAGGCTGCCGAAGCAACCCTGGCCCGCGTCGGGCTTGTCGACCAGGCCGACGCGCTGACCGGCAACCTTGCCCACGGACAGAAGCGGCAGGTCGAGATCGCGATGGCGCTCGCCGCAAGGCCCAAGCTGCTGCTCCTGGACGAACCGACGGCCGGCATGGGCGTTGAGGAGAGCCGCCGCATCATGGACTTGCTGGAAGACCTGCGCGACTCGGTCACCATGCTGCTGGTGGAGCATGACATGGACGTGGTCTTCGGCCTTGCCGACAAGGTCTCGGTCCTGGTCTACGGCAAGATAATCGCCTCGGACACGCCGGCGAGAATCCGGGTGAACACGGACGTGCAGGAGGCCTATCTTGGCGATCACGAGCTCCACGGGGAGGCGGGCTGATGCTGCAGGTCGAGGGCATCGAGGCAGGCTATGGCAGTTCCAAGGTCCTCTTCGGGATAGACCTGGAACTGGGCGAAGGCCAGGTTGGCGCGATGATGGGCCGCAACGGCATGGGCAAGACCACGACCGTTCGGGCGATCAGCGGTCTGACGCCCGCCAGCTCGGGTTCGGTGCGGCTTGCCGGCCGCGACATCACGGCGCTCAAGCCCTACCAGATCGGCCAGGCGGGAATCGCGCTGGTGCCCGAGGGCCGACAGGTCTTCCCGACCTTGACCGTGCGCGAAAACCTGATCTGCACCGCCAGCAACCGATCGGGCCTCGGGCTTTGGACGCTTGACCTTGTGCTTGATCACTTTCCGCGCCTGAGGGAGCGGACCGACCAGCTGGGGAACTCGCTCTCGGGCGGCGAACAGCAGATGCTTGCCATCGGGCGCGCGCTGATGACGAACCCGAAGGTGCTGATCCTGGACGAGGCGACCGAAGGTCTCGCGCCGATGATCCGCAAGGGCATCTGGAAGACTCTCGGCGCCCTGAAGGCGCAGGGCCAGACGACTCTCGTGATCGACAAGAACCTCGACGAGATGGCAAATGTCGCCGATCACGCGACGGTGCTGATCAAGGGAAGGGTTGCCTGGGCGGGTGACATGGACGCCATGCGCACGGTGCCGGATTTCGCCGAGACCTACCTGGGCGTGTGACCATGCGGGACGGATGGAGGAACCTCGATCGGGAAGAGCTGGAGCGCCAGTACGACGCCCGTGCCTCGGTACCGGACTTTGAAGCCGAGATCGCGCGCTACCGCGCACTCAGCGCGGAATGCCTGGCCGATTGCGAAGTGATCCGCGACCTGGCCTACGGGCCTTCGGAGGACGAGCGCATCGACTACTTTCCGGCAGGATCCGGCAGTCCAGTCCTGGTCTTCCTGCACGGCGGCTACTGGCGGCTGCTCGGGCGGACCGACAGCGCCTTCATGGCGAAGGCGCTCGCCGGTCGCGGGATCGGCGCGGCGGTCGTCGAATACAGCCTTGCCCCCAAGGTCAGCCTTGACGTGATCGTCGCGCAGTGCCGCCGCGCCGTTGCCTGGATTCACGGGAACATCGCCCGGCATGGCGGCGACCCGGCGCGGCTGTTCGTCTCCGGCTCGTCCGCCGGCGCGCAGCTGGCCGCGATGGCGCTGGCCACGGACTGGAGCGCGTTCCCCGGCGTGCCGGGCGACGTCCTGAAAGGCGGGGTGCTGGCAAGCGGGCTCTACGACCTGGAGCCGGTGCGCCATTGCAAGCCGAACGAGTGGCTCCGGCTCGATGCCGCGGCGGCCCGCCGGAACTCGCCGCTGGGCATGAAGTTTCCCGAGGAGGCCAGGTTCCTGGTCACTTGGGGCGGACAGGAAACGGACGAGTTCAAGCGCCAGAGTCGGGACTTTGCCGGGAGGCTGCAGGACGCGGGCCATGCAGTGACGAGCCTGGAGGTCGAGGACCGGAACCATTTCGACGTCGTCACGGACCTGGCGGATCCCGGGCGGCGCCTGCACCTGGCAGCGGCGTCCCTGATCGGCGGCAGCGCGGCGCCGTGAGGCGGCTGCAACATGCCGAGGGTGACGCCGCATGGGGCCGTCGCAGGGATTGCAGGGCGCGTGAGGATTCCGGACCTCGCGCCGGCCGGGCCGGCGCGTCGGGCTGGAGGCAGCGGGGCAAGGGGCAGGCGCGCCCGTGCGTGTCAAGGAACGGAGAGTGACATGGAGATGTCGAACGGGTTCAAGGGACAGGAAGAGGGGATCATCGACCTGCTCGCCGCGACGTTTGCCGCATCGGAGGGCGCGGAGGAAGGCGCGTTGATCCGCGACTTGACGCGCAAGCTCCTGGAGACGACGGCGGATGCCGATGTCCATGTCTTCACCGCACGCGAGAAGCGGTCCCTGGTCGGCGCGATCATCTTCTCTCGGCTGACCTACGAAGAGGACGACCGGATCGTCTTCGTGCTGGGCCCGGTCGGAGTAGCGACCGACCGCCAGCGCAGGGGAATCGGGCAAAGGCTATTGACCCACGGCCTCGCCAGCCTGCGGAAGTGCGGCGTCGACGTCGCGGTGACCTACGGCGATCCGAACTACTATTCCAAGGTGGGATTCCGGCCCATCACCGAAGGGTTCGCCCGGGCGCCGTTCAAGCTGAAGCATCCGAAGGGGTGGCTTGGCCAGTCCTTGACCGATCGGGAGTTCAAGCCGCTGGCGGGTCCGTCTCGCTGCGTCGATGCGTTCCACCGCCCGGACTACTGGTGATCGACCGTCCGGTTTCGCTCGAAGCCCGTGTCGGACGCGCATGGCGGAACCGCCTGCAACGCGCACGGCACCCGACGCCGCGAGGCCAGGCAGGGCTACGATCAATGACCCGCCCAGACCCGGGACGGCATCGAGCTTGACCTTGGAGCTTTCTGCGGCGGCCGGTGTCGACGTCACTGTCGCAGGGCCGTGCAACCACCGCGTCCTTGACGGCCCTGGCTGCGCTCCGGTGGCCAGGATCGCGGCTGCGCCGCGCCTCCGGCACCGGGAAGTTTGTCTCGCCCTCCTTCGGCGTGGCCGTCCTGCCGGCACGCGCGCAGGCTGTCCGTATCACGAGTGCCGTGACGCAGGGGATCCGGGCCTTGTCCCATCGCGCCGCAGGCGGCGGAACGTCGGGTCTGTGGCCAACGCGGACCGAGAGCGGCTCTTGCGGGGAGACGGCCCGCGTTCCGGCTCCATCGACAGCACAGCCGCCGGTGCGTGCCCGGCAGCGGACGCTGCGGGCGCTTCGCCTGCGCCATGGCGCGACCCTGTCCGGCGTCGGGTGATGCGGCACGGCCTGGGCAGCCCGGCAGTTCCGGTGCGGGTCGGCATTGGCTCCTGCGGGACATGATGGACTTCGCGGTCGCGTCGTGCCGGTTCGGGGGCCTTGACGGCATGCGCGCGTGCATCGCCGTCGGAACAACGACGGGCTTCCTCTGGCGACATGAGACCTTTCCCGGCCGGTTCCCGGGTTCAGTCCGCGGCGCCAAGTCGCGCCGTCCTGATCGGGATTTCCATCAGGTCTTCGCCCACAATGATCGGCCCGGAATAGATTTGGGACATTTCCTCGATCATCGCCTCCTTGATCCCGAACCTGTCAAGGTCGGGCTGCAGGTGGGTCAGGACGAGCATGCCGACCCCTGCGCGTTTCGCGATCTCGGCATTGTCGAGGTGTGATCCCGATGCCATGCGGTATTCCTCGGACGGCTCGTGGCCTGACAGGAAGTGGTTCATGGCGATCAGCACGTCCGCGCCACTCGCGAATTCCGCCAGTGGTACGTGAATGCCGCCCGAGTCGCCGCCATAGACGATCGTGCCCGCCTCGGTCTCGAAACGGTAGGACAGCGCGTTCAGCGGCTTGCCGACATGGCGCGCCGGTCCGACCCTTATGGTCCAGCCCGTGCCCTCGATGACGTCGCCCGGGGCGACCTCCTGCCGGTCGAAGGCCGGACACGGGCGTGGCGGCGTGCCCCCACGCGTCTTGTAGACCCCGAGCGAGGCCTTGCTGGTGCAGCGCGACTCGATGTCCATCGAGAAGGCGCCCCTCGGTCCGAAGAACGCGTCCATGACGTGATCGAGCGGCTCCGGCCCGAACACCTTCAACGGGGCCTGGGCTGCGGGGCCGTGATCCCATCTGGTCAGCGCGAGCCGCGGGAAGTCGGCGATGTGGTCATAGTGATAGTGGGTCGCGAAGAAATGCGTGACGTCGCGCGCGCGGTATCCCCCCTCGATGAACCGGTGATGAACGCCGGCGCCGTGATCGAAGACGATCAGGTCGTCGCCGACTTCGGCGACGTATCCGGAGCAGAGGCGCTTGAGCGAAGGGGCAGGCGTGCCGCTGCCAAGCATCGTGAATCTCATCTTGCTCGCTCCCTCAAGTTGTCGCGAAGGCGTCTGAATCGGAGGCCGCCCGGCGAAACTCCACCGCAAACGCCGCGGCCGCCAGCGCAACGCCGACGAGGCGCGTTGTCACCATGGGCCAGGCCATCAGCCCCGCAGCGACAATCAAAGCCGCACGCGTGGCCAGCGGCATGCCGGCGGCAAAGGCCGATCCGGAGAGGCCGGCGTTCAGCGCCACGAACAGCACCATCACGACGACGAACACGAAGCCGCGCTCCAGCCAGCCTCCTTCGAGCATCAGCAGCTCCGGCGAAACGATGAACAGGACCGGCAGGATGAAGCCCGGCAGTCCCAGCCGCGTGGCGTTGAGGGCCGTGCGGAAATAGTCGCCGCCGGCGATCTTCGACCCGACCAGCGCCGCAAGCGCCACGGGCGGCGTGATGGCCGACATGTTGGCGTAGAAGAAGACGAACATGTGCGCGGCCAGGAGGTCGATGCCAAAGCCGACAAGCGCGGGAGCTCCGAGGACCGCGACGATGGAATAGGCGGCAGGCGTCGGCATGCCCAGCCCAAAGACTAGGCAGGAGAGCGCGGCGAGCAGCAGGAGGACCCAAAGGCTGCTGTCGGCCAGCGTGAGGATCATGTTCGACAGCTTCTGCGCGAATCCCGTGACCGTGAGCATGTCCACGATGATGCCGATCACCGCGATGACCACCGCGATCTGCGCGCCGTTCCGCACGCCGTCATGGAACCCGGCGAGCACGCGCCGGACGGTTGCGCGAATGCCGTCCACCGGGTCGCAGCGGTGCAGCCAGAGCTGCTTGCCGAGCTCGGTCACCGCGATGAAGGCCGAGGCGGCGATTCCGGCATGGGCGGGCGGCACGTTGATCGTCAGGAGATAGATCAGGATGACCAATGCGACGATCAGGTGGGCGTACTGGCGAACTTCCGCGCCTATGCGCAGCCGGGCCGCCGCCTCGCCGTCGGCCTGGATGCCGCGAAGGCCGGTGCTGACAGCCGCGAAATGCACGGCCACAAGGAGGTTCCCGTAGTAGATCAGCGCTGGCAGCAGCGCCGCGGCCATCACTGCTGGGTAAGAGATCCCGGTCATGCCGACGATCAGGAACGCCGTCAGCCCCATGATTGGCGGCATGAACTGGCCGCCGGTGGACGCCACGGCCTCGACGGCGCCGGCCTGCTCCGGCCGGAACCCGTTCCTCTTCATCAGCGGAATGGTGATCGCTCCCGTCGAGGCCACGTTTGCCACGGTGCTGCCCGAGATCATGCCCATCATGCCTGATCCAAGGACCGCGACCTTGGCCGGGCCACCGGCGGATCTTCCGCTCAGGCGGCTGGAGATGGTGAGGATGAAATCGATGCCGCCGGTGGACTTGAGCAGCCCGGCGAAGATCATGAAGACGAAGATGAGCGAACCGGAGAAGCCGGTCATTCCCCCCAGCAGCCCCTGGAAGAACGGGATGGACGTATAAGAGATCAGCCGGGGAAATGTGATGCCGCTGTGATAGAACAGGTGACTGTCGAACACGTAGCCGAACAGCCCGTAGACCAGCGCGACGAACGCAATCAACGGAATGATCCAGCCCCAGCTGAGCGCCGCCGCCGCGAAGGCCAGCACCAAGAGCGTGCATCCGACGACGATGTCGTTCCGGTTAGGACCGAACATCCTGTCTTCGATCAGGGCGTCGAATGACGCGAACACGTAGAGGAAGCACAGCAGCGCCGCGACTGCCATGACCCGGACGGTCCACCGAAGCCACGTCCTTGTCGTCGTCGCCGCGGTCATCAGGAACACGACGACCAGGCCGAAGCCGAGATGCAGGGCCTTGAACTGGCCCGAGGGGATGACGAGCAGCCACAGCTGCGCGATGTGGCTGGCCACCATGAGGAGCACGACGGCCAGCAGGAGCCAGCCGCCGAAGGTGACGCGTCCCGTGGCGCTCCTTTCAGTCTCCGCCGGAAGCCAGTTCCTGTCCGCGTCTGACATGTTCGCCGACCCCCGGCCGCCGTCCGTGGCCTAGCTCATGGCGATGGTGAGGTCGTCCCGCCAGATGCCCATTTCCTTGTAGTACTGTGCCGCGCCTTCGTTGACCGGGTGACCGACGAGCAGGCCGCCGACCGCGCTTTCCGGCGATACGCCGCCAAGGGCCTTGCCGAACCCGCGAACTTCCTCTGCGTTGTCAAGCACGGCCTTGGTGATGGCATAGCCTTCTTCTGCCGTGACGATGGTATCGGCCCCCAGGATGCCCGCCAGCGCCGGCACGTTGATCGCCCTGTCGAGGCTGGGCCAGGTCTCGGGCGTCAGTTCGCTGACCAGGATGCCTGCGTTCGCCGCGTTTGCGGCCTGCAGAACTTCCAGCGGGAACTCAATCGGCCGCAGCTTGTTGGCGGCCTCGGCCTTGGCGACCACGCCGGCCGGGAAGCCGTTTGTGAAGATCCCGTAGACGGCGTCGACCTGTCCGAGCCCGAAATTGTCGTAGACCTCGCCCCAAGCACCGTAGACATACTTGATGTCATCGGTCATGCCCGCGGCCTCGAACAGGACCTTGGACGCGGTCGCCGCGCCGCTTCCCGGCTTCGACGGCGAATAGGTGCGTCCCCGCAAGTCTTCCCAGGTCATTATGTCCGAGCTTTCCTTGACCAGGATCGGCCATTTCCACTGAACGTAGGACAGCAGCTGGTTGGCCTCGATCACGCCAGGAAAAGGCTTGGCGCCGGCCTTGGCGTTCACCCAGTCGAGCGACGTGGTATGGGCGATGTCGAGCTCGTCCCGGTGCATGAGGACGAAGTTTTCCGTCGTGTCGGCAGTGGCCTGTACGGCGCCCTTCAGGTCGGTGTACTTGCTGGTGACGTTGGAAAGCGCTTCCAGGATGGTGTAGCCGGACGAGCCGAGGCTGGAAGACCCCCAGCGCAGGCTGCGTGCCGCAAGGGCCACGCTGGGAACGGCGGTTGCGGCAAGCACCAGCGCGGCCGTCGCCTTCAGCATGCGGCGACGGTTCGTTGAATTCGTCATGGGTCGACCTCCTCTGGATTTGTTGACCTGTTCCTGCAGCGAATATCGGCGTTGCCCTCGCACAAAGGAATTCACAAAATAGATTGATCCGCTATAAGGGTTTTCGATAATAGGACGTCATGTAGACAATTCCGTGAAACTCCAACAGTTGAGATACCTTGTTGCCGTGGCGGAAGAAGGCAGCCTGCTTCAGGCCTCGCGACGCGTTGGAGTCGCGCAACCGGCCCTATCGCAGCAGCTCAAGGCACTGGAGGACAGCGTGCAGACGAAGCTCCTGCATCGAACGTCTCGCGGCACCCGCGTCACGAAGTGCGGCGCCGTCATGGTGGAGCATGCAAAGGCCATCCTTGAGCGCGCCGCCATTGCGACTCGCGACGTCCAGGAGCAACGCGATACGGTGACAGGGGAAATCTCCCTGATGGTTGCGAGCGCCGTCGCCGAGCTCATCCTTCCTAGATTCCTGAAGCAGATGTCGAGGGAGTATCCGGACGTGGCGTTGCGGGTCAGCTCGCAGGACAGCGGGGCCGTGCAGTCCGCCCTGGAGAATGCGCGCGTCGACCTCGGCGTGCTGCCGGATCACGACCAGCTCAAGAGCGTCAATTCGCGCCACTTGCTGACGGAACCGATGGTGTTCGTTTCGGCGGCGGATGCCGGCACTGCGGCCGTCCAGGAACCGATCTCCTTCAGCAAGGCGGTCAGGAACCCGTTGATCACTGTAGAGAAGGGCCATCCGATGCGGATCGAACTGGAGCGGCTTGCCACTAAGCACCGGGTCTCGTTGAACGTTGCCGCCGAGTCGAATTCGCTGCTGATGATTCGCAGCTACGTCGAGAGCGGCCTGGCGAGCTGCATTCTGCCCAAGTGTTCCGTCGCGGAAAAGGAAAGGGTCGGGGTCCTGCGCACCCGCTCGCTTGTCAGGCCGCACATCGCCCAGCGATATCTTGTGGCATGGCCGAAGTCGCGTCCGCTCGTCCGGGCGGGCGAGGTTTCCGCAGAGCTTCTCCGGCGTGAGTTCGAATTTGGTTGCGGGCACGCCTGAGCCTGTCCGAATTGATTCGGCCGGCGGTCGACCTGCATGCCTGGGCGGCGTCCAAGTCTCGGGATGCCCGGGCCGTCATCGCTTTCCGCATTGAGCTTCGGGTTCTTGTCGCGAAGGTCGCAGCGACGGCTCGAGCCACGCTCATTCCGCAACTTCGTCCAATGAGCGCGGCAAATCAAGAACGCATCACCTCGGGGACGCCTCGCTCCTTCAGTGCGTTCGCGATCTCCTCCAGGACCGCGGCGTCATCGATCGCGGCAGGCGTCTTGAATTCTTCGCGGTCCGCGATCTTCCTCATTGTCCCGCGCAGCACCTTGCCGGATCGCGTCTTCGGCAGGTGCGGGACCCGGATGGCCGACCTGAACGCGGCGACGGCACCGATCCGGGCACGCACGGCCGCAACGAGTTCGCGTTCGATCTCCGCCTCGTCGCGCGCAACGCCGTCGTTCAAGACGAAGAAGCCGATCGGCACTTGCCCTCTCATGTCGTCCGCAATGCCGACGACGGCACATTCCGCAACATCCGGGTGGCCTGCGACGACCTCTTCCACGGCGCCCGTCGACAGGCGATGTCCGGCGACATTGATGATGTCGTCGGTCCGAGCCATGATGAAAACGTAGCCGTCGTCATCGATGATGCCGGCGTCGGATGTGGCGTAGTAGCCCGGGAACTCCGCCAGGTAAGACGAGATGTAACGTTCCGGCGCCTGCCAAAGCGTTGGAAAGCCTGACGGCGGGAGGGGCAGCTTGCACACGATGTTGCCTAGAGTTCCAGGCGCGACCTCGTGTCCGTCGTCGTCGAGGACCCGGACGTCGTATCCCGGCATCGGCTTGCCGGGCGACCCCGGCTTGACGGGAAAGGTTCCCAGCCCCACCGGATTGCCGGACATCGCCCAGCCGGTTTCGGTTTGCCACCAGTGGTCGATCACCGGGCGTTGCAGTCTTTCCTGCGCCCATTCGATCGTCGCCGCGTCGGAACGTTCGCCGGCAAGGAAGAGTGTGCGGAACCTCGAGAGGTCATGCCGCCCGATCAAGGCGCCGTTCGGGTCCTCCTTCCTGATCGCGCGGAACGCAGTGGGCGCGGTGAACAGCGCGACCACGCGGTGATCCTGGATCACCCTCCAGAACGCGCCGGCGTCAGGGGTGCCGACAGGCTTGCCCTCGTACACCACCGTGGCCGCGCCGTGCAGCAGCGGCCCGTAGCAGATGTAGGAGTGGCCAACGACCCAACCGACGTCCGAGGCGGCCCAGAAAACCTCGCCGGGCTTGACGCCGTAGTGGTTCTCCATCGTCCATTTCAGGGCGACCATGTGACCGCCGGTGTCGCGCACGACACCCTTTGGCTGGCCGGTCGTCCCGGACGTGTAAAGGATGTACAAGGGATCGATCGCGGCGACGGGAACACACTCTGTGGTCTTTCCTTCTGCGACCGCGGCGTCAACGGACTCCGCGTAGTCCACGTCTCGCCCGCATCGCAGTTCACAGGCCAACGCCTCCCGCTGCAGGATCAGGCATTTCTCGGGATCGTGCGCCGCGATCGCGATGGCTTCGTCCAGCAAGGGCTTGTAGGGGATCACCCGCCCCGGCTCGATCCCGCATGATGCGGAAACAATCACCTTGGGGGTCGCGTCATCGATCCTCGAGGCCAACTCATGCGGCGCAAAGCCGCCGAACACGACAGAGTGTATGGCTCCCAGCCGCGCGCAGGCCAGCATCGCGAACACCGCCTCGGGTACCATCGGCATGTAGATGACCACGCGGTCGCCCTTGCAAACGCCAAGCCCGCGCAAGACCGCTGCCAGGGCCCCGACCCGGACCTTGAGCTCTCCGTAAGTAAAGTGGGCGACAGTGTCCGTCACCGGGCTGTCATGGATCAGGGCCAGCCGGTTGCCGTGCCCCGCCTCGACGTGACGGTCAACGCAGTTGTGGCAGGTGTTGCAGATCGCGCCCTCGAACCAGCGGCCGGAGACGCCGCTCTCCGCAACGAAGGCGCGCGCCGCCGGAGCGAACCAATCGATGTCCTGCGCAGCTTCGGTCCAGAACTCTTCCGGGTCTGCCTGCCAGGCCGCATAGGTCTCGGAATATCGGGACATGCGTCGTTTCCTCAGCGGGCGCGGTTCGGCCCGAGGCGACCGGCTGCCACTGCGACGCGGCCGGACCTCTTCGAGCGATGACACTCCGCCACGCCGCAAGCATCGACGCCGCGCCGGAATGTCATCGCAGGCTCTTCCACAACTGGTTTGCCGTGAATGTCAGATCGTAGATCCTTGACGTTATGCGCGCGCGAGGCGCTCGCGACGGGTCGGTCATGGGCAACGGCAGGTCTGCCGGGTCCGTTCCCGTCAGGAGTTCTGAAATCGCGCCCCCGAACAGCGTACCCGTGGTGATGCCCCGGCCGTTGTAGCCGATTGTCGTCCAGAGCTGCGGCGCCAGCTGATGGACGCGGGGCAGGTGATCCGGCGTCATCGCGATCTGGCCGTGCCACGCCTCGTCGAAGGAGACCCGCCCAAGCTCGGGGAACACTCGGGCGATCTGCCTTTCGGCCCAGCGTCGAGTGAGGCCCTTGTCCTTTGAGCCGATCACGCGCCCCATCGTGCCGATGAGCAGCCGGTCACGGGCGTCACGCCGGAAATTGAACATGATCGGTCCTGTGTCCCATACGCCTTGCCGGCCCGGCAGGACATGGTCCGCGACCGGACCAAGCGGCTCCGTCGCGAATTGAAGGTAGTGGATCGTCGTGAAGACGTCCCTGAGGCCGGGCCAAAGCTCGTCGGTGTAGGCATTGGTGCCGAGGACCATGGCCTTGGCACGGACGTCTCCGGCGCTGGTTCGCGCGCGCCAGATCCCGCCCTCGCGGTCCAGTTTCCTGACCCGGACGCCAGTGCTGATCCTTGCGCCCGCTGCCGAAGCCACGCGGGCAAGCCCGCGGCAGTAGCCCATCGGATTGATCGTGCCGGCGCGGTGATCGAGGAGCCCGCCGTGGAATGCCTTGGTCCCGACCATCTCCGAGACCTCTTCACGGCCAAGCAGGTCGACCGGCTCGCCAAGGCGCCGCCACTCCGCGTGGCGACTCGTCAGGTCATCCCAGCCCGATGGCCCGTGCGCCGCGTGAATGGTGCCGGTCCGGGTGACCTCGCAACGGATCTGGTGTCTTTCGATCAGGTCGAAGACAAGGGACGGGGCTTCGCTGAACCGGCGGAGAAACCGCTCTCCGTAATCAGGGCCGAGTCTCTCGCGCACCTTCGCGGGCGGCAGCCAGACCGCGGCGTTCACGAGGCCCACGTTCCGGCCCGATCCTCCGTACCCGACATGCCTTGCCTCCAGCACATGCGCCGACAGTCCCCTTTCGGCGCAGTGAAGTGCCGTGGACAGGCCAGTGTAGCCGCCGCCCACGATGGCGACGTCGACGACATGGTCCGGAACCGGGGCGGATTCGATTTCAGGCTCTTCGGACGTGGCGTCCCAAAGGGACATGGGGGCGGAGCGATCCATCGCGGTCACCGGTGGGCAGAATGTGGATGCGGATCAACCTTGCGACCTATCCGATTGCGTGTCAATATAGCGAAAAATCGTTTCGAATGTCGGCACGCGGGGCAATCGACATCATGGCTAGGTTGAAGAGGACGGCAGCCGAGATGGTAGCTGCCGCACGAAAGAGAATAGAGGAGATCGAGACGTCGGCACTGATCGCGATGGTCGATGATCCGGATGTCGTGATCGTCGACATTCGGGACATGCGCGAAAGGCGACGGACCGGCTTCATTCCGGGCAGCGTCCATGCGCCCCGCGGCATGGTCGAGTTCTGGGTCGACCCGGACAGCCCGTACTACAGGGACGTCTTCGGACAGGACGGGAAACGCTACGTTCTTCACTGCGCTAGCGGCGGGCGCTCGGCACTGGCCGCCGCGACGCTTCGGGACATGGGTTTCGAGGCGGCGCACCTTCGTGAGGGCTATTCCTCCTGGGCAGAGCGGGGCGGGCCGGTCGAATGGCCCGAATCCTGCGGCTAGAGCCGACCGAGATTCTCGGACACGGCGCAGGCGGCGTGCCGCACGAGCGCGCCGATTCGCTCGCTGTCGCCCTTGCCCAGGTTGATGTCCGGCACGGATACGCCCAGCGCCCCGATCGCCTCGCCGTTGGGCAGGTGGATGGCCGCGCCGAAGCTCAGAACGTTCGGGCGAAACTCGCCGGTGTCGATGCCGTAGCCGCGCAGCCTGGTCGCGGCCATGTCCTTGTCGAGCGCCGCGGCATCGGTGATCGTCCGGTCCGTGAACGGCTCAAGCGTGGCGACCACCTGATCCCGCAGTAGCGTGTAGTCCTCCGCGAGAAGCGCCTTGCCGGTGCCCACACAGTAGATCGGGGCCGCCCCGCCGATCGGATTCCACGTCCGGATGGGCTTCGTGCTTTCGATCTTGTCGATGTAGACCACGTTCAGCCCGTCGCGGACGGCCAGGTAGATCGTTTCCTTCGTCTCTTCGGACAGAAACAGCATCATTGGGGACGCCGCCGTGCGCAGGTTCAGGTTCTCCACCACCGAGCGGCCGACCTGCCAGGCCTTGAGCGTGGCCGCGTAGCTCCTGTCCGGCTCGCGGCGGACATATCCGAGCGCGGTCAGGGTCTGCAGGAGCCGGAACGTGTTGGACTTGGTCAGGCCCATTTCGCGGGAAAGGTCCGAAACGCCGATGCCCGACTTCATGCCTGTCAGTCGCTCCAGGATCGCGAGGCCCTTGGAAAGGGTCGAATCGACGCGATGTCCGGTTTCCTTGCTCATGCCCGAGGAACCTGCTTGCCCGGATGGCCGCCGAAACGCGGCGGCTCGTGCGCCCTGACCTGGGGCGGCACCCCGTCGAGGCGGCGGATGTCGACAAGAGCGGAATGCGCAGCCGGGCTCTGGCTGAATTCCGACGTGCGGAGGTCATGGGTCAGGACGTTGGGATTGCCATGCCTGTCGCGATGGCCCGGTTCGTCGAAGTCCGGATCGTACCAGGCGCCGGTCCAAAGGAAGACGACGCCCGGCGCAACGTCGGAAGTGACGCGCGCTCCCGCAAGGCATCTCCCCCTGTCGTTGAAAAGTTCGACGACATCGCCGTCCGAGATTCGTCTTTCCGCTGCGTCGGCCGGGTTGATCAATGCAGGTTCGCGTCCCCCGACCTTTCCGGCCATGCTGAGTGCGCCGTTGTCGTACTGGCTGTGAAGCCGCGTCCCGGGCTGGCCTGAGACCAGCGCGAGAGGGTACGTCTTCGCGGCGGGGGAGGTCAGGTCGTGCGGGACGTTCCATGTCGCATGCCCCGCGCAATCGCCAAGACCGAAGCCGGCAACCGTTTCCGAAAAGAGCTCGATCCGCCCGCTGGGTGTCGCGCGCGGGTGCTTCGACGGGTCCGCACGAAACTCGGACAGGAACACCTGCGTCGGCGACGGGTCTGGCAGCTCGATGATGTCCCCGGCCATGAAGACATCCCAGTCCGGCAAGGGGGTCCCATGCGCGTCAGCAGCCGCTCGGGTGTCGGACCAAAGCCTGCGCAGCCAGGCCTCTTCGTCTCGCCCCTCGGTGAAGTCCCGCTCGACGCCGAGCCGCCGCGCGAGGTCGGCGTAGATCTCGTACTCGACGCGTGCATGTCCCGGCGGCTCGACAGCCTTCGGCATCGGCACGAGGACGTTGTCGGTCTGGCCAGCGCCGAAATCGGTCCGCTCTTGCGGGGCGGCGACGGGCAACACGATGTCGGCGTGCCGCGCGGTGGCCGTCCAGTTGATTTCGTTCACGATGACCGTCTCGGGCTTCTGGAACGCCCGGCGCAGGCGATTGAGGTCCTGGTGGTGGTGAAAGGGGTTGCCTCCGGCCCACCAGACCAGGCCGCAATCGGGCAACGCAAGCGTCCGGCCGTTGTATCTGTACGGCGCGCCCGGTTTCAGCAGCATTTCCGAGATCATGGCGACGGGAATGAACGCTGAGACCGGGTTTTCGCCCTGCGGCAGGCTTCCCCAGCGGAAGGGCCGCGCGACGTTGCCGACATGGGCGTTTACCGCGTAGCCGACGGCATAGCCGCCCCCCGGCAGGCCGACCTGTCCAAGAACGGCCGCAAGCGACACGCAGGCCCAGAGCGCTTGCTCCCCCCAGTCGGCGCGCTGCAGGCCGGCGGCGCAGGCTATCATGGTACGCCCCGCCGCCATCTCTCGGGCAAGCGCGCGGATGCGGCCGGCCTCCAGGCCGCTGAGTCCGGCCGCCCACTCAGCGGACTTCGGCGTACCGTCGCCCGCGCCCCGGAGGTAGCCGATGAATCGTTCCGCCCCGACGGTGTGGCGGTCGAGAAACGGCTGATCGTGCAATCCCTCCTCCACCAGGGTGTGGGCGAGCGCGAGCATGACCGCCGTGTCCGTCCCCGGCCTCGGGGCCAGCCACTCGGCGTCGAGCGACGCATCGACGTCGGTGCGCAGCGGGCTGAGATTGACAAACCGGACGCCCTTCTCGGCGCAAAGCCTCAGATTGCCTGCCATCCGATGCTTCGAGGCACCGCCGTCGCAGATTTGCTGGTTTCGCATTGCCAGTCCGCCGAACAGCACGACCAGGTCCGAATGCTCGGCGATGACCGGCCAGCGTGTCGCCTCGACGACGTGCTCGCGAAAGCTGCCGCCCACGAAATGCGGCATTGCTACGAGCGCGGCGTTGTAGCTGTAGTTCCCCTCGGAGCGAACAAAGCCGCCGATGGCGTTCAGGAACCTCTTGAGCTGGCTCTGTGCATGATGGAATCGCCCTGCGCTTGCCCAGCCGTAGGAGCCACCGAAGATTCCCTCGTTGCCGCGCTCCTCCCTGACGCGCGCCAACCCGCGCGCGACAAGATCGAGGGCCTCCTCCCAGCCGACCTCCACGAACGCGTCGCGGCCCCGTTCGCCACGGCGACCGTCCAGCCACCCCGTCCGCACGGCGGGCCTCAGTATCCGGGCGCGACCGCCAAGTCCGCCGGGGATGTTGCCGTTGAGCGGCGAAGGGTCAGGATCGCCAGGATGGCCTTCGACCTGCGTGATCCGGTTGTCCGACGTCCGGACAATGCCGATGCCCCAATGGGAAGAAGTCAGTTTCGGGCGATCCGGAGGCAAGGTTTCATGTTCCGCTATATGGAAAGGCTATTTCGATAATTGACACGTTTGCGCCCGCCTGTCATCGGTAATCTGAGGGGGTGAGCATGCCGGGCTCCAGGATTTCCGACATCCTTGTGCAGAAGGGACGGCCAGCGAAGACGGAAGGCCGGAACGTCAACATGCCTCTCGAGACGGGCTCGACCATGGTGTTCGACACGATGGCGGAATTCGAGGCCGCGCGCGACGCACGGTACCAGAGCGGCACGATCTACTACGGCCGCTACGGAAACAGCGCGGTTCATGCCCTGGAAGAGGCGCTCTGCGCTCTCGACGACGCCGAGCGGTGCGTCCTGACCTCGTCGGGCGTGGCCGCGATCACCTGCACCCTGATGGCGCTGGCAAGGTCGGGCGACCACCTTCTCGTCGCGGACAACATATACGGAAACACCCGGACCTTTTGCGAAACCCTGCTTTCCGGCCAAGGGGTTGAGGTCACGTTCTTCGACGCGATGGCAGGCGCCGGCGTCGCAGAGCAGTTTCGGCCGAACACCTGCGCCCTGATGTTCGAGGCGCCGGGCTCGGGCACGTTCGAGGTGCCGGACATTCCGGCCGTGGCGGCGGCCTGCAGGGCGGCCGGCGTGGTCTCGGTCATCGACGCGACATGGCCGACGCCGATCTTCTGCCGGCCCCTGGCGCTCGGGGTCGATGTCGTCGTCGCGTCCGGCTCGAAATACCTGAGCGGGCATTCCGACGCGATGATCGGGACAGTCACCGGCAACGGCGACATCATCCAGGCCGTTCGGAAGACGGTGATGACCGTCGGCGACAAGCCCGGCGGGCAGGAGGTCCTGCTGTCGCTGCGCGGGCTCAGGACGCTCAAAATGCGCATGGAACACGTTGACCGCGCCGGCCGGGACGTCGCGCGGTGGCTCGGCGCGCAGGACCGGACGCTTCGCGTGCTGCACCCGGCGTTCGAGAGCTGCCCGGGACACGAGTTCTGGCGGCGCGACTTCACCGGCGCGTCCGGTCTCTTCGGCGTTCTCTTCCGCGAGACTTCCGACGCCGCAGTGACCCGGTTCGTCGACGGCCTTGGCCATTTCGGGATCGGCGTCAGCTGGGGCGGCTTCGAGAGCCTCGTCCTGCCCGTCACGCCCACGCGCACGGCGTCCAGGTGGGACGTCGACGCCCGCCTGGTGCGCTTCAACGTCGGGTTCGACGATCTCGACACCCTGAAGGATGACCTCGCGGCCGCCATGCCGCTCCTGGAACCCTGAGCGGGCGCATTGGCGGCCCGCATCGGCCAATTCAGCGCCGTCGCCGCCGATCTCTCGGAATGCCGGGCAGCGCTCTCGCGACCTGCTCGGCGTGACGGTGCCCTGCGGCCCTGGGCATGTGGAAATGGGCAACCGCGTTTGCCGGGCCGGGAACGAGAGCGTCTTCGAACTCGTCGCGGGTGAACCTGAGACGCAGGACCCGGGACGCGCGCGACGGTTGGCGCCGGACGATCCGGTGACCTGGGTCCGCATCGCGTCGCAGACGGCGCGGAAGCGGGTCGACGGCGCGCACGCCGCAGTCCGGCAGGAGAGCTGGGCATCGCGCCGGGCACGGCCATGTCCGGCGGGACGGCGCCATTCCGGCGTTCGAGCGCCGCGGCTGCCCGCGCTGCGACGCTGCGTGACCGCTCAGTGCTCGTCCTGCTTCATGCGTTCCTTCACGAACTCGCCGTAGCGTCCGAGCGACGTGATGAACGCCCAGTAGATCAACGCCACGAAGATGTAGGTCTCCATGTAGTAGGCGACCCAGTCGCCCGTTCCGAACGCCGCCTGGGCGGAGGCGAGGAGGTCGAAGAGGCCGATGATGATCACGACGGCCGTTTCCTTGAACGTCACGACGACCATGTTGATCGTGGCGGGCAGGGCGTGCCGGAACACCTGTGGCAGGATGATCAGCCCGAGCGACTGCCATTTCCCCAGACCGAGTGCCATGCCCGCCTCGAACTGCCCGCTCGGGATCGCCTGGAAGCCGCCGCGGAACACCTCGGCCTGGTAGCAGGCGAAGAACAGCGAGAACGCGATGATGATCCGCCATATCTTGTCGCCCTGCAGCCAGTCCGGAAGCAGGATCGGCACGACGACGGCTGCGGTGAAGAGCGTCGTCAGGAGCGGCAGGGAGCGGATGAAGTCGATCAGGAGAGAGGCCACCAGCCGCACCATCGGCAGGCGCGAGCGGCGCATCAGCGCCAGCGCCAGCCCCGTCGGCATGCCGATCAGCACCACGGACGAGAAGAGGAACAGCACCAGCGACAGCCCGCCCCACTTGTCGGTCGTCACCTGTGCCATCCCGAGGAGGCTCCCGTCCATCAGCAGGTAGTAGGCCGCGAAGCCCGCGATCCAGAGCGAGACGAGCCGCCGCGCCGTCCAGAACCACGGGATGCAGGACAGGACCACGGTGGCGATGATGGCGATGGCAGCCGACGTGGAACGCCAGTGCTCGTCGAACGGGTAGAGGCCGAACAGGATGAGGCGATGGCGGGCGTCTATGATCGACCAGCACGCGCCCGCGTCCGCTTTGCGGCAAAGCGCCGAGTCTTCGGCGCGCCAGACCGCGCGCAGGACGCCCCAGTCGATCGCCTGCCACGCCAGCCACGCGAGAAACGCCACGAAGACGAGGGTGACGAGACCGTCGAGCGGCGTGCGGAAGGCGCGGCGCTGCAGCCGTTCGAACGCGCCCAGGGCCGGCGGCGCGGCGCTCACGCCCCGTACCCCTTTAGCGCCAGTCGCGCGTTCAGCCAGTTAACGGCCTGGGCCAGCGCGAAGTTCACCAGGAGGAACGCCCCCATGAGAATGGCGATCAGCTCGAGTGTCTGGCCGGATTGCGTGATCGAGGTCGACACGATGTAGAACAGGTCGGAGAAGCCGATGGCGACGCCTACCGTCGTGGCCTTCATTATGAAGATCCACTGGTTGCCAAGCGGCGGGATGATCGAGCGCAGGGCCATCGGCATCCGGATGGTCCACCATACCGCGAAGGTTCCGAGGCCAAGGCTTTCCCCGGCTTCCCGAAGACCCTTCGGAACCTCCGCAAGGCCGCCGCGCACGACTTCGCCGATATAGGCCGCGCCGTAGAGCACGACGCCGACGATCATCGCGACCAGTTCGACGGACAGCGTCAGCCCGCCCACGAAGCGAAGCCCCTTGAGTTCGGGGTAGGAGACCAGGTCCCGCCCCTCGGGCGCGAGCAGAAGCGCCGCCGCAACGAAGAGGGCGGCGGTGCCGGCAAGCCAGACGGCCAGCGCCTGCCTCGCCGAACCGGCAAGGCGCGCCGCACCGATGCCGAGCAGGACCGATCCCAGCACGAGGCCCGCGACAACGCTGAGCGGCAAGGAAAGGACAGGCACCATGATGCCGCGGTTGGACATGAAGATCGCGTCCGCGATCGAATGTGCCTGCCGCGGCCCCGGGAAGTGGATCAGCAGCGCGTAGAGGAAGACGACCTGGAGGATGAGCGGAATGTTTCTGAAGACCTGGATGTAAATGCTTGAAATCACTTGCAGGCCAAGGTTCCGGCTGTCCCGTATCGTGCCGATGGCGAAGCCGAGGATGGTTGCAAGGACAATCGAGGTCGAGCCCACGAAAATCGTGTTCAGGAATCCGATCAGCAGCGTCCGCGCATAGGGATCGTCGATGGAACGCTCAAGCAGGGAGAAGCTGTAGCTCCACCCGGTGGCCCGGTCGAGGAACGAGTATCCCGAGGTGATGCCAAGCGCGGCAAGGTTGACCTGCGCGCTGCGAACGGAGCCGATCACGATGACCAGCACGAGAAGGACCAGCCCGATCTGGACCGCGATTTCCCGCGCCTTCATGCGGTGGAAGTCTCGCCACCCCAACATGATCAGCCCCTGACGAAAGAGGCCGCCCCCAAGGAGGGGACGGCCTTCAAGCAACCGGTCCGGATCAGTCCAGGATCGGCGTGTAGAGCACGCCGCCGTTGCTCCAAAGGTTGTTCAGGCCTCGCGCGAGCTTGTAAGGCGATCCTTCACCAAGGTTCCGGTCGTAGATTTCCGCGAAGTTGCCCATTTCGGCGATCATTTCGCGCGCCCACGTGTCGCGCAGGCCGAGGCGCTCGCCCATGCCGGCATCGACGCCCAGCAGGCGTGCCACGGTGGGGTTCGGCGGGTTGGCGGTCATTTCCTCGACATTCGCTGACGTCACGCCGAGCTCTTCCGCCTTTATGAGAGCTGCCAGCATCCAGTTCACGATGTCGACCCAGTCTTCGTCGCCCTGACGCATCGCGGCCGCGATCGGTTCGGCCGAGAGCTTGTCCTTGAGAATGACATGTGCATCGGCGTCCTCGAACTGGTTCGCCAGCAGGACGGCGATGGACGGTCCCCAGGCCGCGTAGGCGTCGCAGCGTCCGGCCTTGTACGCGCCGATCACCTCGGCGGTCTTCTCGAAGCTGACCATCGTGTGCTCGACGTTCTCGGCCTTCAGATGGTCGGCGACAATGCGTTCGATGGTGGTGCCGGCCGCCACGCAGACCGTGCCGCCGCCAAGCTCGCTTGCCGAGGTGATGCCGAGTTCCTTGCGGACCATCAGCTGAGCCCCGCCGAAGAAGTAGGGGATCGAGAACTGCAGGCCCAGTTCCGTGTCGCGACCCATGGTCCAGCCCGTTGCCTTGATGACGACATCGACGTCGCCCGACTGGAGCGCCGGGAATCGCTGCGCCCAGCTGAGCGGCACGATCTGGTTCTTGTCCGGGTCGCCCAGGATTGCCACGGTCAGCGCACGGCAAAGGTCGATGTCGAGCCCCTTCCACTCGTTCTTGTCGTTCACTTCGACGAATCCGAAGTAGCTGCCGTTGTGGCCGGAGCACAGGAGCGTGCCCCGCTCCTGCACGGTCTTGAGCGTCTCGCTTTCCGCTATCGCCGAGGTTCCGATCCCCGACAAGCCAGCGGCGGCAACCGCCGCCGCAATCCATCCGCGCTTCATGGTCATTTTCTAACTCCCTGTCGTTCCATATGTCAGCACAGTTATTCTGTATATCGAAAATGGCAGCCGCACCCCCATTAGTCAAGAAATTTGTTGGAACCGGCACGGCCGGTTTCCGCCTTCGCGACGCCCGCCGGCTCGGGGTGATGCGGCCGCGCGGAAACGGCGGCCGCATCAACGCCGTCGACCATGCGCAGGCCGGTTTCGGGGGAAGACCGCCGCCGCGACGGCGGGCGCAATGCTGCCGTGACAGGACGGAGCCTGCAGTCAGTCGTCGGGGGCAGGCGGGATTGGGGAATGGGCTTGAAGACAACGCGTCTCGTCCGGTAGGCTCGTCGCTCGGAAGGGAAGCCGCTTGCGCCTGAACCGCGTGCGACTTGATCGCAATGTCACATTGCTGTAGCCCTGAGAGGTCAGACGTCTCTCACGGCATCTGAAATTCGTCCTTGTTTTCTTGGAGTAGGAGACGCTGGCCGATCCGACAGAAATAACCGTGCGCCTTCGCGAGATGATCGAATCCGACTTTGACGACGGCGACCGCTTGCCGTCCGAAGTCAAGCTCTCGGAGAGTCTCGGCGTGAGCAGGGCCAAGCTGCGCGAAGCGTTTGGCAGCCTTTGGCAGGCCGGCCTGATCGAGAAGAAATGGGGCGTCGGCACGATCGTTCGCAAGCCCGGGGACGCGAAGCGCGTCGTCGTGCCCTTGCCCCACATCCGCAGCGCGCCGAACCTGATCCGTGAAAGCGGACAGGAGCCGTCCGTGTCAGACCTGTCGATCGAGCGCGGCCCTGCGGACGCCACGGTTGCCGACTTGCTGGAGATCGCGACCGGCAGCGAATTCTGGCTGATCGACCGCGTGTTTCGGGCCGACGACGTGCCGATACAGCGAACGATTGACGCGGTGTGCGCCGAGATCGAAGGCATCTCCTTCGATGCCAGCGCGTTCGATGTCAGCACGAACACGCTTGTCGCGATGTACCAGGACCAGCTTGCAAGCAACCTGATGCGTTCGGACGGCCGCCTGACGGTGGTGCCCCTGCCGGGCGACACGGCCAAGCGACTGGACCTGCGCGAGACGGATCCGGTTCTCCTGGTGGAATACAGCACCTACTCGGATCGCGGTACAGCGCTTGGCTATTCCGTGACGTGGTACAACACCGCGCGCGTGGACATCAGGTTCGCGGCGGAGCGGCCCGAAGCCATCGACTTCCATGGGCGCATCCCCGAGGTTGCCCAGAAATCCTTGCCGCCAACAATAGTCAGCTCCCACCTGAGCGCCTTGAAGCACGCTTAGGAGCTTTTGCACCTGGCTTGCAGCCGGCCCGTCGCCGGACAGGCCGCATCGCGGCAGGCGTTCGCACCGATCGTGCGGCCGCGAACGGGGAACGTCTGCGAGCCGGGATGGCTTCCCGCGCCTGGTTCCCTTGGTTGCCCCGGTTCCGTGGCCTCCCGAGGCCGCTCCATGCTCATCTCGCACTATCGGTTGACACGGCGTCGGTTTGACTATAGCAACAGATAAGAGGTCAGACCTCTGACGTCTTACCTGTCCGTTCGGCAGGTCGGCGAACCGGCTGTCCGGCGCAGGTCGGGGAGGAACTTGAAATGTTCAGATTGCCGTGACAGGGCATTGCCTGATCACCGGCGGCGCCGGAGCCATGGGTGCGGCGACGGCGCGGCTTGCCGCCAGGAACGGCTACGCGGTTTCGCTCGTGTCGCTGGAAGCGGAGCGTGCTTCGGCCGAAGCGCTGGTCAGGGAAATCGCCGAAGGTGGCGGTGCGGCGAGCTTCGTGTCCGCCGATGTCTCGTCCGAATCCGACGTCGTTGAAGCCTACAGGACCGCTGCCGAGACCTTCGGCCCGCCGACAGGCGTGCTGCATGCGGCAGGGACATTCGTCGGCGACATGGTCCGCGACCTGAACTTCGAAGCGATCTCGAGGCTGATCGCGGTAAACGTCACCGGCCTGATGATCTGCTGCCGGGAGGCGGCGCGTCTCATGTCCACCAGGTCGGGCGGGCCGGGAGGGTCCATCGTGAACGTCTCGTCCATGGCGGCAACCATCGGAGGACGTCCCGGGCATAGCGTCTATGCGGCCTCGAAGGGCGCGGTCGACGTCTTTTCCAAGGGATTTGCAAAGGAAGTGGCGCGGGAAGGAATCCGGGTCAACACGGTGCGGCCCGGCGCTGTCGCCAGCGCCATGACGGCCGGACTGGAAGCCGACCCAGAGACGAAGAAGGCCGTCGAAGACTCGATCCCGATGGGACGAATCGGACAACCGGGCGAGATTGCCGACATAGCGCTCTGGCTGATGTCGCCTGCTTCGTCATTGGTCACGGGTGCGCATATCGACGCCGGCGGGGGAGGGTTCAATGTCGCCGGGTCCGTATGAAGACTCATGCCGCCGCGAAAGGGCACGACGCATGCTCCTGACGAAAGAAGAGCGCCAGACGGTTCCGTCGGCCTTCGACGACATCAGCTTTGAACTCTGCCGGCGCAGAGGTGACGTCATCATGATGAGCGCGGATCTCAGTCACTACGTTGACCTCTTCAAGGTCACCAGGGAACTCCCCGACCAGTTCGTGGAAGTGGGCATGGCGGAGCAGAACCTGGTAGGGGTCGCCGCCGGCCTGGCCAAGGCCGGTTTCGTCCCGGTCACGACGACGTTCGGCAGCTATGCCTCCCGCCGGTGCTTCGATCAGATGGTGATCTGCATGGGCACCAGCAAGAACACGGGAATCTGCATCGGGTTCACGCCGGGCATCTCGAGCCCTGCGCCGATCCACCATCAGGGCACGGAAGACCTGGGGATGCTGCGGGCGGTGCCCCACGCCACGGTCATCGATCCGATGGACGTGACGGACTTCGCGCAGGCCCTGGACGTGGCGTGCGAGACGCCGGGGCTGGTCTACATGCGCGGGCATCGTGGCACGACGCCCAAGATGCTCGATCCCGAGACGTTCAAGTTCGAGTTGGGCAAGACCTACCCGCTGCGAACAGGCTCGGGGGTCGGCGTGATCTCTTGCGGCCACGCCTCGCAATGGGCGGTCGAGGCCTCGGACATCCTAGCTGACCAGGGTGTTGATCATTCGCTCCTGCATGTGCCGACGATCAAGCCGGTGAACGAGCAGGAAGTCGTCGACTTTTGCTTTGCCCACGACCAGATCGTCACCGTCGAGAACCACCAGGTCTCGACCGGGCTGGGCGGCCTGGTGAGCGAGATCGTCTGCAAGGTCGGGCGCGGTCCGCGCATTGCCCGCATCGGCGTTCCGGACAGTTGGGCGCCCGGCGGCTCGATTCGACACATCAGGCAGCATTTCGGCCTGGATGGACCTGCCTTGGCCAAGCGGGTCGAGGAGGTGATGCAGTGACGAGCAACTCGGCGAAGCGCATCAAGGCCCTGGAACTCCAGGCCGCCAGGATGCGTCGGAACGTGGTGGACATCTGCATGCAGCGCGGCGGGTACGCGGGGCAGGGCGTCGCCCTGTCGGATGTTGGCGCCTGCATCTATTTCGACGAGATGCGGCCGGACGGGAACGGTTGGTATCATGACCGTTTTGTCAATTCGAACGGCCATGACACGATCATCAACTTCGCCGCGATGGCCGAATTGGGCATCTACACGATGGAAGAGCTGCGCACGATGGGTGCCGACGGCTCGCCCATCGACCAAAGCCCCATCGAGGGAGCGCGCGGGTTCGAGATCACGTCGGGCTCCCTGGGTACAGGCGTGTCGCAGGCCGCCGGGATCGCCCTCGGAGAACGCAAGAAGGGCTCCGACAAACGCGTGATCTGCCTGCTTTCGGACGGTGAGTTGCACGAGGGCAGCGTCTGGGAAGCGTTCATGTTCGCCGCACATTACAAGCTGTCCAATTTCATCATCATCATCGACAACAACGATCTGGGCGCCACAGGCAAGACCTCGGAGGTGATGGCGGTCGAGCCGATCAAGGAAAAGATGGAAGCCTTCGGCTTTCACGCGTGCCAGATCAACGGCAACTCGATCCCGGAAATCCTGGACGCGTTCGAAGAGGCCCGCAACGCCAAGGGCAAGCCCTTTGCAATGATTGCGGACACCAGGATCTTCGCCGGCATCGGCGTCTACCAGGATGCGATCCCGTTCGCCCATTTCGTCGGTGCGAACGGGCGTTGGGACACCGGGTATCTCGAATGGGAGCCCGGTTGGCAAGAGATTCTCGGCACGATCGAAAGACTAGAGGCGGAATTGGCTGCACTCGACATAGGCCAGACTTGAACGGTTCGCGCCATCGGCGGCCGGACCCGAGAGGAAGACATGAAGACTTTGGTAACCGGAGCGACAGGATTCATAGGGTCTCACCTGGTCCCTGCCTTGCTTGACCAGGGTCACGAGGTGGTCGCGACCGACGTTGTCAAGGAACCGCATTGGATCGCGTCAAGGCCGGACGTCCCGTATGTGCGCGTCGACCTCGGCAGCGACGTAGAGGTCCGGGACCTCATGTCAACCGTCCGCCCGGACAACGTCGTGCATTTGGCGGGATTGCTCGCCGAGGCCTGCGAAGCCGAGCCGCAGCTGGGTTTCCGCGTGAACGTCATGGCGACGCTTTCATTGCTTGAGGCCTGCGTCGCCGACAGGATCACGCGTTTCGTGATGACGAGCTCGCCCGCGGTCTTTGGCCGCGGGCTTGCGGAGCCGGTCGCGGACGAGGCCGCAAAGCTGCCGGAAACCGTGTACGGCCAGACCAAGCTCGCCTGCGAGCACATGCTGGATTGGTACCGGCGGACTCATGGTCTCAGCGTCGGGGCCGTGCGCTTCCCGTGGGTTTACGGCCCGGGCCGAACCACCGGACTGACGGCGCAGTATTCGTCCTTCCTCTTCGACGCCATCGCGCGCGGCGAAGAAGCGGTGGTCGCGAACGCCGACCAGTCCGGCAACTGGCTGTACGTCAAGGACGCAGTCAAGTCATTGTTCCTGATGCTGGAAACCTGTGTCCACTCAAGGGTCGCCTACAACGTCGTGGGCGGGGTCCATTCGGTTGGTGACGCGATGAACATCGCGCGGGAACTGTTTCCCGACGCCCGGATCAGGATTCGCAAGTCGGCTCGTGACCCTTATCCCTATCCGTCTTCGTTCGATGACTCACGGGCGCGGGAGGAGCTTGGATGGAGGCCCGAATACTCGATCAGGCGAGGCATGAAAGAACATGTCGAGACAGTGCGCAGATCATTGGAGGTGGCTTGATGACCACAGCCCAAGAACCAGGGCGATTGAACGCTCGAAAACCGTCAGATCAACACAGAGGAGACTGAAATGAAACTGACAATCTGGATGAAGACGCTTGCGGTGTCCGCTGCCGCGGCGCTGGTCATTGCGCCCGACGCCGGGGCCAGGGAACTGAAGGTCGGCAGCTATGAGCCGGAAAGCCACTACCTGGTGGAATTCGTCTACAAGCCGTACCTCAAGGAAGTCACGCGGCGGACCAACGGGGAGCTGACGTTCAAGTGGTTCCACGGCGGAACCCTGGTGAAGGCGCCACAGACCGTCGACGGCCTCAAGTCCGGCCTTGTCGATCTCGTGGTCACGACGGGCATCTTCACGCAGGAGAGCCTGTTTCCCACGACCCATGTCATGACCCTGCCCTTCCAGTATGACAGCACGGTCGAGGCAAATCACGTGTTCCAGAAGATGTATCACGAGATTCCCGAGGTTCAGGCCGAGTTCGAAGGCCTGGTGCCGCTGGGCTTCCACGTCTCGGACTTCTTCAACCTGCACATCCACAAGGATGTCGATCCGGTTCACACGCTGGAGGACCTGCAGAAGCTGGAGATTGGCGCGTTCTCGAAGTCAGGCGTGACCTACAGCGAACTGCTGGGCGCGACGCCGCGGAACATCAAGCTGGAAGACCTCTACGTGTCGCTCCAGCGCAAGGCGATCGATGGCATCTGGTTCCCGACCGCGCCGCTGATCAAGTGGAAGATGACGGACCACACCTCGAATCACTCGCTGGTGGGCGGCCCGTTCGTGATGATCCCGATGACGATGTCGCAGGCGACCTGGGACAGCCTGACCGACGAGCAGCGCGAGATCTTCCGTTCGATGGAAAACGAGCTCACGAACTTTACCGGTGCGATCGTCGACAACCGCAGGGGCTCGTCCGTGGCGAAGATGGAAGGCCGAGGCGACACCATCATCAGGCTGTCGCCGGAAGAAAAGGCCAAGTGGGTTGCGCAGACAAAGCCTGCCTATGACGCCTGGCTGGCCTTGATGGAAGAGAAGGGCAACGACGGCGAAGCCATCCTCGCGAAGGTGCGGGAGTTCACTGCCGAGTTCAAGGGAATGGACTACACCCCGGCCGACTGGTGGGGCGACAACTGGCAGGAGTGAGGATCTTCCTCGAGGGAGTGGCTTGGCGCCAGTCCCTCAATTCGGCATGGACCTGGCATCCCGGTGTCCTGGCGCCAGGGCGCGGCTGGATGCCGGAGCCAAGGTCCGCTCTTTCGGGCAATCCGGCGTCGCATTGCACCCAATGCGACGTCGGGAACGGCCGCGAAGCCAGCTGACACGTTCGGATCCGCCGCGTCTTGGAAGGAAGATCTGATGACACCGCAAGACTCAGACGCAGAAATCGAAATAGACATCCCCCAGCTCGAAAGCGGCGGACCGCCCGCGGCTGAAGCCGGGGACGACGCCTTTGGCGCGATTGCCCGGGGAATACACGGGATTCTCGACCCGGTGTGCCGGTATCTCTGCTACGCCGCCGCCGTGCTGACGTTGCTGATGTCGATTGCGATGGTCGTCGATCTGGTCAGTCGCCTGGCCTTCAGCAATCCGCTGTCGGGCATGATCGAGCTGCAAACCTTCATGCTGGTCTTCATGGCGTTCTTCAGCATCGCCTATACGATGCTGAAGAACCAGCACGTGTCGGTGGACCTGGTCACGTCCATGATGTCCGCACGGACGAACAGCACCCTGCAGAGCGTTTTCAGCATTTGGGGCGCATTCCTGTTTGGCGCAATGGGCTGGCTGAGCGCGTCCCGGTCGTTCGAGGCGTTTCAGCGTGAGGAAATCTCCGACATCATCCGCATGCCCTACTGGGTCTTGTATGCTGTGGTTGCGGCAGGAACGCTGTTGCTCGCATTGACGCTGGTCGGCCTGCTGTTCTCGCATCTGTCCGGACTGTTCCAGCATTTCAGGGGACATGCGAAGTTCTGGACAACGCTGGTGGCGATCGTCGTCCTGGCGGTCGCTGGCATGTTCTCCGGTCTCGCCCTCAAGGCCATTGCGCCGGACCTGAGCTCGCCCGCGGTTGGCATACTCTACACTGTCTTCCTGATGGTCATTCTCTTGCTCGGCTTCCCCGTGGGCTTCTCGATGGCGTTTGCCGGTCTCACCGGACTCACTTTCCTGATCGGCAGCGACGTCGCCTTCAATGTCACCAAGATCAACACCTATGACTCGGTGGCAGTGTATTTCTTTTGCGTGATCCCGTTCTTCCTCCTGATGGGGTTCCTGATCCTGCACGCCGGCATCGGCGCAAAGCTCTACAACGCCGGAATCAAGGTCTTCGGACGGCTGCCCGGTGGCCTGGCCGTCGGAACCGTGGCCGGGTGCGGCGGCTTCGCCGCCATTTGCGGCGACAGCGTGGCCTCGGCCGCGACGATGGGCTCCGTCTCGATCCCGGAGATGAAGAAGTACGACTATGACGACTCGCTGGCGACGGGCGCAGTCGCCGCCGGAGGGACACTGGGGATCCTGATCCCGCCCAGCATCGGCTTCGTGGTCTACGGCATCATCACCGAGCAGTCGATCGGCAAGATGTTCATGGCCGGGATCATCCCGGGGATCATCCTGACGCTCGGCTTCGCCTTTGCCACCTACATCCAGTGTGTCATCAATCCAAAGCTCGGCCCGAGGTCGGAAAAGTTCCCGGCGCACGAAATCGCCAGGTCGATCTTCGACATCTGGCCGGTTGGTGCGCTCTTCGCCGCCGTGATCGGCGGCATCTATTCGGGAATCCTGACGCCCACGGAGGCAGGCGGTGTCGGCGCGAGCGGCGCGCTCCTGATCGCGCTCTTCGCCAAGGGGTTCAATCGTCACAAGCTGTTTGCGGCCCTGCTCGAAGCCACGACGACCAGCGCCATGATCTTCACGATCCTCATCGGGGTCGGATTGCTGGGCTATTTCATCACCTTGACTGACTTGCCGCTGTCATTCGCGAGCTTCCTGAACACGCTCGATGTCTCTCGCTATGTCATCTACGTGCTCATCCTGCTGCTCTATCTGGTGCTCGGCATGGTGATGAACATCATTCCGATGATGATGCTGACCCTTCCGATCCTGTTTCCAACGGTTGTCGGCCTCGGGTTTGATCCCATCTGGTTCGGAGTCATCATGGTGATCATGATGGAGATGGGGCAGATCACGCCGCCGGTCGGCATCAACGTGTTTGTCATCCACGGCGTTGCGAGGAAGTACAACGTGTCCACGGCCACGATCTACCGCGGCATCATTCCGTTCGTCATCGTTGAGGTGGTCGTGATCTTCTTTCTGACGCTGTTCCCGGAAGTCGTCCTGTGGCTGCCGAATTCCATGGACGTGCTGGCACCCTTGGATTGAAGGAGCGTCGTCTTGGACCACGATGGACCCACGTCCGGTGTTTCGTTGACTGGCTTGCGTGCAGTCGTGTCCGCCGGAGCGGCAGGCATCGGCCGCTCGATCGTCGAAGGGCTGACCGGAGCGGGAGCAAGGGTCGCCGCGTTCGACGTGTCCGAAGACGCGGTGAGCGCCTTGCGGTCTGCACATCCGGAAGTCCTTGCCCGTGCCGTGGATGTATCGAATCGCTCGGGCGTTGACGCGTTCATCGAAGAGGTCACGACCGAGTTCGGGGGACTCGATGTTCTGGTGAACAATGCCGGCATCGCAGGCCCGACGGCAAAGGTTGAAGACGTCGACCCGACCGAATGGGAAGCGACGATCGCGATCAATCTCACGGGTCAATTCTACTGTGCGCGCAAGGCAGCCCCTTCGCTCAAGGCCTCGGGAAATGGCGCGATCATCAACATCGCTTCCGTGGCCGGGCGGTTGGGCTACGCAAACCGCACGCCATATGCGGCGTCCAAGTGGGCCGTTGTCGGGTTCACCAAGAGCCTTGCCATCGAAATGGGCCCAGATGGGGTTCGCGTGAATGCGATTCTCCCTGGCGTCGTTGAAGGTCCGCGCATGGATGGCGTGATCCAGGCGCGTGCGGACGCCGTGGGCGCCAGTTTTGACGAGGTGCGCGACGATTATCTGGGCAAGATTTCTCTCCGCAGGATGGTGAGCGCGGACGACGTGGCAAACATGGTCCTGTTTCTCTGCTCACCCGCTGGCCGCAACATTTCCGGGCAGGCGCTGAGCGTGTGCGGCAACGTCGAATCTCTCTGATAGAAGGCGAGACACATGGCCACGGCGAGAAAGGTCATCTTCACCTGCGCAACATCCTGGAAGACCTCTCCATGGAAGTTGCGACACCGGCCGAGGCACGCGAGGTCCTGCGTCTCAAGGGCGGCGACAATGTCGGAATCCAGGCGCTCACAACGATGAAGGAGAAGAACATGTCCAACCCCAAACAGCTTGCCGGCAAGACAGCCGTCGTGACAGGTGCAGGTCGTGGCATCGGTCGCGCAATTGCGCTTGGATTCGCGCGCGCCGGTGCTGATGTTGCCATTCTGGCGCGCACGGAGTCCGAACTCTTGGAAGTTGCCGGCGAGATCAAGGCACAGGGTGTCCGATGCCACATGGGTCAGGTTGATCTCGCTGACCCCGAGGCGGCCGAGAGGGCATGTGTCGAGGTGGTCACCGGCTTGGGCAATGTCGACATCCTCGTGAACAACGCGGGCGTCGACCTGGAATTGGGGCAGGTGGCCGACAGCGATCCGGAGATGTGGTGGCGCACGGTCGAGATCAATGTCCGCGGCACCTATCTCGTCACCCGGTTCCTGCTCGAACACTTCAACGAGGGCGGCAAGATCATCAACATGTCGTCGGGCATGGGGTTGCGTGCCGCGGCCCAGCAAAGCTGCTACACCGTGTCCAAGGCAGGCGTGCACATCTTTACCGAGTGCCTCGCGAACGAGCTCTGGCCGCGAAAGATCGACGTGAACAACGTGATCCCTGGGCCGGTCGCGACCGACATATTCAATCGGGAGAGGCGGCCGGAACGGTATACGCCGGAAGAGGTGCTCGAGAAGTTCAAGGATGAGCTGCCGCCAGGCTTTCCGCCGCAGGAGCGGATCAAGCACCCGGACGAGGTGGCGGAGCTCGCGGTCTTCATCGCGTCGCAGCCTGTCGGCGGATCGACCGGCCAGACCTTCTCGCTTGCGCGCCGGCCGTTCTGAGGCTCCTCCTGGATGAAGGCCGCTGTCCTCTTTGAACCCAACGCGCCGTTGCAGATCGAAAATGTCTCCGTGCGCAAGCCCAGGTCGCACGAGGTCCTGCTCAGAACGTCGTTCGCGGGCATCTGCCACACCGACCTGCACTTCATGGAGGCGCAGACCCCCTATCCCATGCCAGTCGTTCTTGGACACGAGTCTTCCGGCATCGTGGAGGAGGTCGGGGACGAGGTCCGACACGTAAGACCCGGCGATCACGTCGTGACCTGCCTGTCGGTTTTCTGCGGCACCTGTGAATACTGCACGACCGGGCGACCCGCGCTCTGCTTTGACCCGGAGGTCAAGCTGCCGCCAGGCGTGTCCGACCGCCTGCAATGGGACAGGCCTGGCCAGGTGCACACGTTCATGAACCTGTCTTCCTTCGCCGAGCAGATGCTTGTGCACGAGAACGCGGTCGTCAAGATCCGCGAAGACATGCCGCTTGACCGTGCATCGCTCGTCGGTTGTGCCGTGATGACCGGATACGGCTCCGTCGTGAATACGGCCAAGGTCGGACCGGGTGATGCGGTTGCCGTCATCGCCTGCGGCGGGGTCGGGATGGCAGCGGTGAATTCTGCGCGCATCGCCGGAGCCGAACGGATCATCGCGATCGACGTGAATGCCGACAAGCTGGAGCTGGCTCGCAAGCTGGGCGCGACCGACATTGTGGACCCAAAGGATGGTGACACTGTCGAACAAGTCATGGAGTTGACCGGCAGCGGCGTGAATCACGCCCTGGATTGTCTCGGCTCGAAGCGTACGGCCGAAGACGCCTTCAAGATGCTGGCATTCGATGGCACGGCGACGCTGGTCGGACTGTTCCGTGAGGGCGAGACGATTGAGCTGACCGGGTCCGAATTCCTGCGCGAGCGCAAGGTCCAGGGGTCGCTTCTCGGCTCGAACCGCTTCCGCGTGGACATGCCCCGAATCATCGAGCTGTACATGCAGGGTCGCATGAACCTCGATGCGCTCGTCTCGCAGAAGATCCGGCTGGAGGACATCAACGACGGGTTTGCAGCCGTGCGGGAAGGCAAGGTCCTGAGGAGCCTGATAGACTTCGGGCCGTCTGGATGATGGCGCTTCAAAGGCTTGTTTGCGCAACGGCCTTCGGCGCGAGGAAGGGCTCCAGGCTGTCGGGGCCACCCTCTATTCCGTAACCGCTTTCCTTTACTCCGCTGAAGGGTGCTTCCGGACTGGCCACGGCAACCGTGTTGATCCCCACCATTCCCGCATCCAGCGCGTCTGAAATGCGTGTCGCGCGGTCCAGGGACCGAGTTACCGCATAGGCTGCAAGGCCGACTTGCAGGGCATTCGCACGCCCGGCAACTTCGTCGATTCCGGAGAAACGGGTCATGGGAGCAAGCGGACCAAACGGCTCTTCCGTCATCACGCGGCAATCGTCCGGCGCATCCTTGATTACCGTCGGAGCGAAGAAATATCCGCGATTGCCGATCCGTTCGCCCCCAGCGGCAATGGTCGCCCCTCGGGATGCGGCGTCGTCGACAAAGCCTGCCATCGCGTCCAGCCGGCGGTCGTTTGCCAGCGGACCCATCTGCGTGTCGGGGTCAAAGCCGTCGCCCACGACGATCTTCTGCGCACGCTCCACGTACGCGCCGACGAAGTCTTCGTAGATGCGTTCCTGTACGTAGAAGCGCGTCGGGGAAATGCAGACCTGTCCGGCGTTGCGATACTTGCCCGCAACCAGGAGATCTGCTGCCTTGCCAATGTCGACATCGTCAAACACGACAACCGGAGAATGCCCGCCCAGTTCCATTGTCGTGCGCTGCATTCGCTGCGCCGCAAGTGCGGCAAGGTGCTTGCCGACCGGCACCGAACCCGTGAACGAGATCTTCCGCACGGCAGGCGATGCCATCAAGTGACTTGAGATTTCGGCAGGCACGCCAAAGACCAGGTTGATAACACCCGCAGGAAGCCCCGCATCATCCAGCGCCTTCGCCAAAGCCGCCGCCGAGGCCGGCGTCTCTTCCGCCGCCTTGGCAACGACCGAGCAGCCGGCGGCCAAGGCGGGGCCAATCTTGCGCGCGAACGTGTTGATCGGGAAATTCCAAGGCGTGAACGAGAGCGTGATCCCCACCGGTTCCTTCTGCACCAGATGTCGGACGCCGGGGACGCGGCCGGGCACGATGTTCCCAAAGACGCGCTTGGCCTGCTCCCCTGCGAATTCGAGAATGTCGGCGGACCCGGCAACCTCCTTTCGCGCCTCGGCAATGGGCTTTCCGTTTTCGAGAGTCAGCGCCGTTGCAATCTCCTCGAGCCGTTCGCGGACCAGGGCCGCCGCAGCGCAAATCGTTCGTGCCCGTTCATGTGGAGGCGTGGTCCTCCAAACGGCAAATCCGCTTTCGGCGGCGGAGAGCGCTTCGTCCAGGTCAGCGACGGATGCGTGCGGGACCTCCCCGAGCGGCTCTTCGGTGGCCGGGTTCAACACCGGCTCCGATTCGCCGTCCGATCCCTTTCGCCACGTTCCGTTGATCAGGAGGTTCAGTTCAGGATAGGTAGCCATTGCCATCGTTCCTCAGCAGGTCACGGGTTTGTTCACGCCGCCACGGACGTATTGCTTGCTGGCTTTGAAGTCGGGCTGGTGGTCCCAGACATAGCCGGGACTGCCTGTCATGCTCTGGTGCAAGAAGCAACGTTGCTTCTTGTTTTCCTTCACCATGGCCGTGAGAGCGTCCAGGTCAAGTTGGCCGACCAGCGCGTCGTGCAAGTTCGCGGCCAGTTCCGCGTGGTCCGGGTCATCCGCCAGGTCTTTGGTCTCATCCGGATCAACCGCAAGATTGACCAATATGCCGCCCCAGCCGTGGATATAGATGTACTTGAACTCCCCGCGCCGGATCGCGAACCAGGGCGCCTCTACGCCCGGCCCGAAATACTGCATGACCGCCGTGTCTCTCCATGCGGCGTCATCGTCAGCCAACAGGGCGGAGAAGCTGGCGCTGTCCGGGCTGCCCCAGCGGGAACAGAACTCCTCGGCCCCGCCAATCTCCGAGAGGGTGGGGCAGAGGTCTGCGAGAGTCACCGCTTGCTTGACCCGACGGGGCGCGAACCGGGACGGCTGGTGAAACAGCAGAGGCACCTTGACCGAGTGTTCCCAGAATGTGCGCTTGAACCACATGTTCCGCTCGCCCATCATGTCGCCATGATCGCTGGTGAAAACGATGAGCGTGTTGTCGTAAAGACCCAGCAGCTTCAGTTCCGCGACAATTTCCCCGATGAAGTCGTCAAGGTGCGAGATCATCGCGTAGTAGGCTTCGCGAGAAGCCCGAATTCTCTCGTCCGTCGGCGGGAATTGATCAATCCCGTGATGAACGGCCAGCCAGTCCGTCACAGGATTGGGCACCGGCTCAGAGTCCAGTCGCGGCAAAGAAACGTCCATGTCACTGTACCTGTCGAGGTATCTTGGCACAGACTGATAGGAATCGTGCGGCTGCGTGTATGAGACATGCAGGAAGAACGGCGTGTCCGGTCGCTCCAGGGCCTCGTAGCGCAAGAACTCGATCGTTCGGAATTGCACCTCCGAGTCATAGAGGATCTGGTTGTTCGTCCGGCAAGGACCTGAAACGGCCAGCTTCTGAACCGACGTGCCTGGCCGGTGCTCCACTCCTGGCTCCCAGTCGATCGACCAGTCGAAATTGGACGGGTACATGTCGGTGGTGAGCCTCCGGTCAAATCCGTGCAACTGGTCCGCACCCACGAAATGGCACTTGCCCGAGCAAACCGTGCGATAGCCCGCCGAGCGAAGGAAGTGCATCATGGTCGGCGTTTCGGACGGTAGCTCGGCGCCGTTGCCCCAGACCTGGTGGCTCGTTGGCAGGCGTCCGGTGAACTTGGAAGCTCGCGAAGGGCCGCACAGAGGCGAGTTGCAGTATGCGTTGTCGAAAACCAAGCCGTCCCCGGCCAGGGCGCTGAGAATTGGGGTCCTCGCCTGACCGTCCGGGCTGCAGAAGTCCAGTGGAAACGCCGCCATCTGGTCGGCTTCAATCAGCAGGATATTGGAGCGGTCTGTCACACGATGATTCCTTCGTCGGGCAATTGGCGCGCTACTTTGCGGCGAACGCAGGCGTTCATCAACCGCGAAGGCGCGACGGCTGCCGATTTCACGAAGGCAACGTGCGCAATGCAGCCTTGTTCAGAACTGAAAGAGACATATGCCAAATTGGCACCCAATCTGATTTCCTGTCCTTTCCGGACACCCCAGTTCGGCTTGGCGGTCCTTTCAGGCTTGGGCTGACTTGACGCAGCATTTTCGCGATTCTGTCAGTTTGGGATGCTGATCAGCCTTCGATGCAAGTTGGTCACACGCCCGCCGCCGCCAGCGTGGAGACCTCCTGGCGAAGCCGGGCGCCTGATGGCTGCACGCGTGTCTGAGAAGGGAGATCATATGCCAAAGTGACCATCGGCCAGAAAGATGTTGCTGTTTCGTTCTGGGACGGTCATGATGCGTTGGCGGGCGCTGGACACGCCAGACCCCCAAGCGCCGTGCAGGAGGCGAGCACATGGCACTGATACGGGCGCACAGGCAGGTTGTCTACCGGCTGCTTCCGCGGACGCGGGCAAGCTGGCGTTGGCTGGAGACCACGCTCGAAACGCAGCGCCAGCTCTACAACGCGGCCTTGGAAGAGCGGATGGACTGCTACCGCAAGACCGGGAAGTCACGGACCTGCTTCGACCAGTGCAGGGCGCTCACCGAGTGCAGGCGCGAACTGCCTGAAATGGCCGAATGCGGGATCGCCATCCAGCGCGGGACGCTCAAGCGGCTCGATGAATCGTTCAAGGGCTTCTTCAACCGCCTGAAGACGGGGGCGAAGGCGGGCTTCCCGAAGTTCAGGGGACGCCGCTTCTTCGACAGCATCACCATCGTCTCCGGCGTCAAGGTGCGCGATGGCACGCTCCACATCCCCGGCTTCGGTCCGATGACGATCCGGCGCAAGGGCGGGAACCCGCATGTTGGATTTCTGATTGATTCGTTGCGGAATTCCCGGATTGTTTCGTGCGGTCTTGGGCGTTTCTTCCCACGCTCTTCCGACATTGCCGGACATCGGAACCGGTTTCAGGTTCGAGCCGCAGGCATGGCTCGTTGTCCGGCAGCCTGGATGCTGCACGGTGACGACTTTCGCGTTTTCGGAAAGAGCTTGAAGGCGGGAGGCGCCTGAGCGCCGCCGCCGGGTTGGACCGGATCACTTTCAGGCTGGCTCAGGTCTTGCTTCCGGCTTCCGGATCCTGTCGTTCCAGTTCTTCGCGCCGCCTTCGGGCCTGAGGCGCCAGACCCTTGTGTCGCGGTGCGCGAGGGCGTCCGCGGCCTGGTTCCTGGCGTCGAAGCCACAGCCGATTCGTGTGAGACCGAAGGCCTCCAGCCATTGCCGGACGGCGGTGCAGACACCCGCGGTGGAGACGACGAGGTCGTGTCCGGGACCGGGCGGCGGCTGCGTCAGCACGGAATCGGTGCCGAGCCGCGCCGGGAAGGCGGCGATCTCCGGCGCCACGCCCTGGAGCAGCTCCGGGGGCAGCCCGATGACGATGGCTAGGAGGCGGTGGACGCATTCGGCCCGCCACCGGACCCAGCGCCGCTCTGCCGCGCGGTCGGAGATTTGGTGGCCCGGGCGGGCCTGGCGCGCCGCTTCCTGCACGCCCGGTGCGGCCTCGAACGCGGCCAGCGTCCCCGGCGTCCGCGCCGCCAGGCAGTCCGCAAGCTTGCTGAACGTGGTGTTGGAGTCCCGGCAGTGCCAGCGTGGCACTCGCGCGCCCGCCGGGGTCCTCCGCGCGTAGGTGCCGTGACTGCCAAAGGAGCAGCCGCCGTCCGGATGGTTCGGGCAGGACTCCAGTCCGGCGTCGCGCCAGGCTTCCGTGCTAACGTATTCCTCGGCGGAAAGCTTCGTTTCGTATCGGATTTGCAGTTGCCCGTCCACGGCCCGGCGAAGTGCAATTCGCGCGGGCCACCCCCTTCATCGTTCGCAAGCGCGGTCCATGGCACGGCCGGTCGCAATCGGCGGATGCCGTGCGCTCCGGATCAGCCTGCCCGTCAGGATGCTGCTTGGAAAGGGCCTGCCGGGAAGAGCTCCTTGGAAAGGATTTCCGTCGGGAAAGGGGATCGGCCCGCCGGGTTCCGGCTTCCCACGTTGTCCCGGAAATCCGGCAATCCGTGCACGAAACAATCCGGGATGAAACCTGCCGGTCGGATCGGATTAAGTCAAGAAACTACACCGCATCCCGACGGCAAGCCCGTCTCCGCCGTGCTCAAGCGTGTCGCGGCAAGTGGACCGCCGTCGTCTGCCTTGCGGTCGAGATCGAGGAGCCTGCCGACAACGGACACATGCTCGGCTTCGACCGGAACTGCGGACAGGTCGCGGACAGCGACGGGGAACTCCACGAGATGCCCGACATGTCCCGGCTCGAAGGCAGGGCCAGGCGGCTGCAGCGCAAGCTGTCGCGACAGGAGCAGCGGTCGAAGCGCCGCGAAAGGACGAAGCGGCACCTTGCGAAGACGCGCCGCAGAATCGCGAACCGCCGAAGGCGTGGGCAGGGCAAGCCGCAGACGTTCGGCTTCCTTGGCATGACGCACTTCTGCGACCAGTCAAGGAATGATCGGTTCAGGGTCGGTCGCATGCCGTCCCGGAAACGGGTCAACCGCACCTTCCGGCGGATCAAGGAGGAACTGCGCAGGCGGCGGCGCGACGACCGGAACGAAACGGCGGCGTGGCTGGTCAGGGTCATAAACGGCTGGCTCAACCACTATGCTGTCCCGGGGAGCGGCCGATGCCTGGGGAGGTTCATGCGCCTCTGCCAGCGGGTGCTCTGGCGTGCCCTCCGGCGCCGGTCCCGAAGGGACCGCACGGCGTGGGAGAAAATCGACCTCTTGGCCGCCATCCACTGGCCCAAGGCCAGAATCCGCCATCCGTGGCCGGACCAACGGCTCGTCGTCAACACCCAAGGGAGGAGCCCGGTGCGTTAACGCGCACGCCGGGATCTGCGCGGGGGGACCGGGGCAACCCGGTTCCCTACCGCGATCACGGCGAGGGGCGTTCGGGTTGCCGACCTCATCGACCCGTGAAATCAGCGCGAGAGCGGCCTGATGGTCACTTACGTATATGGTTCACTTGAGAAGGGTTCCTCGCCTGACCTTGGCACCCATGCGTTCGGAGAGCACCAGTCCATGGCTGCGAGCCTGGCGAACCGGCCGGCCCGACGCTCAATGCATGCGGCGATCAACGCAGGTTGGTGTGGGCAAACGACTCAAGGGACGGGATTCAGGACGTCCATCGCGATGCAGGCGGCCGTCCTGCATTCTGCCTTGACCGTCGCTGCGTTCGCCTTCGGCGGCGCTTCCAGGTTCGACGGGCATGGCACGAACCCGGACGCAATGGGGAACTGGCCGTTCTCCGGGTGCTCTTCAGCCCTATCGTGCGCAGTGCGGTGCGGGAGCATTCAGCCAAATAGCGAGCGTATGTGGTAGTTTGTCGCGCGCCTGGCCACCTCTTCCGGAGTGCCGTGCTCGACCTGTTGGCCGTGGTGCATGACAAGAACTTCGTCGGAGGTGTGCCAAACCACGTCAATGTCGTGAGTGACGATCAGAACCGATAGCCCGCGGGATGCCTTGAGTCCCAGGAGCAGGTTCAGAATCTGGGCTTGGACCGAAACATCCAGGGCCGAGGTCGGCTCGTCAAGAATCATCAGGTCAGGCTCCAGCGCAAGCGCTCGCGCAAAGGCGACGCGCTGTGCCTGGCCGCCTGAGAGCTCACCGGCTCGGCTTCCCAGGATCTCGGTCCGCAATCCACAGTCACTCAGGTTCCTTGCACTTCGGTCCGACATTTCACTTCGGGAAATGCCGCCATGGGCCAGCAGCGGTTCCGCCAGGATTTCCGCGACCGTCAGCCTGGGGCTGAGCGAAAGGAACGGGTTTTGCATGACGACTCCGATTCGCGCACGCAAGGGGCGCATTTCGTGAACAGGGATGTTGAGCCAGTCACTCCCACGGTAGCGGACGTTTCCACTCTCGACGGGGACCAGCCGTAGGATCGCCCGCAGGACCGTGCTCTTTCCGGATCCGCTTTCGCCGACGATGCCAAGCGTCTTGCGAGGAGTCAGTGCGAACGAGATGCCGTCCGCAGCAGGCTCGGGGCGACTTGCGAAGATTGACGACCTTCCGTATCGCACCACGAGGTCGGAGACCTCGAGCACCGGCTCAGGCATGCTAGGCCTCATGGTGACATGCCCAATCGCGATCAAATGCATTTCTCCTGGGTGGCGCTCGTTCGGCGCATACAGGCATTGCAACCGAACATCGCTCGGCGAATGGGCATCCGGCGAGTTCCGTGTCCGGCCTTGGAGGCTGTCCCGCGATGGCTTCCAGACGGAGCCCCATCGTGTTCCTGCCCGGCCGGGCGCCGAGAAGCGCCCGGGTGTAGGGATGTTTCGGACTTGCCAGGAGTGCCCGCGTTTCAGCCTCCTCGACAGTCATGCCCGCATAGAGCACGCTTGCGCGAGAACACGCGTAGGCAACCACATCCATGTCATGGGTTATCATGAGGATCGTCAGGTTCCTTTCGTCGACGAGCGCTTTCAACACGTCGAGCACCTGGCGCCCGATGGTCTTGTCAAGCGCGCTTGTCGGTTCGTCAGCGATCAGGAATTCGGCGCCAGTCGCCAATGCCTGGGCGATCACGGCGCGTTGCTGCATTCCTCCGGAAAGCTCGTGCGGATAGCTTCGCAGCACGCGATGGCTGTCAGGCAGCCCGGTTGCATCAAGCAATTCAGCCGACCGTGCCTTGCGCTCGGGGCTGCTGGTGTGGCCGGCCGCCTTCAGAACGTCGTCCAATTGACGCCGGATGCTCAGGACCGGATTGAGCGCTGCTGCCGGATCCTGTGAAATCAGGCTGATCCGGCGGCCGCGCAGCCGGGCAGCGTCAGCGACTAGGTCGGTCTCGCCGAACCGGCACCGGGACGCGAACACGCGCGCGTCGTCGGGCAGCAATCCCAGGAATGCCATTCCGATGGTGGACTTTCCGCAGCCGGATTCACCGATGAGGCCGTGAATCACGCCGCGCTCAATTTTCATCGAGGCATCGCGGACTGCCCGAACCGGCCTGTCTGGATGGCCGAACTCCACGGAGAGATTCTTGACATCAATCACTGCCCCGCCGCTTTTCTGAACTGCGCAGCGCGTCGCCCAGAAGGCTGAATGCCAGCGCCATAAGAAATATCGCCACCCCGGGTGCCACCGCGACCCACCACCGGTCGGGAAACACCGCGCGGCCTGCGTTGACCATTTCGCCCCAATCGGCGACCGGCGGCCTGACACCAAGGCCAAGGAATGACAGTGCCGAACCAGTCAGGAGTGCCGGACCGAAATCAAGGGCGGCCTGGACCGAAAGTGGCCGCGAAACCGCCGGCAAAACGTGGCGGACGAGAATGCGCGCATGCGAAACACCCATGACTTGCGCGGCCTCGACATATGGTTGGCTGCGGAGAACCAGAACCTCCGAGCGGGCCAACCGCGCATACCAGGGCCACCAGCTGACCGATATCGCGATGATGCAGTTGACCAGTCCGGCACCAAGCGCGGCAGCCATGAGCACCGCCAGGAGCAGTGCCGGAAAGGCCAGGAACACATCCGTGACGCGCATGAGAGTCTCGTCGACCCATCCTCCCTTGTAGCCCGCGACGATGCCGATAGGCAGGCCGACCAATAGGCCGATGAAGACAACGGCCAGCCCGATCGCGATTGATACCCTTCCCCCGTAGATCACGCGTGACAGGATGTCGCGCCCAAGGCTGTCGGTCCCCAGCCAGTACACTGCTGACGGCTCGTGGAAGCGGTCCGCAATGTTCGGGGCGCCCGCTCCCTGATCTGCAAATGGTGCGACCGCCGGCGCAAAGACGGCAGCGAGAGTGACGGCGACGATGACCGTCAGGCCGATGGTGCCCGCCAGGCCGAGGGAGCGCGCAGCCCGTTTCACGACACGACGACTCGCGGGTCAATCACCGCCTGCAGAAGGTCGATGGCCAGATTCATCAGAACATAGCAAATGGTCACGACGAGCGTGGCGGCCGCAATCACCGGAAAGTCCTTGGACAAGATGGCTTCGCTGACGTAGCGTCCCAGGCCAGGCCACGCGAAAATGATCTCCACCAGGACGGCGCCGGTGAGCGAGAACGCAAAACTCAGCCCGATGATGGTGAGCGCCGGACCGACCGCGTTGGGCAAGGCGTGTCCGAAGAGGATTCGCCGATGCGACAGGCCGTGGGCACGCGATGCCAGCACGTGGCGGCGTTCCAGGATCTCGATCATCAATGCCCGGGTCAGGCGAGCGGCGATTCCCGTCGGATAGGCCGCAAGCGTGACCGCTGGCAGGAGAAGGTGGCGGCAGGCGTCCCCGAAGGCATCGAACCGCAGCGCAATCAGGCTGTCGACCAGCAACCATCCCGTAACCGCATCGACAGGATCGAACAGCGAAATTTCGCGGGATGTTCGCCCCGCCAACGGCAGCACCCCCAACCACTGCGCAAAGACGAACTGCAGCAACATGGCCAGAAAGAAGGTGGGCATCGCCACGGCAGCGATCGCGCCGAGACCTGACAGCCGATCAAGCCATCCTCCCTTTCGGTCCGCAGTGATGACACCAAGGGGTATTCCGAACAGGAGCGCGATGCCCGTGGCGAACAGCGCGAGTTCAAGCGTGGCAGGCAGGAATACCGCAAGATCGTCCCATATCGGTCGACGGGTACGGTAGGAAAACCCGAAATCGCCGCGTGCCATCGACGTCACGAAGTCCGCGAAGCGGACGTACACCGGTTGATCGAGTCTCAGAGCCTCCCGTGCAGCTTCTACCTGTTCGACCGTGGGCCGCGGCCCGGCATAGAGCGCCGCGGGATCAGAAGGCACGATCCGGGACGCAACGAAGACAAGGAAGGCCACGCCGAACACCACGAACGCCGACATGATGAGGCGCCTGATTGTATACCGGACAAGGTTCATTCGGCGTGGCCCGTCACGCTAGTTCCGCCTGAGTTCGTTGGCGAACACGACATGTCCGTATGCGGGGTTGTCGACGTATCCCTCGATGTCGGAGCGGGTGAAGTGCACGTTCGGCATGTCCAGCATGAACACCGCGGCGGCGTCTTCGACCACGATGCGATTCGCTTGCCGGAACTTTGCCTCGGAAGCGGCACGGTCGCTGTTCGACAGGATGTTTGCCTCGTCAAGAATGGCATCGAATTCCGGATTGGAATAGTAGCCGAGATTGAAGAACGGCTCCTCCTCGGAGTTGAAGAGGCTGAAGAGAAAGTCGTAGGGCGTCACATAGGTTGGCCACCAGTACATCACGAAGACGTCCTGCGCAGTCTCCGGGTTCGCCTTTGCAAGTTCCCACTGAGCTTCCCATGCCATCGGTTGTAGAACCAGGTCGATGCCCAGGGCGGACAGGTTTGCGCGCCACAGTTCACCTGCGAGCTGTTGCAGCGCGTCACCGGTTCCGTAGGTCATCGTCAACGCGACGTCCGACACCGCGGCCTCGTCGAGCAACGCTTTCGCGGCGGCAAGATCGGTCGAAGGTACCGGCGCATCCATGTCGTGCCCCCAGATTCCCGGCGGGATGATCCCCATGGACCGGCTGCCGAGACCCTCGGTTCCCGCGGCGATCACGTCGTCGTAGGGAAACGCCAGTGCCAAGGCCCGCCGGACGCGTACATCATCAAGCGGTGGACGGCGTACGTTCAGCAGGCCGAAAAGGTTCTGGAAGGACGGGTTGACGTGGGCAGTCACGCCAGGCTTGGCCTCAAGGCCGGCAATGTTCTCGAACGGCAGGTTCGTCGCCCAGTCCGCCTGGCCGCTCTCCAGCATGCTTTGCGCAAGTACCGAATCCTCGATGATCTCGAAGACGATGTTCTCGAATCCACCTGCGTCGCCACCCCAGTAACCCTTGTTTCGTTCCATGATCAGCCGCTGACCCGGTTCATAGCGCGAGATCACGTACGGTCCTGTCCCGGCAGAGTTGCCTGCGTTGAACCAGGCGTTGTCCTTGTCGACCGCGTTCGGACTCATGATCCATGCGGCAAACCCGGCGGATGCGGTCACATCCATAGGCTGAGGCCACGCGAGTTTCATGACAACCGTCATGTCATCGGGCGTCTCGATCGCCTCGACCGGCGACCAGATGAATGCCGCACCGCCACCGATGGCCTGCGTTCGCTCGATCGAAGCCTTGACGGACGCCGCATTGAATTCCGCGCCGTCCGAGAACGACACGCCGCTGCGCAACTTGAATGTCCAGGTCAGGCCATCGTCCGACGAACTCCAGCTTTCCGCCAGAACCGGTTCGACGGTGCCAGAACCTCCGGACATGTCGGGAACGTACCTTGTCAGGGTTTCGTAGGCATTTGCCAGGACCGCCCCGTCGTTGGAAAACGACGTTGCGGGATCAAGGTCCGGAAATCCGGCTGGCGAAGCGATCGTCAGGATGTCCGGGCTGCCCTGCGCGTTGGCGTAGTCGGCCTGAGCGAAGCTGGCGGTCGTGGCCAACGCGGCCAGGACACCGATTTTCAGAAATTCACGACGTTCCATTTCTCGTATCCTCCTCTGGATGGTCGGTTCCGGCTGATGCCGGGTTCATTGCGTAGGATTCCGCTGGCGCGGGATCGTACGGCTGGGCGAATGGCGTGAAGTCAAGATCGTAGCCGAAGGCCCGAGGGCCCATGACCGAGAGTGCCGAATCCGTTCGCAGCAGTTTCGGCGCCGGAAGGCACAGCGTTGCCACGCGAATCCCGTACTTGAGCTCCTCGGTTGAAACAGGCGTTCCGTCCTCGCTGTCCACGACGCAGATGAGATCCGGAACCGTGGCGACTTCCCGCCCGTTCTCACGGGCCACGATGAACTCGTTCTGAAGGTCGATTTCAACGAATCGGCCGCGGTCTTCGTCGAGCCCCGACACCGTCAGCATCCCGCGCGTGAAACCGTTCGTGATCCGTCGCTCGACATCGACGACCTTTCCGCGCAGGAGACAGACGCCACGGCCTTCGGCGCAGATCGCGTCCACCGGATCCGTCTTTGCCGACCTTGCGGACAGCACTGCATCGCCAAGCCGGTGCGCCAGGCTGATCGAATGCCGGATCCCGTGCATCTTCAGAAACGCGCCGGACATTGGCGCCGTCGACATCAGCGCCGAACATCCCATCGCGATTGCTGCGGGCCGCATCAACCGCTCAAGCATTTCCGGCGATCGAGCGTCGGTCACGACAAGGACGTTGCCGTGCACGTCGGTCAGGGCCGAGGGGGCAGTGTTCTGGCCACCGACAAAGAAGGACGTCATTTGCGTCTCGGGGAATGCCCGACCCATGCCATCGGCATCCACGACCGGCAATCCAAGCTGGGCGGCAGGGAGCATCGGGGCGATTCCGTTCGCTCCGCCGATCTCGTCGGCCACCAGCGCATCGATGCGCTTGCCCGTGACGGCTTCGATTGCCTCGATCAACCGGATGCCTTCATGCCCTTCGTCGATTCTCTCGATGCTGACGGTAGGCGCCCCGATTCCGCCCAGCGGCAGGACCGTCGCGTCATCCGGCAGATCCTCGGGCAGAACGACCTTGATCGTCATTCCCGCGGCGAGCTGAGCCTTCGCCTTCAATTGGCCGAGATACGAACTGCCTCCGCCGCCGGTTCCCAGGATCCCGGCCCCGATCGCTATGCGATCGATGTCCTTCGGCGAGATGTCCCAGGCCTTCATGCCGCAAGATTCCCCACTGCCTTGGCCGCGATGCGCACGGCGTTGCCGGGAAGGTAGGCCAACGGAGTCTCGGTCAGTTCGGCAACCTCGACGCTATCGGCATCGGCGCCCGCCTCGATCGCCCGGTTCGTCGCGACTGCAATGACCTCAGCCAGCGCCTCGTCGCGGGTCTTGCCGTCCAGGGAAACGACCCTGTCGATTTCGCCGGAAACCTGAGCAATCGCCGCGCCGATGGCATTGGCCGATTCAAAGTGGGGCGGGCGCACGACCTCGCTGCATCCTTCCAGGCCTCCGTCCACAAGGATCGACCCGCCGCCAACGAGGACGGCGGGCATCGGGGCTGGCGCTGGCTTCATGCGATCGACCGCGTTCTCGATTCTGGATTTCATGAGCAGGAACGCGCGTTCCACGAAGGCGGGATCGAGATCGGCGACCGCCGCCCGGTTCCCGAGACGGGCGAAACCCGCTGCAACCGCCAGATCGGTCGCTGTCAGTACGTCGCCGCCAAAGACCCGTGCACGTTCGGTCAGGCCGTGTCCGACTGATTCCGGGCCGACCGTCAGCCTCTGCCCTTCCTGGCGAATGACGCTTCCGCCTCCGAGACCGAACGAATGCACGTCCGGCACACGAAAGTTGGTCTTGATGCCCGCGATTTCAGCCCCAAGTCCCCGTGTTCGGGGGAAACCGCCGACCAGCATGCCAACATCCGTAGTCGTGCCGCCTATGTCGATCACGATGCGGTCGGCATGCCCGGTCAGGAACGAAGCCCCCCGCATTGAGTTCGTCGGCCCGGAGGAAATGGTGAATACCGGATACCGTCTGGCAAGGTCCGCTGACATCAGCGTGCCGTCGTTCTGTGTCAGGTAGAGCGGGCATGCCAGCCCAAGGGCCGAAAACGCCGATTGAAAGGCATCGACTGCAGACTTGCTCAACCCCATCAATGCCGCGTTCAGGATTGTCGCGCCTTCGCGCTGCAGCAGCCCCGTGTGCCCGATCCGATGCGACAGGCTCAGGTCGACGCCGGGGATCTCCGAATTCACGATTCGGGCGGCGTGGAATTCCATCTCGTCCTTGACCGGCGCGAATACGGAGTTGATCGCGACGGCTGTGATGCCCATTGCCGCCCACGACCGGCAGGCGCTGCGGATCTCCCCGGGGTCGAGCGGCGAGATCGGCCTGCCGTCAAATTCGTAGCCGCCGCCGACGAGCGCGGCCTCTCCGTCAACCATGTCACGCAGGTGATTCGGCCAGTCGATCATTGGCGGCAGCGAGCGGGTCGCGGGACCGCACAGGCGCAGGACACCGACGCGCTGGAGGTCGCGTCGCTCGACCGCGGCGTTGAGGAATTGCGTGGTGCCGATCATCAAGGCCAGCACGTCTTCGGGCTCGATCTCCGCTTCGGCCATGACCGCGCAGACCGAGGCCACGATCCCTCCCGTAACGTCCGCCGTGGTCGTTCGCTTGGACGTCGCGAGGACGTTCTGCCCATCCAGCGCGGCCGCGTCCGTGTTCGTGCCGCCGACGTCCACGCCTATGCGAATCGCCCGTGTCAATTGGCGGCTCGATGCGCACGGTCGTCGCGGCTAAGCGCAGTGGTGCGCGTGTTGAACACCTTGTACAGCCGCATGATCAAGCTGATGTTGATCTTGCGCACCCCGTCGGATTTCGCGACGTGCCGTTCCGCAAAGTCCAGGAGTTCAGCATTGGTTTCCGCGACGATCGAAGCGCTAAGGCCATAGTCTCCGGTCGTCGCGGCAAGATAGCCGACCTGATCGAACTCAGCGAGCGCGGCCGCAACTTCGTCAATCTTGCCGGGCTCCACATCGATCAGCACTTCCGCCTGGACACCCGGTTCGGCGATGATCGGATCAGGTATGGCGTAAGCGTCATTTTGATCCCATACCGGGATTCGGGTTGACGGCAGGCTCGTTCCGGGATCCGGGCTGAACGCCGCGGTCAGTGATTCCCGGCGCTGGCTGCGAAGTTCCAGGGCAGCAGCTCGTGGATCCTCGACATCGGGTGTCCGGCGGCGATCCTCTCCAGCACGTGCCTGAGCCAGGCGTACGGCTCGACGCCGTTCATCTTGCAGGTCTCGATGAGCGTCGCGGCGCGGGCCCACGAGACGGCGCCTTCGTCGTGGCCGGCGAACAATGCATTCTTTTTCGTCAACTTCAGCGGACGGATCCGGTTCTCCACGAAGTTCGTGTCCATCTCGACGCGGCCGTCGTGCAGGAACACCAGGAGGCCGTCCCAACGGTTGGCGAAGTAGGCCAGCTTCTCACCGAGGCGCGAGCGCGGCGACACCCGAGAGCGCTGCTCGTCGAGCCAGACCCCGAAGGCGTTGACCAGCGGCGCCGACTCCGTCCACCGCACGAACTGGCGCGTCGCCGGATCCTCGCCACGGATCCTGTCCTCGATCGCGTAGAGCCGCGCGATCCGGTCCAGGCCCTCCCTGGCGATCGGCGAGCCGCTGGAATCGTGGATGTCGTGTATGCCGCGTCGACCGTGGGTCCAGCAGTACGAAAGGGTCAGCGCCCCGCCGGGGCGGTCATGCCGGCGCAGCCGGTTGTACCCGGAATAGCCGTCCACCTGCAGCGTCCCGGAGAACCCTTCGAGCAGGGCCTCGCCATGCTTGCCGCCGCGCCCGGGCGCGTAGCCGTAGACGACGCCCGGCGGGTCCGAGCCCGACCATGGCCGCTCGTCGCGCACCATCGTCCACATGTACCCCTGCTTGGTCTTGCCGCGCCCGGGGTCGAGAACCGGAACCGGCGTCTCGTCCATGCCGAGCTTGCCCGACGCCTTCAGGTCAGCCGCCAGGCAGTCCACGAGCGGGCGGAGATGGAACGACGCCTTGCCGACCCAGTCGGCAAGCGTCGCGCGGTTGATCTCGATCCCCTGGCGCGCGAAGATCTGCGCCTGGCGGTAGAGAGGAAGGTGGTCCGCGAACTTCGAGACGATCACGTGCGCCAGCAGCGCCTCGGTCGGAAGCCCGCCCTCGATCAGCGCGGGCGGGGCCGGTGCCTGGACCACGCCGCCGCCCTTGCACCTGTTGCAGGCGTAGCGCGGGCGAACCGTCTCGATCACGACGCACTTCGCGGGGACGAAGTCCAGCCGCTCGCTGCGGTCCTCGCCGATCTTTGCCATCTCGCCGCAGCCGCAGGGGCAGAGCGTGCTCTCGGGCTCGATCACCTCGGTGCGGCGCTCGACATGCTCCGGAAAGCGGAGCCCGGAGCGGGCCGGGCGCTTCCGCCGGCGGCGGGTCGCGCTTCCCTCGTCCTCGCAGTCTTCGGCGGGAGGCTCGACGTCGGCCTCGGCGGCCGCGATCCCGAGGTCCTCGAACGACAGCTGGCGATCGTCGGGAGGGAGCTTCTCCGACTTCTTGCCGAAGAGGAGCTTCCGGAACTCGTCGTTGATGTATTCAAGGCGACGGATCTGCTCGGAGAGGTCCGCGTTCTCGGCTCCAAGCCGCGCCGTCTCGGATGCAAGGCGCTCGGCTTCAACCTTCTGGCGCTTCGCGCGTTCCTGCGCCGTCCGGCGCGCCGAGCGCTCCTTGTCCAGCCGGGATTCCACCTCGGCAAGGGCCGCGGAGACAACCGCCATGGGAACCGAGCCGTCGGCGCCGGGGGTGATGGAAGGCAGGGCCGTCATGACGCCGCATGTAGCGTAACGGCTCCCGCCTGGCAACAGGATGTGCTGCTTCTTGGGCTATTCCGCCGCAAGCGGGCGGATAGCCGGCCGCGCATGGACCCGGCGCCAGTCCAGTCCCTCGAACAGCGCCTCGTACTGGCCGCGCGTGAGCCGCATCGCGCCGTCCCGGATCCCGGGCCAGGCGAAGCGGCCCTGCTCCAGCCGCTTGTAGACCAGCACCAGGCCGGTCCCGTCCCAGGCCAGCATCTTCAGCCTGTCGCCCCGCTTCGACCGGAACACCACGATCACGCCGGAATGGATGTCGACGCCCAGCTCCAGCGCCGCGGTCGCCGCAAGCGCGTCGTGGCCGCGGCGAAAGTCCACCGGCCGGGTCGCCAGCAGGATCCGTTGCGAGCCGGGAATGATCATCGCGCCCGCTCCAGCCCCGAGGCCACCGCGACGATGCGCTCCACGGGGCAGTCCCAGGGAAGCCGCACCACGACCTCCCCAGCCTCGACGGTGACCGAAGCCGATGGTGCCGGACCGTCAATGTGTAGGGCCATGGGCGCGTCCGCGCCGGCCGGGGGCGTTCGGGTCGCCGGCGCCGCAGCCTCCGGAACGGGCCCGAGCTTGCCCTCCCGCGCCAGGGCGCGCCATTCGGAGAGCGTTGACCGGGCCACGCCGTGACGCCTCGCCGTCAACCTGAGCGAGCCGCCGGGCGCGAAGCTCTCCGCGACGATCCGCACCTTCTCGGAGAAAGGCCAGCGCCGCCGCGCCGGATGGCTGCCGGCATCGGAAGCGGCGACCGGCGCGGACGTCGAGGGGTCGGCGCCTTCGCCGACGACAACGGGCACCACGGCGGGCACCGCCGGAACCCCCGGCACGGGGCCAAGCTCGCCCCGCACCGCCTGCCTGCGCCACTGGCTGAGGGTCGAGGCCGTCACGCCGTGGCGCGTCGCAACGTCATTGACCGAAACGCCGGGCACGAAACTCTCCGAAGCGATCCGGGCCTTCTCGGAATCAGGCCAGCGACGACGCCTCGGATCAGGGTCAGGGTCGCATTGAGTGGCCGGCGCCTCATCAAGGCCGGCTGCCGCAACGCCCGTTGCGGTCAGGGAAACATCCGTCATCAAAATACCTCCGGGAAAGTTCAGCTTCGTGGCGAGCACTGAAAGCGAAAATCGCCGGGCGGGAAACGGCGCCGAGGTATGGGCTCAAAATGACGCTTACGGTATGGCGCTGATGACGATCTGCCTGGACTGCAGCAGCGCCGCAATGCGGTTGCGGACCGTCCGTTCGGTGGCCTTGCCAATGCGCTGGGCGATGTCGGACGCTGACGCACGCCCGTCCAGGGCCAGATGTTCAATTATCTCCCGGTCAAGGTCGTCAATCTGCTGGCCCATCGGCACGTCCTCTTCGCAATTCACACTAGTCTGGTTTCCGTTTCGGATCAATGGAAGCGAAAAAGTTCCGTTTCGGAAATCAACTGGCGCGCATAATGACAATGCGGCACCACCGGCGCCTTCCCGAATGCGTTCCTGAATGGCGCGTCCTGCCTGCAGGAGATTGAGTCCGGCGCAGCTCCGGAACCGGAAGTTCGGCAACCTGGTGTTGCAACCACTTGATTTATTCCGCAACGAGCGCAACATCGTCGCCCGCCGCCCGAAAACGGCCCAAGTTGCCGTGAAACGTGCATGGCATTAAGCCGAACACGCAAACGTCCATCAACGCGATGATCCGACTTGGATTTCGTCTTTTCCCCGCATCGCGAAGCACATACCCGAATCATCGAAACAAAGAAAGAACATTTTTGATCCGTGTCCGAGAAATGTTGCGTATGTTGCTTAATCATGAGGCAGCCAACGGACGACCGGTGGCCGCACCCAGCAACCGTGAATGGCGATCCTTCGTTCCAACCGGAGCACACGCGAAGTCCTGACGACTTCCCAGGAGCGGTCCGTCAACTCTCTCGGATCATGGCCGCCGCCTTCTCGGCGATCATGAATGTCGCGGCATTGGTGTTGGCCGACGTGATCCTTGGCATCACCGACGCGTCCACCACCCGCAGCCCCGTCACGCCACGCACGCGCAACTCAGGGTCGACGACCGACGCGTCGTCACGGCCCATGCGGCACGTGCCCACGGCATGGAAGACCGTGCTGCCTCGTTGACGAACGGCCTCCAGGATCTGGCCATCGGTCCCTGTCCCGGGACCGGGAATGACTTCGCGAATCCAGTGCGGGCGGAACGGGGGGGCATTGTAGGTGTCCCGGGCCATCTTCAGCCCCTCGACCATGGTCCGGCAGTCCTGGTCAGCGCTGAGATAGTTCGTCTCGATCCCCGGCTTTCGGGATGGCACTGCCAGTAGGACACCGTGAAGCCGGGATACCGATGCAAGGGCAGGCCCGGCTTGTCGACCGACAAGGGCATGACGAAGAGTTGAATGTCGGGACGGTCGTTGCGCGCGAGCCTGGTGCAGGCGGCCCCGCCGACCTGGCCTGCCCCGACGGTCAGCGGGCCACGCGCATTGATGAGCCAGTCCAGTCCGAAACCAAGCGCCTTGAACGGGTTGCGGATCTGCGTGTTGAGCGAATGTGTCGGATCCTTCAACTCGACGATGGTCCGCATCTGCAAGTGATCCTGCAGGTTGGCGCCGACCTCGGCCGCATCGACCCGAACCGGGATGCAGTGCGCCTCCTGGAGCCCGGCCGGGCCAATGCCGGCGAGCTGCAGGATCTGCGGGGACTGAACGGCCCCTGTGCACAGGATCACCTCGCGCGACGCGCGTGTGGTGACCGTACGTCCCTGCCGGACATACCGCACTCCCGTCACGGAATCGAGCGCGAACACGAGACCGACAACGCGGGCATGCGTCTTCAGCGTCAGGTTCGCGCGCGCCAGGGCGGGGCGAAGATACGCGGTCGCCGCGCTGTCGCGCCAGCGGCCTTTCAGCGTCAGCTGATATGCGCCGATGCCGGAACTTCCGGGCCCGTTGAAATCCGGGTTGTCGGGATGTCCGGCATGTCGCGCCGCTTCCAGCCAGGCGTCACACATCGCGTTGTCGTTGCGCAGGTCCGACACGTGCAGCGGCCCGTGGCTTCCTCGAAACTGGCTGGGCGGACCGTCGTAGCTTTCGATGTTCCGGAAGTGGGGCGGGACGTCGGCGTATCGCCAGCCGGTCGCCCCAAGCCGCTCCCAGTCGTCGAAGTCCTCTCGTTGCCCGCGGATGTAGATCAGCCCGTTGATCGAACTCGAGCCGCGCAGAACGCGACCCCGCGGAACGTCCATCTCTCGTCCGGCGATGCCCGCGTCGGGATCGCCCTTGAACAGGTGAGAGACCTTCTCGTTGTAGTTCGACTTGAAGCAGCCGACGGGCAGGCGAAGCCAGAAACGCCTGTCCGTGCCACCCGTCTCGAGGACAAGAACACGGCACGCTTCATCTTCTGACAGGCGTGACGCAAGCGTTGCGCCTGCCGTTCCGGAGCCGATTATGATGTAGTCAAAGGTCTCGATACCGGTGCCTCCCGTCGGCGGCTTGCTGGAGCGGAGAGCCGTCAGCTGCGCACCATGCATGAACCACCGCGTCCTTCCACGTCTATCGGTCGTCGAACAGCCTCTTTGGACGTCTCTTGCCATGCGCCGGCTTCAGAAGGCGGCCGCCCATGCTTCCCGTCGTCGAACCGGCACATCCGGACAAGAACGGTCGGTTCTCGGCGCTGCAGAACAGGGCATCCACCTTCGTGCCCTTGCCCTCGATGAAGTGACCGACCATCGCTTCCATGAATGCCGCGCGGCATCTCCCGACGCGTTCGGCCGAAGCGGACCGGTTCGCGCGCATTGGCACAAGGGCGCATGCCCATGGTCATCATCGCGCCTGGGCAAGGCTGCCACGTGAACCACGGTCCCCGCAGCGCGGTTGGCTGCCAAATTTTGCGAAGTTGACCAGTCCCGGGCCCGGAATCTCCCTTGATGCCAGGCCCGCGTTTCCGGCGGGGTCCGACTTTGGCGGAGAAAAGGTCTCGCTCGCCCAGCGGTCGCGTCGTCCGCCCGGCTCTTGGGCCCGGCACCGGACGAGCGTTTGGCAACTGCGGCCAGACCTTCCGTGCGCTATGTGTGCAATGCGGCGCAGTGCGGCGTCGCAGACGAGCAGATTCGGTGATTTGGGGAGCAAATCCTTGGTGCAGCAGTCGCCGCCAACGGTCTGAAGCTGGACAAGAAATGGAAACCGGCCAGCATTCCAGACATTCCATTGCGCCGATGAATGCAAACGTCGGCAATCCATGAGGCCGCACTGCCGTATGCGCGTAACCAGGGCTCGGGCACCAATTTGTGCAACGCTTTCAACGGCGGGTTATCCGAACCGCTGCTCCATCTCGCGTCGGATTTTCACGGCGTCACAGGCCGCGTCGATTTCGACATCGCTCCACGTAATCGGCTGACCGGCGGCAACACTCGCCGCCAGCTTGACGCCATGAGCAAGACCGGTGGGCAAGCCACCCAGGGCAAGCGACTTCTTCGCGGGCAACAGCTTGCCATAGACCGTGAAGCCGCCCTCTCCATCAAGCGTCTCACCGGCTGACAGATCGCGCTTGGCGGTTGCCACGACATCCCCCTCGAAAGACAGGGTGGAGCCGGTCGGCTTGCCGAGCAACGCGGCAGACAGGATCGAGACGTTAAGCTCAAGCCCGATTAGGTGGAAAGGCTTGTACATTGCGGAGTAGCGCCCGGTGGCGTCGGTGTTCATGCCGTACTGCCTGAAACAGGCCGCCGCGTAGGGATTTGGTGCCTCGATCACAACGTAGACGCCCCAACGCAGGTCACGGAAAACCGGGCGGCCATCCCGCTCGATGGAAGACACGACCTCGACCATGCCCTTGCCAGCAAGTTGGCCGCCTTCGGTGGCGGGGCGCAAGACATGCGCCAAGTCATCCACTCCGGCAGGCGGAAACAGCAGCCCGTCAGCGGGCGGGGCGAGCGCCGTCGCATTCGCGACCGCAGCCATTTCCAGCGCGGACTTCGTGCCATCGAGGAAGCTGTTGAACATTTGCGGATTCATGCCTGCCTCTGCGGCCTGAGCCGGGGTCAGGCCGTAGTGATCCCACACGGTGTCAGGCGTCGAGGCATGGTAACTCGGCAGGTACTTGGTGCCTTTCCCTGCCGCCACGACGTTGAACCCGCAGGCCCGTGCCCATTCGACCATCTCGCAGGTCAGGGCCGGTTGGTCGCCATAGGCCATGGAATAGACCACGCCGGCCGCTCGGGCTTCTTCAGCCAACAGCGCCCCGGCCAACACGTCGGCTTCGACATTGACCATGACAATGTGCTTGCCTTGCCGGATCGCTTCGCGCGCATGGAGCAGACCTGCAACCGGGTCTCCGGTGGCCTCTGCAACCACATCCACATCGTGCCGCAACAGCATCTCCATCGCATCGTCGGTGAAGGTGACGCTGCCGATCTGCTCGTCCGACCAGCCGACCTCGGCGCAGGCCCTGCGCGCGTTGTCGGGCCGAAGATCTGCAATGACGGAGACCTGCAGCGCCGGCGTCGTCGGTACCTGGCTCAAGAACATCGACCCGAACTTGCCTGCGCCGATCAAACCCACGCGAATTGGTTTCTCCTGCTCTGCGCGCGCCACAAGCTCCCGATAGACGAACATGCAATGGCCTCCCTCTGGCGCGTCGCTTGACAGAATCCGCAGTGTTTGGAAATCTGCATTCGGAATTCCAAATTCAGAGAACGTCATCCGGATGTCAACAGAGCTCGTTGAGGCCAGGAAAGAGCAAGTTGCGGAGGTTCTGGGCCCGCTCAAGTCGGAGCCTGCACTTATTGATCTAGTCCATGGCAGGCTGGTCGAAGCGATCTCGATTGGTCGCCTGCCGCCAGGCATGCGACTCACTCAGGGCCGCGTTGCAGAGCTGCTAGACGTCTCCCGCCAACCCGTGAGTCACGCGCTTCAGGTGCTCAAGCACCAGGGCTTGGTCGTTCAGCATGGGCGCAAGGGGTTGGCTGTTGTGCCGCTGGACGGAAAGCAGATTCGGCACCTGTACCAGGTGCGCGAAGTGCTCGACGGTCTGGCGGCCCGGCTCGCCGCGCTCCGCGTGGCGGAGGGCGGCGCTCAACCGGCGGAGGTGGACGCGCTCAAGGCTGCTTTGGATACCGGCGCCGCGCTACCCTCCGATGCAAATACGATCGAAATGGTCCGCGCGGACGTGGCGTTCCACCGTGCGATGCATGACCTCTCTGGCAATCATGAGATTGCTCGCACTGTGTCCGAGCAATGGCCACAGTTCATGCGATCTATGGCCGTGGTCTTGGACGAGCCGGATCACAGATCGCTGATCTGGGAGGAACACGCGGCAATCGCCGCTCCGGTCTTGACGGGCGACGCGGACCTGGCAGAGGCGTGTTCCAAGGAGCACGCGAGGCGCGCCGGAGAAGAGACACGAGAGCGCATCGACCGTATGAACGTCGGTCAAGATGCTGACGAATAAGGGAGGAATCGCGATATGAAACTGACAGAAGAACAGGTCAGGCAATTTGAGGAAGAGGGCTGGATCTTCTTGCCCGAAACGTTCTCACCCGAAGAAGCCTCTGCACTGAAGGCTGAAGCCGAGAACATCTACGATGAGGACCGCCCGGAGGTTTGGCGGGAGACATCTGGCGCGCCTAGAACGGCGTTCGCCGCCCACACCTACAACGAGGCCTTTGGCATTCTTGGCCGACACCCGCGCCTGATCGAGCCGCTGGAACAGGTGTTCGGCGAAAAGGTGTATATGCATCAGTACAAGATCAATGCAAAAGCCAGCTTTACCGGCGATGTCTGGCAGTGGCATCAGGATTATGGCACCTGGGCTCGTGACGATGGCATGCCAGAGCCGCGGGCGATGAACATCTCGGTCTTCCTGGACGAGGTTTTCACATTCAACGGGCCGTTGATGCTGATCCCCAAGAGCCACAAGCACGGCGTGCTTAAGGCCGGTCACGACACTTCTACGACGAGCTATCCATTGTGGACACTGGACAACGACACCGTCACCAAGTTGGTGGAAGAAGGGGGACTCGTGGTGCCCACCGGCAAGCCCGGCGGCGTTTTGATGTTCCACGGCAACCTGGTTCACGGTTCGGCGGGCAACATCACGCCCTTCCCCCGCAAGATCGTCTACCTTACGCTCAATGCGGTATCCAACCACATCCGCAAACCTACCCGCCCCGAATGGATCGCGCATCAAGACTTTACGCCGATCGAAGCTTGTGAAGATGACGCACTCATGAAGTTTGCGAGCACCTACAAACACGCTGCCGAGTGAAGGAAGGATCTCGCCATGCTCGACCTGGGAAACCGCGTCTCGATCTATCAACCGCAGCAGGAGGGGTTGATCTTTCCCGAGATGCCCGAGTTCGCCACTGTCGAAGAGGAGCGGCAGCACCGCAAGGAACGGCTGGTTGCGGCCTGCCGCGCCTTTGCCCTTCAAGGGTTTGACTACGGGTTCGCTGGTCACCTGACTGTTCGCGACCCGGAGCGGCCAGAACTTTACTGGACCAACCCGATGTGCGTGCATTTCGACAAGGTAAAGCTGTCGAACCTCATCCTGATCGACCACGAAGGCATCGTGATCGAAGGCAAGCACGCCGTGAACCGCGCTGGTTTCGTGCTGCACGCCAATGTCCATGAAGAGCACCCCGACATCCTCGCCATGTGTCACGCACACACAGTTCATGGCACGGCTTGGTGCGCCACGGGCCGCCCGATCGACCCGATCACGCAGGACGCTTGTGCCTTCTTCGAGGACCATGTTGTCATCGGCGATCATGCCGGGGCTGTCGCGGTCGAAAACCATGCGGGCTCTGACGTTTCCAAGGCCTTCAAGGGCGTGAAGGCGGCGCTGCATCAAAACCATGGCCTGCTGACCGCCTCGCGCCATTCCATCGAAAGCGCGGCCTTCTGGTTCATCGCGCTTGAACGCTGCTGCAAGCAACAGCTCGACATCGCAGCCTCGGGTATCGAGCCAGTACGCATTCCCGACGACAAGGCCCGCTACAGCCGCGAGCACGTGGGAAGTGAATATATCGGCTGGCTGCACTTTCAGACGATCTGGAACCAGCTGGTCGAAGATCAGCCCGACATGTTCGACTGAGAATGCCGACAATCCGGCAATGCCGAGCGAGGCGTGACAGTACGCCTTCCACGTCTATCGGTTGTCGAACAGCTTGCCTGGCCGCGTCATTTGTCAAGTCCAGTTCAAAACTGACCCAGGAATCGCGTTCAATTTTGACCCACCTTTCGGCTCTTCCCTTTCCAAGTAGCAATTCTCCTGCCGGGCATTTCGCTCCGGCGTTGGGGTTTGGCTCCGGGAGAACGGGAAGATGGGAACGCTTGACCAGGCTGACTGGCATGGACTGGTGGCGACCGCGCGATCGCTGCCGCTGGACGGGGTCGCGACGGCGCTTGGCTACCGCCGCGACGTGAGGGACAAGGCGCGCTGGAAGCGGCCGGGATCCGTCCTGAGCATCAACGGCGAGAAGTTCTTCGACCACATGTCCGGGACGGGCGGCGGCGGGGCGATCAGCCTGGTGATGCACTCTCGCGGCGGCGGCTTCCGCGATGCCGTCGCCTTCCTGTCGGCGCAGGGGCTTCGCTTCTGCAGCCCGCACCGCCGGGACGGCGCGGCTGCTCCGGCAGTCCGGCGGCGGCTCGACCTCCCGGCCCGGTCGCAGGCCTCCTGGCCCGAGGTGCGCGATCACCTCGTCACGGAACGCGGCATCGGCGGGATGCTGCTCCAGGTCTGCCACGCCCGCGGGCTGGTCTACGCGGACCGCCGCGGGAACGCGGTCTTCGTTTCCCGCGACGTCTCGGGCAAGGCGGCCGGAGCGGAGATCGTCGGCCTCCGGCGCCGCGGCGGCGATGCCGCGTTCAAGGCCATGGCGCCGGGATCGTCGAAGGCGTCGGGCGGGTTCTGGATGGCGCTGGACGGCGCTCCTCCGGAGCGTGCGGTTCTCGTCGAGAGCGCGATCGACGCGCTGTCGGTGCTGACGCTGCGGAGCTTCCCGTGGGCCGGATCCGGCGGCTTCGCGGCGGTGTCCGCCGCCGGCGTCGCGACATCGGTCCCGCGCTGGCTGGACGGCTGGCGCCTGCGCCGGATCCTCTGCGGCTACGACGCCGACCGGGCGGGGGACGCGGCCGCCGCCAGGCTCGCCCGGACCGATCCCCGGGTCGTCCGCTGCCGTCCGGCGGTCGAGGGCGAGGACTGGAACGACCTGCTCGTGCGGGAGACGGCGGGCGAGCCGGTCTGGAGCGAACGGCCCGAAGGCGAGGCGTGACGGGTGCCGCCCCGCCCGCGATCCCGCGGCGGGCGTTCAGCTGCGGTGCCGGAACCGCCAGCTCTCGTTCCCGGTCTCGATTATGTCGCAGTGATGGGTGAGCCGGTCGAGCAGGGCCGTGGTCATCCGCGGGTCCCCGAACACCTCGGCCCATTCCTTGAACGGGAGGTTCGTGGTGATGACCATCGGCGTGTGCTCGTAGAGGCAGGAGACGAAGTGGAACAGGAGGTGCCCTCCGGTGCGGGCGAAGGGCAGGTAGCCGAGTTCGTCAAGAATGATGAAGTCCCGCCGGCGCATGGCGTCGGCGAGACGGCCCTGGCGGCCGTCGCGCTGCTCCTGCTCCAGGAGGTTGACCAGCTCGACGGCGTTGAAGAACCGGCCCCGGCAGCCGCGGCGGATGCAGGCCCGGGCGATGGCCACGGCAATATGACTCTTGCCCGTGCCGGTTCCGCCGATCGCGACAATGTTGCGCGGCGGATCGAGGAAGGAGCCGTCCGCGAGCTGGCGCAGAAGCCGCTCCTCGACAACGCTCTGCGTGAAGTCGAACCCGTCGAGCTCCTTCGCGGTCGGCAGCTTCGCGACCGACAGCTGGTACTTGATCGAGCGCGCCTTCTTGTCCGCGACCTCCGCCTTCAGCAGCGTGCCGAGGACCCGCTCCGGGGGATGGCTGCGCCTGGCGGCGTCGGCGATCACCTCGTCATAGGCGGCCTTCATGCCTCTCAGGCCGAGCGCGCCCATCAGTTCCAGGATGTCCTTGCGTCTCATTCCCGCATCTCCCTCAGGCTGTCATAGCGGCTGCAGTCGGCTTCCGGCTCGACGTTCAGGCGGAGCCGGTCGGGAAGCTCGATCCATGGCGCCGGACCGGGATCGCGCCGTCGCGACAGGATGTTCAGGACCACGTCGGCGGAGACGGCGCCGCCGTCCAGCGCGTCGGCGCAGGCCGCGCACACCTCGTCGAGCCCGTCCTCGGAGATGGACGCGAGAATCCGCACCATCTGCCGGTCGCCGTCCTCGAAGGCGCCGAGCCGCTCCCTCACCGCCTCCAGCGCTTCCGGCAGGGCCCCGTTCCGGAACGGCGCGCCGTTGCGCAGCGCGCCGGGCTTGCGTTCGAGCACGGGCAGGTAGTGGAGCCAGTCGTAGACCGTCTTGCCGCGAGCGAAGCTGCGCGGGTGGCTGCCGACCAGTTCGCCGTCAACGCGGACGTCGACCCGGTCCGCGTAGGCGAACACCTCAGCCGCCTGCTCGGACGCCCGCGCCTCGGCGCTGTACCGGTTGCCGTCGAAGCGCACCAGGCAGGTCTTCGAGACCCCCCGGCCCAGCGACCGATGGCCGTCGAAGGGGCCCGGAAAGGGGATCAGGCAGCGGCGCTCCTCGCACGCGAACACTTCCCGGACCGTCATCTCGGGCTCTTCGGGATGCGGATGCTCCCGCGCATGCCTGCGGCAGCTCTCCTCGAGCCAGTCGTTCAGCTCGTCGAGGCTGTCGAAGCGCGGAGGCTCGCGGAACAGCCGCTCGCGAATGTCACGGACCTGGCTCTCGACCTGGCCCTTTTCCCACGCCGCGTTCGGCGTGCAGGCCACCGGCTCCACGAGGAAGTGCGCGCACATCTCCAGGAAGCGGGCGTTGAACTTGCGCGTCCGCCCCGCGAAGATGACGTCGACGACCGTCTTCATGTTGTCGTAGATTCCCCGCTGGCACGAGCCTCCAAACTCCCCGAACGCCCGGTTGTGGGCGTCGAAGACCATCTCCTGGGTCTCGCGCAGGTACGCCCGAACGTAGCTCATGCGGCTGTGGCACAGGCGCATGTGCGCCACCCTGAGACGCACCGTCGTGCCGCCGATGACCACCCATTCATGGCTCCAGTCGAACTGGAAGGCCTCGCCGGGATCGAACGCCAGCGGAACGTGGGCGCCCGACACGCCGGTGCCATGGCGCCGGTTCCACGCGGCCGCGTAGCGACAGACCGCGCTGTAGCTCGCGTCGCATCCCTGGTCCGCGAGCTGCCGCCAGATCCGCTTCATGCTCAGGCGGTCGCGCGGCTTCTTCCCCTTGTTGGCCTCCAGCTTCCGCTCGAGCTCCGGGATGAAGTCGCCGAGCTTCGAGTGCGGCTGGTCCGAACGCCGGTACTTCGGCGCCGACCCGTCGGACCGCAGAACCTTGCGGACCGTGTTGCGCGAAACGCCCACCGACTTCGCGATCGAGCGAATGGACTTCCCGTGAACGTGCCACGCACGCCGTATCTTGCCGATCGTCTCCACTGACACCATCTCCCCTGCCTCGCTGATCCGTTGTGAGGCAGGCGGTTTCACCTGATTTGGGGTGGGTCAAATTTGGACGCGAATCACCCCCCGAAGTGGGTCAATTTTCAACGCGACTCCACAGTCATTCCATTCGCGGGCTTCAGAAGGCGGCCACAGATGCCTCTCATCGTTGAACCGGTGCAACCGGACAAGGAAATTTCGGGTGCATCGTGCCGCAGGGCACGACATTCACTTCACGCCTTTGCCCTTGATGAAGCGGATGGATTTCGCTTTCGTGAACTCCGCCCGTTCTTCCATGCCGGCATCTTTGGCGGGATAGATGCGAATTCAAGATAGTGCTACACGGCACCTCCCAACGCGTTCAACGAAGAGGCCGGTTCGCGCACGCGTACATGCAGGCATACTCTCTCTTGAGTGCACCAGAAATTGCTTGCGGCGCCCTCAAGACAGGGCGGATCCGTTCCAGCGTAGTTTCGCGTTCCCGGCCAATGGATTGACCCTGTTTCTGGACTCCCGGCCCGTTTCCTGTTACGCCTGATTCGCAACGAATCGGCGAAGGGAGCGGCGCCATGGATCTGTCGGAGGTGTCCGTCCGCGCGGTTGCGGGAGGCGAGGAGTCCCGCTTCAGGAGCCTGCTGCAGGAGCATCATTACCTCGGCGCGCTGCCGGCGATGGGCGAGACCGTCCGCTACGTCGTCCACCGTCACGAGCGCTGGCTGGCGCTGGCGGTCTTCTCGGCCCCGGCGCTGAAGTGCGGCCCGCGCGACGGCTGGATCGGGTGGGACCGCGGCGTGCGGTTCCACCGCCTGCACCTCGTGAGCAACAACTCCCGTTTCCTCATCCTGCCGGGCGGCCCGCGCAACCTCGGCTCGCGGGCGCTCGCGCTGTGCGCGCGCCGCCTCGTCAGGGACTGGCCGGCCCGCTTCGGGCACGAGCTCCTGCTGCTGGAGACCTATGTCGACCCGGCCCGCTTCCACGGGACCGTCTACCGCGCCGCCAACTGGATCGAGGCCGGGCTCACCCGGGGTTTCGGCCGCGCCGGGACGGGCTACCGGGAGCATGCCGAGCCGAAGCGCGTGTTCCTCCTGCCACTGTGCCGCGACGCGCGGGCCCGGCTCCGGAACGCCCATCTCGAACCCGACCTGCAGAAAGGAGTTCCCAAGGTGACCCTCAGCACGGAGCAGATGACGTCCATGCCCGCGTTCTTCAAGGACGTCGACGACCCACGGCGCGCGGCGGGCCGGCGCCACACGCTGCCCTCGGTCCTCGGCCTCGCCCTTGCGGCGACGCTGTCCGGCGCCCGCGGCTACAAGGCGATCAGCGAATGGGTCAACGACCTCTCCCCCAAGGTCCTGGCGCGGTTCGGCGTGCGCTTCCGGAACAGGACCCGCATCCCGCCGAGCCGGACGGTGATCCGCGACGTGCTTGTCCGGGTCGACCCGCGACAGCTCGACGACGCGCTTCGGGCGTGGACCGCGGCCAACGGCGGGACGGACAGCGCGCTCGCGATCGACGGGAAGACGATGCGCGGCGCCATCGACGACGACGGTCGCCAGACGCACGTGCTCGGCATCGTGGGCCACGACACCGGCGCCCACCACGGTAAAAAAAAGTCGGCATGAGAGCCGGCGCGGACCAGGAGGAGAAGCGGACGAACGAGATCGGCACGATCATCCCGCTGCTCGACACGCTTCCCGACGCCACGGTCGCGGGGCGCGTCGTCACCGTCGACGCCCTCCTGACCCAGCGCGCCCTTGCCGACTACCTGCTGGAACGCGGCGCGGCATTCCTCTTCACGGTCAAGGGCAACCAGAAGACCCTGATGGATGACATCCGGCTCCTGATGGACGAGGCCATGGCGGAGCGCCCCCCGGACTTCGTCCAGGAAAGCGGGAAGCCCGAGCACGGCCGCCTCGAGCGCCGCTCGATCTGGGTGTCGTCGGAGATCAACGACTACGTCAGGTTCCCCGGCGTCGGGCAGGTCTTCGCCGTGCACCGCGAGGTCACCGAGGTCAAGACCGGCGAGAGGAGCGCCGAGACCGCCGTCGGGGTCACCAGCCTGGGCCCGGAGGCCGCCTCCCCGAAGCGCCTTCCGTAATGGGGCCCCACCGTCAAGCACCGAATCCTGTGCATGAGCGGCCACAAGGCCCGAATCTGGCAAAAAATGTTCCGGCGCCGGCGGCAAGGGGCGCGGCGGTCATGCCGGGAGCGGCGTTGGCTTTTGGTCCGGAGCCGGGGATTGCCTGGTTCGCCGAAGCGACCTCACGAGTCTGGCGAGGCGAACCAGGCAATCCCCGGCGGGGTCGAAGCCGTTCAGGTTTCGTCCAAGGCCTTGCCTCCATGTTTCCGGGAAGGTCCACGTCGCGTCCGCCGCCGGGCATCTTCCTTCCGTCCGTGGTCAGCTCGTTGGCCGCCTACATGATGCCTGGTCCAATCAGGTCCCCGAGTGTCCATCTGCAGATCGTGCTCGAACGCGACAGAGCGGTTCGGCAACGAGGCGCTTCACGACATCATCGGGGACCGCGTCCCGGCAAGGGGACGTCCGTGGACGGGCCGCCTCTCAGGAGGCGGAGCCCGCTCCTTCCCTCTTCATCACAGGCTGCGGATCCGATGCAGCGATTCTCATGCCGGATCGGGCGACATCGCCGCCGCGCGGGCGAAGCGGAACTCCGTCCCGTCCAGCCACATCCGGAGAAGCACCACGCCCATGCGCCGGGCAAGCGCGGTCGTGGCGCGCTTCTGGCCACGCCTCCCCGCGACGCGCAGCGCCCAGGCCTTCAGCCAGCTCATCCTCTTGCCGTGGTGCAGCATCGACGTGGCGGCCTGGAAGAGCGCCGTGCGCAGCGCGACGTCACCGGCCCTCGTGATCTCGCCCGACACGTCTCGCTCCCCCGACTGGCTTCGCTTCGGCGTCAGCCCCGCCCAGGCGCCGATGTCCCTCGCCCTTCGGAACCGGGACGGGTCGTCGACCGCGGTGACGAAGGTCAGAGCCGTGACCGGGCCCACACCGGGCATCGTCATCAGCAGCCGGCACGTGGCGTCCGACCTGGCGAGGATCCTGACCTTCTTCGTCATCATGGCCAGCTCGCTCCGCATCTGCCTGCGCAGCCGCAGGATCGGCCCGACCGCGTCCGACAGCATCGCGTTGTCCGCGGTCAGGTCCCGGACCCGTTCCTCCCAGCGGCCCTTCGAGACACGGCCGAGCTTCAGGCCGAAGTTGCGAAGGATGCCGCGCACGGAGAGCTCGAGCCGCGTCAGGCCTTCCACCAGCGCGCTGCGCGAGGTCAGCAGGGCCCGCTTCTCCTGGGACGCGACCGACTTGCAGTGCACGGGCTGGAACCAGCCTATGCGCAGCAATTGCGCGATGCCTTCAGCGTCCCGCCGGTCCGTCTTGACCGGGGCCGACTTCAGCGCGGACTTCACGCGCTTCGTCTCCATCAACACGGTCTCGAACCCGGCCTCGCTGAGTCCCTTGTGAAGCCACTGCGACTGAGGGCCGGCCTCCAGGCCGACCGCGACGATGTTTCCAGACAGCCCGCGCATGTGCCCGGCGAGCGATCCGGGATCGGAAGGCACTTTTGCTTCGTTCACTGTCTTCCCATTGGCGCCGATCGCGCAAACCGACGTGCTTGCCAGCGACACGTCCAGTCCGATAAAGATTTCCATTGTCGTTGTCCTTTCTGTTGCAATGTGATCGAGAAGCGTTCCCTCCGGAACGCCTCCGCCGCTCACAATAGCACATGTTGTGTGCGGCAAGGACAACGACACCAGACCAACGACCTTTCGAACCCGACCTGCGCCAGCCTGATTCGCCGCCCCATTACGGCATCTGCTGGAGCTGAACCGCGGCCATTGGCGCATAGAGGCCACTCACCATGTCCTTGACTGGAGCTTCGACGAGGACCGCAGCCGGATCCGCACCGGCCACGGGCCGGCGAACACGACGCTGTTCAGGCGCTTCGCCATCGGCCTGATCAGGCAGCGCGGGCTGGAGGTCGCGGAAGCGATGCGCGCCATGGCCAGGAAGCCGAGGCGGGTGCTCGACATGCTCCGGATGACCGGAAACACGCGGCCGCGGACAGAAGCCGCCTGAAAGCGCCGTCCGCCGCGACCGCCGCCCTCGGGAAAGACCGGGGGGCGGTCACGCCTGCCCGGACGATGCCCGGACCCTCCGTCGAGCCATGAATCCGCGCTCAGGGACGCCAGCCATGCCGACCGGGCATCGCAAGCACGCCTTGAATCGAGGCCGAAGAACGGTTGGAGCTGAAACACGGACCTCTCGAGATCGCGCGCCGTGTTGGAACAGATCCGCCTTGGCCCTCAAGAGCATAGAGCTTGACAGATAAACAGCTTCTGATATGCTCTCAAGAGCACAATGTAAACGATAAAGATCTCTTAAGAGGACATGACGGCAAGAAATCTGCTCACAGATGCACCGCCGTATGAGGTAGAACAGGCGATCACGCGCCTGGGCCGCGACTTGCGCACCGCGCGCCTGCGCCGGAACCTGACGATCAAAGAGGTCGCGGCAAAGATTGGTACCGGCCGGCGCGCTGTCATGGACGCCGAAAAGGGCAAGCTGAGCACCGGCATCGCGGTCTATGCGGCCCTGCTTTGGACCTACGATCTGATGCGCCCCTTCAGCGCGCTTGCCGACCCGCTTTCTGACAGCGAAGGTCTCGTCCTCGACAAGCTCTCCGGACGAGCGCGCGCACGCAGCGGCAAGGGGCTCGACAATGACTTCTGAGCCCGACGCCACCGATTGCTTTGTCTATATCACGCTGCCCGGCACGAGCGCGTTCGTGACAGCGGGCCGCTTCGTGCTCGAACCGGGTCGCGGCGGGGTTCCGGTCGGGCGCTTCGTCTACGGCAAGAGCTACCTTGCCAATCCGGACGCAGTACCCATCGACCCGATCGATCTAAAGCTGGCTGGGCCGACCTACCGTACGACGGCGCTAAAGGGCGTGTTCGGCGCGCTGCGCGATGCTGGTCCTGACCATTGGGGGCGCCGCATCATCGAAAAACATGCTGAAATGCCACAGCTCGGAGAGATCGACTTTCTGCTCCACGGACCCGATGACCGCGCAGGCGCGCTCGGATTCGGCCTTGGCCCCAAGCCCCCCGCACCGCAAAGAGAGTTCAACAAGACGCTCAATCTTGAAAGGCTGATCGCGGACGCCGACGCAATCATCGCCGGCGAAGACTTGCCGGGCGGCCCGGAGGCCGGACAGGTCGAAGACCTGATGCTGGTCGGCACCTCGATGGGCGGCGCGCGCCCGAAAGCCGTCGTCGAGGATTCGGACGGGCTTTGGCTCGCAAAATTCAATCGTGGCGATGACAAGTGGAACCACGCGCGCGTCGAGCACGCCATGCTCAGGCTCGCCAGCGCCTGCGGCGTCCGCACCGCCCAAAGCCGCATCGAGCGTGTTGCAGGACGCGACGTGCTGCTCGTCAAGCGCTTCGACCGCGAAAAGACAAATCACGGCTATCTGCGTGCCCGGATGATGAGCGGCCTGACGATCCTGCGCACCGAAGACACGCACCAGCACAGAGACCGCTGGTCCTACGTTCTGCTGGCCGAAGAGCTGCGTCGAGTTTCGAGGCAACCGAAGGACGACGCCGGCGAACTGTTCCGCCGCATGGTCTTCAATGCGCTGATCTCGAACACCGACGATCACCCGCGCAATCACGCCGCCATTGCAAGAGGCGCCGACTGGGAACTCTCCCCGGCCTACGACCTGACGCCGTCTGTGCCGGTGAGCCTTGAGCGCCGCGACCTTGCCATGACCAGTGGTGACATCGGCCGCTACGCGAACGCGCAGAACATGCTTACGCAGTGCGCCAGGTTCCATCTCAAGACGGACGAAGCCGCCGCAATCATCGATGCGATGGAGGGCCGGGTCAAAGCCAGCTGGTATGATATCGCCCGCCGCGAGGGCGTCACCGAAGCCGACTGCTCGAAGATCAGCGGCGCCTTCGCATATCCGGGATTTCGAGTGGCTCCCGAGAAGGCGGCACAGGCTTGAGCACGTGCGGCGACAATGTCCCCCCTCAGTTCATTGGCTGCGCGGCCGATGTTCTCGGGGACTGAGAGCATGGCCCGTCCGGCAAGAAAATCGTCGAAGCCACGTCGGTTCCTGGCGGTGGAGCACGAATTGAACATTCCCCACGCGAGCACGCGCATTGGGGCACAAGACAAGCGTACTGCCGCTTCCAGTTGCTTCAGGAATGATCTGCAAGAACTCGAAGGCACTCTGCCGCAATCCAACTCTTCGCTTGTTCACGACTTCTTGCAAATTGTGACCAGTCCTTGCGTGCGCTATGTGTGCAATGCGGTGTCGCAGACGAGCAGATCCGGCGGTCTTGGGGAGCATGCCTTCAGTGTAGAAGTCGACGTCAACAATTTGAAATAAAAGAAAAATGGGAATGATTCAACACTCCAGACTTTCGGTTGCACCGATGATGGACTGGACGGATCGGCATTGCCGGTACCTGCACCGGCTCATGTCGCGCCGTGCACGGCTCTATACCGAGATGGTGACGTCCGCAGCATTGGTTCGCGGCAACGCCAGGCATCTCATCGCATTCGACGAGGCTGAACGTCCGCTGGCCCTGCAGCTTGGCGGCTCGGGCCCGGCCGAGCTGGCCGAAGCCGCGCGGATTGCCGCTGCCGAGGGTTATGACGAGGTCAACCTGAACGTCGGCTGTCCTTCCGAAAGAGTGCAGTCGGGAACGTTTGGCGCCGTGCTCATGAAGAGGCCTGAACTGGTGGCAGAGTGCCTGGCGGCCATGCGATCGGCTGTCACGATTCCGGTCACGGTCAAGTGCCGGATCGGAGTCGATGACCAGGATCCTGCCGTAGCGCTTCCGGACTTCCTGCAGCGTGTCAGGGATGTTGGCGTGACGACCGTGGCGGTCCATGCGCGAAAGGCGTGGCTCCAGGGCCTCAACCCGAAGCAGAATCGCGAAATCCCGCCCTTGGACCATGACCTCGTCTGCGAAATGAAGGACCGGTTTCCGGATCTCCGGATCATCTCGAACGGCGGCATCGCTTCCCTGGAACAGGCACGCGTGCTGCTGGGCAGGGGCATGGACGGCGTCATGATCGGGCGGGCCGCCTATCAGTCGCCATGGCGTATCCTCGGCACGGCTGACCTCGACATCTTCGGAGAGAGGCCGCCATTCCTTTCGCCTGTGGAAGTGGTTCGCGCCATGTGCCCCTACATCGAGCGTCACGTCGGCGACGGTGGCCGTCTCCATGCCGTTACGCGGCACATGCTCGGCCTCTTCGCAGGGCGTGCTGGTGCGCGTCGCTGGCGGCGCTGTCTCTCCGAGCACGTTCGTGAAGACGGGGCGGGGGTTGACGTCGTGCTTGAAGCTCTTGAAGCGGTCGTGCAGTCCGCCGAAGACGGAGACATGAATGTCGGACGGGCCGCCTGACGCGCAACCTGCAGGACCGGTCCGGAGACCGGATGCCTGAAGGCGGGATGCGGCGCGGTTCTGTCCGGAAGTCGCTTCGCCTGTAGTCCCGGCGGAAACGGCAAGTCGTTCCGTTCAGGCATTTCGCGCACGCGCTTCCGCAATGAAGTCCCGGTGAACGTCGAAACACCCCTCGGGTCTCGGTCGGGATCCCTGGCCCATCCGCCCGGGGCGAGCGCCTCCATGCCCGGTGATCACGGCCTTGAACCAGCGCCCCGGTCCAAGAGGGCCATTGCCGGCCGGGCAACGGCAGGCCCGCGGCATCCGGTCCGCACCCCTTCGCGAGAACGACCGATCCTGTCGACACCCAATCGATGCATTCGCTGCGTGATCGACCTGTGTGCACCCTCGGAGACTTGCAGTTTCGCCAGGTTGGCTTCGGTCAGCCCAAAGCCGATTGATTCTCTGGTCTCGATCGAATTCAATGGTCGAGTCTGGTCGGCGTTCGCCCGTGTTGCCACAATTCGGGCGTGCGCCTGCATTTGAGCGAAACAGGGAGAAAAGAGATGCTTGCAATTCTTCGCCGGACTCTGTCCGCGGCGCTATTTCTGGGAATGTCCGCCGCAGCCGTGGATGCAGCCGAATGGAAATTCAACAACGGGCTTCCAGAAGGTCGCGGAGAGTCAGGGCAACTTGAAACCTTTGCAGCGGACGTGGCAGAACTGAGCGACGGCAGCCTCATGATCGACGTCTTCCACGGCGGTTCGCTGAACCTGAAGGACAACGACGTGGCGCGCTGGCTGCCTCGTGGTGCGGTCGAAATGGGCCTGGTCTGGGCGAACTACCTCGGCCGTGACGTTCCCGCCCTGAACGCGGTGATGATCCAGGGGTCGGTCGGCAGCCCCGAGGAACTGATCTCCGCACTGCCTGAAATCCAGGAGATCTACGCCGAGGTGCTGGGCGAAATGGACATCGTGCCGACCGGGTTCATGGCCCTGCCTCTTCTGAAGGCCTCGATCTTCTGCCGCGAGGAACCGGTTCGCTCGCTTGAAGACCTCAGGAAGAAGAAGCTGCGCGTCTGGAGCAACGACCAGGTCGAAACCTTCAGCAAGCTTGGCGTCTCGGCCCAGATCGTGGGTCAGAACGACCTTTACGTGGCGCTCCAGACCGGCGTGGTCGACTGCGCTGTATATCCCGCGCTCTTCGCGCACACGATCTCGCTTCAGGAAGTGACGAAATACGCTTCCTACCTCTATCCGGTGGCGGGCGTTCCCTACGTTCTGGGCGCGTCGAAAGGGGCTTGGGAGAGCATCAGTGATGCCGAGCGCGAGGCCGTTACCACGGCGGCCGCCCGTGTCTGGGAGCGCACCAACGAGTATTCCAAGGCGGAGGAAAACGAGCAGGCCGCCCGTGCCAGGCTGGCCGAGCAGGGGATCGAGTTCCTCGAGCCGTTTTCCGACGAAGATCGTGCCGCGTTCCTTGGTGCCGCCTCCGCCACATGGCAGGAGATGGCCGAGGAAGCAGGAGGCAAGGCGCCCGAGTACCGCCAGAGAATCCTTGGAGTGCTCGGACGCTGAGCTTGGGAAACCTCAGGAATGAAGACGGGCGCGCGGCATTCCCGAACCGCGTCGAGAGACTGCTGACGCCCGTCTTTGTCTCGCTGGCCGTCCTGGCGGCCCTGGCTGGCGGCGCGATCGTCGTCCTGATCGGCGCAAGCGTGACCATGCGGTATTTCGCGTTCGCTCCGTTCCGGTTCACTGAAGAGCTTGTCGGGCTCCTCATGACGGCCGCGTTCTTTCTTGCCCTGCCACTCGCCACGCTTCGGGTCGAGCACGTTCGCGTGCTTGTGCTTGTCTCCGCGCTGCCGGACAAGGCGGCGCGTCCGGTCGGCATTCTGGCGGCAGTCTTCGGTGCCGCGTTCTGCCTGTGGTTTCTTGCGCTCTGCCTTCCTTGGCTGGAATTCGCGTTTGACCGCAACATCAAGACTGAGGTCGGCCGCATTCTGATGTATCCTTGGATGGCGCTACTCCCCTTGTCCATGGCCTTGAGCATGGTTGCGTTCCTGGCGCGCGGCACGTCGGGTGGCAGTGGGCGGAAGTCGGGCCAACCCTGACCAGGCAGAAGGAAGGCGATGTTCAGTTTCTGGGGGCTTCTGGTCGGCGGCCTGGCGGTCTTTGCGGGCTCGGGGCTCGCGCTGGGCGCGGCGCTTGGCCTCACAGGGCTCCTGATCCTTCACTTCCTTGCCGGCGGTTCGACCTTCGTCGCGGTCGACGCTGTCTGGAACGTGCTGAACTCCTTCACGCTCAGCGCAATTCCGCTTTTCATCATGCTGGGCGAGGTCATGCTGCGGAGCGGAGTCAGCGAGAGGATCTACACGGCGCTGGTGCCACTCTTCCAGCGCGTGCCCGGCGGTTTGCTCCACACCAACATCGCCGTCTGCACGCTCTTCGGCGCGGTCAGCGGCTCAAGCCTGTCGACCGCGGCGGCGGTCGGATCCGTCGCCTACCCGGAGATGACCGAACGCGGCTATGACCGACGGATGGTCGTTGCCTCGCTGGCTGGCGGCGGAACGCTCGGCCTGCTGATTCCGCCCAGCCTTTCGCTGCTTATCTACGGCGCCTTGACCGAAACCTCCATCGGGCGACTGTTCCTGGCCGGTTTCGTGCCCGGCCTGCTCTTCGCGGCGATGTTCATGCTCTACATCTTCGCGCGGTGCACTTTCCGGCCAGACCTTTCCCCAAGGGGCGATACGGCCGCCAGCCTAAGGACGATCCTGCTCAAGCTCTTGAGCCTGTGGCCCTTCCTGCTGCTGATCCTGGCGATCATGGGCAGCATAGCCTTCGGATTCGCGACGCCGACGGAGGCCGCTGGAATCGGGGTGATCGCGACGATTGTCGTGGGCCGGTCCTGGGGAAACCTGACCCTGAAGACGCTGGTCGAGAGCTTCTATGCCGCAATCCTGCTCTTCGCTTCGATCGCGTTCGTCGTCATGGGAGCGACCATTCTTGCACAGGCCGTTAGCCTTCTCGGCGTTCCGCAGTCAATCCTCGAGGCAGTGCGTTCTGCCGATCTCGGGCCGCTGCAGGTCCTGGCGCTGGTCGTGCTGATCTATCTTGTTCTGGGCTGTTTCTTCGATGGGCTCTCGCTGATGATCATGACGCTTCCGATCGTGGTGCCGCTCATGGTCGGACTAGGGTATGACGCGATCTGGCTGGGCGTCATCATAACCATCCTGATCGAGATCGGACAGGTCACGCCGCCGGTGGGGCTCAATCTGTCCGTCCTTGTCTCCGTCACGAAGGAGAGGGTGTCGCTTGGCGAAGCCGCCGTCGCCACGATTCCCTACTGGCTGATCCTGCTTGCGGGGATCGCGGGTCTGGCGGCACTTCCGCAGATCGCGCTTTTCTTGCCGACGTTGTTGATGTGAGGCGCGACACGCAGTTCACGACCTGAACCACCTTGGGCGGTTGCGAGTTCATTGTCTCGTATCCATTCTCGAAGATCACCTCAGTCTCTGCAGAATTGATAAGACTTAGAAAAACAGGGAGTTGCAGCGAAAAGTTTACATGTGGAAACCGCCCTGACGACCAAGGTCGGGCACCCATGTCCGGAACATTCGGTCTTGTCGCGCGGAGCTGTACGCAGGCTGCAGATCGGTCTTCGCCCTGCTCGGCCTTTCGACCGCTCGACGTCGCCATGCCGTTGCAGAACATCGCGATGTCGACGCAACAATGGGGGTTTTGCCAATGCAACCGCTGCTCAACGTACAGTTGCGCCGGCCCCGGACGGCAGTTGCCGGGGCAATGAATGGATGCGTTGTGCGTTTCCGGCACCGCACGACGCCGTGCCGCAATGGCGGAACAGCGAAAGCTGCCAGCCCTTCGTTGCAAGTCACAAAGAACAAGACAACTTCCTCAGCTTGGACACGCACTCGGGTGCCTGCCAAGTCGGTGCGGCGTGTGCGGCTTGGCGTGGCTTTGCGGATGAGCCGGACTCGTCAATCAGGCAGGGAATTGTCGGCGCGGCCCATGGCTCGGGCCTGTTCATCGTTACGATGGTTCACAATGGTCCCGTTGGGGGCATGGAAGGTTGCGGACCGCGCAACACTCCGGGTCGCTAACCGGGGCGATAGTCCCGATGTGCTTCCGGGTCGTCCATGCTGTAGGGCAAGGAAGAGAGCGCCTCCAGAAGTTCCGGTGGCAATGACTTGTCATTCCATTCAAGCGTTTCGCGAACCCGCTCCGGCCTCGAAACCCCTACGATCGTCGACGTGATCCTCGGATCCCGGGTGGAAAACTGCAGGGCGACGGCCCCAGGAGCGACTCCATGCTCGGCCACCAGTGCCTCGATCCGGCGCACCGGTTCCAAAGCGGTCTCGTCGGCCGGGCTGTAGCTGATCTTCGGCATCCGGTCCGCGCCTTTCGCCAGAACGCCACCGGCAAAGGGCGCTGCGTTCAGTATCGCGATCCCCTTGCTGCTGGCATAGTCGAACATTTTGTCCGCCGACCGGTTCAGCAACGTCCAGCGGTTGTGGTTGATGAGCGCGTCGAACGGCCTTTCCCGCAGGATGGGAAACATCATGTCGACGCGTCCCATTGCCAGGCCGACCGCGTCGGCGATGCCTTCCTCCTTCATCTTGAAGAGTTCGTCGAGCGCTCCGCCTTCGCGCGTGATCTCGTCAAGATCCGCCGCGTGCTCCGGGTCGTGCAGGTGCAGGAGGCCGACCTTGTCGACGCCAAGACGTGCAAGGCTTTGCTCGATCGATCTGCGCGCTTGGCCGGCATCGAATCTTCCGGTCTCCATTTCGCGGTCGAGCTTGGTCGAGATCACGAATCCTCCCGGCAGTCCGCCACGGGCGCGAATTGCCTCGCCGATCCGGATCTCGCTTCTTCCGAATCCGTAGTTGTTCGACGTGTCGAGGCAATTCACCGGCCCGGCGAAGATGGCGTCCAGGGTCGCGCGGGCGCGATCCTCTTCGACGCCGTAGCCATAGGTGTCCGGCATGTGGCCGAGCGCCGAGGTGCCGAACACGATCGGCGTGACTTCAACTGGCGTCTTTCCGATGGCGCGACGCTCCATGGCTCCTCCTCAGATCGAGCCGGCCTCGACCATGTAGTTGCTTGCCGAGCACATGGCCGCGTCGTCCGAGGCCAGAAAGAGGACCATGCGGGCCACGTATTCGGGTTCGATCAGGTCGGGCAGGCACTGCCTCTCCCTGTGAGCGGCAAGGGCTTCTGGCGTGGCCCAGAGCTCCTTCTGCCGTTCAGTCATGATCCAGCCCGGAACGACGGCGTTGACCCGGATCCGGTGCTTTCCGAGGTCGCGTGCCATGGTCCGCGTCAGGCCGTGAACGGCGGACTTGGCGGTGGCGTATGCGGGAAACCCGCCGCCGGCTTCCCACCAGCTGTTCGAGCCGAGATTTATGATCGACCCGCCCCCAGCCTCGATCATGCCCGGAGCCACGGCCTGGATCGCGAAGAACATGTGGCGAAGGTTCGTTGCCTGGCGTTCGTCCCAGTATTCCGGGGTCACGTCCTTCCAGTCGTGGCGGTCGTCTCGGGCGGCATTGTTGACCAGCACGGATGGGATTCCCTGTCGATCGGAGAGCGCGGCGATTGCGTTCCGCTGCGCGTCGATGTCACGAAGGTCACAGGTCTCGAAGTCGACGATGCCTTCAACGCTCGATGCCAGCGCGGCACTGCCCTCGGAATCCAGGTCGATGAACCCGACCTTGGCTCCCTGGTTCGCGAATGCCCTGACGATCTCGGACCCGATGCCCTGTGCGCCGCCAGTTACAAGAACAGTCTTGTCTTGCAGGCTGGGAAAGATGGCGAATTCGGGCACGGCACTTCCTGAATGACAGGTGTGAATCACTTTGCCCGACCTACGCTTTCAAGTGGATGCTGGCAAGCCGCCGCAGGCTGGCTGCGCAACCGGGAGCGATCGTAGCGCCGTTGCCTCCGGGCGTGACGCTTCGGTGCCCGATGCCTTCGTTCGTTACCCCTTGAAGCGCGTCTGGGGGAGGCCCTGCACGCCAAGTCCAGACACCGCGAAGAGCGATCCGGCCTCCGGCTGGTCGCGGCCCGCGCTCAGGCCGACCCCGAGCGAAGTGACGTAGAGCGTATCAAGATCAGCTCCGCCGAACATCGGTCGCGAAGGGCGCTCGACGGGAACGTCCACCGTCATGTCCAGACGGCCCTCGGGCGTGATCCGGTAGAGCTGCCAGCCGTCAATGCCCGCCTGCCAGTAGCAACCGTCGACATCGATCGTCGCGCCGTCCGGGCGCCCGGCAACGCTCCGGGTGTCGAAGAACACTTCAGGCACGCCAGGAGTTCCGGTATCCGGATCATAGCTTGCGCGCCAGATCGTGCGCACCGCCTTGTTGCTGTCCGAAAAGTACATTGTCCTCCCATCGGGCGAAAATGCGAGGCCGTTGGTGGTGAAGAAACCGTCCTTCCAGGGCGTGACCTCCAGGTTCGTGTCAAGGCAGTAGAATCGTCCCATCCGCTCTGGGTCGCCGCCGTCCTTCATCGTTCCAGCCCAGAACCTGCCCCTTGTGTCGGTCGCTCCGTCATTGAACCGGTTCATCGCGAGATGCGCTTCGGGATCCGTGATCGGCTGGCGCTCATTGCTGTCAGGATCGAAGAAGCAGAAGCCCGACTTCGCCGCCACAACCAGGCCGCCTGCCTCGCGAACCGCAAGGCAGCCGACGGGCTCGCCATAGTCAACCGTGGTATTCCGGCCATTCGACGGGTCGAAGCGGTGAATCAGTCCAGCCGGAATGTCCACCCACCAGAGCACCTGATCTCGATCATCCCAGACGGCCCCTTCGCCAACCTGGCTGCGGCTTGGGACGACGCATTCTGCTTTCATGGAGTTGGGCCTTTCCTCAAGTCACAACTTCCTTGGCCCTAGGCCGGTGATCAAGAAAGTCAACCTCTGCTTGAGAACGAAGTCCGTGGTGTGGGCGAAGTGAACCATGCTGCCGCGTCCACGAGGTTGACGGGCGAGCATTGGAGGGGCTTCGACCATCTGGACATTTGCCGTCGCGGGGGCGCGCGGCATTGGCAAAGTACAGGTCAGGAAGTGACCGCAGAACAGCTCGAGTTCCGGTCGATGCGTCGCAAGTGCATCGAGATAGGAGTTCTGACGCTGCGGTTTCGCGGAGTCTCCGGGGGTTCAGGAGACCCCTGCCTTGAAGCACTTCACGGCAACGACTTCGTGGTGAGGCGGCAGCATGTTCCGAAAGAGAGCGACAAGATCGAGCCATCGCCATGACGTGCGTCTGAGCGCACCAAACCAGAGGTTGAAGCCATCGCCATGGATGTACGTGCACGTGCGCACGGAACGGTCCGGCAAGAGAGCAGGGGTCTATGAGGAGGCCCCGCACCCTGCGGCAGAAGACCGAAGGGGGAGTGCAGGGCAGGCAATGTCAGGCACGCAGGCAATTCAAGCACTCCCTTACAGGCACCTTGCGCATGAAAGGCAAAGCAATCGAAGAAAACGCCGCCCCAAATGCCGACCCCGAAGTTTCAAGCACTCGCGCGGTTTCGGAATCTTCCCTTCGACAAGTGGCTTTTGCTGGAATTTCCTGCGGCCTTGCGCCATACCACGAACAGTGCGGAAGGAATGTGCAGGATGAGCCTCAGTAACACGCTTGTTCGAGCGGTAACTTGGTGGAACGGCCAGACTTGGGGCACCCAGTTCCATACCTGGCTCAAGGGCAGGCGGATTGGCGAAGACGAACAGGGCAACGTCTTCTACCAGTCCCGCGAAGGGAAGCGCTGGGTGATCTACAGCGGCGAGGCCGAAGCAAGCCGGATCGGTGCGGACTGGCACGGGTGGCTGCACTACACCTATGACGAGCCACCGACCGAAAGGCCTCTCGCCCGCAAGGAGTGGGAGAAGCCGCACCAGGAGAACATGACTGGCACGCCGCAGGCATACGCGCCGCCCGGTTCTATCCGGCAATCCAGGCCGGTCGACCGGCAGGACTACGAAGCCTGGACCCCCGAGTGATGGCCATGTCGGAAAATGCGACGGAAGTCCTGACAGGTGCAGGCGTTCTGGCCGTGGCGGCAGGCTTCCTGATCTACCTGGCGCAGGTCGGCGGTGTGAACCTGTCGTCTTCGGGCATGGATACCTACACCGCATCCTTTCGCTCGGCGGAAGGTGTCGGCGTCGGCACTGATGTGCGGCTGGCCGGCGTGAAGGTCGGGTCAGTCCTTGAACTGAGTCTCGACCCGCAGTCCTTCCGTGCCAACGCCGTGCTGAGCGTTCAGGACGATGTGCTTCTGCCGGACGACACGGCGGCCGTCATTGCCTCCGAGGGCCTCCTCGGCGGCAGCTTCGTTGAGCTTCTTCCCGGCGGGTCGGTCTTCAATCTCGAGCCGGGCAGCGAAATCGAGGATACGCAAGGCGCGATTTCCGTCGTTCAGCTTCTCATGAAATTCGTGTCCGGGTCGGACGAATGATCCGTGCCCTTGTGCTTCTGGCGTTGCTGGCTGGTCCGGCAAATGGCCAGGAGGATGTCACGGCATCTGTCATTGACGAAGTGTCCGACGCCGTTTCCGGCGTGGTGCCCAAGGAAGTCAGGGTGATGCGTTCCGGAGGCGTCCTGCTCAAGGGTCTGGACAAGGTGTCCGGTGACGTGATCGATGTCGAGCTTCGTGTCGGCGAAACCGTTACCGTGGGGCGAGTTGAGGTCGACCTCGGCGAGTGTCGCTACTTTGAGGACAATCCGGCCGGCGAAGGTTTCGCGTGGCTTACGATCCGCGATTCCGTGCGCGATGCAGTCGTCTTCGATGGCTGGATGATCGCGTCAAGCCCGGCGCTCAATGCGCTTGATCATCCTCGGTATGACGTCTGGGTGATCCGCTGCACCGGGAATTTTGGCGACTTCCAAGACCCTGAAAAATCGCCCTAAACCCTTGCTATGCAACTATTTGCACGAAATGCCTTGCGGATTGCGCCTTGCGGGCATAGGTCAGTTATCAGTGGTCAAAGTGCTAACTGGCACAACCAAAAGGGGGCAAAATCATGACCAAGCTAACTGCGAATTTCTGCAATTCCGTGACGCGACCGGGCACCTATGGCGCTGGCCTGGGCGGGGGCGGACTCACCTTGCTTGTCCGGCAGGGCAGGAAAGGCGCGATCAAGAAATTCTGGACGCAACGTGTTCGCCTGGACGGCAAGCCGATCAACATTGGCCTGGGCAGCTACCCCGCCGTTAGCGTCAAGGAAGCCCGCGCCCAGGCATGGGCCAACAAGGCAGCGGCAGACAAGGGCGAAGATCCCCGCCGTGCACTGACAAGGGGCAGGGCCGCGTTGCTTGTCCAGGGCTCTTCAGACGCACCTACATTCGCGGAAGCGGCAAGGACGGTCATAGACCTGCGCAAGCCGACATGGCGTGACAAGCGATCTGCGGGCCAGTGGCAAGCATCGCTGGACACCTATTGCAAGCCGATCTTGGACATGCCCGTTGACCAGATCGAAGCGGGCAACGTCATGTCCTGCCTGTTGCCGATCTGGACCGGCAAGAACATCACCGCCAAGCGGGTTAAGCATCGCATCAACACAATTCTCGATTGGGCAATTGCCAACGGTCACCGGACGGGCAATCCCGTCTCTGCCGTCGATGCCGCGCTTCCCCAGGTCAAGGCACAGACACGGCACCTGGAAGCGCTGCCCTGGCATGAAGTGAAAGACGCAGTGCAGGCCATGCGAGCGTCTGACTCCAGCCCTGCCGTCAAGCTGGCATTCGAGTTTGCCGTCCTGACTGCAACACGGTCCAAGGAAGCCCTGGGCGCGACCTGGAAAGAGATCGACATGGATGCCGCGATCTGGACCATCCCGGCAGATCGGATGAAGGCTGGCCGGGAACATCGTGTGCCATTGTCCAAGGCAGCGCTGGCCGTGCTGAATGAAGCTGCCAAGCTGCCGGGCCTGTACTGCTTCCCCGGCGCGAAACAGGCAACGCTATCCCCCAACACGGTTGGCAAGGCGCTGCACAAGGCAGGTATCCGGGCAGTGCCTCATGGCTTCCGGTCCAGCTTCCGGGATTGGGCAGCGGAAAGCGGCCAGCAAGGGGAAGCGGCAGAGGCAGCATTGGCACACGTGGTCAAGGGCACGGAAGGCGCATACCGCCGGACAGACTACCTGGAAGCCCGTCGCGACATGATGGAAGCCTGGGCGAAAGTGGCGTGCAATTGATTGCGCAAGCACGTACGTTTTGAACGTCTGCACGTACATTTTGAGCATGGACCATGTACATTTTGAACATGGTCCATGTACATTTTGAGCAAACTGTACATAGTAAGACACATTGAAAGAGACATAGATTGCCTAATAGCGCGCATTCGCGCGGCCATGCCCCCGGACCAGAATTCAATCCCGAAACCGGACAGAATATCCGTGCAAATAATTTCATAGTAAACTTATTGCGCACCTAAATTTCCCGGGGGGATTGACGGCTTTCAGAATTTCCGAATTTTGTGCGGCAGGGTGTTTGCGCACCCTGCCAGCGACCAAGCTGGCGGACTCACGGAAAGGCCAACAGGTCGATGCAAGCTCTACCCGAAAATGGGCGCGACTGCCAGCCTTCCCGGCAACTCGAAGGGAAAGCCCATGTCGAACTACACCCCCATTGACAGAGTCATTGCCAAGGCCATGCGGGCAAAGATCGAAGATCCCCGCAAGTGGCGGGAACGGCTGTATTGCGCCGTAGCGCTAAGGGAAATCATGGGCTGGCACAATTCGGGCCGGGTACGGCATGGCGGTATCTGGTACGTGGTGCGGACCATGGGCCAATGGCAAGAGGATTGCGACCTTTCCCGTCGGGCAATTGAACGAGCCTTTTCGCTCTTGTCCGAGCATGGATACATTGAACGCACACGGCTTGTCTTCATGGGCCGCCCTGCCGTTGGGGTACGATTGACAAGCGATGCCCGAATTGCGCTGAACAATATCTACGCGGACAATGGCAGCACGTATCGCCTGGGAGAATGAGGCGGATTATTTCTGTCCGGGGGCATTCTGTCCGGGGGCATTATCTTGGTGCGGGCATTCCCGGCACACGAAAGGAAAGAGATACCATGCAACACTGCAAGAAAGCCTGCGAGCTACGCACACGCTGCCAGACGCGGCGACACTGCCTAAAGCGCAAGATGCAACAGATTGCGGACTTGAACGATACAGAGGCATGTATTCGCCTGTTCAGCAATCCCAAGAGGTTTGCAAAGCGAAAGCCGAGCGTGATGCAGGACATCAAGGCGCTCCTGGACATATGGTGGTCGCGCAAGCGGCGCTGCCGTTGCGGTCACGAGTGATTGCCCAGGCCAACGGGCACGAGCGCAAAGACATGATGCCAACATCCGTGAACACACGCGAACATCCTTGCCCGTGTGCCTTGACCCTTTGGGACCCTGCCACAGATCCGCCGTGCGGGGGGCAGATCGCGGCGGGGCCTGTTCTTCTCACAGGGTGACGCATGGAATTGATGCCGTTCCAGACGCGATTTTTGCGCAGGGCGCTTGCCCCTGGCGTCGATACAGCGGCGCTGAGCTTGCCCAGGGGCAACGGCAAGTCGACTTTGGTAGCGCACCTAGCCCAAAGGTTCCTGACCCCTGGCGACCCCCTGCATGTCGCTGGCGCGGAGTCTCACATAATCGCGGCCAGCATCGGGCAGGCACGGCGAACCGTGTTCAAGCAACTGCGCGGCATGATCGGGGATGATTCCGAATACCGCGTGGCCGAGTCCGTGAACAACTGCCATGTCGACCACAAGGCTACCAAGACACGGCTTTCGATACTGGCCGCGAAAGGCAAGACCGCGCAGGGCTTGGTTGACGTGCCTTTCGTGTTTGCCGACGAACCGGGTGCCTGGGAAGTGGTCGGGGGGCAGCTTGTCTGGGATGCCCTGGAAACCGCCCTGGGCAAGCCGGACTCGGCAATGCGCATCATGCTGATCGGCACCCTCGCGCCTTTGGGCATTCCCGGCCATTGGTGGCACTCCCTGATTAGCGACGGGCCGGGGGGGAACCGCCATGTCGCGGCGCTCTACGGAAACCCGGACAAGTGGGATTCATGGCCGGAGCTACGGCGCTGCAATCCTCTCATGTCACGCTTCCCGAAAAGCCGGGCAGTGCTTATGCGGGAACGCGACAAGGCGCGGGCCGACACCCGCTTGAAGGCGCGGTTTCTGTCCTACCGCCTGAACGTTCCGACTGCCGACGAAAGCGCCACCCTCCTGACAGTGGAGGATTGGCAACAGGCGACTGCCCGGAAGGTGCCCCCCAGGGAAGGGCCGTTCCTGGCCGGTATTGACCTGGGCGCGGGCCGCGCTTGGTCTGCCGCCGTCGCCTTGTGGCAGTCGGGCCGCATGGAAGCCCTGGCAGTGGCACCCGGCATCCCGGACATTGCCGCCCAGGAAAGGCGCGACCGGGTTCCGGCTGGCACCTATGCCCGGCTTGTCGCCAACGGCACTCTGACCGTCGCCGAGGGCTTGCGAGTGCCTCCGCCCAGGCTTCTGATTGAGCGCATAGGCGACACCTGGGGAAGCCCTGCCAGCATCATATGCGACCGGTTCCGGGTGAGTGAGCTGAAGGATTGCTGCAAGCACCCCGTGACGGAACGGGTCACGCGGTGGAGTGAGGCAGCGGCAGACGTGCGGGCACTGCGCAAGATGGCAAAGGATGGTCCCTTGTCCTGCCCCCCGGAGTGCCGCGACCTGGTAACCGCTTCCCTGGCAGTCGCGACGGTCAAGAACGATGACCAGGGCAACTGCCGAATCGAGAAACGGGGAACGAACAACACGGCGCGGGATGACGTTGCACAGGCGCTTGCCCTGGCGGCGGGGGCATGGGACCGGGCTTCCAAGTACCGCCCAGGCGGGGGGATGTACCATGGCGTCGTTTGAACGGCGGTGGCGCTCGCGGAAGCGCTGGCAAGCCCTGCGCAGGGCCGTCCTGGAACGCGACGGATGGCGTTGCGTGAAGTGCGGCAAGCCGGGCCGCCTGGAAGTAGATCACATTGTCAGGGTCTCGGACGGGGGCGGGTTCTGGGACAAGTCAAACCTGCAAGCCCTATGCCGTCCCTGCCACTTCCAGAAGACGCGGGGGGAAAACTCCAAGCCTCTTTCCCCGGCGCAAGTCGCGTGGCTTCAACTGCGCGACGGTTGACATAAATCAATCACTGACTTAACAAATGTCATGCGGCATGAGGGCCGGGGTCTCTGTCCAAGCCTCACCCGGCACCTTGTCATGTGCAATCAATTGCACACGGCTTGCCGCACCCCCTGAAATCACACGAATCGAAGGCACGAAAACCATGCTGAAAAGCCAGAAACTCGCACTTGAGGCGAGCGAAAAACGCCAGAAAATCAATGAGTTGCTGGCGAAAGATGAACTTTCACCCGAAGAGCGCTCCGAAATGGAAACGCTCACCAAGCGCATGTCCGAGATCGAGACGGAATACCGGGCAGCGGTATCGGCGGAAGCCGACATTGCCGGGGGCGATTCCCCGAACCGTGACAATGCCGGGGATGCCGAAGAACGGGAACGGGCCGAACTCCGGGGGCGCATTCGCCTGGGCAACTACCTCCTGGCCGCCGTTCGGAACGAAACCCTTGCCGGGCCGGAAGCCGAGTACAACGCGGCCATGGAAATGCGCTCCGGCGACTTCCCGCTTGAACTCCTGGCACCTGCCGAGGAACGGGCCGAGGAACGGGCCACGACAGGCGTTGACACGACCGTTCAACCCCGGCGCTGGCTTGATCGCCTGTTTGCCCAGACTGCCGCGCAACGGCTTGGTATCACCATGGAGTCGGTAGGGGCTGGCGTCACGTCATACCCCGTGACCACTGCCGGAGCGGCTGCCGCCCAGCGGGCCAAGTCAGAGGCCGCCGACGATGCCGTTTGGACGTTCGCAGTGTCCGAACTGAAGCCGACGCGGAACTCTGTCCGGGCCGTTTTCAGCATCGAAGACGATGCCCGCGTTCCTGGCCTGGAGGAAGCGTTGCGGCGCGACCTGCGCATGGCGCTCACAGAGGGAATCGACCGGGCAATTTTCCTGGGCGATGCAAACGCGACGGGAACGGATGCCGATATCACCGGGTTGACCACCCTGGGCGGTATCACCGAGCAAACGATCACCCAGGCCAACAAGGTGAAAGGACCGGAGACACTGCAAGCGTTCACGGGATTGGTTGACGGCATTCACGCCATGTCTGTTGGAGACCTGCGAGTCGTTGCGGCAGTGGGTGCCTATCGCCTCTGGGAGACCACCATCGTCAACAGCGCTGCTGAAAACCAGACGCTTGCCGCGTTCCTGCGAACGGCTGGCATGTCCTGGACGACTCGCGGCGAGATCGAGACCGACACCGCCAATAACGACTTTGGCGCTTTCGTCGGGCGCGGTCGCGGGCTGGAAGGCGCTGGCGTCTGCCCGATCTGGGAGTCGGGAACGCTCATTCGGGATCCGTATTCGGGGGCGGCGAAAGGGGAAGTGGCGATCACGCTGCACTACCTCTGGAACATCGGCTACCCGCGCAAGGCCAACTTTGCCCGCGTGAAATTCGTCACCTGATCGGCCATGGCGAGCCTGAAGTTGATTGAAGGGCCGGGGGGCGGTGGCAAAAGCGCTATCGCCCTGGACCTCGTGCGCTCCGGGCAAGCACACGTCCTGGCGGATTTGACCCTGCTATGGGCCGCCCTGAAAGCGCATGAGCGTGACGCGGAAGGGCGGTTCCCCATACGTGAAGACGGAGATCCCGGATTGGACCTAGCGCAGTATCTCAAGATGGTCGCTATCAGGCAGGCGCTCCGGGAAGGGCTGGACGTGGTCACGACAAGCGCGACACCGGGCAAGGTGACGGCATTCCAGGCAATCGCAGCGGAACTGGGCGCGTCCCTGAGTGTCCGTACCGAAGACCTTGGGCAGGACACCATACGCAGGCGCTTGGCGCAATTCGGGGGCACCCCTGAAGCGCTGCACCCCGCCTGCGAAAGCGTAGTTAGGCGATGGTATGGATAGACTGACAATCGAAGTGCGAGAGGACGGGGGGAACCTGCACGGCACCATCCTGCAAGAGGGCCGGGCGTCCAGCGGGGGCAGGTCGGAAGTCTTTGCCCCTGGCAGCGTGTCATGGCCGGGCGACGGGATAGACATTCGTACCGAGCATCGCGGCCAGTCGCAGGGCAAGGCATTCCCTCACCGGACACCCAACGGCGAGCTGCAAATCCGTGCGACGGCAACAGAGGCAATCCGGGCCGCGATCAAGTCCGGCAAGCGCTACATGAGCGTGGAATTCCACCCTATCGAGGAACGCACAGTGCAGGGCGGTATCCGGGAAATCCTAAAGGCAATCGTCATGGGCGCGGCGCTTGTCGCGAACCCGGAATACGACAGCACAAGCGCTGAACTCCGGGCCAAGAAACGACCCCGTGTTTGGCTGTAGGGAAACAAACAATGGCAGTCGATATCACCGTCACCGCCCTGGCCGCTGCAATGCGGGTGGGAGACTCCACCCAGGAAACGGCGGAAGTAACCCGGCTCCTGGCATTCGCCACCCGCATGATCGAGGACTACCTGGGCGACAATTACGACGATTGCCCGGCGGTTCTCTGCAATGAAGCGGCGATCCGTATCGCGGCCTATCTCTACGATGCCCCCAACGTTCCTGGCGCGGGCATGGCACCCATACTGCGCAATTCCGGCGCAGGGCATATCCTGGCGCGATACCGGGTTCACCGGGCCGGGTCGGTAGGGGATGCCGTAGATGCTGCCCAGGCGATGGGCAGCGCTGACAATCCGGTCACTGACATTTCGGTTTCGGGTTCCACCATGACCGTCAGCTACGCGGACGGCACGACTGAAGCCCTGATGCTGCCAGCGGGGGGCGGGGGCGGTGGCGCGACACCCTGGACCATTCGCTACGGGCGACTTGACAGCAACGGAGACCTGATCGGCGACGAACAATCGCTGGAAGTCCGGGGAAGCTCTGCCGAACTGTACTATCCAGACGCGGAACCGGATGACGCCAAGCTGTATTTCACGCTTCCCGCCGGGGGCGCACTGGAGCGCGTTATCGACATCGGCCAGCTAGTCGTCACTGGCGAATTCACGTTGGCAAACGGGCGATACGAAACCGACTTTTTCGCGGGTGTCGTCGCTATCCTGCGCATCGAGACAAGCGGCTTGTACACGGTCGGGGAAGCTGGCGGGGGAACGGTTTCCAATGCCGACATTGATGCAAGGATATCCCCCTGGGCACGGGTCGGGAGTGCCGAGCTACTGCCAGCGGACAAGCATCGCCTTGCGACCGGAACGACGCGGGGGGCAGTCGCCGGTACTTCTACCAACGCTCTTGTTGACGCGGAAGCGGACTCCGAAATTCGCGGGTGGTCGGTCAATCACGTCTTCAGGGCGATTCGGCGGTTCCTGCCAAACAAGGTTCCGGCACTCGCCCAGGCGACACGCGGCCAATTCCTGAAGCAAGCCGACGATGGCGAGACCTGGGAACTGGGGGAAGTCCAGGGCGGGGGAACGCTCTTTTTCGTCCAGACGTCCGAACCCCAGAGTGATGACGGGTTCCCGGTCGGTTCGATATGGTTCCGGGACGTGGTTGGCAGTGCCACCCTGTTTGAGTGGAACGGCACCCAATGGGTTGAAGATTTTGTGTTCCAGACTCCAGCGGGCGGCGCTTCCGAAAGGACTCTCCTGGCGACAATCACGACGGATTCAATGGGCGGTAACACTTCCGGAACTCTGGCCGACTTCAATGCGATTCGAAACGCGATCAACTCCGGCGCTTACTCCAAGCTGTTGATCGAGGGGGAAGGGCCGCGAACGTTCGGCACCATCACGGATGGCAAGGTTTTCGTTGATGCCGAATTCTGGATTCCGGATGGCCTGACAATCCCCGCGTCTTCGAGCAATGACACCTATTTCAGGGAATTCGGGGATGCCGTGTCCGACCAGGGGGGAACCGCTGAACGGCTGCAACTGAACCTCCGACCAGGCGGAACGAACAAGATCACCGTTGCCCATGCGCTTGTGAACGGAAGCACCATCCGAATCTACGGGGTGACTTGATGCCCCTGGACCGTCCCATACGAATCCGCATTCAGGAAATGAATGACGCGGGTGAGCTTGTCCCTGACTCGTTCACGTTCATTGACGTATGGGCGGATAGGCAGGATTTGGGTTCCAGCGAGCAAATCCAGCAAGTCGGGAACCCGCCCATTTCCGTGTTCTACAACGTGCGGAACGTGAACTACCTCATTCGACACCGGGAGGATTTGAAGAGCGCGATTGCCACCCAGCTTGCCGTTTTCGATGACGCAACGCTGGGCACCAATGGCGCATTCGTGGATGCAGTCGGCTTCAGCGATGCCCGGCGCAGGTTCATGACGCTGGAAATCGCCGTTGCCCAGGAAGTGGTGGCAAGCGAATGACGCGGGTAGTCAATCTCAAGGCGACTGACAGTCTCGCCGCTGCATTCAGGCGGGGGGTGACTTACAAGGTGAAAACGCTCTTGTCGGATCCCCATTTCCTGGCGCAAGCCTGGGCGGTGGCAATGCGTCGTCACATGCTGCCAAAGGTGAGGCAGCGGACTCCCAGCGACACGGGCCGGACACGTAGCTCTTGGCGGATAACGCAAAGGGGAACATCCGTCTTCTGGTATTCGACCCCGTACGCGCCTCACATTCACTTCCGCGACGGGGGCAAGACGCTGAGCATGTCGGACGTGATCTTGCAGACGCACAAAGACAAGCTGGGCGTGATGAAAACCGAAGTGGTCAAGGAAGCCATTTCCAGGGCAAGGGCGAGCTAATGTGGCCATTCAGGAAAACCGAAACCCGGCAACAAGGCGCTTACACGGATGCAATCGTGCAATTGCTCGCACAGCAGGCCAATTCGGAAACCGTCGCAAAGCCTCTGGCTACGGCAGCGGCAGAGACGGCAGCGGGGCTCGTACAGCGCTCTTTCGCCCTGGCGCGGGTGTCAGGGCCGGAAACCTACAGCGGCGCTGTACAGGGCCGTACACTCGCGGACTCGGCGCGCTGGATGTTCCAGGTCGGGGAAGCCGTCTGGCTGATCCGGGTGGAACGGGGAAAGCTGAAGCTCTACCCCTGCGCGACGTGGTACGTCGACGGCGGGGTTGACCCCGATGCCTGGGTGTACGACCTGACCATCACCGGGCCGACGAACAGCACCTGGAACATGCGCGTCCCTGGCGCTTCCGTGCTGCACTTCCGCTATGCCTATGAGCCTGCCTTCCCCTGGAAGGGGATCGGGCCAGTGCAACAGGCAGTGAGTGCAGGACGGCTTTCCGCCGAGCTTGCCGAAAGCATGGCCAATGAAGCCAGCGGGCCGGTAGGTCACTTGCTGCCCATGCCCGGCACGGACGGGAACGACGATACCGTTGCCGATCTGAAAGCCGACCTGAAAAAGCTGAAGGGGAACCTTGCGCTTGTCGAAAGCATGAAAGGGGGCTGGGGGGCGGATACCGTTGCCGCGTCACCTTCCGACTGGTCACCCAAGCGTATCGGGCCGGAGTATTCCCAATACGAGGAAGCGGCATTCCGGGAAGCGTACCAGCAATTGCTTGGCGTGTTCGGGGTTCCTACCGCGATGCTGAACGCGACCAATCAGGCAGCGCTCCGGGAAGCATGGCGCGTCTGGCTCTTTGGCGTGGTCGCACCCCTGGGGGCGCTCATGGCGCAAGAGCTTCAAGCCAAGCTTGACCCTGCCATACGGCTTGAATGGGACGAACTGCGGGCAAGTGACGTGCAGGGCCGGGCACGGGCATTCCAGAGCATGGTCGGCGGGGGCATGGATGTTGCCAAGGCAGCGGCACTGTCCGGGCTTCTGATCGAGGATTAGGGGGCATGGCACGAAAGAAGGATGACCGGGCGCAAGTGGTTATCCGCCTGGACGCGGACACTGCTGCACTGATCGACATGGATGTTGCCGATTACAACAAGGATCCCCGGACTCTGGTCCCGGCAACGCGGGCCGACATAATCAAGATCGCGATCCGGGACCGCTACAAGGAATAGCCAACCCCCAGCCCCCTGGGGCGTGGCTGGGCTGGCGGGGGGTTCGCCTTTCTTGCCCCCGCCGGTCACATTCATATGAGACGCCGGACCACTTTCGCCGTTGCATCGAGAGTGAGGCAGTGAGCGTCTCCGAAGTCACTTGCACACGGCGTTTTAGTCGCCTAGAGGGGCCTCCTGACCAAACCAGATAGGAGGTACCCATGACAGAGCACGGCAACGCCAAGCCTGGCGAGAAAGTGGAAGATCTGAACCTAGGGCAAAAGGCGCAGCTACGGAAACGCCAAAACTATGAAATCCACCAGGGCGGCGAGTTTGTTGCAGTGTTTCATGACGAGCAGATTGCGCGGAAATGTGTCGACTTCCTGAACGGCGAGAATACCTCGTGAACCATAGGGTGTGGTGACAGTTCCGGCCGGGTCCCGCCTCTTGACCAAGGGGCAACAGTACCACAATCAACCGGCCACCCCAAAAGTGCTAACCAAAAAGTGCTAACTTTTGATCGACGACTTCAAAGCGTTGAAAATAAATCATTTTCTGACATGCTGCCGGGGTTGGGTGATCCGCTGCACCACGGCCTGAGGGTCGGTTTCGAGCGGGACTCGGGTGATGTCGGCCGACGCTTCAAGTGCACGTGCCAATGAAGCCCTGTAGGCCGCGCGCGTGACCTCCGCGACGCCGAGAGAAGCCAGGTGCGGTGAACTGAATTGCGTGTCGTATAGGACGAACCCGGTTCGCCTGAGATGGTCGACAGCCCATGCAAGCGACATTTTCGAGCCATCTGTCTCTGCGGAGAACATGCTCTCGCCAAAAAACGCGCCCCCGAGCGAGACTCCGTACATGCCGCCGACCAGATGGCCCTTCGACCAAACGCCGAATCCATGTGCATGCCCCTTGGCATGAAGCTCGATCACAAGCTCCCGGATCGTCCCGTTGATCCAGGTTTCCTCTCGATTGGCACAACCGTCAACTATCGCCTCGAATTCCACATCGAGAGTGGCCGTGTAGTTCCCGCTTCGCATCCGGCGTGCGAGAGACCGCGACATGTGAAATCCGTCAAGCGGAAGCACGCCCCGCACACGGGGATCGACCCAATGTATGTCGGGATCGTCGCGTGATTCCGCCATCGGGAAGATGCCGGTCGCATAGGCTCCGAGCAGAAGTTCCGCTGTCAGGTTTCGGTCGCTCAAGATGCCTGTCCTGGTTGGGGTGGCGGGGCTTCGATCAAGCGCAGGAGTCTCACTCGAAATTCTTGGCGAGCCACTTTTCCAGCCAGTGAATGTTGTAGTTGCCCGACTGAATCGCGGGTTCCCTCAGGAGCGCGTCGAAGAGCGGCACGTTCGTGTCGATCCCGTCGACAACCAACTCGGAAAGGGCGCGACCAAGGCGTGCCAGTGCCTCCGAGCGGTCACGACCATGGACTATCAGCTTGCCGATCAAGGAGTCGTAGTGGGGCGGGATGGAATATCCGTCATAGATTGCCGAATCCATGCGGACTCCGAGACCGCCGGGAGCGTGATACTGGGTGACTCTTCCCGGAGAAGGAGAGAACAAGGGGGGCTTCTCGGCATTGATCCGGATCTCGATGGAGTGCCCGTCGATTCTCAAGCTCTTCTGAGAGAAGGAAATCGGTTCGCCGGCAGCGACCCGGATCTGCTCGCGCACCAGGTCGACGCCGTAGATCGCTTCAGTCACCGGATGCTCGACCTGCAGCCGCGTGTTCATCTCGATGAAGTAGAATTCACCGTCTTCGTACAGGAATTCGACGGTTCCGGCTCCCGCGTAGCTGATGCGTGCAGCGGCATTGGCGCACGTCCTGCCGATTCGGGCTCGGGTCCTCTCGTCGATTGTGGGGCCTGGCGCCTCCTCGAGGACCTTCTGGTGGCGTCGCTGCAGCGAGCAGTCACGCTCGCCAAGGTGCACTGCCTTGCCCTTTCCGTCGCCAAAGACCTGGATCTCGATGTGACGGGGCTTGCCCAGATACTTCTCGATATACACTTCGTCATTGCCGAAAGCGGCCTTGGCTTCCGAACGCGCGGTATGGAATGCCGACTCCATTTCGCTGGCGGATTTTGCCAGCTTCATGCCCCTGCCGCCGCCGCCAGCCGTGGCCTTCACGATGACCGGGTAGCCGATCTGCCTGCCGAGCGCGGTTGCTTCATCGAGCGTATCCACGCCGCCGTCGGAGCCTGGCACGCAGGGCACGCCAAGGCCTTTCATCGTGTCCTTCGCGGTGATCTTGTCTCCCATGAGGCGGATGTGTTCCGCAGAAGGTCCGATGAACTTTAGCTCATGGTCCTCGAGAATCTGCGCGAACTTCGCGTTTTCCGAAAGAAAGCCGTAGCCTGGATGAACCGCTTGTGCGCCCGTGATCTCGCAGGCGGAGACAATGGCAGGGATCGACAGGTAGCTTTGCGCCCCGGGCGGTGGCCCGATGCAAATGCTCTCGTCAGCCATGCGCACGTGCATGGCATCCACGTCGGACGTGGAATGCACCGCGACTGACTTGATGCCCATCTCGCGACAGGCCCGGACCACGCGAAGCGCGATCTCGCCTCGATTTGCAATCAGTATCTTCTCGAACACGGGCGCGACCCTACTCGATCACCATCAAAGGCGCTCCGAATTCGACCGGCGCACCGTCTTCGACCAGGATGCGCCTGACCGTGCCAGAAATTGGTGCCGGAATGTTGTTCATGGTCTTCATTGCTTCAACGATCAGCAGTGTCTGGCCTTCCGTCACCTTGTCACCTGGCTTGACGAATGGCTCGGCGCCAGGTTCCGGATGAAGGTAGGCGGTTCCGACCATGGGCGAAACGACCGCTCCGGGCAGTGCAGCCGGATCGCCGTCGTCGCTCGCGGACGGCGCGGTGGCTGCGTCCGTCTCAGGCGCCTGGGCAGGGGTGGGCACGGGTGCCGCGGCGGCGGGTGCCTGGATCGGGACGGGCGACGTGATCGAGCCAATCTTGCTCACTCGAACATTGAGGCTCCCGTCCTCGGGGTTCTCGCGCTTCACATGCAACTCGGAAAGGTCGTTCTTGCTAAGAAGTTCGGCCAAAGACCTGATGAACTCGACATCGTCGTCATGCGATCGCTTTGCCATTCTTGCCCCTCGGCTCTGCTCGCGTCCCATGACGCGATGTCTATATTGTGCGGGCGCAAAGGAAAAGCGTCTTCGACAGGCGTCCGCGCAGAGGTCGGGATGCCGCGGCGGAGACCTGTAGATCTCGCACTTGCCCTGGACTTTTGGACGAGATCAAGGTCGAGCGCGGCAGTCGCTGCTTGCCTCATCGGTGCCTGAATGTCAGGTCCGAACCCTTTGTCGGGACAATCCGCTACGGTGACGTTGAGGCTAGGGGGAATGGTCCGACGAAGGGCTTCGTCCCGCACGGATCGAGCCCGTTGCCGGCTGTCAGGCACAAGTTCAAGATTGCGCAATTTTGAAGTGACGGTCTCGAAGGATGCTGCTACGAAATGCCTGTCGGGCACGGGACGGAGACTGGTTGACCGATGCGCGGCGAGCCAATGAGCGCGTGACGATCAGGCCCCGAATTGGCGGCAGGTCTCAGGTAGCGTCCCTTGTACCACCACAGGCATACGGAGTGAAAAGATGACCCGCCATGAGACGAAACTCGCCAGCGACGAGGCAACGATCCGCGTCGACCTCGCAGCCGCCCTCAGGCTCTCCTGCCGCAACGGATGGCACGAGGGCGTGGCAAACCACTTCTCTGCCGCAGTCAGCGCAGACGGCAAGGAATTCCTCGTCAATCCAAGATGGGTTCACTGGAGCCGTGTTCGGGCTTCAGACCTGATCCTCTGCAACGCCGAAGATCCGTCAACCATGGAACGACCCGACGCTCCGGACCAAAGCGCGTGGTCGATCCATTCCGCCCTTCACCGAAACCTTCCGCAGGCACGCGTTGCGCTGCACATCCATCCGCCATATTCGACGGCGCTCGCGAGCTTGAAGGATCCGACGATCAGGCCGGTTGACCAAGTGACTGCCCGCTGGTTCAGACGCTTGGCGTATGATCTGGCCTTTGGCGGAATCGCGTCCGACGAGGAAGAGGGAGAGCGCATTTCCCGGACCGTGGGCAACCATCGGGCCGTGATGATGCAGAACCATGGTGTCACCACGTTCGGCGCCAGCGTGGCCGAGGCGTGGGATGCGCTCTACCATCTTGAACGCGCTGCCCGGACAATGGTCATGGCCTACCAGACCGGGCAGGAGCTTGCCGTGATGCGGGACGAACTTGCCGAGGCGACGGCATGTGAGTGGGAGGTCTACAGGGACGCGGAAACTGCGCATTTCGAGCAGATGAAGCTGGTGCTCGACAGGGAGGAGCCTGACTACAAGGATTGAGACTCGATGAGCGAAGATTCCCGGTCATTGTAGGAACTTTGCGGCAGAACCGGCCGTGATGCGCCCCGAGGATCCCTTTGGCACCTCCATTGCTCATTCGGTCACAAGGCATTCTTCCTGATCATGCGGACATGCACTTTGGTACTGGTGAGTGCAGAGGGACAATGGAGAACGTCTTTTAGCGCGTGCCGGTGATGTCCGTCGGATTGCATTCCCGGGCAACTGCACCTTCGACACCATTTGTGTGCCCGATCGGATGTCTGGTTGGGCTGCAGGACCGGCGCGTTCCTGAATTCGGGATTCCGGCAGATTTCAGCTCGGGCCCGTGAAGGCCCTCGCCGCGTGTGCCGTTCCCAGACCTGTCTTCCGGATCGGGGCCTGATTTCCGATCATTGTCTGCCAGACCGAGATTGTACGTGACATCTCCGATTGTGTCTGCTTCTTCTGCAGCGGGATTGAAGAACAGGGAACGCTGGCCGGGTTGTTCGAAGACGCGAAGATGGAGCCTGAACACAATGGCCTCGCTGCGGTTCATGAAGCCATGAAACGGGGCAGGAGGAGCATCGTGTGCGGTCGCCGCTAACCTGGACGGTCGGCGTTCAGGATTCTGCCACGAGAAAGCCCGACGATCTTCCCAGCAAAGGGGCCCTCATATGTTCAAGTCCGGCGACGTTGTATCATCCAGGCGCTGGGCCCCGATTCAGGACGAGGGTCGCCATCATCGCGCCCGCCTAGGGTTCATTCTCATGTCTACCGACCTTGCGTCGGAATCCGACATTTTCGACATGGCTCCCGAGGGCGTTGCGGTGCACTTCACACGGCTGAGGACGGAAGACCGCACCACTGCCGAAACGCTGTCGCGTCACATCGAGCAAGTGGCGGATGCAGCGTCCCGCATACAGCCCGATCTGAAGCCGGATGTTGTCAGCTATAGCTGCACGAGCGGATCCATCGTGATCGGCGAGGATCGGGTCATGTCCGAAATCAGGAAGGGCGCGCCATGGGCGCAGCCGATGTGCCTTGTTCAGGGCGTGCTTGACGCGCTGAACGAGTTGCAGGTGAAAAGGCTTGTTGTGGGAACGCCTTATCTTGACGAGGTCAACACTGCAGAAGCCAAGTACCTGCTGGGAAAGGGCTTTGAAGTGCTGGACGTCCAGGGCCTCAACCTGCGCACCGGAACGGAAATGGGACTGGTGACGCCGGAATTCTGGAAGACTTTCGCGATCAAGATCGACCGGCCGGACGCGGACGCGATCTTCCTGAGTTGCGGCGGCATACGTGCGCTCGAAGTTGCCGAAGAGATCGAGCATACCATTGGCAAGCCGGTCATCACGTCCAACCAGGCACAGTTCTGGAGCTGCGTGCGCCGGGTCGGCATCATGGACGAGTTGAGAGGGTTTGGGCAGATCTTTTCCAGGCCCGGAAAGGCTCTTCTTCCGCAGACCGGGCGGGTGCAGGATCGTGTCGATGCGACCCCAGGACGGGCCGGTCGCCGTCGGGAGGTGCCAAGGGTCAATTCCCCTTGAAGAAGCTCTTCCCATATTCCGGACACGTCGCTTCGGAAACGGGCCAGGCTCGCATTGACCGAATGCCGGGGAGCAGGTCTGGATTGGTTGGCCGAGGAGGTCCCTGTGGGTACCGATGACTCCAGTCTGTCGGCGCTGAGGCGCGATTTCCACCGGTTTCCCGAACTTGGGTTCCGGGAATTCCGCACGAAGGCCAAGGTCGCGGAGTTCCTGCGTGAACATGGCCTCGAAGTGCATGAGGGCGTGGGCGTGGTGGGAGTCCTCCGGTCCGGAGAGGGCAACCGGGCGATAGGGTTGCGAGCGGACATGGATGCCCTTCCGATTCAGGAGGCAAGCCGTCACGCGTATCCTTCCGAAACGCCCGGCGTCATGCATGCCTGCGGGCATGACGGTCACATGACCATGCTGATGGGGGCAGCCCGAACTCTCGCCGCAGACCCTGGCTTCAGCGGCACCGCCGTGTTCATTTTCCAGCCCAACGAAGAGCATGGCCTCGGCGCGCAGGCGATGCTCAAGGAGGGCGTCCTGGAGCGTTTCCCCATCGAGGAAATCTACGCCTTGCACAATCTGCCCGGCGCGCCGGTCGGCCAGGTGTCAACTCGCCCCGGCCTGATTTGCTCCTCGGAAAGTCTGTTCGAGATCACGATTCGCGGTCAGGGCGGTCACGCCTCGATGCCGCAGGCCGGCCGTGATGCGATCACGGTTGGGGCGGAGTTGGTGCTGGCGCTGCAGACAATCGTGTCGCGCAAGCTGCCTCCCGGCGCCGGGGCTGTGGTGTCGGTGACCGAGTTTCTGACCGACGGCCAACGCAACGTGTTGCCGGGCACGGTGGCGTTGAAGGGCGACGTACGTGCCCGCAGCCCCGAAGATCGAAACGGCGTCGAGATCTACATGCGCCAGATTGCAGAAGGCATTGCAGCGGCGCACCGTGTCTCTGTCAATGTGAACTTCAGTACCGAATTCATCGAGACGACCAACGCCCAGGAGCCTACGGAGGCAGTGATGCGCGCGGCCCGGAACGCCGGGCTTGACGTGAAGTCGGACAGACAACCGATGAGTTTTTCAGAGGATTTCGCCCATTTTACCGCTGCGGTGCCCGGCTGTTTCCTGCTTCTCGGCAACGGAGAGGTCGGGGCGTACGGGCAGCCGCTTCACTCGGACGACTACGATTTCAACGACGATGTTCTGCCAATCGGAGTGGCGTTCTGGACGGAACTTGTCCGTGACCGCCTTCCCATTCAGCGAAGGGATGGCAAATGACGGAGTTTTCTTCGCGTATGCAGGCCTTTCGCGAGCGCCTTGCCGAGGCCGGGATCGACGTGGCGCTGATCACGGACGACGACAATGTCTACTACCTGACCGGATACTACGACTACCTTCACATGGAATTCGGTCGCCCTACGATCCTTGCCGTGCCGCGCGATGGTGACAGCGTGCTCATCACGCCGACAATCGACCTGAATTCCGCCCGGGCCTCGGCGCAGGTTGAAAGGATCGCGCCCTGGAACGACGGAAAGGGAAACGAGTGGCGCGAAGAACTGCCAGGCATCTTCAAGGATGCGGTCCGCGTCGCCATCGAACCCGATCAAATGCCGCCGGTTGTGCGCACGTTTCTCGGCGAGTTCGTGGATTCCGGAAGGCTGACAAGCGCGGCAGCCATCCTCGCCGAAATGAGGATGATCAAGTCGGACGAGGAACTGCAACTTGCCAGGCATGCCGGTCAGGTCGGCAACGCCATGATGGAGGCCGGTCGCGCCGCGATCGCAGATGGCGTGCCGGAATTCGAGGTGGCGATCGCCACGTCACAGGCGGGCACACGCAAGGCGGCAGAGCTGCTGTCGGCGCACTATCAGGACGCCTACATGTCACCGAACACCCATTTCCTTCAGATCATGGCCTCGGGCGAAACGATCATCAATACCCATCGCAGGGCCTCCACGCGAATCATGCGCCGAGGCGAACCCGTCTTCCTCTGTTTCTGTGGCATGACCAACTTCCACCGCTTCAAGCTGGGGTTCGACCGGACATTCTGGATCGGCGAAATCGCGGACAGGGCACAGGCAGAGGTCTATGAAGTGGCAGTAGCAAGCCAGAAGGCGGCGCTCGACGCGCTGCGCCCAGGCGTGACTGCGGAGAGCGTTCATGCCGCCTATGCCGAAGTCATCGCGGGCGCTGGGCACGAATACCCGTTTCGGTGTGGGCGGGCGACAGGGTTTAGCTTTCTCGAGAGGCCGCAACTGGTGACCGGGGACACCACGGTCCTGCAGCCCGGCATGGTTCTGGCCGTGGATGGATCGGTTTTGGTCGAGACGTTTCGCGCCCAGGTTGGCGACAGCTTCATCATCACCGAGAATGGCTGGGAGGCGATCACCGATCATCCCAAGACTCTGGAGGAAGTCATTTTGTAGTTGCGGTCGAGTTTTGGACGCACATCGGCAATTTCGACATGAATGTGCCGGCCATCCGGACGAACCGCGAGGTCTCGCCGGTTGTGTTGCACTGACTGTGCAACTCGACATCGGCGATTGCAGCTGCGGCACGCAGGTCCAGCCGGAAGACCTCGATGCCACAATCCGTCATCGCGAACATTGCCGATTCGACGATGGGCCTGCCGGGAACGTCGTCACCGGCATCCCTGGCCACCCGTTCGGCGGATCGCTTGCACAATGAGAAGGGTCGCAATTCTCGGTGGCTGATCCGGCAGGGACATCGCAGACTGGCAGCATGCAGCCGGCGATGCGGGAGACGCGATGCCGCAAGGACCAGTCTCGTTCGCTTTGTGGCCGCGAACACGCCGGCTCCGAGGTCCGCGAATGGCGGATGTCCAATCCGAAGGAGGACCGAATTGGAAATGAACCGCAGGCCTTCGCCAGGCAGGGGCTTCGATACCGCCGAATTCGAGATGCGGACCGCGATCGCACAAGGAATGATGGGCCGGCACGCGTTGAGCGCCATGCTTCTGTCGACCGAAGCCGAGGTTCGCTACTATTCGGGTTTCTACACGCCGTTCTGGCAAAGTCCGACGCGCCCGTGGTTTCTGCTCGTACCGCTTCAAGGCAAACCGATTGCTATCATTCCCGGCATCGGGGCGGCCTGCATGGCTGCCACCTGGATCGAGGATGTCCGCACGTGGCCGGCCCCGCGGCCGGATGATGATGGGGTAACGCTGTTGGCCGAAACATTGAATGAAGTCGCCGGTGCCGACGGAAAGATCGGGATACCCATGGGACACGGAACCCATGTCCGCATGCCCGCTGCCGACTTTGACCGGTTGCGGGCACTGGTCGGGGCTGACCGCTTTGTCGACGCAACTGGCATTGTGCGTGCTCAAAGGATGGTGAAGTCTGAAGCCGAGATCGAAAAGATTGCCCATGTCTGCGCAATTGCTTCCGACTCGTTCGAGGCGCTTCCTGCCTTCGTGCGGACCGGCGACACCGAACGTGAGGCCTTCGCCAAAATGCGGATCGACTTGTTGGAGCGAGGCGTCGACGACGTTCCCTATCTGGTCGGCGGTTCCGGGCCGGGCGGCATTGCAAGTGTAATCGAGCAGCCCACCAACCGCATGCTGAGTTCTGGAGAGGCCATGATGCTCGACACCGGAGCGGTCTTTGACGGGTACTTTTGCGACTTCGACCGGAATTATGCTCTTGGATTTGCCTCGGACGAGATGCGAAGGGCTTACGACGTGGCTTATGCGGCGACTGAGGCGGGAATCGCCGCAGCGGTTCCCGGCGCAAGTTCAGCCGATCTCTTCCAGGCCATGTCCGAAGTGTTGTCCGCAAAGGGAGCAAGCGAAGGGAACGTTGGCCGCCTTGGCCACGGGCTTGGCATGCAATTGACCGAATGGCCATCGCACGCAGCCTTTGACAGGACGGTTCTTGAGGTTGGAATGGTTGTCACGATAGAGCCAGCAATGAGTTTTGGCGACGGCAAGACCATGGTCCATGAAGAAAACGTAGTGATACGCGAGAACGGCGCGGAGCTTCTGACCCGCCGTGCGCCAGCGGAAATGCCCGTGATTGACTGACACGCACGGCGGTGGTGAACACTCCGTCGCCTGAATGCGTCGACTTCTCGGCCAAGCTGCGCGGCAACCCTCACGCGTCGCGGCCAAAGGCCGGTTCCCGGCCGCTTGAGCTGCTGCAGCACGTTGCGGGCGGCGTTGACGTCGCGGTCGAGGACGAAAGCGCAGCCGTGCACCCTCGCGAGCGTCTTCGGCCTGTCGGGCTCATCCCCGCATCCGCTGCACCGCCGGGAGGCGCCGCGCAAGTCGACAAGGACCACGGACCCACCGGCGCTTGCAGGTCAGCATGTCCTGCAACTGCGTCCACGCGGCGTCGTGAACCTGCCTGGCCAGGAAGGAGCGACGTGCAGCGGCTTCGTGGGCAGCTCGCGATGTCACCGGACCTTGACGAGGCCGGGGACCCCGACGAGCCGCAGCCTGCCGCCCTTGAAAACCAGCCCGTCGCCGACGCGGAGGAAGGCGGCGAAGGCCTTGTCGAGTCGGCGCAGGACCTGCCGCTCGGCGCTGCAGCTGTATCCGGCCAGTTCCGGGACCGCGTCCCGGACGGCCTTCTGCTCGTTCGCCTGGTCCGCGTAGCCGAGGCTGCCGCCCTGCCGCTTCCATGCCTCGATGTGCTGCTGGAGGCCCGCGTTGCAGAGGTCGCGGAAGTGTCCGGGCATGTCCGATAGGGCCGCTCCCTGCGCTCCGCTCGGGCAGAGCCGGCACTTGTAGCTCCTGATCAAGTACCTTCAAAGGTTCGCCATATGTTCGTGCAAAGCCAAGCCGGCCGTCATTGCAAGCAAGGGCGCATTTCCCTTGCACGAGTTCTATGGAATTGTGTCGGCAAATTGCCGAAGATCGAATGGTTGCACGATGCCGGGAAGCCGTCCAGCATTGCTTTCGGAATGGTCGCGGGCGATCCTTGCCTGCAAACGATTCCAGGGCCGCAGGGCGCCACGAACCCAAGTCCGATGCCCTTGCGGTGCCCGACCGCAGGGTAGCGGTTCCGGGATCGTCTGAACCAAGTGCCTGAGCAGTCAGGGAAAGGAGCAGGAATGTTCCCCGGATTGGAAACGAAAATAGTCGATCATGCCGCGTATGATCGAAACGTCGAAGTGCTGCAAAACGCCGGCGTAGTTCTTCCCAGGATTCTGGAACTTGCCGACCCCACGGTTCACCTTGCCTCGCTGTCCGCGGAAATCGCTGTCGTCGATCCTGACGGGCCTGACACCAGCAACCTGTTTCGTGTGCACTGGCACAATGGCAGGGACCGGAGAAGCCTGGTAGACGTGCCGGGACATGTCATGCTCCCGGAAGCCCTGACTGGCGTAAAGGCCGGGATTGCCGTGGCTCTGGGAAACCGCTTTCCGATGATCGGCGCTCACAAGGTGCTTGCAGCCTATGGATGCCTGATACCTCGTCTTCTTTCCGGCGCTTTCGATGTAACCAGGCATCGGGCCGTCTGGCCATCGACAGGCAACTATTGCCGTGGCGGCGTTGCGATCGGCACTTTGCTGGGATGCCGGTCCATTGCTGTTCTGCCCGAAGGCATGAGCCAAGAACGGTTCGACTGGCTCAATCGGTGGATTGCCGATCCCGACGACATCCATCGCACACCGGGCACTGAAAGCAACGTGAAGGAGATTTACGACGCTTGCCATGCCTTGGCCCAGGATCCGGAGAACCTGATACTCAACCAGTTCAGCGAATATGGAAACTACATCGTTCACCGCTCGGTAACCGGCCCGGCCCTTCAACGCGTCGCCGAGCATCTGAACACCGATCACGGCCTGCGCCCGCGCGCGTTCGTTGCCGCAAGCGGTTCGGGTGGAACGCTGGCGGCAGGGGAACACCTGAAACGGATCTTCGGCACGGACATCGGCGTGATCGAAGCCCTGGAGTGCCCGACCCTGTTGTACAATGGCTACGGCGAACACAACATTCAGGGAATCGGGGACAAGCACGTCCCACTGATCCACAATGTCATGGCGTCAGACTACGTGATCGGTGTGTCAAGCAGCGCCTGTGACGGCTTGAACCTTCTGTTCAATACTACGGCCGGACGAAGGTATCTCGCAGACCACAGGGGAATAGGCCAGGAACTGATGGCCAGCCTGGGAAGTCTTGGGCTGTCTTCAATTGCCAATGTCCTTGGAGCGATCAAATACGCCAGGTACATGGATCTGTGTGAACGTGATGTGGTGCTTACCGTGGCGACCGACGGAGCAGACATGTACGAGACCGAGATCGGAATTGCCGCGGACGAGCATTTCGGTGGCAGGTTCGACGAATTCACTGCCGCGGAGACCTTTGGTCGCTATGTTCTCGGCACCGGCATCGACCATCTGCAGCAGTTGGGTCGATTTGAAAGGGAGCGCATCTTCAACCTGGGCTACTACACTTGGGTCGAGCAGCAAGGCATTTCGCTGGAGGATTTTGACCGGCGACGGGACCAGTCATTCTGGGACGGCCTGCTTGCACTGGTCCCACTATGGGATGAAATGATCGCAGGGTTCAACGGCAGTTAGCTGAGCGTCGCTAGGTGCTGCATTGCGCCTGATTGCCGCATCGACAAGGCTCGAATGCCCGTGCCTGGCATCCTTCAGGCAGATGGTTCGCATCGTTGGCTCTCTTCGACATGGTCATATGTGATCAGTATCGGGAACTCTGCATACCCGTCAGCCGGGTCATGCTGCCTCTTCCGGGGAAGCGCGCGACCTGCGTCAAGAGTGCTCAGGTTCATGCTCGTATGCAGACGCCGCGGAAAATGTGTGGACGCGCACGAACCCACTGCGGCCGCTCGCGGCAGCCGGAACGCAACGAAAAACGGGAGACAACCGCAGAGTGCCAACCGTGCAATTGCTGCCGCCGGGCAATGATCGCTACTCTGACACCAAGAAAGGTCTGCCCGGCGGCACACCGGTCCGAAGAGCTCGGATTCGATGACGGCTCTTCGGACCGATTCCTGGGGCGCAGGGCAATGATCCCCTGCGCCCGGCAGGGACTCAGGACGTCATGTCATATGCCCGTTCGCCACTCTGCGCGAGGTCGAGGCCAGTCACTTCCGTCTCTTCGTCGACGCGCATGCCAAGAAGAGCCTTCAAGACAATGGCGATGACGATCGAAATTACGGTCGCATAGAGGCCTACGATAACGACGCCGCCAACTTGCCCGACCCAGCTGGCATGGCCAAGGATCGCGAGCATGACGGTCCCGAAGATTCCACCGACGCCATGCACAGCAAATACGTCAAGCGTGTCGTCGATCTTGAGGCGGTCGCGAATGACGTGGACTGCCTCAAGGCAGAGAATGCCCGCTACGGCTCCAATGATGAGCGCTTCAAGAGGACCGACAAAGCCGGAGGCTGGCGTAATGGACGCAAGCCCGGCAATGGTGCCTGTCACCATGCCGACGAGCGATGCAGTGCCGTGCTTGATGCGCTCCCACAGGGCCCAGGTCAGCGATGCCGTTGCAGCCGAAATGTGCGTTACGGTTATCGCCATGGCAGCTCCGCCGTCGGCCGCGAGTTGCGAACCGCCATTGAAGCCGTACCAGCCGACCCACAGCAGCGCCGCTCCCGCCATGACGTAACCGGGGTTGTGAGGCGGTCTCGACTTGTCCTTTCGCGCGCCGAGCAGGACGGCGAGAACAAGTGCGGCGATGCCTGCCGTCTGGTGAACCACGATGCCTCCCGCAAAGTCACGAACTCCGACCTCTCCGAGAATCCCTCCGTCTGACAGCATGCCGCCGCCCCAGATCCAATGCACGACGGGCGCGTAGCAGATCAGCATCCAGAGCCCGGAGAAGGCGAGCACGAACGAGAACTTGGTGCGCTCCACATAGGCGCCGACAATCAGGGCGGGCGTGATGATGGCAAATGTCATCTGAAACGCGAAAAAGAGAACTTCGGGCAGCGTCCCCGAAAGGCTGTTCGTGTCGACGCCAACCAGGAACATCTTGCCAAGCCCGCCCCAAATGCCTCCGGATCCGTCGCCAAACGCGATCGAATACCCCGCAACCAGCCACAAGATGCTCATGAGACAAGCCAGCGCGTAACAGTGCATCAAGACGCTCAAGACGTTTCGTGCCCGCACAAGCCCGCCGTAAAACAGTGCAAGTCCTGGCAATGTCATAAGTAGCACGAGTGCCGTGGCTACAATGATCCAAGCCGTGTCTGCCCCAACCATGAAACTTCTCCTTCCAAAGGTCTGCCTGCGCAGTCAGAAACAGCAGCGTCGCTGGAAACAAAAGCCGGACGGCGCAGAATTTGCACGATTTGGCGGGCGCTTCCGAATTTGCCTAACTTTTTGGCAAATTTGACGTCACTGGCTAATCAATTGAGCAATTCGGCAATGCGGGAATCGAGCAATGCCAAGGCGTGCTGCACGCTCGCGGCCCTCACGCTCGCGCGGCCGATCGGGCCGAATCGCCGGGTCTCGGCGAACGTGTCGGCATGGACCGCGGCCAGGCCGAAGCAGACCATCCCTTCGGGCTTGCGGCCTGCACCGCCGGGGCCTGCGACCCCGGTTATCGAGACGGCGACATGTGCCTTCGAGTTTTCGATCGCGCCCTCGGCCATGGCTTTGGCGACCTGCGGGCTTACGGCTCCATGCCGTGCAATGGTCCCGGCATCGACTCCCAGCAGATCGACCTTTGACATGTTCGAATAGGTGACAAAGCCGCGTTCAAAGACGTCCGAGGAGCCGGGAATGTCAGTGATGCTGGCAGCCATCAGGCCCCCTGTGCAGCTTTCCGCCGTGGCAATCATCACGCCGGAGCGCCGGGCACGGTCAAGGAGATCGGACACGTTCATGGATCGAGACCGAAGTGAGCAAGGGCCGCAAGAGCCGTGACGCCGCACGCCGAGAACACGCCGGCCCAGAGATCGTCAAGCATGACGCCAAGCGCATCCTTGCGACGGTCCGCGCGACCCACAAGCCATGGTTTCCAGATGTCGAACAGGCGGAACAGAAGAAATGCCGCGAGAATGCCAGGCCAAAGCCTTGTTGGTGACGTGCCTGAAACCATGGCACCGACAGCGACCGGAAGAAGCGCAATCCATTGGCCTACGACCTCGTCAATGACGATCCAGGCGGGGTCTTGCATTCCGCTTTCCTCGAGTTCCCGGGCAATCGCCAAGGTGCCTCCTGCGAAGGTGGCAACGATCACAATGGCAAGCAGAATCGGTCCGCCAAACAGCCAGATCGCCCATGCCACGGGAAGGGCCGCCAACGACCCCCATGTGCCAGGAGCGGGCCGCAGGAAGCCTGTGAAGAGAAAGCTGAGGAGGAGGCGCCGTGTCACTTTGGTACCAGAGCGGCGGTCGCGAATGCGGCGATGCCCTCGCCACGGCCAGTGAATCCCAATTGCTCTGACGACGTTGCCTTGACGCTGATTCGGTCCCGGGCAAGCCCGATGACGTCAGAAAGGCGCGCCTTCATCGAAGGCACATGAGGGCCGATCCTCGGAGATTCACAGATGATCGTGGTGTCCACATTTGCGATCCGAAGGCCCCGCTTGTCGGCGAGCGCGGTCGCATGCTTCAGAAACGCTGCGCTGTCCGCGCCTTTCCATTTCGGGTCAGACGGTGGGAAATGCTGGCCAATGTCGCCCTCTGCCACCGCACCATATATTGCATCGGTGATTGCATGCATGGCAACATCGGCGTCGGAATGGCCAATCAGGCCGCGGTCATGCGGCACGCGCACTCCGCAGAGAATGACATGATCGCCGTGACCAAAGCGATGTACGTCAAAGCCGTTACCGAGGCGAATGTCCATGGCGGACCGTATCCTTCACTTGATGCCGCTTTGTCTATTCCGTGACAGTGCTCCTGACAATGCCAGCCTGGCCAGCCGGCCCCAGTCTCGCACCCTTGACACCGGACCCGGAAATCGTGGCGCACTCCGATTTCCGGCCGCCTCTGTCGTTGCATCGACTTGGCGCTCTCGAATGCAGTGCATTGCAACCTGGCCCATTTCCTGAGCTCGGCGGAATGATCATCCGACGCGCCAGACCCTCCGGAAGTGTACGGCAGGCCCACTTCACCTGTTGGCTCGCCCGGGCCGTGCGCGGCGGCAATTTGGCGCGTCGAGGCGCCCGGCCAAATTCGGGCGCCAATTCGACCTGTCTAGAGCGGGCGGCCGCCGCATCGCCGGCCAACTGTCGCCACGCGAGGGTTCCGCAAATCTCGTTCCGATGTCGGAGCTTGACGTTGAGGAAATCAGCATCGAATTCGCTTGCTGCCTTGACGCCCTCCCAACAGCATGATCTAAAAGGAAAAAATCTTGAACGGTTGGCTTGGATCAGTATTGCCGATATCGGGGAATCTTAAGTTTCACGCTGCAATTGCCGCTCAGGCAAGGCCGGTGTGGCTGTGCGCGATTCGAAGAAAGGGACATGAGGAGCAGTGATCGAGCTTGAGTTCTCGATGTTGCCGCATAGGCCATTGCTGATCCCGCCGCCAGCTGCAGGAGCGAGCGAAGTGCCGGCTGTCCCATGCGCGAGCCAACCCGGAACTCGGACCTGGGCGTTGTGCTGGACTTGCATGCATTGCCGGCCTTCCAGGGCTGGCACCGACAATCGCGGCGGTTCATGAATGACCGAGATCGAGGACGGATTCTGGTTGTCGATTCCGGTGCCGGCAATTCTGCTGGACGAGAAAGACAGGATCGTCGGGATGAATCCGGCGGCCGAGAGCTATCTGAATACGTCCTCCCGGCAGTCTGTCGGCCTGCGTGCATTCGATGCAATTGTCACTGACGCTCCGATGAGCGAGCACGCCGCGAGAGTGCGGCGCGAACAGGCCCCGTTCTTCATGAACAACATGAATGTCGTCACGGGCGAAAGCGCCGCTGAGCGCTGTGACATAAAGTTGGCCCCCATGGTTGGCCCGTCTGATCACCTGGTAATGCTGGTGGAACCCAGATTCGTGGGAGAGCGGCTCAATCAGGCGACGTCCGGGAACTCGGCCGCGAGATCCGCGATCGGCATGGCCGAAATGCTGGCGCACGAGATCAAGAACCCGCTTGCGGGCATCACGGGTGCTGCGCAGCTCCTCGGCATGAACCTTGCCAAGGATGACCTTGCCCTGACCGACCTGATCGTCAGTGAGACGCGGCGCGTTCTGGCGCTTCTCGAGCAGGTGGAGCAGTTTGGCAACCTGCGGCCACCGGCCTGCCGAGCGGCAAATGTCCACGATCTAATCGTGCGCGCAAAGCGTTCTGCGTCCGTGGGATTTGCTGCCCATATGGAACTGGTCGACGAGTTTGATCCATCGCTGCCATTGGTTTGGGTGGACGAAGACCAGATGCTGCAGGTCTTCTTGAACCTGCTGAAAAATGCTGCCGAAGCGACGGGCGGCTCGCCCGGGCGCATCTTGATTCGCACATTCTATGACATGTCGTCGAAAATTCGACGCAATGGGCGTGCGGCCGAATTGGCGCTAAACGTCGAGATAGTAGATGACGGTCCGGGCATTCCACCAAACATCTTGCAGGGCATTTTCGATCCTTTCGTCTCAGGTCGGGAAAACGGGACCGGTCTGGGCCTTGCCCTGGCTTCAAAGATTGTTTCCGACCACGACGGCTGGATCACCGTTGACAGCATGCCGGGAAGGACGGCCTTCCGTCTGTCGCTGCCAGCCGCCCCGAAAGATCAGCAACAATAGGAGATTATGTGCCAAAGTGACCATCGGCCAGAAAGATGTCGCTGTTTCGTTCTGGGACGGTCATGATGCGCGGGCGGGCGCTGGACACGCCGGACCCCCAAGCGCCTTGCAGGAGGCGAGCACATGGCACTGATACGGACGCACAGGCAGGTTGTCTGCCGGCTGCTTCCGCAGACGCGGGCAAGCTGGCAGTGGCTGGAGACCACGCTCGAAACGCAGCGCCAGCTCTACAACGCGGCCTTGGAAGAGCGGATGGACTGCTACCGCAAGACGGGGAAGTCACGGACCTGCTTCGACCAGTGCAGGGCGCTCACCGCGTGCAGGCGCGAGCTGCCTGAAATGGCCGGATGCGGAATCGCCATCCAGCGCGGGACGCTCAAGCGGCTCGATGAATCGTTCAAGGGCTTCTTCAACCGCCTGAAGAAGGGGGCGAAGGCGGGCTTCCCGAAGTTCAGGGGACGCCGCTTCTTCGACAGCATCACCATCGTCTCCGGCGTCAAGGTGCGAGACGGAACGCTCCACATCCCCGGCTTCGGCCCGATGACGATCCGGCGCAAGGGCGGGAACCTGCATCCCGACGGCAAGCCCGTCTCCGCCGTGCTCAAGCGTGTCGGCGGCAAGTGGACCGCCGTCGTCTGCCTTGCGGTCGAGATCGAGGAGCCTGCCGACAACGGACACGTGCTCGGCCTCGACCGGAACTGCGGGCAGGTCGCCGACAGCGACGCGGAACTCCAGGAGATGCCCGACATGTCCCGGCTCGAAGGCAGGGCCAGGCGGCTGCAACGGAAACTGTCCAGGCAGCAGAAGCGGTCGAAGCGCCGCGAAAGGACGAAGCGGCACCTTGCGAAGACGCGCCGCAGAATCGCGAACCGCCGCCGCAACTGGCATCACCATGTCAGCAAGAGGCTCGCCGGCAAGGGCGGCACGGTCGCCGTCGAGAGCCTGAACGTGAAGGCCATGACGAGATCCGCCAAGGGGACCATGGAGAAGCCGTGCGCGAGCGTGCCGCAGAAGGCGGGACTGAACCGCGTCATCCTGAACACCGGCTGGGCGGCGCTGAAGGCCATGCTGGAATGCAAGGCGGCGAGCGTCATCGCGGTTCCGGCGAGGAACACGTCAAGGACATGCCACGAGTGCGGGGCGGCGGAAGCCGCCAGCCGCAGGACTCGGGACGACTTCACCTGCGTGCACTGCGGGCACGCGGCACATGCCGACATCAACGCGGCAAGGAACATCCGGTGCGTGGCGCGTGGCCGCGTCCCGGAGCACCAGGCGTCCGGGATCGGCGCGACTGCACGGCGAGGGGCGTTCGGGTTGCCGACCTCATCGACCCGTGAAATCAGTGCGAGAGCGGCCTGATGGTCACTTACGTATATGATTCCCCAACAATGGCACGGCGAGGAACCAATGGACGGCACGGTACTGGTAGCTGACGACGACCGCACGATCCGCACGGTGTTGACCCAGGCCCTCGCTAGGGGAGGCTGCAAGGTTCACGCCACATCCTCGCTTCTCACCTTGATGCGATGGATCAACGAGGGCAAAGGCGATCTGGTGATCACCGACGTAGTCATGCCCGACGGGAACGGCATCGAACTGGTCCCGGAGATCAAGTCGGTGCGTCCCGATCTGCCCGTCATCGTGATCTCTGCCCAGAACACCATCGTCACGGCGATCCAGGCAACCGAGGCGGACGCATATCACTACTTGCCAAAGCCCTTCGATCTACCCGACTTGATGAAGCGGGTAAGCCGGGCGCTTGCCGACAAGCCGCATTCTCGTCCACAGGCATGCCAGGCCGACGAGGTCGTGGCCGAGGACCTGCCTCTTGTGGGACGCAGCCCGGCCATGCAGTCGCTCTACCAGGCAATTGCCCGTGTGATGAACGCCGATCTGCCGATATTGATCACCGGCGAAAGCGGGACAGGCAAGTCCCTGATTGCACGCACCATTCACGACCTGGGCGATCGGCGCACGATGCCGCTGGTCAGCGTGACGGGAGCAGACTTCCAGAGCGTCGAGGAGTCGTCCTCCTTGGAGAACCGGGCAAGGAACGGAACCCTTTTGCTCGACGAAGTCGCCGACCTTGCGCTCGAAGCGCAAACCCGCATGGTCCGCATGCTGGACGGCTTGAAGGAAGACGGCCCGCGCGTCATTGCGACCACGCAGGCCGACCTTGCAGCAGCCATGGACAAGGGCAGCTTTCGGCAAGACCTGTATTTTCGGCTGAGCGGAATGACATTGAAACTGCCGCCGCTCCGAGAACGGATCGACGACATCATGCTGCTTGCGCGGCACTTCGCGCAGCGGGCCGAGCAGGACGGGCTGCCGGCACGCCGATTTGACAGCCACGCAGTCGAGCTCCTTCGCACATATTCCTGGCCAGGCAACGTTCGCCAGCTTGAAAACACGGTGCGGCGCTTGATGCTGATGGGCGGCGAGATGCGGATTCTGAGATCGGACGTGAAATCCGTTCTTGACAACCTGCCGGAGGTCGCTCCCGCGGCTGGCGCCGACGATGGCGTGTCGACTTCAATTGCCAAGCATCTCCGGAGGTACTTTGACCTGCATGGTGGCCATCTTCCGCCGGCCGGGCTCTATCATCGGATCCTGCGTGAAGTCGAATTGCCGCTGATCGAGACGGCACTCGACGCGACTGGCGGAAACCAGGCCAAGTGCGCTGAACTGCTTGGCATCAACCGCAATACGCTGCGGAAAAAGATCACTGAACTTGATATTCGCGTGGCGCGGCGCCGCAAATTGATGTAAATCGGCAACAATTGCGTGCCGAACCGGCGGTCGCTGTTGCGGAACTTCAACATGCAGCGGTGACCGCGGGGCGTGACGCGGCATTTTGACAGGAACATCTGTGGCCCAAAGAGCACGTACAACGCCGACAATGACAGCCGGCCCGTTCTGGCGAAATCGGCGGTTCCGCATGGCAGGGCCGTTGAGTCTCGTCATACTGGGACCTGTCCTGGTCCTGGCGACCTTTCTCGTGCTTGGTCCGCTCGACAGAAGCTCCTCGCCGTTGACGTTGCGTCTCGTCTTCCTGGCGGACTTTGTCTACGTGCTGGCGGTTGCGGCTCTCGTCGCCAGGCGGATTGCCGCGATGATTGCCGCACGACGTGCGCGATCGGCGGGGTCCCGCCTGCACTTGCGGCTGACCGGCGTCTTTGCCCTGATCGCGTTCATCCCGACCGTCATGGTGGCAATTTTTGCCGGGCTGACGATCAATGTAGGGCTGGAGAGCTGGTTCTCCGACCGGGTGAGCGGCGTTGTTCGGGCGTCCCTGTCGGCAGCCGAAGCCTACCAGGAAGACCAGCGACGCGACCTTGCCGAAGATGCCCAGGCGCTGGCGGAATTCCTGAACGCGTCGCGCCACAGGTCGATTTTCGTTTCTGACGGTGATCTCAGGCAGTTGCTGGGGCGTGGGCAGGGCCAAGTGCAGCGCGGCTTGCGGGAGGCATATGTCATCGACGGCACCGGGGAAATCCGTGCCCGTGGGGAACGATCCTACCTGTTCGACTTTGAAGTGCCGAGCGAACAGGAGATTGCCGCGGCCACGGCTGGCGAGACCGTGATCGTCGAAGATCTGGAGACGGACGAATTCCGGGCGCTCGTGATGCTTGCGGCGTTTCCGAACCGGTACCTTTACGTATCGCGCGATGTCGACGGCAAGATTCTCGGACTTCTGGACGAGGCGGCGGAAACGGCGAAGCTGTACAATGAACTGGAGGCGGCGCGCGGGCAGCTCGTGTTCGAGTTCGGGCTCCTGTACCTTGGCTTTGCCGTCATCCTGATTCTGGCGGCGACATGGCTGGGCCTTTGGTTCGCCGAGCGGCTGTCACGTCCGGTTGGCCGTCTTGCCGGGGCCGCACAGCGTGTTGGCGCTGGCGACCTGGACGTGCAGGTGCGCGAGGAGCCCGGCGACGACGAAATCGCCATGCTTGGCCGCCTCTTCAACCAGATGACCCGGCAACTCAAGGGCCAGCGCGAGCGGCTGCTCGCGACGAACCAGCAGATCGAAAGGCGACGCCGGCTGTTCGACAGCGTGCTTTCCTCGGTGACTGCGGGCGTGATTGGCCTCGACACCCAGGGGCGGATCACGTTCATCAACCGCTCGGCGGTGCGCATTCTCAAGGTCGAGGGTGACAGCCTGTCCGTGCCGCTGGAGCAGGCGGTTCCGGAATTCGGACCCTTGCTCAAGAGACTCGACGAAAACGGCCGCGGTACCGAGCAGGACGAAGTTCGCGTGTCGCGGGGCGGCGTTGCAGAGTCCCTCCTTGTGCGAATTGCAAAGAGGCGGGACGTGGATGGCGAGGAGGAAGGATACGTGATCGCGTTCGATGACGTGACCGATCTCGTCACCGCCCAGCGCATGGCTGCCTGGGGCGACGTTGCCCGGAGAATCGCGCATGAAATCAAGAATCCGCTGACGCCCATCCAGCTTTCTGCGGGGCGGATCAAGCGGAAATTCCTTCCCGTCGCTGGAGATGAAGCCGACCAGCTTGACCAGATGACCGATGTGATCGTGCGTCAGACAGACGATCTGAGGCGCATCGTGGACGAGTTTTCCAGATTCGCGCGAATGCCTGAGCCGGAGCGCAGCCGGCAGGACTTGGCCGCGACTGTTCAGTATGTGGTGACGCTGCAGGAGACGACCGATGCGCACGAGTTGATTTCGGAGATTCCGGAGACGCCGGTCTATGCCGACGTGGACAAGACAATGATGGGTCAGGCGCTCACAAACCTGATCAAGAATGCCGGTGAAGCAATTGAATGCGTGGCAGAAAGTGATTCAATGCCCGCAGGCTACTCGCCGAGAGTTCGAGTAAGCCTGAAGGTCGAGGGGCAAGTTGCGCGCATTGCGATTTCGGACAACGGGACCGGGTTGCCGGAGGATCGGACACGGCTCTTCGAGCCATATGTGTCAACACGTGCAAAGGGTACCGGATTGGGCCTGTCCATAGTGAAGAAGATCATAGAGGAACACGGAGGGTCGCTGGTTCTGACAGACGCCGACCCGTTGGACGATTCGGGCCAGATCGGGGCCCGCGCGGAAATCTGCCTGCCCTTGGCGGCCGGCATCGACCAGAGCGGCGCGCTTCAGCTTGCCGAGCGGGGGAGGCACGGTAATGGGTGACATTCTGATTGTCGATGATGAGGAGGACATTCGCGCACTCATCTCGGACATTCTGCAGGATGAGGGATTCGAAACCCGGATGGCGGCGAACTCGGAAGAGGCGATGGCAGAATTGAATCGGGAGCCGCCCGGCCTGATGATTCTCGACATCTGGCTGAAGGACAGCCGCATGGACGGCATTGACATCCTGAAAGCCACGAAGCGCGACAATCCTGACGTCCCGATCATCATCATTTCGGGGCACGGCAACATCGAGATTGCCGTCGCCGCCATCAAGCAGGGTGCCTATGACTTCATTGAGAAGCCGTTCAACATCGACCAGCTGCTGGTCGTGATCTCGCGTGCCATGGAAACCTCACGGTTGCGGCGGGAAAACTCCGAACTGCGTCGCAAGGAAATGAGATCGGCGAGCATCATCGGCTCGTCACCGGCGTGCAAGGCGCTGAGATCACGGCTTGACAAGGTGACAAAGTCGAACGGCCGCGTTATGCTGACCGGCCCGTCGGGATCTGGAAAGGAAATTGCAGCGCGCTACATCCATGCCAATTCGGACCGCGCCGACGGGCCGTTCGTTTCGGTCAGTTCCGCATCGATCGCGCCGGAGCGCATGGAAGAGGTTCTCTTCGGACGCGAAAGCGCGGAGCGAGGAATCGAACAGGGGCTGCTGGAAGAGGCGCATGGTGGCGTCGTCTTCTTTGACGAGGTTGCAGACATGCCGGCCGGAACCCAGTCAAAGATTCTTCGCGTGCTGACCGAGCAGCAGTTTCAGCGAGTCGGTGGCACGGACAAGGTACGGGTAGACCTGCGTGTCGTTTCTTCGACGACGCGCGATCTCGAAGCCGAAGTTGAAGCCGGGAACTTCCGCGAGGAGCTCTTTCACAGGCTGAATGTCGTGCCGATCACGGTGCCCGACCTGGCGGACCGCAGTGACGACATTCCGGAACTCGCCCGGCACTTCATTGCGTCGTTCAACAAGTCGCAGGGTCTTCCGTTGCGAGACCTTGCAGACGATGCCGTAGCGATGCTTCAATCGATGGCCTGGCCTGGCAATGTGCGCCAGTTGAAGAACATGATCGAGAAGGTGCTGATCCTGGGAGCGGACAAGGGCGACATCACGGCGACTGAAGTAGAGGGCGAAAGTCGAGCGAAGGCGCAGGATAGCGGCAGAGCCGCTTTGTCCGGCGACTTCACCAACATGCCGCTGCGGCAGGCGCGTGAAATCTTCGAGCGAGAGTACCTGAACACTCAGCTGAACCGGTTCGGGGGCAACATCAGCAGGGCCGCGAAGTTCGTGGGAATGGAACGTTCGGCTCTTCACAGAAAGCTCAAGTCCCTGAATGTCATGGCATCTTCACGCAACGCCTCGGCGGAGGACCGGACCGCGCCCGGTGACGCGGAGGAGACGGCCTGAGGTGCGAAACCGGCGCTGAAGCGCACCTGGACACCGAGCGATTCCTGGCCGCCTGGATCTGCCCGCCGTTCGACGCCGAAGCACCCGGCCAGGACGAAATCCCGGTCTCCGGTCAGCGGCACGCCGACGCCATGCTCTCGGCGCAGGGTCACGATTCGCAGAACACTGGCGACATTGCCCGCTGCCCCGGCCTCGCGCGCGGCCCAGGCAAGATGCAGTGGGTTTCCGGGGCAGCGGCCCGAAATCGATGGCGGCTTCAGCGTGCGCGGGCATCCCGGATCCGGTCTGCGAACCAACTGGTCGCGCTGCGCCTTGATCATGGCGGTTGCGCGTGCAAGACAAATGCGGTCCGGAACGGCCAAGGGGCAAGCCATGAAGGTCATCATCTGCGGCGCGGGCCAGGTCGGCTGGCAGATCGCGCGGCATCTCTCGGGCGAGAGAAACGACGTGACCATTGTCGACAAGAATCCGGATCTTGTACGCAGGGCGACCGACACGCTGGATGTGCAGGGCGTTGCCGGACATGCCAGCTATCCGGACGTCCTGCAGCGCGCCGGCGCACGAGACGCGGAAATGATCATTGCGGCCACGTATTCCGACGAAGTGAACATGGTCACGTGTCAGGTGGCGCATTCAATTTTCAACGTGCGGCGCAAGATCGCGCGTCTCCGGGCGCAAAGCTATCACGCGGAGATCTATTCCGACCTGTTTCGCAAGGACCACATGCCGATCGATGTGGTCATCAGCCCGGAACGCGAGGTCGCAGAGGCAGCCCTTAGACGCCTGAACGTGCCGGCGGCATTCGACACCGGGGTGTTTCTTGGAGGGAAGGCGCAGTTGCTCGGCATCCAGCTAGGCGGGGACTGCCCGGTTCTTGACACGCCGCTCCGGCAACTGACTGACCTGTTTTCGACCTTGAGGGCCCTGGTCGTCGCGGTCAGGCGAAACGGCAGGCTCTTTGCGCCCAGCCCGGGCGATCAGCTCTTTGCCGGTGATCAGGTCCATGTCATGACGCACTTTGAGGACATTGGGCGCATCCTGGGGATTTTTGGCAAGAAGGTGCAGCGGCAGGAGCACGTTGTCATCCTCGGCGGCGGGAATGTCGGCCTTGCCGTCGCGGAGGCGCTTGAAGGGCGCGCCGAACGTCGGCATGTACGCGTCATCGAAAAGGACCTGGCACATGCCGAGAGCGCAGCCGATGCTCTGGAGCGCACTATCGTCCTGCATGGTGACGGCATGAATTCGGACCTTCTGACGGAAGCCGGCATTGAGCGCGCAGATGCAATTCTCGCAGTAACCGATGACGACAATACCAATCTCTTGGCTTCGGTCCGGGCCAAGCAGGCCGGTTGCCCGTTCGCAATCGCTCTCGTCAATGATCCGACGTTGATCCCGTTGATGGATCCGCTGTCGATAGATGCCTACATCAATCCCCGTGCAACGACCGTCAGCTCGATCTTGCGTCACGTGCGCCATGGCGGCCAGGTCAGGAGCGTCTATTCCATCGGCGATGCCGAGGCCGAAGTGATCGAGGCGCCGATTCTTTCGACTTCGTCGCTTTCCGGCAGGCATATCCGCGATATCGAGTTCCCCGACGGCGTGATTGTGGGAGCCGTTGAGAAGGGCGGCAGGATGGAAAAGCCGACCGGTTCGACGCGCATAGATGAGGGCGATGTGATCGTGGTCTTCGCGCTTGCCGCCGACGTGCCTGAGGTTGAGCGCCTGTTCCAGGTCTCGATCGACTTTTTCTGATGCTCAGGCTTGGCGATGCGCCGTTTATCGTAAGTCTGATGGGGCTTGCCGGACTCTCGATGTTGCTGCCTGCGGCACACGCCCTGGCCATCGACGATCACCTCACGTCGAGGGCGTTCTTCTATGCCGCCCTTCTGTCCGGCCTCTTGTTCTTGATGGTGGCCTTGGCGATCAGCGGCATGCGGATTCGGAGTCTCGGGCGCAGCCACTTGATCTCCATCGTTGGCTGCATGGTCCTGCTTCCCCTCATGCTGGCCGTGCCGGTTTCGGAAGCCGTGCCTGGAACTGCGTTTGTCGACGCGTATGTCGAAATGGTTTCCAGCATCACAACGACCGGGCTGACCATTCTGAATCCGGACACGCTTCCGCCCTCGGCCCATCTTTGGCGGGCGCAGGTCGGTTGGATGGGCGGGTTCTTCATCTGGGTCGTCGCGATCGCAATCCTTGCCCCCTTGAGTCTTGGCGGATTTGAAGTCACGTCCGGTGCCGAAATCGGGCAGCAAGGCCAGACGGCGAGTCCGACGGTCAGCCCGTCGACGCGCCTGCAACGCTATGCATTGCGGCTCTTTCCGGTCTACGGTGGTCTGACGCTGGCGCTCTGGCTGTTGCTGTATCTCGCGGGCGACAGCGCGTTTGTCGCGCTCTGCCACGCAATGTCCACCATCGCGACTTCGGGGATCTCTCCGGTCGGCGGCATGGAAGGAAGTGAGGCCGGGCCGCTGGGCGAGTTCATCATCCTGATGTTTCTTGTCTTCGCCCTTTCGCGCCTGACATTTTCAAGTGAAGAGCGGCCACGTGGCTGGCGAAGCCTGCTGGTCGATCCTGAATTGCGGCTTGGACTCGTTCTCGTGCTTGTGGCTGTCGCCTTTCTGCTCCTGTGGAACTGGGTCGCCAGCTTCGAGACAGATTCCGCAATGTCGACGTCCGATGGCCTGCGCAAGCTCTGGGGCGCGCTTTTCACGGTTGCCTCGTTCCTGACGACAACGGGATTTGTCGCGGAGGAGTGGAATGCGGCCCGGGCATGGTCAGGTCTCAGCACACCGGGCGTTCTGCTTCTCGGCCTCGCGTTGCTGGGCGGTGGCGTGGCCACAACCGCGGGCGGCGTGAAGCTCTTGAGGGTCTATGCGCTCTTTCAACATGGCGTGCGCGAGATGGAGAAGTTGGTCCAACCTTCCTCGATAGGAGGGTCGGGTCGGCAAGGGCGCCGGTTCAGGCGGCAAGGCGCGTATGTCGCCTGGGTGTTCTGCATGCTCTTTGCCATTTCCTGCTCCGTGGTGATGGCCGGGTTTTCCTTGATCGGAGGGCTGGGACTGGAGGAATCCTTGATCTTGACGATTGCGGCGTTTTCAACGACGGGGCCCCTGATCGAGAACGCCGGCAGCGTACCGATGGACCTTGGAAGTCTCGGCAATGCGGCGCTGGGCGTCCTTTGTGCAGCAATGGTCCTGGGTCGGCTTGAAACGCTTGCCTTGATCGCGCTCCTCAACCCGGATTTCTGGAGATAGGCGTACTCCGAAGAGAATTATGTGACGAATTGGCGCTATTGGGGTGGTCATGTTCCTTTCGGACCCCCATATTGGGCGTCAAAACTTGCGACAGGTCGGAGAGGCGGCCGCAAGAAATGCAAAGAGGCCGTAACCCATGGCAACAGACAGACAAAACTTGCAAGACGTGTTTCTGAACCACATCAGGAAGTCGAAGATTTCCGTGACGGTGTTCCTGGTAAACGGCGTGAAGTTGCAAGGCGTCATCACGTGGTTTGACAACTTTTGTGTCCTCCTGCGGCGAGATGGCCAGTCTCAACTTGTCTACAAGCATGCGATTTCGACCATCATGCCGGCGCAGCCGATTTCTCTTTATGACGGTGAAGGTCAGAGTGAACATGCGCCGGAGTCCCCTTCCTGAGAGGACGGGCTTGCAGGGCGGAAGCCCGGAGAGTCCATGCTGACTGGCACAGGCATGGGGACCGGGATTCTATCGGGGATTGTGTAGTTGACTGAAACGGAGGAACATGACGCTTTCTGCGCAGGCCAGAAGGGCGGGTCCCCCGCCGGTCTTCGAGACGACCATGCTCGGCCACCGCGCGAGGCCCAAATGCAAGGGAAATGCAAGATGTGGCGTCCGGGATTGACGCAACTGCTCGACGAGTGGCGTTTGCGTCGGCAACCTCTACTGACCCGTGAAATCAGCCATAGGCTGGAGCGCGCCGCGTTTCAGTCAACGGTACAATGCCCATCAAGAATGTCCTAGGAACGAAGGGGATCGGCTTTGACCGTTTCGGAGTTCCCGTCGATTGCCTGATGGCAGGGAGTTTCGCCATTGGATGCCGGGCGGAGGACATCGTGCGGGCTGTCGTGCATTTGGTAACGAGGAAGGGCATCCACTGCAGGCGAGTCGCGATTTGCGCAGGGTCCATCAACAATCTTGTCGCCAACGGCAACGTTCTGGGCATCTCGGCAAGGCAGCGCCGCATCGTTCATCGTCCAGCAAGGCGTCGTGCATGGATGCAATCTCAACTCGAGCCAACAGCGAGGACGGTACCTATGCACGGCACGCAAGGCTTCGCACTCTTCCCGCATCCAAAGGAAGGGGCATCCTGCTTGGTGAGCAGGTGACGCCGGGACGTGCGGGCCCTTCTGCTTCATCCGGACATTCGCGGCCAGGGACGGCGGCGTGATCCAAGCCTGGAACTTGAAGAGGCTGCCTCGCTCGCGGCGGCGTTGCCAAGAGTCTCGCTTGTGGGCGCAGAACTGGTGCGGCTCCCGCGCGTTGCCCCAGGGATGCTGTTCGGCAGGGGCAAGGTTCAGGAAATTTGTGCGCTTGTCGAGGCCCGGCAAGTAGAACTCGTTCTCGTGAACGGGCAGGTGAGCCCCGTGCAGCAGCGAAACCTGGAGCGGGAGTGGAACGTCAAGCTCCTGGACCGCACGGCGTTGATCCTTGAGATCTTCTCGGATCGTGCGGTGACGCGGGAAGGCGTGCTGCAGGTCGAAATGGCCGCGCTGTCCTACCAGAGGACGCGCCTGGTCCGGGCATGGACGCACCTCGAGCGTCAACGGGGTGGCCTGGGATTCGTGGGTGGGCCCGGAGAGACCCAGATTGAGGCGGACCGCAGGGCCATCGATGAACAGTTGATGCGTCTCAGGCGCCAACTGGAGAAGGTCGCCAGGACGCGAGGCTTGCACAGGAAGGCCCGAGCAAGGACGCCCTTTCCGGTCGTGGCGCTAGTCGGCTACACGAATGCGGGAAAGTCGACGATCTTCAACCGGCTGACCGGAGCGGGCGTGCTTGCGAAGGACATGCTCTTTGCAACGCTTGATCCAACAATGCGAGCCGTGCGGTTGCCCGATTCGGGGCGGGACGTAATCCTGTCTGACACGGTTGGCTTCATTTCCGACTTGCCGACGCAGCTTGTGGCGGCGTTTCGCGCGACGCTTGAAGAGGTGCCGGTGGCCGATGTCATTCTTCATGTTCGGGACATTTCCCATCGCGAGACCGAGGAGCAGCGAGACGATGTGCTCGCGATCCTGGAGGGTCTCGGGGTTGGCGAGGAGAGTGTCGTGATCGAGGTCTGGAACAAGATAGACCGTCTGGACGAGGATGCGTTGACTTCGCTGGACACGATCGCGTCACGCAGAGGGAATGCGGTGATGATTTCTGCCCTTGGCGCGGTCGGCGTCGCGCAATTGCTGGAACGCATCGAAGCCGCACTTGAAGTTGGGCGAAGCCGTGCCGTGATCGAGCTCACGCACAAGGAAGGACGAAAACGCGCCTGGCTGTATGATCAACGGGTTGTGGTGGGAGAGATCGAGAACGAGACCGGAAGCAGCATCGAGGTGAACTGGACTGCGTCACAATCCGTTCGCTATTCGAGGCTTTGAGAGGCTGTTGCTTCATTCGCGCGGCAGCAGCCAGGTGGTTCCGATCGAACCTGCCCTTGCAAGGTCCGGATCGAGCACCATCGGGATGTATTCGCCGCGCCGCCAGAGTTCGCCGAGATCTTCATAGTGGGGGCTTAGTGGGTGCCCGGACTGTCCGGTGGAGATCACGAAAACGGAGCTGTCCGGATCCGCAAAGTCGTATACGCCACGATACCCGGCTCCGCGGCGGCTGAGAAATGGCTCGTCGCCTGCGCCGACTGTCTGACCACGAAGCAAGGTATGGTCTCCGCCAGAAGTTGACTGGCGAATGTTCACGAGAGCGGCCAACCAATCACTCTCTCCAAGCACAGGGTGCTTGTGGACGGCTTGATGCGCGTCACCCCAGCGCAGCGTTTCGAGCGGCGTGCCAAAGGTCTCGTCTATCCATAGCAGCGCATCGTCAAGCGAGAGTCGCGCGATTTCCCCGCATGTCTCGACATCTTCGGACTGAATCACGTCGCACCATGCATCGGCTCCATCGACATTCCGGAAAACGCGCTCAAGGAAAATTGGCTCTGCGTTCGGAAACCTGTCCGCGAGCGGGCCGAGTTCATCCCTGATCAGCCGGTCCTGCAACCGCTGCATCCAGGCAGCATAGATCAACGGTTCCGGGATATGTTCGTTCATCTCGCCGTTCCAGTCGGCCAGAAGATCCAGGGCCTCGCGGCGCAGGCGCTCGACCGTGCCGCTCTCCGCTGCTTCACCCGTGAACCACAGGTCACGTGCGATCAACGGAAGCAATGTGCGCGCAGTGACGGAAACAGCGTCAAGCTGCGCCTCGATGAAACTCTCGCGGGTGTGGACCTTTCGGTTCTCCATCAAGCGCTGCCATCTCTGTATCCTCTGCGTGTCGCCCCAGCGATGACTGACATGCAAGGGATAGGTCCGGTCCGCTATCTTGTTGTTGGTGTTGCCGATGATGCCGTTGGCCGGGACCCGGAACTCCGGGTTCGTCGAATAAGGGAGGATGCCCAGCCATCGGTTTTCCGATTTCCAGCCAGGAGTCGGAATGCGACCCAGAGTCTGGCTCCTGGCAGAGCGGCGGGGCATTGCCCCAATGACCTTGAGCGCGATCCTTTCCAGGTCGACGACAACGAGATTCTGGGCCGGCGCAACGAAATCCTCGCCCGCCGAAATTGCCTCGTCTATGTTTCCGGCGCGCATGATTCCCATCATGGCTTGCGCCGACGTGTCAGCGGCATCCAGAGCCGTCCACGCAAGGGCCGCGACATGACCGGGCGGGACTATGGATGCCAGATCGTAGCTGGAGTTGGACAGGATCGGCCCGTTTTCGCTCCATCTCAACGTGACGGTCACGGGCCCCGAACCCTTCACGTTTATGATTGAAGGACGTGATTCGAGCGGTTTCCATCCATCTGGTGCGAGAACCTCTCCCGGGTTGTCCGGATTCAGCCTCTCCAGAAAGATGTCTTGATCGTCGGCATAGTTGTAGGTGAGGCCCCAGCCAAGGCGTTCGGAGCGGCCTGTCAGCACGACCGGCATGCCCGGGATCGTCCCGCCGATCACGCCGCCCGTGGCCAGTTCCAGTCGCGCCAGGTACCAGATTGACGGGGCCGTAAACTCAAGATGCGGGTCGTTTGCAAGCAGGGTGCCGCCCGCCGCCGACCTTTCGGGCGCGGCCGCCCATGCATTCGATGCGCCTTCGGCTCCGGGCGGCGGGACAGGCGAAAGCTGAACATGGGGCGCGGCGCCAGATGCATGTCGTGGCATGGGTGTGCCGAACAGCGCCGCAAAATCGGAAGTGGCAGTCGTGCCGTCATCTGGCGTGTCGGGAAGAATGTCGAACAGGCGCGCCTCCGGCAGCATGCCGGAAAGCTGCGTACGCAGCACCTCGTCACGAAGGTGTCCGGAGAGCCGCAGGGCCATGAGCTTGCCAATGACAATCGAATCGGCGGGTTGCCAAAGCGCGATCACGGGTTCGAACAACCAGAATTCGGGCGCCCCGCGGCCTCGGGTGCCTGTGTTGACTTCGGCGAGCCAGGCATTGACTCCGGCAGCGTATGCTTCGAGCGCGCGGCGTGTGTAGGCATCCTGCGCCTCGACCGAGGCAACTGCCTGCGAATAGATGCCCAGCCTGCGTAACAGCTCGTCGATCGGCAGCGTTCGGGGCCCGAACAGTTCCGAGAGCTGACCCTGCGCAGTGCGTCGCAGCATGGTCATTTGCCAAAGCCTGTCCTGAGCATGTGCGAGACCAAGACCGAAGAACACGTCCTCGTCGGTTTCGCCAAGGACATGCGGAACGCCGGCGTTGTCGCGCACGATCTCTACGGGGGCGGTGATGCCAGGAACTGACAGGGTCTCCGAATAGTCCGGAATCGAACGTGACAGAAGCCAGTACAAGCTCACGGCAAGCACCAGTCCCAAGGCCATCAGCCCGGCAACGATTCGAGTAAGCCAGCGAAAGAGAGCGACCATGTGTGCCTTGTTGACTGCGTCCGCTTGTGCGGTAGGAAGTTCGGCACGCAAAGACTATGCCGCAGCGAAGGGGGATTCCATGGCGATTTGTGCGTTCATAGGGCTCGGTGTCATGGGGTATCCGATGGCGGGTCACCTGGTTGCAGCGGGACACGACGTCACCGTCTACAACCGTACAGGAGCCAAGGCTGAGACTTGGGCTCGGGAGCATGGCGGCGGCTTTCGCGCAACGCCCCGTGAAGCGGCTGCAGGTGCAGAGCATGTCATGGCCTGCGTAGGGAATGACGACGATTTGCGCTCGGTTTGCCTGGGGGCGGATGGGGCCTTCGCCGGCATGGCGGAAGGGTCGATCTTCGTGGACCATACAACGGTTTCGTCCGACGTCACGCGCGAACTCTGCGAGGTGGCGGAAGGCCTCGGTCTTTCCTTCATTGACGCTCCCATAAGTGGCGGGCAGGCAGGAGCCGAAAGCGGTCAGCTTTCGATCATGTGCGGCGGTGGCGAGAGCGCGTTCGGTCGAGCGGAACCAGTCATGCAGGCATATGCAAGGATCTGTCGCAGGATCGGAGAGAGCGGTTCCGGCCAGTTGACGAAAATGGCAAACCAGATCGCGATCGCCGGACTCGTCCAGGCTTTGTCCGAGGCACTCCATTTTGCCGAGAAGGCGGGCCTTGACGGGCGGGCGGTGGTGGAGGTCATCAGCCAGGGTGCAGCCGGTTCCTGGCAGATGTCAAATCGCCACGAAACCATGCTCGATGATCACTTCGAGCACGGTTTTGCAGTGGACTGGATGCGGAAGGACCTGGGCATTTGCCTGGCCGCGGCGAATCAGTTCGGTGCAAGCCTTCCCGTGACGGCATTGGTCGACCAGTTCTACAAGGAGGTGCAGAAGATGGGAGGAGGCCGTTGGGACACCTCCAGCCTGTTCAAGCGCCTTCGGGAGCTTGGCTGAGGGTCGAGTCCGGTCGCCACATCGGGCGACAAGTTGCGCGGGTCAGGGAATGATCCGCGTATACTTCGTGCCCGTGACGGATGCTCCTGCGAGCAGCCCCGCCTGACCGAACACGATGCCGACAATCGGGGCGAGAGCGGTTGTGGTTTCGGCGCCCAAGTTGCCGCCGATGTCCTTGGAGACGTACTCGATGTCCGCGCCTGCGGCCCAACCCTGCGATGCGCGGAAATCCGAGAGCGCCTCCTCGGTCATGAAGAACAGGACATGCGCGTATTGTTGCGCGCCTGCCTGGATCCCGAAGCTTGCCTGCGTCGCCGAATAGTAGTCCACGGTGGCGCCGTTGATCCTGAGCGCGCCACGTCCGTAGGCGCCGCCGTACATGAAGCTGGCCTCCGTCACCAAGGGCATGACCAGCATTCCCGAGGACTTTTCGCGAAGTTCCTTGGTGTCTGGATGATTCGAGTCAATGAACGCGAGTGCGGCATCGACGCGTGCGTCGACTTTTGCGGCGCCCTCTCGGCCGCCGCTGCTGCAAGCGGACAGTGCAAGAGCTGCTGCTGCGCCCGATAGCAGGGCGCGACGGTGGATGGACATCATAAGATCTGCCCTTTTCTGGCTTCGGCCTCGATCGATGACCTTTGCGGTCATTCTTGTGGGCACCATAGGAGTTGACGGCCGGAAAGTCACTTCAAATTTGCGACAATGCGCATTCTCGCGAAGTCCGCTCAGGCAACCCACCGGTGGCCTTTCGGTCGCTCGTCAATTCGTTTGACGTTTCTTCACTTGATCGCCGGCCGCCAGCCTGAGGCATGCCGGATGCCGTCGCGCCGCATGCCTTGGGACAGGCCCGTCGCCTTCAGGCCACGTAACGAAGGTCTGCGGTCGGAGCGGCTCTGAGCGCGCGGACCACTTCGCGGGTCAGGTGCGGCTTGTTGAGCGTATAGAAATGCAGGTGCTCGACACCGCCATCCAACAGGTCGCTGCAGAGTTCCGTACAGACGGAAATCGCCAGGAGATCATGGCGGTCGTCGCGAAGCGCCACCTCGAAGGCGTCTGCCAGCCAGGCGGGCACATGAGCGCCGCAGCGCTTCGCAAAGCGCTTCATCCGCCTCCAGTCCTCGATGGGAAGGATTCCAGGAATGATCGGCACGTCGATGCGGGCGGCGTCGCAGGCGTCTCGAAAGCGGAAGTAGCTTTCCGCTTCGAAAAAGAACTGGGTGATCGCAGACGAGGCGCCTGCGTCGACCTTGCGCTTCAGCCACTCGACATCCGCGCCAGGTGCGGGCGATTCGGGATGCGGGTCGGGATATGCGCTGGCGCGAATGCTGAATTGGTTAAGGTGTGCAAGCGCCGAGATCAGTTCGCAACTGTCCTCGAAACCGTCATGATGCGGGCGAAACGCGTCGGCGCCACTCGGCGGGTCACCTCTCAATGCGACGATCTCCCTGACGCCGGCGTCAGAATAGGAGTCAGCGACTGCCAGCGTTGTCTCGCGGGTTGCGCCGCTGCAGGTCAGATGCGCGGCAACATTGAGGTCGAAGCGAATCATGATCGCCTTGACCGTTTCGAGCGTCAGGTCGTGTTGCGCGCCGCCAGCGCCGAAGGTCACGGAGACAAATTCGGGGCCAAGAGGGGAGAGTTCGCTTACGGCTTCCCAAAGCCGGAATGACGCTTGGACTCCTTGGGGCGGGAAGAACTCGAATGACAGGCCGGGCAGGTGCATTGGCTTGGGATTCCCTTGTTTCGCGCTCCTTGTGCCACGAGCCGAATTGTGAGACAATTTCATAATATTCACAAAGATTATGAGGCTGGCACATGCATTTTGAATTGCGCCATCTGCGCGCGATCAAGGCGATCCACGAGGCAGGGGGTCTCGCGCGTGCTGCGGACCAAATGAACATAACCCAGTCTGCGCTCAGCCATCAGGTGAAGGGGCTTGAGGACCAGGCCGGACTTGAGCTGTTCGTGCGCCGCACCAAGCCGCTTCGGCTCTCGGCTGCGGGCATGCGGTTCCTTAAGCTCGCGGACAGGGTCCTTCCCGAAGTGGAGGCGCTGGAGGAGGATTTTCGAAATCTCCGGCAGGGGCGGTCGGGAAGGCTGCATATCGCGATCGAGTGCCACGCGTGTTTCGAGTGGCTCTTTCCGGTTTTGGAGCAGTTTCGTCGGGCGTGGCCGGATGTGGACGTGGACATCCGCCCGGGCCTGGCATTCGACGCATTGCCGGCACTTCAGCGGGAGGACGTTGACGTGGTCGTCTCATCAGACCCGGAAAACCTGGACGGAGTCGACTTTTCGGCGCTTTTTGACTATGAGCCGGTCTTTGTCGCGTCGTCGCAGCATCCGCTTGCCGCCAAGGACTTTGTCGTAGCCGACGACTTTCGCAACGAGACCCTGATCACCTATCCGGTGGAACGATCCAGGCTTGATGCATTCACGGAAGTGCTCCTGCCCGCAAAGGTAGAGCCTCGGGCGATCCGGCAGGTGGAACTGACGGCCGTCATCTTGCTGCTCGTGGCGTCAAACCGGGGCGTGGCCGTCCTTCCCGACTGGGTGCTGCGCGACGTGAAGCTTGATTCCGACTACGTGACACGGCCGTTGACCGAGAAAGGCATCACGCGGCGACTCTATGCGGCGACGCGGGATTGCGACACGAACCGGCCGTTCATGGCATACCTGCTGCGCCTGGCGCGGACGGAACCCCTGAAGCCTCGGCGCCTGCGGGCCTGACCGCGGCGCGTCGACTGGAAAGCCCTCGGCAGGGTCCGGCAAGCCTTGCACGGCAGGGCGCCCGCGCTACTGCATGATCATGCCGCCGTCGATCATGATGAGCTGCCCGGTCATGTAGTCGCTTTCGTCTGAGCAAAGAAACGCGGCCGTGCCTTTGACGTCGTCCGGCGTCGAGAGTTTCTTCATCAGGATCATGGTGTTGGCGAGGTGATCCATTGACTGGCCCTCCTCCTCGAACATGCCGATCTCAACGAGATCCTTGTCAAGCTGTTCCCAGAGCTCGGTCTTCACAACGCCTGGGCCATAGCCGTTGACGGTGATCTTGTGCTCCCAAAGCGCCTTGGCGCCACCGATGATCATGGCCAGAACGGCGTATTTTGAGCAGCAATAGGGAATGACGTCCAGAAACGCCGTACGCGACACGATCGAGCCAACGGGAATGATCTTGTACGGATGGTCGTCCATCGGGCCTTGGGCGATCATCTGCCGGGCTGCCTCCTGCATGCCAAGTAGGACGCCCTTGGCGTTGATGTTCATTATCATGTCCCAGTTGTCTTCGTCGATGTCCATGAACATGCGGGGCTTGTTCACCCCGGCGTTCAGAAGAGCGACGTTGATCGACCCGAAGGATTCCACGGTCATTGCAACGGCCGCCGCGTTGTCCTCGCGGCTGGTGACGTCCATCTTGACGGGCACCGCTTGGCCATTGCCGGCGGCATTGATGCGGCCCGCCACTGCCAGAACGCCATCGAAGTTGATGTCGCCGATGCAGACATTCGCGCCTTGCTGCGCAAAGAACTCCGCGTTTGCGGCCCCCATGCCTTGCGCGGCACCCGTGATGAGGATGTTCTTTCCAGCGAGTCGTTGCGTATCCATCTTGCGTCCTCCCAAGGCGCGTCTCTTCGGTAACGTGCAGAAAGGTAGCGCGGTGAGCGTGCCAGTCGGAGGCAGTTTGTGTCCAATATGGATCAAGTTTGTCTAAATTGGACCAAATTGCGGAATACTGCGTTTGCTCGATTTGAAATGCTCCCTGCGGCGAAAAGGACTCGTCTACATTCCTGAACGGAGGACGCAATGACAATTTCCGGAAAGATGGTACGCAACATGATGGTCGGTGCAATGGCCCTGGGCGCCATGGCCACCGCATCGCTCGCGCAAGACAGGGCGTCGATCATCTCGTTCAACGGCCCCGCCGGCGAAGCCTATATTGGCCGGTTCATCAAGGGGATCAAGGACACCGCCGAGTTGAAGGGCTTCGACATCCAGGTCTTCGAGAACCAGTTCAACCAGGCCGAGCAGGACCAGCAGGTTCAGCAGGTTCTTGCTGCCGGCGTCTTGCCGGACGTCTTCATCTGGTGGCCGTCTGACGCCGTTGCCGGCCTTGGGTCGCTGCGTGCGCTTGCCAGGACCGGTGTTCCGGTTCTGAAGATCAACCAGCTCCCCAACGAGCAGGACAAGCAGTACATATTTGGCTATGCGGGGCCTGATGATCGCCTGCGTGCTCGGAACGCCGGCTACATGATGCGTGAGGCCGCAGCCGCAAAGAAGGCTGCCGGCGGCGAGGGCTTCAACGTTCTTGTGCTGAGCTATCCGCACAGCTATGGCGGCTATGGCCTGTCCATCAACGCGTTCAAGGAGGCAGTCGCCGGATCCGACCTGAACATCATCGGAGACGTTGATGAGGGCTTCGGCCAGGCCAACGGCTACAAGGGCGCTGCAAAGGCGATCGCGGCTCTGCGCGACGAAGGCATCCACTTTGTCTACGGCATGGACGACGCGATCCTCACCGGTGGCATCAAGGCGCTGGAGGAAGCCGGCTACACCATGGGTGACGACGTGATTGCCGTCGGTACCGTCTGCAATGGCGACAAGCAGTTGATTGAAGAGGGCAAGCAGTTCGGCACGACGCTTCAGTCTCCGCTGCACGAAGGTCAACTCGCGATCAAGATGGTCGAGGAGTATCTCGAGACCGGGGAGCTGGCGAACTACATCAACTTCACGCCGAACCCGGCCGTGACCGCGACCAACATCGAGACCGTTGCGCTGCGCGGATATGACGGGAAGCTCTATGGCATTGACGAGCTTTGCTCGGGTGCCTGGGGCGGCTAGGTTCGCGCGACCTGAAGGGCGCCCTAGCCAGGGGCGCCCGATTTCCGCTAAGAACAGGAGTGTCCCGACTGGATGGGGAAGGGGACGATGGCGGAACGGATGCTTCTTCGGCTCTCAAACGTCAGCCGCGACTATGGTGCGATTCAGGCGCTGAAAGGCGCGAGCTTCGAAGTCGGACGCGGCGAAGTCATGGGGCTGGTTGGCGAAAACGGCGCCGGAAAGTCCACCTTGGTAAAGATCATCGGCGGTTTTGACACCGGCTTCACAGGCGAGTACTTGTACGACGGCGAAGTCCGCCACTTCAGCGGCCCAACCGCCGCCGAACATGCCGGCATCGCCATTGCGCAGCAGGAACTGAGCCTCATCCCGACGATGAGCGTGGCCGAGAACATTTTCCTGGCGGGCGACGGCGTCCCTCAGATCGCCTCGAAGGGCGTTCTCGCGAAAATGGCAAAGCCGTTCCTGGAGGAGGTGGGGCTCGGGCATGTCAACCCGATGCGTGCCACGAACCGGCTTTCCGTCGGCGAACAGCATCTGGTCGAGGTAGCTCGCCTGATTGCGCACAACCCGCAGGTTCTGATCCTTGACGAGCCCACTGCGGCACTGGGCGAGACGGATTCCATCCGCATCCTGAACATGGTGAAGCGCTTGAAGGGCCGCGGAAAATCCGTGATCTACGTCAGCCACCGCATGGACGAGATCTTCAGGGTCAGCGACCGGATCACGGTGTTGCGGGATGGCGAAAGCCAAGCCCCCCGCGCGGCGACGGACATGGATGTCAACTCTCTGGTTGAGCTCATGTTGGGATTCGAGCTTGGCGACATGTACCCGGACCGCAGGCCGATCGCTCGCGAAGCCGCCATCCTGGAGGTGCGGGATCTCTGGCCGGACGGCATTCTCGATCCCATCAGTTTCGACGTGTACCCGGGGGAAATCCTGGGCCTTGCGGGTCAGCTTGGGTCGGGGACCTCTGAAATCCTTGGGGCCATGGCCGGGTCCACCAAGTCGCGCGGCGGAAAGTTGTACTACAAGGGCGAGGAATTCCTGCCCTCGCGCCCTAGGGACGCCATCCGACGCTGCATTGCCTATTGTTCCGAGGATCGAAAGCGCGACGGGCTCTTCCTTGGTCGCCCGATCATGGAGAACCTGTCGGCCCCGTCGCTTGAAACGATCTCGATCAACGGACTGCTGAACGGCGCGAAAGAGCGGGCCACGACGACGGAGAATGCCATCAAGTTCACCGTGGACCCAACCCGTCTGCCGCAGGAAGCGGGGGTTCTGTCAGGCGGCAACCAGCAGAAGGTCGCGCTCGGAAAGTGGCTGTCGGTGTCACCCAAGGTGATTCTCGTGAACGAGCCCACGCGGGGCGTGGACGTCGGCGCGCGAGCGGAGATCTACCAGATCCTCCGCGGCCTGGCGGACCAAGGCGCCGCCATCGTCGTCGCCTCGACCGACATTCAGGAAATCACCAACTTGCCGGACCGGATCCTCAGCTTCTATCGCGGGGTCCAGGTCGGCGAACTGCAGCTGGACGAGATGTCCTCCGCCAACATCCTTGAACAGATCACTGACCCGTTTCACGAAGCGGGCATTTCCGTGTCGGAGAGAGCGTCATGACCGACGCAACTGCAGTATCGGGTGACGATCTCAACTTCATTCAGCGCATTCGCAGGGACTATTCGCCACTGGTGATCGCAATGGTGGGGCTGTTCCTTTTCGTGTTCTTGGCAGGAGCGGTTCTCACTGACGACTTCCTCACGTGGTTCAATGTCAAGACGATCATCCGGGACGCCGCGTTGGTCGGGATCATGGCCATCGGGCTGACGTTCGTGACCCTCAGCGGCAACTTTTTCCTGTTGTCGATGAAGGAGATCGCGGCGCTTTCCATCATTTGCTTCGCGACGCTCATGGGGGCGGAGTGGAACCAATGGGGTCCGGCCGAGGGGGATCCGACGACACTTGCCTTGATGACGACATTCGTCGTTGCCATTGCGGCCACGCTGGTCATTGCGACCGTCGCCGGCGCGCTGCAGGGTGCGCTGATCGGGCTTGGCGGCAACCCGATCGTTGTCACGCTTGGTGCCGCGGGCCTGTTCTTCGGGATCGGGTCCTGGTGGTCGGACAACCTTGTCGTCAGCTACCGCCGCCCGCATGGGGCTGAATGGCTGGGCACCGGGTCTTTCGTCGGCGACATTCCGAACATCACCGTGGCCTTCATTCTCATCGCGGTCGTGGCGGAGTTGACGCTGCGCTACACCACATTTGGCCGTCAAGTCTATCTGGTGGGCGCCAATCGGGCGGCCGGCCGCGCCACGGGCCACGAGAACTTCGGCATGGCGATCAAGTGCTGCATCATCGCCAGCCTATGCGCGGCCTTCGTTGCGGTGGCGTTCTCGGGCCAGGTCTCGTCCGCTCACGTAAACTACTTCTCGTCCGAGTTCGGCTCGTCCGGCGACATGACCATCATGGTCATTGCCATTGTCATGGTCGGCGGCAACTCGATAATGGGCGGCTATGGCTCGACGCTGCGCACGTCGCTCGGCGCCATCTTCATTTCAAGCATCGACAACATGATGGTCTTGAACGGGTTCAACTCGGGTGCGCGGGTGCTTGCCGTGGGCCTGATGATCGTCTTCTCCATCATCGTTTTCGCCCTTGTCCGCCGCGGCAGCCGTGCCGTGGAATAGGAGGCAACAATGGAACGCATCAAACACCTGGTCACCGACAATCCCGACCTGAGCTTCGCCATCCTGCTGGCTGTCGGCGTCTTCACCTTCTTCGCGATCACGGAGCCGCTTTTCTTCACGCATCGCACCGGATTCGCCATCATGGAACGGTTTGCCGTTCTTGGCCTGGTCGGGCTGGCATTGACGCTTTGCATCATTGCAGGCGAGATTGACCTTTCCATTGGTTCCAACGCTGCACTGGCCGCCGTGATCACCGTGCGGTTCACCGACGACTGGGGAGCCGTCAATGCGCTCCTTCTGGCGCTGGCGATTTCCACCACTATCGGTGCAATCCAGGGGTACTTCATCGCTTACTTGAGGATCCGCGCAATCGTCCTGACGGTTGGCACGCTCATGCTGCTGCGTGGCGTCGCGCTCTTCGCAGCCGAGGAGAAGACCGTCATGCTGACGGATTTCCGAATTCCCGACTTCATCACGACAAAGATGCTTGTCTACTTCTCGCCCGCTTCGCTTCTGGTGATCGCGATGTTCATCGTCGTAGGACTGTTCATGGCCTTCACGCGTTACGGCCGCGAGATCTATGCCATCGGAGGCGCCCGGAAAGAGGCCCTCGCATCGGGCGTCTCGCTGCAACGTCCGATGATCATCGTCTTTGCCATCTCAGGCTTCTGCGCCGGTCTGGGCGGCGTAATCATCGGTTTGCGCTCCGGCACGGCACAGGCGCTCGGGCTTCAATATCTCCTGCTGGCCGGGACGGTGGCGGCTTTCATCGGCGGTGTGTCGATCCTTGGCGGCAAGGGAGGTGTCATCGGTGCGGGCATCGGAACGCTGACCGTGAACTTCCTGAACACAGGGCTGGTCTTCAACGTGACCCCCGCGTTCATGGTGCAGCTCTACCTCGGCATCCTCCTTCTCGTCGTCATCATGTTCCAGACCGGCAGTCGCGTCTTCGATGAACGACAGCGGCGAACCCAGCTCCTCAACGACGTGGACCGACGACGAAGCATCCTGGCCGACAAGATTGCCGAACTTCGACGACCGTCCGGCTAGTCGCGGCGAAACTGGAAGGACATCCATTTTGGACGTAGTCTGATCCGGAACCAGGCTGGGGAGGGGTCGACACGTGCCGGAAATGCCAGTGGTGTTGCGAGAGGTCATGAACCTTCAGCGAGGACAATCAAGGACCCGGCCGGAAGGCCCGTTTGAAAGCGGCGACGTTCCGCGCGCCAAAGGGATTACTGGCGAAGACTTCACGCTCTTCCTGGATTTCGTCGATGCGCTCGACGAGGAAGCCGATCAGGTGCTGAGCCGCAAGCGCGGCTATGACGAAACCCGCATCTTTACCACGCTCCTTCGAAATCACCTGCAGGGAAAGCTGACCACGACAAGCAATCTGGCGAGCGCAAGCGGGCTGGGCTATGGCACTGCGATCAGGGCCATCAATTCAATCGAGGAACGCGGCCTCTTGATCCGCAGACCAAGAACGGCGACCGGCAAGAGCTTTTCGCTGCACCCGTCGGACAAGCTGATATTCGAATGGCAGGAGTACGCGCGTCGAGTGCGTGGTGCGATCAGCCTGACCCTCGGCGTCGGTGCGGCGGGCAAGAGCAGCATCGGCGACTATTTCTTCGGCTCGTCCTATGGCGACAGCCAGACGATTCCGCCACCCACGCCGTTGCAATCGAAGCTGGACCTGCGGGGTGACCTCCGCATTCTTGTCCATGCCGATCCCACATTCATGGCAATGAACGTCCTCAAGCGGCAGTTTGAGGGCCTGTTTGGCGTCGGCATCAGCAGCCGGGCCCTGTCGATTGACCGCTTGCGCGAGGAGATCCTGGCCAACGCGGCACAACCGACATCACGCTACGACATCTTGGCCTGCGACCTCCCGTGGTTTGGCGAACTTGCGGAAAAGGAAGTGCTCCTCCCAATCAACGAGCTCATTGATGAGCACGAGGTAGACGTCGGCGACTTTCACTGGGTGGCGCTCGCTTCCGCGCGGCATTGCGGCGTGCAGTATGGACTCCCCGTTCAGACAACCCCCGAACTGCTGTGTGTCAGGCGCGACCTGTGCGACGCGGCCGGGGTCGACGTGCCATTCACGATCTCCGAAACGCTGGAAGCGGCGCGTGCCTTGCACAGCGGGTCGCATGGAAGGTCGGGAATTGCCTGGAATGCCGCGCGCGGGACACCTCTCGGGCACACATTCATGTTTGTCATGGCGGCCATGGGGCGGCCGCTGCTGAATCTGGCAAGGGTTGGCGATGACTTCGATGCGGAATGGCCCCAAGGCGAGAACCTCCGCCCCATGCTGCAATCTGACGAGGCCCTTGCAGCTGCAGAGTACCTCCACGAACTTCTGGCCTTCTCGCCGGCGTCGATCCTGTCGATGTCCTGGTACGAGCGCGCCCGCATCTATGCTGACGGCGAGGTCGCGATGGCATACTGTGCCACGCTCCTGGCGCCGCTCTTCGAATTGAACCCAGAATCGCCCGCATTCGGTGTCACAGATTTTCTGCCCCATCCATATGGCCCGGGCGGCAAGCCAATCGCGCCGGTCGGCGGCTACGCTCTGGCGATCCCGTCAAACATAGCACCCGATCGCATTGATGCAGCCTGGAAGGCGCTTCAGTCATTCACCTCGCCCCAGTCGATCAAGCTCTACATCGAAAACGGAAGCCTCGTGACGCCCAGATTCAGCGTCAGCATGGACCCAACCGTGCGCAAGTTGTCTCCGGTCATTTCGTTTGTCGACGGCATGGCACGATCCGGTATCCTGCAATACTGGCCTCGGCCGCCCGTTCCGGAGATCTCCGACCTGATCGAGATACTGGGAACCGAGTTGCACGAAATGCTGCAGGGGGCGACGAGAATCCGCACGGCCTTGGCAAATGCACAGAACCGTGCCGATGCATTGATGCGGTCGCGCGGGCACTATGGCTAACTGCGACGACTGACATTCGTGCAGCGCTTTTGCAGATGCATGAGAGTGCCTCATCTTGCCTCGCGGTGCCGCAGTGACCGCCTCACTTTTTCGGTCACGCGGATCCCGTCTTGCCGCCTTGCGTGCCGGCGGCGACGTCGTCTTTCGGCTCCAATCCGAAACGTCCGTCGAGCAGGTAACGATATAGCTTGAAGGCGAGTCGCTCTTCGTTCGTCTCGAGCCAGCGCCGTGCGGTCGACGTCAGCACCATCGTTCGGCATGCCTCGTCTGCGACCACCGATGCCGGCTGCGTGCCGAAGGCGTCTGCCAGCCCGATCGCGTCGCCAGCACCAAACTGGTGCAGCCGCGAGCCCTCGCCGTCGTGGGCAGAGGCCCGGCCGGAGATCAAGAACTGCAGCCGCGCTTGGGGACCGTCCGCATCCAGCAAGGTCTCGTTCGCGGCGTATTCGCAAGGCGTGAGCCAGTCGTGAAGTTCGTCCATCAAGTCCTCGAACTCGATTTGCCTTTCCAGATGGCGTTCAAGGTCGTGGCCAACATGCTCCAGCAAGGCCATGCGCCGGTCGTCTGTGGTGGTCGCATCCGCTCTCCATTTCGAGATGATGATGTCTTCGCAGCGTTCGAGGGCGAGGTCCGTGTCTGGCTCCAGTATCAGTTTCGCGAACTCCGGTTCCGACAGGTTCCGGTTCAGGCTCGACCTCAGTTGATCGGACACCGCGCTCAACACAACTTTCATGCCGCCCTCGTTCGCCGACCGCAGAAAGCGGGACAACGCGTTCACTGCAGAGAAGTCGAATCCCGAAACGGAAGTGAAATCGAGCATCAGGCAGTCAGGGCGGGAAGGGCCTTCAACGGTTTCCCTGAGGCGGTCGATCAGAGGATCGGCGCTGCCGAAGAAAATGTAGCCACGCAACCGATAGACTTGCGCCCGCCCGCCTTCTTCCCAAAGGATCGCCCGTTCCGGTATGTTGCGCGCCTTGTTGCTTTGTCGCTCGCGCACCGTGAATTCGGCTTCGATCAGATTGACGCTGCTGAGGCGCATGGTGAAGAAGACGAGTGTGGCCAGCATCCCCGCAGCGACGCCTTCGATCAGGCCAAAGATGACGATCACGGCGAAGATCATCAGGACGATTGCCATCTCCGCCAGGGGCAGGCGTTTCCGGTTCTTGGTCAATCCCTCTTCCAGCATGCCCAGGCCCGCGAAGACCAGGATGCCGCCGACCAGGGCCGCCGGGACAAGTGCCAGCATCCCATCTCCGAGAAGAAGGGCGATCCCGATGACCGATGCAGCGACCACGCCGGTCAGCCGGGTTGTGGCCCCGAGCATCTTGCTGCGCAGCGAAGTGGGAACGATCAGTGTCGCCACGGTCCCGCCGCCGAAGCTGGCGACCACACTGGCAAGACCGCTTGAGCTGAACTCGCGGTTCCAGTCGAGATCCTCATTTGCCGCAAGCTCAAGCCCGGCAACGTTCATGACCACGCAGATGAAGGCGATCAGCATCAGTGTCAGGATGTTGGGAATCTGGTTGGCCAACGCCGCCCATTCCACTTGTGCCAGATCGGCGGGCACCAGCGCGGGCCAAAGGCTGCCGCCTGCCGTGCTCGACAGCAGCAAGCCGGCCGCTCTCGCTTCGTCGCCGGAAATGCCGAGGGCACCGAGGGCGAGATGGTATGCGCCGACCGCGACGACCACGCTCGCCGGCATGATCAATGCATTGCCCCATCGCTTCATCGCGGCAAAGAGCGCTATCCCGTACGAAGCACCCGGAAGCCAAGTCCACAGCACGGCGGGCTCGAACAGTGCGGATGCCGCTCGCCACTCCGGATCCGCCCCCATGAGCGACATGGCTGCCAAGCACACGGCGCCCCCAATTCCGGCCACGAATCCCGCTGCGACCGGGTAAGGGATGAAGCGAACGAGGTTTGCGAGACGGAATCGCCCGATCAGGAGGCAGCAGATGCCGGTGGCGAGCGAACTGATCATGAGCGCGCACGCCACGGTGACGAACAGCGACTTGCCGTCCCCTTCCGCAGTGCTGGCGATCGTCGCCATGACGATCACGAGCGTCGGAGTCAGACCTGCGACCGCGCCGCGAAAGCCACCTGTCAGCGCAACGATCAGGCAGGCGGCGAAATTCCCGAACAGGATCATGCCGATGCCTTGGGAAGAATAGGGTGCCAGTGCGCCGGAGAAGATAAAGCTCCCGAAGGCGATCTCGGCCACGAGCAGAGCGAGACCCGACGTGAAGCCAGCCGACAGTGCCGGAACGGCTTTCGTCGACATGATGTCGTTACGAAGTTCAGATCCGAGATTTCGGAGCGCAGGTGTCATTCAGGTGACCCAACTGTTCAGGCAACAGGTCCAAATCTCGTCCGACTATATTGCTGGCCATCGGGTTGCACCAGACAAAGCGATTGAAGAAGGCACGGATGGGAGCGAGGCGGAGAGGCGAGACCATCGATCCTTTCGGCGTGGCGTTCAGCCCAAGGGTTCCGAACTGTCGCAGGAGCGTCGTAGTCCATGCTGCAGAGCTACGCCCGGTGCGCGTCACCGATAGGCGTCTGATCGACCGCGCTGGCCATGCAATGCGCGGCAGTCTCGCATCCGACGAAGGCGACTTGACGTTCGTGCGCGAGGCTTGAGGCCAGCTTCCACGGACGCCCTGACTTTGGAATGCCAACAGCTGGATCGACTGTCCGGCGATTGGAAGGTTCGGTCCTTGCGGCGCCACGCGGTGGCAGCGGCCGTTCGGGAATGGAGGCGGAGACGAGTTCGGCCAGCCGTGGCAATTCTAGGGCCGCACTAGGACCGTCTGGGTGTCCCCACCGACTTCGCCGTCGTCGCCTTGATCTTCACGTGATGCATGGCGAAGGAATGCACGTGTAGAGATGTTGCACGGCGACTCGGATGTGCGCGCCTAGTTCCGGTGGCGCACGAAACGGCTCGCATCCTCGGCAGCCCTTCTCAGGGCGTCCGACTTGTCGACCGTCTCGGTCCATTCAGATTCAGGGTCGCTGTCCCAGACGATTCCGCCTCCCGCCTGGATATACAGCTTTCGGTCTTTCAGGACGGATGTGCGAAGAGCGATGCACATGTCCATATCGCCGCCGGCACTGAAGTATCCGACACCACCGCCATAGACTCCGCGCTTTTCGGGTTCGAGCTCGTCTATGATCTCCATTGCCCGAACCTTTGGCGCGCCTGACAGCGTGCCGGCGGGGAGACCCGCAAGCAGGGCGGAAAGCGCATCGTGCTCTTCCGAGAGTTCGCCAACGACATTGGACACGATGTGCATCACGTGACTGTAGCGTTCGATCGCGAATTCCTCGGTGGGCCGCACGGTGCCGATCTTGGCGACGCGGCCGACGTCGTTGCGGCCCAGGTCGAGGAGCATCAGGTGCTCGGCCAGTTCCTTCTCGTCTGCCAGCAGCTCAGCCTCAAGGGCGCGATCCTCTTCCGGCGTTTGTCCCCGTGCCCTGGTGCCGGCGATGGGACGAATGGTCACTTCGCCGTCGAAGACGCGAACCAGTATTTCAGGGGATGCGCCGATGACCTGAAAGCTGCCGAAGTCGAAATGAAACATGAACGGCGAAGGATTGATCCGCCGCAGCGCGCGATAGAGCGAGAAAGGTTGCAGCTCGAATGGCAATGTCCATCGCTGGGAAGGGACAACCTGGAAGATGTCGCCGGCCGCGATGTACTCGCGAGCCTTTTCGACCGCCGCCAGATAGTCTTCCTTGGAGAAATTCGAGACCAGTTCCGGCGCGTCTGCCTCGTCTCCGAAGTCGCGGCCTGAAGGGGGCAGGGACCGGTCTAGATCACGGACGGCATCCATCACGCGTTCAGCGGCCCGGTTGTATGCGGCGCGCGCAGAAAGGCCGGATGTGCCCCACGCCGGAGAGACCACGATCACCTCGCCCTTCACGCCGTCAAGAACGGCGGTCACCGATGGGCGAAGCAGCACTGCGTCGGGCAGACCCACGGGGTCCGGATTGGTGTCGGGCAATCTCTCGACGAGTCGAACCATGTCGTAGCCGAGATAGCCAAACAGGCCGGCTGAAGCGGCGGGCAAGTCGTCCGGCAGATCTATGCGGCTTTCGCCGATGACCTTCCTGAGCGACGTCAGCGCGTCCTCATGATCCTCTTCAAAGGCATCTGGGTCGTGGCGGACATTCCGGTTTGTCCGGGCCGCTTGCCCACGGCACTCCCAGATGAGATCCGGCTTCATTCCTATGATCGAATAGCGACCACGCACCTCGCCGCCGGTCACGCTCTCGAGCAGGAACGAATGGGCCTGCGCGTCCGTGAGTCGCATCATCAATGAGACCGGCGTATCGAGATCGGCGGCAAGGCGCGTGTAGACCAGCTGGTTTTCGTCGCGCTCGTAGGCGGCGGCAAATGCGTCGAAAGACGGTTCCAGCCGCATGTCAGCGCAATTGCGAGTGGACGGCGTTAAGTGCTGCCTGATCCACTTCTACGCCGGCCCGCTCGACCAAGGCCTGAGTATAGGCTTGCAGGACGGCACCTGACAGTCCTGCCGCGATCCAGTCGGCGAACGTATCCCGTTCCGCGGCAGTATCTGGCGATCCCAGGTCAGGCTTTGTGATCGTGTCCAGCCGCAACAGCCAAACTTCACCGTCGAAGGACAGGACACTTATCTCGTCACGCTCCATGTCGAAGAGTGCTTCGGCGAATCCCGGCGGCGCGCCGTCGACGAAGCCGTTGCGCGGAAGGTCGCGATCCGTCTCCAGATCCAGATCGAGCGCGGCCATTTCCCGACCTGCACGCAATTCCTGTGCAAGGGCTTCCGCCTTGGCCACGAGCGCCTCTTCAGTGCGCTTGCGGATCAAAGCGGCAGTGACCTCTTCGCGCACGTCACCAAGTGGATGAAGTTCAGGTTCATGGATCCTGTCCACGATCATGGCAAAAATGCCGCCGTCCTCCAGTTCGACAACTTCGGGAAACGTGTCCGTCCTGGCTTGGGCGGCGGCCGCGCGAAATTCCGCGTAGGCCGCGATTCCGTCAAAGACGTCCTCGTTCCAGTCGATCTGGCCCTCCTGCATGTCGGTCCGCTCCGCCAGCATGGCCATGTCCGCCCCGCCCGCGAGGAGGTCCGCGACTTCCGGCATCAGTTCCAGGATCTGACGCCTAGCCCGATCAAGAGCGGCCTCCTGCCGAAGCCCTGGCCTGGCGCTCTCAAAAGTGGTTTCCTGACTGGTCAGGATGCCGTTCATGCGATAGAGCGCCGGCCCCAGTTCGGAAGGCAGCGGGCCCACGACACTAGGGAACTCCAGCGCGAATACCTCGGCTGCAGCGTCCCCAAGGTCCTCCTCGGTTACATCGCCGAGATCGACATCCGAGAGATCGAGGCCCCGCTCTGCCACGAGGGCGTCGAAACTGACTTCATTGCTATCGATGCGGTCCTTTGCAGCTGATGCCTGTGCTTCGGTCGTGAACACAAGGCGTTCGACCAGACGCCTCTCTGGCTGCACGAACTCGTCGGCGCGAGAATTGTACAGCGTGCGAAGCTGTTCGTCGTCGACCTCGATCTGCCTGGCCAGATCGTCAGGCGTCAGCAAGGCGTAGCGGATCGTCTTTGTTTCGGGCCGCGTGAAGGGTTCGGGATTCTCCCGATGGAAGGTTGCAAGCTCGTATTCCGCCGGGTTCGGGATCGGCGCGTCAAGATTCACGGCAGTCAGCCGGGCCCATGTCACGTCGCGTGTCTCGCGTTCGTGGTTGAACAGCGTGTCAACAAGTATGTCGGGTGCATTTGTTCCGGCGCGAACGGCGTTTCGCAACAGTTCCTCGGCAACATCATTCCTGATTTCGGCCTCGAATTCGCCTGCATTCAGTCCCGCCCGTTCAAGAGCGAACTCATAGACCTGTCGGTCGAATTCACCGGAGGCGTCATGAAACTCCGTCAGCGACTGGATGTGGTTGCTCACGGTTTCATCGCCGGCCGAGATTCCAAGCACCGTCGCTTCGTTTTCGACAGCGGCCGAATTTACGAGTTGGGCGAGCACGGCGCTGTCCAATCCGAAATTTCGAGCGTCCTGGAAGGTTATCGACTGCCCGGTCTGCCGCTCCAGTCTCTGCATTCTGGAGAATATGGCACGTGCGTAGTCGTTGATGCCGACCTCTGCCTGGCCAACCGTGGCCACGGACCCTGCCGAACCGCCGAAGTTCGTCACGCCAAAACCGGCCAACCCGAGAATGAGCAGGGCCATGATCACGAACGTGCCAGTGCTCTTTACCTTGTCCTTTGCCATATGACCTTGCCTTTGGTTTCGGGTCGCGACGTCCTAGCCGAGGCTCGGGTCCAGAGCAAGAGCCGCCGTCAGCCCGGGCCGATCAGGTGGCCTTGTCCGAGTGGGAAGGGATGGTCGTGGTTCGCGGGCCCTTTGGGACTGCCGACTTGGCGGTTCGCGTGTCCGGCAACTGGCGCATCGTCTTCCGTTTCGGCGGCGGAAACGTCAAGGACGTGGACCTTGTTGACCATCACTTGGAGGATCGGATCATGCCGATGAAGCATCCCCCCATCCCGGACTCTCCGTTCGGCATGACTGCCTGGAGCCGTTAGGGACCTCCGTTGTCGAAGCGGCACGCCAGCTTGAGGTCCGCCGAAAGCAGCAGCTGGATATCGTCACCTGCCGTTCGGCGGCTTTCCCAGGGATGACAATCCGCATTGACAACGCGTTCGGAGGAGGCGCGGGCGTGTGGCACCGGCCCCAGTCTGCCTGGGAACTGGCACAGGCAGGGAAGCGTGCGCGTCGCATCAAGGTCATGCGTCTGGCACCGGTGCCGTGAACCGATGTCGACCGGCAGGTCTCGCCGGCGTGCCGCCCGCATTGAATTCGAATTTGCGAGGGTCGGTCGCGCTTTTCGCCGGTGCGCGGAGAAATCCGGCGACCGAAAGGCGCGCTGGCAAGTCAGTTTGGCAACTGCTCTGGAGAGCCAGAACAACTTCGCCCGGGACGATTGTCCCTGGTGTCGGGACACAAGCTGATCACGATTGATTCGCGCGTCATCCGGCTGCGAGGCTGCCGTCGAAATGCACTCTGCAACAAGGCCCGTGCGCTGGAAGATCGTGGGTGATCACGGCGATGAGGAGTCGAACAGTCGGCGTGCCATTCGCGGCCGGGGTCAGAGCGGCGCAATGTCGCCTTCAGCGCGGCGCGCATGGAATTCGGTCTCGAAAGCAAGAAACCGGGCATCCTTGATGGCGCTCCGGATGTCGGCCATGAGTTCCTGGTAATAGTGAAGATTGTGCCAGGTCAGCAACATTCCCGAAATCATCTCTCCAGCTCGGAAGACGTGGTGAAGGTACGCTCGGCTGTAGTTTCGGCAGGCAGGACAGGTGCACGAATCGTCCAGGGGACGCGTATCGTTCGCATGTCTTGCATTCTTAATGTTGACGGCTCCCCGGCGCGTGAATGCCTGGCCCGTGCGACCCGACCGCGACGGCAGCACGCAGTCCATCATGTCGATGCCGCGCTTCACGGCTCCGACGATGTCATCGGGCTTTCCAACGCCCATGAGATAGCGCGGTCGGTTGTGAGGCAGCATCGCAGGTGCGTGGTCGAGCACTTCGAACATCGCGGACTGGCCCTCTCCGACGGCCAGTCCGCCAATCGCGTACCCATCGAACCCCATGGCTATGAGCGCCTCGGCGCTTTCTTCCCTCAACTCCCGGTTGAGACCGCCCTGCTGTATCCCGAACAGCGCATGCCCCGGTCGTTCTCCAAACGCAGCTTTCGATCGTTCCGCCCATCGCATCGAAAGGCGCATGCTCCTCGCGATCGCCTTGTCGGGTGCAGGCAGGGCGGGGCACTCGTCGAAGCACATGACGATGTCGCTGCCCAGCAGGCGTTGGACTTCCATGGATCGTTCCGGCGAAAGCACGTGCCGCGAGCCGTCGATATGGGACGCGAAACGGACGCCTTCTTCGGTCACCTGTCTCATTCCAGAGAGGCTCATGACCTGGAAGCCGCCGGAGTCCGTAAGAATCGGTTTGTCCCAGTTCATGAACTTGTGAAGTCCTCCAAGAGCCGCGACGCGTTCATCGCCGGGTCGCAGCATCAAGTGATACGTGTTGCCGAGGAGGATGTCCGTGCCCGTCGCCGCAACGCTTTCCGGAAGCATGGCCTTCACGGTGCCCGCAGTGCCGACCGGCATGAACGCAGGGGTCCGCACCTCGCCCCGTCCGGTCTTGATCACTCCAGCGCGCGCCGCGCCGTCCGTGGCGTTCAGCTTGAAGGAAGGGCTTTCTGTCATGGTGCGGACCCGTTTCAGGCCGAAATCTGCTCCATGAATTCCTCGGGGACGTCAAGATTCGCCGTCACGCGCTGGATGTCGTCGTCGTTTTCCAGTGCGTCGATCATGCGCAGGAGCTTCTGGAATCCGTCAAGGTCCAGTTCTGCAACGGTCGTGGGCTTCCAGATCAGTTTGGTTGACTCCGCCTCGCCCAAGTCCGCGTCGAGCGCCCTGGAGACATCGTTCAGCTCTGTATCGGCAGTCAGGATGACATGACCGCCCTCATCGGACTCGATGTCCTCCGCGCCAGCCTCGATGGCTGCCATCATGACCGTGTCCTCTTCGCCGGCAGACGCCGGGTAGACGATTTCGCCCTTGCGTTCGAACATGAAGCTCACCGAGCCGGTCTCGCCAAGGTTGCCGCCGTGCTTGTCGAAGCAGGCGCGCACGGTTGCCGCGGTCCGGTTCCGGTTGTCGGTCAGCGCCTCGACCATGACCGCAACTCCGCCCGGCCCGTAACCCTCGTAGCGTATTTCCTCGAATTCATCACCGTCCCCCGCCAGCGACCTGGAAATCGCGCGAGCGATGACATCCTTGGGGACCGAGTTCGACTTCGCTTCCTTCACGGCGAGCCGCAGTCGGGGATTCTTTTCCGGATCGGGGTCGCCGAGCTTCGCCGCAACGGTGATCTCCTTGGAGAGCTTCGAGAACAGCTTGGACCGGGCCGCGTCCTGGCGTCCCTTGCGGTGCTGGATGTTCGCCCATTTGGAGTGGCCGGCCATCGCGATTCGGTCTCATTCGTCTTGCGGGTTTGCCGTGGATATAGGGCAGGTGACAGCTTGCGTGCAAGGGCCGGATGACCATGATTGGCGTGCTGCCGGCCTATGCCCGCCTTCTATGGACCCCGATGCAAAGTGCTGCTACAAATTGTATGGTGAATGCCAGGAACCCCAAGATAAGCGGCCCGTTGCCGGCCATTCGACGCCTTGATGACGCAGCGATCAATCGCATTGCGGCCGGGGAAGTTGTCGAACGACCCGCCTCGGCCGTCAAGGAACTGGTCGAGAACGCGATCGATGCCGGCGCCCGCCACGTTTCCGTCACCGTGGCGGATGGGGGAAAGCGGCTGATACGCGTGGAAGATGACGGCTGTGGTATCGCAGAGGATCAGTTGCAGCTTGCTCTCTCGCGCCATGCGACCTCAAAGATCGACGGGTCGGACCTGCAGAACATTCACACGTTGGGATTTCGAGGGGAGGCGTTGGCATCGCTCGCGGCGGTCGGGCGGTTGTGTGTCACGTCCCGACCCAAGGGATTCGAGGCCGCGGCAGTCAAGGCAGCCGCCGGACACGTGGAGCCGGTCCGTCCTGCCGCGGGCGGGCTGGGCACGACTGTGGAACTGCGGGACCTCTTTTTCGCCACGCCGGCCCGCCTCAAGTTCCTTCGCGGCGAACGCGGCGAGATGCGGGCGGTCACAGATGTGGTCAAGCGGCTGGCAATGTCGGAACCGTATACCGGCTTCGAACTTTTCGACCACACGGGTGCACCGCGCAAGATCTTTGCCGTTCACGTGGAAACCGGTGATCCCGTCCAGGCGCTGTCTTGCCGGATCCGGGCCATTCTAGGGAAGGAATTCATCGAGAATGCCATTTCCATCGATGCAGGTCGCGGCGGCCTGCACATGTCCGGGTTTGCGGCCTTGCCGACATATTCGCGCGGCTCAGCCGTGCATCAGCACTTCTTTGTCAATGGCCGCCCGGTGCGCGACAAGCTCCTGATCGGCGCCCTAAGGGCCGCCTATTCGGACGTGCTCAGCCGTGACCGGCACCCCGCTGCCGCGATCTTCATCGACTGCGATCCCACCTTGGTGGACGTGAACGTTCACCCGTCCAAGTCCGAGGTGCGTTTTCGCGAGCCTGGTGAGGCGCGCGGACTTGTCGTTTCCGGGCTCCGGCACGCGCTTGCGGAGGCTGGCCACCGGTCGTCAAGCACGATCGGCACCGCTGCCCTCGGCGCGTTTCGCGCACCGCCAGCAGAAGCGCGCGTCTACCAAGTGGCCCACAGGCCCGGACGCGGAAGAGCGCAAGTCGTCGAGCGCGAGCCTCATGGAGATGGCGGTTTCCTGCAGGACATGGACGGGACCGCCGCCGGTCGCGTCGACACCGTGGACGCCGGAAGCGAGGAACTGGACTTTCCGCTCGGTGCAGCCCGTGCGCAATTCCACGAGAACTTCATCCTTGCCCAGACCCGGGACGGCATCATCCTGGTGGACGCGCACGCTGCCCATGAACGCCTCGTCTACGAGAAGCTGAAGGCCCAGATGGCCGAGGCTGGGGTCGCCCGGCAAGCGCTTCTTGTCCCGGAAATCGTTGAACTCGGAGAAGCGGCAGCGGAAATTCTGGAACACGCGGAGGATCTGCTGGCGCTCGGGCTGTCGATTGAACCGTTTGGCCAAGGGGCGGTTGCCGTTCAGGAGACACCGGCGATCCTCGGGCAGGTCGATGCCTCACGACTTCTGAAGGACATTGCCGATGAAATGGAGGCAGGAGGGGCATGCGCGACACTCAAGGCGCGAATCGACGCAATCCTGTCTCGCATCGCCTGTCACGGCTCTGTTCGGACTGGCCGATTGATGCGAGCCGAAGAGATGAACGCGCTCTTGCGCGAGATGGAAGCAACGCCAAACTCAGGTCAATGCAATCACGGACGGCCGACGTATGTCGAACTGAAGTTGCAGGATGTGGAAAAGCTCTTCGGTCGGCGGTGACGCTTGCGGTTCTGATGGCAGAACCGGCGGGTCGAGTGTCTTGACGGCCACGTCGGCGGAACCTTGGTCGTGATCTTCAACCAAGTCCTTGACGGGGCGTTCGGCGCACCAAAGTCGACATTGGGCATGGCATCTATCTGCGCAGCCGCGCCTTTCGACCGCCACGTCGCCCGGGCAACAGCGACTTTCGACCTGGCAGCTCGGCCATGATGCTGTCACGCTTCGCGGGGGTCATCTGTCCCCAGTGCGTGATCTCTTCACCCGTGCGGTGACAGCCGAGGCAGATACCCGCATCGGGATGTATCAGGCATACCTGGACACAGGGGCTCTCGATGTCGTCGCGTTTCCAGAGGTCGTCGCTCATGTCGCCCCCAAATGGCAGATCCGGTCCAGCGCCCCCTGGAGAATGTAGGAGGCGGCAACGTGATCAATGACCTGGCCGCGACGTCTGCGCGACACGTCGGCCTCAAGAAGCGCACGTTCCGCTGCCACTGTCGAGAGCCGCTCATCCCAAAATGCAATAGGCATTTCCGTGGACCTCGCGACATTTCTGGCGAATGCACGTGTTGCCTGGCAGCGAGGGCCTTCCGATCCGTCCATGTTGAGCGGCAATCCCAGTACCACCCCGACAACATCCCGTGGTTCACAGATCGCCATCAGGGCCGCGATGTCGATCCCAAGCTTCGTCCTGCGAATTGTCTCGACCGGGCTCGCTACGCGCCGCCGCGTGTCACTGACTGCTACACCGATCGTTGCGGTTCCGAGATCAATTCCGGCCAAGGCGCCGGAGGGGGGCAATTCTGCCGCGAGGGATTCGACATCGTCAAAGATCATTCGGCAAGCCCGTATCTCGCACCCGCGTCGCGGATGATTGCCATTGACGCCTCGTCGTCGTCAAAGATCTCCTTGGCTTCGGCAAGGATGCGCCGCGCGCGCGCCTCATCTCCCAGGACCATGAGCGAGTGAACAAGTTGCGCCCACTCTTCCGCCGGCCCGCCTTCCTGCGCAAGGCGGGCCGCAAGACTCTCAACCATTCCGCGGATCATGGCGTCCCGGTCTTCGGCGTCCATGTCCTCTGCCGCTGCGATCTCGGCGGCGGTTGGGCCTCGGACGGCAGGCGGTTCATATGTCACGCCGGCACCCGCTGCGACATCTGCGATCGCGGCGCGCACCACAGGCGACCACGGTTCGTCCGCCGTGCCCGTCTCAAGCAGGTCCCGCCAAAGCGGAAAGGCGAGATCCGGCCTTCCAGCCTGCACTTGCACAAGCCCGAGGAAGTAGCGCCCCGCGCGATGCCCAGGATCTCGGGCAAGGAGGCGCGCGACATATTCCTCTGCCTCTGGGGAAACGTAGCCTCCCGCCGAAAAGACCATCAGCTCGATCATGGCAGAAAGGTCGTCGGCAGCGACTTCGCTTCCCTTTGCGGCGATGAGCTGCTCCTGCGCCCGGCGCGCAGCGGCAAAATTGCCCAGTCGGGCCTCGTTTCTCGCAAGGAGCGTGAGGCCCCGGATGTCGGACGGCCGCTCCTGGGTGGCCGTTCTGAGCCGGTCCATCAATTCCAGAAAGTCCTCAGGAACGGCCTCTGGGCCAGGAAGGATTGGCGCTGCGACTGCTTCGGCTTCCTCTTGGCCCGGTCGATCCCTTGCGGCCTCTTCCAATGCCGCCAGCCGCGCGCTCATTGGAAGATCTGGCACTCCTGGCGCGCCCTGCGTCAGATATGTGCCGATCCCGCCAGCCAGCAGCGTCGCGACGATGATCGCTGCCGCAAGCCGGCGGTTTCCGGGAACATGTTCGTCACGCGCCTGCGCGCGCCGGTCGGCGTCCAGCAGCCTTCTGGATACCTCCAAGCGCACCGCCTCAGCTTCCGTCTCTGCAAGCACGCCGCGCGCCTCGTCCCTCGCCACCTCTTTCAACTGGTCTCGATAGACCTGCACGTCCGAAGCGGCTCCGTCCATCTCGCTGCGGTGTGCGCGCGTCAATGCAAGGACCATGACGGCGGCCACTCCGGCAATGATGAGAAATGCAAGCAACCAGAAGATCATGGGCTCCCCCGTGCCACTCCACCGGGCAACATCTGACCTAGCGACACTTGATTTATTCCTCAACCATGTGAACTATGTCCACTCCAGTCTGCACTTGACACCGTCCGTCTTCTGTTTTCAACGTAATATCTGGTAGTTGCGTTGCACTTGGTCGGGCAATGGCCATCAGGCGCGGACGGAAATGCGCTCCAGATTCTTTCCATGTGTTGACTACCGTGTTGCATGTCCTGGCGTCCCGTGACAGGCTGCATCCCATGGAAAACCTCAATTCTGCCAAGCGCGTGGCCCGTGTGAAGGTCACCCTGACCAAGCGCAGCGTGGACGCCCTGGAGCCCGAAGACAAGTCCTGGATCGCTTGGGACGACAGGCTGACGGGCTTCGGCTGCCGCGTTCAGCCTTCGGGCACGAAGTCCTTCATCGTCAACTATCGCTCCGGCGACGGCGGGCGCAAGGCGCCAAACAGGCGCGTGGTCATCGGCCGCTACGGCCGGGTCGGCCCCGACGAGGCGCGCAGGAGGGCGCGCGACATGCTCGGGCAGGAGCGCGGCGAGCTGTCCCTCGGCGAGGCGTCGGCGCAGCTCGGCGTCGACCCCTCGGTCGTGCGGCGGCTGATCCGGGCCGCCGTCCTGCCCGCGCGGCAGGTCTGCACCGGGGCGCCCTGGGCCGTCGCCGCGGCGGATCTGGAGGCCCCTCGGGTCGTCGCGGCGCTGTCCGGCTGCCGGTCCGTTGCCGGTGCGGACCCGAACCAGGGCGAGTTCGGGATTTGACCGCTCGACAGCCCTCAGACGTCCCGACCGTACGGGAACCGGTCCCGCCGCCGCCCGGACAGTCCGGCCGACAGGCATCGGGGAGCGCCATCCGCCAGGAAACCCGGGAATGACGGGCGGCAATCCGCCGCCGACACAGGAGATGAAATGGAAAATCGTTGCAAATCAATGCTGAATCGAGGTGGGGTGTTGTGATTGTATGCAGTGGCGGACCAGCTCGCGCAGCAGGTCCGGGTCCTTCGGGTAGGCCCTGATCTTCCTCGTGGCCTTGACCAGGCCGCTTGCCCTGACGGGAGTCCCGGGCGGAAGCGAGACCCTCTAGCGCGACAATCAACCAGAGAGTCCTATTGCCTTCCGCAATGGGCCCCCGCAGTCTATGTAGATCTCACCATAGACGTTGATGCGCCAGATGTTGCGTCGCGATTGCTTGACGCGAGAGACCCTGCGGCAAACAAGGAGTTTGCCCAGCCGCGCGGCCATCGGCACTGGACGGACGCTGCCAGATTCAGGCTTTGAAGAAGAGCGGCAAGTCACTTCGGGCCATCGTTCGATTGTCCCGCATTTGTCCCGCGGCAACCGGTGTCGCGAAACTACGCTCTCCTGCCGCTTGCCGTCAGACGTCTCATCTGGGAATTTGTGAGAGAGGGGCGAGTCGGCGCTTCCGAGATGCGAGCTGCAAAAGATGGGTCACTATTCAGCCTTGGCCGTGGCACGGGAAGCGTTCCGGGATCACCGGGGCTGGAAGCGCGTCTGGAAGAGCCCCGAACCACGGCGCCGCTATGACGTCGTCATTGTCGGGGCAGGCGGACACGGGTTGGCGACTGCCTACTATCTCGGCAAGAACCACGGCATCACGGATGTTGCCATCCTGGAAAAGGGCTGGCTTGGAGGGGGCAACACGGGCCGGAACACGACGATCATTCGCTCGAACTATCTTCAGGACGCATCTGCCGCGATATACGAAAAGGCGCGCGGACTTTACGAGACGCTGAGCCAGGACCTGAATTACAACGTCATGTTCAGCCCCCGCGGCGTCATGATGCTGGCACAGACCGAACACGAGGTTCGCGGCTACAGGCGGACGACGCATGCCAATGCGCTTCAAGGGGTGGATACGGAATTCATCGAGCCTGGGCGCGTAAAGGAACTCTGCCCGATCATCGAGGTCCGGGGCCCGCGCTATCCGGTGCTCGGCGCGCTTTGGCAGCCAAGGGGTGGCACCGCGCGCCACGATGCGGTGGCTTGGGGATACGCCCGGAAATGTTCGGAAATGGGCATGGACATCATCCAGAAGTGCAAGGTCACGGACATACGCACGAGCAATGGCGAGGCAAAAGGGGTCGTGACGACGCGCGGCGACATAGAGTGCGGCAAGCTCGGGATCGTGGTCGCCGGCCATTCCGGTCATTTGGCGGAAATGGCTGGATTCAGGTTGCCAGTCGAAAGCGTGGCACTTCAGGCGCTGGTCAGCGAGCCGGTCAAGCCGTGCATGGACGTCGTGGTCATGGCGAACACCGTCCACGGCTACATGAGCCAGTCCGACAAGGGCGAATTGGTGATCGGCGGTGGCGCGGACGGGTTCGTCAACTACACGCAGCGGGGATCCTTTTCCCACATCGAGGAAACCGTACGAGCGCTCGTGGAGACCTTTCCTATGATCTCGCGCCTGAAGATGCTTCGCCAGTGGGGCGGCATTGTCGACATGACGGGCGATCGCTCGCCGATCCTGTCCCGAACACCCGTCGGCAACCTCTTCATCAACTGCGGCTGGGGAACTGGTGGATTCAAGGCGATCCCTGGATCCGGGTGGGGCTTCGCAGAGCTCATGGCAAGGGGCGAAAGTCCGCTTTGCGCGGAGTTCGGGCTCGATCGCTTTCGCGAGGGCCGCTTCGTGGACGAGAGCGTTGCCGCTGGCGTGGCGCATTGACGGAGGCGATTAGGTGAAGCGGGCGACAGGCAGCGGCGGAGCATGGGCGATGCAGGCGTCGACGCGCAAAGGTTCGCGCATCGGCGGTGATCGTCGGTCCGTGCCCCGGCCAGAGGATCACAAGGACGTGGCATGTTGATCCTGACCTGTCCCTACTGCGGAATTCGCTGTGACGAGACCGAACTCTCGCCTGGCGGGGAGGCGCATCTGAGGCGTTTCGGGCCCGGCTCGTCCGACGAGGAGTTCGAGGACTATCTGTTCAAGCGCGCGAATCCCATGGGTGTTCACTTCGAGCGCTGGCGTCACGTCCACGGCTGCGGCAAGTGGTTCCATGCGGCGCGGAACACGGTGACGCTGGAGGTCTACGGCACCTATCCGGCACAGGTCCACGAGCCGCCGCAAGAGATCAGGGATGCGATCGCGACTCGGGTGCCTGGGTGGCGCTGGAAGGAAGAACCATGAGCCGTCGCCTCTCAGAGGGCGGCCGGTTGATCGACCGTTCGAGACCACTCGGGTTTTCCTTCAATGGCAAGGAATTGCGGGGATACTCCGGCGATACGCTGGCATCTGCGCTCTTGGGCAGGGGTCAGGTGCTCGTGGGGCGTTCGTTCAAGTATCACCGTCCCAGAGGGATTGTCGCGTGCGGACCGGAAGAACCCAACGCGCTGGTCGGCCTTGGTCGCGACGGATCCTTCGAGCCGAACGTCCGTGCCACGACGACGGAACTGTACGAGGGTCTCGAAGCCCGCAGCCAGAATCACTGGCCAAGTCTGGAACATGACTTCGGTGTGGTCAGTTCCTTGCTGTCAAGGTTTCTGCCGTCAGGGTTCTACTACAAGACGTTCCTTTGGCCGCGCGCCTTCTGGAAGCACGTGTACGAACCGGCGATCCGGCTTTCCGCCGGCCTTGGCAAGCCCCCGAGGCGACGCGACGCGGATCACTACGAGCACTTCAATGTAACCACCGATGTTCTTGTTATTGGGGGAGGAATGTCCGGGCTTGTTGCGGCGTTCGCGGCCGCGGAGAGCGGGGCGGACGTGTTGCTGGTGGAGCAGGCCTCCTCCTGGGGTGGCCGGGCTGCGGTCGATGGCGCCAGGATTGACGGACAGAGCGCCGAGGCGTGGACAGGGAACACCCTGAACTCGCTGCAATCCTTGTCGAATGTGCGCCTGCGGACACGTACGACCGGTGTCGGAGTCCATGACCATGGATACGTCCTGCTTCATGAGCGCCTGACCGACCACGCACCTGATCATTCGGTGCCGCGTCACCGTCTCTGGAAGGTCAGGGCGGGCCAGATCGTGGCAGCGACGGGGGCCATCGAGCGTCCCTTGAGCTTTTCCGGCAACGACCGTCCGGGCTGCATGCTGGCAAGCGCTGTGCGCGACTATGTAGTCAATTTTGGCGTGGCCCCTGGTGAGAGGACGGTGATCCTGACCAACAACGACGATGCGTACCGGACCGCGCTGACGCTACGTGGGGCCGGGCTCGGTGTCCCGGCAATCCTGGACACTCGGCAGGAGGCGACCGGCCCACTTGCGAGAGCCGCGCGCGACGCCGGCCTCACCGTGAGACCTGGCTGTGGCATTGCGGACATTGTCGGTCGGGGCCGCATCGAAAGGATTCAGGTGTGCAGTCAGGATGGCGAAGGTGACGTGATCGACGAGATCCAGGCGGACTGCGTCGCGATGTCGGGCGGGTGGTCGCCTGCCGCTCACCTCTGGTGCCATGCAGGTGGCAAGCTTTCGTGGAACGACGAAGCGGCCCACTTTGCGCCGGACCCGGAGCGTCCGCCGATCGGGGCCGACGGCATGGCCATTATGCAGGCGGCCGGCAGTGCGAGCGGTGCAATGCATGCCGATGAGGTGCTTGAGAACGCTCACGCGGCAGGGGTGTCCGCTGGACGTGCACTCGGAAAGAGCCGCGACGGGAAACCAGGTCGCGTTCCGGAGAGCGAGGACGAGGCACACCAACCCATGGAACCCGTTTGGCTCGTGCCCGCGCGCGCGCCGTATTCCAAGCGAGCGAAATCGTGGCTGGACTTCCAGAACGACGTCAAGGTCTCCGACATCGAGCTGGCGGCCCGCGAGGGTTACGAAAGCGTCGAGCATGCCAAGAGATACACGACGCTTGGCATGGCAACGGACCAGGGCAAGTTGAGCAACATCAACGGGCTGGCGATCCTCTCCCGGGAACTTGGAGCGCCGATCGAGAAGGTGGGCACGACGACCTTCCGTCCGCCGTACGTACCCGTGACCCTGGGCGCGATCGCGGGCGAGGCACGGGGCGGGCTCTTTCAGCCCGTGCGCAAGACGCCGATTCACGAATGGCATGAAGCGAACGGCGCCCGCTGGGAGCCGGTCGGGCACTGGCGGCGTCCCTACGCCTATCCGATGCCAGGCGAGAGGGTGCACGACGCAGTGAAGCGGGAGGTGCTGGCAACGCGTTCATCGGTCGGGCTACTTGATGCCTCCACGCTGGGCAAGATTGTCGTGAAGGGCCCGGACGCCGCCCGGTTCCTCGACATGCTTTACACGAATTCGATGTCCACGCTGAAACCCGGCAGATGCCGCTACGGACTCATGTGTTCGGAGAACGGGTTCCTGGTTGACGACGGCGTTGTGGCGAGACTCGATGGCGACACTTGGCTGTGCCACACGACTTCGGGCGGAGCGGACCGCATCCATGCGTCAATGGAAGAGTGGCTCCAGACGGAATGGTGGGACTGGAAGGCATACGTCGCCAATGTCACCGAGCAGTTCGTCCAGATCGGGGTGGCAGGCCCGAAGGCGCGGGACGTGCTGTGCGAACTTGGGCCGTCAATGGATCTCGGCAGGGAAGCGCTTCCTTTCATGGCCTGGACGGATGGTGCGCTGGGCAACATTCCGGTGCGTGTCTTTCGCATTTCGTTCTCGGGCGAGCTGTCATTCGAGATTGCCGCGCCGGCCGGGCAGGGCCGGGCGCTCTGGGACAGGTTCCTGGAGGCTGGCAAGCCGTTCGGCATCACGCCATACGGGACCGAAGCATTGCATGTCATGCGCGCCGAGAAGGGCTTCATCATGATCGGGGACGAGACGGACGGAACGGTGATTCCGCAGGATCTCGGGCTTCACTGGGCGATTTCCAAAGGGAATGACGACTTTCTCGGAAAGCGGGCGCAGGAACGCGAGCACATGGCCGACCCGCTGCGCTGGAGGCTTGTTGGGCTTGAAACTCTTGATGGTTCAGTGCTTCCCGACGGGGCATATGCTGCAGGCGAGGGCGTGAACGCGAATGGCCAGCGCAAGACCCAGGGCCGCGTGACCTCTGCATACCATTCGCCAACGCTTGATCGAGGCATTGCCATGGGCCTTGTCGAACGCGGACCGGATCGGATGGGCGAGATCCTTGAGTTTCCTGTCATCGATGGCGAACCCATCCTGGCGAGGATCGTTAGCCCTGCATTTCACGACCCGGACGGAGAGAAGCAAAATGCCTGAGGCCGTCACTTCACTGGACGGCGCGACCTACTCGGGGTTCGTCACGATCAAGGATGCCGGGCTGGCTGGCATGATCCAGCTCAGGGCCGATCTTGGCGATGCAGACGTTGTTTTGGCGCTGAAAGGCGCTGGAATCGAGCTGCCCAGCACAGGAGACCTTGTCGGCGGGCTGGGCAACGGCGCTCTCTGGATGTCGCCGGACGAACTGATGATCCTGCGTGCACATGACGAGGCCGAAGCGACCGCGGCAACGCTTGCGGAAGCGCTCGGCGGGCTGCACGCGCTTGTCGCAAACGTCTCCGACTCGCGCGCCGTGTTTCGATTGAGCGGCGAAGGCCCGGCTGTTCGAGAGGTTCTGGCCAAGCTTTCGCCGGCCGATCTTCGGCAGACCGCCTTGCCGCCCGGGCGCGTCAGACGTACGAGGCTGGCGCAGGTCCCTGCTGCCTTCTGGTTCGCCGGCGACGATGAAGCGGTGCTCGTTTGCTTTCGGTCAGTTGCGGGCTACGTCCTTGACTTGCTCTCGAATGTGGCGACACCCGGCAGCGAGGTCGGGCATTTCTGAGGTAGGCGACGTCCGTGGCTGGCGTCGGGCCGGTCAGCGGTGCAGAGCCACAGTGCATGTCAGAGTGTGCACTGGGAGATCGTTGCGGACGTCCCGCGCATTACGGGGCTCGCGTACGGCGCTTCCGGACGAAGGCTTGCCGGAACAACCCTGGGCCGGGCCAAGTTCGGAGGATTGAGCGATTTCGCGAATCCCGGTGTGGGGAGAGAAGTTGAGCGGATGCAATTCCTTGATTCAACTGGCCTCTGAGCGGATGAGCGAGTGTTATCGATGGTGGCGGACTTGAAGGGCAAGGGAGAGGCGTTGAAACCGAGAAGGGTCGCCATAGTCGGCGCCGGTGTCTCGGGTCTTGGGGCCGCCTGGGCGCTGAGCCAGCACCCTGAACGGTTTGAGGTCCGAGTATATGAAGCTCAGGACACGATTGGCGGAAACGCCATAACCGCGGACATGCCGCAGGACGATGGAACGATGATACCGTTCGACATCTCCGTTACGGCGCTCATTCCTTCAGTCTATCACCACATTCTTCTTCTCATGCGGCAGTTCGACATCGAACTTGTCGATACAGTTTTCAGCTACAGTGTGAGATATCGTGGTGGCACTTACGCACACGACCTGGAGTCCGACATCAGGAGTCATTGCCAGGGTGAGATCGAAAGGTTCCAAAGGCTGCTGAAGTTCCTGAAGCGGTTTGGCCAACTCAATCGAACAAGGTCGAAACTGCTCGGTTTCCTCAATCCGTTCAACTATGTCAGCATGGGCGCCATTCTCAATCTCGGCGGCTATTCCGGCGACTTCAGGTACAAGATACTGAAGCCGATGTTCGTGAATTTCCTGATGGCTACGAACGTGTTCGACATGCCCGCATCGCTGTTCGCTCGATATCTGGAGTTCTTCGACATTGAATCCGCGACGCCGATGCAGACCTGGGATCAAGGGACCCGTCGGATATACGAGGAACTGTCAGCCGGTTTCAGGGACAAGCTATGCCTTCAGCGGCCGGTCCGGAAGGTATTCAGGCAAGAGGCGGGCGTGGTAGTCGAGGACGAAGACGGGCACGCCGAACATTTCGATGATGTGGTGTTTTCCTGCAACGCCAACCAGACGATGATGATCTTGGACAAGCCAAATTTCATTGAACGCTGGCTGCTCTCGGCAATCAGGTACGAAAGCGAGTTGCACAACCATACCGTCGTTCATTCGGATGCCTCGGTGCTGCCCGACATTGCTGCCAAGCCCATTTCAACGCGGAGCAACCACATCGAGCAATTCGGCACAAGGCCGGACAACTACGAGATCACTTACATCATGCACAACCAGCAGCCTTGGGCCAAGGGATCAGACAAGCCGTGCCTGGTGACCTACAATCCGAGAAGCCGAATTGACGAGAGCAAGATCGTGAAGAGGTGGTGGTTCCAGCACGTCGTTCACGATGTCCGGCACATAGCGCTCCTAATCCATTGCTTTCGATTGATTCAGGGCAAGCGAGGCACTTGGCACTGCGGTGCGCATACCTTGATAAACAGCCAGGAGACCTGTTTCGTTTCAGGGCTCGTCACTGCAAGACAGATGGGAGCTGACTATCCGTTCCAGGATGCCGAGGCGAGAAAGTGGTTCAACTTCTACGGGAGCGTGATGTACGGGTGGCGCTTCAGAAAGGCGAGCTGACCCGGCGTTGCCGGCGCATCATGGAGAGCTGGACTTGCTTGGCAGACGCGAACCCGGTTCAAGCCCTTCCACCCTGTCCATGGCAGGTACGGTGGATCGCTGAGACAACGGCGTGAAATGTCTGGCTAGAATGGCCGGAAAGGGACACAACCGACCATTCGTGCACCGTGGCGATGGCGGTCCCGTCCTGCGCCAGAGGACTAGGGGAACCTATGTGACGGAGTGCGGCTTCCAGTCCTTTGGGAACCGGAACAGGACGAGAGCGAAACGTATCAGATGTGTAGGCAGGGACGACGGACGGCAGGAGACCCTCGCGTCAGTTGCTCGTCTTGACGTCTCGAAGATCATTGGGGCAGCACCGATTGGCGGGCCCGCAGGCAATTGGAGCGGCCGTCACTTGATGGCCCGCAGGGCACATGCTAGCAGGAAAGGACAGGTTCGGATGTTGGCGGAAGCATCAGGGGCAACGCACTCGCTTCGTCAGTGCCATTGCCAAGCGTCATGGCGCCCCGGAAGCCACGGACTCGGATGCCGCCGAAGGAGGAAGTGACAATGCACGTGTCTCGTTTTCGTTCCAGCCAAGTGCTGCAGGCAATCCTGCTCGCCTTTGCGGTCCTCTTTCTGGCACCGTCGACCGGACGCTCAGCAGAAAGCGCAGAGCAGGCGGGGCTCAGAATCGCCAGCGAAGCTCGCGAGAGCCAGAGAGGCTTCGGGAACTTTACCGCCAGCCTCGAGATGATCCTGCGCAACAAGCGCGGACAGGAGAGCCGTCGGGAACTCCGCATAAAGGTCTTGGAAGTGCCCGGCGAAGGCGACCGCTCGCTGATCGTCTTCGACCGCCCGCGCGATGTCAGGGGCACCGGGTTTCTCATTCATTCCTTCAAGCGGAAGGCAGACGGGCAATGGCTCTATCTTCCCTCCCTGAAGCGGGTCAAGCGGATCAGTTCATCGAGCCAGTCCGGCTCCTTCATGGGCAGCGAATTCTCATACGAAGACATGGGAACGCCTGAAGTCGAGAAATTCACCCACCGCTACCTGCGCACGGAGCGTTGCGGCGCCAGCGAATGCACTGTCAGCGAACGCGTCCCGGTCAACAAGGACTCGGGCTACTCGCGCCAGCTGGTCTGGCTGGACGGGGAGCATCGCACCGTCAAGGTTGAGTTCTACGACCGCAGGAATGCGCATCTCAAGACGATGGTCGCTGAAGGCTACAAGCAGTATCTCGGCCGCTTCTGGCGGGCTGGCAAGCTCACGATGACGAACCATCTCACTGGCAAGAGCACCGATCTGCTTTGGTCAGACTACGAGTTTGGAACCGACCTTGACGCGGGCGACTTCACCTCGGCAGCTCTCCGGCGGGTTCGGTAAAGGGACCGCCGCAGGACTGGAATGACTGGCGTGTGCGTTGGGAAGCTCGTCGGATTTCGTTGGATTCTGCTTCCGGCGGGACTGGCCAAGGCCCTATAGAAGTTCCCCGATGGTTCCTCTTCCTGGTCAGTCCGCCTCTGCAGTGCGGGCAATGTCCCGCGGCATGCGGCACGTGTTGCCGGCGGGTGATAGAACCAATCGTACTGCCATTGTCACGTGCGTAAAGAGCCACGCAGGTCTTGGAGGCGGATCAACGGCCCATGACCAGGTCTCCGTTGGATGACCGCGAAAGTGAATGGATGAACCTGCCCGGCGACGCAGGAACATGTGCACTTTCAGCCTACTTTCGGCTGCCGCATCCTGTATTTCGCCATTGCAGCCTTCAAGCGGGGCGTTTCGGTCATGCAATCATTCATGCCGCTGCGGCAAAAGTCATGGCGATTGCGTGCCTTTGATCTCCGAACTTGCATGGCTGTGGAGAGAGGCGGACGCACCTCCTTCGGGGTCCAAAACGTTGACCTGCCTGCGAAAGAGGCATACGTTTCCCACGGAAAGTGAACGGTCGGGAATTCGAAGTGTTGGCCGCTCCAGTTCCCCCAAAGGGGGTCGGCTTTGCATGTAGGAGCGGAAGTGGGGCAATGATACGCGATTTCAGATCCCGGTTTCCGGATCGCCTGGGCATACTGCCCCGCCGCGGCTCTCCCCGGCAGAGTCCACGTCGGATCCAGCCCCTTTCTGGCCATGGCTCATGTGCTTCTGTCCGTTCAATCCAGGCCGTGCCACGCTTTCGTTCCTGCGTCTGCACCCCTGTTCCATGTCGGATGCAAGGAGGTCATGCCTGATGGATGCTACCGCTGATGACTTGAAGGCCCGGCCCCTGAGTCTGGTCGATGAGTTCGTCTTGACGCTGTTCAACGAGTCCACCGGCTACTTCCACCAAGTGCCGGGCTGGAACATGAACTGCGCCATCATCGGTGCCGCGCTTGCGGAACTCTCGCTTCTTTCGCGCATCGATACCGACATGACGTCGCTGCACGTCCTTGATCCGACCAGTACCGGCGATCCAGCACTAGATGACATTCTGAAGGAAATCGTCGTTAGCGAGGAAAGTCGAGACACCCAATTCTGGGTTGAACGGCTCGTGGCCCATGCCGAGTCGGTTACCAGCTTGACGCTGGAGCGCTTGCTCAGTTTGAGAATCCTGGAGCATCATGACGGTGAATTCTACACGCTGGCCGCGCCTGAATTGCATACCGCACGGCATGGTGCTTCCCGGGAGGGAACCATTGGCCAGTTTGTCAAGGGACGCATCTCCACGATCATTCTGACAGACTCGATTCCGGATCCGAGAGACGCCATCATCGTCGGTCTCGCCAACGCTTGTGACGTTCTTCGATTCATGTTCGATCTGGATGCGGATGCCGAACGGCGAATCGAGCAAATCTGCAACTTGGACATTATCGGCCGCACGGTCGCGGAAGCGGTCAAGCACAACATCGTAAACCCTCGGGTTCAGCGCATCGTCGGCTTGAAGGAATACCCCACGGTTCGATGGCGCTACCTGCTGCGCAGTCCGCATTTGCGATCCGGAAACATACCGGCGCTGTTTTCAGACCTTGCGCAGGAATACGGCCCGGTGTTCCAGATCAAGCCGCCGTTTTCACCAACTCTGCTCTTCATGGGTGGACCCGAAGTCAATCGCTGGGTCCACCGGAAAGGACGCATATTCCTGAGAGCTGCGGACTACTTTGCCGGCATCGAGGAGGTGTATGGAGCCCACGGGGTGTTTCCTTCGCTCGATGGTGCCGATCACTTCCGGCTCCGCAAGGCGCTGAACTACGGCTATTCCCGCAACAGGCTTGAGGGGCATCTGGACACGCTTTACCTGCGGATCCGGAATTTTGTCGCGGACTGGGAGGAGGGCGCTGTCCTGCAGCCTGCGAGCGCGTGTCGGTATTTGGCCAACACCCAGATTGGCCCGCTCATGGCAGGCATTGATACGCAAGACGTCATTGATGAACTGATCAAGTTCAAGGAACGGTTGCTTCTCACTCACGTCGGGCGTGTGCTGCCCAAGTTCCTTGCTCACACGCCGAGCATGAAGCGTCGCGCCAAGCTGATCGAAACGGTGGTTGAGCGCGTCCAGTTCGCCCACACACCTGCCCAGCGGGCCGGATGCCCGCGCAATCTGGTGGACGACTTGCTCAGCCTGCATGCCAGCGATCCGCAATTCCTCCCCGAGTCGAACCTGAAGTTCTTCTTCTCCACGCCAGCACTCGCCAGCGTGTATCTCGGAGACATGCTGGGTTTCGCATTGTACTCCATGGCGGCGCATCGGAAGATTCACGAAGGAATTCGGAACGAGGCGGATGCTCTGTTTGGCGCTGGCGACCCGGAGGGTCCGGACTTCTCAAAGTCGGCCATCGACGTTACGCGCAGGTTCATCATGGAGTGCCTGAGGATGTATCCTATCATTCCCATGTCCATCCGAAACGTCATGAACACATGCGTGGTCGAAGGCTTCGAACTGCCGATCGGCACACGCGTTCACATTGCCCAGACGGCGACACATTACATGGGCGACCAATTCCCGGACCCGCTCAAGCTCGACATTGACCGGTATCTGCCCCCACGCAACGAGCATCTCGGCACTGCGTATGCACCGTACGGGCTAGGTACGCATTTGTGCCTTGGCTTCCGCTGGGTCGAACTGCAGCTAGCAATCAACCTGTTGATGATCGCCCATTATTTCACGCTCGAGGTCTTTCCGGCCAATCGCCCGCTCAAGCTCAGTCCGTTTCCGTCGATGTCCCCGAGCAGATCGCTGCGGCTGAAGATCGTCGAGAAAAGGCGCGAGTTGCCTGCGTGACGCGTGAAATCGGGTGGTGCCTGAGCCGACGGCCGTCGGCGAACCAAAGGGTCGAAAGACCGGAGTTGCATCACATCCGGAGGCGCCCTGGCGCAGCTCCCTTGGCGAGCTTCTCGTCGGGAAGCGTTCCCCGGAAGCGTGGTCCGGCGAGTCTCAGTCGCTTCTGCGGGCTGACGATCTGCCTGGTCCCCAGACGCGGAGATCAGGTCGCGCCACTTCTCGAAGAGCCGAACGGGACCGTGCACATCGTGCTCGACTGTCATCGACCCAACCGGATCTGGTGGCCATGCACAACGAGCGCTGCACAATACACGAGGGCCACGCTGAATCGGGACAGATGCGCGTACCTGACGGCGCGAGGCAGCCCGTCCGGAGCGCCCGCGATGCCCCACCGGGGGAAATGGGTCCATGCCCCTGGGCCCGCCATCGCGCAGGGGTCCGCGCTGATTCTTCCGGACCGTCCGCCGATGGACCCGCCAATGGACCCGTCAATGCCCGAGAAGAAATGCTTGACGCGGCCCCGCTCGTCTCAGAGTCATTGACACTCATGTCCGTTTTGCGGAGAGCGGTCACATGCAGGCCAAGCTGGTGAATTGTCCGGGCTGGGACTGGCGGGACGCAGGACCGTTCACACGTGCAGGAAGGATCGCTCCATGCAATTCGCCAAACTGTCAAGAGGGCTGAAGGCCGCGTATTCCGGAGCGAACGTGGTCAGCCGCGTAAGGCGCTTCGACGGCTGGACCGACAGGGCAGCTTCGGACGATGTCGGCGTCAGCAGGTACGACCACGCCGAAACCGTTAGGGAATACTATGATCTTTGCAGCGAATTCATGGTGTTCGGCTGGGGAGAATCGTTGCACTTCACGCCGCTGGCACCTGGAGAAAGCTTGGAGGAGTCCCAGATTCGGCATCAGCGGATGATGATCGGCAAGCTGGAGCTGCAGGAGGGCATGACGATCGTCGACATTGGCTGCGGGGTCGGCGGCCCGATGCGTCGCGTCGTGCAAGAGGCAGGTGTACGAGTCGTTGGGATCAACAGCAGCGAAGTCCAGCTCGAGAAGGCGAAGTCCCTGATGGCTGAGACGGGGATCGAGCACATGGTGGACTACGTTGCATGCAGCTTCATGGACATGAGCGGCATCGAAGACTGCACGTTCGACCGAGGCTACGCCATCGAATCTACATGCCATGCGCCGGACAAGGCAGGCGCGTTCGCCGAAATTTACCGCGTCCTCAGACCAGGAGCGCTCTTTTGGGGACAGGAAATGTGCCTGACGGACAAGTTCAATCCCGACGACGCCGGGCACCAGACCGTGAAGCGGCAGCTGCAGCACGGCATTGCACTCAACGAGATCGCCACCATGGACGAAGTCAACCGGGCGCTTGAGGTGGCGGGTTTCCTGGTCGAGGAGGCAAGGGACGTTGCCGTTGAGGAAGGCGCTTCGATCGTTCCGTGGTATCGGCCCATGGAGCGGCGGCACGGAAAGCTGGGCACAGCCCTGAGCAGGACACCGCTGGGCAGGAAGGCGTTCATCGGGGCATCGAAGCTGGCGGAGGCGCTGGGAGCGTTTCCGAAAGGCTCGGCAGATGTTGTCAGGGTCATGGACCGGACTGCAGACGCCTATGTCGCTGGCGGCAGGACAGGGATCTTCACTCCATTGTACTGCTTTCTGGCCCGCAAGCCGTCATGACAGGTTGCCGTTCTCGGGGTCTCCGCGGTGACCGGTCAGCGCGCAACACGTTGAGTTTGCCCTTGTGCCGAGGGCAAGGAAAGGCAGAATTGCCTCTTCCCGCTCATCGGCATCACTACGGGCAAGACAAGAGAACCTAATCGGCCTCCTGCTTCAACCGCTCCCTGATCTGCTTGGTTGACTCCTTGGCACCGTCAAGGGCGATCAAGAGGGGTGGCAGGAATAGGAAGTCTGCCAGCAGGGCAATGATGACAGTCGTTCCCAAGAGCAAGCCAAGCGTCTGGTTGCTCGCCATCCCCGACGCTCCGAACACGAGGAAACCAAGGGCGAAAACGACTGTCGTCGCGAACAGTGCCTTGCCTACCGTGCTGAGCGCAGACTGAACCGATTCTGACGGCAGGAGGCCTTGCTTGCGGGATCGCAAGTACTTGGTCAGGAAGTGAATCGTGTCATCGACGATAATTCCAAACGCCAAGGCCGTCACCACCGAGGCGGCAACGCCAATTTCCCCCACAGCGTAACCCCAAGCGCCCATCGCCATGGCGGCAGGAACGAAATTGGGTATCAAGCTGATCAGGCCAAATCGCAGGCTTCTGAAGATGAAGACGAGCAGCAGCGAGACGACAGACATCGCGACAAAGGTGCCGATCAGCATCTTTTCGATGTTTCTCTTGATCGAATAGGCTCCGATGAGCGTAGCCCCTGTGGCTCCGGTCTCAAGACTTGGCGCGTTTAGCCGCAGCCAGGCCTGCGCACGGCTGTCAAGGTCGATCTTCTCCTTCGCGGACAGGTTCTTCAGCACTACCGTCATGCGTGAGGCGGACCGTTCGACATCGATGAGATTGTTGAGGTCGAGCCCCATCGGCAACGAAAACTCGTACAGCAACAGGTATTGTGCGGCGAGGTCCGATTCTTCCGGCACCACGTAACTTTCCGGATCGTCGCCGTTCAGGCTTTGGTTCAGCCGCTTGAGAATGTCGGTAAGGGCAAAGACGTGGGCGACTTCAGGCTGGGCCCTGTACCAAGCGGCAAACGCATCGACGTCACGCAGGTATTCGACATCCGTGATGCCCGCCTCCCGTCCCGCGCTGAGTGAATACTCGAACGGTTCCAGTCCGGAGAAATTCTCGCTTACGAAGTCCGTGGACCGGCGGTACTCGTAGCTCCTGTCAAGAAGTTCGAGAGGGTTTTCGTTGAGTTCGATCCGCGTGATGCCGGCGATGAGCGCGATGATGACCGCGCCGCACGAAACCAGCAGTGCAATGTGGTGAGTGACCACGAATCGTCCGAACAGATCAAAGAAGGCGCGTTTGCCTGCGCGCAAGGGTCGGGCGCTCACGGGAAGGAGCGACAGCAGCGCAGGCAACAGAGTAACCGCAAGGACAAAGGCGCACATGGCGCCGAACGCGACGATGTTGCCCATGACGCGAAACGGCGGCATTTCGGAGAAGTTCAGGCTCAGGAATCCGATCGCGGTCGTAGCGGAAGTGAGGAACACCGGCCAAGCATTTGATTGAACGGAATGAATTGCCGCCTTCCTTCGATCCATGCCCTGCCGCATCTGTGCCAGCATTCCCTCGATGACATGCATGGAATGCGCAACGGCGACCGCCATGAGCACGAACAGCGCCGCGCCGCTTTCGCCATACAGCTTCATGCCGGTCCAGCCAGCGAATCCAAGCCCCGAGATGACGACTGCAACCATCATGACAATGATTGCACAGACCGCGGAAACCGAGTGCAGCAACGCGAACGCCACCACGAGCATTGTCACGAATGCGACCAGTCCGAGCTTCGCAGTGTCTTCATTGAGTGCGTCGCGAATGGCGCGGTTGAGCAGGAGTTCGCCCGTGACATGGTATTCGATGTTTGCATGGCTGGAACTGGCTTCCGCGACAGCGGCATGAAGAAAGTCGACCACGTCCACCTTGGCCTGCTGTCGGTTGACGTCCGGAAGCACGAGATTGACGACCAACCCGGCGATGCGCCCATCCCGGGACACGAACCGACCCGCAATCTCTTCCGTTCCCAGCGCAATTTCCTTGATCCGCTCCAGGTCATCTTGGGACAGCGCGGCGGCTTCATCGATCAGCACCTCGACGAAAAGCTCATCGCCGTCTGCCCAGCTGTGCGAGTAGTTGGTGATTGAATCGACTCGTGTAACGAAGGGAGTCTGCCAGAGTTGCTCGGTCATCTCCTCGACAGCCGTGAGTGCCTCGCGCGTGAATATGGCGCCGGACTGCGGTGCCATGACGACAAGGAGGGAGTCGGACAGTGCGTAGGTTTCTTCCAGCTGTTCAAGCGCGACGAGGCGTGGGTCGTCCTTGCTGAAGTGGTTTCGAAAATCCACGTCAACTTCAACCAGCCGCACGACGCCCGAAGCAATTGCAAAACAGGCAAGCGCTGAAACCAGCACTGTGAGCCACCGACGGCGCACTGCTAGTGAAATGAACGCATCCATGATCACCTTCGCGTATCTTGCAGTCAGTGGACAGTGTCAATCGACCGGCGCGTAAAATGATCCTGCCAAAATGGCGGGACCGGAGATCGAACCCGCTAGGAAAATCTCCATTTCGCACTCGGTTACACGGCGAGCTTGATCTGGGAACGGCAGCTCGACCCGTTTCATCAGCCACACTTCGGCAGCGACCATGTGCATCAGTTCGCGTCTGTTTCAGCGAATGAACTGGTCGACGTAGTCCTCGCCCAATCCGACGTCGCGGAAGTGCTTCCGGCACATGTCGATCTTGGTGAAGACGTCTTCGTATCCCTGGACGCTCCCGTAGGGGTCCACGTAGATCATCACTCCATTTACCTGAAAATACGTGATCATCTCTTCCACGTCGTCGGGCACGACCAATGTATGAGTCTCGCCCGGGGCCTCGAACACGTATGAACCTTCTCGCGCGACCCAGTCATGTTCCAGGTAGTGCCAGCTTCCCTTCAGGACGAATCCATGCACCGGTTGAGGGTGCCGGTGGCGCGACAGGACGCCGGACTGGCGAACTCGCAGCAGGTTCATCCAGTATCCCTGGCTTCGGTTCAGGCACAGCGGCCGGAATGACACGGTGTCGGTCTGCGGCACCCAAAGGCGTTCATCTTCCGGAATGGCGTCCGCTATGACGATTTCGTCGAGCGCCTCCTTTGGGAAGGGCAACTGATAGGGCGTCATCGGATTCTGGTCTTGGGATTCAATGGGCATGTCGTTCACATGGCGGAATAGCCGCCGTCCACAGGGTAGGTTGCGCCGGTAACGAACGAAGCTTCCTCAGAAAGCAGCCACGATGCAAGCGCGCCGACCTCGGCGGCCTGACCCCAACGAGACAGCGGCGTCCGGTTCAAGATGGCCGGTTCGCGCGAACCGTCGCCGCGTATGGCCTCGGTCATCGGCGTTTCGATCCATCCCGGCGCAATGGCGTTCACGCGAATGCCGTCGGAACCCCACTTGCCTGCGAGCGCCTTGGTCAACTGGGCCACGGCACCCTTCGATGCGGTGTAGGCCGGTGCGTGCGGCCCGCCAAAATACGTGTACATCGACCCGGTGTTCACGATCGCGCCGCCGGCAGCGGAAAGCAGCGGGTGCGCGGCGAGGCAGCATCGCATCGTGCCCGTGAGGTTGACGTCGATCACTTTCTGGAACGTGTCCATGTCGTATTCGTCGAGCTTCCTGATGATGCCCGCACAATTCACAAGGCCGTCCAAGGAATTCAGGGTGTTGAAGAAGGTCTCGACCGCGTCATTGTCCGTCACGTCCAGAGCGGCCGCCGGGACGTCCGGCGCTGCTTCGAGATGCACTTCAACCTCTTCGGCAGTGGCGCCAGTTACGGTCAGTTCCCATCCCCTGGCGACGACGGCGCGTGCGATGCCGGCTCCAATCCCGCCCGTTCCACCAACGATTACGGCCTTTGGCATTGCTTTCCTCAATTCGGCGCCGTCGCCAGTCCGACCAGACGCAGGAGAACCCTCCGGCAAAACTCCGGGATTTCCCGGAAATTTCCTGGCTCTGCCTTGACCCGACCGGCAACCCTGCGCAGGTAGTGTACATCACGTCAACAGAAGGGAACCCAACAATGGCATTCGATCTCCCCGATCTTCCGTATGCACATGATGCGCTGGCCTCGCAAGGAATGAGCGCCGAGACGCTCGAGTTTCATCACGACCTCCATCACAAGGCGTATGTCGACAATGGCAACAAGCTGATTGCTGGCACCGAATGGGAAGGCAAGTCACTGGAGGAGATAGTCAAGGGGACCTACGACGCGGGGGCCGTGGCGCAGAATGGCATTTTCAATAACATCAGCCAGCTCTGGAACCATAACCAGTTCTGGGAGATGATGGGCCCGGGCGAATCCGGCATGCCTGGCGCGCTCGAAAACGCACTTGCCGAGAGCTTCGGATCGGTAGACGAGTTCAAGTCGCAGTTCGCGGCCGCTGGCGTCGGCCAGTTCGGGTCCGGCTGGGCATGGCTCGTCAAGAACCCGGATGGGTCCCTTGCGGTGACCAAGACCGAGAACGGCGTGAATCCGCTTTGCTTTGGACAGGTCGCTCTGCTCGGATGCGATGTTTGGGAGCATTCGTACTACATTGATTTCCGGAACAAGCGCCCGGCCTATCTGGAGAACTTCCTGAACAGTCTCGTGAACTGGGAAAACGTGGCAAGCCGCATGTAGGCGCCCGCCGCCGCCGCAACGTCCCGTCGGCTTGCCTTGCCGACGGGATTGCTTTGTCCACGGTCCTCGGCACCCCGACGAACGGGCCCGGAATCGCGGAGACCTTTGCCTCGGGGCCTGGCGCGCAACGCTCTATCCTTGGTGAGATTCGCGCAGCGAGCGCCTCAATTCTGCCACCAGTTCATCGACGTCCGGCAGCGCCTGCACGAGATCGCCCAGGCTTGGATCCGCGAATCCCTCGGCAATCACGTGGCCGATGAGAGCCAAGAGCGGTTGCCAGTATCCTTCAATGTCGACCAGGTAGACCGGCTTCTCGTGGAGCCCGAGTTGCGCCCAGGTAAGGACTTCAAAGAACTCGTCCAGCGAACCCGCCCCGCCCGGCAGGACAGCCACCGCGTCCGCGTTCATCAGCATGATCTTCTTCCTCTCATGCATGGTCTCGGTGATGATCCGCTCGCCGATGCACCTGTTCGGAGCTTCGGTTTCCAGCAGGTGGGTCGGAATCACTCCAATCGCCGCAGCTCCTGCGGCTGTCGCTGCTTCGGCGACGGCGCCCATGATTCCCACATCGCCTGCACCATAGACAAGGCGCCATCCGTTTTCGCCAATGGCCCGTCCGAGTTTGCGGGCTGATCGCGAGTAGCTCGGGTTTCGCCCGTCGCGCGCACCACAATAGACGCAGAGCGAGAAAGGAATCGTTTGGGTCATTCAAGCTGCCGTTGGTTGCAAAAGGTGTTTTGACCCCTGTTAGCGGCGTTGGTATTGTCCCTCAAGCGCCTGGCGACAATTAGGTGCCTGACACTGGCTCGAACCAGACCGTGAAGGGGAATGCAGTCGTGAAGCCAATCTGGAAGGGCGCCATTGGCGCTGTCACCATTGCCCTCTTGCTGGCCATTCTTTGGATATTCTTGCTGCCCGAGAGCCCGACCACGGGAACCGGAAGCGACCCGTCCGTCACGGCGGAGACAGTTGACGACACGGACCCGGCGGACGCCCCGGAGGCGTCGACCACTGAACGCGTCGCGATCCCGGACCCTGCGGAACCGACGACGCCAACGGCAGACGATGCCACGGCGCCCGGGGTCGCGGTGACGGAGGTTCCGGCGGACGTCCCGGAGGCGCCGGCCCCTGAACGCGTCGCGATCCCGGACCCTGCGGAGCCGACGACGCCAACGGTGGACGATGCCACGGCGCCCGGGGTCGCGGTGACGGAGGTTCCGGCGGACGTCCCGGAGGCGCCGGCCCCTGAACGCGTCGCGATCCCGGACCCTGCGGAGCCGACGACGCCAACGGCGGACGATGTCACGGCGCCCGGGCTCGCGGTGACGGAGGTTCCGGCGGACGTCCCGGAGGCGCCGGCTCCTGAAAGCGTTGCGATCCTGGACCCTGCGGAGCCGACGACGCCAACGGCGGACGATGTCACGGCGCCCGGGCTCGTGGTGACGGAGGTTCCGGCGGACGTCCCGGAGGCGCCGGCCCCTGAACGCGTCGCGACCCTGGACCCTGGGGAACCGGTGGCGCCGACGGAAGACGGCGGCCCGACGCCCCAGGTCGCGGCGAAAATGGATGCGGCGGACGTCCCGGAGGCGCCGGCCCCTGAACGCGTCGCGACCCTGGACCCTGGGGAACCGGTGGCGCCGACGGAAGACGGCGGCCCGACGCCCCAGGTCGCGGCGAAAATGGATGCGGCGGACGTCCCGGAGGCGTCGGCCCCTGCACGCGTTGCGACCCTGGACCCCGCGGAACCGGTGGCGCCGACGGAAGACGGCGGCCCGGCGCCCCAGGTCTCGGCGAACCCGGAGGAGGCTGACGTCCCGGACGCGCCGGCTCCGGAGGGCGTTGCGACCCTGGACCCTGCGGATCCTGTGGTGCCGACGGAAGACGACGGCCCGACGCCCCAGGTCGCGGCGAAGGAGGATGCGGCTGACGTCCCGGACGCGGCCCCAAAGAGCGTTGCGACACTGGACTCTTCGAAGCCGGTGGTGCCGGCCGTGGACGACAGCGCGACGGCGGAGGTTGCGGCAACGCCGGTTGCAGCGGACGTCCCGGACGCACCGGCGCCCGAAGTCATTGCAACCCTGGACCCTGCGGAACCGGTGACGCCGGCGGTGGACGATGACACGATGCCCGAGGTTGCGGCGGCGGCGGCATTGACGGATGTCCCGGACGCGCCAGCACCTGAACGCGTTGCGACACTGGACCTTGCAGAGCCGGTGGCGCCGACGGTGGACGGCGGCACGAAGGCGGGGGTCGCTGCGACACCGGATGCGGCGGACGCATCGGCCTTGGAGGGCATCGCAAGCTTGGGTCCTGCGGAATTGCCTGATTCCGCCACTTCGATCGAGTCCGCGCCAGTCACGGTAAGCCGCGCAACATTTGACATTGTCCGCATCGAACCCGGCGGCAGCGCGGTGATCGCGGGCCGTGGGGTCGAAGGCCATGCGAAGGTTTCGTTGTATCTGAATGGCGAACTGGTCGGAGAGTCCGCTGCCGACGCATCAGGCAGCTTCGTGATTTTCTCCGAAGTCGGCGTATCGGATCAACCTCGCGAACTTACGCTGACAGAGACCCGCTTGGACGGCACAGTCCTCGACGGTGCATCGTCCCTGATTCTTGGACCTGTTGCACCCGTGAGGATTGCAGGTGAAGTTGATGCGGTTGGCGACGAACCGCCAGGGACCGACACTGACGCCTTGGTTGATCAGGCAGCGCAGACCGGTGGCGAGCGGACGACGTCAACCGCCGCCTCGACGGAACAGGCAGGGCAGCCGGAGATCGAACGGACCGCATCGACAACCGCTTCAACCGACCAAGCGACGCAACTTGACGCCGGGCGGACGACACCAACCGCCGCCTCGACGGAACAGGCAGGACAGCCGGAGGTCGAGCAGACCGCATCGACAAACGCTTCAACCGACCAAGCGACGGAACTCGATGCCGAGCGGACGGCGTCGACCACGGCTGCAACGGAACGGGCAGAGCAGGCCGACGTCGGGCAGACCGCATCGACAATCGCTTCTGCCGGTCAGACGGAGCCGTCCGGTGACAGACGAACGGCGTTAGCCGTCAACTCGACCGACCAGGCAGAGCAACCCGATGTCGAGCGGACCGCATCGGTCGCCACGACAACCGAACAAGCGGACCAGTCGGATGGAAGGCAATCGCTGCCAACCGTTCTTCTTGCGGACGAAAGCGGTGTCCAGGTTGTTCAGGATTCCAGCGACAGTTCCGAGGTTCCGGAGAATGTCTCCGTGGACACGATTGCCTATGACGACGAGGGTGAAGTCACAGTCGGAGGTCGTGCCACAGGCACGGAAACAGTCAGAATCTACCTCGACAACAAGGACTTGGTCGACGCCAGCGTGGGCGAAGGCGGCCAGTGGCGCACGCCGTTGCCGGATGTCGACACGGGCACCTACACGCTTCGTGTCGATGAGCTCAATTCAGAGGGCAGGGTGATCTCGCGTGTGGAGACCCCGTTTCTCCGTGAAGCGGTCGAGGACATTCAGGCATTGGACAAGAGCCCAGCAACCTTGCTCGCGCCGGTCTCGCTTGTCACGATCCAGCCCGGCAACACGCTTTGGGGCCTCGCGCGAAAGAGATATGGCAGGGGCATTCTCTACGTGCGCGTCTACGAGGCAAACACGGACCGGATCCGCGACCCGGACCTGATCTTTCCCGGCCAGATCTTTGCCGTGCCGGACTGAGTGGGGAGCAGATGGCAAGTATCCTTGCCGCTCGGCCCAAGGTACGATGCTTGCGTCAGGCAGCGTTGCGGCCCGGTCCGGCAGGCTGCGAGTGAACATGCTGCACGATGGCCTGCCCAGTAGCAACACTGAGGCGGGGCGCGCGACTCGTTGCCTGCCCCTTTGAAATCACTGCGGAACCTCAATAGATACCAGCGAACCGGGAGCAACGTGTCGGATGCAAGCATGCCGATGGCACGACTCTCCGAATTGAGGGGATGCGGCGATTTCATGCGCCTGTCCCGTCAGTGCCCTCGATCGGACCGCGCAAAGGCGAAGGCGCGGTTGCGGCGCAGAAGGAACGAAGCGGGATGACCGACGTCCATTTGCCAGGCAAGGAACGCGATGGTGGCCTGAGAATCATCAGGAAGCTTGCACCGTTCCTCTGGCCTCCTGGCATGCAATGGGTCCGGCGGCGAGTCGTGCTTGCCCTTCTGGCCTTGCTTCTCTCCAAGGTTGTCGCGGTTGGCACGCCCTTTCTCTACAAGGCTGCGGTCGACGTGCTCGCTGGTGAGGACGTGGACCCCGTCTGGGCGCTCGGAATCGGCGCAGTAGGAATCACGGTTGCCTATGGCATGGCGCGACTTCTGATGGTCGGATTCCAGCAATTGCGGGATGTCCTGTTCGCGGCCGTTGGCCAGCGTGCGCTGCGACAGATTGCGCTCGAGACCTTCAACCACGTTCATGCGCTCTCGCTTCGCTATCACATCACGCGAAAGACTGGCGGTCTCAGCCGGATCATCGAGCGCGGCGTGAAGGGCGTCGAGTTCCTGCTGCGGTTTCTCCTGTTTTCCATCGCGCCGCTTGTCGCGGAACTGGTGATGATTGCCGCCGTCCTGGCAGTCGTTTTTGACATCTGGTACCTGGCCACCGTGGCGGTGACCATATTCCTGTATGTCTGGTTCACGTTCAGGGTGACCGAGTGGCGGGTGAAGATCCGCCGTGAAATGAACGAGCAGGACACCGACGCCAACCAGAAGGCGATCGACAGCCTTCTCAACTTCGAGACGGTGAAGTACTTCGGTGCAGAGGAGCGGGAGGCGAGCCGGTACGACGGCGCGATGGAGCGCTATGTCCTTGCGGCGCTCAAGACATCCTATTCGCTGGCATTCCTGAACTTCGGTCAGGCGTTCCTGATTTCAGGGGGCCTCGTTGGCGTCATGGTCATGGCTGCGGTCGGGGTTGCCAACGGCACCCTGACGGTCGGCGACTTCGTCATGGTGAACGCCTACATGATCCAGATCACCATGCCCCTGAACTTCCTCGGCACCGTCTACCGCGAAATCCGGCAAAGCCTGGTTGACATGGGGGAGATGTTCGACCTGCTGGCGCAGCCAGCCGAAGTGCAGGACAGGAAGGGCGCGCCCGACCTCGCCGTCAATGGCGGCCAGATCACGTTCAGTGACGTTCATTTCGGCTATCAGGCCGGCCACCCGATCCTGAAAGGGGTCACGCTTGACGTGCCTGCCGGCCGCACGGTCGCGATCGTGGGGCCTTCCGGCTCCGGAAAGTCGACGATCGGGCGGCTTCTCTTCCGCTTCTACGACACGAGCGACGGATCGCTTCTCATTGACGGCCAGGACATTCGCGACGTGACCCAGAAGAGCCTGCATGCAGCGATCGGCGTCGTGCCGCAGGACACGGTTCTCTTCAACGACACGATTTACTACAACATCGCATATGGCCGTCCCGAAGCGTCGCGCGCGGAGATCGTCGAGGCCGCGCGGGCGGCCAAGATCCACGACTTCATCTCCGGCCTGCCGGACGGCTACGACACGACAGTTGGCGAGCGGGGACTCAAGCTCTCGGGCGGCGAAAAGCAGCGAGTAGGGATCGCACGCACGATCCTTAAGAATCCGCCGATCCTTCTTCTTGACGAGGCGACGAGCGCCCTCGACACCGAGACCGAATCCAAGATCCAGCAGGAGCTCCAGGCGATGGGCGAAGGCCGAACCGTGATAACAATCGCGCACCGCTTGTCCACGATCGCCCATGCCGACCGGATCGTGGTGCTCGAGAACGGGCAAATTGTCGAAGAAGGCGACCACGACGCGCTTCTTGCACGGAACGGACGGTACGCTTCGCTTTGGCACCGGCAGGCCGCCGAGGACGACGCAGCCTGACGCCAGTTCCGGGACGACTTCGGCAATCAGGCGATCCAATGCGCGGTCTGCAGGTGGGGTTCGGAACCAGACTCAAGTGCACGTGGAACTCAGTTCATAAGTCCTGACCTTGGGAGGCGACCATAGGCTCCGAACAGACCGCATTTGCCAAACAAAAAGAGCCCCTTCGGGGACTTTGCTGACATTCCTGGTGCGTCGGCGAGCTGTTAAGACTCCATGAACCACGATGCAAGCGTTGAAGTCGCTGAACATGTTCCAAGAGGTATGAAAACAAGGGGTCGGGCATCCAAGCCGCCGGCGAATTCCAGGAAATGTGGTTCACGAGAGTTGCCAGCGTGAACCCTCGATGCAAGGACGTCTGCAGTTCTATTCTGCCGCCCTCAATTCACGCAGTGGCTGGACAGTTCCGGCAGGGCTTGAGTCTATGTCCCAAACTACGTCTGTTCCTTTCACTTTCCTTGCTGCACGCTTCAACGCCCAGTCCCGCGCGCTGCGGCTTCTTGCGCCACGGGTCAACGCGCTCAGCGCGCTCAGGGTGTTGGCGAGGATGACCCAGAACCAGACGCGCAGAGCCAGCATCGACGGAGTGAACACAAGCGTCAGGAGCGTGGCGGTGCCAAGGCCGAAGACGACGGCGGTCGCAAGCGGCTTCCACCAGAGTGCTGCCGGGGCGTTGAGCGAATATCCCCCGTTGAAGAAGTCGAACGAAAGGCCCAGCATCATCGGCAGCAGGCCCGCAATCGTCGTTATGGTTGTCAGCAGGACCGGGCGGAGGCGGGCCTCGGCTGTGCGTATGATGGCCTCGATCCGCGGCATGTACCGGGAATACTCCTGATAAGTGTCGATCAGCACGATGTTGTTGTTCACGACAATTCCCGCAAGCGCGACGATTCCGGTTCCCGTCATGATTACCGAGAACGGTTGCTGCATCGCGAGCATGCCGATCAGAACACCCGTGGTGGAAAGGACCACTGCAAGCAGCACCAGGATCGCGTTGTAGAACGAATTGAACTGCGCCAGCAGGATGATGAACATGAGACCGAGCGCGGCCATGAACCCGGTCTGCAGGAACGCTTGGGATTCCGCCTGGTCCTGGGCGTCGCCGGTCCATTCCCATTCGACGCCGTCGGGGAACGGTCTCGTCTCCTCGATCCACTTGGTCAAGGTCTCGATCCGTTCGGTGGCAGTGACCGGAACGACGTCCAGGTCTTCTTCGGCAATGCGTCCGGCCAGCGTGCCGCCCCTTGCGTCCGCCGCCGTGGCGACCTCCACGATCACGCCATCGGAATCGATCAGTTTCACGAGGTCGCTTTCGACGTTGGCCTTGACATCGAAGAAGCGGGTCTGGTCGGTCCGGGTGATCTGCGCGAGCTGAGCAACGGGCTTTCGGACAATCAGGTTCGAGAGCGGCACGAGACCTTGGTTGGTCCGGACCTTGAGCGAATCAAGCGTTGACAGAAACCTGTCGTCCTCGGGCAGCCTTGCACGGATCTCGATCTCTTCATCCGAAGAGGCGACGCGCATCGTGTCCAGCAGGACGCCGCGCGTCACGAGCTGGATCATGCCCCCGATCGTCGCGACGTCGGCACCGTACTTGCCCGCTCTTTCGACGTCCACATCTATCTGCCAGTCGATGCCGGGCAGCGGCAGGTTGTCCTCGATGTCGATGAGCCCGGGCGTTGCCTCGAAGCGGTTGCGTGCAGTCCGCGTCGCTTCGATCAGCTTGTCCCAGTCGTCCAGCTTGAGGCGCAGGTGCAAGGGCTTTGCCGACGAGGGGCCACGCGTCAGGTTCACGATCTCGACCTTGATGCCCGGGATTACGCTGAGCTGCGCCTCGAGGCTTTCCAGGACCACGTTGCCATTGAGTTCGGCAATCTCAACGCCACGCGCCTCGGCGTGGGCCGATCGGTCCTCCCAGGCAACCAGCTCGATCTGGATCTGGCCGATCGCGTCGATCGGACCCTGTGCGCCTCCGGTGTTCGAGTTCAGTCCGCCTGCGCCTGCAAACGCGAATGCGTTCTTCACTCCAGGCGTGGCGAGGACGATTCTCTCCGCCTCCTGAACAAGCGCGTCCTTTTCGGCGAGGCTGAGGTTGCCGCGTGCGCGCACATAGATGATGGCCTGCTCGGGCTCGACTTCCACGAAGAACTCGACGCCCCTGTTGTTCGTCCCGAAATAGCTGAAGACCGAAACCACGAAAAAAATGACGACGCCAACGGTCACGACCGGCATCACCGGGTTGCCAGCAATGAACGCGATCAGGTGCCCGAAAGGCGTACGCTTTTTTCTCGTGCTGACCCGGCGCCTGCCGCGTTCGGACCTGACGGAATTCAGCGCGACGGACGAAAGCGTTGCCGCGATCACGAAAAGGATCGCGCCGATAGCGGACCCAAGGGTTCCGGCGCCGGGTCCGGCAAGAATGGCAGGGTTAAGGACCTGTAGCGCGGCAAGGAACATCAGGCAGAACGCGAAGGGGACAAGGGCTGCTCTTGCTGCCCACGGAAGGGAACGCGCAAGCGCTGCCGAAAGCCGTTCAAGGATCCGGCTCAGCCGGCCTGAAATCCCGCCGACGACGGGCAGGTAGATCAGTGCGACGATCAGGGACGCAGAAAGGACGAAGATGAGCGTGACTGGCAGCATGCCCATGAATTCGCCGGACACGCCTGGCCAGAAGAGCATGGGCAGGAACGCACAGAGAGTCGTTGCCGTTGACGACACGACGGGCCAGAACATGCGCTTTGCCGCCTCGACAAAGGCGTGCATCGGACCAGTGCCGGCCCGAATCCGCTTGTCGGCGTACTCCACCACGACGATGGCGCCGTCGACCAGCATGCCGACGGAGAGGATCAGGCCGAACATGACGATGTTCGAGATGGCAACCCCCATGACCGCAAGGAACGCGAAGCAGAGCAGGAATGAAGTCGGAATGGCGAAGCCGACAAGCAGCGCCGAGCGGGTGCCGAGAGTCGCCAGGACCACGATCATGACGAGCGCGATGGCGGTCAGGACCGAACCTTCAAGCTGGTTCACCATCGACCTCACCCCTGACGACTGATCGTTGGACGCGCCTACCGTGATTGCCGTCTGCAGGTCTGGCGGCCAGGTTGCACGTGCCGCCTCGATCTCGTGCCGGACGAGTTCGGCCGTGCTGATCGTGGGGAATCCCTTCCGCTTCACGATCTGGAGGGCGACCGAGTTCACGCCGTTGAAGCGGGCCGTGCCCGACCGGTCCTCGAAGGTCAGCCGGATGTCGGCAACGTCGCCCACCGTGATGATCCGGTCCCCGTCGGCTTTCACCGGCAACCGGTAGATGTCCTGCTGTTCGTCGAAAGAGGAGGGAATCTTGATGGCGAAGGAGCCGGATTCGGTTTCCACGTTGCCGGCGGCTATCAACTGGTTGTTGTTTGTGAGCTTGCCCACGAGTTCGCCCACCGTGACATCAATGGCCTCAAAGCGCAGCGGGTCGACCACGACTTCGACCATTTCTTCGCGATGGCCGGCAAGCTTCGCTTCAAGCACCGGCTCGAGCTCTTCAAGCCGGTCTTGCAGGGACTTCGCGACGCGCAGCAAGGTCCGTTCGGGCACGGCGCCTGTCAGGTTGACGACAATGATCGGAAACTCCGAGAAGTTCAACTCGCCGATTGTGTATTGGTCGGCCCCTGCCGGAAACTGCGCCTCGGCCTTGATCATCGCGTCCCGCACGTCCGCCAGGACCTGCGTCTTGTCCCATCCGAAATCGAATTCCATGAGGACGTTGGCATAGCCTTCGGCCGCCGTCGCGCTTATCGACTTGATCCCGTCGAGGTCGGCAAGCTCGCTCTCCATCGGCTTGATCAGGAGCGCTTCGCTGTCCTCTGCACTGATCCCGGCAAAGGGCAAGCTCACGAAGATGGCTGGAAACTCGATGTCAGGGGCGCCTTCCTTCGGCAGCTGTGTATAGGCGAAGACGCCCGCCAGCAGCGAGAGCGCGATGAAAGACAGGACCATTCGGGCGCGTGATGCCGCCCAGTCGATGATGCCGGTCATTCGTCCGGCTCCCTGAACCGGACGGCGACCGGCACGCCGTCGGTGACATATTCCTGTCCGACCACGATTACGTCGGCCTCCGGTTCCAGGCCTGAAACCCAGATGCCTTCGGCTGTATCCCTGACCACGCTGACCTCGGCGAATGCGGCTTTCATGTCCCGTATGATCCGAACGCCAAGTTTGCCGTCATCGTTTAGGGTCAAGGATGATTGCGGCAATAGATGCGCTGTCCGGCCTGCGGACCGAATGGCTATCTCGGCTGTTTGGCCGTCACTGATCGCGAGGTTGTCGTTTGCGATTTCCACGTCCACCCTGAACGTGCGTGTGGCCGGGTCGGCTGATCTCGAGAGGAACGTGACTCGGCCGACAACAGTTTGCCCCGATGTGAGCCGGGCTTGGGCATACGCGCCCACGGAAATGCGTTCCAGATGTATTTCAGGCACGAAGCCGACGAGCTTGATCGTGTCGAGCTGAATCACCGTGGCGCAGAGCGAGCCGGGTTGAAGAAGCGAGCCAAGCTCCGCCGCGTCGCTCTCGAGGAGCCCGGAGAACGGCGCGCGGATCTCGAGCTTGCCAAGCTCGTTCCTTGCTGCAGCAACCGCCGCCTCCGCCGCCTGGATTCCAGACTTGGCGCTTTCAACGCCGGCGCGCGCGGCTTCTACCGCCGCGGCTGTCTGTGCCACCCGCGTCTCGGAGGCGAAGCCGCCTTCGTTCAGCCGTTCTGCGGCGCGGCCATTGATTTCGGCCTCGACAAGACGCGCCGCCGCTTCGGGCAAGCGAAGCTCCGCCTCGCGAAATCGGGCCACGGCTTCGTCCAGGGCAACTTGCCGCGTGCCAGGGTCCAGCACACACAACAGATCGCCTTCGGTCACCGTAGCGCCGCGTCTTGCCGGCTCGCTGATGACCCTTCCGGATGTCTCGGCGCGCACGTCAACCTGTCGCGCGGCTTCGGTTCGACCGCGCAGGATCACGGCACTGTCGACGGTTTGCGCGACCGAATGCAACGCCACGACCGAAATGGTCTCGTCGCGGCCCCAAGGTCGAACGCTGGCAACGTCAGCCTCTGCGGGTTCGTCCGCCGCGACGGCCTGCGCATTGTTGCCGGCAGCAATCCTCAGGACAGCATCACGTTCAAGCACGAGAAGGTACAAGGCCGTGACCACCAGGAACGCTGTCAGAACGGGAAGCAGGCGCATGGCTCTCGTGTCCTCGCGGCCGCTGGCCGCTGGGCCAAGCATGCCGCTTTGTGCAACAAGGCGATCTTGTTGCCGTGACTTACATAATTCGGCAATCCACGGCAAGATTTCAACCTTGTGACCGGAATGTGTTCTTTGCATTCCCGCATGCAGGCGATAAGAGGGCGCTGACCACAGCAATGGATGGAAATCTGCAGTGTCCAGCCAGGATTCTTTCATCAACGAAGTGACCGAGGAAGTCCGTCGCGACAAGCTCTTCCGGCTCATGCGCCGATACGGCTGGATTGCCGTCACTTTCGTCGTGCTGGTCGTGGGCGGTGCCGCCGCCTTCGAGTGGCAAAGGGCACAGGCCCGGGCGGAAGCTGAAGCAGCCGGCGACGCCCTGTTGAACGCCCTGTCGGAAGATGCGCCGGAGGCCCGAGCCAAGGTCCTTGCCGCCATTGACGGCGAATCTGGAGGCCGCAACGCGATCGTGCGGTTGTTCCAGGCTGCAGCGGAAATCGAGGCAGGCGAGGGCGAGCGCGGGTTGGCGACTCTTGAAGAAATTGCAGCCGATGCCGACACGCCCCCCGTGTATCGCGACCTCGCGGTCCTGAAGTCAGTGATGATTTCGGATGCGGCGCCAGAGGCGCGAATCGCGCGGCTTGAGCCGCTCATCAGGCCCGGCAACCTGTTCAGGCTTCTGGCTGTCGAGCAGCGCGCACTTGCCGAAGTCGAGCTTGGCCAGACCGAGACCGCCATCGAGACCCTGAACGGCATTCTTGCGGATGCCGAGCAAACGGAAGGTTTGCGCAGGCGTGCTTCTTGGCTGATTGTGGCCCTGGGTGGAACACCCGAGGATGCATAGCCCGGAGCGCTACGTCAACGAGGTGCGAATGGTGAAGAAACTTGGCATTCCGATGTTCGTCGCGATGGCACTCGCTGCATGCGGCGAAAGGGAAGAGTTGCTTCAAGGCGAGCGGCTGGACATTGCCGGTACGCCGCAGGCCGTCATTGAGAACCGCGCCGCGCCACTGAACCTCCCGCGGGCTCTCCAGAACGCTGGATGGACGCATGTCGGCGGCAACGTGCACCATCGCCTGACACATGTTGCTCTTTCCCGGAACCCGGCGCTGGAATGGAGCGTGTCGATCGGACAGGGCAATGATCGACGGCACCGGATCACGGCCGACCCGGTCGTCGCTGGCGGGCGGGTCTACACGCTCGACAGCAGGGCGCGGGTTTCGGCACACACGACAGCGGGAGACCTGCTGTGGACCCAGGACCTGACTCCAGCCTCGGAGAACGCGGACGAGGGGTCTGGCGGTGGCCTGGCCGCTTCCGGCGGTGCAGTCTTTGCAAGCTCGGGCTTTGGCACCTTGACAGCACTGGAAGGCGCGACCGGCAACGTGCGCTGGGTGCAGAACCTTGAATCTGCGGTTTCAGGCGCTCCCACGGCATACGAGGGAGTTGTCTACCTGGTCACGCGAAACGCCGTGGGCTGGGCCATTGACGCCGAGAACGGGCGAATCCTTTGGCAGGCCATCGGCGCCACCAGCGAAAACGGGATTTCAGGCGGCTCGACGCCCGTGATTGCCGGGTCTCAAGTCGTTTTCCCACTGCCGTCAGGCCAACTGGTCGCTGCCGCCATCGATTCCGGCGCGCAGACATGGGTGGCAAGTGTCACGGGCCAGAGACTCAGGCGTGCATTCAGCCATTTTTCAGAACTGACCGCCCTGCCGGTCGTGGCCAACGGGGTCGTCTATGCCGGAAACCACTCTGGTCGTGCCGCCGCATTTGATGCAGGCACGGGCGAGTCGATCTGGGACATAGACTCAGGCGGCCTCAATCCCGTTTGGGTCGCGGGAGGCTCTGTCTTCCTCGTGTCCGAGGAAAACCTCCTGATGCGGCTTGACGCGGCGACCGGAGAGACAGTCTGGGCGCAGGAACTGCCGTATTTCACCCGCGAGCGCATCGCGCGCCGCAAGGCGATCTTTGCGCATTACGGTCCAGTGCTTGCAGGAGGGCACCTCCTTCTTGTCTCGAATGACGGCATGTTGCGACGGTTCGATCCAGTGTCAGGCGATCTGGTTGGCCAACTGGCTCTGCCCGCTGGCGCGGCCCGCAATCCCGTAGTTGCTGGCGGAACCCTGTATGTCGTGACCGAAGACGGCCAGCTCCACGCCTTCCGCTGATCCGTATGGGCGCATGACCCATGACCTTCAAGCTTGCCATTGTCGGACGTCCAAACGTGGGCAAGTCCACGCTGTTCAACCGCCTCGTGGGCAGGCGTCTCGCACTCGTCGACGATCGGGCGGGGGTGACGCGGGACATGCGGGAGGGCGAGGCACAGCTTGCGGGAGTGCATTGCACGGTCATGGATACCGCCGGGCTGGAAGAGGCAAGCGACGAAAGTCTGGAGGGTCGCATGCGGCGTCTGACCGAGCGAGCGATTGCGACGGCCGATGCATGTCTCTTCTTGATTGATGCACGCGTGGGCGTCCTTCCGGACGACATGGCACTTGCGAACCTTCTGCGGCGCAGGTCCGCTGTCGTGCTTCTCGTGGCAAACAAGTCTGAAGGGCGGGCAGGGGAGGCTGGACTGCTCGAAGCGTACTCTCTCGGATTCGGCGACCCTCTGCCGGTGTCGGCCGAGCATGGCGAGGGCATTCACGAGCTGAACGCGCAGTTGCAGGATTTGCTCCGAAGGGCGGGACGGGATGTTGGCATGCGCGTGGCCAAGACGGATGCAGACGCCGTTGGACCAGTTGACCATGGGCGCGCTCTTGTTCCAGAAGTCCCCCTCAAGGTCGCGGTGGTAGGCCGTCCGAATGCGGGGAAGTCAACGCTCGTGAACCGGTTGCTGGGCGAAGAACGTCTTCTGGTCGGGCCGGAAGCGGGCATTACACGCGACGCAATATCGGTCTTTCTTGACTGGGACGGCTTGCCGGTCCGGGTTTTCGATACGGCCGGCATGCGGAAGAAGGCCCGCGTACAGGACAAGCTCGAGAGGCTGTCGGTTGGCGACGGGCTTCGCGCGATCAAGTTCGCCGAGGTCGTGATCGTCGTCCTCGACGCCGCGGTCCCGTTCGAACAGCAGGATCTCCGCATTGCCGACCTGGCGGAGCGCGAGGGCCGCGCGGTCGTGGTTGCATTGAACAAGTGGGACCAGGTCCCGCGAGGACGGACAAGGCTCGGCGAGCTTTCCGGCAAGTTCGAACGGTTGCTGCCCCAGCTTCGCGGCGCTCCGCTCGTGGCGGTCTCTGCCTTGAAGGGCGCCGGAACGGACCGGTTGCGTGACGCCGTGGTTCGAGCGTACGACGTCTGGAATCGCAGGGTTGGAACTGCCGAACTGAATCGCTGGCTTGCAGAGGCGATCGCCGCGCATCCTCCGCCCGCGCCCGGGGGGCGTCGCATCATGTTGCGGTACATCACTCAGGCCAGAACGCGACCACCGGGCTTTGTCGTCATGTGTTCCTATCCGCAAAGGCTGAACGAGAGCTACAGGCGCTACCTGATCAATGCCTTGCGCGAGGACTTTGACATGCCTGGCACGCCGGTCCGGCTCACCTTTCGCGGCCAAGGTCACAAGAATCCCTACCGCGACAGGAAGAAGCCAAGCCCATCACGGCTTCGCAAGCATCTCGGCACGGGCACATCGAGTGGCACTTGATCCCGTCGATTGATCCGGCGCGACGTCGGCCGCACTGTCCGGTTGCGCCAAGGGATCGGGGATACAGCAGCGAACTCGTGGAGTCCGCTGAGATGCGCACGGCACGACTTCGAACCGATGCAGGCTCAAGGCCGATGCCGCGAGTTGCACGAGCGACCGGCGAGGAGGCCGGCCGCCCACGCCGTCACTCGAGCGCACCCTCGCGCGTGATTGCGGTGGCGCCGCCCAGCCAGGGCAACAGGCCTTCGGGCAGCCTGACGCCCCCATCGGCCGTTTGGCCGTTTTCGAGAATGGCGATCAACGCGCGTCCGACCGCGAGACCGGAGCCGTTCAACGTGTGCACGAATTCCGGCTTGCCGTCTCGTTTGCGAAACCTCGCGTTCATTCTTCGTGCCTGGAAGTCGCCGCAGGTCGAGACCGAGGAGATCTCGCGATACGCGTTCTGTCCGGGCAGCCAGACCTCTATGTCATAGGTTCGCCGGGCGCCAAATCCGAGATCGCCGGTGCAAAGCGAAACCGTACGGTAGGCCAGGCCCAGGCGTTCCAGAATTCCCTCGGCACAACGGAGCATCCGCTTCTGCTCTTCTTCCGACTTGTCCGGATGGACGATCGACACCATTTCGACCTTCTCGAACTGGTGCTGACGGAGCATGCCCGCGGTGTCCTTGCCGGCGGCCCCGGCTTCGGACCGGAAACACTGGGTATGCGCAGTCAGACGGATCGGAAGGGCATTGGCATCTAGAATGCTCTCCCGCACCATGTTTGTGAGCGTCACTTCCGATGTCGGAATCAACCACAGCCCTTCACGGGTGGCATAGCTGTCCTCTGCGAACTTGGGCAGCTGGTTTGTCCCGACCATGGGTTCGTCGCGCACGAGAACCGGCGTCACGGTCTCGGTCAGGCCGTTTTCTGACGTGTGAATGTCGAGCATCATCTGCGCCAATGCCCGGTGCACCCTTGCCACCGCATCGCGGAGCACGACGAACCGGCTTCCGGAAAGCTTGGCCGCGGTCTCGAAGTCCATTCCCGGCCTGACACCTGCAATGTCGAAGTGCTCGACGGGGTCGAATTCGAACACCGGCGGATCGCCCCAGCGATGCAGCTCCAGGTTGTCGGTCTCGTCGGACCCATACGGCACGTCGTCATGCGGCAGGTTTGGCAGGGTCAGCAGAAGGCCTTGCAGCCGTTTGTCTTCCTCTGCTGCGTCCAATTCGAGCCGCGCGATCTCGTCCTTCTTTTCCGCGACGAGGGACCGGAGGCGCTCGAACTTTGCATTGTCGCCCTTGTCCAGTGCTGCGGCGATTTCCTTTGTGGCCGCATTTCGATCAGCCTGGGCGGCTTCCGCCGCCGCAATCTTGGTGCGCCGCACCCTGTCGATTGCCAGGATGTCCGACGATGCATCCGACATTCCCCGACGAGCCATCGCGGCATCGAATGCGGCGGGATCTTCGCGAATTGCGCGAATGTCGTGCATCGGTCGTCTCCTGCGATCAGGTTTCAGCGCTCTACACGCAGGCAGATTCATTGTCGACTCCGAGATGCGGTCTCTGTCCGGCATTCGCGGGCTCCGGGTCCAGGGACGAGGTCAGTCGTTCGGACCCGTCGCGGCCACGCGGTTCCGCAGCCTCCGGCATGCCCGATTGGCGCACCCTGTTCCTGGAATGTCAGGTTCTCTCCCGATGGATGGATCGACCGCATGACCTTGGCATGCGGCAACGGGAGGTGCGAGTGGATGGTCTTTAGCCGAGACCCAAGAGATGCGCCCGTCGCAGTCGCGCCATCCAGGAGTTTGCCAGCAGTTTCTGACGAAATCCTGCCGGAGTCGGGACAACGGCCTGTCGTTGCCCCGCAAGCCGTTTTTTGTTCCCGTTACCCTTGGCCTCGCCGGCAAGACGTCGCCTCCGGACCGGAGAGCCTCGTGGCGGTGCATATTGCACCTCGCTCAAACCGCCTCGGTCATCACTCCGTCGCCAGAAGGTGCCGCGCGGGTCGACAAGGACCACGGACCCGCCGGCGCTTTCAGTTTTGCAGGTCAGCATGTCCCGCAACTGTGTCCATGCGGCGTCGTGAACCGGCCTGGCCAGGAAGGGGCGCTTCAGCGCGTTCATTCCCGGATCCTCCATCGCGATCACGCGATGTCGGGAGGCCAATCCGTGGGAGAGCTTGTGCAGGAAGTCGCGACGCGACGTGCGCGTGGTGGCGGGCGAGGTTCCTGCGCGCCTTGGCACGGCGCTTCGATCTCAGTTCCTTCCGGGGCCAGCGCCCGCTGCTGCTGCCGCGTCCTCGCCTGCGCCCTGCGAAGGTGCCTCGGCGCCGGGACGGTCACCCCGTCGCTGATCGCGACGATGCCGTTCGGGCCGACGTCGATCCCCAAGTCAGGGCACGTGCTTTCCTGGCCGGGAATCGCCAGCGCCGGGATCTTGAACTGCAGCGTGACGTGCCACTTTCCGCTCGAACGGCCGACGATCGTGTGCATCGCCTCTGCCGGAGTCCCGCCATCCGAGCCTCCTTCCGGGCTGGCGAGCCAGAAGGCGCGCTGCCACGCGGTGAGGCGGCAGTGACCGCATGTTCCCGAGGTCGAATAGCTTGCTTGTGCGACCTGCATTCAATCCCTTAAGCTGGTCACAACCAAAGTTTGGAGGGCGACATGCCGCCCAAGAGTCGCGCCGGTGCCGCGCCGTTTCCGGTGCAAGTAGCTGGCGCTGTGCCGGGATTGCCGGATCCGGCCGATCTTTATATGGCGCTGGACCTTGGCACCAATTCGTGCCGCATGCTGATTGCCCAGCCAAAGGGCAGTCAGTTTCATGTTGTCGACAGTTTCTCCAAGAGCGTTCAATTGGGACAAGGCCTTGAAGCCAGCGGCTTCCTTTCGCGCCAGGCAATGCGCAGGACGTTGAATGCGCTGAAGGTCTGCCGGGCGAAACTCGACAGGCACGGCGTCAAGCGCATGCGGCTAGTCGCTACCGAGGCCTGCCGTCGTGCGAGGAACGGCAAGTCCTTCCTCAAGACAGTCGCCCGCGAGACCGGATTTGAACTGGAAGTGATCGCTCCCGACGAGGAGGCGCGCTTGGCAGTGATTTCCTGTGCGCCCCTTGTTTCACCAAAGACCGAGCAGTTGCTTGTTGTCGACATTGGCGGCGGCTCCACCGAACTTGTCTGGATCGACCTCAGCCGGGTACAAAAGATCGAGCGCCCACGGGCAATAATGCGGCTCAGGACGGGATTCACGCCGGATCCTTCTTCGCCATTCCCCACAGCACATGTCGTCGACTGGATCTCCGTGCCGCTGGGCGTTTCGACGCTTCGCGACCAGTTTGTCGACGTCGAAGACGATGCCGCGCGATTTGCCTTGATGAGTTGCTACTTTGAAGAGCGCCTCGCGGCATTCTCTCCATACGAGGCAGAACAGACGCGCGAGGGATTCCAGATCATTGGCACATCCGGGACAGTGACCACGGTGGCTGCGAGCCACCTTGGTCTCGTCAGGTACGACCGGACAAAGGTCGATGGCCTCAGAATGACCTCCGACCAGATCGACAGGGTCATCAACAGGTACCTTGAACTTGGGCCTGAAGGTCGTCGCGCTGACCCACGCATCGGGAACGGTCGGCATACATTGATCATGTCGGGCGCCGCGATCTTGCAAGCCCTGCTCAGAATTTGGCCGACGGACCGGCTCACCGTCGCGGACCGCGGATTGCGCGAAGGTCTCCTGTATGCACAAATGTCAGCTGACGGCGTTCTCGAAGACGGCGTCTACTAGCTTCACATCCTGACCTGGATCTTGCGGCGTCATGTGTTGCCCAGTGTCGTATGAAACGACGTAATTTGGACCCTTGAGCCTTTGGTCCTGTGCCTGTTTCGCTCTCAGCCGGCCCTCATGTTATCCGTTCAGGTCGCAGCCGAGGAATTGGCGGTTGTTTTGCAGTGCCGCGTCAAGCACTGAAAATGATCCGGCTGCGGGGTCAATGACGAAATCTCCTTCGTTGGTCACGGCGGAAATCAAGCGCCCTTGGAGTTCGATCGGCTTGGCGTGCGGATGCTCGCGTTTTGATACCTTTTCCAACACGATGTCCGTGATGTTGTGGACTTTCCACACGCCCTTTGCCCTGACAGGCCGCCTTTGCAGGATGATGCAGTGCTCCGCGCGGCGCCTGGTGCGGTACCCCATGCCGAACGTGCCCTTGTCCCACGTCATCAGGTCGACGATTTCCAGTTTCGTTCCTTCCAGCCAATGCCGCACCCCTTGGCATAGGTGAAACTTGTCGACCCAGAGGAACAGGTGCCCGGAAGGAAGCAGGACGCGGTCAATGCTTCGCACGAACTCGGCAATCATCTCCTCGGGCATTTGCGTCATGGCGCTGCGCCGCGTTCCGCGCAATTCGCCCTCGTTCCCATAGGAGAGCTTTTCGAGAACGCCACGGTACTGGGGGTCAAGAAAGGCGACGGGAATGACGCTCTCCGGGAGCATGGACAGGAATTCCAGGCCATCCATCTTCAAGCGGGTGTTGGGTTTGAGGGATGTCGGCAGCGTGAACCTGGGCGCAAGCACGGTTCTTTCATTCGAAAAGACGGCTTTGGCGGCCGCATCCTTCATCGGGCTCGACGTCTTGGTCGTCTTCTGTTGCGTGGCAGGCATCATCGTCCTTTCTCGTCCAAGGTCGTGGCGGATTGCAGACCGGAGTCGGATCCGAGTGAATTCAACTTCGATTTCGAAGGCGTGCGGCCTTCCGGGCCAGGGACTCGATGTCGTTCCATCGGCCGCGAGACACAAGGTCGTCTGGCGCCACCCAGGACCCGCCGACACATATAGCGTTCTCGAGGGCCAGGTAGTCTCCGACGTTGTCCATGTTGACGCCGCCGGTCGGACAGAACTTGATCTGCGGCAAGGGGGCGGCAAGGGCCTTCAGTGCCGCCGATCCGCCGGACGCCTCCGCTGGAAAGAACTTCTGGACCGTGTAGCCCCTTTCCAACAGGCGCATCGCCTCGCTTGCCGTGGCAGAACCCGGAATGATTGGAAAGTTCTCCGCTTCGGCAGCGTTGAGAAGGCGATCCGTAGCTCCCGGCGAAACGCCGAAGACCGCCCCGGTGTCCTTCGCCGCGCGAACATCGGAGGCCGTAAGCACCGTTCCTGCTCCGATCACGCTACCCTCGACCTTGGCCATGGCTCGAATTGCGTCAAGCGCAGCCGGTGTTCTGAGCGTGACTTCCAGAACGGGCAGACCGCCGTTGACCAGCGCATTGGCCAGCCGGCCGGCCTTGCCGGAGCAGTGGATGGTCAAGACCGAAATGACAGGCGCCATTTGGCAAATCCTGGACGTCGTCCGGCAGCCTTCCCGTGGATTCATCATGCACGCGCCCTCCCAAGGCACACGCCCGTACACGGCTCCGGATCCGCCTTCAACGGTTGCTTCGAGTGTCTGATCGCTTGCGAATGCATCGGGCATCACATCGTTGACTGAAACTGCGGAACGTTCCTTGTTCGGGGCCATCCGGAAGGGCGAGTTTCCCGCCGATCTTCATCAGGATTTGGGCCAATGGCCCCGTGAAAGACCGCCGCGTGGGCGGAAAGACATGACGAGGCGTCAGGGACTGGCGCATCTCCACGTCGAGAGGCGTTGGGGTTGCCCACCTCACCGACCGTGAAATCAGCCGGGGCTGTAACGACCACGTTTCAGTCAACGGCATAATTCCCATTGCATCTTTCCGAGGAGCCCCAGTCTACGGGGAAAGGCATGATCCGCCGGGCCCTCCTGGCCGCGGTCACACCGGGGCCAATCCGGACGGGACGCAACGGTCGAGGATGACATGATCAATGTGCAGTTGCTCCGAAGCGAGGGATGCAGTTTCCGCATGACTGGCATGCAGAAGGCCGAGCTTCAAGACGGGTCTTTGCCGCCTATGTGAGGCATGACAGAAATGGAGTGCCAAATGTTCCCCCTGAATTCACCCGACGAGATCCTGAGAATCGAACTCAGGGCCCGCAAGCTTCGCGCCGAACTCATGAAGTCCTTCTTCGCCCGCCTCGGCCGGCGTTGAAGTCGACCCGACGGCAGCCGGAATCCACTGGCATGCGCTTGCGGCGTGATCAGGCCGACCTGCGCTCAGGCTTACCGACGGGCCGCGGCCGTCCAGCCGGCCTCAAGTTTCTCGATCGCCGCGATCCGGTCGTCGGTCTTGGGATGGCTGAGAAGCCACGCGGGTACCGCCGCGCCTCGCGCTCCGGTCAGCCCTTCCAGCTTCTTGAACAGCGACTTTTGCGGTGCGGTTCCAATCCCAGACTTGATCAGCAAGGCCGAGGCATAGGCGTCCGCCTCGTATTCGTCCGAACGCGAAAGCCGTGCCGCAAGCATGGTGGTGAGGACATTGGCAATCACGACGCCGAATCCTGGCAGGAAGCGGCCAAGGACCATCATGAGTGCGGTGCGAAGCGCGTTCTGGCCTGAAAAGTCGATCATTCTTCTTCGGGCGTGTCCAAGCGCCACATGACCGAGTTCGTGCGCAATGACCGAAGCCATTTCCTCGGCCGCGATCTCTCCGTTGCGGTACCTTTGGTAAAAGCCCCGGGTCAGGAAAATGCGTCCATCCGGGGCCGCCAGCCCGTTTACGGGCTCGATTTCATAGAGATGCACCCGGATGCGAGGGAGTTCCAAGGCCTTGGCCATGCGGTCCGTGAGCTTCTTTAGGACCGGGTCGACCAGTTCCGAGGAATTCTCGTTCAGTTCGGCCGAGGTCTTCCAGGCCGAGAACTTGTACATCACCAGCGCGTAGAGGATCGCCAGAAGTATCGGCCCGAACTTAAGCATGACACGAATATGGGATGTCAGGACGGGTGTTCCAAGAACCGACTTGCCTGGTTGACGCCACTTCCCGTGCAGGGAAGGGAATTCCATGGCAAGGCAGCAGCGGATTGCCCCATCCGCAAGCGGAAACCGGAAACGTCATTGCCAGGCACTGCCGATGCCGAGGGACACGAACACGCCTAGCAGTGCAAACGCAATGCCGTAGACAACTGCATACCTGAGCCTGTCGATCAATGCGCCGCGCCGCTTGCGCGCGGCACGAAGGCCCAGTGCCACGCCAAGGATCAGGAAAACTGCGACAATCATCTGCCCACCCCGCGGGAAACCCCGCCCTTCAGGACGGGGAGGAATGCGGGATCTCGTGCTCCAAGCATCTTTCCTTCTCCTCTTGTCGCGACGTGTCGAGGCGGAATCCGGAGCCGTCGCCTCGCGGTTGCCCTGATCCGCCCCGGCAGCCCAGTTCCTGCAGCTCTTGTACCGGCATGCGCCGCAGTCGCCCGATTCCTCATCAGATCAGCAGATCCTGTCCCGACCGGCGGGACGCACCTCAGTCGTCACCGAAAATGCCCGTCTCGTAGCCGTCGATGCTGCGCGTGTTCTTTCTCCGCCAGAAGGCAGCGACGCCGTCCGGGCCCATCTCGTCAAAATAGGGAACCAGTTCGACGGGGCCGCGCTGATCCTTCAGTTCCATGAGCGGCACGCCGCTTCCGCAGGAGGTCTGGACCATGTCAATCTCCATGTCGATCAACTGCCGCGAGCCGGCCAGATCGGGAAAGGCGGAAGCCTTTTCCGCCCAGCCGGACTCGCGGGGATGGGTCGCCTTGGCCGTACCGTAGACGCGAAGTATCAGGGCGTCGCCCTCGAAGGCGCAGAACATCAGCGTCATCCTGTCGGACAGGCGCAGGTGGGCGGCGGTCTCGTTGCCGCTGCCGGAGAGATTGAGCCAGCGGAGGTGGGTGTCGCTGAGAATTTTCAGCGTGCCCATGCCTTTCGGCGAAACGTTCACTCGGCCCTCGGGCGCCGCGGTGGCCACGAAGAAAACCGGCTGTCTCTCGATGAAGGCGCGAAAGCTCCGGTTCAGTTTGGTCCCGATCGGCAATGTTCTTGCTCCTCGCATGTCAACGCGGTCATCCTGACAGCTTCTGCGCCGGGTTAAGCCCTCGGGTCAAGCACAGCCCGTCCGGAAGACCGCCGCCGAGGCGACTCTCGACGGTGTTCGGGTAGTGGCCACGCGCATCCGCCGCGCGGCGTGGAATCGATCTTGACCCCTCGACCGGGAGCACTTTCCGACAAGCCTCGAACCTGGAGTCGACGCTGTTCGTCTTCATGGGTTTGGGCAAGATCCGCATCGAAGCCAGCCATAGACCGACGGCAACCGTGTCGGTCGAGATCGGTTTTCCGGTCAGGAATTGCACCGACGCAGCATGTGTCGTGTTCGGACGCGCCTTGTGGGACCCGCTCAAAGAAGCCGGCAGGACCGCCGACGGCAACCCGGCAAGTTCGCAAGTGACATTTGTTTCAGGTCGTCCTGCGGGTCCGAAATCGCGTGATGAATCGGTCAGGCCCGCCTCATGGTCGAGCAATCGCTTGAATGCACGGACTGAAAGTGGGATTGCGGAGGCAGTTGGGCGGGGCACGGCGCCTGCGCCAAAACGTCAGCCCGAAGACGGCTGATGACCCGTCAGGACGTCCTCCGCCGCTTGCTTGAAAGGCATGACCGGCATTTGATAGAGGCCGCCACCAAGGCGTCCCATCTCCCCTTGGCGATCGAGAATCCCAAGGCTGATCCGCGGGGCGTCTCCACTTTCGGCGACTGCCATCGCAGAAGTGCCCAGTTTCAGTCCGGTGCCCCTGAAATAGGGATGTTCTCCGACCGACATGTCGTGAGCTGACTTGGCCGAAGTCGGCGGCTCAGCGCGAACGCCTGACATCGCGCCTAGACCGAACGCATCGACAACGGCGCTGTCGCCGATGGTGCCCAAGGCACGGGACGGCGGCAGGTCAACGTCGAACGCGCCTTCGGGCGGGGTGGCTGGAACGGTGTACCAGCGCCCGGGGAATGCGGAGACCTGGATGCCGACATCGAGTCCGTTGCCGCCTGCCGCGGTGACAAAACCGGAACCTGGAACGCCCTCCGCCCGGCTCATCATCAGCTTGGTGGCCGCCATCCAGAGATTGAGAAAGACGCTTGGCGACCCCTTGAGAAACTCCAGGGTCTCGTCATCTCCGATGCCATTCGGCGAGCGGTCGATCAATTCGCGGACAAGCGCGGCGCCCGCGACCGGCGTCCGCCCGTGGCAGTCATCGCCGCCCCTGAGGCCTTCTGCGGCCAGCGGCACGAGGGCGATCCCTTCCGCCAGGCCTCCCTGAAGCACGTCGAGGCAGCGGGTGTTGAGCCATCTGACGTGTTCAAGAACGGCTTCCGACTTCAGCCCAAGGCGAAGGGCGGGTCGATTTCCGCCGTTGATCGGGGCAAACGCGCGGTGCTGACCTCGCCACGCGTCGTACACGGAATGGAGCGGCATTGAGGCGCTGACAACAGCCGCAAGCGGCACAACGACGTTCACGTCCTGCGCCGGCTTCAGAAGGATTTCCTCAGACGAAATCATGAGTTCAGCCGTGTCCAGGTCAGGCGCAAGCCCTTCGTAGACGGCGGCAACGCAGGCCGAATTCAGGATTGGCCGGGTGATTGCGCCAGGGTCAGGAAAGGGAGGCCCGGCATGGAGCAGGACGTTGTCCGCGATGGATGTCACGTCTCGCGCTGGATCGAACCTGTTCCAGACCGGTTGCGTGACCATGGCTCGGTCGAACGCCAGCCTGTCGCCTTGCTGGTGCGTCATTCGGCGTCTGGCGGGATCACCCACGTCTCGCTGAAATAAAGGAAGGCGGTCGTCGTCTCGAGACCGGCCTGCACGCGGTTGCCTACCTGGCCAGGCAGGGCGCGGCCATTGACAATGATCTGCGCGCCTCTTGCGGCAACGAGGAGGGTGAACATCGTGTGGGCGCCGGTGCCGACCTGGTCAGGAGCAAGTTCCAGCGCTCTCGGCGGTTCCAGGTCTTCCCACACCAGCTCGACGGACATGCCCTCTCCGACAATGGTTTCGGCGTATCGGTGGCTCATCGGGTCGCCGGAGCTCCGCACGGCCTGAGCAAGGCGTGGCGTCATGTGCTCGAATGCCGGCGCATCGCGGAAGGCGCCGAGATGACCTATGAAATTCGATTTCAGGTAGGTGGCGAGGCCGATGTTGTCGGCCAAAACGACATTCGGGGCCTCGGGAGTGCCGTCGTGCAATCCAGGTGACCCGTAAAGCCAGAGAACCTGGCCCTGGCCGGCGGGAGACCAGGCCACCCGAAAGAAGAGTGCCATTGCGGTGAATGCCCCGCTGGAATCCTTCAGGAGAATGCCGGGATTCTCTCCGGTCCAGTCAACAGTGCCAGGGGTGATTGGCGCGCTCAATGGCATCAGGCATCCTCCGTTGGCGTGACCCAGGTCTCGGAAAACGCGAGGAAGGCCGTTGACATCGTGCGGCCAAAGAACTGTCGCTCGGCCACCCGGCCTGGGAGCGGCGTGCCGTTGACGCGCACCTCCGCAGACTTCGCCTCCAGAAACACGGAATACATCTCGTGCGCCTTGGTGGCCGAATTCTCCTTCGTCACTTCGACGGGCAGGGGCGGGCCCATGTCGCGCCAGATCATTTCGAGAGTCACGCCAGAGCCACGAACGGTTTCCGAGTATCGGGTCTTCAGGTCGCCCGGTCGCCTCTCGACGCTGTCGCAATCAAGCCAGGTCATGCATTGCAGGCCGGACTTGCCGACGAAGGTTGGCATTTTCGACACCCAGCCATCCACGATCCAGCGCATCATGCGCTGGTTGTCGGTCATGATGAGGTTGGGTGCATCGGGCCAGCCGGCATCGCCGTCGGGCTGGCCAATGACCAGTCCGGCATGGCCGCGGCCGAAGGGCGAGAGGACAACGCGAAAGAACAGGGCAAGGGCGTCGTACCTGTCGGCGGAGGGATCGGACTTCAGGTAGATGCCCGGATTCTCGCCTGACCAGTCGACGCGGCCGGGATTGATGGAAACGCGCGTCATTGCCATCCCGCCTCGTACTCCTTGAGACGCGACCGGATGAACTCGTTCCTCGCGTCGCCCTGCAGGTCATCGCCGGACTTGTAGATTTCCGCCACGTCGATCGAGATTTCCTTGAGGACCGCGCCGTCGTCGCGGCCCTCCTGCTCGGGAATTCTGAGCATCGTGTCACCTCCGTAGGTCGGGATCACGCCCGTGAAATTGTCCGTTGGCTGCGGTGCCGGATTTCCGGAAGCAACGGAACGGATGGCGTTCCGCAAGAGACGCCGGGCCTTCGCGACGCCCCTGTCCGTGAAGCCCATGTTCTCGCGCGCATGTATGTTCTTCGGGCCTTGGCTGACCCAGGCGTCATAGTCGCCAGGGTCGCGCTGACGCTGCTCGTAGGAGCGGTCGGGTCCTTGGCCATAGAAATCGGTCGTTCCGAGGCCGACCTTTGACTTGTCGGTCAAGCCCCTAGGGTCGTCGCCGTCCCGGAAATGGCGCCATGCGATCACCAGGGTGTGCGTGTCATCCACAGGAGTCACCCAGCGGCTGAGTCCGCAGCGCCCGAAATATCGGGGCTCGTCCGGCACTGGAAAGTGTCCGCCGTTTTGCGTGAAGCTCGGCTGCATGTGATCATGGCACCGGATCCAGACGATGTCGTCCACGCGCCTGACGTTGGTGTAGAAATCACCCGTCCCGCTTTCGTGGAACTCGATCATCGGCATTTCGGCGAAAGCGTCGATGAACTGGCTGCGCACCGCCAGCGTGTGAAGGTAGACGACGTGGAAAGGGTCCCACGCGTTCTCCATCACCTGGAGCCAGTTGCACGGCGACTCGATCAGGTAAGGCAGCATTTCGTCGCCCGCCTCGTCGAACGTGTCCATCACGGGAAACCGGGGCTGTTCCCCCGGCGGCCCCATGTAGGCGAAAGCGAGTCCCTTGGACTCAATGACCGGGTAGGCGCCCAGACAAGCGCGCGACCTGACCTGGCTCGCCGGAGGCTCGCAGGGCGTCTCGAGGATTGTTCCATCGAGCCCGTACTTCCAGCCGTGATAGGAACAGCGAATGCCGCCCTCCTCGACGATGCCGAATTCCAGGCTCATGTTCCTGTGGCAGCAATGCAGGTGGGTCAGGCCGAGCTTGCCCTCGCCCTTCTCGCGGAACAGCACCAGGTCCTCGCCCATGATCCTGATCCGGCAGGGAAGGTCTCCAACCTGGTCCGTCATTGCGACGGGCAGCCAGTAGCGGCGCAGGTACTCGCCGCAGGGCGTGCCCGGACCAACCTCGGTCAACTCGGGATCCGGCGCTTCGGCCCAGACGGACTGCTGGGCGTGCCCGCGAAAGTTGCCCTGTGGTGCTGCAAATTGGTCATTCATCTCGTCGGCCTGTCAGTCGGATGGCGATAGCCGAGTTGGCGATTGCGGATGGGCGGCATGGCAAACGGCTGGATTGTCAGGTTACGTCCTGCGCAACGAGATGCAACAACTCTCCCCGCCTTACAAGGCCGCGGCAGGTGTGCGCCAGGATGAAGCCGTCAGTCCGGAACTTCACGTCGCTTGAAGGTCGCTCCGGCTCGAAGACGTGGTGAAGCCTGCCGGCCAGAGCGCCGGCTCTTGCGTCCTGGCCTGCAACCGCGAACCTGTCGAACACTCCATCGCTTGTTGCGAAGAGTGACGAGTCGGGAGCCGAGGTCTCCACTATTCGGGCGAATCTCGGTTCTGCCTCTCCGGCGACGACCCCCATCTGCCTGAGCATGCGAAGCAGTCCGGCCTCTGCATGGTCCGTGATCTCAGGGTCAGTGCCGCCACCGCCTCCAAGCTCCGTTGCTATCATGGGAACGTCCTGGCGCTCGGCGGCAGCGTTGACGGACCTGTCGTCGTTCTGGGCGCCCAGCCGCCAGATCAATGGCAGGCCGAAGGCGCGGGCCAAGTCAAGATTTGCCTCGTATAGCGCCCTGTCCTTGCAGTGCGTGACCAGCGTGCAGGGCTGGAAGAAGGATGCCTTGCCGCCCGAGTGCAAGTCGACGACGGCGTCCGCGCGGGACAGCAGTTCGGTTTCCACGAAGTTGGCGATCATGGCTGTCGGTCCGCCGTTTGGATCGCCTGGAAAGGTCCGGTTTAGGTTTGCGCCGTCAAGCGGACTGACGCGGGCGGAACTGGCCATCGCCGGAGCGTTCAAGGCGGGAACAAGAATGACCTGTCCCGCGAGATCCGCTGGCTCGAGATTTTGAGCCAGGCGCATGATGGCGGCCGGACCCTCGAACTCGTCACCATGCGTGCCTCCAATGAACAAGGCGACAGGGCCGGCGCCGCCCTTCAACGACACGACCGGAATCGGATGATGTCCCAGCGGGTTCGAATTGTCGGACCAACGAAGGCGAATTTCGCCGACGTGACGACCAGGCTTGTCGAGGTCGATGGACGTCGAAACCCTGGTGGCTGCCAAATCGGATCCCTTCGCCGGGAAGTTGCTTTGCCGTTTATCCTAAAATGAGATGAGGGTATTGACCACACCTGTCCTTGCATGAGGCTTGCGGCATCGAACTGGGAGGCGAAGATAGCGGGACCGAGGGCAAAGCCGGGAATTGATCGTATCAAGCCGCATATGCTTGTGGCCGCTGCCGACGAATCGCCACCCGCATGGGCGCTTCTGAATTCCAATGAGAGTGTCTTCGGCCCCAGCCGGCACGCCAGGGACGCCGTTCGTGCGTGCGTGTCCCGAATCGAGCGATATCCGGAGGGAGTCGAGGCCAAGCTGGCCCTCGCAATTGCCGGATTCCATGAGCTCGAACCGGACAGTCTGGTCGTCGGGCAGGGCGCGGACGACCTCCTGTCTCGGCTGTTCCGCGCGTTTCTCGGGCAGGGAGATCAGCTGGTCCGCACCGCAAACGGGTATCTGAAGGTTCCCAACTATGCACATGCAAACGGAGGCGAGGTCGTTTCCGTCGAGGATGACGATCTGACACCTTCCGTCGACGGGATGATCGCCGCTGTCACCGAGCGGACGCGCGTGGTCTACCTCGCCAATCCGGAAAACCCGGCCGGCACGTATCTCCCAGGGAACGAGGTCGAACGCTTGCACGCCGCCCTTCCCGACGACGTCCTCCTGATTCTGGATTGCGCATATGCCGAATATGCCTGGGCCGACGATTACGATTCCGGACATGACCTTGTAGCGCGATCTTCCAACGTGGTTGTCTGCCGGACATTCTCGAAGATCTACGGACTTGCCGGAGCGCGCGTGGGCTGGGCTCACGGCCCGGAGGACTTGGTCGAGGCGGTGCGGCGGATCGGCTTGACTTTCCCGATGGCGGGACCCTCTGTCGCGGCCGCGATGGCGGCGCTCGAAGACCAGGCGCATGTCGCGTTCGTCCGACGGGAAAACCGTGCGCTCCTGGAGCGATTCTGCGCCCAGCTGTCCCGCCTGGACGTGGAATGCGTGCCGTCGCAGACCAACTTCGTTCTCGTCAGGATGCCCGGGCCGGACGAGTCGGAGGCGGCGGTGCGGGCGCTTGCCGAGAAGGGAATACGGGTCCGGCGCATGAATTCGCCGGCATATGCGAACTGCTTCAGGGTCTCGATCGGCTTGTTGCACGAGATGGATGCAACCGCCAGAACGCTCGAACGTCACCTTACGGAGGCAAGATGACGGCCGCAGCCCCACCGGCGGGGACAAAGGCGCAGGTGGCTCACCCGTCGGGTGCGCGGATCATCGAGCTCCTCAAGCAAAGCGGAGTTCGAGAGGTCGTTGCACTTCCCGACATCGTCACGAGCGACGGACTGCTTTGGCCGATATCGCGTGACGCAGAATTGCGCCTGACACGTGTCTGCAAGGAGGACGAAGGCGTCTCGATTTGTGCCGCGATGTCCTGCAACGGGACACGTGCGGTGCTGCTGATGCAGCAGACCGGACTCATGGACTCACTCAACGCTGTTCGTGCGATCGGAGTCGACTACCAAAGGCCGGTCGTCATGCTGGTCGGTCTTCTGGAAAAGGAGCCACATCTGCCCGCAAGCGAGTCCGCGGCCTATGGTGTGCGGATAGTCGAGCCGGTGCTCCGGGCCATGGGGATTTCTCATTCCTCGATCGAGGAACCGGAGGACGTTGAAGACATCGTTCAACTGATTGGCGACGCATATGCGAACTCGCGTCCGCATGTGTTCCTGATCGGCCGGGCACCGGTGGCGCCATGACCATCAGGCGTGATGAAGCGCTTCGCGCACTCGTGCCGCTCGTGCGCGACGACGACATAGTCGTCGCCGTGTACCAGACGAATTTCGACTGGATGGCGATCAATCCACGGCCGCTGAACTACGTCGCCGTGGGAGCCATGGGGCAGGCGGCGTCGCATGGACTGGGTCTCGCGCTGGCCAACCCGGAGCGACGGGTGTTCGTGCTCGACGGCGATGGCTCGCTGCTCATGAATCTCGGAGCGCTCGTCACCGTTGCCGGATCCGGCGTCACCAACTTCTACCATTTCGTGTTTGCAAACCGCGTGTACGAGGTGAACGGCGACCAGCCGATCCCGAACGCCGAGAACGTGGACTTTGCAGGATTCGCCGCGGCTGCCGGATACGCCATGTCGCAGTCGTTTGACGAACTTGACGAGTTTGCCGGCGCGTTGCCTCGCATCATTGGGCGTGCCGGCCCGCAGATGGTCAGCCTCGAGACAGTGCCGGGGGAGCCGTACCCGAGAAACTACGGCTACATCCACAGCGCCGAGGCACGTAAGACGTTCGAGGATGCGCTGAACGGACGGGATTAGGTCATGCGCCGCGAAGCGCTGACGCCCGCCATAGCCCGCCAATGCTCTGTGACGCCACCCGCGACGCAATGACCATCGCGATCATCAGCCCGGTCGTGACGGCCGCCGCGATGCCGAACCAGACGCCGATCTCGCTGAACTGGAACACGCCGACAAACAGCCAGACGAAGAATGCAATGCCGAATGCCTGCCGGTAGAGGCTGATCCAGACACTCCAGATCGGGCGCTTGAGTGCCTGCAGGAAGGAGTTGATCGCGAAGTGCATCATGTAGGCCGGAAGGATCAGGCTCTCGACACGGAGGTAGGCGAGACCGACCCGGATCACTTCCGGATCCTGGGTGAATCGCTCAAGCACCGGGCGACCTAGGATCCAGATGATCGGCAACGCGCCGACGGTCATGAAGAATCCGACCTTCCAGCAAAAGAAGAGAGCTTCGCGCACACGGTCATTGTCGCGGGCGCCGAACGCCTGGGCCGCGATTGGGAGCAGTGCCCCGGTCACTCCGAGAACCGGGAGGAACAGGATCTGCTCGAGCCTGATGGCAATGCCAAACCCTGCAATCGCGTGCTCGCCGAAACCCTTGAGGACGAACTGCACGACGAAACCCGACAGCATCATGATCATGAGCGCAAGTGCGGTCGGGGACGTCTGAAGGAAGATCTCCCGAAGCTCGGGAGCTCTGGGCGCGAAATGCCGGGTCCGTACCCGGGACAGCGTCGCAAGCCTCAGCAGCTTCCACAGCAGATAGATCATCACTCCGGTCTGGCTGATGACAGTGGACGCCGCGAGGCCATCGAATCCGATGCCGGCCCAGAGGCCCGGAATGCCGAAAATCAGCAGCGGGTTGAGGGCGATGTTGGCAAAGAACGCGGCCATCAGTGCATGCTGCATGGACCGCCCGTCCCCGTGCGCCTGCAATGCCCCGTTGCAGGCAAACGCGATCATGAAGCCGGGCAGCGCCAGGGAAAGGAGCAGATAGTACCGGGTCCCGGCGTCGCGATAGGGCCCGGGCTCGGACACAAGCTGGACCAGCGCAGGGCCGTACCACGATCCGATGGCCAGAAGGACCAAGGCGGCAATGGCGCCGAAAGTGACGCCTTGCGCCGAAAGCCGTCGGGCGGCACGCCGGTTCTTCGCCCCGAGAGCGTTTCCGACGACGGCCCCCATTGCGGCGCCGAGGCCGAAGCCGATCGACAGCGCGATGTAGAAGGCCTGGTACCCGAGCGAGATGCCGGCTTGCGCACTGGTCGACAGCAGGCCGGCAAAGAACATGTCCACGACGTTGTAGAGCGTGTTGAACAGCATCCCGATCGCGGCAGGGACGGCAAGCGTCCGAAAGTGACCGCTGATCGGACCGTCGGTCAGGTTGCTGGTGAGTTCACGTGCCATGCACGGCCGCTCAGGGGCGCTCTGCCTGCACGGTCAGAAACGCGAACTCCGGCGTCAACACGTCCACGAACCCGTGGTTCAGTTCGGCGTCCACGCTCAGGCTGTCACCTTCGGACAGGGTCAGGTGCTGCTTGCCGTAGCGATAGACTGCCCGGCCAGCGAGCACGTGAACGAAGACGACTCCGTGGCCGACATATGTCGGCGGCTTGCCGCCATCCCGGGTCAGCGTCACCCTGCGGGCCTGGAAACGAAGATCCTTGCGTGCGTGAAAGGCAAGGTTGACGTAGTCGTGCCTATGCCCCTCGGTGAGGCGGGTGGACTTCAGGCCTTCGCCGGAGTGCACGAGCGTGAAGTCCGTGTGATCGGTGCGCGCCTCGCGAAAAAGCGACACGATGGGAACGTCCAGTGCCTCGGCGAGCGCAGCGAGCGTGGAGATGCTCGGGCTCACCAAACCGTTCTCGATGCGGCTCACCATGGCGGCGGAGACTCCGGAAAGCTCCGCCAGCGCCCTGGCGGAATGGCCGCGTTCGTTCCGGAGTTCCCTCAGCGACTGCCCGATGGCTTCGTCGATGTGCTTGCCAGCCCTTTCGGATGCCATCTCGTGCCGTCACGCTTCTGCGTAGTATCCGACCACGTCGCCGGCCGTTGTGACGCCAAGCCCGTTGAGCAACCTGTTGGCGTAGTTGAAGTAGCAAATGATCTGGTTCATCTCCAGGATCTCGCCGTCATCCCAGCCCGTTTCGCGAAGCGCGCGAACGCAGTCTTCCGCGATTTTGCCAGGCCGAAGGGTCAGTTCTTCGGCATACCGAAGCGCGGCAAGTTCTCGACCTTCAAACTGGAACTCTGGCCGCCGGTCCTTGAGCGCCCTCTCGATCCTGCCGGCGCGCTCGTCGTCCCCGATCAGATGCTTCGCGTTGGCCCAGTGATTTGCATAGGAATAGGCGCAATCATTCAGCGCGGACACGTACGAGCCCAATGTCTCCTGGAACCACTGCGGAATGCTGTTGCCGTCGTCGTGAAGACAGGCGCGGTAGAGCGTGACGTGACCATGCATCGTGTTCGGCCTGAGCGAATGGACGCGCATGACGTTGTCCACGGTTCCATGCGGAGTCCGCGCCCGCTTCAAGGCTTCCGAGAGCGCCTGATCGGCGTCCTCGTCGGAAATCATCTTGATCCATGCCGACATGGTGCCTCCTCCGAGCGGCTGGCAGGCGACGTTCGAATTTATTTCGAACCGTTTCTTGCATAAACCGTCATGCAACGTTATTGAGTGAAATGCAAGAATGGGAGGGGTGCCTGATTTTGCGTTGCCGCTGTCAGTGGCCGGACCGAACGCCGCGCGCGATGCGACCTGGATTCATGCGATCCCTGACGCGCGTCTGCAATGGCATGGCCGCTGGAGCCGGCAACGGAGAAGAATCGTTGCCAGGCCTATTCGCTTGCTGCCATGGTTCCGTGCAACGTGCGCAGGTCGTCACGGAAGGTGGTGTCCATGAGTAGCCAGCCGATCATCGAAGCTCGCAACCTGGACAAGTTCTTCGGGAAGTTCCACGCCCTGAAGGATGTCAGCATCTCCGTTCGCCAGGGTGAGCGCGTGGTGGTGTGCGGACCGTCAGGTTCCGGCAAGTCGACGCTGATCCGCTGCTTCAACGCGCTGGAAAACCATAGTTCAGGCACACTTGTGGTCGACGGCATCGAGGTCTTCGAGGGATCGAAGGACGTCCGGAAACTGCGGCAGGAAGTCGGCATGGTTTTCCAGCAGTTCAACCTCTTTCCGCATCTCACCGTGCTGGAGAACCTCATGATCGGGCCCATGAAGGTCCGGAGGGTCTCGCGGGACCAGGCGGAAAGGACCGCGCGCATGTACCTTGACCGGGTGCACATTCCCGAGCAGGCGGAAAAGTACCCGGCCCAGCTTTCCGGCGGGCAGCAACAGCGTGTCGCGATAGCCCGCTCGCTTTGCATGGAAACCCGGATCATGCTGTTCGACGAGCCGACATCGGCGCTGGATCCCGAGATGATCAACGAAGTGCTCGACGTCATGGTCGAACTCGCGGAGACCGGCATGACCATGGTCGTGGTCACGCACGAGATGGGCTTCGCGCGCAAGGTGGCCGATACCATGGTGTTCATGGAGGAGGGGCGGATCGTCGAGGTTGCGCCGCCCGAGCAGTTCTTCACCGCACCTTCAAGCGACCGTTGCCGGATGTTCCTGGCGCAGATCCTGGAGCACTGAGATGGCGTTGAGCGAGACTGCCGAACTGCGCGGGCCGCCCATCCCGAAGCCACCGGTCCATCAGCAGGTGCTGAACTCGGTTCCGGTTGCCGTCGCGATCTACGCCATCGTGATCGGGCTGATCGTCTACGGATCGTTCGTCGGGGCCCAGAACATGGGCTACAACTGGCAGTGGTACCGCATTCCGCAGTACCTGTACAGCTTCACCGACGACGGATTCCAGTGGGGCGAGATCTCGGTCGGGCTCGTGGCGACCATCCGGCTCTCCATCCTGTCGTTCGCGCTCGCCACGGTTCTTGGGCTCGTCGTGGCGCTCCTGCGGCTGTCGGGTCTCGTCGTGGGGTCTGCCGTTGCCGTCGCGTATCTCGAACTGATCCGCAACATCCCGCTCCTGGTGCTGCTCTATCTCTTCTATTACGTGCTGGGGCCGATCTTTGGCCTCGACCGCTACGTCGCCAGCATCCTGACACTCGCGGTCTTCCATTCCGCACTGATATCCGAGATCTTCCGGGCTGGCATCAATGCCGTTGCCGTCGGGCAGTGGGAGGCCGCGAAGTCGATCGGGATGTCCACGGGGCAGGCCTACCGCTACATCATCCTGCCGCAGTCCGTCCGCTTCATGCTCCCGCCGATGACTGGCGAAATGGTGCATCTCATCAAGTCGTCGGCGATCGTCAGCGTCATCGCCGTCGCGGAGCTCACGACAATCGGGCGCAACATAATCTCTGACACGTACATGAGCTTCGAGATCTGGTTCACGATTGCAGCCGTCTACATGGTGGTGACCCTGATCCTGTCCGTGGGCGTGTCTTTTCTCGAACGAAAGTTCACGGTTGACCAATGATGCGGATGAAGATCGTCCCGAAAGCAGCCGGCATTCAAGCCGCATGCCGGCAAGTGTCCGGCGTCACGCGCCGGGCCGCGAATCGGTGTTGGGCAGCTCCACTGGATTCCTGGCTGGCCATGACCGAATGTCGTCAGCGTCCGGAATGGCCCGGACTTGACCGGCAAACGAACAAGTGAGAAGACCATCAAAATAGGAGGATACCAAAATGAAACTCACTCGCAGAATGCTAGGATGTGCCCTCGCGGCGACTGCGACAGTTGGCCTTGCGTTGCCCGCAGCGGCGCAGCAGGCCACGCAGGCGCTTACCTCGGAAAGCGTGATCGAGCAGATCAAGCAGGATGGCGTGATCCGGATCGGCCTGTCGCTGTTCGTGCCCTGGTCCATGCGTGACAAGAACGGCGACTTGATCGGGTACGAACTCGATGTCGGCCGCAAGCTTGCCGAGGACATGGGCGTTGAAGTCGAGTTCGTTCCGACGTCCTGGGACGGGATCATCCCGGCCCTCGTTGCCGGCAACTTCGACGTCATCATCTCGGGCATGTCGGTTACGGCGCAGAGAAACCTGACGATCAATTTCACCGATCCTTACGCGTATTCCGGCCTTGCAATCCTTGCAAACAAGGAAATGACGGCCGGCATGTCGCTTGAGGACCTGAACTCGCCCGACGTGATCTTCACGGCCCGCCGAGGCGCAACGCCGGCAGTCGTGATTGCCGACAACTTTCCCGAGGCGCAGCTTCTCCTCTTCGACGAGGACGGCGCGTCTTCCCAGGAAGTGCTGAACGGCAATGCCCACGCGACAATGGCCGCTCAACCGACGCCGAACCGTGAAGCGGGCCGGAATCCGGAGACGCTTGTCGTCTTGGAAGGCGATCTTTACGACCCGCGCGGTGAAGGCTTTGCATTGCGCAAGGGAGATCCGGACGCACTCAACTACTTCAACAACTGGATCGCCCAGCAATGGCGCAGCGGCTGGCTCGAAGGGCGCCACAACTACTGGTTCGCGACCGAGGAATGGGCCGACCAGGTCGCCCAATAGGCCAATGCCGAGGCCCGGGAACCACGGCTCCCGGGCCTTGAGCCGTGAGACGCCAGGGATTGCGCTCTTTCATCGACAGGATGAGGTGGCCTGACTACCTGATTGTCGCGATGCTCATCGCCTTCTTCGGGTATATCTGGTTCACCATCGAAGGCACGCTCAACTACAAGTGGCGCTGGGAGCTCATACCGGGATACATCATCGGCTATCACACGGGTCGAGAGGCGTATTTCGCCAACATCCTGCTTCAGGGTCTTGCCGCCACGATCCGGATCAGCATCTACGCGAGCATCCTGGCGCTGATTCTCGGCACGATCCTCGGTGTCGCACGGTGTTCGCAGAACCTGACAATACGGATGTTGGCGCGAACGTATCTGGAACTGCTGCGGAACGTCCCCCCGGTCGTCGTCGTCTTCATTTTCTTCTTTTTCCTGTCGCAGCAATTGATCGATGCGCTCGATCTCGCGCGTTGGTCACGCAATATCGCTCGGCAAGATGACATCTGGCTTTGGGAGCTGTTCTTCGGCGACATGCGCCGCTTTCCCTCGATCATTTCAGGCGTGATCGTTCTTGCGCTCTTCGAGAGCGCCTTTGTCGGGGAGATCGTTCGCGCGGGAATTCAGTCGATATCCAAGGGGCAGCGGGAAGCGGCGAGATCAATCGGCATGAGCCGGCTTCAGGAACTGCGGTACATCGTGCTGCCGCAAGCGATGAAAAGGGTCGTCCCGCCGCTCGCCAACCAGTTCATATCGCTCATCAAGGACAGCTCGATCATATCGCTCATCTCGGTTCAGGAACTGACGTACAAGACGGTCGAGCTGGTGGCGTCGTCACGGATGATATTCGAGGCATGGATCACGACCGCGGCGTTCTACTTCGTGGTCTGCTTCGGGTTGAGCCGGCTGTTCTCGCGATTGGAGCGCAGGCGGGAGGGGCAGGCCTAGGCAGGGCATTCAGTCCGGGCGGGACGATACCGTGATGAACTCGATCTCCCTGCTCAGGATTTCCACGACACCATGGTCGAGCTTTGCATCGAAGCTCAACGTGTCGCCGGGCTCGAGCTCGAACTCGGCATCGCCGCACGCGTAGCGCCCCTTGCCGGATGTCACCGTAAGGAAGACGTGACCGTCGTGCTGGTACCTGGGCAAGTCGCCCGCCTCGTCCCGGAGGATCCGGACGCGGGCCGCCTCAAAGCTTCCGCCAGGGCCGCTGTGCTTGCCGAGCAGCAGATACTCATGAGCATGGTTTGGCGTGATCCGCCGCGCCGGGATTCCGCCGCCGGCCTTCAGGTGGTATACATCGGCCTTTCCGCGTCTGTGGGCGAGCAGCGCCATGACGGGCACGGACATGGCCTCGGCGATCGCGTCGAGCGTTCCAAGGGATGGGGAGACCTGCCCGTTCTCGATTCGGCTGATCATGCCAGCAGACACCTTTGCATGCTCCGCCAGCTTCGTGACTGTCAGGCCGCGCTCCCGGCGCAGCCTTTTGACCGTCCGTCCAACCACGATGTCGATTTCCGCCCTCTCCGACATGACGCTCACCTGCATTCCAGCCACTTGACACCACGTTACCAAAGGTAAAAATCATTACCAATATGCAAAACTACTCGATCTTCTCCCTGTTGCGCCACGCGATCGAGGGTCACGCGAAATGGGTGCCCGCCTGGCGCAGCCCGCCATTGAAGGACGGCTACGACGTGGTCGTCATTGGCGCGGGCGGACACGGGCTGGCAACCGCCTACTACCTTGCCAGGGAGTTCGGGATCACCGATGTCGCGGTCCTGGAGCGGGGATGGCTCGGTGGCGGGAATGTCGCGCGAAACACGGTGACCGTCCGGTCGAACTACATGCGCGATGCGTCAATTCCGTTCTACGTGAAGTCGGTCGCGTTGTACGAGGGCCTGACCAACGAGTTGAACTTCAACCTGATGCACTCGAAACGGACCATGATCGACGTGGTTCAGACGTATCCGAAGATGCGTGAGCTGCGGCGCCGTCAGCTGACCATGGACATTTACGGGTCGACCTACGAACAGATTTCCACCAAGGAAGTTCGCCGGCGAATTCCGGCGCTGACCGGCGGAGGGCCGGATGCACGGCTGCCCGTGATCGGCGGGATGGTGCATACGGACGCCGGGGTGAACCGGCACGATGCAGTCGCGTGGGCATATGCGCGCGGCGCCGATGCGCGGGGAGTCGAGCTGCACCAGCAGACGCCGGTCACCAAGCTCTTGCGGGGCCGTGACGGCGCCATAGAGGGTGTCGAAACGACGCGCGGCATCGTGCGGGCGCGCAAGGTTGCGGTTGCCGTGTCGGGGCACACGACGACGCTGACCGAAACGGTCGGGCTCCGGCTGCCGCTGCGAACAATGAACCTGACGGCCTTCGTTTCCGAACCGGTCAAGCCGCTTGTCGACGTGGTCGTGAACTGCCCGGACAGCGGGTTCTATTTCAGCCAGTCGGACAAGGGCGAAATGGTGATAGGCGGCGCGCCTGACATGGGCCAGAGCTTTCGCCGCGACATCAAGCAGCACGTGTTCGAGGACACCGTGACGGCCATGCTCTCGCTGTTTCCGTCGTTCAGGAAACTGAAGCTCCTGCGCCAGTGGGGCGGCCACGTGGACATCGCGCCCGACGCCTCGCCCATCATGGACGAAACGGACGTTCCGGGGCTCTTCGTGACGGCGGGCTGGTGGGGCGGCTACAAGGCGATCCCGGCCGGGGGGCTGACATTGGCGCACATGATCGCGAAGGGCGAGCCCCATCCCCTGATGGCGTCTTTCACCTTGAGCCGGTTCAATCACCTCGACTACGTGATGGAATCCGGAACGACGACCGCGAGATAGGGAGAAGGATTGATGATGCTCATCCCATGTCCGTTTTGCGGTCATCGGAACGAAAGCGAGTTCGCCTATGGCGGCCCGGTGAAGCCGGACCGGCCCGAACCGCATGCGACTGGCGACGAAGACTGGGTCGAATGGCTGACAACGGTCCCCAATCCGCTCGGTCCGGTCGAGGAGCGCTGGTGGCACGTGAAGGGTTGCGGCGCGTGGCTGACGATCTGGCGGGACACGCGGACCCATGACATCGTCGAAGGGCCAGGCGATGCAGGTTAGGCGCCTCCCGTCCGGCGGCAGGATCGACCGGGACCGGCCGCTGGCCTTTCGCTTCAACGGCAAGGGGTACTGGGGATTTTCGGGCGACACCCTGGCGTCGGCACTGCTTGCCAACAAGGTTCAGTTGACTGCGCGAAGCTTCAAGTATCACCGGCCTCGAGGGATCGTCGGATCCGGCCCGGAGGAACCCGCGACCTTGGTGGAGCTGGAGGGTCGCCACGCATCCGCCAACCGGGCGGCGACAACGGTACGGCTGGAAGACGGGATGGCCGCGCGGTCGGTGAATTGCTGGCCGTCGCCGGGACTTGACCTTGGCGCGGTCAGCCAGCTGTTCGCGGGGCTCATCCCGGCGGGCTTCTACTACAAGACCTTCAAGTGGCCAAGCTGGCGCCTGTACGAGCCGGCCATCCGCAGGGCTGCGGGTCTAGCGGCCACGCCCGACGCGCCGCCGCCGGAAGGGCATTTCGAGGCGGTGCATGCGCATGCGGACGTTCTGGTCGTTGGTGCGGGGCCGGCCGGGCTGATGGCGGCCCTTGCGGCAGGTCGCGCCGGGTGCCGGGTTTTCCTGGCTGACGAGCGAGCCGAGGCAGGCGGGAGCCTGCTCGACCGGCGCCTGGAGATCGCGGGAGGGCCGGCATTGGACTGGGTGGCTGAAACCGTCGCCGGGCTGGCATCGATGCCAAACGTCACGCATCTGCAGGACGCAACCGTCTGGGCCTACCGCGAGCACAACTTCCTGATGGTGAACGAGCGGTCCCCGGCCAACCCAAGCATACTTGAACGGAACTGGCGGGTGCGGGCGGGGCAGGTGATTCTCGCGACGGGAGCGATCGAGAGGGGCCTCGTCTTTCCGGACAACGACCGTCCTGGCGTGATGCTGGCGTCTGCCGCCCAAGCCTATGTCAACCGGTTTGCCGTGAAACCGGGCGAAAGGGCGGTGGTCTTCGCCAACAACGACAGCGCATATGGCGTTGCTGCCGATCTCCTGGCGTCGGGCATTGACGTTGCCGCCATCGCGGACAGCAGAGACGTGGTGCCCGGCCATGCAAGTGACATCGCTGGAGACATCCCGACCATGGCCGGGTCCGTCGTCACTGGCGTCCGGGGGCAACGGTCGGTCAGGGGGGCAACCGTTTCCAGGCGAGATGGCAGGGGCGCCTCGACGATCAAGTGCGACCTGCTGCTCCACTCCGGTGGATGGAACCCGGCCGTGCACCTGTTCTCCCAGTCACGCGGAAGCCTCCGCTACGACGAGGCTCTCGCGACATTCGTGCCGGATGCCGCGGCGCAGGCCTGCGTCTCCGTCGGTGGCGCGGCCGGCGAGTTGTCGCTCGCTTCGGCATTGCGGACCGGTGCAGAGGCGGGCGCCAGGGCAGCGGGCGCGGACATGCCGGCCCTTCCCGCAGCGACCGAGGAAAGCTGCACGATCACGCCGCTCTGGCATGTCGATGCGCGGGGCGCCTTGGGCAGGGCGTTCCTGGACATTCAGAACGACGTCACGGTCGACGACGTGCATCTCGCGCTTCGCGAGGGCTATGACAACGTCGAGCATGTCAAGCGCTACACGACCGGCGGCATGGGGTTCGATCAGGGCAAGACGGGCAATGTGAACATCATCGGCACGATTGCGCTGCAGAAGGGCGTGCCGCTTCAGGACGTCGGCGCGACGACATTCCGGCCACCTTACACGCCCGTGTCATTTGGAGCGATCGGAGGCACCCGGGAAGAGAGCGTCGTCCTGCCATACCGCCACACGCCCGTTACCCGGTGGAACCTCGATCACGGCGCGTTCATGTACGAGGCCGGCGCCCGCTGGCGGCGGCCGGGGTATTTCCCGCGCGGCGGCGAGACGTTCCAGGAGACCGTCAACCGCGAGTGCCGTGCCGTCCGTGAAGGCGTCGGGGTCTATGACGGCTCCCCTCTCGGGAAGTTCGAGCTGATAGGGCGCGACGTCGGTCGCTTCCTTGACCACGTCTACACGAACCTGATGTCCACGCTGAGGCCCGGCCAGTGCCGCTACGGGCTGATGCTGACCGAGGATGGCCTGATCCTTGACGACGGCGTCGCCATGCGGCTGGGAGAGCATCGCTGGCTTGTCTCCACCTCCACGGCACATGCGGACACCGTGAACGGGCACATGGAGGAGTTGCTCCAGACTCAGTTTCCTGACTGGAACGTCTACGTGACGACCGTGACCAGCCAGTGGAACAACGCGACCGTGTGCGGCCCGATGGCGCGCGAAGTCGTGGCCGCCCTGGGTACTGACATCGATCTCTCGCCCGAGGAACTGCCGTTCATGCGATTCGCTGACGGCCATGTGGCCGGGCTGCCAGCGCGTGTCGTCCGGGTCAGTTTCACGGGCGAGCTGTCTTTCGAGATAAACGTTGCTCCTCGGCACATGCGCGGACTTTGGGAACGGATCATGGAAACAGGTGCACCCTTCGGGATCGAGCCGGTAGGGTCGGAAGCCAGCCACGTGCTGCGGGTCGAGAAGGGCTTCCTTTCCCTGGGACATGAAGCGGATGGGACGGTGGATGCACATGACCTCGGCATGGGCTGGATCATGTCAAAGAAGAAGGCGGACCATGTCGGCAAGCGTTCGGTCGAGTTGCGGCGCCGGAGCAAGGCAGCTCGACGTGAGCTCGTGGGCTTGCTGCCCACCGATCCGAATGACCAGATCCCGGAGGGCGCACCGTTGACTCCCGGCGGAGAGAGGCGCCCGTCCGAAGGGCTCGTGACCGCCTGCGTCTGGAGCGTCGTCCTCAATCGATGGGTCGCGCTGGCGCATCTGGAGAACGGGAAGTCACGGCACGGCGAAACCGTCCGCGTCCGCTTGAAGGATGCGACGATCGCCGCGGACGTCATGGAGCCGGTGTTCTACGACCCTGATGGCAGGAAGATGAGGTCTTGAGATGGGCTACGACGCGTCATTCAAACGGCTGCCGGTCAACGCGTGTTTCGACCTGAAGGGGTCGGAGTCCGCTTTGGGAGAGTGGATAGGCGCGGAGTTGCTGCCGGGCTTTCCGACAGAGACGAATCGCTGTCGCAAGGCAGACGGCCTCTCCCTCGATCATGTAGGCCCGCGCCATTGGCTCTTGCAGGCGGACATTGACCGGGAGGCCGAACTGAACGCGGCGTTGCGTCCGTACGCCGCTCCGGCTGAAGTGAGCATCGTCAGGATCTCCGACACGATGACGACCTTTCGCGTCGTTGGAGCCGATGCGGCGCATGTACTGGCCGTCGGTTGCCCGCTCGACCTGCATGACACTGGATTTCCAGAGGACGCGGTGAGCTTCACCGAATTCTTTGGCCAGAAGGCGCTGGTGCGGCGATGCGCAGGCGGATTCGACGTTTCCGCCGAACAGAGTTTCGGCGACATGACGGAGGACTGCCTGGCACGCGCGCTGCGTTGATTCGGAGGCACGAATGACACGAACGCACATTCACAGGTACGAGACCCGCTATCATGCAAAAGCGACCTATTCCAAGGCCATCCGGGCTCGCGGCGACCTTGTCGTCATGCAGGGCCAGGTCGGCACGCTGCTGGATGGCACTGTCATCGGCGAAGGGGACCCGGGCGCGCAGGCGGACCAGGCCTGCCGCAACATCGAGCGCTGGATGACCGAGGCTGGCGGCGGCCTGAAGGACGTCGTGAAGCTGACCGTGTATGTCACTGACGCCAGCTACCGCCCGGCGGTCTATGCAGCGATCAACCGTTGGTTCGAAGGCGTGCACCACTGCTCCACCGGAGTCGTGGTCAGCGCACTTGCCGATCCGGCGTTGCTGGTCGAGATCGACGCGATGGCGGTACTCGCCGACGAATAGTCCTCAGATCCTGACTTGAACCATCCCGTCCTTCACGCGGGTCTCGAACACCCTCATCGGGCGCGTTGCCGGCGCGCAGACCGGACTTCCGTCCCGGACATCAAATGCGCCTTGGTGCAACGGGCATTCGATGACGTGACCGTCGAAATATCCGTCGCACAGATCGGCACCGCCATGGTTGCAGTGCGCGAGCGAAGCAAAGATGCCGGTCGGCGCATCGTAAACGGCAAGCAGTCGCGGGCCCAGCGGCACCCGAGTGACCCAGTTCCGCTCCAGGGCGTCCACTTCGATCAGATCGGTCCAGGCACGCTTGGCCTTGTTCACGTCCGGTCCGCTGTCGCGGTCGGCTCACGCCGAATGAGCTGGCGCAGGATGTCGAGATGCGCGCCGAGGTAGCCGTGCCGTTCGACATGGATGTGGTCCTTCAGCTTCTCGTGCAGCCTGGGAAGGGCATGGAACGGCACGGACGCCACGTAGTGGTGTTCGGCGTGATAGTTCATGTTCCAGCAGAGGAAGCGCCATGGAGCGGAGACGAGATTCGTCCGCGTGTTCTCGGACATTTGCGCGACGGTCGGTCGCCCGACATGCTCCGTCATGCGAACGAAGCGCATCACCGGCTCGCCCAGGAACAGCGGAATGACCCAGTACCAGACCAGGCCCCACCAGCCCGTCATGGCCATGCCAAGGAAGATGGCGGCGTAGACCGCCAGCATTCGGCGCGCGTCCCAGAATACGGCCTTGTGCTCCACTGACGGAATGAACTTCCTCTCCGCTTCGTTCAGGCGACCGATCGCATGTCGGATGACCTCGGTGAACTTGCCGCGCCAGTAAGGGACGGCACTCAGGTACCATAGGTATTCGCCGAATGTCGTGGGCATCGAGATCATTTCCGGATCGTCGTCGTGCAGTTGCGTGTAGGTGTGATGGTCGCAATGCTCGTAACGGAAGAACCTGTGCGGCAGCATGATGATGAACCCGCAGGCGTGGCCGACGAGGTCGTTGACCCAGCGGGTGCGGAACGCCGTGTAGTGCACGCACTCGTGCTGGAGCGCGAAGTGGTGCACCAGCACGGTGCCTTGCAACAGCATGGCGGGCCATATCAGCCAGCTGTTCCATGCAAGCGCTATCAGCGTGGTCGTGACTGCAAGGAGCCCGACCCAAAGGACCAGGCGACGCAAGGCCGGACCGTCTGACCGGCGCATGAACTGCTTCAGTTCCTCGCGCGAAAGTTTCCCCTCGGCCAGCGCTTGGGTCAGGGGTGTGACAATGGGATTTGACATGGGAACCCTCGTGATTTGCCGACAGCGGTGTCCTCTTCACCTTGCTTGACGGCTCCGGAGACGGGAGTGCTCCGCACCATGCGACCGGAACATCTGGCCACATTGCCATCTTGTTACCGCGTTTTGCTCAATTTCGCAATTGCATGTTCTCGGTTCCTCGGCTGACGCACCCGCGGCCGGACCGAACTCCGGACGGAGACGGCGGCTGTCAATCCGGGCTTGGGAAATCTGTCATGGCAACTGGTGCGATTGGGAATTCGGGCCGGTGACGGAACTCATGCCGAATTCTCGGCTTCCCGGGTCATCTTGGCGCCCAACGCCGAATCGGTGCCGCCATCCATGGCGATTCAAGGTCAGCCCAGCGTGTCGACCAGACCCGCATCCAAGATTCTGCGGTCCTGCGTCAGAAGTGTTGCTCCAGTTATCCGGGCGGTCGCTACCAAGATGCGGTCAGCCGGGTCGCGATGAAAGGAATCTGGCAGGGAGGCCAGTTCGGCGGCAGTTGCCGGAGAGATTCCATGGCGCCGTACCAGAGGTGGCGCGACTGCCTTCTCCAGCCACTCCCGAAGCGGAATCGTCAAGCGGATGCGACCCAAACTGTACAAGGTCGCCACTTCCCATAGCGAGATGTCGGAAACCTGCAGCGGCGTCGCTGGACCGGCAGCCGCGATGACTTCCACCTGATCCAGGGACAACCGGCCACGGTCGCCGTGCCACCAGAGCAATATATGCGTGTCGAGCAGCGCCTTCATTCCTTGAGGCTATCCCAATGTTCCTCCGGCAGCACCGGCCCGACAACGTCGCCCACAATGACGACTGTTCCCTCCAGTTCTGATTGGGGATACAGTTCGCTGTCACCGGCGACGCGTGACAACTCGGCGACTGGTCGCCCTCGCTTCAGGATCACCACCCGTTCGCCGGTTTCATGGACGTTGTCCAGGATCGCGAGGCATCGCGCCTTGAAGTCGGATGCGTTGATCTTGATCATGTGACTAGTCATTATGACCAGACATATCGAGGGTCAAGCAGATTCGGTTTGTCACTTGACGGTCGGCACTCCTAGAAGTGGTTCCTTGCCTCCTGCCGGAAGATGCAAAAGGCACTTGGCTGCAACACGAGCGTGAAGCCGTGACAAGGATCAGCAGGCAGCGGGTCCGAATGGCCTTATGGTGCTGGCAAATGCTGTCATGCAAGCAAAGACCGCTGGGAATCCTGGCTAGTGAGTGATCGTTCCGGATCTAGCGCCAAGTCGCCAGACGGCCGCGGCATATCTCGTGCATCTGTTCGGCCTTGGAAGTCAGTTCGGCATTGAGATTGGGGATGTCCGGCAAGGCAATCTGATCGAGTCCTGTTTCAAGACCTGATAGCAGCTCATTCATTGCGTCAGCGGCGGCGTGCGCGGGTATTCCGGCAGTTGCTGCCATGCGAAGGAAGTCGGCGCGGCGGAGGCGGTCATCCTTGCCGTTCAGCTTGAGGGCCATCCGGTCATGTTCCAGCCCCGGAAATGCACGGGTGGTCACAGCATCGTAGAGCGGAGCTATCCGCACACTCCGGAAAGTGGCTGCGCCCGGAGCGGCGATCTTGAGCAAGGCAAGGTTCTTGAGATGCATATCTCCGTCGGCAATGAGCCAGGCAAACAGCGCGCGCTTAAGGATGAGCAAAAGGTCTTTCTCGGGCTCGGTAGAGAGAGGGCGCACGCCGCGAGCGATCCGCTCGATCGTGCTGTCATACTTTGCTGCAGGGGGCAGGTCGAGAACCGAACAGACATCTTCCAGAGCAATGCGGCGGTCATCATCATTGCTGCCAGGAATGTCAAAGCGCTCGACAATCAGCGCAGGTGGCATTCCGTCCGGCATAGCTGTCAGTGCAACAGCCGACGTTTCAAGTCCGGCAGCCAGCCCCAAAGTCATCGACAGGTATTCGATGACAGGCAACGCCTGAAACCCGCCGGTGCCAGCAGGCTTCAGGATGTGTGTAAAGGGCACTGTGGTGGCAGGAACCAGGCGCCCTTGCGGATCAAGATGCATCGGCGCCTTGATCTGCACGCCTGACAAGCGCGGTGTTCGCGTGCTTGCAAAAAGGCGCGCGAGATTGTCTTCGAAGATCTGCTCGATGTCACCGCGTGGCGGGCCTTCATAGCGACCGGTGAACGTGCCGTTGTTGCAGAATTCACCGAGGCGAGCGGACAAGCGATCCGTCGGCAGTGCAGCTATCTCTGAGGGATCAGAACTGATCGTGACATTTGACATGTAACGCTTGCCGGAACGCAACATGCCGCGCTCGTCATTCTCCTTGAGAACGCGCTTCAACCAGCCTTCGGGCAAGAGCGAAAGAATGAAAGGCGGCAGCTTGCCGGGCGTACGTTGCTGCACCAATGGAAGGTCGAAGCCCTTCTCGGCTTGCCAACGCCACTCAAAGCCGTCGTGACGCAGCTCGCCAATCGGCTGGCCGTGCCATGCCACGGTGAAGTTCAGCGCAGCTTCATTGCGCACCTCAATCAGCGATGGGGACTTCAAGAGGTAGCGCTCAGCCTGCTCGCCCTCGCGGTACCATTCAATTTCGCGGGCAAGGGCCCACAGGGCATCGGCGGACCTCTTGGGGTCGCCGTATTCTTCAACCAGACGGGCCACGAGAGAGGCGCGCATGTCTTGGTCGATCGAGGCGGCGTGTTCGCTGCGCGTGCGGAAGGCTTCAAGGAACCGGAGCCGAAGCGAAGAAACATCGACCCGGAACTCCCCAAGCCCATCTGCGACCAAGGCCTGTGCGGTTGAAGGATGGGCTGGTGCAACATTCTGAATGATCTCCAGCGTCCTGATCCGGGTGCGCTGGGAGCGCGGGCCACTGATGTACAATCGTCCGTCTCGGGTCGGTGCCAGCAACACGGCACTTGCCGCGGACAGGTACGCCCGCGGATAGAGATAGTTGGCGATGCGCACGGCGTGTCGCAGTACGACTCCATTGATGTCCTCGTCGGCGTCGGCGTAGATGCCGCGCATGAGCCGCATCATTCGACCTGTTTCAGTTCGATAGTAGGCGCTGTCGCTGTCCAGGTTTTCGCCAATGAGGTATAGCATCTTTCCGTTTTTCACGTGTTTCATATACGTAAAGTTTGGAATAGCAATCCAAGGATGTCAAGAGATTCCGTATTTGTAGTATTTAACGCACGCAAAAAACGGAAAAAGACGACTCTGTCTGACTGGACAAGCGCTCACGACATCATGTTGACCATCATCGCGAGCCTGCCGCCCGTCACGACCACTATGACAATGATCAGTTGGATGACGGCATCCAAAACATCGATCTTGCCATGCAGGATGGGTCGATTCCCGGCAGGACGGCCAGTCTCGACCATGATCGCATCGGCTACCGCTACATGGCAACACATTCCCGCCTGCATTGAACTGAAGAATTCAACCCTTCAACGGCAAGAGTGTCGATTCGGGCAAGAGCGGCTCAAAAAGCTGAATCTATGCAGCGGCTGACATGCCGATGTCTCGGTCTGGATGCTCGAAGAGACTTGCGGCACATGGATAGCGCGACAGGATGTCAGCGCCTTTCGGCAGGAGTTCTGCACTGAAAGTTCCGCGTTCCCAGTATTTTACGCCGTCAACTTCAATCGATGGGTCGATCACGTTCCAGGAGATTTCGCCCGGCGCGTACGCGCCGCAGGTGTGAAAGTGGAGAACGCGGGGATTGCCGAACGCCACGCCGCCCCAACGTTCGTAGCTTGATCCGGCATCCCAGGGAAACCCGCAGCCCGGGTGAATGCCGGCATGCCAGGAATGAACGAAGTTCCTGTCGATGCCAAAGAGGCTTGACACGCGGTCATAGTGGGCATTCGCGCGCTCCACATCCAGGGAACCACCCTCGAACCCCTCAAGCCGCCCGTCACGGAGCAATGCGTGGACCGGCCCGTCGAACTCGACGGTGTAGTCGTCATAGTAGCGCGAGCCGGTCCCGGTCAGAAAGCCGGGCAAGGCAATCCGGCCGCTGAACCCGGCCGAAGGCACGGGCGTGAATACGGACATCGGGAAGCGCATGATCGTCGTGTCGCTCTCGGGACCGAGGACAATGCTGGACTTTCCCGCCACGTCTGAACCGGCCGGGCAGGTGATCCGGACTTCGTCGGCACGGGAAATCACTGAATTCGCCTCGTTCTTGAGTTCCAGGAACGCCGCGTGGTGGGCGTTGCCGAACCCTGATCCGAGCAGGTGGGCATTCAGCGCGAAGCTGACGATGACCTTCTTGCCTTGCGGCATGTCGGAGAAACGAAGCTGGTCGCCAAGCCGGGCAAGAAAGAGGATGATGTCGAAGCCCTGCATCCGCTGGCGCAACTCTTCCGAAAGATGGGGATTGTCAGCGTCAAAGCCGACATCCACTGCATCAACGGCAAGACCGATGCGCTCTGCCTCCCTGGCCACGCACTCATGCGCATCGTCGTCGAAGTAGCCATGTTCAGAAGGCTCGTAAGCAATGAGCAGCCGGTCCCCCGGCCTTGCATTGGCGCAATTCACAAGGAGGTTCCTGGCACCAAGCGCGGGAGTCATTTCTGCCATCTTCGAAGGATCAACTGCAGTTCAAGTCGACCATCCGGCCTCCTTCCAGCCTGCGCCATTTGAATGTCGTTATGCCAACCATTAGACTGGCTAATATGATAATCAACATGCCATTCGCGTCTCTGCGTGCCTTCGAGGCGGTGTGCCGGCTGTCCAACTTCTCCGCGGCTGCCGCGGAGCTGGGTGTCAGCCAGAGCGCGATCAGCCAGCACGTGAAGGTTCTCGAGGAATGGCTGGGGCAGGACCTTCTCCTTCGAGGCGCCCGCAAGTCGGAGCCGACGCTGGAAGGCGAGAGACTTGGCCGCGCGATCTCGGAAGGCCTGGGACGTTTGTCGGACGTCTGCATCGACTTGAGAGACAGGAAGCGGGCCGACAGGACGATCATCATCAGTTGCCTGCCGGGCTTTGCCTTTACCTGGCTCTTCCCGAGACTGCTGCGATTCGATCTTGCGCACCCGGACCTGTCCATTTCGATCACGACCGATACCGGCCAGCTGCCGTTTGCGGGTACCGACGCGGATGTTGGAATTCGATACGGGCTCGGCGACAATCCCGGATTCCATGTCGAGCGACTCATGCCGGAACGCCTGTTCCCCGTTTGTGCTCCTGCGCTCCGGGATGGCGCGCCCGGGCTGGCGACCCTGTCGGACCTCGCGCATCACACGGTGCTTCAGGACGAGAACCTGAACTTTGGCGCTTCAAGCCCGACATGGGAATACTGGGCCAGGGAAGCGGGCGTCAGGCTGCCCGAGCCAATACGCACCAGGCGCCTTGGCCAGTCGAACCTGGTCATTCAGGCGGCGATCGAGGGCCTCGGTGTCGCGCTTGGCCGAGAGCCGCTTGTCGTTGACGCCCTCGTCGAAGGCAAGCTGGTGAGGCCGTTTCCCGAGATCGTCTCGTCGCCGTTGTCCTACTGGCTGGTCTGTCGAGCCGGGATGCTGGAAAGCGCGAAGGTGCAAGTGTTCATGTCATGGATCAAGTCCGAGGCCGCCAACCAGCCGCAGATTCCCGGAATCGCAATGCAAAATGATTAGTCCCGCTAATGATCGTCATTATCGGATGGTGCTGGACCCGAGCGTCTGCAATGTCTCATGCTGTGTCAGCCGCACGAAGGGAGCGCAAACATGTTTCTAAGGAATTGCTGGTACGTTGCCGGTTGGAGCGACGACGTCGGCCGGGAACTCAAGGCCGAGACGTTCCTGGGCGAGCAGATCGTGTTCTACAGGCAGGAAGACGGCAAGCCGGTCGCGCTCGAAGACGCCTGCCCGCACCGGAAGCTCCCGCTGTCGGACGGGGCGCTCAAGGGCGATCACGTCGAATGCGGCTACCACGGCCTGACATTCGATTGCAGCGGAGCGTGCGTCGCCGCGCCCACGCAGCAGCACAACGTTCCGCGCCGCGCAGCCGTGAAGTCCTACCCGGTCGTGGACCGCTATCGCTTCCTCTGGATATGGATGGGCGATCCGGCGCTGGCCGATCCGGACAGGATATTTCCAATCGAGAACTTCGAGGATTCTTCCTGGGGAAAGACGGATGGCGGGGTTCTGGACATCGACTGCAACTACCTGTGGGTCTGCGACAACCTGCTCGACCCCAGTCACGTGGCGTGGGTGCACGTGACCTCCTTTGCCGGGGCAGGGACGGACGAGGAACCGCTGAATGTCGAAAGGACGGACCGCGGCGTCGTGGTGTCGCGGTGGATCTCGGACAAGCCGCCGTCGCCATATTATGCAGAGCTTGTTTCGTTCCAGGGCAACTGCGACCGGCTTCAGCACTACGAGATGTGCATGCCGGCGATAGGTCTCAACAAGTCAGTCTACACGCCCGTAGGCACGGGCGGATACGGCAAGGATCCGGTCGCGGAGACGTTCGTCAACATCTCCTACAACTTCATGACGCCAATAGACGAGGACCGGACGCGCTATTTCTGGTTCCAGCATCGGAACTCCGATCCCGACAACCAGGAAGTGTCGGAATTCATGAACAACGGTGCCCGAATGGCCTTTGAAGAGGATCGCGCGGTCCTCGAAAAGGTCCACCTCGGGATGAAGCACAAGAAGACCCCGAACATCGATCTTGGCCTTGATGCCGGTGCCAAGCAATTTCGCCTGATGCTTGATCGCGCGATAGGGGCCGAGAGCGCGGCTGGAGAGGCGAACCAGCCAGAGTCATGACCAGGCCGGGCGAAATTTCCGAACTGCCGGTCCTCGACTTCTCGAGTGCCGAATACCGGAGTGCACCGTTTCCGGTCCTTTCTGGCTGGGCGAGGAAATGGAAGATTGCGCAAAGCGATCGTGGCGTTGAATTGCTCGACTACGAGTTGTGCCGCAAGGCGATTGTCGACCGGAATCTTGGAACAGGTCACCCAAGGCTCATCGATCTTCTGGGCCTCCCGGAAGGTCGGCCGCTCGAATACAAGCGCAATTCGATTTCCTTCCACAATCGCGGCGACCGCCGTCGTGATCTCAGGCGCCCTCTCGCAAGGCTCTTGAGCGAGGAGGCAGCCGAGAGCTTCAGGCCCAACATTCGCAAGGTCGTGACCGAAATCGTGGACACGATACCCACGGACCGGCCGGTGGATCTCGTTTCAACGTTGTGCGACAAGATACCCTCGGCCGTCTATTGCCACTGGGTCGGCGCCCCCATGAGCGACGCCGATTTCGTCGCGCGCACATCGCACACCGTCCAGCAGGTCCACACGCGCGATCCCCGGCATACTCCCGCTGTCGTCGAGGCGTTCGAGGCCCTCATCGACTACGTAGACGAGCGCATCGCCGATCGGCGCCGGACGCCGGGGGACGACTTGCTGTCCGATCTGATCCGGGCCGAGGTTTCAGGACAGCTGAACGCCGACGACTTGCGAAACTGGGTCATCAAGCTGGCGGAGGCCAATACCGACAACTCGTCGCACCAGATCGCGATCGCGATCATCGAGCTCGCGTCGCGGCCCGAGATCTGGGTGCGGCTCGGCGCGCAACAGGAGCTGGTTTCACGCGCCGTTCAGGAGGTCATGCGCTATCATCCGAGAACCATCTCCACGTCGCGCGAAGTCTTGTCCGAGACGGAGCTTGACGGGATTGTCTTGCCCGAGGGAACACCGGTCTTTGCGAATATCGGCGCAACGCACTGGAATTCAGACTACTATTCCACCCCTGAGGTCTTCGACATCGACCGCGCGGACGAGCCGCTGCATCTGAATTTCGGTGGCGGCGTGTTCTCGTGCATCGGGCGCTTCTTCGTCACCGTGGAGGTTGAGGAAACGGTCGCCCATCTCGCGGAGAGGTTTCCCGGGCTGACGCTGGACGCAACCGGCTTCGCGCATTCGCCAATGTTCACGTCCGTCACGCAACTGGTGGCGCGGCTGGAGCCAGAAGGCCCGCAGCGCCGCGCCCGTTCAAGTCGCTATGCCGCCTCGTAGACCAACGGGAACTTCTCGCCGCGAAAGGCGGATCCGTCCGCCATGCCGGGATCGTGCAGCCACTCCGTGACGGTATCGCGAGGTTGGTAGGTTGCGCCTTCGCAGGCGAACCGGATCGCATATCCCCGTCTGCGACGGGTGCTCGTTCGATTCCCCATTGCCGAATGCACGATCATCCCGTCGAAGGCGAGCGCGTCGCCGGGCTCCATGTCGAAATGGATGATGCGGTGCTTGTCGCGCTCCGCCTCGAAGTCGGGCATGTCGGAGTATTCGGGATTGTCCTCCTCCAGATAATGGAGGAATGCACCCAGTTGATCCGTCTTGAAAGGCCGGTACTTGGCACCCCAGGCGTGCGAACCCGGAATGAACTCGAGAGCGCCGTTGTCCGGGTCGACCGGATCGAGTGCAATCCACATCGTCATGATGGGGCCGACGACAGGCCAATAGGGCTGGTCCGTGTGCCAACCCGTTTGCGTCCACGTGCCAGGCTCCTTTACGAAGAGCTGGTCAAACATGAGGGACGTCCAGCTCGATCCCGCCACTTCCGCCACCCGCCGCCCGATGTCTGACGTCAGGCAGTAGTCCTGGAACGTACCGGGCTGCTCGCGCATGTTCTTGTAGGCAAAGTATCTTTCGCCCTTTTTTACCTCTTCGTCGACGGCGCAGCGCAGGCGCTCCAGCCAGTCCTCTGTCAGGATGTCCTTCAGGAGGACCACGCCATCCCTGGCATAGGTTTCCTGGATTTCTTTCAGGTTTGGAGTTGCCATTTGATCTTCCACTTCTTCCAGATTCTCGAAATTTTGACCGGTGGTGAAGATCAGGAAAGTGGCGAACTCCGGCAGTTGACTATGAAGTTCGGCCAGCAGGATCTGGATGTCCATCTACCGGTCATCCGGTACAGGAATTGCCTGGCCTTGAGAGTCATCTCAGGGTGCCTCCGATCCCGGAAGTTTTAGTCGCGCCAAGCCGTTGCGCAAGCAGATTCCGGGGTCCGCCAGGCACTTTTTCGCGGCGGCGTCTTCGGTGTACCAGGAAACCGTCGCATCGATTCATGACGCAGGGCGGTGCACGACTTGGTGCGCGGCCGATGCATGGGGCGCGAGGGAACGCGTACAAGGGTCGCGAGCTGATCCGGCTCGAGGAAGCGTGTCCGAGTGCCCGGACGGCTTCATTTCGGGCGTCGCTACTGCATTCGCCATGAAAGGCCCTGGAAGTCAGACGCATGCCGAATTGCATCGGCCGGGAACGGGGTGTTGCAGGCGCGTCATTCGCTCGGGATCTGCCACGCGAGTTCAGCATTTCGCGCGGCGGCAACTGCGTGCAATGGGCTTCCCGGCTCGGGCATCGGCCCGTTTCGCACGGCGTCCCGGACGCGCGCATTCGTGTAGTGACAAGCACGCGCTGATCGGCTATGTGCCCGCCGTACGAAATTTCGAGTGTTTATAGAATGCCTGCAAGACGGAAGAACGTGAAGACTGCCACCGCTCATAATGATGACTATCGTCCTGCCGATGACGAGCCCTTCATGAACGAACGCCAGCTCGAGTACTTTCGCAAAAAGCTGCTGGTCTGGAAATCGGAACTGTTGGGCGACAGCAAGACCACGATCGAAGGTCTTCAAGACACGACACGGAACATTCCCGACATCGCGGACAGGGCCAGCGAGGAGGCGGACAGGGCACTGGAACTTCGTACCAGGGACCGCCAGCGCAAGCTTGTTGCCAAGATTGACGAAGCACTGCGCCGCATCGATGCCGGGGACTACGGCTATTGCGAGGACACGGGAGAACCGATCTCGCTCAAGCGGCTGGATGCGCGCCCGATTGCAACGCTGAGCCTGGAGGCCCAGGAACGCCACGAACGGGCGGAAAAGGTGCACCGCGACAGCTGAAGCGATCGCCATGCATCGAGCCCGTCGTCGGGCGCCGCGCAGGTCTTGGTTCCGACCGGGAGGCCGCCGTCCATGGGACCATTGAAGATCACGATTGCCGGTGCCGGCATTGGCGGGTTGGCTGCTGCGCTCGCGCTTGCGCGTGACGGGCACTCGATCCGCGTGATCGAGCGGGCTCACGAGTTCAGTCAAGTCGGTGCAGGAATCCAGGTAAGCCCAAATGGCATGGCGGTCTTGGGAGCGCTTGGACTGGAGCAGTTTCCGGCCGAGACTGTCCGACTCGAGGCGGTGCGCCTCAGGGACGGGCCGAACGGACGCGAGGTGGCAACCCTGGACTTTCGGCGCCATGCCGGGGATCTGCGCTGGCAGCTCTCGCACAGGTCCACTCTTGTTGCGCAACTGGCCGCCGCCGCAAGACGCGCGGGTGCGGCAATCGAGCTGGGTGTCGACTGCATGCCTCCCCCAGCGGGGCAGGCGCTGGAAGGCGACGACCTGCTGATCGGCGCCGACGGAATCAAGTCACGCATGCGCACGCGCGTGGACAACGCAGCAAGTCCGTTCTTCACTGGTCAGGTTGCCTGGCGAACCGTGATTCCCGATACAAGATACGAACCGGTGGTCGAGGTCCACATGGGTCCCGGACGCCATCTCGTGACCTATCCGATCGAGGGCGGGCGGCGCAATGTCGTGGCATTTGAAGAACGAACCGAATGGGTCGAGGAGGGCTGGCACCACGAAGACGATCCCGACAATCTTCGCACTGCGTTTTCCGGTTTTGGATCCGACGTGCGCCGCATGCTGGACTCGGTCGAGAGCGTGCATCTCTGGGGCCTGTTCCGCCATCAGGTGGCAAGGCGCTGGGTTCATGGCCGAAAGGTCCTTCTTGGCGACGCCGCGCATTCGACGCTTCCGTTTCTTGCACAGGGAGCAAACCTGGCCCTCGAGGATGCATGGGTCCTCGCCGCCGCAGTCCGTCGGCACGACTTGCAGACGGCGCTCGAAAGATACCAGGCACTCCGGATTCCCAGGACAAGGCGGATCGTGAATGCCGCCACCAGGAATGCACGCAATTACCACCTCCGCATCCCGCCCGTGCGCTTGGCCGCCCATGCGGCGCTCAAGGTCGCAAGCACGGTTGCCCCGGCGGCAATGCTCAAGCGGTTCGACTGGATCTATCGGCATGACGTCACCGGGCTGGAGGTCTGACTTGATCCTGCAATTCCCGTGTGGTTGACGGCACGGATGGGACAAGTGACCAAAGCCTATCAGGCGCGGGTGGCAAGCGGCGACTTCGATGCCGACCCGGCGCAAGCAACGGTTCTTCCCGAACTGGACCGGGTCGCCGGGGCGGTAAAATCCGCGCCGTCGCGGAGAGTGTTCGGCCGCGTCCTCAAGCGAATGCCGGAATCCGCCGCAGGCATCTACCTTTGGGGCGGCGTCGGTCGAGGAAAGTCCATGCTGATGGATCTTCTCCACGAGGTTGCGGGCGGCGACCACTCACGCCGAATTCACTTCCACGCCTTCATGCAGGAAGTGCAGGGCCGATTGCACGAGGCGCGCAAGACCCAGGTCGACGACGCGCTGGTTCCGGTCGCGGCAGCCATGAGCGATGGACTCAAGCTCCTTTGTCTCGACGAAATGCTGATATCGGACATCGCAGACGCCATGATCGTCGGGCGGTTCTTCGAGCAACTGCTGGACTCCGGGGTTGTGGTCGTGACCACGTCCAACCGGCAACCGGGCGAGCTCTACAAGGACGGCCTCAATCGTGCCCTGTTCCTGCCGTTCATCAATCTCATCGAGACGCGCTTGTCAGTCATCGAGCTGGCCTCGCCCCACGACTATCGCCAGGACAGGCTGGAAGGCGAAAAGGTCTACTTTCATCCTGCAGATGCATCAGCGCGTGCCGCGGTGGAAAGGCTTTGGAACGACTTCCTCCAAGGCCGCGCAGAACCCCTCGTGCTTTCGGTGAAGGGCCGGAAGATCGAGATTCCCGAGTTTGCAAGCGGTGTGGCAAGGGCGAGATTCCCGGACCTTTGCAGCCAACCGCTCGGCCCGGCGGACTACCTGGCTATTGCGGATGCGGTTCGTGTCCTGATCCTCGAGGAGATTCCCTATTTCAGTTCCGAGAACGCCAACGAGACTCGCCGCTTCGTGACCTTGATCGACGCGCTCTACGAGGCGCGTGTCCGGTTCATCGCTACGGCGGCGAATGCACCGGAGCGGCTTCAAGTCGAGGGCAGCGGCGCATTCGAGTTCGAACGCACCGCAAGCAGGCTTCGCGAAATGCAGTCGGCGGAGTGGTGCCGGGCCTGAGCCTGGAACGCATTTGCCCGCCTGATCTCTGTCCAAGTCGTCAAGGATACCCAATCGAACCCACGGTACTTGACGTGCGGCACGCCTCGCGATCGTTCTGGACACGGATGACGCCGGTTGTCTTTGCGTCAGGACTGGACGATGAATGAAGGGGACCTTGCCGAGTTGATGGCCCGCAACAGAATGCCCGAAATGCTCGAAATGAAAGACGTAGCGCTACTAAGCCCTGAGGAGGCCGAGGTCGAACTGGCTCGCTTGGCCAAGGAGTTGCATGCCGACAACAAGGCGTATTTCCAAGAGGACGCACCGGTGCGCACGGATGCAGACTACGATTCCCTCAAGCGCCGCAATGCCGAAATCGAGAAACGCTTTCCGGATCTCAAGAGAATCGATTCTCCCTCCGAACAAGTGGGGGCCGCGCCCTCCGACGGGTTCCGGAAAGTCCGGCATTCGATCCCGATGCTGTCGCTGGAGAACGCGTTTGATGAATCCCGCGTGGCGGAGTTCGACCGTTCCGTCCGGAAGTTCCTGGGCATGTCCGACGCCAAACCCCTCGCCTATACCGCGGAACCCAAGATTGATGGCCTGTCGCTGTCCTTGAGGTACGAGGACGGGCGGCTGGGCCGTGCAGCCACGCGGGGGGACGGCACGATAGGTGAAGATGTCACGGCCAATGCCTTGACAATCCACGATATTCCGGAACGCATCAAGTCGGCGCCGACACTGCTGGAGGTTCGGGGCGAGGTCTACATGAGTCACGAGGACTTCGCCGCGCTGAACGCCCGCCAGGCCGCGCAGGACGGCAAGACATTTGCAAATCCGCGCAACGCGGCGGCCGGGTCGCTCAGGCAGCTGGATTCCCGGATCACGGCCAGGCGGCCGGTGAGCTTCTTCGCCTATGCCTGGGGCAGCGTCAGCGAAGCGCTGGCGGACACGCAGGAAGGGGCGATCAACCGGCTGCGAGACCTGGGATTTGCGACCAACCCCCTCATGAAGCTCTGCAACGGCACCGCGGACCTGGTCGCGCACTACCGCCGGATCGAGGAAATGCGCGACACGCTCGGCTACGACATCGACGGCGTTGTCTACAAGGTGAACGATCTTGGCCTCCAGGCACGGCTCGGGTTCCGCTCGACGACGCCTCGGTGGGCGATTGCTCACAAGTTCCCGGCAGAGCTTGCCTGGACACGGCTGGAAGCGATCGACATCCAGGTCGGGCGAACCGGTGCGCTTTCGCCGGTGGCGCGGTTGCAGCCGGTCACCGTCGGCGGGGTGGTCGTGTCCAACGCCACCCTTCACAACGAGGACTACATCGCCGGGCGCGATGCGAGCGGCAGCAAGATCAGGGACGGCAAGGACATTCGGCCGGGCGACCGGGTCCAGATCTACCGGGCAGGCGACGTGATCCCGAAGGTGGCGGACGTTGATCTCTCAAAGAGACCCGCGGGCGCAAGAACTTACGAGTTTCCGAAAGAGTGTCCCGAATGCGGATCGCCGGCCATCCGGGAAGAAGGGGATGCCGTGCGCCGATGCACCGGAGGCCTGATGTGCCGCGCGCAGGCTGTCGAGAAGCTCAAGCACTTCGTTTCGCGCGGCGCTTTCGACATCGAGGGACTCGGGGCGAAGCAGGTCGAGGACTTCCACGGTCGTGGCTGGATCGCCCAGCCGGCCGACATCTTCCTGCTGGAGGACCGTGACCGCTCAAGAGAGAGGCGGCTGAAGGACCAGGAAGGCTGGGGAGACAAGTCTGCCGAAAAGCTCTTTGCTGCCATCAACGATCGCAAGAGGATCGACTTCCATCGGTTTCTGTTCGGCTTGGGCATCCGGCATCTCGGCGAAGCGGGGGCCAAGGACCTCGCGCGCCATTTCAACGACTGGCCCTCTCTTGCCGCCGCTGCAATTGACGCGGCCAAAGAGCCGGCCATGAACGATTCCTCTCAAGTCGCCCTGGACGGGAGTCCGGCCTGGAGGGAGTTTCTGTCCATCGATGGCGTGGGCCGAACCCTGGTTCAATCTCTCGTCCTGACGATGGACCAGGAAGCGGAGCGCGACTCGGTTGAACGTCTTGTGAAGCACCTGGAGATCGTTCCGCCTGAGGCCCAGGCATCCGACAGTCCGGTTGCCGGAAAGGCCATTGTCTTCACCGGAACGCTGAACAGGATGACTCGCAACGAAGCCAAGGCACGGGCGGAAGGACTTGGAGCAAGGGTTTCAGGTTCCGTCTCCGCCAAGACCGATCTGGTCGTGGCCGGGCCGGGCGCGGGATCAAAGGTAAAGAAGGCTGCGGAACTGGGAGTCGAAACGATTGACGAGGACGATTGGCTTGCCCTCATCGGCGACGCATGAGCGGTCGGCCGGAGGTTCTCTTTCCGCTCTTTGCGTCGCTTGATTCGCTGCCGGGCATTGGCCCGAAGCTCGTGCGCGTGTTCGGGCAGATGGAAGTCTGCAGGCCCAGGGACCTGCTCTTCACGTTGCCGAACGCCGGCGTTGATCGGCGGTGCCGGCCCTCCGTGGCGGGCGTGACTCTGCCGGCAACGGTCACGATCGAAGTCACGGTGCTGCGGCACCTGCCAAATCGGACCAAGGGGCGGCCCTATCGCGTAATCGTGTCGGACTCCGAAGCGGAGTTCCCCTTGGTCTTCTTCCACGCGAATCTCGATTGGCTGCAGAAGAAGCTCCCGCAAGGCGAGCGTCGCGTGATCTCGGGAAGGGCGGAACTGTTCGCTGGAGCGGTGCAGATGGTTCACCCTGACCACGTCCTCACGCCGGAGGAGGCCCGTCAGTTGCCGAAGTTCGAACCCGTGTACCCGCTGACGCAAGGACTTGCGCAGAAAGCCATGGCCAAGGCCGTCGCTGCGGCGGTTGAACGGGCGCCTGAACTCGACGACTGGCTGGAGCCGGCGTTGCTGGAGAGCATGGGCTGGCCGGGGTGGCATGATGCAGTGACGCGAGTTCATGTCCCGGACTCGGCGAAAGACATTGAGCCCAATGCGCCCGCACGCCAGCGGCTTGCGTATGATGAGTTCCTTGCCCACCAAGTGACTCTCTCGCTCGCCCGGTCACGTCGCAGAAGCCGCAAAGGACGGTCGTCAGCCGCAACGGGTCGGTTCCAGGCACGGGTCCTTGAAGCGCTTCCATACCGCCCCACAGGCGCGCAGGAACGTGCAATGCGCGAAATTTCCGAAGACTTGGCGGCTTCGGCGCGGATGAACCGACTGCTTCAGGGCGATGTCGGCTCGGGCAAGACGCTTGTCGCGTTCATGTCCCTGCTGGTGGCAGTCGAAGCTGGAGGGCAGGGCGTGCTCATGTCGCCGACCGAAATCCTGGCCCGCCAGCACCTGGAGGCGCTGAAGCCGCTGGCCGAAGCCGCGCGCGTGGCGCTTGAGGTTCTCACCGGGCGCGACAAGGGCAAGGAGCGCGCGGGCAAGCTTGCCGCACTCAGGAACGGGAAAATCCAGATTCTCTTGGGAACCCATGCCGTGTTCCAGAAAGACGTCGAATTCCGGGATCTTCGCGTAGCGATCATCGACGAGCAGCACCGTTTCGGCGTGGCCCAGCGCATGGAACTCGGAAAGAAGGGCGATACGGTCGACGTGCTGGTGATGACGGCCACGCCCATCCCCCGATCCCTGAGCCTGACCCATTTTGGCGACTTGGACATGTCCGTGCTGGACGAGAAACCGCCGGGTCGGACACCCGTGGCCACAGCGGCCGTGCCGGACGACCGGATCGAAAAAGTGGAGGCGCAGTTGAAGGCTGCGGTGGAAAGAGGTCGGCAGGCATATTGGGTCTGTCCACTCGTGGATGAAAGCGACACCCTGCCCCAGACCGCCGCCGAAGAACGCGTCCTGCGACTTCGCGCGGTTCTGGGTGAGCAAGCCGTTGGTCTTGTTCATGGGCAGTTGCCGCCTGGCGAAAGGGATGCTGCCATGGCGGCCTTCGTTGCAGGGGATGCGCGAGTTCTGGTTGCAACGACAGTCATCGAGGTCGGAGTCGACGTGCCGAATGCCTCGATCATGGTGATTGAAGGTGCGGAGTCCTTTGGCCTTGCGCAGCTGCATCAATTGCGGGGCAGGGTCGGTCGCGGCGCAGAGCGGTCGTCATGCCTGTTGCTCTATCGCTCCCCGCTTTCCGAATTCGCCCGGCGACGCCTGGAAATCCTGCGCGCGACGGAGGACGGGTTTCGGATTGCGGAAGAAGATCTCGCGATGCGCGGGGCGGGGGATGTGCTTGGCACGGCCCAATCCGGGCTTCCGCGATTCCGGGTCGCCGATTGGGAATGCCATGGATCGCTGCTTTCTGCAGCGAATCGTGATGCCAGGGAACTCGTGGCGCGTGACCCGGAACTCAAGACACAGCGTGGAGAAGCGGTGCGAACGCTGCTCTGGTTGCAGGAGCAGGACAAGACAATCGGAATGATATCAGCGGGTTAAGGCTTATTTGCACGCTTTGTCCACGAATGTTCGTATAATGGTCTTTACACTCGTTCAAAAATGAAGAACAAATAGGCAACAATTGCGTTGCCTGCCGATCGCAGGCGAATGTCAGGAGGTTGCCGAAATGAATGAACTGAAAGACACGTTTTCCCGCAACGCAGCAACCTTGCCCGGCGATTTCGCCGCGGGCGCAGCGCTTGTGCTTCTTACGTTTGTTGGCTTGTCACTGTCTGGGCTTTTCTGACATGCGCCTGCCTGCGGTCTGGCGTGTCGGTTCACGCATCCTGTCCCGAATTGGATGCACGATGACATCGTCGGCGGGGTTCCTGCCCTGATACCAAGACTGCCTCACGAGGAAGCAACGAACGCAACATTTCTCCGACAAGGGCCAAAATTGTTCTTGCTTTGTTTCCATGATTCGGGCATGAACTTCGCGACGCGGGGAAAGGACGAAATCCAAGTCGGATCATCGCGTTGATGGACGTTTGCGTGTTCGGCTTCATGCCATGCACGTTTCACGGCAACTTGGGCCGTTTTCGGGCGACGGGCGACGGGCGACGGGCGACGATGTTGCGCTCGTTGCGGAATAAATCAAGTGACACGAAGCCAGATGCGCCACTTGCCCGCCGCCGTTCCCAGGAATGCGGCGGGCCACTTTTTTTTCGCGATGCTGTAGCGAGTTTCACGAACACGCGGCGCCAATTCCTGGCGCAAATCGAATTGCGATGTACGTCCGCCGATGCTTCAAAGCTGGAAGAGAACACCTGGCGGGTGCATCGCGCCCTGCGCGGCCGCAGCATCGAAGCCGAGGTGCACGCCATCCTGAAGGACGTCGTGCATCCGGAAAGGCCGCGCTGCGCCGGGGTCTCTATTGACGGCCGTCGGATGGCGCACAGGGCTGACGGAGGAAGAGATTGCTGGATTCTCGCAGCGCGATGCGTCCGTCGCACGGCCCTTCAATATCGAATGATCCTTGTTGATGCGAACGTTGTGTCGGAGCCGCCGCGTGCCGTTCCGGAATCGCGTGTCGCTGATTGGCTCGACGCGCAGACGCTGGAAACCTTCTGTCTCTCCGCCATCACTGTTGCCGAGCTGCGTTTCGGTGTGCGGCTGCCGGTCGGGCGTCGTCGCGACCGGCTGCGCAACGACTTGGAAGGGCAGGTGTTGCCGATATTCGCGGGGCGGGTTCTGACCTTTATCCTTGTGGCTTCGCAGGCATGTTCGGAGCTGATGGCGAGGGCTCGGTCAGCGGGATTGGCGAATTCAATTTCGGACGGCTACATCGCTGCGACGGCGACAGCCAGTGGAGTGATGGTGGCGACGCGTGGCATTGCACCGCTGCGGGCGGCCGGACTTGAGACGATCGACATTTGGGCGGCGTGACGTTCACTCCGGCCACCTGGAGCGGGCCGTCTCAATTGACGAATTGCCCGTTGCTCACAGGGTGACTCCCGCGTTCGCCCCGGTCGCGCCGGCGGAAGCGCGAGGAAAGATCGCCAACTTCTGGAGTGCGCCCCTGCGGTTGGGCAATTTGGAGATTCAATTTTCCCCCATCCGGGGCCTTCTGTAAGGAGGTTCCATGACCAAGAGACACCGAAGACACAGCACCGCGAAGAAACGCGAGGTGGTCGAGGCCTACCTGAACGGAGAGGCGCTCCGGACCCTGAGCGAACGTCATGATGTTTGCCGCAGCCTCATCCGCATCTGGATCGAGAAGTACGAGCGCGGATCCTACGACGATGACGCAGTCGAGGCCGACCTGCTGTCCGAGCGCAAGGCACGCATCGCGGCCTTGGAGCGGCTGGTTGGCCGCCAGGCATTGGAGATCGAGTTTCCAAGGGGGCTCGAGTGCGCGGACAGTCGCAGAGAGACGGGTCTGGATCCGTGATCACCGGCCCGATTGCATCACGATCGGACGCGGGTGTGACCTCATGACCTTGCCGCGCTCTACATACTATCACCAGCCCGACGGTCCCGCGGATGACCCCGCCGTCATCGAGATCCTGGACATCACGTCGACCTGCCACGGCTACGGTTATCGAAGGGTGACAGCCGAGCTTCGGCACCGCGGCCTGCGGGTGAACGCGAAGAAAGTGCGGCGGATCATGGCCGAGAACGGCCTGAATCCACGGCAGAAACGCCGGTACGCCGTGACGACCGACAGCGATCACGACAGTCCGATCTACCCGAACGTGGCGTTGAACTACGAGGTCCTCGGACCGGACCAGCTCTGGGTCGGCGACATCACCTACATCGCCATTGCAGATGGCTTCGCCTACCTGGCCGTCATCCTCGATGCCTGGTCGCGAAAGGTGGTCGGCTACGCACTCGGCCGCCACGTTGACGTGCGCCTGACCACGGCGGCACTCACGGCAGCCTTCGAACACCGGCGGCCTTTGCCCGGTTGCGTCTGTCACACCGACCGTGGCGTCCAGTACGCGGCGCTCCGGCATCGGCGCATACTGAAGCAACGGGGCTTCGTCGGGTCCATGAGCCGGCGCGGCAATCCCTATGACAACGCACAGGCCGAGAGCTTCCTGAAGACCCTGAAGGTCGAGAGGGTCTACGTCGGCGACTACGAGACCTTCGAGGACGTCGCAGCCGACTTGCCACACTTCATTGAAGGCATCTACAACGCCACCCGACTGCATTCGGCGCTCGGATATCTGAGTCCGAACAAGTTCGAGGAGATCAACGCCCTGGATGGGTCAAAAAGTGCAGGCTGAACTGTCCAATCGAAAGGGCGCACTCCATTCCGCAGGCAGTTTTGGGCAGAGATCCGTGAGACTTTTTGACACCCCTCGAAGGCGAACATGAACGTGAGCCGCGACAGCATTCAAACGAACTGATCGCTTGCGAGCGGATGAACTGTCTCCTTTCAGGCGATGTCGGCTCCGACAAGACGCTTGTCTCAGCCATTTCATTGGTGGTGGCTGACAATGCGGGCGGGGAGGAGGTGCTCGATGCGTCGATCCAAACGCTGATCCCTTGTGACCTTTTTCTTGCGCTTTGACGTCCAAGCTTGTCGCTCTGCCAGGACAGGCCTATTGTGTGCACGGGGCCGAGGGCGCTCTTGACGCCTGCAGCCCGCGGCAAGAAAGCAGCCACGAACAATCCTGATGAACGTTCTTGACAGATCCGAGCCTGCAAGATGCCTGCAACGGCAAAAGTGGCCGGCCTGGCTCTTGATGCGCAACTGAACGATCCGGAACGGGAGAGACAGCGATGGAAATGGAGCATCTGGCGCACGTGCTGCGAGCCGCGAAAGCGATCACGGGAGAGACGGAATTCACGATCGTCGGATCGCAGGCCGTCCTTGCGCAACATCCAGATGCGCCTGCCGCGATGAAGATGTCTATGGAGGTGGACATCTTTCCTAGATCTCGACCGGATCTGTCGGAGCTGATCGAGGGCGCGCTGGGTGCGGAGTCGCATTTTCACTCGACCTTCGGATACCATGCGGACGGGATCGGCGAAGAGACCGCAATCCTGCCCGAAGGATGGGAGGAGCGCGCCTTTGTCCTCGACGGTCATCCACTCCTCGAGGGTGCCGTCGCGATTTGTCCGGAGATCCATGACCTGTGTGCATCAAAGCTTATGGCGTTTCGTGACAAGGACAGAACCTGGGTCGAGGCGGCCGTGGCAGCCGGACTTGCCGACCCGGCAACGATAGCCAGGCGAATTGACGCGATGGAGCGTGATCCAGAGGGAGCTAGGGGCCATGCATCAAGATGGGTGAAGGCCATGGAGTTCGATTCACATGCGCCATGAGGACCGGAAGGACGACATGCGTCTTGCCTGGCTCAGGACTGTTCTCGACCGCATGGCGTCGTGCGCACGGGAAGATTGCCGGATACGCGCGAAGGCGCGGGCCCTTCTCGACCTGAAGCGATCCCGGAGCCTGGTGTCCGAACATCACGCGCAACGCTGGAAGGAATTGCTGGAGATGGATGCAGAAGACTTGAGGAGGGCTCTTCTCGCGCCCGGAACGCAAGGTCGAGAGCTTCGGCACGCGCATCTTTTTGCTGGCGTCTTTCCGCCAAAGGAGCAGAACCGCATCCTGCGAGACATAAGGAAGGAATCCGGCGGCGGCACTTCCGGTCCAGGTTAGGTGACCATGGTTGCACATCACATTGCAATCGCGCCATCCGTGGTCAGCGCGACCGGCGGTCTCGGTTCGGACTGCACATCGGGGCGGCGGCCAACGGGATGATCCTGGCATCGCAGGACATCGCCCCCGTTCCAGACGGCCTCCTTGGAGACGGTCGACCCATGAACGGCAAGTCGTTCCTTTTGGATGACTGTGCGGGATCGCTCCTTTGGCAAGTGCACGTCAAGCATTGGCATCTGCCGTTTCATGAATTCGTCGTACATCGGGACGGCAAACGCACTTTTTTAGCGCCGTTGGCTGTAGAACATGCAATGCGATGGCAGCTGTGCACGGGTTGCCGCAACCTGGTTCGGCTCGCATTCCAGTATTGCCCCGGCGCCACCCGTCGAATGCGACTCCGGGCCAAGTTCGGCCATGACATGCAATTATTCTTGTTGAAGCGGCTTGCATCGACCAAAGCGAACACGAAAGAACTAGCAGTCAAGATGACCTGTCAGACCGGCCTTGCATCGCGTTACATCCGATTCGGAAATTGGCAGGCTGCCTGCTGCCCGCCAAACGTGCGATCCCCATTCCTTTAAGAGATATGGATTGCTTCGCGACTCTTTCAGGATTCGCTGGATCGCGCTGTTGTCGAACTGAACGCCTTCTTCGGTGGCTGGGCGAAGAAGCGCGATTGATGCTTCTCCGTCGGTCAATGAGCCCGCTTCCGGGAATTCGAACAGCCATTCTGCATAGGATTTCGCGTCCCTCGCCAACCTGGCGACCTGGGTCAGGCCGGCACCGAAGAAAGTGAACGGCAGTCCGCGCCGGGCAGCGTCGTGGCAGGCAACCACGACGGAGGCGAGCTCTTCCGGCCTTGGGTACTGCACTTCATCCACGAACAGCGCTACGGGTCTGTCGGCCGCTTCTGCGGCTTGCAGCACCCCGCGCGTCATCTCGCCGGAATCCGCCTCGAAGTCACCGGTGTCCGTCACGCCGGGCGATGGCGTGGTGCCGAATCCAGAATCACATCACGTCCCGCCAACTCGAACGGTGGTGTTCCTGCAACGGGCGTGCATGGGTCGTCACAGGCGCCCACGGGATGAAAATGCAAGAGTTGTCGAAATTAGCTGCAATCAGATGCCGTCTTGAATTCTTGCAAGCGAGAATTCAGGCAGCAAAGCCATGTCTGGAAGTTGGGTCAAGCACCGGTGCAAACTGGTTTGAGGGCTGACTCCGCCGGGATCCATTTGGCCTGAGCGATTCGGTCGCGCAGCGTCGCAAGAAGGCAGGCATTGGCCCTGAACCGCCTGAGTTTTCCTGGTCATCCGATCCTCCCGGTGATGTAGGATTCCGTGCGGGGATCTTCCGGGTTCGTGAAGATCTGTCCGGTTTCTCGATATTCGACCAGATTGCCAAGATGGAAAAAAGCCGTCTTCTGGCTGACTCGAGCCGCTTGTTGCATCGAGTGCGTGACAATGACCACTGAGTAGCTTCGCCTCAGCTCGTCGACAAGATCTTCGACTTGCGCCGTCGCAATCGGGTCAAGCGCTGAACAAGGCTCGTCCATCAACAGGACTTCGGGCTCGGTTGCCACGGCGCGTGCAATGCAGAGCCTTTGCTGCTGGCCGCCCGAAAGCCCGGTCCCAGGTTCACGCAGCCGGTCCTTCACTTCGTCCCAGATAGCGCCGCGCCGAAGGGATTTTTCCACGATCTCGTCCAACTCGGCCTTGGTCCTTGCGAGGCCGTGAATGCGCGGGCCGTACGCGATGTTGTCATAGATCGACTTGGGGAATGGGTTGGGTTTCTGGAAGACCATGCCGACCTTCGCTCGCAACTGAACGGGGTCGATGCTGGGATCGTAGATGTCGTTGCCATCGATGTGTATGCTGCCTTCGACCCGCGCAATGTCGATCGTGTCGTTCATGCGGTTCAGACACCGGAGAAATGTCGATTTCCCGCATCCCGAAGGTCCGATGAATGCCGTCACGGTCTTGTCCAGAATGTCGACGGACACATCCTTGATCGCATGTGCATCACCGTAGAACACCTGCACGTCCCGCGCCTGGATCTTGGTGTCGCCTGCTGCGGCGTCCGGCTCGATTTTTCCCATGTCATTCATCATGATCTCCGCCCTTGCGCTACCAGCTCCGCTCGAACTTGTTGCGCAAATAGATCGACATCGCGTTCATCGTGATCAGGAATCCAAGCAGGACGAGAATCGCGGCCGAAGTCCTGCTCACGAAGCCGCGCTCCGGGCTGTCAGCCCAGATGAAGATCTGTGTCGGCAGTGCTGTCGCGCTGTCAAAGGGACCTGAAGGCGCCGAGGTAATGAATGCGTTCATCCCGATGAGCAGGAGCGGTGCCGTTTCACCCAAGGCCTGCGCAAGGCCGATGATCGTGCCCGTCAGGATCCCGGGCATGGCCAGCGGAAGAACGTGGTCAAAGACCACCTGGTGTCTGGACGCACCAACGCCAAGCGCCGCTTCCCGAATGGACGGCGGCACGGCCTTGAGCGCGGCGCGCGTCGCGATGATGATCGTCGGCATCGTCATGAGCGCAAGTGTCATGCCACCGACGAGCGGTGCCGAGCGAGGCATCCCAAACCATCCAATGAAGACCGCGAGCGCCAAGAGTCCGAAGACCACCGACGGCACGGCGGCCAGGTTGTTGATGTTCACTTCGACAATGTCGCTGAACTTGTTCTTTGGCGCGAACTCCTCGAGGTAGATTGCTGCCCCAATGCCGAGCGGAAACGAAATCACGAAGCAGACAAAGAGCGCCCAGAACGATCCGATCAGCGCCCCCTTGAGGCCGGCGAGTTCGGGAAACCGGCTGTCCGCATTGGCAATGAGGCCAGTGTTCAACGGCTTGCTGATCGCCTCCTTTGCCATGAGCTGGTCGAACCAGGCGATCTCGAAGTCTTTTAACCTGCGGTACTGTTCGGGGGTTTCACGATCGACCAGGCCTTTGTTGAGTTGATCGTAGGGATCCGAAACCGGCACGGTCATGGCAATGGTCTGTCCGACAAGATCCGGATCTTCGACAACCCGGTCCCGCAACCTGAATTGCGCTCCGTTGCTCAGCAGACCGCTGAGAGCGCGCATGGCTGCCCGGTCATTGGGGTCGACACCTTCGAGCACTGACGCCAAGGACGCCTCGAGCACATCATCAAATCCGCCCCGCGGCAGCCGTTCCAAAGGGACTTCTTCGGGATCAACGAATATTTCAAGCGTGACGTGGGTTTGCGTGAAAGCATGATATCCGGACGAGACCAGCGACGCGACGAGAATGAAAAGCATGAGAAACGCGAAGCAGATCGCCCCGAGCCCGAGCACTTGCACAGCCCGCTGCTTCCGGTTCCGACGCGCAAGGCTTGCGCGAACGGCATCTGCGGTGGAGCCCGCCTTCGGGCTCGGATCGGTTCCTGCGGTTGCATCAGCCATGTGGAGACCTCACTCGTAGGCTTCGCGGTACTTGCGCACGATGCGCAGGGCAAAGACGTTTATGACGAGGGTCACGACGAAGAGCATCATGCCAAGTGCGAATGCCGCAAGCGTCTTGGGATTGTCGAAGGCCGTGTCGCCGGTCAGAAGCGTCACGATCTGAACCGTAACTGTGGTCACGCTGTCCAGCGGGTTGATCGTGAGTGACGCGATCAGGCCAGCCGCCATGACAACGATCATGGTTTCTCCGATCGCGCGACTGATCGCGAGGAGGATCCCGCCGACGATCCCCGGAATTGCGGCGGGGAAGAGCACGTTCAAGACGGTTTCCGCTCGGGTTGCGCCGAGGGCAAGCGCTCCGTCGCGCAAGGATTTCGGCACCGCCGAAAGCGCATCGTCGGAAAATGACGAGATGAACGGAATGAGCATGATGCCCATCACGCATCCCGCCGCAAGTGCAGCATTGGGCGATACGGGGATTCCCAGAGTTGCGCCGAAGCTGCGTATCGCCGGTGCAACCACTAGGACAGCAAAGAAGCCATAGACGACCGTCGGAACGCCAGCGAGGATCTCCAGCACCGGTTTGGCAATGGCGCGAAGACGGGAAGGTGCAAACTCGTTGAGGTAGATTGCCGAAAGGAGGCCGACCGGAACGGCAAGGAACAGTGCCACGGCGGTGATGACCAGCGAGCCGAGGAAGACCGGGATCCAGCCGAACGCCCCTTTGGCTGCGATCTGGTCGTCACGCAGCGGAATCTGCGGCTCCCAGTTCAGGCCAAAGAAGAACTCCGCGATCGGCACCCGCTCGAAGAACCGGATCGACTCGAAAAGAAGGGCGGCAATGATGCCGAGTGTCGTGAAAATCGCGACTGTCGAGCAGAAGAGCATAAGGCCGGACGTGATGCGCTCGACACCGTGCCGTGCACGGAAATCGGCAGCGACGCGGGTGCGGGCGAATCCCACGATTCCTAGCGAAGCGACAATCACGATCCCGAGCAGCAGCCAACCTGAAACCACGTGCGTCCGGACGTGTCGATCTGCTGCATCGACCTTCCATGCCTCGGGATTGCCAAAGATCCTGCCGCGAGAGATGGACTTTATCTCGGTGAGAATGAGCTGCCGGCCGCCAGAGTCGAACTCGTCGAGGCTGCCTGCTGGCAGCCCCGACATCGTGAAGCGATCAATCAGCGGTCCCTGAAGCACGAGCCAAAGCACGATGAGGGCGGCAACGGGCACCACCGCGGAAAAAAGGGAGTAGAGTCCATGGTAACCTGGAACGGAGTGCAACGTTGTTCCGTTCGCCCGCAACTTCGTCGCGGCCTGCCTGTTCAGCAAGTAACCGAGGGTGCTGACGCAAAGAAGCACAGCAAATGTGAAGGTTGTCATCTGCCCCTCAGGCTCAAATGGACGGGTTGCCCAACGATGCCGTCGGGCAGCCCCTGTTTTCCTGTGAGCCTGAGCCCTACGGCTTGGGCTCCATGTTCGTGCCGTTCAGAACTGCGTCCTGCAGTTCCATCAGGAGATCGTCAGCAAGCGACACCAGCCCGCGTTCGGAAAGGTAGCCTCCCTGCTCGAGCGCGTCGTTCGACATGTACTCCTCCAGGAACTCGTTGAGGTAGGGAATGACTCCTCGATGCGCGTTCTTGACGTAGAAAAAGAGCGGGCGCGATACCGGATAGGACTTGTCGGAGATCGTGTTCGAGTTCGGCTCGACACCTTCAATCAACACCGCTTTCAGCCTGTCGAGATTCTCGAACAGGAACGAGTAGCCGAAGATGCCCACGGCGTGCGGGTCGGCTTCCAGGCGCTGCACGATCAAGTTGTCGTTTTCGCCCGCTTCCACGAAAGGTCCGTCGGTGCGCATGCGCGAGCAATTCTCTTCGACCCAATCGCCGTCGAAGTCACCATATTGGACGTGCTCGAGCTCTTCGCAGCCCGCATGCATCGCAAGTTCAACGAATGCATCACGGGTGCCTGAAGTCGGTGGCGGGCCGTAGGCGAGGATCTCGACGGCCGGCAGATCAGGGTTGATCTGGTTCCAGGTCGTGTAGGGGTTGTCGACCCATTCACCGTTAACGGGAACCTGGGCGGCAAGTGCCTGGTAGACTTCACTGAGCCTCAAGTCCCAGGCAAAGCCGTTCGCACGCGAGATGGCAATGGAGAGGCCATCGAAGCCGATCAAGGCTTCGGTGATGTCGGTCACGCCGTTCGAAAGGCACAGCTCGTATTCAGAGGCCTTCATTGCCCGGGAAGCGCCCGCAATGTCAGCGGTGTTCTCGCCAATGCCGGCACAGAAAATTTTCATGCCGCCGCCGGTGCCGGTCGATTCAACGACGGGCGAAGGCGCTCCGGTAATGTTGGCGAACTGCTCGGCGACCGCCTGGGTGTACGGGAAAACGGTTGACGAGCCGACGATGCGAATCGCGTCACGCGCAGAGGCCGTCGTCGAGGCAACGGCTGCGATCGCCAGAACGGAGGCGGCCAGAATGATGGTCTTCATGAGATTCTCCTGAGAGTTCGGCCTAGACCGCCCCCGCGGCCTTGCGCCGAAACTGAAGACGTTTCGCGTACCTCGTATGACGGTTTGGTGATGTTTTTGTGACAAACAATCACGAAGCGCATTCGCTCCAAATGCCCGTGTCCGAATCGCGTTGCTTGCCCCGCAACGGCATGTAGCCGCCTGGCTCAGATGCATGTCCTTCCGGTGCTGATGATGGTTGCTGGATTGCGTCCAGCGCCGTTCCCGATGCGGCGCCAGATCGGCCGAAGATCCGCCTGTTCTTCGTCCGGGAGCCGGACACGGATGATCTTCGCCTCTGCCGAGACACTCCTGTCGGTGCCGCGTCATCGCCTGCAGCCACATCCGACGTACAGGAGCGATTCGGGGCCGCTGCCCCTTTACTGACACCTTGCGGATTGCGTGACGTCCACGATCGCCGCGGTCCCGCGGCAGAAGTTCAAGATGATCCGTCGCTTTTGCGACGGCGGCAAGCTAGGCGCAGGCCGCGGTCTCGGCTTCGGCCACGGCGTCCGCCGTGGCATCGAGCGAAAGAAGAATTGACGTATGCCTGTTTCGGAACTCCGCGGCAGGCGCAAGCACCTCGAATTCCTGAAACGGGGCATCAGGAACCGCGCCTCCGTCCGTGAGCATCGTGCGAAGCTGGTCGCGAGCTCGCTCCACGTCCTCTCGCGCGAGCCCGATGACGTTGCGCGCCAGAATCGATGCCGAAGCCTGTCCCAGCGCGCAAGCCTTGACGTCTTGGCCGAATGCCGAGATCCGGCCATCCGCCAGCGCGACATCCACGGTGACGGTAGATCCGCAAAGCGGTGAACGTTTCCGCACCGTGCTGTCAGGGGCTTCCAGACGCTCGGTCAGCGGAATGTCCGAAGCAAGTTCAAGGATCCTGCCTGAATAGAGCTTTATGAGATCGCTGTCCGCCATTGCTTCCCTTTGCGTGTCCCGCCATATCTAGGAACTGCGGCTAGTTGTCAAAAGGATTGGCGCATGACCTTTGATCCCGCAAGCCTGGAATTCAACGACAAGGGCTTGATCCCGGCTGTCACTCAGGATGATCGGACGGGGCAGGTTCTGATGATGGCCTGGATGAATGCAGAGGCCGTTGCAAGAACCCTTGCGACAGGCAAAGTTACGTACTGGTCACGGTCACGGCAGGAGCTTTGGGTCAAGGGAGAGACCTCCAGCAACACGCAGGCGCTGGTCGACTTCCGGGTCGACTGCGATCGCGATTGCCTGCTGTTGCTTGTTCGCCAGAAGGGACCGGCTTGCCATACGGGGCGGAAGAGCTGCTTCTACACCGCGGTCCGCCGGGGCGAGGAAGTGGAGCTCATGGCGCCCGAGGTGGCGCAGGCCTGATCCAGTGATGCCGCAGCCGTTTGCGGCAGGTCCCCAGAGCCATCAGAGGCCTACAAGATCGCGGATGTCGGCCGGAGTGGCTCCGGCCTCCCGGTAGGATCGGATCGCCATTGAGTCGTGGCGCTTCGCCAACCTGTTGCCGCAATCGTCCCGCAACAATCGATGATGCAAGTAGGCCGGCACTTCAAGTCCGAGAAGGTGCTGGAGCAAAACATGGATCAATGTTGCCTCGAACAGGTCTTCGCCGCGCACGACGTGAGTGATGTCCTGAAACGCGTCGTCGACCACGACAGACAAGTGATAGGATGTGCCAAAGTCCCGCCTGGCAAGGACCACGTCTCCGATGTTGTTCAGGAGGTGTCCATATGACGAGTGAATGGTCCCGGTCTCGCCGTTCGGACCACGCCCAGTCTCCTGAAACGCCTGAAACCTGCCTCCGTCGGGTGCCGAAGCACCGAGACCGGATCGCTCCGCCCCGAGCCGCTTCAGTGCCGAAGACATGTCAAGGCGCAGCGCAACGCCATCGGGCAGGCGCGAGAGCGTCCTCGGTTTCGAACGGCAAGTGCCCGGATACACGATGCCGTCGGGCCCGACGAGCGGCTCACCTTCATTCGGAGCCGAAGCGGCCGCAAGAACGTCGCGGCGGTTGCAGGTGCAGACATACAGGAAGCCCCTTTGCCAAAGACTGTCGAGGGCCGTGCGATACGCGGCCCGCCGCTCAGACTGGCGGAGCACCGGAGTTTCCCACGACAGGCCTAGCCAGCGCAGGTCTTCGTGGATCAGCGCTTCCCATTCCTCGCGGGACCGTCCCTGATCGATGTCCTCTATTCGCAGGATGAACTTTCCGCCGGCATCCTTGGCAAGGTCGTGGGCCCGCAGGGCGGAGTAGGCGTGGCCGAGGTGCAACGGCCCGGTCGGTGAAGGAGCAAATCGCGTTCTCACGTCTGTTGCAGAACGTAGACAGTGGACTCGACTTTCATCTCTGGCAGGTGCGGACCGTGCTCCTCGAACACGAGAGCCATGCCGTCGATCTTGCAGGCCGAATCCAGGGCATCCATGTAGCCGCCATCCGCCAAGGTCGCGTCATTGTAGGAAAATGCGAGGAGGTTGCCGGGAGCCAGCAAGGTAACCAGGAGAGCAAGCGTCTCCGGCGGAGCAGCGCCCATGCTGACCACGCCGGCAGCCACGATTCCGGCGTAGTCGCCAGGCTGGACTTCATCGCATTGTCCTGGCTGGGTCAGCCAAACTGACCGGTAAAGGTCCCGCTCCGTGGCCTTGGCAAGCATTTCCGGGGAGATGTCCGTGCCGTCGACCAGGCTGAAGCCCTCCGCAGCCAAGGCCTGCCCTGACAGTCCGGTGCCGCATCCGAAGTCGAGAACCGGTTGATTCACGTCCGCGCCAGCGGTGCGGAGGGCGCGCGCCACCCTTGTCGGGGTGGCGTAGCCCCAGCCCAAGACGTCGCTGTCGTACTCCTTGGCCCATCTGCGGTAAATGTCCCGGGTTTCCTCGACAGTATGGGGCGTCCAGAGATCGTCTTCAGGGCGTTTGTTCATTCGGGCAGGCTACATGAACCATGGTCGGGAATCCAGCCCGCTGCCTGCTCGGGCAACGACCATGAACGGTTGGATGCCCGATGTGCAGGCATTGGGTGTTGAAGCCAGACGAAGAGGAGAAATCTCAGGAGCGAAGCGGCCCCATCGCGTTGAACGGGCAACAGTTGTCCTGGGAACCCGAAGTCCCAGGTGCCGGACATGACGCGCCTTTTGCCCAGATCAGGTTCACATGAGCATTCGGGCCCAGGCGCTCGCAAGCTTCTCCATCGGCACGTCCTGCATTCACGCGAAGCGTCCCTTGTCGCTGTTGCCACCGCCCAGTTGTCGGCTTTCGGACTATGCTGACGGGACCGGACAGGCCCAGGTCAGATTGTTCCGGACGGTTGCCTCAACCTTCTTGCCATTTCGGCAGCCGTTCGCGCCGACTCCAAGAGCATCGGTTTCGGCGCGGTTTCCCACTCATCGGGATGCAGGCCTCGCTTGTTCCGGACGTGCGCCAATGCATGATCCAGGGTCGGGAACATCCCCGGCCGGTTCAGATGGAGGTAGAGCGCGACAAGTGCGGTCGACCGGCTCCGGCCGCCACGGCAATGGACAAGTACATTCCCCTTGGCACGTCGAGGATAGCTGGGCCTTTCCGGAATGATCTGGCGAATGGCGCCATCAAGCAGGAGATAGGCTGCAAACATCATGCCTTCGGAATTCCCGTGTCCGTCCACCAGTCCGAGCTTGAACACGCGCACCGGCCCAACGCCATGGGAAAACCTGATTCCGTCCGCGGACTCGACCGGATCCGAGACATAGTTGATGTCCAGGTTGATCGCGCAGTTGACGACGATCGCGATGTCATGCTTTCGCAACAGCCCGAGATCCCTCGCGGCTGCCGTCCCGCCAATGTAGATGCTACACTTGTCCGGCCCCAATCCAGTCTCGATCAGGCTGATGACCTCGTGCCTGAAGGCAAGATCGCCGGTCGGACCGGGGCCGGATTCATCGTTCTTGAACATTCATGACCTTTCAAGCGCACGACACGTGCCCCGCATTCAACGCGGGTTCACGGCTTCCGATTCATGCCCGGTGCGGAGCGGTTGACTTCGCCATTCCGAATGATCGAAACAGGAAGTCATGCCCGCCCGCTCCGCGATTCCGCCGTCAGCACCCGGCATCGGCCGAAGCGCTTCTGTCCGGAACGCCGACGCTCCGCGGCAAGCCCGGTTCCGACGGCCACCGGCAATCGGCTGTCACTTCACCGGTCCTGACCCCGGACGAGGCATCGCAAACAACGCCTGAACCGGTCGCCAACTGCGTTACCGCTTGTAGCTCAACCGCCAGAAATCCTGCCAATCCTGCCGCTTGTCGAAGTCGTCATGTCCCGTGGCAGCATTGTGCGGAGTCAAACGGTCGGAGACCGGGTTTACGCCGGATGGTTCCTCGGGGTGTCGCGGCACAGCACTGTTTCCTGACACCTTGCCGTCCCTGGTCATGGGCGAGACGCCTTCCTCCGTCATCATGAAACGCAGAAACAGCTTGGCCAAATTGGGGCTCTTTGTGCCGACGGCGATCAGCCCGAAATTCGGGTTGGCGTAGCCGATGTAGGGCTTGATGTCCTCGCAGATCTTCATGGCGAGCTTGCCAGAGAGCGTGTCACGGTACTTTGCGGTGGAAATCAGCCCCATGAAAGGCTCGTCCTGGCCCGGCGTGCCAATGGCCTCGGACGCGGCGGAATCAGAGTCGGTCAGGAGCGGCGAATTGGAAGCGAAGGCCTGGACCCAGCTCGCGGTCGCGCTCTGGGAACCAGTGTCCAACGCCTTGCCGTAGTGCATCTCGTATGCGTCTGCGACCGACTGATCCCAATGGGTCTCCATCTGGTTGAACCAGTCAAGATAACCCGGCTTGTTGAGTGGATCGCTCAAGGCCACCTTGCGGTTCCATTCGGGGTCCGTAAGTGCCCAGATGTTGTCCACCGGACAACTGCCGTACCTTTCGCTGTTGTACGTCCAGACTGCAGGATCCCGGTAAACGACCAGTGGATCCCTGGAATCTTCCGGAATCGTGTCCGCCAGGTCAGGAGGCACCCAGCTCATCACGATTCCGCTCGGGACGACTTCAGCCAGCGTTGCCGCCGCGTCCGCGGACACGATCACGTCGCCCACGACGTTTCCTGATTGCGCTTCCCTTATGACCATTTCGATCTGGGCCGATGAAGGCACCTTGGAACCGACGACTTCGATCCCGTACTTTTCCGTGAATGCCTCGGCTGACGTCTTGATTTTCCCGGTGCTAGCATAGGCCGTTATCGCTTCCTCGCCACGGGCGGCTTCGATCAATGCATCCAGATCGAAGTCCTCCGCCGACAGCGGTGCAGCGAGCGCCAGGAGGGCAACCGAACCAATGAAACCGTTCAATAGTCTGGACATTTCAGGCACTCCCATATTGTCTTGTTGCAAATTCGGGTGGACGCCTCGTCGCACATTGCCTCGACCGGTCGTCACGAATTCCGCGGTTCTCTTTCGGCAAGGTGGCCTGCTCGGTCAGCCATTCTCATGTGGAATGCGCATCCCGTCAAGGTCGAACAAGTGCATCCGGGATCGATCCACCTGAAAATACAGCATTTCTCCTGCGTTGAATTCAGGCGATACGTTTGTCGACACGAAGAGCGGTGCCCCCCCCTTGTCCAACTCGACGATCCAGTTCCCGCCTGTCGGAAGGATCCCTGCAACTCTTGCAAGACTTGTCAGGCAACGGGAGTTGTCCGATGGTTTGCTCACCGAGAGCCGGATTGTTTCCGGACGAAGACCGACGGAGCCTACGTTGCCGATTCCGGGGAAGGATCTGGCCACGTATTCGCCCAATGTCGGAGACAAGTCCGTGTCTTCGCCGTTGGTCACCGGCACCATGTTTATCGGCGGATTGCCGACAAATTCCGCGACGAAGAGATTCGCAGGAGAGTTGTAGATCTCGTCAGGTGTGCCCACCTGCTGCAAGGAACCTTCGTTCATCACGGCAATGCGTGTCGAGAGCGTCATCGCTTCCCACTGGTCATGGGTCACGAAGACGATGGTCGTGCCGAATTCTCCGTGAATTCGCTTCAGTTCCGTGCGCATCTTCAGGCGAAGCCTGGAATCCAGATTCGACAATGGTTCATCCAGCAAGAGGACGTCAGGTTCGATGACCAACATCCGGGCGAGGGCAACCCGTTGCTGCTGACCGCCGGACAGTTGCGACGGATATCGATCCCGGAACTGCTCGATGTCCAGCGTCGCCATGACGAATCCGGCGCGCGCTTCCCGTTCTTCTGCCGGAACCTTGCGCAAGCGCAGGCCAAAACTGACATTCCGCTCGACAGTGAGATGCGGCCATAGCGCGTAGCTCTGAAAGACCAGTCCCGCACCACGGTGTTCTGGCGGAACGAAGATGCCCTGGTCACGTGAATCCAGTACCCGGCCGCCGATCATGATTTCCCCGGCGCTGAGGTTTTCCAGCCCCGCGATCACCCGCAGCGTGGTGGATTTTCCGCAACCCGAAGGCCCGAGCAAGCACATGAACTCGCCGTCGCGGACCTCAAGGTCGAGATCCGATATCGCCGGGGCCTGGCTGTCGTACGACTTGCTGACATGGCTGAGCGTGATGGTGGGCAATCTATCCTCCCAGTCCGTCGGCGAGATTCGTCTTGGTCACGTTTTGCACCGCCAGTGTCCCGAAATAGGCCATGGCCGCAATGATCAGCACAACTGCATTTGCGGCTTGAGTGTAGTTGTTGTCGATCAGACGCAGGGAATACGTCGTCAACACGTCGGTAGTGGGCACCGCCAAGACCACGAACAAGCTCAACCCCTTGATTCCCGAAATGAAGGGCAGCAGCGTGCCCGTGACGAGCGCGCCTTTCTGGATTGGAAGCACGACGCTCGTCATGCGTCGCAGCCAGCCTGCGCCGGTCATTTGCGCCGCTTCTTCGGGATCCTTTCCCAGCTGCATCATCGCGGATATCCCTGCCCTCGAAGAGTAGGGCATCTGGTCCGCGATCAATGCCAGAACAAGGATCAGGCCGGTGCCGTAAAGTGCAGGAATCGGCCCGCGCTGGACGGCAAACAATGACAGGTATGCGACCGCGAACGCGATTCCGGGCACAAGATAGGGAAAGAAAGTCACATGTCGAAGGAAGCTGGATATCCAGCGGACCCGTGATCTTACAACCACGTAGCCGACGAGCAATCCCAGGAGGCCGGAACATAACGATGCGAATCCGACAATTCGAAGCGTGTTCCATGCCGCCATCCAAAGATCCGGCGTCAGGAGAATGCCGGTCCGCAAGGCGACCGTTTCGAGATTCCGGCCAATCCAATAGTCCAGCGTGAAGTTTTCCATGGAAAAGTCGGCCGGCACCTTCATGATGGTGGAAAGCACCAGCACGAGCAGCGGGAAACCCACGGAAATCAGGAAGATCAGTGCTGCGAAGACGGTCGCCGGCAATCTGTAGATCCCCAACGGAGACTTGCGACTCATCGCGCCCTTGCCCCCGACGGTCACGAACCTGCGGGATTCACGGACAAGGCGTGCATCGACCAGTAGGGAAATGATGCCGATCAACATGATCGCCCCGGCCAAGACCGCCGCGACACCGCTTTGGCGGGACGAGATGCTGCGGTAAAGCGACGTCGCAAGCACATTGTAGTCGACCGGCAAACCCAAGATGTAGTTTACCCCGAACTCGCCAATGCACTTTGCAAAAATCAGGATGGTGGCCGACAAAAGAGCGGGCAGCATGAGCGGGAAAATTATCTGCATTGCCACGGTCCCCGGCTTCGCGCCCAGAATGCGTGCGCTTTCCTCCAACTGGGAGTCGAAGCTTCTCAGGGCATTGCCGAAGAGCAAGATGACGAACGGCGTATAGTGCAACGCAAGAATGATCGTGATCGGAACCTGGCCGTATGCCAGCCAGTCCGGAGGCGTGAATCCGAGGCTTTCAAGCCAGCCCTGCTGTCCGCCAACCGTTCGATTGCGGAACAAGGTGCGCCACGCAAGTGCAAACGTCCAGGAAGGCAGCATGTATGGCACGATCAAGGCAGTGGCAAACCATCGTCGTCCGAACATGTCCGAACGACTCAGCAGCCATGCAAGCGGGACGCCCAGGGAAAGGGAAACCAGTATGACCCCGGTCGCGACTGACAGCGTGTGCGCAAGCGGTTCCCAGAACAGGACTTGGGCAATTGGCGACGCAAGGGTTCTGTTCAGGTAGTAGAGTGTCCAGGCGCCAACCTCGGCATTCGCTCGTCGTGCATCGCCGAACTGCACTTCGACTGCGTCGTGCAGAAGGGTGACGATCGGGACAATCACCAGGTACGCGAAGAGCACGACCATCAACGCGCCGATGATGGCCGTGGGTTCCTTCCACCCGACCTTGATGTGATAGCTCAGACGGGCACTTCCGCGCATACCCGTGGGGGAGTTGGACTCGTCTTGTGCAGCAAAATTCGATGGCATCAGGTCGGACTTGGGTTTCATGCCCGGTACAAGAGGCACATCCGGCAGGTTATCAGTCGGTCGTGCCCATGACCACCTTGGTGTGGGCGCGGTCGGCATGGAGGCGCCCCGAACGTCGGGAAACGACATGACCTGGAACCTTGATCGTGGGCTCCGGGTGAATGTGCAGGAAAGAGGGCTTCGGGCGGCCGCGCCGCACCTGGCGGCCTCGCTGGACACCCTGGACCGAACGAAGCCGGCTCCCCAGACGACCCTTGCCTTGAACCACCACACCTGCCGGGCTTCCGGTGCAGGACCTTCAGGGCCGGGGATCCGTCTGTCAGGACGTGGAGCCATAGGGTGGCGCGGCAATCGAGATCGATGCCGATGTTGCGGATCGCGGGCTGCGTGAGCTTCATGATGGCGCCGCCGCCAGGGAACGGCGCGATGTACACTTCACGAGGCGGCATCGCCGCGATGATTGCAACGTTCCAGGGCGTGTTCGCGGGCGCCGGCCCTGTCATGGATCGGCTTGGCAGGAGCCCGTTTCAAACGGTCAAGGCTGAACGAGTGTCGAGTCGGCAGCATCAAGACCGCTTGTCGCCAACCAGGACGTCCAGTCCCGCTTTGCGCGGTCGGTGTATGCCTTGTATCGGTCGCGCCGTCCGCGTCGACCCCCCCGGGCAACAATGGGCGGGAACAGGCCGAAATTGACGTTCATCGGTTGAAAGGTGCGTGCATCGGCGCCGCCGGTGACATGATTGACGAGTGCACCGGTGGCCGTGGTAGGCGGTGCGGGCGGAATTGACCGACCAGTCATCGTCGCGGCCGCCATGCAACCTGCCATCAGACCCATTGCCGCGGATTCCACGTAGCCTTCGACTCCGGTGATTTGCCCCGCAAACCGGATGTGCGGCTTGGAACGAAGACGCATCTGTTCGTCGAGCAGTCGGGGGGAATTGATGAACGTGTTCCTGTGAATGCCGCCAAGGCGAGCAAATCTGGCACTTTTCAATCCAGGAATCATTTTGAAAACACTAACTTGTGCGCCGTACTTCATCTTCGTCTGGAAGCCGACGATGTTGAACAGCGTTCCGAGCTTGTTGTCGCGTCTGAGCTGAACGACGGCGTAGGGCCTTTGATCCGGTACATGCGCGTTGGTCAATCCGACCGGCTTCATCGGGCCATGGCGGAGGGTTTCGCGTCCGCGTTCGGCCATCACTTCGATTGGCAGGCAGCCGTCAAAATACCGCGCCGTTTCCCCGTCTCGGAATTCCGTCTTTTCGGCATGAAGCAGGGCATCCACGAAGGCTTCGTACTCGTCTTGCGTCATCGGACAGTTGATGTAGGCCTTGCGCTCGTCTTCCGTCTCGCCCTTGTCGTAGCGCGATTGCTCCCAGGCAACGGACATGTCCACGCTGTCCGCGTAGACGATCGGAGCTATGGCATCAAAGAACGCCAGGCTCTCTTCGCCGCTTTCCGCCTGCAGCGCATTGCCGAGAGCGCTTGAAGTGAGTGGGCCGGTCGCGAAGATCCATTGGCCGTCTTCGGGCAGGCTGGTGATCTCTCCTGTTTCGAGCGTGACATTCGCGTGCGACAGCAGCCTTGAAGTCACCGCATCCGCAAATGCCTCGCGATCCACCGCGAGCGCGCCTCCGGCGGGAATGCGGTGGCGGTCACCTGCCTCGATGACAATCCCGCCGGCCTGCCTCATTTCCCAGTGCAGGAGACCCACGGCATTGTGCTCGTCGTCGTCGGACCTGAACGAATTCGAGCAGACCAGTTCAGCCAGCTTTCCGGTCTTGTGGGCGAAGGTTTCGCACTTTGGCCGCATCTCGTGCAAGACAACCTGAATGCCCCGCCTGGCAGCCTGCCATGCAGCTTCGGAGCCCGCGAGGCCGCCGCCAACGATATGCAGAGTGCCTGACATGCCCGCGATGTAGCGCCCGCGGCACAGTTTTGAAAGGGCGGCGTCCCTTCCACTCTGCACCACGATCCAGCATGCCGCGGCAAGCCACAAGCTGTTCCAGGCGTCCCGCCATTCCCAGGCGCCAAATTCTGCGGGATGCCCACGAATGTCCACGAGGGCCTGCCGAGACCCGCATCCCGGTGAAAGCTCAACCGTCGGGAGCTGGCTCGTCGCCTTCCGCTTCGCCTTGATCCGCAATCCGGGCAACCGAGACTACCTGCTCGCCTTCGGATGCATTCAGGACCTTGACGCCGCCAGCCGTACGGGACCGAAACGAAATGTCCTCGATCGGAACGCGGATGGATTGGCCAGTCGATGTCGCCAGCATGATCTGGTCCGACATGTCCACGGGGAAGGACGCGACCAGCGGGCCGTCGCGCAGGGCCTTGTCCATGGCGAGGACACCCTTGCCGCCGCGCTGGCGCACGGGATAGCCGTGACTGGAAGACAGCTTGCCGGTCCCGCCGGACGTGATCGTGAGGATCAGGTCTTCCGCCGCGGACATTTCCGCATAGCGCTCGGGCGAAAGCTGACCGTCAGCGTGAGCTTCGTCGTCCGCATCCGCCTCGTCGTCCGGCATGCCTGCCACCAAGCGCCTCTGCTTGAGGTAGGCGCTCCGCTCGGCCGGATCGGCCTCGAAATGCCGGATCACGGCCATCGACACAACATGGTCGCCACCGGTCAGCTTGATGCCGCGTACGCCGGTCGAGCCACGACCCTTGAAAACGCGCACGGCCGTTGTCGGGAAACGGATGGCTCTTCCGCGTGCCGTTACAAGCATTATGTCATCATTTTCTGTGCAAATTCTGGCATTTACGAGAGACACGTCATCTGGAAGCTTCATCGCGATCTTGCCATTTGCCTTGACGTTCGTGAAGTCGCTGAGCGCATTGCGCCGCACGTCGCCGTCCGAAGTCGCGAAGAAAATCTGCAACTGGTCCCATTCCTCCTCATCACGGTCGGTCGGCATTATCGCCGCGATGGACACGCCTGACGGAATAGGCAGGATGTTGACGATGGCCTTTCCGCGCGACGTGCGCCCGCCCAGCGGCAATCGCCATGTCTTGAGCTTGTACACCATTCCATCTGTCGTGAAGAACAGGAGCTGGGCATGCGTGCTGGCCACGAACAGGGTTGTGACCACGTCGTCGTCCTTGAGCGAGCCGCCCGAAAGCCCCTTGCCGCCGCGCTTCTGGGACCGGAATTCCGCAAGCGCCGTCCTCTTGATGTACCCCTCTGCGGTGACCGTGACGACCATGTCCTCGCGCTCGATCAGGTCTTCGTCCTCGAGATCGCCATCCCATTCGATGATTTCGCTGCGTCGTGGCACGGCGAACCGTTCCCGGACGTCACGAAGCTCGTCCGAGATGATTGCCATAATGCGTTCGTGTGACGAAAGAATATCCAGGAAATCCTTGATGCTTGCAGCCAGTTCTTCAAGCTCGTCCGTGACTTCCTTGACGCCGATTTGCGTGAGACGGTTCAGGCGCAAGTCCAGTATGGCGCGGGCCTGGATTTCCGAAAGGTTGTACGTGCCGTCCTCGTTGATCATGTGGTTGGGGTCGTCAATCAGGCGAATGTACTCGGCAATGTCCTTTGCGGGCCAGCGCCGCTCCATCAGCTTCACGCGCGCTTCGGCAGCGTCTGCCGAGGCCCGAATCGTGGCAACCACTTCGTCCACGTTGGACACGGCCACGGCAAGGCCGCACAGAACGTGGCTTCGCTCTCGCGCCTTGCGCAGGTCGAAAGCGGTGCGACGCGCCACGACTTCTTCCCTGAACTCTATGAAACATGAGAGAAAGTCCCGGAGCGTGAGCTGCTCCGGGCGTCCGTGGTTCAGGGCCAGCATGTTGCAGCCGAACGACGTCTGCATCGGCGTAAAGCGATACAGCTGGTTCAGCACGACTTCGGGAGTGGCGTCGCGCTTGAGTTCAATGACCACGCGCACGCCGACCCGGTCACTTTCGTCGGCAACGGACGAAATGCCCTCGATCCTCTTTTCGCGGACGAGATCCGCGATCTTCTCGATCATTGCCGCCTTGTTGACCTGATAGGGGATTTCGTCGACGACCAGAGCGAAACGATCCTTGCGCACTTCCTCAACGCGGGTCCTTGCACGGGTGACGACGCTGCCGCGCCCTTCCATGTACGCCTTGCGGGATCCGGATCGTCCCAGGATCAGGCCTCCCGTCGGGAAGTCCGGCCCGGGAACGATTTCGATCAGGCGCTCTGAAGAGACGTCCGGGTCCTCGATGAGCGCCAGCGTGGCATTGATGACCTCGCCCAGGTTGTGCGGCGGAATGTTGGTCGCCATCCCGACAGCGATCCCGCCCGCACCGTTGACGAGCATGTTCGGAAAGCGCACGGGAAGGACCGTGGGTTCCTGGTCCTTCCCGTCGTAATTGTCCGTAAAATCAACGGTCTCCTTCTCGATGTCGGCCAAAAGGGCAGAGGCCGGCCGATCCATGCGGACTTCGGTGTACCGCATGGCGGCCGGGTTGTCGCCGTCCATCGATCCAAAGTTTCCCTGGCCGTCAAGCAACGGGAGCGACATGGAGAAGGGCTGCGCCATTCGCACGAGCGCGTCGTAAATGGCACCGTCGCCATGGGGGTGGTACTTGCCCATGGTGTCGCCGACCGGCCGTGCGGACTTGCGGTACGCCTTGTCGTGCGTGTTCCCGGTCTCGTGCATCGCGTAGAGAATGCGGCGATGCACGGGCTTCAGGCCGTCCCGCAAGTCAGGAATGGCTCTGGAGACGATCACGCTCATCGAGTAGTCGAGATACGAGGTTCGCATCTCGTCCTCGATCGTGACCGTCGGACCGTCGTAGCGCGGCGGAACGGGCGGGAGCGCTTCCGCTTCGTCCGAAGTTTCAGGAGTGTCGCTCAAGAAGCAGCCTCTTCTTCACCGATGGACCATATGTCGTTGCCCGCACCATACCAGACGCCATTGATGGTGTGCAACGGAAGACTTTTTTCGTAGCGCGGTGTCGTGAATTCCGATGCGCATGTTCCCGGAGGGAAGCGCTGGCCACAGACCGGACTGCAATCCGTTCTGGTGCGGTGCAGAATGACACAATGAACCCGCAATATCCGTGCGACGCGGTCCCGTGAATTTCCGTTCGGGTCAATGAATCGGTAGTGAGTGTCGGGGTTCACGCCCGGTTCTTTGCGAAGTCCGGAAACGGATGTGTCGGGATTGATCATTGCAGCCTAGGTCATGCGAACCTGGGCTTTGGAGGCACGTGTTTGGCCGACCAGAACTATATTTCGACCTTTTGAGCCGCCGTTGTGGCATCGCCTGTGTTGGGTGTCCCTCTTGGCTCAATCAGCAAAATATGGGCCTCTTCCTGCGCGATTGGCCGGTGTTGGACGCCTTTCGGGACAACGTACAGCTCTCCTGGCCTAAGGACGACGTTTCCCTGTTCTGTCTCGATCGTCACGATGCCACTCAGAACGAGGGAAAAGTCATCCGTGTCGTCATGCGAGTGCCATACAAATTCCCCTTGGACCTTCACTACCATCACGTCGTGGCCGTTGAACTGTGAAACGATTTTCGGCGACCAGTATTCGGAAAACTTGCTGAGCTTTTCGGAGAGGTTCACAGCTTCGGCTGTCATGCGTCATTCCTGCCTGATCCTAAAGCGAGAGCTTGCGATGCACTGGAGAATTTCCGTCATGCGATCATCGCAACCATTGGGGCCTATATGCGAAAGTCACATCGAACTTTCGCTCTGATTTCACGGGTCGGTAGAGATGGCCAGCGCCAACGCCTTTTGCCGTGCAGGTGCGCCAATCCCGGACGCCTCGTCATGTTCCGGCCCTTGAACGGGGGCAGTGCGGCAGGGCCTTGGCCCTCTATCTCTATGGCGGAGACCGGCACGGCAAGGCCTCGCCCTCCCGAATTCTCTCTGCCATGTGCCCAACGCGCCCGCAACGGCAATTTCGAACCAATGTGACTTCCGTAAATTGTCCCCCTACCATTCCTTATCCGATGTCACAATCATCTGTAGTCAGACCCACTGAAGAAGGCAAAAGAACCACGGCGCGCCGCGCAATTCCAAACCACGCACGGGCCGACGACGACTTTGAACACATCAGCAAGCGACGGCGCCCAAGGAACCGGATTCACTTCGATATTTTTTTCTTCAACTCGCGATGCACGGACGCCTTTTGTCCTCCGGAGATGTCATCCCGGAGAAGGTGCAGAGGTGCGTCGCGACTCCGTTGGGGCTGACGGGTGATGATGCCCTCTCCTGCGGCGCACGCCGCCAGACCCGCCCCAAAAGTCTCCATGCTCTCCGGTGTGTCTGTGGAGGCAAGATGGTTTCCGGTCGTGGCCACGCGCGATCTGAAGGCATGGCATGCGCCTGAGGTGGAGAGTGCCGCAAAGTGCGGGGCAGTTGCTGAGTTTGATCTGTGATGGGCCGTTTGGGTCATGGCGGCGTCACAGGACGTCGCATGAAAACTGCCTTTGAAACCAGCTTGGCCGCTTTACTGCCCCGCACTTTGCGGTGCTCTCGTCATCGTACGCGAAAATGACGGCTAAGGCGATGTCCCGCCCGAGGACAACTTCCATCTTCCTCCTGAAGCTGCGGCTGCCCAGGGTCCGCGCGTAGGCAGGCGCCGGATGCACCGGCTCGCGATCATCGGTTTCCCACCGATCCTGGAAGCTCCAGTCGAAGGCAGTTTCGCGAACCTTGTCGACGCGTGCTTCGATACATTCGCAGACGCCGATGGCGGCGAAGTCATGTCCGTCATGCATTTCGCCATGGCTCTCACGACGCGGTTGGGGAGCTTGTGAAGCGCACTTCCGACGGCCTTGGCGTTGGAGGCTCCGCCCTCCGTAGCTGCCGTCTCCAGCGCATGGGCGTATTCGGGGAACGCACGAAGCGCTGCACTGCGAAGGTCCTGCATCTCCTGGAAAGGGAGGTTGAGACGCCGTGACATCCTGGCAGCCAGACGCCACACCCAGTCCACCATGACGCCATGCGCGAGTTCCGCTTCGGCGACGGACACCTCGACCGGTTTTTCTCTGTCTTCGGTGTGCGGAGGTGGTAGGTCGCGGCCAAAAGTCATGACATGGACTTTTTCGAAAGTCTTGCGAACGCCCTTGAGTTCTATCATGTCCATGGCAACTACATTGATGATAGTCTCCGTGTCTTCGTCGAAGTGCGCGTCTTTCGCAGAGACGGTGCCATCGTAGGCTGTCTCCCAAATGCTGTCGGGCTCACAGTCAGCCAGGAGTTCCCTCGCCTTGTCGGCGTGGTAGTCAACATGGTGCACTTCCGCGTAGATCGCGGAATCACGCCTGTCGAGAATCACGATCTCCTTGTCACTCGACCTCTTGACGGCCATTCGCACGGTCTTTCCTCCAGCCACGCTCGCATGGTCTCTTCCAAGCGTATATCTGCCTTCCTGACGCGCTCGTGCACCGCCTTCTTGATGCGTAGCCGGGCCCGGGCCGGGTCTCGCGGCGATCCCGCATAGAAGCCCAGTGTGCTCGTCGCTGACCTTCGCGAACAGCCAGTGACCCGGGAACTGCAAGTGACTCGGAGTTCGCGTGTCGGGCGCGCTGGCGTGCAGCGCTTCAAGAACCTTGGTTGCCTCGCGGCGAATGGACGTGTTCGCGGTGGAGAAGGCCCCCCGGTACGGCCATTTGCGCTGGCGGTTCCGGTGCAGGACGGCCATCAGCATGACGACATTCGCTGCAAGCAGCACAATGGCGACACCTGCCGCGAGCAGGATGCTGGTCAAGGGCTGGTCCTCGATGTTCAGGCCGCGTGATCCGTCCGTGTCTGGTCGCCTCGTCCAGCGAGCAAGCCTGCGACGGAAATGTCCTCGTCCAGTTCCGGCCAGTGGATGCCCCGGCGGCTGAGCTCGTAGGCGTTGCGCGATTCCGGTGATGCATGGAACAGGCGGGGAAACCACGCCAGCGGCACGCCGATCGTGCGACCGTCGCTGAGGTCGACCCACATGCAGTCGGCATCGAGACGGAGGGCTTCAGGCGAAATGCTCATGCCATGCAGTTTCTAGACTTTCCCTGTTCTGCGCAACAAGTCTCTGGATGCGGTTGATCTGCCGGGCGCTGAAGCCGTCGTTGTAGACCAGCGACACTTCCGGGGCGAGCCAGAACTTGGCTTCGTCCCGACCTGCAAAACATGAACGTGGGGCGGCTCTCGCGGGCTGCCCTCGTTCGAGCAGAACAGGAAACGCAGGCCATCGATGCGCAGGACAACAGGCATGCTCCGACCATGGACCGTGCCTGGCGAACAGTCCAGCGCTACGGACGCTTGTGCGGCCTGCCCGGGCGATGGTCCTAAGCCGACGAGAATGGAGATCGAACCAGAAGGGAAGCACCAAAATCTCCGGGATCACGTGACTGGTTGGTCTGGCCTCCGCTCCGCCTGGTTCGTCCAAGATTGCCGCAACCGGCCCGGGTTTCGAAACTTACATGTCAATTGACCCCGGAGATTTTGGTGGTTCCCTCGAGTGCCGACCCTGTCGCTGGGCGGTGCTGCATGTCTTGGATTCCGGACGTGACAAGCAAGCGTCCCGAAATCGAGCGTCCTGGATGCAGACCGGAAGGAACGCCACCGAAATCCGGCAAAGGACAGGCCTGCCTTCGTTCGCGGCGACTGCTCCGTCGCCCGGTCGGGAGTGGCTGGCGACAAACGGCGCTGCTGCGTCAACTCGTCAATCTGGCTGGCCAAATTCAAGCTTGCCAGGCTGCGTGAACTTGAGGATCAATCAACGACAAGACCATTCGTCGCTGTCTCAAGGAACCAATCCCGGAGATCTTTGAAGCCTGGCGGGACATGTCGGCAGCCGTGGACGCGCACATCAAAGGCGATTGGGAATTGGCCTCGCAACTGTTCGGCAAGGAGGGCAAGCGCAAAGGGGCGAACGGGCTCAGGATTTGGCATTGGCTCAACCCCGGATGGACACTTGATGTGGATGACGGGAAACACATCGTCGATTCAAGGCCTCTGAACGACACCAAGCCAGTTCCCAAAGAGGAGCGCGACGGAAAGAGCAGCAACATGCCGGCGAGCGTCAAGCAGGCCGTGCTGAATCGCGACGGGTATCGATGCCGCTACTGCGGCATTCCTGTTGTGGATGCGGAAATCCGCAAGATCGCACACAGGTTTTATCCGGAATCCGTGACCTGGGGGGCTGACGAAAGAAGCCTGCATGCCGGATTCGCGGTCATGTGGCTTCAGTTGGAGAGCACCGCCTATCTCGTGCACGAGATAGGCGGTGCTCTCCGAGGTGGAAGCTGCCCGCCCAACGAACTTCCGGCGCGACGGTTTGCTGCAAAATGCCGCAGAACGTAGACAAATTCGCCCGGCACCTCTGTTATCGAGCGACTATGCGTCGACGCACTCGATTTGGCGGAACGCCTGATCGAAACACGGATCGCCAGGTCCTTGAACATGCAAAGCGGCTCCGGGGCACGGGTTGTCCGTTACCGAATTCCGGAACGGTCGCCGTGGATCAGGCAGTCCGGATCGCCCGGATCCAGATGCAAGCAAGTCCCAGCGACAGGATTGCGTTCCAGCTGGCCATGGACATTCCTGCGAAAGCCCAGGCGACCTCGTCGCACATGACGATACCGCTCGGAACATCAAGAGAGAGGAGTTCATTGCCGGAAAGACCGGCAAGATCGTTTCCGCTCCCGGTGCAGGATGCCGGTCCGTCCCACAGGCCGCGTTCGGCCCCGGTGTGATAGACTCCGATTGCGGCGGTCGAGAAGGCGGAGAGGACGCCGACCAGCCCGAGAAGCAGGGCGGGACCGACGAGCAGAATCAGTGCGCCTGCAGCAACTGCCGCGCCGTGCGGCCAGCGCTGCCAGATGCAAAGCTCACAGGGCGCATAGCCAAGCATCTGGAATGCGAAAGCGCCTGCCAATAGAGCAAGCGACCCTGAGGCGGCGAGGAGCATGGTGTCGCGTCGCGTCACAGGTACCTCACGATTGCAAAGCCTCCGATCAGCAGAACGACGAAGACGGTGAACAGAAGACCGAGATACTCTTCAATGAATTTGCGCATTGGCGCTCCAAATTTCCAGAGAAGCGCGGCCACGATGAAGAACCGGAGTCCGCGCGCGACAATCGAGGATGCCACGAAAACGGGCAGGGACAAGCCCGTCCATCCTGACATGATCGTGATGACCTTGTACGGAAACGGCGTCATGCCCGCAATGAGCACGGCCCATGCGCCGTGCTGGTTGAACCGGTCATTGAAGCTTTCGGCAGCCGCTGCCTGCCCGTAGAGCTCGAAGACGGCAAGTCCCACGGTGTCGTAAAGGGCAGCGCCGATGAAGTAGCCGAAGAGGCCGCCGAGCACAGATGCCAGCGTGCACACGGCCGCGATCAGGAAAGCGCGCGACGGCGTTGCAAGAATCATGGGTATCATCAGGACATCGGGCGGAACCGGGAAGATCGAGCTTTCGGCGAAGGCCACGACGGCGAGCACCCCCAGCGCACGAGGATGCCCGGCCAGGCTAAGTGTCCAGTCATACGCGCGGCGGATCATGGTCACGGCAGGTTCCGAGAGAGATGTGCTGCCGTCAAGGGCATCCCGTTCTGGCATCCAGTTTCACGCGGGGACTTCTGTCAGTGCGCATGTTCCCTGACAAGACGTTGCCGGCCGACGCGGCTCAGCAGCAGAAGGGCGATTCCGACATTGAGCGCGTTCCACGCGATGCCATTCCAGATTGCAAGCGCGTAGTTTCCGCTCTGGTCGTAGAGCCAGCCTGACATCCAGGCACCTAGGGCCATGCCGGTGATCGTGGCGCCAATGACTATCCCGATGCGTCTTCCGGCCTCGAGGGGAGGCATGAATTCCCGCACAGTGATCGCGTAGCTCGGCACGATGCCGCCTTGGGACAGGCCGAAGACAAGCGCGATCAGGTAGAGAGATGCAAGACCGCCCTGAATCAGGAACAGGCACAGGGCGATCATCTGCAATGTGCCGCCGACAAAGAGAGTCATCAACCCGCCGAAGCGATCAGAGAATGCTCCGAATCCAAGTCGGGAAACGACTCCGCCAGCAAGCATCACGCTCAGCATTTCCGCGCCGGCTTGGGGGCCGAAGCCGCGGTCAATGCAGAGTGCGACAATATGGACCTGTGGCATCGACATTGCCACGCAGCACCCGATTCCGGCGAGCGCCAGAAGCGCTTGAAGGGCTCTCGGCGAAAGCGCGATCGACTGCGCCCGCGCTGCCGCGTTCGCCGTCGCGTACGCAGTCGAGGACGCGTCAATGCGCCTGCGCAGAAGCAATGACCCGGGCAACAGGACCGTTATGGCCAGGCCGGCCAAGGCGAGATAGGCGCCGCGCCATCCGTGATCGATCATAATCGCCGCGATGAACGGTGGCCAGACGGTGCCGGCAAGATAGTTGCCGCTTGCGACAACGGCCACCGCGATACCGCGCCGACGGAGAAACCACTGCGAGGCATCCGCGATAAGCGGTGCAAAGCTTGCCGCCGCTCCGACGCCGAGAAGCAGGTGGAGAAACGCGATCGGCAGGATGGACGACGCCAAGGCGCAAAGCGCGAATCCGGAGAAGAGAAAGAGCGAGGAAACGGCGAGCACGGGAGTGATGCCCCAGCGGTCCACGGCGCGTCCCATGAGGAAATTTCCCGCAGCGAAACCAGACATGGTCAGGACGTACGGCAGCGAGGCCGTCGCCCGGCTGGCGCCGAATTCAGCCTGCATGTCCGGCAACACGACGACAGTCGCCCACATGCCGATGCTGCCGACGATGGAAAGGCCCAGGCTCATCGCGAGCCTGAGCCAGGAATACGCGCTGTCGTGCTGCGGCGTGCTCATCCCGCGACGCTACGGCGAGGAAACGCCAACGTCCATTGGAATTGCTCCGGGCCGGGCAGGGGCCCGCCACGGCGCAAAAGGATCGCGGAATGGCGTTCGGGGGTTCGGCGCCATGACGGAATTTGCGCCGGCCGTGCCCGCCTCAAACCGCCAGCCGGGTGGCCTGCGCCCCGCGTTCGCGATAGGGCGTGATGCTGTATTGAGCTCGGTAGCACTTCGAAAAGTGCGACGGTGACGCGAACCCGCAGGCGAGGGCCACGTTTATGACGCTCATGTCCGTTTGCATCAGGAGGTTGCGGGCTTTCTGGAGACGCAGTTCCATGTAGTAGCGCTTCGGGCTTCGGTTCAGGTAGCGACGGAAGAGCCTCTCCAGTTGCCGCGTTGACATGCCGACCTCCTTTGCGAGCAGCGAAGGGCTTTGGGGTTCCTCGATGTTGTTTTCCATCATCTGGATGACCGAAGAGAGCTTCGGATGCCTGACGCCAATGCGGGTCGGCACGGATAGCCGCTGGGTGTCTTGGTCTGTGCGGACCGTCGTGTAAATCAGTTGATCGGCAACGGCGCTGGCGAGCTCCTCGCCGTGGTCGTCGGCGATGAACTTGAGCATGAGATCGATCGAGGCTGTGCCGCCGGCGGTCGTGAAGTATCTGCCGTCCAGGACGAAGACCGACTTGGTGAGCGTCACGTCGTCAAATTCCTCCTGGAAGCTGTCCTGGTTTTCCCAGTGAATCGTGGCTCGCTTGCCGGAAAGAAGGCCAGCCTTTGCCAGGGAATAGCTCGCGGTGCAGAGACCTCCCATGGAGACTCCGCGACGGGACTCGCGCCGGACCCAGTTGAGGAGTGCCTTGGTGGTCGCCGCTGCCACGTTGATTCCGCCGCAGAGCACGACCGTTTCGTCGCGCGCGACCTCGCCCAGGTCACCATCGAGGGCGAAGGCTGTTCCGGCGGAGCAGGTGACGGACATGCCCCCTTCACCTATCATCCTCCACTCGTACAGCGTCCGGCCGGCCATGCGATTGGCAATGCGAAGGCTCTCGACCGCACAAGCATAGCAGAGAAGCGTGAACTGGCAGAGCAGCACGAAGACAAAGCGCCGCGGCGAGCCCGAGGCCTCTACGTCGACAGTCTGAACCGAAGTGTCGCCCATGTCTGTCCCTTTCGGGCGGGAACGCATGGCTCAGACGGACCACGAATCGGCACGTTTGGCAAGAATCAAGCTTCCAGAATTTTAGGTCGCGGCGGTTTCCTTTCAGGTGTCCCGGCGGTATAGGTGTCGTCCGCGACCTACGGAACCTTGAGGAACCAGAAATGAACGACTGGCAAAAGACCGGATGGAGATCGAAGCCCAGGGTGCAGATGCCGGACTATCCGGATGACGCCCGACTGACGGCTGTCGAGGCGCAGCTCGCAAAGTACCCGCCGCTCGTTTTTGCCGGAGAGGCACGGACCCTGAAGCGCCAGCTCGCAGCCGTGTCGCGCGGAGAGGGCTTCCTTCTGCAAGGCGGAGACTGCGCGGAGAGCTTTTCGGAGTTCTCGGCTGACAACATCCGGGACACGTTCAAGGTGCTTCTCCAGATGGCGATCGTGCTCACTTACGGCGCGAAGGTGCCGGTCGTGAAGGTGGGCCGGATGGCCGGACAGTTCGCAAAGCCGCGCTCGGCGCCGACCGAGTCCGTGGACGGCGTGGAATTGCCGTCCTATCGCGGCGACATCATCAACGAACTCGAATTCACCGAGGCCGCCCGTACGCCTGCGCCGGAGAAGATGCTTCAGGCCTACACACAGGCGGCCGCCACGCTGAACCTGTTGCGCGCTTTCTCCACTGGCGGCTTTGCGGACGTTCACCACGTTCATTCATGGACGCTTGGCTTCACTGATCGGGACGAGGCGCAGAAATACCGCGACATCGCGAACCGGATTCAGGACACGCTGGACTTCATGGCCGCTGCCGGCTTGACGGCGGACAATGCCCGCGAACTGGATACGGTGGACTTTTTCACCAGCCACGAGGCGCTGCTGCTCGAGTACGAAGAGGCGCTTTGCCGGATAGATTCCACGACCGGCCGGCCGCTGGCCGGGTCCGGTCACATGATCTGGATCGGCGACCGAACCCGGCAGCCTGACGGGGCCCACGTGGAATTTGCGCGAGGCGTCCAGAACCCGATCGGACTCAAGTGCGGCCCGTCGATGACGGCGGACGGTCTCAAGAGCCTCATGGCCATCTTGAACCCCGAGAACGAGCCGGGTCGCCTGACGCTCATTGGGCGCTTCGGGGCGGACAATGTCGGCGCTCACCTGCCGCGTCTCATCAAGGCAGTGAAACAGGAGGGCGCTGAAGTCGTCTGGTCCAGCGATGCGATGCACGGAAACACCATCAAGTCTTCGACCGGATACAAGACGCGTCCGTTCGACGCAGTCCTGCGCGAAGTGAGGGAGTTCTTCCAGATCCATGCGTCCGAGGGAACGATTCCGGGCGGAGTTCACTTCGAAATGACCGGGCAGGACGTCACGGAATGCACGGGCGGCGTGCGCGCGGTATCGGAACAGGATCTGTCCGACCGGTATCACACGGCCTGTGACCCGCGTCTCAATGCAAGCCAGGCGCTCGAACTGGCCTTCCTTGTGGCCGAGGAACTTTCGGCCCGCCGGTCGAGCACCGACAGCGCTGCCGTTGTGTGAGGGTTTCGGCAGCGTGCGTGCGAGATGCCGTGGATCGCGGGCGGGAGGCAATCGCCTTGGAGGTCGTCGATGGCGGACCGCTCCCCGGATTCCGTGCCGCGGGTGCCTGCGTGGCATCGAACGGGCGTCTCCCGAACCGATGTCGGTCCGCAACGCAGGCGAGGCGGGCAGGCCCGCCGCCACGGTCGAGCCAGGAAGGCTGCGTCGCAAATTCCCCAGGTGCAAGGAGACGGTGCAGCGCTCGTTGCCTGCCTGGAAGCATGGCCGTCCCGGCTGCGGTCATGCGCCGGATCGGGGCGCCAATGCGGCAGCGACCGTACAGAGCGGCGCCTGGGCGACCCTTTCGACATCAAGACATTCGTTGGACGGACCTGGCGCAGAATCGAGAGTGGCCTGACATGCGTCAAGCCCGGAATGCAGGATCCAGACGCCTTGGACTTCTCGTCATTCTTTCGTCGCCGTCGGGCGCGGGCAAGTCGACCCTGGCCCGGAGGTTGCTTGAGTGGGATGCGGAAATCCAGTTTTCGGTTTCGGCCACCACGCGGAAACCGAGACCCGGTGAGACCGAAGGCGTGGATTACTCCTTCCTGAGCGAAGACGAGTTCCAGCGCATGGTCGAAGACGGTCAAATGCTGGAACACGCGCGTGTCTTCAACAACCGCTACGGATCGCCGCGCGGGCCCGTGGAGAGGGCAATGGAGTCGGGAATCGACGTTCTTTTCGACATTGACTGGCAGGGCGCACAGCAAATCGCGCGGTCCCAGCTTGCGCGCTTCGTCCTGTCGATCTTTCTCCTGCCGCCGTCCATTGACGAGCTTCGCAGCAGGTTGGAAAGCCGTGGACAGGACAGCGCAGATGTCATCGCGCAGCGGATGAGGAACAGCTGGGACGAAATCAGCCATTGGTCCGACTATGACTATGTCTTGATCAATGACGATCTCGACAAGACGGAAGAGCGGCTCAGGAACATTGTCATGGCGGAACGTCTTCGACGCGCGCAGCAACCGGGACTTGCAGATCACGTCCGCCGGCTGCAGGCCGAATTCGAGGCTCGGAATTGACCCTATATTCCTTGGGCGACCGCCAACCGACCCTGCCGGACGACGGCGATTTCTGGATCGCGCCGGATGCGAATGTCATTGGCGACGTTCGGATTGGCCGGAAGTGCTCGATCTGGTTCTTGACCACGCTTCGGGGTGACAGCGAGCCGATCGTGATAGGCGAGGGTTCAAACGTGCAGGATAGCACGGTGATCCATACCGATCCAGGCTTCCCTTGCTCGATAGGCGCAAACGTCACCGTCGGTCACAAGGCCATGCTTCACGGATGCACGATCGGGGACAATTCCTTGGTGGGAATGGGCGCGACGATTCTCAACGGCGCGGTGATCGGCACGAACTGTCTCATCGGGGCAGGGACGCTTGTCCCCGAAGGCAGGGAGGTCCCTGACGGATCGCTTGTCATTGGCATGCCCGGCAAGGTCGTGCGCCAGGTCGGGGAGCGCCATGTCGAAATGATCCGGGCGTCCGCCAAGCAGTACCGACGGCGCATGCGGCGATACCAGGCGGACCTTGCGGTGATGGATGGTTGAAGGTCCAGCATCGGAATCCCGTGCTTGCCGGCGTTTTGCCTTGACGGACCTTCAAGTGCGGCAAAGGTGCAACTGGATGCTTGCCTGGCACTTGAACCGCAATTTCTATTCGGTTGATTTCGCTGAGTTTGAATTGGCAAGCACTCGGAGGAGAATCCTGACCGTGTTTGAACGGAAAGTGCCAATCTGAGGTGCTGCAAGTGCGAACTGGCGTCATCCTGATTGGACTTGTCGCAGCGGTGACCCTTGGCTCTGCTGCCACCGCTCAAGCGTCCGAAGGTATGCCGGCTCGATTGCAGGGACTCTTTGTCCATGAAGAGTGCGATGCATTTTCGACCGACAATCTTTGGGTGCTCACCGAGCGTTTTGAGTTGCTGGTGGAAGAATCTTACGTGATTCTCGGACCTCTGTTGATCCAGCAATTGACGCCCGAGGGTTCGCATACAGGCATCTGACGGCCTCAGCAATTGCGGCTACCTTGCTGTCCGGCGGTCCGGCGACTTTTCTGGCCGCACGGAATGATCCAGGCTGCTGCGCGCGGGCATGACTGCGTTGCGGGCCATGTCGTGCACCGTCTAAAGGCAAGTGCATGCCGGGTTGCGGCTTCAACCCTGCTGCCGCATGGGGTAACAGGACGGGAAAGGCACAAGCGGGTCGTGGACATGTGGGACAGCGTCGTCGAAGCGATTCCCATCCCCGGGCTTCTGATCGATCGGAATGGACGCATCCGGGAATCCAACGCGGCCGCACGGCGGCTTTTCTCGGACCAGATCAACGGACGCCACTATGTTGCCGCATTGCGACAGCCATCGCTTCTGGATGCGCTGGAACGGGCATTGGCGGCCAGCGAAACGACGTCGGCCCAGTTTCTTGCCGCGGACGAGCGCGGTGACGTTGCGTTCGAAGCGACCTGCACTCCCGTTGGCGACACAGGGCACGTGCTGGCCTGCTTCGAGGATCGCACCGCGATGGAAGATGCGGGGCAGATGCGGCGTGACTTCGTGGCAAATGTCAGTCACGAGCTCCGGACGCCGTTGACGGCGCTCCTCGGTTTCATCGAAACCCTGCGCGGGACCGCACGTGACGACGCGGCGGTGCGCGAGAGATTCCTCGGAATAATGGAGCGAGAGGCCCGCCGGATGAACCGGCTGGTTGGCGACCTCCTGTCCCTGAGCCGGGTCGAAGCGGAAGAACGGTTGCAGCCGACGGACCCTGTCCAGCTCCCCGCCGTCGTTCGCTCCGTCGTGAATGCGCTTGGACCGCTGGCAGCCGAGCACGATGTGCGCGTAAGTGTTTCCGGCCTTGAATGCGACTTCAGCGTTCCAGGCGATGTTGATCAACTGGCGCAGGTGGCAACGAACCTGGTCGAGAACGCAATCAGGCATTCGGGGCCGGGCGCTTCGGTAGATGTTTCCGTGCAACTGGTGGACGCGCATCCGATGGTTCAGCGCGATGCCGCGCTCCTGGTCGTGTCCGACACCGGTGCCGGCATCGACGCCTTTCACGTTCCCCGATTGACCGAACGGTTCTACCGGGTCGACTCGCACCGGTCGCGCGCGATGGGCGGCACGGGGCTTGGGCTTGCGATCGTGAAGCATATCGTCAGTCGACACCGGGGGCGGTTTCGCATCGAAAGCGAGACGGGCAAGGGCAGTCGCTTTTCGGTTGTCCTGCCACGCGACGTGGCGCACGCGCGTCACGAAAGTTCGGATGAATTGTCATAAAACGTTTATGGAGATGTAGCAGAAGCGCGGACAGCGACTCTTGGATCACGGTCGCAGGGCAGTGTGGTGCGGTCCAGGTCAACCAGGGGAAGGCTCTGAATTGTACGCGAAAGTGACCGCCTCTGCAGCGGCGAGTCTCGCACCGTCATGGAGCACCGCCTGTGCCCGAGACCAGGTTCATGTCGCGGGCTCTTCAAGGCTGCCTCCATTTGCCTCGACCGATGTCGAGACCCTTCATGCCGAAGGACGGACCGTGCCCGGCCGTCGATTCACGTCCCGCCGCCCGGATTGCGGAAACCGCCGACGAGTTGAAGCGGAACTCTTCGATCGCCATCGTCACGCAATTGAATCAGCTGGCAGACGGGGCAAGGCAGGAGACTGCCATTGCCATCTCGGCGGACTCGTGCGGACTGGCGGGACCGGAAGGACGCTTGCCAGGACTGCATGCTTCCGGACGGACGACGACCTTATCGGCCGAATTGGATAGGAGCGTGGAAATGAACGAGCAGCACATCGCCTCCGCGTTCGACCGCGACCTCGAAGCGCTCCAGGGGATGTTGATGAAAATGGGTGGCTTGGTTGAAAGCGCGATCCTTGACAGCGCCAGGTCGCTCGAAGTGCGTGACATCGAATTGTCCAGGAAGGTCAGGGACGGGGACGCGGCAATCGATGAACTTGAGGAACAGATCAATGATGAAGCGACCCGCATAATTGCGCTTCGGGCGCCGACGGCAGGCGATCTGAGAACCGTGCTGACAGTGATACGGATCAGCGCCAATCTCGAGCGTTGTGGCGACTACGCGAAAAACCTCGCCAAGCGAACGCACGTGCTGGCGGAATCTCCGCGCGTCGCGGACGCGGACATGTCGATCAAGCGAATTGCGCGAGAAGTGCAGTTCATGCTCAAGGACGCCTTGGACGCATTCCTTCAGCGCGATGCCGATCTGGCGGAGCGAATCATCCTGCGCGACGAAGACGTGGATCGGTATTACAACTCGATCTTTCGCGAACTCCTGACTTACATGATGGAGGATCCACGCAACATCACGCCGTGCATGCATCTCCACTTCGTCGCCAAGAACTTGGAGAGGATGGGAGACCACGTGACCAACATCGCGGAGCAGGTGGTGTACCTGGCCACCGGCAAGTTTCCCGATGATTCGAGACCGAAGGGGGATCGGACTCCCTTCATCAACGAAGGAGCCTGAGAAATGCCGTCCAATCTGGCATGCGTGCTTGTTGTCGAAGACGAGGCTGCCCAGCGCGAGGTCCTGGCGTACAATCTCCAGGCGGAAGGCTTTGACGTCGCCGGGGCGGAAAACGGTGACGACGCGCTCCTGCTGGTGGACGAAGCTCCACCGGACGTGATCATTCTTGACTGGATGCTTCCAGGGGTCTCAGGCATCGAGATCTGTCGCCGCCTGAAATCGCGTGCCGAAACGCGAAACATCCCCGTCATCATGCTGACGGCACGGTCGGAGGAGGGGGACCGCGTGCGCGGCCTGGAGATTGGCGCCGACGATTACGTGATCAAGCCTTATTCCGTTGCTGAACTCATGGCGCGGGTCAGGACGCAGTTGCGGCGCACTCGTCCGACGACGGTGGGCGTGCGGCTGCAATTCGAGGACATCGTGCTTGATTCCGAGACGCACAAGGTCACGCGCAACGAAAGGCCGATCAAGCTCGGCCCAACCGAGTTCCGCCTGCTGGCAACGTTCATGGACAAGCCGGGACGGGTCTGGTCGCGGGAGCAACTGCTCGACCGGGTCTGGGGCCGGGACATCTACGTGGACACGCGTACGGTCGATGTCCACATCGGCCGACTCCGCAAGGCGTTGTGCAAGCACGGAGGGAGCAATCCGGTTCGCACCGTGCGCAGCGCGGGCTATGCCCTGGGCTGACCCGAAAGGCGCATAAGGCGCATTATGTTAAATTATGGACCAATTCCTGAATTGGGATAGCGACCCTTGTCGGGAATGATGCTTCACGAACCCCCTTGAGTGAATCGCTCCGACGACTTCGCAAGAATATGACACGAACTTTTTTACTATCAAATACATAGAGGGGCCTCTTAAATCAGGCATTGACAGGCAATGTCCGGAAATCCGCATGAAAAAAAGGGGCTCATATGCTTAGCAAGACCGCCCGTCAGGTCTGCTCCTCCGGCCGGCACGCGGCATCGCACGAGGCGTCCACGCGAACGATTATGCTCTTCAACCACAAGCACGCCGTCGGGCGCATGCTTGAGCACCTCATCGGCTATGTTGAGCACACGGTTCATTCAGCCGTCTGGGATCAGGCGTCCGTCGGTGCATGTGTCCCCGGTTTCTCCAATCGCTCAAATCCGGCCCAACTCCACTGACCATCGGTAACTGTGTCTCGTGGCTCCCATCGAAGAGGCATGGGCTGGACACTCAGATGTCACCGACTTCATCTTGACTGAAGCCGGAGACTGGGAAGATGCGCAGTTTCGCTGTATGAGATCCCGTGGAGAGACCAGACGCTGTCTTTGATCGTGGGGTCATCGGTTGACGTGCCACTCACGCTTCCCGGGACGCTTGCGCGCGTCTTGACGGAGGACAACCTGTTCGTGACCATCGGCGGAAAGAGCAAGAGCGGGATGATCTGCCATGAGGGGATTGCTATCCAGACACCTGGTGCACTTCGTCCAGATCTATGACAGCGGCAGCATTCGCGCAGCTGCGGACGTGCTCGGTCTGACGCAGCCCGCCCTTTCCAAGAGCCTGAAGCAACTCGAGGAGCATCTTGGCGTGATCCTGTTCGAGCGGCAGCAGGGTGGCGTCGAGCCGACCCAGTTCGGTGACACACTTAGGCGGCGGGCGAACATTCTTGACCGCGAACTGGAATATACCACTTGGGAAATCTCAGCCCTATCCGGATTCGAGACCGGGACCCTTCGCATTGGCGTGGGGCCCGTCTGGAGTCAGCGCTTCCTGCCAAGGCTGCTGCCGGCTTTCTGCCATCGCTATCCGAAGATCGCGCTTTCGGTCGAAACAGGCTCCGGCTCGCATTTCCGGCACTTGATTGAAGAGGGCAAGATCGACATTTACTTCGGTGGCGATGCCACCAGAGGCGCCGAGGGCCCGCTGGTGTTTTCCGAGGTGCGGGACCTGACGCTCCGGTTTTTCGCCCAGGAGGGTCATCCCATACACGATGCGGCATCAGGCGACTTCGCCCGGCTCGAAGAATACGACTGGATTGGCTTCACGCATCAGGACGATGTGGCCGGGATCATTCGGGAATATGCTGAGGCGGCGGGCATCGTGTATCGTGGTCTGTTCGTCCAAGTGGAGAATTTCGAGACGCTTGCGATGATCGGTCAAGGCGGTCCCTACCTGATTTTCGCACCAGACATACTGGAGGCTGAGCTGGCATCTTTCGGCATCCGGGCCATTCCGATCCAAAATGTGAAAGGGGTGCTGAAGACAGGAATGATGTGCCGCGAGAGTGCCATGTATCTGGAGCCGGTCAAGTTCTTGCTCCAGGAGTGTCGCAATCGTTTCGACGTAGCCCGCATATAATTCAAAGTTGTCACATTATGAATTAATAGAACTTGTGTTTATGTCTTGGCTGCAACTTCCTAGCAGCTGCAAGCCGCGCCCGCAAACAAGTAGATGAGGGCGCAATTGACAGCAAAGGAGTAGGAACTGATGCTCAGCCTGACAACGCATCTCATCCGGACGGCGGCAGCAGGCGCCCTTGCCGTTTCCGGCGGCTTGGCGATGGCAGCCGACGATTTTCCATCGCGTCCGATCACGCATGTCTTCCCATGGGGAACAAGCAGTCCGACATTCGCGGCGAGCCAGATGATCGCCACGGCAATGGGCGAGGAACTAGGCGGGAAGGTCAATACGGTCTCGAGAACCGGGGCCAGCGGCATGAACGCGTTCAAGTCCGCTCTGGCGGAGCCCGCGGACGGCTATACGACCATCGACGGTTACCTAGCGCCACTCGTGATTGCGCCGATGAATGGGAACGCTGATCACACTTACAAGGACTTCATCCCGCTGCATTTCGCGGTTTCGAACGCCTTCGCGATCGTTTCGCGGGCCGACGAGGATCGATGGTCCGACCTGCCGTCGTTGATCGAGTACCTTAGGGCGAACCCGGGGAAGACGCGTTACTCCGCCGGTCCCGACGTCGCTCTGCCACACATGGTTGCAGCCATGGTCATGCAGCACAACGATACCAAGAGCCGCCACATCCCGTATTCGGCAATTGCTGACGGGATCAAGGATCTCCGAGGCGGCATCCTCGACTGGGCGGTCACAACGCCGGGCGCTTACAAGGCGAACGAGACGCACCTTCGGGTCGAGGCGGTTGTGACGGACGCGAACGACGCACAGACCTGGTACGGCGGCGCCCCGCTGATCCATAACTATATGCCGGACTACCCGTTGAAGGGGCTCGGCTCTGTGGGTTGGACGTGGTGGCTGGTCAAGGCAGGCACGCCGGCAGACGTCGTGCAAGAGCTTCGCGACGCGCAATGGGCAGCGATGCAGCGCGATGATGTCCGTCAGAAGGTCATGGACCTGGGCTTCGTCATGAACGGTTACACGGCCGACGAATATGACGAGGTGGTCGGACCTGTTGAGAGCATGCTCGAGGCGGCCAACCACGCCCTTGCATGGGAAAAGCAAGCGCTGGAAGGTCTTTGATCTTCCCTCTCGCGTGGCCCGCACTCTGACATTCCGCGGGCCGCGCACGCGTTTGGCCAAAGCCGAGCTTCAAGGTGCCGCGCCATGACAAGTAGGCTGATGGACTATGCCGTTGCAGGTCTCTTTCTCGCTCTCGGGATCGGCATTCTTGCCTATACTGGCACGGTCTTTGTGGAAGCCGGATTCGGGGACGGGGATGCGCTCCAAAATGCGGCACTCTTCCCCCAAATCATAGCTTGTGGGCTCATCTTCCTATCTGTGGCGACGGTCGGATCAGTCGCCCTGGGGCGGCAAAGTCGGCTGTCCGAAGACTCGGCTATGCCAGAGCGCAATCCGGCCCTGCGGCGAAAGGCAGTTCTGCATCTCGGCCTCGTCGCCATCTATCTCGGGACTTTGCGTCATGTCGGCTACGATCTTGCCACCCCGATCTTTCTGTTCGCGCAATTCCTGCTGCTCGGCGCGCGCTGGATAGAGGCATTGGTTCTTGGTGTCGCAATTTCACTGATCCTCGCCTTGATCTTTGAACAGGGCCTGAATGTTGTGTTCCCGGTCGGCCAAATCGGAATCGGGTTCTAGAGGCCACCGATGTTAGAAATTCTCAGTCAAGGTCTTGCCGGATTTTTGACTCCCCAAGCACTCACGATGGTGACGCTGGGGACGCTCGCGGGGCTCATAATCGGGGTTCTGCCGGGGCTCGGCCCGCTCATGGGCATTGTGCTTTTGACGCCGGTCGCGATCTACCTCGACCAGGTTGCAGCCATGTCGTTACTGGTCGCCGTTTACGTCGGCGGGAGCTGCGGCGGCGCTGTCTCGGCGATCCTTCTGCGCATCCCGGGTACGCCGCTCGCGGCGGCAACGCTCCTCGACGGCTTTCCGATGGCCGTAAAGGGACGCGGGGGAGAGGCGATTGGCCTGGCCGTGGCCTCCTCTTCCGTCGGCGGGATGATCGGCGGGCTGTTTCTCGTGTTTCTCTCGCCGCTCCTTGCCGATGTCGCCTTGAAATTCGGTCCGTTCGAGTACTTCGCCGTGACGTTGCTGGGACTGCTGAGCGTCTCGGTCGTGTCGCGTGGCTCAGCTGTCAAGGGCCTGACCGTCGCGGCGCTCGGTCTCTTCATTGCGACCTTCGGCGCAGACAAGTTCTCGCAATACAACCGGTTCACATTCGGGACCGACGCGCTCCTGGGCGGCTTTCACATTGTCGCCGTGATCGTCGGTCTTTTTGCGTTTTCCGAGATGTTCCTCGAGATCGAGCGGGGCGGCCTGGACGACAAGAAAGATCGCACGACGGGCCGCGTACCCTTTCTGTCATCGCTCGGAATGCTTGTTCCCCGCTGGTTCAACCTGCTGAGGTCATCGGTGATCGGGACTTTCTTTGGAATTCTCCCGGGTGCGGGCGGCGTCATTTCATCATTCACCTCTTACGCAATTGCAAAGTCCAACGCCAAGCCGGGAGAGAAGTTTGGCGAAGGTGAGCCAAACGGCGTGATCGCGACGGAGTCTGCGAACAATGCATGTTGCGGGGGGGCGCTGATTCCGTCCTTTGCGCTAGGTGTTCCGGGTGATGCGGCGGCAGCGGTATTGATGGGATCGCTGATCCTGATCGGCTATTTCCCCGGGCCGACGTTGTTCGAGAACCATATCGACATCGTGGGCGGCATCTTTCTGGCCTACCTGTTCGCCAATGTGGCGCTGGTCTTCCTCGGCATCTGGCTCGCGCCGCTCTTCGCCTTCACGCTGAGGATCAAGAAACGGCAGCTCATCCCGATCATCACAGTTCTCGCGATCGTCGGAACATACTCGATCCGCTGGTCCGTGTTCGACCTGTGGACGATGCTGGGATTCGGCATCCTCGGCTACATTCTGCGTCGCGCGGGTTATCCGCTCGCGCCGGTGGTCATCGGGCTTGTGCTCGGCCCGATCTGCGAAGAGAACCTGCGTCGGTCACTTCTCTTCTCAGGCGGAGATTACGGCATCTTTTTCGAGCGTCCGATCTGCGCCGTGATCATGGCGATCAACATCGTCGTCTTCGCCTGGATCTGGGTTCCGGCCAAGGTCAAGGCTCGGGTAGCCTTTTGGCGGGCGCCGGGCGCGGTGGCGGGAGACAACGAATGACACCCGACCGCCCAAACGTCATCTTGATCCTCGTCGACGACATGGGCTTTGCCGATCTCGGATGCATGGGGTCCGAGATCCGGACTCCCAATATCAACCGCCTCGCCGCGAATGGCGTCACCTTGAGCTCGATGTACAATTGCGCGCGCTGCTGCCCGACCCGCGCGTCGCTGCTGACGGGGCTCTATCCGCACAAGGCGGGCATCGGGTACATGGCGGTCGATTTCGGGATTCCGGAATACCAGGGCAAGCTAAGGAGCGACGCGGTCACAATCCCAGAAGCGCTGCGCGAGAATGGCTATCGGACGCTCATGTCCGGGAAGTGGCATGTCGGCGGCGATTTCGAGCCACGCGAGGCCGATAGCTGGCGGGTCGGCGACCTGGATCATCCGTCACCTCGCCAGCGCGGATTCGACCGGTTCTTCGGCATGGTCGATGGCGCGATGAGCTTCTTCTTTCCCCACCACCTGATGGAAAATGACCAGCGTGTGGAAGTCACGAGCAACGACTTCTATCTGACCGACGCCATCAGCGAGAGGGCCTGCGGAATGATCGGCGAAGCCGTAGAGGACGACGCGCCGTTCTTTCTCTACCTCGCCTATAACGCGCCTCATTGGCCGCTTCACGCGCCGGAGGAAGACATCGCCCGCTACGGTCGCACCTACCTGGGCGGCTGGGACTCGATCCGCACGGCGCGGCACGAAAACATGATCGGTGCCGGAGTGCTGCAAAACCCGTGGGACATCTCGCCCCGGGATGCCGAAGCGCCGCCGTGGGACGAGGTCGCTAGCGGTGATTGGGAGGCTGCCCGCATGGCGGTCTATGCCGCGATGGTCGACCGGATGGATGCGGGCGTGGGCCGGGTGGTCGATCAACTCGAGCGCCTTGGCGTGAAGGACGACACGCTGATCCTGTTTCTCTCTGACAACGGCGGTTGTGCGGAGCTGCTCGCCGAGGACGGCTGGTGCAAGTTCTTCCCGGACCGGTTGCCGGACGGGCGCGAAGTCCGGTCAGGCAACCGCCCGTCGCTCCGCCCCGGAGGCCCGCAGACCTTCATGAGCTACGATCTTCCTTGGGCCAACGTGTCGAACGCACCGTTCCGGCTGTACAAGCATTGGGTCCACGAAGGCGGCATTTCTACGCCGATGGTCGCCCATTGGCCGAACGGGATCGACAATCGCGGATTTGTCCATTCGCCCTGGCACGTGGTCGACGTGTTGCCGACCATCCTCGACATCACCGGCACCAGCTATCCGGTCGAATTCGGCGGTCACACGGTTCAGAAACTCGATGGCGAGAGCTTCGCCGGGCTGTTCCGCCCCGGCAGCGATCGCGTGCGCGAGCGGCCGATTTTCTGGGAGCACGAAGGCAACGCAGCGCTGCGACAGGGGGATTGGAAGATCGTGCGCAAGCACGGTCAGGCCTGGGAACTCTACAACATGGTGGACGACCGGACGGAGTTGAACGATCTGAGCGACCGGCACGCCAACGCACGCGACCGAATGATCCGGGATCACGGCGACTGGGCCGAAAGGCTGGGCGTCCGCCCCTGGGAAGAAGTGATCAGCCTCGCCAAATCGCGCTACGGGCGCGGCACGGACCTGCACGGCAAGATTGGCTGACCCGACGCGGAGAGCGCGAGACGAAAGTCCTGCTTGTTCTCGTGGATTCGCTGAAGCGCAACGCGATCGGGGCGCACGGCGGGCGATTGATCAACATGCCACACTTCGGCCGCCTTGCCGAACGGGCCGCGCGGTCAGAAAGTTCTCTTGTTGACGAGATGCAGGTCCGCTTGCGGTCGACTCCGGCTCAGGACGCAATCTTTCCGCAAGGCATTTCCCACCTTCGCTGCACTCATCATGAGCAAGCAAGATGCGGGCCAAGGCTGCCGTACTCCACAGTGGTCCCGGCAAGTCCGCCCGAAGCCGCCTTGCCCGGCGGAGCCGTCATATGTGGCAAGGCTTTCCGTCAAGCGTCAGGATCGTCGGCATGCGTCGACGGTTCCTGCACTACCTGGGCAGCCTTCGCGACTTCGGCCGCGAAATCCTCTTCCTTCTTCTCGATGCCTTCACCAACTTCGAGGCGAACGAAGCCCGTCACCTCGATGCCGGCCTCTTCCGCCGCCTTGCCAACCGTCAGGTCTGGATTCACGACGAATTCCTGATTCAGGAGCGTCGACTCGGCAATGAACTTCCTCATCCGTCCCTCGATCATCTTCTCGACAACCGCTTCGGGCTTCCCGCTTTCGCGCGCAATTTCCATCTGGATGTCGCGCTCCTTCGCGACAACCGAGGCATCCAGGGCGGCCTCGTCAAGCGCCACGGGATTGATGGCCGCAACGTGCATTGCAATCTGCCGCGGAAGTTCCGGGTCCGCACCCGAATACGCCACCAGGACACCGATCTTGCCCATGCCTTTTGCCACGGCGTTGTGGACGTATGATGCAACGCGATCGCCGCCCATGCTCGCCATCCTGCGAAGCTGGATGTTCTCCCCGATCTTGGCCACGGCATCGGTGATCACTTCCGAGGCAGGCTTGCCGCCCAAGTCCGCAGACTTCAACGCTTCGACGCTGTCGACGGCGAGAGCAGCCGTGGCCAGGTCCGTGACCATCGACTGGAAATCCTCGTTCTTGGCAACGAAGTCGGTTTCAGAATTCACCTCCACGACAACGCCCCTGCCCCCGTCAGTCCTGACAGCAACGAGGCCTTCGGCAGCTGTGCGCCCCGACTTCTTGTCTGCCTTCGCCAGCCCCTTCGTTCGCAGCCAATCCGCGGCGGCGGCCATGTCGCCGTCGGATTCGGTCAACGCCTTCTTGGCATCCATCATGCCCGCACCGGTTGCGTCGCGAAGCTCTTTCACAAGTGCTGCAGTGATTGACATCCTGGCTCTCCTTGATCGCCCGTCCCGGGCACGACCCCCCGCACCCCAATTCCCATCTGCCTGATTCGGCTTCAGCCAGCCTCTTCGATGTTGGCCAGCTTCTTTGGCGTCGCTGTCCCCTTGGCCCCGGGGTTGTCTGTCCCGGCGGTCGCGTTCCTTGCCGACGCATCTTCTCCGGCGGCTGCTTCCTGGGTCGAGGCCGCCGTCGCAGCGACGGCCTCAGTTGACGCCTTCCCTTCGGCTGCATCAGCTTCCCTTGCCGGCGTTCCCTTCCGGACATCTGCACCCGTGACCGCGCTTCGTTCCGGAGCCTCCTTGGCAGGCGCTTCGCTGGCCACGGATTCCGCGTTCTCCGCCGAAGGCACCTCCTTGTCACTCGTGGCTTTGTCGGCGCTTGCCTCTTCCGTCCGCACGCCCCCGGCGACTGGCACTGCGCCCGGCGCATCTTCGGTCGTCGGCGCGCCGGCCCCTGCTTCGAGAGCCGGCTCCTCCGCGGCCGATTCTATTTCGCCAAGGTCGATTCCGGCAGCGCCAAGCTGGGCACTCATGCCGTCAAGTGCGGCACGGCTCACGAGATCACAGTAGAGCGCCACCGCCCGCGAAGCGTCGTCATTGCCAGGAACGATGTAGTCAATGCCATCCGGCGCGCAATTGGTGTCAACGACGGCAACGACCGGAATGCCAAGCTTCCTTGCCTCGGCGACCGCAAGGTCTTCCTTGTTCACGTCGATCACAAAGAGAAGATCCGGCACGCCGCCCATTTCACGGATTCCGCCAAGCGACGCCTGAAGCTTTGATTGCTCGCGCTCGATGCCAAGGCGTTCCTTCTTTGTCAGGCCCTCCGCCCCGTCGGCCATCTGCTCGTCAATCTCGTTCAGACGCTTGATCGACTGCGAAACCGTCTTCCAGTTGGTCAGCGTGCCGCCGAGCCAGCGGTGGTTCATGTAGTACTGCGCGCATTTCTCCGCCGCCTCGGCAATGGGTTTCTGCGCCTGACGCTTCGTGCCGACAAAGAGAATGCGGCCGTTCTTCGCCACAGTCTCACGGATGGCGTTCAACGCGGCGTCAAGCATGGGCACGGTCTGGGTCAGGTCGATGATGTGGATGCCGTTTCGTTCACCATAGATGAATTCCGACATGCGCGGATTCCACCGCTGTGTCTGGTGACCGAAATGGACGCCAGCTTCCAGAAGCTGGCGCATCGTGAATTCAGGGAGCGCCATGGCCAATTCCTTTCCCGGTTTGCGCCTCGGCAGGACGTCAGAGATTTCTCCCAACCGGCGGACCGCACGAGGATGAATCCCTCCGCAGCCCAAGCCCTGCCTGTGAAGTGGGCGCGAACTATGACGGCGCGCCGACGGTTGCAAGCAAAAAAGTCTCGGGCGCCTGCAAGTGTCGATTGCAGGCAATCAGCGCAACGGCGGACGGTGGACATCTCATCTCTCGTCATTTCTCGGTGCGACACTGGACATGTCACACCTGTGTCCCGGAGCATGAGCGCGAAATCATCGTCGCATGGCACAACCTTTGGCTGCGCATCCAATGGGTGAAGGCGGCGAGGCAAAACGTGGAAGCTTGAGCACCTCGGGCACATTGCCCGCATTCGCCTGAGAATCGTGACGCCCCGTCCCAAAGGCAGAGTGTCGTCACTGTTCCGGGAGGTCGTAACCTGATGCGGCGATCAGGTCCTGAGCGCTCTCCGTCGCCAACCAGTCCCAGAACGCGCGCGCAGCCTCGTTCCCTACTGCCCTGGTAAGAAAGGCCGCATGCTGCGGAATGCCGGGAATCAGCTCTTCAAGGTCGAATACATCGGGCGCATCAAGAAACGGAACCTGTGACGCCGCCACGAAGGCGGCATCGGCGTTGCCGGTTTCGAAGAGGGTGGCTACCTGGCCGATGTTAATGACCAGAAGGGTCCGAAAGCTGGCGGTATCCAGCTTCAACCTTTCCATCGCCCTCGTGGATGCCTTGCCGTAGGGGGCTGCGATGGGGTCGGCCAAGGCAACGGTCTTGCCTTCCAGGGCCTTGGCGGCAGACTTTCGCGTCAAGGGTTCCCGCGATACCAATGCAAGGCGGCCTACAGCATATGCACGCGTTTCGGTTGCCCGCCCGTTGGCCAACAGCATTGCAGGACGTTCATCATCGCCTGCAAGAAGCACGTCGAAAGGGGCGCCGCGCACGATCTGCGTATACAGGTGCCCGGTGGCGCCATGACCGACCGCGACGGAGTGTCCCGTCTCGCCTTCGAATGCGGCAACGAGCTTGAAGGCAGTCGTGACGAAATTCGATGCCACCGCAATGGTTACATCGGCAGCCGACGCGAGGCTCGTCCAACATGCTAGAACGAGAGTGGCAAGTGCGCACTTTATCTGACCGCGCGGTCTCTTGTTGTTCAATTTTGACCCTCAATGCACCTGCCAAGGGGTCTTGGCGCTTTCTGGTGCCCGAGGCGAGACTCGAACTCGCACGGCATTGCTGCCGGCGGATTTTGAATCCGCTGCGTCTACCATTCCGCCACTCGGGCACATTTCGGCGCTTGTAGGCCAATGCCGACCCAAGGCGCAAGACGTGTTGCGAGGGGCAAGGTGCCTGATTCTGTCGCAGCCCATTCGGACCCGGCTTCAACTGCGCGCCTTTGAAGACAGTTCGCGCGCGACGACAAAGGCGCCTTGAACGCGATCTCGGGCCTTCCTCCAGTCTCGGCGCAAGATGAGCTTGTTGTTCCTGAGCTTCGCAAGCCCGTCCTGATCTTGAATGAACTCCACGAGACCTTGCGGATTCGCGAATCGGTCTGCGTGAAACTGGATCGTGGCCCCTCGGGGTCCAGTGTCGAGGCGCGCGATTCCGGCCTTCCTGCATTCGCCCTTGATCCGTACCACGAGAAGCAGGGCGTCCACCTCCTTCGGCAGCTTGCCAAAGCGGTCAATCAGTTCGGCGGCAAAGCCCTCGATTTCAACCTTGGACGACAGGCCAGAGAGACGACGATACAGGCCAAGTCGGACATCAAGGTCGCGCACGTAGTGTTCCGGGATCAGGACCGGCACGCCGAGCCTGATCTGTGGCGACCACTGCTCGTCGGCGTCGGTGAGTCCCTCGGATTCGCCGGATCGGATCTTCTCTATCGCGGCCTCCAGCATGGAGCGATAGAGTTCGAAGCCCACTTCGCGGATGTGCCCCGACTGTTCTTCACCGAGGATGTTGCCGGCTCCGCGGATGTCCAGGTCCTGGGTTGCGAGGTTGAATCCTGCACCGAGCGAATCCAGGCTGCCTAGAACTCTCAGCCGCCGCTCTGCCTGCAACGTGAGCCTGGCATTGGGTCGGGTCGTAAGATAGGCATAGGCACGGGCCTTCGAGCGCCCGACCCTGCCCCGAATCTGGTAGAGTTGCGCGAGCCCAAACATGTCCGCTCGGTGGACGATCATGGTATTTGCAGTTGGAATGTCGAGGCCGGATTCCACGATCGTAGTGGCTAGGAGAATGTCGTACCGGCCCTCGTAGAAGGCGTTCATCCGATCGTCGAGCGTGCTTGCCGCCAGTTGCCCGTGAACAACGACGTGAGAGAGTTCAGGAACCTGCCCGGACAGCCAGGTCTCGATGTAGGGGAGATCGCTGACCCTTGGCACAACGAAAAAGGACTGCCCGCCCCGGTAGTGTTCGCGAAGCAGCGCCTCGCGGAGCGTCACGCTGTCGAATTCGCTCACGTAAGTGCGTATGGCAAGTCGGTCGATGGGTGGCGTCCCGATGACCGACAGGTCGCGCACGCCCGTCAACGACATCTGAAGCGTACGTGGAATGGGTGTCGCCGTGAGAGTAAGGACATGGATGTCGGAACGAAGCTGTTTCATTCGCTCCTTGTGTGTCACTCCGAAATGCTGCTCCTCATCGACGACCAGCAATCCTAGTTTCTGAAAGCGCACGGACCTTGCAAGAACGGCGTGCGTCCCGATAACGATGTCCACCGTTCCCGCAGCCAGACCGTCTCGCGTCCTTGCGGCTTCTTTCGCGGCAACGAACCTTGAGAGTTGCCGAACCTCGATCGGGAATCCCCGGAAGCGCTCGAGAAACCGCGCCGCGTGCTGGCGGGCGAGCAAAGTGGTCGGGGCGATGACCGCGACCTGCACTCCTGACATCGCGGCGGCAAAGGCCGCACGCATCGCCACTTCGGTCTTGCCGAAGCCCACGTCGCCACAGATCAACCTGTCCATCGGCTTGCCCGAAGCCATGTCGTCAAGCGTTTCGCCGATGGCTGCGAGCTGATCATCGGTCTCCTGGTGGGAAAACCGCGCCAGGAATGCCTCCCACAGGCCTTCCGGCCGTTCGACGATCGGCGCCTTCCGGAGATGACGTTCGGCTGCGATGCGGACCAGCCTGTCGGCGACTTCGCGAATGCGTCTCTTCAGGCCTGCCTTGCGAGCCTGCCAAGCGGCGCTTCCGAGGCGGTCCAGCTGAGCCTCGTCGTGGCCGTAGCGACTGAGAAGCTCGATGTTCTCAACTGGCAGGTACAGCTTGTCGCCACCGGCATATTCGAGGTGAATGCACTCGTGCGGTGCCCCAAGAGCCTCGACGACCGCAAGGCCCTTGTAACGTCCGACGCCGTGTTCCACGTGAACAATCAGGTCCTCGGGGCTGAGTGATCGGGCTTCCGCCAAGAAATTGTCGGCTCGGCGCCTCTTCCTGGGCTGGCGTGTCAGGCGATCGCCGAAAATGTCCTGTTCGGAGACTACCGTGAGGCCTTCCCCGCTCTCGAACCCGTGCTGCAGCGCCCACACGGCAAGAAAGACCCTGCCCTTGCCTTCGGGAACGTCGCCAAAGTTGGAAATCAATGCGGCGCCCAGGATTTCGTGGTCTGCGATGAGACCCAGCAGGCGCTGCCGCGCACCCTCCGAGTAGGACGCGATGACCACTTGGCCGGAGCGCGCCCTGGACCTTATGTGGTCGGCCACAGTCTCGAGAAGGCTCGTGGATTCCTGCTGGCGCTCCGGGGCGAAGTCGCGTCCGATGCGACCGCCGGCGTCCAGGCTCCCCGGTCCCGCTGCCTGCGGCGAAACTGCCAGTTGCAGGAGCCTGCGCCCATTGGTTGCAGCCTCCCACGCGGCATCGTCAAGATAGAGCAGTTCGGGCGGCATCGGCTTGTAGACACTGTCCATCTCGCTGACGACAGGCCGTGCCTCCAGGCGCGCCTCGTATTGGATGTTCACGGCCTCCCAGCGGGCCTGGTGCACGGCCCTGATCCGGTCATCAAGCATGATGGTTGCATCGGGCAGGTATTCGAAGAGCGTCTCGAGACGCTCGTGGAAGAACGGCAGCCAGTGTTCGATGCCTGAATGCCGGCGTCCCGAGCTGACCGCTTCATAGAGAGGGTCGCTGGCCCCGCCAGCCCCGAATTCCAGCCTGTAGCCTTGCCGAAAGCGCGAGATGGAAGCCTCGTCAAGAATGATCTCGCTGACTGGCGACAGCTCGACGGCGGAAAGCTGCGCAACGGTCCTCTGGGTGGCTGCATCGAAGCGCCGCACGTCCTCAAGCACGTCCCCGAAGAGGTCGAGCCGCACCGGGTCACGCTCGCCTGGCGGAAAGATGTCGATGATGCCGCCGCGGATCGCGTAGTCACCGGGCTCCGCAACGGCCGGGGTCTGCACGAAACCCATGCGGGTCAGGAATTGCCTTAGCGCCGTCTCGTTCACATGCTCGCCGGCCCGGGCGGCGAAGCTGGATGTCCGGACGAGTTCGCGTGACGGAACTCTCTGGGTGGCCGCGTTAAGAGTTGTCAGCAGGATGAAGGGGCCTGGGGCATTGCAGGCCAGGCGCGCAAGGGTTGCCATGCGTTCTGCCGAGATGTCCACGTTCGGGGACACGCGTTCGTACGGAAGGCAGTCCCAGCCCGGGAACTTCAGCACAGGAACGTGCGGGGCGAAGAACGCCAGCGCCTCCGCCATTGCCGCCATGCGCTTGTCGTCCCTTGCGACATGACAGACCCTTGACGCGGTCTCCAGCTCACGCAGGACAAGCGAGGCGTCAAGTCCTTCTGGCGCGCCCGAAAGGGTCATCGTGCGAGGCTCCGACATGGCGCCGAGGTAAAGGCTTGGCCTCCCGTGTCAACGGCTGTTCGAAAGCACGGTCACGCTGCAAGGCGAAGCGCCTAGCAGCCTGCCCCGTTCCTGCGAGGCACACATCTGAAGGATCGACCTGGAAGCATGCGTCCAGGCTGTGCCCGTCACAACCGCTCATCACGGACCCGGACTTTCCTTGCCGGTGCCTGTGGACATACATGCGGACGCTTCCGAACGCCTTGGGTCGCATACGCTGCCCGCGGCAGGCCGCGCCGGAGACCGCCGCGGACTCCTGGGTGTTCAGGAACGGGGGCCGATTCCTGATTGCTTTCCGACGGAGCGCGTCCATCGAGATGCCGGTTTGCTTGCGGGCGAAGTGCTCACCGACCGCAAGATACGGTCGCCGGCACTCGCCGGCGACCGAGACTTCGAGTGCCCATGGCTTGCATGGGCGCTGGCGGGATTACTGTTCGCCTTCCGCGATGTAGTCCTGGTAGAACTGCACCATATCTTCCGGGATGTCGCCAATGCTTGCAGCGGCGGCGGCAACCATCTCGTAGGGGACGAACCCGACGGGCTTGCCGAACGCCTTCTCATGCGCCGCAATGAACTCCGGATCGCTCGGAAGAGCGTCCCACCCGGCCTTGAGCGCGTCAAACGCCTCGTCCGGAGTGCCCCCCGGCAGCCAGATCGACAGACCCATCGTCGTCATCGAGTTCAGCGTCTTGTAGGCCTCCCAATGCGGACCGGACGGCGCCGAACCGTGCATCGCTTCATGCAGTTCGACCAGCGTCGGCACGCCAAGCTCGGCGAGCTGTGTCGATCTCGGAAGGACGTTTCCGTCGGCATCCGTCTTGTCGTACTCGACCCACAGCATGCCCGGGCCCTGATCAACCAGCGCCTCACCAACCGTTGCGGCGAACGAGCCGTAATTTGTGCCGATCAGGCTGATCTCGCCCGACAGGAAGGCCGGGAACTGCTTGGCCTGCCCGCGGTAGCCCGGAATGTAGAGGTAGTCGATTCCGAGTATGTCGAGGCCCAGGCGCTGACGCAAGTCAAGCGTTGAAGACGGGCTGAGGCCGGCAACGATGAGCGGTTGCGAACCTTGCCCGGCGGTCGTGCGGTCGCTGTCGATCATGATGTTCTTGTTGACGACGGCGGTGTTGATCGCGGTTTCGCCGCCGACGGCGCGCATCCTCGAGTAGTCGAAGCGGACCCCTTCGCGACGGGTGAGCTGTGCAACCGACAGCCATGGGGCGCAGAGCATCTGCGAGCCGTCGTTCGGCATCTCGTTGCTGGCGTAGTTGTTGGCTTTCAGGCCGCCGGCACCCGACATGTTGTTGATGATGATGTCCGGGCTGCCCGGGATGGTGCGTGACAAATGTGGCACCACGACGCGGAAGAACGAATCCGTGCCGCCGCCCGGCGCGTATGGCACGACGCACGTAATGGTCTTGCCTTCGTAGTATTCGTCGGCCGAGGCGGTCGCGCCCCACATGACCGTCGCGGCGGTAGCCGCCGCCAGTGCTGATTTCAGCAGTTTCATGATCAATTCTCCTTTTTTTTGACCAAGTTCGGTTTGTTCCTGCGTTTCTCCCTGCAGACTGCGTGCCTCAAGTTCAGAAGAGCTTCCCGATGAACGGCCGCTGGAACGGGATGTGCATCGTCCAGTCATAGAACGCCGTGATGAACATGTAGATGAATGCGGCATAGGCCACCGCGAACCAGACCGGACGCTTCCCCCAGAAGACCAGATAGGAAAGAACCAGCGCCGCGATTGCGAACTTCTGCCCGATCAGCCAGCATCCGAAAACGGTGACGGCGACCCAGAGGATGAAATTCAGGCCGCGTCGCATGTCTCCTTCGGCCATGGACTTCAGCCACGTGGCTCCAAGGCCGCCGTTGTCGGAAATGGATAGGCGTGCCGCCTTGACGTCTTTCCAAAGGATGGCCGCCAGCAGCAGCAGCGCGGCTAGGCAGACGGCAATCGGGTACTGCCTGTTTGTCGGATGAAAGTCGATCGCGAGAATCGCGGCGGCGGCGAAGAACGCCACAAAGAAGACCGCCAGCAAGATCGCAATGACCGGATTGCGCTCGCCGCCCTCGATCGAGAGCTTCGCGTTCAATTCGGGATCCTTGGCCGGGATCGGTGCTGCGGCCCTGCGCTTCAAGAGACCAGAGGCAGTTCCCGCTACCGTCAGGACGATGATGATCCCGATGATCCAGGACGGCGTGCGCTCCAGCCAGCCCAGCGTTCCGTAGATCCTGTTGGAGATCACCAGCGCGTTTTCCATGTTTGGGCCAAGAACAAGCGCAATGATGAGCGGCGGTCGCGGCCAGCCCGAGCGCTTCATGAAGAGTCCCAGCGCACCCATCGAGCACATCAGGATCAGGTCGCCCATCGACTGCGCGCCGAGCCACGAACCCATGAAGACGAACATGATGACGAGCGGCACGAGCAGATGTCCGTCGATGAAGATTGCGCGGGCCACCTGCCGTCCGAGCACCATCAGGAGCATGGCTGAGACGATGTTGGCGATGATCAGCGTCCAGATCATCGCGAAAGTGATGTCGAGCTCGGTCGTGAGCATCTGCATGCCGGGCCTCAGTCCCTGGATCAGCAGCGCACCGAGAAGAATGGACATGGCGAAGTCGCCCGGAATGCCGAAGGTCAGCGTCGGGATCAGCGCCCCGCCCCGCTGAGCATTGTTGGCGCTTTCGGGCGCGATCACCCCGCGGATGTCGCCGCGGCCGAAGTCGGTCTTCCCCTTCGTTGTCTGCACCGCCATGCCATAGGCCGCCCAGTCCACGATCGAGGCGCCTAGCCCCGGCAGCATTCCGATATATACCCCAAGCGTTGAACTCTTCAGCACCAGCCACCAATTGGCGAACACGTCCTTGATCCCCTGCAGCATGCCGCCACCCTTGGTCTGGTCCGCGCTCACACGGGAGATCGAGGTGTTCTTGGTGGCCAGTTCCAGAAGCTCCGGGATGGCAAAGAGCCCCAGCACCACGCCGACCAGCGGCGGCGTATTGAGCATGTACTCAATCCCGAAATAGTAGCGTGCCTGGCCGTTGAACGTGCCTTCGCCGATGGTGCCCAGCATCATGCCGAAGAGCCCGATCACCAGACCCTTGGCGACCGAATTGCCGGAAAGCGACCCTACCATCGCGATGCCGAGAAGCGACAGCATGAAATACTCAGGGGTCGAGAACAACGTCAGGATCGGCTTGATCAACGGCATCGAGAGCGTCAGCACGGCGGCGCCAATGACCCCGCCCATGGCCGAACACGTATAGGCCGCCCCTAGCGCCCGGTTGGCCTGGCCTTTCTGGGCAAGCGGATAGCCATCCATTACCGTGGCCTGGCTGGCCGCCGTTCCGGGTATGCCCAGCATGACGGACGCGATGGTGTCGCTCGTCGTGGTGACCGCGAACATTCCCAGCATCAGTGCGAAGGCCGATACCGGGTCCATGGTGTAGGTGAAGGGCAGCAGCAGGATCAGGCCGGTGATCCCGCCCACGCCCGGCAGGGCACCGAGCCAGATGCCAAGGAAGATGCCAAGGCCCAGATAGCCGATAGCAGGCCAGCTGAAGACCTGCAGCAAGCCGGAAAGCAGCGCCTCGAGCATCAGCGCCGGTCCCTTCCGGCCCAGCGCATCGTGGCCCCGCAGGTCATGCCCGCCACCTCCAGTCCTTGAGGATTTCCCGCGCCGCGTTCTGCCCCGGAACGGCCGAGACAGCGCCGCCGGGGTGGGTCGATGCGCCGCACTGGTAGAGGCACTTCACCGGGCTGCGGTAGTCGGCGTACCGTGGCACGGGTCGCATGAAGAAGATCTGGTCGAGCGTCAGTTCCCCGTGCTGGGAGTTGCCGCCCGGCATGTTGATGTCGGCCTCAATGTCCTTCGGCGTGATGAGCTTGTGGTCGATCACGCTGTCGGAGAACCCCGGCGCGAACCGGTCCATGACGGCGAAGGCGTTCCTGACAACCTGGGGCCCCTCCCGGTCCCAGTCGGAATTGCGCAGCTCGTATGGCGTCACCCCGCCCTGGAACACCACGACGTGCTTGCCTTCGGGAGCCAGCGTCGGATCGGTGTAGCTTGGCACGTTGGGGCTAAGGAACGGCTCTTGGCTGTACCAGCCGAACTTGGCGTCATGGAAGGCCTGTTCCAGGAACTCCGGAGTCGGGCAGATATGTGCATAGGCGGGGTAGTCGACTCCGGTATTTTCCTGGCTGAATCCCTTGTACTGCGGCAACCGGTCCACTGCGCAAAGAAGCTTGAAGCCCATGCCGCGCGAGCGAAAGCCCTCCACGTCATCCACGAACTCGTCGGGAAGGTGCGACCTGTCGACCATGTCCAGGAAGGTGCGCTTGACGTTCACGTTCGAAACCACGCGCGAGGCATGGATCTCCTCGCCCGAGCGCAGGCGCACCCCGTAGGTGCGTCCGTCACGCACCAGGATTTCGTCGACCCAGGCGTCGCAACGGATTCCCATGCCATGCGCTTCCCCCGAGGCGGCAAGGGCGTCGGCGATCGCCCCCATGCCGCCCTTGCAGAAGCTCATGCCGGTCTGGCCGATCAGGTGGGTGACAAGGTAGAACGCCGTGCCCGGGCTGTAGGGGCCGACATTGCCCCCGATCGTCGCCCAGAACATGAACTTGGCCTTGACCAGATCATTCTCGAACCACCGCCCCACATAGTCATGGGCACTCATCGAAAGCGCGTGAAGGAGGTTGTACACCTCCTTCTCGGCGTTCCGGTAACGCCAAGCGAAGCCGAGCGTCTTCATGAGTCCCGCCGGATCCCTGCGGAACGGGTTCACCGGTGTCTCGAGCTGCAGCCTGCGCAGAATCTCGATGGTCGATTGCAGCCGGGCGAAGAACTTCGGGTAGTTCTCCGCGTCGCTTTGCGAGAACCGCGCGATCTGCTCGCGCGTCTTCACCGGATCCTTCGAAAAGATGATCCCGTCGTCTTCGGTCGGGTTGAAGACGTTTGGCTGCGGGTAGTACTCCAGCCCGAATTTCCTCAGCTCCAGTTCCTCGATCACCTTGGGATGCAGATGGCCAAGGATGAACGCATAGGTCGAGGCACGGAAACCGGGAGAGAACTCTTCCGTGACGCTGGCTCCGCCGACGTAGGGCTTCTGTTCCAGTACGAGCGTTTTCTTGCCGGCGCGCGACAGGTAGGCGCCGCAAGTCAGGCCGTTGTGGCCGCCGCCCACAACGATTGCATCGTATTTTCGTTGCGAGCTCATGCACGCCACCGCCAGTCGTTCAGGATTTCCCTCGCGGCGTTGTGGCCAGGCAGCGCCGAGACCGACCCGCCAGGATGGGTCGAGGCGCCGGTCTGGTAGAGACCTTTCAGCGGGCTGCGATAGTCGGCATAGCGCGGAACCGGGCGCATGAAGAAGAGCTGGTCCAGGCTCAATTCGCCATGATCGGCATTGCCGCCGGGCATGTTGATGTCGGCCTCGATGTCCTTTGGCGTGATCGCCCTGTGGTCGATCACGCTGTCGGAAAAGCCTGGCGCAAAGCGATCCATGACGGCAAAGGCGGTCTTGACCAGTTGCGGCCTTTCCCGGTCCCAGTCGGAATTGCGCAGTTCATAGGGCGCGACCCCGCCGTAGATGACGACAACGTGCCTGCCCTCGGGGGCGAGCGACGGGTCGGTATGGGTCGGCACGTTAGGACTCAGGTAGGGATTGGGGGAGTACCAGCCGAACCTGGCGTCCTGGTAGGCCCGCTCCAGGTACTCGGGCGTCGGGCAGATGTGGCAATAGGCAGGATAGTCCACACCGGTCCTTTCCGCGCTGAAGCCCTTGTATTGCGGCAGCCGGTCAACTGCGCACAGGATCTTGAAGCCATTGCCGCGGGCACGGATCCCCCTGACATCCTCGACGAAATCCTCGGGCAGGTGCTCTTCGCCGATCATGTCAAGGAACGTGCATTTCGCGTTTGTCGCCGAAATCACGCGGCGGGCATCGACTTCCTCGCCCGAGCGCAGCCGCACGCCAACGGCCCGGCCGTCCCGGATCCGGATCTCCTCGACCCAGGCGTCGCATTGGACCTCCATGCCATGCGCTTCGCCTGAGGCAGCGATGGCGTCGGCAACCGCGCCCATGCCGCCCTTGCAGAAGTTCATCCCGATCTGGCCGACCAGATTGGCGACGATGCAGAAGGCGGAGCCTGGCGCACAGGGTCCGTCGCTTGTCCCCATCGTGCCCCAGAACATGAACTTTGCCTTGACGAGATCGTGCTCGAACCACCGGCTGACATAGTCGTGGGCGCTCATCGAAAGGGCGCGCACGAGGTCGTAGAATTCTGCTTCCGACCTGCGGTAGCGCCAAGCGAAGCGTGCGGTCTTCCACAGGCCCGCGGGGTCGCCGCGGAACGGATTCACCGGAGTCTCGACCTGCAGCCTGCGCAGGATCTCGACCGACGACCGCAGGCGCTCGAAGAACTTCGGGTAGTTCTCGGCGTCCCTTTGCGAAAACCGCGCGATCTGTTCGCGGGTCCTGGCCGGATCCGCGGTGAAGATGATCCCGTCATCTTCGGTCGGATTGAAGACGTTTGGCTGCGGGGAGTACTCCAGCCCGAATTTCTTAAGCTCAAGATCCTCGACGACCTTCGGATGCAGATGGCCCAGAATGTAGGAATAGGTCGAGGCACGAAAGCCCGGCGAAAACTCTTCGGTGACGCTTGCCCCGCCGACGACCGGCTTCTGTTCGAGCACGAGCGTCCTCTTGCCCGCCCGCGCCAGATACGCGCCACAGGTCAGGCCGTTGTGACCCCCTCCTATGACAACGGCGTCGTATTTGCGGTTCATGTTCCTTTCCACTCCGGCTTGCGCTTCCCGACGAAGGCGGCGAGACCCTCCGCCCGGTCATCCGAGAACATCAGCAGCGCCGAAAGGTCCCCTCCGCCAGCCAACGCTTCCTCGAACGTCTGGGACGCCGCGCGGTTGACGGCCTGCTTGACCGCCATGACGGCCAAGGGTGCGCTCGCCTTGATTTCATCAGAGATTTCAAGGGCCTTGTCGACTGCACAGCCTGCGGGAACCACATGGTTCAGCAAGCCGAGCGCAAGCGCCTCCTCCGAATCGATGCGGCGTCCCGTAAACGCCAGCTCCTTTGCCTTTCGTTCCCCGACAGCGCGGGCGAGCGACCATGCACCGCCGAGGATCGGAAAGAGCCCGAGCCTGGCTTCGGTCAGACCGAGTTTCGCGGTTTCGGAACCGATGATGAAATCGCACCGGAGGGCGATCTCCAGCCCGCCTCCGAGGGCGTAACCCTCGACGGCCGCAATCACGGGCTTGGTATAGTTGCCAAGGAACCGCACAAAGTCGTGCCAGACGGACTGCGTGTGCCGGTGACGGTACTTGTCGAAGGCGGCCAGATCGCTGGTTGCGGCATCCTTGACATCACCGCCTGCGCAAAAGGCGGCCTCGTCACCGGTCAGGATCACCGTAACGATGGACCTGTCGTTCTCCCACGCCTCCATCCGGGCACGGGTTTCCGACAGCATCTGATCGGTCAGCGCGTTTCGTGCCTCAGGGCGGGCGAAGCGGATGACACCCGCGCCTCCTTCCGTCGAGACAGCGATTTGCGTGTCGACCGACATCGGATCAGTCGATCATTGCAATCGCGTCATCGGTTGTTCTGACGTCACCAAAGCTCTGGTAGAAAGAGGTCAATCCGACGATGTGGTCCTCGTCATAGCGGGCGGCATTTGCGTCCTCGACCATCACCACCTTGTAATCCAGCATCATCGCGTCACGTGCCGTGCTCTCGGAACACATGTTGGTCGCTGTGCCGGCCACGATCAGGTTTTCGACTCCCTTCTCCTGCAGAATGTCATGCAGGTCCGACGCCCCCACGATGAATGGCGAGAACCTGCGCTTGGTAACCACGAGGTCCTCCTGCTTCACGTTCAGGTCCGGGTAGATCTCGAATCCCTCGTTGCCAGGCGAGAGCTTGGTCAGATGGTTCTGTCCCTTCGCCTCGGTGAAGAAGTACCGATGGTATATTGGCCATTGACTCGGTTCGCCTTCTTTCTCGGCGCACTTCATGATGACCCAAATCACCGGGACGCCCTTGTCACGGCAGGCTGCTGCAATGCGATTGATGTTGGGAACGATGGAGATTGCCGTATCGACTTCCGCAACGTAGAAGTTCTGCATGTCGATGACGAGAAATGCCGTCTTCGCTGCCTCAAAGCTGTCAAACACCTCCAGCTTTCCTCGTTTCGCCATTATCCGTTCGATCACGTAGTTTGGAATCCTTACTTCGTGCGGCATGGCTGGTTCTCCCTGGCATCGTGTCGGGGATTCGTTGTCCCGAAGCCTGCCCACTATACTCCCACTAGCGACGAAAATCAACAGCCTTCTTGCCACGTGGCCACGCCGGGATCAGGGCGACGGCAATTCCCGCATCTCCGGCAACGCCGCAATGGAGGCGGTGCAAGCCAGCCTCGACGTGGCCAACGGGATCCCGCCGTTCACTTGAGGACTCGCCGTTGACTTGCGGACTGATCGGGAGGGCCGTCCCGGAATGCATCGGATGGGAGAACCTCGCTCCAGTTCAGGATCCGCGCGAAAACCCCGATCCGCCCGCAGAGATTCCAGCCAAAGTGGTTGCTCGCCGGTGCAAAGACACCGCATTTGACGCCATGAAACGAGACCTGCATGCACATTTGTCCGCATTCCCCTCAGCGAAGGCCGACATGCCTGCATGGCCCGGCGAACTCGGGCAAGGAGCCCAAACCTGCAAAATCCGCGCCGTGCAGGGATCCCGGTCTTTCCGTGATTGTGTGCTGGACTTCCAATGGCAACCTGGGATCAAGTCGGTCCGATCAATCCCAGGATGGACCCATGTCGGATCAGAAATTTGGCGACTTCGATGACATTGTTGAAATGACGCCCGAGCCGCTGCGGCCTGTCACGATCCGATTGAGGGAACTCCTGATTTCCGTAGACCCTGATGCTTGCATTGTCGTGCGGTTGGGCGATCGGGCGGCGACATTTGGTATCGGGCCAAAGAAGATGAGCGAAGGTTACTGCTATATTCTGCCTCACTCGAATTGGGTCAATCTCGGGTTCTATCGAGGAGTTGGCATTTCGGACCCGGACAAGCTGCTTGAAGGAACGGGGGCCAAGATGAGACACATCAAGGTCCGCTCGATGGAGGAGTGCGACAATCCAAGGCTCGCCACGATGATTCGTGAAGCATTCGAAGAGCGCAGGTCGGCTTTGGGCGTTGCCCGAAACGGATGATGTTTCTCGCAACTGTCGGAGCCATGCTTGCCGTCCCTGAAGCGATGTCGAAAGCTGCAGGACGGCATGCACAAAGCCAAACGGGACGGAAGGATTCTGCTGTCAAGCTGAAAGCCGGCCCGGATCGAGCCTCAACGTCGCACGTCAATCGCTAGCGCGGATTCGGCACCCGCTCGTGAACCCGAATGGCGGAGGGACTGTCAGCACTTCTCTCGACAAGAGGTTGCAGGCCCGGGCGGATCGCACGGTTCGCACTCACGTCGCCCGCCATTGAAGGCGTGGCCGGTCACTCCCTCTCGTGCATGTAGATCGGCACGCCGCCCACGCCGTAATCGCCGTCCCGGACCTCATGGATCACGACTCGCACCTGCTCGGGCTTTGCGTCGAGCGTGTTGATCACCGCATCGGAGAGACGCTTGATCAGATCGTCCTTGGTCTCGCGGTCGCGTCCTTCAAGGATGACAACGGTGACAATGGCCATGAGACACTCTCCTAGTGAATGACGCCGCCGCCATCCACTCCCAACGACTGGCCACTGACAAACGCCGCGTGGTCGCTGAGGAAGAAAGCCGTGGGTCCAATGAGATCATCGGGCTGCATGTCGCGGGCAATTGACCTGCCAGCGGCGATGGCTGCCTTGCGGTCGTCGATCCCTTTCCGGGCCCGCACGCCCTCGGTCATGGTCAGTCCTGGCGCGATGGTGTTGACGCGGATGTTCCTGGATCCCAGTTCACGGATCAGCGAGCGGGCCATGGCGAGCACGCCGCCCTTGGAGGCATCGTAGTGCAATAGTCCCGGAAAGCCGTGAAAGATCCGGTTGGTCGCGATCATGACGATGGACCCGCCTCCGGAGCGCTCCATCGCGGGGGCGGCCGCGCAGGTGCAAAGCCACGGGCCCTTGACGTTGACGGCCATTACCTTGTCCCAAAGATCGGGTTCGATCTCGTCGAAATCCTGAATTGGAAGGACCGAGAACAGGGCCGCATTGCACACGAGGCCATCGAGTCTGCCAAAGGCATCTTCCGTCCTCGCGACCATCTCGTCGCAGCCGGCAAGGGACGTCACATCCGCCTGTACCGCGATCGCCCTGCCCCCCCTGCCGACGATCCTTTCCGCAGCGTCGCCCGCGTCGTCGATGTCCGATAGAGCCACCTGCGCCCCCATCTCGGCGAATCCAGCCGCCATGGCGGCGCCGATCCCCTGTGCCGCGCCGGTGACGATGATCGCTTTTCCGTTCAGCATGTCCATCTACCCGTGATTGATGACCGTGGTCTTGGCTTCCGTGAAGTTCATCCAGGAGTGGTATCCGCCCTCGCGCCCCACGCCTGAACCCTTGTAGCCGCCGAAGGGGGCGTTCGGCTCGCGCATGAACCCCGAGTTGACGACAACCGTGCCGGTCCGCATCCGCCTGGCGACCCGCAGTGCGCGACCGACGTCGCGTGTCCAGACATAGCCCGACAGGCCGAACTCGCTGTCGTTGGCCATGGCGATGGCGTCCGATTCGTCCTTGAAGGTTGCGATGGCCGCCAGAGGACCGAAGACCTCTTCACGCCAGACGCGGGACCGGGCCGAGGCGACCCGGATCGCGCCAGGTTTGACATAGAACCCCTTCCCCTCCACCGTGCCGCCAAACAGCACCCTGTCGCCATCCGCAGCGGCGCTGTCGTAGAAACTCAGGACGCGTGCCTGATGCGCGGCGGTGATCATTGGACCCATGTCCGAGCTTTCGGCCATCGGGTCGGCGACTTTCAGCGCCTCGGCCCTGGCCTGGAATTTCCGCACGAATTCCTCGGCAACGCTTTCCTGCAACAGGATGCGGGATCCGGCGAGGCAAGCCTCGCCATTGGCGGCGTAGATCATCCTGGATGCGCCGGCGAGGGCGGCGTCGAGATCCGCGTCCTCGAAGACCAGCGTCGCGGACTTTCCGCCCAATTCCATCACGCACGGCGCATGCCTGCGCGCGGCGGCCACCGCCACGGCCGTGCCGCCGACATGCCCGCCGGTGAAGGACACCATGTCCACGCCGGGATTCTCGGCCAGCGCGGCCCCGGTTGTGGCGCCGCGCCCGTTGACATAGTTCAAGACGCCCGCGGGCAGGCCGCCCTCGTTCGCGAGATCGGCAAGGCGCCGCGTCACGATGGGGGTCTCTTCGGAGGGCTTCAGCACCACGGAGTTGCCTGCCGCCAGCGCGGGCGCCAGCTTGATCGCCGTCAGGCTCACCGGCACGTTCCAGGGCGTGAAGAGCCCGCAAACCCCGATGGGCTCCCGGTCGACCAGGGCGGTTGCGGTGCCGAACTGGCGGTAGGTTTCTCCCCGCTCCTGGCCGAGGAAGTCGGCAAAGAAATCGAACCAGTCGGCAGCGGTCGTCATCTGGCGGTCCACGTCCTTGCGGACCATGCCGCACTCGACGACCTGCAGGTCCCGAAGCTCGTCGGCGTTGTCGCGAATCGCCTCGGCCACCCGGCGCATGACGGCGCGTCGTTCGGGCATCGGTGCATGGGCCCAGACGCCGTCGTCGAAACTGCGGCGGGCGGCAGCGACGGCCTCGGCCACTTGCTCGGGGCCTGCCTCGGTCAGGCGTCCAATCGTCTCGCCGGTTGCCGGGTTGATGATGTCCAGCGCCCCGCCGTCTCCTGGGACGTCCTCGCCGTTGATCCATTGCGAGACTGTGGTCATTGATCATCTCCCATGACGAGATCGACCGCGCGGAGCGCGTCCGGGCCCACCATCACGGGGTTGACCTCGAACGACGGCAGCCGTGCCGCCACCGCCGCCAACGACACCAGCGCCGCTTGCAGCATGGCGCGGTTGGCCGGCGCCGCGCCGCGCCAGCCGGCGAGTTTCCTCGAGACCATGGCGGCATCCACCATGGCCGCCGCGTCCGACGGCCCGAACGGCGCCTTGCGGCAGGTCAGGTCGTCGAAGACCTGGCAGTCGACGCCCCCAGAGCCGAGCAACACGAGCGGGCCGAAGTGCGGATCACGGCGCACGCCGATCAGGAACTCGACCCCGTCGACGTGCCTTGAGGCCGTAATGCAGAGCCCCGGGTAGGAGTCCCTGTGTCGCGCAACCTTCGCCGAAAGGTCGGCGTACGCGGCGCGAACGCTCTCCGGGCTCGCCAGAGCCGTTATCACGCCGCCGAGCTCCGTCTTGTGACGCAGCGTTGGCGCGGAGAGCTTCAGGACGATGGGACCGTCGAGCATCTCGACGGCAGCCCTGGCATCGCCCACCACCGTTTCAGGCACGACGATGATTCCGGCAGAGGCCAAGGGACCCGGCAGGTCTCCGACGCTGTCCGGCGCGGACGGCACGTGCGGCCGTTTCCCAAATGCCTGGCCCGCCCGAACCAGCTTCGCCACGGATTCGGTCGCCACCGTGGGATCGTCGAACACCGCCACCCCGGTCTTGACCAACGCGCTCCGGTCCTCGGGATGCAGGTTGGCCGCGATGGCGATCAGCTGCTCCGGGTGGGCATCCCGGAATTTCAGGAGCTGCGGCATGATTTCGCTCCTCGTGCGCGGAACCAGAGGCACGTGGCTGATATAGCCAATCATTGTCGGCTGGTTCCTCTCGAGCCCCCATTTCAGATGGCCGCCTGTGATCGCCATGTTGCTCATCGAGGGAGCGGAAATGTCGATCGGGTTGCGGCTGTTGACGAAGGCATTGACCTCCTTCAGCGCAGTCAAGGCGTCATGGGGGTAGTCCACGAGGTCCAGGCCAAGCCTTGCCGCCGCGTCGGAGATCATCACGGCGCCGCCACCCGATACCGATACCGCCGCGACGTCGGGCGAGGACGGAACGACGCCAGCCTCGCAGGCTGCCACGAGATCGATCAGCTCGTTGACCGAGCCTGCGCGCAGCACGCCGTATTGCGCGAAGAGGTCGTCGACCACGCGGTCTTCGACGTACATGGAGGCCGTATGGCCTTGCGCGGCCGCGCCGCCTTCAGGCGTGGTCCCGACCTTCAGGATCACGACCGGCTTCTTCGCCTGCCGCGCCAGTTCGAGCGCCTGGCAAAGCTTCAGTCCCCGGCTTGCGTCTTCCATGTAGGCGGCGATGGTCCGCGTGGCCGCATCCCCGGCAAAATACGCGATGGCATCCGCAACGTCGACATCGGCCTGGTTGCCGGTCGAGATCCAGTTGGCAAGGCCGATACCCCGGTCACGAAGCTGCGCGAAGACTTGAATCCCGACCGCGCCCGACTGGCTGGCCACGGAAACCGTGCCGACCTCGGGCCAGCCGCTGCCGTCGTGGTGTTCGGGGGCGGAGGTGAAACTGGCAACGAACCCCGAGGCCAGCGAGATTGACCCCATGCAGTTCGGCCCTACCATTCGCATGCCGCGGTCGCGGGCAATTCGCAGCAGGTCGTCCTGCCGGGCCTGCCCGTTCCCGCCCGCCTCGGCAAACTGGGCGCCGTAGACGATGGCCACCTTGCAGCCCTTCTCGCCCGCCGCGATCAGGTTTTCGCGCACGAGCGGCGCCGGCACCGCGATCACCGCAATGTCGGGAGCCTCGGGCAGGTCGGCGACATGTGCATGGGCCGGCACCCCTTGCACGACGTCGCTCCTGGCGTTGACCGGGTACAGACGGCCCTTGTATCCGCGTTCGAGGCAGAACTTCAGCGCACGGCCCCCGAACTTCAGTGGATCGGTCGAGGCACCTATGATGGTTGCGCTCTCCGGGAAGAAGCAGTTCTTGAGAAGCCTGTACTCGTCTTCAAGTAGTTGCAGCATGACGATCTAGGTCTCTTGTCTTCGGGTAACGGAAAACGCCTCGTTCACGAACCAGAGCCCGCCATACTTGCGCAGCACAGTCGCCGTAGCGTCCAGATAGCGCGTGTCTTCGCGCATCGCGGCTTGGGCCAGATCTTCCCTGATCTGGGAAAAGAAGACCGTGTTGTTCCAGGCGCTCTGCAGCGACAGGGACAGCGTGCCGGAATTGGCCTCGCTGATCGTTGGAAGCGTGTGCATGTCGAACCGGAAAAGCGACTTGGCATCCGTCAGGCCCGCGAAGGAAAACGCTCTTTGGGCATCGCCTAGCGACTTCTTCAATGCCGAGATGATGTCGTGGCGGGAGACGCAGCCGACATCACGGTCGGGCCAGACGTTGCGCACGATCTCGTGCGCGGGATCGTCGCCCAGGGACTGCACCACTTTCATTTGCCCGCCGGGCGCAAGGCATCCGATCACCGGCTTCAGCACGTATTCCGTCCGGAAGGTCATCGTGTGACTGTGCAGATAGGGGTGGTTGAGGAAGGCGTAGTCAAACGTCAGGTCACTTCCGCCCTTCGTGGGGATCAGGTGCCGGATCGCGGCACGCTGATCCTCACGGTAGAAGCAGACCACGCTGGGGCGGGCATAGACCGGCAAGTCGTCCTCGCCGGGGATGACGTACCATTCCGGCGCGAGTTCCCGGAACAGCCCGCCCATCTGCCGCTGGTAGTCGAAGGCCCGCGTGCCGGTGAAGGCAACATCATGCCACGAGAGATCGCTCGGGCCGTCCTCGGCCGTCTTGTCGAGATGCACCGCCTCGCGCGTGTAGAGGTTTGTCATGACGAAGGCCGTGCGCGGGTGCTCGGCCAGACGGTCGACCATCCGGCTCATCGTGTTGCGCAGGTCCTCGAGACCCCAGCCCTTGATCACGACCTGGACGGGCACGTCCGGATGAAGCGCATGCAGTGCCCTGAGCGCGCGCACAAGTGTGATGCCGTTGTCCATCGGCGAAAAGAACAGCCGGAAACCGTCTGTGCCCGGTTCGAGCGCCCTAACATCCGACGTAATGATGTCCGCTTTCACCCAGCTTTCGTTCGTCGTTGCGGCAAACACGTGGTAGCGGTGGCGCTGCTCGTGCTGGGCGAAGCTTCCGGGGGTGTGAATCGAGGTCTCCTGGTTGACCAGTTCCGCCATGCGGTAGTCGCTCGACTCCGTCTTCTTGCGGCGAGGACGGCCGCGCAAGCGTATCTCGCCGCGGTCGGCCCGCGCCATGAACTCAGCCACGCGCCGGGCGGTTTCGGGCTCGATCCGGCTGCCTGAGGAAATCCGCGGAACGAGCTTGCCATCGTTGACTGCCAACCGGCCAAAGGTTGATTCCGCCACGCCGTATCTTGCGCAAAATGCGCGAACGACCTTCACGATGGCGCCTGGATCATCTACGAGCTGGGTCAGATCGTCCTTCATTTCTTCCCACTTTTTGCCCACTAGGGATAGCCGCCCGCCCGGCAGGCGTCAATCATGTCGGGGATCAGTCCCGGACGAGAAAGATGCCCTCGATCTCGACCGGCTGGCGGTCGACCAGCGTTTGCACTCCAACGGAGGATCGCGCGTGCTGCCCGATCTCGGGGCCGAAGACCTCGAAGAAGAGGTCGCTGGCGCCGTTCAGCACGGCATTGGGGCGCTCGAAATCCGGGTGCGCGTTGATCATGCCAAGGATCTTGACCACCTTCTCAACCTTGTCGAGATCGCCGACATGGTGCTTGACCGTCGCAATCATCTTGATGGCGAGCGCCCGTGCGGTCTCTGTCGCCTCCGCCTCGGTGATGTCGAGATCAACCTTGCCGCGCCGCTTGACGGTCGCGTCCTCCAGGAGCGCGGCGCCATGGCCCGAAACGTACAGCATGTTGCCCACGCGCACGGCGCTGGCGCGGTTGGGGCTGGGCAGGTCGAGCGGGGCTGGCAGGGAGATTCCCAATTCCGCGAGGCGGGCTTCGATCGCTGACATTCTCTTTCCTCCATTGGAACCTGCGCCCTTCTAAAGCAGCAAGTGAAGACGTTCGCAATTTTCGCTTGCAATTCTGCCCATTTTCTGCCCACTAATAAGGAGGCCCGATGATCTGCAGAACGGCACGCGATCCGCAGACACGAGTGGAGGCGCCGATGACCATCGCGACTCTCGAAGACAAGATCCACGCCTCAGGCGGTCCGGTCGAAATGCTGCGCAATGCGCCTTCGGGCCCCTATCAGTTTCCGATCAGGACCGAGTTCACCAACTGGCGCGACGAGCAGGAGGCTTGGCGAGGCGGCGCCGTGCTGTTTGACCAGTCCTTCCACATGACCGACCTCTATGTCGAAGGTCCCGACACGCGAAAGCTCTGCGAATTCCTCGCCGTCAATTCCATGGCCAACTGGCGCCGCGACGTCGCCAAGCAGTTCGTCCAATGCAACGAAGACGGCAACATCGTCGGTGACGGAATCATCTTCATCCTGGAAGATGACAAGGCCAACATCGTCAACAAGCCGATCAATGCCAACTGGACGATGTATCACGCCCTGAAGGGTGGTTTCGACGTGTCCCTCGACCTTGACAGCCGGGCACTCGACAACAAGGGGCGGCGCAAGTGCTACCGGTTCGAGGTGCAGGGACCGAACGCCTGGGGCATCCTGGAGAGGCTGAACGGCGGACCGATCGAGGGCTTCAAGTTCTTCGGGATGGGCGAGATCGGCATCGCTGGCCGCAAGGTCCGCGCGCTGCGCCACGGGATGGCCGGCGCGGCAGGACTGGAACTGTTCGGGCCGTTCGAGGACTACGACCTGATCCGTGACGCGATCCTGGAGGCGGGCGAAGGCGAAGGGCTGCTGGCTGCCGGATCCAAGACCTATTCCACCGTGGCCCATGAATCGGGCTGGTTTCCGTCGCCGCTGCCAGCGATCTATGCCGGCGAGACGCTGGCGGACTACCGCCGCTGGCTGCCTGCAACGAGCTTCGAGGCCAACCTGTCGCTGGGCGGCTCCTACGTCAGCGACAAGGTGGAGGACTACTACCTCACTCCATACGACATCGGCTACGGTCATGTCGTGAAGTTCGATCACGACTTCATCGGTCGTGCGGCGCTGGAGGAAAGGGCCAAGGAGCCGCACAAGCACAAGCGCACCTTGCGGTGGTCGAAGGACGACGTGGTCAAGGTCTTTGCCTCGCAGCTTGGCGAGGGCGCCCGGTACAAGTTCATGGACATGCCAGCCTCGCACTACGCGACCTGCCCCTACGACCAGGTGTCAATGAACGGAAGTCCTGCCGGGATCTCGCATTACCCCGTCTACACCGCAAACGTGCGCGGCTGGATATCGCTGGCCTTGCTTGACGAAGGCGCGGCAGAGCCCGGCACCGGGGTCACGCTGACCTGGGGTGAACCCGATGGCGGCACCGCCAAGCCAACGGTTGAACGTCACGTCCAGACCGAGATCGCCTGCATCGTCGATCCCTGCCCGATCTCGGTCGAAGCACGCGAAGCCTACAGGAAGCAGGCAATTTGAGAACAACGAAGTCCGGCAGGGCCCAGGCACCTGCGAGCAGCAACGGAAAGATAGGAGGACGAGACATGACCAAGACGAAATTTCTGGCCACCGCGGCGGTTTCCGGCGCGCTCCTTTTGTCCGCCGGCCCGACCCTGGCTGAAACCCTGAGGCTGGTCACGAACTGGGCGCCGGGCATCTACTCGGTCGACAGGACGCTTCAGTTCGTCGAGGCGTTCAACGCCAGCGACGCCGCCAAGGCCGCCGACATCAGCATCGAGCATGTCGGCGGGCCCGAAGTCACGCCCGCCACCGAGCAGCTGACCGCAGTCACCAACGGCGTGTTCGACATGCTGTTCGGCGCGGCCGGCTACTACGTAGGAACCGTGCCGGAATCCCGCGCGATCTACGGCACCTCGATCACCCCGATGCAGGCCCGGGAATCGGGCGCGACCGATCTTCTCAACACGATCTACGAAGAGAAGGCCAATGCACATGTCCTGGGCTGGGTCGCGGCCGGCGTCGGCTACCACATCTGGCTGAAGGAAGAGCCCGAGCTCGATGACGACGGGCTGCCGGTCCTGAATGATGTCAAGATCCGGTCTTCCGGATTCTACAACACCTGGCTCGAAAGATACGGCGCGACGACCGTGACGGTCCCGGCGCCCGACATCTACAACGCGCTTGAACGCGGCGTCGTCGATGGCGCGGCCTGGCCGGGACTCGGGATCGTCGATTTCGGCTTCCACAAGTTCATCGGCTACCGGATCGATCCGCCGATCTGGCAGTTCGACAACCTGCTCTGGGTCAACAGTGACAAGTGGAACAGCCTTACCGATGCCCAGCGCACCGCGTTGAGCGAAGCCGTGGAGGCATTCGAGCCGGAGGCGCATGCCTTCTACGAAGACCTTGCGGCAAAGGAGCGTGCAGAGGTCGAGGCAGCGGGCGTCCGGTCCTACACGCTCAGTCCCGAGGCCGAGGCCGACTATGTGGCCCACGCCCGGACGGTTCAATGGGAAAAGCTTGAGTCGACCGGTTCGCCATACTGGGACCAGCTCCGCGCCGCGCTGCCGGCCGATTGATCCGACACCTAGATGGTGCCGTTCGTCCGGGCCTACGACCGCTTGATCGTGATGCTCGCGCTCGTCGCGAGCGTCATGGTCGGCGCGGTGTTCGTGCTGATCGTCGTCGATGTCGGCATGCGCACCGCCGGCCTGCGTCCACCGGTCTTTTCCAGCGCGGTGTCGGAATACGCGCTGATCTACGTCACGATGCTGGCCGCGCCATGGCTGGTCCGTGAGCGGGGCCATGTACGCATCGACAGCTTCCTGGGCTTCATGCCGGAAGCGGCAAGGCGGCAGGTCGAACGGTTCCTCATTCTCGTCTGCATCACGCTCTGCCTCCTGGCGACCTGGCTGGCCGGCGAATTCGCCATCGAGTTCTGGCGCAAGGACACGATCGACGTCCGCTCCATCGAAATCCCGCGCGCGCTCCTGTTCGTGCCCCTTTCCGTCGGCTTTTTCCTGTGCGCCGTGGAATTCGCGCGGATGCTGGTGATCGGCGAGGCGCTGACCGCCCCGGGCGACGGCGATCACGCGCCCTTTGAAGGCGAGATTTGATGCCGGAGTGGCATGTCTCCGGCGGACTGGCGCTGGGCGCGATCCTGTTCCTGATGTTTCTGTCGATGCCGGTGGCGTTCGCCTTCCTGCTGGTCAGCTTCGGGGGCATGTACTGGCTGGTGGGCATGCCGGGCGTCAGCCAGGTGATCGCGAATGCCAGCGTTTCGGTCACGCACTTCGTCTTTCTGCCAATCCCGCTGTTCCTCCTGATGGGGGAGCTGTTCTTCAATGCCGGCGTCGCGAAGAAGGTCTTTGACGCCGTCGACACCCTGATCGGACAGATGCGCGGGCGGCTGTCCTACGTCACAATTTTCGGCGGAACCACCTTTGCCGCGCTGACCGGAACGTCGATGGGCAACACCGCGATGCTGGGCTCGCTCCTGGTGCCGGAAATGAGCCGCAGGGGCTATGCCAAGCGCATGTCGATGGGACCCATTCTCGGCGTGGGAGGGCTGGCCATCCTGATTCCGCCATCGGGCCTGGGCGTTCTTCTCGGCAGCCTGGCCAAGATCGACATCGGGCGTCTCTTGATCGCCGGGGTGCTGCCCGGGCTCCTGCTGGCGGCCATCTACCTCGTGCTCATCTGGGTGATGATCCGGCTCGACCCCGCATCGGTGCCCGAAGACGGCCCGGTCTACCACCCTCTCTCCGAAAAGGTCCGGGTGATATTCACCCATATCCTGCCGTTGTCGGTAATCATCTTCATGGTGATCGGGCTCATCCTCCTTGGCATCGCCACGCCGACCGAGAGTGCCGCCTTCGGCGTGCTGGGCGTGCTGATCGTGGCCTATGCCTTCGGGGGCCTGACCTGGGGCGCCATCGCCAAGTCGCTGCGGGGCACGGTGAAGGTCACGGCGATGATCCTCTTGATTGTCGCCGCATCGTCGACGTTCTCGCAGCTTCTGGCCTTCTCCGGTGCCACGTCGGGCATGATTCGCGCGGTCAGCGCCGTGGAGCTTTCGCCGGTCATGGTCGTCGTGGTGATGTTCGCGATTCTGCTCTTCATGGGGATGTTCATGGACCAGGCGTCGATCATGATGCTGACGATCCCGATATTCTTCCCGATCGCCCAGGCTCAGGGCTTCGACCTGATCTGGTTCGGGATCATCATGCTGCTGGCGCTCGAGATGAGCGGCGTGACGCCGCCATTCGGGCTGAACCTGTTCGTCATGCTCGGCGTTGCGCCCAAGGGCACGACCATGGCCGAGGTCGCGACGGCGGGCCTGCCGTTTCTCGGCTGCGGGCTGCTGCTGTTCGTGATCATGGTGATCGAGCCGCACGTGGCGCTGTGGCTGCCGTCGCTGATGGTGAGGTAGCGCAATGACCCTGACCCTCTTTCACCACAACTCCTCGGTCTGCGCCGCCAAGGTGCGCGTCGCCCTGGCGGAGAAAGGACGTGAGTGGGAAAGCCGGCTCATGACGCTGAAGGGCGACCAGTTCGCGCCCGAATACCTGGCGCTGAACCCCGCCGCCGTGGTTCCGACCTTGGTGCACGACGACGCGGTGATCGTGGAATCGAACGTGATCCTGGAATACATCGACGACGCGTTCCCCGATCCGCCGCTGCGCCCTGCCCGACCCGCGGAGCGTGCGCGGATGCGGCTCTGGATGGATGAGTTGGAGCAGGGCGACAAGGGCGTCCACAAGGCGATTTCGGTCCTGACCTACGCCATCGCCTATCGGCACCATCTGATTGCGGAAGCCGGGAGCGAGGCGCCCGCACGCCTGCTGCCCGTGATCAAGAGCAACATGAACCCGCTCAGCCGGGAGTGGCTGACGCCGGTCGTGTTTCACGGCATCGCGTCAGACGGCTTTCGGCACGCGATGGAACGGATGTACCGGCTGTGCGCGGACTTCGACGCGTGGCTGGAGAACAACGCGTGGCTGGCTGGCGGGACACACTCGCTCGCCGACATCGCGTTTGTGCCGTACCTGGTCCGGCTGGAGCTCCTGGAGGTCGACGGGCTTTGGGCCAACCGCCCGCATGTCGCGGACTGGTACGCGCGCCTGAATGCACGCGCTTCCACCGCGGAGGTGTGGGACTGGTATCACGCTGACTATGTCGGGACTTTGCGAGAGAGGGGCACGGCGCACCGCGACGAGACCTCCGAAATGATCGCAGGCCTGAGGAATGCAGCGTGTCCTGCGGGTCCCGACGGGCGCGTCGGGGTTCGGGACGGGACACGCTGAAGACTGGAACCATCAACCGGAAGGACGAGGATTCTCGGAAGGACTCATGAAACTCAGAACACACGCATTTCAAAGGAACGCCTGGTACGCGGCGGCCATGGGCGACGAGGTCACGCGCAAGCCGATGCGCCGGATCATCCTGGGCGACCCCGTCGTCCTCTTTCGCACGCGCGCGGGCGGGGCGGCGGTCCTGGAAGACCGCTGCTGCCACCGGCTGTCGCCCCTGTCCCCCGGCCAGCTGATCGACGACACGATCGAGTGCCCCTATCACGGGCTGTGCTTCGACAGCGAGGGCGTCTGCACCCATGTTCCCGGTCAGGTCGACGTGCCCGAACATGCCAGGGTCAGGGCCTACGCCGTGGTCGAGCGCTATGGCATCGTGTGGATCTGGGGCGGCCAGGCCGCCGAGGCCGACGTCACCAGGATGCCCGACTGGCGCTGGGTCGAGGACGAAGGCTGGACCGCCAAGGGCGGATACTTCAGCATCCCCTGTCACTACATGATGTCGGTCGACAACCTGATGGACCTGTCCCACGTGGGATACGTGCACAAGACCACCATCGGCTCGGCCCTGGATGGCGAAGAGGCCGAAATCGACACCTTCGCCGAGGAGGATCACGTGACTGTCCGCCGCTGGACAAGGAACCGCCCTCCGCCGCCCGCCTATGCCGCGAAGCACGGCATCGAAGGGCTGGTCGACCGCTGGCAGGTCATCGAGTTCCGCGCCCCATGCCACGTGCGGACCTTCAAGGGGATGGGACCGAACATGTACGGCGCTGAAGGCTTCGAATTCACGTCGGCCGAGGCGGATGCCCCCGCATCCGCCGTTACCGTGAGCCGAGGCAATACCTGCATCACGCCGGAGACCGGGACCAGCTGCCACTACTTCACGGTGCACTGCCACCGCGGCCACGTTGAGGAAGAACGGCTCAACCAGATCTGGGCCTCGACGGTGGAGACGCTCAACCAGGACGTCGAGATCCTCGCCCGAACCCAGGAGAACGTCGCCTACAATCCCGACGCCGACCTTGTGTTCATCCATGTTGATGAAGGGGTCGAAAAGGCGCGGCAGCTGGCGCGCATGGCGGTCCGGAAGGAGGAACGGGCATGAAGGTCACTCCCCTGGCCCCGGCCTTCGGCCTTCGCATCGAAGGCGTCGATGTGCGCAACCTGTCGGATCCCGAACGCTGGGAGATCATCCGTGCCGGCAACTCGGCAGGCGTCGTTCACGTCCCCGGGCAGTCGCTGAGCGAAGAGGAACAGCTCGAGTTCACCCGCCTCTACGGCCGCGTCCGGATCCTGCGCGTGAACCGCGCCCGCAAGTCGCAGCGTCCGCCCGGCATCGTGGAAATCTCCAACGTCGACGCAGACGGCAACGTCGTGCCGCCCGGCAACGACATGATCCGGTTCTCCAAGGGCAACATGATGTGGCACTCGGACTATTCCTACACCGCGGACTGGGCCGCGCAGTCGATCCTCTATGCGCTGGAAGCGGTCAGCAAAGGGGGCGAGACGGAATGGGCCAGCACGGAGGCCGCCTATGACGCGCTGCCCGAGGCTGAGAAGGCGCGGCTGTCAAGGCTGACCGCGACGCACGACCGGTTCCATTCGCGCATCAAGAACGGCTTCACGGATTTCACCGAGGAGGATTACAGGCTGACGCCTCCTGTCCCGCATCCGCTTGTGACGACGCACCCGGTGACGGGGCGGAAGGCGCTGCTGCTCGGCAGCCACGTGAGCACGATCGAGGGCATGAGCGAGGCGGATGCGGAGGCGCTGGTGACCGAGCTGACGGCACATTGCTGTCAGCCGCAGTTCGTCTACAGCCATGGCTGGACGCCGGGAGACATAGTCGTCTGGGACAACCGCTCGACGCTCCATCGCGGCCGCGCAGCCGACCCGACCGAGCGCCGGGTGATGCGGAGGACGGCGGTGTTCGGTGAAGGCGTGGAGGGTCCCGAGATCCAGGTGGTAGGTTGATCGGTCGTCGACCGGCGTGGAGCGACGGCCATGAGTTCTCTTGACGTCACCCTGCTGGGAACCGGCACGCCCAACCCGAACCCCGACCGGGCCGGTGCATCCTATCTGTTCCGGGCCGCCGATTTCCGGTTCATGATCGACTGCGGCCCAGGGGCGCTGCTGCGCCTGGGTCAGGCTGGCGCGAACGCCAGCGACATCGACCACTTGTTCTTTACCCATTACCACCTCGATCACTGGGCGGACTTCGGGCCGTTCCTGGTCAATCGATGGATACGAGGAAGTCGGACTCCGTTGCGCGCCTACGGCCCCGCCGGGCTGCAAGAGCTTGTCAGCAACGTTCTGGCATTGCATCGCCGCGACCTCGAATACCGAAGGAAGATACGTGCCGAACCGATGGACTTGCCCGAAGTCGTGGCGACCGAGGTCGATGAGGGATTCATCTTTGATCATCAAGGACTGATCGTTGCGCCGTTCGATGTCGCCCACTACCCGATCGGCCAGCCCTTCGGGTTCCGGGTCGAGGCGCGGGACCGCAAGATCGTTCTCTCAGGCGACACGTGCCCCAACGAAAACCTGATCAGGAACGCGTTGAATGCGGACGTGCTGATCCATGAATGCGTGGAATACGGTGCCTGGACCGCCACCGACATCGCGCGAGACCACATGCAGCATGCGCACACGCCACCTGCCGCGCTGGGCCGAATCGCGACCGACGCCAGAGCCAGGCTTTGCGTAACGACACACATGCTGGCGGCGTCGCGGCCTGAGGAATTGCATCGCCGCATCCGGCAGGAGTTTTCCGGCCCGCTGGTGATCGGTCAGGACCTGATGACATTGTAGGCCCATCGGCAGGATTCATGTTCGCCGCCCCTCCGATCATGTTGCCGACCGAGTCGGCGTTGCGGGCACGAAGGACGGCATGACCAATGCAGCCACGACCCGCAGGCCGCCAATCACGCGCAGCCTGCACCGGGCGTCGAACGGCGTTGCCGGGGCGGCGCCATCAAGCCGACGGCGCGAGAGACTGTGTCGACGCGGACACGGGTCGCATCGCGCGCTTCCGGGTCGGCCGCATCCGAAATGCCGGAGCGCATGGGTCGCATCTCAATGACATACGCGGCCGGCTGCACCCGAAGGGCTTTCTGCGACAGCCTCAACCCGCCGCGCCGCTCGCCCCGGGATCGCTCGCTGCAAGCCTTGGAGCAGCAAGCCCGCCCGCGGTTGCGGAACCGACAGAGGACGACCTGCCGCCGACGCCGCTTGGAGATGTACAGACGTCCCGTCGCTTGTGCAATCCTCCTCGGGAGCGGGAAGACGCGGATGCGAAAATGCCTGACAATGCACGGGAGTTCGATCCCGTGAGCGGCTCGTTCCGGCGCGTTGCCGAGCGTCTTTGCCGAACCCCGCCCTGCGCAGCCTCGCTCTTTCCTTCGATGCCGGATGCGTGCCTTGTGCACGGACCGTCCGCTGCGGCTGAGTGGGACACGAGGCGCACGTCGGGAGCGTCACGATTGGAGCCGTGCTATGGGAAGAGGACCGTTTCTGGCAATGGCGCGGCGAACCGCAGAAGTCCTGCCGCTTCAAGCCGCCGCTGGCAGAGGCGTCTCGATCGCCTGCCACGATGAAGGACCCGGTGCCGGGGCGCCCTTCGTACAGGTCGGGCCACGGAAATCAGGATCGAATCCTCCCACTGCTCGACGCAGGCGCAGGACCTCGAGGCGCAACGTGCCGCCTGTGAGGCTGGGCGTGGCGGAGGACCGGACTTGCACGGACCATGGGCTGCCCGGAACCGGACGACGCGAACCCGGCCCCGTCCAGGCGCCGTCGCCCACCACCAACCCGCACCCACGGGACTTCGTCGTCGGCAAGAGGAACGGCGTGCAAAGACCGGCCGAGACTGCATGCCGTCGTTCGATCGACACGTGGGACCTTTATCTCTGCATGTTTCGCGTCCTGAACAGCAACATGAACACGAAGGCGGAACCGATCGAGGTGGTCACGATCCCCACCGGCAACTCCTGCGGTGCAAGGAGAAGCCTGCACAGCATGTCCGAGACGGTAAGCAACACGGCGCCCACGATGGCCGCCGTTGGCAGAAGCTGGCGGTGCAGCGGCCCCGCAACTCCGCGAGCAAGGTGCGGCACCATCAAGCCCACAAAGCCGATCACGCCTGCCACGGACACGAACGCGGCCGTGGCCAGCGCGGCAACGAAGAACATGGTGAACCGCAACCCCTGCACCGGCACGCCAAGGGTCGATGCCGTGAGATCGCCGGTCAGGAGCGCGTCCAGCCATCGGCTGCGATAAAGGGAATAGGCAAGGATCAGCGCCAACCCGGTGCAGACCAGCGGAAAGGTTTCCCATCGGGCCAGTCCGAGACCGCCCAACATCCAGAAAATCACCGAATGCGCGGCGCGGCTATCGCCCGCGAAAATGAGATAGTTCGTGATCGCCGCAAAGAGGAATGACACTGCCAGTCCGGCCAGAATCAGTTTCTCCGGCGCACTGGTTCGCAGGCCGTGGACCAGCGCCAGCACAATGCCCGAGGCGACGAGGCCGCCGCAGAACGCCGCCAACGGGAGCGTCCAGGCGCCCAGAATGTCGCCCGTCACCGTGATGACAAAGACGGCGCCCGCAGCCGCGCCCGAAGACAGCCCGAACAGGAACGGATCGGCCAGGTCGTTACGCGTGGTTGTCTGCAGAACCACGCCGACGATGCCCAGCCCGGCACCGATCACGGCTGCGAAGAGCGCGCGCGGCAATCGCAGGTCGAACACGATCCGATGCAACGGAGACACGTCGCCCTCAACAAGCCCGCTGTGCAGGGCGATCGCCTCGGCAACGTCGGAAAGCGGGATCTGCGTCGTGCCGTAAAGGGTCGACGCCAGCAAGAGGGCGGCCAGAACAGCCGCCCCCGCGAAATTGGCCGGACCTGACCAGGACAAGTCAGTGCAGCCCTGGATGCATCGCTTGCGCCATCCTTGTGATGGCGCGGATGTTTGCTGGGCCTGGTGTCAACTCTTCATACCGCAAGCCGATCCAGCGTTCGTTCCTGACCGCGTCCGTCTGAGACATCACCGGGTGCTCCTGCAGGAACCTGAAGGTGTCGGCGGCGCCGTTTCCTGTCTGGTAGTCGAGCAGGACCAGAAACTCCGGATTGGCCGCGGCCACCGCCTCCCATGAAGTGCGGCCCCAGCTCGTGTCGAGATCATGGGTGACGTTCGCGCCGCCCGCGGCTGCGATCATCGCATCGGGAATGGCAAACTTGCCTGCGGTGAAGGGCGCGTCGGCGGGGCCGTCCAGCAGGAAGACGCGGAGCCTGTCCAGATCCGCGGTCCGCGTTTTGATGGCGGCGAGCTCCGCCTTCCAGCCGGACACAAGCGCCTCGGCCCGGTCCTCAACCTGCATGACCTTGCCAAGGCGCAGGACGTCGTCAAACAGCAGGTCCATGCTGGCGACGGGGCGATCCTTGTCGAGATGCACGCAGCTCTCGGTCAGAACCATGGTCTTGATGCCGAACGGCGCAAGCGTGTCGGGAGTGACATCGCCGCCGGGGCGCATGCCGTAGTACCATCCGGCAAAAAACAGGTCCGGCTCCACTGAAACCAGGTTCTCGATGGTTGGGTACTTTGGCGCCAGTTCAGGTATGTCGCCGCGCAGCTCGTCAAAGTCAGGGCTGGTCTTGTACCAGCCGGTGATGCCCGTCAGGCCGACAATCCTGTCCTGCAGTTCCAGCGCGAAGGCCATGTCGGTCATGTTCATGTCGTGCACCACAATCCGCTCGGGCGCGGAATCGAAGACCAATGGATCGCCGCAATTGTCGACGGTGATGCCGTTGGCGACGGCGCCGCTGGCAAGGGCGGCAGCAAAGCTTGCCGGCAAGAGGTATCGCGTCATGGGATGTTCCCTTTCGTTGAGGTTTCGTTCTTTCGGATGTCCAGCGCGTGGATCAGGCGACCCTGATGCGCAAAGTGCAGGTATGTGACGCCGAAAATGTCCTGGACACGGTCGGGCGTCAGCACCTCGTTGACGAGGCCGAACCCGGCGAGCCGGGTTGCGTTGATCAGGGCGACATGGCTGGCAAACTCGGGGATCATCACCAGGTCGTGGACGATCATCACCACGGTGATGCCCAGTTCGGCAATCAAGGACAGCATGCGGCCCTTGGCATCGGGATCGAGGTGATTGGTGGGCTCGTCCAGAAACAGCAGCGACGGGTTCTGCGCCAAGGCCCGCGCAATATGCGCCCGCTGGCGTTCGCCACCCGACAGCACGGCCATCTTCGTTCCGGCCAGGTCGGCAAGGCTTGTGAGGCACAGAATTCGCTCCGTGTCTTCCGCATGCGCCCGGCTTGACCGGTCCGCTTGGATCGGGATTTGCCCCAGTGCCACGTAGTCGCGCAGGAAGAGCCGCCCGTCGGGCTGCTCCTGCTGGCTGACAACGGCGATCATGCGGGCACGCTCCGTGGCGGAAAGCTGTTTCAGATTGCGCCCGCCGATCAACACATCACCCCGAGTCGGTGATTCGGAGCCGCTCAAGAGCCGAAGGAGCGTGGTTTTCCCTGCGCCGTTCGGCCCGGCGATGGCAAGAACGGTCCCCTCGTCCACGCTGAAGGACACGCCCTGCACCAGCGCAGCGCCGTTTGCCGCATCATAGCGCAGCCTTTCGGCGACAAGGAACGGCTGCTCGGTCAACTGCCCCTCGCCCGCATCGTGGACACGGCGACAGCTTCTAGCGGGGGCGCGGCCCGTGCTGACTCAAGCGTGGCAAGGTCTTTCAAGAGCAGGACCTCCCTTGTCGAGCCGTGCGCCAAGGACTTGCATTCAGGTTCGGACGATGCATGCGGACATCTCTTCAATTTTGGTGACGAGGCCGAAGGAGCTTCCGGATTGGGGCAGGCGCCCAAGGATTCGCTCACGCAGGGGATAGGGCCGCGCCTCGCGCCGCTGAAACCCTTCCGGCGCGGCGAGGCAGGGAGGGCTCAAGTCCTTGAGCGCCTCGACGCGACCCGGTTCGGCAGCATCCAGGTTGCCAAACATGTACGAGAAGCGGTCGCTGACGCTGAGTGACGCGACGCATGAGCGCTTGCACTGGCTCATGCACCGCAGGCCACGCTGTCCGAACTCGTGATGCTGCCCCGCTCCACTGCAAGACAAGATCGCCTGGGCGAGACGTGAGCCTCCACGGACGTCCCTCTGAACGACTTCATTGCCGTCTCGGCAAGTCATGCAGAACGACTGGATCGGATGGTAGCGGTTCATGTTGGTTTATTGTTATGTTATAGCATTGCATCTAATATCTTGATCGACTAGAAGCGTCAAGAGCGCTGATGACCAGGAGGTGCAAAATGCCGCAGGGACGAACTCGCATGACCCATGCTGAAAGGGTGCTAGAGTTTCTGAGGCGCAAGGGGCGCCCGCTTTCCGCCTATGAGATTCTGGGAGCTCTCCAGGGAGACGGCGTGACCGCGGCGACGACCATGTACAGGGCACCGGCCAAGTTGCTCGAGGCCGGCCACGTGCACCAGATCGAGTCCTTGAACGCCTGGACTGCATGCCACGAACCGCATCATGCGGAGACCCCGGTCTTTGAGATCCGCGATGGCTGCGGCAACGTCACGGAGCATGTGGCTTCGCATCTTGCCCGCGACATCGCAGCCCTGTCCACGGACTCGGGCTTCGCGCCCGACCACTCGGACATCGAGATTCACGGCCGCTGAAGCGACTGCGGCCCAACCGTACAAAGCACTTGAAAGGACCAAAGATGGATCAACCGGCACAAGTTCCCGTCACCGTGCTCACCGGCTTTCTGGGCGCCGGCAAGACGACCCTGCTGAATCGCATCCTCACGGAGCGCCATGGCAAGCGCTACGCAGTCATCGTCAACGAGTTCGGCGAGGAAGGCATCGACAACGATCTTGTTGTTGATGCCGACGAGGAGGTGTTCGAGATGAACAACGGCTGCATATGCTGCACGGTCCGCGGCGACCTGATCCGGATCCTGAGCGGCTTGATGAAGCGCGGAGACCAGTTTGACGCCATCATCGTCGAAACCACCGGCCTTGCCGACCCGGCCCCAGTGGCGCAGACCTTCTTCGTCGACCAGGATGTCGCCGACCGCACGCGGCTCGATGCCATTGTCACAGTTGCGGATGCCGTCCATCTCGACGCGCAGCTTGGCGAGCATCACGAAGCGGAGGAACAAGTGGCCTTTGCGGATGTTGTCCTGCTCAACAAGACCGATCTCGTGGAATCCGATGGGCTCGATCGGGTCGAGACGCGGATCCGCAAGATCAATCCTTATGCGAAGATCATCCGAACCTCGCGTTGCGCGGCGCCGCTGAACGAAGTTGTTGGACTGAACGCGTTCAGCCTCGACCGCGTCCTGGAGGTGGAACCCGATTTCCTGACCTCCGACCACGATCACGAACACGACGATGACGTCACCAGCGTCTCGTTTGTCTCCGAAACGCCGCTTGATCTCGACAGGTTCCAGGATTGGTTCGGCAAGCTCCTGCAGCGACGCGGCCAAGACATACTGCGCTCGAAGGGCATCCTGGACTTTTCCGGGCATGGCGACCGTTACGTCTTCCAGGGGGTGCACATGCTGATGGACGGATCGCCAATGGGTCCGTGGCCAGAGGGCAGGCCCCGCGTGTCTCGCGTGGTGTTCATCGGTCGCAATCTCGAGAGCATGGGGCTGAAGGAAGGGTTCGAGGCGTGTCGGGCGGCGTGACGCCAGACCTGCCGAGGCGTGTCAATCGGCGGGACGGGTTCCCGGAATCCGAGTTGGAGAAACGCGGCCTGAAGCTTGCGATCGGCGCTCCGGTCACGGGTGCCATTGCCGCAGGTGACGCCGTCGCCGTAACTGCCGGAGACGGAACCGTTCGCTTCTTCCGACCTGAAACGGGTCCCACCGTGACGAAGGCTCACGATGGCGCGGTCCTCTGCCTTGTTGCGGACGCTGACCACGTGTTGACTGGCGGCGATGACGGGCGGTGTCTCCACGTATCGCCTGATGGCCAGGTCGAAGAGGTCGCCGATTTCGGCTCGCGCTGGGTCGATTGCGTAGCTGCTGGTCATGGGCAACGGGCGTGCTCCTCCGGAAGGACCGTGCATGTCTGGCGCGAGGGAGAAACCTCGGCGACATCGCTCGAGCACGTCAGCACCGTCGGGGGCCTCGCCTTCGACCCGAAGGGCAGGCGCCTGGCCGCCGCCCACTATGGCGGCGCGACGGTCTGGGTGCGCGGGGAGCGGCGTTGGAAGCCCTCGAAGCTTGTCTGGAAAGGTTCCCATGGTGCCGTGAGCTTCAGTCCGGACGGCAAGTATCTTGTCACGGCCATGCAGGAAAACGCGCTTCATGGCTGGCGCCTCCGCGACAAGGGCCACATGGCCATGCAGGGGTACCCGGCCAAGGTCAAGAGCTTCGCGTGGGTAGGTGACGCGCCCCATCTGGCTACGTCCGGCGCGGATGAAGCGATCTGCTGGCCCTTCGACGGGAAGGACGGACCCATGGGCCGGGCGCCACTTTGCGTCGCCCATGGCGGCAAGCGCCTGGCAACCTGCGTACAGTCCCTCAGCGAGGAGAATGCCGTCTTTGCCGGGTTCCAGGATGGTGCCGTTCTCTTGGCGGCGCTTGATGAAGCCAAGGAGTCGATTGTCATTCGAGGCTCCACGGGCGCCGAAGTCACAGCCATCGCCGCCACCAAGTCCCTGTCGCATGTGTTGATTGGCGATGCGAATGGCGGTGTTCTCTGGGCGAAATTGCGAGCAGGAAGCACGCATGCGCGGACTGTTTGATCCAAATCGCCCCGATCCGAAGGCCGTGCGTCGGATCAAGGATCTCATGGCGGAGCGGTTCGGCCTGCCTGAGAGCACGACGCTCGCAGTGGCGGAACTGCGTTGCCATGAACCGGATTGTCCACCGGTCGAGACGGTCATCACGGCACGGGAGGCCGATGGATCAATGCGGGATTGGCGGGTCGCCAAGCCTCTGAGCGATGTTGGTCGCGCCGACATCGAAACGCTGGGGAACCAACCGTGACCAGCCCGCCACGCCGGTCTCGCCGAAGCGGGCTTCGAGACCTTCGCTTCGACTGGCCTGGAGCTGGAACGTACGTCAAGCCGCGCATCGACTGGCATTGACCGGCGTCCTCGCCGAGGGCTTCTCCGCGTCCCTTCCGGCAGTCTGCCGGACGCCGATCCGGCGAGCGGCCCCTTTGGCGTACGTTTTTCACGTCCAGCCGGAATTGGCCCGGTATGGCCGCTGCTCCCTACGAACCGTCAAAGCCAATCGTGCGAGAGCTTCCTCGTGGTCACGCCAGCTGGACAAGACGCTGATGTGGGCCGGTCCGCAATCCCCTTGGCGGCATCGGCGGTCGGACGTGATGCAGCTTTCTCCCGAAGGGTCAGCACTGGCAGATGGCGTCAACTACCCCTACTCCGACGGGCGTGTCGTCTCCGTGCAGCTTCGCGCCCACGTGCCACGGTACCGCCGTCCATTCGAAGGCGCGAGAGTAGGTGAGGCCACGGTCGCCGGCGGCATCGGGCATCTCTGAATGTCATGAGAGGCAGGTCCTGCCGCAGAGATACGGTCGCCGTTCGTGCAGACTGGTCATCGAGCCAAGCCGGGCCCGGCCGCCATGATTTTCCTCGACCAATGCCTATCGGGTGGGTACGCCTTCGCGCTGAGCGGCGGCTGCAAGCTTCCGATCAAGTGTCCAAAAGGTTGCCTGCAACCGCAAAGCCAATTCAACGTACAGCGCGTCGTTCACCGTCAACTGATGACTTCGGGCCAACTGAATGACCCTGCTGCCGTCCGGCGCCTCATCAAGATTCACTGCTATCGCATCAAGGATTGACAGTGCCTCGGACAGCATGTCGACGGACAGCCGCTTCCGTCTCTCCGAGACCACCAAGATGTTGCGCGTCTCGGCCCAGAACAGCATTGGCGCGTGCAGTTCCGATGATCCAAGATCTGCCAGTGAAGTGCGCTGGATTTCATCCGGGAGCAACCAGGATGCGGCAATTGAGGCGTCAATGACCATGTCGGGAGGGTTGATCATCTAATCGCCGCGAGGGTTGCCCTCCCCTATGGGAGGAGTTGCTGGTTTCCGCCCTTCGTTTCTGGCGGAAAGCATGCCACTCGTGGTGAACAAGCCACATTCATTGGCGATGCGGCGTCGCAACTTCTCGATGCGCAATGCCAGATCGACGCGATCACTGATCGAAACTTGATTGACCGGCACCAACTGGGCGACAGGTCTTCCGCACTTGATGATGGTAATGTGTTCACCTGACTGCACCGAGTCCAGCAGGGCAGAGAGGTGCGTTTTTGCTTCAAATTCACCAACTTCACGCATGATCTTCTCCCAACTAGAATTCAAACTAGTCTTTATTTGGCGGTGTCAAGGCTTGATCGGCAATGCGCTCGCTTCTCTGAAGGCACAGGTGTCGACGGCAACAACGAAGGGCGGGGTTTCGGTGGTTCGCCGCGCTCTTGCCAGAGTCGTTCCCATCGTACGGCCCCAATTGTGAGACTCCTGTCGTGAGGCTTCTGTCGTCCGTGCAAGCCTGGCGGTCCACTTCCGCAAGTTGGCCAAGGAGAGAGCTGGGAATCGAGGCCACTTGCATCAATTCAGTGGGGCATGGATGGTGGTCGACATCATCGCAGACGTGGTCACGCCGACCCTCGGTTGTTCCCGCAACGCCTGCGGCCGTGTCGAGCACCTCGGGACGACGCAATGCAATGCAGTCGCTGCTGCCACCGAGCAGTAAATGCCAATCGTGCGAAATCTGCCTCATGGCCCCGCCGGTTGGACAAGATGCTGAATTGGGCCGGTCCGCAAATCCTTTGGCAGTGTCAGCGGTCGGTCGTGATGCAACTTTCTCTTGGAAGGTCGGTACTGGCAAACGGCGTCAACTGCCCCTGCCCGGCGGGGTCGCAGTCGCCGTGCAGCTTCGCGCCCACGGCCCACGGTACGGATTCAATCCGCTCTGGGCGCATCGAAGGACACGGGCTCCCGGACGGCGCTCACGACATGGAGATCCCTGCATCGCCGGCACTCTCGATGATGAACGGCAGGCCGACCTCGATCACGTCCTCTGGCCGTTCGGCCACCGGGCGCCAAACGGCAAGGCCCGAGGCGATCTCGGGGGCGAGGTGGACGAAACTCTCAAGCGTCAAGGTGCCGTCGTAGTCAACGTCCTTCAATCCGGCGAACGTGCCCTTCCAGTCCAGCGTACCGCGCCCGGGGACGCCGCGGTTGGATTCCGAGAGATGGACGTAGCCCAGATGCTCGCCCGCATCGGCGAATCCCTGGGCCATGCCGACCTCCTCGATGTTCATGTGATACGTGTCGAGGTGGACGAAGACATTCTCGGCACCCACACGCTCGATCAGCTCGGCACCTTGCCTGGCGGTGTTCAGAAGGTGGGTCTCATAGCGGTTGCAGGGCTCGATCCCGAGTTTCATGTTCAGGTCACGTGCCTTGCCGGAAACCCGGTCGATCAGGCGGCAGATCGCGTCAAGCTCTGCCGCGGTCACCGGCACGCCCGAGCGCTTGCCAATGGTGCCATATGTAACGCCGGAGAGCGCCCCGGCCCCGGCATTGCGGGCGGCCTTCAGTGCAAATCCAAGATAGTCGGCAACTTCGTCGGGCCGAACCGACACGTCCATTTCGGCTGGCAGGCCAAGCGAGCAAACGATCTCGACCTCGTTGCGCTCTGCGGCTCGGCGGGTGCCAACACTGTCGTAGTTCCGCGGATCCAGAAGCGGCGTCTCGATCACGCTGACCCCGTGAGCGGTGATCTGCGGCAGGAGCGTGTCCGCCTCGGCAGGGTTCCAGAGCGGGGTAAACGCGAGACTGTGCAATCCAAGCCTTGGCATGAGAAGGACTCAACCGTGGGCGCCGACGATGTAGGACACGACCTCGGCCATGTCCGTTTCGTCGCGCCTGAGATCGGCGATCACGTTGCCACGGCGCAGTACGACGATCCGCCCGCAGGCCTCGAAGACGTCGTTCAGGCGGTGGCTGATCAGGATCGTGGCGATGCCCTCGGCGCGCATCTGCTCGATCAGCCTCAGGACGCTCTCGACCTCGCGCACCGCGAGCGCTGCCGTCGGTTCGTCCATGATCACCAGCTTGGGCCTGAATGTCAGCGCGCGTGCAATGGCGATGGTCTGCTGCTGCCCGCCCGAAAGCATGCCGACCGGTATGTGCACCGAAGGCACGTGCACGCCGAGCCGGTCGAGCATTTCCTGCGCCTGCCGGTCGATCCTCCTCTTGTCTACGAAGGAAGGGATGAACCCAAGCATCCGCTTTGTCGGTTCGCGCCCAAGGAAGATGTTGTTGGCCACGTCCTGCTGCGCGGCCAGGGCGAGATCCTGGTAGATCATCTCTATTCCCATCTCGCGTCGCTCGCCCGGATCCAGGCGGGTGACGTCAGTGCCGTCGAAGCTGATGTTTCCCTTGTCGGTGGAATAGACCCCGGTGATGGACTTCATCAGGGTGGACTTGCCTGCGCCATTGTCGCCGACCAGGCCCAGAACCTCGCCGGCATCGACGTTCAGGTCCACCCCGTGCAGCACCTGAACCGCGCCAAAGCTCTTTTCCACGCCAGAGAGTTCGAGGATGCTCACAGCAGCGTCCTCCCCCTGGTGCGGATCTGGTCGAGCCAGACCGCGGCAATCAGGACTGCGCCGATGGCCATCTGCTGGTAGTAGGCCTGCACGGCCATCAGGTTCAGCCCGTTCTGCAGGACGCCCATGATCAGTGCGCCGATCATTGTGCCGAGGATGGACCCCCTGCCACCGAACAGGTTCGTGCCGCCGATGATTGCCGCCGTGATGGCCAGAAGCTCGTAGCTTAGCCCTGCCGTCGGATCGCCTGTATTCACCCGTGCGGTGAAGATCAGTCCGGCAATCCCTGCCATGAGGCCCGAGATCGTGTAGAGCATCATTCGCTGGCGGCGCACGTTGATGCCGGTGGCGCGTGCCGAGTTTTCGTTGTCGCCCAAGGCCAGCGTGTGGTGGCCGAAGGGCGTGTGGGCCAGGATGTAATGTGCAACCAGGGCGACGGCGACCAGTATGAAGACCGGCGTCGGGATGCCCCAGGGCCTGGCCTGGCCGAGGAACAGGATCTCGGGCGGCAGGCCATAGATGCCGCGCCCGTCCGATATGATCAGCGCCAGGCCGCGGGCGATGCCCAGCATGCCCAGCGTGACGATGAAGGCGGGAACGTGCCCGCGTGTGATGATGTAGCCGTTGACCGCTCCTGCGGCAGCCCCTGCGCCGAGCGATCCGATGATCGCGAAGTACCAAGGCCATTCCAGGGTCACGACAAGCGCCGCGCCGCTGACGGAGGCAAGACCCAGGACCGAGCCCAGGGACAGATCGATTCCGGCTGCGCTGATCACGTAGGTCGCGCCGATTGCGAGGATGCCGAAGGTGGCCGAGGCCAGGATGATGTTGAAGAAGTTGTTCGCGGTCAGGAAGACCCGCACGCCCGAACCGGTCACGGGCGACAGGATCGCCATGACCACGGCCAGACCGACAAGCACGGCAAGGGATTCCGGCCGCACGTGAGTCCGTTCCAGCAGTTTCAGCATCCGCCCTGCCTCGGGATTGGCGGCCCGGGCGTGCCGGGCCGCCAAGTCACGCTACTTGACGTATTCCAGCATCGGGTCGGTGCCGGCATCCAGGATCTCCTTGGTCAGCACCATCGTGGGCACAAAGATCCAGTCCTCGTAGTCGCCGCCGGCCTTCACCATTTCGACCGCCTGCTTGCCTACCAGGTACGGCAGTTGAGCCACAGAAGCGTTCAACCGGCCCGCCTTGATCGACTTCACGGCGTCCGAGTTGCCGTCGACACCGATCACGATCACGTCGCCGCCCTTGCCCGCGGCGTAGACGGTTTCCACCGCGCCCAGCGCCATGCCGTCGTTGGCAGCAAAGATGGCAACCAGATCGGGATGCGAGGTCAGGATGTCGTTGGTGATGTTGGCCGCCTTGCCGCGATCCCAGTCACCTGGCAACGAGGCGACTATCTCAAGGCCCGGCGCCATTTCGGCCAGCTTTTCGGCAAAGCCCCTTGCGCGTTTCTGGCCTGTGATGTTGCCTGAGAGGCCTTCGATCACCAGGACCGGTCCGCTCGCGCCGGCACCCAGCTGGCTGACAAGCCATTCGGCACCCTGGCCTCCAGCGGCGACATTGTCCGACCCGATCGAGAAGGCGATTTCGACTCCGGCATCGGCGGCAATCTCGTGGTCGAGGTTGCCGTCCAGATCGACGACCGGGATGCCCATCTCGTTGGCACGCTTGAGGCACGGCAGCAGGATGGTCGAGTTGATCGCGGCGGTGATCATCGCGTCGGGCTGACGCTCCAGCATGGTGTTGCAGACGTTAAGCTGCGGCTCGGCCGCCTGGTCGCTTTCCACCGCCTGGAGGTAATACTCCACACCGGCAGCCTCGGCGCCTTCGCGTACGCCCAGTTCCATCGCCCCCCAGAATGGGTTTGCGAGCGTCTTCATCAGTACGCCATAGGTTTCGGCATGGACCGGCAGCGCGATCAGCGCGACGACGGCGGTGGCAGCTAGTCTCTTCAGCATTTGAATCCTCCAAATTGTTGAGCCCTGCAGGGCTTTGCACTCATGCAAATCTTGCTTTGGTCCGGCCGGAAAAGGGGGCCGGTCCAGGCATCGAAGCGCCCCTCGGACATGCCGGGAAACGCTTCCGCTGCCTTGGCCGCACTCGTAGCAGAAGGCCGAAGTCTTGTCACAGCGATTCTGGCAAACTGAATCCTATTCATTTCAGGGCCGGCAGACCGTCAGGGCTGACGAGCACCCGGATGCTTCGGGGTTGTCCCGGGATGCGTTCTATCAGCCCATTCCGGTCCAGATTCACGACCATCTGATGTACGGTTGGCGGGGTGACACGGAAATATCTCTGCATGTCCGCCTCGGCGGGCGGTCTACGGTTGATCTTGGTGTAGGTATGGATGAACGCCAGGTACTGGCCTTGCCTCTCGGTGAATGCGGCATCGGAGGGGCGGCGTGGTTTTGCGGTCTGACTCATCTTCTTCCAGGAATGCGATGATACTGATGCACTTAGTCCAACGGGACCGGTGTTGCCATGATGCCCCGTGCCGCCGAGCCGACTACCCCTTGACGGCGCCGGCGGTCATCCCAGACACGATTTGCCTTTGGAAGACCAGCACGAGCACGAAAAGCGGTGCGGTGATGGAGACGGCTGCAGCGATTGCCTGCACTTCGTCTGACGCCGTGGTCTCTCGGTTGAACATGTTTGCGATGGCGGGCACCATGGTCATGTTCTGGGCATCCAGAAGCAGGGATGTCACGAGGAAATCATTGTAAGCCAGCAGGAAACTGAACAACCCCGTGGTGATCACGCCGGGCCACATGACCGGCACGATGACTCGTCTGAACGCCCCGAAGTGAGAACATCCGTCGACCCGCGCGGCTTCGTCCAGCTCCGCCGGGATGTTCTGGAAGAATGACCTCAGCATCCAGATCGTGAAGGGCTGGTTGATGGCGACAAGGACGGCGATGATCGCCCAGGGCTTTCCGTAGAGCGTCGGTGCCGCGTCGCCGAAGATAGGGGCAAGCCACTCGGCAGACGTGATGAAATACGGCAAGTAGCCTGCGACCAGAACAGAATGCGGAAGCGCCCTGAATACCAGCGCGACGACCAGCAGCCAGAATGCGACGACCGAATCCTCTCGCGCAAGACCATAGCCCGCAAGCGTGCCGACCGTCAGGGAAACCAACACGACGCCGCTCGTCACGATCATCGAATTGGCGAAATTGCGGGTGAAGCCCCGGTCGATCCAGACGGCCTCGTAATGCTCCGTCGTAAGGCCCACTATGCTGGTTCCCAGCGGGCCTAGCACCGGGTTCAGCACGCCCAGGACAGCGGGCAGCACGACAACCAGCAACACCAGCGAGACCAGGGCGTAGGCGCCGCCGCCAACCAACCAGGACATCCCGGTCCGGCCATTGGGCGCGTATTCGACGACCTTGCCGGGAAGCCAGCGGATAGCCTGCCGCACCAACATCCCTGCAAGCGCCAGTCCCAAGACGATATCAATGAGCGAAAGTCCGCCAATGCTGGCACGCGTGTGCGGCCCGAAGATCACTCTGAAAGGATTCGAATCGAAGGCGTCAATGGGCGTCTTGAAGCTCATGACCGCGATCCAGGCGATCGGGAACGCGGCCACGATGCACCAGAATGCCAGGAACCCGTTCGACAGGACCTTCAGGCTCATCGGCTGGCGCAAGGCGGCGCTCGACATGGTGCTAGCTCCCCTTCCGTTCACGCCAGACCCGGCGCAGCGGAAGCCCGAGCAGGACCGCGACCCCGATCATCGTCAGGATCGCGCTCGCCGAAGCCCGGCTGATTGCGCGTGCACCGGTGCCGTCCTGAAGCAGGAACTCGTAAGTCAGCCATTGCAGCGAGATGACGTAGGCGGAGGCGGAAAAGCCGACAATTTCCTCGAACACCCGGTAGGCGTCCATCAGGTGGATGAGCGTCAGGAAGATCACCAACGGCATCAGGTGCGGAATGATGACGTATCGCAGCCGCTGCCACCGCGTTGCCCCGTCGATGATCGCCGCCTCCACTGCGTCGTTGTTGACGGTCTGAAGGCCGGCGTAGAAGACCACGAACGCGAAAGGCGCCACGTGCCAGACCCGGTACATGTACATCATCAACTCTATGGTCCAGGCCTGGGCAAACATGGCGATGTCCCTGTCCAGCCACCATTCGATCCCTGCCGTCAGGATGCCGTCGCCGATGAACAGCCAGCGGATCGACAGCGCCCCTATCACCGGCGTGATGATGAAGGGAAGGAGCGAGACAAAGATCACCGGTCCCTTGATGCGCTGCAGCGTGTTGTTGACCGCAAGCGCAATGAGGAACCCGGTGCCCAGCACGAGTGGCAGCGTCAGGATCGTGAAAACAAGCGTGAACCGCAGCGCCGACCAGAAGCGAATGTTCATCAACTCCCGCCAGCTTCCATTCGCGATCGCCGAGCGCAGCTTCTCGGGCTCGATCACGTTACGGTAGCTCTGCAGCCCGACAAAGGTCGTCTGTGTCAGGATCCTTCCGTTTTCGTCCAGGAGCGGCCGGGTCTTCAATTCGGTCGAACAGACCGAACCCAGGAGACCCGGCGTGCAGGTCTCGACCTCGACCTGTTCGTAGACAGGCTGCGTGACATGGACGCTAAGCCAGAAAATCGAAAGAAGCGGGGCTGCGATGAAGAGGACCATCATGAAGACCGACGGGCCCACGAAAATCGCGAAGGTCTTTTTCTTCATCTGCCCCGCCCCGGCCGTGGAGATCGGGTGCCAAGGTCGATCCTGGCACCCTCACTCTTGCGTCGCCGCCTTACTTCAGCAAGCCCTTTTCCTTGGCGTCGGAAACGTAAGCGGCCTCGATGTCGGCAAGCGTTGTCGCCGCGTCCTTGTCGCCCGTCATGAAGGCGGCAAGGCCCGACCCCAACGCGCTGTGCATCGACCCGATGTACTTGTTCATCGGATAGGGCACGGCGTCCCCGGCAGCCGTGTCGAACGCTCCCTTTGCCGCTGCGCCTGGCACGAAGCCCTTGGCCAGCCAGATCGCGTCGTCATTGTTGGCCTGGATCACGTCTTCGGCCATCGAGGCGACGATCAGCTTCATGGCGGCCGCCGCCTCCTCGTCGGAGATGTTCTTGGCGATCGCCCAGCCGTCCCACCAGATCGTCGAGGCAATGCGCTCCGCCCCGCGCAGGCCGGCGGCCATCACGATCTTTCCGGCAACGGTGGATTCGGCCGGATCGTTCACTGCGCCCGCGCGTGATGCCCAGAGGTTCGCCATGGCGATCTTGCCCTGCTGCATCTGCTTGGTGACGAAAGTCGTGTCGGAGACCAGGTACTCGGGATCCATGAGAGGAGCGAGCCTCGCCATCCGCTCCAGGACAGCGATGCCCTTCTCGTTGTTGATCGAAGGAGTCCAGTCGGCGTTGAAGAACTCGCCTCCCTCGCCGAGATAGTGGTTGACGAAGACGAAGGCCAGGTTCCAGCCGTCCTTCATGTAGTGGCCGATCGGATAGTCAACGACACCGGCGGACTGGATCTTCTCGGCCGCTGCGATGTACTCGTCCCAGGTCGTCGGCACGGCGATGCCAAGGTCGCTCAGGATGTCCTCGCGATACATGAGATGCTGCGTGTTCGCGAACGCGGCGATCGCCATGGTCTTGCCGTCGATCTCGATGAACTGGTTGGGATTCAATCCGGACCCGTGCGCCGCGATCAGGTCGTCTAGCGGGCGCAGCAGGTCTGCGTCGATCATCGGCACGGAAGTGGAGTTCGTGAGCGACGTCATCGAGTAGAGCGACGGATTGGCTGAAAACGCATCGACGATCTTCAGCCGGTGATCCTTGTCGAGCTCGCTCTCGACGTTGCCGCAGCCGGCCATGACGCCGGTCATGATCTCGTAGGCCGGGAAGGCGTTCGAGATCGTCTTCACCGGCACGGTGTTCGTGCAATCGGCGAAGGCCATGTTGGCCGACACCGCCATCGCGCCTGCCAGCAGGATTTGTCTTGGTTTCATGTTGGAACTCCCCATTGTCCTTGTGCCCCTTGCGGGCGGATTAACAGAAGGCTGACTGGCCTGCTTGAACATCAACGACCTCAAGCTGGCCACGTTTGACCATGATCCTCTCGATCACGCGGTCCGGAATCTCGACGGCGTTCGGCATGTTTCCCCCGGCCTGAGCCTGATCTGCCCACCTTGTTCCCACTAGGCGCAATAGTCAACGGGATTCTGGCTTGCCAGCGCCCCTGCCGTCGGAATTCTTCGTGCTGCACGGGTCTCGGGCATGGCGGAGATCCGGTTCGGTCATGGCTGCAACAAGGGCGTGGGCCGCCTGACCGTTATGTCGGCAAGCTGCCTGCCAGTTCGATTCATCCATCTTCCAGAACGAGATTTCCCTTGCGTCCTGCCCATTTTCTGCCCACTAATTGCGAAGATTGAAACGGGAGGATCGGGAATGTCAGTTTTGACTCTTCAGGACAGGATCGACGAGGCCGGCGACCCGCTGGAAATGCTCAGGACCGCACCTTCTGGCCCCTACCAGTTCCCGATCAAGGCGGAATTCTCGAATTGGCGGGACGAGCAGGAAGCCTGGCGCCAGGGCGCCGTCCTGTTCGACCAGTCGTTCCACATGACGGATCTCTACATCGAAGGTCCGGACACAAGGCGCCTTTGCGAGTTTCTCGCCGTCAACTCCATGGCAAACTGGCGGCGCGACATCGCCAAGCAATTCGTCCACTGCACGGAAGACGGCTACGTCGTGGGCGATGCGATCATCTTCATCCTCGAGGAAGAGAGGGCCAATATCGTCAACAAGCCCATGAACGCAAACTGGGTCATGTACCATGCCGAGAGGCATGGATTTGACGTGGAGTTCGACCTGGATTCCCGCGCCCTCGACAACAAGGGCCGCCGCAAGGGATACAGGTTCGAGGTTCAGGGCCCGAACGCCTGGGCAATCCTCGAAAGGTTGAACGGCGGGCCGATAGAAGGCTTCAAGTTCTTCGGCATGGGTGAAATCAACATTGCCGGCCGCCGTGTCCGTGCCCTGCGCCACGGCATGGCAGGCGCGGCAGGGCTGGAGCTCTTCGGCCCCTTCGACGACTACGACCTGATCCGCGACGCGATCCTGGAAGCCGGCACCCCCGAAGGCCTCCTCGCGGCGGGATCCAAGACGTACTCGACAGTCGCCCACGAGAGCGGCTGGTTCCCTTCCCCGCTGCCGGCGATCTACACGGGCGACGCACTCGCCGGCTACCGCAGTTGGCTGCCCGCCACGAGCCTCGAAGCCAACCTCTCCCTCGGCGGCTCGTTCATCGGGACCTCGGTCGAGGACTACTATCTCACTCCCAATGACATCGGCTACGGCCATATCGTGAAGTTCGATCATGAATTCATCGGACGCGACGCGCTGGAAAGGCGTAGAGAGGAACCGCACAGGCACAAGCGCACCCTGCTCTGGTCCAAGGACGATGTGGTCAGGATCTTTGCGTCCCAGCTCGGCGACGGCGAACGGCACAAGTTCATGGACATGCCTGCCTCCCACTACGCGACCTGCCCCTACGACGAGGTGCGGAAGGACGGGAAGACAGTCGGGATTTCCCACTATCCGGTCTACACTTCAAACCTCAGAAGCTGGATCTCGCTCGCACTGCTGGACGAAGACGCGGCAGATCCGGGGACGGAAGTCCTCCTTACCTGGGGCGAACCCGATGGCGGCTCTGACAAGCCGACCGTGGAACGACACGTCCAGACGGCAGTCGCCTGCACGGTCGAACCCTGCCCCATCTCGATCGCTGCGCGCGAAACCTACAAGGCCTGACGGCATGCCGGGAGACTACGACCTTCCCGGCGACACGCCCGGATTCGCCGAGGCGCAGGCCGAGATGTCCACCCGCTCCCGGGAGGCGGTGACTCTCCCAGGCGCGCAATTCGATGTCGCTTACGGTCCGCTTCCGCGCCAGCGGCTTGACGTGTTTCCGGCGGGGACAGATGCGCCTGCACACTTGTTCTTTCGGGGCGGCTACTGGAAGCTGGGCGAGAAGGAAGACCGCCGCTTTCCCGCAACAGCCTGGGTTGCGCAAGGGGCGGCGTGGATCGTGCCGAACTATAGACTTGCGCCGGCAACTTCCTTGCCAGACATCCTTGAGGACGCACTTGCCGCCTTCGACTGGGTCATCTCCAATGCCGAAGCCTGCGGGATCGACCGAACCCAGATCCATCTCAGCGGCAACTCCGCCGGGGCGCAACTTGCCGCGATGGTGGCCGCACGGGCCCAGCCCGGAAGGGTCGCCTCGCTCACGCTCATCTCCGGACTCTACGACCTGCTACCGCTCCTCGACGAGGAGCCCAACAGCTGGCTCAATCTCGACGTTGAAACTGCCCGCGCCATGAGTCCCGTTCATCATCTTCCGTCACCTGAACTGCCCGTCGTCGTCACTTGCGGCGGTGCGGAAACCGAGGCCTTCAGGTCGCAGGCACGTCAATTCGCCGAGACTCTGAAGGCAAGCGGCAATCCGGTCGACCACTTCGAGAGCCCGGGACAGAATCACATGGAGATCATCATCGAGATCGGCACTCCCGGAACGCCGGTCTTTGCGGCCTTGGAACGGCAACTGGAGGAACGCCGGAACCGGCTCGAATGCCAGTGACGACTTTCCGGTCATCCAGGCCCGACGGCGCGGGCGCGTTTCGGCGCCTCGTTGCCGCGCCGACGGTTCAGGAAGGCACAGCAGTTCGCGCGCCGGTGCGTGCGTCTTCGATGATCATGTCGCTCGCCCTTTCAGCGATCATGTTGACGGCGGCATTCGTGTTGCCGGAGACGATCGCAGGCATCACGGAAGCGTCGACCACCCTCAACCCGCGGGTTCCCCGGACCCGGCACCGCTCGTCCAATGGCGCACCTGCCCCCATGGCGACCGAGCCGACAGGATGGAAGATCGTCGTGACCCGGTCCTTGATCCGTTCCAGGAGCGCCTCGTCGCCTTGCGCCGCCAGCTCGGCCCCTGGCCAAAGCTCCTCCTCGACCTGCCCCTTGATCGGCTGGAATCGGCAAATCTCCCGCGCCCGGTGAAGCCCTGCAACAATCGTCCGGCGGTCCCGTTCGGTCGCAAGGTAGTTTGCCAGTATCGACGGCGCAGCCATGGGATCGGGAGATGACAGCCTGATCTCCCCCCGGCTTTCCGGACGGATGGGGCAGATCGAGATCGAGAACCCCGGAAACCGATGGAAGCCTTCGGCGGGGTTGTCGCTTGACCAGGGCAGCACGTGGAACTGGATGTCTGGCCGGTCAAGATCCGGACGGCTTCTCAGGAACGCGAAGACCGGAGCCGCACCCATCGTGAGCGGTCCCGACCTCGTGAGGGCGAATTGCAGCCCCATCCATGCCATCCCCCAGACCGAATTCAGCTGCTGGTTCAACGTCGGGGTTCGAACCCGGTAGGTGTTGTGGAACTTCAGGTGATCCTGCAGCCCCTTGCCCACTCGCGGGGCATCCAGAGTCGTGGCGATCCCGAACTGCGCAAGCTCCTCCGCCGGCCCGATCCCTGACAGCAGCAGGAGATGCGGCGACGCGACCGCGCCGGCAGAGAGCAAGATCTCGCCCCGGCAGGAGATCCGCTGGTCGTTTCCGTGGATCCGCAGCCGCACGGCGGCGGCGCGACCCTCCGCGACTTCAAGCCCGAGTACACGTGCGCCGGTCACCACCTTCAGGTTCCGCCGGCCACGGACCGGATCGAGGTACCCGTGCGCGCCGCTCACTCGGCATCCCCGCCAGGTCGAGGTCTGGTAATGTCCGGCTCCCTCCTGCTCCGATCCGTTGCAATCGGAATTCTTCGGCAGCCCGGCCGCAACCGCAGAATCCACGAACTGATCCGTGATCGGGAACCGGGCTCGCCCGTCGGACACTCCGATCGGACCGTCAACCCCGTGCCATTCGTCCGCGCCCCGCTCCTGCCGTTCCAGCTTCCTGAAATAGGGAAGCACGTCCGCAAAGGACCACCCCGGCGCCACCCTTTGCCAATCGTCGAAGTCCTGGCGCTGACCGCGCACATGGATCAGCCCGTTGATCGCCGAGGATCCTCCCAGTCCCCGACCGCGTGGCCAGGCGAGGCGGCGCCCGTTCAGGTGCGGCTCCCGAACGGTTTGCAGGCACCAGTCGTAACGCGGGTCGCCTATGGTCTTGAAATAGCCGATCGGCACCCGGATCCATGGGTTCCGGTTCCGGCCCCCGGCTTCGAGCAGCAGGACTCGGCTGGACGGATTGGCGCTCAACCGGTTCGCCAGCACGCATCCTGCGGTCCCGGCCCCAACCACGACATAGTCCCAGTCGCCTTCAAGCATCCCGCCAGCCCGTCAGATGAAATGCGACACCTCTTTCTGCGTCGGCCCCACGGAATACCGTGGCCTGGGTCTCGCGTCGCCCCAGCGATCGGCATCCAGCGACTGAAAATGCACCGTGAGGCTCAGTTCCCGGTCCAAGGCCGGGTCGGCGAGGATCACCTCGGTTGCCGCAGCTTCCAGCGTCCGCGCGAGCATGAATCCGCGTGGCAAGGCGTCACCGGCGCCACCGGCGGCGGCAACCAGGTCCGAAGGCAGCTCCAGATCGGAAAGCGGAATGCCGTTCAGCGTCACCTCGCCGACATGACCATCAAGATTGTTGAGCCGCCAGGCGGCCCGAGCGGCGATCACCATGCCGCTTGACAAGACTTGCGCGGGCAGGATCAGCGCGCCGCCGCCGAGCGCCATCAGCGCATAGGCCGGGCGGAAGGACACGTCCGCCCCGACCTCCTGCCAGCAGTCGTGGGTCAGGAACCCGAGCGACCGCCTCTTGCCGTCGACCACGAGGCGGTCGACGACGATGTCCGGCGTCGTGACCTGGCCTTCGGGACCGGTGACATGCGGCTTCAAAAGGAACATCGGCACACTCCTCAGGCTGGCGCCCAGGTGATCATTCGGATCTCGCCCAGCTCGCGCTCCATTTTCTGCCAGCTCTCGCCGCCGTCAACGCTCCTGAAGATCTGCCCGAAGATCGTTGCGGCAAAGAGCAGGCTCGTATCCGCGGCGTTCGTACCGATGGACCAGATCGTGGAGTTTGCCGGGTGCGACATCTCGCATTCCGTCCAGCTCTCGCCAAAGTCTCTCGAGACCAGAAGCTGTCCCGCCTCCCCTGACGGCTTGTCGCCGACCGAGGCGATGACGGTGTCCGAGTTTTCCGCGGGCTGCTTTAGCGAACGAAAGTAGTCCCACCTGGCTTGCGGCACGACGAGCTGCTCCCAGGTCGCGCCGTTGTCGTCCGAGCGGTGCACACCGTCTTCGGTCGAGCACAGCACAGTTCGGGTCCCGTCTTCACGATCGCGGAAGACCAGGTCGTGGGTGTCGTTGTCGTGCAGGCCGCGGATGATCATTTCCCAGGTCCGGCCACGGTCGGTCGACCTGAACACCCCGTCGATCTCCACGGTGATCCAGATGGTGTCCGCGTCCTTCGGGTCAAAGTGGACCGACGTCACCCTCGACGTGTTGATGAACCAGCACTCCGTCGAGGCGTCGAGGTTCGAGCGCTTCCAGGTCACGCCATTGTCTTCCGAGATGAAAATCTCGGCTGGCCTCGTCCCGCAGACGATGCAGTCCGGATCGGCGGGGCACTGGGCGACCTGCAGGATGTGAAGCCCTTCCATCGGTGACGGGACATGGTCGAACCGCCCGGCTTCCTCGCTGTAGCGATAGAGCCCCTGATCGGAACCGGCGAGCAACTCGCCCGGCCGGTCCGGGTGCGTGAAAACGGCCCAGGTGCGCGCCTCGTTGTAGAATCCTCCGGTCGGGGTCAGAAGGCGGTTCCAGCTGGCACCTTCGTCCTCGCTGAACCAGACGCTCTGCATGGTGGCGGCATACGCCTTGTAGGACATTTCCGATCCCCCTCGGACACTCGTGCCTTCCCTGCCCACTATGATCCCACTAGCGTACATGTCAACGGAATAATTGGCGGGCCGCAATCGAGCGACAAATTCTTGGCAGGAAACAGTCACCGCACGGACAATGCCAGTGCGGGGGCCACCTGCCCAAGTGCAGGTGTCGGCCATGGCGCTCGGGTTCTCCCACATCCGCGGCACGGACGGCTCGCATGGGGAAATCGCGCTTCGGCGCGAACACCTGGCGAAGACCAGTCCACCAGCGGCACAAGCGAACTGGGGCAACGGACCGCCAAGGCCCTCACCGAGTCCCTTCCAGAATCGGAATGCAGGCGGGCTGAGCAAGTCTTGCCGGATCATCGGCATTGACGACGTTCGATGAACGGCACTCCAGGACGCGACGAACCGTTCGGACGTCGGGAGACCTGCATGGTCCTGCTGGACACTGAGTCAGGCAATCGTGCGTGAAGGACACGAGCGAGAAGCCTTGACCACAGATTTCCGCTTCAATACCGCATGTGTAGTCAGGCTTGGCACGCAAGGGGTCCAATCAATGGTGGTCGCACCATATCCGGCAGGACGCTTCAGGCGCACGCGGCGAACGGAAGCGCTAAGGCGACTTGTCCGCGAGAGCACGCTGTCTGCCGATGACCTGATCTGGCCCGTGTTCGTGCGCGACGGCCAAGATGGCGAAACGCCGGTACCAGCAATGCCGGGCGTTTCGCGACTGACAGTGGACCGGCTGGTCAAGGCGGCACGCGAGGCCGCAGACATGGGCATTCCGGCGATTTGCGTCTTTCCCTGCATCGACGCTTCTCTGAAGACCGAACTGTGTGAAGAGGCATGGAATCCGGACAACCTGTCGAACCGCGCCACGCGCGCCATCAAGGAAGCGGTGCCGGAGATCGCGGTCATGACTGACGTGGCGCTCGACCCGTACAACGTCAACGGCCACGACGGCATCGTGCGTGACGGCGAAATCGTGAACGACGAAAGCGTGGACGCGCTTGTCCGGATGGCGGTTGCGCAGTCCGATGCCGGAGCCGACGTGCTTGGCCCGTCCGACATGATGGACGGGCGCATTGGGGCGATGCGGCAGGCGCTGGAAGCCGCTGGCCATCAGGACACGTGCATCCTGAGCTACTCGGCAAAGTACGCGAGCGCCTTCTATGGTCCGTTTCGCGACGCCGTAGGAGCGTCTGGACTGCTGGTTGGCGACAAGAAGACGTACCAGCTGGACACCGGCAACTCTGATGAAGCGCTGCGCCTGATCGAACGTGATCTTGCCGAGGGCGCGGACATGGTGATGGTCAAGCCGGGACTGCCGTATCTGGACATCTGCCGCCGAGCGTCTGACGCATGCGTTGCGCCCGTCTTTGCCTACCAGGTTTCGGGCGAGTACGCGATGATCAAGGCTGCCGCCGAGAACGGATGGATCGATGGCAACCGGGTCATGATGGAGAGCCTTGCGGCCTTCAAGCGGGCCGGATGCGCAGGCATTCTGACCTATTTTGCCATGGATGTTGCTCGGGCACTTGCCCAGTGAACGGCAGCACTGCCGGAAATCCTGGTGGTTCCCAAGCACTGTTTGGCGTCCGAGCGACGAAAGCTGACGGTGCGTGCCGATGGCTGCCTCCAGGGTGCTGAGACGCTTGAAAGGGAAAACGGATCTTGTTGTTCACGCGCACTCAGCCTGCAATTTCGTCTTGCCCCTTTGGACGGGAACGCCGATAGACCTCGCATGCTGAAGACCCGGGTCATACCGTGCCTGGACGTTGCCGACGGCCGAGTGGTGAAAGGCGTGAATTTCGTCGATCTCGTCGACGCCGGAGATCCGGTCGAGGCGGCAATCGCCTACGATGCGGCCGGGGCTGACGAACTTTGCTTTCTCGACATTCACGCAACGCACGAGAACCGTGGCACCATGCACGATCTCGCAACGCGAACCGCCGAACACTGCTTCATGCCATTGACCGTGGGCGGTGGCGTCCGGACGGTCGAGGATGTCCGCGCCCTCTTGCTGGCCGGGGCGGACAAGGTCTCCTTCAACTCGGCGGCAGTGGCAGATCCCGACGTGGTGGCGCGCGCAGCGGAAAGGTTTGGGTCGCAATGCATCGTTGTTGCGATTGACGCAAAATCAACCGGTCGGGACAAGTGGGAAATCTTCACGCATGGAGGGCGGCGCGCGACAGGAATCGATGCCGTTGAGTTTGCGCAAGCCGTCGAAACGAAGGGTGCAGGCGAGATCCTGCTCACTTCAATGGACCGGGACGGCACACGTGCGGGATTTGACATTCCATTGACCCGAACGATTGCGGACGCCGTGTCAATCCCAGTGATCGCGTCCGGAGGAGTCGGCGCACTGGATCACCTGGTTGAAGGCGTGACCGAAGGCGGGGCCAGCGCCGTGCTGGCCGCCTCGATATTTCACTTTGGAGAGTTTTCGATTGCAGAGGCCAAGGCGCACATGTCGGCCGCAGGCGTTTCAGTGAGGCGCGAATGACTGACGCTCTGAACCGGCTGTCTCGGACCATTGCCGAGCGGAAGGAAGCCCACCCGCAAGGCTCCTGGACTGCGCAGCTTCTTGCGGCCGGTCCCGAGAAGGCCGCCCAGAAATTTGGCGAAGAGGCCGTCGAAGCCGTCATCGAAGCGATTCGGGGCGACCGCGAGAGGCTTGCTGAGGAAGCGGCGGACGTCCTCTATCATCTCCTGGTGATGCTGGCGGCCCGCAACATCGACCTTGACGAGGTGCTGAAGGTCCTGGAAGAGCGCGAGGGCATTTCGGGAGTTGAAGAAAAGGCGGTGCGCAAGAGCTGACCGGAACGGAGCCAGCCAAGGTCCGATCGGCAGGCGAGTCGCGGAATTGGCGCATCAGGCCTTGTTGCCGAGTGAAGCGAGGCAAGCACGACCCGGGACACGTCTGGGGGACGCTTCCGACAAGTTTCCGCCGGTCGCGGGACAGGAACACTTGATTTATTCCGCAACGAGCGCAACATCGTCGCCCGCCGCCCGAAAACGGCCCAAGTTGCCGTGAAACGTGCATGGCATTAAGCCGAACACGCAAACGTCCATCAACGCGATGATCCGACTTGGATTTCGTCTTTTCCCCGCGTCGCGAAGCTCATACCCGAATCATCGAAACAAAGAGAGAACATTATTGATCCGCGTCCGAGAAATGTTGCGCATGTTGCTTGATCGTGAGGCAGGCGCCGATCCAGCACGAATTCGGGAACGGACAGACCGCTTTGGGACCGCAATTGCCAAACTCACGTTGGCACGCCAATTCAATGCTTCAATGCCGGGCCAATGAATCGCCGTCGGCATGCCGACGTTTGCCCAAGCCGTTTCCCGGAGTCACGGAAGGTGCGTGTGTTGACCTCCGAGGCCTGGATTTCCGTTCTGCCAGGCATGACCGATCTTCGGCATCACCTTTGCTTCGCCATCAGGATCAAGACGCCGGATCGTTCAATGCATCGGCACTTCGGTCATCCTGAACCGGCCCCGTAGAGATCTGCCGCACGGCGCTCGAAGGCGTGCACGACCCTCTGCGTCACTTCGTTGAAAAAGAGCCTGGCCGTGGTTTGCAGCAGCCTGTTTCGGAACTCGAAGTCCACATGGAAGCTCACGTCAGAGCCGCCCTCCTCGGCGTCAGCGAACTGCCAGTCTGAGTTCATTCGGCGGAAAGGACCGTCAAGATATTCCGTGCTGATCCTGTTTGCCTCGGGCCAGAGCGTGACCCGGCTGCCAAACCGCTCGCTGAACACCTTGAAGGAAACGACGAGGTCGGCGAGCATGACGACGTGGCTGTCCTCATGGTGCGTGTCGCGAATGCGCGCGGCAACGGTCCAAGGCAGAAACTCAGGGTAGCGCTCGACATCCGCCACGAGGTCGTACATCTGCCTTGCACTGTATGGAACGCGACGGTTTTCGGAATGGGAGGGCATGCGCTCAGGTCTGGAACTGTCCTTGCCCTTACGTGTAGGGACGGGAGGCGAGGGTCAAGGGGGGCTCGTTGTGACAAGACCGTACGAGATCGTCGAGTTGATTTCAGCAAGGTCCATTGCGACCCGGGTCGAGGAGCTCGCACGGGACATCCGCGTGGCCTTTCGCGAAACCGACAAGCTGATAATGGTCGGGCTCCTGCGCGGGTCCTTCGTGCTCATTGCCGACCTGGTCCGCGAACTCGACATGAACGTCGAAGTCGACTTCCTCGAAGTCTCTTCCTACGGAAACGAGATGACCTCAAGCCACGAAGTGCGAATCCTCAAGGACCTCCGAGGCGAAATCGAGGGCGAGGACGTCCTCGTCGTCGAGGACATCGTGGATACCGGATACACGCTGAACCATGTCGTGAGATTCCTGCAGGCGCGAAACCCGCGAAGGCTCGAGACGATCGCGCTTCTCGACAAGCCTTCGCGTCGGGAAGTCGAGATTTGCGCCACCTGGATCGGGTTCGAGATTCCCGACGAGTTCGTTGTCGGCTACGGGATCGACTACGCGCAAAGAAACAGGAACCTGCCCTATATCGGGCGCGTTTGCCTTGGGGATTCGGACGGGAGAGCCAGCGCGGCGGTCGAAAAGTCCTAGTCATCACTGGACGGAATGCTCCCGCATTGCCCCATTGTCCGCGAGCGGTGGCATTCCTTGAGACTTCGGCTATCATGCACGGCACGGCAGGCCTAGTTTTTTCGGGGAAGCTCATGAAAGCCACAAGGTACTTCGCCCTCATGGTCGCCGTGGCGGCATTGGCGGGAACGGCGCTCGCACAATCGGTCGGACATGACGCCAGACGCGCAGATGCGCGCCAGGCGCACATGAAGCTCTATGCGTTCAACCTCGACATTGTCGGAGCCATGACGAAAGGCGAGGTCGACTACGAAGCAGGTGCGGCGCAATCGGCCGCCGACAGTCTCCTGGCGCTCGCGATGATCAGCCAGGAAGCCTACTGGGTGCCGGGAACGTCGACAGCGGAACTGGGTAACGGGACCAGGGCCCTGCCCTCGATCTGGGAGGACGGATCGCGTTTCGGAGAATTCGTCGTTCAACTGGTCGAGGCCGCAGAGCAGCTCGCGGCAGCGGCCGGAGAGGGTGAAGACGCGCTGCGCGGCGCCATGCGGGGTGTCGGCGGCGCCTGCGGCACCTGTCACCGCAACTTCCGTCAGCGCTGAAACCGCCGGCGCCGAGAAATCCCGCCCTGAGGGCGAAAGGCGATGAAACGTGCCCTGACATGGCTGTCCCTGCTCGGAGTGATCGGTCTCGCGGCGGCGCTGTGGCTGACGCGTCCTGCAGTCGTCGACCCGGAGCGGATTGCATCGCTTCAAGGCGACGCTGCGCGGGGCGAGGCGGTGTTCTGGGCTGGCGGATGCGCCTCGTGCCACAAGGCTGAATCGGGGGATGACGACCTGGCGCTTCCCGGAGGCCGGCGTTTCACGACTCGATTCGGCACCTTTGTCGCACCCAACATCTCGTCCCACCCGACCCACGGAATCGGTGGCTGGTCGGTGTTCGACTTCGCCTCAGCCCTGCTCCATGGCACGTCGCCCGAAGGACGGCACTACTACCCGGCGTTTCCTTACACCTCCTACACCCGGATGAACGATCAGGACGTGGCTGATCTTTGGGCGTTCATGCAGACGCTGCCGGCGTCGCCGGTCGCAAGCCTGCCGCACGAGCTGGAATTCCCGTTCAATGTCCGCGCCCCGCTCGGGGCATGGAAGGCGCTGTTCCTGACATCGGCATGGGTGCGGCCTGCGGAGACGCCTGAACAGGAACGCGGGCGGTACCTGGTGGAAGCCCTGGGCCATTGCGCCGAGTGCCACACTCCGAGGAACTTCCTGGGAGGCAGCGTTGCGTCGGCCTGGATGGAGGGAGCCCCGCATCCTGCCGGAAGAGGACGCATTCCCGGGCTGGTGCCGAGCGCCCTCGACTGGAGCGAAGAGGACATCGCCTACTACCTGGAGACCGGATTCACGCCGGATTTCGACAGTGCAGGCGGCGAGATGGCCGAAGTCGTGGCGACCATAGGCCGGCTTGCCCCCGAAGACCGTGTGGCCATCGCAAAGTACATCAAGGCCCTGGAATAGCCAGGGCACGGCCTTGGGCGGTCGATGAGACGCGCCTGTCCACCGGCAGCAGGCGACGCCTTGCGCTTCACGGGAATCCCGGGGCAATGATCGGCCATGGCAAGTTTCGTTCTGGCTGTATTCTTCCTGATCATCACGCCTGGTCCCGGCGTCCTGTCGCTCGCGGGAGTCGGGTCGGCATTCGGATACGCACATGGTGTCCGGTATCTGGCAGGGCTCTTTGTCGGAACGAACCTCGTGTGCCTTGCCGTGGTCAGCGGGCTGTCGGCGCTCGTGCTTGCCGATCCCGGGATCCGGGTGGTGCTGACCGTGGCATCGGCGACCTACCTGCTGTGGCTGGCATTCCGCATCGCCTTTGCCGGGACGAGAATTGCATTCATCGAACGGCCGAGCCCTCCCGGGATCCGGGGCGGGATCCTGCTTCAGGCGGTCAACCCGAAGGCCTACGTGGTGAACACGACGCTGTTTTCCGGGTTCGCGTTCATGGCCGACCACCCCCTCATGGAAATCGGAGTGAAGCTGTTTCTCCTTAACGTGTTGTGGGCCGCAATTCATGTAGCGTGGCTGTGTGCAGGGGTCACGATTCGACGGATGAACCTGCCTGCGGCATGGCAGCGCAGGATCAATGCGGGAATGGCTGCAGCGATGGTTGCCGTTGTGGCGCTGGCCGCCATTGCGCCCCAAGGTTGAACGATCGGCGGCAATCAATCGCCGAGCGATCCGCTCGCCACACCTTCGACCGTTGTCCAATTGACCAGGCTTGGCCGCGCCATCATGCTGTCACGCCGGGCATCGCGCTCGTTGCGAGGTGTCGCGGCATGAAACCGATCGGCGTGAGCTTGGTGCCTCATTCCTCATCCACGCCGTCCCGCCGGTCCCATCGCCGCGGCGGGAACATGATTTTGGAATTGACATGATTCGCATGAAGTGCACCTGATTGGTCGCGCATTGCTTCCATTCTGGAGGAGTCCGACATGAAGTTCCCTTGCGCTCTTGGCTGGGCGTTGGCGAGCGGCCTTTCGCTTGCGGCCTGTGGCGAATCGGGTGTGCAGTCGGCCCTCAGTCCCAACGACATCAGGGAGCTCACCGGGCTGTCCGTGCCAGCCGAGACCGGGACGGAGCAACTGCAACGCCAGCAGGGGATCTTCTCGCGCGCGAATTCCCTGATCCTCTCAACCACGCACGACGAGCTCACGACCCCTGAAGGAACTCGCAGCGTGCGGAAACTGTCGGAGTGCTCCGGGCCGCGATGCGAACAGCTTGAGCCCGTGACCGGCGAGTCCCAATCGATTCATCTCGATGAAATGGTGGTGGCATCTGGCGATGCCGAGTCCATCGGGTCAGCGCATGGCATCACCCTGATCGCGGAGCGCACGCAGCACCTGATCTTGGACGGCACCTCGTTCGGCGCCTGGATGGAGCATGGTGCATTCCTGCTCAGGACCGACCAACTGATCGGCGAAGAGATCGAGTTCAATTCCGTCTACGCGATTGCGCTGGGGGACCTCACAGGCCAACCACTGTCCGGGTCCGCGACGTGGCTCGGCATCATGACAGGAACGCCCATCGTCGGGGACGGCAAGGGCGACCGGCTCGTCGGAACCGCGGCCCTGAACTACGACATGACCGTCGGCGGGCTGGATGCAGCGTTCAGCAGCATCTGGAACGTCGACCGAGGGTCGGCCTACCCGGTCGAGGCGCTGATCTTCTCCAACATCGCTGTCGGCCCGGACGGCACATTTGCCACCGGCCAGTCCGGCACACGCATCCAGGGCAGCTTCCACGGCGCCGGCCACGCAGAGGCTGCGGGCGTCTTCGAGCAATCCGGCGTCGTTGGCGCCTTCGGCGCTACCCGGCAATAGACAAACAACGGCGGCGCTGACCAGGCCAAGGTCATTCCCGTGCAAATTCCGGTGATGTGAAGCGCATCATGGCGCGTCTGATGGAGGCGACCTGCGTGAATGCGAAGCAGGGTCCGGGACGCCAAGGTTGCAGGTTTCCGGTAGGACGACACCTGCCGTCAGGCGGTGCTGCGCCCACCCGTAGAGCGTTGAGCCACGCATGAAGCGCACCACTCTCGCCCAACCCCGAAGGCGGGACTTGGTGAATTTCGTCACGCGTGCTGGACACTCAGGCAGATGCAACCATCGCAAGGCTGAAGAAGTCGGCGCAAGTGGAGCCCGTGTTCGGTGACCATGCCGTCGGCGACAGTCGAGTGGCGCGAGACAGGCGTTTCACCTCGTCACCACGGCAAGGCGCAGGTCGGTCGGGAGACGGCCGTCGTCCGTCCCGGCATCGTGAGCCTTCCGAAGGGCAGCGTGCGCAGGACATCCGGTGCAGGGCGCACTTGCGTCGTCGACCGCGCAATGCGCCGGGACGTCGGGACTGCGCCTCGCGGACGCAGCGTTCTTCACGTACATTCCCAAGTCCCGAGACGCGGCCCTGCCCGGCCTCGTGGACGTCTGCGGCATGCTCGGCGCGGCATTCAGGGACCGCGACTTCGAGGCCTGTCGGCAGCGGCTGAACTGCTGGACGGATGGAGTTCATCACGCGCGAACCCCGGGCACGATCTCGGACATCGACAACTGCGGGAGGCGCCCTCGCCGACGTGGCCCGCCCGCCCCGCTGCAAGGCCTCTCCCCACGCGTCCGGCAGGATCGGCCGAAACGCCGTCGCGCGAGGACGCGGGAAGAACGCCGGAATCCCGGTGGGCGGGCCGCTGGTGCGAAAGGCGTTCAGGTGCCCGGCTTCGGAAAGAACTGGTCGATGAGGACCGGATTTCCGTCAGGGTCCTTGATGATGATGCTCGCAGGCCCGGTCGCTTCCGGGTCAGTATCGGATTGCATCTCGACCCCGTCGGCCAAGAGCGATGCACGAATGTCACGCACATCGGTGAAATCGGCGATGCGCGACATGTCTTGGGCCAATCCAGGATTGAACGTGAGGATGTTCCTCTCGAAGAGTCCCTGAAACAGGCCGATGACGGTCGTTCCGTTCACCATTATCAGATATTGCTTTTCGTCGCCCCCCGTCACTTGGAAGCCGAGCTTTTCGTAGAAGGACCGCGATATGGCAAGGTCCTGCACGGCAAGGCTGATCGAGAACGCGCCAAGCTGCATAGTCGTATCTCCATGCGAGTGGTTCCAAGGTGTACTGGTGGCTGCGACGACGGTAGTGCGTTCGAAGACGATAGGGAAGGCGAGATGGCAGGCATCTCCCTGAGATGCAAAAGCGGTACGCCCCACCCGTCGTCTCCGCGGCCGACCAATGGACGGCCAACGTGCAGGCGGAGAGTGCCGAGGGCACAGGGTCAGTTCATGGATCCGGGCTCCATGCGGCATGGGGCTGCACGACCGGATTGCCATGTCGACAGATCATCCGAGCAATTCCATGGCGGCCTCGTGCAAGTCGGGCGTGGCCGCTGCCAGCGCCCTGCCCCCGTCGCAAGCCGGCTTTCCTTCCCAGTCGCTGACGATTCCTCCTGCTGCCTCAATCACGGCAATCGGTGCCTGAATGTCGTAGGCATTCAGGCCAGCTTCAATGACGAGATCGATCTGGCCGGCGGCGAGCAGCGCGTATGCATAGCAATCGCAACCGTAGCGGGTGAGTTTCGCTTCGTCGGACACACGCCGGAACGCCGCCGCTTCGGCGAACGTGCCGACCTCAGGGAATGTCGTGAACAGGGTGGCCTCAGCCAGCGATGTTGTCCCGCTTGCGTTCAAGGGGCGGCTGCCATGCGGTCCCTCAAGAACCGCCCTGCCTCGGCCACCCATGAATCGCTCGCCGATATACGGCTGGTCGATCAGCCCAAGAATCGGCCCGTCGTCATCTGCAAGCGCAATCAAGACACCCCAAGTCGGAGTTCCGCTAATGAACCCTCTAGTGCCGTCAATTGGATCAAGAACCCAAGTCAGGCCGCTTGCACCAAGCTTAGGCTCGAACTCCTCACCCAATATTCCGTCTTCTGGTCGAAGCTCTCCGAGAATCGTGCGCATCGCGGATTCTGCATTCCTGTCGGCAATTGTGACTGGGTCAAAGTGTTCGCCCTTGCTCTCCACGGTCAGATGCCGGGCGCGGAAATGGCGCAAGGTCTCCTCTCGCGCGGCGTCTGCCAAACGCTCGGCCACGTACCAGAGCTCAACGCTATCTGTGTCGCCAGCAGGCATTGACCGTCCCCTAAGCACACGCCCAGAGCGGCGTATGCGGCAGAACCTGCGCCGTCAAGCCCACGCGTCGCCGCTCCAAACGGCGTCTCAGGCAATGCGATCGCACGGTGTTGCCAATCGCAGGAGTGCGGCCAAGTGCATGAAATTTCAGGATGGTTTCCAAGACAGGCCAAGATGGACTGGCATCCGATCCTTGCCCCACCTCTGAATCCAGGAGTCTTGTCGGGCCCGTTTCCGAACGTCGGCGGATGCAGCGCGGCCGCCACGTGCAACTGCACGCAAGGAAGGTGCCGCGGCAAGTCTTGCGCTGCTGAGTGTTCGGCCGCGACGGGAAGCGCAGAGGCGGGCGGCAAGCAGGCGACATGAGGATACGACGCGTACGGAATCCTGCCGAAAGAACTCCTCGGTAACCGGTCAATGCAGGTAGATGGACTGCCTGGAGCGCTCAACGGGAACATTGCGTCCCTGAGCGCCTGACGGCCCCCGTGCGAGATCTGCAGCGATGCGCGATGACCTTCAGGTGCGGCGTCGCTGGACTGCAAGGAAATTGCACTCCGCCTCATCGATGGGCGACAGAAGGTTCGCGGTTCATTCCGTGTCGAGACTTGACGTGGCGGGCTGGACGGCCACCTCAATCGCTTCAAGGAACACCCGGCCGATCAATTCGATCCTGCGCAACAGATCGATGCGTGCTTGCGCTTCATCCAGTTCCTTGGCGGACAGGATATGGGACACAAGCCCGCAGCCATCGGCAAGCGTCACGATCATGACATCCCTCGGATCCGGAATCGAGTCGACAAGCAGCGCCGACCTTATCCGCCCGGTCAGCCTGCGTTCCGCCGCTTCATCCTTGAGCAAGTAACGCCTTGTCCCGAATATCCACAGGTAGCGGTCGTCGCTGAGTTCCAGAATGCAGCCATCGATCAATCGCTCCAATGCCATGTTCCGTATTTCGTCAGCGTGTCGAGTGGCGTGTCTTACCCAATGGAGAGGGTCATAGGTCCTGTCAGCACGAACTATCTCTGCGAGCATTGGATCGAGCAATTGATCTCCCAAGGGCGTGGAGTCGATCACGAACAGTCGTTGGGCATCCGTGTCGATGCGGTGCTCGAGCGCCAGATCCATCAATACGGCACCGCCCAACGCGTGCCGCACGGACCATTCAGGCGCACGTGAAAGCGACCCGTCGTCGCCTCGCAGCAAAAGCAGGAACTCTTCGGCCAGTCTCATCAGCCCGCGCCTCCCAGGAACACTCCCGCCAGGATGTAGTAGAACATCACTGCAATCGCCGCACCCACTGGAATGGTGATGATCCAGGACACGAAAACCGTGCGGACCACGCCGAAATCCAATTCACCTACACCGCGCGCGAAACCAACCCCCAGCACTGCACCCACCAGCGTCTGCGTCGTTGAAACCGGCAGACCGGTGCCGCTGGCGACCACGACCGTCGACGCCGCTGCGAGTTCGGCGGCAAATCCGCGGCTGGGCGTGAGTTCGGTGATCTTCCGACCAATCGTGGCCATAACCCGGTAGCCGAATGTTGCCAATCCGGCCACGATGCCGCCCGCTCCCAGGAGCAGGACCCAGACCGGAATCTCTGACTTGGCGGCCACTCCACCGGTCGACACCACTCCGATGATCGCCGCGACAGGTCCGATCGCGTTGGCGACATCGTTGGAGCCGTGGGCGAACGCCATGCCCGAAGCAGTGACGATCATCAGGATGCCGAAGACCCTCTCCACATCGTCGAAGCGCGACTGTCTTCCTGTCGGGAACTCAAGACTTGGGAATCCCAGCCGATATACCAGCAGGCGGCCGGCCAAGGCGACGATGCCGGCGACAATCACGGAACAAAGGAGAGAGACCGGCATGCTCATGTCCAGTCCGACATGCTTCAGGCCCTTGATGAAGGTCACCGCCGATGTGACGAACACGGAGGCGAAGATGTAGGCGGGCACATAGCGACACGCAAAGTAGGCTGGATCGCTCTTGTCGAAGATCAGCCGCTGCACGCTGAGCACGAGGCAAAACGAGATCACTCCGGCAAGAACGGGCGTGACCACCCAACTCGCGGCGATGGCCGCTACGTCCCACCAGTGCACCGCCTCTGGGCCGATCGCGACCACGGCAAATCCGACAATGGCTCCGACGATGGAGTGCGTAGTTGACACGGGCCAGCCAAACGCTGACGCCACCGTCAGCCAGACTGCGGCTGCGAGGAGCGCGGACAGCATGCCGACAACGAGAAGATCCGGGTCGTGCTCAAGTGCTTCGGCGTCGATGATGCCCTTGCGAATCGTGGAAGTCACTTCGCCGCCGGCCAGAAACGCCCCGAGGAACTCGAACAGTGCGGCGATCACGATGGCCGTACCGACCGTGATTGCACCGGATCCAACGGACGTCCCCATCGAATTCGCAACGTCGTTGGCACCGATGGCCCAAGCCATATAGAGCCCGGCGAAGATCGCAATAGTCAGGATGATGATGAGATTTGCATCCATGAAGCGCGTCTCCCGGTCCGCACCCTACGCGATAGAAAAAAAGCATGCGGGATCGGGTCCGGCCGAGGGCAGGTTCCGCACTTTGCACCAGCGCCTCGGGAACCTGGCCCCGGTTCCTTTTGTTCGATCCACCAAGATTCAGATCTCAAGACTCAGGAAAGCGTCACCTACAAGGCCAAGCTGGCGGTGCCGCCTGGAACTGAAGCGGCAACGCTTGCGATTCAGATCGTGAACTACTTCCGAAACGGGCGAAGCGCATGGACTTTCCCATAATTTGGTGAGTTGAACTGGTCAATTCGCATTTGCCCACGGTTCCGGGAAGTCGGAAAGCGGTACCGCCCATCAAGACAGCCTGACGCCAGGCACGCTGACGCACTTTCAACGTGCAATGGCGGCACGCTCATTGTCAATCGACGGCCCGACACGCTCCTTCTGGTCGTGATGGCTTCCGCAGGATTCTGTAGCGCACGATGAAAATGCAGGTTCACGGGCATGCGCAGCATCCGGCCAAGTGTGCGTACGCACTTGAGACCGGATGGAGAGCGACGCGTCTTTTGTCACCTGAAGGTTGAAATTTACGCCGATTTCGCCATATTGCCTTTCGAAAGCCGTACTCCGGCACGTTGAGACAGGAAGGAGCACAATTGATGGACAGGTACAACACCATCCATACGACCACGACGGACGCGCAATCGGTCGAGATTCACGAAGGTCTGCGCGCGCACATGAACAAGGTCTATGGCATCATGTCCATAGGCATGCTGGTCACGGCAGCCGTGGCTTGGTCGGTCGGCACGAGTGACGCACTCTCGGCGATTTTCCGCGATCCGATTACCGGGAGCCCGAACATTCTGGGCTGGGTTGCGATGTTTCTCCCGTTGGGAATGGTCTTCCTCTTCGGTGGAATGATCAACCGGATTTCGGCAGCTGCAGCGCAAACCTTCTTCTACGTGTTTGCCGCGGCCATGGGTCTCTCGATCTCCTGGATATTCGCCGTCTTCACCGGCATATCGATCGCCCAGACTTTCGTCGCGACCTCTGCCGGCTTCGCAGCTCTCAGCCTTTGGGGCTACACGACAAAACGTGACCTTTCGGGTTTCGGGTCGTTCCTCATGATGGGCCTGATAGGCTTGATCATCGCAATGGTGATTAACCTTTTCGTGGCGTCGAGCGCACTGGCCTTTGCCGTATCGGTGATCGGCGTCCTGATCTTCGCCGGCCTCACCGCCTATGACACCCAAAGGATCAAGACGGATTACCTGGCCCATGCCCACGCCATGGATCAAGAGTGGCTCGAGAAGTCGGCGATCATGGGGGCATTGAGCCTCTATCTCGACTTCATCAACCTTTTCATGTTCCTGCTGCAGTTCATGGGCAGTCGCGAATAGCGGCGGTTGGGAAGTGTCGACATGGGCCGGTCCTTGCGCCGGCCCATTCCTTTTCGCAGGGGCGAAGTCCCGAAGCGCCTCGAGAATTGGCGTGTTCGTGCCAACGTGCTTGCCTTTTGCAGCCGTGAACATCAGACTTGATCCATGAGCGGAGGTTGAAGGTCGCCGGACCCGCACCCAAGTAAAGGGCCCGCAATCCGGCGAGGGACCGAACGGCAGTCACCGCGTCCGGACCTTCATGCAAGACAGGAAGATTCCATGACCAGTCCACTGCCAACGCCCTTCCCGGTGCTTCCCCTGAGGGACATCGTCGTGTTTCCGCACATGATCGTCCCGCTGTTCGTCGGACGTGAGAAGTCGGTGCGCGCGCTGGACGAGGTTATGCGCGAAGACAAGCAGATCCTGCTTTCGAGCCAGATTGATCCTTCAGATGATGACCCGGAGATTGACGGCATCTACAAGGTCGGCGTGCTGGCCAATGTCCTTCAGCTCCTCAAGTTGCCTGACGGTACCGTGAAGGTGCTGGTCGAGGGGCGAGACCGCGTACGCATCACCGAATACGTGGACAACGAGAACTATTTTGAGGCGCACGCGGAGGCGCTGGATGAAGAGCTCGGCGACAAGGCTGCCATCCAAGCTCTGGTCGGCTCGGTGGCAAAGGAATTCGAGCGCTACGTGAAGATCAGGAAAAACGTCTCCGAAGAAGCGCTTTATCAGGTCGCCGAAAGCAAGGATGCATCGAAGCTGGCCGATCTCGTCTCAGGTCATCTCAGCGTCGAAGTCGAGAAGAGGCAGTCGCTTCTGGAAATGCTGTCCGTCGCGGAAAGGCTCGAGGCGGTCTATGGTCTCATCCAGGGCGAACTGGAAGTTCTGCAGGTTGAGAAGAAGATCAAGACCCGCGTCAGGTCCCAGATGGAACGGACGCAAAAGGAATATTACCTGAATGAGCAGATGAAGGCCATTCAGAAGGAGCTCGGCGACGGTGAGGACGGTTCGAACGAAATCTCTGAAATCGAGGAGAAGATCGCCAACACGAAACTGTCCAAGGAAGCCCGAGAAAAGGCCGAGGGCGAACTGAAGAAGCTCAAGTCAATGCCTCCGATGAGCGCCGAGGCGACCGTGGTACGCAACTATCTGGACTGGATCCTCACCATTCCGTGGGGCGTGAAATCCCGGGTCAAGAAGGATTTGAGCCGCGCGCAGAAGGTTCTCGACGGCGATCACTACGGATTGGAAAAGGTCAAGGAACGGATTGTCGAATACCTCGCCGTCCAGCAGAGAGCCAGGAAGCTGAAGGGGCCGATTCTCTGTCTCGTCGGGCCGCCTGGTGTCGGAAAGACCTCGCTCGGGAAGTCAGTGGCAAAAGCGACCGGCCGTGAGTTCATTCGCATCAGTCTTGGCGGCGTGCGCGACGAGGCGGAAATCCGCGGGCACAGGCGAACCTACATCGGTTCGATGCCAGGCAAGATCATCCAGGGGATGAAGAAGGCCAAGACCGTCAATCCCCTCATCCTGCTCGACGAGATCGACAAGATGGGGCACGACTTTCGGGGAGATCCCGCGTCGGCGATGCTCGAAGTCCTGGACCCCGAGCAGAACTCCACGTTTACGGATCACTACTTGGAGATCGAGTACGATCTCTCCGACGTCATGTTCCTGACGACCGCGAACACCTACAGCATGCCAAGCCCTCTTCTGGACCGAATGGAGATCATTCCGCTCGCGGGCTACACGGAAGACGAAAAACGCGAGATCGCGAAGCAGCACCTGATCGAAAAGCAGACCAAGGGCCACGGCCTCAAGTCGTCCGAATTCGAGCTCTCGGAAGAGGCCCTGACCGAGATCATCCGCACCTACACCCGTGAGGCCGGCGTCCGGAACCTTGAGCGCGAGATCGCGAAACTTGCGCGCAAGGCCGTGACCCGGATCGTGAGGAAGGAAAACAAGAAGATCGTGGTGACTCCGGAGAGGCTGGAGGACTTCCTCGGCGTAAGGAAATTTCGCTACGGGCTGGCCGAAAAGTCCGATCAAGTGGGTGCCGTCACGGGTCTTGCCTGGACTCAGACCGGGGGGGACCTTCTGTCGGTCGAGGCCCTGACGCTCCCCGGAAAGGGGAGAATGAAGACAACCGGAAAGCTTGGCGACGTGATGAAGGAGTCCATTGACGCCGCCTCGAGCTTTGCACGGTCAATCGCGCCGTCCATCGGCGTGCGGCCGACGCGGTTCGATACCATGGACATTCACGTTCACGTGCCGGAGGGCGCAACGCCGAAGGACGGTCCGTCGGCGGGCATTGCGATGGTCACTTCGATCGTTTCGGTGCTCACGCAGATTCCGGTCCGAAAGGACATCGCAATGACCGGCGAAATCACGCTGCGCGGCAATGTCCTTGCAATTGGCGGCCTGAAGGAGAAATTGCTGGCGGCCCGTCGCGGAGGCGTCTCGACGGTTCTGATACCCGAAGAGAACGAGAAGGATCTGCCTGAGATTCCCGACAACGTGAAGGACGGATTGACCATCATCCCCGTGTCGACGGTATCAGAGGTGCTGAAGCACGCGCTTGTCCGGCAACCGGAGCCCATAGACTGGGACGAAGAGGCCGAGCAGGCCGCAATGGCCCAGCGCGCGGCAGCAGCCCGTTCCGGCGAAACCGGGGTCATGACCCACTGAACCAATTTGGCCGAGCCCCTTCCAGGAGCGGCGGCGCGACGCCGCTTCCGTCACTCGCCGACCACAAGCCATGGTTTCGGCGCATCGGCATGATTGCGACAATCGCACCCTGCGCTGGGCTGGCGAATTGATCGTGCCACGGCGCGCGCATCAAGTTGGGTCGCCCAACTCGTCAGCCTGACGTAGCCCGACTTCCGCAACTCGAGGGTTTCGAGGTCCGTAACCCATTGATATTCCTGAATCCGACCCCCAAAGGTCGGCACTACACGGCGGCCGACGGACAGCGGGTTGCACGCCGTCACGAGGAGAGTCGCGGCGCGCCTTGTGCCGGCAGGGTCATGCCGAGCTGGTGCAGCAGAAGCTCGTGCTCCTTCCTTGGCTGGGTGTAGCGCGGCAGGACGAGATGCCGGCCGTCGGTTGTGGGCAGATGCACGTCCACCATCTGGATCGTGCCGAACGCCTCGATGATGGCGCGCGGGGTCAGCCCGCCGGCACGCGGGCGGGCGATGTTCTTCAGCGTCACCAGCAGGCAGTAGGCGATGAACGAGACGAAGATGTGCGCTTCGATCCGCTCCTCGACCTGGTGGAAGACGGGACGGACCGCGAGGTCGTGCTTCAATTCCTTGAACGCCTGCTCGATTTCGACGAGCCGCATGTACAGGCGCCAGAGCTCGGCCGGGTCCTCGGCCACCATGTTGGACCGCAGCAGGTAGCGGCCCTCGCGCCGCCGGACCTGGCGCAGCCGTTCGCGGCGAAGGCGGAACGAGAACCCGTGCGCGGAGAGCTCCTCCGCGGTCGCCGGCACGCGGATGTCGACCAGGCCCCAGGCCCGGCCCGCGTCCTTCCTGGCGGCGCCAAGCTTGAGCATCAGCTGGTCGCGGCTGTTGGACTGGCCCTGCAGCTCGCCGAGGCGCCGCCAGAGCTTCTTCAGGCGGCGCCGGCGCATGGCGCGTTCCTTGTGCAGCCGCCCCTCCGAGCGCACCAGCACGTACAGTTCCCCGTCATCGGCGAGAAGCTTGACGTCCACGCTCTCGCGCACCTCCTGCCAGGGCAGGTCGAGGAACGCCTTCTCGAATTTCGTCAGCCGGCCCTTGGGCGTGCCGACGAGATAGCGCACCGGCGCGTCGCCCTCGCGCATCTGCTGCAGGGTCTCCTCCGTCGGGATGCCGCGGTCCATGATCCAGATCCGGTCGGACCGGCCGTACTGCCGCTCGATCCGCTCGAGGAAGCCGGCCAGCGTGCTCTGGTCCGAGGTGTTGCCCGGCATCACCTCGTAGGCCAGCGGAAAGCCGTCCGGCGTGACGACCAGCGCGATCACCACCTGCACGCAGTCCGGGCGGCTGTCGCGGCTGTAGCCGAACTGGCGCTTGTCGTCGAACGGAGGATCGCTCTCGAAGTAGGTCGAGGTCAGGTCGTAGACCAGGATGTCGAACCGCGCGTCGAACAGCGCCGCCCATCGCTCCCGCAGGAAGGAGAAGAACGCCTGCCTGTGCGCGAGCAGCCTGTCGAGGCAGCGGTACAGCGTGTCCGCAGGGATCGCCCGGTCGCAGCCGAGCAGGTCGCGCAGGGCGCTGTGCTCGAGCCAGTGGCGGTGCAGGCGCCACTCGCTGCCCGGATCGACCAGCCGGTAGCAGGCCAGGATCTTCAGCACGTCGAGCCAGCGCGTGCCCTGCCGGCTCGGAGGCAGGCGCGGCGCCCAGAACCGGTCCAGCTCCAGCCGGTCCCACAGGGTCAGGGCCAGCCAGCAGGCCCCCCACTGGCGAGGGTCGTGCAGCGACACCTCCGCGACGTTGATCTTCACCACCTCGCAGTCCAGCTCGGGCGCCTCCCGGTCCTCGGGAAACAGCGCCACCTGACGCGATCCCGACCGGCCTTCCAGCACCTCGATGGCGCGGCACCACGCCGCGCGCTGGCTGTCGTTGATCTCGCCGAGATACAGGACCTGACGCTGGACGACCCGGCCGCCGCGCACGCGGCAGTTCTCCACCACGCTCCAGTAGCGGTGTTCCTTGCCGTCCTTGAATCGCTTCTTGCAGCGCACGAACATGGGCGGAGACTCCGCCGTCGCGGCCACCAGATCAAGGGGGCAGGTCGGCACTACACGCGACTTCTGGGGGTCGGGTCCTTGAAAACAAGACGTTTCCCGCGCCGAAACCCGCCAAATTAGTCAAATCACGCGCCGAGTTTCTGAAGTCGGGTAGGTACACCGAGGGGTCCGCGCCGGAAATCTCTGCTGACTTGATCAATTGCTGGACGTAGGATCGGGCCTTGCGGACCCAAGCCGCCTTTTCCATGGCATCGGATATCTTCTGGCGCACGGCCTCAAACGGCAGCACGGCACCATTGTCGACGGCATCCATGCGGATGATGTGCCAACCGTGCCGTGTGAGAACTGGCTTGGCCGTGACGTCGCCTTCGGAAAGCTGGCGCAAAGCGGCCTCGAACTCGGACAAGGTCTCTCCCGGCCCGAATTGGCCAAGCTTTCCGCCGTTCGTCCTTGAGTTGCAATCACTGTCCGCTGCGGCGATTCGGGAAAAGTCGTGCGGGTTGTCGCGTATGCGGGCCGCAAGTTCGAGCGCCCGGACCCGCGCATTTGCCCGACTGGTTTCGTCGCGCGAATCACAAGCCACGAGAATGTGTGACACTTCCCAGAGAGGCGGTGTACGAAATCGAGACGGATCGCGCTCCCATTCCGTGCGAACGGCCTGCGCAGTCGGCGAGTCCAGCTCGAGAACGGTCTCAAGGAGTTTCCGGATCAGTGCCTCCTCATCGGTTTCGAATCTCCCCGCTCCAACCTCGGCCGGTTCCGGTTCGAGCCCTCGCCGACTTGCTTCCTGAAGTAGGAGCGTGCGCACTGCCAGGGCATTGGCCGCCTTGCGCCAGGCGAATCCGGGCTTGCCCTCGGGAGCGGGGTGGTTCTGTGCCTCCGCCGCAATCGCGGTCCGTGGGACCGTCTCGCCATTCACTACGAGTGGTGGCAACAGGGACGCGGTCATCGGTGTCATCCGGCCGGGCCGGCGGCGGTGCCAGATGGCGGCGCCGACTTGGATTTCGCGGCGTCCTGGTTCCGAGATGCAGGCCCGGCGCGCCTCGGCAGCGGCGAGCTGCGCCGCGAGCGCACGACTTGGTAGCCGGGGCGCGTCAGAAGGTAGCGGAACGGCACCGCGAAGCCCGAAATGACGTGGACAAGTCGAGTGAAGGGAAACACCAGGATGATCACAAGCCCCAGCACCAGGTGAAGCTTGAATACGAGTGCCGCATCCGCGATGTAGCTCGCGGCAGCCGCGTCGAAGGTGAAGATTCCCTGTGCCCACAGCATGAACGTCACCATCTCGTGACCGTCAAGATGGTTGACCGAAACGAAAATCGTGCCGAGCCCCAAGACCAGTTGCACCAGGAGCAATGCAAGGATCGCGATGTCCCAGAAACTTGAAGTCTGGCGAATGCGCGGGTCTGTCCATCGGCGATGGAACAAGATTCCGCCGCCGATCAAGGCCATCACGCCTGCAATTCCGCCCACGACCAGGGCGAGCACTTGCTTGGCGCCATGGCTTATGCCGACGAATTCGAACACCTGGATTGGCGTCAGCAGGCCAACCAGATGCCCAAAAAAGATCACCAGGACACCGGCATGGAACAGAGTGGAGCCGATCACCAGTTGCCGTCGTCGCAACAACTGTGACGAGGATGTCTTCCAGGTGAACTGATCGCGCTCATATCGCGCAATCGTGCCCATGATCCCTACCCCAAGCGCGATGTAGGGAAAGATTCCGAACAGAAAGTCGTGCATCTGGGCCTCCTTCACTGAGTTGTTGCACCGGACGCCTGGCGTACCGGTTCATCGATCCGGGCGAGGAGGTCCCGCGCCTGCGGGCACCCGGCCCCGGGATCGGGCCCGAAGCGGACCTCGCTCTCCTCCCAGATCTCGTCCAGCGCTTCCAGGTTGTCAGGATCGACTTCGGGTTGTCCGAGCAGTTCCGTGACGGCCGAGCGATCGGCCTTCGTTCCCGAGAGTTCAAGAAGGGCCGAAAACACCCCGCAAAACGGGCTCTTTCGGCGAGAGTGCCTGATGTTCAGAGCCTCCATGATATGTGCTGCGTCGGCCAGCACTTCCTGCGCCTCGACACGGGGACGCATCGACAGGAACTCCAGGACGACCGGCAAGTGATCAGGCAATTCCTTCGTCGCAAGATCGAAGCCGCCCGCGCGGTAGGTCTCGAGGAGCGACACCATTGCGCCGCCTCGGTCCCTGCTTTCGCCATGGACATGTTCGAACAGGTTCAGGGAAAGCGTGCGCGAACGATCAAACAGGCCCACGTACTGCTCCTCGAGATCGTAGATGTCACGTGACCGAACTTCCTGCACCAGCAGGCGCAACGACCTGCGGGTTCTGCCGCTCAGGCGATGGTCCGAGTCGAGAATGCCCCCGACTTCCTGCATGGCCGCTCTCAGGTCCTGCGTCGGGTAGCTGAGAACCAGGGACAGGGACTTGAGCGTGCGGTCCATCACTTCACCTCCGCAGGCATTTTCAAGGGCTTTCGCGTGCCACCAAACAACGATCCGCTGGAGATCCCTGTCGAGCATCCGTTGCCGTCGGTGAAGCCGCAGTCGCCACGGAGGTCGTAGGCATCCTCGACCTCTTCACGATGCGTGGTCGGGATCACGAAACGATCCTCGTAGTCGGCCAGTGCCATGATCCGGTACATCTCCTCGATCACTCGGCCCGAAAGCCCGGCACGGGCGGCTATGCCCTCGTCATTCACGCCATCCAGGGTCTTCGCCCGCATGTAGCTGCGCATGGCCAGCATGCGTTCCAGGGCCTGTGCGACGGGCTCTTCATCTCCTGCCGTCAGCATGTTCGCGAGATAGCGCAGCGGGATGCGGAGATTGCGCACATCTGGCATTGCGCCATCCATGCCGATCGCGCCTGCCTCGGCCGCATTCTGAATGGGTGACAGCGGCGGAATGTACCAGACCATTGGCAATGTCCGGTACTCGGGATGCAGCGGGAACGCGACTTTCCATTCCATCGCCATTTTCCAGATCGGGCTCTCCTGCGCGGCCTTTACCCAGTCGCCCGGAATGCCGTCTGCCCGCGCCGTCTCCACGATTTCCGGGTCATTCGGGTCGAGGAATATTCCGAGCTGTGCATCGTAAAGGTCCTTCGTGTCGGCCACGCTCGCAGCTTCCTCGATCCTGTCGGCATCATAGAGCACCACGCCGATGTAGCGGATGCGGCCCACGCAGGTTTCCGAGCACACAGTCGGATTGCCGCTTTCGATCCGCGGGTAGCAAAGCGTGCACTTTTCGGACTTTCCGGTTGACCAGTTGTAGTAGACTTTCTTGTAGGGACAGCCCGAGACGCACATTCGCCAGCCGCGGCACTTTTCCTGATCGATCAGGACGATTCCGTCCTCCTCGCGCTTGTAGATCGCGCCCGACGGGCAGGATGCGGCACAGGACGGGTTCAGGCAGTGCTCACAGAGGCGCGGGAGGTACATCATGAAAGTGTTCTCGTATTCCCCGTAGATCTCCTTTTGCACGCCTTCGAAGTTGTAGTCCTGACTGCGCTTGGAAAACTCTCCGCCCAGGATCTCCTCCCAGTTCGGGCCCTTCTCGATTTTCTCGATCCGTTGTCCCGTAACTTGCGAGCGGGCACGCGCCGTCGGAAACGCTTCCATTTCCGGCGCCGACTGAAGGTGGTCGTAGTCAAAGTCGAAAGGCTCGTAGTAGTCGTCGATTTCCGGAAGGTCCGGATTTGCGAAGATGTTTGCCAGGATTCGCCACTTGGACCCTTGCCTTGGCTGGAGCTTTCCGGACCGTGTCCTCTCCCAGCCGCCTTTCCAACGCGCCTGGTTCTCCCAGTCGGTCGGGTAGCCGGTGCCCGGTTTCGTCTCGACATTGTTGAACCACGCGTATTCGACGCCGTCGCGGCTCGTCCAGACGTTCTTGCAGGTGACGGAACAGGTGTGGCACCCGATGCACTTGTCAAGGTTCAACACCATGCCGATCTGTGCGCGCACTCTCATTCTGCGGCCTCCTTCGTCCTTGCTTCACCGTCGAGCCAGTCGACTTTCCGCATCTTGCGAACTATGACGAACTCGTCCCGGTTCGCGCCTACGGTGCCGTAGTAGTTGAACCCGTAGGACTGCTGCGCGTAGCCGCCAATCATGTGCGTCGGCTTCAGCACCGCTCGCGTAACCGAATTGTGGATGCCGCCGCGCTTGCCGGTTCGCTCGGAACCGGGTGTATTCACGATCTTCTCCTGCGCATGATACATGAACGTCGTACCGTCCTTGATCCGCTGAGATACGACCGCGCGTGCCGTCAGAGCGCCGTTGGCGTTGTAGAGCTCGACCCAATCGTTGTCGACAATCCCGGCTTCTGCCGCATCGTTCTCGGAGATCCAGATCACGGGCCCTCCCCGATTCAGGGTCAGCATCAGCAGGTTGTCGGAATACGTCGAGTGGATGCCCCATTTCTGGTGCGGGGTGATGAAGTTCAGGACGACATGCGGCGTCCCGTCCCTGGCATCGAGGTTGATCTCTTTCGTGATCGACTTGAGATCGACCGGAGGACGATAGGACATCAGCCCTTCGCCGAAAGCCCGCATCCAAAGATGATCCTGATACAATTGCTGACGACCGGTCAGCGTGCGCCAGGGGATCAACTCGTGGACGTTTGTGAAGCCGGCATTGTAGCAGACGTCTTCACTCTCCAAGCCGGACCATGTCGGAGAGGAGATGATCTTCCTCGGCTGGGCGGCAATGTCGTGGAAGCGGATCTTCTCGTCTTCCTTGGGCCGCGCCAGGTGTCCAAGTTCGCGACCGGTGGTCTTTCCGAGCGCTTCCCACGCCTTGACCGCTACCTCGCCATTCGATTCGGGCGCGAGCATCAACACGACCTCGCTCGCGTCGATGTCGGAGATGATCTTCGGGCAGCCCTTGGCCGGGCCATCCTCCCACACGCCGTTCAACTCGCGCAGGTGCTGGACCTCCTGTCCCGTTTCCCAGGAAATGCCTTTCCCGCCATTGCCAATCTTGTCCATGAGAGGCCCAAGTGCGCAGAACCTGTCGCCGATTGCGGTGTAGTCTCGTTCAACCGCAACGAAATTCGGCGCCGTCTTTCCTGGAAGCAGGTCGCATTCTCCCTTCTTCCAGTCCCTTACCTGGTCTTGGGCGATTTCGGCCGGCGTGTCATGCAGAATCGGCAACGCAACGATGTCGGTTTCGACGCCTAGAATCTCCGGCGCGACCTCCTGGAACTTGCGGGCAATGGCCTTGAAGATCTCCCAGTCCGACTTGCTTTCGTAGGCGGGATCAACGGCAGCCTGCAACGGATGGATGAACGGATGCATGTCCGAAGTGTTTAGGTCGTTCTTCTCGTACCAGCTGGCTGTCGGCAGCACGACGTCGGAATAGACAGCCGTGGTGGACATGCGAAAGTCGATGCAGACCAGAAGATCGAGCTTCCCGCGAGGCGCCTCCTCGTGCCACTTCGCTTCCTTCGGTCGGTCCCGCCCTTCCTCTCCCAGGTCCCGGCCGAGGACTCCGTGATCGGTTCCGAGGAGGTGCTTCAGGAAATACTCGTGTCCCTTGCCCGACGAGCCGAGCAGGTTCGACCGCCAGACGAAGAGATTGCGCGGCCAGTTCTCAGGCGCGTCCGGGTCCTCGCAAGACATGTCCAGCTTGCCGGACTTCAATTGCTCGGCCACGTATCCCGGAATCTCCGCGCCCGCCTCTGCCGCGGACTTGGCAACCGCGAGCGGATTCGTGCGGAGCTGCGGGGCGGATGGCAGCCAGCCCATCCGTTCGGCACGAATGTTGTAGTCGATCATGCTTGCGTCCCAATCGCCCTCGGGCGCGGTCGGGGACAGGATTTCGTCCGTCGTCAGCGTCTCGTAGCGCCATTGGTCGGTATGCGCGTACCAGGCGGATGTCGAGTTCATGTGCCGGGGCGGACGGGCCCAGTCAAGCGCGAACGCGAGTGGCAGCCAGCCAGTCTGCGGCCGCAGCTTTTCCTGCCCCACGTAGTGCGCCCAACCGCCGCCTGACTGACCCACGCATCCGCACATCACCAGCATGTTGATGACGCCGCGGTAGTTCATGTCCATGTGATACCAATGGTTCATTGCGGCGCCGATGATGATCATCGACTTGCCGCGGGTCTTCTCCGCGCTGTGCGCGAATTCGCGGGCGACATGGACGATCTTGTCGGCTGGCACGCCCGTGATCCTCTCGGCCCAGCCAGGCGTGCCTGGCACGTCCTTGTCGTAGGAATCCGACACCCAGTCGCCGCCGAGCCCCCGATCAAGACCGTAGTTGGCGCAGAAGAGGTCGAAGACGGTGGCGACGGCCGTTTCGCCGTCAACGGTCTTGATGCGCCTTATCGGAACGTTTCTCGTCAGGACGCGCGGACGGTCGTCACCGGTCGAGAATGCCTGGCTTGCATCCGCGCCGAAATATGGAAAGTCAACGCCGGCCACGTCGTCATGGCAATCATCGAGTATGAGCGACATCATGAGCGAGACGTCCGATCCGGAAGCCCTTTCCTCCAGGTTCCATTCACCTTGCTCGCCCCAGCGGTAACCGATGGAGCCATTGGGCGAGACAAGCGATCCGGAACTCTCGTCAATTGCGACGGTCTTCCACTCGGGGTTGTTCTCCTCGCCAAGTGCGCCATCCAGGTCTGCGGCCCGCAGGAATCGCCCCGGGACGAGCTTGCCGTCCCTTTCGTCGAGCCTGACAAGCATCGGAAAGTCCGAGTACTTGCGGCAATAGTCCTCAAAGTACTCCGCCTGCCGGTCGAGGTGGAACTCCCGCAGGATGACATGGCCAAACGCCATTGCCAGCGCGGCATCGGTGCCCTGCTTCACGTTCAGCCATACGTCACCGAACTTGGCGGCTTCGGAGTAGTCGGGACAGATCACCGCAGACTTGGCGCCGCGATAACGTGCTTCCGTGTAGAAATGCGCATCCGGCGTCCGGGTCTGCGGCACGTTTGATCCCCACAGGATCAGGTAGGCGGCGTTGTACCAGTCCGCGCTTTCCGGCACATCAGTCTGTTCGCCCCAAGTCATCGGCGACGCTGGCGGCAGGTCGCAATACCAGTCGTAGAACGACATGCAGACCCCGCCAATCAGGCTGAGGTATCGCGAGCCGGCAGCATAGGAGATCATTGACATCGCGGGGATCGGCGAGAAGCCGAACACCCGGTCGGGACCGTACGTCTTGACGGTGCAGGCATTGGCCGCGGCAATGAGTTCTGTTGCCTCGTCCCAAGTTGCGCGAACGAAGCCGCCCTTGCCGCGAGTTGCGACGTAGGAGGCGCGGAGCGTCGGGTCCGTCTGCATCCTGGTCCAGGCCTCAATGGGCGTCATCGTCGCCCGCAACTCTCGCCAGGCTCTCATGAGCCGCCCCCGCACGAGCGGATGCTTCACCCTGTTGGCGCTGTAGAGGTACCAGCTGTAGGAGGCGCCGCGCGCGCAGCCACGCGGTTCATGGTTCGGCAAGTCGGGCCTGGTGCGCGGGTAGTCTGTGTGCTGGGTTTCCCACGTGACGATCCCGGACTTCACGTAGATCTTCCACGAGCAGGACCCGGTGCAGTTCACGCCGTGCGTCGAGCGGACGACCTTGTCGTGCCGCCATCGGTTTCTGTAGACGTCTTCCCAGTCGCGGCTCTCGCGGGTCACTTGACCGTGGCCGTCCGAGAATTGCTCCAGTTCCTTTGGCTGCAGGAAGTTCATTCTGTCGAGCAAGTGGCTCATGTCATTTCTCCCGAGGTCGTCCGTGCGTGAGCAAGATTCCCCTTGACCTGCCGCTCAGCATGGAACCGGCGCATTCCTGCGCGTGTAGAATGTCCACGTGATGACCACGCAGACAATGTAGAAGATCAGGAAGCACCAAAGCGCTGCCGCCGGCGCCCCCGTCACGCTGATCGAAGTGCCGTAGGCCTTGGGGATGAAGAATGCGCCGTAGGCGGCAATCGCGCTGGTGAACGCGATGATGGCCGCACCTTCCATTTCGGCTTGCCGGTGCGTGCCGGCCTTGTCGTTGTCCGGATGGAGCCGAGGGATTTCCCGCAACATGATCGACGGGATCATCTGAAACGTCGAGGCGTTGCCGACACCCGTCAGGAAGAACAGGGCCATGAAGCAGGAGAAGAAGCCCCAAAAGTTTCCGTCTCCGCCATTCTGCGGCAGGAATTGCAGTACACCGAAGACCGCAACGGCCATCCCGAGGAACACCCAGAAGGTCACTCGGCCACCGCCGAACCTGTCGGAGATCCATCCCGTCGCGGCACGACTCAGCGCGCCGACGAGCGGACCGAGAAACGCGTATTGAAGAACGTTCACCTCCGGAAACTGCGTTTTCATCAGGAGCGGGAAGCCCGCCGAATAGCCGATGAAGCTGCCGAACGTGCCGGTATAGAGAACGCACATGATCCAGTTGTGCTTGCGCTGGAGGATGGTGAGCTGGTTCGACAGCGAAGCCTTGGCATCCGCGATGTCGTTCATCCCGAACCACGCCGCGACGACCGAGACAGCAATGAACGGCACCCAGATGAACCCGGCGTTCTGCAGCCAGAGCCGGCTGCCATCGCCGAGTTCCTGAGGACCGCCGCCGATTGCGCCGAACACTCCGATCGTGATGACGATCGGCACGACGAACTGCATGACGGACACGCCGAGATTGCCCAGTCCCGCGTTCAACGCGAGCGCATTTCCTTTCGTCTTCTTCGGAAAGAAGTAGGCGATGTTTGCCATCGACGAGGCAAAGTTCCCGCCGCCAAGCCCGCAAAGCAGCGCCAGGGCCAGGAAGAACAGATAGCTCGTGCCAGGATCCTGAACCGCCACGCCGATGCCTATGGCGGGCAGAAGGAGCGAGGCCGTGGAAATCGTTGTCCAGAGCCTCCCGCCGAAGATCGGGATCATGAAGCTGTAGAAGATCCGAAGCGTCGCGCCGGAAAGCCCGGGCAGCGCGGCAAGCCAGAACAGCTGATCGGTCGTGTAGTCGAACCCGATGGCGGGGAGCCTGGCAACCACGACCGACCAGACCATCCAAACCGAAAAGGCAAGAAGAAGACAGGGAATCGAGATCCAGAGATTTCGGGTTGCGATGGCGTGTCCCCTGTCCTTCCAGAAGGTTTCGTCTTCGGGACGCCAGTCCGCCAGCGTGCGGCCTCTCTGGCCTCCTTCTTTGTCCTGGAACGTCATGTGTTCGATCCTTTCGCCTGTGCTTCGCTGGCCGGGCCGTCAGGCGGGCGGCCCGGCCCCGTTGCCAGATCAATGGCCGGCCGGCGCCGGATGCGGTTCGTGCGGCACGTCGGAGAGGTAGACCTCTTCGGCCAGCGCCGGGTGGCGGGCATGCTCCATGCGGCGGATGGCGACGTGCATCCAGACCGTGGAAACCAGAACGATGCCGAAGAGCAGCATGAACGGGGCGGTCCAGACTCCCGTGGTGTCCAGCAGAATGCCGAACGCGATGGGCAGGAAGAAACCGCCGAGTCCGCCGATCATGCCGACCAAACCGCCGACCGAGCCTACGTGATGAGGGTAGTAGACCGGAATGTGCTTGTAGACCGCGGCCTTCCCGAGGCTCATGAGAAAGCCGAGAATCACGGTCAGCGCGACAAAGACGCCAACGCTCAATCCGAAGTCGAACTCGATTGGGCCCGCGATGCCCTGCACGACGTAGCTGGTCTGCGGATAGCTCATGATGAACAGGATCAGGAGCGAACCGATGAAGGTCAGGTACATCACGAACCGGGCGCCCCAAATGTCCGACATCCACCCGCCGAGCGCGCGAAACACCGAACCCGGGAGCGAGTAGAGGCCTGCAAACACGCCTGCCACGGTGAGTTCCAGGCCGTAGGCGCCGACATAGTAGCGCGGCAGGAAGCTCGCCAAGGCCACGAAAGCGCCAAACACGAAGAAGTAGTAGGTGGCAAAGCGCCAGACCTGGAAGTTCTTCAGCGGTTCGAGCTGCGAGCCGGCCGAGACCGGTCGCTGGCCGGTACGCATGCGCTCCTCCTGAACCGGGTCGGTCTTCGCAAGAACGTAGAAGAGCACGGCAGTGATCGCCAGCACGATTGCGTAGATCTGCGCGGTTTCCTCCCAGCCAAGGGCCACCACGAGGAACGGAGCCGCAAAGTTCGTGACGGCGGCACCCACGTTGCCGGCCCCGAATATGCCAAGGGCCGTGCCTTGGTGCTCCTTGTCGAACCAGCGGGACGTATAGGCCACGCCGACGATGAAGGAACCGCCGGCAAGTCCAAGTCCGAGAGCCGCCAGAAGGAACACCTCGTAGGTCTGCACGCTGGTCAGCAGCCAGACGGCGACTGCGGTGATCAGCATCTGCAAGGGAAACATGATCCGGCCGCCGAACTGCTCGGTCCAGACGCCAAGGAAGATGCGGCTTACCGAGCCCGTCAGCACCGGCGTTGCGACAAGCAGCCCGAACTGCGTGTCGTTGAGGCCGAGGTCCTGCTTGATCTTCACCCCGATGATCGAAAAGATCGTCCACACTGCGAAGCAGACCGTGAACGCGAACGTGCTCAGTCCAAGCGCACGGTATTGGTCTGGGCGCGAGCTTTCGTCCGGTGCTTGCATCTGTCGCTCCTCCGGCGTTCTCGTCTCGGTCAGGATGCCTTGGCGGGCTTGCGCGCAACATTGGTAGCAACGAGACCGCAGAATACTTGATTCAGATCAAGAAAACGGCAAAAGCACCGCAAAACAATTTCGTTGCCAAAGTTTTTCTTGTCGCCGACAATCAACTGTCAAGGCGAGTCAGGACGCAGGACAATCATGCGCCTGAAATGCGTCAAGTGCAATTTCGCTCATCGTGGAGAGGTCTTCAATGGTGCGCTTGGGACTGTCCGAATCGGACTACCCTGACATTCGGGAACTGCACCTGTTTTCGGACATGGCGAACGAGCAGTTCCTGACGCTCATGCGCGGCGCCTACGTTCAGAACTTTCCGCCGCGCATCGAGCTGATCACCGAAGGCGACCCGAGCGACTTCCTGCACATCATCACGTCCGGTTCCGTGGACCTGTTCTCGACCTGGAACGGGCGCGAGACAAGCATGGCAACCGTCTGGCCCTTCTCCACCTTCATTCTCGCTGCAACGATCAAGGACGCCCCCTACCTGATGTCGGCAAGGACTCTCGAAAAAAGCCGCATCGCCCTGATTCCCAGCCAGGACGTCAGGGCCGTGTTTGATGCCGACCAGAGCTTTGCACGCGCCATCGTGTCGGAACTCGCGCAATGCTACCGTTCGGTCACAAAGGCGCACAAGAACCTCAAGCTCAGGTCGTCACTCGAACGGCTTGCGAACTACCTGCTGCAACAACGGGTGCATTCGGGTGACGATGCGGAATTCGACCTGCGGTTCGAGAAGCGCCGGCTCGCGTCCATGCTCGGCATGACTCCCGAGAATCTGAGTCGGGCCTTCAAGGCCCTTCGCCCCTATGGCGTGACCATCGAAGGCAACCGCGTAAGGATTGCCGACCTTGAGGACCTCGTGCGCTTCGCGAAACCCGATCCGCTTATCGACGACCCTTCGACCTGACGTGCGGCTGCACGTGCCGCCTCGTGATGCGGATTCGCCGTCATGATAGCTGGCGCCGTGTCTCAGCCCGCCGCGACAGCCACGGAACTCCCGTACGCCAGGCTGCTCACGGCTCGCTCACGGTTCCGCCGCAGACAGGCCTTGCTGCCCCCGTTGTTCCTGGCGCCGAAGTCGGCAACTTCATGCAGACTCTAGCGGCAAGATAGGCGAAGGCCTGCGCCTCAAGCATGTCGCCATCCATCCCGACCTCGTCCACGGGCACGACCGGAATGTCGAGCGCCGCGGCGACCAGGTCCATGAGGCCGCGGTTCCTGCGGCCGCCGCCAGACACCAGGAGCTGGCTGGGCGCCTGTGGGCAATGCGCCACTCCCAGGGCGACCGCCTGTGCCGCGCTGGCCGCGAGGGTCGCCGCGGCGTCTGCAGGCGCACATTCACCGACTTCCGCAATCCAGCCAGAAAATGCGTTTCTGTCCAAGGATTTGGGGGGCTTTCTTGAAAAATGCTCCTGATGTTCAACCAGGCGCTTCACGATGTCTGCATCGACAGTGCCCGCAGATGTCAACCGACCGTCCTGATCCATTGGGACGTTGAGCCGGACCTGGCAGAGATCATTGATCGGCGCATTGCCCGGTCCGGTGTCAAACGCAAGGCAGGCGCCCGGAGACTCGGGGCCTTCCCGTGATGTGTCCAGCCAGGTGAGGTTCGCAATGCCTCCTATGTTGAGGAAGGCGACCGGCCCAGAGACACCAAGCATTCGGGCAAGCGCAAAGTGATAGAACGGCGCCAGCGGCGCGCCCTGCCCTCCATGCCGCATGTCTTCAGAGCGGAAGTCCCAGGCCACAGGCACTCCGAGGGCATGGGCCAGCGAGTCGCCGTCGCCGACTTGGCACGTTCGACCTTCGTCGGGACGGTGGAGCGTCGTCTGGCCATGGAACCCGACCAGTTCCGCGTCCTCGAACGCAGACAAGACCTCGACATGCGCGGCTTCGACCACCTTGGCGGCGGCATCGACTTCGCGTCCGAATTCTTGCCCCAGGGCGGAACGCAGGATCTCCTGCTCGGCCTGCGAATAGGGTCGATATCCCGTCCGTCCGAATTCCAGGACGTGAATCCCGTCAGTCCGGATCATTGCCGCATCCACGCCGTCCAGGGACGTGCCAGACATGGTGCCAGCCACCCAGAGCGCGCCACCGTCAGCCATGGAGTTTGCGTTGCCTTCGGGGCGCGTATAGAAGTCGTCGCCGCATGGACGCAAGAATATACAGGACGGCGATGACCTTTCACCCCAAATCGGACTTTCTTTCCACCGTGATGTCGCGCGGGTTTCTGGCCGATTGCACCGACCTTTCCGGGCTGGACGAACGAATGCGCAAGCGCTCCGTGACAGGCTACATCGGCTTCGACCTGACGGCCACGTCGCTGCATATCGGCAACCTTGTGCAAATCATGCTCCTGCGGTGGATGCAGAAGACCGGACACAGGCCAATCACGCTGATGGGCGGAGGCACGACCAAGGTCGGCGACCCTTCTGGCAAGGACGAAATGCGCAAGATGCTGCCCGTCGAGAGAATCAGGGAAAATGCCGAGGGAATCCGCAAGGTCTTCCTGCGCTACATTTCCTACGGCGACGGCCCCACCGACTCGCCACTCGTGGACAATTCCGAGTGGCTCGACGATCTGAAGTACATTGGGTTCCTGAGGGACATCGGGAAGCACTTCACGATCAACCGGCTCCTGGCGTTCGAGAGCGTGAAGTCGCGCCTTGACCGGGAGCAGGCGCTTTCCTTCATCGAATTCAACTACATGCTGCTTCAATCCTACGACTTCCTCGAGTTGCACCGACGCTTCGGTTGCACGCTGCAGATGGGCGGGTCGGACCAATGGGGCAACATCGTCTCCGGCACCGACCTGATCCGGCGCGTGGAGGGGGTTGATGCCTTCGGCCTCACGACGCCCCTCGTGACGCGTGCGGACGGCCGAAAGATGGGCAAGTCCGCGGAGGGAGCCATCTGGCTGAACGAGGACATGATGTCGAGCTACGAATTCTGGCAATGGTGGCGGAACGTTCCTGACGAAGACGTCGGCAAGTTCCTGAAGATGTTCACGGATATGCCTGTCGACGAGTGCGACAGGCTCGGGGCACTCGGCGGCTCGGAGATCAACGAGGCGAAGATCCGGCTGGCCAATGAAACGACCACGCTGTGCCGGGGAGCCGACGCGGCCCGTGCAGCGGAGGAGACCGCGCGGGAAGTCTTCGAGAAGGGCGGCGTGGGCGACGACTTGCCCACCCTGGAACTGACGCGCGAAGACGTCGGCGACGGCATTTCCGCCGCCCAGCTCATATTGCGTTCCGGACTTGTGAAATCCGGCAAGGAAGCCAAGCGACTCATTGCGGAAAACGGGGCGCGGATCGACGACAGGCCTCTGACCGACGCGGGCCTGATGTTTGACATTGTTGCGCTCAGTTCACCGGTCAAGCTCTCGGCCGGCAGGAAACGGCACGCTCTCGTCAAGCTTCGGAAATAGGTCAAAGGCAACAGGTCTCTGGGTCGGCGCGGCTCATGTGCCACGCTGCCTTGCTGTACGGCATCCATGCCGCCGTGCCAGGTCCCGAACCATCCGTCGAAGGGTGCCGCCCGGCCCCGGGGGTTCACCTGGAATCACTTGCGATACATGTAGAGCGTGAACACGGCCAACCAGCCCAGGAGCCCGGGCGGTTTGGGCGGATGAGCAAGTGCCGTCGCTGCATGTGCCGCACCCTCCGATGCCGGCGCGCCGCGACCTGGCTTCTCCCGCACGCGCTGTCGCCCGTTGCACCACTGCTGGCAGGCGTGTCCGGGAGTGGACGTCAAGATTCCGCGTGCAATGTGGCAATCTGGTCAAGCGTCTTTACTGGCGGACGCTCATTCCTTATATAATCTCTCAACCATTTCGAGGCAGACATGACTGTTGAGCCGACCGAACAGCTTGAGGGGACGCCGCTGATCGCGCCGTCGTCCACTGACCATCCGCTCTACGACTCCATCGTGGAAGCGTGCCGGTCGGTATACGATCCGGAAATCCCGGTGAACATTTACGATCTCGGCCTGATCTACACGATCGACATTTCGGACGACGGGGCCGTCACGGTCCTGATGAGCCTGACCGCGCCCGGGTGTCCGGTTGCGGGAGAGATGCCTGGATGGGTTGCCGAGGCCGTTGAGCCCCTGCCCGGCGTCAGGCAGGTCGATGTGTCCCTCACCTGGGATCCCCCATGGGGCATGGAAATGATGTCCGACGAAGCGCGGCTCGAGCTGGGATTCATGTAATGTTCGGAGTTCCAGAAAAGGTGGCCGTGACCATGACCCCGGCAGCGGTTGGCCAGATCACGAAGCTCATGGAACGCGATGGCCGCGCCGGACTTCGAATCGGTGTCAAGAAAGGCGGCTGCGCAGGCATGGAATATACCATGGACTATGCTGATGACGTGGATCCGTTGGATGAAGTCGTGGAGAAAGACGGCGCTCGCGTCATGATTGCGCCAATGGCGCAGATGTTCCTGTTCGGAACCGAGATCGACTACGAGATTTCGCTGCTGGAGTCGGGATTCAAGTTCAGGAATCCGAATGTTGAAGACGCCTGCGGCTGTGGCGAATCCATCAAGTTCAAGGACATCGACCAGCTTTCGGCGGAACGGGATTCCGGTCCGAAAGGGTGAGTCTCCACGTATGGCTATCACGAATACCGGCGTAGAATGATGCGCAGACTGGCAGCAGGCAACTGGAAGATGAACGGGACGGTCGAGAGCCTGGACGAAGCTCGAACCCTCGCCTCGGAATTTCCGTCTTCGGACTGCGACATCCTGATTTGTCCACCCGCGACGCTATTGTCTCGCATGGCTGAAACTTTGGCAGGAACCGCCATTGCAGTGGGCGCCCAGGATTGTCACGTGAGCCCGTCGGGCGCGCATACCGGTGACATCTCGGCCGAAATGATCGCTGACGCCGGCGGCGCTTACGTCATCGCCGGCCATTCCGAACGGCGTGCCGACCATGGTGAATCCGATGCCCAGGTCCGCGTGAAGGCAATGGCCGCCTGGTCCGTCGGCCTTGCCGCCATAGTCTGCGTAGGGGAAACCCTGCAGGAGCGAGAGGCTGGCCGAACGATAGAGGTCGTGCGCAGCCAGCTTGACGGATCGGTGCCTGATGGCGCAACCGGACAGAGCACGGTCATCGCCTACGAACCGGTCTGGGCGATCGGAACCGGCAAGGTGCCAACGCTGCCAGAGATTGCGGAAGTGCACGAGGACATTCGCAAGGAATTGACTGCCCGCTTCGGCACTGACGCGCAAGAAATCCGGTTGCTCTACGGAGGCTCGGTGAAGCCGTCGAACGCGCTTGAGATTTTCGGTGTCCCAAACGTGGATGGCGCTCTTGTGGGCGGTGCATCGCTTAGGGCGGCCGACTTCGGCAAGATAGTCGCAGGTTTGGAGCGGGCGTGACGTCCTTTCTGGCGAAGGCCTGAAGTCCCGCAGCGACTATCGCAGATGACGGACGTGCAACGCCGGCACGGCCGCTACGCCCCGCGTGATTCCAGATGTGCTGCCAAATGATCCAGCCGATCCTGGCCCCAGAATCGCTTGTCATCGTCGGTTATGAAGAAGGGGGATCCAAAGGCGCCGGCGTTCACGGCATCTTCAAGGTTCGCTTCATAGGTCTCCGCACCGGAGAGAAGCCCGCTGTCGGCAAGCCCGGGATCGAATCCGGCTGCTTCGAGACACGACTTGATCACGGAATCTTCTGCAACGTCCTTCTCTTCCGCCCAGCAGGCCCGGGTAATGGCTGCAACCAGCGCTGCCAAGTCGCCGCCGCCATCATTCTGCGCCGCGATGATCGCGTAGGATGCGGGCGCAGGATTGGTCGGCCAGTGCGCCGGATGAAGATTGATCGGCATCCCGGCAATCTTCGCGTTGCGATCGATCTCGATCAACCGGTACTCCTGGCGCGAAACGTGTCGCTGCGCAGGCGGCACGCCGCCTGTGCGCGCGAACAACGCCATCAGGTCGAGCGGCTTGTAGGTCATCGTGGCCCCGTGTCTCGACGCAATCTCGCCGGGGCGTGTGCCCGCAAGGTAGCAGTTGGGCGAGAACACCCCGAGATAGTAGTCGATATGCGCCATTTTCGCCCCACTTCCACAAGTCAGTTTGCCTGACCGTACGCCCATGCTAAGCGGTGTCAACTTTTGATTCGGCCGTGCGCACAGGCTAGAAGGACGCCATTGCCAATGCCCCAAATTGAAGGCCCTAAGATACTCGCCGGAAATTCAAACGCCTCCATGGCATCGGCTGTCTGCCGTCGGATGTCGATGCATTTCGGAACGAGCGTCGACTTGGTCAAGTCACGGGTTGAGCGCTTCAACGACGGTGAAATATTCGTGGAAGTGTTCGAGAACGTCCGTGGCGAAGAGACCTTCATCCTGCAGTCAACGTCAAACCCCGCCAATGACAACCTGATGGAATTGCTGATCATGGCGGACGCTCTTCGACGCTCCTCCGCCCAACGTGTAACTGCTGTCGTTCCCTATTTCGGCTATGCACGCCAAGACAGGAGAACGAGAGCTCGCGTTCCCATCTCGGCAAAGCTGGTCGCGAACATGATCGTGAGTGCTGGCATCGAACGTGTCTTGACCATGGATCTGCATGCGGCGCAGATCCAGGGCTTTTTTGACGTGCCGGTCGACAACCTCTACGCATCTCCGATCTTTGCGCTAGACATCAAGCATGCATTCAAAGAAAGGCTGGACCAGATTACCGTGGTTTCGCCGGATGTCGGCGGCGTCGCGCGGGCACGTGAACTGGCCCAACGCATCGGAGCCCCGCTTTCAATCGTCGACAAGAGACGCGAGAGTCCGGGCGAAGTGGCGGAAATGACCGTGATCGGAGAAGTGAAGGATCGGGTCTGCATCGTCGTTGACGATATCGTCGATACTGCGGGCACCCTGTGCAAGGGGGCCGAAACGCTGATCAACGAAGGGGCGAAGGAGGTTCACGCCTACATCACGCATGGCGTCCTTTCGGAACCCGCAATTGAGCGCGTCGCCGGGTCCGTCATGAAGAGCCTCGCGGTCACTGACACGATCGAGCCGACTGGAGAAACGATTGCGGCGAAGAACATTCGGGTCATTCCAACCGCGCCGGTGTTCGCACAGGCAATCCAGAACATCTGGCAAGGTACAAGCGTATCCAGCCTGTTCAGCGCGACCATGCTGGAGTCGATCTATGACGGAATGTACTCCCGGTGACCCGTTGCGTTGGGGCATCGCGGCACAAGTTCTGTCAATTGCACGCGGCGTTGCCCTCCCTCTGACGTTCCGGGACTGAGTGGCCGCACGACCAGGCCTCCGTTTCTCGCCCGTCCGAGAATTCCTTCAGTGGGACCGGACGCGAGTCTGGGACTGAACGCCGATCCTCCCAGGGGAGCATCCATCACGGATATCCGCCCGCCTTGGGTCGGCGTTCAATGTGACGCTGGCAACCCTTGCAGGAGGGCAAATGGCAGGATACGCCCCGACGCATGCGCATCATTCGCGACACCACGTATGTGCAACCACAGGATCGGGGAGCCACTGCCGCAATTGGCAATTTCGATGGCGTCCATGTCGGTCATCAAGCGGTCCTTGGCGTTGCGGCAAAGGCTGCGGACGCGCCACTTGGCGTGCTCACGTTCGAGCCGCATCCCAGAGAGTATTTCGCGCCTTCCGCCCCGCCCTTCCGGCTCATGAACGCTGCTGCCCGTGCGCACCGCCTGCAGAGCCTAGGCGTCGAGCTCCTCTACGAGATGTCGTTCAACGACCGACTTGCCTCCCTTAGCCCAGAGGCATTCTCCAGGGACGTCATCCGCGACGGCCTTGGCCTTGTCCACGTCACCGTGGGGGCCGACTTCTGTTTCGGGAAGGATCGGGCCGGCAGCGCGGCAACTCTGCAGGCACACGGCCAAGAAATGGGATTCGGCGTCACGATTGCCGAACTGGTTGCCGAAAACGGAGACGAGGTCTCTTCGACCCGAATTCGGAAGGCACTGAGTGACGGACAGCCCGAAGACGCCGCCGCCATGCTGGGGCACTTGCACCGGATCGAGGGCGAAGTGCTTCGCGGAGACCAGCGCGGACGCGAACTTGGCTACCCGACGGCAAACATCTCGTTGGACGGGCTGCATCCTCCGAGATTCGGAGTTTACGCGGTCAGGGTCGACGTCCTGGACGGCTCTGCCGTGGGCAGCTACGAGGGCGTCGCCTCGCTGGGTGTCCGACCGATGTTCGGCGAGAATGCGCCAAATCTTGAGGCGCATCTCTTTGACTTTTCCGCAGATCTGTATGGCATGAGCTTGAGCATCGCTCTCGTGGCCTACTTGCGCCCCGAAAGGAAATTCGAAAGCCTTGATGCGCTTGTCGCCGCAATGGACGATGACAGTGCAAGAGCACGCTCCGTGTTTGCTGGCACAAGTGAATGAGTCGCCCCATGCCTTGTCCCGTTTCGAAGCCGTCGTGAGCGCACCGGACCCGATAGATCGCGAGGGGCTCCGCGACCGCTTCTGGGAGCACGTTCCTCTCGAAGGTCTGAGCCAGAAGGAATGGGAAGCGATTTGCGACGGCTGCGGGCGATGCTGCCTGAACAAGCTTGAGGATGCGGACACTGGGGAGATTGCCTATACGCGCATCGCATGCCGTCTTCTTGACGATGAGTCCTGCAGGTGTTCCCAATACGACATCCGCAAGCAACTGGTTCCGGATTGCGTCGTCCTGACACCCTCGAACATATCGGAAGTCGCGCATTGGATGCCACGTACATGCGCTTACAGGCTGATTTGGGAAGGAAGGCCGCTATACGACTGGCATCCCTTGATTTCCGGCACGCCCGACACCGTGCGTGAAGCAGGCGTCTCGGTCAATGGCTGGACAGTGCCCGAGTGGGAAGTCGGCACAGAGGACTGGGAAGACCATATCATCAACGACGCGTGACCGTTGTGGATTCCACGCCGATGACTTGCTACCATTTTCTGCATGCGGCTCACGGTCCCACTTGCAGCGTTCGCTGTCCTTGCAGGCTGCGCCTCGCTCTCCGAATCCGATTGCCGGCAAGGTGCCTGGAGGGACATTGGCCTCGCCGACGGTGCGCGCGGGAAGAGATCAAGCTACATCATGGAACACGCCAAGTCTTGCAGTGAATTCGGCATCACTCCGAATGTACAGGCATGGCATCGAGGTCGCGAGGTCGGGCTGCAACAATACTGCACCGCCGCAAACGCACATTACGTTGGCACCACCGGCGCCCGCCTTTCACCTGTCTGTCGTGGAGAAGACATAAACGCCCTGCAAGCCGCCAACCTGCGCGGCTTGCAATGGCACGAAATTGGACGAGAAATCGATGAAGCCAGGCAGGAAATCCGCGAAATCAACACGCTTCTGTCGGAGCTTTCGACCGACAGCCCGGAACGTGCATCGCTGGTGTTGCGGCGAAGCTTCCTACGTCTCGAGATCCTGAACCTCCAGACGCAAAGGACGCATTACCGATATCGACATTGACGCCTGTTGGTGCGGGCGGCCGGACTTGAACCGGCACGGGCAATTGCCCCAGAGATTTTAAGTCTCATGCGTCTACCATTCCGCCACGCCCGCTCGAACCGTGCTTAGGCGCGCCTCGCGCCCGGAGCAAGACCCATGGAAGCCGGCAGCACGTGTCCCGTTCGCGCGGAAGCCGAGAGATTTCCTGGATCAGTCGCGACGGCATGCTCGGATTCCATTTGAACCCGGCCAGATCACAGCCTGTATCCCGCCCAGATCAGCGAAAGACGTCGACGGAACTCGCTCTCTGGAAGCGTACCGTGCGCAACCCTGTCCGGTTCGTCTGCCGCGCGCCGCAGAATGGTTCCGGCACGCCAGGACGCAAGGGACGCGGCGCGTCCGGCTTTGGGAAGTTGCAGGGCCCGGAGTTCCGTCAATGCATCCCTTGCAAGCTGCTGAACGGTCTCCGGACCGCCGACAGGCAGCGGCCAGTCCATTCGCGCATTCAGACGTGGCACGGCAAGAAGGAAATTGGCAAGGCCGCTGATCCTGCCGAGCGCGCGAAAGCCAGCCTCGTCGTCGCCGCCAAGGGCACGCGCGGCGACCCACATCAAGCCGCCGCCGGTCGCATCAAGGTACTCTCGGAATTGCCCCACATCCCCAAAGGGCTGCGAATGGAGATCGCGCCACCGAGCCTGCACCAACCGGTCAAGGACTTGCGCGCCTTCGCTGTCAAGGACATCGGCCAGCGGCGCGATGACCTCGTGCTTTCTCGCAGCCTTGCCGCGCGCGATGTCTTCGAGAGCATCCCGGAGCCATTGAAGGCGCAACTCGCCGATCTTGGGTTCGGACATCACCCAGGTTGCGCGAGCAACCTCGACATTGAAGGCGTAGATCGGGAACAGCACGACACGTGCCGCCACCGGTGCGGCCATGCAGGCGTCGAATCGATCAGGGTCGCCCTTGGCAACGATGTCCGCGACTGCCTGAAGACTCATTTCGGACGCGCCAGACGCAACATGCAGACCCCATAGCCTTGAATCGTCATGAAGGGATTGAACGCAGATTGCGTCACTCTGCAGCCTTGCCCATCTCGCCCTCCTCGCGGACCAGCTTCCAGTTCACCGCATCCAGCAACGCCCCGAACGAGGCATCGACAATGTTCGCGGACACGCCCACCGTTGACCAGGACCGCCCTGCACCATCGGCAAAGTCGATGATGACCCGGGTCACGGCTTCCGTGCCACCCTGAGTGATTCGCACCTTGAAGTCGGTCAGACGCACGTCCTGAATCTGCGATTGAAACGGCCCGAGGTCTGACTTGAGCGCCTGCCAAAGCGCATTGACCGGTCCGTCATCATGCAGGTCCTGGGCATGTTCGTTCTTGAAGTAGCTTGTCTGTTGCCCTTCTCCCGTCGAAATCGTGACGACCGCTTCGGACTCGACAACGATCTCGCCGCGTGCATTGCGTCGTCGCTCCGATATCACGCGGTAGCGCTCGACTTCAAAGAACTCTGCCGCGAGACCAAGTTCGGCGCGTGCAAGCAATTCGAAACTTGCCTGGGCGCTGTCATAGGCATAGCCGAGCGCTTCCCTCCGCTTCACCTCCCTGAGGATGGCCGCGAGGGCTGGGTTTCCCTTTTCGACGCTGATGTCCATTTCGGACAATCGCTTGATGAGGTTCGACTGCCCGGCCTGGTTCGACATGGGAACCACGCGGACGTTTCCAACCGATGCGGGATCAACGTGCTCGTAGGTCTTGGGATCCTTCGCAATTGCCGAGGCGTGCAGTCCTGCCTTGTGGGCAAAGGCGGACGCTCCGACGTAGGGAGCGGACCGGACCGGCACACGGTTCAGGATGTCGTCCAGCACGCGGCTGATGCGCGTAAGGCGTGCCAGAGCCTCGTTGCTGACGCCGGTCTCGTACCGGCTAGCGTAGGGTTCCTTGAGCATGAGCGTAGGAATCAGCGTCGCTAGATTTGCGTTTCCGCAGCGCTCGCCAAGACCGTTTAGCGTGCCCTGTATTTGGCGTGCGCCCGCATCAACGGCCGCCAGCGTGCCTGCGACGGCATTGCCGGTGTCGTCATGGGTGTGGATGCCCAGGTTCTTGCCGGGAATTCCCGCATTGATGACAGCCAACGTGATCTCAGAGATTTCGTGAGGCAACGTGCCTCCGTTCGTGTCGCAGAGCGCCACCCAGCGGGCTCCTGCCTCGAAGGCCGACTTCGCGCAGTCGAGCGCATAGCCCGGATTTGCCTTGTACCCGTCGAAGAAGTGCTCGGCATCGAAGATCGCCTCGCGACCCATTTTCGCCAGGTGGGCAATGCTGTCGCGAATGCCGCTCAGGTTTTCCTCCAGGGAGATTCCGAGCGCTCTCTCGACATGGAAATCATGGGTCTTCCCAACGAGACAGACAGCGGACGTGCCTGCATTCAGCACCGCAGCCAGGACATCGCAGTTTTCCGCTGAACGCCCTGCCCGCTTTGTCATCCCGAAAGCTGTAAAGGTCGCGCGAGTCTCCGGGCGCTTGTCGAAGAAGGCGTCGTCGGTGGGGTTCGCCCCAGGCCAGCCTCCCTCGATGTAATCCAGGCCGAGCGCATCGAGCGAATGCGCGATCTGCCTCTTTTCCTCGGTCGAGAACTGGACGCCTTGGGTCTGCTGACCGTCCCGGAGCGTCGTGTCGAACAGAGAGAGTCGTTCCGCTTTCATTTCAGAGCCTCCAGCTTGTCTTGGTCGAAGCCGGGCCCAATTTGCCAGTCGACGCCTGCCGACGTGTCCTTGATGACAATTCCGGCTTCCACGAGGCCTTCGCGAAGGCTGTCCGCCCGCGCGAAATCCCGTGCCGCTCTCGCGGTTGCGCGCTCGTCAAGCAGCGCCTTGACCAGATCGGTCACGTCTTCGGACGGCACCGCTTCTCGGGCCCAAGACGGCACGATTTCGGTCATCAACCCTAGAAAAGCCAATCCGGCTGCCAATGCCGCGACGTCCCCCTTCGCGGCGAAACCGTGCAGCGATGCCAGGGCTTCATGCGTGTTAAGGTCGTCCGACAATGCATTCACGAGAGGGGAAATGTTCGCGTCCTTCCACGAACCGGGCGCTGCAGATTCCACAATCGCATACCACTTCCGAAGCGTTGCCTCGGCCTCACGCGCCCTGTCCTCGGTCCAGTCCATCGGCTTTCGGTAGTGCGTCGAAAGGAACACGAACCGGATGACTTCGCCGGGCACGTTCCAGCCACCGCTCCAGTTTCCGTCCAGGAGGTCGCGCAAGGTGAAGAAATTGCCCAAGGACTTGGCCATCTTCTTCCCTTCGACCTGGAGCATCTCGTTGTGCATCCAGAGTCTCGCGAATTCATGTCCCATGCATCTCGATTGCGCGATCTCGTTCTCGTGGTGTGGAAAGACCAGGTCGTTGCCGCCGCCATGGATGTCGAATCGCTCGCCGAGAAGGCCCGCTGCCATGGCCGAACATTCAATGTGCCAGCCGGGCCTGCCTCGTCCCCAAGGGCTGTTCCATCCCGGAGTCTGGATGTCCGAGGGCTTCCAGAGCACGAAGTCCATCGGGTCTTCCTTGAAAGGCGCCACCTCGACACGGGCTCCGGCGATCATGTCGTCGACGGAACGCCCGGACAGGTCTCCGTACCCGGGGCAGGAACGCACCCGGAAGAGCACGTGATCCTCAGCCACATAGGCATGGCCCCTTTCGATCAGGGCTACGATCATTTCGACCATTTCCTCGATCCACTCAGTTGCACGGGGCATTGCGTCCGGCAGGAGTGCGCCAACGGCGGCCATGTCTTCGAGATACCATTGCGTAGTCTCTTCGGTGATTTCGCGTATGGAGCGATTCTCTGCAGCGGCGCGGGCGTTTATCTTGTCGTCAACGTCCGTGAAATTCCGCACATATGTCACCCGATCGTCCCCGTATACATGGCGGAGAAGCCGAAAGAGCATGTCGAAGACTATGACGGGCCGCGCATTCCCGATGTGTGCCCTGTCATAAACGGTAGGTCCGCAGACATACATCTTCGGGTGCCCGTTCCTGACGAGGGGTTCCAACGGTCTCTTCGTCCGTGTCGCGGTGTCGTGGATCTGGATTTTCGTCATGAGAGCCAACCTCTTGGGCAGACCTGTCCCTCGCGGGCTCCGACAAGACAATTTCAAGGTAAGGAAGAACCGGCCCGCGTGAACGAAGTCAGCGGATAATGCAGCAGATGATGCAGATGCGGTTCATGCTGCGGAGCATAGCTTTGGTCCGCGAGAAGTGCAAAGGGTTTTCGCACCGATGCCAGTCGACGGCCCAAATCTCTTGGCAACAATCGATTGACTTGCCGCGATTGTTGCCGCCCTTGTAATGCATGATCAGACTTTCGCATCGCATCAAGACGCTCACCGACAACGATTCAGACGGGTGGGACATCTACCGCAAGGGCCGCGCCATGAAAGATCGCGGATTGCCGGTAGTTGAACTGACGATCGGCGAACATGATCGAAAGACAGACCCTTCGATTCTCGAGGCAATGCAGGACTCCGCAGTTGGGGGGCACACCGGCTACGCAACGATTCCTGGCACTGACGGGCTTCGTGATGCCGTCGCCAAGCGAATCGCCAATATGACGGGCGTGGCTACGGAGCGACACAACGTGGTGATTACGGCAGGCGGACAGGCTGCCCTTCTGGCCGCTCACATGACGGCTTGCGACCCGGGAGACGCGGCGCTTTACATCGACCCCTACTACGCGACCTATCCGGGCACGATCCGCGCCACAGGAGCGATGGCCCTGGCCGTCACGGCCCGTCCCGAACACGGATTCCAGCCTTCTCGCACAGATCTTGAGCAAGCATGCGATGCCCGGTCACTCCTGATCAACTCCCCGAATAACCCGACAGGTGCAGTCTACTCGCGAACGAAACTGCAAGAGATCGCCGCATTCACCCGCCAAAGGGACATGTGGCTGATTTCGGACGAAGTCTACGACACCCAGGTATGGGAGGGTGAGCATATCTCGCCACGCGCGCTGCCGGGAATGGAGAGTCGAACGCTTGTGGCCGGGTCCCTGTCCAAGAGCCACGCGATGACCGGGAGCCGGATTGGCTGGCTGATCGGCCCCGAAGAGGCGATCAGGCATGCAATCAACCTGGCCACGCATACCAACTACGGCTTGCCCGGTTTCCTGCAGGACGCTGGCGAATTTGCCCTGCAGCAGGGACCTGCGCTGGAAGATGCCATCGCGGCGCCTTTCCGGCGGCGCCACAAGGGTATCAATGCCATTCTTTTGCGGGAGGGCCTCAACGTCGTGCCATCAGTGGCAACGATGTACGTCATGATTGACATCAGGGCGACTGGAATGACCGGCGTAGAGTTTGCAGAGGCGCTGCTCGACGAGCATCTCGTGGCCGTCATGCCCGGCGAAAGCTTCGGGAAGGCAGCCGCTGGACATGTTCGCGTTGCACTGACGGTGGAGGATGCCGCTCTGGAGAACGCGGCAATGGTCATCGCCAGTTTTTTTCGGCGATGCGCAAGCAGTGCACGAACTGCCACAGCGTCCTGTTGATCAAGTGGTCCACGCGCATTCGCCGGGTCTCGCTCCGAACACCCATCGGCGGAACTGAATTCGACGCGCCGAAGGGCAAAGGTCTACGCCCCCATCAGCTTCCTGACGGCGGCAATGGCGTCCTCGGCCTTGTCTGCACTAGGGCCTCCGCCCTGCGCCATGTCGACGCGCCCTCCTCCGCCCTTGCCGCCGAGTTCGGCAACGGCAGCGCGGACCACTTCCACGGCCGAGAGACGGTCGATCAGGTCATCCGTGACTCCCGCAGCCACGGCTGCCTTTCCCCCTGTATCCGCGATCAAGAGCACCACTCCAGAACCGATGCGCGCCTTGTATTCGTCGATCAGCGGCGGAAGGCTCTTGCCATCAACGCCCGTGAGCGTACGCGCATGCAGCATCAAGCCGTTGACCGTCTCGGCTCCGGGTTCGGCTTCCCCGCCGGCCAGCGCAAGCTTCTGCCGCAATTCGGCAACCTCGCCCTGGAGGGCACGTCGTTCGGCCTGCAGAGCCTTGACACGCGACGCAACCTCCTCTGGCGGAGCCTTGAGCGCCAATGCCGCTTCCGCAAGCCGATGGTCCTGATCGGAAAGGTACCTGAACGCCGCCTCGCCTGTCAGCGCCTCGATTCTGCGAACGCCTGCCGATGACGCGCTGTCGCCAAGTGTAACGAATACGCCAATGTCACCCGTACGCGACACATGCGTGCCGCCGCAAAGCTCGATCGACCAGGTGGTGCCATCGATGCCCTTGCCGGTGCTTGCGACGCCCATCGAGACCACGCGCACCTCGTCGCCGTACTTTTCGCCGAAGAGGGCCTGCGCGCCAATGGCGCGGGCATCGTCCGGCGTCATGATCCGGGTGTCCACTGGCGAATTCTGGCGAATGCACGCATTGACTTTCGTCTCGACCGCTTTCAACTCGTCAAGCGTCAACGCCGACTGATGGCTGAAATCGAATCTCAGCCGATCGGGCGCATTCAGCGATCCCTTTTGCGCCACATGCTCGCCAAGGACCTGCCGCAGGGATTCATGCAAAAGATGGGTCGCCGAATGATTGGCGCGGACTGCTGATCGACGCGCATGGTCCACCTTAAGCGCGACCGGATCACCCATCGCCAGTTTTCCCTTCTTGACGGTGACCTGATGGCCAATGATGCGACCGTCCGCGAAGCGCTGCGCGTCAGTTACGTCGGCTAGGTCCTTGGCATCGCCCGTGCCTCGCATCGTGCCAGTGTCACCAACTTGCCCGCCGGCCTCGCCGTAGAACGGAGTCTGGTTCGTTACGACCCATCCAGTCTCGCCGTCGGAGAGCGAATCGACGCAGCCGCCGTCGCGCACGATCGCGATGATCTGGCCTTCTGCGGTTTCGGTGTCATAGCCAAGAAACTCCGTGGCTTCGGTGTCTCCTGAAATGTCGAACCATACGATCGCGTCTCTTGACTCTCCGGACCCCGCCCATGCCTCCCGCGCCCGCGCCTTCTGCTCTTCCATGGCAGCGTCGAAGCCCTCTGTATCGACGCTGCGGCCTTTTTCGCGAAGGGCATCTTGCGTGAGATCCAGCGGAAAACCGAACGTGTCGTAGAGCTTGAATGCCGTGTCGGCCGGCAGGTCGGCGCCGTCCGGCAGCTTCTCCAGTTCTTGGTCCAGCAGTCGCAATCCCCGATCAAGCGTCTTCAGGAAGCGGATTTCCTCGTTCTTCAGTGTTTCCTCTATCAGGGCCTGAGCACGGGCCAGCGCCGGATAGGCCTGACCCATTTCGGTCACGAGAGCGGGCACGAGGCGGTGCATTACCGGATCCTTTGCACCGGCCATGCGAGCGTGCCGCATAGCGCGCCGCATGATCCGGCGAAGGACGTAGCCCCTTCCTTCGTTTGACGGCATAACGCCATCGGCAATCAGAAACGATGTCGAACGCAAGTGATCCGCCAGGACCCTGTGGTGCACGTTCTCAGGACCATCGGCATCGGCATTCGTGGCACTGGCGCTGGCCTCGATCAGGGCACGCATCGTGTCGGTATCGTAGTTGTCGTGCTTGCCTTGCAGAAGCGCTCCGATCCGTTCGAGACCCATGCCCGTATCGATCGACTGCATCTCGAGCTCACGCATCGTTCCGTCTTCGAACCGCTCGTTCTGCATGAAGACAATGTTCCAGATCTCGATGAAGCGGTCACCGTCCTCTTCTGGCGACCCTGGCGGCCCTCCCCAGATGTGATCGCCGTGATCGAAAAATATCTCGGTGCAGGGTCCGCAGGGTCCAGTGGGGCCCATTTGCCAAAAGTTGTCATCAGTCTCGATCCTGATGATCCGGTCTTCGGGCAGACCCATCTTTTGCCAGATGTCGGCCGCTTCGTCGTCCGTATGGTAGACGGTGACCAAGAGGCGCTTCCTGTCGATCCCGAAATCGCCTGTCAGCAGGTTCCATGCGAGTGGAATGGCTTCGCTCTTGAAGTAGTCTCCAAAGGAGAAGTTTCCAAGCATCTCGAAGAACGTATGGTGACGGGCGGTGTAGCCGACATTGTCGAGGTCATTGTGCTTGCCGCCGGCACGGACGCACTTCTGGGAGGTTGCCGCTCGCGAGTATTCGCGGGTTTCCAGTCCCGTAAACAGGTTCTTGAATTGGACCATGCCCGAATTGACGAACATCAATGTCGGGTCGTTGCGCGGAACAAGCGGCGAGCTTCCAACGACCTCGTGGTCGTTCTGTTCAAAATAGTCGAGAAAAGTCGAACGTATGTCGTTCAGGCTGGTCATGGGCGGCATCCGAAATCGGCATGTTGCGCCTGATTATCCGTCACCGTCCAGACTGTCCACCGAACAGAAATGTTCAGGGGACAATGTGCCTTGCCGAAGATCGCCATCCTCGGCAAAGCGTCTGGCTCGGCAACAAGGTCGGAGCCTTCGTGGATGCTGATCCAACTGCCATGAGGACACGCATGCCACCATTTCAGGTGCAGCACGGGTTTTCAATTCACCAAAGAAACTGGACATATCCGGTGAAAGTGCAATCCTTGGGCGGCGTGAAGAGTCGACCCATTGTGTACCGGCACTTCGTACCGCCAGATCGGATCTTGCTTGCTGACACGTCAATGACCGCTATGTACCTTGCCTTGTCCAACTGATACTTGTGCTCCTTGACCGGCAAGGTCGGGCGGTCTTAGAGCTTGGTCACAGGGTTCCTTCTCAGTTCAAGCCCAACAACAGGTCGTGCCATGCCTTTCGGGCTGGCTGTTCCTGTCTGGCATCCAGTTCCGAGCAGATTTCTCGAACAATCCGTACACGCCACTCTTCCTTGAGAAGTGCAAAAGCGTGAAATGACAAACTCTGGATTTGAGCGACGTAGATGTTCAATCCTGCCGAAAAGTTCCTGCTGAACAGTTCCGCAATGTGATCATCATCCGCTCGCAGTGTTGCGGGCACGGAAAAAGCAAGTCCGTCAAGCCTGCACCCGACTCCTTGGCCTTTCGTGTCGATGACTGTGCATCGACAAGGGTGAGATTCTGGTCCTTGACCTCGATCACCAAGCATAGCTCGCCGCCCTTTCGACACATGATGTCACCGGGCATCCCCGACGCGGCATCCGCTTCATTGATGCCTTGTAATTGCACGTCATCAAACAATGAGAAGCCTTTACCGGCAATCCTGAACAGGGCCGTCGCGACGGCAAGCGGTCGCAACCCTCCACTGGACGTTGCAAGGAACGCTTCGAGCATGTTCATCAACTGCGGCAGGCCAATGCGTTGGGGAATGGGATACGTGATCTGCTGTTCAGCCAGCATCCTTGCGAGAGAAGCCACGACACGCTGAAACGCATCGTGGAAATCTTCAGAGGGCGTGGTTTCCAAAGGCTCCAGAAACTCGACCAGTGCCTCCCAATCGCCCGCGTTGCGAACGTTATCCATGCCCCTGTACAGCTTCGTGCGTCGCAACGGCTTGCTTGCATATGGCTCGGAACTGGACCCCAAGACACCGTGATTGTCTGCCTCCTAGCCCGACTTCCGCAACTCGAGGGTTTCGAGGTCCGTAACCCATTGATATTCCTGAATCCGACCCCCAAAGGTCGGCACTACACGGCGGCCGACGGACAGCGGGTTGCACGCCGTCACGAAGAGAGTCGTGGCGCGCCTTGTGCCGGCAGGGTCATGCCGAGCTGGTGCAGCAGAAGCTCGTGCTCCTTCCTTGGCTGGGTGTAGCGCGGCAGGACGAGATGCCGGCCGTCGGTTGTGGGCAGATGCACGTCCACCATCTGGATCGTGCCGAACGCCTCGATGATGGCGCGCGGGGTCAGCCCGCCGGCACGCGGGCGGGCGATGTTCTTCAGCGTCACCAGCAGGCAGTAGGCGATGAACGAGACGAAGATGTGCGCTTCGATCCGCTCCTCGACCTGGTGGAAGACGGGACGGACCGCGAGGTCGTGCTTCAATTCCTTGAACGCCTGCTCGATTTCGACGAGCCGCATGTACAGGCGCCAGAGCTCGGCCGGGTCCTCGGCCACCATGTTGGACCGCAGCAGGTAGCGGCCCTCGCGCCGCCGGACCTGGCGCAGCCGTTCGCGGCGAAGGCGGAACGAGAACCCGTGCGCGGAGAGCTCCTCCTCGGTCGCCGGCACGCGGATGTCGACCAGGCCCCAGGCCCGGCCCGCGTCCTTCCTGGCAGCGCCGAGCTTGAGCATCAGCTGGTCGCGGCCGTTGGACTGGCCCTGCAGCTCGCCGAGCCGCCGCCAGAGCCTCTTCAGGCGGCGCCGGCGCATGGCGCGTTCCTTGTGCAGCCGCCCCTCCGAGCGCACCAGCACGTACAGTTCCCCGTCATCGGCGAGAAGCTTGACGTCCACGCTCTCGCGCACCTCCTGCCAGGGCAGGTCGAGGAACGCCTTCTCGAATTTCGTCAGCCGGCCCTTGGGCGTGCCGACGAGATAGCGCACCGGCGCGTCGCCCTCGCGCATCTGCTGCAGGGTCTCCTCCGTCGGGATGCCGCGGTCCATGATCCAGATCCGGTCGGACCGGCCGTACTGCCGCTCGATCCGCTCGAGGAAGCCGGCCAGCGTGCTCTGGTCCGAGGTGTTGCCCGGCATCACCTCGTAGGCCAGCGGAAAGCCGTCCGGCGTGACGACCAGCGCGATCACCACCTGCACGCAGTCCGGGCGGCTGTCGCGGCTGTAGCCGAACTGGCGCTTGTCGTCGAACGGAGGATCGCTCTCGAAGTAGGTCGAGGTCAGGTCGTAGACCAGGATGTCGAACCGCGCGTCGAACAGCGCCGCCCATCGCTCCCGCAGGAAGGAGAAGAACGCCTGCCTGTGCGCGAGCAGCCTGTCGAGGCAGCGGTACAGCGTGTCCGCAGGGATCGCCCGGTCGCAGCCGAGCAGGTCGCGCAGGGCGCTGTGCTCGAGCCAGTGGCGGTGCAGGCGCCACTCGCTGCCCGGATCGACCAGCCGGTAGCAGGCCAGGATCTTCAGCACGTCGAGCCAGCGCGTGCCCTGCCGGCTCGGAGGCAGGCGCGGCGCCCAGAACCGGTCCAGCTCAAGCCGGTCCCACAGGGTCAGGGCCAGCCAGCAGGCCCCCCACTGGCGAGGGTCGTGCAGCGACACCTCCGCGACGTTGATCTTCACCACCTCGCAGTCCAGCTCGGGCGCCTCCCGGTCCTCGGGAAACAGCGCCACCTGACGCGATCCCGACCGGCCTTCCAGCACCTCGATGGCGCGGCACCACGCCGCGCGCTGGCTGTCGTTGATCTCGCCGAGATACAGGACCTGACGCTGGACGACCCGGCCGCCGCGCACGCGGCAGTTCTCCACCACGCTCCAGTAGCGGTGTTCCTTGCCGTCCTTGAATCGCTTCTTGCAGCGCACGAACATGGGCGGAGACTCCGCCGTCGCGGCCACCAGATCAAGGGGGCAGGTCGGCACTACACGCGACTTCTGGGGGTCGGGTCCTTGAAAACAAGACGTTTCCCGCGCCGAAACCCGCCAAATTAGTCAAATCACGCGCCGAGTTTCTGAAGTCGGGCTAGGGGACGATCACTTTTTTTGGCGAAGCTCCTGGCATCCCACGAACCCTGACCATCATCTCCTTGTTGCAAGGCGAGAAGGTTGCGCCCTGGATCGGCAATCTTCCCGAGCAATTGGGTGATGATCGCGTATCGAATGGACTTGACCCGCGAATTGGTGAGTTGGTCGACTTCCGGGTCAGGTTCCTGGTCTCCTGCATCAAGCGCTTGCCGCCATGCTGCATCAAGCCATTCGCGTGACTCCACAAAATCCATCAGAAGTTCAGCCAAGCGGACTCTTGGCGCAGCCTACGAACTGAGTGGCAACTTCGTGCTTCAGCATCCACGCGCCGCCATTTTCGATAGAGGCGATCATAAAGGTCGGTTCGGTACCCTGACAGGACTACGCGCCCGCGCACATGATTCAGCACCTTGGCGAGGCTCTCATGATCTTGATCGGTCATTTCGTAGCCATATGCGGCGGAGTCACCCCGTGCCGAATGCACATAGGGAGGATCGACATAAAAGACCGTTTCCGGTGCATCGTATCGCTGGATTGTCTCGACGGCGGGAGCATTCTCGATCTGCACTCTCTGGAGCCTCTGCGTAATCTCCGACAGACCTTCGACAGAACCGAGCCATCGGGAAACAGCGCCGGACATGCCAGCTCGTGACGTTAAGACGCAATGCGCCCATCGGCCTTCGCTGCTTGTCTGCGCCAACCCAGTCCGCGTCTGGCGTGCTCGGATGTAGAACCGCCGTGCGCGCTCCAGCTTTGACAATCCCTGTTCAGGAGTGCAGGCACGCAAAAGTTCTTCGCGCGAGAATGGCGTCAAGCCGATGGCCTTGATGAGTTTCGGGCCCTGGTTGCGCAACGCCTCGAAGAAGTTCACGAGTTCGGAGTCCAGATCGTTATAGGTTTCTACCGGATACGGATTGACATTGAGCAGGACAGCCGCCGAGCCGCCAAACACGTCGCAGAAATGCGTCGCGTCTTGCGGGATCAGGGGAAGCAGGAAATCCAGGTGCGAGAATTTTCCGCCATACCAGCCGAAAGCGATCATTTTCTGGGATCGACGCCTTGCGATGCGGCGGCCGGTTCCGGTCGAGTTGACCTTAGGGGCAGCGGCGGCGTGAGCGTTCACGGCCTTGCCCCCGAAGCCAGGCCGTTGTCGGCGCCAAGGCCTTTGTAGCGTAATTGCTTGCCGACCATACTGGACAAGATCCCTTGCATCTGTGCCAAGGTGTCGGCGTTGCGGGCATTGTGACACCCTGCGAACTCATCGACATTCTCTTGCAGTGGCTTCTTGCTGAACTCGTGGGACACGCCCTTGTGCCCGCCTCCCATCATGGACCGAAAGGATTCAATGCCATTCGTGTGTGCCATGTCGCGCACATACTCCCTAGCAAGGCCGTTAACGCTCTCGTGCGCCCTGTCAATGCCCACGTGGCCGCGCCCTTCGTCCGTGCATGCCAGCGCAATCGGTTCCGTGTGGCCTTCCACGAAGCCCTGAAACGTCTTGGCGGTCGTGTCCCGGATCATCTCGGCGACAACCTGATTGGTCTCGCGACCCTTGACATCCCCCGCGACGATTGACTTGCCGACACCGCCACGCTCCGGGTTCAGCTTCTTGTCCTTGCGCCCGTTCTTTTCGAGACCTCCGATGTAGATCTCGTCGGATTTTGCCGAACCGCCGGAAATCTGTCCGGTGGTCTCGAAAGTCTTGCGCAGGCGGTGCTTCAGGTGAGACACGCGCCTCTGCGTGATGTCCAGATCGCGATGCAGCTTCATGGACGGAACGCCCTTGAGGTTCGTCGTCAGCAGGTAAACGGCGATCGCCCAATCCTTGTGGCTCATCTTCGTTTCCTTCATCACCGTTCCGGTCTTGCGGCTGAACTGCGGGCGGTTGAGGCAATCACGGCAACGGTGCGTCATGGTGACGTGGCTGATATCCGTTTGAATGCTGAAGCTGCCGCAGTTCGGGCAATGCGGACCATCAGGCCATAGTTCGCACTCCGGCCACTCCTCTTGCCCTGTCCTCGGTCGGGAGCATGCCGATGAGCTTCCCGAGACTGATGCCGTCGCGGTGCGTGCTTCCAGGAGCGCTCGCTATCGCACTCTCTTCCCGTCCCTGTTGTCGGCTACGCTTCGAGAGCCACTTCGTCAGGCCCCTCACCTTCGTCCAATTCAGCATCGACCTCAACGCCATGCGCAGCCCGGATCTTGCCCTCGATCTCAAGCGCGATGTCGGCATTTTCCTTCAGGAATGCCTTTGCGTTCTCCCGGCCCTGCCCGATCCGTTCGTCACCGTAGGAAAACCAGGATCCGGACTTCTCGACGACGCCGGCCTTGACGCCCAAGTCGACGAGTTCGCCCGTCTTGGAGATGCCCTCCCCGTACATGATGTCGAATTCCACCTGCTTGAACGGCGGCGCGACCTTGTTCTTGACGACCTTGACACGCGTGGTGTTGCCAACGACCTCGTCGCGGTCCTTGATCGCGCCAATCCGGCGGATGTCGAGGCGAACGCTGGCATAGAACTTCAGTGCGTTGCCGCCAGTGGTGGTCTCGGGCGAACCGAACATGACACCGATCTTCATGCGAATCTGGTTGATGAAGATCACCATGCAGTTCGAACGGGCGATCGAGCTCGTCAGCTTCCGCATCGCCTGGCTCATCAGGCGGGCATGAACGCCCACTGACGAATCGCCCATGTCGCCTTCAAGCTCCGATCTCGGGGTGAGCGCCGCAACCGAGTCGACGACCACCATGCTGACGGCTCCGGAACGCACCAGCGTATCGGTGATCTCGAGCGCCTGTTCGCCGGTGTCCGGCTGCGAGATCAGCAACTCGTCCAGGTTGACGCCAAGCTTCTTGGCGTATTGCGGATCCAGGGCATGCTCTGCGTCGACGAAAGCGCATACGCCACCCTTCTGTTGCTCTTCAGCCACGCAATGCAACGTGAGCGTGGTCTTGCCGGAGGATTCGGGGCCGTATATCTCGACTACCCGTCCCTTGGGCAGCCCCCCGATCCCCAACGCGATGTCGAGTCCCAGAGATCCAGTCGAGGTCGCCTCGATCTCCGGCATCTCGTTGTCGCCGCCAAGCTTCATGATCGAACCCTTGCCGAACTGGCGTTCGATCTGTGCCAGCGCCGAATCGAGCGCCTTCTGCCTTTCGTCCTGCCTTCTGGATGTCATGTCGAGAAGCTCTGCCGTGGCCATTGCTCTTGCCTCCTTTATTTCACCTCTGCCGGTCTGCGGCAACGATGCTTAAGTTTGCATTATGTTCCGTCACGACCTTATGGGATCAAAAGCGGAACATTGCAAGGATTTTTTTTGACCTGTCTGCCGATGCCGCTCATGCGGGCCTGCGCCTTGGCTCCGCCAGCCTGCCAGTCACCGCCGTTCATGTTCCGGGTGCCGCAGCCTGGCGTTCGCCGTCGCGGCCAAGCAAGGCAAGGAAAAACCCGTCCCCTCCGTCAAGAGGGGTGAAGCGCTCGGAGTCGATTTGCCACCAGTCGTCCTGACGACGCAGAAATGCGTCGACCCTGCCTTCGTTTTCGACGTTGAGGAGAGAACAGGTCGAATAGGCCAGCACCCCGCCAGGCGCAACGAATCGACTGGCGGTGTCGAGAATCTCGTCCTGGAGACTGCAGAGCCTGACCAAGCTGGCATCAGTGAGCGACCACTTGGCCTCTGGCCGGCGCCGCCACGCGCCCGTTCCGGAACAAGGCACGTCGCAGAGCACTAGTTCGAATTCGCCTTTCGGCGCGTCCGTGACATCTATCGGGGTTGCGGCCCGTTCGGCCCGCACCGGAATGTCCGCCATGCGCGACACATCCGAATCGTGTGCCGTAACGGTTCCGGCCCCGCCAGCTGCAAGCGCCAGCGCCTTCCCGCCTCCGCCTGCACAATAGTCCAGCACGCGCCGTCCCCTTGCATATGGCGAGAGGTGCTCAACCACGGCCTGGGACGAGATGTCCTGAAGTTCGACCAGGCCGTTCCTGAAGGCCTTGCCTAGCCGAACGCGTCGGGCGTTCCACGTGACCTCAAGCGCAGTGCCGCAAAGCGGATGGGATTTCGTTTCGATCCCGTCCGCCGCCAGTGCCTCTTGCGCGGTCGCCGAATCGGTACGGGCCGTGTTGATTCGCAGGAAGACAGGTGCGCGCCTTTGCATGAGAGCAAGGATCGGCTCCGCCCCGCCACCAAGTGATTCCTTCATGTGCGGCCAGAGCCAGTCCGGGCAGTCGAGTCGCACCGCGCTGGGCGCATCGTCAAGGCGGCGAGCGGTCTGCGTTTCCTGTTGGTTCAGTGGACCAGGGGCGAATCCGGCTCCCGTGAAGACCTCGCACGGATCAATCCCGGACCTGCGCAAATGCCCGATCATCAGGCCCCGACCGTCTTCCGCGCCGCCCAGCCAGGCAAGCGAGCGGCGACACCTGAGCGCGCCAAAAACCAGGTCCCGTATTGCCGCACGGTCGTGGGAACCGGCAAAGCGGTTTCTTCGCGCCCAGCGACTCAGGCAGCGTTCGGCAGCTGTGCCGCAGAGAATCGCGTCCAGGATCTCCACGGAAGCCGCCACATGCGCCAACGGTGTCATGCCGAAACCTTCCGCCCCCTGTCGAACGGCACATCGCCCCGGCCGCTCCATGCACCCGGCGCCGCTCAACTTCCCATTCGATAGTTCGGGCTTTCGCGAGTGATCTGGACATCGTGAACGTGGCTCTCCTTCAGGCCCGCCCCGGTGATCTTCACGAACGTGCAGTTCCGTCTCATTTCCTCGACGGTTTGGCAGCCTGTGTAACCCATGGCGGCGCGCAATCCTCCGATCAGCTGATAAATGACGGTGGACGCGGGCCCCTTGTAAGGCACCTGCCCTTCGATTCCCTCGGGCACGAGCTTGTCCGTGGCGACGTCCGTCTGGAAGTACCGGTCGGCCGAGCCCCGGGCCATGGCCCCCAAGGATCCCATGCCCCTGTAGGACTTGAAGGAACGGCCCTGATAGAGAATCAGTTCGCCTGGCGACTCGTCCGTTCCGGCGACCAGGGAGCCAACCATGGCGCTGGATGCACCTGCCGCGATCGCCTTGGCAAAGTCGCCGGAAAACTTGATTCCGCCATCGGCGATCACGGGTATGTCACCGGCCGCCTCCGCACAGTCCATGATCGCAGTGAGCTGCGGAACCCCGACGCCGGCCACCACGCGGGTCGTGCAGATCGAGCCAGGGCCGATTCCGACCTTGACCGCGTCCGCGCCGGCATCGATGAGCGCCTGGGCAGCCTCGCCCGTCGCCACGTTGCCTGCAATGATCTGGACTTCGTTCGAGAGCTTCTTTGCGCGCGTGACGGCCTTGACGACCCCGTCAGAGTGTCCGTGCGCCGTGTCGATGACAACCACGTCGACCCCCGCATCCACCAGCGCTTCCGAGCGTTCGTGCCCGCCATCGCCGACCGTCGTGGCCGCCGCCACGCGCAGGCGGCCGAGGCGGTCCTTGCAGGCTTGTGGGTTCAGAACTGCCTGTTCGCTGTCCTTGAGGGTCAGAAGGCCGGTGAGCTTGCCTTGCCCGTTGGTGACCAGCAGCTTCTCGATCCGACGCGCCTTCATGAGGCTGCGCGCCTCGTCAAGGTCGGCGGGTTCCGTCAAGACGGCGAGATCTTCGGACGTCATCATCACGCTGACCGGTGTGGCATCGTCCTCCGCGAAGCGCATGTCACGGTTTGTGACGATTCCAAGCACCCGGCCGCCGTCATCGACGACCGGAAACCCCGTGACATTGTATCGTTCCTGCAGCGCCTTGGCATCGGCAAGCGTCTGGCTGGGCCTGAGCGTGACGGGACTGTAGACTATGCCCGAGACGAACCGCTTGACGCTCCTGACCTGTCTGGCCTGCTCCTCGACGTCAAGATTCCGGTGAATGACACCCATGCCGCCGACCTGCGCCATCGTGATCGCCATGCGGGCCTCGGTCACCGTGTCCATGGCAGAGCTCAGAAGCGGGATATTGGTTTGGATGTCGCGCGTGACCCTGGTCCGCGTGTCGACCTCGGACGGCAGAATCTTGGAGGCCCCGGGCACGAGCAGGACATCATCGAAGGTGAGCGCCTCACGAATCTCCATCAGCATCTCCCTGCGAGGGATCGTTCGACGATCCCATATTTCATGTCCCCTGCAAAACAAAGGGCCAAATGCCGGCACCTCCAGGGATTCGCGGGAGGCGGCGCCCGATTCCGCGCTTCTCGCCGGCCTCAGGATGAAGTCGGGGCTTCCCTTCCTCCGTGCGAACCAAAGCTGGCGGAGAGACCTGAGACCGACCTGCCCCGAGCGGACCTCGCCGAGACCGGCCGCGCGGGCTGAGCCGCGACGTCGAATATGCCGTCAATGCGCCTTGACGGGAATGTGCTTTGTTGGGCGGTCCCGGTAGAGGAGCGACTGGGTGTCGTGGAAGACATGGACCTTGGACGGGTCAGCGGTCAGCGCAACGTTGTTGCCCCGCTGGTCCCGGTGAATGCCCGCCAGCTTTGCGATCACGGGATCGGCCTCCTCGGCCGGCTCGAAATACAGGATGGTCACCTCGCCAAGCGCCTCGGAGATGCTTACCTCACCTTTGAAGATGTGAGGGCCATCGGTCGACACGAAATCCTCAGGACGGACCCCGATATTCACGCTCTTTCCCGAGTCTTCCGGCAACGACGGCACGTCAGAGACCGCCTCGCCCCCATCGGCCAGCTCGATGCGGGTCTGCGCGCCTGTCCCGGAAATCTTCCCCGGCAGCAGGTTCATGGCTGGCGAGCCGATGAACTGCGCAACGAACTCGTTTTCCGGCCGTTCGTAGAGCTCCAGCGGCGTGCCAACCTGGGCGATGCCGCCACCGGCGAGGACCACGATGCGCGAGGCGAGCGTCATTGCCTCGACCTGGTCGTGCGTGACGTAGATCATCGTCGATTCCGGCATTGACTCCTTCAGCTGCGCGATCTCGATCCTGGTTGCCACGCGCAGCGCGGCGTCGAGGTTCGAGAGCGGCTCGTCAAAGAGATAGACTTTCGGGTCGCGCACAATGGAGCGTCCAATCGCAACCCGCTGGCGCTGGCCTCCGGAAAGCGCCTTTGGAAGCCGGTCCAGCAGATTGTGGAGTTGCAGCGTCCTAGCGGCCGCCTCGACCCGTTCGTCAATTTCCTCTCGGCTCATCTTCGCGATCTTGAGGGCGAAGGACATGTTGTCGCGCACGGTCATGTGCGGGTAGAGCGCGTATGACTGAAAGACCATGGCAATGCCGCGCTCGGCGGGAGGCACGTCGTTCACCACCATGCCGTCGATCTCGAGCGTGCCTCCGGAAATCCTCTCAAGGCCGGCAATCATGCGAAGAAGAGTCGACTTTCCGCATCCTGACGGCCCGACGAAGACGATCAACTCGCCGGTCTCGATGTTCAGGTTGATGTCCTGAAGGACGTCGACGGTGCCATAAGACTTGGCGACATCCGTTAGTACAAGATTGGCCATGCCGTTCCTCCCTCAGTTCGCTTCCTTGAAGGTTGCCTGCCACGGCTGCAGGATGGTGTCGTGATTTGCGTCGAATGGCGCGTCGTGATCGGTTGTCCATGCACCGGCAGGCAGGACCACCTCTCGCGGCAGCCCTGAAAGGTTGAACGCAGTGAAGAGGCGCTTCCTGCCGCAGGTCCGGATTGCAGAAAGGAAGCCCTCGTCCGCCTCGACGACGTCGAACGTGCCCTTGACGAGTGCCGGGCGCGAGGCGCGATAGGCAATCATCCGGCGATAGAAGTTCAGCATCGAGTCCGGATCGCGCTCCTGCGCGTCAACCGCCCGTGACACGTGCTCCTCCGCTACGGGCAACCAGGGCTTGGCGTCGCTGAAGCCGCCGTGCCGGCCATTCGCGAGCCAGACCATCGGCGTTCGGCAGCCGTCGCGCCCCTTGAAGGCGGGCCAGAATCGAATGCCGTATGGGTCGTGGAGATCTTCGAAGTCGACGTCGGCTTCGTGCAAGCCCAGTTCCTCGCCTTGGTAAAGGCAGACCGAACCCCGCAACGACAGCAGAACCGCAAGATATGCCCGATGCGCTTCCGGCGACAGCGACCAGCGCGTCGTATGGCGCACCACGTCGTGGTTCGAAAACGCCCAGCAGGCCCAGCTGTCCCTTGCGATGCGCTGGAATCGCTCCAGAACCTCTGCGATGCGAGCGCCTGTCGGGTAGCAGCTTGAGAGGAATTCGAAGCCGTAGCACATGTGCAGCCTGTCCCGCCCTTGCGTGTACTCGGCCTGTATCTCCAGTCCGCGCTGGTCATCGCCCACTTCGCCCACGGTCGTGATGTCCTGGAATTCGTCCATGACGGCGCGAAGGCGTTTCAGGAACTCGATGTTCTCGGGCCGGGACTTGTCATTGACGTGGCTCTGAAAGCTGTAGGGATTGACGGAAGGCGCCGTCATGCCGGTGACCTCCACGTTCGAGAGCGGCGGATTGTCCTTTAGCTCGGGGTCATGGGCGTAGAAGTTCACGGTATCAAGGCGGAACCCGTCCACGCCACGCTGCAGCCAGAAGCGCGCCACGTCGAGAAGCGCGTCCTGCACATCCATGTTGTGAAAGTTCAGGTCCGGCTGCTCGCGCAGGAAGTTGTGCATGTAGTACTGCATCCGTGCACCGTCCCATTGCCATGCCGGTCCGCCGAAGACGGACAGCCAGTTGTTCGGCGGCGTCCCGTCCGGCTTCGGGTCCGCCCAGACATACCAGTCGGCCTTGGAGTTGGTGCGGTCGGTCCTGCTTTCCTGGAACCATGGATGCTGGCTGGAGGTATGGCTCAAGACCAGATCGATCATGATGCGCAAATCGAGCTGATGAGCCCTTTCGACCAAGGTGTCGAAGTCTTCCAGCGTGCCAAACATCGGGTCAACGTCCCGGTAGTCCGAGACATCGTAGCCGTAGTCGAGCATTGGCGACGTGAAGAACGGCGAGATCCAGATCGCGTCCACGCCGATCGAGGCGATGTAGGGCAGCCTTTCGGTGACGCCCGGCAAGTCTCCTATGCCATCCCCGTTCGTGTCCTGAAACGACCGGGGATAGACTTGGTAGATCACTGCGCCTCGCCACCAGTCCGGATTCGAGGCGAGAACGCCCGGGGTCTCGGCGGGGATTGCTTCGGCTAGGCTCATGGGCGGCGTCCTATTTCACCGATCCGGCAAGGATGCCGCGAACGAGGTAGCGCTGCATCGCGAAAAAGACCGCAAGCGGCACAGCGATCGAGATGAAGGCGGCGGTGGCAAGGATCTCCCAGTTGCCGCCGCGGGTACCGAGGAGATCGGTGATCTGGTTGGTCATCACCGTGGTCTGGCCGGTTGCATCGATCAGGAACACCTTTGCGACCAGCAGGTCGTTCCAGGTCCAGAGGAACTGGAAGATCGCGAAGGACGCCAGGGCGGGAAACGAGAGCGGAATGATGATCTTGACGAATATCTGGAAGTCCGTGGCACTGTCCACCTTGGCATTCTCGATGATGTCGCGCGGCAGTCCGGCCATGTAATTCCGCAGGAGATAGATCGCGAGAGGGAGGCCGAAACCTGTATGGGCAAGCCAGACACCGAGATAGCCCTTTCCGATTCCGATGCCGAGATGCAGCTTGAGCAGCGGTATCAGCGCAAGCTGCAGCGGCACGACGAGCAGCCCCACGACGCACGCAATCAGCAAGGCACGCCCCGGGAAGTCCATCCAAGCCAGCGCGTATGCGGCGAAGGCCGCGATCACTATGGGTATGATCGTGGCGGGGATGGTGACGGTCAGCGTGTTGAAGAACGCCTTGGCCATGCCGTCGACGTTCCCTTCGTCGAGAAGCATCTTGTCATAGTTCTCGATCGTGAACTCCGGCTGCGCCGTGACAGTCGCAAAGACCCTTTGCCCGCGCCCTGCGATCTGCTCGTCGTTGCCGCGCCATTCGTAGTCGCCGTTGGCCTGAACCGTGATCGTCTCGCCATCACCCAGGTCGGCGGCGTCGCCTGGAACGTATATGTCGATGGCGCGCGACGAGGTCCCCCAGACGCTTATCGACTTGTCTTCATCGTCGAACAGGTTTCCCGAGACGACGAACGCGCTCCCGTCCGCCACGCGGTTCTCGTCGGGGTCTGCCGCCCGGGCCACCACGTTCTGCTCCGCAGGGAAGAGAGAGGCCCACCAGCCGGACGTCGAGATCTGGTCTGCGGTCCGGAAGGACGAGACGAAGAGCCCGACGGTCGGCACCAGCCAGAGCGCAACCATGACGACGACCGAGATGTGCACCGCCCATGTGAGCGACGACTTGCTTCCCGCAATGGACTGCATCAGCGCATCTCCTTTCGGGCGTTCCAGACGTTCCAGGCGAGGATCGGCGAGACGAGGACCATGATGACGATGGCGGAAGCCGATCCCACGCCCCAGTCATTGGCACGGAACAACTTGTCGAACATGTAGTTCGCCAGCACCTGCGTCTGCCACTGACCGTTCGTCATTGCGAACACGATGTCGAACACCTTGAGGACCACGAGCGTGATCGTCGTCCAGACGACCGTGATCGTCGGTATGATCTGCGGCACCTTGATCCTGAAGAATATCTGCAAGGGGTTTGCGCCATCGATGATGGCCGCCTCAATGGTCTCCTCGGGGATGCCACGCAGTGCGGCCGAAAGGATCACCATGGCGAATCCCGTCTGGATCCAGATCAGCACGACCATAAGGAAGAAGTTGTTGAAGAAGGGAAGCGTCAGCCAGGCCAGCGGCTTGCCGTAGGGAAGTTCGACCGTTGCAAGTCCGAGGATCGACCCGGCCGAAAGCCAGATCAGGTACAGGGCCAAGGCGGCGGCGGCGGCGCGCGCGGCCTGGACCCAGATGCCGCCGCCGCCCGAGAGCGCAGGCCGGAAGATGATGTATCCGGCATATGCGACCAGGGCCGCAAAGACGAAGACGACCGCGATCGGCAGCACCTGCAGGAAGAGCACCGACATGGCGCCACCCTCGAACTGGACCCAGATCGCGTTCAGCAGGCCGATCTGCGCCTTGTCCTCGGGACGCGCGTCGTAGATCAGCTTGAATATGACCGAGGCGCCGACAAACGATATGGCCATCGGCATGAAGACCAGCGACTTGGCCAGGTTGCCCCAGGCGATTCGGTCCGTGAGCTGCGCGGCCAGCAGGCCAAATGCCGTCGAGGCGGCAGGCACCACGATAAGCCACAGCATGTTGTTGCGCATGGCCTCCCAGAACTTCGGCTCGGCGAGCATCTGCTGGTAGTTGGCGAAACCCACGAAGGCGCCGTCCAGGGTTCGGTCGGTGAGCGAGAGGCGCAACGTCTCGATCACCGGATATCCGAGGTAGAGGCCAAGCGCGAAGACGGCCGGCGCAAGGAACAGCCATGGCCGCACCTGGTTGGCGCGGTTGATGTTCCGTCCGGCATTCGGACCCTTCCCCGGAAAGAGCACCTTGTCCAGGAACAGGTTCGAAAGGTAGAAATACCCGATGCAGCTGCCGACGCCGATGACGATCGTCACAAGTCCGAGCAATGCAGGATGCATGAATCGCCCTCCCCGCGGCAGTTCGAGTGGATTCGACGGAGCCCGTTGGCCGGGCTCCGCCCTTGCGGGACTACTTCAACGCGTCCCAGCTGTCCTGGACTTCCTGGGCGACCGCGGCGGCACTCTTGCCTCCCGAATAGTCGACCATCCCGGTCCAGAACGAGCCGGCGCCGACTCCGCCGGGCATCAGGTCGGAACCGTCGAACCGGAAGGTGGTGGCGTTCAGGAGGATCTTGTTCATCTTCCTGAGCGTCGGATCACCGAACGCGTCCGGGTTCACGCCCTTGTGCGGCGTGAGGAACCCCTTGAGCGCCATCCAGATCTCGTGCGCGGCCGGATCCTTGAGATACTCGATCAGGTCGTGCGCGGCCTGGTTTTCGTTGGTGATGGCCCAGACCGTGCCAGCGCCCAGGACCGGCTTGCCGAGATCCCTGCCCGCATAGGCAGGGAAGTAGAAGAAGTCGACATCCTCACCGACCACGGTGCCTTCAGGGAAGAAGGCCGGGATGAAGGAGGCCTGGCGATGCATGTAGCATTGGGGCGGGCTGTCGAACATTCCCTTGGGGCTGTCGCGGAAATCGGTCGAGGCGACCGCGGCCGCGCCTCCCGCGACATAGTCGTCGTTGCGGGAAAACGCTCCGAACTCCTCGATCGCGCCCACGACGGCATCGTCGGTGAAGGAAATCTCGTTCGTGACCCACTGGTCGTAGACGGACGGCGGCTGCGTTCGCAGCATCATGTCCTCGACCCAGTCCGTAGCAGGCCAACCCGTCGCACCGCCCGAGCCAAGACCGATGCACCAGGGCGTATCGCCGTCGGCGACGATCATGTCGGAAAGCGCTTTCAGTTCCTCCATGGTCTCCGGCACCTCGTAGCCGGCATCCTCGAAGTTCTCGGGGATGTACCAGACGAGCGACTTCACGTCGACCTTGTAGAAGAAGCCGAAGAGCTGCCCGTCGCCGTTCGCGTCGGCATACGTGCCCAGGTCGACCCAGGACTGCCCTGCGGCGTAGTTTTCCCGAACCCAGTCGCCGACGCCGCTGTCCAGGGGTGTCAGGAATCCGCGGCTCGCCATGTCAGCGGCAAGTCCCGGCTGCGGGAAAACCGCGATGTTCGGCGCCGAGCCTGCTTCCGCGTCCACAAGGATCTGCTGCTCGAAACTGTCAGAACCGACATAGCTGACGTCGTGGCCGGATTTCGCGGCAAAGTCCGCAAGCACCGCCTCAACGTTTTCCTGATCCGGGCCAAGCCAGGGACCGAAGACGGTCAGCTGCTCGGCGCCTGCGCTGCCCGCGGCCAACGCCATCGCGGCCGTGCTGGCGAGTAGTGATCTGTTCATGAAGCTCTCCCTTTATCCGGACCCGTAAGTCCCTTCGATGGTTGCCGCAATGAGTTTCTCAAAGCGCTTTGGATAATGCAGCATCTCCCAGATCTTCCCTCATGTCAACGTAAATCTTGGCAAAAAATATTCTTTGACAAGTCTTTGCCATTTCGTATTCTTTTGCAAAACTTGAAAACGCTTTGAATGATGAACCTGAAGGAATTCTCACACCGGATCGGGCTCTCTCCCACGACCGTCAGCCGTGCGCTCAACGGGTATCCCGAAGTCAGCGAGCGAACGCGGCGGAAGGTCCTCGAGTCTGCGGAACGGCTCGGCTACACCCCGAATTCCCGTGCGGCGCGCCTGGCGACTGGCCGTGCCATGACGATCGGCCACATCCTGCCGTTGTCGAAGGAGCACGAAATGGTGAACCCGATCTTTTCGGACTTCATCGCGGGCGCCGGCGAGCAGTATTCCATGTCCGGCTACGACCTTTCGCTCTCCGTCGTGCGGGACGAGGACGAGGCGGAAGCCTACCGGGACCTTGCCACGCGCGGCGTGGTCGACGGCGCCGTGATCCATGGACCAAAGATCGATGACCCTCGCATCCGCCTGCTCCAGGACATCGACCTGCCCTTCGTCGTTCACGGGCGGTCAAGCAGGGTCGACGGAGAGTACAACTGGGTCGATGTCAACAACCGTCGCGCGTTTTCGCGCGCGACGGAGTTCCTGCTGGATCTCGGGCACCGCAGGATCGGCTTGATCAACGGCCTGGACGGGATGGATTTTGCCACCCGAAGGCTGAGCGGCTACAGGGACGCGCTTGAGGCACGCGTCATCGCTCGCGACCCGGAACTGGTCTTCAGTGGCGAGATGACCGAAAACTACGGATTTGCGTCGACCATGCAGATGCTAGCCTCGCGGAACCCGCCGACGGCAATCCTGGTGTCGTCGATCATTCCTGCCATGGGCACACGGCGGGCTCTTCATGACTTGGGCCTGGGGCTCGGACACGAGGTGTCCGTCGTGATTCATGACGACGACCTGTCCTATTTCCGAAACGAGGGAGACGTTCCGATCTTCACCGCCACGCGATCCTCGGTCCGGGAAGCCGGTCGTCTCTGCGCCGACATCCTCCTCGACACGATTCGCGGCGCACAGGACGGGCATCGGCATGTCCTTCTCGAGGCGGACCTCATGGTGGGACAATCGACGGGCCCGGCACCGGCAATGCGTCACCTGCTCGACCGCGACCGAGCCGAAGCCTCTCGCGCTCCTGGCACGCAGGCCTAGCCCGGTTCGTTGCCGCAGCCTACGGGGCCGACCAGGCGCATTGAGCCACGCATGGTGCGCGTCGGCCGACCGCCAGGAAACCTGGCGACGAACAAGAGGCCCCAGACAGCCTTGTGACAGCTTCAGCGGGTAACCCATGCCAAAATCCCCTCGCCCAAGGTCGGCGATCATCGGAGGAGCGGCGATATGCAGGTTACCGGACTGCTGCATGGGTCCAGATTGCTGAAGCATGTGGATTTCCCGTGCCCGGAAGTGCTGGGACCCGGTGCGAGCGAAGATGAAATCCAGTCCCTGATCGAAAGGCACGGTCTGGTTTTCGTCAAGCCCGTCTTCAAGGGCGGCGTCGGGAAAAAGGGCAAGGCAGGTCTCGTCGCCAGGGTGCGCGACCTGAAGTCGGCACTGGCCGAAAAGGAGCGGCTCTATTTCGCGGAGCATCGGCATGGCAATGCCGTCGCAAAGGCCAACGGCGTCACCTTCGAGGCGGGAGTGCCGGCCGAACACGAGGTGTACTTCTCGATAGCGGACGACAGCCGCTTTCGCGCGCCGACGATGACACTGACCCATAGGGGCGGCGTCGATATCGAGGAACTCGGCAAGGACGAAATCGCGACGGTCCCGTTCGACGCACTGACCGGGCTGAAGGCCTTTGTCGTCGCCAACGCGCTTTCGGACATCGGTGCACCCAGGGAAATCATCTCGCCGCTGGTCCAGCAACTGCCGAAGCTTTGGGAACTGATGCACCACTACGGCATGACCACGCTGGAGCTGAACCCGATCAGGATGCGGGCTGCCAGGAACGGTCGGCTTGCTCCGGTTGCCTGCGACTTCAAGTGCGGGTTCGACCGGGACGATCCCCGAGTGTTGCGCCTGGGACTACCGGACCAGCTCTTCGCGTCCGACATTTCGGCGTTTGAACAGGAAGTGAACCAGCTCCGCACCCACCAGGGACAGTCGGACGTGTTCGTGATCAATGAGAATGGCACGATCCTGGCCCCGACCTTCGGCGGCGGCGCAAACAGCCTGGCGACCGAGTTGCTAGGGGACGCGGCGATAATCTCTTCGGATTTCGGCGGCAATCCGCCCTACGAGAAGATGAAGGCCGTGGCCTCGATCTGCTACAAGCACTTCCTGCAGCAGACGAACGTGCTCTTCATCATCGGCGGCAAGTCGAACAACACCGACATCCTGGAAACCTTCCGGGGCATGGGAGACGCCCTGCGCGAGCACTTTGCCGCGCACGGCCCGGTGCCGCTCTACGTGGTCGTCGGGCGAGGCGGTCCGAACCTCGTGCGTGGCTTTGGCAACCTGGCTGACACGCTGGACAGCCTCGGCCTGCCATACCGGTTCTTCGGATTCGACAGCGCGATCTCGGAAGTCGTGAACTACGCCAAGCAGGTCGATCAATGGATGCGAGACGGCGGCCGGGAAGAGGTTTCCCGGCTCTTGGGCATTTCGCCGGCGACCCAGGAGGGAAAATGAAAATGCACAAGCAAGGGATAGAGGGTTTTCCATACTACCTGGGCATTCGCTCACTGGGCGAGATCGCGACACGCGAAGATCGGGTCTGCGTTCTGAACATACTCGGCGGGGAATCCCGCCAGGTCACGCCAACCAGCCATGCGTTTTCGGGCGGAAACGTCGTGTTCGGCACCTCGCCCGGCCGCGCAGGCAGCGCCTTGAAGACGCCCGTCGGCGACATTCCCGTCTTCAACAACGTGCGCGAAGGGCTGGATGCCGGGCATGCGTTCAACGTCGGCGTGGTTTACTTGCCGCCCTCGGGCGTACGGGACGGGGTGGCGGAACTCATCCGTGTCAATGAGCATCTCGCAAAGATTGTCATCATCACCGAAAAGATCGCGGTCCACGACGCACGTGAAATCCGCGCAATGGCGCAGGCGAACGGGATCGACATCGTCGGCGGAAACTGCCTTGGGGTCGCAGACAGCTGGAACCGAGTCCGCATCGGCGGGGCGCTTGGCGGGGATCACCCCGAAGAGTCGCTCCTGAAGGGTTCAATCTCGATCTTCTCCAATTCCGGCGGCTTCACGACCACCATCGCCCAGTATCTCGCCACGGAAGGCTGGGGCACGACAACGCTGATCTCATCGGGCAAGGATGTCTACATCCACTATTCCGCACGCGATTTCGCACACGCGCTGAAAGCCGACTGCAGGACCAAGGCAGCAGTCTTGTACGTGGAGCCGGGCGGCTACTACGAGCACGACGTGGACTTCGGCAAGCCCGTCGTTGCATGCGTGGTAGGGCGCTGGAAATCCAGGCTGACCCGCGCGGTCGGACACGCCGGCGCGATGGCCGGAAGCGGCGACAGGGCGGAGGACAAGGAAGACTGGTTTGTCGGGGCGTTTGGCGTCGACGGATTGTATGCGCCGGACAATCCGGTTGTCTCGGACAAGGGTGCCGTAGTGACAAACATCGCCGACATCCCGGCAGCGCTCACCGCCGTGATGAGGCTTTCCGGAATTGAACCCGACTTTGACTCGACGGGAAGCCTGGCCCTGAAGCCCTGGCTCGCGAACGACAGGGGCCTTGCGCTGCCGGCCAACCTGTCCTTGCCACCTGTTCTTGCCATGGCACCCTACGACGGGCAGGTTTCAGCGCTCAAGGACCAGGTCGGTGCGGCTGTTGCGCGCCAGAAGATGAAGGACAAGTCCGGAGCATCGGTAATGGATCCGAAGTCTCAGGTGACGAGCGTGCATGGACATTCAGTGCTCGACTTGGCACTTGAACCGCTCGAGGCGAACTTTGCGCTGCCACTTGTACACGAGATTGCGACCGAAAACGACCGCGCGCTCTTGGACATTGCGGTCGCCGCCGAGGTGAATCTGGTCGGTGACCCTATCCTGGTGGCGTCTGACGCCGCGCGAGAGGCCGGCAATGCGCCGAACGCCGTGATGGCCGCGGCGGTGGCCATCGTAGGACCGAACAGGGTCGAACGGGCGCTGTCCTGCACGGACGTTCTGATTGAGCTGTTCTCTCATTCGGGGCTCTCGGACGGCTCCGACGAGACGTTCGATACGCGCGCCATTGCAGTCGAAGACTATACCCGCGCCCTGTTCCTGGCCGGGCCAGAGGATGCCGACGATCCTCGGCCAGAGGCCATGCTTGCTGCAGTGAAGGCCCGCGGCGCAGAATCGGCTTTCCTGAAGTTCCTGGGGACATTGGGCGAACGCCTGAGCCGAGATGCGATCCTCGCCGCAATCGCCCTGACGATCTCCTGGGGTCCGTTGATGAGAAAGCGGATCACCAGGCTGACGGCACGAACGCTGCCGTGGTACCTGCGGCTTTACGGCGTCATGGTCGGTGCGACAATCCCCGGCAAGCACCATCAGCCTGGCTCCCTCTGCGGCATCCCTCGCGAAGAGCGCTTTTCGACATGGACCATGGCGGATCTCTGCTATCTGGCCGTGACCGGCAAGAAGCCTGCCGTTGAAGAGGCGCTGCCGCTGCGAATGCTTGTCGGGCTGCTGATATCGAACGGCCCGGGGTCGATCTCCGCCCAAGGCGCGAAGGGTGCCGTCGCGGCGGACGGACCTCAGACACCGCAACGCGTCCAGATCAACAAGGCGATGCTGGGCTTTCTCAGCCATTGCGGCTACAGCCACGGCGGCAACGGGTTTGAGGGAATGGCATTCCTTCTGGAGCAATTTGACGGAATTGACCTGAAGAACCCGACCGATCCAGACCACGGGCTTGACCTGAAGAAGATGGCTCGCGACTTCGCGACCGCCTACAAGCGCACCAAGGACGAAGCGAAGGAAGTCGGCACCGAGGTGCGGGCGCTTCCCGGAGTGCATCATCCGGTCTTCAAGGGCCAGCCTGTCAATTTCGACCCGCGAGAGCGATTCATTGCAGAATTCATGGCGAAGCGCGGCGACTACAATGTCTTCCACTCATTCTATCGTGAACTGGTCCAGGCACTCTACGATGCCGGTGCCAGCCGCTACGTGTTTTGCGTCAACGTCGATGCCGTCATCGCGGCGCTTCTGCTTGCGCTGCTCTGGAAGGACTTTCGATCCGGATCTCTCTCCAGGCGCGATCTCGAGAACGCTGCATTCACCGTGTTCCTCTACGGTCGCGTGATCGGCTCGGCAGCAGAGATCGACGACCATCTGAACAGGGGGCGGAACATGGACACTCGCACACCAGCATCCGCGTGCGCACATGTCGTTTGATGTTGGTCCCCCGGCGGAGCAGCCCGTCATCCGCACCGTCGCCATGCCCGCCGACACGAATCCGGCGGGGGACATCTTCGGCGGATGGTTGATGTCCCAGATGGACCTGGCCGCCGGGACTCTGGCGGCACTCACGTCAAGGGGCCGAAGTGCAACCGTTGCCGTTGACGCAATGAAGTTTCACCGTCCCGTGAGGGTCGGAGACGAGGTGTCCCTGCATGCGTCAGTGGAGGCCGTCGGGCGCACGTCGATGCGGATCCATGTCGAGGCCTGGCGACGTGAGAGGCACGAAAATGCTTGCGAACAGATGACGGAAGCGACGTTCACGTTCGTAGCGCTGGACGCAGGCGGCAAGCCAAGGCTAGTCGGCTGATTCGCGGTCCCTTTCCTTTGGGAAAGCTGCCTGCCAACGTGCAACGAATTCCCTTCGCTTGTGCTGGTCCAATCCAACCAACAGCGCGAGCGAAAGCGGAATCGGCCGCAGGCTGACATCGGGATTCTCGGGCAACCGCATCGCGGCGTGCACGCTCTCGTTCGTGTCGACGATCAGGTTGGCTGACCGCAAAGCGGACCGACCAGGCTCGGAAATCAGGAAGTCAATGAATTCCCCCGCCAATTCCGGCATCGCGGCACGTCGGGGAATCAGCGCCGCGCGGGCCAGGACCAACGTGTAGTCGTCGGGCGCGACGACGACGATGTCCGGGTTCTCGTCTGCGCGGGCCAGCGCATAGGAGCCCAGTACATTGTAGGCGATCAGGTAGTCGCCGCTGACAACGCCATCGATGATCGCAGCCGAGCAGCAGGTTGCAACGGCACCACTCCTGCCGAACGCCTCGATGAGACGGCCGAAGGTCGTGGCCTGCTGCGAGTCGGCGAAGGCGAACAAGTAGCCCAGTCCTGATACCTCGATGTCATAGGTCGCGACGCGCCCGCGAAACGCGCTGTCTTCGGGTCGAAGCAGGTCAATCAAGTCGAAGCGAGACTTTGGCGCCGGGGCACTGCCGATCGTGCTCTTGTTGTACACGATGGCCGCGGGCTCCCACGTAATTCCGAAGACCTCGTCGCGCCAGTTCGAGACTGCCGGCAGTCTTGCCGTCCCGTCGGATCGATAGGGAGCGGCGCAACCGTCGTTTGCGAGCTTGATCTGCTGGTCGATCGACGAACTGACCACGAGGTCCGCGGTCGCGGAGCTGGACCGGCATTCCGCCACGGTCGCAAGATACAAATCGTTGGACGCCCACTGTTCGTAGTCGATCCGGGCACCATCCGAACGCGTCACAAAGGTCTGAAGAACCGGCTCGAAGAGGGCGATGTCGGTCGTGCCGCGCACCGTCAAGTGCACTTCCGCCTGCAACGGCCCGTAGGACTTTGTCGCCTCGGGCATCGGTTCGCAGACGGCGGCGCCTCCCAGATGGGCCAGACCCAGTGCCAGTTCGCCAAGACGTCTCATCCCGCGCCTTCCGGAAGCCGTGGCAGTTCCAAGGCCACTTCGAATTCCCTTTCAGAAGGCCGTTCGATTCTCATTTTCCCTCCATGCGCCTCGGATACGGCATTCACGATGGCCAGGCCCAGGCCCGCGCTCCTTGCGGAGACTCCCGCATTCTTGGCGAACCGCGATCCTGCGTTCTGCCACATCGCCTCCGGAATTCCGGGTCCCCTATCGCGAACCCCGATGCGCGCCACCCTGCCCTGTCCCTGAACGAACACCGTGATCGGGGACTTTCCGTGACGCAACGCATTGTTGATCAAGTTCTTGCAGGCTTCTGCCAGTGAAAGCGTGTCGCCGTTGCAGATCACCGGGGCCTCGGGAAGGGCCAGCCGAATCGCCCGATCCACGTTGGACATGGATTGATCAGTCTGATCGACGGCCTCGGTGGCAACGGCTCGCAGATCCACTGGCTCGAGATCGACAGTGTCCCCACGATGAATGATCAACGCATGGCTGAGCAACTGGTCGGTGAGTCGGCTGAGATTCCTGGATCTTTCGTGAATTCTGCCGACAATTCTCAGGGTTCGTTCCCGGTCGGTCTCTTCGGCGGCAAGTTCCGCTTGGGCACGGAGCGCTGCAATCGGCGTCCGGAGCTGGTGAGAGGCATCGGCGATCAGCGTCCGCATCACGTGGAGTTGCCGATCGATCCGGGCGATGAAGCGGTTCAATGCATGCACCAGGCTGCTGATTTCCTGTGGAACGTTGACGTCTACGGGAGTCAGGTCCTTGCTGGATCGGGCAGCAATGTCGCGCTCAATGCGATGCAGCGGACTCAATGCGGATTGAACCGCAAGCGCGGCCAACGCCGACATGACAACACCGATCGCCGCGACCGCAATCAGCGCGTTTTGCGTGATCTGCTGCGCAAGCTCGCGCCGCGCCTCCGTAGTTTGGCCGATGATCACGTCGACCGACCCCAGGAACGACCGCTCCGCGAACTGGCGGGTGACGCGCACGAACCGCGCGGTCTCCCCTGCGAAACTGCCGGAAAAGTACGTGCCGTCGCTGTCCGGCGGCAACACGATGTCGTAGCCGGTGATCAAGGTCCCGTCATCGCCGAACACGCCGTACACGACTCGGTCTCGCGGCGCGAGCGACAAGAGCTCGAAGGCCGAGACAGGGATGTCGACGACAACCTCTCCATCGCGCAGCCTAAGGGAGCCTGCAATCTGGTTCGCCGCGCCGACGAGAAGGCGGTCAAATGACTGCTGGGCGGCGTCGCGACCGTATGCAAATGCTGCGAAGGCGACGGCCACTCCCCCGGTTGCGAGAACCAGGATGATTCCTGCGGCAAGCCGAAATCGCAAGGAGCTGGAAAACCGCGAACGCGCCACCGAGTCAGTCGTCATTGATCATCTGGTAGCCGAGCCCGCGCAACGTCTTGATGGCGACCCTGCTTTCGCAGAGTTTCTTTCGCAAGCGGCCGACGTACAGTTCCACGGCATTCAAGTTCACGTCCTCGTCGTTGAACGAGTACATGCAATCAAAGATCTTCTCTTTCGGAACCACCCTCTCGCGATTGATCAAGAGGATTTCCAGCAGATTGAACTCCCGTCGTGCCAGCGCGACGGGCTTGCCCGAAACCTCGACCGTCAGTCCCGCCGGATCAAACACGATGTCACCGAATTCGATCGTGCCCGAACGGTCTTCATCCTGGCGGCGGAGCATTGCGCGCACGCGCGCGTGAAGTTCGCGCAGATCGAAGGGTTTCACGAGGTAGTCGTCCGCGCCCCTGTCCAAGGCGGCGACCCGGTCTTCAATGTCAGATCGGGCGGTCAGCATCAGGATCGGTGCCCGGCTGCCTCGGTCACGTGCGGACCGGAGGACGTCGGTGCCCAGACCGTCCGGCAGACCGATGTCCAGAAGAATGACATCGTAGTCTTGAACCGCGATAGCGCTCTTGGCCTCGTCGACAGAGGCCACCAAGTCAACTGCATCGCCCCGCCGCTCGAAGCTGGCGACAATAGCTTCCGCGACGTCCTCGGCATCTTCGACCAATAGCAGCCGCATGTTCGCAACGGTCCTCCCAATCACCAGGGAGCCTACTGCAAGTCTCCCGGTCGACTTCAGCGTGAACGTGCCCAATTACAGATACCGGTTCGACCTCGTTTTTCAACCCTGCGAAAACTGTGCGACTTGACGATCGAACCAGGGCGTCCACTACCCATAGATCGGTCAGGAACCGAGTCCAATGGCACAGCTTCACTGCAATTCGGTCGTGCCGGACAGGCCCGAGTTTCTCGGGACTTCAATTCAAGGGCCACGCGGCCCAGGCAAGGGATCCGCTCAGCCCGGCAAGCCTTGCAAATGCGTCTTGCGTTGCGAAGCACGCAAGACGGCCAAGAATCGACTTTGGGCAAACGAAATCCGATCCTCAGCCGACAGTTTCGCGACAGTTTCAGCCACTATTTTACCTGTGTCCGTGGGCAAGGTCTGTCCCGCGGGCGAACGAAAATTCGTGGAGGAGAACATGACGACATTGAAACTGGGCCGTCGCGCCGTGATCGCGACCGTCGCCGCCTTTGGCCTTGCCGGACCAGTCGCGGCGGACGGACATCAGGTCTTGGACAGCGTGCACTTCCTGATCCCTGGCGGCGCAGGCGGTGGCTGGGACGGTACGGCTCGAGGCACCGGAGAAGCGCTGACGAAGGCAGGCCTGGTGGGAACCGCATCCTACGAAAACATGTCTGGCGGCGGCGGCGGAAAGGCCATTGGCTTCCTGATCGAGAATGCCGAAAGCAATCATGGCACGCTTATGGTCAACTCGACCCCAATCGTGATTCGCTCGCTGACCGGTGTTTTCCCGCACAACTTCCGCGACCTGACCCTGGTGTCGGGCACGATCGGCGACTACGCCGCGCTTGTCGTCGGCAAGGACAGCCCGATCAACTCGATGGCCGACCTGATTGCCACCTTTGATGCCGATCCTGGCGCCACCGCCATCGGCGGCGGCTCGGTTCCGGGCGGCATGGACCACCTCGTGGCGGCCATGGTGATGGAGGCAGCAGGTAAGGATGCGCTTGGCGTGAAGTACATCCCCTACGACGCTGGCGGAAAGGCCATGGCAGCCCTGCTGTCGGGCGAAATCTCCGCCCTTTCGACCGGGTTCTCGGAAGCCGTCGATCTGGCAAGTGCCGGGGAAGTGAAGATCATCGGCGTAACGTCGGAAGAGCGCGTGGACGCGGCCCCCGATGCGAAGACCATGATGGAACAGGGCATCGACACCACATTCGTCAATTGGCGCGGATTCTTCGCGGCCCCGGGGCTTCCGGCGGACAAACTGGCCATGTACCAGGACGCCATCGCGAAGATGTACGACACGCCGGAGTGGGAAGAGGTCCGCGCCCGTAACGGCTGGGTCAACATTCACAATTCAGGCGACGACTTCAAAGCCTTCCTGGAAGAGCAGGAAAGGGCCATCGGCGACCTGATGAAGAAGCTCGGCTTCCTTTGACCAACCAGGTGGCGGAGCGATTGCCCGCTCCGCCACGTCACTGAGTGAGGAGGGCACGACATGACCTTGGATCGCTGGATCGCGCTTGTCCTGTTAGGCATCTGCCTGGCTTACGGATACGCCGCCTGGTTCACCATGGATGCCAATCTTGCACCGTTCATGAGACGGAACCCGATCTGGCCCAGCACCTTCCCGAAAGTTCTGTCCGTGCTGGCAATCATCACGACCTTGGTCATCCTCCTGGGCCTTGAGAAGTCCGAGCCGAAAGAAGCCGACATCGATTACCGCCGCCTGGGCGACTATCATCTCGGCCAGGCGATTCTGCTCCTCGCGCTGATGGTTGCCTATGCGCTCTGCCTGCGCCCCCTGGGTTTCCTGATCTCGACCTCCGCGCTGCTGATCCTTGGCTCCTTCATCCTGGGCGAACGCAAATGGCGCGTCATGCTGCCGGTCGCGCTGATTGCCGCAGGATCGGTGTGGTATCTCGTCCAAGGGGTTCTCGGCATCTACATGCGTCCATTTCCTGGAATCTTCGGAGGCTGACATGCTTGAGGGACTCCTGATTGGCCTGCAAACGGCCCTCTCCGTCCAGAACCTCTTGATGGTGATCGGCGGGTGCCTCATCGGCACGTTCATCGGCATGCTTCCGGGTCTAGGGCCGATGTCGATCATCGCCATCATGATCCCCGTCGCCATCTCGATGGGCGACCCATCCGCGGCGCTGATCCTCTTGGCAGGCGTCTATTACGGCGCGATCTTCGGCGGATCGACCTCGTCAATCCTCCTGAATGCTCCGGGCGTCGCGGGAACCGTCGCATCCAGTTTCGACGGCTATCCGATGGCACGCCAAGGGAAAGCGGGAAAGGCGCTGACCGTCGCCGCCATTGCGAGCTTCGCGGGCGGCACCATCGGCGCACTTCTGCTCATGATCTTTGCGCCTGCCCTGTCCTCCGTGGCGCTGCTGTTCCATTCTGCCGAGTATTTTGCACTGATGGTCGTCGGTCTCTCCGCCATCGCCGCCTTTGCAGGCACGGGCCAGGTTGCCAAGGCAATCGTCATGACAATTCTCGGCCTGATCATGGCAACCGTCGGCGAAGGCGCCCTGTTCAACCTGCCGCGCTTCACGATGGGAATCCTGGACCTGCAGTCGGGCTTCGGCTTCATCACCCTTGCCATGGCCATGTTTGCGCTGCCAGAAGCGCTGTTCCTCGTCCTGAAGCCGAAGGACCTTCAGGGCGACGAAGGCGCCATCAAGAACCTGCGGATCACTGGCACCGAGGCGAGGGCCATAGCGCCGGTCATCGGACGTCAGTCCCTGCAAGGATTCTTCATCGGCGTCCTGCCGGGCGCCGGCGCCACGATCGCGAGCTTTCTCGGCTATGCCGTGGAGCGAAACATCGCGCCCAAGAAAGAGCAGGACGAATTCGGGAAAGGTTCCGTCAAGGGTCTTGCAGCTCCCGAGACAGCGAACAACGCCGCCTGCACTGGGTCGTTCGTGCCGCTTCTGACATTGGGCATCCCCGGTTCGGGCACGACGGCCATTCTCCTCGGTGCGCTCATCGCGTTGAACGTGACACCCGGACCGCGCCTGATGCTGGACGAGCCCCAGATTTTCTGGGCCGTCATCATGTCAATGTTCATCGGCAACCTGATCTTGCTGATCCTCAACCTGCCGCTCATCCCCTATATCGCCAAGATCTTGACGGTGCCGCGCAACTACCTGATTCCATTCATCTTGTTCTTCACGCTGATGGGTGCGTATATCGGGCAGAACAATGCAACCGAGCTTCTCATCCTGGTTGGCTTCGGAATTTGCGCGACCGCCCTGAAATTCGCGGACTACCCGCTCGCTCCGCTGCTGATCGGTTTCATCCTTGGCGCCATGATGGAAAACAACTTCGCACGCTCGATGCAACTCTATGACGGCGTCTCGTTCATCTGGGAGCGGCCGATGACACTGGGGCTGCTGGCAATTGCCGTCATTCTCGTTGTCCTTCCAAGCTATCGTGCGCGCCGCGCGAAGGCGCGAAAGGATGGCGTTGCAGAGGGAGATTGAAGGCGGGCGTTTGCAAGGTGGTGCGCCATCTTGCGGTCATCGATGCCGGAATGCCGTGCCAGGGCGATCACCAGCGCAAGGTGCACTCCAATTGACGCTGCGCCGGTCGGAAGCGGGAGCGAGGATCTCGGCGAACCTACTTCGATTCCGTCGCAAAGCCGCGTCCGCTACCGGTTAGGGTTGAGGCTGCGGAGCGGCCGCGGGATGGCTGGTCGTGAGGAGCCGCTGACAGGTCTGCGGGCGCGTTGACTGACGTCAACGCGGTGCCCCGATCGCCAAAGTCCAGGCCAAACCCTTGGTCGACCCGTCACGGGAATCCTTGCGTCATCTTCATCACCTGCTGCCTCGTGCAGGCGGTCCGGAACGCGCCACGAGCGGCCGTCATCAGCGCCTGCCCGCGCACGGTCCATTTCGCCCAGGAAGGGCAGCAGCGTGCTCGACGACTGCACGGATCCCCTTGGCCACATCCATGCGTGTCCGGCATTCCGCGGCCGCCAAACTGCACGTGTGGCCTTCCGCGATGTCCCTGGCATCCGCGCCGGGCCCGGAGAACCCCGAAAGATCGTGGACCGCGGAATCCGCAACTGAAAGGTCTGCAGTGCAAATTGCCGTCTTGACGCCCGCCCAACGGCATGATCTCAAAGGGAAAATTTTTTGTGCCAAACCCGAATTGGGTTCTCGCGGCAATCAGGACAACTACGCCATGCCCGACCGCAGGGACAGAGTGTCACTCGTCGCCGATGTCGGCGGAACGAACACGCGTGTGGCCCTTGCCGAAGGGCGGGCGCTCCGGGAAATGTCCGTTCGGAAATTCCGGAACTCGGAATTCGAAGACCTTGAATCCCTGCTCCTGCGGTTCGAAGACGATGTCGGCCTCGTGTGCGACGCGGCAGCCGTCGCGATTGCGGGACCCGTCCATGACGGACGCGGCACGCTGACCAACCTTGACTGGTCGGTCGAACCCGAGACTCTCTCGAGTGTCACCGGCGCGCAGACCGTGTCCGTGCTCAACGACCTACAAGCGCAGGCGCACGCGCTTCAGACGATTCCGCACGTGCATCTAGCACCCGTAATCGAAGTCGACCCCGAGGAGACCTGTTCCCGAAGGCTGGTGGTGGGAATCGGCACCGGCTTCAATTCAGCGCTTGCAATCCCGAACGGCCCGGCGTTGATGGCAACGCCATCCGAATGCGGCCATGCCCGTTTGCCGGCCGGCAATTCCGAAGAACTGGGGCTTGTAGAATTCATCACAGCATCCGTCGGGTTTGCCTCGGTGGAGGACGCGCTCTCAGGACGAGGCATCGAGAACATCCATGCCTGGCATGCATCCATGTGCGGCAAGAGCGGGGCGTGGTCGGCCACGGATGTCCTGACCGGCATCAAGAACGGTGACGACCTCGCCATGAGGACCCTCGATACATTTGTCCGGATCCTGGGATCGGTGTGCGGGGACCTCGCCCTGATTCACCTGCCGTTCGGCGGAATCTACCTTGTGGGAGGCATGGCCCGCGCCGTCGCTCCGTATCTTCAAGACTTCGGCTTTGTGGAATGCTTCCTCAGCAAGGGTCGGTTCTCCGGGTTCATGGAGCAGTTCCCGGTCTGCGTTGTCGAGGACGACTTTGCGGCATTGTCAGGCCTGGCGGTTCATCTGGACGACCTCCGCAGCAGGTAGCCGCACGGGGTGCGGGGCATTCGGGGCGCGAACTGCGTCGCACGGGCTCGCGCCAGGTCGACCGAGTCGTGCCAAGGCTCCGAAGGGACGCCGCATCACTTGCATGAGCGCATCGAACGAGCGGGAGCGCCGTACACTCCGCGCGGTTGCCAATGCGGGGTCATGCCTCCAGTTCGGCATCCCAATACAGGAAATCGAACCAGGTCTCGTGCAGGTGATTTGGCGGGAACTTCCTGCCCAGGTTCCGGAGCTTGACCGCGTCCGGTCGCTGCGGCGTTCGACGCAGCGACATGCCCGCCTGCGCGAGCGAGTTCGCGCCCTTGCGAAGATTGCATTTCGCGCAGGCCGCGACCACGTTCTCCCAACGTGTCGTGCCGCCGCGAGACCGCGGAACGACATGATCAAAGGTCAGTTCCCCCCGGGCACCGCAGTACTGGCACCGGAACTCGTCGCGCAGGAACAGGTTGAAGCGCGTGAAGGCAACCCGCTTCTGCGGATGCACGTAGTCCTTCAGGACGACCACCGACGGAATGTGGATTTCCGTGGACGGGCTGCGGACGACCTTTTCGTACCGTGCCAGGACGTCCACCCGGTGCAGCCACACCGCCTTGACCGCTTCCTGCCAGGGCCACAGGGACAGCGGAAAATAGCTCAGCGGCCTGTAGTCGGCGTTCAACACCAACGCAGGATGATGCTTGAGGCTCTTCGGCTCCCTCACAAAACTGGTTCTGAAACTTCCGCTCATTGCCGCTTCATCCGCTTCCCGGCGCTGCGCACGCCCCTTCCACATGCCGCCCGAATTTCGGGCGACTATATATGGCGGAGTCCGCGTGGCAAGCCCCATGAATGTTGGGCATTGTCGCAGGTGCACGTGGCAGGGACGCGACAGGCTTGGCACAAGGCTGCCGACAGGCTCTGACCGTCAGGATTCGGCCGGTTCCAATCCAAGCCGCTGTCGAATGAATGCCAGCGCGACCGCAAGCCCGTCGGGCGCAATGCCATGCCCCGTTCCCTCCATCACGTGGCTTGAGATGTCGAAATCCGCGGCTCGCAACGCTTCCGTCGCCGCCCCAAGCTCGGCAAACGGGACCATCTCGTCGGCGTCTCCGTGAACAAGCAGCGTCGGCGGGCGAGACTTCGCCTCGTCGGCGATGCAGCCTGGAAACATCAGCCTGCCAGAGAATCCAACGATCCCTGCCACGGGATCGGCCCGTCTTGGCGCAACATGAAGGCCCATCATCGTGCCTTGGCTGAATCCGAAGAGCACAAGGCGGTCAGGATCGAGGCCTTCGTCCGCCAACACCTTGTCAATGAACGCATCAAGCAGTCTCGCGGACCGAACCAACCCTTCGACCATCGCGGCCTCGGTCGACCCGTCGAGCCACGGGATGGGGAACCACTGAAAGCCCATGGGGTTTGCCACCGACGGAGTCGGCGCATCGACGGCCACGAAGGCGGTGTCGGGCAACACCGGCGCAACATGCTCACCGATTCCAATCAGGTCCGCGCCGTCAGCGCCATATCCATGAAGGAACAGGACGAGCGAACTGTCCTTGCCGGAGGCGCTGCCCCTACGCTTGTGCTTCAACTCGCTCATCGAACCCCTTCCCTCTGCTTCGCGGCTCGGTAATAGGCCCAAAGCAGTCGCGCCGCCACGCCGCGCCACGGCGACCATGCCTCCGCCATCTGTCGCAGCTCGCGTTCCGTGGGCCTCTCCGGCTTGTCGAACAGGATGCGTGCCGCCTCCTGAAGCGCGAGGTCACCTGGCGCAAAGACGTCGGCACGGCCAAGCGAGAACATCGCGTAGATCTCGGCCGTCCAGCGCCCGATTCCAGGCACCTGGACAAGCGTCTCGATGACCTCCTCCGTCGGCTGGCCCCGCAAACGGCTGAAGCGGATGCCCGACGCAGCAAGTTCACGGGCGTAGCGCATTTTCTGGCGCGACAGGCCGCACGCCCTGAGTTCGTCGTCACTAGCCGCCGCTATCTTGCGCGGACCGGTCAACCCGGCAGACTTCAACCGGCCCCAGATCGCATCGGCCGCCGCCACGGAGACCTGCTGGCTGACGATGGCGTCAAGAAGCGGCGCGAATCCGTCCTTGCGCCGTCGAAGCGGCAGCGGTCCGGTCAAGGCAAGGGCCCTGCGAAATCGCGGCTCGCGCCTCGAGAGGTAGTCTGCCCCCTCGGCGACGCAGGCAGGGGTCTCGATGATGCGGCCAATTCCCTTTGGCACGATGTCCTCCCGAACGGCGCGCGGACGGTAGTTGCTGCAGCGCGAAAACGGAAGCCCCGACCTTGCTGACGTTGACGGAACGGAGTACCGGACTCGCATGCCGCAGAAGTCGGTCATTTCCACGGCGCGACGGAACCTGACGGTTCTTGTGATCGCCCAAGGCTATCTCGGCTCGCAAATGCCGATGATGTTCATCGTGTCCGCTCTTGCCGGACAGTCCCTTGCGCCGAATGCCTGCCTCGCGACGCTGCCGATCTCTCTGATCGTGCTGGGTTCCATGCTGGCGGCCACGCCGCTGTCGGGCATCATGCAACGGCACGGACGCACGCTCGGCTTCGTCATCGGGGCGACGGGAGGCGCCATTGGCGCGGCCCTGTCAGCCTGGGGACTTGCCACGGGAAGCTTCGCGCTTTTCCTGATCGGTTCGGCATTCGCCGGCATGTACATGTCGTCGCAGGGCTTCTTTCGATTCGCCGCCGCCGACACGGCTTCCGAGGCGTTTCGCCCGAAGGCGATCAGTTACGTCATCGCGGCAGGGCTTGCGAGCGCGGTGATTGGCCCGCAACTGGTCAAGGTGACCGCCGATGCCTCCGTGGTGCCGTTTCTTGGCACGTTTCTTGCGATCATCGTGATCAATGCAAGCGGCGCATTCCTGTTCCTTCTCCTGGACATCCCGAAGCCAAAGGCCGTCGAGGTCTCCTCGCACGCCAGGACTCGCCTGGAACTCCTGAAGTCGCCCAAGGTGCTGGTGGCGATCATCTGCGCGATGGTTTCCTATTCCCTGATGAATCTCGTGATGACGTCAACGCCGCTTGCGGTAGTGGGCTGCGGCTTCAGCAAGAACAACGCGGCCGACATTGTTTCGGCTCACGTCCTGGCCATGTTCGCGCCATCGTTCTTCACTGGGCACCTGATTGCGCGCTTCGGCGCAGAACGGATCGTTGCCATCGGGTTGGCCATCCTTGCGACAGCCGGAGGCGTCGCCCTGTCCGGAACCGATCTCAACAACTTCTTTGGTGCGCTCATTCTCCTGGGGCTGGGCTGGAACTTCGGCTTCATAGGCGCAACCGCAATGCTCTCGAACGCTCATTTGCCCGAGGAGCGAGGTCGTGTACAGGGCCTGAACGACACGCTCGTGTTTGGCTGCGTGACCCTGGCGTCGCTTTCGTCCGGCGGGCTGATGAACTGCACCGGCGGCTCACCGGCGGAAGGCTGGACCTCCGTGAACCTTGCGATGGCCCCGTTCCTGGCGCTGGCGGGAGGCGCCCTGCTCTGGTTGACGCTTTCGCGTCGAACTCCAGGCCAGACAGCGAGCTGACTGCAGCGGCAAGGCACTTCGGAGATTCACGAAGGGGGTCGGACCCCAACACTGCAGGCGCCGGGGCGACCAGAGCGGAGATCAGCGCGCGAAAAAACTCTTGCCCGGGTACGCACTGGACTGCGCAATGCCTGCCGAGACCTTGAAATCGCTGCCGGAAGCCTGCGTCGAAGAATCTGTGAGACTCCTTGACCAGGGACCGCGGGTGGAGCGCCGCAAGACGCTGCAGCAGGCCTTGCTCGCGAGACGGCGAATCCGTGCGGAAAGGTCTTGCTCACGCACCTGACACAGCTCCTTGTCCATAACTCTGCCCTTGATACGGCGAAAGGGGTCGTCGAATGCCTCTGTGCCTGCCACTGCGGCGTTCGCCTCCGCCGAGACCATAAAGCTCGCGCAGGGGATCTTGAGCGGTGGCGTCAAATGACAGCAGCGCGAAAGTGCAGGGGCATTTTCGCCGACCGTCGCTCACCCACGCAATTCCCCCCAAAAAAAACGCCCGCACAAAGCGGGCGCTTAGTTATTGAGGCAGGTTTCATACAGGCAAGAAACCTATCGAGCAGTGCACCGCTTATACGCCACGAATCCCCAAACTCCAAGCTAAAAGTTTGAAAGCCCCGGAAACGCCCTGTAGGCTGCCGAGGAGCCCGCAAAAGAAAGGACGGTCAGCACGATGAACCCATATCTCGGACTTGCGTTTGCCGCGGCGCTTCTGGTGGTGTCCGGCTCGGGGCATGCCGAGCCCAAGCACGGCATAGCTATGTATGGCACTCCCGCGCTACCACCGGATTTTGTGTCTCTGCCCTACGCGAACCCGGACGCGCCCAAGGGCGGCCGCATCGTTCAGGGAGAGGTCGGGAGCTTTGATTCACTCAATCCGCACATCCTGAAAGGCCGGGTACCGTGGCAGCTCAGGTTCCTGGCCCACGAGAGCCTCATGGGCCGCAGTTACGACGAGCCGTTCTCTCTTTATGGCCTCCTTGCCGAATCAATCGAAGTGCCCGACGACCGCTCCTGGGTCGAGTTCACGCTGAGGTCGGAAGCCAGGTTCTCCGACGGCACGCCGGTCACGGTCGAAGACGTTCTCTGGACCTTCGAGACGCTCGGCACCGTGGGCCATCCGCGTTACCGCGGGTCTTGGAAGAAGGTCGCCAGCGCCGTGCGCACAGGCGAGCGGAGCGTGAGATTCACGTTCAACGTGCGCGACGACGAACTGCCGCTGATTCTCGGTCTCCGCCCGGTTCTCAAGAAAGCGCAATGGGAGAGCAAGGACTTCGCCGAATCGGGCACCGACGTCATTCCAGTCTCTTCCGCACCGTACGTGATTTCCGACTTCGAGCACGGGCGTTACGTGGTCCTGGCGCGGAATCCCGACTACTGGGGAGACGGCGTCGTCCCCTTTCGCCGCGGGACGGCGAACCTGGACGAAATCAGGATGGAGTTCTTTGCCGACGGCACCGCGATGTTCGAAGCCTTCAAGGCCGGATTGCTGACCACCTCACGCGAAACCAGCGTGCAAAAATGGAACAGCCAGTACAACTTCCCGACCGTTCAGTCGGGAGACGTGGTCAAGTCCCTCATCCCTCACAAGCGTCCGTCCGGAATACGCGGTCTCGTGATGAACACGCGGCGACCGTGGCTTCAGGACTGGCGGGTTCGCGAGGCGTTGATCACGGCCTTCAGCTTCGAGTTCATCAACCAGACGATCAACGGCGAGCCTCAGCCCCGCATCACGTCTTACTTTTCAAACTCGATCCTTGGCATGAGCGGCGGCCCTGCAGAGGGACGCGTGAGGAAGTTTCTCGAGCCCTTTGCCAATGATCTCCTCCCTGGCGCGCTTGAAGGCTACGGGCTTCCCGCCGGAGACGGCACCGAGCGGAATCGACGCAACCTGGGAGTCGCGCTTGCACTCATGGACGAAGCCGGCTGGTCGCTTGAGGACGGCAAGTTGAGGAACGAGGCCGGCGAAACCTTCGGCTTCGAGATTCTCCTTTCTTCCGGGTCCAGCGAGACGCACCAGATCGTGGACATCTATTCCTCAGCTCTGGAACGCATGGGAGCCGACGTAACGGTCACTACGGTGGACGCCGCCGAATTCAAGGAACGCACGAACAAGTTCGACTTCGACATGACGTGGTATGCAAGAGGCATGTCGCTCTCGCCTGGAAACGAGCAGAACCTCTACTGGAGCACCGAAGCGGCGGACACCGAGGGAAGCCGGAACTGGATGGGAATCCGGAGTCCTGCGGCGGAAGCCATGATCGAGCGGCTCTTGACGTCCCAGAGCCAGGACGACTTCGTCGCTGCCACCAAAGCCCTGGACAGGGTATTGACAACGGGACGGTACGTGATTCCCATCTGGCATGTGCCGGTCTCCAGGATCGCGCATGCAAGGCAGCTGCGATACCCGGACAAGCTGCCCATGTACGGGGACTGGATCGGTTTCCAGCCCGATGTCTGGTGGTATGAGGAGTGAAGAAGTGCGAAAGGTAATGCTGCTTGCAATGATCCTGCTCGGACTTGCCGCGTGCAATACGGTTGAAGGCATTGGAAGCGACGTGTCGGCAGGCGCTCGCGCCATAGGCGACGTGCTGACGTAGGAGTCTTTCCCAACACGTTGGCGCAAGCGCGGAAAGCCGAAGGGATTTCCGTGTCGCAACACCTTCACTTGCCGTTTTCCGCGCCCAGGGCAAGAAGGTGATCGGCGACAAGTGCGCAGACATTGCATGCATTGCGGCCGACGGCCTCGGCCGAATGGGAGACCTGCCGCTCCGACGGCTCTTTGACGAGGAGCACGGCAACGAGTTCGCCTTGCCGGACGTATCCTGCGCCAAAGTCAGGCAGCATGCCCTGTTGCTGGAATTCGACATGGTTCAAGGCCGCCGGGGGCGTGGCATCAAGGCAAGGGGCGACCACCTTTCGGTTGCGGGACGTGCGATGCGGTTCACTCAGGTCAAGGAGTTCCGTAATCTGCCACTTCTGGAGCTCGGCCTTGATTGGTCATCTGCTGGCCGGCGCTCAGCAGACCACGGCAATGCCGCAATTCTGCCTGGACGCCGGCATTCGGAAAGTCGTCGCCTTGGCGCCACCTCTGACGGACAAGGGCATCCTGAACCTTGTCAACGATGCCAATCACAACCTTTGCGACCCTCACGCTCGCTGCATCGTCGCTGCGGCACCCTGCCCGACAAGCGGTCTTGCGCCAAATTTTTAGGCGTTGCATGAAGAAATTGAGATAATATGCGATTGCATAACAACAATACATGATCCAACCTAAAGCCGGGCCATTGCCGAAGAGCCGCAACAGGATCCCTGGCGCGCACGCTCTGCCCTGGGCTCTCCGATCCCCACGTCAACGGGATCGGCAATGGCAATCACGTTCATCCACCCTGAGTTCGAAGGACGCTTGAACGGTCAGGCCGTTCGCGATCCGCTCCTGATCGCGCGGCACGCCGATGCGGAGTTCCGAATGGAGAGCGAATAGGCGTCGTAGAGGTGATCGCTCAATTCGGCAGGCGGGCCACAGGTGACCCGAAAGGCATCCTCTGCTTCGAGGAGCGTCCCCTGGTATCCTGCGACTCCCAGCATGATCCGCACTCGGCCATCGTGGATGGACCTTCGACCATCTCGATCAACGGATCCCAGGCAAAGGTCCATGCATGGCAAGACGATGAATGGGTGCCGCCGACTTTCATGGCAACCAGGAACATGACCCTTTCGGCCAAAGGGTCGTGAATCCACGTCCGCCGCACGCTGCGGATTGCACTGCGAACATCTGAAGGGCTGTCGCTTGCACATGCCGCAAAGGGGTGCCAACGATGACAAGTGCCTATCCAGCTCGACATCCTTAGCGACCCCATTTGCCCGTGGTGCTACATCGGCAAGAGCAGTCTCGACCGCGCGCTTGAGCAGCGTCCTGATCATCGGTTTCAAGTTGAATGGCACCCGTTTCAATTGAACCCCGACATGCCCCTCGACGGCATGGAGCGCCATGCCTATCTCGAAGAGAAGTTCGGCGGACGAGAAGGCGCCAGGCAGGTCTACGACCGGATTGCCGAGGCTGCCAAGACCGCGGGACTGAAGCTCGACCTTGACGGCATCAAGCGGACGCCCAACACGATTGACGCCCACCGGCTGATTCACTGGGCAGGCCTGGAAGGATGCCAGAACGCGGCAGTCACTGGCCTCTTCAAGGCGTACTTCGAGGAATGCAGGGACATTGGAGACCGTTCGGAACTGCTTGAAATCGCGGAAGCCGTCGGCCTTGGTCGAGCCATGACAGAACGATTGCTAGGCAGCGATGCTGACATCGAGGAAATGCGAGCGCGGGATGCGCATGCGAGGAATCGCGGTGTTGCCGGCGTGCCCACGTTCGTCGTCGCAGACCGCCACGTGTTGCAGGGTGCGCAGCCAAGGGAGCTATGGCTCAGGGTCATGGACGAGTTGACGGAGCAAGCCGGGGCATCTACGTGACTGGAGTCAACCGGGAAGAGGCCAATCGCGCGTCGATCACCGCGTCCCGCGCAGAACTCATCGCCATCATTGCCATGATGGCAGCAACCGTCGCCTTTGCGACGGATGCCATGCTTCCCGCCTTTCCGGACATCAGCGCCGACCTCAGCCCGTACGACCCGAATCGTGCCCAGCTGGTCGTGGCGTCTTTCATGGTCGGGCTTGGCGCGGGCACTCTCTTTGCCGGACCGCTCTGCGATGCCTTTGGTCGCCAGGCCGTCACGATCGGCGGAACCGTGATCATCATCATCTTCGCGACGGTGTCGGCGCTGGCCGAGAGCCTGGAGTTGCTGCTTCTTGCCCGTTGCCTGCAGGGCGTAGGCTCGGCCGGACCGCGAGTTGCGAGCATGGCCATCGTGCGCGACCTGTTTCGGGGCCGCGAAATGGCACGAATCCTGAGTTTCGTCATATTGGTATTCACGCTCGCGCCCGTATTCGCACCGTCGATCGGATGGCTCCTGGCCCAAGGATTTGGCTGGCGCTCGATCTTTGTGTCCTTTGCAGTCTTTTCGGTCATCTCGACCGGATGGCTCCTGCTTAGGCTGCCCGAAACCCTGTCCCGCGAAGACCGTCGATCGCTTCGCGTCCGAGAGCTTGTCGACGGATTGCTGGAGGTGTCCTCGAATCGCCAGGTCATGCTGGCTATCGGCTGCCAGTCGCTGGTTTTCGCCGTGCTGATGTCGACATTGCTGTCCAGCCAGCAAGTCTTTGACAAGGTCTTCGACCGCGGCGCAGCCTTTCCGCTCTGGTTTGCTCTGATGGCGGCTCTTGCAGCGGGAGCAAGCGTGATGAACGCAGCCATCGTAGTGCGTGTCGGGATGCGGAAGGTGGTCCGGGTCGCCCTGCTCGTTCACAGCAGCTGCACCGGCATTTTCCTGCTTGCAATGGTCACCGGCGTCCTCCCGGCATCGTGGCTTTTTCCGCTTGGATTCCTCTGGTGCACGTCTGTCTTTCAACTGGCGGGCTTTGCGCTCGGAAACATCAATGCGATCGCCATGGAGCCAATGGGGCACATGGCAGGTCTTGCCGCATCGATCATCACTTCTGTCGCGACGATCGCGTCGATAGCGATTGCCGCGCCGGTTGGCCAAGCCTTTGACGGAACGCTCGTGCCGCTGACGGCGGCGACATTCATTCTCACTGCGCTGGCCCTGCTGCTCGTGCATCGAATTGAAGGATGAAGGCGGTTGCACGTCATGTCCGGCGTTCCGAATCCCGCCTGCGCAGGGGGCTAACGTGAATGCGGCGCCAATTGGAACCCTTCAGGCTGGGGCGACCTCGCCCGGCACCCTGGCGAGGAGCGAAGAATCGGATCTGGAACCGCGTGCGTCACGTCCTGTCGTCATGGCACGGTTGTTCGCCATTTTCTGCGACGCACCCGTGAATTCCGGCATGCATTGACAACGGGACAGATCCACAGGCCACCAGGCGCAACGCTGCAATTCGGCCAATGGGAGCTTAGCCTGGAACCGCCGACCTGCCGGCCAGGCGCTGCCGTTTCTTCGCAAGCACCCTCTCTCGTTCTTCCCACTTGTAGTCGGGGTCTTCCAGAACCGGCACAAAGGTCAGTGTTCCGCCCAAACGCCAAGGATCAAGCACGATGCCACGATCAAGCCCGTCGCCCTTCCGACTTATGACGGCGGTACTATGTTCGATGCGCAACGGATTGAAGGCGTTCGCGATTGCCCTGTGGATCTCCAGCGTCTCCAGACGCTCGGCAAGCAGGCGCTCCTCCAGGTCTTCGGCCCAATGCCAGCACAGGCCACGTTTCTTGATCCCCAGATTCACCTGCATGTTGTGCCACAATGGCGACCCCGTGATCTGGTAGGACACGGCAAGCTCGCGCGTATGCTGAAACGCGACCCGTGCCGCACGCTCGGCCTCCTCGACGCTGACTCCAGGTCCGAGTTCAAGGATCATGCCTTCAAGTGACGCAATGTCGCTTTCGCTTGGGGGGCCACGTCCCTCAGGGTTTGCACCGCAGCCCCAAAGCGACATCAATGCCAGCAGGACGCCAACAAAATTCAGGAATTGCGACACTTTCATGCAAACGGTCCTGCGTGTCCAGCCGCATTCAACGTTATCTTGCAGGCGACCGGATGTCGAGAAATCAACGAAGACCTGGACGATTCCGCAAGCGCGCCATTGAAGTCTTGCGTGACCTGATGCTTCGGAAAAGACGTCGTTCAAGAAATGCAGACCAATTCACGGAGTCGTACCTGGGCGATCGCGCTGCAATCACGCAATTCACGAATTCAGGAATGCCTTCTCGTGTTTGCGATCGGGTCGACAAGAAGGGTTTGGAGGACGAGTTCGTTCTTCAGTTGTACAGCCAAATCAACGGCCAGGTCGCGAATGCCGAAGGCGAGCAGGCTGCCCGTCAAGCAGACGGTTGGCAAGCCACGCACTGGCAATCATGGCCAGGAGCGCCAATACGGCTGACAGACTGAGCGATGCAGTGCCCGAAAGCCCGGCACCAACGGTGCATCCGCCAGCAAGCACGCCGCCGAGACCCATCATCGCGGCACCTGAGAGGTAGCGCATGGTCTGTCCGGGCGTCTCGAAGCTCTGGAGCACCAGTTCGCCGCGCGATGCGGCGGCCAGAAAGCCGCCAAGCAACGTGCCTCCCACAAGGCCAGTGCCGAATCCTGCTGCAATCGACGTGGAGGCCACGCTCCAGAACAGCGTGTCCGCCCAAGGAGCGGTAAACGAAATCGACGCCATGGGAATCGGGTCGAACGCGTCCTGCAGGAAGATGCCGGTCCCGAACCACCCCATGGGAACGAGCATGCCGATTGCGGCGCCAAGCAGCAGATGAGCCGGACGCGCGCCTGAACGATAGATCACTGCCGCGACGACCACGAACGAAATGGTCACCAACGGAACGGTTCCACCCGGCAGATTGCCAAGGTCGGCGAAGTCACCGACATCGAGGGTCACCGTCCCGAGCCCGATGCGAAACGGTGCCAGGACACCCTTCAATGCCGCATGCGCCACGATGGCAAAGACCGCCACGCAAATTGCGGCGCGCAGATTGCCTGTCGCGGACAAGACCGTCAGCCGTGAAATGCAGCCGCGCGTCAGGACCATTCCCGTGCCAAACAACGCTCCCCCGACAAGCACCGTCAGGATCGGCAGCGCTCTCGCGTGAAACCTGTGCTCGACGAAGCTCATTTGGCCACCGAGGACCAGTGCCTGGGTGCCAAGCATCGCAACCAGGAATGCCATCAGCCAGACCCCGAACGCCGGGAAATGGCCGACAGAGAGCTCGACCACGCTGCGCCTGAGGCAAAAGCGTGATGGCTGGGCAGCGACGCCGAAGGCGAGGCCGATCAGGAGCCCTAGCAGGCAGGAGGCGAGAACCGGGTTGATTTCCGTGTCGTAGAGTTCGTAGAGCATCTCCGGATTCCTGTTCGAAACGCAGCTGCCAGATCATATGCGGGAACATGACGACCGACAAAGCGCCGGGATCTCCGTTGTCGCTACACCAGACGTGGCAGTTTGAATGAATCCATCGATTTCAAGGCTTAAGACGCCGCTCTTGATCACGAATCGCAGTCGCAGAAGAAAGCGTCCCGGCCAACTCCCCGCAACAATGCGCGCAAAAGGGCGCCCGTTCAAGGAACAGACGCCCAGTTGCGAAACGAGGGACAGTGTGAATCATGGTCAGATGTTTCGAATTCCGACCCACGCAATTCAGGTGGAGGCGATGTACATCCAATTGAAGGTGCATCGCAAAGATGTGATCGGCTTGCGTGCCTCACGGCCCGAGGACGCCGGGCCAGTTGGCGTCAGCACGCTGTATGTTGCCTGGGACATCCTTTAGCCAGGTCCTGCGCACCCCGGTGGAATAGTTCAGGTAGAGCCGTCCGTCATGAATCGACCAAGCTTCCGGAAAGGTTGTTGCCGTGGCTCCTTTCGACACGGCATAGGCACAGTACCCGCCGTATTTTGGAGCGTACTTTTCCGGATTCGCGTCAAACAACGCCTTGTGCTCGGCGTTCGCGAAGCGAATTGTCGCCCCTTCAAGGTCCGACGTTATGGCCGCGTCGCCCTCGACGGGCTTCGACATCGTGAAATACGCAACCGGATCATAGCCGTGAATCGCCACGCCATTGGTGGCAAAGACCGGTGGCTGAGCAGCGTGCGCCGGAAGGGTCCCGATCGAGCCAGCCAGAAATGCCGTCGCGGAGAGGCTCAGAAACAGCCGACGAGTGTGCATGCAAGTGTCTCCCAATTTGTCCTTGTGCATTGCTCTGCAGTGTTCCTTGTCGAATTCGAGAACGCAACCTGCGCGGCATCAAGTCTCGTTGACGACACACGCCTTCCGCCGCTGCGCCGCCGCATACAGGGCCACGGCGGACGCATTGGAGACATTGAGCGAGTCAAAGCCTCCAACGGCCCCGATTCTCGCCAACCGGTCGCAGGCAGTTCTTGTCTTCATTCGAAGCCCCTGCCCTTCGGCCCCCAGGACCAGCGCAACGTGCGCGGGCGCCTGTGCCAGCGCTGCCTCAAGCGTTCCGTCGGCCTCGCCGTCCAGTCCGATCAGGAAAAACCCGTGCTCTCTGAGGTCTTCCAGTGCAGATGCCAAGTTGCGCACACGAACGTACGGCACCCGCTCCAAAGCGCCGCTGGCCGACTTGGCCAATGCTCCGGTCTCCGGTGCGGAATGCCTCTGAGGCGCAACCACGGCGCTGGCGCCGAAGACTTCGGCCGACCGAAGGATCGCGCCAACGTTGTGGGGGTCGGTGACCCGGTCGAGGCAAAGCACGACAAGGCTGCGATGATCCGGAAAGAGGCTCTCAAGCGCGCCCCAATCGAGAGGCTTGACCTCGAGCGCCGCACCCTGATGAACCGAGGCAGGGTCCAAAGGCGCCGGGAACTTCCTTGCATCCGCGATTTCGGGCACCATGCCGGACTCTCTGACCACTTCCGACAGCCGGTCGAGGGCGTTCTTCGTCAGCACGAGGCGCAGTTTCTCTCGCGCCGGATTGGACAGCGCATGCCGCACCGCGTGCAGTCCGAACAGCCAGATCGAGTCCATCCCGGGTTCGCGTATCCTGCCATGGTGCCTGGCGTGCCAGTCCGATTTTCTCATTTTCCGGCTATCCCTCTCCGCAGCGGTGAACGCAACCCGCATTCCCACTTGACCGGTCGCGGCCGCACCGCTATCTGACGCCGGCATGCCGAAGACGGCATCGTCAAGTGGGCGACAGGCCGCAAGGTGTGGCAGGGGACTGTAACTCCCTCGCGGAGACGCATGCTAGGTTCGATTCCTAGGTCGCCCACCATCGACTCACGTAACGCCTTAAAAACAAGGGAAAAATTGAAACAGAGACTTACGGTTATGCCTTCAGTTATGCCTTGTTGCGCTCGTAGGTCGCCCACCATCAACCCGCTTAAGTGATAGCTGGGCCGTCGCCGGAACAAGGGAAAGATTGAAACGGCGAGACACGAGCCCGCGTCCGGTTGTCACTTTGCGCAAGCGTAGGTGGCCCGCCATCTGCCCTGGCCGTTCCCTGCAAGCGAAATGGCCTGTTGCAGGCAACGGTGAAGCGCCGTGCCGGGATTGCGGGTAGAGGCCTTTTCCTTCGAGGATCGCGACCTGAGACCAGGACATGATCAGAAGTCGGTCGGTGCGCCACCTTCCCGCTTGCGTCGTTCAACGAACGCCTCAAGTTCTTCGCGCCGGTCGTCATCCAGCGGAGGCGGCTCGAACCGTTCGATGATCTGCTTGTAGAGCGCATGCGCACGTTCCGCCGTCCAGGTGCCTCCATTGATCATCCACGCCTCGAAATTCGTCCAGTCGCTTGCGAACGGGCGATAGAACGCGGTCTCGTAGCGATCCTGCGTGTGCTGGATCCCAAAGTAGTGACCACTGGAGCCGACCTCCCGGATTGCGTCCAAGGCAATGTCTTCAGGGTTCGTCGCCACGACTTCCGGTTCCATGTATCGCTGGATCATCTGGAGCACTTCGCAATCCATCACGAACTTTTCCGGGCACGCGATCAGTCCGCCCTCAAGCCATCCTGCGGCATGATAGACCATGTTCGTTCCTGACTGGACCGCCGCCCAGAGCGAATTCGATGTCTCCCACATGGCCTGTCCGTCAGGAACATTGGCCGCGCAGACGCCCGAAGAGCGCAAGGGCAGATCATAGTGGCGCGCCATTTGACCCGTCATCTGGGTCGCACGCATGTATTCGGGTGTCCCGAAGGCCGGCGCGCCCGACTGCATGTCCACGTTTGAAGTGAACGTCCCGAGCGCGCAGGAACAGCCGGGCGCAACATGCTGGAACAAGGCGATGGCTGACAGGCCTTCGGCGATCGACAAGGTAACGGCTCCAGCCATTGTGACTGGCGCCATCGCGCCGGCCAGCGTGAACGGTGAAACCACCACGGCCTGGCCTCGGCGCACCAGACGCAGGCAGCCGTCGATCATCGGCTGATCGTGTTTCAGCGGCGACGTGGAGTTGATGTTCGTGTACATTCGCGGGCAGGCCCGAAACTCCTCCTCGGAGAGGGCGCTGCCGATCTTCACCATCTCCATCACGTCTTCGACTCGCTCCTTGCCCAGCGAGTAGGCGTGCAGCACCTTGTCGGTCAGTGTCAGCTTGTCGAAGAGCACGTCCAGATGCCGAACGCTTGGATGAACGTCGACGGGCTCGACCGGATAGCCGCCCGCGAAGTGAATGCAGTTGAAATGCTGCGTGAGCTTCAGGAGCCCCACGCACTGTTCGCGGGTGCCGGGAACCTTCTTTCCGAGCTCGAGGTCAAAGTAGTTCGGCGGTGACGAGACGTTTCCAAAGACGATGCTCTTGCCGCCAATCGTCAGCTTTCGGTCCGGATTGCGTGGCAGGAGCGTGAACGAAGCAGGCGCCCGCCCGACCATTTCCATTACCCAGTCGCGACCCATCCGCACATTTGTCCCGTCAACCTTGCAACCTGCCTCCTTGAAGATCTCCAAGGCCTCTTCGTTCAGGAACTCGACGCCGATCGCCTCCAGGATGTGCATTGCACCTGCATGAATCGCCTGGATGCCGTCTTCCTCCAGCGGCTCGGTTGGTGCATCCAGATTGACCGGAACGCGCCAGGGCATTTGCGGGAACAGTTCGCCCGATCTCCTGTCGCGGTTTCCCGCGCGCCCTCCTGCGCGACGCCTTCGCTCTTGCCTGGCCATTCCAACACTCCCGATTCACTCGGAGTCTTGGAAGAAGTGCCGAAAGTTGGCTGACCGTTTCCGACACCTCTTGTCGCATTTTGCTCCGCCTGGGACTCAGTTGGAGATCCAATTGGCAAGTTGTCCGATATCGGAGAGCACCGCCTCCGCATCGCGTGCCAGTTCTTCCGCCTCTGCCACGCCCGTCAGCACTGCAATGGGCCGCATTCCGGCGGCCCTTGCGGCCAACAGGTCCGTCCGGCTGTCCCCGACCATCAGGGTTCGTTCAGGTGCAATCGAGGTGGATTCGGCGAAGGCAAGCAATGGACCTGGCGCCGGCTTGGACCCGTGGCCGGAGTCGCAGCCCGCAAGGAAAGCAAAGCAGTCAGCGATGCCGGCAGCCTCAAGCTGGCGGCGCGACGGAGCCTCGGAATCGTTCGTGACAAGCCCGAGCACGTGGTCCCGCCCGAGGCTGTCGAGGCACGACACCAGATCCACCACGGGAACCATTCGCGCCCTTTCCGCCGCTGCGTCGATCAGGCGAAGCGCCTCCTGCTCGCCCCTTTGCATGTAGGGCGCGACGACGCGCGCCAAATCAATGGACGTTCCGGCAATCACCACGCTGCCGGGCACGAACCTCGCCCGCCGGAGATCGAATCCAAGAGCGAGCGCCGCGGCTTCAATGCGGCCTGGCGCTACCGTTGCTTCCAGCAAGTCCATCATCGCGTTGCTCCAGGATCGCTGGAAGTCAAACAGTGTCCCGTCCTTGTCGAAGATGATCGCCTCTACGGTCAAGATCCCTGCCTTGTCACTCTGAGTTCAGTGGTGATCCGAAGCAATAGGACCTTTGACTGATTCCGAACGGGTGTCCCACATGACTGGCGCCTCTTGCAATGCGCACTGTCCGTCGCTCCACACCTGCAGCCGCTCCCGTGCCGGGCGTGAAAGCCTGGGAACGGGTCGAAGCGTTCGCGCCTTTCCACCGGGAGACCAGGCTCCTCGGCTCGAGCCGGGCAAGGTGCTCCAGAACCTGCGTCACTCCATGATCCCATTCACCCGAGTCCGGGTGCCGCAACCTGGACTGCATCCACCATTCAAGATTGCAAACGTGGCAATGCGTGGACCAAAGGACCGGGCATGCAGGCCAGGAACCACTACGGAGCGTCCCACGAATACAAGGCGTGCATGGAACACGTGACGAGCACGTCCTGGCACGAACGCCAAGGACCAAGCCGGGCACTACTTTCCAAGCAAGACCCTCGCCTCAACCGGAACCCCGTCCACCGACAGCAAACGGTGATCATTCGCGTTCAGCGTGACTTGGATCTCCACCTCGCCTTCAGGCAAAGTCCCGATGTGCATCCATGGCCCGTAGAGCCGTGCGATCTTTCGCCCGTCCACGTGGACATGTGCATGACCTTCGCCCGGTACATGGGATCGACCGGCATTCGCGGGCGAAAACGTGAAGCCTGTCGTCATCACGTGCAGGTTCCAGCCTTCATCCGGGTCCTTCTGCACCAGGATGTCCACCGTAGGCGCATTGCCTTGCGCCAAGTCCAGCATTTTGTGATGGTCATGGCCAGCGCGGGATTCCTCGCGGACGCCATCTTGGTCCAAAAGGCGGTCATCCGCATGCACGTGGCCATCAAGCGTCACGCCGTTAGCCGCTGCCAGCACGAAGCCAATGCCGCCGCCGAACGCCAGTCCGATGACGAACAGGGCGAAGGAACGGTTCAAGAAGCCCGCTCGTCATCGCTGGACCACAGCGCTGCGGAGAAAAGCCCGAGCAGTGCCCAGGAGACCAGACCGGCTCCCAGGACGCGTGCCGCGAACAGGGCGCCAAGCTCGGTCGGCGCGGGACCGGAGAAGCTGCCAGGCTCCGGCGCTCCGATGACGTGCGGCGCAAGCAGCAGGACAGCGGCTGCGCCCCAGGCCAGCCACCCTTGCCCAAAAGCAAGAAGCCACATGGCCGCGCCTGCAGAAAACACGGTCGCAAACCACCACACCTGCCTTGGCAATATGTCCGCTGCCGCGACGCCTGGCACTTCCGGAGCAAGGGAAAATGCGGGTGCAAGCAGCACCGCGACAAAGCCGGCAACGCCCCAAAGCATGCCGTTGCGCAGGGAAATCACCGCTCCTCGCCCTTCGGCCAGCGCCATGAGCGCAACCAGGATCAACGCGTATCCTGCATATGTCAGCATGCTGAAGATCACGCTCAATCCGTCCCGGACCGGATCCAATCCGAACTCCGGTGGGTCAGCCGGACTGGAAGCTGCCCCGAAATGCACGAGTTCGCCGCCCTCATAGAGCTCGGCATGCAGGAGGACAGGCTGAATGAACAGGAGTTGCAGTACAGCGGCACAAAAGCCGGCCACGGCTCCAGCGATCAACCCGCTGGTCAGGATTCTGCCAAGCATTGCCTAGTGACAGGGAAAGCCGTTGGCGTGACGCACGTCGTGGGCGGCATCGTGCAGTGCATCTGCCTGAACGTGGCCTGTCAGCACGACGATTCCAAGGCCGAGAAGAACCGCCGCGAGCACTCCAAGGTAAGTTGATGCGGCCCGGTCTTCGGCGATTGCACGTGTCGTCATGTCTACCTCCTTGCCGTCCAACCCGACGGCGGTTGATCCAAGCCTGACAGGTCTCCTGGCTCGCGGGTCACTGCACCTTGCCCTCCTTCCCCCCTTGCAGTCCGGGAGTGGGTCTTGGGCGGCGCTCTCCGCATACAGTCGCGGGGGCGGCTGCGGCATGAGCCGTCTGGCTGCACCGCATTCCCTCCAGCCTACCGGTCGTTCGGCAGGATCAGGCATGCGTATGTAACCCGGCCGGCAATCCGGACGCAACGTCTTTCGGCGGCAAGATTCGACTCAATCGCGACGCTTCGGAGATTGCCCATCCGACATCCAGTCATGCGCATCACGCGCAGCCGCCCTGGTCCAAGCACTCCGCCCCGCGACATCAGCCAGTGTTTCTCCCGCGCGACCGGCACCTGCTCGTGATCAAGGCCGGAGTTCCTTGGAAGGCCGCCTCGGTCCTAGACTGCGCGACCTGCCAGCAACCCCTCCAGGACCGCTTCCTCTGCAGTGCGTGGCGAGACGCAGTCGCCGACGACGTGGTGTTCGACACCTAGCCGGCGCACGAGGTCCTCCATCGTGGTCAGCGGATTGTGGCCCTGGCACAGGACCAGCGTGTCAACGCCTTCACAGACCACCGCCTCGTCGTTCATGATGTGCTGCAGGTAGACCGTGTCCTCATCGGCTCCGAAGAGTCGGACATAGGGAAGCATTTCCACGCCGAGGCTGTGCAGGCGACCTATGCTGGCATCGCGCACGTACATCTGGATCGTCTGGCCAGGCATGTAGCCGTTGACCGCCAGCTTCACCTGGTGGCCACGCTGCGCAAGGTGCTCGGCAATGCCGATGCCTATCCAGTCGGCACGCCAGTCCGCCACCACGACCGACTTGCCGACGTTCGCCTCGTTTCGAAGAACCTGCCAGGCATCCACGACGTGCGCGTCATCGCGACCCTCGAATTCCGGCCATCTCGGTTCGGCGCCGGTCGCAATGACAATTGCGTCCGGGGCGAAATCGGCGATGACTCTTTCGTCAACGGCGATCCCCTTGCGTGTTTCCACTCCCGCGAGTTCCATTTCGCGGGCCAGATTGGTGATGATGCCGCCGAACTCCGCTCGATGGGGCAAGACTTGCGCCAGCCGCGCCTGGCCGCCAAGTTGGGCCTCCCTTTCGAAGAGCGTAACCTCATGGCCGCGCTCCGCGGCGACGGCGGCACTCTTCATTCCGGCGGGCCCGCCTCCTACCACCATGACCCTCCGCCTGGAGCACGCCGGTTCGGTGCGCCCGAGAGACGTCTCGCGACCGCTGACCGGGTTCTGGATGCATGAAATCGGATAGCCCGCATGAAAGTGGCCGATGCAGGCCTGGTTGCAGCCAATGCAGGCGCGGATATCCTCGACACGTCCCGTCCTCGCCTTTTCGCCCAGTTCCGGATCGCAGATCATTGCGCGCGTCATTCCGCAGATGTCCGCCTGACCCGAAGCAATGATGCGTTCGGCGTCCTGAGGCTGGCTTATCCGACCGGTCACCATTGTCGTCACACCCGTCCGCGCCTTTACTGCATGGCCCAATGGCGCGGTGTAACCTGCCTCTTCGGTCATCGGTGGCACGATGTGAACCGAGCCAGCGACAGTCGCGGATGATCCGGCAACAACGCTGAAGTAGTTCAGCGACCGATCTCCTGCAAGGAGGCCGCAAGCGTCCAGGACATCGGACGTCTCGACGCCCTCATGGCTGCGCTCGTCCCCGGAAAGCCGCAGGCCAATGACGAAGTCCTCGCCTGCCTTGGCGCGAATGCTGGATGCGATCTCGCGAACGAAGCGCACGCGGTTCTCGAGCGAGCCTCCGTACTCGTCGCTGCGTTGATTGACGCGGCGGTTCAGGAACTGTGCAGGAAGGTACCCGTGCGAGCCAACGATCTCGACCCCGTCGAGGCCGGCCTCCCGCATCCGGAGGGCCGCTTCGCCGTGGGCAAAGATGACCTCGGCGATCATCTCTCGAGGCATCGGGCGGGGCATGACGTGAAAGCGCTCGTTTGGCGTGGCCGAAGCACTGTAGGAAACGGGCGCGGTACCGTCTTCAGAAGCCAGCATCTCGCGCCCGGGATGAAACAGCTGCGCGATCAGGCCGCAACCGTGACCGTGTACCGCCCGCGCCAGCCGGCGGTATCCGGGAATGCAGTCGTCAGTGTCAACCCGGATAGGGTTTGCCACGAACACGGCGCTGGAATGAACCAGCGCAACTTCGGTCACGATCAGTCCGGCGCCACCCCTGGCGCGCGCCTCGTGATAGGCGATCATCGCGTCGCCGATCCGGCCCCGGTCATTCAGATGGGTCTCATGACCCGTCGACACGATCCGGTTGCGGAGCGCAAGCCTGCCGATGTCGATCGGAGAAAACAGGTTGGGAAACGGCTGCTTGGTCACGACGTCCGATCCTGGATCCGGTTCCAGAAGCTCTGGATGCCGTTCTCGCAGGAGCGCCTCTTGATTTCAACCGTTCGGGACGGCCGTGCGTGCAGCCGCCGCGACCACGAGCCTGCGCATCCTGCATGTCCCGGTCGAATTGCATGCCTGTCCCGGATGCGTTCGAAATCTCGGGACCTGTTCCAGACCGAGAGCTGCAGGTCCGGACAGGGCAATCGCTTTGTGCAGCTGGCGCATAGGCTCCACGGCCTGAGCCCATGCCGCCTCGTCGGCCAGGTGCGAACTCGCCACCGACCGCGTCTACGCGATCGCGTTCGACGGAAGGCGCGCGTTGCCGGGCGTAGTGCAGCCGTTGCCGGGATGGCAAGGCATGCGGCCCTCAAGACTGCCTCCGGCGCCGAGGGTCGCAGGCTCCGGCGGCAGCGCTGCCTGGCCTCCGGGCAATCGGAAGAATGCGGGAAAGCCGCCCTCGCCCGCCGGCTCATGCCGGTGACTTGGCGGCCCTTCTCCACCGTCGGAATCGCGGGCACGAACCCGCCCGCCTTGGCGTTTGCACAGGCCATCAAGTCGCGGAAGCGTGTCTCCTCGGCGTCCTGTCGAGGCACTTCAGGAGATAGGTGTCCATGATCCAGCCGTGCGCGTCACGTGCAGCCGCCCGGGTCTTGGCAATCCGCTCCGCAACTTCGGCCAAGGGTCCGCTTGCCAGCACCTGATCGGTCATTCCGAGATATGCGCCCCACCAGACATGCAACCGGTCCGGGTCCAGGTGCCGGAAGCTAAGCTCTCCGTCCAGCATCACCGCTACGGTGTCCGCGCCCACTGGCCATCCTTCCTCCCGCAGCCGCCGCCCGGTCGTGATCGTGACCGGCGCGTTGATCTCGTTGAGCGGGATGCCGTGCGCGGCGGTCAGCGCCTGCAGAGCGGTGATGCCAGGCACGACCCTGACCCTTGGTGCAGGGCGAAGCCGCGCCGCGATCCTGAGCGTGCTGTCATAGAGCGACGGATCGCCCCAGACGGGCAACGCCACGCGCCTTTCGTCCCTGTCTGCAAGAGCTGCCTCCCACGCCGTGCAAATTTCGCCATGCCATGCATCGACGCTTTCCAGGTAGCAGGACCCGGCATCGCGGACCGGCATGTCGAACTCAAGGATCCGCGATGCCGCCTCCTTGCCCAGGACGGACACGCAGACTTCTTTCTTCAGTTCCGCCAGTTCCGCCCTGTCTGGCCCCTTTCTCGGAAGGAGGATCCAGTCCGCCTTGCGAATCTCCGCCTCGCCTTCGCGCGTCAGGTGGTTCAGGCTGCCAGTGCCTATTCCGATCAGGACCAGTTCATCCATCGGACAACGCGCCATAGAGAATGAGTGTCGGCGCATGGTCCGGTTCTCGCTCGCGCAGCCGGCTTGCGAGTTCGGCAACCGTGTACCTGCCGATGTTCTGCTCGCTGGTTGTCACACCCTCGGCCATCAGCGCGCGCGTTTCGCCGGGCAGGCCGTGCGCCATCAAGGTCTCGGCAAGGTCGGCGAAGGTGCGGCGCCCCATGTAGACCACCGTCGTCGCATGGGCGTCGACGAGCGCCGCCACGTTCAAGTCCTCCGGCAGCTTCCCTGCCACGTCATGGCCGGTGATGAATTGCACGCGGCGCGAGGCCAGCCGGCGCGTCAACGGAATTCCGGCCTCCGCCGCCGCCGCGCAGGCGGAAGGCACGCCTGGAATGATCTCGAAGTCCAGCGACTCTGCGCGTAGCGCCGCCAATTCCTCCTCCAGTCGCCCGAAGATTCCGCCATCGCCCGACTTCAGCCGCACGATCCTGCCTCCCCGCTTGGCGTAGTCGACAAGGAGGCGAGTGACGTGATCCTGCCGGGGCGACTTCCGGCCCGCACGCTTGGCGACGCTCACCAAGTCGGCATCAGGGTTTGCGTGTTCCAGGATCGGGCCGGACGAAAGGTCGTCATACAGAATTGCATCCGCGCGCCGCAGCCGGTCCACGGCCTTCAGCGTCAGCAGTCCCGGATCGCCTGGCCCCGAGCCCACGAAACTCACGAGGCCGTTCATGCCTCGCCTGCAATGAGGTGGAAGAACGTGCCCGTGACGAAATCGCGAACGGACCCCGTCTCGGGCACTGCCCTGCCGTTGGCGTCCAGGACTTCGGCCAAGGGCGCGTCGGGCTGCTCGAGAATGGTCGAATAGTGGAATTCGTGTCCCCTAAGCGCGCACCCGGGCGCGAACCCTGGCATTCCGGCCACCAGGATCGCACGCCGGTAGCCCAGGTGGAACTTGCGCTGCTCGTAGCTCGTCACGAGCCCCAGGAGCCCGGCCATCCGGTGCCGGCCGCCCTCCTTGTCGACAAGCGCTTCGCCCAGGACCATGTATCCTCCGCATTCGCCGTGGACCGGCCCTGTTACGGCATGTCGGAGCAAGCCGTTCATGAACCGTGACGAGGCCGCCAGCCGCCCCGCGTGAAGCTCCGGATACCCGCCAGGAAGCCACACGAGATCAGCCGAGGCATCGGGCGCCTCGTCTGCAAGTGGCGAAAACGGCATGACCTCCGCACCAGCCCGCCGCCAGCCTTCCAGGAGGTGCGGATAGGCGAAGGAGAACGCCTCGTCCCGTGCAAGCGCGATCCGTTGCGCTGGCGGCTTCGGCAGGGTGCCGGCTGCGGGCAGTCCGGTCGACGAGGCGAGCTCTCGGAGCGCCTCCAGATCCACGTGCTCGCGAAGAAACGACGCATAGTCCGCAATTGCGCGCTCCAGGTCGGGATGCTCCACCGCCTGGATGAGGCCCAGGTGTCGTTCGGGGAGTTGAAGGTCCCCGCGCCTTGGCAGAACGCCCAGCACCGGGATGCCGACGCGGTCCATGCCGAGCCGCGCCAGGCGTTCATGCCTTGGGCTCGCGACCCGGTTCAGGATCACGCCCGCGAAGGGCAGTTCCGGATCATAGGTCTTGAACCCGAGCGCGGTGGCGGCCGCGGATTGCGCCTGACCACTGACGTCAACGACCAGCACCACCGGCCAGCCTGCCGGTCGGGCGGTCTCGGCACTTGAGCCGAACCCGGAAGCGCCCCGTCCCGCAACCCCGTCAAACAGGCCCATCGATCCTTCCGCGACGACGATGTCCGCACCGGACGCCTCCGCCGTGATGGTGCCAAACAGGCTCTCGTCCATCGCCCAGCAGTCAAGATTGAAGGAGCGCCGCCCGGCCGCCGCCTCGTGAAAGGCGGGATCTATGTAGTCCGGCCCGCTCTTGAACGGCTGGACGGAAAGCCCTTCGTCGCGAAACGCCCGCAGGAGACCCAATGTAACGGTGGTCTTGCCGGCCCCGGACGCGGGAGCGGAGACGAGAAGCCCGGGCGGAAGCTGAACAAGGCTCACGGCAAGCGTCCCCCGCGTCCGGGGCCGGCCGGCATCGGTCGCGCGAACCGGCACGAGCGCAAGGCATCAAGCCCTGATTCACGTCGAACCGGCCAGTGCAAGGCCCCGCGACTCAACATATTCCCAGCCCTGAAAGATGAGGGTTCTCGGGAGGTCTGGACAACCCGGAGGCTAACCTGCCACACACGATTCGTAGCGTCAACAATGGGAGCGCGCTTTCGCGCCCCGCCTGTACGCCGGGAATTGCAGCGCGCAAGACGGATTGAACGGGGAACTCAAGGCTAAGGAGAGTCACATGACGAGGAGAAGTAACGCGATGAAGGGAACGATCAGGACCACCGCCGCCCTGGCACTGGCCGTCACGCTGGGCGGCTGCATGGGGTCCAACGAGCTGGCCGGCACGACATTCGGCGGCATTGCCGGCGGCGTGATAGGCAACCAGTTCGGAGACGGGGACGGCAAGGTCGCCGCCACCGCTCTGGGTGCCGTGGTCGGCGCAAGTTTGGGCGGCGCCTTGGGCCGCTCCCTCGACGAGCAGTCCCGGGCCATGGCTGACCGGGCGACCCTTCAGGCGGTGACATCCGGTTCATCGGACACCTATACTTGGGAGAATCCCGCCAATTCCGGCGGTCCGGCGGCCGGGCAGGTCAACGTCACTCGCGTCGGAAGCAACTCGGCAGGACAGCCCTGCCGCGAATACGTCAGCACTGTCATGATCGCTGGTGAGAGCCAGAAAGCCGTTGGCGTCGCCTGCCGGGAAGCCGACGGATCGTGGCGGATCCAGTAGGGCGGACATCCTGTCCGAAAGATGCGACGTGGCAGCGGCGCCGGCGAAATGGCGCCGGCGCCCAATCGCCGCCTTCGATGCAGGTGACGTGAACACTCGGTCGCTAACGGGAACATTCCCGTTGGCGACGCAATGGGAACCAAATGGATATGGGAACCCGAGGCTCCAGGTGGCTGTCATGACACGCCCGTTCCGCTGATCAGGTTCACACAAGAAGCTGCTTCTCTCCTGTCGGTTTTGACACTGACTTGAGAGAGATCATGTCTTCAAACAAGCTCCTGCCGCCGCTGCCCGACGTTGTTCCGGAGCGGGAATCCCTGATTGTCCGGCACTGCGCGGAGCATCTGGAGGGCCTTGGCCTTTCGGACAGGGCAACCAGCTCAATGAGCGGCACGGCCAGTCATTTCACGGCCTGGCTTGTGGCCAGCGGGCTGGACCTCGGCACGTTCGACATCCGCCTCGTTGACCGCTTCATGCGCCCCGAACGTCCTCGATGCGACCGGTAACATCCGCAAGGTCTCGCTGTGGCTGGGGCACCGGTCGCTCCACACCAGGGAAATGCACCTTCGCCGGATCCCGCCGAGAAGCTGGGCACCATCTCGGAGTGGCGTTCGCCGGGTCTCGAAGAGGGACGGTTCGCGTGCATGAAGGACGAATTGACGGCGATTCCCTCGAACGTCTGGGCCAGAACTCTTATGGGAACCTGGTCACTACAAAGGGCGCGTCATGACAGGCACACCGGATTCGCGGTTCCAATGAGAATTTGGTTCCCGTTACGTCGCCTTCAGGCGACGGAGCGTTCGCCGCATGGGCCCTCATTCCAGTCAGGACATTCCGCGAACTTCCTGGTCTCGGCGGGTAGTGCGCTGACAGAAATTCGGCTAGCCTGCCCGGGAACGCGGAGAGGCCGATGACAACGGAACTGCAGGAACGAGCGACGGCCTTCATGGATGCCAATCCGGTGTTCAGGCGTGACGAGTTCGCTGCGGCCATGGACCTGCCGAAGAGTTCGTCAGCCGTAGGCCGCCTGCTGCGGCAGCAGGTCGCAGCCGAGCGCATCAGGCGGCTTCGCCGCGAGGTGTTCGCCGCCGTCCCGGATCACAAGACGCCCGGCCGTCTCGTTCTCCCGGACTACATCCACGCGAGCAAGTACCGCACGGACGGCGTGCTGGGCTACCACACTGGCCTCAGGCTCTTCGGCATCCAGTATTCGGTGACCGTCTCCCAGGTGCAGGTCATCAGCAACGGTCCCGCCGGCTACGCAAGGACGCCGTTCGGCCGCTGCAGGTTCATCAAGCCCCACCGTGCCCTGGTGGACGCCGGGAAGACCGACTTCCTGACCGTCTGGAAGGAGCCGGCAGGAATACCCGTCAGGGTCACGGCCTTCGAGCGCACGTTGGTCGACGTCCTGCACCGCCCGGGCCGTGCCGGCGGCAGGGACGAGGTCATCGACTCGCTCGCCACGGCGCCTTACGTCCTCAGGAGCTTCGACCCCGGCAAGGCGGCCGACTACGTGGAGCTTCTCGGCATTCGCTCGCTGGCGGGCGTGGTCGGCTGGTGGCTGGAGAGCTGGCGGTCGGAGCTGGACGTGCCCGAACGGGTGCTGGACCGGCTCCGGGCGATGCTGCCGGACTGGAACTCCTACTGGCTGCGAGCGCGGCCGGGCAAGGCGACGCTGGTCAGGCCCTGGCGCGTGTACATTCCGACCGACGACGTCGATCCCACCTGCCAGGGATTCCCTCCGCATGAGTGGCCGCGGCGGCAATGGCAATGAGATTGTCGGCGGAAGAGATTTCCTCGATAGCCGAGAGGCGCGGCTTTGCAACGGAGCCGGTCGAGCGGATGATCCGGCTGTTCGACGTCCTCGAGGCCTTCTCCAGCGACGACGTCATGGGTCCGCGCCTGGCGCTTGTCGGGGGGACGGCACTGAACGCGTTTTACGCGAACCTGCCACGGCTGTCCCTCGACATCGACATCCACTACATTGGCCGGGACGGCGACGTCCGCATCGAGGAGGAAAGACCGGTGTTCGAGAACCGGGCCCTCCGCATCACGGAGGGCAAGGGATACTCCTTGATCCGAAACCCCAGGTCGGGCACGAGCGGCAGGTGGGTGTTCGGCTACGAGGACATGCAGGGCCTCGATGCGCAGCTCCACATAGACGTGAACTACTCACAGCGGCCGGCGTTCTTCGGCATCGGCACGCTCACTTCGGCACCGCTTGGGGAACATCGGGCAAGGGACATTCCGGTCGTCGACAGGAGCGAGGTCGTGGGCGGGAAGCTGTCGGCGCTGGTGTCCCGGGAAAGGGCGCGCGACCTCTTCGACGCACGCGTCATCGCCGACATGCCCGATGTCGACTGGCCGCGCGCTCGGGTCGCCGCGCTGGCGCTCGGCGCCGCGGACAGGCGCCTGGACTGGCGGGAGCTCTCTCCGTCCAGCATCAACGGAAACGTCGAAGACGTCCGGGAGAACCTGGAAATCTGCCTGCCCGTCGAGCACTTCGACGCCTTCGGCGGCCATCAGCGCTGGCTCGATGACACGGTCAGGACGTGCCGTGACGCGCTGGCGCCGATGTTCCGGCTCACGGACCGCGAGCAGGCGTTCCTTGGCGCGGTTCTCGACCACGGCGTCATCGACGCGAGCCACCTGGACGTCGACGAGGGGACCCGAAGAAGGATCGAGGCGCGCCCGACCCTTCAGGAGCGGGCTCGGATCGTTCGAGAGGAACAGGATCGCGCGCGGGTGGCCGAGGAGAGGGAACGCCAGCGTCCCGACATGGCGCTCCGGCTGGCGAGTGCGCTGACGGAGCGGGCCAGTCCCGAAGGGCAGACCCAATGGGGCAACCTTCGGGAGCGCATCGAGAAGCAACTTGTCGCGTCCGATCGCCGCCAGGACGTTCCCGAAGACGCGGTCCAGGAGTGCGCCAGGGGAATCGCGCGAAAGCGCGCCGAGGCGGACCTGCGGGTCCGGGCCACGAAAGAGGCGGGCGGAGAGCTCATCCACGAGCTCGAGGCCCGGTTCGGAGGAGCGCCGGGCTTGCCGCTCAGGGAACAGGACGCCTACGACGAGGCGCTCCGCGCGGGACTGGAACGCCTTTCCCGCGAGGACATCCGGCCGGACCGACTGGAACTGGCGGCGGCAAGGCTGGCGGTGACTCCTCAGGGCACCTCCCGCGCAAATTTCGCCAGCGAGCTGGTCAGGGCGCTCGAGTTCGGGCCGGTCCCTGAAGCCGAGGAAATCAGGTCTGAGCGGTCGGCCCTTCCTGCCGAACTGGCCATGGGAACGGATGGGCTCAAGGACTACGAGAAGGGGGAGTTGCTACAGCGGCTCTACCGGAGCTTCACCGTCAGCGAGCTGCGGGAGCTCTCCCTGGGAACGGGGCCGCACCTGGACTCGCTGACTGACGGGGCCGCGCAGGACCGGGCGGCCGGAACCCTGAAGTCGCTGATGTCCGAAAGCGTTCCCGGGCCGGCGCCATGGAGCAGGCTGCACGCGGACCTGGCGAGATCGCGCGGAATCGAACCGGCGACGGCTGAATCCTCTGTCGCGACCCCCGACGAATCCTGACGAAGACGGCGCTGGAGGAGCCCGAATGGACGTGGCAGCCGTAAGGCGCGAATTCTGGCGGCTCGACAGGGCGAACGGCGCCCTGCGCACCGACCGGATCACCACCCGCGAGGACATCCTCGCGCGGTGGCACTGGAGACTGGAAGGCACGCTGGCGGCCGCAGGCAAGGATCCGTGGAAATCCGGAGTCGGCCGCCACAGCCACGACATCAGCGGAAAGGGAAAGGTGATTCCGTGGAACGACCACCCGCAACGCGCCGATGCCCATGGAGTGGTTCGACAACGACATCGCGCGCGCCGTGCCGTCTCCCATGGATCCGGAACACCTCCTCCTCGGGAGCCTGATCGCCCGCCATCTCGCCGGGTACTCGGGCAGGCCGACCGCGGGGGAGCTGTTCGACTGGCTGACACTGGGCATGACGGATGACAGGCAGCGGGGCCTGATGGCCGAGCTGCTGGAGGACGTTCGCGAGCACGACTATCCGCAGCTCCGACGCAAGGACGCCATCAGCGGCTGGCACGTCGCGCGGGCCGTGCACGACTGCGGCCTGGAACGCGGGGCCCTTTCGCGGTGGCTGAACCAGTTCGCGGTCCGACCCCAAGGATGGGTTGGCGTCGTTCCCGGCGGGGAGGAATGACAGGTTTCGCGATCAAGCCACCGGCCGATGCCATCCTGGAGCGTCTCGGCCCGCCCCTTCTGAGGATATGGAACAGGGATGATGTCCGGATCGGGGGAGGGACGGCCCTGGCGGCGCGCTGGCGTCACCGGCGAAGCACGGACATCGACCTGTGCGTCGCGCCGGACCTTTTTCGCCGCGCCGGAATGGATGTCAGGACCCTGGCCGTCGAGAGGCCGGTGCAGGAAACATCAGGATTGCCCAGGGATGGTTGAACGGAATCCTTCCGGAAGGCGAGTTCAGCATTTCGACAACGGAGCCCGTGCTGGACACCGGGACCGGAGTGGAGCGGGCGGCGCGGTTCGGTTTGCCGCTCGAACCCGTGGCGGAAGTCCTTGCCCGGAAACTCGTCCTGCGCATGTATGGAAACGGTGACTTCGTTTCGCGTGATCTCCACGATCTGTGCACCGCGGCCGAGCGTGAAGGTGCGTCCTTCGAACGGGCGCTGTCCGCGCTGCCTTCCGAAAAGAGGGGCGAGATCGCCTGCGAGATCTCCAGTTAAGGAGTGGAACCGTTCCGTTCCAGGCACGATCCATCGGGCCGGGATTCTGCCGCCACGTGCGGCCTGAAACGCCGATCATAGTCGGGCGAATACAGCGCGCTCCGCTCTCCCGAACCGCCGCCAAGCGCCGCGCCGACCAGAATCAGCGCCGTCCGGGATATGCCCTCGTCCATCTCTCCCACGATCGTGGCGAGGGTGCCGCGGATGATTCTCTCGTCGGGCCAGCTCGCCCGAAAGACCACGGCCACGGGGCAGTCCTCACCGTAGAAGGGCAGCAGTTCCGCCACGACCTCCGAAAGGCGGTGAACCGAAAGGTGGATTGCGAGCGTCGCGCCAGTGGCCGCGAATCCCGCTAGCGTCTCGCGCGAGGGCATGGCGGAAGCGCGCCCGGACGTGCGTGTCAGGACAACGGACTGGGCAACTTCCGGCAAGGTCAGCTCCGCTCCAAGCGTGGCAGCCGCCGCCGCGAATGCCGGCACGCCGGGCGTGACCGACACGGGGATGCCCTCCTCCCGGAGCCTGTCCATCTGCTCGCCCATGGCGGACCAGACCGAAGGGTCGCCGGAATGGAGGCGTGCCACGTCCTGCCCGGCTTCATGTGCCGCGCGGCACTCGGCGATGATCGCATCGAGATCTAGCGGCGCGGAATTCACGATCCGCGCGCCCTTCGGGCAATGCGACAGGATCTCCTCTGGCACGAGCGACCCCGCGTAGATGCACACCGGGCACGAGGAGACCAGGTCACGGCCGCGCAACGTGATCAGGTCGGCTGCTCCGGGTCCGGCCCCAATGAAATGCACCGTCACTTCAGGCCCTTGAGCGCACTGTCGAGCTTGATCGCCCTGGCGACGTCGTTGCGTTCAGATTTCTCAATGCTCCGGACCTCCGTCAATCGTGTTTCATGGCCCGTCCGCCAAGTCCCATGGACGTGTTCCGTGGCCGCCGTCGCCCGAGTCGCTAGCCGGACCCGCCGCCGTCGGCGGCAGCGCCATCGGGCCAGAGCGCGTCCAGCGGAAAGCTTATGGCCTCGAAGGGTGGCAACGACACCGGCGCGTCGTCCGCCAGCGTGACCAGCAGCACCCAGTGACCGTCGCGGAGTTCGAATGCTTCAAGCGTCTTCGAGACGGGATCCACGAACCAGAGGTGCGAGACGCCCTCCCGGGCGTAGATCGTCCGCTTCTCGTTCTGATCGATCCGGCGGGTCGAGGGTGACAGCACCTCGCAGGCCCAGTCGGGCGCGATGTCGAAATAGGCCGCATCCGGGTACTCGGGCATCGTCTCGTGCCTCCAGCCGGCCAGGTCCGGCACCACGATGTCGTCGCCTAGGTGCAGTTCCGGTTCGAAGACGATCCACCACCCGCCGGGGCCTCCAGCCCCTGGATTGAATGACCCGTCCAGTCGCCCGCCAAGACGTGAACTCGCCCAAGCGTGCCGCGCGGCAGGCCTCGGATGCGTGTGAAGCGTGCCAGCGAGCACTTCGGCCACCATGTGGGGCGGTGCATCCAGCACGTCCTGGTAGGTCGCCTTGCGATGCGACCTGTCAGTCGGTCTCGTCTGAACGTTCATGCCAAGCGTCTCCCTCTTCCTGTGCACAATAGCCGTGCTCCCGACTTTGGCAACTCGGGCTCACAACCGTGGCGCGACGCCGAGCAATCCGGAGGCCCGTTCGGTCGATCGAGACTGGTGCGATGCGCGACACATGCCCGATCTCCCACTTGCGAATGACATGCGACAGTTCGTTGAATGCAATGAGGCTGCCACCACCGATCGCATTGCCAGCTTCAGCCAATCTTGCCCTTAGGTGCAGCACTTGGCGATGCATGGAAGGTGCGAACGAGAATTGATGAAGCATGAATCGATCGTCGTCGGGCAGGCGGACCTGGCCGGCAGTGACCATCGCTGCCTTGCCGGCAATTTCCGATGCGGCCCCTGCCGATCGCCGGGGCGTTTGTCTCCCGATCCTTCATCCGGCAACCGCTTCCTGGCGGTGCACGTCTCTCCCAAATTGAAGCGATCGCCAAGAACAGCATCGACAAGGATCTTGATGACGCAAGGGATCAAGGATTCGCTGGCGCCACGAGCGCACCCGTCGGAAGCCGCCCGCAACCGAACCCGAAAACGGCCTGACCGTGCGCACCCGATGAAGATCCTTGCCACATCGCGAACAGGCCGGCCCGCGACCTTGGCACAGGTTGTACGGGCGGCCCTGCGCCGAACGGGCGGCACTCCCTGCTTCAGGGCACCCGCCTTCACGGCCGGCAGATGATCGACTGGCTCGCCAACGAAGGGTTGCCGGACGAGTTCGTCCGCGAACTTGAGAATCACCGGGGTGCCGCTGCCGCCGTGCTTCGTGCCGCGTGCCTCTCCCTTTGCGGCTGATCCCCCGTTCGTCCTGCCGACAGTCCCGGAGTTGGCGCCTGGCCTGAATGAAGGCGCTTCTTGATCAGGTTGTGTCCCCTCGCCTGAGACGACCCCTGCAGGAAGCGCTTGACGTCGCACCTGTCGAGGGCGCCATGTTCCGCAACTGGAGATCGCTCACAGACAGCGAGTTTCTCGCGCGCACGACCCCGTGTTCACGGTCCTGCCTGCGACCGACAAGCCAATGACCCGCGAGCAGGCGCCGCTGTCCAATGCCGTCATTGCGCTGGATGACAACCGCTGGTCTGCGATGCGCGCGCCTGTTGACGGAATCGCTGCCTCAACACGAGGGGTTCGAACGGGCAAGCGTCAGGTTCTTGCGATCCGGGCGCAGTTTCGGCGAGACAGTGTCGGGGCCGGGGACGGCAGAACACGGCCGACTGCCAAAAAGGCATTGCCCTCCTCCTCAATCCTGATGGTCTCGAGATTTGCGCGCAGCAGCGACCCAGGGCCAAACGCATGATTTTCTTGGTACTTCGGAGGTCGCCCTTAGGCATTTGAAATCAACCCCTTGGCGCTAGATCTTCGCAAGAATTGCGTCTCGGACATGCGCGATCTTTCAAGCGCCTTCATCGACGTAGTCGACCCCTGATCGGACAAACGAGCGCTACGCCTCAGATGTCTTGCGCACCTGTTTGCTCCTTCGGAAGGGTGAGCAAACTCTACAAAGGCAGGAGGAAAGTTTCGTGGGGACAGGTCACAAGCCAAAGGCGTCAAGGCAGGTAGCTTGCCAACTCTGCCTCTACCTCCTTTGGGTCGTGTTCCAGTCCCGCACGCAATCCTTGTGCCATGTCGCCGGGATAAATGTCGTCCTCGTCGCCCGTCTCCAACCCGTTGAGCGCGGCGCGCACCACATCATCCGGATCGAGCTTGGGCGGCGGAAAGTCTTTGCTCATGTCGGTGTCCACCGCACCGGGCATGACTGCGAACACTTTCGTTCCTTGCACCTTCAGCTCTGCCCGAACTGCCTGGGTCATGCTCAGGCTCGCTGCCTTCGACGCACAGAGCGTGCCCATCATTGGAAGTGCGACCCGGCTAAGGATCGACAGCATATTGACAATCGCGCCACCGCCGTTGGCCTTGAGCACCGGCGCGAAGGCGCGGATCATGGAAAGCGTGCCGAAGTAGTTCACCTCCATTTCGCGGCGGGCGTCTTCCATATGGGGATTCTTCAGTGCGCCGGTATTGCTGTTGAAACCGGCATTGTTGATCAAGAGCGTCACGTCACTGGCTTCGGCCGCGGCCTTGGCCACTCCTTCGGCGTCGGTGATATCAAGCGCAACCTTGACCACGCGGGGGTCGTCAGGCAGCACCGCCACATCTCGTGCAGCGGCATAGACCTTTGCCGCGCCGCGCGACAAGAGCGCCTCGACGTAACGGGCACCGATACCGCGATTTGCCCCAGTAACGAAGACGGTGGCTTTTTCGATTTCCATGGCAAAAGGTCCTTTCGCAGTTTCTGCGAGCCAGTCGGGGTCGCAATCCGGCGACGGCGCGGCGCGCAGCAGTTTCCTGGTATAGCTGTGGCTCGGGGTTTCGAACACCTGCCTAACGGGGCCGTCCTCGCGGATCTTGCCGCGCTCCATTACCAGCACCCGGTCAGCGAGCGAGCGTACCACGGCCAGGTCATGGGTGATAAAGAGGACCGACAGGCCCCGCTGGTCGCGCAGGTCCAGAAGCAACCGAAGGATGCGCGCCTGACTGGAGACATCGAGGCCCGAGACAACCTCGTCGGCGATGATGAGCTTCGGCGCGCCCGCCAGCGCCCGCGCGATGCCCACCCGCTGGCGTTGTCCGCCCGAGATGCGATGAGGGTAGAGACCCATGAACTCAGACGCGAGCCCCACCTGATCGAGCAGTTCGTCCGCGGTGGTCGCCGTGCCAAAGTTCCGCAGCGGCACATCAAGCGTCTGCCTGATCGAGCGGCGCGGGTTCAGCGACGACAGCGGATCCTGAAAGATCATCTGGATGTCCTTGCGGTACGCCCGCCAGCGCGGGTACCAGGCACGGTCCTTGGTGCGGATCGTGGCAACATTGCCCGGGTCGACGATGGGTTGGCCCTGGAACAGAAGGCTTCCGGCCTGGATCTGGGTCAACCCTGCGATGGCCCGGCCCAATGTGGTCTTGCCTGAACCGCTCTCGCCCACCAACGCCAGGATCTCGCCCGGCTGCATCATGAAATTGATGTTCGACAAGATGGGATAGCCCTTGTCATCCTTGCGCAGGAGGCGGCGGCGCATGCCCAGACGGACCCCGAGCCCTCGCGCCTCCAGGAGCGGCTCAACCATCGCGGGCCTCCGAAATCATGCGATCGATCAAGGCAGCCGGCACCGGTTTGAGCCCCTGCCCCGCCTGGTCCGGGCGCGGTGTGGCCGCCAGGAGCGCTTGCGAATAGGCGTGGGCGGGCCTGTTGATGAGATCGGTGCACGCGGCCTGCTCGATCACCCGTCCGCCATGCATCACTGTCACGGAATGGCAGATCTTGGCCACCACGCAGAGATCATGAGTGACAAACATCAGCCCCACGCCGGTTTCGTGCTGCAGCTCTCGGATCAGGTGCAGGACGTCCTTCTGCACCGTGACATCCAGCGCGGTGGTGGGTTCGTCGGCGATCACGAGCTTGGGACGCGAGGCGAAGGCCGCTGCGATGAGCGCACGCTGGCGCATGCCGCCCGAGAGCACATGCGGGAAAGACCTGGCAACCTTGGTCGCCGAAGGGATCCGCACTGCGTCAAGCCAGCGGATGACTTCCATCTTGGCGTCGGCCGTGCCTTTGGGCAGCACCTCCGCAAGCTGCGCGGAGATCGTCCTGCAGGGGTTCAGCGCGCTCAACGGGTCCTGCGGGATCAGCGCCAGGTCGCGTTTCAGGAATGCACGGCGGGCGCGCGGACGAAGTGACAACAGGTCCGTTCCATCGAGCCTGATCGCGCCGCCCGTTACAATGACATCACGGGGCAAGACTCCCAAGATCGCCTTGCCCAACATCGACTTGCCAGCGCCGCTCTCGCCCACGACGCCCGCGATCTCAGAGGCCTCGATTGTCAGGTCGACCCGGCGCAACAAGGGTGTGCCGCGCAGGCCAAGCGACAGGCTATCGACCTGCAAAAGGCTCATTTGCGCAGAACCGGGTCGAGGTAGAACCGCAGTGCGTCGCCCATTGCGTTCAGCCCAAGAATCGTGATCACCAGCGCGCTCACGGGGAAGGCCATGACCCACCAGGCCTCGTTGATGACCCGGCGGCCCTCGGCAATCATGTCGCCCCAAGTCGCCGCACCAGAGGACACCGAGAGCGAGACGAAGCTGAGGATTGTCTCAACCGTGACCGCGATGCCGATCTCGAAGAAGAAAAGCGTGACCAGCAACGGCAGCACGTTGGGCAGCACCTCTCGCACCAGGATCGACGCGTCACTGCCGCCTGTGATGCGAGCGGCGTCGATGTAGTCTCGGCTGCGTTGCTGCAGGACGTCGGCGCGCACAACGCGGGCAAACCGCGTCCAGTCGATCACCGCCACCACGATGATCACCGATGTCAATGTCGTGCCCAGCATCGCCACCAGGATGATCGACAGCAGAACGGGAGGGAAAGACAGCCACACATCCACGATCCGGCTGATGACGTTGTCGATCCAGCCGCCATAGAACCCTGCCAGCGCGCCCAGGACCACCCCGGCCAGCGCTGCGAGGCAGGCCACCGACACGCCCACGATCACCGCCAATCGCGCGCCGTAAATCAGCCGCGAGGCCACATCACGCCCCAAACTGTCGGTGCCCAGCGGGTAGGCCCAGGCGTTCTCGATGCCGAAATGTACCAGATCATCGTTTAGCCAGGCCGGTGGCATGTTGATCAGAAAGAGATCGTCCAGCGTCGGGTCATGCGGCGCGATCCAAGGCGCAAAAAGAGCCGCGGTCAGCAAAGCTCCGATTGCCACGCAGCCAAAAACCATCCGCAGGAGGGAGATCTTCTCGCTCGAGCGCTCCAACCCGGTACCGGCGCCTCCACGACCTTTCTCCAGGGCAAGGCTCTCAACACTGCTCATCGCGGCGTCCTCAGACGGGGATCGGCGGCGCGGTACAGTTCATTGCTGGCCAGGTTGATCAAGATGAAGATCAGCGCAAAGACCAGCACGATCCCCTGGATCAGCGGAAGGTCGCGGTTGATGACCGCAGAAATCGCAGTGGAGCCGATGCCGGGCCAAGAAAACTGCCGTTCGATAAGCACTGTGCCGCCGATTAGGAATGTCACCTGCACCGAGGTGAGCGCGATGGTCGGGATCATGGCGTTGCGCAGGGCTTCGCCTATGACGATGGCAAGCCTGCTCTTGCCTTTGGTTTGGGCGAGCATCACGTAGTCCTGCGCCATCGCCTCTTCCAGCGCGCCTTTCAGCACCCGGGTGATGCCCGCCGCCAAAGGCAAGCCAAGGGCCAGCGCGGGCAGGATCGCGTAACGAACAAGCTCGGCGAAAGCGTCAAGGCGGAACGTGACCAGCGACTCCAAGAGGTAGAAATTCGTGGCGAAGTCCTGCGCCGTTCGTGGGTCGAACCGGCCTGAGATTGGCATCATCGGCGCAAAGAGCGTCACCGTCAGGATGAAGATCAGTGCCCAGAGGAAATCAGGGATCGCCTGCGCCAGCCCCGCCAGCCCATCGATGGCCAGCGTCGCGCTGTCCACTTGCAGCCAGACCGCCAGGATAGAGAAGGCGAAGGCCAGCGCCACGGCGATGAGGCTCGCCAGCAGCACCAGTTCCAGCGTGGCCGGCAGACGGTCGAGGATGATCTCCATCACCGGCAAGCGGAACTGCGTCGACATCCCGAAATCAAGCCACGCGACGTTGCGCAGCCAGATCACGTATTGTGCGGGAATTGACTTGTCGAACCCGTAGAGCCGCTCAAGATTGGCCCGCACCTCGTCCGTCGCGCCAGGTGGCAGCATCATCGAGATCGGGTCTCCGGGCACCAGCCGCAAGATCACGAAGATCACCACCGACACCCCAAGAAGCGTCAGGAAAATCGAGCCAAGCGTGACGAGCAAACGGGCCATTTCAGAGCGCAGAGTCACCGGTCCCGGGCTTGAGCCTGGACCTCAGCCTTTTGTCTGGCGAGGTCCCGGGCCGGGCCCGGGACAAAGTCGAGCTTAGTTGCTGCGGACGTTCTGAGGCAACAGGAAGTTCGCCACGTGCGGCGTGACAGACAGCCCGTCGCGGTAGATGATCGGCTGAACGAACTGCAAGAGCGGGATCACCATCGCGTTCTCGGCGATGTAGGCATCGACCTTTTGGTAGCCAGCGATACGGGCGTCCTCGTCTTCCTCGCCCCAGAGCGGCCCGATCATCGCGTCCACGTCATCGGTGTCCCAGGTCGAATGCGGCGAGGGACCGAACATCGAGAACCCGGTCGAGGTCGAAGGGTCACCGATCGAGTTGCCCCAGTTGTAGAAGGCCGCCGGCGCCAAGGCGTCGCGGGCCCGCAGATCGAAATGCTTGGCAATTTCGTAGACCTCGATTTCGGCCTCGATGCCTACACGTTTCCACATTCCCGTGACCGCCTGGATCATCTCGTAATCCTTGGGCTTGAAGCCGCGGGTGGTCTGGATCTTGAACTTCACCGGATTGTCTGGGGAATATCCAGACGCCGCCAGCAGTTCCCTGGACCTTTCGGGGTCATATGCCACGGTCGTTTCCGCCGTGAAGGCCGCGTATTCCGGCGCCTGCAACGTGTCGATGGGCACGCCATAGCCGCGCAAGAGCCGGTCCACGATCAGGTCCTTGTTGATCGCATGGGCGGCGGCCTTGCGGACGTTTGCGTCCTCCATCACGCCCACGTCGTTGATGAAGATCATGCCGATGTCGGAGACTGGCGTGGTCACCCCGTTCAGCCCGTCCTTGGCTGCGAGGCGGTCGTACTCCTCGTATGGGATCTCCAGGGTGATGTCAGACGCGCCAGTCTCGACCTCGGCCACGCGGGCAGAGGCGTCGGGGAGGAACTTGAAGATCACGGTCTCGAACTCGGGCGCGTCGCCCCAGTACCCGTCATAGCGCTTAAGCCGAACGAATGAGTTCGCCACGTACTCGTCGACCATGTAAGGGCCGGAGCCGATGGGTGCCCTTTCAAAGCCCTCCGCGCCGACCTCGGCGTAGTAATCCTTGGGCAGCACGTAAGCGGTCAGGAACGCCATCCACTTGAAGATCGTGGGGTCAAAACGCAGCACGTCCGCCTCGATCCGGTTTCCGTCCACGGTGAAGTTCCCGATCGTCGACCACAGGAACTGGATCGGATTGCCGGTCTCTTCCTTGCCTGCACGCTCCAGCGACCATACAACATCAGAAGGCGTCACCGGATCGCCGTTGTGCCAGGACGCGCCATCGCGCACCTCCATGAAGACCTTCGAGCGGTCCTCGTTCCAGCCCCACTCGGTCAAGAGCCCGGGGCGGAAGGACAGATCCGGGTTCTGGTCGATGTACTGGTCAAAGACCGACTTGTAGATCGACTGGATCGTGGGGTTCACCGCCGAGACTCCCACGGTGCCGTCCCAGGACGGCAGCGACACGTTATAGGCTATCGTAAGCGTAGAGTCGTCAGCAAAGGCGACATTCGCCGCCAGCGCCGTGCCGGCCAAAGGGCCCAACAGCTTCTTCATGTTCATCTCCCTGAAGTTCTTCGTTGTCTAGATTGGCTTGCCTTCGCTCGAGGCCCAATTCGCCATCAGTTCATTTGATGGCAGGGTCTCGTCCACCAGCTTTTTCGCGGTTTCCCGGCCTGCCACGGGCAGGCCCGCTGGATCAAGCACGCCGATCTGCACCAGCACCGAGGCCTGGTCCCAGTAGATATGCTCGTGATAGAGCTTTTCGCCACGGAAGTTCACGATCGCGACAAGCGGGATCTCCACGTATTTTCCGGTCGGCGCGACGCCCGGCAGCATCCAGTCGATCTCACGGTCATGGGTGAAGCAAAAGAGCATCTCATCAACCAACCGGTCGGTGCCGATCGTGCGCGAAATAGGGATCAGCTTGGTGTCGTCGGGGTTGGCGTCGACGAAGTGGTGCTTGTAGAAGCGCGCCAGGTGCTTGTAGCCCACCCCGCCCGTCATCGTCGGGATGTGGTTGACGTAGGGCTCGGCCACCATTGTCTTCATGGTCTCATGAACGTCGCGTGTGGCGAACTCGTGATAGCAGTGCATGTCCCACAGGTGGCTGAGGTCATGGATCGGCCCCAGCACCTTGCGCAGCAGCGTCAGCGTACGCGAATAGGCCATCATGGTCGATGGCTTGTCGAAGCTGTCGCGGCCATGGGTGGCAAAGGCGTGGTCGACGCCCGCGTAGTCGTAGAACTCGAAATCGGGGCGGTGGGCAAAGGCTTCCTTTGTCTTTGCAACGGCCTCGGGCGGAGCGAACTTGTCGAGTTCGGCGGTGTGGAAGACCATCGGGCAGGTGATGTTCCTGCCCTCGTCGAGGCTCTCCTCGATGGCGACGCCGTAGTAGGACACCGCGCAGTCCACATCCGTCCGCGCCGCCGTCAGATAGGCGAGCTTGCCGCCCAGGCAGTAGCCCAGCGCGCCGACCTTGCCTGCGACCTCGTCCATCCGGCGCATATGGGCAATCGTGTCGCCGACATCCTTGATGCCCTGGTCCACGTCGAATTGCTGGTAGAAGCCGAAGGCCTTGCCGAAGTCCTCCTCAGAGTAACCAAGGCACACATCCGGCTCCATCCGCCAGAAGAGGTCCGGCACCAGCACGACATAACCCTCTTCGGCGAAGTGTTCCGCCATCGACCGCATGTAGGCGTTGATCCCGAAGATCTCCTGCAAGAGCACCAGACCGGGACCCGAGCCCCTTTCCGGCTTTGCCATGTATGCCTTGAACGTGCCGCCATCCGCGGCAGTCACATCAATGAACGAACCATCGGCCATGCAAGCCCTCCCATCGCAATGAAGGCCTTGGCCTCCGACTTTCCTGCATAGCAGATAGTACGATGTCACGGAAGACGTGTCTTTGCCTTTGCCACGGCGGATTTTTTCTCCTTGGCCCTTGACAAGGCCGTTTGCCGGGTCGGCAACTCATCCTGCACCGGATTCGGCTGTTTCGGCGGCAATTCCGTGACCTGGCCCTCGCTTTCCCCGCCCTGCGCGTGATTGCGGGCATGCCGACTGGCCCGCCTGGCGCTGCCAGGCAGGTTCTTTCGACCTGGTCCGGAGTGGCCGGTTGCGGGGCTACGCGGCGAGCTTCGCGCGTGGCTGCGTGTTCCGGCTGAGCCTGAGCCAGTCGAGCACGAGGCGCGGGTTCCGGTTCAGGTTCCTGATCGTCGGCGCGACCGGCCTGCCGCGCCCGAGGATGAGGCCGATCGCCAATCTCCTGAGGCAGCTAAGGTTCTCCGGGCCGTGCCCGCTGCGGACCCGGCACCTGTCCTCGTTCCACGTCGCTGCGTCGTCGAGGATCCGGTGGACGCGCTCGCACGACCAGTGCGCGCGGTTGAAGGCAAGAAGGGCCTCGGCGCCGGCGGTCTCCGGCGTGTGGCTCGTGATGCCGTAGACGATCTCGACGCTCGGCTTGCCGAGCGTGGCGGGCTTTCCGTTCCGGGCGCAACGATATTCCCGGACGGTCCGCTTGATCATGAAGACCTGCTCGACCCACGGGAAGGAGATCCTGTGCACCGGATCCGTGGAGACCCAGATCTCGCGCTGCTCGATCCGCCCGTGCTCCGGCTGCGACGAGCGGGTCGCGAAGTCGGCCTCCCTCGGGCATTGCGAACCGAAGTGGCCCCTGATCTCCTTGAGCAGGTTCTTCTGGTTGCCCTTGGCGACGAACACGAAGTGGGCGTCCCGGCCGCGCAGGCAGGCGGAGATCGCGGTCTGGGTGAGAAGCGCGTCGGCGGTGACGGTGCGTCCGGCGATGTCCGGGACCAGGTCCATGGTCGGGATGAAGACGCCGATCTCGTTGGTGGCCTTCTCCTCGTCGTCGTCGGTGGTCAGAACGGTTTTTTTTGAGCCAGCGGGGCGGAGGCGCCATGGGTGCCGGCCCCGAGCACGTGCGTCTGGCGCCCCTCGTCGTCGACCGCGCCGCAGATCGTCTTGCCGTCGACGGCGATGCCCGCGCCCTGGTCCCACCCATGCTCCCGGCAGAAGCGGGCCGTGGCCCGGGCAAGCTGGTCGGGGTCGACCTTGATCATGATGTTGCGGATGCAGTAGATGCTCGGCCGCTCGTGCACGCCGTCGATCTTGCGGCACCTGAAGTGGTCCAGCATCGCCGGGCTGAGGCTCTGGATCCATTCGTGGATCGCCTTCCATCCCGTCGCCCCGCATAGCGTGGCGGCGGTGCAGAGCGCCAGCAGGGACTCGATGCGGTGGCGGAGCCCGCCGGCCTCGCGGGGGTCGTCCACGGCGCCCTTGAAGCAGGCCAGGATTCCGGCCGCCTCGGCCACGTTCATCTTCTTCATCTTCTCGGCTCCATGCAGTTGGTGCTCCGTCGCCAGCCTGGGCGCTCGGAGCAGGCTCCGTGCGTTGCGGTCGAGCGGCAGCAGCAGGACCCGCTTCGGGGTCGATCCGGCGACGTATCCGTCGCGGCGGCGGCGGTAGCCCCGGGTCTCGCCGACCGGCGTCCAGTTGGCGGCAAGGTAGACCGTCCCGTGGAAGCGGTCCGGATCCACGAACGTCTCCAGGAGCAGCAGCGGATGATGATGGCGCGCCTGCCAGTCGGCGCTGATGCGCCGGGCGCAGAGGGCCAGGAACCGCGAGCCGAGGTTCGGCCGGCGTCCCCGAAGGAGCAGCCGCACGTTGTTGGCGATCAGGTGCAGCCGCCCGAACTGCTCGCGCCGGCACCATCCGATCCACGCGTCGCGCGCGCCGCACTTGAGCGCCGCCGCCGAGAAGGCGGCCAGCGCCGGCCATTCGCCGCTGCCGTCGTCGGCCGCATACCAGACCGTCTGGCCGATCTTCGACGGCGCGCCGAGATAGTGCTGCTCGTCCATGAGCGCGCGGAAGCGCGGCTCCTCGTCCCGCGCCACCGGCGTCACGTTCAGCTTCGAGAGATCCATTGCGGCCCCTGATTCGCCTTCGTCAGGCGCCGTCATGGACGACTTGAGCGGGGTTGTCCACCCGGTTCAGGACAAGCCTTGCAGGAAAGGCCGATCACTCACAGAAAAAATTCGCCCTGTTGCCTTTGCCACGCCTGATCCTGTCATTGCGGACCTTGACGAAACCGTTCGGCGGGCCGGCAGCTCTTCCCGCACCAGATTCGGCCGTTACGGCGTTTCCGTGGCTCCGCCCCGACCTCGTCCACTCTGTTGCTGATAGTGGACATGCCGATCGGCCTGCCTGCCGACGCCAGGCGGGTCCCGCCGTCCTTGTGTGGGCGGTCGATTGCGGGGCTGCGCAGCGAAAACCTTGCGGGGCTGCGTGTTCCGGCCGAGGTTGAGCCAGCCAAGCACGCGTCTGGGTTTCCGGTTCAGGTTCCTGATCATCGACACGACCGGTTTGCCGTGCCCGAGGACGAGACTTGTCGTCGGCCTTCTGCAGCAGTTGAGGTTCTCCGAGCCATGCCCGCTGCGCATCCGGCACCTGTCCGCGTTCCACGTCACGGCGTCGTCAAGGGTCCGGTAGGCGCGCTCCCTTGACCGGTGCGCGGGGCTGAAGCCCAGGAGCGCTTCAGCGTCGGCGGTCTCCTGAGTTGGCTTGGGCTGCCGTAGACGATCTCGACACTCGGCTTGCCGATGCTGGCGAGTTCTCCGTTCCGCGCACAACGAAATTGACGGACGCTTCGCCTGATCATGGAAGCCTGCAAGCCCTGCGGGAAGCGGATCCTGTACACCGGATCCCTGGAAACCCAGATCTCGTGGCGCTCGACCCGCTCGTGCTCCGCCTGCGGCGAGGAGGTCACGCGGTCCGCCTCCGGGGCCTTGCCGCTTTGGAAGCATGATGGTGCATCCTGTCGCGCCTGCCCAGTTCCTGCGGCTGAGATTCCCGCCCCAGGAGCCGGGGTCAGCGCCCAAAGCGTCTTTTCTTTGCCTTGGAAACATGGAGTGCGCCCTTATGGCTGGACAGTTCAGCCTGCACTTTTTGACTCATCCGGGGCGTTCATCTCCTCGAGCCTGTTCGGGCTCAGACATCCGGGCGCCGAATGCAGGCGCGTGGCGTTGCAGACGCCTTCAATGAAGCGTGGCAAGTCGGCTGCGACGTCCTCGAAGGTCTCGCGGTCGCCGACGCAGACCCTCTCGACTTTCAGGGTCTTCAGGAAGCTCTCGGCCTGGGCATTGTCATAGGGGTTGCCGCGCCGGCTCATGGACCCGACAAGGCGCCGTTGAGTCATGATGCGCCTGTGCCGGAGCGCAGCGTACTGGACGCCACGATCGGTGTGACGGACCCAATCGGGCAAAGGCCGCACAATGGCCGCGCAATCATTTCAGCGTCCGGCCCACAGGCAACTGCCCAAGTCGTGCAATCAGATTGAGAGCAACGCAAAGTGCGGGGCAATTGCTGAATTTGGTCCGTGATGGCACGTTTGGGTCATGGCCGCGTCACAGGACATCATGCAGCTGAAGGTTCGACTTTTCGGGATCAGTCCGATGATCTGCCCGCTGGGCTGGCTGCACATCAACCTGACCGGAGACTACAGCTGGGATGCCGACGACGACAGCATGCGGACGGAATTCCGGCCGCTGAACCTTGCTTCGATGAGAATGCCGGCATGAAGGTCCGCCGCAAGGTGTTCACGCTCCGTTCTTCCTTAAGGTGATCCAGCGTACAAATCATGCGATGAGGCCCACCCAGTCCCTACGTCCGTGCATTTGTGCGGCGTCGCCTGAATTTGCCCAAAATCGGCATGACCAAAAGGACGACCGTCAGTATCAGGAATGTCAGAGACAACGGCCGCGTGAAAATGGGCGTTATGTCGCCGGCGGTTGCGCTGAGGCCACTTCGAAGATTCACTTCTGCCAACGGCGCTAGAATGAACCCAATGATAAACGGTCCAAGCGGAATAGACACGCGTTCCATGAAGAACCCAATCACGCCAAATGCCAACATGACCCATACATCGAACATTGTGTTGTCTAGCCCGTAAGCCCCCACAATGCAGAAGCTCAGCACGACCGGCAGCAAATAGGCACGAGGCAGATACATCAGCCGAGACATATACGCTGCACCCGAAACCATGATGGCAAACATCATCAGGTTCGCGACAAGGCAGGCTGCGATCATGGCCCACACGATGTCTGCGTTGTTGAGAAAGAGATACGGCCCCGGCTGAATCGAGTGGATCATCAATGCGGCAATCAGGAAGACATCGATGACACTTCCCGGAATTCCCATAGCAATGAGCGGTATCAAGGCGCCTCCGACCGTGGCGTTGTTTGCCGCCTCCGAAGCGACAATTCCGTCATCATGTCCGCGCCCAAACAGTTCGGGCTCCCTCGAAGAATTCTTTGCGGCGGTGTAGGAAACAACGGATCCGATGTTTGCGCCCACTCCTGGGAGTATGCCGATCACGGTTCCAATGACAGAGGATCTGATAAGGTTTACCGCCTGCCTGCGATAGTCGTGCAGCGAAATGAAGATGCTGTCCTTGATCAAGTCGACGCGTTTGAACTTGCGATCGATCTCAATTACGTCTCTGAGAATCTGGCTGACGACAAATGCCCCCAAAAGAACGGGCATGAGCTTCAATCCGCCGTTCAGCATGTACCAGTCCCAAGTCATTCGTGGCTGACCGGAAGACGGGTCTATGCCAGGCATTGACACCAAGATGCCAAAGGCGCCTGCGATAAGGCCTTTCAGCATGGAGCCTTGGCTAACGGCAGCGATCAGAACGAGGGCGGATAGAATGAGTGTGAAGTATTCGAATGGGCCAAAGCGTGTCGCCCAAATCGAAATCGGCTGAGCCATGGTTGCCAGAACCACCCATGAAATCAGTCCACCTACAAGAGATGCAGAAATTCCCAGCCCGAGTGCGTGTCCTGGTCGGCCAGACCGCGCCATAGGATAGCCATCAAACGTCGTCATCACTGACGCGGCCGTCCCCGGCATTCGCAAGAGCGTTGCCGAAACCAGCCCGCCGGCAACGGAGCCAACGTACATTCCGATGATGAGCAACACGGCAGTGAGAGCATCCATGTAGTAGGTCAATGGCAATGTCAGCGCGATCAGCATGGAGCCCGACAGGCCGGGTATCGCACCAATGGTCACCCCGAGAAACGTGCCGGCTAGCAGGAAGAGGAAAGGCCAAGGCGACGCAATCGTCGCAAAGCCGGCCATTAGAGCTTCCATCATTGCAAGTGCAACTCCTTCACCACCACGTCGGCAGATCAACCACGAAAACCTGTGTGAAGAGATACTCGCATCCAAAGCCAACCGGTATGCCGAGCAGCAAGCCCTTCCATGGCGCCCTTGAACGATCTCGGCTGAGCAGGAAGACAAGCAAAAACACAAACGACGCTGTCAGAACACTAAATCCGACGGCGCGGGAGGCGAGCACCAAAACGTATAGGGTTGTCAGGACCACGACGCCCACGGCTGCACCGGGGCGCTCAACGACCTCGTCTTCCTCAGCCTCGCTGCTTTCCCCAGCCTCACCTGTCGATGGCAACAGGAGGACTCGTGCCAGCATCGCGAGGCTAAGCAGAAACAGAATTGTCGCGGTCCACTGCGGAACCGGGGCCGATCCAAGCGGGTCGATAAGCCCCGGTGGCAAGTCATGAACTTCGATGAGGACCGCCAGTGCAATCCCCATGAACGCGCCTGAGATCGAGACCTCCAGAATTGTCCGACCGCGCGACATGAACGATCATCCCGTGTAGGCCAGTTAGCCCTCGTTCAATTCTTGAGTTCGATGGATGCCAGAGGCTCTTCAAGGGTATCCCACATCCAGGCAAGATACTCACGAAACTCGTCATCACGCGCGAACGTGGGTAGCAATCCCTTGCTTTCGTAGAGATCCTTCACGACCTGCGTGTCCGCTGCCGCCTGCAGTACATCGGCCAATCCGTCAATTGCTTCCTGCGGTGTGCCTTTCGGTGCAAGCCACCAGAAGTCCGGGCAGAAGATCACCTCGTATCCCTGTTCGGCCGCCGTTGGCACCATTGGCAATCGCGGGTCACGCTCCGCGCCGGTGAAGGCAATTGGCCGAAGCGGCGCGTCCTGAGCCAGGTTGCCGTCAGCACCTAGGCTATTGTTGACGATCTCAAGCGTGGTCTGCGTTCCGACATCTATGTGCCCGCCTACGAGCGCGGGGAAGACCTTCGTCCCGCCGCCGGTTTGCACATGCCGGAAGCTTGCATCAGGGTCGGAATTTTCCAGCAAGATCATCGTGATGTGATTCTGTCCGCCAATGTTGACGCCAGCGAGCACAGGGTCTCCGCCATCGCGAGCATCTTCCATCAAGTCTTCAAGAGTCTGGTACTCGGAAGCCGCACTGACGGAGATGTGATTGCAGAATCGGCCCGTCAGGGCGACCGGCTCGAAGTCACGCCAGCCAAAGTTGATTGCGCCCATGGCTTCTGCGCCCATCAACGCAAGTTGAATGAGCAGGAATTCGTATCCGTCGGGTTCGGCCTCCATGACTCGCCTGGACCCAACCGAGAAGTGGCCGCCAACATTGAGGATCGTCATCGGTTCGTCCAAGAGGCCGTTTTCGCTGATCGCTCTCTCGAACGTGCGCGGAATCGTATCTGCCGTGCCACCGGCACCGAAGGGAACGATGATCTTCACAGGCTTTTCTGGCCATTCAGCAATTGCGGGGCCTGCGAGGGCGCAGGAGGCGGAGAGTGCAAGGGCGCAGAGTTTTTTGACGTTTTTCACGTGGTGTCCTCCATATCTGCATCGACAATCCCGACATTGCTGTGTTGCTTCACTCCTTCGCAGTGATGGAAGCAAACCAGCGAACGGCAGATCGTCGCAATTCACAGACTTTGCGACTATACGTCAAAAAGATCAAGTGCCTACAATAATGTAAGTAAGGTCAAAAATGTATGCAAACGTTCGGTGAAGGCGTAAAGGCCATTCCACGCGGCACTTGACGACCGTCTTTCCGGGCATTCGTTTTCCACTGGCTACACTGCGGCGCAACTGCTAGCCGTGCCACATCGAGAGCACCGCAAAGTGCGGGGCAGTCAAGCGGCCATGATGGTTTCGGAGTTTGTCTTCATGCCGGGATGCCATTGTTCGAATTTGCACCGAAGGGTTCCGTCGAGTGTCCGGGAGCGGGTCTGGAGCAAGAGGTGGGCGCCTTGCCTTGACCAACGCATCTGCTGGCGCTTGCCGACGATGGTGTTGACGGTGCTTTCGACAAAGCCTGTTGAGACCCGCTCTCCATAGCGCCGTCGCTTTGCATAGTTCGGGATCATGGCCTTGTTGTTGGCGATGCAGGTCTCGAACCCAGCCGCGGCTTTCTGCAGGGCATTGATGCTGGCGTAGTCCGTCTTGATGTCATCCAGATCAATGGCCAGATCCTCGATGACCGCCTGGCCGTCATGCAGGTTGCCGTGCCACAGGAAGCCCTTGATCTGGCGCAGTCGGCGTGACAGGGCTTCGGCGTCATCGGGATTGTGGTGCGCCAGCCCTTTGACGTATTGCTGCATGGCCGTGATACGCATGGTGATGTGGAACCAATCGAGAACGTGTTCAGAGGCCGGCGCCATGTGCAGGGCCATGTTGATGACGGTGTCACTACCATCCGTCATGAACGTCACCGGCTGGTTTTCCTGCCAGCCTTGATCCTTCAGTATCTCATGCAAGCGGCGCCTTGGCTTGTCGTCATGGCTTTGGACCAGGACGAGGTAGCGGCTTGGGCGATCCGTGGGGATCGACTTTCCGACCGTCACCTCGAAATGCGACAGGCCGTCTTCACGTGACCGGATGTAGCCGCCATCCATTCCCACCGTCATCGGCCCTTCGGGGTTGGGGAGCTGTTCGCGCTGTCGGGCGCTGGTTTCGATGAAGCTGAACCGCTCGTCGGCGAGTTCGGTCTCCATCCGGGCGGCCACGCGACCCAAATGTCTGCGGATGGCGTCCGGACCGAGCCGTCGGTCGATGGGCAATGCATCTTTCAGCAGGTCCGCCGTGACCCCGAACGACACCAGCGATGCCCTTTTCGTTTCCAGCCAGAGCAGTTCCGGCGCGACATGATCGGGCAGGAGTCCGGTCAGCGGGCTGAAGGTTCTGGCCACGTTTGCCTGGCAGGGGCAATGGCAGAAGCGGGGACTGGCGACAGTGACATCGCCGAACACCGCGCGGTACCGGATTTGGCCGCGCGCCTTGACGCGCAGTTTTCGCCCGCAGCTGGGGCAACAGGATCGCTCCGTGCAGAACGCAGCGCACTGCATCGCGACGACTTCCTGCTGTAGCTTCAGGAGCAGGTCCTTGCCCTCGCGGATGGACAGGCCGATTTCGCCAATGGTTTCGGAGCCCTTGGCAAGCGTACCGATGTCTTCCGTGTGCACCGTGCCGTCCGGCACAGTGATCGCAACCTTGATCTCGATGTTCATCGCCTGTTTTCCTCCCCGTCTGAACATGTCCATGCGTCCCGCGCGCGCATGATGGTCTGCCGGCTTGTTTTCATCTCTCTGGCAATGGCCGAGATCGTGTCCCCGTTTGCGATCACTGTTCCGCAAGTCTTGCCGCTGATCCGGCGTCAGGGTCGCCGGTCTTCCCGGCCGCTTCCCCTGCGCCGCAACACTACAACACCTGTTGGTGCATCAAGTCGCGATGGTCTCCCGCGCGAAGCCGTTCGTTCACGGCACCACGCGAAAACTTCCCTTCCACGAACGGCTTGCGTGCCACCATCCGTTCCATCGCGGCTTCAACGTCGTCGGACAGGAAGTCGGAGACTTGCCTTTCAGGCGCCTCCGCGGACACGATGTCTTCGAGGAAATCCGTCATGATCCCCATGTCCCGCCACGCATCATGTCCATCAGCTTCGTCCCGGCGGTCCAGGTGTCCGTGCGGTCCGCCGCACTCCTCAGGCGGCCAGACGGCCAGGCACCCGAGCCGCCAATGCACACAGGGCAGGACTTCTTCGGGTCGGACGTGCTGCACCCCTCGGCGCGGATCTCATGCACCCAACCGTCCCCCATATCGTAATTGTATGAGAGCTTGTCGTCCTTCCGAAACCCGAACTGCGTCAGCGGTACCCGCAGATTGCCCATCGACAGCTCGAAAGAGCCGTACTTTGCCCCGTAGATGTCAAAGGCGAACAGGTGGGCGCCTTCCCACCCCATCGCCACCTGCAAGACGCCATGCAACTCGTGCAAGCTGATCGACGCTGGCACCAACTCCCGCCGCCAGATCATCGGACTGATCCCGAGAAGTCGAACCTTCATCTGCATGATGTCCTGTGAAGCGGTCATGACCCAACCGTGCCATCACAGACCAATTTCAGCAATTTCCCCGCACTTTGCGGTGCTCTCAATCAGATTCATCCGAAATCCCGCTGCCAGGGGAGGAGGCGCCGGACTGGACGTGGATCTGCTGAATCCGTTCCAAGCTTGAGCAAGGAATGCCCGGCCTATGTTCGGACTTGATCAATTCTTCCAGAAAACTGACGGACTCTGACAAGAACTCGCTCTACGAGCATCTTTTCTGCATACGAACGCAATCTTCAGCACGCGCCTTTCTGCGGGTCACGGCCCCTGCTCCAGCAACCGCGGATCGATCGACAGTCGGAAACAACCGATTCATCGAACCACGGACCACTGCACGACAGGATAGGCAGTCTTCCAGCTCCGAAACCGCCCGACCGGAGCGGCTTCGGCCAGTTCGAACTTGGTCAGCGTGCCTCCGAACTCGGCCTGCGCCTTGGTCAGCAGCGCGGTCGTCTCCAGCGTCACTGCATTGGCCACGACCCGCGTGCCTGGAGCAAGGCTGCCCCAGATCCAGTCAAGAAGGCCACGGTCGAGGCCGCCGCCGATGAACACGGCGTCCGGAACTTCAAGTCCGCTGAGCGATTCAGGGGCCTGACCCTCGACCACCACGAGCCGGTCCTGGCCAAGCGCCTCGGCATTCTTCCGGATTCGCGCAGCGCGGCCGGCGCTCATTTCAATGGCGACGGCCTGGGTCGAGCCATGCGCCATAAGCCATTCGATCGCGACCGAGCCCGAGCCCGAGCCGATGTCCCAGAGCCGCTCCCCGGGCCGTGGCGCGAGCGCAGCCAGCGTCATCGCACGTATGGGCTGCTTGGTGATCTGCCCGTCGCTTTCGAAGACCACGTCGGATTGCCCGCTGGCTGTCGACAGGCTTGCCCCCGAGCCCGCCACTTCCAGCGCCACCGCGACCGGATGGACCACGTCCTCGAGCGCATAGGCGCCAGCAGTGACTTCACGGCATCGTTCGCGCGGGCCTCCGAGAGCCTCAAGGACATGCATCCGCGTCTCGCCAAAACCAAAACCGTCGAGATAGGCTGCCAGTTCGCCAACCGCCGCACCGTCGCGAACCGTGGCGATCACGCGTTGCCCGGAGGCCAGATGCTGCCTGAGCCGGGCAAAGGGCGCGGCGTGGAGTCCAAGGCAGGCCACGCGCTCCAGTGGCCAGCCCAGCCCCGCCGCCGCGAGCGAAAACACGGATGCACCCGGAAGAGCGCGCCACTCTCCCTCGGCGAAGCGCCGGGCAACGACGCTTCCCGCCCCAAACCAGAACGGGTCGCCGGACGCGAGCACGGCCACCCTGCGACCCCGAAGGCCTTCAAGCACCGGCAATCCGTCCTCGAACGGGATCGGCCACTTGATCCGTTCGGCACCTCGGTCACCCAACAAGGCCAGATGCCTTTCGGATCCCATGATCACTTCCGCCGCACGCAACGCTTCCAGGCTTGCGGGCGGCAGGCCCTCCGGTCCATCCTCTCCGAGACCGATGATCGTAAGCCAGCGAGCTTCAGACATGGCGCCAAATCTCCTGATCCTGGGCGGCTCCGCCGAGGCGAGCGCCCTTGCGGCGCACGTCGCCGGCATGGGCCTGCGCGCCACGTTTTCCTATGCCGGTCGCGTTGCGAATCCCGTCGCACAGCCCCTGCCAACCCGAACCGGCGGATTTGGCGGCGCAGCGGGCCTGGCCGCCTACCTCCAGGACCATTCCGTTTCGCACCTGGTCGATGCAACCAACCCGTTCGCCGCGCAGATGAGCCGGAATGCTGTCGCGGCCTGTGCAGCCGCTGGCGTGCCGATGATCGCGCTTGCGCGGCCGCCGTGGACGCCCGGCCCGGGTGATCGCTGGACCCGAGTGTCGAGCGTGGCCGAAGCCGCCAGGTCTCTTGGCCGTACGCCCAGACGGATTTTCCTTGCCATCGGGCGAACGAGAATTCCGGTTTTCGAGACCGCACCGCAGCATCACTATCTCCTGCGATTCGTCGACGTCCCGAAGGAGAGCCCCGCGCTGCCACATCACGATGTCATCATTGATCGGGGGCCGTTTTCGGAGCCGGAAGAGCGTGACCTTCTGGAAACGCACGGGATCGATCTTCTGGTATCCAGGAATGCCGGCGGCGAAGGCGCCCGCGCCAAGATCGATGCCGCCCGGGGACTCGGCCTGCCGATCCTCATGATCGACCGGCCCGACCCGCCGCAACGACCCGAAGTCGGCTCCGTTGAAGAGGTCCTGGACTGGATCGCTCATTCCGTCACCGATCGTGGCGTGTAGACGAGCGGCGGCAGTCCATTCCGTTCGATCCTGCGGGTGCGACTCGATCCCAGGATCACGACGGTCCGCATGTCTGCCATCTCGGGATTCGCTTCGCCCAGCGGAACGGACCTGACAGTCTCGCCCGAAGTCGTCACGGCACGGGCGAATATGACAAGGCGACCAGGCTCGCAGAGCTCGCGCAGCAGTTCCAGGACGCGGGCGAACCCGTCTGGACGGGCATTGGAGCGAGGATTGTACAGGGCGCAGGCGAAATCGCCCTCGACCACGAGCCGCAGCCTCTTTTCGATCAGGGCCCAGGGCTTGAGGTTGTCGGAGAGGTTGATGGCGCAGAAGTCATGGCCCAGCGGAGCGCCCGCCCGCGCGGAAGCGGCAAGCATTGCCGTGATGCCGGGGAGAACGCGGACGTCCAGCTCCCGCCAGGATCCCGGCCCGGCCTCCATCGCCTCGAAAATTGCGGACGCCATCGCGAACACGCCCGGATCGCCTGACGAAACCACGACGACGCGACGGCCGTTTTCGGCCAGTTCCAAGGCCAGGCGCGACCGTTCGGCCTCCATCCTGTTTTCGGACGCGTGCCGGCAAAGCCCCTCTCGCTCGGGAACCCTGTCGACATAGCGGGAGTATCCGACAATGTCGGTCGCCTCCGCCAATGCCGCCTGGACCTCGGGCGTGATCAGGGCGTCGCCTCCCGGCCCCAGGCCCGCAACTGCAACCCACCCGGTCACGGCCGTCGCCCCCGCCCGTGCACAAGGACAATCGTGAAATATGGAGGCACATGGCCTGCCGGCACGTCGGCAAGCCGAGCGACCTTCTGGTCCGCCATCGCGGCGCATTCGATCATCCAGGCATGCTGCGCGCGCCCGGACCGTTCAAGCGCGGTCCGGACCTTCGGCAGGTTGCGCCCCACCTTCATCACGACCAATGCATCGGCGGCCTCCATGTGCCGCACGAGCGCATTTTCTTCGAGCGTTCCCATCAGCACGGTGAGGACATCGTCGCCCCAGGCGATCGGCATGCCGCTCGCCGTCCAGGCAGCCGCCATGCCAGGGATGCCCGGCACGACCTCGACCGGCACTCGGGCGTTCAGGCGCTGATGCAGGTGCATGAAGGAGCCGTAGAAGAACGGATCGCCCTCGCAGAGAACGACGACGTCCTCGCCGCCTCCGGCAATGGCGGCCAGGTGCTCGGTGCAGCCGTCGTAGAATTCCGCCAAGGTCCGGTTGTAGCCCGGATCTTCCAGGGGGACCTCCGTCGTCAGGGGATACTCCATTGCGAATTCGACCGCGTCTGCCGGAACCAGGTCGCCGGCCAACGTCCGGGCGCGACCTGCACGCCCCTTCTTGCGAAAGAACGCGACGTGGCGGGCACTTGCCAGCAGCCTGAGTGCCTTCGCGCTCATGAGTTCAGGTTCGCCGGGGCCCAGGCCGACACCGTAGACCGTTCCCCTCATTCCGCGGAACTCGCGATCGCGTTGATGGCCGCCACGGTGACGGCGCTTCCACCCAATCGCCCCTTGACGATGCAGCAGGGCACCGGCCGATCCTTCCAGAGAGCCGCCTTCGATTCCGCGGCGCCGACGAATCCAACGGGGCACCCGATGATCGCGGCGGGCCGTGGGCAATCTGGATCCTCCAGCATGTTCAGCAGGTGAAAGAGCGCGGTGGGGGCGTTTCCGATCGCCACGAGCGCTCCTTCCAGCCGGGGACGCCAAAGCTCCAGCGCGGCGGCCGAGCGCGTGTTTCCGATCTCGGCCGCAAGGTCCGGCACCGAAGGATCCTGAAGCGTGCAGAGCACGTCGTTGGAAGCAGGAAGGCGCGCCCGCGTCACGCCTTCGCTGACCATTCTGGCGTCGCAGAGTATCGGCGCTCCAGCATCCAGCGCCTCGCGGGCCCTGATGACGAAGCCGGCGGAAAACTGCAGGAATGCCGCGAGCTCGACCATTCCCGACGCATGAATCATCCGCACTGCGACCCGTTCCTCGTCCGCGTCAAAGCGTTCAAGGTCCGCCTCCGCGCGTATGGTCGCGAAGGACTGGGCATAAATCGTGGCGCCGTCTGTTTCGTAGCCGCGCGGCATCAGTGCAACAGCTCCAGGAGTCCGGCCCCGGAAACGCCGGTTCGGTCCGGGATGTCGCCGACCGAGCCGCTCCTGACAAGATCGAACGTCCCTTCGCGCCCGACCAAGGTCACGTCGGCAGGCCCGGATTTCGCGCAGCCCTTGGAACAGCCCGACACATGCAGCGTCCCAAGACCACGCTCCGCCAGCTGTCGTGCGACCGACCTTGTCGGCACGGTGGCCTGCGAACACCGAGGCGCGCCTGGGCAAGCGGCGACGTCCAGCAGGGAATCCGACGGATCGTGAATGAAGGCGGGATGCGTCACGGTCCGGTCCGTCTCCAAGAAAAGGCACCTTCGTGGCATGACCTGCACCCAGCCAGGATCCGCTTCAGCAAGCAGTCCGGTGAATGCATCCACCGACATCGCGCCGAAGGGAACGCCGACAACCACTCCGTCCTTCGTGCGACCCGGCGAACGCACGTCACCGCCATCTGCAGGCACGGCAAGCTGCCAGTTCCCCGGCAGGGGCGCCTGCGAGACATGCCGCCGCATACGCCCGCTCCTGCCGCCACCGGTTTCCACGAACCAGGCTGCCATCCTGTTCAGCGCGTCGAAGGCACCGGCCTCGTCGATGCACAATCCGCGCGCCGCGCCGTCGGCACGCAGCAGCAGCGCCCCTTCTCCATCGCGTTCAAACCGGAAGTCCGCCGAGACATCCTGCAGGACCGGCGCCGTCCCCGTATCGATTGCAATTCCTGACTTCGCGGGCAACTGTGGCAGTTCCGACAACCGCAGCGCGAGCGCGTGCGCCAATCGATCCGTCAGGTCGCCGGCAATCCAGAACGGCGTCACGACAATGTTCCGACGTGCCTCGATTTCCGGGTCGGCGTCGACAAGCTCTTCGGCCACAAGTGTGCGCACCAATTCGGGATGCGCATTGCCCGTGACGCCCCTGATCTGAAGTCCCGCACGCGAGGTCAGGTCGATCAATCCGTTTCCGAAGCGGCGCGCGAGGTCAGCCACGATGCGTGCCTGGGCCGCCGTCATCCGCCCGGACCCAGGCCGTATTCGCACCAGCAGGCCGTCACCCGACATCATCGGACGATGCGCGGTCGGGCACCAGCCCCGGATGCCGGGCGCGTTCACTCCGCCGCCTCCAGACCGGCCCGGATCGAGTTGCGTCGGGTGCGCCACAGTCCCGAGATGTGCAGCGCATTGAAGCGTTCGCGCATGGCGGACAATGCCGCAGGATTTGCCGCCTCCATGAACTTGGTGACGGAAGCATCGCCCAGGGTGGCGTCATAGTACGCGTCGAACAGGCGCGAATCCACGACGCCAGCGAGAGTCGCGAAGGCGGCCATGTGATCAAGCGTCGCCGCGATCTCGGCGGCTCCCTGGAACCCGTGCCGCTTCATTCCCGCGAGCCATCGGGGCTGCACCGCCCGGGCATGCACGACCCGTGCGACCTCTTCCGTCAGCGTGCGTGCACGAGGACGGGCAGGGTCGGTGTTGTCCAGATGAATGAGCGCGACGTTTCGTCCGCCGGTCACCGCCTTGGCCGCCGCGAAGCCGGCCTCATGCGCAGCATAGTCGGCGGCCAGCAGAAGATCGGTTTCGGGCAAGTCCTGAAGATGGACGAACGCGTCCGCCCCGGCCACTCGGGCCGCGAGCCCGTCTGGATCTTCAATTGCGCGTTCTCCGTCCATGGCCCACGCACTCGCAGCCAGCCAGGCCGCACCCGCATCGCGGCGCGATTCCTCGGTGAGGTCTTCCTCCAAGCGCTTCATGCCCAAGCCAAAACTTCCCGGCTCCGGGCCGTAGACGCGGGATCCCGGCTCGGTTCCGGCAAAGGGATTCCAGTCCGCAGCCTCCTCGCGCGCCGCAAGGGCGCGGATGGCCTGCGAATAGAGAGCGGACAGCGTTGGAAAGACGTCCCGGAACAGCCCGGACACCCTCAGTGTCACGTCCAGTCGGGGCCGTTCCAGTTCGGCGACGGGCAGCACCTCGATGCCGGAAACCCGCTCGCTGCCCTCGTCCCAGGTTGGGCGCACGCCGAGCAGATGCAGCGCCATCGCGAATTCCTCGCCGGCGGTCCGCATGGTCGCCGAACCCCAAAGGTCCACGACCAAGCCCTTCGGATAATCGCCCTGCTCCTGAAGATGACGCCGCACGAGTTCCCTTGCGAGCCTGACGCCCTGCGCATGAGCCGCCCGGGTTGGCACTGCCCGTGGATCCGTGGAAAACAGGTTGCGTCCGGTCGGCAAGACATCCGTTCTTCCCCGGAAAGGAGAGCCGGCCGGCCCTGCCTCGATGCGCCTTCCGGCAAGCGCGTCAAGCAGTGCCTCCCTTTCCGCCTTCACTGATGCGGCGATGTCCGGAAGGCCGGGCGAGTGCTGGGAGGCCGGGTCTGCGGCGTCGGATTCGCTCCCCTCCCAAGCCCTCTCCCGTCCCCACACATGCAGCCCGTCGCCGAACTGGCTGTCCTTCACGTCGCAAACAAAGCGGTCGATGCGCGCGATCGCGTCGGCGGTGCCTTCGGCTCGATCGAGGGCAAGGGCCGAATCGAGCCCGATCGACTGCGCCTCGGCCTGGATGTCGTCCTGCAAACGGTCGCGCCGGCGCGGGTCCAGGCCGTCGGCACTGGAAAACTCGTCCAGCAGCGCCTCCAGACGAGCGAGATTGCCCGGCGTTTCGCTCCGGCCGACCGGCGGAGGCAAATGACCGAGCGTTACGGCACCTATCCGGCGCTTGGCCTGCGCAGCCTCGCCGGGGTCGTTGACGATGAACGGATACAGGACCGGGAGCGGTCCGACCAAGGCTTCCGGCCAGCACTGGCCGGAGAGCGCCACCGACTTGCCTGGCAACCATTCCAGCGTGCCATGGGCGCCGACATGGACAAGTGCGTCAATGCGGGCGACCTTTCGCAACCAAAGATAGAAGGCGACATACTCGTGGCGCGGCATCCTGGAGAGATCGTGGTACTCGTCGCCACGTCCGTCCGCGCTGCCTCGCTCCGGCTGAAGGGCGACGACCACCTGCCCACGCCGAACGGCCCGGAACCGAAACGCGTCATCGCGGACGGAAGCGTCGTCTTCGGGCCGTCCCCAGGCGGCCTCAAGGTCCGCCACGAGCCTGTCTGGCAGCTCCGAGAGGGCGGCCTTGTATTCCGTGACGGGCCAGGAGACTGAATCTCGGGCCAGTGCCGTTTCAAGCCTGTCCCCCGTTTCGATCGCGTAGCCCGCGTCATCCAGATCGCACATGATCGCTTCCACCGAGGCGAATGTGTCCAGGCCGACTGCATGGGCCATTCTCCAGGTCCTGCCCGGATAGGTCGAAAGCACGGTGGCGAGGGAGACGTCGCACCTGGCCTTTGCCGCGAGAGCAACCCAGGCCGCGGCTCGACCAGCAATCGCCGCAATCCGGTTCGCGTCCGGTCGATGAGCGACGAGCCTCGCTTGCAGATGCGCGTCCAGGTCGCCCGGCTCCTTGAAGGATGCAACGCCGGCAAAGATGCGCCCGTCCACTTCCGGCAGCACGACATGCATTGCCAGGTCGGCAGGCGACAGGCCACGCTCAGCCTCCACCCACGCGGATCGGGTGGACGTGGCCAAGGCCACCTGGAAGACCGGCACGCCTGCCGCATCCAATGGCGAACTGCCGTCGGCACCCTTGCCGGAAAACGCCGTCACGTTGACAATCGCTGCCGGCGTCAGCGCGGCAATCCGCTCGCGGAGCCAGCGTGCAGCGGCAGGATCCTTCAGCGAGGGAACGAAGAGGCCAAGCGCCGCAAACCCGCGATCCCTGAACGCCTGCATGAGCTGTTCGACCGGCGCCGTGTCGGCGGCGGCGAGATAGGCCCGATAGAACACGACTGCAGCCAGGGGCCGGTCCGGGTCGCCATGGCATTCCGCTTCGCAGGATGCTCGGCATTCCTGAATCCCAGGGTGCGCAGATGCGCCTCCCGATTCGAGAACGGAGGTGACGGCCCCCCCTCCCCGCGCCCCGTGTTCTGGCGTCCAGCACCCCCATTCCGGGATCGTCCTGATGCCGTCCACCGGGCCGGCGTACAGGCCGGCTGCCAAGGCCAGCTGCGCAAGGGCCGCCTGCCCGGCCACTGCCCCGCCTTCGCCAACCAGCGCGTCAAGCCGCGCCAAAGTCGCGTGAGGAACGGTCGAGAACGCCTCGAGCTGCGGGTCCCTCCTGCCGTCGCCCGGCAGCACGGCCAGCGTGATCCCCCTGGACTCGGCCAGAGCGCGCACCTGGGCCAGACCGTAGTTCCAGTACGGCATCCCGCCGATCACGCGGATCAAGATGGCCTTGGCGTCAGCAAGGGTCTGCTCGACATAGGTGTCGACCGACACCGGATGCCTGAGGGCGGCAAGGTTTGCCAGCCTCAGGCTTGGCAGAGGCGTGCCCTGCTCCCTTGCCCGATGCCAGCCCGCCGCGAAGGCTTGAAGGTCGCTGTCCGAGAATGACAGGACCACGAAATCGGCCGGAGCCTGCTGAAGGTCGGTCGGAGTCTCGGTTTCCTCGAGCCCGTGGCTTTCGCGAAAGATCACGTGCATGCGCCGGCGCTCCTTGCCGAAGGGCTCCAATCACGCACCGACGGCACCTGCGGGAGGCGGCAAGGGCGCCGCATGCCGGTCGTTGGCGGCTGGAGAAGGACTTGCGCGCTCTGCGTCACTGCGCGGGTTCTTCCGGCACCAGGATCGACCGGATCGCTTCGGGATCGATGTCGTCGTGTTCCGCAATGACCACCAGGCGGCCTTTCCTGTTTTCGCCCCGTTCCCAGGCCCGGTCGAACTGGTGACGGACCCGTGTGCCCACCCCCTGGACGAGCAGACGCAATGGCTTGCCGCGCACCGAGACGTGTCCCTTCACTCGAAGAACGTTCTGATGGCGCGCAAGCGCCTCGACTCGCGCAACGAGGTCGTTGGCGCTTTCCGCCTCGGGAACATCCACGACGATCGTGTCGAAGTCATCGTGATCATGCTCAGGCAACCCGTCGTGATGCGACGGACGCGCCGCCAGGTCGTCTTCGGCTGCCGCCCCGATGCCGAGAAGCACTTGCGCGTCCACCGTGCCATCCTGCACTTCGAGCACCGGCACCACACGTGGCGATTCCCGCTCGACGATCGTCCTTGCCTGCGCCACGCCTTCAAGGCCTGCAAGGTCGGGCTTGGTCAACAGCACGATGTCGGCGCAGGCGATCTGGTCCTCGAACACCTCCGCAAGTGGCGTTTCGTGGTCAATGCTCTCATCGGCGAGCCGCTGCGCTTCCACGCGGTCGATGTCGGGCGCGAATCTGCCGGCCGCCACCGCCTCGGCATCGGCCAGTGCGACGACGCCGTCGACGGTCACCCTGCTTCGGATTGCCGGCCAGTCGAACGCCTTGAGCAGCGGCTTTGGAAGGGCGAGGCCGGAGGTCTCGATCAGGATGTGCTCGGGCAGGGGGTCAAGGTCCAGCAGCGCGCCGATGGTCGGGATGAAGTCGTCCGCAACCGTGCAGCAGATGCAGCCGTTGGCCAGTTCGACTATGTTCTCCGCCGGGCAATCGGGAATGGCGCAGCTCCTGAGAATCTCCCCGTCAACGCCCACGTCGCCGAACTCGTTCACGATCACCGCCAGCCGATGACCCCTGCTGGACTCGATCAGGTGGCGAATCAGCGTCGTCTTTCCGGCCCCCAGAAAGCCGGTGACGACAGTGACGGGAATCTTGGCGAGATCGTTCATTCGGCAGCCTCCACGGGTTCGATCGGCGGAATCCGGGCAATGCAGTTCTTGCGGAAATGCTCGGGGCGTTCTCGCCACGGGACAAGCCCGTCGAGCGTCGCGCGATACCGCGCCGCGCCGTCCAGGATCATGCCTGCGCTCGACGGGTCAAGATTGCCGTAGACGTATGTCCAGCGCCGCGGGCCTCCGCGCAAGGCGATGGAGCAACCATGGTCGCAATTCGAGAAGCACTCCACGCCGCGAAGTCTGACGCCTTCGGGCAAATCTCCTGCCGCCAGCGCACGATGCAGGAGCGCACCGGGGCGCTCCTCGGTGTCGGGCAGGTCCTGACCCCTTCGGCAGGTTGTGCAGACCAGAAGTTCGACCGGCGCAAACTTGTTCACGGTTCCCTCGCTCCTTCCGTGGAAAGGGGAGGAAACGAGGGCGCCGCTCTGGCAGCCCCGCCCCGGAATCCCCCGTCCGGTCACGTCCAGTCGGCTGGCAGGTCTCCCGGCTTGCGGATGATTGCGGTGATCCGGCCTTCCCAGCCTCGCTGGCCAGTGGCGCGTCGGATCCCCTCTCCGGTCACGGTCGCGGGGGCGGCTGCGCTTGGGTCGATGACCCTTTCGCATTCCCTTTTCACCTGCCTGATCGGGCAGGCACCAGCACTTGATGACACTTCGGCGAATCCTGGTGCCAAGTCAAGCGGGTGTCCGTGTTCACGAAGGCCACGGAAACCCGCCCCGGCAACATGGTCGCGCGTCCTGCGCACGCCCCGGCGTCCGCAGACGATCGCGCAGGCGCGAAGAGCGATCCCGCAAGGCTGACGACAACGCAGGCTGCACGTCTTGAGCTGTTCTTTCCCTGTCCCAGCGTGCAAGCCTTGCCAAACGGCCAGAGTGGCCCATTTCCGGCATGGATGCGAGCGCTGGTCCAGGCATCGCATCGCGGTCAACCGCTGGCGCGACATGCGTTGGCAGGCAAGTCTTGAATGGCCTGGTCACCCAAGTTCATGAACCGCGACCGCAAGTGGATGGCCGGCGAGTTGCCTATCCACGGTAAGCAGCCTGAGACCTTCCTCCTGCGCCTGGACCATCAGCAGTTCGTCGAACGGGTCATTGTGATCCAGCGGGACCGCAAGTACGCAGGCGGCATGGCGCATGGTCATTGGCAGTAACGTCATGTCCTGGTCTTCCAGGGCGTCGACGACATCCTCAGGAGCGAATCGGCGCTTGCGTTCGCCCGACCGATGGCGGGCATTGTGCTTCAGACGCATTTCCCAGATCGAGACAGCGCTGACGTGGAAATCCGTTCCACGCGCTGCCAGCGCCTGGCGTTCCGTGTCCCGGAACTTGCCCGGCCTGTCCATGAAGTCGAACAGGTATGAGGTATCGAGCAAAACACGCATTGTCGGTCCGGCTACCTTTCATCGAGCCCTAGCACCTTGCGGCTGAAGGCCGGATCGTTGAACTCCTCCGGCCAGCCTTCTCCATCGCCTTCGATTCCGAGACGCCGGCGAGCGGCTTCCAGCTTGTCGAAGTCGATCCCGCCGCGCCGATCGCAGCGCACCAGTTCGGCCGTTGGCCGCCCGTGTCTCGTGATGATCACGCGCTCGCCCTTCCGGACGGCGGCAACCATTTCGGAGAGGCGCGCCTTCGCTTCGCGGATGGAAAATTCCATGCCAGATCGCTCCCGGTCCGGTGTCCCTTTCGCCGGTATGTCACGATTGCCGCCGCCAATCAAGACCAATGCGTGACTACAAAATCCGCGCGCCGTCCTGTTTCAAAGCCATCCACGTCATCCAGATTGCTGCCAAATCGGATCCGAAGGCAGCTGCTGACCGGTTCTCCAAGACGGCAGCCGAAGACAATTCAGGCCAGGCGGGGACCGCGTCACGCGGATGCATGGCCAGGACCTGTGCTGCTACGGGCAATCGCCCGCCTTGCGAAAATGAGCGGCCGCGGTCCTAACAAATTCGTTCCTTCGAGGCGGCGCTTCCGACGGCAACGTCCACCGGTGCCTTGGACTTGCCGTTTCGGGCGCATGTGAGCGGCAACCGCAAGTCCGGCCCTAGTGGCAAACCAGCACGCAACAGATTTTGCTTGCTTTTTCCGGAGCTTGCCGGCCACGGAACCGATTGCGTTGCCGCACCGGCGCCGACACCTCGATCGTCGGATGCGAAGCGGCCGGTCGGAGATCCCGTCCGTGCTGCAAGCTTGTTCCGCAAGGCATTGAAATTGGGAAAGAGTTCGCTCTGCGTCCCGACCCGCAATTGTCGCAGGGAGAGCGTCCAACATGAAGATCGGCTCCGCGCGTCCCTCCACAGGATCGAGAAACGGCTTCGAAGGACTCAAGAACTGACGCCGTGCCGCAATCCCCTCGACGAGGGCCCGAAATGCACGCACCTTCCTGGTTGCCTCACGGTGGTCAAGGTCATGTTCCGGCCAGCGATGCATGACCCTGCCAGCCGAGGCCCTGGGACACCTGGGCGTAGCTGGTGAGGGGAACCCCGCACATCCGGTTCCAGTCCGACTTGTCGATGACCGGCTGGTTCAAGAGCCCGATCATTTCGTCGAATCCGTGGAGCGCGTCGCAGTCCGCCACGCTAGGTGCTGCCGCACTGCGATGTGCTGGCCACGCCTGTTCCCGGGCATAGCGCCAGAATTCGGTGTCATGCCTGGAGCCGCGGGAGTAATGCCATCCGACGAACAGGCCGTATCTCAGCATGCTCTTGACAAGAAACCGATTGACCACCGGGGCGTCACGTTCGAGATGCTCTATCGAACGGTTGAGGCGCATGTTGAGAACCATCCCGATCTGCAGCTGGGCGGACACGATCGCCGTTGCCTCGAGGGGTTCCATGAACGCGGCGGCATTGCCAACTCGGGCCACCGCCCCGTCGTAGAGTTGCCGATGGACAAAGTTGGGAAACGGAATGACGGCGCGTTGTTCGAATTCCGGCACGCCATCAGCTTCGAGAAACGTGTCGAAATCCGCCACTACCTCGTCAAGGCTCGATACATTCTTGTTGAAGATATACCCGTAAGAGGTATGAATCGTAAGTGGAATCACGAATATCCACCCATGCGGGCGCGCGACGGCGCGGGTATACGTATGTTCAAGAACCGGCCCGTCCCCAGATTCCTGGATGATTGCCGGGCAACGGCGGATGATGGCCGTGTTGGTTGGGATGAAGGAGATGTCGATGTGCTGTTCGGAATCGAGTTCGGCCGGAAATCCTCGGGCATCGAACACCAGGTCGTAGAGTTCGGCCGGCCGGCCCTCGAACTCCACTTGGGCGCCACCTTCCACACTCTCGATCTTGCGCACTTTCGCGTCAATGTGGCGGGCCGTCGTGCTCTCGTGAAGCAGTTCGGCCATCAGGTCCGCGGACAGGTGGTTGCCGTATGACACCTGCTGCGGCGTGAAGTAGTGGGTGAAGTCCCGGTCACGCCCGCCCCATCCCTCGAACGCGACGCCATACTTGCGCGTTCCCCTCAGGCGCTGCTGAACGACCTGATGGGACAAGTTCGTCAGCCGTTGCAATTCCTCGACCAGGCTCGGCCAGCTGCCTTCACCCACGCCGATGACCGGTATGCGCGAATCGTAAACGTGGTGCAGTTCGAACTCGCTGCCGGGGTGGAGACGCGTGACGCTGGCTGCCGCCAGCGACCCGGCAGTTCCTCTCCCGATGACCGCGATCCTTTTCAGGGACTTGCTGCCCGGCTGTATCATCCCGTCCGCCCTCCGCCGATGGCCGTCGACCGCCCTTGGCCGAAAGATCGATTCGCAGAATGCACGCACTCGCGAGAGACTGCCGCAAAGTGCAAAAGCGGGCGCTGGGGCCATCGTGACCGGTCAGATAGTGCCGGTTGAGGAAATTGTCGAGATGCCGCGAAGCGTCGCTCCGTCGCGTCCCCGAGAATGCCCTGGATCCTGTCATGCAGGTCCTTCACGACAATGAACCTGATGGATCGCAACATCCGTGCCGGATTTGCCAGACAGCGATGGAGCATTCGGACGAAGGTGCGCACAACGTTGGCGCCGCCGCTTCCGGATTCCGTCGTCGGACCGCGTCATGGCTCCTCCTCACCCGAATCGACATCGGCCGCAGGCCCGAATGGGCGCAGGAATCTTCGGAGAGCAGCGCAGTCTGCAATGCGGCGCGAAGGAAGGAGTCCTGAAATTTATTGGATCAACATCTTTGGACAGAATTCAACATGAACATTTAACACACATCGCTTTGCAGTGCGGCTAGGAAGGAAGGTGTGAGGCAGAGTGCAGCGAGCCGGTGGCCGGTTCTCCACGTTTCCGGTTCGCGTGCCGCGCGGGCAGGGCTTGCCGGGCGGCGGCGGCGCCGGCGCACCAAGTGGCCAAGGCTGTGCGGCGCCGCCATCTGGATTGTGGCTGAGCGAATATCACATGACTGGAAACACTTTCGACACCAAGCCGCGACCTGGAACGGATCCAGACCTGAAATCTTCGTCTGCTGCGGTTGGCGCAGCGTCGTGCCGCGACGCGCGCCTGCTGCTGATCCGACCCCTTGTCTGCACCCGGCCATGGTGACGAATTGTGCGTGGACCACGTCGGAACCCAAAGGGACGTTGTCGGCATGCTTGACCGGATTCATGAATGCCTGATCGCAGGGAGTTTCACGATTCCGGCACCTCCCGGCATGGTCCTCGGGAAACTCGCGGGGCAAGGGACGGCCTTGGCTGCCGGGTTGCCACCCGTTGCGGTCGCACGACGAATCAAGCATGGTGCCACGAAATGAAATGGCACATTGGGCGCATGAAGCATCCGTGCGAATGACACTCGGGAATTCAGGTCAGACAATTGAGAAAGGGGATTCCATGTTCTTTCAGACTGGTCGAGATTTCATCATCCGGCTCCCGCTCCGACTGAATTTCAGGAAATTGCGCTCGATTGGCAGGATTTCTACTCAAGTGGCATTCATTGCTCTTGGCACGTTGCTCGTAGGGATGCCTGCGAATGCCCAGGGCTTTCCGGGAGGGGATGTATCCACGACCGCGAACTTCACGCTGAACCATGGCTTGACGTTCCGTGTCTCCGAACGTGAAGAGTGCCTCGAATGCGACAACAGCGACGATGGCAACCTGAACTATGGTCGGGGCCTGGTCGGCAACACGTCGAGCCTCACGGCAGAATTCGAGCTCACTGGAGAGAACCTGGGCCTGTTCGTCCGCATGCACGGCTTCGTCGACTTCGAGAACACGAACGGCGTGCGGGAGACGACTCCGCTGTCGGACGCGGCCAAGGATGTTGCGGGACGGGGTTTCCGGCTTCTCGACATCTATGCTTTCGGCGCTTTCGACCCCGGCGGCGTTCCCCTCGACCTGAGGGTCGGCAACCAGGTCCTGAACTGGGGGGAGAGCACCTTCGTCCCGAACGGAATCAACGTGATCAATCCGTTCGACGTGAGCCGGCTCCGCACGCCAGGATCGGAGTTGCGTGACGCGCTGGTACCCGTGCCGATGGTGTTTGGGGCGGTCGAACCCGTTCCCAACCTCTCGTTGGAGGGATTCTACCAATTCGGCTGGGAGAAGACGGAGATCGATCCGGTCGGCACATATTTCTCGACGACCGACTATGTCGGCGCGGGCGGGCGATACGCGCTTCTCGCGCGATCGAACTTCCGAGACCTTGCGAAAAGTGTACGGGATCTGGGACTGGAAGATGCCATAAACACGGGTCTGGCCAGCATTGCCGGTCTGGAGCTGAAGTACAGCGCCGACAACCCCTTCCCCGCGATCGAGCGCGCCGATGATCGGGAGCCGCCGGATGACGGCCAGTACGGGATGGCGCTGCGCTACCTGTCCCCGGCACTGAACGACACCGAGCTCGGCTTCTTCTTTGTCAATGCGCACAGCCGTTTGCCTCTCGTTACTGGCAAGGTGCCTAATCCCGCAGAACTTCAAGAAAGTGTCGGCGTCGCTCAAGCCGTCAGCGGGGCTTTGGCTGGGCCTGAGCTTCCCGCTAGTGTGTTTCGAAACCTGGCAATCGCGCATGCCGCAAGAAACGGGCTTCCTCTAGATCCACAAACGATTGGGGGAATACTTGCCTCACCGGAATTTCGGGCTGCCGCCGGTCCGCAAGTCGAACGCATTGTTCCCGGCCTTGTCGGGGGCCTTGCGGGCTTCCACGCCATCGAGAACTACGCAAATGCAGCGCGCTACTTCGTGGAATACCCGGAAGATCTGAGGACCTTCGGCTTGAGTTTCAACACCGTGCTCGGTGCCAGCGGATGGGCGCTGCAGGGCGAGTACTCCTTCCACCCGGACCTGCCTCTGCAAAGGGAGGAAGGCTCCATTTTCGCTGAGGCTTTGGCGCCGATCGGGTGCTATCTCGACCCGCGGATTCCGGACAAGAGCCAAATACCCGCGATACCTGATTGCAAATTCGGGATCATAGATAGAGTGCTGAACGGCCACCTCAAACGGGACGTGAGTCAGGCACAGGTCACCGCAACCCAGGTGTTCGGATCCGTGCTTGGCTCGGACTCCACAGGCTTCATCGCCGAGGCGGCGGTCATGGCCGTCCATGACATGCCCGAACAGATTCCGCACGACTTGCCGGATCCAATGGGCCATCGAATCGACACCGCCGGCGTCAACGATGATCTGGCTGACGCGACGTCCTGGGGATACCGGGGCGCGGTATGGCTCGACTACCACAACGCCATCGGGGCGGCCAGACTCACCCCCTACGTTCAGTTCCAGCATGACGTCTCCGGGTCGAGCCCGGCCCCATTCGGCCCGTTCGTAGGAGGACGCAGGGTGGTGACGCTGGGCGTCGGGGCGAACTACCTGGAACGCATGAGCGCGGATCTCTCCTACACGATGCATGCCGGACATCACAACTCATTGGAGGACAGGGACTTTGTGTCGATATCGTTCAACTACTCGTTCTAGGCTCGCAGGGGAGAGAAACATGAAGAAATCCGTGTTGAGAGCAGGCGCCGCGCTGGCACTTTCGCTTGCCTGGGCGTTTCCGGCGGCGGCGGAACTTCCCGCGAGCCAGATTGCGCGGCTCGGAGCAGACCTGACTCCGCTCGGCGGAGAGCGCGCTGGCAACGCCTCGGGCACGATACCTGCCTGGAACGGCGGCATCACCAGGCCGCCGAGGGGCTACAGGCGCGGCGAGCACCATCGTGACCCGTTCGCTGGCGATCGGCCGCTATTCGTAATTGACGGCTCGAACATCGATGCCCACCGTAATCGCCTTTCTGTCGGCCACCAGCGGATGCTCGAACTCTACCCGAGCTTCCACATGAAGGTCTATCCGACGCGCCGCAGCGCCTCCGCACCACAGCGAATTTACGACGCGACGCGACGAGCAGCGGCGACTGCGCATCTCGAGGACAACGGCAACGGTGTTGGCGGGGCCGTGATCGGCATCCCCTTCCCGATTCCCTCGAACGGACTCGAGGCGATCTGGAACCACCTTTTGCGCTATCGTGGCGAGACGGTAAGCTGCATGATGGGACAGGCCGCCGTCACGGCCGGCGGCGACTACACGATCGTCCAGTTCCAGGTCGAGGCTGAATTGCGCTACTCGCTTCCCGGAATGACCGAAGCGGCGCTCGACAACACGATGATGTATTTCAAGCAGAAGGTACTCGCGCCGACGCGGCTTGCGGGCGACATTCTTCTTGTTCACGAGACCATGAACCAGGTGCGGGAGCCCCGCCGGGCATGGACCTACAATCCGGGACAGCGGCGCGTCCGGCGCGCACCCAACGTTGCCTATGACAATCCCGGCACCACGACCGACGGCCTGAGAACCGCCGATCAGTTCGACATGTTCAATGGCGCGGTCGACCGCTACAACTGGCGGTTGGTCGGCAAACGCGAGCTGTACGTGCCGTACAACTCGTACCGGCTGCACAGCGACGACCTCTCCTTTTCGGACATCCTGGCTCCCCGGCACGTCAATCCCGACCATCTTCGTTATGAACTGCATCGTGTCTGGGTGGTCGAGGCAACGCTCGCCAGCGGCGCCCGGCACATCTACAAGCGGCGGACTTTCTACATCGACGAGGATTCCTGGCAGATTCTGGTCGCGGACATCTACGACACGCGTGACCGGCTGTGGCGGGTCTCGGAAGGACACGTGATCAACTACTACGAGAATCCGCTGATCTGGCCCACGCTGGAGTTGCACTATGACCTGCAAGCACGGCGATATCTCGCCCTTGGCCTCGACAACGAATTCCCGATGTGCACGATGGATGCCAGGATCAGGTCGAGAGACTTCACCGTGTCGGCGCTGAGGCGCGAAGGCCGTCGATAGGTTCAGCACGGTATCGAACGGGGTCGCATTGACCCGCTGTCGTTTCGTCGCGTGTCTCGTCGCCGCATTGCTCGCGCTCTGCGGTTCGGGAGTTGCAGAGAGTCCGGATGCGCCTGCCCCGACCGCCCCGCATGCGACACGGGCCCTGCTCCTTGACGGCGCGCGCGCGGAAGACAGGCTGATCGTCGTAGGAAGCCGAGGCCACATTCTCGTCTCAGATGACGAGGCCGAGAGCTGGAGACTGGCCTCGTCGCCGACGCGGGCTATGCTGACGGCGGTCCACATGCACGACGCGAGGCTCGGCTGGGCCGTCGGGCACGACGCAACCATCCTTCGCACGGTCGACGGTGGTGACACCTGGCAAAGTGTTCACCATGCACCTGAGGAGGAACGCCCGCTCCTCGATGTCCTGTTCTTCGATGCAAAGAAGGGGCTGGCCGTAGGTGCCTACGGCTATCTGCTCTCGACCGAGGACGGAGGCGAAAGCTGGACTTCCCGCCAGGCCGGCGACGACGACTTTCACATGAACGCGGTCACGTCGGCAGCGGGCGTTCTCTATGTCGGCGCCGAGGCCGGCGTTGCCCGCCGGTCGGCAGACAGAGGGACAAGCTGGATGACGCTCGAACCGCCCTACTTCGGTTCCTGGTTCGACGCGACTGCGCTCGATGCCGACACGGTGATCCTTGTCGGTCTCCGGGGCCACATGTTCAGATCGGACGACGGCGGGTCGCGCTGGACGCGCATTCCGACCGGCACCACAGCCACGCTGACGAGCATTCAGCACACGGGATCAGGAAGGATCATCGTCACCGGGTTGGACGGCGTGCTGCTGGAGAGCCGCGACGGAGGCCGAAGCGTTTCGCTGCAGAGCCTGCCTGACCGGTCCGGAATTTCGGGCGCGCTGCCGCTCTCTGGCGGGGGACTGCTGCTGATCGGCGAATTCGGGGTCCGGCGCTTGCCGGCCGATGGGTAGCTCGGTCATGTTTGCAGTCAAGGCATCAATCGATCTCCTGCCCGCCAGCTCCGGTGCACGGAGTGGAATCCTGCCATGATGACGGGGTGGCTTGAACGCGCATTGTTTGCGCGACGGCGCGTGACGCTCGCCGCATTTGCGGCGCTGTCAATTGCCATGGCCTTGTCTGCGTTCCAGTTGCGCATCGATGCAGGCTTCACCAAGCTGGCACCTCTTCAGCATCCCTACATGAAGACGTTCCTCGATCACCGAGAGGAATTCGGAGGCGCGGACCGCATCGTGCTTGCGCTCATTGCGCGCGACAGCGAGATGTTCACGCCCGAGTATCTGGACGCGCTGCGCAACGCGACGGACGCCGTCTTCTTCCTTCCCGGCGTTGATCGGACGCAGGTGTTCTCGATCCTGACGCCGAACGTGAGGTTCGTGGAGGTAGTGGAAGACGGAATCGCGGGCGGGAACGTCCTGCCATCCGACTTCGTTCCAGACGAGGCAGGGTTCCAGCGCCTGCGCGAGAACATCGTCAAGGCGGGGCTGGTCGGACGCCTGGTCGCCAACGACCTCAGCGGCGCCATCGTTGCCGCGAGACTGCAGGAGTTCCATCCCGACACAGGCGAGCGACTTGATTACGTGGAAGTCGCGCACGAACTCGAGCGGATTCGGGAGCAGACGCTGGAGGCCGCCGACGGCATGCTCGACGTGCACATCATCGGCTTCGCAAAGGCGGTTGGCGACATCGCGGACGGCGCAGGGACGGTCGCCGCGTTCTTTGCGGTCGCGTTCCTGGTCGCGGCCCTGCTGGTCCTCGCGTACACGAGATCGGTCAGCGCGACCGTCGCGCTTCTCGGCTGCTCACTGCTCGCCGTGGTTTGGCAGCTTGGACTGCTCAGCCTGCTCGGGTACGGGATCGATCCGCTGTCAGTCCTTGTGCCCTTCCTGATATTCGCCATCGGCGTAAGCCACGGCGTCCAGGTGGTCGGCGCGACCCACGAAGCATCCACCACCGGCGTTACGGCGCTCGACGCCGCGAAGGCCGGATTTCGGCGCCTTTTGCGTCCGGGGACCGCGGCGCTCGCCTCCGACGCCGCAGGATTCGGAACGATCGCGCTCATCCAGGTGCAGGCAATCCAGGAAGTGGCAGTCGCGGCGGGGCTCGGCGTGGCGACCATCGTGCTGACCAATCTCGGGCTGCTGCCCATCCTCCTGTCCTTTGCAAGGAAGCCGCCCCATCCTCCGAGAGCGCTGCCGCAGGCGATCCGTTCGGTCCTGGCGCGGGCTGCTCACAGAAAGCCCGCTGCAGCCATCATCTGCGCCTGGGCTGGACTCGTTCTGCTCGGCGCCACCTATGCAGTCGAGGTGCGGATCGGTGACGAACAGCGAGGCGTGCCCGAACTCCGGCCAGATTCCGTGTACAACAGGGACGCCGACGTGATTGGCGAGCGGTTCGACATTGGCGTGGACGTGCTTACCGTCATTGCCGAGACCGCAGCCGAAGGCTGCATCGAATTCGAGACGATGCGAACGCTTGACGACTTCGAGTGGGCCATGAGCAACGTCGAGGGCGTCGTCTCGGTTGCCGGGCTCGCGGGTGCCGCGCGACGGCTGAACGCGGCCTGGAACGAGGGCAACCTCAAGTGGCAGACCTTGCCGCGCAACCGCTACAGCCTGGTTCAGTCGGTTTCCCCCATCCCGACGTCCAGCGGCCTTCTCAATTCCGACTGCAGCGTCATGCCGGTACACATATACACCGAGGACCACAGGGCAGAGACGATCCAGCGGATCGTGGACGCGGTGAAGTCGTTCGATGCCTCAAACGCCGGTGGTCCGATCTCCTTCAAGCTTGCGGCCAGCAATGTCGGCGTGATGGCCGCAACCAACGAGGAGGTGGATGCGGCGCAGTTCCCGATTGTCGGGTATGTCTATGCGGCCGTCATCCTGCTGGTCCTGCTTGCCTTCCGTTCGCTTCGTTCCGTTCTCTGCATCGTCCTGCCTCTCGCCGCCGTGTCGGTGCTCGCCTATGCGCTCATGGCCCTGATCGGGATCGGGCTCAAGGTTTCCACCTTGCCCGTGGTGGCGCTTGGCGTCGGAGTTGGCGTCGACTACGGAATCTACATCTTCGGGCGGATACGCAACCACCTGCGTGACGGCGCCTCCTTCGCGGAGGCCTACGAGCGCGCGTTGCGGACGGCCGGCGCCGGCGTCATGCTGACCGGCCTCACGCTCGCCGCTGGTGTTGCGACATGGGTTGCGGCACCGCTCCAGTTCCAAGCCGACATGGGAACAGTGCTGATGTTCATGTTCCTCGTGAACATGGCGGGCGCAGTCATGCTGCTGCCGGCGCTCGGCGCTTGGCTCTACAGACGCCGCGGTGAACCGGTCGGCGCAATGGACGTCGCCTGAATGCTTGGTCAGGCCCCAGCAGATCCTGGTGATCCTGCAACCCGTAGCTGCCTCCGGGGGGGGATTGACGGTGCAGCAGCTACAGACCACCCAGTCAATCAGGGCGGCAGCCATCGCCTGATCGCTAAGCACGCCACTCCTTGGCCGAAATTGCGCCTGTCAAGGAGCCTCAGACGGCAGATCGAGGTAGAATTCCTGCCGCCGCACATTCAGGCGAGTGGAGCATCGCGCGCTGCGTGGTCAGGCTGCCCTTGCCCGGGATGCACGCTGTGATCCATGCGGCCCGCGAGAAGGCCACATCCAGCGACGTCTTCGTCCAGTTCTTGCCAGTGCAAACCTTCGCCGCGCCCGATCAGTTCCCATTTGAAGCGCTTGTCGGACCAGCCGTAAACCAAGCGTGGAAACCATGCCAAGGGGACAGTCAGTTCCCGACCGTCGTCCAGAACGACACGAAATGAGTCCGATGCAAAGGCGACGTCAACGGCCAGAGGCTCTGTTTCAAGTGTCAATGTGTGCATGCCATGCCTCCAAGAATCCTCTTCGATGCCCATCTGTCGACGGAGACATCCATAGATCGAGGAGAAGGCGCTGCACCGAATGAGAAGTCCTGAGCCGAAAGGGGTGCTTGGCCGCATTGTTCGAGTTGGGCACGAAGAAGTGTCGACGGTGATTCAAGACGGCGGCATTTCGGCGGCAAACCGCGCTTTCTCGGGACGGGTCTGCTGTCTTTTGGCGTGGGGATCACTGGTTTCGTCGTCTCTTGGATCGAGATCGCATCTCTTCGAGCACCAGGTAGGGGCAGGGCCGGTTGCATCGGGCGCTTCGAGGGAACGATTCACCCGGCCGCACCGCCCCAGGAAGGCGGCGGGCCGGGGTCGCTGAACCATGGTCCGTTACGAAATGTACCGATGGCGGCGCCTGGCAGGCGGTGGCAGCGGACCCCATGCCGGCTCGTGCCGGCAGCGCGTGTCGAATCCGATGCCGCTGCTGGCGCCGACGGTTGTTCTCCCGGCCACGCTCGCTCACCGCATGCCGGCGGTTCGATTCGCGGCGACGCTCGCGACGTCCCTGCTCGCTGCAGGACTTCGAACAGTACCGGTGGCCACGGTCGCAGCTCCTGCACAGGACGACCTGACGCCTGCACAGACAGAAATTGAAGAGCCGACCCTCAAGACGCATCCGCCATCTCCGTCACACGAGGGCATCCGGACCGCCAGCCGCCTGAAATCGGGCAGAATCCCGCTCCTTGCGCCGGCGCCTCATCGCCCTGTCTCCCGGTGAAGGCCTATCAGCGGTTCCGCGCCATGGCCACCGCGTGGCGGTCGACGGGACTTCAGGCACCACCCGCCATGCCTGGTCCTGCACAAGCGCTCGGGGCGGGCCCGGCCAGGGCACCGCTTCCCTCCCGAAAAAGGTCACCCAAACGTGGCGCGGACGCGAACGGTCGGATCGGTGCCACGGCCACGCTCCCAGGACGAGCGACGTGAAACCGGACGACGGCAACAACAGGAGCCGTACGATAGGGAAAGGAACGATCTTGGCAAAAAGCGCGGCGAAACGCCGAATTCCCGCGCTCTTTCGCAGCCGTCGACAAGAAGGCCCGCTCGTGACGCTGGTCGATCTACCTGAAGGACAGGACCGTGCCTTCCTGGGTCACTGGCAGGTAGCCGGACTCGTCGCGAACTCGCCTCTCCTGCAACTGGCGACCATAGGAGACCAAACGCAGTAAGCCTACCGGCGCTCCCCAAAACTCCAATCGGACGCGGCAGCAGCGCTCGATGCCCGATTTGAGATTCCTTTTCGGACTGGAATTCAGGGACTGGAGCCAGTGCCCCGCCGACCTTTGCCAAGCCATTCGACCGCAGCGCCAGCGGCGTCAAGCCCGCTCCTCAAAGCAGCGTTCACCGAAGGAACCCCCATGTATTCGCCGGCCAGAAACAGGCCTTTGACGCTCCCTAAGCCCTCCTGTCGCATGCGATGAAGCGCGGACATGGTGCCTCCGGGAGACAAGCATGCGGCTTCCGGCCATCGGTGGACGTGAGCGAAAATCGGTTCGCGGGACATCCGCGGGGCGTATCTGCAGACTTCCGCAAGTACCCGCTCCGCAATGCCTTCATCACTCAACGCGAACAACTCGTCCGCCTGACTGTCGATCGCAATCGCGTCAATGAGGGCCATTCCCTCCGGTGCAACTTCAGGCGCCAGCACTGCGGCGTTGCTCATGCCGGCAATGAGCGACCCTGTCTGCCTAGGAATGCCAACGGCATACCAGTCGTGAGGAAGCGGGCTGGAATCCACTCCGAAGAACACGCGGCAACATCTGGAATAGGTTACCTTGTGCAGGGTATCGCGAAGATTGGATGGCAGGCCCGGCACGATTTTGAGGGCCTCGCTCGCGGTCGTGGCACAGACTACGGCGTCAGCTTCAATGAGGCCGGAATCCGTAACGGCACCCTTTGCCATCTGACCTTCAAGCACGACCCGGCGAACCGGCGTGGACAAGCTGATGCACGGGCCACAAGCATCCACAAGCGCGTCGACGAACACACCCATGCCGCCCTCCGGTAAGCATGGCCAAGCATCGCTCTTCAGACCGTTGTGCCACAGCGTTGCCATTGCATAGGCTACGCCAACCTGTTCGGGGTGCGCGAATGTATAGCCGGACAGACCTGGACCGAACAGCCATTCCAAGGCTTCCGCTCCGACCTTGGCTTCCAGGAACTGTGCCGCACTCTCGGCGGTGTCCAGGCCTAGAATCCTTGAGGGATCATCGAAGTCCAGGGCGTCCTCGCTCTTCTGCAGCATCCGCGCAAGCCTGGATGCCCGCCAAACTCCCTTTGGAGAAAGCAACTGGAAGGACAGCATTGTCTTGGCAGTCTTCAACAGGCTGACAGCTCCGCCGCCGCCGTACAGGCCATGAAACCGGCCGTTGCGAAAAATGCCGCTGTGAACGGGCAAGGGCGTCCGCGCTAGAGGAACGCCGAGTTGATCCGCCATTTGCCTGGCGGTTCCGTACGTTTCCAGAAACAGGTTCGCGCCAAGGTCGACCTGAAACCCCCCGATCATCTGCCTTTTGGTCCTGCCGCCAGGGCGCGCCGTTGCTTCAAGCACCTTGGTGTTGACGCCGCGCCTATCGAGTTCGTAGGCGGCCGCCAGCCCCGCCAGACCCGCGCCAACGACGAGCACCGACGGGTCACCCGACATTTCGATCTGGTCCTTCGGCAATCATGATTTCCGTGCAATCCCTTGCAGGCACAACGTTGGACGTGCCTCAATGACTCACTGTCGCGTCAACGTGCTGCCAGCACCACCTCCGCCGACGCCACTGGAAACACGAAACGCCCCCTGATCCCTTGCTCTTCGACGTGCCCAGGCATCCGGCAAACGCATGCGGGACGCTGCAGCTGCGCAACGCGGTCGCAGATCCGCGCAAGGCCAAGGCTGGTCGAAAGGTGCGGAGCGGCAGGCACGCGAGCCGCTCAAGCCTCTTGGCGACGAACGAGTTCATGAAACACGCCTCCAGCTGCACTCAACTCCTCGTACGTGCCGCACTCGACGACCTTTCCGGCCTGCATCACGTAGATGCGGTCCGCCTGACGCAACGTGGACAGGCGGTGGGCGATGACGATCCGCGTCACGGGCAACTTCGCCAGTTCGCTCATGACACGAGACTGGTTCTCGTTGTCCAGAAAGTTCGTTGCTTCGTCGAGCAGAAGTATGCGAGGCTTTCGTGCCAGCGCGCGGGAAATCGTGATCCGCTGCGTTTCCCCCCCGGACATCACGCTTTGGTTGTCGCCGACGCATGTCAGCATCTGCATGGGCATTTCCTTGATTTCGTCTGCCACAGATGCGGTTCGTGCCGCCCACCATACGTCTTCGGCGCGAATGTCGTCTTGATTGGCGGCTATGTTGTCCCACAAGTCTTGTGGATGGAGACCCGCCTTCTGGGGAACAGCTCCGACTTTGCGGCGCAGTTGCCGGACATTCAACTGCCTGAGGTCGCGCCCGTCATAATAGACGGTGCCGGCATTCGGCTCGTTCAGGCCAAGCGCAAGGCGGAACAACGTGCTCTTTCCAGAGCCTGACGGCCCCGCGATCGCGACAAACTCTCCACGTCGGGCATGAATCGACACGTCGTCAAGGATCAGTGGACTCCCTGAATCATACCTGAAAGAGACGCGGTCGAACTTCAGGTCTCCACCCAGGAATTCGACCGGTTCCTGGCCGCTGCTTGCTTCCGGAGGCTCGTCGAGGAATGGCCGGATCTGGGCGAGCTCCGGCCCGATTGCGGCGACCGCTGCGAACGAAGCCCCTAGCCGAACCACCCCCGTCACGAACAGCATGAACGCTGCATAGACAACAAGGAAATCCCCTATGGACAGGGATTCCGGACCGCGCAGCGTCATGGCAGCCAGCAGCGTCGCCGCCGCCAGCAGCGGCAGCGCGGCCCCGAACGCCCGCAGGTGCGCGTCCCAGACGCCGAACTCGATTTCGGCGCGCTGCTGGTCGCCGAAATGCCGTGCCCACACAGCGTAGGCAGACCCTTCCGCACCGTCGATGCGCAGCTTGGAAATTCCATTGACGAACTGGAACAGGACGCCGGTGAGTCGGTGCGATGCACGAATCATACGCGCATAGGGGGAGACCAGTCGAAGACCAAGGGTCACAGTCACGATCAGGGCAAACAGGCCGAATGCGGAAGTGATGCCGCCCAGAGCGGCATCGTAAAGGAAGATGACAAGAAGTGCCGGCAGCAGAAAAACGATCGAAAGCACGTTGTTGGCGGCCACGCCCTGAGCGGCGTCGCGGAGGCGCTGGAACGCCATGCCTCGCATGGCGCGGTCGCCGGCGGTGTATTGATGAAGGAAACCGAGAGGCAGTCTGAGGAGGCGGTCCCAGAATGCGGCTTCGATCCGGGACGCAATGCGACCTTCAACACGCATGAGCGCCGTCCCCTGAAGGACATGGATCAACGCCCCTATCACTGCGACCGCAGCCAGTCCTGCCACCGCGGAAAAAAGGAGGCCCAATTCCCCGTTCGGGATCGCCCGGTTAACGACGAACCCTAATGCTGCTACCGGGAACAGCATGACCAGACCGTTTGCCAGTCCGGCCGCCGCAAAGCGGGCCAGACCTGCGCCTAGCCCCTTTCCGAAAATGCTCAACAGTTCGCCCGGGCGGACCGAGCCGGACCCCATTGACCGATAGAAGTGCCAGGCTTCGCTGCTGAGCGAAGAGACGCACTCCGCAGTGATAGCGGTCGTGCGTTCGGTCGCCGGGTCAAACATCCGATAGCGCCCAAATGCTCCGGGCAACAACGCGACGGGATTTCCGTCTGCCGAGCGAAATGCCAGCATCGCACCGCTGTCGCCAATCCACCAGCGATCGATCGAGTCAAGCTGAACCCTTCGCCCGCGCACGCAGGATAAATCCAGAATGTCGATGAGATCGGGAGGGCTTTCCGGCGAACCGGTTCTCTTTGGCCACAAGAACCTTATCCCTTCGTGCCTGCCGACAGTTCGGAGAGCCATTGCCAATGGCGATCCGTCGTCGTCGACACTCGTCGGTTCCTGCCAACCCGGAACATTCAAAAGTTGGTTCCGCGCACGCGTTTCGTCGACGCGGCGGACAACAGTGCTGGCGCGCTCCAGATGGGCTTGATCCACGACTGCGAGCATTCGATTGATCCGTTCAGTGGCAAGCGCCAACCCATGAAACCTGGCCAAGGACGACAGCAGGCGGCCCTCTGCAGCCAGTTCGTCTGAGGACAGCGGCGCCGAAGGTCGCTGGGGTGGATTCAGCGTTAGCCAGCTCGCCGGCGTCAACGGAAGTGCGTCGGAGGCGGAGACTGCATCTGGACCTCCGGCTCCAACGTCGACCAGATCCATGTACAGTCCCGCGTCCAAGGACGAGGCCGGCACGCGCACCCAAGCCACGCCACGCCGCGCTGAGAGCGTGCTGCCTTCAGTTGACGGTATCTGCCCGGCTTCGAGAAGCAAGTTCGGCAGCGGCCGGTTCATCGGGTCCCGGGACAGGGCGGCCGACACATCCATGATCCACGCGTCGACCAGCGACGCCAGTTCCGAAGCTCGCACTTCCGAAAGGTCCCCTGCCGGCAACCGCCGCAAAGCAGTGCCTGGCAATCCCTTAGCCGTCAGGCTCAGAGTCGTTTCCTCTGCCTGTGGCACCACGCCGGGAAGCAGGCGACCCGCTTCGGCGCGCGTCAGGAACTGCAGGGCGGTCTGCTCCTCGCTGCCCTGCCGCTCGACAAGAAAGATGTCCACTGCACCTGTTTCGACAAACCACACACTCTCGGAGTCGCCCATGTCCAGCGGCAGGTTGCCTGCGCAAGGCACCGCTGTGCCTGACGCGACGGCGAGTTCGGCGAACGACCTTTTGTCTGGCTCATTCATCGCACCAGCCCTAGCCCGACCTGACCAACCGGCAGTAGAGGCCGTGCGGATCGCTCATCAGTTCCTCATGGGTTCCTCGCTGCACTGCTTTCCCCTTTTCCAGAACGACTATCTCGTCGCAGTCACGAATCGTGCTCAATCGGTGAGCCACGATCAGGCAACTCACGCCCCGGCGCCGCAGCGCATCATCAACCACCTTTTCTGTGTCGGCATCCAATGCACTGGTCGCTTCGTCGAGAATCAGCACCGTCGGATTACCCACCAATGCACGGGCAATCTCGAGCCGCTGGCCTTCTCCGCCGCTGAAGTTGCCGCCGTCCTCGTCGACCTTTGCCGCATATCCGAGCGGGCGGTCGAGTATTCGATCATGAATGCAAGCGTCCCGTGCCGCCGCAACCAGTGTTTCGTCGGGTACCGCAGGATTCCACAATGTGATGTTTTCGCGTACAGTGGCCGAGAACAGTACGGGGCTCTGGTCAACCACCGAAAGGGAACGCACCATCACCTCGTCGGGGATCTTCCCTCGCGGAAGGCCGTCGAACAGTATTTCTCCGGACCAAGGCTCGTAGGCGCCGGAAACGAGAGACGCCAAAGTCGACTTCCCGGATCCGCTCGCACCAACAACCGCGATACGTTGGCCCGGCATAATGACGAGGTCAATGCCCCTGATCAGGGGCGGACGGCCGCGGTCATACCCGAAAGTCACGTCACGGAGCTCCACATGGCCACTCAACTGCAGACGCCCGTTCAGCGTAGCGGTGGCGTCCGATCCGGCATTCCGACGTTCGTACCGGGCATCTTCATCGCTCTCCAAAATGTCCTCGATACGTTGCAGTCCGATGGCGAGCGCTTGCCAGCCATCGGCGGCCTCGGCAATCCTCCCGATGGGAGCAAGAAACAGTCCTGCCAAGACATAGAATGCCGCTAGTGCGCCGACCGTCATGTCATCGAACATGACCTGGACCGCTCCAAGGGCCAGCACGGCGGTGTGAGCGAGAATCATGAACAACCCCGGAAGGGCGGCGCTCACATGACCCAATTCGACAAACCGCTGCCGCGCGGCGAGTTCGCGCGCCTGATGGCCGCCCCAGCGGGAGAAAAGGCCATCGTCCGAGGCGGTCATCCGCAGATTGTCGGCTTGATGCAGCATCAACATTCCGTGCCCGGTCAGCATGCTCTGTTCGCGCCGCAACAAATGGTTCCTTTCGGTTCTCATGCGCTCGACCAGCCGCGCGGCAAGAACGTTGAAGGCCGCCAGGCCGAGAACGACCAGCGCCAGCGCAACGTCATAGATGAACATGGCCACCAGAAACACCGCGCTCATTGCAAATTCGATCACCAGTTCGACCAGATGGGTCTGAAGTCCCTTTGCAATCCTGTCCACCGACAGAATTCGTTCAGTCAGATCGCTGGAGAGCCTTTGGCTGAAATACTCGATCGGCAAACGTAGCAGCTTCGACAAAAGGCGATCGCCGAACACGACTGACATCCGGATTGACAGCCGCTTCATGCATCGCTGCTTCAGCCAGCTCAACAAGTAGACAAAGACACCGGCAATGGCCACGATGCCGGCCGCCACGGTGCCCCACTGACTGGCCTCACCCAGTGCCCGATCCACGAACAGACCAAGAGTCACCGGCGCAATCAGCGCGAGCACGGCCAGCATGACTCCACACATCAGGAGATAGGACATCGGGACGGCACTGCCACGCAGCCACGGGGGAAGACGCCGCAGCATCCCCGGAGGAGTTCCACCACGCTGGAATCCCGCCTCCGGATTCAGGTGCAACGCGATGCCGGAGAACCCCTTTGCGAATTCGTCCATGGAAAGCTTGCGGCGGCCCATAGCCGGATCGTTCAGATACGCACGTTGTCCGTCAAAGCCTTCCAGAATCAAGAAATGGTTCCATTCCCAGAACAGGATCTGCGGAAGCGGCATGTTCAGGAGATGGCGAGCGTTGACGCTCTTGCCCGTACATTTGAGCCCATAGTGTCTGGCGGCCCGCGCCAAGCCCGCGGCTGTCGAGCCATCCCGGCTGACTCCGCACCTTTGGCGCAGCTCAGCGAGCGGCACCCAGCGCCCAAAATGCGCGAGCACGCTTCCCAGGCATGCGGCGCCGCATTCCGTCATATGCATCTGCAACACCAGCGGCGTGACAACACGGCGTCCCGTCCTGACTGCCGCCTTGGGTGGCTGCACCGATTGACCTCGAGAGAACAGCGACATCAAGGCAGTCTGCGGACAAGTAGCGCGGCCGGCGAACCTTCGCCAAGAACCAGCAGGACCCGACATGCGGTGCCGTCGGGCACGGGGCCGTCGGGCGGCTGGAGAAGCCGGACATCGATCCGATGCAATTCCTCCACGGTTGCTGATGGGACAGAAGCAAGCCACTCCGGCAAGGACGCACCAGCTACCGAAATCACCTCCCCTTCCAATCGCTGTGTGCCATTGCCGGGCATCGTGACTTCCACGGTCGCATGCATTCCCGGACGTACGCGCCGCGCGATGTCGGGTCCGACCCGCAGAACCGCCTGGACCGGTCCGGCCCTCGGGTCGGCGCTGCTCCTGACCCGCGCGACAGATGTACCGGCAGCAACAAACTCTCCGGGCGCGGAGCGCAACTCCGTGACCTCTCCCGCGACGTGCGTGACGATCGTCTCTCGTGCAGCCCGGCGTGCCTCCAAAGTCAGAAGCGCCACCCGCAAGTCCTCCAGCAGGACCCGCGATGGGGAACTGTTCTCAAGCACCCCTGCTGCTTCGCCTCTAGCGATCTCCATCCGACGCCGCAGTTCTTCCACTTCGCGATCCAGCTCAGGCACGCTTTGTCGAGCGACCCGACCACCGACCGCAACGCGGTCTCCCGGAAACGCAAAGTAATCGAGCAGGTGTCCCGGCTCGGAGGAAGTCACTTCGTGCCGTTCGCCTGGTTCAATCAGCACGCCGTCAATCATGACATCATGCTGCATGCGGCCGAACATTGCCCAAGCAAGCAGCGCAAGCATCAACAAGGCCGTTGCGATGAATACGATCCGCTCGTGGGGCGCGGTCACCGTAAGCAGGACATCAAACTGCCTGACCTTGTTCCTGCTTGATGCAGCCTGGTCTAGACGTTGCAATCCCAACATCTGCGCAACTCCGCAACCTCGGCGACGTCAACTGGCACAGCATTGTGTGCCTGCAGTCCGGACGCGAAAAACATCGAATCAGTGGCAGTTGATGGCATGTTCCAAGCTGAATTGCAATTCAACGGACAGCGAGGCAGCGAGTCCCCGGGGAATTTCTTTTTGTTCATTATCAAACTGTTACGCGACAGCGATCGAACTTCCCTGGCGGGCTCTCCGCATGGAATCCGGCACACTGCACCGCAGCAGGCAAGGCCGAGCGGAAGGGAGTTCGGAGAATTTTCGGCAGGCATCTGCCAAGGCCGGCAGGCTTCGCGCGGCACGCGGATGCATCGACGCAGTTGTGAGAATCGGCGGGGCCGCCGCCATTCCGGCTTGAGAGTCGGGGCAGCCGGCGCCGGGGTGGTCGCGGCGCTGCCGCGTTCCCGACGGGACGCTCGGCCGGACCTGCGGCCGAGCGAAAGGACCAGACGCGGGGTTGAAAATGCTGCGGCGTCCGGGTACATTTGTGATCCGTACAGCCTTGAACAAATGAGGTATAGGCATGGATTGGCAATCATTCGCAGAAACACCCCTGCAGTCGGCAGAGGACATGCGCCGCCAGATCACGGACAAGGCCGTAAGCGACGGGGAGTTCCGGACCCTCCTGGTGTCGAGCCCAAAGGATGCAATTTCCCAAGAACTGGGCGTGGACCTGCCGGAAGACATCAATGTCGTGGTCCATGAAAGCGATGCGCAGACCCTCCACCTTTCCCTGCCGGTCAGCGAGATCGGCGAAGAGCAGTTGGAGGCGATCGCGGCGGGCCGCTGCTGCTGCTAGGAACAAGTTTCCCCGGCTCCCCCGGCGTAGACCCCGCGGGGGCCGGTTTTCCTATGGCCGTCTTGTGACCACGAGAAAGCTGGCGGGCATGAAATAGGTTGGCATCGCTTCGGTGATCGACATGGCGGACAGCGGAACATTTGATGATGCTCTGAGCGCGGAAGGAAAGGGCGGCAGAAGAACTCCATCCGAACTGTCGTTCTTCAAGTCCATTCCCTATTTTTCCTCGATCGCCATATTTCCGTTTGTCGCCGCGGCGGCGATGTACGGGGGATGGTGGTTGGCGGCTCCGTTCGTCTTTCTGTGGCTTGTCGACTTTTTCGACACCGCATTGGGTACGGACGAGATCAATTTCGACCCTCATCAGCAGAACAGCCAGTTGTTCTGGTACAAGCTGGCGGTGTGGTGCTGGGTGGCAATCTACCCGATAACGTTCATATTCGCGTTCCGGCAGGTCTTCGTGGCCGACCATCTTGCCTATTGGGAAGACATCCTGATCGTGCTTGCATTGGGGGGCATGGCCCGACTGACGCTCAATGTCGGCCACGACATGATGCACCGTCGCACGATGCCGGAGCGCCGCATCGGCGAAATCGTGATGGCTTCAGTTTCCTTTCCGCAGGAAGTGACCGAGCACGTCTACGTCCACCACGCCCACATCGGCACGCCCAAGGACGCCGTGTCCGCGCCGAAGGGGCAGAGTTTCTGGCAGTACCTCCCCCAGTCGGTGCTCCGCAGCTACAGGGACACCTGGATCGTGGAGCGGGATCGCCTGGCCCGCCGCCACCTGCCGGTCTGGCATCGCACGAACCCGGTCTGGCGCTACGTGCTTGAAACCGCCGCTTGGTATGCGCTGGCTTACTGGATCGGAGGTGTCTACGGGTTACTGGTTTTCGCCGCCATCTGCGCCATGGGAATCTTCCAGCTGCGAATGGTTGATTACATCCAGCACTACGGATTGCAGCGCGTGCGTCTCCCCGGCGGCCGTTTCGAACGCGTGCGCCCGCGGCATTCATGGAGCGTCGCCTACAAGCTGCCGAACTGGTTCTATTACAACGCGCAGCGCCATGCAGATCACCACATGTCCGCGACCCGGCTCTACCCTCTGCTGCAGCATTCCGGGCCGGACGAAGCGCCGCAACTTCCGGGAAGCTACTCGGAGATGGGCAACCTCGTCCTCTATCCAAAGCGCTGGTTCAAGAAGATGGATCCGCTGGTCGACCAATGGCGCGCGCACTTCTATCCCGAGATCGATGATTGGAGCGCCTATGACAGCGCCGCATACCGGGCGAGACCGGACGCATTCGAAGCGATAGACGAGATTCATCGCGCGGCACCGGGTCTTGCGGAGTGGATAGATCGCGACCCACGCTTGCTCGATGGCCTTGAGAGTCGCGAATTCACGGATCTCGACCTGCCGGACGGATTCGGACCCGACCCGGCGTTCGAGACCTTGGCACGCCGCGGCCTTGCACGCGTTTACTGGACGCATGAACTCGACGTTGCCGAGATGCGGGCGAGGATCGCTGACGTTCCTGTTCGACACGTTCAGGACGCGATCGAGGCTGCGCGAAACTGGTCGAACGACAAGGTCTTTCAGGTGCATGTTCACGTGATGCGCGGCAACCTGTCGCCATGCGAGGCGGGAACGGCGCTGTCCAACATCGCGGAAGCCACGATCAGCGCCGTGCTGTCTGCCGTGAACGAGGACTTTGCTCATCGGCGCCCTGACGGCGGAATCGTGGCGGCATTGCTTGGCGACCTGGCAAGCGGCGATGCCGTGTTCCAGGCGGAACTGGACGTGCTGTTCCTGTATGAGGGCAAGCGCGCGAAAACCCGCGACGCCATGTTTCTCCGTTTCCGGGAAGCGTTGCAAGCTCTGTCACGAGGCAATCTTCTCTTTGCCTCAATTCAGCGGACCACGGAGCAAAGGCCCGTCAGTTCCCTGGCCGACTTCTCGCAGAGGCTCAAGACCGCAGCGCCTGGTGGAGATGTACTGGACCTCATCCGGGCGCGGCGCGTCTTCGCCTGCGGAGATGCAGAGATCGGCGAGCGATTTGACGCGGTTAGGCTCGACATATTGAGCTGGCGCAGGGCGCGTGACGCGGCGCTTGCCGAATTGGACAACAGCATGCCGACGCGAAACGTGGAGTCGGAACCGTTGTCGCCCTTCTCCGAAGCGGCCGACGGCTTCAGGGACATCGAAATGGCGGCTCGCCACCTGCAGCTAGCGCATGCCGACGCGACTTCGGCAATTCTCGCCGCCGACTCTGTTTCCGTCTTTCGCATTGCCGGAGAGCATGGGGTGGTATCCACTGATGTTGCAGTTCGTCTGGCAGCCGCTGCCGAGCTATGGAGGAATTTGCGTGGCATCTTGCGACTGGTCGAAGACCATGGCGGATCCTTCGATTCAGCATCTGAAACCCAAAGGGCGGTTGTAGCTCGGGCCTGTGGCGCGGACAATATCGACGCACTGACCGCCAGCATCCGGGAAACAGCAAACGCCGCTGCGTCTGACATCCGTGAACTGCGTGACTGAAGGCCGGCGACCCAGGGGCGCTCAAGGAACAGCGGCAGTCAGGGCGCGCTGTACTCAGGTCCCGACACTGCGTAAGAGGTCGCGTTCTTTGCCTTGCCCTCGAATTATGACTGCCCTGCAATTTGCAAGGCGGCCACGACATTAGGCTTGAACGACCTCCTGTTGACTGGCAGTTGAGGCAACAAGGCTTCTGCACGTGTCGAGAGTCACTGCCTTGCCTGTTTCTGGTCCATCCGTTGGGCATCGGCCTGACATTGCAAGAGCTTGAAATTATGGCTAAATCCCGATTCCGAAGGCGCTTTGAAGAGCTCATGGCCGTTGCCGACATTCGCATTGACGGCGATCGGCCTTGGGACATGCAAGTGCACCGTGAGGAAGCTTTCCCCAAGTTCTTTGCGTATGGATCTTTGGGAATGGGCGAAAGCTACATGGATGGCTGGTGGGATTGCGAGCAACTAGACGAATTGGTCAGCCGCGCCAGTGGTGCGGACCTCCAGAAGAAGATGCGTCCGTCGGACCTGCTGCTTGCCGTGCAGGCGCGGTTGATGGACCCGATGGGCGGCCGTCGCGGTTCCCAGGAAGGCAATCGCCACTACGAACTTGGCCGGGAGCTCTATCGCCGCATGCTCGACAAGCGCATGATCTATAGTTGCGGCTACTGGAAGGACGCAGCAACTCTGGATGAGGCTCAGGAGCATAAGCTGGACCTGATCGCCCGCAAACTGCAACTAGAGCCGGGCATGAGGGTGCTCGACATTGGCTGCGGTTGGGGCGGGTCCATCCAATACCTTGCAGAACGCTACGGCGTTTCGGGAATGGCCGTGACCATATCTCCCGATCAGTATGAGGCGGCCCAGGAGATGTGCAGGGGCCTGCCGGTGGAAATACGCTTGCAGGACTATCGAGAGGTCAACGAGCTGTTCGACTGCAGTTATTCGATCGACATGCTCGGCCACGTGGGACGCCGAAACTACCGCGCCTACATGGAGACCGTGAAACGCAACCTTCGCCCCGGTGGATTGCACCTTGTGCAAACCGCGGGCAGCAGCAACAGCACGGTGAAAGCGGATCCATGGGTCAACAGGTACATTTTTCCCGGTGGCCACATTCCCTCGCCGAAGCAGGTCACCGGAGCCGCGGAGGGCGTGCTTGTACTGGAGGATTGGCACAGCTTCACCAAGGATTATGACCGGACTTTCATGTGCTGGCATGCCAATCTCTCCTCCGCTTGGGAGAGTCTGGACGGCGGTTTTGACGAGCGGCTGCAGCGCATGTGGCGCTACTATCTGCAGAGCTTCGCCGGGGTTTTCCGGTCTGGCGCCAGCCAACTCTGGCAGATCGTGTTGTCGAATGCGGGTCCGGGTCCGGAACGCATCCGCTAGGCGCATCTGCAAATGTCCGCCACACCGCAGCCAATGCCTGTTCCGCAAAGGGTCGTCCGGAAGACCGCAGAGGACGCCGGTCTCGTTGAAAGGCCGACGCTCGCACCGCATTTCGGCTTCCACGCGATTGACGACCGGCAGGTATTCCTAGTCTCCGAAACCGTCAACACATTGCTCCACGGGCAAATTCATTCCGATCTGCTGCCACTACTCAGCGGTCGCCGCACTTATTCGGAGATCGTCGCCAGCCTTGCCGGAAAGCACTCGGAAGCAAGCATTCGGACCGCGCTCGTCGCGCTGGCGTCCAAGGGATATGTCGTTTCGGGCGAACACGCTCTGGACAAAGGACTGGCGGCGTTCTGGACCTCGCTGGGTGCCTCGCCCCGATTTGCCGAGGAACGCCTCGCAGCGTCTCGCGTAGCGGTAAACGGCCACGTCGGCAGTTTCGCCGAACGGCTTGCGTCCCTGGGTGCGACGGTCACCGATGACCCAGTTGCAGCCGCAATCTCGGTCGTCGTCTGCGACGACTATCTGGACGAGCGGCACGCCGAAATCAATCTGCGGCAAGTTGCGTCCGGAGCTCCCTGGATGCTGGTAAGGCCAGGAGGCCTGAGGCCCCTGTTTGGCCCGGTGTTCCGTCCCGCGGACCAAGGTCCATGCTGGGCATGTCTTGCCTATCGCCTACGCGGCCATCAAGAAATCCACAACTTCCTCCGCAACGTGACTGACGGAGACATCGCCCTCGCTCCCAGGGCTGCCGCACCCGCCAGCCAGGATGCGGTTCATGGCATCGCGGCAGTCGAGCTCGTGAAATGGCTGGTGCTCTGCGAGGCGGCAGCCATTCATGAGCAGGCGATTTCCCTCGACACCGTTGATCTTTCGCTTGCACGCCACCCGGTGATGCGCAGGCCGCAATGCCTCGTCTGCGGCGACGAAGCACTCCACCGGGCCGACCGTCAACCGGTTCCAATTCGCCTGCAGAGAAGCCCGAAGAGCCTTCGTAACAGCGGCGGCGTGCGCTCGGTCTCGCCTGAGGCGACCCTTGCGAAATATCGTCACCTGGTGGATCCGGTTGGCGGCGTTGTGACGTGGTTGAGGCGCACGACCAGCGAATCCGATCCTTGGCTGCACGTCCACTGGGCGGGGAGCAACCTGGCCCTGAAGAACAGGACGCTGAACGTGCTGCGTCTCAGCCTGAGGACCAAGAGTGCCGGCAAGGGCAGCACGCCACGCCAGTCAGAAGCGAGCGCCCTTTGCGAGGCGCTGGAGCGCTATTGCGGCGCTTTTCACGGTGACGAGATCCGCTGCCGCAAACGATATGCGGACTTTGGCGCCGGCAGGGCCGAAGCCATCCATCCGAACAGGGTGCAGCTGTTCAGCGAGGCGCAACTGGACGACGCGGACAGGATCAACGCAAGCGGCCACCCCTACAATGTGGTGCCGCCGCGCCTTGACCCTGACGCCGAGATGGACTGGTCGCCGGTGTGGTCGCTTACAGGGGATTGCCCGCGATACCTTCCGACGTCCCTGCTCTACTACGGCACGTCGACCGGCAATCGCGGAGTCAAGGATTTCGTCGCGGATTCCAACGGTTGTGCGGCTGGAAACACGTTGGAGGAAGCGATACTGCAGGGTTTCTTCGAACTGGTGGAACGCGACGCTTTCGCAGTCTGGTGGTACAATCAGCTGCGCGTCCCGGAAGTGGACCTGGACAGCTTCGATGACCAGTATCTGGCAGAGGCGCGCGACTACTACCGGGTCCTGAGCCGCGACCTGTGGGTGCTTGATGTCTCCGGAGATTTCGGAATTCCGGCCTTCGTCGCCCTGTCGCGCCGGACCGACAGGAAGGTGGAGGACATCATCTACGGAGCCGGGGCGCACATGGACCCCCACATCGCGCTCCTCCGCGCGGTGTGCGAGCTCAACCAGTTCCTGAACTGGGTCCAGGGCACGGGACCTGGGGGCGCGGGCTATCAGGTCAACGACCCGCAGTGCCTGGCGTGGTGGCGCCATGCGACAATCGAGAACCAGCCCTATCTTGTGCCTGCACCCGACGCGTCACCGCGAGGAAAGTCCAGTTATCCTGTTGCCGAGACCGACGACCTCCGGGAAGATCTGGAACGATGCCGGACACTTGTTGAAGCCAAAGGCATGGAATTCCTCGTGCTGGACCAGACCCGTCCCGATATCGGCATGCCGGTCGTGCGGGTCATCGTGCCAGGCATGCGTCACTATTGGGCGCGCCTGGCGCCAGGGCGACTGTTCGACGTTCCGGTCGAGATGGGATGGCGGGAGCGCTGCATCGATGAAGCGGAGGCCAACACGGCGCCGGTCATCGGTTGAATTCATGCACGGAACGGCATGACTTTCCCGCCTGCATGTGAGATGTGTTCATCCGTCGCCCGTTCATCATTGACCAGCGACGGGCAAGTTGTGGAAACAGGCCAATGAACGTCAACGAGGACTGGGCCCGTACAGAGAGGTGCCTGCCTTTCGTGGCGGACTCCATGGGCCATCTGCTGGCGCGGATGCGACCATATATCTCGTCTCGAATTCTCGACGGACCGGCACTTTGGCGTCTGCTCGACTGCGCGGGCGACATTCCGGTGACTGCGGCGGCATTTCCATTTGGAATCGAGGTTCCGCTGCATGTGCCAGAGCAACGGGCGAATTTCGGCATTTCGCTGGTCGGAGACAGTGTGACGGCCAGACACTTCCAGCAAGGGGGAAATGCGGAGGGCGCGGACACATCGTCTGCAGGTGTTGCATGGGTTTTGGATGAGACAGACCGAGAGACGTCGATTCTGCGCCGTGTCATTGGCAGGAAGATGGGGCTTGAATTCGAAATCGACCTCTCAGGCGGCGCAACGCGGACGGACCCGGGCATTTTCCTGTTTCCTGCAGGCGACGTGTTCGAGGGCGGCGCGGAACGGTTTGAGGAGCTGGGTGCGGTTCACGACGCGCTGGTCTTTGCCTGCGGCTGGAGCCCGGATGTGGCGCAGCGCCGGGAACTCGAACGTCTCTATGCGGCGCTGCCTCCGAAACGGCGCATCAGGAGGGTCGGCGCGTTCCCGTCGCAGGAAAGGGTGATCCGGGCGGCTGCATCAGATTTCAGGACGGCGGTCGAAGTGACGGCATATCTAGAGCGCGCGGGCTGGCCGGGTGACGCGTCAGCCATTGGCGAGATGGTTTCGTTCTTCGATGAACGCAAGACTTTTGTCTATCTCGGTCTCCAATTCGACGTCACAGCAAATGGGCTCGGACCAGGCTTGGGTCTTAGCTTCTATGCCCACGAATTGGATTGGCTCAAGGACATAGGGTACTGGATGCCTGTGATCGACGCCATCGGCGAACGGAATCTGGCCCTACCCGGGAAGCTGGAAGAGCTGGCGAAGTGGTCGAACGGGACGGCAACCATGTATTCCGAAGCCGGACCAATCATGTTGGTACGTGGCATACACCATGTCGAAATGTCGATCATCGGTGACTGGGTGGGGCCGGTGAATGGCTACGTTTTCTTCCTTATGATGTCCACGCGGCCCGGCAATGGAACGGCGGGCCAGGGCTCACGATAGAGGATCAGATGCACGCCGACGCGGATTCCCGTCAGGAAAGGCAATGACAATCATCAATGAATGTCTCCGTGTCGTTACGGCCTGGACGCAGGCCGGATTGGCAGACTGTTCCAGCGCCCCGGCCATCCGGCTTGGTGGCGGCAGGAGCCGGGTGGCACCGTGATGGAACTCGACATTCCCTTGGTCTATCGGGATGGATACGGCAAGGCGGTCATCCTCAACCCGGACATTGCCGCGAATTATGTCGGGAACACGACAGTCGGCGACACGCTGGCCGATGCCGTTGTTGAGACCTTGGCATCGCTCCCCGCCCAGGAAATCAGTCGCGTAATGAACTCCTGCATGAATCGGAATGCGGAACCCCTCCCAAACACGCCTCCGGAGGTGATCGACTTCATCGAATCCCTGAGTGTCGTTCCGTCATGGTTCGACGACGACGCGGCACTCCCTGGCCGCTTGGCTCTGCACCGACATATGGACCTGTTCATCATCGGGCTTTTCTACGTCAGCCTGCAAAACTTCAACAGCCTGATGAGCCGGGTGTTTTTCTTGACGGGCGAGGGCACGACCCAACAAGGACTGCGGGTCATCCGGCAGAACATGCGATACTTGACCCAGGCGCTCATTCTTCCGCAGGCGCTGGATCCTTGGGAGGAAGGCTGGAAGTTCTCCATCCGGATCCGCCTGGTGCACGCACGCGTCCGGCGGCGCCTACGGAATTCAGGGCAGTGGGACGAGATCAAGTTTGGCGTACCTGTCAGCGCTGCAAACATGGCGCTCACATCAGCTAATTTCTCCGCATCGCTCATCCGAAATGTTGATCGACTTGGAGCGGACCTGAGCGATTGCGAACGCTTCAGCATAATGCAGATATGGCGTTACGCGTCCTGGTTGATGGGAACCCCCGATACGCTGCTGTGCGGAGGCGACGAGAATGCGGCCGCCGAACTGTCCAGGATTGGCCATATCTGCGAACCAGCGCCCGACGCGACTACGACCGTGATAGCGAACGCAATGATAGGTCTCTTGCCGGAAGTCGCAAATTTGACTGATCCGGCCGAAAAACGGGCCATGATCAAGCATGGGTATCGGCTCTCCCGTGCGCTTCTCGGCGACGAATTTGCCGACCGGCTCGGATTTCCACGCATGCGGACAGCCGGTCTGTTGCCGTTGATGCGCCTAAGGAATCGCCTGCAAAAGATGTCTGGCCACCTTGCACCGGCCATTGCGCGATTTTGGAAGGATGATCCGTTCCTGCGGCTGCTTGACGCCGCCATGATCACGGGTCTCCGCGGACAGTTGCCAGATGAATTGAAAGCGGCGAAGGCGCGTGCAGCGGCCAACAAGCGGTCGTGAACAACCTGGCCGGCGCATGGTGCGGCATGCCTCGCCTTTCGAGGGTTTCGTGCCTGTCCGGTCGCAAGCATCGCGACCGTGACGTGCGCTATTGCCTCCATCGGAGCTGGCACCATTGTCAGGGATGGTCCGCCAAGGGTTTCGAGGAGAAGTGAATTGGCAATCGAGACCAGTTGGAAGGTGAGTCGGGTGTCCGTGGAGGATTGCTGGCCCGGATGCGGGGATTCCTGGAATGGCTGCCGGTCGATGGCCGGGAACGGGAGAAGCGGCATTGCGCGATCGAGTCTTGGACGGGTCTTTGAAGTTGAACCCTTCCCGCAACTGCACGATGCTAGGCGATTGCGCTTGACCTGCAATCTCGGGATTGGCTAAGCCAAGACCGAAATTCCTGCGAGGTGGTGGCAATGGTGGTCGGGTCTGCAACAAATGGCGAAACGCAGGCTGCGGAATCTCTGCTGTTGGCGCCGCCATGCATGCAGGAGAGCCGGTGACCGCACGGAGGTCAGGCCACCTGGCTGACGGCTGCGGCGAAGGCAATGCCGATCAGCAGGACGGAACGCGCCCGGCAGTCGACGCACGGTCGACCGCGGCGGTTGACGCACATGGTAAAGAGGTCGGGGACCACTATGACCGACTGACCGAGTCGTTCTACCTCAACTGGAGCCGGGACCATATTCATCTCGGGGTGTTCGAGCCGGGGGAGTGCCCAGAACCCGGAGAGATGAACTGGCAGTCGAAGGGTCTCGCCCGCGCCCTTAGACGCACGGTGGAGCTTACCGTTGCTCCCGCAGGCATTGAGGCGCATCATCGCGTGGTTGACGCTGGGTGCGGTGTGGGCGGCACGGCCATTCTGCTCGCAAAGCGGGTGGGATGTAAAGTCACCGGCGTTTCCAACAGCACCGTGCACCTGAAACTCGCCGAAGAGAAAGCGGCCGCCGAGGGCGCGTCAAATCTGGTTCGCTTCGAATACGCCGATTGCTCTCGCCGGCTCCCGTTCTTGGACGACTCCATCGACGTGGTCGTCAACATCGAAAGTGCGTGCCATTACCACGACCGTTACCAATTCCTGCGCGAAGTCCGCAGGGTGCTCAAGCCGGGCGGGCGACTGGCGGCGATGGACTGGATGGTGCCTGACGGTTTGACCGCGGAGCAGCATGACAGATTCGTCCAGCCAATGCTCTCCGCCTATGTCATCAAGTCCCTCGACAGTCCGTCCTCATACTCGAAAAAGCTGCGCAGGGCAGGCCTCGAAATCCTGGAATTCGAGGGATTCGGCGGCAAGGAGATGGACAACCTGAAACTCATCAAGAGCAGCCGCGACAACTTTTGCTTCTCGCTGCTTGCCGGCGCCAAGTCGCCAGAGTTTCTCGCTCTCTTTGAACGAATGCGGACCTTCTACCTGGCATGGTCGAATGGCGCCTTCGAAACCCGGCGATATTGTGCCGTCAAGCCGAACTGACTTCCGCTTGACTTCATGGGCAACAACCACATCTAAGCTTGACTGACTGCAACGCGAAGGGCGGAGACCGCCAAGGCCCTTTCCGCGGCGGAATTGCCGGGGTCAAATGTGCGCGGCGACCTGAGCAAGCGAACCGCGCACCGAATTGATCCCGTTTGAAAGCATCTGCGCCAAACGGATTGCTTGGGCGCATTGGCAAGAGGAACATCCATGCGATGACGGACGGAACCGCAACTTCCATTCCCGCCAACGCCGACTTTCTCGCCGCGATCTGCCACTCGCATCGCTTCGGCCTGGTCAGTCACATGCCCAATTCCGGTCGGCGAGCCACGGCTTCGGGACTGTGCGACCAAGTTGCTTCCGCGGTCGGCCGTGCGTTCTCGGGCATCTTGACCACGACGATCAACATTGTTGAGACGATGCATTCCACTTTCTCGGCAGGCATCTGCGCGCAAAGCCCAAACTCGGCTGCACGCCGCAAGATGCAGTGCGTCTTTCGATCCGAACAGTTGCAGTCACTTTGGCCGGACTTGCGGAGATTGGCCTTTCGGACTTTCTCCCGTCTGCGCAAGCGGGCAGCCAAAGGTGACCGTCATCACTCTTGCCCTGCCATGCATTTGCACATTCGGCTTTTGCCACCGCTCTTGACGGTGGCAGACCGGCGAAGCAATTTTGGCGCATGACCCTTGGGACGGAGTCCGAACTGGCGCGGGACACTTCGGTAACCGCTTGCTACAGCGACATGACAAAGCGTCTTCTTCAGGTCAATGGCGACCTGCGGATGATTCACTTTGGGCTATGGGGACCCGGCGTCGAAACCGAAGAGGACGCCCAGGCGCGATCCGTGCACGCTTTGGTCGAGGGATGCGGGCTTGGCCCAGGAAAGCGGGTGTTGGATGCAGGTTGCGGTCTCGGCGGTCCGGCGGTCGCGCTGGCGCGAGAGTACGGCGCACAGGTCACGGGCCTGACCATATGCGAACCGCACATCGCTGAGGCGACGGAATTCGCCGGGAGACACGGCGTGGATCATCTGGTCGAATTCCGGCATGGCGATTTCATGGAGATGCCCTTCCCCGACGCCTCTTTCGACATTGTCATCAATCACGAGACCTTCTGCTATGCACCGGACAAGCATGCCTATTTGCGAGGCGCGATCAGAGTGCTCAAGCAAGGCGGGTTTTGCCGTATGGCAGAGGGACTGCTAAGTGGCAGGCCAATGTCCGAACCCCAGAAAGCGGTGTATGCCGGCGTGCAGAGGGGGTGGCGCATACAGCCGCTCGTCGAGTGTCAGGAAGCTCTTGCCATGATGGAGCAGACAGGCTTCGAGAACATTTGGGAGCGTAGCTTGGACGCCGAAGTGGCGCCGTCCACAACGGGTCTCAGCAATTGGTGGAAGATGCGCGTGTTCCTGACGCCTCCGCCGAAAGCGGAGGATTTGACATACCATGAGTTCATGCAAGCCACCGTCGGATTCGATCAGGGGCTAAGGGAAGGCGTTTTCACCTACCGCTTGATATCGGGGACAAAGCCGGGATAGCGCCAGCCCTGAATTGCCCTAGCTGGCGACCTTTGCGCGGTGCGGCCAACGCGACAGCAGAAGGAAGACATGGGCATTGATGCGCCTCCCGCCTTCATCATCCGTGACAATCGCAAAATGGTGAATCCGCCGAAGGAGCAGGAGAAGCCCGGAACGGCCGAGAAACGGTTTGACCGAAAATGCCCACTCATTGAGTGCCGACAGCTTCCCGGGGTCGGCGAAGCCTTCGTCATGCAGGCCGCCCATCAAGTCGGTCCAGCAACGCTTGTCCTTGAACCATCCTTCATCGTCGTAGATCGTGGCCGCCGAAAAAATCTGAAGCTCTAGCGGCGACTTGACGCCAGCTGCGGCAACGTCGAACTGAACTCCAAGCTGCATTCCGGCAAGCGCGCCCCGGACCTTGAGGCGTGCAAGCGCCTCGCATGCAGCTGATGCACGCCCGCGCCAACCGGCGCGGTCCAAGAAAGACATGACGCCTTCCAGCCCGGTGAATCCCAGCACGGTAAGTCGAAGCGCGCCTTCCTTCGCTGGCGAGACGCCAATGGCGCCAATTCGCGTGTCGGGCTCCATGGTGAGGAACACACGTTCCAGACCCAGACGCAGATCTTCGTTCGGTCGCTGGCCAGCAGCGTTGGCCATGGCGTCAAGCGCCAGCCTGAAGTCCTCCAGGCGCCAACTGCCGCGGTCGCCCGCCAGAGTCGCTCGAACGGGATAAAGCAAGGCGCTGGACTCCACTTGCGGAGGCTGGCCGGAATCGACCCTGTAGTGCAGCAAGACCCTGTCGCCCGCCACGCGACGCAAAGGAGAACCCTTCCGACCCATCTCCTCAAGCAGAGAAGCGACGACGACTGCCGCCGGGTCAGCATCGGCGGAGAGCTTCGCTGCCATGACAAGCGCCGCCGACTGGGTGCCGCCGAGCAGCGACACATCCAGACAGGCTGCAGGTGGGGAACTGTCGATCGGGAGTCCCAGCCACAAGGGAAAGCCGGCCAGCGTAGACGGCAAGTCGCGCGCGCGCGCCATCAACTCTTCCAGCGGAAGGCCGCAGAACAGCACCGGGGAAAAGGCATCTCTCATCCGGCCAAGAAGCTCTCCCAAAGAGCCTGCTTCCCTGACCAGGCAGTCCTCGTTTGCGGCCCATTCGACATCGAATTTCATTCCAGCCATCCTGTCCAAACATTCCGGAGCAAGGGAATGCACCGCCCATGCCGCCTTGCCTTCAAATCGCCACCAACAGGGATCTGCCCGCAACCACAGTTCGCCCGCCCCAGCGGTGTACATTGGGGACCGACGCGTTGCCGCCAGCTACTCCGAACGGGTGTCGCCCCGGGGCCGTGCGCACGTCATCAGAAAGAACACATAGGCTTTCGCCTCTTCGACCTGGTCCTCGGTGATCCCCAGCTTGATGTGATGTATGCCCTGCACGAGTGCAATCGGACCAGACCTTGCGATCAGAGTCGTCGAACCTGCGGATCGCTTCGAAAGTTCTTCCAGTTTGTCGGGGATGGCGTATCCCTGCTCTTCGATTCCGTCGATAAGCGCCTTCCAGAATCGGATGTGCTTCAGCCACTCCTGCTCACGAGCGAAGAAGCTCAGTCCCAGCCTCGGGCCGACTCCGTTTCTTGTGATGTCGAAATGAACTCCCAGATAGGCAAAGGCGTTCCGCTCCTCGAAGAACGACAGGACGTCGCGGACGGCCTTGGACTTTCCTGGCCAGCCTGCGCGCTCAAGGAACGCCTCAACGCCCCGGGCGGTCTTGAAGCCCGTCACCGCGATTCTCATTGTCCTGGCTCGCGACGGAAACGTGCCGAATGCCTTGATCAGCGTGTCCGGCCGCAGTTCCCGGTAGAGCCGCTCCAATTCCCGGCGTTCGGCCGGGTCCGGCGGCCAGCCGCCCGCGCGCATGACCGCGTCGTGAACTGCGGCCAGTTCCCGGAACGGCTCGCCGCCCCCTGCCAGCACATCATCAACCGGATAGAGAAATATCCCCGGATCGGGGCGCTCACCGCCCGGCGTTGGGTCGATATCGTATTCGAGCAGCATCTTCCTGCCCACGACATGGCGAAGCGGCGAATCTGCGCGGTCGGTCTCCTCAAGCAGTTCGGCGAGCGCCGTCGTCGATTTGCTGGCACGGCCCAGCCGCTTCATCTCCAGATAACCAGCCGCCGTCCTGCTGCCGCCCACCAGCGTGACTCCAAAATCCGCGATCGGCCTCGCATCCTGCAAGGGAATCTCAAATCCGAAAGGAAACGCGCCCATCGTAGCCGGCGTTTCAGCTGCCCGATCCAGAAGCCGATTCCATCCTGCGCCACTGACGAGGCGGGTGGAAATTCGTGGCCTGAGAAGCGCCAGGAGGTGTCCCATCGAGGCTGCGACAAGCTCGAGTCTTTCCTCGGTGTAGACCCAGTCTTCATGTGCGGTCATAGATTTGCACTACCCGCACACATGGGGCGGTGCAAGATTCCTTCCGATTATCTTTCCGGCAGCGGCCGCTTGCCGTGGCCGGCAAATGCGCCAAAGTACATCCACCGATGAGCGGGGCGGAATTTAGGCACTGCCTTTCAGACATCTCCATTGGTGCGGGGTCCGCGGACAGGGTCCGAGTCAATGCGCAACGTAGATCCATCCGGCTCTCTCTTGAGTTTGCCAGGCGCGGATTTGGCCCGCCAATCCTCCGCCACGGCGTCAGAGCCAACTGCACCTGAACAGCGAAGACATGCACGAGTGGCGGGGATTGACGGTTCGAGGCGACGGCATCGGCCTCACAACCTGCACCAGCCAGGCGGCGGCATGCCGCCGTCGGCAAATCACTTCGCCTAGCCTCCAGGTTCAAGGGCCATCCACGCAATCCCGGTACACATCCAGCCATGGAACATGGAATGGGGTGCACGACAAATTTGTTCGGGCCCAGCGGTCTCAGCCTGCCCTTCGCTCCCAGAAATCGTCCAACCTGTTGCTGTGAACGGCGCACCGCAGCGCGATGACGGCATTTGCGCCTCTGACGCTCCAATGCATGCCGCCGCGCTTCAACCGGCCCGCGATCAGGGACTTGCAGGCGCCCTCGAGGACCCAGGTTGAGACGCAGAGGTTCTGCTCCCGGAACCGGGGATAGTCCATGCACGCCCGGTTCGTCTTGAAGCAGGCCATGTTCCTTTCCGCCTCCTGGCAGCGGTCCGCATGTGTTACGAGTTCCCCGATGACGAGGTCGAGACGCCCTTCGTCCAGTTGGTCCCGCCGGATCCTTCCCCAAAGTGCCGCAAGGTCGCTCCCCGGTCCGTAAAGGGCCTTGGCAGCCTCGCGGACATGCTGCCTGGCATGGAACGGGAGGGATTGATATTGTATGGGCGACCGGATAAGGGGAAATCCATACAATCTCAAACAAATGAGGTATAGCCATGGATTGGCAATCGTTCGCAGAAACACCCCTGCAGTCTGCAGAGGACATGCGTCGTCAGATCACTGACAGGGCCGTCAGCGACGGGGAGTTCCGGAGCCTCCTGGTGTCGAGCCCCAAGAGTGCAATCGCGCAGGAACTGGGCGTGGACCTGCCGGAAGACATTAGCGTCGTGGTCCATGAAAGCGATGCCCAGACCCTTCACCTGTCCCTGCCGGTCAGCGAGATCGGCGAAGAGCAGTTGGAGGCGATCGCGGCTGGCCGTTGCTGCTGCTGAAAACGAGTTTCCCGGCTCCCCCGACGGTGTCCCAGCGGGGGAGCCGATCTTTCAATGGCTCTTCTTGAAGATTCGGAGGCCAGCGAGTGGTGCGTTTCGATCTCGCTCGAGCCGGCAGCCGTCAATTCTGCAATGGAGGCGGTTGCGGTCCGGACAGCCTTGGTGACACCGACAGGCCTGAAGTATCTTGAAGCACGAAGGTTCGGGTGATGGCACAAACGCAAGACGTTGAGGCCCGAGACTTCCAGACCCGGCTTTGTGAATGGGTCGCCGCAGCCCGTTACATTGTCATAGCGGCAACATTGTCGCTGGTCGGCATGGCAGCCGTCGGCGTAGTTTTTATAAAACCCTCAACGGACTACCGCGCGTTCTTCAACGATGACAGCCCGGAACTCCTGGCACTGGAATCACTGGAGAACACTTACGAGAAAAGCGACAATGTCCTGTTGATGATTGTGCCGGACGACCGCGACGCGACGTCCGAACAGGCGCTTGAGGCAGCAGTCTGGCTCACCGAACGCGCGTGGCAAACGCCATACGCTTCGCGCGTTGATTCCATCGCCAACTTCCAACACACGACGGCGGACGGTGACGGCCTGATGGTGCGCGATCTTGTGGACCCGGCAAGGACAGGCGACCCGCAGGAGCGCGCCAAGGTCCGAGCAACTGCGCTTGCGGACCCACGGCTTGCAGGCAATCTTCTTGCGCGGGATGGCGCCGTCAGCGCCGTCAACGTGACCGTCAAGCTTCCCGAAGGGGACGATGCCGCCAGTATTGCTGAGGTCACCGAATTCGCGCGCGGAATCGTGGCAGAAGCGAAGGACAGGTTTCCGGGCATTGATTTCCGGCCCGTCGGCACGGTGATTGTCAATCAAACCTTTTCGGAAGCCACGTTGGCGACAGTCGGAACGGTCTTGCCGGCGTCCCTGGCGATTATGGTAGTGATTCTAGGTATCCTGACCCGCGGCATTGCCGGAATCGCAGCCACGGGTGGGGTCGTCATACTGTCCATCGCGGCTGCGATGGGCCTGGCAGGCTGGGTCGGCATTCCGTTGTCCACGTCCACGTCGGCGACACCAATCATCGTGCTGACTCTGGTCGTAGCCAACTGTCTGCATGTCTTGGTTGCAGTGCAGGAGCGCCTAGGTCCTGACAATCCCAGACACAGGGCGGTCGTCCAGTCAATCAGGGAGAACCTGAAGCCGATTTTTCTCGCGAACCTAACCACGGCATTCGGTTTTCTAATGATGAACTTTTCCGAGGTTCCGCCGTACCGGCACCTCGGCACACTCGTGGCAATCGGCGCTGGCGTTTCCTTTGTCCTCTCGGTCACGTTCCTGCCAGCCTTGCTCTCGCTTCTCCCCATGCGGCCGCGCCGGAGCCCGCAATCACGGATCGGGATGAACGCCATTGCGGAATTTACGCTGCGCCGCAGAACGCTGCTTCTGTGGATCTCGGCGGGAATCGTCGTCGGGCTCTCGGCAGCCGTTCCACGTAACGAACTGAATGACGTATTGACCGATTTCTTCGATGAGAGCTTCCAACTGCGCAAGGATACCGAATTCCTTGACGAGAACCTCAGCGGGAATACCGTAGTGGAATACTCAATCGAAGCAGGCGGTCCAGGCGACATTGCCAAACCAGAATTCCTCGAAGATGTATCCGCCTTTGCGGACTGGTTTCGAGCACAACCGGAAACGCGGCACGTGCTTGTCATCAGCGATACCTTTCGTCAACTGAACAAGAGCATGCATGGCGATGATCCAGACCTCTACCGGATTCCCGAAAGCCGCGATCTAGCGGCGCAGTTCCTGCTTCTCTACGAACTTTCGCTTCCGTTCGGCCTCGACGTAAACAACCGGGTCGACGTGTCGAGGTCGGCGACACGCATGACCGTCACCGCAAAGACGCTTTCCACAAAGGATCTTCTCGAATTCGATGCACGCGCGAAGTCCTGGCTGGAGGGAAATGCGCCGAGTTTCGCTCAAGTCGGGAGTTCTGGGGCTGCATTGATGTTTGCGCATCTTGGACAGCGCAACATCCGCGCGATGCTGTTGGGATCCGTGATTGCGTTTGTCGGAGTTTCTGCTCTTCTTGTCTTCGCATTCCGTTCGCTTCGCCTCGGTCTCGTGAGCCTGGTACCGAATTTCGTTCCCGGACTGATGGGATTCGGCATCTGGGGACTGACCGTCGGCGAGGTCGGGCTCGCGCTTTCGGTAGTCATGGCGATGACGATTGGTATCGTAGTTGACGACACCGTGCACTTCCTCAGCAAGTATCTCCACGCGAGACGCGAACTCGGACGATCCCCGGAGGACTCAGTGCGCTACGCCTTTCAGACGGTCGGGCGTGCCTTGTACGCGACGACAGTCATACTTGTGGCAGGATTCCTAGTTCTCGGCATGTCCAGTTTCGCTCCGACCGGGCAGATGGGGCAATTGACGGCTCTAGTAATCGCGCTCGCTCTGATTTGTGACTTTCTCCTTCTTCCGCCCTTGCTGCTAGCGGTGGACCGTCGCTGACCGCCATTTCAAAGATGCGCCCGACCGTCGGGCACAAGCACGCTCCGGCTACTCCTGCCCGGAACCGTCGGTTGCGGCGAAGAACCTTCCCATCCGGACACGACTTAGCACGAGCGTCGTCCGGACGTGGCGCCCGTGCCGACCGTCGCCTGGTTGTGCGCTGCGGGCAGTACGCATTGTCAGGGCCCTCCACGTCACCATGTAGAAACTCTTTGCGATTGCACGCCAATTGCGCCAGACTGAACGAAAGCGCCACGAAGATGGCTGCAATGAGGCAGTGATGCGTACAGGCATGCGAACCGGCGTCGGCGATTTCGTGTACTTCACGACCATGTTCCTGCTTGCGGCCTATTTCATGTTTGCCAGCATACAGGGCGACTTCGGCCTGTTTCGTCGACTGCAGATCGAAGCCGAACTCATCGTGCTCGAGGACGAACGTGACCGACTTGCGACGGAAGTCAAGGCGCTAGAAAACAAGACGCAGCGGCTTTCGGGCAGCCATCTTGACCTGGATCTTCTTGACAGCCAAGCCCGCGACGTTCTCGGGCTGATTCGTCCTGACGAGATCGTCCTGAACTGATAGCTGTCCGCGAAGTCCTTGCAACAGTTGCATGGCGGCTCTGCGTGCTTGCGCCACATTTGCACGTGCAATTCGAAAACTGCTGGTGTATGAGATTGTTTAACGTTGAACAATCTGCTTCCGAACAAGAAGGATCGCGCCCATGGCTGCTCGACGGGCAACGAAGAAGCTGGCCGCCCCGAAGAAGGAACTCCTCAAGTACTATCGGGACATGCTCTTGATCAGGCGGTTCGAGGAAAAGGCCGGACAGCTCTATGGCATGGGCTTGATCGGAGGATTCTGTCATCTCTACATCGGACAGGAAGCTGTCGTTGTCGGCCTCGAATCCGTGGCCATGGAAGGCGACAAGCGGATCACCACCTATCGCGACCACGGCCACATGCTCGCCTGCGGCATGGACGCAAACGGCGTCATGGCGGAACTGACCGGACGTATCGGAGGATATTCCAAGGGCAAGGGCGGCTCCATGCACATGTTCTCGAAGGAGCGAAATTTCTACGGAGGACACGGCATCGTCGGAGCAAACGTGCCCCTCGGTGCGGGTCTTGCGTTCTCCGACATGTACAAGGGCAACAAGAACGTCACGTTCACCTATTTCGGCGACGGTGCGGCCAACCAGGGCCAGGTCTACGAGACCTACAACATGGCCGAGCTCTGGAAGCTGCCCGTGATCTTCGTGATCGAAAACAACCAGTACGCCATGGGCACAAGCGTCAGTCGCGCCACCAAGTCATCCTCATTCTGGGAGCGGGGCACCGCATTCTCGATTCCGGGGGAACAGGTGGACGGGATGGATGTCCTGGCAGTCCGCGCCGCAGGCCAGAAAGCCGTCAAGCACTGCCGGGCCGGAAAGGGCCCCTACATCCTCGAGATCATGACATACCGCTATCGCGGCCATTCGATGTCGGACCCCGCAAAATACAGGACTCGTGACGAGGTGCAGAAGATCCGCGAGGAGCGCGACGCGATCGAACAGGTCCGCAGCCGCCTACTTGACGCAGGCGCCACAGAGACCGAATTGAAGGCGATCGACAAGGAAATCAAGGACATCGTCAATGCCTCGGCCGAATTCGCCAAGGAGAGCCCGGAGCCCGACCCCTCGGAACTCTGGACGGACATCACCGTTAGCGCCTGAGGGAGGAGCAAGACGTGGCAACAGAAATTCTCATGCCGGCCCTCTCGCCCACAATGGAGGAGGGCACGCTGGCAAAGTGGCTGGTGAATGAAGGCGACAACGTTTCGGCCGGTGACATCATTGCCGAAATCGAGACCGACAAGGCGACGATGGAATTCGAAGCCGTCGACGATGGCATAGTGGGCAAGATTCTCGTCACTGAAGGGACCGAAGCGGTCAAGGTCAACACGCCGATCGCCGTCATTGTCGAAGAGGGCGAAAGCGCGAGCGACATTGCGGCACCCGTCGCTCCGTTGCCAGCCCCGGAAGCCAAAGAGACCCCGCCCGCACCGGAGGCGGTGGTCGACGCGCCGCCTGCACAGCCCGCCTTCGACCGGTCGCCTGACTATCCCGAAGGCACCGAAATGGTCTCGACGACGGTGCGAGACGCCCTTCGCGACGCCATTGCCGAAGAGATGCGGGCCGATGACGCCGTCTTCATCATGGGTGAGGAAGTCGCGGAATACCAGGGAGCCTACAAGATCACCCAGGGCATCCTCGAGGAATTCGGCGCAAGGCGCGTGATCGACACGCCGATCACCGAGCATGGCTTCGCTGGTCTGGGTGTTGGAGCGAGCTGGGGCGGCCTCAAGCCCATCGTGGAGTTCATGACCTGGAACTTTGCCATGCAGGCGATCGACCACATCATCAACTCTGCCGCCAAGACGCTCTACATGTCCGGTGGCCAGATGGGATCGTCGATCGTGTTCCGGGGGCCCAACGGTGCGGCAGCGCGCGTGGCGGCTCAGCACTCCCAGGACTACGCCGCGTGGTATGCATCAGTTCCGGGGCTCAAGGTCGCGCAGCCATTCTCCGCGGCCGATGCGAAGGGCCTCCTCAAAACGGCGATTCGCGATCCGAACCCGGTTGTTTTCCTCGAAAACGAAATCCTCTATGGCCGCGCTTTCGATGTGCCGAAACTCGGCGACTTCACGATCCCCTTTGGCAAAGCCCGCATCTGGCGGGAAGGCTCGGACGTCACGCTCGTGTCCTGGGGAATTGGCATGAGCCACGCTCTCGATGCCGCGGACGAGCTGGCCAGGGACGGGATCTCGGCCGAAGTCGTCGACCTCAGGACCCTGCGCCCGCTCGACATGGCAACGGTGATCGAAAGCGTAAGAAAGACCAATCGATGCGTGACCGTAGAGGAAGCCTGGCCGGTTGCCTCCATGTCCGATCATATCGGCTCGGAAATCATGCGCGAAGCGTTCGACTATCTCGACGCACCGGTTCTCAAGTGCACCGGAAAGGACGTGCCCATGCCATATGCGGCCAATCTCGAAAGACTCGCCCTGACATCGGTCAAGGAAGTGATTGCTGCTGTCAGGGCAGTAACCTACAGGTAAGGAGAGGGAAGGATGCCCACTGAAATCCTGATGCCGGCTCTCTCGCCCACCATGGAAGAAGGCACGCTGGCGAAGTGGCTGGTCAAGGAAGGCGACTCCGTGTCTGCCGGCGACCTGCTTGCCGAAATTGAAACCGACAAGGCAACGATGGAATTCGAGGCCGTCGACGAAGGCACCATGGGACGAATCCTCGTCACTGAGGGCACCGAGAGCGTCAAGGTCAATTCACCTATTGCCGTCCTCCTCGCCGAAGGCGAAAGCTTGGCCGACATCGGTTCCGCAATCGTGGCGGCCGAAGCCGCTCCACCAGAGCAGGCAGTCGAGGTCGCCCCCCCTGCCCCCGCAAGCGCGGAACCGGCACCGGCCGCAACCGCACCGTCCCCGATTCCCGCCTCAAGTTCCGAGGGCAATCGCGTCTTCGCATCGCCGCTCGCCCGGCGAATCGCCGCCGACAGGGGCATTGATTTGAGCCAGGTCAAGGGGTCGGGGCCCAAGGGCCGGATCGTCAAGGCCGATGTCGAAAGCGCACGAGCCCTGCCCGCGGCCGCTTCAGCCGCACCCTTGCCAGCCGCACCCGGAGCCGAGGCGATCAAGGCGATGTTCGAAGGCCGGGAATTCGAGGAAGTCTCGCTCGATGGAATGCGCAAGACCATTGCAGCGCGCCTTGGCGAGGCCAAGCAGACGATCCCGCATTTCTACCTGCGCCGGGACATCAGGCTGGACGATCTGCTCAGGTTCCGTTCGCAGGCCAACAGGCAGCTTGAGGCCCGTGGCGTCAAGCTCAGCGTCAATGACTTCGTCATCAAGGCCTGTGCCCTTGCCCTCCAGACAGTGCCAGAGGCCAACGCCGTCTGGGCCGGAGACCGGATCATCAAGCTCAAGCCATCCGACGTCGCAGTCGCCGTGGCCGTTGAAGGCGGTCTGTTCACGCCGGTTCTCAGGGACGCGCACCTGAAGACGCTCTCGGCCCTATCCATCGAAATGAAGGAGCTGGCGGCTCTCGCACGCGACCGCAGGCTAGCGCCACACCAGTACCAGGGGGGCAGCTTCGCGATCTCCAATCTGGGCATGTTCGGCATCAAGAGCTTCGACGCCGTCATCAATCCGCCCCATGGATCGATCCTGGCCGTCGGCGCCGGCGAGAGGATGCCGGTCGTCAACGACGACGGCGAGCTTGCCGTTGCCACGGTGATGTCGGTCACGCTCTCGGTTGATCACAGGGTCATCGATGGCGCTCTCGGCGCCGAGTTCCTGTCGGCGGTGAGGACGAATCTCGAGAATCCGATCGGCATGCTGGCATAGCCCGGAACACGACGGCTTCCGCTCGATCCCGGACGGCAAGATTCAGTCGGCGACGAAGCCGTTCAGGATCTGGTCCATTGTCAAGGATGGCTGGTCACATCCGGCCTCGCCGACGATCCTGGCTGGCACGCCAGCCACCGTCTTGCAAGGCGGTACCTCCTGCAAGACCACGGATCCGGCCGCAATTCGGCTGCAATCGCCCACCCGAATGTTGCCCAGAACCTTGGCGCCGGCGCCGATCAGGACACCGTCACCGATCTTCGGATGCCGATCGTCGTCCTCCTTGCCGGTGCCGCCCAGCGTGACCGAATGAAGCATGGAGACATTGTCGCCCACGGCTGCCGTCTCGCCGATCACGATGGAATGTGCATGATCGATCATCAGCCCTTTTCCGATCCTGGCGCCCGGGTGAATGTCTATTCCGAAAATCTCGCTCACGCGGGCCTGAATGAAATAAGCCAGGTCCTTGCGCGAATGCGTCCACAACCAGTGCCCGATTCGATAGGCCTGGACGGCCTGGAAGCCCTTGAAGAAGAGAAGCGGCTGCATCAGCCGATGGCAAGCGGGGTCGCGCTCGTAGATCGCAACGATATCGGCTCGCGCGGCCTCGCCCAAGGAGGGATCCTCTGAATAGGCCTCCTCCGAGATCTCGCGCATGAGCTGCCCGGTCATTTCCGATGAGGAAAGCTTGAACGCGAAGCGATAAGCCAGCGCGCTCTCGAGCGAACCGTGATGCAGAATCGTCGCGTGCACCATGCCACCGATCAGCGGTTCAGCGGCAATCGCGGCATGCGCATCCTCCTTGATTCGGTCCCAAACCGGATCAAGCGATGAAATCTGCGGCTTGTCCCTTGCCATGATGGACTCCCCTGCTGGTCCGGCGACCCTGGATCAGATAGGGTGTCGCACCGGGAAACAGTTGATCAACGACGGGAAAGTACCACTGAACGACTTGGACTTAAAGGCTTATCGCGACGCGCTCCTGGCGGAGCGGACGCAGCTTGCCAACGAGGACGCTGCTTCGGTGGAGGACCGTGGCACGGTCACGCTGGACCAGCAGTCGGTTGGCAGGCTCAGTCGCATGGACGCCCTCCAGCGTCAGGCCATGGCGCACGCGACAATGCGCCGGCGCGCGGCGCGTGGCGCCAGAATCGATGCAGCCCTCCGGCGTATCGATGAAGGCGAATTCGGATACTGCCTGAAATGTGGCGACGCCATCGCTCAAGAGCGCCTCGGTCTTGACCCAACGGTCCTGACCTGCGTTTCCTGCGCGACCGGTGCGTGAAGCGGTTCGGACCAAGGCCTCTCGCGACCGTCATTCATCCAGATGCACGAGCAACCGAGTCGCCGGGAGCGGAGCCGGAACTCGGAACGCTCGCCGCATCCTCTCAGCAGCCCGAACCCCAGCGTTGGTCATTGGTCGGCCTGGCGCTTTCTCCAGCGGGCAACATTTGCGTTATGCTCACGAAGCGTTTCCGCAAACGCATGTCCGCCCGTGCCATCCGCCACAAAGTACAGGTAGTCCGATTCTGCCGGCGACAGTGCAGCCTCTATGGCCGCCTTGCCGGGATTCGCGATCGGTGTCGGCGGCAATCCGTCAATCAGGTACGTGTTCCATGGCGTCACGCGGCGCAGCTCGCTTTGCCTGAGCCCGCGCCCGAGAACGCCACGGCCTTCGGTGATCCCGTAGATGACCGTCGGGTCAGTCTGGAGCCTGATTCCCTTCCGAAGCCGATTTGCAAACACGCTTGCGACCAGCGGGCGCTCGTCCGCGCGTCCGGTCTCCTTCTCGATGATGGAGGCAAGAATCAGGGCCTCCTCCGGCGTTTCGACAGGCGCGTCCCCGGACTTGGAATTCCAGGCCGCATCAAGACGCTCCTTCTGCTTCGCACGCATCATGTCTAGGATGGCCCGACGGTCGGCTCCCGGAACTATCTCGTACCCGTCCGGCGCCAGGGAGCCCTCTTCGGGCACCTCGCCGACTTCGCCAGCCAGCAAGTCGCTTGCCTTCAGGGCTTCGACGACCCGCCAGCTTGTCACGCCCTCGGCCACAACGATGCGAAACCTGGTCGCCACGTCGTTCAGGGCTGCCGTGTAGGGATCCGGGACGTTTGACTCTGACGCAGGATCAAATTCCGCCGTGACCGCAAATTCGCCCGTCGCCGCGTTCAGTTCGCGGACGCGGACTTCCTGCCCGTTGACCGAAATCCGGTAGACGACTTCAACGCCACAGGTTGACTGACCGTTGCCCGTGACTTCCGCCAAGATGTCCTGCATGGACGCGCCTTCCTGAATCAGGAAAGATCCAGCCTTCACGTGTGGCGCACGTCCGGTGTACTCGGCACCCAGCCTGAAGATCATTGCATTGGAAATCGCACCTCTTGCCTGCAGTTCCTCGGCAAGGTCGGCAATCGAACCACCGCGAGGGACTTTCAGGCAAGTCGCCTCGAGCGAGGGACCCTGACCGGCAAACTTGCCCTGCCCCCATGCGATGAGCGCTGCCGCCAGCACGAGAACGACAAGCAGAAAGGTCAGGAAGTTGGAGGCAATGCTCCGCAACATCAGCGATCGATCCGCCCCATTGCCAGCGAGGCGTTGGTGCCGCCGAACCCGAAGCTGTTCGACAACGCGACGACAATCTCCCGCTCACGCTTTGCATTTGGAGCCAGGTCAAGCTTCGGCTCAACGTCTGGATTGTCGAGGTTGATGTTCGGTGGCGCAACCTGGTCGCGCAGCGCCAGGATGCAGAACACGGCCTCGACGGCACCTGCCGCGCCTAGAAGGTGGCCGATCGAGGACTTTGTCGACGTCATGGTTGCCCTGCGAGCCGCATCACCCATCACCCGCTCCACGGCAGCAAGCTCGATCGTGTCCGCCATGGTCGAGGTGCCATGTGCATTGATGTAGTCAACGTCACCGGCCTGCAGGTTTGCCGAGTTCAGCGCGTTCCTCATGGCGCGCTCCCCGCCGTCCCCGTCCTCGGAAGGTGCCGTTATGTGGTACGCATCGCCCGAGAGGCCATAGCCCAGGATTTCCGCATACATCTTCGCGCCACGCGCCTTGGCGTGCTCCAAGTCTTCAAGCACAACGACACCTGCGCCTTCACCCATGACAAATCCGTCTCGGTCAGCGTCGTAGGGCCGGCTGGCCTTCTCAGGCTCGTGCCTTCTCTTCGTGGAAAGGGCCTTGCATGCGTTGAAACCGGCAATGCCTATTTCGCAGATCGGGCTCTCTGTCCCGCCCGCAACCATAACGTCTGCATCCCCGCGCATGATCAGTCGCGCCGAGTCGCCTATTGCGTGGGCACCGGTCGAGCAAGCCGTCACGACGGAGTGATTCGGACCCTTGAAACCGAACCGGATTGAGACCTGCCCCGAGACAAGGTTTATCAGCGCGCCCGGAATGAAGAACGGCGACACCCTTCGCGGACCCCGTTCCTTGAGAATGACCGCAGTTTCGGCAATCGACTGGAGACCGCCAATCCCTGAACCGATCATCACGCCGGTTCGTTCAAGATCCCGTGCCTCGGCAGGTTCCCAACCAGAATCCCTGACCGCCTGTTCGGCCGCGGCTATCCCGTAGACGATGAATTCATCGACCTTGCGCTGCTCCCGAGGCTCGAGCCAGTCGTCCGGATTGAAGGTCCCGTCCTTGCCGTCACCCCTTGGAATCTCGCAGGCATAGTTGGTCGCGAGGTGTTGCGCGTCAAATCTGGAAATGGGGCCCGCAGCGGACTTGCCGGCCAGAAGACGGGACCACGTCTCCTCGATTCCGCATGCCAACGGCGAGACAATCCCCATACCCGTAACAACAACACGACGCATGCCTGATCCCCAATCCGCTGCTTTGGGGTTGAGACATACATGCGCCCCAAATGCTTCGCAATCGACCTTGGAATCCGCGTGCTTCCGGCAGGGCTGGAATGGACAACGCATGCCGAGCACGGGCACTCCTCACTGGACGGCGGAGCGTGAGCCTGGCCGCTTCGGCAGCCTTGGCCCTGGCCTCCGACAAGATTGAAGGGGCGTGGACCGCGCACGAAGTTCACGCGTGATGCAGGTCGGCGCCGCGGAACTGTCTCGACCTTATGCGCCCACGGCTGCGCGCAACCGAAACTCTCTTCGGGCCATGTGCCTGCCGCCGTGCCCGAAAAGCAAAATGCGCTTGTCTCCGCCTACTGCGGCATCTCGGATCGACATCAATTCAAGAAAAACGGCTCCCGAATCGTCAGGAGCCGGACTTCCTTGTCGTCGCTTCTGTTGGCTAAGTGGCATCCTTGATGAACTTCACGGCGTCACCAAATGTCTGGATGGCCTCGGCCGCATCGTCCGGAATCTCGATTCCGAACTCTTCCTCGAAAGCCATCACAAGTTCCACGGTATCCAGGCTGTCGGCACCGAGATCGTCGATGAACGAAGCACTGTCGGATACCTTGCCCTCTTCAACGCCCAAATGCTCGACCACGATCTTGCGCGTGCGCTCTTCAATGTCGCTCATTTCAATACCTCACGTGTTCCTCGGGATCCTAGGCCCGGTACTTTCCTGCCGTCCCCGAGGGACGAAAAACAGCCGGGCCGATCAGGCTCCCGGCTGGGATTAGCGCCGCCTAAACCATATTCGTCCGAAACGCAAACAATATGATGTGCCTCTGAAGTCAATGTGTACGGCTTGATCAAGGTGCCGGAAGTCGTGTTTCGTGGACAGCGCCGTCTCAGGCCTCGAACGGATTCTGGACGTCAACGTCCAGCCCAGCGACGCCCGCCGCGTTGCGCGTCACGAGGACAGGGCCGTGAACCTTGGCCGTCGCGACCAAGAGCGCAACATGGCCGGTACCGACCGAATCGCGTTCCGCCTGCCCCATTGCTCGGCAACAGCTGCATCGACCGGCAGAACGCGATCGCCGAAGCACGAATTCACCTCGGCAAGCCATGCCCCGAGCGTTTCGGCCCTTTGGAGGTCGTGACGGCGCGCCTGTTCCACTCCCTTGCGGATTTCGCCCTACACCGGCGGACTGGCCCACAGATCGTCTTCGGCGACCCCGCTCCGCCACGTCGCGACGTCCTGAACGCAACGGCACCCTTGCGAATTCTCGAAATGATGTTCGTAGCGATCAGGAAACTAGCGGAGCGTCACGCCCGAATTGGCGTGGACGTGCGAGATCGATCCCCTCGAGCGGCGCTGCTGCCTGCAGCGTCTCGTGCCTCCTGGTGCATGGCGCGGCAAATTTCTCGCAAGAGCTGCTGCGCGTCTCGCGCTCGTGTTCAGGACCGACAGGTGCCGTGGCAACTTGCCGCACTAGCGCAGCGACTTCCTTCCGGACCTGGACTTCGACACGCACGAAGCCCCGCCGCTTGCGGCGGCTGCGCCGTTGGGTGACGGGCGATGGACTGCTGTCGGCATAGGAGTCCTCCAATTTCCGGAAACATTACCGGAAAAAAGGAGACATTGCAGGATCTCGGCCTCGCGCAAATCGGCACATGCAACACGCTGCAGAAGCTGGACACGGCGCCAGCGGCTCAGGCAACCGTCAGCACGGTTTGGCGCTGAGCGGATTCGTCGCGCCATCGCCAGGCAGGAAAAGGTAGCTGGCCCTTGCGTAGCGCCTGAGACGTACATGCTCCACCGCAACCGCCGCCGGGGAAACGACCTCGCAGGGTCACAGCATGGCCATGCCGCCGTTGATATGCAAGGTGGCTCCCGTCACGTAACTTGCTTCATGGCTAGCCAGGTAAAGAACCGCGGCAGCCACTTCGTCCGCTTCCCCCATCCGGCCGGCAGGCACTTGAGCCAGAATCGCGGACTTCTGGTCCTCGGTGAGCTTGTCGGTCATCGCGGTGGAAATGAAGCCCGGAGCCACGCAGTTGACCGTCACCCCACGGCCAGCGATTTCGTAAGCGAGGCTCTTCGACATGCCCACGAGCCCCGCCTTCGAGGCCGCGTAGTTCGCCTGGCCAGGATTGCCTGTTGCGCCGACTACCGAAGTGACATTCACGATCCGGCCCCAACGCGCCTTCATCATCCCGCGCAGAACTGCCTTTGACAGCGCCATCGCACTCTTCAGGTTCACGCGCAACACGACATCCCAGTCCTCCTCGGACATGCGCATGAACAGGTTGTCACGCGTGATCCCTGCGTTGTTGACGAGAATGTCGACCGTGCCCATTGCTTCCGCTGCCTGCTTCGGCAATTCCGCAACCGCATCCGCATCGGACAGGTCGCACGTCAGCACGTGAGCTCGTTCACCAAGTTCCTTGCCGAGGCCCTCAAGGGGCTCGATACGGGTGCCGGAAAGCGCCACGGCAGCCCCTGCTGAATGCAGCGCCCGCGCAATGGCGTTCCCGATTCCGCCCGAAGCCCCTGTGACAAGCGCCGTACGGCCGCTCAAGTCAAACATGTCACTTTCCTCGATAGCTGCGTGTCCCGGCGGGCATCCTACCGCGATGCCGCCGCCTCGGCCAACTCCGTCGCCGTGCCGACAGCGCGGGTCGTTGAATCCCTGGCGGTCCGGCGGATCATTCCGGAGAGGGCTTTGCCCGCGCCAAGCTCCCAGAACTCCGTCACTCCACGGCCAGCCATCCATTCGACGCTCGCTCGCCACCTGACCCGGCCCGCCACCTGGTCGACAAGCAGTGAACGGATGAGAGAGGGGTCCGACGCTTCCGCCGCGAGCACGTTTGCCACGACCGGCACCTTGGGCTGGGCAATCTCGATGTCTCCCAGGGCCTGCGCCATCCTGGCAGCAGCCGGGGCCATGAGAGAGCAGTGAAAAGGGGCGGACACCGGCAGCATCACGGCCCGCTTGGCACCCGCGTCCTTGGCAAGTCCGACGGCGCGTTCCACAGCCTCCTTGCCGCCCGAAATCACGTTCTGCATCGGGTCGTTTTCGTTGGCTACCTGGCAAACGCCACCCTGCGCCGCGCGTCCTGCGACCTCCGCCACCACGTCGCAATCAAGACCTAGAACCGCTGCCATGGCGCCTTCGCCAACGGGAACGGCCGCCTGCATTGCCTTGCCTCTCAACCTCAGGAGCCTCGCCGCATCGGCCAGCTTGATCGACCCTGCCGCACAAAGCGCCGAGTATTCGCCGAGCGAATGTCCGGCCACGTAGTCCGCGACAGTGACGTCGATGCCTTCTGCCTCCAAGGCCCGGACGACCGCCACGGAAGTCGCCATCAACGCTGGCTGCGCATTCTCGGTCAGTGTAAGCAATTCGGCGTCGCCTTCCCAGGCGAGCGCCGACAGCTTCTCGCCAAGCGCCTCGTCGACTTCGTCGAACACGGCCTTGGCCGCCGGGAACGCCTCGGCCAGATCGCGGCCCATGCCGACGGTCTGGGCTCCTTGGCCCGGAAACACGAATGCAAGGCTCATCTTGCTCCTCCTCGTTGCGAGGCCCGGTTGGCGACACAGACCATTGCCGGGAACCGAACACGGTGCAATCAGCGACCGGACCTCAGGCCCCGATGTCAACCACGACCCGGCCCTTGACCTTGCCTTTCAGGATGTCCGCACCCAATTGCGGCAAGTCCTTCAAACTGGCCATCTGAACCATCGCTTCCAACTTGCTCATTGGCAGGTCGCGCTCTATCCGCTCCCAGGCCCGGAGCCTGTTCCTTTCTGGCTGCATCACGGATTCGATGCCGAGAAGATTCACTCCTCGAAGGAGAAACGGAATGATCGTCGCAGGCACGGCAGCGCCGGCTGCCAGCCCGACGGCGGCGACCGATGCACCGTACTTCATTTGACCAAGGACTCGGGCGAGCATCGCACCGCCGACGGCGTCAACGCAGCCGGCCCAGGTCTCGGTCTCCAGCGGCTTCTTCACCGTCTCGGCCAGATCCCCTCGCGGCACGATTCTGCTCGCGCCGAGGCCTTTCAGGTAATCCGCTGTCTCTGGCCGTCCGGTCACTGCGGCAACATCGTAGCCCAGATGCGCGAGAATCGCCGTTGCAACCGACCCCACGCCACCCGCGGCCCCTGTCACCAGGACTTCCCCATTGCCTGGCGCAAGTCCGTGATCCTCGAGAGCCATGACCGCCAGCATGGCGGTCAGCCCGGCAGTGCCCACAGCCATTGCCTGACGTGGCGAGAGGCCATCGGGCAGCGGCACGAGCCAGTCGGCCTTGATTCGCGCCTTCTCGGCGTAGCCGCCCCAGTGCACCTCACCGACGCGCCAACCTGTCAGGACCACCTTGTTGCCGGGCGAATAGCGCGAATCGTCTGACGTCTCGACGGTTCCCGCGAAATCGACACCCGGAACGTGGGGGTAGTTTCGCACGACGCCTCCACCCGGACCGATGCACAGACCGTCCTTGTAGTTAAGGGTCGAGTATTCGACAGCGACCGTCACGTCCCCTTCCGGCAGGCGATTCTCGTCAATCTCCTGTACCGAGGCAGATGTCTGCCCTTCCTCGTTCCTTTCGACAATCAATGCCCGCATGTCACGCTCCCGCTCGCTTGCCCGAGACTCTCGGGTGTGCTGCGCACAAGGGGAAGGGCCACCTGCGCGCATCTGAAATCACTGACAAAGCCCTTCCAATTTCGGTTCGCGCTTCTTATATTCGCGGTGTTCCGGAAACGGAACTATGGACATAAACGCGCTCGAAATAAGCGGATCGGACCCGGGGGCGGTACCCGGCGGCTCCACCAAGAACCCTGTCGCTGGAAGGGAATGCGGGGCCGAAACAGGATCGACGGACGTCTAAAGGGGTTTGCTTTGTCTCGGTGAGGCACCACCGATATCGGTCCAAAACGCATAGTTGCCAACGACAACCGTGCTCCGGTGGCTCTCGCTGCGTAAGCGGTGCGAAATACCGAAATTCAAGTCCTTGCGCCTAGCCGCGTAGGGCGGGGTCCGCCGGAACCTGGCAACAGAATCCGGCACTTCCAGCTTTTGGACGATCAAGTTCGTCCCGCGCCGTCGCAGGCGCAAGTCAGAAACTGCAGCCGGCTTCGTGAAATCCTCGTCTCGCCGAAGGGAAGGTCGACAGTCCGCAGCGAATGCAAGCGCCAGCCGAGTCCGCTAGCAAGCGGGCAGTCGCTGGCAAGCGGAATCGATCGGCCTTTGAAACGTCGTCCCTATCTTTTGGATCCGAATCCCCTATTCTGAGCGCGGCAAAGAGAAACGTGAGATGGCCAAGACTATCGACTACGGAAGCCTGATGCACCGCGCGATGCGGAGCCTTTTCCAGGAAGTGCTGCGCGAGGTGTCGGCCAACGGCCTGCCCGGCAAGCACCATTTCTTTATCTCGTTCGAAACTTCGCATCCCGACGCGAAAGTGGCCGACTGGCTCTTGGAGCGGCATCCGAAGGAAATGACCATTGTCATCCAGAACTGGTTCGAAGATCTCGAAGTGACTGAAGAAGGCTTCTCGGTGACGCTGAATTTCGGAAACGTTCCGGAACCGCTTTACATCCCGTTCGATTCGCTTCTCACCTTCGTGGACCCGTCGGTCGAGTTTGGAATCCGTTTCGAAACCGGGGACGAGGATCCTGCGCCGACTCCAGTGGAGCTCGAACCGGCCGACACGCAGGAAAGCGAAGCTGAAGTCGTCAAGCTCGACAACTTCAGGAAGTAGAACGGTTCCCTGGCCTGCCTGCGGGATCAAATGGCGGATATTCTTGCGCCCTTTCGGCCCGCCAAGTCGATGAAATACTGCCAGGCGACCCGTCCCGACCGTGCGCCTCTCGTCGCCTGCCACTCAATCGCCTCGGCACGCAGCGTGTCGTCGTCGGTGTGGATTCCGTATGCGCTGCAGTACCCGCGGATCATGGCCAGGTATTCGTCCTGGCTGCATGGGTGAAAGCCCAGCCATAGCCCGAATCGATCCGACAGCGACACCTTTTCCTCCACCGCTTCCGAAGGGAGAATCGCGGTCGAACGCTCGTTCTCAATCATGTCACGCGGCATCAAGTGACGCCTGTTCGACGTGGCATAGAAGATGACGTTGTCGGGTCGCCCCTCGATCCCGCCGTCAAGCACGGCCTTCAGCGACTTGTAGTGATGATCGTCATGGCTGAACGAGAGATCGTCACAAAAGAGCAGGAACCTTGCATCGGCGTTCCTGAGGTGGCCAAGGAGGCGTCCGACCGAAGGCAAGTCCTCGCGCTGGATTTCGACGATCTTCAGCTCCTGGCCGCCTTCCTGCACCGCTGCATGCACGGCCTTCACCAAGCTTGACTTTCCCATGCCGCGCGCGCCCCAGAGAAGGGCGTTGTTCGCCGGGAACCCCTTCGCAAACTGCAGCGTGTTCTCCAGGAGCGTGTCGCGCGCCCTGTCGATGCCCACCAGCAGCTCGATGCCTATGCGGTTCACCTCGTTCACCGGCACGAGACGATCCGGAGAGACATTCCAGACGAAAGCGTCCGCGGCCGAAAGGTCCGGCGTCTCGACCGGCCCGGGAGCGATCCTGTCCAGTGCGGCGGCAACGCGCTCCAGGGGATCGCAATCCTGCCTGGCGTCACTCACGGTGCGGCTTCCTTGGCGATCGATCGACGGCAGGCGCCTTTGGCCGCCTCGCGCGGCACGGGGTGCCGTGGACGGCACTCTGGCAAGGGCGATGCCCAGGATTCACTCATGCCGACGTCATCGGGCACAATCTTCACGCCTTCGCATCCTCCTCGTCCCCGTCATCATCGAACTCGGGATAGAGTTCTTCGTCCTCGCCGAGAACGCCCTCTTCACGGAGCCTTTCGACGCGTCTTTTCTCGACGATCTTCACGAGCTGGATCGAGATTTCGTAAAGGCCGTAGACGACCGTGAACAGGATCATCTGCGTGACGACATCGGGGGGTGTCACGAGGGCGGCGAGAACAAGTATCCCGACCATGGCGTACTTCCTGACCTGAGCGAGGCCGCGCGCCGACACCAGGCCGGCCTTGCCCATGAGCGTAAGAAGCACGGGCAGCTGAAAGCACAGCCCGAAAGCCATGATGAACTTGAGGGTGATGTCGAGGGACTCGTTGACCTTTCCAAAGAACGTGACTCTCACGCCTTCCTGGGTTTCGGGAACGACAGCAGCGGAGTCGGGCAGGCTGCCGACCGTGCCGGACAGGAGATTGGCGAAGATCGACGAGACATCTGCAAAGCCGAGGAAGAAGTTCATCGCCAAAGGCGTGACAATGTACTGCGCAAACGCGGCGCCCAGCAGGAACATCACCGGGGAGGCAATGAGAAAGGGAAGGAAGGCTGACTTTTCGGCTCGATAGAGCCCCGGCGCCACGAAGCGCCACATCTGGTGGCCGATGACCGGAAAGGCCAAGGCGAATCCGAAGACCATCGAGATCCGGAAAAGCGTGAAGAGGTATTCCTGCGGGCTGGTGTACTGCAGCGTGGGAGAGGGATCGCCAAGTTCGCGCAGCGTCGCCTCAATCGGCGCAAGCAGGAATTGCAGGATCGGCTCCGAAACTGCAAAGGCGGCAACGATGCCGACAACCAGGGCCAGGACCGAACGGACGAGACGGGTGCGAAGCTCCGCGAGATGTTCGAGAAGCGGCGCCGAACTTCGTTCGACCTCGTCCTGGTCCTGGTCTTCGCCTTCGCTCACGCGTTATCTCCAGGCTTGGACCCGGACGATTCCGTTTCCGGTTCCGGTTCCGGTTCAGGTTCAGGTTCCGCAGTTGCCGTTTCGGCCCTTGCCTCTGCGCCTTCACTCTCTTGGGCCCTTGCCGCCGCAGCCTTCTCTGCGGAGTGTTCCCGGATCTTCCGGGCCGCCTCGGCACGTTCCTCGGACAGCTTGGCCGTTTCGGGGCCGATGTCCTTGGCCTTCCTGGACGGTTTGGCAGGATCCCAGTCCTCGAACCTTTTTGCTGCCTGGTTGAGCGTGTCAAGGCCCGCCCTGGACGGTGAGGTGACCCCCTTGAGGTTGTCCGCCACGTCCTTCACTCCGGCTTCGTCAGCTGCATCCTCCATAGCACGCTGAAACTCGCGAGCCATTCGGCGCGCCTTGCCGACGAAGCGGCCAAGCGTGCGAAACAGGCCCACGAGGTCTCGCGGACCCAGAATGATCAGCGCGACAACGCCGACGACCAGAAGTTCACCCCAGCTCAGTTCGAACATGGTTCGGAGACCGCCCTAGATCCTGGCTTCGTCCTAGGACTTTTCCGTGGCCTTGGACTTGTCTTCCTCGGGCGTCACGTCGCGCGCAACCGATGCCGCCTTGTCCTCGAGCGCGTCCTCAACCTCTTCCTTGCCCTCGTCGACACCTTTCTTGAAGGCAGTGATTCCCCTGCCGACCTCGCCCATCAGCGACGTGATCTTGCCCCGTCCGAACAGGATCAGGACGACAATGGCGATAAGGAGAAGGCCTGGAAGGCCGATGTTGTTGAACATTGACTTACTCCCCTGTCTTTCGAGAGCTATGTAGGTGAGGGAGGCGTCAAGTGAAAGCGGCAAATCGGGATTCCAGGCCGATTCCCTGACACATGGGCCAGCAATCGCAGCGCTGGTTGGACCGCAAATTGCGCAGCTGTGACATGAAAACTCCGCATGGAATCAGGCGGCGTTGATATATCCGCGGATCTGCAATCCCTTGCCGATTGGAACGAGCAAAACCGAAATGGCTTGACATCATCGTCGCGAATGAGCGGGACCACCGGGGCCGCAATCTCCATACACGTCAGGCGTGACCTGCCCGGCAAAAGCGACGAAAGAGGCGCGCCGCGCGCCGACGACCGCAGCAACGGTCACGACAGTTCGCCCGTCACCGCCACTCACCGAATGGACCGTGACCTGCTTGCGCGGACGGAAGATGCGAACGACTGACGTTCCGGGCAGTTGAGGCCGATTGGGCATCGGCGTGTCAGGAAGCCGCGAAAGTTGCAATGGAGGTGTCGTCGAGTGATCAGGTTAGTGAGCTGGAATATCAACAAGCGCGAAGGGCCATGGCGTGGGCTGGAGGAGATGGCGAACCGGGGGGAGGTCGATGTCGCTTTGCTGCAGGAAGCGGGAAGCCCGCCCGACGACTTGTTGTACACCATTCCGTTCGAGAATGACGTGTTTTGGGACCAGCGTCTCTATGACCGTTGGCCACTCGTCGTTGGACTGTCCGACCGGGTCAAGATCGAGGGCTTTCGCCTCGTTGAACCCATTAGCGAACTCGGAGAGGGTCACGTCGGAACGAGTGGCATCGGGACCATAGCTGCCGCAAGTGTGACGCCGCTGGACCAACCGACAAGGCCATTCGTTGCCGTGTCCATGTGTGCGCGGTGGATGAAGCCTCACCCATCGACATGCAGTCGGTGGCGCATAGGCGCTTCGGATGTTTCGGCCCACCGGATCCTCTCGGATCTTTCGGCCTTTGTTGGTCACCGCGATCCGAAGGAGCACCGAATGCTCGCTGCGGGCGATCTGAACATGTTCTATGGTGCGACGGGCGGATCATTGTCGCTGCCTGAGCGCGAGCGCACGGTGTGGAACCGCTTCGACGCACTCGGTCTGGAGTTTCTCGGACCGCAAGCGCCGAACGGCCGGCAGGCGGCAACGCCGCAACCCGAAGTTCCCTGCAATACGCGGAACGTGCCAACCTACTACACGAGCCAACAATCTCCGGAGGAGGCGAACCGCCAGTTCGACTACGTGTTTGCTTCGCGCGGTTTCCATGAAGAGGTCACGACACGGGCACTCAATGGTATCGACGAGTGGGGATCGAGTGATCATTGCCGCATCTTGATCGAAGTTGCCACCGGATGAATTGACCGGGCACCTTTCAGGATCAGTCCCAGCGCAGACAGATTTCGTTCACGAGGGCACCCCATAGAACTCGCGCAGGGGACTGTCGCCTTCAGGCGACAGGGGAATGCGCGCCCCTTGCAATGACAGCCGGCCTGAAGTAGATGGAACACATGGCGAACATGGGCAGGCACCTGATCAGGAGCTACAAGTGCCGGCTCTACCCGAACGGGGCGCAGGAAGCGGCCCTCCCGGGCATGCCCGGACACTTCTGCGACCTCTGCAACGCGGGTCTCCAGCAGCGGATCGAGGCATGGAACCGGCAGGGCGCCAGCCTTGGCTACACGGACCAGGCGAACGAGCTGAAGGCCGTCCGGGACGCGGTTCCGGAACTGGCCGGATACAGCTTCAGCGCCGGGCAGCAGGTCCTGCGCCGGCTCGACAAGGGCTTCGCCGCCTTCTTCCGCCGCGTGAAGGCGGGAGGGACTCCGGGCTTTCCCCGATTCCGCGCGAAGCCGCGGTTCCACAGCGCGGACTTCCGCGTCTGCGACGGGCTGGTCTGCCGGGAAGGGAGGCTGCGGCTCGTCGGGATCCCGGGCCTCGTCAAGGTCCGGTGGCACCGCGAGCTGCCGGCGAAGCCGGTGCACGCGATCGTCAGCCGCTCGAACGGGAAGTGGTACGTGACGCTGCAGTTCAAGGTGCGGGACCTGAGGGTTCCGGGCGAGGGGGACGCGCGCCCGGACGTCGGGATCGACGTCGGCCTGAACAGCATCGTCGCGACCAGCGACGGGGCGGCCGTTCCGGCGCCGAGGCACCTGCGCAAGGCGCAGAGGAAGACGCGGCGGCTGCAGCGGGCGCTGGCGCGGAAGGAACGGAACTCGAAGCGCCGCGCCAAGGCGCGCAGGAACCTGGCGCGTCACCACGGACGCGTCGCCGCCGCGCGCCGCGACTTCCTGCACAAGCTCTCCCACGGCCTGGCCTCCCGGCATCGCGTGATCGCGATGGAGGACCTGAACATGGAGGCGCTGAAGCGCTCGTTTCTCGCCAGGTCGATGCACGACGCCGCGTGGACGCGGTTGCGGGACATGCTGGGCTGCAAGGCTGAAACCGCCGGTGGCTCCGTGGTCCTTGTCGACCCGCGCGGCACCTCCCAGAGATGCAGCGGATGCGGGCGCGATCCCGACAGGCCGAAGACGCTTGGCGAAAGGGTGCACGGCTGCGACGGCTGCGGCCTTGTCCTCGACCGCGACGTCAACGCCGCCCGCAACGTGCTGCATCTTGTCAAGGGGCCGGGAACCGGCCTTCGGTCGCGAAGCGTGCGGGTTGCCGCGTAGCTTGGCCGAGAAGCCGTCGTCTTCAGGCGACGGAGTGTTCACCGACCCGCGGCGATGACCAGGTACGCCAGCGCCGATACCGAACCTTGAAGGCAGGTCTCGCGATTGAAGCGGGCATCTCTCGGACAAATTTCACACGTCCTTACCTCGAGGACCGAAAGTCACAACATCCGTGAACCCTTGATCACGGCGGTTCCAAGCTCGAACCCCTTGTTTTCATGCTTCGAGGGCGACTTTGACCGGTTCCAGCGCCCGCGGTGAGGTCCACAGAATCTTGGCAGCTCGCCATGCGGATGCACTGCAGGCTGGGCCGGGAAAACCCTTGTCTTTCAAGCTGAAACGGCCTGCGGAGCCCGATGATCGCCTACCGGGGTCAGGACGTCTGAATTTGATGTGGTGCGTGAGAAGGCGCAGCGTCACGCGTCATCGGGCCCGAGATTTCGCAGGCTGAGCCAAGCACTGGTCAGGAAACTTCCTTTGGAAACACAAGGCAGCGTCTCCGCCGCATCATGAGCCAGAGCTGCGTGCCCGGCTTTGGCAGAAAGACGGATGGCACGGTCGCAGTCAGCGTCGATCCGTCATGCTCCATCCGGAATTCAACGAGACTCTCATTGCCCATGTACCTCGCGCGGACGACGCTGCCCTTCGCCGCAACGCCGTCCTCGCGCGTGGGATTCGGTCCCTTGCCACCCCTGTCGAAGTCAATCCTCAGGTGCTGCGGGCGTATGACGATCTCGACTTCCGTGCCGTCAGGAACCCCGGGAATCAGGAATTCGCCGAACGGCGTGTCCGTCAAAGCGCCTTTGACGGTCCCGCAAATCACGTTGACATCGCTGAAGAACGCGGCGGCTTCACGATCAACGGGTGCGTTGTAGATGTTGTATGGCGCCCCGCTCTGCACGATGCGGCCGTCACGCATCAACGCGATCTCATCAGCCATCCTCATCGCTTCCTCGGGGTCATGAGTGACCAGCACAACGGCGGTGACCTCGTCCTTCAGGATATCGAGCGTCTCGTCACGAATGCCATCCCGCAGCCGGTCGTCCAGCCCCGAAAACGGCTCGTCCATCAACATGATCCGAGGCCTTGCCGCCAGGGCCCGCGCCAGCGCAACACGCTGTTGCTCCCCGCCAGACAACTGGTCGGGATAGGCCTGACCAAAGCCTGACAGCCGGACGCGTTCCAGCATGTCGTCCACGCGGCGCCTTCTTTCCGGTGCCGTCCCCTTCAGGCCGAAAGCCACGTTTTCGGCGACCGTCATGTGCGGGAAGAGCGCGAAATCCTGGAACATCAAGCCGATGCGCCGGGCCTCGGGCGGAACATGCCGGACCTTGTCAGACAACACCTGCCCGTCTGCAAGAACCCGGCCAGCATCGGGGCGATCGACTCCGGCGATCAGCCGCAGCGTCGTCGACTTGCCGCAGCCCGACGGCCCAAGCAGGCAAGTCACCTGGCCCGGACGCACCCGGAGCGAGACGTCGGAGACGACGGTGCGTCCACCGAAACGTCGGGTCAATCCCTCGATCTTCAAGCCATCCAGTCTGTCTGTCACGTTGGCCGACCCCCAATCCCGAGAAAAGCTCTCGGAATTGGGGCGGGATACCAACGCGCCACCGCATCGGCAAGCCTCGCGTTGCGACGGCGATCACACGGTCAGGTTCGTTGCACCACCGTCAAGCAGGATGTTCTGGCCGACAATGAAGCCCGCATGCCTTGAACAAAGGAATGCGCATGCGGCCCCGAACTCCTGCGGCGTCCCGTAGCGACGGACGGGAACTGTCGCCTCTCGGCGGGCTCTCGCCTCTTCCAGGGATATGCCTTCGGCTTTGGCCACGCCTCCGTCGAGGGAATCCGCACGATCCGTCGCGTGGATGCCGGGCAGAAGATTGTTGATGGTGACGCCGGACGAAGCCACCTGCCGAGAGGTGCCCGCCACGTAGCCTGTAAGGCCCGTGCGCGCGGCATTGGACAGTCCCAGCACGGCAATCGGCGCACGCACGGATTGCGAGGTGATGTTCACGACGCGGCCCCAGCCTCGTTCCATCATGTCCGGTACCAAGGCCTTAATCAGGGCGATCGGCGCGAGCATGTTGGCGTCGAGAGCGGCGATGAAGTCATCCCGGTCCCAGTCATGCCACATGCCTGGCGGCGGGCCGCCTGCATTGTTGACCAGGATGTCGACCTGCCCGCATTCGGCGAGCACTTCGTCCCGCCCCTGCTCGGACGTGATGTCTGCGGCAACGGCTGTCACTGCCACGCCATATGCAGCGCGGACCTCATCGGCAGCGGCCTCAAGGGCCTCCGCACCACGCGCATTCATCACGAGGTCGACCCCAGCCTCCGCCAGCGCCTCGGCACAGCCCCGGCCCAAGCCTCTCGACGAGGCGCAGACCAGCGCGCGCTTTCCCCGAATTCCGAGATCCATGGCAATCCTCCACTGTTTTCCCGCGCCTACCATCCTGTCCCTCGCGGCGAAAGAGCGGAGTGGAGCCACGATCAAGGCCATGATAAGATCCGATCATGTCCATTGAAGCAGCAGCAGAAGCTCTTCGCCTGGTCTCCGACGCCGGTTTCAAGACCGGTCCTAGTTGGGATGATGCCCACCAGATTGTTCAGGCCCACGAAGGAGAAGCGATCTTCGACGCGATCCACGCACTTCTGCACCGCATCGAAGGAGACCGTTTCAACGCAGGCTACTGGGACCGACGGGCTGGAACGGAACTGGGCGGAGACGGATTCGCGGTCGAGGCGGACCGCCTGCGCGCCCTACTGAATGACGGCACTCCGACGGCAACTTGATCGGCAGGATCCGCTGCACACGGTGCCAAGTCGCTTGTGAGAAGCAGCAGGGCAACGCGCATGCCCGGATTGCCCTGCTCTAGCAGGGTCAACAAGTTCCGGCTATTCCATCGGAGCCATGAAGAAGGACTCACGTACGATCTTTCCGTCCTCAACCTCGTAGAGCGCGACTTCCTTCGCCCTCCATCTCTGGCCGCTTGCCCTCTCCGAGACATCGACGTCGAAGACCACGCTGAACTTGTCGCCGTTGATGTACGGGCCCTCTACCCCGGTGCTGTGCACCTCGTAATTCTCGGCCCACCACTTGTGCTTTTCCTTGAGGGCATCGACGCCCTTGCTGACGGGATCCCGGCCGTGACCGGCCATCGGCTCGACGGAGACGATTTCTCGCGAATACAGTTCTTCGATGCCTCGCTCCTCCGTCCCGTCGCGGCAATGCTGGCAGAGTCTTACGGCAACTTCCTGGGTCGTCATCATCACGGCCTTCCCCTCGTTCGTGGCTTCGTTTGCCCGGACCGGGGTCGCGAGCTTCGTTCGTATTATGTTCTGACAATGCCAAAGGGTTCCCTCGCCGTCAATCCACCATTCCAACATTCCGGCCGATTGCCTGCGCATGAAGCGACGGATATATGCCGCCAATGCTTGACCGCGCCTCAAATGCCGCCCCCTTGCCCCCGGAAATCGCCCGGCGCCGAACGTTTGCGATCATTTCGCATCCCGATGCCGGCAAGACCACGCTGACCGAGAAGTTCCTGCTCTACGGCGGCGCGATCCAGATGGCCGGCCAGGTCCGCGCAAAGGGCGATGCCCGGCGGACGCGCTCCGACTTCATGCAGCTCGAAAGGCGCCGTGGCATTTCCGTCAGCGCCACCGCCATGTCATTCGACTATCGAGACTACCGGTTCAATCTCGTCGACACGCCCGGCCACTCCGACTTCTCGGAAGACACCTACCGGACCCTGACCGCCGTCGATGCCGCAGTCATGGTGATTGACGGTGCAAAGGGCGTGGAAAGCCAGACCCGCAAGCTGTTCGAGATATGCCGCCTACGGGACCTGCCGATCCTCACCTTCTGCAACAAGATGGACCAGGAGAGCCGGGACACGTTCGAGATCATTGACGAGATCCAGGAGAGTCTTGCCATCGATGTCACGCCCGCGTCATGGCCAGTTGGGATGGGACGCGACTTCATGGGAAGCTACGACGTCCTGAACGATCGGCTGGACATCATGGCACGCGCCGACCGCAACAAGGTGGCCGACTCCATAGGAATAGACGGGCTGGATGATCCCAGGCTGGCCGAACACGTGCCGGACAGTCTCCTGGATCAGTTCCGGGAAGAAGTCGCGATGGCGCAAGAGCTTCTTCCTCCGTTCGACGCGCAAGCGCTTCTTGACGGCACGTTGACGCCTATCTGGTTCGGCAGCGCCTTGAACTCCTTCGGGGTCCGGGACCTGATGAACGCCGTCGGCGACTTTGCCCCGTCACCCCAGCCGCAGCCTGCCGAGCCGCGGCAGGTCGCCCCTGAAGAGGAGAAGGTCTCCGGATTCGTCTTCAAGGTCCAGGCCAACATGGATCCCAGGCACCGCGACAGGGTTGCCTTTGTCCGGCTGGCATCAGGCCATTTCCGAAGGGGCATGAAGCTCCATCACGTGCGCACCAAGGCGCCCATGGCGGTGTCCAGCCCGGTCCTATTCCTGGCATCGGAGCGCGAACTGGCGGAAGAGGCCTGGGCCGGCGACATCATCGGCATCCCGAATCACGGGCAGCTCCGAATCGGCGACACTCTGACCGAAGGCGAATCCCTGCGCGTGACAGGCCTGCCGTCGTTCGCGCCCGAACTGCTGCAAGGCGTTCGGGCCGCCGATCCCCTGAAGGCGAAGCATCTCGACAAGGCGCTCATGCAATTCGCGGAAGAGGGAGCCGCCAAGGTCTTCAAGCCGGTGATTGGTTCCGGATACATCGTGGGCGTCGTGGGCCCGCTGCAATTCGACGTCCTCGCCAGCCGGATCGAGGTCGAGTACGGGCTCCCGGTCCGCTTCGAGCCGTCCCAGTTCACGTCCGCTCGATGGGTTGCCGGGCCGAAGGAAACGATGGGTGCCTTCGTGGAGGCCAACAAGGGCCACATCGCTCATGACAATGACGGCGACGTCGTCTACCTCACCCGACTCCAGTGGGACATAGATCGCGTCGAAAGGGACTTCCCCGATCTCGCGCTTTCGGAAACCAAGGAACTGCGGGCCGCATAGCGGCATGCCCAGACCTGCGACCGCACGTGGCACTCCCGCACGGAACACTGTTTCGCCAGTCGGCAGTGTCCTCCCTTTGGCGGTGCGGAAGGAATGGCGGCGGTTCCGGCGAAACACCTGGGCATTGCCGGCCTGCGCACCAAAACAGGCGGTTGCCGGGCCCCGCCTCGATCAGTCCATGGTCCGGTTGGCACCGTCGTGCCGACACTCCTTCGCAATCGGCCAAGATCAGTGGAGCACTTTGGGGACAACTTTCGGATGCAGGGAGACGCGCCCAGGTTTTTTGCCGCCTGTTCAGTGAATTGGATCCGGCGTTGACGCCAAAGGCACAATGCACTAGGTCTTGCGTGATCCGAGGTGGCTTGTGGATAACGCTGTGGCCATCCGGTTCCCGCCGCGCTGCCTGCGGACCGATGCAAGGTCCGCAAAAATTGGACCGATATGACAAGATTCTCCGATCTGGCACTTTCGCCGATGATCCTTGAGGCCGTAGAGGCCGCCGGATACGAAACCCCCACTCCAATCCAGAATGGCGCCATTCCGCCAACGCTCGAAGGGCGCGACGTGCTCGGCATCGCGCAGACCGGCACCGGGAAGACTGCGAGTTTCACGCTGCCGATGATCCAGATGCTTGCGTCGGGCCGGGCACGCGCCCGGATGCCGCGTTCGCTGGTACTCTGCCCGACACGCGAACTCGCCGCGCAGGTCGCCGAGAGCTTCGACACCTATTCACGTAGCATCAAGCTCTCGAAGGCGCTGCTGATCGGCGGCGTCAGCTTCAAGGAACAGGACGCTCTGATCGATCGCGGAGTCGACGTCCTGATCGCGACGCCCGGCCGCCTTCTCGACCATTTCGAGCGTGGCAAGCTCCTGCTGACGGGCATCGAGATCATGGTGGTGGACGAGGCTGACCGCATGCTCGACATGGGCTTCATTCCCGACATCGAACGCATTTTCTCGCTGACGCCATTCACCCGCCAGACGCTGTTCTTCTCGGCCACGATGGCCCCCGAAATCGAACGCATCACCAACACGTTCCTGTCCAATCCGGCGCGCGTCGAAGTCACGCGCCGGGCCACGGCGTCGGAGAAGATCGCCCAGGAGGTCGTGCAGCTGAAACCCTCTCGCCGCGACCGGGCCAAGAAGGAGAAGCGCGAGTTGCTCCGCGCCATCATTGAACGTGAAGGAGATGAATGCCGCAACGCCATCGTCTTCTGCAACCGGAAGACCGATGTCGACATCGTGGCAAAGTCCCTGCAGAAGCATGGCTTCGACGCTGCACCAATTCATGGGGATCTTGATCAGCCGCAACGCACTCGGACATTGGACAAGTTTCGAGACGGCGAGCTCCGGTTTCTGGTCGCCTCAGACGTGGCGGCGCGCGGCCTCGACATTCCGAGGGTCAGCCATGTCCTGAATTTTGACGTGCCATCCAACTCCGAAGACTACGTGCACCGGATCGGGCGCACCGGCCGCGCCGGACGCGAAGGCAAGGCTGTGATGATATCCCTCCCGTCGGACGAGAAGCTTGTCGACGCCATCGAGAAACTCATCACCAAGGACATTCCGCGTGTCGGAATCCCGATGCAGGCCGCATCAGCCAGAACCGAGCAGCCAAAGCGCACGCGCGAACGCAAGAAGACGCAGCCTCCTTCGCTGGAAACGGTCGGGCGCAGAAGCGGTCGCACCGTCGGCATGGGAGATCACATGCCCAGCTTCATTGCCATGAGTTTCAAGGAGCGGGCAGCAGTCTGAGCAAGGCCAAGAGACACCCGGCCGTGCGCCTGACGCGGTTCTTGGCACGCAATTCGATCAACCTTTCAAGACGTCACGCGCGGCTGCCTACTGAATTCCGCGTCCGGGATTCCGCCCACGACATCTCGCAATTCGTCTGCAGGAGTCTTCTGGCCCTTGTTGATCGAGAGCCAATGAGAAAAAGTCCCCGGTTTCTTGCCGCGAAGCCCGATTTGCCTTTCTGTGTTGTCCCAAAGGCCAATGCCGGACACGCCATCAAGATCCTCTTCGGCAATGGCTGCGACATCGAACGCCGTCTCGACCACGGAGTCGTTCCAGCCCATCTTGCATCTCACTGTCTGCGCTCATCCGCGCCCATGCGTCGTTCCAGCCAGCGCACACCGGCGCTGATGACCAGAACCAGCAGAAGGTACTCGAAGACCAGCAGGGTGTAGATTTCCAGCGGGCGGTACTCGGTGACAACGAGCTCGTTTGCGCGGCGGGTCAGTTCCTGCATCCCGATCACGCTGGCAAAGGCGCTCATCTTTACGATGTAGATGAACTGGTTGGCCAGCGGCGGCAGGATTCGCCGGATCGCCTGCGGCAGGATCACGTAGCGCATTGTCTGGAAGTAGTTCAGCCCGACGGTCTGCGCCGCCTCGCTTTGGCCCCTGGCTATGGACTGAATCCCGGCGCGGTAGATTTCGGCGGTAAAGGCGCTGTCCGAAACGGCCAGCGTGATGATCGATCCCCAGAAAGGGTCGATCGGGATGTTCAAGCCCATCGACCGAAACACGATCGGCATGCCGTAAAACACCCAGAACAACATGGGCAGCAAGGGGATCGAGCGGATGAACTCGACATAGACCCGGTTGACCAAACGCCAGCCGCGTTTCTCGGACAGGCCCGGAAGAGCGACGACCAGGCCAATGACAATCGACAGGGACGCCGCAATCAGCGAGATCTGGATCGTGGCGCCCATCCCCGAAATCAGGAACTTCACGTTTGTCCACCCGGACTCGGTGGTCGGGTCGATCACGTACCAGCCCCATGTCTGGGACGAGGAACAGCCGACGGCCAGCAGAAGAAGGGGCAGGAGAAGAAGCGCTCTGTTCATCGGAACCACTCAGTGCTGCAGGATCTGGCTCAGGAATTGCCGGCACCGTTCGGACCGTGGATTGTCAAAGAAGTGCTCGGGCTTGCCTTGCTCCACGGTCTCGCCCGCATCCATGAAGACCATGTTGTCGGCGACCTTTCGGGCAAATCCCATCTCATGCGTCACGACCACCATGGTCATGCCCTCCTCGGCCAGCTCGACCATGACATCCAGGACTTCGGAGATCATTTCAGGATCCAGCGCAGAGGTCGGCTCGTCGAACAACAGGACACGAGGCTCCATGCACAGCGATCTGGCGATGGCCACGCGCTGCTGCTGACCGCCCGACAGTTGGATTGGGCGCTTGTCGGCCTGATCCGGGATATGCACGCGCTCAAGGTAATGGCGGGCTCTCGCCTCAGCCTCCTTCCGGCTCAGGCCGCGGGCCTTGATCGGGCCGAGGGTCAGGTTCTCCAGCACCGTCAGGTGCGGGAACAGGTTGAACTGCTGGAAGACCATGCCAACTTCGGACCGGATTGCCGCCACGGACTTCGGGTCGTCGGTCAATTCGACCCCATCAACGCGGATCGTGCCTGTCTGGTGCCTTTCCAGCTGGTTTATGCAGCGAACGACCGTGGACTTACCGGATCCGGACGGTCCGCAGATGACCACCTTTTCGCCGCTGCCGACCGAGAGGTTGATGTCCTTCAGCGCATGGAATGCGCCATACCACTTGTTGACGTCAACAAGCTCGATCACGGCGTCCGGCATCAGCTAAACTGCCCAAAATTTTACTCTCAGTAGAAAATTTTATTGAGGCTATCTTGTCTTTCTGCTTGAAGCAAGGAGCAAAGTGGCAGCGATGCCCAACCGTCACCAACAGGAGAAATTCATGAACAGGTTCTGGAAAGCCGCGGCGGCCGTGGCGCTTGGTCTGGCATTGTCGGGCGCCGCTCAGGCGCAATCGGCGTTGAACGAAATCCTGGACTCGGGGGTGCTAAAGGTCGGAACAACGGGAGACTGGAACCCGATGACCCTGCGCGACCCGGCCACAAACAGCTACAAGGGCTACGACATCGACATCACGACAGAGCTTGCCAACGATCTTGGCGTCGAGGTCGAATACGTGCCGACCGACTGGAAGACGCTGGTCAATGGCGTGGTCGCCGGCAAGTACCACATCACCGGTTCGGCATCGATTTCACCGCCACGGATGAAGGTCGCGGGCTTTTCGGACAGCTACATTGCCGTCGAGCTGTTTCCCTTCACGACAAGCGACAAGGCCGACAGGTTCGATGGCTATGATTCGATCAACACTGCGGACGTGAAGGTTGCCACGACCTTGGGCACCACGTTCGAGAAGCGGGTGCGCGAGTGGTTCCCGAATGCCGACATCAAGGTGGTCGAGGCCCCGGCACGCGGGTTTCAGGAAGTTCTCGCGGGGCGCGCCGACGTGTTCATCACCTCGAACATCGAAGGGTCAACACTCGAAGCCAATTTCCCGGTCGTTCGCGTGAAGAATGCCGGTCCCCGCGCTCCCTCGCCAATCGCCATGCTTCTGCCGCAGAGCGACCAGATCTGGATCAACTACGTCAACAACTGGATCAAGGTGAAGAAGGCGCAGGGGTTCTTTGAAGCGAGCCGGAAGAAGTGGGGTCTTTGACGACGGCACGAGACGAGCGCCTGGCCTTCGTGGCCGGGCGCCTTCAACTTCCGCCCGGCATCGCCCTTGACATCACCGTCACGAAACCGACCGTGTCGAAATTGAGCTCAGCCGGGCCATGTGTGGCGTTCGAATCGAAACTCAGGCCGCCGCCCCGCGCATTTCATAGGCTTGCCCACCGCAGCAAAAGACCATCTCGCCTTAGGTGACATGGATGAACTCGACACCCTGATGCGGGTGAAGCGGTCTTGGACCCAAGGGCGCTTCCAGCATCACATTGAAGCTCTCGAAGATTGCATGCCTGGCTGCGGTCTTGCCGAACGGAGGGTGGCTGTGGCTCTGGCCGCTTCTCTGCCGTTGAACCGTCAAGCCCTCGCCCGCGGCAGCGAATGAGACATCCGGGCGTTCGACCGTCCCTGCAAGGAATTTGATCGGGGGTACGCCGATTCCGCCTGCCGGCTCTTCAATCGTCCCAAGCGAGTCCGAGACCTGGCCCCGCCAGCACTCGATGTGCCTTGACCGCCTGCCGGACCAGTTGTTCCAACGGCGGCCTGTCAGCACTCTTGGCAGGTGTACCTTGCATGAGGTCAGGGCACCGGCGTGTTGCAAAAGGGAACGGCAATGCTCAGGATGCCGCGAAAATCTTGAGCGGGCACGCGATGAAACTGGAGCACTTGACCTGGTACGAAGTTGACGCACGCATAGCGAAGGGTGCGACGATAATGCTGCCTGCAGGTTCGACCGAGCAGCATGGACCCATGGGCCGCATTGGCACCGACACGATCTGTGCCGAAGCCGTTGCGCTTGCCGCCGCCGACATCTGTGACGCCATTGTCGCACCACCGCTGGCCTATACGCCCGCGCCTTTCAACACCGCGTTTCCCGGAACAGTGTCGGTGTCTGCAGTTACCTTCCGCACCTTCGCGGAAGAAGTCATCACCGCGCTCTTGGCGCAGGGGTTTTCAGGCGTGTTCGTGGTGAACGGGCATGGCGCCAACCTCGAGCCGCTCCAGCGGATTGCCGGCAACGTCACGCCAGAAAAGCTGCGGATCCGCAGCTGGTGGGAGCCCGCGCCAGTCAACGAAATGCGCAAGGATCTGTACGGGGATTGGGAAGGCATGCACGCCACACCGTCCGAGGTCGCGATCACCCAATGCCTTCTGGGGCAGCTGCCAGCCAATCAGGCGATTGAGCCGCCAGAACGGCTGAGCGCCGCGTACCTGCGCGCGCACGAAGGCGATCGCCACGGTCCGCCGGCCGAACATCGTGCGGCATTTCCGGATGGCCGCGTCGGTTCCCACTCGGCGCTTGCCACTCCGGCAGATGGCAGGCGGTTGCTGGATGTCGCTGCCAAGGCCCTCGCACGGGAATATGCCGCGTTCGAGGCATCGTCCCTCGGGCGGTGAATTCGGTCGCTCAGGAAGTGTCGGCCAGCCCGCGGACCGACCAAGCTTGAGGACGGATCCGCAAGAGCGATCCAAGGGCGTTCCAATCCGACCCGCACTGCGAGGCAAGTCGCGCAGCACCGCCGCCATGCCTGGCAGTGCTGGCCCGAAGCGGAATTGAACAGGGGAGCTGCCACTGTGGGTCGGTGAAACGGGCAACCCTCGGCACCGGGCCAAACGCCATCGCCGCTTCTGGCATCAACGCCGCACTCCTTGCCCTGCTGGCGCCCGGAAAATGCTGTCAGGTTCGTACGTCCTGGCCACGAATGCGACGGAATCGGTGCTTGACCTCGGGCCCCACTGCGGAAGGCGACGCGAGGCAAGGGGCAACCTTTCGGAGGAGTCAGCGTCCAAGTTGTTCGCAACCACTCCCTTGGCCACTTTTGATGCAGCGGACACGCATGGAGCAATGGGATCGACCGCCTCGACGGTCCGTCAGATCATTGCCTGCTCGGCTTGACGGTTGGTCAGGCATGCACATCCCGAACGGGTTGCCCTGTGCGAATGCTCTTGTCCGCGGCCAAGCAAATGGCGAGAGACCGGACGGCATCGGTCAGGTGCCGGGTCAGGTCAATGTCTTCGGCAATTGCACGGAGCACGTAAGCCTGCTCGGCCTCGCAAAGCTCCTGATGTCCGGGTTCGCGCGGCATATCGACAGTGCGGTCACCTCGAGGCGTATGCACGAGGATGCCGCCCACCTTGGTGTGGCCGTCGATGTCAGACGAAGCGCCCTTGCCGCCTTCGGTGATCGAGACCGATCCGTTTGGACTCACTATGTCCTTCACGAAAAAGGCCGTCTCCGACATCATTGGTCCCCAACCGGCCTCGTACCAGCCGACCGATCCGTCGGCGAAAACGACCTGAAACTGGCCATAGTTGTACATGTGCTCGGGGATCTCGTTGGTCAGGCGCAAGCCCATGCCTTGCACGCGGACCGGCGCCGAGTCGGTGATCTGGCACATGACGTCGACATAGTGGACACCGCAATCGACAACAGGGCTCGTCGTCTGCATCAACGCCTTGTGCGTTTCCCACTCCCTGCCGGAAGACTGCTGGTTGAGGTTCAACCGGAATACGTAAGGCCCGCCGAGTGCCCGCGCTTCCTCGATCAGGCGCATCCATGAAGGATGGTGGCGAAGTATGTACCCAACAACGAGCTTTCTGCGTGTCCGTGCAGCAGTCTCCACGACCCGCTCAGCTTCCCCCACCGTCATTGCCAGCGGCTTTTCGACAAACACGTGCGCTCCGGCTTCCATCGCTGCGCAGGCATAGTCGGCATGCGTGTCGGCGTAGGTCGCGATTGCAACTAGGTCGGGCTTTGTCCCCAGCCCTTCCTCGAATGTCGAAAAGAACGGATAGGATTGCAGCTCTTCAGGCAGGTCGACGGCCGAACGGTTTGCCAAGCCGACGATTTCCGCGCCTTGGTGACGATGGTGAGCCAACGCATGGCTCAACCCCATGTTTCCCAATCCAACAACGAGAACGCGAGTCATCTTTTGGCTTCCGAAGTGATTCCGCTGGTTGGCTGCCCCGAGAAGATGGCGTGCGGCGCCGGCAGCGGCAGGACTGCCATTGGCGGGCCCGGCACCACCGCATTGCAGGCTCTCGCGAACTGCCCGATATCGAGTTGGCTGCCCCAGGACGGGGTCCTGGTCTTCCGAGAAAGCGCCGACCTGTCCCAACGCGACAGAAGCCGCCGTACGACCTGACGACCCGGCAGCCACGCAATGCCGCACGTTGCTCTCCCGAAGAGATCGCGCCACGACCAAGGCACCGCTCTTGATGCGGTCGGGGGCACGAAGAAGTGACGTTGCGGCTGCAATCCGATCTTCGACCTGCAGAGCCGCAATGAAGTCCGGAGGGCGCCTTTCAACTCCGTGCGCCAAGTCTTGCAGCGCTGCGAGCCGCAATGCGGCCGTGCGATTCCAGCATTCATGCGCTCAAAGATACCTATTCAATACCTTTTGTCCATTCACTTGTCCCAAACCTGAACGTACCTGTCCGCATCAACAATTCCCGAATGAGCCAGACCGTCCCTTTGCACCACGTCCGCTCACAGATTCGAACGTCCCGGTCCCGCAACCGCCGGTCTCCATGCCCGAGCGCATGGCCTGGAACAAGAAGAAACGCCTCGAAGTCATCAAGCCGATTCAATTCCACGAGCGGATCATCGGTCGCAGAAGGCCGCACGAGGCAGCTTGGGAAACCAAACGGGGCGGGATCGTGCATCGCCCGACTTCCCAAGCGAGTGCGTCCCAGACTTGCACAATTGGACCAAGTCCTGCCTTGCCTCTCTGGACAGAAGCCCAGTCCAGTGCCTGTTCCCAAGGCAACACTTGGTGCAGAGGAGATGCCGCTACCTGAACTCTCGCGAATGCCGGACAGACATCCGGCAGGGGCGTCGATGATCGGTGTGAATCCGCTCTCGCCGGCACCAAGCCCCGCTGCACCACCAGAAACAGCAGACCCGGGATGCACGCGGTCTCCAGGTCAGGTGGGTCGAGACTTCCGTCTGGCACGTTGAACCGTCCAGCTGCTCCGTTGGCGGGAAGTTGAGGCGATAGATGCCATTTGGCATCAATTGGGCTTTTTCTCGCCCGATAGGTATTATAATGGCATCTGCATGAATGAACCGCTGGTGTCTCCTGTCATCGCGATTGATGGCGGCGGCACACAATGTCGACTCGCGTTGAATGACGGCAAGTCAATCGTTGCGGTGGAGACCGGATCCGCCAACGTCTCCACGGACTTTGACGGCGCTCTGAACGAGATTTCCTCCGGCCTGGGCAGTCTGGCAGAACGCGCCGGTCTGAAATTGGAGTCGCTTTCGCGAATTCCCGCGTTTGTCGGGCTTGCGGGAATGACGGGTGAAGCAGTCTCGGAAAGGTTGCGCACTGCACTGCCGTTCACGCATGTCCGAATCGAAGACGATCGCGCAGCAGCTTTGCGAGGTGCGCTTGGTCGGGCCGACGGCGCAATTGCCCACTGTGGCACGGGATCGTTCTTTGCAGCACAATGCCAGGGAACCATGCGGTGTGCCGGTGGCTGGGGGCCGGTGCTCGGGGACGAGGCATCGGCACACTTCGTGGGCAAAGCCGCCCTCAGCATGACGCTCACGTGCATTGACGGGCAGCATCCCACCTCGCCATTGGCAGAGCGGATCCTGGAAGATTGCGAGGGCGCTGAAGGCATCGTCCGGTTTGCGGGATCGGCCAATCCTTCGGAGTTTGGTGCTTTGGCGCCGCTTGTGACCGAATTTGCGAAGCAAGGCGACATGCTCGCAGAACACATATTGCGCGGCGGGGCGCGGGACATTTTCGCGATGCTTCAAGTCATTGGCTGGCGCAATGGCCAGAAGATCTGCCTCACTGGCGGCATCGGCCCCTGCTACGCTCCGTACTTGCCTGCAGGAATGCAGTCCGATCTTACCCCGCCACTCGAAGAGCCACTTGCCGGCGCGCTTTCCCTTGCGGCGGAATTTGCCCAGGAAATTCGTGCGTGAACGCCACCGAATTTCTCCGACCCGAAGGCTGGCTCGGCGAAGCCGGCGGCCCGCGGTACTTGCGGCTCCGCCAGCGCCTGCAACTGGGCATCGAAACTGGCGTCCTCTCGCCCAACTCGTCACTTCCGCCGGAACGCGAGATTGCCGAAATCACCGATCTGTCCCGCGTCACGGTCCGCAAGGCGATACATGAACTGGTGCGTGAAGGATTGATCGAGCAACGGCAAGGTTCGGGATCTTTCGTCAGGGAACCAGTGAGGCGGCTGGAGCAGTCCCTCTGTCGTCTGACGTCATTCACCGAAGACATGGCAATCCGAGGTCTCGACACGACATCCCGTTGGCTCGAACGGGGCATCTTTCTGGCAACGCCTGACGAGGTGGCGGCCTTGGGCCTGCGGGAAGGCGAGCAAGTCGCCCGAATTTGCCGACTTCGGGAGGCCGGCGGACGCCCGATGGCGCTGGAACGCGCTGCGCTGCCCCTGGACATCCTGCCAAACCCGCTTGAAGTGAAGACCTCTCTCTATTCCGTGCTTGAGCGTATGGGGAATCGGCCGACTACCGCGATTCAGAAGATTTCCGCAATGAACTCGGATGCGCGCGAGGCGGACCTACTTGGCATTGCCGAAGGTGCCGCCATTTTGAGCATAGAGCGCAAGTCTTTTCTCAACAGCGGGCGTGCCGCCGAACTCACCCGGTCCCGCTTTCGCGGCGATGCATACGACTTCGTCGCAGAACTGCGGCTGCAAAAGTGAAGAGACAGCGAAAATGACGGCCGGCACCACACGGATGCGTCGGCGAGCCTGCGAAATCCCTGCGGCCGTCGAACGTCTCTTGAGCCGTGAAGGGGACGCCGCCGCCGCAACCTTGGCAGGGGCGCGCGACATGACTCCAACATTTCCTCTTTCTGTCGCTCGTGGTTCTGCCGGCCTCGCCTGCACCTGCCCCGAGCATGCCAGCGAGCTGCTCGCGAAACCCCCAATGACCTCGGCCGGACCACCCGTTGCCTCGCAATTCGGCCTCGAGTCGGTCACCTGCGGGACCATGTGCATGTCGATTTCCCAATCGGGCCATAGTCCCGACATCCTGCACATGACCAAGGCGCCGCGAGAGAATGGTGCGTTGACGATCACGACTGCCAAGAACCCGGAGTCCCGCGTTGCTGGCCGCACGCGCCCGATTCACGCGGCCCCCGGATTGAGCGTTGCCGGAAAAAGGACCTCAGCGACTTCGCCTGTCGCCGGTCTGCGGCCGGTCGCCGAAGAATTGGGACAGGCATCTCCCTTGTCGACGATTCAATCGTTGCCCGACCACCCCGAGACCGCGATTCGCTGCCATCGGCCGCCCGCGCAAGACGCCGTCGGCGGCCGTTCCCTGCTTACGTTCGGCCGCGAGCCATCGCGGGCAATCTCGAACGAAGCGGCGCCAAAGTTCAAGAAGGCGTGTCTTGTCCATGCCAAGAGCTAGTCCCCCCGCTGAAATGCTTCACCGCCCGGTGGCCATCATCGAGCACGGCCTTCCGGTGATTGCCTTCACGACCGGTGGCGCTGCCGAGGAGGGCGTTGCAAAGACCGCAGATGCTCTTGCCGACAAAGGTGCACGTGTCTTCGCCGTGTCCGACTGGGTCAGGAAAGCGACGCGCCTGCCGCATGTCCGGACCGACCACTGGTTGACCGATCGAATCGCCGCGGTCCTGTCGCTCAGCTGCATGGTCGAGGGTCCTGCCGCGTGGCGTGGGATCGATCCGGATACCCCGCGGCACCTCAACAAGGTGACCAAGACGGCATGACCCAGAATGTAGTGACACTCCGGAACGGCCACATTTTCGATGGCAAGAAGCTGCGGGCTGGACATGCCATCCGCTATGTTGATGGTCTCGCACGAGAGTTCGGACCGGATGCGGAAGTTCCAAAGGACGGCGAAGTGGTCGATCTTTCCGGCGATTTCCTGATTCCAGGTTATGTGGACCTCCAGATCAATGGCGGCGGCGGTGTCATGCTCAAAGATGATCCGTCGGTGGACACGCTCCGGCTGATCGCCAGGGCGCATCGCGACCTCGGCGTCTCCGTCTTTCTGCCAACGCTGATTTCGGATTCGGTCGAAAAGACTCACGCGACGGTCGAAGCCACCGCAAGGGCTGTCCAGGAAGGCGTGCCGGGAATCGTGGGTCTCCATCTTGAAGGCCCACATCTCTCACTTGCTCGCAAGGGTGCGCACGATCCGGCGTTCATCAGGCCCATGGACGATGACGATCTGGAATCGCTGATCGCCGCGTCAAGGCGACTGCCGGCACTCAAGGTCACCGTTGCGCCTGAGAGCGTGACAGAAGAACAGGTGTCTGCACTTGCTCGCGCCGGAGTACTGGTCTCGCTTGGCCACAGTGATGCGAGCTTCGAAACCTGCATGCGGTATTTCGCGGCCGGGGCACGTTGCGTCACTCACCTCTTCAATGCCATGAGCCAGCTCGGCAACCGCGAACCCGGCCTGGTCGGTGCGGCTTTGGCGTGCGGCAGCGTGTCGGCAAGCCTGATTGCCGATTCCGTTCATGTTCACCCTGAGACAATTCGCGCGGCGTGGGCGGCAAAGGAAGGGCCCGGCAGAATCTTCCTTGTAAGCGACGCGATGGCCGTCGCGGGGACCGACATTGCCGAGTTCGAACTGGATGGAGGCCTGATTCGACGACGTAGCGGCACCTTGAAGCTTCAAGATGGAACACTGGCCGGAGCCGACCTCGAATTGACATCCGCAATCAAGGTCTTGGTCGAGAGATCTAGTGTCTCCCTGGAGTCCGCGCTTCAAGCCGCCATATCCCATCCGGCAGCCTTGATTGGCGTTCCAGGCGCAAGGGCACATGCACGATTGCGAAGGTTGTCAGAACTGCGTCGCGTTTCCTCCGATCTGACAAGTTTGGTGGCTGTCCTGTGAATTTCGCATGGCGGTGCAACGCCGCACGAAGACGTGCCCGATGAACGCAAAAGAAACAGCCGGCCCTGACCTCGAGAGCTTGTGGAGGCAGAAGCGGGCGCGCCGCCTGCCTGGGAGATCTCATGCCGAGATTCATGGCAACGAATTCATGTGACGGGCAGCGGACTGGGCCAACCCTGGCTGGACCAGGAAATGCGCTTCACGCGCTGCCGGGCGCTCAACTCGATCGACTGATCAAGACCGTCACTTCCGGCTTCTTGCCGATTTCAGCGTCACAGATTCTGCGGACCACGTTTCGCATCTCGTCTGCAAGCCTGTCATCAAGCCCCTCATCCTCCGACGCTCCATGCACCAGGGATCGCTCGAGCTGCCGATCCAGTTCTTTCTCCAGGACCTCTCCAAGGGACTTGCTGGACACGCCCTTTCCCGGCAGCCCGGTCAAGTCGGCCCAAGGTCCGCCGTCAGGTTCGTCTCCCTCCAGGAAAAGGGTCACGGCGACATGACCGTTCATGGCCATTCTTGTCCGCTTCCGAATGACCCCGTCCAGCGCCCCGACCTGTACCTTGCCGTCCAGGTAGATGCGTCCCGCCTCCACATGATCCGTGACTTCCGGCACATCGCCGGTAAGGTCGACGAGCGAACCGTTGCCAGCAACGAGCGACGCAAAGCCGTTCGTGGTCGCCACTCGTGCATGCTCCTTGAGATGCCGGCACTCGCCGTGCATCGGAACCACGATCCTTGGCCGGAGCAGCCCGTGCATTCGGTCGAGGTCGGGCCGATTCGCATGTCCGGAGACGTGGTAGAGGATTGACGTGTCATCAATCACGTCGACGCCTCTCTTCGACAAGGCGTTCACGACGCGAAGCACGGCCCTTTCATTGCCAGGAATGGTCTTTGACGAGAACAGGAAGGTGTCGCCCTCGGACAACTCCAGTCCCAGATGCTTGCCACGGGACAGCGAGGCTGACGCGGCACGTCCCTCGCCTTGCGAACCGGTGACGAGAAGCATCAGGTGCTCGCGAGGCACGCTCTTGGCCTCGTCAGGCGAGATGGTCCTCGGGAAGTCGGTGAGGATGCCCGCCGCGACCGAGTCCTCAACCATTCGCCGCATCGCCCGGCCAAGCAGGCAGACGGAGCGGCCGGCCGCCGCTCCGGCAGAGGCAAGCGTCTTCAGCCTTGCCACGTTCGAGGCGAAGGTCGTCGCGGCAAAAATCCCGGACGCATCCGCCGCCAGCTTTCGAATTTCGGCTTCGATGCTGGCTTCCGACCTGCCGGGCAGGGGCGAAAACACGTTCGTTGAATCGCAGGTCAGGACATGCACGCCCTGATCCCCGACTTCCGTCCAGAACGATTCGTCGAAAGCCTCGCCCACTACAGGCGTCGCATCGAGCTTGAAGTCGCCTGTGTGCACGATTCGACCAGCAGGCGTGTCGATGATCAAGGCCGAGCTTTCTGGAATAGAATGGCTGACGGGCGCGAATCCCACGTTGAACGGGCCGACCGGCACGGTTTCCGGCCATGGCCGGACGACCTTGACGACCTTGCCGTCCAGGCCGCGTTCCTCGATCTTGCGCCGTGCCAAGTGTCCCGTGAACGAGCGCGCGAAAACCGCCGCACGCAATTGTGGCCAAAGATGGCCGAGCGCACCGACATGATCTTCATGGCCGTGCGTTATGAAGATTGCCTCGATTCGGTCCGCCCGTTCCGCCAGCCAGCTTACGTCCGCGAATATCAGGTCCACTCCTGGCGTGCTTTCCATGTCAGGGAAGGCCACGCCCACGTCCACCACGATAAGGCGCTCACGGTCCGGAGGGCCGTAGCCATAGACATAGGTGTTCATGCCCACTTCGTCCGCGCCGCCGAGCGGCAGATAGAACAGCCTGTCCTTGGTCATGCACGATCCTTGTTGAAACGATGAATGACGGCCAGGCCGTAGATCGTCAGGTCGTCCTCAATCGAATCAAACCGGATGTCGCCCTGCGCGAACAGCGGTGCCAGCCCGCCCGTGCCGATGACTTTCATGTCGCGCCCGTACTCGGTCTTGATGCGGGCTACGATGCCCTCAATCAGACCGCTGTAGCCCCAATAGACGCCTGACTGGATGCAGGCGACCGTGTTGGCGCCAATTACCCGTGCAGGCTGCGTGATGTCCACATGCGGAAGGGCTGCGGCCCCGGTATGAAGCGCCTCAAGGCTGAGATTCACTCCGGGCGAGATCACGCCGCCGACATAGGCCCCGTCATGCGCCACGACGTCGAAATTCGTCGCTGTGCCAAAGTCAACGACGATCGCGTCGCCGCCATGCCGATCGAACGTTGCTGCAGCATTGGCGAGCCGGTCCGGGCCAGGGACGACACCGGCCTCCACCCTTGAAGGCACCGGAAGAAGGCATTCCGGCTTGCCTACGACCAGCGGCCTGCAATTGAAGTAACTGTTGCAGAGAACGCGAAGATTGAACACGACACGTGGAACCGTCGAGGAAATCACGACCTCGTCGATCTTCACATCACGGAGGCCTTGGGCCTCCATCAGGGTCGAAAGCCACACGAAGTACTGGTCCGCAGTCCTCTGATGTTCGGTGGAGGCACGCCACGTGCCCAGAAACGAAGTGCCGTCCCAGATCGCAAAGACAGAGTTCGTGTTGCCCGCATCGATGCAAAGTAACATGTTCGTCCAATGGGCCTCTTTAAGATTTCAGGCGTGGCTGCCTGCCGTCAGTCAGCGCACCCATGTCAGATCTTGTCAATGCTCGCCAGACTTCAATGGCATGAGGCGGCCCTGCCTTTCCTGCGGCGCCGCAATCCACCGAACCCGCCCGGTCCGCAGAAATCCACGCATGGGGAGACGGCGCTGCTGCCAGGCAGGGGTGCGGAGGGCCGATTTTGCATTTGCGACCGGACCGGCTCCGCGCGGAAGCTGTGGATCAAGACTCGCCGAGGAAATCAGCGATCAACGCGTTGAATTGTTGAGGTCGTTCAAAATGAACGGCATGCGCGCAGGCTGGTACGACCGCGAGGTTCGCGCTTGGGATGGTCCGCCATAGCGTCTCGGTTTGAGTCCATTCGTAAGTGCGGTCGCAGTCGCCCCAAAGAACAAGCGAAGGCACCGCAATGCGGGAGAGGTGATCAAGCCCGGACCAACCGCGCATGGCTTCCAGCCCCGCGATGATCGCTGACAGCTTGGCTCGCTCCGCGATAGCGGCGCAAACGTGGTACAGGGGTGCGGATTCGCGCTTGAGAAACCATGTCGCGGCGATTCGACGCGCGGTGCATCGAGCGCCCTCCGTACGGGCGCGCTGCATCGAGGTTTCAATCGTTTCAAACCGCCCTGGCAGCTCGCCGGTTGCGCCGGTTCCGTAGAGCACCAGCTTGCGGATACGGCAAGGAGCCAAACGCACCATCTCTTGCACGATCATCCCGCCCATGGAGTGGCCAAGCAGGTCGAATTCCCGGGGCGCGACCTCTGCCAGCACCCATTCCGCGAATCCCCTGATCGTGTTGATGGGTGGCAAATGCGCGTTCCTGCCAAAGCCCGGCAGGTCGACCGCAATCAGTTCCCGTCCAGCGGCCAAGGGCGCCTGCAAGTCCCATTGATCGCTGCCGCCCATGAAGCCATGGACAAGAACCAATGGCGTCACCGACGGCCACCTTGCACGATGCGATCCAGGATCATGGCGCAGAAGAGGATCGAGAATCCGGCAAGGATCCCCTGTCCCACATTGGCGTACTGCAATGCCTCCAGGACGTCTTCGCCAAGACCCTTGGCGCCGATCAGCGAGGCGACCACGACCATGGCGAGCGACAGCATGATCGTCTGGTTGATGCCCGCACGGATCGAGGGGCTGGCGAGCGGCAGGTCCACCTTTGTCAGCAGGTACCACTTGTTCGCGCCAAAACTGATTGCGGCTTCCCGCACGCTCTCGGGCACGCCACGCAAGCCGAGAACCGTCAGGCGCACCACGGGGGTGCCGCCGAAGATCATGGTGGTTACAACCGCCGCCGGCTTGCCGGTGCCAAAGAAGGCGATGACCGGGATCATGAAGACAAAGGCAGGCATGGTCTGCATGAAATCCATGATCGGCTGGATGAAGCTGTAGAATCTTGGACGGCGCGCGGCGAACATGCCCAAGGGAATGCCAATCATGATCGACAGGCACGCTGCGGTCCCCAGCAATGCCAATGTCGTCATCGCCTTTTCCCAAAAGTCCAAGAGGCCCATATAGGCGAGGAACGCGCCAGAGTAGATCGCCATCCGGACTCCTGCCGTCAGCCACGTCAAGAGGATGATGAGCGAGGCGATCACGATCCAGGGCGTGCTGACAAAGACGATCTCCAGCGCATCCAGCACCAGGCGGATGCCATAGGTGATCGCGTCGAACAGCGCCTCTCCATTCAGCACCGCCCAGTTGAAGAACCCCTCGACCCCCGAGATGCTCGTCAAACGGACATCGGGATCGGTGGGGAAGTCGCTGAGCAACGTGAACCGACCCGGGAACGAGTAGTGCAGCACCGCCGCCGCCACGATCAGCGCCATGAAGATCGCACTGAACGCGATCTGCAGCATCGGCATGCCCGAGCGGATCGAGCGGTCGCTGATCCAGTCGGAGAACCGCGCCTCAAGCGCCGTGTTGGCCGCGAACGATTGCGCCAGCTTGGCAAGGACCAGGATTGCCAGACCCGTGAGCGCAATCGTCGGCCCTTGCGCGGCGAGGTCTGCGGCCTCGTCCCGGATGCCGCCGATGTTGGCCTCCAGCGAATCGACGGTGCGTTGGTAGACGTCAATCTTGTCGGTGTTGTTCTCGATGGCCGCGGCAAGCTGCTTGCGACGCAACTCCAACGTGCCCTCGATGGATGCAATCCGCGCCATCGCGTCGGCAGCAAGGTCACCAAAGAGCCCACGCGCGATCTGCACGATGGCAAGCGCCTCGATGATCAGAAACGGCAGCGCCCAGTTCCAAAGCCCGCGCGCGCCAAACCAAACGGGGCCGAACAGACCGGCCGCCAGGTTCAGCGTCGGCGTGAATCTGGCCGATGCACCGATCTTGTCGAACATCTTGATGTAGTAGTCGGGGCTGGTGCGCACGAAGGCGCGGACATTGTCCCTGCGCTCGGCGGCATAAGCGCGCGCGACCTCGGTGTCGGTGGCCTCCAGCGGGTTGACTGCGTTTTCCGTCATGATACCTCCGTCCCTTCGATCACGGTGCGCAGCAGGTCTGCACGTGTAATGACGCCGACATCGCGGCCTGCATCCTGCACGATGATCGGGTGATCGTCGTCGATGGCCAGGTTGATCAGCGTGCTGAGTGTCTCGGCCTCATCCACGCGCGGCGCATCTGCGGGGATGGGCGCGCCAATCGGCTGCATCACGGCATGGGCATGAACGACCTTGAGCCTCGAGATTCCGGCCACAAAGTCGGCCACATAATCGTCGGCGGGATGCATCACGATGTCTTCCGCCGTGCCGATCTGCACCATGCGCCCGTCGCGCATGATCGCGATGCGGTCGCCAATGCGGACAGCTTCGTCCAGGTCATGGGTGATGAAGATCGTGGTCTTCTTCAGGATCTTGGAGAGCTTGATGAACTCGTCCTGCAACTGTCGCCGGATCAGCGGGTCGAGCGCCGAGAACGGCTCGTCCATCAACAGGACGTCCGGGTTCGCAGCAAGGGCGCGTGCAAGACCGACTCGTTGCTGCATGCCACCGGAGAGCTCGTGAGCGAACTTGGACCCCCAGGCGCCAAGCTCCACGATGTCCAATATGGCAGCGGCTTGCCGCATCCGCTCATTTTTGGCGACTTGCCGGATTTCCAACGGCATCGCGACATTGTCCAGCACCGAGCGATGCGGCATCAGCGCGAAGTTCTGAAAGACCATGCCGATCTTCTGGTTGCGGAACCTTTGCAGCTCTCGCGGACCTAGCGCCATGACATCGGTGCCCTCGATTTCGATCTTGCCCGATGTCGGTTCAAGCAAGCGGTTGAAATGGCGCACCAACGTGGACTTGCCGCTGCCGGAGAGGCCCATGACGCAGAAAATCTCGCCCCGGTTCACTGACAGGCTGACATCAGCCACACCAACCACAGCGTTGAATTCAGACAGAACTTCTGCCTTCCCCAATCCCCGGTCCTGGATTGCTTTCAACGCGGTCTGGGCATTGTCGCCAAATATCTTCCAGACGTTGGAGATTTCTATGACAGCGTCCTCGGTCATGGCGACGGGGTCTAGCGGTTCTGCAACGGAAAGGCGACGCCAACCATTGCCGGCGCCGCCAAAGTCTTTAGCCTCTTGGTTTCAGAGCCCCAACCAGGCGTCGACGCGGTCGGAGTTGGCAGCAACCCATTCCTTCGCGACATCGGCAGGGTCACGGCCATTGGCACTTACCTCGAAGGCCAGGCCGCTGACGTCGTCCGCTGTCAGCGCGAAGTTTGCGAAGAATTCCGAGATGGCGGGCGAGCGCTCTTCGAGCGACTTCGACCATGCGATCTGCACGTCCTTCAGCGCATCTTTTGTGGCCACCATGGACTTGTTGTACCAATCGGCGTCATCCGAAGGCTGGACCATGATGTACTTCGCAGGGTCGTAGGCCGGCTCGCTGAGCATCTGGACGTCGAACATGAACCACACCGCATGCGGCTTGTAGCAGTAGAACGCATAGCCTTCGCCCTTGGCGATGGAGTCGCGGATACGCGCTGTCTTTACGCTTTCTTCAGCCCGGATCGGCTCGATGAAATCAAGCAGCCCGTAGTCGCGTGTCTTGACCTCGTTGACATTGGCGGAGGCCCAGCCGGGCGCACCGATCCACATCTCACCCTTCCCGTTGCCATCGCTGTCCATCAGAGCAGCCACGTCCGGACGACCAAGATCGGCAATGTCGGTGATGTTGTTGGCCTCGCCAAAGTCCTTGGAGACACAGAATCCCTGGTTGCCCTCATAAGGGTTGGACGACAGCACTACGGTGCCCGCGCCCTTGACATACTTGTTCGTAAAGCTCTCCTGGTTCGGCAGCCAAACGTCCGGGTGCACGTCTATGTCGCCCTTGCCCTGGTCCATCGCCTGGAAGATCGTGGCGTTGTTGCCGGGGACATATTCGACCTTTCCGCCAATGCGCGAGGTGACGACCTCGCCCAGCAGGTGCCCGATCGCCTGCGCGCCGGTCCAGGACGGCAATCCGATCTTGACCTCTTCGGCAGCCAGTGCGGGCAAGGCCCCAATGCTGACGACCGCGGCGAGGCCGATTGTCTTCAAAGTGGTGTTCATGGTTTCCTCCATAGTTGGTTTCGCGCCGTCGCCCGGCGTCTGGTCAGTTCATTGATGCGGCGAGTTGCTCCTGATACGCGAATAGCGCGGCAGCCCCCCCTGTATGCAGAAACAGCACGGTGTCGCTGGACTTGAAGAAGCCCTCTCGGATCATGCCGATGAGTCCGGCCATGGCCTTGGCCGAATAGACAGGATCAAGCAGGATGCCTTCGTGCCGGGCGGTCAAGTGAATCGCCTCAAGGGTCGACTCCGCTGGAATCCCGTAGCCTTCACCGACGTATCCGTCATCGACGAGGATCTTGCTCAGCGGCACGCCGCCCGCACCGAGTCTCTCCAGGGTCTTCCGGGTCAACCCGTGGACGGCGTTCATCTGCCGGTCGCGTGGCTGGCGAACGCTGACGCCCATCACAGGCAGGTCGTGCCCGATTGCGGCAAAGCCCGCGACCAGCCCGGCCTGGGTGCCGGAGCTGCCGGTACCCATGACCAGCCAGTCAAAGTCCTGCCCGGTCTCGCGACAGTAGTCGGCAATTTCCTGGGCGCAATTGGCGTAACCGAGCGCGCCGGTCGGGTTCGAGCCGCCGCCCGGGATGAAGTACGGGCGATGCCCCTCGGCGCACAGTGCACTGGTCACCGCCTCGGCCTCGGCATTCATGTCGAGCCCGGCTGGCCGGAACTCGTGGGTGGCGCCAAACAGCCCGTCCAGAAGCACATTGCCTGTCTCCTCGTAGGAGGCATCGCGCCCCGGCACGCGGCGTTCCAGAAGAACGTGGCACTTCATGCCGACCTTGCAGGCCGCCGCCGCCGTCTGGCGGACATGGTTTGACTGCACTGCACCTTGAGTGACAAGCATGTCCGCCTTGTCGCGCATCGCTTCGCCCACCAGGAACTCAAGCTTGCGAGTCTTGTTGCCGCCGGTGGCAAGACCCGTGCAGTCGTCCCGCTTGATGAAGAGGCGCGGGCCGCCCATCAATGCGGTCAGGCGCGGCAACGCCTCGGTCGGCGTGGGCCGGTGGCAAAGGCTGATGCGCGGGAAGCGGTCAAAATCAATCCGCGACGTTTCGCGCGTCAACAATTCAACGTCAGCCAAGGCAGCATCCTACGACGATCAGGCGCGTGCAACCTGCCGCAGAAGTCGCTGATAATCCAATGTTATGTTTGGATGGCATTATGCAAATCCTGCATTATGCTGTCCGCCATGGACGTTTCTCACTTCCGCGATCTTGACCGCCTGCGCCAAACCGGAAACTTTTCCCAAGCAGCAGCCTTGGGCAATCTCAGCCAGCCAGCCTTTAGCCGTCGAATCAAGTCATTGGAGAGCTGGGTAGGCGCCGTTCTGGTTGACCGGTCCCGTCAACCTGTCAAGCTGACCGAAGCCGGTGCGCAGATGCTGGAGGCCGGACTGCACGCGCTGTCAAGGATTGAGCGCGAGCGCAGCCAAATCCTGGAAGCACAATCGCTTCCCGACAAGTATGTCATCACGTTTGGTGCGCAGCATTCAATCGGCTGGCGGTTCTATCCCGCCTGGCTGCAAGCGCTGGAAGAAGCCTATGGCCCGATCCTGTCAAGGTTGCGTGCAGACGATTTGCCAAACTGCCTGCGCGATCTCAAGCGAGGCGACGTGGACTTCGTCGTTGCCTACCAGCAGGCAGGCGCCCAGCCGACCAATTCCTTCGAATCGGTTCTGATCGGCAGCGACCAACTCGTCCTGGTGTGCAAACCCGGTGCCGATGGATGCCCGATTTTTGGCTTCGACGCGCCGGGCATCGAGATGCCGTTCCTGCGTTTCGGCGACGCCGCGCCCATCGGGCAGATCCTGCAACCTCTGCTTGCCAAAAGGGACCTGGCGAACCGGCTGCGCACGGTCTACGAGAATTCGATGGCCGGCGCGCTCCGGATTCGGGCGCGTGCGGGCGACGGAGTCGCCTGGCTGCCCAAGAGCCTCGTCGCGCCCGACCTCGAGAACGGATTGCTGGTCCTCACCGGCGACCCGGACTGGGAAGTCGACCTCGAGATCCGGCTGTTCAGGGATCTTCAACGCTCCAATCGGGCGACGAGGTCGATTTGGTCCTTCCTGCAAGTCCGCCAGGATGTACCGCTCTTCTCGACGGACTAGGTCTCGTCATGGCGCGCCCGCGACCATTCGACGATTTCCCACCTTCTTGGAACGAAGGGGTCGGGTGCAAGATCACGACTCATCCAGAGGCCCGTGCCCGTCAAGCTACGCCGCAACTCACGGAGTGGGGAACAGGGTCCAGATTGCGAGATCGCTCCCCGGTGGGCGAACGGACTTTGCCGAAGCTGCAATTCCGGTCCGGTCCGAACTTCATCGACCAAATGCGAAGATGCTGACGCCCGGATGGCGAACCGCCGCGTTTCCGGACCCTGAAAGCGCAATCGACAAGTCGGGCTGCGCGGAACGCTTCTGGCCGGATCCATGCCGGACGGGGGCTGAAAGAACCGATCGGCCTGACGCCTCATGCGTTGGCTCCCTTGGCGGCATTCTCGGCAACCATCGAGATCATTTCGAACATCACCGCGGCCGCCGTCAGCGCGGTGATCTGGTTTGGGTTGTCCTTGGTGGGCATCATGCAGACGACATCGCCGCCGACAATGTTCATGCCCCGAACCGCGTGCAGGATCGCCACCGCCTCGTCGATGTCGAAGCCCCTTTCTCCGGCCTCGACATTTGACACCCCCGGCGCAATCGTCGGGTCGAGACAGTCCAGATCGAAGGTGATGTAGACCGGCCTTCCCGCCAGAATCTCTCGGACCTGAGCGACCACGTCATCGATCCCGCGCTCGCGAAACTCTTTCATGGTCACGACATTGTAGCCATAGTCGTATGACGGTTGCAGCCAATCCAGTGTTCGCGCATGCCCGCGCAGGCCAATTTGCATGGAATGGTTCGGGTCGACTTCGCCCTGATCAGCCAGATAGGCGCCCCAATGCGCCGCGGATTTCTTGGCACCGAGGAAATGATCCACCTTCGTGAACACGTCCGTGTGAGCATCCAGATGCAGGAAGCACACCGGCTCGCCGCGGGTGATTTTCCCTCCGCCAAGCGCCTGCACGATGCCTCCGGTTATGGAGTGATCGCCGCCAACCGAAATCGGTCGCGCACCGGCGGCGTCAATGCCCGCAAAGAAGCGCGTGATCTGCTTGATGCAATGCTCGTTGTCGTTGGCGCGGGGGAACGGGACGTCGCCCACATCCACGATCTTGGCCACCTCCCAGGGGTTCAACCGAAACCCCCCGTGCATCCGCCGCGACACGGCCGAGACATTGCGCAATGCGCGGGGGCCCAGGTGCTGATCCCGCTCGGTCGTCCCGTTGCCGGTTGAGTGTGGCACGCCGACCAGGGCGATGTCCTTGCCCTCTGGTCCCTCGTTCGGGCACCGGAAGAGCGTGGGGATTCCCCACCAATAGAGGTTTTCCATCATGGACGTCTGGTAGGGGTCGCTCATCTTGAACCTCGGCGGCAGCCGGCAACGATCGCGGGGTGCGGTCTCACATCATGTTTTCTCGTCTTCACGGCGGAAGGCGCCCTGAATGATCCGATCCAGCACCATGGCCACGAAGAGGATGGCGAAGCCGCCCAGAAGGCCCGGTCCCTTGGCGGCGTATTGCAGAGCCTCCAGGATTTCCTTGCCCAGGCCGCCGCCGCCGATCAGCGAGATGATCACGACCATCGACAGGCACATGAGGATGGTCTGGTTCACACCGGTCATGATCGAAGGCAGGGCCAGCGGAATCTCCACATCCTTCAGCAGTTGCCACCGCGACGCACCGAATGCCACCGCCGCCTCCTTGATGCTGCCGGGGACGCCGCGCATGCCCAAGGCCGTCAGGCGAATCACAGGAGGCATGCCGAAGATGATCGTCGCCAGGATGCCTGGGGGATTGCCGGTGCCGAAGAAGGCAATGATCGGGATCAGGTAGACGAAGGCTGGCAGCGTCTGCATCAGGTCAAGCACTGGCTCTGCGATGTTGTAGGCGCGGCGCGACTTGCCGAACCAGATGCCAAGCGGAATGCCGAAGACCACGCAGAGGATCACCGCTGCACCCACAAGCGCAACCGTTTCCATGGCGACGGACCAGTAGCCAAGCAACGCGATATAGGCCAGCGAAGCTGCCGTGAAAATCGCCACGCGCGGTCCAGCCGCTCGCCATGCAGTCACGACGATCACCAGCATGACCACCGGCCAAGGTGAGCCGTTCAGCGCCACCGTCAGCGCGTCCAGAACCGTCCGGACCCCGTTCACGATACCGTCAAAGACATCACCGCCTGCAGCGGCCGCCCGATCGATCCTGGTCTCAAGCCAGCTCGCAATCGAGGAAAACAGCGTCCCGCCGCCTTCACCCAGAATCATCTCCGAAACGCTTGTTTCGGGGAATGCATCCAGGAGCGGAAGCGAGGAAGCGACCGTGAACTTATAGACGATCAGTGGCCCGATCGCGGCTGTCAGGATTGCGCCAAGTACCATGTTCTGGTTCTTGCGCCCGCTTTCGGTGTGCTCCGGATCGACCCGCCAGCGGGAATACTGCCTTTCATAGACCTGGTTGGCATAAACGCCTTGGAACAGCTTGAACACGAGCAACAGCGCAAGCCCCGTCAGCATGATGCTGCTGGCCTCCGCCTGAGCCGCTGCCGCCTGCTCCAGGCTGGAATCGGCTGCTTTCTGAATGTTCTCTGCAAGCTTCGTGAAGCGTTCAATATCGGCCTGCTCGGTCGCATCCGCAGCACGCTGACGCAACTGCTCCGCGCGCGCCAACTGCCGCTCGGCCCGCTCACCGATCTCGGCACCAGGATTGCCCCAAGCGCCGCGGCCGATCTGGACCCAGGCGATGACTTCCAGGATCAGGAAGCTCCAGAACATCCCCCAGATCGCGCGCGACGCCGCCCAGAACGGGCCAAGAACGGCGGCCCAAAGGTTGAACGTGCCGGGGATCAAGTTGGTGGTGTCGTGTATCTTGTGGAAACTTTGGACGTAATACTCGCCGTTCGCTCCGGCGAATTCCTTGATCGAGGCGTCCAGGGCATCGCGGTCAACCTCGATGTCCGAGGCGGCAGTGACTTTCAATTCGGTGGTTGCGTCAGTCATCTTTGCCCCCCTGGATTCCGCGCAGCAACGTCGGCTTGGTCACAAGTCCGACATCCACCCCTCCGTCGGTGATGACCACCGGATGATCTGTTCGAACCGCGATGTCGATCAGTTGATCGAGATCGGCGCCGTGGTCGGCGCGAGGCGCGTGGTCGAGCGGCCTCTTGTAGCTCTCCAGCGGCTCCATGATGGAATGGGCCTTCACCAGCTTCAGTTTGGAAATGCCCTGCACGAATTCCCGCACATAGTCGTCGGCCGGATTCATGACGATGTCTTCAGGCGTGCCGATCTGCACGATCAGACCATCCTTCATGATGGCAATGCGGTGCCCGATGCGGATCGCCTCGTCCAGGTCGTGAGTGATGAACAGCGTCGTCTTCTGAAGCTGTGCCACAAGCGCCTTGAACTGGTCCTGCAATTGCAGCCGGATCAGCGGGTCGAGCGCCGAGAACGGTTCGTCCATCAACAGGATTTCCGGGTCCGACGCCAAGGCGCGGGCGATCCCGACACGCTGCTGCATGCCGCCCGACAACTCCTTTGGCAGGCGGTCCTCATAGCCGGTCAGGTCGACGAGGCCGAGCGCGTGATCGGAAACCGCCCAACGCTTGGACTTCGAGATCTTTCTGATCTCCAGGGGATAGGCCACGTTGTCGCGCACAGACCGGTGCGGCATCAGCGCCATGTGCTGGAACACCATTCCGATTTGCTGTGCCCGGATGCGCCGCAACTCGCTGTCGCTGATTGATGACACATCCTTGCCGAGGATCTCGATGGTCCCCGCGGTTGGCTCAATGAGCCGGTTGATGTGGCGGACCAAAGTCGACTTGCCCGATCCCGAAAGCCCCATGATGCAGAAGATCTCGCCCTTCGACACTTCGAAACTTGCACCCTGCACCCCGACAACGCATTGAAATCTGGCAAGAACTTCAGGCTTTCCGATTCCCTCGCTCTTCACTGCCGACATCGCCTCTTCCGCACGCTCGCCGAAGATCTTCCAAACGTCTGTCAGCCTGACGACAGCCTCGCTCATTCCCCGCCCCCTAACAGAAACAAAAAGGCCGCCGGGAACATCCGGCGGCCCTTGGTGACATCAAGGTGGCATGGCCGCGCTCAGTTGCTGAGCCAGCCAAGCACCTTGTCTTCGTTAGCGGCCACCCACTCCTCGGCATAGGCAAGTGGCTCCTTTCCGTCGATCACAAGCGCAAAGGTCATGGCCGACACTTCATCGGCAGTCAACGCCATATTGGCCAGCATCGAAGCGACCTCAGGGTGAGTGGTCTCGAGTTCCTTGGCGTAGTGCAGGTGCAAATACGCACTGTCCCAAGCCACGCCAGCGTCCGACTTGGCGAACCAGTCCGGATCGTCGGTCGGTTGAATGACCATCCACTTTGAAGCGTCATGGGGAGGTTCTTCAAGAACCACGACATCATGCAGCGCAAAAACATAGTGCGGCGTATAGCAGAATCCGACCCAAGCGTCTCCCGCCTCGATCGCATTGGAGAGATTTGCGTAAGCCACCGTCTCGTCAATTTCGACAAGTTCAAGCGTCTGGTCGTAGCCGTAGGATTTCGCTCGGACCTTTTCAACGTTGGTCGAGGCCCATCCAGGAGCGCCGATCCAGATTTCGCCCATCCCGTCGCCATTGGAGTCAAACAGGTTGGCGATGTCCGGATTCGTCAGATCGTCGATCGAGACAATGCCATTGGCGTCGGCCGTCGCCTGGTCGACGCACATGCCCTGAAAGGCCTCCGCGCCGTTCGGGTTCATGACAACCGTGCCTTTGTCCTTCACGAACGTGTCGTGCAGGTTCTGCTGGTTCGGCAGCCAGACTTCCGGATGCACATGCATCGCACCCGAATCCATTGCCTCAAACACGATCGGGTTGGTGCCGTTCTGAAGTTCGACTTCAAGGCCAAGGTTCTGTTCGATGGCCACTTTCAGAATGTGCGCCGTCGCATTGACGGACGGCCAGTTCGGAACGCCGATCACGACATCTGCGGCCAGAACCGGCCCGGCAAACAGCATTGCCGATCCAGTGGCGGCTGCGGTGAATTTTCCCATTTCTCTCTCCTTGGTGACTCCCGGGACGATTGCTCGCCGCTACTTCAAATCAGTCTGGACGATGCACTCGCCGCGACTTTCCCTTTGGCTTGCGCGACCCGACGCGTTGACGTCTTCTCGGGGGCAGCGGTCCAACCCAATCAGCCGATGGTCCAACCGTTACGAAGACCCGCACAAGTGCGCGTGTTTCCTGACCCTGTTCCAGCGCCGCTCCGCCTTCTTGCTCGAGTAGCTGCACCGAAGAGTGTGCAACAATTCCCGAGTTGAAAGAAGAGAGAGTGACAAAGTACGCTTTATTGACATCATTATTCCTAAAAAATAGGAAAATTCCGGGTTCGCTTGATCCGGAGCTTCAGCCAATGCCTCATCGGCAAACCGCCCGCCATGACCTCAGCCTCAGATGGCTTGAGCTCTTTCAGATCTGCGCACGGAAGGGATCGCTTCGCGCCGCCTCCGAAGAGTCCGGCCTGACCATCAGCACGATCTCTCACCACCTTCGAAAGCTGGAGGACCACTTGGGGGTCGATCTCTTCAATCATTCCCGCCGGCCCATGGTCCTGACGCCCAAGGGAAGGGCCTTCTTGCGGAACATCGATGATGCGCTCCTTTCCATCCGCAAGGCAAAGGCCGAGGCCTCGGCAGGCAACATCTCTGAAGCCAGCTATCTGAGGTTGGGGGCGATCGAAGACTTCGACAGTGACATCACGCCGGAACTGGCCGTTTTCCTTTCGGAAGCCATGCCGTCCTGCGATTTCGTGTACCTGACTGATTCCAGCCACGCGGTCATAGAGATGCTCCGCAATCGCCAATTGGATCTTGGCATCACCGCCACGCCGGGAGAAAGAATCGGCGAACTCCAGGACCGCCCATTGCTGCGGGACCCTTTCGTCATCGTGCTGCCACGACCTTGCGGACAATCATTGTCTGACATTGTTGAGAACCGCACAAATCTCCCGTTTCTGCGTTTCTCCAGCAATCTGATGATCGCTCGCCAGATCGAGTCTCAATTGCGCCGCATCGGGGTCAAGTCACCGCATACGTTCGAATGCAGCAACAGCCAGACGCTGATGGCAATGGTCGCGGCGGGAGCGGGCTGGACGATCACGACGCCGCTGCTGTATTTGCGTGCCAAGCGATTCCAGCCCGAGCTGAAGATGCACCGGTTTCCCGGAAAGAGCTTTGCTCGCACGCTGGCCCTTCTCGCCACTCCTGATTGCTCCCGGTCCATAATCGAATTGGTTGACAACAAGATTCGCAGGTTGATCGACGAACGGGTGATTTCACCTACCCATCTCAGCACCCCTTGGCTCGCGGACAGCTTCGTGCTGCTCAGTTGAGCGCTTGCAACCGCTTCAGATGATGTTGAACCGCTTGCGTATGGCCCTGTCCTGCGCGTCCGTCAGATAGTTTGGCTGATGGGTGCGCAGGATGGCCTGAGCATTGACCCGGGCGCGGCTCCAGGCATCCTGCGCTCCCTTCTCGGCCCAGGTGCGCGGTTCATCCCGGTCCGCGAGCAACGGGTAGAAGTAATCTCGCTCCATTGCGGCATATGTGTGCTGGGAACCCAGAAAATGTCCCGCGCCCAAGACCGTGTCACAGATGGTTTCAAATGCCAGATTGTCTTCGGTCACCTCGATGCCACGCATCGCACGGTAGGTGTTCGAGTGCATTTCATCATCCAGGACAAAGGCTTCGAAGCTGGCCCCGAGGAGCGACGCCGTCATGCCCGAGCTCTCGTAAATCAGGTTGCCTCCGGCAAGTGCTGCGGCCATCGACGTCAGGCCCTTTTCCATTCCGTATTGAGCATCTATCGCCTTGGCGTCAGTCATCGAACAGGCGACCCCGGAAGGCAGCCCCAACCAGTTTGAGAGCTGGGCAGAGGCGGCGTTCAACAGGGCTGTCTCGCCACTGCCTCCCGAAAAGGCACCGGTCCGCAGATCGATCACCAGCGGCCAATTCGAAAACACCATCGGAAATCCCGGCTGGATGGCGTTGACCATCACCAGACTGGCCAATGTTTCCGCAAGCGACTGAGCCAGAAACCCGGCCAGCGTCGCCGGTGCGGTTGCGCCAGCTTGCGCCGCTGTGATGCTGGAAATCGGGATGCTGTGGCGGACGCACTCATAGACGACCTCCACCGCGTCGTCGCCGTAGCGCATGGGCGAGATCACCGGGCTTATGTGTGCCTTCATGAATGGTCGCCTTGAAAATTCCTCGGGGCCGCCTGCCGCGATGTCCAGCATTTCGACGATCGGCGCCACATGTTCAGCCCGCGTGAATGACGTTGCAGTTGGCTTGGTGGTGTTCTTCAGGAGTGCGTAGACCGTGTTCACATCCAGATCGAAACTGTCGGGCACATCCGTGGCCACGCAGCAGCGGGTGAACCAACTGACATTTGCAAGTGTGTCCTGAAGCCTTGCAAAGTCATGCAAGTCGGCCAGCGTCGAAGGACGATACTCGCCGCTGTCGAGATCGAGCGTCTGAACGGCTGCTCCGCCAGTACCGAAATAGACCCTGTCTCCACCGACCTTGATCGACCGATCCGGGTCACGCCCGTGCAGGACAAATGTCTTGGCCGCTTGGTCCACGGCACTTTCGACCATGTCCGGCGGGAACAGGAGCCGTCCGGAGCCATCGTCGATCGCACCGGCTGCCAGCAAGTCTGCATGCAGGCGGGACGGGACGTCTCCCATCCCCAACTTCTCCAGAAGGTCCAGCGCCGTGTCATGGATGCGGCGCAGCTCGGATTCCAGCAGCGGCTTGTAGCTGCCGCCGGTCTGGCCTGGCGGGCAAGGGTCCCGTTCGGGCCCAGCGGAACGCATCGCCAGCATTGCACGTCGACCGGTTCGCTTTCCACGTTGGACCATGACGCTCACCCAGCTGCTGTCCCGGCATTGAAGGATTCCGGCAGGGCGGATCGCAATAGAATGTCACTTACTATCAATTCACCAACAATAGATTTCGAAATTTTGAAAGATGAGACGAAGCGTTTGCGAATTCTGGCCGGCTCGGCACCTCATGCCAACAGATCGTATCGGAGGCGAAGCCAATGAAATCGCGGGCCAAGGCTGTTGTAATCGGCGGCGGCATCGCCGGCTGTTCAACGCTGTACCACCTGACCCAGGAAGGTTGGGACGACGTGGTGCTGGTCGAGCGCAACGAATTGACCAGCGGCACGACCTGGCATTCGGCGGCACAGGTGACCAACTTCGGAACCAACCAGACAATGGTCGGACTCAAGACGCACTCGATCAATCTCTACAAGGAACTGTCGGAAAGCCCGGAGTACCCGATCAACTACAACCACGCGGACGGAGGCATCCGGCTGGCCAACACCGAAGAGCAGATGCAGGGCTATCGCCACTTTGCCTCCATGGCGCGCGGCATGGGCGTGGACCTGGAAGTCATCGATGCCAGGGAATGTGCCCGTCGCCACCCCCTGATCTCGACCGCCAGCCTCCTGGGCGGTCTGTGGGATCCCTTGGACGGCGACATCGACCCGGCCCAGCTGTGCCAGGCATTGGCCCATCACGCACGCAAGGCAGGGGCCGAGGTGTATCGCAACACCACCGTAACCGATCTGACCCAACATGAGGACGACACCTGGACCGTGCATTCGGAAAAGGGCGACATCGACTGCGGCATCGTGGTCAACGCCTGCGGATATCGGGCCAACGAAGTGGGTGCGATGATGGATGTGCATCACCCCGTTGCCGCGATGGAGCACCAGTATTTCCTGACCGAGGACATTCCCGCGATCAAGGAGGCCGGCCACCGGATGCCGCTGTTGCGCTGCCCGATCAGCGACTTTTACAGCCGCCAGGAAAAGGGCGGCCTGCTGGTCGGTTTCTATGAGCGGGATTGCAAGACCTGGGGCATGGACGGGATCGACCCAAACTTTGTCAACGCCCTGTGCCCCGACGACCTGGATCGCGTGATGGAAGTGCTTGAAGGGGCATTTGAGAGAGTGCCTGCCCTCAGGGAAGCCGGCATCCGTTCGATCGTGAACGGGCCGATCACGTACACCATTGATGGCGCGCCTCTAGTCGGCCCTATCCCCGGCAAGCGGAACGCCTTCTGCATCATCGGCTTGCGCGCCGGTCTCGGCGAGGGCGGCGGGCACGGCTGGCTGCTCGCGCAGCAGATTGTCCATGGCGAAGCCTGCTATGACACGTGGTGCATCGACCCGCGCCGCTTCACCGGTCACTCCAACGTTGAACTGACTGCGCTGAAGGCGATCGAAGACTACCAGAATGAGTTCCGGTTCCACTTTCCGCACGAACACCGCCCTGCAGGTCGGCCCGCAAAGACAACGCCGCTGACCCCGGCAATGGCAGCTGAAGGCGCCGAGTTCACCATTGTGAATGGTTGGGAACGGGTCGACTACATCAAGCCCGCACCCGACTTTCACACTTCGCTCGGCTTCAACTTTGACGAGGCCTTCCACGTCGTTGCCGCCGAAGTCAAAAACGTTCAGGAAAACGTCAGCTTGGCCGAGGTCAACGGCTTCAACAGGTTTGAGATCTCCGGCAACGCCCGCCATGCCTTCCTTGACCGGATGTTCTGCGGCAATGTCACAAAGCGTGAAGGTCGCGTTGGGCTGGGATATCTGCTGAACCATCTTGGCATGGTCAAGGGCGAGGCGACGGTTGCCAACCTGCCTGCCTCTGACCGTGGGCCAGAGCGTGTCTGGTACGGCTCTGCCGCAGCCAGCGAATTCCACGACATGGACTGGCTGACAGCTCACACCAGGGTCGACGAAGACGTTCAGATCAAGTCCTTGACCAACGATCAAACGATTCTGGTGCTTGCAGGCCCCAAGGCTCGGGACGTGCTGTCGGCCTGTGCCCGTGGCGATTGGTCGAGAGAGGCGTTCCCTTGGCTTGGCGTGCGAGAATGTTTCATTGGGTTTTCGCCGGTGACGGTTCTGGGTGTCAGTTTCTCGGGTGAACTGGCCTACGAGATCCATGTCCCAAACGCCTCGCTTTACGCCACCTACTTGGCGCTGCGCAATGCAGGCAAAGCGCATGGCATGAAGCTGTTCGGGGGCCGCGCGATCGAGTCAATGCGCATGGAAAAGGGGTTCATGCACTGGAAGGCCGACCTGATCACCGAATTCGATCCATTCGAAACCGGGCTGGGCCGGTTCGTAAAGCTGGGAAAGGGCGATTTCATCGGAAAGGACGCTTTGCTAGGTCGTCAGGCGGAAGGGCCGCGCCGGAAGCTGGTGACGCTGAAGATAGACGCAATCCATGCACCGGCACATCGCGGCGCTTCGCTGATGCAGGATGATGCAGTTGTGGGAACCATCACTTCGGGCGACTGGGGGCATCGGGTGGGCCTAAACCTGGCCTTTGCCTTCGTTGACGCCGAACTGGCCAGCGAAGGCAGTACCATGCTGCTGGATCTGTGTGGCGACCTGATCGGGGCCGAGGTCATAGCGCCTTCGCCTTACGACCCGTCGCATGCGCTGGCGCAAAGGTGAGCGGCCCACGGAGCGGGCTGCGGAGTCCATCCTGACGGCGGCGGACCCGAAACAGGAAGGAACCGGAAGGCGAAGGCGGTGGGAACAGAGGGCTTGACAGAATGGGGCCCGCAAGAGCCACCTCCTTTGCCCGTTCCTGGCACTCCAGGCAAACAAGAGGCGTTGGCGTCGGCCACATTTACCGACCCTTGAAATCGTCGCGAAGGTTCGATGAGACTCTCGCATATGCTTCCCCTAAAATGAGACGTCGCCCGCCGGTATCGCGACTCGGCCTGCAGAAGTCCGAAGGACAAGCTGGCCGGCCTCGTCCAAGGTCTCGAAAACGCCCGTGATCTCTGCAGTCCCTGTACGCACGGTCAGGGTGTCTCCACGTCGCGCTGCCCGCGACAGCCAGGCATTCCGAACAGGCCCGAAGCCCTCTCGATCAAGGAGCGCCTCGCCCTCAGCCATGGCACCAGCCAGACGTGCCAGCAGCTCTTCGGGCGCGAAGTCGATTCCGGCGTCCCTGAGACAAGCCGGCGGCACTTGTGCGTCACGCAGCCCGCTTGGGGCTTCAACAAGGTTCACTCCGAACCCGACAGCCAGCCAGTCGAGGCGCTCCGCCGCTCCCGAACTCTCGAGCAGGATGCCAGCCACCTTGCCGCCCGAAAGCAAGACGTCATTCGGCCACTTTAGCGAAAGCTGCGCCTGAGGAACCTTGCCAGCCAACGCGACAAAGAGCGCGTTCGATGCCGTGAAGGTCCGCAAAGCAGCCTCCGCGGGAGTTGCGTCAGGCTGCCAGATCAGCGTTGCCGCGAAGTTGCCCGGCGGATTCTGCCAGGTTCGCCCTCTGCGACCTCGGGCAGCCGTCTGGTGTCGCGCCATGATCCAGGTCGGTCGTTCAAGGTCCCTCGCCCGCCGCACCGCCTCGGCCATGGTGCTGTCAACTTCGTCCAGAACGATGCGGTCAACTCCGTCCGGCCATTCCGCAAAGGCGGTCAAAGTCCGCTCCTCCGTCACAGGATGCATACCGAATGCAGTTGGCTCGGTCAAACGGCACCCAACGGGACGTGAAGCCTCTACCGGACCAGAGTTGCCGCGGCGGCCGCAGCCGGGCCCTCGATGCCGACGAGGTTCCAAAGGCCAAAGAGCATCAACGCCGCGGACACGACCAGGAAGCCGGCGAGCACGGTCGAACCACCGGCGTCAAGTTCGCTTTCTTCATCGCCGAAATACATGATGTACACGATGCGAATGTAATAGAATGCACCGATCACGCTGGCGATGACGCCCAGAATGGCCAGCCAGGCAAGACCCGCGTCCACAGCCGCCAGCAGAACGGAATACTTGGCGAAGAACCCGACAAGCGGAGGAACGCCCGCGAGGCTGAACAGGAGCACGAGCATCGCCAGTGCCCTGGTCGGGCTGCGCCGCGAATACAACGACAGCGCCGATATCTCGACCACCGGCGCGCCGTCCCGCTCCATCGACAGTATGAAGGCAAAGGTTCCGACATTCATGGTGACGTAGATCACCAGGTAGATCAGCATCGCCTCGACGCCGGCCGCCGTGCCAGCCGTCAGCCCCATCAGCGCGAACCCCATGTGCGCGATCGACGAATAGGCCATCAGCCGCTTAATGTTACGCTGCCCGATCGCCGCGATTGCGCCGAGAAACATGGACGCAACGGAAAGCGCTGCGAGAATTTGCTGCCAGTCGCCGACAATGCCGCCGAACGCGCCGTGGACGACCCGCGCAAGGAGCGCCATTGCCGCAATCTTGGGAGCCGTGGCGAAAAAAGCGGTGACCGGCGTCGGAGCGCCTTCGTATACGTCGGGCGTCCACATGTGAAACGGCGCTGCGGAGACCTTGAACGCCAGTCCCGCGATGACAAGCGACAGGCCGATCAGCAGCCCCACCGGCGCCCGGCCCTGGACCGCCTCAAGAATCCCGGCAAACCCTGTGGTGCCTGCAAATCCGTAGACCAAGGACGCACCGAAGAGCAGGAGGCCTGACGAAAGCGCCCCAAGGACGAAATACTTGAGGCCGGCCTCGGTCGACCTGACGCTGTCACGGCGCAGCGCCGCCACCACGTAGAGCGAAAGGGATTGCAACTCGAGCCCCATGTACAGCGCCATCAGGTCGCTCGCCGAAACCATCACCATCATTCCGACAGCGGCCAGCGCAATCAGCAACGGGTACTCGAATCGAATCAGGTCGCTCCTTGCCATGTATCCCTTGCCCATCAGCAGGACAGCCGCCGCCGCCAGCAGGATCGTGACCTTCGCGAACCGGGCAAACGCGTCGTCCGTGAACATTCCGCCAAATGCAGTTGCCGTGCCTGTCCCTTGCAGCCCGATCCATGCCGCAAGCACCACGAGCAGCGCCGAGGTCGTCCAGATCATCGCCGGCCCCAGACGGTCGCGGCCGCCATAGGCCCCAGCAAGCAGCCCGGCCATTGCGAAGATCGAAAGCACGATCTCCGGCAAGATGATGGCAAGATCTCCCGTCTGCATCAGTGGCCTCCGCTCAGGGCGACTCGGGTCGCGCCGTTGTATTGGGCGACGGACTCGCCATAGCCGTCCAGCAGCGCCCCGACTGACGGGCCGACGATGTCCGTCACGAGGCTGGGATAGACGCCAAGCAGGACGGTCATCGCGACAAGCGGCGCAAAGATCGCCTGCTCTCGCCGGTTCATGTCGGTGATCGACCTGAGACTCTCCTTGACAAGCTCTCCCATGACCACTCTTCGGTAGAGCCATAGTGCATAGGCCGCACTCAGGATCACGCCGGTCGCCGCGACAGCGCACACCCATGTGTTGGCCTGGAACATGCCCACGAGCGTCAGGAATTCGCCAACGAATCCCGACGTCCCCGGCAGGCCGACATTTGCCATGGTGAAGAGCATGAAGACCGCCGCATAGGCTGGCATTCGATTGACGAGGCCGCCGTAGGCGTCGATTTCGCGCGTGTGCATCCGGTCGTAGACGACGCCCACGCAAAGGAAAAGCGCGCCCGAGATGAATCCGTGGCTCAGCATCTGGAAGATCGCCCCGTCGACCCCTTGCTGGTTCGCGGAGAAAATCCCCGCCGTCACGAATCCCATGTGGGCCACGGACGAATACGCGATCAGCTTCTTCATGTCTTCCTGCATCAGTGCGACGAGCGAGGTGTAGACGATCGCGACCGCGCTCAGCCACAGCACGAAATCCGCCATCAGGCTTGAAGCGACCGGGAACATCGGAATGCTGAAGCGCAGGAATCCGTAACCGCCCATCTTCAGCAGGATCGCGGCAAGGATGACAGAGCCAGCCGTCGGGGCCTGCACGTGCGCATCCGGCAACCAGGTATGCACGGGCCACATCGGCATCTTCACCGCAAAGGACGCGAAGAAGGCAAGCCAGAGCAACGTCTGGAAACCGCCGAGTATGTGGAAACCCATGATCTCCATGGTCTCGGACCCGAAATTGTGACCCAGGAGCGCCACGATGTCCGTCGTGCCGGCATCGACATACATCGCGATCATCGCGACCAGCATCAGGACCGAGCCGAGGAACGTGTACAGGAAGAACTTGAACGCCGCATAGATGCGGTCCTTGCCGCCCCAGATGCCGATGATCAGGAACATCGGGATCAGGCCGCCCTCGAAGAACAGGTAGAAGAGCACGAGATCCAGTGCGCAAAAGACTCCCAGCATGAGGGTTTCGAGCACGAGGAAACTGATCATGTATTCCTTGACCCTGTGAGTCACGTCCCAGCACGCGAGTATGGTGATCGGCATCAGGAACGTCGTCAGCATGACGAACAGGACCGACAGGCCGTCGACACCCATCCTGTAGGTCAGGCCCAGGATCCACTCGCCCTCCTCCACGAACTGGAATCCGGTTTCTTCGGGGTCGAACGCGGCGAGAAGGATGAGCGATGCAAGGAGCGATGTGCAGGTCGCCGCCAACGCGACGCACTTGGCGTTCCGTCTCGCCGGCGCATCGTCGCCACGCAGGAACAACGCCAGAATCGCGGCGCCAATGAGCGGGACGAATGTGATGATCGAAAGCAGGCTGTCGAGGAGCATCGTCTATTGCCCTCCCGCGATGGTCATCCAGGTGATGAACACGAGGATGCCAAGCACCATCCAGAATGCGTAGGTGAAGATGTAGCCTGACTGGGCCCTTCCGGCGAGCCTTGTGAAGAACGGCACGACACCCATGGCCACGCCGTTCAGGATGCCGTCGATCGCGCCCAGGTCCCCCCGCCGCCAGAGAAAGCGGCCAAAGGCCTTGGTTGGCCGGACCATGGCATGATCGTACAGCTCATCGAAGTACCACTTGTTCAGGAGGAACTGGTAGAGCGGGGCCTGGTTCGCGGCCAGCCTTGCGGGCAGGTCGGTCCGCCGGACATAGAAAAGGAACGCCAGTCCGAACCCGACCAGCATCGCGAAGAAGGGCGAGAGCTTCACCCAGGCCGGCACGTAATGCGCGTCGTGCAGCACCTGGTTGTCTGGCGCCATGTAGATCGCGCCCTGCCCAGGCAACGCGGCCTCGGCGGAACCGTGACCTTCTCCGCCTGCATCATCCTGCTTCTCGGCCGCATGGGCCGCGCCGAGCGTCAGGACCTGGGCGTGTTCCTCGCCCTTGGCGATTCCAAACCAGGCCTGGACCTCCTGCTCGCTGCCGAAGAACGGCTTGTACCAGACCATTCCGGCAAGGATCGCCCCAAGCGCGAGGACGCCCAGCGGAACCGTCATGCTGGCAGGGCTCTCATGCGCATGCTCGTGCGCGTGCATGTCGCCCCTCGGTTCGCCAAAGAACGTCATGAAGAGGAGCCGCCAACTGTAGAAACTGGTGAACGCTGCTGCAACCACAAGCGCCCAGAAGGCGAACGTGGCGGCGTCCGTCCCGCCCGCGAAGGCGCTCTCGATCACCGCATCCTTTGACAGGAAACCCGCAAAGCCGATCCCTGTCAGCGGGATGCCGACTCCGGTTATCGCCAGGGTCCCGATCATCATGGCCCAGAACGTGTAAGGCATCCTTGTCCTGAGACCGCCGTAGTTCCGCATGTCCTGTTCGTGGTGCATGCCCGTGATGACGGAGCCGGCCCCGAGAAACAGCATCCCCTTGAAGAAGGCGTGCGTGAACAGATGGAACATCGCGACGCTGTAGACACCGACGCCTGCCGCGACGAACATGTAGCCGAGCTGCGAGCAGGTCGAGTAGGCGATCACGCGCTTGATGTCGTTCTGCACAAGGCCCACGGTCGCCGCGAAGAACGCCGTGATCGCGCCGATGTAGACGATGAAGCTCTGCGTCCAGTCGGCAAATTCCATCAGCGGGGACATGCGACAGACCAGGAAGACGCCGGCAGTGACCATTGTCGCGGCGTGAATCAGCGCCGAGACCGGGGTCGGACCCTCCATGGCATCCGGAAGCCACGTGTGGAGGATGAACTGAGCCGACTTGCCCATGGCCCCTACGAAAAGAAGGAAGCAGACAAGCTCGATCGCGGGCCAGGTCGTCCAGAGGAAGACAACCTCCCTTTCCGCGAGATCCGGCGCGGCCGCGAACACGTCAGTGAAACTGATCGAATCGACCATGAAGAAGAGAGCGAATATGCCCAGCGCAAATCCGAAGTCTCCGACGCGATTGACGATGAACGCCTTGATCGCCGCCGCGTTCGCGCTCGGCTTCCGGAAATAGAATCCGATCAGCAGGTAGGAAGCGAGGCCCACGCCTTCCCATCCGAAGAACATCTGAACCAGGTTGTCCGCTGTCACAAGCGCCAGCATCGCGAAGGTGAAGAACGAGAGGTAGGCGAAGAAGCGCGGGCGATAGGATTCCCTGTCTTCGTCGAAGTTCTCGTCATGCGCCATGTAGCCGAAGCTGTAGAGGTGCACCAGGGCGGACACGGTCGTGATCACCACGAGCATGATCGCGGTCAGCCGGTCAAGCCTGATTGCCCAGTCCGTCGCGAGGGAACCGCTTTCTATCCACGGCAGGATGTGCGTGAACGTCGTCTCGCCATCAAACCGCAGGAACACGATCCAGCTCAGCACGCAGGCGAGGAACAGAAACGCGGTCGACACGGATTGCGCGGCTGTCTCGCCTATGACGCGCCAGCCAAAGCCGCACAGCAGTGCGCCGAGCAAAGGCGCGAAAAGGATGATGGTTTCCATCGCGCGCCTACCCCTTCATCACGTTGACGTCTTCGACATCAATGGTGCCGCGGTTTCTGAAGAAGCACACGAGGATCGCGAGCCCGATGGCAGCCTCGGCCGCGGCAACGGTCAGGACGAACAACGTGAAGACCTGCCCCGTGAGATTTCCCTGATAGGCCGAAAACGCGACCAGGTTGATGTTGACCGAAAGCAGCATGAGCTCGATGGACATCAGGAGGATGATCACGTTCTTCCGGTTCAGGAAGATCCCGAATATCCCGGTGACGAACAACGCTGCCGCGACGATAAGGTAGTGCTCCAGTCCGATCATTCGTCCCTCGCAAGATGCAGTCCGGCCCGGAGGTGGCCGGTGCAGGCCGGAGCGCGCGTCACAGTCCCTGCCCCGGCCTTACGTCCTTCAGCTCGATCGCCGCCGAAGGATCCCGGTGCATTTGCTGAAGCACGTCCTGCCGCTTGACGTGCTCGCGGTGGCGCAGCGTCAGCACGATCGCGCCCACCATGGCCACCAGCAGGATCAGCCCTGCGAGCTGGAACAGCAGGAAATACTGGTCATAGAGCACACGCCCTAGCGCGTCGGTGTTGTGCTCGCCCCCGCCCGCGACGGAATCCGGGCGCTCGGCAAGATCCACCCCCTCGGCGGCGGTCCAGACTCCCAGGGCCATGCCAAGCTGCAACAGGATCACGACGCCGATCAGGAGACCCAGCGGCATGTACCGTGCCATTTCCGCCTTCAATTCGGCAAAATCCACGTCCAGCATCATGACCACGAAGAGGAACAGCACCGCCACGGCACCGACATAGACGATGACCAGCAGCATCGCGACGAATTCGGCGCCCAGGAGCACGAACAACCCGGCCGCCGAAAGGAAGGACAGGATCAGCCAGAGCACCGAATGGACCGGGTTCCGGGCAACGACGGTAAGGACCCCGCCGGCAATGCAGCTCACGGCAAAGAGGTAGAAGGCGAGGACCTGGGCTGTCATGTGGCCTCCCCGTCGTCGGGCTTCATCGCCGAATTCGCCAGTTCCATCGCCCGCGTCATGGCAGGAACGCCGCAAAAGACGCCCATCACGGCGATCGTCTCAGCCACTTCCTGCTTCGTGGCGCCCGCCTCGATGGCGTGGCGCACGGTCAAGCGAATCTGTGCATCCGCCTGAGCGCCGAGCATCGTGAGCGCACCTAGGGTGAGCAGAAGCTTCGTCTTTGCGTCAAGGCCGCCGGGGTTGAAAGTCTTGCCCATCACCGCTTCCATCACCTCCCTGGGCATTGTCGGCCAAAGGGACTCGAACGCCGTCGGAGAGAAGGACTCGAGCGCGGGATTGAGCGACTTCGCCCAGTCCCGGCTCATCGAGAGCATTGCCTCAAATGGACTGTCCTGTTCGCTCATCGGTACGGCGCGTCCATTTCCAGGTTGCGGGCGATCTCCGCCTCCCACCTGTCGCCGTTTTCCAGGAGCTTCTCCTTGGTATAGAAGAGCTCCTCGCGGGTCTCGGTGGCGAACTCGAAATTCGGGCCCTCTACGATGGCATCCACGGGGCAGGCCTCCTGGCAGAAGCCGCAGTAGATGCACTTCGTCATGTCGATGTCGTAGCGTGTGGTGCGACGGCTGCCGTCTTCCCTCGGCTCGGCGTCAATGGTGATCGCCTGCGCCGGACAGATGGCTTCGCATAACTTGCAGGCAATGCATCGCTCTTCGCCGTTCGGATAGCGCCGCAGAGCATGTTCGCCACGAAATCTCGGCGAAAGCGGGCCCTTTTCGTGGGGATAGTTGACCGTGGCCTTCGGCGAGAAGAAGTACTTCATGCCCAGGCCGAACCCCTTGATGAAATCCCAAAGCAGGAAATACTTTCCCGTGCGGTACCAGTCGATCTGCGCCATCAGGACACCTCCGATCTGATCATGTCCCCTTCGGACAGGATGTTCCGGCTCCTTGTCATCAGCCCCCCATCACCCAGCGGGCATATGCACCGTCGAAGAGCTCGAACTTTGCCAGGAAGGCGACAATCACCACCCAGGCCAGCGACAAAGGAAGGAAGACCTTCCAACCAAGCCGCATCAACTGGTCGTAGCGGTAGCGCGGAACGATGGCCTTCACCATCGCGAACATGAAGAAGAAGACCGCCATCTTCGCCACCATCCAGGGCGGTCCGTCAGGCAGGAACGGCACCGGACTCAGCCAGCCGCCGAAAAAGAGCAGCGACGTCAGTGCGCACATCAGGAAGATCGTGATGTACTCGCCGGCCATGAACAGGAGAAACGGCGTGGAGGAGTATTCGACCTGGTAACCCGCCACGAGTTCGGATTCCGCCTCCGGCAGGTCGAAGGGCGGGCGGTTGGTTTCCGCGAGAGCGCTGACGAAGAACAGGATCAGCATCGGGAAATGCGCAAGCCAGTACCAGCTGAAGACCCCGTAGCTTCCGTCCTGGGCGCGAACGATGTCGCCAAGGTTCATGGACCCCGTGGTGAGGATCACGCCGATGATGATCAGGCCGATCGAGACCTCGTAGGAAATCATCTGCGCCGCCGAACGCAGGGAGCCGAGAAACGGGTATTTCGAGTTCGATGCCCATCCGCCCATGATCACGCCGTACACTTCCAGCGAAGACACCGCGAAGATGTACAGGATCGCGATGTTCAGGTCCGCGACGACCCACGTGTCGTCAAACGGGATGACCGCCCAGGCCATGATTGCCAGAACAAACGAGACCAGCGGCGCCAGCACGAAGAGGGTCCGGTCGGCGCCGGCAGGGATCACGACTTCCTTGACGACATACTTGAGCGCATCCGCAACCGACTGGAGAAGGCCCCACGGTCCGACCACGTTGGGACCGCGCCGCATCTGAACGGCTGCCCAGATCTTCCTGTCTCCGTAGACCAGGAACAAAAGGCTGATCATCACGAAGGCCACGATCAGCAGGACCTGCACGACCACAATGACAAGCGTACCAAAAGGTGTAGTCAGGAACTCAGCCATTTGCCTTTCTTGTCTCTCAGTCTCGAACCCTTGCCTTGGGCCGTTCTAGTCCTCGTTCGGCAGCGGGCGCCAGCCCCAGACGGTCTCTGCCGGCCGCGTGCGACAACCCTATTCGGCTGCCAGCCTTCCCGTCGTCCTCGCGCGCGCACGCGCCTGCAGGTCGCCCATCAGGGGCGAGGCACGCAACACCGGGTTGACAAGGTAGTGATCGACAACCGCCGCCCCGAACTCCATGCGCATTCCGCCTTCATCGCCGTTCGCCTTGGCGACTTCCCACGCGTTCTCGGGCACCTCGTCGACACCTTCCAGGTGCGGCACTTCCCTGATCAGTCGCTGCCGCAGTTCGGCCAGGGTGTCGTAAGGCAGAGGCGCTCCGAGTTCAGCCGACAGTGCACGCAGGATCGCCCAGTTCTCCTTTGCTTCGCCTGGCGGGAATCCGGCCTTCATGGCAAGCTGCGGACGGCCCTCCGTATTGACGAAGAGCCCGTGCTCCTCGGTCCAGGCGGCCGCTGGCAGGATGATGTCGGCCCTGTGCGCCCCCCGGTCTCCGTGGCTGCCCTGGTAGATGACGGTCGACCCCTCCGGAACGTCGACCTCGTCGGCCCCCAGGCTGAAGACAACCGACGCGCTGTCGAGAGCGGCCTCCACCCCGCCATCGGTGACTGCGCCGACGTCCAGGGCGCCGACGCGGGCCGCCGCCGTGTGCAGCACCAGGAATTTCGACTCGGTGGCTTCTGCATATCGCATCGCGTCACGGAGCGCGCGCGTTCCGCCCGGTCCGGCCAGTGCGCCCATGCCGATGACGACTGCCGTGTCCTTTCCGTGCGCATGCTCCGGATTCATGTCGAATAGCTTGCCGAGCGCCTCGTGGCCGGTGCCCAGATGGGCATAGTCGTAGGTCAGGTCCGCCGCCTCACCCACGAGGCCGATCCGCGCCCCGCGCGTCCACGCCTTGCGAATGCGTGCGTTCAGCACCGGCGCTTCGGCGCGCGGGTTGGTGCCGATCAGCATGACGGCCTCGGCCCTCTCGATGTCCTCGATCCGCGCCGTGCCCACATAGGCCGAGCGATTGTCCGCAGGCAATTCCGCGCCGTCGGTTCGGCATTCAACGATGCCGCCCTGCCCTTCAAGCAGTTCCTTCAGCGCGAAAACGGCCTCTACGGGGGCTAGGTCGCCTACGAGCCCGGTCACCTTGCCCTTCGCCTTGAGAACCTTCGCGGCGGAGGACAGTGCCTCATCCCATTCCACCTGGACGAGCTTGCCCTCGCGACGGAGATAGGGTTTGTCCAGCCTTTGCCGGCGCAGGCCGTCCCAGGCATGTCGTGACCGGTCAGACAGCCACTCCTCGTTCACGCCGTCATGGTTGCGCGGCAGGATTCGCATGACCTCGCGTCCCTTTGCATCCACGCGGATGTTCGATCCAAGCGCATCCATGGCGTCCACGGACTCGGTCCTGGTCAGTTCCCAAGGCCGTGCGGTGAAGGCATAGGGCTTGCTGGTCAACGCACCCACAGGGCAAAGATCAACGATGTTTCCCTGCAGTTCGCTGTCGAGCGTCTGGCCGAGGTAGCTGGTGATCTCGGCGTCTTCGCCGCGGCCGGTCTGCCCAAGTTCGGGAACGCCTGCCACCTCGGTGATGAACCGGACGCAGCGCGTACAGGAAATGCAGCGGGTCATGGCCGTGCCGACCAGCGGTCCCAGATCCAGGTCCTGGACCGCTCGCTTCGGTTCGCGGAACCGCGAGAAGTCGACCCCGTAAGCCATCGCCTGATCCTGCAAATCGCACTCGCCGCCCTGGTCGCAGATCGGGCAGTCAAGCGGATGGTTGATCAGCAGGAATTCCATGACGCCCTCGCGGGCCTCCTTGACCATCGGACTGTTCGTCCGCACGGTCGGCGGCTGCCCCTCGGGTCCGGGCCGCAGGTCACGCACCTGCATCGCGCAGGACGCCGCCGGCTTCGGCGGCCCGCCCACGACCTCGACGAGGCACATGCGGCAATTGCCGGCGATCGAAAGCCGCTCGTGGTAGCAAAAGCGCGGGATCTCGATCCCCGCCTGTTCGCAGGCCTGGATGATCGTCAGGTCCGAATCGACCTCGATCTCGGCGTCGTCGATGATGAGCTTTCTGGGTTCGGACATGAGCTCCGGTTCCTCAGGGTTCCGCCGCCCATGACCGGCAGACGTCACTTGGCGCGCAGAAGCCGTCCTGCGACGCTACCCTTGGCTATTTCTTCGTGGCCCACAGTGCAATAGCCTTCCGGCGTTCTTGGCGTCGCACCCCGTTTCGCAAGATCGGCACGGATTCGCGCCCGGAGCCTCTCCTTTTCAGACTTGTTCCTGACGAAGTCGTCGATCTCCGCATCCGAGTATCCCAGTTTCCGGGCATAGCGTTCGATTGAACTCAGGAATCTCCACGCCCGGAACATGCGTGCGTCAATCGCGGCGCAGTTCCTGCGCACCTCGTCCGCCAGGCCAAGCGAGTAGAACGCGTGCACGACGGGCGGAATCTCGTGAAGCGGCTGACGCGCCAAGGCGGGGCCGGCCGCGCCAATCAGCAGGAGGATCCCAAAGATTCTCAGCATTTTGCCTGTTCGCCCACGCATCGGGCCGGGCGAGAACGCCGCCCGGCCCGATGAAGATAGTCATCCAGGCCTGATTCGGCGAGAGGACGGAGGGGACTCGAGCGGCAGCAACGCAGAGGTTCGCCTGCATCCCTGTTCCGACCGATCCACTTTAGCGGCATCGCGCCTGGCCTGTTCTCTGCCAACACCAACCACGGCAGAGGCATCCGGAGGCCGTTCAAGGTGCGCAATTCCACGGCGACATTGTTGCATGGCGAAGTCCTTGCATCCTGGTCGCGGTTGCGCGTCGCCCGGCTTCTCCAGCTTCCGGATTGACCGGCATTCTCACGCGAGCCCTTTGGGCGCCAAGTCACCGATCGAGGTTTCCTCGATGTCCGTGGTCCGTCGAACCTCTGTCTTGGCAGTCGCTGGCAATGGCGTGTCGAAGGCGTAGTCGGGGTCCTCCTGCTGACGTTCCCATGTCTCGAGCATCTCCCGCCAAGCCTCTCGCAGGCTGCGCGGATCCGGCAAGTCGTCCCTGATTTCCGCAGCCAAGGCCGGCAGGTTGTAGCACGGGATGCCAGCATACATGTGATGCTCAATGTGCCAGTTCATGCGCCAATAGAGGAACTCGACGAATTTCGGCAATCGGATGGACCGAGTGCTCTTTCGAAAGTCCGTCGTGTTCTTCATGAGGCCGCAATGCTGCGTCAGGCCCACGGCATAGCTCAGCCAGTTGGCGATGTAGCTGGGCATTGTGAGAATCAGCGGCAGGACCCAGAGACCGGTTGGAACCGCCACGACCAGCACCGCCGAATGGAACGCCAGTTGAAAGCGGGACCAGCGCATTGAACTCCTGTGCTGGGCAGGCTGGTCATTGTGCAGCGCCTCAAGCCATTCGTTGGCGGGGATGTCGGTCGAGCCATTCTTGCCCAATGCATCCAGGACCGTGAGCCAGATCGTCGACAGCAGCCCGCCCTTGCCGAAGGTACGTCCCGGCTGGGTCAGCAAGTTGACGGTGAACATCTGCAGGAGGAACGTGCGGCCCACGTTCGGATGCACGGGAAGCAGGACCTCCCGGTCGCCCTCCGGGTGCAAGGTGTAGCGGTGGTGATACGTGTGGCTGGCCGCATAGTCGAATGGATTCCACCAGCTGATCAGGCTGAACAGGTAAAGGAAGAAGCTGTTCAGCCACTTGGTCTGGAACACCGTCCCGTGACCGAGTTCGTGCACCGCGGTGCCACGGAAAAACGACGCGGACGTTCCATGGGCGAAAAGCGCCACGCAAAACGGGATCCAAAGGCCTTGCGCCCAAGTCAGATAGACCGCCGTCCCCGTCATGAAGAACAGGCCGAAATGGCCTCCGGCCTGGATCCAGCCTTTCCGGTCACTGCGCCTGGACAGCTCGCGAAAGCGCGCCGGCGGCATCTTCGAGCGGTACCACTGAATGTTCAGGGTGTCCCTGACCTCGGAAAGCGGTTGGAATGACATTCCCGTCCCTCGCGCATGCAACGGCAAGATTCTCCTCAATTGCATTAACTGCATCAGGTCGAAACGCGAGACAAGTCCTTGTCCGGCAACTGGATGTCCAGGATGTTCCAGTGCCCTGTTGTGGGTGTGGGTGTGGGTGTCGGGTCGTTGACCATCGAAACGTCCTGCACAGCGGGCTTGTCACTTGCAGTGGCGGCCTCGAGAGCGGGAGGCGGTTCGTCAGCAGACGTCACGTGTTGTCCTTCAGCGGCGCAGGCGCTCGGCTTCGGCATGTCTTGGATCAATTGTCGGAGCGGTCGCGAACCCGGCAAAGCTGTCCCGCAGGCCAGCCCGTGTTGCGCTCTCTTGAGGCGGACGGTGGTCCCGAAAGAACTGTTGTTCGTCAACTATTGAATTTCGATGTTGCGCGATTCGCCACGGAGGCCCTGGCTGCGTCACCAATGCGCTGCGCCATCAAGCCGTCGTTCAAGGTAGCAAGCAGCGAATGCTCTCGGCCCGAAATCAGCACGGACAGGAAGGCATCGAGTTCCGCCTTGTAGGACTCCGCAAAGCGCTCCTGCCATGTCGCAAGCCTGTTGCCCGTCCGCACGCTTCGGCCAGCGGCGTGAACGATCGTTCCCACCGGATCCTGATGGCTTGTCAACAATCCATGAGACCCGTGAATCTCGATGCGCTCGTCCTGCCCGTATGCGGCTCTCCAACTGAAGTCGAAGCGGCAGAGGGCGCCATTTCGCATGCGCATAGATACAATGGCGGTGTCGCATTCCCCGATCTCCTTGAATCCCGGATCGACCAAGACCGCCCCCATGGCGGTCAGTTCCTCCGGTTCCTCCCCGGAAATCCATCTGGCAAGATCGAAGAAATGGCTCCCCTTTTCGGCAAACAATCCACCCGATGTCCGGCTGAACTCGACAGTGGGCGGCGCAGTGCTCCTGGACGTGAAGCAAAGCAGTTCGCACTGTCCGATCTCGCCGACCGAGGCCGCATCCCGCAGTGCCGCATACTGAGGATGGAATCTGCGGTTGAATGCCGTGGCTGCAACAAGGCCGCTCGCCTTGACCGAGGCGACGATTCGGGCGGCGGCGCGGACGTCCTGCGCCAGCGGTTTCTCGCAAAGAAAGGGAACGCCTGCTGCCACGCATTCGCCTACGACCTCACCGTGGGATGAAGTAGACGAAGAGATGATGACGGCGTCGGGCCGAGTATCAAGCAGATCCACGACGTGAGATGTCGCCCTTGCGGCCGTCTTTTCCGAAATCGCCTTGACGGCTTCCAGTCGAGGATCACATATCGCCGACAATTCCGCATCCCCATGCGCAATGACATTGGCAACGTGTATCCTTCCCACGGCACCCAAACCGATCACTCCGATCCTTGGCATTGGACGAATCCTCTAGAGACAGACCCTGTTTCCCGGCTTCTCGCCTGTTCGAACGCAAGCATAGACGGAACTCACCACTGACGCTCCCGCGGCAACGCACGGAATGTCGAGGCACGTGTCAGAGGCCTTCCGCGTGCCGTGGCTGGCGTCAGGGACCATGGCGAACGCGGTGGAGGGCGCAGAGCATGCCACGTGCCTCGACCATGACTTCAGGAAGTCCATGCGCTGTGGTCGGCATGACGTATGGAAGCGGCCGCAAGGTCCGCTTCCGGCGTCTCCCTGTCCTTCGGGGCGGTCGGCTGCAGGCGCCCAAGGCTTGGACGTGCACCTTGACCGCCGTCTCGGACACCTCCGACACGATCGTCCTGCCGCCCCTTCCGCAGGCCGGCACGCCTTTCAGCAAGCGGACCAAAAGGAATGGAGCGCCCGCGGTCGGTGCCTCCACGCTCATTCCGGGAGGCCGAGATCGACGTTCAATCCGGTTTCCGTCGATTCGGGCAGCATGGCCGGGCGACCACAGGTGCTTTCTATGTCGACGAAGCGGCCAAGGCCCGGGCTGCGCAGCATGCCTTGCATCACCTCGCAGACATGGTAGCCAAGCGCCCCGCCGGCCCTCGGTTCGCGTTGATCGGATGCGGCCTGCGCAAGCTCCGCAAGGCCGACGCCTCGCGCGTCAAGATTCAGGCCATGCGTGTTTTCTGCCACTTCCCAGTCAACCGGCGCCTTGGGCCGGGGCCGCATCGTCCAGCGCGACGTCTCACGGGTGCGAATCCAGACGGGACCTTGGAAGACGTTCGCCCCGTCTCCGGGATCTGGATCTGGAATGCAGATCGTTCCGTCCGTTCCATAGACTTCCAGGCGTGGGGTCTCACTCTCCCAGACGTCAAAGCTCACCATCATTTGCCCGATCACGCCGCTCTCGAACTCGAACATGCTCAGGCAATGGGTGTCGACTTCCACTGGCATCATCTCGCCGTTTCGAGGACCGTTCTCGATCATGCGTTCGGGAAAGGTCTTGCGCGCCATGCCCGCAACCCGCCTGATCGGTCCCAGACAGAAGACCATCGCCGCGAGATAGTAGGGACCAAGGTCCAGCAAAGGGCCACCGCCCTTGGCGTAGTAGAAGTCCGGGTTCGGATGATGGCGCTCGACACCGTGGGTCGGCACGAATGCCGATACGCCTGTCGGTTCCCCGATCGCGCCTCTGTCCAGGAGCTTTCGCACCGTTTGCCAGCGCCCGCCCAGGAAAGTGTCCGGCGCATTGCCGACCAACAGGCCCTTGCACGCCGCCAGATCAAGGATGCGCGGGCCGTCTGACAGGTCGGTAACGAAAGGCTTTTCGGAATGGACGTGCTTGCCTGCCCCAAGGGCGGCAAGGCTGACTTCAGCGTGCGCCGCCGGAACCGTGAGGTTCAGGATTGCGTCCACCTCAGGATCGGCAATGATCTCCTCTGGGGTGGCGACCCGAGGGACGCCAAATTCGGTCGCCTTGGCCCTGCTTTCGTCCATGTCAAGACTGCCGCACGACACGATATCCAGCCCATTGAATTTCGCGCAGTTGCTTAGGTAAATGTCACTGATCCGGCCTGTTCCAATCAGGCCAACCCGGAAGGATTTCATGGAATCAATCATTTACGTCTTGTTCTTCACACTCTTGCAGATACTTTGGCGGCATCGCCCCTTGCTGAATCGGAATCCGGCAATTGGCCGACTTGCCTGCCCCGCGGCTTTGGCAAAGCAAGCCATGCGACAGCGGTCGCGGAAAGTCCGGCTCGCAAGAGATTTCTGAAGTGGCGACGGGGGCCAAACAGCCCCTCCGGGATCGAAGCGAATTCGAGAAGCTTGATGCCAACCATCGCTGAGGTCAACGGACAGTGCAGCGTCCCGAGAACACCATGGAGTCTCCGCTACGAGCGAATGCCCAGTCTCCCGATGCAGGATCCGTCACCCAGTTCACGTCCGAACCGCCGTAGGTCTCAAGGCAATGCCGCGTTGCGGGCATTCGTGCAGATTCCCGTACGTCGTCCACCGTTGCTTCGTTGGCAGGCACACTGACTGTGAAACTGCGCGGTTCCTCCGCTCGCGAGAGGCTTGCACGGTACGGCAGGCCTGCCTCCGGACCGCCGCCACCAAAAAATCCGCGGATCCCTCCGCCTTCTCCGCAACCTGACATGGACAATGTCAGCACCACGACAGAAGTGAACTTGACAATTTGCATGAAGGAGTACCTCGCCAGCTTCTTGCAGTCCATACGTCAAAGACCGCGGCAATTGAAGCCTTCGCAATCCATCTAGACCGCATGGTCATCGCGCGCTCACAAACTGCGGATTCTGCGGGGACCCAACAGCCGAACTGAAGCCGTTGCGGTTCAAGCCTGCCTTGAAATTCAATCCATTGGGGCCCCGGGCAGCGACTTCTCCCGCGCCCTGCCCCGGCAATTCGAGACTGACTTCATGAGAATCTGGCGATCCGTTTGGTCGCGCACACTCTATTCTGTGACGGGTTCCACCATACGCGATTCGGTTGTACGAACGTGCGTTCGTCCGCGGCAGGACTGTGTGCAGTAAACGCACTCCCCGTGCGAGCATTTCTCTGCGGTCCGAGTGTCCCTGATTGCGGTTTCTGCCATGATGTTCGGCTCCATTGGACCATTTGCGAGCACAACTGCAAACCAGGGGCTGCCGCAAACTGTTCACTGCCTCAAACAGACCGGTTCGAGCTGGCCATCGACCCGCGCGAACCGGTTCGCGAACTTGACTCGGGCGAAAAGCAGACCGTCGAGAGAATTCGGGCCTTGATGTCCGACAGTTGGCTGATCGTGATGGACGAACCAACCTCGGCACTTTCGGAGGAGGACAAGCAACGCCTCTTCGCCTTTGTCGCCCGGATGAAGTCGGAAGGCATATCGATCATCTACATTTCGCATCACATGCCGGAGATCTTTGACGTTGCAGACCGGGTCACAGTGATGCGGGACGGCGAGCTCGTCTTGTCCGAGCGAACGAACGACACGACAGAAGACGCAGTGATCCACGCAATGACCGGGAAGGAGCTGGAAGAGAGAGAGAAAGAGCAGTTCCAGCGCCGCCGCTAAACGAGATGCCCCGGTGCGCCCGCTCCACGCCGTCGAGATCCGGAAACCCCGACGCGAGGTCCGCCATCAACTTCGGAAGCTGCGGGCCGAACTCCTCCGAAACGGCGACAGGCAGCGCCGGAAATGGCTCGCCGTGCGGCCAGAAGCTGGCAGCGACTTCCTCTTCTGCGATGTGGTGGCTTTGTACCCCGCCGCCTTCCAGCCAGTGCTGGGTGAACCCGCCTTCGTGTTCGTGGACCACGGACGGATGCACGGTGGCCACCCGTTCAGTTAGAATCTCCGGTTGTGCGCCCGTGTCCGGGCTCTGGCGCACCCGGCTCCTTTCGTCCTGCGTCATGATTCATGCGTCTGCCCTTTGCCTTTGCAAGTGCGCCGTTGGCGGGTTCATCAGGTCCTTGTCCGGCACGTCTCCTCAAGAAAGTGCGGACGGAAAGCGCCGCAGCCAACATATTGGGTGACAACCGTTGACAACCTGTATGCAAATTCATTAACACATGTATAAGTTTTGGGGGACACTTGTACAAACCGCGCGAGATTGCAATGGACGGCGAAAGCCACAAGGTGCTTGTCTGCGTTGGGGCTGGCTTGATTGCACAGGCAGATGTTGCCGGCTGCGCAGCTTCTAACTCGGAGAAGTTGAAGGGCATTCTGTTCCGCACAGGTGCCCTGGCACAAACCGTAGCGGACAATTTCCTCAAATCGATGGGCCATGGGCTCAAGGTCTGCAGCACAATGGCCGAGGTTGTTCATCAATGGCATCAGGGCATCATAGAGAACTTCGCCACCAGTCTGGCCGGTCAGAAACGCCCTTGTGCCAGTGAAGATGATGCGCTGGTTGCACACCATCTCATAGATGCGGCCATGCGATCTGCGAGAGCCGGATCCAGGAAACTCTTAGACTCATGACAGCGTCTCTGCAGTTCGCAGCGATCGGCATCGATCATCGGCACATCTACGGCATGGCGCAAAACATGCTGAACGTCGGCGCGGAGTTTGTCGGTTGGCATGCCGACGGCGAGCCCGAGACAACAGTCGGATTTTTGAAACGATTCCCGGGTGTGCCGCCGACGACACGTCGCGGTTCGGGTTTTGCTTTGAAGGTTTCACCGCAGAGAGCGGCAACTTTCCTTATGCCCCTGGAGATGCGGATTGGAGCTTCACGGCCCGTGGTCGGACGAAGCAGGCGGACATCGACGGTGTTTTGGCTGCAGTTAGTGAATCGCTGCCGGGTTTTCCCGGATTTCTTGATGCCGTTGCCGACGCCCTTGAGGGGCGGCGAGGCAACGAGGTGTCACTCGAGGATGGTCGCCGATCCATTGAATTGGTCAGCGCGATCTATCAATCGGCTCGGTCGGGCCGGTCCGTCAAACTGCCAAAGGGAAAGGAGGCCAAATTTCGCGACGGGTGTATCCCCACCTGATCAACGACTGCACCAAGCTTTACGCAAAACGAGAGAAAACAGGAAGGAGACGCACAATGCATCTCAAATCGAAAGCGACAATTTCGGCAGGAGCGTTGTTGCTAGCTGTCGGTTCTGCTTCGGCACAAGAAATCCGGTTCATGTGTCATGCACAGCAATTCCAATGCGATGCAATGATGGCACAGTTCGAAAAGTACGAAGCTGCAAATCCTGGCGTCGACGTGGTCTTGGACAAAGTGTCCTATCAGACCATTTTGGAAAGCCTGCCCATTCAACTCGCAGGTGGCGAGGGCCTTTCAACGTCCCATACTTGTATAGGTGATCGGGTTCCTGTATGGCACAGGCATGCAGGTCGGTCTTCGCCATTTCGATTCGCGCACGCTTGACTGGCTGGCCGTTGCCTTGCGCTCCGGCGAGCACACGCGGCATTCGCTGGCCCGCGAGCTGTGCGAGCGCACCGGCTGGCTCAACGCCCTTGGTCGCCCGTGCCTGTCGGCAGCGGCGAAGGCGCTGCCGGCGCTCGCGGAGCGCATCGGGATCGAGCTTCCGCCGGCGCGCGACGTGCCGGACCCGTCTTCCGCTCCCGCCGTCCCGGCCGGTGACGTTCCCGACACCAGGCTGGCCTGCGCGCTTGAGGATCTCGGCCCCGTCTCGCTCGACCTGGTGGGCGACGCCGACGACCGCCGCTTGTGGGAGGCGATGATGGAGACGCATCATCCGCTGGGATGGGCGCGGCCTCCCGGCGGCCAGGTGCGCCACTGGATCCGCTCGGAGCGCCACGGCGTCCTTGGCGGGATCGGCTTCGGTTCGGCGGCCTGGCAGCTCCGGGCGCGCGACGAGTGGATCGGATGGTCCGCCGACGCCCGCGCAGCCAACATCGGGCGCGTGATCTGCAACCATCGCTATCTCCTGCTCCCGGGCGTGCGCGTCCACGGCCTCGCGTCCGAGATCCTGCGCATGGCCGCGCGGCGGGTGGCTGACGACTGGGAGGCCCGCTATTCGGTGCGCCCGGTGGCGGCCTACACCCATGTCGGCCCGGAGCACGACGGCTACTGCTACCATTGCGCGGGCTGGACCGTCGCCGGGCGGACCGGCGGACGCAGGAACGAGGCCGGCACGGTGCGGGTGCTGGCGCTGGAGGAAGGCTGGCGGAAGGCGCTTTGTCGCGTGCAACGCCGCCCGGTCGGGGCGCTGGCCGGCGCCTATGACGGTACGGACCTGGACTGGGCGGAGCGGGAGTACGGTCGCACGGGCCACACCGACGGGCGGGTGCGGCGGCGCATCGTTGACATGGGCCGGTCCTGGCTGAAGAACATGGGCGAGGACCTGCCGGTCATCTTTCCGACGAAGGCGGAGCAGAAAGCCGCGTACAGGCTGCTGTCGAACCCGAGGATCTCCATGGAGCACGTTCTGGAACCGCATTTCGAGGCCACCGCGGACCGCTGCCGCGCGGAGCCCGTGGTCCTTGCCTTGCAGGACACGACGTCCCTGAACTACACCGGCCTGGAGGCCACGACGGGCCTGGACGGGATCGGCGGCGGCGGCAAGGGCAGCGTCGGCATCCTCGCCCACGCCGGGCTCGCGGTGACGACGGAGGGCCGGCCGCTCGGCCTGTTCGCGATGGACGCGGCCTTCCGGGAGGATCCCGAGGAGGACAGCCGGCGCTGGGTCGAGGGCCTCGGGCGGGCACGGGAACTCGCGGCGGCCTGCCCGGACACGCGGGTGGTCTCCGTCTGCGACCGCGAGGGCGACTCCTGGGACCTGCTCGCCCACGCCGTGGACGACGGCGACGCGCTGCTGGTCCGCGCCAGCCGTTCGGCGCAGCAGCGCGTGACGGTGCCCGGCGGCGGGAAGGAGTGCCTGTGGGAGCATGTCGCGGCCCGGCCGCCCGTCGCGACGACGGAACTGACGATCCCGGCCGCCGGCGGCCCCCGCGCGCGCAAGGAGCGCGTCGCCCGCCTCGAGATCCGCACGGCCGAGGTCGGGATCGTGCCGCCGCGCTGGGACCGCGGCGCGGACCCGCTGCCCATGCTCGCCGTCTCGGCCACCGAGACCGGGGCCGACGGCGACGACCCGCTGCACTGGCTGCTGCTGACCACCGAGCGTCCGGCGGAGGAGGAGGCCGACGCCGCGCACGCCGCGACCGTGCTGGGCTGGTACGGCCGAAGGTGGACGATCGAGACCTGGTTCAGAACCCTGAAGACCGGGACCCGGATAAAGGACCGGCGACTGGACAGCGCCGAGGACCTGCGCAAGTGCCTCGCCTTCGACGCGGTCACCGCCGTCCACGTCGCCGACCTGGCCGTCCTCGCGCGGGAGCGCCCAGACACCCCCGCGACCGAGGTGTTTCCGGAGGAGGACGTCGACCTGCTTCACACCGTGCTGGAATCGCAGGGCCACCGGGACGTCGTGAGAATGCCCGCCGGGCAGGTGCCCGACATTCGCGCCGTTGTCATCGATCTCGGGCGCCTCGTCGGCTCCCATCCCTCCACGCGCCAGCCGCTCCCCGGGACGCGAAAGGTCTGGCAGGGTCTGGAAAAGCTCAACTGGGCGATCCAGGTCCGTGACGCCATCGGCGAGAGAAAGCGGGAATAACGTCACCTATACAAGTACGGGCCGTTGAAAGGGCGAGGGCCCGGACATTTCGACCGTTACCGACTATGGTGGGTTGAACCAGTACTTCCTCGATCTGTCGCCCTATGTGGACAACGCCTATTGGGAAGAAAACTTCGGTAACTTCCTGCCCTGGTACCGCAAGGATCCCAACGGCACAGAAATCAACGGCATTCAGTCAGAACTGGCTGTGACCGGCGCCTTTATCAACCGGACCCTGTTTGATCAGGCTGGCGTTGAGGTGCCCGCGGAGGGTTCCGATTGGGACACCTGGGTTGCAGCCGCTCGGGAGGTGGCGGAGAAAACCGATACACCCTATGCGATGGCGATTGACCGTTCAGGACACCGGCTCGCCGGTCCTGCCATTGCCTATGGTGCGAAGTATTTCGATGAAAATGGGGACATCATTCTCGTCGATGACCATTTCTCAGAGTTCGTCGAAAAATTCGTGGGTTGGCATCAGGATGGCACTTTTGCCCAGGATGTTTGGGGCGCAGTCGGCGGCGCAAGTTACCGCGAAGCCGGACCGGAGTTTATCAACGGCAACCTCGTGTACTACTTCTCGGGCTCGTGGCAGGTCGGACGTTTTGAGCAGGAGATCGGCGATCTGTTCGACTGGCAAGTGGTTGGTTCGCCTTGCGGTGACGGTGGTTGCACCGGCATGCCTGGCGGCGCTGGCATCACCGGCTTCAATCATACGAAGCACCCTGAGCACGTAGCGGGTATTCTCGACACACTGGCAGAGCAGGACAACTACGCCGAGTACTCCAAGGCCGCACTGTACATTCCTGCACATGCAGGTGCCGCCGCCAAAGGCGTAACCTACGAGGGCCTGTCGCCCTTGGCTTCTGCGGCGCTGACTGCCTGGGGTGGTGAAGTTGCCAAGCTGGAAAGCCCAGCGCTCAAACTGCAGGGCTACATCAACAACCGTACGGTTTTCAACATTTCGCTGACGCGTACATCACAGGCAATCGCCGGTGAGATGTCTGCCGCGGAAGCTGTCAAAAAGATGAAGGAAGACCTCGAAAAGGCTATGGCCGAGCTGAAGTAGCCTTCAAAAAAGTCCTGCATGGCCGGAATCGGCCATGCAGATCCACGCTCAGATCGATCGGGGCGAACAAATGCTGGCAATCCTCTCACCGCTTATGAGAATCGTGGAGATCCCGTTTGTTCTGGTGCAAAACCTCTTTGGTGTCAGGCGAGTCGCATGGGTTTTTCTAACCCCAAATCTGATATTGTTTGGCCTTTTTGCCTTTATTCCGATCTATCTGAATTTTGCCTATTCGTTCACCTCTGGCGGCAACATCCTGCTGAAAGATCGCCCCGACGCCGGTTGGGAAAACTTCCGCACCCTTACTGCCTGCGACAACTATCTTGATCCCAATAGCTGTGAGCGAGATGTCTTCTGGCGCGCGCTTTTTAACACCGTTTGGTTTGTCGTTCTCCAAGTGGCGTTTATGGTAGGGTTTTCGCTGGTGACAGCAATCATCCTGAACCGCGATATCAGGGCACGCGGGTTTTTCAGAAGCGTCTTTTTCTTTCCGGTAATGTTATCACCCGTCGTCATCGCGCTGACCTGGAAATGGATTCTGCAGCGCCACGGAATCCTCAATGCCTCGCTGGACGCCATGGGACATGAACCCGTGTTGTGGTTGGTGGATCGTCAATGGGCCTTCGCCTGGTCGGTGTTTTTGACCGTTTGGGCGCATATGGGATTTTACACTCTGATCCTGCTGGCCGGGTTGCAGGCGATCCCGCGCGATGTCTATGACGCCGCTTTGATGGACAGGGCATCGCCTTGGCGAACCTTCCGACGAATTACGCTGCCATTGTTGTCACCTACCATGCTTGTTGTCCTTGTTCTTGCCGGCATCAAGGGCGTCCAGACCTTCGATGAAGTCTATGCCTTCACCGGCGGTGGACCTGGCTCAGCAACGACCTTGATCATTCAGTACATCTACGAAACCGGCTTTGGCGGCGCGCCGCGCTTGTTTGGCCTGGCTGCGGCGGCTTCGATCCTTATCGCCGTCCTTCTCGTGATTCTGACCGGCCTGCAATTCTGGGCCAACCGGAGAAACGTCGATGGCTAAAGCGGTCGAATTTCTCACTCGTACACGCGGACGCAACGGCCGTTGGGATTGGACGGACTGGGTGTCATACGGATACCTGATGTTCGGCGTTTTTATCATCTTTGGACCAGTCCTTTGGCTCATCATGTCTTCCTTCAAGACAGAGGCCGATATCTACAGATTTCCTCCAAAGTTCTTGCCGCATGTTCAGGAAATGGTCGTGGTGGATGGCTATGACGACCCTCTGCCCCTTTATTCCATCGTCTCAGGTGAGTACGAGGGTCGCACTCTGGCTCAGCTCCGCCGGGTTGGTCTGGTTGCTCAGATGATTGACCCCGCCGAACCGGAAATGCGTCTGAAGGTGAATATTTCCGACCGAGAAGCCATTGAAAGTGTCGGCTTTGCCTTCGGCAACTACACGGAAATATTCGAGCGCTTCACCTTCTTGCGGTACTTTTACAATTCCACATTTATCACTCTTGTCACTACCGCCATCGCCCTCGTCGCCAATTCCATGGCAGCCTTTGCCCTGTCGAAATATCAATTCCGCGGGCGCACAGTGATCCTGATGGTGGTTATCGGGACTTTGATGATCCCACAAACCGTTGTCCTTGTGCCGCTTTTCATGGTGGTTCGTGAACTTGGGCTTTTGAACAATCTGTGGGGGGTGATCATCCCATCGGCGGCAACACCTACCGGCGTGTTCCTCTTGCGGCAATACATGCTGACCATTCCGGACGAAATTCTGGATGCTGCGCGGATGGACAAGGCATCTGAATGGAAGATTTTCTGGCGGATCATCCTGCCACTGTCGGCTCCGGCCATTGCGGTGCTTGCGATCCTGTCGATCATCTGGCGTTGGAATGATTTCCTCTGGCCGCTCATCGTCCTGTCAGAGAATGAACAATTCACGCTGCAACTTGCGCTTAACTCGCTGCAAGGTGAGTCAATTATCGAATGGAGCTATCTCTTGGCCATGACGGTCCTGACGCTACTGCCAGTGACCGTCGTGTTCATGTTCCTGCAGAAGTACATCACCACCGGCATCGCCTCGACCGGCGGCAAATAGGAAGTGGGGGTCCAAGCTATGGCAAAAGTTGGATTGAAGGCTGTTCGCAAATCCTATGGGGCCGCCGAAGTCATCAAAGGCATCGATCTAGAGATCAAACACGGCGAGTTCTGCGTTTTCGTTGGCCCCTCGGGCTGCGGAAAATCCACGCTGCTTCGGATGATTTCTGGCCTGGAACCGATTACCTCTGGTGACGTTTCAATTGGTGACGAGGTCGTCAACGACATCGGCGCCGCAGACCGCGGGCTTGCGATGGTGTTCCAATCCTATGCGCTCTACCCGCATATGACCGTCCGCCAGAACCTGTCGTTTGGGCTGGAAAACATAAACACGCCGAAAGCTGAAATCGAGGCAAAGGTCGAAGAAGTCTCCAAGATGCTCCAGATCAACGAGTTGCTCGAACGCCGCCCAAAGGACCTGTCGGGCGGCCAAAGGCAGCGGGTTGCGATCGGTCGCGCTGTTGTTCGTGAACCGCGCGTTTTTCTGTTTGATGAACCCTTGTCGAACCTTGATGCCGAACTTCGTGTCGATATGCGCGGAGAAATTGCGGCGCTGCACAAGCGCCTCTGGAACACCATGATCTACGTGACCCATGATCAGGTCGAGGCGATGACAATGGCTGACAAAATCGCGGTGTTGCGCAACGGCGAATTGGAACAGTTCGGCACGCCGCTCGACCTGTTCAACAGACCCGACAACCTGTTTGTGGCCGGATTCATCGGCTCACCCCGCATGAATTTTGTCGAAGGTACGATCAAGACGGGCGAAGGTAACACATTGCTATTGTCAACTGGCGAGACTGTTCCCTTGCCAACAGACGGATTTGACCTCTTCGAGGGTCAAGCCGTCACGCTTGGAATTCGTCCAAACGATCTGCGCCCAACCGAAGCAGGCAATCTAACCATGGAGGTTGCAAGCGTCGAGCAACTTGGAACGGAATCCTACCTGTACGGCAGCCTCAGTAATGAGACATCGGTGACCATCCATAGCCCCGGTCAGACTGCAGTCACTCCGGGACAGTCCATAGTGGTTGGTGCTGCCGCCGAGGCGATGCACATGTTCGACACTGCGAGCGGACGGACCTTGCGGATTGGCTAGCGGCAGAGAACACTTGTGGCGGACTTGCCGAAGTTAATGCCCGCCAAAGCGTTTCCGATACCCAATTGAACTTGTAATTACTCACTCCACTGTCAAGCGGTTGACTGTCTCGATCAAGACGCCTGACAATGGAGTGAGTAGTTACCGAGAAAGTTTAGTAGGAAATCGATGCTAGCACTGCACGTCCTTACCTTCGGTTCCGAAAACGGCAAGCCTTTGCTTGGTTGGAATCTCTCTGCTGGCTGTCGGAGAAAAATGGAGTTGTATTGCCCTGCGCGGATAGGGGGAGTTATTGCTGGGTGTGCCGTGTGGCAGGAGGCTGTCAAAGAACAGCAACCCGCCAGGTTTCAACGGTACGGAAACCGATTTCTTTCCCATAATTTCTGAATCGCAGATTTGCCAGTCCCGGCGTTTCCAGTGCAAGATCGGCCCCAGTTCGTGTCCGCCATCAAGCACCTGCATACACCCGTTTTCAACAGTTGCTTCATCCAATGCGATCCATACGCCGACAATCCTGTCACGTAGGTCGACGTCAAAATAGGCGTGATCCTGATGCCAAGGTTTCTCACGGCCAACCAACGCCGGTTTCAGGAGCATCATGATCTGAAACAGTTCCGGCTCTCTTCCTCCAAGAAGTGTCTTTACCGCCTTGCGGAGTCCGGCGTGATCGACAAGCAGGCCGCATTCTTTGGCATCTTCTCCAAAAAAAGCCAGCTTGCGAACGGCCCTTTTGCCATTTTCGTAATTTTTTGCCTCGTAGCTGATTCCGCGCCATCCATTTGTCGATAGATCCTCCACCACGTCCAATGTGGCTTGAATCTCAGCTGGCGCAAGCGCCTGTTCGATGGCTAGGTAGCCGTGTTCGCGGTAAAATCCCAAAGCCTCGGCGTTGACGTCTTCAAGCGTGGAGATAGTTTCTGCTTCCCGCGCGGGAGTATAGAGTTCAGGCTCGTGGGGATCGCAGCCTGGATCATTCAAAGGTGGATGTGGGTCGTGCGCGTCGTCCATTACGGGTCCTCAGTCACCTATTTTCTGGCTTGGGTTTCAAGGAGCCTACAAGGAGATCCGGGTTCAAGAAATGCACGGACGCGAGCAAGTTTTGCACGTTTCCGACATTTCGGGGCAAGAGAGCTCGACTGCGATAATGCGGAATCGCGCGTCAATGCGGCGAACCGCTGAGTGACTGGTCGGCCGACGTGATGCAATCAGCCGGGATTCAAGGACTGACGGTTTCACCACGTGTCCAGACCGCACAGGCGCACGCATTTTCGAACGTTGAGCACCCCGCACCGCCCCGTATTCGGGAAAGGGAATGAACTCCAACGTCATCGTCTCCAACGCTGATCCGGGTCTTCTGGCATTGCTCGCAAGCGCCTGTTTCACCACATCTTTCCAAGGCTCAAAAAGCGCTTTGTTCCATTCGCTGTGCTACTCGCCCTTTGATGGCTGGATGAATAGGTACTGAACACCGCACCCGATTGGATGCGGCGGACGGGCGGTCGACGCCAAGGTGTCAGGTCTGGCATGTCAAAATCTGGGATTCCTGAGGTTATATGGAACGGAGGAATGCAAGTGCATATGGCCTATAATATCGGCACTCAACCACTGCCCGCAAATGTGCTCCGCCTCGAAAGAGCCGAGCACGATGGAACTGTTTCGGAGGCTCTCATCCAACCCGAACGCGACTTGTTCGACGGGATTGTCGATTGAATATGACATGTGAGTGATCGAGGGTGATCCGAGATGGAACCCCGCCTGCGCCGCTGCTACAAGTTAACAAACAACTCTCCATTGTTGGGGACAGCGTAAGCAGGTTCGATGCCACGCGATAAATCGGGGCTGGCCGAAACGTCAATCCTTCTGCGTGAGTGTCCGACGCGTTTTTTCGCAGCTTGATTCTGCGGACGGTTTTGGTTGTCGTCGGCTCCCATTTTCCCGGCGTAATTTCACATCAGAATTTTAGGCCAAAACGGGTTCAAAAAGTGCGCGAACCCGGCTACATCTTGCGTGTTTCCGATGTGGAGGCAACTTTGCTCAACTGGGATATCACGGAATCACGCATCAATCACGCTGGTCGCATTCGATGCGAATCCGGCTGGCGGCTGACGGAAGCGTGGTCAAAAAACCTAACCGACTGCGACATCTGGTATGTACGCGGCGGACTCGGCGCCATGACGACAATGACGAGGAAAATAGGTCTTTTTCCGGGGGTATGTCTTTGGATGCGGCCAGGGGGCGTTTACCTTGGAGATCAAGATCCGGATCATCGTCTGGTCGTGACCTACATACACTTCGAACTGTTGAGCCGAGCGTCGCCCTTATCGCCGGTCCTCAGCGGTCTGCCACAGGAGTTACATTTTCTGAACCCGACTTTTGCAAACCCGATTCTAGATCAAATCGTCGATTTGGTTACGCGATTGGACCCATCTCCCGTCGATATAGGCCACCAACGGACTGCGGAGCGATTGCTGGACGGGTTGTTGATGAAGCTTGCCTACTCTCCAGGATCTTATGACGCAGAATTCGCCACTGCAGGTGCTGCGGCTCGCACGCAAAAAATTCGTCAACTCATGTATGCTATTCGGGAAGATCCAAGCGCGAACTGGACCGTTGCCGGTATGGCCGAAGTCTTGAATGTGGTTCCGGACCATCTATCGCGGCTCTTCAAGGATGTTGCGGGCATCGGCCCACGTCAGTTTTGCATATCTGCCAAGGTTGACCGTGCAAAGACGCTGTTGCGGGATCAAAACCTGCCGGTCTGGGAAGTCGCTGAGCTATTAGGATATAGCTCGTGTTACTATTTTTCGCGGCAATTCAAGTCCGTGACGGGCTATACACCAAGTGAGATAAGGCGAGTGAGTTGTCGGTAAATCCTGTCCCGGCAACGCCCAATGCGGCGACCACAGGTTAGCTCATACACTGCCCTCCATCGACGTTGTAGGTTTGGGCTAGGAGCAATACTGTTGCTTTGAACCCGTCTTCCACAGTTTGGTTTTCAAACCTGTTTTGTTTCAACGGCTTGCGGGGCGCGAGAGAATCCTTGTCACTACACGGCGGCATGGCCGGGCGACTTCTGGCGGGGATCCCGATGAGGTTCAGGCTGATGTCCCGGCATTCCCCTCCTCGATCCGGCGCACGGCCTTCGGCAACCTGACCCCATCGCACCGGGCGATCCTGCCGGCGACGCCGACGGCTGCGCTGCGAACGGCGAACCGCTTTCCGTCATGCGCGATGACGGTCTCCGTCAGCGCGTTCAGGTCGCGCAGGATGTCGGCCCACTCGGCCGTCACCCCGGCACGCTCCATCCGGCGGAAGAGCGCGTCGCGCAGCACCAGGGCGAGGAACGAGCAGAACACGTGGCGGCAGATGGTGGCGTCGGTCTTGTGGAATACGGGGCGCGTGTCGAGCAGGCTCTTCGCGGTGCGGAAGATCTGCTCGACCATCCAGAGCTGCTTGTTTTTCAGGGCGACCTCGACGGCGGGCAGCGCGGTGTTGGTGCGCAGCACCCACATGCCGTCGAAGCGCTCCTCCTCCAGGGCCTTCTCGCGGTCGACGGACAGGGCGCCCTTGCCGGCCTTGAGATAGCGCCTGCAGCCCTTGTTGGCGATCAGGTTCTTCGCGCCGCTGCGGAGCTTCTCCTCGAGCGAGGCGAGCAGCTCCGCCCGCGTGGCCGCGTCCTTTGCGGCCTGCTCCGGGTTGTGGCAGACGACGTAGCGGCGCGACCCCTTCCCGTGCCCGCCGACCCTGACCTCCTTGACCTGCAGCTCCATCGGGTCGGGGCGCTGTCGCTCGGCCTCGACGGTCACGAACGGGCCGGAATCGCTGAGCACGGTCTCGCGCACCTCCTTTGTGCCGCGCAGCCGCGCGCCGAGAATGTACTCCCAGCCCCGGGCCTCGACCGCCGCGACCTGCTTCCTCGAGATCATCCCGGCGTCGGCGACGAGGCACACCCGCCTGACGCCGAACCGGGCCTGAAGGCGCTCGGCCACCAGGTCGAGCGTGGTGACGTCGGCCGTGTTGCCCGGCCACATGTGGCTCGCCACCGGAACGCCGTCGCCGTCGATCACCATCCCGAGGACCATCTGCCTGCAGTCGCCGCGGCCGTCCTTGCTCTTGCCGAACCGGCCCAGCGTCTCGCCGCCGAGGCCGGTGAAGTAGAGCGAGGTGGTGTCGAAGAACACCAGGTCGAGGTTGGTGAACAGGTCCCGGCGGAGGGCGAACAGCGCCTCCTCGACGAGGTCCTTGGTCCGCCGCGGCGCGGGGCCGCAGGGATCCGAAGCGTCGAGAGGCTCGCCGAGCCAGCCCATGGCGCGGTACATGTGATGCAGGTCCAGCCCGTCGACGCCCTCGATGTCCTGGTCGCGTCGCCAGCGCATCGCGCTTCGGTCCGATCCGGAGACCGTCAGCCGGTGGAGCACGGTCATGAACACCGCCCGCTCGACGTCGAACCGGTGCCGGCGGCCGGCGAGCAGCGACCGGATCGTGTCCCGGCATCCGGTCTCGCGCCACAGGCGCTCGAAGACCAGGGCCGGGCCGATGGAGGCGACCCTGGCGTCCGGCTCCGCGCCGGCGCCCTCGGCAAGGACCATCAGGCGCTCGGCGAAGCGGGCGCCGGAGCGCAGGAGCTGGTCGACGGCGCCGGTGGCGGCGAGCCTGTCGAGCCTGCCGAGCGTGGCGACGACGGTCTGCCTGACCCTTTTGCCCTCGCGGCGGCTCTGGACGATCTGGGGGCACTCGTGCGGTCCGGACCTCTTGACGCGGACGAACATGGCGGCGCTCGCTTCGAGAAACCACGAGGCCTAAAGGGGAAACGCGTTCTTTCGAGGAAAAGTGCGACCATCGCAGCCGAAAATCACGATGTTCTGGCACTGCAATCCCGCGCGCCGTCCCAGGACCGGAGTCCCAGGGCGCTGATTTCATTGGGATCTGCCTGCCGAGAACTCCAGGATCGAGGATTTGCTGTCGAAGACGGGCCAAAGTCAGCCATTCAACCCCAGAAGTCCCAACTGGCAGACTCAGATGATTGAACTTACGCCTTGCCCATTGCCTATTGTATGCTGCGCCTAAAGGTGGCTGGCGGTACACCAACAAACTTGCGAAAAATTTTGGAGAAGTAGTACACGTCGTTAAAGTTCAGGATGTGGGCGACTTCCTTGATCGGTATGCTGCGATCCGAAATCAGCAGGCGGGCTGTTTCGATACGTATGGCCAGAAACCGGGAATGAAGGGATTGTCCTGCCTGCTGGCGGAATCTGCGGCGCAACGTGCTTGTTCCCATACCGAGTTGGCTGGCAAGAGCGTCGTAGTTGGGCCTTTCAAATCGGTTCTCGAACAGCCAATCGTCGACGGTTGCAAGGAAGTTGTCGCCTTTCTGCCAGCCGTAACCACCGTCTTTCAGAACCAACAACATCGCCTCTACAAATAGCGCGGCGATGTCCCGACCCAGGGTATCGCTGCGCCGGGCAAATGTCATGATTCTGTCAAAGTCCTGGGACAACCCGGCGAGGCGCCCCACCGGGACGGGGGTATCGGGCAACAGGCCGTCCGCCAGCCAGGACTCGACCTTGCCGCCCCGAAACGCGACATAACGGTGGTCCCAGTGAACTTGACCATTCGCTACGTGGAAGACCGTCCTTGGGCCAGGCCAGGCACACCAGACCCAAGCCCCGGACAGATCATAGCACCGTTCGTCGTATGACAGGTGAATCGCGCCTGATGTCATAAACTGAATCGAGGCGTAACCGTCAAAGTTCTTGTCCACCGCGCCTGTGCATCGAGGGACGTGGTCACAATGCAGAAAAGTTATTTCGCTCTTCATCGATCAAATAATACAAAAAAGTCCGATATCGTCCATTTCATTCCAACGCTCTCCAGTGAAACAGTTGCCGTCAAGGACTGCATTCAAAAGCAAGGAGGAAATTATGTCCGATTCGACGTGCGAAGCGGATCCGATTGGTTCGTTGTCTCTCACAGAAGCAGAAATCGAATTTTACAAGCGCGAAGGCTGGCTGTTGCTGCCCGGGCTTCTGAAACCGGAGGCCGTGCCCGCTATTCGCGACGACACACTGGGGGTCGTCAATGAACTTGGGGTCAAGAAAAGCGAGTTGTCCAAAGCCGGTACAACCGCCCACAAGCTCATTCAGACGGCGCAGTATCTCGCTGACTCACCACTAGACGGGATGATCAACAGCCCAACGCTAAGATCGATTGCGGCGAGCCTGCTTGGCGGCGAAGCGATCCTGTATATGCCGTTTTCTGCGGTCAAGAGTGCTAGAGGGGGAGGGGAGTTCCACTTCCACCAGGACAACAACTACACGCAGTTTGAAAACGGACTCCACGGCATCAACATCTGGTTCGCCCTGGTCGACATGACTCCGGAGAACGGGTGCCTTTGCATTGAACCGGGCACGCATACCGATGGCACAATTGCCTCAAAGAACGCCGGTGATGGGGATCACCATCGGCGCGTGGCCCACGATCCGACATACTATCTTCCGGTCAGGATGCGTGCAGGGGACGCAGTGGCGTTTTCGCGCCTGACGATTCACGGCAGTGGAGCGAATTCAACGACAGAGCCCCGCATTGCCTATGCGGTTCAATTCCACCATGGCGACGCACGTGCAATCTGGGAGGGTGGCGCATTGCGTGCCTTGAAGGGTGCACAGCGTTGGCAAACCGGGCCGGTTGATGCAATTTCCCCAATCGAAGAACCAAATGATGGCTGATCCTTGCGGTGCTCTTGGAACTGTCAGGCGTGGATAGGTTGACCGCACGCTTTGCAGGCACTTGTTGGCCGTGACGTTGGCGATACTCAAATCAGATCGGAGTGCAAATGATACGGACATTTTCATTCGATGGCGAAGCTGCCGAAAGAACTTTGACAGTCAAGTGCCTGAAGGATGCGAAAGGAAAGCGCAAACTGGTCCAAACGACCGCCACCAACCAAAATGAAAGTGCCTGCGCCGCGGCGGCAGGGATCGAGATGATCACCGGACCCGCCGTTAAGCTGGAAGAACTACGAAGGGGCGCGCCAAAACTGTTCATCACGGTTGGCGTTCAGATGTGGAAATTTGGCCCCGCCGATGAAGTTCTAAGCGAAGCCTACAGATTGCTGGAGGCCGGAGCGGATGCGGTCTATTGCCCGCGTGAGCCACGGATCATCGAGGTGCTTGCCAATGCCAGAGTTCCGGTCATGGCGCATTTGGGCTTGGTGCCACGGGTTGCATCGTGGACGGGCGGAGCACGCGCCGCGGGAAAGACCGCAGAGGAAGCCGTCAAGCTCTTCCAACAATACAAGGAAATGGAAAGTGCCGGTGCCGTTATGGTGGAGTCCGAGGTGATCGCCGCGGATGTCTTGACTGAGATTACCAAACGTGTGTCGCTTTCGACGGTATCATTGGGGTCTGGGCCGGGCGGCGACATCGACTATTTGTTCCAGGTGGATGTCACCGGAGAAAGACAAGACCGACCGCGGCACGCACGTGCGTTTGCGGATCTTCATTCCATGCAAAAGGCAATGGACGATCAGCGCGTCCGGGCGCTGGCAACCTTCAAGGCCAGCGTTGAAAGCCGAGGATTCCCTGACGCGTCAGAAATCGTTGCTACAGACGAGAAAGAACTTGGAGAATTCGTGAACTACCTTGAGCGGCATAGATGAGCGCGCCCCGAGTTCCAGGGAGCCGCTCTGAAATACGCCACGCGGCGACCCATTGCGGATTGCGGCGAGCTTGAAAACGCTCAGCTCATCCATTGACCGCCGTCAACATTGTAGGTTTGCGCCAGGATGTAGTCTGACTCGGCAGATGCCAGAAACACAGCCATGCCGGCCAGGTCATCCGGCACGGCAAATCGCCCTGCGGGAACGCCGGCCTCGACTTCCCTTCGTTTCTGCCCAAGTTCCTTGCCTTCAAGTATTGCGAACATCGCGTCTACGTGTTCCCAATGCGCCCCGTCCACGACGCCGGGAGCAATCGCATTCACGTTGATTCCGTGCTTGATCAAGTTCAGGCCGGCCGATTGAGTCATTGAAATGACGGCCGCCTTGGTTGCGCAATAGACCAGAACCAAGCTCTCGCCACGGCGGCCAGCCTGCGAGGCCATGTTGATGATCTTTCCGCCGTGACCCTGCTTGATCATCTGGCGGGCCGCTGCCTGCATCGTAAACAGCGTCCCCGATACGTTGACTGAAAGCAGCTGTTCGTAGCTATCGCGAGTGATATCAATTGTCTCTGCCGCGTCGAACACCGCCGCGTTGTTGATCAGGATGTCCAGCTTGCCAAACTGCTTGACCGTGGCCTCGACGGCCCGGTCGATGCTGTCTTGCGAAGTGACATCCATATGAACCGCGAATGCCGCGCCACCGAATTCGGAGGCAGCAGATTGGGCCGCCTCAGAGTCTATGTCGCCGATCGCTACGCTTGCCCCCTCGCGCACGTAGACGCTTGCGAACCCGTGCCCTATTCCCCGCGCCCCGCCTGTTATCAGTGCGGTCTTCCCCTCAAGACGTTTCATCGTGATCGCGTCCCTTCCAGTTCTGCATTTTGAATTGAGATGCCCATTCTACGTCCGGAATCTGGTGCACTGCTCGGGCTCCCTTCGGGCCTACCGTCAGAAGCACATTCCGCTCATTTGAATTGAAGGCCACGGAGCAAAGGGCTACGCCGAGTCGCGAATGCACAACTGGGCGGGAAATAAGTGTTCAACCGGGCGCGCCGCTCCTGGCGTTTCGTCGCGTGCCTGACTTACGACACAATCCACTGCTGCCCTGCCAATTCGTTCAATGTCCTGCGTTATCGTGGTCATGGCCGGCCACATGAATTGACTCAACGGATGGTCGTCATGCCCGGCAATCCTGAAGCGTGGCGAGCCTGATTCCGAGTGCACCGTCAAGCCGGCCTCATTGGCTGCCCGCAACGCGCCAATCGCCAGGCGGTCGTTGGCGCAGAGTATGGTTGCATCAGGGTCGATACCTCTTCTTATCAGAGCCTTGACCGCCTCGAAGCCGAGTGTCTCGAAATCCCAAGTCGAAGAGGAACCCGGAACCTCCAGCACTTCCGGTGTCAATCCGACTTCCTCCATCCGGCGCCGATAGGCAAGCTCGCGTTCCTTTGAATTGTTGTTGACAGTCGGCATGCCAAGGAACTTCGGCGTACTGCCCGAACGCCGAAGATAATCGACCATCTGGCCGACACTCTGCGCATTGTCATTGCCCACAAATGAGAACGCCGATTCCAGGCCAGGACAACGTGCATCGACGAACACCAGGGACAGGTCCTCTGACACCCGTTTGAAACCGGCGGCATTTTGCTTGGTTCCGATTGGCGCAATGATTGCGCCCTCCGCGTTCATGGAGAGCAAGCTCCGGACGGCAGACATTTCCTTGTTGGGGTCGCCATGTGAATTCTGAATCAGCACGGAAAACTCGAGCTCTTCCGCGCGCCTTTCGATTTCGCGCAACAGGGCCATGTAAAACAAATCGTTCAGATGCGGCAGCACGACCCCGAACAATCCCGTGTGTTTGCGCCTCATGTTGCGCGCCAGGAAATTGGGCACATAGTCTACGGTCTTCAGGAGTTCCGAAATCTTGTTGGCTGTCGATCTGCGAACCAGTTCGGGATCCTGAAAGTACTTTGAAAGGGTGGCCCGGGACACTCCGATCTCAACCGATAACTGCTCCATCGTGCTTATGCGCTTCATCATGTGCCATTCAGTGGGGACTGTTTCGGCCCTGAGTAGCACAAGAATTCGTCTCGTGTCACCAATTCTCGATACAATGCGCAGAGATTTGTTGACACGTGTATAAGTTGAACGTACTGCTCTAGCAACAAGACGAGGGGCATCCATGATATTCTCCATCGGTGAGCTTCTTGCAGAGTTCGTCTCGCACAGAACTGACTGCGGGCTTGAAATCACAACGGAATTTTCGGGGCCCTTCCCGAGCGGGGCGCCCGCAATTTTTGCCGACCAGATCGCTCGGGTGGGCGGAAGATCCGCAATAATTGGGACCGTGGGAAACGATCCTTTTGGCCGAATGATTGACGGTCGGCTCAAGGCGGATGGCGTCGACACGAGCCACTTGCGAACGAGCGAGACTCTGACAACCGGGACGGCCTTTGTGTCCTACTTTTCAGATCGGTCGAGGGTTTTCGTATTTCATTTGGAGGGAACCGCGGCAGACGATCTATTTGCGCCCGCAGAGCTTCCGGATGGGTCGATTCTCCATATTTCGGGGGCATCGCTGCATAGTTCCAAGATCCGTGCGGCCATTCAGGAACTGGTTGGGAACAACCGTGAAAGATGCCGGATCAGTTTTGATCCAAACGTTCGGCCGGAACTCATGGCCGATGAGAAGGTCAGATCGACAGTTGATATGCTTGTCGAGGTCTGCGACTTTTTTCTGCCGAGCGACGCAGATCTGGAAGCGCTCTTTCCGCTAAGAGCGCCATGCCAGATAATCGAAGAACAACTGTCGGCTGGGAAATGCGCTGTTGTGGTCAAACAGGGTGAGAAGGGCGTTGTTGGATCAAACGGCAAAGGCCTTCTTCGGTTGGGTGCGCTACCTGTCAATGAAGTTGACCCAACAGGTGCAGGCGACTGCTTTTGTGGAACTTTTTTGGGTCTGCTCGACCAAGGCCGAGATTTCGCAGAGGCCTTGGAGTCCGCCAATGTGGCTGGGGCGCTACATGTCACCAGACTCGGGCCGATGGATTGGAACCCCACCCTCAGCGAGATCCAAGTCCGGCTTGAATGCCAGGAGATCTGAAATTGGACCTTAAGGAAATCGTCGCACAGAATCGCGGCGGAACACCCTTGGCGCTGCCCAGCTTTTGTACGGCCAACTCCCGTGCTTTGGCTGCAGTCATTTCATTCGCGGCGACGCGCGATGTCCCTGCTCTTATTGAGGCGACCTGCAATCAGGTCAACCAGTTTGGCGGCTACACCGGAATGATTCCCGGGGACTTTTCCAAGCTGGCACGAGACTTCGCCGCGAATGCCGGCCTTCCTGCGGAGCGCCTGATCCTGGGTGGGGATCACCTTGGCCCAAACCCCTGGAAACACCGTCCGGCGGAGGAGGCCATGCAGAACGCGAAGGCTATGGTAAAGGACTATGTCGAGGCGGGATTTACCAAGATCCATCTCGATGCAAGCATGGCATGTGCGCAGGAGAAAACGCTTTCCTTAGAGCAGGTTGCGGAAAGGTCGGCCGAGCTGTGCTTGGCCGCGGAGGAGCATGCGTCCAACCCGGACGATTTATGCTACGTAATCGGGACCGAGGTGCCGGTGCCGGGTGGCGAAACAGATGACATGTCCGGAATTCAGGTCACGACGCCGGAAAGGCTCCAAGAGACAATCGAAACGCACAAAGCCGCCTTCGCCAAGGTCGGAGTTCCCCAGGGCTTTGAGCGTTCGATTGCTGTGGTCGTGCAGCCGGGAGTGGAATTTTCGCAGAGCGCTGTCGTCGCCTATGCCAAAGATGAGGCGTCCGGTCTGATCCAGGCGATCGAGGGGTTCGACGGTCTGGCATTTGAGACCCATTCGACCGACTTTCAGAAGTCAGGACACCTTCGCCAACTCGTCGTCGACCGTTCCGCCATCTTGAAAGTCGGTCCGGAAATCACCTTTCGCTTTCGCGAAGCCATCGTGGCGCTGGATCGGATTGAAACGCTGCTCAGGGTCGACGACCCGGCTTCGATCCTGACTGCTGTGATGCAGGCGATGGAAGACGATCCGTCAAATTGGCAAGGCTATTACCAAGGGGCCCCGGAAGACATCGAGATGCTCAAGATTTACAGTTACAGCGATCGCATTCGGTACTACTGGGATTGCCCGCCGGTCAGGCTAGCTCTGCGGCGGCTTCTGGAGAACATTCGTGTGGTCGGCATTCCTGCCGCCATCGCGTCACAATTCGGAATGCGCGACCCGGAAGCAAAGACCAGCTTCAGCCCGGAAGAGGTGATTGCAGATCGCGTGGACCGAACTACCGAACGATACTACCACGCAACGGGATGGCTCTAGCCGATCTGGACTGGAGGCTAGGATCCAACCGAGCTTTTCCTTCTGCAGGAACTGCATGTGGCAACATAGCTTCCGAAACCTGTCCACGGGACAAGCGTTGATTCGGGCGGCGGAGAGGCTTCTGCGGTGACGGCATGGATCGGATCCAAGGCCACTTCCGGGCTCGCCCAGGCGATGCCGCCTCATGACTACGTTGACTCACAATGCCCACCTCTGTATGTTGTTGATTTTACGTGGAATGTCTTGCCGTACATTGTGATAACGCCCCTTTCCTCGACACTTTGACTGATCCGTTTGGTGATACGGGCAGCGAATTTTGCGCCCGAGCGGATTTCCGAACATGGAACGCGATGGTCGCCGCGGCACTTCCGGCCTGACACCCTTTGCGAGCCTCGACGATTGCGGCCCGCTTGTCATCTCCGTCAATTTCGGCGGATCCGCGGACAGGACCTCTTTTTCGGTTGATGACGGTCATGCCCAACTCCATTGAATGCCGTGACGTGATGGCTCCCTCAGTCTTCGCAGGATTCCATACAGCCTTATGGTGGCTGTCCCACATCTTCGAACGGCGCCAGTTGACGCGTTTCCGGTCGCTCGCCCGCGCGCAGGCACTCGACATCGGCAGTGGAGGCGATCCTGGACGCTCTTTGGCAAGGCTGACGTGCGGGCAGGCACCCGTCCAGGATCAGGCGCAGCGCCTTCTGGTAGTTGACTCCCATGGCCGCGACGGCCTCGTTCAACGTCATTTTGCCGTGCTCCTGCCGCTCGCCTTCGCGGCAGGGAGGGCTGTCGAGCTTGTTGCGGAAACTGCTGACTCTTGCCTCTCTCCTGCTGTGGCCCTTGCCAGTGCGCCGTTCCAGCCGGTTCAACAGTGCCGCGATCTATCCGTGGCAGGTTCGAGTTCCGAGCCTTCGATGAAGACGCCGCGCGTGGCGGATTCGCAATCCAATTGGTTGGGTGTCTCTGGCCGGTAGACAAGCCACCATCCGGCCGCGAGACAATCGCCAAGGTCGTCATCGATCCACGAGGCGGTCGCGTAGAGCAGGACCTTTCCGTCGTAGCGGTAATTCGAGAACAGCCAATCGCGGCTGGAATGATCGTGCAGCGCCGGTCGGGGAAGGTAATGCCCCACACCTTGTTGTACTCTCGCGTGTTGCTGATCCGCGATGGTGGCGGATGCGGCAGCGGAAACTTCTTCGATCTATGGACGACGCCTGAATTGTCAGCGGGCCCTCTACGCGCGTGTCGCATCAATTGCGCGCATTGGTTCTTTAGGCGTCGTCTTCGCTCCCATTGGGCAGATTGGGAGCCAAACCCACTACTTCACTTCTTAAGCCGTCGAACCGGACAGGGCTCTTGACCAGATGCGTTTGCCCGTCTTCGCAGGTATGGACAAGTTCGAGCGCCTTGAAACTGGCCGAGGCAAGAAGTTCGTCCCAAGTAAGAACCTTCGCGCACCAAACGCCGCGACTGCACAGGTGTTCCACAACGTCTTCCGTCTTTTTCGATCCCAAGCGCTCGGCGACGACATTCCGAATTTCGTCTCGGCACTCGAACCCTGGATCCGACTTGCCACCATTTAGAATCTCCTTGATCGCAGAGTCGTTCAGGGCATCAGCCAAGGCCCGCAAATCTCCCATGGCCAAGGCGACATGTCCGTCCGAGGTTTCATAGAGACCGTAGGGCGCTGGTTGATACCCGTGCGCGGAACCCGAAACCAGACGGCGTGGCGCTTCGCGACCGTTGTTCAGATAAGTCGTCAGAAACTCAAACTGTAGATCAACCATGGCTTCAAGGAGGCTGGTCTCGACCAAACCCCCTCTTCCATGTCTTTCCCGTCTGAACAGTGCGGCCAGGATGCCTTGAGCGAGGTGCGCACCCGCCATGATGTCCGCTACCGGCACGCCGATGGGCACTGGTCCTGCCGCGCGATCTCCGCTTAGCCACATAACGCCCGAACGTGCCTGCGCCAGAAGGTCCTGGCCTGGCAGCGTCGACCATGGGCCGTCCGGACCATATCCCGAGATGCTGCCATAGACGACCATTGAATTGATCTTCCTTGCAGCGTCGTAGCCAAGGCCCAACCGCTCGATGACGCCTGGGCGAAAGTTCTGGATCACGACGTCGGCCTCGCGGATCAGGCTGAGCGCCGCCTCACGGCCATCGTGGCTCTTTAGGTCCTGGACAACGCTGCGCTTGCCGCGGTTGATGGCATGAAATAGCGTCGAATCCTCGCCGATCCGAGTTCCGGAAAGATAGATCCTGCGTGTCAGGTCGCCGCCATCGGGATTCTCGACCTTGAGCACGTCCGCTCCCAAATCGAGAAGGCGCAACGAGCAATAGGGGCCTGAAAGGAACTGGCTGAAGTCAACGACCCGGACGCCTTGGAGCGGAGCCGCGGCGTTCATTGGACGGCGCAGTCGTCACCAAAGAACGCGACTGTATCTGCGCCAAGTGGTGGTCCTGCCTTGGAAGATCCCAACGCCATCCCATCTATCCGAACAGGTAGCCGCGTGGTCTCTGCCTCCGATCCTGTGCCGGTCTTGACAGTCTGCACCATGTCCAGTGCAGCAAATCCCTCGGTTCTTGAAAGACCTGTCCAGTCGAGGATGGGCGCACACCAGATTCCTGCGGATTCCAAGAGGCCCAACCAATGATCGGTTGGCCTCTTGGCAAGAGCGCCTGCGACGATCCGCTTGATCTGGTCCAGCTTGGAAAACGCCTCTTCTTGGGCGAAGCGGGCAATGGCCGGCGATTCGAGGACTTCGGCGAGTTGGGCCAACTCCGTCATGGCCAGGGCAAGGTGGCTGTCCGCAGTACTGTAGATCCCGTAGGGCGCGGGCTGATAAGGGTTTGCGTTGCCGAGCTCATGGCGGCGCGGCTGCCGGTGTGCATCGTTCAGAAAGCAGGTGAATTGTTCCAACGTCATGTCGATGGCGGAAGACAAGAGGTCCACCTCCACCAGTCCACCCTTTCCCGTGACCCCGCGCCGAACCAGACAGGCTAGAATTCCCTGAACAAGGTTGGCAGCCGTGGCCACGTCTAGCATCGCGAATCCGACAGGCACCGGGCCATCGTCGGCGTTTCCGTTCAGCCAGGTGATCCCGGACAGGGCCTGTATCAACAGGTCTTGCCCGGGTTTCTCACGCCATGGCCCGGTAGCGCCATAGCCCGAAACCGCGCCATAAACGAGACACGGATTGATGGTGCGCGCGTCTTCGTAGCCAAGCCCTATCCGCTCCATCACCCCGGGGCGGAAATTGTGGATCATTACGTCCGCGCCAGCAATCAGTCCTCGGACTTTCTCCAGGTCACCGGCGTCCTTCAAGTCCGCCGAAACGCTCCTTTTGCCCCGATTGAACGTGTGGAACACCAGACTGTCGCCATCCAGACGTTGGTCGTTGACGACCATTGACCGGCAGAGATCGCCGCCGGACGGACGTTCGATCTTGATGACTTCGGCACCGAGGTCCGAGAGTCGCAGGGCTGCAACGGGTCCGGCAAGAAACTGCGCAAAGTCGAGAACACGCAACCCGTCCAAGGGGCGCAAGAATTCAGTCATGTCGTGGTGGCCTCCGGTGAATTCGGGTCAAGCGCCGGGAGCAGCGCGCTTGCCGATGACCGGAAGCCCAGTTTCTCGGACAGTTCCAGCGCGGACTTCCGAAGAATGGACAGAACGTCCTCAGCGCTGGCTGTCCGTTCAGTTTGAGAAATGAAACCGGACGTGATGGCCGCGGCAACCCCGCGGCTGTCAAAGACCGGCGCACACAGGTTTCGCACGCCAACGATCATCGTGCTTGGCGTGTCTTCATATCCCAGCTTGCGGATCTCGGCGAGGCGTGCGGCCAGGACCTCGCGCTGCACTTTCGGCCGCCGCGCCAGGTAGCGTCTTTGAGCATCTTCAGGCGAAAAGGCCAGAATGACGTGACCCGAGCTTGTCTTGTCGACTGGAAAGAACGCGCCGGTTCGCACCGAATATCCTGCCGGAAGCGGACTTTGCACGGAGCTTAGGACCAGTACGTTCGTCCGGTTCAACACACCCAAGTGGCAGGACTGGCCAGTGCGCGCTGCAATTCGTTCCAGGATCGGCTGAGCATGGTTGATCAGGCGTTCGGTCGGATCATGCCGGTGCGACAGTTCAAAGAGCTTCAAGGTCAGCGCATATCGGCTGGTGTCCGGGTCCTGCTCCAGATAGCCGCGCTCAGACAGATAGACCACGATCCGGTAGATCTCTCCCATGGTTCGGCCGAGTTGCTCGACCATCCCGTTCATTGTCAGGCCATCTTCCGAGGCCGCGAGAAGCTCCAGGATGTCGAACGCCTTTTCGACAGATGGAACCGAAGACTTCCTCTTCCTTTCAGGCATGCGTGGTGTCTCCCGCCGCCTACTCGTTCTTGCCGTGAAGCTTAGCCTGCTCGATCCTTGCGAAACAGAGGGACATCAGGTCATTTTCCACGGACAGACCCTGTGCGACCGACAGATCGAGCGCAGACCGCACGGCGGACTTCACGGCCTGCGTGGCCACTGTCTCGTGCACCGCGACGCGACCCGCAAGTTCGCGCGCAAAGGAAACCTCTTCGCCGTCGTCCACCAGCCACTCGATCATGCCGATCTGCGCGGCTTCCTCGGCATCGAATCTATCGCCGGTCAGCAGGTATTTCATCGCCTTTCCATAGCCACACAGCCGGGTCATGTGCTGCGCGGCACCGCCTGCGCCGGTCCAGCCCAGCGTAACCTCGGGTGCCGCGAAGACCGTTGATCTTGCCGCAACACGCAAGTCACAGGCCAGAGCAATCTCCATGCCACCGCCCAAGGCCCAGCCCTTCAGCGCGGCAATGCACGGCTTCCGCAATCCGAGAATCGGCGGAATGTAGTCCTGCCGGTTTCGCCATGCCCAAAAGTCCTGATAGTCGTTCAACGCCTTGATGTCTGATCCCGCGCAGAAGGCACGGTCTCCCGCACCGCGGATGATGACGACGCGAATGCGGTCGTCGCGGTTTGCCCTGGAACAGCACTCGGCGATGTCCCCGTACATTTCCGGTGTCAGCGCGTTGTGCTTGCCAGGTCGGTCCAGCACGATTTCTGCAACGTTTCCGCGTTCGTCCAGCCAAACACGTCCCGCATCTTCACCTTTGCCTGACATCGAAGGCCCCAGCCGCTCCGGATCTCTGCGCAACCTCTACCACATCATTTTCAAATAGAATAGTAACTTTTATACTTGCAAGCACCCTTGAGGTCTGCAAGGGTCTGCTCATCCGCAAGGGAGCGACACTGAGTGCAACTGAAGGGAACAACCTGGGATCATCCACGGGGTTACGATTGCGTCGTTGCTGCTTCCGAGGCCTATGCGGCGAAAACGGGCGTGCACGTCGAATGGGACAAGCGATCGCTTCAGGCTTTCGCGGACGCTTCGATTGCCGAGATTGCCACGCGGAGCGACTTCATCATTCTGGATCACCCGCACGTCGGGCTGGTTTCGGAAAACGGTGCGCTGCTGCCATTGCCATACGAGCGGAGCATCGAAGTGTCCATCGGCGGTTCGCCGGAAAGCTATGTCTGGAACGGTCAGTGTTGGGCCTATGCATTGGATGCGGCATGCCAGATGGCGGCATTTCGTTCTGATCTGGCAGCGAAGGTGCCTGAGACGTGGGAGCAGTTGATTGGCCCGAATGCGGATCGGTTTCGCACTCTCACTCCATTGCTTCCGGTGGACGCCTTCGACGTATTCCTCACGATTGTCGCCAGTCGCGGCGAAGCGACCCTGCCGGCTTCTCCAGAACGCTTCGTGTCGGACGCAAACGGGACATATGCACTTCATGTCCTTCGGGAGCTCTATCTTCTCGGGCCCGATGAACAGGTCGACATGAACCCCATTGACGTGCTTGAAGTCTTGGCGAACGGTGATGAATTCGCCTGTTCGCCCTGCCTCTTCGGCTACGTGAACTATGCCCGTGAAGGATTTCGTCGCAATCGGATCACGTATGCCAGCTTGCCCACCTGCGAAGGGTTTGGCCCCCCGAGGTCAATCCTTGGCGGTGCCGGCATCGGTGTTTCAGCGAAGACGGCTGCGCCGGAAGAAGCGATAGACTTCGCGCGTTGGATCAGTTCTGAGCCGGTGCAGTCCGGTGTTTATCTGGCCAACAACGGGCAACCTGCACATCGCGAGAGCTGGGTCTCACTGGCCAGTGACCCCGAAGTTGCGGGATTCTTCAAGGGCGGATTCCAGACGATGGAAGAAGCTTGGACCCGCCCACGAGATCCCTGGTTCCTTGGCTTTGTCGACGACGTCTGCGCGATCATGCCGGACTTTTTCCGCAAAGCTATTCACGTGGAGACTCAGCTTGCGAAGATCAATGACCTTTACAGGCACCATGCGGGGGAATGCTGATCGTGCCGGTTGCAGTTGTCACGGGCGGAAACAAGGGATTGGGGCTGGCCCAAAGCCGGCGGTTCCTGGACGCCGGCTTCGACGTCCATGTCGTTGCTCGGACCGAGGGCGATTTCGCGCAGCTCGGTTCCGGAAGCCGGTTCGTTCAACGCGACATAGCCGAGGATCGAACGGCGGACTTCCTTGCGGACATCGTGATGCGCGAAGGCCCGGTGGCGGCCTTGGTCAACAATGCAGGAGTGCATTTGAAGAAGCCGATCTGGGAGGTCGAGCCCGAAGAGCTAGACAAGGTACTCAAAGTCAATGTGCGAGCCATGTTCGCGGCTTGCGCACGCTATGTGGCTCTCCACAAGGAAGCCGGCGGCGCCATCGTGAACATCGCCTCGATGGGCGGGATCATGGCGATGCCATCGGCAGCAGCCTATGTCACTTCGAAGACCGCCGTTGTCGGTCTGACACGTTCGGTTGCCGTGGATGCGGCTCAGTTCTGCATCCGCTGCAATGCGGTGAGTCCCGGCTTCATTGAAACCGACATGACGCGGGCGGTCCTGGCCAAGGACCCGGCTCGGCGCGACAGGATAGAGGGCCGCATCCCGACACATGAGTTCGGCACTCCCGAGGATGTCGCGAATGCCGTCTTCTACCTGGCCTCGGATCAATCGGCCTATGTGAACGGCGTCAACCTGCCCGTCGATGGCGGCTATGCGGTCGGGTTCTGAGCAATGGGATACCTCGATACCAAGCTGACCGCAGCCCGGACCGTAGAGGCGGCCTATCGGAGTGCGCCTGGCGAGATTCCGAAGGGTCACGTGCGGCTTCGACTGGCAGCCGCCAGCCTTTGCGGGACCGACCTTCATTACTATTCCGACTTCGCCAACGCCGGTTTCGAATTGCGGAACCCGGTCACGCTTGGCCACGAAGCCTGTGCATGGGTCGACGACCCGAATGGTTCGGACCTCGGGCCGGGTCAACTCGTGGCGCTGAATCCGGTCATGAATTGCCAGGAATGCGATCCATGTCGCCGCGGCGAGGAAAACCTGTGCACGGCCAAGAGCTTTCCCGGGTCGGCAACGACCGTGCCGCACATCGATGGGTTCTTCCGGCAGATCATCGACCATCCCGCGCGGTGCTGCCGCCCGGCCGGGAACGGCGTCGACCCTCGCCATCTGACTTTTGCCGAACCCTTGGCCTGCGCACTTCATGCCCTGAATGCGGCAACGACAAGTGCGGGTCGGCGCGTGCTTGTGACCGGATGCGGCCCCATGGGCCTTCTTGCCATCGCCGCTGCGGCAGGGCGAGGCGCGCATGTCACAGCGATCGATCTGCGCAAGGAAGCGGTGGATGTCGCCCTTGCGGCCGGAGCCGAGACCGGGCTGATTGCCGGGCGATTCGATCACGCCGAGATCGAGGGGTCCTTCGATGCAGCCGTGGAGGCCAGCGGTGCAGTCCAGGCGTTGAACGCCGCATTGAGGGCTCTTCGGCCAGGAGGGCGCTTGTCCGTCCTGAGTTTCGTTCAGCCCGCTGGCGCCGAGGTGATGTTCAACCTGATCACGCTGAAAGAGATCGAAGTCGTCGGCTCCTTCCAGTTCAACAGGGAATTCGAGGACGCCGTGCGCCTGATCGAGGCTGGAGACATCAACGTCGAAGCGCTCACGGCCCGGGCCTTCCCGCTCGAGGAAACCGGCGACGCCCTTCGATTCATGGCGAAGGGTGAAGCCTGCGGGAAGGTCTTGCTGCTCGGAGACACCGAATCCCGGTGAAGTCGGTCGGGCTCAACCGGCAATGTAGTGGGAGAAGACATGGCGGAGACATTTGACCACATCGTCGTCGGTGGCGGTTCCGCCGGCTGCGTGGCGACGTCAGGCCTTGTCGAGAGAGGCGGTTGCAAGGTTCTGGTCCTTGAGGCCGGACATCACCACCGCCACCCGCATCTGGACATGCCCCCGGGAGTCTTCAAGCTGCTCAAGAACGGTTCGAAGTTCTTCACGATCCATGAGTCCGAGCCACAGGAACAGCTCGGCGGGCGCCGCGCCGAAATACCTCAGGGCAACGTGCTTGGCGGCGGCTCGACGGTAAACGGTCAGGCCTATGTTCGGGGCCGTCCGAGCGATTACGACAATTGGCATGAAATCCTGCGCGGCAACAACGACTCGCTCAGCTGGGAATGGCAGGACGTGCTGCCGCACTTCAAGCGTATGGAGTGCAACCAGAAGTTCAACGACGACTTTCACGGCACCGAGGGCAAGCTGATCGTTTCAGACCCGGGCTACATCGACGACATGGCGCGCTGGTTCGTCCAGGCGCTCCAGGCGCAGGGCGAACCGTTCAACCCGGATTTCAACGGCAAGACGCAGCGCGGCGTGGGCTACTTCCAGTTCACCTATCTTCAAGGCCAGCGCCAGTCCGCCGCCTACGCCTTCATCGAGCCACTGATGAAGGCGAAAGACCCGAACCTGACCGTGCGACTCAGGGCGGTGGCGCAACGCATCTTGATCGAGAACGGTCGCGCCGTGGGTGTCGTCTACAAGGACAGGACGGGAACGCATGAGGTTCGCGCGGACGGCAGGATCATTCTGTCCGCCGGCGCCTTCGTGACTCCGAAGATCCTGATGCTCTCCGGCCTGGGTCCGGCGGATCACTTGCGGGAGCATGGGATCGACGTGATTGCGGACATGCCGGGTGTCGGGCAGGACCTCAAGGATCACCCCGACGTTTCGGTAGTCGCGCGCGTCAATGGACCATACGGGTACTGGAAGCAGGACCGGGGCTGGAACATGATCCGGAACGGCCTTGAGTTCAAGCTCTTCGGACGTGGCCGCATCACCACCACCGGCCTGGAAGGTGCTTGCTTCGTCAATCCACTCGATCCCGAGGCACCACCGACGCACGAGGCTTATTGCATTCCGGTACTCTATCTCGACGACGAGAAGCTAAAGGAGATCGGCGACGGCTATGGAGTGTCGATCCAGACGGTCCTCTTGCAACCCCACTCGAAAGGCGAAGTGCGGCTGGCCTCAGCCAACCCCGACGACCGACCGCTGGTGTCACCGAACTTCCTTCAAGACGAGCGAGACATGGAGGCGATGCGTGTCGGTCTTCGCTACTTCAAGGAAACGATGGAGACCAAGCCGCTTGCCGACAGGGTAAGCGAGATCGTGGCTCCCCTGGACTACACCGACGAGGGGTTGACGGAGCATTGTCGCAAGGTGGTCAAGACGAACTTCCACCCTGTGGGCACTGCCAAGATGGGTGCCGACGGCGACCCCATGGCGGTCCTCGATGCCCGGATGCGGGTGCGCGGCGTCGACGGGCTGCTGGTCTGCGACATGTCCGCTGCGCCCGAAATCCCGGCAGGCAACACCAACGCGCCCGCCATGATGCTGGGCGACCGATGCGCAGACCTTGTCATGGGAAGGCTTTAGGGAGCGGCAGAAAGGAATCGGAATGCAGGACAAACTTGCAAGTAGGATAGGACCAAAATGCTGGAGCCTTTGACAACTTTGCCAAATGTTGGCGAGTCGCATGGCTTCGCGCACAGTTTGGTCAAGCCAAGTTGATCAACGCGGCAGGAGGACGTCATGCCTGACATCGGAAGACTGCTGCGCGAGAACAACATCATCTTCGTGACGCTCGTGCTTTGCATTGTGTTCTATCTGGTCAGCCCACGGTTTCTCAGCCTGGACAACATGTCGGCGATCTCTCGGCAGATCGTCCCCATAGGGTTGATCGCACTCGGGCAGTTCTTCGTCGTCGTTTCTGGCAACATCGACCTCAGCATGGGCATGGGCTCGGTCCTTTTCGCCATCGTTCTTGGCGTCTTTTTCGGGATGACCGGGGGCGTCGCGCTAGGCATTTGCGCTGTCATCGTCTGCTCGCTTGCCATGGGCTTCTTCAATGGTGTCCTGGTCGCCAAGTTTGGGCTGCCTGCATTCATTGTAACGCTTTCGACACTCTTCATGGCGCAAGGCCTTTCGGGCCTGATTGTGCCGCGCCGCCAGATATTCCTTATGGGAGACTTCTTCCGCTTCGTCGGCGCCGAGAAATTCATGGGCCTTTACTGGTCGTTCCTGTTTCTCGTTGCACTCTTCGTGCTCGCCTACATCGCGTATAGCCACACGAAGATTGGCACCTACATAGTCGCCATCGGCAACAGCGAGGAAAACGCCAAGCTAGCGGGGATCAACGTCGATCGGGTGAAGATCGGCATCTTCATGTTCTCGGCGCTTTGCAGCGGCTTCGCCGGCATCATGCTGACCCCGCGCATGGGCTTCGTGCAGCCGGGGCTTGACGGCAACGGCCTCCTCCTCGACGGAATCGCCGCAATAATTATCGGCGGCACTCTAATCCTCGGCGGCCGCGGAACGGTCGTTGGTGCGTTTTTCGGCCTGCTTTTCATCGGAATCGTCAACAACAGCCTGAACCTGCTGAACGTCGAGGACGTCTGGCACCAGGTCTTCAAGGGGCTGGTGATCTTGATCGCACTCGGCGCCAACTGGGTTCTTTGGCAATCACGGCAAAGGGAGGTGCAATGATGCGAAACCTGCGCGTCCTGTGACGCGCCCTCGATCACGGAAAGCATGGTGGCACACAACCATGACCGGATCGATATTTGGATGAGACAAACGGACTGTTATTAAAGGAGAAACAGCATGTCCACTTTGAAGACTCTATTGGCCTCAACGGCAACGGCGGCCTCGCTCGGAATGACGGCGACCACTGCCTCGGCCTTGGATATCGTCTTTATCAACGACGGGCACGTGGCACCGTATCACGTCGCCTGGCTCGGTGGGTTCGAAGACGCAATTGCGGCGTATGACAAGGAATTCGGCAACGTGACGGGCCGCTGGTTGAGTGCGGAAGGCAGCCTTGAGAAGATGATCCAGCAGGCCGAGGCGACGATCAACGAAGAGCCCGACGTGATGTTCGTGAACGCGATCAACACCGAGGCCTTCGAACCGCTGGTCGCCAAGGCCCAGGCAGAAGGAATCACCTGGATCGCTGTTCACAGCCCGATGGAGTCCGCAGACTACAGCTTCACCCTCGGCGACGTCGCGAACGGCCGGAATCAAGGTCTTGCCATGTGTGCGCTGTCGGGCGGTGAACCGTTCCAGGTGGGCATCATGCTTGGCCAAGCCGGCAACCCGTCGGGCGAGGCACGTCGCGCCGGCATCCTCGAAGGGCTGGAGGCCTGCGACAACGTCGAAGTCGTGGCCGAACAGCCTGCCGACTGGGACACGGTCAAGGCGCAGTCAATCGCCGAAAACTGGCTTACCCAGTTCCCCGACCTCGACGCGATCTCGGGCGTGACGGATGCCTACCTGTATCCCTCGATCGCCATTGCCCAGAACAGCGGACGTGATCTGCAGTTCTACGGCTACGACGGTGACATCCCGATCCTTCAGCAGATGCAGGATGGCCCCGTGATGGCTGACATTCTGCTGAGCGGCACCCGTGAGGGCTGGAACTTCGTTCAGATGGCCTATCGGATCAGCCAGGGCGAAACGCCGGAAAAGGTCTATGACTTCTTCACGCCGCTCGTGCTGACCGAAGAGAACCACAAGAAGGCGCTCGAGAACGGATTCCCGTCCGACATCGAAGTCTACTATGTCGGCCAGGCGCTGGAGGTTGCCGAAAAGGGCTACCTCGAATTCGGGCCGGACTCGGTCAAGTAGACCGAAGTGCGATGTTGGCTGCCGGCGCTTTCCCTGCGCCGGCAGCCCGCAGACGGAACAGACCTGACAATGACCGCCGCGACCGAAGCTCGATCCCCAGCAAGCAGAAAGTCCCTCTTTGGAGGGATGGGCCTGCGCTATCTTGTCCTGGTCGGCCTGATCCTGGTCGCGTCGATCGGCTTCAGTATCGCAAACGAGAACTTCTACTCGCTGACCAATGTCGGAATCCTGCTCCGATCGGTTTCGGTGCTGTTCCTGCTGGCGATGGGGATGACCTTCATCATGCTCACGGGCGGCATCGACCTGTCGGTCGGCTCGAACGTAGCCTTTGCAGGCGGTGTTGGCGTGCTGACACTGCTTTCGACGGGCAGTCCAGCACTTGGATTCCTTGCCTGCCTGATCGGCGGGATGGCCATCGGGACGTTGAACGGCGTCTTTATCGGCTACCTGAAGCTCAGCGCCTTCATGGTGACGCTGGCGACATTCGCCCTGGCCCGCGGTCTCGCGCTGGTGCTTTATGACGCAACACCGATCAATGTGGAGGACCCTGTCTTCCTTTGGCTCGGCGCCACGTCGTTCGGCAACTTTCCGGTGGTTGTGCCCTTCGTTGCGCTGGTCTTTCTGGCGCTCTGCGTTCTCCTGTATCGCACTGCCTTCGGCCGCGACGTCTACGCTGCCGGAAGCAACGTCAATGCCTCCTTTGTCATGGGCCGCCGACCTGACAGGACGCTGATCCTGGTCTATGTGCTAACGGGTTTTCTTGCGGGCCTGAGCGCGATCATCACCATCGGGCGGGTTTCTTCCGGCCAACCCTGGGCCGGGCTGCACTTGGAATTCGACGCGATCACCGCGGTGATCCTTGGCGGCACGAGTCTCTTCGGAGGACGCGGCAGGCTGCTGGGCACCATCCTTGGCGTCCTCCTGTACGGCATCATCATCAACGGGCTGATCCTCACCGGAACAAACCCGTTTTTGCAAAGCCTGATCAAAGGGATGATCCTGTTGGGTGTAGTCCTGCTTGATACCTGGATGCGACGGAGGAGCGAGCATTGATCAACCAGATCCAGATGACCGGCATCGTCAAGAGCTTCTTCGAGACCCGTGCCCTCAGCGATGTCGATTTCGCATGCCATTCGGGAGAGGTTCATGCGCTGGTAGGTCTGAACGGCGCAGGCAAGTCAACACTGATGAAGATACTGGGCGGAGTCTATCACGCCGACGAAGGCTCAATCGCGATCAATGGCCAGCCCGTCGAGATCGCCAGCCCGTCGGACGCAACCGCAGCCGGCATCAGCATGATCCATCAGGAATACTCCCTGATCAACGAACTGACCGTGACCGGGAACATCTTTCTGGGACGCGAACTCAGAAAAGGCGGCACGCCCTTCCTGGACAAGTCTGAAATGGCACGGCGAGTAAAGGAACAGCTCGACCGATTCGAGCTCGCCATCGACCCGCGCGAACCGGTTCGCGAACTTGACTCGGGCGAAAAGCAGATCGTCGAGATCATACGGGCGTTGATGTCCGACAGTTGGCTGATCGTCATGGACGAACCAACCTCGGCTCTTTCGGAGGAGGACAAGCAACGCCTCTTCGCCTTTGTCGCCAGGATGAAGTCTGAAGGCATTTCGATCATCTACATTTCGCATCACATGCCGGAGATCTTTGGCGTTGCAGACCGGGTCACGGTGATGCGGGACGGCGAGATCGTCTTGTCCGAGCGAACGAACGACACGACGGAAGACGCAGTGATCCACGCAATGACCGGGAAAGAGCTGGAAGATTTTGTCAAGCCTCACAAGGATCTGTCTGGAGAGGTTCTGCTTGCTGTTGACAATCTGACGAAGGTCGACGTGTTCGACGGTGTGACCTTTGATGTCAAGCGGGGCGAAATCGTGGTGCTGACCGGGCTTCGCGGCTGCGGCGCGCCCGAAGTCGCCAAGGCGATCTTCGGGCTCGATGGAGAATATACGGGTGACATCCGATATCGTGGCAAGCCATTGAAGCGGGGGCGCGGTCCCGCGGCCGCGGTGCGAGACGGCATGGGCCTGGTGACCGAAAACCGTGACAAGAACGGTATCCTTGCGCCGCTCTCGGTGCGCGACAACATCGCGCTTCCGTTTCTTGAGAAGAGCGTGAAGGGCGGGTTGATAGACACGGGCTCGATCAATGCACTAGTCGATGACGCGATCAGCCAGACTACGACCAAGACGTCCTCTCCGGACCAGGAAATCCGGTTTCTTTCGGGCGGCAACAAGCAGAAGATCTGCTTTTCGCGCTGGCTGGACGATGACATCGAACTCTTGATCCTGCTGGAACCGACGCGGGGCATCGACGTCCATGCCAAGGCCGACATTTACCGCATCATCGAAGGCATGGCCGAGCGCGGGGTGGGCATTCTCATTCTCAGCTACGAGGTGGACGAGGTCACCATGCTCGCCGACCGGGTCATCACCATGTACCACGGCCGCCAGGTCGGGAGTTACACCTATCCCGATTTCGACAAGACCAAGATCCTGACTTTCATGGCGGGGGCCGAACAGTCGAACTGACATTTTGTGGGTGGCGGCGCCCGCGACAAGCATCGCAAGGAATGGGACATGTTCTACAAGTGCTTCATCGAGAACGAGTGGGTCGAGGCCTCGGACGGAGCCCGGACCCAGGTCTTGAACCCGGCCACCGGCGAAGCCTGGGCGGAAGTGCCTGCCTGCACCGGCGACGATGCCGCGCGTGCGTTGGAGGCATCGGAGCGCGCCCAGAAAGACTGGCAAATGCTGCCGCCGATCGAGCGCGCAGGCTACATCCAGAAGATCGCCGAAGGAATCGAGCGGTCGCGTGACGAACTGGAAGGCCTGTTGGTCAAGGAGCAGGGCAAGACCCGCACCGAGGCCGGCTACGAAGTCACCGACACGATCCGGTACATGACCTATTCGGCAGAAGCCGCACGCCGGCTTCGCGGCGACATCTTTCCTGCCGACAACCCGCGAGAGCAGGTCTTCATCTACAAGGTGCCCTTCGGAGTGACGCTGGGACTTTGCGCCTACAACTACCCGCTTGCGCTTATTGGCCGAAAGGCGGGGCCTGCGCTTGTCACCGGCAACACGATGATCCTGAAGCCGCATGAGGCGACGCCTGTGACCGCCTCCGTTTTCTGCCGCATTGTCGAAGAAGCGGGCCTTCCTCCCGGCGTGATCAACATGGTGACAGGCACGGGAGCGGAAGTCGGTGCGCCGCTCGTGGCAAGCCCGACGGTGCGTTTGATCACGCTCACTGGATCCATTCGTGCCGGACAGGCCGTCGCCGAGGCCTCGGCAAGGAATATCACGGCGCTTTCGCTCGAACTTGGCGGCAGCGCACCCTTCATCGTTTTGAAGGACGCAAACGTGGACGCCGCCGTCGAGGCTGCAGTGGTCGCGCGCTTCGCCAATGCCGGCCAGGTCTGCATCTGCAGCGAAAGCGTGTTGGTCGAAGAACCTGTCGCGGACGAGTTTGTCGCGAAGCTGATGAAGCGCGTGTCCGAGGTCAGGCCGGGCGATCCGGCGACCAATGCAGGAATGGGGCCCGTCACCACCAGATCCGCGCTTGAAAGGGTAGAACGGATCGTCGCGGAGAGCATCTCGGAAGGCGCCGAGCTTGCCGTCGGTGGCAAGCGTCCGCATGGAGAGGGCTTTGAAAGTGGGAACTGGTATGAACCGACGATCCTTTTGAACGCGACATCGGATACAACGGCGGTGAGGGAAGAGATCTTTGGCCCGGTGCTGCCCGTCGTACGTGTCGGCGACTACGAAGAGGCGCTGGACACGGCCAACACGCGCCCCGATGGGTTGTCGGCATACCTTTGGACCCAGAACCCTTCGATCTACATGGATGCAATTCAGCGCCTCGAGGTCGGCACGATTTTCCTCAATCAAGGCATCATCGGCTACATTCAAGGCTATCACAACGGCCACAAGCTTAGCGGGCTGGGGGGCGAGGACGGCGTCCACGGCATCGATGGATACCTCCAGAAACGCACCGTCTATCAGAAATTCTGAGGCAGGAAGATGAAACGCAGCACGGACCGGATCCTTGCCACCCACGTTGGCAGCTTGCCAAGGCCGCATGATCTCCTGGACATGCTGAAGGCCCGGCTTGATGGCGAAGAGATTGATCTGGCGGATTTCGCACGCCTGCTGGACAGGTCGGTGTCCGACATGGTCGCAAGGCAGGTGGATGCCGGCATCGACATCGTAACCGACGGCGAAATGTCCAAGCCCGGCCACGCGGTTTACGTGAATGACCGGCTGGAGGGGTTCGAGCCAAGGCCCGGTGCCGACCTTGGATACTACCGGCACGAATGCGCTGCCTTTCCCGAATACTACAAGGAGTATTTCCATAGGGCGCACCATGGCGGCTCGATCGCGCCACCGGACCCAATGTGCTGCGTAGGTCCGGTCAAGTACGTCGGACAAGAGGCGCTGCACACCGACATAGATCTCTTGAACCGGGCTACTTCCGGACGCGATGTGGCTGAGGTCTTCATGCCCAGCGCAGCCGTCACCGGCGTGGGATACAACGAGTATTATGCAACCGAAGAAGAGTACATGTTCGCGCTCGCTGATGCGATGGCAGTCGAATACAACGCAATTGTCGACGCTGGATTCCTTCTTCAGGTGGACGATCCGTTCCTGCCGCATGTCTACATGGATGACCGACTCGACGAGAGAGGGCGCCTTGCCAAAGCGGCGATGTATGTCGACGCGGTGAACCACTCGATCAAGGGCATCCCTGCAGAGAGCATCCGCTTCCACACCTGTTACGGCATCAACCAGGGCCCACGCGTCCACGAACCGGATTTGCCCGACATGATCGATCAGGTCTTGCGCGTGAATGCCGGTGCCTATTCCTTCGAGGCTGGCAACCCGCGTCACGAGCACGAATACCACATGTGGGAGCATGTAAAGCTGCCTGACGGCAAGCTCATCCTTCCCGGCGTCATCACCCACGCGACAAGCGTCGTCGAGCACCCGGACTATGTCGCCGAACGCATACTCCGCTTTGCCGAACGCGTCGGACGCGAGAATGTCATAGCCAGTACCGACTGCGGTTTCTCCTCCCAGGCGACCTACAAGACAGAGGTAGAGCCTCGAATTGTCTGGGCAAAGCTGGCAACGCTGTGCCAAGGCGCAAGGATCGCAAGCGAGCGTCTTTGGTAGAGGTCAGATGCAGCTTTCGTCCGCTGTCTGCGCCAGTTGATGCTGCCCAAATTCAACCTCGAAACGCGTGCGCCGCCTTTATTTCGTCGCAACGAGAGCGAGCCTTGGTCTTGGGACCGAATGGAAGACGGATCCTGTATTCCGGAAATCCAAAGACCCGAATTCAGCGCAATCCTTGCTGCCGGACACATCCAAAGAGCCTGCGGACCCTTGCAGGCAATCCCTTTCTGGGCACCGTACTGAAGTGCGCCGTTCGTGGAGTGGATCCTCCGGTCCAATCCGCGCAGGGCCGAGTGCCTCGGTCAGCGGACCGTGCAACGCCCGGACAACACCATGAATTCGCCGTTCTCTCCGTCCCGGAAGAAGGCCCAATCACTTGTGGCAGGGTCCGTTGCCCAGTTGACATCCGAACCGCCGTAGGACTCAAGGCAGAACCGCGTCGCCGGCATTCGTGCAGACTCCCGCACGTCGTCCACGGTTGCCTCGCTGGCAGTTTCGCTCACCCTGAATCTGCGTGGGTCCTCCGCTCGCGAAAGGCTTGCACGATACTGCAGGCCGGCCTCCGTTCCGTCGTCACCGAAGAATCCGCCCAACCACCCGCCTGCGCCACAGCCAGAAACGATCAAGGTCAGTGCCAAGACGGAAGTGAATTTGACAACTTATCGCGGTAGGGAACCGGGTTGCCCCGGTCCCCCCGCGCGGGTCCGGACGTGCGCGCTAACGCATCCGGCTCCTGCCTTCGGTCGAACGTCAGCCCGCCTTGCCGCCGAAACAGACGGCGCACACGGACTGCGTGAGCGAGCGACGCATGTGACACCCAGTGTCGGATTCTGTGCTCCGTGAGTGCTTTGCCGCCCTGCCCTTCCGTTGGCCCCGGCCCTTCGCTCCATCCACTCCGCCGTGGGTGTCGCAACCCCTCATGTTCGCGTACTTCATCACTACCATGACCGAGTCTGACTCCTCGATGCCGTGCATCCAGAGCTACGGGAATTCCCTTCCTCTGGCGACCCCGACTCAATGCCCGGGGTGACATCGAGGCCTCCCAGGTCCCGATGGACTGCTTCGACGCGTGCCGTGGTTCTCAGACCCCGCGGAGCCCCTCCTCGCCTCACCGAAACGGCTCGGAGGATGTTGCCTTCGGCCCGTCTGACAGCCTCGGCACTCCGGTTGCATCAGGTTTCGTAGCTCGATGTAGCTTGTTTCATTGTGAGTCTCCTTCTGAGTCGATTGAAAACATTGGCAATTCTCTTTGGGAGGCCCCTGACGAGGGCTGAGTTCCCGCCTTGGCCGCGGCGGCGGCCACCCCTTCGTCCTGCAGATCGACGGCCCTTATGCGCCAGGGGGCCTTCGCAACGGCCTGCCGGGCCGGAAGCACACCCTGCCTGATCATCTGCCGGATCACGTGGCGGCTGACGCGGAGCCTGTCCGCGGCCTCGGCCAGGGTCAGGATCTCGTCGCCTCCCGCCCCGGTCTTCAGGGAGGGAAGCCTGTACTCCCACCTGTATCGCCTGACGCGTTCCGCAGTCCAGGTGTGGCCGTGGGCGGTTGTGACGCGCATGCGGTTCAACGCCGCCGCGATGTCGGTGTCGGACCAATGTCCGGCCATGCTGCGAATCGTGTCGGCGGCCTCCTCCGGCGTGATCCTGTCGTGCCGCCCCGGCGCGGGCATCGGAACCCGGAGCCGGGAGTGCCGCCCCCCTCGCCAGTGGATGGCCAGCACCACCTCGCGAGCGGCCTTGTCCACATCGGCGACGATGTCGGCGATCAGGGTGCGCAGGAGCTGCTGGCGCGCGCGCATGGTGGTCGTCGGCGCGTTCCAGGCGGCCTCGAGATCGTCGGCGAGGCTCGTGAAGTCCGGCGTGTCCGTGGCTGGCTCCGGCGCCGGCCGGTTGCGGGCTTCGCAGTCCGCGACCCGTCGGAGCGCCTCCTCCCAGCGCGTCTCGAGCTGCGCCGCGATCAGCCGGTTGTCGGGATCGCAGGCGGCGTAGCGGCGCTCCGCGAGCGAGGCATCGTAGCGGGCCTGCTGCAGCTCGAGTTCCAGCACCTTGCGCTGTTTCGCCAGTGTCTCGCCAAGCATCCGCTCCGCCTCCAGCGCGGCTTCGACCGCCAATGGCCGCGTCACCCGGACGGCCTCGGCGGCAATTGCGGCGTCGACGCGTTTCGCGGCCATGGCCTGACAGCTCGGCTTCCCTTCGCCGAAGCCCTGCCTGCACTTGTAGACGGCTCGCCCCGTGGAGCCGCCGGAATAGGCCACCTGCAGGCGCCGACCGCAACGAGCGCAAGACAGCAGTCCCGCGAGCAGCGCCCGGCCGCCTCGCCCGGACTTGGATCCGCCGCTCTTGCCGTGCGAGTTGGCCGCCAGACGGGCCAGGTTGCGCTCGTGCTCGGCCCAGTCGATGTAACCGTCGTGGTGGTCCCGGATCAAGACCCACTGTTCGACCGGCTTGCCGTGGCCGGAGCTCTTGCGGGGCCGCCCGTTGACGAGGGAAGTTCTCTGGCCCGTCTTTCCCCAGGCGTAGGCGCCCGCATAGAATGGGTTCTTCAATATTGTAACGACGTTCCTGTAGGTGAGCTGCCGCCATTCCCGAACCGTTCCCTGGCCGAACGTGCACGGGAAGAGGATCTCGTCCTCCCGGAGCTTGATCGTGACCTGCCGCGCGCTGCCCAGCTCGCGGAACCGCGCGAAGATCAGCCCGATGGTCTCCTGAACCCGCAGGTCGGGATCGAGGACGGGGCCGGCCGTCTCGCGGTACCAGACATACCCGACCGGCACGTTGATGCGGAGTTCGCCGCGACGTGCCTTCTCCTGCAGCGCCCCGAGCATCCGGGCACGGATGATCCCGCTCTCGAACTCGAAAACCGAGCCCTTCATTCCCAACAAAAGTCGATCGTTCGGGTGTCTGGGATCGTAGACGCCTTCCAGGTCAATGACGCGTGCGTCGAACACGCCGCACAACTCCAGGAGTTGGTGCCAGTCCCGTCCGTTCAAGGCAGTCCCATACTGCCCGTTTTTCCCCTGACGAAGTCACGGTTCACTATCGGTTTCATCCCCTGGCCGGTCTTTCCGTGCGTTTTCGGCGGCACCACAGGCGGTCTGACGGGATGCTCCTGATTGTCGAGCGTCCCGACGGAACGCTCGTCCAGGTTCCGGAGTGGATGACGACGCCCGAGGCGGCCGGGATCGAACTCGAGGACCATCCGAAGCTCTCCCTGCGAAGCCTGGCGGCATTGCGCGAATCCATCGACGCGTTTCTTGTGGCGCTCCCGGCTTCAGGGAAAGGAGAGTGCGATGGAACGGATTCACGGAGCGATGCAAGGCGAGCTTTTCGCCCGGGAGGCGCCCTTGCCGGCGCCGACGCAGAAGGAACTGCTGCCGCTTCTGGCGGCGCTGGTCACGGCGGCGATGACGGCGGGGCATCCGTCGGCGACGCGGAGGGGAGGCGGCGATGACGATGCATGATCCCAAGATCACTGCGGAGCACCTGTCACGCGGGGCCTGCGTCTATGTCCGGCAGTCGACCGGCGACCAGGTCCAGAACAATCTCGAAAGCCAGCGCCTTCAGTACGGGCTCGCCGACCGCGCCCGGGACCTGGGCTGGAGCCTGGTGGAGGTGATCGACGAGGACCTCGGCCAGTCGGCCGGCGGCGACGAGCGTCCCGGCTTCGAGAGGCTGCTCGCCGCGGTCTGCTCTGGCGGCGTCGGCATCGTGCTCTCCAGCGAGGCTTCAAGACTTTCGAGAAACGGCCGGGAGTGGCATACGCTTCTGGAGTTCTGCGCCGTGGTCGGCTGCCTGCTGGGCGACCGGGACACGGTCTACGATCCCCGTCTTGCGCATGACCGCTTCCAGCTCGGGCTCCAGGGGTCCGTCTACGAGCTCGAGCTGTCGGTGCTGCGCCAGCGCTCGCGGGAGGCGCAGTGGCAGAAGGCCGAGCGCGGCGAAATGTTCACGACCGTCGCGATCGGCTACGTGAAGGTCGGGAACGACCGGATCGAGATGGACCCCGACCAGCGGGTGCGCGACGCCGTCGCCCTCGTGTTCAGGAAGTTCGCCGCGTTCGGGAGCGGGCGCCAGGTGCACCTGTGGCTCCGTCAGGAGGGCATCGACCTTCCCGCGGTCCGGCACGGCCCGCGAGGCCGCGAAGTGGTCTGGAAGCCGCCGGTCTACAACTCCATCAAGAAGATGCTGGCGAATCCGGTCTACGCGGGCGCCTACGTGTGGGGACGCAGCATCGTCCGGACCGATCTCGCCGACGGCCGCAGGCGCACGACGCGCGAACTCCGGAGCAACCCGGAGGACTGGCCGATCTTGATCCGGGATCATCACGACGGCTATATCAGCTGGAATGACTACGAACGGAACCAGCGCATGATCGCCGACAACGCCGGCTCCCTCGCAACGTCGCGCGGGGCGGTTCGCGGCGGCACCGGGCTCCTCGCCGGCCTGCTGCGCTGCGGCCATTGCGGGCGCAAGCTCCAGGTCAACTACCGGGGGAAGCGCAGCGCGCGCTACAAGTGCCGCGGGAACGAGGACCAGGACGGCGAACGGTGCGTGTCGTTCGGTGCCCTGCGCGTCGACGAGGCCGTCGGCGACGCGGTGATCCGCGCCGTTGCGCCACAGGGCGTGGAAGCGGCGCTTCTGGCGATCGAGGAGGCGAACACGGCGGCCTCGGAGACCGTTCTGCAGGCGGAACGGGCGCTCGAAGAGGCCCGGTTCCGTGCCGACGAGGCCCGCTGGCGTTATGAAGCGGTCAATCCCGACAACCGCCTGGTCGCGGACAACCTGGAACGGCTGTGGAATGACCGCCTCCAGGCTGTGCAGACGTGCGAGGAGCGGGTGTCGCGCGTGCAGGCGCAATCGCATCGCCAGGAACTGTCGCCGGACGACAGGGCGGCCTGGCTGTCGATGGGCGCCGATCTTGAACGCGCCTGGCGGCACGAGGCGGCCCCGCCGGAACTTCGCAAGCGCATTCTGCGTGCGGCTCTCGTGGAAATCGTCGTCACAATTGCCGGCGGCGTCGTCGGGCTTGTCCTTCACTGGCAGGGCGGCAGCCACACGGAGCTGCGGGTGCGCAAGAACCGGTCCGGCGAGCACAGGATGGTGGCGGGAGCCGAAACCGTGGACCTGGTCCGCGAGCTTGCCAGGGTCATGCCCGACCGCCTGATCGCGGGCTTCCTCAACCGGGCCGGAAAGAAGACCGGCCAGGGAAACAGCTGGACGCTGGCGCGCCTGAAGGCGTTCAGGTCCACGCACGGCATCCCGGTCCATCGCGAGGGAGAGATGCGGGAGCGGAACGAGGTGACGTTGGCAGAGGCGGCGGAGCGCCTGTCGGTGCACGAAAGCACTGTGCGGCGGCTGATCGACAGCGGCGCGATCCCCGCACGCCAGGCCTGCAAGGGCGCGCCATGGGTGATCGACGCCGCAGCGCTGCCCGAACGCGTGCAGGACATTCCGCCGGCACAGGGCGCGCGCCAAGGAATGCTTGATTTACAATGAGGTAGAGAGGTGGTCATCATGGACCCGCTCCGTTCCGAGCGAGCCTTGATGCGTCGAAACAGAACACGGCACCGACCTGCTGCGCGCAGAGTTCGGTGCACAGCCTCTCGAAGCCGGGCCGGTGGACCTCGCCGTTCGCGGAGGTTCCCTGGTCGTCGTCGATCACCTCCACCTCGCGGAAGCCACGATTGCGGGCGGATGCGACAAGCTCGTATTGCCGCCGCCGGCTCTCCACGTTGTTGACGACCTGCTGGGGGGTGGACTGGCGGACGTAGATCACCGCCTTGCGGTTGAGTACCGTGTCGGCAAGCAGGTCAGACGTCATCGGCCCTGTCCCCCTCTCGACCGAGGCCCGCCGCCTCGATCAGCAGCCTTGCCAGATGCCTTGTCACCTGGTCACGTTCGTTCGGATCCAGCGGCCGCAGCTCGTCGTTGTCGAGGGCCAGCGACAGCTGGACCGTGCGTGGCGGGCGTGTCGGGGTCGGAAGGGCGGTCATCGGTGTTCTCCTTTCGGGAATCGCAGGCGCTTTCCCGACATCCTTGCCTGAATCCCAATCCGATCAACATGTGGTGCAGGTCGGCGAGCGCGGGCAGAGATGCCCGGGGTTCGCCGAGTTCCATGTGCGCGCAGGAGACCTCGTCCAGCATCCAGGCCGGGATCAGCCTCTCTTCTCCGGGCGCACTCAAGACACGAAGGAAAACACCTGCGGCGTGCCGTTCCCGCTTCAGCTCCTGCACTTCGCTGCCAAAGAGGGGATGCCAGGGATAGTGAACCCTGAAGATTCGCCCGACACGGGCAGAATGGCTGGGGCTCCATAGCCCGGCCCGCGCCTGCCGCTTGCCAACGCTTCACCTCGTATCTTCCGAGAATCAGAAAGGAACCGGGAGGTTGCTGTGGATAAGTTGGACGTGGATTCCTGTGGAAAAACCGTCCCTTGCCCCCGGTCCCCTCCGCAGTTCATTCCTGTGACGGGACCGCCGCCGCCTGGCCAGGCGGCGGAGCGGGGCATGGCCCCGCAGGACGGGTCGGACCGAATTCACCTTGGATCGCGCAAGCGGATCCGCAGGAATCCGGATTGCCCCGGACATGTCAGACGCGATGCGTCTCTTCGATGTCCTGACCGATCCGCCGCCGCCCAACGACCGGCTCAACGCGGGCCACGAGGGCCACGCCAGGAGCCGTGTTTCGCGTTGATCGAGATCGACGCGCCGGTCATCGAGCCGTCGGAAGGTCGGCACGACCGAAAGGCCTTTTGCTGCGGCCTTCCGGAACTCGACCGCCACCTTGCGCGCCAAGCAAGCCAGGATGTCCGGCTTGCCGGGCATGCACGGACAGGGTGGTCTGGCGGCGGAGCAGCCAGGACGACAAGGACCGGCGCTCAGGATCAGTGCGGGTCACCGCATTTCGGGAAGTTGGACGACAGCCCCCGATCACGTCCAGACTTCACGGGTGCTGGCACCCTCTTCGGTTCAGCGTGACACGATAGAGTGAAGTGGTCGCCGTAATGTAGAGTTGGTGCTTTGCGCGTCCGCCGAAACAGACATTCGAGACCAGTTCGGGCACCAGGATCTTGCCCAGAAGATCGCCGTTCGGGGAAATGCAGTGGACGCCGTCGGCGGCGGAGGACCAGAGATTCCCGTCGACGTCGATACGCAGTCCGTCGGAACAGCCCGGATCGATCACGTGAAATACGTCACCGCCAGCCAACTTGTCGTCAGAGCCAACGTCAAAGACCCGGATGTGCTGTGGATCATCGCTGAACATGCGTCCGGTGTCGGCCATGTACAGCCGAGATTCGTCAGGCGAAAAAGCCAGGCCGTTGGGGCAATTTACATCAGTCACCATCGCGTCCATGTGTCCCGTGGCCGGGTCGACGCGGTAAAGGTTGCAAGAAAGTTCCTGTTCCGCTGCATAGCCCTCGTAGTCGGTCATGATCCCGTAGTGCGGGTCCGTGAACCAGATCGTGCCGTCGGACTTCACCACCACATCGTTGGGTGAATTGAGCCGCTTGCCCTCGAAGCAGTCCGCAATGACCGTGATCTTTCCGTCGTGTTCGGTCCGTGTCACCCGTCGGGTGCCGTGTTCGCACGAGACCAGCCGACCCTCGCGGTCGCGAGTATGGCCGTTGCTGTAGTTCGACGGCTGTCGGTAAGTGGTGACGCCACTGCCCGGAGTCCAGCGCATGATGCGATTGTTCGGGATGTCGGAAAACAGCAGGCTGCCTGCATCGCCGAACCAGACCGGCCCCTCGACCCAGTCGAACCCGGTGGCCAGCTGCTTGACCGGTGCGTTGCCCAGAACAAAGCTGGCGAATTCGGGACTGCGGGATTCATAGAAGGACATTTTGCGACTCCCAGCTTTTCAGGCGTGGCTGTTATCGATACCATTCGAAAGCGTCAATGAACTGCAACTTAACAGGGGAGACCGGTCAATGGAATTCACTGCATGCGCGCGCATTCTGAACCATCGCGCCACCTTGAAAATGCTGGGCGCCGCGGTGGAGGCGGCCGAGGCTGTCGGTCAGCCGCAATGCATCGTGATCGTGGATGCCAGCGGTGAACTGCTTGGCGAGATTCGGATGACCGGCTCGAAGTTTCTCAGCCGGAGGTCGGCACGAGCGAAGGCGCGGACGGCGGCCTCGATCGGCGCCCCAAGCACAGCGGTCCCCGAAGCGGCGCGGCCGCATATCGCTGCGGCCACCGGTGGCGAGGTTACCGGGCTCGCCGGCGGCTTGCCGATCCGGATTGACGGCGAGCTTATTGGCGGGATCGGCGTCGGGTCCGGCTCGCCTGAGCAGGACTTGACGGTTGTGCGAGCGGCGCTGGCCGCAATTGGCGCAGACGAGGACGAATCGCCGAAACGCGATCGGTGACCGTTCAGAACGCGATCTGCACCTTCACGGACTGGCTCCGGTCGGAGGCGAGCTGAAACCCGCTTTCCGAGTCATCAAGCCCAACGGTGTGAGTGATCAACGGCTTTACGTCAATCAGGTTCCTCTGCATCAACTCGACGCCCGTGAAGAACTCTTCGTGGAAACGGAACGAGCCTCTGAACTGAATCTCCTTCGTTGTCATGGTCTGGACCGGGACCTGCATGTCGCCGCCGAGTCCTAGCTGCACCACGATCCCGCCAGGGCGCAGTGCCGCGATTCCACCGGTCAACGCCTGCGCAACACCGGTGCATTCGAATTGCACGTCGAAATACCCCTTGTCTGCTTCGTAGGCGGCCATCCGTTCCGGCGTCTGGCCGACATTCACGGTGCTGTCGGCGCCGTTCTGCCTGGCTATGCGCAGGGTAAAGTCCGAGAGATCAGTTGCCACGATCTCTGCCGCACCCGACCGTCGGGCAACGAGGATGCACAAGAGTCCGATCGGCCCGCAGCCGGTGACAAGCACGCGCCTGCCCAGGAGGTCGCCGGCCCTGCAAGCGGCGTGTAGGCAGACGGCCAGAGGTTCTGCCGCTGCGGCCTCGCCTGCGGACAACCCGTCGGCGGGGACGCATTGCGTGGCGTCTGCCACCAACACCTCCCGAAACGCGCCCTGAATGTGCGGGAACGGCATTGCCGAACCGTAGAACCGCATGTTGAGACACTGGTTGTACCTCGACTCGCGACAATAGGCACAGCCATGGCAGGGGCGCGAAGGCGACACCGCTACCAATTGTCCGACTCGCAGACTGGTCACGCCCTCCCCAAGACGGGTGACGTGCCCGGCAACTTCGTGGCCAAGCACCATTGGCTCCTTCAGCCGAACGGATCCGAATCCGCCGTGATTGTAGTAGTGAAGGTCGGATCCACAGATGCCTCCGGCGGCCATGCGAATCTCTACTTGGCCCGCGCCGGGTTCCTCGGCGGGCCTGTCCTCAATCCGAAGATCCTTTGCCGAGTGGATGACGACCGATTTCATCAAGCTCTCAAAGTACGGGCGTCAAGAGCGGTCGGCCGGAAAAGTGCGCAGCCAGGTTGTCCCGCACCAGCTTGCCCATGGCTTTCCGGGTCTCAACCGTGCCCGAGGCGTGATGCGGCTGAAGAAGGACGTTTTCGAGCTTCAGGAAGCGTGGATTCAGCTCGGGTTCGCCCTCGAACACGTCGAGCGCCGCGGAACCGAGCGCACCGCCTTCCAACGCATCTAGCAGTGCAGCTTCGTCGATGTTGGATGCCCTGCTGACGTTGATCACCATGCCTTCAGGACCGACTGCCTCGATCATCTCGCGGCCCACGAAATGGCGCGTCTCTTCCGAAGCGGCCAGCGTCACGAAAAGGTAATCGGAGTAGCGTGCCAGTTCAACTGGATCGGCAATGAAGGCCCAGTCTTGCGTGCAGTCCTTTGGCGCAATGTCGGAATAGGCGATTTCCATGTTGAATCCGGCCAGTCTGCGTGCAACTTCTCGGCCGATGCGCCCAAGCCCCAAGATTCCTGCCTTGGCTTCGTGAACTCGTCGTTTCAGCGGGTAGAGGCCCTCCCGTGCCCAGTCCCCGCCGCGCACCCATGCATCGGCTCCGATCATGCCACGCGCCTGACACAGCATCATTGCAACACCCAGATCGGCAACGTCGTGGGTCAGGACGTCCGGAGTGTTGGTCACCCTCACGTTGCGTTCCCGGCATGCATCGAGATCGACCGCATCGTAGCCTACGCCGTAGACAGAGATGATCTCGAGATTCGGGCAGGCAACTATCATCTTTCGGTCCGCACCCAGTTCACCCCGCGTCGCGATGCCACGTATTGCACGACCGCACTCAATCAGAAATGATTCCGGTGCGGCCATCTTGAAGAACCTGTGCATTGTATAGGCTTGGTCCAATGGAACCTGATCCCACTCCGGATAAGGGCCAACCTGGAGAATTTCCGGCTTCGGCATTTCGTTTCTCATGTTGACACGCGTGTTATCGATAACATAGACGGAGGAGACACGTCTTGTCGAGTCAAAAGATAGGAAGCCGGTCAGCGACCCCTCCCTGAAGGGAGGGGCTTGAGGAACGAAGGTTCCGAGAGCCCATGCTGACCAGCACAGGAAAGGAGACTGTGATCCAATCCACCCTGAACCATGCGTTGAAGACCAACCCCGGGATGCTTCCTCAGTCCCGGGCTCTTGAAGATTCGCCTGCAGACACGCCGGGTCGGGCACGGTTTGTCTCCGAACCGCTTGCGGCGATCGGTCCGGTGGACCGATCGGGAAGCAAACGGGCGGATCGTGATGCGGGTGGTCAGGTTGTGCGAGGGGAGACCGGCTTCGGCCGGCGTCACCGGGGAAGCGCGAGCGACCCCGAGAGCGGCGTGAGCCGCGTCTTCGTCCTGGACCGGTGCGGTGACCCGCTGATGCCGTGCCACCCGGCCCGGGCGAGAAAGCTCCTGGACAAGGGACGCGCAGTCGTGGTGCGGCTCCATCCCTTCACCATCCGTCTCCGGGACCGGGTGGGGGGAGAGACCCAGGAGATCGGGCCGAAGATCGATCCCGGCGCGAAGACCACCGGCCTGGCGCTGGTGCGGAAGGACGGCGAGGTCCTGTTCCTGGCCGAGATCACGCACAGGGGGGAGAGAATCCGCAAGTCGATGCGGCAACGTGCCGGTTACCGGAGACGGCGACGCTCGGCAAACCTGCGCTACCGGAAGAAGCGGTTCCTGAACCGGCGCTCCGGCAGGAAGCTCCCGCCCTCGCTGCAGTCGCGGGTCGACAACGTGGCCTCGTGGACGGAGCGGCTGCGCAGGCTCGCGCCCGTGACCTCCATCGCGTGCGAGGTCGTCCGGTTCGACACCCAGGCGCTGGAGAACCCGGAGATCGCGGGCGCGGAATGCCAGCAAGGAACCCTCGCCGGCTACGAGGTCAGGGAATGCCTGCTCGAGAAGTGGGGACGGAAATGCGCCTGTTGCGGCGCCACGAACGTGCCGCTGCAGGTCGACCACGTGCGTCCGAAGGCAAGGGGCGGCTCCGACCGCGTCTCGAACCTGGCCCTTGCGTGCCGGTCCTGCAACCAGGCCAAGGGCGCACAGCCCGTGGAAGCGTTTCTGGCCAGGCGTCCGGAACGTCTCCGGAAGGTGCTGGCGCAGGCGAAAGCGCCGCTCTTCGCCGCCGCCGCGGTCAACGCCACCCGCCGCGTCCTGTTCGAGGCATTGAGGCGGACAGGGCATCCCGTCGCCGGCGCCTCGGGCGGGCGGACGAAGTTCAACCGCACGCGGCTGGGGATCCCGAAGTCGCATGCCCTCGACGCCGCCTGCGTCGGCGAGACGCCGGCGCTGAAGGGCTGGAGGCAGTGCGTGCTCGCGATCAGGGCCATGGGCCGTGGCGCCTACGCGCGGACCCGCGTGAGCCGGTTCGGCTTTCCCGTCGGCCACCTGATGGCGGAGAAGTCCGTGCGAGGCTTCCGCACGGGGGACATCGTGCGCGCGACCGTGCCCTCGGGCAAGAGGAGGGGTGTCCACGTGGGCCGCGTCGCGGTGCGCCGGACAGGCTCCTTCAACGTCCAGACGGCGCGGGGGACGGTGCAGGGGATCTCGCACCGGCACTGCCGCGTCGTCCAGCGCGCCGACGGCTACGGATATCACATCGACACGTCACGGAAAGAGGAGACGACAACGATGCACGGAACACGGGAGCCCGCATTCCTCCCCGCCCTGAAGGACGGGGTTTCCTGCGGGATGATTAGATGATGACCACTGGCGCAGCGATGTTCGACCTCAGCGGGAAGACCGCGCTCATCACCGGGTCTTCGCAGGGGATCGGGTTCGCCCTGGCAAAGGGGCTCGCCGAATTCGGCGCGGCGATCGTGTTGAACGGGCGCGACACGGCAAAGCTGTCCAAGGCTGCGGACACGCTTCGAGCCGGTGGCGCAGACGTCCACGAGCTGGCATTCGACGCCACCGACAGTGACCTGGTCCGAGCGACGATCGACCGCCATGAGTGCAGCAGTGGCCCAGTACACATCCTGATCAACAATGCAGGGATGCAGCACCGCACGCCACTGGAGGACTTCCCCGCGGACAAGTTCGAGATGCTCCTGCGCAACAACATCGTGACGGCGTTCAATGTTGGCCAAGCCTGCGCACGGCACATGATCGGACGCGGCTCTGGACGCATCATCAACATCGCCAGCGTGCAGACCGCGCTTGCCCGTCCCGGCATCGCGCCCTACACCGCCACAAAGGGCGCGGTAGCCAACCTGACCAAGGGAATGGCGACGGACTGGGCGAAGCATGGGCTTAACTGCAACGCCATCGCACCGGGCTACTTTGACACGCCCCTCAACGCAGCCCTGGTGAGCGATCCGGAGTTCTCCGCCTGGCTGAAGAGCCGCACACCTGCGGGCCGTTGGGGCAAGGTCGAGGAACTGGTCGGCGCGGCAGCGTTCCTGTCATCCGACGCGTCCAGTTTCGTCAATGGCCACACCCTGTTTGTCGACGGCGGAATAACGGCGTGCCTTTGACCGGCAAGTTCGTGGTCATGGGAGTGTCTGGCTGCGGCAAAAGTTCGGTCGGCGCTGCCGTCGCCGAAAGGCTGGGCATAGGCTACATCGATGGCGACGACCTGCACCCGCCCGAGAACATCGCGAAGATGTCACGCGGGGAACCGCTTACTGACTCCGACCGCGCGCCATGGCTGGCCAGTGTCGGCCAGCGTCTCGCCGCAATTGACGGGTCCGTCATCATCGGGTGCTCCGCGCTGAAACGTGCCTATCGCGACATCATCCGCGAAAGGGCGGGTGAGCCGGTCTGTTTCCTACATTTGGAGGGAAGCAGGGAAACGCTGTCAGAACGCATGGCGAAGCGCTCCGGACATTTCATGCCCGTTTCGCTGCTCGAAAGCCAATTGGCCACGCTCGAGGCGCCAGGTCTGGATGAAACGGCAATCACCGCAGACATCGACCAGCCGTTTGAACAACTGGTCGACGCGCTGGTGGCGAAAGTCAGGGAGGGAACATCGTGACCCCAAGAGTTCCTTTGTCGGTGCCGGGACAATGGGTGGTCCCATATGCTCCCGGCTTACCGACACTGACAACACACTGACCGTGCTTGATCTCGATACCGCGGGACACCCAGAATCAGGGTGCGCATCGTTGATGCAGGACGGACGACGAACTGAGAGAGACCAAATGGCTTGTTGACATGAAGTGTCCAGTCGCTAGTGTACGTTATCGTTAACCCCAGACAGATAGTCGCGACGAAATTTCACATTCTGCGTTTTGCGTGTTTGCTGGACGCTTGGGAATAGCCTCGACACGGCGTTCACTGACGAGTGAAGTCAACTGACATCTGGAGGATGCTATGTTCAAGACTAATCTAGGAAGAATGGTGGTGACGGGACTGATGGCGATTGGCGCTGTCGGTGCGGTCCCTGTTTACGCACAGACCGTCAAGTTGGTCATGAGTCCGCCAGCAGTGGAAACGAACCGCTACTGGAACACACCCGGCGATTTCGCCTTAGGTCCATCCATGCTGGGGCTGGTCGGCCACGACCCTGTTTCGGGCGCCTATGACAATAGTGGTCTGGCCGAAAGCTGGACACACAGCGACGATTTCTTGGAGTGGACCTTCAAGCTGAAGCCTCAGGCCCAGTTTCACTTCGGATGGGGGCCAGTGACAGCTGCAGATGTTGTGCACAGTCTTGCCCTGCACACGGGACCGGATACGACGTTGAATGGAATCAGCCAGTTGGAAGGTGCTGTCGCAGAGGCGATCGATGATCATACGGTGAAGTTTACGTTACCCGCCCCGCAGGTCGATTTTCTGTTCGTGCATGGTGGTCGCGGCTCGCTGGTTATCTATTCCAAGGCCCAATTCGATGCCGAGGGGCTTGAGGGCTACGACGCCAAGCCAGCAGGTACCGCCAACCTTCAATATGCCGAACGAAACGTCGGCCAAGGCCTGAACTTCGAGAAGGTTCCAGATCATTGGTCTGGCGAGGATGCGCAGTTTGACCGGCTTGAACTGCTTTTCGTTTCGGAGCCCGCGACGACGCTTGCGAAACTTCTGGCAAAGGAAGTGGATATAGCTATCCTGCCGCGCGAGCTTCAGGGTGATGCGCTGGACGCGGGCTTTGTGGCAATCCCATCAACCAATGCGTCCAATCAGACGACGATGCTGTTCAACGGCACGTTCCTGTTGCCAGGCTACGAGGGACTGGATGAAACTCTACCCTGGCTAGACATCCGAATTCGCGAAGCGATCAACCGGTCAATAGACCGTCAGATAGTGATCGATGTGCTGTACGACGGCCGTGCCGAGATACTTCCCGTTTTTGGCATGGACCCGCGTCACGAGGGTTACGTCCCCGAACTGGCCGAACGGTTCGAAGCCGAGTATGGGTATGATCTCGCGAAGGCGAAGGCCCTAATGGAAGACGCAGGCTACCCGGACGATTTCTCGAACCCCGTGATTCCGATTCTGTTATCCACACTGGCTGGCAACCCGGAGTTTCCTGCAATGGCAGAACTGATGCAGGTATTCCTGGACGAGGCGGGATTCCAGACCGAGATCGTTGAGATGGACTGGGCCAGCCTTGGCGGACTTCGCACGGCTCGCGAGGCCAAGATGTTCCACCCCATGCGCAACTTGCCGGTTAAGCCCAGCGCTGTCGGCATCAGGAACTACTATTCGGCAGCAGGAGCCCCGCGCAACAACTACGAGGATGAGGTCATCGAAGGGCTGATGACCAAATACATGGCATCAATCGACCCTGCAGAACGCGATGAACTGGCCGGCGGCATCTTCACTCGTGTGTTTGAGCAATATGCCGTGGCGCCACTGGCCAGCATCTCGGCCGAGGTGATTGTGAACCCCGAAACGGTGGCCGAATGGGTATTCCCGGGCACAACATCGGTCGGAATCAGCCATTTCGGATCTATAATGCCCGCGGGATAATGCGCATGATGAACCGGACGGGGCCTTGCTGGCCCCGCCACCCCGACTCCAACCAGCGTTGGAGCCGACTGCATGCATCGCCCTTTCTTGATTCGGCTGTTTCAGATGCGTGTCACGCTGCTCGTGATCACGTTCATCGTCTTCAGCCCAAGTCACTTGACAGGCAACCCGATCGACGCGCGTCTGCCTGAAGATGCAACGCCGCAGCAGATCGCTTCGCTGACCGAGCATCTCAGTTTGGATCGACCTTATTGTACCTATTCCATCAAGTCTTGGCCTGTTGCACGTCGTCAGCGACGCTGGTTCGCGTGAAGGCGCTCGCATATGCACTGATCACGACCGAGCCGATTCGCCCTGGCTCCCCGATGAACAGGTCGCAGCATCTCTCGAGCGCATGCCTGACATCGTCGACGGTCGGGTAGACCCGGTTGGACAGGTAGTTGCTCTTGATGAACGAAGAGACGATCTCCATCGGTTTGCGCTCCGGGGGATAGGGCGGCAGGCGTAGCAGCGATACGTTGTCGGGGATCTCCAGGTCCTTGGAGCGGTGCCAACCGGCCCCGTCGAGGACCAGGACCGCGTGGCGCCCGGGCGCGACGGCGGCAGAGATGTCGGCCAGATGCCGGTTTATCTCCCCGGTGTTGCGTCGAAGGTAGTGTCCGCCAGAAAGCGCCCCTGTTTTCGCGCCGACCGACTGCGTTTCCGGCCCTGACCGGACGCCGGACACGGGCGAACCACGCCGGATCCGGTCTGCGGACGGCTCTCCGTTCGCCGCGTGCCGGCTTTCGACGACGACCGCCGCTATCGGCGCACGGGCCTCCGTTCCCGCGCGGCGCGGGTTGCGGAGTTTCCGGGTCTCTGAGGGGCCGCCGTCAGGCGGCGCGGCGTGAGCGCTTCCGCGCCTTCCGGCGCAGCAGCAGGCCGATCCGGCGCACGTTCAGGGCGACGACGGAGAGGGCGACGGTGCGGGCGAAGCCCTTCGCGCCGTGCGCCAGCACGCGGTCGAGGCCGCGGTGCTCCAGGTTGTTGATCGCCGACTCGACCGCAGGATGCCGCCGCCGCATCGCGGCGAACTCCGCTTCCTGTTCGCGCTCCAGCTCGGTCTTGTTCATGTAGCCCTTCTTCGGCAGCGCGTTGCAGTCGAGCAGCGCGTCGAGCCGGACGCGGTTCTCCGGGCTGTGGAAGCCGCGGTCGAAGCTCACCGCGCGAAGGTCGGGGAAGCTCTCCTGCGCGGCCTCGACCATCGGCACCGCGCCGTCGACGTCGGTGCCCTTCCACATCACCTCGTGATGGAGGATGAAGCCGTGTTGGTCCTCCAGGATGCAGACGGGAACGCCGAGCTCCACAGGACATCCGGCCTTGCCCTTCGAGATCCAGCGCGTGTGCGGCTCGAAGATCGAGAACACCTTCTCTTGCTGCGGGATCGTCTCGCCCCTGAGCAGGCGGCGGTCGACCTGGTCGATCTGGCGCAAGGCGTGCGCCAGGAAGCCGTTGATTTCCTTGATCGTCCAGGCGCTCGCGCCGTTCGCGGCCAGCGCGGGCAGGGCCTCCTCCACGCGCAGGACGAGCTCGCCGAGTTCCGGCTGCAACTTGATGACGTTTCTCATGCCTGCCGCCCGAAGATTCGCCGTTTTCTGCCCGATTTGCGCCGGGAGGGCCGCTTTGCGGCCCAGCCAGTTGAGAAGATCTCCTTCTCCTTGCCCATCGCGACCTGAGCCTCAACCGAGCCCATGGCCATGGCCGTATTCGCGTTGTGAATGATCGTGGCTTCGGGATAGGCCTGCAAAATCAAGGTGGTTCCTTCAAAACCGCCTTCACGCTGATATTCGCAATAATGCTCGTAGACCGTGGTCCAGCTGCCCTTCTCCTCGACACATGCCTTGAAGTCGCCTGAGCGCTGGTTGTCCGTGATCCCGGGGATGCCACGGTTCAGCGCCATGGTCACGTCATTGCCTAGACGGCTGAGCATATAGTCGCACATGGTCAGTGCACCCGCGGCAGACGAAAAGTCAAACCAGGCGTCGGGTTGGTTTTCGAGGTACTTTGGTGGTGTGTGAAATGCCCAGACATAAGTCGTGAACCCGTCATTGCTCGCAAGCTTGGAAATGTTGTCTGCCTGAGTGGCCAGTTCGGACGGCCCAAAGATGACGTAGTCATAGAGATCGGCGTCCTGCTCCACCTGGCTGGCGTAGGTCGATTGCAGCGAGTGCTCGATCTGGCGCGAGGCAATTTCGGTCGTCTCATGCTGGATGCCCAGCTCGTCCAGACGCTTGGTCATGGCCAGGTAGTTGCGAGCCCAAAAATCCGAGACATCCGCCGATGGGTAGATCAACGCGATCTGGATTGGCCCGTCCTGGCTTCCAGAAAAAGGAACCGCGGCGGAACCGACGATTTCCTGCAGGCCCTCAAGCTTGCCATCGGCATTTACTTCTCCGGGAATCCAGTAGTCGCGATCCTCGATCCCCGGCATGTCTCTCAGCGGCAGTTCGTCCGCGGCCCAGGCTGCCCCGGCCACCACCATGGTTGCCAGGACTGAGGTTGCTGCTAACTTTCTCATGTTGGTTCTCCTCCTCTTGCATGAGTGCGGGACCAATGGTGCCGCCGGGGATGCACCCCGGGTGGCACCATCCCGCGTTTAGTCCGGTTCATCCGCTTGCCTGCGGATTGCCGGCAAAGATTGCTCCGATCGCCAAGAGCAGGATCAGCGCACCGATGATGACGGCCGAGAAGCGGGTCAGTTTCTGACCTTCCGATGTCATCAGCGCGGCAATCAGCCCGCCTGCTCCGTCACGGTCCTTCTTCTGCATCCAGGAATAGAGCGCCACCGACGAGACGATCACGACGCCCGACGCGACTGACTGCCAGAAGAACTCAATCCTCAGTGTCACAAGCGCGTTGATCATCATCGACAAGAGCAGCACTCCGGCGAAGGAGCCGATCATGGACGCGCGACCGCCGAAGAGCGAAGTGCAACCCACGACGACCGCCGCAATGACATGAAGATTGAAATATGGTGCCGAGGTTGCCTGGATGGCGTTCAGCTTGCCGGTCAGCATGACCCCGGCCAGAGCCGCACAGGCGCCGCAGAGCACGTAGGCGTAGACCTTGTGGCGGTTTACCCCAATGCCGGTCAGTTCCGCAGCTTCGGGGTTTGAACCGATTGCGATGGTGTAGCGGCCGAAACGGCTGCGACGCAGCAGAACGTACCCTGCGATCATGGTCGCGATTCCAATGACTACCGGTATCGGCCGAATCGCCAGGTTCGGATGAACCGGCAATCACCGCAGACATAGACCAGCCGTTTGACCAGTTGGTCGACGCTCTGGTGGCGAAAATCACGGAGAGAATGCGGTGACCAAGTAAATCGCACTCATCGGTGCGGGTGCAATGGGCGGTGCCATCGGCCCTGGGCTTGCAGACACCGGTAACATACTTACTGTGTTTGATCTCAATGCCTAGAGGGTCCAGGCACCGGTCGCCAAGGGAGCTCGCCCAGCGGGCTCGGCGGCGGAAGCCGCTTCGGTCAGTTAGCCTGGCGCACCCTGCGCTGGGTCGACAGCCCATTGTCCGGCGATCCGCAGAAGGCGCTGAACGGAGAGCTCACGCTGATGGCGGGCGGTGGCCTGCCGCTCGGCTACGAAGTCTTCCCGGGGCAACAACTGCGTGGCGGACAGCTTCACCCCGACGCTGCGCACGATGCATCCCGAGACTGTCTGGGCGGTAATCGTCCCCGACGCTGGCATGGTCGGAAAGGGCAACTTGGACGGGCTCGGAGCGCAGGGCTGCCGGTTCGTTGTCGGCGCCCGGCTGCGCAACCTGCCGAACGTCCTGACCGGGCGCGTTCTCGACGTCTCCCGCTACCGCAGCGTTCCCGGCAGCGACCTGAAGGTCGGCGTCTTCCGTCACGGGGGCCGTCGCCTGGTGGAGTCGTGGAGCACGAAGCGCTCCCGCAAGGACGCCCACGACCGGCGCAGCGAGGTGGCGAGCTGATCCGGCGTCTCGGGAAGAGCGGAACGCCGAGGCAGCTGCTCGGCAAGAGCGGATATCACCGCTAAGTCCGAGTCGTCGATGAATCCAGCCTGCTTTTCGTTGTTACTGCCGAATCCGGCGCGGCCGTCTATACTGATGATGCCAATCGAATTGGAATGGAAGATAGCGGCTTGGCCAAGTCCGAAACCCTGAGCAGTCGAGATCGTCCGACCTGAATGCCTGCCGTGCAATGCGGAACCGGAAGCAGACATGAGGGTGAACGGCACATTTCACGAGACGGTCGACGTTGTGTGCCAGCTAATCGAAATCCGCAATGTGGACTGGCCGCGCTAAGCAGCCTTTTCGTCACATTTCTATATGGCTTTGAACAAATAGTATAATAAAATCAACATCTTATGATTTACTCTCTAAAGTTTGTGGTGGTATCTGCCCGAGTGTCTTTGAGCGGGTACATGATAGCGAACCGTAGAATTCCATGAGACGCAGCGAAACTCGGGAGAATTTCATTGACAATCGCCGCAGACCTGACATGATATCGTTAACATTGGAGGATTTCACGGTCTAATGTCACTGTAGCATCATCAAAGGGGGAAGTCTGATGTTTCTTCGAAGAATGACTCTTGCCGCAACAATGATCAGCGTAGGTCTCGCATCGGCAGTTTCGGCTCAGTCGGTCACGATGACGTACGCCCATTCTGAGAATCCGAGTTCAACCACCGCAGCAATTGCCTTCGAGGCGATGATCGAGGGCAAGTCCGGCGGCGACATTCAAGTCAACCGCGTCATCCATGGTGCGCTTGGCGGCGACCGAGATGTGGTCGACCAACTCAAGCTGGGCGAGCTTGAATTTTATGTTGTGGGCGTCCACGGCCTTAACGGCATCGCACCTAACTTTCAGCTGTTTGACGCACCCTTTGTCTTCAAAGGGCGCCGTGAATTCTACCGCCTGATGCAAGACGAGGAGCTTGTCGCCTTCGTCAACGACTACCTGATGGAAGCGTCCGGCAATGGGATCCGATTCTTTGGTGCGGCGGAGAATTCCGTGCGAAACCTTTACACCAAAGCCGGCCCGATTCGCACGCCCGCAGATTTGGCAAACGTAAAGCTCCGCGTGCCGCCCGGACCCTTGAACATCGCCGTCTGGCAGGGTCTTGGCGTTGGCAGCGTGGTCGGTCTCTCAGGGTCAGAGCGCAATCAGGCGTTGCAGACAGGTTTGATTGACGGGGTTGAAGGAAGCCTCTCCGGCGCTGTCGGAAATGGACATCTCGATATTCTCGACCATGTTTCGTTCACCGGGCACAGCTACTCATACATGGCCTATCTTGCGAATAACGAGTTTTACGAAGGCCTGTCGGATTCGCACAAGGAGATCCTGCACGAGGCTATCGAACTGTCGATCATCGTGCAGAATGGCTCTGCCATGTCCGAGGAGTTCGCCGCGATTGAGGCTCTAAAGGAAAAGGGAACAAACATCACGGTGCTTACGAGCGAAGAAATCAGTGCCTGGCAGGAAATTGCCTATCCGGTGGGACAGGATTTCGTCAAAGAAAATGTCGATCCGGAATTCACATCTTTCGTGATTTCCGCGCTTGAAAGAGTTCGCGCAGAGCTCAACTGAGGATCTTGTGAACGACAGCCTCCCGGTTTTCATGAAATCGGGAGGCTGTGCATTTCTGCAGTTGAGGTCTATAGGAACCGTCGATGTTCGTCGCACCAATCATGCTTGCAATTTTGATTGTCGGCGTCCTGATTGGTTTGCCGATTTTTGCGGCAATGGGTCTTTCGACTTTGGCCCATTACCTGGAAACAGGCCGCGAGTCGACGCTGATCATACTCAACCAGCGCCTGTTCGACGGCGTGACGTCCTTCACTTTCCTAGCTGTCCCCATGTTCGTCCTGGCGGGAGAAGTGATGGTCAAAGGCGCGCTGATTGACCGGCTCTTGGACTTCGCACGCGCTTGTGTCGGGCACTTGCAGGGCGGACTAGCGCAGGTGAACATTCTGTCCAGCGTCTTCTTTGCGGGAATATCGGGCTCTGGCCAGGCAGACATCGCCGCAATGGGATCGACGATGATGCCGGCGATGGAGAAGGAAGGCTATCCGCGCGCCTATGCGGCAACGGTTACGGCCCAGTCAGCAACCCTTTCGCCAACCTTGCCGCCGAGCATTGTCATGGTTGTTTATGGAGCGGTGTTCAAAGTGCCCGTGGCAGCCCTCTTTGGCGCCGGGATTACGGTCGGGGCCTTCATGGCCGCCGCCTACATGGTTTGCGCCTATTTCATGACGCGGAAATACAAGATCCCAAAGCACCCGAGAGCCAGTTTCCGCCAATTGGCCCATGCCTTCTACCGCGGCCTCGTTCCATTAGGAATGCCGGTCATAATCCTTTTCGGTATTTTCGGGGGCATCTTTACAACCGTCGAATCCGCGTCAATCGCCGTTCTTTATGCGATTGTCACGACAATGTTCATATACCGCACTGTCACGCTTCGTGACCTTGGCCCCATCCTCGTAAGTGCGGCGGTGACCTCCGCCGCCGTTCTGATAATCTCCGGCGTGGCCCTGTCTTTTTCCTACATTGTCGCAATCCAGAACATTCCCGAAATCGTCCTGAATGCGCTTCTCGCCCTCACGTCAAACCAATTTCTGATCTTGGCAATGATCGTTGGCGTCCTTTTGATAGCGGGAATGTTCGTCGGCAGAACTGCCAACATCCTACTCTTCGGTCCGATAATCATCCCGATTTTCTACAAATTTGGCTATTCGCCGGTGCATACAGGCATAATCATCATCATCGTCTTGGGCGTTGGCCACCTGACGCCGCCAGTCGGGGGCGCTATCCTTACCGCCTGCCTGATCGGTCGAGTGACCATTGCTCAGATCATGAGGTATATGTGGCCGGTAATCCTGCTGGAGGTCGCACTCGCCGTCGTCATCCTAATGTTTCCGCCGCTGACCGAGGCGCTTCCAAGATTCTTTGAACTCGGAGGTCTCAAGCGATGATGCAGTTGCGCACTCTCTTTGCGCTATGGGACCGAACCACCGGCTTTGTCGACACCGCTTCCCGTTGGTTTATGGGTTTGGCGATGCTTGGCATTCTGGCAATGCTGATTCTGCAGATTCTGATCCGCTATGTGCTTCCATTCCCGGCACCCTGGGTGGAGGAAATTGCAGTCTATTTGTCAGGTTACGTGGCCCTTGTCGGCATGTCCGTATGTTTGCGCGCGAGTTTTCACCTCGAGGTCGATCTTCTTGTCAACACGATGTCTCGCCGAATGCGCCGTGTTCACACGGTGTTCCTGATGGCCATCGTCGCGCTCTTCGCGGTCTACCTCATCAGGTACGGCATAAAATTCGTCGAACTTGGCCGTGGTCAAGTCAGCCCCTCCAGCTACCTCTATGTGTCATATGCCCGGCTGTCCGTGCCGATCGGTGGTGTCCTTCTCCTTTTGCAGGCAATCACGATGATGGGCCGAGCAGCGCTTGACACGAAGACGGACGAAACGATGTCAAAGCCGATCTAGGAGGAGGCCCGAAAGCATGGACAGACGCAGACTGGCAGGCACCGATCTCGACGTATCGGTCATTTGCTACGGACCCATGCGAGCGGCGCAAGACCGTAGCGACCCGGACTTGCCAAAACATAAGCGCGCCTTCGCGGCGGCGCTTGAGCGAGGCGTAAATTTCATCCATTCGAGCTATGAATATGGCGTCCGCTGGATGATGCACGACATTCTTAAGGATCACCCTGCCCGCCATGACTTGCTGCACGTGATCAAGGCACCGGTACCGGACTGGGACGACCATGATTTTGATGCGGACAAACTGGAGCGCCGCATTGACGAGGCCTTGAAGGATCTTTGCACCGACCGTATCGCGCTGGTCCAGTGGATGTGGCGGTGCCGACCCAATGACGAAGCGCACAGGCTGCCGCGTCTCGAAGAAATTCACGACCGTGTCGTGGCGGAGTTTGAGAGCTTGCGCGATCGGGGCAAAGTCGGGCACCTGGCCTGCTTTCCCTACTTTCCCGAAAGCGCCGCTGCAGCGATGGCCCATCCGGCCCAAGAGGCACTCATCGCCTACTACAACCCTCTGGAGATGGAGATGTCACCGGTAATTGAGAGGCTTGCAGGGGAAGAGCGTGGGTTTCTTGCAATTCGTCCGCTCTATGAAGGTGTGCTGACCGACCGATTTGCATCCCAACGCGACGTGCCGGATGGGCACCGCCTCGCCAGCGAGAAGTATTTTCGGGCCTTCAGTGCCCGTGAACGTCTCGCGGTCATGGTGCCGGAAGCGAGTTCCGGCATGACCCGCTTTGCAATCCGCTTCCCGCTGATGTCGGCCAACTGTGCCAGCGTCATCGTTGGGCTGAACAGCGAAGCGCAGGTCACCGAGATCTGCAATCACGCCGAGAACGTGTTACCTGATCCAGAAACTGTCGCTCGAATCCGCGCTCTCATGGGTTACTGAGACCGCGGTTGCGTGATGTCGGGTAATGCCAAGAAGATCCTGCGCCAATCCAACCGGAATCCCGGCAATCCATGCACGAGACATTCCGGAACAAAACGTGTCGTCAGGATCGGATAGATGCAAAGTGCTACAACACGCTTGCAATATGGTCAGCCTTCCCCGAAAACGGAATGTTAGCGATAAAGACCAGAGAACCAATTTGCCAAAACAACCCAAAATGGCGGACGTCGCGAAAGCCGTCGGTGTCTCCCCGATGACCGTATCGCGGGCGTTCCGAATGGATACTTCGGTCGGCGAGGCAACTCGCAAGAAGATTCTGCAAAGCGCCGAAGAAATGGGTTATGTCCTCGACAGCACTGCGTCCAACCTGCGATCGCAACGAACCGGCTTCGTCGCCATCACCATTCCCTCGCTGAACAATTCGAACTTCGCCGACACTGTACGTGGCCTCAACGAAGTCCTGCAGGCGGCCGGTTTGCAGGTGTTGCTCGGCTACACGAACTACGATGTGGACGAAGAGGAGCGCTTGATTGAACAGCTCCTGCGGCGGCGGCCCGAAGCAATTGTGGTGACCGGAGGGCGCCATACCGATCGCGCGCGGCGGCTGCTCAAGGGCGCCGGCATTCCGGTGGTTGAAACATGGGACATACCCAAGTCGCCAGTGGGCTATACGGTCGGCTTCTCCAACGCGGACGCGATGAGTCGGATGGTCGACCACCTGCAGTCGGCAGGCGCGCAGCGGCTCGCCTTCATCGGCGGAGACGACAAGGGCGACACCCGCGGCGCCGACCGGAGAAGCGGATTCGTTGCGGCGGCAGAACGGCTGCGGCTCGAATATCGGCTGATTTCTCTGGGTTCGCCGCCGATTTCGATGCGTGAAGGTGCCCGGGCGATGGTCGAAGTGCTTGACGCCAAACAGCCGGTAGACGCCGTCATCTGCGTCTCTGACCTTGCCGCCTTCGGGGCGTTGACAGAATGCCAGCGACGCGGCGTTTCGGTGCCTGACGAAGTCATGATCGCTGGTTTCGGGGCGTACGACATCGCCGAGGTCGCCCTGCCCGGCCTTACGACGATGGACGCACATTCGATGGCGATCGGAAGCAGGACTGGAGAACTTCTCGTCGCCTTGCTCCGCGACGCCACCGAAGGTGCCGCCGCGAAGAAGGTTTCGCATATCGAACCCACATTGCGAATTTCGGGTTCTACCGTTTCGCGGTAGGCCCGGCCCGCTTGCGTGCGGGCCGGCTCAGCGTGTCAGCGCTCCAGGGCGCCAACACCGGAGAACCTGAACGCCTCCGTCTGCAGTGCGTCCAGTTCCTCGGCGCTCATTTGATCATGCGCCACGGTGATCCGGCCCAGGAAAACCAGCGGCAGGTCATCTGCGCGGCCCTCCATGTCGGCCCTTATGGCTTCGGCAGTCGCGGCACCGACATCGTCACCCATGCGCATCGGTGTCGCGTCGAGGGTGCCCGCGCGAATCGCGTCGAGTTCGAGTCCCGTTCCGCCCCAACCGGTCGAGAAGATCTCCTTCTCCTTGCCCATCGCGACCTGTGCCTCGACCGAGCCCATGGCCATGGCCGTATTCGCATTGTGAATTATCGTGGCTTCGGGATAGGCCTGCATGATCAGGGAGGTTCCCTCGAAGCCGCCTTCACGCTGATATTCGCCATAGTGCTCGTAGACTGTGGTCCAGTTGCCTTTCTCCTCGACACATGCCTTGAAGTCGCCCGAGCGCTGGTTGTCCGTGATCCCGGGAATGCCGCGGTTCAACGCCATGGTCACGTCATTGCCCAGACGGCCGAGCATGTAGTCGCACATGGTCAGCGCACCCGCGGCAGAAGAAAAGTCAAACCAGGCGTCGGGCTGGTTCTCCAGGTACTTGAGTGGAGTATGAAATGCCCAGACAAAAGTCGTGAATCCATCATTGCCTGCAAGCTTGGAAATGTTGTCGGCCTGGGTAGCCAGTTCGGACGGCCCAAAGATGACGTAGTCATAGAGATCGGCGTCCTGCTCCACCTGGCTGGCGTAGGTCGATTGTAGCGAGTGCTCGATCTGGCGCGAGGCAAATTCGGTCGTCTCATACTGGATGCCCAGCTCGTCCAGACGCCTGGTCATGGCCAGGTAATTGCGAGCCCAGAAATCCGAGACATCCGCCGAAGGGTAGATCAACGCGATCTGGATTGGCCCGTCCTGACTACCGGAAAATGGCACTGCGGCGGATCCGACAACTGCCTGCAGGGCCTCTAGCTTGCCCTCGGCATTCACCTCTCCTGGAATCCAGTAGTCGCGATCCTCGATCCCGGGCAGTTCTTTCAGCGGAAGTTCGTCTGCGGCCCAGACCGCCCCGGCCACTGCAATGGTTGATACCAATGCGGTTGCTGCTAGTTTTCTCATGTTGGTTCTCCTCCTCTTGCATGAGAGCGGGACCAGCGGTGCCACCGGGGATGCACCCCCGGTGGCACCATCCCGCAATGACACCGGCTCATCCGCTTGCCTGCGGATTGCCGGCAAAGATTGCTCCAATCGCCAGGAGCAGGATCAGCGCGCCGATGATGACGGCCGAAAGCCGGGTCAGTTTCTGGCCTTCCGAAGTCATCAGCCCGGCGATCAGTCCACCCGCTCCGTCACGGTCCTTTTTCTGCATCCAGGAATAGAGCGCCACCGACGAGACGATCACGACGCCCGACGCGACCGACTGCCAGAAGAACTCGATCCTGAGCGTCACAAGCGCGTTGATCATCATCGACAGGAGCAGCACTCCCGCGAAGGAACCGATCATGGACGCGCGGCCGCCAAAGAGCGATGTACCACCCACAACGACCGCCGCGATGACATGGAGATTGAAGTAGGGTGCCGAGGTAGCCTGGATTGCGTTCAGCTTGCCGGTGAGCATGACCCCGGCAAGCGCCGCACAGGCACCGCAGAGAACGTAAGCATAGACCTTGTGGCGGTTCACCGCGATGCCGGTCAGTTCCGCAGCTTCGGGGTTTGATCCGATGGCGATGGTGTAGCGACCGAAATGGCTGCGGCGCAGCAGAACATAGCCTGCGATCATGGTCGCGATTCCGATGACTACCGGTATCGGTATGAGCCCGGGAAGCCGCCCGCGCCCGATTTCGGTTATGAGTTCCGGGAAACGGGCCAACACAAGCCCCTTCGCGATCACCAGCGCAAAGCCGCGATAGACCAGGTCCATCGCCAAGGTGCCAATGAGATCGGGCACATTGAACCGGGTGATGATCAGCCCGTTGACGAGACCCATGAGCGCGCCAAGTCCCAGGGCGATCGGCAGCGCGAAATAGACCGAGAATCCGAATTGCTTGATCAGGAACGCCATTATGATGGCGGACAGCGCCGCAATCGAACCGACCGATAGATCAATGCCACGCTGGGTAATGACGAACGTCATTGCCATTGCCATCGGCATGTAGAGCGCTGCGTCAAGGAGGATCAAGTTGACATTCGACCAGCGAAAGTACCGTGCGGGTTCGACGATCGCCATGAAGAGGAGCAGCGCAAGGATCATCGCCATCGGGCCGATGATCGCGAAATAAGGTTCGATTCGTTCGTTCAGCGTCTGGGCGGCATGGGTGTCACCGGCAGCCATCACGCGGCCTCCTTCGCACCGATGATCATTCCGAGCACTTCCTGGTTGCTGGACTCTGCGGTCTTGACCAAACCCACTCTCTTTCCTCGGCGCTGAACGTGAATGCGGTCCGAGACCTGAAACACTTCATCCAGCGAGTGGCTGATCAAGATGATCGCAAGGCCTTGCGCTTTCAGAGCTTCGATTCGATAAGATTGAGTGTGCGGGCGGTCTCCTGGGGGCCGAGGGCCGCAGTCGGTTCGTCCATGACCAGAACCCGCAGGTCCTCGTGATAGACGGCCCTGGCAATCGCTACAGCTTGACGCTGACCGCCCGACAGGCTCTCGGTCGGCGAATCCAGGGACTTCAGCGTGACGCCGAGGCGATCCAATAGTACGCGCTCGGTCTCCGTCCTCATGCGAGCAATGTCGAGCACGGTCACGCCCATGACCTTCTTCGTCAGTTCGTTGCCCAGGAACATGTTCGCCGGTGGGTCCAGATGATCGGCGAGCGCAAGCGTCTGGTAAACGGCGTCGATGCCGCTGGCGATGGCCTCGGCATGCCCGGCAAAGGAAATCGGCTCTCCGGCCAGGAACATCTCGCCTGCCGTTGGCTGGTAGACTCCCGTGAGGATCTTTATGAGTGTCGACTTTCCGGCGCCATTGTCGCCGACAATGGCCAAGACCTCGCCTGCGTAGGCGTCAAGGTCGACGTCAGACAACGCTGTTACGCCGCCAAAGCGCTTGGTGATGCCCCGCATCTCTACCAAGGGCGTGTCTGACATGACGGCCTCACAGGGTTGAATCATCCGCAACGTTCCGTCAGGTTTGTGCCAGAGGCGGCATTTGTCAAGAAAAAAGTTATCGATAACACAACAATCCGGATTTTCGAGACCAAACTATGAAGGGGCTTCCAAAGTCGGCGGAGTCGGACCGCTGACTCCTTGAAGAGCGAATTCCTGCGGCCGGGTTGACCGCGAACTCAACGATCTCGGTCGAGGTCCGCTCGTCGCAGCGTTGGCTCCGTTCGCAGTTCGGGATGGAATGGGCGTTGTTGAAGATGCGGCGCTGGAACCCGTGGCCGTATTTGCGAACGCGTTGAAGCTTGACCGGGCACGGCCGCGTGCGCGGATTCACTCTGCAGCCACAGCGCTCACCCTGCCGGTGCGTGCGGCCTTGATCCGATCCTCGATCTCGTCGCGGAAATGACGAATCAGCCCTTGGATTGGCCACGCCGCCGCATCGCCCAAGGCGCAGATCGTATGGCCCTCGACCTGGGTCGAGACGTCGAGAAGCATGTCGATTTCCTCGGCTTCAGCCTCGCCCGTGACCAGCCGGTCCATCACCCGCATCATCCAGCCCGTTCCTTCGCGACAAGGCGTGCACTGGCCGCAGCTCTCGTGCTTGTAGAACTTCGAGAGGCGCCAGATCGCCTTCACGATGTCGGTCGACTGGTCCATGACGATCACGGCGGCGGTGCCGAGGCCCGACTTCTGGTCACGCAGCCAGTCGAAATCCATGATGCACTCTTCCTGCATCAGCTTGCCCGGCAGGCAAGGCACCGAGGATCCGCCGGGTATGACGGCCTTGAGGTTGTCCCAGCCGCCCCTGATCCCGCCGCAGTGACGTTCGATGAGTTCCACGAAGGAAATCGACATCGCCTCCTCAACGACACAAGGGGCATTCACGTGACCGCTGACCGCGAACAGGGTGTTGTTCGGTCGGCCGAATCCGGCGAACCAGTCGGCGCCCCGCCGCAGGATCGTCGGAACCACGGCAATGGATTCCACGTTGTTGACCGTCGTCGGACAACCGTAAAGACCGGCCCCCGCAGGAAACGGAGGCTTCATTCTCGGCATGCCCTTCTTGCCTTCCAGGCTTTCAAGAAGCGCGGTTTCCTCGCCGCAGATATAGGCCCCGGCACCGTGATGAAGATACAGGTCGAAGTCCCAGCCCGAACCGGCAGCGTCCTTGCCGAGAAGGCCGGCATCGTAGCATTCGTCGATCGCGGACTGCAGCGTCTCGCGCTCGCGAACATATTCGCCTCGAATGTAGATGTAGCAGGCATGCGCACCCATGGCGAAGCCGGCAATCAGGCAGCCTTCGATCAGCGTGTGCGGATCGTGGCGCATGATTTCCCTGTCCTTGCAGGTGCCGGGCTCGGATTCGTCGGCGTTGACGACCAGATAGGACGGGCGACCATCCGATTCCTTCGGCATGAAGCTCCACTTGAGGCCGGTCGGAAAGCCTGCGCCCCCGCGACCTCTCAATCCGCTCTCCTTGACCTGCTCGACGACCCAGTCGCGACCCTTCTCGATCAGCGCGGCGGTTCCGTCCCAGTGTCCGCGCGCCTTCACCCCGGCCAGCGTCCGATCGTGCATGCCGTAAAGGTTCGTGAATATTCGGTCCTTGTCCTCAAGCATCTGCCCGTTCCGTCCTGCAACTGGCCGCCAAGCGTCAGCGCGTCTTGCGCCGCTTGCGCCAAATCTGCCATGTCACGATTAGCGCCCAGAGAAAACCCGCAAGGGCGAACAGGTCGACCAGAAACGCGTATCGACCTGGCAGGCCAAGCCAGTCACCCGCCGACTGGGCCACGAACCAAAGGATCATCGTGAGTGCAATGACGAGCGCGACGATCCGCCCTTGACGCGCCAGCGCCCGATCCATGTCACGACCGTCAGTCACGGGCAGCCAACATGGTCTTGGGGGGCGTCTTGGCCATCCGGACATCTGCACGACGTGGCAAACACGGCAGCGAGGACTGAATCCCCGTGCGGCAGCGACATGCCAGCGCCAGCTTCCTGATGACGTCGGCACAGTCAAATCCAGCACTGCGGGCAGGCGCGCGCATGTCTAGTTCCCGTCGATGCGTTTGACCGTGTCGCTCGACGTGACCGCGAGATGAACGCTCGCGTTGTGCCTCTGCGTCTCGCCCTCCCGCACGTCGAGGCTGGTGAGCCCCGAAACCGGCTCCGAGGCGAAGCGACCGCCTTGCGGGCCAGGCACAGGCACCTTGCCGTCTGCGAATTCGTCCAGGATCTTCGCCAAGCGCTCGACAGTCAGGTCTTCATAGTAGTCCTTGCCGATCTGCGCCATCGGCGCATTCGAACAGGCTCCAAGGCACTCGACTTCCTCCCAGGAGAACTTTCCGTCCTCGGAAACCTTGTGCGGGAACGCGGCGATCTTCTTCTTGCAGACCGCGATCAGGTCTTCGGCCCCGCAGATCATGCAGGAGGTCGTGCCGCAGACCTGAACATGGGCAACGCTTCCGACCGGCTGCAACTGGAACATGAAATAGAAGGTCGCGACCTCGAGCGCCCGGATATAGGCCAGGTCCAGCATCGCCGCGACATGTTCGATCGCTGCGCGGCTGAGCCAGCCTTCCTGCTCCTGCGCACGCCAGAGAAGGGGGATGATGGCGCTGGCCTGTCTCCCTTCCGGAAATTTCGCGATCTGGCGTTCCGCCCAGGCCTGGTTTGCAGGCGTGAAGGCAAAGCTCTCCGGCTGTTCGGCGTGAAGGCGTCGCAGCATCAGTTCCTCATTTCGTTCGCGTAGGCCGGATCTTCACGGCCTGATCCTGTCTGCGAGGGACGAACGCCGGGGATGTACCCGTCATCGGTCCACCTCCCCGAACACGATGTCCATCGTTCCAATGATGGCGGACACGTCCGCCAGCATGTGCCCCTTCGATACATGGTCCATGGCCTGAAGATGCAGGTATCCCGGAGCCCGGATCTTCGCGCGATAGGGCCTGTTGGTGCCGTCGGCCACGAGGTAGACTCCAAACTCCCCCTTGGGCGCCTCGACCGCCGCGTAGACTTCGCCCTCTGGCACGCGAAACCCTTCGGTGTACAGCTTGAAGTGGTGAATCAGGGCCTCCATTGAGGTCTTCATGTCACTCCGCGACGGAGGTGCCAGCTTCCCACGGGCAAGCACGTCACCCGGCTCGGCCCTCAGCTTCTCGCACGCCTGCTTGATGATCTTCAGGCTCTCTCGCATTTCGGCCATGCGGCAGAGATACCGGTCAAAGCAGTCGCCGTTCCTTCCAACGGGAACCTGGAAGTCGAACTCGTCATAGCACTCGTAGGGCTGCGATCGCCGGAGGTCCCATGCCATGCCCGAGCCGCGAACCATCACTCCCGAGAATCCCCAATCCAGGGCTTCCTGTTCGGACACGACGCAGATGTCCACGTTGCGCTGCTTGAAAATCCGGTTCTCCGTCAGGAGGCCGTCGATGTCGTCCAACGCCTTCGGGAACTCGTCCGCCCACCCGTCTATGTCGTCAACAAGTTCCGGAGGAAGGTCTTGATGCACGCCGCCAGGACGAAAGTAGGCCGCATGCAGCCGTGCCCCGCAAGCCCGCTCGTAGAACACCATGAGCTTCTCGCGTTCCTCGAAGCCCCAGAGCGGCGGAGTCAGGGCTCCGACATCCAGCGCCTGCGTTGTCACGTTCAGGAGGTGGTTCAGGATGCGCCCAATCTCCGAATACAGGACGCGGATCAACGACGCCCTGTGCGGAATCTCCGTGCCGGTCAGCCTTTCGATCGCGAGGCACCAGGCATGTTCCTGGTTCATCGGCGCCACGTAGTCCAGCCTGTCGAAATACGGCAGGTTCTGGAGGTAGGTGCGGCTTTCCATCAGCTTCTCGGTGCCGCGATGCAGAAGGCCGATGTGCGGGTCGCAACGCTCGACGATTTCGCCGTCCAGCTCAAGCACAAGCCGCAGCACGCCATGAGCAGCCGGATGTTGCGGCCCGAAATTTATGTTGAAGTTCCGGAGCTTCTTTTCGCCGGTCAGGGCATCGTCAGAATTGCCGTCCATCATGCCGCCCTTTCCGGTCGTTGCGGCAGGCCGTGCCGGACACGCCACGTCGCCCCGCCCCGTGCAGGCATGCTCAGCAACACGCCCGCTTCGGCAAGCCGGGCCTGCCGGACGCTTGCAACGCACTTCGATCGAGACGTCCTGCGCATGGCTCAGTCCTCAGTCACGGCGCGTTCGTCCCCAGGCAAGATGTAGTTCGCCCCTTCCCAAGGGGACATGAAATCGAATTGGCGGTATTCCTGCACGAGCCTCACGGGCTCGTAGACGACTCGCTTCAGCTCTTCGTCGTGGCGTACCTCGACATACCCCGTGGTTGGGAAGTCCTTCCGCAGCGGATGACCCTGGAACCCGTAGTCGGTGAGGATGCGTCTCAGGTCGGGGTGGCCTGAAAAGAGGATGCCGAACATGTCAAACACCTCGCGCTCGAACCAGCCCGCCGAGGCATGAACGTCTGTCAATGACGGTACAAACTCGTTTTCGTGCACAGCGACCTTCAAGCGAATGCGCCGGTTCCGGTGCATCGAAAGAAGGTGGTAAACGATGTCGAAGCGCGCCTCCCGCTCCGGATAGTCGACGGCGGTGATGTCGACGAGCGTGGCGAACCTGTAGCTCTTGTCCGATTTCAGAAATTCCGCGAGGCCGACCAACGATGGCAGCGCGACCTCGACCGTAAGCTCACCGAATGCCACTGCATGCGAGAGCACGCAGTCTGGCCGCTTTGCCTCGATCCCGGCTGCAAGTTCGGTGAGTTCCGCGGACATTGCAGTCTCCTCAGCGCGTGATGGTGCCCGTGCGGCGAATCTTGCGCTGCAATTGAAGTATGCCGTAGAGCAGCGCCTCTGCCGTCGGCGGGCAGCCCGGAACGTAGACATCGACCGGAACGATCCGGTCACAGCCTCGCACAACCGAATAGCTGTAGTGGTAGTAGCCACCGCCATTCGCACAGGATCCCATCGAGATCACGTACCGAGGTTCGGGCATCTGATCGTAGACCTTGCGCAACGCGGGCGCCATCTTGTTCGTCAAGGTACCAGCCACGATCATCAGGTCCGACTGCCGCGGGCTCGCCCTGGGTGCCGTGCCAAAGCGCTCAAGATCATAGCGCGGCATGGACGTGTGGATCATCTCGACGGCGCAGCACGCCAACCCGAACGTCATCCAATGGAGACTTCCGGTCCGGACCCAGTTGATGACGTCCGCGGTGGAGGTGACAAGAAAGCCCTTGTCCTGCAATTGCCGGGCGAACTCACGTGCGTCCACGTCGCGATCAGGACCAGCGGCATTGGACGATGTGGCAACGCTCATGGGTGCACCTCCTGTGAGCGCGGTTTATCCGCTCCCCCGCAAAGCGTCAACGCGACCTAACGCAGCAACCGGGACGTGAATTGAATCGCAGGTCAGTGTGCGTCTCGCAAAGAAGGGCGGCTGCGCCCGGAGCCGGCGGGCAGGGATCACTCCCAGTCCATCGCGCCCTTTTTCCACTCGTAGGCGAATCCGACCGTCAAGACCACCAGGAAGACCATCATTGACCAGAACGCCGCGTCTCCGAGGTCACCAAAGGCGACAGCCCAAGGAAAGAGGAAGGCGATTTCGAGATCGAAGATGATGAACAGGATCGATACGAGGTAGAACCTGACATCGAACTTCATCCGGGCGTCATCAAAGGCGTTGAAGCCGCATTCGTAAGCGCTGAGCTTCTCCGGATCGGCGTCGCTCGGCGCCAGGATGACGGCCGCGAGGATCAGGATCATTCCAAGCCCGGTCGCGATCACGAGAAAGACCAGGATCGGCAAGTACTCCCTCAACAGATCTTCCAAGGCGATCTCCGCACGGATTGCAGTCAATGCGCCCTCCCTACAGCCCGTGCGGGCCGCGGTCAATGTTGAACGAATTTCGCGGCAGGCGCCCCGGGCGCGAATTCTGCGCGCTTCAACCACGCAAGGTGCAACGACGGCTGAACGCCAAGCGCCGCCATCTTCAGGCGTCCTCTGGCGCCGGAATGCTCAATCTGCCCTCGACAATGCCCTCGTTCACCTCGAGCCAGCGCGCCCTGAACGCAAATCGCGCCGCCGACGCAACGTCACCTTGAAAGGCCGCATTCACGCCTGCCCCTATCACCGCACCGACGATTGGCAGCACTTGCGCCATCTTTCGGGTCGAGAGATTGACCCCGAGAGTCGCAGCCAGCCTCTGTATCGCCACGACCGAACCGGTCGCCTGTCCGGTCATGGCCGCAATCTTCTGCCAGTCGTCACGGCCGAACTGCGCACGGGACTCCGCAAGGCGTTGCAGGGTCGCGTCACGCTCATCCGCGGAATTCGCCCCGGCAAGTTGCAGGACATCGAGAATGTGGACACGCTCGCTCTTTCCGACACCGCCAAATCCATAGCAGAGCCCGGTGAGCCGTGCTGTTCTGAGTGCCAGGGCGACGGTGGCCGGGATGTCAAATGCCAGTCCCGCCGCGCCCAAGGCGCCCGTTGCAGCACCACCTGTGACCGCATAGCCCAGCGCCCAACGGCGCACATCTGCAGCCGCCGCGTCGCAGGCCTCCAGATCCGCGAAATCATGGGAAATCGCCGCAGTTCGGATCGAGGACGAGGCAACCCAGTCAGCGCCCCGGATGGCCGCCTCGACGGCGCTGGCGGGAATCAACCTGTCAGTCAGGGGGCCAATTGGTGCGGCGACCGAACGGACAACCCTGGGCAGCACGGACGGACCTGCATTCCGATAGGCGTCCTGTTCGGCCAGAACCTCCCGGACATAGGGCATCACTTCGTTGCGTCCCGTCATTCAATCCTGTCCCGCACGTTCCTTGGCCTCAGTTCGGTTTCGCTTGCGCCCGTGACCTGCAGAAGATTCCAGCGATGAACCGAAACGTGCCTGAGCTAGATCACGTTGCAGCCCGCAGGCAAATTGCGCCGGAACAAATGTGCCATGCCCGCTGCACCAGGCGCAATGCGTTCAGGGGCGTCTCCCGCCATTGCTTGAAGTGCCAGACGTAATGGACGCACTCTGCAGTCGTGGACCAGGGCGTGCGTTGCGGCTCCTGGCCCAGGTCCTGCCGTTGGTCCAAGCCCGCTTCGGGATGCAGGACTCGAGGAACGGCCGTCTTGCGTGGAACGGGCAAGGAGAGCGACCGACGCGCCGCCCGCAAGGCCGCCGACATGCTGCGCTGCATTGGCGCCCGGCGTCGGCAAGCCCGATGCCGGACCGGTCGCGGTCCCACAGGCTGAAGGGAAATCTCGTGCCGACCTGACGACACTCAACCCGTCGAACCGCAATTCGCCAAGCGAAATCCGAGACTTGGCGCCTGTCGCCAAGCGTCCTTCAACGGCGAGTCGAAGGCGAGGCACGCGACTTCCAGGCCAGATTCAGACGGGTGGGGCGCTTTCCGCTTGACCACTGCCAGGCGCCGGTCGCGTTCGCTCGTGCCAAGTGCCGACTTCGGCACAGGGGGAAGGATCGGGACTTCCGAAATCGCAATTGATTGCGGACCGCTCCGGCGTTTGTCAGCGTCAGTCGAGTTCGACAGACCTCGTCCATGTCCGAGAGTTTCAGCGGCGGCGAACAAGGCCTGCCGTCAACAGCAAGCCCGCAACGGCCGCGCCGCTCGCCAGCGTGACGCCCAGGCCCAGGAATTCCACGCCAATCCCGAGACCGGCAGAACCTATCGCGCTGCTGCCGATCGCGACGCTGGCCCAAATGCTCATCACGCGGCCGCGCGTTTCGTCGCCGATTCGAGTCTGGATCTCCGACTGGCAGACAATGGCCGACGCGCTGGCTGATGCCGACGTGACAGCAACCAGACCGATTGCAACGGGCCATGATGCAGTCTGTCCGAGGCCCGCCATGCACGCGACTCCGAACATGCTGACTGCAGCAGCGACAGCAAGACGACTTCGGCCGAACGCCAGCGGCATCAACACGAGCCCAAGACCGGCAATGATCGCGCCAAGCCCGGCCGACGCGGTCAAGAGACCAAGGCCTGCGGCCCCCTTTGCGAAGACGCCATCCGCAATGACCGGCAGGATCTCGAGCGATCCCAGCATGAATGTCGAGGCGACTGCCGAAAGGGCCAGCGCCGCCCGGATCCCTGAATCCCCGAACGCGATTCGGGCGCCTTCAACCAGATCGCCCAGAAAGCCAGGCTTCGACGGCTTCGCAGTCACAAGTCGGACGCGCAGAATGGACAATGCCAGCAGGAACGGAGAATAGCAGAGCGCCGTCGCGAGAGTTGCCGGCCCGGCGCCGATCTGAACGATCGCCCAGCCGCCGATCGCCGGTCCGGTCATGCGGGAGACATTGTAGGTGAGCGAGGTGAAGTTGACCGCCGAAGGGATGTCTCGGGATGTCACCAGTCTAGGCGCAATTGACATCCGCACCGGGCCGTGTGCCGACATTATCACGCCTGAGGCCAGGGAATATGCCAGCAGGTGCGGCGCGCCGAGGATCCCCAGATGCTGAACGAGCCAAAGGCCCAGGGCGGCGGCCAGGAACAGTGACTGGACCAAGATGGCGGCGCGGCGCACATCCGACCGGTCGGTCAGGACGCCGAAGAAGGGGCCCAGGAACAAGGTGGGCAGAAAGTATGCAAACGCGATCAATCCGACAAAGCTGGCCGACCCCGTCAGGTCCCAGGCCAGCCAGCCGACGATGATGCGAAGCATCCACATCGCGTTCAACGAAAAGAGATTGCCGGCGAGGTACAGACGGAAATCTCGGGACTTGAGCGCCGAGAGATTCACTCCCTGTCCGATCCGCTGCGGTTCAGCTGCGCAAGCGCCAGGCCCGATTCACCGGCACATGCATAAAACAGCCAGAGATGGTTGCCTTCGCTGAGCACGTGCGGGTCTCTCAGCTGGTTTACCGGTTCGTCGGCCGGACCGGTGTGCGAAGGCGACACTGGCTGCCCAGCACCCTCCCACGGAGTTTCGGCTCGCAAAAGCTCCCGAGGGTCCGACAGCCGCCAGCTTCGCCAGCTCCCTGTCGTGAGGACGCGCGAAATCAGAAGTCGCTCCGGCGCATCGCCGATTCGGCTGAAGACCAGGAACAGCTGATCCCCGAATGGAAAGACGGCGACGTGCCGGGTGGCCGGATCGCCGAGTCGTGTCCTGCCCGTGAACGTCTGGCCGGAATCAGGTGAGCGATATAGCCAGCCCGCCAGTGTCGCGGCATAGGTCACGCCTTGCCACTCGAAGACACGGGCATAGAAGTCCGCACCGGTCGGCTGCGGGTCGCGGAATTCAAGGCCGTTCCCGGACACCGCGCGCCGGGTTGTCTGCGTGCAGTCGATTTCAAGGCCATGATAATGCATGACGATCTGTCGTCGAGCTTGGTCGACATGGACATCCGGCGAAGCGATGTGCGGGCGGAGGTCGCCTGTGGCGACGCTGTCCCGAAGCCGCTCCGGCGGATCGAGTTCGGATGATCGGGTTGGAAACCCGGAGTCCTCGAGACGCAACGCGCCAGGCTCATGGACTTGCCAGGGGCCGGCAATCCTGTCCGAATGGGCCAGGCGGATGTGGTCGCCGCGGTGGTCGGCAAAGTACAGATAGTATCGACCAAGCGGGGCCTTGAGCCAATCCGGCACGCGAATTGCGGAAGGTCCGTTGATGTTGGTCCCGATTGTCTGCGCGAGACCGGGATGAATGATCGGCTTGGTGCCCAGCCGTTTTGCGGTGAAGCGCGTCATCTCGTCCTTGAACAGGCTGTAGCGGATTCTCGAATTCGTGGCCCCGGGTCGCCACGCGGGCCCGAGAGCCATGGCTAGGATCAATGAGCGCCCTTGGCAATGCAGTCCTGGCAAGACTGAGCGCTCTCGGCGGGCACTTCCGACACTCGCGCCGGCGTTCCGCCCCACGTCGGCTGCGGCACCCGGTGGCACGCGCCCGCTCGGAGGCCGGTTCTGATTCCGTCCCTGCGTCCGCCAGGCCCGCCGGCCCTCGGCCAGACTGCATCGGAAGGCTGGCCAATTCCAAGTCTTCGTGTTGACCGAAGTGCAGACTTGCGGCGGCTTCAAGGCATTGCGGACGCGACCCGGCTTGCAACCCCGGCCCCTGATCGCATGGCCCCGGCACAAGTGTCGAAGACGGCGGAAGGCCACGCGCCGGATGGCGACACGGCATCGCGCAAGGAGCTTCTCCTGTCACCGTGGGCGACTTTCAACCGCGTTCGGCGGAGCAAGCCGGACTCGGCTTGACACGCGAGGAGATTGGGGTCCTGTTACCGGTGTAACCGAGTGACGGCGCCACCGACGCGCACGTCTGTGCGGTGGGTGCCTGGAGGCGATGGCATGAATATTGACGAGGACGGCAAGCATATTCGCTACGAGGCGGACGAAAAGCCTCCAACGCCACTGGCATTCGGTCTTGGCCTGCAATTGGCGCTCCTCACGATTGCGGGGATCGTGCTCACTCCTTCCATCGTGGTCCGCGCCGCCGGAGGAGATGATCCCTACCTGTCCTGGGCGGCGTTCGCCGTGGTTGCCGTCAGCGGAATCAGCACGATCGTCCAGGCCGTTCGCGTCGGCCGCTTCGGCGCAGGCTATGTCCTCCTCATGGGAACCTCCGGGGCGTTCATAGCGGTCAGCATTGCTGCGATCGCGGCGGGCGGCCCTGCGCTGCTTGCCACGCTTGTTGTGATTTCGTCGCTGATCCAGTTCGTTCTCGCCACGCAACTTGTCTGGGTGCGCCGGATTTTCACGCCAACCGTGGCCGGCACTGTCATCATGCTCATCGCGGTGACAGTGATGCCGATCGTTTTCGGCATGCTGGAGCAGGTGCCGGACGATGCCCACCAGCTGGCATCCCCACTGTCGGCGGCGGCGACAATTGCGGTGATCGTCGGAATCGCGCTTGCCGCAACCGGGGTCTGGCGCCTGTGGGCACCGGTGATCGGGGTCATCGTCGGTTCGGTGGTCGCCTGGATGTTTGGCATCTACGAAGCGGAGCGCGTGGCCCAAGCAGCATGGATCGGGCTTCCGCAAGGGGGATGGCCAGGCTTCGACGTGGACTTTGGCCCGGCGTTCTGGAGCCTGCTGCCGGGTTTCGTGATCGTGACCCTGGTCGGGGCCATCGAGACGATCGGCGACTCGATGGCGATCCAGCACGTTTCTTGGCGCGAGCGTCGGGCCGTGGACTACCGCGCGGTGGAAGGTGCGGTCGCAGCCGACGGGCTTGGCAACATGCTTTCCGGCCTGCTCGGCACCATTCCGAACACGACATATTCCACCAGCATTTCCGTGACGGAGCTGACCGGTGTGGCATCGCGTCGCGTCGGCGTTGCCGTTGGCCTCATCTTCCTCGTCATGGCAATCTTGCCCAAGTCGCTCGCGGCAATCCTCGCGATTCCGGGGCCAGTCGTGGCTGCCTACGCGGCCTTGCTTCTTTCGACGCTGTTCGTCGTCGGCATGAGAATGGTCGTGCAGGACGGGCTGGACTATCGCAAGGGAGTGGTCGTCGGCGTTTCGTTCTGGATTGGCGTCGGCTTCCAGAACGGCGCGATCTACCCCGAATTCTTCGCGGAATTCGCCGGCGGCCTGTTTCAGAACGGCATGACTGCCGGCGGCGCTTCGGCCATCCTGCTGACCGTGTTCCTGAACGCGGCAAAGCCCAGGCGCAGGCGCATGGAAGTCCCGTTCGACGATACTGCGCTTGGCCCGATCAGTGCGTTTCTGCGACAGTTCGCCCTGAGCAGCGGATGGGACGCTGCCATGGCGCAGCGGCTTGACGCCGTAGGTGAAGAGACCTTCCTGACGCTCCATGAGAATCAGGATGACAGCCAGCCGCGCCGTCTTCGCGTCTCCGTTGCGCGCGAAGACGGCGGGGCCATACTGGAATTCGTCGTCGCCTCCGGAGAAGAGATAAACCTTGAGGATCGCATTTCCCAGCTCGGCGAGCACGTCACCGGCGCATCGCTTGACCGGGAGGCTTCGCTCCGGCTGCTGCGGCATCTCGCGTCGTCAGTCCATCATCAGCAGTATCACGGCACCGAAGTCGTGACCGTGAAGGTCAAGGCACCGGAGCCAGGCTGACAAACGCCTTTCGGACCGTGTCGTGCAAGAGCACAACGTGCTGAATGGCGCGATGCAGCTGATGCCATGGCAACGTGGCCAGGTGAATTCGTCGGCCGTCCCCAAGTGCCCAGAGAACGGGCCCGGCAACCAGTTCCGGGAAGCCGGTCGGATCGGAATGCCGACGAAGGGAATCGAAGAAGTGGGCTCGTGCAGGAGCGGCAAGGACCATCGCCCGATCTGCTGAGGCTTGCGGACGTGGCGTTGCCACCGCACAAGGCGCTTCCAGTCGTTGACGCCGCAACCGAGACCGCGCTCGCGGTTCGGCAATCACCCGCTTCACGCAACTTGCCCCATCAACTCCCGGCCGATGAGCATCCTCCGGATCTCGCTCGTGCCTGCCCCGATCTCCATCAGCTTCGCATCGCGAAAGAGCCGGGACACGGGATGGTCGTTCATGAAGCCCGCACCACCCATCGCCTGCACGGCCTGATGCGCCTGCCGCATCGCGGCCTCGCTCGCAAACAGGCAGCACGCGGCGGCATCCTGCCGCGTCACGTCGCCCCGATCACAGGCCTTTGCCACCTCGTAGACATATGCGCGCGACGAATTCATCGCCACGTACATGTCCGCGATCTTGCCTTGCATGAGCTGAAACGACCCGACCGGCCTCCCGAACTGCTTGCGCTCGGCCATGTATGGCATGATCTCGTCAAGGCAGGCCGCGATGATCCCTGGCCCGATCCCCGCCAGCACCACGCGCTCGTAGTCCAGGCCGGACATCAGCACGCGAGCGCCTTGCCCCTCTTCGCCGAGCACGTTCTCGAACGGCACTTCCACGTCCTCGAAGATCAGTTCGGCCGTATTCGAACCCCGCATGCCCAGCTTGTCGAAATGGGCGCTGGTCGAGAACCCGGCCATTTCGCGCTCGACGAGGAACGCGGTGATGCCTTTCGACCCGGCGTCGGGATCGGTCTTTGCATACACGACCAGCGTGTCCGCCTCTGGCCCGTTGGTGATCCAGTACTTGGAGCCGTTGAGCCTGTAGTGATCGTTTCTCTTCTCGGCACGAAGGCTCATCGACAAGACATCCGAACCGGCGCCTGCCTCGCTCATCGCGAGCGCTCCTACATGTTCCCCCGAAACCAGCCGGAACAAGAACTTCTCTTTCTGCCGAGCGCTCCCGTTCAACCTGATCTGATTGACGCAGAGATTCGAATGAGCCCCATAGGACAGCGCGACGCTGGCGGATGCCCGCGCGATCTCCTCGACGACAATCGTGTGAGCCAGGTACCCAAGGCCCGCACCACCATATTCCTCCTCAACCGTGACACCCAGGATTCCCAGCTGTCCCATCTCCCGCCACAGTTCCGAAGGGAAGACGTTCGAGCGGTCGATCTCGACCGCCATCGGCCGGACCCGCTCCTGCGCCCAGCGCCGTACAACGTCGCGAAGCGCATCTACGTCCTCGCCAAGATCGAAACGCATGGACGCGCCGAACATCTGAGGCTCCCGAAAGTGAAGGAACGTTCATTTGCCTAGCCGCGCGGTTTCCGCCCGTCAAGCAGTGCAGGCATTGCGCTTTCCATTGACGAGGCCGCCGGGTTCGACAATGGAACACGATGGGCAGGAGCAGGAGTTCAGACTCGCTCGCCGGAGACTTCCTCACGGATGATCCTGGCGATGATCCCGCAATCCTCCTTCGAGAACGTCAATGGCAGGCGCATGTCCAGGAGCCCGGCCATGACCTGATCGGTTTGCGGCAAGGCCGGCGCGTCCGCATACGCCCAGTGGCGATAGGTGGACGTGAACCCATGTGCCCGCGGGGCGCCAAACCACTTCAATTCAACGCCGCGACGCGCGCAACGTTCCACGAAGGCCTCGATCTCGCATGCCTCGTGACCTGGCAGCCGAAACTGGAACGAGGAGCCCACTCGGATCAAGTCAGGGTGCCTGTCGATCAGGCTCAGGCGAGGCTGGTCCCGCAATCCGTCTTCCATCGCGTCATGCAGGTCGGCCCAGCGCTGTACGCGCTCGGGAAGCGCAGAGAGCTGCGGGCGCAGGATGGCCGCCCGCAAGTTGTCCATGCGTCCCGAGAGGTTCGGCGTGGAATCCCGCATCGCCTCGAACACGTCCGCATCCGGACCGGCGCCGTGACGCTCGTAGAGCATGTAGCTCCCGGACAGAAGCGTGGCGCGTGCCGCCACCTCCGGGTCATCCGTTGCCAGGAATCCGCCCTCGCCGGAATTGATGTGCTTGTAGGTTTGGGTGCTGTAGCACGCGCTCGCCCCGTGCCGCCCCGAAACCACGCCCCTCCAGGAACCGCCCATCGTGTGTGCACAGTCCTCGACAACCGTGATGCCCCGGTCCCGTGCGATTCGCATGACCGTGTCCATGTCCGGTTGATGACCTCGCATGTGGCTCAACATCAGGACCCTTGCCCCGGACACCTCCGCCATTTCCTCAAGGTGACCAAGGTCTATCGTCAGAGATTCAGTCGTCTCCACGAAGGCGACGCGCGCGCCCACGCCCGCAATCGCGCCCGGCACGGGTGCCAGCGTGAAGGCATTGCTCAGAACGGAATCGCCCGGTCGTACATCGTGAGCACGCAGTGCCGCCGCAAGGGCGTGGCCGCCCGAGGTCATTGCCAGCACGTAGCGTGCTCCCGTAAACGCCGCAAATTCGCGTTCCAGAAGCGAAGCCTCTCCGGCCTCGTCCTCCGCCAGATTGTATCGATGCAACCTGCCATGCCTCAGGACCACGGTCGCTGCATCCACCGCCGCGTCCGGGATCGGTTCCTGCTGCGTGAAACTGCCCTCAAATCGTTGAACCATGCCGACTACCCGATCAGTTCGGCAACGATCCTGCCAAGCGCCTTGAAGTCCGGCAAGAGCGCATCCGGTTCCAGCCGGGCAACATCTCCGCCCTCGGGTCCGAAGGAGACGAGCGCAACCGGAACGCCTGCCGCCCGAGCGGTCCTGACATCGGTGTCCGTGTCTCCAACCAGCATGCAACGCTCGGGATCGCCGGAGGCCCGGTCCACGGCTTCGAGGAGAGCTTTCGGATGGGGCTTTCGCACAGGCAGGGTATCGGCACCGACAAGCGACGCAAACCGGTCACGCACGCCCAGCCGGCAAAGCAAGAGATCTGCCAGCGCCTCGGGCTTGTTCGTGCAGATGCCGACCCGGTACCCGGCGTCACGCAATGCGTCGACGGCCGCCACCGCGTCCGGAAACATGACGGTCGTTGCATCGATTCCGTCACGGTATCGGTCCAGGAATTCCGGGAATGTTCGCTCCACCGCCTCCTCGTCATCATGGCCGGACCGGGCAAATCCCAGCCTCAGCATCGCCCGCCCGCCGCGCAAGGCCGTCAGCCGGTCCTTGGTTTCGTCAAGCAGGTCGCCCAGGCCACGTGTCCGGAAGCAGGAGTTTGCAGCCGCGATCAGGTCGGCACTCGTGTCCGCCAGCGTTCCGTCAAGATCGAAAATCACGCATTTCATGCCTTTGTCCTTCGGCGGGTCCCCGCCCACGATGTAACTTGCGGCAACACAAGTTGATGCCGGCAACCTTTCCGGCTTGCACGCTCGCGGCTAAAAGGTCGCAGCCGAAAAGGAAAGGGCAGATGCCAACTCACGTGATCGTTCTCGCGGCAGGAGCTGGAACCCGGATGCTGTCCGACCGCCCAAAGGTGCTGCACGAAATCGGAGGCACTTCGATCCTTGCGCACGTGCTGTCGTCCGCCGAGGCGCTCGATGGCGAGCGTGTCCTCGTAGTAGGTCGCGACGGTGAAGCGGTCAGGAAGGAATCCCTGAAGGCCGACGGCAAGATCAGGATCGCCGAGCAGTCAGAGCAACGCGGGACGGCGCATGCGGTCACGGTGGCGGCGCCCGAACTCGACGGCAAGGGCGGGGACACGTTGGTGCTGCTCGGTGACACCCCGTTCATTCGCCCGGAAACGATCTCCGACATGAGCGAGGCAAGAGCGGACGGAGCGGACATCGTGTTTCTCGGATTCGAAACGTCGGATCCCGGACGCTACGGGCGCATCGTGACGGATGGCGAGACACTGCAGAAAGTCGTCGAATGGAGGGACGCCGATGCTGCAACGCGTGCCTTGACGCTTTGCAACGCGGGGCTGGTGCTGGCCGAAACCGGCACGCTCCTTCGGCTGGCCGCTGCCGCAGGCAGGGACAATGCGGCCGGAGAGCACTACCTGACCGACATTGCCGCACTGGGCCGCGCCGACGGGCTTGATGTCAGGGTCGTGACCTGCGCCGAGGAGGAGGCGCTCGGCATCAACACCTGTGCGGACCTTGCTCGCGCCGAATCGGTGTTCCAGGCTCGCGCGCGCAACGCCGCCATCGAGAGGGGCGTGACGCTTCACTCGCCGGACACTGTGCACTTTGCCTTCGACACACGCATTGACGGCAACGTCGTGGTGGAGCCGAGTGTCGTCTTCGGCCCGGGAGTCGTGATCGAATCCGGGGCCCGCATTCGGGCATTCAGCCACCTGGAAGGCTGTCACGTCGGCCGCGATGCCGTCGTCGGGCCCCACGCGCGTCTTCGTCCCGGCACGGAGCTCGGGACCGGCGCCCACATCGGCAACTTCGTCGAGGCAAAGAATGCCGAGATCAGGGAAGGCGCACAGGTCAAGCACTTGTCGTATATCGGCGATGCGTCGATTGGCCGTGCCTCGAATGTCGGCGCGGGAACCATCACATGCAACTACGACGGCGTCTCCAAGCACAGGACCGAAATCGGCGAGAACGCCTTCATCGGCTCCAGCACCATGCTGGTCGCACCAGTCACGGTCGGAAACGAAGCGATGACGGCATCGGGTTCGGTCATTACCCGAAACGTGCCCGACGGCGATCTGGCGATTGCCAGGGGCCGGCAGAAGAACAGGCCGGGATTTGCACGCAAGCTCATGGCCAGGCTGCGGGCGAGCAAGGGAGCGGGAAAGGCGAAGTGAGGCGATGTGCGGCATCGTAGGCATCCTGGGGAAACATGAGGCGGCGCCAACCTTGGTTGAGGCGCTGAAGCGCCTTGAATACCGGGGATATGACAGCGCCGGGATTGCGACCGTGAACGACGGCACGCTGGACCGTCGGCGTGCGGTCGGCAAGCTCGTCAATCTTTCGGACAAGCTGATTCATGACCCCCTGCCGGGCAAGGCCGGAATCGGGCACACCCGCTGGGCCACGCATGGCGCGCCCTCGGTGACGAACGCGCACCCTCACAGGTCCGGGCGCGTTGCGGTCGTCCACAACGGCATCATCGAGAATTTCCGGGAACTGCGCGAGGAACTCGCCGCGGGCGGCTACGCCACCGAAACCGAGACCGACACCGAAACCGTGTCGCTAATGGCGCAGTTTCACATTGACCAGGGGCTCGCGCCCATTGACGCGGCCACAAAGACGATTGCATGCCTCGAGGGCGCGTTCGCATTGGCGTTTCTGTTTGACGGCGAGGATGACCTGATAGTCGCGGCGCGCAAGGGATCGCCGCTCGCGCTCGGCTTTGGCGACGGTGAAATGTATCTCGGCTCAGATGCCGTGGCGCTGAGTCCTCTGACTGACCAGATCAGCTACCTTGAGGAAGGCGATTGCGCGGTTCTCTCGCGTGCTGGCGCGGAAGTCCGCGACGCAAGAGGGAGACGCGCAAACCGTGAAGTTCGCACGATCCGGATCGACCCGCGCCAAATCGAAAAGGACGGATACCAGCACTTCATGGCCAAGGAAATCGCCGAGCAACCGGGCGTTCTTGCGGATGCGGCTCAACACTACATCAGGGGCGGCGCATTGTTCCTGCCCGGTGCGTGCCCAGACTTTGCCGAGGTTGACCGGATCGTCATGATTGCCTGCGGCACTGCATTCTATGCCTGCCAGACGGCAAAGTACTGGTTCGAGTCGCTCGCGGGCATCCCTGTCGAGGTGGACATGGCTTCGGAGTTCCGCTACCGGGACACTCCTGTCGACTGTCGCACTCTCGCGGTTTTCGTCAGCCAGTCCGGCGAGACGGCTGACACGCTCGCCGCGCTGCGACACGTGAAGGAGCGCTCCCGGACCCTGTCCGTCGTCAACGTTCAGGAGAGCTCGATTGCGCGCGAGTCCGACATGGTCCTGCCCATCCATGCCGGGCCCGAGATCTGTGTCGCCTCCACGAAGGCATTCACCTGCCAGCTCTTTGCGCTCCTGGTTCTCGCGCTCCGGGCGGGGAGCGATCGAAGGCAATTGGACGCCGGCTCGCTCGCGGAACACCTGCGCACCCTTCAATCCTTGCCCGGACTGGTCGCGCAGGCTCTGGGCAATTCAAGCCAGATCGAGGAAACGGCCCGCGCATTGGCCAAGTTCCGTGACATCCTGTTCCTGGGACGCGGCGTAATGTACCCGATTGCCATGGAAGGAGCGTTGAAGCTGAAGGAAGTCAGCTACATCCATGCCGAAGGCCATTCATCCGGCGAATTGAAGCACGGCCCCATCGCGCTCATCGACCGGACAGTTCCCGTGATCGTCATGGCTCCGAGAACGGCGCTCTTCGAAAAGACCGCTTCGAACATGCAGGAAGTGCTGGCCCGGGGTGGAAGAATCGTCCTGATCACCGACAGAAAGGGCCGGCGGACGGCCGGCGACGGCTTGTGGCGCGTCATCGAAATGCCAGAATTGCCGGAACTGGCGGCACCCATCCTTTATGCCATTCCGGCCCAGCTTCTGGCGTATCACACGGCTGTCGCAAAAGGGACCGACGTAGACCAGCCCCGCAACCTGGCAAAGTCCGTGACCGTAGAGTAGCGGGGGCATTGCGCCGCATTCACGGCAGCGCATAGACCTCAAGGGTCGGCAGACCTGCAAGCGGCGCCTCCAGAAGCCGCATTGCAGCTAGCGAAACGCGACTGGAACCGCCTTCCATCGGCATCAGCGTGACCTCGACGCTCTTGCCGCTGGCCGGATACACCAGTCGCCCCGGCCCTTCCGCCGTGGCCAGCGGCGTCTCAACCCAAAAGCCAGGCACCGTCGCATCGCCAAGCGACGCGACGGTTTCACCAAGAAGACTCCCGGCGGCGCCGGCCGCAACCGCCGCATCGCGCTCAGCGGCGGTCGTGACGTCAAGTTCCTCGACTGTCTTTGCCGCGGACGGTGCAAGTGGCGAGGTGACTACTTGCGGCTTCAGGACTTCGACCTGCTCGAACTGTCCGCAACCTGAAAGCGACAGAGCCGTCGTCACGGCCAGAAGCCCCGAGCGAATGCCAGGACTCATCGTGCAACTTCCGCCGCTTGCCGCGCCTGCGGTGATTCAAGCGCCTGCCAGCATGCAAACGCGAGCACGCGGTCACAGCTGGAGGAGCGGCCAGCGAAGATTGCGCGGGCCAAAGCGCGCATGTCACGGAGAATGCCTGCGTCAACGACGGTTTCGGCAATGCTTGCTGCAGTTTGGTTTGCGACAGCTCGGACTTCTATGGAAACTTGCATGTGAGAATCACGGCTCGCAATCTCTAGAGGTTCGTACAACCAGCACATCGTTTCGTCTGGAGACTCTATATTGCGGGAAACGGATCGAGACAACAGCGCGCGTGCCGATCGGGTGTAGCCCAGATTAGTTGCTCATGCCGCGATGGCCTGATTCGCCCGCCAGTCGAGGAAGTCGGGCACCCTGAGGTTCATGGCGCAGCTCTTGAGAGCGAGCATCGCGTTCGCGCCCCTCTCCGACCAGCGTGTTCCCGAGCGCTTGAGGCGCAGCCCGAACTGGCGACAGCCACCCTCCACGACACCGCTTCCGACCTGCATGCCCAGGTCGCGGCACCTGTCGTACCGCATCCTCTCGATGTTCTTGCAGAAGTACCGACAGCAGTCCTCCACCGCCTTGTGCCGGCCGCTGAAGGGTTCCAGCTCCCGGACCACCCTGTCGGCCCGCCCCGCCTCGATGTCCGCCTTCACCTTCGCGAAGCGCCGATCCCGCTCCGGCCCCTCCGGGAGGATCGCCTTCACGGCGTCGGACGCGTATTCCAGCGCGTGGAACTGGTCGAGCACGAAGGTGACCTTCCCGCCCCCGAGGACCTCGTCGCAGGTGTTCCTGATCCATTCGGCTCCGTCGGAGATCACGATGACCTCCCCGGCGTCGTGCAGCCCGCGCCGCCGCGCCTCGCGGCCGAGGCGCATGGCGAAGTCCGAGGGGTCCCTGCTTCCCGACGCCGCCGCCGCGCTGTCGATGAGGCAGCTGAAGCTCTCGCTGCCCCGGTCCTTGAGCGCCGCGCCGGTCTCGGGGTCGCGCCCCTCGGCGGTGTACATGACGGCCAGTTTCGCCTCGCGCGTCTTCGCGCTCCCGTCCTCCTGCTTGCCGGCGACGCCCTCGGTCTCCTCCTTCCGCATCGGGATCCCGGTCCCGTCGATCGAGAGATGCATGCGCGTTTCCGGGGGCCTGCCGTCCACCACCTCCCCGCGCTCGAACCGCAGCGCCTCCTCGCCGAGCGCCAGCGACCAGCGCTGCAGCGAGCTCGACGAGGCGTCCAGGCCCGCAAGGTTCGCGATGTGCCCGCTCGCCGCCTCGAAGCTCATCATCGGCACCGTCTCGGCCATGACGCTCGCCATCCCCGGCGTGAAGGCGCTGCCCTCCAGGCCCAGCACCTGGTCCAGCGGGAAGCAGCCCTTGCCGCACGACCGGCAGCGGCAGTGGCTGCGCTTCACCTCCACCCTGCCCAGCCGCGTGAGCCACGATTTCCTCCTGCCCGTCCCGTGCCGGACCATCGGCCTGCCGCAGCCCTCGCACCTCGGCGCCGGCAGCGCTCCGTCAAGCTGCTCGAACAGATGCTTCAGCGCCGCCGCGCCGCCGCCGAGGGAGGCGTCCCGGAGCGCACGCTCCACGCCGTCGAGGTCCGGGGCGCCCGACGCGAGGTCCGCCGCCAGCTTCGGCATCCGCGGGCCAAACTCCGCCGAAACCGCCTCCAGCAGCGCCGGAAGCGGCCCGTCCCCGGCGATGTCCAGGCTCCGCACCTCGCCGTCCTCCAGCCAGTACCGGGTGTGCCCGCCATCATGCGGCCGGACCACCGCCGCACCTTCCTCTCCCAAGCCTTCCAGATACGCCACCGCGTCCGGATGCCGATGACCGTGATTCCCCTCGCCATGCGCCATGGTTCGTGCTCCTGCCAGTTGCCTGCAACGGCGCGCCGCCGGCCGGTTCCTCCGGCCGTTGTCGGGCACGCAGCCGCCGCAGCGTAGCAAGGGCAAATCAAAACTGGCAACTAAATTGGGCTACACTCGTGCCGATCTGTCCGAGAACGCACTCCGACGCGCGTTACCGGCGCAGGCCTCGAAACGCACCTTCCCTTGCCTGCGCCGCGAGGTCTCACCCGCCGAACCGGGAAAGCACGTTGCGGGTGACCTGCTCCACCTGCATGTCGCCTCGTTTCAGGCCCATCACCCACTCGCAAGTGGCAGCCGTGAAGACCTCTCCCCTGCCGCGCGGCCAGCTCACGATCATTCCGTTTCCTCGCGCAGACCTGTCGAGGGTCTGCGGCGTCACCTCGCCATAGAGAGATTGCGCCTTCCAGGCCGTGCCACTGTCGCCGATATACAGAGTCTCGCCCCAGACACCGTGATCCGCCTCTGAATTCGTGCCCAGCCCGATCCCGAGGATCACGATGTCTTCGGAGGCTCCACCCTTCCCCGTCGGAAAGGGCAGCCCGCCCTTGACCACATGGTCGAGCCCATCGACCTCGTATCCGAATATCCGCGATGCTGCTCCGAGCACGTCGCCATACCCGACATGTGCACCCTCGAAGGCCCAGTGCTCGGGCCTGTAAATCGTGAAGCCGCCTGAGCCTCTGCCGACACAGTTGCCTAGCCCCGCATAGACGCCCTCAAGCCCGTTCACGCCAAATGTCCGTGCACCGGGAAACCCGATCTCGGGGATTTCCCAGGCGCCGGTCAGCAAGTGCTGATTGGACGTTCCCATCACTGGATCATCGGCGGTCGCGAAATACTTGTGACAGACCTGGCGCCGGCCCCCGTCTTCGATCCTGACCTGCCAAATGAAGTTGCCGGCGAAGCGAGCGGCGCGCCCGCCTGCCGCGATCCAGTGGTCGACTGCCTCGCGCATCGGGCGGCTCCAGTATTCGTCATGGCCCACAAATACCGCGCAGCGGTACCCGTCGAGAAGATCGGGTTCGGCTTCGAGGTCGTGCAGGGTCGCGATGTCGAAGTCGAACCCCGCGGCCTCCGCCCATCGCGCGAAGAGACGTTCGTAGCTCGCCCAGCCCGCCGATGCGTACTTTTTCGAGTATCCGTAGGAATAAGCCCATTCCATGTAGGGGTAGCGGACCATCTCTCCCGGACCTGGAGAGATTTCCGGCAAGGGTCTTGGCGCTCCTTCCGGCAGCTTGCAGAAGCCGCGCGTCCAAGGACGTTCCGTCGAGAGCATTGGTGAGAACCGGTCACCGTCGGGGCCGGTGATGCCCTCGTACGCATTCGATCCGCCCCAGCAATTGTACGCAACCCACGTGCCTGTCGCGCAGAAAAGCAGGAACGGCCTGGCCCGCGCACCTCGCGCGGGGCGGACAACGATGAGGTGGTGCTCCTCGACCTTTTCGTCGCGCCGTTCGGCCCGCATCGTGACGAGGTAGGCTCCAGGCCGCCAGTCGCCCGGCACCTTGAACTCGTAGGCGACCGGCCATCCACAGCCGACGACGGAGCAATCCCTCGGCGTGTCGCAGTTCCTGCCCACAAGACCAGCCTTGGTCAGCACCAATTCATAGACCGCCCCGTCACGTCCGATCTCCAGGTCCCAGTGATCCGCAGTCGTGCTGACGCGAAGGCCGACGGTGTCGCCGGGACGGTAGCTGAAGCGATCGGTATATCCCCAGATCTCCAGCACGGCCTCGTCCCTGGCCGGGCCAATATAGTAGTTGTCGTGGATGTGGCGCGCGTGCATGCGTGTGCGAGGCATTGGCCTGGACGGGACTTGCGCGTTCAGGGCGACTGAAGGGTCGGTGCGCATTGCCGGATTCCCTGATCTGGTCTCGCGCAACCTTGCCTCGTGCGAGAAAGCGGATCAATGCCCGCGAAGCGACATGGACCCACTTCTGCCATGGCGCATTCACGCGTAACTTGGCGGCACGTGAAGGGGGAGTTGGCGATGGCAAGGATCGTTGCAAACGGAATAGCAATCGAAGCGGAACGTCATGGTCCCGCGTCCGGACGGCCGATGCTCCTGATCCGCGGTCTTGGGTCGCAGCTCATCCACTGGCCGCGCCGAATGATCGACGGTCTGGTCCGGGCAGGCTTTCACGTCATCGTCTTCGACAACCGTGACAGCGGACTTTCCCAGAAGTTCGGCGCGGCAGGGTCTCCAGACATCGAGACGCTCAAGGCGGATCTTGCAGCGGGGCGGCCAGCGAACCTCACGTACACGATAGTCGACATGGCCCGGGACGCTGTCGGCGTGCTCGACGCGTTCGGAATCGGCGCAGCGCATGCCCTGGGAATCTCGATGGGAGGCATGATCCTCCAGACGCTGGCACGCGAATTTCCCGATCGGCTGCAGTCCGCAACCATCGTGGCGTCGTCGAGCGGTTCGCCCGATCTGCCAACACGGTCGCCGGAGATCGAGGCACTGTTGCTGTCGGAGCCGGAGGGCACGGGACGGAAAGCTCATGTCGCACATACGCTGAAATGTGATCGCGTCTGGGGCAGCCCGGGCTATCCTTTCGACGAAGGCGAGCGGCGGACCCTGATCGAACGCGCCTACGACCGGTGCCATTGCCCGGAGGGCGTCGGAAGGCAGTACGCGGCGGTCACCGCCTGCCGCACGGGCTTCGCCGATCTTGGGGGAATCACTGTGCCGACGCTCGTCATCCACGGCACAGACGATGCCTTGCTGCCCGTCGCGCACGGGGAGGACATTGCAACCCGCATCCCGGGTGCGAAACTCGTCACGATTCCTGGTATGGGCCATGACCTAGAGGGCGAGATTCCTGACATGATCGTGCAGCACGTCACGCGCCTGGCCAGGCGATCCGGGGACAGCAGGTCATGACGGCTGACGCCACGCAGGTCACAAACCTTGCGCCGGAAATCCCGCCGTGGCACCTGGGTGCGGACGTGCCGGTGCCACTTCGGCTCTACAGCGCCAGGGTTCCGGCCACCTGGATCGACTACCACGGACACATGAGCGAAACATACTACCTGCTCGCCATGTCCGAAGCGATCGACCCGTTCTTCACGTACATCGGCTGCGATGCCGCCTATCGCGCGGCGGGAGCCAGCCTCTATTCCGTGAGCTGGCGGCTCGACTTCCACGCGGAAGTGCACGAGGGTGACAGGCTCGAAGTGGATACAGTCTTGCTGAACCGGGACCGAAAGCGGCTGCACGTCCTGCATCTGCTTCGGCGCGCGGAAGGGACCGGCCCGGCGGCGACGGGCGAGCAGGTGCTTGTTCACGTGGACATCGCGGCAGGCCGGGCCACCGATATGCCCGACAACCTTGCAACGGCGGCGTCGGCAGTCTCGGCGGCGCATTCCGGGCTGTCCTGTCCCGCGACGGTCGGCCAGGGACTGACCCTGACGCGTTGACGAGTCGCCTGGCCCACGGCGCTCGGCCAGCAAGGGTATTGCGTGGAAACGTGCGCTACGCATAGCATGCGCAACGCTTGTTTGAGACAGGGTGCGCACCCTAGCGAAGGTGGTTCGGAAGTCGGGTTGCAGCAGATCGCGCGAATCATAGCCTTGCGACTTGCGATTGGGGCGTTGACGCTTGTCGTCATTTCCCTGATCGTCTTCTTCTCGCTTGAACTGATGCCGGGAGACGTCGCGCAGGCAATCCTCGGCCAGGCCGCCACGCCGGAAACCGTCGCCGCACTGCGCGAGAAGCTCGGACTGACCCTGCCCCCATGGGAACGGTATCTGAACTGGCTGGCCGGAGTTCTTCAGGGCGACTTCGGCGACAGCCTCGCCAACAAACGGCCGATCCTCGGACTGATTGCCTCCCGTCTCGGCAACACCGTGTTCCTAGCCTGCTACGCCGCGGCGATCGCGGTGCCGACAGCGCTGGCGCTCGGGATTCTCGCCGCGCTGTACCGCAACACGTCCTTCGACCGCAGCGCAAATGTCGTGACGTTGAGCTTCATTTCGTTTCCGGACTTCTTCGTCGGCTACCTCCTGGTCTTCCTGCTGGCCAAGACCGGCCTCTTTCCGTCGCTTGCCAATATCCCGCCTGACATCAGCCTGGGCGAAACGCTCTATCGCACGTTCCTGCCGGCATTGACGCTGACCCTGGTCGTCACGGCGCACATGATGCGGATGACACGGGCCGCAATCATCAACCTGCTGGCCAGTGACTTCATCGAGATGGCGCGGCTCAAGGGCCTGACCCCGCGCGTGATCATCCTTGTCCATGCACTTCCCAACGCCTTGTCGCCGATCATCAACGTCGTCGCGCTCAATCTGGCCTATCTCATCACCGGCGTCGTCGTCGTCGAGGTGGTCTTCGCCTATCCCGGACTCGGCCAGTTGATGGTCGATTCCGTGTCCAAGCGGGACATTCCGGTCGTGCAGGCCATCAGCCTGATATTCGCTGCAGCCTATGTCCTTCTGAACCTGACGGCGGACATCCTGTCGATGCTTTCCAACCCACGCATCATGCATCCGAGGCAATCGTGACCGAGTTGTGGGGGAAGTTCGAAGTCGCGCCCTGGACAGCCAAGTTCGGGCTGTCCGTCATCGCGCTTTACGTCGCCGTCGCGGTCTTTGCTCCGGTGATCGCGCCCTTCGGAGAGCGCGAGATTGTGGGCGCTCACTACCAGCTCTGGAGCAAGGCCCATCCGCTGGGCACGGACAATCTCGGCCGGGACATGCTCTCGCGAATGATATACGGTGCGCGCAACACCGTGGGAATCGCGCTGATGACAACGGCGCTGGCATTTTTCGTCGGCTGCATCCTCGGAATGACGGCTGCAGTGGTCGCCGGCTGGCTTGACCAGGCCTTGTCGCGTTTCAATGACATGCTTATGGCGATCCCGGGACTGATTTTCGCGATGCTCCTCCTCACGATTTTCGGCGCGTCGATTCCGAGCCTGATCTTCGTGATTGCCGTGGTCGACATGACACGCGTGTTCCGACTTTCGCGTGCCGTTGCCGCGGACATCGTCGTGATGGACTACATCGAGGCCGCGCAATTGCGCGGCGACAGGCTGCCGCGTCTCATCTTGAAGGAAATCCTGCCCAACGCCTCCGCACCGCTCATCGCGGAGTTCGGCCTGCGCTTCGTGTTCGTGTTCCTTTCGATTTCGGCCCTTTCGTTTCTCGGACTCGGCATCCAGCCCCCGACCGCAGACTGGGGGTCCATGGTGCGCGAGAACGCGACGCTGATGACCTACGGCGACATCACGCCGCTGATCCCCGCCAGCGCGATCGCGCTGCTGACGGTTGCGGTGAACTTCGTCGTCGACTGGAAGCTCCATGTAGCAAGCGGCCTGAAGGAGTGAACCGATGACCAAGCCCCTGCTGACGATGCGCGGTCTTGCGATCGAGGGACGGACGGAAGCCGGGTGGAACCAGATCGTTCGCGGCATCGACCTGGACCTGATGCGTGGCGAGGTTCTCGGGCTCATCGGCGAGTCGGGTGCGGGAAAGTCGACGCTGGGACTGGCCGCGATGGGATTCGCGCGCGATGGGTGCCGCTTTGCCGGCGGATCGATCCGGTTCGATGGCGAAGAGCTGATTTCGGCAGACCAGGAACTGCTCCGCCGCCTGAGGGGTGCGCGCATTGCCTACGTCGCGCAGTCGGCGGCAGCGAGCTTCAATCCGGCGCACAGGCTTGTCGACCAGTATTGCGAAACTCCGGTCCGGCACGGAATCTTGAGCCGGGCCGAGGCAGAGAAGCGAGCGCTCGAACACTATCGGCAAATGCATTTGCCGGAGCCGGAAACGATCGGCTTCCGCTATCCGCATCAGGTCTCCGGCGGGCAGTTGCAGCGCGCCATGACCGCGATGGCGATGGCCAGTCGCCCCGACCTCATCATCTTCGACGAGCCTACGACCGCGCTCGACGTGACGACCCAGATCGAGGTGCTCGCCTCGATACGCGAGATCGTCGAGCTCCATGGCACGGCGGCAATCTATATCACCCACGACCTCGCGGTGGTGGCCCAGATGGCCGACCGCATCAAGGTTCTGCTGCGCGGTGACGAGGTGGAGGAGGCGGAAACCCGGACCATGCTGGCAGATCCGCAAGAGGACTACACCAAGTCGCTGTGGGCGGTGCGTACCTTCCGCCGGGAAGAACAGGCAGCCCCCCTGCCCGACGCCCAGCCCGTCGTCGGCATCAGGAACGTCGATGCTTCCTACGGCGCCTTGAAGGTCCTGCGCCGGGTGAGTTTCGACATCCACGCCCGGCATACGGTCGCCGTGGTGGGTGAATCCGGGTCTGGCAAGTCGACAGTGGCGCGTGTCGTCACCGGTCTGCTGGCGCCCACGACGGGCGAAGTGCTGCTTGACAGCCGACCGTTGCCGAAGCGCTTTCGCGACCGATCGAAGGACCAGCTTCGCCAGATCCAGATGATCTATCAGATGGCGGACACCGCGCTCAATCCCAAGAGCCGCATCCGCGAAATCATCGGCTATCCCGCCAGGTTCTATCTTGGCCTGAAGGGCCGCGCGCTCGACGAGCGGGTTCGGGAGATCCTGTCGATGATCGGGCTGGAGCCTGGTGAATTCATCGACCGGCTGCCCGGTGAGCTGTCAGGCGGCCAGAAGCAGCGGATAGGCATCGCGCGCGCTCTCGCGGCCGAGCCGAGGTTCATCATCTGCGACGAGGTGACCAGTGCGCTCGACCAGATTGTCGCCGAGGGAATACTGCGTCTGCTGGATCAGCTCCAGTCGGGGCTGGACCTTGCCTACATGTTCATCACGCACGATCTTGCCACGGTCCGCGCGATCGCGGACAGCGTCGTGGTGATGAAGTCGGGCGAGGTGGTCGAACAAGGAAGCAAGGCACGGGTGTTTTCGCCGCCACATCATCCGTATACCGAACTCCTCCTGAGTTCGGTGCCGGAGATGGATGCCGACTGGTTGTCAAACGTGCTTGCCTCCCGAGGCGGAAGACTGGACCTGTCCGGCGGGAACTAGTCCGGACCGGCAGATGAGCGGCGTTCCTCGACTGCGGCGAGCAGGGATTCCCAGGCTGCCTCGTGGGCCCTGTCATCCGCGGGCCGCAGCCACCGCGACGCATAGACCGGGCGCTGGAACACGGGCATTCCGGGAACCCGCCTGAGCCGACCGTCGGCCAGATAGGGCCGTGCCACCATTTCGGCCATGTAGCCCGAGGCAGGCCCGGTCAGCGCCCAGGCCCGCAGCGCATCCAGGAAGTAGATCGTCATGCGCGGGTTGTTCTCCTCCTCGGACAACAGTTCGCGATGCTCCTCGGCGAATCGTTCGTCCCAATGCGCGTAAACGTAGTGCTGTTGCCAGTCCTCGACGTCATCGCAACTTGTCACGAGGATCACGGACTCATTGTACAGAAGATGAGATGCGAGCCCGGGCGCAGATATCGGCTCGTAGGTGACGGCCAGATCGATGAGACCGGAAGAGAAAAGCCTAGCCGAGAGATCCGGATACCCGCAGTCGAGCGACACCGCGATATCGGGTCGGGCGCGCTGCAATCGCCGCACCCAGTTGAGAACGAAGACGTTCAGCAGGTTGAATGACGACATGATGCGGTAGACGGCCGAGTAGGTTCTTGCCCGCCTCGCCTCCGCCTGTCCGTCACGCACCGCCTGGATGGCGGAACGTGCGAACGGCAGGAACCGCTCCCCCTCCGGCGTGAGCTGAACGCCCCGCCGCTCCCGATTGAAGAGCTGAAACCGAAGCTGCTCCTCAAGCTTCTGAACCCTGAGGGTCAGAGCCGGCTGCGAGATGTTCAGTCCGTCGGCCGCGGCACGGAAGCTACCCTTGTGCACGACTTCGCAGAAGGCGATGAGCTGGGCTAGCATCGGACCCTGTGATCAGTTTTGCAAATCAAAGTGTTCCGATAATTAAAATTGCAGAATTCTTGCCGGGGTTCTAGCCTCATCGACATGTTTTGGCTAGCAGGCGTCGAGGACGGTGTTCGGTTCGCTTGAAGAAGTCGTTTCGAACGGATTTTGCATCGGCTGTGGCCTTTGTGCCGCCGTGGCACCCGGCGCCGGCATCCGGATGGTCCCCGCCCCGCGCCACGAGCACCTGCGTCCGGTTCCTTCACGGCCACTGACGGATGGCGAACAGGAGCAGGTTCTTGCGACCTGCCCGGGTGTCAGGGTCTCGGGGCCGTTCGTCGGCGATGCGCGAGACGGCATGGATTCAATTTGGGGCGAACACCGCAGGGTTGCGCGAGGTTATGCCACCGATTCCGACCTGAGGTTCCGCGCATCCTCGGGCGGCGCAATGACCGCGGTGAACCGCTTTCTGCTTCGCACCGGCGAAGTCGGCTTCGTCCTTCAGACCGAGCCCAGCCCGGGCAATGCACTGGGTACGCTAGCCGCGATTTGCCACGACGAAGAATCGCTGATGCTCGCGGGGGGGTCGCGTTATGCGACCAGCGCACCGCTGGAAGCGATCCGGCAGGCACTGGATCTCGGTCAGCCCTTTGCCGTATCGCTCAAGCCCTGTGACATAAGCGGTCTGCGCAACCTTCAACGCGTCGACCGCCGCGCGCGCGACCTGATACGCTTCACGCAGGCCATGTTCTGTGGCACCGTCCCAAGCCTGTTCGCCTCACGCGCCTTCCTTGAGCGCCGCGGCATCGACATGGCCGCCGACCCGCCAGAAGAGTTTCGCTGGCGGGGCGAAGGGTGTCCCGGACCTACCAAGGCGGTGATGTCGGACGGACGTGTATTCAAGGGCACCTATAACGAGCTATGGGACGAGAATCCATGGACAACCCAGTTCCGCTGCAAGATCTGTCCCGACGCGATCGGTCTTTGCGCCGATCTCGCGGTCGGCGACGATTGGCCCGGCGGGCTGCCGCAGGGCGAGGACGATGGGTGGAACGCGGTCATAGCGCATACCGTAAACGGACTCCGCATTCTCGACGCGTGCGAGGAGGCCGGTGACCTGACGCTGTTCGACGTCGATGTCCGGCATCTCGACAGCGTGCAACCACATCACGTCCGGTTGCGTCAAGGGCTTTCCACCCGGCTTGCAGCCTGCGCCGCTGCGGGACTTCCCGAACCGGAGTTCCATGACCTGGCGCTGGACGACTGCGCAGCCGCTTTCGGCGCCGACAAGCGCGACCAGGAATATCAAGGCACGCTTCGCCGCCTGATGGCCGGACACGGAGACGAAGACCAACTGGCGGACTACGGCGCGGCCGTCCAGCAGCAACTCGAGGATCAGTAGAATGACCAATGGACACGCAGCATCAAGTCGCAGCCGACTGCGTCAACGGCCGCAATCGCCGACGAACCAGACACTTCACCAACCTGCAGTTGCCGAAAGTGCAAGAAATGGCCGAATCGGCCAGTGCAGCGAATTTGCGAGGCGAGGTTCTGCGGTTAGGTTGCGTTCACGGTGTGGGTGCCCATGACCAACTGAATGCCGCTCCGTCAGGAACCGGTGAGCAGGCGCCCAAAGCGCCACTTGGCAAGCATGATCGGACAGGTCCGATCCAGCAAAGGAGGAAACGATGATCAAGAATCCAATCAAGACCGGGACCGGCATCAGCCGCCGGGAGTTCGCCAAGATGGGGGTTGCCGCCACCGCGCTTGCCGCGGGCGGCCTGGGAACGCGGGCACTAGCCCAGACGCCGAAACGCGGCGGACATCTGCGGTTCGCGCTCAATGGCGCGAACAGCGGTGCATCTCTCGATCCGGCGACCTGGGGCACCGGCGCGCTCAACAACACCGGTTGCTGGGGAGCGGTCTACAACAGCTTGACCGAAATCGGCCCGACCGGGGATCTCGAAGGTGAACTGGCCGAGCATTTCGAGGCAAAGGCCGGCGCGGCAGAGTGGGTCTTCGAATTGAGCAAGGGCGTGGAATTCCAGAATGGCAAGCCGCTCGACTCCGCCGACGTGGTCGCCTCCATCAACCATCACCGCGACGAGGCAAGCGGTTCCGCGGCCAGTGGCATCGTTGCCGGCATCGCCGACATCCAGGCCGACGGACCCGCCACAGTGGTGTTCACGCTGAATGAAGGCAACGCCGATTTCGCCTACCTGATGTCAGATTATCACCTGCCGATCGGCATCGCGCAGGATGATGGCAAGGTGAACTGGCAGAACCCGGTCGGGACCGGCGGCTACACGATCGAACACCTCGAATACGGGGTTCGCATGGATCTGAAACGCCAGGACAACTACTGGCGGAACGACAGGGCGTTCTTCGATTCGGTCGAACTCTTGGAAATCCCGGACATCGCCGCGGTGATGAACGCCCTCGTCACCGGGGAAGTGGACCTTGTCGACGCGGTCGATCTCAAGTCGCTGAGCCTGCTCGGACGGCAGAGCAACGTCATCATCGAGGAAACGACGGGCACCCAGCATTTCACTTTCCCGATGTGGACCGACACGCCGCCCTTCGATGACGTCAATGTCCGACTTGCGCTGAAGCTCGCGGTTGATCGCGAAGAGCTGGTGCAGAAGATCCTGTTCGGGCACGGCCGGGTCGCGAACGATCATCCGATCGCGCCGCCGAACCAGTTCTACGCGGCCCACCTGGAACAACGTGCCTACGATCCCGAGAAGGCAAAATGGCACATTCAGCAGGCCGGGCATGATCGCCTGGCGGTCGACCTTCACACCTCCGACGCGGCCTTCGGCGGAGCTGTCGACGCCTCGGTCCTGATGCAGGAACAGGCCGTTGGCGCCGGAATCGACATCAACGTGATCCGAGAACCGCAGGACGGATATTGGTCCAATGTCTGGACCAAGGTCCCGTTCTGCGCCTGCTACTGGGGAGGCCGTCCGACCGAGGACTGGATGTTCAGCCAAGTCTACGCCTCCGATGCCTCCTGGAACGACACGCACTGGAAAAACGAGCAGTTCGACCGCTTGCTGAAAGAAGCGCGCGTGGAACTCGACCATGCCAAGCGGGCCGAAATGTACGGCGAAATGCAGCGGCTGGTGCGCGACGACGGCGGCGTGATCGTGCCGATGTATGCCAACTACGTCTGGGCGCGGTCCGACAAGCTGGCCCATGGTCCCGACATCGCGTCGAACTGGGCGGTGGACGGCTGGCAGGCCGTCGACCGCTGGTGGTTCGCCTGATCGCAAGAATGCGGTCCGGCGCATGGCGCCGGACCGCACCAAGTCCTCCGGAAAACTGGGTCGGCCAATGCGCAGCTCGTCCTCAGACCGTGCCCTGTTGAGGCAGAACCTCGGACGCCTTCTGAGTCCACGGCATGTCGCCTTCGTGGGCGGGGCGACAAACGTTCCCGCGATCGAGATGCTCCGCGCAACCGGATTCGAGGGAGAGATCTGGACCGTCCATCCGACGCGGACGGAACTCGCCGGCTGCACCGTCTATCCGTCAGTCAACGATCTGCCCGCCGCACCGGATGCGGCCTTTCTCAACGTCCCGAAAGGCGCGATCAACGGCCTGTTGCGTGATCTTGACGCGCGGGGCGCAGGCGGCGCGGTCTGCTTCGCTGCGGGCTACGCCGAACTGGGCGAAGCGGGGGTCGCAGAGCAGGCCGAACTGTCCGGCGCCGCAGGCGATCTCGCAGTCATGGGGCCGAATTCCACGGGCTTTCTCAACTACTTCGACCGCACGGCGCTTTGGCCCGTGCATGATCACGAACCCCGGCAAGTGGAGAAGGGCGTCGCCATTGTCTCCGCCAGCGGCGGCGTCCTCTTCAATTACTCGATCAACCAGAGATCGCTGAGAGCGGCAGTCATGATCGGCGTCGGCAACCAGGCCGTGCTGGAGATCGCCGACTACGTCGCCGTCTTGGCCGGGGACCCGCGGGTCACGGCGATCGGCCTGTTCATGGAAGACATAGGCGATCCCGTTGCGTTCAGCCATGCGGCGGCGCAGGCGCTGGAACGGGGTGTTCCCGTCGTGGCGCTGAAGACCGGGGCAACTGCAAAGGGCGCCGAGGTGGCGCAGACCCACTCTGGCGCGCTGGTGGCGCCGGACGACATGATCAACGCGCTTTTCTCCCGGACCGGGGTCGTGCGTGTCAGCTCGCTGCCGATGCTGGACGAAACGCTGAAGATGCTGACAATTCCGCGAAGGCCGCCCGGACGAAGGATGGCGCTCCTGACGAACTCGGGCGGCGAGAAGGCACTCGCCGCAGATGCGGCCGACGGCACGGTGATCGAGTTTCCCATGACATCGCCGCCTGTGACCGAGCGCCTTCGCGAACAGATACCTGAGTTCGCGGCGGTCTCGAATCCGTTCGACTACAACGCCTATTTCGCGGGCAAGGACATCTTCTCGATGGAGAACGAGCCAGCGCTTCAGCGCTGCTTCCAAACCATGATCGCCGACGGCTATGACATCGCGATGATCCTGAACGGCTATCGCTCTCGCGAAGACGGCACGGTCGATCCCCGCGAGAGCGTGCTGAACCCGACACGCGATGCCTTCGTAAAGGCGTGCAACGAGCTCGGCATCTGCGGCGTCGTGGCCTCGACCTTGCCGGAGCACATGCCACATGCACAGCGCGAGCACCTGATCGCGCGTCGTATCGTGCCGCTTCTGGGGCTGGATGAAGCCATGTCTGCCGTGGATGCCACGATCCGCTGGTGCGAGCGGGCAGGAAGCGCTGCGGCACGGGAGCTTGGCCTGCCGCATGATCCCGGGCTTCCGCGTTCAGGCACGTTGGTGAACGAGGCGGACGGAAAGGCCGCCATGGGCGTTCTAGGCCTGCAAGTGCCGGCATCCCGTATCGCTTCAGATGCTGAGGCCGCCGCCGAAGCGGCAGCGCAGATCGGTTTCCCCGTGGTTCTCAAGGCGCTCGAGCCGGTCATTGCCCACAAGATGAAGGCAGGCGGCGTCACCCTGTCGCTTGGGTCGGCAAAGCAGGTTCGCGCCGCGATGGTCGAAATGTCCGGGCGGCTGGCACGAGGGGGTGATGTTCTTGAGCGCGTGCTCGTGGAACGAATGGTGCCAGATGCGCAGAGCGAGCTGATCCTGGGCGTGAAATATGTGCCGCGCTTCGGACATGCCCTTGTGCTTGGCCTCGGCGGTGTCGCCGTAGAGCGTCTCGGACTCGCCGATTCCATCCTGCTGCCCGTACCGGAGGCGGACCTCGAGGCATTCGTAAGGACCGCGCGCGCCGCGCGCAACCTGTCCGAAGAGACGCTGGGCCAACTCGTCGCCGCGGCCAGAGCCGTGATGCGCTACACGGACGCGAACCGACATCGGTTGATCGCGCTGGACATCAATCCGCTGATCGTGGGCGGCGACGGTCGCGTGACCGCCGCCGACGCCCTCATCGAACTCAGTGACTGACGGAGACCCGCAATGGCATACGACAAGTTCATCGGCCTTTCAGGTCCAGACTTCGAGTTTCCCGTAGAACTGGGCAAGCAGCGCGAATTTGCGGCCGCGCTCCACGCCTTCCAGCCCGAATTCCACGAAGGTCGACATCCGTACATGTTTCCGACCCTGCCAATCATTGCAGGCTATACCTGGGGCTACATGCTGGAAGAGCCGCGTGGCTCCGCTCTCGAAGCTCTCGACATGGCGGATGCCATGTCCCTTGACGGTGAGCAGGAGTTCATCTTCCACGGACCCAAGCCGCGCGCGGGTGACGTGCTGGCAGCCCGAACCTGGGTGGACGACATCTGGGAAAAGCAGGGACGTCGTGGCGGCAAGCTGACCTTCTACAGGATGAAGTGCGTCTTTCGCGACGCGAGCACGACAGAACCGAAGGTCACGCTCCTTTCGACCTCGGTCGTTCCCGAGGATGTTCCCGAGGACACGCCGCAGGAGACCAAGGCAACCAGCACCGCATTCATGGGCTACCGCGAAACGCGCGACGAATTCATGACGATTGAGCGCACGGGCCTGTCCGGCCTCAAGCCCGGAGACACGCCCGGACCGATTACGATGCCGCCGCACACTCTGACGGATTGCGTGCGGTACCAGATCACGACCGGGAGCTACGGCGCGGGGCACCATGACAGCCTCGCGGCGCGGGCCGAGGGCTTTCCGACCTGGTTCGGCGTCGGCATGTATCACGCGGGCCTGCTCTGCAACTACGTGGTCTCGTGGCTCGGCGTCGAGCCGCTTCGCCGATTCAAGGTCCGGTTTCTCGACGTGACCTGGCCCGGCGATGTCCTGAGCTACAGCGGAGCGGTCAGCGGGATCGAAGATCGTGACGGGGAAGAGGTGACAAGCCTGGAACTCCTGGCAGAACGGCCTTCGGGTGCAGTTGTCACCAAGGCGTGGGCCGATCTCGCCGCCCCGTGACCTTCGGGAGAGTTTCGGAAATGTGTGACGATGGCGGCGCTCCTCGCCGGGAATGGCTCGGGTGAAGCGGCGAGACAATCACAGGCTCGGACTGATCCTCACGGTTTCGGGCGTGCTCGTGTTCTCGCCCGATGGGCTGATGTTGCGCCTGATCGGCATCGACGGGCTGACACTCACCGCATGGCGCGGATTCCTTGCGGGCCTTGTCATCCTGCTCGGCACCTCAATTCTCCATGGACGAAACGTCTGGCCGATCATCCGGGCAGGCGGATGGACCGGATTGCTGCTCGTCGCGCTGAGCGCGGCCTCAATGCTTGCCTTCAACATGGCGATCACCAACACGTCCGTAGCGAACGTGCTCGTGACCTTCGCGATCATGCCAATGCTGGCTGCACTCATGGCATGGGTGTTCCTCGGAGAACGGCTCAGGCCCGATACGGGCGTTGCCCTCTTCTTCGCTGTCCTCGGAATGCTGATCGTGGCAGCCGGTGCCACCGCAGGTGGCGGCATGCGGGGGCTGGTCTACGCCGTCCTGAACGCCGTGGTGGTTGCGGGCTATTTCGTTGCCGTTCGACACCTAAGGGGAAAGTCGGCGATTCCCTTCGTCGGGATGGGGTATCTCTTGGCTGGCCTTTTCACTTGGCCGTTCGTCTCTGTACCGGATCTGACGGTCGAGCAGTTCGGACTGCTCTTGGCAAACGGCATGGTGCTGCAGCCACTTGCCATTGCATTGATCAGCTTGGGGCCGCGCTATCTTCCCGCCCCTGAAGTAGCCTTGATCACGCTGCTGGAGACGATCCTCGGGCCCCTGCTTGTCTGGCTCGTCCTGGCCGAAGATCCCGGCCCATATACGCTGGCCGGCGGTGCAATCATCATATTGACCCTGTGCGTTCATTCAGCCCGTCGCCTTGCACGAGCCGGCAATAGGTTCCCAGGTGCAGGGCCTTAGCGACGGAGGGAGCAGAACAAGGAGGGCGACCAGTTCCTTGTCATTCAGATTGTCCGGGCGAAACTGCCCCGGGGCGCAGATGACCTTGGCCGTCCTGGGCAAGTTCCGCGATCCCGACATCAAACGCGATGACGTGCCGCACGTTCTGCAATTGGCCGCACTTGGGACTTTGCACGAATCCGGCACACGCGAGGGCCATCGAGGGTTCGACCGTCCACGCGCGGCGTGGTCCTTGTTCGGACTGATTGTCTTGGCCTGACCCTTGACGGGCCGCCCTGCCCGCCAGTCGGCGCGCCTGCGCGCGCAGCAGCGCTGCTCATGCCACGGCATCACGGGATTCCCTTTCCTCTCGCCCTGGCGGGAGTGCAGTTCCCTCACCGCATCTGGGGCAGTAGGTTGATCGGCGGTCACTGGTTCCGCTGCCGGCATGGAACTCGTGGAATCATCCGCTCGCGCTCCGCCGGGGCAAAAGCAATCCTCTCTTGCACTGATCACCTGAGCCGCCAATCTCGCTGCATGCCAAGCAACTCGGCTGCCGGAATGGTCGACGGACCGAACGTGGAGGTCGGTGCAAGGTCTATAGTGTCGAATCCCGCAACAAGGAAAGGCGCCGCATTGGAAGCACCTGATCCGACTTTCCGCTTGTCAGGATGCGGCGACTGCGCAATCGTTGAGAAGTGGGTCAGAAATAGTCGCCAAAGGAGGATCCAGTCGTCAATGACCACTCCATTCATGGAGAGGCAGGAGGCGAAGGCCCAAGCTCTCCAGATCGGGAAAGGAGACTGCTGTACAGCCTACCTTGCATCAGACGCTGAAGACCCGTTCCGGGATGCCTCCCCAGTCCCGGACACTGGATGGCTCGCCTGCAGACAGCCGTGCCAGGCACGAAACAGGGCGAGTCCAGACGTGGGTGTGCAGGCTGTGCGGAGGAAGCCCGTTCTCGACCGGCGTCACCGGGGAAGCCTCGGCGATCCCGAAGCCGGTGAATGCCGCATCGCAACGCAAGCTGCATTCCGTTCCTCCTGTCGGCGGGGCGACCCGACCTCGGACAGGCGGTCGCGTCCGCTTGTTCAACCCCTCACTCAAACAGCAAAGGAGCGCGCCATGTTCCCCGGCCCGAATGCCAGGGATCCCAGCGCGAAAACGTGATGAAATCCTATTCGCCAAAGTTCCGTCCCGACCGTCGCAGCCTCCTTGGCGGCACGGCGGCATTGGCCGGGCTCAGCTTTCTGCCGCGGGGCACGATGGCTGCCGAAGAAAGGAAGCTGAACTTCTACAACTGGGACACCTATATCGGCGAGACCACGCTGGAAGACTTCAACGCCGCCACCGGCATCGAGGTCAAGATGGATCTCTTTGCCGACAACGACGAGTTGTTCGCCAAGCTGCGCGAAGGCAACCCGGGCTACGACCTGATCGTCCCGACCAATGACTATGTCGAGCGCATGCTGGTCGCCGGCATGCTGCTGCCGCTGGATCACGACAAGATCCCGAACATGTCGAACCTCGGGGCCAACTTCCGCGACGCCAGCTACGATCCGGGCCTCAAGCACTCGATCCCGTACATGTGGGGGACGATCGGGGTCGGCTACAACGCGAAACGGACCGGGGACATCACCAAGTCCTGGAAGCATCTCTACGATTCCGATCAATTCGCGGGCAGGATATCGCTGCTGGGAGACGGACCGAACGTGCTCGGTCACGCCATGAAGTACCTGGGCAACTCGCTGAATTCGACCGACCTGGCGCACATCAAGGCGGCAGAGGAACTGCTGATCGCGCAGAAAGAGAACATCAAGGTCTTTGCCGACGACAACGGCCAGGACCTGCTGGTGTCGGGTGAAGTGGTGATTGCCCAGGAGTGGAACGGCGACATCCTGCAAGTAATGGCAGAGGACGACGACCTTTCGTTCTACGTGCCCGACGAGGGCGGCCTGATATGGCAGGATTGCCTTTGCATGCCGCAAGGGGCACCGCACCCGGAGAACGCGCACGCGTTCATCAACTTCATCCTTGACGCCGACGCCGGCGCCGCAATCGCGGACTACATCCAGTACGCGACGCCGAACGAGGCTGCGAGGGCAAAGCTCGGATCCGAATACAATGAAAATCCGGCGATCTTTCCACCCGACGAGACCGTCGCCAGGTGCGAGTTTCAACTCTATCTGGGCGAGGAGCATGTAAAGAACATCAACGACGCCTGGACCAGGGTCCAAGCCGCCTGACCGCAGGCAGGGCGGGTCCGGCCGGCCCGCCCTGACCCGTTTCCGGCATGGAGAGTTTCCGCAAGAACCAAAGGGTCTTCTGGATCCTCGCGGGGCCCGGCTCCCTCTGGCTCTTGCTTTTCTTCCTGGTGCCGCTCGGCATCGTGTGGATTCTGTCGTTCGGCGAAAAGGCGGTCATCGACGGCAAGGTCTCGATCACCGAAACCGAAATCACGTGGACTCTGGCCAACTACGTCCGGGCTCTGGCCGACCCGGTCTACCTGGTGATCATCTGGAAGTCGATCTGGATCTCGGTGCTGGCGACGATCCTGTGCCTGGCCATTGCCTACCCGGTCGCCTTTGTCATTTCCTTCGCCACCCCGCGCTGGCAGCCTTGGCTTCTTCTGGCGGTGATCCTGCCGTTCTGGATCAACCTTCTCATTCGCACCTACGCACTGATCGCGGTGTTCCGGACCCGGGGCTACGTGAACTTCGTTCTGGAATGGATCCACGACGCGCTCTGGTTCGACCAACTGTTCGGGCCGTTCGAGCCGCTGGAGCTGCTGTACAACGACTTCGCGGTCGTGGCCGGCCTGGTCTACGTATTCATGCCATTCATGGTACTGCCGCTGTACGCGTCCATCGAACGCCTGGACCGATCGATGCTTGAGGCGTCCCTCGATCTTGGCGCATCGCAGGCGGCCACCTTCCTGCGCGTGACGGTGCCGCTGACCATGCCCGGCATCATCTCCGGCGTGATCCTGGTGTTCATCCCCTGCCTTGGTTCGTTCCTGACCGCCGACCTCCTGGGGGGAACCAATGCCACGATGATCGGCAACGTCATCGAACGGCAGTTCAAGGCGGCCAACGACTGGCCGTTCGGCGCCGCGCTCAGCTTCCTGCTGATGTATGTCACGTTCGGCGCACTGGCGCTGCGTGGCCTGCTCAGCCGTGATGCCGAGGCGCGGACATGAGGGTGCTGCGCCGCCAGGTCGATCCGCTGGACTACGCCGGGCGGATCTGGATGAGGACCTTCTTCGGCATGGTGTTCATCCTGCTCTATGCCCCGGTGATCCTGATGATGGCATTCAGCTTCAACGACTCGCGGCGCAACATCGTCTGGAGGGGATTCACCACCAAGTACTACGAGAAGGCGTGGAACAACGACGGGCTGATCGAGGCCTTCATCAATTCGTTGACGATTGCGGCCATCAACACCGTGGTCGCCACAGTTCTTGGCGCGATGGTGGCGCTTCTGCTGTGGAGATTCCGGTTTCCGTTCAAGAGTGCCTACGAGGGATTCATCGCTCTGCCCATCGTGATTCCGGAAATCTGCATGGGAGTGGCGATGCTGGCGTTCTTTTCGCGCATTGGCTGGCCGACAGGAATGCCTTGGCCACTCAACCTTTCGGCAATCACGATCGCGCATATCGCCTTCAGTTTCCCCTTTGTGGCCATCGTCGTTCGCGCCCGCATGGCAGGTTTCAACCGCGAGCTCGAGGAAGCGTCACGCGATCTGGGGGCCACGGAATGGCAGACATTCCGGCACGTGATATTTCCCTACATGCGGCCCGGTCTCGTGGCTGGCGCACTGCTGGCCTTCACGCTTTCTCTCGATGATTTCGTGATCACGTTTTTCACGTCCGGTCCGGAATCCGTGACCTTTCCGGTCAAGGTCTATTCAATGGTCCGGTTCAGTGTCACACCCGAGGTCAACGCCGCTTCAACCGTGCTGGTGGTGATCACGCTGATCGTTGCTGCGTTGATGTTGCGGGTACAGCGTCCAGGCCAGGCAGGCAGCCCATGAGCATCATCTCCATTCGCAACGTCACGAAGAAATTCGTCGGGATCACTGCCGTCGACGATGCAAGCATCGAAATTGCGGCAAACGAGTTCTTTGCGGTCCTTGGCCCCTCAGGTTGCGGCAAGACCACCCTCCTGCGCATGCTGGCAGGATTCGAGGCGCCAACCACGGGGGAGATTCTGATCGACGGCGTGGACGTGAGCACCATGGCGCCCAACAAGCGACCGGTGAACATGGTCTTCCAGTCCTACGCGGTGTTCCCGCACATGACGGTGTTGGCGAACGTGGGATACGGCCTGAGAGTGACCGGAGTTCCTTCCGCCGAAACCCGGCAAAGGGCGGAGGAAGCCCTTGAGATGGTGCAGCTGGCCCACTTGGGCGACCGCAAGCCGGACCAGCTCTCCGGCGGCCAGCGCCAGCGCGTCGCCCTGGCTCGCGCGTTGGTGAAACGGCCAAAAGTGCTGCTCCTTGACGAGCCGATGTCAGCACTCGACGCAAAGCTGCGCGAACAGATGCAACTTGAACTGGCGCGCCTGCAGGAAGAGGTCGGCATCACGTTCGTCATTGTCACTCACGACCAGGACGAGGCCCTGTCCATGGCTGATCGCATCGCCGTGATGCAGTCGGGGCGGGTGGAGCAGATCGCAACCCCTGAAGTGCTCTACGAGTCGCCAAACTCGCGATTCGTCGCCGACTTCATCGGCAAGGTGAACCTCCTCGACGGGCGGGTCACAGGAGCCTCGGATCAAGGCGTCAAGGTCGATGTCGCGCACCTCGGCAAGGTGACGGTACCGCATTCGGAACATGCACAGGGACCGGTTTCGCTTGCGGTCAGACCCGAGAAGATCCGCATGACCGCTGGGAAGCCAGATGCCAGCCTCCTCGTTCGGGGGCGCATTGTTGACTGGGTCTATTACGGCGATACATCGCACATCCGTGTCCAGACAGCCAGCGGTCCACCCATGTCGGTCACCATCCAGAACGATACCCGATCAACCATCGAGAACGGAGATGTAGGCGATCAGGTCTGGCTCAGCTGGCGGGAGGAAGACACCTTGATCCTTGACCGCTGACTGACGGTCGAATTGAGCAGCGTCAGACCGGTGTCCATCCTTCCCTGACCAGGTCGGCGTGAACATGTTCGATGGCCTGTCCCAGACGGTCAACGGCGAAGTCAATCTCGGACTTGGTGACGATCAGCGGCGGCGACATTACATTCAGCCGCCCGATCGGGCGCACGAGCACACCGAGGGATTCCGCTGCGTCGGAAATGCGTTTGCCGATGTCGACCTCTTCCGGCAACGCCTCCTTCGTGGTCCGGTCGAGGACGTTTTCCAAGCAGCGCATCAAGCCGATTCCGCGGACGTTGCCGACCAGTTTCAACCCTTCCAGGTCGCGGAGTCGTTCGCCGAAATAGTCTCCGACCTCGCGAGAATGTCCGAGGATGTTCTCGCGCTCCATGATTTCAATGTTCTTCAATGCCGCCACGCAGCAGACCGGATGCCCGGCATAGGTGAAGCCGCTGGTATAGACGCGCGAAGGATCACCAGATGAGATGGCATCGTGAATGCGATCCGAGTAGATCGTCGCGCCGATCGGCAAATAGCCCGATGAGAGGCCCTTTGCCGAGCAAATTATGTCAGGAACGATTCCGAACACGTCCTCCGACGCGAACCAGTGCCCCAGGCGGCCGAATGCAGTGACCACCTCGTCGGACACATACAGGATGTCGTGGCGCGTGCAGACCTCGCGCATACGCTTGAGATAGTCGCCGGGAGGCACCAATACGCCTCCGGCCCCCATGACCGGCTCGGCAAAGAACGCCCCCACTCTGTCCGGACCTATTTCGGCGATCTTGTCCTCGAATTCCTTGACCAGGAAATTGCAGAGTTCCGCCTCTCCCATACCGTCAGGAGCCCGGTACAAGTCCGGTTCAGACACGTGATGGATGGTGTCCTCGATGTATCGGAACCCATGCCGCCGATCCGCCTCCTTGTAGCCGATCGATATCGTGGCATAGGTTGATCCATGATAGGCCTGTCGGCGCGCGATTACATGCACCTTTTGCGGCCTGCCCGCGCATTGCTGGTAAAAATGCACGAGGCGCAACGCGCTGTCGACGGCGGTTGAGCCTCCGGTGGAAAAATGTACGCGATTGAGATCGCCAGGCGCCAATTCGGCCAGCTTGGCCGCCAGCCGGGACGCCGGCTCGTTGGACATGTCAGTGAAGGTCGAACTGTAGGACAGTTTCGTGACCTGTTCCGCAATCGCATCGGCCATTTCCTCTCGACCAAGGCCAATGTTGTTGCACCAGAGGCCGCCAATCATGTCGAGATAGGTTTGACCGTTGGAATCGGTCATCTCGGAGCCCGATCCTCCGGCAATGATCAGCGATCCAGAATCCTCATAGCTTTCGAAGTGGGTAAACGGATGCAGAAAGTGCCTGCGATCAAGTTCCCACAATTGATGCGCTGCGTCGTTTCTCAGTTCCAGCGAGTTCATGCTCTCTCCTTGCGTGCCAGACTGCCCTGATCACTTGTGGTTAGTGAATCGCTCCCGTGCATGCAAACCTGTACTTGGCACTTGCCTGGCGCTGCAAAGCGTAGGCAGGCCGGGACGATTGCAGCGGCCAACGCTCCGTGCAGCACATCCTTGACGAGTTTGGCCTTGCCCGCCATGCGCTTGGCCAGACCGCTTGGACTCGTGATGGTTTGCGGCGTCCGGGATACGAAATCGTCCAGCGAATATCTCAGCGTGTCCTATCGCTCCGGCTTCGGGATGATGCCGCCAAGGAAACCTGAAATGATGACTGAGGCTTTCAGATTGCCGCCAAGATAGAAGTCCCAATCAAGGGCATTCGTATAGTGCAGGTTGGGCAGTGCGGCCTTGTAGCGGTCTTGCTGGCACTTGTCTCGGCCCTTCATGCCTCGAATGCCTACGTCCAGGTCCTTTGCCTCGAAATGACCGATCACGATGTCGCCCCGAAACACGAGGAAGTCAGGTGCGCCGCAATTCTCTCGCTTGGGTTCGTTCAGCGCGTTGACACGAAGGCCGGCAAACAGGGACTCAAACGCCGAGCGACAGGCATTCTCCTTCGCTTCGCTCTTGGCATGATTCTCTTGAACGGCGGCAACGAAATTGCCGATCAGGTCGTCATGGGATTGGCTGGACCGCTTCCGTGCGCCCATTAGCGCACCCCTGCACATCCAGCGGGGTGGTCCTCGCCCGTCCATACGGCCCGACTCGCAACATATCGCTGGCGCGCTTCTCTAGTTTGGACTGACTCTCGCTCACTGGAAGTGCCTCCCGTTCACATTGCGCATTTGTTGACAGCAACGCATCTGCAAGGCAACCATCCCCCATCGCCAAACACATCGTGGTCGTCCCCATGCCGGGTCTTTCAACGTCCCATACTTGTATAGGTGATCGGGTTCCTGTATGGCACAGGCATGCAGGTCGGTCTTCGCCATTTCGATTCGCGCACGCTTGACTGGCTGGCCGTTGCCTTGCGCTCCGGCGAGCACACGCGGCATTCGCTGGCCCGCGAGCTGTGCGAGCGCACCGGCTGGCTCAACGCCCTTGGTCGCCCGTGCCTGTCGGCAGCGGCGAAGGCGCTGCCGGCGCTCGCGGAGCGCATCGGGATCGAGCTTCCGCCGGCGCGCGACGTGCCGGACCCGTCTTCCGCTCCCGCCGTCCCGGCCGGTGACGTTCCCGACACCAGGCTGGCCTGCGCGCTTGAGGATCTCGGCCCCGTCTCGCTCGACCTGGTGGGCGACGCCGACGACCGCCGCTTGTGGGAGGCGATGATGGAGACGCATCATCCGCTGGGATGGGCGCGGCCTCCCGGCGGCCAGGTGCGCCACTGGATCCGCTCGGAGCGCCACGGCGTCCTTGGCGGGATCGGCTTCGGTTCGGCGGCCTGGCAGCTCCGGGCGCGCGACGAGTGGATCGGATGGTCCGCCGACGCCCGCGCAGCCAACATCGGGCGCGTGATCTGCAACCATCGCTATCTCCTGCTCCCGGGCGTGCGCGTCCACGGCCTCGCGTCCGAGATCCTGCGCATGGCCGCGCGGCGGGTGGCTGACGACTGGGAGGCCCGCTATTCGGTGCGCCCGGTGGCGGCCTACACCCATGTCGGCCCGGAGCACGACGGCTACTGCTACCATTGCGCGGGCTGGACCGTCGCCGGGCGGACCGGCGGACGCAGGAACGAGGCCGGCACGGTGCGGGTGCTGGCGCTGGAGGAAGGCTGGCGGAAGGCGCTTTGTCGCGTGCAACGCCGCCCGGTCGGGGCGCTGGCCGGCGCCTATGACGGTACGGACCTGGACTGGGCGGAGCGGGAGTACGGTCGCACGGGCCACACCGACGGGCGGGTGCGGCGGCGCATCGTTGACATGGGCCGGTCCTGGCTGAAGAACATGGGCGAGGACCTGCCGGTCATCTTTCCGACGAAGGCGGAGCAGAAAGCCGCGTACAGGCTGCTGTCGAACCCGAGGATCTCCATGGAGCACGTTCTGGAACCGCATTTCGAGGCCACCGCGGACCGCTGCCGCGCGGAGCCCGTGGTCCTTGCCTTGCAGGACACGACGTCCCTGAACTACACCGGCCTGGAGGCCACGACGGGCCTGGACGGGATCGGCGGCGGCGGCAAGGGCAGCGTCGGCATCCTCGCCCACGCCGGGCTCGCGGTGACGACGGAGGGCCGGCCGCTCGGCCTGTTCGCGATGGACGCGGCCTTCCGGGAGGATCCCGAGGAGGACAGCCGGCGCTGGGTCGAGGGCCTCGGGCGGGCACGGGAACTCGCGGCGGCCTGCCCGGACACGCGGGTGGTCTCCGTCTGCGACCGCGAGGGCGACTCCTGGGACCTGCTCGCCCACGCCGTGGACGACGGCGACGCGCTGCTGGTCCGCGCCAGCCGTTCGGCGCAGCAGCGCGTGACGGTGCCCGGCGGCGGGAAGGAGTGCCTGTGGGAGCATGTCGCGGCCCGGCCGCCCGTCGCGACGACGGAACTGACGATCCCGGCCGCCGGCGGCCCCCGCGCGCGCAAGGAGCGCGTCGCCCGCCTCGAGATCCGCACGGCCGAGGTCGGGATCGTGCCGCCGCGCTGGGACCGCGGCGCGGACCCGCTGCCCATGCTCGCCGTCTCGGCCACCGAGACCGGGGCCGACGGCGACGACCCGCTGCACTGGCTGCTGCTGACCACCGAGCGTCCGGCGGAGGAGGAGGCCGACGCCGCGCACGCCGCGACCGTGCTGGGCTGGTACGGCCGAAGGTGGACGATCGAGACCTGGTTCAGAACCCTGAAGACCGGGACCCGGATAAAGGACCGGCGACTGGACAGCGCCGAGGACCTGCGCAAGTGCCTCGCCTTCGACGCGGTCACCGCCGTCCACGTCGCCGACCTGGCCGTCCTCGCGCGGGAGCGCCCAGACACCCCCGCGACCGAGGTGTTTCCGGAGGAGGACGTCGACCTGCTTCACACCGTGCTGGAATCGCAGGGCCACCGGGACGTCGTGAGAATGCCCGCCGGGCAGGTGCCCGACATTCGCGCCGTTGTCATCGATCTCGGGCGCCTCGTCGGCTCCCATCCCTCCACGCGCCAGCCGCTCCCCGGGACGCGAAAGGTCTGGCAGGGTCTGGAAAAGCTCAACTGGGCGATCCAGGTCCGTGACGCCATCGGCGAGAGAAAGCGGGAATAACGTCACCTATACAAGTACGGGCCGTTGAAAGATGCCGGGTCACCCGCGAGAGCGGGAATCTTCCCGGATGTCGCCATGATTGCTTGGCGACCGGCCCGGCTCCAGCCGAACGGAGCAATGAGAACAGGAAGGCAGTCAAAGTGTCACATTGGAAGAAGCTTGCCGCCGCCTTTGCGGGAACGGCGATGCTTGCAGGGTGCGAAGACCGGACGCCACAGAACCTTCCTCTGCATCACGTCGCAGGCCCCAACACGCAAGACATCATCGTCGCCCATAGGAACGGCACTTGGACACTCACGCTCGACGGCATCCGGCACACGTTCACCGACTCCGATGCAATGACCACATTTGAAGTCTTCGGAGACGAGGGAACAGGACAGGACGAAATCGTCTTGTACCAGTCTCAGGATGCGCACCTGTTTTGCTGGGTTTGCGATTTCAGGGAAGTGTCGGAAAGCGATCCAGAACATCCGGCGCCACATTTTGCGTTGCTTGCCGGCACCGGCCCATGGAACGAATTCGGTGGAAGCGTCCTCGTGATCGGCCATCCAACCTTGGACTTCGGCGGAATGGGCGACGCAAATGCCACCTATGGCGGTGGAGTCGGCACCATCATCATGGACAACGGAAACGGTCGTGATGTTTGGGATTCCTTGGCCGTGTTGACTGCCGACTTCGCCAACTCGACGATTTCCGGCCGTCTCTATGGCTTCGTGGGCACCTATCCAGACTACAACAGTCCCCCGCCCTTTGACGTCCTGACCCTGCCGCCAACCCGGTTTACCACCGAAGGCTTTTCGGGACAGTTCGAGACATCCGGCCTCGAAGCTGGCGACCACTTCACTGCATCATACGAAGGATCGCTCTATGGACCCAATGCGGATAGCGTGGCGGGAACAATCATCGGGACCGGCGTGTTCAACGGCGTTCGGGTGCGAGCATGGGGTGGCTTCCAAGGTTGGCAGCACTTGGCGATCTCCCTAGAGTAGCGTCAATTCTCCCAAGCGTTGGCTCTCGATGGCTGCAACAGCAGGAAATCGTGGGAAATAGCCGCACAGACAGAAATAGAACCAAAGCGCGGGCGAGGCCGCCAGGATGAGGAGGATTGGCCGGACCTGATCCCGGACATGCCAAAGAGCTTCATGCGGGCGTTGGAGACGCAACCTAAACGCGAGGACGAATGGCGGTATCTCAGACAGTATGGAGGCGTGGAGTGAATGAGTGTCTATGTGGATGCGGCGAAACAACAGTTGCCGGAAAGTACAAGCCGGGGCACGATCAATCTCTGCGCACAGCCGTTGAAAAGGAACTCGGCGGATTGGAGCGTCTTCGGGCGACGGCAGAGGCAATCGTTGATCGTCAGATCATCCCGGACACTGCCACCGAGAAAAGGACTGATTGAGCGTGACCAGCAAATGGTCACTTAGGAATGTGATCCCGCAATTCTATGCGGATGACCTGCTCCGGACGAATGTCATCTTCGTCGTGATCCGGTCAGCTTCAGCCTGGGCGATCCGCGCGCGCCGGGTTCCTCTGCACAGGACGCGACCATATGCTTGCAGAGCAGGCCTCAGCTGTTCGGGACCACGTCTGCAAGCCTCAGTCTTTGGATCTTGCCTGAGGGGCCCTTCGGCAGTTCATCAAGAAAGTGGATGGCATCGGGAGCCTTGAAGTCCCCAAGCCTCTGGCGACAGAGCGCCAGCAATTCTGAAGCGTCCAGCAGCGAACCCGAGCGCACGCGGACGGCCGCCTCGACGGTTTCACCGTATCTGGCGCACTTGCGAGCAAAGGCCGCTGCCTCGACCACATCGGGGTGGCCGTAAAGCGCTTCGTCGACCTCGCGCGGCGCGATGTTCTCGCCGCCCTTGATGATCAGTTCCTTCAGGCGGCCGGTGACGAAAACATAGCCTTGCTCGTCCATGTGTGCCAAGTCTCCGGTACGCAGCCAGCCACCACGAAGGATCTCGCCCGTGGCCTTCGGGTTCTTCAAGTATTCCACCATGACGTTCGGGCCGCGCACGACAATTTCTCCCGCCGCGCCGCGCGGGACGGTTGCGCCGTCGCCATCCTGGATTTCGACATCGCAACCAGAGGCAATGCCAGGCGATCCAATCTTGCGGGGCGCGGGCGGCAACGGATTCGAAAGTATCTGCGCGGCGGTTTCGGTCAGGCCCATGGTCTCAATGATCGGAACGGAAAAGCGCGCCTCGAATGCCGACTGCGTTTCCGTCGCCAATGCCGACGAAGCCGAGCGGCCGAACCGCAATCGGCCACGGCATTCTGCATCGGGGCCGGCATCCCCGTGCAGCAGGTGAGATATGATCGTCGGCACGACCGAAAACCAGGTCACTCGGCTTTCCGATGCCTGCTGCCAGAACTTCGAGGCCGAAAACCTCGATGTCATCGCCAACGATCCTCCTGACACGAGGCTGCCCATCAACGTCACGCAAAGCCCGTTGATGTGATAGATCGGAAGAACGCAGAATCCGCGATCGTCCGGCGACAAGTCATGCGCCACGGCCGAAGTCCACCCGCCCGCCAGCAGGCTGGCATGGCTATGGACCACGCCTTTCGGCCGCCCCGTGGTTCCCGAGGTGTACATCAGGAGCGCGTGGTCGCCTGGCAAAGTGTCGTGCAGCTTGCCCTCAACGCGATTCTCGGGCGCGACCGGCGTCACGCCAGACCGGTTTGCCTCGTCAAAGAGCGTACGACAATCCGGGTGGACATAGCCAAAGCGGGCCTCCGAATGCTCCAGCGCAAATGCAATGGCATCGCGGCCAGCAGCGAGGTTGATCATCGTCGCCCTGAACCCGCCTGCCAGCGCGCCAAAGAGCGCGACAACGCTCTCCCGGCCATTTGGTGCAACAATTGCCACGCTTTCGCCCTTCGTCGCGCCATGTGCCGCAATCACCCGGCCGAAGCCTACCGCCTCTTCCTGTAGCGTCTCCCAGTCGATCTCGCCGCCGGATTCCGGAAAGACGATCGCGGTTCCGCCGGTCCGGGCACGCGCTGCAAGCCAGTCGCGGACCGTGCCTTCGGGGGGGATCTCGCGTGAGAGCTTCACCTTCCCGCCATGTCCCAATAGTCATCGAAGATCTCGCCCAAGGACGGTTCGCGCGACGGGATTTCTCGAACGATCTTGGTGCTTTGCAGGAAGTGCCTCCAGTGTAGGTTGTCGTCCATCGCGTTCCCGCCCCAACTGCCACAGCCCATCGAAAGCGAGAACGGCATTCCATTGGTGAACGATCCGCCAGTGGCAAAGGCGTGCGCCTGATTGACGATCACCCGGCTGGTCGGGATGGCGTGGGCAAGGATCATTGGACGGGTGAGTTCACGTGTGTGCAACCCGACCGAGTGGCCAGCGCCTTGGTGAAGTTGAATGGCAAGAGTGATCTGCACAGCCTCCGCGAAGTCGCGCGCGTGATAGAGCGCCAGCACCCGGCTCAGTTTCTCGCCCGACAGCGGATGCGCCGGGCCAATGTCACTTGTCGGGACCACGATGTATTCCGTGCCCTCAGGTACCCGACCTTCCAGACCCAAAGCAGCGATCATCCGGTCGGCGTCTTGGGCGATGACCCCGCGATTCAAGTGCCCGTCGGGCCAGAGCGCGGAAACAACCGCGTCCTCGTCTTCGACCAGCGTGCCCCCGGCCCTGGCCACCTCGGCCAGGAACGGGTCGTAGACGGCGTCCACCACGACCACGGAGTTTTCGGATGAACAGCTGGTAGCATTGTCAAACGTCTTCGAGGCGCGGATCTTCTCTGCCGCCGCCGCCAAATCCGCAGTTTCGTCGACGATCACGGTGACGTTGCCCACCCCGACCGCAACCGCAGGGGTCCCGGCGGTCTGCGCACGATGCACATTGTTCTGGCTGCCGGTGCAGACGATCTTGTCGCAGGATTCCATCAGGCGCTGGGTCTTTCCCTTCGATCCCGGCGCGGGCACCATCTGCACGAGATCCGGGTCTTCGCCGATCTTGGCAAACTCAGCGTGAATGAACTCCAGCACCCGCTTGCAGGTTGCAACGCCCTTCGGCGACGGCGCAACGACGATCGCATTGCCGCATTTCAGCGCATTGACAATGTTGTTCGCTGGAGTGGCGACCGGATTTGTTGAGGGCACGATGGCCCCGATTACGCCCATCGGCCGCGCGATTTCAGTGATGCCCGCCGCCGCGTCGTCGCGGATGACACCGAAGGTCTTCACGTCCTTGATGTCGCGCATCAGTCCCAGCGTCTTGCGGTAGTTCTTCGCAATCTTGTCGGAAACGTTCCCAAGACCGGTCGTTTCGACTGCCAGTTCCGCCAGTTCCAGGTTGCGCCCCGGCTCCATGACCGCCCAAGCCGCGGCTTGGGCTGCACTATCGTAGCGACGCTGGCTGCCTCCCGCCTCATAACCTGCCTGCGCATCCTTCGCGCGCGCTATGACCTCATCAAGTTCGCCGATCGGGTCGTTGGCATTCATCGAAAGGCACTCCTGCCTTCATGTTGGCACACATGCAGCGGCATTGTCCCGGGAGGGGCCGCACCCCTCCCGGCAATTTGCCGCCCCGGAGGGTGGCAAGGCCGCTCTTCAAAGCCCGGCCAAAAGCTCCTTCAACGTGACCTCCCGAGCCTTCCACATCTCAATGACCTCGGCCCGGGTCATGATGTGCATGGGCGAACCGCCCGCCTTCATCCTTCCCTGCACGCGACCGTTCTCGAACATCGTCGGTAAGACTGCGGCCAGCTTGTCGATCACAGGTTGCGGCGTACCTTTCGGCACCATCACGCCGCGGAAATTCACGGACGCGTTGTCGATGTCGAAGCCTTGCTCCCTCAGCGTAGGCACGTCTGGCAAAAAGTCGTTCCGCTCAAGATCAAAGACGCCGAGAATCTTGACGTTGCCCGCCTCGCGCGCCCGGAAGGCGTCCGAGAGGTTGTTGACGCCGCCCAGAACCTCGCCTGCGATCACGGCCTTCATTGCACCTGCACCGCCTTGGTTGTTCGGGATATAAGCCAGTTTCACCCCCGCCGCCTTTTCGAGCTGAAGCGCCGCGATGTGATGCCCGACGAAGAGACCTGCGCCCGAAAACGTCAGCCTTCCCGGGTTTTCCTTGGCATAGTCGACCACGTCGGCCATCGAATTGAACTCGCTGTCGGCGGCTACAACGAAGACTGCCGGATCGGCGCCCCAGTTGGCGATGGGCTCGAACGTGTCGGCCGCGTATTCCACGCCGCCCTCGATCGACTGGGCAATGAAATGGGGAATGTTGTAAGCGCCCAAGGTATAGCCATCGGCATCGGCCTGGGTCGCGAACCAGTTCCAGCCGACACGGCCGCCCGCGCCAGGCTTGTTGATGATGGCGATCGGCATGCCTAACGCGTCTTCGTTGCCGGCAGTCATGGTCACAATCCGCGCCTGGAAGTCCGTGGCGCCACCGGCGCCGTAGCTGACCATCAGCATGATCGGGCGCTCAGGGTAGTCTTCGTCGGCCGCGGCCGTGCCGGTCAGTCCCATCATCGCGATGGATGCCGCTGCAAGTAGTTTTTTCATTGTTCGTCCTCCCTTTGGGTTTGAACAGCCGCCTTGACGGCTCAGAAGAGAATCTCTCGCGGAGTGAATACGTTCAGCAGCTTCGCGAAGAGACCGTACATGACCGCCAGGAATCCGGCGGAAATTGCGATGCGCTTGACCCAGCTTCTTGCCTCCCCGTGCGGCGCCGGGTCGTAGAGCGACAGAAGCACGAAGAACGCGATCGTGGAGGCGGTATAGAACCCCAGCGACTTGGCCGCCCAGAAGACGAAGACCAGCGCCACGATCAAGCCTGGCGCTATGTTCGCCACGGATTGCAGATCCAGCCCGTTGCCAACCCTTGTATGGCCCAGAACCGCCTTTCCAAAAGTCCAGAGAGCGAGCATGACGAATACCGAGGAAATCATGCGCGGAAAGAGGAAGGCATCCGCCGGTTCCTGTGTAAAGCTGACATAGGCCACCCAGATGCCGACGGCGGCAACCATGCCGCTTGCAATGACATGCTGCGTGCGCGGCAGGCCCGTCATGACAGCGCCTCCTCGTTCCGAGCCGCGTCGTCCTTGGAGATGAAGCGGCGGTGACGCAGTTCCATCCAGACGGAATAGCCAATCGACAAAGCGACAATCGCGATCAGCACGATGTTGAGCGTTCCGGTCAGGAAATATGCGCCCACGCTCGAAGTGGCGTTCGCGATCATGCTGCCCTGAATGAAGTTTGCCTCCGCAATCGGGCCAAGAATCAGGCCCAGCACCAAGGGTGCAGCGGAATAGCCGAAACGTTCCAGGAAATACATGCCGGTGCCCAGCGCGGCCATGACATAGACGTCACCCATCGAGTTCTGCACCGAATAGCTGCCGAAGACCGCCAGCCCCAGCACCACCGCACCCATCACTGCGTTCGGCACCTGCGCCACTTTCGCGGCCAGCCCGGCGACATAGAGCCCGAAGATGCACATCAGGATCTGGCCAACCAGCATCGAGTTGATGAAGGTCCAGGCCACATCCGGGTAGTTATCAAAGAGGTCGCTGCCGGGAAAGATGCCGTGGATCAGAAGTCCGCCAAGCAGCACCGCTGCCGTCGGCGATCCGGGAATTGACAGCGTCAGAAGCGGCACCAGTGACGGTCCTACCATTGCGTTGTTGGCGCTCTCCGCCGCAATCACTCCCTCGCTGTGGCCTGTGCCGAACTTGTCACGCTCCGGGCTCATCTTCCGGGACTGGTCATAGGCGACCAGCCCGGCGATCTGCCCGCCGACACCGGGGATCAGCCCGATGATCGAGCCAGTCAACGTTCCGATGCTGAGCGCCCGGGACCGACGGAAGACCTCGCGGAAGGCTTCGTGAATCGGGTGCCGCTCGACCCCCAGCACTTCGGCGTCCAGCCGCCTTCGCCCCTTGGCGAACATGGAGATCACTTGCGGGATCGCGAAGAGCCCGATCAACGCCGGGATCACATTGATTCCGCCGGACACGCTGGAATGAAAGATGAACCGCTGCGCGCCCAAGATGTCGTCGAAGCCGATTGTCGCAAGCCAGAGACCGATGCAACCCGACAAGAGACCCTTCACCACCGAACTTGAATCGAGCGATCCGATGACCGTGACGCCGAGAATGGCAAGCCAGAACAGATGCGACGGCCCGAAGGCGAGCGCCCACTGCGCCAGTACCGGTGTCAGGAAAATCAGCAGCAAGACGCCAAAGACGCCGCCAACAGCCGAGGCTAGGAACGACAGTTGAAGTGCGCGGGCACCGTGACCCTGCTGCGCCATCGTGTGCCCGTCCAGCGTCGTCGCAATGTTGGCGGGCGCGCCGGGTATCTTCAACAGGATCGCGCTCACCGCGCCACCCGCGACGGTCGAGGTATAGGCGGCCCCAAGCAGGATGAGGCCCTGCGCCGGCTCGAGCCGGAATGTGAAGGGAATGAGCAGCGCCACCGCCATGGTCGGCGACAGGCCCGGCGTCGCGCCAAGAATCAATCCTCCGACAGTGCCGATCAGCAGCAGTCCGAAATTGAACGGCGTGAAGACGTCGCCAAAGTACAGCAGAAACTCCAAGCCAGCCCTCCCTAGGCGCTTTGGACGGTTGACGAATCAGGATACGGCATGAAAATAGTTTTGCAAATGTTTTCATTTTTTTCTTAACTACAGGCTTCAAATGGCTGATCAAAAAACAAGAAAAGCAGATATCATTGCCGTGGCAAGGGCTGCCAGGGTATCGGCGTCGACGGTGTCACGCAACTTCAACCACCCAGATCTGGTGAAGGCATCGACCCGCAAGAAGATCGACGCCGCCGTGCGGCGGCTTGGCTACATTCGAAACCGCGCAGCGCAGACGATTCACGGCATTCGAAGCGGCACCGTCGGCCTGATCGTTCCGACGGTGGACCAGGCAATCTTCGCCGAACTCATTGAGAGCTTCTCCGAGGCCATCGAGGAATTCGGCTTCACGATTCTCCTCGCGTCGCACGGCTACTGCCTGGATCGGGAATACGCCCTGACGCGCAAGATGCTGGAACACCGGGTCGACGGGATTGCCCTGATCGGGATGGATCACTCCGGCGACACTTATGAACTCCTTGCGCAACAAGGCATGCCGGCGTTGCTGCTGTGGAACTATGCCGAAGACGCTCCGCTTCCCTGCGTCGGGTCGGACAACTACTTGGCTGGACGCCTGATCGGCAAACACGTGGTAGGCTTGGGCCACCGTTCAGTCGCCGCCGTGTTTCCTCCCATGGCCGGCAACGATCGCGCGTCCCAGAGATTTGCCGCAGTGGCGGATGCCCTGGCCTCAGCCGGATGCGACATTCCGGAAGAGTGGCGCATGGAAACGCCGTATAGCGTCGCCGCGGCAAAATCGGCGGTCGAGAAACTGATCACATCGGAGAGTCGCCCAACGGCCATCATCTGCGGCAACGATGTGCTCGCCTGGGGCGCGTTGCACGCCCTCGTTCGTCACGGCGTCCGTGTGCCTGGCGAGATCTCGGTAACGGGCATCGGGGACTTCAACGGATCAGGGGAGTTCGAACCCAGCCTGACCACGGTTCGCATACCCGCACGCGCGATCGGATCGAAGGCGGCGAAATCCATCGCAGGTGTCATCATTTCCGACGAACGGACGCAGGCGAGCGCGCACTTCCCGCCGGAACTGATCGTTCGGGCAACATGCGGTCCGGCCCCGGACCCATGGTCGCGGCGCCGCCAAGGATTGTCGGCGGGAACGGACCTACTCTCGTGATCGAACCCGGATGGGACAGGGTCGAACATGATGCCTGCGCTTGTCCCATGCGGCATGAAGTCCGCCTGCACCGTTTGGCCTTTTCGGGGCGCAACGGTACCAGCCGCAAATTGATGAACGCGAACGTTCATGCTTGCACAAGACTGCGCGCAAACGAGATGAATGCCTTCAAGAGCCCGGAATGCGCTCTTCAATTCAGCCAGGCGCCCTTGGCGTGCATGGCAGGCTCCGCGCGCGGAGACGGCTGCACGCCAACGCGGCGCCGTCCTCGCTCAGGCCCAGGAAATTTGCCTCCCACCCCGTGGGTCCGCGAACAACGGACCTTTTGGCGGCATCCAAGGTCGCGATCTCGACGAGAGCTGTTTGCAGGAGGACGCGCTCCGCCTCTCCACGGGTCTTGAACAGGCCCACATTGATTCCCCAACGAAGCTCGCCGTCGCCGGAAGCCCGCAACACGACCCGCCCCCGTTCAAGTTCCGAGTCCAGTTCCTCCCGCGCAGAGCCTTGGGCGACCAAGGGTCTGAGAACAGGCCTTTGGCCGATTCCCGTTCGCCCGTTGCCCGAAGACGCCGCAAATTCGGCAAAGTCCGGAATCGTTGTATCGCTGAGCGCAACTTCGACCAGAACGTCGGAAATCTCCTCAGAGATGGCGATGAGAACTCCATCCGCCGGGGCGGCAACGGGCCTTGGGGGAGGACGAGAAGACCGCACCACTCGCCCGGACTGCGTGACGATGCTTGCAGGCAGGTTGAGCACAGGACGGCGAGGTCTCTTGACCGCCACACGGTTCGGGGACCGGGAGAACCCCATGTCAAGAAGCTCGGCAACGCGCTGGTTGCGCGATGTCACGGACCGTCCCCCGAACACCGTCGCTATCACGCGCTTTCCGTCTCTCTCCGCCGAAGCGACGAGGTTGAAGCCCGCCGCCCGCGTGTAACCGGTCTTGATGCCGTCCGCTCCCCTGTATGCATTCAGGAGCCGGCGGTTCGTGTTCCTTACCGTCTTCTGTCCGGCGCTGGTCGAACGACGGGAAAAAAGATTGTAGTAGTCGGGGAAGTCGTAGAACAGGTGGCGCCCCAGGACAGTCATGTCGCGCGCAGTCGAAAGATGCCCCTGCTCCGTCAGTCCGTGCGCATTCTTGAAATTCGTCTTGTTCAGGCCCATGGCTTTCGCCATGTCGTTCATGCGCCTCGCGAACCTCGCCTCGCTGCCTGACACGGCTTCGCCAAGGGCCGTGGCCGCATCGTTGGCCGACCGCACGGCGGCCGCCCGGATGAGGTAGCGGACCTTCACCTTCTGCCCACTCCTGAGGCCAAGCTTCGAGGGCGGTTCGCTTGCCGCCTTGCGGGAGATTCCCACTTTCTGATCGAGACCGATCTCCCCGCGCTCCACCGCGTCAAAGACAACGTAGAGTGTCATCATCTTCGTGAGGGACGCGGGATGAAGCTTGGTGTCGGCGTTCCTGGAGTGCAGGACCTCTCCAGTTCGCGCATCCATCACCATCGCCGCATACGGCGCGGCGCTTCCGCCAATCGGATGCAGGAAAAAGCATGCGATGATCGCAAAGCGGAATGCGGCCCTACTGACCATCGTGATTGCTGCCCCATCTACTTGCCTCAGCCCATTCATGTTCCGGACCTTCTTTGTTTCGGAAAGCCTAACACACCTGAATATCTCAAAAAAAGACGAAACTTGGACAAATCTGGAAAGCGCCTTCCTGGCACCACATCAAGTGATGGATTCATGCGGACCCGCTACATGTTGTCGCCGATTTCCTTGATGACGCGAGGAAGTTCGGACAGCGCGGTGACTTCGCGGAAGCGTTCGTGCCGCATCGGGGCATCAGCTGCCTCCAGGTCCCAGGACGGGCTGTAGGGCACGTGCACGCCCCAGCCCCCGGCCGCAATCACCGGAATCACGTCGGACTTGAGCGAGTTTCCGGCCATCAGTGCATGTCCCGGCACGATCCCGCGCCCAGCGAAAATGTCCGAATAGACCTCGCTTGTCTTTTCCGAGACGATTTCGACGCCGTCAAACAGTTCGCCGAGTCCGGACTGGGCAAGCTTCCGTTCCTGGTCCAGGAGATCACCCTTGGTTATCAGCAGCAGCGAGAAGTTCGCGGAGAGGGTTCGCACCGTCTCTTCCGCCCCGTTCAGAAGCTCGATGGGATCCCGCAGCATCTCCTGGCCGCAGGCGATGAGTTCCGCGATGACCTTGCCCGACACCCGGTTCTCCGTCACTTGGAGAGCGGTCTCGATCATTGAAAGCGTGAAGCCCTTGATGCCGTAGCCATAGCGCTCGATGTTCCGCCGCTCTGCATCACGAAGGAGGTCGGCGAGGTGATCGCTCGGCGCGTATTCCGACAGCAGACTGGCGAACCTTTCCTGCGTGAACTGAAACATCCGCTCGTTGTGCCAGAGCGTGTCGTCCGCATCGAGACAGATCGTTGTCAGCATGGCGCGCGCCCTTTGCACACATGGAGGATCGATTGTATTGTGCGGCCAGTCCATTCCTGGTGCCAGATTCGCCATGACCTCATCCGCTTTGCAATTGATGGCTGATCACGAAGAGACGCCTGATGCCGGCGTTGACATCCTTGTCAAGACCAAACCGAAGGCGGCACGCCCGCCACTCTACAAGGTCCTGCTGCTGAATGACGACTACACGCCGATGGAGTTCGTTGTTCACGTGCTCGAGCGGTTCTTCGGCATGAGCCACGCACAGGCTTTCGAGCTGATGCTGGCAGTCCACAAGAAGGGACTCGCCGTGGTCGGCGTGTTTTCGCTCGAAGTGGCGGAAACCAAGGTCGCACAGGTCATGGACTTCGCCAGACGTCATCAGCACCCGCTCCAATGCACTCTGGAAAAAGAGTAGGGTCTCGCACGCCCCGCTCGCAATGCATGCTTGCACATCGACTTTCTCTCGCCCTCGAGCGGAAGATCGTGAGCCTGCCGGAGAACGGGAAGATTGCGGTGGTCTCGCCGGTGGCCGGCACCGACCTTTCGGCCTTGCCGCGCGAACGAACCGAGGTGGTCTCGCGGAGCTTTCGCGTCCATCAGACATTCACGGGATCAGGTTTCCGCGTCGTGCCTGTTCCAGAGGGGACGTATGCGATGGCGATCCTCTCCCTGCCTCGCGCGAAGGCCGCGGCACGGGCCGCCCTTGCCGAAATCGTCCCGGTCACGAGCGGTCCCACCGTGATCGACGGACAGAAGACGGACGGCGTCGAGAGTCTCCAGAGGGAACTCGGGCGACGCGCGGTCGTGGGCGAGGTTCTAGTCAAGGCGCATGGCAGGATGTTTGCTGCAACCGGTGTCGACTGCGCCGGATGGAACGTCGCGCCCAGACACGTGGCACGTCCAAAGGGCGGCACCTACAAGATTCCTCCCGGAGCGTTTTCCTGCGACGGGATCGACACTGGATCCCGGGCCCTCGCGGATGCGCTGCCGGACACGATGAATGGCCATGTCGTCGACCTGGGCTCTGGCTGGGGTTACCTGGCGGACGCAGTCCTGGAACGCGCTGACGTGGCCTCGGTAGACCTGGTAGAGGACGATCTCGCCGCGCTCGAAGCGGCACGGGCGAATCTGGACGACGTCCGCGCCCGGTTTCACTGGGCCGATGCCCAGGCGTTTCGCCCCGACCCGCCCGCCGACCACGTCGTGACGAACCCGCCTTTCCACGTGGGCCGGAACGCGGATGCCTCCATCGGACAGGGGTTCATTCGGGCGGCCGCAAGGATGCTGTCGCGCAAGGGCACTCTTTGGCTTGTCGCCAACAGGCATTTGCCTTACGAAAGGACCCTTGTAGAGGCCTTTCGTGACGTTTGCACCCTGGGGCGACACGCGGAGTACAAGCTATTCAAGGCCACGCAGCCCCGACCAATCCGAAAGAGACAGCCACATGTCGTTTTCGATTGCCGATAGAACCGCCGTTGTCACCGGGGCCGCGAACGGGGTTGGCCTCTCCATCGCACGACATTTCCTGGAGGAAGGCGCCAATGTGATGCTCGCCGACATGGACGAGGCGCGACTCGCCGAAGAGGTGCAGAATGGTGGCGACGGCATCGAAAACGCGGCCTGCTTTGCGGGCGACCTGCGCGAAAAGCTCACGGTCGCAAACTTGCTCTCCGCAACGATTGACCGCTTTGACCGAGTGGATATCCTCGTCAACGCCTCCCGACAGGTGGTGACCGGCGACCCTCTCAACGCCGATGACGACTGCGTGCAGATGCTCATCGAGCAGAATCTGATGACCTCCTTGCGGGTCTCGCAGATCTTTGCGAGGCGCATGATCAGGCAAACGGAAGACGGCGGCGGCGAATCGTCCGCAGGTTCGATCATAAACCTGTCATCGATTGCGGCACGTCGTTCCCAGCCCAAGCTTCTGGCCTATTCCGTGAGTTCCGCAGCGCTAAACCAGATGACGCGTGCGCTGGCTGTCGCGCTCGCGCCGCATCGCATTCGCGTGAACGCCATTGCGTTCGGCTCCGTCATGAGCGCCTCGTTGAAGGATGCACTGGACGGCGACAATGGGATGCGCGGTGAAATCATTTCATCGACTCCGCTTGGCCGCATCGCCAGTCCGGCCGAACTTGCGGAGATCGCGCAGTTCCTGGCCTCGGACGGTTCGGAGTTCGTGACCGGACAGATTCTCACGGCGGATGGCGGAAGGACTCTTGTCGATGCCGCCGATGCACCGGCACATTGACTCCGCGCGCCCCGGGAGACGCGAGGCACCTCGGACAGCGACTTGCTGGAGGCGCGCCTTGGCGAAGGGACCGTTCATCAGGCCACGCTGCTGCAATCGCGTTGGGACATGCCTTGACGTTCCCTGATCACTCGGTCCAATTGTGCCAGCGCTCCCGGAGGGGAACGCAACCCACTTGAACTGCGGATGCGGGACGCCATTCATGCTGCTCCTGATAGACAATTACGACAGCTTCACATTCAACCTCGTCCACTTTCTTGGTGAGTTGGGTGCCGAGTGTCGCGTCTACCGGAACGACTCTCTGCGAGTTGAGCAGGCATTGGCGTTGAATCCGGCAGGGATCATCCTCTCTCCCGGGCCGTGCGACCCTGACAAGGCCGGCATCTGCCTCGCTCTCGTGCAGGCCGCGGCCAATGCCGGCGTGCCTGTGCTTGGTGTCTGCCTTGGGCATCAGGCAATCGGGCAGGCGTTTGGCGGCAAGATCGTGCGCGCACCTGACATCGTTCATGGCAAGCCCGGGACAATTCATCACGAGGGCCTTGGCGTGTTCCAGGGCCTGCCTTCACCGTTTCAGGCGACGCGCTACCACTCGCTGGTCGTTGACAGGGCCAGCATTCCCGACTGCCTGGAATTGACCGCCGCACTGGAGGATGGCACCGTCATGGGCATACGCCACCGGAACCACCCGATCGAAGGTGTCCAGTTCCATCCCGAATCCATCCGCTCCGAGCATGGGCATGCCATGCTGCAGAGTTTCCTCAAGTCCGTTCCGGAGCCGGCATGAGCGATTCGATGAGACCCTTGATCTACGCGGCTTCGGAAGGGCCGTTGAGCCGCACACAGGCAGAAGAGGCGTTCAATATCCTGTTCGATGGAACGGCCACGCCCGCGCAGATGGGCGGATTCCTGATGGCACTCCGAGCGCGTGGCGAAGCAGTCGCCGAGTACACCGCCGCCGCAGCGGTGATGCGCGCCCGATGCACGGCCGTAAGCGCTCCTCCCGGTTCCATGGACATCGTTGGCACGGGCGGCGACGGAATGGGCACGCTCAACATCTCCACCGCCGCGGCCTTCGTTGTGGCCGGAGCCGGCGTTCCTGTCGCCAAGCACGGGAACCGCAATCTCTCGTCCAAGTCCGGCGCTGCGGATTTGCATGCCGCCATGGGGATCGACGTCATGGTCGGGCCGGACGTCGTGGAAAGGGCGCTCGCCGAAGTTGGCATCGGTTTCATGATGGCTCCGATGCATCATCCGGCAATGAAGCACGTCGGCCCTGTGAGGATGGAACTGGGTTCCAAGACGATCTTCAACATTCTTGGTCCGCTGACGAACCCCGCAGGCGTCAAGCGACAGTTGACCGGTGCATTTGCCATCGACCTTATCTTCCCGATGGCGGAGGTGCTAAGGGAACTCGGCAGCGAGGTCGTGTGGCTGGTTCATGGGGCCGACGGTACCGACGAGATGTCGATCTGCGGCCCGACTTCCGTTGCTGTCCTAAGGGATGGCAAGATCACCTCGGCCGAGATGCATCCCGAAGACGCGGGGCTTCCTGTGCATCCCCTGAAGGACATACTTGGTGGCCTGCCGGGCGAGAACGCTGCCGCCTTCCGTGCCCTTCTCGACGGGGCTCCCGGCGCCTATCGCGACGCGGTCCTCCTGAACTCCGCTGCCGCACTCGTGATCGCGGACAAGGCGGACCACCTCAAGAGCGGTGTCGAGATCGCCGCCGAAAGCATCGCCTCTGGTGCCGCCCGTGCAAAGGTCGAAGGGCTGGCCCGTGTCACGTCAGGGCCCTGACCCTGGCCCGGCCGCAGCCAGACGACGGGCGGGAAATTGACCGGAAGCCTCGGTGCATGGGCGGATCTGCCCTTCTTCACGGAAGACTTGCCCCGAGTTGCCCAAGCCCTTTCTGTCGACACGCGCCGAATCCTGCCACCCGAACCGGTGCGATTCGCCGCTCTTGAGCGGTGCCAACCGGCAGCCACTCGCGTGGTCATACTCGGCCAGGATCCCTATCCGACGCCCGGCCATGCCAACGGGCTGGCGTTTGCGGTAACCGCCGGCACGGCCCTGCCTAAATCACTCAGAAACATCTTTCGCGAGCTTGACGACGACATTGGGCGTGCTCCCGCGACAGGCGATCTCGCAAGCTGGGCGGATGCGGGCGTATTGCTCCTCAACACCGCGCTCACGGTTCCGGAGGGAAATGCCGGCGGCCACCTGCATCTGGGCTGGGACACGCTTGCCGCCCAAGTGTTGCGAAAACTGTCCGCTTCTCCGCGGGCATTCATCCTTTGGGGCAGGCATGCAGAAGGTTACGCAAGGCACATCAAGGGCGATCACCATCTGATCCTCAAGTCCGCCCATCCCTCTCCATTGTCCGCCCATCGCGGGTTCTTCGGGTCGCGTCCGTTCAGCCGTGTCAATTCCTGGTTGCAGGAGCATGGACATGCGCCAGTTCCATGGGCCTGAATTCAACGCTGGCCAGGGAGGCCGCGCGAGCGCCCCCTCCACGGGCACGATTGGCCTGGTGCATTCAGGATTCGCTGCCACGGGATCCCGGAACATTGACGGAGATGAGTGGCGGCGCATCCGCTTTCCAAGATGCCGCCAAAAGGATATCCGAACTCCATGACCAATGTGCTCGACAGGATCAAGGACTACAAGCTTGAGGAAGTGGCGGCCGCCAAGGCGCGCCTGCCCATGCACGCCCTCGAAGCGGCAGCACGCGAAACTCCGGCACCGCGCGGATTTGCTTCTGCGCTCATGGAGCGGTCAAGGACCGGGTACGGCCTCATTGCGGAAGTCAAGAAGGCAAGCCCGTCACGAGGGCTCATCCGGGCCGACTTCGATCCGGCAAAACTTGCGCGCGCATACGAGGCGGGCGGCGCAGCCTGCCTTTCCGTGCTGACGGATGCGCCGTCCTTCCAGGGTGCACCGGAATTCCTGGGCGAGGCGCGTGCGGCAAGCGGGCTGCCTTGCCTGCGCAAGGACTTCCTCTACGACTCCTACCAGGTGGCCGAGGCCCGAGCTTGGGGTGCCGATTGCATCTTGATCATCATGGCAAGTGTGTCCGACTCGCAAGCGCAGGAACTCGAGGACTGCGCGATCAACACTTGGAACTTGGATGTCCTGCTCGAAGTTCACGACGAGGACGAACTCGAACGTGCCATCGTCCTCAAGTCTCCCCTCCTCGGCATCAACAACCGAAACCTGAAGACCTTCGAGACCGATCTAGCGACGACTGAACGTCTCGCAAGGCACGTCCCTGCCGACCGGCACATCGTCGCCGAGAGCGGGATTTTCACGCCGGACGACTTGGTTCGCCTCGCGCGATCGGGCGCGCGCAGTTTCCTGATTGGCGAAAGCCTGATGCGCGAGGACGACGTGGCCACCGCGACCCGGTCCCTTCTCGCCGGTCCGGTCCCGGCCGTAGGAGCCGCCTGATGCCAAACCTGACACATTTCGACAGCAAGGGCGACGCACGCATGGTCGATGTCTCCGAGAAACCGGCGACCGACAGGATTGCGGTTGCGGAAGGGTTTGTCCGAATGACGGAGGAGACCCTCGCAGTGATCGCCGAGGGCCGTGCAGGCAAGGGAGATGTGCTGTCGGTTGCACGACTCGCAGGCATCATTGCCGCGAAGAAGACCTCGGACCTGATTCCCCTGTGCCACCCGTTGAATCTCACAAAAGTCGAGTTGGACTTTGCCGCCAAGCCCGGGCTGCCTGGCATCCGGGTTGAAGCAACGGTCAGATCCTCCGGCCAAACCGGCGTCGAAATGGAGGCGCTGACTGCTGTCGCGACCGCGTGTCTCACGGTCTACGACATGGTGAAGTCCGTGGAAAAATCCATGGTTATCGAGAACATCCGCCTCGTTCTCAAGGACGGCGGAAAGTCGGGTCGGTACGAGGCACCCCCGTGATTTCGGTCGACGAGGCGCTCAGCCACATCTTCGGACTTGCAACGCCAATGGAAACGGAATCGGTGCCGCTGCGCGCCGCACCCGGGCGGGTCCTTGCCGAACCGCTTCTCGCGGCCCGCAGCCAGCCGCCCTTTCGTTCTTCCGTCATGGACGGCTACGCGGTCGCGGGCGAAGCGGAGAGCTACTCCGTTGTAGGCGAATCTGCGGCGGGACGAGGCCTTGAAGGCGCGATCGGGCCGGGAGATGCCGTACGCATTTTCACGGGTGCACCCGTTCCCGAAAACGCCACGCGCGTGATCATCCAGGAAGACGTGACTCGCGAGGGCGACCGGATCCGCGTTGCGGAAGGGGCGGACCAGCAACCATACATTCGCGAGGTCGGCACGGACTTTGCTGCGGGCTTCCGACTCGAGGCGCCGCGCCGGATGTCGCCTGCGGACATCACGCTTGCTGCGTCAATGAACGTGCCTAGGATCGTGGTCGCCTGTCGCCCGCAAGTCGCATTGATCGCGACGGGTGACGAACTGGTCATGCCCGGCGAATCCCCTCGTTCGGACCAGATCATCGCTTCGAACGCGTTTGGACTTTCCGCCATGGTCGAGTCGGAGGGGGGCGTCGCCCGCATGCTTCCCATCTGCGCCGACACCGCTTCCTCCCTTGAAGCCGTCCTCGGCATGTCAGGAGATGCAGACTTGATCGTCACGATTGGAGGCGCGTCCGTCGGAGACCATGATCTCGTAGCAAGCGCGGTGGACGGGATGGGCTTCGAACGCGCGTTCCACAAAGTAGCGATTCGCCCCGGAAAGCCGATGATGGCAGGTCGTCTCAACGGCATTCCGATGGTTGGCCTGCCTGGAAACCCGGTCTCCTCGATGGTTTGCGGTCACGTCTTCCTCAGGCCCATGCTAAGGGCAATGCAAGGGCTTGAGGCACGACCTCTCGCGCGACGCGTGGCCAGGCTGTCTGCAACGGTCGGCACCAACGGCCCGCGCGAACACTACATGCGGGCGCAGGTCGACGGCGACCTGATCGCGCCGGAGGAACGCCAGGACAGCTCCCTGCTGACGATCCTGTCCGGCGCCAACGCCTTGATCGTTCGTCCGCCGAAGGCGCCGGCTCTGGACGCAGGCGATGCGGTTTCGTTCATCGAAATCTGACAACCTGTGTCGACGGCGACAGAGCCAACACCTTCGTCTCCGCCGCAAGCACTGGACTTTGTCTTCTGGAGCGTCTGCAAGAGGCCGGACACCTGCCCGCCCCACGTTGCCTGGTCGGGAATCACTCGCGCCTCGGAGAGGAAACCGTTCACGGGCAACAACGGATCAATGGCGTCAACTTCTGGGCAAGGAATGCGGCGGGACGCGCAGCCTTTCAACGGCCCGTACTTGTATAGGTGACGTTATTCCCGCTTTCTCTCGCCGATGGCGTCACGGACCTGGATCGCCCAGTTGAGCTTTTCCAGACCCTGCCAGACCTTTCGCGTCCCGGGGAGCGGCTGGCGCGTGGAGGGATGGGAGCCGACGAGGCGCCCGAGATCGATGACAACGGCGCGAATGTCGGGCACCTGCCCGGCGGGCATTCTCACGACGTCCCGGTGGCCCTGCGATTCCAGCACGGTGTGAAGCAGGTCGACGTCCTCCTCCGGAAACACCTCGGTCGCGGGGGTGTCTGGGCGCTCCCGCGCGAGGACGGCCAGGTCGGCGACGTGGACGGCGGTGACCGCGTCGAAGGCGAGGCACTTGCGCAGGTCCTCGGCGCTGTCCAGTCGCCGGTCCTTTATCCGGGTCCCGGTCTTCAGGGTTCTGAACCAGGTCTCGATCGTCCACCTTCGGCCGTACCAGCCCAGCACGGTCGCGGCGTGCGCGGCGTCGGCCTCCTCCTCCGCCGGACGCTCGGTGGTCAGCAGCAGCCAGTGCAGCGGGTCGTCGCCGTCGGCCCCGGTCTCGGTGGCCGAGACGGCGAGCATGGGCAGCGGGTCCGCGCCGCGGTCCCAGCGCGGCGGCACGATCCCGACCTCGGCCGTGCGGATCTCGAGGCGGGCGACGCGCTCCTTGCGCGCGCGGGGGCCGCCGGCGGCCGGGATCGTCAGTTCCGTCGTCGCGACGGGCGGCCGGGCCGCGACATGCTCCCACAGGCACTCCTTCCCGCCGCCGGGCACCGTCACGCGCTGCTGCGCCGAACGGCTGGCGCGGACCAGCAGCGCGTCGCCGTCGTCCACGGCGTGGGCGAGCAGGTCCCAGGAGTCGCCCTCGCGGTCGCAGACGGAGACCACCCGCGTGTCCGGGCAGGCCGCCGCGAGTTCCCGTGCCCGCCCGAGGCCCTCGACCCAGCGCCGGCTGTCCTCCTCGGGATCCTCCCGGAAGGCCGCGTCCATCGCGAACAGGCCGAGCGGCCGGCCCTCCGTCGTCACCGCGAGCCCGGCGTGGGCGAGGATGCCGACGCTGCCCTTGCCGCCGCCGCCGATCCCGTCCAGGCCCGTCGTGGCCTCCAGGCCGGTGTAGTTCAGGGACGTCGTGTCCTGCAAGGCAAGGACCACGGGCTCCGCGCGGCAGCGGTCCGCGGTGGCCTCGAAATGCGGTTCCAGAACGTGCTCCATGGAGATCCTCGGGTTCGACAGCAGCCTGTACGCGGCTTTCTGCTCCGCCTTCGTCGGAAAGATGACCGGCAGGTCCTCGCCCATGTTCTTCAGCCAGGACCGGCCCATGTCAACGATGCGCCGCCGCACCCGCCCGTCGGTGTGGCCCGTGCGACCGTACTCCCGCTCCGCCCAGTCCAGGTCCGTACCGTCATAGGCGCCGGCCAGCGCCCCGACCGGGCGGCGTTGCACGCGACAAAGCGCCTTCCGCCAGCCTTCCTCCAGCGCCAGCACCCGCACCGTGCCGGCCTCGTTCCTGCGTCCGCCGGTCCGCCCGGCGACGGTCCAGCCCGCGCAATGGTAGCAGTAGCCGTCGTGCTCCGGGCCGACATGGGTGTAGGCCGCCACCGGGCGCACCGAATAGCGGGCCTCCCAGTCGTCAGCCACCCGCCGCGCGGCCATGCGCAGGATCTCGGACGCGAGGCCGTGGACGCGCACGCCCGGGAGCAGGAGATAGCGATGGTTGCAGATCACGCGCCCGATGTTGGCTGCGCGGGCGTCGGCGGACCATCCGATCCACTCGTCGCGCGCCCGGAGCTGCCAGGCCGCCGAACCGAAGCCGATCCCGCCAAGGACGCCGTGGCGCTCCGAGCGGATCCAGTGGCGCACCTGGCCGCCGGGAGGCCGCGCCCATCCCAGCGGATGATGCGTCTCCATCATCGCCTCCCACAAGCGGCGGTCGTCGGCGTCGCCCACCAGGTCGAGCGAGACGGGGCCGAGATCCTCAAGCGCGCAGGCCAGCCTGGTGTCGGGAACGTCACCGGCCGGGACGGCGGGAGCGGAAGACGGGTCCGGCACGTCGCGCGCCGGCGGAAGCTCGATCCCGATGCGCTCCGCGAGCGCCGGCAGCGCCTTCGCCGCTGCCGACAGGCACGGGCGACCAAGGGCGTTGAGCCAGCCGGTGCGCTCGCACAGCTCGCGGGCCAGCGAATGCCGCGTGTGCTGTAGTTTCCTGATTTAATCCGATCCAGCTGGCAGGTTTCTTCCCGCATTGTTTCGTGCACGGATTGCCGGATTTCCGGGACAACGTGGGAAGCCGGAACCCGGCTTCTGCCGATCCCCTTTCCCGGCAGAGATCCTTTCCAGGGAGATCTTTCCTGCAGGCCCTTTCCAAGCAGCATCCGGACGGTAGGTTGATCCGGCGAACGAGGAAGGGGGTGGCCCGCGCGAATTGCACTTCGCCGGGCCGTGGACGGGCAACTGCAAATCCGATACGAAACGAAGCTTTCCGCCGAGGAATACGTTAGCACGGAAGCCTGGCGCGACGCCAGACTGGATGTCTGCCCGAACCATCCCGCCGGCGGCTGCTCCTTCGGCAGCCACGGCACCTACGCGCGGAAGACCCCCGCCGGCGCTCGGGTGCCACGCTGGTACTGCCGGGACTCCAACACCACGTTCAGCATGCTTGCGGACTGCCTGGCGGCGCGGACGCCGGGGACGCTTGACGCGGTCGAGGCGGCCGTGGCCGCGTTCGAGGCCGCGCCGGGCGTGCAGGAGGCGGCGCGGCGGGCCCGCCCGGGCCATCACATCTCCGACCGCGGGGCCGAGCGGCGCTGGATCCTGTGGCGTGCCGAATGCGTCCACCGCCTGCTCGCGATCGTCATCGGGCTGCTCCCGGAGCTGCTCCAGGGCGTGGCGCCGGAGATCGCCGCCTTCCGGGCGCGGCTCGGCACCGGATCCGTGCTGACGGACCTGCGCGGCCTCTGCGCCGCCCACCTCGGGCACCTGCCGCCGCCGGTCGGATTCCGTCCGCCCGGAACCGGCCCCGGTACCGGACGGGATCCGCCAACACTCCGTGCCCCCTGATCCTTGCGCCCCGGGTCCCCCAGACTGGCGGGACAGCAGCAAGGAGAACCGACATGACCACGAATGACGACAGCCGGCGGGACGTCGCGCTCTTCAGGTACGGATTGATCGCGGACCTGCTGGTCCTGCCTGCCGGCAGCGAAGGGATCGCGGCCGGCCTGCGCGAGCGGGCGGCGCGGGATCACGTGATTCCGGGCTCGCGCCGCACCCGCGTCGGCGAGCAGACCATGCGCGACTGGATGCGCCTCTACCGGTCCGGCGGCTTCGACGCGCTCTTCCCGAAGCGGCGGCGCGACGGCGGGAAGTCGCGGCGCCTGACGGCCGACGCCGCCGAGGCGCTGATCGCGGTGAAGCGGGAGGACCCCGCGCTCAGCGTCCGCGACGCCATCGCCAGGGTCCGGGAGGACGGCGACGTCCCCGAGGACGTGCGCCTGCCGCCCTCGACCGTTCACCGCCTCCTGTCCCGGGAGGGCCTCATGGCGGGCGGCGACGGGTCGCCGCCGCAGGACCGGCGGCGCTTCGAGCACCCGAACGCCGGCGACCTCTGGATGTCGGACGTCATGCACGGCCCGAAGTGCGGCGACGGGCGCGGACGGCGGCGCAAGACGTACCTCCTGGCGTTCATCGACGACTGTACGCGGGCAATCCCGCATGCGGCCTTCGCGTTCGCGGAGACCACCGCCGCCTTCCTGCCCGTGTTCAAGACGGCCGTCCTGAAAAGGGGCTTTCCGGCAAGGCTTTACGTCGATAACGGTGCGAGCTTCCGCTCCCGGCACCTGGCGCTCGCCTGCGCGAAGCTCGGCGTCGTCCTGATCCATGCAAGGCCGTACCACGCCGCCGGGAAGGGAAAGATCGAGAGATGGTTCAGGACCGTCAGGCGCAGCGTCCTGGCGAGGCTCGATGACGGGGACACCCGCGACCTCGAGGCCCTGAACCGCCGGCTCCACGCCTGGATCGAGGGCGAGTACCACATGCGCCCACATCGCGGACTCGGAGGGATGACGCCGCTCGACCGGTGGGCCGCCACCGCCGACGACGTCCGCCATCCCGGCCCCGGGCTCGATCTCGACGACCTTTTCCTGTTCGAGGCGAAGCGCCGGGTCGCGAAGGACCGCACCGTCAGCCTCAAGAGCCGCCTCTACGAGGCCGACCCCGCCCTCGTCGGCGAGACCGTGATCCTGCGCTTCGATCCGGCCAGGCCGGGACGGCCCCTCAAGGTCGTCCATGACGGCCGGGACGCCGGGCTGGCGACGCCCCTGGACGTGCACGCCAACGCCGCCGCCAGGCGCGGCGGTCACAGGGACCGGCCGCCGGCGTCGTCCATCGCGTTCCGCGACCTCGGCAGGAACGGGGAGGACGGGCGATGATCCGGAAGCACTTCGCGTTCACCCGGGAGCCGTTCGCCGACCGGATCGAGGCCGACGAGCTGTTCGAGTTCCGCGCCCACGCCGAGGCCGGCGCCCGGATCCGCCACCTCCTCAAGCTCCGCGGCATCGGCCTGCTCACCGGGGAGGTCGGATGCGGCAAGACCACCGCCTGCCGGCACGTGGTCTCGACGCTGCATTCCGGGCTCTACCGCGTCGGCTACGTCGCGCTGACGACCGGAAGCGTCCTCGACATCTACAACATGATCGCCTGGGCCTTCGGGCTGGAGGTCCAGCGCTCCCGCGCCGCCGCCTACAGCGCCATCCAGGCCGAGGTCTCCCGCCTGGCCCGGGAGGCCCGGGAGACGCCGGTTCTGGTGGTCGACGAGGCCCAGCACCTGCGGCCCGAGATCCTCGAGGAGCTGCGGCTCCTGACCAGCTACGAGATGGATTCCGACAACCGGCTCTGCCTGCTGCTGGTCGGGCTCGGCGAGATCCGCAAGCGGCTCGCCATGGGCGTGTGCGAATCGCTGGCGCAGCGCCTGGTGGTCCACTTCCATCTCGGCGGCCTCGAGCGCGACGAGGTCGAGCCCTACCTGGCGCACCGGCTCAGGCTGGCGGGCGCCGCCGACGTCCCGCTCTTCGCCCCGAACGCCGTCGAGGCGCTGGCGCAGGCGGCGCGGGGCATGCCGCGCCGGGTCAACCGGCTCGCCCACTACGCGCTCTGCGCCGCCGCCGCCGCCGGTCTCCGCCAGGTCGGCATCGAGCATGTACAGAGCGCCGTCGAGGAGATGCACCCGTGAGCCGTCGGGAGCAGCGGGCGCTGGCCGACGCGCTCAGGGCCTTGCCGCTCGAAGCGGTCGCCGCCGCGCTCGGCTACCGCCGGGATCCGCGGGACCGCACGCGCTGGAAGCGGGACGGGTCCGTCCTCAGCGTCACCGGCGAGCGGTTCTACGACCATCTCAGGGGCGTCGGCGGCGGCGGGGCGATCGACCTGGCCATCCATGCCCGCCAGTGCGGCTTCCGCGACGCCCTCCGGTTCCTGTCCGGCCTCGGCCATGCCGGACACGGAACCGCCGCCCCGGTCCGTGAGCGCCCGGCGGAACTGCGGCTCCCGCCGCGCGTCGCGCGCAACTGGCCGGAGGTCCGCGACAGCCTCGTCCGGACCCGCGGCCTCGATCCGGCGCCGCTCGAGGACGGCCACGCCTCCGGCATCGTCTACGCCGACGCTCGCCGGAACGCGGTCTTCGTCGCCCGCGACGCCGCGGGCCGGACAACCGGAGCGGAGATCGTCGGCACCCGCCGCGTGGAAGGCCGGCGCGGCTTCAAGGGCATGGCGACGGGTACCCGCAAGGCACGGGGCGCGTTCTGGCTGGCGGCCAGGGACGGGGTGCCGGCCTCGGCCCTGCTCGTCGAAAGCGCGGTCGACGCGCTCTCCGTGCTGACGCGGCCGCCGCCCGGTCCCGGAAACGATCTCGTCGTCTCCACCGCGGGTGTCTGCACCGCCGTCCCGCAATGGCTGGAGGCCTTCGGTCTCACGCGAATCGACTGTGGCTTCGACGCCGACGGCGCCGGAGACCGGGCTGCGGACGCACTCGCGCATCGCGACATAAGGGTCTGGCGTCTCAGGCCCGAAGGCGGCGCAAAGGACTGGAACGACAGGATCCGGAAGCCGGAAGCAAGGCCCGAGCCGACCTGAAAAGAATCCGGTCCAAACCGGCGGCGGCGCTCAAGCGCCTGCCGCCTTCAAGCTCTTCCCGAAAAAGCGAAAATCGTCACCGTGCAGCATCCAGGCCGCCGGAGAACGAGCCATGCCCGCGGCTCGAACCTGAACCCGGTTCAGATGTCCGGCAATGTCGGAAGAGCGTGGGAAGAAACACCAGAAACCGCACGAAACAATCCGGGAAATCCGCAACGGATCAATCAGAAATCCAACAGTGCTCGCCGGAGCGCAAGGCAACGGCCAGCCAGTCAAGCGTGCGCGAATCGAAATGGCGAAGACCGACCTGCATGCCTGTGCCATACAGGAACCCGATCACCTATACAAGTATGGGACGTTGAAAGACGCGCAGCCCGTGCCCAAATTGCGGGCCAGCAAGTACCTGCTAACGCATGTCAGGCCCGACAACCGCCACCGCAGTGCATCAAGCGGCACTCCGCAGCGACTCCGGGCGTTGGAAGCTGAGTCCATCGCACCCCGCAGAATCTGGCTGACGCCGAATTGCCTAGAGCCTTCGTCAAGTGAGGCACCGCCAAGGAATGCAAGATTGACGAGGTTGGCCTGCATGTCGAGTGCAGGCGCCCCGAACATCGAGCACCGCGACCGTCCGACGTCCATCCAGACTTGAGCAAGAACCCGGAGCGACGCCGATCCGCAGGACCTGTGGCAAATTGCCTGTCGAATCTTGCCACCCGACGGTGACGGCGATCTGCGAAGGTGCTACCAATCTTGGCGGATGGCAGATTTTGCGGCAATCGATTTCGAAACGGCAGATCACCGCGCCGACAGCGCTTGCTCGGTGGGTGTCGTGCATGTCAAGGATGACCGCATTGTGGAACGGTACCATCGGCTCATCCGGCCACCGAGAAAGAAGTTCGTCTTTACATACATCCATGGGCTGACCTGGGACGATGTCCGTGACAACCCATCCTTTGGCGAACTTTGGCCCGAGCTGCGGCGGCTGCTGGACAGGGCGGACTTTCTGGTTGCGCACAACGCATCGTTCGATTCCCGGGTGCTGCGCGCATGCTGCGAACGTGCCGGCGTCCATCCGCCGCGATACAAGTTTCGCTGCACGGTCAGCATGGCACGAAACACGTGGAAACTGCCGTCGGCAAAGCTCCCGGTCGTCTGCGAGCATCTGGGAATTGCGTTGAACCACCATGACGCGCTGAGCGACGCAGAAGCATGTGCCAAGATTGCAGTGAGGGCACTCGGACATGCCTCGCGACGCAACTCAAGGCGAGTTGCGCCGAGAAGGTGCATCCAAGCTTCCTGACGCGTGCATGATCCGGAAGTAGGAAAGCATGCCTTCACACTCGAATGCTTGGCGTATGCCCGAGCGAGGCGAGCGGTACCGTGCACGAGGAGGCCTGCTCCATTCAATGCCCTGAGATTGTATCAAGCAGTTGTCGAGGCACTTTGTCGTGATGCCGCGCCAGCGCATGCAATGAACTCCGTCAACGGACCGTGTCGGTTCCTTGCATGCGCAGCAACGGGCTCCTGCCTCGAGCAGGCGCGGATCAAATTGGAGGACTGCACGATCGCGGCCCAGGTGACCAAGCGCGAAACAGCCGCGGCCGACGATCCGGCGCAACGACGCGCACGGCAGGGCAGTTCCTCGGAAGGCTCGCCGATCGGAAACCGGGACCGCGATTGCCCAGCTGGACCCGACCAGGGTGATTGGCGGCCAAGAGACACCCTATACGTGCACAGGATGCTGCATACGTTGCACAGGCTTGCAAACCGTTCGAATGGAGAACTGCATCACTATGGACACTCTGACATACACAGACGCACGCAAGCACCTGAAAACGGTTATGGATCGGGCAATCCGCGACAAAACGGAGATCGCAATTGCCCGCACGGGTCGGGAGGCCGTGGTGATCGTTGGGAAGGGCGAATGGGATTCGATCCAGTCAACGCATCACCTCCTCTCCTACGAACTCCGCGCGGTTGCGAGACTCTATCGCCCAATTGGATTCAGGGCATGGCATTGAGAGCGAGCCAATTGACGGCGAGGTTGACATTCTCTGACGAGGCCAGGGAAGACTACCTTTAGAGGCGACAGGCTGGCGAGAAGATCTTCCGACGGACCAATGGGTTGACCAAGGACACGAAGCGAACGGCATTTCCGGGCATTGGCAAGCCTGAAGCGCTCAGGGGCTAGTTGCTGTGGCCGGTAATGTGCCTGTTTCTGCGATAACGTGCAGATATCTGATGTGAGGCCTTGGCCATGACAGGATACGTCTGCAAAAGCAGTGCGATACGACGACTGGACACGTTGCCGCCGGTCGATAAACGCGCGTCGGAGACCAGTTAGACGGATGAGGTTCGGCCTTGACGCATGGTTGCCAAAGACCGGCGCGAAGAGCACTGCGGTTAGATTGTGTCGATTACGGCACGTCATCGCAGGTCTTTAGCAACGGAGACCTGTCTGGCTGGCCGTCACGACGGATTGGGCCAGAGCAAAGAGCGTGGTACCCGTGCCTCAGGAAGGGGCCAAGACAAGGCGCCGGAGATCTCGGCTCTCCGATCTCGCTGTCGATCAAGTTGCAAGATTCGGTTGAAAGTGGACTTCGCCATCCGGTTCGACATCGCGCACAGCGCGGCCAGAGTCTGAAGGCCAGTGACGCTTGAAGGGCGGCCCTGACCTGATTGAACGAAGCTGCCTGGAGCCTTTCCAGAACAAGGGGAAAGTGCTCGAGCGCTTGAATGTTCGCTTAGTCGCGATGAAACCGCCCAATTCGCGCTCCCATATGGCGTGAAAGGCGCCGTGTCCGTCGAGGTCTCCGGTCGCGCCTCCTTTACGGCATCGCCAAGTCGCCCACCAACCACTGGGAGCCCAAGGAAATCTGCCTTCGTCCCAAGGAGGCGATTCTGTCCCGTCCCTTTCTTCATCATTTCGCTTCGGCACAATTCATGAACAAGAATGTCTTGCGACCCGAAGCAACGAAGCCGCTGACATGATCATCTTGACACAAAAGGCGAACACGGATAGAACATCGGCGAACGCAGCCGATTGGCTGTCAAATCGAGTAGAGGAGACAATGCGAATGCTCACCCGCAAGCAACTTGAACTGCTCAGGTTCATACGTGATCGCATAAAGGCCGAGGGAGTGCCGCCATCCTTCGAGGAGATGAAGGACGAACTCGATCTCAAATCGAAATCCGGAGTCCACAGGCTGATCACGGCCTTGGAGGAACGCGGCTTCATCCACCGCATGCCGCACCGGGCCCGCGCACTCGAGATCGTGAAACTTCCCGAAGCCTTGGAAAGAGAAGCAGGCTTTGAGCCTCAAGTGATCCAGGGCGACAAACGAGGCTCGGCCGCTTCACACGCCGACGCTGCCGGCTCAGGCAGGCATGCAATGGAGGTTCCGGTCATGGGCCGGATTGCGGCGGGTGTGCCGATCGAGGCAATCAGCGAGGTCAGCCACAACGTGGCCGTGCCCGGCCAAATGATGGGCCGGGGTCGTCACTACGCGCTCGAAGTGATGGGCGATTCCATGATCGATGTCGGCATCAACGAGGGCGACGTCGTTGTCATTCGCGAAACCAGCACAGCGGACAACGGCGACATTGTGGTTGCATTGGTCGATGACCATGAAGCCACGCTCAAGCGGTTTCGCAAATCCGGCGATACGATTGCGCTCGAGGCTGCAAACCCGTCCTACGAGACGCGACTGCTCCGAGACGATCAGGTCAAGGTCCAGGGACGCCTCGTTGGTCTGATGCGCAGCTACTGAGCCTGCCTGGGCAGTCACGTTTCCTGGGCATGGCCCAACGCGTGACTGCCTGACCAATGATTCAAAAATCCCGGCCTCCTCGAGTTCCTGCGTTCCCGTTGGAGGCCATCGACGCGTCAGGGGGCGTCTGCCTCGCCATGGCGGGGCCAGCCTGCCCTTGTCACTCTGAAGCGCCTTGAATACACCCCATGCGGACCCGCCACCCCGGGGAACTTGCAAGGTTTGCCAGCCGATGACCGAATCTCCTGTTGTCACTCGCTTCGCGCCGTCTCCAACCGGAAACCTGCATATCGGGGGTGCACGCACCGCTCTGTTCAATTGGCTCTACGCGCGCCATGCGGGCGGGTCCTTCCGCCTTCGCATCGAGGACACTGATCGCGCGCGGTCAACGCCCGAAGCGAAGGAAGCCATATTCACCGGACTCAATTGGCTCGGCATAGACTGGGACGGAGAGGCGGTCAGCCAGTTCGAACGCGCGGGCCGTCACGCGGAAGTGGCGCGCGAAATGCTCGCAAGAGGATCGGCCTACAAGTGCTTCCTGGACCAGGAAGAGACCGCCGCGCTCCGTGACAAGGCTCAAAGTCAGGGCGAACGCTGCGCGTTCCGGTCCCCTTGGCGGGATGCGCCGGAACGCGATCATCCAGATGCACCGCATGCAATCCGCGTGAAGGCCCCCAGCGAAGGCGAAGCGCGAATCCGTGACAAGGTCCAAGGGGATGTCACAATCCGGAACGACCAGCTAGACGACATGATCGTGCTCCGGTCAGACGGAACGCCAGTCTACATGCTGGCGGTCGTCGTCGATGATCACGACATGGGCGTCACCCACGTCATCCGGGGCGATGACCACCTGAACAATGCCGCCCGGCAGATGCTGGTCTACAACGCCATGGGATGGAATGCGCCGGTCTGGGCTCACGTGCCGCTGATTCACGGAGAAGACGGCAAGAAGCTCTCCAAGCGCCACGGCGCACTTGGAATCCAGGATTGGGCGGCCATGGGCTATCCTGCCGCGAGCATGAGAAACTATCTCCTGCGCCTCGGATGGAGCCACGGGGACGACGAGATCTTCACCATGGACGAGGCAAGGGCCTGGTTTGACCTTTCCGGACTCAAGAAGTCGCCTGCACGCCTCGACACCAAGAAACTCGGTTACATTTCCGGGAGACACATTGCCACCATGTCCACCGACGCCGAACTTCTGGAAGGAATCCAGGAGTATCTTGCGCTCTCTGGCAAGGACGGCCTGACCGCCGCGCAGGAATCGGTTCTGGAACGCGCCATGTTCTGCTTGAGGGACAGGGCAAAGACGTATCCCGACCTGCTTGAAATGGCTCGCTTTGCATTGACATCCCGACCAATCATCCCCGATGCCGGGAGTGCGGGCGAGCAGGATGCGACATGCAATCGCATATTGTCAGAATTGACGCCGCACCTGCAAAATGCTAGTTGGGAGCGTCGCACGTTGGAGAGCATCGTGCGGGAGCTCGCCGAGGCAAATCACATCAAGCTCGGAAAGCTCGCTGGCACCATCCGGATTGCGTTGGCCGGACGCCGTGTCTCTCCCAGCATATTTGACATGATGCTGGTGCTTGGACGTGACGAAACCATACTCAGGCTGGCCGACGCCTCATCCTGATCGTGGACTTTGGCGGGCGCAGAGCGTCTGATCGGCAAGGAAAAAAGGGGTAGCGAAGAACATGAGAGAATCTTCGAAATCAGCGAAGCTGGACATCGACGGCAAGGAATTCGAGCTTCCGATGTTCTCGCCGACCTGCGGCCCCGACGTGATTGACATTCGCAGGCTGTACGGTGATGCCGATGTCTTCACCTACGATCCAGGGTTCACTTCGACCGCATCGTGCAACTCCACGATAACGTTCATCGACGGCGAAGAGGGCGTTTTGCTGCACCGCGGCTATCCGATCGACCAACTTGCGGAAAAGTCGCATTTCCTGGAAGTCGGCTACTTGCTTCTGTACGGCGAACTGCCCTCCGCGGATCAGCTTGAAGACTTCGAAGGCCGCGTGACCGCCCACACGATGCTGCATGAGCAGATGGTCAACTTCTTCCGAGGATTTCGTCGCGACGCCCACCCAATGGCAATCATGGTTGGCGTGGTCGGAGCAATGTCAGCGTTCTACCACGACTCGACGGATGTCAGTGACCCCTGGCAACGCGAAGTCGCCTCCATTCGGCTTGTGGCGAAGATGCCGACGATCGCGGCTTGGGCTTTCAAGTACCACATCGGGCAACCCTTCATCTATCCTCGGAACGATCTCGATTACGCTTCGAACTTCCTTCGCATGTGCTTCAGCGTTCCTGCCGAAGACTATGAAGTGAACCCGATCTTCAGCCGGGCAATGGACAGGATTCTGACTCTTCACGCAGATCACGAACAGAACGCCTCAACTTCGACCGTGCGGCTGGCATCCTCGTCCGGCGCAAATCCGTTCGCCTGCATTGCGGCCGGCATCGCCTGCCTTTGGGGACCGGCTCACGGCGGCGCCAACCAGGCGTGCCTCGAAATGCTGCGCGAAATCGGGTCGGTCGATCGCATCCCGGAATTCATCGATCGCGCCAAGGACAGGGACGATCCGTTCCGCCTGATGGGCTTCGGTCACCGGGTTTACAAGAACTTCGACCCGCGCGCCCGGGTCATGAAGCAGTCGGCAGACGAGGTGCTGGGTCTCCTTGGAATCGAGAACAACCCGACCCTTCAAGTGGCGATGGAACTTGAGAGGCTTGCCCTGGAGGACCCGTATTTCAAGGAAAAGAAGCTCTATCCCAATGTCGACTTCTATTCCGGCATCATCCTGGATGCCCTGGGTTTCCCGACATCGATGTTCACGCCGATCTTCGCGCTGGCACGTACGGTTGGCTGGATCAGTCAGTGGAAGGAAATGATCGCGGACCCTCAGATGAAGATCGGTCGTCCGAGACAGCTCTATGTCGGCGCGGAAATGCGCGACTACGTGGACGTGGAAAACCGTTGAGCGCCAGACGTGAAGCGCGCATCAACGCCCCTCGAACTCTGCAGTGCGGCCTTCGAGGAACGCCATCACGCCCTCGCGGAAGTCCCGGGTCTTGCCGCAGCGCCCCTGCAGCCTTGCTTCGAGGATCAATTGCTCCTCAAGTGAGTTCTCGTACGTAGCCCGGACCGCTTCCTTGGCGCGTCGATAGGCTTCGGTCGGCCCCGCTGCCAGTTGCGCTGCCCGTCTCCGCCAGTGCATCTCGAATTCGCCGTCCGGAACCGCTTCCCAGATCATGCCCCATTCCTCGGCCTGGCGCGCAGGCACCGGCTCGGCGAAGAGCGCCGCCCCCATGGCCCGGGCAAACCCGACCTGGCGCGGCAGCCAATAGGTTCCACCGGCATCGGGAATGAGACCGATCCTGGCGAACGCCTGCAGGAACACCGCCCGCTCGGACGCAATGACTATGTCGGATGCCAATGCAAGATTCGCTCCCGCCCCTGCAGCGGCGCCGTTCACCGCCGAGATCGTCGGCACCTTGCAGTCGAAAATCGCGCGCAGAAGGGGCATGTATTCGTCCCTGAGCGTCCGCTCGAGATTGGCGTTCGCCAACGAATGCTGCGCGTCCGTCAAGTCCTGCCCCGAGCAAAAGGCGTCTCCCGCGCCGGACAGCACGATCACGCGCGCTGCGTCGGACGCCTCCTTGATGGCGTCCAGCAACTCTGCGCGCATTTGGCCGTTAAGTGCGTTCTTGACGTCAGGCCTGTCGAGAGTGATTTCCGCGCAATCGCCCGCGTATGACAAGCGAATGGTCTGATATTCCATGGAAAGAGCGCCTCCTTGGTGGATGCAATCGAAATAGGTGAACGGACGCCCCGGTGAAAGAGCCAACTGAAGATGCCGGCCTCGGCATCCGGGACTGCCTACTCGTCCGTCAACTCCGCAAGACGCGCGCTTTCCGCCGCCGTTAGCGCACCAGGACTCGCCGGACGCCGATGACGAACCAGGAAAATCCCGGCAGTGCCAAGTCCTGCCAGCAACAGGACCGGGGCCGCAGCCCAAAGCACGAGATTGATCCCGTCCCGCCGCGGGTTCAAGAGCACAAATTCGCCGTAGCGCTCGACGACGTAGGCGACAACCTTTTCGTCGCTGTCCCCGTCGACCAGTCGCTCACGGACAAGCAGGCGCAGGTCGCGGGCAAGGTCCGCATTGGATTCATCAATGGATTCGTTCCGGCAGATCAGACAGCGGAGCCCCTTCGAAATGTCTCGAGCGCGAGCCTCCAGGGCCGGATCTTCCAGAATCTCGCCGGGCTCGACGGCCAAGGCGGTCCCGGCCATCAGAACCAGGAGAAGCGCTCGAAAGATCATTCCGCAGCCACATGCATTGCTCGCCGCCGCGCGCCAGCCCCCACCCGAAACCTCCGGTCACTCAGCGACATCGCGCCGCCAAGCGCCATGATGACCGCCCCTGTCCATATCCAGTTCGCGAACGGCTTTATGTAGGTTCGCACAGCCCAGCCGCCGCCGTCCTGCAGTTCCCCGATCACCAAGTAGACGTCACGGAAGAAACCGTTGTCGATGGCGGCCTCCGTGGTGGGCACGCCGGCAACCGGATAAACTCGCCTTTCCGGATGGAGCACCGCCACAGTGCGCCCGTTTCGGGCCACCCGGAATTCCGCCTGCGTGGAGTGGTAGTTTGGTCCCTGAACCCTTTTCACGCTGGTCAGCGTGAGTTCGTAGCGACCGGCCGAAAAGGTCTCCCCCTCCTTTGCAATGCGTATGTCCTCAACCTCCCAAGCCAGTAGAAGCGAGATTCCAATCATCGTGATTCCAAGACCCGCATGCGCCACGAATCGGCCCCAGTCCGAGCGCGGCAACCTGATGGCGCGACGCAGCCGCCCGGAACGCTCCCGTCCTGTTCGTGCCCAGCAATCCGCAACTGCGCCCAGGATGACCCAGCTGCCGAGAAAGGCTCCTGCCGGCCCCAGCAAGGTTCGCTCCGTTCCGATCATCCAGATCAAGGTCGCGATTCCGAAGGCACCCACCGCCGCAAGCCAGACAGCTCGGACGATCCGCCCAATTCTCGCCCGCTTCCAGGGCATTACGGTTCCAATGGGAAGGATCAAGGCGAGCGCCATGAAGAAAGGCGTGAACGATGCATCGAAAAAGGGTGGCCCGACAGACACTTTTCGCGAAAACGCCAGTTCCGCAACGAGCGGCCAGACCGTGCCAATGAAAACCACGAGCGCCGCAACCGCCAGCAAGACATTGTTCAGCACCAGAGCGCTTTCCCGGCTGACCGTCCCGAAGACGCCGACCCCCTGGATCGCATTGGCGCGCGCTGCAAAGAGCAGCAACGCACCGCCCATGAAAACGCCGGTTATGGCCAGCAGATAGACACCGCGCTCGGGATCGTTCGCGAATGCGTGCACGCTTGTCAAAACGCCCGAGCGCACAATGAACGCGCCAATCAGCGAAAATCCGAAGGCGAGAATCGCGAGGAGCACCGTCCAGCTCTTCAACGCCTCGCGCTTTTCGACGACGACGGCAGAATGCAGGAGTGCCACGGAAATCAGCCAAGGCATGAATGAAGCGTTCTCGACAGGATCCCAGAACCAGAAACCGCCCCAGCCGAGCTCGTAATAGGCCCACCAGGAACCAAGAGCGATGCCGACTGTCAGCATGAGCCAGGCCAGAAGGGTCCACGGCCTGACCCACCTCGCCCATGCCGCGTCCACGCGCCCCTCGATCAGGGCCGCGACGGCGAAGGAGAACGAGGTGGATAGGCCGACATAGCCCAGGTAGAGAAAGGGCGGGTGGAAGGCGAGGCCCGGATCCTGCAGCAGCGGATTCAGGTCCCGCCCGTTCATCGGCGGCATGTCAAGGCGGAAGAACGGGTTCGACGTGAAGATCAGGAAACTCAGAAAGGCAACGCCAACAGAAGCTTGGACTCCCAGCACACGCGCCCTAAGCCCGTCAGGCAGATTGCCGCCAAACAGGGCGACAAGCGCTCCGAAAAACGCGAGGATGAGGCACCAAAGCAACATGGAGCCTTCGTGGTTCCCCCAAACCCCGGAAACCTTGTAGATCATCGGTTTCAGCGTGTGCGAATTCGCTGCCACCAATCGAACGGAAAAGTCAGACGTAACAAATGCATAAGTCAAGGCGGCGAACGCGACTGCCAGGAGGACCGCCTGCAGCAGTGCAGCCGGTTCGGCCACGGCAATCCATGCGCTCCAGCGCCTGTGGGCACCTACAAGGGGCAGCACCGCCTGCAGGCAGGCAACGGCAAGTGCCAATATCAGGGCAAAATGTCCGATCTCGACGACCATGGACAGAACCTAGTGCGCCCCGGGCGGGTCGCCAAGTGCGTGCGGCAGAGCGTATCTCCCTGCTGGCTGGCTTCGGAAGCTCTTGATCATGCCCTCATCTCCTGGATCTTCCTCCGCAGCGGGCTAGGTCATTGTGGCTTCCGTGGTGGTTTCCCAGAGCAATTCGTCCGGACAAGGTTCAGCTTTCCGGTCCGGGCCGATGCGTGAACCTCTGAAGAGTTGCCTGCAGTTCGGCGGCAGGATGCCTCGGCATCGACCGGCGAAGCGCCAGGTTGCCGGAACAAAATGTAAGGGTCGGACATTCTCCGGCGACAGATCACGCGGACGCAAATTCGCGACCGAAGGCTGGCCGAAATGCCGGCTTTGCAGCAGTGAAATCTACGCGCGCACTGGCGTACCGCGTTACAGGCTTGCTGGAATCAACGCACAATTTGCAGAGGCGCTCGCAGGATCGGCAAGCCGTGTCAGGAAACCTTCCACGGACTAGCTGTCGGCGACCGGCTCGCTCGTGGCCTTGGCCTGCGCCTGGAGAGACCACAGTCTTGGCTGCCGGCGCGGCCCGAGCCAATTGCAGGCGCTGGCCGGATCACGTTCCGGGCGCTGACCTTCAAGTCCTGGCATGTCCCGTGGCGGCACCGGAGGCTCCCGGCGTCTGACGCAGAGCAGACTTCAGCACGGCAAAGCCGAACAGTGCCGAGAGGCCGGAGCCAAGCAGGACTCCAAGCCGAACCTGGTCGAGCTGGCCGGCGTTGTCGAATGCCAGGGTTCCGATGAAGAGGCTCATGGTGAATCCAACCCCCGTGAGACAGGCGATGCCATAGACCTGCAGCCAGGTTGCGCCATCGGGCAGACGACAGAGGCCAGCCTTGACCCCTAGCCAGGAGAAGGTCAGGACTCCCGCCTGCTTGCCGATGAACAGGCCTAGCGCGATCCCGAGCGGCAAGGGCGCAGCCAGCGCGCTCAGCGAAATGCCTTCGAGGGACACGCCTGCATTGGCGAACGCAAACAGCGGAAGAACGAGAAACGCCACCCATGGGTGCAGGTCGTGTTCCGCAACCTTCAGCGGCGAAGTGCCGTCACTCGCCTGGATGGGGACCATCAAGGCGACCAGCACACCCGCAAGGGTCGCGTGGACACCCGACTTTAGCACCGCGGCCCACATCACGACCCCGACCAGCACGTAGGGCGTGATCCGAACGACGCCGGTGCGGTTCAGAACAAGCAGCGCAAGCCATCCGACCGCCGCGATCGAAAGTGCGGCGAGCGAAACGCCGTCAGTGTAAAAGGCCGCGATGATGACGATTGCCGCTAGATCGTCGATGATTGCCACGGCGAGCAGGAAGATCTTGAGCGTCACCGGCACGCCACGACCCATCAGCGCCAGAATGCCGAGCGCAAAGGCGATGTCCGTGGCCGCCGGAATGGCCCAGCCATGAACGGTACCGGGCGAGTCGAGGTTGATGCCCACGAACACCAGCGCCGGGATCACTATGCCGCCGCAAGCCGCGATGAGCGGCAGTGCCGCCCGGTCCATGCTCGAGAGATGGCCCTCCAGAATCTCGCGCTTGATCTCAAGGCCGACCAGAAAGAAGAAGACGGCCATCAGGCCGTCGTTCACCCACAAGAACAGAGGCTTGGCGATGGAGAACGTTCCGAGCTGCACCTCGATCGGGAGATCAAGGAAAGACGCATAGGCCGGCGCAAGGAGAGAGTTGCTGATCACCAGCGCTGCAAGGGCGGCGAGCATCAACAGCACGCCCGGCATGGCTTCGCTCGCGAAGAGCTGAATGACAGGAGACTTACGGCTATCGTATTTCATGGGGCGGTCCTCGCAGTTCTCAAATCAGGACGAAGGCCGTCCGTGCTCCGCGAACAGGCCTCTCCCGGTGGCGCGGGGCATAGCGCCATGAAATGAGATGGCAAGAGAGAAACAACGACCAAAACCTGGAACCTTGAGTCCCTCGTTTGCGCCTTGGTAGCGGCCGGGTGAGGTCATTTCCGCAACCGATCCCGCCTGGCCATCCACCGGGAACACAATGCGCATCGGCATGTCAGTCACTCCCTTCGACCTGCCACGGCACACCTTGTCTCCTTGGCGCCGCTCGCCACGGAGTGTCATTTGCAGGGCAGCATCGGGACAACCGAAGACCGGCCCCGATCCTTCCCCTGACTGCCCCTTCGCAAGGCGCATGCGCCTGGCTCCATGACCCGGTTGAGCAACACATGCAACCGATCTGGACTCTCGATGCCGCAGTCCCATCGACCGGCTCCTTTCCGCCAAGGAGATTTGACGACAGTCAAGGCCATCATCCTCACCTGTCTGAGGCTGCCAGTCGGTCCTCTATGGCAGCGAGACGGCGCAGGACCTCATCGCGATAGACGTCGGTCGCTCCCGATTGCTCTTCGTAGTGCGACTGCTGCATCGCATTGACTATGAGACCGACCACAAGGTTCATGACCGCGAACGTAGTGACGATTATGAACGGCACGAAGAAGGCCCACGCGTACGGATAGTCTGCCATCACTACGCGGACGATGCCCATTGACCAGCTTTCGAGCGTCATGATCTGAAAGAGAGAATATGCCGATCGGCCGAGCGTGCCGAACCACTCGGGGAAGTCGCCACCGAAGAGTTTCGTGGTGATGACGGAGCCGACATAGAAGATCAGACCTGTCAAACCGAGAACCGACGCCATGCCAGGCAAGGCGCCGATCAGTCCCTCCATGACCCGGCGAAGGCTCGGGACCGTGGACACGAGCCGCAACGCTCTCAAGACCCGGAGCGCACGCAACACCGATAGCGTGTTTGCCCCCGGAATGAGCGAAACGGCAACGATGATGAAATCCGCTACGTTCCATCCGTCACGGAAGAACCGGCCGCGGTGGGCGTAGAGCTTCGCCGCGATCTCGACCGCAAAGATGCCAAGGCAGATGCGGTCCAACAGGGTGACGAGCAGACCCGCACGCGCCATGATCAGATTGGACGTCTCCATGCCAAGAAGGGTTGCATTGAAGATGATCACGCCGATTATCAAGCGCTGAACGGCCGGCCGTTCGATCCAGGCTGCCAGCTGTCCACGTACACCCGTCATTTGCGAATTCTCCCTTGCCTGCTTTGCCAGTTGCGTATCTCGTGGCGACGCGATCCAGGATCAAGACTGTCAATTGAGATTCGTCAGACAGGCACTTGCGCAGGACGGTTCGCGATGGCGAACGAAGCGTCCCGACCGCGGTCGCGGCATGGCCTTGCGAGTTCGTGAAGGCGCCAAACCTGTCCCGGAGAGCCGAGTCAATCGGCAAGCGGGCCCGCGGATTTCCCAGTTCAATCTGCTGTCTTCGTGTTTGACGCATTTCAACCGCATCCTCGAACTGGATTGAGACGAACTCTCCAATCGCACGTGGATCATCAGACTGGCATCCTGCACTCGACAGAATCGATCTTCCGGAAAACCCGTGAGCATGCGCGTCGCCCGCAGGACAAGCGACTGCAAATCGGCCAGACGATTGCGGCTTGCCGGCATGAATTTCACCGGCATCGGCTGGTCGCTGACGTGCTGCCATTGCTCAATGTCCACCTTGGCGCGACAACGGCGCTGAAATCAGCAAGTTCAGCAAATTTCGGAAGGTGCCAATTTTCCCGTGCTCGACCGGCCACCTGCCGAACAAGGCGCAGTGTGGACCGTTCGGAGAACGACAAGGCCAGACTCCTCTGCACGGATTCGTCAGGCAGAAGCTTCGCTGCAGGCGGACACCAACATCACCCGTCAGGGATGTGACAATGCCGAATTGACGCTCAAGAGCGCAACAGCCGCCGCTCGCGGGCGATTGGCGGATGCTGGAGCCGCAGCAACGGAAAAACCGCCGCGATGCCATTTATTCCGGCGAGCATTGACAAAACCTGATATGGGTGAGTCGATCGCCTGCGGTCGTTCACTCAAGGTCTCGCAGGAAGATCAATGGGTAGGGTCCCTGAAGGGATCAAGTGACTTGGGCGTTGTGACCCATTGCCGGGATTCGGCAGGGACAACAAAGGGGGAAAGGCATGTCCAGACAGATCGACTACTTTGTGAAACGCACCACCGCCGGACTGATGAGCCGACGGGAGTTCTTTGGCAGGACCACGGCCTTGGGCCTTAGCACTGCCATGGCAGGCAGTCTTCTGGCCTCGGCTGCAAGGGCGATGGGCCCCAACAAGGGTGGCACTATCAAGGCCGGCATTCAGGGCGGGGAAAGCACAAACAGCCTTGATCCAGCGCTTTCAGCCAGCAGCGTCCCGTCTCACAACCTGACGGCCTTTGGCGATCTTCTCGTTGAAGTCAGCCCCGAGGGTGAGATCGTGAACCGGTTGGCCGAAAGCGTTGAATCCAGCGCCGACGCCAGGACCTGGCACTTCCGCATCCGCAAGGGCGTCGAGTTCCATAACGGCAAGACAATGACACCCGATGACGTGCTCAAGACCATGGAGCGCCATTCGGCTGATGATTCTCAGTCCGGCGCGCTTGGCGTCATGCGCGGCATCGAATCGATGAAGGCTGACGGCGACGTCTTCAGCGTGACGCTTTCCACCCCAAATGCCGACCTGGTCTATCTGATGGCGGACTATCACCTCGTGATTCAGCCAGGAGGCGGTTTCGACGATCCGGGCGACGGAATTGGATGCGGTCCCTATGTGCTGGAATTCAACGAGCCAGGTGTTCGTCATGGCTATTCCAAGTTCGCAAACTACTGGGACGACGGTCGCGGTCATGCAGATCAGATCGAAATTGTTGTTCTCAATGACAACACGGCGCGGGCGGCTGCCTTGCAAAGTGGCCAGGTCCACTACATCAACCGCGTCGACCCAAAGGTTGCCGAACTCCTCGGCCGTTCCCCAAACATCAATATCGAGAGCATCTCGGGCCGGGGCCACTACGTGTTCATCATGCACAACGACACTGCGCCCTTTGACAACAACGATCTGCGTCTGGCGTTGAAATATGCCATCGACCGCGAGGAAATGGTGGACAAGATCCTGCGGGGTTACGGCAGCGTCGGAAACGATACGCCCATCAACGCGGCCTATCCTTTGTATTCCGATGACCTGGATCAGCGCGTCTACGATATCGAAAGGGCCAGGCACCACTACGAAAGGTCCGGCCATGATGGCAGCCCCATCGTCCTGAAAGTGTCTGAAGCGGCCTTCCCGGGCGCGGTCGACGCTTCGCAGCTCTTCCAGCAGAGCGCGCAGAGGGCCGGAATCCCGCTGCAAGTGGAACGGGTGCCCAGCGATGGCTACTGGTCGGAGGTCTGGAACAAGGAGCCGTTCTGTGCCTCGTACTGGAGCGGACGCCCGGTGCAGGACCAGATGTTCTCGACCGCGTACAAGTCGGATGCGGACTGGAATGACACCCGGTTCTTCCGGGACGATTTCGATGCATTGCTGGCACAGGCAAAGGCGGAGCTTGACGAGGCCAAGCGCAAGGAGCTCTATCGCCAGATGTCCGTCATCCTGCGCGACGAAGGTGGCGTCATCGTTCCGATGTTCAACGACTTCATTGATGCGGTCAGCACGAGCCTTGGCGGCTGGGTCGGCGATCCGGGTGGCGGCTCGATGTTCGACGGTGCGCTGGTAAAGACCTGGCTGCTTTGACCTGACGTGCCGAACAACCCGATGATCCGGCTGGCAGCCCAACGCTTTGCGTTGGGCTGCATGTTGCTTGTCGCAGCGTCGGTTCTGATATTTGCGGGAACACAGATTCTGCCCGGCGACGTGGCGCAGTCAATTCTTGGCCGAAGCGCAACGCCGGAATCCCTGGCCAGCCTGCGCGAAGAACTGGGCCTGAACAAACCTGCGATTCAGCGGTATCTAGACTGGCTCCTCGCCTTTCTGGGCGGCGATCTGGGCACGGCACTTTCCAACGGCAAGGACATCGGGGAATCGGTTGCCGGGCGGCTTGGAAACACGCTGTTCCTTGCCGGCTGGGCGGCTGCATTTTCGGTGCCTCTGGCGATCTTCCTGGGCCTGCTGTCGGTACGTTACCAGGACCGGACGCCGGACCGCGTGATTTCCGGGCTTTCGTTGGCCTCGATCTCCCTGCCGGAGTTCTTCATCGGCTACCTGCTGATCTACTTCCTGGCGGTAAAGCTCCAATGGTTTCCGTCGGTCGCCACGCTGAACGAGGACATGTCCCTGGGCGAGAAGCTGCGGACGATCGCCTTGCCGGTGATGGTCCTGACCATGGTGGTGCTGGCGCACATGATGCGCATGACCCGGGCCGCCATACTGAACGTGATGCAGTCCGCCTATATCGAGACGGCGGAACTCAAGGGGCTGACGCCCTTCAACGTCATTCGCAAGCACGCCTTTCCGAACGCGATCGCGCCCATCGTCAATGTGGTCATGATCAACCTGGCCTATCTGGTGGTAGGGGTCGTCGTCGTCGAGGTGATATTTGTCTATCCGGGAATGGGACAATACATGGTCGATCACGTCTCGAAACGAGACGTGCCGGTCGTGCAGGCCTGCGGGACCATATTTGCAGCCGTCTATATCGGCCTTAACCTGGTCGCAGACCTTGTTTCAATCATCTCCAACCCGCGCTTGCGGCACCCGAAGTAGGGGGAGCCATGACGCTTGGCCGAATTCCAGTGAGTGCGCTGATCGGGCTGATCCTGACAGGAGTGTCCGTTTTCGTCGCTGTATTCGCGCCGTTGCTGGCCCCTTACAGCCCCGCAGAGACCGTCGGCGATGTCTGGGAACCTGCCTCGGACCAGTTCTGGCTTGGCACTGACAACCTTGGCCGGGACCTGCTGTCTCGGATGATCTACGGGGCCCGTATCACCATCTTCATCGCGGCTGCCGCAACGGCCCTGTCGTTTTGCGTCGGGGCGGTCGCGGGCTTTGCTGCCGCGGTGGCCGGCGGACTGACTGATCAGGCAATGTCGCGCAGTGTTGACCTGTTGATGTCCATCCCGAGCCTGATCTTCGCGCTTGTGGTCTTGTCGGTCCTGCCGAGCACGGTACTGATCCTGATCCTGGTGATGGCGGTCCTTGACTTCACCCGGGTCTTCCGTCTGGCCCGGGCGGTTGCCGTGGACGTGAATGTCATGGACTATGTCGAGGCCGCGCGCCTGCGCGGCGAACGCCTGAACTGGATCGTTTTCCGGGAGATCCTGCCCAATGCCCTCTCGACGCTGGTGGCGGAACTGGGGCTGCGCTTCATTTTCATGGTGCTCTTTCTGTCGTCTCTTTCCTTCCTTGGGCTTGGCGTTCAGCCGCCCGAGTCCGATTGGGGCGGGATGGTCAAGGAAAACAAGGACGGCATCATTTTCGGAATCCCCGCGGCGTTGATTCCTGCGGCCGCCATTTCGGTGCTGGCGATTTCCGTCAATCTGGTGGCTGACTGGATCTTGCGGCGCACGAGTGACCTCAAAGGGGGCCGGAGCTGATGTCAGACATCCTCCTTGAGGTCCGCAACCTCAAAATTGACGGAACGGTCCGCCCGCCGGGCGAAAGGCCGAAAGACATCAATATTGTCGAAGATGTTTCGCTGACACTGGCGCCCGGACGGGTCCTGGGTCTCATCGGGGAAAGCGGAGCAGGCAAGTCCACCGTGGGACTTTCGACGCTGCGCTACGGGCGCGGCGGCCTGCGGCTGGACGGCGAAATCTGGCTCAACGGCCGTAACATCCAGACGATCAGCCCAGGTCAGTTGCGGGATCTGCGCGGGCGCGAAGTGACCTATGTCTCGCAATCCGCCGCTGCTTCTTTCAACCCGGCCATCAGGCTCATGGACCAGGTGATCGAGGCGACGGTCCTGCACAAGACAATGGCCAGGTCAGAGGCAAGGAAACGCGCGGTGGAACTGTTCGGTGCGCTCAGCTTGCCGGATCCCGAAAACATCGGCAACCGCTATCCGCATCAGGTCTCCGGCGGGCAGTTGCAACGCGTCATGACGGCCATGGCGCTCTGCCCGAAACCGGATCTGATTGTCTTTGATGAACCGACAACGGCGCTGGACGTGACCACGCAGATAGATGTGCTGGCAGCAATCAAGACCGCGATACAGCACACGGGAGTCGCGGCGCTGTACATTACCCATGATCTTGCCGTCGTGGCGCAGGTGTCCGATGAAATCCTGGTTTTGCGACATGGCAAGATCGTGGAACATGGCACCGTTCAGCAGATCATCGAAGCGCCGAAGGAGGAATACACCCGGGCGCTCGTCTCTGCGCACTCCATACCGCATGAGGAACAGGCCTCCACGGACAATCCGGTCCTGCGGCTCGAGAACGTCACGGCATCCTATGGCGGCAAGATACAGGTCCTGACCGATGTTACAGCCGAAATTCACCCCGGTCAGACCCTGGCCGTGGTTGGTGAATCGGGGTCTGGCAAGTCTACGCTGGCGCGGGTCGTGACGGGGCTCTTGCCGCCCGAGAAGGGGCGTGTCCTTTTCGATGATCAGCCGCTCCCGCCGGCGCTTGCGGACCGGAGCCGTGAGCAGCTGCGCGAATTGCAGATGATCTACCAGATGGCCGATGTGGCCATGAACCCTCGCCAAACGGTCGCCACGATCATCGGGCGGCCGCTGGAGATGTACTTCGGCATCCGCGGCGCTGAAAGGCGCAAGCGCGTGATCGAACTGCTGGATCAGATCGAAATGGGAGAGAGCTTCATCGACCGGTATCCGGCCGAGCTGTCGGGTGGCCAGAAACAGAGGGTCTGCATTGCCCGATCGCTTGCGGCCAAGCCCAGGATGATCATTTGCGATGAGGTGACCAGCGCACTTGATCCGCTTGTGGCCAACGGGATTCTCAAGCTGCTGCTGAACCTGCAGACGGAAGAAGGCGTTGCCTACATGTTCATCACGCACGATCTGGCAACAGTCGAGGCGATCTCGGACTCCATCGCGGTGATGTATCAGGGACGACTGGTGCGATATGGTCCCAAGTCCGAGGTGCTGACCCCGCCCTTTGACGACTATACCGATCTGCTTCTGTCTTCGGTCCCGGAACTCAGGCTGGGTTGGCTGGAAGGGGTCGTGGAGAACAGGAAGATGGAAAGCGCCGGATACTGACCGCTTGCATCAGAGCGTGTCCGTTTCGGAGCAATTCTGGCGGAAGGTTCATGAAGCTAGTCACTTACAATGTCCGGTATGCCCGCGGACTTGACGGAAGATTCGACTATGACAGGATAGCGCACGCCGTGGAAGGTGGCGATGTCATTGCGCTTCAGGAGGTCGAGCGACATTGGCGGCGCAGCGGCATGGCCGACCAGGTTGCGCTCATTGAGGAGAGGCTGCCGCGACATCATTCATGCTACGGCCCGGCATTTGACGTGGATGCCAGCGAGACCGCGCCGGATGGGCACGTCACCAATCGGCGACGCCAATTCGGCACGATGATCCTGTCACGCTGGCCCATTCGGGAAGCCCGTACGCACATTCTGCCCAAAATTGCGACCAAGCGGGACTTCAACATGGACACGGGCGCCCTGGAATGCGTCATTGCCTCAGATCGCGGGCCAGTTCGCGTGTTCTCCATTCATCTGTCCGCGATTTCGATACGCGAGCGCCTGCTGCAAATTGACCATCTCCTCGATCTCCACCGAAACGCGCGGACCAGAGGCGGATCATGGACCGGAGAAGGCCCTGTCCAGAACGAAAGCGAATGGCAGGAATCCCTGCGCCACGACTGGAACAACGGCGAGCCGGTTCCCGAAGTGGCTGACAAGACCGTCTGGATGGGGGATTTCAACTCCGTTCCTGAAGGGCCGGAATACCGTCGAATCGCGGGTGAGTTCGACCCTACAGTCGGAGGACGCCTTCTGCATGCGGATGGGCTTGCGGACAGTTGGCATCTGGCGCCGCCCGATGAAAAGGATGACCCTGGCTACACATGGTGGCCAGACCCTCCGGACCGCGCGCCCGGAAGGCCCCTGCGGCTGGACTATTGTTTCCTGTCCCCGGAACTGGCCCCGCACGTAATGCGCACATGGGTTGACGCGGCGGCGCAGGGGTCGGACCACCGCCCCTATTGGGTGCAGCTATCAGAAGGCAATTAGCCATCACTGCACCAATCGGGACTTCATCGGGGCAGACGCTCGGCCGAGCGGCGACCGGCTTTCTTTCACGTCCGTTTGCCCGTCGACCCTGAGTTCCTCGAACTTCACTCGCATTCTCCCTTGCATCGCCCTCGCAGCCCCATGATTCGCCGTCCTCCGGCCTTTGCAGCCACTATGGGAGCAGACAGATGGCCTGTTACCGACAACTCCGCACAAACTCCGCACCACGAGTTTGACAAACCACTTGCTTTGATCTATTGGTTTGATCAATTGATTTTCACGACTTGGCTGCGACACCATGCGACAGGTCAGGGATGCTTCGGGCATGCGTTCTCTACCTGGATTGAAGCTCATCCGGGGCCGGTTGCATTGGCTGTCCTGCTGGCTGGTCCACGACGCCAATCAGCTGCGTTACGGAACTGATGGTCAGAAGGTTGGCTGGCCCAAGGCCAGATGCGCCTCGATGGCGACCGCAATTGCCGCGCTCAATCGCCATGCACTTCGCCCGCAGGAAAGCGATGCGGTCAAGCCACGGTCAGCGCAGCGGTTTCGCGCGCTGCTATGTCTTGCCGGCAGCAAGACACTGGAGAAGATCCGGAACTTCCTCGGAGTTTGCGACGACCAGAGCTGTCCCAGCGGCACCAAGGACAGCGCCAACGTGGCCTTCTCAACCGGCTCTGTTGGACTGGGCGTAGCAATCTCCACGTTTGCCAGCCTCGTTCAAGACTATGTCAGGGTTCGCGGACCGAACAGCAAACCAGAAGGCCGCATGGTCGCGCTTTGCAGGCTCCGCTTGGTGCACGGACACAGGATGGCGGGGCTCGGGGTGCTGCATTTCGGCCAGACCGGAAGCGTCGCGGACCTCTGCTGCCATTTCGGCATCGACCGGGTCTCGATCCCGACAGTGATCGAGACCGTCCCTCCCGGGCGCCCGCTGCGAGCGGTCAGAGGACTCACATGATGCACCGGTTTTGGGCCGACTTCACGGCACGCGACTTCGCGAAGCTTGAGCGCGAGAGCCTCGTTGCCGTGCTGCCAATTGGCGCGACCGAGCAGCACGGACCCCATCTGCCGCTTTCCGTCGACCGGACAATACTCGACGGGATCATTGCCGCCGCCGTGCCGCAGATCCCCGAATCCTTGCCGGCCTTGTTTCTTCCGACCATGCCGGTGGGCAAGTCCAACGAGCACAGCGCGTGGCCCGGCACGCTGACCCTTTCCGCACAGACGCTCATTTCCCTATTGATGGAGATCGGCGACTCCATTGCCGCCGCGGACGTGAGGAAGCTGGTGATCCTGAACTCCCATGGCGGGCAGATCGCTCCCTTGGACATCGTGGCGCGCGATCTGCGCGTCAGGCACCGGATGCTGACCCTTGCCGCGAGCTGGTTCGTGCACGGCATTCCCGACGGGCTGTTTCCCGAAGACGAGCGGCGCTACGGCATTCACGCGGGCGACATGGAGACCAGCGTGATGCTTGCCCTGCATGACGAGCTCGTACAGATGGAACATGCACGCGATTTCCGGCCCGCCATCGCCGACATCGATCGCGCCTGCAGCCATGTCGGGCTTTCGCCGGCTGGAAAGCTCGGCTGGATGGCACAGGACATGAATGCCGCCGGCGCCTGCGGCAACGCGGCGGCTGCCACTGCAGAGAAGGGCCGTGCGGTGATCGAATACGCTGCACGGCAGCTGGTTTCGTTGCTGGACGAAGTTCACCGCCTGCCGCTGTCGTTCCTTGACACTGTTGCCGACCCGGATGCTGCCGCATGACCGGCGATCCGATCATCACGATGGACCGCGTTTCCAAGCAATTCGGAGACGTGCTCGCGATCGACGACATGAGCATGAACATCCGCGAGGGAGAATTCGTCACCCTGCTCGGACCGTCCGGCTGCGGAAAGTCCACCGCGTTGAAACTGGTTGCGGGTTTCTTGCCGCTGACGGCCGGAAACATCAAGATCTCGCCACCGAACGGCGATGCCGAGCACGATCTCGGCTTCGTGTTCCAGGAGCCCACGCTGATGCCTTGGGCGTCTGTCTTCGACAATGTCTACCTGCCACTGCAGCTTGCCGGCGTCGGCCGCGGCGGCGGCGAGCCCCGGGTGCACGAGGCGTTGAAGGAAGTCGGCCTTTCGCGCTTTGCGCGTTCCTATCCGCGCCAATTGTCGGGTGGCATGAAAATGCGGGTGTCCATCGCGCGGGCACTGGTCACCAGGCCGCGAATCCTCCTGATGGACGAACCCTTTGCCGCGCTCGACGAGATGACCCGCACGAAGCTCAACAACGACCTGATGCAATTGTCCGACGACCACGGGCTGACCGTGGTCTTCGTCACGCATTCAGTGTTCGAGAGCGTCTACCTCTCCACCCGCGTGATCGTGATGGCGGCGCGCCCCGGACGGCTGGTGGCGGACATGCCTCTGGATGCCCCCTGGCCGCGAAACGAAGACTACCGCACGTCGATCGAGTTCACGGACGAGACCCGGCGAGTATCAGAGACCCTGAAAGGCACGCTTCATGTCGACGAAATCGACCACTGACCGAATCCAAGTTGTCCACGAACACGGGGGGGCCCCGATCAACATCGGGCACCTGCGCCGCGCCAGGCGCGAACGGGTCCTGAGCTGGGTCATGCCAATCGCGCTGCTGGGCGTCGCCATCTGCCTCTGGGAATTCCTGATCCGGTATCACGAGGTTCCCAAGTACCTGATTCCGGCCCCGAGCCTGATCGCCGAGACTCTCGCAAGGGATTTCGCGTCGCTGATGGCATCGTCGTGGTTCACGGTAAAGCTGACATTCCTTTCGCTCGCTCTTGCGATCGTTGGCGGCGTGCTGCTGGGGGCACTGTTCGCCCTGTCGCGGCCGGTGGAGTTGAGCCTCTTCCCGTTCGCCGTGATCCTTCAGGTCACTCCGGTTGTGGCCATCGCGCCGCTTATTCTCATCTATGTGGACAGCACCTTCGCGGCGCTGCTGATCTGCGCCTGGATTGTCGCATTTTTCCCGATCCTGACGAGCACGGTGGTCGGCCTTCGGTCCGCCGACCACAACCTGCGCGACCTCTTCGCCATGTACCGCGCAACACCGTGGCAGAAGCTGCGCTACCTTCTTGCCCCGTCCGCCCTGCCCTATTTCATGGCGGCGCTCCGCGTTGCCGGCGGGCTGGCACTGATTGGCGCGGTGGTGGCGGAATTCGTGGCCGGGACGGCAGGCCAGCACACCGGTCTCGCCAGCCGGATCATAGAGAGCTCGTTTCGCAGCGAAATCCCCCGGATGTTCGCCGCGCTGTTCCTGGTTTCCTTGCTGGGCATCGTGATCTTTCTCCTGACCAGCTGGGCTTCGCACCGGGTTCTGGGACACTGGCATGAAAGCGAGATCCGCCGTGAACACTGAGTTCACCCATGTTCTCCTGAACGGCCGGACGGTTGCGCTCAGCCTGCATCAGGGCCGTATCGTCGCAATCGAACCGCGACCGGAGCCCGCACGCCACGTCGCCATCCCGCTGCCGGTCGACCCGCACGTGCACCTAGACAAGACCTTCACCGCAGGGCGCTGCAAATCGTCCAAACCGGGCCTCTTTGGCGCAATAGACGCAATGGAAACGGATATGGCGAACTGGAGCGAAGAGGACCTGCGCTTCCGCATGGGCCGGGCGCTGAAGGAAGCCAGCGACAACGGAATATGCGCGCTTCGCAGCCACGTAGACTGGCCCGGGCCGCAGACGCCGCTCGCATGGCACGTGCTCGGCGAATTGGCGCAGGATTGGTGTAGGCGCGTCCACGTCCAGCGTGCCTCGTTGACACCGCTCGATCTCTTGGGCGATCCGGACCACGGGTCGCGCATCGCTGAACGCGTGGCAAGCGACGGGGAGGTTCTGGGCTGTTTCGTTTATCGAAACTCCCGGATCGAAGAGTGGCTGGAACAGGTGTTCGCGCTGGCGGCAAGGCATGGCTTGCGCCTTGACTTTCACGTCGATGAAGGACTTGAGGCGGAGGCGAACGCCTTTGACCGCATTGTGGCACTGACAGCCAGGCACCGGCTTGCGGGGCGGGTCCTCTGCGGCCATGCCTGCTCGCTGTCGATCCGGCCCGAGCGGGAAGTCGCCCGCGCAGCCGGCGCAGCCGCGGAAGCCGGTGTCGCGTTGGTCGTGCTACCAACGGCCAATCTCTGGCTGCAGGACAGTTCCTACGACCGGACCCCAAGAATGCGCGGGCTTGCGCCGGTGCACGAGATGCGCGCCGCCGGGGTTTCCGTCCTGTTCGGGTCGGACAACGTCGCCGACCCATTCTATCCTTTCGGCAGCTACGATGCGGTCGAAGTGCTGCGGCTGGCGTCGGTGTCGGCGCAGTTCGATCCGGCGAGATGGCTGGATTCGATAACCACCCGACCTACCGAGGCGCTGGGACTGGATCGGCCAGAACTCGTGGTCGGTGGCCGGGCGGATTTCCTCCTTATCGAAGGGTGCGACTGGAACGAGGCGCTGCGCAGCCCGCGTGCCCGCCGGCAGGTGGTGCGGACGGGAGAGATCGAACAAGACGACCGGGTGGCGGCATGAGCGTGACGGCTGAACAGCTGGCGGCATTCCGAAAGGACATCGGGACCATCACCTGCCATGATGACGCAGGGCTGCTGCAGACGAAGTCGCGTGACTACTACTGGTACTCGCCGATCCTGAAGGAGCGGCTCGATCCCTGCTCCGGCCAGCTGCTGGTGCGTCCGCGAACCGAAGGCGAGGTGGTTGCCATTGCCGGATCTGCGGCGCGACACCGGATTCCCTTGACCATCCGAGGCGGCGGCACCGGAAACTACGGGCAGTGCGTTCCGATCAAGGGCGGCGTGATCCTGGAAATCACCGGCCTTTCGGCCATACGCGAGATCACCGACGGGCGTGTAGTCTGCGAGGCGGGCGCCCGCATCGAGCGCGTGGAGGACGAGGTGGCCCGTACGGGGCAGATGCTGACCATGTTTCCCTCGACCAAGCGAATGGCCACGATGGGGGGATTCGTGGCCGGGGGCTCGGGCGGCATCGGCTCGCTGCGCCACGGAATGCTGCGCGATGGCGGGAACATCACCTACCTGCGCATTGTGACCGTCGAGGAAGATCCCAGGATCATCGAACTCCGCGGCAAGGACATTCTAAAGGCCCAGCATGCCTACGGCACAAACGGCGTCATCACCGAGATGGACTATGCGCTTGCGCCTGCCACCGACTGGATTCATGCGATCGCGCTCTTCAACGGCTATCGAACGGCACTCGACTTCGCCGTACAGGTACAGGACCAGGGCCTCGACGCCTATCTCCTGACGGTCGTGGAACGCGGGTTCGCCCGTTTCTATCGCCGCCTCGCCAGCCATTTCCCTTCCGGACGAGACGCGGTCTTTTCGATGATGGCACCAGAGGCAATGCCGGATTTCCGTGCATGCGTGGACGGCCACCGCGGAACGGTCAGCCTCGAAAGGTCCCTTCGTGAGGTGGAGGCCGCCAACCTGCCTCCGGCCTGGGAGTGCGGCTGGAACCACACCACGTTGCAGGCGCTGAAATTCGAACCGGGCGTCTGGACCTATCTGCAGGTGGCCTATCCACGCCCGTTCGAACCCGGTCTCGTCGTGCGGCAGAAGGAACGCTATGGCGACGAAGTTCATTTCCATCACGAGATGGCGCGCATGGACGGCGCGGTCCAGGTCTTCGCGTTGCCGCTCGTGAGGTGGCGTGGCCGGGAACGCATCTACGAAATCATTCACGAAATGGAAGAGATCGACGGCTGCACGATTTTCGATCCGCACGCGATCACGATCGAAGACGGAGGCATGAAGGAGATCGACAGGGCGCAGATCGAATTCAAGAGGGAAGCCGATCCCACGGCTTGATGAACCCGGGAAAAACCCGGGGCTGGCTGCCCGAAATGGAAAGGGCGTAACCCGAACTGTCATGCAAAAGGAGAATGGAACCATGATAAGAAGAATGTTCGTCGCGCTGGCGGCAACGCTAATCGCGGGCGGTGCCACAGCCGCCGACAAGGTGGTCTTTGCCACAAACTGGCTGGCCCAGGGTGGCCATGGAGGCTTCTACCAGGCGCTCGCCGACGGAACCTACGAGGAACACGGGCTGGACGTGGAGATCCAGATGGGCGGTCCTCAGATGAACAACCGCCCGCTCCTGGCCGCAGGCAAGATCGATTTCCTGATGACCGGCAACCTGCTGCTGTCGATCGACAACGTCCGCAACGAAATTCCCACGATCGTCGTGGCGTCCTATTTCGAAAAGGACCCGCAGGTCCTGATCGCCCACAAGGGCCAGTATGACGGCTGGGATGACCTGGTGAACGCACCGAAGATCCTTATCTCGAAGGACGGTCAGTTCAGCTTCTGGCAGTGGATGACGGCTGCGCACGGCTTCCGGGACGAGAGCCTTCGTCCATACGGCTACAACCTGGCCGAATTTCTCAATGATGAGAAAATGGTGCAGCAGGGATACGCGACGGCCGAGCCGCTCTACGCGGCGGCCGCAGGCGCGCAGGTGGAGACCTTCGTGCTGGCCGACTATGGCTGGAGCACCTATTCGACCACCGTCGAAACCAGGGTCGAGCTGGTCGAAAGCAATGCCGACCTCGTGCAGCGCTTCATCGATGCGTCGACCATCGGCTGGTACAACTACCTCTATGGCGACAATTCCGCAGGCAACGCGGCGATCATGGACGCCAATCCGGACCAGACGCCCGAAAAACTCGCCGCCGAGGTCGCGCAGATGAAGGCGCTCGGCATCATTGACAGCGGCTACCAGCTCGAGGCCGGAATCGGCGCGATCGACCTGCAGAGGGTCAGGGCCTTTCACGATCTTGCCGTGGAGACCGGAATCATCGAGGCTGGTTCGGTCGATGTCGAAATGGTCGCAACCGATCATTTCGTGAACAAGATGGTCGGAATGGACCTCAAGCCGTAAGTGCGCGGGGCCATGCGACTGCTAGTGGTATTCTGTCACCCGAGTCGTGAGAGCTTTGGCGCCGCAATCTTCGACACCGCCTGCCGCACCTTGCGTGCGGCAGGCCATGACGTGCGGGTGCGCGATCTCTACCGAGAGGGTTTCGAACCGGTCCTGAGTGAGCAGGAATGGTCCGACTACCTGCCGCACACACAGGCCATCATCGACAAGCACCCCGATCACGTTGACGACCTGAATTGGGCTGAGGGGCTGCTGGTGATCTACCCGACCTGGTACTACGGACCTCCGGCAATGCTGAAAGGCTGGCTCGAAAGGGTATGGCTTCCCGGAATAGCGTTTGAAGTGCCAGATGCCCGGCTGAGTCGCACAAAGGGAAGACTCGGGCATATCCGGCTGTTTGCCGGGATAACTACATCGGGCTCGCCATGGTGGTGGATCCGCCTGATACGCGATCCCGGACGCAGCTTGTGGACCAGAGGCCTGCGTCCGCTGTTTTCGCCAAAATGCAAGGTTATCTGGCTCCAGCTCTATGGCATGAACAGTTCGACCGAGAATGAACGTGCCGGCTTTCTCGCCCGCGTCGAACGGACGCTGAAGCGCATACCCGCCCGACCATGACCGCAGCTCCGCTTACACCCGATTTCGCCCGGCCATGGCGAGGAGACCTTGCCTTCCTGCCACGCCGCTCCGGCGGCTTGCCCGAACACGCTGGCCGGACTATAGGACGGGCTGGCGAATTCTCTTTCGGCGCGGCGGATGGTTCGGCCTTTGCGCGGACTCGATGCATTCCAGTCCAGGTGAGAAGGATCCGGAGAGGCGCCGACGACGGGATAGGCAGTGTACTCAAGTCGGTACGGTGCCTTCAATATTTGTCTGCTCTTGCAGATTTCGACCGGGTAGGGGAAATGCACGTTGGAGACGAAGCGTCGTTCGCAAACGTGGTCGCGGCAATGACAGCTACCGACGACATCCCGTTCGGTGCGACGGCCTGCTGCCTGGTTAGCACATGAATTCACGTTCAGATTTCGCCCAGAAGCGCGAGGCGCTCAACGAGAAGATTCGCGAGGCCGCGATAGCGGAATTCGCAGAGCACGGTCTGCGTGGCACCACTACCCAAGCTATCGCCGATCGAGCCGGGCTAACAAAGACCAAGCTTCACTACCATATCAGCGGCAAGGAGGAACTTTACCAGGACGTCATCGACCAGATCATCGGGATCTGGGCGGACCTGTTTGACGGCAGCGCCATCAACCGTGATCCCGAATCCGTGCTGAGGGACTATGTCGTCCGCAAGGTCCGATTCTCGCTCGAACACCCCAACAAGGTGAAACTCTTCGCCAATGAAGTCATGCGCGACGCAGGAATGTTGCAGGATCACTGGATACGGTCGCGCGAGGACGTCCGGCGCTCAGCTTCGCTGATCGAGAGCTGGATTGCCGACGGACACGTACGCCCTGTCGATCCGGTCTTGCTGCTGTTCCACATCTGGGCGATGACAGAATACTATGCCGTCATGGGCAAGCAGGTACGGTTCTTTCTCGAGCATGAGGATTCGGAAACTTTGAGTGCAGAATACATTGCGTCCGAGATTGCAAATGTGATCCTAAACGGGCTGCTTAAGGTCGATACCGAAGAACGGGCCAAAGCCTGACGACAGAGATGTCGGGAGACGGGAGTCCCCGACAAACCAGGCAGGTTTACTCTCTTGGTCCGGAGGGCCTGCTTCACAGGCGTGTTTGCTCTATGTTCATGCCACGGGCAGCCAATGGAATTGTGACCGCCCCTGTCTCCCCAATGGTTCGAGGAACCCTTCCCCAAGTCTTCGGCCATCAAGCAACGTGTGGACATGGCCCACGGCCAGTTGCCCATTCGGTCGAGACCACCGATATCTCCGTGGGCGAGGACTGCTTTCCTGGCTCTCGCGCGTCCTTACTCGCGCAGCAGCATCGCCGTCAAAATTGAGGATGCATCGAAAGAACCTGACAACGCGACAATTGCTTGCAACGATCCACGACCGGCCAAAACTGGAAGATCCAAACGTGGTCAGCCAAAGGCGACCAAGTCGCCGACACATCATCGGAGCAGGCCGTCACCCCTTTCCGCGATGCGTCGGAATGACATCAGAAGAAATGAACGAGGCGCAGGGTCACCGATTGCGAAGGGCCCGCAAAAGCCCCAGATCCAGTTGATGTCTCGCGGCCGCCAAAATCCGTGCCGTCGGCACCGAACGGCCTGAAGTAGTCGAATGCCAGATCGGTGTTGTCGCCAAGCGCGTAGTTGACGCCGACCGTGGCAAGCCTGCTGCGGTCGTTCAGGCTGAAAATCGCTCGAGGACTGATCGAAAGATCTGCGGTCACCTGAAGCTGCCCCCCAGGCGCCAGAAAGTCCTGCCCGCCGAAAAAGACCTGTCCGGTGGCCATCCGCTTTGTCAGGCTTGCAGGCAAGGCGTCCGATGGCAACGAGGCATCCACGCCAAAGCCGTTGCGAAAGTACTCTGCGAAATAGGAAACGTTCCAATCCCCCAAAGTGCCGAAATTGGTGATGTTGAAGAGCCAGGACGGGTGGGCAGTGCCATCTGCCAGCTGCCAATGGACATACTCGGCGTTCCAGGACGCACCGCCCAAAGGCCCGCTCAGGTTCAGCCCTGCCACCCTGTCGCCCCGGTCGCGGGCGTGGAAAAGCGCGCCGTCAAGACTTCCCAGGGTCGTGCTGCCGCGGATGGCCAAGGTGCTTTGGTCCAAGGTGACTGCCCCGCCGTAAGTTTCGGCGCGCGGGACAGCAATGGCCTGGATATCGGCGCCATTGTCGAAGAGGTATTGAGCGTAAAGCATGTCGACGCCGGGCTTGTAGCTGGTATCGATCGCATCGGGCGAAAACGGGGCCACGATGTCTGAGGGGTGAAAGAACAGCCCGCTGCCCCATGTGATGGCTTGCCGTCCCACCTTCAGAACCAGGTTTTGACCGGTGTAGGCGACCGAAGCACGGTCGATGACACCGACAACGGCCTGATCCGGATCGTGCGACCAGTCGCCACTCAGGTCCAGCAATGTCCGTGGCGGGCCTTCGGCAGGCATCAACTCGGACGCCAGGGCAATCCGGTTGCCATGCGCAGCATTGACCTGTGCATGAACCTCAAGGCGAAAGGGTCCTTCGAAACTGTCCCACATGAGACGTGCGGCCGCATTCCACGCCCTGGTGTCCCGAAAGCCCAGGGCTGCCTCCAGGCTTGTTGCATCCGCGCTGCTCGACGACAGCCCAGCCTCGGTCCGAACGCGAATCCCATCGGCCCAGACCGGCATCGCCATGATTGCGGCAAGGAGGACCGTGCTAAGTGCTGCCGCGCGCATCGATCCTTCCATCCACCATTTCAATGTGACGCATCGAGTGCTCCATGACCCTGGCGTCGTGTGTCCCGATCAGAAAGGTTGTACCGTGCTCGCGGTTGAGGTTGCCCATCAGGTCGACAAGCTCAAGCGCATTCTTTGAATCGAGGTTGGCCGTGGGTTCATCGGCCAGAACGATTGTCGGGCGAGACACAAGCGCGCGGGCCACGGCGACACGCTGTTGCTGCCCGCCTGACATCTTGCCGGGACGGCGATCTTCCATGCCGGAGAGCCCGACCTCCTCGATTGCCGCCATCGCGCGGTCGTGGCGCTCCGCAGCGGAAACACCCTGCAATTGCAGCACGAACTCGATGTTCTCGCGCGCCGAAAGGACCGGGATCAGGTTGTAGGACTGGAATACAAAGCCGATCTTCGACAGCCTCAGATCCGAGAGTTGGGACCGCGAAAGCCCGCTCAGCGTTTGCCCGTCGACGGACACCTCACCGGCGGTCGGCTCGTCAAGGGCGCCGATCATGTTGAGAAGCGTAGTCTTGCCCGACCCCGATGGTCCGGCAAGCGTTGCGATTTCGCCCGACATGATGTCCAGATCGACATCCCTGAGCGCGTGCACGGCCAATTCGCCCTTTCCGAAGGTCTTGCACAGGCCGCGGCAGGTAACGATCGGATCCATGCCTTGTTCCTTCCTAGGTCTCTCGCCGCATGGCTTCGACCGGGCTGCACCTCGAAGCCCGTATCGCCGGCCAAAGCGCAACCAAAATGCCAAGAAGCCAGATCAGGCCTGGAAACGTGATGAATGCGTCCAGTTCGTAGTCCAGATATATGATCTCGCCCGTCTGAACCATCTCCATGGCCCGCGCGAAAGCCGAGAAATCGATGCCGTCGCTGACCGACCAGATGGTCACTGCTGCCAGCACCACGCCCCAAACCACACCGACGCCGATCAGCATTGCGTTTTCGATCGTGACCATCAAAAGTACCCGGCGCGGCTTCATTCCAAGCGCACGCAGCAGCCCGAATTCCTGCGTGCGTTCGAAGACCGCCATCAATTGGGTGTTAACGATGCCTATCGCCATCAGCGCGAACACGATGCCGAGCCAGACATGGATGAAGACACCCATGTAGCTGTCCATCGAGGCAAGGAACAGGTTGAGGTCCTTCCAGCCGCGGATGTCAAGGGCCGGCGCCGCGGCGGCCAGGGCAGCAACGGTGTCCTCCAATGCCATCTCCTCCTTCAGGACGAAGACGACCTGGGCGATTTCCTCCCCTAGGCCAAGAAACCGTTGCGACGCTGCACGTCCGGTGAAGACGTAGAGGTCTTCAGTCGCCTTGTCGGCGTCGTAGACGCCGACCACGTCGAAGCTCTGCTCGGACATCCCGCCTTCAGTGTTCTGTGACATCAGGATCACGCGGCGGCCGAGCCCGGTCTTCAGCCGCTCGACCATGTGCAGCCCCAAGACGACCGAGTCGTCATCGCTGCCGTTCAGATATCGACCTTCGGCGATCTTGCCAGGGATCGACGAAATCCGTGCCTCGGCCGTGGGGTCGACGCCGACAATCGTGGTCGGCAAGGTCTTGTACTCGCTTTGAATCACCCCGGGAACGACGACGCGGGTTGTCCAGTCAGCTACCGCAGGTGCATCGAGCGCCGAGGCAAGGTCTTGGTCGGGAGGATTCATCAGCGCATCAATAGAAGGGTCGTCCATGTAACCTTCGGCATGGATCTGTCCTGACCCGAGAAGAAGTTGAAGCGTCGTTTCTTTCGAGCTTTGGGCCCAGGCAATCATGAATGCATTGAAGAACAGGATCGACCACAGCCCGATGGCCACGACGATCAGCGTGATGCCGGTGCGGCGCGGGTTTCGCCACAGGTTGCGCCAGGCGAGTGGCAGCATGGTCTTGAGGCCGTCGATCATGATGCCATCGCCTTCACCGGTTCCAGCCCCAGGACCCGGCGATAGGGCACGATGCCCATTGCCGCTATGGAAAGAACGATTGCCAGTGGCCCGAACAGCACGCGAAACGGTGTCATCGCCGGATAGAACCGTGCCGGCATTCCCCACGATTCATAAATCTCGGACAATCCTTCGATGGCGATCCCGATCTGCTGCACCCAATAGGTGAGGGCCATGCCAAGCAGGATGCCCAGCCCGTTGCCGAAAAGCGAAAGAAAGATCATTTCCATCCAGACCATGCGACCGATCGAGCGGCGTTTCATCCCAATCGCCAGAAGCACCCCGAACTCGCGCGTGCGCTCCAGCACCGACATGTAAAGCGTGTTCAGGGTGATGAAGACGACGACAACCACCAGCGTGACATAGATCATCACTGCGGTGATCATGTCGGCCGCGATGGCCTCTTCAACATCGGGGCGCAGTTCGGCCCAGTTGAGATACACCACCCCGTGCCGTGCGGCCACGGCCCGCAGCTCGGGCTCGGCCCGCACCACGTCGGGCAGGTCCTCGCCGGCAACCGCAACGGCATGGGCGCCACCCGCCATCAAAAAGGTCTCGGAAAACCGCACGAGCGGCATCTGCGCGAAGGCGCGGTCAAGCTCGGGCACCTTGGACTTGAATATCCCGACCACCTCGAGGACGTCGACAGCCACCGAGCCATCGCGCCCCGAACCCAGCAGCGCGACGCGGTCGCCAAGGCCTAGCCGCAGATTGCGCGCCAGCCCGTCGCCCAGCACGATCGCGTCGCGGTCTTCGGGCGTGAGGCTGCGGCCCTGCTCGACCAGGCCGGACAATGTCGAAACATCCGGCTCAAGCGCAGGATCGATCCCGAGGATGGCGACAGCAAAGCTGCGCTCTCCGCTGGCCAATAGCCCGAAACCTGTTCCGCGGGCCGTTGCCACCGTGACACCGGGAACACGCTCAAGGTCGGCCAGGAGCGCCGCCGGATCGGCAATGACCTTGTCCATCTCGGGGTCGTCCCTGTAACCCTCGATCTGAAACTGGCCGAATCCGTCCGCGATGCGCAGCATGCTGGACTTCATCGTGTCGTAGGCCGCAAGCTGCAGGGACAGCATGAACACCAGGAGCATCGACGTGAACGCCATGCCGAGGACCGACAGCGAGGTTCGGATCGGTTGGCGCCAGATGTTTCGCCAGGCAAGCGCGGCAATCAACGGTCAGTTCCGTGGGTTTTGAAGGTTTGACTTGGTGAACAGATATGCTGGGATGGGGATGTCAAACTCGGCCGATTCAGTGGCAATGCGCGTGAACTGCCCGGGCTTTGCATCCGTCCGCATTGTCATCACGACAGGATAAGGACGCCCGCCGATCCTTTCGACGCGGTCGGTCGTCATGACCCTGACGCGTTTGCCAACCTGATCGTAGTATTCGACCTCCATCAACACGCCGTCCGTGCGAATCGTCAGAACCTGTTTGCCCCAGACCACTGGCACACCCCGTTTCGGAACCGATTCAATCACGTGTGCCCGGCCGCCCGTGACACTCACCATGCCTTTCAGCGTATGAATGTAATCGTCGATCACCTTGTCCGAACGCGCCAGATCGTCATAGGAAAAATCCGATCCCATCCAGCTTCGAGACATTGCGCTGGCGGGCAGCTTGATGACCTGGTTGAGCTTTGGATTGAAAACATGGGTCGAATTGCCAACCTGCAGGGTCGCATTGCCGGCGTCGCGGGCCGGCGCGGTGAAACGGACAAGTGCCTTCTTTTCGCCTTGGGTCCAGCTCTCCATCGCCAGGTTGCGCGTGCCCGAGCCGCGATTGATCGTCATCGACGTCGTCACATGGCTGCTGTCTGCGCGCCAGTTGTCGAAAGTCGCCCGCAGGATCGACTTCGCGTCCTGAGCCGCGGCCATGGTCGGAACAAGAGCGCCCGCCGACAGGGCGACGGTCGTACCAATCAGAATTGCAAGGACCGATCGGCGGAACGGAGTCTGTGGCATCGCGAGCCCATTCGTAGTCTTGAGCGATCGCCAAATCTGCTCTCGCTCAACAAAGGGAATCTCTGACCGGGTGGTTCGGTTGTCAAGACACATCTGGGTCTTGCGCATCAGAATTGCGAGCCATCCGGCAATGCCTGTCAGCAACTGGCCGCATGTCCGATGGAGGAGGCAAGCCATCTGTCGGTCCGCGACGAGATCTTCTACAGAAAAGGATGTCCCCCCAAATTCCGGGACGGAGAGTCGTCTTGACCCGTGGAGCTTCCCACGATGATCCGGACGGTGGCGGTTGCCCTCTGCTCCAAGGGTCGCGCTGAACTCCCTGACGGTCCTGAGAGTCCGCGCGGAAGGCGGAATCACGACATGATTGGGAAGCGTTACGGGTTGCGGGTGGACGGAGCGCAGGTTGGTCGTTCAGCGGGAATCGAGAGGGACGCGATGAAGACCCGCACCTCAACAGCCATGTCGGGAAGGCAGCAGAGAGCGGCCTAGCTTTCCGGCTTTCGGTATATCCCCTGTTCCTTCAAGGCATCGATCACTTCCGCAGGCATGTAGGTCTCGTCGTGCTTTGCGAGGAGGTCATGGGCCTGAAACACGCCGTCCACGTAATACCCTTTTGCTATCGTCCCCTGCCCCTCTCCGAACAAGTCCGGGGCCGGGTCTCCTCCGACATATGTCACAGGAACCTCCGCCGCACCGTCGGTGACCACAAAGGAGAAGCGCACGCCGACAACGCCTGTCATTGAGCCGTCCTTCACGAGCCCGCCCAGCTGGAAGTACTCGTCCTCCGGAGGCGGCGAGGCCAGAACTTCGCTCGGGGACCGAAAGAACTGGAAAGCATCCTTTGGCAAGAACCACAGCACGAACAGGATGCCGACGAGGCATGCGCCCGCCAGTGCAAGGACCTGCATGCGGCGCTGCTTCTTAAGTCCTCTCATCCGCTCACTTCGTGCAAGGGAGACGATTGGGGCGTCCCCGTCTGATGGCTGGCAAGTCGACTCGGCGACTTCCTGCAGGACTGGCGGCGTGCCGTTGCGTCATTGACCTCCGATCCAGGACGCAGCGCGAATTGCACGAACCGTGACTGCAGACGATCTGCAGTCTGCACCCAGGGGAGCCGATGCGTCACGGATACACGGGCGCGGCCATGAGGCCGGCCGTTTCGTCTTCGCCGAGCATCAGGTTCGCGTTCTGGATCGCCTGCCCGCTCGATCCCTTGGTCAGGTTGTCAAGCACGACAATCACGGTCGCGACCCGCGCGCGCCGGTCCCCCACCACGCCAATGTGGCAGAAGTTCGAGGCCCGCACGTGCTTCATCTGCGGAGCCTGGCCGAACGGCAGGACATGAATGAAGACCTCGTCGCCGTAGGCCTTGTCCAGTGCCTCATGAATCCGCTCTGGCACACCTTTCACGTAGCAGGTCATGACAACGCCCCGAGTGGAGGGCAGAAGATGCGGCGTCAGCGTGACTGTCGGCTTGCCTTCCGTCAACTTTGCGAGTTCCTGATCGAATTCCCCGAGATGCCGATGAGTGCCACCCAGGGAATACGCCATCACGTTGTCTTCCACTTCGGCCATCAGCAGGTGTTCCTTCGGCGAACGCCCCGCGCCGGAAACTGATGCCTTCAGGTCCAGGACGATGTCGTCGAAATCTATGCACTTCTCCAGGAAAAGAGGTAGCAAGCCAAATAGGCCGGCCGCCGCGTTGCAGCCAGTGCCCGCGACAAGCCGCGCTGACCGGATGTCGTCCCGATAGAACTCGGTCAGGCCGTAGACCGCCTCTTGCTGCAGCTCCATGGCCGCATGAGGCCTGCCGTACCACGTCTCGTAGGCGTCGGGGTCATGCAGCCGAAAATCGGCGGAAAGGTCTACGACCTTCACTTGCCGGGGAACGGACGGGATGACGGCCTGGCTTGTGGCGTGCGGGAGCGCGCAGAATGCCAAGTCTATTCCCGACCAGTCCACTTTATCGATGGCGACCAAATCGGGCAGCTTCATGTGTGCAAGATGCGGAAACACCGATGACATTGGCTGGCCCGCCTTCCGGTCCCCGGTCAACGCAGCGATCCGGATCGACGGGTGCGTCGAGATCAACCGAGCGAGTTCGGCGCCTGTATATCCGCTGGCGCCAAGAATGGCGACGTGATGGGGCATCCGGGCCCTCCTTCAAGAAATCATGAATGTCTAGCGCGGCAAGGTTCGCGCGGCAATCACGCAGCGTGAAACTCCGTCTTCCGCCGGAGAAATCGGGTCGCCTGGTCGGTAACGCGTTGCGGGTCGCCAGTAGTCAGGAACATGGGGACCCCGCCAGTCCCGCGCATTTCTGGGTGCCGCTCCAGATAGTCGGCCAAGCTGCCGGCCACCAGGGCTGGCTGGCTGAACACCTTGACGTCAGGTCCCAGCGCCGCCCTGAATTCATCCTCCACGATCGGGTAATGCGTGCACCCAAGAACTGCCGCTTCCGGCATTGGCATCTTTCGCCTCAGCGCCTCGACATGGCTCCGTACAAGCGCGCCCGCCAGGATCATGTCGCCCTCCTCGATCGCGTCAACGATGCCTGCGCAGGCTTGCGCCTCCACGTCAACGCCGATTGCCCGGAATGCCAGCTCGCGCTGGAAGGCACGGCTCCGGACGGTAGCCGGCGTCGCGAAGAGCGCCACGTTCTTCGTCTGGACTTCGCGGGGCGGCGAATTGTCGCCCCATTGCCGTTCCGTAAGGGCCTCTATCAGCGGCACGAAGACGCCGAGCACCCGCTTGTCCGACGGAACCCAGTCTTCCTGGATGCGCCGCAGGGCGGCCGATGACGCAGTGTTGCACGCGAGAACGACCAGGTCGCAGCCAGCATGAAACAGCCGCGACACCCCCTGAGTGGTCAACTCGTAGATGTCGTCGACGTCACGAACCCCGTACGGTGTGTGCGCGTTGTCGCCAAAATAGACGAGGGGCACGTCGGGAAGCTGCTGTGCCACGGCCTTGTAGACCGTCAGGCCGCCCAGCCCGCTGTCAAACAGTCCTACCGCCATTTTCTCCTGCCCATCCGCGTCCCGTCCTTCCTGCGTTCCGACCGGAGGCCCAGTCTGCCTCGGCGGCAGCGCATACGTGCGGCGTTGAGAAAAGTCCATTGCCGACAATTCGGCTCGCGCAAGGCCGATGCAGGGCCGTTCGGTGCCGGACGCGGCGGAACGCGCTATTCCGCAGCGGTGCTCGCGGACGTGATCGCTCCGCTCCTGAAGGACTTGAGCAGCGATTCCCGGCGCTCGGAGGCCTTGTGCGCGCTGGCTTCCTTGACAGGGCCGAAGCCGCGCACCTCCAGTGGCAGTTCGGCAAGGGCGACAGCGGCGTCAATGTTGCGGTCCGGATCCGCCAGGACCTCCGCCATGTCGTGCTCGTATTGCCGGATCATCTGCCGTTCCATTCGGCGCTCGGCACCGTAGCCAAAGGGGTTGAACGGTGTGCCACGCAACCACTTGAGACGGGCAAGCAGGGGCCACAAACGTTCCGCAAATGCGCCAAATGCACGCTTTCGAGGTCGCCCGAACGCGTCGCGCCCCGGAAGGAGAGGCGGTGACAGATGAAACGTGAGCTTCAGGTTCCCGTCAAACATCTCTTCCGCCTTCGCACGCGTTCCAGCCAGAAGCCGCGCAACCTCGAATTCGTCCTTGTACGCCAGCACTTTATGATAGCCTTTTGCGATCGCCTCCTGCAGCGCCGGATCGTCAGCCTGGCCAACCAGGTCGCGGTACCGAGCAGCCAGCCATTGCGACTGGTAGGCGGCAAGATGCCTGGCGCGGAACTCGACCCTTTCTTCCAGTGTACGTGGCAAGCGCGTGACTTCACTGGTTCCCAGGCGAACCGCCTTGTCCGGACTCACCGCCGCCCACCGCCCGATCTCAAAGGCCCGCGTGTTTTCCTCTATCCGCGCGCCGTTCAGCTCGATGGCCCGCATGATGGCCGCCCGGCTTAGCGGCAGTTGCCCGGACTGCCAGGACGCCCCAAGAAGAACCATGTTCGAATAGATCGAGTCACCAAGCGTGGTTTCGGCCAGCGCGAACGCGTCGAGGCAAGTCAATCCATCCTGCAACGCGGCTTCCAGCGACAGCCTGAGCCGGTCCCCGGGAATTCGGAAATCTGGATCCCTCGTGAATTCGCCGGTCACCGTCTCATGCACGTTGACAACGCCACCGGTCCGACCTTCCTGGATTAGCTCGATGGTCGTGCGACCTGCAGAAACGACAAGATCCCCGCCAATCAGCGTGTCCGCCTCACCAACCGCGACGCGAATGGCGGTAATGTCCTCCGGTGCATTTGCAATTCGGCAGTGAATGTGAACCGCGCCGCCTTTTTGCGCCAGACCCGCCATCTCCATCATTCCCGCAGCCTTTCCGTCGAGATGTGCGGCCATCGCAAGCAGCGCGCCAACCGTCACGACGCCTGTTCCGCCTACACCAGTTATTACGACGTTATGGGTGCCGTTGATGGGCGGAAGCTCCGGTGCAGCCAGCTCCCCGGTCTCAAGGTCAACCGCTGCGCGTTTCCGAGGCTGCCCGCCAGAGACGGACACGAAGGAGGGGCAGAATCCGTTCAGGCAGGAATAGTCCTTGTTGCAGGACGACTGGTCGATCGCGCGCTTGCGTCCGAATTCGGTCTCGACGGGTATGACGGAAACGCAATTCGATTGGATTCCGCAGTCGCCGCAGCCTTCGCAAACGTCAGTGTTGATGAACACGCGCCGGTCGGGATCGGGAAACGCGTCACGCTTTCGGCGACGCCTCTTTTCGGCCGCACAAGTCTGGATGTAGATGATCGCACTGACGCCATCGGTTTCGGCCATGCGCGCCTGGACTTCCGGCAGCCTCGCTCGCTCATGCCACCCGACCTCCCCCGGAAACGCCGTCCGGTCCGGCGCCTCCTTTGCGTCGAAGACGACAGCCACGTTCCTGACGCCCATGGCCAGCAGTTCACGCGCGATCCGCTCCGGCCGCAGGTCGCCATCGTTCTTCTGGCCACCCGTCATCGCGACCGCGTCGTTGTAGAGAATCTTGAACGTGATGTTCACGTCCGCCGCAAGAGCGGCCCGGATTGCCTGAATGCCGGAATGGTTGTAGGTTCCGTCGCCCAGGTTCTGGAACACATGCCTCCGACGGGAAAACGGCGCCTCGCCGATCCAGTTCGCGCCTTCTCCGCCCATGTGCGTGAAGCCGCTCGTCTCCCGGTCCATCCAGAGCGTCATGAAGTGGCATCCGATGCCTGCGTAGGCCCGTGATCCATCCGGCACCTTGGTCGACGTGTTGTGCGGGCACCCCGAACAGAAATAGGGCAGGCGCGTCACCATGTCCGGAGCGTTGGTGCGGGCACGCGCTGCCGTCACCATTTCTAGGCCAGCCTTGATCCTGTCCGTGCCCCGACCCTCCTCAACAAGAATGCCGCCGATCTTCTCCGCGATCATCGCCGGATCCAGCGCGAACCGGGTCGGAAACAGTTCCTCCTGGTGCATTCCGCCGGCGCCGCCCTTGTACCATCCGTAGACCCTGCGACCCCGGCGATCATCGAAGATTGCCTCCTTGACCTGCACCTCGATCAGCTTGCGCTTCTCCTCGACCACGACGATCAGGTCGAGACCTTCGGCCCAGGCGTGAAATCCCTTCATGTCGAGAGGGAAAGTCTGGCCCACCTTGTAGGTCGTCAGCCCGAGGCGCCCTGCCTCACCCTCGTCAATGCCAAGAAGGTTGAGGGCATGGTTCAGGTCCAGCCAGTTCTTGCCCGCCGCAACGAAGCCAATCTTCGCTCCCGGGCTGCCCCAGACCCGGCGATCGATCCGGTTCGCATGCGCAAACGCCTCTGCCGCAAACCGCTTGTAGTCAATGATCCGGGCTTCCTGGTCGATCCAGTGATCGCCGAGCCGTATATTGAGCCCACCTTCAGGCATCGCGAATTCGGGCTCGACAAATGACATTCGGTCAACTCGGCCGTCGACCACGGAGGTCACCTCGACCGTGTCCTTCATCATTTTCAATCCGCACCAGGCACCAGAGAATCGCGACAGCGCATACGCATAGAGCCCGAGATCCAGGATTTCCTGGGCGCCCGCTGGTGACAAGACCGGCATGTAGGCGTCGACCAGCGCCCAATCCGACTGGTGGCACACGGTCGAGCTCTCGCCCGTGTGATCATCCCCCAGTGCCATGAGGACGCCGCCATGCGGGGACGTGCCCGCCATGTTCGCATGTTTCATGACGTCGCCTGAGCGGTCCACGCCCGGACCCTTGCCGTACCAGAGGGAAAACACGCCGTCATGCCTTCCCTCGCCCCGCAGTTCCGCTTGCTGTGTTCCCCAGATCGCGGTGGCGGCAAGGTCCTCGTTCATGCCGGGCTGGAACCTTATTCCCGCTGCAGTCAGCATGGACTCTGCCGCAGCCATCTGTTGGTCGACCGCCCCAAGCGGCGAACCACGATATCCTGAAACGTATCCTGCAGTGTTCAGCCCGGACATCCTGTCGCGGGCCGCCTGCATCAGCACGAGACGCACGAGGGCCTGAGTTCCGTTCATCAGGACCGCGCCGCAATCAAGGTCGAACTTGTCGCCTAGCGTGACCTCGCGGATCGACATTTTCCTAACCTGGCAGTTTGGCCACATTATAGGTCAAATTTACTGACCTACAAACTCAATCTTTGTCACGAGCACGTTTGCAATCCCGGTCGCGACGGGGTTACCTCACGGGAAAACGCGGGCGTCTTCGGAGAGGCAAGGATTCACATGGACTGGGACAAGCTTCGAATCTTTCACGCGGTTGCTGACGCGGGCAGCTTGACCCACGCCGGCGAGTCGCTCCACCTCAGCCAGTCAGCCGTGTCACGGCAGATTCGCGCGCTCGAAGTGAGCCTCAACACGACTCTGTTCCATCGACACGCGCGCGGACTGATTCTCACCGAACAGGGCGAACTCCTCTTTGATGCCACATCGGCCATGTCGCGCCGTCTTGAGACGGCCGAGGCCCGGATTCGAGACAGCAAGGAAGAGGTCTTTGGAGAATTGCGCGTGACGACCACGACCGGATTCGGTTCGCTCTGGCTCGCGCCACGCCTTCCGAAGCTCTACGAGAAGTTCCCCGACCTGAAGATAGACCTGATGCTTGAGGAGCGCGTGCTGGATCTGCCGATGCGGGAGGCGGATGTCGCCATACGCATGAAAGAGCCCAGCCAGGCGGACCTGATTCGCCGCAAGATCATGGCGGTCAAGATGCGCCTCTACGCTAGTCCGGACTATCTTTCCGCACATGGCGTTCCTGAGGACCTGGCTCAGTTGAAGACGCACAGGCTGATCAGCCAGAGCGCCAACGCCACTCAGGTGAGCGCGGGAGCGCAGCTTGTTCAGGAACTGCTGGCCCATGACGTCCCGTTCCTCCTGACCGTGAACAACTACTTCGGTGTCTTGCAGGCCGTCCTGGCAAATCTCGGTATCGGGGTCTTGCCCGACTACGTGACGCAGGACTTTCCCGATTTGCAGCGCGTCCTTCCGGAAATCGAGTCGAATGACGTTCCCGTGTTTCTCGCCTTCCCGGAAGAGCTCCGCCAATCACGTCGAATCGCGGCATTTCGCGACTTCGTCACCGAGGAAATCATCGCATACCGGAAGAAACTGAAGACAGGCGTCGCCGCGTAGCTATGCATCAGGGACAACCCTGCCTTGACCAATCTACGTGCTTCAGCAGTTGATTGAATGCGCCATGACGCATACAAATGTCTTGAGTGCAACGGCATGAACGGAGCATTCACACCTCCCTGTTGGACTGGCCGGGCTCTGCCCGGCCATTTTCTGGACCGGTCGCTTCCGGTCCTGGGACGGATTTGGTTTGCGCGATCGAGTGGCCCGTGGCATTCCGCAGTGACAAACGGGAGGGCTCTCAAATGAGCGACCGTGTCAGTTCCCATCTCGATGCCCATGGCTGGTTGCTTGCCGACGGCGCCACCGGCACAAATCTCTTCAACATGGGGCTGTCCGCAGGAGAAGCGCCGGAATTCTGGAACGTAGAAAGGCCGCACGACATCCGGAGCCTCTACCAGGACTCCGTGGACGCAGGCAGTGACCTTTTCTTGACGAACTCCTTTGGAGGAAACGCATCTCGGCTGAAGCTCCACGACGGCCAGGAACGCGTTCATGAACTGAACCGGGCTGCGGCAGAAATCGGCCGCGACGTGGCGGACGGTGCGGGTCGCCCGGTCATCGTCGCCGGTTCGATCGGGCCAACGGGCGAAATCATGGAACCGCTCGGCACGTTGTCATATTCCGATGCCGTCGAGATCTTCCACGAGCAGGCCGAGGGCCTGAAGGACGGCGGCGCGGACTTGCTTTGGGTCGAGACGATCAGCGCCCCGGACGAGTACCGCGCGGCGGCTGAAGCCGCTGCGCGAGCCGACATGCACTGGTGCGGAACAATGAGCTTCGACACGGCAGGCCGAACCATGATGGGCCTGACCAGCGCAGGCATGGTCAAGATGGTCCAACGGCTCGACGTGCCCCCGGTCGCCTTTGGCGCAAATTGCGGTGTTGGAGCGTCAGACCTCCTTCGGACGGTGCTGGGCTTCGCCGCGGCGGATCAGGCGCTGCCGCTGATCGCAAAGGGCAACGCCGGCATTCCCAAATACGTCGACGGACAGATCCACTATGACGGCACGCCGGATCTCATGGCGGACTACGCCGCCTTGGCTCGAGATGCCGGCGCCGCGATCATCGGCGGCTGTTGCGGAACGACGCCAGAGCATCTGCGGCTCATGCGCAAAGCACTGGAATCTCGGCCAAAGGGCAGGCGCCCAACTCTTGAAGAAATTGCCGAGCGGCTCGGGGGATTCTCTTCGGTTGACGATGGCAGCGCTGAAAGTGCACCCGCGCCTCGCAAGCGACGCAGGCGGCGACGCGATTGATGCCCCCGCTCACGCGGCGAGCAAGGCCCTTGCCGCCGCCCTTGCCTCATCGGTCACGGTATCGCCGGAGAGCATTCTGGCAATCTCGTCAATGCGCTCATCGTCCGACAAGGGCGTCACGCGGCTCAGGGTCAAGCCGTCCTCGACCGACTTTTCGACCCGGCAATGATGTGCCGCACGTGCCGCAACCTGCGGGCTGTGCGTCACCACCAGCACCTGCGATCCGCACGCCAAGGCCTCAAGCCGTCGGCCAACCGCATCGGCCGTGGCACCTCCGACGCCTCGATCTATTTCGTCGAAGATCATTGTCAGGTCGTCCGCGCCGGCCGTGAGGCATACCTTGAGCGCAAGGAGAAATCGGCTGAGTTCCCCGCCCGACGCAATCCTGTTCAAGGGGCCGGCAGGCATTCCCGGATTCGTTGCAATCGTGAATGCGACGTGCTCCCGGCCCTCGGGCCCAGGGTCCGCACTGGTGACTTGCGTCAAGAAACTTGCTCGCTCCATCTTCAGCGGCGGCAATTCCCTGGACATTGCCGCATCCAGCTTCTTCGCCGCCGTCGTCCTTGCCTTTCCAAGCTCGGCCGCCGCAGTGTCATAGGCCTTCCGGGCATCCGCCACGGATTGCTTTCGCTTCATCAGGCCGCTTTCTCCGTCATCAAGCGCGGCAAGCCTCGCCCGAAACTCGTCTGCCAGGCCCGGGAGATCGTCTGGCGGCACATCGTGCTTCCGTGACATGGCACGAATGTCAAAGAGCCGCTCCTCTACGCGCTCGAGTTCGGCCGCATCAAACTCCAGGACCTCGAGTGCCCTGGACACGCCCAGTTCGGCATTGCCGACTTCCTCCAATGCTCTCGACAAGGCCGCCATGGGATCTTCAAGCACGCCTTCGGCGTTCGCCGCGGCGCTTCCCAGCCATCGCGATGCGTCACGTATCATGCCCTCTGCGCCACCGGGACCAAGCGCCGTTCGGGCACGCACGACATTCTCGCGTATCTGCGCGGATGCCCGCATGAGCCGACGCTTCGCATCCAGCGTTGCGTCTTCCCCGGCCTCAGGAACCAGCCGGGCCATCTCATCGACCGCGTGACGCAAGAAGCCCTCTTCCTTGCGCACTGCTGCAAGCCGAGCTTCCGTATCGGCCAGCGCGGATTCTGCATCCCTTAGGCTGCCCCAGGTCGTCCGGCATCGGGCCACTTTCTTCTCAAGCCCGCCAAACGCATCCAGCAGCCGACGATGAACGCCCGGATTCAGGAGCCCCCGGTCATCATGCTGCCCATGCACTTCCACCAACGCGTCCGAGAGCTGCCTGAGCACCTCACCTGACACCCGACGGTCGTTGACCCAGGACGTCTTCCGCCCGTCTCGCGCATTCGCTCGCCTCAGGATCAGGCCGTCTTCTGCGGGCAGCCCGGCCTCCTTCAGCACGTCGTGAGCTGCATGATCACGAGCAAGATCGAATTCGGCAATGACCTCTCCTTGTTCCGTGCCTTCGCGAACCAGTTCGGCGCGACCACGCCGTCCCAGGACGAAGCCAAGGGCATCCAGGAAAATCGTCTTGCCAGCCCCGGTCTCTCCGGTGAGCACGTTCAAGCCGGGACGAAGCGTCAACTCCAGCCTGTCAATGATCAGAATGTCTCGGATGTCGAGACTTCTCAGCATGGCACTTGCGTCAAAGCCACTCGCCGCGAAGCGTCTGCCTGAACACCCGCCTCAGCCAACTGTCGCCCCTTGCCGCAGGCTCAAGACCGTTGCCAACCAGCAACGCGTAGCTGGACGCGTACCATTCCGTGCTCCTGAAGTTGTGGCCGAGAACGGCTCCGGCGGTCTGTGCCTCGCTCTCCAGGCCAAGAGCGAGATAGCCTTCGACCAGGCGATGCAGCGCCTCCGGCGTCTGGCTCGTCGTCTGGAAGTCCTCGACGACAACCCGAAAACGATTGACGGCCGCAAGGTAATGGCCCCGCTTGAGATAGTACCGGCCCACTTCCATCTCCTTGGCAGCGAGATGATCAAAGGCCAGATCGAACTTGAGAGATGCCGATCGCGCATGTTCGCTGTCAGGATACCCTTCTATGACCGTTCGAAGCGCCTGAAGCGCCTGGATCGTCAGGCCCTGATCCCGTCCCACGTCGTCGATCCGGTCGTAAAATGACAGCGCCACGATATACTGCGCCCAAGGAGCGTCTTCGTCAGCCGGAAAGTTGCTCAGGAATCGCTCAGCCGCTCCCCGTGCCGCCTCGTAGTCCCGGTCCAGATGGTAGGAATAGGCCTGCATGACGAGCGCGCGCCGTGCCAAATCGGAATACGGGTAAAGTCTCTCAACTTCGCCAAAAAGATCGGCAGCCTCCTGCCCGTCGCCAGACTCGAGCGTGATTTCCGCCCTCCGATATAGCTCTTCGGCAGTGAAGTCTTCAGGCGACTCGGCATCGTCCGACTGCTGGAAGGCCGCACAACCCGCCATCAGCAACAGGCACGTCCCGATCAGGGCAAACCGCTGCGCGCCCCTTGTCCACATTCTCGCTTCCGTCATGCCATGCCACCTCAATACCGGACTGCTTGGTAGCACGGGAAGATTGCAGTGCAAATTGGTTTTGGGCCGGACTCGAAGGCCGCGTTCAGGCCGCAATGCCGAGAGCGTCTTCGCGCACGAGACCAGCGCCGGGAAGGCGGCTGGCCGTCCGGGAATCACACTCCACGATCTCGAAAGCCTCCGGGTCGGCAAAGAGCCTGCGCAACAACTGGTTGGTCGTGGCGTGGCCGGCACGGCGGCCGACATATCGACCAAGAATCGGGCAGCCCGCGAGCGCGAGGTCCCCGAACGCGTCGAGCATCTTGTGGCGCACGGGCTCGTCTGCATGACGCATGCCGCCCGGGGTCACGACATTGTCACCATCCACGACGACTGCGGAGGTCACCGATCCGCCAAGGATCAGGCCACGCGCGCGCATCTCGTCGATATCGGCTTTCCGGCAAAACGTGCGACTGTTGCAAAGTTCGTAAACGAACGCACCATTCGCCATGTTCAGGCTCTTTTCCTGGCGTCCGATGACCGCGTCCGCGAAATCGATCTCGAACTCGATCTTGAGGTCATCAGAGGGCATGAGGGCAGCTGCGGCATAGCCGTGCGTCACCTCCACCGGTCGAAGCACGCGAATGGCGGACACCGGCGCATCGAGCGTTTCCAAACCGCACGAGAGGATTCCGGCGACGAACGGCGCTGACGAACCGTCCAGCAACGGCACTTCGGGACCATCAATCTCAACCAACGCATTGTGCAGGCCACAACCTGCAAAGGCAGCCATGATGTGCTCTACCGTCGAAACGCTGACGCCGTCATGATTGGTGACGCGAGTGTTGAGTTCCGTATTGGTGACTCGATTCCAGCGGGCCGGCACCAGCGGGTCCACCCCGTTGACATCCGTGCGGCGAAAACAGATGCCGTGGTCGGCGGAGACCGGTTGCACGGTCACGCAGACCGCCTGTCCCGTGTGCAACCCGGTACCGACGAAGACCACTGAAGACCTGACTGCTGTCTGCAAGAAAGTATCCTGAATGCAGCGTCGAACCCCCCAGTCCGACGCGTGCATGCTACACTCACAGGCCGGCACTCTCAAAACAATCATTGCAACACCCTGAAACAAGGTGGCGGCAAATCGGCGGTTTGTCGCCCAAAGAGCGGACATGCGAACAAAGGCCGCCTTGTTGCCAGCCGGGACCCTCATGCAGGCTTGATCGACGCGCATACATGCCTTCGGCGACGCTGACATGGATCCGGTTGCCAGGTGCATTCAGCGGGTCTCCCGTGCCCCGGCTCCGAAAGGGAGATGCCTGCAGCGTCCGCCACGCTCCACCATTGCGGCCAGCGGCCGAGAGCAGGGCGTCTCCGGCGGCTCTGGTCGCAGCTACGACGGAATTCTGCGCGTTCCTCGTCGTCGGGGCCATTCCGGCTCGTCGCGGCTGCCGCGATCGCGTGTTCGTGGAGGGCATCAAGGCGGAACGGAGGATGGCGCAGGGATTGGACCCGATCCTGTTCCTAGCCGGGACATTCAGCGCGTGGCGAGCTGCTCCCGAAATGCAAGAAGCTGCCATCCCTGTCGGCCGGCCGTTCTTGCAGAGCCATTCCGTCCGTCCGTGATGAACGCCGACAGGCGGACAGCCGCCAGGTCCCATCGCCTCGGAGCATGGCTCTCCGCGCAGGCACCGCATCTCGAGCACAATCGATTGCGTGCTTGCACTCCTTTCATGCAGACTGCACAATTTGCGGAAGCCGGCCGGGGTGGCACCGTATCCGATAGTGCACTCGCCGGCGCGGCGTTCCACTATCGCGACGTGCCCCTTGGACTCGCGTCGAAAACCGATCTTAGGAGAGACCAATGTTCAGACCCACCATCGCAACATTCGCCGCCACGCTCGCCCTTGCGGGCACGGCGCTGGCTGAAACCAATGTGCCCTTCGCGCTCGACTGGAAATTCGAAGGGCCGTCCGCGGCCTACTTCGCCGCGATAGACAACGGGCATTTCGAAGCTGCTGGCCTGAGCGTGGAAATCTCCGCCGGCCAGGGATCTCTTGACGCGATCCCGAAGGTTGCCACCGGCGCCTTCCCCGTCGGCTTTGCCGACATCAACTCGCTCATCAAGTTCCTCGACCAGAACCCGGGGGCGCCCGTCACCGCCGTGATGATGGTCTACGACAAGCCGCCCTTTGCCGTGGTTGGGCGCAAATCGCTCGGCGTGAGCGAGCCAAAGGATCTTGAAGGCCGCATCCTTGGCGCGCCGCCTCCCGACGGTGCCTGGGCGCAGTTCCCGGCTTTCGCCAGCGCCAACGGGCTTGACGTCGACAAGATCACCGTCGAGCCCGTCGGATTCCCGACACGCGAGCCGATGCTCGCCGAAGGGAATGTCGCTGCCGTCACAGGCTTCAGCTTTTCCTCGTTCCTCAATCTCGTCCGCCTCGGCGTGCCCGAGGATGACATCTCGACCATCCTGATGGCGGATTACGGGCTTGCACTCTATGGCAACGCGATCATCGTCAACACCGATTTCGCGGCGGCAAACCCGGATGTCATAGGAGGCTTTCTCACTGCCATCGTCGCTGGCTGGAGAGATGCCATAGCCGACCCGGCAAAGGCCATCGAGAGCCTGATCGCGCGCAACCCGGCCGCCGATGCCGCTCTCGAACAGCGTCGCCTTCAACTCGCCATCGATGCCAACGTGGTCACCGACTACACTTCGGCCAACGGCATGGGCGGCATTGACGACGCGCGCATGGCCAAGGCGCTTGAGCAGCTGGCGGAAACCTATGACTTTCAGTCCGCTCCGGACGCCAGCCTCTACTTCACCGACGCCTATCTTCCCGACGCAGCGGAACGCATGTTGAAGTAGGCCCGCGGGCGTGGCCAGGCCTCTCATCGAGATCAAGGGCGTCCGCCACGCCTACCAGACCCAGTCCGGGCGGCTCCCGGTGCTCGACGGTCTGATGCTTGCGGTGCCCGAGGACGGCTTTTCTGCCGTCGTCGGGCCCTCGGGCTGCGGCAAGTCCACGCTGACCCGGCTCATTGCCGGTCTGCTGAAACCCGACGAGGGCGAGGTCTGGCTGCACGGAGAGCTGGTAGGGGGTCCGAAGTCCATCGTCGGGATGGCCTTCCAGAACCCGGTCATGCTCGAATGGCGCACGGTCCTGCAAAACGTCATGCTCCCGCTCGAAATAGTGTCGACAAGGATGTCGAGACGCGAACAGCGGGACCGTGCACGCCATCTTCTTGCCCTTGTCGGCCTCGATGGCTTTGAGGACAAGCGCCCGAGCGAGCTCTCAGGGGGCATGCGCCAGCGCGCTTCGCTCTGCCGTGCAATCGTGCACCAGCCCGAGGTCCTGATCCTTGACGAGCCCTTCGCTGCGCTCGATGCCTTCACCCGAGAGGACCTTTGGCAAACCATGCATGCCGTGAAGGAGAAGGAGCCGTTCACCGGCGTCCTCATCACCCACGACCTGAGAGAGGCGATCTTCCTCGCAGACGAGGTCGTCGTCCTCTCGGGCCGCCCTGCACGCACGCAGTACGTGATGGACGTTCATCTCAAGGGCCCGCGAGACATTGAACATCTCTACACGCCCCAGACCGCCGATGCGCTCAGCATTCTGCGCCACCAGATCCAGATCGCCCAAGGCCGGGCTCCGGCGGAGGAGGCCGGGAAATGAACTTGAGACAGGTCGCCGTTCCCGTCGCCGCACTGGCCATCTTCGGACTCTTCTGGGAACTTCTCGTCTGGGCCAATGGCTGGCCCAACTACAAGATGGCTTCACCCAGCGACCTCTGGCCCGCCTTCTGGAAATTCCGCTGGCTCTTCCTCGAATACGGGTGGGACACGCTATGGCGAACGGTCGCCGGACTGGTCCTGGCGGTGCTTTGCGGCGTGTTCCTCGGCATGATCATGGGTCTTTCGCGCACCATGCGCGACGCGCTCTACCCATTGCTCGTGGGGTTCAACGCGATCCCGAAGGCCACGGTTGTGCCCATCATCGCACTTCTCTTCGTGGGCCAGCACGACATGAACACCATCCTGATCGCCTTCCTGATCAGCTTTTTCCCGATTGCCGTGTCCGTCTCCATCGGCCTTTCGACGCTCGAGCCCGAATACCGTGACATCCTCGCTTCGCTCGGCGCATCGCGTTTCACGATTTTCTGGAAGATCGCTCTGCCCAAGACCTTGCCGGAGTTCTTCGGCGCGCTCAAGGTGGCCGTCACGCTTGCCTTCATCGGCACCAACCTGATGGAGATCGTCGAGCCGCATGGCCGCGGGCTCGGCCATCTGTTCGACAGTGGCAAGATCAGCGCAGACTATCCGCTGATGTTCGCCGTTCTCATCGCCCTGGCTCTCATGGGCATCCTGCTCTACTACGTGGTCGTGGCGCTGGAGAGGGTCTTTGCAGGATGGGCCGAACGTGCTCCGACCTAGCGAGACATCCGCCAACCGCGATTCCGCCTTTGTCCAGTCGCGGGAACCGGCTCCCCTCGCGGGTTCCACCGGCCAGTCCCCTTGTCCAAGCGAAGGTGCGGACCCGCCGGAGACGCGGGCAGAGGGCGTAGCCCAAAACAGAGGATTCGGGGCGCGTGAGAAAAATGCGGCCCTGTCGGGTGTCAACACTCTGACAACGAGCGGCCCGGATCAGGGTGTCGGCCCTCAAGAATCGCACCCGCGGCGATCCACCCAACGAACGGCCTTGCTGATGCCGCGACGAACCGCTTGCTGACACTCCACTCCGTCACCGAGACGGTCTCGTCGGCACGTGTCATGCGGAAGATCCCTTGGGGGATTATATACCTAAGTGACCATCGACCAGAAAGATGTTGCTGTTTCGTTCCGGCCGGTTATGATGCGCGGGCAGGCGCCGGAAACGCCCGGTCCCCGGAAGCTCACGCAGGAGCGAACACGTGGCCCTGACGCAGACGCACAGGCAGGTCGTCTACCGGCTGCTTCCGCAGACGCGGCGCAACTGGCAGTGGCTTGAGACCACGCCCGAAGCCCAGCGCCAACTCTACAACGCGGCACTTGAGGAACGGATCGACTTCCACTGGAAGACCGGGAAGTCGCGCACATACTTCGACCAGTGCAAGGCCCTCACCGAGTGCCGGGCGGAGCTGCCGGACATGGCCGGATGCGGGATCGCCATCCAGCGCGGGACGCTCAAGCGGCTCGATGAATCGTTCAAGGGCTTCTTCAACCGCCTGCGGAAGGGGGCGAAGGCGGGCTTCCCGAAGTTCAGGGGACGCCGCTTCTTCGACAGCATCGCCATCGTCTCCGGCGTCAAGGTGCGCGACGGAACGCTCCACATCCCCGGCTTCGGTCCGATGACGATCCGGCGCAAGGGCGGGAACCTGCATCCCGACGGCAGGCCCGTCTCCGCCGTGCTCAAGCGTGTCGGCGGCAAGTGGACCGCCATCGTCTGCTACGCCGTGGAGATCGAGGAGCCTGTCGACAACGGACACGTGCTCGGCCTCGACAGGAACTGCGGACAGGTCGCGGACAGCGACGGCGAACTCCACGCCATGCCGGACATGTCCAGGCTCGAAGCCAGGGCCAGGCGGCTGCAACGGAAACTGTCCAGGCAGCAGAAGCGGTCGAAGCGCCGCGAAAGGACGAAGCGGCACCTTGCGAAGACGCGCCGCAGAATCGCGAACCGCCGCCGCAACTGGCATCACCATGTCAGCAAGAGGCTCGCCGACAAGGGCGGCACGGTCGCCGTCGAGAGCCTGAACGTGAAGGCCATGACGAGATCCGCCAAGGGGACCGTCGGGGAGCCGGGCGCGAGCGTGCCGCAGAAGGCGGGCCTGAACCGCGTCATCCTGAACACCGGATGGACCGCGCTGAAGCGGATGCTGGACTGCAAGGTGGCGAACGTCATCACCGTTCCGGCGAGGAACACGTCAAGGACATGCCACGAGTGCGGGGCGGCGGAAGCCGCCAGCCGCAGAACTCGGGACGACTTCATCTGCGTTGCCTGCGGGCACGTGGCACATGCCGGCATCAACGCGGCAAGGAACATCCGGTGCGCGGCGCGTGGCCGCATCCCGGAGCACGAGGCGTCCGGGATTGGCGCGTCTGCACGGCGAGAGGCGTTCGGGTTGCCGACCTCATCGACCCGTGAAATCAGTGCGAGAGCGGCCTGATGGTCACTTACGTATATAGTTCCCATCCCTTGAATCTCCGAGCCGGGAGGCGAAGGCGATCGGACCATTGCGGATTGCTCGCCCCCGGGTCGCGACTTGCGCAGGTTCAGACTGTCGCTTGGAAGTCCGGGCGACCGTTCTGAACTGGCAGTTCGGTCAGCATGCAGCGCCCGGAACCGGACGGTGCGCAGGATGGAACCTCATGTCACGACAACTGCGTGAGCGCCTTCCGCAAAGGCGGACTCGCACAAGGGCGATCAGGTCAGGGGAACTGGGCCTTCAGTTCGCCTGGCGACGGAGGAAGGCCGGAATTTCCATGCTCTCGTCGCCCATCTGACCTTCACGGACGGCCTCGTCTGCCCGCGGCTCGGCCGGCGACAGGTCCGCGCTTCCGTTCCTGCGACCTGACATCCGGTTGATGAGCTTGTTTATTCCGAATTTCGGTCGTTCGACGGCGCCGGAACCGTCAGACGGGTCGTTGCCATAGTTTGCGTCCCCGGGGATCCGGCCAGCCATTGAGCCAGGCTTGCGTCCAGCGACTCTCTCAAGGCGCGCGAGCACTTCCGGCGACGGAGCGCCGGGCACCCGTCGCAATTCCGCCGGAGGCCTGGGCTCTGCCGCCAAAGGCGGCTCTACGGGTTCAGCATGTCTTGCCTCGGCCACGGTTTCCTGCGGGGCCTCTTCAAAGAGGCTTCGATCTTCTTCAAGGAAGGCATGTGCCGCCGCAGGCAGCTCGGGTTCGAAGTCCTGTTCGGGCGCAACTTCCGGTTCCGGCGCGGGTTCGACTGGAACCAGTTCCTCCGTTGGCGCGTATGCGTCAATCTCGGATTGCGGCTCGCTGTCTATTCCCGTCGCCACAACGCTCACGCGCATCCTTCCCTGCATGGAAGTGTCCAGCGTGGAACCAACAATGATGTTGGCTTCGCTTTCGACCTCGTTGCGGATGCGGTTTGCGGCCTCGTCAATTTCGAACAGGGTCACGTCATCCGAACCAGTTATGTTGATCAGGACGCCGTTGGCACCCTGAAGGCTGATCTCGTCCAGCAGCGGATTGGCAATTGCCATCTCGGCGGCCTTCACGGCCCGGTCCTCGCCTTCTGCCTCGCCCGTTCCCATCATCGCCTTGCCCATCTCGTCCATGACGGCACGGACATCGGCGAAATCGAGGTTGATTAGGCCCGGACGGACCATCAGGTCGGTGACCCCCTTCACACCCTGGTAGAGAACATCGTCCGCCATGGAGAACGCCTCGGTGAAGGTGGTCTTTTCGTTGGCGATCCGGAACAGGTTCTGGTTCGGGATGATGATCAGCGTATCGACCACCCTTTGCAGTTCCTCGACGCCCTCTTCGGCCTGCCTCATCCGTTTGGAGCCTTCAAACTGGAAGGGTTTCGTTACCACGCCAATCGTCAGCACGCCGAGCTCTCGCGCTGCATGCGCGATGATCGGTGCGGCGCCGGTTCCTGTACCCCCGCCCATTCCGGCCGTAATGAAGCACATGTGAGCACCGGTCAGGCAATCAACAATCTCCTCCAGGGCCTCTTCGGCCGCTGACGCTCCGACCGACGGGCGTGCGCCCGCGCCCAATCCTTCCGTGGCCCGCAACCCCATCTGCACCTTGGTCGGAGCATTGGACTGCTGCAGCGCTTGTGCGTCCGTGTTTGCAACGATGAACTCGACGCCCTCGAGGTTCATTTCGATCATGTTGTTGACCGCGTTGCCTCCCGCGCCACCCACTCCGAATACCGTAATGCGCGGTCTCAAATCCTCATGCGAGGGGATTGTCAGATTCAACGTCATCGGTTTGCCCTCCTGCTCAACTCTTCTTGCTTGATGAGGCGCCGCTCTTGCGGTCGTCCCAGTCACCTGCCTCATTCCTCAACTTCAGGCCGCGGATGGCCCACCAAACACTCGACTTGTGGCCGATACCACGAAATATGGCAAGCGTTTTTGCAGATTGCCCATCATGTCGTGCGCGACCCGCCATATGGTGGCTTGGCGGCGCTCATCCGCCAACTCCGCGCATTGAGGACCTTGGACACGCCAAGACCGCCTCGGTTGAGCGACATGGTTGCGTGGTGCCTGCTCTGCCCATTTTCGTGGCCGTTGCCCGACCTTGTGGTCAACTTACCAGATTCGCGTCGCGAGGTCGCGCATTTTTTTGCGGGCGATGCATTTTCGGTTCAGGCATGGTGCGCCCCAACCGGAAATGCGCAACCTGCTGCAAAGCAAGAAAAAATACGTCGGAGTTCTGTGCCGGGGCGCGGATTCCGGGATTCCCCTCGCGCCTGCAGCGGCGGACCCATTGGCTCCGTGTCGAGAATCGGACGCAGCGTCATGCACGGCTTACCAGTTGGCCCTGAACCACTTGACCGCGCGCTTCAGCGGACGTGCCGCCCTGAAGTCATATGGCAATTCAAAATCCCAACATTCGTCCTGGGGATGTGCCGCCAGAAGACTGAGCCCCACGGCGCTGGAAAATGCGGTGCCGGTCACGGCCTGGGGCAGGCCGCGCACTCTCAATGGGTGGCCGATGCGCACCTGCCGGCCGAGAATCCGCGACGCCAGCGAATCGATCCCGGGCACTTGGCTGGCCCCTCCCGTCAGCACGATCCGCTGGCTCGGCAGGTGCTCGAATCCGGCCGCATCGAGGCGCTCGCGCACCGCTTCAAGGATTTCCTCCACCCTGGGACGCATGATTCCGATCAACTCCGCCCGACTCACTGCTCGCCTTTCTCCAACCCAGCTTTCGGATTCGCGGTCGATCTCGATCATGTCGCGGTCGTCCATGCCGGTCACGACGACGCCGCCATGAATCGTCTTGATCCGTTCGGCCAAACTCATCGGAATCCTGAAGCCCATCGAGACGTCGTGTGTGACGTGCTCGCCACCGATGCGAACCGCGTCGGCATAGATCATGTGTCGCTTCAGGAAAATTGAAATGCCAGTCGTGCCTCCTCCCATGTCGATGCAAGCCGCGCCGAGCTCTTGCTCATCCTCGACCAGTGCCGAAATCCCCGACACGTAGGAAGACATGGCCAGCCCGGCCAGTTCCAGATCGCAGCGGCGAACGCAGTGAACCAGGTTGCCTATCGGAGCCCGGTCTGCCGTCAACATGTGCATGTCGCAGGCCAGGAGCTGTCCGATCTGGTTTCTCGGATCCGTCAGTCCCGACCTGTGGTCCAGCACGAAGTTCACCGGCTGGGCGTGCAGGATTTCACGATCCGCCCCGTAGTCCGGGATGTCGCACGATGCGAGAACGTTTGCGACATCGGACTCGGTCACAACCTCTCGCTCGACCTGGACCTGGCCGGCCAGGCCGTAAGACCGTGGCCTGCCGCCCGAAGCGCAGGCCATCACGTGGTCGACGCGACACTGAGCCATTTTCTGCGCAGCCTGCACGGCGGTTCGAATTGCGCGTTCGGTCTCGCGAAGAACCGTCGTCTCTCCGAATTCAACGCCCCGCGACCGCGTGGTCGCCGCTCCGATGACGCGGAACTTCTCTTGCCCAGCCAGATTGCCGATGCCCTCATCGGTTGCGGCATCCATGCTCTCGTCGAGAATCAGGATCAGGCAGGCGATTTTGGATGTTCCGACATCCAGGACCGCAATGACGCCCTTCTGCATTGCGGTCTTCCGCACCGCTCGCATTGCACGTTGGTTCCGATAAAGGTCACCCATCACCGTTCAGGCTCACTGCTCACCCATCATGAAATGTCCCGATCGCGGTTTGGCCGAGGCGCAGAACCGGTCGCTGCGAATTGCGGAAATCCACCACTGATATGTCCCGTTCAAGCAAGTCCTGCGCCACGTCCAGTTCAATGACCTTCTTGAGGGCGGTCACAGCCTGCGTTTCCGGCAGCTTGATCGTCTGCCCTCGATCCAGGACCACGTCCCATCGGCGCTCCCCGACACGAAGGAAGCCGCGCAACCGGTCCCGAATCGGACGGGCAACACCATAGAGCTGGAGCGCCTCCGGAATCGCCGCATCCGCACCAAGTCCCGCGACCAAGGGAAGATCAGGCCGGACAACTCGAGACGGCACGCTCGCAACCCGATGCCCGGTCTTGTCAAGGAGCGCCAAGCCGTTGTCGAAACGCCATACCGCAACGGGCACTCGCTCATCGACTTCGACAACCAGGACACCTCCCGACCGGACCTGAAGCGATACACGGGCGACGGCATCGAGAGCCAGGACCTTCTCACTCAGTTCGGCAAGCCGCAGGTTGAAGGGAGAGACCGGGAATTCGATGGAAAGGGCCTCGCGGATGTCCGCAGCCAGTTCCGGCGATGCACCATCGACAGTCATCATCCTCACGATGAGCTCCGGTCGCTCACCAATTTCCTTTCGAAGTTCGGCAGCGAACTCCACTGCCCTCTCCCGCCGAACCTCGTCGACCGCCCAGACGCCGGCCAGCGTCGCCAATGCAATCACGGGCAGCCCGTAACGCAAGAACGGTCGCACCGACGGGCGCAGCATCAGCCGTTTCATCCTGTATTCCAGGCGGGACGGCGCGGGATCCTTCATCGATCGCATGACGCATCCCTCACGATCCAGTCGCAGAGTTCGGGGAAACTGGTTCCAAGATACGCGGCCTGTTCTGGCACTAGCGACGTCGGCGTCATTCCCGGCTGGGTGTTCGTCTCCAGCGCGAAAAGGCCTTGCAATCCCTTCGAATCGTCCCAGCGGAAATCGATCCTGCTGACACCCCGGCAACCGAGCACTTCATGAGCTTTCTCGGCATGCGCGAGGCATGCCGCCGTGATCGCGTCTGGAACATTTGCCGGCAACTCGTGCCGCGACGCGCCCGGCACGTACTTCGCATCATAGTCGTACCAGCCATCAGTCACGATTTCGGTGACGCAGAGCGCCCTGTCGCCCATCACAGTCACGGTCAGCTCCCGACCCGGCACATATGCCTCGACCATCAGGGGCTCGGGCAGGTCGTCGGCGATCTCCGGCGGCCTGTTCGCTCGTTCCGGCACGATACGGACTCCTACCGAAGAGCCTTCGTTGTTTGGCTTGACGACATAGGGCGGTGCCAGGACGTGCCCTGACGTGACTGCCTTCCTGGAAAACAGCCCGCCTTCCGCCACGGGTATGCCCGCCTTCGCGAAGGCCGCCTTCGAGCGAGTCTTGTCCATGGCGAGAGCCGAAGCCAGCACACCTGAATGCGAATAGGGAATCCGCAACCATTCGAGAACGCCCTGAATGCAGCCATCCTCTCCCCAACGTCCGTGCAACGCATTGAAGACGACATCGGGAGATGCCTCCGTCAACCGCTCCAATACATCTTTCCCGGCGTCAATGGCGGTGACGTCGTAGGCCATCTCGCGAAGAGCCGCGACACATTCCTGACCCGACGACAGGGACACCTCGCGCTCGACAGAGCGTCCGCCCATGATCACCGCCACTTTGGGGAGCGTCTTGCCCGACATTCCTTCCCCGCCTGCTGTCAGGGCGTTATCCGCCCTCGTTTGCCTGCCTCATGCCGTCGGGGCCGGTTCCCCGACCCTCGCAATCTCCCATTCTAATGCAATTCCGGAGTCTTGGAAGACCTTTCTGCGCACCTCTTCGCCGAGCGCCTCCAAATCGGCTGCGGTAGCACCGCCCAGGTTGACGAGAAAGTTCGGGTGCATCGCAGACATCTGTGCCTGTCCGTGACGCGCGCCGCGCAAGCCGGCATTCTCGATGACCTTCCACGCCTTCAGTTCGTGCATGTCATCCTCCTTGCCCGTCGAGCTGTAACCGGCCGGATTGCGGAACGTGGAGCCCGCCGTCAGCGCCTTTGTCGGCTGCGTTTCCTCTCGCTTGGCGATCTGCGACTTCATCTTCGCTTCCAATGCCGCGGGTTCATCATGACTTGCACGGAATCTTGCCGAAGCAATGACGGCGCCTTCCGGCAGTGCGCTCCGCCGATATCCGAAGTTCATGCCGTCCGGACCGAAATTCGCCCGGCTCCCGTCGCGCAGCACCACTTCGGCCGACACGAAATGGTCCGAAATGTACGAGCCGTAGCATCCGGCATTCATTCTGACCGCACCGCCGATGGCACCCGGGATGGTGCACAGGAACACGAGATCAAGCCCTGATTCAGCCGCTTTCCTGGCAACCTGGATGTCCATGGCACCGGCGCCCGCAGTGACGACGTCGCCACTGACAGAAATGTCGGAGAAATTCCGGCCCAAGCGGATCACTACGGCGCGCAGCCCGCCGTCACGCACGATGAGATTCGACCCGACACCCATCGGAAAGACCGCTACGTGATCCGGCAAGGCTGCAAGGAAGGCGCACAGGTCATCGATGTCCTGGGGCAGAAACAGCCAGTCCGCGGGTCCGCCGACGCGCAGCCACGTCAAGCCGGAAAGATCGTAGCCCGGCACAAGCCGCCCGCGAACACCTATCTTGTCCACGTCACCCATTGCGCCGGGGCTAGCACCACGCCGGATTCAAGACCAGCACAATCCGAAAGCCCTCCGCGACGGCGAGTCCCGCTCGCCGATGCAAAGTGCCGGGCGCGACGAAGATTGATCAGAGAAGGGAAAGCTGGTCCCCGACCCTCACAGGCCGCTTGAAGAGGTCGGTGCGCAAGGGAGGCAGTTTCGTCTCAAGACCCAGCCGTCTCGCCGAAATCGAGAAACGGTTCGCGATCATGTCAGCGAAGACGCCCTGGCCTGTCATTCGCCTGCCCCATTCAGGGTCGTACACCCGGCCATTGTGCAATTCTCGCACGCGACCCATGACCCTTTGCGCCCTGTCTGGAAAGTGCTCGGCCAGCCATTCCTGGAACAGCGGCGAAACCTCGAGGGGCAGGCGAAGCATGATCCAGCTTGCGGCAACTGCACCCGCTTCGGCAGCCTGTGCAAGGATTGCCTCCAGCTCGTGGTCGGTGAGCGCCGGCACCACGGGCGCCACCATGACCCGCACGGGACACCCTGCCTCCGCGAGGCGTCGAATCGTCACGAGCCTCCGCTTCGGCGAAGGTGCCCTCGGCTCCATCTTGCGAGACAGTTGCGCATCCAGGGTGGTCACGCTGACTCCGACCCGCGCCAAGCCGAGGCGGCCCATTTCGCCCAAGATGTCCACGTCCCGTTCAATCAGCGTGCCCTTGGTCACCACGGCCACCGGGTGCCGATATTCAAACAGCGTCTCCAGAATCTGGCGCACGATCCGATACTCGCGCTCGATCGGCTGGTACGGGTCGGTGTTCGTGCCCATTGCAATGACTTCCGGGCGGTAGGACTTGGCCCGAAGCTCCTGCTCCAGGATCTCTGGTGCATCCGGTCGCGCGACAAGCCGCGATTCGAAATCGAGTCCTGGCGACATCCCGAGAAAGGCGTGAGTTGGACGTGCGAAGCAGTAAATGCAGCCATGCTCGCATCCCCTGTAGGGATTGATCGACTGATCGAAACCAATGTCCGGCGAGCTGTTGCGCGTGATCACGCGCCGCGGTCTCTCGACCGACACTTCCGTGCGCAGTGGCGGCAGGTCGTCCTCGATCGGCCAGCCGTCGCAAAAGGCCTCGTTCACCTTCGATTCGAACCGGCTTGGCGGGTTCGTCCTAGCGGCGCGGCCAACCGTCCGGAAGCCTGCCAATCGATCAATTCGCGACATGTCGCCAACATAGAACGTAAAGCGAACATTTTCAATGGGGATGGTTGTTCCGATGGCATCACCATATGAGCCGCAGGCTGGCGGCAAAGGCGGGAACAGTCGCGGGCGAGGGGCTGAACGTGAAGGGGATGACGAGCCCCGCGAAGGGCACCGCCGAGGCGCCCGGCACGATGGTGGCGCGGAAAGCCGGCACCAACCGCGTCATCCTGAACGCGGGCTGGACGGCGCTCAAGGGGATGCTGGACTGCAAGGCGGCGAACGTGATCGTCGTTCCCGCCAGGAACACTTCACGGAAGCGCCACGAGTCCGGTGCCGCCAATGTGGCGGGGTTCGAATTGAACAAGGGTGTTCTCCCGATTCTGGCGCAGACGGATTCTCCTCTTGCGTCTTGTGACCAGAGTCCTCCGGATTGCGTCGGGGTTGCCAAGCCTGGATTTCGCCTGAAGGGCCCTACAAGTTCGCACTGCCACTGGATTGGCACATTCGCATGAATTCGCGAATGACCCTGACGTCTCGGCGCTGGCGCAAATGCACCACCGTTTCCCGCATTTCCAGGTCAATGTCTTCAAGTTCGAAAGCCTGAATGCGCTGATCTTCGCCCAGTTCCGCACGGGACACGATACCGACACCGTCGTTGGCGGCGACGATTTCGCGAACTGCCTCGCGTCCTTCCGCAACGACCGCAGGATCGAGCGTCACGCCTCGCTCCTTGCCAAGCTCTTCCAGCTGTTGCCGCGTCTTTGAGCCAGGTTCGCGCAAAACGAGCGGCAGACGGGCAAGCTCGGCTAGCGAGATGCTCCGCTTGCCAGCCGGGAGAAAGTCCCTGCGCGCGAACCCGACCAACTTGCTCTTTGACAGGGACAGCGCCTCAAGGTCATCGTAGGATTCCCCGCTGCCGACAACACCGATGTCAGCATCAAAGGATCGCAACCTTCGGATGATCTCTTCGGTATTTCCAGAGGCGATGACAATCCGAACGCCAGGGTGGGTCTTCCGAAATCCCTGAATGACACTGCTGACATGGCTGGCAGAGTCAGCCATGATGCGAAGCTCTTCCTCAATCCGGTTCGCAGTTTCCGACAACAGGCCCTTGATCTCGCCTTCCAGCGCAAAATATGCGCGGGTCTTCGCGAAGAGCTCTTCACCGTCCGGTGTCAGGACAACCTTTTTCCGGATGCGGGAAAACAGCAATACGTCATTGTCCCTTTCCAGCTTTCGCACCTGATCCGAGATTGCGGGTTGTGTCAGGCCAAGAGCCTCGGCGGCAAGAGAGAACCCTCCCAGCAAGGCCACATGGTGAAACGCACGGATCTGAGCATGGGTCATGCATCGCTCATGTATCGATGAAAATTATTCAATAATAATATTTAACGATTTTATTTATGCAAGCACTTTCACCATAACGGAACCGGAAACAATGACGGGTGATGACATGACGGCGCCGCAACTGGAACCGCCACGGCTGGGAGAGCGGTATCTGCTCACCCCGGGGCCACTGACCACTTCCTTTGCCACCAAAGAGGCGATGCTGAAGGACTGGGGCAGCAGGGATCATGGCTTCCGTGCCATGACGCGCGATCTGAGATCTCGGCTGCTGGGCCTGATCGGGCGCGGGTCTGACGCCTATGATTGCGTCCCGATTCAGGGCTCCGGCAGCTATTGCGTCGAGGCAATGCTGGGTTCCTTTGTGCCGCGGGACGGCAAGGTCCTTGTGCTGGCCAATGGCGCCTATGGCCAGCGAGCTTCGGCGACGATGGACTATCTTGGACGCAAGAAGGTGTTGCTCGACAAAGGTGACTATCTGCCGCCGCGTGGCGAAGAAGTCGCTGCCATTCTGACAACCGATCCAGACATCACGCATGTGTTCGCCATTCACTGCGAAACCTCTTCCGGCATTCTGAACCCGATCGAAGAGATCGCCGAGGCCACGCGTGCCGGGGGCCGCAAGCTGCTGATCGACAGCATGTCCGCGTTTGGCGCCCTCCCCCTGCACCCGGAAGAGCTGGGATGCGCAGCATTTGCCTCTTCTGCCAACAAGTGCATAGAGGGCGTGCCCGGCTTCGGCTTTGTCATTGCGCGCAAGGACGAGATCGAAGCGGCCAAGGGCAACTCGCACTCGCTGTCATTGGATGTGCATGCCCAATGGGCCGCGATGGAGAAGACCGGCCAGTGGCGGTTTACGCCGCCAACCCACGTTGTCGCGGCCTTTGTCGAAGCGCTGAAACAGCACGAGGCAGAAGGTGGCGTTGCCGGACGTGGCGCCCGCTACATGCGCAACCGCGAAGTCATGGTGGAAGGCATGCGCAGCCTGGGCTTTGAAACCCTCCTGTCCGACCGCTGGCACAGCCCGATCATCACCACGTTCTTCTGCCCCGCCGATCCGGCCTTCAGCTTCGATCGGTTCTACGACCTGATGAAGGACAAGGGCTTCATAATCTATCCCGGACAGTTGACGGTTGTGGAATCGTTCCGCGTCGGGTGTATCGGGCAGATGGACGAACCCGTCATGCGGGCCGTTGTCGCCGCTGCGAAAGAGGCGCTCGAACTCATGGGCGTCGCCTCGGCGGCTCCGCCGGCCGCCGCACTGGAAGAACGAAAAAAACTCGCCGCCTGAGGAACAACATGCCGATCAATGCTCCCCTCGTGGCAAACGGCCGCACATATTCAGCGCCAAGAACCTGTGCCATCGCCATCTGCCTGGATGGGTGCGAACCGGAATACCTGGAGGTCGCCACTGCAGAAGGGCTGATGCCGAACCTCAAGCGCATTCGCGAAACCGGGACCGACCGGCTGGCGCATGCGGTGATCCCGTCCTTCACCAACCCGAACAACCTCTCGATTGCCACGGGCCGGCCGCCTTCGGTGCATGGCATCTGCGGCAACTTCCTGTTCGACCCGGATACCGGCGAAGAAGTGATGATGAACGACGTCCGCTTCCTTCGGGCCCCCACCATCTTTTCGAAGTTCCACGAGGCTGGCGCTCGCGTTGCGATGGTCACCGCCAAGGACAAGCTGCGCGCCCTGCTCGGCGCAGGTCTGAGCTTCCATGATGATCGCGCAGTGGCCTTTTCGGCTGAACGGTCTGGCGACACCACCAAGGCCGAACACGGGATCGACAATGCGAGCGCATGGCTGGGCATGCCGGTGCCGGAGGTCTACTCGGCTGATCTGTCCGAATTCGTCTTCGCTGCCGGCGTGAAGCTCCTGAAAGAAATGAAGCCTGACGTGATGTACCTTTCGACAACAGACTATGTGCAGCACAAGTTTGCGCCAAACGAGCAAGGCGCAATGGACTTTTGCGCCATGTTCGACCGCTACCTGGGCGAGCTGGACGCGCTTGGCGCGGCCATCGTGACGACTGCAGATCACGGCATGAAGCCCAAGCATGACGCCACGACAAGGGAACCGTCCGTCATCTACATGCAGGACGTGTTCGACGATTGGCTGGGCACGTCGGCGGCCCGCGTGATCCTGCCGATCACCGACCCATATGTCGTTCACCATGGCGCCCTTGGCTCGTTTGCGACCGCATATCTCCCTGGGGAAGCCGACCGGGCCGAGATCAAGGCCAGGGTTGCAGCCCTGCCCGAGATGCTCGAAGTGCTGACCCGCGAAGAGGCGGTGGCAAGTTACGAACTGCCCGCCGACCGTATTGGCGACCTGACCATGGTCTGCACCGAGAACATGACCATCGGCACTTCCGAGGACCGCCACGACCTGGCCGCTCTGGGCGAGCCCCTGCGCAGTCACGGCGGACTGACCGAGCAGGAAGTGCCCTTCATCGTCAACCGCCTGATCGACGTGCCCAACGCGCCCACCTTGCGCAACTTCGACGCGTTCCATTACGCAACCGCCGCCGCGGCACTTGAAGAGGTCCCCGCATGAACGAGATGACGAATCTGGATATCCGCAACGAAGGCATGCGCATCGGCGGAGAGGCGGTCTTTGCCGATGGCACCGTGCCGGTGATGTACCCGTACACGGACGAGGTTGTGGGATATGTGCCCGCCGGGAACGCCAGCCATGCGGCAAAAGCCTTTGAAATCGCGGCGAATTACGAATCGAGACTCACGCGTTACGAACGCTGCGAGATCCTGAAACGTGCTGGCGAGATCATCGGAGAGAGACGCGAGCATCTGGCAAAATGGCTGACGCTGGAACTGGGCATCTGTCACCAACACGCGATCTACGAGACCAGGCGCGCGCAGGACGTGTTCCAGTTTGCCGCCGCCGAAGCGCTGAAAGACGATGGCGAGATCTTCTCCTGCGACCTGACCCACAATGGCAAGGATCGCAAGATTTTCACCAAGCGCGAGCCGGTTCGCGCCATCAGCGCGATCACGCCGTTCAACCACCCCTTGAACATGGTCAGCCACAAGATTGCGCCATCCATCGCGACGAACAACTGCATGGTCTGCAAGCCAACCGAACTGACGCCGCTCACGGCGATCACGCTTGCCGACATTCTTCACGATGCCGGCCTTCCGCACGAGATGTTCCAGATCGTGACCGGCTGGCCGCAGGATATCGGCGACGAGATGGTCACCAACGAGCATATCGACATCATCACGTTCACCGGCGGCGTGCCGGTCGGCAAGATGATTGCCGAGAAGGCCGCGTACAAGCGTTGCGCGCTTGAACTGGGCGGCAACGACCCGCTGATAGTCTGCAATGACCTGAACGAGGCGGATCTCGACAGGGCCGCGACCATCGCCGTTGCTGGCGCCACCGGCAACTCGGGCCAGCGCTGCACGGCTGTGAAGCGAATCCTCGTGCAGGAAAGCGTGGCGGACCAGTTCGTGCCGCTGGTGCTGGAGAAGGCCAGGAAGATCAGGTTCGGCGATCCGCAAGACCCGGAAACCGAACTTGGCTGTGTCATCCACAAGGAAGCTGCCGAAGTCATCGAAGGCCGCGTCTTGCAAGCCGAAAGGGAAGGGGCGGAGATCCTTTACCACCCAGGGCGGCGGGGCGCGCTGCTGCCGCCCATCGTGGTGGACAAGGTGCCGCATTCCTCGGAACTGGTGATGGAGGAAACCTTCGGGCCAATCGTGCCCATCGTGCGCGTGCCGGACACGGACGAAGAGGTGATGGCAATCTCGAACTCCACCGATTTCGGCCTGTCCTCGGGCGTCTGTACAAACAGTTTCCACCGGATGCACGCCTACATCGAAGGACTGAACGTAGGCACCGTCAACATATGGGAACAGCCTGGCTACCGAATCGAGATGTCACCCTTCGGCGGCATCAAGGACAGCGGCAATGGCGTCAAGGAGGGTGTCATCGAAGCGATGAAGTTCTTCACCACGGTCAAGACATTCTCCCTGCCTTGGCCGCGTTGATCCCGTTGCTACCAACGCGCTCGCTTGACAGCGACCCATCGGTTCCCGAGTCTTTCCCATGAGCTTCCTGGTCATTCTCATCGTTCTCACGGCCGCGCTGATGCACGCGACCTGGAATGCGCTCCTGAAGAGCGCGGAAGACCGGTTGATGGTTCTGGGCCTGATCGCACTGGGGCACGCGATACCAGGGCTTGTCATCCTGGCATTTGCCGGCCTGCCCCGGACAGCCTCATACTCCTACATCGTTGCCTCAACGGTCATTCACTGGGGATACTATTGGTGCCTCAACGTTGCCTATCGCAATGGGGACCTGTCGGTCGCCTATCCGATTGCGCGCGGCATCGCGCCAGTGCTGGTCGCGCTTGGTGCGCAGGTCTGGATTGGAGAATTCCTGCCGGTCACGGCCTGGATTGGCATCCTGGCCGTGTCCTTCGGTATCGGGATCCTGTCATTCGCGGGGATTGGGACCACTACGGGCCGGGCGGGCGTGGTCCCGGCTCTGCTCACTGGCTTGGCCATTGCCGCCTATTCGCTGGCCGACGGCGTTGGCGTGCGTGTGTCAGGCAACGCGCTGGCGTACATCGCTCTCTTGTTCGCGGCTGAAGTGTTCTTGGCCGGATTCATCTTTTCCACCAGGATGGACCGGCTGCGCGCTCTGCCCGCGCGTACGATCTGGCTGGGGTTTGCCGGCGGCGTCGTCTCCAGCTCGGCCTATGCTCTGGTGCTTTATGCCAAGACTCTTGCGCCTCTGGGGATGGTATCGGCCTTGCGAGAGACCTCGGTGATCTTTGCGGCGCTGATTGGCGTGATCTGGCTCAAGGAAGGGCCAATGTCCAACCGGCTTGCCGCGGCTTGCATCGTGGCTTGCGGCGTCACTGTCCTGGGGGTTGCGACATGATCCTTCAGCGCTTCCATGTCCAGATCGCAGCCGCTGGACGACTTGCTCGTGTTGGGCTCGACGCTGCGCGGGCTGTGCGGATTCATGCCGCGTTCGGGACATCTCGGTCGCGGCGACGTCCAGCCGGCCCTGCGTTGCGTTCGCTGACCGCAAGGACGCTGGCCGAACCGCTTTCCGAGATGGCCTCTCTGGCGGCCAGGCTGCGCAAGGCCCTTCCGGTCCTTCCAAGGGCTCGGATGGGCGGAATCACCGAACCCGGATCGTCGTGCAAGGTGCCGATGGCGCCTGCGTGCGGCGCTGCCAAAAGCGCTGACCCGGGTTCATTCGCGCATGACGGCAGGAACTCGGGCGTCAGGCTCGGACGAAGGCAATTGACCAGCAAGCCGTGCACCAACCTGCGCAATGCGTCATGCGCCGACAGGAAGCCGAAGTCCGGCAAAGCGCGCCAGACACCAAGGCTCCGCCAACTATCATGCAGTGGCGGCAAGTCGCAGGTGCAGAACATAAAGTCGCAATTTGGCGTTCAATCGCCTTCGATTCCCCAATAGACGGGGAAAGCTCGAAAAGTCTTTGCGGAGCAAGGGGTCATGGCAGACGAAGACGACGACATCATCCTTGGCGAACTCGACGACGAAGAACTCGTCCTCCAGATGCATGATGACCTCTACGACGGCCTGAAGGAAGAGATCGAGGAAGGAACCCGAATCCTGCTTGATCGCGGCTGGGAACCCTACCGCGTCCTGACCGAGGCCCTCGTGGGCGGCATGAAGATCGTGGGGGACGACTTCCGGGACGGGATCCTGTTCGTTCCGGAAGTGCTGCTGGCGGCCAATGCGATGAAGGCCGGTATGGCGATCCTGAAACCCCTGCTCGCCGAGACCGGCGCTCCCCGGATGGGAAAGATGGTCATCGGAACCGTCAAGGGTGACATCCATGACATCGGCAAGAACCTGGTGTCAATGATGATGGAAGGCGCCGGGTTCGAAGTCGTCGATCTCGGCATCAACAACCCCGTCGAGAACTACATCGAGACCCTGCAGAAGGAAGAGGCCGACATTCTGGGAATGTCCGCGCTTCTCACGACCACGATGCCCTACATGAAGGTGGTGATCGACACCATGGTGCAGATGGGGATCCGCGACGACTACATCGTGCTCGTCGGCGGCGCACCCCTGAACGAGGAGTTCGGAAGAGCCATCGGAGCGGACGCGTACTGCCGCGATGCAGCCGTCGCCGTCGAGACGGCAAAGGAATTCATCGCCCGCAAGCACAACCTGATGGCGGCGAGCTAGGCGAAGCGACCGCACATCCCTCGTCCCGCGAACGCGGGTGGAACAGGACCACGCTTCTGCATGCTTGGAATTCAGTAGTCCAGTTGGGCCCGAGTGAGCGCCTTCCCGATTTGCGTGGCGAGCATGTGTTCCATTGGCGAAAGCGAGCGCTTCGCCGAGATCAGTATTCCGACGTTGAGGGACTTCAGGAAGTCGTTGGCCACTGGCAGGTACCGCAATGCGCCGGCATCGATTTCGTCTCTGAACCCCAACTTGGTGTAGAGCCCGATCACTTGGCCGCTTTCGATCGTCCGCTTCGCGATGGGCAGGGAATCCGTGAACACCTTCGTGGCCAGACTCGCGGTCGCGCCCGCTATCGCCTCGTCCAATAGGGAATGATGGCCACGGCCATCAATCGACCGCACAAGCAAATAGTTCTCCAGGTCACCGATTGTCAGCTCAGTGCGTTCCGCCAAGGGATGGTCCGATCGCATCACGGCCCCGATCGGCGCCGCCTTCTCGAACATGGACCTGATGCCCGGGTGGTTCTCGTTCGCGAAGGAAAGGCCGATGCCAACGGTTCCGTCTGCGACTGCATCAACGATCTCGTCGGGCTGGCCGGTCGTTACCGAATACGTCACGCCCGGATAGTCGGCCGAGAATTCGCGAAGAACGTCAGGTACCAGCCCCAGCGCGGCGGAGTCGATGACCATCAATTGGATGTGCCCGCTTCGGGCCGAACGGATGTCGTCCACGACTGCGCGAAGCTGCTCAAAGTCGTACAGGGTCTTCCGGCAGTGTTCCACGACGATGGATCCTGCGGCAGTCAGGACCACGCCGTCGGACGTGCGGTCCAGGAGCTTGACGCCCAGGTCCCGTTCAACATCCATCAGCTTCCGCGTGACCGTCGTCGAGCACACGTTGAGGACAGCCGCCGCCTTGCGGATCGACCCCTGACGCGCAACTGCGTCAAAATACCCGAGAAACTTCGAATGAACCACTCGGATCTCCGAATCCATCTGCCGATGCAAAAAATGCACTGCCATGCTGCATACACAAAAAAATATGCACTGCTAGCCTCCTGCATGTCAATGGTCGCCGGATAGCGGCCACCGAACAGAAAGGGACATCACGATGGCGAAATCGCAGGACATGATTGAACGCAGAAGCGTGCTTGGCGGGCTGGCTGCACTGGGTGGACTGGCCGGCGCCGGGACATTCATCTCGGTGACGCCCGGGCGTGCGGCCGACACCCACAGGATCAGGTTGCAGCTTGGCTGGCTTGCATCGAACGGCATTCTCGGCGAAGTGGCGGCCGACAGGCTGGGTTATTTCGCTGAAGAAGGGCTCGAGCTTGAAATCCTGCCCGGTGGCCCGAACATCGACGGGGTCGCGGCCGTTGCGTCCGGCGGCAACAACTTCGGATCAATTTCCTCCAGCCCGTCCTTGATGCTTGCCCGTTCGGCGGGCATCCCGGTCAAGTGCGTTGCGGCGGGCTATCAGCAGCATCCGTTCACGTATTTCTCCCTGGAGCGGGCGCCGGTTCGAGAGCCCGCTGACCTTGTCGGGAAAAAGGTCGCGACGCAGGGAACCGCCCGGATCCTGCTGCGGGCGCTCCTCGCCAAGAACGGCATTTCCGAGGACAGCATCGAGGTTTCCGTGATGGGTGGCGACATGGGGCCGCTCATGACCGGACAGGTGGACGTCGTTACGGGCTGGAAGACCAACGTGAACGCGCTGTCGATCCTTGGAGACGAAAGGGTCGACATGGCGCTCTGGGACACCGGGATTCAACTCTACGCAAACCCGTACTACACGACGGACTCGGTGCTCGCGGAAAACCGTGACATGGTGGAGGCAACCATCCGGGCGATCGCGCGCGGGTGGGGCTGGGCTCACGACAATCCGGAAGGTGCGGTAGACTACCTGGTCGAACGGTACCCCAATCTTGATCGCGATTCAGAACTCAGGGCCGTTGACCTCGTGATCGGCTATTCCTTCAATGACCGAACGGCAGCAAACGGTTGGGGCACCATGACCCGAGAGAACTGGCAGGCTCAGATCGACATCTACAACCATCTGGGACAGTTTGCCGGCGGAGCGCCTGCACTTGAGGACGTCATGACGCTGGACATCCTTGAAGCCACCGCCGATGCGCGGCCGAAGCTCGGGTAGCCTTGGTGGGCGCTGGCGATCCTGCAGGCGCCGCGCGCGACTACGCGGCGGTCCTGCGCAATGCGGTGGTGCGATTCGGCAGCTTCACTGCGCTGCAGGACATCAGCCTTGAACTGGAACAGGGCGCTTTCTGGACAATTCTCGGCCCCTCGGGCTGCGGAAAGTCGACGATGCTGCGCCTTGTTTCCGACCTCGTTCCGGCTGCGGCAGGCGAGGTCTCCGTCTTGGGAAAGTCGACGGAAGAGGCGCGCTTGGCGCGCGAGTTCGCCTTCGTCTTTCAGGATGCGACTCTCCTCCCGTGGCGAACGGCTCTGAAAAACGTCGAATTGCCCCTGGAGATCGGCCGCCGGCGAAACATCAAGATCCCCGTCAGCGACCGGTCACCCAGGGAACTTCTGGCGCTCGTGGGCCTGCAAGGCCGTGAGGATGCGCTGCCCCGTGAACTTTCCGGCGGCATGCGGCAGCGCGTCGCGATCGCACGTGCGCTTGTCTGCCAGCCGAAGCTGCTGCTGATGGACGAGCCATTCGGCGCGTTAGACGAGATGACGCGCGATCACCTGAACCTGCAGCTTCTTCAGATCTGGGCGGAAACCGGCGTGACGATCCTGTTCGTCACCCATTCCATTCCGGAAGCCGTCTTCCTTGGGCAGAAGGTCCTGATGCTGGGGGCGAACCCCGGCCGGCTAACCCGACTTCCGCAACTCGAGGGTTTCGAGGTCCGTAACCCATTGATATTCCTGAATCCGACCCCCAAAGGTCGGCACTACACGGCGGCCGACGGACAGCGGGTTGCACGCCGTCACGAAGAGAGTCGTGGCGCGCCTTGTGCCGGCAGGGTCATGCCGAGCTGGTGCAGCAGAAGCTCGTGCTCCTTCCTTGGCTGGGTGTAGCGCGGCAGGACGAGATGCCGGCCGTCGGTTGTGGGCAGATGCACGTCCACCATCTGGATCGTGCCGAACGCCTCGATGATGGCGCGCGGGGTCAGCCCGCCGGCACGCGGGCGGGCGATGTTCTTCAGCGTCACCAGCAGGCAGTAGGCGATGAACGAGACGAAGATGTGCGCTTCGATCCGCTCCTCGACCTGGTGGAAGACGGGACGGACCGCGAGGTCGTGCTTCAATTCCTTGAACGCCTGCTCGATTTCGACGAGCCGCATGTACAGGCGCCAGAGCTCGGCCGGGTCCTCGGCCACCATGTTGGACCGCAGCAGGTAGCGGCCCTCGCGCCGCCGGACCTGGCGCAGCCGTTCGCGGCGAAGGCGGAACGAGAACCCGTGCGCGGAGAGCTCCTCCTCGGTCGCCGGCACGCGGATGTCGACCAGGCCCCAGGCCCGGCCCGCGTCCTTCCTGGCAGCGCCGAGCTTGAGCATCAGCTGGTCGCGGCCGTTGGACTGGCCCTGCAGCTCGCCGAGCCGCCGCCAGAGCCTCTTCAGGCGGCGCCGGCGCATGGCGCGTTCCTTGTGCAGCCGCCCCTCCGAGCGCACCAGCACGTACAGTTCCCCGTCATCGGCGAGAAGCTTGACGTCCACGCTCTCGCGCACCTCCTGCCAGGGCAGGTCGAGGAACGCCTTCTCGAATTTCGTCAGCCGGCCCTTGGGCGTGCCGACGAGATAGCGCACCGGCGCGTCGCCCTCGCGCATCTGCTGCAGGGTCTCCTCCGTCGGGATGCCGCGGTCCATGATCCAGATCCGGTCGGACCGGCCGTACTGCCGCTCGATCCGCTCGAGGAAGCCGGCCAGCGTGCTCTGGTCCGAGGTGTTGCCCGGCATCACCTCGTAGGCCAGCGGAAAGCCGTCCGGCGTGACGACCAGCGCGATCACCACCTGCACGCAGTCCGGGCGGCTGTCGCGGCTGTAGCCGAACTGGCGCTTGTCGTCGAACGGAGGATCGCTCTCGAAGTAGGTCGAGGTCAGGTCGTAGACCAGGATGTCGAACCGCGCGTCGAACAGCGCCGCCCATCGCTCCCGCAGGAAGGAGAAGAACGCCTGCCTGTGCGCGAGCAGCCTGTCGAGGCAGCGGTACAGCGTGTCCGCAGGGATCGCCCGGTCGCAGCCGAGCAGGTCGCGCAGGGCGCTGTGCTCGAGCCAGTGGCGGTGCAGGCGCCACTCGCTGCCCGGATCGACCAGCCGGTAGCAGGCCAGGATCTTCAGCACGTCGAGCCAGCGCGTGCCCTGCCGGCTCGGAGGCAGGCGCGGCGCCCAGAACCGGTCCAGCTCAAGCCGGTCCCACAGGGTCAGGGCCAGCCAGCAGGCCCCCCACTGGCGAGGGTCGTGCAGCGACACCTCCGCGACGTTGATCTTCACCACCTCGCAGTCCAGCTCGGGCGCCTCCCGGTCCTCGGGAAACAGCGCCACCTGACGCGATCCCGACCGGCCTTCCAGCACCTCGATGGCGCGGCACCACGCCGCGCGCTGGCTGTCGTTGATCTCGCCGAGATACAGGACCTGACGCTGGACGACCCGGCCGCCGCGCACGCGGCAGTTCTCCACCACGCTCCAGTAGCGGTGTTCCTTGCCGTCCTTGAATCGCTTCTTGCAGCGCACGAACATGGGCGGAGACTCCGCCGTCGCGGCCACCAGATCAAGGGGGCAGGTCGGCACTACACGCGACTTCTGGGGGTCGGGTCCTTGAAAACAAGACGTTTCCCGCGCCGAAACCCGCCAAATTAGTCAAATCACGCGCCGAGTTTCTGAAGTCGGGCTAAGGGAAATCGTTGACATCGACATCCCATCGCCCAGGGCGATCAAGGTCCGCGACACCCAGGAATTCACCAGGTACACGGCCCATTTGCGCCGACTGTTGGAGGCGGACTGATGTCTGGTGCGGACGACAGGGACTCGCCGGCTCCCGAGGCAGGTGCAGGCAACCAGAAGTTCCGGCGTTGGTTCAGCCCGACTTTCTTGATGGTCACTGTTCGTGGACGCTACGGCGCCATTGTCGTGCCGAAAAGGGACGCTTTCCGACTTCCTCGACAGACAGGAGTGGCCGACCCTGCCCTCCGGCGTCTGCTGGGACATGCCATCCCGGTCGGCACCGCGATCGGCATCTTCCTGATCTGGGAAGCGGGAGTGTGCATGTTCCAGGTGCCGACCTACATTGCCCCGGCCCCCAGTGACGTGGGCCGGACATTGGTCGAGCAGTGGCCTCTCCTGATGAGGAACTTCTGGCCCACGTTCTACGAGAGCATAATGGGATTCCTCTTCGGCAACATGGCCGCAATCCTGATTGCAGTCGCATTTGTGCATAGCCGAACCGTCGAACGGGCGTTCTTTCCGATCGCCGTCTTCATCAACACGATTCCGATTCTCGCCATCGCACCGATTCTCGTGCTGATCTTTGGTGCCGGACTTACGGCGAAAGTCGTGATCGCCGCTCTGATCTGCTTCTTCCCGACGTTGGTGAACATGGTGCGCGGCCTGCAGGCGGTCAGTCCGGAGACGCTGGAACTGGCGCGGATCCTGTCGGCATCAAAGTCCGAAGTCTTCTGGAAGATCCGCCTGCCTTCCTCGCTGCCATTCCTGTTCTCGGCGCTGAAGATTGCCGCGACAACCTGTGTCATCGGAGCCATCGTCGGGGAGTGGGTCGGCGCAAACTCGGGACTTGGAGCGCTGATCATCGACAGCACGTTCAACTTCCGGTCATCGCTTCTCTACGCGACGGTCTTCCTGTCGTCCGGGCTGTCAGTGATGCTTTTTGCCTTGGTTACCGTCGCCGAGAAATTCGTGGTGCGCTGGTAGATGCCGAATCGTCGAAACGTGAATGAGGGAGCAATCCAATGACGCAACGAGACACGACCTTGATGCTGGTCGAGGGAGAACAGCTTCCCATCGTGGACGACACGGATGTCCTGGTGGTCGGAGGCGGGTCAGCTGGCTTGTGCGCAGCCGCGTCCGCAGCCAGGAACGGCACCCGCGTCACGCTGCTGGAGCGCTATCACCACCTGGGCGGGATGGCATCGGGCGGCATGGTGCTGGTCCTTGACGACATGGTCAACGAGGGCGACGAAATCGTCACGACGGGCCTCGTCACCGAGTTCGTGGAGCGCATGGAACGGCAGGATGCCGCGGTCTATCCGCCGCCCGAGGATTGCCAGACCAATTGGGAGATGTGGCAAAAGTGGTCCCGTTGGGGATGCATAGACTTCCACAAGGCAGGCATGCCGCAGCCGATCATCCACGCCGTGGCCTTTGACCCCGACGCATGGAAGCGGGTCAGCCTCGACATCGTCCGGGAAACGGGTGTCAATCTCAGGCTGCATTCCTGGTTTTCGGACGCCCTTGTTGCCGATGGCCGGATCGAGGGCGTGATCGTCCAGACCAAGACCGGCCGCCAAGTCATCCGCGCGACAGTGGTGGTCGATGCAACCGGCGATCTCGATGTCGGCATTGCCGCCGGTGCGTCTCATGTCGACGGCCAGTACATCGTGACGACCGTGTTCCGGCTTTGCGACGTGGACACCGACAAGGCGGAGGCATTCGAATACGCCAATCCCGAAGAGTACAAGAAGCTCGACCGCGCCGCGCGGCGGGAAATCGGCGGAGCTTGGGGCATGTGGTGGCTGAAGACTCCGCTGCCGGGCGTCGTCTGGTGCAACTGCCCGCACATGCCTGGATACGACGGCATCTCGGTAGAGCACATGGTTGCTGCCGAATGCGAAGGCCGCGATCGCATGATGAACCTCCTGAAGTTCGCCCGCGAGAACCTGCCGGGCTTCGAGAACGCCAAGATGCTGGGGGCGGCAGAGCAAATGGGCATACGTCAGACCCGCCTGCTTCAGGGAGAGTACATCGTGACAAGGGATGACATCACGTCGCGCCGCCATTTCCGGGACACTGTCTGTCGCGGACGGGACTACTACACGCCTTACCGTGCCCTGCTGCCCAAGGGCATTGACAACCTGATCGTGGCAGGCCGCCACTACTCGGTCGAAAGCGAAGCCCAGAAGCTCTCGCGCGAGATCCCGCCCTGCATGGCACAGGGGGAGGCCGCAGGAATCGCTGCAGCGTTGGCGATCAAGGGCGACACGCCGCTGCGGCACGTGAACCATCGCGACATCCAGAAAAGGATGCGGGCCCAGGGCGCCGACCCGGGCGACATCCCTTCCCCGAACGCGTTGGTCGAAGAACCGGTGGTGGCAAAATGAGATCCCTGTCCGATGCAGGCGCTCCCTTGCTTCCCTTGAGCGGCGTGCGCGTCATTGACTTCACCCAGGTGATGCTCGGTCCGTGCGCAACGCAGATGCTGGGCGATTTCGGCGCCGACGTGATCAAGATCGAACGCCAGGGCTCGGGCGACCTGTCGCGCCAGTTCTTCGGCGGCGCGTCGAAGGAAGATCAGAACAACGTTGTCTTTGGCTCGCTCAACCGCAACAAGCGATCGGTCGTGATCGACATGAAGTCCGAAGCGGGGCTGAAGGCAATCCATGAACTCGTGCGGACCGCGGACGTTGTCGTCGACAATTTCCGGGCTGGGGTCATGAAAAGGCTCGGCTTGGGCTACGAGGCGCTCAGCGCGATCAACCCAGGCATCATCTGTGCTTCGGGGACAGGATTTGGCTCGACCGGCCCTTATGCGCACAAGGGCGGGCAGGACGTCCTCGCCCAGGCATTGACCGGCGTGATGGAAAAGACCTCGGACCCCTCGGTGCCGCGTTCGATCTATCCCACGACCCTGTGCGACTACACGGCCGGCATGCACCTTGTCCAAGGCGTGCTGGCCGCGCTTCTTCAGAGAGAAAGGACCGGGCGTGGCCAGAAGGTTCGGGTTTCGCTCTACGACAGCATGATCGCGATGCAGATGCAGGAAGCCGCACAGTGGAACGCGCACGGCGAAGTCCTGAACTGGGCTGCAATGCCACTGACAGGACTGTTCGAAACGACTGACGGAGCACTCGTCATCGTTGGCGCGTTCAAGGCGAACCCGCTGCAGGACATTTGCAGCGCGCTGGAAATCGAGGACCTGTCCCTGGAATATCCGGACCTGGCGAGCCACAGGAATGCGAAGGCGCATCTCCACAAGCGCTTCCAGACGGTCTTGGCAACAGACACGACAGAGCATTGGCTGGCCAGGCTTGAGGCGCATGATCTGCTCTGCGCACCGGTGCGCGATCTCGGAGCGGCGCTGAAAGATCCGCAAACCGCAATCAACGAGATGCTCGTCTCCATCCAGACGCCCTGCCATGGACCGGTGGAATTCGTGGGATCGCCCGTGCACCTGAGCGACGCTCCGTTGATCGTTCGACACAATCCTCCGCTCCTTGGAGAGCACACGGAAGACGTCCTGGAAGAGCTTGCCGCAACTGCTCCTTCAAGGGAACTTGCCCAGTGAGCATTGATCTGGACCTTTCCGGACATGTCGCCCGAGTGACGATCGATCGCCCGGAACGCATGAACGCGATCGACCGGGCGGCGGCGGACCGGCTTGCCGCGATCTGGGACGAGATCGAAGGGGATGCCGACATCCATTGCGTCGTGCTGACCGGTGCCGGCGGCAAGGCCTTCTCCGCCGGGGCTGACCTCAAGGATGCCGACGGACCAAGCGGTGTGGCCTATTGGCGGCAGACCATCGAGAACCGGTTCCGCGACATCTCGCTGAGAGCGTCGATGTCCGCGCCGGTGATCGCTCGCGTCAACGGCCTGGCCTTGGGCGGCGGCTTCGAGATGGTACTCGGGTGCGACATCGTCATCGCGTCCGAGACGGCCTCGTTTGCATTGCCTGAGGCGAAGGTCGGGCGCGTTCCCCTCGATGGCGGCATGGTGACGCTGCCTCGAATCTTGCCCCGCAACATTGCATTGGGGATGATGTTGACCGGCAGGCGCGTGTCCGCAAGGGAATTGGCCGCCCATGGAGTGGTGAATTCCGTTGTTCCTCCTGAAGACCTGGACGCTGAAACCGAGCGTTGGGTCGCAGACGTCCTCGCCTGTGCGCCGCTGAGCGTCAAGGCGATCAAGGCCGTGGTTCGCAGCACGGGACATCTGCCGATTCACGAGGCCTATGCACGGCACAACGACGAATTGCTGGAAGCGCTTTCGTCGGAGGATTCCATTGAAGGCGTGGCGGCCTTTCGCGAGAAGCGGACCCCCGTCTGGCGCGGAAGGTAGGAAATGACGCTTGTCATACTTTCCCCATGCATTGACGTGAAGGACGGGACATGCACGGAAGTTTGCCCCGTCGACTGCATCTACGAGGGCGAGCGGATGTTCTACATCCACCCCACCGAGTGCATCGAATGCAGCTTGTGCGAGAGCATCTGCCCAGTGGACGCGATCCGATATGATGACGAGGTGCCTCCGGCGGATGCGCAGTTTCTCAAGCTAAATGGCGATCCCTTCCGCAATGCGGAGGGTGAACTGGACCAGCCTGGCGGCTGGTCGCGAAGCGATGCGCCGCTAGAGGACCCTGCAGCGGTCCGCGACTTTCCGGCAGCTGGCCAGGTGCTGCCGAGGGCGTCCCGATGACGGGAGCTCCGCCGAAGTTCAGCGGACAAGGAGGCGAGTGTGCTGGCACCATCGCCGTGGAATTTCAGTAGCTGCCAGCAAGTTCGGGAGTAGCTCAGGATGGCGGATTCGCAGATTTGGCATACCCGGTTCATGGGATTGTGCGATCATGTCTCTGAATGGTCGGAAGATCCCCATTTCCGCGTCGGTTGCGTCATCGTCGACGCCAGGCATGTGGTCCTGTCGACGGGCTACAACGGGTTTCCGCGCGGCGTGCAGGGCCACGACCCAAGTCGATTCGACCGCGAGAGCGGCGAGAAGTTCTTCTGGTTCGAACACGCTGAACGCAATGCAATCTACAATGCCGCAAGTGTCGGTGTTTCCTTGTCCGGAGCCACCCTGTACGTGAACCGCTTTCCGTGTGCGGACTGTGGCCGCGCGATCATCCAGACCGGCATTGGCACACTGGTTTGCCCGCCAATTCCGGATGTTGATGGCGCCTTGGACGAGAGTTTCCGGGCTGCGGCGGCGATGCTGGAGGAAGCAGGGCTGCCCATGACGATCTTCTCGCGAACGAAAGGCGAAAGGTAGTTCCCGTTCGGCGGACACCGCCACCAACCAGGACTCGGGCGGCAAGGCCACGCGCCCCGCCCTTCGCAACGGTGAACCACACCGAGTCAACGCGAAGCCAAATCAGCGCTTGCAAAGCAGCAAGTTCAAGGGTTTGCTTGGTGGCCGACAGGAAGCCTCCGGCTTTACGCCGCATCGGGACGGAGGTGCGCGGAACCAACCGCAGGAACAGAAAGCGGCATCGGACATGCGATGCGCGAAATTGTGTTTCTCCTGAACGGAGAGCGGGTGGAACTGCATGGCGTTCCCGCGACTCGCACCCTGCTTGACTGGCTTCGTGAAGACCGCGGCCTGATCGGCACGAAGGAAGGCTGCAACGAGGGTGATTGCGGGGCCTGCACGGTCATGGTGTCGGACGGGAACGGCACCAGGACCCTCAATGCCTGCATCCTGTTTCTTCCACAGCTTCACGGCAAGGCCGTGCGCACCGTGGAAGGCGTCTCCGGGCCGGACGGATCGCTTCACCCGGTCCAGAAGGCCATGGTCAGGCACCATGGATCGCAATGCGGCTTCTGCACGCCAGGATTCATTGTCTCGATGGCCTGCGCGCACGGGAACGGGAGGCACGACTTCGACGTCCAGCTCGCCGGCAACCTCTGCCGTTGCACCGGCTACGCACCCATTGTGCGCGCTGCCGAGGATGCGGCATCGGAACCCGTCCCGGACTGGATCGACGACGACTCCGCCCTGGCCGCGGCAGTCGCGACGGGGTCCGAGAGTGGTGCATCCGGCATGGCACCTGAAAGCGCGGACGAACTGGCAACCCTGTATGCCGCGGATCCCGATGCCGTGCTCGTTGCCGGCGCAACCGATGTCGGACTTGCGGTCACCAAGGCGCTTCAGGAACCCGACGGGCTCCTCTTTCTCGGCAACGTCCAGGATCTCAAGTTCATCGATGTCGGCCCGAAAGCGGTCCGCATCGGAGCCATGGCCACATTCGCGGAGGTGGGCGACATGATCGGCGACCTGCATCCCGGGCTTGGCGAACTGATCCGGCGCTTCGGTTCGGTGCAGGTCCGCAATGCCGCAACCATCGGCGGCAACATCGCGAACGGCTCGCCCGTCGGAGACTTTCCGCCTGCGCTGATCGCGCTCGGCGCAACGCTGCACCTCAGGCGCGGCAACGATCGCCGGGACTTGCCGCTTGAAGACTTCTTCCTTGACTATGGCGTCCAGGATCGTGGGTCCGGCGAGTTCGTCGAGGCAGTGAGTTTCCCGCGCCAGGCTGACCGGTTGAGATGTTACAAGCTGTCCAAGCGGTTCGACCAGGACATTTCCGCGGTCTGCGGCTGCTTCAACATCCGCATCCAGGCCGGACGGGTGGAGAAGGCGCGCATTGCCTTCGGTGGCATGGCAGGCATCCCGAAACGCGCCCGGCACGTCGAGGACGCGCTCGCCGGCCAGGAATGGAGCGAGACCACTATAGAGGCTGCGCGAGGCGCCTGGGATCAGGACTTCACGCCGCTCACCGACATGCGTGCGTCGGCCACCTACCGGCTCGATGCAGCTCGCAACATGCTCATGCGCGCATTTCTGGACGACCAGGGCGTCGACACGCATGTCCTGGAGATCGCCCCATGAGCGTCGGCACCGCCCTGCCCCACGACGCGGCAGCTTTGCATGTCACTGGCGCCGCGCACTACGTGGACGACATCCCGGTCCCGGACGTCACGCTCTCGCTCGCCTTCGGCATCAGTTCGGTTGCGCATGGACGCATCACGGAAATGGAGCTTGGGGACGTACGCGCTGCACCTGGAACTGTCGCGGCGCTGACGGCAGGAGACCTTCCATTTGCCAACGACGTCTCCCCATCCGTCCGTGACGAACCGCTGCTCGCCGACGGCAAGGTCCACTACCTCGGGCAACCGCTCTTTCTCGTTGTCGCAGACACGCACCTGGCGGCCCGCAAGGCGGCACGGCTTGGCAAGGTCACCTACGAGAGTCTGCCCGCGATTCTCTCGATCGACGACGCGCTCGCCGCCGACAGCCGCTTCGAGGAGGGGCCTCGCACCTTTCTCAAGGGTGACGTCGAGGCCGCGCTCGCCTCTGCGAAACATGTCGTCGAAGGTTCGGTCGAGATTGGCGGGCAGGAACACTTCTACCTCGAAGGCCATGCCGCGCTCGCGCTGCCACAGGACAGCGGCGACATGATCGTGCATTGCTCCTCGCAGCACCCGAGCGAGATTCAGCACAAGGTCGCCGATGCGCTCGGCGTGCCGATGCATGCCGTTCAGGTCGTTGTGCGACGCATGGGCGGCGGATTTGGCGGCAAGGAAAGCCAGGCCAATGCGGTCGCTGTCGCGTGCGCCGTCGCCGCAAGTGCCACCGGGCGCCCTTGCAGGATGCGCTACGACAGGGATGACGACATCTTGATCACCGGCAAGCGCCACGACTTTCGCATCGAATACATGGCCGGATTCGACGACGCGGGGCGATTGGCCGGCGTAGATTTCATCCAGTACTGTCGTTGCGGCTGGGCCCAGGATCTCTCGCTGCCCGTCGCCGACCGCGCCATGCTCCATGCCGACAACGCCTATCTCCTGCCGACGGCACGGATCACGTCGCACCGGCTGAGAACCAACACCCAGTCTGCAACCGCATTCCGCGGATTTGGCGGCCCGCAGGGAATGGTTGGCATTGAGCGGGTGATGGATCATGTCGCCCATCATCTCGGCATCGACCCGCTGGATGTTCGCAGGGTCAATTTCTACGCCGCTTCCGACAAGGTCTCTCCAGGCGGCACGGCAACGGCACACGGAACCGCCGACGGGACGCCGCAGACCACTCCCTATCACATGAACGTCGAGGACTTCGTGCTGCACGAGATTGTCGAGGAACTGGAGGCAACATCGCGATATCGCGCCCGCCGCTCGGCAATTGCTGAATGGAATTCCGCCAGTCGCGTCCTGAAGAAGGGCATCGCCCTGACGCCGGTCAAGTTCGGCATCTCGTTCACGCTGACGCATCTCAACCAGGCCGGAGCGCTCGTGCATGTCTACCATGACGGTTCGATCCACATGAATCACGGTGGCACCGAAATGGGCCAAGGCCTGTTCCAGAAGGTGGCACAGGTCGCGGCCGGCAGCTTTTGCGTGCCGCTGGAAAGCGTCAAGATCACCGCCACTGACACGGCAAGGGTTCCGAACACGTCCGCCACGGCCGCCTCTTCCGGCTCGGACATCAACGGCATGGCCGTAAGGTCGGCGTGCGACAAAATCCGTGAACGCATGGCGATGCATCTGGCCGAAACGCGCCAATTGAAACCGAAGAACGTGCAATTTCGCGCAGGGCGCGTGCAGGCCGGCGCCGATGAAATGAGCTTCGCCGAAGCGGCACGGGAGTGCTACGAAGGGCGCGTCAGCCTGTCAGCCACCGGGTTCTACCAAACGCCCCGAATCCAGTGGGACCGCATCAGGGGAATGGGCAGGCCGTTCTACTACTTCGCCTATGGTGCCGCGGTGAGCGAGGTCGTGCTGGACACGCTCACGGGCGAGAACCGCATTCTGCGCACCGACATCCTGCATGACGCCGGCGCTTCCCTGAACCCGGCGATCGATATCGGGCAGATCGAAGGGGGATTTGTTCAGGGCGCAGGCTGGCTGACTACGGAGGAACTGGTCTGGGACCAGCAGGGCCGCCTCCTCACGCATGCGCCATCGACTTACAAGATCCCGGCCTGCTCAGACCGGCCAGACATCTTCAACGTGTCGCTCTGGTCCAAGGGACGGAACATCGAAGAGACGATCCATCGCTCCAAGGCGGTTGGCGAGCCGCCGTTGATGCTGGGAATCTCGGCGCTTCTCGCGTTGTCCGACGCTGTGGCCGCCTGCGGAGACCCCTATCCGGCGCTCGACGCGCCGGCAACGCCCGAGCGGCTCTTGAACGCAGTGAACCGGATGCGAGCGCCATGAGCATGGACATTCGAGATCTTGGGCGGGCCGTGGCTGCGCATGGACGGGTTGCACGTGTCGTCGTGGCGTCCGTCGAAGGCTCGGCCCCGCGCGAGCCCGGTGCCGCGATGCTGGTCTGGCCGGGCGGCCAATCGGGCACGATTGGCGGCGGCGCGCTTGAATTCGAGGCGGCGGCCCACGCGCGAAACGCACTGGACGAAGGCAGCGACTCCCTCGTCTCTCGGTCACTCGGCCCCGCGCTTGGCCAGTGCTGCGGCGGCGCAGTCGTGCTGGCCACTGAAATCTATGACGAGACGCGTCTTGCCGGCGTTCCTGCCAACACGTACTTGCGCCGCGTCACGGGTCAGTCGGACCCGCCGCTCGCATTGCAGCGCGCGGCAGCCCGCAATCGAAGCTCTGGGGAGATCGCCCAGACGCTATGTCAATCAGGATGGCTGATTGAGCCGATCGCGCCGCACCTCAGGCCCCTCTGGATCTACGGGGCGGGACATGTCGGTCGCGCGATCGTGGACGTGATGGCGCCGCTCCCGGGCATCGCCATCACTTGGGTGGACACCGGAGCCGACCGGTTCCCCGACGAACTCCCTGTCAGCGTCACGAGGCTCCTGGCAGCCAACCCGGCGGGTGCCGTTCGCCACGCGCCCAGCGATGCAGAGCACCTGGTACTGACCTATTCCCATGCCCTCGACCTCGAAATCTGCCACCAGTTGCTCGGCCATGGATTCCGCGCAACCGGACTGATCGGCTCGGCGACCAAGTGGGCGCGCTTCAGGTCGCGGCTCAGGTCGCTCGGGCATTCGGACGCGCAGATCTCACGGATCAGGTGTCCGATCGGCGACCCCGAGCTGGGAAAGCACCCGCAGGCGGTTGCCGTTGGAATTGCCGCCGAATGGCTGTCAGAATCCTCGCCAGCGGTGGCGGAAGTTGAGGCCAGCACGTGAACGTGGCGGCTCCGGCCAGCCGGCGACCTCTCCGCCCGGTCGAACGCTGCCTGCGCGTTCGGCGTTCCGGCGCCAATTTGCGTCCGCACGGATGCACGGCTCGGCGGACGCGTCCTTGTGCCTGCCGCGACACGTTGGCCAGGTCGGCACAATGACGGCCAGAACGCTGATACTGGGTCAGACGCTGACTTTCGCGCACGATCCCTTCAAGGTGCCGGTTGCGGAAGCCGCGATGCATGAGCGGCACGGAGGCGTGCTCGTCGAGGACGGTCTGATCGCGGCGCTCGGGTCAGCCGACGACCTTTTGCGCGCACATCCGGACGCGACCGTCACCGACATGGGCACTCGACTGCTGACTGCCGGTTTTGTCGATTCCCATGCGCACTACCCCCAGACCGCGATCATCGCGAGCTGGGGCAAGCGGCTCGTGGACTGGCTGAACACCTACACATTCCCGGAGGAAGCACGCTTTTGCGACGCAAGCTATGCTCGCGAGGTCGCCGGGCGCTACCTTGACCTGACGCTCGGGAACGGCACAACCACGGTCTGCTCCTATTGCACCGTCCACCCCGAAAGCGTCGACGCATTCTTCGTCGAAGCCCGGAAGCGCAGGCTTCGTGTCGTCGCCGGAAAGACATGCATGGATCGGAACGCACCCGAAGACTTGCGAGATACGGCCCAATCAAGCCACGATGACAGCAAGCGGCTGCTCGAGCGCTGGCACGGCCTGGACCGGCTGGGATATGCGATAACGCCGCGCTTCTCGCCGACATCAACGCCAGAACAGCTTGAAGCCCTTGGCGGCCTCTGGGCCGAACATCCTGAATGCCTGATGCAAACGCACCTCTCGGAACAGACCGACGAGGTCGCGTGGGCGCTCAGCCTCCACCCGGATGCCCGAGACTATCTCGAGACCTACGAGGCGCACGGACTTCTTGGAGAAGGCGCCCTTTACGGCCACGCGATCCACCTGACAGATCGCGAACGCACGCGAATCGCGGAAGCCGATGCTTCCGTCGTGCACTGCCCGACTTCAAACACGTTCATCGGCTCCGGTCTCCTTGACCTGACCGGGCTTGCTTCAAGCGGCAGCCGGGTTGCGCTCGCAACGGATACCGGTGGCGGGTCATCCTTCTCGATGCTGCGGACCATGGCGGCCGCCTACGAAATTGCCCAGCTCCGAGGTGCGACGCTGCATCCGGCGCAACTCTACTGGCTGGCCACGGCGGGATCCGCCCGGGCCATGCGGCTCGACGACAAGATCGGAAGGCTTGCCCCCGGTCTCGAGGCAGACCTGATAGCCCTTGACCTCGCCTCGACCCCGGCGATCGCGCAACGCGCCAACCGTGCCGAGGACATCTGGGAAGCGCTTTTCCCGACAATCATGATGGGAGACGATCGAGCGGTCGCGCAAGTGTGGGTCGCGGGGCGCTCCGTGCGTTGAACGTGTCTTGACCCGATGCATCGTGCGGCTTGCATTTGACGGCCCCGTCGCGGATTCTTGGGGGCAGTCCCGGAGCGGGTGGCGGTGAAATGGACAATCCAAGCGACAGCGAACTGACCGAACAGGGGCTGAGCCCGGAGGGCCGTGGTCGAATCCTCGTGCTCGGTTGCGGAGCGCTCGCCCGGGAAATCCTGGCCTTGACTCGCGACTTCGATCACATCGATCTCCATTGCCTGCCGGCCATCTATCACAACCATCCCGAGAGGATCGTGCCTGCCGTGCGCAACGCCGTGGCCAAGGCGACGGCCTACGATCGCGTCTTTCTGGCCTATGCCGACTGCGGCACCGGCGGAGAACTAGCGAAAGCTGCCGAGGAACTCGGCATCGAAATGATGGGCGGACCCCACTGCTTCGCCTTCTACCAGGGCACCGAAGACTTCCTCCACCGGTCCGACCATGAGTTCACGTCATTCTACCTCACCGACTTTCTGGTTCGGCAGTTCGACGCTTTCGTCTGGAAGCCCCTTGGCCTCGACCGGCATCCCGAGTTGCGGGACAGCTACTTCGGACACTACAGCACGCTCGTTTACCAGGCCCAGACGGACAACCCCGCGCTTGTTGAAAAGGCCCGCGACTGCGCCAGGCGCCTGGGCCTGGAATTCGAGCATCGCGTGACCGGATATGGAGACCTCGAGACCGCGCTTTCCGCGCTCGCGGAAAAAGCGTGACAATGTCTTCAATGTCGCGTTTCCGAAGCCTTACATCGCGACCCAGCCCCTGAACCAGGATCGCGACGAGCTGCTCCGGACTGAGCTCGTGGCCACCGGTTCCGGCGACTCTCGTCACTCTCGAAGAGCAACACCTTGCTGAGAATCCGCGCGAACAGCGGCCGGAAACCGTTTGGGCCGCTGTCAATCAACAGTTCCGCAAAGTCATGAAACGACCCGGGCGGCCTCTTGGCCACATCCCTGCCCCTCGCCCGGTTGGGAGACCAGGGCCGGCAGGACGCAACCTGCCCGGAGCAATGCAAGCACCCGCCAATTGCATCGGTGCCGCCCGCAGTCCGGAAAGGAAGACACGTTACCAGCGTACGTGGAGTGCCGGGAAGTGCCGGGTTCCGACCTGGCCGACTGGCCCTTCCCCGGAACTTGGTGGAAGGACGCACGCAAGCTCGCTCGCGACCTGCGCGTCAACCGGCCAAGCGCGACACCCGTGCCTGATCTGCGGGAGGAGGTCCTGCACCTGCGCCGCGCCCGCCGACATTGAGCCGCGTCCGGCGCAGATGCGAACGACCGAGTCAGCCCCGGCGCAGCAAGTGATGTCGTGCCGCATCGGATGATCCGTCCCGGTTTGACTCGCCGGATTGCGCCAATGTAGGTTTCTTGCAGGCATCTATACGGACTTCATTGGATTGCCGATGCACACAGTCGCCCCTACGGATCGCCTGCCCGCAAACGTCGCGGGCAAAAGGCGCGGCACATGTATGCCGATCCGCCGTCAAGACGGATAGTGGCGGTGGCGGGGATCAAGTCACGAGTGGAGAAGTGGTTCGAAGCGTCGGCGGCCTGTCTCTGCCGAAAGAGAGTTCCCGCAGTCATCGTCGTGCTGCTTGCAACCGCCGCTGCGGCAACCGGACTGCGCAACCTCGCCGTCGACACGTCGACCGAGTCCTTCCTTCGGGCCGGGGATCCCGTTTTGGTGCGGTACGAGGAGTTTCGAAACCAGTTCGGCCGCGACGACGTGATCATCGTTGCCGTCGAGCCGGAGGAGCCGTTCACCCAAGAGGCCCTGACCGGGCTGAAGGAACTCCACGACGCGCTTGCCTCCGGCGTGCCCAACCTTGCGAACATCACGTCCATGGTCAACGCTCGCAGCACAAGGGGAGAGGGCGACCGCCTGGTCGTCGAGGACCTCCTGCAGTCATGGCCGGCCTCCGAGCAGGACCTCGCGGCCCTTCGATCCAGGGTCCTGGCAAATCCCTTGTACCGCAACCTCCTGATCTCGCCTGATGGCACGGTGACCACGATCGTGCTCGAGCTGACGAGGTTCGCCGGCATCGAGGAACAGTCGGTGGACGATGCGCTTGCCCTGTTCGACGAGCCTCCCCCAGACGCGGGTCCCCGCGAGCGGCTGAGCGATGAAGAGACCCAACAGGTGTTCGAAGCCGTCGGCGAAATCGTGGCGGAGCATCGGCGGGACGGCCTTGTCCTGCATGTCGCCGGCACGCCGGCAGTCATGGAATCCCTGAAATCGGCGCTTCAGAGTGACGTTGCGCGATCCGTGCTGCTGGCGATAACGGTCATCGCGATTCTCCTGTTCGCAATGTTCCGCTCCGTTGCGGCCGTGGTCCTTCCTCTGGGAGTGGTGCTGCTTGCGTTGCTGAGCACACTCGGGCTCATGGGGCACCTCGCCACACCCGTGACATTGCCGATCGTCATTCTCCCGTCATTCCTGCTTGCCGTGGGCGTCGGCGCGGCGGTTCACCTGCTGGCCATCCATTTCAGGAACGTTCGAGCCGGACTTGACCGGGAACAGGCGATTGTCGCAGCGGTTGGCCATGCCGGGCTGCCGGTCCTCCTGACAAGCCTGACCACCGCCGTCGGCCTGGGTTCATTTGCCATCGCCGACGTGGCCCCGATCGCCGACCTGGGGCGATTTTCCGCGATCGGGGTCCTGATCGCGCTCGTCTACACGCTGGTCCTGCTGCCTGCCGGGCTTGCACTGATCCCGTCGAGGGCCATGCAGGCATTTGCATCGGCTGACAGGGCGTCGGCCATGACGGACAGGGTGCTGGCCGCATTCGCGAGATTCGGCGTTCGCAATGCCTTGCCGATCGTCTGCGCTTTCCTTGTGGTGGCAACGGTCGCACTCGGATTCGCGGTGCAGCTGCGATTTTCGCACGACGTCCTTTCATGGCTGCCCGACGACTGGCCGGTGCACCAGGCGACCCGCGCCATAGATCGCGATCTCGGAGGGTCGGTGTCGCTCGAGGTCGTGCTTGACACAGGGACCGAGAACGGCCTGCACGACCGGGACACGCTGCTCAGGCTCGACGCGCTCAAGCGGGACATCGAGACGGAGTCCTCCGGACCCGCCAAGGTCGGTGCGGTCCTGTCCGTGGCCGACCTGCTGAAGGAGATTCACCAGGCGCTGAACGAGAACCGCACGGAATTCCATCGCATCCCGGAGAATCCCGCGCTGATTCCGCAGGAATTCCTGCTCTTCGAGAATTCCGGCTCGGATGACCTGGAGGATCTCGTCGATTTCCAGTTCAGCCGTGCACGCTTCAGCATGCGCGTCCCCTGGCAGGACACCCTGAACTACCCGCCGTTCATCCGGGACGTGGAGGAACGATTCGCGAGCGCGTTCGGAAGTTCCGCCGACGTGACCGTGACCGGGATCATGAGCCTGCTGAGCAGAACCCTTGAGAACACGATCCGCTCTGCGGCCCGCAGCTATCTCATCGCCGGCGTGGTGATCACGCTGATGATGATCGCGCTCATCGGGCGCGTCGGCACCGGGCTGATCAGCATGCTTCCAAACTTCACGCCCATACTCCTCACGCTTGCGCTGATGCAGGTCGCCGGGATCCCCCTGAATCTCTTCACGATGCTGGTCGGCTCGATCGCCATCGGCCTCGCCGTCGACGACACGGTCCACTTCATGCATCACTTTCACAGATATCTCGAGCGCACCGGTTCGGTGGAGCGCGCCGTGCACGAGACGCTGCAGACCTCGGGCCGCGCGATGCTGCTGACATCCGCGGTGCTGACGGCCGGCTTCTTCATCTTCTGCCTAGCCGACATGAGGAACCTTGTCGATTTCGGTTTCCTGACCGGCATCACCATAGTGACCGCGCTGGCCGCCGACTTCGTTCTTGCGCCGGCGCTCATGGCCCTTCGCTACCGCAGCCTGCGGCGTCCGGAAACAACCGCACAACAGGGGGAAACCGAATGAGGAAGACTGCACTTGTCCTGATCGCCTGCATGTTTCTGCCGCTGCCTGCAGCACAGGCGGCCGACGATCAGGCACTGAACATCATGCGTCGGGTCGATGCCGTCGATGACGGCGACAATCGGACAGCCCGCATGTCCATGACGCTGATCGACCGTGACGGAAGCACCAGGACACGCCAGCTCCAGACGTTCATGAAGGATCGTGGCCAGGACACGCTCAACCTCATGTTCTTCCTTTCGCCCTCGAACGTGCGCAACACGGGGTTCCTGACCCATGACTTCCGCGACCCGGACCGGGATGACGACCAGTGGCTCTATCTGCCGGAGCTGCGAAAGACGAAGCGGATCGCCAGCTCCAGCAAGTCGCAGTCCTTCATGGGCACCGACCTCTCCTACGCGGACATGACGCGGCGTGTCACCGACGAGTGGAACTACAGGCTTCTTGGCGAGCGTGACGTCCGCGGAGTTGCCGCCTGGCTCATTGAGGCGACGCCCGCGTCGGCGGCGGTCAGCGAGCGCTACGGCTATGCGAAGTCGGTGATGTTCGTCCGCAAGGACATCGACGTTGTGGTGCGGGCGGTCCACTGGCTGACGAAGGGCGGCGAGCTGAAATACCTGGACGTCACGGGGCTGGAACGGATCGACGGCGTCTGGACGCGGGTCGAGCTGGAAATGCGCACCGTGAGAAACGAGAAGACGCAGCATCGCACGGTACTGCGATTCGAAGGCGTCCGCTACAACCAGGACCTGGACGAAGACCTTTTCACGCTGCGGCAGCTCGAAAGGGGCCCTTGAGCCTTGTCATGACACTGCGAGCCGTCCTTGTCCTGATCCTGGCAGCAGCCGGCCCTGTCCTCGCCCAAGGCGGCCTTGACCGCGTGCTGGACGGATTCGACGACGCGCCGGCATTTCAACCGCCGGATGACATCCTGACCGTCCTGGAGGGCTTCGACACCGATACCGGTCCGGCATCGCGACTGCCGCCCCCTGCCCAAGAGCCCAATGCACGGCTGCAGTTCGGTGGACGGCTGAGCCAGCGGATCGTGTTCAACGTCGCCCATGACGCGCCGCCGCCCTCCGGCGAGGATCATCGCGGCCTGTCCTCGATGCAGTCGCGGCTGGACCTCGAGGCGGACGCAAGGCTCGGATCCGCCTGGAAGGCCCGCGTCGAAGGGCATGTCTGGATTGATCCTGCGGCCGACCGGGCGAACGGCGGAGCCGGGCGTTCATCGGAATTCTCCGACGCCTACGGTCGCGAGGCGGAAATCGACGAGTTCTTCCTCCAAGGGCCGATCTCGGGGAACCTCGACCTCACGGTCGGCCGCCAGATCCTGGCCTGGGGCAGATCGGACCTCTTTCGCGTGACGGACGTGCTGAATCCCGTTGACAACCGCCTTCCGGGCCTGACCGACATAAAGGACCACCGGCTGCCGGTCACGGCACTGCGCCTGGACCGCTACGAAAACTCCTGGTCCGTCAGCATGATCGCGATTCCCGAACGCCGCTTCGACAAGCTTCCAGTGCCCGGCAGCGATTTCTTCGTCGGAACGGTAGCACCGCCGCAACGCACGACGCCGGACGATGCGTTCGGCGCTCCTGAACTGGCGCTTGCGCTGAACGGCACGTTCCCAGGGTGGGACATTTCCCTGTACGGCGCGCGAGTGATCGACGACCGGCCACACCTTGCACCAGGGCCCTCCGGTCTTCCGCAGTTGCGTCACGGCCGGATCACGATGGCGGGCGCGGCCGGGAATCTCGTGCGCGGAAGCTGGCTCGTCAAGGCGGAGGCGGCTCTCTTCAACGGCCTGCGCTTTTCCAATGCGGGCGCACGGACATTCTCGCGCCTGACGACGCTGGCGGGGGTCGAATACTCCGGACTTGCCGACACCGCCATCGCGCTAGAAGCCAGGAATGACCACATTTCCGACTTCGACGACCGCCTTGCTTCGCCGCCCGATGACCGAAGGCGCAACGAGACCGCGACTGCTCTTCGGGTCCAACGCACCTTCCTGAACGACGCGCTGGATGTCACGTTCCTTGCGCTGACCTTCGGGAAGACCGGAGAACTCGGCGCCGTTCGCAGGCTCCAGTTCGACTACGCCTGGACAGACGCCCTCCAGTTGTCGACCGGACTGGTGGCCTACCAGTCGGGCGGGCAAGCGCCGTTTCGGGGAATCGGGAACAATGACCGGTTGTTCGCCACGCTCAACTATCACTTCTGACCTGCGCCGTTGGGACTGACCGGCAAGGCCAGGCATCCCGCTGCACCCGTAGTTGAAATTCCTGGCGCCAGCCGCCAGAGTGGAGGCGGGTGCCGGGATCGACTCGATGGACGAGGTTATCAATAGACTGAATCTGCCAGAATTCCGGGCCGGCCTCGAAGAGTGGTTTGCAACCCACGTGTTGTCGGCCGACAACGCGACCCAAGTGGGGCTGATCCTGCTCGCGCTGCTGCTTGGCCGTTTGCTGGGTCCGCGACTGCGTCGCGCCATCTCCGCGGCATCGATGCTCCAAAACCGACATGCCGAGCTGCAGGGCTTCGTCGGTCGTCTCTCCGCGCTGTCCACGCAGATCGTCATCCTCGTGTTTCTGTGGATTGCCGTTGAAGCGGGTGCGCAGACCCAGTTGTTCGGCCATCGCCTTACGCAGGTAGCAGCGAGCCTGGCTGGTGCCTGGGTCGCGATCCGGCTGGCGTCGGGCTTCATCAGCAACGACCTGGTGGCCAGGTCGGTCGCGTGGACCGCCTGGATCCTGGCAGCCCTGGTCGCACTGGGACTGTTCGACGCAACGGTCACCTTGCTCGACGGCATCGGAATGACCTTCGGGCAAGTGCGAATTTCGCTGCTCGCCATAGCGAAAGGCACTCTGGCACTGGTGGTTCTCCTGTGGATGATGCTGGTGCTTTCCAACCTTCTCGAGCGGCAGATCAAGCGATCGGACAACCTGACGCCGACGGTCCAGGTGCTGATTTCCAAGATCGTCAAGATCGTGCTCGTGACCTTTGCCTTCCTGGTCGCCATCGGCAGCCTGGGAATCGACCTCACGGCGCTGACGGTGTTCGGAGGCGCGCTCGGCATTGGCGTGGGGATCGGCCTGCAGAAAATCGTGTCCAACCTGATCAGCGGCCTTCTGCTGCTGATGGACAAGTCGATCAAGCCCAATGACGTCATTGCGGTTGGCAACACCTATGGCTGGGTCGCATCTCTCGGCGCGCGCTACGCGGCAGTCCGGACTCGCGACGGCGTCGAGTACCTCATCCCGAATGAGGAGTTGATCACGCAACGTGTCGAGAACTGGTCACACAGCGACAGTGCGGTGCGACTCTGCATCCCGGTCGGAATTTCCTACGAGTGCGACGCGCGCCTCGCAATGGACCTTTGCCGCGAGGCTTCAGCCGCGGTCGAGCGAGTGCTGGACGATCCGCCGCCTCAATGCCTGCTCAGGGGCTTCGGAGAAAGCGCGATAGACCTCGAGATGCGGATCTGGATCAACGATCCGGCCGAGGGGCGTGCCAACGTCATCAGCGAGTTGCTGCTGCGCGTCTGGGACCTGTTCCGCGAACACGGCATCCAGATACCCTTCCCGCAGCACGACCTGCACTTGAAGTCGAGCAGCATTCGCCTGTCGCCCGAGATCTCCGATCATTCGCCGTGAGAGCCGAGGAGCCAAGAAGTCGGACTTGGGCCCAATTGCAGCGTCCCATTGCGTTGGCGACTGTTTCGCGTCGGTGCCGGAACTGACGTTCAAGACCTGAACGTCATGCCCAATCGGCTTGCCATCGTGCTTCCACACTTCGCAGGTTTCCCAGGCATCGACACAGTGGCCGAGCATTCAGGCTTGGGGCGACGGAACGGCCTGTCCGTCCCAGGCGGTCTCCGCAGCGCGTCTCCCCGGAACGTGAGTGCCACAACCGCCACCTGGTGGTGCAACCGGCCCAGGCAGTCCACGCCCGACACGCCCGTCTCGCCTCCCAATAGTGGGGCAGTTACGTCGATGGCAAGTTGGCAGTCGCCAGGCCTTACGTGGTTGCTGATTTCCGGCGCATCGCGATCAGGCGATATTCCTGCGACCGCGCGAACTTCTCCGACCTTCCCGACTTGCGGACCAGCTTGTCCATTGACCGGCCGAAAACCATTTCGAAGACCTTTGCGCGCAAAGGATAGCGCTGCTTCAACAGGGCGCGGAACCGCCGCACGAAAGGCGCCAGCCTTTCATCCTTGAGGTTCTCCAAGATCTTGAAGGTCGGCGCTATCGCGGCGGTCACGTCATTGTCGGCCAGCACTTCGAACCGCTCCCGCCGCGCTACGGCCTCCAGGAACGCCGCATGAGTGCTTCGGCTGCCGTCCTGCGCATCCTTTTCGGCAGCAGCACGCAGGAAGTAGTCGAAGATCACGACACCTCTGTCGGCGTACTTCTCCACTTGCGCCAGCGCTGGTTCCAAATCGATGTAGTGAAAGCTCTCCGCGAAAAGGCAGAGATCAAACCGGGCATTCGTGGCAAGGTCTTCGAAAGTGGAATCGATCACCTGCGTGCCTTGCGGCAGATTCGCTCGCGCCATTTCGTTCATCTGCGTCGATGGCGAAACGCAAGTCACATCGAAGCCTGCTCCGATCAGGCCTCTTGCATTTGCTCCAGTCCCCGATCCTACATCCAGGATCCTGCGCACGTCACCAGGCACGGTCCCGATGGTTTCGAGGAGTTTCTCGAAATACGCATGCTGAGCCTCCCCAAGCGCCTGCAGCGACAACTCTTCGGGCAAGCCTTCCGGGAAGTAGCCGTAATGCATGTAGCCGTGGCCGAACACGAGTTCAGAGAGCAGCGCCCCGACTTCCAATTCCATGGACTTGGGAACTTTTGCCCGCGCGAAAAGCCTCAAGTCACCGCATCCTTTGGTTCAATCTGGCCGGAATCCGCGATCCACCGCCGAGCCGTCTGCCACCCTCTGCGGTGCCTTGCCGTCGCGGCAACCACCAGGACTTCGCAGCCATGCGGCTTTCCGATGGACCCGGACAGGTCGGACACGCTTCGGCAGCGCCATGCAAATCTCGCGGGCGAATGTGCAACTGTCGGGAAGACCGCCTTTGTTCCGTGTCTCGTTGACACGCTCGATGTCGCTCCGGAGGCGTCACGCGAACCGCGCATCGGCCATTCATTCCGCGGTGTCCATCGCGACCGGCTGGCTCAGGTGAGGACGCTACTCTCGACCCAGGGACTTCAATCGGTCCATTGAATCCATTGCCTGCGACGGCGATCCGACCCTGCGCCGCGTCGGCCTGGACCTCCTCCCGGGCGCCGTGGAACGCCGCCTCGCCTTTTGCCCGGACTACCCATGTCGGGGCGACTCCGGCAAGCGTGATCTCGGGGCGCCAAGGCTCCACGGCCTTCGATACGTAGTCCTGCTTGATCACATCCAGACCGTCCATATTCGTCAAATGCCAACAAGCCGAACGCTCTGCCGCGCTCGCACAGGCGCACTTCGAGATCGAGGAAAACTGATGGTACTTGGGCGCCATTTGAAGCCAGCATACAGGGAAACGCAAGACGCAAAAGCGTCTCTTGAATGCAAGTGAGCGATCGCCGCGCAAAAGCCGACGCACGACTGCCGGCATGTTGCTGCGCTCATGCCTCAGATCGTGCTGGACACCACCTACACCGCGTCGCCGCAAACGCGAGCCCGGTTCCGCAGGGCTCCGACGACGCAACAATCGTCTCTCTGTCACTGCCAACTTGAGACTGCTCACCTTCTCAGGAATTGCGGCCCGAGTCTTGAAGCGATCCTGCCCCTACGTTTCTCTGCGCTGCGCGCCGGACGCAGGCAGCGAAGCGACCGGAGGTCGGCGGGCGCTCGAATCCATGTTCCCGGACTTGCGTCACAATTTGGGCAGACACGCACGTGATGGCCGGATGTAGCGCTCAGGAACGTCACACGGGTTGCGGGTGGTGCGAAAATGGCCCGCTCCGGCGGTCACCCTGACCAGGTCCTTCGGCGTGGCGATGTGCTCCCGCCGGACAAACCGGATTCGATCCCGGCTGGACACACGGCCGTGACTGGTTCCTGCCGCACGCGTTCCATCGGGTTGGGAAACCCGCCTTCCCAGGTTCCGGGAGCCAGGCAGGTCACCGTCCGGACCCCGCTCCGGTCTCCACTTCGCCGTTGCAGTTAGGGACGACGGAACGCATCCGACTTGCACGTTGAACGCAACTAGGCAAATCCATCTCCCACAAAGAACGTCGACGTCGGTAAAGTGAAGCTCGGGTCCACGCTCTTGCCGGACGTGCCGCACAAAACCGGCAATGGCGCATTCACAAGGGAGAGACGTGGCGTCGTTGTCGCAGGCATTGCGATTTCGGTGTTGCATTGCACCTCAGGCCGACTTTCGTGGCACCGGCGTGATCTGCCGGTTGGCGGTGCCCGAGAACCCGCCGTCGATCACCAGGTTGTGGCCGGTCACATAATCGGCGCCCTCGCTCATCAGCCACGCGACGCCCCTAGCGATGTCTACGGGATTGCCGATACGGCCGTAGGGCACCATGGCCCGGCGCGCGGCAAGTTTCTCCGGATCGGCATAGATTGCCTCCGTCAAGGGTGATCGGACAAAGCCCGGCGATACCGCGTTGACGCGAATTCCAAACTGGCCCCACTCCTGCGCCAGCGTCTGGCAGAGCATGATCAGCCCGCACTTTGCGATGTTGTAGAGCCCCATGCCGTGTTGCGGTCCCATTCCCGAGACCGAGGCCGTGGCGACCATCGCGCCCTTTGCCTCGCGAAGGTGCGGGAAGGCGGCACGGGCCAGCAGCCAGCTTGCGCGCAGGTTGATCGCCATGGCGCGGTCCCAGTCTTCCAGTGCGGCTTCGTCCAACCAGCCCATCGCCGGGACGCCCGCATTGCTGACGACGCCTGATAGCGCGCCAAAATTCCGGATGGCCGCATTGACAAGCTGCGCGGGCGCCTCCGGATCGGTCAAGTCTCCGTAGGCCGCTGCGGCACGTGCGCCCTCGTTCTCGATTGCCGCGAGCACCGGTGTCACGTCCGGCCCGTTCTCGCGCTCGCAGGCCAAGATCGAAACGCCGGGTGAAGCGAGGGTGACGCAGGTCGCCGCGCCAATGCCACCCGCCGCTCCCGTAACCAAAATGACCTGCTCCGACATCCTGCCCTCCTACCTGTATCGGTGCCCCTGGATGCTGACCCCGCCATCGACGGTCAGGATCGTGCCAGTGACATATCTGGCCTCGTCGCTGGCGAGGTAGACTGCGGCCCAAGCGACATCGAATCCGCTGCCCTCGATCCCGAGGGGGGAGGCGGCGCGGCGCATGGCGCGTTGTTCCTCGGTCTGGCGCGCCGCTGCACGGGGCGTCATCAGCGGCCCTGGCGCAATTCCGTTGACCCGGACGCCCTGGCTGCCGTGGTCGACTGCCATGGCGGCGGTCAGCGCATCCACCGCGCCCTTTGACACCGAATACAGAGTCGCCGCGTAGGGACGGCGTGGCGAGATCGAGCTGACGTTGATGACTGCCCCGCCCGATCGCTCGGCCATCGCTGGCACGGCATGCCGGGCCATGTTGACCATCCCGACCAGGTTGACGTCGAGGAGGCTGTGCCAATCCGCGGGCGTGGTGGTCGTTGCATCACCCGGGACGACGATGCCGACATTGTTGACCAGGATGTCGAGGCCACCAAACTCAGCGACGGCAGCCTCCACCGCGACCTGTGCATCCTCATCGCGGGTGACGTCACCGGTCGTAATGAGCGCCTGGCGGCCTTCGACTTCGATGCTGGCACGTGTCTTCTCAACTGCCTCGCGATCATTGTCAAACAGCACGAGCGCCGCACCTTCGCGCGCCATGCACAGCGCCGTTGCCCTGCCGGTGCCGAAACCCGGGCCGGCACTGCCCGCCCCGGTGACCAGGGCCACCTTGCCGTCCAGCCGCCGGTCCGGTCGCTGGCCAAATCCTTCATCCCAGTGCATCGGGCTGCGCCTCTGCCAAGTCGGAATTGCCCTCTCTCCTCGGTGAAATGCTAGTTAGTCTGTATTTTGAGTTCAAGTCCGCAATGCAGAACAAGAGCTGCGGCGATGACCTTTGGACACTACAATCGACCGATGTCCAGAGCGAGGTCGGCGGCGTCAAGATCGGCATGCACCGAAAGGGACAGGAATGATCGAGGCTGTATCTGCAGGGCAACGAATGCTGGACTCGCAACAAGGTGCCGTCTGAACCCCTGGCCATTTCACCTGAAATCCCTCTCCCGCAGGACCTTGGATTCGGGAATCGCGAGTTGCCGCCGGATTTACGGGAGATCGGAGCATTTGCCCAGTTCTGCGTTCACATGCAGGAGAAGCAGGACCTTTGAGAGATGGTCGTCGTCGACACGTCATTCGGCGGTTGGATCGCGGCCGACGGCCAGCAGGGGTCGCGAGGGAACCGGTGTGCCGGTGTTGTCGAAACAGGTCGGCATTCGCGTCGGCGAGGTTCCTGCAGTGCGTGACATCCAGGACATCTACGCCATGTCACAGTCCGAAGTCTCCGAGGCAATCTCTCCAGGCAGGTAGGCCAGGAGATTCAGCGGAGCCCCTCTTCCCTGGGACCATGAAGTTTCAGACCGTGCCCGGAGATGGGTTCCAGCGCGTCTGGAACGTCCCGACTGGGTGCGTCGTGCACATTGGCGATGCGTGCCATGGCAGGACTTGCCCAATGAACGGCATTGACCAAAACACGGCGGATGTTCTCGTCGTAGTAGGTCGGATAGGTCTCATGCCCAGGCCGAAAGTAGAAGACCCTTCCGGCACCGCGACGGTAGGTCAGCCCGGACCGAAACACCTCTCCGCCCTGAAACCAGCTTATGAACACCGTTTCCAACGGTTCGGGCACGAAGAACGGCTCGCCATACATCTCTTCGCTTTCCAGGTCGAAATGTTCGGGCAATCCGCGCGCGATTGGGTGCCCGCGCGCCACGACCCAAATTCGTTCCCGTTCGCCAGCCTCCCGCCAGGTCAGGTTGCACGGAGTGCCCATCAGCTTCTTGAAGATCTTTGAGAAATGCGCGGAGTGCAAAATGATCAGCCCCATGCCGCCCCAGACGGCATCGGCGACCCGATCCACGACAAGGTCGGCGACCTCGGCATGCGCGGCATGGCCCCACCAGAGCAACACATCCGTCTGATCAATCCGCGTGGCGGAAAGCCCGTTCTCGGCCTCTTGCAAAGTTGCCGTCGTGGACGCAATTCCCGTGTCCGCGTTTAGCGCCTGCGCGATGCAATTGTGTATGCCTTCCGGGTAGATCGCGGCGACCGCTTCGTTGGTTTGTTCATGGACGTTTTCGCTCCAGACGACGGCGCGTATCACAAATGACTCTCCTTGTCATTCTGAACTTCGCGGCGCTGCAGTGCTGGCCCGCGAAATCAGCTTTGGCGGAATGATCACAGGCTCGCCTGCGTCAGGTTCGTTGTCGAGAATCGAGATCAGCTTCTTGCACGCCAAGCGACCCCATTTGCGGCGAGGCAGCCGCACGCTCGAAAGACCCGGATAGAAAACCGCGGCGTAGGGCATGTCGTCAAAGCCGATGACCGAGATGTCTTCTGGTACACGAACCCCGGCTCTCACAAGACCATGCATGAAGCCCGTGGCAGTCTCGTCGTTGTGAGCGAAGACCGCGGTAGGCAATTTGCCAGCCTCGATCAATTTTGTTGCCGCTTGCAGCCCGAAATCGACCGAGAGCGCGCCACTGAAATCGCGATCGCGCCGGCACGGAATGCCCGCATCGATCAGTGCCTCGTTGAACCCGCGAAACCGGCGTTCGAAGCCATTCATGTGCAAGGGCCCGCAGACCTGAATGAGATCCTGGTGCCCTAGATTGATAAGATGTTGCGCCGCCAGCCGTCCGCCCAGGACGTCATCTGTCCGCACCGTCGGAAGCTCGATCTCCTTATGGCCGCCGCAAGAGACCACCGGCGGTCCGAAATACGCACCATCCGCGTCGCTTGGCAGCAGACCCTCCAGGAATCCGTTTGTGTGCAGGATCAATCCATCCGCCTGGTTCAGCAGCAGCATGTCCGAGAACGCGCGCTCGGCGTCGGCGTCCTCGGACGTATCGCCAATCAGAAGCACATAGCCATGCGACCTTGCTTCCTCTTCGATGCCCTTGAAGAATTCTGCGTAGAACGCATTGGTGATCTCGGACACGAGGACGAGCAGGGTCCTTCTTCTGCCGCGTCGCAATTCAGCGGCGGCGGGGTTGGCCCGATAGCCAAGGCGCTTCATCACGCCGATGACGTGGTCGCGGGTCTCGGCCTTCACGCGGTCAGGTCGCGACATCACGCGCGACACCGTTGCATTGGACACCCCCGCCACGCGTGCAACATCGTTTACAGTTGGTCTCTTGGCGTTCATCTTCTCAATGTCCGTATTCGGCTAGGCCGAAATCGGCCGTCCGGTTTCGTCGAATCTATGGATGAGTTCCAGTTGCGGTCGCAGGTGCACGATGTCGCCCACTTGATGCGCATGCTGACCGTCCAGGCTGACGGTCAGTGCACCTGCGTCAGGAACGTTCAAGTACAGGATCGTGTCATGACCGAGCCGCTCGACCAAGGTGACGCGGCCCTCCCAAGTGTCGTCGCCCTGCCCAATGGCGAAGTGCTCGGGACGAACGCCCAAGGTCGTGGCGCCGACGGCTTCCGCGTATCGACCCTTGACAAAGTTCATCCTAGGAGAACCGATGAACCCTGCCACGAACTCAGTCTCCGGGTGATTGTACAGGTCCATCGGGCTGCCAACCTGTTCGATTTTGCCGCCGTTCAGGACCACGATCCGATCCGCCATGGTCATCGCTTCCACTTGATCGTGAGTCACATAGACCATCGTCGTGTTCATGCGCTGGTGCAGTTCGCTGATCTCGACACGCGTTTCCGAGCGCAGTGCGGCGTCGAGATTCGACAAAGGCTCGTCCAACAGGAAGACTTGAGGGTTGCGCACGATCGCGCGGCCTATGGCGACACGCTGGCGCTGCCCGCCAGAGAGTTGCCCAGGCTTGCGGTCCAGAAACGGGCCGAGCTTCAACGCGTCGGCCGCTTCCCTCACCTTTTGCGCAATTTCGTCCTTTGAGCGGCGCTCAAGACTTAGCGAAAAGCCCATGTTTTGCGCCACCGTCATCTGCGGGTAAAGCGCGTAGGACTGGAACACCATCGCGATATCACGTTGGCGCGGCGACAGGTCGTTGGCGCGTTTGTCGCCGATCAGCACGTCTCCGCCGGTCGCCTTGTCCAGCCCTGCGATCACGCGCAGCAGGGTGGATTTCCCGCAACCGGAAGGACCGACGAACACGACAAACTCGCCATCTGCAATCGACAGGTTGATGTCGTGCAGGACCTCGACCTCGCCAAAGGCCTTCGACAGATTGACCAATTCAACACCGGCCACTTCTTCCTCTCCTATCCTGCCGCCTGCGGCGCGCGTATGATCCTGTGGACCTTGTCCAACGACGCAACCTGAAGGTGCCTCGTCTGTGACCTGGAGAGGATCGCCCGCACATCGTGGACGATCATGTCTCCAATGAGGTGGCGTCCGCCTTCAACTGCGGCCGCCCGATGTGGCGACCAGACGACATTTTGGGCTTGTCGCCATGTGGCGCGCCTTGATACGGGCTCGCAGGGGAAGACGTCGCTGGCCAGGCGGATGTGCCCGGCTTCGGCGGCTTCCACCAGGGCATCGAAGTCCACCAAGTGCGAACGGCTCATGACGACGACCAGGGCTCCATGCGGAAGCTTCTTGATCAGGCCACGGGAGACGAGTTGATAGTTCTCGTCAGTAGGCACCGCCGCGATCACCACGCAACGACAGGTCGCAAGCACCTCTTCCAACTCGGCGAATCTGACCCCTTCGAATGACGCGCCCGAAGATTCGAGCCAAGGATCGAATGCACGGATCTGCGGTGCGAATGGCTGCAACAGGCGCATGCACTCCTGCGCGATGGACCCAAATCCCACAAACCCGACGGTTTGCCCATAGAGCGAGAAATCGGTGCCGATGTTGTCGTTGAACCAACGCTCCGTACCGGTCCGGAACCGCTCATGCTCGTCCACGATGCCGCGCCCGCCCGCAATCATTAGACCCAGCGCCATCTCGGCCACCGAGCGGCGGAAACCAGGCGCGCAGGATAACACCTCTATCCCGCGTTCGACGCACGCTTCATGGTCGAGGCCCGCCTGAAACGTGCCGGAAACTTCGATCACGGCCTTGAGCTTGGGGGCTCCGTCCAGCTCCTGCCGCGTCAATTCCGGTCTTGCCGCGACCACGAACTCCGCCTTGGGCAACGCACCAAGAAACGCGTTGCGATCCATGGGCCAGTTCACACCGCCGTGGATCTTGCAGAGCGTACCAAGCTCGGCAAATGCGCTTGGACGAAACAGCTCTTCGACCTGGCGGAAGTGCTGATCCATGATGAGAAGCGGCTTTGGCATGTCGAACCCTACTTCACGGCACCCGCGGTCATCCCGCGCACAAAGTGCCGCTGGAAGAACAGGAACAGCAGAACCACGGGGATCGCCATGATCACTGTCCCGCTGGAGAGCCCCGTGACGTCCCGCGTCAAGGTGCCCTGGAAGTTCAGAAGCCCCACCGAAAGCGTGCGCATTTCGTCCCGCGTCAGCAAAAGCAGGCGCAGCAGCAAGTCATTCCAGCTCCAAAGGAACTCCAGCAGCGCCGTTGTCACCACGGCGGGAGTGGCAATCGGCATGACAACGCGGCGATAGATTTGAAACTCGGTGGCGCCGTCGATCCGGGCGGCCTCGTGCAACTCCTTGGGAACCGCGAGGAAGTACGACGAGAACAGGAACACGAAGACCGACACGGCAAGCGCGAGATCGGCGAAGATCACGCCGAGATGCGTATTCAAAAGGCCGAATCCCCGCACGATCTGGAAGAGCGGCAGCACGATCGCCGTCACCGGGACCATGAGCCCGATCAGGAACAGCACCTGCAGCACCAGCTTGCCGCGGAACTCGATGAAGACCATGGCATAAGCCGCCAGCGAGGCGATCGCGATCATCACCACCGCGTCCACCGTCGAGATGACCAATGTGTTGAAGAAGTAGCCGCTGAAGCCGCCGTCGATCCAAACGCGAACATAGTGCTCGAAGGTCGGGCTGACTGGCGGCGCCCAGGGCGGGTTCCCCAGCTCAGTCGTGGGCTTGAGCGATGTGAAAACGGTCAGGATCAGGGGCGAAACCATCAGGATGGCAATCACGCCCAGAACAAAGAGAAGAAGCCAGCGTCCCATCTACCGGTTCTCCTTGCTTTGAATCTGCATGTAGACGACCGTGGCGAGGCTGACGATGACGAGCAAGGCGACGCCGATTGCCGAGCCATAGCCATACTGGTTCTCCAGGGCGCCGCGCTTGTACATGTAGGTCGAGAGGATCTCGCTGAAGCGAATGGGTCCGCCTTGCGTCGTTGCCCAGACGATGTCGAACACCTTGAAGGATTGCGTCAGCGTCAGGATGAAGACGACCGCCGTGACCGGGCGCAAGGCGGGCAGGGTCACGTGGCGGAAGGACTGGAAGGCGTTCGCGCCGTCAACATGTGCTGCCTCATAGAGGTTCTCGTCAACGGCCTGCAGTCCCGCAAGGAAGATGACAACGCTCAGCCCGATTGTTGACCAGCTATGCGCCAGCGCGAGCGCGTACAGCACCGCGTCCGGGCTGCCGAGCCATGGCGTCGCAAGACCGCCAAGGCCAACGGCTTCAAGGACCTGGTTGATTGCGCCTGTCGGCTGGTACAGCCAACGCCAGATCGTTGCGACCGCCATTGGAGAGATCACCACCGGCAGCACGATGCAGGTCTGTATGAGCAGGCGCGCCTTCCAGACACGCGCAAGCATTGCGGCGATCACGAGCCCAAGCCCTACATTGATCACGATGACCACCCCGGACCAGACAAAGGTGTTGCGAAAGGCGGCCCAGAAGATCTTGTCGGTGAAAAGCCGTTCGTAGTTCGCAAGTCCGACAAAGTCGCGTTCCCGGCTGATGCCGTCCCAATCCGTGAAGGAATACTCCACCACCGAAATGGTGGGGTAGATTGCAAAGAGGATGTAGATCGTCAGCGCGGGCAGCAGAAACAGAAACAGGTTCAGCCGCTTCGCCCACCTGGACTCCGGATCAAGGAACATCTCGCCTCTCCCGGTGGTTGGATGATTGCCGGGTCGTTGAGACCCGCCCCCGGCGAAGACTTGGGCCTCGCCGGGGGCGATTCGGGGGCGTCCGACAGACGGTTAGCGCTCCGCGATGCCGCCGGGCAGCATGATTTCGCCCGCTGCCTTGGATGCAGCCCAGACGCTCTGCATCTCGGCGGTGAACTCTTCGGGCGTCATGTAGTCGATCAGCAAGGCCTGCAGGCCGTCATATGACACGGTTGTCAGGCTTCCGGGCGTAATCGTGTCCAGGAATGCGGGGACGGTGCCATTGGCCGCGAAGTCGTCCGACGTCTTCCAGATGTCGACAGCCAAGGTCGGCATTTCCGCGGTCGCGAGCGCTGCGTCCAGCGGACCGACAGGAACGGTGCCGCCGTTCAGCAGGGTGACCCGCCCCTCAATGGACACGAACATGAAGTTGATGAAGTCAATGGCCGCATCCTTGCTCTCGGAGCCTTCGCGAATGTACCAGCCGCTGCCGATGGAGTTCGTCGGATGGATCTGCTGGTCGTCTTCGAAAGGTGGCACGGCGAATACGCTGTAGTCGCCGATCCGATCCCCGGCGGCCGCTATCCCGCCGCCAATCACCCATGGTCCGGTGAATGTCATCGGCACCTCTCCGGCCCAAAAGCGATCCATCAACTCGCCATACCCGATCGCCACGGGATTGGGTCCAAACCATCCCGACTTGCCCATGTCCTGCAGCTTGGTCGCTGCAGCGACAAAAGGCGCATCCGTCCACGCACCGTCGCCAAAAAGGACGCTCTCGATTCCCTCCGGCCCGGCGTAGCGGCCGAACATCATCGACTGCCAATGCGACACCGGCCACTTGTCCGCAGCACCCAGGCCGATGGGCGTGTCATAGCCCGCCTCCATGAGCGTGGCGACGGCGGCTTCCATCTCCGGCCAGGTCGTCGGCACCGAAATCCCGTGCTCGGCGAAAATGGCCTTGTTGTAGAACATCCCCGTCGTCTCGACCTCGTTGCCGAAGGCCCAGAGCTTTCCATCGCTGGAAGTCTGCATCACGATGCCTTCGGGGATCGTGTCGCCCCAGCCGTGCTCGAAATATGCGTCGGTCAAGTCGGCGACCAGGCCGCCCTTGATCAGCGCCGCAGGTTGCCCAGGGCCGGTCCCGAAGGAGAACAGGTCCGGGCCCTCGCCCGCAGACAGCGCTGGTATCAGCGCCGGATTGAAAAGATCGGACGAATTCTTGACGACCGTGATGGTCACGTCCTCGCTTTGCGCGTTGTACGCCCCGGCAAGATCGTCATAGACGTTTGTTTGCCCGGGTTCGCCGGCAACCCAAACCACCACTTCCGTTTGCGCATTCGACATGACCGGAAACGCCAGGGACGCTGCGAAGACTGCGCCGGCGCCTGCAATGTTCTTCATGATTCTTCTCCCATCGAGCTGTTCTATCTGTCACTATGTATACGATTACATTAGATATGTGAACGTATACATTCTGCACGGCGAACTTTGCTCCTTGAGCCTGACAGCGCGCCTCGACGGGCCATCGGCTTGCAAGGTCCACATCGGGCCGCCTCCTCCAATTCAAAGCCTCTGAGAACATAACTCATTCAAGGACTTAACTTGGTTGCGTCGGCTCGGCGTCCGTGAGGACCGGCGCATCGACGTGGTGATGTGCGATCCGACCGGTCCGGGGGCCGCTCGCCGGGCGAAGGCGGCGAAGACGGACCGGATAGACGCCAAGCGGATGATCCGCGCCCTGGCGGCGTGGGACCGGGGCGAGACGGAGGCGTTTCGCACGGACAGGGCGTCAGCAAGGCGGGGAACCCGACCCTGCGCAAGCACCTGATCCAGATGGCGTGGCGCTGGGTGCGCTGGCAGCCGGACAGCGAGGTCGCGATGGTTCCGCGACTACTGCGCAGCCCGCGACGGGCGGTCGAGCAAGCGGGGCATCGTCGCGGTCGCCCGCAAGCTGCTGATCACGCTCGGGAGGTACGCGACCTGCAGCCTGGTGCCCTCGGGCGCCCGGCTTCAGCCGTCAGCATGAACCGCTCCGGAGAGTGCCAGCTGGCAGGACAGCGGCGGAGCAGACAACACTGAATTCCGAGGCGGCTCGACGGGGCCGAGGAGGAAACCGGGCGGGCGCGTGATCGTTTGGGAGTTGGGTTGTCCGCAACTCGCGGCACCGTCTTATGGATGGATCCCGTCCGTTCGGAACGTCGCACTGCCTGAACGAGGCATCAGGGTCACGGACCGGCGCAAGCTGGATTCCGAACCGGACTGGAGTTGAGACGCGCGTTGCGCGCTTTTGGAGGCGACGTTCCGCCCGGAGAGCCTTCGCTGCTCCACGAAGCTGTCGGGAAAGGAAGCTGCCAAGCATCCGCGATCGGAGGATGCATCGTGGCCTCGAAGCGGCAACGGAAGAGGGCTTGACAATGGACGGCTCACAAGAATTCCCATTGCAATCGCCGTACGAGGGGGGTTTCTGGCAGTCACGAGCTACTACCTTACGACTTTCGGACTTGATATTGACGAGCGGGCGCGGGCATTGGCCCGGCTCATTCGGAACCGGCTGGAGCACCCGGCAGCGTCATCACTGTTTGAGCGGATCGAAGGCAAACTGATCGTTCATGGAACCGTTGCCTGAGCAAACATCAATGGAGTGGCCGGTCATGGCGAGGAGAAAGGTCCACCTGGTCTTCAAGACCCATCTTGATGTCGGGTTCACCGACTACGCCGCTGGCGTGCGCCAACAATATCACGACCACTTCATTCCAATGGCGATCCGGACCGCCAAGCACTTTTGGCACGAAGACCCCGATAGTCCGAAATTCATTTGGACAGCCGGCGCCTGGCTGATCCATGAGCACCTTGAACAGGCAACGACAGAGGGCAGGCGGAAACTTGAGGACGCGATCGAGAATGGGACAATCACCTGGCATGCGCTGCCCTACACGACACATACGGAGTTGCTTTCCGCGGAATTGTTCAAGGCCGGGTTGGGATTCAGCCGAGATCTGGATCGCCGGTTCGGTCGCGCAACGACGGGGGCCAAGCTGACGGATGTCCCTGGCCACACGCTGGGCATTGTGCCGTTGATGGCTGCGGCCGGAATCCGCTTCCTTCACATCGGGGTCAATTCCGCCAGCACTCCGCCGGACGTGCCGCCGGTATTCCGTTGGCGAGCCACCGGAGGAGAAGAACTTGTTGTCATGTATCAAAGCGAGTACGGCGCAACGTATTTCCCCGGCGAAATGGATGAAGGGATTGGATTCGGGCATGCCACGGACAACATGGGTCCGCAGAGCATCGCTCAGGTCGTTGAAACCCATCGGCTGATGGCGCGTGACAATCCCGGCACGATCATTGCGGCTTCGACGCTCAACGAGTATGGTGACCTGCTGTGGAAGCAACGTGAGAGGTTTCCGGTTGTTACCGATGAGATTGCCGACAGCTGGATCCATGGGGTCGGAACGGCGCCGACCAAAATGTCAAGATATTTGGCACTGAGGCGACTCTACGGCAAATGGGCGCGCGAGGGATTGACTCCGCAACGCGAAGCAATGGGCCGCCGATTGTGTATGGTTGCCGAGCACACCTGGGGCGTCGACATAAAGACCTTCCTTCGCGACGAAGCGGCCTGGGACCGACAGGACTTCGAGACCGCCAGACAATTCGACTCCAGGTTTGCCCTGACTGAGCGTTCCTGGCGCGAGCAGGAGGCACTGATCGATGACGCGATTTCGGTCTTGGCCCGCGAGGATCGCGAAGAAGCCGAACGTGCTGCCACTCCCTCGTGCCTGCAGCCAACGGCCACTGCGGTTCGAAAGCGAGGATCGCTAACTCTTGGCGATGGCAAACTGGACTTCGACAAGGCAACAGGCGGGCTCATCCGTGTGCGCTTTCCCAATGGCTGCGACTTGGAGAGCGCCGAGGGGCAACTGGCCGCACTCACCTATGAGAGTTACGATGCGCAGGATTACCACGATTATGCAGAGAGTTACTTGACACAGTTCGCCTACTGGAGCGTGCGGGACCATGGGAAACCCGGGTTGGAACATTCGTGCACCGCCCGTTCGGGCATCTTCGAGCCGAAATGGATGGGCGTGGCAATGGAAGGCGGCAGCCATGCAATCGGAAAGTTCCAGTTCTCGGAAACCGCAGCGGATGATCTGGGCGCTCCAGGCGCGCCAGAAATCCGCTATCGGTTCATTGATCGCGACACGCTGGAAGTCACGGTTTGTTTGTTCGACAAACCGGCGAACCGGATGCCGGAGGCATCGTTCGTCACCTTCGCACCGACGGTGGATCCAGGAAGTTGGCGCTTTCGCAAGCTTGACTACGATGTGGACCCCAGAGCCGTAGTCAAGAACGGAAACAGACAGCTCCATGCCGTCCAATCGGTAAGCTGCATGACATCAGACAGCCAGCATCTGCGGATCGCGCCGTTGGATTGCCCGCTGGCCGGGCCTGCCGAGGCGCCATTCCTGCCATTCTTTCGCGGCGTCATCGCGATGCGGCGGGGCGTGAGGTTTTGCCTGCACAACAACAAGTGGGGCACAAATTTCCCGATGTGGTGCGAAGGCAACTTCGCGTACCGTTTTCGCATGTCGCTTTCTTGCGCCCGGTAGTTCTCGAAAGCGCGGCAAACTCACAAAGGAAACATTCACTCGACCCCTGTGCCTGCTGTTGGCACGGCACTCCGGGCAATCGGCATCGCTGGCCTGCGTGCAGCGCTAGCCGGAACATCAAGCCAGGAATCTTCCGCCGGCATCACGCGAAACCCTTAAGGGGCTCGGGGTTTGCGCCCGAGCCTTGGGTCCTCCGCTGGATCCATGTTCCAGATCCGTGGCTCTCGGCGTCGGCGTCACGCCGAGCCGCTCCTCCCCTCCCGCAGTCCTCCTCCGAGGGGGAAGGCGCATCCACAGGAGAACCGTCGTCAATCTCTCCAAGATGCCGTCCGCTCTCGTGGACGCCGTTCGCGCCGCCAGAAAAGGCGGGACGGTGTTCCCGTCGCCTGACGCGGCCGGCACCTGCCGCCGGGCCCTCGCCTTTTCATCCAAACGACGCGACCTTCCCATCGGTCATTTCCAGTCCGGACATTCAAGTTTTGCAGCGCGCTGGGCGCGCCATGCTTGACGGTCCTCTCCATCGTTTGCGCGCCTGCCGACATGCGCGCGCGGCGCTCCCAGACGACCTTGCGTCCGGACGGGCCGTAGTTGCTGCGGTTCAGGCAGCCGTCGAGGCGGGCCACCAGCAGCACCGACCTCCAGCGAGACGTCGCCCGGTTCGGGGCATTTCGCATGGGTCCGACCCGAACCAGGATGATGTGGATGATGTCTTGCGGCTGCAGCAGCAAGCACCTACCAATAGCGTCTGAATGGAACCAGGCACATACAACGACACACCACGACTCGGGCAGTTTCGGCCATGAACAAAGTGCAACTTGGTGTCAGTCCCTTGAGTTGGACCAACGAAGCGATATTGGAACTCGGCGACGACATCAGTTACGAAACTTGCATTGCGGAAGCGGCGCAGGCCGGGTTCACCGGCATTGAACTGGGTCGAAAATTTCCGAAGCAGCCTGAAACTGTCATTGCAACCCTTGCAAGATTCGGACTTGAGCCAGTCACGTCCTGGTATTCCGGATTCCTTGCCGAGCGACCTGTCGAGGATGAATGGCCGGAAGCGTTGCCCATGATAAGGCACCTCGCGGCGCTTGGGTGCCGTGTAATGGTCTACGGGGAGTGCGCGGCCGGACCGGTGGGAGGTTCTGCGGCGGCCATTTCACAGACGCCACCCCTGGATGGTCTTGACCTGCAAGCTTACGCTCGGCGCGTGACGGACTTCGCAAGCCGTGCAAGTGAATCCGGTCTGCAACTGGTGTATCATCCCCATGTCATGATGCCGGTTGAAACCGTGGACGAGATTGATCGATTCATGTCCGCTGCAGGTGAACCTCTTCGACTTCTTCTCGACACCGGTCACCTGGCAATGGCAGGAGGCGACTACAGGGTCGTAATGGAAAGATGGTGGAGCCGGATAGCCCACATTCACCTGAAGGACATTCGCAGATCTGTCCGAGACACTCTCGACCCACACAGGCAGACACTTGATGAGGCAGTGCATGAGGGCGTCTTCACGGTACCGGGCGACGGCGACCTAGACTACGGCCCGCTGATCAGTAGAATTGCGGAGCTCGGCTACGATGGCTGGCTCGTGATCGAAGCAGAGCAAGACCCAGTGAAGGCGCCACCGCTCGCCATGGCGAAAACCGGCTTCTCGCATATTTCCGAATTGCTTGAACGTCACGCCATCCCGTTTGACAGGAACCCGAATCATGACTGCGGTTGAGAAACGCGGACTCAGTGTCTGCCTCTTGGGATGCGGCGGCATGGGAAGGCTGCACGGCGAGTCCATTCTCAGGCATTCCAACTTGTCTGGCCTCAGCCTTTGCGATGTCGACCCATTGCGCGCGCAGAAACTGGCCGGCGAGCTCGGGGCCGAATGGCTGCCGCTGGCCGAGGCGCTGTCCTCGAACGCGTTCGATGCATATTTTGTGGTCACGCCCGCGGCAGCACATGTGGAACAGTTGGTTCAGATCGTCCCAAGTGGAGCCTATGTGTTCTGTGAAAAACCCTTGGGGTGCGACATGGCGTCCATCGTCGCGGCCATGCCGGCACTCAAGCCTTTCGCGGATCGAATACAATTGGGCTTCAACCGCCGCTTTGACCCGAACATGGCGGCCCTGAAACGACGCATCCTGGCAAACGACATCGGCGAAATTGAACAATTGCGTATCGTCAGCCGGGATTTTTCCGCTCCATCCGTGGAGTCGCTCGACAAGTCAGCGGGGTTGCTCTTCGAGACAGCCATCCACGACTTTGACTTGACACGCTGGTTGCTCGATGACGAGATTTCCGAACTCTTGTGCCTGGGCAGCGCCCTGATCAATCCACGCTATGCCAGTGTGGGTCATATCGACACTGCGACGACGATAATGCGTGGCACGCGCGGCCAGCAGGTAGTCATCCAGAACAGTTGGCGCACGAGCTACGGCTATGACCAGCGCGTCGAGGCCTTTGGCGCCGGCGGCCGTCTGTCAGTTCCCAATCCCGCCGAGCCATTGGTGTTCCACGAAGATGCTGGCGGCCTGCATCGCGGTCCGATCTCACCCGACTGGTTTGCCCGCTATCCCGAAGCCTATCTCATTCAGGACACGGCGTTTCTCGATGCCGTCGGCAGTGGCGGTGCGGTCTCGCCGAATCTAGTCGACGGCTACATGGCTTCATTCATTGCACAACGAGCCAGCGAGTCCCAGAATTCCGGTTTGCTCGTTTCTTGCAAAGCTCATGACGGAGAATTCGCGTGATTTCGCCGCCCACCACGGGACAGGGGCCCAGGTCTTCTTCTTGTCTCTCCCCATAAGCAAGATTGCGTCCTTGCGCTGGTCCATCGCGGCAGGGACGGCCAGCAATGACCGCCCATACCGCGATTGTCTCGTTTGGGGCCTTCCGCAACGGGCTCCCGAACTCAAGCACGGACTCCTGCGCATGAGCGACCATGATTCCCGAACCTGGCAAGACAGTTCCGGCACCGACGTCAATCGGCACGGCATTGAACATCGCTGGAGACCGAACTCGTTGAAATGGGCGCCTTGGAACCGCGGTCGTGGCGCGCCACTTCCCAAGCCTCGCCTTATGCGTGACAATCTCGATGGCAGAAGTCTCATCTGGACTGTCGCGCAACTGGACCGGTACACGTCCGAAACGCGCGCCGTACTTTGGTCGGGGTGTAGCCCAATTTAGTTGCCAGTTTTGATTTGCCCTTGCTACGCTGCGGCGGCTGCGTGCCCGACAACGGCCGGAGGAACCGGCCGGCGGCGCGCCGTTGCAGGCAACTGGCAGGAGCACGAACCATGGCGCATGGCGAGGGGGATCACGGTCATCGGCATCCGGACGCGGTGGCGTATCTGGAAGGCTTGGGAGAGGAAGGTGCGGCGGTGGTCCGGCCGCATGATGGCGGGCACACCCGGTACTGGCTGGAGGACGGCGAGGTGCGGAGCCTGGACATCGCCGGGGACGGGCCGCTTCCGGCGCTGCTGGAGGCGGTTTCGGCGGAGTTTGGCCCGCGGATGCCGAAGCTGGCGGCGGACCTCGCGTCGGGCGCCCCGGACCTCGACGGCGTGGAGCGTGCGCTCCGGGACGCCTCCCTCGGCGGCGGCGCGGCGGCGCTGAAGCATCTGTTCGAGCAGCTTGACGGAGCGCTGCCGGCGCCGAGGTGCGAGGGCTGCGGCAGGCCGATGGTCCGGCACGGGACGGGCAGGAGGAAATCGTGGCTCACGCGGCTGGGCAGGGTGGAGGTGAAGCGCAGCCACTACCGCTGCCGGTCGTGCGGCAAGGGCTGCTTCCCGCTGGACCAGGTGCTGGGCCTGGAGGGCAGCGCCTTCACGCCGGGGATGGCGAGCGTCATGGCCGAGACGGTGCCGATGATGAGCTTCGAGGCGGCGAGCGGGCACATCGCGAACCTTGCGGGCCTGGACGCCTCGTCGAGCTCGCTGCAGCGCTGGTCGCTGGCGCTCGGCGAGGAGGCGCTGCGGTTCGAGCGCGGGGAGGTGGTGGACGGCAGGCCCCCGGAAACGCGCATGCATCTCTCGATCGACGGGACCGGGATCCCGATGCGGAAGGAGGAGACCGAGGGCGTCGCCGGCAAGCAGGAGGACGGGAGCGCGAAGACGCGCGAGGCGAAACTGGCCGTCATGTACACCGCCGAGGGGCGCGACCCCGAGACCGGCGCGGCGCTCAAGGACCGGGGCAGCGAGAGCTTCAGCTGCCTCATCGACAGCGCGGCGGCGGCGTCGGGAAGCAGGGACCCCTCGGACTTCGCCATGCGCCTCGGCCGCGAGGCGCGGCGGCGCGGGCTGCACGACGCCGGGGAGGTCATCGTGATCTCCGACGGAGCCGAATGGATCAGGAACACCTGCGACGAGGTCCTCGGGGGCGGGAAGGTCACCTTCGTGCTCGACCAGTTCCACGCGCTGGAATACGCGTCCGACGCCGTGAAGGCGATCCTCCCGGAGGGGCCGGAGCGGGACCGGCGCTTCGCGAAGGTGAAGGCGGACATCGAGGCGGGGCGGGCCGACAGGGTGGTCCGGGAGCTGGAACCCTTCAGCGGCCGGCACAAGGCGGTGGAGGACTGCTGTCGGTACTTCTGCAAGAACATCGAGAGGATGCGGTACGACAGGTGCCGCGACCTGGGCATGCAGGTCGGAAGCGGTGTCGTGGAGGGTGGCTGTCGCCAGTTCGGGCTGCGCCTCAAGCGCTCGGGAACACGCTGGTCGGAGAGGGGCGCGAACGCGATGCTCGCTCTCAAGAGCTGCGCCATGAACCTCAGGGTGCCCGACTTCCTCGACTGGCGGGCGAATCAGGCCATCGCGGCATGAGCAACTAATCTGGGCTACACCCCTTTGGTCAGGGCGGATCCGTTCCAGCGTAGTTTCGCGTTCCCGGCCAATGGATTGACCCTGTTTCTGGACTCCCGGCCCGTTTCCTGTTACGCCTGATTCGCAACGAATCGGCGAAGGGAGCGGCGCCATGGATCTGTCGGAGGTGTCCGTCCGCGCGGTTGCGGGAGGCGAGGAGTCCCGCTTCAGGAGCCTGCTGCAGGAGCATCATTACCTCGGCGCGCTGCCGGCGATGGGCGAGACCGTCCGCTACGTCGTCCACCGTCACGAGCGCTGGCTGGCGCTGGCGGTCTTCTCGGCCCCGGCGCTGAAGTGCGGCCCGCGCGACGGCTGGATCGGGTGGGACCGCGGCGTGCGGTTCCACCGCCTGCACCTCGTGAGCAACAACTCCCGTTTCCTCATCCTGCCGGGCGGCCCGCGCAACCTCGGCTCGCGGGCGCTCGCGCTGTGCGCGCGCCGCCTCGTCAGGGACTGGCCGGCCCGCTTCGGGCACGAGCTCCTGCTGCTGGAGACCTATGTCGACCCGGCCCGCTTCCACGGGACCGTCTACCGCGCCGCCAACTGGATCGAGGCCGGGCTCACCCGGGGTTTCGGCCGCGCCGGGACGGGCTACCGGGAGCATGCCGAGCCGAAGCGCGTGTTCCTCCTGCCACTGTGCCGCGACGCGCGGGCCCGGCTCCGGAACGCCCATCTCGAACCCGACCTGCAGAAAGGAGTTCCCAAGGTGACCCTCAGCACGGAGCAGATGACGTCCATGCCCGCGTTCTTCAAGGACGTCGACGACCCACGGCGCGCGGCGGGCCGGCGCCACACGCTGCCCTCGGTCCTCGGCCTCGCCCTTGCGGCGACGCTGTCCGGCGCCCGCGGCTACAAGGCGATCAGCGAATGGGTCAACGACCTCTCCCCCAAGGTCCTGGCGCGGTTCGGCGTGCGCTTCCGGAACAGGACCCGCATCCCGCCGAGCCGGACGGTGATCCGCGACGTGCTTGTCCGGGTCGACCCGCGACAGCTCGACGACGCGCTTCGGGCGTGGACCGCGGCCAACGGCGGGACGGACAGCGCGCTCGCGATCGACGGGAAGACGATGCGCGGCGCCATCGACGACGACGGTCGCCAGACGCACGTGCTCGGCATCGTGGGCCACGACACCGGCGCCCACCACGGTAAAAAAAAGTCGGCATGAGAGCCGGCGCGGACCAGGAGGAGAAGCGGACGAACGAGATCGGCACGATCATCCCGCTGCTCGACACGCTTCCCGACGCCACGGTCGCGGGGCGCGTCGTCACCGTCGACGCCCTCCTGACCCAGCGCGCCCTTGCCGACTACCTGCTGGAACGCGGCGCGGCATTCCTCTTCACGGTCAAGGGCAACCAGAAGACCCTGATGGATGACATCCGGCTCCTGATGGACGAGGCCATGGCGGAGCGCCCCCCGGACTTCGTCCAGGAAAGCGGGAAGCCCGAGCACGGCCGCCTCGAGCGCCGCTCGATCTGGGTGTCGTCGGAGATCAACGACTACGTCAGGTTCCCCGGCGTCGGGCAGGTCTTCGCCGTGCACCGCGAGGTCACCGAGGTCAAGACCGGCGAGAGGAGCGCCGAGACCGCCGTCGGGGTCACCAGCCTGGGCCCGGAGGCCGCCTCCCCGAAGCGCCTTCCGTAATGGGGCCCCACCGTCAAGCACCGAATCCTGTGCATGAGCGGCCACAAGGCCCGAATCTGGCAAAAAATGTTCCGGCGCCGGCGGCAAGGGGCGCGGCGGTCATGCCGGGAGCGGCGTTGGCTTTTGGTCCGGAGCCGGGGATTGCCTGGTTCGCCGAAGCGACCTCACGAGTCTGGCGAGGCGAACCAGGCAATCCCCGGCGGGGTCGAAGCCGTTCAGGTTTCGTCCAAGGCCTTGCCTCCATGTTTCCGGGAAGGTCCACGTCGCGTCCGCCGCCGGGCATCTTCCTTCCGTCCGTGGTCAGCTCGTTGGCCGCCTACATGATGCCTGGTCCAATCAGGTCCCCGAGTGTCCATCTGCAGATCGTGCTCGAACGCGACAGAGCGGTTCGGCAACGAGGCGCTTCACGACATCATCGGGGACCGCGTCCCGGCAAGGGGACGTCCGTGGACGGGCCGCCTCTCAGGAGGCGGAGCCCGCTCCTTCCCTCTTCATCACAGGCTGCGGATCCGATGCAGCGATTCTCATGCCGGATCGGGCGACATCGCCGCCGCGCGGGCGAAGCGGAACTCCGTCCCGTCCAGCCACATCCGGAGAAGCACCACGCCCATGCGCCGGGCAAGCGCGGTCGTGGCGCGCTTCTGGCCACGCCTCCCCGCGACGCGCAGCGCCCAGGCCTTCAGCCAGCTCATCCTCTTGCCGTGGTGCAGCATCGACGTGGCGGCCTGGAAGAGCGCCGTGCGCAGCGCGACGTCACCGGCCCTCGTGATCTCGCCCGACACGTCTCGCTCCCCCGACTGGCTTCGCTTCGGCGTCAGCCCCGCCCAGGCGCCGATGTCCCTCGCCCTTCGGAACCGGGACGGGTCGTCGACCGCGGTGACGAAGGTCAGAGCCGTGACCGGGCCCACACCGGGCATCGTCATCAGCAGCCGGCACGTGGCGTCCGACCTGGCGAGGATCCTGACCTTCTTCGTCATCATGGCCAGCTCGCTCCGCATCTGCCTGCGCAGCCGCAGGATCGGCCCGACCGCGTCCGACAGCATCGCGTTGTCCGCGGTCAGGTCCCGGACCCGTTCCTCCCAGCGGCCCTTCGAGACACGGCCGAGCTTCAGGCCGAAGTTGCGAAGGATGCCGCGCACGGAGAGCTCGAGCCGCGTCAGGCCTTCCACCAGCGCGCTGCGCGAGGTCAGCAGGGCCCGCTTCTCCTGGGACGCGACCGACTTGCAGTGCACGGGCTGGAACCAGCCTATGCGCAGCAATTGCGCGATGCCTTCAGCGTCCCGCCGGTCCGTCTTGACCGGGGCCGACTTCAGCGCGGACTTCACGCGCTTCGTCTCCATCAACACGGTCTCGAACCCGGCCTCGCTGAGTCCCTTGTGAAGCCACTGCGACTGAGGGCCGGCCTCCAGGCCGACCGCGACGATGTTTCCAGACAGCCCGCGCATGTGCCCGGCGAGCGATCCGGGATCGGAAGGCACTTTTGCTTCGTTCACTGTCTTCCCATTGGCGCCGATCGCGCAAACCGACGTGCTTGCCAGCGACACGTCCAGTCCGATAAAGATTTCCATTGTCGTTGTCCTTTCTGTTGCAATGTGATCGAGAAGCGTTCCCTCCGGAACGCCTCCGCCGCTCACAATAGCACATGTTGTGTGCGGCAAGGACAACGACACCAGACCAACGACCTTTCGAACCCGACCTGCGCCAGCCTGATTCGCCGCCCCATTACGGCATCTGCTGGAGCTGAACCGCGGCCATTGGCGCATAGAGGCCACTCACCATGTCCTTGACTGGAGCTTCGACGAGGACCGCAGCCGGATCCGCACCGGCCACGGGCCGGCGAACACGACGCTGTTCAGGCGCTTCGCCATCGGCCTGATCAGGCAGCGCGGGCTGGAGGTCGCGGAAGCGATGCGCGCCATGGCCAGGAAGCCGAGGCGGGTGCTCGACATGCTCCGGATGACCGGAAACACGCGGCCGCGGACAGAAGCCGCCTGAAAGCGCCGTCCGCCGCGACCGCCGCCCTCGGGAAAGACCGGGGGGCGGTCACGCCTGCCCGGACGATGCCCGGACCCTCCGTCGAGCCATGAATCCGCGCTCAGGGACGCCAGCCATGCCGACCGGGCATCGCAAGCACGCCTTGAATCGAGGCCGAAGAACGGTTGGAGCTGAAACACGGACCTCTCGAGATCGCGCGCCGTGTTGGAACAGATCCGCCTTGCCCCTTTGGTCGCTTACTCTTGCAATGCGCAGCCTCGTGGTGTATTTGCTCTGCACGCGCTTGCAGATTCTTCGTGATCAAGGAGGTCCAATTGCGTCAGAAACTGCTCATCCTGTATCTCCAGAACTCCGCGCTCGACTCCCGCGTTGTCGGTTGGACGCGATATGACGGCGACACGACTGCGCCGCCTGTTTCCGGTGACGAGGACGAGCCGCCCTATGCCACGGGTCTGGATGCATTGCGCGACGGCTGGCGCACGATCCAGTTCTCCGCTCTCGAGCCGCGGCCTGGCGAATTGAGCTACCAGCCCGGTTGGCAATCCTTCGAAGTCATCATGGAGAAAATCGTGGAGGCTCCGAGATGAAGCGACTTGGCGTAGGCGAAATGACTCGATTTGTGCGGGACGGGTTTCTCAAGCTGGAAGGCCTGTTGCCCGAGGATCTTTGCGACGCTTTTCTTGCCGCCTACGTGGCGGACTGCACGGATGACAGATGCGGCCGGGCTCGATTGCCTGTCGTGTCGTGGGGCACTCCGCTCACCGATGCATTTGACGACAACGACGTCCTTTCCCGCGTTGTTTCCCTGCCGGAACTCGCCGGTGCAATCCATTCGCTTCTCGGGCCCGGATGCAAGGTCGATCACCATGTCATGCACATCCGCGGGCCCAAACAGGCAGTTTCTCAACACTTGCATTGCGATTCAATGATTGATGCCCGGGACGCTGCCTTCGACATCCAAGTCTTGATCTATCCGCAGAACGTGACGCGGGCGATGGGCGGGACGCTGGTCATCCCCGGAAGCCACACGCGCAAGGTCGGGGAGACCAGCATTGCCCGGTATCAGAACCTGGCGGGCCAGGTTCAGTTGACCGGTCCTGCCGGCACTGTCCTGATCCTGCATCACAATCTCTGGCACGCCGGACGGCGCAACGCGAGCGACAGCGTGCGCGCCATGTACAAGCTGCGCCTGAACCCGACCGGGCCGCAGACCGGGCATTGGGACATGTCAGGCTACGACGCAGCCAGTGCCCGCGCACCAAAGCCGCTGCATTCGCCTGCGACGTGCAAGCATGACGTTCAGGGGCAGTTGTCGTTCTTTCATCCTTGGGCGGACATCCGGAGCGCACATCTTGACGTCATCCAGCGGACCCGGCTTTGGAGGCTGTTGAGCGGAGACGAGGAATTTTCGGTTCACCATTTCCTGTCCCGACTGGAAAACGAGCCGGCTTGAACAAGGTTCGGCAACCGCGCACACGGCGGTTTGGGAACGGCATGACTGAGGTAGCGCGAATGTCAATGTCCTTGAGATCGGCAACGGGAAAAAGAGCCCGTGCGAGCGATGTGGCGGAACTTGCCGGCGTGTCTCGCTCAGCGGTGTCACGCGCGTTCTCGCAGACCGCCTACATCGCTGCCGACACGAAGGCCAAGGTCATGAAGGCGGCTGCCGAATTGAACTACAGCCCCGACAGCCTGGCAAGCAGCCTGGCCAAGGGCAGGTCCAACATAGTCGTTGTCGTCCTCAATCAGGTCGACGCGATCAGGGGGCCGAGCTTTCATTCCGCGCTCGTCCGGTCGCTTCAGGATTCCGGACGCCTTCCCGTGGTGTTGAACCTGTCTCCAACGGATGACGGCGCATTTTCGCTGAAGAGACATCTGACATTTCCCGTCGAGGGATTGATCGTCATGTCGGATTCGGTGTCGGTCGACGTGGCCCGGGACGCGGTGCCGTACGTGCGTCCGATCATGCTCAATTTCGAACGTACACGCGCCGATGTGGACAGCATAGCAGCGAACGACGCCGCGGGCATTGCGGAGTTGGTGAAGTACCTTTGGGAAACCGGGCATCGCTCGATCGGATTCATGGCCGGTCGATCGTCGTCAGTCTCTTCGAAGATTCGCCGGGATGCGCTTGCCCTGGAGATCGCGCGCAGGGGAATGCACCTGGCGGTCGAGGCGAGTGGCGAATTCACTTACGATCAGGCCTTCAAGGCGGCCCCTGCCCTTGTGGCAGGCGAAAGACTGCCTGACGCGATATTCTGCGCCAATGACGTGATGGCCTTTGCCGTCATGGACTACCTTCGACTCAAGACCCGGCACCGCGTCCCTGAGGATGTGTCAATTGTCGGGTTCGACGACATATTCATGGCAAGCTGGCCGATCTACAACCTGTCAACCATCCGGCAGGACTTCGACAGCATGGCTGCGGAGGTCACTGCGATTCTCGACAGGCGACTAGACCCGCAAGACCGGAAGTTCGAGCCACGAACGATGGTGGCGGAGCTGGTCTTGCGCGGAACAATAGGCCGGCGTGAAATCTAGGCCGATCGGCGCACTGTCTGGCGTCCGTCCTCAATTCGCCGCGCGATTGCAGCGCCATGTCACCAGAGTTGACCTGTTCTGCACGCGCGTGTAGACTTGCTGGAGTTGCATCTTTCGAAGACCAAAAGCCAGAGGGGATCCAAATGATGAAAAAGTGCCTTTTCCGCACGGCAGCAGGCTGTGCCGCCATTGGCTTCGGCCTGACGTCCGCCGCGATTGCCCAGACCTGCTCCGAATACGGCGAATCGCCAATGCTGGCAGAAATCGTTGCGGCCGGTGGTCTTCCTCCTGTCAGCGAACGTCTGCCGGCCGAACCGTTGATTGTCGAACCGGCCGAGCAAGTCGGCAACTATGGCGGAACCATGGTCGACTCCACCGGTGGCAACCGACTGGCCGAGTTTCGTCATTTCGGCTACGAGTCGCTGGTGCGGTGGTCGGTAGACGGCGGCGAAGTGCTGCCGAACGTCGCAAAGGGCTGGGATGTCTCTGACGACGCGACCTCCTACACCTTCCATCTGCGTGAAGGCATGAAATGGTCGGATGGCGAAGACTTCACTGCCGACGACATTGTCTTCTGGTGGGAGCATGTCGAAACCAACATCGACATCCAGTCGAGCCCGCGCGGCTTCTTCATTGTCGATGGCGAGCCAGCGACCGTGACGAAGATTGACGACTACGCCGTCGAGTTCAAGTGGTCGAAGCCGAACGGCCTCTTTCTTGAGAACCTGTCGACCTCGTATGGCGTGCGCGTCGTTCAGTTCGCGGAACACTACCACCGGAATTTGATCAAGTCGCTGAATCCTGACGGTGTCGCCGAACTCATGGCGGCCGCAAACGCCGAAGACTACACCCAGTGGTGGGCCGCAAACGTGGGGTCATACGGCAAGCAGTCGGAATACAACAACCCGGAACGACCGTTCGTCCAGGCATGGGTCCCGACCGAGCCGTTCCTCGGCAAGGAGCGATTCACCTTCCAGCGCAACCCGTACTACTTCAAGGTCGACACGGCCTGCAATCAGCTGCCGTACATCGATGCGCGCGCCTGGGTGCTGGTGTCGGACCCCGAAGTTCAGCTGGCAAAGACGCTCTCGGGCGAGGTCGACATTTCGCGCGTTAACATCTCCACCCCGGCCAACAGGGGCGTGATGTTCCAGAACATGGAACAGGGCAACTACCGCTTCGTGACGGCAAATTCCGCGGACATGAACGTGGCTGACCTCCGCTTCCCGCTGTACTATCCGGCGGACCCGGTCAAGGAAGCGGTCTATTCCGACAAGAACTTCCGCATCGGCCTGTCGCACGCGATCAATCGCCAGGAACTGATCGACGTGATCTTCCTGGGTCAAGGCATACCTCACCAGATCGCGCCGCGCCCGGAGTCTCCGCTCTACAACGAACAGCTGGCAACCCAGTATACCGAACATGATGCTGACTTGGCCAATTCGCACCTGGACATGGTGTTGCCGGACAAGGACGACGACGGATTTCGCCTGCGTCCGGACAACGGCGAACGGTTCACCGTGGTCGTTGACGTCAATACCGAGTTCAAGTCGGACTGGGGCGACATGATGGAACTCATCGAGGGTTACTGGGAAGCGGTTGGCGTGGACGTCGTTCTCAACTTTGTCTCTGATGCAGTTTCGGTTGCCCGACGCAACGATCCTGATCGTGACGTCTTCCTGTGGCTGGCCGAGAACGGCTCCGGTCGCCTGCCCATGCTGGCCGCTCGCGAGATGATGCCTCGGGAGAAGACCTGGACCGAGGCATGGGAAAAGTGGTACGATTCAGGCGGATCGGAAGGCGTGGAACCGCCGGCGAACTACGTGCGTGCATGGGAACTTCAGGACGCGATCCCGACGCTCTTTGGCGACGCACAAATGGAGGCGTGGAACGAGTTGGTGCAAATTGCCGCCGACGAGTTTGTGCAGATGGGCATCGCCCTGCCAATGGGCAACTACCGCGCCGTCAACAATCGCCTGCGCAATGTCCCGGAGCCGCTGCTGGAAGGATGGCTCTACCCGGGCATCGCACCGGCCAACTTCTCGACCTTCTACATTGAGCCGTCGAGCCAGTAAGCTGCGGGCACGACATGGGAAAGGGCGCACGCGCCCTTTCCGCCAAGCTGCCGAGGAGACAGAACGTGGCCCGCTTTCTAGCTCGCCGTCTTGTCCTGATGCTGCTTACCGTCGTTGCGATTTCCGTCATTTCATTCTTCATCATCATCCTGCCGCCGGGAGATTTCGTCGACAGGCTGGTGCAGGAGGCCAACCAGTATGGCGAGAACCTGGAGCCTCATGAAATCGAGGACCTGCGCCGCAACTACGGATTGGACCGAAGCGCCGTAGAGCAGTATTTCGTATGGGTCCGCAACATCCTGCTTCGCGGGGACTTCGGCTACTCGTTCGGCTGGGACCTGCCCGTCTCCGAACTGATCGGCCAGCGTCTGGGCCTGACGGCACTCCTGTCGGTCGTCACGTTGCTCTTCGTCTGGATCGTGGCAATCCCGGTCGGAATCTATGCGGCGGTGCGAAAGTACTCGCTGGGCGACTATGTCTTCACCTTCCTGGGCTTCATCGGTCTGGCCATTCCGAATTTCCTGCTGGCGCTGGTCCTGCTTTACATTTCGTTCCGCTATTTCGGACAGAGCGTTGGCGGCCTGTTCTCGCCGGAATACGTGAATGCGCCATGGACGCTGGCACGGTTCGCGGACCTGCTTTCGCATCTCTGGATCCCGGTGATCGTGCTGGGCACCGCCGGAACCGCTGAAATCATCCGCAAGATCCGCGCCAACCTGCTCGACGAGCTGCATCGCCCGTACGTCCTGACGGCCCGCGCCAAGGGCCTTGGCGAGACTCACCTGTTGCTCAAGTATCCGGTGCGCCATTCGCTGAACCCGTTCGTGTCGGAACTGAACGACTTGTTCGTCAAGATCGTCTCCGGCGAGACCATTGTGGCCGTTGTGCTCGGCCTTCAGACAACGGGCCCCTTGCTGCTCGAGGCATTGAAGGAAGAAGACCTCTACCTTGCATCGACACTGATCATGTTCCTGAGCTTCCTGGCGGTGCTTGGAACGCTCGTTTCGGACCTGCTCCTGATGCTGCTTGATCCGAAGATCCGGCGCCAAGCGGCAAGCCAGGAGATGATGTGATGACATACGCCGCGCACCTGAGTCACTCTCAGCTCGTGATCCGCCGGTTCCTGCGCCATCGTCTGGGGATCTTCGGCGGCGTCATGACGCTTCTGATCTATCTGGTGGCCGCTTTCGTGGAATTCCTCGCACCGCATGCTCCGAACACTTACCAGGCCAGGGACGTTTATGCGCCGCCCCAGAACGTGCGCTGGATCCTCGATGGCCCGGACGGCCGACGGATCCAGCCGCATGTATTCGGCCTGCGTTCCACGACGGACTACAACACGGGCCAGCGAGTCTTCGAGGAAGACCCCGAAAGGGTGATCGAGCTCGGTTTCCTGGTGCGCGGCGACAGCTACAGGTTCTGGGGGCTCGTCCCGGCGAATCTTCATTTCGTCGGCCCGAAGGACCCCGGCGAACGGGTGTATTTCCTTGGGGCGGACCGGTTGGGACGCGACGTTCTCAGCCGCACGATCCACGCGACGCGCGTCTCGATGACGATTGGATTGGTGGGTGTCGGAATCAGCCTCGTCCTCGGCATCGCGATAGGTGGCGTCTCGGGCTATTTCGGCGGCATTGTCGATCTGGCGATCCAGCGGTTGATCGAGTTTCTGCAATCCCTGCCTTCCATCCCGCTCTGGATCGGGCTTGCCGCTGCCATTCCGCCCACCACGCCGCCGATCAGGACCTATTTCTTCATCACGGCGATCCTGTCGATCATCGGCTGGACCGGGCTTGCGCGGGTGGTGCGCGGGCGATTCATGGCGCTGAAGGACGAGAACTTCATCAAGGCGGCGCTCCTCGACGGCAACCGGCCGGTACGGATCATCCGGCGGCACATGGTGCCCAACTTCCTGTCGCACATCATTGCGGTGGTAACGCTGGCAATTCCAGGCATGATCATCGCGGAAACGTCGCTGAGTTTCCTGGGAATTGGGCTGCGGCCGCCGGTTGTCAGTTGGGGCGTGCTGCTGCAAGAGGCGCAAAACCTGAGATCAATTGCCACCGCTCCGTGGCTGTTCCTGCCGGGCGCGGCGGTCGTTGTGGCCGTCCTGTCGCTCAATTTCCTCGGCGACGGGCTTCGAGACGCGGCAGACCCTTATGCGAACTGACGCACTCCTTTCGCTGCAGGGGCTGACTGTCTCATTCAGGGATGGACGCCGCCGAAACGTAGCGCTTCGGGATGTCGGATTCGATCTGCCGCATGCAAAGACGGTCGCAATCGTCGGAGAGTCGGGTTGCGGCAAGTCGTTGACGGCGCGCAGCATTCTAAGGATTCTCGACACGAACGCGACCATCGATAGCGGACAAGTCCTGTTCGAGGGCGTGAACCTGGCAGGAACGTCCGAGAAAAGTCCCATCCTGCGCGACGTTCGGGGTGGACGCATAGGGCTGATCTACCAGGAGCCCCTCACCGCATTGTCAAGCTTCTACACGGTCGGCAACCAGATAATGGAAGTGGTCCGCCGACACCAGGATGTGACAAGGAAACAGGCGCGCGAGCGCGCGCTCGACCTCCTGCATGCCGTCGGCATGCCCAATCCCGCGCAACGCCTTGATGCGTACACATTCGAACTGTCAGGCGGGCAGCAGCAGCGCGTCATGATCGCGATGGCCCTGGGTCCGCACCCATCGCTTCTGATCGCCGACGAACCGACAACCGCGCTTGATGTCACGACCCAGGCCGTGATCCTCGATCTCCTGCAGGAACTGCAACACAGCCAGGGGATGTCGATCCTGTTCATTACACATGATCTGGGGGTCGTGTCCCGCATGGCCGATGAAGTGGTGGTGATGTACCTGGGCGAAGTCGTCGAACACGGCACAAGAGCGGACGTGCTGACGGCACCGAGGCACCCCTACACTCGGGCGCTCCTGGCGTCACTGCCAGGGCGCGGCCAATTCCGCCAGGCGACGATCCAGGGAACAGTGCCTTCCTTGGAAGAGCGTCCGGCAGGTTGCGCCTTTGCACCACGCTGCGCATTTGCCAGGCCCGGTCTCTGTGAAGTGCAAAGACCCGAGCTTGTGCGTTCCGGCGGAGCACATGTTCGCTGCCATGCCTTCGGAGACGCCGCGCCCATGTTCGACCTGTCATTGCAACCGGAACGGCCCGAAAGGATCAAGACGGGAGAGTCGCAGCGATTCGGCGAGAGGATTCTGGACCTGCGTTCTGTCAGCAAGACGTTCGAGAAGCGAGAAGGCCTGTTCGGGCAGCGGGTGCGCGAGATCAAGGCTGTGCAGGACATCTCCCTTGAACTGCGGCAGGGCGAAACCCTGGCGATCGTCGGCGAGTCGGGCTCCGGAAAGACCACACTGGGACAGACCATTGTCGGCCTCCATGAGGCAACGCGCGGCAGCGTGATGTTCGCGACTGATGGGCTGGACAGGAACATCACCGATCTTACTGCCGCTGAATGGCGCAATGTTCGGCAATCGATCCGGATGGTGTTCCAGGATCCGTTCTCCTCATTGAACCCGCGCATGACCGCCTTCGACATTGTGGCCGAGCCGTTGCGGCAACGCCCGGGCGGACCACCTCCCGAACCGGACCTGGTGAGGAAGGTCCACGAACTCTTCCGCCTGGTGGGGCTGGACCCGGAGATGTCAGGCCGTTACCCCCATGCGTTTTCCGGAGGGCAGCGTCAGCGGATTGGCGTGGCACGAGCGCTTGCCCCTGACCCGAAGGTCATCATTGCGGATGAGCCGGTTTCCGCGCTTGACGTGTCGGTTCAGGCGCAGGTGTTGAACCTGCTGCGCGACCTTCAGTCCAGTCTCGGGTTGAGCTACATCTTCATCTCGCATGACTTGAACGTGGTCGCGAGCCTCGCTCACAGGGTAGCGGTGATGTATGCTGGCCGGATTGTCGAACTGGCGGATACGGACGAGATTCTGGACTCCCCGCGCCACCCCTACTCCGAGGCGCTCCTGAGCGCAGTGCTGACGCCAGGCCGAGCCGATCAGGACAGTCACTTGCGTCTGCCCGGCGATCCGCCGGATCCCTCGAGCCTTCCACGGGGCTGCGTCTTTGCCGAACGCTGCGCTTACGCGACTGACGCTTGCACGCGTGAAGTGCCTGAAATGCGCAACCTGAGAGGGCATTGGGTGGCCTGCCATCACGCCGATTCCCTTGTCCTGCACGGACTACGCAATGAAAACCCTCCAGAGAGCCGCCCCGGGCCCAACCCATAGCCGCACTTCGCCTCTGGACCTTGTGGGGCGCCCTCCGGCATCCGGGGAAAGTCACTATCCTCATGCCCCGGACGGATTTCCCTGTGACGTGACACGACTGGACGTCGAAATGACGTATTACAGGTATCCGGACAGCCTGGTCGAATTCGGATTGTTCCATCCACGGGCCGGTGTTCGTCCCGCGCGGGACGCGTTTCGGGGGTCAGTGCCAAGGGATCGGGATTGCGCGAACCCTGGCGCCGGGGCCACGCATCCCGTCCTCAGCGGGCCTGCCTCGGCACTGGACGTCTCGGTTCAGGAGCGGCTCCTGAACCTGTTCCAAGATCTTCAGCAGCAGCGAGGCATTGCCTGCCTGTTCGTGACCAACGACCTGAACGTGGCTTCGAACATCTCGGACCGCGCGACAGAGATGCATGCCGGCGGCAACGTCGAGGTGGCGGAGACCAATCGGGTCCATCGTGCGCCCTGGCATCCCATTTCATCGATTCCGTTGGAAGCGGCATTGCTAACGGCGCTGCACGCGCCATTGGCGTCAGTCGAGGCCCTGCAGGGACAACCGCCCAATTCCGCGGACTTGACGGCTGGTTGTGCGTCTTCAGACCGTCACGCGTTTTCGATCGATTGGTGCCAGCGCGTTTCCGCCACTCCAGCCAGACGCGGACGGTCGCCTGACCGACTGTCACCAATGGGTCGAAATTGCCTTGGCGGGAATTCGGGCGCATGGCAAGGCTGCGCACCAGGAGCAGGCAGCAAGGCAATGTGAATGCGCATGAACCAGGTATTTGAAGGACGACTCTCGCTTGACCACATGGCGTGCCATGTGCCGCACAGCTTTGACGTGCCCGGAAACACCGGCACGCTGCGATTGGATTTCTCCTTTGCGCCCCGGCATCCCGGCGTCGGCGACATTGCGCATCAGCTCAGCATCTCGGTCTATGGTCCCGATGGTGCTCGGGGAACTCGGCACAACAATGCCGACCAGAGCCCGGTGATTTCACGAAGCTGGGCCTCTCCTGGATATCTGCCCGGCGAGATCGAGGCTGGTGAATGGGTCGTGGAAGTCGACGTGCACCGCATCCTGCCGCCGGGCAATGTCACCTACCGGATCGAGATTTCTTGCGATGCCGAAGAATGCAAGGCGCCACCGGTTGACCCGATGCCCAGTCCGCCGTGCGCGCCGAAACGGAAGGGTGCCGGTTGGTATACGGGCGATCTGCACGGTCACACATTTCATTCCGATGGCGAATTCAGCCCGGCAGAATACCTCGAGATCGCCTGCCAGCGCGGGTATGATTTCGTGACCGTGACCGATCACAACACGGTTTCGGCCGTGCCGCATGTCCGGCGCTTGGCCGGGAACGGGATCACCGTGATCGATGGCGTGGAACTCACAACATTCAACGGTCACGCCTTGGTGCTGGGTCTTGAAGGCTGGATCGACTGGCGGGTCAAGGACGGCACCACGATGAGCGATGTAGCTCGGGCCGTGCTGGATCGTGGCGGCCTGTTCGTGATTGCTCATCCTAGGAGCGAGGGGCATCCGTTTTGCACAGGCTGCCGCTGGGCGTTTTCGGACATGCTCCCGGGACCTGCGCGCCATGTCGAAGTCTGGAACCGGGCTTGGGCGGAGCGCGGCCAAAACGAAGGCGCGGTCCAGATGTTCTATCATTGGCTGAACGCCGGCTACAGGATGGTGGCGACTGCAGGCACCGACACCCACCGGCCGGCCCCTGCGAATAACCGGTTTGCCGCCAACCGGGTCCTTGCCGATGACAATGCGCCCGAAGCGATATTGACCGCCCTTAGGCGCGGCCGGAGCTATGTCACTAGCGGTCCGGACCTGACGTTGCGTGCGGCGACCGCTAGCGGCGGCACAGCGGAAATGGGCGATCTCGTCGCACACGGGCCGGTGCGACTAACCTGTGGTTGTCAAGGTGGCAGGGCCGGCCACGATCTGACTGACCTCAGCCTGAGGTTGATCCGGCGAGGCAAGGAGGTCCAGCGCTGGCATGCAGGACAAGGCCTGCAAGCAACCGTTGATACAGAGGCGGAGCCGGGAAGCTGGTTTGCCTTGGAACTGCGCGATCGTGCCGAAGGGCTCCACGGCGTGACGAACCCTGTCTTTGTGGGAGAGGAGGGCGAACCCTGGCACTGATCATTGGAAGGCTGGGCAGAATGTGGCACGCCACTGACCGTTTCGCGACCAGACGTGGAGCGGGCTAGAATCATGGCCTCACCCGTCCTTGCACCAGGGCAAGTTTCCGAGATCAACCTGACCGTCACTCCGGCGGACAAGGCCCGAACGCCATTCCTGGAAATCCCGTTTCAGCTTCCTTCGGGCATGACACGGCTCGATGTCGGTTTCGAATACGCAAAGGCCGAAGACTGCGCCCTCGACATCGGGATCATGGACAGCCGGGCCACGGACTATCCGACCAGATCCGGATTTCGCGGCTGGAGCGGAAGCGCCCGCAACGAGTTCTTTGTCGCCACCGATGCGGCAACGCCCGGATACTACGCTGGATGGATGCCCCCGGGCTCCTGGAAGCTGTTGCTTGGGATGCACCGCGTGCCCGACAGCGGCGTGGCGGTGCGCCTGACGCTGATGGCCGACGCAGCCCCGCGTGGCGTGACTGCGATGCCGAAACCGGCCACACCACGGGTTGAACACCCGGGTTGGTATCGCGGTGACCTGCATTGCCACACGCATCACAGCGACGCCCGCGGCGGGCCGGAATTGCTGGCCGAAAGCGCGCGCCTTGCGGGTCTGGATTTCCTTGCGGTCACCGACCACAACACGACGTCACAGTGGCGGTATTTCGGCCCCCGGAGTTCTGAAGACCTGGTCTTCATACCGGGAATGGAGGTCACTACCTACCGCGGCCACGCAAATGTCTTCGGCCTCAACGAGTGGGTCGACTTCCGACTCGGCAATGGCGGCGATCTGGATGCTCTGGTGCGCGAAGTGAGGCGGCAGGGCGCCATTCTCTCGATAAACCACGACAAGGAACCGCTCCCGTGGGACTACGACTACCCCGACATGGATTGCATGGAGGTGTTTCACGGCCACTGGCTAACCGGCAACGACGGAGTCTTGGCCAAGTACGATCGGTTCCTGGCTGATGGTCGACGGGTATCCCTGATCGGTGGCAGCGATTACCATCAGCCGGCAGAACAGGAACGTCCAGGTCCAGTCGGGCTGGGCAAGCCGACAACCGTGCTTTGGCTGCCTTGCCTGGACGCCCCTGCGGTCGTCGAGGCGCTAAGGAGTGGTCATGGATATGTCACCGAGTCTCCGAACGGCCCGCACCTTGCCTTCACCGCAAATGGCCAGCCGATGGGGAGCACGGTGACGGGCAGCGATGACATCACCCTCGAGGTCGAGGTGACGGGCGCGTCTGGCGATCGTCTGGTTTGGGTCGGCGAGGCAGGCCCGGTCTCCGAAAAGCTCATTCCAGGCGATGCCTGGAAGGAAACCATGCGTTTGCCGATGCCCGGCAGGTTCCTGCGCGCCGAGATCCTTGCTGACGCGAACCGGGCGAAGGCGATCAAGGATCTGATGGACTGGTGCGAAAACAGGATCGAGCTTCCCCGTGCCCAACAATCGTTGACGGACGCGCCTCCCATTCGACGCACATTGTCAAACCCGGTCTATTTCGAATCTCCGAAGTGAACCCGCCCTCGGCGCGCAGCCTCAAGTCCACCGGGAAAGAGGCTAGGAACAAAGCAGCATGGCATTCAACATCTTCTCGCTGAACCTGTGGAACCTGAACTGGGACTTCCGCGACCGAATGCGGCGGCTGGACGGATACTTGTCCCATGCCCAGCCGGAAATCGTGTGCCTTCAGGAGGTGTCTCCAGTCGCACCCACCGGTCGCCCGCAATCGGATCTTTTGTGCACGCAGGTACCGGACATGACGCGCCTTTACTCCTCGCAATACCAGTGGGAGGAGAGGGAAGAAGGGCTCGCCACGCTGTCACGCCTGCCCTTGCTGTCATTCGACAGCTTCATGTTGCCGCCGGCCGAAGGCGACGGGCTAAGAAGGCTGCAGATCACCGCATTGGACTATCACGGGCAAAGGATGCTGGTCGCCAACACGCACCTTGCATTTCGCCACGAGCAACATCGCGAACGATTTGCCCAGTGCAAAACGATCATCGGTCATCTGACTACTGCAGCCGAGCACTGGCAGACCGACGCAATCCTTCTGGTCGGCGACTTCAATGCGACGCCCGAGTCTCCGCCAATTGCCGGCATCACCGAAAGTGCGCTCGGGCTGCGCGACGTGTTCGCGGGCACTGACCTGCGCCGCAACCGCAATACCTTTCCCGACACCAGCCCTCACTTTATGGGCGACGCGACGTCAGTCCGGTGGATCGATTTCATCTTCGCAACGGACCGGTTCAAAGTGCAACTGCTTGGGCTGGCACTGGACGGCAAGAACGGCGATTTCGTGTCTGATCATGTGGCACTCGAGGCCAGGTTGGAACTCTTGGACTAAGGTCTGCGACAAGGCCGGCCATAGGCGGCAATCGCGTCGCAGCCCGATATCACGGCATGGGGGGGGGTTGCGTCTGATGCGGGACATTCGTGCATTTTGAAGCGAATGCACATATTGTCCAGGTCGCGGCCGTTGGCGGCGCGTAGTCTGAGGTCAGCTTTCCGCAGCTAGCGGACCCACGTCACCACAACGGATGCAACTGGAGAGAGTGTGATCCGACGTTCGCGCCAGCCACAACCGGAGCAGATTTCACCGAACGGATCGTTCGAAGTCGTCCAGGAGGCAAAACTCCGGACTCGCATATCCAATGGTTGACACACGGGAAGCGCACAACCTGTCAAGGCCGAGCACACTTGCCCGAGACACGACGTGCGGGAGGTATTCAATGCGGTTCAGCTCTTGCCCGACACGGGATTCCAGAGGCGCGCTGCCCAAGTGCTTTGCGCCGTCTCGGCGGAATGCGATTGTCCCATTTGTCTCGGACAATTTGGGAACTAAGGATGAGTGAACACTCCGTCGCCTGAAGGCGACGGCTTCTCGGCCAAGCTACGCGGCAACCCGCACGCTTCGCGACCGAAGGCCGGTTCCCGGCCCCTTGACAAGATGCAGCACGTTGCGGGCGGCGTTGACGTCGCGGTCGAGGACAAGGCCGCAGCCGTCGCAGCCGTGCACCCTTTCGCCAAGCGTCTTCGGCCTGTCGGGCTCGCACCCGCATCCGCTGCATCTCTGGGTGGTGCCGCGCGGGTCGACAAGGACCACGGAGCCACCGGCGCTTTCAGCCTTGCAGCCCAGCATGTCCCGCAACCGCGTCCACGCGGCGTCGTGTACCGACCTGGCGAGAAACGAGCGCTTCAGCGCCTCCATGTTCAGGTCCTCCGTCGCGATCACGCGATGCCGGGAAGCCAGGCCGTGGGAGAGCTTGTGCAGGAAGTCGCGGCGCGCGGCGGCGACGCGGCCGTGGTGACGCGCCAGGTTCCTGCGGGCCTTGGCGCGGCGCTTCGAGTTCCGTTCCTTCCTCGCCAGCGCCCGCTGCAGCCGCCGCGTCCGCGCCTGCGCCTTGCGCAGGTGCCTCGGCGCCGGGACGGCCGCCCCGTCGCTGGTCGCGACGATGCTGTTCAGGCCGACGTCGATCCCGACGTCCGGGCGCGCGTCCCCCTCGCCCGGAACCTTCAGCTCCCGCACCTTGAACTGCAGCGTCACGAACCGCTTCCCGTTCGAGCGGCTGACGATCGCGTGCACCGGCTTCGCCGGCAGCTCGCGGTGCCACCGGACCTTGACGAGGCCCGGGATCCCGGCGAGCCGCAGCTTTCCGCCCCGGCAGACCAGCCCGTCGCCGACGCGGAAGTCGGCGCTGTGGAACCGCGGCTTCGCGCGGAATCGGGGAAAGCCCGGAGTCCCTCCCGCCTTCACGCGGCGGAAGAATGCGGCGAAGGCCTTGTCGAGCCGGCGCAGGACCTGCTGCCCGGCGCTGCAGCTGCATCCGGCCAGTTCCGGGACCGCGTCCCGGACTGCCTTCAGCTCGTTGGCCTGGTCCGCGTAGCCAAGGCTGACTCCCTGCCGGTTCCATGCCTCGACCCGCTGCTGGAGGCCCGCGTTGCAGAGGTCGCAGAAATGCCCGGGAATGTCCGGGAGGGCCGCTTCCTGTGCCCTGCTCGGGTAGAGCCGGCACTTGTGGCTCCTGACCAGGTGCCTGCCCATGTTCGCCATGTGTTCCATCTACTTCAGGCTGGCTGTCATTGCAAGGGGCGCGCAGTCCCCTGCGCGAGTTCTATGGGAAGGGCCAGATGCCAGGTTGCCATGAGTCGTCCGCTGGTGCGTGGCTGCGTGGCTGTCTTGCCCAGCGGGCGACGTTGGCTTTGACACGCTGAACATGGGAATTGCGGTAGACCGGGAGTGTTTCATGCTCCGGCCCGAAGTAGGAAATCCGGTCTCGACCGCGTTGGAACATGCACCCGCTGCGAAAGACTTCGCCGCCCTTGAACCAAGACAGGAACAGCAGGTTGTCTGGTGACCGTAAGTCGGAAGGCTCACCATACACCTCCGAATGCGGAGTCTCGAAATACGGGGCAACCCCTCGGCAATGGGATGCGAGGGCGAAACCGCCCAACCACGTTCCAGCTCGCCTTCCCGCTGTTCACGCCACGACAGTTTGCAGATGGTTCCCTTGAGCCGCCTAAAGAGCTCTGATTGGTGATCGGAATGGAGCACGATCAGGCTCATACCCTCAGCCGTACACGGGCGACCGGTGCATCCGCGACCTCTTCGTGGGTTGCGTGGCCCCACCACAGCAGGACTTCCTTTGCCTCCAGCGCTTTCCCGCATGGCCCTTGTAGAAGTCATCGAGGCAGGCTCGATGTGCTTCCATTCCTTCCCTTGGAAGCCCGTCGTGGATCGATCCGTCAATTCTGCACTGGCAATTCGCTGACACTTCAGGATGAATCCGCTCGAGGCGGCTTTCGTTCCAGATCGTCACGCGAACTGACATCGGACAAGCCTTTCCGATCGAACGTTTTGTTGGGCATGGACGATTCCTGACATGTCGAACAATGACAGGCACGCACTACCCCTCCCGGTCCAACAACCTAGGAAGCTTGAAGGCGGGTTGCCCTTTGGCTCTGCCAAACATGGGCAGAACCTGCACATGACTGCGTGCGATACAAGGGGGTACTCCTTGGCGGTCCGGATTGCACAGGCCTCAATCACGGTTTGGGAGACTTGGGATCTTCTCCCTCTTTCTGTTACCTAAATTCAGAATCGTATATGCGCTTTCAACTATGATTGAACTGGGGTGCATTGCCGATGCCCGATACATTGCGCTTGGCAATTGTCGGAACTGGCTTGAAAGCGGTCGAGTACGCGAAAAGCTGGTTGCAGATGCCAAACATATCGATTGTCGCTGCGGCTGACACCGACTCTGCTGCGCAGGACAGATTTGCAGAACTCTGTCTCCAGGCCGGCCGAGCGTGGCCGAAATTGTTCGACAGCATCCAGGCACTTCTGCTTCACTGCAGCAACGATCTTGACGCCGTGTATCTTTCGACACCACACAAGTTCCATGCAGATGGCGCTATCTCCGTGATGGATTGCGGCCTGGACTTGCTGGTTGAAAAACCAATGGTGGTAACCGCCGATGAGGCAAAGAATCTTGTCGAAGCGCGCAAGCGGACGAATTCGACGGTAGTCGTTGCCTACCAGGGTGGCCTTTCGCCACTGGTCAGAGAGATCCGCAGCCGCGCCACAGCCGGTGAGTTCGGAGATCTGTTGAGCATCTCGGGGAACATTTGGGAGAATTGGGCTGAGCTATACAAAGGGCAATGGAAGCAGGATCCAGAAATTTCCGGTGGTGGGTTCATGTTCGATACGGGCGCTCACATGATGAACACCGTGTGCATGTTGGCGGATTCAGATTTTGACAGCGTATCCGCGTACTCGGATTGCCGGGGACACTTCGTGGAAATCGTAGGCGTAGTGGCCGCTCGGCTGAAAGGCGGGGCGCTCGTCACTTTCAACGCCATTGGAGATGCCAGGGCGGATCCGTTCCAGCGTAGTTTCGCGTTCCCGGCCAATGGATTGACCCTGTTTCTGGACTCCCGGCCCGTTTCCTGTTACGCCTGATTCGCAACGAATCGGCGAAGGGAGCGGCGCCATGGATCTGTCGGAGGTGTCCGTCCGCGCGGTTGCGGGAGGCGAGGAGTCCCGCTTCAGGAGCCTGCTGCAGGAGCATCATTACCTCGGCGCGCTGCCGGCGATGGGCGAGACCGTCCGCTACGTCGTCCACCGTCACGAGCGCTGGCTGGCGCTGGCGGTCTTCTCGGCCCCGGCGCTGAAGTGCGGCCCGCGCGACGGCTGGATCGGGTGGGACCGCGGCGTGCGGTTCCACCGCCTGCACCTCGTGAGCAACAACTCCCGTTTCCTCATCCTGCCGGGCGGCCCGCGCAACCTCGGCTCGCGGGCGCTCGCGCTGTGCGCGCGCCGCCTCGTCAGGGACTGGCCGGCCCGCTTCGGGCACGAGCTCCTGCTGCTGGAGACCTATGTCGACCCGGCCCGCTTCCACGGGACCGTCTACCGCGCCGCCAACTGGATCGAGGCCGGGCTCACCCGGGGTTTCGGCCGCGCCGGGACGGGCTACCGGGAGCATGCCGAGCCGAAGCGCGTGTTCCTCCTGCCACTGTGCCGCGACGCGCGGGCCCGGCTCCGGAACGCCCATCTCGAACCCGACCTGCAGAAAGGAGTTCCCAAGGTGACCCTCAGCACGGAGCAGATGACGTCCATGCCCGCGTTCTTCAAGGACGTCGACGACCCACGGCGCGCGGCGGGCCGGCGCCACACGCTGCCCTCGGTCCTCGGCCTCGCCCTTGCGGCGACGCTGTCCGGCGCCCGCGGCTACAAGGCGATCAGCGAATGGGTCAACGACCTCTCCCCCAAGGTCCTGGCGCGGTTCGGCGTGCGCTTCCGGAACAGGACCCGCATCCCGCCGAGCCGGACGGTGATCCGCGACGTGCTTGTCCGGGTCGACCCGCGACAGCTCGACGACGCGCTTCGGGCGTGGACCGCGGCCAACGGCGGGACGGACAGCGCGCTCGCGATCGACGGGAAGACGATGCGCGGCGCCATCGACGACGACGGTCGCCAGACGCACGTGCTCGGCATCGTGGGCCACGACACCGGCGCCCACCACGGTAAAAAAAAGTCGGCATGAGAGCCGGCGCGGACCAGGAGGAGAAGCGGACGAACGAGATCGGCACGATCATCCCGCTGCTCGACACGCTTCCCGACGCCACGGTCGCGGGGCGCGTCGTCACCGTCGACGCCCTCCTGACCCAGCGCGCCCTTGCCGACTACCTGCTGGAACGCGGCGCGGCATTCCTCTTCACGGTCAAGGGCAACCAGAAGACCCTGATGGATGACATCCGGCTCCTGATGGACGAGGCCATGGCGGAGCGCCCCCCGGACTTCGTCCAGGAAAGCGGGAAGCCCGAGCACGGCCGCCTCGAGCGCCGCTCGATCTGGGTGTCGTCGGAGATCAACGACTACGTCAGGTTCCCCGGCGTCGGGCAGGTCTTCGCCGTGCACCGCGAGGTCACCGAGGTCAAGACCGGCGAGAGGAGCGCCGAGACCGCCGTCGGGGTCACCAGCCTGGGCCCGGAGGCCGCCTCCCCGAAGCGCCTTCCGTAATGGGGCCCCACCGTCAAGCACCGAATCCTGTGCATGAGCGGCCACAAGGCCCGAATCTGGCAAAAAATGTTCCGGCGCCGGCGGCAAGGGGCGCGGCGGTCATGCCGGGAGCGGCGTTGGCTTTTGGTCCGGAGCCGGGGATTGCCTGGTTCGCCGAAGCGACCTCACGAGTCTGGCGAGGCGAACCAGGCAATCCCCGGCGGGGTCGAAGCCGTTCAGGTTTCGTCCAAGGCCTTGCCTCCATGTTTCCGGGAAGGTCCACGTCGCGTCCGCCGCCGGGCATCTTCCTTCCGTCCGTGGTCAGCTCGTTGGCCGCCTACATGATGCCTGGTCCAATCAGGTCCCCGAGTGTCCATCTGCAGATCGTGCTCGAACGCGACAGAGCGGTTCGGCAACGAGGCGCTTCACGACATCATCGGGGACCGCGTCCCGGCAAGGGGACGTCCGTGGACGGGCCGCCTCTCAGGAGGCGGAGCCCGCTCCTTCCCTCTTCATCACAGGCTGCGGATCCGATGCAGCGATTCTCATGCCGGATCGGGCGACATCGCCGCCGCGCGGGCGAAGCGGAACTCCGTCCCGTCCAGCCACATCCGGAGAAGCACCACGCCCATGCGCCGGGCAAGCGCGGTCGTGGCGCGCTTCTGGCCACGCCTCCCCGCGACGCGCAGCGCCCAGGCCTTCAGCCAGCTCATCCTCTTGCCGTGGTGCAGCATCGACGTGGCGGCCTGGAAGAGCGCCGTGCGCAGCGCGACGTCACCGGCCCTCGTGATCTCGCCCGACACGTCTCGCTCCCCCGACTGGCTTCGCTTCGGCGTCAGCCCCGCCCAGGCGCCGATGTCCCTCGCCCTTCGGAACCGGGACGGGTCGTCGACCGCGGTGACGAAGGTCAGAGCCGTGACCGGGCCCACACCGGGCATCGTCATCAGCAGCCGGCACGTGGCGTCCGACCTGGCGAGGATCCTGACCTTCTTCGTCATCATGGCCAGCTCGCTCCGCATCTGCCTGCGCAGCCGCAGGATCGGCCCGACCGCGTCCGACAGCATCGCGTTGTCCGCGGTCAGGTCCCGGACCCGTTCCTCCCAGCGGCCCTTCGAGACACGGCCGAGCTTCAGGCCGAAGTTGCGAAGGATGCCGCGCACGGAGAGCTCGAGCCGCGTCAGGCCTTCCACCAGCGCGCTGCGCGAGGTCAGCAGGGCCCGCTTCTCCTGGGACGCGACCGACTTGCAGTGCACGGGCTGGAACCAGCCTATGCGCAGCAATTGCGCGATGCCTTCAGCGTCCCGCCGGTCCGTCTTGACCGGGGCCGACTTCAGCGCGGACTTCACGCGCTTCGTCTCCATCAACACGGTCTCGAACCCGGCCTCGCTGAGTCCCTTGTGAAGCCACTGCGACTGAGGGCCGGCCTCCAGGCCGACCGCGACGATGTTTCCAGACAGCCCGCGCATGTGCCCGGCGAGCGATCCGGGATCGGAAGGCACTTTTGCTTCGTTCACTGTCTTCCCATTGGCGCCGATCGCGCAAACCGACGTGCTTGCCAGCGACACGTCCAGTCCGATAAAGATTTCCATTGTCGTTGTCCTTTCTGTTGCAATGTGATCGAGAAGCGTTCCCTCCGGAACGCCTCCGCCGCTCACAATAGCACATGTTGTGTGCGGCAAGGACAACGACACCAGACCAACGACCTTTCGAACCCGACCTGCGCCAGCCTGATTCGCCGCCCCATTACGGCATCTGCTGGAGCTGAACCGCGGCCATTGGCGCATAGAGGCCACTCACCATGTCCTTGACTGGAGCTTCGACGAGGACCGCAGCCGGATCCGCACCGGCCACGGGCCGGCGAACACGACGCTGTTCAGGCGCTTCGCCATCGGCCTGATCAGGCAGCGCGGGCTGGAGGTCGCGGAAGCGATGCGCGCCATGGCCAGGAAGCCGAGGCGGGTGCTCGACATGCTCCGGATGACCGGAAACACGCGGCCGCGGACAGAAGCCGCCTGAAAGCGCCGTCCGCCGCGACCGCCGCCCTCGGGAAAGACCGGGGGGCGGTCACGCCTGCCCGGACGATGCCCGGACCCTCCGTCGAGCCATGAATCCGCGCTCAGGGACGCCAGCCATGCCGACCGGGCATCGCAAGCACGCCTTGAATCGAGGCCGAAGAACGGTTGGAGCTGAAACACGGACCTCTCGAGATCGCGCGCCGTGTTGGAACAGATCCGCCTTGTTGGAGATGCGCCATTCCGTTGCGCGTCGCATATCTCGCTGTACTATACGAACGTATCAGTCCGAATCGATGCATGGGGACGATGGCGCGAAATCGTCTCTCCAGACGGTACAATCGATCGCGCCGAAAGTGAGATCGTCAATAACCCGCTCCTGGCATTCATGGACATTCGCGCAGGGCGTATGCAGAACCACTCGTCGGTCGAACATGGATTGAGATTGGCAAAGCTGTGGGATGCGATCAAGATTTCTGCGGAATATGGCGGTAGCCCTGTATCAATCTCCTGCGACTAGGGCATGTCAGGAAACCTGCAGGACCAGCCGAATCACGATTTCGAGAACTTCAAGCGTTCCCTGGTCCCTGAAGAAACAAGATCGTTGCGGGAAGTTCTGCTCGACCACGACAACGACTTTCCTGACAGGAGGCACCTTGACGATGCCGATCAACTGCTCGCTGATTCCTTTGGTGCGTTGCGGTACGTCGTGTGCTCTGCTCTCAATGTCTACAACTACAATTGATGCGCCCAGTTCGCGGACCAGAACAGTCCTAGTCTTGCCGGCTTCCCGACTCTCTCGCCGCGTTCTCACCGACGTACCCTGTCAGGGCAGCTCCACGACCTGGCAAAAACGCACCCGCTTGCCACCCTTATGTCATGAACTTAACGGCCAATCCCTCGTCTCACGACAGCGCCCTCCGTTCGATGCTTCGCCAGCCTTACTACGCGTTCGACATTTGCGGTTCGTCTTGGCAGCGTTCCCTCGTCGAACTCTTCCGGCCACGCCGAAAGCTCCAATTCGGGCGCAGCGGGTAACGGATGCTCCGAGATCGCGAGTTCCCACACCGCGGCCGCATTTTCTTTCACTGGTTGCAAGACGCCACCGAAGCCGCGTTCCGCAAGAAGCTCTTCGACGAAGGCTTTTCTGTATATCTGCAACAATTCTGTCTTTGGAGCTTTGTTTGCGAACGCCTGCAGTGTTTCGGGCAGCCTTTCCAGGAATTCGCGGGCAGCATCGAGTTCCCACTCTTCAGCACCCTTGGCTGCGTCGGCGTCGACCTCGCCACACAGTCGTAGTGCTTCTTTGACGTCCTTATCGAGAACAGCATCTGACGGCACCTCGTTCAGGTTGGTACCGCACACTGGGCAGCTCTCCACATCGGTATCGCTGTGGTGTTCGCGGTGCCATGCAGTTGCCTGTTGGCCGCTTCCTGTTTGTTGCGTAGTCGTCCTGAAATCGCGTTCGCGCGGGCGACCATCTCATCAACGAGGGTCCAACGCGGCGTCGGCGTGTTCGTCAGAAACAGCACCCAGACTCTTGGTGATGACAATTGAGAGTAATGCATTGAGCGCGGCTGGCTTGAGCAGGTCGGACGTACCGGCCAATTGCCGGAGCAAGACATCGGCATCGTCCAATAGCAGGGCACGGCCCAGTACCGACTCAGCCCGGCTTTCCAGGATCTTCTTGGATTGTTCGAAGCCCTTTCGCGTATCCGCGATCGTCGTCTGGCACTGGTCTTCTTCAGATGCTTCATCCGGTGCAATCAGGTCAGCTGGTTCACCAAGGTCAGGCTGCGCGGTCTACGCATCGACAATGCTTTGCCTCTTGCTCTTGAAATCAGCCAGCTTTGTTGCAGCCTGGGATTGGGTATCTTGAGTTTCGGTCGTTCGGAGCCGCCTAACCGGAACTTTCAGCCGGTCATCCGGCCGTTTGCTCGTCCAACGCGCTGAAACGCAACGGCTTCCCGCTGCTGGCGGGATGCAGATGAGTGGATTCATACTTACATAAGAAAGCCCTTGACATGGGCCGCATGTGATCCTACAGGATGAATCAGCAGGCAGGAAACAACTTACATAAGCAGGATGTCCATCCGAATCGACGTCATCCCCAACCAGTACGGAACCAGGGCCGTCCTCCTCAGGAAGACTTGGTGCGAGGGACGGCGCGTGCGCCACAAGACCGTCGCCAACCTCTCCGGCCTCGATCCCGCCGTCGTCGACGGCTTCCGCGCCGTGCTCAGGGGCGGGCTCGTCCTCGACGACCCCCGCAAGGCCTTCGCGATCCGCCGCTCGCTTCCCCACGGTCATGTCGCCGCCGTTCTGGGCACGATGAGGCGGCTCGGCTTCAGGCGCCTCATCGGGCGCAGGAAGGAGCGGAGCCGGGACCTCGCGCTCGCCGCCGTCGCCGCGCGGATCATCGACCCCGCCTCCAAGCTGGCCACCGCCAGGGCGCTGGATCCGGAGACCGCGTCGACGAGCCTCGGCACCCTGCTCGGGCTCGGGCCCGTCACCGGCAACGAGATGCTGGACATGCTCGACTGGCTGCTGGCGCGCCAGCCCTGGATCGAGCGGAGCCTCGCGAACCGGCACCTGAAGGGCGGGAACACGCTGATCCTGTACGACGTCAGTTCCAGCTACCTGGAGGGCAGGAAATGCCCGCTGGCGGCCTTCGGCCACAACCGCGACGGCAAGAGGGGCAAGATGCAGGTCACCTACGGGCTGCTCTGCGCGGCGGACGGCTGCCCGGTGGCGGTGGAGGTGTTCGCCGGCAACGCCGGGGACCCGTCCACGGTGGCAAGCCAGGTGGACAAGGTCCGCTCCCGCTTCGGCATCGGCCGCGTTGCGCTGGTGGGCGACAGGGGCATGCTGACGACGGCGCGGATCCGGGAGGACCTCGAGCCCGCGGGGCTCGACTGGATCTCGGCGCTGAAGACGGGCGACATCCGCAAGCTGCTGAGGGAGGGCGCGGACGGCGGCCCGGCCCCGCTGGAGCCGGAGGCGCTGGTTCCCGACGCGGTGGCGGAGGTCACGGGCCCGGACTTCCCCGGCGAGCGGCTGATGGTGTGCCTGAACCCGAGGCTGCGGCAGGAGCGGGCCCGCAAGCGGGAGGACCTGCTCAAGGCCACCGAGGAGGCGCTGGAGGCGATCGCGGCGTCGGTGCGCTCGGGCCGGCTGAAGGGGCGCGAGGCCATCGACCGCCGCGTGGGCCGGGACGCCAACCGCCGCAAGGTCGGGAAGCACTTCGAGATCGACGTCACGGACGGCGGCATCTCCTGGCGCCGCCGCGAGGCCCGGATCGCCGCCGAGGCGCGGCTCGACGGCGTCTACGTGATCCGCACCAGCCTGGATTCCGCGTCGCTCGGACCGGAGGCGGCGGTGGAGGCGTACAAGGGTCTCGCGCGGGTGGAGCGCGCGTTCCTGACGATGAAGGCCTCGCGGCTGCGGATCCGGCCCGTGCACGTCTGGTCGGAGGATCACGTCCGCGCCCATGTGTTCCTTTGCATGCTTGCGTACCACGTGGAATGGCACATGCGCCGGGACCTGGCCCCGATCCTGTTCGAGGACGACGACCGCGAGGGCGCCCGGGCGCAACGGAGCTCCCCGGTGGAGCCCGCCAGGGTCTCGGAGAGCGCCAGGGCCAAGGCGGCGGACAAGAGGACCCCGGACGGGCTTCCGGTCCACAGCCTCACGACGCTGCTCGCCGACCTCGGGACGCTGACGCTGAACCACGCCTCCATTCCCGGACGGCCCGACAGCCGGTTCCTGCTGGCCTCCGAGCCGACCGAGCTGCAGAAAAGGGCGTTCGAGCTGCTCGGGATGGACCCGGATCGGGACGCTTACATAAGCGTGACAGCCTGATTCCGGCCGAAACCCCAGTCACGCATGGCGGAAACCGTCTTCGCGGCCGGTAAAGTTCCGCCTAACCACTCTTCGCGACCGGTGTCCCAAGTCCTCTAGTGGTTTGAGACCTGTCAACTGAGCAATCGCATCGGCAAAGGTGGTCTTTTCGTCAAAGCGCATTTGGGCCGCAATGCCCGGCATCAATGTCCCCGCTTCGACGGCGAGGTCCGGCAAGCCCAAATCTTCGAGGCCGGTTACGGTCATGCTGATCTTGCCACGCGTACCAACGGTCAGCGTGCGCTGCACGACGCAAATGTCGTCCGATCTTTCGTCATGGAATGTCAATCTTGCCCAGGTATCGATTCTCGGCTGATCGTTGAGCACTTCAAGGTCAGCCGCCGATGGGACCGGTACGACAGGTGGAAGTGCCAGCACACTTGATTTACTCCGCGATGAGCGCAACTTCTTCGCCCGCCGCCGGAAAGCGGCCCAAGTTGCCGTGAATCGTGCAAGGCACGAAGCCGTACACGCAAGCGTCAATCTTTGCGATGACCCGAGTTGGACTTCGTCTCTTTCACGCGCCGCGAAATGCATGCCCGCACCATCGAAACAGGGCAAGAAGAATGCACGTCTTCGGTCCTTGCCCGAGAAATGTTGCGCCTGCTGCTTGAGCGTGAGGCAGTGCTTGACGCTCGATGGCGACAAGGCGCGCAGCGCGGTTTCCCGGATTGCCTACAGGGAATTCCGGTTCTTCTGCACAACGCGGGCGCACACGTCCTCCATGACTCCGATGAAGGACCGGTCCAGGTGCCAGAACGCCGGGAGATCTCCTCCTTTCTTGGCCAGAACGGCAGGCGTCGGCGGGGATCCGCTCAACGCGTCAACCGATGGAAGCGGCTGTTCACCTCGCCAATAGGACTTGACGTCAATGCCTGCTGCGGGCGTTTCACTCGGTTGGGTGTAGCGGTGCGCGGGAAGGTCGAGGCACCCTTCCTCTTCGGTCTGCTCGTCGATGAGCGCCTGCCCCAAGGGCGAACTTGCGAGCTTTTCGCGAAGCATGGAGTACTCGAGACCGCGCAACTCGAAGAGCAGCATCGGGTCGCGATCAAGCAACGAGGCGATCTTGTAGTAGACGCCTGCCACGTGCTTGCAGGGCGAAGCCCAGTCGGGGCACGAGCACTTGCTGATGAGGTCGTCCCGTGACCTTGGCAGCAGGGACTTGCCGGAATCCGAAAATGCATTCTCGATCGCCGTCGGCATTTCGTTCATGAGCAATTGGGACAGGCAGGCGGCGTTGCCGGAGATCATCTCCGAGATCCCGTGCCATTCGGCCGAGGTGAACTGTCGCAACTTCACTGTCACCTTGTATCGAGGCTCCTCGTAGATACCGAAATAATGATTGATGTTGCCACGCAAGGTGGCCCTGGCCACACCCTTGCTGATGGAGAATTTCAGGAGCCGGCTCGGGCCGGAATAGGCCCGACCCCGCTTGAGTCGACCCTCGTCCATGCTCATTGCCAGGACGCCAAGAAAGATCTCGCCCCACCAGGTCCGGGTCATCCTGGCCATGATCAAGCCTCCACAATGCTTTGGCGATTCAGGGAGATCAACTGCCGAAATGCGTCGTTATCCATCTCCGTCAGCCAGTTCTCGTCGGCGCCGACGATGTTCTCGGCAAGAGCCTTCTTCGCTTCGATCATTTCGTCGATGCGCTCTTCCAGCGTCCCCAGCGTGACCATCTTGTGTGCGAACACCGTCTTCTGCTGGCCGATCCTGTAGGCGCGGTCCGTGGCTTGGTCCTCGACCGCCGGGTTCCACCAACGGTCGAAGTGGAAGACATGACTTGCCTGAGTCAGCGTGATTCCGACTCCCCCCGCCCGCAGCGACAGAACAAAGATCCCGGCGGGCGAATCCGGATCCTGGAAGCTCTCGATCATCTTCTCCCGGCGTCGTCTGGTGGTGCCGCCATGCAGGTAATGCACAGGGCATGAATGTCGTTCCCGGAACAGGGCTTCCAGCCGCTCGCCGATTTCGGTGAACTGAGTGAACACAAGAAGGCTGGCGGATTCCACCAGGGCTTCCTCGATCATTTCGTTCATGCGGGCCAGCTTGTGCGAACGGCTTTCGTCAAAGGCGCTTTCGTCCTGGAGAAATTGCGCAGGATGATTGCAGACCTGCTTCAGCTTCATCAGCGTCGACAGGATCAACCCGCGCCGGGCCATCCCCTCGGACTCCGCGATCCTGTCCTCAACGTCTTCGACCACGGCCTGGTACAGCGATGCCTGCTCTTTGGTAAGGTTGCAGTAGACCTTCTGTTCGACCTTGTCGGGCAGGTCGTCGATGATCGACTTGTCGGACTTCAGGCGACGGAGAATGAACGGCTGGACCAGTTGCTGCAGTTGTCGGGCGCGGACCTGGTCGTTCTCCCGCTGGATCGGCACTTCGTAAGCGCGCCTGAACTGCGCTTCCGTGCCAAGGTAGCCGGGGTTGAGAAACCGGAACAGGGACCACATGTCCATAAGCCTGTTCTCGATCGGCGTCCCCGTCATGGCGATGCGATGGGTGCCAGCAAGCGAAGAGATCGCCTTGGCCTGCGCAGATTTCGGGTTCTTGATGTTTTGCGCCTCGTCGATGACTACGCGCCGCCATCGCACGGCATTGAGAGTTTCCTTGTCCGAGCGGGCGAGGTTGAAAGATGTCACGATCAGGTCGAGGCCCGAAACCGACCTGGCGAAGTCTGCGCGGTCGCGAACCCTGTCCGGGCCATGGTGAATGTGACATTTCAGCTTGGGCGCGAACTTCTCCGCTTCCCTCTTCCAGTTGCTGAGCACGGATGTCGGGGCAACCAGAAGCGTGGGCTGGATCCCGGAATCCGGCGCCCTTCCATCATGTTGCCTCTCGTGAAGCAGCAATGCAATCAACTGGACGGTCTTGCCCAGGCCCATGTCATCGGCCAGGCACGGGTTCAGGCCGAGCCGTTCCTGCCGCGCCAGCCATGCAAGCCCCGCTTTCTGGTAAGCTCGCAGGTCGCCGCACATCCCGGCAGGGTTGTCCATGGGTTCAATGCTCTCCAGACTCTGCAGGCCCTTGAGGACTTCGCCCAGGACGTCATCGAAGACAAACTCCTCAGTGTCGGGGTCGGCTTCAGCCATGTCCTTGATCAACTGGCTGAATTCTACGCCAGCGCCCCCTTCCCGGTTCCGCCAGAGTTCAAGCGTCTCGGACATTCGCCGATGGTCGATCTCCATCCATTCGCCGCGGAACTTCACGAGAGGCGACTTGGCTTCGAGCAGCGTCTTCCACTCGTCCTCGGTCACCGGTTCGCCGTCTATGGAGAGTTCGTAATCGTACTGGACCAGGGAATCCAGGTTCAGCAGTCCTGAAGCGGGGCTTGCCTGCTGGGGCTGGCTGCCTGCACCGCTGGCCCTGACACGCAAACGCGCCCGTCGGCGTCCCTTCGGCGTCCACCAACTCGGCAGGACGATGCGGTAACCTGCGGATTCAAGCACAAGTGCATCGTCCTTCAGGAATTCGTATGCCGTGTCGAGGTCTATTTCGACCCCGGCCGGCGCCGCGGTTTCCATGCCCTGCCAGAGCAAGGGACAGATCCGTCCGGCCTGTCCAAGACTGACAAGCAGATTGCGTTCAAACTGCCGACCGAAGCGCTTCTGCCAGTCGCCCTTCTTACGTTCAGACATCGGCCACCATTCCGAAAGGTCCACCGAAAGAGATGGGTCCTCGTTGCAGGACACGAAAAACCCGATGCGCCAACGATCGTCTTTGCTGCCTTCGTCCTGGCTCAAGCGAAATCCAAGCGAGAATCCCGTGCGCTGTGCCTGGCCGAGAATCTTCCTCTGCCACGCAAGCCAGCTGGCGACATCCGCTTCGTCAGGACTCGGGGGATCGATTCCCGCCGAAACCCGGCTTTCCAACGTCTGTGCCAATGCTCCTGCGAACCAACTGTCCTTGAGCGGATTCAGGAACGACTTCGTGAAAGGGGTGCCGGAAACCAGCATGTCGACCTGCTGCTCGGAAAACTGCCGCAGCAGGTCGGTTCGGTCGAGGATCGACACTGGGGCCTTGCCGTTCGTGCGCCCGTTCCTTTCGCTCCCTACGAGCGTGCACACGGCAGGCATCGCGGCGGCAAACTCGTGCAGGTTGCGCTCATAGAGACTGTCGGCCGGAGCCCATCCGGCCACGTACTTTGGCTGCGTACGGCCCTTCCTGGGCTGGCGGCACTTCATGACGGGCAGGAACTGGTGCTGGCGGACCATTGCGCGCAACTGCTGGGCGTACTTGATCCAGAAATTCAGGTCATGACCGATCCGGAATTCGGTTTCGGCAAAACTCGAAAGGAATTGCAGCTCGCGAAGGAAGGCAAGCGGATTGCCGAGGGCGATCCCGCTGATGTCCCAGTCGTTCCACTCGAACCTTTCGGGCAGGTATTCGCCGGACAGCTGGGCCATCTCAAGGCTCGGCAGCGGCTTTCCGTTGGCGCTTGGCATTGTCGCACGGAACGCACCCGGTCCAGGACAGGCGGCTTCCACGGCCGCCCGACCGAGTCTCAGGTCGGATGCAAGGAAACTGTCCAGACGGGTGGCATCGGAGAGATGGGAGGGGTGCTGTCCAGGCGTCGGCTTTCCCTTGCCGTGCTCCGACGTTTCAACCCAGAAGACGAATTGGCCAGGATTGTCAAACTCGTCTGCTGGCCGCGGAATCCAGGAGCCATGATAGATTTCGATATGACGCTTCACTCGTTGCATCCTTTGAGAAGCTGCGACCCGTTCGGTGACGTGAGGCATGTGCAGGTCAGAATCCAATGATGATGGATTCCCTCTTTCGAGGGGATGCGCAATACCTTATTTTGGGTGCCTCGCAACTTTGGCCACAGAATGTTGCGATCAGGTCGGATGGTCTCGAAGATTCTTGTCGAACGTGCGGAACCTGGCGGCCTTGTCGGCAGGCATCCGATCATACATTGCTGGATGAGGATGGGCATTGAGGCGCGCGATGGTTGAAGACACCGAACTGAGAGCGGAACTTGCCAAGCTGGAGGCGCTGTTCCGGAGAGCGGGCAGCCTAGGGGTGAAGTCGGCTGCCGGTGTCGCCATCGAACGGCTTCGGGGACGCTTGACCAAGGCGGGAGAGCAGCCGGAGCCCGAGGTCGAGCTTCAGCATTCGCCACCGGACATCCGGTGCGTCGACCAGTTCTGCGCCGTGTGTCGCAAGCATGGCGTCCGGCCCTACCGTTACAGGCGGCAACGCCGCACCACGGTCATGGTGCGCGTCCGGGAGGAGGAGTTCTATCGCGAGGCATGGCCGGAATACTGCCAGCTTCATGCCGAACTGGCCAGCTACTTCAACGACGTGACTGACCACCTGATCTCACGTGTCATGGGGTCGGGAGGCAGCAGTACGCTCGACCTGAAATAGACGGTCTATGCGCTGTCTGAAGTGCTCTCGCAGCTGCTTTGCGCCAAGCCATGCCCTGGAAGGAGACAAAGGGGAAGAGGTCCAGCGAGGAGAATATGAAGCTTCTCAGGCCGTCCAGTTAACGAAACGTCCACCTGGCAAAGGTCAACCGGCCAACCGACCCATCTACGGGGCTCTGCCTGGCGCGCGGCAACTGCGTAGAAGGAAGACTTCATGACTTCCGGCGGCGCGAACCGTAGTCCCTTGGCGCCGATATCGGAATCTCCAAGTTCTCTCCCCGGACGGGCCGAAGCCAAGCCGATGGCTTACGGCAAGTCGGACTTGCCGCGTCCATTGCCGCCGAGAAAGAGGTTCGCCCTGACGAGATCCAGGCTTGATATCTCACGGAGCTGAACCGCGCTATCCTCATCTGTGACGGCATGGTGCATCCATCGGACGGATCGGAAGCCGATGCAAGGACTCACGTGCCGGCAGGAGCGCCATGGATGCACTCCGCCGACGGCGGACAGGATCTGCCGAGACATTGAATGAACATGCGTCCGTGGGACTCACGTTGCCCCAAACAGGTCCGCAAGGTCGTCTTCAGTCAAGGTCAGGGCGCCGCCCCCGGTACCTTCGAAGAGCGCGTCGGCCAAAGCCTGCTTTCGCGCCTGCATGGCCTTGATCGCGGTTTCGACAGTATTCTCACTGTAGAGGCGGTAGACGAAGACAGGCTTGTCCTGCCCGATCCGGTGCGCACGGTCCATCGCCTGCCGTTCAACGGCGGGGTTCCACCACGGATCGTAGAGAATGACCGTGTCGGCCGCCGTCAGGTTCAGGCCCGTTCCTCCTGCCTTCAGGCTGATGAGGAACAGCTGCGCATCGCCGGACTGGAACCTCTCGATCACGGCCGCGCGATCCCGGGTCTGGCCGTGCAGCATTGCATAGGGCCATCCGCGGTTCCGAACGTCTGTCTCGATGAGGCGCAGCATTTCAACGAACTGGGAGAAGACAAGGACCTTGCGGTTCTCGCTCACGAGCTCTTCGAGCAATTCCATAAGGCGGTCGCGCTTGGCGCTTTCACTGACTTTTGCGGCCGCATCCAGCTTGACCAGCTTCGGGTCGCAGCAGACCTGCCGGAGCTTCAGAAGCGCGTCGAGCACCGTAATGCGCGATCCCGAGAGACCCTTTTCCGCGATTGCCGCGCGCACTCGGGCGTCCATTGCGCTGCGTACGCTCTCATAGAGCAGGGCCTGCTTGCCACCCAGCATCACGGTTTCGTCAATGACGGTCTTGGGGGGCAGGTCCTCCACGACCTCGTCCTTGGTGCGGCGCAGAAGAAAGGGCCTGACCCGGTCGGTCAAAAGACGCTGCCGCGCGCGGTCCCCCTGCTGCTCGATCGGCCTGCGATATTCCGCACCAAACCCCTTCCGATCGCCAAGAAACCCCGGGATGAGCCAGTCGAACAAGGCCCAAAGCTCGGTGAGGTTGTTTTCCAGCGGCGTCCCAGTGAGCGCAATGCGTTGCCGTGCCGTGATCTGCCGGATGTGCCTGGCAACCGAAGCGGCGGGGTTCTTCACCGCCTGTGCCTCGTCCAGGATCGCCAGTTCGTATTCGCGGGCAAAGAGCGCGTCATGGTCCCGGTGGATCAACGGGTATGTCGTCAAGACCAGGTCATGCGCCCCGATCTGATCGAACCGCTGGTGCCGCTTCGTTCCATGCAGGCAAAGCACCTTCAGGTCGGGCGCGAATCGTGCCGCCTCGTTCTGCCAGTTGCTGACGAGGCTGGTGGGTATCACCAGCAGGCTCGGACGGTCGGCATTCCTTTCGACATGACAATGGAGCAGAAGGGACAGGGCCTGCACGGTCTTTCCAAGGCCCATGTCGTCGGCCAGGATGCCTCCAAATCCGCTGTCATTGAGGGCCTTGAGCCAGCCATAGCCTTGCGCCTGATACGGGCGAAGCTCGGCCTTCAGCGAGGCAGGCTGGTCCTCCTCCGACGCGGTCGCAAGGATGCGCAGCCGTTTGCCGAGTTCCAGGATCTCGGTCCCGCCGTCCCAAGGCGCGCCACATCCGTCCAGCGCCTCGATCAGGCGCGCCGCGCGGCCGGCGTCGGCCATGTGAAACCTGGTGAGGCCCTGCGCTTCGAGAAAGGCTTCGATGAATCCGGCCAGTTCGACGCCCTGTACCGGGACCATCGTTCCGTCGGAAAGGTTCAGGTAGAACGCGAAATCCGCGAGGAACTCGTCCAGATCAAACCCATCGACAAGGTTTCCGGCGCTGTCGAGCGGCAGCGAAGCAACGACCTGAAGTATCGTGTTTGTCAGGTCCAGCGCCGTGCCATCCACATCCAGCTTCAATGCCAATGAGAACCAGTCGTTGTCGGACTGCTCGAAGACCGTCTGGAAACTCACGTCTCCGGAATAGAGGCGCGCGGGCCAGCTCGGATTGATGTCGACTTCCCATCCCAGCTCCCGCAGTCGGGGCAGCCCCTCGGCGTTGAAGTCGAGAACTTCGTGAAGGGAGTATGTGTCCCCAGGCACGACCGGGGGAAAGATGACGTGCGCTTCGCTCATCGCCTTCGGGAGCTGACCTCCGCTCACGCGCGCATACTCGGGAGACTCGCCGTCGAATTCCGCTGCAATGCCCTCCAGGGCGAACAGCAAGTCCCTCTCGGCCGTGCGGTTTCGTCGAATGACGTGCACCCCTTCCTTGTCGGCATACCGAATGTCGGGTCCCGCAGCGGGAACCATGGGGTCGCTGCATCCCGCGTAACGAATCTCGGCACGAATGCAGGGATAGGTCACGGTTTCATGTCCGGTTCGGGTTCTTGGGCTCCACCAAGTGTCGTTCACCCTTTGCTTCCGACTGTGCCCGAACAGCTTCAAGGTCATCGTCGGCGCAAGGTCGGCCCTTTCGTGCACCGCGACGGGCTGGGGACGAGGCACCGCGTCGCCCAGTCGCCGCGCCAGGATGTCCGCCAGGGGCGCGACTGATTCTGCCGGGACCGTCGGAGCGCGTGCGAGCGCCGCCGCAACGCCGGGCGGAAGTGACGTGCGCGCGAAACCGGTCAGGCCGGACTCTTCATCGACAAAGACCGGGTCTGGAAACGGCAGGGCAGCCAAATGCTGCCGCTCCCCGTCCCTGGCCTGCAGGCTCTGATTGCCCAGGGCGTCAAGCACCCATTCAAAGCCGACATCTCTGGGTTCCGCCCAAGTCAGGCTCGGACCGTTGATGTCACGGAATCGCGCGCGACGGGTCGCGATTACCTCCTGCAAGAGCCGCTCCAGCGTTTCCCCGCCCGGCCAGTCTTGGCGGGTCGGGTACGAAACGGTGGAGAAGTACGCCAATTGCGCCAGGATGGCGGCATCTGACTGCGTGATGCCCGCACCGCCGGCGCCGTAGAGCTGCGGATTGAATTCGCGGACGTTCTTCCCGATGCTGCCGTCCTTCTTCACGTAGGCCCTGAACGACGCAATCTCGGCCCTTGCATGATCATGACTTCGCCGAAAGACATAGAATATGGCATCGCTGGATGTCGTCGGCGACAATGTCGCGGCTGAGGCGCCTTTCCCTTCGTCCAGGCTTGCGAGCCATGCCGTGATTTCGCCGGGCATTTCCTGCCGACCGAAGCCAGGCAGCGCGGGCGCCAAATCTCTGGTTGCGGTGGCGAGGGCAGGATCAGGACTCCGCTGTGCAAATTCGAGAAGAACCGCAACGACGTGCTTGCAATTGTATCCGACGTCGCAGGTGCAGATGCCATCTACCGCAGACAAGCGGCCATTCGAGTCGGCATGCAGTCGAACTCGAACCGGAAAAGGGCTTCCGCCGCTGCCTTGGACACTGCCGGTCAGGATGTCGCAGTCCAACTGAACGGCTGTTACTCTCCTGGCAGAAAAAAGTGAAACACCACTCTGAAAGTGCGCCGCCTCGTCAATTGCACGGGAAATGCATTGCTTGGTCATCAACATGCCAAGGCTCCGCCTATCAACGTGCCGGTGCCGTGACAACCTCCGACGGCGGAGATGACGCCACCCGCGCACCAAGGCCCGTCGGTCCGGCACCGCGTTCACACGCGTGCCGGCAACGCGCCTGGGCAGGGCCGGGGATCTGCTGCGTTCACAAAGGCAAACGGCTTCCCGGATCTCTCACTGCCACTTGATTTATTCCGCAACGAGCGCAACATCGTCGCCCGAAAACGGCCCAAGTTGCCGTGAAACGTGCATGGCATGAAGCCGAACACGCAAACGTCCATCAACGCGATGTTCCGACTTGGATTTCGTCCTTTCCCCGCGTCGCGCCGCTCATACCCGAATCATCGAAACAAAGCAAGAACATTTTTGATCCGCGCCCGAGAAATGTTGCGTTTGTTGCTTGATCGTGAGGCAGTCCGAAGCGCGACATTGGCCATTCCTGAACGGAGGCGCAGCCCGAGCGGAGGAAGTGGCCTGGCGATGGGGATCCCCGGCCTTCGGCCACCGACATCCTGCTCCGGAACAGGCTGAAATCCCATCGCGACGAAGAATAGCCGCGCCCTCCGTACGGTCCGGTGCGGTTTCGTCAAGGAGGCCGTGCCATTCGGAACGCCTCGGCCGGGTTCAGGCAGCCGAGCGCGTTCCTCGGGCGCGCGTCCATCCGGTCCCGGACCGCCTTCGCCTGCGTGTCGGTCACCGGCCCGAAGAGTGCGTTTCCTTCGGGAAACACTCCTGCGCGAGGCCGGTCACGCGCTCGTTCGGAACGCTCGCAGGGCGCGATTCGGCAACGAACGACCGACGCGCGATGCGCACATGTTTCTCAGGTCCTGCGGGGCCAGTCCGGTGGGGACAACGCGGACTGAAACCAGTTCACGAAGCTCACTTGCGAGAAGACCGGAAGTCCCGTGGCGTTTCGGACCGCAGCCGCGTAAGGCGTCATGTTGGTGCATTCGAGCACGATTGCACCTGTGTCGGGATGTTCCGCAACTAGGTCTTCAGCGGCGCCCACGTTGTCCGCCTCGGCCATCACCGGATCGAGTTCAGGTGAATTGCCCAGGATGGCTTCCGTGAAATGCGCACGGCCCTCGGTCGTGCCGATGGGCGTGCCCTCTGGCACACCTGCGGCAGCCAGGTGCGCCTCGGTCAGGGACGAACGCGAGACGGTAAGGATGCCCGCTCGGCGGCTTGAAGGCAGGAGCGCGTTGACCGCGCGAAGCTGCATCAACGACGAGGTCAGCACGGGAACGTTGACAGCTGCAGACAGCTCTTCCTGGAAAATCGAGAGGAACCCGCAATTCGTGGTGATTCCGTCCACGCCGTCCGCCTCAAGATCCTGCGCCGCGATCCTGAAGGCATCCAGCAGCCCCTTCGCGCCCTGCCGGACCACGCGACCCGGCGACGCATTGCGCACGACCTTGTAGTGCACCGGAAAGCCCCACGTGCCCGCATTGCCCATGTCGCCCAGGATGCGCGGAAACCGGGCTTCGAGCATGAGGATGCCCACCGAAGCCCCGTAGACCGATTTTCCGCCCTTGATCATGGCCGTTGCCTCTTCCCGGACATCGCGATTCGCTGCTGCCAATTGCCTGCAAGTTTATCCACCTTTGTCCGGCAATGAAGCATGGAGCGGATCCGGCCTCAACGCTATGGCGAGCGATGCGCTGTGCCGTCGCCTGGACAACATGGTTCGGATAGCGTGAACCTGACAACACCGCGTGCATTGAGGCCCGCACAGTCACGCCTGCCGGGGAAGCGGACTGTCCTTCGCCGTCCGGGCTTGGCTACAACATGACCCAGCATCTCAGGCACACGGGCGGCCAGCCACTGACAACGGCGCAAGGTGTCTCGGCGTCTGCCTGCAAGTTCGTTCCGGATCAGTCGGGGCATTGCCGGAAAGAAATTGCGGACCACGCTGCGCTGTTGCAGGCTCCGCACCCAGGGCGGCGGAGGTGCTGAAAATATGGAAGAACCCCGAAAGACAGTCGCGGTCATTGGCGCAGGGATTGTCGGCGTATCGACTGCCATCTGGTGCCTCCGCGACGGGCACGACGTCATCCTGATCGACAGGAGGGGACCCGCCGAAGGCGCCAGCCACGGCAACGGCGGTGTCCTGGCATCCAACGGCATCATCCCGGTGTCCGTGCCGGGACTGCTCCGAAACGTGCCCGGCCTGCTCCTCGGTCGTGACCAGCCGCTCTTTCTCAAGTGGCAGTATCTGCCGCGCCTCCTTCCCTGGCTGACTCGCTTTCTGGGCCACGCGAATGCAAGCGACGTCCGCAGGCGGGCGGCGGCGATGGCGCGAATCGTGGGCGACAGCCTGGCCGAGCACCAGGCCTTGGCGAAGGACACTGGCGCCGAGAAATGGATTTGCCCCGCAGACTATGTCTTCCTCTATCGCGACCGTGCCCATTTCGAGAGCGATTCGTTGGGTTGGCGGATTCGGGCGGAACACGGATACACGTGGGAGGAACTCGAAGACACGGCATTGCGCGAATACGATCCCGCCTTTGGCCCGTCGATCGGCTTCGGAGTCCGATGCCCGGACCATGGGCGGATCAGCGATCCTGGTCGCTACGTGGAGGACCTGGCACGACATGCCGAAACCAGGGGTGCGCGACTCCTGATCGGCGAGGTCACGGACGTCGTCCATGAGAATGGGCAGGTCACCGGCCTTCGCGTCGACGGCGAGACGGTCCGGTGCGATTCGGCCGTCCTCGCGGCGGGCGCATGGTCCGGACCGCTGGCCCGAAAGCTCGGGGTCAAGGTGCCAATGGAGAGCGAGCGGGGATACCATCTGGAGCTCTGGGAACCCACGATCATGCCGCGGTCACCGGTCATGATTGCCGCCGCCAAGTTCGTGGCAACTCCCATGGAAGGCCGCCTGCGGCTTGCCGGCATTGTCGAGTTCGGCGGCCTGGACGCGCCACCGTCGCGGGCACCTTTCAGGCTGCTCGAGAGACAGATTCGCAAAGCCATGCCGGGCATCGCCTGGAAGGAAACCGTCGAATGGATGGGGCACCGCCCCTCCGTCGCTGACAGCACGCCGCTCATCGGCCCTGTGCCGGGCGTCGCAGGGGCCTTGATGGCCTTCGGCCACGATCACGTGGGACTGACGGGCGGACCCCGGACGGGTCGCCTGGTCTCGCAGCTCATCACGGGAAGACAACCGAATCTTGAACTGACCCCCTATTCCCCTGCACGATACGCAAGTGCACGTCGTCCGACGTGATCCATCCAGGAGAACCTGCGAGGCATTGCCTCAGACCGACGAGACGGGTCGTCGGCGTGGTGAAGGACTCCGGTCGCTGTTCCGCTCCGCGGCCTGACCCGCCTGATTGAGCCACGTGGCCTGGCCGGCGCCGCAAAGCGCCGCGTGGGGAACCCATTGACCGGAGTCCAGGACATGATCTTGGCTCGTTCCGGCGGAAAGGCACTCAAGGATCACGTGACGCTGGAGCTTGAATGCTACGACAGGCTCCATTTCAACGCCTGCACCTCTCTTCTGCAAGGACCCCGGACGCATGTCGCCGATCGTCTGGAACTCCTCCCTGGCCCGGTCGCGGGCTTCGATGAGCGCGTCGAAGCGTGCCATGTGGACTGTCCTGCTCGGAGATCGCGGGACAAGGATCGTGCCCTGCAATCTTGTCCAGTTATTTTCCTCAAGGCGAAGGTGCATTCCTCAAGGCAAAGGTGCAAAATTCGGTGCCCTCGTGATCACCTGGAAGTCCGAACGATTTTGTCGTGCACCGTCGCTTGCAAGCCGCGGTGACGCGGGTTAGCGTCTTCTCAATTTTGGGGAGATTCGGTGGTGGAGCACTTGAGGATTCCATTCGGCAACCTCGGCTTACTGCTGGTGCTCGCGCGGAGACTGGTGCATCTATGGCGCTGCAAGGCGGGCATCGAGCATCACTTAGGTGGATGGGCTGCTGGAAGCCTTGCGATCTTCTCGATCGGCACGCCGATCATGCTGTCCTTGACCATTGGCACGTGTTTCAGGGTGGTCGCAGTCCTCGGCTTCCCGAGTTGGGCCGGAATGCCGATTGCGGCGCCCGGCATCGATAACTTCGACCGTTCATTGAACCGGTAGTCGGGAGGCTGCCGAGGAAAACTTGGAAATGGAGAGGGCCATGGTCAAGGAATCGCTTGTCAAGCCACACTGCTATCACCTGAAGATGGCCGAGATCGAAGAGGAGTTCATCATGCCCCTCACGCCGGAAGTGCTCGCCGGTCTCGTTCCCCGTCCTGTCAAGGTCGTCAAGGGTCCCGAAGCGTGACGGCCTTCAATCTGTGAATTTGCAAAATAACCCCCAATGATGAGGTGTCTAGATGTCCAACTCAATGACTTTCCTGGCTGCGGGCGTTGTCGCCCTAACCATGACCGCAACGCCGGTCGTGGCCGAGAAGTGGGATATGCCCATGGCCTATTCCGGCTCCAACTTTCACTCGGTGACCGGTGCCGAGTTCGCGAAATGCGTGACGACCGGCACGGGAGGCGAGATCGAGATCGTGACCCACCCGAGCGGAAGTCTCTTCCCCGGAGCCCAGATCAAGCGTGCGATCCAGACCGGTCAGGTGCCGATCGGCGAGCGCCTGCTTTCGGGCCACCAGAACGAGAATGCGCTGTTCGGCGTCGACTCCGTGCCGTTCCTCGCAACAAGCTTCGACGATGCAGACAAGCTATGGGAAGCTGCGAAACCCACCATCGCGAATACCTTGGCAGACCAGGGCCTGCACCTGCTCTATTCCGTCGCATGGCCGCCCCAAGGTCTCTATTTTCGCGATGCCGTTAGTTCGGTCGCGGACATGAAGGGCATCAAGTTCCGTTCGTACAACAATGCAACCTCGCGCCTTGCGGAGCTGACAGGCATGCTGCCAGTCACGATCGAAGCGGCCGAGATCAGCCAGGCCTTTGCCACCGGCGTGGCTGACGCGATGGTTTCGTCGGGCTCCACTGGCTATGACCGGAAGGTCTGGGAATCGCTGAACTACTTCTACGAAGTGGACGCATGGTTGCCGCGCAACTATGTCCTGGTGAACTCCGCAGTCTGGGACGGCGTTTCGGACCAGAACAAGAACGTCATCAACGCCTGTGCGGGACTAGCCGAATATGCAGGCAACTGGAGGGCCAAGGAGTACACCGGCTTCACGCTCCAAGGCCTTCGGGACGGCGGCATGACGGTCGCGCCCGCTTCTGACCAGATGAAAGCCGAGTTGCAGGAAATCGGCAAGGTCATGACCGCCGAGTGGCTTGAAGCCGCCGGCGCCGAAGGTCAGGCAATTGTCGACAGGTTCATGTCGCTGAAGTGATCAAGACGGACGGGCGCGCCTGTCGCGCCCGTTCACGCCAATTCTGAGCGAGGTGAAAGGTGTCGGCAGAGACGCGCTCCGTGAATCGCCCGACTGGCCGGGATTGGTTGACCGCTCGCGGGCTTGCGTGTGCGATCTTCGCAGGAACGGTACGGTTGCCTTCAGTTGCGACAAGGGCGCAGAGGCCATCGAGAGTCGCGTCGGGGATGGCGACGCGCCCGAGCGGAGGGCATCTTGGTCCACAGCATGCACTTGGTGCGGCGGGAATCGTGCAGATGTCGCCGCGCCCGCAAAGAAGTCAGTGACGGCGAGCCGCCATGACGCTTGTCCGCCGTGCCCTTGATTCGGTCTACGTTGCGGCAGGTGTTCTTGCCGCGTGTTGCCTCATTGCCATTCTGGGCCTCATCGTGATCCAGATGCTCGCGCGCTGGACCGGCGAGGTCTTTCCGGGCGCGCCCGAGTATGCCGGCTACTTCATGGCCGCCGCATCGTTTCTTGCCTTTGCCAACGCCCTCAGCAGGGGCAGCCATATCCGGGTTTCGATCGTGCTGAACGCGCTCTCCCCTCGCCGGAGGCGTCTCCTGGAAATCTGGTGCTTCGCTATCGGCACCGTCACTGCATGGTATTTCGTCTACTTTGCGGTGCGCTTCGTCTACTGGTCCTGGAAATTCAATGACATCAGCCAGGGCCAGGACCGAACCGAACTCTGGATTCCCCAAAGCTTCGTTCTTGCCGGGGCGATCATCTTCGCGGTGGCGCTCACGGACAACCTCCTCAACCTGATCTTCAAGGGCGAACACCGCATTTCGCGGGACCAGATCGAACAAGGATTGGGAGGGTAGTTCATGGAAGACGCCTCGATCATCGTCCTGTTCCTCTTCGTGCTCTTCCTGCTGCTGGGATCGGGCGTCTGGGTCGGCCTGTCGCTGATCGGCGTTGCGTGGGTCGGAATGGAGCTGTTCACGACCAGGCCGGTTGGCGACACGATGCTCACGACGATCTGGTCCTCCTCATCCTCATGGACGCTGACCGCCCTGCCCCTGTTCATCTGGATGGGAGAGATCCTCTACCGAACCCGCCTGTCAGAGGACATGTTTCGCGGTCTCAGCCCGTGGATGAAGTCGCTGCCGGGCGGCCTTGTCCACACCAACATCGTCGGCTG
>CBDBPW010000002.1:705000-1319451 GCA_965209045.1 Paracoccaceae bacterium | reverse complement strand
CTTGGCCTCCTCGTACGCGATCGCCAGGACGGCGACTATGTTGGCATAGTCATGGGCCCAGACAAGAAGTTGCGATTTCGCTGGACATCCATGACGAAGTTCTTTGAGACACTAGGGCAAGCAGCGACTTGCCTCGACAAACTCATGAACGAACTGCTGGATGCACCTGAAGACTTCCATCATCAGGGTGACGAAAGGGGCGTTCCGGTAGATTTCTTTTCACCTCTGCACGCGCCTGAGGACCTGCACCCGGCCTTCCGGATCTTATCATCGGACGCGGCGTTTTTGCCAGCCCGCAGCATTGTCGAACCCATGATGCGGTGGCACGAAGACCTCGACGGGAATTTTGTGGAGCAATTTCAGTCGGCCGGTTTTGATCAGCGAATGTGGGAACTCTACCTCTTCGCGATGCTGACCGAACTCGGTTATGTCCTTGATCGTGCTCACGCGGTGCCCGATTTCATCGGGCATGGCCTTGCAGGACAAATCGCGATAGAAGCGGTGACCGTGGGTCCGACACGGCATGGAAAGAAGGTCGTCGTGCCTCCGCCGACGGAAACAGCCGAACAGATAGCAGCATACTTGCAAGACTACATGCCGATAAAGTTTGGCAGTCCATTGTTCAGCAAGCTAAAGAAGAAGTACTGGGAGCAGCGAGAGATTGCGGGCATCCCGCTCGTCTTTGCAATCGCAGATTTCTCCTCCCCTGGCTCTATGGTCAATTCGCGCTCTGCCCTTGAACGGTATCTCTACGGGTTTTCTTACGAAGCAGCGCATGACGATCAAGGCAACGTGCTTTGCCTGCCGACGAAGATTTCCGAACACCGCTGGGAAGCCAAGGTTATACCGTCGGGCTTCTTCGACATTCCAGATGCCAAAAACGTCAGCGCCGTCATTTCGACCACGGCGGGGACAATCTCAAAGTTCAACCGGATGGGCATGCTAGCCGGTTTCCATAATGATGATCTTCTGATGGTGCGCTCAGGAACATGCGTGAATCACGATCCAGACGCGACCAATCCTGCAGCCTTTGAGGCGGTTGTAAACGCAGATGGCTATGACGAAACCTGGGTCGAGGGGTTGGACGTTTACCACAATCCTCGAGCAACATTACCCTTACCCAAGCACTTCATATCCGGCGCTGCACACCATCACTGCGACAGTGAAGGGCGCTGGACTACCCACGCACCTTCATTTCATCCCTTGGCATCAAGAACGGAAACTCTTGTTGGCGTCGATGTTGCTAAGCATCTCACGGAGATCGAATATCCCGCGACCAAAGTCTGGAAGATGCAGCCAACTGATGCAGCCGTTATTTCTTCACAGTGAGAAGACCTAGGTCCACGCCACCGGTCGCCAGGTCATTTCGCGCCCAACTTACACTTCCTGTCCCCTGGCAAGGCAGCACTGAGAGCCTCGTCGAGCAAGATCATTCCGTCCTTGATGGAGTCATCGTAACGGAGCTGCAGTATGTTGCATAAGCAAGAGGTTGTTTTTGAACGTTTTTTAAGGTGTTTCTTCGGGTAAGTATTTGATTTTATTGAAACCGCTCCTCAGCGGCGTTCATTTTCCGCAATTTGTGGGTCCACTTCTTCATTCTGGCCCGGATTTTTATGCTGCTCAAGATCAAAGGTAATCGTGCCTTTGAGGTTGATATGGGCGTGTGCGATTGGGGCGATGTGGCGCATGTGGCTTTTGGGGCGGTCCCAGTCAGGGCGTTTGGTGGCCTGCTCGTAATGATGCGCGTTCCAGGCGATGACGATGTTTGTCAGCAGAGTAAGCGCGCCTGAGATCGCTGTCATTTGCTCGCGTGTCCGGCCCTGTCGCGGTGAGATCGGGCCCGCGTGGATGGCGCGTTGCAGCGTATGCATGGATTCGATCTGACTGAGGAGCCGCTGGATTTCCTGCCGGAAAGCGGGTCGTCCAAAATAGTCACACAAGAACACCGATCGCTGGAGCTTTCCCAAGGCCTCGCCGGCATTGTAGACCGGCATGCCGACCGACGCGGAACTGTGGCGTTCAACCGCCCAGACAGCACTGCACCAGCCGGCTTGCGTTGAGGCGGCGAGCCTCAGCAGGCCGTCCCAGCCACGTGCGATTGCACGTCTCGACAAGGTACGTGAGACGACAGGTTCGAGCACATCCGGAACTTTGGTGTCCTTGAAGACATAGAGCTTCCGATCTGCCAAACTTGCCAATCGCGGGCAGATGTCAAAGCCCAGCAGTTTGCCCAGTCCCATGGAGAAATGGGTCACGCCATGGGTGTCGACAGCGACTTTTTCGAGGCTCCCGCTATCGTGGCGCAATGCGCCTTCCAGAGCCGCACCGGCCTGTCTCTGATTCAGCACGAGAGGTTGATCATGGATCAACGTCCACTGGTCAGAAAGGTGGGCATAGGTTCCCATGGCCGGTGTTTTGCGCCGCGGGTCGGAGCGAGCCGACCAGAGCGTGCGTGCCACATCCAGGCTCATCATGTCCGCGGAGGCGGTCATTCCACCGCCCCAGGACCTGGCGACGTCAAGCTTGGAGATAAATGCCGCGAGGACGTCATTGGCCTCCCTGAGACGCCCCGATGCTTCCAGCTTGCGCATCATTTGACCGACGCTGCCGGCGCTGACATCCGCCACCATCCGCTCGATATCGGCGGGCGTGAGATCGGACCCGAGTGCCAAGATCGCCGCATAGAGGATGACCTGTTCGCGGTCCGACGCCGGTGGGCGGCCCAGCAACGTTCGTGACATGCCGGTGAGCCCGTCGCCCTCAATGATGACGTCGGCGAACTGGACCTGACCAAGCTGCGCCAGAAGCTGGCGGCGCGTCGTTTCAACACCTTCGTCAGCCTCTGACTTGGTGGGCTTAGGCAGTGACATTCGGTTCTTGGCAATGCGCAGGCTGCCATCTTCAAGGCTGAGAACAACCTGTTCAAGGCCCGACTTGAGCGCGACCTCGACACGCGCCACATAGGCTTCCGCAGACTTCTGGGGCATCAGGTTGCGGCGGAAACGGCCTCGATGTTTCTCCCAAACATCATTTGATATCAGATGTTTGTCGAGATCGCGATGATCGCGGCTGTGAGGAATGCTCGCCGACCCATTGCGCAGGCTTCGTTTGATCAGCAATACGGTCGCCGCCGTCCAGGAGCGATGTGCCGCCGCCCTGTCCTCATCTGCCATGAACCCTTCCCACGCGCGTCCAAAGACATTCTTCTGACCGAAAGGGAGTTCCTTGTCGGTCGCAATGTCCAGAACGGCAAACGCTTCGGCCAAGGGGTGGGTCTCGGGCAGGTTGAATTCCAGCTCGGTGGCAACCGCGAGAAGTCGCGACAGATCATTGATGGCAACGCAGAGTTCAGCCCGGGTCGCCATGGCTCGTGTAATCGGCCGGCGTTCTGAACGGAAAGGCTTGATCAAAGCCATCAGGCTTGCGCGAAGCTCATCACCAGACAGAGCCTCGTTCTGAACCAGCCCGTCAATCTCTGTAACCAGCATCTGCAAGGGCGACGCCTGCCGCGCCACGGTTCGGATGGCACGGTCCCGGGCTCGACGAACAATGTCATTGACCAGATGATTGAACAGATCAATCGCACCGTCCGTCAACACCTCCAGCCTGTGCTTCAAAAAGCAGGCCAGTTCGATCGTTCGCTGAGGCTCCGTGATCCGTTCCAGATTGGACGCCTTGCGTAAACTTACCCGCCTGGCGAGGCGTGTCACTTCGGCATCGGGCAAGTCCAACGACAAACGATCGGCACAAATATCCCGCAAAAACGCGATCTTGGCCGCCTGGGCTTCCAGCGCCGGGATGCTCTTGCGGGCGGGCCCGGCCAGCAGCCACTCAAACCGCGTCAAGCCCAGTTCAAGATCGGTAGCCAGATCTTCAATCCACCGGCCCGAAATCGACCCTTGCGGATCATTGATACTTCGCGCCAGCGCCTTCTCCCGTCGCTCCACCTCACGCCGGACAAGGCTACGAATGTCGCGATCGGAAAACACAACATACTTCCGGGCATGCAGCCACCGCATGACCTTGCCCCTTAGCACATCGGGCGCGGTCGTCGCCAAAACCTCTTGTCGAAGGTACTGCAACAATCCCGACCGGGCGCCAGCGCCAGCCTCGCGAAACCCGGCCAGTTCAACAGCCAGTTTGCGATGTCGAAAGAGCGTGGACCTGTCCCGGTAAAGGGACCGTAAGGATGCAAGGTTCGGTGACGGCACATCCAACTGGTCTGCGACATGAACAAGTACCGCCTGAGGAACCATTTTCGTCGAAAGTTCCGCACGACCGGTCATCTTCACGACGCATAGATGCAGGGCCAGACCAAGCCTGTTCAACTCCCCACGGCGATCGCAAACGGCAGCAATCTCCTCAGGACCCAGGGTGAAAAACACATCTACCTCAAGCTCACTCAATGGGCTCGAAAACGCTCGCTCGCCAATTCTGGCTTCCTCAAGAATCACAATTCCCCTCCAAAATGAGGGAAATATGGAGCTAACCCGCCTTGAGGACCAGATTGAATGAAATCAATAGGGTAACTGAAAACAATCATCGAAAATCAGTCAAATGCAATAACTTGCTTATGCAACATACTGCAGCTCCGTTACGAGAACCCCGTACCGGGGCATGTGCACCGTTGAAGAGCTGGAGTTCCACCTGGGACGATGGGTTGGACGCAACGTCCCAAGGAATCACTACGCCCTTGGCGATTACCGCGTCCTTTATCTCGGCTTCCACGGAAGCCCTGGCCGGATCTGGCTGAAGAGCGATCTCGCAGACGAGAGGGATGAGGACGCAGTCGATCTCGACGAGATCGCGAAATGCCTGCTCTATGACGCGGAATACAATTGCAGCGGCTGCGTGATCCACTTCGCAGCCTGCTCGGTCCTGAACGCGCCTGCGCGCGTGAAGAAGTTCAAGAAGAAGGTGGGTGCGGCGGGTGTCAGCGGCTACTCGAAGAGCGTGGACTCGATCAACTCCTGGGCGTTCGAGCTGATGTATCTCAACCTGCTTGCGCAAAGGAGCACGTGGAGTTCCGGAACCCTGCGCACGCTGTCACGAAAGATCGGGCGGAATCCGGAAACCGCCGGGCTCGCGCAGCTCCTAGGGTTCCGGATCATTTCCTGAAGCCGCGTTAGCAGCTTTCCGGGTTCAACGGATTCCCGTCGATTGCCGCGATGCTGGAGAGCACCGCAAAGTGCGGGGCAGCTGCTGAATTTGGTCTATGATGGCACGCTTGGGTCATGGCCACACTGCAGGGCATCGAATAAAAACAACCTCCGAAACCAGCGTGGCCGCTTATCTGCCCCACACTTTGCGGTAGTCCCGTTTGCCAACGCGCTGGCCATGCTCGCCGGCAGCCTCGAGGAGATGGTCCTGGCGCAGGCGGCGGCGCTGGCCGACACCGTGGGCCGCGTCGCGGAGAGCATCCTCAAGGTGCGCAGCCGGATCCGGCCGGGACGGTCCTATCCCCGGAAATCGATGAAGCCTGCCAACAAGTGGAGCCGAACGAAAGCCACAGCCTGAAGACCGCAATGTCCCCAACAGGCAGGCGCTGCCTGTAACGGGCAGGCGCGAGCCCTTAAGGAAATGACGTTGCGCCAGGCCAAGCCCTGGAAAGGAGGACAGGATGACTTGAAACCTTTCATCGTGATCCAGCGGGTTCGACTCCCGCCCGGCAAAGGCGCAGCCCGCCAGCCGGAAGCGAGCCTTGCATGGCGCATGGCAACGTGCGTCGTGAAGCGTAGGCAGCGGGTGGCGAAGCGACCTGATGAGTCCCGAAACCCTCAATGCCGGCGCCTTCGTGATCGTCATAGCGTGGGCAGCACCGGGAACGCCGCTACGGGCGAGGCGGACCGGGCCGACCGGGACCGGAGAACGTCGCAAAGCCACGGGATGGATCACCAGGGAACCTGGGAGGCCCGGCCTCGTCCGTGCGGGGCATCGCTGGAGCGGGATTGGCCAGCGTGAACAATCAAGACCCTGGCCCGGCGCAGGCCCGCACCTGCCCCGGGAGCGCGCAAGCGACAGCACGAACGACGCGGGAACGCACGGTACCGGACGGCGAAACAATAAGCCCAAGGGAAGCGGAGCCGGGAGTCGTAGCGCCTTGATAGTACCGGCGAGGCCGGGGAACCGTGTCCATCGGGACCCGGCGGAGGGAAGCGAGGCGTCGCATGGACGGAACCGAAGGAGGGAAACACGTGAAGACGCAGAGCTTTGCCAACGTGTCAACGAAACAAGAGCGGATAGCCGAACAGGCGAGAGCCTGCCCGGACTTGGTGTTCACCGCACTGCATCACCACATCGACCTTGAGTGGATGTTCATGGCCTGGCACCTCACCCGCAAGGATGGGGCGGTGGGCGTCGACGGCGTGACGGCAGCCGAATACGAGATGGATCTTGAGGCCAGACTTTCGGACCTCCTGAACCGGATCAAGTCCGGCAGCTACCGCGCGCCCCCGGTTCGCCGCCATTTCATCCCCAAGGGGGACGGAAGGCTGCGGCCGCTTGGCATCCCCACATTGGAAGACAAGGTGGCGCAACGGGCCATCGTGATGATTCTGGAGCCGATCTACGAGGCGGACTTCCTGCCTTGCTCGTACGGCTTCCGGCCCGGCCGATCAGCCCACGACGCACTCAGCGACCTGCGGGAGGGGTTGGCCGTGGAGGGTCTGCGATGGGTGATCGACGCCGATGTCGAGTCCTATTTTGACACGATCGGTCACCGACACCTCCGGGACTTTCTCGACCTGCGGATCAGGGACGGCGTGATACGCCGCATGATCGACAAGTGGCTTGCGGCAGGGGTGCTCGATCAGGGCGTCCTGCAACGCTCGGAGACGGGCACGCCGCAGGGCGGGGTGGTGACGCCCCGAACGCAAAAGGCAACTTCCGCTTTGAGCGCGAGATTCTGCAATGGCGCGACCGCCCGCTGATTGACTTTAGACGCAAAAGGTAATATTCTTATGTCAAATGGCGCGATCATCGCGATCCCAAAAGGTCGAGCGGCTCAACGCAGCATACACCTTGCTCGCCCAGGGCGTATCGGCGAGCGAAGCGGTGCTTCGTCTCTCGCAGCGCTTCGGGTTGTCGCAGCGTCAGGCGTATCGCTACGTCCAGGATGCCCGCGCCATGGACCGACCGGTCGAGCCGGCCGAGGCGCTGATCCCGATCACCATCAAAATTCCGGGCACGCTGGCGGAGACGTTGCGGACACATTCCAGGAGCAGCGGCGATTCGATCGGGGAGATCGTCGCGCGGGCCTTGAGGCGCCTCTTCTCGGACATGGACCGTCATGGCTGAACGCCGCTCACGTTCCCGGCCGGCCGTACATCTCGATCACGCCTTCGACCGCCTGCTCGGCGCCAAGCTCCAGAACGCCTACGCGATCCTGGTGCCCGATCAGGCGCACAAGATCCCGCCGCGAACCCAAGACGTAGGAGACGGTCATGAAAATTGCAGCCCTGTACGCGCGAGTCTCTGGCGAGCAGCAGAGGGACAGCAACACGATTGCCAGCCAGACCGAGGCCCTGCTCGCCCACGCCGAGCGCCACGGCTACCACGTGGCGCCCGACATGGTCATCGAGGATGACGGCTTCAGCGGCGCCGTTCTCGAACGCCCGGGGCTCGAGCGGGTCAGGGACCTCGCCGCGGAAGGCCGCATCGAAGCCGTCCTGGTCCATGCACCGGACCGTCTGAGCCGTCGCTATGCCTATCAGGTTCTGATCATCGAGGAACTCGCCCGCCAGGGCGTCGAAACCGTGTTCCTGAACGCGCCGTCGATGGAAACCCCCGAAGACCATCTCCTCGTCCAGTTCCAGGGGATGATCGCGGAATACGAGCGTGCGCAGATCCTGGAGCGTTCCCGGCGCGGCAAGCGCCATCGGGCGCGACGCGGCGACGTTGCCGTCCTCAGCGGCGCTCCCTATGGCTACCGCTACCACAGGAAAACCCAGGACAGCGACGCCTTCTACGAAATCGTCGAACCGCAGGCGTCCGTGGTTCGCGACGTCTACCGCCATTACACCGAAGATCACATGACCATCGGCGCGATCGCGCGCAAGCTCAACGAGCGCGGGGTCCCCACGTCTTCCGGGCGTTCGCGCTGGGAACGCTCGGTGGTGTGGGCGATGCTGCGCAATCCGGCGTACAAGGGAAGGGCGTGCTTCGGCAAGACCCGGGCTGCGCCGCGCCAGCGCGTGCGGCCTCTGCGCGGCAGCGACGGGTTCTCGGGGCGCAACAGTGTCGGCCATGAGCGGCCGCGCGAGGACTGGATCGAGATCCCGGTGCCGGCGATCGTCAGCGAGGAGACCTTCGCCCTCGCCGAAGAGCGGCTGGAGAAGAACAAGACCTTCTCCGGCCGCCGGACCAAGACGCCCAGCGTCTCGCAGGGTCTGGTGGCGTGCGGCAAGTGCGGCTACGCGCTCTATCGCACGTCGGCCCGAACCACTGCGCGCAAGATCTCCTACTACCGCTGCCTGGGTTCCGACGCCTGGCGCTATCTCAACGGCCCGCTGTGCGACAGCCGTCCCGTACGCCAGGACCTGCTCGACGACATCGTGTGGACCGAGCTGGTCCGCCTGCTCGAGGATCCGGCTCTGGTGCAGGCAGAGATCGAACGGCGCCTGGAGGCGGCCCGTGTCTCCGATCCCAACCAGCAGCGCGAGGCCGACCTTCGGCATCGCCTGGTCAGGGTCCGCAAGGGCATCGACCGGCTGGTCACGGCCTATCAGGAAGAGTTGATCACGATCGACGAGCTGCGTGACAGAACGCCCGAGCTCCGCCGTCAGGAGCAGGCGCTGCACCGCGAGTTGGAATCCGCCGTCGATCGCGCCAAGGACCGGGAGACCTATCTGCGGCTCGCCGAGACCCTGACCGGCTTTCTGGCGCGGCTGCGCTCCTCCGCCGAGACACTGGACATCGCCGAGCGGCAGCGTATCGTCCGGCTCCTCGTGAAGGAGATTCTGGTCACCGAGGACAAGATCACCATCCGCCATTCCATCCCGATCGCGGGCTCGTCAGGCGGTGGCCCGGACCCGTCGAAACCGGGTGGCGGCGGCCCCGAAGACGAAAGTTGCCTTTTGCGTTCGGGGCGTCATCTCGCCGATTTTGTCGAACGTTTTCCTGCACCATGTGCTGGACAAATGGATGACGGAGACGGTGCGGCCCAGAGTGGGGGCCTTCCGGCTCGTGCGCTATGCGGATGACTTTGTCATCGCCTTTCGAAACCGCAGGGACGGCGAGCGCGTGCTTGCCGTTCTGGGTGCGCGTCTTGCGAAGTTTGGACTATCGCTCCACCCGACCAAGACGCGGTACGTGGACTTCCGGCCAATGGCCGGTGGACATGACTCGCAGAACCGGTTCGACTTCCTCGGCTTCACCCATCTCTGGGGCAAGTCGCGGAGGGGACGCTGGGTCGTGCGGCAGTTCACCGCCAAGGCGCGTCTCGCGCGGGCCGCCAAGTCGGTGTGGAACTGGTGCAAGGAGCACCGGCACATGCCGCTTGGGGATCAATGCCGGCACCTAGCCAGCGTGATCCGGGGGCACTGCGCCTACTACGGCTTGACGGGCAACGGCAAAAGGCTCTCCGCATTCCGGACTGCCGTGCTCAGAAGCTGGCGACGCTGGCTCGGACGACGCCACCGCGACGGACGGATCAGCTGGGACCGGTTCAATGCCATCCTGGCCCGATTCCCACTGCCGCCAGCCAAGGTCAAGCGGTCGATCTACGCTCCCTGAGCGAACCCGACATGCGAGGAACCGGATGCCCTAATGCGGGCACGTCCGGCTCTTATTCCGCATGCGGAATAAGATCCGTAGAACGAAGCTGCTTCGCAGCAGTTGCGGGTGGACGGCTGGGCTCTCCGATTTTGCGCCCTGGTGCCGTGAGTGTTGCGTCGGAGGTCGCTGAGGCCCGAACTCGCGATCACGCCGGCCTTTTCTCTCCCTGACAGTGCTGTTCCCTTCCTTGTCGGCGGTCCGTGTCCGGATGGTCCTGGCGCGCGCCGCCGAAGGAAAGGGAAACACCATGACAATGAATGGCGACATGACGATCTCCGCCGCGCTGGAGCGGGCCGAGGAACAGATGACGATCGTCAACCTGGCAGAGAACACGCGCAAGGCGTACCGGCTGGAGCTCCGCCGGTTCTTCGACAACGTCGGCAAGGTGCCCTCCGAGGTCGTGGCCGCCGACCTGCGCGGCTGGGTGCTGGGACGGATCGAGAGCGGGCTGACGCCGGGTTCGGTCAACATGACGGCGGCGGCGCTGCGGTTCCTGTTCCGAGACGCGCTCGACCGCCCGGACCTGGTCAAGGGGCTCCGCAACCAGAGGACCCCCCGGAAGCTGCCGCGGCACATGTCGGTGGAGGAGATCGAGCGGCTGACCCTGGCGGTCACCGACATCCGCTACCGGACGGCGATCACGCTCTCCTACGGCGCCGGCCTGCGGATATCGGAGACCGTCGGCGTGAAGGTCTCCCACATCATCGCCGACAGGAACCTCCTGCACATCCCCTCGGGCAAGGGCGGGACCGAGCGCATGGCGCCCCTGCCTGCCAACCTGGTCGGCCACCTGCGCGGCTACTGGAGGAACATCTATCCACGTCCGGTGTCATGGATGTTCTACGCCCGCTCGCCCGAGCAGCCGATCAGCACGGACTCGCTGCGCAATGCGTTCAACGCGGCCCGCGACAGGGTCGGCGTCAGCAGAACCTACACCTTCCACTGCTTGCGTCACAGCTTTGCCGCCCACGTGCATGAGCGCGGGGGCAGCATCGACGTCATACAGGACGCGCTCGGTCACCGGCAGTCCGATACCACCCGGGGCTACGCGCGCGCAACCGGCAGGATGTTCGCGTCCCTCGACCATCCGCTCTCGGGCTCGGCCGTGCTCGCGGCCTGACGCGGCCAAATGACGGAGAAGGCCGGCGTGGCAGAGATCTTCCGCCGCGCCGGCCCGGCCTATCGCCAGGCCCGGGCCGGGCTGCTCGACGCCGTCCGCCTGAAGGTCATGGGCGCCATCGAGGCCTGCCGCACGGCAGTCCTCGGCGGCCACCTGTACAAGTGCGACGGCTGCGGACGCGAGCATCCGCTCCACAACTCGTGCCGGAACCGGCACTGCCCGACCTGCCAGGGCAACGCGGCGCGGACGTGGCTGGACGCCCGCGCCGGCGACACCCTGCCCGTGCCGCACTTTCACGTCGTGTTCACCCTGCCGCGCGGGATCGCCGACATCGCCTTCGCGAACCGCAGGACCGTCTTCGGCATCCTGTTCCGGACCGCGCACGAGACGTTGCGGACCATCGCCGCCGACCCGCGCTTCGGGGGACGGCGCGTCGGCGGGACCAGCGTCCTGCACACCTGGGACCAGAGGCTCCTCTGGCATCCGCACCTGCACGTCGTCGTCCCGAACGCCGGATTCGACGCCGCCTCGGGCCAATGGACCGTCGGAAGCGGCAGGTTCCTGGCCCCCGTCAAGGTCCTTGCCAGCCTGTTCCGCCGCCGCTTCCTCGAGGAGCTCGCCAAGGCCCGCGACAGGGGCGAGCTCAGGTTCTCCGGACGCACCGCGCACCTTGCCTGCCCGCTCGCCTTCCGCGACGCCGTCGCCGCCGCCCGGTCGAAAGACTGGATCGTTTATTCCAAGCCGCCGTTTCGCGGCCCGGCCCAGGTGTTCGCGTACCTCGCTCGCTACACGCACAGAATCTGCATCGGAAACAGCCGCATCCTCGCCTTCGACGGCACGCAGGTCCGCATCCGCTGCCGGAAGCCGAAGCGGCCGGGAGAACGCAAGCCCCGCTACGGCGCGATCACGCTTGCCGCCGAGGCGTTCATCGACCGCTTCCTCATGCATGTCCTGCCCGACGGCATGCAGCGCATCCGCCACTTCGGGATCCTCGGGAACAACTGCCGCGCCGAAACGCTGCGACAGGCGCGCGACGCGCTCGGCGTCGCGGAACTCCCGAAGCCGGAACCGTGCGCCGAAGGCCGGGACGGCGGGGAGGAAAGCCGCGACGAGGACGTCGCGCCCGTCGCCTGCCCGCACTGCGGCGGCATCCTCAGGATGGTCGAGGCGATCCCCAGGCCGAGGCGCACCGGCCACGCTTCCCGGGGTCCGCCCCGTGCCGCATCGGCCCAGGAGACGGCCACATGATTGCCCGGAACGGACTCACGTCGCCACGAAAGCGGCGGACAGTCGCTCGCGTGCCGATGGAGGACCACCCTCCGCAATTGTCGACAGGCCCGGTGAAAGCCCGCGTCCCGCCGGTGCTTGCGTCCTTCCACGAACGCCCGATCCACGCTCCGGCGAGCGCGACAGGCCCGATCGCGCCCTCTCCGGGCTCGCGGCCGGCCATACTTTCTCCATAGCGGACACCGCTGCTCGCAGCTTCGTTCAATGAGATTAGTCAGCCGTGGGAGGCTGACTAATCCTTAACATAATGGTGAGTCCTCACTTATGGAAAGTTGAGTGATCAAAGCGTTGTCTTGAAGGGATGCCCGCGTCGACCACTCACCATAACTATTCTGCCAGACCGTTGAGCATTGCCATCAGCTTGTCGGTGGTCCCCCTGAAGTTTCCTTTCGTGATCGGAACCGGTCGCACGGCGTCGAGCATGTCCAGTTTCCGACGAGGGTCCTTGCGCAGATAGGGGTCGGTGCTCTGCATGCTCCGATGTCCCAACCACTCCGATACTTTGCGGATGTCTCTCGTTGCCGCCAGGGTATCCATCGCGATCGTGTGGCGAAGCACATGGGGCGTCACACGCTTGTTTCCGAGTGACGGGGCCTCGTTCGTGGCAGTGGCAACATGGATCGCAAGTCGGTGCGCGAACCCGTGACGGGTCATTGGCCTGCCCCTGGCATTGAGGAACAGATTCGGCTCGGCGGTATCGGGGCGGATTGCGAGCCAGCTGCGCAGGACCGCACGGGTTTCCTCCCACAGGGGCAGGACACGTTCGCTCCGCCCCTTGCCCATGACATGCACGGTCGCGAGTCCCGGCAGGTCAAGATCCTCGAGCCGCAATCCCGTCAATTCGGACACCCGCAAGCCGCAGGCATAGGTTGCATACAACATCGCCTGGTCCCTGATTCCGGACCGGGTCGAGGTGTCAGGGGCGTTGAGGATCGCCTTGGTCTCGTCCGGTTCGAGGTGTTCGATCAGGGTCTGCTCGAACCGCTTCGCGGGGATGTTCCGGACTTGCTGGCACAGTTGCAGGCAGGCGGGTTCTCGGTACTGCACGAACCTGTAGAACGCCTTGATCGCGGCAAGGCGAACATTTCGGGTTTGGGCCGAGTTCTCCCGTTCGACCTCAAGTGCGTCAAGGAAGTCGAGAACCAGCGGGACATCAAGGTCTTCGACGTCGAGTCTGCAGGGCGGCTTGCGGCACCGGTCGGCTGCAAAGGCAAGGAGCAACCGGAAGCAATGGGCGTAGCTCTCGATCGTGCGGGAACTGAGCGCGCGGTCACGCGGCAGATGGATCACGAAGAACGTCGTCAGCAATGGCGCAAGATTGGTCATGACAACATCCGCCCCAGATGGGTCTCGGTCGCCGATGAGATCTGCTGCATCAGCTTCGGAGTCGCCTCCAGGTACCACTGCGAATGCCGACAATCCGGTAATGCCGAGCAAGGCGTGACGGAGCGTTGAATCAAAGGGGCTCAGGGCCGCTTTCGCTCGGCATTACTCCCGCAGCGATTCCGGGCAGGGTACGGCTCTCACTCAACAAACGGAGAGCATGCAATGCCTGCAACATCCAAGTGCCGCGCCCTTGCGGAGACCCTTCTGGCCGAGTTCGACGGCCTCTCCCGTTCCTTCGCCGACGAGCGTCGGCGTCAGCGCGAGGGAAAGCTCTCGGAGAGCCGGCTCGACAACTACCGGTGCACAGCCCGTCACTTCCTGATCTGGCTCAGCCTCGCCGGGATCGAGCTGCGGGCGGTCGACGGCTCGATCATCCAGCGTTTCCTGCAGCACGAATGTCGTTGCGGTGCGTCCTGTGCGTCCGTCCGTGTCAGGCGTTGGAACAGGCGCCGCACGTCGGCCGAACTCATGTGGTTCGTCCGTTTCCTCGAGAGTGCGGGACACATCGAGACAACCGGCGAACTGGAAGACAACCTGCGTCTGCTGGATGCGTTCCTCGCCGGCTTGGGCGACGAAGGCTATACGGCCAACAGCGTCAAGTCCTTCCGCTACGCATGCACCGGTTTCATCGTCTGGCTGCATCTGTCCCGCATCCGGCTCCGGGACCTGACACCGGATGTCTTCACGCAGTACCTGAACAAGGAATTCGTCTGCTCGATCCCCGGACTGTACAGCAGCCGCCGGAAGCGGGGCACGGAAGCCTGCCATGGCCAGCTGCGCGGTTTCCTCAGGCATCTCGTCTCGATCGGACGGATCGCCCCGCTGGAGCCCGTTCCGCTCGAGCCGGCGCTGCCCGCAAGGCTCGAGCGGTTCGCCCTCTGGCTTGAGCGCCATCGCGGCATCGCGCCGAGGAGCATACGCCAGCATGTCCGGGCAATCACGCGAATGCTGCCCGCGCTTGGGGACGATCCAGGCACATATGACGCATCGCTGATCCGGTGCGCACTGCTCGACGCGATGCGGCCCTGGTCGCACAGCACCGCCCAGCATCTGGCGACCTCCGTGCGCATGTATCTCCGGTTCCTGGTCTCGGAGGACAGCGTGCCCGCCACGCTGGTCGCGGCCGTGCCGTCGGCGGCCCAACGGCGCCTGTCCGGCCTGCCACGGCACATCCCGCCCGACGACGTCGAGCGTGCCATCGCCAGCTGCGGCGGGAATCCGGCCGGCCTGCGCGACCGGGCGATCCTGCTTCTGCTCGCCCGGCTCGCGCTGCGGGCGGGTGACGTTGCCGCCCTGCGCCTCGGGGACATCGACTGGGACAGGGCCGAGATCCGTGTCGCCGGAAAGTCGCGTCGGCAAGCGGCACTCCCGCTGCCGCAGGATGTTGGCGACGCCCTGCATGCCTACATCGCCAAGGCAAGGCCGGCGACCGATGAAGACAAGGTGTTCCTGCGCGCCATGGCCCCGGCGCGCGCCCTCGCGGCTCCAAGCACTGTCAGTGGCGTTGCGAAGCGCGCGCTCGACCGTGCCGGCGTCACGACCCTCGCGGGACGCGGGGCGCACGTGTTTCGCCACAGCCAGGCCACCGGCCTGCTCCGGTCGGGGGCCGATCTCGATGTCATCCAGGCCCTTCTGCGTCACGCCTCGCCGGGCACCACCGCGATCTATGCCAAGACGGACACGGTCATGCTGCAGGAGGTTGCCCAACCCTGGATCGGGGGGAGCGCACGATGACCGCCAGCATCAGCGACAATGTCGCCCGCTTCGTCGAGACGAAGCAGGCGCTCGGCTACCGGTTCACGCAGAACGAACGGATTCTCAAGAGGTTCGCGCGCTTCGCCGAGGCCCGGGGCGAGACCTTCATCCGGGCCGCGACCGTGCTCGAATGGGCATCGTCGTCAAGGACGGCATCCTCGACGACGAAGATCAGGCTGCTGCGCTTCGTGCACGACTTCGCCCTTTGGCTGCACGCAGAGGACGAACGCCACGAAGTGCCGCATCGCGATGCGCTGGGCCGCCGGCCCTCGTGGAGACCGCGACCCTTCCCGATGCCGGTTCCGGACATCCGGAAGCTGCTGGACGCGGCGCTGTCCCGGGGTCCGGCCGGGACCATCGCGCCGCTGACCTGGCACTACTTGTTCGGTCTCATGGCCTCGACCGGCCTGCGCATCGGAGAGGCGCTCGCATTGACGCTGGAGGACGTCACCGATGACGGTCTCGTCATCCGGGACACGAAGTTCGGGAAGACAAGGCTGGTCGTGCTGCACCCCACGAGCCGGGAGGCCCTGGATCTCTACCTGGCGGCACGTCTCAGGGAGAGGACTCCGGACCGGCATCTGTTCGTGATCGCGACCGGCCGACCTCCCCAACGCGAACACGCGGACGTCGTGTTCCGCGAGCTTGCGGAACGGGCAGGCCTTCGAAAGCCCGGCGAAAGACGCGGACCGACCCCGCACTCGCTGCGGCACGCCTTTGCCGTCAGGTCCCTTGAGAACATGCCGCCCGGCGCCCGACCCGGGCGTCACATGCTCGCCCTCTCCACCACGCTTGGCCATGCTGAACTCATGAGCACGTTCTGGTACCTGGAGGCGACCCCTGTCCTTCTGCGCGGCATTGCCGAGGCCACGGAGCGCGCATTCGTGAACGGAGGGGCCGATGACTGATCTTGCCCCCCACCTCACGGCCTTCCTGCTGGAGCACCTTCCTGTCGAGCGGCGCTTCAGCCGCCATACCGTGCAGAGCTACAGGGAATGCTTCCGGCTGCTCGTCCCCTACGCTGCCAAACGGGTCAAGACCCGTCCCTGCACACTGAAGATCGAGCACCTTACGGCCGCGCTCGTTCTGGCTTTCCTCGACTTCCTGGAAAGCGAACGCGGAAACGGCGTCAGCACCCGCAACAATCGTCTCGCCGCGATAAAGTCTTTTTTTCGCTACCTGGAGTACCGTGTCCCGGAGTGCCTCGATCTGGCGTTGCAGGTGCGCGCGATTCCGCAGAAGCGCGCCGACAGGCCCCTGATCGACTGGCTCGACCGGACGGAGATGCAGGCGATCCTGGATGCACCGGACACCGGGACCGTGGCAGGACTGCGCGACCGCGCAATGATGCACCTGTGCTTCGCGGCCGGGCTCCGGGTGTCGGAGCTGACCGGGCTCACGCTCGACAGCCTGTCGGGTCCGCAGCTCGAGACCGTCCGCGTCATGGGCAAGGGGCGGCGCGAGCGCGAACTGCCGCTCTGGAAGGAAACGCGGACCGCCCTGAACGAATGGCTCGATGTCCGGCCTGCGGTCAACAACCGCTACCTGTTCCTGAGCGCCCGCGGACGGGCGTTGAGCACGGACGGCTTTGCCTACATTCTCGACCGGCATGTCGCCAAGGCGGTCCTGGAGACTCCGTCGCTGGCGGGCAAGCGGGTGACCCCGCATGTGCTGCGCCACGCAACGGCAATGAGCGTCCTGCATGCCTGTCGGGGAGACCCGCGCAAGGTCTCGCTGTGGCTCGGCCATGCCGATGTCAGGACCACCGAAGACTATCTCAGGGCGTGTCCTGCCGAGAAGATGGAAATCCTTGAAGCCCATGCGCCGCCCTCCATCCGGCGGGGGAGCTTCAAGGGCGTGAAGGACAGCCTGATGAAGGTCCTGGAAGGCAAGTGACCGTCGGGAGTAATGCCGAGCGAAAGCGGCCCTGAGCCCCTTTGATTCAACGCTCCGTCACGCCTCGCTCGGCATTACCGGATTGTCGGCATTCCTACTGGTATCTCACGGCGACACCGGAACTGATGCAGCAGGCCGCGCGAAGGCTCGACCGAACCGGGCGGGGGGTGCCGTCATGACGCGCGACGCCGACTTCCCCCGGCTCCTGGCCATGTTCTTCACCAGGCATCTCGTCGAACAGCGCCAGGCGAGCCCGCATACCATCGCCAGCTACCGCGACACCTTCCGCATGCTGGTCCGCTTCGCCCAGCGGGAGCTGGGGAAGCCGCCCTCGGAACTCCGGGTCGCGGACATCGACGCGGAGTTCGTCGGCGAGTTCCTCAGCCATCTCGAGAACGAACGCGGCAACGATGCGCGGACCCGCAACACCCGTCTGGCCGCGATCCGTTCATTCTTCGGCCAAGTCGCCCTGCACGAACCGCATCACGCAGCCCTGGCGCAGCGGATCCTGGCCATGCCGAGCAAGCGCCACGCCCGCCGCCCGGTGGCCTGGCTCGACCACGACGAAGCCGCGGCCCTGCTGCGTGCGCCGGACCCGACGACCCGGGTGGGGCGGCGCGACCGCACCCTGCTCCTGGTCGCCGTGCGGACCGGGCTGCGCGCATCCGAACTCATCAACCTGCGGTGCGGGGACGTGCAGGTCGGCGTCGGAGCCCACCTGCGCTGTCACGGCAAGGGGCGAAAGGAACGCCATGTCCCGCTCGCGAAGGACGCGGCTTCCGAGCTGCGCGCCTGGCTGAAGGAGCGCTGCGGCGAACCCGGTGACCGCGTATTCCTCAATCAGCGGGGCCGGCCGCTGACGCACGACAGCCTCGACTACCTGCTGGCCGGGCACCTCGCCACCGCCCGGAAGGAATGTCCGTCCCTGAGGACCAAGCACGTGACCCCCCACTCCTTGCGCCACACGTCAGCAATGTCGCTCCTGCAAAACGGTGTCGACCGGGCGGTCATCGCGCTGTGGCTCGGGCATGAATCCGCGGAAACCACGTACGTCTACCTGCACGCGGATCTCAGGCTCAAGGAGCAAGCCATGGAAAAGACCCCGCAGTTCCGGCTGAAACCGGCCCGATATCGTCCCGACGACGACCTCCTGGCCTTCCTGAACGGACTGTGATTATCCCGGAAACCACGCAGGAAAGTGACGCGAAATCAATCGGATCAGAAGGCTCCCCGGAATAAAAAAGATTCCGGAATTATGCCGCAAATCATGCAACCGAAGTCCGCCAGTTCCAGCATTCTTGCGCAGTCCCGTTTGGCGAGCGAGTCGAATGAAGACCGAGGTGACGTGATTGGGATGGAACGGATGACCTGCCGAGTTGACGAACAGATGATCGTTCGTTCCGCCCTTTGTCGTGCGGATTTCAAGGAAGTCGTCGAGTGCCGCGCGGGTGCTGGCATGCAGCGGTACCAGCCGGCTTTTGCCGAACTTGCTGTTGCGGACAACCAACCCGTCAGTCGTGTAGTCCGTGAGCAGCAGGTTGACGGCTTCGCTGCGTCGCAGACCGGTCGTGGCAATCAGGCCGATCATGGTGTGGAGGCTGTGGGGAGTGATGCTGCCGCGCGGTCCGAGTTCCAAGGCCGCTGCCATGATGGTCCGGATGTCCCGGGCGGTCGGCAGAAGCGGGGTTGGTCGTCGATACCCGCGGCCGAAAGCGGTCGGATCCGGAATCTCGTGACGGCTGTCCTCGCCATTTATCCACACCGCAAACCCGTGGACGCAGCGCAGCCTCTGACGCTTGCTTATCGCCGAGGGGGCGGCACCGGCCCAGTCCAGAACCGTTGTACGGCGAGCGAACCGTTCGCCCCGCTCCCGCGAGAACTCGACGAAGCGGCGCAAGACAAGGCCCTGGGACTTGAACTTCAGTCCCAGCGCCCTCTTGAACGCGATGTAGCGTTCGACATCCTCAGCAAGAGACATCATCGCCTCCAGCCCAGGGCTGCGCGAGTTCGCGCAGCATTGCGACATCGACCTTGGCGTAAATCGCCGTCGTCTGATGGGACTTGTGGCGAAGCACGGCGCTGACAGCCCCGAGCGAGGCGCCTTCGCGTACCATGCTGGTGGCCAGTGAATGACGGAACAGCCGAGCCGCAGGAAGGGTGTCGTCGACACCGGCCCGTTGCAGAATGCGTCGCACGCGGCGGCAGACGGCTCCCAGAGACGCCAGCGGCCGATGCGGTGCCACGCTCCGTAGGAACAGCTTGCTTTCCTTGACCCGTGGTCGACCCGAGACAATGTAGTCAAACAGGGCGTCGCCAACCTCCTGTGGCAGATCAAGCTCCTCCTGGCGCTTCGATTTTCCACTGACCCGGATGGTCGCCCTGTCCCAGTCGATGTCCGCAAGGCGCATGTCGGCAATGTCACCGGCGCGCAGCGCCATGCGGGCAAGAAGCAGAACCATGGCGCGGTCCCGAAGTCCGATCGGCGTTGAGCCGTCACAGGAGGCGATGACGTGTTCAACGACATCGCTTGACACGTATTTTGGCAATGGCGCCAGCGCCCAGCGCCGCACCGACGGGACGGACTCGACCAGCTCCGGCGCACAGCAGCCCCGCAAGGACTGGAACCGCAGATACATGCGCAACGCGGTGAGGATGCATCCGGTCATGGAGCGGGAACGGTCGGCAATCTGCGGGCTCAATGCCGCCCGGATCCGGGCGGCATTGAGCCCGTCCGAGCCGGCCCTCAAGGCGGGCAACATCATCGCAATGCACCGCAGATGCCGCCGAATGCTGGGCTCGCCGATCCCCCGATATTGCCGGAGCCATGTCGCAAATGCGGACAACTCCGGATCGTCTTCCCCGCGCGCTGTGAGGAAGTCGCAGACCGCGCCCTCGTCGACCAGGAAGACGATGAACCTCTGGATCTTTTCGAGGAGGCGCGACCTCGGAGCGCCGCCTCTCCTCGAGCACTGGTAAAGATCCGGATAACCGCAGACGCAGTCATGATTGCGAAAGCGGTCCAGCGTGGTTGCGTCGATTGCCGCCAGCGGCGTCCGGCGGCGATGCAGCCAGACCAGGAAGTGAACGCAAGCGCTTCGATAGTGCGTGAGGGTGATCGAGGCGTATCCCTGCCCCTGCAGGTGATCGATGAACGCCCCAAGGAGGCCAAGATTCTGCTCGAGTTCACCAGGTGTCGGTATGTGTCCGGCCTGTTCCAGAAAGCAGACAAACTGGAGAGCCAACAGTCGTCGCCGATGCCTGCCGGTCGTCTCCCAGCTAAAGTCTTGACGGGGCAAGTCTGCCGCCGCCGGCTGGCATCGACACTCGTGGTTGACGAATTCCCGAACTATTGTGTCATCAATTGCCTCAATGCCGATGTCATTCTGTTGCAGCCAGGCGAGGAGATGATGTGACACTCCGGCAAGCTGCCCGACATAGACAGGACTCCACCCTGCATCCCTTCCTCGCGAAGCAAACTCCTGGATGAGCGTCCGCGGAGACGTTGACCTCGTGTCGCGGCCCGAACATGGCTTCTGTATCATATGAATCCCTCTCTGGCTGGATGTTGAACCAAAGAAGGCTATTTCAGTTATGGTGAGTGGTCGACGCGGGCATCCCTTCAAGACAACGCTTTGATCACTCAACTTTCCATAAGTGAGGACTCACCATTATCCAGGAAGCTCAGAAGGATCGGCGTCCTCCACTCCCCGGAGGCCGTGAGCACGCGACAGGTCCCTGCATGGTGGAAATCGGCATGCCAAAGGGCGTGGCTGCGCGAGACCTCGTAGCGCAGCACCTCGCGCTCCTCGACACCGGGCCTCTCGGGCTCGTCCCCGAACTTCCGACGGCGGCGGCGGCGCCCCAGCCCCGCCGCGCGCGGCCGGCGTCGCTGCGCACCCGCCGGCGCAGCGCCCGCACCGGATCCTGCCCGGCCGACCGCGCCTGGTAGTAGTACTAGCGCTCGATCGTCGAGACCGAGAACCGCACCTTGCCGCCCCTGGCGGGATGCTCTCAGTCCCGCAGCGACAGCCGTTCGAGTTCGGCTCGCAGCCGCCCCTTCGGCGGCGGCGACGCCAGGAGCGGGCCGACGACGGCGAAGCGCAGCCGCGCCCAGCCACCCCTGGTTCACTTCTGATTCTCGAAGCATACGAGGTGTAGGGAGCCCTATGCCAGCGCGACAGGAACACTCTCTGCGGGCCCGGCCCGGCCATTGCCGATTCCGCAATGTCCGGTCCACGGCATGAGCAAGGCAAGGCTTCGCAGCAGCCGGGGGCTCTCCGACCGGCCACGGACCGAGCGCTCCAGGAAGACGGGCGGCGGCTCGTCCGGCGGAACCGGCAGCTTGCCCCGCTTGAGGCGCTTGAGGCGCCACGCCGCTGTCGCCGGGAAGCCCTCCCGCCACCACCGGCGCCACCGGCGCAGCGTCACGGCCGGAATGCCCCACATGCTGCTGGCCTTCTCGACGGCAACGCTGCCGCCAAGGACCGTCAGGCTCGCCGCGAGGAACACCGGCGCCACCCTGAACCTGCTTCGGAAGAAGCGCATCGAGGGCGGTGTCGTCCGGCCCCGACACGCGGCGCAGCAGAAGCTGAAGCGGCGGACGTCCTCGCGAAGGCCGGGCGCAAGGGCGTGCGGCTTGCGCGGAAAGGTCGCGCTGTGAAGGCGGCCAGGGCAGTGCTCGCATCCTTCGGCACGGCAGCGGTCAGCCTCGGCTGCGTCGACCTGTCCGAGGAAGGCCCAGATGCGGGCGCATGAAAGAGTGGAACCCGGGAACGGAATGTGCGACATTGCCTTGTCTCCGATGATTTACACCGTCTCCGAGACAAGCCCCTCGGCCAGCTTCCTGCTGGCTGGTTGAGGGGAACACGCACAAGTCCATCACGAAGTTCGAGCGGAACCGACAGAATCCCCGTCAGAAACTCTGGCGACGCTCACCCCTGAACGGCGCCAAGAAGGCGTCGTGGCCCGAGATGCCGTGCCCAAGTGTCGTGAAGCGCCGGAGGACATCTTCCCTCCAGCGCCCGAAAGGCGCCATGTCGGTGCATGTCTGGCCGCCGCAAGTCGTGCAGGGAAGGGCGATCATCAGAATTTCATGGAGATCGTAAGGGGTTGCGTAGCTGGCACGGGGGGCATCCACCCCGTCGAAGATCCGTGTGAAGTCCTGCATTTTCCTGTCTCATCCCTGCCTCGGGGTGTTCTCTTTCAACAGGGAATCATGCGGTCACGCAGATGCAAGGGGAAATCCCTTGAGACGCGATTGCCCTGGCAGGAGCCCCTTGAGGAGTTGCGCAAACGCCTGCCGCTTGGCCTGCTCGCTTCGACTTGGACAGCGACGGCGTCTTAGGGAACGAGATGCTTGCGGCATGCCGCGAAGAGCACGGGATCGTGTTTGCGCACAACCGGCCCTGGCACAAGAACGACCAGGCGTTTGCGTAACGGACGAACGGTTTCGTGGTTCCGCGCATCGTCGGATATCGCCGCCTCGAGAGACTGTCGGCGGCGGCGGCCCTGTCCCGGCTCTACGGGACGGTTCGCCTGTTCATGACCTCGCTCCAGCCTTCGCTCAAGCTCTCGGAGAGGACCCGGGACGGGGCCCGGGTCCGGCAGCGCCGCCGCCGAGCGGCAACACAGTGTCAGCGGCTGCGCGATGATGCCTGCACGATTCCGGCGGTGCGGGATGCGATCACCGGGTTTCAGGAGCAGCTGTATCCGGTTCATCTCCTGCAGCAGATGCGACGCGGGCAGCAGGAGGTCGCCGTTCATGCGGATGGCGTTGCGTTGCAGGCCGGATCGGAAGAGACTTCGCTGGATGACTTCCTCGCCGAGCAGCACACGGTCTGGAAGGGCGGGGAGGCTCACCCGACCGCGAGGCCGAAGCCGCAGCCGAAACCGGGCCGTCGCCGATCCGTTCGAAAAGGTCGCGCACCGGCCGCGGGAGTGGATTGAAGCCAAACCCTTGCGTACGAGCCGGCAGTTGCTGAAGCGAACGCTGCCGCGCCTGGTGAAGACCCGGCGGCAGGAAGGGTCCGGGAAGTGATCTTCCGATCACCGACCCTCCACGGGGCGGTTCACAACGTTCGCTCGGGTGCGCGTACCGAACCTGGATGCGCTGGAACGTAGCGGGTGGCGTCCCGGCCTGCCGTAACTTCCGGCTCTCGCTTGCCTTGCGCGGCGCTGTCGGGCCGCACTCACGAACCGTGCGGTTCGCACCGGATTGCGCAATGGACAAGGCGGTCAAGGATGCCGTCCGCGATCGCCGGAGCGGGATCGAAGCCCGACAACAGTTCTCTATGGACTCGTGCAGTCGGCAGCGGTCGCGCGGCGACGGACCAGCGCAGCCAGTCGACCCTAACGCTTTGTTTCTCGAAGAACGACATACGTCCGTCCGAGCCCGCGGACGGTGCCGCTGCGGCACCCAGGACGCGCCGAATCCGCACTGCAACAGTTTTTTTGCCGACTGCAAAGAAAAGTCGATTCCAACAACTTGTCGCCCGCCGGGGGGGGAGCACTAAGGTAACATGATCCCGGCGGTCATTGGGGCAGGACGTCCCAACGAACCGAACCAATCGCAGCATGACTGTCAACAGGTCAACGGGACGGGCCTTGGCTATCAATCAAGGAAAGCAGCAATGAAGCAATTGAACTTCCTGCGCATCGCCATGGCGGCGATGATCTTCTCGGGACCTGCCACGGGAACCGCAACCAACGCGGCATCATTCTCGGAACGGGAAGAAAACGCCGTCAACGAAATCTCCAAGGGCGCGTTCCTGATCGAACTGCACCTTGACAACGAGGTCGGGTCTTTCCGCAACATCCGAAATCTTCTGGAAGTGCAAAACGGCTCCTACGCAGGCGTCAAACGAATGCATTCCTCCGGCCCGCTACGCAATCGATCCTGGTACGTCTGGATCAATCCGACAGACGGGGACGCAGCCATCACCGTGCTGCTTGCACATGGCAACAGGCTAGGAGAGACGGGATCAATCACGCTGAACCGGCCTCAACCGGAACCGGTCGAGGAACGAACCGCGCAAGAAATCGTCGCGGAAACCCTGCAACGCCATTTCGAGAATACGGAGATCGTTTTCCACGAGGAAGAGCCTGTCACGCAGAACTCGGAAATCATCATCGGGGAACCGGTCATTGAATTTCATGACGCAGATGAAGACCTCGTTGCCCTTCAATCCAACGCCGAAATAGACGGCATCACCCAATTCGGACCGTGGCTTGCGGATCGCATGGACGAAACATGGTTTTGGCCGACGAACAAGGATGTGGGGACGGATCAGGACTGGGATGGCGGAGATGGAAAAATTAAAGTGGATCCAAACAGAAGGATTATATCCGCGCACTGTTACATCAATGCTAATGAAGGATGCCATGAAGCAGACTTGATGACGCATTTTGATCCACGCTACCAGTCCAATTTCGAAAAGGGAACGGAACCGTTCTGGGGAGCGACATTTCGAGGCAACGTATACGGCGCTGGACAGCAAATGGTTCCACGAGGAACAATACCTGTACATGAAGGTGGTAGTAGTACTAATCCTTGCCTTGAGAATTGTTCTTCTTACGTCGGCGATCCAATCCTAGTGACGGGAACAGTCAACATTCGATTCATCGGAACAACAACCGGAGTCAGCCTTGGAGAAGTGAGCAGCAATCCTCCAACTGGTTGCTGCACAACAGCTTGGTACAGTGAAACCGGAAATAATATGGGCGAACGACAATTCACCGCCACATTCGGCGGAGACGTTGCCACGTGGATCGAGAACCTATCCGGCGACTCGGTACACTGGATAATGAACAAAGGCAGCGCCACCGACTTTGACGGAACGTATGAGGTCTATGCCCCGGACAAGGAACATATTGGCTTTGACGCCACTTCTCGTTGGCCCCAGGGCATACATAGAAACATGACAAGCATGCGCGGCCATTTCTATGACGATGGCAGCACATACGCGGGCGAGGTCATGGGCGGAACGGAATCTCGAACGTTCATCGACGGGAACGGTGATCCCTATCAGGCTCCCGGAGTCTTCGTCGGTGTCTTCAACGCCAGCAGGGAGACCCCGTAGTCGCGTCGCAACTTACGTTCAGAACGAACCGCGAAGCAATCCCTGCCGTCAACCCTAGCAGGGCTAATCGGTTGTAGAGCCCGCTGGCGCGGGGATCCGCCCGGGCGCAGGCGCCTGAGCATCCCGTTCCTCCCGTCCTGATGACGGATTCTCCGCATTCAGGGCTCTTGAAGAGCCGCCCGGTCGTCGGCGACCATGATTTTGCGTCCGTCGACGACGGCGGTTGCCGCGCCGGGAATGCGCGTTTTCCGACCTTTGGTCAATCGTGCGTGCGCGCGCCGCGTTTTCGTGCCGATGGCGCGGCCCGACGCCTCCGGCGGTCCAATGGCATTCGGATAGACTTGGTGCTTCGCGGGTGACTTTTTGGCATCCTGCAAGCCTTTGACACGGCTTGACTTCTGCCGCCCGGACGGCTCTTTCCGCAAGGCCCTTGACAAGCGGCCCGCGATTCGCCTGCTGTCGTCAGGCAAGTGCGGGAGCCGCCCATGGACCAGCGGATCATCGACCTCAAGTCGACCACCTTTTCGGGCCGCCGCGTGAACCGGCAGCAGATCGCCGACATCCAGGAGACGGTGGCGCTCTTGCCCAACGACAGCCGCAACGAGCTCGCGAAGACGATCTGCGAGCATCTCGGCTGGAGGACGGCGAAGGGGACCTACAAGGTCGGGGCCTGCCTCGGGATGCTGACGATGACCCGGCTCGGCGCGTGACCGGAAGCGCCGGTGCAAGGGAAGCGCATCGGCTGCACCGGGCGACCGGGCTGCGGACTCTGTCGCGCTCGCGTTCGATCGCGGGCGGAATCCGCCGGACCGCGACCGGACCTCGACTGCCAGGTTGCCTGCGGTGAAAGCAGGCAAGGTCGGGACTCCTGTCCGGCCCGGGATCCTTCAAGCGTTTCGGTTCATTGCCACAGCCCTTGGCTCGTGGCCACCCGCAAGTCCGCACGCCTGATTCCATTGGATGACTCAGGAATTCCATGGATCGGGGATGTCTGCAAAAGTGCCGTTTTCGGGCCGTTTCGGCGCAAAACGGGCAGAAATCGGCGAATCTTCGGGAGGCAGGCATGAGAAACGCCATCAACCGGACAGCATCATGGCGGCCCGCCGAGGGAACTGAAAGGAGCGAATGCCATGGACAAGCCTGAATGCCTCGTCGGGATTGACTGGGGGGCGGCGACCTCCGCATCGGGCCCGGCCCGCCTTGCCGCGGCCTTGCAGATGCGCGGGACCAGGCCCGCGTCCGGCGCCTCGCCCGCAGGCGGCCAAGGATCCGCAGGCCGGAGCGGGATCGCGGCCTGACGACAGTCTTGGCGAGACGCGTGCAGTCGGCGGGCCAACGCGCGTTTGCCGGACGGGCGCGCCGGATTGGCCCTGACGCCTTGTATTGAAACGGAAAACGCTCGTCCGCCGTGCCCGTGAACGGTACGGCATCGGCCCCTTGGCAGCGCCGCTGCGAGGGCCTTCCGGCGCCAGATTCCGCGCAGTTGTTGAACTTTTCCCGACTGCAGGAAGAATTCCATTTCTGATCTTTTCCCACGCCAGATGGGCATTGAGAGTGTCCGGAGACGAGCACCAGAAGGTTCGCGATCCGATGAGTTCATGTGGCGGTACATTCAGGCATGCTGCACCAGTGCGGCGACGGGCGCGGGCGCGCAATCCCGCGGCGGCGGCTTCCCGCCATGTGCCGGGTCAAACGCGCGAGCGCGCGCCGGAGTGCACGGATCCCGTGCCTCGCTGCACGAGCCGCGTCGCGGTCGCGGCCCTTCTCCTGCTTGCCGTCCTGTGGTTCGCGGCCCCGCCCGCCCGTGCGCAGGTCCAGGACGTCTACGTGAGCAACCTGGAGCAGGCCCCGCGACTGGTTTCGCAGTCCTACCGCATCCTGAGCCAGGCCTTCACGACCGGCGGGCATGCGGGCGGCTATCCCGTGGGGAGCGTCCGGATCGGATATGCGGACACCGAGGACAGCAGGTTCCGGGCAACAATCCACCAACCGTCGGACGGAGCCTGCAGCTGGAGGCTGTGCAATCTTGTCCTCACGTTCAACGGCAGCTTCGAGCCGGGCGTGCTGACCTTCCGGGCCCCGGAGAATGCGCGGCTCGAGGCGAACACGACTTACGAGCTCGTGCTGTGGAACATTGCTGACGGTCGAGGCATACAGTCATCGGTCAACTATTCGGTGACCACGTCGTCCGCCGAGGACCGCGGAGGCGCCGACGGATGGAGCATCGGCGAGTTAAGGCACCACGACAACTTCGGCACGCTCGATGAAGGGGAGCCGGTGACGTCGACGCTGGTGATGGCCGTCGATCCGCCGGAGGTGGAGACGCGCCTGCGGCGGCTGGGTGTCAGGAGAGCTTCAACCGGTGAATTCTTGTCCGAACTTGATTATCCGTTTAGCGGCATACCGACTACAGTTCCCCTCAACAGCGCTGCCTACGCCGAACGGCAGATAACCTTCGAGACGGATCTGCTTGACGCGGACTCGGGCGCGGACGTCGCGATCCTGGACCGCTCGTACCGGCCCCTGAACGACGCGAACGGGGACGTGGCGGGTTTCCAGGCAAACCTGGGCCTGGGATCGAACACCTTCAGGATCAGGGTCGCGGCACCGGGCGGCTTCCCCTTCAGAACCTACACCGTGCAGGTGAGGCGCCGAAACTTCTGCGAGTCAAGCCCGGACTGCCTCGTCAGCAACCTGGACCAGTCAAGCGGGGGGAGTTTTGAATACGATGTCCACAGGACGACGAGGCATGGCCAGCCTTTCAGGACCGGAAACAGCGCCTCCGGCTACCTGCTGAACGGCATCCATCTCGACTATGCGAACGTCGAAGGGGATTTCGAGGTGGCGATCTACAGTGCCCGCCGCGGCGCTCGATACGATCATCCGCATCAGCAGATCAAGATTCTCACGCCGCCCGCGAACTTCGCTGCAGGCAGGCTGTACTTTTCCAGTACGCCGCCGCTCCGGCTCGAAGGGAACAGCGACTACGCGGTCGTGCTGAAGGTGCCCATAGGCAATCGCATGGGGCGTTACTATACAAAATCGACCGCCGAAGATTCCGGAACGTCCCCAGGGTGGTCGATAGCGAACAACTATTCGGAACGCAACAATCCAGACAGGCCCAGTTGGGACAGGTGGCGGAGCAACCTGATGAAGATCGCCGTCATGGGCAGCGTGGCCCCGTCCATGGACGCGACGCTGCGCGGGCTTGAGCTGGCGTACCAGATTGACTACCTGGCTGTCGGTGGTCTTCTCGCCGCGAAACTGCCCGCCGAACTGGTGCCGGGCTTCAGTTCGGAGACGACCGAATACGCGGCGGAGGTGCCCCATGGTACTAACCGCATCGTCATTGCGGCAAGGCCCTCGAACGCGAACGCGTCTGTCGCCGTTCTGGACGGGGACGAAAGCCCGCTTGAGCCATGCACGGTGGTCTCTGGCCTACCGTGCCTTGGTACCATCTCCGGGGAGACTGGCAGTTTTGCTGTCTCGGTCCATGTTGGCGAGACCGTCCTCAGGCTGAAGGTCACGTCCGAGGACGGCATGACCTCGCGGACCTATGCAGTGAGGGTGACGCGGCTGGAGGGTTCGGGCGATCCGGTGATCGGCACCCCGAGGATCCGGCGTGATTCAAACGGTCGGCTGCACGTGATGCCCGGCGATGACATTGTCGGGTTCTCGAGAGTGCTTGGCGGCACCTTTGCGAACCAGTGGGTCCGGGTGGATGCAGACGGGGCATCGAACGAGGAGGAGATCAGGCAAGCGACGCTCTTCAGTTACATGCCAAAAATCGCCGACGCCGGCAGGCGCATCAGGGTGCGGGTGAGCTTCACCGACACGAACGGAGACCCGCGAACCCTGTACAGCGATCCCTGGCCGGCGAACGGCACGATGTTCGACACCTCCCTGGGCGCTCTGTCGCTGGCGGACGCCACCGGTGCCGAGGGCGCCGGCATCGCACTGCGGCCAGCCTTCTCACGGGACGTGACCTCCTACAGGGCGAACGTCGCCAACGCGGTGGAGAGTGTCACCGTGGCGGCCACGCAGATCGTCCCGGATTCCCGGGTCCGGATCCTGGACGGCGATGGCGCGGAGCTGACGGACGCGGACGAAAGGGACGGTTTCCAGACACCCCTCGGGGTGGGGGACAACACCATCCAGGTGCAGGTTGCCAACGCGGACGGCGGAGCCATGCGCACCTACACCCTGGCGGTGGCGCGCGCGGCGGCGACGGACTCCGCCGACGCGACGCTGAGCGGACTCGCGCTGGCCGCCGCAAACGGCAATGCCGTCGTGTTCGCGCCTGGCTTCGCGCCCACCACGGACAGCTACACCGCGAACGTCGGCAATGCGGTGCGCTGGATCACGGTGGCGCCGGCAACGGCGCACGCGAACGCGACGGTGGCGTATCGCGACGCCAACGGCCTTGAGCTCAGCGACCGGGATGCGGACTTGCCCGGCCGCCAGATCGACCTTCACCAGGACGAGAACACCATCGTGCTCGAGGTCACCGCCGAGGACGGCGTTGCCATGCGCGCCTACACGGTGACCGTGGCCCGCGGGCCGCCACAGGGCGCCCCGGGGATGCCGCGGAACCTGACGGCGACGCCGGGTGATTCCTTTGTTCGGCTTGCCTGGGACGCGCCGTCCGACACCGGCAGCGGCCCGGTCACCGGATACGAAACGCTGAGATCAAACCGTTCGAAAAGAGGTCCAGACGACACATATTTTCAATTGCCCTCTGACAGCAACGAAACCAGGCACCCGGCGAAAAATGGACAGCCTACAACGTATTTGGTCCGCGCCTTGAACGCGGCCGGCGCGGGACCGGCGGCCACGGTCACCGCGACCTCAAGGGCGGCGGCCTGCGCCGCGCAGGCCTTCGGCGAGAGACGGGCGCTGTTGGAAAGCTCGCTTGTCCTTGACACGGGAATCCGTCTTTCTGTCTTTTCCGATCCGATCGGATACGGATTCCACGACACAGCCATTCTTTCCGGCACGCTTGCCTCCGGCGCGTCGTTCGCGATAGGCGCCGACCGGCATTCGGTCAGCCGCCTGTACGCGAGCGCCGAGGGGAAGCTGCTCTTCGCCGTCGACCCCGCGCTGGGCGAGCGCGCGGCGCTGCTCAGGCTGCATGTCTGCGGGTCCGAGTACAGCCTCGCCGGCGTCACGCCCGACGCCGACGGCGTCTACGACCTCGGCGACGGCCACGACTGGTCGCTGCTGGCAAACCGGAGCGTGGCCCTGAGCTGGCCGGCGAACGCTCCCGCCTCCGGGGCGCCGGCGATCGAGGCGGACGGCGGCGACCTGGCCGTGAGCACGGACGGCATCACGGACGCCGACGGCCTGCCCGCGAGCTTCGCGTACCAATGGATCCGGGTGGACGAGGACGCCTCGAACCCGGTGGAGATCCCGGGCGCCACGGCGGCCACCTACACGCCGGTCTTCGCCGACTACGGCAAGAGGCTCCAGGCAAGGGTACGTTTCACCGACCTGCTGGGCGGCGAGGAGACGCTCACCAGCGCCGCCTGGCCCGGGACCGGCACCGTCACGCCGCCGGCGACCTGCGCCGCGCCGGACTTCGGGACCCGCCGCCACGTCTGGACCGGCAGGGTGACCGTGGGCGGCAGCGTCGCTGACGACCAATTCGGATACGACGAACGGGAAAGCATCGGATCGGTCGATTCCCGCAGCTTCGCCATCGGCGCCGACACGCACACCCTCGTGGCGGTGTATGTCATTAACTCCAACGGCAACCTTGTTTTCCGCACCCAGGGCGGAGGTCCGCTGCCGCCTGGCGCCCGGCTCCACGTTTGCGACACGGCCCTGGACATCGGCGACGCCAAGCAGCAGTTTCCGGACCAGGCCTTGTACGTCTGGAGCGTCGATCGCGACTGGTCGACGCTTTCCACTGTCACGGTGCACCTGAGCCTGCCAGCGAACAACGCGGCGACGGGCGCGCCAGACGTGGGGACGGAAAATTCGAATCGCACGATCGCGAGAGTCGGCGAAATGTTTTGGGCGAACACGGACGGCATCACGGACGCCGACGGCCTGCCCGGCTCGTTCGGCTACCAGTGGGTCCGGGTCGGCCCCGACGGCGTGTCGGAGCCGCAGGACATCGAGGGTGCGACCTCGTCGAACTACATGCTGACGGGGGACGACGTCGGCCGGAGGGTCCTGTTGCGGGTGACGTTCTTCGACCTCGGCGGTAGCCGGGAGACGCTGGAGAGCGGCGCCTATCCGGTGGGCAGCACGGTGCGGTACTCGACCTGTCTTGCGCCGGAAGCGGACGACCGGACGGACTTATGGACCGGCAACGTGACGATTGGGGAGCTTGATGCCGGGGGGGCGGTTATTGGCCACGGTTACAATTTCGACGGCATCAGAACGACGGGCGGCCTCGACCGCACGAGTTTCACCATCGGCGAGGACAGCTACAGCATCGGGCAGGTGCTTGTCGGCGCCGACGGCGTGCTGTCCTTCGCTCTGTCGCCCGCGCTGCCGGAGACGCAGAGGGCGGAACTTCGGCTTTACGTGTGCGGCTGGCCCTACCGCCTCGCCGAGGCGCGCAAAACAACCCTTCTGCGTTCAATGGTGACCTTCTACGAATGGGACACCAGCCTCCACGATTCATGGCCGGACATCGTCCGCCGCACCCTGCGCCTGAGCCGGGTCGGGAACAGCCCGGCGACCGGCCTGCCGGTGATCGGCCCCCCGGTCTCTGGCAACGCGAGGACGGGCGAGACGCTGACGGCCTACACGGGCGGAATCGGTGACGCCGACGGCCTGCCCGACGCGTTCGGCTACCAGTGGGTCCGCGTGGAAATCGACGGCGCGTCGAACCCGCGGAACATCGAGGGCGCGACCTCGCGGAGCTACACGCTGACGCCGGACGACGTCGGCGGCAAGGTCCTGGTGCGGGTGACGTTCAGTGACCGGAAGGCCAACAGCGAGACGCTCCTGAGCGCCGCCTACCCGTCGGGCGCGGGAAGCCAGGTCGTCGACACGGCGCTGGGCGGGCTGGACCTCCTGGATTCCAGTCCCGACGCCGACGCCTACAGCCCTATCGATTACACCCCGGCCTTTGCGCCTGAGGTCACGGACTACAACGCCGAGGTGGAGACGGGGGTGACGCGGGTCACCGTGATCGGGGCCCGGCGCGCAAAGAGCCAGGTCGTCGACTACCGGACCGGGTCCGACACGCGATCTCCCGGAGACCTTGAAGACGACCCGGACGGCGAGCTGGTGGAGCTCGACGAGGGAGAGAACCTGGTCGAGATCCTGGTCGACGCCGGCTTCGGCGACGAGCCGCAGGCGTACCGTCTCTCGGTCACGCGGGCGAACCCCCCGGAGACGCAGGTCAGCAACGCGGACGCGGAACCGGACGAAACGGCTCCTTCAGCCAGCCAGACGTCGCAGGCGTTCAGGACCGGCGACAACCCCGGCGGCTACGCCCTTTCGCGCATCGTCCTGCAGGGCGGGGGTTTCAGCGACGCCAACGGCAACACGGTGACCCTGCACCGAGGCTCGAGCACGGGCACCAAGGTGGCCGACTTCACCGCCGTGGCAGGCGACGGCGGCGCCGCTCTGACGCTCACGCCTGCCTTGGCCGTCACGCTCGCCGCCTCGACGTTCTACGTGATCGTCACCGGCAACGACCTCGGCAGCGCGACCTGGGATGTCACGGACACCAGGCCGGAGACGCTCCCGTCGGGCTGGAGCATCGACGAGAGGGAATACCGTCTGGACAACGACACCTGGACAACCAGTGCGGAAGTTCACCTTTTCAGCGTCGTCGCCACGGCGAAGAACCAGCCCTCGATCACCATCGACGCCGACCGGACGACGGCGTCGGCCTGGAGCAACATGGTGAAATACACCCTCAGGCGCACGGGGCCGACGGAGGCGGCGCTCGATGCAAAGGTCGTCCTCAGCGGCCCCGACGGCCACGACTGGGGGCTGACGGAGGCGGAGCACGAGGTGACCTTCGCGGCGAACAGCGCGACGACGACGCTGGAGCGGCGGATCGACGGCAGCGACTCGGGGATCGGCTTCAGCGACGACGCGACAGTGTCGGGAGTGCTGACTGCGTCGGTCGAGGTCGACGAGAATGCCGGCTACGTCACGGACGACACCGCCGAGGTCGCCGTCCGCGTGCCGTCGACCACCTCGCGTTTTCAGGGCCAGTTCGAGCTTTCCTTCACGCAGAGGAACTACGAGATGCCGGAGGGCGGCGGGCCCTACACGCTGACCATCCTGGCACGGGCGGAATCGTCCGACGTCGACCTGCCGAACGTACCCCTGGTTTTCGAAGTGGCGACATCCGAAGCGACGGCGACCCCTGCCGAGGATTACGAGGAGTTTGCGATCACCGAATCCTTCCAGCCCACGGACTGCGCCCGCGATTCCGAAGGCGTCGTGGTTTGCACCAAGGCGCTGTCGCGGAAGGTCGTCATCTTCGACGATGCGGTCCCGGAAAAGGGGAGAGGGGTTTACCTTGACAACGTGCTCCTGGAGGCGACCGAGGATTTCAGTGTCGCGCCTTATGACGCGACGGGGGTGCCGCCCAGACTGTTTAGCGTAGCCAGTAATGCCCAAATTTACGTCCGCGACAACGAGCTGGGCCTGATGGACGTCAGCGTCACCTCGACGCCGCTGCAGAACCCCTCCGGCCTGGTCGAGCCGGACACCTACGGCGCGCGCGAGCACATCGAGTTCACGGCGCGGTTCAACACCCGGGTCACCACGGCCGGAAATCCGACCTTCACCTTCGACATCGGCGGGACCGAAAGAACCGCGACGCAGTTCAGGGGCGCCGCCACCGACACGCTGGTCTACTCCTACGCGGTGCAGGGCGGCGACACCGGCGACCTGGACTCGGACGGCATCAGCTGGGACGCCAACGCGTTTGCCGCGGGGAGCGTCGAGATCGCGGGCACCGACGCCAAGGCCCTGCTCGTCCACGAGGCGCAGCCGGACCTCGACGGGCACAAGGTGAACGGCCGGAGCGCGACCGCACGGTACGTGACGGCGACGGTGACGGACGTCTCCGTGACCTCGACGCCGATGCTGCGCTCGCCGGGCGCAAGCGTGCCGGACACCTACGGCCGGGGGGAGCCCATCCTGATCACGGTCACCTTCAGCGAGGACGTGGCGGTGGAGGGCAACCCGTTCTTCAACTTCTGGCTGAACGACAACCCAGGCAGTTTCGAGATCAAGTCCGCCGGATACGTCCCGTCGCGCAGCACGCCGAACAGGCTCGTGTTCCAGCACGAAGTGATGGCGCAGGACGTGTCCGAAGACGGCATCTGGATCGGCGAATACTCGGGCGAGCGCCAGGACACCTTCCGGCTCGACGCTCACCAACGCATACGGGTCGCGGCCAACAATGTCGACGTTGACCTCGCCCACGACGAGGAAGGGAGGCAGCCCGGCCACAAGGTGGACGGTTCGCGGTCCGCCAGCCCGGGCGCCCCCGAAATCAGGGGCACGCCGGAGGTCAGGCGGCCGCTGACCGCCCACGAGGGCACCATCGGCGACCCCGACGGGCTGACGGCCACCTTCCCGGACGACTACGGATTCCAGTGGATCCTGGTCGAGGGAAGCACCGAGACCGACATCCCCGGCGCCACCTCGGACACCTACGTGCCGGTGCCGGGCGACATGGGCAAGATGCTCAAGGTCAGGGTGAGCTTTCAGGACAGGTCAGGCAACGACGAGACGCGGACCAGCGCGCCGACGGCACCCGTGGCGGCCGACAGCGCCGCGCTGAGGGTCCTGTCCATCGTGCGCCAGGACCCGGCCGTCTCGCCGACCAACGCGGACAGCCTGACCTGGCGTGTGACGTTCTCCGAGGACGCTGCGAACGTGGACCCGGCGGACTTCATGCTGACCGGCACGACGGCGGCGCTCGCCGTCGCCGAGGCGACCACCTCCACGGTCTTTGACGTGACCGCCTCCGGCGGCGACCTGGCGGACCTGAACGGCACGGTGACGCTCGGGTTCGCGGCCGCGCAGAACATCACGGACACGGCCGACACCCCCAACGCCCTGGCCGAAACCGCGCCGCCCCCGGGGTTCGCCAACGAAGACACCTACGACGTGGACAACACCGCGCCGTCGGTGGAGATCACCGTCCCGGCAACGAGCGACGCGCCGTTCACGGCGACGTTCACCTTCAGCGAGCCGGTGACCGGCTTCGTTTTGGGCGACATCGCGGTGGCCAACGGCGCGGCGTCGGAATTCACGGACACGGACGGGGGCACGACCTACACCGCGACGATCACGCCGGAGGCGGACGGCGGGGTGACGGTCGACGTGGCCGCGGACGCGGCGGAGGACGCGGCGGGCAACGGCAACGTGGCGGCGGAACCGGCCTCGTCGACCTACGAGGCCCCCGGCACCAACGCCGACCTCGGCGCGCTGACCCTCACGAATGCCGCCGACGATACGAACATCGCGCTGACCCCCACCTTCGATCCGGCGACGACGGAGTACACGGCCGACGCGGACATGGCGGCCAAGGTCACCGTGACGCCGGAGACTGCCGACGGCGACGCGACCGTCGCCCTTGAAGACGGCGACGGCAACATGCTGGCCGACGCGGACGGGGATTCGGCGAACGGGCATCAGGTGGATCTCGAACTGGGCGGGAACGTCGTCAGGATCGTGGTCACGGCCGAGGACGGCGTGACCATGAAGGAATACGCCGTGACCGTGACGCGCGATCCCGACGCCACCGTCACGGGCGTGGCGGTGACCTCAACCGCGCCACGCTACCGGGAGGCGACCGGCGTCAACGTCAAGGACGTCTACGGCGCGGGCGACGTGATCGAGTTCACGGTGACCTTCAGCGCCGCGGTGGACGTGGACACCGCGAACGGCGTCCCGGCGCTCGTTTTCGGCATGGGCTCGGGGGCAGGCGTGCATACGGATGCCGCATACGCGCGAGGCAGCGGCACCGGCACATTGGTGTTCGCCTATACCGTGCAGCCGGGGGACTCCGACGACGACGGCATCTTCCTGCTGAACGACACCGACGTCACCAGCGACGGCGGGGCACTGCAACTGAACGGCGGCGTGATCCGCGCCGGCGCCGACGGCGCGGTGTCCACCGCGACCACAACCAGCGGCGCCCAGTCGGGCCACAAGGTGGACGGCAGCCGCAGCGGCCCCTACGTCGAGTCCCTTGAAGTGACGTCGACGCCGATGATCGTCCGCACCGGGCAGATCGACCCGGACACCTACGGCGCGGGCGAGACCATCGAGTTCACGCTCACCCTGAGCGAGGCGGTGACGGTGACCGGAACGCCGCACCTGCAGTTCAGCCTGGGCGACACGGACACGAACGCCGACTACGTCCGCGGCAGCGGCTCCAGCAAGCTGGCGTTCGCCTACCTGGTGCAGTCCGGGGACAGGGACGACGACGGCATCTTCGTGCAGGACGGAGAGGACGTCAGCGGGAACAGCGCCGTGGTGGTGGAGAGCGGCGAGAGCATCGCCGCCATGGACGATTCCGCCGACGCCGACCTGGTCAATCCGGGCCGGGGGCCCCGGAGCGGACACAAGGTGGACGGCTCGATGAGCGTCTTCGACACCGCCGCGCCCACGGTCCTTTCCATCGTGCGACAGGACCCGGCCGACTCGCCGACCAACGCGGACAGCCTGACGTGGCGGGTGACGTTCTCGGAAGACGTGGCGAACGTGGACAACACGGACTTCACGGCGGCCGGCACGACGGCGACGCTCGCCGTGGCCGAGGCGACCGCCTCCTCGGTCTTTGACGTGACCGCCTCCGGCGGCGACCTGGCGGGCCTGAACGGCACGGTGACGCTCGGGTTCGCGGCCGCGCAGGACATCACGGACACGGCCGACACCCCCAACGCCCTGGCCGAAACCGCGCCGCCCCCGGGGTTCGCCAACGAAGACACCTACGACGTGGACAACGCCGCGCCGACGGTGGAGATCACGGCGCCGGCCGCGGCGAACGCGCCGTTCACGGCGACGTTCACCTTCAGCGAGCCGGTGACCGGCTTCACGTTGACGGACATCGCGGTGGGGAACGGCACGGCCTCGGACCTCACGGGCGGGGACGGCGACACGGCGTTCACCGCGACGATCACGCCGGGGGCGGACGGCGAGGTGACGCTGGACGTGGCCGAGGACGTGGCCGAGGACGCGGCCGGCAACGGCAACGTGGCGGCCCTGCGGGCCTCCACCTCCGCGGACCTCACCGCGCCGACGGTGGAGTCCGTCGTGCGCCACGACCCGGCCGGCTCGCCGACCAACGCGGACAGCCTGACCTGGCGCGTGACCTTCTCGGAAGACGTGGCGAACGTGGACCTGTCGGACTTCACGGCGGCCGGCACGACGGCGACGCTCGCCGTGGCCGAGGCGACCGCCTCCTCGGTCTTTGACGTGACCGCCTCCGGCGGCGACCTGGCGGGCCTGAACGGCACGGTGACGCTCGGGTTCGCGACCGCGCAGGACATCGCGGACACGTCGACGCCTCCCAACGCGCTGGCAGACACCGCGCCGACGGGGGCCGACGAGCGCGGCTGGGTGGTGGACAACGCCGCGCCGACGGTTTCGATCGCGGCGCCGGACGCGGCGAACGCGCCGCGCCGACGGTTTCGATCGCGGCGCCGGACGCGGCGAACGCGCCGTTCACGGCGACGTTCACCTTCAGCGAGCCGGTGACCGGCTTCACGTTGACGGACATCGCGGTGGGGAACGGCACGGCCTCGGACCTCACGGGCGGGGACGGCGACACGGCGTTCACCGCGACGATCACGCCGGGGGCGGACGGCGAGGTGACGCTGGACGTGGCCGAGGACGTGGCCGAGGACGCGGCCGGCAACGGCAACGTGGCGGCCCTGCGGGCCTCCACCTCCGCGGACCTCACCGCGCCGACGGTGGAGTCCGTCGTGCGCCACGACCCGGCCGGCTCGCCGACCAACGCGGACAGCCTGACCTGGCGCGTGACCTTCTCGGAAGACGTGGCGAACGTCGACAACACGGACTTCACGGCGGCCGGCACGACGGCGACGCTCGCCGTGGCGGAGGCGACCGCCTCCTCGGTCTTTGACGTGACCGCCTCCGGCGGCGACCTGGCGGGCCTGGACGGCACGGTGACGCTCGGGTTCGCGACCGCGCAGGACATCGCGGACACGTCGACGCCTCCCAACGCGCTGGCAGACACCGCGCCGACGGGGGCCGACGAGCGCGGCTGGGTGGTGGACAACGCCGCGCCGACGGTTTCGATCGCGGCGCCGGACGCGGCGAACGCGCCGTTCACGGCGACGTTCACCTTCAGCGAGCCGGTGACCGGCTTCACGTTGGCGGACATCGCGGTGGGCAACGGCACGGCCTCGGACCTCACGGGCGGGGACGGCGACACGGCGTTCACCGCGACGATCACGCCGTCGGCCGAGGGCGAGGTGACGGTGGACGTGGCGGCGGACGCGGCCGAGGACGAGGCGGGCAACGGCAACGTGGCGGCGGAGCAGGTGTCGGTGACCCACGACATGACCCGGCCGACGGTGACGATCACGGCGCCGGACGCGGCGAACGCGCCGTTCACGGCGACGTTCACGTTCTCCGGGCCGGTGACGGGGTTTGCGCTGGCCGACATCGCGGTGGGGAACGGCGCGGCGTCGGAATTCACGGACACGGACGGGGGCACGACCTACACCGCGACGATCACGCCGTCGGCCGAGGGCGAGGTGACGCTGGACGTGGCGGCGGACGCGGCGGCGGACGCGGCGAGCAACGGCAACCTTGCGGCCACCCGGCGGACGGTGGACTACGACGTCACCGCCCCGACGGTGACGATCACGGAGGTTCCGGACACGAGCGACGGGCCCTTCACCGCGACGTTCACCTTCAGCGAGCCGGTGACCGGCTTCGCTTTGGGCGACATCGCGGTGGGGAACGGCACGGCCTCGGACCTCACGGGCGGGGACGGCGACACGGCGTTCACCGCGACGATCACGCCGTCGGCCGAGGGCGAGGTGACGGTGGACGTGGCCGCGAACGCGGCGGAGGACGAAGCCGGCAACGGCAGCGCCGCGGCCACGCAGGCCAAGTCGACCTATGCCGAGCCGAACACGGCCCCGACCGCGCAGGACAGCGAGGGGACGACGTACGAGGACGTTGACTACGCGCCTCGGCCAACAGAATTCAATTTCACAGACGACGACGGCGACAGCCTGCACAGCGTGATCGTCACCGCGCTGCCCGCGGCGGGCAAGGGCGAGCTGAAGATCGGATGCTTGAATGACATTTGCAGGACGCTGACGGCAAGCGACCTTCCGTTCAGCGTCTCCGAATCCTCCCTCGCAGACGGTGACTTCACGTATGTCCCCCCGGGGAACGCCAACGGCGACGCCTTCGCGACGTTCAGGTTCCGGGTGAGCGACGGCACGGACGAGAGCGTCGCCGAATACACCATGACCATCGACATCACGCCGGTGAACGACGCCCCGGCGCTCGAGAGCCCGATCGGGAACCAGTCGGCCACGGTGGACGAGTCCTTCAGCTTCACGGTCCCGGACGATGCCTTCGGGGACATCGACGGGGACACGCTGGCATACTCGGCGACGCTGGCCAACGACGATCCGCTGCCGTCCTGGCTGACCTTCACCGCCGCGACGCGGACCTTCCAGGGCACGCCCGCGACCGCCGGGACGCTGACGGTGAAGGTGACGGTGGAAGACGGCGGCGGCGAAACGGCCAGCGACCAGTTCGACATCGTGGTGAACGAGGCGCCGAACGCGGCGCCGGCGTTCGACGACGATGAACTGACGCGTAGTGTCGCCGAGAACGCGGGGCCGGGCACGAACGTGGGCGCCCCGGTCCCGGCGGCGACGGATAGCGACGGCGACTCCCCGACCTACACGATGGAGGGCGCGGACGAGGCCTCGTTCGACTTCGACCCCGCGACCCGGCAGATCGCCACGAAGGCGGGGGTGGACTACGACTTCGAGGCGAAGGCCATGTACTCGGTGACGATCACGGCCGACGACGGCAAGGGCGGCACGGACACGGTGGCGGTGACGATCAGCCTCACCGACGTGGCCGAGCCCCCGGACGCGCCGGAACCGCCGGTGGTGACGGCGACGCCGGGCTCGACCACGAGCCTGGACGTGAGCTGGACGGCGCCGGCGAACGACGGCCGGCCGGAGATCCTGGACTACGACCTGCGCCACTGCGCCGGTTCGCCGGCGGACTGCACGGCGGACGGCGACTTCACCGGCGGCCCCCAGGACGTGACGGGGATGAACGCGACGATTGCGGGCCTCGACGAGGGCGCGACCTACCAGGTGCAGGTGCGCGCGCGCAACGACGAGGGCGACGGCGGCTGGTCCGAGTCCGGCGGCGGCAGCACCGCCGTTCCGGTCAACACCCCCCCGACGGCGGTGTCGGGGACGGTGACGCTGGCCGAGGACGAAACGTACGCCTTCAAGGAGGCGGACTTCGGTTTTGAAGACATGGACGCGGGCGATGAACTGGATAGCGTGAAGATCACGGAACTGGAGACCGTGGGCGTCCTTGAGCTGAACGGTACGGACGTGACCGCGGACCAGGTCATCCCGAAGGCGGACATCGACGCGGGCAGGCTGACGTTCACGCCGGCTGAGAACGCGAACGGCACGGGCTACGCCACCTTCATGTTCAAGGTCAGCGACGGCACCGCCGAGAGCGACGACGCCTACACCATGACCATCGACGTCACGGCGGCGAACGACGCCCCCACGGTGGCGAGCGGGATCGCGGACCAGACGGCGACGGCGGGCACGCAGTTCACCTTCACTGTCCCGGACGACACCTTCGAGGACATCGACGGCGACACGCTGGAACACTCGGCGACGAAGGACGACGACACCCCGCTGCCGGACTGGCTGACCTTCAATGCCGCGACGCGGGAATTCAGGGGCACGCCCGGGGCCGGGGACATGGGCACGATCACGGTGAAGGTGACGGCGAAAGACGGCGACGGCGAAACGGCCAGCGACGCGTTCGACATCGTGGTGAGCCCGCCCCGCGACGCCACCGCGCCGAGGGTCCTGTCGATCGTGCGCCACGACCCGGCCGCCTCGCCGACCAACGCGGACAGCCTGACCTGGCGGGTGACCTTCTCCGAGGACGTGGCGAACGTCGACAACACGGACTTCACGGCGGCCGGCACGACGGCGACGCTCGCCGTCACCGAGGCGACCGCCTCCACGGTCTTTGACGTGACCGCCTCGGGCGGGAACCTGGCGGGCCTGAACGGCACGGTGACGCTCGGGTTCGCGGCCGCGCAGGACATCGCGGACACGTCGACGCCTCCCAACGCGCTGGCCGGCACCGCGCCGACGGGCGCCGACGAGCGCGGCTGGGAGCTGGACAACGCCGGGCCGGCGCTCCTCTCGGCGGCGGTCGAAGGGACGACGGTCACCCTGCTCTACGACGAGCCGCTCGATGCGGGTTCGGTGCCCGCGGCGGGCGACTACTCGGTGTCGGTCGACGGCACCGCCGCCGCGCCCTCCGCGGTCGCGCTGACCGGCTCGCAGGTGGCGCTCACCCTCGGCGCCGCGCCGGCCGGGGACGTGGCGGTGACGGTGAGCTACACGGTGCCCGCGACGAACCCGGTGCGGGACCGCCTGGGCAACGAGGCCGGCGCGCTCTCCGCGCAGCCGGTGACGCAGGGGCAGCAAAGCATGACAGGAGTGCCACGCGGAAGCGGCGAAGGAGTGATTCTCGTCAGCAACCTGGGGCAGGGCACCGACGACGTTCTGCAATTCGCGGAGGCGGGAGTAAGCCCTTCACAAGCACAGGTATTCACGACAGGAAGCGAGCCTGGCGGATACGTGCTGAGTAGCGTAGGGCTGGCAGTGGGATCCTCAACTGCTGGCTTCGGATTCGAACTATGCGATGTGAGCGAAGAAGGGCAAGTGGCACAACCATGCATTGAACTGGTCAAGACCAGACGCACGGGAGGGGAGGAAACGGTTACAGGAACGCCCGAGAGCACGACGGTCCTGAGCGCGAATAGGAAGTACGCGATTTGGGCATCGACAACAGGAAGCGAGCGGCTGGCCATCAAGGTGACCCATTCCGATGATGAGGATGCGCAAATTGGACCGGGCTGGTCGATAGACGACAACAGGTTGATTCTACAGCTTGGACACTTGGTGGAAAGCACAAGCGGAAGATCGATTCAGATCTCGGTACACGGATACCCATCGCGATGGAGTGAGACAAGACTGCGAAGGCTTGAGGTATCGGGCGGAGTCCGGGAAGTCACGCAGGGAGTGCCGCTCACACCGGCGTTCTCGTCCGAGGGAGAGACGTTCGACGCAGGCATGATCGGCAACGACAGACTGACGATCATGGCGGCGACCATGGACGAGGCGGCATCCGTGGAGATCCTGGACGGGGAGGACAATGTCCTGGAGGACATGGACTCGGACGCGGGGAACGGGTACCAGGTGCCGCTCGAGGTGGGCGAGAGCACCGTCCGGGTGAGGGTGACCGCACGGAGCGGGGTGGAGACGAGAATCTACACAGTCACCGTCACGCGCCCGGCGGAGACGAGCCCGAACGACTTCCTGGAGAAGCTCGTGCTCAGGGACGCGGACACATCGCAGGTCCTGTACGAGAGTCCGGCCCTGGGAGCGGGCAGGTTGCCCGGCAGGATAGAGCTGCCCTGGAACACGCGGCGGATCACCGTGGAGCCCGAACTGAGCCACGAGGGTGCGACATGGGTCGCCCTTCGCCAGGGCGCCTCGCTGACCCCGATTCCGGACGCGGACCCGGACGAGGAGGGATACCAGTTCAACACCGGGTACGGGGATTCGTTCTTTCACCTTCGGGTGATTGCCCTCGACGGACACACGTTCCGGACATACTCGGTGCACCTTGCACGCGCGGTGCACGAGGGCGCGCTGTGCCCGGCGCCTGACTTCCAGGCGCAGTACCTTCGCCACATCTGGACGGGAGAGGTCGCAGTGGAGGGGTACGAAGATGGCGGAGACATCCTCGTCCATGGATACCGGAAGACCAGAAATTTGGGATCGATAGAGAATCCGACCGCATTCTGGAACGGGCAAAACTACAAGGTGACAGGTGCGGCCGTAAACACGGAGAACTTCCCACCCACGGGAGAGCTGTCCTTCTTTCTAGGAAACGTAACGGATCCAACAACAGAAGGGTTCATCCACGACCTGATCGACGCAAAAGCGGTGCTGCACGTGTGCGACAGGGCAATGCCGCTCAGGACCGACACAGAAAGACGGTGGAGCACTACAGGTCAAAACGGATTCAAGTGGGGAGATGCGGCCATGGACTGGTCCGGACACGCGACCCGGATCCTGCACCTGAGCGTGCCGCTTCCAAACCGCCCCGGGCACGGGGAGCCCTGGATCGGCGGAGTCGCGGAAGTCGGGCAGCGGCTGGTGGCGTACCCGCTCAACCTGCGCGACGCGGACGGGGTGCCGGGGGGCGACGAGAGCTTCTCGTACCAGTGGGAGCGGAGCACCCACGACGGGTACGTCGAAATCGACGGTGCGACGGAGGACCGCTACGTGCTGACCGAGGAGGACATGGGTCAACAGGTGCGGGCGCTCGTGTCGTACACCGACAGGCGCGGAGCGATGGAGACGGTCGCGACGGCGGCGTATCCGGAGGGAGGCACGGTCAGGGCGCGAAGCACGCCGACAAACGAGATGACGCTCAGCAACTTCGGCCAGACCGCCTACAGCGGGCCCTACTCCTTCGGCTACGACCTGAGCGGTCCAGAGCCTGTGCTGCCCCCCGGGGTCCTGGCCCAGGCCTTCAACACCGGACCCGCAGCGAACGGCTACCAGGTGAACGCCATCCACGTGCAGGTTCGGGAGGAGGTGGAGGTCGCGCTCAAGCTTTGCGGGACGCACGCGGAGAACCGGTACGCAGGCGGACTCATCAGGCACCTGGCGGGGACGCCGACCGGGGCGTGCTCGGCGGTCTTCACGGCTCCGACCGGACCGTTTGTCACAGGGGAGCCGCAGCGCCACGAGACCCCGGAAACCCCTTTCCGGCTCTCGCCCAACACGCGGTACGTGGTGGTGATGACGGGCCCGGGGCGATACGAGTTCGACACCGCGGAAGCGGGCAGGACAGACGCTGGCTCCGATCCGGGCTGGACCATGGGCGGAAACTTCATGATCGGGCGACACGGAAGCTGGCTCAACTCGGGACGGGGCCGAAGCCTTCGGATGGCGATCGAAACGGCTCCAGCGGTCGCGCCGCAGCATGCGGGGCCCGAGGTGACCGGACCGCTCGAACTGAGCGATGCGGGGCCGCACGGGGCCTGGGTGCCGGCGGACCGGGTCACGTTCACGATGGGGTTCAGCGAGCCGGTCGACGTCGCGACCGAAGAAGGGACGCCGTCGGTCGAGCTCACGCTCGGGCTCGCCGAGAAGCGCCGGGCGTCATATGTCTCGGGAAGCGGCACCAAGAGCCTCATCTTCGCCTACACGCTCGCTCGGGACGACGGGACGCACACGAGCATGGGCGTCACGCCGGACAGCCTCGCGCTCAACGGCGGCGCCATCCGGAGCGGTGCCACCGGAGCGGACGCGGACCTCACTCACGATGGCGTCGTCAAGGTGGCGCTCCCGTCCGCGCCGTTGGAGGCACGGCGGATCTGGTTCGAGAACGTCCCTGAGCGCCACGCAGGCGAGGACTTCACGGTGGATTTCCGGATCCACCCGGCGCCGCCGACAGAGGATCTCAGCTTCCGGGACGTGCGCGACAACCTGTTCGCAGTGACCGGCGGGGAACTCTTCAGGGCGAAGCGCATCGTGACAGGCACGAACGGGGCATGGCGCCTGCACCTGAGACCGGGCGGAACAGGCCCGGTGACGCTTGCCGCGGAGCCCTTGGAGTGCGTGACACCGCAGGCCCTTTGCCTCGACGGCGTGCCGCTCTCGGAAGGGGCGTCGGTCACCGTGAACGGCCCGGGGAACTTCGTCGCGACCATCGACGGGATGCCGGCGCAGCACGACGGGGAGCCGTTCGATTTCACGTTGACCCTCTCCCACGAGCCGGACGGCAGGCTCGGTTGGTGGCAGATGCAGCACGACGTCTTCATTGTCACCGGAGGCGCAATCGCCCGGGTGGAGCGCACGGTGCGCGGGAGCGACCGAGGGTGGCGGTACACGTTGAGGCCGGAGGGCTACGCGGACGTGCGGATTCAACGCCGGGACTGGGAGCCGTGCGGCTTCCGGGGCGCGCTCTGCCGGACAGACGGCGAACGGCTGGAAACCCCGTTCGACATCACGGTTCCCGGGCCTGCATCGCTCTCGGTGGCGGACGCCGAGGCGCGGGAGGGGACCGATGCGACGCTGGACTTCGTGGTGACGCTGAGCCGGGCCCGGACGGAGCCGAGCACGGTGCGCTACGCGACCGCGGACGGCACGGCGACGGCCGGCGAGGACTACGCCGGGACCTCGGGAACCCTCGCCTTCGAGGCGGGCGTGACGGAACGGACCGTGTCCGTGCCGGTCCTGGACGACGCCCACGACGAGGGGACGGAGACGCTGACGCTCACGCTCTCGGACCCGGCGCCGGCCGGCCACGTGCGGATCGCGGACGGCACGGCGACGGGGACGATCGCCAACACGGACCCGGTCCCGCGGGCGTGGACAGTGCGCTTCGGGCGCACGGTGGCGGAGCAGGCCGTCGACGCGGTGCGGGACCGGCTCGGCGCGGACCGCAGCCCCGGCTTCCGGGGCCGCCTTGCCGGCCGGCCGCTGCCGGACGGGACCGGGACGGCGGGAGAGGCTGCGGACGCGGACGCGGACGCGGCGGAGGACGATCCCCTCGCGGTCCCGGCGCTCGCGGAGGACGAGCGGCGCGCCTTCATGGCGCTGCTCGCCCTGGAGACCGGCGAGCGCCGGGACGCGGAGAGCGGGAGCGGGCCGGAGAGCTCGGCCGTGTCGGCGGACGACGCCCTGCTGGGCACGTCCTTCGAGCTCGTGCAGGAGACCGGGGACGGGCTCTCGCTCGGGCTCTGGGGCCGCGTCGCGCGGTCCGGCTTCACCGGTCGGGACGGGGACCTGTCGCTCGACGGCGAGGCGACCGCGGCCATGCTCGGGACCGACTGGCCCCGGCGGGACGCGCTCTTCGGCCTGATGCTGTTCCGGAGCCGGGGCGCGGGCGGCTACGACGCCCCGGAGGGCGGCGGCCGGATCGAGGCGAAGCTCTCCGGCCTCGTCCCCTGGGCGGGCCGGCGGAAGGACGGGACGCCGACGTTCTGGGGCGCGGCCGGGACCGGACGGGGCGAGATGACGCTGACGCCCGGGGGCGGGGACCCTGTCACGGCCGGCCTCGGATGGTCGATGGCGGCGGCGGGCGCGGAAGGCGCGCCGGTGACGGCGGACGCGCTCGGCGGCGCGCAGGTCGGCTGGCGCGCGGACGCGCTCTGGACGCGCACGGCCTCGGAGGCGGCGGCGGGCCTCGCCGCCGGGTCCGGGACGACGTCGCGCCTGCGGCTGGGGCTGGAGGCGACCTGGACGCGCGCGCTGGCCTCCGGGGCGACGCTGTCGCCGAGGCTGGAGGCGGGCCTGCGCCATGACGGGGGCGACGCGGAGACCGGCTTCGGGCTGGAGACGGGCGGCGGGGTGCGGTTCGAGGATTCCGCGCGCGGCCTCTCGGTCGCGCTCGACGGCCGCGCGCTCATGCTGCACGAGGACGGGGACTTCGAGGACTGGGGGCTGGCCGTCACGGTCGGGTGGGACCCCCGGCCGGAGACGCGGCTCGGCCCCTCGGTCATCGCGACGCGCGGCTGGGGCGGCGCGTCCTCCGGGGGCGTGTCGGCGCTGCTCGACCCGGCGACCGTCCCGGGCCCTGGCGGGGCGGACGGCGGGGCCCGCCTGGATCTCGAGGCGGCCTGGGGGACGGACCTCTCGGGCTGGCGCCACGGCATGGTCGGCAGCGCCTACGGGCACGTCGCCGGCAGCCCCGACATCGAGGACCTGCGCCTCGGCTGGAGGGTCGGGCCGGACGCCGGGCACGACGCCGGCCTCGACCGCGACTTCTGGCTGGAGCCCGGGCTGGGCGGGAGCGCCGTGATCGGGGCCGGGCTGAACCGGTCCCGGGAGCGGGCAGGGGTGCGCTCCTCGACGGGCGTCAGCCTCGCCGCGAGCGACGGAGGCCTCGAGGCCGGGATCGACGTCGCATGGGAGTGGTAGCGTTTGCGCTGCGGAGTCCGGACACGTGCGCCCCGCATGCCCAATGCTGAACCGTCGCGGGGTCTTCCGCTTGCCGGGCCGCACGGCGCGAACGGATCGAAAGCCGCCGCGGGGCGGCAGGCGCAGGCCGCAGAAGCTGGATGCAGGCCCCGGGCAGGGAGCGCCGCGTCATGCAGGCGACGATCAGTCCCCTAGGCCTGAGGGCCGGGGCCCTTTCCGGCAGCGCCTGGTGCTCCAGGACGTGCGCCGCGAGAACGACGTCAAGGACGTTGCTCCGATGCGTTGGCGCCTCGCGGTCCGCCCGTGCCGCGGATGGCGGGCGGCCTGCCGCGGCATCGCCTCCGGGACGTCGATGCCATCCAGCCGGAGGCGTCCGCGCGGCAGCCGGCCAAGGGCGGATCACGCTTCTCGAACGCGGCACGCGCGTCATGCAGCTGACCGATGCCGCGTCCGAACTCCTGGCCCACGTGAAATGGCCGGCTCCGCCGCCGCCGATGCGGGATCGCTGCCATCTGCCGGCAACGGGACGACCGTTTCCGGCGGCACGCCCTGCCGGCCATTGGCGCGCCGTGACCCTGTCAGATCACGCTCGCCGTGCCATCCGGCTTTCCGGCGAAGGCCGGAACGCGGCGCAGGACGGGATCAGCCGTGCGCTTCAGCGACCGAACCCGTGCGCGTCCAATCTCGACCTTCGCGGCGGGGCGTGATACCTTGCGACCTGCCTGGACAGCGCGTCGGTTTTCGTGTCGTGCAAGGGCACCCGAAATTCAGGGAGACGGAAAGGCCACAGGAGGAGACCGGCCATGACGGCGCAGGCCAGACGCAGGGAAACCGATCGGGCGACCTACCAGGACGTGCTTGACGCTCCGCCCCGCATGGTCGCCGAGGTGATTTCAGGCACGCTCCACACCCATCCGAGGCCGGCGGCCCGCCATGCCTGGGCAAGCTCCGGGTTGGGGATGAAGATCGGCTCGCCATTCAACTACGGCGATGACGGCCCGGGCGGCTGGTGGATCATCGACGAGCCCGAGCTTCACCTGGGCGAGGACATCGTGGTGCCGGACATTGCCGGCTGGCGGCGCGAGACGATGCCCGAATATCCGGACGCGGCGTATTTCACGATCGCGTCGGACTGGGTCTGCGAGGTGCTCTCGCCGTCCACGCGGCGGCTGGACCAGGGCGAGAAGCGGGACCTGTATGCCCGCGAGGGTGTCCGCCATCTCTGGTTCGTCGATCCGGATGCACGGACGCTCGAGGCCTTCGAGCTGCGCGAGCGGCAGTGGCTGCTTCTGGCGACCCTTGTCGGCGACGCGCCGGTCTCGCTGCCCCCGTTCGACGCCATCGCCTTTCCGCTCGACGCACTCTGGCCCGACGTGAGCGCAGGCACGGGAACAGCTGATGCCGGGGAAGGGTCCTGAAGAGCCGCTGGGAGGGCCGGCCATGACCCGGACGACCGGCCTTTCGCCCCTGCTCGAGCGGTTCTTCGTCCAGCGCCTGATCAAGCAGCGTCAGGCGAGCCCGCACACCGTCAGGTCCTGGGCGGGTGAAAGGAGGGGTCAAACAGGCTTGCGTCCAGCTCTGTCTCAAGCGCTTTCACTTGCATGCTCAGGGCTGACAGCGTCATGTTCTGAAGCTCGGCCGCGCGCGAAAATGACCCGACGCGGCTGATGGCCACCAGTGTTTCAGGGCTGCGATTTGCATGAGTTCACCAATTCTGAAACTAAGTGCCAAGCAGATTAGATTGACCAAAGGCTGTCGACTCGGCGATCCTGGCGGCAACCTTGAAAGCGCAGCTTGCGGAGGCAAAATGCTCGACGACTCTACCATGCATCTTCAGCACACGGCGCGCGAACTCGCGCAGGTCTTTGCCGCCCGTGCGGCGAAATGGGACGAAACGCGCTCCTATTGCTGGGAAAACGTCAAAGACATGACCGATGCAGGCCTGATGGGGATGACCATCCCAGAACGGTTCGGCGGCAAGGGCGCATCTTGCCTTGATACGGTGGTTGTGATCGAAGAGCTGGCCAAGGCTTGTACCCTCAGCGCGCGGATCATGGTCGAGGCGAACATGGGCGGGATCTCCGCCGTTATGGCCTATGGCTCTGACGAACAGCGCGAATTTGCAGCGCCCATCGTTCTGGCGGGCGACAAGCCGGCGATCTGCATCACAGAACCCGAGGCGGGCAGCGCTGCAACAGAAATGCAAACGACAGCGCGCCGTGTGGGTGACAAGTATGTGATGAACGGTTCCAAACACTGGATCACTGGCGGCGGCGTGTCGAAACTCTACGTTATCTTCGCCCGTGTTCTCAGCGAGGAGGGTGAAGACGAAGGCATCACGGGGTTCATCGTCCATTATGATCCCGACAATGGCATCGCTCCCAAGGGCTTCAAAGTTGCACGTCACGAACGCACCATGGGTCTGTGCGGCATGCCCGAGGCCGAGCTGCATTTCGAAGACCTTGAGGTCGAGGATCGCTTTGTCATCAAGCCGCCCCAAGGGTTCAAGCGTGGCTTCGCGGCCCTGATGAACGCATATAACAGCCAGCGCGTTGGCGCGGGCACTTGTGCGATGGGTATTGCGGCGGGCGCGGTGGAGCACGCCAAGCGTTACCTGCGCGAGCGTCACCAATTTGGCCGTCCGTTGCAGGAATTCCAGGGCCTTCAGTGGATGCTGGCGGACATGGATGCGGGCGTGCATGCCTCTCGCCTGATGCTGCACGAGGCAGCGCGGTCGCGCGGCCCAGATGGCTCGCAGTTTCCTGACATCATGATGGCGGCGCGGGCCAAGGCCTTTTCGTCCGAGACCTCGATCAAGGTGGTCAATGACGCGCTCCAGATCTTTGGTGCGCGGGGTTTCGGCAACCTGGAACCCATCGAACGCATGTACCGCGATGTACGCATGTTCACCATCGGGGGCGGCACTGCGCAGATCCTGAAAACGCAGGTTGCGGGCGCTTTGCTTGGCATCAAGACGCCGCAAACGCGCGATGGCTATGTCAGGCTGGCCAAAGCCGGAAATTGACCCAAAATTGATCAGCGCCGCCCAAGACGGCGCTGAAGACCGACCCTGAACACCGCGCGGATGTCGCCAGCGCACCGGAGAGTTGCATGCCACAGGCCTGCCAGACGACCCGCGCCGCAGACCATCTTGCCTGGCGAGTGGACGAGGCAGGATGCCGCTACGCCTGCGGGATGCCGGGGGGAGAGGCTCCGACCATTGTCGATGCTTTGCAATGGGCTGGGATCAAGTCCATCCTGTGCAAGCACGAGAATGACGCAGGCTTCGTGGCCGAAGGGGTGCACCATCGAGTTGGCGCGCCGGCCATTCTGGGCGCCACAGTTGGCCCCGGCCTGGTGAACGCCGCGAAGGTGGTTGCCAACGCTTTGCAAGACCGCGTTCCGATGATCGTGCTGTCGGGCTGCGTCGATGCGGATCAAGCGCTGAACTACACCCATCAGGTGTTCGACCACCAGCAGGCGTTCCGTAGCATCACCAAAGGTAACGCTCTGCCTCACGGCCCGAGGCGCGGATACTGTCGCGGACAGTGCCGTCAGCATCGCCTTTGATGGCCGCTCGGGCCCTGTAAATGTCGAAGTACCCATCTCGGTCGCGGATCAGGAGGTGACAATTGCGCCCCGCCGCCGCGCCACCCCCGTGGCCAGCATCCCCGCCAGCAGTGCCGCGCCATACCTACCATGTCTACAGCAAGAGCGCTGAACAAGGCGTGTTTCGCGTGGCAGCCTGACCGCATGGCACAGTCACAGATCAGCCGCACGTAGCGGGAAGAGGCGGCGGTTTCGCGTCTGGCCGCGATCCTGTCGCAGGAGCGGTTCGAGAGCCGGAGCGCGCCCGGCCGTCGCGTCTGCGAGGAGTTCTCGTTCTTCGACGCGCGGGGGCGCCCCCAGCTCGCCGACTGCAAGAAGGCGCTGGGCGTCCTGGCGGAGAGGGTTCCCGGCATCGTGCTTCCGCCCGCCGTACGGCGTCAGCGGACTGCGCCTCACGGTCCAGGCCGGCCATAGCGCCTTGTCTTGAAATATGAGTCCACGCCGGACTGATTCCGAGAACGGAGAGTTCCCGGCCTCCCGGAAACGTTATCCAGGCCGCATTCCGGTATCGAACCATGTGCAGTGAAAGTTTCTTGCCCGACTACAAAAGAAATTCCGTTCCCGTTCTTTCCTATTCCCGCCGGGGGCGCGAAAGGGCTTGCTGGATGTTCAGTAACGGTCGGGACTCGACAAGATCTTGATGCGACACTCAACCAGGACGCGGCGCAGTGGCGTCAGCGGTCGCGCGGTCGCGGTCCTTCTCCTGCTAGGCTTCCTGTCCGGGGCGTCCCCGCACGCCCGGGCGCAGACCACGGTTGCCGCCGACCGGGCGCTCACCCCCACGGGTGTGAGCCCGGGCGGTCAGTTCCGTCTCATCTTCGCCACCTCGACGAACATCGCCGACTACAACACCTTCGTTCAGGCCGCCGCCGAGGGCGGTCACAGCGCAATCCGGGCCTGCTCGAGCAGCCTCAGGGTGGTCGGCTGCACCGGCAGTGTCGACGCCCGCGACAACACCGAGACCACCTACACCGAGACCACCTGCACCTCGTCCGACAAGGGCGTCCCCATCCACTGGCTGAACGGCAACAAGGTCGCGGACGACTGCGAGGACTTCCACGACGGCTTCCGGGACGACGAGGCGAACGCCAAGGATCAGTCGGGGAACAACCGGACCCAGCTGAATGACACACTCAGTTTTCCGTTCACGGGATGCAGCCACGACGGCACCGAGTCGTCAGTTTCAGGCGCCTCTAGGGGGCTTGGGGCAGACAGCGTGCAAGCGGGGAGGCCGAACACAAACGATCCGGCCCATGGACCGATCGGCAGCAACACTGCCAAAGGAAAAAGCGGCACGAGACCCTTCTACGCTCTTGCGCAGGTGTTTGGCGCACCGACGATGCCCCCGGGGACCACGCTCGTCGGCAATGACAGCGGAACGGGAACTTACGTCGCCTTCCAGGGCTCGCGGTATTTCGCCCAGTCGTTTGACGCGGCGGAGCGCTTCACGCTGGATTCCCTCGAGCTGCATTTCTCGCGCCTGCCGCAGCCCCCCAGAAGGATCCCGGCGTTCGAGGTAACCCTGCACCAGGAGTCATCGAATCGTCCAGGTGAGAAAGTGGTTGACCTGACGTCCCCGGCGACTGTTTCCACCGACGGGGCCAATGTGTTCGAGGCGCCGCCGGACACCGAGTTGGACGCGGGAACCTGCTACGTTCAGGTGCGTAGGGTCATTGGCTTTCCGGAAGAGATTCAGCTGGCTACCGGCAGCGATGACGAATCCAGCGATTCCGTGACCGGGTGGAGCATCTCCAACGTTTCCCCGGGCGGGAGCACCGGTACAAGCTGGTCAGGCCATGCGGTTCCGTTCCGGCTGGCGCTCTGGGGGAGCGTCTCGTCCCTGCCCGATGCCACCCTGACCGGGCTGACGCTCGTCGAGGCGGGGATCAACTCGGGCATCACGCCCCGCGCCCCGACTTCGATCCGGAGCCGACGGAATACACGGCCGAGGCACGGGCGGTGGCGGGTTGTCCACGCCGACGGCTCCGTCGAGGAGGGCTGCTACGTCAAGGGCCTCCTGCACGGCGAGTGGACGCTCCGCGACCGGGAGGGCCAGATCGTCGCGTGGGAGCGCTGGCGCTTCGGCAGGCTGGCGGGCTCCGGTTCGGCGGAGGGCGAGGAAGCCCCAGACGGCGCGGCGCTTCCCGACGCTTGCAGGCAGGAGCCGGAGATGTGAGGGCGGACGGAACGTGAACGAGGGGAGGGGCATTGCCTTCCCGATTCAAGAGGAGACTGTCGAATTGCAATCACGGAAGCTGAAGTCCCTTGCGGTCGCGGCGGTCACGGCGCTCGGCCTTGTCGCGTGCGGCGGCGATGCACCGCCGCCGCCGCCGGAACCGAAGGCGTACGAGAGGGCGCTCGCCGCGATCAATGCGGCCGAGACGGAAGCGGCCGCCCAAGCGGCCTACGACGACGTCGACGGGAAGGCGATCACCGGCGCCCAGGCTGCGCAGCTGATGACGGCGCTCGGCAACCGCAAGGCGGCATTGGAGGAAATGGCGCGGATCGAGGCGCAGAAGGCTGCGCTGAAGGCGGCTGCCGACGCCATCGACACGTCCGGCCTGTCGGACGCGGATGCCGTCGCCGCCGCCAGGAATGCCGTCAACGGGCTCAAGGCGGCACTGGACGCGGCGGACGACGTGAGCGATGCCGACAAGGCGATGTACCGCTCGATGCTCGACGACGCCGACGCCGCCGTGCGCATGGCGGAGACCGGTCTTGACACCCGGAACCGGATGACGGCGCAGCGCACGGCGATCACGGACGCCCTCACGGAGGCCCGCGAGGCGCTCCGGGCCGTGAACGACGGCTCGACGGAGGCCGAGGTGATGGCGGCCGACGCCGCGGTTGCCGCTCTCGGGATGGCGATCGACGACGCAGCCGACCTTCCCGAAGGCGACCTCACGGTCGCCCGCGCCCGGGGATCGCACGGCGTGCTCGTGGCATGGCTGGCTGCAGCCAAGGAACGCCGCACGGCCGCGCTGGAGAAGGCCAGGAAGGCAGAGATCGCGGCCATCGCCGCCAGGGCCGCGAAGCTCTACCCCGGCATCGCCCCGCAGAACGACGATGCAGGGCCGTCGCGGCGACAGGCCTCTCATGAAGCCGGTGACGGAATCCTTGTCGTGTTCGGGGGCCCTGAAGGGATGCGCGCCAGCCTCGATCCTGGCGAGGAGACGCCGGTCCTCGAGAACCATGGCTGGCAAGGCAGGAGATACGCGTCGTTGGACGCGGCCGGCGCCCCGCCCGGCGACGGTTTCGAGGCGGTCGTATACTCGAACGTCGAGGGCCTTGGCAGGAAGTTCGGCAGCGCCATGCCGGGAACCGGCGCAAGCCGCGAGTTCGAGTACATGCTGGCGGACGGGACGCTGGCGCTCGTCACGGGCGGCAGCGCCGAGCCCGCGTTCAGCGCGTCAAGGGTCAGGAGCCAGCGCTTCGTGAACATTGCCGACGTGAAGCGGTTCAGGTTGCGGGGCGACGAGACGAACGTCCTCATCGCCGGCAGCTATTACGGGGTGTCCGGCACCTACGACTGCACGCCCGGCGCCGGAGGCGCCTGCGGGGTCCGCGTGGCCGCCGCAGGGTTCGATCTCGGCACGGTGGCGGCCGACGCGTTCACCAACAACGGCGGGACGTGGACGTTCAGGCCGGACGACCCGAACGCGCGGGTCGTCCACGCGGTGGATTCCGCCTATGCCTCCTACGGCTGGTGGCTCCACACGGCGGGGCGCAACGGGCAGCGGTTCGGCGCGTTGAACGCGAGCGCGTTCGAGGACGAGAAGGGTGGCGTTCCTGCCGCCAGCGGCATCGACGCCCTGTACGGAAAGGCGGCCTACACGGGCGGCGCCGCCGGCCAGTACGCCCTCTCCAGCCTCACGGGAGGCACGAACGACGTCGGCAGCTTCACCGCGAGGGCGACGCTCGAGGCCGACTTCACCGGCAACACGGTCTCGGGAACCATCGACGGCTTCGCGGGCGCCGACGGCATGGCGCGGGACTGGTCGGTCGAGCTGACGGACCAGGCCGTGAGCGCCGGCGGCGTGATCGCCGGCGCGGGCAGCACGGCCCGGCAGTTGACGCGGTGGACGATCGGCGGGAAGTCCGTCTCGGACTCGGGCGAGTGGACCGGCACCTTCCGGGACAACGGCGACGACGGCGTCCCGAAGGTCGTGACCGGCACGTTCTACACAGAGTTCGGCCACGAAGGCCGGATGGTCGGCGGGTTCGGCGCGACCAGGCAGCAGTAGCGGCCGGACATGACGGACATGCATCAAGTCCCCGGCGGGCCCATGCAGGATCTGGCGCGCCCGACGGAGCGGCGGCGGCGGCCGGGCCCGTGGCGGGACCGTGGGCGGATTCCGGCTTGCGCGGGAACGGCAGGGAAGGATACCCGCGTCATGCGCGCCGGGGCGCCGTTGCGCCGGATCGCGGCCGGTCCCCCCGCCCCGGCGCCGGCGAGGCCGCCCGGTGGCGCCGCGGGCGGGGGCTGACCTGGCGATGGACAGGCAAGCGGATCACGTCCTGGCCTGGAAGATCCTGAGGCGGAGCGCCGAGTACCGCGACGCCTGGGACACGCATGCCGCGGGCCACGAGCCCGTGCCGGACGAGCGGGGGCCGTTCAGGATCCGCGTCCAGTCGAAGGTCGACCGCAAGGCCGCGCGGTTCGGGCTGTTGGCCTGGGAGGATCCGCGCCGTGAGTGGGGGCCTGCCTCGCCGTTCTGGCTGGAGGACCGGATGCCCGAGGGCGTCACCGAACCTGACGCGGAGCCGTTGGCGGGGCTGGCCGCCGAGGGCGGCTTCGTGGCGGGGCTCCGCCTGCTTTCGGGTGAACTCGTGGTCAAGCTGGAGTGCCGCGGCGCGGCGGTGCAGGTCCTGGTCGGGGACGGCGGGCCGTTTCCCCACCGCGCGGGCCTCCGCGTGATGCACGACTTCGGGCTGCGGATGCCGCGTTCGGTCGGGCACCTGATCGAGTTCTGGAGCGTCGCCGGACGTGCCGGCACTCCGGAGCGTCGGGGCCGGAGGGACAGGAGATCGGCACGGGGCGGGTTCTGGAAGTGACGGCCGGGCTCGCGGCGGGCCGCTCGGCGCGCGGGATCGCGGAGGCCGTCCGGGGCGCGGAGGAAGCGGCAAGGGAGCGGGGCGCAGACCGACGGTGGATGGCGCGACCTGAAGCGGCGGCACATGCCCGGCGAAATGGCATTCCCAGTGGCGGATTCGGTGCCTATGCCGGGTCTCTGCCAAGGGTCGGCCTTTTGTTTCTTCCGTTTTGTCGGCTCTGGCATTCGTCGCCGCGAGAGTCGCGTCTACAAGTTTAGTTGCTCGCGTTGCCTCACTAAAAACGTCACTTCATACGTCCTGACCTCGGGAGGCGACCATAGGCTCCGAATAGACCGCATTTGCCAAACAAAAGAGCCCCTTCGGGGACTTTGCTGACATTCCTGGTGCGTCGGCGAGCTGTTAAGATTCCATGAACCACGATGCAAGCGTTGAAGGCGCTGAACATGTTCCAGGAGGTATGAAAACAAGGGGGCGGGCATCCAAGCCGCCGGCGAATTCCAGGAAATGTGGTTCACGAGAGTTGCCAGCGTGAACCCTCGAGGTAAGGACGTCTGCACTTTCGATGGATCCGTTGCCTCAGCACGAATGTTACCCAATCCGATTGTCTTGGGGGCGTGAGAATGAGGAAACTGAGCAATTCAGCACGAAGGGAACTGCTTGAGGCCTTGCGCCAGCGCTACCGTGGGGCGGCGCGTTCGGAGAAGTCGCGGATCCTGGACGAATTCGTTTCGGTGACGGGGTATCACCGCAAGCATGCCGTGCGTTTGCTTCGGGGTTCGGGATCGCCGGCGGCGTCTGGCGGGAGGCCGGGCAATGTCAGGTACGGCGACGAGGTCCAGGATGCCCTGATCGTCCTTTGGGAGGCTTCGGACCGGATGCGCGGCAAGCGCCTGCATGTCCTGCTGCCGTCGCTCGTGGAGGCGATGGAGCGGCACGGGCATCTTGCGTTCCCCAACCGGATTCGCGCGGAGATCGTGATCTGAAACTCGACGGCTTGGACACGGCGACCGTCCATGGCGCAAGCAGTTGGCGACCGCGCCTCCGAACTCCTCGGACAGGGGAAGGGCCTTGCGCCTTCCGCCCTCAATCGCAGCGTCCCGCCGGTCCCGTTTCGCGTGATTTGCACGCCGGATTTCAGCATTGTTGTTGAACCCTTGTGCGAGCGCCTCATGCAACGCTTCGGCAAGGTCGTAGACCTTGAATCAGGAACAGTCGACAACAAGCCCGACAACTTCGTCCCAGATGTTGGGGTGCTCGGACCGGTTGTTCGGGTCAGGCGGAACGAGCAACATCTGACAGATGATCCGGCGCATGGCGGACGGGCTCATGCCGATCTCCTGCCCAATCAACGGGATCGCATGGCGCAGGTTTTCCGGCTGGTCCTCATGAACGGTGATCTCCGCACCCGCTCCGCGGCAGCGATGCCGGTCCGAAAGTCGATTTGCAATTCCGCCTGTTTCCTACGCTATCGGCACAGTCCGAAAATGCGCTTCTATCGCCTTGGCCGCATCCGCGGTCAGCGGCAGGTTCCCCCTCTCTGCCTGCCAGTGCTCGTGGAAGCGCGCGACGGTGTCGCGCGCGGTTCCCAGAACCAGCCTCTCGGAAAGGCCGGCTTTCGCGGCCAGGTGCGACAGCTCGTCCTTCGAGAACTCGGAAAACTTCTTGGTGCGGCTCAAAGTGAGTGCCGCCTTGTCGTCCTCGATATAGGCAATCGTCGATACGAAATCATAGCAAGGCGCGAGCGCCGCCTGACTGCGATCAGGATAGATCAGCGACCAGTTCTTGAGGTGCATGTCGGCATTGCCGATAAGCGCATTGAAGGTCAGGCGCCGGACATACTCCGCGATGTCGTCCTCGCCGCACTCCGCGGCCAGGACCTGCGCGATGTTGCGCTGGCTTGCCTTCTTGTACTTGTCATCTGGATGGACACGAAAGACCTGTGCAAAATCCTCGATGTGGACAGTGGTGCCGTCCCCGAGCCGATCAAAGCGTGAGACGGCCAGCGCCTGACCTCCAACCTTGTTCATGTCCTCGGGCAGGTTGCTGATGTCGGAAACATCGATGAGCCTGATTGGCGGGACATCCATGCCGCACAGACGGGCGAGCGTCATCATCGAGAACTCGTTCTCGGGGACGGCATCGAACCGTTGCGCCGGCAGCTTGACGATCCAGGAGCCACCAACACCTTTGGCCGGTATTGCGAGGCCGCCTTGCCTGTCCCCCGAGGCCGAGAACTTCAACTGAACACCTGCCAGCGAGAACCGCAGCGCGTGCTCGCGACGCTCGTCATGATGATCGTCGCCATCATCAGCGTCAGGAGGCCATGCCTCACCGTCGGCAGGCCGAATGGTGACCGCACCGGGAAGGTCCTCCCCGAGAGCCCGGAGGAGGAAGAATTCGCGGACGGGCTTCACGCCCGCGCGCTCAGCCAGATAGTCCCGCATATGCCCTTCGGGCAGGAGATTGGAGAAGAACGGCAGCAGGTGCATGTTCTGCGTACCAAAGTCGGTCGTCAGTTCACCAAGCTCGCTTTTGAAGCCGAGGCTCAAAACCGGCCTGCCCGCATCCGCAACATGCGCCTCGGAAAAGGCAAAGAGAGTGACATCACCACTGACCCGCGTCAGCGTTCCTATGGGCTCTCCATGGAGCAGGACTTCCAAGACGCTGACATCAGCCATGATCGTCACCATCCAGGCGGTAGGCGGGACGTGGCAAGGGCGGCGCAGATGCTCCCGCCCGATGCGCCAATGCGTTGCGCAGCAAGCGCAACCGACTCTGCGCCTGGTCGACCGCTTCCAGATTGCGCGAATCGCTCAGGGCCTCCTGCATCGTCGCCGACGCTTCCTGCAAGTGAACGAGATCATCAGCTGACAGCTTGAAATGCATCAGTTCGCGTACCCAGCGCTGCAACTCCTGAACGGCAATCTCGGAGAGCGTTTCACTGGGAAGCTCCGCTATCTGGTCTCCAAGGCGCTGCAACATGTTCGCCGCCTTGCGCGCGCTCTGAGCGTCACGCTGACCACCATCATCACTGCGGATGATCGCCCGAACGGCAGGCAGCTTCCTGCGCGGAACCAGCGTCAGCTCAAGATCAAGGACACGGGCAAGCTCGACCAGGCTGGAAAGCCTCAGGTCGACCGCTCCGTTCTCGATCTTGGAGAAGTGGCTCTGTGGAACTCCCGCCTTCGCACTGAGCGCACGCTGAGAGAGCCCCTTGCGTTCCCGCGCGGCTTTCAGCGATTCTGCGATGTGTTCCGTTGCATAGCTCATGATCTATCTTTCCGCATCACCAAGTCACTTTGATATATATAGGCAGATCAAAATTTCAAGCTCACTTCAAGTATTGAAGCAGAAATCTATATCATCTCGGGCGCGCGATATGTTTTTATATATCGAAAGCACGGAACAGTCGCAAGCTGAGCAATTGAGACGACTCTCGGCCTTGTTTCGCGGGACCAGGAAACCGGCCTGAAGCCGTCCGCTGACCGATCGTCTGTTGGGCGGGTCACGAAACGAGGAGACACCTGTCCATCGAAGATTGAGAGGAACTAAGGCTTGATCTGGAACTCGGTTCTGCCATCCGGGTCGTCGGGAAGACGCGCGGTGATTGCGGCAACCGGCCCGGAAAACGAGACGCGCAGAGTTGCAGCGCGAAGCACAGCTGGCTCTCCGACCATCCTCGCCCGTGGACGCGCTCGATGTCATTCTCCGCCAGAGTGCAGTGCTTCAGCAGGGAGGCCTCGTCCGCAGGCAAGTCGAAAGGACGGGTGCGCTGGCGCTCGGCCAGAATGCTGCGTCTTGGGAGCTTGGGTGTCTCCTTGTATTGCGACGTGTCCGATAGCCGTTCGTCCAGCGGACGGCTTCAGGCTGAAACGCCCGCCCTGTCGTCTTTCACAATTGAGTTCAGCGGCGCCCATTGATTTTCTTCACTTTTTCCTCGCGCCCTGTCCCAAAAGACTTCAGTGGATTGTCACAATCGGGTGCAGTGCGTTGCATTCCGGTCATGAAGGGGTTCAGTGAGTTGCAGCTTCTGTCAGATACGGCTTCAGCGTGTTGCAACGGCGGCGCCGGTCATGGACATGAGGAACGTTCCACAACTCCCTCAGAACCGGGCCGACTCCACCCGCTTGGAGGTCGGCAGCGCTCCCGGTGCAGAGCTGACATTCCCGTGCCGACGGTCACTGAAGTCTTTCGCTTTATTGCAATCCCGTAGTACCAACACAATATAGCGCCAACCACCACCCAAGTCCACAACACAAGATCTAGTCAAACGACTCATGACCTGTTATAGAAGGCGCGCAGGTCCCCAATGGGTTAATGATCGCGGGTGGAATACGAAACTAATGATGCATGAGGTAGACGTTAGAACCTGAGCTACCCATGCTAGACTGATACAAATCCCTAGGCGCCTGCGCATGAATATTTATATCAAGCTCGACATTTCCAATCTCACATGATATAATTGCCGCCTGCTTAAAATCAGCAGCATTAGCCGCAACGCGCTGAGTCACGACTCAGCGCGTTGCATCTTCGTGAACATAACTTTAAGGAGCAAAATTATGCTACTGCTAACACTAATTATTGTCAGCCTAGTAATACTAGCACTCGCTAACCAATAGAGCAAGAAACTAGAAAATAGTAAGGTGTTTTGGCGCCTTACTAACCTAGCCAACTAAAATCAAACAATTCAATTCTACCCACAAACCATTGTCCATTTCAAGAAAGCCAATTAAATGCACTGTATGACAATACACGCTTTTATCGATGAACTCACTGACAAACAGAAACGTGAACTTCGAGAAGTTCTGAACTTTGAATTCGAAAGCAGTTTATAGCAAAGACTAAGTGACAGCGTGTCGCAATGTCCGCACTGCAATAGTAAACGGATCCGTACAGCAGGCAGGGCACGTGGAGTGCAACGCTACAAGTGCAAGGAATGCGGCACAACATTTGGCGCTACAAATAACACGCCGTTCTACAGGACGCAAAAGGACTTGGCTAAGTGGAATCAGTACATCGAATTAATGTTTGAATCGCAACTGTCCGTTGTCAAGATCGCGGAGAAAATAGGTATCCATTACAAGACTGCATTCCACTGGCGGCACAAAATCCTAAATGCCCTAAACGAGATCGACAACCCGCGACTGACGGGAATTGTTGAAGCGGACGAAACATATTTTCGGCTAAGCTACAAGGAGCAGGTATGCGTTTTGACAGCAATAGACAGAAGCAACCAGAAGAACATGTTGCTCCAAAGCACTTGCTTAGCACGTCCAACCACGAAGCATGTAGAAGATGTCCTTGGTCCGCACATTGCATCAGGTTCCGTGCTAGTAACGGACAGGCATAATGCATATGGTGGCTTCGCTCGCAAAGCAGGTCTAACGCATGAAGTGCTAAGTCGCAGCACAGACCGCAGGGGCAGTTACCACGTCCAAAACGTAAATTCGATGCACATGGGGTTGAAGCGCTTCATGCGTCCGTTCAACGGCGTGGCTACAAAATATCTGGACAACTATATGACCTACTACAAGTGGAGTGGACAGGACGTGGCGGTTATACTCGCACAGCAGACGGCGAGCATTACGTGTAACGAACTACATGCTATCAAGATGTCCTTGAAGTAGGTTGACACCTGTACGAAGCTCGATTTAGCCTCACCCTCGCAATCATCAACGCACTTGCTGAGTCGGGTCGCCCGCTGAATCCAACAACCCTCGAATGGCACAGGAGTAGCTACCTGTGTCTGGTGAATAGGTGGGGTCTCTTCACGCTTTCCGTTGGTGATTGCAACGGCCTGGCAATTGGGCTTGGTCGAGCAACAGTGGGAGTGAAGAAGATGAAGAGACTACTCGCAATCGCCCTTGGATGTGTCTTGGCAACGTCAGTGCAAGCACAACCAGCTACACCAACTGAGTGGTGTAGTCAACCAGTCTTCGTCGTCGATGGAGAGCAATTGGACGTCTTAGACGTTTATCTTGATCTGATTGAACTCCATGACGCAACCAAAGACAAGCCAAAGTCGGTGGAGGCATATGCCTATTTGTACGTGACAGGTCAGGACGAAACCAGAATTTCTGGAGAAATTTCCAAGATGGAGCGTCAGCATGTGGAATTTTGCCATAGCCTTGGCCACGCAAGAACAGTAGCCATGCCAGGCGAACCAAAAGTTGACTTTGAAATATTTAGCGATGACTTTGAAACGGCAGGAGATACATTTGGCGCTAAGGCGTTCAAGAAGATCAGGAGAATAGTTCTAAGGCATAACCCTTCTAGGAGCGAGCATAGGGCAATGTATCACATGCGTGGACGATTCTTGGCGTACTCAAATTCAGCGACACCGTACTTTCGAGTTGAAGAAATCACAGTGCACTTGACGTCAGATAAATGAAGTGACACCAGCAAGCGAGAAGGAGACTGAAGAATGTCAAAGAAGATAACAATCGAAGAAGGAGATATCTACGAAATAATGGATGCATTTGCGAAGCGAGAAGGTAACAATCCTAGCTCTGACTTGACCACGCAACTTTCCAAGGCATCTGGACTTAGCGAGAAGATGATTAGGGATATCTACACTGAGAAGTGCAACGAAGTGCAAGGGACAGAGGGCGTTGATCCGTTCAACCCTGGCCCAGGCATAATTGTCTGACCAAAGTTATTCATCACATTGTTTGTGGGAATGGATGTCAGCCCAACGGTAGTTCTCGTTGAAGCCAGCCATTCCCGTTTCTTCATATACGCGAGTTATTCCCCGCATTGTTGCAAGCAAATCTATCTCTCTTACATTTATTTTCATTTCTTTAAGGGTGCATTTGTATTTCTGAACTAGATTTTGGATTCGCTCTTCCAGCGTGAGTCCTGTGCCGTCTTGGAACGGAGGTTTGATTTTTTTTCTGATGTTGTTCATGCAGTTATTTATGCTTATGGCAATGGCTAGATCTTGTGTTGTGGACTTGGGTGGTGGTTGGCGCTATATTGTGTTGGTACTACGGGATTGAAATAAAGCGAAGTCTTTTGTGACAAACGACACGGGCACCTGGCGGAAGCGGAAGACGTTGCCGGCGTGCTGACGCTGGCGGAAGGCTGGCTTGATGTCGGGGGATGGTGGCCCTTCTCGAAACCGACCCGGATCAGTGCGCCGCCGTTGACGCGGACATTCGCAGGGAGCTCTGAATCGCGCTCATGATCTGGTACAGGGAACAGCGTTTCGGAAACGCGGTCGAAGGGGGGGATGTTTGGCGGGCGGAGTACGCCGGACGGGCCGCAAGCTTGGACGAGGTTTGGGAGAGCGGCGTGTGCGGCACGCTGTGAGGGCGGCTGCCTCAGGGTTCACGTGACGCCGGCGACGGGTTCGGTGCGCTCGGCTGGCACCAGGTTCAAAATCTGTCGGCCCCACGACCTCGGAATGCAGGGGTCGTGGGGCGACCGGATGGGGACGGTTCCGCCGGGTTCTGCCGTCATGGCGTCGCCGATCACGTACAAGGGCTGTTGCATTCAGCGGCCGACCCGACAGAGCGGGAGCGCACGATGTTTACGGGATCAGGCTCGAAGGCGTTCAGCGCGGCTGCAAAGAGGAAAAAGGATGAAAAATGACGCAAACGACGCTTGCTTGAGCTGACCGGATCGGGCATGGAACTCATTTTCCGACCATGAGCGAAGCGCCGGACAACCACGAACTTGCCCGGCAGATCGCCGTGCGGAGGAGCTCAGGAACACCAAACATGCAGAATGCCAAAGTTCTGCCGAACGTGTGCGCGCAGACCTGGCTCAAGTGTTTGCGCAAGGAGCGGAGAGTGACGCAACCGCGCGCTGGTGGCAGACTGCCATCATTCTTGCCGGGATCGGCATTGCGGTAACGGTATTGGTGGCGTTGCTCAAGTAGCGGATCTGACCTGACATGCAGGAGATGTCATGAGAAGAGCGATGACGGCGATGGCTTGGGCAATCGTCGCCGCATTTCCGTCACACGCAGAGGCGACGCTTGAAGACGAAGTGTGGCAGCATGTCGTCCTGCCCGTTCTTGACCACTGTCCGGAGCAGATAGCGAAACGGGACGGCATCAGCCCTACCGAAGTTCGAGTCCTGTTGAAGACCAGTGGTCGCGCCGACGCGGTGCGCCAAACCGTGATCGAGAGTCTTCTCCCGCTGATCGAGCGACCGCTCAGGTTCGATGAACGCAAGTTCGTTTATGACCAGATTGTAGGCGCATCGATTGGCGAGGATTGCGTGTGATCAGCGACCAAGCAAGGTGAACGTGCAGAAACTCGGCTAAGTGCGCTTGTTCTGGCTGGCCCGCTTGATGACGGCCTTCGATGCCGGTCCAGAAACCGACGCGTTCAGCTTGTTGGCGGTCAACCAATCCTGAATGTCTCTTGCGGCTTGGCTTTGGTGCGGCGCGGAGGAGAGCCGCTGAGCCTGGTTCGCTGCAACGGGGCGAGCCACGTGCGTGGCAGATCTGCTGCGCATGTCACATTCATCGCGCCTCGGCGGCGGCGCACGCGGCGGGGAGGAAAGGCGACAGCCACGCCGAAGAAACTGATCGATGCAGGACTGTGGCGGGCGTACACGCGTGCCTGATGGAGGACTGTGGCGTCGTGGGCATTGCCACGAATCACGAAAGGCGGGACTTGTTCAATTGCGCTTGATCAGGTGCAACTGGCAAGACTTCCGCGCGAGCGTCTTCGCGCGGCGGTCCGGATTCACAGGAGCGGAGACGATGTGCTGATGATGGAATCGCCATTCACGTTTCCCGACGGCGACCAATTCCCGACCTGCCTGTCCAAAACTGCAGCTGGCAGCGTGAGGTTCAGCGACCGCGGCCGCACCCTGATGAACATGAGCTGCGATCATGACGTGGACCCAATCCATGAAGGCGCGCATGCGCTGCTGCGCGAGCAGGTCGTCCGCGAGAGCGGGATCGAGGTGGACAGCGGCATATTTCCATCGAAGCGCCGCCGGACCAGGTGGCGGGGGGGGGTGATCAAGTTCGGGCAGGCGTTGACGAAGATCCATGACCTGACGCTTCCAATCCGCGAGAGGGTCGCCTCATCAAGAAGGTTACCCAAACGGACTGTCTTGGGGGAGTGAGAATGAGGAAACCGAGCATGTCAGCACGAAGAGAATTGCTTGAGGCCTTGCGCCGGCGCAACCGTGGGGCGGAGCTCAGTCAAGGTCGCCGCCGCGAGGACCGCGGACAGCCTGAAGTCAGGCATGGACACGCCGCCTGGTGATTCCACTGCGCCGTGATCTGCGGCCTAACTTCGCGAGCGGTGTGCCCGCGCTCACAGGAGGCAGCCGACATGACCGTCGACGCTTGACTGGCAATATATTTTTTGGCAATGAGGAATTTGCCAATATCTGCATTGCCGGAGGATGGCGACGCCCCACCGGCAAGGCGCCGCCTTGGGAGGAATGCACGTGCGCAATGTAATCGGTCAGGCCGTCATTGGCGACGACCTTTACGGTCGCGAATACGAACTGAAGCGCCTTCGAGAAATGCTTGAGCAGGGAGAGCACATTCTGATGCTTGCTCCCAGGCGCGTCGGCAAGACCAGTCTAATGCTGGAACTGGAGCGCGTACCGCCCAGCAACTGGGACGTGGTTTACGCAAATGTTGAAGGCGGCGACAGCCCGAGCGATTGCATCGCAGCGATACTTGCTTCCTTGGCGTCGATCCCTCAATACAGAAGCCGATTCGAAACGATCCCGTTTTCGAGTTCGATAAAGGATGTGCTGCGAACCTTTCAGTCGGCCACCATAGACATTGACGTGCTGCGAGTCGAGCTTCGGGGAGCGATTGGCCGAGACTGGGACTCCGCGGCTGCCCATCTTCAAGCTCGACTGGTGAAATTTTCTGGCGCCCGAAACAACCTGCTCATCATAATTGACGAGCTGCCCGTGCTGATCTCGCGGATGCTCAGAACGCCAGGCGGTCGAGATGACGCCGAGCTTTTGCTGTCCCGACTGCGCCATTGGCGTCAAGGATCGGAGTTCCGCGGCGCCCTCCGAACATTGGTGGGCGGCTCGATCGGGCTTGAAGGGGTCCTCCGTCGGGCCGGCTTGTCAGGAACCATAAACGACTTGGCGCCGTTCCGCCTGGAATCCTGGGACACCGGCACGGCCGTCATGTTCCTGAGAGAGCTCAGCACAACATACGGGTTTGCCCTTCGGGACGATGATGTTTCGTCGATATTGAAGTTGCTGCAGGATCCCGTTCCGTATCATGTTCAACTCTTCTTTTCTGCGCTACGTGATCACTGCAGAGATGACGCGGCCTGCGTTTCACGGGAAGCGATTGAACGAACTTTCTCGGAACGACTCGCGGGGGCCAGCGGCACCGCGCATCTGGACCACTACGCGACCCGTCTGGAAACGGCGCTTGACGCCAGCGAGCACGAAGTTGCGCGTGCGATCCTGGATCATCTGTCTCGGCACAGGAACGGAACTGGTTTGAAGCAGCTTGGCCAGTTGCAGAAAGACGGGTCTGGCGTGTTCAAGTCGGTGCTCCGGGAACTTGAGGCCGATGGCTATCTTGTAGGGCAAGGACAGTTATGGCGCTTTCGTTCAAACCTCTTGCGTGAGTGGTGGAAGAGACACCACCTCTCAAGAGTCTCGGCATGACCCGCCGACGGCTCTACAATCCGGCACAGTTGTCTGAAGACGAACTGAACGCGTCCTTCATCGCTCGGCATGACACGCTCGACGAGTTGCTGCTATTGCTCAGGGAGCAAAAAAAGGACGCCCCTTGCCAGCACGTGTTGCTTGTCGGGCCCAGGGGCATGGGCAAGACCACGCTTGGCCTGCGTTTCCTGCATGCAATCTCGGCTGCTCCAGAGCTCGCCGAGACGTGGCAACCGGTAGCCTTTCACGAAGAGAGTTACGGAATCTGCGACATCTCGGATTTCTGGCTGACAGCACTGCACCACCTTTCACGAGCTACGGGGGACACCCAATGGTCTGAGAGGGCGGAAGCAATGCGTGAAGATGAAGGAAACCCTGCGCGCCTGGCCGCATATGCTCGCGCGGCGTTGACGGACTTTTGCCAATCCTCCGGGAAACGACTGGTTTTCCTTGTCGAGAACATTGACGCAATTCTCGCGCAGTTCGGTGATGAGCGCGAAGTCCACAGTCTCCGCGCCAGCCTGATGGAACGTTGCGAGGTCATGCTTGTAGGATCGGCAAACACTGTTTTTGGCGGCATTCGCAGTCATGGAGAACCCTTCTACGAGTTCTTCCGACTCCTCATTCTGCGCGGACTCACCACGGAGGAAACTCGCCGGATTCTCCAGAGGTTCTCCGAGACAGCCGGCAAGCACGAGCTGTTGGAGCATATTGGGCAGGAACAGGGAAGGCTGGAGACCATTCGCCGCCTGACCGGCGGCAATCCTCGTCTCATGACTTTGACCTGCCACATGCTGGTGGAATCGCCCGTTGGCGACTCCTTCGAAGTCCTGGAACGACTCATCGATGAGCAGACACCCTACTTCAAGGCCAGGATCGAGGAGCTGCCGGTTCAAGCGCGGAAGGTCTTTCATTGTCTCGCAGACGCCTGGAGACCGCTGTTGGCGAAGGAGGTCGCGCACGCTTCGAAGCTGGGCTCATCGCACGCCAGCGCGCAGCTCAAGCAACTGGTAGCCAAGGGATACGTGAGCGAAGACAGAGAGTCACAAGGCAAGAGGATCCGATACGAACTAGCGGATCGCTTCTACAACATCTATTTTCTGCTCCGCTTTTCTCGTGGCGGCCGCGAGCGACTGAAGAGGCTGGTTGGCTTCATGCAGGACCTTTTCGGCCGACAGGCAATGAGGACGTTGTATTCAACAACGTTGACCGTTCTCAACAACCGCAGGTTGTCCGCATCGGATACGGCTGACTGGTTGAGTGTTCTCAGCGGTCTTGTGGAGGCCGATGACGAGTTTGAGCCGCGAGAGGCCTGGAGGCGCAATGCCGTCGAGATCGCGGAAAGGCTGATCGGGCCGGGCGCAGATGTCATAGAACAGATCAACAAGGTCGGTTGGAAAAGGCGGGCCCACGCGCTGTTTGTCGAACGGCGGTACGGAGATGCGGCGGAGGCCTATCGCAAGGCAACCAGCGATGAACCGGCCGACCATGCCGCGTGGGCCGGATTGGGACTGTCACTCGTTGAGCTGGGTCGCCACGAAGAAGCGCTCAGTTCACTGCAATACGTTGCGGAACAAGTCAGTGCCACGGAGTCCTGGGAAGCCCGGTACAACGCGGCTGCCGCCTTGGACGCGCAGGCAAAGGCTCTTGAGAGGCTCGACCGGGAAGAAGAGGCGATCGGGTCCTTGGAGAGACTCGCCGGGTACGTTGGCCGTGACGACCCTGAACCCTTGCGAGGCGGGGCGGTCTCGTCAGCCTTGAGGCACGGAGTGCTGCTCTCAGACGCCGGACGGCATGAAGACGCCATTTCAGTGTGGGGTCGTTCCGAAGCCCTAGTTCGGGTCGACGATGCGGCGGAAACTCGAGGGCGAGCGATCATGGTTCTTTGGATGCGTGCCGGCACCCTTGCTGCATTGGACAGGAGAAGTGAATCTGTTTCCTCGTGGAAGAGAATACCCGACTATGTTCGGCGCGAAGACCCCGCGAAGCTACGTGAAGATGCACTTATGGCGTTGCAGGATTTTGTCCACCATCTCTTGCAATGGGAACGCCGTGACGAGGCGTATTCCTGCCAGGAACTGATTGTGGACCACATATGCGCGGAAGATCCTGCAGAGCTGCGAAAGTTGGCAGTCAAGGCACTGGGCGAGAGAGGAGACGCGCTGGCCGAGAGCGGACGGGACGAAGAGGCCATCCGGGCATGGGAGAGAATTACGGGCTTCGTGAAAGCGGACGACCCGGTAGAGACACGTCACCTGGCAGTTGCAACGTGCGGAAGATTGGGGCAGTCGTTGCTGGGCAGGGGGAGGTACGAAGACGCGAATTCGGCGAGGCGCAGAGGCGCGGCATACCTTTGCCTGGAAGATCCGCTGGAAAGCAGGCAGATGCTTGCAGATGCATTCGCGGGAGATGGAGCAGAACTGAATCGATTGGGAAGACATTCGGAAGCAGAGGAAATCTGCAGAACCGTCATCAAGGTGGCGCCAGACAGCGGAAGCTTGTGGCGCACCCTGGCAGTGGCGATCTTCCTGCAGGAAGGCAGGCGCCTGCCTGAAGCCGAAGCATGCCTGCGGCGCGCAGTGGAATTCATGCCAGGCGAACCCGCAAGCATGCATATGCTGTCCGATTTGCTGGCGCTTCGCGGAGAGTGGACCGAAGCCCTGCAGTGGTTGGAACGGGCATTGGAGCTCAGTATCAAGGAGATGCAGTACGGGGAAAGAAGCGGGTTGATCGAGTCATTGATTGCGGCGATTGCCAAGAATCAAGGATCTCGCGTGAAGAGCATTTTGGAGCGAGTTGGCGCGGTCGGCGCAATGGAACCGCTCTGGTATGCGCTAAGACTGGACCTGGGGGAAGAAGTGGAGCCATTGCCGGCTGAGATTGCCGATGCGGTGAGGGCCTTGCTGGACGAGTTTTCGACCAGACGGTCGTAAGCTGCAGGGAGTCACGGAGCATGTGCAGACGGTCCGGCGGAAGCTTTCCGGGCTTCTTTCGTGAAAGTGGATAACGCCCGCCCGAGAGCATCCAGTACTGCTCGGTGTCGCAATGGTGAGGTCATGGCAACGCGCGTCTCCATTTGACAGGCCGCACGAGCGCCCTAGTCCCGCCACGAATCGAGTCTCCAGGGGCCGCATCAGCCTCCGGGCATCCCAAACTTCCGAACGCCCCTACACGTCCGAGCACAACCCGCATTTCCTCCGCCATTTGACAATTCGGACGCCCCGCCAACTCCGATAATTCGCTTCCCTGCCGCGTCGAGCGCGTGCATCTTCGCCATGAACAATCCGCTCGGCGGCCCGGGCAGGAGGACGAGAGCCATTGCGACATCGCCTCTCCGGTGGCCGTTCGCTTGTCGGCCGGTCGCGATCGTGAACAGGGTGATGGCCAGATCCGTGTTGAAATGCACGCCAACGGCCGGGCTTCAATTGTCGTCTTTCATAATTGAGTTCAGCGGCGCCCATTGATTTTCTTCACTTTTTCCTCGCGCCCTGTCACAATAGACTCCAGTGGATTGTCACAATCGGGTGCAGTGCGTTGCATTCCGGTCATGAACGGGTTCAGTGAGTTGCAGCTTCTGTCAGATACAGCTTCAGCGTGCTGCAACGGCGGAGCCGGTCATGGACATGAGGAACGTTCCAAAACTCCCTCAGAACCGGGCCGACTCCACCCGCCTGGAGGTCGGCAGCGCTCCCGGTGCAGAGCTGACATTCCCGTGCCGACGGTCACTGAAGTCTTTTGTGACAAACGACAGCAACCGCAGCCCATGAACCCTGCAACGGATGTGTAGTGCGTGGCGCAAGTCTGGCTCATGCTATTTGTAGTGAGCAAAACTTTCCCGACTGCAAAATAAATCCAGTTGCTGACACTTCACAACCCTTTTCATAGGTCCGAATAGCCTGACCCATTATTGCTGGTGTCTTTTGTCTGCCGAACTTCGGCCCTGCAGATCCTGGCCATTTAGAGAGTACGCGGCCACTTAGGGATCTGGGCACAACAGTGAGCTTGAGTCATCACATCGCTTGGCTGGAGGTCCGGCAGAATACAGGGAGCGCCGGGCTCGGCGGCGCCGTCGACCCCTCGGGGCGCGACGGGGACTGGACCGGGCATTTCGCGCTGGGGATCGCCTTCTGATGTGGCGGAACGCATCCCCTCACGGCCGCAAGGGGGCCGCGGCCGGCAATCATGCTGCCTGGCCGTGCCTGGCGGCGGGGCTTCGGCGTGTCTTCGGAAGGGCCGGTCGGGCGGCGGCGATCGTTGTCCCGTTCGCGCTCGCGGCCCTTTGGCACGCCGCGCCCGCCGAGGCGCAGGCCACCCGAACGCTGGTGTCCAACTACGGGCAGACCGGCGCCGACATCAGTCTGGACAACAGGAACATTCTCGTGCAGCCGTTCACGACGGGCGCCAACCCGTCGGGGTACGAACTTTCCCGCGTCAGGCTCACGGTAGACGCGCTTTCCTCCGCGGTGAACGCGGCCGTCGAGATCCGTGAACTGGGCCCGGAAGGAACCGACCCAAACAATCGTCCGGCGCCGACGTTCACCGAAGACACGGTGACGCTGCGCAATCCGTCTTCGATCCAAGAGGGTGCCGACCTGTGGTTCGCCGCTCCCGCCGGCACGGTGCTGGAGCCGGACACGACATACGCTGTGGTCACGCGAGACAACCGGGAGAGTCCGGAAAACTTCGACTACGCGTTCACGGCCAAGGTGGTTGAGAACAACCTGGGAGAAACCGGCGCACCCGGCTGGAACATCGCGGACTATCTCTATCTGAGCTCCACAAACGCGGCATTGTTGTACAGGCCCGACTTCAGCAGCAGGCCGAGTGTGGTTCGGCTTGCCATCGAGGGCTTTGCCCTCGCGAAGCCGCAGGTTTCCGGGGTCGCCCAGGCCGGCCAGACCCTCGAGGTATCGGCGGGCGATTTCGCCTTCAGGAACGCGCTGGCCAACGTGACCTTCCTGTACCAGTGGATTCGCGTGGCTTCCGACAATGCGGAGACGGAGATACCGGGGGCCACGGGCAGGACCTACACGCTGGCGCCGGCCGACGTCGGCGGCACGGTCCGGGCCAGGGTCCGCTTCACGGACGCCGCCGGGATCGTGCGGTCCATGGAAAGCGACGCATATCCCTCGGTCGGCACGGTGCAGGCAATGATGACGGACTGTCCGGCCCCGGCGCTGGCCGGCAGGGCGCAGGTCTGGTCCGGCAGCCTGACGGTCGGGACGATCCGAAACGCCGCCGACACGGTCACCTCCTACGGCTGGTCCGGTGCGCAGGGGGCGCTGGACCGGCCCTCCTTCACCTTCCGGGGCGAAAGCTACACGATCGACGAGGTCGCCCGGGTTCTCGCGCCCGCGCCGGACGGGGAACTGGTCCTCAGCCTGGCCGGACCGCTGTCGGATGCGGCGAGGTCCGCCCTCGTCCTGCACGTCTGCGACCGGGCCTACCCGCTGGCAAGCGGCGAGGCCGACTACGACGCTGCCGGGCACGACTACAGGTGGAGCGGCACGGGCCTGGACTGGTCGACGGTCGCCGGGCGCACGCTGTACCTGAGCGCGGACAACACGAGACCGGCTCTCGTCAGCGCAGTGGCGAACGGGGGGTCGCTTGTGCTGACCTACAGCGAACCCCTGGATCCGGACTCCACGCCTGACGGAGACGCATTCTCGGTGTCAATCAACGGCGCCGGCACGGCACCCTACGGGTTGTCGGCCAACGGCAATGCCGTGACGCTGTCGCTGGGCACCCAGGTCCGCTTCGGGGATTCCGTCACCCTCAGCTACGCCGTGCCATCCTCCAACCCGGTCCGGGACGTCGCCGGCAACGAGGCGTTGTCGTTGACGAACAGGACGGTCACGAACAATGCGCCCGACGTGGATACGACCCTGGGCGCCTTGACGGTGCGGGACGGCAACGGCGACGTGATCGCGCTATCCCCCTCGTTCTCGCCGGCTGTCGTCTGGTACGGTGCCCGGGTTCCGCATTCCGTCGACTCGGTCACCGTCACGGCGACGGCAAGCGAACAGGCGAACGCCACGGTGGCCGTCTCGTCCGGGAACGGCCAACCGGTGTCCCTTGAAGCGAGCAGGACGCCGAACAGGATCACCGTCACGGTGACCAACGGAGCGGCCCGGAGTGTCTACAACGTCTGGCTGTTTCGCCCGCCGACCAACCTCTGCGATCGCTCAGAGGTAGCGCGCGCAGACATCTTGTACGCGATCACTTCGGGCTCCGATGCGGGGATGCGTCAACAAGCAGAAGAACTTGGCGACAGCTATCCCGGACTCGACGTCTGTGACCTTGCCACTCCTGCGGATCTCGCGTCCATTACACGTCTGAATTCAGGACCGGAAGCCGCCGGAACCTTGTACGGGATCGACGCGGGCGACTACCACGGCTTGTCGGGCCTGACCTTCATGAGATTCACCACCAAGCGCAACAGATTGCATGAAGGCAGTCTTCTTGAACCACTGCACTTGCCCATGTTCCCGGAAGGATTCTTCTCGGCCGCGGGCCTCGATTCGCTGGCCACGCTTGAAGTAGATTCTGTCGGACTCACGCGGATTCCCGCCGACACGTTCCTGAACCTGCCGAGCCTGAGCAGCCTGGACATCAGGCGAAACTCGGGACTTGAGATCGAGTCCGGGGCGTTTCGGTCAAACACAAACCTCACGAGCATCTATCTGGGTCACAACACAATGCGCGGGCTCCCTGCCGGCCTTTTCGACGGACTGACGAAATTGGACTATCTGGCACTTCCAGGAAACACACTGGGCACGTTGCCGGAAGGCTTTTTCCAGGACCTCGTGTCGCTCACTCGAATCGAGGCGAATCAAGCAAGCAGCGACGCGCTCAATCCGGTTGCGGACGCGGGCGACGACCAGATCGCGGAACCCGGGGAGACGGTGACCCTGAGGGCCGCCGTCAGCGGCCCGTGGGGCACGAACGTTCGCTATTCCTGGACGCAGGTGGACAGCAACGGCGACCCGGTCGATCCCCCCACGGTGACGCTGGGCGATGCAGACATTGCCTCGCCCTCGTTCACCGCGCCACCTGCCGGCGAGATCCTGCGCTTCAAGCTGAGGGTCGAGGCCCCCGTCACCGCTCGACTCCTTGGTGTAGTCGACGGTCTACCGGGCCTTAACCAAGTCGCCAGCGACCATAGATTCGCGGGCGAGGACGTCGTTCAGGTATCCTCGGAAAACGTCGCCCCGACGGTGGAGATCACCGTCCCGGCAACGAGCGACGGGCCGTTCACGGCGACGTTCACCTTCAGCGAGCCGGTGACCGGTTTCACGGAGGACGACATCACCGTGGGCAACGGCACGGCCTCGGAATTCGCCAACACGGAGACCGGGACGACCTGGACGGCCCTGATCACCCCGACGGCGGACGGGGAGGTGACGGTGGACGTGGCCGCGGACGCGGCGGAGGACGGAGCGGGCAACGGCAACACCGCTGCCCAGCAGGCCTCGTCGACCTACACCGCCCCGACGACGGGCACCGGGCCCACGCTCGTCGGCAATGACAGCGACACAAGAGATTACGTCACCTTCCAGGGCTCGCGGTATTTCGCCCAGTCGTTCGTCGCGGCGGAGCGCTTCACGCTGGATTCCCTCGAGCTGCATTTCTCGCGCCTGCCGCAGCCCCCCAGAAGGAACCCGGAGTTCGAGGTAACCCTGCACCAGGAGTCATCGAATCGTCCAGGTGAGAAAGTGGCCGACCTGACGTCCCCGGCGACTGTTTCCACCGACGGGGCCAATGTGTTCGAGGCGCCGTCGGACACCGTTTTGGCCGCGGGAACCTACTACGTTCAGGTGTATCGGGTCATTGGCTTTCCGGAAGAGATCCAGCTGGCTACCGGCAGCGATGACGAATCCAGCGATTCCCTGACCGGGTGGAGCATCTCCAACCTTTCCCTGAACGGGAGCACCGGGACAGGCTGGTCAGGACTTACGGTTCCGTTCCGGCTGGTGCTCAAGGGGAGCGTCTCGTCCCTGCCCGATGCCACCCTGACCGGGCTGACGCTCGTCGCGGCGGAGACCGACTCGGGCATCACGCTCCGCCCCGACTTCGATCCGGAGACGACGGAATACACGGCCGAGGCGCGCACGGCGGCCCGGGTCACCCTGACCCCGCAGACCGCCGAGGAAGAGGCGACCGTGGCCTACGAGGACGGCGATGGGAACCTGCTGGCGGACGCGGACGGGGATTCGGCGAACGGCCACCAGGTGGCGCTCGTGCTGGGCGAAAACGTCATCCGGATCGTGGTCACGGCGAGGGACGGCATGACCACGAAGGAATACACCGTGACCGCGACGCGGGATCCCGACGTCACAGTCTCGGGCGTGGCGGTGACCTCCACCGCGCCCCGCCTCCGGGAGGCGGCCGGCCCCAACCCCCGGGACGTCTACGGCGAGGGGGACGTGATCGAGATCACGGTGACCTTCAGCGGCCCGGTGAACCTGGACACCGCGAACGGCGTCCCGACCCTGGCCTTCGGCATGGGGGACGCGGGGGAGGACGCGGAGACCGCGAATGCCCGATACGTCAGGGGCACCGGCACCCCCGGCCTGGTGACCGGGCTGGTGTTCGCCCATACCGTGCAGCCGTCGGCTTCGGACGACGACGGCATCTCCCTGCTGAACGATTCCGACGTCACCGGCGGGGCGCTGCAACTGAACGGCGCCACGCTCACGCGCGATTACGTGTCCGGGGGCCTGGTGTCCACCGCCATCGCCTCCTCCGGGGAGACGGCCCACAGGGTGGACGGCAGCCGCAGCGGCCCTTACGTCAAGTCCCTTGAGGTGACGTCCTCGCCGAGGATCCGCCGCGCCGGACAGGCCGAGGCGGACACCTACGGCGCGGGGGAGACCATCGAGTTCACGCTCGCCTTGAGCGAATCGGTGACGGTGACCGGCACGCCGCACCTGCGGTTCATCCTGGACGGCGCCGACCGGAACGCCGGCTACGCCCGGGGCAGCGGCACCGGCAGCCTGGTGTTCGCCTACCCGGTGCAGGCGGCGGACGCCGACGCCGACGGCCTCTTCGTGCCGGACGGCGAGGACGTCGCCGGGGGCGACAGCGCCGTGGTGGCGGAGAGCGGCGAGAGCATCGCCGCCACGGACGACTCCGCCGACGCCGACCTGGTCAATCCGGGCCGGGGAACCCGGGGCGGACACCGGGTGGACGGCTCGATGAGCGTCTTCGACACCACCGCGCCGACGGTGGATTCCATCGCGCGGCATGCCCCGTCCGGCTCGCCGGCCAACGCGGACGCGCTGACCTGGCGGGTGACGTTCTCCGAGGACGTGGCGAACGTGGATCCGGCGGACTTCACGGTGAGCGGCACGACGGCGACCCTCGCCGTGGCCGAGGCGACCGCCTCCACGGTCTACGACGTGACCGCCGCCGGCGGCGACCTGGGGGAACTCGACGGCACGGTGACGCTCGAATTCGCGCCCGGGCAGGACATCGAGGACCTGGCGGAGACCCCCAACGCCCTGGCCGACACCGCGCCGAAGGACTCCGACGAGCGCAGCTGGGTCGTGGACAACACCGCGCCGGAGGTGGAGATCACGGAGGTGCCGGTCACGAGCGGCGCGCCCTTCACGGCCACGTTCACCTTCTCCGAGGGAGTGGACGGCTTCACGGCGGAGGACATCGCGGTGATCAACGGCACGGTCTCGGAGTTCACGGGTTCGGACGGCGATACGGTGTACACCGCGCTCGTCACGCCGGCGGCGGACGGGGACGTGACGGTGGACGTGGCGGCGGACGCGGCGACGGACGCGGCAGGCAACGGCAACCTCGAAGCGGCGCAGGCCCTGTCGGCCTATACCGCGCCGAACAACCTCCCGACCTCGGCGGACAGCGAGGTGACGACGGATGAGGATACGGCCCGCACGTTCCGGTCGGCCGACTTCCACTTCGCCGACGAGGACGAGGACGACGGCTTTTCCAGCGTGATCGTGACCGCACTGCCTGCGGCGGGCAAGGGTGGGCTTTGGGTCTCATGCGATTCCGACTTCACGGTCCCGTCCTGCCGGGAGCTGACCGCGGGCGACCTTCCGTTCACTGCCCAGGTGGACGGCATCGACAACGATGACGCCCTGAAATACCGCCCCCCGGAGAACGCCAGCGGGGACGGCTTCGCGACCTTCCGGTTCCGGGTGAACGACGGCATGGACGACAGCGCCGCCGAATACACCATGACCATCGACGTCACGGCGGTGAACGACGCCCCCGCGGTGGCGAACCCGATCGCGAACCAGGCGGCGACGGCAGGCGAGGCGTTCACCTTCACGGTCCCGGACGACGCCTTCGCGGACGTCGACGGCGACACGCTGGCGTATTCGGCGAGGGACGGCGATGGCCGCCGGCTGCCGGACTGGCTGAACTTCAAGCAGATCACGCGGACCTTCACGGGCACGCCCACGGCCACCGGGACGATCACGGTCAGGGTCACGGCGAGCGACGGTGACCTCGAGGCCTCAGACGAATTCGACATCGAGGTGAGCGAGCCGCCGGACGCGCTGCCGAGGGTGACCATCGTTGGGCCGGGCCAGGGGAGCGAGGGCGTTCCGCTGGTGTTCACCCTGACGCGGACGGGGGACCTGGCCGGACCGCTGACGGTGAACGTGGAGGTTACGGAAGCCTTTGGGGCAGGGGACGTGCTTTTGGGCGAGGCGCCCACGACGGCGACCTTCGAGGCGGATTCCGCCACCGCGACGGTGACGGTCAGGACGAAGGACAACCAGCAGGCGGGCATCACCGTCGTGAGGATGACCGTGCTGCCCGACACCGCGACGCCGGCCGGATACGAGCCCGTTTCACCGTCCGAAAAGCTCGTGGTCGTGCAAGACGGCGTCGGAAACGCGTTGCCGGAGTTCACCGACCAGCCGCTGACCCGGAGCGTCGCCGAGAACGCGGCGCCGGGCACGAACGTGGGCGAGCCGATCCCGGCGGCGGCGGACGATGACGGCGACGCGCTGATCTACACGATGGAGGGCGACGACGCGGACTCGTTCGACTTCGACGGCGCGACCCGGCAGATCGCCACGAAGGCGGGGGTCGACTACGACTTCGAGGCGAAGCCCTCGTACTCGGTGACGGTCAAGGCCGACGACGACAAGGGCGGCACGGACACGGTGGCGGTGACGATCTCCCTCGCCGACGCGGACGAGCCCCCGGCCGCGCCGCTGCAGCCGTCGGTGACGGCGACGCCGGGCTCGACCACGAGCCTCGACGTGAGCTGGGCGGCGCCGGCGAATGGCGGCAGGCCGGAGATCGAGGACTACGACCTGCGCCACTGCGCGGGCGCGCCGGCGGACTGCGCGGCGGACGGCGACTTCACCGACGGACCCCAGGACGTGACGGGGACGAGCGCGACGATCCCGGGCCTGGAGGAGGGCACGGTCTACCAGGTGCAGGTGCGCGCGGGCAACGACGAGGGCGACGGCGGCTGGTCCGACTCCGGCGGCGGCAGCACCGACGTCACCGTCGACGCCGCCGCGCCGAGGGTGGCGTCCATCGTGCGGCATGAGCCGGCCGATTCGCCCACCAACGCGGACAGCCTGACGTGGCGGGTCACCTTCTCCGAGGACGTGGCGAACGTCGACCCGGCGGACTTCGCGCTGACCGGCGCGACGGCGACGCTCGCCGTCGCCGAGGCGACCGCCTCCTCGGCCTACGACGTGACCGCCTCGGGCGGTAACCTGGCGCGCCTCGACGGATCGGTGACTCTCGGGTTCGCGGCGACGCAGGACATCGAGGACCTGGCCGGCAACCGCCTGGCCAGCACCACGCCGACGGTCACCGGCGAGAACGGCTACGAGTTGGACAACACCGCCCCGACGGTGACGATCGAGAACGTGCCGCCCGCGAGCGCCGCGCCCTTCACGGCGACGTTCACCTACTCCGAGCCGGTGACCGGTTTCACGGTGGACGACATCGTGGTGGGCAACGGCGCGGCCTCGGACTTCACGGGCGGGGACGGCGACACAGTGTTCACCGCGACGATCACGCCGGCCGGTGACGGTGCGGTGACGGTGGACGTGGCGGCGGACGCGGCGGAGGACGCGGCGGGCAACGGCAACACGGCGGCGGAGCAGGCCTCGTCCGCCTATGTTGCGTCCAACGCGGCCCCGACCGTAGCCAACCCGATTGACGACCAGACGGCGATGGCGGGCGCGGCGTTCAGCTTCACGGTTCCGGAAGACGCCTTCGAGGACATCGACGGCGACACTCTGCAGTACTCGGCGACGAAGGACGACGACACCCCGCTGCCGTCCTGGCTGACATTCACTGCCACGAACCGGACCTTCACGGGCACGCCCGGGGCCGGGGACACGGGCACCCTCGCGGTGAAGGTGACGGCCACCGACGGCTCCGACGCCTCGATACACGACGATTTCAAGATCAGGGTGGGATCCGCCTGCCCGGCGCCGGATTTCGGAGACCGGGAGCGGATCTGGACCGGCACGGTGACGGTGGAGGAGGGCCAGTTTCTCAACCGCTTTGCCGCTCGCGGATACCTGGGCTCCGACATGGGCGCCCTCAGCGACACCGGCTTCGACATCGGCGTCAACGGCTACACCGTCGATGCCGTGGCCGTTGCGGATGCATCCATCCCCACCCTTGCGAATCGCGGCGGCCTGATCTTCAGCCTGACGAGCCGCCTGGGCGCAACGGAGACGGAGGCGCTCAGGCTGCACGTCTGCGACGCCGCCTACGACTTCAGCGACGCCACCAGCGACACCAGCACCAGATCCTACGTCTGGAACGCCGGACTCGACTGGTCGAGCGAGAGCGAACGCACGGCCTATCTCAGCCTGCGGGCCAATGCCCCCGCCACCGGCGCGCCGGCGATCGCCAGTTCCGGCAGGTCCGCGGTGGGCGACGTGCTGACCGCAGCCACGGATGGCATCGAGGACGGCGACGGCCTGCCGGACACGTTCGTCTACCAGTGGTACCGGGAGGACGAGGACGGGTCGAACCGGGCGGCCATCCCCTTCGCGACGTCGAGCACCCACACCCTGGCCGCCGAAGACCTGGGCAAGCGGGTGCGGGTGGTGGTGACGTTCACCGACCAACTGGGCCGCGACGAGGAGCGCGAGAGCGGGGCCTTCCCCGACACCGGCACGGTCGTCGCGGCGAACAACCCCCCCACGGTGGCGAACCGGATCGACGACCAGACGGCGACGACGGGCACGGAATTCACCTTCACGGTTCCGGAAGACGCCTTCGCCGATGCCGACACCGACACCGGCGACACGCTGGAATATTCGGCGACGCTGGCCGACAGCAACCCGCTCCCGTCCTGGCTGACGTTCAATGCCACGAACCGGACCTTCACGGGCACGCCCACGGCCGCCGGGACGCTTACGGTCCGGGTCACGGCCACCGACGGCTCCGGCGCCTCGATACACGACGACTTCGACATCGCGGTGAGCCCGCCCCCCGACACCACCGCGCCCACGGTCCTTTCCATCGAGCGCCACGACCCGGCCGACTCGCCGACCAACGCGGACAGCCTGACCTGGCGGGTGACTTTCTCCGAGGACGTGGCGAACGTCGGCCCGGCGGACTTCGCGCTGACCGGCGCGACGGCGACGCTCGCCGTGGCGGAGGCGACCGCCTCCACGGTCTACGACGTGACCGCCTCGGGCGGGAACCTGGCGAGCCTCGACGGCACGGTGACGCTCGGATTCGCGTCCGGGCAGGACATCACCGACACGGCCGACACCCCCAACGCCATGACCGCCACCGCGCCGTCGGGCACCGACGAGCGCAGCTACGATCTCGACAACACCTTGCCGACAGTGACGATCTCGGACGTGCCGCCCGTGAGCGACGCGCCCTTCGCGGCGACGTTCGCCTTCAGCGAGCGGGTGACCGGCTTCACGCTGGCGGACATCGCCGTGGGCAACGGCACGGCGTCGGAATTCACCAACACGGAGACCGGGACCACCTGGACGGCCCTGATCACCCCGACGGCGGACGGGGAGGTCACGGTGGACGTGGCGGCGGACGCGGCGGAGGACGTGGCCGGCAACGGCAACATTGCGGCCACGCGGGCCACGTCGGCCCATGCCGTGCCGACGGTCCTTTCCATCGTGCGACAGGACCCGGCCGACTCGCCCACCAACGCGGACAGCCTGACGTGGCGGGTGACCTTCTCCGAGGACGTGGCGAACGTGGACCCGGCGGACTTCACGGTGGCCGGCACGACGGCGACGCTCTCCGTGGCCGAAACAACCGCCTCCACGGTCTACGACGTGACCGCCTCCGGCGGGAACCTGGCGGGCCTCGACGGCACGGTGACGCTCGGGTTCGCAGCCACCCACGACATCACCGACACGGCCGACCCCTCCAACGCCCTGGCCGACACCGCGCCGACCGGCACCGACGAGCGCACCTACGGGCTGGACAACACAGCGCCGACGGTGACCATCGCCGTCGATCCCACGGTACAAGGCAGATTCAGCTCGGACTTCGAATTCTCCGAGGGGGTCTACGGCTTCACGGTGGAGGACATCGTGGTGGGCAACGGCCTGGCGAACGACTTGACAAGCAGACCCGGCACCGGGGACCGGGAGTTCTATGTGCGGATCACGCCGGCAACCGACGGCGAGGTGACCGTCGATGTCCCGGCGAATGTCGTGCGGGACCGGGCGGGCAACCCGAACGCCGCCGCGGGGGCCTCGACCTTGTTCGTCCCGCTGGCGGGAACCGACCAGTGCTCCGCACCCGAATTCGGGGATCGGCGCCGTATCTGGAGCAGCGCGGTGCTGGTGCGTGAGATCCCTGCCATCGTTCGCTTTTCTTTCCTGGGCGGCGGGACTGTCATCAGGCCAATGTCCTACGGGGCTTGGGAGGTGTCCGACCATGACGACTACATAGGCGTCATCGACGTAATCTCGTTCGTCATCGGCGGGGCTTTCAACAATGTCGAGTCAGCGTACGTCACGGACAGCGGCGACTTGACGATCGCTTTGGACGAAGGCGCCCTGAGCGCCGTCGAAGTGGAGGCGCTCAAGCTGCACGTGTGCGACACCGCCTACGATTTCAGCGACGCCACCTACCAGGACGGACGCTACCAATGGAACCTCGAACTCGACTGGTCGCCGTACGCCGACAGCCGCGCACTCAGACTGCACATGAGCCTGCCGGCGAACAGGGCGGCAAGCGGCGCGCCGGCCATCGGCGGCACGGCCGAGGTGGGCGGGTCCCTGGTCGCGGACACGAACCCCATCACGGACACGGACGGAAAGCCCGACACGTTCGAATACCAGTGGATAAGGGTGGATGGCGACGGCTCGAACCCCGTGGACATCCCCGGGGCGAACTCGGACACCTACGTGCCGACCGACGCGGATATCGGGAAGAGGATCAAGGTCGAAGTGAGCTTCACCGACCTTCTCGGCAACGGGGAGACGCGCACGAGCGACGCCTATCCGGCCGACGGCACGATCCCCGACCCCACCGCCGCGCCGACCGTGACGTCGATCGAGCGTCAGGACCCGGCCGCCTCGCCGACCAACGCGGACACGCTGACCTGGCGGGTCACCTTCTCCGAGGACGTGACGAACGTCGACGAGGCGGATTTCACGCTGGGCGGCACGAACGCGGACATCTCCGTATCGATGGTGGGCGCTTCGGTGTACGACGTGACCGCCTCCGGCGGCGACCTGGCGGGCCTCGACGGCACGGTGACGCTCGGGTTCGCGTCCACGCAGAACATCACCGACACCGCCGACACCCCCAACGCCCTGACCGCCACTACGCCGACGGTCACCGACGAACGCAGCTACGACCTGGACAACACCGCCCCGACGGTGACGATCGAGAACGTGCCGCCCACGAGCGACGCGCCCTTCACGGCGACGTTCGCCTTCTCCGAGGCGGTGACCGGCTTCACGGTGGGCGACATCGCGGTAGGCAACGGCGCGGCCTCGAATTTCACCAGCACCGTGGCAGGGACCGAGTGGACGGCCCTTATCACACCGGCGGCGGACGGCGAGGTCACCGTCGACGTGGCCGCCAACGCGGCGGAAGACGAAGCCGGCAACGGCAATGCCGCGGCCACCCAGGCCACGTCCGCCTATGCCGCCCCGAACAACGCGCCGACGGTGGCGAACCAGATCCCGGACCAGTCGGCCACGGCGGGCGCGGCGTTCACCTTCACGGTCCCGGACGACGCCTTCGAGGACATCGACGGCGACACGCTGGAACACTCGGCGACGCTGGCCAACGACGATCCACTGCCTGCCTGGCTGACGTTCAATGCCGCGACGCGGACCTTCGAGGGCACGCCCGCGACCGCCGGGACGCTGACGGTGAAGGTGACGGTGGAAGACGGCGACGGCGAAACGGCCAGCGACCAGTTCGACATCGTGGTGAGCCCGCCCGCCGACACCACCGCCCCCACGGTCCTGTCGATCGAGCGCCATGCCCCGGCCGGCTCGCCCACCAACGCGGACAGCCTGACCTGGCGGGTGACGTTCTCCGAGGACGTGGCGAACGTGGACCTGGCGGACTTCACGGTGGCCGGCACGACGGCGACGCTCGCCGTGGCCGAGGCGACCGCCGCCACGGTCTTTGACGTGACCGCCTCCGGCGGCGACCTGGCGGAGCTGAACGGCACGGTGACGCTCGGGTTCGCGTCGGGACAGGACATCGCGGACACGGCCGGCAACCCCGTCGACCATGCCACGCCGACGGGGACCGACGAGCGCGGCTGGGTGGTGGACAACGCCGCCCCGACGGTTTCGATCGCGGCGCCGGACGCGGCGAACGCGCCGTTCGCGGCGACGTTCACCTTCTCCGAGCCGGTGACCGGCTTCACGTTGGCGGACATCGCGGTGGGGAACGGCACGGCCTCGGACCTCACGGGCGGGGACGGGGGCACGACCTACACCGCGACGATCACGCCGGCGGCCGAGGGCGCGGTGACGCTGGACGTGGCCGCGGACGTGGCGGAGGACGCGGCGGCCAACGGCAACCTGGCGGCCACCCGGAAGACGGTGGAATACGACCTCACCGCGCCGACGGTCCTTTCCGTCGAGCGCCACGACCCGGCGGACTCGCCCACCAACGCGGACAGCCTGACGTGGCGGGTGACGTTCTCCGAGGACGTGGCGAACGTCGACGCGGCGGACTTCGCGGTGACCGGCAGCACGGCCACGGTCACCGGCGTGCAGGCGGTGAGCGGCGAGACGGGGGTCCATGACGTGACCGTCTCGGGCGGGAACCTGGCCGGTTTCAGCGGCACGGTGACGCTCGGGTTCGCTGCCGCGCAGAACATCGCGGACGAGGCGGGCAACGCGCTGGCCGCCACCGCGCCGTCGGGCACCGACGAGCGCAGCTGGGTGGTGGACAACACCGCGCCGACGGTGACGATCGGGGACGTGCCGCCCACGAGCGACGGGCCCTTCACGGCGACGTTCACCTTCTCCGAGCCGGTGACCGGCTTCGCCGTGGAGGACATCACGGTGGGGAACGGCACGGCGTCGGACCTCACGGGCGGGGACGGGGACACGGCCTACACCGCGACGGTCACGCCGGGGGCCGAGGGCGAGGTGACGGTGGACGTGGCGGCGGACGTGGCGGCGGACGAGGCCGGCAACGGCAGCCTCGCGGCGGAGCAGGTGTCGGTGACCTATGCAGAGCCGAACGCGGCGCCGACCGCCCGGGACGGCATGGTGACGACTGAGGAGGACACGCCCTACCCGTTCACGGCGGCGGACTTCCGGTTCGACGACACGGACACGGGGGACGTGCTGGACAGCGTGACGGTCACGCAGCTCGAGAGCGCGGGCGACCTGGAGTTCGACGGCGCGGACGTGACCGTTGGCCAGGTCGTCCCGAGGGCGGACATCGACGCGGGCAGGCTGGTCTTCGCCCCGGCGGCGAACGCGAACGGCACGGGCTACGCGACCTTCATGTTCCGGGTCGGCGACGGGGATGACGAGAGCGCCTCGGCCTACGTCATGACCGTCGACGTGAACGCGGTGAACGACCCGGCGACCGGGGCGCCCGCCATCACCGGCACGGCGCGGGTGGGCGAGACGCTGACGGCGGATGCGAGCGCGATCCGGGACGACGCGGACGGCCTGCCGGCGCTGGGCGCGTTCGCCTGGCAGTGGCTTCGGGCGGGCGACCCGGACGATGCCGAGATTCCGGGCGCCACGGGGACGACCTACACGCTGGCGGAGGCCGACGAGGGCGCGCGGTTCCGGGTGCGTGTGCGCTTCACCGACCTCGACGGGCACGCGGAGGAGCTGGTCAGCGAGGCGACCCTGGCGGTGCAGGCGTCGATGTCGTCGAACCAGCCGCCGACGGCGGTGTCGGGGACGGTGACGCTGGCCGAGGACGAAACGTACGCCTTCAAGGAGGCGGACTTCGGGTTCGACGACGCGGACGCGGGCGACACGCTCGCGAGCGTGCGGATCGTGAAGCTTCCCGGCGCGGGCGCGCTCACCCTGGACGGCGCCGCGGTGGCGGAGGACCAGGAGGTGCCGGCGGCGGAGCTGGCCAAGCTGGTCTACGCCCCGCCCGCCGACGCCAACGCCGACGGCCGGCCCTACGCGAGCTTCACCTTCCGGGTGAGCGACGGCACCGACGAGAGCGCCGACACCTACACCATGGCCATCAACGTCACGCCGGAGAACGACGCGCCGACGGTGGCGAACCGGATCGACGACCAGACGGCGACGACGGGCACGGAATTCACCTTCACGGTTCCGGAAGACGCCTTCGCCGATGCCGACACCGACACCGGCGACACGCTGGAATATTCGGCGACGCTGGCCGACAGCAACCCGCTCCCGTCCTGGCTGACGTTCAATGCCACGAACCGGACCTTCAGGGGCACGCCCACGGCCGCCGGGACGCTCACGGTCCGGGTCACGGCCACCGACGGCTCCGGCGCCTCGATACACGACGACTTCGACATCGCGGTGAGCCCGCCCCCCGACACCACCGCGCCCACGGTCCTTTCCATCGAGCGCCACGACCCGGCGGCGTCGCCGACCAACGCGGACAGCCTGACTTGGCGGGTGACCTTCTCCGAGGACGTGGCGAACGTCGACCCGGCAGACTTCGCGCTGACCGGCGCGACGGCGACGCTCGCCGTGGCGGAGGCGACCGCCTCCACGGTCTACGACGTGACCGCCTCGGGCGGGAACCTGGCGAGCCTCGACGGCACGGTGACGCTCGGCTTCGGCAGCGGCCAGGACATCGCGGACGAGGCGGGCAACGCCCTGGCCGCCACCGCGCCGTCGGGCACCGACGAGCGCAGCTACGATCTCGACAACACCGCGCCGACAGTGACGATCTCGGACGTGCCGCCCGTGAGCGACGCGCCCTTCGCGGCGACGTTCGCCTTCAGCGAGCGGATGACCGGCTTCACGCTGGCGGACATCGCCGTGGGCAACGGCACGGCGTCGGAATTCACCAACACGGAGACCGGGACGACCTGGACGGCCCTGATCACGCCGTCGGCGGACGGCGAGGTGACGCTGGACGTGGCGGCGGACGCGGCGGTGGACGAGGCCGGCAACGGCAACACGGCGGCCGCGCAGGCCTCGTCGGCCCATGCCGCGCCGAACACGCCTCCGACCGCCCGGGACGGCATGGTGACGACGGAGGAGGACACGCCCTACAATTTCGCGGCGACGGATTTCAACTTCACCGACGCGGACAGCGGCGACACGCTCGACAGCGTGAGGATCACGCAGCTCGAAAGCGCGGGCGACCTGGAGCTCTACGGCACGGACGTGACCGTTGGCCAGGTCGTCCCGAAGGCGGACATCGACGCGGGCAGGCTGATCTTCGCGCCGGCGGAGAACGCCAGCGGCACGGGCTACGCCACCTTCATGTTCAAGGTCAGCGACGGGGATGACGAGAGCGCCTCGGCGTACGTCATGACCATCGACGTCGACGCGGCGAACGACGCGCCGGCGCTGGCGAACGCCATCGCGAACCGGAACGCGACGGCGGACGAGGCATTCACCTTCACGGTTCCGGACGACGCTTTCGCGGACGTCGACGGCGACACTCTGCAGTACTCGGCGACGAAGGGCGACGACACCCCGCTGCCGGACTGGCTGGCCTTCGACGCCGGGACGCGGACCTTCACGGGCACGCCCGGGGCCGGGGACACGGGCACGCTGACGGTCAAGGTCACGGCCACCGACGCTGACGGCGAAACGGCCAGCGGCGAGTTCGACATCACGGTAAGGCCGCCCGCCGGCACCGGCGTGCCGACGGTCCTTTCCATCGTGCGACAGGACCCGGCCGACTCGCCCACCAACGCGGGCAGCCTGACGTGGCGGGTGACGTTCTCCGAGAACGTGCAGAACGTCGATGCGACGGACTTCACGGTGGCCGGCACGACGGCGACGCTCTCCGTGGCCGAAACAACCGCCTCCACGGTCTACGACGTGACCGCCTCCGGCGGGAACCTGGCGGGCCTCGACGGCACGGTGACGCTCGGGTTCGCAGCCACCCACGACATCACCGACACGGCCGACCCCTCCAACGCCCTGGCCGACACCGCGCCGACGGGCGCCGACGAGCGCACCTACGGGCTGGACAACACCGCGCCGACGGTGACCATCGCCGTCGATCCCACGGTACAAGGCGGCTTCTACGCGGACTTCGAATTCTCCGAGGGGGTCTACGGCTTAACGGTGGAGGACATCGCGGTGGGCAACGGCCTGCTGGCGGGAAACTTGAGAAGCACGCCCGGCACCGGCGACAGGGAGTTCTTTGTGTGGATCGTGCCGGCGACCGACGGCGAGGTGACCGTCGATGTCCCGGCGAATGTCGTGCGGGACCGGGCGGGCAACCCGAACGCCGCCGCGCGGGCCTCGACCTTGTTCGTCCCGCTGGCGGGAACCGACCAGTGCTCCGCACCCGGATTCGGGGATCGGCGCCGTATCTGGAGCAGCGACGTGTTGGTGCGTGAGATCCCTGCTGTTACTGGCGGTTCTCTCCTGAACGACCCGATTGTCTTAAGGCCACTGTCCTACGGGGCTTGGGAGGTGTCCGACCTTGACGAATCCATAGGTGCCTTCGACGTAATCTCGTTCGTCCTCGGCGGGGCTCTCAACAATGTCGAGTCAGCGTACGTCACGGACAGCGGCGACTTGACGATCGCTTTGGACGGAGGCGCCCTGAGCGCCGTCGAAGTGCAGGCGCTCAAGCTGCACGTGTGCGACACCGCCTACGATTTCAGCGACGCCACCTACCAGGACGGACGCTACCAATGGAACCTCGAACTCGACTGGTTGCCGTACGCCGACAGCCGCGCACTCAGACTGCACATGAGCCTGCCGGCGAACAGGGCGGCAAGCGGCGCGCCGGCCATCGGCGGCACGGCCGAGGTGGGCGGGTCCCTGGTCGCGGACACGAACCCCATCACGGACACGGACGGAAAGCCCGACACGTTCGAATACCAGTGGATAAGGGTGGATGGCGACGGCTCGAACCCCGTGGACATCCCCGGGGCGAACTCGGACACCTACGTGCCGACCGACGCGGATATCGGGAAGAGGATCAAGGTCGAAGTGAGCTTCACCGACCTTCTCGGCAACGGGGAGACGCGCACGAGCGACGCCTATCCGGCCGACGGCACGATCCCCGACCCCACCGCGCCGAGCGTGACGTCGATCGAGCGTCAGGACCCGGCCGCCTCGCCGACCAACGCGGAAACGCTGACCTGGCGGGTCACCTTCTCCGAGGACGTGACGAACGTCGACGAGGCGGATTTCACGCTGGGCGGCACGAACGCGGACATCTCCGTATCGATGGTGGGCGCTTCGGTGTACGACGTGACCGCCTCCGGCGGCGACCTGGCGGGCCTCGACGGCACGGTGACGCTCGGGTTCGACACCGGGGAAGACATCGCCGACGGCGACGCCAATCGCCTGATCAGGACCACGCCGACGGGTACGAACGAAAACTCCTACGACGTGGACAACACCGCGCCGACGATCTTGTCGATCACGCGCGTCAGGGACTCCCCGACCAACGCGGACACGCTGACCTGGCGGATCGACTTCTCCGAAGCCGTCGTGAACGTCGGCAGCGCCAACTTCTCGATTGCCACGTCACCCCACGACAGCGGGTTCCCGGCGCCGATAGTCATTCCGACGCAAACGCCCGGCGTATATTCGGTATTCGCCGACGGCGGCGCCCTGCCGAGCTACACCGGGACGGTGACGCTCGTCTTCACGAGCGCGAAGGACATAGCGGACCTTGCCGGCAACGCTCTGGCCGGCACCTCACCTTCAGGGGCGAACTTCAATGTTTACGACGTGGACAACACCGCGCCGACGCTGGAGATCATGGGCGTTCCGGATACGAGCGACAGGCCCTTCACCGCGACGTTCACATTTTCTGAGCCGGTTGACGGCTTCACCGTGGAGGACATCACGGTGGGCAACGGCGCGGCCTCGGACTTCACGGGCGGGGACGGCGACACGTTGTTCACCGCGACGATCACCCCGGCGGAGGATGGCGAGGTGACGGTCGGCGTGGCCGCGAACGCGGCGGAGGACGCCACCGGCAACGGCAACGCCGCGGCCACGGCTTCGTCCACCTACGCCGAATCGGCGACGAACAGTCCCGCGCGCGGCGCGCCCGGGATTTCAGGGGTTCCGCAGGTGGGCCAGACGCTCACGGCGCAGACCTCGGACATCGAGGACGACGACGGAGTGGGAGAGTTCGGCTACCAGTGGATCCGCGTTGACGAAGAGACCGAAACCAACATCCCCGCGGCGACATCCGGCGACTACGTGCTCGTGGAGGCGGATCTGGGGAAGCGGGTGAAGGTGAAGGTGACCTTCACCGACGACGCGGGGAACGACGAGGAGCTGATGAGCGTGCCGACGGCGAGCGTGGTTGCGGCGCCCGGGAGTTGCACCACGCAGGCGCTGTGGTGCGCGACGCTGACCGTGGGAGAGAGTGCCGGCAACGCCAAAGGGTATTGCAACTCCGCAGCCGGGACGCCAAGTCATTGCTCCTACGGTGCGTTGAGCGATGTGGACTTCACGCTGGGCACCACGAGCTACACGGTCGAGAGCCTGAGGTGGAGCAATTTCAATGTGCACCTGACGCTCGATCAGGACATCCCGGATGACACGCTGTCGCGTGTGACGCTCCACGTCGGCACGTCGAGCCTTGACTTGAGCGATGCCGGACGCAGTGGGTTCGTGAATTCCGTCGACAACAACTACCGGTGGAACGCTCCGCCGGCGTTCAAGGACTTTCCTGCCGGAATCGACGTGAGGGTCGAGATTCGGGAGTCGGCCGACACCACCGCGCCGACGGTCCTGTCGATCGAGCGCCACGACCCGGCCGGCTCGCCGACCAACGCGGACAGCCTGACCTGGCGCGTGACCTTCTCCGAGGACGTGGCGAACGTCGACGCGACGGACTTCACGCTGACCGGCAGCACGGCCACGGTCACCGGGGTGCAGGCGGTGAGCGGGGAGACGGGCGTTTACGACGTGACCGCCTCGGGCGGGAACCTGGCCGGTTACAGCGGCACGGTGACGCTCGGGTTTGCGTCCACACAGGACATCACGGACACGGCCGGCACCCCCAACGCCCTGACGGACACCAACTCGTCGGGCACCGACGAGCGCGGCTACGATCTGGACAACGCCGCCCCGACGGTGACGGTCTCGGCGCCGGCCGAGGCGAACGCCCCGTTCACGGCGACCTTCACCTTCAGCGAGCCGGTGACCGGCTTCGCCGTGGAGGACATCACGGTGGGGAACGGCACGGCGTCGGACCTCACGGGCGGGGACGGGGACACGGCCTACACCGCGACGGTCACGCCGGGGGCCGAGGGCGAGGTGACGGTGGACGTGGCGGCGGACGTGGCGGCGGACGAGGCGGGCAACGGCAGCCTCGCGGCGGAGCAGGTGTCGGTGACCTATGCAGAGCCGAACGCGGCGCCGACCGCCCGGGACGGCATGGTGACGACTGAGGAGGACACGCCCTACCCGTTCACGGCGGCGGACTTCCGGTTCGAGGACACGGACACGGGGGACGTGCTGGACAGCGTGACGGTCACGCAGCTCGAGAGCGCGGGCGACCTGGAGTTCGACGGCGCGGACGTGACCGTTGGCCAGGTCGTCCCGAGGGCGGACATCGACGCGGGCGGGCTGGTCTTCGCCCCGGCGGCGAACGCGAACGGCACGGGCTACGCGACCTTCATGTTCCGGGTCGGCGACGGGGATGACGAGAGCGCCTCGGCCTACGTCATGACCGTCGACGTGAACGCGGTGAACGACCCGGCGACCGGGGCGCCCGCCATCACCGGCACGGCGCGGGTGGGCGAGACGCTGACGGCGGATGCGAGCGCGATCCGGGACGACGCGGACGGCCTGCCGGCGCTGGGCGCGTTCGCCTGGCAGTGGCTTCGGGCGGGCGACCCGGACGATGCCGAGATTCCGGGCGCCACGGGGACGACCTACACGCTGGCGGAGGCCGACGAGGGCGCGCGGTTCCGGGTGCGTGTGCGCTTCACCGACCTCGACGGGCACGCGGAGGAGCTGGTCAGCGAGGCGACCCTGGCGGTGCAGGCGTCGATGTCGTCGAACCAGCCGCCGACGGCGGTGTCGGGGACGGTGACGCTGGCCGAGGACGAAACGTACGCCTTCAAGGAGGCGGACTTCGGGTTCGACGACGAGGACGCGGGCGACACGCTCGCGAGCGTGCGGATCGTGACGCTTCCCGGCGCGGGCGCGCTCACCCTGGACGGCGCCGCGGTGGCGGAGGACCAGGAGGTGCCGACGGCGGACTTGGCCAAGCTGGTCTACGCCCCGCCCGCCGACGCCAACGCCGACGGCCGGCCCTACGCGAGCTTCACCTTCCGGGTGAGCGACGGCACCGACGAGAGCGCCGACACCTACACCATGGCCATCAACGTCACGCCGGAGAACGACGCCCCCACGGTGGCGAACGGGATCGCGGACCAGGCGGCGACGACGGGCACGGAATTCACCTTCACGGTTCCGGAAGACGCCTTCGAGGACGTCGACGGCGACACTCTGCAGTACTCGGCGACGAAGGACGACGACACCCCGCTGCCGGGCTGGCTGGCCTTCGACGCCGGGACGCGGACCTTCACGGGCACGCCCACGGCCGCCGGGACGCTCACGGTCCGGGTCACGGCCACCGACGGCTCCGGCGCCTCGATACACGACGACTTCGACATCGCGGTGAGCCCGCCCCCCGACACCACCGCGCCCACGGTCCTGTCGATCGAGCGCCATGCCCCGGCGGACTCGCCCACCAACGCGGACAGCCTGACCTGGCGGGTGACCTTCTCCGAGGACGTGGCGAACGTGGACCTGGCGGACTTCACGGTGGCCGGCACGACGGCGGCGCTCGCCGTGGCGGAGGCGACCGCCGCCACGGTCTACGACGTGACCGCCTCGGGCGGGAACCTGGCGAGCCTCGACGGCACGGTGACGCTCGGGTTTGCGTCCGCACAGGACATCACCGACACGGCCGGCACCCCCAACGCCCTGGCCGACACCGCGCCGTCGGGCACCGACGAACGCAGCTACGACCTGGACAACACCGCCCCGACGGTGACGATCGAGGACGTGCCGCCCGTGAGCGACGGGCCCTTCACGGCGACGTTCACCTTCTCCGAGCCGGTGACCGGCTTCGCCGTGGAGGACATCACGGTGGGGAACGGCACGGCGTCGGCCTTCACGGACACGGACGGGGGCACGACCTACACCGCGACGATCACGCCGGCGGCCGAGGGCGCGGTGACGCTGGACGTGGCGGCGGACGCGGCGGCGGACGCGGCGAGCAACGGCAACCTGGCGGCCACCCGGCGGACGGTGGACCATGACGCCACCGCCCCGACGGTGACGATCACGGAGGTTCCGGACACGACCGACGGGCCCTTCACGGCGACGTTCACCTTCAGCGAGCGAGTGACCGGTTTCACGGTGGAAGACATCGCCGTGGGCAACGGCACGGTCTCCGAATTCACCAGCACGGAGACCGGGACCACATGGACGGCCCTGATCACCCCGACGGCGGACGGGGAGGTGACGGTGGACGTGGCCGCGAACGCGGCGGAGGACGCGGCGGGCAACGGCAACGTTGCGGCCACGCAGGCCTCGTCCGACCATGCCGCGCCGAACACGGCCCCGGCGTTCGACGACGTCGAGCTGACGCGGAGCGTTGCCGAGAACGCCGGGCCGGGCACGAACGTGGGCGACCCGGTCCCGGCGGCGACGGACGGTGACAACGATCCCCTGACCTACACGCTGGAAGGCGTCGACGAGGCCTCGTTCGACTTCGACGGCACGACCCGGCAGATCGCCACAAAGGCGGGGACCGACTACGATTTCGAGACGAAGCCCTCGTACACGGTGACGGTCAAGGCGGACGACGGAAGGGGCGGCACGGACACGGTGACGGTGACCGTCAACCTCGAGGACGTGGACGAGCCGCCGGTCGCGCCGGCGGCGCCGACGCTGACGGCCACGGCCGGCACGACCACGGGCCTGGACGTGAGCTGGGCGGCGCCGGCGAATGACGGCCGGCCGGAGATCCTGGACTACGACCTGCGCTACTGCGCGGGCGCGCCGTCGGACTGCACGGCGGACGGCGACTTCACCGACGGCCCCCAGGACGAGACGGGGCTGAGCGCCACCATCACCGGCCTGCTGGAGGGCACGCTCTACCAGGTGCAGGTGCGCGCGAGCAACGACGAGGGCGACGGCGACTGGTCCAGGTCCGGCGGCGGCAGCACCGCCTCGCCGGTCAACACCCCCCCGACGGCGTCGAACGGCGAGGTTGCGACGGCGGAGGACACGCCGTACGCGTTCGCGGCGGCGGATTTCAACTTCGAGGACGCGGACGCGGGCGACGCGCTGGACAGCGTCCGGATCGTTGCGCTGCCGGACACGGACAGGGGCGAGATGAAGCTGGACGGCGTGACGGTTGCGGAGAACCAAGCCGTCTCGAAGAACGACATCGACCTGGAGCTTCTCACCTACGCCCCGCCGGCCGACGCCAACGGCACGGGCTACGCGAGCTTCACCTTCCGGGTGAGCGACGGCACCGACGAGAGCGCCGACGCCTACACCATGGCCATCAACGTCAATGCGGTGGCGGACGCGCCGGCGCTGGCGAACCCCATTGCCGACCAGGAGGCCAGGGAGGGCGAGCCGTTCAGCTTCACGATCCCGGAGGACGCCTTCACCGACGCGGACGGCGACACGCTGGACTATGACGTGATGCTGTCCGACGACGGCCTGCTGCCGGACTGGCTGGTTTTTGACGAGGCGAGCCGAACCTTGGAGGGCACGCCCATGATCGGGGACGCGGGCACGCTGACCGTGAAGGTCTCGGTCACGGATAGCGATGGCGAGACCGAAGATGCCAGTGACGAATTTGACATCGTGGTGAGCCCGCCCGCCGACGCCACCGCGCCGACGGTCCTTTCCGTCGAGCGCCACGACCCGGCCGGCTCGCCGACCAACGCGGACAGCCTGACCTGGCGGGTGACCTTCTCCGAGGACGTGACGAACGTGGACCCGGCGGACTTCACGCTGACCGGCAGCACGGCCACGGTCACCGGGGTGCAGGCGGTGAGCGGGGAGACGGGCGTTTACGACGTGACCGCCTCGGGCGGGAACCTGGCCGGTTTCAGCGGCACGGTGACGCTCGGGTTCGCTGCCGCGCAGAACATCGCGGACGAGGCGGGCAACGCGCTGGCCGCCACCGCGCCGTCGGGCACCGACGAGCGCAGCTGGGTGGTGGACAACACCGCGCCGACGGTGACGATCGGGGACGTGCCGCCCACGAGCGACGGGCCCTTCACGGCGACCTTCACCTTCAGCGAGCCGGTGACCGGCTTCGCCGTGGAGGACATCACGGTGGGGAACGGCACGGCGTCGGACCTCACGGGCGGGGACGGGGACACGGCCTACACCGCGACGGTCACGCCGGCGGCGGAGGGCGAGGTGACGGTGGACGTGGCGGCGGACGTGGCGGCGGACGAGGCCGGCAACGGCAACGAGGCGGCGGAGCAGGTGTCGGTGACCTATGCAGAGCCGAACGCGGCGCCGACCGCCCGGGACGGCATGGTGACGACGGAGGAGGACACGCCCTACCCGTTCACGGCGGCGGACTTCCGGTTCGACGACACGGACACGGGGGACGTGCTGGACAGCGTGACGGTCACGCAGCTCGAGAGCGCGGGCGACCTGGAGTTCGACGGCGCGGACGTGACCGTTGGCCAGGTCGTCCCGAGGGCGGACATCGACGCGGGCAGGCTGGTCTTCGCCCCGGCGGCGAACGCGAACGGCACGGGCTACGCGACCTTCATGTTCCGGGTCGGCGACGGGGATGACGAGAGCGCCTCGGCCTACGTCATGACCGTCGACGTGAACGCGGTGAACGACCCGGCGACCGGGGCGCCCGCCATCGCCGGCACGGCGCGGGTGGGCGAGACGCTGACGGCGGATGCGAGCGCGATCCGGGACGACGCGGACGGCCTGCCGGCGCTGGGCGCGTTCGCCTGGCAGTGGCTTCGGGCGGGCGACCCGGACGATGCCGAGATTCCGGGCGCCACGGGGACGACCTACACGCTGGCGGAGGCCGACGAGGGCGCGCGGTTCCGGGTGCGTGTGCGCTTCACCGACCTCGACGGGCACGCGGAGGAGCTGGTCAGCGAGGCGACCCTGGCGGTGCAGGCGTCGATGTCGTCGAACCAGCCGCCGACGGCGGTGTCGGGGACGGTGACGCTGGCCGAGGACGAAACGTACGCCTTCAAGGAGGCGGACTTCGGGTTCGACGACGAGGACGCGGGCGACACGCTCGCGAGCGTGCGGATCGTGACGCTTCCCGACGCGGGCGCGCTCACCCTGGACGGCGCCGCGGTGGCGGAGGACCAGGAGGTGCCGGCGGCGGAGCTGGCCAAGCTGGTCTACGCCCCGCCCGCCGACGCCAACGCCGACGGCCGGCCCTACGCGAGCTTCACCTTCCGGGTGAGCGACGGCACCGACGAGAGCGCCGACACCTACACCATGGCCATCAACGTCACGCCGGAGAACGACGCGCCGACGGTGGCGAACGGGATCGCGGACCAGGCGGCGACGACGGGCACGGAATTCACCTTCACGGTTCCGGAAGACGCCTTTGAGGACATCGACGGCGACACGCTGGAACACTCGGCGACGCTGGCCGACAGCAACCCGCTCCCGTCCTGGCTGACGTTCAATGCCACGAACCGGACCTTCAGGGGCACGCCCGGGGCCGGGGACACGGGCACGATCACGGTCCGGGTCACGGCCACGGACGGCTCCGACGCCTCGATACATGACGATTTCGACATCGTGGTGAGCCCGGCCCCCGACACCACCGCCCCCATGGTCCTTTCCATCGTGCGCCAGACCCCGGCCGACTCGCCGACCAACGCGGACGCGCTGACCTGGCGGGTGACCTTCTCCGAGGACGTGGCGAACGTCGACGAGGCGGATTTCACGCTGGGCGGCACGAACGCGGACATCTCCGTATCGATGGTGTCCGCTTCGGTGTACGACGTGACCGCCTCCGGCGGGAACCTGGCGAGCCTCGACGGCACGGTGACGCTCGGGTTCGCGTCCACGCAGAACATCACCGACACCGCCGACACCCCCAACGCCCTGACCGCCACTACGCCGACGGTCACCGACGAACGCAGCTACGACCTGGACAACACCGCCCCGACGGTGACGATCGAGAACGTGCCGCCCACGAGCGACGCGCCCTTCACGGCGACGTTCGCCTTCTCCGAGGCGGTGACCGGCTTCACGGTGGGCGACATCGCGGTAGGCAACGGCGCGGCCTCGAATTTCACCAGCACCGTGGCAGGGACCGAGTGGACGGCCCTTATCACACCGGCGGCGGACGGCGAGGTCACCGTCGACGTGGCCGCCAACGCGGCGGAAGACGAAGCCGGCAACGGCAATGCCGCGGCCACCCAGGCCACGTCCGCCTATGCCGCCCCGAACAACGCGCCGACGGTGGCGAACCAGATCCCGAACCAGGCGGCCACGGCGGGCACGGAATTCACCTTCACGGTCCCGGACGACGCCTTCGAGGACGTCGACGGCGACACGCTGCGGCACTCGGCGACGCAGGGCGACGACACGCCGCTGCCGGACTGGCTGGCCTTCGACGCCGGGACGCGGACCTTCGAGGGCACGCCCGGGGCCGGGGACACGGGCACCCTGGCGGTGAAGGTGACGGCCACCGACCCTGACGGCGGAACGGCCAGCGACGCGTTCGACATCGTGGTGAGCCCGCCCCCCGACACCACCGCGCCGACGGTCCTTTCCGTCGAGCGCCATGCCCCGGCGGACTCGCCCACCAACGCGGACGCGCTGACATGGCGGGTGACGTTCTCCGAGGACGTGGCGAACGTCGACGCGACGGACTTCACGCTGACCGGCAGCACGGCCACGGTCACCGGGGTGCAGGCGGTGAGCGGGGAGACGGGGGTCCATGACGTGACAGCCACGGGCGGGAACCTGGCCGGTTACAGCGGCACGGTGACGCTCGGCTTCGGCAGCGGCCAGGACATCGCGGACGAGGCGGGCAACGCGCTGGCCGCCACCGCCCCGTCGGTCACCGACGAGCGCAGCTGGGTGGTGGACAACACCGCGCCGACAGTGACGATCGGGGACGTGCCGCCCACGACCGACGGGCCCTTCACGGTTACGTTCACCTTCTCCGAGCCGGTGACCGGCTTCGCCGTGGAGGACATCGCGGTGGGCAACGGCGCGGCGTCGGACCTCACGGGCGGGGACGGGGGCACGACCTACACCGCGACGATCACGCCGGCGGCCGAGGGCGCGGTGACGCTGGACGTGGCGGCGGACGCGGCCGAGGACGCGGCGGGCAACGGCAACGTGGCGGCCCTGCGGGCCTCCACCTCCGCGGACCTCACCGCGCCGACGGTGGAGTCCGTCGTGCGCCACGACCCGGCCGGCTCGCCCACCAACGCGGACAGCCTGACCTGGCGGGTGACGTTCTCCGAGGACGTGGCGAACGTGGACCAGTCGGACTTCGCGGCGGCCGGCACGACGGCGACGCTCGCCGTGGCCGAGGCGACCGCCGCCACGGTCTTTGACGTGACCGCCTCCGGCGGCGACCTGGCGGAGCTGAACGGCACGGTGACGCTCGGGTTCGCGTCGGGACGGGACATCGCGGACACGGCTGGCAACCCCGTCGACCATGCCACGCCGACGGGGACCGACGAGCGCGGCTGGGTGGTGGACAACGCCGCCCCGACGGTTTCGATCGCGGCGCCGGACGCGGCGAACGCGCCGTTCGCGGCGACGTTCACCTTCTCCGAGCCGGTGACCGGCTTCACGTTGGCGGACATCGCGGTGGGCAACGGCGCGGCGTCGGACCTCACGGGCGGGGACGGGGGCACGACCTACACCGCGACGATCACGCCGGGGGCCGAGGGCGAGGTGACGCTGGACGTGGCGGCGGACGCGGCCGAGGACGCGGCGGGCAACGGCAACGTGGCGGCGGAGCAGGTGTCGGTGACCCACGACATGACCCGGCCGACGGTGACGATCACGGCGCCGGACGCGGCGAACGCGCCGTTCACGGCGACGTTCACGTTCTCCGGGCCGGTGACGGGGTTTGCGCTGGCCGACATCGCGGTGGGGAACGGCACGGCGTCGGCCTTCGCGGACACGGACGGGGGCACGACCTACACCGCGACGATCACGCCGTCGGCCGAGGGCGAGGTGACGCTGGACGTGGCGGCGGACGCGGCGGCGGACGCGGCGAGCAACGGCAACCTGGCGGCCACCCGGCGGACGGTGGACTACGACGTCACCGCCCCGACGGTGACGATCACGGAGGTTCCGGAGACGAGCGACGGGCCCTTCACCGCGACGTTCACCTTCAGCGAGCCGGTGACCGGCTTCGCTTTGGGCGACATCGCGGTGGGGAACGGCACGGCCTCGGACCTCACGGGCGGGGACGGCGACACGGCGTTCACCGCGACGATCACGCCGTCGGCCGAGGGCGAGGTGACGGTGGACGTGGCCGCGAACGCGGCGGAGGACGAAGCCGGCAACGGCAGCGCCGCGGCCGCGCAGGCCAAGTCGACCTATGCCGAGCCGAACACGGCCCCGACCGCGCAGGACAGCGAGGGGACGACGTACGAGGACGTTGACTACGCGCCTCGGCCAACAGAATTCAATTTCACAGACGACGACGGCGACAGCCTGCACAGCGTGATCGTCACCGCGCTGCCCGCGGCGGGCAAGGGCGAGCTGAAGATCGGATGCTTGAATGACATTTGCAGGACGCTGACGGCAAGCGACCTTCCGTTCAGCGTCTCCGAATCCTCCCTCGCAGACGGTGACTTCACGTATGTCCCCCCGGGGAACGCCAACGGCGACGCCTTCGCGACGTTCAGGTTCCGGGTGAGCGACGGCACGGACGAGAGCGTCGCCGAATACACCATGACCATCGACATCACGCCGGTGAACGACGCCCCGGCGCTCGAGAGCCCGATCGGGAACCAGTCGGCCACGGTGGACGAGTCCTTCAGCTTCACGGTCCCGGACGATGCCTTCGGGGACATCGACGGGGACACGCTGGCATACTCGGCGACGCTGGCCAACGACGATCCGCTGCCGTCCTGGCTGACCTTCACCGCCGCGACGCGGACCTTCCAGGGCACGCCCGCGACCGCCGGGACGCTGACGGTGAAGGTGACGGTGGAAGACGGCGGCGGCGAAACGGCCAGCGACCAGTTCGACATCGTGGTGAACGAGGCGCCGAACGCGGCGCCGGCGTTCGACGACGATGAACTGACGCGTAGCGTCGCCGAGAACGCGGGGCCGGGCACGAACGTGGGCGCCCCGGTCCCGGCGGCGACGGATAGCGACGGCGACTCCCCGACCTACACGATGGAGGGCGCGGACGAGGCCTCGTTCGACTTCGACCCCGCGACCCGGCAGATCGCCACGAAGGCGGGGGTGGACTACGACTTCGAGGCGAAGGCCATGTACTCGGTGACGATCACGGCCGACGACGGCAAGGGCGGCACGGACACGGTGGCGGTGACGATCAGCCTCACCGACGTGGCCGAGCCCCCGGACGCGCCGGAACCGCCGGTGGTGACGGCGACGCCGGGCTCGACCACGAGCCTGGACGTGAGCTGGACGGCGCCGGCGAACGACGGCCGGCCGGAGATCCTGGACTACGACCTGCGCCACTGCGCCGGTTCGCCGGCGGACTGCACGGCGGACGGCGACTTCACCGGCGGCCCCCAGGACGTGACGGGGATGAACGCGACGATTGCGGGCCTCGACGAGGGCGCGACCTACCAGGTGCAGGTGCGCGCGCGCAACGACGAGGGCGACGGCGGCTGGTCCGAGTCCGGCGGCGGCAGCACCGCCGTTCCGGTCAACACCCCCCCGACGGCGTCGAACAGGACGGTCAGGACCCCCGAGGACACGCGCTACACGTTCGCATCGCCGGATTTCAACTTCACCGACGCGGACAGCGGCGACACGCTCGACAGCGTGAGGATCACGCAGCTCGAAAGCGCGGGCGACCTGGAGCTCGACGGCGCGGACGTGACCCTGGACCAGGTGATCCCGAAGGCGGACATCGACGCGAACAGGCTGGTCTTCGCCCCGGCGGAGAACGCGAACGGCACGGGCTACGCCACCTTCATGTTCAAGGTCAGCGACGGGGATGACGAGAGCGCCTCGGCCTACGCCATGACCATCGACGTCACGGCGGCGAACGACGCCCCCACGGTGGCGAGCGGGATCGCGGACCAGGCGGCGACGGCGGGCACGGAGTTCACCTTCACTGTCCCGGACGACGCCTTCGAGGACATCGACGGGGACACGCTGGCATACTCGGCGACGCTGGCCAACGACGATCCACTGCCTGCCTGGCTGACGTTCAATGCCGCGACGCGGACCTTCGAGGGCACGCCCGCGACCGCCGGGACGCTGACGGTGAAGGTGACGGTGGAAGACGGCGACGGCGAAACGGCCAGCGACCGTTCGACATCGTGGTGAGCCCGCCCGCCGACACCACCGCGCCGAGGGTCCTGTCGATCGAGCGCCACGACCCGGCCGGCTCGCCCACCAACGCGGACAGCCTGACCTGGCGGGTGACGTTCTCCGAGGACGTGGCGAACGTGGACCAGTCGGACTTCGCGGCGGCCGGCACGACGGCGACGCTCGCCGTGGCCGAGGCGACCGCCGCCACGGTCTTTGACGTGACCGCCTCCGGCGGCGACCTGGCGGAGCTGAACGGCACGGTGACGCTCGGGTTCGCGACCGCGCAGGACATCGCGGACACGTCGACGCCTCCCAACGCGCTGGCCGGCACCGCGCCGACGGGCGCCGACGAGCGCGGCTGGGTGGTGGACAACGCCGCCCCGACGGTTTCGATCGCGGCGCCGGACGCGGCGAACGCGCCGTTCACGGCGACGTTCACCTTCTCCGAGCCGGTGACCGGCTTCACGTTGGCGGACATCGCGGTGGGCAACGGCGCGGCGTCGGACCTCACGGGCGGGGACGGGGGCACGACCTACACCGCGACGATCACGCCGGCGGCCGAGGGCGCGGTGACGCTGGACGTGACCGCGGACGTGGCGGAGGACGCGGCGGCCAACGGCAACCTTGCGGCCACCCGGAAGACGGTGGACTACGACCTCACCGCGCCGACGGTCCTTTCCGTCGAGCGCCACGACCCGGCCGGCTCGCCGACCAACGCGGACAGCCTGACGTGGCGGGTCACCTTCTCGGAAGCGGTGGCGAACGTGGATGCGGCGGACTTCGCGGTGACCGGCAGCACGGCCACGGTCACCGGCGTGCAGGCGGTGAGCGGCGAGACGGGGGTCCATGACGTGACCGTCTCGGGCGGGAACCTGGCCGGTTTCAGCGGCACGGTGACGCTCGGGTTCGCTGCCGCGCAGAACATCGCGGACGAGGCGGGCAACGCGCTGGCCGCCACCGCGCCGTCGGGCACCGACGAGCGCAGCTGGGTGGTGGACAACACCGCCCCGACGGTGACGATCACGGAGGTTCCGGAGACGAGCGACGGGCCCTTCACCGCGACGTTCACCTTCAGCGAGCCGGTGACCGGCTTCGCTTTGGGCGACATCGCGGTGGGCAACGGCACGGCCTCGGACCTCACGGGCGGGGACGGCGACACGGCGTTCACCGCGACGATCACGCCGTCGGCCGAGGGCGAGGTGACGGTGGACGTGGCCGCGAATGCGGCGGAGGACGAAGCCGGCAACGGCAGCGCCGCGGCCACGCAGGCCAAGTCGACCTATGCCGAGCCGAACACGGCCCCGACCGCGCAGGACAGCGAGGGGACGACGTACGAGGACGTTGACTACGCGCCTCGGCCAACAGAATTCAATTTCACAGACGACGACGGCGACAGCCTGCACAGCGTGATCGTCACCGCGCTGCCCGCGGCGGGCAAGGGCGAGCTGAAGATCGGATGCTTGAATGACATTTGCAGGACGCTGACGGCAAGCGACCTTCCGTTCAGCGTCTCCGAATCCTCCCTCGCAGACGGTGACTTCACGTATGTCCCCCCGGGGAACGCCAACGGCGACGCCTTCGCGACGTTCAGGTTCCGGGTGAGCGACGGCACGGACGAGAGCGTCGCCGAATACACCATGACCATCGACATCACGCCGGTGAACGACGCCCCGGCGCTCGAGAGCCCGATCGGGAACCAGTCGGCCACGGTGGACGAGTCCTTCAGCTTCACGGTCCCGGACGATGCCTTCGGGGACATCGACGGGGACACGCTGGCATACTCGGCGACGCTGGCCAACGACGATCCGCTGCCGTCCTGGCTGACCTTCACCGCCGCGACGCGGACCTTCCAGGGCACGCCCGCGACCGCCGGGACGCTGACGGTGAAGGTGACGGTGGAAGACGGCGGCGGCGAAACGGCCAGCGACCAGTTCGACATCGTGGTGAACGAGGCGCCGAACGCGGCGCCGGCGTTCGACGACGATGAACTGACGCGTAGCGTCGCCGAGAACGCGGGGCCGGGCACGAACGTGGGCGCCCCGGTCCCGGCGGCGACGGATAGCGACGGCGACTCCCCGACCTACACGATGGAGGGCGCGGACGAGGCCTCGTTCGACTTCGACCCCGCGACCCGGCAGATCGCCACGAAGGCGGGGGTGGACTACGACTTCGAGGCGAAGGCCATGTACTCGGTGACGATCACGGCCGACGACGGCAAGGGCGGCACGGACACGGTGGCGGTGACGATCAGCCTCACCGACGTGGCCGAGCCCCCGGACGCGCCGGAACCGCCGGTGGTGACGGCGACGCCGGGCTCGACCACGAGCCTGGACGTGAGCTGGACGGCGCCGGCGAACGACGGCCGGCCGGAGATCCTGGACTACGACCTGCGCCACTGCGCCGGTTCGCCGGCGGACTGCACGGCGGACGGCGACTTCACCGGCGGCCCCCAGGACGTGACGGGGATGAACGCGACGATTGCGGGCCTCGACGAGGGCGCGACCTACCAGGTGCAGGTGCGCGCGCGCAACGACGAGGGCGACGGCGGCTGGTCCGAGTCCGGCGGCGGCAGCACCGCCGTTCCGGTCAACACCCCCCCGACGGCGTCGAACAGGACGGTCAGGACCCCCGAGGACACGCGCTACACGTTCGCATCGACGGATTTCAACTTCACCGACGCGGACAGCGGCGACACGCTCGACAGCGTGAGGATCACGCAGCTCGAAAGCGCGGGCGACCTGGAGCTCGACGGCGCGGACGTGACCCTGGACCAGGTGATCCCGAAGGCGGACATCGACGCGAACAGGCTGGTCTTCGCCCCGGCGGAGAACGCGAACGGCACGGGCTACGCCACCTTCATGTTCAAGGTCAGCGACGGGGATGACGAGAGCGCCTCGGCCTACGCCATGACCATCGACGTCACGGCGGCGAACGACGCGCCGGCGGTGGCGAACGGGATCCCGAACCAGACGGCGACGGTGACGGCGGGCGAGGAGTTCACCTTCACGGTTCCGGACGACACCTTCGAGGACATCGACGGCGACACGCTGGAACACTCGGCGACGAAGGACGACGACACCCCGCTGCCGGACTGGCTGACCTTCAATGCCGCGACGCGGGAATTCAGGGGCACGCCCGGGGCCGGGGACATGGGCACGATCACGGTGAAGGTGACGGCGAAAGACGGCGACGGCGAAACGGCCAGCGACGCGTTCGACATCGTGGTGAGCCCGCCCCGCGACGCCACCGCGCCGAGGGTCCTGTCCATCGTGCGCCACGACCCGGCCGCCTCGCCGACCAACGCGGACAGCCTGACCTGGCGGGTGACCTTCTCCGAGGACGTGGCGAACGTGGACGTGGCGGACTTCACGGCGGCCGGCACGACGGCGACGCTCGCCGTCACCGAGGCGACCGCCTCCACGGTCTTTGACGTGACCGCCTCGGGCGGGAACCTGGCGGGCCTGAACGGCACGGTGACGCTCGGGTTCGCGGCCGCGCAGGACATCGCGGACACGTCGACGCCTCCCAACGCGCTGGCCGGCACCGCGCCGACGGGCGCCGACGAGCGCAGCTGGGAGCTGGACAACGCCGGGCCGGCGCTCCTCTCGGCGGCGGTCGAAGGGACGACGGTCACCCTGCTCTACGACGAGCCGCTCGATGCGGGTTCGGTGCCCGCGGCGGGCGACTACTCGGTGTCGGTCGACGGCACCGCCGCCGCGCCCTCCGCGGTCGCGCTGACCGGCTCGCAGGTGGCGCTCACCCTCGGCGCCGCGCCGGCCGGGGACGTGGCGGTGACGGTGAGCTACACGGTGCCCGCGACGAACCCGGTGCGGGACCGCCTGGGCAACGAGGCCGGCGCGCTCTCCGCGCAGCCGGTGACGCGCTCGCTCATCCGCCTGGCCGGGGGCGCGGGCGACCACGAGGGCCGGGTGGAGGTGTTCCGCGCGGGCCAGTGGGGCACGGTGTGCGACGACTACTGGGACAACCGGGATGCGGACGTGGCGTGCCGGATGGCGGGCCACGAGGCGGGGTCGGTGGAGGACGCGGGCCGGTTCCGCCGGGCGCATTTCGGGGAAGGCTCGCTGAGCAGGATCTGGCTCGACAACCTCAGGTGCACGGGCGACGAGGAGAGCCTGTTCGACTGCCCCCGGGCGCGGGGGATCGCGGTGGGCGAGCACAACTGCAGGCCCTCGGAGAACGTGGGGGTGCGGTGCCTGGTGACGGGCGGGACGGCGGCGCCGCGGGTGACGGGCATCGAGCTGAACGCCCCGCCGGGCGACAGCTGGAGCGCGGGCGAGACGGTCGAGGTGACGCTGGCGTGGAGCGAGGACGTGACGGTCGCGACGCCGGCGGGGGGCGAGCCTCCGAAGCTGTGGATCGGCTTCTCCGACACGGCCCACCCCCAAGGCTCGGGCGTGGTGCGCAGCGCGGTCTACGCCAGCGGCTCGGGGACGGCCCGCACGGTGTTCCGCTACACGCTGAAGGCGGGGTATCCGGGGGCCACGGGAGACGCGTGGCGTCCGGGGCTGGCGCCGGACTACGAGTCCGTGGAGGTGCACCGCAACGGCCTGCGGCTGCGCGGCGGGACGATCGTCTCGGCGAGCGGGGTGCCGGCGGAGCTCGGGCACAGGGGGCACCCGGAGGCGATGTCCCAGCTCGAGGGGCCGCGGGTGGCGGCGGCGCCGACGATCTCCGGGGCGGGGCCGGACGGGCGGTGGACGCCGGGCGAGACGGTCGAGGTCGGGCTCCCGTTCGACCGCCAGGTTCTGGTGACCACCACCGGGGGGACGCCCTCGGTCGAGATCGGCTTCCTGGACGGGCGGAAGCGGCGCGCGGCCTACACGTTCGGCAGCACGACGCACGAGCTGATCTTCGCCTACACGCTGACCGGGGCGGACGGGGACCAGACGGCGATCCTCGTGACCCCGGACAGCCTCGCGCCCGGGGGCGGCCTGATCCGGGGCTGGCCGGACCTGGAGCCCGCCGCGCTCGGGCACGGGGGCTCGGCGAGGCAAGCCGGGCCGGCCCACGTCGCGCCCGCCGGGCCGACGGCGTCGTTCTCCGGGGTGCCGGACGAGCACGACGGCCGGTCCGCGTTCACGCTGGGCTTCACGATGAGCGAGGCGCCGGAGCCGGGGTTCAGCTTCAGGACGGTGCGCGACCACCTGTTCGAGGTGACCGGCGGGCGGATCACGCTCGCCAGGCGGGCGCCGCCCGGCCAGGACCGGGCCTGGACGCTGACGGTCTTCCCGGGCGGGACGGGGGCGATCACGGTGAGGATGCGGGAGACCAGGTCCTGCGACGCGAGCCCGCGGGTGTGCACCGCGGACGGGCGGCCGCTGGCCGGCGAGGTCGTGGCCACGGTTCCCGGGCCGGCGCGGCTCTCGGTGGCGGACGCGCAGGTCCGGGAAGGCGCCGGGCCGCTCGACTTCGTGGTGACGCTGAGCCGGGCCCGGACGGAGCCGAGCACGGTGCGCTACGCGACCGCGGACGGCACGGCGACGGCCGGCGAGGACTACGCCGGGACCTCGGGAACCCTCGCCTTCGAGGCGGGCGTGACGGAGCGGACCGTGTCCGTGCCGGTCCTGGACGACGCCCACGACGAGGGGACGGAGACGCTGACGCTCACGCTCTCGGACCCGGCGCCGGCCGGCCACGTGCGGATCGCGGACGGCACGGCGACGGGGACGATCGCCAACACGGACCCGGTCCCGCGGGCGTGGACAGTGCGCTTCGGGCGCACGGTGGCGGAGCAGGCCGTCGACGCGGTGCGGGACCGGCTCGGCGCGGACCGCAGCCCCGGCTTCCGGGGCCGCCTTGCCGGCCGGCCGCTGCCGGACGGGACCGGGACGGCGGGAGAGGCTGCGGACGCGGACGCGGACGCGGCGGAGGACGATCCCCTCGCGGTCCCGGCGCTCGCGGAGGACGGGCGGCGCGCCTTCATGGCGCTGCTCGCCCTGGAGACCGGCGAGCGCCGGGACGCGGAGAGCGGGAGCGGGCCGGAGAGCTCGGCCGTGTCGGCGGACGACGCCCTGCTGGGCACGTCCTTCGAGCTCGTGCAGGAGACCGGGGACGGGCTCTCGCTCGGGCTCTGGGGCCGCGTCGCGCGGTCCGGTTTCACCGGTCGGGACGGGGACCTGTCGCTCGACGGCGAGGCGACCGCGGCCATGCTCGGGACCGACTGGCCCCGGCGGGACGCGCTCTTCGGCCTGATGCTGTTCCGGAGCCGGGGCGCGGGCGGCTACGACGCCCCGGAGGGCGGCGGCCGGATCGAGGCGGAGCTCTCCGGCCTCGTCCCCTGGGCGGGCCGGCGGAAGGACGGGACGCCGACGTTCTGGGGCGCGGCCGGGACCGGACGGGGCGAGATGACGCTGACGCCCGGGGGCGGGGACCCTGTCACGGCCGGCCTCGGATGGTCGATGGCGGCGGCGGGCGCGGAAGGCGCGCCGGTGACGGCGGACGCGCTCGGCGGCGCGCAGGTCGGCTGGCGCGCGGACGCGCTCTGGACGCGCACGGCCTCGGAGGCGGCGGCGGGCCTCGCCGCCGGGTCCGGGACGACGTCGCGCCTGCGGCTGGGGCTGGAGGCGACCTGGACGCGCGCGCTGGCCTCCGGGGCGACGCTGTCGCCGAGGCTGGAGGCGGGCCTGCGCCATGACGGGGGCGACGCGGAGACCGGCTTCGGGCTGGAGACGGGCGGCGGGGTGCGGTTCGAGGATTCCGCGCGCGGCCTCTCGGTCGCGCTCGACGGCCGCGCGCTCATGCTGCACGAGGACGGGGACTTCGAGGACTGGGGGCTGGCCGTCACGGTCGGGTGGGACCCCCGGCCGGAGACGCGGCTCGGCCCCTCGGTCATCGCGACGCGCGGCTGGGGCGGCGCGTCCTCCGGGGGCGTGTCGGCGCTGCTCGACCCGGCGACCGTCCCGGGCCCTGGCGGGGCGGACGGCGGGGCCCGCCTGGATCTCGAGGCGGCCTGGGGGACGGACCTCTCGGGCTGGCGCCACGGCATGGTCGGCAGCGCCTACGGGCGCGTCGCCGGCAGCCCCGACATCGAGGACCTGCGCCTCGGCTGGAGGGTCGGGCCGGACGCCGGGCACGACGCCGGCCTCGACCGCGACTTCTGGCTGGAGCCCGGGCTGGGCGGGAGCGCCGTGATCGGGGCCGGGCTGAACCGGTCCCGGGAGCGGACGGGCACGCGCTCCTCGACGGGCGTCAGCCTCGCCGCGAGCGACGGAGGCCTCGAGGCCGGGTTCGACATGGCATGGGAGTGGTAGCGTTCACGCTGCGCGCTCCGGAAACGTGCGCCCGATCGGCCAGGGCCGCCATCCGCCGCGGACCAGGCCGTGCTCTGGAAACTGCACGCGGGAATGCGGTCGGGAAGCGGTTTGCCAGATGCGGGATTGCCGCATGAGGCGAGAGGAACCGGAAAATGGCAAGGGAACAACCCGGCGTCGGGGCGGCACTTCGGGCTGACGCCGTACGCCGGAATTTCATCGACGCTGTCGAAACGCTGACAACGGGAGTCAAGGCGCTGCGGACCGAAGTCAACGACGGAATCGCGACCGCAAGCGAGACCGCTCAGGCGCAGGCATCGCGGCAGGAGGAAACGATCGCTGCCATCGACGCACTGCGTGCGAAGGTGTGTCAATAGGCGTCCAATTTTGACCCACCATCTGGAGTGCGCCCTTTCGATTGGACAGTTCAGCCTGCACTTTTTGACCCATCCAGGGCGTTGATCTCCTCGAACTTGTTCGGGCTCAGATATCCGAGCGCCGAATGCAGTCGGGTGGCGTTGTAGATGTCTTCAATGAAGTGTGGCAAGTCGGCTGCGACGTCCTCGAAGGTCTCGTAGTCGCCGACGTAGACCCTCTCGACCTTCAGGGTCTTCAGGAAGCTCTCGGCCTGTGCGTTGTCATAGGGATTGCCGCGCCGGCTCATGGACCCGACGAAGCCCCGTTGCTTCAGTATGCGCCGATGCCGGAGCGCCGCGTACTGGACGCCACGGTCGGTGTGACAGACGCAACCGGGCAAAGGCCGCCGGTGTTCGATGGCTGCCGTGAGCGCCGCCGTGGTCAGGCGCACGTCAACGTGGCGGCCGAGTGCGTAGCCGACCACCTTTCGCGACCAGGCATCGAGGATGACGGCCAGGTAGGCGAAGCCGTCTGCAATGGCGATGCAGGTGATGTCGCCGACCCAGAGCTGGTCCGGTCCGAGGACCTCGAGGATGACGGCCAGGTAGGCCGAAGCCGTCTGCAATGGCGATGCAGGTGATGTCCGCCGACCCAGAGCTGGTCCGGTCCGAGGACCTCGTAGTTCAACGCCACGTTCGGGTAGATCGGACTGTCGTGATCGCTGTCGGTCGTCACGGCGTACCGGCGTTTCTGCCGTGGATTCAGGCCGTTCTCGGCCATGATCCGCCGCACTTTCTTCGCGTTCACCCGCAGGCCGCGGTGCCGAAGCTCGGCTGTCACCCTTCGATAGCCGTAGCCGTGGCAGGTCGACGTGATGTCCAGGATCTCGATGACGGCGGGGTCATCCGCGGGACCGTCGGGCTGGTGACAGTATGTAGAGCGCGGCAAGGTCATGAGGTCGCACCCGCGGCCCAAAGAATGATCTCGCCTCGGAAATGTCGCCACTTGAAGTCATGGGTCATGGGAGCGTCTCCAAAAGCACACATGTCGGGGCACCATGTCGTGCCACGTCACTGGCCTGAATCCAACATAGGTGCCGAATCCGCCATAGGGAACTCCGTTTCGCCCAGCAATGGTTGGCGCATCATCGAATTGGCGGCTCCCAGTTTTCCGGGATTATCCTGTGCGCGGTTTTGGGAGGCAGGTAAGCTCCGAGAGATAATCTCGAAATTCGGACGCCATGAGGTTCCCCGGCCCGAACACGCTGCTCCGCCATGTCCTGTGGACTGCCGCCCTGCTGACCGCCTGACTTGGGGTCAGTTGACCGAGTTCTTGCATCTGAAGCGTCATTCGATGCCATCTGGCGTTCTGAGCCAGAGCTTGAAGCTGCACTTTGGAAAGGCTGTTTGCAAATTGGTTTCAATCGCTCGCAGTTGGTCGCGTCTGCGTTTCGCCGCCTCGCCCCTCCTGTGCGTGTTTGACAAGTCGATGCTTCCGGCGAAGAAGAAATAGATGCTTTCCAATGCGATACCCGGCTTGTCCATTGCCAGAAAGTCAATCTCATTGGCCGCATACCCGGACACGCCGTTTGCACCTGATCGTTGCATGAATTCATTGATTTCGGCATCCTGACCGTCTACCGTTTGGCAGCCTCCGAAATGAACGAAGCACCTCTCGGCGAAGCCCTCACCAAGCATGTCCGGGAGTTCCGAAATTTCTGGTTCATGGCCGTCTGACAAGCATATCGACCCACGGTCACCGTGCGTCGCGAAATTCAAGAGCGACCCGTAAGCACAGTCAGCCCATTCGGTCTCAAGCCGAAAGTGCAGCTCTTCTTTCGTCGCGCACGTGCGATGAATGTAAGGCCATCCGCCGATCTCTTGCACGGCTTCCATCTGGCCGCGCACAAGGCTATTCACGGGGTCCGGTTCATCCCAGTACCCTTCAATGCAGTAAATGTGTGACATGACTTTCACTCCAGTTTTGGGGGCAAGCCGGATCGGTGCAGCGCATGACACGAATACGCTTTTGCTCGCCTGGATGCATCATGCCCCGTGCCTGGCAGAGCCGCTTTCACCGGGCAACCGGTAAATCTGGATCTCTCCTGGACGGAGAGCACCAAAATCCGTGGGGTCAGCAGGCTTGTTCAGCGGGTAGCCCGGCCTAGGACTGGCCGGACTGCAAGGAGTGTTGGCGCGGGCAGTCTGCGTTCGTCTGCAGGACGCGTCAATCGCGCCGGGTGTGGGGTGTGGCCTGCGCACTGCTTTCGGGTCAGTGGGCCGCAGGGCCGCCCAGGCCAGCGCCGCAAGGCCCGGAGCGCGGGACGGCCCGGCGCTGGCAAGCGATTGGCAAGCGTCAGGCGGGCTTCGGGGCGCTTTTCTTTTCGGGTCAAAGCACTGCCGGACCTCGAACCGCGCCGATATCCTAGTTGCACCATCTCCAAATCCGGTCCGGGGCACCACCGCGGAAAACTGGGCACCCAAAAGTCCACGAAACCCCATCTACACAGGCTTAAAGTGAAAGTCCTATGGCGGAATCGGGACCTATGTTGGGTTAGGGCCGTCACTTTCCTCAACATGGAGGTCTCATGGCATGCATCCGAAGTTCGATCGAGACCCCACGGCCAAGGCTGAATGCGCGCGTCAGCTTCGTCGGACAGTCGCAGGGCGTGCAGCACGAGAAGCTGTTCGAGGAAAAGCGCGGCGGCTCCACATTTTTTGCAACAGCACCCGCGAAACCCCTTTCGGAATCTCGTCCGACATCGGATCCCGGGCGCGGAGCCGCATTCCGGGCGAAGACGACCTTGAGCTGGGCGCGACGTTGGAACGCATCGGTCCAGGGACGGCCTCAATCGTTCAGACTGTCTTCGATCTGTCCGATCGATAGCAGGATGTCGTCGAAGTCAGGTGCATCACCGAAGATCATCGCGCGAGTATTGCCGTAGTCGCGGGCCAATCTGTCGATCATGCCTCCAACGGGTCGAAGGGAGAACGTGCCCGGCGAGGCAGTCGCAAGATCGAAATCGGGTCGGTTGAAGAACGTTCGTGCATGCTGGACGCAATCCGCTCCGAGTGCCAGATCTGCAACCGCGGCAGAGCCAATCTCGGATCCAAAGAGCGAATGCAAGTCGTAGTAGTGTCGCGAAATCCGTTGACCATCCTGGCGCAGTTCGCCACGCCGCTCGAACCAGCTGCGCAACCCGTGGACTATCACGATCTTGTCCCAGAAGGTCCGCACCGCATGGATTGTCGTGACATCCGGCACGCTCAGATCGAGTGCTTCGAGGTCAGCGTCGACATAGGGAGCGATCGCGACAGGCAGATTCGGATCGAGTGCGGATTTCGCCCCCGACTCGATCTTGACGGCGGCCTGAACATATCCGGTATCGGATGCATCCACGCGCGGGTACCAGACAAGCAGCGTCTGGCAGCTTGGATCGCTATCGTCGATCTCCACTTGGCCTGCCACGCCCGTGTCGGCCTCCATGGCGTCAGAGACGGCTGCAAGGAGCTCGGTGGTGATGAAGCGGCTGCAATCAGAGGCAATCGCGTTCAGCGTCGCCTTGCGCTTCTTGTTGGAAAGAGCAGCGATTTCAGCCGTGCTTCCGGGATGACCGAGATCATCCCGGAAGACCGTGACATCAATGTCTTCCGAAAACCTGTTGATGAGGCCATGGGCCTTTGACAGCGACGTGCCGCCCTTGAACAGAAGACGCGGGCCGCCCTTGGGAAGGCGGTGGTAAAGAGTGTTCAGCGTCCAGCACACCCAGAAGTCCTTCTCGATGTTGATCAGGGGGGCGCCGAGTCGCCGGGCCGTCGTGAGAAAGAGATCCGTGCGGTCGGCCGGCCCCGCACGGATGAAATCAATGTACGCGTCTGTGTTCACGTGTCTCTCTCCGCACCTGCGGACATGACCGGTTTGCGCAAAATTTCCTGCATCCAGATTGGCATGGCCGAAAGGCCGATGCGAAGGTCTTCGGTGAGTTTTGGCCCGTTCTTCTTGTCTGTCAGCAGCTTTCGAATGGTTCGATCGACCTTTGCGCGTTCGGTCTCGCTTTGCATGGCATCTTGGACCCAGCGCAGAGCCTGAACAAGATACATGCCGGGACGCCCTGCCCAGTAAAGACGGCTAGGAGCAGCATGCTTGAAGACAATTCTTTGGTTGCCCAGCCTGATGGGTTTCAGACGGGCGTCGACCAGGACTTCGATCTTGGCTGGAACGGCGTTTGTCAGTCCGAGAGTGTTGGCGGCGGTCATTCCGTCTACGACAAAGCGAGCCTTGTCACGCCGCGCAACAGCTTCGATGACAGCGCGATAGTCTGGTGCCGACGGTTTCCCGGTCAACTTGTTGAGTCTCGGTTTGTCGTAGAGGCCACGTTCGATACGGCGGAGCTCGCCTGAATTGGCCAGTCGCTGGAGTGCCTTGTCGACAGCCTCACGCGAACCGACGTCCGAAAAATCTCCCGGGGTCCAAACCTTGGTTGGTTCGGCACTGATTCGATCAAGGATCCGAGTGGGCAGAGTTGTTGCACTGTCTGTCATGTCCGAAGGTTGCATCATATTTCGGACACAGGCCAGTACGAAATGTATTGCCTGTCCGAAATTTGCTGCATATTTCGGAAGTCCCGAGAGATAAAATGAACCCCAAAAACGTCGTCCAGGCCGACCATGGCAAGCTCAAGCGCCTGATCAAGCCGACCCTTGGCTTCAAGTCGATGAAGACCGCCTACGCCACGATCAAGCATCCATGTTTCGAGGCAAGCCCGGATTCGGTCTCTTTCGACGGTTTTTGGGTATCCGGGCCCGGGTTTTCCACAGGCTGTCCACATCTGGACGGCCGCCAGGCCAGGCGGCGGCGGTCCCGTCACAGGAATGAACCGGGAAGGTGACGGCGCGCAAGAGACGGTTTTTCCACAGGAATCCGCGTCCAACTTATCCACAGCCAACTCCCGGCTCCTTTCTGATTCTCGGAGCATACGAGGGCTTCGAAGTAATGCGCGCCATCAAGAAGAAGCAGGCCAGGGCCTTCCAGCTCCAGCCTGGCATCAGGGGCGAAGTGCGTCTTGTCGAGCGTGCCTTCGGCATAGGGCCGGACATGATGAGCGAACTGATGTCACTGCATGGAGCAGAGCTGGGTCGAGAGAGCACCGCAAAGTGCGGGGCAGTCAAGCGGCCATGCTGGTTTCAGTGGTTGCTTTCATACGATGTCCTGTGACGCGGCCATGTCCCAAGCGCGCCATCACGGACCAAACTCTGCAACTGCCCTACACTCTGCGGTAGTCCCCGAGGACCTGCTGCAGGCCACGGAGAAGGCGCTGGAGGCGATCGCGGCGTCGGTGCGCGCGGGCCGGTTGAAGGGCCGGGAGGCCACCGACCGGCGGGTTGGCCGGGACGCCAACCGCGGCAAGGTCAGGAAGCACTTCGAGATCGACGTCGCGGACGGCGGCATCTCCTGGCGCCGCCGCGAGGCCCGAGGCCATGCTCGGCCAGCTCCGCAAGGATGACGTGGTCGTGGTTGCCAAGCTGAACCGCCTGGCGCGGTCAACGGCCGGGCTGCTCCGCATGTCCGGAGCACTGATCGAGAAAGGCGCAGGAATGCAGTCGCTTGACGAGCCCTGGGCCGGCACGACCAGCCCGGCCGGAAAGATGATCCTGACCGTCTTCGGCGGCATCGCCGAATTCGAGCGCTCCCTGATCCTGGCGCGCACGGAGGAAGGGCGGAAGGCGGCCATGGCCCGCGGGGTCGCGTTCGGGCGGCCTGCGAAGCTTCGAGACGACCAGAAGGAGGTTGTCCACGAACTGGTCAATGCCGGCCGGTCGATCTCCTCTGTCGCGCGGACGTTCGACGTCCATCCCGTGACGATCTGTCGGTGCGTCAAGGAACCCCGGTCCTTGTGACGGTTTTCCGTTCCGCTCAGCCCTGAGACCCAGTACCGGAAAGCCGAGGCCGAGCGGTACCTTGATCGCAAGGCGTGCCGCTGCCGCGGCAAGGCGAGCAGGCGCGGCTTGTCGTCCGAGCGGGTTCCGGTGCTGGTTGCCGCCGACCGCAGCGGCACGGTGCCTGCCGCGGGCAGACCTGGATTGTCGAATCGGAGCGGCGGCCGGATGGTGGCGAATGCGAATTGCCAGCTGACGGAAGTTGCGGGGATGCCGATGACCATCCCCGAGGGGGCACCCCGCTGTCAGCTGATGAGGACGGGGCGTGTAGTGGTCTTTAATTTGCCGACTGCAAAAAAAAACTCACTCCTGTGTTTTTCTGCAGCGGTGGCGGATGTTACGCTGACAGTCGGCAAACTCGAGAGCCTGAGACGGAGTGCACAAGTCCAGTGATGCAGTCATCCCATCCAGCGCCCCTTGCGCCGATGAAGATCCGGGCGGGAGGAATGGCGAACCTCTCCGGCGCCGTGCGCCGGAGGCCGATGGCGGGGAGCGCCGCCCGGTTCACGGTCCGGATTGACGGCGGCACAAGGACCGGTCGCATGGCATGGAGCGCGATCGGGACGATGAAGGGGACCGGCAGGGCGATGAAGAATGCCGCCGGGTCGATGCAGAAGACCATCGGCGCGATGGCAAGGACCGCCAAGACGACGAAGATGGCCGTCGGGCCGTTGAAAGGAACCGCCGGCGCGGCACTGCGGCGGACTGCCCGGGAATCACGGGGTCGCGCCTGGAGGAGAGCCGGATGACCGGGAATGGCGGGAACGGGCAGGATCCCCGGGCGCAGCGGGAAGCGGCGCGTGACGAGCTCCACGGGGATCCCAGGTTCGCATGGCTGCTGCGCGAGAAGGTGACGATTCCCGAGCGGCCGCCCGGATACATGGACCGGCCCGCGCTGGTGAGCCGGGCAATGCCGACGGGCAGCCGCCTGAACGTGTTCGCCGCACCCGGCGGATTCGGCAAGACGACCCTGCTTGCCGAATGCTGCCGCTGCCTCGTCGAGAGGGGCGTGGTCACCGCCTGGCTTTCGATCGACCCGAACGACGGGGTCGAGGCGCTGGACGCCTATCTCGTCTTCGCGTTCCGCTATGCCGGGCTGGACGTCCCGGACCTTCCGGCCGACGACCCCGGGTCGGACCCCCTGCACTTCAGCCGGGTCTCACGGCTGCTGCACCTGCTGGAGGCCCGCGACGAGCCCTTGGTCCTCGCGCTCGACGACCTTCAGCGGCTGTCCGACCGCCGATCGGTCTCGCTGCTGGAATTCGTGGTGCGTCGGGCGCCGCGCAACCTGTGCCTGGCGGTGGCGTGCCGCCGCCTCCCGTCGCTGGATCTGGGCGGTGCGATCATGTCCGGCAACGCCTCGATGCTCACGGTGGACGACCTGCGCTTCTCCAGGCCGGAGATCCGGAAATTCTTTGGCCAGCGCCTTTCGCGCCGGGAACTGCAGGCGCTGGAGAGGGATTCGGCCGGCTGGCCGATGGCGCTTCGCATCCATCGCAACAAGCCGGTGACCTCTTCCCGCGCAAGCGAGTTCGAGATTCGCGACATCGTCGGGAACTGGGTGGAGAAGCGGCTCTGGGACGGCATGGAGAGCGAAGATCGCGAACTGCTGCTCGATGCCGGACTGCTCGAATGGATGGATGCGGATCTGCTGGGCAAGGTGCTGGGCCCCGACGCCATGCGCCAGATCAGGAACATGGACGCCATTGCCGGCCTCCTCAACCCGGTGCGCGACGGCGGGCGGGAGAGCTGGCGCCTCCATCCGCTGATCCGGGAACATTGCGCGCGCCAGCTCTACCGCCACGCCCGCCCGCGCTACCGGGACGTGCATCGCCGGATCGCGCTGGAACTGGATCGCCGCGGCGAGACCCTGCCGGCGCTCCGGCACGCCGCGGAATCGGGCGACGCCAGGCTCGTCGGCGAGATGCTGGAGAACGCCGGGGGTGTCCGCCTCTGGATCCGCCACGGCCTGGCCGCATTCCAGGCCGCCATCGGCCTTCTGGACGACGACGCACTTCACCGCACCGCGCGCCTGCAGCTCGCACGCTGCGCGTCGCTGCTGTTTTCCGGCCGGCTGGCGGAGGCCCGCGACGCCTACGGCTCCCTGCCGGAACCTGATCCGGCGGACGGCGGCCCGGCCGATCCCCGCTGGGTGGACGACCGCATCGTCCGTGGACTCCTGGAATACTACGGGGGCGGCGCCGTGGACTCGGAACCGACCCGGTCGACCGTGGAGGACCTCCGCGCGATCGCCGCGTCTCCGGCCAGCGACCCGCTGATCCGGGGCTATGCCGAGCATGGCCTGTGCGTGACGCACACTGCCATGGCGCAGTTCGAGGACGCCGGGAAACGGGCCGAACGCGCGCTGGCGAGCCTTGGCGGCAACCCGTTCGCACAGATGCTGGTCGGGCTCCAGCGGGGCCAGGCCGCCATGGCGCAGGGCCAGGTCGAACCGGCCCGGAACGATTACGCGAACGCGCTGCGCATCGCCAAGGCCCGCTTCCTGGACGATCCCGCCTCGATCGCGATCGCGTCCGTCCTGCTCGGCGAGCTTGACATGGAACGGCACCGCCAGCCGCCCGACCCGCGGCCGGCCGCCGTGCCCGCCGCCCTCACCAGGAACGGCACCCCCTTGCAGGCCTATGCCGCGGCGAGCGGCGTGGCGGTCGGGCAGGCGCTCGCCGCCGGCGACGGCAGCGAGATGGCAGTGCTGGAGGAGATGCTGGACTTCGTGCACGGCGCCGACCTGCCCGCGCTCGTGCGCCTCCTGTCGGCGATGAAGGTCTCGCTGCTGGCGGCCGGGGGATTCGCCGGAGAGGCGGAGCGGCGCTGGCGCGAGGCCGGCCTGCCGGAGGACCTGGCCGAATGCCTCGACCGGACGAAGCAGACATGGCGGGAGATGGAGGCGCTCTCCCTGGCGCGGCTTCGCCTGTTCATGGCCGTGGAGCGCTTCGACGAGGGGCGCGCCTTCGCGGAGGCGCTGCATGCGTCGGCCGCCGACGGCGGGCTGAGGCGCACGCTCATGCGCGCGCTCGCGCTGGCCGTCGTGCTGGAGGACCGTGCGGGAGACCTGGACCGGCAGCGCCGGCACCTGACCGATTTTCTCGCGCTCTTCGCCGACACCGACTACGCGTGGTCCGCGGTGTGCGAACGGCGCGTCTGCCGGCCCGCGGTGGAGCGGTTCCTGGCCGATGCGGGCGGCGCCCCACTGCACGAACCGGCCCAGACGCTGCTCATGGCGATGCGCAGCGCCGACGCCGACCCCGCACTCAAGCTGAACGGGCGCGAGCGCGAGATTCTCGAGCATCTCGACACGCTGACCGACAAGGAGATCGCCGCCAAGCTCGCCCTTACGGCCAGCGGCGTGCGCTATCACCTGCGCAACCTGTTCTCCAAGCTGGGCGCGACCAGCCGCGCCGAGGCGGTCCGGCGGGCACGGGAGGCCGGCCTGGTCGCGGCGAGCGACGACCGGCACGCCGCCGCCGACGGCGAAGCGCCCGGACCGCGGCCGCCGGGATGACCCCGGCGCCTGCCGTCTCCGGCCGCCGAGAAGCCACGGCCGCGATCCCCGTGTCCGGCGCATCCCGGCCAGCGCGCCGAGTCTCCTGATGCTCCCGTTCCCGCTTGCCCGCGCCACGCTCGGCGTCCTCGCCGCCGTCGCGATCGCGCCGGAGTCTTTCGCGGCGGAGCCGGTGCCGGGCGGCATCCTGGTGGTCGGCGCCGCCGCGGATGCCCGGCATCTGAACCCCGCCGTGCAGTCCGGCGCCGGCACCGGCGTGCCCGGCGCCCAGCTCTTCGCCGGCCTGGTCCGGATCGACGAACGCTTCGAGCCGCAGCCCTATCTCGCCCGGAGCTGGACGGTGTCCCCGGACGGGCTCGGCTACACCTTCCATCTTGAACCCGGGGCCCGGTTTCACGACGGGACCCCGGTCACGTCCCGTGACGTCGCCTTCTCGCTCGAGACCGTCCGGGCGCACCACCCCTTCGGCAGGGCGATGTTCGATGCCGTCGCCGCCGTCGACACCCCGGGGCCCCATACCGCCGTGATCCGGCTCGCCCGGCCCCACCCGGCCCTCCTGCAGGCGCTTGCCGCGCCGCTCATGCCGATCATCCCCAGGCACGTCTACGGCGACGGCCAGGACCCCGCGACCCATCCGATGAACGTCGCGCCGGTCGGCTCCGGCCCCTTCCGCTTCGTGGAATGGGCGCGCGGCCGGCACCTGGTTCTCGAGCGCAACGACGACTTCTTCATCGAGGGGCGGCCCTATCTGGACCGCATCGTGTTCCGGGTCGTCCGCGATCCGTCGGTCCACCTGCTGGCGCTGCGCCGTGGCGAGGTGGACTATTCCCCCTTCGCCCCGGTGCGCTTCCGCGACCTGGCCGGGCTCGCGGCCGACCCCGACCTCGCGGTGACCGCGAGAGGCTACGCCGCGCTCGGCCCGCTCAACTACGTCGAGTTCAACCTGCGCGCGCCGCCCTTCGACGATTTGCGGGTCCGCCGTGCCGTGGCCTACGCCATCGACCAGGACTACATGGCGGAGACGCTGCACGGCGGCGTGCCGCGGCCCGGCACCGGGCCGTTCCACCACGCGAGCCCCTTCCACGCCGCCGTCCCGGATCCCTATCCGGCCGACATCGGGCGCGCGCGCCGTCTCCTCGACGAGGCCGGCCACGCGCCGGACGCCGACGGCGTCCGCCTCAGGGTGGTGCTGGACTACCCGCCGTTCCAGGCCGACAGCCTCGCCACCGGCGCCGCCTACCTCAAGGCGCAGCTCGCGAAGGCCGGCATCGCCGTGACCCTGCGTCCGCCGGCCGACTTCGCGACCTGGGCCCGGCGGATCGCCTCGTGGGACTACGGCTTCACCCTGAACACCAGCTGGAACTACCCGGACCCGGTCATCGGCGTCCACCGCCTCTATCTCTGCGACAACATCCGCCACGTCATCTGGTCGAACACGCAGGGCTACTGCAACGAGACGGTCGACGCGCTGCTCGACGAGGCCGGGTCCGCCCCCGATCCCGGCCGGCGCAGGGCGCTCTACGCGGAGTTCCAGCGCATCGTCACCGCGGAGCTGCCGCTCTACTTCCTCAACGAGGAACCCTTCTCGACCGTCCGCCGCAGGACGGTCAGGAACCCCCCGGAGACCGTCTGGGGGCCGATGCAGCCGATGGACGAGGTCTGGCTTGAGCGCTGAGGCCGGTCCCGGCGGCCATCGCGCCGTCCGGCCCGGGGCCGGGGCCCTGCGCCTCGCCCTCGCCGCCGTCGGCCGGCTGCTGCAGGCCGCGGCGCTGATCGCCGCGGTGCTCCTGTTCAACTTCCTGCTGGTCCGCCTCGCGCCGGGCGACCCGGCGATCGTCATCGCCGGCGGGATGGGAGGGGCGACCGAGGCGATCCTCGAGGACATCCGCCGCCACCACGGCCTCGACCGGCCGCTGCCCGGCCAGCTCCTTGCCTACGCCGCCCAGGTGGCGTCGGGCGACCTCGGCCGCTCGCTCCACTTCGGCACGCCGGTCCTGGATCTCGTGCTGGAGCGCCTTGGCCCCACGCTCCTGCTGGCCGCCACCGCGCTGCTCGCCGCCGCCGTCCTCGGCACGCTCCTCGGCGCGCAGGCCGCGCGCAGGCCGCACGGACCCTTCGCCCGCCTGGCGAGCGGGTTCGCCCTGGCCGCCTGGTCCGCGCCCGCGTTCCTGACCGGGCTCCTGCTGATCTACGCGTTTTCCGCCGCGGTCCCGCTGTTTCCGCTCTCGGGCATGACCGACCTGCGCGCCGCCGGCGCCGGCCCCGGCCGGGCGCTCGACCTGGCGCACCATCTGGCACTCCCCGCGCTGACCCTGGCGCTGACCCAGCTCGCCCCGTTCGTCCGGATCGCCCGCGCCGTCACGCTCGAGGCGCTCGGCGCCGACCACATCCGGACGGCCCGGGCCAAGGGCCTCAGCGAGACGGCGGTGCTGTACCGCCACGCGCTGCAGAGCGCGGCAGTGCCGATCGTCACGCTGGCGGGCCTGCAGTGCGGCGCCCTGCTTTCCGGGGCGGTGATCGTGGAGACCGTGTTCGACTGGCCCGGGCTCGGCAGCCTCGCCTTCGAATCGGCGCTGCGGCGCGACCACCCGACGCTGCTCGGCATCCTGGCCTTCGCCGCCGCCGCCGTGGTCGCCGTCAACCTCGCGACCGATCTCGCCTGCCGCCTGCTCGATCCGCGCATCCGCCCGGACGCCCCGCCTGGGCGTGGCCCGCCATGACCCTGCCGCCGCCCCGTCCCCTCCGCCCGGCGGCCCCGCGCCGCAGGTTCCGGTCGGCCCTTCTGCGCCACCCGTCCGCGCGCGCCGGCGCGGCCCTTCTGGCCCCCGTCCTCGCGCTCGCGATCGCCGGGCCGGCGCTGTATCCGGCGGACCCCTTCGCGATCGCCGCCGCGCCGCTTCGGCCCCCCGGCCCGGGCCTGCCGCTCGGTTCGGACTTCGCCGGCCGCGACCTGCTCGCCGGGCTTGCCCACGGCGGGCGGACCACGCTGGCCGTCGCGGCCGCCGCCGCGCTCATGACGGTGGTCGCCGGCGTGGCCGTCGGCGCCGTCGCGGGGTTCCGCGGCGGCCTCGCAGACGCGCTGCTCATGCGGCTGACCGAGTTCTTCCAGGTCCTGCCGCCGCTGCCCTTCGCGATGGTCGCGCTCAGCCTGTTCGGCCCGAGCCTCCCCACGGTCGCCGTCGCCATCGCCGCCGCCAGCTGGCCGCCGCTCGCCCGCCTCGCCCGCGCCGAGGTCATGCGGATCGCCGGGCTCGGTCATGTCACGGCGTCGCGCGCCGTGGGCTCGTCCGGCCTCCGCCTGCTCCTGCGGACGATCCTTCCCGGCGCGCTGCCGACGCTCGTCGCCGCCGCCACGCTCGCCGTCGGCGCCGCGATCCTGTTCGAGACCGGCCTCGCCTTCCTGGGACTCGTCGATCCGGACCGGATGAGCTGGGGGTCGATCATCGGCGGCAACAGGGACTTCGCGCTCGCGGCCTGGTGGACCGTGCTGCCGCCGGGCCTCGCGACGTTCATGACGGTGCTCGGCGTGAGCCTGCTCGGCGACGGGGTGACCGGGGCCCTCGATCCGCGCGCGCCCGGCGGGCGCCAGGGACGCGCCCGGCGCCGGCCTCCCGGATGGCGCCGACGCGGGCGGGCGGCGCCGCAACCGCCGGATCGCGGCGCAACGACAGTCTCCGCAGATACGTGTAGTTGGCAGGCCGTCGCGCGGCGCCGGGCGGGCGCGGGAGACAGGCCCTAACGTTTTGTTCCGTAATTAGAAAGCACGACAGACCGGTTCCGGCAAGAGCGCCGCGGCGGTCCTGCGGACGCGCCGATCTGAGACCTCCCGGTGCCGGAACCCGCGCAGTGAAAGTCATTTCTCCGACTGCAATGAAAATCCGATTTCAAGTCTTTTCCTCGCGAACCGGGGCGCAGTACGCGTCCCCCGGACGTTCCTGGATCCTGAAAGCGCGAGGTCACCGAAACATGCTTGGAGTCTTCGAATTGGCCACGGCCATTCTCCTGCCCGCCGCCCTTCTCGGCGCAGCCCTGCCCCGCGGTTCGGGAACCTGGCCGCGGCTGCCGGTTCGGGGCCTCGCGGCGATGCTCGCGCTGTCGCCGCTTGGCTGGGCAGGGGCCGCGCAGGCCCAGATATCGCTGGTCGACAACTCGTACCTCACGCGAATTGCCACTCCCAGCGCCAACAAGGGCAGCCAGGAGTTCACCACCGGCGCCGAAACCGGCGGCTACACGCTCTCCAGCATCGTCCTGCGCGGCGGGTTTTTCAGCGACAGCAACACGAACACGGTGACCCTGCACCAGACATCGCGAACGGGAACCAAGGTGGCCGACTTCACCGCCGCGGCGAGCGTCGACGGCATCAGGCTCACGCTCACGCCGACCTCGACCGTCACGCTCGCCGCCTCGACGACCTACGCGGTCGTCACGGCCAGCGATCTCGGCAGTGATGCGCTGTGGGATGTCGTGGGGTCCGATGACCAGAGGGGCCTGGCGGGCTGGAGCATCGCCGACAACAGAGTCGAAGACGCGGATGACAACGGGACCTGGGCTAGCAACCCTGCCTCATTCCGCATCACCGTCTTCGGCGCGGTGGCGGGCAACAACGCCCCCACCTCCACCGGCCCATTGAGCGATCGAGCAACGACCGTGAACATGGCGTTCAGCCACAACGTTGAGCGGGCAACCTTCTCCGACAGCGACGGCGACACGCTGACATACTCGGCGACGCGACCCGACGGCAGCCCACTTCCCTATTGGCTGACCTTCACCGCCTCGCCGGTCGGCCTGAACTTCTCGGGCACGCCCACGACGGCCGGCACCGTCCGGGTAAAGCTGTCGGCAAGCGACGGCAAGGGCGGCACGGCGAGCGAAGAGTTCGACATCCTGGTGATAGATCCCGCTTCGGTTTCGTCTGCCTGCCCAGAGCCCAGTCTCGGCACCCGGCGCCTCGTCAAGTCCATTACGGTCGGGGTGGGCTCCAGGACCGTGGACGGGCGTACAGCACACGGATATTCTGGTGATGGCATAGGCGGAGTACTGGACGGAATCACATCATTCAGGATCCGGGAAAGTGCGAGTGTTGCCTTTGCTCCATACGAAATCTACACCGAGTCGGCGCCGGACGCCGGCCAGCTGACATTTTCCATGTCAGCTCATGACCTGGAGACGGCAGAGCGGAACGCATTGCGGCTGCACGTCTGCGACGACAGCACCGGCCTCGCATTCAGCTCGGCCACCCGGACGACCTCCACTTCAACTCATCCTGTTCTTGGCATCGTCATCACCGACTACCACTACCGGTGGCCGTCGGCGGGCCTCGACTGGTCGGCGGAGACGGCGCGCAAGGTGCATCTGAGCCTGCCGGCGAACAACGACGCGACCGGGGACCCGACGATCACGACCCCTGGGACCGGGGTGACGGGCGACTTGCTGACCGCGGTCATCAGCGACATCGCGGACGACGACGGCCTGCCGGACACCTTCGAATACCAGTGGTTCCGGGAGGACGGCGACGGGACGAACCGGGAGGAAATCACTGGCGAAACGTCGAGCACCTACACGCTTGCCGCCGCCGACGACGGCAAGAGGATCCGGGTGCGGGTGGAGTTCGAGGACCTGCTGGGGGGCGACGAGTCGCGCGAGAGCGCCGCCTTCGAGATGGCCGCGGCGGGGCAGGTGACGGGCGTGGCCCTGACGCCGGAGAACCACGGGCTGGAGGTGAGCTGGGACGCGGTCACCGGGGCCGCGGGCTACATCGTCGAGTGGAAGTCCGGAACGCAGTCCTACGACGCGGCGCGGTCGTGGCGCACCGCCAACCCCGCCACCACCAGCCGGGACCTGACCGGGCTCGACGGCAACACCGAGTACACGGTGCGGGTGACCGCCATCACCACCGTCGCCACGGACACCACCCCGGATGTCCTCGGCCCGCCCTCGACGGAGAGGATGGCGACTCCCCTCAAGCCGACGCCGACCATTCTCTTGTCCACTTTGGAAGGCGGCTTGATCGATTCGAGCCGGATGATAGCGGGTTTGGTGGTGGTGAGAATCCAGTTCCACGTGCCCGTGCGGGGGCTGGAGGCCAGCGAGTTCGTCGTCACGAACGGCGAGGTGCAGGCAGACTCGATGAGGATCGTGGGAAGCGGCCGGAACGTCAACATCTGGACTTTGGTCACCGCGCCCGCAGCAGGCGAGACGTTCACGTTCACCATCCCGGCCGACGTCATCGAGGGCGGCAACCATGCGGCGACGTATTCCCATACCACCGGCACGCCGCTCACGGCGACCATCACGACCACCGCGCCCCAGCCGGTGACCGGGAACTTCACGGCTAAGTTCACATTCAGCGAAACCGTACGCATCGAACCGGGTGGAGAGGACCTTACGGCAGCTTTCAACCCAGATCCCTCAGAAGGTCAGAGTAGTGATGTTGTGTACAGAAATCTGTCGTTTCAGAGCTATACGATCAGGGAGACGGACTCTGTTTTCAACGTGGTTGTCAGCCCCAGATCGAACTACGAGGGCACGGGGACCCTCCGGTTGAAGTCGGGGGAGGTGACGGCCCTATCCAGCCCCGGCCGTATAAACCTCCCCGCGGAGCTGGAAGTACGGATCGACACGAGGCTGCCCCAGCTTCAGTCCATGACGGTGGACGGGACCTCGGTGGTCCTGACGTACCACGAGGACCTGGACGAGACCTCGGTGCCCGGGGCGGCGGCGTTCACGGTGACGGTGGACGGGGCCGCGGCGAGCCTCGCGGCCACGGACCCGGTGGCGGTGAGCGGGCCCACGGTGACGCTCACGCTGGCCGAGGCGCCGGCGGGCGGGGAGGTGGTGCGGGTCCGCTACACGAAGCCCTCGTCGAACCCGATCGAGGACCTTCCGGGCAACGACGCCGCGAATTTCGACCGGAATCTCACGCTGCCGCCCGCCATGGCGGTGACCTCGACGCCGCTCCTCCGATCCGCCGGCGCGACGTCGGAGGACACCTACGGCCTGGGAGAGGCCATCGAGGTGACGGCGACGTTCGCCGAGGCGGTGACGGTGACCGGCACGCCGACCTTCACCCTGGACGTTGGGGGCACGGACCGGACCGCGAGCTACGTCCGGGGCACGGGCACGACGGCCCTGGCCTTCTCCTACACCGTGGTGGCGGGGGACAGCGACACGGACGGCATCGCCTGGGAGGCGAACGCGCTGGGGCTCTCTGGCGGCACGATCCTGGGTCCGGACAGCACGGCGGAGGCGATCGTCCACGTCGCCCAGGCGGCGCTCACGGGGCACAGGGTGGACGGCACGAGGACGGCGGGCAACGTCCCCCCGACGGCGTCGGACAAGACGGTGACGACCCCCGAGGACACGGCCTACGCGTTCACGGCGGCGGATTTCAGTTTCGCCGACGGGAATCCGGGCGACACCCTCGACAGCGTGAAGATCACGCAGCTCGAGAGCGCGGGCGACCTGGAGCTGGACGGCACGGACGTGACCCTGAACCAGGTCATCCAGAAGGCGGACATCGACTCCGGGAAGCTGGTCTTCACCCCGGCGGCGGGCGCCAGCGGCGCGGGCTACGCCACCTTCATGTTCAGGGTGAGCGACGGCACCGCCGAGAGCGCGGCGGACTACACCATGACCATCGACGTCACGGCCGCCGACGCCATCGGGCCGAGGGTAGAGTCCATCGTGCGCCACGACCCGGCCGCCTCGCCGACCAACGCGGACAGCCTGACCTGGCGGGTGACGTTCTCCGAGGACGTGGCGAACGTGGACGTGGCGGACTTCACGGCGGCCGGCACGACGGCGACGCTCGCCGTCACCGAGGCGACCGCCTCCACGGTCTTTGACGTGACCGCCTCGGGCGGGAACCTGGCGGGCCTGAACGGCACGGTGACGCTCGGGTTCGCGGCCGCGCAGGACATCGCGGACACGTCGACGCCTCCCAACGCGCTGGCCGGCACCGCGCCGACGGGCGCCGACGAGCGCAGCTGGGAGCTGGACAACGCCGGGCCGGCGCTCCTCTCGGCGGCGGTCGAAGGGACGACGGTCACCCTGCTCTACGACGAGCCGCTCGATGCGGGTTCGGTGCCCGCGGCGGGCGACTACTCGGTGTCGGTCGACGGCACCGCCGCCGCGCCCTCCGCGGTCGCGCTGACCGGCTCGCAGGTGGCGCTCACCCTCGGCGCCGCGCCGGCCGGGGACGTGGCGGTGACGGTGAGCTACACGGTGCCCGCGACGAACCCGGTGCGGGACCGCCTGGGCAACGAGGCCGGCGCGCTCTCCGCGCAGCCGGTGACGCGCTCGCTCATCCGCCTGGCCGGGGGCGCGGGCGACCACGAGGGCCGGGTGGAGGTGTTCCGCGCGGGCCAGTGGGGCACGGTGTGCGACGACTACTGGGACAACCGGGATGCGGACGTGGCGTGCCGGATGGCGGGCCACGAGGCGGGGTCGGTGGAGGACGCGGGCCGGTTCCGCCGGGCGCATTTCGGGGAAGGCTCGCTGAGCAGGATCTGGCTCGACAACCTCAGGTGCACGGGCGACGAGGAGAGCCTGTTCGACTGCCCCCGGGCGCGGGGGATCGCGGTGGGCGAGCACAACTGCAGGCCCTCGGAGAACGTGGGGGTGCGGTGCCTGGTGACGGGCGGGACGGCGCCGCCGCGGGTGACGGGCATCGAGCTGAACGCCCCGCCGGGCGACAGCTGGAGCGCGGGCGAGACGGTCGAGGTGACGCTGGCGTGGAGCGAGGACGTGACGGTCGCGACGCCGGCGGGGGGCGAGCCTCCGAAGCTGTGGATCGGCTTCTCCGACACGGCCCACCCCCATGGCTCGGGCGTGGTGCGCCACGCGGTCTACGCCAGCGGCTCGGGGACGGCCCGCACGGTGTTCCGCTACACGCTGAAGGCGGGGTATCGGCCGTCCGACCTGACGGGGGCCACGGGAGACGCGTGGCGTCCGGGGCTGGCGCCGGACTACGAGTCCGTGGAGGTGTACCGCAACAGCCTGCGGCTGCGCGGCGGGACGATCGTCTCGGCGAGCGGGGTGCCGGCGGAGCTCGGGCACAGGGGGCACCCGGAGGCGATGTCCCAGCTCGAGGGGCCGCGGGTGGCGGCGGCGCCGACGATCTCCGGGGCGGGGCCGGACGGGCGGTGGACGCCGGGCGAGACGGTCGAGGTCGGGCTCCCGTTCGACCGCCAGGTTCTGGTGACCACCACCGGGGGGACGCCCTCGGTCGAGATCGGCTTCCTGGACGGGCGGAAGCGGCGCGCGGCCTACACGTTCGGCAGCACGACGCACGAGCTGATCTTCGCCTACACGCTGACCGGGGCGGACGAGGGCCAGACGGCGATCCTCGTGACCCCGGACAGCCTCGCGCCCGGGGGCGGCCTGATCCGGGGCTGGCCGGACCTGGAGCCCGCCGCGCTCGGGCACGGGGGCTCGGCGAGGCAAGCCGGGCCGGCCCACGTCGCGCCCGCCGGGCCGACGGCGTCGTTCTCCGGGGTGCCGGACGAGCACGACGGCCGGTCCGCGTTCACGCTGGGCTTCACGATGAGCGAGGCGCCGGAGCCGGGGTTCAGCTTCAGGACGGTGCGCGACCACCTGTTCGAGGTGACCGGCGGGCGGATCACGCTCGCCAGGCGGGCGCCGCCCGGCCAGGACCGGGCCTGGACGCTGACGGTCTTCCCGGGCGGGACGGGGGCGATCACGGTGAGGATGCGGGAGACCAGGTCCTGCGACGCGAGCCCGCGGGTGTGCACCGCGGACGGGCGGCCGCTGGCCGGCGAGGTCGTGGCCACGGTTCCCGGGCCGGCGCGGCTCTCGGTGGCGGACGCGCAGGTCCGGGAAGGCGCCGGGCCGCTCGAGTTCGCGGTGACGCTGAGCCGGGCCCGGACGGAGCCGAGCACGGTGCGCTACGCGACCGCGGACGGCACGGCGACGGCCGGCGAGGACTACGCCGGGACCTCGGGAACCCTCGCCTTCGAGGCGGGCGTGACGGAGCGGACCGTGTCCGTGCCGGTCCTGGACGACGCCCACGACGAGGGGACGGAGACGCTGACGCTCACGCTCTCGGACCCGGCGCCGGCCGGCCACGTGCGGATCGCGGACGGCACGGCGACGGGGACGATCGCCAACACGGACCCGGTCCCGCGGGCGTGGACAGTGCGCTTCGGGCGCACGGTGGCGGAGCAGGCCGTCGACGCGGTGCGGGACCGGCTCGGCGCGGACCGCAGCCCCGGCTTCCGGGGCCGCCTTGCCGGCCGGCCGCTGCCGGACGGGACCGGGACGGCGGGAGAGGCTGCGGACGCGGACGCGGCGGAGGACGATCCCCTCGCGGTCCCGGCGCTCGCGGAGGACGGGCGGCGCGCCTTCATGGCGCTGCTCGCCCTGGAGACCGGCGAGCGCCGGGACGCGGAGAGCGGGAGCGGGCCGGAGAGCTCGGCCGTGTCGGCGGACGACGCCCTGCTGGGCACGTCCTTCGAGCTCGTGCAGGAGACCGGGGACGGGCTCTCGCTCGGGCTCTGGGGCCGCGTCGCGCGGTCCGGCTTCACCGGTCGGGACGGGGACCTGTCGCTCGACGGCGAGGCGACCGCGGCCATGCTCGGGACCGACTGGCCCCGGCGGGACGCGCTCTTCGGCCTGATGCTGTTCCGGAGCCGGGGCGCGGGCGGCTACGACGCCCCGGAGGGCGGCGGCCGGATCGAGGCGGAGCTCTCCGGCCTCGTCCCCTGGGCGGGCCGGCGGAAGGACGGGACGCCGACGTTCTGGGGCGCGGCCGGGACCGGACGGGGCGAGATGACGCTGACGCCCGGGGGCGGGGACCCTGTCACGGCCGGCCTCGGATGGTCGATGGCGGCGGCGGGCGCGGAAGGCGCGCCGGTGACGGCGGACGCGCTCGGCGGCGCGCAGGTCGGCTGGCGCGCGGACGCGCTCTGGACGCGCACGGCCTCGGAGGCGGCGGCGGGCCTCGCCGCCGGGTCCGGGACGACGTCGCGCCTGCGGCTGGGGCTGGAGGCGACCTGGACGCGCGCGCTGGCCTCCGGGGCGACGCTGTCGCCGAGGCTGGAGGCGGGCCTGCGCCATGACGGGGGCGACGCGGAGACCGGCTTCGGGCTGGAGACGGGCGGCGGGGTGCGGTTCGAGGATTCCGCGCGCGGCCTCTCGGTCGCGCTCGACGGCCGCGCGCTCATGCTGCACGAGGACGGGGACTTCGAGGACTGGGGGCTGGCCGTCACGGTCGGGTGGGACCCCCGGCCGGAGACGCGGCTCGGCCCCTCGGTCATCGCGACGCGCGGCTGGGGCGGCGCGTCCTCCGGGGGCGTGTCGGCGCTGCTCGACCCGGCGACCGTCCCGGGCCCTGGCGGGGCGGACGGCGGGGCCCGCCTGGATCTCGAGGCGGCCTGGGGGACGGACCTCTCGGGCTGGCGCCACGGCATGGTCGGCAGCGCCTACGGGCGCGTCGCCGGCAGCCCCGACATCGAGGACCTGCGCCTCGGCTGGAGGGTCGGGCCGGACGCCGGGCACGACGCCGGCCTCGACCGCGACTTCTGGCTGGAGCCCGGGCTGGGCGGGAGCGCCGTGATCGGGGCCGGGCTGAACCGGTCCCGGGAGCGGACGGGCACGCGCTCCTCGACGGGCGTCAGCCTCGCCGCGAGCGACGGAGGCCTCGAGGCCGGGTTCGACATGGCATGGGAGTGGTAGCGTTCACGCTGCGCGCTCCGGAAACGTGCGCCCGATCGGCCAGGGCCGCCATCCGCCGCGGACCAGGCCGTGCTCTGGAAACTGCACGCGGGAATGCGGTCGGGAAGCGGTTTGCCAGATGCGGGATTGCCGCATGAGGCGAGAGGAACCGGAAAATGGCAAGGGAACAACCCGGCGTCGGGGCGGCACTTCGGGCTGACGCCGTACGCCGGAATTTCATCGACGCTGTCGAAACGCTGACAACGGGAGTCAAGGCGCTGCGGACCGAAGTCAACGACGGAATCGCGGCCGCAAGCGAGACCGCTCAGGCGCAGGCATCGCGGCAGGAGGAAACGATCGCTGCCATCGACGCACTGCGTGCGAAGGTGGATGACCTGCTTGCTTCGCGGCCATGACGAAACGGGACGGCAGAGGCCTTGCCACAACGGACTCACGACGAGCGGGAAGACGATAGGAGACGTACAATCGGACGGTCACGATCAGGGTATCTCCGAATGAGGTCGTCAAGACCAAGACTCCGCTGTTGAAGGTCCTGGCGAATTTCCGTCCCTTGCGGGACGGATCACCGTTCCGTGTCATGCGGACAAGCTTGCATCAGGATTGCCTGCGGCCAAGGCATTCATCCAGGCAAGGCAAAGCTCTCGTGAAAGATAGCTTCCGTAGGCCTGAACCTCCTCGCGTTCAACGATCGGGAACGTTCCGTAGACATGACGGATGTCGTCCCGGTCGATGATCCCGTAGAGGTGGAAGAACACGGCATCGAGCTTGGCCGTGAGGGCAAGGCGGCGCTCCTCGTTCCATGGAAACGGCTGTCTGGCTTCGCCTGCATCATCCACGTAACCGAAGAAGGGCCCGGCCGCCCCTGGAAGGAGGACAAGAGGCTGATGGCCTTCCTTGACTCGCTCTGACTGCAAAAGAATATGTTGCGGCCAAAATCGAGGATTCCCGTGCGTGGCAGGCCGATGCGAAAGCTCCGCAACATATGCCGGGCCGCAACATATGTATGGGCGATCCCGTGGACGAAGATCTCGGCGGTCTCCCCGAGATACCACTGCAGGTGACAGCCCAGGCGCGTACGGTCGTCCAGGGAATGTTACGCGTAACATTCCATCGATAATGGTGAGTCCTCACTTATGGAAAGTTGAGTGATCAAAGCGTTGTCTTGAAGGGATGCCCGCGTCGACCACTCACCATAACTATTCTGCCAGACCGTTGAGCATTGCCATCAGCTTGTCGGTGGTCCCCCTGAAGTTTCCTTTCGTGATCGGAACCGGTCGCACGGCGTCGAGCATGTCCAGTTTCCGACGAGGGTCCTTGCGCAGATAGGGGTCGGTGCTCTGCATGCTCCGATGTCCCAACCACTCCGATACTTTGCGGATGTCTCTCGTTGCCGCCAGGGTATCCATCGCGATCGTGTGGCGAAGCACATGGGGCGTCACACGCTTGTTTCCGAGTGACGGGGCCTCGTTCGTGGCAGTGGCAACATGGATCGCAAGTCGGTGCGCGAACCCGTGACGGGTCATTGGCCTGCCCCTGGCATTGAGGAACAGATTCGGCTCGGCGGTATCGGGGCGGATTGCGAGCCAGCTGCGCAGGACCGCACGGGTTTCCTCCCACAGGGGCAGGACACGTTCGCTCCGCCCCTTGCCCATGACATGCACGGTCGCGAGTCCCGGCAGGTCAAGATCCTCGAGCCGCAATCCCGTCAATTCGGACACCCGCAAGCCGCAGGCATAGGTTGCATACAACATCGCCTGGTCCCTGATTCCGGACCGGGTCGAGGTGTCAGGGGCGTTGAGGATCGCCTTGGTCTCGTCCGGTTCGAGGTGTTCGATCAGGGTCTGCTCGAACCGCTTCGCGGGGATGTTCCGGACTTGCTGGCACAGTTGCAGGCAGGCGGGTTCTCGGTACTGCACGAACCTGTAGAACGCCTTGATCGCGGCAAGGCGAACATTTCGGGTTTGGGCCGAGTTCTCCCGTTCGACCTCAAGTGCGTCAAGGAAGTCGAGAACCAGCGGGACATCAAGGTCTTCGACGTCGAGTCTGCAGGGCGGCTTGCGGCACCGGTCGGCTGCAAAGGCAAGGAGCAACCGGAAGCAATGGGCGTAGCTCTCGATCGTGCGGGAACTGAGCGCGCGGTCACGCGGCAGATGGATCACGAAGAACGTCGTCAGCAATGGCGCAAGATTGGTCATGACAACATCCGCCCCAGATGGGTCTCGGTCGCCGATGAGATCTGCTGCATCAGCTTCGGAGTCGCCTCCAGGTACCACTGCGAATGCCGACAATCCGGTAATGCCGAGCAAGGCGTGACGGAGCGTTGAATCAAAGGGGCTCAGGGCCGCTTTCGCTCGGCATTACTCCCGCAGCGATTCCGGGCAGGGTACGGCTCTCACTCAACAAACGGAGAGCATGCAATGCCTGCAACATCCAAGTGCCGCGCCCTTGCGGAGACCCTTCTGGCCGAGTTCGACGGCCTCTCCCGTTCCTTCGCCGACGAGCGTCGGCGTCAGCGCGAGGGAAAGCTCTCGGAGAGCCGGCTCGACAACTACCGGTGCACAGCCCGTCACTTCCTGATCTGGCTCAGCCTCGCCGGGATCGAGCTGCGGGCGGTCGACGGCTCGATCATCCAGCGTTTCCTGCAGCACGAATGTCGTTGCGGTGCGTCCTGTGCGTCCGTCCGTGTCAGGCGTTGGAACAGGCGCCGCACGTCGGCCGAACTCATGTGGTTCGTCCGTTTCCTCGAGAGTGCGGGACACATCGAGACAACCGGCGAACTGGAAGACAACCTGCGTCTGCTGGATGCGTTCCTCGCCGGCTTGGGCGACGAAGGCTATACGGCCAACAGCGTCAAGTCCTTCCGCTACGCATGCACCGGTTTCATCGTCTGGCTGCATCTGTCCCGCATCCGGCTCCGGGACCTGACACCGGATGTCTTCACGCAGTACCTGAACAAGGAATTCGTCTGCTCGATCCCCGGACTGTACAGCAGCCGCCGGAAGCGGGGCACGGAAGCCTGCCATGGCCAGCTGCGCGGTTTCCTCAGGCATCTCGTCTCGATCGGACGGATCGCCCCGCTGGAGCCCGTTCCGCTCGAGCCGGCGCTGCCCGCAAGGCTCGAGCGGTTCGCCCTCTGGCTTGAGCGCCATCGCGGCATCGCGCCGAGGAGCATACGCCAGCATGTCCGGGCAATCACGCGAATGCTGCCCGCGCTTGGGGACGATCCAGGCACATATGACGCATCGCTGATCCGGTGCGCACTGCTCGACGCGATGCGGCCCTGGTCGCACAGCACCGCCCAGCATCTGGCGACCTCCGTGCGCATGTATCTCCGGTTCCTGGTCTCGGAGGACAGCGTGCCCGCCACGCTGGTCGCGGCCGTGCCGTCGGCGGCCCAACGGCGCCTGTCCGGCCTGCCACGGCACATCCCGCCCGACGACGTCGAGCGTGCCATCGCCAGCTGCGGCGGGAATCCGGCCGGCCTGCGCGACCGGGCGATCCTGCTTCTGCTCGCCCGGCTCGCGCTGCGGGCGGGTGACGTTGCCGCCCTGCGCCTCGGGGACATCGACTGGGACAGGGCCGAGATCCGTGTCGCCGGAAAGTCGCGTCGGCAAGCGGCACTCCCGCTGCCGCAGGATGTTGGCGACGCCCTGCATGCCTACATCGCCAAGGCAAGGCCGGCGACCGATGAAGACAAGGTGTTCCTGCGCGCCATGGCCCCGGCGCGCGCCCTCGCGGCTCCAAGCACTGTCAGTGGCGTTGCGAAGCGCGCGCTCGACCGTGCCGGCGTCACGACCCTCGCGGGACGCGGGGCGCACGTGTTTCGCCACAGCCAGGCCACCGGCCTGCTCCGGTCGGGGGCCGATCTCGATGTCATCCAGGCCCTTCTGCGTCACGCCTCGCCGGGCACCACCGCGATCTATGCCAAGACGGACACGGTCATGCTGCAGGAGGTTGCCCAACCCTGGATCGGGGGGAGCGCACGATGACCGCCAGCATCAGCGACAATGTCGCCCGCTTCGTCGAGACGAAGCAGGCGCTCGGCTACCGGTTCACGCAGAACGAACGGATTCTCAAGAGGTTCGCGCGCTTCGCCGAGGCCCGGGGCGAGACCTTCATCCGGGCCGCGACCGTGCTCGAATGGGCATCGTCGTCAAGGACGGCATCCTCGACGACGAAGATCAGGCTGCTGCGCTTCGTGCACGACTTCGCCCTTTGGCTGCACGCAGAGGACGAACGCCACGAAGTGCCGCATCGCGATGCGCTGGGCCGCCGGCCCTCGTGGAGACCGCGACCCTTCCCGATGCCGGTTCCGGACATCCGGAAGCTGCTGGACGCGGCGCTGTCCCGGGGTCCGGCCGGGACCATCGCGCCGCTGACCTGGCACTACTTGTTCGGTCTCATGGCCTCGACCGGCCTGCGCATCGGAGAGGCGCTCGCATTGACGCTGGAGGACGTCACCGATGACGGTCTCGTCATCCGGGACACGAAGTTCGGGAAGACAAGGCTGGTCGTGCTGCACCCCACGAGCCGGGAGGCCCTGGATCTCTACCTGGCGGCACGTCTCAGGGAGAGGACTCCGGACCGGCATCTGTTCGTGATCGCGACCGGCCGACCTCCCCAACGCGAACACGCGGACGTCGTGTTCCGCGAGCTTGCGGAACGGGCAGGCCTTCGAAAGCCCGGCGAAAGACGCGGACCGACCCCGCACTCGCTGCGGCACGCCTTTGCCGTCAGGTCCCTTGAGAACATGCCGCCCGGCGCCCGACCCGGGCGTCACATGCTCGCCCTCTCCACCACGCTTGGCCATGCTGAACTCATGAGCACGTTCTGGTACCTGGAGGCGACCCCTGTCCTTCTGCGCGGCATTGCCGAGGCCACGGAGCGCGCATTCGTGAACGGAGGGGCCGATGACTGATCTTGCCCCCCACCTCACGGCCTTCCTGCTGGAGCACCTTCCTGTCGAGCGGCGCTTCAGCCGCCATACCGTGCAGAGCTACAGGGAATGCTTCCGGCTGCTCGTCCCCTACGCTGCCAAACGGGTCAAGACCCGTCCCTGCACACTGAAGATCGAGCACCTTACGGCCGCGCTCGTTCTGGCTTTCCTCGACTTCCTGGAAAGCGAACGCGGAAACGGCGTCAGCACCCGCAACAATCGTCTCGCCGCGATAAAGTCTTTTTTTCGCTACCTGGAGTACCGTGTCCCGGAGTGCCTCGATCTGGCGTTGCAGGTGCGCGCGATTCCGCAGAAGCGCGCCGACAGGCCCCTGATCGACTGGCTCGACCGGACGGAGATGCAGGCGATCCTGGATGCACCGGACACCGGGACCGTGGCAGGACTGCGCGACCGCGCAATGATGCACCTGTGCTTCGCGGCCGGGCTCCGGGTGTCGGAGCTGACCGGGCTCACGCTCGACAGCCTGTCGGGTCCGCAGCTCGAGACCGTCCGCGTCATGGGCAAGGGGCGGCGCGAGCGCGAACTGCCGCTCTGGAAGGAAACGCGGACCGCCCTGAACGAATGGCTCGATGTCCGGCCTGCGGTCAACAACCGCTACCTGTTCCTGAGCGCCCGCGGACGGGCGTTGAGCACGGACGGCTTTGCCTACATTCTCGACCGGCATGTCGCCAAGGCGGTCCTGGAGACTCCGTCGCTGGCGGGCAAGCGGGTGACCCCGCATGTGCTGCGCCACGCAACGGCAATGAGCGTCCTGCATGCCTGTCGGGGAGACCCGCGCAAGGTCTCGCTGTGGCTCGGCCATGCCGATGTCAGGACCACCGAAGACTATCTCAGGGCGTGTCCTGCCGAGAAGATGGAAATCCTTGAAGCCCATGCGCCGCCCTCCATCCGGCGGGGGAGCTTCAAGGGCGTGAAGGACAGCCTGATGAAGGTCCTGGAAGGCAAGTGACCGTCGGGAGTAATGCCGAGCGAAAGCGGCCCTGAGCCCCTTTGATTCAACGCTCCGTCACGCCTCGCTCGGCATTACCGGATTGTCGGCATTCCTACTGGTATCTGGAGGCGACCCCTGAACTCCTGCGAGGCATTGCCGAGGCCACGGAGCGCACATTCCTTGGCGGAGGGTCCGATGACTGATCTTGCCCCCCACCTAGCGGCCTTCCTGCGGGAGCACCTTCCTGTCGAGCGCCGCTTGAGCCGCCATACCGTGCAGAGCTACAAGGAATGCTTCCGGCTGCTCGTCCCCTACGCTGCCGAACGGGTCAAGACCCGTCCCTGCACACTGAAGATCGAGCACTTCACGGCCACGCTCGTTCTGGCATTCCTCGACTCCCTGGAAAGCGAACGCGGGAACGGCGTCACCACCCGCAACAATCGTCTTGCCGCCATAAAGTCGTTCTTCCGCTACCTGGAGTACCGTGTGCCGGAGTGCCTCGATCTGGCGTTGCAGGTGCGCGCGATTCCAATGAAGCGCGTCGACAAGCCCCTGATCGACTGGCTCGACCGGACGGAGATGCAGGCGATTCTGGATGCGCCGGACACCGGGACCGTGGCAGGACTGCGCGACCGCGCAATGATGCACCTGTGCTTCGCGGCCGGGCTCCGGGTGTCGGAACTGACCGGGCTCACCCTCGACAGCCTGCCGGGCCCGCAGTTCGAGACCGTCCGCATCATGGGCAAGGGGCGGCGCGAGCGCGAACTGCCGCTCTGGAAGGAAACGCGGATCGCCCTGAACGAGTGGCTCGATGTCCGGCCTCCGGTCAACAACCGCTACCTTTTCCTGAGCGCCCGCGGACGGGCGTTGAGCACGGACGGCTTTGCCTACATTCTCGACCGGCATGTCGCCACGGCGGTCCTGGAGGCTCCGTCGTTGGCGGGCAAGCGTGTGACCCCGCATGTGCTGCGCCACGCGACGGCAATGAGCGTACTGCATGCCAACCGGGGGGACCCGCGCAAGGTCTCGCTGTGGCTCGGTCACGCCGACGTCAGGACCACCGAAGACTATCTCAAGGCGTGTCCTGCCGAGAAGATGGACATCCTTGAAGCCCATGCGCCGCCCTCCATCCGGCGGGGGAGCTTCAAGGGCGTGAAGGACAGCCTGATGAAGATCCTGGAAGGCAAGTGACCGTCGGGAGTAATGCCGAGCGAAACGGCAGGAAAACCCTGGCAACACACGGGCTCCCGCCGATCGCTCGGCATTGCATTCAACGCGGCATTACGAAGTTCGGCCCGGCATAGGTCGCCGCCCTCGCGGGCCGCGTCGCCGCTCCGGCATGGGGCGGGGCGCGGCCCGCTCATTTTTGTACGGAAGGGATCCGGCGCCGGGGACGGCTCGGGCTTCGCCGGTCGCCGGGCTGGCGCGCGTTGCGCACCGCGCCCGTGGCCTCGATTCTCTCGGCCAACTTTCCGGATCCGCAGGTTGCCGCACTCGCTGTCGCTCGCGCCGGACCGGTCGACTCGGCGTCGCGCTGGCGCGCGTCCGCCATCGTCTCTGTCGATGGCTGCGCCGTCCAGGATTCTCTCCGAGAGCGGGTCATCGCCTCGACCATGCGCACGGACACGCCGCAGCCACGGTCAGTCACGAAGCGGCCTGTCCGGATGCGAAGATCCTGGACGCCGTCCTCTCCGAGATCGTGCGATCGTCCGCAGAACGCCTCGTCCCGAGCGGACTCGCGGTCCTCGCGCGGCTTCGCCGCCGCTCGACCGCATCGTCCCGGCACCATGCCGGGACCGGACTTCGACCGCGGCATGTCACGGCGGCGCCTGCTCCGGCTGCGCCGGTCGCCGCGCCCGCCTTCCTCCGCACCGTGGCCTCGATTCTCTCGGCCACCTCCTGCAGCCACCGGTTGCCGCGCTCGCTGTCGCTCGCGCAGCGCACCTCGACTCGGCGTCGCGCTGGCACGCATCCGCCATCGTCCCTGTCGACGGCTGCGCCGTCCATGACTTTCTCCGAGAGCAAGTCATCGCCTTGCCAATCCGCATGTGCACGCGGCAGCCGTGGTCCATCACGAAGCGGCCGGTCTCAATGCGAAGAATTCGGCCACCGTGCTCGCGGAGATCGCGTGATCGTCCGCAGAGTGCCTCCGTCCCGTACGGACTCGCGGTCATCGCGCGGCTTCGCCGCCGCTCGACCGCATCGTCCCGCAGCCATGCGCGGGCCGGCCCTCGACCTGGACATGTCACGGCGGCGCCTGCTCCGGCTGCGCCGGTCGCCGCGCCCGCCTTCCTCCGCACCGTGGCCTCGATTCTCTCGGCCACCTCCTGCTTCCTCGATCATGACCACGCTCGCGGCGGACGCCTCGCCTCGGCGTCGCGCTGGCGCGCATCCGCCTTGGCGCGGACGATTCCGCGGCAGCACGCGCGCCGGCCTTCGCCAGCCCCAGGGACGTCGTCTCGGCATCGCGCTGGCGCGCGTCCGCCGTCGGCTTCGCCGACATCGCGTTCCAAAATTCAGGCGCGTGCATCCGCACCACGCCCGTCACGAGCGCGCCAGCGACTGCGCCGACCCCGGCGCACTTGCCAATGCACGTCTGCGGCCACGGCCGTCGCGAGATGCCGGCAGCGACACGCACACCAATGATCTGGCTCGTGCCGGAAATTGTCTGCACTGGATCGCCGGCAGCGCGAACCCGGTCCCGCGCGGCGCCAACGACACGCCCGTCGTCTCGCTGCGCTCGACTGCATCGCGACCCGGCTGCGACGATCGCCCGGTCAGGTCTGCGGCAGTGCGCGCCAATGCGCCCGAATGCGACATCGCGACGGCGCCATTCCGTCGTCGGCCCGGACGACATAGCGTTCGGGAATCCGGACACCTCCGCAGCAGCTTCACATCCGCTCCGAATTCGCGTCAACCTGTCGGTCCCGAGGCGCGTTTGGAGCATGTTTGCCGTGTTTTTTGCGTGTTTTCGCGCATTGCGCGAGGGACATGCGACGCCAGGGAAGCGCCCCGGCATGATCGCCGAAGCGCCGAATCCGGGCCCGCGCATTGCGTGCGCAATGCGCGTGTATGCTCCAGAGAACCGCCGCGACTCTCTGGAGAACCGCGACACACGAGGCCAAGCGACCCCCCTCGTGCGATCTTCCTGGAGTCCGGACTTTCGGCCCGGACCTCGCGACAGGCCCTTTCGGGCACTGTCGCTCATGCGCCGCTCGGGCTAGAGCATTGATCCTGAACGGCTTTTGACCCCGAATCGATGAAGCTGACGGCAATTGCCGACTGACCGCCCGAGCGGCGCTGCTCTTCACACCCCACGCATCGCTGATGCAGGATGTGCCCTGTCTGCACTTGTCCGGTCTCTTGGCGGCTTTCGCGGCCAAACGCGGTCCCAAGGTTGTTGGACAGAGTAGACTCTCCGGAGAACCGCATGCAACTGTCTGAACTCACACCCTAATTTTTGCCACGGTTTCCTGGAGAACCTCTCCCGTTCCCCGGGGGTTCTCTGGAGCACCCCTCCCTTCAGCCAGGAATTCCTGCCTGAACCACCTGAAATCGCCGAGGAACGCACTTCGAAAGGGCCGCCGCGAACGCCCGCGCCGCGCAGGACCACGCGGGCCAAAGCGCTCCGAGCCGACGGCTCGTGCGACGAGTCGTGATGTCGGCATTCCCGATGAGAGTCGCCAGGTCCTCTGACGGGAAGCCGGCCGAATTCGCGCGAATTGCGTGATCCAAGCATCATCGATCTGCATGAAGCCACCCAGTCTCATCCCTGCAGGTTCGTATGCGGGGACGCCAGCCCGGAAGCGAGACGCGATCCTGTCCGCGAGTTTTCTGCCGTTCCAAAGGGGCGGAACCGTCCGGAAGGCGTTCGCGCGGTGCCGACGAACTGCCGTCAAGGCAGGCGCGCTCACTGGTTGACTTTTCCGCCTGTTAGGCGGCATTGCGGCGGCGAGCCGGCACCGTGCCAAAGGATCCAGACGACGCGTGTGCAGTGCATCGCCGAGGCAGCCGCCGTGCTTGCCACGACCGGATGCACTGACGTCGACGCGGGCGTGACCGTGACAGCCGCAAGACATGCCGGCGACCGCTGAACGGAGATTTGGGAATGCCGCGACCTCACGGTCGGCCCGACCTGCGCACCAACGGCGAAGCTGACCGGCACCCTATGGGCCTCCACAGGCATGGTCGCCATTGTCGGCTCACCGACGGAACTTAAGCTTCAGCATCTCCGGCGCAAACCGGGTCTGGAGCTGGGACGGCAGGACCATGCGCGCGAACCAGTTTCATGTCGGGCCCGAACTCACCGGGTTGCATGTTCGCTTCCTGAACGACCGCACGACGGCAAGACCCGCCACCGTGCACGGGTGCATGCTGGTCATGCAGGCGTGACGCCGAGCCGCGCCAACGCGTTGACCCGGCAGGGATAGCCCGTCGGCGGGAATTCATCCGGTCTCCGGCGTGGTCGCGGCAACATGACCTTCTACGGATCCTGGCATTCGCACAGACTTCCGGCCTGGGATGGAGGATGTCCATCGGAACTGACCTTCCGGCTCACGCCTGAACACCCGCCATCATCCATCGCCGTGTCCCTGGCCTGCAAGCGAACGCATCCCGCCCGACGCGAACCGCTGCCATCGAAGTGCCCGAATCGCGGCCTTGATCCGCTTCTGCGCGACCGCTAACGATGCGTCCGTGGACACGAAGCGAGTCCAGTTCGGCGGCAGGGGGGAACGACAAAGTGGTCATTGACAAGCTTTCTGCAGAGGAACGCGAGCGCCTGCTGCGCATCGCCTTCAAGGAGCATTTCCTTCGCTGGATGCAGGGAGACAGCGAAGACTATCACGAAATCCGTCACAAGGGCGGTGTTGAGCTGAAGGCACCAGTCTTGCGGAGAATCGCCAAGCGTTACCATGTCAATCGCGGAATCAGGCGTCTCGAAAATGACCAGGATGACCTGATCGGCAAGAAACTGGCCGAAATTCTGTGTAGCGACGCCAAGAAACACAAAGGTCTGTCGATCTGCAAGAGATGGGAAGCGACCCGGGAACTGGCCAAGAAATGCCAAGACGAGATGGAAAATCAACTCAGGGACAACGAACAAACCCCGAATGGGGAGGTCGCCCCAATCGTCTCAGCCGTCACGAAGCTGACATGGTTCCTCGCGCCGGACGGATGGACCATGTTCGACCGCTTTGCGCGCGAGGCGCTCGGGGTTCGAGAGACGGGAGCGGAGAACCAGGCCGAAGCATTCTACCGCCAGTTGTGCGAGCGTCGGTTCTGCAAGCACGTCGCGGATGTGAAAAAGGTGCTCGTCGACCGTCATTTCAACGGCCTCTTCGGTGAGCGCGTGATTGACAAGTACCTGATGCTGGCCGGGCAGATGCCCGCTGGTCGCGTCGGCGACTCAGTCAGGCGTCGGTTTCTTGATGAAGAGTCATGCCGGGTCGATCGATCCATCTCCGCGCTCTGTCAGGTCCACGCGTATCTGGATCCCCGCTTCAAGGATGCAGTTGACTCCTGCGCAGCGAAAGTCGCCGCTCTCGCCACGGAGGGTTTCCTAAAATCTAGAAACGAGAAAGAATCAAGGACCGACGGTACCATGGCCTCTTCAATCCTTACGAACGAATTGCCAGCGAAACCAAGGGCCGAATGATGCCGGAACCACTTGAAAACGTCTGTTAGGAAGCCTGGCACAAGGGCATCATCGACCTGTACGTCGACAACGAATTGCGTGGCTCGTACCTGCTGGACGATGATCAGCCGTTTCTCTTGCACAACGTGCGTAGCGTGATTGACGGAGCCGAGATGATGCTCGATCATTCCGGCTGGGACGGTTCGCTCTCTTCTGGCAAGCAGGAGATATCCGAGTTTCGGTAACTTCCGTCTGATGCCTTTCGCGAGTTCCTCAACAAGGCGGACGCCGTGAACTACGCAAATGATGTCCCGAATCCGCGCAAGAACATGCGTTGGGCACACTGCAGTGCGCGGGAACTCGAGTACGGTCGCCCCTACGTCGTCGCCGGAATCATGTTCTTCGCTCGCCTGGTCAAGGGAATGGTTGGACTGTCAAGCCAGCCATGGACATGGCATCCGGACTTCCGTCGGCGCTGGCGCGAGAGAAGGCGATACAACGTTCGCAACAACGTAAGGCGCAACATCAATCAGAACTTTCAGGGCGATCTCGAACTGCCCGCGATGAAGACGGTCGAGCAAATGGAGTCGACACTTCAGTTGGCCCATGACGGAAAGCGCTTTCGAACTTCAGATGCGTACAAGATCTTGCACAAGCGGATTCGGGTTTGATCGAAGATCTGTGTCACCAAGCGATTCCTCACAATCACCGGACAAGGAGATGACCACCAGTTGTCGCCCCGGCATCCGTAAGGCGGGTGCATCGCAGAACCTCGGACATTCCATGCTGGACCACAGGTCGAACGATGATTTCCGGGAAACACCGTTCCGGCGGCACCGGGAGGCAAGGCGCCTGGATTCTTGCCATGCCAGAGCATCCATTCAAGTTCGGGAAGGACGCTATCCGTCGTGCCGAGAACCGGCTCCCGCCCATCCTGCCCCCAGTTCAGTCTCGAACAGCTGAATGTCGCCAGGATTCCTCGTTACGACTTTGTGCCTGCACCCGAACCGGCCTCGGCGTCGTGCAACTCAAGTGCAGAATCGGCGGGGCTGACGGATCGCGCCGGATGTCGAACGTAGTCCAGACCGGACGCTTTCTGCATTTCTCGAATGTCTCGAAAGATCGCCGCCACGTTGTAGCCGAAGCGGGCGGCATGCGCGTCGCGCACCGCCCTCACTTCCGCGATGATCGGATCAATCGTCTGCTTTCCCATGATTCGCCTCCATGAGCTCGTTTGGCGTACAGATAACCGGCGGCTCGTAGCCTTTCTGTCGGCATACCTGTTCGATCCTGGCGCGCATCGCGGCATTGGCAATGTGCCGGAAATTCCATGTCACGAGAAATTCCACGCCGTTGGTGACCGCGATTGCAATATGCGCCGCATCGTCTGCGGCATGGCGCGGCACGGCACCGGTCTCGACCAGCGCGTTCGCGAGTGCCTCCGCATCAGGCGTTGCGTCAAGAAGCGTGACGGCTTCTAGCGCCTCCAGTCGGCTGCCCGCAGCCTCGGGGTCGCCGGCCCGGGCTTCGGCGACGACGAGCGCCGATGCAACCAGGTCGAACCGGTCGGAAGCTTCGCGCCACCACTCACGGGTGATCTCCTGGTACGCCGCAATGACGACATCCCGTGACGGCCGTGCCGTCAGGTAGCTCACGACCGAGGTCTCGATATACGCGGTGGCCCGCATCAGTCCGCCTCACGAACCGGATGGCGGTGCGGCGAAGGCACTGCCCGGGTGTACGACAGTATCGCGGCAATCCGTCGTGCGGTTTCCGTGAAGTGCGGGACTTCATCGTCCAGCAGCGGGCGCCCTAGGACGCCCAGTTCACGATAGGATAGCCATTTCTTGAGCACCTGATAGCCGCCCAGGCGATAGTTCCAAACTTCCGTCGGCACGTTGCTCCAGTATGCGCGAGCGTTCAGCCAGACGGAATACGTCGATTCGCCCAGACATTGTGTCGTATCGCCCATGTCGACACCTTCGTCAGGACTGTAGGGCCGCTCGAAGGCGCGGCCCTCTTCCGGCATCACGGCATCGCCCTGCCACCGACCCCATCCAGCCGTCACGGCGAAATCGTTGCCCGCCATGTTCCGCCCGTCAACCGTTTCCGGAACGGCGATCGCGGCGATCTCCAACCGGATTGGCACCTTCGTCACGCCCGCAACCGGGGCGTCCAGGTCGATCAGCGCGGCGAGCTCGCGCCCGCGCGTGGCTGACTGGGCCAGTGCCTCTGCCGCATTGTCGCCGTCGCCGTCCGGCCAGCCCGGCACCGGGACGCGCGGCCATTCCATTTGCAACGCCCCTGCATTGTCCTCGCGGTAGGCGGGATCGTGCAGCACCGCAAGGACATGATGGAACAAGTCTTCGACGCCGAAGCCGAGGCGATCAATATACCGTTGTGCGGCCGCTGTGAGATTGGGGCGGCGATCTCCGCCGTCGTGACTCCCCATGCCATTATCGGAGAGCCACATGGGAAACATCAGTGCGGTTCTCTCGATCAGGTGCAGGCATCCGATGTGTCCGGTTACGCATGCCTGGGGTTCGTCCGCGCCCTTCCTCAGATGCTGGGCGGCCGACAGCCACATGTTCCCCTCGAACACGTGCGGCCTGTACTCGGCTCGTTTCTCGTCGAGCAGCTTCGTGTCCTTCTCCCAATAGAGCCAGCGGTCGTCGAAGGGCCGGTAGGTGAAGCGGACGAAGCCGTCCTCGTCAGGACCGCCCCGCCTGAACAACGTTTCCCGCACTCCGCAAGCATCGTAGCGCTTCGTGGAATTCATGACGCCCGGATAGCGCCGGGCAATTTGGTCATTGCTCAAGCTTGCATCGAAATATTTCGCGATGCGTGCGCGGAGCCGTTCCAGATCGACATCGACGAGGAACCTGTCCCGGCTCGTCTTCACGCCGGGGAATGACACCGGGAAGAGATCGGGCAGCGACGGCCAGCCGAACCAATCCTCGCTCACCGCCGTCTGCACGAAGGGCAGGCCGAGCGGCAGGACGGTGTCAACGGTCTGGTACAGCGCTTGAGGTTCCGCCTCCGCAGTCTCCAGAAGCTCGATCCGCTTCGCCTGCCCCCAGAGATGGCGGAACCCGATCGATTTGGCAGGCGCATGCTCCTCCTTGCGGACCAGGGTGGCGATGGCCGTGCCGACCTGGATTCCGACGGGATCGCTCTCCGTCGAGAAGACGCTCGGGTCGGGCGAGCCGTCCGGCGCGACCTTGCCGGTCCGGTACTTGTCCCCGTTCAGGCAGTCGACGCGCACCGCGTCGAATGCCTCCAGAAAGTGCTCTCGCATGCCCGTAAAGGACAGCCCGTCCAGCCAGGAGTAGTTGGAAATGAAGCAGACCACGCCTTGGCCCGTCTTCTCGGCGATGCGCCGTTCGGCCATGCGGAAGAAACGAACGTAGAGATCGTTCAGTCCCTGGCCCTTCGGTCGACTCACCCGCTTCGTCGTGCGGTACGCCTGCGACAGTTCGCGTTCCTCGTCTACCGCCATGCCTGCGAAGCCGTTGTAGGGCGGGTTGCCCAGAATCACGAGGACGGGCGTGTCCTGCTTCACCCGCTGCGCGCGATCGCGCTCTTCCTCCAGTTCCGGGAAACGCAAAGGCTTGGTTGCACGCGGTTCCCACCCTGTCAGCGCGTTGGTGAGGAAAACCCCGGCGCGGTCAGATCCGTCCTCGGCAAGCGGGGCATCGAGGTCCTGCATCGTCAAGCCGACCTGCAGGTGCGCGATGACGAAGGGTGCGGGCATGATCTCGAAACCGAACACCCGTTGAGTCGCAGCCTGCTTTAGGCGCGCGCCGGACAGCGCCCCGAGGCCATGGCCTTCCAGGTTGGCCGCGATGCGGCGCAGCACTTCGGCCAGATAGGCCCCGGTGCCGCAGCAGGGATCGAGGACATAGACGTTCTCCGCTGCCAACCCCTCGGGGATGTCGAGATCGTCCCTAAGCGCCTTGTCCACGCGGGCGACCATGTAGCGGACAATTTCCGCCGGCGTGTACCAGACACCGAGCTGCTTGCGCAGTTCGGGATCAAAGGCTTCCAGGAACGGCTCGTAGAAATACGGGACCGCCTCGCCTTCGTTGAAACGCGCGAAAAACGTCTTTCGTTCGACGCGGTCAAGCGCGGCGGCCGTCCAGTCGAGGACCTCCACGAGGCCGAGCGGCTGCAGTCGTCCAGGCTGCGACAGTTGCTGGCACAGGGCGGCAAGGACGGGCGCTCGCAGGTGCCATACGGCGGTGCGCCAGTCGAACCGGCGGGATGCAGGTTTGCCGTCGAACAACGGTCCTGCATCGGATCGCTGGCCACGCGCCCACAGCACCCACGCGGCGAACACCCCGTAGAACAGCGTCTGCACAAGGGTGGAATGAAAGAAGCGCGTGCCGCGCTCGCCCTCGAAGCGCACGCCGAGCGCTTCTTCCAGCGAAGCGCGCACCGTCGCAAGCGCCTCTCCGTCGCCCGCCGCCTCGACCCGCGCCAGCCCGTCGCGCGCATAGGAGGCAAGCAGCCACGCCAGGTCCTTCGGCTCCGCCAAGGCCGTCCGGTGCGACAACGCGCGGGCGAGATACTCTCCGAGGCCGGCACCGACCGACCCGGCAAATGCCCGGGGCCTTTCCAGCTTCGTCAGGAAGTCGTCTGCGCTGTCGGCAGCCCGAAAGGTCTCCAGCTTCGCGGGGCGGCCCGCCGCGTCCTCGCCCACCAGCACGAAGTCGCGCATGTTGGTCACGAGCACGAGCCGGTAGCGTCCCCAGTAGCGGCTGACCTGATCGCCCGCTGCCGTCAGCCAGGCATCGTCATCCACGGACTTCACCTCGACGACGCCGCGCTCCGGCATCTGGCCCTCTCGTGGCTTGCCCCGCTGCACCTGGTTCGTCGAATACAGGCCGAAGTCGGGATGGCCCGCGCCCTGGTCGGCAAGCTCACCGACGCAGAACACCTTCGGCTTGAGCGTCGCGCCAGCAGCGCTCAGCAGTCCGTGAAGCGGACCGTAGCTGGAACGCTCGCCGGTCGCCCCGCCTGACGCAAAGGTCCGGGCGAGATCGGCGAAGTACGCTTCAACCGCCACTGTCAGTTTCTTGTTCGTTCCCGCCATCCCGCATGTTGTCGCCGACGAGGGAACTACATGCAACCGCCCAGGACAATCGCCGGTCGCCCATGACTCGGCGGCGTCCAGACGCGTTGCGGCGGAGGTGACCGGAGGCCAGCCACCCGCAGCAACGACTCCTTGGACAGCTGAACCAGTCGGTCCGACCAGGATTCTCAGGCACTGGATCGGAGCGCACGGCCGCAGCCGGAGGTGCAAGGACCGGGCACCTGGGACCGAGCGTTGCCAACGGAGACCCCAAGCGGAACAGACCAAGGCAGGCGGCACGTGGAAACAGAATGACAATGTCAGGACAGTCGAGCCAGCCACAGGCCACGGCCACATCCGGCGGGATCTCTCATAGGCGATGCCAAGGACATGTCTGACGTTTCTTCCGCGTCCCTCAAACCGCCGCCGGTCACCTGCCCGCTCCCCGTCGGGGTCAGGAAATGCATCGCCGCACGCAACGCCTGGAAGGTGTCGACGGCTTTTCAAAAGGGCGGGATTTCGGCGGTTGGCCGCGCTTTTGAGCGGCGGTCTGGCCTTGTCACGCGGGTGATCACGGTGTTCGGGGGCATCTGGCGCTGGCCGGAAGCGGTCCGGCGGTCCGGATTCATGCCTGCGATCCGGGCCGTCAGCCCTTCGTGGCGGCGTTGACGACATCGTTCCAGTCGGCGTTCACGGGCGGGCGCCGCCTCCGGAACGTGACGTTCGGCGGAACCTTCAGCCTTTCGCGCAGGGTCTCGGCCTGGCGGTCCCCGCCCTCGTCGCCGTCCTGCGCCAGGTCGACGAACCTGACGTTGGGGAGGGTGCGGGCGGCGAGGCCGATCTGCTCGCACTGGCGTCGCGACGGCGCTCCGGCGGTGGAGAGGAATGCCTGGCTGGCGGGACATCCGTCGATCTGGGCCAGGCTGAGGGCGTCGACGGCGCCTTCGGCGATGACGAGGGCCTCCAGGTCCCCGGCGGTTCCGGCGCGGACGGCGAACAGGCTTCGGGTTCCGCCGGTGGCGAAGCGTCTGGCGCCGTCGGCAGGTCCGATCTCGAAGCCGGTGAGCGTGCGGTTCCGGTCGCGGTGTGCGAAGAGGACGCGGCCGCCGCTGTCGCGGCGGATCAGCGGGCGGCAGGCGTCGAGCGTCTCCCGCCGGATGCCGCGTCCGGCGAGCCAGTCCGGAGCCGGATCCGGCACGGCCTCGTTCCAGGCGCCCTGGAAGCCGCGTGACGCGGCGGCGGGCGCTCCGAACCGTGCGCGGATGTCTGCGAAGGAGAGGCCGCGGTTGAGCATGAAGTCGATCGCGGTCCCGTTGTCGTCGGCGTCGCGGGTGTTGAAGTAGACCCAGTGGCCGTTGCCGAGGCGCTTCGTGACGAGCTTCGGCAGGCCCGGCGCGCGCAGCACGGGGTTCGCGCGTGTCGAGGCGTCGGGGTCGCGGACGTATCCCCAGTCCGCGGCGACGCTCTCGAACGGCATGCGCTTGACGGCGTCGAAGTCGACGCGGCGGGTGTCATCCGCTCTCACGCCTGAGCCGCCACGAATCGCCGTCGATGGTGATCAGCGTCGCGTCGTGCATCAGCCGGTCGACGGTGCCCGCGATGCCGGAGGCGCTCGGGAACACGCGGTCCCACTGGGCGAAGCCGAGGCTGGTGGTCACCATCGTCGAGCGGCGCTGGTAGCGTCGCGAGACGATGGCGTGGAGGATGTCGGCGTGCCGGCCCTGGAGCTTCACGTACCCGATCTCGTCCAGCACCAGCAGGCGGGGCCGGGCGAGGATCCCGAGGCGGCGGCGCAGCTCGCCCCTGTCGACGACCGCGGCGAGGTTCTCGAGCAGGTCCGGCGCCTTCTCGAAGCGGACGGTGTGGCCGTGCAGGAGCGCCTGGTGCGCGACGTTGGCCGCGATCATGGTCTTTCCCGTGCCCTGTCCGCCGACGAGCACGGCGTTGTCCGCGCGCCCGACGAAGCCGAGCCCCATCAGCGCCTCGACGTCGCCGCGGCTGATGTCGCGCGGCCATGTCCAGTCGAAGTCCGCCATCGGCTTGAAGGCGGGCAGCTGCGCCTCGGCGCGGCGGCGCTCGTGGCTGCGGGCCATGCGGGCCCGTTCCTCGCCGTCGACCAGGTCCTCGATCCAGCCGGTGCCGGCGACCTCGTCCCAGCGTTCGACAAGCCCGTGCAGGCCGAGCGCCCGGGCGCGCTCCCTGAGCTCGCTCATGTCCCGGCTCCCTTTCCGCGCTTCGCGGGCCTGTCGTAGGCGCCGAGGCCGGTCCCCCGCGGCGTCGTTCCGCGGACGTCGCGGCCGCCGTCGGCGATGCTGACCGGCGGCAGGCCCTGCTCGCGGCGGCGCTCCTCGAGGACGGCGCGCACCGTTTCCGGATGGCACGATCCGCGCTCCAGCGCCGCGGCGACGGCCCGGCCGGTCTCGTCTGCGCCGTGCGTGTCCAGCAGCTCCGCCAGCATCCGGGCGCACGACGAGACGTTCCGTCCGCCGGATCCGGCGTGCGCAAGCATCTCCTCCGCCCGCGGCACGGCGCGCAGCAGCCGGTCGCGGACGCTCATGGACCTGGCCCGCCGCTTGCGCGCGGCGATCGCCCTGGCATGCTCCGGGTCGGTGACGGTCCGCTGCCTGTCGTAGCAGCGCCGGTGGCGCGCGACCTCGCGGGTTCCGTCGAGGATGCGGACCGTGTCGCGGTCGGCGGCAAGCGTCAGCCGCGCCCCGGCGAAGTCGGGCGGGACGCTGTACTCGTTCCTCTCGAAACGGGCGTGACAGGTCTTGTCGATCCGCACCGGGCGCATCTCGTGATGCGGGAAGGGCGCGGCCGGCAGGGCGGTCAGGACCCCCCGCTCCCGGGCGAAGGCGTCCCGGACCAGCTGGCTGTCGTCGTCCGGCCAGGGCCGCTCGGCGGCGGTGCCGAAGCACCAGTCCCGGGCCGCGGCGTTGAGCGCGCCGAGCGGGGCCGTGATGTCGCGTCCGGCGAAGAAGCCGGTGCGCGCAAATCCGACCCTCCGTTCAACGCGTCCCTTCTCCTCCGGCCGCCTGGGCCACGCGGCGCTTGGCTCGAAGGCGTAGTGGGCGGCAAGCGCGAGCAGCGTCGGATGGAAGGTGACGGCCTTGCCGCGGCGCGCGAGCACGGCGCTCTTCAGGTTGTCGTACAGGAGCCTTCTCGGGACGCCCCCCAGCGCCTCGAACGCCTCGACGTGGCCCTGCAGGAAGCTCGCCATCCGCGCGTCGTGGAACAGGCTCAGGAAGGTCTGGCGCGAGTGGCTGAGGGTCACGAGAAGCCCCATCAGCCTGCGCTCCGCCCGGCCGACGCGGACCTTCCCGAACTCGGCCCAGTCGACCTGGGCCTGCTCCGCCGCGAGGAAGCGGAGCCGCATCGACGGCTCGGGCCGCCTGGCCGGCCTCAGCCCGAGGGCGCACAGGCAGTGACGGAAGTGGTCCTCGCCGCCGCGGTAGCCCCGCGCCGCGACCTGCCGCCAGAGCGTGCTGGCCGGCAGGTCCGGCGCCTCCTCGAGCCGCTCCCGGACGAAGGGCAGGAAGGGGTCGACGAGCCGCGCCCGGGGCCGGCGTGCCTGCCCGGCCGCCCGCAGCGCCCGCGTCACCGTGCCGTGGTGCAGGCCGAGATGCCGCGCGATCGTCCCGACCGGCCAGCCCTCGGCCCGCGACAGCCGGACGATCGTCGCCCGCGTTTCCTCGTCGATCGCCATGAGATCACCCTCCCTTTCGTCCCGGATCCCGCCATCAGGGGTCCGCAAGCACCACGCGCGACACGGTCCGGCCGCAGACGGCGCACCGCAGCGGCGATTCCCGCCGATTCGGCGCCGTCATGGCCGCAGCTAGAGGGGGCCGCGCCGGCTCGGAAGGGTGGTCCGTAACGGTTTTTTCGGAACCGGCGTCTTCGGGCGCCTCGGGGACGTCGACGGGCGGAACTTGGACAGCCGTTCCCGAGGCCGCCGCGCGCGCAAGGTCCGCCTGGCGGATCCGGTAGCGCCGCTGGCGGTTCCGGCCCGTCTCGCGGCCCCTCTCCGTGCGCCGGTAGCGTCCCCGTGCCTCGCGCCGCCTCTCGCTCCGGGAGCGCGCGCTGCACGTCCTGGAGCAGTACGCCTGCCCGCGGTCGCAGGACCGGCAGACGACGACCTGCCGCCGGCACCGCTTGCAGTTGAACAGGCGCCCCGTCTCGCAAACCGTCCCGCACGCCGTCTCGCACACCGGTCCCTGCCGAGCGGGGTGGACCCGGACGCGAAAATGCCTGACAATGCACGGGAGTTCGGTCCCCGTGACCGGCTCGTTCGGGTGCGGCGCCGGGGTTTGTCGTCAAAACTTTGCCCAGCGCCGCATCGCTCTTTCCTTCGATGCCGCCCTAGCATCCGGCCGAGGCCGCGGCAAAGGCGCCGCAGCTGGCACGGCAACAGGATCCGGCGATGGGGAAGGGAACGATCCGCAACGGCGCCGAGCGTCCGCGACGGCCCCCGGATTCGTCCCTCAGGCGCGCATCGTCCGCCGCGGCGGCACAGGACGCAAGACGCCGGACGGCAGAGGCCTCGCCATAACGGACCCACGACGGGCAGAAAGACGATGGGAGCCGTACAATGGGAAAGAGAACGATTCTGTCAAAAGCGCGGCCAACCGCCGAAATCCCGCCCTTTTAAGTCTCCGTCGACAGAAGGGCGGCTGGCTTTCTGCCTCCGGGTGCGCACGATCAGCTGCTGCCGTCCGCAAGGCCCGAAGCCCGACGGCTTGCACGCAGCCGGCAGTGTCGGCAAGGTTGCGTCGATGACAGGACTTCGCACAGCGAACCCGGCCATTGCGGCCGCCGGACTTCTGACGGCTTGCGGCGGTTGGAATGGCCCGGAAGCTCCGGCGACGGATCCGCCGCGCCCTCCGAGCATCGTCCGCGTTATTGACGCCGACACCGTCGACGTTGACGGAACCCGTTTCCGGCTGCACGGCATCGACGCTCCCGAGACGCGCCAGACCTGCCGTGCGATGGGCCGGACATGGAACTGCGGGGCGGCGGCGACGGAGGCCCTGAAGGCCCGGGCGGAAGGCATGAGCTGCGCCGGCGGAGAGACGGACAGGTTCGGAAGGACGATCGGCACGTGTTCGGCTGGCGGCATCGACCTGAACGCGTGGCTGGTGGCCAACGGATGGGCGCTCGCCTACCGGCAGTTCTCCGACGAATACGTGGACGAGGAGGCGCAGGCCCGGGCGAACCGTCTCGGTATGCACCGCGGCCAGTTCGTCGATCCCTGGGACTGGCGGCGAGGCGAAAGGCTGGAGGGCAGCGACACGTTCGCTGTAGTCTCGACATCCGATGCGCTGGACGCAGGCGCATTCGCCGACCGGCTTCTTGCCGGCAACGCGACGATCGTCCACGGCCGGTGGATGGAACATGGCATGTTCGCGATGACGGACCATGTCGGCGGCGAGTCCGGGAGCGTGGCCGTGTCCTTCGGAAGCTCTTTCGGGACGGTCCCTTCATGGCACGGCGGGGCGACGTGGACCGGAGACATGGTCGGGGTGGATGCAGGCACGGGCGAACGCGTCGAGGGCGACGCCATGATCGACGTTGACGACTTCGCCGACGCGGACGTCGACATCGCGCTCACGGGCATCGTCGGCGTGAACGGCGGCACGTGGGCGGCGCTGCGTTGGGAGAACGTCCCCCTGGATGCTGGCGGCTTCCGGGCGGACGACGACGATGGCGGCCGTGTCGAGGGCCTGTTCTACGGTCCGGACCACGGCGAGATCGGAGGGGTATTCGAACGGGATCGCCTGGTCGGCGCGTTCGGCGCCTCGCTCCTGCCGTCTGGCGCGCCGACGTCCCGTTGACCGCCATTGCCGCACTGAACTGCCTGACCGCCGCCACAAGATCCTGGCGCTGAAACCGCTGGCCCAGATGGCGCAAGCGAGACAGTTGCCTACCGAACCGGCAGAGTTTCCGGCATTGTTCCACAGGCAGCTTTGGCCCGGCCACACGCCAAGTGACGAACTGTCGGAGCGCCAGGAGGTTGACGACCCTCTCAGGCAGACCGTGTACCGCATGCCATGATTCGCCGACCCCGTCCCACGCCAAAGCGGCGAAGGCCAGCCGGACGCAATCGCCGATCCCATGGCTGCGGTCGCCCCACATCCGAGTGCCGCAACCGGCGTGCCGCTGATGTGCAGACGCGAACAGGCCGATTGGCGCAAACGGTCAATCGGACTTCCTGCAGAGCAGCCTGTCCTGCAACGCCCGGGCATCCGCGACCAGCTGTTCAAGTTCCGCCTCGCGGCCTTCGTCAAGCATCTCGTCGCGCATCTTCGTCGCCATAATGTGCGTTGCGCGAAACGTCGTCTCGATCAGCGGCGCCAGGCGACCCGTCGTCTCGCCAGGTTCCGCCATTGCCGCCAGCGCCGCGAAGCGCACGAATTCCGGCCCGGTGAAGCCGCGCGCTACCGCGTAGGCCTCGATGCGCTCCCATTCCGGGTCGAGGAACCGGACCGAGTGCGGCCTTCGCCTTGCGCTCGCGTCGGCCTCCGCTCTTTCCGTTGCGCCATTTCCAGATGTCATCCGCTGTCTCCCTTGCTTGCTTCATTCCCACATTGCCGATCGCCGCATCTGCGCCATTTTCGTCACAGTCCAATGTCCCTGCCGCCCTCTCCCCGGCCACGCCGCAAGAGCCGTCGTGCACGCGCCCATCAAGCACGGCGCGGACCGTCTCCGGATCGAACGGGCCCGCGGCCCTACGTCCTTGGCAACACGTCCCGCCCAGGCGTTGGCGCCGCGATGCGCGGGATCGGCCCGGCCGCAGCAGCCGTCCCGCTCGCAGTAGAGTGCGCCCTGTGCTGCCGAGGAGATCGCGCCGGTCGACAGCATGCTCAGTACCAGGTCCGGTCGGGAGTCCCGTCAGTTGTCGGGGACGCTGCCCCTGAGGCAGATTCGTCCGGCGACGCCTTTCCCGTTCGTTCCGGCCTTCCAGCCGAGCCCGATTCCGTACGCCCCGCCTTCAGGCCACCCTTCTCTTCGGCACGTCGCGCCTTGCGCCCGCTCTTCGCTCCGGGCGCGCCGTCCGCCCGTGCCGCCGCATCCGCTTGCGGCCCTTCGGGCGGGGGCAGCGCCAGGATGTCCTGCAATGCGGCCGGCTCCGGCGGCATGTCCCGTGCCACGCCGCCTCCGTCGCGAGGCACCTTGACGGGATCCTGTTGCTGCGTGGCTGCGGCCCCGCCGGTTTCCGTGGCGCCGTCCGCGGTCATCGCTGCGGCAGGCGCCGCCCCGTCCGCACCGTCACCCGGTTGCGCCCCGTCGACCTCGCGCGGCACGAACCGCGCGGCGGCGGCGGGCCGCTTCACGTGTTTCAGCCGGATCGAGGCGACCGGGAAGGGGCCGGGGAACTTGAGGTAGCCCGAAAGGTTCCTGAGGCGCATGATCTCGGAGGGCAGCGTAAGGGCCCGGAGCTCGCGGCGCGGTGTCAGGCTCACGCCGTCCCGGATCGTGTTGGCGCCGTAGGAGAAGCCCTCGGCGACCTCCTCGACCTCGCTCCGCCCGAGGCTGTCCGCCGCCCACTGCGCCGTGTCCCGGTCGGGCGCCGCCAGCACCACGCGGGTGCCGCAGAGGCCCGAGATCGTCTCCGCCCCGTTCCGCCCGTAGAGGTCCCTGAGCGCGGAGGCGACCTGGACGCCGAGCACGAAGCAGCCGCCGAACTGGCGGGATTCGGCGAGGCCAGGCTGCAATGACGGCACCTGGTGCAGCGTGGGCAGCTCGTCGAGGATCACCCAGATCCGGCGACCCTCGTCCTGCTCCAGCGAGAGGAGCGCGTTGACCGCGATCTCCAGCCATGTCGAGATCAGGCCACGGAGGCTCGCGTGCTGGTCGCCCCGCGACGTGAGGAACAGGAACCCCTCCCCGCCCTCCCTGCCGACCCACTCCCGGATCGAGAAGGGCCTGCCCTCGTCGGGCAGGAGTTCCAGCGCCGAGAGGTTGGCGGTCAGCATGGCGCAGACGGAGAGCGCCGTCTTCGGGTTCTCGGGATCGACGATGGACTGGGCGACGGTGCCCTCCATCGCCTCGGACAGCGCCGTCAGGTCGGCCTTGAGCAGGTGGTCGACCAGCACCGCGTTCCGGGTCTCGCCCCGCTGCCGGAGCACGCCCGCCCCTATGGAGAAGAGCTGGCGCGCCGCGGTGACCCAGAACGGGTCCACGGTGTCCTTCTGCTGGGGGATGAGCGCGGCGGCCATCATGTCGAAGTCGCGGGGGTCCCGCGCCTCGAGGAAGGGCGACCAGCGCGGCGCCCTTGCGTCGAGGGGATTCATCAGCACGTCGCGGGAGGGGTCGAGGAAGGCCCGCGTGTAGCTCCCCATCTTGTCGTAGATCACGCAGCGCTCCCCTCGCGCGCGGACCTGGGCGACCAGGTCCGAGATCAGCACGGTCTTGCCCGACCCGGTGGTGCCCGAGACGATGGTGTGCTGGGTCTCGGCCCTCTCCGGGTACGGGATCCCGGCGATGCTGTAGGGACGGATCCTCCCGGCGCCCGGCAGCATGGCCAGGACGCGCTCGCGCGGCGGCGTCACCCGTCGGCGCAGCTGGGCGGCCGTCACCATCTCGGCGCCCCGGATCCGCCTCAGCCGCCCGAGACGGACGCCGCGCCACCAGAATGCGGCGAGGAACAGCAACACCATCCCGGCGCCCGCCATGGCGCCCAGCCGCGCGCCCGACAGGATCGTGTCCAGAATCCTCTGCCGCGCCCGCAGCGCGGGGACCGAGGCGGCGATGTCGCGGATCCTCAGCGCGCGCCGCGTGCCGTCGGACATCCGGACCTCTTGGCCCGAATCGGGCCTGTAGCCGATCGCGAGCTTGACCTCGGCGAGCGTCACCATGCCGACGGCGTAGAGCTCCGCCCCGGAGGTGCTGCGCCAGACCGTCCAGGCGGGCACGGCCACGACGGACAGGGCCGAGAGGAACAGCGCCGCCCGCAGGAGCTGGCCCCACATGCGCAGCCCGTGGAACACGGTCTGCCCGCCACGGAGCGTGCTGCCGCCGATGCCCCTCATGCGCTTCGCCGGATTCTGCGCGAGGCGGGTCGGAAACGTCCCCCGCCTGCAGCGTGCGCCGCGAATCCGGCTCCCCGTCTTCGGGAGCCGGAGCAATGCCGGAGCCATCGCCCGCCCGGCATGTCAGGTCTCACCGCGTTCGATGACGCCGACAATCACGGCGATGCCTGCCCGGCGTGCCTCGCGCCTTCGCGAACGCCGGCGCCCGGCCTCCCATGCCTCCAGGTCGTCCTCCCGGTACCGCACGCAGACCCCGAAACGAAAATGACAGGGGCCATTCCCGGTGATCCGGTAGCGGGCCAGCGTGGCCGGGGCCAGCCCGAGCCGCTCCGCCGCCTCGCGCGTGTCCATGTATCGCCCGTGGTCCAGGCGCTCGCCTGGGCGTTCCGTTCCGGAATCCCCGCACTCCGGCCGGGAGCGCGGCTCCGGCGAGGGCAGGGGGTCGCAGGTCAGGAACGAAGGCATCGCGCCCGTGCGGGCACGGATCTCGCGCCGTTCCGCCGCGTCGGCATTGGCAGCCATCCAAACGCGCACGGCTTCGACCGTTGCAAGGCTCGGCGACACGCCCGCGAGCAGCTGCGCGACGAAGGAGGGGTTGCCCGTGGCCTTCAGCCCGAGCAGCGAGCGTTTCGTTCCCGTCACCGCGAGAAACGCCTCGACCTCCCTGTTGAAGGCAGGGCTGGCTGGCGGCTCTTCCATGACGGCGAGCGCCCGGTCCACCGTGCCGAGCCGCGGGCATCTTCCCTTGCGCAGGGTGGCCACGAATCCGCGGTCCCGGCAGGCTGTCGTTCCGAACGCGCTGGCAGTAGTCCCGTTCCGAGCGCACCAGGCCTCGACCGTACGCAGGAAACGGGCATCGAGGGTGCCGCAGGGACTTGGATTCAATGCGTCCATTTCTCCACAGATGGGAGCGTCCGCAGCGTCCGCAAGCCGCATTCGATATGGCGAATCCTGCGTTTCAGGCGCCTGTCCACGCTTGGCGGCGCATGTCGCCCCAGGGCCGTGAATCAATTTTTCGTGCCCCCGCGCTTCCGGCGCTCAGGGCAGGAACGGGCTGCGGGAAATCACCCGAATTTGGTTCAAGGCGACGCCCGCCCCGAATGCATTCGCGTCCGGCATCCGGAACGCATGGTCGTCCGCCCGCGCCCATGCAGAACCCGGACGGCGCCCTCCTCGCCAGGACGGACCGAGACGCGAGAGCGGTCGGGACGGCATGTCGCTTGGTCGTCGATCGGCATCGACGCGCCGCCTCGGGCATAAGCGAAGACCGGCCTGATCCGGCGCTCCGCCGTGCCGGGGATCCCTTGCTGGCGGCAGGTCACCTGTGCGATCCCCTGCCTTGTCACGCTGCCGGGTCGACATGCCTTCCTTGACGAACAGGCAGACGGGCAAACGGGCCGATGCCGGAGTCCAGCAAGGACATGTCTGCAATGGCGCCAATGACCGAGAACCCGAGTCAAGCGTCATGCATTCAGGGTCGTCGTTTTCCCGCAGACATATTGATCTCGATGGAGCGTCGAATTGCATCCCGATTTGATGACTGACATCGCGTCCGGTTTCGGGTTTCAAGCAAGTTTGGAATTGCCAACGCCAGGATTCAGGAATTTCTTCAGGTCCGGGAAATTCCGAGTTGCGCTTCAGACAATGGAAATGTAGCTCAAAACAGGAGCTGAAATGGCCAATTGCTTCATCGCAACAAGGGAGATCCTGATGGCAGCGAAAATCAACCTCGGAACGCTCTCCGACAAGGAACTCAAGGCGCTCAAGCAGCGCATCGAGAACGAGCTCAAGAACAGCAGGACGCGCGCGATTGCCGCAGCGACGCAGGAGCTGCAGGACGCGGTCCAGAAGATCGCAAGGAAGCATGGACTGACAGTCAGCGAAGTCTTGGGCAAGAAGAGGAAATCCCGCACGCCACCCGTGCCGGCGAAGTACCGGAACCCGAACGATCCGAGCCAGACCTGGTCCGGACGTGGACGCAGGCCGGCCTGGTTCTTGGAGGCAACGGAAGGTGGCGCGTCAGCCGAGAGCCTGGAAGTCTGAATTCGAGAGACGGGCGCCATTGCTTTCCGTCCGTTTCGTCCCGGAATTGAAATCGCGGCCTCAATCCACCCAAATCCCCGCTTTCGCCAAGTCCGACGCCCAATTCACCGTCCTGTTTCCTGGCTGCGTCATGCCGGATGAACTGCTTGGGCACGCCTTCAGGCAATTCTCTCGGATTTCTGGTCTCCTGTTCGACGCGACAAGCCTGATTCGGTCTTTGGCAACTTGGGTCAACACCCTGACTCGACCATCGTAGCGCACCGCATTGGCAATAGGGCATTCGAGGGCGCGTTGCGTGCCGGTCGGTGCAGCAACCGGATAAACGCGCAATCGCGCCACTGCTTTCGCCGGACGGAAAATGGCCGTACGAAGCAGGGACAGGGGGACTGACGCTGGGGCAGCGGCATGAGCGAATTTCATGCAAATACAAGCCTCAAAGCCGAGATAGATGAACGACCGTCAAAATGCGTGCTTTGTGCTCGATCTGCTGCCTTGCATGCACCATTGGCACTTTTCTCGAAAATACCAAGGCACCCTCAACAGTGCTCGCCTGAACTCCGGTATAGTCCCGAAAGCTGGCAGCGTGTTCTCTCGCAAGCTCCACTCGGTTAAGGTGCTTCGCCAACAGATCCGGCTTGCCATTCCAATCAGTGGTTCCCCTGAACTTGGAAAGCTGCTTCGCCATTTCGCTCGCCGTCTTGAAAATTGCAGGTTCTTGCAGTCAACTACAACGATCCGACCATCCGAGCGCCAAGCCAGAACATCGATGTCTCCGGGATTCTCCCGCAGTCCCCTCCCGAGGATTTCCGAGAACGTCTTCCGCGATGCGCAATTCCAATCCAATTTCTGCAGTTCCGCGCACACCAGGTCCTCGAATTCTCTTGAATCTCGTTCCTGCACATGGTCCCACCAACTGCGCATCTCTCTTAAGATCAAGCATTCATGATCCATCTCGGCAGCATAGTAGTTGTGCATCATAGCTCTGAGTGAATCACCCAGAAGGCCCGGGACGACCAGGACAGTGGCATCGCAATCCCGGAGACGTCGTCGACTTCGTCCGAGCCGATGCCCGCGACTTCAAGTTGGATGGCCAAACCTTCGGTCTCGAAGAATGAAGGCCTGACGCAGAACGGTTGACGACCGTGTTCCGGGGGGCGGCAAGGTAGCGTGTCTTGCTGTACTGTTCCGCGGTCCCCAAGAACCATGCGTATCCGGCACCGATCCTGTCAATTTTGCTTCCATTCCATTCTTTGCTTCTGTTCTATTCGCGACCTAACGTTGGGCCAAGTTCCTGGCCGAAAATCTGCACTAAACGGTCCTGCCAGCCGCCCCTATCATAATTGAATGCATAGCGTTGAATTCGTTCAATGTCATTGTCGCTGAGATGTAGATCGTTCGTATCTCGATCCAGCCGGTTCTGGAGATCAACTAACAAGCTCTGAAAGCCGCCATCCCGTCTTGTACTAGGATCTTGGCGGTCCAATTCAGCAATCTCTTCCTTAGGAGGCTCGCCAAAATAAACTGGCCATTCATGTGCGGGGAAGCAGGGTGTAGTTCCATTCTCCGTGAAATCCGGCCCGCCTGATCGAGAGCGCCTCCATCTGGTCGTCGGAAACCTTGATGCCGGTCGCATACTCCTTGTCGTCGATGCCGGAGCGAATGGAGAGACCGGCCTTTGTCGTCGTCGCGGCGATCAGGTTCACGATCACCTCATGGCTGACAAGCGGCTTTCCGCGCCAGTTCTGGGTGATGTGGCAGAACATGCGGTGCTCGATCCTGTTCCACTTGCTCGTGCCCGGCGGAAAGTGGCAGACCGAGATGGCCAGCCCGAGCTCGTCGGCAAGTCGCTGGATCTCCAGCTTCCATAGCCGGTTGCGGCTGCCGTTCGAGCCGCCGCCGTCGGCGGTGATCAGGAGCCGCCGGGCATCCGGGTAGAGCGGCGACCCCATCCGCCTCCACCAGCGCCGTATCGTCTCGACGGCGAATTCCGCCGTGTCGCTGGTGATTCCGACGCTGACCCAGCCCTTGTTGGCGGTCATGTCGTAGACGCCGTAAGGTATGGCCTTGCCAAGTTCGGGGTCCGGGAAGTCATGCACGTGCACGGCGACGGGACGGCCCTTGGGATGCCAGTCGCGGCCACCGTTGCGGAACTGGCCCACGAGTTCCTTCTTCTTCGTGTCCACCGACACGACCGGCTGGCCCAGCTTCTGGAACGCCCGCACCCGGCGGTTGATCCGCCGGAACTGGCCGTTCCGGTCCGGATGCTGCCGTCCCTCGACGGTCTTGCGGTTCGCCTGGAGACTGTAGCCGAGCTCGTGCAGCAGGCGGTTCACCGTGCGCTCGCTGACCTTGCGGCCCTCCGCCCCCATCCGCGCCGCTAGCGAGGCCGCGCTGTTGCAGGTCCAGCGCAACGGGCTCTCCGGGCCGCCGCAGGTCACCGGCTCAAGCTGGCGCTCAAGGGCGGACAGCAGTTCCGGGTCGCTCTCCGTCAGGCGCTTGCGCCCGCCGCCAGGCTTTCGCGTTCTCCCGTCGGAGGAACGCCCGTCGGCAGGTGCCGCGGCACCCGAAGCGACGTCCTTGACGCCCTGCCGGACCGTGGCCCGCGAAAGGCCCGTCGCCTCGGCCACGCGCGAAATCCCGCCCCGCCCGATGGCGCTGGCCTCGACGCCGGCCCAGAGACGACGCCCCCGCTCGTCCAGAACCGGGCGCATCATCTCGAACTTGTGCCTCAGAGTCTCTACCACGCAATCCATGGTAGCACGGTACAGGATCAACACAAAATGGGCAAGTTATTTTGGCGAGCTTCCTTAGTGAGCCTCACGTTGCGTCCCATAAGCGTTCTCCTCGGGGTCTTGGGTTATGTGACGTAACAAGCGTTGGTCACCACGACTTCAGTCATTGTTCAGCATGTCGGAGCGACCAACGCAGTAGTACTTCGAAACCATGACAAACTGTTCACGTCAATAGTCTGTCTTCCAAATAACGTTGGGGATTCACACGGCCTCAATTCCGTGATTAAATTTTGGCTCCGGTGGAGGAGGCCGACATACATGCAAAGAGACATCCATGAGAACCTCCGCGATCAAGCTCTGGCGTCACCGGCAGCATTGAGGTTCCCACCTTCCGTCGAGATGACTTGCTTCGCTGAGGGCCTAGCCTCATTTGTCTACGCCGGGAGGTCAACCTCCGTCACTGAGCGAAACGGTATACCCTATTTCGTGAACGAGTTTTGGACCTCCGCGCAGCGGAAGGCGAGCCGACTGCATGAGATAAGCTACCGGGCCTGCTTCAAGCCACAGCTTCCGGCCTTCTTCATCGAGTGGCTGACACGGCCGGGCAACGTGGTCTACGACCCCTTCATGGGACGCGGCACAACGCCGCTCCAAGCCGCGCTCATGGGCCGTCGGCCGGTTGGATCGGACATCAACCCGCTCTCCGCCATGCTGCTCGCCCCGCGCCTTGCGCCGCCCGCTCTCGAAGACATCGCCGTGCGGCTGGCAGAAATTCCGTCGTCGAATTCGCTGCCGAAAGAACCATTGCTGGACGACCTCCGCGTCTTCTTCCACGACGCTGTCCTCGCCCGCCTCGGATCACTGCGCGCATGGTTCATCGAGCGGGAGCGGTCAGGTGCGCTCGACCCGGTGGACGGGTGGCTGCGCATGGTCTGCCTCAATCGCCTCACAGGCCATTCCCCCGGCTTCTTTTCGGTCTATACCATGCCGCCCAACCAGGCGGTCGGCGCGGACCGACAGCGCCGCATCAATGCGAAACGCGGGCAAACGCCGCACCGGCGCGATGTGGACGCTCTCATCCTGCGCAAGAGCCGTTCGCTGCTTTCGACCGGGCGACCGCCACCGCACCCGTTGGCCCTGCTAGGTGTGGCAGAAGCCGACAGAGCAGCCTTCGTGCAAAATGACTCGGTCGATCTCGTCGTAACCTCGCCGCCTTTCCTCGACGTGGTGGACTACCGCACGGACAACTGGCTGCGCTGCTGGTTTGCCGGCATTGATCTGGAGGCAGTTCCAATCGCTGTGCACAGAACCCCGGGCGATTGGCAGGACTTCATCCATGCGAGCCTTCACGACATCGCACGCGTGCTTCGCCTCGGCGGCTTCGTAGCCTTCGAGGTGGGCGAAGTGCGGGGCGGCAGGGTGTTTCTGGAAGATCATGTCGCTACGGCTGCCCGCGGCCTGCCGCTCGCCGTGGAGGGCGTGATGGTTAACCAGCAACGCTTCACAAAAACGGCCAATTGCTGGGGCGTGGCCAACAACCGCAAGGGCACCAACACAAACCGTATCGTACTCATGCGAAAAACACTTGGACCCGATCCACTGCCAGAAAGATGAACTAGCGAGGTTTTGCCTCAGACCGACGAGATGGCCATTGGCGGGTTGAAGGACTCCGGCCGCTGTTCCGCTCCGCGGTTTGACCCGCCTGATGAAGCCATGTGGCTTGGTCGGTGCTACAAAGCGCCGTGTGGGGAACCCATCGACCGGAGTTCAGGACATGACCATAGCACGTTCCACCGGAGAGGCACTCAGGTAACACGTGACGCTGGCGCTTGAGTGCTTCGACAGGCTCTATCTCAACGCCTACGTCCCGCTGCTGCAGACCGGCGCGGGCGCCGCCTGGTTCTTCCGGGAGGTCCGCGTACCCTCCTTGGCCCTGATGGCGCCCATGAACCGGCGCTTCACGGAGAGCCTGGAACGGTTCGCCCGGGACCGGGGCGTCGATGTCGTCACCTTCGGGAAGGGGGTGCGCAAGGACGACGTCACGCAGGGATACCTCCGCAGCCGGCCGGACGGCGAAGGCATTACTTCTCACCTTGGTGTCTGCATCCGCCTTCGACGACCGCTCAATCCAATGCGATATCGATTGCGGTCAATCAACTTAAAGGTGCTGTTGCGTTCGACGCTTCCGACCGTATTCGAAGGGCTGACTGTTTCAGCGCCGCAGCCGGGCGAGGATCCGGCAGGGACGCCGATCGAGATCGACATTGCGACGTGAACGAGCTGTTCATCCCCGCGAGCGCGGGGAACACGCGACGCAGGCGGCGAACAGCGCCCGCTTCTCCGGATCATCCCCGCGAGCGCGGGGAACACAAGGCGACGAGACTCACCCGGATCTTGCCGCTCGGATCATCCCCGCGAGCGCGGGGAACACTATCTGCCACCCGGATCCAGAGCGCGAAGTGCCGGATCATCCCCGCGAGCGCGGGGAACACCTGCTGGCCGCTGGAGCGCCCCTGCGATCCGCCGGATCATCCCCGCGAGCGCGGGGAACACTCAGCTCGCACCCGCATCCCGGCGCGGAGGCGCGGATCATCCCCGCGAGCGCGGGGAACACGTCTGGGCGGCGGTGACGTGCATGCGCAGGAGCGGATCATCCCCGCGAGCGCGGGGAACACGGCTTGTTCGGAAAGCCATCCCTCGTCATATGGCGGATCATCCCCGCGAGCGCGGGGAACACAATCGCGAACCGGGCGTCGAGCGGGTTGGCCGCGGATCATCCCCGCGAGCGCGGGGAACACACGACCAACCTCGATGCCCGCTCCGGCGACGACGGATCATCCCCGCGAGCGCGGGGAACACGACCGGCTCGTCCAGCAGGAAATCGATCCACCCGGATCATCCCCGCGAGCGCGGGGAACACTGATTGAGGCAAGGCGCGAATTCGTCCCGGCGCGGATCATCCCCGCGAGCGCGGGGAACACTTTTGCGATCTTCACTCGGGCTGGATTACCACCGGATCATCCCCGCGAGCGCGGGGAACACAGTCTCTATCCGCCGCTTTTGCCAATCGCTGCCGGATCATCCCCGCGAGCGCGGGGAACACAGTCTCTATCCGCCGCTTTTGCCAATCGCTGCCGGATCATCCCCGCGAGCGCGGGGAACACTCATCTGTTACACGGTACTGTGTGTAGGTGTCCGGATCATCCCCGCGAGCGCGGGGAACACAAAGATGGTGCGGGTTATGGTCATTTCGGTTTCGGATCATCCCCGCGAGCGCGGGGAACACTCAGCACGGCGGCGGGCGAGACCGACCACGTGCGGATCATCCCCGCGAGCGCGGGGAACACCGCCTACGCGACCAGATACACGCGCTCCTGCCGGATCATCCCCGCGAGCGCGGGGAACACGCCCGCACGTTCGCCTCCCAATCGACCCGCGCCGGATCATCCCCGCGAGCGCGGGGAACACCCGGTACGGCGTCATCGGCTCCGCGCCCTGTTCGGATCATCCCCGCGAGCGCGGGGAACACGGCACGCCCTCGACATCGTAATACCGTCCAGCCGGATCATCCCCGCGAGCGCGGGGAACACGGCGGCCATGGCCCTTTCCGCCCTCTCGTCCTCGGATCATCCCCGCGAGCGCGGGGAACACCCACGCCGTGGTGAGATGCCTAGTCCGGCGACCGGATCATCCCCGCGAGCGCGGGGAACACGTACTTCATCTTGTCCGGATCCTCTCGCGTTCCGGATCATCCCCGCGAGCGCGGGGAACACCCGGTCCACTTGGCGGCGGGCGAGCATTACTACGGATCATCCCCGCGAGCGCGGGGAACACGGGCAGCGCCCGTGCCACCGTCCGCGCGATCCCGGATCATCCCCGCGAGCGCGGGGAACACCACTGTGCCGGTCGGTGTTGTCGGTGCTGCCACGGATCATCCCCGCGAGCGCGGGGAACACCTGGCGGCATTACCAATGTCCGCGACCCCGCGCGGATCATCCCCGCGAGCGCGGGGAACACTTGGTCGTCCCGGACGTTTCAAGCGAGAACTCCGGATCATCCCCGCGAGCGCGGGGAACACCTGGTGGAGTACCGCGTCGAGTGCGAGGCCGGCGGATCATCCCCGCGAGCGCGGGGAACACGCGACGCAGATCACGACGTACGGAACGACAACCGGATCATCCCCGCGAGCGCGGGGAACACGACATGATGGCCAACTGCGATCCCGCGCCGAACGGATCATCCCCGCGAGCGCGGGGAACACTGTTGATGATGCGGTCTGCCTGATCTAGGGGGCGGATCATCCCCGCGAGCGCGGGGAACACGCACCATTCCATCTCGGGCGAGCCGGTCATTTCGGATCATCCCCGCGAGCGCGGGGAACACTTGCGGCAACGTGGGTGACGGAAACGGCGGACCGGATCATCCCCGCGAGCGCGGGGAACACCCCGCACTAGTCGGGATGGTTTCCCAATAATCCGGATCATCCCCGCGAGCGCGGGGAACACTGAAGCGCGGCATCAGTCGGAATATCCACCGCCGGATCATCCCCGCGAGCGCGGGGAACACACCACGTTCTGCATGTCAGGTCCTCCTTTTGTCGGATCATCCCCGCGAGCGCGGGGAACACCGGGGGCTACGGTACGAGGTTGAGCCGCATTGCGGATCATCCCCGCGAGCGCGGGGAACACCTCAAGCGCGGTTTTCGGCTTTGTCTTGCCTTTCGGATCATCCCCGCGAGCGCGGGGAACACGAGGGCGTCACGGTCGTCTCGTTGAGCAAGTCCGGATCATCCCCGCGAGCGCGGGGAACACAAGACCTGCGACGCGTGGAGGCGTTGCAGGATCGGATCATCCCCGCGAGCGCGGGGAACACGCGTCCTCGACGGCGATGTCGATGTCGGGGTCCGGATCATCCCCGCGAGCGCGGGGAACACGATCGGGCGTCAGTCGAATTTGTCATAGACTTCGGATCATCCCCGCGAGCGCGGGGAACACGATGGGCGCGTAACCGTTGTTCGTGACGGGTTCGGATCATCCCCGCGAGCGCGGGGAACACCCGGTTTCTCTGCCCTCCGCTATGTGGGGCTCCGGATCATCCCCGCGAGCGCGGGGAACACGTTGACCTTGAGCGATTCGCCCGAAGTCGCGCCGGATCATCCCCGCGAGCGCGGGGAACACCATGTCTGGTCTCCTAGAAGCTGGACGGATCGCGGATCATCCCCGCGAGCGCGGGGAACACGAACCGGCGCGTCACGGCGCTGGTTGCGATCCCGGATCATCCCCGCGAGCGCGGGGAACACCCGGGCCACGAGAACGACTACGGACGCGGCGTCGGATCATCCCCGCGAGCGCGGGGAACACTACGTTCAGATCCCCCGCCAGAAGACGATCTACGGATCATCCCCGCGAGCGCGGGGAACACGCCCTGGGTTCCTGCCGACAAATCCGATCATGCGGATCATCCCCGCGAGCGCGGGGAACACGTGAGTTGGAGTATGGTTTTCAGAAGCGTTTTCGGATCATCCCCGCGAGCGCGGGGAACACCGTGGTGGCGATCGTCGCACCGAAGGCGGTGACGGATCATCCCCGCGAGCGCGGGGAACACACGGCCTGGAATGGCACCTGGAGCCGGACAACCGGATCATCCCCGCGAGCGCGGGGAACACTGTCGCGGTTGCGTATGCGCATTGATCCCCTCCGGATCATCCCCGCGAGCGCGGGGAACACCTTTCAAGGGACTAGAGGCAAATCTCGATCATCGGATCATCCCCGCGAGCGCGGGGAACACGGAAGGGCAGGAGCATAGGCATTGCAAGCAGCCGGATCATCCCCGCGAGCGCGGGGAACACCGCGACCAGTGCCAGCAGCCATTGGCAACAGGCGGATCATCCCCGCGAGCGCGGGGAACACTAGGAGGGATGGAAAAGGTATTAGGCTTAATGCGGATCATCCCCGCGAGCGCGGGGAACACAAACGCTTTAGCCAGCGCAGCAGGTGCATCGCCGGATCATCCCCGCGAGCGCGGGGAACACTCGCCCCGGTCGGGGGAGGCCAGACCGCGAGCCGGATCATCCCCGCGAGCGCGGGGAACACAGAGGCCCATTTCCGCCACCGATATGCCGGTCCGGATCATCCCCGCGAGCGCGGGGAACACTCACGGCCATACGCAGCCTCCCACGTGTCGAACGGATCATCCCCGCGAGCGCGGGGAACACTGAAAAAGTGGATTGTCGCCGAACACGACTCCCGGATCATCCCCGCGAGCGCGGGGAACACGGGAAAGCATACATGGACCGCGTGGGTTGTTTCGGATCATCCCCGCGAGCGCGGGGAACACTCTGTCTGGAGTCTATTGAAACTCCGCCACTTTTCTCAAGCGCGGATTCTTACCGGACCTTGCGACCAGTGCTGAAATCTCAAGTTCCATCGTCGGCTGCTTCCAGCGGCGCAAAGCTGACAAGCTTGAGCCCGTCGAACTCGCGAGGCATGCGGCGATTGTGCCCCACGGTTGCAAAGTCGAAGCCCTGGTCATTGGGCGAGGCCCAGCACATCACCGCGTCACCTTGGCCGATCCCGGCCTCGACCTGGGCCCAGATGCGTTCGCGCACACGCACCGAATAGTGCCCGACATAGACGCCCGCCCGGATTTCCAGCAACCAGACCGCCAGCCGGCCACGCAGGTTCGCGGGCGCGTTGTTAACCGCGATGACCAGCATCGCCGCTTGTCTCCTCCTCGAACGCGGGCCCCAACGCCTCGGGCGGCGGGTCGGGCCTGGGCAGTTTCCCGGCCTCCAGCAATTCATGGATGCCGGGGATGATCTTGTTCAACAAGCCGGACTTTCGGAACGCGTCGCGGCACGCCAGACGCACGGCCCGTTCAGGGGCCATCTGCAACGTGCCTTGCTGCGCTTTCGCGGCGACGCGAAAAGCCTCCGGCACCACCGTGTCCAGCTTCCAGATGTCCGCAATGTCGTAGACGAAGCTGCGCGGCTTGCCCGTGTGCAGGAAGCCGATGGCGGGGGCGTATCCCGCTCCAGCACGGCGGCCTCGGAAAGCCCGTGCAGGCAGGCGGTGGCCGAAGAAAGGCAACGGTTTGCAACATCGCCACTGCCCCAGTCAGTGACGTCATACTTGCGTCGGGTCCACTTGACCCCGTGGCGGTCGGCGAGAAGATCATAGGCGTGGCGAACCCGTTGTCCCTCGATTCCGCGCAACTGGTCGATGGAGCGCCTTGCAGGCGGCTCCTCCCCGAAGCGGCGGGCGTACATTGCGCGGACAACGCGCAGGCGGGCGCTGTCGTCCAGCGCCAGTTTCGCCTGCCACAGCAGGTTGTCGGACCGTGCCCCGCCCGGCTGGCCCGCGGAATACAGCCGAACGCCTCCTTCGCCCACCCAGGTCACCAGAGTGCCCGCCCTTCCTGCCAGCGCCACGGCGGCGTGGCTGATTCGGGCTCCGGGCTCCAGCATCAGGCAGGCGATTCCGCCAATGGGGATGTGCGTGCGCACGCCCTCGACATCGATGGCGACGCAGGCGCCGTCCCTGACGTCGATCTGCGCCCGTTCCACGAACACCATCGCCGCCCTTTCCTTGAGAGGAATCGGCTTGGGCGGCGGAAGCCCCGGCAGTTTCATCGCGCCCTGCGGATCAGCATCAGCCCGCAGCCCCAGGCCTTGGCCCGGCCGAAGCCCTGTGCCAGCGCCGGAAGGAATGAGGCAGGGTCCGTGATCTCGATCTCTCCGCTCAGGTCGAGAATCCCGAAGGTCGCGCCCTCGCGCCGCTTTCGTCCGAGCTCCAGAGTGGAATACCCTTCGGAGACGGTTGACAGGGGCTTGTAGCCCTTCCTGCACCCTTGCTCCTTCATCCACGTCTCGGCGGCCTCGGCGGCCAGCCGCGGACGCGCCTCTGCACGGCCCGTTCCGGCCGGCACCTCGTGCAGCAGGTCCATGACAACGTCCACCCGCCGGCCCCGGCCCTGATCGACGCGTAGTGTCCGGGTGGCATTGGCGCGCAGGACATATCGCAGCCTGTCGCCTGGCCGCAGCTGCGGTTCGAACGCCTTGACTTCCGGCGGCAGGAACAGACCGCTTTCGCCCGGCGGCCGCGCCGACAGCGTCATGAACCGGCCCTTGCCGTCGTGCCGCCAAAGGAAGTCCCGCTTCCGCGCATGGCTGTCGGAGAACACGTGCCAGATCAGCCGGTGGTGGGCATTCGCGGCCATCGCGGGATCATCGGGATTCAACAGCGGCATCAGCGACCTTGCCGAGGCGTCGCCGTTCAACGTCAGCCGTGACAGGTAAAGCGTCATGCGTCCGGCTCCGGCCTGCAGACGTGCACGACGCGCTGGCCGAAATGCCAGGCCTCGCGGTCGAGCGGATCATCCCATCGCGTCTCGGTCCAGCCGTTGCCGAGCTCCTCGTCGGACGCGATCAGCAGGGGCTGGGCCGGATCGAGGCTCAGGAAGGGCGGCAGGGTTATCCGGGCCAAGGCCTCGGCGGGATTGTCAGCCACCACCAGCTTCGGGTCCATGGGCGCCGACAGGGGGCAGCTCTTCCGGCCCAGGTAGGGCGTGAAGGTAGGGCGCTTCAAGGCCTCTTCCAAGGGACGAATCTCCCCACCCCACAAGGCCACCCCGAAGGCGCAGTCGCTGCGGTACTCCCGCCGCGTGATTATCCCAGTGTCCGTCCGCTGCAGCGCTTCCAGCGCCGTCCGCCTGGTCTCGGGCCGCTTGATCCGGGCCGATGGCACGGTCTGCACGGTGTGAAAGTCGCGCCAGATCTCGCTCGCTTGCAGCACCGAAACGGCGGTTCTCCACGAAGCCAGTCCAGCCTGGCCTTCCCCGTCGTCCCGCCTCACGCCGAGGGCAGCGCCGAACAGGCCCAGCAGCGCGGAGCGGCCCGGCCAGTGATGCGACCCGCGCCGTTCATGCCCCGCAAGGTCGCCAAAGGCGCCCATCGGCGCGACAAGGGCAAGGACCAGGTATTCAGTCATCCGTGATCGCAGCCATCGCGAATGCCTTGATCGCCCCGATGCTGCCCTCGCCCTTTGCGACGTCCATGATCTCGCGCTTCTCTGACTCCCCGCCGAAATACGCCGCATCCAGCGCCCCGGCTGTCTTCCTGAGTTCGGCAACCGAAGCCTCCAGCAGGTCATCGCCCGTCACGGGCCTGAAGAACGCGCCCGCCAGGGACCGGGGCTGGCTGTCGCCGCTTTCCGCCATGACGAAGCTCGCGAAAGTCTGGTGCGCAAACGAGTTCCGCTTTCCCGAGGGCGTTGACGTGGCCAACGCCTCGGCCAGAGCGCCCGCCGCCCGCGCTGCCAGGGCCGTGTCGCCGTCAAGGTTCTCCTTGAGCAATGCGGCATTCACGCAAGCGTACGTGTAGAACACGCCCGAACCGAATCCGGCATCGCCCACGAAACCCGCGCCCGCGTCCTCGGCAGGACGTTTCAGGTCGTCCACGGCGGTGTAGAAGTCATCCTCCACGAGTGCGCGATGGGTGGTCAGGGCGTGACTCACCTGGACCGCCGCATCGCGGTTGAAGTCCGGGTCGTCGGCCAGCATCCGGCCGAACATGGCGACGTCCGCCGCCCCGTCGGCACGGCGCAGGACGGCCTCCTTCAGTTTCTTGATGTCGGGAAGTGGCTCGCCTGCGGCGGCCTTGCGAGCAAGGTCTATCGCACATGCGCGCTCCTCGGGCGACACGAAAGCCAGCTGGCGGGTGCGGATGTGACCGGCATCCTTCGCCTTCTCGTCGATCTTGCCGAACACGTCCGCCACCTTCGCGGCAATGTCTGCGGCCGCATCGCCGTCGACGCTTTCGTCCGCCAGCGCATCGCGGATCACCTCGCCGATTCGCTGGGTCCGCTCGCCCATGTGACCCTCCAGATCCGTCTGCATCACGTCCGAAAGGCGCGCCGCGCGTTTCAGGGACTGGCTGGAAATCCGCAGCCGCGGCGCCCCGCCGTAGGTCGCCGACTTCGGGCGCCCCTGATCGTCGCGGTTCGGGTTCGAAAGCGGGTAGATCGTAAGATAGTGCAATTGCAGAAATCGGCTCATGTCCGGGTCTCCTCATCCTCGAATGACGGTTTGGCGTCCGCCGCGCCGTGGTAGTCGAAGCACCACTCGGTGCGGGTCCGTTCGTTCCACCAGTAAAGGTCCTCCGCCAGCTTGCGCACGTCCACGCTGCCGCCGATGATTCCCAATGCCCGCGTCAACGGACGGATCAGGTCGCGCGGGGCCTCCGCCCTGATCAGGGCGTTGAAGCGGATCGGACTCAGGGGAGGCGGATCGCCGGCCCCGAATCGGCGGGCGGCAGCGGCTCCCGGTTCCTTCACATGGGCCAGTGCGACGGCAATCAATGCCAGCCGGTCCGGCCCGTCTGCGCGGTGGCGCAGCCCATGGGCTGCGTCGCACAGGTCACGGTTCAGGTCGTGCACCGCCGAAACTCCAAGCACTGCCAGCGGCGTGCCGGCGCGGCGCAACTCGGCCCGCGCCTTGCGGGCACGGCCCGTATCGGCGTGGATATTGCTGCGCCACCACCTCATGCCGACTTCCCCGATAGAAGGATGTTCCTCGCTCATTCCTCTTTCCTCTTCCTCGTGGGCCTTGCAGGCAGCTTGAGCTCCAGCGCCTGGTAGATCCTCTTCGCCAACCCGCCATGCCCTGTGAACGCGCCCAGAAGCGACTTGCGCGCCGCCACCGCCTTGCCGCGGCGTGTCTCCTGCAATTCGGACAGGCCCGGCAGGACACGTTCGTCGAACAGCTCCAGCGCCACGCGGCGCATCTCTCCCAGCCATGCCCCGTGGTCGGGGCTTGCGCCGTTCGAAAGCGCGGCGACAAGGTCGACGAAGGGCTGCTGCGTGCGGTCGAAGAATGCCAGTCTTGCCGCGTCCGCCGCGCCGGTTGCGGCTTCGCTCTCTCCCATCCCGTCGCGAACGCACACCGCCAGCGCGAATCCCGCATGCTCGGCGGCCTCGATCATCGCGATCGCGGAGGGTTTCGCGTCTGACGTCAACGGGAAGACCGGCTGCTCCGACCAAAGGAAATCCAGCGGCTTCATGTTGTCCATCGCCCAGCCGGCGACGATCAGGTCGACCCGGGGGGCGCCGGGAACCCTCAGATGCCGCTTCAGGTTCTTCGGACGATGGCGCTTTTCGGATTGCAGGATGACTCCCCGCCAGTTGCGATAGCCGAACGGGCCGGGGCGGGGGTGCATCGGCAGGGTCTGTCCCTTGGCGTCCACATAGTAGGGCGAAAGGTCGTGCACCCAATGGGCGTAGTTCGTGCCGTAGGGCCGCTGAATGACGCCCGTGATTCCATCGCCGTCCGCCACAAGGCGCAGCCGGCGCGGCTGGCCGAAGAACATCTCGGGCGACGGGCCGTCCATCTGATCGCCTTCGGGCACAACCACCTGACCTTCGTTCGAAGTCTCGGTCGGCCGCATCCAGGGCAGGCAGGACAGTTCGTCCGGCCGAATCGCCGCGCCAAAGGGCACGTTGGCCCAGATCAGCGGCCACAGTCCCTCGACCTTGGGACGGACCAACGTGACCAGCGGACCGCCGCCACGCATGGAGGTGCGGTTGCCCGCGCCACCCGACGGCGCAAAGGCCTGCAACGTGAAGAGCGCCATTGCCGCCAACGGCAGGGGCAGGGCCTCGTAACGATCCCGCCTTACCATCAGGTCGGCGTTCTTCCTTGCCGTGCTGCCGCCGGCGGAGTCCATGAACAGCATGTCGGTCGGGTTCGGCTCGCCCTCAAGCGACTCGAAGTCCTGCAGGAACCTTGGCCCCTCCCCGAGCAGGTCGAACGCCGGACTCAGAGGGGCCAGGGCCTTCCGGAGCGTCGCCTGGTCCGGCGGTTCGAGCCGGGCGTCTTCGTCCCTTGGCGGGCAAGCCAGGTAGACGAGGCCGATCAGCAGCTCGTGGCAGGCAAGGTTCAGGTCCGGGCGCGGCCAGGCCAGCCCCATGACGTCCGGATCGGCGATCTGGTCAGGACGGACAACGGCCGTGCCGTTACGTCGGCGAACCGGAATCCATGGGTCTGAAACAAGGTTTAGCATGTCGCTCGAATATTCATTGATCGGGTGGCCCTGCCCCGATATGCTCGGGACAGGGCTTGGGCTTAGGGACTGTACGCTGAGGGTCGAACATCGGACGTCCGACCCTCAGCTTCGCCCATATGCCGAATCACTTCCAAATGCAACCCTCTCGCGCTCTCCAATTTTCAGTATTGGCTTATCCCCGCATATGCGGGGAACGTCCCACCCATCGGCTCGCCCATTTTCAGCATTGGAGGGTCATACCTTCGCAGGTGCCGTGATTAAGCCCAAATCTGAATCGTACCGCAACCCTTTTGATATCTCGCCGCCCTTCCCCACTTTGGCGATCTGGATCGTAGAACGCTTCCAGTCCGGCCAGGATGACTTCAAGCTGACGATCTCGGGTGTCTCCTGGTCCACGCCGCCAAGCTTCTCGTAGCGCGCGCGGGACATCTGCACCTCGGAATTCTCCCAGCTGTCGGCAAGCGGTTCGAGGCCCCCTTCACCGGCCCGTGCCAGCCGCAGCGTCACTTGCGGGATGCCAAGACGGGTTGCCAGTCGCTCGTCGTCATAGACCTTTTGCGCAGCCGCAAGATAGTCGAGAAGCTGGCCGTCGCAGTGGGTTGACAGCAACTGGTTCTTCGCCATTTGCCGCTCGATCATCAGCATGCCGAGACTGTCCTGCTCCGCGCGTCCCAAGGCTTCCGGCACCTGTTCCTGATCGGGACCATGAACCGCCTCGATCAGGTCGCGCAGGCCGCCCGGCTCCCGGATCGCCCCGGCCCCGAACACGGCGCGCGCCGTGCGCCACAGATCGCTCAGCGGATAGACCCACGCACCGGCATCCAGCACCCTGTGCAGCCACTGGCCATCCTCCACCGCTTCCGGGTCGGGCGAAAGAATCTGCAGTGCCGGGCCCGGAACCGGCCGGCTTTCGACCGGTCGCAGATCCATGTGCCGCCAAAGCCTTCCCGCTCTCTGGATCAACGAACCGATCGGGGCAAGGTCGCTGATCATCATATCGAAATCCAGGTCCAGCGAGGCTTCGACGACCTGTGTCGCCACCAGCACTCCGCCTCGGTGCCCGGTTCCGTCCGGACCGAACCGCGCCTGCAGCGCCTCTTCCTTGCGCAGCCGGTCCGCAACCATGAATCGCGCATGGAGCAGATCGGCCGGGATTCCCCGGCTCGCCAGCGCCTGCACGGCAGCGATGGCATCATCCACGGCGTTGCGGATCCACACGCAGGCGGCGCGCTGCTCAACGCCTTCCCGGATTCGCTCCATGGCCGCTCCGACGTCGACACGCTCCACCTCAATCTTCCGGCAGGTCTCCGGCACCGGGGCGGGGGCACAGGCTTCGACTTGCCTGTGGACCACCGACAGCTGCGGGTAGGCGGCTCCCTCGACACGCGAGGGCTGCCGCATTCCGAGCCCGCGCTGAAACGCCTCGGCATAGCCGTCGCGCATCTTCCCGGGCAACGTGGCGGTCATCACGATCGCCGAGCCGCCCAGCATGGCGTGGAATCTCAGGAGCGAACGCAGTTCCTCCTCCATGAACGGATCATAGCTGTGCGCTTCGTCTACAATCAGGATCCTGTTCGACAACGCCCAGAGCCGCAGAGTGTTGAACCTCGTCGGCAGAACCGCCATCAGCGCCTGGTCTATGGTCCCGACGCCGATATCCGCGAGAAGGATCCGTCGACGGTCGTCTGCAAGCCATTGCCCGCAGGTCACGGGTTCGCCGGGATCGGAACCGTCGTTGCCTAGGATTCTCTGAAACTGCGGGTTCTGCCGCGCCCGCCCGTGCGAAAGCCCGAGCGACGGCCGTCCCGAAAACAGGTCCGCCGCGACCCTTTCGACTCGCTTCAGCATGGCGTTCGACGTCGCCATGGTCGGCAAGGCAAGGAACAGTCCGTCGCCCATTCGAGCCTCCATCATGCGCGACGCGAGCATCAGCGCAGCCTCGGTCTTTCCAGAGCCGGTAGCGTCTTCCATGATCACCAGCGCAGGCCCTTCGGGCAAGGCGATCCGACGCACCGCCTTCTGCATCGGGCGCGGCAATGCCTCTTTCGGCAGGATTTGCGCGTCCGCCCGAGGTTTTGCGTGATGCAACCCGGCTTCCGCGACGGCATGCGTCGCGCGAACGCGCGCATTGGCCCAGTAGCTCGCCACAGGAATGTCGACCGGCTGGCAACCGAACCAATCGGTGTTCGATCCGATCCAGTCCGCCTGGACCGTGAGCCCGGAGACCTTCCAGCTGAGCGCCTTCGCCTCGCTGGCGGAAAGTCCCTCAAGCGAGGCTTCGGAAAACAGCGTGCGGACGGATGCCATGATATCGGCTGCCGCCTCAACGGCCTGCTCTCCGATTGCGGTCATCCATCGTCGCTCGAGAATGCCGCGGCCGTCATCCAGTTCGGGCGGTCCGCCATGGTGCCCGGCGACAGCCGCACAGAGCGAACGCCTCGCATTCGGGGAACCTCCGACGAGTTCTCCCAGCAGGCTGTCGTGGCGCTGCAGAAGCACGAAGCTCAACTGGGAATGGTATTCCGCCCGGGCGGTAACTCCCTTGATCTGGTCACGGAAGCTCTCGCTGAACTTTCCGAGGTCGTGCAGCACGATCAGCAGCACGATCGCCTGGTCCCAGGAGACGCATCCCGTGACCGGGCGCTTCCCGATCAGGCAGTCTGCAACCGCGCCGACATCCAGCATGTGCCACAATGCGGGGTGATAGTCGCCATCAATCGTCTTTCCGGGCCAGGCGGCGATCCCTTTCACGTCCAGCACGTCGATTCTCCCTGGTTCAGCCTGTCGACCATTGCCCGGGGATGAACGAATGTCACCAGGCGGCGCGAAGTCTCCATCGGCCAGCAGGTCACGAGTCGCGGGGCTCTCGAACCGCGTCAGGGCCCCGAACCCGTCGCTGACGGCTGGTTGCGGCAAAGGTTGAAGCTGCATCCGGGCGATGCTAGCTTCCCGGCATGGCGGACCCTTCCTTCGACACATTGGCGATGACGCGCCAACTCATGGCCAGGGGCTTCACCTTCGATCAGGCCGAGGCAGCAACGAGTGCGGACCTTGCCGAGATGCGATTGTTTCCGATGTTCAAGTCGGTCAGGGCGCTACAGGAGGCCGTGAACAGCAGGACCTTGTCTTGATCCCGGTAGGGTCTGCGGCGAAGGAGTACGTCTGGTGTCATACATGATGGCTGTGTCGAATGCCCGAGGTACGTGATGCGATCCGTCTCGTCGAACGAGAGGGATGGTCACAGATCAGGATGAGGGGCAGCCATCGCCAGTACCGGCATCCCGGCAAGCCTGGGACCGTGACGATAGCAGGCAAGGCCAGCGACGACCTCCCGCCTGGAACCTGGGCCAGCATCATGAAACAGGCGGGACTGAAGAAGTGAGGATCCTGATGGAATACATGATCGTCATTGAAAAGGCGCCGCGGAACTATGCCGCCTACGTGCCCGACCTGCCGGGATGCGTGGCGACAGGCGCGACCCGAGACGACGCGATCCGCGAGATTGGTGTAGCCATGGCTCTGCATATCGAGAGCCTGCGCGAGCACGGCGACCCGGTGCCGGCTCCGCAATGCACGGCGGCGGTGGTGCAGGTCGCCGCCTGACGGGCCTCCGGGCAGGCAGCCAGGAAGTGCAGGAAGGCATCCCGGGAATGAATCACGCCTCCACCGAAATGAGGGCGGACGGTCAGCTATGGCCATCCATGCCGCGACAGGTCAGGCATCCCGGCTCCTGAATTTCAACTGATTGAAAGGAGCGCCGACAAGAGCAGGAAGTGTATCCTTCCGTCTTCCTCGATCATGGGCACGTCGATCTGATGAAGACAACTTACGCCACGTTCGCAACTGCCGCACCTCATTTTCTGACGCAACGTCGCCAAAAAAGACAATTGTCGGGCGGTGAAGAAAAGGCGAGAGTCAATTGGCCCTGTCCGCACGGATCTTGACCAAAACAGGTGTCTTGCCAATTCAGCTTTCGCCGGAAGGGCGGCGTGCCGGTGCGTAGCGAAGTGCAATGTGGTGATGATGACGGCGGGTTCGCTGCGCGGAACGTGACCAGGACAGCCGTGCTGCCTTGGTTTCGACACGCCCCGTACACGGCGGACGTCAAGGTCAAACGCATCGCGTGGGCCACAGGGTCCAGTTGAGCCCGTGCCATCACGGACGCGTGTTCGGTGCCGCCGCCGGCCTACCGCGCTCTTCGCTCGCTCACGGCATCAGGACGTGCAGCCATGTGACGAGAGAGGGGTTGCCCGACGCATCCAGTCCGAGCATCAAGCGTTCGGATCCAGGCATTGCAAGAAACGCCTCCGCACCTCTGAGCAAGGAGGAACACGCTGGTGGCTCGCAAGAGTCCGACAACGCCAGGTCCGCAGTCGTGATCTGCAAAACGTGCTTGCTCAAACGCGTCTCTGGCGCACGTCCGAATTCCCGCATATGCCCGGCAAGACACAACGCGCCAACCGCCTGTCAGCGCTCCCACACATCAATTGTCGAGGCACGTTTCGATCCCAGGATGAAAAGATTGAATGACCAGGAGAGCCAAGAGCTGGTCCTTGGACAGTGCAAGTTTCACTTCCCCGCAGACTGGCCCACCCATCGCGGAAGCAAAGACTTGTGGGAGGAGTTGGGAAGAACTGTAGGCGCGTTCTCGTTGCTGGAACGTGCCCTCTCGCCTGCGATGCGCTCGCTCACCGGACACTCGACCATTCAGGCCACCTTGAAAGATCCGGGCTGCGTCCGCAACCCCGAGTTGGCCGGACTCCTGACGGAGATCGAAGCACTGCGAAGGCCGCGCGATCGATTGCGTCATGGCGCTTGGATAGCGTTCGAGACCTCAGAATTGGCAAGGGTCCGCTTCTTTCCGAGAGGTGAGGAGATGGACGGGAAGCATCAGCAAATGACCTCGCTTGATGATCTGACTTGCATCAAGACACGTGTCATGGACGTTTACGAAAAACTTGGAGCAAGGGTGCCCACAACACCGGTCCACGAACCGCCCGTTTGCCAAGACCGGCTATGGGAGGAAATTGGTCGAACCGTCGCAACCTTCGGCATGCTTGAAGACCTTCTCCCGAGAGCCCTCTACGTAATCACTGGACACGCAAGCGTCGACGAAACGAAGAACGCGAACCAACAAGTTGAAAGTTGGTGTGCAGGTCTCATCAAGAACATGTCCGACACTCTCTGCGGCTTGGCCCACTCGCTCGAGGCAGCGTGGACAGAGCGTGACGGCCTCCTCCATCAGGAGAACGCCAATCTTGTGCAGGAAATCCAGATTCTGGCGGGCTTCCGAAATCGTGTCTGCCATGCCACCTACCAGGACTTTGTGGCGCCCGATGTCTTGCACACGAGGGACGGTCCAAGTGACTCCGTTATCGTTAACGAAACCGTAGAAGCCGGCACGATTGGCGAACTGCAAGATGCCCGGCTTCGAGTAGTGGCCACGATAGCAGCGCTCAGGATTGAAGTGCGCACGAAATGTCGCTCCGGCTTTCCTGGTGCGAACGACCTTTGACGACGGTTTGCACCGTAAGATGAAGGTCTGCTGATCTTGGAGACTCCGGAGCTTGACCGCCCTTTCGGGAGCTCGCCGCCGAAAACAGAGCTATCCCCATTGCAAACGCCAAACCGTTCCACTGTGACCATTTGCAGAAATCCTCCTGCATCGGCGACATCACGAATCTCTCTGTCAGTCTGCCCTATCGTCGCGACAAGCCTGGTCGCTCTTTGGCCCTCTGTCCCCAGACCCAAGCAAGGACGATCGCCTTGGAGCAAGGGCCAAACCTCTTGCACCGAATGTGGCGCCGATGATCACGTCAACGATTCTGATCGCTTTTTGATCATCCGCACCAAGAGCATCCGTCTACGTGCGCTTGCCAGATCCCGGTCGGGCAGGGGAGCTTGCCCGGTTCATCGCGGCGCCGCGGACCCGTGAGACTTGCGCTCTCCCAGCAGGTCGCCGCCGATGCTGCCCGTGACTTTCGCGGCGGCCGTCTGGACCGAATCCCGGGCAAGGTGAGCGTATCTGGCGGTTGTCTGAACCTGCGTGTGACCAAGAAGTTTGCCGATCATCGTGAGGCTTTCGCCGAGCGCAAGGGCCCTTGAGGCGAAGGAATGACGAAGGTCATGGATGCGCACGTCGCTCAGGCCGGCGCGCGCGCGGATGCGCCGCCAGGGCCGCTGAAGGTCCGTCAGGTGGCTGCCCGGCAGCCGGCCGGCAATGACCCAGGGATTGTCCTCGCTGCGGGGCAGGGCGTCCAGCACCGCGCGGGCCTCGGGACCGAGCGGCACGACGCGCCCGCCCGTCTTCGTGTCCGGAAGCTCGATGCAGTCGTCCCCGACGTGCTCCCAGCGCAGGGTCTGGATTTCCGAGAGGCGGCACCCGGTGAGCAGCAGAAGGCGAATGGCGGCGACGGCGGAAGGCATCTCCGGCTCCGCCTCGCGCAGGACCTCGCCGAGCCGTGCCGTCTCCTCCGGCGACAGGAACCGCTCTCGCGGGCTTTCCCTGTAGCGCTTCACGTGCCGGCAGGGGTTGGTGCCGTCCGGGCGCCACCCCCAGACCTCCGCGAGCGAGAACATCTTGGACAGCACGCCGAGCGTCCGGTTCGCCTGGTAGGGCGTCTTGCGCAGGCCGTGATGCAGTTCGGCGATGTCCTTGCGCTGCACGTCCGACACCCGGACAGTTCCGATCGCCGGATTGATGAAGATCTCCACGGACCGGCGGTATTCCCCCTGCGTGCTGGGCTTGCAGTGATCCGGGACGTAGTCTTCCAGGAACCGCTTTCCCAGGTCGCTCATGACCGGCTCCGCCCCCGGCCTGGCGTTCCCCTCGCGGGGATCGATTCCCTTCCTTGCAAGGGCCAGGATCTCCAGGGCGCTCGTCCGTGCCTCGTCGACGGTCATTGGCCCGTGGCGGCCGATGGTGAACCAGCGCAGCCTGCCTCCGACGCGGGTCTGAAGGACGTAGCTCTTGCGGCCCGACTTCCGGACGCGGACTCCGAAGCCGGTGAGTTCGCCGTCCCAGTGGACGGCATCGGCGCCGTTCGCCCTGAGGGCTTCCACTGAACGCTTGGTCAGCTTGGAGATGCGGTTTGCCATGGGTGCGTTTCCTCTTGAAGTTCGAGGGTCACCGTATCAGTCTGGCAAACGAATGGCAAACAAATTGAATCAATCCAGGGGTATGCTTCCGGGCAAGGCTGACGAGAGAGAAAGCGAGAAAACACCAATTTTACAAAGTCACAAGGCTGATCTGGCACTTTCTGTCTTCGTGAGTCTCCGATAAGTAGCAAAACTCATAACCTGAAGGTCGTAGGTTCAAATCCTACCCCCGCAACCAAAGAAGCCTCAAAATACGCCGAATTCTTCAATGGTCTTCTGATTCTGGATGCCGACAGAGTTCTTCCGATCAACACGCCGTCAAAACACGCGCGCAGGTGCGGAATTGTGGCTGTCCGGCCGGGCGCAAAGCGCGAGCGCGGTTCGGTGGCCGCGATTTGTTGGTCAGTCGCCGAGACGTATTCCAGTCCCTGCACTTTGGGTGGCCGCGGCATCAGCGTGGGCGATAGCCCGACTTCCGCAACTCTCGGGTCATGAGGGCCGTAACCCTTTGATTTCTTGCGTCCGACCGCGAAAGGTCGGCACTACACGACTGCCGACGGGTAGCGAGTGGCACGCCGTAGCGACGAGAGACGCGGTACGCGTTGTTCCAACAGGGTCATGCCGAGTTGGTGCGGCGAAAGATCGTGCTTCTACCTTGGTGGGGTGTTGCGCGGCAGGATAAGGTGCCGGCCGTCGGTGTTGGGCAGATGCACGTCCACCATCTGGATCGTGCCGAACGCCTTGATGATGGCGCACGGGGTCAGCCTGCCGGCATGCAGGCAGTTGCATGCGTTTACAAACGGGCATTTGAATGGAACTTATAAAAGTGTAAATTCAGTGTTACGGGGAGTGGACGGGCCTGTAACCCAATCGGCGGGGCAGGGTGCAAGACACGCTCCAGGCGGGAATTCAAAGTTCCCAAGAGCGTCTCACACGCAAAGCCGGAGACGACCGACGCAGATGCCGTAATGGGGCGGCGAATCAGGCTGGCGCAGGTCGGGTTCGAAAGGTCGTTGGTCTGGTGTCGTTGTCCTTGCCGCACACAACATGTGCTATTGTGAGCGGCGGAGGCGTTCCGGAGGGAACGCTTCTCGATCACATTGCAACAGAAAGGACAACGACAATGGAAATCTTTATCGGACTGGACGTGTCGCTGGCAAGCACGTCGGTTTGCGCGATCGGCGCCAATGGGAAGACAGTGAACGAAGCAAAAGTGCCTTCCGATCCCGGATCGCTCGCCGGGCACATGCGCGGGCTGTCTGGAAACATCGTCGCGGTCGGCCTGGAGGCCGGCCCTCAGTCGCAGTGGCTTCACAAGGGACTCAGCGAGGCCGGGTTCGAGACCGTGTTGATGGAGACGAAGCGCGTGAAGTCCGCGCTGAAGTCGGCCCCGGTCAAGACGGACCGGCGGGACGCTGAAGGCATCGCGCAATTGCTGCGCATAGGCTGGTTCCAGCCCGTGCACTGCAAGTCGGTCGCGTCCCAGGAGAAGCGGGCCCTGCTGACCTCGCGCAGCGCGCTGGTGGAAGGCCTGACGCGGCTCGAGCTCTCCGTGCGCGGCATCCTTCGCAACTTCGGCCTGAAGCTCGGCCGTGTCTCGAAGGGCCGCTGGGAGGAACGGGTCCGGGACCTGACCGCGGACAACGCGATGCTGTCGGACGCGGTCGGGCCGATCCTGCGGCTGCGCAGGCAGATGCGGAGCGAGCTGGCCATGATGACGAAGAAGGTCAGGATCCTCGCCAGGTCGGACGCCACGTGCCGGCTGCTGATGACGATGCCCGGTGTGGGCCCGGTCACGGCTCTGACCTTCGTCACCGCGGTCGACGACCCGTCCCGGTTCCGAAGGGCGAGGGACATCGGCGCCTGGGCGGGGCTGACGCCGAAGCGAAGCCAGTCGGGGGAGCGAGACGTGTCGGGCGAGATCACGAGGGCCGGTGACGTCGCGCTGCGCACGGCGCTCTTCCAGGCCGCCACGTCGATGCTGCACCACGGCAAGAGGATGAGCTGGCTGAAGGCCTGGGCGCTGCGCGTCGCGGGGAGGCGTGGCCAGAAGCGCGCCACGACCGCGCTTGCCCGGCGCATGGGCGTGGTGCTTCTCCGGATGTGGCTGGACGGGACGGAGTTCCGCTTCGCCCGCGCGGCGGCGATGTCGCCCGATCCGGCATGAGAATCGCTGCATCGGATCCGCAGCCTGTGATGAAGAGGGAAGGAGCGGGCTCCGCCTCCTGAGAGGCGGCCCGTCCACGGACGTCCCCTTGCCGGGACGCGGTCCCCGATGATGTCGTGAAGCGCCTCGTTGCCGAACCGCTCTGTCGCGTTCGAGCACGATCTGCAGATGGACACTCGGGGACCTGATTGGACCAGGCATCATGTAGGCGGCCAACGAGCTGACCACGGACGGAAGGAAGATGCCCGGCGGCGGACGCGACGTGGACCTTCCCGGAAACATGGAGGCAAGGCCTTGGACGAAACCTGAACGGCTTCGACCCCGCCGGGGATTGCCTGGTTCGCCTCGCCAGACTCGTGAGGTCGCTTCGGCGAACCAGGCAATCCCCGGCTCCGGACCAAAAGCCAACGCCGCTCCCGGCATGACCGCCGCGCCCCTTGCCGCCGGCGCCGGAACATTTTTTGCCAGATTCGGGCCTTGTGGCCGCTCATGCACAGGATTCGGTGCTTGACGGTGGGGCCCCATTACGGAAGGCGCTTCGAGGTCAGGAGGAGAGACCATGATCGAAATTGGCGCATGCATGAAGTCGTGCAGCGCGGCAATGCTGCAATCCTGCCTATCTGCGAGCTGCAAGGGACATCCTCGCATTCTGCTGGGTTCGGCCAGCAATCCCACAACCAGCGCAGGAGTGGCTTGATGGCCAAGAGAGGCGCCTTGCATGGGTATGCGCGCGTCTCCACGGGGGAGCAGACGCTGGAATCGCAGCTTCGCGAGCTCAGGGCCGCGGGCTGCGCGACCGTGGCCGAGGAACGCGCCTCCGGCGGGGACCCGTCCCGTCCGGTCCTGGCCGACCTTCTCGACCGCTTGGTCCCCGGTGACACGCTCGTCGTCTTGCGGCTCGACCGGCTGGGCCGGTCCCTGCTGCACCTCCTCGAGACGATCACCGCCCTTCAGGCCCGGGGCGTACATTTCCGGTCGCTGGGGGATCCGGTAGACACCGCGTCGCCGCAGGGCCGCTTCACGCTGCAGATCCTGGGCGCGATGGCCGAGTTCGAGAGGGCGCTGATCCGCGAGCGCACCATGTCGGGCCTCGCCGCGGCCCGTGCCGAAGGCCGCATGGGCGGCAATCCGGGGCTGGTGTCGGGCGACCGTACGATGTTGTCGCGCCTTCGCCTGGCGCGCCGGGACGCGTTCCTGGAGCGCCTGAACCGCAGCGCAGGCGACTGGGTGCCGGACGTGCGCAGGCTGCGCCCCGACATGCCCTGGCAGGACGTGCTGGCGGTCGTGAATTCTCGCCTTCCGGAGTCGCGGCGCTGGACGTTGCAGCGCCTCGTGCGCGCAGCCAAGGCCTTCGTCGCCGAGGGGCTGTTGTCAGAGGCCGTTCTGGAACGAGCCACCATGCGGCGGAAGGACGACCGCCTGCCGACGCTGGTGGCCGCGATGCGGGCGTCTGGTCCGGACGTCACCCTGCAGGAGATGTGCGACATGCTCGAGGAGATGCGCGTGCCGACGCCTCGTGGACGCGCGACCTGGTATCCGTCCTCCGTCAAGTCGCTCCTTGATCGGGCGGAACGGCTCGGGCTTGCATCCCAGGGGACTTTGGCAACCTCTCTTGCCAGCAGCGATCAAGCGCTGCTGCTGACTGACGGAACCTCAATGCTAAAATAGTGCAAGCGTCTTGCAATTCTCTACAATCTCGCCGACACCGCGCACTCACTGCATTCAAGGGTGCAATTGATGGTGGGGGCCTCGCGGCGCAGCGTTGGAATTGCGGCCAAGAATTCAAACAGCATTTTGGCTAGAGCTTGGAGGGGCCGCCCCGAGCGATCATCTCGCGACGCCAAGAAGGGACGACACACTAGATGATGGAGTGGCAGATATGAGCCAAACTGGGCGCATCCTAATGCAAGCAGAGGCCTCGACGGCACTTTTGGGAGAACTCGATTCTCGTGATGCTGCGGTTTGGCTTCAGAACTCCTTTGCCGAAGCGGTTGGTGTGGACAAGACCGCCAAGCTGCTTGGCCTACCTTGGGCCTTCGTCCTTAGCGAATCGTCTGACCCAAGCCTAGTCTCTGCATTGGAAGCTTCGGAAGAGCGGGTTGACGGTCCCTTAGTGCGCCGTCGTGGGATGATTCACGTTGTCGACACCAACCCAGCCGATGTGACACTACCCCGCCGAAGCCTACCGATCTTCTTGCTCAACCGCGATGCCTCCGCCCCGGTCACGGGACTCGCAGCGATTACCCGCCGCCTCACGATGATAGGAGAGTTGCAGCGTCGAACAATAAAGCATCTTGTGATCCTCGGCGGACCAAACTTATCAATCCCGGAAGAGATCGCTGAGATCTGGGATGATGGCTTCCGCTGCCTTCTGACAGTGGTCAGCGACGACCCCGAAGCTAATTCGAAACTAGCAGATTGGCTGTCGAGGTTGGAAGTGCAATCCGTCGGGTTAGTTTCGGTAACGTCCGAGACGCTCGCACGCGATCTTGTTCAGCGATATACGGAGAGCCGCGACGACCGCCTCATTTTAAGACAGCGCGACTTTCGCGGCGCCCTGCACAGCATTGACGTCACTGGCCTCGATGATCCCGAACATCCGCTACTTGGCCGATACGAGCTCATGACTGAGAATTTGCTGTTTCCATTGTTACCCGAGGATCTTCACGCAAAGGATGTGGAAGACTTCTTCCAGGATCCGCGAACCTCATGGCGGCCATTCGCGTCCGGTATCGCCTGGCAAAGGGACCAACAGGCCCAAGAGAGTATCAAGCGGGCGCTGCGGAGGCTGGACAAGGAAGGGCCGGAAGCCAATCGCGTTTTCTTTGTCTCAGCCGAGTCTGGAGCCGGGGCCACAACTTTCATTCGCGACCTGTCTTGGATTTTCGCCGCAGAAGGCTATCCGGTACTGCTCGCCGCGCCAACTCCTTTCACTCCAAGCGGGCTTGAGGTAGCGTCTTTTATTACCCGGTGCCTAGCCGCGGGCACAGACTCCACAAAGCGAGAAGACGCACAAATTTATGAAGTCCCATGGTTGATCGTGTTCGACCGCCAACAGTGGGAGGGCCGAGAGGAAGAAATTGTTGCGTTCGCCCGCGACATTGAAACTTCTGGTCGGCGTGCATGCATAGTCGTTGCCACGGGTCCCACTCTTCCACTCGCAATGTATGGTGATCGGCGTTTCGAACGCCTGACCAATCTGACGCACGAAATTGCTGAAGAGGATGCAATTGACCTTGGCCGGCACCTCAACCGCTACCTCGTGAAACACGGAACGGGGCGACAAGAATCGGAGTGGCGCAACTTCTTCCAGCGGTCGGTGGTTGACAGAAATCCAGGCATTGCGGCATTCTGGATAGTCTTGTCGTTCTGGCTTCAACGACAATTTGACTTGAGCGAAACTGTTCAGAGTTGGGTATATCGCCAGTTTCGCGAAAGGGTGACCGACCCCGAGTTGCGGCGTGCGATCATAGATATTGCGGCAATGAGCACCGAGCGCCAGGCCCTACCTGAGCTCCTCCTGCCAAACTCTAAAGATTGGCCTACATCTACAAAGCTAGGAGACCTGCGATCTGAACTGGGCGCATTGGGCCTAGTTCAGATAAAGGATGAGTTGCGCCGCTTTTGGGCGCTCCTGCACGATCAACTCGGTCGTTTCATCCTGACGGGACTCTTTTACGATCACCCTGCTCGAGAGGAGGCAGGTCTTTCCGAGGCAAAGAACCCAGAGCACCTGAGATTACTTGTGCTAAAGCAAATCGCAGCCCATCCGGACTTGGCTCTGAACGACCTGCGTCAGGTGGCTGAATCCTTTGCAACTACTATTTTCAAAATCGATCCTGACCACGGTCACGCACTATTCGCTTCGTACTGGCGTGAGGCGCTGGACGCCTTGGATAGCATGCCTCGTGCCTTCCGAACTACCAGCCGTGCGTTCCTTCATCACGCTGCGGTTTCCCGACGGCGCATTGCAAGGGACGCGGATACTTTCCCGATTTCCAATGAAGAACGGGTCACACTTCTGGAGCGAGCCGCAAAAGACATCGAGATGGCGTTGGGCATCGAACATCAGGACGGCGAGGAATCAGACGTAAACCTGCTCAACTCCTTGGCTCACGCATACCACGACTTGGCCGAGGCACGGATGGCCTGCGCGGCACCAGAGGACCAAGTAGCGCAGCTCCGTTCAAGAGCTCAGGAAGCCACACGCCGCGCATATCGGCTGAACCCTGACAACTCTTACGTGATCGAGACTTATGCACGAGACCTCCTTGTTGGAGCGCAAGGTGATCCGGAAGCAGCGGCGGGAAATGCGATAGAAGTACTAAGCCTTGTATATGGTTCCATGCTTTGGGGCATGGCTGGATCCAGGCAGCGTGCGCTCGCTCGACTAGCCGACCGTGCACTCGACATCCTGCTTGAGGTTGCGGACGTGACTTCTGAGACTAAAGAGCCAAGCACGCCCGGAGATGCGATTGTCACAGCACTTCAATGCCTTGCTAACGGAGTAGCGAGGTTCGAGGGGATGGAATTGGCAGACTATCCACTTGAAAACCGACTCAACGCGGCAACGCGACTTGCACATCCACTGCTCCTGAGCAATCCCCAAGCTGTTAGGTTGCGTTATTTGCTCGCGTGCATGGACCGGCAGAGTGACTTTGCACTACAACTTGAACTACTCGAAGCACTTGAAGAGAGCCATGGTGTCTTTACTCCACAGATGCGACTGGAACTAGCCATCCTCCTTCACCAAGTTGGTCGCCACCATGAGGGAGCTCGACAGTTTCATGGCCTGCGTGCACTTTGGCGAGAGGGTCGGCACTATGTTGAGGTCCCGCAGCGGTTGAGATGGCTAGCCGCACGAAGCGGGCAAGATCGGCAACAAGTTCACGCGACGATCGCGGCTAGAGGCGATGCGCGAGATATCGCCCGTGTTCGGGAAATGCAAAGTGAGCAAGTTCCTTTCCGTTCGCGAGAATTTGGACAGGAGAGAATTCGGCCCGGAGTGTTGTTGACCGGATTTATTTCATTCGGCCACAATGGCCCCTTCTTGCGTCCGCTGACCGCGACGTGATCCCATGAGCAGCATCGTCGAATCGTGGGCTCACCAGATCGAATGGAACATTGGCAAGAGCAATGTCATCGTTGAGGGTACCAGCGATGCCTCGCTGCTATACCATGCACGTAACCTCTGGTTGGCGAATTGTACTCGCGACATCTTCGGCGATGGGTTTGCCGTGGTCGCGGCCGGGAAAAGAGAAGACGGTGGAGTGGACGGAGTCAACCGTCGACTCAATGCCGTTCGTCAGCTTGCAGAAGTAGATGTCGATGCCGAAGGCAAGCAACGCTATCGATTCATTGGTCTTTTGGACAACGACCGTGCCGGCAGGCGCGCCTTACGCTGGGCCTGCGAGTTTGATCGACGGGTGATCCGCTATCAAGATCTCTTTTTGCTCCATCCCAACATGCCCCGCGCGAATGGCGATCCTGGTTCGGAAGTCGAGCATCGTGCGCGGTCACTCAACGAGAAGTACTGCAACCTAGACTGGGAAATCGAAGACTTGCTGCCAGAAAGTCTCCACGACGAATTCCAGAATCAGTTTCCCAATGCGATCCTGAGTTCACAATCACAGAACGGGCGCACCCATAGAGAATTTACGAGGGATGGAAAAGTGCAGTTCCGACACTTTGTTCTCGATAGAGCCCAACCGGAGGATATCGTGGAGCTTGTAAGTCTTGCGTGCGCACTGCGAGACTACCTCGGACTTCCTCATGAACATCTTCGCCCTTGACGTAGCCAAGTTCTTCCTCTTGCAACTGAATGACGGCAATTCCAGACAAGTAACGGAGTCCATGTACTTTGGTAACCACCAAAGACTCCGGGGTCAAGCAACCATTCGGTCAATAGCCTGATTTGAAGCATGAAGGGGGCTCCCGACTTCGACCATCGCATCTGCTGTGTCTTCGAGAAGCGCTTTCCGACGACCGTGTTGACCGTGGATTCGATCAACGCGGTCGACACCCGCTCTCCGTAGCGATCTCGCTCGGCATTGTTCGGGATAGCACGGGCATTGTTGGTAGGAGAGCACCGCCAATCTCGTGCACGAGATAGGCGGTGCTCTCCTAAGTCTCAGCAGTTCGTCTCCTCGGGCGGTTCGGCCTCCAGTCGCACTCGAAGGGCTGTAGCAATGGCTTCGGGGATCGGAACCCACGCTGCGCTGGGCTCCCCAAGGCCATCATTGAGGTTGTCTGACTCGGTTGGTTCAACCAGTGACTTGTGGCCATCCACCGTGTACTTGGCACCCATCGTGACCTCGAAGATGTGGGCGGGGAGTACCGCAAAGCGTGGGGTAGTTATGCGGCCATGCTGTTTTCAAAGGCTGTTGGCATACGATGTCCTGTAACGCGGCCATGACACAAACGTGCCGTCAGAGACCAAACTCAGCAACTGCCCCACGCTTTGCGGTGCTCTCCATTACCTTAAGGAAGAACGGAGCGTGAACACCTTGCGGTGCTCTCCATGTGCTTGACGTCCTATCTTTCGATGCAGTGAACACCGTGCTGCACCACTCTGGTCGAGCGTCTCCCGGTCCCGACAGGCATGGAGCCCGGCCATCTGCCGTCAGTGGCCTGTCCGATCGCTCACGCGTTCATGACTGTCCCACCAATGGGCTTCCTGATCGTAACTGGCGCCGATCTGCTCCAGCATTCTCGCGACGTAGGGGTGTTCGAAAGCCACTTCTCGGGACCAGTTGCGATATCGCTCCGCCAGTCCGCGTTCCTGGGCTCCGCCATCGCCCCGCCAAGTCGCCCCGCGTGCGTTCCGGATTCCCACGCGCATGCCGGTCGCTATGTCCTGTGATCCGAGTCCGTCGATGGCCTCGCGCACTGGCTCGCATGGCCAGATGCCGTCAGCACCTGACGGACAACGGGAAAGCAGCTGGCCAATCATCTCGTCGCCGATCCCTGCACGACCGTGCTCGCGGGCAAGAGTGCGCACCTGGTCCAGCCAGTCCCGCAGCTTCTTGAGATCAATGCTGCCATCGGGTCGGGTTCCGGGAATCCGGCTCGCTCTTGCAAGGAGAGCGTCTGCGGCGCTTGCGACCGCTTTCCGGTTGTCAGGATAGGGCACTCGCCACTCTGCCGGATCCTCGCCACCGTCGTTGCGCCGATAGCAAAGTGCGAGCGCCCGCATGAACAGGGCAGGCGTTTCCGCAAGCTGCGCCTCCAGGTTTCGAATCCCGTGCTCGGAACGGTCGAGCGCCTTGATGAACAGGAATTCGAGCCGGGCAAGATCTTCCCTGGATGCGTCGCCACGTTCTTCAAGCATCTCTAGCGCCTTCGAGACATAATGACCTTCAAGCCTGTAGCGGGTCGGAGGCTCCGTCCCATTGGTTGCAGCCTCTGTCAGAAGGCGTACCAGTCGCGGAGTGTCCACGTGTCGCCAATCCAGGCGGGCGGCATCGAAAGCGGCGCGCGGCCGATCCACATTGAGCAGCTCGTCCACGAACTTCGCTGTCTCAAGCGCTTCATGACGGCGGCTCCAGCTGGGGGACACCTCCTTCCAGTACCGCTGCCTGAGGCGCTCCGGCAGCCGGTCAACGTGTTGCCAGGTGCCGCCGTCGAAAGGCGCGCAGCAGAGCAGGCTCACGCTCGCATCCTCGTCGGACCCGAGGCGCGCGAGCAGTTCCGCGAGAGCGGCGTCATGTTCCGGCCCGTCGAACTTGGCCAGGAATCCGGAGATGCACTGATGCCGCCTGTCCCGGTGCTCTTCTGTCTGTCCGCCCATGAGTTCCTCGATGAAGTCCGCCGCCTCCTGAACTCCGGCGCAGATTTCGGCCATGTGCCATCCCACCACGCTGGAGGCGTCGCCAGACCGGCAAAGATCCATGATTCCGTCCAGCCCTTTCTCCGCCCGAACCTCTTGCAGGGCCTCGCGCCGCTGGCGGGCAATGCGCTCCTCTCTTTTGTCGTGGTCCAGATCCTCGTCCTCACGTTCGTCGACCGTTTCTTCCACCCAATGGCTCAGGAATAGCCACTGATGACGCGTCACGGGATTCCTGGCTTCGAGCATTGCGCACGCTTGGCGGGCACGCCCCCTCGCCGCCTCGTCAAGCCCGTGGTGCCGGGCGCGCCGGGTCAGGACCCAGCGTCGTATCCGTTCTTGCAACGCTGCCTTTCGCGCATCGGTCGGACCCGTGTCATTCCAGCCGGAAACGAGATCCCACACGCGCCGGCGGTGTTCGGGATCCAGGACTTCAAGTCGCTCGACGAGATCGCCGAGCGTACGCTCGTCGTGCGTCGGCCAATCAAGCGCAAGCCTGATTGCGTGAAGCTGACCGTCCTGCGCCTCGCCAATCGTGGTGACTTCACCCGCCTCTTGGGCGTCGGTGCGCCATCGCGGCCTGGAGCCGGGATGCCCGGTGGTCACCCCCGGATCGAACTGGCCGACGCAGATCTGCCAGCCGACTTCCGGAAACTTCCTGGCAAGCGTCTCCAGTGCACGGTTGCGCTGGCTGAGCGAAGCGGCGGTCTGAGGCATCCAGAACCTAAAGATCGACTCCAGCGCATCAATGGGCGTGTTGATCCAGTTGTCATCGATCTTCCATGTACACAGCTTGGCGAGGACAGCGATGACCCGGACCAGCCGCTCCGGCTTCCAGGCAAGTAGCTGGAGCGCCCAGAGCAGGCCTGTGCGCGGACAGTCGTCAAAGATTCCCGCGCCCGCGGGCGCGAACAGCTCGGCAACCTGCGGGTCCTCGCTGTCGATGTCCGCTTCGATGATGTCGAGAAACGTGTCCGGCGCGGCTTCGGCGTATTGCGGCAATTCGTCCTTCTGCGACAGCCAAGTCGACGCGGCGGAGGGGGTCAGCAAGCAATGAACAACGCCACTGACACGGGCCTCTAGATCAATCCCCATGCGGTCGCCAACGAGTGCATTGCCATGCACCGCCAGAAGCACGAGCGTGTCGCACAGGCCTTGGCGCAAGGCGGATGAATGGTGCCGGCTCTTGCCGTACAGGTTGGCCGCCCACCGCCTGTCCTCAGGCAGCTCCAGAGCCGGATCCTCTTCCGACAGGACAACTTCGGCAGCGAACAGGAAGTCTTCCAGGTCCCGCTTCGTAAGGACCCGATGCGCGGCGTAGAGCGCATCGATCTTGGAGACGACGCCGCGGAAATGGCCGATCGACCAGACGGGCGGTTCGTCCAGCGTCTGCAGCCGCGCGACCGTTCGCTCCACATCTTCATCGAGTCCGTTGGTCAGGCAGTGCAGTATTTCCTTGTCGGCCTCAACGCTGGAATCCCACGCGCCAACGAGCATGAACGGGATCATTGATGGCGCGATTCTGTCGTCGTTGGCCCAGTGCGGGGCCTTCACGCCGTCAACCTGTGCGAGGCGCCGCCGGAGGACGGTCGGCGAGCGCGCGGATTCCCGTGCGAGCCGTTCTATCCGCGCGTCGTCAAGCCCGGTATCGCGCAGCGCCTCGCGAAACGCCTCATGGCCCAGCAGGTCAAGCGCGATGCTCGCGTTGGCAGTGAGCGAATTGCGGCTGCGGACGATGATGGTGTGGGTCTTCCTGTGAAGTCCTGCTAAGGCCCCCTCGACCTCGGAGGAGGCGACAATCGCGACGAAACTCGATGAAATCCCGGTGACTGTCCTGAACGCCGCAAGCGAACGGATGACGATTGCGCGCTCATATGCGCCGAGGCATGACTCTGCCACTCGACCCAATGCACAGCTCAGGAAAGCCAGCGCCTCGAGAACGGAGTCGGCGGTGACGACGAAGGGATCGCCTGACGGAGCCGTCAGCCATTTCTCGATCTCTTCCCGGTGTCGCTCCACAGCCGGAACGAACAGCTTCTTCGGCAACTCCGGCTCCGTGACCTTGGCCCATTCGCACCAAACCTGGCCCAGCGTCGTGACCTCCTGGGCGGCCGCGCCCTGGAACTCACGCATTCGGGTCTGCGCCGGTACGGATTGCTCCAGCCATTGTTCCAAGTCGCTGGCGTCGAAGGCGCGCACGTCCTTCCATTCGCCCCGCGCCCTCATTTCGCTGGCCCAGCTCTCCTTGCCCGGCCAGTTTCGCGGCGTCACGAACACGAACGTCGTGGACTTTCGCTCCCCGGCGGGCACGCCACTGGCGCCGGTCCGGGCACGATAGTCCGCCTTCGCCTTGGCCTGCGGATTCTTGTCGCACCCGAATTCCCAACCCGATTGGCCGCTGGGTATCCAGGGCGTGACCGACCCGGAAGTCACCCGGCCGTCCCAGCCCTTCCGCTGGGATTCGTCGAACGCGGGAAAGTCCGCCGCTGTCAGGTTCGCGCCCGTCGAGTGCACAAGTGTGCGCAGCAAAGCCGGGAGCTGCTCCCGGGCATCGAGGCTGTCGGCCCATGCCGCGATCTGAAGGGCCGTGACCTGAAGATAGGCAGGCGTGTAGGCCCGGACTGCGATGTCGTCCTCGACGGCGCGCGCCAGAAACTCGTCATGTCGCGCCTGCATGCCAAGAAGGGCTGAGGCATCGGCCTGGAACGCCTTCTCGATCCGCATCGCCATGTCCGGAGAGAGTGCCGCCCTGCCGTTAAGGAGACTGGACAGGGCCGGGCGACCAACGCCGAGCATCTTGGCGGCGTCCTTCACTGTGAGGTCCCCCGGAAGGACAAATTGCCTGATGTACGGTCCTGGATGTGCCGGTGGCTCCTTGAGTTGCGATTTCATGGCGTCGACCTTCTCTACTTGCAGCTGACCCTCAGCCCAGAGCAGGAACCGGCGAGACCATCGCAGTTCGTCGGAGCTTCATCGCGCGCGTGTAGCGTGTAACGCAACACACTGCAAGCAATTCAATTCCATGAACTCCGTGCTCAAGCTCCTCGCTCGCCGCTGGTGCATTGCAGCCCTTTCCGCGGCCTGGCTCCCGTAACGCCTGAAAGTGAATCGGGGGCCGACATTGCCCCCGAATCGACCGCGAGGTCGCGTGGCATCACCCCTGCCAGGCTCGCAGGGCATGCCGTCCTGACGGTCGCTGCCGGTCGATCATGCGGGCCACAGGCGATCTTCAGCCGCAAACCGTCGATGTGGTCGTGCGAATTTCCGCAATCCCGGTCCTCGCGAGCGCAAGGAGGGAAAGACTGTCCACAAGAGTCAAGTCGAAGTCCTCGTGGACACCGCCGACCCGGATGCAGGGCCGTTAGATGACCTTTCCGGCACGGACCTGCGCCTGGCTTCGCATCTTGGTCGACGCAGGGCGGCGGCGGCTCGGCATCCAAGTTCTGGTCCGCGAGCGTTTCAGGCAGTGGATGCGGGGTGACATTCGGCAGAGGATCGCATACTCGCACGACCCGGCAAGAGACAACAATTCATGAGAAAGGAGACCTGGCATGACGCAAGAGATTGCACGGCCGCACGAATGTGAGCTGGAGGTCGCGGCCTTCATCGCTGCCCAAAACTGGGAACACTGGCAAGACTGCTTTAATGCTTGCCCCAAAGAGCTGCCGATTTACAAGTGCCCGGAGCGGTTCAAGGAGTTCGTCCGAGGATACGGATTGTTGCGTGGAGAAAGCAGAGAAAAGCAGAGGGAATTGCAAAGCTGGATGCCGAAGAACGATCGCGTCAGGAGGCTGACCGACAGGGAGGACGGCTCCGGGGTGGAAAGTCTGCTGGACGAAATGAAAGACTGCGGTTTCAATCGTCATCGCTCGTTCCTGTCAAAGATCGCCGCATTCTCCCGGCCCGACGTCTTCATCGCCTATGACAGCTACGCTAGGAAAGGCCTGGTCAAACTCGGGGCCGCGAAAAAGGAGCCCCAAGATTACGTGAAGTATCTGAAAAAGGTCCGAAAGCTCCAATGCGCGATCCTGCAGGACATTGAAAGGCATCTGGAGAACAGAGACCTCCCGCCCGGGAACTGCAAGGCATTTCAGCTGCGAGTTCTCGACGTGCATCTCATGATGTCTGGCGAAAGGGAGATTCGGCCTACGTCCGACGAGCTGCTCAAGTCCCTGAAGCGCAATCCGTCAAGATGCCGGCTGTTCTGACCCGAACTTCCAGCATGGCAGGCCGCCTCCGGCTCGACTGAAGCTTGGCCGCCAGCGGGGACAGCGGCCAAAACCGGACAGGCGTGCGCGCGACAGGTCCTTCAAGCCGTCAGCGACGGACGAAGCTACAGCTGGATCGCGCGTGATCCCGGAGTCAGCAAGAACACCGTGCTCCACATTTTTTGCAACAGTGCCCGAGGACGTCGTCCACGAACCGCGGATCCGGCGCGGTGTCCTTGTGCTTCAGGACCGGTCCGGTGCGGAACACGTCCGCAATCCGCTGCCTGCCTTCGGTCCCGTGGCCTGCCATGCCGTCCGGATCCCCGGGCGGCCAGATCGCGCTACGCATGGAGGAGAGTACCGCATCGGTGCGGAATCGGGTCTAAGGAGAGACTCGATGCTTCCCTCGCACTGGCCAAGAATGTAGCGCTTCCTGCGGCCTGGAAGTCTCGCCCACGCACCGGGCATGGCTTTACGGCGCATGACAATTGCACACTATGAAACTGAGCTCACCATTGCCCATTGCCGCCTGAACTTGACAATCTCCAGGGAGAGGGAAGTCTGGTGCGCGGTTTCAACTCACATAATTCACTTCAATGGTGAACGCGTGACTGGTCCCTACAAAAATGGAAGATCGAGAGATGGTGTACGGATTTGAATTTGAAACGCCTGATCTTCCAGAAGACCGCCTAGAGAAGGCGTCACTCCTTCAGAACATGATCATTACGGTTGCGCAGAATGGATCGCTCGATGAGAGCGTTTACGCACAGCTCCGTAGGGAATTCATGGAAGGCGAGACCAGCGACCTGCTGCCTGACTACATCAGAACATGCCGTGATTAGAATCAGGTTTGGGGACACTTAAGGAGCGTCGCTTCGGGATCTGGTTCTTGGGATACCCGCCGTACGCACATATACGATAGCTTTGAGCCGCTTCTCTGCTACTTGGAAGGGCGCAACCTGTTCCCAGCGGATCGCTCTATCTCAGAAGCTCTTTCCTCGTTCGATGCAGATGGTGTGCATCGCGTATGGAATCTTGCCTTGCAACGGAGGCATGGGGATCCCGAGGGAGCGATCACGGCCGCAAGAACGCTTTTGGAGACGGTATGCAAGAACATCCTTGATGCTTCGGGAGAGAGCTATTCCGGCGACGATCTTCCCAAGCTCTACAGCAAAGTCGCCAACGTTCTGAGTTTAGCACCGTCACAACATACAGAACACGCATTCAAAGCCATCTTGGGAGGTTGCTACACCGTGGTTCAGAATCTTGGGACGATTCGGAACCGGATCGGCGACGCGCACGGGCAAGGACGGAATCCGGTTCGTCCGGCTCCACGCCACGCTGCGCTTGCGGTCAATCTCGCTGGCTCAATGGCGACCTTCTTGGTCGAGACCTGGCAATCTCGGGAGTGGTCCAAATCTCCTGAAAAATAAGCGCAATTTGAACCTCCTGACGAACGGGAGGACCTCGTCGACGGCCTGGATCAGCCTGTATGTCTTCGACCTCTCGCATTGCCATTCTTCCTGAATGGCCCCATCAGATATAGAACGATGCTGCTTTGCAGAAGTTGCGAGGGGACAGGCGAGCTCTCCGATTTTGCGCCCTGGTGCCGTGAGTGTTGCGTCGGAGGTCCCCGAGGCCCGGACTCGCGATCACGTCGACCTTTCTTCTCCCTGACAGTACTGCTCCCTTCCTTGCCGGCGGTCCCTGTCCGGATGGTCCTAGCGCGCGCCGGGTCTTCTGGAGGGCCTTCCGTTCGTGGCCCTGATCGGCGACAAGGCATTCACGCGGAGTGGCTGCTCAGGGCAGTCGAGGCGCGCAGGGCGGAGGCAGTCCTTCCCTCAAAACGGAACCGGACAGAGCCATGGGAGCACGATCGCGAGATGCAAAGGCGGCGGCACCAGATCGAGAATCTCCTTGCGAGGATCGAGAAACTCCGTGTGTTGGCGACGGGGCACGAAAAGGCAGACGAGAGCTTCGTGGCGGCGATTCGTCTCGTCGCCAGCGTGGTCGCGGCGAATTGAATGTCAATGGACCCAAAAATGTCATGGAAATCCACAATGAAACACTCGTCAAGTTCTAGCCCAGCTGGTCGCGGAGGTGCCGGAGTTTACATAGAAGGTGAGCTCGGCGCGTTCTATCTATTGGCGATGCTCGCGGACACAGAACCGAGAGGGCTACCGGGAGCGTGCCTGAACAGTGTTGCCTACCAAGGCGCTGATCGTGGATTTCCGCTAGATGACCTCATCCTTCACGGCACGACAAACGCAGGTGAAATGGTGCTGCAAGTCCAATCCAAGCGAACCATCACCTTTGCCGCCCAAGATACCGCTTTCAGGGAGGTTTGCAGGCAAATCGCCAGTTCTGCCGTGAACAATGAGGAGGACGCGGCACAACTCATGGCAGTTGCCACCCAGCGCACCAGCCACGCAATCTCCGGACCATATCAAGACGTTCTCGAGTGGGCATGCGTGGCGGAGAATGGAAAGGACTTCTTCAAACGGCTGGAAACGAAGGGGGTCGCTGGCAAGAAAATGCGAGCATTCGGCAAGACGTTCCGCGGCAACCTTGTTGACGCCGGAGTTCCTGACGAGGACGAAGAACTTTGGAACATAATCCGCCGCTTTCAGATTCTCGAGTTCGATTTTGAGTCTAGCTCCCCCCTTGCCAGGACCCACGCGCTGATGCTCGCGGGAATGGCACTCGCGCCGGAAGATGCAACAAGGACGCGTGCCCTCTGGAAAGCCCTGATCGCGATCTCGATCGAAGCGGCAAAATCGGGCGGTTCGCTAACTCGCGAAGATATCCGTTCACGGCTTCTCGACCTAGGCTTCAAGCTTTCTGGCGACCGAAATTTTGCGGGCGCACGAGCAAAGGTAGCCGAGCTCTCCCGCCAAGCGTTGCTGAATATCGGAACTTCGGTTGCAGGCGTGAGCCTGCCGAGGACAAAGGCGGTCGAGGAGCTGAATTCTGCGCTCGACGTGAACCGCCTTGTCCAGATCAGGGGCGACGCCGGTGTTGGCAAGTCGGCTGTTTTGCGTACGCTGGCGCGTCGTGTAGCGCGTGAAGCGCACGCAATTGTGCTGGACCCCCTCAATACACCTGAAGGGGCATGGAGCGCACTTGCTCTCCAGCTCAACATCAATTCTACGGCAAAGGATTTCCTGAGTGATCTCGCTGCTTGTGGCGGCGGCACGCTGTTCATCGACGGTCTGGAGATGTTTGCTTCGCCCTCTAGGCAGCGTGTCGTCAACGATCTGCTCCGTGAGATTGCCACGGTCGACGGGTTTGCTGTCGTTGTGACGACAAGAAGCGATTTCGGAGCGGACGGCGACGACTGGCTTGCGGAAGATGCGGTTTCTGCACTCGGCGCACCTGCGATCGTGACGGTCTCGGAACTCGAAGACGAAGAGGTGGAAACACTCGTCGAGCAAGCGCCGCAACTCCGTGCGCTCTTGGCGCCGGGACATCCCGCGGCCAGCATATCCCGAAACCTTTATCGTCTCGCCCGACTGATGAAGGTCCCCGCATCTGCAACGATCCGGACAGAAGCCGCACTTGCAGAAAGCTGGTGGAAGAGCGGCGATTACGCGCCACCGGAGTGTCGACGGTCGGCACAACGACTTATCGCGGATCTTGCTGGCGAAGCCATCGCTGGTCGTGATTTCATTCAATTGCGCGGAGACAGCCTAGCAAGACAGCACCTTGTTCACTCGCAATCGTTGAGGGAAATTCGCTGGGATCGGCTCGGCTTCTACCACGACGTGCTGCGTGACTGGGCGGTCGGAGCACGGTTGGCTGAAGATCCTGCAACCATGGCAAAGCTCGATCTCAGCGTTCCAGCCTCCCCGCGAGTAGCGCGAGGCATCGAGTTCGCCGCGCGGTTCGCCTTGGAGAACGAGACCGATTGCGAGAAATGGCTGGATCTGCTCGGTAATCTGTCGCCCGAGGTCGCGCATGGCTCTTGGCGAAGAAACGCCCTGCTGGCCATCGTCCGTTCCGAACTTTCACCCGCATTGCTCGAACGTTGCACCGTTTCGCTGTTAGCCGGCGACGGCGAGTTGCTCCATGAACTGACAGCCGCCATCGTCGCGGTTGAGACCGAGTCTTCGGCCAAGTTGTTCAAGGACATCCCGTTCAAGGATTTGGATGAAGCAAGCGTCCCGCTAACTTTGCGGTTCGCGGCGACCTCGTCCAGCCTGTGGCTGCTGCAGTGGTGTATCCGGCACGCCGCCGAGGTGCCGGTTCGAGCGATTGCACCAGTCGTCCAGTTGGTAGAAGTCACGTTCTATTGGGTCGCCAACTCGCCAGTGATTGGTGCCCCGACTGCCAAAATGCTCTTCAATTGGCTATTGCAGCTGGACGTGCGGGGAGCGAGTGTCACAATTCCGAAGGGCACGGGCGCTGATTTTGCGTTCCGTGACGATCGCCGCCGTATCGCAGAAAAACTCAGACAGATGGCGCTTCTCCTGTCGTCGTGGGCACCCGATCAGCTCAAGGCCTACTTGCGGGCGCTAAAGGAGGAGACAGACCACGACAAGATGAAAGACATTCGAACGCTTAGTGCCGTGATCGCGAAGTCCGCGCCACAAGAGTTGGCGGATCTAGTCATCGCATCCCTGGTCGAGCCAAAGGACACCAGGCGTCGGACACGCAGTTATGACGAGAGACCTCTGTCGCACGAAGACACCCGCTATCTGCCGCCATCGCCGGCGCAAGCTCCATTCCTGGACCTGTTGGATGCGGCACCCGAAGTTGGCCTCGATCTGATCCGCCGGCTAGTCAACGAATCCGTCGACTTCCACTCCAACGGTGGGGCACCCGGTGACAACCGCATCATACTCAGCTTCGAGGATGGCCCTAGATCATTCACTTGGACGCATACCTATTTCTGGTCTCGCGACCAAGCGCGAGAATACTCCACAGCCTCGGCATTGATGGCGCTCGAAGCGTGGGGGCACCAGAGGATCGAGGCGGGCGACGATGTCTCGGCCGTGCTCCGGGACACGCTTGGACACACCACGAGCCCGGCCGCGTATCTCCTCGTCGCGGTCGACATTCTGATCTCGCACTGGCCCAAAACGCGCGAGCTTCTCGTGCCTTTCGTCTCCAGCCCCAAGCTTCTCGCTATCGAGCGAGAGCGGAGCATCCGTGATGACGTGAATTGCGGTCGCTTCGTTGTGGGCAATGAACCGAAAGGGCGCGTACGCTTGTCAGACTTGCAGGCCAAACCATCCCGCGGCATCCCTCTTGAGCGACTGCTTCCCGGCTATCTCGCAGACGATGCGCCGTCAAATCGCGTCAGGGAACTTCTTGACGAAGCGGTAGCTGAACTTGGCACCTACGATGAGCTCGCGGATTTCCGCGATCCAGCATTCATGGGCGCCTATGCGCGCAACCTCGTCAACCCAGAAAACTGGACATCTGCGGAAGGAGGTCGGACCTACCAGTCCCCTCGAGCGGAGGCAGATCATCTTGCAAGGCTGGATAAATTGCGTTCGGAACATCTGAGAAGGACCGAGATCGAGACACGCGTCTCGCTCGCGACGCGTGATCCCTCACGAGGATCGTCAGAAGTTGCAAGAGAAGCCGCGACCCATGCACAAGGCGCACTGCCTGACACGAGCGAGCCGGATACTCTGCACGCAAATTCGCTGCAACTGATCTCTACCGCGCTGCTTGTGGCACGCGATGGCGACGATGGATTGCTTGGCGAGCAAGAGGCATGGGTGCGCGAGGTAATTTCGCTGACGCTTGCCAAGGATAGTGACCAGCTTTGTGGCGGGAGAGAGCTAAATTACAACGGCCCGGCTCTCGCTACACTTGCGCTGCTGCACCTCTGGCGGCGTGCAGGACGAAAAGAAGATCGGAACAAGCTGCTCGCATTGGCAAGTCGCGACGACGGCGTTGCGGCCTCGGCCATTGCGAATGCACGGAGCATCATCGAGAAGATTGATCCCAGGATATTCAAGTCCTTCATGCGGATCGGCTTCAAGGCAAGTCACTTCTACTGGCGCCGCTGGGACGAGGACGCAGCCCAAACCGCGGCATTAGAACAGAAAAAGCGCACGGAAGATCAAGCGGCGGTCAGCGCCGAACTCGCTTGGCTGGATGGCGGAAAGGAACCAGTTTGGCCGCCTTTCCCCGATGAGGAGCCTGCGCCAAGAATTAGCAGCCGAATCCGAGTGCCGGGTGGAAGTTGCGATGACGTTTCAGCCACTGTGCGTCGCGAGCCCGTTGAGTCGATCCATGTCAACAGCCAGTCCGCGGCACGTTGGCTCGGCCTCGTGACTGATGAGGCACTTTCTCCCTCGTGGTGCGCCGAAATTGTCGAAGCATATTCAGATTGGTCAGCGAAGGCCAATGGTCTCGGTCATCCGCAAACAGCAGAGTTCCACCGTGCGCCGCAGGAATGGAACGGCCGATTCTATCAGTTGGTAGCTTCAGCAATGCTCACCGGCTCTAGCCAGGATTTCGACGAGCTTGTCTGCCAAGTCGAGCGTCTGCCCGACCGATCATTCGGCGACGTCTGCGAGACGCTTGTCCATGCCGCTGACGTTTGGTACTTCAACGACCCGGAACGCTCGCCTGACCGTCCGGCGGCACTTAGGGAACGACTGGTCGCACGGGCGCTCGGACTTGACCGCTGGAAATGGGAGGCACAGCCTGGCGATCTCGGAATCGACTTCGATACTGGCGGCCTCGTCGCGAAACTGCTTATGAACACCCACAATCCATTCGGCGGCACCAAGAGCTACCTAGTGCCTGCCATATTTGATCGCATCGATCCGTTGCTCGCCACTTTACGGCCCATGATGTCAGGGGGACCAACACAGTTTGTCGCACTTTGCATGATGAATACCCTGCTCGTGGCGCCACGTGCCCGACACCTTGAATTCTTGCTGGCGTCTGCTGGCGATTGGCACACCAGCCTGCCGAGCGACACCAGTATGTGGGTCGAACTGGGCATCGGTCACAAGGTGATCCATTGGCTGAGTGCGGCTGCGACCGAGGATCCCACGATCCTCCTGCGGAACCATCCCTTGCGCGGCATGATCGATCTCACCGTCGGACGACTGATTGGATTTGGGATCGGGGAGGCGCATGAATTCGAGAAGCGTGTGGCGTCCGAATGATCCGTCGCTTTGTTCGAATGGACTGCACTCACGGGTCCCGCCATGTCGTACAGGGCGTGAAAGTCTGCACTTCCGAAGATGATACCTGGAATCCGACATTGTTGCTGGCGCCAGACAGAGGCTCCCGCTCATCAGTGGAGCCGGCGCACTGCCTTTGGAAACATGCTGGCAGACTGACAAAAGACCAATGACACCTGAGGTTTCTTACACAGCGGAATCCGGCGGCTCAGCAACTCAGAGTGGCATCTTCTTTCAAAATAGCGTGGCGGCGTTGGCGCTCGCCGACCTGCTCGATCTCCATCCGCGAATTGCACGCGAGCGGGTAGTCGATGTACGCCTCGAAGCTCCAGAGCAAGTTGACGATCTTGTACTGCGCTATGCCGATGGTCATTGCGATTTTCAATCCGTGAAGCTGAGCCTGCGGGTCGGCTCCTCTTCCTGGAAAGCCATGTGGCGGAGTCGGGGTCGAGTGAGGCTGAGTGCAGAAAACCCCTTTAGGGATCTTGGCAGCCCATTTTGGTTTGAGAATTCGTCCTCAGGCTTCCTTTGGTCCGAGATATCGATAGATGGTGGCCTTTGAGAGGCCGTAGTGTGCCATCAGATCCTTTATCAGGGTGCCTTGGTTTCGTTTGTCGCGCAACTCGGCAACCTGATCATCTGTTAGCGCGGGCCGTTTCCCGAACTGGATGCCTCGGTCCTTGGCCCTCTTGATTCCGTCCATCTGACGCTCGGCGCGGATTTCGGTCTCGAACTGGCCGATGGCCCCAAGCATGTTGAAGAGGAGCCGCCCGGTGGCATCGGACGTGTCGATGTTCTGATCGAGGACGACAAGATCGACGCCCTTCTCGCGCAGGTTCTCGGCAATCTGGCAAAGATGGAGCGTGGACCTGGCCAGCCGGTCGATGCGGGTGACGATCAGTTGATCACCTTCACGGACATAATCCAGGCAGTGCTTGAGCTGGGGCCGTGCATCTGTGGCACCGCTGCGCTTCTCCTCGAAAAGCTTGTCGCAGGTGCTGAGCTTCTCGATCTGGACATCAAGGGATTGTCCGACGGAACTGACGCGTGCATATCCGACTTTGGCCATGGGGTCTCGAATAAACTAAGAGATCGTGCGAACGACATATTGAGACATTGATAAAGACGTGACAAGCGGATCGTCTCGACATGTCTACTTTCAAAGACGACCCCAGATAAGGAAAGCACACCCGATGGCCCACCGAGCGGTTTTGACTGCGCGACAACGCGCGGCGCTTTTTGATCTTCCCACGGATGAGCCATCGCTGCTCCGGCATTGCACGCTGTCCGATGAGGACATCGATCTTGTTCGCACACGCCGCCGCCCCGAGAACCAGATCGGCTTCGCCCTTCAACTCTGTGCCTTTCGATATCCGGGCCGATTGCTGAGGCCGGGTGAGGTGATCCCGGATGAGATGTCCCGCTTTGTTGCCGCGCAACTGGGACTGATGCCGGATGATCTCCTGCCATATGCAACGCGAGAAAACACCCGGCACGAGCATCTTGGCTCTCTGCGCAAGATCTATGGCTACCGAATGTTCAAGGGCAAGCGAGCAAAGCAGATGCGGCGTTGGCTGGATCAACACGCCGAGGCGGCACAGTCGAGCGAGGGGCTGGTGCGTGGGTTCGTGGAGGAGTGCCGCCGCCGGCAGATCATTCTGCCAGGCTTGACGGTCATGGAACGGCATTGCGCCGATGCCCTCGTTGCCGCCGAGCGCCGGATCGAGGCGCGCATTGCGGCACGTCTCTGCGGCGCGATGCGCAGTCGCCTTGATGGATTGTTGGGTGAGGAGGTGGAGAGCCGCACCAGCCGGTTCGTTTGGTTGCGACAGTTCGAGGTTGGGAAGAACTCCGCTGATATCAACCGCCAGCTCGACCGGCTGGAATTTTTGCAGGGGATCGCGTTGTCGCCAGCAATTCTGGACGATATTCCCGCCCATCGGATCACGCGCCTGCGCCGTCAGGGGGAGCGCTACTTCACAGGCGGGCTGCGGGACATCACCAGTGACCGACGGTTGGCGATCCTTGCCGTATGTGTCGTGGAATGGACGGCTGCAGTCGCTGATGCCGTGGTCGAAACCCATGACCGGATCGTGGGTTCCGTCTTGCGGGACGCGAAGGCGATCTGTGACGCCCGCGTGGCCGAGGCTCAGGCGGAGATAGACGCCACGCTGGCAGGGTTCGAGACCTTGGGATCGACGCTGTTGATGGCCAAGGGAGATGAAGCTGCCGTTGCCGGAGCGGTGGACGCCTCCTGCGGTTGGGATGGTCTGGAGAGCCTTGTGATGAAGGCCACTCAACTCAGGGCCACCGTCAAGGCAGATGCTCTGGCCCATGTTTCAAGGGGCTTCCACCGGTTCAAGCTCTATGCGCGGCGGATGTTGACGGCCTTGGAAATCACCTGTGCCGATGTCGCACAGCCTTTGCTGGCGGCTGCAAACGCAATCCGGGACAAGCAGGACATCCCGCAGGGTTTCCTGTCGTTTCTGCTGCCGCGTTCAAAATGGCGCGAGCAGTTTCGGGATCCGGAGACTGACAAGGACCGGCTTTGGACGGTCGCTGTTCTGTTCCATCTGCGCGATGCGTTCAGATCCGGGGACGTCTGGCTCACCCACTCTCGTCGTCATGCCGACATGAAACAGGCCCTGGTGCCGATTGAATCGGCGCGAACGATGGGACTCCTGATGCCGCTTGATCCGGAAACCTGGATCGCGGATCGCAGGCACCGCCTCGAAGACGGGCTGAAGAGGTTGGCGACGGCGGCCCGAACCGGGACATTGCCGGGCGGTGTCATCGAAGATGGCACGTTGCGCGTCGAGCGCCTTGAGGCGGATGTCCCGGAAGAGGCCAGCGATCTCGTTCTCGATCTTTACCGTCGCCTGCCGGCGGCGCGGATCACGGACATCCTGATGGAGGTGGATGCTGCCACCGGGTTCACGGAAGCCTTTACCCACTTGCACACCGGCGCTCCGTGTCGCGACAAGGTCGGGCTGCTGAACGTGGTGTTGGCCGAAGGGCTCAATCTGGGTTTGAGCAAAATGGCCAACGCCACCAACACCCATGATTTCATGCAGCTCTCGCGCCTGTCGCGCTGGCATGTCGAAAGCGAGGGAATGTCCCGCGCCCTGGCCATGGTCGTCGAAGCGCAGGCGCGTTTGCCGATGGCCCGGTTCTGGGGTGCCGGTCAAACTGCCTCCAGTGACGGGCAGTTCTTCCTCACCACACGCCAAGGGGAGGCGATGAACCTCATCAATGCGAAATATGGACAGGAGCCCGGGCTGAAAGCCTACACCCATGTGTCCGATCAGTACGCGCCATTCGCCACGCAGGTCATCCCGGCCACGGTGAGCGAGGCGCCCTATATTCTGGACGGGCTCTTGATGAATGAAGCGGGTCGCAAGATCAAGGAGCAATACGCCCAAGGCGGATCTGTTCCAACACGGCGCGCGATCTCGAGAGGTCCGTGTTTCAGCTCCAACCGTTCTTCGGCCTCGATTCAAGGCGTGCTTGCGATGCCCGGTCGGCATGGCTGGCGTCCCTGAGCGCGGATTCATGGCTCGACGGAGGGTCCGGGCATCGTCCGGGCAGGCGTGACCGCCCCCCGGTCTTTCCCGAGGGCGGCGGTCGCGGCGGACGGCGCTTTCAGGCGGCTTCTGTCCGCGGCCGCGTGTTTCCGGTCATCCGGAGCATGTCGAGCACCCGCCTCGGCTTCCTGGCCATGGCGCGCATCGCTTCCGCGACCTCCAGCCCGCGCTGCCTGATCAGGCCGATGGCGAAGCGCCTGAACAGCGTCGTGTTCGCCGGCCCGTGGCCGGTGCGGATCCGGCTGCGGTCCTCGTCGAAGCTCCAGTCAAGGACATGGTGAGTGGCCTCTATGCGCCAATGGCCGCGGTTCAGCTCCAGCAGATGCCGTAATGGGGCGGCGAATCAGGCTGGCGCAGGTCGGGTTCGAAAGGTCGTTGGTCTGGTGTCGTTGTCCTTGCCGCACACAACATGTGCTATTGTGAGCGGCGGAGGCGTTCCGGAGGGAACGCTTCTCGATCACATTGCAACAGAAAGGACAACGACAATGGAAATCTTTATCGGACTGGACGTGTCGCTGGCAAGCACGTCGGTTTGCGCGATCGGCGCCAATGGGAAGACAGTGAACGAAGCAAAAGTGCCTTCCGATCCCGGATCGCTCGCCGGGCACATGCGCGGGCTGTCTGGAAACATCGTCGCGGTCGGCCTGGAGGCCGGCCCTCAGTCGCAGTGGCTTCACAAGGGACTCAGCGAGGCCGGGTTCGAGACCGTGTTGATGGAGACGAAGCGCGTGAAGTCCGCGCTGAAGTCGGCCCCGGTCAAGACGGACCGGCGGGACGCTGAAGGCATCGCGCAATTGCTGCGCATAGGCTGGTTCCAGCCCGTGCACTGCAAGTCGGTCGCGTCCCAGGAGAAGCGGGCCCTGCTGACCTCGCGCAGCGCGCTGGTGGAAGGCCTGACGCGGCTCGAGCTCTCCGTGCGCGGCATCCTTCGCAACTTCGGCCTGAAGCTCGGCCGTGTCTCGAAGGGCCGCTGGGAGGAACGGGTCCGGGACCTGACCGCGGACAACGCGATGCTGTCGGACGCGGTCGGGCCGATCCTGCGGCTGCGCAGGCAGATGCGGAGCGAGCTGGCCATGATGACGAAGAAGGTCAGGATCCTCGCCAGGTCGGACGCCACGTGCCGGCTGCTGATGACGATGCCCGGTGTGGGCCCGGTCACGGCTCTGACCTTCGTCACCGCGGTCGACGACCCGTCCCGGTTCCGAAGGGCGAGGGACATCGGCGCCTGGGCGGGGCTGACGCCGAAGCGAAGCCAGTCGGGGGAGCGAGACGTGTCGGGCGAGATCACGAGGGCCGGTGACGTCGCGCTGCGCACGGCGCTCTTCCAGGCCGCCACGTCGATGCTGCACCACGGCAAGAGGATGAGCTGGCTGAAGGCCTGGGCGCTGCGCGTCGCGGGGAGGCGTGGCCAGAAGCGCGCCACGACCGCGCTTGCCCGGCGCATGGGCGTGGTGCTTCTCCGGATGTGGCTGGACGGGACGGAGTTCCGCTTCGCCCGCGCGGCGGCGATGTCGCCCGATCCGGCATGAGAATCGCTGCATCGGATCCGCAGCCTGTGATGAAGAGGGAAGGAGCGGGCTCCGCCTCCTGAGAGGCGGCCCGTCCACGGACGTCCCCTTGCCGGGACGCGGTCCCCGATGATGTCGTGAAGCGCCTCGTTGCCGAACCGCTCTGTCGCGTTCGAGCACGATCTGCAGATGGACACTCGGGGACCTGATTGGACCAGGCATCATGTAGGCGGCCAACGAGCTGACCACGGACGGAAGGAAGATGCCCGGCGGCGGACGCGACGTGGACCTTCCCGGAAACATGGAGGCAAGGCCTTGGACGAAACCTGAACGGCTTCGACCCCGCCGGGGATTGCCTGGTTCGCCTCGCCAGACTCGTGAGGTCGCTTCGGCGAACCAGGCAATCCCCGGCTCCGGACCAAAAGCCAACGCCGCTCCCGGCATGACCGCCGCGCCCCTTGCCGCCGGCGCCGGAACATTTTTTGCCAGATTCGGGCCTTGTGGCCGCTCATGCACAGGATTCGGTGCTTGACGGTGGGGCCCCATTACGGAAGGCGCTTCGGGGAGGCGGCCTCCGGGCCCAGGCTGGTGACCCCGACGGCGGTCTCGGCGCTCCTCTCGCCGGTCTTGACCTCGGTGACCTCGCGGTGCACGGCGAAGACCTGCCCGACGCCGGGGAACCTGACGTAGTCGTTGATCTCCGACGACACCCAGATCGAGCGGCGCTCGAGGCGGCCGTGCTCGGGCTTCCCGCTTTCCTGGACGAAGTCCGGGGGGCGCTCCGCCATGGCCTCGTCCATCAGGAGCCGGATGTCATCCATCAGGGTCTTCTGGTTGCCCTTGACCGTGAAGAGGAATGCCGCGCCGCGTTCCAGCAGGTAGTCGGCAAGGGCGCGCTGGGTCAGGAGGGCGTCGACGGTGACGACGCGCCCCGCGACCGTGGCGTCGGGAAGCGTGTCGAGCAGCGGGATGATCGTGCCGATCTCGTTCGTCCGCTTCTCCTCCTGGTCCGCGCCGGCTCTCATGCCGACTTTTTTTTACCGTGGTGGGCGCCGGTGTCGTGGCCCACGATGCCGAGCACGTGCGTCTGGCGACCGTCGTCGTCGATGGCGCCGCGCATCGTCTTCCCGTCGATCGCGAGCGCGCTGTCCGTCCCGCCGTTGGCCGCGGTCCACGCCCGAAGCGCGTCGTCGAGCTGTCGCGGGTCGACCCGGACAAGCACGTCGCGGATCACCGTCCGGCTCGGCGGGATGCGGGTCCTGTTCCGGAAGCGCACGCCGAACCGCGCCAGGACCTTGGGGGGGGTGTAGCCCAGATTAGTTGCTCATGCTGCGATGGCCTGATTCGCCCGCCAGTCGAGGAAGTCGGGCACCCTGAGGTTCATGGCGCAGCTCTTGAGAGCGAGCATCGCGTTCGCGCCTCTCTCCGACCAGCGTGTTCCCGAGCGCTTGAGGCGCAGCCCGAACTGGCGACAGCCACCCTCCACGACACCGCTTCCGACCTGCATGCCCAGGTCGCGGCACCTGTCGTACCGCATCCTCTCGATGTTCTTGCAGAAGTACCGACAGCAGTCCTCCACCGCCTTGTGCCGGCCGCTGAAGGGTTCCAGCTCCCGGACCACCCTGTCGGCCCGCCCCGCCTCGATGTCCGCCTTCACCTTCGCGAAGCGCCGGTCCCGCTCCGGCCCCTCCGGGAGGATCGCCTTCACGGCGTCGGACGCGTATTCCAGCGCGTGGAACTGGTCGAGCACGAAGGTGACCTTCCCGCCCCCGAGGACCTCGTCGCAGGTGTTCCTGATCCATTCGGCTCCGTCGGAGATCACGATGACCTCCCCGGCGTCGTGCAGCCCGCGCCGCCGCGCCTCGCGGCCGAGGCGCATGGCGAAGTCCGAGGGGTCCCTGCTTCCCGACGCCGCCGCCGCGCTGTCGATGAGGCAGCTGAAGCTCTCGCTGCCCCGGTCCTTGAGCGCCGCGCCGGTCTCGGGGTCGCGCCCCTCGGCGGTGTACATGACGGCCAGTTTCGCCTCGCGCGTCTTCGCGCTCCCGTCCTCCTGCTTGCCGGCGACGCCCTCGGTCTCCTCCTTCCGCATCGGGATCCCGGTCCCGTCGATCGAGAGATACATGCGCGTTTCCGGGGGCCTGCCGTCCACCACCTCCCCGCGCTCGAACCGCAGCGCCTCCTCGCCGAGCGCCAGCGACCAGCGCTGCAGCGAGCTCGACGAGGCGTCCAGGCCCGCAAGGTTCGCGATGTGCCCGCTCGCCGCCTCGAAGCTCATCATCGGCACCGTCTCGGCCATGACGCTCGCCATCCCCGGCGTGAAGGCGCTGCCCTCCAGGCCCAGCACCTGGTCCAGCGGGAAGCAGCCCTTGCCGCACGACCGGCAGCGGTAGTGGCTGCGCTTCACCTCCACCCTGCCCAGCCGCGTGAGCCACGATTTCCTCCTGCCCGTCCCGTGCCGGACCATCGGCCTGCCGCAGCCCTCGCACCTCGGCGCCGGCAGCGCTCCGTCAAGCTGCTCGAACAGATGCTTCAGCGCCGCCGCGCCGCCGCCGAGGGAGGCGTCCCGGAGCGCACGCTCCACGCCGTCGAGGTCCGGGGCGCCCGACGCGAGGTCCGCCGCCAGCTTCGGCATCCGCGGGCCAAACTCCGCCGAAACCGCCTCCAGCAGCGCCGGAAGCGGCCCGTCCCCGGCGATGTCCAGGCTCCGCACCTCGCCGTCCTCCAGCCAGTACCGGGTGTGCCCGCCATCATGCGGCCGGACCACCGCCGCACCTTCCTCTCCCAAGCCTTCCAGATACGCCACCGCGTCCGGATGCCGATGACCGTGATCCCCCTCGCCATGCGCCATGGTTCGTGCTCCTGCCAGTTGCCTGCAACGGCGCGCCGCCGGCCGGTTCCTCCGGCCGTTGTCGGGCACGCAGCCGCCGCAGCGTAGCAAGGGCAAATCAAAACTGGCAACTAAATTGGGCTACACCCCCTTGGGGGAGAGGTCGTTGACCCATTCGCTGATCGCCTTGTAGCCGCGGGCGCCGGACAGCGTCGCCGCAAGGGCGAGGCCGAGGACCGAGGGCAGCGTGTGGCGCCGGCCCGCCGCGCGCCGTGGGTCGTCGACGTCCTTGAAGAACGCGGGCATGGACGTCATCTGCTCCGTGCTGAGGGTCACCTTGGGAACTCCTTTCTGCAGGTCGGGTTCGAGATGGGCGTTCCGGAGCCGGGCCCGCGCGTCGCGGCACAGTGGCAGGAGGAACACGCGCTTCGGCTCGGCATGCTCCCGGTAGCCCGTCCCGGCGCGGCCGAAACCCCGGGTGAGCCCGGCCTCGATCCAGTTGGCGGCGCGGTAGACGGTCCCGTGGAAGCGGGCCGGGTCGACATAGGTCTCCAGCAGCAGGAGCTCGTGCCCGAAGCGGGCCGGCCAGTCCCTGACGAGGCGGCGCGCGCACAGCGCGAGCGCCCGCGAGCCGAGGTTGCGCGGGCCGCCCGGCAGGATGAGGAAACGGGAGTTGTTGCTCACGAGGTGCAGGCGGTGGAACCGCACGCCGCGGTCCCACCCGATCCAGCCGTCGCGCGGGCCGCACTTCAGCGCCGGGGCCGAGAAGACCGCCAGCGCCAGCCAGCGCTCGTGACGGTGGACGACGTAGCGGACGGTCTCGCCCATCGCCGGCAGCGCGCCGAGGTAATGATGCTCCTGCAGCAGGCTCCTGAAGCGGGACTCCTCGCCTCCCGCAACCGCGCGGACGGACACCTCCGACAGATCCATGGCGCCGCTCCCTTCGCCGATTCGTTGCGAATCAGGCGTAACAGGAAACGGGCCGGGAGTCCAGAAACAGGGTCAATCCATTGGCCGGGAACGCGAAACTACGCTGGAACGGATCCGCCCTGGCAATACGCCGATACCGGAGGCTTCACCGACCTGGTCTTTGCGGTCACGTCGCTGCTGGGGTACTTGTTCCGCCCGCGCATCCGCGATCTCGCGTCGAAGAGGCTGCATGTCTTTGAACCGCGCATCGTCCCAATGGAACTCAAGGGCCTTGCCGGCGATCAAATCCGCGAAGACACGATCATCGCCAATTGGCCCGATGTTCTGCGCTGCATCGCAACCATGCTCTCCGGCAGAATGCAGCCCAGCCATCTCCTCAGGAAACTGGCGGCGCGCCCGCAGCAGCATGCCCTGGCGCTTGCCTTGCGCGAAATCGGGCGGGTTGAACGGACGCTGTTCATCATCGAATGGCTGCTCAATGCAGAAATGCAGCGTCGCACGAATATCGGTCTCAACAAGGGCGAGGCGCATCACGCCTTGAAGGGAGCTTTGCGGATCGGCCGTCAGGGTGAAATCCGAGACCGTACCACAGAAGGCCAGCATTTCCGCATCGCAGGCCTGAACCTGCTAACCGCCATCATCATTTACTGGAACACCGAGCAACTCGGCATCGCTGTGGCGCGGCGACAAAGAGCCGGACTGGACTGCTCGGCCGAACTCCTCGCGCATATCTCTCCGCTTGGATGGGCCCACATCTTGCTCACTGGGGAATATCGATGGCGAAAAATATCAGATCAAGCGGCTTAGGAAGCTCGCCAAAATAACTTGCCCATTTTGTGTTGATCCTGTACCGTGCTACCATGGATTGCGTGGTAGAGACTCTGAGGCACAAGTTCGAGATGATGCGCCCGGTTCTGGACGAGCGGGGGCGTCGTCTCTGGGCCGGCGTCGAGGCCAGCGCCATCGGGCGGGGCGGGATTTCGCGCGTGGCCGAGGCGACGGGCCTTTCGCGGGCCACGGTCCGGCAGGGCGTCAAGGACGTCGCTTCGGGTGCCGCGGCACCTGCCGACGGGCGTTCCTCCGACGGGAGAACGCGAAAGCCTGGCGGCGGGCGCAAGCGCCTGACGGAGAGCGACCCGGAACTGCTGTCCGCCCTTGAGCGCCAGCTTGAGCCGGTGACCTGCGGCGGCCCGGAGAGCCCGTTGCGCTGGACCTGCAACAGCGCGGCCTCGCTAGCGGCGCGGATGGGGGCGGAGGGCCGCAAGGTCAGCGAGCGCACGGTGAACCGCCTGCTGCACGAGCTCGGCTACAGTCTCCAGGCGAACCGCAAGACCGTCGAGGGACGGCAGCATCCGGACCGGAACGGCCAGTTCCGGCGGATCAACCGCCGGGTGCGGGCGTTCCAGAAGCTGGGCCAGCCGGTCGTGTCGGTGGACACGAAGAAGAAGGAACTCGTGGGCCAGTTCCGCAACGGTGGCCGCGACTGGCATCCCAAGGGCCGTCCCGTCGCCGTGCACGTGCATGACTTCCCGGACCCCGAACTTGGCAAGGCCATACCTTACGGCGTCTACGACATGACCGCCAACAAGGGCTGGGTCAGCGTCGGAATCACCAGCGACACGGCGGAATTCGCCGTCGAGACGATACGGCGCTGGTGGAGGCGGATGGGGTCGCCGCTCTACCCGGATGCCCGGCGGCTCCTGATCACCGCCGACGGCGGCGGCTCGAACGGCAGCCGCAACCGGCTATGGAAGCTGGAGATCCAGCGACTTGCCGACGAGCTCGGGCTGGCCATCTCGGTCTGCCACTTTCCGCCGGGCACGAGCAAGTGGAACAGGATCGAGCACCGCATGTTCTGCCACATCACCCAGAACTGGCGCGGAAAGCCGCTTGTCAGCCATGAGGTGATCGTGAACCTGATCGCCGCGACGACGACAAAGGCCGGTCTCTCCATTCGCTCCGGCATCGACGACAAGGAGTATGCGACCGGCATCAAGGTTTCCGACGACCAGATGGAGGCGCTCTCGATCAGGCGGGCCGGATTTCACGGAGAATGGAACTACACCCTGCTTCCCCGCACATGAATGGCCAGTTTATTTTGGCGAGCCTCCTTAGAGGGGTTTTCTGCACTCAGCCGCACTCGACCCCGTAACCATCTGAATGTCGGCGTCTTGAAAATTCTGTTCCAGAAGCAAGCCAAGACGATGGACCTCGCGCTCGTCGATCGCGACGATCAATACCGATTTCTCCCGCCTGAGCAGGCGCTTTGCCAGCTTTAGTCGTCGCTCCATCATTGCGAGCCACTTGGAGTGCCGATAGGCGTCCTCGCCGTCGACGTAATCGTTGTTGTATTTCCAGTCCCGTGCGCCGCTGTTGTACGGAGGATCGATATAGATCGCGTCCACCTTCGCTTCGTGGGTGTACAGCAGGACCTGCAACGCATGGAAATTCTCGGCGTTGATCAATGCATGGAAGGGTTTCTCGCCGCCTCGATGGACCCTTCCGGTGGACACTAGCCCCGGGTAGATCGGATCGCGAAATTCGGCGACCACGATCAGGTCCTCGACTGCCCGCGTCGCCGTCTCCGGGTCCTCCGTCGCCTCGCGAAGCGGCAACAGGTCAGCGATCGCCCCCTCGTCGCCCCTGCGGATCCGAGCCACCCGCCACAGGCGACCGTCAATTCCCGTCGGTTTCTTGCCGCGCCGCGCCAGAAGCCTGACTTTGTCTCCCCTTCGGACCGGCCGATCCGGCAATTCCACTGTCTCGGGAATGTGGCGTTCGAAGTTGAGCCCGAACGCGCGACGATCGGACAGCGCCTCCACCTCCCGCTTCAGGTCCGCGCCCAGCTGGTCATCCAGCATCTCGACTTGGCGAAGCAGGTTGCTCAACCTTGACACGCAAGTTTCCTCCTCATCCGATCTGTCCGCAGGCACCACGTTCGCGCCGGCGCGCCGCCCAGCTGCGCCGCAAGTTCAGGATGCCAGAGCCACATTGCTTTTCCTGCCTTTGCAAAAGACTCTTTCCACCCGGCATTTGAACACCCATGCGAATCCTGTTGTCGTTGCACCACTGGACATTTCCTTGACGTAGAGTTTTCCGTTTCGCAACTGCTCATCCCTTTTGGGGACAGACTGGGTGTAGTGCAACTTGATCATGTCGTCGGCCTTTCCGGCAAGCGCGACCAGGATGACCAAGAGGGGAGTCTATCCGATGGGGCCAATCAGCCGCTCGGTGGAGGCGCATCGTCCCCGTTAGGAGGATGAAACTAATAGTTGCCCGCTCTCATGCGTGCGAGTTCATCAACGACAAGCTGCATCGGCAATTCAAAGAAATCGAACAACGCATATAGTGGGGACAGCAATGGGTGAACGATCTCTGGCAGATTCGGCTCGATAGCTTGGGCGTCCACATGGGCGCTCAATGTGATCGAGTCCTGACGGGCAACTTTGCCCTCCCAAACGTGACGTCTAGTATCAATACTCACCAATGATCGACCAGATAACCCTTCATAAGTTGCTAGGAACCGAATGGTGGTGGCCCCCTCGAAGAGATTGGCAGCAAGGCTTCTGGCATGAAGAAGAGTCTCACCAATCCTCCATACAGGGAGGGTGATGTCGAACACAATCGCTGGCGCGACCGCCTCACATCCAGGTCGCTCTGCTTCCATTCCGTCTTCCTGAAAACCTCTGAGCAGATAGGCTAATCCAACCGGGTCGATGCGCCAGAAGTCGGAATGCGCTGGGTCACGCTGATCAACGGGTGTCTGAGGGTCGCCGCCAAGCCAGCACTCAACTGCGCCATTGATAGGATATGGTTCTATCCCATCGCGGGTCGGATACCAGAACGGAGGCCAGCCTGTGTGCCGAACAACACTCGCTCGCAAGAGTTCGGGCAGATGAGCGAGTGCAATGTTCCGGGGTTCCCCAACAATCTCATAGGCAAAACTATACCGACCGTGGGTTAGTCGCGGCCCAACATTGGCTGGAAGTGGCTGCGTTAGACCCTCCCAGCGTTCAGAGCTCGCCCTAATCCATTCATCCAGTCTTGCAGGTTCGGCCGGCTGCTCGACTTGAGGCACGGCCCCGGTGATGAGGTCTCTGATCTGATCGAACATCTCGTCACGCCGATTTCGTAGGCATCGGCCGAGGAGATAGTCCCAATCTTGTGCGCTTTGCGGCGTCTCACTGCGAGGCCCGGGCTTTCGCACATAGATCGCATTGTTCGTCACGATGTTGCCGTTTGGCCCTGCTCGTCGAGCACGGACAGGAACACGGTGTCCACCAGGAACGATTATCATTGGGAACAGTGCACCGGCTGGGCTTGGGACGATATGAACTGAACAGTGAAACGGCGGATCGCAATAATTCTGCACAATTCCATTGATCAAATCTTGGCTGTAGCCATCTAGGGTAGCCGGACGTCCTCCGGCCTCAACAATGCCTTCGTCGGTTTCTACCAATCCGAGGACGACAAAACCGCCACCATGATTGGAGATGGCCAAGACAGCTTTTGCGAAGGTCGCCTTGTCATCGTTCGAGCTCTGCAGATCGAGCCAATTCTTAGCCTCGAAGTCGAGGCCTTCTCTTGGATCGACCAACAAATCTGCAAGGCGTTCGCGACTGGTCTCGAAAGGCATGCGTATCGGGTAGCACGAACGCTGAACAGCGGCCAGCCAAACACGCTCAGCGGTATGATTGCGTTAGGAGCAGCAGGCGCTCACGGAACCACCAAAATCTCCGGGGTCAATTGACATGTAAGTTTCGAAACCCGGGCCGGTTGCGGCAAACTTGAACGAACCAGGAGGAGCGGAGGCCAGACCAACCAGTCACGTGACCCCGGAGATTTTGGTGCTTCCTCTACTGTAGGCGCGCTCCTCGACGCCGGAGCCGATCCTGACGCCCGCCACGAGTTGCTCGGCCAGACGCCGCTAAATCTGGCGACTGAGCGAGGTGAAATCGAGATCATCAACTCCGTCCTTGATGCCGGCGCGGATACAAAGTCCCGCGCTATAACCGGCCAAACCCCATTCGACCTCGCCAAAGAGAATGGCCGTCTGCGCGACACCGATGCCTACTGGCGTCTGAACGATGCGAGATTCGAGTGACTTTACCTGCGTAATCGCATGAATTGTACGCTGAATGACCACAAGGAGGAACAGATTGAGTACATCGGGAATCAACGGAGCGACTGCGCGATCCTGTAAGCCATTTCCCTGCCTATGTTCAGCTGGCTTGCGACCTGGCCGCCGCGATGCCGTCTCGGACACTCGCTCAGAAAGCTTCTTGAGACCGTAGATACGTTGAAGGCACAGGAGATCAACCTGACAAGCCTCGATGAGGACATCGACATGTCATCCGCCGCCGGTGAGCTGGTCTTCCACGTATTTGGAGCAATCGCGCATTTCGAGAGACAGCTGACATTGGTGCTTCGCACTTTGAGGTTGAACTCAAAGGCCGCAGATCACAATATATAGTAGTCGCTCACTCGGTTTTCGAGGTATATGGACATGAGGCTAAAGACGGTTCAGATTAGACACTTCAAACACGTTTTGGATTCGACCCCGGTTGAAATCCAGCCAGACATCACCTGCCTTGTGGGAAAGAATGAGAGCGGCAAAACCGCGTTTCTCGAAGCGCTCCGGCGACTGAAGCCTGCCCAAGGAGCGGCCAAATTTTCATCGCCCACACACTATCCTGCTTGGCTCGAAAAGCGGCACAGGCGTGAGGCGAAGGCCAAAGGCTGGGATCTTGATGAGAACGTGCCGATCACAGCAACATTCACACTGGATGGAGACGATAAGGCTGCGGTTTCTGAGGTCTTTGGCGAGGGAGTACTATTGTCAGATACCATCGAGTTCAGCCGAAATTACACGAACAGATCTGGTGCAGTATTCCAAGTTGATGAGGCAAAGGCCATCGCCAACCTTTTAGCGAACGTTGAACTACCGCCAGACTTGCAGGCGCTTAAATCGTGCCAAACATTCAATGCTCTGCACACTGAGTTAGCGAATTCGACACCCGAGAGTGAAGAGGAAAGCGCCACGGCAAATTCCTTGGTAGAGATCGAGGAAGCCATCAAAGAGACGCTCCCCGATGACACCACGCTCTGGCAGGCCGTTTGGCAAATCCTCTTCGTACGGGTCCCAATCTTCTTCTACTTCTCAGAGTACAGTAGCCTGCCCAGCACTGTGCATATCCGGGAGTTGCTAGCTGCGAACGAGGAAGACTTAGACGAAGATGAACACACCGCTCTGGCGCTACTACAGCTTGCCGAGTTTGAGGAGGATCACCTTTTAGATACGAACTATGAGACGCGGAAGCGCGAGCTAGAGAACGTCGCCAACGAACTGCGTGGACAGGTTCTTGAGTACTGGTCAACCAATCGGAATCTCCGGGTTGAAATGGACCTAACACTTAAGGAACAGGCTGCGAACAACGGGACGACGACTGTAATTGATGAACTCCACATTCGAATGCGGGATGACCAGCACGAACTGTCACTCCGCTTCGATGAGCGTTCCTCGGGGTTCAGATGGTTCTTCTCCTTCCTGACGGCTTTCTCCCGCTATGAGTTTGACAATACCCCGATCATCATCCTTCTGGATGAGCCCGGACTTGGCCTCCACGCAACTGCACAGCGGGACTTCCTGCGCTTCATCGAGGAGCGGCTGTCGAAGCGCTGTCAGGTGATATATACCACACACTCACCCTTCATGATCCAGCCCAACCACCTTGAGCGTGCACGCTTAGTGGAAGACAAGGGGCGCGAGACTGGGTCGGTGACGACCTCTGACGTGCTGACGACCGACAGCGACACGCTGTTCCCGCTGCAAGCTGCGCTCGGCTACGACATTGCCCAACACCTCTTCATTGCGAAAGATAACCTCGTGGTGGAGGGGCCATCCGACTTCTTGTTCATGCAGACAATCTCCGCCCGGCTTATTGAGGACGGGCGCGAGGGGCTCGACACGCGGTGGTCGATCATGCCACTGGGCGGAGCTGACGTAGTCCCTGCCTTCGTTGCACTCTTGGGTAACCACCTTGACGTCACGGTTGTTGTGGATGCCCGAAAGGAGGGGCATCAAAAGCTGACCGCCCTCGCCAATGCGGGCTTCCTTGGAGAGAAGCGGATCATCACAATTGGCGAAGTCGCCGACCGCAAGTTGGCCGACATTGAGGACCTGTTCTCCAAGGACGACTATGTGGCGCTTTACAACGCCGCGTTCGGAAAGAAGATCAAGGTCACGGACGTCAAGGGCACCGACCCCATCGTGCGGCAAATCGCCCGCAAGCAGGGCGTGGAGCGCTTTGATCACAACGCCCCGGCGGAGGTCCTGCTGCGCGAGCGTGCGAAGCGGGTAGCTGCCCTTTCGGATGAGACGCTGGATGCATTCGAGGGGTTGTTCAAGCGGATCAACAGCACGCTGGTGTAGACGGCTATCCAAAACGACATAAAGGGCCAAAGAAAGCACGAAGCCGGCGTTTGCACGAGATAGGCGGTGCTCCCCAACATACGGCGACAGGGCATCCTGACACAGAAGGCGGAAGGGCTGTCCGTCTCTGCCGGTGGATGCTTGCGTCAGACGGGCACAATGCCCGCGGCAGCCTGAAGCAGGAAGCCCCGTCCTTCAGGGCGGGGAGCAGTCACGGGAACTATGTAGCTGAATCCGCAGGGAGTCCATGGGGGGAAATCAAGGGGGCGCGATTCTCGTATGGTTCACTTTTTGATTCCATGATGTTCCGTTTGCGAATCACGCGGCGAGCGCGACTTGCGCCACCGGCCCGTTTTCGTTGGCGCATTGCGAGGGCTTCCAGCCATTGCTGCGGCTCAGGCTCGGGACCAGCGCGGCCCATGCCCGGTCGAAGCGTCCGGACTTGAGAAGCGACCGGAAGGTCAGGACGCCCTGTCCGCCGTCGCGACCCCAGCTCTGCCCTGAGCGCTTCATCCGTGACGTCACCAGAACCTTGTTTGCGGATTCCACGGATCCCGATCCGATGGCGTAGCCCGCGTCGGCGGCGGCAGCGTAGTGCATGCGGTGACGGTTAGCGCGGAAGTAGGCGAGTTCCTTCCGGATCCCGTCGGCTCCCTTGCCCTTCCGCAGCAAGTGGCGAATGGCGTCGATCACCTTGCCGGCCCCCTTGGGATCGTGGCGCAGGACGTGCCGCCACTTCTCGAACCAGGCCGTTCCGGCGGCCGTGTCCGGGCCAAAGGCGGCGTCGGCCGCTGCCTTCATGTGCTGGATCGCGTGCCAGATATCGAGAAGCATGACATCGGGGCACAGCGATTCCAGGAAGGGCCAGTTGTCCTTCGCGCCGTCGGCGACGACCGCAAGCTTCAGGTCCGGCTTGAGCGCCAGCCAGTGGAACGCCTCGGCGCTCAGCTGCGACTTCAGGCTCGCCTTGCCGGCCTCGGGAAGACGCCCGAAGTACCGGCTCTCCAGCATGTTCCCCTCGGCGTCGACCAAGGCCACGACGCCGCACGACGCCTCGCGCCAGCCAGCGTCCGTTGGCTTTCCTTCGGCCGTCTCGGCGTTCATGCGCATCATGACACCGTCGAGCGAGACCAGCAGCGACACCGCCCCCGCAGGCATCTCCTCCCGCTCCCGGAGATCCGGCAGGAGATCGCCGGAGCATGCCTCCATGCGGCTTCCGGCCTCTCCGGAAAGCCGCACCAGGGACGCCGTCGAAGGACCCTGGCCGCAGAGCCGCCTCCAGGCGTCCTCGCTCTCGCGGGCCGTCAGGCCGCTCATCAGGTACATCGAGAGACCCGCAGCCGCCGGCGTCAGCCCGCATGCCGTCAGGCCGAGGACGGCCTCGGCGGGAACCAGCGACGCGCCTGTTGGATTTCTGATTGATCCGTTGCGGATTTCCCGGATTGTTTCGTGCGGTTTCTGGTGTTTCTTCCCACGCTCTTCCGACATTGCCGGACATCTGAACCGGGTTCAGGTTCGAGCCGCGGGCATGGCTCGTTCTCCGGCGGCCTGGATGCTGCACGGTGACGATTTTCGCTTTTTCGGGAAGAGCTTGAAGGCGGCAGGCGCTTGAGCGCCGCCGCCGGTTTGGACCGGATTCTTTTCAGGTCGGCTCGGGCCTTGCTTCCGGCTTCCGGATCCTGTCGTTCCAGTCCTTTGCGCCGCCTTCGGGCCTGAGACGCCAGACCCTTATGTCGCGATGCGCGAGTGCGTCCGCAGCCCGGTCTCCGGCGCCGTCGGCGTCGAAGCCACAGTCGATTCGCGTGAGACCGAAGGCCTCCAGCCATTGCGGGACGGCGGTGCAGACACCCGCGGTGGAGACGACGAGATCGTTTCCGGGACCGGGCGGCGGCCGCGTCAGCACGGAGAGCGCGTCGACCGCGCTTTCGACGAGCAGGGCCGAGGCCGGCACCCCGTCCCTGGCCGCCAGCCAGAACGCGCCCCGTGCCTTGCGGGTACCCGTCGCCATGCCCTTGAAGCCGCGCCGGCCTTCCACGCGGCGGGTGCCGACGATCTCCGCTCCGGTTGTCCGGCCCGCGGCGTCGCGGGCGACGAAGACCGCGTTCCGGCGAGCGTCGGCGTAGACGATGCCGGAGGCGTGGCCGTCCTCGAGCGGCGCCGGATCGAGGCCGCGGGTCCGGACGAGGCTGTCGCGGACCTCCGGCCAGTTGCGCGCGACGCGCGGCGGGAGCCGCAGTTCCGCCGGGCGCTCACGGACCGGGGCGGCGGTTCCGTGTCCGGCATGGCCGAGGCCGGACAGGAACCGGAGGGCGTCGCGGAAGCCGCACTGGCGGGCATGGATGGCCAGGTCGATCGCCCCGCCGCCGCCGACGCCCCTGAGATGGTCGTAGAACCGCTCGCCGGTGACGCTGAGGACGGACCCGTCCCGCTTCCAGCGCGTGCGGTCCCGCGGATCCCGGCGGTAGCCGAGCGCGGCGGCGACCGCTTCGAGCGGCAAGGCCCTGAGCGCGTCGGCCAGCGCCCGCTGCTCCCGACGGCTCACGGGTGCATCTCCTCGACGGCGCTCTGTACATGCTCGATGCCGACCTGGCGGAGACCGGCGGCGGCGGCGGCGCAGAGCGCGTAGTGGGCGAGCCGGTTGACCCGGCGCGGCATGCCCCGCGCCGCCTGCGCCAGCGCCTCGACGGCGTTCGGGGCGAAGAGCGGGACGTCGGCGGCGCCCGCCAGCCTGAGCCGGTGCGCCAGGTAGGGCTCGACCTCGTCGCGCTCGAGGCCGCCGAGATGGAAGTGGACCACCAGGCGCTGCGCCAGCGATTCGCACACGCCCATGGCGAGCCGCTTGCGGATCTCGCCGAGCCCGACCAGCAGCAGGCAGAGCCGGTTGTCGGAATCCATCTCGTAGCTGGTCAGGAGCCGCAGCTCCTCGAGGATCTCGGGCCGCAGGTGCTGGGCCTCGTCGACCACCAGAACCGGCGTCTCCCGGGCCTCCCGGGCCAGGCGGGAGACCTCGGCCTGGATGGCGCTGTAGGCGGCGGCGCGGGAGCGCTGGACCTCCAGCCCGAAGGCCCAGGCGATCATGTTGTAGATGTCGAGGACGCTTCCGGTCGTCAGCGCGACGTAGCCGACGCGGTAGAGCCCGGAATGCAGCGTCGAGACCACGTGCCGGCAGGCGGTGGTCTTGCCGCATCCGACCTCCCCGGTGAGCAGGCCGATGCCGCGGAGCTTGAGGAGGTGGCGGATCCGGGCGCCGGCCTCGGCGTGGGCGCGGAACTCGAACAGCTCGTCGGCCTCGATCCGGTCGGCGAACGGCTCCCGGGTGAACGCGAAGTGCTTCCGGATCATCGCCCGTCCTCCCCGTTCCTGCCGAGGTCGCGGAACGCGATGGACGACGCCGGCGGCCGGTCCCTGTGACCGCCGCGCCTGGCGGCGGCGTTGGCGTGCACGTCCAGGGGCGTCGCCAGCCCGGCGTCCCGGCCGTCATGGACGACCTTGAGGGGCCGTCCCGGCCTGGCCGGATCGAAGCGCAGGATCACGGTCTCGCCGACGAGGGCGGGGTCGGCCTCGTAGAGGCGGCTCTTGAGGCTGACGGTGCGGTCCTTCGCGACCCGGCGCTTCGCCTCGAACAGGAAAAGGTCGTCGAGATCGAGCCCGGGGCCGGGATGGCGGACGTCGTCGGCGGTGGCGGCCCACCGGTCGAGCGGCGTCATCCCTCCGAGTCCGCGATGTGGGCGCATGTGGTACTCGCCCTCGATCCAGGCGTGGAGCCGGCGGTTCAGGGCCTCGAGGTCGCGGGTGTCCCCGTCATCGAGCCTCGCCAGGACGCTGCGCCTGACGGTCCTGAACCATCTCTCGATCTTTCCCTTCCCGGCGGCGTGGTACGGCCTTGCATGGATCAGGACGACGCCGAGCTTCGCGCAGGCGAGCGCCAGGTGCCGGGAGCGGAAGCTCGCACCGTTATCGACGTAAAGCCTTGCCGGAAAGCCCCTTTTCAGGACGGCCGTCTTGAACACGGGCAGGAAGGCGGCGGTGGTCTCCGCGAACGCGAAGGCCGCATGCGGGATTGCCCGCGTACAGTCGTCGATGAACGCCAGGAGGTACGTCTTGCGCCGCCGTCCGCGCCCGTCGCCGCACTTCGGGCCGTGCATGACGTCCGACATCCAGAGGTCGCCGGCGTTCGGGTGCTCGAAGCGCCGCCGGTCCTGCGGCGGCGACCCGTCGCCGCCCGCCATGAGGCCCTCCCGGGACAGGAGGCGGTGAACGGTCGAGGGCGGCAGGCGCACGTCCTCGGGGACGTCGCCGTCCTCCCGGACCCTGGCGATGGCGTCGCGGACGCTGAGCGCGGGGTCCTCCCGCTTCACCGCGATCAGCGCCTCGGCGGCGTCGGCCGTCAGGCGCCGCGACTTCCCGCCGTCGCGCCGCCGCTTCGGGAAGAGCGCGTCGAAGCCGCCGGACCGGTAGAGGCGCATCCAGTCGCGCATGGTCTGCTCGCCGACGCGGGTGCGGCGCGAGCCCGGAATCACGTGATCCCGCGCCGCCCGCTCGCGCAGGCCGGCCGCGATCCCTTCGCTGCCGGCAGGCAGGACCAGCAGGTCCGCGATCAATCCGTACCTGAAGAGCGCGACGTCCCGCCGGCTGTCGTCATTCGTGGTCATGTCGGTTCTCCTTGCTGCTGTCCCGCCAGTCTGGGGGACCCGGGGCGCAAGGATCAGGGGGCACGGAGTGTTGGCGGATCCCGTCCGGTACCGGGGCCGGTTCCGGGCGGACGGAATCCGACCGGCGGCGGCAGGTGCCCGAGGTGGGCGGCGCAGAGGCCGCGCAGGTCCGTCAGCACGGATCCGGTGCCGAGCCGCGCCCGGAAGGCGGCGATCTCCGGCGCCACGCCCTGGAGCAGCTCCGGGAGCAGCCCGATGACGATCGCGAGCAGGCGGTGGACGCATTCGGCACGCCACAGGATCCAGCGCCGCTCGGCCCCGCGGTCGGAGATGTGATGGCCCGGGCGGGCCCGCCGCGCCGCCTCCTGCACGCCCGGCGCGGCCTCGAACGCGGCCACGGCCGCCTCGACCGCGTCAAGCGTCCCCGGCGTCCGCGCCGCCAGGCAGTCCGCAAGCATGCTGAACGTGGTGTTGGAGTCCCGGCAGTACCAGCGTGGCACCCGAGCGCCGGCGGGGGTCTTCCGCGCGTAGGTGCCGTGGCTGCCGAAGGAGCAGCCGCCGGCGGGATGGTTCGGGCAGACATCCAGTCTGGCGTCGCGCCAGGCTTCCGTGCTAACGTATTCCTCGGCGGAAAGCTTCGTTTCGTATCGGATTTGCAGTTGCCCGTCCACGGCCCGGCGAAGTGCAATTCGCGCGGGCCACCCCCTTCCTCGTTCGCCGGATCAACCTACCGTCCGGATGCTGCTTGGAAAGGGCCTGCAGGAAAGATCTCCCTGGAAAGGATCTCTGCCGGGAAAGGGGATCGGCAGAAGCCGGGTTCCGGCTTCCCACGTTGTCCCGGAAATCCGGCAATCCGTGCACGAAACAATGCGGGAAGAAACCTGCCAGCTGGATCGGATTAAATCAGGAAACTACACGCGCCGGTCCCCGAGGGACGGTACCGCGACCGCAGGAAGCCGACCGGCCCGAACATCGTCATCGCGCGGCCCGGCGTGACTTCGGCCTTCCGGTACGTCCTGCCGTTGGCCTCCAGAGACGGCCCGTGGCCGTCCAGCGCCTCGAACGCGCCCTTCAGGACTGAACGGGCCAAGCCGAAGACCATGTCGCGGAAAGCGGCCTCGGCCTTCAGCGGGTCGTCCCGGTACAGGGTCGCGACGTTCCCCGCCAGGCCGATCTCGGCGGCCCGCTCGACCAGGGCGATGCCCGCCTCCGTCAGGCGCACCTGTGCCGCCGCGACGGATCCGCTTCCGTCATCGATGTTGGCAATCGAGGCTTCAGGCTGTAGGCTCTTCATCGGAGTGCTCCTTTCCGCCCCCGTCCAGGGGCGTTTTCAAATAGTTGCAGGAGCACTCTACCACACCCGGAATCCAGGGCCAGGAACGCCAGCCGACGCGACCGACATGGAAAAGTCGCGGCCAGCGAGCCGAATTTTCGCGGATTCGGCCAGATCAGCGGCGACCTCTCGATCCGGTCCGAAAATTGTCGTTTGATTTCAGACCGCTGGGAAAACCGCAGTCCGCCATAGCGAAATCACTCCCAATCAAGGCCCGCCGCCAGCACGGCTAGCCGCTGCCAAAATGTCTTTTGCTGCGGCCGCAATTGCCGCAGGATCATTGTCGTCAAATTTCCGAAACGCACCAATGAAAAGCATCACCGTCACGGTCGTGATCGAAGTTGTGGGAGCGACAATGATGGCCACCATCGCGGCCGGATGAACGGGGCCAAACAACGTCACCTGATGCAGGGCCGCAAAGAGAAACAAGCCCATGAAAAATGACACGGCACAACCGGCCCAAATAGCCCAATTCTTGACCGCAAGCCGTTGCTTCCAGTCTTGTTCGGCGTAGTTGCGCAGATTCGCTTCATGATTGAGCCGATCCAAATCTTGTTCATCGCTTACGTGGGTTGGAGATGTCGGAGGCGAAGGCGAAGGCGGAGCGCCCCCCGAAGGTATTCCCGGGCCTCCGCCTGCGTAAGTTGGTTTAGCCATTTTCGTGTGCAGGCTGCGCGGCTTCGTATCGCTTCCGCAATTCAGCGTAGTGTGGCTTGATAACACTGTCCGGGATAAGGGAGAAAGGACCACCTATTTCCATGGCGGCATGCCAAGGCCCGCCTGGGATGTGCGTCATGGTGGAAAGATGCCAACCTTCGTGATGCCCATATTCGCTGTAGACGTCTTCCAAAAATTCGGCAACCGACTGGTCAGTCGGGGCGGGATGTCCAGCAACCTGATGGTCGACTTCAAGGCGCTGCGACTTGAATGCATGGTAAACATCAGGAATCACCGGGCCGTGCCGCCACGCCTCGATTCGGTTGTGAAACAAGGGGCTATCGTGCATTTCCAGATACCATCCATGAGCAATGTAAGTGAGCTTGAGAAGCTCCATTACTGTAAGAGGACGACCATCCGCAGCAAATTTCTCTACGAACCAGTTGGCAACCTGGCGCGCATCATGTGCCATTACGTGATGTCCTGATGTCTTAAGGTTGTCTTGGTCTAGACACTATATAGCAACAAAAGTGCCGCTTTTGTATACCATATATTGTGCCTGCAAAATTTTTTGAACGAAATGCGGTGTTGACATGCTCGGCCATTCCCATCCCGATATCCGATTCGCGCAGACTTTTTGTTGCAGCGTTTGTGCGGTCTTCAAGATGTTGCGAGACTTCGTGCACCCGACGAAAGCCCGTTGTCGGCTTTCCTGCGTGCCGTCAAGTCAGCATACTTGAGCTGCTTCCCGACCATCCCTTGCGCAAGCGTGGACATCTGATGGCCCTAATCCAACATAGGTCCCGAATCTTAAGTTAGGGCCGTGATTCCGATCCTACCACGGCTCCCTGGGTCCACCCCAACAGGCAAGCACATCCGCTACGACAAGGGAATCGCCACGATCGCACGATCAGGATAGCCGCTCCAGAATACGCCGTCGAACCCACACAAGTTCGGTTTCGACCGCATGACATCCGTCAGTGCCCTTTTTGCCTCCCCAACGTCATCGACAAGAGGATAGGCATTCAGCAGCAACAGCCACCGCTCCGTGACGTCCTCATTCCACCTTGGCAGCGCCTTGGTCTTCTCATCCAGGGCCCGTGCCAACATGGCGAAGGTCGCTGACTTCATCTCTGCAACCCCTGCGCTTGCCGTCACTGTCCAACGATGCCCCGCACGACCGGGCTTCAACCTCGCCCCGGGACACACCAAGATATCCGTCCCGTCATCGGCAATGTGCTGCTGAACCGCGTCCTCAGTCCTCTTTTCCCAGGCCCTGTCAAACTTGATGGATGGCCCCGCCAGAACATCTCCTGGCTCCGGTCGCAGCCCCAACGAGTAGTCGCGTCTCCGTATGCTCTTTGTTGCTTCCCCGAGCTTTTCTCCGAAACGCAACAACGGCTCGGTTATCTCCGCCGACGAAATCGCATCCGCTCGGCCCAATGCTGCGACTTGCTGGTAGGTCCGCGTCACTTCTATACCCCACAGCGAACCGTCCTTCCATGCGACCAACAGATCCGGAGGATCCGCGGAATTCACATCGCATCTGAATCCAGACTTTCCCTGAAGCGACAGGTGATCGGACAGCAATTGGCGACCAAATTCCTCGTCTGATTCCATCAAGGGTCTTTGTTTCATGAGCGTTGACTCTCCAAAATCGATCGCCGAGTTGCCGCAGGCTGTGCGACCCAGTTCCTCCCGTGCGTGCACGAAACTGACATCGACATGCTGGGATCCCCCGACCCGGCGCGACGGCCCACAAATGAGGGACTACCGCAAAGTGTGGGGCAGGTATGTTGCGCGGCCATGCTAAAGCTACCGAGGAAAGAAATTGATGGCAATCGCCCTGCGGCCTTGCCGGTTCGAACTTCGAGCCTTATATTGACCGGTCTCCCACGCTCATGCAATGCTGCCTACTCACCTGCCCTTGCACTTACGATCCCGCCACGCCGCGTCCGAGAACCTGATCGCTGCTGCCGAAAGTGGTTGCCAATGTCCCCCGGGACGCAAGCCCCAGCCGGTCTGCCCGATCAAGGAGCGCCTTGATGGAGGACGGATACCAGGTTGTCCGTCCGTCGGGCGCCGGGACATGCATCTCCTCGAGCATGTCGCACATCTCCTGCAGGGTGGCGTCCGGACGTGACGCGCGCATCGCGGCCACCAGCGTCGGCAGGCGGCCGTCCTTTCTTTCTCGTCATTGCGTGCATACCTCTCAAACTAGGCGTTTTGGCTCGAATCTGCCAATTCGGTAGCCGGGAGGCGGTTAATGGGGACGTCAGACGTGGCGGCGGCGTTTGGCGCGATGGGCGAACACTGACGGAGCCCCAGACGCTCCTCAAGGACGACGGGTCAGCCCGGCGCCGGCAGGAGGCACCGGCAGCATTCGTTCGGACTGCCCATGAACCACACTCGCTGGAAGGGGCCAAGGCAGGAACCATATCGGAACGCGCTCAGGATGAGCGGAACAACGACATCTGCCGGTGCCAGCGGGCCATCCGAGTAGAGGATCAGTTCAATGGGGTGCGGCGTCTTGTAGGTCCGGCTCCGTTTCTTCTGACAGACATGACGGATCGCCTTGCGGCTGTCGTACCGCCAATACGGGATCTTGTCCGGCATGTCCTCCTTCACCAGATCGGACGTGATTTTCGCACTTTTCTGATCACGAAGAGCCGAAAGTTCGAATGCCACCTCGCCTCGCCCTTCGATCTGGCATAGGATGTCTGGCTCCGGCGGGTTGCGCTTGGCCACAGAAGCGGGAACGATGCGCAGACTTGATCGCTCCGTGAATTCCGTGAACACCTTCAATTCTCGCTCCATCTGTTCATGCCTGTCGGCCATGTCCCGCCTCACTGGATTTCCGCCACCAGCGTCGTGACTTGCATGGGTGGATGCAAGGGTCGCTCTTGTGATCGAATTCACGGGGAAGACGTGATCACGACATCAATCTCCTCGAAAGGCTTATCTCTCTGACCAAGGCGGCACAAGATGTTGTGTCGGCGCCCGCGTGGCCGAGTTCACGCATCCATTGTACAGAACGCGTAGGCACGGCCGCAAGGTGGTCTTCGCGGCGAGAATTTCCGGGACACTGGAGCCGAAGCGCGGCGAAATCGAAGGCTTTGCCATAGAGGAGAGTTGAGAGCTGGCGTCACTCAGCGGCACGGCGGGCATGGCTGTAAGGGCTGTCTCTCTACTGGCCTTCGTGGCCTGCCGTGCTTCGAATCCGATCCGTGATCATCCTCGATCGTGACGCCCATCCTCTCGGCAGCCTTTCGCCGGCGTTGAATTGCCAGGATCAATTGTCCCGAGGCAGCCGTTCGTCCAGAATTGCCTCAATGCGGGCTAGCGCCGCGCGATTGTCCTGGACCTGAACCCGAAGGGAGCCGATTTCGCCCCGGACGGATCCGATCTCTGCGCGCAGTTCCGAGCGGAGTTCATCCCGGACGGCTCCGATCTCGGAATAGAGGAAGGCCGTCGCGGCAAGCCCAAGCGCGAAGAGGCCCGCGGCCGAGGCATAATCTCTCTCGTGCAGTGCCGAGAAACCGCGGGATTACAATTTGACAAGTTTTTTTCAAAGGGGCATTTGACGAAGAATGCGACGATCCAAGGTTTTCCGGACCAGGCGCGGCAGACGATCCAAGCGCATCAGAAATGTTCCACGATGCGTACGACTGCCTGAGAGGCATGTGGTTTGGTGAAATAAGACTTAAGGAATTGGAGAATTAACCCGACTTCAGAAACTCGGCGCGTGATTTGACTAATTTGGCGGGTTTCGGCGCGGGAAACGTCTTGTTTTCAAGGACCCGACCCCCAGAAGTCGCGTGTAGTGCCGACCTGCCCCCTTGATCTGGTGGCCGCGACGGCGGAGTCTCCGCCCATGTTCGTGCGCTGCAAGAAGCGATTCAAGGACGGCAAGGAACACCGCTACTGGAGCGTGGTGGAGAACTGCCGCGTGCGCGGCGGCCGGGTCGTCCAGCGTCAGGTCCTGTATCTCGGCGAGATCAACGACAGCCAGCGCGCGGCGTGGTGCCGCGCCATCGAGGTGCTGGAAGGCCGGTCGGGATCGCGTCAGGTGGCGCTGTTTCCCGAGGACCGGGAGGCGCCCGAGCTGGACTGCGAGGTGGTGAAGATCAACGTCGCGGAGGTGTCGCTGCACGACCCTCGCCAGTGGGGGGCCTGCTGGCTGGCCCTGACCCTGTGGGACCGGCTTGAGCTGGACCGGTTCTGGGCGCCGCGCCTGCCTCCGAGCCGGCAGGGCACGCGCTGGCTCGACGTGCTGAAGATCCTGGCCTGCTACCGGCTGGTCGATCCGGGCAGCGAGTGGCGCCTGCACCGCCACTGGCTCGAGCACAGCGCCCTGCGCGACCTGCTCGGCTGCGACCGGGCGATCCCTGCGGACACGCTGTACCGCTGCCTCGACAGGCTGCTCGCGCACAGGCAGGCGTTCTTCTCCTTCCTGCGGGAGCGATGGGCGGCGCTGTTCGACGCGCGGTTCGACATCCTGGTCTACGACCTGACCTCGACCTACTTCGAGAGCGATCCTCCGTTCGACGACAAGCGCCAGTTCGGCTACAGCCGCGACAGCCGCCCGGACTGCGTGCAGGTGGTGATCGCGCTGGTCGTCACGCCGGACGGCTTTCCGCTGGCCTACGAGGTGATGCCGGGCAACACCTCGGACCAGAGCACGCTGGCCGGCTTCCTCGAGCGGATCGAGCGGCAGTACGGCCGGTCCGACCGGATCTGGATCATGGACCGCGGCATCCCGACGGAGGAGACCCTGCAGCAGATGCGCGAGGGCGACGCGCCGGTGCGCTATCTCGTCGGCACGCCCAAGGGCCGGCTGACGAAATTCGAGAAGGCGTTCCTCGACCTGCCCTGGCAGGAGGTGCGCGAGAGCGTGGACGTCAAGCTTCTCGCCGATGACGGGGAACTGTACGTGCTGGTGCGCTCGGAGGGGCGGCTGCACAAGGAACGCGCCATGCGCCGGCGCCGCCTGAAGAGGCTCTGGCGGCGGCTCGGCGAGCTGCAGGGCCAGTCCAACGGCCGCGACCAGCTGATGCTCAAGCTCGGCGCTGCCAGGAAGGACGCGGGCCGGGCCTGGGGCCTGGTCGACATCCGCGTGCCGGCGACCGAGGAGGAGCTCTCCGCGCACGGGTTCTCGTTCCGCCTTCGCCGCGAACGGCTGCGCCAGGTCCGGCGGCGCGAGGGCCGCTACCTGCTGCGGTCCAACATGGTGGCCGAGGACCCGGCCGAGCTCTGGCGCCTGTACATGCGGCTCGTCGAAATCGAGCAGGCGTTCAAGGAATTGAAGCACGACCTCGCGGTCCGTCCCGTCTTCCACCAGGTCGAGGAGCGGATCGAAGCGCACATCTTCGTCTCGTTCATCGCCTACTGCCTGCTGGTGACGCTGAAGAACATCGCCCGCCCGCGTGCCGGCGGGCTGACCCCGCGCGCCATCATCGAGGCGTTCGGCACGATCCAGATGGTGGACGTGCATCTGCCCACAACCGACGGCCGGCATCTCGTCCTGCCGCGCTACACCCAGCCAAGGAAGGAGCACGAGCTTCTGCTGCACCAGCTCGGCATGACCCTGCCGGCACAAGGCGCGCCACGACTCTCTTCGTGACGGCGTGCAACCCGCTGTCCGTCGGCCGCCGTGTAGTGCCGACCTTTGGGGGTCGGATTCAGGAATATCAATGGGTTACGGACCTCGAAACCCTCGAGTTGCGGAAGTCGGGTTAAGTCCTTCCGAAAGCGTAGCCAAAAATAGGGTGGAGCGAAAACGAAATCCGATTGTAACCATCATCTTTCTTCGTAGGCCTAGAGCCAACATAGGTACCCCACCGTAAAATGCGCCCGGGCAGCTTGGTGCTTGTCTGAGTCCTGAATCAGATTGGCTATTGCTTCCCATTTCCTGATCGCGTCTCTTGTCCGTCCCGCTTTCTGAAGTTTCAAAGCTTCCGTCACCGCAATGTCGATCAGGCTGGCACCAGGGGCATCAGTTGCCGCCTGTGCCTCCTTAAGAACCTCTTCGTTCTCCTCGGCATCCTCCGCAGTTCGAGATCACGTTTCGCACCTCAGATCATTCCAATGTCGATCTGCGTATGAAGTATCAGGCCAGTCACATGTGGCGCCTGCAAATGAACAACTACGTTCCCGAGGTCATGGCTGGCTTGCGATCCCTCAGACCTGACGGAACTCTTGGCCGCTCACCCTACGTCGCCGTGTTCCAGCGCATCCCAAACAGTCAGGCGATCAGGCTTCGCTTCCTGGAGCTCGACAGTGCGGAGTTCGCCGCATTGCGAAGGCGCGCGATCAAGTCTGGCACGCTCGGCCGGACACGCGCGCGGCAATATGGCTGGTGCAATTGAGCCTGCTGCCTTGCCCTGCCGGGTTAACCTTGACGATCAAAGCCGAACGCCAGGCCCTGCAACGCCGGTCCGTGTCCCTGACAACCGGCGAGCCGTCTGACCACGCCGGGCGCATTCCTGTCGATAATGCCAACCTGGAGATCAGGCCTTGCCCGGTTCAGTCGGCACGTCAGGCACCCTCCGCCTGGTTGAATGCATCGTCAAGGTTTGTCGCTGTCACGAAGCGCGGCTCGCCCGCCGTCCTTGCCAAGGCCGCAAAGTGCGCCCTGCCGCAGGCGATCTTGGCGGCCTCCTGGTTGCGCAGATCGTCGGCGAACAGGCTGCCCTTCGTCTCAACCACGAGATAGAGTCGCCTGCGGTTGCCGGTTTCGACGAGAACCGCCCAGTCCGGGTTGTACGAGCCGAGCGGGGTCGGAACCCTGAACCAGGCGGGCAGCTTCGCATAGACCTTGACCGACTCGTCCCTTTCCAGAGCTTCCGCGAACCTGCGTTCAACGCCAGCCGAGTCGTGGATGACATGCTCGAACGCCGATTTCTGCGTGTTCATGAGCATGTTCTCCAGATACCCGGTCAGCTCTTCCTGTTCGAACAACTCTTGGGCATAGAATTCCCCGTCTCCCAGACGCCGGTACCTGATCCCGTCGACAAGCACGCGTTTCTTCGCCCGGTTGACGAGCTCCGCCGCAGACTCGATGAAGGCTTGGGGATTCCTCCTGAAATCGTCAAGCCGCGCGCATTCGAGCAGAATGCGCACGAGACTGCGGCGCGTGAGCTGCGTGCGGTCCTGAAGTTCGGTCAGCAGGTCGGGCAGGACAATGTCCCCCTCGTCCACGGCGATCGGCGCCGAGGTGGCCGTCTCCTGCGTCAGCACGCCTCCCTGGCCGATCGCGAGGTCGGCCTTGCGAACCTTTACACGGGCTCTCGGAACCGCCGGACCTTCACGGATCGCCTCGGCACACTCGGCAATCAGCCTCTCATTGTCGAAGCGGACCCGGTACGTGGTCTTGTGCTTGATCCGTTCCCAGAGCGCGCGGAACTCTGCGCTGTGGAGAACGGCCCGGCGGGGTTTCACGGTCTTCCGGTCGTCAGCGTTGCGGATCTCGAGTCGCCCCGCGATCTTCCGGAGAACCGCCCTGACCTGGGGCAATTGCCCGACATGGGCATCCGGCAGCGCGAACCGGTCCTCCTTGAGCGCCTTGCGCAGGACATCCAGGATCCTGCCCTCGGCATCGATGAATCCCTCGTTCCGCAGGTAGCGGACGATATCCGCTGACGCCTCGACGCCGAGCATCGTCATCGTGCCGTCATTCCGCGCGACCGGGATCGCGGCGAACTGGTGCGAAGCGACAACGCCAAACCGGATTCCCGTATCGTTGGCGATCTCCTTTTGCAGGTTCTCGGCGAAATCCTCGTATCGCTCCGTAGCGATCACGGTGAGCGTGTTCAGGTCATGACCACGCAGGCGCTCGCCCCGCTGGTTCACGCAGAGCCTGAGGCCCCGTCCGATCGTCTGCCGACGCTCGCGCTCGGCGCCTATCTCGCGCAACGGGCAGATCTGGAAGACGTTTGGATTGTCCCATCCCTCCTTAAGCGCGGAATGCGAGAAGATGAACCGGAGCCTGGTGCCGAACGCCAGGAGCCTCTCCTTGTCCTTCATGATGAGATTGTAGGCGCGCTCGGCGCTGTCGCGATTGGCCTGGTTGTTCTCTGCCGTGTCCGTCCATCTCCGGTTCCTGTCGATGGAAAAGTAGCCGTCGTGAACCGTTGCGGCATCCGAAGCTGCATCAATGCCCGCAAACTGCTCGGCAAATTCGGGAAGCCGGGAGGCGCGGCGATACTCCTCCTCGAAAATGACCGCGTACTTGCCCTTCACGGAGTTCCCGCCCTCGTCATAGGAGCGATAGTGCTCGACCCTGTCGACAAAAAACAGGCTGAGGACCTTGACGCCCGCAGCAGTCAGGCGTTTCTCCTTCAGGAGATGCTCGTGAAGCGTCCTGCGGATCATCAGCCGTTTCACGACATCCTGGTCGACGTCGCCAACGGCCTCGCCGATCTTGAGCAACTCTTCCGAGGCTTCGGTCCTGACTTCCAGAAGGGGCTCGCCGCCTGCTCGGATCTCGCCGATCCGGCAATCCCGATAGACCTTTCTGCCCGTCAGCTTCTCGAGATCGTCTTCCCCCTGCACCGTGACGGTCTTGCGACGCACTCGTCGACCTTCCTGGACGTCGATCTCCACCCGTGCGGTCACGGAGCCTCGGGTCCGGGAGGTGGACAGGAAGCGGAGAAAGGCACGGTTGTGCCCGCCCTCGACCTCCAGGGAGGCTACCTCGATCTGCTTTACCAGTTCCTGTTCGTAGGCATCGACGGCATCGAGACGATAGACCATGTGATGTCGATCGGCATGCACCGCTGAATACCGCAAGACGCACAGCGGGTTCATTGCGCTCAGCGCCTCGCGTCCCCTGCCGCGCAATCCCCCGTCCACGCTCTGGGGCTCGTCCACGATCAGTATCGGCCGGGTCGCGCGTATCAGGTCGATCGGGGCGTCGCCACCGGTCTTTTCGCTGGGCTTGTAGAGATTGTTTACGTCCCTCTTGTTGATCGCGCCCACGGTCGCGACCATGACGACTATGTTGGGACTCGTCGCGAAATTGCGGACCTCTCCGAGCCTGCCTGAATCGTAAAGGAAGTACTCGAACGGCTGACCGGAGTAGAGGCTCCGGAAATGGGCCTCGGTGATGCGCAGCGTCTTGTACACGCCCTCCTTGATCGCAACCGAAGGCACGACGACCACGAACTTGGTGAATCCGAATCGCCGGTTCAGTTCGAAGACGGTCCGGAGATAGACGTAGGTCTTTCCCGTTCCAGTTTCCATCTCTACGGTGAAGTCGCCGGACTGCAGGTTCTCCGAAGGTGGCAGCCCGTTGCCAACCTGGACGCTGCGCAAGTTCTGGAGAATCCTGTCATCGTCCAGGGACAGCCGGTTGCCAGTTCCCGACATGGCCTGCTCCAGGCCGGACCAGCCCGGCAAGTCGGGGTCGCTTCCGTCACCCGCCATCGGCGCGACAGAGAATTCGGTCCGGTTGATCTCCTGGCCCCGGAAAATGCCGCACACCGCGTCGATTGCGGCTTGCTGGTACTCCAGGTCGGGCTCGAAGTGCAGCTTCATTTCCGGATTCCCATCCACGCCATGATCTTGCCTCCCACCTCCGCGTCCTTCATGCCATCGATGCGGACATCCCCCGAATCCCGCTTGATCTCCAGGCTCTCGGGACCAAGTGCTCCAACCAGCTGGAGCCGGATCAACGGACGCTTCGTCGAGTAGTAGAACATGACCAGCGAAACCGCACCGTGACCTGAACTCCGGAACTCCGACGCCAGTGCGTGAAGACGCTGGTACTTCCGTCCGTCAGGCGCGGGGTAGTATTGGTTGGCCAGATGCTTGCCGAGTGGATCGGTCAAGGTGTGCTTCTTGAACTCGATGACGTAGCGGACATGGCCGTCCGCATCGACAACAACTGCGTCCGCGTCTCCGGGATACGCGGCGTCGGTCAGCGACAACAGGCACTCCACCGCGCTCGTGCCGTAGATCAAGCCCTTGCCGCCAACGCGGACCGGACCGCCTGAGTGTGTGCGAATCGCCTTCTTGAGGTCCCGCAGCATGGACCTCGCTATCGTCAATTCTCCATCGTTGCCGATCGAAACGACCCAGAACGGGGTCTCATCGTCTAGCGCTGCTGGCTCGCGTTCGGGAAGCAGGACTGCCACCAGCGTCTTGTGGTATCGCGCGCAAACCGCTCGCAAGGCCTCGAATTCTGCACGCAGGCCGACGGCCTTGAACGCCCCGAGGACGTTGCTGTCGGTGACGGAATGCGGATCTTCGCCGCGCTCGAAATCGACCAGGCGCGTTAGGAGAAACGTGTCGCCAACGGCTGGCGGCGACAGCCGCCAGTCGACGAAGAAGTGAAAGCCGTGTACCGCCCACCCGGACGGCAGCGTCCCAGTGCTCCACCAGCGCCCGGGATCGGGGCCTTTCGTGACCTGGCTCCGGTCGGTGCAAAGTGCCTGCCGCAAGGGAGAGACGATCATGGCGCTGTCCTAAAGGGCGCGCAATTCCGTGATGCCGCCCTGGTCGAGAATCGAGGCCAGGTTCGTCTTGGAGACGTCGTCCTGGAAACCGGAATCATTCATCACCACGCGAACGGAACCGTTCTGGCCCATGGCGTCCGCCCATGCGACGATGCCTGTCCCGAGATCCTCGACCACGTCCCTCGCCACGTTCTCGGCGAAACAGGCGATGAGTGGTCCGTCTTCAACGCCATAGACTTCCTTTCCGGCAATCCGCCGTTTCTCGACTGGCGCGCACGGGTCAAGTCCAAGCCGCAGCAGAAGTTCCGTCAGAATGTCGAGGTCTGTCCGGCCCGGCACCAGGTGCTCGACGTTGTCAAGAAGCGTCTTCTCAAGGCCGTCAGCGTCGGGTGTCCAGGCACGGAAATTGGACGATGCGAGCTTCAGGCGGCGAAAGCCCCGATCAAGCACTTCCTGTTCGCCGGACTTCGCTGCAGCTTCGCCGGCGCGCCTGATGCGCACGGCCGCAATGTCAGCGATGTCCGAGAAGGACGCGCCGACGATCCGCCGCGGCGGATCGATCGGCTCGGGCAACTGGACGCATATGAAGCGCCTGTTGCCCCCGTCAGCCTCGTTTGCGTCCATGACCGCATGCGCGGTCGTCCCGGACCCGGCGAAAAAGTCCATGACGACATGTTCGGCATCCGCAACCGTAGCCAGTTCCAGCATCTTCCTGACCAGCCGCACGGGCTTCGGATTGTCGAACAGCCCACCCAGATCAAGCGCCTTCAGATCGTTGCTGGCTTCGTGGTTGTGACCTGCTTCCTGGTATGTCCAGAGGGTTGTAGGCGTCACGCCCTTCTTCGCCTGGGAGAGAAACGTCTTTCTCTGCGGAACCTGGGATCCATCCGCGCCGAACCAGATCTCGCCCATTTCGTCCATCCGCCGCATGGATGCGTCATTGAAACGCCGGAAGGTTCCGCTTGGAGGAGCCCATGTCACGCCGTTGCTGAACGTGAACGGATTCGTGTTCTTGCCGCTCTTCGCGTGAAGCGGCGTGGCCTTCCAAGGTCCGTTCGGATGATTGTCGGGATTGGAGTATGATTTCAGCTGCGCCTCGCTGCGCGGCAGCCCGTTCAGCTGCAAAGCGTCCTTTTTCCTGCCATAGACCAGGATGTGGTCGTGGTTGTCCGAAAACCAACGCGCGTCGTTGGCGCGCGTGTACTTCTTTTGCCAGACGACGTTGGCGACGAAATTCTCTTCCCCAAAGATCTCGTCGCAGACGTGACGCAGGTTGCCGACTTCCCCGTCGTCGATCGACACGAACATCGCGCCGTCATCGCGCAGGAACGATCTGGCAAGTTTCAGTCGCGGGTACATCATGTTGAGCCAGTTGGTGTGAAATCGGCCTGATTGCTCTGCGTTCGACGTCAGCCTCTTTCCTTCGCGGTCGCCCTGCCCGGTGACCTGAAGATAGTTTCCGACACTGTCCCGGAAATTGTCTTCGTAGACGAAGTCCTTGCCGGTATTGTAGGGCGGGTCGATATAGATGAGCTTGACCGTCCCGGCGCAGCTCTTCAGGAGCAGCTTCAGGACCTCCAGGTTGTCCCCCTCGATCAGGAGGTTTCTCGTCCTGTCCCATCCGACGCTGTCGTCCGGGCAAGGAAGAAGAGTGCCGGTCGACGGAGTCAGCGCAATCTGGCGTGCCTTGCGTTTGCCATGCCATACAAGCCCGTATCTCTCGTCAGCGTCGCCTTCGTCATCCACCCCCAGAAGCTGCTTCAGTGCCGCAAGGTCGATTTCTCCGTCGCGGAACGCCGCCGGAAAGAGGTCCTTCAGCCTGGTCATGTTCTCCGCCGTGAGATCCTCAATTTCCGCCCCGCAAGGATTCCAGGTTAGCCTGTCGAATGTCGCTCTTTCCTGCATCCTTCCTTTCCAGACTTCCATTCGCTGCTGCGCCGGAATGGCCTCTTCCCATCAGACCCGCAACCCGGGCAACATTCCTTGGCTTTGGCGATTCACGACTTCGGTGCGCGCCCTTCGGCTGTTCCCGCGTCCCATAGGTCTCGCGCAAGAGACTGTCAAATCCAGTCGATGGCGTCCATGCCCATGCCTGGTTCCAAATGAAAATGCGCCCCGCGCATGATTGAACACCTGAACGCGATTTCACGAAGATCGGGCCGTCACCCAAGGTGCCCTTTCTACGGATTCGCGGTGTCGCAATCGACACGGCGTGCTACAGACCACGTGTCCGAGGCGATCAAGGAGGAACGATGGTGCCGAGCTGAAATTTGCGGCTCCGGAGAGAACTGGCGGTGAGAGCCGAGCACTTCGCGATCGCCAACCGCCTCACCTATTACAAGAGCTGCGGCAAGAAAGATCCGACGATCTTGTTCCCTGGCGAGCCCTCTACATCGAGGCACGGCAACTTCAACGACGAGAGCTATGCTGCAATTCTCGCGAGCAGGTCGTGGGCTGACCGGCTGAAGAAGCCGCACAGTCAAAGCTCGGCGTTGCCGGAGGATCGGCGGAAGGACGCGAAGGAACTGGATTCAAGCAACAGCTCGGACGCGTTGCTGATGAACTGTTTCTGTTATCCGGAGGCGGCTGAACGGATACTCCGGGACTGTTTGCGCATGAATCCGCGCGGACCGGTGGAGTTCGGTGTTGGCGGGAACGTACCACTACGCAATGGCAAACCTGACAGGACTGAGCTGGACATGCGCGTCGGCAACATCGTCTGCGAAGCGAAGCTCACCGAGCCAAACTTCACGAGCAAATCCGCCAAGGACGTGGAGGCGTATCGCGACCTCAACGACGTGTTTGATCCTGGCCAGCTCCGCTCAGTCGAAGGCAAGTACGAAGACTACCAGCTGATCCGCAACGTCCTGGCAGCCGCTGCGCATGATTGGGAATTATATACGATAGTGCCATCAGGCCGCCCTCGCACTGATTTCACGGGTCGGTGAGGTCGGCAGCCCGAACGCCCCTCGCCGTGCAGACGCGCCAATCCCGGACGCCTCGTGCTCCAGGACGCGGCCACGCGCCACGCACCGGATGTTCCTTGCCGCGTTGATGCCGGCATGTGCCGCGTGCCCGCAGGCAACGCAGATGAAGTCGTCCCGAGTCCAGCGGCTGGCGGCTTCCGCCGCCCCGCACTCGTGGCATGTCCTTGACGTGTTCCTCGCCGGAACGGTGATGACGTTCGCCACCTTGCAGTCCAGCATCCGCTTCAGCGCGGTCCATCCGGTGTTCAGGATGACGCGGTTCAGGCCCGCCTTCTGCGGCACGTTCGTCCCCGGTTCCTCGACGGTCCCCTTGGCGGATCTCGTCATGGCCTTCACGTCCAGGGTCTCGACGGCGACGGCGCCGCCCTTGCCGGCGAGCCTCTTGCTGACATGGTGATGCCAGTTGCGGCGGCGGTTCGCGATCCTGCGCCTTGTCTTCGCGAGCATCCGCTTCGTCCGCTCGCGTCGCTTCGACCGTCTCTGCTGGCGCGACAGCTTGCGCTGCAGCCGCTTCGCCCTGCCTTCGAGCCTGGACATGTCCGGCATGGCGTGCAGTTCCCCGTCGCTGTCGGCGACCTGTCCGCAGTTCCTGTCGAGGCCGAGCACGTGTCCGTTGTCGGCAGGCTCCTCGATCTCGACCGCAAGGCAGACGACGGCGGTCCACTTGCCGCCGGCACGCTTGAGCACGGCGGAGACGGGCCTGCCGTCGGGATGCGGGTTGCCGCCCTTGCGGCGTATGGCCATGGGGCCGAAGCCGGGGATGTGGAGCGTTCCGTCGCGCACCTTGACGCCGGCGACGATGGCGATGCTGTCGAAGAAGCGGCGTCCCCTGAACTTCGGGAAGCCCGCCTTCCCGCCGTTCTTCAGGCGGTTGAAGAAGCCCTTGAACGATTCATCGAGCCGCTTGAGCGTCCCGCGCTGGATGCCCACGGAGCAGCCGGCCATTTCCGGCAGTTCGCGCCGGCACTCGGTGAGCGCCTTGCACTGGTCGAAGCAGGTCCGTGACTTCCCCGTCTTGCGGTAGAAGTCGATCCGTTCCTCAAGTGCCGCGTTGTAGAGCTGCCGCTGGGCTTCGAGCGTGGTCTCAAGCCACTGCCAGTTGCTCCGCGTCTGGGGAAGGAGGCGGTAGACAACCTGCCTGTGCGTCTGTGTCAGGGCCACGTGTTCGCTCCTGCGTGAGCTTCCGGGGACCGGGCGTTTCCGGCGCCCGCCCACGCAGCATGACCGCTTCGGAACGAAACAGAAACATCTTTCTGGCCAATGGTCACTCAGGCATATAATCCCCCTTGTGTGCTCACGCCTTCCCGATCGCGCCCGTGTCCTGGACCGTAAGCTGGAAGCCCAACGCCTGGACGACGGAGAGAAAAGTGGAGAGCCTCGGGTCGCTGGTCGCCGAAAGACTCTTGTAGAGCCCTTGGCGCGACACCTTCGCAGCCCGCGCCGTCACGCTCATTCCCTGTGCCCGGGCAAGCGTAAGGAGAGCCTGCTTGATGTATGCCTCGTCCTCTGTCTCCAGCGCGGCGGCCAGATAGGCCGCCTGCCGCTTTGGCGTGCTCAGATAGTTCGCGGCATCAAAGGGGCGTACTCTCTCACTTCCGGTCGTTTCATTGGCCATCTTGAAGCTCCTTCAGCAGTCTGCGGGCGCGCCGGATGTCGCGCTCCTGAGTGCGTTTCGTCCCGCCACACAACAGGAGGTAGCCCGGGACCCTGGCAAAGTAGACCCGGTAGCCCGGGCCATGATCGATGCGCAGCTCGTGAAGCCTGTCGCCAAGATACTTGACGTTGCCATGTCCGGCATTCACCAGCCTTTCCACCTGAACGAGGATCCGCGCCAATGCCTGATCGCTGCGCAGACCATCAAGCCATTTCTGAAACGTCTCGGTTTCCTGTCGCTCGGCCATGTGTCAACCATAGATGACAGCACCAGAGGTGTCAACCCCGGACGACACTCGGGACACCCGATTTCAAGCACGCGGCCGCGCACAAGGCCGACCACGCCTTTCTCCACGAGCGGAAGGGGCGGAGACCGTATCACGACAGGCAAGACCACGGCGCCGTTGCCGCATGATCACAGCTTGGCGAGTCACCTCCCTTCCTTCCGCCGTTGACGAGCCGTCCTGCTCCTGACATGCACGTATCTTGGCCGGCTGCCCGTCCACTCCTGTCAACTTGAGTCGCTCACTGCCTTACCTCCGTCGACGCGGAGCGAGTGATCGCAACTTTGCGCAGCCATTGCCTGGTCGAAGGAATTGCCGGAAACGTCGTGACGGAACGGCTGGCGCCGTGGTGTCCGGACTGGGCATTTCGTGCCCCTTCGCTAGACTTCCGGCGACATCGTCGCTACGCGAGGAGGCACGCGCAGGGGGACGCGGATGGCGAGCCGGCCGAAGCCCTATCAGGACGAAGAGACCGCGCGCCTCTGGCTGGAGAGCGTCCGCTGGAGGCGGATCCGGCGTTGCCCCGAATGCCGGAGCGCGCGAACGGCCCCGGTTCCGAACGAAAGGCCCACGCCATACCGCTGCACGGCGTGCAGGAAGTACTTTTCCGTGCGGACAGGATCGGCGATGGACGGCACGAGCCTGCCGCTCAGGCATTGGGTGCTGGCAATGCACCTCCTGAGAGCCGGAACCACCCTTGCCGACTTCACCAGGACGCTCGGAATCGGCCCGAAGGCTGCGAGAAGGCTCGAAGGAAAGATCCGTGCCGCATGGTCGCACCGGCAGAAGCCCGGCGAAGAGGCCTCCGAGGAAGGGCAGGGGGGCCATGCGCTCCCTGACCGGCTCGGCGCGACGGGCGCCCGACGACCCAGGGGGCGACCGCCGAAGGTCCTGGAGAGAATCAACGCGACGCCACGCAAGATCGCGGCGGCGCTTTTTCGCCGGCGATGAGGCGATCCTTCCGTGACGCCTTCCGGTCGTGGGATCGAGGCCGATCCGTAGCGATGTTTTCGGGCCTGTCGCTAGACATTTTTTTTGTGCCATTGTTAGACACGGCCGGTGCGACGTGGTAAGTCATTGCAGAGATCCGTTTGACAGGGGGAGGCTGGCCATGCCTCTTGCCACGCACGAATTGAACCCGGGCCTGTCGGCGCGCCACTCGCCGCCGGTCGTCGCCACGGTTCTGGGCCGTCCCTAGCGTCTGGACGGGCGCCGCATGGGTCTGCTTGGGAGCACGACGCTCCAGGTCCGGTGTAGTTGTGGGCATTCCGGCGCGGTTCCGGTCGCCGAGCTCATGTCCAGGCACGGCCGGGACGCCCGCGTGCGAGATGCCGTCGCGTCGATGCGCTGCGGCAGCTGCGGCAGCCGCGACCTCGAGGAGGTCCGCTGGCTCGGCTGACGTCGTAGCCGACAGTGATACCCGGCCACGGCACCCGCCTCACGTCGCCTTCACGCCCGACTTGAGGGAGACTGGCCGGGCGCCATGGGCGACGTTCGGTGGCCGCCCAGAGGGATTTTCGCACCTTCGTTGATGTTCGTGATCGCAGCGATGTCTGTTGCCGCCCCGTCGACAAAGGCCTTGGGCGTTGCGCCGTCCACGACCTCGCTGGCAGTCGTCCGGGCGCTGATCGTCCCGCTCGCCAGCATGACTGACCCCACATTGGGGCACGCGCCCTTTTGGCCACGGCCGCAGCCATCGGCTTCAGGCGGCCGCAATCGCCCGGATGCGCCTTCGGCCAGAGTAGGCGTGCCTTGAACAGCGCCATCCTGATGGTGGAAACCAGTTCCTCCCGCGAGACGGGCCGGTCCTGTCTCTCGTTCATGGCCCGGTCCATCGCACGGGAACTGACAGGCACGGCGAACGATTTCCGGTCGTCGCGGGCCGACGTGGCGCTTTCGCCGGAAAGGCCGTAGAAGGGTCCGGCAACGGCGCGCGGACGCCATGGGAGGCGTTCCCCCGGAATGGGGCGCGCCGGAAGGGGAGCGGCCTTGGCGGACACACGGAAAACCACGAGCCTCGCGGTCCTGATCGACGCTGACAACACCAGCTCGAGGCACGCGCAGGCGATCTTCGACGAGATCGTCAAGCTGGGTGAGGCGAACGTGCGGCGCATCTACGGCGACTTCTCGGGCGGCCGGCTCGCCGGATGGGACGCGGCGGTCAAGTCGCTCGCGATTCTCCAGCACCAGCAGCGCAGCAACTCGCGGGGGAAGAACGCCTCCGACATCGCGCTTGTCATCGACGCGATGGACCTGATGCACAAGCGGACGCTCGACGGGGTCGTGCTGGTCAGTTCGGACAGCGACTTCACGCGGCTGGCCCAGCGCCTCCGCGAGGAGGGTCTCGTTGTCTACGGGTTCGGCGAGCGAAAGTCCGTCGAGGCGTTTCGGAACGCGTGCACCCGCTTCATCTACGTCGAGAACCTTCTGGAGGCCGAACCCGAAGGGAGGAAGGACGGAGAGGCGCCGGCCAAGGGCGCGGCGCGGAGGAAGGAGCCGCCGGCCAGGGCGCGCAAGATCATCGCCGGCGCGATCGGCGAGCCGGACGCGGACGGCTGGGAGAACCTCGGCAGCGTCGGGCAGCGCATCCAGAGCGCGCATCCCGACTTCGATCCCCGCAGCTATGGCTGCGCGAACCTGAGCACGCTTGTCGAGCGGGCGGGTGGCTTCGATGTCCGAAAGGGGACGGACGCCGTCCATGTCCGCCGCAAGGTCACCCGTCCGAAGGGTGCCGGGGCAGGGAAGGGACAGGCGGCGTGATTGCAGCCGGACCGGGGAGGGGTCCGGCATTTGGCCGCCAGTCGGAGAGGGCCGGGAGCTGGCGCGACATGGTCGATGCCCACGGTTCCAGGCTGACCTTCCCGCCCATCCGGGCTACGGCCTGCGCGCAAGGCGGATCAGGCAGGCTCGCGGGCCGGACGGCCAATGCCACGCAGCTTTCGTTGTGGCCGTGACCGGGAAACTTGGCGAAAGGAGGCGGAAATGATGGATAGAGCGTCACGTGCGGACGAGTGCGTCGGGAGCGAAGGCCGGGACGTCGTCAGGATCGAGCTTCCGCGCGAAGCTTGCGAAGTCATATCGGAATTGTGTGCACACCTTGCGGAAATCATCGCGGACAGCGACTGCGGGTGCGAGCTTTGCGACGAGCGGCTTGCGCAGGCCGAGGCCTGGGAAGGCGTTTTCCGGGGCATGGCGGAGACCGAACCGGGCACGACACATGAGGTTGTTGTCGGGCAGGGGGGATTCGTTCACTGAAGCGCCGATCCAGGCTCGGTGCGCGCACGAACTCGGACCCGACAGCAGGCGCTGAACGACCTCAAGCCCGACGCCGTCCAGACCGGGTCACGGAATGCCACCGAACTGCCGCGCCCTTGAAGAGCGGCCGGCACTCGCCGGGATTCGGGGTCCGTGCTGGCGGAGAGCCTGCCTCGAGCGCCATGCATCCAGCTCGCCATCATTCGCATCCGCGACCCCATGCGCGGACGGCGCACTGCGCCAGTTCCCCGCAATTCGCCGTTACCCGTGCGGCTCCGCCGAGACCCGGCCCGCCCAGGCGCGCTTCCAGGGTCCGCACCGCTCTTGTGGCGGACCTCGGGAAGAGGGACGGGCAGAGTGCAAGTGTTGCAACGACGGTATCCGGTGCGTCCTTCGGCCGCGTTGGCATCCATCCGCTTCAGGGGTCCAGGAGGTACTTTCGCTTCATGCTCTGAGTGAATTCCTGGAGATTGTCCCGTTCTTCAGACTCCCGAGTGTTGTCCAATAGCCAATTGATGGCAGGGAGCTGGGATTGAAAGAACTCTCTCAACCGGAACTCCAAGGGAACGGAAGCATAGGTCGGCGTGAGTTGGGTGGGCGGGTTGAATTCCGGATCCGCTTCAAAGGATTCCGCAAGGAACCAAGGAAGACAAATCTCGTATTTGGAACCCAGGGCACGCGAACTGTCCTTGAGGAAGAGCGTCAGGTCTGCACTCGCTTGAAGGGTCTTTTGCTGGTCTTCCGGGCTGGTTTCATTCAAATTATCGCGCGACACCCACTCAACGCCCGCCAGGTCGAACGCCAATCTTATGTGCAAGGAGTTGGTGCCCTCTTTTCCGAAAGTGCCTTTCTTCAGGAATGCCTCCGTCGTGACCAGTCGAAATGTCCTGTAATTGACCACTACCGCGCAAATCTCCCTCCTGGAGTCCTCGGGCAGCTTTCCGAAGTCTTCCGGCGACATATGCACTTCGGTCCTTCCCGCCAGTTCGATGGCAACGTTCAATGAATCGTAATAGAAGCTCCTGTACATGTTGTACTCATGCTCGCTGAACTCCGTCTGCGCGACTCCTTTCAAGGATCCTGCAAGGACCAGGAGGATCGCCAGGAGACTCCTGAATTTTCCTGGAGACCAGCTTCCCGGGAATCCATGTTCGTTCGTCATTCCAGCACTCCCTTGTTCGAGGATACGGCTTCGTTGCCTGAACCGCACCCGCCGGTGGCGCATCTTCCGGAACGGCTCCAGCCGTTCCCTGGAAACGGCCACGTTGCATCGTTGTTCGCATCGCGCACGTCGTCGCGCAAGTGCCGGGACGGCTGGTTCGGAACCGATCCTCCTCACGACAGCCTCCGCGCGCTTCCAGGCTGGGCGGACAGGCGAGAGTCGGCGGCACGGGCTGCGGGAAAGTCACGTCCCGGGAACACGTCGCCGCATTCGGGCAAGCCGCCTGCGGCAAGGATGCCCGTGATGAACGCCACGAAGCCCGCGACAGTGATGGTCACGCCGTATCCGAAGATGTCTTCTTCGAAAGTCCCGTCGAAGGCGTCGCAAGCCCCCCAAGGATCGCCTTGCGCGGGCGCCGGACACTCGGCGATGTCTCCTGCGATCGTTGCAGCCGGCGCAGGTTCCTGCCGACGATGCTGCAGGATGGGATGTACCGGGGACGGTTCGGTGGCTCCGACCGCCCCGGACGCGTTCATGACGCTGCCTCTGGCCATGTCGCCGCCGTTGCGGTGCATGGCAAGCCCGCCGGGCCTGGCCAGGCGTGGGGGACATGGGCCCCGTCGTCGGAGGAGGGGTCGAACTCCTTCCCGATCTTCGCGAACAGGAAGAACGTCTCCTCCACGGAGTTGGTGACCAGGAGGACGTTGATCAGGTCGGTCTTCCGCCACGGCGGATCGTGTTGCAGGTACCTCGTCCGGAGGCCGCGCATCATCTCGCCACGGTCGCCGGTGAGCCTCTTCGCGACCGCCCGGTCTGTTGGGTCGCCGGACTCCGCCGCATCGACCAGTGAAAGGAGCACGCCGTCGACGCTCTCGCAGATCGTCGTGCGAAGCTGGCCGATCGCGGACCGGCCGTCGATGTCCGCGAGCGTCTGGCACATGACCCCGAGCGCATCCTCCAGCCAGGACAGGAGCTTCTGGCGATTGCGCAGGGCGTTCTGTTCCTCGGTCCCGTGCATGGGATGGCGCTCGTGCAGCTCGTCCAGGAATTCCGCGATTTCGGAGAGGAGCTTCTTCATGCCTGAGCGAAGGGGCCCGACCCTTTCGCCCCCGCGCACCGCGCAGAAGTACCCGGAGAGTTCCTGCATGGCCCGCCTCTGCTCCAGGTTGACGAGCATCACCGCGGTCTCGACGTCCACGGAGGCGTGGTCGTGCAGGAAACTGGGGCGGGACAGCGCGTCGGACGCCGATGCCGGCCACAGCCTCTCGAGCACCGAGGCCGACCAATCGAGGCCGGCGAGCATCACTGGCAGCAGGAACACGCAGAGAAACTCGTAGACGGCGGCAAGCTGCTGCTCCAGGCCGAGATCCAGCGAAAGGGCCATCGCCTTGACCAGGGGGACGTCAAGATGAATCTCGACGTAAAGGAGCGGGACCAGGGCCGCGCAGATGAGGACGTTGTAGCCCGCCATGTACATGGACACCTGGCGCGAGCGGTCCCCGAGCCCGGCCGACAGCACGTAGACGATCGCGCTCGATCCGATCAGGCTCCCGTACATGATCATGATCGCCTGGTCGACGGAGAGGAGCCCGACCGCCGCGAGGCTGATCCCGAAGATCGAGACCGCGCTCGAGGACTGCACGGCAAACGTGAGAAGCGCAGAGACCAGGAACGCAAGCGTGAGCGAGTCCCCCGTTCCCTCGATCATCTCCCGGAACCAGGGTTGTCCGGCGAGTGGCGCAGCGGCGTCTTTCACGAGCACGAGGCCGAGAACGATCATGGTCCCTCCGAGGAGTGACGCCGCCACAGGCCTGAACCTCGACAGCCGGTCGCTCGCGACCGCGGCGCCGGCGATGCCGAGGGCGTAGAGCGCGACGACCTTGATGTCGAAGGTGGCGATCACGACGAGGGCGGACAACCCCCACGCCCCCGCCGAGGGTCAGCGCGAGCGCGCTCCGGGTCGTGACGAGCCCCGAACGCAGGATGCCCACCACGATGAAGGTCTTCGCCGTCATGCTTTGGGTGATCGCCCCGGCCAGGGCGCCCCAGGCAAGGGCCGAGAACCTGTTCCCGGTCCATCGGCCCGCTGCCCTTCGCAGCCGCCGGGTGGCCATGGCCTTCAGGTTCTCGGTGAGGATCCACATCCCCGCGATGAAGAGGCCAAGGCCGCCCGCGATCCCTGCAAGGAGCTCGTTCATGTCGGGGTGGGGTCATGCGCAGGGAGCGGAGCCGCTCGCACATGCATGGCCGGCATTTCAAGAGCCCGCGGAGGACGTTTCGGCGTGCCAGGGATTCGCTGTCGAGGGTTCGCCGGAGGACGGAGGCTGCGGGTCATGTCGACCCGGCCGGCAACAGCCGCTCCTGTCCCGGCCGGTCCCTTCGAGGGTGACGAACAGGCGTCCAATGCCCGGCTCATTTCGGCATCACGTTCGTGTCGTGGCGCATTCAGGGCGTGCAGGCATGTCGCCACGGCCGTTCCTCTCCAAGGCCTGCCGGCTTCGTGCCTGCGAAGGCGGTTCCTGGCGCCCTCGGTCTTTCCCCCTTGGTCGCAGGCGACAGCCGACGCGTCGCCGTGAACCGTCGCGCAGAAGCCTCGCGGCGGCCTTCGCGCAGCGATTCCCGCCCGGCTGCAGCGGGCGGTGTCCGGAGAACCGGGTTCCATGCCGGGGGCGCAGACGCCCGCCTTCACTGGCATCCGCTCGTGCAGGGGACTCCGCCCAATCCCTTCGAAGGGCCTTGCACCGAGCCGCACCGTCGTGCCGTCGGTGACGGCCAGTTCATGGCGCCAGCCGAACCGGCAGGCCTCGCCCGCCAAGGCGACGTGAACAACCGGTGCATTCGCGCCATGGCGCAGCTTGCAGGCGGCCGCGAAGCGGCGGAACGCCGAAGATCCTTGCGGTCCCTGTCTTCGTGGAGAGACGCTGTGCCTCGACGCGCAGAGGACTGCAGGCCACCGAAATGCGGCGGCCTTCAGAATCGATCGGCGGCGCGCGGTCAAAACCAGTCCGGAAGGCGCTGGATGTCACGGCGGGTCAGGCCGATGTCGCCAAGTTCACGGTCGGACATCCTGGCAAGACATCTCCGGGCCTGTCGCTGCAGGCTCCTTCGCCTGGTCCACCTTGCGGCACGTTCTGCAAGGCAGACAAGAACGTATATTGTTCTGGCGCCCGTGGGAACGGTACGATCCTGATGCATGACTGCCATTGCCTTGACCTCCTCCCTGTCTGGCCTTCGAGCCGTTTCGGTCGCTTGGTCTGTCCTGGCGTAGTCACGCTCGCGCTGCGGGAACAAATACATTGTTTGCATACCCGTCTTGCGGGATTCGCATGGTGCGCAAGTGCCCGATGGCAAGTGCCTTTCTCCATGCAGCCGGTTTGACCGACGATGACGGATGACACTCGGGACATCGCCCGATTCCCTCGATGTCCGAACCCGTCACGCCCGGCGCGAACAACGTAGTTCCTGCCGCCGGCTCGATCCGGACGCCCCGGTCGAGTTCGTGGGAGCCGGCAGGAGCAGGGACCAGGTCTTGCGGGGTTGGAGCGACTCTGCGTTCACCTTCGGCAAGCGCGCCGGTCAGCCGGCCGTGACAACTGGCAAGGTGCCGAACCGCTGCCTGTTCGGGAGCGGCGACAGACTCTTGCGACCTGCTGAACGAGGACTCGACCGAGACTCGGAACGCCGTGCCCAAGGCCGTCCGGCTGAATCGTGAATCTCAGGCGCGCACGGAAGTTGCGCAAGGCGTTCAGCCAGGCGCATGCTGTCAACGGCATCGTGCCAATCGGCCGTCGAACGAAACCGCACGTCAACCGGAGTGGAGAATTCCGTCAAGAGGTTTCCGTGGAACCTCCACAATCGGTTGTCCCGTCACGTGCTTCACCGCCACCCGGCTTGTGGGACTTTCTGAACGCGAAGATCTCTTGAATGACGAATTCGCGGAATGCCGCCACCCGTTTCGAGTTCCTGAGCTCTTCGGGATAGGCAAGGTACACGGGGACGTCCCGGCTTTGCTCGTCCGGCAGCACCCTGACGAGCTGCGGGAATCCGTTCGTGACGTAGTCAGGCAAGAGACCGATTCCCACTCCGTTCAGAACCGCCGGGAGCACGCCGAAGTAGTTGCTCACGGTCATGTGCGAGCAGTGTCCGGTCTTCAGGAACGGCAGGATCCACTGGTGGATGGAAGCCGGCAATTCGGTTGCCGGGCTCTGGCTGACGAGACGGTGGCCGTGAAGCTGGTCACGGGTGGACGGTGCGCCGTTGACCGCCAGGTACTCCCGCGATGCATAAAGGCGCATGTTGACCGTCATCAGCCTGCGATGTACGAGTTCGGCCTGGCTGGGCTCCTTCATCCGGATGGCGACGTCGGCTTCCCGCATCGCGAGGTCCAGGACGTGGTCCGCAAGCCGGAGGTCGATGTTGAGGTTCGGGTGACGCGCGAACAGCTGGCCGATCCGGGGCGCCAGCCACAGGGTCCCGAACCCTGTCGTCGTCGTCACTCTCAGTTCGCCTTGTACCGCGTTCTGGTCGTCATGGATCCTGACTTTCGTCCGGTCGATCTCCGACCTGATCTTCCGCGCGGATTCGAACATGAGCTCGCCGGATTCCGTCAGGACCAGTCCGCGCGCATGCCGGTGAAACAGGACCGTGGCCAGGCTGTCCTCCAGGGCGCGGATCTGCCTGCTGACCGCCGACTGGGAAACGTGCAGGATCTCGCCCGCCCTCGTCACGCTGCCGGCTTCGGCAACGGCATGAAAGACACGCAGCTTGTTCCAGTCCATGAGCCGGTCTCCTTCGCCGACCCGTCCCCTGAACCCGGGACCTGGGGCAGGGTGCCATGCCCTCAACCGGCATTTCCCGCAGGCAGGCCCGATCCGCGGGCCGGAAAGGGCAGTTCCTGCATTTCATTTCAAACCGGAATCCCGGACTTCAATGCCGGGGCGCAGAACTTGACCATTCCGTGACCCTGACCGTCACGGACTTGACGAATCCGTGATCCGAATCATCACGGGCGCGGGAACGGCGCGTCGGCAGGCTCGCGCTTCGCGCGTCGCCCGCTCCCTCGGTTTCCTCGGCCGCCCAGTGACTGGCGCCCATGGGGCGCAGGACATCTGGCGGGCTCGCCGGACAGCGTGATCGCCGCCGCTCGCCGCGGCCCGGCCCCGTCGCTCCCTCCTGTTCCGAATCGCCGCTCGGGCGGGTCCGCCCCATCGCGTTCCTTTCTTATCCCTCTCGGCGGTTGCCGATTCTTGCCGTCGCTTGGGCGTTTTCCCTGGTCGACGGTGACTGACTCGGCAACGTCGTCGGGACAGGCAGCATGCTCCATTGCAGCATTTCCGGGATCGGTGGTGCCGGTGATTCTGGCGCATCGCTTCGCGACCGGGCTGCCCTGCCGCGCTAGCAGCCTTGCCGGCCACGCCATGCTCGCTACGCTGCGTGTGGCGGCCGGCACGGGCTGCGGATCGCGGCCATGCAATTCACCCGACGGGACAGCTCCCCGTACAACCGTCGCAGTCCTCCGGACATCCGCGAATGCGGAACACTCTCTCTGGGAGTCCTCATTGTGGCAAATCCGCGCCTGCCCGCGTCAACCCACGGCGGCGACCGGGTTGCTGGCGGCCGGATTCGCATGGTCGCTGCCGCTCCCTGCGAATCGGGGCCGCTGCGCTGCCCGCACCACTCGCCGCCTCAAGGGGTTGACCCGGGGGCGCAGGGATTTGCCGGGCAGGCGTGTCCCGAGAGGGGCGCAAACGCATCCGATGCAGGAAATCATGGAACGTCAACTGAATACAGGCGCCAGGCGACGACTGCCCGAGCGCCGGCTTTCCGAGACCCGCCGCCTGGTCTGGGCCGGGCAGACGATCCACGTGACGGTCGGCCATGGCCCCGACAGCCTTGAGCCGAGGGAGATCTTCTACGCCGGTGGCTACCGGTCCGGATCGGACATGGAGGCTCTCGTCTCCGACCTCTGCGTCGCCCTGTCCGTCATGCTGCAGCATGAAGGGGTCACGGCCGCCGCGCTTCGGAAGTCCATGGGCGACACCTTTGACGTCCGGACCGGCGAACCGATGCCGGCGTCGATCCTCGGCCTGCTGCTGGAGGAGCTGACCAGGCCGCCGGACTAGGCGGAACTTCAGGGGAGGCGAAAGCGGTTTTCTGCAACCAACCTGTTGATTTTCAGGGGTTTCCCGGACCGGGGGCTGCGGTCAACCTGTCATCCTTATGGGAACGTTCTGGTCCGGCTTCACTCCGAGAAGCTCAAAGGCCCGTTTCTGGACCCGGGTGGGCGTGGTGACGACGGTCAGCAGGCTTTCGCCATGGCCCGGCAGGCGCAGCTGGTTCAGCGCCATGGCCGAGAGATCGTCGAGCAGCGTTCGGAAGCTGTGGACCGGCAGCCCGTCGGGGGTGAGCTTGGTGTCGGCCTTGGCCTTCGCGCTCTCCGAGACCTCGGCCTTCTCCACCGGCGAGCTGCGCCGGGCCCGGGCGCCCTCGCGGTCGTCGTCCTCGAACAGCATCGGCGCGAGGCGCCGGCGCATGTGCCATTCCACGTGGAGCGCGAGCATGCACATGAACACGTGCGCCTTCACGTGGTCGGCCGAGTACACGTAGACGGGACGGATCCGGAGGTCGCTCTTTGCGTTCCGGAACGCGCGCTCCACGCCCGCGAGGCCCTTGTACGCCTCCACGGCCTCGGCCGCGCCCATGGAGGCGGCGTCCAGGCTGGTGCGGACCACGTAGACGCCGTCGAGCCGCGCCTCGGCGGCGATCCGGTCCTTGCGGCGACGCCAGGCGATGCCGTCGTCGGTGACGTCGACCTCGAGATGCTTCCCGACCTTGCGGCGGTTCACGTCCCGGCCCACCCGGCGGTCGATCGCCTCCCGGCCCTTCAGCCGGCCCGAGCGCACCGACGCCGCGATCCCGTGCAGCGCCTCCTCCGTGGCCTTGAGCAGGTCCTCCCGCTTGCGGCGCCTTTCCTGCCGCAGCCGGGGGTTCAGGCAGACCATCAGCCGCTCGCCGGGGAAGTCCGGGCCCGTGACCTCCGCCACGGCGTCGGGAACCAGCGCCTCGGGCACGAGCGGCGCGGGCGCGCCGTCCGCGCCCTCCCTGAGCAGCTTCCGGATGTCGCTTGTCTTCAGGGCCGAGATCCAGTCGAGCCCCGCCGGCTCGAGGTCCTCGCGGATCCGGGCCGTGGTGAGCATCCCCCGGTCGCCCGCCAGCGCCACGCGGCCGATGCCGAAGCGCCTGCGGATCCGGTTCACCTGGCGCGCCACCGTGGACGGGTCCGAGGCGTTGCCGGGGAAGACCTCCACGGCCACCGGGCAGCCGCCCGCGGCGCAGAGCATCCCGAACACGATCTGCCGCTTGCCCTTCTTGCCGTCGCGGTTGTGGCCGAAGGCCGCGAGCGTGCACTTCGAGCCCTCCAGGTAGCTGGAGCTGACGTCGTACAGGATGAGCGTGCCGTCCTCCAGGTGCCGGTTGGCGAGGCTCCGCTCGATCCAGGGCTGGCGCTTCAGCAGCCAGTCGAGCATGTCCAGCACCTCGTTGCCGGCGACGGGGCCGAGCCCGAGCAGGGCGCCGAGGCTGCTCGTCGCGGTCTCCGGCGACAGCCGCCGGGCGGTGGCGAGCTTGGAATCGGGCGACAGCACCCTGGCCACGACGGCGGCCAGCGCCAGGTCGCGCTCGCGGCTGCGCGTCCGGTGGAGAATGCGCTCGAGGCCGAGGTCCCGCGCGGTGCCGAGGACGGCGGCGACGTGGCCGTGCAGGAGGGAGCGCTCCACCTGCAGGAGGTCGCCGACGTCGCGGACGGCGACGGCGCCCTTGAGCACGGCGCGGAAGCCCTCGACGACCTCGGGCGGGAACTTCGAGAGGTTGGCGACGGTACGCTTGCGGATCCGCTTTCCCTCGCGCCAGGCCTCGCGGAGGAGGATGGCGGGCTTTCCGGCCTGGTTGGGGACGGATTCGATGTTGAAGGCCATGGCGGGCACCCGTTATGGGAACATCATGTGCGCATCGAAGCCCGATTCGCCTATGGTGTCAAGCGGAATCTCGGGAGCATGTCGCGCCCTGGTTCAACGGCGCCTGGACGGCCCGTCAGGCGGGCCGGAAACCGCGGCAACGCCGGTTATGGCAACAGGAGTCCAGCTGCGGGGGTGCCGGAACGGCGATTTCCCGTTTCATGTCAACGGGTTGGGCGAGAATCGTGCCCCTGAAGTTCCGACTAGGGGCAATACTGTTGCTTTAAGGAATTTCTTGTGCCACAATGGCGGGGACGGCACAACCTGTGGAGGTTTCCGCGATGGCACGGACGGCGGCCACGTTCGCCGGAGGAACGCGTCTTTCGGACTATCTCAGCGTGAGCGTGATCGCGCGCGTGTATCCGCGCGAGGCGGTGCGCGCGGCCCTGCGGTCCCTGGGCCGCGACAGCAGGCGGCGGCGCGACCTTCCCGCCGAGGTGATGGTCTACTACGTGATCGCGATGGCGCTGTTCCGGACGGTCTCGGCGCGCGAGGTGCTGCGCTGCCTGGTCGACGGCCTGCGGTGGATATCGCCGGACTTTCCGGTGCGGGTGTCGGGCAAGTCCTCGATCTCGCGGGCGCGGACGCGGCTGGGCGCGGCGCCGTTCCTGGCGCTTCGCGACAGCTGCGTGGCCCCGCTGGCGCGTCCCGGGACGCCCGGCGCGTGGTACCGGGGGCTGCGTCTCGTGGCCTTCGACGGCTCGTCGCTGAACCTGCCCGACGAGGCGCGCAACCGCGAGGCTTTCGGCCTGCCGGGTTCGTCGCGCGGCAGTTCGGCGTTCCCGCAGGCGCGGGTGACGGCGATGGTGGAGCTCGGCACGCACGCGGCCTTCGCCTGGCATGCGGGACCGCTCGCGGAGAGCGAGGCGGAGCAGGCCGAACGGCTGCTCGGGCACCTGTCGTCCGGCATGCTCGTGCTCGCGGACCGTTATTATACTGGCTTTCCGCTGTGGTCGCGCGCCGCGGCGACTGGCTCGGACCTGCTGTGGCGGTTCAAGGGGAACATGAGGTTCCCGGTCGTCGAGGCGCTCGACGACGGCTCGTGGCGGAGCGTGATCCGTGGCAGCGGCCGCGACCGCCGGCGCAGCCGGGGCGAGCTGCCGGTGCGGATCGTCGCCTACCGGATCGAGGGCGGCGAGGAGGCCATCATGCTCGCCACCACCCTGCTCGACCATCGCGCCGCGCCTGCCGCCGAACTCGCGGCGCTGTACCACGAGCGGTGGGAGATCGAGACCGCGTATGACGAGGTCAAGACCCACATCCTCGGGCCCGGCGCCGCCCTGCGCAGCAAGACGCCCGATCTCGTCTTCCAGGAGATCGACGGGCTGATGCTCGCCCACTACGCCGTGCGCCGCCTGATCCACGAGGCCGCCGAGAAGGCCGGGGAGGATCCCGACCGGCTTTCCTTCGTGCATGCCGTCCGCGTCATGCGCCGCCGGATCATCAATCCCGGCGCCTCCCCCCCCAGAGGACCGGCCGGCCGGCGTGATTGACGAGATCCTCGAGGAGCGCGTCGTCTCCAGCCGCGGCCAGGTCAGGCCGCGGGGCGTCAGGCAGAAGATGAGCGGCTATCCCCTCCGCAAACGCGGTCCGGTGTCGCGCCGGCAGCACGACTGGACGCCCGAAATCATCCCAAATTGTGCTTAAAGCAACAGTATTGCGACTAGGGGCGGTCCGAATGGAGGCGGCCGCGTGCTCGCTTACGCTCGCCCCGGTTCGGCCCCCGTCTCCTGCGGGCAGCACTGGCCGGCGCTCCGCGGCGCGGTTTTCATCACAGGTAAGGGGATGCGCGCGACAGACCGACGGCCGCGCCTGGGCGACACGTTGCATTTCGGCACAGGAAAGATAGCGGGCGCGGCATCGCCAAGAAAGGCCGGATCTGGTCGTTGCAGATGCCGCGCGTGACCCTGGATGTCAGCCTTCGACGGTCTTGGCTTTCGTCGCGAGAAGCTGGATGCCGACGGCCTGCAATACCGCAAACGTCGTGCGCAGCGTGGGATTGCCTTCGCTGCTGAACGAGCGATAAAGCTGCTCGCGTGAATGCCTTGTCCGGCGGGCGATTTCCGTCATGCCCTTGGCACGGGCAACGACACCCTGGGCATGAACCACGTAGCCCGGATCGTTGGTTTCAAGCGCGGCGCACATGAAGTCGGCAATGGCCTGATCGGTCTTCAGGTGATCGGCCGGGTCAAGGATCGTCAGTTCTTGGGTTATGCTCCGCCAGTCCCCTTGGCCGCAGCCGGCTCGAACGAGACCTTCAGATCAAGAGCCTTGGCAACCTTCAAGACCGTCGCAAGCGTCGGGTTGCCTTCTGCCGACAGCGCCTTGTTCAAGCCGACGCGGCTCATCCCGACTTCCTGGGCGAGTGCCGTCATGTTCCGTGCCCGTGCGACGGCTCCAAGGGCGTGGGCGACGTAGGCTGGGTCATCGCCACCCTCTTCCATCACCGCCTCAAGATAGGCTGCGATGTCCTCTTCGCTCTTCAGGTAGTCGGCAGTGTCATAGGGAGCATAGGTCACTTTCTCCATCCCTCAATCCTTCCAATCCTTGGCGAGCGCCTTGGCCCGCGCGATGTCCCTGGCTTGGGACGACTTGTCGCCGCCACAAAGCAGGACGACACGTTTCTCGCCTCGCCGCAGGCAAAACACCCGATAGCCTGGCCCATAGTCGATCCGGAGCTCCGCAACGCCACTTCCGACAGGCTCGGCATCGCCGAAGTGCCCCAAGGCGAGACGATCAAGGCGTGCGCCAATCCGGGTCATTGCGCGACGATCACGCAAACCGGACAGCCACTTGTCGAATACGCTGCTTCGGATCACTTCGATCATGTGATAACTATAGTTGTCATCCAAGCGATTGTCAATTCGAAATCAGCCGCCCCTTTGCAGGATGGATGTCTTCGCCCCAGTGCATATGGGAGGGCCTGACGCGCGCCAGCACCGGAATTCCTCCATTCCGCTGGACACCGGCCTGCCTCGCTGCAGGCCGGATTGAATCATCGTCTTCGGGCCGAGCAGATCGACGGCCTGGTCGCCGCGGCTGGAGGACGCGCTGAAGGACCGCGGCCTCGGTTCGTCACAGGGAAGCGGTGGGGAGTGGGCGAGACATACCGACAGCCGTGCTGGGCGGCACCGCCGAATTCCGTCACAGGGAAGACGGCGGGCTGGGCGAAACAGACCGGCAGCGTGCCCGCCGGACGCTCCGGATTTCGTCACAGGAAGGTTGGGGGCATCGTGTCGCCAAGGAATGGCAAACCTCGTCGCTGCAGATGCCGGAGAAGCTAGGATCCGGCACGCTCGGGAACCGGTTCAACCTTGATCCGATCCTCGCCGGCATCGGAAAAATTCGTGATGATCACGCACCCATCGGGAAACCGGGCAACGATGTCCAGGTTCCCACCCACCGCCTCGATGTAAGACCGAAGATTGGACACGTACATGTCCGTGCGCCGTTCCAGCTTCGCGACAGCCGGTTGCTGCACGTCCAGGGCCTCGCCAACGGCCTGCTGGGTCATGGCCCGGGCCTGCCGTACCTCATGAAGCAGCATCGAAGCGCGAAGCTCCGCTTTCCGTGCCTCGATCAGTGCCCTGCTCTCAGGAGGCAGTTTTTTTTCAAGTTTCGAAATCGGATGGTGTCCTGCCATCAGATCGCTCCTTCTTCCTTGAGTTCTTTCAGGTGATCGTCATAGAGGCGGTCAGCGAACGGAACGAACCGCTCGTAGAACCGGTTGTCGCCTTTCTTGTCGCCGCCGATCAGCAGGATCGCAGTGCGTCTCGGATCAAAGGCGTAGAATACGCGAATGGGCTTTCCGCCGCTCTGGACGCGAAGCTCCCGCATGTGATCGTGTCGCGACCCCTTAATCCCCGAGGATTGGGGATACCGCAGTCTAGTACCCAAGCACCGTTGAAATGATTGTTTCACGTCGATATTCTGCCCCCACAACAGAGAAACGGCAAGCCGGTGTTCCGCGCGGGCATGGCGCCTCCCGACCAGGGTTTCGGCGTCGCGCCCGACGGGGCGCGACGGGCTTGGGGAGAGGCAGGGCAATGACTGGTAATCGGAACGTTCCGATTACCAGTCCTTGCGGAGCGGGCAGAGCCAGATGTCCTTCCTGGGCTTTGCCCATTCGTTCTTCCTGTCGTACTTGCCCCGTCCCAGGGTCGTGCCGACGCGGATCCATCCGGAGGCCTTGTAAACGGCCCCGGTGAAGCGCGGGATCTCGACGAAGGTCTCCATGAGGACCGGCGTCACCTTGTAGCGGTCGTGCCAGTCCTGCGGCAACCGGCGCCGCGCCTCGGAGAGGATGTGCGAGGCGAGGTTCGGGATCCGGACCCAGGGCATGATCAGGTACCGGGAATTGTCGATCACGCGCTGGAGGTTCCGCTCGCGGACCTCCGGCGACCATCCGATGCAGGCATCGCGGGGCGCGGTCCTCCAGGCCGCGGCCGAGAAGCCGAGCATGGCCAGGGGGCGGCCTTCGCGGTCCTCCACCGCGTAGCGCATCTGCGCGCCGACGAGGGGCGTGTAGCCGAGGTAGTGCCAGCGCGCGACGAACCCGTTCCAGACGCGGCTGGCCTCGGGGCCGGCCCCGGTGACCCGGACGAGACGGATCGGGCGCACCGCGTCCAGCGTCTCCGGCATCGGCGCCTGCGGCGGGTCGGTCTCCGGTCCGGGCTCCGGCTCCCGCAGCCGCCTCGGCGCGCGCCGGGGCGGCGGCAGCGTGATGATCCCGTCCCGGTGCATCGCCAGCATCGTGAGCCGGGCCATCATGGCCCTGATCCCGCCGTCTGGCCCGGTCCAGCCGGTCGCGTGGCAGAACGCGCGCGCCAGCCCGGCACGGGTCTGCTGCGGGGAGGCCGCGATCAGCGACCGCATCAGCGCCATCTCGGCGGCGGTGAAGTCGCGCCCGTGATAGCGGCACTCGACCGTGTCGCTGTCCGATGTCATTCTGCGGCCTTCAGCGCGCGGCGCCTGTCCGCGTCCATCGACCACGGCCTCCTCCTTCACGGCCCTCGGCAAGCTGATCCGCGGCGGCGGCGCGAGCGGCAGCTTCCTCTGCAGGGTCTTCCGTCTTCGATGTCTCATCGCAACCTCCTGTTTCCGGTGGAACCGGATTACGGAGAATCATCGCAACGAGACCGTGCAGTTCCGACATGGCGACCCGTGACAGCCGCGGAACGTTCCGGACGGCCCACTCCGCCGACTTCGGATCGGTCATCCAGCGCGGGATGAAATATCGACGACCGTCCGGATCGGCGACCAAGAAGAACGGTTCGCCACGTTGAGACCGATGGAGCAGCATTGTCGCCCGCTGCCCGCAGAGCGGATGGAAGCGGTAGAAGACCTTGACCGTCTCACCCGCAATGTGGGGTTTGTGCGATAGTCGAGTCGACCATGCGCTACCTGCATCTCGCCCACGAGACGGCGGGCGCCACGCCGTCCCCGCTGGACCTGCTGGAGTTCCCGGACGCCGTTCCGGCCTGACCGGTGGCGCATGCAGACCACGCAGCGCCGGCCCAGAGGCCGGCGCTGGAGGTGGCCGACGTGCTGAGGGCATGCGCCGACGCCTGCGGCGCGGCGCATCCGCTCTCGTCGCGACAGCAACGGGCCGTGGACGACCTGACGTCCTGCCGCACCGCCGCGCTCGGCGGATTCAGGACCGAGTGCGACCAGTGCGGGGCGGTGGGTTTCCAATACGCGTCATGCCGGAACCGGCACTGCCCCAAGTGCCAGTCGCTCGAGCAGACCCGATGGGTGGAGAGGCAGTCCGCCAGCCTGCTCGACATCGGCCACTGGCACGTGGTGTTCACGCTGCCGCACGAACTCAACCCTCTCGCGCAGGCGAAGCCCGGCCTCGTCTACGGGCTGCTCTTCAAGGCCGCGTCCCGGACCCTGCTGGAGTTCGGACGCAACCCGCGCTGGCTCGGCGGCGAGATCGGCATCACGATGGTGCTGCACACCTGGGGCCAGAACCTCGGGCAGCACGTCCATGTCCACTGCATCGTCACCGACGGCGGCTTGAGCCCGGACGGGGAAAGGTGGCTCGCACCGCCGCGCAACGGCTTCCTGTTCCCCGTCCGGGCCCTGTCGAAGGTCTTCCGGGGAAAGTGCCTGGACTTCCTCTCCGCAGCGCGCCGCAAGGGCGAGCTGCATAACAGTCCTGCCGACGACGGTCACGACTTCGAGCGCCTGGCGGCCGCGCTGCGATCCAGGGGCTGGGTCGTCTACGCGAAAGCCCCGTTCGCGGACGCGGGCCAGGTCCTGCGCTATCTCGGGCGCTACACCCACTAACGAGAATGTTCCGATTAATGGGTTAATGGGAACCAAATGGTTATGGGAACCTGAGGTTCCAAGTGCCTGTCATGACATGCCTCTTGCCCTGATCAGGTTCCCATAGAAATCTGCTCCACTCCTGTCGGCTTTGACACTGACAGGAGAGAGATCATGCCTTCCAAGCGACACAATCCACCACTGGCCGATGGGGTTTCGGAGCGGGATTCCCGTGTTGTCCGATGCTACGCTGAGCATCTGGAGAGCCTTGGCGTTTCGGTCGGGACGGCTGACGCATTTGTCAGGACAGCCAGCCACGTCACGGTCTGGCTGGCACTCAGCGGGAAGGGTCTCGACGCGTTCGACATCCGCCTTCTCGACAGTTTCATGCGCCATGAATGCCGCTGCCCGGGTCGGCACCAGGTCGGCAGGACACCCGGTCCGCGGTGCCGGCCGTTTGCGGTCCGGTTCCTCCGGCATCTGCTCGAGGTCGGGCACGCGGAAGCGCCGCCGGAGATCGAGGCCGGAGGAAGCCTCGTGGCGCAGTTCCTGGACGTCCTGGAGGAGCGGGGATATGCAGGTTCCACGATCCGCCGGTTCGAGACCCTTTGCCGTCACTTCATTGTCTGGCTTGCCCTGTCGGACATTCCCCTGGCGGCGACGGACGAGCGAGTCCGGAATCGCTTTCTGGCCCACGACTGCACCTGCGTTCACCCGGGGTTCCTCGACAACAGGCCTCAAAGGTTTGCCGGCAAGAACTGCTCCCGATCCATGCTCCGGCTCTTCGCCGCGTACCTGACGGACAGGGACGTCATCCAGGCACCGAAGGTCTCTCAGCCCCATGCCGGACGCGGCGAACATCTCGGTGCATTCCTGCACTGGCTTCGGCAGCATCGCGGCCTCAGGGATAGGACCATCGAACAGTACGAAGAGCGCATTCGTGTGCTGCTCCCGGCCCTCGCTGACGATCCGGGCACGTATGACGCCGCCCGGGTGCGGAACACGATCCTGAACCGTCTCGAAACCGCCTCTCGCGGACAGGTCGCAGGCGAGGCGAGCGCCTTGCGGATGTACCTGCGCTTCCTCGGGTCGAACGGCCTCTGCCGGCCGGAACTCGTCCACGCGGTCCCGACGATTCCGAGACCCCGGGGCGAGCGCATGCCCCGGCATGTCGGGCAGGACGACATCGAACGCATGATCGCGACCTGCGACGTGACGACGCCGATCGGGGTGCGCGACCGGGCAGCCCTGCTGCTGCTCGCCCGGCTCGCCCTGCGGGTCGGCGACGTCTCCGGGCTGGATCTCGACGATATCGACTGGGACCGGGCCGTCATCCGGGTCAGCGGAAAGTCGCGGCGAGAGGCGGAGCTGCCGCTGCCTCAGGACGTGGGCGACGCGCTGCGGGACTACATCCTGGAGGCCCGGCCACGCGGCGAAGAGAGGAAGGTGTTTCTCCGCAGTCGAGCGCCTTACCGCCCCCTGACGTGCAACAGCATCAGCAACTCCATCGTCAGCCGTGCGATCGAACGGGCCGGCATCCGGGGCGTCGGCCCGGCATCGTCACACCTGTTCAGATGCTCGGCGGCGACGAATCTCCTGCGCGACGGCGCCCCCCTGGAAGCCATCGCCACACTGCTCAGGCACAGATCTCTCGACGTCACCGCGATCTATGCCCGTGTCGATGTCCGGATGCTCCGTGAACTGACGCAGCCCTGGCCCTTCGAGGGAGACGTCGGATGACCATGACGGATCACGCGAGGGATTACGTGGCCCGCAAGAAAGCGCTGGGCCTGTCGTTTACGCATCAGGAGCGGGTCCTGATGCGTTACGCCGAGCATGCCGACGCCGGGGGCGACGCGTTCGTAAGCGCAAGCAGCGTCCTGGACTGGGCCGGCACGGCAACGTCGGTTAGCGAGGCCCAAAGGCGATTGGGCATCATCCGCGGGCTGGCCGTCTTCCTCCATGCCGGGGACGACCGTCACGAGGTGCCCCACCAGGACGCTCTCGGCAAGTCGAAACGGGTCCGGCAACCGCCGCGCATCCCGTCGCCGGAGGAGATCCGGAAGATCATGAAGGAGGCGCTGTCCCTGCCGCCGGCGGGGACGCTCACGCCGCTGACCTTCCATCATGTCATCGGCCTCATGGCATGCACCGGGCTGAGACGCTCGGAGACGACCGGGCTGCAACTGGGCGACCTGGGACCGGACGGGCTCCTGGTCCGGAACTCCAAGAACGGCAGGCATCGCCTCGTGCCCCTGCACGAGAGCGCCCGCCGCGCCCTCGACGGCTACCTCGTGGCGCGCAAGCGGAAGGGCGGACCCTGCGAACACCTGTTCGTTCTTGCTTGCGGCCGGCCGTTGCGGCCGGATCATCTGACCCGAACCTTCGTCCAGCTTGCACGCAAGGCAGGCGCGCGCGGCCCGGTCGGGGAACCCGGTCTCAGGCTGCACGACCTTCGCCATAATTCCGGAATCTTTTTTATTCCGGGGAGCCTTCTGATCCGATTGATTTCGCGTCACTTTCCTGCGTGGTTTCCGGGATAATCACAGTCCGTTCAGGAAGGCCAGGAGGTCGTCGTCGGGACGATATCGGGCCGGTTTCAGCCGGAACTGCGGGGTCTTTTCCATGGCTTGCTCCTTGAGCCTGAGATCCGCGTGCAGGTAGACGTACGTGGTTTCCGCGGATTCATGCCCGAGCCACAGCGCGATGACCGCCCGGTCGACACCGTTTTGCAGGAGCGACATTGCTGACGTGTGGCGCAAGGAGTGGGGGGTCACGTGCTTGGTCCTCAGGGACGGACATTCCTTCCGGGCGGTGGCGAGGTGCCCGGCCAGCAGGTAGTCGAGGCTGTCGTGCGTCAGCGGCCGGCCCCGCTGATTGAGGAATACGCGGTCACCGGGTTCGCCGCAGCGCTCCTTCAGCCAGGCGCGCAGCTCGGAAGCCGCGTCCTTCGCGAGCGGGACATGGCGTTCCTTTCGCCCCTTGCCGTGACAGCGCAGGTGGGCTCCGACGCCGACCTGCACGTCCCCGCACCGCAGGTTGATGAGTTCGGATGCGCGCAGCCCGGTCCGCACGGCGACCAGGAGCAGGGTGCGGTCGCGCCGCCCCACCCGGGTCGTCGGGTCCGGCGCACGCAGCAGGGCCGCGGCTTCGTCGTGGTCGAGCCAGGCCACCGGGCGGCGGGCGTGGCGCTTGCTCGGCATGGCCAGGATCCGCTGCGCCAGGGCTGCGTGATGCGGTTCGTGCAGGGCGACTTGGCCGAAGAATGAACGGATCGCGGCCAGACGGGTGTTGCGGGTCCGCGCATCGTTGCCGCGTTCGTTCTCGAGATGGCTGAGGAACTCGCCGACGAACTCCGCGTCGATGTCCGCGACCCGGAGTTCCGAGGGCGGCTTCCCCAGCTCCCGCTGGGCGAAGCGGACCAGCATGCGGAAGGTGTCGCGGTAGCTGGCGATGGTATGCGGGCTCGCCTGGCGCTGTTCGACGAGATGCCTGGTGAAGAACATGGCCAGGAGCCGGGGGAAGTCGGCGTCGCGCGTCATGACGGCACCCCCCGCCCGGTTCGGTCGAGCCTTCGCGCGGCCTGCTGCATCAGTTCCGGTGTCGCCGTGAGATACCAGTAGGTGTCACTGACATGAGCATGCCCGAGCCATGTCGCGAGACGCGGAACGTGCTGCTCGACATCGACGCCGGCATGGTGCCATCGCAACAGCGTCTTGACGGCGAAGGCATGGCGAAAGTCCAGAAGGCGGGGGCCCTTGCCGTAGGACCTTGCCGGAACCCGCAGGCCGGTCTGCCGGGACAGGTTCACGAAGGTGTAGCGCAGCGTCCATTCGGTGATCCGCGTGCCGTGCTCGGAGACGAAGAACGCCGGGCAGCGGGGTGCCGCGCACAGGCTGTCACGCCGTTCGGCGTAGCGTTCCAGCGCCCGCCCCGTCGTGGCATGCACCATGACATGGCGCGACTTGCCGAACTTGCCGTTCCGGATCGTCAGGACGCCCTGGGCAAGGTCGACATCGTCGCGGTCGAGGTTCAGGATCTCGTTCGTGCGCATGCCGGTGACCGCCAGCAGCCCCAGCAGGGTGGCGAAGGTCAGGGGCCTGAGCCCGGTTGTGCCGGACAGCCGCTGCGCGGCGCCGATCAGGTCGGCGATTTCCGCGTCGCTGTAGATGTAGGGCTCTCGACGACGATACCGGTGCGGGAGCAGCCCTTGCGGAACGACCTCGTGGCGCGGGTCGACGGCGTTGGCGTAGCGGGAGAAGCGACACACCATTCCGAGACGGTTGGCCCACTGCGCTGGCTGGGCCTCGCGCGGCGCGGTCGCCCACTCGAGCGCGCGTGCGCGCGTGATGGCGGTGTCCCCGTGTCCCGTGACAAAGGTCACGAAGCGCTTCAGCAGCCGTCCCGGAAGGACCAGCCGGACTCCAAGGGCGCGGCGCGTGGCGAGATATTCGTCCAGCAGGACGTCAAGATCTGTCATGGCGCATCTCCGGGCCAGGCGGGGGCCAGGTCGCGGAGCGAGTCCAGGTCGCACCGGGCGTAGATCTGGGTCGTCTCCGGGTGCCGGTGACGCAGGATCTGCCCGATGTCCTCGAGCGAGGCCCCGTTGCGGAGCATCCCGGTGGCGAGGGAGTGGCGCAGCGTGTGGGCGCCCTTGAACGGCGGATCGAGTTCGGCGCGTGCCAGCGCGCGTCGGACGAGACAGGAAACGGCGGACGCCCCGCTGAACGGCTTGTGCGGGGCGTGCGCGCGAACGAACAGGCGGCGCGTCGAGCAGCTTGGCCGGCCGTCGCGCAGCCAGGCCGCAAGGGCCTCTCCGGCGTCATGCGGCAGGGGCAGCTGCTCATGCCGTCCCTTGCCGCGCACGGTCACCAGGCCGTTGTTCCAGTCCAGGTCGTCAAGCGTCATCGCGACGACCTCGCCGGCGCGCAGGCCCAGCCGCGACAGCAGCAGAAGGATGGCGTGGTCCCGCCGCCCGACGGCGGTCGTCCGGTCGCAGCCGTCGATGAGCGCCTCGACCTCGTCCGGATCCAGCGACCTCGGCAGTTCCGGCTGGCGCCGTTTCGTCGCCGGGAGGATGCCGTCGGCGAGATCGGCCGGAATCTCGCCTCCCTGATGCAGATGGCGCAGGAAGCTGCGCAACGCCGTGGCGGACATCTTGGAAGTGCGCCAGCAGACGTTCCCGCCGTAGCGAAGGATGAACCCGTTGCAGTCCCTGACCGTCAGGCTCCCAAGGTCCGCCGTCCGCGTCCCGAAGCGGTCGGCGAGAAAGGCGCGAACGATCGACAGGTAGTTCTTGACCGTTGTCGCGCTCACGCAGCGTTCATTGACAAGGAACCGTTCGTACCGGCGCGCGATCCGCTCGACCGGATCGTTGCCCTCGGGTTCCGCCGGCTTCGGGGAGACGTGTCCGCTGTCGCGCAGATGCTCCAGCAGCAGACGAAGGGTCGCGGCCTCGCCCCGGGGCCGGCATCCGGGCTTCCGCGTTGACAGGAAGGCCTCCGTCCGGCGTTCGTCAAGCGAATCGAGGCCGATCCCTTCCAAAGCCATCCAGTGACTGAAGTTTCTGACGAGGCGGAGCTTGGCGGTGGCAAACTCGCGGTTGTAGCCCATGGATGCCAGCTGGGCGGCAAATGCGTCGAGTTCGTCGGCCAGCGGGCCGACACGAAGCCACTTCCGGCTGCGCGATCCGGGAAAATAGAGTGCTGTTGACATTGTCATCTCCTCGCAGCTGGCGACGTTGCCAGCCCGGAAAGCCGACCGGATTATTCCGGAAACTCAACCCGCAGGTCGTGCAGAACCCGTTGAGTTCCGGAAGTTTCTTTCGAGGATCAGGAAGAATACGGAATAAAAAAGATTCCGGAATTATGGCGACTATTCCGGATTCGGAATAGTCGCCACGGATTCGCCGTCCGCGCACTGGAAGGCAGCCTCTCCTCCAGCCGAAGGGACGTCGGCCGGCACATGCTCGCGCTCTCGACAACCCTGGGACACGTCAGCGTCACCAACTCCTACTACTACCTTGAGGCGACACCCGTCCTCATGCGCCAGGTGTCGGAGGCGGCCGAAAAACTCCACATGGAAGCACGAAAGGAAAGATCATGACCCGACTCGCAACCCCGCTGGCCGCGTTCCTGAGGGAGCATCTCCCCCGTGACCGGGGCGCCAGCCGGCACACCGTCGAGAGCTACGTCACGAGCTTCAGGCTGCTCGCGATCTTCGCCGCGGACAGGCACGGCATCCGTCCCTGCAGGCTCGAGGTCGACCATCTCGACGTCGACACCATCCTCGCCTTCCTCGACCATCTCGAGGCGGAACGGGGCAACGGCGTCGGCACCCGCAACGTCAGGCTGGCCGCTATCAAGAGCTTTTTCCGGTTCATCGAGTTCCGGCATCCGCATCATCTCGAATTGGCTGCACGGGTGCACGCGATCCCGCAGAAGAAGGGCGACGTTCCCGCGCTCAGGCATCTCGGCCGGGACGAGGTGAAGGCGCTGCTGAAGGCACCGGACGCCGCCACAAGGTCCGGAACCCGGGACCGAGCGATGCTGTGCCTCGCCTACAACGCCGGGCTCCGCGTCTCGGAACTGGTCGGCCTCGGCCTCGACGACGTCAGGATGCCGCAGCTCGACGAGATCCGGATCATGGGCAAGGGGCGCCGGGCCCGCGTCCTGCCGCTCTGGAAGGAAACGGCCGGCGCGCTCGGGGCATGGCTCGCCATACGCCCCGAGGTTCCCGACCGGCACATGTTCCTGAACGCGTCGGGACGGGGAATGACCCGGCGCGGCTTCGCCAGGCGGCTCGATCTGCATGTCGCCACGGCGGCGCGGACCGAACCGTCGATCGCGCGCCGGAAGGTGACACCCCATGTATTGAGGCACGCCTGCGCCTTGACGATTCTCGAGGCGACCGGCGACATCCGCAAGGTCTCGCTGTGGCTGGGGCACCAGAGCCTCCAGAGCACGGAGATGTACCTCCGCACGGATCCCGCCGAAAAGCTGGACATGCTCTCGGAGTGGCGTTCCCCGGGTCTCGCCAAGGGGCGGTTCAAGGGCGTGAAGGACGAACTGATGGCGATGCTCTCGAACGTCTGAACCGGAGACTTTTATGGGAACCTGATCAGGGCAAGAGGCATGTCATGACAGGCACTTGGAACCTCAGGTTCCCATAACCATTTGGTTCCCATTAACCCACAAGACGGCGATCACCAACCATCGCCTCGTCGACTTCGACGGCAAGCATGTCCGCTTCCGCTGGCGCGACTACGCCGATGACAACAAGGTCAAGGTCATGCGCCTCGACGGCACCGAGTTTGTCCGCCGGTTCCTCCTGCATGTCCTGCCCAAGGGCTTCACCCGGATCCGCCACTACGGGCTGCTCGCCAACCGCTGTCGCGCGGGCAAGCTCGCCCGGTGCAGGGAACTGCTCGCCCAGCCGGAGCCCGAGCCGCCCGAACCGGAAACCGTGCAGGCGATGATGCTGCGCCTGACCGGCAAGGACATCACCGTCTGCGAGCGGTGCGGGCACGGCCCGCTGCGGCAGGTCCCCCTTCCGAAGGCGCCCCCGGAGACCGCCTGGCTGGCACCCAGGCCAAGGCCTCCGCCATGACGATGCGCTCCCGCCACACAATCCGATCCCGGCCGAACGAACGGCCGGGACAGGCTCCTGCTGCGCCAACGCCCCCTGCGGCCTTGAAATCCGCCTTCGCAGGCGCCCGGTTCCAGGCAGTTCACCTTCCGGACACCGCTCCGGTCCCCGCATCACCGTTGCAGCGACCGACGAAGCGCATCCGCCCGGCGCGCTGAACGCACCGCGGCGAATTCATTCCCCATAGAAATCGTCGACGTCGGGAAAGCGCGGCTCAGCTCAACGCTCTTATTGGCCGTGCTGCGCACAACCAATAAGAGCCTATTCACTATCTCGTGCACGAGATAGGCGGTACTCTCCTTCTACGCGGCCACATCCCAAGCGGTGCACCGGTCAGTGTGCGATTGCCTCCTTCGGATCGAAATACTCGTGGCCGAGGCTTTCCGCAACCGCAGCATGGGTAATTCGGCCGGCGTGGACGTTCAGTCCGCCCATCAGGTGCGGGTCGTCTCCCAGTGCCTTGCGCCAACCCTTGTCGGCAATCGCCAGCGTAAAGGGCAGCGTGGCGTTGTTCAACGCCTGGGCCGAGGTGCGTGGCACGCCGCCCGGCATGTTGGCAACGCAATAATGCACGACCTCGTCCACCACGTAGACCGGATCGTCGTGGGTCGTCGGACGGGATGTCTCGAAGCAGCCGCCTTGATCGATCGCAACGTCGACAAGGACCGAACCGGGCTTCATTCGGCTCACGAGTTCGGCGGACACCAGTTTCGGCGCAGCCGCGCCGGGAACCAAGACGCCGCCGATCACCAGATCCGCCGCGATGCAGTGGCGCTCGACGGCATCGCGGGTCGAGAACACGGTGTTCAGTGGCCGGCCGAACTGTTGCCACAGCCGGTTAAGCTGGCTGATGTTGCTGTCCAGCACCCATACGTCGGCACCCATGCCGAGCGCGATATGGATGGCGTGGGTTCCGACGACACCGCCGCCGATGACGACAACCTTGCCGGGATCGACGCCCGGCACGCCGCCCAGCAGTATGCCCAAGCCGTAGTGGGTCTTCTCCAGGTAATATGCGCCTGCCTGGACAGACATGCGGCCAGCGACTTCCGACATCGGCGCCAGCAGCGGAAGGCCGCCGGACGGCGAGGTGACGGTCTCGTAGGCGATGCAGGTCGCACCGCTGTCGAGCAGGTCTTCGGCCTGATCCGGATCGGGCGCAAGATGCAGGTAGGTGAACAGGATCTGCCCCTGGCGAAGCATCGCGCGCTCCGGTGCCAGCGGCTCCTTCACCTTGACGATCATTTCGGCCTCGGCGAATACCTCGGCGGGCGAGTCGGCGATGGATGCCCCGGCCTCCTCGTAGTGTGCATCGGTCATGCCGATGGCTCCGCCGGCTCCGCTTTCCACGACGACATTGTGGCCGTGCGCGACCAGTTCGCGAACATTGCCGGGAATCAGCCCGACCCGGTATTCGTGTATTTTCGTTTCCTTGGGAACGCCAATGAGCATGTGAGCACCGTCTGGTGAACCGAGCGTGACGCACGAGCCCTTACGATGTTTTCAAGGCCCAGTAAACAGACAGGAATTCGCTAAAGCCTGTACTGACAAACCGATGGACACAACTGTCGGGAAAGTGCCGCTTCCGACACGGCACCGTTCGCAGAAAAAGCGGTTTCAGTCTGATGATTGCTAGTCGAAGCGGTCTTGATTGCAGGATAAAAGACCTGCCGTGCGACCGTCTCGTCGAACGCCGTAAGACCACCAGCGGGCCGGTTCCGGTAGCATCCGTGTCTGGCGTCTACCGTGATTCTGGTCGAAATCCATGATTTTCAATCTGGCATCGAAAAGTCATACCTGACCCATCCACAGGTCTGGCTTTCAATCTGCGCACGGTTCCGGAGCAACGACCGTCCCGTTTCCGTCTTTGCATACGATCACAATGGCGGCGGCGAAAGACATCTACGCCACACTCGGGGCTGCTCGTCTCGGGCCTCCCATACGAGCTGGCCGCGGGCTGCATGGAGACGAAATCCGCCCGGGCCCAAGACGCCAGCCGCCCTCCGGCGCAAAGTGTGGTGCCAGGTCCGGCGTGTGAATCACTCGCAATCAAAGCGTTACGCAAAGAAGCAGTCGAAATCGGAAGCATCGAGATTGCCACGGGCTGGGTCTGGGTGGACTCTGCGCAAACCGCGGGGCTGGAGCGGTTGGGCGTCATTGCGCACGAACTCATCCATTTGTCCGGACGGAGTCACGTGGACCCGGAGCGATTCTCGGAGACCCTCATGGTCGCCGGTGGCAGCGAAGGGCTGTCCGCACACGTTTTGCATCTCCTGGACCGAGAGGCTCTTCAGGCAGTGCAAGGCCTTATCGAGGCCGGAGCCACGTCAGGCGATATAGCGGAAGAGCTGGGCCCGTGGTCCGACACCTCCATGCATGTCAGAGGGGAGATTGGCATCGGAGAGCAGGACGTCGCACTCGGCGCAGCGTCGCGGAACGAGCCGGCAGCTCCGTAAATCGCCTGGACATGCGCTCAGGCAGAACAAGAGATGCACGCGGGTTTGAAACCTTGCACGCCTACGACATTGTGCGCATTTCATGGTCCGAGGAATGCGCGTGTCGTTGCTTCTCGCATGGAATGCTGGCGGAAAGTATGCGGCGCCTCGTGTGCGGCCTGGAACGGGACGCCGAAGACGGCTCTGCGGTTTGCGAAGGCGATGTCCGCGATCAACCACTTCGATCGTCTGACCCGCGTAGTCGACAAACAAGTGCTCACCCGCGGAGTGGCACCCTTCCGCCGCAGCTCACGGTGGATGCAGACCCAATTCGGCTTTCTCGCCCGTGGAGACACGGCCCGTGCCGTCCGAGGAAAGAGCAGCCGCCCAAGGTCGGTGTCGGAGAGCGCCTCGGGATCGGCACCTTCGCTCCGGCCGCTTGGGCGCCGTCAAGGCAGCTCTGCAGCGTCGAGTGGCGCATGGCCAGGTTCACTCCAGTCTGGTGGGATGACAGACCATCCGCGGACAGACGCAAAACGTCGCGTGTCCTGCGCTTTGGTAGTCTCTTCGTCGGGCTGCTTCCGGTACAAAGCGAACCAAGCGGCAACAGGCAGAAGATTGCCTCGAAGCTCACGTCGCCGTGTTGGCCAAATGCGATGGAATCAATGGCCGGTTGCTTTCGGAGTCCGTGGCCAGATCACCTCCGATTGCGCATCTGAGGCCGTGATGGATTTTTCCGATCCCGGTACCAAGCCCTGCAGCGGGTCAGCGCAGAACGATCACGGCGCACTCGGCGTGGCGAACGACGCGGGCCGCCGTTGATCCCAGCAACAAGTGCGACAATCCGGGCTGGTGCGACGACACCACTATGCAATCCGTTTTGTGCTTGCTGGCCCAATCGAGAATGGTGTTCGTTGGATGCCCTGACAGAACTTGAACTTCGACGTCATCGCCGGAGATTTCTGCCTTGATCATGGAGGCTTGGTCCGACCGGCTTTTCTTCATCTGATCGGCAGGAAAGTAGGACCCGACATATGATGGCAATTCTTCCAGCACCGAAAGAACGGTGATCTTTCCGCCATCGGCCAGAAGGCGGCGCGCTGCGTCGAGAGATCTTGCGTAGGCATCGACGTGACCAGGGGCAACGGCGACGAGAACGTGATTGTACATCTGAACCTCCGGGTTCGTTCGAGTGAAGGGAGCGTGCAAAGCGACCTAAGCTGCGCTGGATCACTTGGCTGGCAATCGGGGGTGGCGAGAAGACGCGCCGCTGGCGCCGGATTCACTTCAGCGCATAGGGCAGCCAAGTGGCGATTGCCGGGAAGAGGAAAACCAGTAACAGGCCGAAGATCTGGATCGCCACAAACGGGCCAACTGAATTGTAGACATCTCCCATGCTGACATCACTGGGCAGGACGCCCTTGATCCAGAAGAGCACGAAGCCAAAGGGTGGCGTCAGGTAGGCGATCTGGATGTTCACGATGAACAGGGCGCCAAACCACAGTTTGTCGATCCCCAGCTCGTCAATGATTGGAATGAACAGGGGCGTGCAGAGCAGGATGATCGCCCAGTCATCCATCACCATGCCCAGCACCAGAATGATCAGCATCATCATGAGCAGGATGCCGGTGCCACCACCGGGCATGGACAGCACGAGGTTGGTCAGCAAGTCCTGGCTGCCCATGGAATTGAAGACGTTGAGATAAACGGTCGCGCCGATCAGTATCCAAAGGCCCATGCCGGACAGCTTGATCGTGGAGACGAGCGAATCGACCAGCACCTCCTTCGTGAGACGCCCGTAGGCCAGGTTGATGAGGAAGGCGCCCGTCGCCCCAAAGGCTGCAGCCTCCGCCGGGGTTGCAATGCCGCCCCAGATCACGCCCAGCACGATGGCGATCAAGAGCGCAAACGGCCAAATGCTGAAGACGGCCACGAATTTTTCCTGGCGAGTGAATTTCTGGTCCGCCGGAAGGGCGGGGCCCAGGTGGGGCTGTATCCGACACCGAACGCCGATGTAGATGACGTAGAACGTTGCCAGCATCAGGCCGGGAACGACCCCTGCCATGAACAGATCGCCAATCGAGACCTTGGCCAGCAGGCCGTAGAAGATGAACGGGACGCTGGGTGGGATCAACGCTCCGAGGGCGCCGCCCGCGGCGATTGAACCGATCGCAATCGAACGGTCATAATTGTAGCGCACCATGGAAGGGTAGGCGATTTGGCCCATCGTCGTGGTGGCAGGAGGCGTGATGCCCGTCACGGCGGCAAAGACCGTGCAGACCTGAACCGTGCCCATGGCCAGGCCACCGTGAATGTGCCCAATCAACTTGTAGACCGCGTCATAGGCGGCCTCGGCAACCCCCGAAAACCGTATGAGAGACCCCATGAACAGAAACAGCGGCACCGTCACAAGCACCGAGTTCCAAGGTGTCGAATAGAAGGCGCTGGGAACGGCAAGCAATGCGCGCGGCTCAAGGATCATGGCGAACAGGACCGCCGTCCCGCCAAGCCCGAACGCGACGGGCAACCCCATGAAGAGGAAGATGAACAGCACGATGAAATAGAGGGCGGTGATAAGTTCGAGGCTCATTTTCTCCGGTCCCGTGTCCTTTTGGTGTCTTCGGCCCGAGGCCGAATGCAGGGCGCCAGCGATCCGTTCGGCAAGGCTCCGCCTTTCGGAGTTCCATTGGCCCGGACCGGGCCAATGGTCTTGGCAAACTCAGCGATCAGACCGCCAAGCGCGCCGGATCAGTTGCCAGCGGCCTTGTCTTCCATGAACCTCTTGTAGATCTCCACGCCCTCGGCGTTGCCTGCGGACGCCGCAGCGACCTGCGGCCAGACTTCAGCGATGGATTTCGCGCGCATCCGCGCGATTTCCTCCTCAGAGAATTCGATCACCTCGCCACCGGCGTCGCGCAGGATCTGAAGTGCTTCCTCCACACCGTCAGCGTGCATTTTGCTGGTCAGGAAATACGTCTCCTCGAAGACGCCTTCGATCTGCTTGCGCTGCCAGTCGGTCAAGGCGTTCCAGCTTTGCAGGTTGACAAAGATCTCCTGGTGCTGCGCAGGGTTCCAACCTGGCATGATCGCGTAGTTGATCACTTCTTGAAACGACATGTCGTCGATGCCGCCCGTATCCCAATACGTGCCGTCAATCGTGCCAAGCTTGATGGCGGTGTAGATTTCACCGGCGTTCATGGAAACCGGGGCGCCACCCATGGTCGAGTGAAAGATGGCCTGCGGGCCACCTGCACGCATTTTCTTGCCATCCAGGTCTTCGAGTCTTTCCACCCGGAAAGTGGTGAACATTGCGTTCGGACCCTGGTTCGTCCAGCCGACCCAATGCAGGTTGCGCGCGTTGGCTGCCGCTTGCACGATGTCACCGACGCGATAGTCGGGGTTGCCCCACATCACTTCCCAGGCTTCCTCGGTGTTGTTTGCACCCATGGCCATGCCAAAGGCCAGCATGCCTTCGGGCATGTCGCCGCCGTAGACGGACCCCCAGCCCGCATAGCCGTCGGTCAGGCCTGCGGCAGCGGCGCCGAAGGCTTCCGCACCGCTGATCAGCGCACCTGCCGGCTCCACGCGGATCTTGACAGTGCCTTGGGTGGCCGCTTCGACCGCTTCAACCCAAGGAATTACGCCGTTGTCCCAGCCTGCATCGGTCTGGTCGAACGCAGGCTGGAAAGTCCATTCGGTCACTGTGTCAGGCGGACCGTCCTGTGCCACGGCCATGCTGCCGGATATGGCAACGACCCCGGCCCACAGCGTGGTTTGCAGCATTCTGGTATGTTTCATTTTCTCCTCCTGTTTCATTGGGTATTCGCCAGTCCAACGAAGATGATCGGCCAAGGCACTCAAGACAGTCAGTCAGCGGCCAAGAACGGTTCGGATGTCCTGAATGAGGTGCTTGACCACGATCAGAAGCACGAGTGCCCCGCTGATCGGGATCGCGAACTTGATAGGGTAGATCGGGATGGGGACGGCGGTTGGCGTCCTTTGATTGAGCATCGCCGACAAGGATGCCGCCTCGTAACCCTTCCAGATCAGCACGACCAGGAACAGGATCGCGATGGGCGCCGTCAGGATGTCAAGAATGGCCTTTGTGCGATCCCTGGCATTGGCATAGAAGAGATCGAGCTTCACGAAGCTCTTGTGCTGCAGCGAATATACCCCGCCAACACAGGCCAGTATGACCATGGCGGCCTGCAACGTCGTTCCGATCCACTGGGACGGCTGGTTCAGGACGTAGCGCAGGAATACATCAGAAACGCCAAATGCCATGCAGTACAGGATCAACAGCCAGCCGATCCATCCAAAGACCTCCGAAATCCAGTGCGTAAGCGTCTCCAGTCCCCGGGTCAGCAAATCGTGTCCTTTCTCGTTCTGACCTCTGCCTCACGTCAAAGGCTCGTCCTGCGTCAAATGGCAGAATTTGCGCAGTCGGAAGCGGCGCTTGCCCGTCCCGCCTTCCACAGTGATGTGCGACACCTGATGTGGCGTGGCGCTGCATCTCGCCTTGCTTGATCGCGCTTCGATGCAGAACGGAAGATCAAGAAGAGCTGGAAACGCTGCGGTATGCGGAAACACCCCCAAGAATTCCACGTGGAGGCCGGCTGCCGATCTGCAACTTTTGTGCCTCTGTCCATGGTGACCAACCAAAGACCACGGCGCCGAACAGGAATAGGTACAGTTTGCGAAATTCGTGGGTGCAGAGCTCCGGGCGCAAGCCTCCTCGGTCCCCGAGGTCAGGCGCCCAGTTCCACGATGGTCTGCTTCAGTTCCTGAAGACCTGCCTCGATCAGAAGTGGATGGATGGCTGAAACGCCCACGCGAAACGCATACTCGCCGGTTTCCCACACGGAATAGCAGGGCGCGATCTCTTCGATGATCACGCCCCTTTCGCGGGCCTTTCCGGCAATCTCGCTGGCGCGAAGACGTCTCCTTTGGTCGGAGAGCACGAAGGTGGTTCCGCCGAATTCGCCCTTGATGTCAAAATCGGGGAAATGCGCGCGCAGGAAACGGTTCGCGATCTCCCATCGTTCCCTGTGGCCTTTCTGGATGCGCCTGAGCCGGCTTTCGTACTGTCCGAACCTGATGAACGCGGCCGCGGTCAACTGAAGCACCGTTGGGGGATGGCGCATGATCCTGCCGCGCAGGTCGCGCGCCGCCGTGATGAATTCCGCCGCGGCCGTCATGTACCCAAGCCGCAATCCGGGGGAAAGGCCCTTTGACAGGCTGGCCAGATAGATCACACGTCCCGAATCGTCCACGCTGAACAGCGGCAGCGGCGTGAAATGGCGATAGTCGACGTCGCATTCGTAGTCATCTTCGACGATGAAGAAATCATGCACTTCGGCGGCCTCGATCAGGGCCTGCCTGCGACGCTCCGACATCGTGACGGTTGTCGGGAACTGACGATTGGGCGTGACGAACACCATTGTTGCGCCCCTGAGGCGTTCGTCCACGATCATGCCTTCGTCGTCAACGGGCTGGAACTTCAATTCGCCGAAGCTGGAATGCAACATCTTTCGGGCATCCGGGTATCCCGGGTCTTCAATGACGGCCACACGATCGCGCCCGCCAAGCAGGTGGCTCGCCATGTAGAGGCCGTTTTGGGCGCCCAGCGTGACAAGCGCCGCGTCCGCCTTCACGAACACACCCCGACGCGGCAGGATGCGGGTGCGAATCTGTTCGATGAACTCGGCACTCTCCGAATAGTGCCCGTCGGATGACCAAACCTTCAGGTCTGCCCGGTTCATTGCCTGGCGCGAACATTCGCGCCATTCGGAGACGGGAAACTCACCTTCGTCAATCTGATTGCACACGAACGGGTACTTGAAGTCATACCAGTTTTCCGGCCGCACGATCGTTGCCAGATCATCGGATTGCCGTTGCCAGTTCAACCGGTCTCGCAGCGGTGAGGGCTTGTTCAGTTTCGCGCTTTCGGGCTGGAGATTCCTGACACCCTGCTCCGCGAGCACGAAGAAGCCCGATCGGCTCCTTGGCAGGATGAGCTGCTGTTCTTCCAGGATTTCATAGGCTGCAATGACCGTGTTGACGGACACCTCAAGTTCCTTGGCGAACTTCCGGCAGGAAGGCAGTCGCATGCCGGGCTGCAGGTGTCCATCCAGGATCAACCTCGCAAGCTGCGTCACAATCTGGTCACGAAGCCCGACAGTCCCGTTTCTGTTGAGTTTCAGCCCCAATTGCATGCGTGCGAACCCTTAGGCATGTAACTCCTGATCGGGAAATTGCAACGTGTTCCGACTCAAACCAGTTAGCGAAGGACCACGGGCGATCAGGTATGCCCTCGTGAGGGATTGACCAGGCGGCGGTCTTGCGGAAAGGCGTCGCCTAGGACGTCCGGCCGCAGGGTCTAGACGTCCTTGCCACCGGTGAAGTTGAACTCCGCGCCGGTCCGGATGCCCGACGGCCAGCGCGCGGTCATGGTTTTCAGGCGTGTGTAGAACCGCACGCCTTCCATGCCATGGATATGGTGATCCCCGAAGAGCGACCGTTTCCAGCCACCGAAGGAATGGTATGCGACCGGAACGGGGATCGGGACATTGACGCCGACCATGCCGATCCGGGCACGCGCCCAGAAATCGCGGGCGGCATCGCCATCGCGGGTGAAGATTGCGGCGCCGTTGCCATATTCATGATCGTTGACCATCTGCACGGCTTCTTCATAGCCTTTCGCCCGAACGACCGACAGAACCGGGCCAAAGATCTCTTCCTTGTAGATCGACATGTCTGTCGACACGTTGTCAAACAGGCAACCGCCGATGAAATAGCCGTCTTCATAGCCCTGCAGGCTGATGTCACGGCCATCGACGACCAGACCTGCCCCTTCCTCCAGGCCCTGCTCGATCAGGTGGTGAATCCTGTTGTAGCTTTGCTTCGAGATCACCGGCCCCAGCTCTGACTCGGGATCGGTGTAGGGGGCGACCTTCAAGGCCCGTACGCGCGGCTCAAGCGCCGCCACGAGCCGGTCGGCGGTCTCCTCGCCCACTGGAACAGCTATCGAGATCGCCATGCATCGCTCCCCGGCCGAACCATAGGCCGACCCGATCAGCGCGTCCGTCACCTGATCCATGTCCGCGTCCGGCATCACAACCAGGTGGTTCTTGGCGCCGCAAAGCGCCTGAACGCGTTTGCCCGAATCCGTGCCGCGGGAATAGACGTAATGGCCAATCGGGGTGGAGCCGACGAAGCTGACGGCTTCGACCTTCGGGTTGTCCAGAAGTGCATCCACGGATTCCTTGTCGCCATTGACGACATTGAAGACACCCGCCGGCAAACCCGCTTCGGCCAGCAGTTCCGCGATACGCAGAACGACGGTCGGGTCCTTCTCCGACGGCTTCAGCACGAAAGTGTTTCCGCAGGCGATGGCCACGGGATACATCCAAAGCGGCACCATTGCCGGGAAGTTGAACGGCGTAATCCCCGCCACTACGCCGACGGGCTGGCGCACGGTATGACTGTCAACATTCACGGCCACCGCTTCGGAATACTCGCCCTTCAGCAACTGCGGAATTCCACAGGCGAACTCCACCACCTCGATCCCGCGGGCGATTTCGCCATTCGCGTCTGGAATCGTCTTGCCGTGCTCGGCAGACAGGAGCTCGGCCAGCTCGTTTGCGTGCTTTCTCAGCATGTCGCGGAACTCGAACATTACCATCGCTCGCTTGGCCGGCGGTGTTGCGGCCCAGGCGGGCAACGCGGCTGCTGCCTCATCGACAACTTCGTCAACATCGGCCTTTGACGCCAGTGCAACCTGTCCGGTTACCGCCCCCGAGGCAGGGTTATGGATGTCCCCGGTGCGTGTGGACGCACCGTTCCACGCCTTGTTTTGCAAGAAATGGCTGACTGTCCGCATGTTCATTCTCCCAATGTCCCCGGTCGCGCGACCGGCTAGCGTGCGTCGGGTCAAAAATGATGAACGAACGAGGCATCACACAGGTACAGATGCAGTGATAAACCAGTACAGTTCACTGCTGTCCCGTCAAAAATTGAATAAGGTCAACTGCTTAGGAAGTCCGGTCTGGCGAGAAGCGGTTTCGGAACCGGCAAGCAACTGAATCCTGATGATGGCCATGAGCACGCAAACGGAGACGGCGGTCCAGATCCGGGTCTTCACGGCATTGGCCGAAGTGCCCGGGAACGGCTCTGTGTGCCGGTGCTGCCTGATCCATTCAGAGAATGGTTCCACCTGCCACCTGGCACGGTTGATGCCTGCGACTGTCATGGCTGGCAGGGCGAAGTTGCTGGCCAGGAAGACCATGGTCTTGTCGCGTTCCGGGTCGCGGTGTCTGATCCGCCGCAGCCTGTCCGGAAAGCCGGTCACGCTGCTGACGCCGTCCGGCCGCATGACCTGATCGAAGATGAGGCCGGAGGCGCGATCCACGGGCTGTGAGGAAAGAAGGCGGAGCCTCGTGTTCGACTTCGCTCTCAGGCCGAAGAAGCTGCCACGGGAGAAGGAGACGATGGAGGCGCTCGAAGCCGAGGCAGGCCCGGTCCGTGCGCCGGGGCCGCGCTGAGGCAATGCGCCGCGAGGCCTGGCCGACCTTCATCCGATCCGCGACCTGGTTCCGGGTCGGCCCGCCGTGATGGCGGAGCCAGGCCGCCTCGACGGAGGATGCATCGCTGCCCCACGCCACTCGCACGACCCCAGGGCCATCTTCTTCGGAACCTGGAGACTGCGCGGCCCGCCAGTCAGCTTACTGCGCCGCCTGCGACATCTCGGGGAACAGGCCCGCCAATCCCTCGGGCGTGGCCGAACATATGCCACGTTCGGTGATCAATCCGGTAACCAGACCGTTGGGCGTGACATCGAATGCCGGATTGCCGCCGGGGGTGCCATCGGGCGAGACCTGAACGGCGCCAATTTCACCGGATTCGGTCTTGCCTTGAACGTGGGTCGTCTCTCTCGCGTCGCGTTCCTCGACCGGGATGTCGGCCACGCCGTCATCGAGGTTCCAGTCAATGGTCGGTGACGGCAGCGCCACGTAGAACGGCACGCCATTGTCGCGGGCCGCCAGCGCCTTGAGGTAAGTGCCGATCTTGTTGCAAACGTCACCGCGCCGGGTTGTCCGGTCGGTGCCGGTGATCAACATGTCGACCTGACCATGCTGCATCAGGTGCCCGCCCGCGTTGTCGGTGATGTAGGTGTGCGGGATGCCGTGGCTGCCAAGCTCCCAAGACGTCAACGCACCCTGATTGCGGGGTCGGGTCTCGTCAACCCAGACATGGATCGGAATGCCCGCGTCATGCGCCTGGTACATAGGGCTGGTGGCGGTGCCCCAGTCGACCGTGGCGATCCACCCGGCGTTGCAATGGGTCATCAGGCGTACAGGCTCGCCTGCCGGCTTCCTGGCTGCGATTTCGCGGATCAACGCCAAGCCGTTCTCGCCAATGCGCCGGTTAATTTCCACGTCTTCCTCCGCGACTTCGTGGGCCAGCGCCAGGGCCGCTGGCGCGCGATCGATTTCGGGAAGCGGGCGGAGCGCTGCGCGACAGCGGTCCAGCGCCCATCGAAGATTCATCGCGGTCGGCCGCGTTTTCTCGAGGAACGTCCAGGCGGCGTCGAGATTGCCATCCGAGGGATCGTCGGCCATCGCCAACGCCATGCCGTAGGCCGCCGTCGCACCGATCAGCGGCGCTCCACGCACCCGCATTTCTTGGATGGCGTCTGCAAAGTCCTGCATCGTCGCGACGGGCTGGATGCGCAATTCATGCGGCAACCAGCGCTGATCGATGATTTCCAGAACGCTGGAGCCCTCGTTCCACCAGAGGGAGCGATAGTGCTTGCCGTCGATTTTCATGGGAAGTCCCTTCCATGGCATGATGGGGCGAAGTCGCGGACGCTGACCGTGCCGGTCACGTTGCGGGCGATATGGATCAGAACTGCGACCGTCATCAAGTTGCATTCTTCCAGGCGGGCGCAACGCGCGACGTCCCTTGTGTCGTCCGGCTCGGCATCGCGGGCAAGCAACGGGGAGCGCCGATGCATCTCGACACCGAGGGTCTGCTCGAACGAAGCTCGCCGCTGCGCGCCTAGAGCGCCACGACCGGCTCCTGCAGTTCCCCCAGCCCTTCCGGCGCCGCGCCAGGAGCGTTGTCAGCCTCGATGCGGGAGGGCGCCTGACCGGTCATTCCGGCGTGGCCGTCTCCACTCTTCAGGGCGCGGCAGACATGCGTCCGCGATATCTTGCGGTCGCGGGCCCGGTGCCTTCGGGACCTGCTCCGCAGCCAGCTGCCTGATCCTGTCCTCGTCGACCGGCTTCTTCCGGCCCTTGCAGATGCCGCTGGCGTTCGCCGCCTCGATCCCGGCGCGCTTCCGGTCACGGATGAACTTCACCTCCATGTCCGCAACGATGTCGAGAATGGTGACAACCAGGCGGCCGAGATCCTCCGCAGTCGTGACCTCGGGCTGCAGCACGCGAAGCGATGCGTCCATGCCGTCCAGCTCGCGCACCTGGTCAAGAACGTCACGGCTGGAGCGGCCCAGCCGGTCCAGGCGCCGCGCGACCGGTTCGTCGCCTTGCCGCAGGAAGTCCAGGATGCCCGGCAGGTCGACGTGGCCCTCGCGCGAGGCGGCGGAAACTGTCTTCGTGCGCATGGCCTCGCCACCGGCCGCTTCGAGCCTGGCATTCTCGATCTCGAGGGCCTGGGTCGACGCGCCGGCCCAGGCATGACTGATGCGGGACATGGGCCTGTCACATTGTGGTGCCTTGCGCCCGACACTGCAACGGAACGCCACATTCGGCCCGTTTGTGACGTTCCGGAGCGTCAAGTCCGGCCGTAACCTGCGGGTCTGCCCTCTTGTGACGCAGGTCGGGGACATGGATTCGGGCGTCGCCATCTGCGCTTCGCGATCGTCCAGCGGAATCGGCAAGTGCAAGGCGCTTGGCGCCTCCGGACCCCATATCCAATCGGTTCCCAATGCTGCCGATGGGGCCCTCCTCGGTCGAGCGGACGCTCGTGCGGAAATGGGACATGGCGGAGCAGACGGGCGCAACGGGTTCCGGTTGTGTTCAACGTTGCAGGCGCGCAACCAGTTGCGCTTCGCCGCCGAGATGCGCATTCCGCGCCTGGCCAGCCAAAGCGCGCCTTCTCTTCGCAGCGATCGTGAGGCGCGAATGCCAACGATCAGCAAGGGAGCGGGCAGTCACAGTCCGAGTATGTCTGCCAGGTCGCCTTCATCCGGCTTTGTCGTCGAGAGGTCGAGGCCGGCCCTGATGCCGATCAGGTGCTCGAACATGTGAGCCGCCGCCGCGTCCGAATCCCCGCGCTCGATCTCGCCCAGCATGTTCGAGTGTTCATGGTCCGGGCAGACCCTGCGGTTCGATGTGCCGTAGAGCCCGACGATCAGCGATGATCTTGTCACAAGTTCGCGGACAACGCGCCTCAGCACGGAGTTCCCGGATGCAAGTGCGAGCTTCACATGAAACTCTCCGGACAGCCGGATGAGATCCGCCCCCTTGCCGCTTTCCCGCGCCTCGTCCTCCAGAAGGACATGCTGTCTCAGCATTGCCAGGTTTGCACTGCTGATTTCCATCGCAACCTGCTTCGCGATCGCCGGCTCCAGAACTGACCGCGCATCGAAGATCTCGTTCGCCTCGGTCCTGCTAGGGCTTGCAACGAACGCGCCGCGGTTCGATTCCAGTTCCACGATTCCCTGATCCGACAGGAGCAGCAGTGCCCGCCTGACACGCATCCTTCCCACGCCGAATGCCTCGCACAGCTTGAGCTCGCTCAGCTTCTGGGCAGGCGGAAGCCGATGCTCCATGACTGCACTGTAGATGCGTTCGACGATGTAAGCCTCGTCAACCCGGTCGGGCATGGCCCTTCCCGCCCGCCTGGACCTGGCCGGTTCCGCTGACGCACCCATCCTGGAACCACTCCCACGTTCTGCCGCCCACGAGGCATTTCAAGCCACCACCGGGAATTTGTCAACGCAGTCGTCAACAATATGACTCTCGATTGTTGACAATATGGGACGCCCATGCAAAGGGTTGCTCAGTTGGAGTCTTCGAACGGGTCCTTCGACCTGCATTGTGTCAACAACCGAAAACCACCTTGGAGGGGGATATGAGACGCAGAAACATGCTTACGGCCATGACCGCGGCGCTTGCGCTGTCGGCCATACAGGGAACGACCGCCCTGGCGGACAACCCGGTGCTCAAGATCGGATTCGTCGGTGTCACGAGCGGACCGGCGGCCGCATGGGGCATATCGAACCAGCGTTCGATGGAAACCCGCGCGGCATGGATCAACGAGACCGGCGGATACCAGATCGGTGACGTCACCTACGACATCGAGATCGTTTCGTTCGACGACCAGAAGGATCCGAAGCGGGCGATTGCCGGCATGGAGAAGATGGCCCAGGAGGGAATCCACTACGTGGTGGGTCCGAACGTTGACGACGGTGCAGCCGCCGTCCGTCCCGTCGCGGAGGCGACCGGAATAATCTATTTCCCCTATGCCTTTCCGAAGGCGTTGTACACGGCGCCGGCATCGAATGCCGTACTTGGAATGGTCGCCAACTACCAGTCCGGTCCGGCCATCTACAAGTACTTGATGGACGAACGGGGCGTGAAGACCGTCGCCTTCATCGCCGCCAACGAGTCCGACCCCCTGAGCCAGCGTGACAGCGGTCGCGAGGCCGCGGAAGCGTTGGGGCTTGAAGTGGTCTCCGCAAACGTGACCTACCAGGTGGACACCACGGACTTCACTCCGGTCCTCACTCCCGTGATCCGCACGAATCCCGACCTGCTGGTGCTGTCAGGCGTGACGCCGGCGAACGCGCCGCAACTGCTTCGGTCCGCGCGTGAACTGGGTTTCCAGGGCATCATGTCGACGGAGACGGCCTAGGATGCCCAGGTGTTGCGCGAAGGCGCTGGCGACCTCGCGAACGGGTTCATTTCCGTAGGCGGCGCGTCCACGCCGGAAATCGCGTCCGACATGATGAACGAGTTCGTCGCGAGATACACGGACATGTTCGGCGAATACAACGACGAGTCGAACACGAAGGTCTACGCCCTCGAGTACATCCTGGCGACGCTGGCAGCGAATCCGGCAGCCACCGACGATGTCGAGGCCTTCAAGCAGGCCATCGACTCGTTCGAGGCGCCCAACCCCTACATGAAGGGCGATGCCGTGATGCGCTACGTCGGCGTCTCGTCATTCGGGCAGCGGCGCCAGATCGCGGTTCCCCTGGTGGTGAACGTCTACCAGGACGGAGAGTTCGAAACGCTCTTTGTTGCCGAAGTCGACTAGGCTAGGCTGCAGCTTCGGGCTTGCGCACCGGACCGGACCCTCCGGTCCGGTGCATTTTCGGAACGGGACGCTCCCATGGAACAGGTAGTGGCGAACGGCGTCTATCTCGGCTCGCAATACGCGATGATCGCGCTCGGGCTGACGCTGATATTCGCCCTGATGAACGTGCTGAACTTCGCCCATGGCCAGATGTACGTCATCGGCGGGTTTGTCACCTACACCTTCTACGGCCAGTTCGGGCTCCCGTTCGTGCTCGCCCTCATGATGTCGTGCGTGACGCTCGCGGTGCTCGGCGCGCTGATCGAGAAGTTCCTGTTCGGCCCCGTGATCCGTCGCTCCGCAAGGGAAGAGAGCACCATGCTGTTGGCGGCAGGACTGGCCTTCCTGCTCGATGCAGTGATCCTGCTCGTCTTCGGGGAGAAGCAGCGCGGCGTGCCGAAGATCGTCGACGGAGTCCTGAACTGGGACTTCAGGATCATCATGCCGTACGACCGGTTGCTGATCTGCTTTCTCGCGATGGTCTCCATCGCCGCGTTCATCGCCTTCATGCAGTTCAGCAGGACGGGCCGGGCCCTCCGGGCCCTGGCACAGGACCGGGTAGCCGCACAGCTGATGGGCGTGAACGTCAACCGGTATTCCATGATCGGGTTCGCCCTGGGCGCCATGCTGGCCGGCCTGGTCGGCGGCCTGCTGGTCACGATCACCGGCGTCAACCTCGGCATGGGCGGCCCCACGTCGATCAAGGCGTTCATGATGGTCATGATCGGCGGGGCCGGCGTGATCTCCGGCGCGATACTCGGCGGCTTCATCCTGGGCATGCTGGAGGCTGTCGGGCTTGCCGTGCTTTCGCAGTACGGCGACATCACCTATCTCGTCATTTTCGTCGCGCTCATGATCTTCCTGGCGATTCGTCCCCAGGGGCTCATGGGCAAGCCGTGGGGATAGCGCGATGATCCGTCCTGACGCGCGTCGGCTGCGGGCGCTGGCCTGTGTCGCGGCGTTCCTCGTTGCAGTCTTCTGGCTCATTCCCTTTCTCATTTCCGTCACCGGGCTCTGGAACTTCTACTTCACCCTGACATCCGTGGCGCTGCTGTCCGTCGCGAGCGCCGGTGTCTGGCTGACGTTCTACATCGGCCGGATCAACATCGGCCAGGGCGCGTTCGCCCTGATAGGCGCCTACGTGTCGGCCATCCTGGTCACCAAGGCGGGTGTCTCCTTCTGGGTGTCCCTCCCGCTGGCGGGCCTCTTCGCGAGCCTGGTGGCCATCGTGATCGGCCTGCCAATACTGCGCCTGCGCGGCGTGTACTTCGCGATGATCACGCTGGTGCTTACCGAAGTGGTCCGGCTGGCGGCCCTGGCGCTGCCGATCACCAACGGCGCGAAGGGCATCGTGTCCATCCCCTTGCCCGGAGAGCTGTCGGTCCTCGGCATCACCCTGCTTCCCGACTTCTCCACGATCCAGAACACCAAGCTTGCGTTCTACCATGCCGCCTGCGTGCTCATGGTTCTGTGCTACGCATCGTTGTACCGGATCGTGAACTCCCGCCTCGGGCATCTCTGCCGGTCGATGCAGCAGAACGAGGAGCTGGCCGAATCCGTGGGCGTCAACGTCGCCTACCTGCGCGTGATCGTCTTCGCGATATCCTCCTTCTTCGGCGGCCTGGGCGGCGCGATGTTCGGAGCGATCGCGCAGTCGGTCTACCCGTCGAGCTTTGTCGTGAAGGATTCGATTGACTTCATGCTGAACTGCTTCCTGGGCGGGCTCGGCTACGTGTTCGGCCCGATGCTCGGGACCCTCGTGCTCTATTTCGGCTGGGACCTGCTGTTCGAGCTGGGCAAGTACCAGCTGCTGGTGTTCTCCGGCATACTGATCCTGCTGATCCTGGTTCTTCCGAACGGGCTGCTCAGCATACGCATCGACATGATCCGGAAGCTGTGGAGATGACCCCGCTCCTCCAGATCCGTGACCTGACCCGCAGGTTCGGAGGGTTGACGGCGATCAATGCAGTCTCCTTCGACGTCCGCGAACACGAGATCCTCTCGGTGATCGGCCCCAACGGCGCGGGAAAGTCCACGCTCTTCAAGCTGATCACCTCGTTCCTGCGCACCACCTCGGGCGAAGTGCTGTTCCGCGGCGAGAGGATATCCGACCTGAAACCCCATGCCGTGGCCCGGAAGGGCGTCGTGCGGACTTTCCAGGAGACGAACATATTCAAGGACATGACGGTCAGTGAGAGCGTCATCCTGGCACAGCATCTCAGATCGTCGGCGTCGCTGGCAGGGTACTTTCTCGGAACCGGCGCGGCGCGCCAGGACGAGGCCAGCTTTGGCCGACGGGCGGACGAGGTCCTCGCCTTCCTGGGGATGTCGGAAATCTCCGGCGAGCGGGCGCGCAACCTGCCGCAAGGCCACCTGCGGGCGCTGGGAATCGCGATCGGGCTTTCCACCGACCCGGTCGCCCTGCTGCTCGACGAACCCTTTGCGGGGATGAACATGGACGAGACGAAGAACATGGTTTCCCTTGTCAAGTCCGTCAGGGACCGCGGCGTGACCGTCCTTCTCGTCGAGCACGACATGGCCGCGGTCATGTCGATCTCCGACCGGATCGTCGTGCTGAACTTCGGCGAGAAGATCGCCGAGGGCACGCCTTCGCAGATACAGGACGACGAGAAGGTCATCGAGGCCTATCTGGGCAGCGCCGATGACGAGATCGGGGTGTAGGCCATGGTGTCCCGGCTGCTGAAATTCGAGGACGTGAAGCTCTACTACGATCGGGTCTTCGCCCTGCGCGGCGTGACGCTGGACCTGGCAGAGGGCGAGACGATCGCCCTCATCGGCGCCAACGGTGCGGGCAAGTCATCCATCCTGCGCGCGATAACGGGGCTCTCCAGGATCGAGAGCGGCTCGATCAGCTTCAGAGGCGAGCGCATAGACGGCCGCGACCCGGCGAGCATCGTCGGCATGGGCATTGCCATGGTTCCCGAGGGCCGGCGGGTGTTTCCCTACATGTCGGTCAAGGACAACCTCATGATGGGCGCGTTCACACGCAGCGACAGGGCGGAAATCAGGCGGTCCCTCGACGGCGTCCTTGAGCGGTTTCCGCGCCTGCAGGAGCGTCTGCGCCAGTCAGCCGGGACGCTGTCGGGCGGAGAGCAGCAAATGCTCGTGATCGGCCGGGCGCTGATGGCCCGGCCGAAGCTCCTGCTTCTCGACGAGCCGTCGCTCGGCATCGCGCCCAAGCTGGTCCAGGACATCGCGAGGTCCATCGTCCGGATAAACCGTGACGACGGCGTTTCCGTCCTGCTGGTCGAGCAGAACTCGCGCATGGCGCTGAGCATCTCCCATCGCGCCTATGCCATCACGACCGGAAACGTCGTCATTTCGGGAGAGTCGCGCGAGCTGCTGAATGACAGCCGGATCAAGGCGGCGTACCTCGGTGGAGCCGTGTAGGAAGCCATGGACCTGCTCGTCGTGAACCCCAACACCACCGCCTCGATGACCGAGACCATCGACCGTGCGGCGAGGCGTGTCGCCCGTCCCGGCACCAGGATAGTGACCGTTGGTTCGGAGTCGGGGCCTCCGAGCATCCAGGGCTACCATGACGGAGCCCTCTGCCTTGCGGGCATGCTGGAGCAGATCGAGCGCCACAGAAACGTGGATGGAGTCGTCATTGCCTGTTTCGACGACACCGGGCTGGACGCCGTCAGGTGCATGGTGGACGCGCCGGTGCTGGGAATCGGCCAGTCTGCCTGCTACGCGGCGAAAATGCTCAGCAACAGGTTCACCGTGATCACGACGCTTTCGCGATCGGTGCCATTGCTGGAGGCCAACCTGCAAAGGTACGGCCTGACGCCTCCCTGTGCCAGGGTCCGGGCGACCGACATTCCGGTGCTGGAGCTGGAAGAAATGTCTTCGGCGACCATGGACACCATGCGTCTCGTCATCGAGGCCGCGATCAGGGAAGACCGGTCGGATGCGATCGTCCTCGGTTGCGCGGGCATGACTGACCTGGTGCAACGGTTCTCGACGGAATTCGGGCTGCCCGTCATCGACGGATTGAGCTGCGCCGTTACAATGACCGAGGCGCTCGTCGCGTCCGGCCTTCGCACGTCGAAGGCCGGGGCATACGGGTAGCGTGCATCGCGTCCCGGGCCGGAAGCGCCGAGAGTCGGACTTCTTCAGGCGATTTCGGGTTGTGCCGGCGTCGACCGTCCGATGGTCGCTTCCCGGCTTGGCCGTCCGCGCGTCGAGACGGCCTTCGTTCGAATCGGGGCCGAAGGGCACACGAACGGACCAAGGACGGCGAAAGGCACGCGTAGACAGCGGCCTGCATCCATGTCGGATCGCCGCCGGCGGACGAACGGGAACGGCCGGGGCATCAGGTTTCCCGTTCTGGGGTCGCCGGCCCGTGGGACCCGAAGGGCGCCCGCCAAGATTTCGTCGCGGCCAGGCAGGTGTGTCGCCCCTGTTGATTGCCGTTGTATCCGCACCTGGATCGTTGGTGCTGACGAGCCCTGCAGGGCCCCCTGGTCGCCGCAGCGAGGTCGTTCAATGTGGATGCGCCCGCGATGCCCGCGGACGGCAGCAAGACCTGCGGACATTCCATGACATCAATGCAACGGCGACGGATTGCAGCAGGCTTGCACCTGAAAGGCCAGCGGAGACTGGACAGGGACACTTGCCGCGTCGCGGCCTGTCGTTCGGCGATCCGTCTATCGACGCCCTCGTGCAAACGCGGCAGCTGCCAGCGCGAAACGACTCTTGCCCGCAAATGCCACAACAAGAGCCCCCTCCGCCGAGCGGAGGACATTGATCAGCCTGACATGCCTGAACGGCAAGGCCGATTTGCATCGGAGCGGGCGGGGCATAGGGCGCCTTCCGACATTTTGGCGAGCGGCATCAACCGGACAACGCCGCGTCAAGTGCGATCCGGACCATGTCGGCGAAGGACCTCTCGCGCCTCTCCGAATCCAGCGCCTCGCCGGTCTGCAGATGATCCGAAACGGTCAGGACCGCGAGCGCCCGCGCTCCGTGGCGCGCGGCGACAGTGTAGAGTTCCGCCGCCTCCATCTCGACGGCCAGAACGCCGTGGCGGGTCATCTGCTCATTGAGGTCAGGCCGTTCGTCGTAGAATGCACCTGATGAATAGATGCCGCCGACATGCGTTGTCACCCCGGTCTTCTCGGCGGCCTGAACGGCTGCACGGAGAAGCGTCCAGTCGGCGCAAGGCGCAAAGCTCAGCTCCCGAAACATCCCCCTCGACGGCGTTTCCATCGAGGACGCAGTCATCGCGATGACGATGTCGCGGAGCATCACGTCCGCCTGCATGCTGCCGCACGAGCCGATCCGGATCAGCGTCCTGGCGCCGTAGTCGCGGATGAGCTCGTTGGCGTAGATCGAGAGTGACGGCATTCCCATGCCCGAGCCGTGGATGGTGACCGGCTGCCCGTTCCACGTGCCAGTGAAACCCAGCATGCCGCGCACCTCGTTGACCAGCTTCGGGCCGTCGAGAAACTCCTCCGCCGCCCACTTGGCGCGCAAGGGGTCGCCCGGCAGGAGAACGGTCTCGGCGATGTCGCCGGGCTTGGCGCCGATATGGATGGTCATGTCGCGGGCTCCCGTCTGCTGCTGTCCAGATGACAGGTTCCGCCAAATCGCGGCGAGGTGCAATCGCTCCCGCGGGGCCGGATTTCGCAGAAGGCGGCGGGCCATGCCGGACGCATGCCGCTTGGCCGGCAGGGTGCAGACCGGCTCCGCCGCGAAAACTTGTCAGGCGGGGCGCACGGAGGGTTGCGCCTACTCGGCCGCGACCTGCTGCCGGTCGGCCAGTTGCACGATGTCGAGCATGATCCGGTTCAGCTCGAAGTCCCGTGGCGTGTAGACTTGCGCGACGCCCATGGCGCGAAGCCGCGTCGCGTCGCCGTCAGGAATGATGCCGCCCACGACCACGGGCACGGCGCCGAGACCGGCGCAACGCAGCTCCACGAGGGTCTCCCTTATCAGCTGCAGGTGGGACCCGGAAAGGATTGACAGGCCAATGACATGGGGGCCGGAGTCCTTGGCGGCGGCAACGATTTCCGACGGCGTGAAGCGGATGCCTTCGTAGGTGATGTTCATGCCGACGTCGCGGGCGCGGACGGCGATCTGCTCGGCCCCGTTCGAATGGCCGTCGAGGCCGGGCTTCGCGATCAGGAACTTCATGCGCTCGCCGAGCCTCGTGGACACCGCGTCGACGGCCTCCCTCACGTCGTCAAGGCCCTCGGTCCGGTTGGACGGCGATGTCGAGACACCGGTCGGGGCGCGGTACTGGCCGAATGCCGCACGGACGACGTCGCCCCACTCGCCCGTCGTGGCGCCCGCCTTGGCGGCCTTGATGGAGGCGGGCATGACGTTCCTGTCCGACTCGCATGCGTCGCGCAGATCCTCGAGCGCCTCGGTCACGGCCGCGTCGTCACGATCCCGGCGCCAGGCTTCGAGGCGCGCCGTCTGCTCCGCCTCGGCGCTTTGGTCGATCACGGTTATGGCCTCGGCTCCGGACGGCAGGGGCGACTCCTCGCCGTTCTCGTACCTGTTGACGCCCACGACGACCGTCTCGCCGGACTCGACCTTGGCAATCCGCTCGGAGTTCGAGCTGACAAGCCGGGACTTCATGTACTCGATGGCCTCGACGGCACCGCCCGCGGCATCGATGTGGGCAAGCTTGTTCCGGGCGCAGTCCTTCAGCGCCTCGACCTTCGCCTCGACGACCGGATTGCCGTCGAACAGGTCGCCGAACTCCAGGAGGTCCGTCTCGTATGCAAGGATCTGCTGCATGCGCAGGGACCACTGCTGGTCCCAGGGACGCGGCAGTCCGAGCGCCTCGTTCCAGGCAGGCAGCTGCACCGCGCGGGCGCGGGCGTTGCGCGACAGCGTGACCGCAAGCATTTCCAGCAGGATGCGGTAGACGTTGTTTTCGGGCTGCTGCTCCGTCAGGCCGAGCGAGTTGACCTGGACGCCGTAGCGGAATCGCCGGTACTTCGGATTCTCGACTCCGTAGCGTTCACGGCAGATCTCGTCCCAGAGCTCCGAGAAGGCGCGCATCTTGCACATCTCGGTCACGAAGCGAATGCCCGCATTCACGAAGAAGGAGATGCGTCCGACCATGGCCGGGAAATCCTCCGCCGGCACCTTGGCCCTGAGGTCGTCGAGCACGGCCTGTGCCGTTGCCAGCGCGTAGGCAAGCTCCAGTTCCGGCGTCGCGCCGGCCTCCTGCAGGTGATAGGAGCAGACGTTCACCGGGTTCCAGCCGGGCATGTGCCTGGCCGTGTAGGCAGCGACGTCGGTGACCATGCGAAGGCTGGATGCGGGAGGGCAGATGTAGGTGCCGCGTGACAGGTATTCCTTGACGATGTCGTTCTGGACCGTGCCCCTGAGCTTCGCGATGTCCGCTTCCTGTTCCTCGGCCACGGCGATGTAGAGGGCGAGCAGCCACGGCGCCGTGGCGTTGATCGTCATCGACGTGTTCATCCCTTCCAGCGGGATCTGGTCGAAGAGGAGCCGCATGTCGCCCAGGTGCGAGACCGGCACCCCGACCTTCCCCACTTCGCCCTGCGCCAGCTCGTGGTCGCTGTCGTATCCCGTCTGCGTCGGCAGGTCGAAGGCGACCGAAAGGCCGGTCTGGCCCCTGGAGAGGTTTTCGCGGAAGAGCGCGTTCGAGGCTTGGGCCGTCGAATGCCCGGCATATGTCCTGAAGAGCCAGGGTCTGTCAGCGTTCATGGGCACCTCCGAAGAGCAACAAAGTTGCGGCGTCTGGCAATAAAGCGCAATATACTGTCCCTGTCAATACGCCGCGTTGCAGCGTATTCCGAACGCAACGGCAGCATTCTTGGACATGGGGTCATCTGTCGTGCAACGGCCTTTGCGCGGGAAACCGTTCTGAATCTGGCCCTGCAACGGGGGTTTGCGTAACAAAGTTTCAATTTTTGTTCCAATGCATATTGAATGTTGCGTGCCGTAGTGATTGACTCGAGGTTGAAACCGTGATTCTGCATTGCGGCGTCACATCGAGGGAGCAACGCGGGATGGCTTTGGACAAGATGAGCGCGGATACGACATCAAGATCGGGCAGGGATCTCTACGACCTGGGAGAAATCCCGCCCATGGGCCACGTGCCCGCAAGGATGCATGCCTGGGCGATTCGCCGTGAACGGCATGGCGAGCCGGACCAGTCCTTCCAGCTGGAGGTGGTCGATGTCCGCAAGCCCGGCAGCAGCGAGGTCGTCGTGCTCGTGATGGCCGCCGGCGTGAACTACAACGGCGTCTGGGCCGGCCTAGGCATTCCGATCAGCCCCTTCGACGTTCACGGGGCCGACTACCACATCGCCGGCTCCGACGCCTCGGGCATCGTTTGGGCGGTCGGGGACCGCGTCAGGAACTGGAAGGTCGGTGACGAGGTCGTCATCCACTGCAACCAGGATGACGGCGACGACGAGCACTGCAACGGCGGCGACCCGATGTACTCCCCGAGCCAGAGGATCTGGGGATACGAGACCCCGGATGGCTCGTTCGCCCAGTTCACGACCGTTCAGGCGCAGCAGCTGATGCCCCGCCCGAAGCACCTCACCTGGGAAGAGAGCGCGTGCTACACGCTGACGCTGGCCACCGCATACAGGATGCTCTTCGGCCACCACCCGCACGAGCTGAAGCCCGGGCAGAACGTGCTCGTCTGGGGCGCCAGCGGGGGGCTCGGATCCTACGCGATCCAGCTCGTCAACACTGCGGGCGGCAACGCGATCGGCGTGATCAGCGACGAGGAGAAGCGCGAGTTCGTCATGAGCCTCGGCGCGAAGGGCGTGATCAACCGCAGCGAGTTCGCATGCTGGGGGCAGCTGCCGACAGTCAACTCGGCGGAATACGGTGAGTGGTTCAAGGAGGTCCGCCGGTTCGGCAAGGCCATCTGGGACATCACCGGCAAGGGGGTCAATGTCGACATCGTATTCGAGCACCCGGGAGAGGCCACGTTTCCGGTCTCGACCTTCGTGGTCAAGAAAGGCGGAATGGTCGTCATCTGCGCGGGGACCACGGGCTACAACCTGACGATGGATGCACGCTACGTCTGGATGCACCAGAAGCGCATCCAGGGCAGCCATTTCGCCCACCTGCAGCAGGCTTCGGCCGCCAACAAGCTCATGGTCGACCGCCGCCTCGACCCGTGCATGTCGGAAGTCTTCCCATGGAGCGACATCCCGGCCGCCCACGTGAAGATGCGCAGGAACGAGCACAAGCCCGGCAACATGGCCGTCCTGGTCCAGGCGCCGCGGACAGGGCTGCGCACGCTCGAGGACGCGCGGGAGGCGGGCAAGGGATAGACGAGGCCTGGCCGCGTGGCGGCAGCCGGGAAGGAGCCGAACCCGCCCATGTTCCCTGCCTTGGGAAAGGGCGGTTCGCGCTGAACGGCGCCGTCGGGGCTCAATGCCGTTCGCCAGCGGCTTTCGCACGGGCCGCCCGCATCCGCCTCCCGGCGATGACATTCGAGTCGGACGCGCGCCCAAAGTGGTCGGGGACACCTGTCGTCGCTCGGACCCGGGGGCTTCAACGCAGGATCGGCGCCGGGCCAACGGTCCCGTCCGAACCGCGCGGCAGGTCCAACGGGACGAAGGACATGCGCGGGGTGCAAGCCGCGATGACTGTGCGCGAGGCGCAGGCCGCGAGTGCCTCGTTGCAGGCATGGCGGCGGGTCCGTGAACGCCTCGTGCCTGGCGCGCGTCCCGAGATCTCCGTGAGAAGAGCCGCCGGCACCGCCTGGCAATTCGTGGTTCAGACGCCCTCGCGCGTGTCGGCGATGCCCTGGTCAACGACCTTGCGGAGCGCCTCCGCGTCGCTGTCTCCCTCGACGCGCCGCAGGCGGAAGAGATCGACCTGCCTGTCTGCGGACGTGCCTGCGCGCACGATGTCGAGCGCGCGGCGTATCTCCACCTCGCAACCCAGCGCCCGGGCGTCGTCCGCCAGGTCCTCGACAAGTTCGGTGACCAGGTCGTCGATGTCGGTGCGGCCGCTCAGGCGACGGGAGTCGCCGAAATTCGCCAGCACGCCGTAGCGCTGCGCGACCCAGCGGTTCTCGGCAATGATGTCGGTGTGGTCCTCGAGCGGCAGCCTGCCTTCCTTGTCGAGGCGCATCAGCATCCGGACGAGGGACGCGTACAACGCCGCGATGCAGACCGCGTCCTCGACGCGGGTGCAGATGTCGCATATCCGCAGCTCGACGGTTGGAAAGGCATGGGAGGGACGAATGTCCCACCAAAGCTCGCTGCCGTCCTCGATGAACTTCATGCGCTGGTACTCGCCGAGCAGATCCTCGTACTCGTCCCAGGAATGCAACGGCCCGGGTATTCCGGTGCGGGGAAGGCCGCCCATCAATGTCAGCCGCCAGGACTTGAAGCCGGTCAGCCGGCCCTGGCTGAACGGCGAGGAGGTCGACAGGGCATGCAGGAGGGGCAGGTAGTTGCGGAGCACCGTCATGATCCGGATCCGGGAATCCGCGTCCCCGAAGCCCGCGTGCACATGCATTCCGCCGACCACGAACTGCCGCACGTTCTCCTGGAACCTGCTGGCGAAGTTGTCGTAGCGCTTCTTCGGCGTGGTCATCTGTTCCGTCTGCGACGCGAACGGATGCGTGGAAGCGGCGAGCACTGCCGCGCCGTGCTGCTCGGCAGCCTCGATGATCGTGCCGCGGGTTTCGCGCAGGGCCTGTCGCAGCGTGGCAACGGAACTGCAGACCCGCGTGTTGGATTCGATCTGGGCGCGCAGGAACTCGCGGACGATCTTGTGGGCGCCGCTGGCCTTCTCGCTGGCCTCGAAGATCGCGACATCCGGATCGGCAATCAGGTCGCGCGTCCCGGGATCGACGAGGAAGAACTCCTCCTCGATGCCAAGCGTGATCGCGAATTCGTCGTCGTCAGGCTGGAGGGTCTTGGCGTCGGTTTCAATTTCGTTCACTTGTTCTCCCCCACGTTTTCTCATGGCCCGTCGCGGCCGCCTGCAAGTTCCGCCGCCGCAAGGCGGCGGCATTGCCCGGGACGCAGGCTCACCCGGGAATGCGCGATGCTTGCCTGAGGTGCAGCCCCCCAAGGGCGGTTTTCCAATAGCGCGACCCGCTCGCGACGTCAAAGGCCACCTGCCTGCGTCGCGGTCGCTCGCGCCCAAGCGTCGGGACTCCCGCTGTGCCGGCACGCGACCGGCCCAGGCTTCGCCTCAACAATGCCATGCAAGCGTCGTCCAACACAGGACGGGACCGGCGTGCCGTGCGGCACCGAGGATTCAGTCGACCGGCAGGCCGCTCGGCACGCGCTCCGGCCGTCCGAGCGGTCGCAGGCCTGCGGTTTCTCCGGTGAGTGCGCCCAGGAAGGCCACGAGCTCCTGCACGTCCTCGTCCGTGAGAGGAGGCAGCGCGATGTCCAGCGCCCGCTCCTGGCGCGCCATTTCCAGGACGTCCGACTGGATCACGAAATCTATGTCCGCGAGCCATGGGGCCGGCGGCAGGGACGCCGTTGCCGGAGTCCATCCGGCGCGACTTGCCGCCGGGTCGAGATGATGACGAACCATGTCCTCAAGAGTCGGCATCGCGCCGTTGTGGCCGTAAGGCGCCGTGAGCGCGACGTTGCGCAGGAACGGCGTTCGGAACCGGTAGGCGTCTCGCAGGTCGTCGCTCTCGCCCATCCGGCCGACGTCGCGCGGCATCGGATCCCACATGCGCTTGCGGCCCGGGCCGAAGGCCGGCAGGCCCAGCGCATGGAAGGACTGGTCGGACAGGAGCGGCCCTGAGTGACAGCCCGAACAGCCCGCCGCGCCGAAGAACAGCTCCATGCCGCGCCTCTCGGCCGGGTCGAGCGCCGTCGCGTCACCCGCAAGATGGCGGTCGAACGGGCTGTCGTGATTGCGGAACTCCGTGCCGATGAAAGCGGCGATCGCGTTGGCGATCTCGACGATGCTCACGTCCTCCGGGCGCTCGACGTGATCGAAGGCGGCGACGAACATCTCTCCGTACTCCGGAATCGTGCGCACGCGCTTGGCAAGGACGGGCCAGCCCTTGTCGATCCGGTCGATGATTGCGCCCGCGATCTCGTTCTCGCCGGGATCCCCGGCCATTTCCGGCGCCGAGGCGAGCGGCAACAGGGCTTGCGCGGCCAGCAGCGAATCCAACCCCTGCGGAAACCATTCCTCTGCGGGCGAGTTGAAGCCGTTTCCGTAGAGGTCCGACGGGCTCAACCGGCCGTCGTGGAGCAGGACCTCGACGTCCTTGTGACCAAGGTTCCAGAGCGCAAGGGAGTTTCGTGCGATCCGCCGCCTGATGCGGTCGCGCCCCTCTCCGGCGGTGCGCAGCGGTCCGACGCCTTGCCCGCCTTCGCCGATCCCGAGGCTCAGCCCGTCCGAAGAGGCGTGGTCGTGGTGATGGCAGGTGCCGCAGGAGATGTTCTGGTTGCCTGACAGGATCTTGTCATAGAATAGGAGGCGGCCGAGCGCGGCCTGTTCGGGATCGAACGCGATGAAGTCGCCCTCCGAAAGGGGCGCCGGCAGGCCGGGCGTGGCGGCAGTCCCGGCAAGCGGGACGAGGCAAAGACCGAAGGCGAGGACGACGGCATGGAAGCGAGACGCATGATTGCAGGGGGTCGAGGCCGGATCGGCGTCGTGGCGGTACTGATCTCGCTTGGGCTCGGACATCCCGTGGCGGCCGAACTCGAAGCGGCGCGTGACCTGATGGAGGCAGGGCGCTTCGAGGAGGCACGCGCGGCGCTTTGGCCCGCCGCGCGTTCGGGCAACGCGGAGGCCGAGGAACTGATCGGCGTCATGTACGCCCTTGGGCTCGGCGTCGAGAAGGACGAGGTCAGGGCTTTCGAATGGTACCTGCGCGCAGCGATGAAGGGTCACGCCGGCGCCCAGTCGGGCGTTGGCTGGTACTACGAGGTCGGGACCGGCCTCGTCGCGCCCGACCTCGTGCGCGCCTACATGTGGTACGTCCTGAGCGCGATCGGCGGCGACCCCGATGCCGCGATCAGCCTTGAAGAGGTCCGGAAGAAGATGACGCCGGAGCAGATCGAGCACGCCCATGCCCTCGTGGACGACTACCGGGTCTGGCTCTACCCGTTCCGCTGACTGGCTCGAGGAAAGTTCCGAGCCATGGGCGGCGCCGGGCACCAAGCATCCGTCAGGCTCGCCTCGCGTCCAATGGCCGCAGTGCCGTGGCGGTTCCGCTTGCTGCCGCGTGCGGCCGCCGGAACGACAGCGGTCAGGCGGCACGCCTGACGGGCTTGGCGAAGCGCTTGAGATCGCCGGACTCCGGGTTGCGGATCGGTTCGACCGAATACTGCGCGATGTAGGCTCTGCGCGGCCTGTCGGTGCTGTTGGGGCCGGAGCGGTGCAGGGTCCTGCTCGAGAACGCGACCACCGTGCCCGCCGGGCAGACCATGGGCCGGCCGGGGTCGTCGCCGAAATAGCCGTTCAGCTCCTTCGAGTCCTCCTGCCATTCATGCTCGTCGATGCCCGGGTCCGTCTCGAGGTCGCGGGGGAGGAGGTAGACGCAGCCGTTCTCCTCCGTCGTGTCGTCGAGCGCGATCCAGACAGTGAGGTAGGGCTTGTGGTCGAAGCCGACATAGGCGGAGTCCTGGTGCCAGGCGAAGCTCGCGCCTTTGCCGGCGCCCTTGACCACGAACTGCTCGTTGAACAGCATCGAATCGGCTCCAAGGCAACGCCGCACGATCCGGTCGATCCTCTCGGACGTGACGAATTCGTCCAGCGCCGGGAAATCCGCATGACGATGCCGCAGGAAGCGGCGCGCCTCGCCGAGGCCGATGTTGTGCAGGCCCTTGCCCCCGTCCTGCGCCGGTTCCTCGAGCAGCTGGTCGCAGACATCGCGAAGCATGCCGAGATCGTCTTCGGAAAGGGCGCCGGCAAGCATGAGATAGCCTTGGCGGTCAAAGGATTCGGTCATCTTCTGGCCTCCGATTCTGGAAGTCCGCTTCCGCGCAGCATAGCACATCTGCCACCTGCGCCATCAGGAAATCACATGGCCGCGCGACAGGTCCGCCCTGGCGATGGGGCTGCATCGCTTCACGAGAGGCGGATGTCCGCGATGCCGAGCGGCTGCCGGACACGCCGACGGCCGGATGCCGCCGTGCCGGCACAACTCGCGTGGTTCGGCAAGAATAGGTCGCCCCAAGGAGGGGCGACCAATCTGTCCTTGCAGCGAACGCCTACTGCGTGTCCGCCATCCGGACCTTTTCGATGTCGCCCTCGACCACCGCAACGGCATCGACAAGCGCGTTGTAGATGCGCTCCCCGCCGTCCACGTTGGACTGGAACCAGTCATAGACCGGCGCCGCGGCTTCCTTGAACATCGCCTTCTCGGCGGGCGTCGGCACGTAGATGTCGCCGCCGCCGGCCTGGAAGTCCTGGTACGCCTGGATCGACTTGCGCTTGGGGCTTGCGAACGTGGCCTGCTGGAGCGCGTAGAACCCGTCGGAAACGACGTTGCGCAGGGCCGGGTCAAGCGACATGAACTTCTCGTTGTTCATGAACCACAGGGCGCCCATGTAGGCGTGGCCGTCAAGCGTGACGTACTGCAGCCCCGCATCCGGGAACTTCATGTTCATGATGTCGGTGATGCCGTTCTTGGAGCCCTCGACGACGCCGGTCTGGAACGACGTGAAAAGCTCCGGCCACGGAATAGGCGTCGGCGACGCGCCAAGCGCCTTGACGAGTTCCTGCGGCAGGTCCGCCACGACCGTGCGGATCTTCAGCCCTTCCATTTCGGAAGGCTGCGTGACGCGCCGCTGGGTGTTGGCGAAATTGCGCCAGCCGCCGGTGTTGCCGATCGTCATCAGCCGCACGGCGCCATCGGACGTCTCGGCCACCATGTCCTGCATCGTCTGCACGAAAGGGGATCCGTTCGCGAGCACGGCCTCGGCCACGCGGTCGTCCGACATCAGGTAGGGCAGGTCGAGGACCTGCACGAACGGGAAGATGTTGGCCGTGCCGCCCGAGGTCTGGATCACGATGTCGATGTTGCCGTCGGCAACGCCGGCAAGGCACTCCGAACCGTTGGAGCAGAGCTGCGTGCCTATGAACAGTTCGACCTCGATCGCGCCGTTCGACGCCTGTTCGACGAAGTTCTTGAAGACCACGAGGCCGTCATAGTCCTCGTCGTTCTCGTTCGAGTTCGCCGTGGCCCTCAGCTTGATGGTGTCGGCGGCGGCCGTGAACGCCGAGCCAAGGGAAAGTGCCGCGACGAAGGCGGCGATGGTCAGGTGTTTCAGCATTTTCTTACCTCCTTGGGATTTGCTGACTATGACGTCATCGGGCGAAGCCGGTCAACGGGGAACCGTCTTCGGGCAAAGCCTGTCAATCGGGGGGGCGTCATTGGACGAAGCCGGTCAACCGGGGGACCGTCATGGAAATGGCCGGGATGTACGTGATCAGGAAGATGACCACGATCTCGATGGCCAGGAAGGGAAGTATGGATCTCGCTATGGTCTCGACCCGCTCGCCGGAGACGGACGAGGCCACGAACAGGACAAGGCCCATTGGCGGCGTCGCGAGGCCGACAGTCAGGTTGACGCTCATGATGATCGCGAAATGCACAGGATGCACGCCAAGGTCGACGAAGACCGGTCCGAGGATGGGTCCGAGAATGATGATCGCGGGGCCTGCATCGAGAAACATGCCCACGATGAATAGAAGCAGGTTGATCAGGAACAGAAGGATCAGCGGATTCTCTGAAAGGCTGAGGATGAAGTCGGCAAGGATCTGCGGGGCATAGCTCAGGGAGACCACGGTCTTGAACGCAAGCGCGGCGCCGACGAGGAGCAGGATGACGGCGCTGGTCGTGGCGGCCCGCGCCAGCACGTCCGGCAGGTCCCGGATCGTCATCGTGCGCAGGATCAGGAACGTGACGATCACCGCGTAGGCGACCGCGACGGCGGCGGCCTCGGTCGGCGTGAAGACGCCCGCGAGAATCCCGCCCAGGATCAGGATCGGCGTCTGCATCGGCACGACCGCGCGCTTGCAGACCATGCGGAAGTCCTTGGACACGGCACGGCGCAGCCCGAGCATGAACCCGTGCGCGACCAGGAAGCCGGCGCCGAACGCCAGCCATTCGGCAAGGGCCGTCGGCGCTTCGCCGAGAGGCACGAGCTGCGCCAGGAGCCAGCCGATGTTGATGCGGACGATGACGAAGGAGAACCAGTATTCCGTGCGTCCCAGCTCGACGCCGGTCGTCACGACGCGTCTCGCGGGCGGCAGTTCGTAGCGGTCGGCGACTGCGCGGACCATGAACATCAGCCCGACGCCCACGAGAATGCCGGGCACGATGCCCGCAAGGAAGAGGGCGGCCACGGATTCGCCCATCACGTAGGCATAGATGATCATGATGCCCGAAGGCGGAATTATCGGGCCGATGACCGAAGAGGCGGCGGTGATCGCGGCGGCGAAGCGGCGGGTGTAGCCTTCCTTCTCCATTGCCGGAATCAGCATGGACCCGAGCGCCGAGGTGTCCGCCACGGCCGAGCCCGAGAGGCCCGCGAACATGATGGAGGACAGGATGTTGACCTGCGCGAGCCCGCCCCGGAGATGCCCGATGAGGGCCTGCGAGAACTCGACGATCCTGATGGTGATGCCGCCCCTGTTCATGAGTTCCCCGGCCAGCATGAAGAACGGAATCGCCATGAGCGGAAAGCTGTCCATGCCATTGTAGACGTTGCGATAGAGCAGCGTGATGTCCTTTTCCTGCCCCGCGAGCCAGAGCAGGATGCCGGGCGCGGCGATCAGCCCGAAGAAGACCGGAAGCCCGATCGCCAGGAACAGCAGGAAGGCGGGGAGAAACCAGATCAGCATGTCGCGCCCTACTCAGCCATGATCTCGTCTTCGGGCGTCCCGAGGTCGGCCAGGTCGTCCCCGCCGCCCAGGACCGTGATGAGCGAACGCAGGAACAGCTCGACGTTCACCAGGAACAGCAGGATGACGCCGACGAAGAACGACATCATCATCCACCGGCGCGGCACCTTGACCCATTCGAGGTCCAGGTTGACGTAGTAGAGCGATGCCGTCTTGGCACGCGACATGAAGCCCGTGACCTCGCTCATGCCGATGTCGATGCCCCACCCGAGAACGATGCCGGCGATGGTCAGGAGAACAAGGGAAAGCAGTGCGGCAGCGCGCTCGGGCAGGGCGCGAACCAGCATGTCGATGGCGACAAATCCCCCCCGGCGATAGGCCAGGGGCGCGATCAGGCCGGTCATCCAGAGCATGGCGAAGCGCGCCGCCTCGTCGGGCCAGGGCAGGGGGTTGTTCAGGACGTAACGGAAGAAGACCTGGATCAGGATCGCGACGACCATCAGCGCGATGGCGGCGATCGCGATCGCGCGGCCGATCTGCAGCACGTACCCGTTGACGGTCTGAAACGGAATCAAGAGCCAGTGCAGCAGCTTCATTCGGCCTTCCTCGTTCTTGCCCGCCCGTCCTGGCATGCCCGTCCTGGCATGCCACGCCCCGTGCGGCCCCGGACTCGTGACCGGCATGGATCGGGAGGTCGCCGCCTTGCCCGGTGCCGGACCACCCGTGCAGCCTTGCTGACACAAATGCGATGGACCATCAAGGGAACTGGAGCGCCGTGGACCGGTCGGCACGGTGCACGTTTTCGACGGACCTTCCTGCCCCGTGGTGCACGGCCGTCCCGGCCTGTGCAGGCCACGACGACTGGATCGCGGCGAAGCGTCCCGCCACCCGGCGTCTTGCGGCCAGCGTCGCGGACCGCGTTGCCTGCCTCTGGCGAACCCGCAGCTTCCGGGGTAGTCACGCATCCCATGTCGCTGCCCGTTGCAGAGTTTTCCGAGGACCAGGCGGAGGCCTTTGACCGCGTCGTCGAGGTAATGCTGTCGGCCGGAATCGACATGACGAAAATGGTCGCGAAGCGACGCCGACGGAACAGGCGAAGCGTGGTGGCCGTGATCGGCAAGGCCGGATCGGGCAAGACGATGCTGCTGGCGCGCCTTGCCGAGACGCTGTCAGAATCCGGAGTGGAGCCGGTCGGCGGCGACTACGAGGGGCGGCGGGCAAGGAAGGCGCGCACTCTGGCCATCCTCGCGCCAACGAACAAGGCGGCGAGCGTGCTGCGGTCGCACGACGTGCCTGCAACGACGATTCACCGCATTCTCTACACGCCGGTCTACGACCCGGAATACGAGAAGATCGCGGAGTGGCTGGCGGGCCGTCGCAAGAAACCCAGGGTCGAGGGGGTGAGCGAGGAGGCGCTGGACCGCGCGGAGGCGTTCTACAAGAGGCAGCCCTCGATTCCCGGCGCGCTGGCGGTCGCGGGCGTGAAGGGTTCTGACTTCATCAAGGGCTGGCAGCGGCGTGACGATCCGCTGGACGTCGGGTTCGTGGACGAGGCGTCCATGCTTGATGCCGAGCAGTTCAAGGACCTGCAGGAGATTTTCCCGACGCTCGTGATGTTCGGCGATCCGGCCCAGCTTGCGCCCGTGAACCAGTCGGGCGAGATGGTCTTCGACACGCTTCCCGAACCTCGGAAACTCTCCCTCAGCCGCATCCATCGGCAGGACGTCGACAATCCCGTGCTCGAACTGGCCCACGCCCTGGGCGACGAGGACCTGACCTACGAGGGATTCGAGCGGATGGTCGAGGAGGTCGCCCGCAACGACGACCGGGTCGTGCTTGCCTCACGCGTCGATGCCACGCTGATGGCGCGGTCTCCCGTGCTTGTCTGGAGAAACGCGACGCGGGTTCGCCTGATACATGCGTTCCGCACCGCTCACGATGCGCCGCCGGACCAACTGCTTCCCGGAGAGCCCCTGATATGCGACGGGATCGAGCTGCCGTTCAAGCATCGGATGAAGCGGCTCGATCTCGAGGCCCGGGGCCTGATCAAGGGTGCCCAGACGATCTTCCTTGGCCCCGGCAACCGAACAGGATTTGCACGCATGCACGTGATCGGCGCGACGGAGCCCCAGGTCTCGGCGGCATCGATCATCAAGATCGAGATGCCGGAACAGGCCGAGCCGAACATTCTCTCGGCGGCGCAGATGGGCGCCACGTTCCTGCATGGTGCGGCGGTGACGATTCACAAGGCGCAGGGATCGCAGTGGAAGGACGTGCAGGTGTTCGCGCCCGACCTTTACGCGGCGTACCGCTCCGAGCGAATGGAAGCCGGCATTCCGCTCTGGAAGCGTCTGGCCTATGTGGCGATCACGCGGGCGGAGGAGCGGCTGCACTGGGTAAGGCGCTACATGCTGGGAAGGCCTGCAGTGCCCCTTGCAACGAACGATCTGGAGAAGCGGGCGGCGCCGTTCGCGCTGTCGGCGGAGGAGGAGACATGAACAGGACCATCATCATCACCGGCGCTAGCCAGGGGATCGGCAAGGCAACGGCCGAGACGTTCCTGGAGGCGGGTTGGACCGTGGGCTGCCTTGCGCGAAGTGCCGACAAGCTGGCCAGGCTTTGCGACGGCCGGAACGAGGCGGTGCCGCTGGCTGCGGACGTGACGGACAGCGGCGCGGTTGATGCCGCCTTCGACGGTCTTGCCGACAGGACGGGCCGGATCGATGCGCTCTTCAACAATGCCGGCCGAGGCAGCCCGGCAGTGCCGATCGACGAGATCGACGATGCAACCTGGGAGAGCGTGCTCGCGGTGAACCTGACCGGGATGTTCAATTGCGCCCGCGCGGCGTTCAGGCACATGCGTGCCCAGTCCCCCAGTGGCGGGCGCATCGTCAACAACGGCTCGGTCTCTGCCTACGTGCCGCGCTGGCGATCGGTGCCGTACACCGCCACCAAGCACGCGGTGACGGGACTGACGCGAAGCCTGTCCCTGGACGGGCGAAAGTTTGACATAGCCTGCGGCCAGATCGACATCGGGAACGCGCTGACCGAGATGACAGAGGACATGGCGGCGGGTCGCCCGCAGGCGGATGGATCACTGCAGCCGGAACCGACGATGGACGTCGGCCACGTCGCGCGATCGGTGCTGCACATGTGCGAGCTGCCGCTTGACGCGAACGTCCAGTTCATGACCGTGATGGCGACCAAGATGCCCTATGTCGGCCGCGGATGAGCGCCGGCCCAACCAGTCGGGCATTGGCCGGAAACGCCATTGGCACAATCAACCTGTCTTCGGCAAGAGCGGAACGAAGGGCGCGTGAAGCCTACGTCCGGAAGACGCGGAAGGCCGCCGATGCGCCCCGGCCCGCCATGATGGCGATGGCCAGCGAAATGATCCCGTAGATCAGCGGATTCTCGCGCGAGAGCCGGAACAGGAATCGCTCCAATCCGACCTTCCGGACGTCGGCCGCCGCTTCGAACATGTCGACGACCTGCCCGTTCCGGGTCAGGAAAGACCGTGCGCGACGGTCGCGTTCATGGAGATTCGCGGGCAGGCGGAGAGACGTGGAGAACAGGGTCTGCTGCTCGAACCTGATCGTGCCGATCCTGGACTGGTAGGGATCCCTGGCCCGTGCGGATGCGGACCGGCGCCTCGGTGAAGTCCTGCGAGCCGGCCGTCGTTGCGCCAACCGACCGGGGGGAAGACGGAGAAGTGGATTCCGGGCGCGCGAAGACTCCATCTTGAACGGAAGCACGTTGACGAGCTGGCTCTTCCTGTATCGCTGCCCGGGGCGTCCCGTTCGGATTCTCCGGATCGACTCCAGGCCGTCGGCGAACATGAGCCTGCCGATGGTTCCCAGGAAGACGAGGTAGGACAGGCGCACAAGAAGCCCGACCTGGCCGATGGCCTTCAGCGCATTGAAGATCTGGACGCCAAGGGTCGCGCCGGCGATCCCGCCGGAAGTGCGATGCTCATCTTCAGGTCGACGGTGCGTCGTTTCAGGTGCGCGAGAGCGCCAGGGAACGAGGACGCAACGATCTGGTTGGCTTCGGTCGCCACCGCGACGGCTGGCGGAATGCCGATGAAGAACGGGCGCGGCGTCATCAGGAACCCGCCGCCGCCGAACATTCTGGACAGGAATCCCACGATGCCGCCGAGCCCGCGAAGAAGGAAGGTGCTGACCGACATCTCGGCGGCGAGAAGTCAGCTGTGCATTCTCAGGTGTGCCGATGCTTCTTCCGCCCGTGGCCGGGAGAGTGTGCAAGGCGCAGGCGTGCCCCAATTCGCGTGCACGAGATCGGCCCCAAACCCTTACCGCTCGTTCAGCCGCGGACAACGCGTGCGCGACGATCAGAACTCGCTTCGGGCTGCGAAATGAAGAAGGCCGCGCCGGGCTGCAATCCCAAGGTCGAGAAATGGTCGGGGCGGGAGACGACTGGCGCCTGGAATGCCCAGCTGCAGGCTCAGAAGCTCGCTGTCCCTGCCGTCCATGAGGTCCGCCAGAAGCCGGCCCGCAGCGGCACCGCGTGTCATGGGCGAGACATCACTGGCAAGAACCGCATACAGATTGGGTGCATATTCCCCGAAGACCGCGCCGTTGTTCCACGTGAACGCCATGGTTCCGCCCCAACAGTGCACGAACTCTGCACTTGGCAGCCCGGGCCAGCGCTTCAGCATGGCTTCGCGGTGAATCTTCCCGATTTCCAGGACTCTTTGGGCCGGGGCGGGCGCATTCGGCGCGAATTCGAACAGGTTCCGGAAGAGGATGCGCCTGTCATTGGTCAGTCGAATCGTGGCACCGTATTCCGAACTGGCCAGCAGCCCGAACGGCTCGCCCAAGCCCGACGCCGACAGCTCATCGTCCGTCAGCGGTGCGGTCAGGCTGGCATAAGTGGCCATGGGGACGTAGCGGCCGGACGCGATGCCGAACTGGCGCAGGAAGACGCCGGTGGCAAGGACGAGGCGGTCCGCCGTGACAGATCCCTGCGGAGTCTCGAGCGTGAAGCCTCCGTCGGCACCCTCCAGGCTGACAACGGGACTTTCCTCGAAGAGGGTCACGTTCTGGGGTAGACTCTGCGCAATGCCGCACATGAGCGCCGCCGGGTTCACCAGCGCGTTGCCCGCCACATGAAGACCGCGCCCGTAGAACCGAGTGCCGATCCTGGCTTCCATGTCGCCCTGCGCGAGCCACCTGTGTTCCTGCTCAAGCTCGTCGAGGGTTTCCGCGATCTTCTTGATCTGCCTTTCGCCATCCGGGCCCGCCGCTCCATAGATGCGGCCGAAATCGTCCCACGCGCAGTCGATCCGGAATTCGCGCGCCATGCGACGCAGGTCCGAAAGGCCGCTTTCCCATAGCTTCATGTTCCGGCGCAGGATGTCGATGCGCTTCGGCGCACCGTGAGAGTGCAGGTTCAGCATGAAACCGGCGTTGCGGCCAGAGGCGCCGAAACCTGCGCGCTCGGCTTCGATCACGGCGATTTCCGAATCCTGACGCAGCTCGCCCAGTCGATGCGCCACCGCCATGCCGCAGACGCCTGCGCCGACGATGGCGGTCTCCACCCTGATGTCGCCTTGCAGCACCCTGTGGGCGGGCGGCTTGGGCAGGATCTCCCACCAGCCGTTGCTGTCCTCGTGCCTGGGAATGATGGACGGGCGTGGCACGGGTTCAGTACCCGCGCTCCGGATCGACAATGGGTGCCGGGCGCCCGCCATCCATGGCGACCTTGACCTGGGCCGCGATGAATTCTGCCGCCGACCGCTCGTTGGTCGGGGCAGCCGTATGGGGGGTCACGAACACGCCGGGATGAGTCCAGAATGCGCTGTCCGCGGGCAGGGGTTCCTCGCGGAACACGTCGAGCGCCGCACATTCGACATGGCCGCCATCAAGGGCGTTCAGGAGAGCGCGGTCGTCCACGGAGCCGCCTCGTCCGCAGTTGATGAGGAAGGAGCCCTTCGGCATTCGATCGAAGACGGAGGCGTTCAGGATGTTCGCGGTGGCGTCCGTGAGGGGAAGCAGGTTCACGAGAATGTCCGCCGCCCTCACGACGGTGTCGAAATTCTCGTCGCCATGCAGGCAGCGCACGCCCTCGATCCGCTTCGGGCTTCGCGCCCATCCGGTGACCGGAAACCCGAGGTCGCGCAGGCGGATGCAGGCGTCCTTGCCCGTCTGTCCCAGCCCGAGAACGGAGACACGGCGTTCGGCGTTCTCGGGATAGCGATGGTGCAGCCAGACGCCCTGATCCTGCTGGCGGGCATAGCGGGCGTAGAACCGGTGAAAGTGCAGGACCCAGTGGATGACGTGGCAGGACATGTCGAGGACCAGCATCCGGTCCTGGAGGCGCACGATGGGAACGTGGGACGGCCACTCCGGATCGAGAGTGACGTGGGTGACGCCCGCTCCGATGGAGTAGATGTACCTGAGGCGGGGAAACGTCTTCAGGGCACCCGCCGGCGGCGCCCACACGACTGCGTGCTCGACTTCGGCAACGTTGCCCGGATCGGCAAGGGAGCGAATGTCGTTGCCGCAGCCCGCGGCCGCGAAGGCATTGTGCCAGATCTCGGGGGTTGCGCTGTTCCAATGGAAGAGAATGGCCATGCCGGCAGGTTCCCGCAGTCTCGTGACAATGCGGCCCACCCAGGCGGGTGGGCCGGTTGATGGCAGGATGGCCTACTCTGCCGACCTGGCCGCCGCGATGAGTGCATCCCAATCCGCTTGATTGGTCGCGATCCAGTCCCTGGCGATCTGCTCGATCTGGTCGGGTTCCTTCTCGCCGGCATTCATCCGCAGCATCATTGCGCTGAGATCGCCTACGGAAATCCTCAGCCCATTGAAGAAAGCCATTGCCTTCGGGTTGGCATCGGCGAATTCCTTGTTGACAAGGATGTAGTTGTCGTTGGCGCCAAAGCCCGGATTGCGCCCGTCGGACCATTCGGTCATGGCGTCCGGATTGCCAGGCAGCGACGAGAACGGCGCGTTCAGGAACACCACGTCCCTGCCTTCCTGCAGGACTCCCATGATCCAGTTCGGCGCCCAGGTCGTGTAGAAGATCGGCTGGCCGGCCTCGTAGCGCTCGATCGTGTCGGCCATCAACGCGAAGTACTCGCCCTTGTCGTTGTTCACGTGATCGCGCAATTCGTAGGCGTCAAGATGATGCTCGATCACCTTTTCGCAGCCCCAGCCAGGGTTGCAGCCGGTGAGATTCGCGAGCCCGTCGCCATCCGTGTCGAAGAGCGCCCTGATCGCGGGATCCTTCATTTGCTCGAGCGCGCTGATGCCGTTTGCGTCGGCGGTCTTGATGTCGATGAAATAGCCCTGCATCGCGTTGGTGTACATGGGACCTGCGCGCACCAGCATTTCATCGCCGCCCGAGTTGTTGTAGAAGTCGTCATGGAGCGGCTTCCAGTGAACGGCGGTGAAGTCCGCGTCGCCCTGGCCGATTGACAGGTGGATGGCAGGGTAGTTTCCCGTCAGCATCTCGCCGTTCTCGTAGCCTAGCGCCGCGAGGCCGTCCTCGATCACTTCGTAGATCAGCTGGTGGTCCGTCCTTCCCGTGCTGATTGCCGTGACTTCAACGGCCGCGGCCGTGCCTGCCAAGAGTCCGCCGGTTGCGGCGAGCACGAGCGATTTTGCCAAATGTTTCATTTGATCCTCCTTCATTTGACTAGGAACTGGATTGACGTTCGGGGTGGAATGCCCGCGCCCGCAGCCACCCGACCGGGCCCTGTTCCCAGAGCCCGCGGTTGCCGCGGTCGCGGCGGGTGAAGCCGAAGCCTTGCGTGACGCGGTCGAAAATGATGGCGAGAAGCACGATGCCGAGTCCGCCGACGGAAGCGCGCGCAAGGTCAAGCTGGCTGATGCCGACAAGCACCAGGCGGCCGAGCCCGGCGACCGAGATCATCGAGGCAATGACGCTCATCGCCAGCGACAGCATGACGGTCTGGTTGATTCCGGCCATTATCGTCGGGCGGGCGAGCGGCAGTTCGATGGACAGGAGACGCTTCCAACGTGATGCGCCGAATGCATCCGCCGCCTCGACAAGATCGGTCCGGACCTCGCGCAGGCCAAGGTTCGTGAGCCGCACCAGCGGCGGCGTCGCAAAGAAGGCCGTGACGATGACGCCCGGCACGTTGCCGATGCCGAAGAGCAGGATCACCGGCACAAGGTAGGTGAATGACGGGATCGTCTGCATGAAGTCCAGCACCGGACGAACCGCCATCCAGACTGCATCAACGCGCGAACACAGGATCCCGAGCGGAATGCCCGCTGCCGTCGAGATGGCAACGGCGGTCACCAGCACCGCAAGGCTGGTCATGGCCGCATCCCAGGCACCGATGATCCCGATGACGATCAGCCCGCAGAAGGTCAGGAGCGCGGTGGCGCGGTTCACGATCTGCCATGCGAACAGGGTGGAGATCACCAGAAGGACCGTCTGCGGCGTGCCGCGGAGGCCGTCCTCGACCAGGTCGAGAGCCCATTTCACCGGCGCCTTGATTGCCTGGAACGCGCCACGGTAGTTCGACGTCAGCCAGCGCATGCCGTCGTTGGCCCATTCCGCCACGGGCAGGCTGACTGTCGCGAAGGGATCGAGAAGCAGTGCCCATTCCATCGTTCAGGCTCCTGCCTTGTAGCGTTGCCTGGCCGCTCCAAGCGCCTGCACGTAGCGATCGACGACAATCGCCATCAGCACGATGCCCAGCCCTCCAACGGTTGCGCTTCCGAAATCCAGCCGCCCGATCCCTTCAAGGACGATCCTGCCGAGGCCGGCCACCGAGATCATCGAGGCGACCACGGCCATGGACAGCGACAGGAGGACCGTCTGGTTCAGCCCTGCAAGAATGGTGGGGCGGGCCAGCGGAAGCTGGGTGCCGAAGAGGACCCGCGCCTCGCTCGCGCCGAATGCCCGCGCCGCCTCAACCAGGTCACCGCGCACCTCGCGGATTCCCAGGTTGGTCAAGCGAATCAGCGGGGTGATGGCGAAGATGCAGGTCACGATCACGCCAGGCGTGTCGCCGATGCCGAAGAGCATGACCACGGGCACGAGATAGACAAAGCTCGGGATTGTCTGCAGCAGGTCCAGGACCGGGCGCAGGACGCGAAAGAAGCCGTCGAAGCGTGCGGCAAGAATGCCTGTCGGCATCCCGACGACGATGCAGATCGTCACCGCCGATATCACGATTGAAAGCGTCGTCATCGCCGCCTGCCACGCGCCCAGAAGGCCTATCAGCGTCAGGCAGACAAATCCCGTCAAGGCAAGGCGCCAACCCGAGAGAAGGAAGCCTGCGGCCGCCGCGCCGAGGATGCAAAGCGCCGGGGGGACGGTCTCCATGCCGCCCTGGACGAATTTCAGGAACGACTGGACCGGAACCTTGGCCACCAGCAGGGTGGCCCGGCTGTGTCCGACAATCCAGTCCAGGAGGTCTTCGGCCCAGGTCCCGAAGGGAACCGTGAAATGGTCGAACGGATTCAGGAACGGGTCCATGGCTCTATCTCCGCCGCAGGTCGCGCCCGACGGCGGCGAGGACTTCGGAACGTCCGATACGCCCGATCAGGCGATCCCCGTCCCTGATCGCCAGGTGGTCTGCGCCGTTCGCCAGCGCCCCGATGACCTCGGGCAAGGCGGAGTCCGGGCCGAGGACCGGGGCGTCCGGCGACACGTCGCCCGACACCGTGATTTCGCTGGCCGAAAGGTATTTCAGCGTGGAGATCGAGCCCACGAAACGGGCGACATAGTCGGTTTCAGGACGAAGCACTATGGCTTCGGGCGTGCCGATCTGATCGACCCGTCCATCCTTCATCACCGCGATGCGATGGCCGATCCGCATGGCCTCGTCCAGGTCGTGGGTGATGAAGAGCGTTGTCTTTCGGGCACGTGCGGAGAGTTCGAGAAACTCGTCCTGCAAGTCTCGCCGGATCAGCGGGTCAAGGGCGCTGAACGGCTCGTCCATGAGCAGAATGTCCGGGTCCGCGGCAAGCGCCCGCGCCAGTCCGACGCGCTGCTGCATGCCGCCGGAGAGCTCGTCCGGATAGCGGTCGCCCCAGCCGCCAAGCCCGACGGTTTCAAGCGCCTCCTCGGCAGCCTTGCGGCAGGCCTTCCTGTCCGCCCCCTGGACCTCCAGGCCGAAGGCGACATTCCCCGTGATCGTCTTGTGCGGCCAGAGCGCCATGTGCTGGAAGACCATCCCGATCTTTTCGGCCCTGAGCGCCCGGAGTGACCTGTCATCAAGGCCCATCACGTCCTGACCGTCCACCAGCACCGATCCCGCCGTCGGTTCGATCAGGCGGTTGACATGTCTCAGGATCGTGGACTTGCCTGATCCCGAAAGCCCCATGATGCAGAAGACCTCGCCTCGCTTGACATCGAAGCTGACATCCGCAACGCCGATCACGCAACCGAACTTCTTCAGGGCAGCGGACTTGTCGACCTTGCCGGCTTCCGCTGCGGCAAGCGTTTCGTCCACGCGACTCCCGAAGATCTTCCACAGGTTGCGGCACTCGATGGCCGCACTGCCGTCCGTGTCGTTGCCCATGCCTTTCCGCCAGCTCCCGTGGCCGGAGTGTTGCACAGGTTCAAGGCATGATCACATTGCAAAAAAGTTATCCGATGAGTAACACAGGGTTACGCTGACAGCGCCTGCTGGCGATCATTCCGGGCGGCAAGACGGGGCAATGCATTGACTCACGGTTTCCGAAGACTGCCGCCGCCCAAGTCGCTTCTGGCGTTCGAGGCATCCGCCCGGAACCTCAGTTTCACGGAGGCGGCAAAGGAGCTCAACGTTACGCGGGTCGCCGTGTCTCGGCAGGTGAAGCAGCTCGAGGCGCATCTGGGCCTTGAACTTTTCGTGCGCGGGCGCAGCAGCATCAAGCTGACCCGTACGGGCGGCCGTCTCTCTCGCGCGGTCAACCAGGGTTTCCAGTCGATCGTCGACCAGATCGACGCGATTGAGCACACCAAGGAAGACAGCCTGGTCACCATCGCCACCACGGCCGGGGTGTCAACGTACTGGCTCATGCCGAACATCGGGCGCTATCGGCGGATCAACCCGAAGGCGGACTTCCGGCTCCTCGTGTCGCATGATCTCGTCAACCTGGTTCAGTCGGATGTGGACATCGCGATCCGCTACGGTCCTGGCACGTGGCCCGGCACTTCCAGCATCCTCCTGCAGCGTCAACAGATCCTGCCTCTCTGCAGCCACTCGTTCTTCAGCAAGTTCGGTCCGTTCGAGACCATCAACGACCTGGCAGGCGTTCCGCTCCTGGAGTTTGAATCCGCGCATGATCCTTCCTCGATCTGGATCAACTACTTCCGGGACAAGGGATCGGTCCTGGGAAACCACACGCGGATGAGCTCCTATGATTCGTACATCAACCTTGTGCAGGCGGTCCTGGACGGCCAGGGAGTCGGGTTGCTGGGCCCTCCCTTGATGACCCAGTTCCTTGACAGCGGCGTTCTCATGGTCGCGGTGGCGACCGAGCCGCTTCAGCAACACGGGTACTACCTTTGCCAGCCGGAAGGATCGTCGTCCTCGCGCACCGTCACGGATTTCCGCGACTGGCTGCGAAGCGAGCTCAGCGCGGCGGCAGACCCAATGGATGAAGATCGGGTCTCCTGAACCCCTGCGTAAGCTGGCGTTTCGCCGGCGGGAAATTATTTGTGCGATTGCCGGCGCGACTCATTGGCGGATACGCTTCGGCGGGGAAGCCCGATGAAGAGCACTGTCGAATCCGGAGTCCAAAGGCGCAGCCGCGGGGGCGGGGCGGCAGCGCGCAGAATGGCGCGGCTGAACGCGCCGGTTGTCTATCCGTCGACCACCATCCGGAATCTCCCGACCTACGAGATCCTTGCGGTCGACGGGCTTGAGGCGATCGACGACCACGCGATGGGCATTCTCGAAGATGTCGGGATCGAATTCAGGGACGACGCGTCCTCGCGGATCTGGCGACGCGCCGGAGCGCAGGTTGACGGCCATCGAGTCAGGATTCCGCGTGAACTGGTCCGCAGTCTCGTTGCCACGATCCCGGACGAGTTCGATTACCACGCACGCAACCCGGAACGCACCGTTCGAGTCGGGGGGCGAAACATGATCTTCGGTCCCGCCTACGGCACGCCGAACCTGGTCGACCTTGACGGAGTGCGCCGACAGGCAACCGCCGACGACATGCGGATGCTGATGAAGTTGCACCATGTCAACCCGGCCATCCAGTACAACGGCGGCTACACGCTGGAACCGATGGACATTCCGGTGCCTCACAGGCACCTGCACATGGTTGAAGGCAGCTTCCTGACAACGGACAAGCCGATCATGGGTTCCCCGCAGTCCGAGTTTCAGGCAAGGGACTGCATAGAGATGGCGCGGCTGGTCTTCGGTTCGGAACGAATGGACCGGGACGTTGTCATGACCGCGATCTTCAACTGCAACTCGCCATTGGTCTGGGACCAGACCCAGCTTGACGCCGTCCGGGTGTACGCATCCGAGAACCAGGCGCTTCTCATGTCACCCTTCGTTCTCTTCGGGGCCTCGACGCCGGTGCATTCGCTTGCCGCGACGGCGCAGATCATCGCCGAAGTCCTTGCAGGACTCGCCTTTACCCAGGCCGTAAGGCCCGGCTGCCGAGCGGTGATGGGAGTGGCGCCAATGGGAGTCTACATGAAGAGCGGCTCGCCGACCTTCGGGTCCCCGGAAGTGTCGCTCATCATGTACATCTTCGGGCAGATGGCACGGTACTACGGGATTCCCTGGCGGACCAACGGGGCCAAGTCGGGCGCGAAGGAAGACGACCTCTACGCAGGGTACGACTCCATTCTCAAGGTCTACCCGGCCATCCTTGGCGGCTGCAATCTGCTGACGCATTGCGGCGGCACCATCGAGGGATCGCTTTGCATCTCCATGGGAAAGCTGGCGGCGGACGCGCAGCAGATCCTCGGATTCCAGACCCTGCTCAAGGGCGTGTCGTTCGAGGACATGGAAACCGCCCTGGCCGATCTGGCGAGAATCGGGCCGGGCGGACACTTCTTTGACGAGGACTATACCCGTGCGCACATGCCGTTCCTGGATGAGGTCCAGGACAACGAACGCTACGAGACTTGGGTCGCTGGCGGATCGAAATCCGTTGGCAAACGCGGATGCGCCTGGTGTCGCAACATGCTGGAACGCTACGAGGACGAAAGGCCGCCGCTCGACGACGGAGTCCGTGACGCCCTGCGCGAATACGTGGTGCGGCGCGAAGTCGAGATTCCGGGCGAACTGGTCTGAGGGGTTGGCTGGCGATGTTCGCTCCAGCGGTTGGCCGCTCGCGAGCCGTGCGCCGGACCCGCTTGCCGCGATGGCATCGTTGTCCGAAGGATGCAGCTCGACCACGTGACGCCAGGCAACCGGAGAGACGAACCCGCGACAGACGTGAAGCAGCCGCTCGATTCCGACAATTCCGGCAACGATCCGGAACGCACCGCCTTTCCTTGCGGGCAGGTCGCCGGATGCGGCCCGGCCCCGGAATGAAGGAACCTGTGAAGGAGTGGACTTGTTGACCGCAGGGTCGGGACGCGTGCCGCTGTTGCGGCGACAATCCGGCCAAACGGATCGCAAGGGGTTCGTTCAAGCGTGGTCGCGCAATGCCACCTTGGCAATCAGGCTTGCACTGACGATTCCCTGGATTGCGAAGTTGCCGGACATGCTGACCGGACCGTTCGCCATCCCAGGCCACTTCCCGTGGCGCGCCCTCGGTCATTTGCGAGCAGGTTGACCGGCTGACGGACACGGCATCCGCACGGGCAGGTGCCTGCGGCCCGGGCGGGCCAGCAAGCGATTCAGCAAGAAAGCTCCGGATCTGGACGCGTGCTCGAAGTGCCTGAATTCGCCGACCTTCCCAAGCGCGCAGATGATCCTCGCCCATAGGGTCCAATGAGGCGGGCGACGTATCGATGTCGTCCATCGGGGCCCAAGGCGGAACCCTGGCTGCGGCAGCCGCGCCAGGCGAACAGCCGGATTGTCGTCCGGGCAATCGCGACCGTTCTCTTCGCGACGCGGCATCGCTCAGCTTGAAGAGCCTGCCTTCGGCGCCTTGGAAGGGGCAAGGCATTCGTGGAACGATTCTGGCCGTGCAGGCCATGGCAAGTCCGGTGCATCCAAGGGCCCTGGCCATAGGACTTGAACCAAAGTCAGGCCATGGACCGGGCCAGGCGCGACGGAATCCGGATCCTGCGCCTGCCTGCGGCAGCGCGCCCCTCGGCGCGGGACTGGCCGGCAAGGACGGGACGCGAGAGGTCGCTTCAGTTGCCGGTTTCAGGTGCTTGGGCCGTCAATTCGGAAGGCACTCAGCCACGATGCGGCGTCCTTCGTGCCGGGAGGCGGGCGGTCACCTCCACGATGCGGCGCATCACTCGCGGATGCGTGTCATCAGGCGTGTGCGACCCAGTGTCCCTCCACAGGTCGGCGGCCTCGTGGTCACTCCAGGCTCGCAGCCGTCTCACTGCGGCGTCCCAGCAACGGTCATCCTGGAGCGGAATCTCCCACGGCGGGTTTCCGGCACCGAAATCCTTCCAGCAGCGGACCACCTCCTGGTGCAGTCGCTTCTCCGCCGCAGCCTTGGCTTCGGTGCGCGCCTTGCGTTCGGCCCGACGGGTGCGCAGCTCCCGCCTTTCATCCTTCGTCAGGAACTTGCATGCCCGGCCATTGGCCAACGCATACGCCACAACGTCCGCGCCCTCCTCCCTGCGCCGCTCCACGCGCTCTCGAAAGCGGGCCTCGTCACGCGCCCTGCGCTGCTCCGTGTTCAACCTCGGCATCGGTTCTTCTCCTGTCTGCACTCGTTGTCCGCAAGACCGCCGTCCGGACGGACCTGCAAGCAATTTGCGGATGTTGGGCCTGCCGCCTTCGCCGAGTGCGGGGCGCGCGTCTGCAACATGACCCTGGCACGTGGAATGTCCAGAGCCTCTTCGCACGAAACACCGAATTGCTCTCCGGATTCTTGCTGGCTTCCTCAGGTGGATCCGTCCGGCGCCTCGGCGATGACATCCAGCGCGCGGGACGCGAAGCGTTTGGCCAAGGGCGCCAACGTCGCGGCCTCTTCCGAGGCGGCGTTGCCGGCCCGCGCGCGGTCGGCGATGCCGACAAAGATCACGGCGAAGCGGAACAGCGAAAACGCCAGGTGAAACGGGTCCAGCGGTGCCGTGGGAATGGCGTGGGACATGTATTCGGCGACGAATTCGTCGCGCGCCGGGATGCCCGCCGACCGCCAGTCCGTGCCGAGGAGCCCGCCGTATTCGTCCGGCCCTGTGTGCCAGGGCATCACGCAGAATCCCAGGTCCGCCAGTGGGTGGCCAAGTGTCGACAACTCCCAGTCCAGCACGCCGATCACGCGCGGCTCCGTCGGGTGAAAGAGCATGTTTCCCAGCCGGAAGTCGCCGTGCGCGATGGACACGGCGCCGTCATCTGCGGGCATGTTTGCGGGCAGCCAGTCGGCCAGCCGGTCCAGTGCGGGCACACGGCCGCCGGGGCTTTCGCGATACTGCCTGCCCCAGCGCGCGATCTGGCGTTCGAAGTAGCTGCCGGGCCTGCCGTAGTCGGACAGGCCCACGTCGTCAGGCCGCACCGCGTGCAGCCGCGCCAGCGTGCGCGCCATGTCGAGATAGATCGCTCGCCGCTCTCCCGACGAAATGCCCGGCAGGGTGCAGTCCGAGAAAACGCGCCCTTCCAGCCGCTCCATCAGGTAGAAGGGCGTTCCGAGGATGCCGGGATCCTCCTCCAGCCAGAGCGCACGGGGCACAGGCACATCGGTGCCTTCGAGCGCCCGCAGCACGCGGAACTCCCGTTCGACCGCATGGGCGCCTGGCAGGATCGGGCCATCGGGCTTCCTGCGCAGCACCATGTGCGCATCGCCCCAGTCCACGAACCACGTTGGGTTGGACTGTCCGCCGTCGACGCGCTCTACGCGCAGGTCACGGCCCGGGGACTTGTCCGCAAGCCATCGCTCCAGCGCGGAGAGGTCCAGGCCGCTCATTCCGCCTCCACCGGTGCCCCTGCGGAGTCCCATGTCCAGAAGCCGCGGCCCTCCTGCCCGAGGAAGCGGTTCAGCACCATCTGGTGCACCTCGTCCGCGCCGTCGACCAGCCGCGCCTGTCGCGCGTAGCGGTAGACCCATTCCAGCACCGTGTCGCAGCTGTAGCCGCGCGCACCGTTGACCTGGATCGCCACGTCAGCTGCCTTGTGCAGCAGATTCGCCACGTGGATCTTGGCCATGGACACTTCCTTGCGGGCAAAGCTGCCCTGATCCAGCGCCCAAGCCGCCTTCATCACCAGCAGGCGCCCGATCTCTATCCCCATGGCGAGGTCGCCCATCTTGATCTGGATGCTCTCGCGGTCCGACAGGCGCATGCCGAACCCGTGCCGTTTCCCGGCATATTCCTGTGCTGTCTCGCAACAGCGCTTGGCAAGACCCAGCCAGCGCATGCAGTGGGTCAGGCGTGCCGGCCCCAGCCGCATCTGGGTGATCTTGAGGCCAAGCCCCTCGCCCAGGAGAATCCGGTCGGCGGGAAGCTCCAGGTCTTCGTAAACCAGTTCGCAGTGCCCGCCATGCTCCTCCGGTCCCATGATCGGGATGCGACGGTCGATGCGCCAGCCGGGGTCGTCGCGGTGATGCAGGAAGGCCGTCAAGCCCCGGCGCGGATCGTCCGAAGTGCGTGCCACGAGGATGAAGTGGTCGGCGTCCTCGGCCCCGGTGATGAACCACTTGCGTCCGCGAACGATGTACGACTCGCCATGCTTCCTGGCGGTTGTCAGCATCATGCCGGGATCGGACCCGCCTCCGGGATGGGGTTCCGTCATCGCGAAGGACGACCGCGCGCGCCCGTCGACGATCGGGGCCAGCCACCGCGTCTTCTGCGCTTCGGAGGCGGCCTGCTCCAGCAGCATCATGTTGCCGTCGTCAGGCGCCGCCGCGTTGAACACGACCGGCCCGAAAACGGACCGGTTCATTTCTTCGTAGCAGGCGGCCAGGCCGACCTTGTCCAGTCCCTGGCCACCGGTTTCCGGGCGCAGCTGCAAGCACCAGAGTCGCTCCGCGCGCGCCAACTTGCGCAAGGCTTCAAGCGGTTCGGTGGCGATGTTTCCGTGGGCGTCCCAATTTGCGCGATCTCCTTCGACCGGAAGGATCTCGTCCTCCACGAAACGTGCAACGCGTTTTCGACAGTCCTCGATGCGCGGCGAAAGGGTGAAGTCCATGGCCTACTCCTCCAAGGGCATCGGCACGCCGTCGCCCGCGCCCAGACTGGCCGTCAGGATGGCCGAGTCGTCGAGGGATGCTGCCGCAGTCCCGGAGAACCTGCCGATGCCTTTGGCGCGTGCCCCGCAAACGATCGTCCCGGCCTCGCAAGCCATGCGTTGCGTCGACGAGTCGAAACAGCCGGCATGCCCGGTTGCACGGCGCTGCCCGGGACCGGCCGGGCCACGCGCGCCGGTCAGGTCTCCCGGCATCGCCAATGCGGCTTTCGGCATCGCCAATGCGGCTTTCGGCATCCGGCCGACCGAGCGGACATCGCCATTGAGGGAATTAAGGGCGGCTGCGCAAGAGGCTTCGTGGATCGAAATCATGGCCGTCGTCTCTCAGGGAACGAGAATGGTGTTTCCGGTGGTCCGGCGACCTTCCAGCGCATCATGCGCCGCCGCCGCCTCGGCCAACGGGAAACGGTTGTGCACCTCGCTGGTCAGGGTGCCGTCCGACAGTGCGGCGAACAGTGCAGCGCTCCGGCGTTGCAGTTCCGCCGGGCCCGCGATGAAATGGAACAACGCGGGCCGCGTGGCATGCAGGGAACCCTTGGCCAGGTCGCCGAGGGTGAAGCCGGTGATCGGGCCGGAAGACTGGCCGAAGTTCACGAAGCTGCCATGCGGCTGCAGGCAGGAGAGCGAGCCGCGCCACGTGTCGGCGCCGACGCTGTCATAGACCGCGTGCACGCCCGCGCCGTCCGTCAATTCCATGACCCGAGGCACGAAATCGCCCGCGCGATAGTCGACGACCGCGTCGTAGCCGTTTTCCAGCGCGAGCGAGACCTTCTCCGCCCCGCCTGCCGTTCCGATGGCGCGTGCGCCTTTTGCCTTCAGCCACTGTCCCAGCAGCAGCCCGACACCGCCCGCGGCCGCATGGACCAGCACGGTGTCGTCCGCGCGCACGGCATAGCTGTCATGGACGAGGTAGTGCGCAGTCAGCCCCTTGAGCAGCACGCCCGCCGCGGCCTCGGTCGAGATCCCGTCCGGCAACGGCAGGAGACGGTCGGCGGCGATCACGCGGGCCGAGGCATAGGCGCCAAGCGGATGGGCATAGGCAACCCGATCCCCCTCGGCCAGCCCTTCGACCCCCGGCCCGCGCGCTTCGACCACGCCCGCCGCCTCGGATCCGGGGATCAGGTCGCGCGGTTCTGCCCAAGGATACAGCCCGCTGCGGTGATAGACGTCGATGAAGTTCAGCCCGATGGCAAGATGCCGCACAAGGACCTCGCCCGCATCCGGCGACGCGGGTGTCACGATGCGGCGCTCCAGAACGTCCGGTCCTCCGGGCTCACATGCCACAATCGCGTAGTCCTGCATGGCCGCCTCCGTCACAGCTGGCTCACGAGATGGCCGCCATCGGCCACCAGCGCCGTGCCGGTGATGAAGCTGCCCGCCTCCGATGCCAGCAGCAACAACGCACCATCCAGTTCGGCAGGCTGCCCGAGCCGGCGCATCGGGATGCGCCTGACCAGCGCCTGGCCTGCTTCGGAGGCAAAGAAGTCGCGGTTCAGGTCGGTCTCGATGTAGCCAGGGCAGAGCGCGTTCACCCGGATGCCGTGGCGCGCCCATTCCAGCGCCTGCTGCTTGGTCAGCTGGATCAGCGCGGCCTTGGACGTGGCGTAGGACGCAACGCCTCCTCCCTGCCGCAGCCCGAGGATCGAGGCGACATTGACGATGCAGCCGCCTTGCCCTGCCGAGATCAGCCTCCGTGCCGCCTGGACGGCCACGCGCCGCGCGCCGTCGAGGTTGACGGTCATGAGCGCAGCCCAGTCCTCGTCGGACTGCTCGACCAGCGGTCCGGGCGAGGCGATGCCGGAATTGTTCACCACCAGGTCGACCGGCGCACCGAAGGCGTCCTCGGCAGCGTCAAATGCGGATGCGATGCCGGATGTGTCCGCCAGGTCCAGCGCCGCGACGGAGGCGCGCCCGCCGCGGGCTTCGATCCGGTCGCGCAGCGCCTCCATCGGAGCGGTGCGCCGCGCCGCCAGCAGGACCGAGGCCCCGGCGCCGGCCAGCACCTCGGCAAATCGCGCGCCAAGCGCGCCCGAGGCGCCGGTGACCAGCGCACGACGCCTGCGCAAGGAAAGGCGTGCAAGCAGGGCGGGCGCGGATTGAGACGGACGGAGCGTCATGGCAGCCTCCGGCAGCAGTCAATGATGAAACGCATCCCCGGCGGACCGGACCGGAATTTCAGCGGGATCGCGACAACCCCGGCCCTGCCGATTGCGGCATGGATTTCCACCCGTTCCACCCGGTTGCGTACCGTCACCGCGACGCGGGCAACTTTCGTCAATCCCAGTCCCGGCAGTGTGCCGCCCATCCTGCCTGCGCGTTCGCCCCCCGGGGCGAGCGTCAGGCTCCGTTCGAGATCCCGTGCCCCGAGCGCGCCGGGGTGCGATCGGGCATGACCGTCCAGCATCCGCCCGAAGGTCAGCAGCGACTTCGCCATGTCTATGTTCCCGCTGCGATCATGAATTCTGCATTCACCAATACCAGTGCCTCTTTCAAGACCCTGCGGTCGTCTGCGGCATGAAATGGCTCCAATGCCGTCTTGACGCTGGCAGGAACGACGGTTGCCCAAGTCTGGCGTTAGGCATAATGCCCGAATGCGTGAATGACCATCAAGCGTGACATCGGGTCGAAGGCGCGGATGTCCCCGGCGGGCGCAGCGCAATCGGTCGCGAATCGCGTGCCCGCGGCAGGACCGATTTGGAGATTACGACTTGACGCAGCACCCGGCGACTGGCCGATACACCTTTCGGAAAGCGGAAGCGGCTGATCTCGGCCTGTTGCTGGAATGGCAATCACGGCCACACGTCCGCGAGTGGTGGGATTCAGATGAGCCCGGCGATGAAGAGGAACTGGCAGATCCTCGCGTTGCGCGATGGATCGTCTCAACAGCCGGACGCCCCTTCGCGTACATGCAGGACTACACGGTCCATGGCTGGGAAGATCATCATTTCTTCCGGCTTCCAGAGGGGTCTCGTGGCGTCGACCAGTTCATTGGCGAGCCGGACATGATCGAGAAAGGGCATGGCTCCGCTTTCATCGCCGAACGGCTGAAGACTCTCTTTGAGGAAGGGGCTCCTGTGGTCGCAACCGATCCGCACCCGGCAAACGCGCGCGCGATCGCGGCATACAAGCGAGCGGGATTCAGTGAATTCGGCGCGCCTCAAGAGACCCGGTGGGGGCTCGTGCTGCCGATGCAGGTCTGCCGTCAGGCCTCGACCGACCCACGTGCCAGAGCGGATACGACTGTCTAGAGAGGCCCGGCACCCGATCCGGCTCGCCGGGCTGCGCCTGACATGCGCCGCAGCCATGACGGACTGGAAGAATTCGAGGAACCGCTCGCGTTCGGCGCTCCTGAATGCCGGCAGGCTCTCGCGACAGGCCTTTCCGGCCACGTTCGGGATGCGCATTTGGGCCATGAGGCAATCCGTTGACCGGAACATGGAGGAAGACGTTCGCTTCCTCCGCGCCCTTGCCGGCAGGGAGCATCTCGGCAAGATGGGATTCGTCAAGGAGCAGACTTTCCGCAGGATCATGATAGAGGGAGTTCAAGGTCCTGTGATTCGATCCCTGAGCGGGCAACTATGATCCCAACAACCGACCGACCCGCCTTGCGCTTGGGCGAGTTCATTACCCTCGTCGCCCTCCTGATGGCGCTTGTCGCGCTCGCGATCGATGCGGTGTTGCCGGCACTGCCAGCTATCGGACGAGACTTCGGGATCCAACGCGCGAACGACCTTCAGTTTGTCATCATGGCCTTCTTGCTTGGGTTGGGTCTCGGTCAATTGTCGTTCGGCCCGCTCTCGGACGCAATCGGGCGCAAGCCTGCGGTGTATGCCGGCCTCATCCTGTTCATGGGCGGGTGCTTGATCAGCATCTTCGCAGTGAGCTTCCCGACGATGATCGCGGGTCGGATCCTGCAAGGCATCGGAATTGCAGCTCCGCACACAGTGACCATCGCCCTCGTGCGCGACCAGTTCGCGGGGCGGCGGATGGCGCGGCTGATGTCGTTCGCCATGGCCATCTTCATCCTCGTGCCCACTGTCGCGCCGGCTCTCGGACAGGGAATCCAGTGGCTGGGGGGCTGGCGCGCGATATTCGTCACGTTCTTGGCCATCGCCGCTGTCGCCTTCGCATGGTTCGGAGTCCGGCAACCGGAGACCCTGCCCGCCGCCCGTCGGTCCCCGCTTTCCCTTTCGACCATGGGCCGCGCAGTCCGAGAAGTCGTGGCAAACCGGGCCGCGCTGGGATTTACCCTCGCTGCGGGATGCATACAGGCGCCGTTCGCCGCCTACCTGAGCTCCGCGCAACAGATATTTCAGGAGGCTTACAGGACCGGCACGCTGTTTCCGGCCTGTTTCGGCGTGCTCGCGCTGGCCTTGGGCGGCGCCTCGCTCGCGAACAGCCGCCTTGTCATGAAGTTCGGAATGTTCTCGCTCGCGCGCTCGGCAGCGGCGTCCGCAACCCTGGTGTCTGTCGTTGCCTTGGCAATCGCCGCCGTCTTCGAGGGGCTTCCTCCGCTGTGGTTGTTCATGACCTACCTGCTTCTTGTCTTCATCTCCATCGGACTGCTGTTCGGAAACCTGTATGCACTCGCGCTGGAACCTCTCGGACACATCGCCGGTGTCGGCGCGGCGGTTGTCGCTTCGGCCTCGACTTTCCTCTCGGTGCCTCTCGGCATGATCGTGGGCCAGAGTTTCGACGGAACCATGTACGCGCTCATCGCCGCCTTCGCGATCTTCGGGGCAGGCGCCTTTGCCGCGATGGGATGGGCCAAGCCGGATCGCGGCGCCAGGGACGGACGAAGTGCCGCACTCCGGCCATGACCGCAATTCGCCAACGTCGCCTTGGGGATCGGACCGCGAATCCGGGCGATCCCGTCCAACTTGATCGTCGACCCTTGGACCAGCCCCTTCGAAGGAGAGCGCCGTGTGCGCCTCTTCAAGCATTCCCGTCGAAACGGGGAACGCCGACGGGCATGGGCAGAGCGCCTGCAAGCGCCTTGGCCGCAAGACGGATGTCGAGTTCACCCCGGAAACCGGATGGATCGCATTTTCGCCAAGCCGGGCGGAGCCCGGTTGGTCCCGGCGACCAAGACAGCCCGGCCTTGCGTCGCGATGCCCCAGGTCCCTGCGATGCTCAGCGACCTCTGGGGGCGGCAGGCCTGGGAACGCACTGAAGGAAGGCGTTGCCCCGGGGGCATCTGCGCACCGGATCGTCGGCGGCTTCGACAGGGCGAGGGTTCGGGCGGTCGCCCACTGCGGACTCTCAGGCTTCGAGCCGGCTGGTGACGGCGCCATCGTCGTCCGAGGCTTCCGCGAAGCGCACAGCCGTCCGTCCCGGGCGGGGATCGTTGAGCCGTGGCCCGGCGACACCCGGGTCGAGAAGGCGTCCGAGACCCGCCGCAGGCAGGGTCGGTGCGCTGACCGGCACGCCCCCAGGCGCCGATGCACGTTTGCCTTGAGCCGATCCAGGTCGCCGGTTCAACGGTGCCCCGGCCGCATGTTGTCCGGCCCCCCGGGCGCGCCCATAGCCCTCTGGTCCTCGGCCATGGTCTCGACCAGGCCATGTTGCGGCGGCGCCAACACGACCGTGGCTCCCGCTGCTGCCAGCACTTCTGCAAGTCGTGCGCCCGGCGCGCCCGCGGTGCCGGCGACCGGCGCCCGCGAAGCGAGGATCGCGCAGCCAGTGCGGGCGCGGCCCGGGCCGGCTAGAGCGTCATGTCTGCCCCCGGCGCTTGCGCTCGGCCTCATCCCAGACGGTGAGCGGCTGGAAGTCTGGCACGAAGCCCAGACCTCTTCTGGCGTCCGACGAGACCGCATCCTGCGACGTGATCACATCGATCACCGCAGGCGCGTTCTCCAGGCCGCGCACGATGGCGTCCTTGAGGTCGGAGGGATCCTCCACCCGTTCGCCGTGAAGGCCGAGGGCTGCGGCCATGCCCGCATAGTCCGAGTGGCTGAGCAACGTGCCGACGACCCGTCCGCCGTAGTTCTCGGCCTGGTCGAAGCGTTCGATGTTCCACGCGGCGTTGTTCGACACGATGATGACGGGTGTGGCGCCGTGGCGCGCGGCCGTGTCGATCTCCATCGCGTTCAGTCCGAAGGCGCCGTCGCCCGTCACGCAGACGACCTGCCGCCCCGGGAAGGCCAGCGAGGCCGCGTTGGCGTAGGGCACTCCCACGCCGAGGCACCCGAACGCGCCTGCGTCCAGGTAGGTCGTCGCCTCCAGCCCGACGCGCGCAAAGCTGAGGAAGTCGCCGCCGTCGGCCACGACGATGCAGTCCGGATCGGCGAGCTGCTTCAGCACGTCAAAGATCGCCATGGGATGGATCTTGCCGTCCGCACCGGTCTGCGGGATCTCGCGATTGCCGCCCGAGGCGCGGGCGACGTGCCTGGCGCGAATGCCTTCGGCCCAATCACGGTCGATCTGCGGGGCGCCCAGCCCTGCACCTGCTTTGGCGATGGCGTCCAGTGCCAGCGCGGGCGTGGCCAGTAGTTCCGGGTCGCCCCGGCGATTGTCGATCAGCTCGGACGCCGTGTCCGAAATGCGGACGAATCGCGCGCGCGGGAAGACCGCGGGAGAGCCGTAGCCCAGCTGGTAGTCCAGCCGCCGTCCGACGGTGATGACAAGATCGGCCTCTGTCATGACTGCGCCGCGCATTGCGCCGACGAATGAGGCATGCGCGCCCGGAACCGGCCCCGCGCCTCCTGCGTGTCCAGATACAGTGCGCCGGACGCATCGAGCAGGCGCACCAGCGGCCCTGCCGCCCGGTTCGCGCCCCGTCCCGCGACGACCACGGGGCGCCTTGCCAGCCACGGCGCCCGGGCTGCCTCGGCCACGGCGGTCGGGTCCGGCGGCAGGACATGGCGTGCCTTCGGCGCCATCCAGTCGTCCAGGACCAGACTTGCGGGCAGGTGCTCGCGCAGCACGTCTGTCGGAATCTCCACGTAGACTGGCCCCGGCTCGCCGCCGTCGCCCATTGCGCGGTCCACGGCTTCGTCGAGTTCGCGGATCACCTGGTCGGCCACGCGCGTCGTCCGCGAAAGGCGGCTGACAGGCCGCAGGATGTCCACGCGAGGAATGTCCTGAAGCGGGCCCATGTTGGCCAGCGGACGCGAGGTGCAGCCGCCGAGCACGAGCACCGGCATCCGGGCGAGCGAGGCATTGGCCACTGCCGTCACGGTGTTTGTGACGCCCGGCCCGGCTGTGACCATCGCCACGCCAATCCCGCCCTTGAGTTCGGCATGGGCGTGCGCCATGTGCACGGTGGCGCACTCATGGCGCACGTCGACGATGCGGATGCCACGCTGCGCGGCGAAATTCCAGATCGGCTGGATGTGCCCGCCTTGCAGGCCAAAGATCCGGTCCACCCCGCGTGCATCGAGGAATCTCGCGATCCATGCCGCGACGCTGAGGTCGTCGCTGTTGAGGTCCTGGGTCATTCGTCCATGCCTGCCATCTGTCGTTCCTGGAGGGCCCCGCTCTGGAACTTTTCCTTGAGCAGCCCGTGCTGGATCTTGCCTGTCGCGGTGCGGGGGATGTCGGCGTCGCGAACGAACGTCACGCCGCGCGGGCGCTTGAAGCGGGCGATCCTGTCGGCGCAGCCTTCGATCAGTTCGGCTTCGGACGCCCGTGCACCATGATCCAGCGCGACGACCGCATGGACCCGCTCGCCCCATTTCGCGTCCGGCAGGCCGATTTCCGCCACGTCACGCACTCCCGGCACCGCGCCGATCACCGCATCCACCCCGGCCGGGTAGATGTTCTCGCCGCCCGAGATGATCATGTTCTTCTTGCGGTCGATCAGCCTGATGAAGCCGTGATCGCCCCGAAGCGCCATGTCGCCCACAGTGCAATAGTCGCCTTGGAACGCCTTGTCCGTCTCTTCCGGCAGGTTCCAGTAGCCGTCGAAGGTGTAGGGAGTGCAGGAAAACAGCTCTCCGGGCTGTCCTTCGGGCACCTCCGCGCCCGCGTCGTCCAGCATCCGGATCGGCGCGGTGCCGACGCATTCGCGGCCCACCGTGCCCAGATGGGTGAACTGCTCGTCCGGTTGCAGCATGGTGACCCAGCCTGCCTCTGACGAGCCGTAGAGCTCGAACAGTCCCGAGGCGGGGAATATCTCCATGACCTCGCGCTTGGTGTCTGCGCGGGCGGGCGCGGACGAGATCATCAGCTTGGTCACTCGGCCCAGGCCGCGTGCGCGTTTCTTGCTCCGCGCCTGTGCCAGCATCATGACGTAGTGGGTCGGCACCAGCGAGGTGAACGTCGCGCCCGATCGTTCCATGACGTCCAGCGCTTCCCCTGGATCGAAGGACGCGAGGGAATAGATCGAGGTCACGCCGCCGCGACAGGAGAACGAACAGAAGAAGTTCAGCGAGTTCGCATGTCACATGGGCATGACCAGCATGGCATCGTCGCGCGCGCCGATGCCCGGCTCGATCTCGGTCACCAGGGCCAGAAGCACCATGCCGCGATGGTTGCGGATCACGCCCTTGGGCCTGCCGGTGGTACCGGACGTGTACATGAACGCCCAAGGGTCGGTGTCGGCCACCTGCGCCGCAGTCGTCGATGGTGAAACGCATCTCCGAAAGGCTGAGCCGGAAGTTCAGGGGCACGGCGACCAGCCCGGCCTTCGCGGTTGCGGCATAGATTTCCGCCCATTCCAGCCGGTTGTGGGCAAGGACCGCGATGCGGTCCCCCTTCGCAAGTCCCAGTCCCAGCAGCGCGTTGGCAAGCCTGCGAGCGCGGTCGTTCCACCGTGCGGTCAGGGTCCGTTCCAGGTCCTACGGCCCCAGCGCGTCGGGTTGCAGCCTGGCATGGCCGTCCAGCACCTGTCCGAAGGTCAGCAGCGACTTCGTCATGTCCGGATCCCGGCCGCAGCCATGAATCCCGAATTCGCAAGGATCGGCGACACCGGCTGGCGGTGTCAGGTCCGGTTCATCGGCACGTCGCTGCCTTCGGACATGGATTTCACTCCCGGAGCGGAAACGGACCGGGCGCGAGGGGATCGAGGTCCAGCCAGGCCGAACGCGATTGCGGGAAGGCGCGCATGCCCTCCCAGCCTTTCTCGCGGCCGTATCCCGACCGCGAGAATCCCGTGCATCTTCAAGCGAGCCATTCCGAACTCTCGCGGACGACGATCACCGTCGGGCGGTCGGCAGCAAGCGCCGCCGCGAAGGCATCGCGAAATGCCGATTCGCTCTCTGGCACCGTGCCGCTGCAATGGCAGGCCTCGGCCAGCGTCACGAAATCCGGGTTCACGCCCTCGACCCCGACACGCGAGATGTCCCGTGCGTCCATGTCATCCTGGATCTGCTTCAAGCCGCCGTTCTCCCAGATCACGACCGGCAGGGGCAGGTGGAGCTCTGCGGCCGTCACAAGTTCCGGCATCGTGAACATGAACCCTCCGTCGCCGACCAGGACGGCCACCGGCGAGTCCGGTCGCGCCAGTCTTGCACCGATGCCGTTCGGCAGCGCGTTCCCGAGCGCGCAATACCCCGCCGGATAGAACCATCGGCGCGGCGCACGGACCGGAAGCATGAACGCTCCGGTGTAGACCAGCTGGCAGGCGTCGCCCGACCAGACCGTTTCTGGCGGCGCGATCTCGTCCAGAATCGTCAGCAGGCGTGCGTGCCGGCGCTCTGACGGTCCAAGTCCCTGCCGGATCTCGTCTCGCACTGCGGCCACCCGCGTCGATGCTGGCCGGCAATCGGCCTTTGCTGTGGCAAGGGCGTCGCGCAAGGCGCCCATCGTCGATCCTGCATCCGCGACGATGCCCAGCCGGGCCGGGTAGAGGTCGCTGATCTTGAGGGGATCGATGTCGACCCGGATCAGGTCGCCGCGCAAGTCGAGCCTTTCGACAAAGCTGTCGGTCTCCGAAATCTCGGTTCCGACCGCGAGAATGACGTCCGCTTCTGGCAGAAGCCGCTGGACTTCGGGGCGGACGCTCGACCCGGACAGCGACTGCGGGTGGTCGTCAGGCACGATGCCCTTGCCTGCGGTTGAGGCCACCACGATGGCGCCGGTCGCTTCGGCGATGGCGGTCATGTCGGGGCTGGCGCCAACTGCGCCGCCGCCGACCAGGATCAGCGGATTCTCCGCCCCGCCCAGCAGCGCCGCGGCCTCCGCGACTTGCTCCGGATCGGCCGAGGGGCGGCCGGGCAGCGGGGCAGGAAGCCAGTCTTCCTCGACGATCTCTGCCTGAACATCGAGCGGCAACGAGATGTGGCAAGGACGCGGCCGCTTGCTTGAAAGGTTGGAGAACGCACGCGCCAGCATCTCGGGCACGTCGGAGGCGCGCATCGCGGTGCCGGAATACGCGCAGAGCGGCTCGGTCACGCGTCTTTGCTCCGTGATCTCATGCAGCACGCCCCACCCCTTGCCAATCGTGCTGCGGTCGGGTTCCGCCGAAATCAGGAGCATCGGCAAGCTGTCGGCATGGCACTGAGCGACCGCAGTCGAGGCATTGGTGACGCCGGGTCCCGAGATCACCACCGCGAGACCGACTTCGCCTGTCGCCCGCGCCCAGCCCTCGGCCATGAAGCCTGCACCCTGTTCGTTGCGGACCTGAACATGGCGTATCGTGCCGGCGTTGTCGCCCTTGGCCGCTGTCCCGTTGGTCATGCCGCGACAGAGGTCGAGCGTGTGAACGCCGGGAATGCCAAAGGCCGTCGTGATGCCGTAGCGGGCCAAGAGCCGCATTGTCGCTTCGCCACAGGTCATGTTCATGCCGCTTCCTTTCTCGGATCTTCCGCTGCCGGGACCGTCCTGCCCAGGATCATGTCGGCGGCCTTTTCGGCCATCGTCATGACGGGTGCATTCGGGTTGCCGCCAATCTGGTCGGGAAAGGCCGAACTGTCGACCACCCTGAGCCTTTTCTTCCCTCGAACCTGCATCGGGCCATCGAGCGCGGCCTGCGCCTCGTGATCGGGTCCCATGCGGCAGGTCGAGATGCGGTGGTGCCCGGTCGAGACATGCGCCCGCACGGCGACCGCAAGCGCGTCGTCGTCAGCGGTGGCGTCTTCGCCGGATTGGAGTTCGCCGCCGGCGCGATCGCGAACCGCCGGCGATTCGTCCGGCCGCCGATGCTCGCGGGCCGATGACCCCAGGCTTCGGAACAGGGATCCTTCCCGAGTTTCGCACAGTCGCGAGCGCACTGCATGTTCCGAAACACTCATGCGTTCATTCCAGAATCGAATGCCTCGCTGGGCGGATGCACGCCATTGCGGGCCATGGTCACGGAATGGGCCCGAGTTCCGGGCCGCACCCGCCTTCAGGGATGGCGGGCAGGAGCCCGTGTTGAAACTCCAGCGTGCCGACGCTACGCTGACCGCCAATCTTTGGCACGGTTCAAGGGCCGCTGGCAATCCTCGCGCAAGAGGGGCGTCGTGGCCGTTTCTGATTCCTGGCCCTGCGCGCGTCATTGCTTCGGAGAGCCGTGATGGCTGAACCTGCTCAATCGCACCTGTCCGAACGATTCGGTGTCCTGGTCGGGCGCATTGGTCTTCACGACGTGCCTGGCGACCAGCGGTTTGCCGAGATTCCGGCAGGACGTCCGACCCAGCTGCAACCCGCCGGTCCTTGCCCGGTCGGTATCTGGCTTGCGACCGCATCGGCTGCTGATGTTGCCCGGATTGGCCGTCCTGGCCCATGCCGGAGACCCGAATGTGCGACCGCCCGTCGATGCCACGGGTCTTTCCGTGCGGCGGAAAGTCCTGACCATCGATCCGCCGTCCGTTGCTCAGCTCGATAGCTTGAAGGACATGGCGACATGAAGAAGATCGAGGAGCTGATCGGCCGTATCGGCGACGTTCCGGTCATCGCTGGCGAAAAGGCCGTCAAGGCGAAGAGCCGCGATTTCTTCTGGTATTCCCCGATCCTGAAGGAAAGGCTTGACCACATTGCCGCCGACCTGGTGGTCGCCCCACGCCACGAGGCGGACGTCGTCGCCGTTCTGTCAGCCTGCCACGACCTTGAAGTGCCCGTCACGCCGCGTGGCGGAGGAACCGGAAACTACGGTCAAGCGATGCCCTTGGCAGGCGGGGTCGTCCTGGACATGGCAAACATGTCCGCGATCAGGGAGATTCGAGACGGCATGGTCATCGCGGAGCCTGGCGCCATCATCGGTGACATAGACGCCGCAGCGCGCGAGGCGTTGGGCCAGGAATTGCGGATGCACCCCTCGACGAGGGAAACCGCGACCATCGGAGGGTTCATCGCCGGCGGCTCCGGCGGAATCGGGTCGATACGCTGGGGCATGCTGGGCGAAGCGGGCAACATCCTGCGACTGCGCCTGGTGACGGTGGAGTCAGCGCCCCGCGTGCTCGACCTGACCGGTCGTGACATCGGGCAGGTCCATCACGCCTACGGCGTCACCGGCGTGATGACAGAGGTGGCGATGCCCCTGGCTCCGGCACCGGAATGGGTCGAGATGTTGATCGCCTGCCCGACCTGGACTGCGGCGCTGAAGGCCGGCTGGGAGATATCGGCGACCGAAGGGCTGTGGCTGAAGCTTGTGTCCGCGATCGAGGCGCCTGCACCGATGGACTACTTCAAGCGGCACTCGAGGTTCCTAGAGGCGGGCGACAACGCTCTCTGCGTCATGGTCGCGCCCAATTCCGCGGACGCGCTCGCCCAGATCGCCGAGGGGATGGGCGGACGGATCGCGCTTCGGTCGGACCGGGCAGCGGACGCGGACCTGAAGGGCTTGCCGCACATCTACCACCTGACCTGGAACCACACGACGCTGCGCGGCCTTCGGGTTGATCCCGAGATCACCTATCTGCAGGCCGGTTTCCCGGCCGGGCAGGAGCTGAAGGCATGTGCCGAGATCGCCGAACGGTTCCCGGGCGAGATTGTCAACCACGTGGAATACACCCGCGATCACGGAATGCTCAGGATGTCCTGCCTGCCGCTTGTCCGGTTTCGTTCGGCGAACCGTCTGCAGGCACTCATGGAAGAGCTCGAGAAAATGGGTTGCCCGGTCTGGAACCCGCATGTGTACACGCTGGAGGAAGGGAACCGCCGCAACGCGGATCCGGCACAGCTTGCCCTGAAGAGAGCCGTTGACCCGAAGGGACTCCTGAACCCCGGCAAGATGATTGCCTGGGAACGCGCGGACTACATCTACGACCTCGCGCGCAACTATGCCTATCCGGACATGCAAGCGCGGCCTCCTGAATGAACTCGCTGATCCCTGCCGGGGTTCGTCCGCCCCTCGCGGTCCGTGCGCGTGCGGCAGGCGGGCCTTCGATCCCGACAGGGACGCTCCGATCTGGCCCGTGGTCGGGCTCATTCGCTGCTTGCCGGTTCTGGCCCGGACACGAGGCGCTGCAGGCTTCGAGCGACTTTCGCACCCCGTCGCGCCGTCCGGCCTCGATGACGTCACGGTGGCGGCGTGGCATTGCACGGGAACCTCGCGCAGCCACGTGGCGTTCAACTCTCCTTGACGTATGGCTCGCCGCCGGCGCGAGGCGGAATGGCCTTTCCGACGAAACCGGCCAGGATGACCACGGTCAGGATGTAGGGCAGGGCGTCCAGCAGTTGGCCGGGGACGTCCAGGGTCGTCACCGCCTCAACGACGTCCGGCCGGAACGAAAGCGCCTGGAAAAAGCCGAAGAGAAGGCACGAAAACAGCGCGTACCAGGGCCGCCACTTGGCGAAGATCAGCGCGGCCAGCGCAATGAATCCCCGACCGGAAGACATTTCCTTGACGAAGCCTGCCTGCAACCCGGTCGCCAGATACACGCCGGCCAGGCCGCAAAGCAGCCCGCATATCCCGATCGCCGTGTAACGGAGCCTGATCACGTTGACTCCAGCCGTGTCGACGGCTTCCGGGTTCTCGCCGGCCGCGCGCAGGCGCAGGCCGAAGCGCGTCCGGAAGATCACCCACCAGGTCAGCGGAACGGTCAGAAAGCCGACATAGACGAGCAGCGAATGCCCGGAAAACAGCTCGGCGTAGCTCTGGCCGATATAGGGCAGGCCGGACAGCAGGTCCGCAAAGGGCAGGCTGATCTCGTTGAAACGCGCGCCGCCGCTGAGCGACGGGGTGCGGCCGCCCTGGCCGAACCAGTCCTGGGCGATCAGGACCGTCAGGCCCGACGCGAGGAAGTTGATCGCCACGCCGGAGATCAGCTGGTTGCCCCGGAACGTGATCGACGCGAGCCCGTGAATGCCCGCCAGCGCAACCGAGGACATGACCCCGGCAAGGAGGCCGATCCAGACGGATCCGGAAATCGCCGCCACCGCCGCCGAGAAAAAGGCCGATGCCAGCATCTTGCCTTCGAGCCCGATGTCGAAGATTCCGGCGCGCTCGCAGACCAGGCCGGCAAGGCAGGCGAACAGGAGCGGCGTGGCAAGCCTCACGCTGGTGTCCAGGACCTGAAGAAGCGTCAGGAAGTCCATTGCTCAGGCCCCCTGGCTTCCAGGCCGCCGGATCATGAGGAATACGCGCTCGAGCGGCATGCGCACCATGTTGTCCAGCGCGCCGGTGAAGAGGATCACCAGGCCTTGGATGAGGATGATGAGCTCCCGGGGTATGTTGGCCCAGAGCGCGAGTTCGCCACCACCCTGGTAGAGGAATCCGAAGAGCAGCGCGGCCAGGATCACGCCGACGGGATGCGATCGTCCCATCAGCGCGACCGCGAGCCCGATGAATCCGGCCCCTTCAACCGAGTTGAGCACGAGGCGTTCGGTCGCCATGACGCTGTTGATCGCCATGCAGCCGGCCAGCGCGCCGGAGACGATCATCGCGATGACGATCATGCGCACAGGCGAAATGCCAGCGTAGTCGGCCGCAGTCTCGCTGTGGCCATAGGCGCGAATCTCGTAGCCGAGCCGGGTCCGCCACACCAGCAGCCAGAACAGCAGGCAGGCGAGGAGTGCTATGAAGAAGCTAATGTTGGCGGGCGCGGAAGAGGAAAACGGAATGCCGACCAGGCCGAAGATGTCGGAAAAGAGCGGAAGTTCGGCGCCGGGACCGAACCGACGGGTCGCCGGATCCATCGACCCTTCCGGTTTCAGGATCTCGACCAGCAGGTAGACCATGAGTGCGGCCGCGATGTAGTTGAACATGATCGTCGTGATGACGATATGGCTGCCCCGCCTCGCCTGCAGCCATGCGGGGATGAAGGCCCAGGCGGCCCCGAACAGGCCCCCCCCGATCAACGCCGCCGGAAGCGCCAGGGTCCAGTGGGGCCAGGGAACGGCAAGGCAGACCAGTGCCACGCCAAGCCCCCCGAGCGTGGCCTGGCCTTCGCCCCCGATGTTGAAGAGCCTCGCGTGAAACGCGATCGCCGCGCAGAGCCCCGTGAAGATGAAATTCGTCGTGTAGAACAGCGTGTAGCCCCATCCGTAGCTCGAACCGAGCGCGCCGGTGACCATGAGCCGCAGCGCCTCGAACGGGTTCAGACCGAGATAGAGGATCACCAGCCCGGAAATCACGAACGAGATCAGGATCGACAGGAGCGGGATCAGGATCGCGTCGGCCCATTTCGGCAGGACGTTCATCGCCTACGTCCCCCTTGCCGTCGACGTCGGCGGCGTGCCGCCGATCCGGACGGTCACGCAAATGAAGCTGGTGCCTGCACTCTTCATGCCGCGCTCGCCTCGTCCGTGATGCCCGCCATGAGCAGGCCGAGTTCGTTCTCGCTGGTCTGGTCCGGCATTCGTTCACCCATGATCCTCCCGTCGAACATCACCGCGATGCGGTCGGCGAGCGAGAGGATCTCGTCGAGTTCCACCGAAAGCAGGAGAATCGCCTTTCCCCGGTCGCGAAGTTCGACGATCCGCTGGTGAATGAACTCGATGGCGCCGATGTCCACGCCCCGCGTCGGCTGGCCCACCAGGAGCACGTCCGGGTCGCGCTCGATCTCGCGGGCCAGCACGATCTTCTGCTGGTTGCCGCCGGAAAAGTTCCTTGCCGCCAGTTCCGGGATCGGTGGACGGACATCGAAACGCTCCATCTTCCTGCAGGATTCGCGCCGGATGGCGGCGTTGTCCATCAGCCAGCGCGACTTCTGGTATTCCGGAGCATGGTGGTAGCCGAAGGCCATGTTCTCCCACGCGAAGAAGTCCAGGATCAGCCCCTCGCGCTGCCGGTCCTCCGGCACATGTGACACGCCCCGGGCGCGCCAGACCTGTCCGTCCAGCGCATGGTCCGCCGGATCGATGTCCTCGCCGTTCAGGCGGATGCGGCCAGTGGCCCTGCGACACCCGCCAAGCACCTGGAGCAGTTCGGACTGCCCGTTCCCGGCAACCCCGGCAATGCCGAGGATCTCGCCTTGCCTCAGGTCGAGGCTGATGCCCTTCAGCCGTTCGACGCCATCGTCGTCCACGACCCGCAGGTCCTCGATCTCTAGCACCTTCCTGCCTGGATCGGCATTCTTCTTGTCTACGCGCAGCAGCACCTTGCGTCCGACCATCAGTTCCGCGAGTTCCTGCGGGTTCGTGTCGGATGTCCTGACGGTTGCCGTCATCTCGCCACGACGCATGACGCTTACCGTCTCTGTCACGTCCATGATCTCGCGGAGCTTGTGCGTGATCAGGATGATCGTCTTTCCCTCGTCGCGCAGCCCCTTGAGAATGCGGAACAGGTGATCCGCTTCCGACGGGGTCAGCACGCCGGTCGGCTCGTCGAGAATCAGGATGTCGGCGTGGCGGTAGAGCGCCTTCAGGATTTCCACCCTTTGCTGGTGGCCGACCGAGAGATCCTCGATCCTTTCGTCGGGGTCCACGTTCAGTTCGTATTCGCGTGCCAGTTCGGTCAGCAGCGACCGGGCCCTGGCAAGCGATGGCTTGAGCCTTGTTCCGTCCTCTGCGCCGAGAATGACGTTTTCCAGGACCGTGAAGTTCTCTACCAGCTTGAAGTGCTGGAAAACCATGCCGATGCCGGCGGCAATCGCGGCCTGGCTGTCGGGAATTTCGGTCTTCGTGCCCCCGACGAGAATCTCGCCCGCATCGGCCTTGTAGAAGCCGTAGAGTATCGACATCAACGTGGACTTCCCGGCCCCGTTTTCGCCGATGATGCCGTGGATTGTCCCCGGCATGACTCGCATGGAGATGTCCTTGTTGGCCTGCACGTGGCCGAAGGACTTGGAAATCCCCCGAAGCTCGATGGCAGGGGCGGCCGTGTCCGGCCGCCCCGCCTTGTCGGAGCCTTCGCTCATCAGAAGTCGTGCGCCGGGCAGCTGTCGTTCTCGTAGTAGCTGACGACCTCAATCTCGCCGGCGATGATCTTCTCCCGGGCTTCGTCGACGGCCGCCTTCATCTCGGCCGAAATCAGGGGTGCATTGTGTTCGTCGAGCGCGTATCCCACGCCGTCGTCTGGAAGGCCCATGACAACGATGCCGGTGTCCAGGCCTGCCCCGTCGCTGAATGCGTTGAACACGGCGTTGTCGACGCGCTTGATCATCGAGGTCAGCACCTGGCCCGGATGCAGATGGTTCTGGTTCGAGTCGACTCCGATCGAGAGCACGTCCGCATCAGCCGCTGCCTGCAGCACGCCTACGCCGGTTCCTCCAGCCGCGGCATAGATCACGTCGGCCCCCTGGCTGATCTGCGCCTTCGTCAGTTCGCCGCCCTTGACGGGATCGTTCCACGCCGCAGGCGTCGTGCCCGTCATGTTGGCGATGACGGTGACGTCGGGGTTCACGGCCTTGGCGCCCTGCGCGTAGCCGCAGCCGAAGTGACGGATGAGAGGCACGTCCATTCCGCCGATGAATCCGACCGTGTTCGATTCGGTTGCCATCGCGGCCAGCATGCCGACGAGATACGACCCCTCGTGCTCCTGGAATATGACCGAGCGCACGTTCGGAAGGTCGACCACCATGTCGACCAGGACGAACGACGTGTCGGGATACTTGGGCGCGACCTCCTCCAGTGTTGCCGCGTTCTGGAATCCGAGCACGACGACCGGATTGAACCCGGCCTCGGCCAGCCGCGTGGCGAACTGGACTCGCTGCGCCTCGGCGGTCACCTCGATTTCGCGGTAGGAATTGCCCGTTTCCTCGGTCCAGCGCTGCGCACCGTTGTAGGCGGCCTCGTTGAACGACTTGTCGAACTTTCCGCCAAGGTCGTACATCAAGGCCGGTTCCGCAAGGCAGGCTGTGGCTCCGATTGCCAGGGCCGCGGCGGCGCCAAGCGTCTTTTGCATGAATGTCATGTCGAGAATCTCCTAGTTGCGTTCAGGGCGTTGACGCAGGGGGTCGAGTCCCCCCGCGCTCGCCGGATGCCCGATTTAGGCAACAGTGGGCGGGAAGGGTCAATAGGCGTCTTGCCGCTGGGTGCTGCGCAAGGACGGATACGGCATCAAGAACGGGCGAGCCACTTGCTCATCAGGATGGCATCGACACGCCCGGCCGGCGTGCGGCAGTAGGCCTGGCGGCGGCCGTCCTTGATCCATCCCGATGCCAGATAGAGACGGCGGGCGGCGTCGTTCGTCGCGGCCACTTCCAGGAAGGCTCGCGCCGCGCCGCGCGATCCGGCCTCCGACTCGAAGGCCGCGCAGCAAGCCAGGCCGATGCCTTGGCGTCGGTGCCCGGGATCAACCGCGACCGTGAGGAGCTCGGCCTCGTCCGCAGCGACGCGCCCAAGGGCGAAGCCATGGAAGTGTCGAGTTGTCGCTTCGGAATCTTGCCCACGCGGAGCGCGACGTTCCGGAGCCGGCACCGCGAGGAACACGCCGGGGCTTGCCAGCAGGTCGGCGAATTCGCGAGCGCTCCACGGACCCGGGACCTCCATGGAGCGCGCGTGGAGGGCGGCAAGCGTCTCGGGCGTCACGGCAGCATGGCCGGCGGCGGGCCATGGGCCGGGGCGGCATTGACCGGGCGAACGTAAAGGGGCTTCGGCCGTTCGCTTTGTGACCCGAAGCGCTCCGCGGCGATTGCGGCGATGGCCGTGGCCTGCTCCTTCAGGCCGTCGACCGCGATCACCTCGGGCACAGGTCCCTTGCCGGCCCGGCCGAGCCCGATTGCAATCCGATGGCAGGAGTCGTCGTTTCCGGGTCCGACGACAGCATTCACGTCCTCGCCCCGTTGCTGGCCGTGCGGCAGTCCGTCCGCCTCCAGGAATGCCGGACCCTGGGGCATGCCACCCGCGAATGTCTGGATGTATGTCGAGCCCTTCGGGGCGGGCAGGAAGACCACGACCCGGCCTTGGGGCCGACCTGCGACATGGAAGATCGCTTCGAGAGTGCTGATCCCGATGGCCGGAACGCCCAGCGACAGGGCAAGCCCGCGGGCAGCGCTGACCGCAATGCGGATTCCCGTGAAATTGCCGGGTCCGACCCCGACCCCGATGGCGTGGAGGTCCTGCCAGTCCAAGCCGGCCTCGCCCGTCAGTTCCTCCAGCATCGGGAACAGGCTTTCCGCCTGGCCGCGCGCCATTTCCTCGTATCTCGAGGCCGCGATCCGGCCTTCTTTCAGCAATGCGGCCGCGCAATGCGCGGCCGACGTGTCGAATGCCAGGACCGTGGGATCAGGCCGCGACAGGGCGCACCTCCACGACTTCCGGAATGTAGTGCCGAAGCAGGTTCTCGATCCCCATCTTCAGCGTCAGCGTGGATGACGGGCATCCGGCGCAGGCACCCTGCATATGGAGATACACGACGCCCCGGTCAAACCCGTGAAACACGATGTCGCCGCCGTCCTGCGCGACTGCGGGCCGCACCCGTGTATCGAGCAGTTCCTTGATCTGCGTGACGATTTCGTCGTTCTCGCCGTCGTGATCCGCGTGTGCGCTCTCGGCGGCGGCACTTTCCATGGCTGGCTGGCCAGACTGGAAATGCTCCATGATCGCGCCGAGAACCGGCGCTCTCAGGACATCCCACTCCTGCGTGCCCTCCTTTGTCACCGTGACGAAGTCCGCGCCGAGGAAGACGCCTGTCACCCCGTTCACGGCGAATATTCTCTGCGCAAGCGGTGACGGACTCGCCGTGTCGGCCGAAGGGAAATCCGCAGTGCCCGTATCGAGCACGGTCTGGCCGGGCAGGAACTTGAGCGTGGCGGGGTTGGGAGTGGACTCGGTCTGTATGAACATGGGCATGCCTCCGACAAGACATAGATATGCGCCCGGGCGACGCCGCTGTCAATGGATTTGGAATGATTCCAGATTGGCCGACGGCGCGGCGATAACTGTCAGAAAGAGGAGCGCGAAGAAGATTCGCCCTGCGACCATGCGCATGCAAGACCGAGGGCGGTTGCCGCAGTTGGCACGGCAAGTGTGTGTTCGACAATCGAATTCAGGCGTCCAGGCGGTTCCTGTTCATCACTCTAAATTTGCCGAGCGTTGCTTGGACCGACAGTGGCGAAACATCAAAATGCTCGGCTGCACTCTCGATGTCCTCATCGTCAGATTCACCGATGTCGAGACTTTCCCGAAAGCCGGGCAGCGGACAGAGTGGGTTCCGTGCGAACGCGCGCGGGAAATCCTCGCGTGCAAGCTCTGCCGTCGCGGATGGCAAAGGCTGTTCACAGGCATCCTCCTTTGCCAGATGGTCGCCCTGGAGTCTTGCCAACGCGAAGCGCCGGCTTGTCCCGCGGGCGCCGCGAAAGCGGACTGCAGTGCTGTCGTGCGAGCCGTTGCGGAGCCCTGCTGAAAGCAGTGTGTCTTGCCGACGCCCCGTGCGCCGCTCCTTGCCTTCCGTGGCATCGCGCGTCATTCGCCCGCTCCGCCCATACCCAAATGCATTTCCTCAAGTGCTGGTTGGTGGTGGGCGCAAGTGCCTGAAATGCAAAGTGATTAATCCACGACCTGTGATCGAGTCGCTTTGAGGCCGCTCGCGAAGCGCTCAGCCGCCTTGCCAGCCTCTCTCATCAGCGCGTCGAAGTCGTCAGGCGGGTTGCCGCCATCCAGCATCCCTTTGAATGTCGCATAGGCGTCAGCCTTGCGGCCATAGGCTCGCAAGGTCCTCCCGTCGTTCACCCAGGCGAGTACGATGATCCTGGCATCGCTGTTGAACCGAAAAAGCAGTCGATACTGTTGGAAGAATTTCGCCCGGAACCAGTGTTTCCGTCGATCGCCGAGGGCATCTCCCTGCCGGAAGGCCGGGTTGCCTGGATCGGCCGGGATGCCCTCGCTCGCCAGCTTGAAGATGGCCGCCAGCCGTTTTGTGCAGTTCTTCCTTCGCCATGTCTCGGGGTCGCGCGCCTTGAGCCCTTCGACCTCCGCGATCAGCCCTTCGAGTTGATCGAGAAAGACCGGATGTGCATAGATCGACCAACCGTTGACGACGAGCGGAGCTTCAGCGAGCGCGCCACTGTCCGTCATTCGTCATCGGGCGATAGCGGTTCGCCGAGATCGATGTCAATTTCGCCGACGAGCGCCTTGAGGCGATCATGCAAGGCACCGTCGAACGCACGAAGGCGCTCTGGATGTGCCTTGATGTCGGCTTCGACGAAATCGAGAAACTCGCAGAGCGCGGGATCGACTTCCTCGTCGCGCACGGGCTCGATGTAGACCCGGCCACTCGGCTCGATGCAGTAGCGGATCCGGTCGCCCTTGCCGAGTTTCAACAGCTTGCGCACGCCGCTCGGAACCGTCGTCTGGTAGCGATCGGTGAGCTTCGAAACATCCTGGATCAGCACAGCCATGGCAGGCCCCTGGAAGCGGGTTGTTTGCGACAACCGACAAGTAATGCATTTGCATTGATGCAACAACCCCGATCAAGATTGCGTGCGCCAAGAGATGTCGGATGGTCTCCCGATCCGCGACTTGCGGGCCACAGCGGGCAGAAGCCATCCTGATGTCGCGGCATGTCGCCAACATGACTGTCACGGGAGGGCGCTGGATACGGCACGCCGCAAGGAGAAGCTCGGCAGAGCGTCTCGTTGCGCTCCGGGACCACATCGCGGTGCCCGTCTTGGCGGATTCGCTCCGCCCGCTCACGAGCGACGTTGCCGTTCGCGTGGTTGGCGTGACGTGAGAAATGAATGCGGAAGGGCTGGCGCCGGGCACGAGCGGTCGGATGTCGCCGTCGTCCTGGATCTGGGACAGGATCTCGGGCCCGGCCCTTCCTTCGCGGATCACCTGCTCCGGGTCCAAATTCCGCTTCTCGCGCATCCACTTCGAAAAATCTCGAAATGCGCGTGGATGCGCTCGCGCGCCTCTTCTCGCATGACTTCACCGACGCCGATCCAGTGCTGGAATTCCTCTGGCGAGATGACCGGGAGAACCTGCGCGACTCCTCCAATCCTTGAGGCGCACGTTGCCGCAAACCGCATTGCGTTTAGGCATTCGCGGCTGCCGTCATGCATCCACAGGAACTTTTGCGTGCTTTGCCTCCGGCCCCCCGGCCGCAAGATGCGCGGATCAGGAGTCGCTGGCCATCGTGGCATGCAAAACGACCTGTCCTGCTCCTGTCTCCCGTGCACGCGAGTATGCCAGGACGGTGGCGGCGTGGTCGCCAAGAGCCATCCCCCGGAACGCGAAGGCCGCGGGCCGCTTCAGTTCTTCAATGCGGCCAGTGACGAGATCGGTCAGATCGCCGGCAATGGCTCTCGCGTCCACCATGGGGCGCTCCGCGGTCCGCTCCTGCTCGAGATCGTCGATCACGACGGTACCAATTCGGGCGAGGCTGTCTGGCCGCCATGGAATGCAAAGGTCGGTGATCGCGGCGAAGGCATTGGGCTTGAGCCAGGCCGCGTCAAGGAAAGGCTCGATCGTGTAGTCGAGCGTGATCGACGTGACCACGATGTCGGCTTCGCGGAGAGTCTCTTCCGCGTCAGCCGCGCGGACGTCCAGTCCCATTGCACGCGCCACTTCGCAAAGGGCGTCGCGATTGGCCGTGCCTCGTCCGCAGGCCAGGACCCGCTCCAGGGGAAAGAGGTCTCGAAACGCGGCGAGATGGCTTCGCGCCTGGACGCCGCAGCCAATGAACCCGACTGACGCGGAGGCTGGATCGGCCAGTCGCCGCGCCGCGACCGCCGAGAGTGCGGCAGTCCTGTGCGCCGTGATCCAGTTTGCCCCCATAACCGCTTTCAGCAGTCCGGTTTCGGCGTCAAGCGCGAGGATGGCTCCGTTGATCGAGGGCAGGCCGCGCCCGGGGTTGTCCGGGCTGACGCTGACGGTCTTGAGGACCGTCAGGCCCTCGTCGCCGACGGCAAGGGTGGACATCATGTAGCGTCCGCCACCCGGCAGAATCGCGGACTTCGGCGTGACATGGAGCCGGCCTTCGGACTTTGCGACCAGCGCGGCCTCGATGGCGTCGGCGATATCGCTCGGAGGGATCGCGAGCGCCTCGATCGCGCTGTCCGGCATGTAGCGGAAACTGCCGTCTTCGGGTGATGTCATCGGTGGACTGCCTCCTGTGGGTCAGGAACAGCGTGGACGAGGTTCGGAGCGGTGTCCATACGCTGATCCGCGACGGGCCCAGCGCTTCCGGGAGCGGCGCGACTGCAGAGAGGCTGTTGCCCAGGTGTACGGCCCGGCCAAGGGCCCTCAGGACGCAAGGGGAGGCTGCGCGCCTTCCGAAAGCGCCCAGTCCCAGTACATCTCGCGCACGCGGCGGGTGACGGGCCCGGGCTGGAACTCGGTTCCGTCGAACTCGACGACCGGCGTGACCTTGTTCATGTTGCCAGACATGAAGAGCTCGTCCGCTCCGCGAATGTCGTCGAACGTCAGCACGGCCTCGCGGACGCATGACCCGTCTGCAGCAAGGTTCGACATGTGACGTGCACGCGTGATTCCGGCAAGAAAGGTGCCGTTCGCGACGGGGGTCAGGACTTCTCCGTCCTTGACCATGAAGATGTTCGCAGTGGCGGTTTCCGCGACATTGCCCATGGCGTCGGCCACCAGCGCGTTCGGGTAGCCCTTCGCCCGCGCTTCGGCGATCATGCGCGCGTTGTTGGGATAGAGGCACCCCGCCTTTGCGTTGACGACCGCGCTCTCCAGGATCGGGCGACGGAACCGCGTGGTGGTCAATCGAGTCGTTGCGTCCTCCGGTGCCAGCGGCCTTTCCTCGAGACAGACGGAAAACGCGGTGCTTCCGGCATCCGGCACGATCGCCGTCTCGTCGCCGTCGACGCCCCAGTACATCGGCCTGACATACACGGCGGCGTTCCTGGAGAGAGACTTCAATCCGTCCCAAATGATCTCCGCCATCTCCTCTGCGGAATGCGACGGGGTCAGCATGAGGGCTTCTGCAGACCGGTTGACCCTGTCGCAATGTGCCAGGAGGTCGGGGGCAACCCCGTCGAAGTAACGCGCTCCGTCAAAAACGCTGGAGCCGAGCCATGCGCCGTGATCCGCAGCCTTCATCACGAAGACGTCGCCATCGTGCCAGCCGCCCTCGAAATAGGTGCGTATGTTTGTGCCGATTGCCATGGACCGGTTCCTTTCGAGGGGCGAACCTAGGCGGTCTCGAATGGCACGTCCAGAACGAGTTTCGCGGCGGGTGTAGCCCAGATTAGTTGCTCATGCTGCGATGGCCTGATTCGCCCGCCAGTCGAGGAAGTCGGGCACCCTGAGGTTCATGGCGCAGCTCTTGAGAGCGAGCATCGCGTTCGCGCCTCTCTCCGACCAGCGTGTTCCCGAGCGCTTGAGGCGCAGCCCGAACTGGCGACAGCCACCCTCCACGACACCGCTTCCGACCTGCATGCCCAGGTCGCGGCACCTGTCGTACCGCATCCTCTCGATGTTCTTGCAGAAGTACCGACAGCAGTCCTCCACCGCCTTGTGCCGGCCGCTGAAGGGTTCCAGCTCCCGGACCACCCTGTCGGCCCGCCCCGCCTCGATGTCCGCCTTCACCTTCGCGAAGCGCCGGTCCCGCTCCGGCCCCTCCGGGAGGATCGCCTTCACGGCGTCGGACGCGTATTCCAGCGCGTGGAACTGGTCGAGCACGAAGGTGACCTTCCCGCCCCCGAGGACCTCGTCGCAGGTGTTCCTGATCCATTCGGCTCCGTCGGAGATCACGATGACCTCCCCGGCGTCGTGCAGCCCGCGCCGCCGCGCCTCGCGGCCGAGGCGCATGGCGAAGTCCGAGGGGTCCCTGCTTCCCGACGCCGCCGCCGCGCTGTCGATGAGGCAGCTGAAGCTCTCGCTGCCCCGGTCCTTGAGCGCCGCGCCGGTCTCGGGGTCGCGCCCCTCGGCGGTGTACATGACGGCCAGTTTCGCCTCGCGCGTCTTCGCGCTCCCGTCCTCCTGCTTGCCGGCGACGCCCTCGGTCTCCTCCTTCCGCATCGGGATCCCGGTCCCGTCGATCGAGAGATACATGCGCGTTTCCGGGGGCCTGCCGTCCACCACCTCCCCGCGCTCGAACCGCAGCGCCTCCTCGCCGAGCGCCAGCGACCAGCGCTGCAGCGAGCTCGACGAGGCGTCCAGGCCCGCAAGGTTCGCGATGTGCCCGCTCGCCGCCTCGAAGCTCATCATCGGCACCGTCTCGGCCATGACGCTCGCCATCCCCGGCGTGAAGGCGCTGCCCTCCAGGCCCAGCACCTGGTCCAGCGGGAAGCAGCCCTTGCCGCACGACCGGCAGCGGTAGTGGCTGCGCTTCACCTCCACCCTGCCCAGCCGCGTGAGCCACGATTTCCTCCTGCCCGTCCCGTGCCGGACCATCGGCCTGCCGCAGCCCTCGCACCTCGGCGCCGGCAGCGCTCCGTCAAGCTGCTCGAACAGATGCTTCAGCGCCGCCGCGCCGCCGCCGAGGGAGGCGTCCCGGAGCGCACGCTCCACGCCGTCGAGGTCCGGGGCGCCCGACGCGAGGTCCGCCGCCAGCTTCGGCATCCGCGGGCCAAACTCCGCCGAAACCGCCTCCAGCAGCGCCGGAAGCGGCCCGTCCCCGGCGATGTCCAGGCTCCGCACCTCGCCGTCCTCCAGCCAGTACCGGGTGTGCCCGCCATCATGCGGCCGGACCACCGCCGCACCTTCCTCTCCCAAGCCTTCCAGATACGCCACCGCGTCCGGATGCCGATGACCGTGATCCCCCTCGCCATGCGCCATGGTTCGTGCTCCTGCCAGTTGCCTGCAACGGCGCGCCGCCGGCCGGTTCCTCCGGCCGTTGTCGGGCACGCAGCCGCCGCAGCGTAGCAAGGGCAAATCAAAACTGGCAACTAAATTGGGCTACACCCTTTCGCGGCTGGATCCGCAGCGATCCATGACCCGGAATTCGCTGGACAATTGCGGCCCGGCGGGACACGACCTTGGTTTCATGGCGAGGGGATTCCCACTGGCGCGGCCCGGAATGCGCATCGGACTGCTTGGCGGATCGTTTGATCCGGCCCATGAAGGTCACGCGCACATCACGCGCGAAGCCCTGAAGCGACTCGTCCTCGACGAGGTGTGGTGGCTGGTGTCACCGGGCAATCCGTTGAAGGAAAGCGGGCCCGCTCCGCTGCCGGGGCGCATGATGCGGGCGAGGGCGGTCATGCGGCATCCTCGTGTCCGCGTCACGGACCTGGAAGTGCGGCTCGCGACGCGGCGCACCTGCGACAGCCTCAGCCGATTGACCTGCCTGTTCCCCGGCGTCCGCTTTGTCTGGCTCATGGGCGCCGACAATCTCGCGGAACTGCACCGCTGGGAACGCTGGGAGGAGATCATGGCCCTGGCCCCGGTAGCCGTTCTTGCCAGACCCGGCCATCGGGTGTCGCCGCTGTTCTCTCCGGCAGCGCGCCGGTTTCGGCACGCGCGGCTACCGGATCATGCGGCACCGCGACTTGCCCTTGCCGGCCCGCCGGCCTGGACATTCCTGAACGTGCCGATGAGCGATCTTTCGTCCACGCGCATCCGCAGGACCGGCGGTTGGTCGCACGGCTGAAGGAACGGGAAGCGCGTCCAGGGAGCTGGCTTCGGGATCTTGCCGTCATGAATCGCGGGTCCGGTTCTCTCGATCGGGCGTTCACGGTGCCGAATCCGGATCGGGCGCGACTGCCTGTGCCCGCCGCGGACGGCAAGTCAAAGGATGCGGTGTCTCGCCCTCGCCCCTGCCTCGATCGCGGCGGCCAGCAGGCGGTCGATGTTCAGCTCGTAACGCATGTCGGCGAGGAGCCTAAGCTCGGACTCGCGCGCGGCGCCGTCCGCGGCGGCAACGTCGCAGGCTGCCGCGTAGGCCGTGTCGAAGAGCCGTTCGGGGAGGTTGTTGCGAACCGTGTCCCAGAGGATGTCGAGCCCGTCCTCTTCCTCGAGAATGTCGAAGGTTGCGGCAGAGACAAGCTTCAGGCGGTCCATGTCGTAGTTGCTGAAGACGGGCAGGTGGTTCACCATGCGCTCGATCGAGACGAGTTCGGACGTCCGAATCGTGTCGTCCGTGGCGGAAACCGCGATCATGACGGCGAGCAACGTGTCCTCGGGGGTGAAGTCGACGGGTTTCAGGGCCAAGGCGGGCCTCCTCTCTCATGCTGCCCGGGAATTTATTGACGCGCCCGCGCCGCTGCAATAGGACAACTTTTCCGTTTTTGGAGTTCGATTCGATGACCGCGATGCGAGATGCGGCGCTGGCCTCGAAGGCGTGGCCATTCGAAGAGGCCCGGCGGGTGCTCCGGCGCTTCGAGGCAGGCCCGCCCGAGAAGGGCCATGTCCTGTTCCAGACCGGCTACGGTCCGAGCGGGCTGCCGCACATCGGCACCTTCGGCGAAGTGGCGCGGACGACCATGGTGCGTCGCGCTTTCGAGCTGGTCAGCGACATTCCGACGAAGCTGGTCTGTTTTTCGGATGACGTGGACGGGCTGAGGAAGGTCCCGGACAACGTGCCGAACAAGGAGCAGATGCATGAGGACATGAACCTGCCGCTGACGCGGGTGCGTGATCCGTTCGGCACCCATGAGAGCTTCGGTGCGCACAACAATGCCCGGCTTCGCTCCTTTCTGGACGAGTTCGGCTTCGAGTACGAGTTCGTGTCTGCGACGGAAGCGTACCGGTCAGGCCGCTTTGACGACATCCTGCTGACCGCTCTCGAGCGTTTCGACAGGATAATGGAAGTCATGCTGCCGACGCTTGGCGCCGACCGGCAGTCGACCTATTCGCCGTTTCTCCCGATCAGCCCGAAATCCGGGCATGTGCTCCAGGTCCCGACGCTTGAACGGAACGTCTCGGCCGGCACGATCGTCTACGAGGAACCGGACGGGGAGCGGGTCGAGCTGCCCGTGACCGGCGGCAACGTCAAGATGCAGTGGAAACCGGACTGGGGCATGCGCTGGGCCGCCTTGGAGGTCGACTACGAAATGTTCGGCAAGGACCTGATCCCGTCCGCAGAGCTTTCGTCCAGGATTTGCCGGGTATTGGGCACGAGGCCGCCCGAGCTCCTGAACTACGAGCTGTTCAACGACGAGCACGGACAGAAGATCTCGAAGTCCAAGGGCAACGGCCTCTCGCTGGAGGACTGGCTTGCCTATGCCGCCCAGGAGAGCCTCGCGTATTTCATGTACCTGAAGCCTCGAACCGCGAAGCGGCTCTACTTCGACGTGATTCCGAAGGCAGTGGACGAATATCATCAGCATCTTCGCGCCTTCGAAGGCCAGGACGATGCCGAAAGGTTCGCGAACCCGGTCTTTCACGTGCATTCGGGCAACGTGCCGACCTCCAACCTGATCGTGCCGTACTCGATGCTTCTGAACCTTGCCAGCGTTTCCGGGGCAGAGGACAAGGATCGTCTCTGGGGATTCATCAAGCGCTATGCACCCGATGCGGCGCCGGACACGCATCCGGACCTTGATGCTGCGGCGGGGTTCGCCGTTGCGTATTTCAACGATCTCGTCCGGCCGCACAGGACCTACCGCGCTCCCGAAGGGAGGGAGCGGGCTGCCCTGACGGACCTGAAGACGCGGCTCGAATCCTGGGCCGGGAGCAAGGACGCGGAAGAGATTCAGTCCATGGTCTATGCGGTTGGCCGGGAGCACGGGTTCGACCCTCTGCGCGACTGGTTCAAGGCGCTCTATGAAGTGCTTCTGGGCGCAAGCCAGGGGCCGCGCTTCGGCGTGTTCATCGTGTTGTACGGCGTTGACGAGACCGCGGCGCTGATCGAGCAGGCGCTCGAGGGCAAGCTTGCGTGATGCACTGCCGGTCAGGCGCCCTTCGCCCGACGGGCCGCGATGGGGACGTGGCGGTTGCAACGAGCCTCTCCCCGCACCGGGAGAAGTGGCGGCCCCCGCGTTTGGCCTGAGTCGGCGGCTGCAAGGGAGCATCGGTCTTGGCGTGGGCACCGACTACCAGTTGCGCCCAAGCGAGAGGAGGTAACATGTGCGCCACCGTTGATCGACATGAGGCCACTGGAGCGAGCAGGACCCGAGCAGGGCGCGTTGGCCCTTCATGCTTTCCGGCTTGTGACAAGACCTCGAGAGCCAAGTCCTGAATTCCGAGGTTTTGTCACACGAACGCGTCAACCGGGGTATCGTCGGGAGATCGGGACGGCGAGCTGATTGTGGTGCGTGGAGTCATGCGTCGCGTCGAGTTGAGAGATGCCGGCGGCCGCCCGCGAGCAACTTCTCGGCCGGTGGAAGAGGGCGTGTTCACTCGGGTCGCCCGTGGCCTCTGCCAGCACGCTGACGCCGGCATCACGGCGCCACATGACCTCGCCGAATTCGCCCGGCGCATGCCGAATGGGGTCATCGGCCCGAATTCCGCTTGCCAGTTCCATGACCTCACGCTCTAGGTATCGTGACAAGTCCGGATCGCCATAGGTCCAAAGGCGAGAACGCCCAGGAGCGAATGTCCTCCAGTACGCGTCGCGCGGTTCGGGGAGCAGGCACTTTCGCTTGGCGCGCGAACGCGTGCGGTCGACGGCTTAGCCGTACCGATCTTCGATCGGGCGAAATCGATCGCGGACTGCTTTGATGCGCGTCCATGGCTTGCTGCGCCCAACACGGCGTTGACCGACATGCCATTGATTGACAGAGGCAGGATGCCGGGACAGGATGTCAGAGGCGGCGCTCATCTGGGATGGAGACGCGCCATGAGAATTGTCCTGCATGCAGTTGTCCTGGCGCTCGCACTGTGCTGGGCCTGCATCGCGGCGGCCGCAGATGTGCGGGCCCGAGTGCCTGGGATCGAAGCAACCGTAGAAGCCCAGATCGACGCGTTCCTGAAGGACGACTTCGCTCGTGCCTACTCTTTCGCGTCGCCAGGCATTCAGAGACTATTCGGCAACCACCAGCGCTGCGGCCAAATGGTGCGCAACGGGTACCCGATGGTCTGGCGGCCAGCGGACGTGCGCTTCCTCGCGCTGCGAGAGGTGGGAGGAGCGTTGTGGCAAACGGTGCTGATCCGCGACCGGGCGGGACGCATGCACTTGCTCGACTACCAGATGGTCCAGGTTGACGGGAGCTGGCGGATCAAAGGCGTGCACATCTTGCGGGAGCCGGATACCGGAGTGTGACCCGACGCGTGAGGAGACCGGGCAATCAGCGCTCGGGAACTTGCCCCGAAGGGTCTATCTCGACTTCCTTTTCCGCCGACGCACGTTTCCTCCCCGCTGGCCGGCCTTGCCCGCCGACGAACGGCCTTGAGCCGAACGCGAATCTTCCACGGCCAGCTCCACCTGCGACTGTCGTGCGAGCGGGTCGTCTGCCACCGTGAGCTCGACGGTCTCCAGCCGGTTGATCTCGTCCCTGAGCCGGGCCGCTTCCTCGAATTCCAGGTCTTCGGCGGCCTTGCGCATCTGGTCGCGCAACCCTTCCAGATGCGCCTGCAGGTTGGCTCCCACCAGCGGCTTGTCGACCTGGGCGGTGATGCGGGCCGTGTCCGTGTCGCCCTTGTAGAGGCCCTCGAGCACGTCGGCGACGTTTTTCCTGATCGTCTCGGGCGTGATGCCGTGTTCCTCGTTATGGGCAAGTTGCTTGGCGCGCCGCCGTTCCGTTTCCTTCAGGGCGCGTTCCATGGATCCCGTGACATGGTCAGCATACATGATGACGCGTCCGTCGGCGTTGCGGGCGGCCCGGCCAATGGTCTGGATGAGCGAGGTCTCGCTTCGCAGGAAGCCTTCCTTGTCAGCGTCCAGGATTGCCACCAGGCCGCATTCAGGAATGTCCAGGCCCTCTCGCAACAGGTTGATGCCGACGAGCACGTCAAATGCGCCGAGCCGGAGGTCGCGCAGAATCTCGATCCGCTCAAGCGTGTCTATGTCCGAGTGCATGTAACGCACCTTGATGCCCTGCTCGTGGAGGTATTCGGTCAGATCCTCCGCCATGCGCTTTGTGAGGGTCGTCACCAGGGTCCGGTAGCCGTTGGCGGCAACCCTGCGCACCTCGTCCAGCAAGTCGTCGACCTGCATTTCGACCGGGCGGATCTCCACTTCCGGATCAAGCAGTCCGGTGGGGCGGATGACCTGCTCGACGAACACGCCGCCGGTCTGTTCGAGCTCCCAGGACTGGGGCGTGGCGGAGACGAAGACCGATTGCGGTCGCATGACGTCCCACTCCTCGAACTTCAGCGGCCTGTTGTCGGTGCATGAGGGCAGGCGGAAGCCATGTTCGGCCAGGGTGAACTTGCGCCGATAGTCGCCACGATACATGCCGCCGATCTGCGGCACGCTGACGTGGGACTCGTCGGCAAAGACGATGGCGTGGTCGGGAATGAACTCGAAGAGCGTGGGCGGCGGCTCACCGGGCGCCCGCCCGGTCAGGTAGCGCGAGTAGTTCTCGATTCCGTTGCACGATCCCGTCGCCTCGATCATCTCGAGGTCGAAGTTCGTGCGCTGCTCAAGCCGCTGCGCTTCAAGGAGCCTGCCCTCGTCGACAAGCTGCGAGAGTCGAATCTTGAGCTCTTCCCGGATGCCCTTGACAGCCTGCCGGAGAGTAGGCCTGGGCGTCACGTAATGAGAGTTCGCGTAGACCCGGATCTGCTCGAACCGGTCGGTTCTTTCGCCGGTGAGCGGATCAAACTCGGTGATGTCCTCGAGCTCTTCGCCAAAGAATGACAGCCGCCAGGCCCGGTCCTCGAGATGCGCGGGCCAGAGCTCGATCACATCGCCTCGGACGCGGAACGTGCCCCTTCGGAAGGCCTGGTCGTTCCTGCGGTATTGCTGGGTGACGAGATCCGCGATGACCTTGCGGGGGTCGCACTCGTCCCCCGCACGCAGGTCCTGGGTCATTGCGCCATAGGTCTCGACGCTGCCGATGCCGTAGATGCAAGACACCGACGCGACAATGATCACGTCGTCGCGCTCGAGAAGCGCGCGCGTGGCGGAGTGGCGCATCCGGTCGATCTGCTCGTTTATTTGGGCCTCCTTCTCGATGTAGGTGTCGGACCGCGGGACATAGGCTTCGGGCTGGTAGTAGTCGTAGTAGCTCACGAAATATTCGACCGCATTCGAGGGGAAGAAGCCCTTGAACTCGCCATAGAGCTGCGCCGCGAGCGTCTTGTTTGGCGCAAGCACGATCGCCGGGCGCTGAGTCGCCTCGATGACCTTGGCCATCGTGTAGGTCTTGCCTGTGCCCGTCGCACCCAGAAGAACCTGGTTCTGCTCGCCTTCCGTGACCCCTTCGACGAGTTCGGCGATGGCGGTTGGCTGGTCGCCGGCGGGTTCGAACTCCGATTCCATGACGAGCGGATGGCCGCCCTCGAGCTTCTCTCGGTTTCCGGGTTCGGGCGCTGGGGAGCTGAGTGTCTGGATGTCGGTTGCGGACATGGATCTGGACTCTTCGGGGCCGCGCCACATTCGGCCTTAGGCGGCTTGGTTGCAAGCGTGGAGTCGACGTGGCGTCAAGGGTCTGCGCCGGGGCAGGCTTGCGAGACTGGCGTCGAAGCCGCCGGCTTCGATTTCCCGCCCAGGACGCCAAGACGACGCCACGTCAGGGGCCGCAGGTTCCCTGCGCGTTCCGGTGCGCCCGTCGCCCTGGCATGTCGCCTTGCCGCCGGCCATCAGGTTGCGGGCAAAAAGGCTGGTCATGGAGGGATCGAAATTGTCTCTTCCGCACCACATTGCGGGCCGGCGAGCATTCGAGGAATTCGCGGATACCGGCAAGACACAGGTTGGGGCGGGGCAAGAGCCCGTGCCAGCTTCGGACGATGCAATGCGGAAAAATGTACCGTTCTGCAATGTGCATGGCCCTTGATCCCGCGCCCGCAATTGTCGATAGAGTTTCACAATGACCGCGCTTATCTACTGCCCTGCAAAGTCCGCCATGTCGTCCGGCACCGCTAGATCCCGGGACTGGGTGCTTGAGTTCGTGAACGAGGCTGGTCGGGAGATCGACCCGCTGATGGGCTGGACATCGTCCGCTGACACTCGGGCGCAGGTTCAGTTGCGGTTCCCGACACGGGAAGCGGCTCTGGACTATGCCGCAAGGCATGGCATCGACGCGACAGTGCGCGAGCCGAAGGCGAGGAAGCCGAATGTGCGCCGTCGCGGATATGGCGAGAACTTTGCGACCGACAGGCGCGGCGCCTGGACTCATTGATGACTGAATGCCGGCCAGTGGCCCAATTGGCACTGCCTTCAGGCGACTGAAAAACGGATGCCGACGTTCCGGTCCGGAACCGGTCGCGTCACGGGGTCATGGGTGGCACGCGCCGAGCCGGATCGAAGGCCGGCCGGTGCGCGTCTCGTGTCCGCAGGATTCCAGCAGTCAATGTTGTGATGGCGGCGGGTCGTGCTATGACAATGCATGCGGTCCGGTAGCTCAACTGGATAGAGCGGCTGACTTCTAATCAGCAGGTTGAGGGTTCGAGTCCTTCCCGGATCGCCAAACTGTGCAGTACTCAACGGGAATTTGGAGTCAGAAGACCCTAGTGGAGCCTTTCAGCGGCTATGCGAGCGGACAGCCGTTGACGCCTTTTGGGGGTGAGCGACGTGCCTGTGTGAAACGTAGGTCTTGAAATCCTGCTGACCGGATTGGTTGGCCCCTTTCAAAAGCGGTTGAAGGGGTGGGTGCTGGGCGGGCGATGCATTTTGGCTGCCCGTCGGCTGATCCGTTCCGAATGCTGGTGCATTGGTGATGTCCCGGCCAGCCCGCTTGGCCGGCTGGGCGGAGCGGGCCGCAACGACGCGGCAATCTACAAGTAGCAATTTCAATTTTGCATGCTGCAAGCTACCTTAGCCCTGATCGAGCGCGAGATTGCACGTTGTCTGGTCGGCCTGTTCGAGCAGTACCCGTTCGTCACGGTGCCCGGTCCGCAACAGTCCGGCAAGACCATGCTCTGCCGCACGATCTTCCCGCAACTCGACTATGTCAATCTGGAAGCTCCTGATCAGCGGGAATTCACAGAATCCGATCCGAGGGGATTTCTTGCCCGACTCGGCGAAGGGGCCACCCTGGGTGAGATCCAGCGTGTCCTCGATCTCCTGTCATACCTGCAGGTGCTGGCGGACGAGGCAGGGCGAAACAGCCTCATTGTCCTGACCGAAAGCGAGCAGTTTAGGCTTTCCGATGCCGTAAGCCAGTCGCTTGCCGGGCGGACGGCCTTGCTTCGCCTGCTGCCATTCTCGCTCGCGGAACGGCGCCGGGCCGGCGCGAGCGACAGCATCGACGACATTCTGTATTCTGGCTTCTATCCCAGGATTCACGACCGGAAGCTTGAACCCCGGCAGGCGCTTGGCGACTATTTCGAGACCTACGTCGAGCGCAACGCACGCGGGAACGGCGAGATCCGCAATCTTGCGAATTTCCGCCGTTTCACGCCAATATCCGGATGCGGCTGGTCAAGGCGCCGAAACTCTACTTTTGCGATGTCGGGTCGGCGAGCCACCTCATCGGCATCGACCATGCGGAGCGGATCGGCACCCACCCGCTTCGCGGGCCGCTGTTCGAGAATGCCGTCGTGGTGGAAGCGCTCAAGCACCGTTTCAATCGTGGTCGTCGATCCAACCTGTCGTTTTCCGGGACAGCAGTGGCCTGGAATGCGACCTGCTGAGCGAGACCGGCAACGGCATGGGGGCCATCGAGATGAAGTCCGGCGCGACGGTCGCCTCCAACTGGTTCGATTCGCTCAACCGGGTAGCGAAGGAACTGCCCGACATCACCACCAAGTTCGCTGTCTATGGAGGTGCAGAACGACAATCCCGGCGGGATGGAGTGGTGGTTCCTCTGATTGACGTGCCCGCAATGCTTGAGCGAATGGAAGATCGGAAGGAGTCCTGAAGCGCGCAGTTTGCAATGCACCGGCCCTGGTGAGGCCGAATCGCTCGAAGAACCGGACCCGTCCGGACGCGTGACCGCTGGAGAACAAGCGGTCGAGCGTGCGGACATGGATTGCGGGGACTACGGTGCCTTGCCGACTGGCGCGCCGCCTTCAAACAGCTGGGTGCGATCGTAGCGCGGGGGGTCCTCCTGCATTTCGAGATGCAGGTGATCGCCGGCATAGGCGTGCTTTCGCGCCAGTGCCTCGTCCACGTCGATGCCCAGTCCCGGACCCACCGGTGCCGGGACGTAGCCGTCCTCGACGCGGATCGTGCCCTTGATGAGCCTGTCGTGAAACGCCGTCTCGATGGTTTCCGCGATCAGGAGGTTCGGAATCGAGACGCAAAGATGCAGGTTCGCCGCCCACTCCACCGGACCTGCATAAAGATGCGGTGCAAGCTGCGCCCCTGCGGATTCGGCAAGGACCGCGATTTTCCGCCCTTCCCAGATGCCGCCCGCTCTCCCGAGCGCCGGCTGCAGTATCGCCACGCCGCTTGAAAGGGCTGCCGCGAACTCGGTTCGCGTCGCCAGCCGCTCGCCCGTCGCGATCGGGATAGAGGTCGCCCGTGCAACCTGGCGGAGGGACTCGGGCGCGTCAGGGGGCACCGGTTCCTCGAACCAAAGCGGGTCGAAGGGTTCGATGGCACGCGCGAGCCTGATTGCGCCCGCCGGATTGAACTGTCCGTGCGTGCCGAACAGGAGGTCGGCGCGCGGCCCGACCGCCTCGCGAATGCGCGCGCAGAACTGCACCGAGGTTTCGATGTCGAAGCGCGACGGATGGTGTCCGCCCCGCATGGTGTAGGGGCCCGCCGGGTCGAACTTGACCGCCGTGTAGCCCTGATCCGCGAGATGGAGGGCGGACTCCGCCGCCATGTCCGCATCGCCCCAGAACCTGGGCACGTCGTGATGCCGGAGAGGGTAGAGATAGGAATAGGCCCTGACCCGGTCGTTCATGCGACCGCCCAGCAGCTCCCACACCGGGCAGTCCCGTGCCTTGCCGAGAATGTCCCAGCACGCGATTTCGAGCCCGGAAAACGCGCCGATGACCGTCAGGTCGGGGCGCTGCGTGAATCCGCTGGAATACGTGCGCCGGAACATCTTCTCGACATTGACCGGCGCCTCGCCCTGCATGTGCCGCTCGAACACGTCCCGGATGACGGCGGTCATTGCATCCGGCCCGACCGAACTTGCGTAGCACTCGCCCCATCCGGTGATGCCGTCTTCGGTCGTGACCTTGACCAGGATCCAGTAGCGCCCGCCCCATCCCGGTGCAGGAGGAGCCGTAACGATCACGTCAAGATCATCAAGTCGCAAGAGAGAGTGCCTCCAATGAGCGGCAGCGGAAATGCCGGGTCAGCCAATCACTGATCACGGTTCGGATCCAGAGGATGCATGGGCGTCGGTCAAGGCCGGTTCGCATTCGAGGCAAATGTCCTTCGCGCATGGATGCCGGCTACTGGAACATGATGACGTTTCGCCTGGCCTTGCCAGCTTTCGTGTCCGCGATCGCCTCGTTGACCTGATCAAGACTCCAACGTCCCGTGATCAGCTCGTCAAGCTTGAGGCGGCCTTGCAGATAGAGTTCGGTCAACCAGGGGATGTCTCGGGCAAGCACGGTGTCACCCATCTTGGCACCAAGCAGCATCTGTCCGGCGCTTGCGACAATGTCGGGGTCGTAGGAGGCCAGTTCGCCGGATGGGGGAATGCCGACCAGAACGACCCGACCGCCGGGCGCAAGAAGGGACGGCGCACTGTTGAAAGCGGCAGTTGCGCCCACGGCGACGAAGACCGCGTCCGCCCCTTTCCCTAGCAGGGCATGGAGTTTTTCCACCGGGTTGCCATCGCTCGCCAGGATGGCGTCCGTCGCTCCGAAGGCGCATGCATCCTCCAGCTTTTTCGGAATCAGGTCGATGGCGACGATCCGGCCTGCGCCTGCAAGCCGTGCACCCTGTATGGCATTGAGACCTACGCCGCCGGCCCCGATGACGACGGCGTTCTCGCCAGGCCTGAGCCTCGCGGCGTTGATCACCGCGCCCACGCCCGTGATGACCCCGCATGAGAGCAGGGCAGCCGAGTCAAGCGGGATCTCGCCCGGAACGCGCGCAACCTGGCTCTCGTGCACTACGGTCCTTTCCGCAAAGGCCCCGCAGTACATTGCGCGCAGGACACGTTCGCCGTCCGGTCCCCTCAGCGGTGTCGCATGCCGCGATCCTGAACACAGTGCGGGCCGCGCGGTCGCGCACCCATGACAGGTGCCGCATGACTTGATGAGCGTCACGATGACCTTGTCTCCAGGCCGGAATCCCGTGACGCCGGGGCCAATACCTGCCACCTCGCCCGAGGCCTCGTGACCGTAGACGACAGGCAGTCTCCCGCCCCACGCACCGTCGGCGTAGGCAATGTCCGAGTGGCAGACCGCGCAGGCCTTGATTGCCACTTCGATCTCGCCTGTGCCCGGCGGGGCAAGCTCCAGCTCCTCGACGGTCAACGGCTCTCCGAAAGCGCGACAGACGGCTGCCTTGATCCGGCTCATGGGCGTTCTCCTCCGCGCCCTGCTGCACGCGTGGGTGCTCGTGCGTCAGCCGGCGCCGTGCCAATCTGGCCTTCCGGGCTGAACACGCCCTCGAAGTTCATTTCGGGATGAGTGACTTCCGCCGCGCCCGCAAGCGTGCGCCTGGTCTCGCGGGCGCCCAGGACGGGCGCCTCCGTCGCGGCGCGGGCGTCATTTCGCGGCATCTGCCCGATCCACATGGCTGTCGCCCAGGACCGCGCTGCGGGCCTTCGTGCAAGGCTCATGCCGATCGGCCATGGCGCACCTCCCGTATGCAACGCCCAGCCGCGCGCTGCCGGAACACGACAGGGATTTCGCGCAATGGAACAACAAGTCGCTCGGTGACATGGGCCCGCCTTCCTGCCGGTTCCGATGGTTCAGCCACGCCCGAGGTCCTCCAGAAACGCAGTGAGATGCCCGGCGAATTCCTCGGGCCTCTCCACCATTGGAAGATGCCCGGCCTGCCGGATCAGCACGAACCGGCTGCCGTCGACGAGCCCGGCAGTCTCGCGAACCAGGTCCGGCGGCGTCGAGCCGTCCTCGCTTCCGGCGATGACCAGCGTCGGCAAGGTCAGGTTCGCCGTCGTCGCATGGAAGTCGGTTCCCGAAATCGCGGCCGAGCCGCCGATGTAGCCGTCATCCGGCTGACGGGTCAGCATGTTCCGCCAGGCGACGAGGCCGGGCGTGTTCCGGAATTCGCGTGAGAACCAGCGTTCCATGACGGCGTCGGCAAGGGACTCGATTCCTCCGGACTTGACGGCGTCGATCCTCTCCTGCCAAATTTCCGTCGTGCCGATCTTCACGGCCGTGTTCGACAGGACCATGGCGCGAACCTGGTCGGACCGTTTCACCGCCAGGCCTTGGGCGATCATGCCCCCGATCGAGCATCCGACGAAGACCGCGTCCCGAACGCCCAGATGGTCGAGCAGCGCTTCCGCATCGGCGACGAGGGCGCCCATGGGGTACGGAGGCTCCGGGCAGGACGAGAGTCCGTGCCCCCGCATGTCGTAACGGACCAGGCGAAGGCCTGGCGGCAGGAATGGAAGGATGGGGTCCCAGAGCCTGCAGTCCGTGCCGAGCGAGTTGGAAAACACGACCGCCGCTCCGTCGGGATCGCCGTCCTCGCGGAAATGCAGGTCGACATGTTCAAGTCGGCAGATGTTCATGGATGCCCTTTCCCCGGCGGCACTCTGCGCGTGCATGGTTGCCAGCGTCAATCAGTTTTGCCAAGCCGGTCCAGCGCGTTCCGGAAGACGGTCGGATCCACGTTGCCGCCGGACGCCACGACAATCACGTCCCTTTCGTCCTCGCCATGGTAGAGGGCGGCGGCCAACGCAACCGCGCCGCCAGGTTCAAGCACGGTTCCGAGCCGGACGAAGGCCGCTGCAACGGCACGAAGCGCATCCTCGTCCGGCACGGCAATGCCAGGGCCACAGAGCCTTTGCAGGATGGGGAAAGTCAACTGGCCCGGTGCGGGCGTGACGATGGCGTCACAGATCGATCCGGCCATTCTCGCGTTGGTCCGAGGGGTGCCGGCGATCAGGGACCGCGCGACGTCGTCAAACCCTTCCGGCTCCACCGGGCGAACGCGAAGACGCGGCGCGAGGGCCTCGAGAGCGAGCGCAATGCCCGAGCTCAGGCCGCCGCCGCCGCACGGGACAAGAACGTCAGCCTCCCCGATGCCTGCTTCGGATGCCTGTTCCGCGATCTCGAGGCCGCAGGTGCCCTGTCCGGCGATCACGTCCTCGTTGTCGAAGGGCTTGACGAGCGCCAGGCCGCGCTCGTCGGCGAGCTTCGTGCCGATCGCATCGCGATCCTCAGTTGCCCGGTCGTAAAGCACGACTTCGGCGCCATAGGCCCGCGTATTGGCGATCTTGAGCGCCGGCGCGTCGCTTGGCATGACGATCACGGCGGGAACGCCCATTTCGCGCGCCGCGCAGGCGACGCCCTGCGCATGGTTGCCGGACGAGAAGGCAAGCACGCCCCGTTCCCTGTCAGGTCCGGACAACGCGGAGAGGGCCGAGCGCGCACCGCGGTACTTGAACGATCCCGTCCGCTGCAGGCATTCGGCCTTCACGAAGACGCGGCGACCGGCCGATTCGTCCAGAAGCGGCGCGCTCAGAAGCGGCGTGCAAAGCGCGCGACCCGCAAGCCTTTCGCCTGCGGCGACGATTCGATCGATGTTCATTGCAGCCTGCCGATCCATTCCCGCATGGTCGCCAGCGATTCCGGCTCGTCAAGGAAGGGCACGTGGCCGCGATCAGGCACGTCGGCGAAAGTCATGTCGGGGCGACGGCGGCACATTTCCCGGGCGACCTCGGGGGCAAGGATGTCGGAATTCGCGCCGCGGACCAGCGCGACCGGAAGGCCTGCGAGCGCATCGAACATGGGCCAGAGATCCCGCGCGGGCGCCGAGGCGGCGGAAAGGAAGGCGTCGCGAAGCGCCGGGTCGTAGTTGATCTTCAGCCCGCCCGGCGATGCCGCGTAGTGCCTCCTAACCTCTTCTTCCCAGCGGCTCTCGGGCACGCCCACGAAGCCCTTCATCAGCTTGGCACGCATCTCTGCCGCTTCCGCAAATGTCCCCTGCGTCGGGTTCTTGCCGACATAGTTGCGGATGGCGTCAAGACCGGACGCGGCGACCTCTGGGCCGATGTCCACGAGACAGGCCCCGAGAAGGCGCTCCTTGGCGACGATGGCGAGCAACATGGCGATCAATCCGCCGCGCGACGTGCCGATGACCGCGACGCGGTCCAGCCCGAGATGGTCGAGGAGTGCGATCGCGTCCCCCGCTTCGACGGAAACGGTGTAGGTTTCCGGGCCTGTCCACTCGGACCTTCCACGGCCCCGATAGTCCAGGCGGATGAGACGCACGGTGTCCGCGAGGTGCGGCGCGAGATAGTCGAAGTCGCTGCCGTTTCGCGTGAGGCCGGAAAGTGCGAGGACCGGCAGGCCATCGCCGGCGTCGGCAAAGTGGAGACGCGCGCCGTCTGGTGCGTGGAATTCGGGCATCTGGTTGATCTCGCCAGTTCCGGGATTGAGGCGAGGACCCTCATCTCACGAGCGGGTCAGGCTGGCAACCTGTGCATCGGCGCGATGGCGCGGCGTGGACAAGTCCGGCTGTCGATGCATCGTAAGCGTCATTTTGAGCCCATACCTCGGCGCCGTTTCCCGCCCGGCGATTTTCGCTTTCAGTGCTCGCCACGAAGCTGAACTTTCCCGGAGGTATTTTGATGACGGATGTTTCCCTGACCGCAACGGGCGTTGCGGCAGCCGGCCTTGATGAGGCGCCGGCCACTCAATGCGACCCTGACCCTGATCCGAGGCGTCGTCGCTGGCCTGATTCCGAGAAGGCCCGGATCGCTTCGGAGAGTTTCGTGCCCGGCGTTTCGGTCAATGACGTTGCGACGCGCCACGGCGTGACGGCCTCGACCCTCAGCCAGTGGCGCAGGCAGGCGGTGCGGGGCGAGCTTGGCCCCGTGCCGGGGGTTCCGGCGGTGCCCGCCGTGGTGCCCGTTGTCGTCGGCGAAGGCGCCGACCCCTCGACGTCCGCGCCGGTCGCCGCTTCCGATGCCGGCAGCCATCCGGCGCGGCGGCGCTGGCCTTTCTCCGAGAAGGTGCGGATCGTCGCGGAGAGCTTCGCGCCCGGCGGCTCGCTCAGGTTGACGGCGAGGCGTCACGGCGTGGCCCGGTCAACGCTCTCCGAATGGCGCGCCCTGGCGCGGGAGGGCAAGCTCGGGCCCGTTCCGGAGGCTGCGGCGCCGGCGACCCGAACGCCCCCGGCCGGCGCGGACGCGCCCATGGCCCTACACATTGACGGTCCGGCACCATCGGCTTCGGTCACCGTCGAGGCTGGGGAGGTCGTGGTGCGGCTTCCCTGGGACTGCCCCGTGGAGCGCATCGTCGCGGTGGCCTCGGGGCTGGAGCGGGCGCGATGATCATTCCCGGCTCGCAACGGATCCTGCTGGCGACCCGGCCGGTGGACTTTCGCCGCGGCCACGACGCGCTTGCGGCGACCGCGGCGCTGGAGCTGGGCGTCGACATCCATTCCGGCGTGATCGTGGTGTTCCGGTCGAAGCGGGGCGACAGGCTGAAGATGCTGGCCTGGGACGGGACCGGCCTGGTGCTGGTCTACAAGCGGCTGGAGCAGGGCCGCTTCGCCTGGCCCGGGATCCGGGACGGCGCGATGCGGCTCACGCGCGGCCAGTACGAGGCGCTGTTCGAGGGACTGGACTGGCGCCGGGTCCATGCGCGGCCGGCTATCCGCCCGCTTGCGGCGGAATAGCCCAAGAAGCAGCACATCCTGTTGCCAGGCGGGAGCCGTTACGCTACATGCGGCGTCATGACGGCCCTGCCTTCCATCACCCCCGGCGCCGACGGCTCGGTTCCCATGGCGGTTGTCTCCGCGGCCCTTGCCGAGGTGGAATCCCGGCTGGACAAGGAGCGCTCGGCGCGCCGGACGGCGCAGGAACGCGCGAAGCGCCAGAAGGTTGAAGCCGAGCGCCTTGCATCCGAGACGGCGCGGCTTGGAGCCGAGAACGCGGACCTCTCCGAGCAGATCCGTCGCCTTGAATACATCAACGACGAGTTCCGGAAGCTCCTCTTCGGCAAGAAGTCGGAGAAGCTCCCTCCCGACGATCGCCAGCTGTCGTTCGAGGACCTCGGGATCGCGGCCGCCGAGGCCGACGTCGAGCCTCCCGCCGAAGACTGCGAGGACGAGGGAAGCGCGACCCGCCGCCGGCGGAAGCGCCCGGCCCGCTCCGGGCTCCGCTTTCCGGAGCATGTCGAGCGCCGCACCGAGGTGATCGAGCCCGAGAGCACGCTCTGCCCCTGCGGCTGCGGCGAGATGGCAAAGATCGGCGAGGACCGCAGCGAGCGGCTGGACTTCGTCCCCGCGAAGTGCGTCGTGATCGAGACGGTTCGCCCGCGCTACGCCTGCAACAGGTGCAAGGGCGGCGGCGTGGTCCAGGCACCGGCCCCGCCCGCGCTGATCGAGGGCGGGCTTCCGACCGAGGCGCTGCTGGCGCACGTGATCGTCTCGAAGTTCGCGGACCACCTTCCTCTCTACCGCCAGGCGCAGATCTTCGCGCGCCAGGGGATCGAGATCAACCGCGCGACGCTTGCCGACTGGGTCGGCAAGGCGTCGTTCCATCTCCGCCCGCTCGTGGACTGCCTGGCGGCTGACCTGAAGGCGTCGGGCAAGCTCGGCATGGACGAGACGCCGGTTCCGGTTCTCGACCCCGGGCGCGGCAAGACCAAGCAGGGGTACATGTGGACGATGGTGCGCGACGAGCGGCCATGGTCGGGCTCGGACCCGCCGGGCGTCGTCTACGGCTACGCGCCCGGGCGCGGCGGCAAGCATGGCGAGGCCCTGCTCGAAGGGTTCTCCGGGACGCTGCAGGTGGACGGCTATTCCGGGTACAACCGGCTGCGCCGGCATGACCGCCCCGGCGGGGCGCTGACCCTTTCGTACTGCTGGACCCACGGTCGACGCGGCATACACGACATCCACGATTCCAGCGGCTCGCCGATCGCCAGGGAGGGCCTGGACCGGATCGCGCGGCTCTACGCGATCGAGGACAGGATCCGTGGCGAGGATCCGGCGACGCGCCAGTTCGTGCGGTGGACGGAGTCGGCGCCGCTGGTCAACGCCTTCGGGGTCTGGCTCGACGAGCAGCGCTCTCGGGTGTCGCCGCGCTCGCGCCTCGGTGAGAAGCTGGCCTACTTCGCCAACCGTTGGGACGGCCTCCTGGTGTTCCTGCACGACGGCCGCGTCGAGATGGACACGAACTTCGTGGAGAACCGGATCCGTCCGCTGAAGTTGACGAAAAAGAATGCATTGTTCGCCGGCCACGACGAAGGCGCCGTCTCGTGGGCCCGCGCCGCGACGCTCATCGAGACCTGCAAGATGAACGGCGTCGAGCCGTACGCCTGGCTCAGGCACGTGCTGGAGAGGATCGCCGCCGGACACCCGATGTCGAGGATCCACGAGCTGCTGCCCTGGAACTTCGCAGCCAGCGCCGGGAATCACTGACCGCGGCGTTCAGCCCGGATCCCGGAACGAGCCTGCCGTCAACCCGAATCCCGGTATGGGATCAAAATGACGCTTACGATGCATCGGATCAGTGCGCACTGCCTGGTTCATCCGGGACTCTGCTTGCCGCGCCTGTCATGGCTGTCGCCACCTTGCAGCGGGCGAGGGAAGTGGATGGACATGGAATCCGCGGCTCGGATGCTTCATGCGGGTCATCTCGAGGACCCGCGTGGCAAAGGGGATTGGCCAGAAGTTCCCCTCTTGAAGCGTCGCCGCCTATCTCAGAGCCTTGAGGACGGAATCAAAGCCCTGAGCCATGTGTTCGTCTATGTGGGAAAGCATGGCGTCCAGGCTGTCGCCATTCGCGAGTTCGCGGTAGCGCGCCGTCATCTTGCCGAAGACCCCGTGCGAACCGTGCAAGTTATGGTGGAGCGACATGTAGATGCGCACGAGCTGCGACAGACGGGACCAATGGGCCATGAGAAGGCGATGGTCTGTCGTCTCGTAGACCCAGCTGTGAAACGCGATTTCGTGCTCGATCGCACGGGCCTGGTCTCGGGTGCGGTGGACGGCCATCAACGCGGCATATCTTTTGCCGAGCAGCTCAAGGCTGTCAGCCGTACGTAGCGGCCAGGCCAGGGTGAATGCGAATTTCTCAAGCGCGGTCCGCATCGAGTAGAGTTCCGTCAGGTCGCGCTCGGATACCGGGCGGACGCGGAACCCCTTGTAGGGTTCGCTGACGAGTATGCCTTGGTCCACGAGTTCCCGAAGCGCTTCGCGCAGGGGCGCGCGACTCACCCGAAGCTGTGACGACAGCGCGGTCTCCACCAGTTTCTGCCCCGGCTTGAAATGGCCGTCCAGAACCCTGTCAAGAACCTGGCGCCGCACCTGTTCGCGCAGGGTCCGGTCTTCGACTGGACTGAGAGGGGCCGCGGACTTGTTCATCCGGGCATCTCGACATCGTTCAGCCGAAGGATGTCACCATTGACGCAGATCAGGACCTGGCCGTTATGGTCATGGCCAGCCGCATCGCGGAACGGGACTTCGGCGGGACTATTCATGCAGGCACCTTGATCTGCGGCGGCGGCCATGGTGCCGCCGCCGCACGTGGTCTCAGTTGTTGAACAGGAGTTCGCGCTGAATGACCGGCGAGGCCTTCGGGTCAAGGCCGAATTCGCTCAGGAACTCTTCGTACCAGCGCTGCGTGCGGCCGGTCTCGTAGTAGTAGAAGATCGTGTGATCGACCCAGTCGCGGAAGGTCTTGTCGTCTTCGCGGCGCACGGCGATTGAAGACGGCGACGAAAAGGCCGGCGTTGGAATGACCAGTTGCCCTCGGCCCAGTTTCTGGCGTGCGGCCAGGAGCGGCGGGTGGAACAGCGACACTGCGTCGACACGCCCCGACTGGAACGCGGCGATTGCGGCACCGTTGTCCGGGAAGCGCTGGATGTCGGCGTTCGGGATGGTGCGCGTCAGGAAGGCATCCATCGAGGTCGCCTGCGGCACGCCCACCGTCACTTCGGGCTTGTTCAGGTCATCCCAGGTCGAAACCGGAAGCTCGTCGTCGGCCAGCACCGCCAGCGAGATGTAGAGCAGCGGCTGTTTCGGATAGTCCACTACCATAGCCCGCTTGGGCGTGGCATCCAGGAACATCATGTCGATCTTGTCGGCCTGGAGCGCCGCGATGGCGGTGGCCCAGGTGACCTCGAACATTTCAAGCTCCACCCCCAGTTCCTCGGCCATCGACTTGCCGATGGAGACGATCAGCCCGCTTTCCCACTCGCCCGTGGCCGGATTCTTCGAATACCATGGCGGAGCCTGCGTGACCCCCATGCGCAACTTGCCGGTTTCCTGGATCCTGTCCCAGGTCGATTGCGCCTGCGCCGCGCCGATTGCAAGCGAAAGCGCGGCAAGGACGGCAAGTAGAGCGGCCCCCGTTCGTTTCAGCAGTTTCATCATTAGGTCCTTTCCGTGTTTAGGTTGGCCTGCCGTCAATCCGGCAGCTTGAAGAGCGAATGCCCTTCCAGGAATTCGCTCATTCGGTCGGTTGCAGGAGCCTTCAGAATGCTCTGAGGCTCGCCCTGCTCCAGAATCTTGCCCTCGTGCAGGAACAGCACGCGGTTGGCAACGTGATAGGCAAAGCCGAGCTCGTGCGTGACGCAGAGCATGGTCATGCCATCTTCGGCGAGTTGCCGGATGGTCTTGAGCACCTCGCCCACCAGCTCGGGATCGAGCGCCGAGGTCACTTCGTCGAAGAGCATCACTTCAGGGTCCATTGCCAGCGCCCGCGCGATGGCCACGCGCTGCTTCTGCCCGCCGGACAGGCGCGCGGGGTACTCGGCGGCCTTCTCGGCGAGGCCGACACGGTCGAGCTGCGCCATGGCTTTGTCCTGCGCTTCGGGCTTCCCGCGGCCCAGAACGATGACCTGGCCCTCCATGACGTTTTCGAGAACCGTCATGTGCGGGAACAGGTTGAAGTGCTGGAAGACCATGCCGATCCGCGCGCGCAGCGCGCAGAGCTCGGCTTCGCGGTAGCGCATCCGGCCGCCACGCTCCGTACCGATCAACTCGCCGTTCAAGTGGATCTTTCCCTCGGTCGGCGTCTCCATGAAGTTCACGCAACGCAGCATGGTGGACTTGCCCGAACCCGAAGATCCGAGAAGAACCACGGTTTCCCCGGACTGCACGGTCAGGTCGATGCCCGTCAGAACTTCCAGGTCGCCGAAGCTCTTGTGCAGGTTCTCGATGCGGAGAATCTCGGACATCAATCGCCCCTTCGCAACATGCGCTCAAGCACGTAGGTTCCCTGGACCACGGGATAGAGCACGACAAAGAAGATGACAGCCACGGCCGTGTAGCTTTCGATCGGGTTGAAATTCAGGTCCGAGATCAGCTTGGCCTGGTTGAGCGTCTCGACGTAGCCGACCACGGATGCCAGCGTGGACATCTTGAAGACCTCGATGCCCCGGTTGGTCAGCGCGGGAAGGACGCGCTTGACCGCGACGGGCAGGATGATGCGGCGCAGGGTCTGGTTGTAGTTCATGCCGATGGCCTTGCCGGCCTCCCATTGGGCCCGGTTGATGGACTGGATGCCCGCCCGGTAGATCTCGGCGGAAAACGCCATGGTGTTGAGCGAAATGCCAAGGACAGCGGCAAGAAAAGGATCGGTCTCGATCCCGGTCAGGATCGGAAAAGCGTAGTAGAACCAGATGATCTGGACGAGCACGGGCGTGTTGCGGAAGACCTCCACAAAGGCGCGGGCAGGCCAACTGACGAAAGGCGACTTCGAGTAGCGCGCGATACCGACGATCAGCCCGCCGCCGAGGCCAAGGACTACGGTGATGAAAAAAATGAACACCGTTCCCTTGATGCCGACCCAGAGAACGGGCCAGTTCTGCAGGATCGTGGCAAAGTCCCAGTTGTGGGCCATCAGCGCACCGTCCCTTCGCCGGACTTTGCAAGGCGGCGTTCGACCGCAATGGAGAACTGGCTGAAGAGGAAGATCAGGACGAAGTAGATCGCCGCGACGATGGTGTAGACCTCAAGCGGGCGAAAGGTCTTTTGTGCCAGCTCGTTGGCTTGAAACATGAGATCCGTATAGGCCACGGTCGAGACCAGCGTCGTTGTCTTCAACAGCTCGATTGAGCGCTCCATGAATGCCGGGATCATCCGCTTGATCGCTTGTGGCAGGATGATCCGGCGCTGGCATTGGCCGTAGGTCATGCCGATGGCCTTGGCGCCCTCCCACTGTCCCTTGTCGATCGACAGGATGCCGCCCCGGAAAATCTCGGCAAAGAACGCCGAAGACTGGATTGAGAAAGTCACGACTGCAGCGATCAGCGGAGTCATGCGTACATCAATCAGGATCGGCAGAGCGAAGAAGAACCAGAACAGCTGCACCAGCGGCGGAGTCGTGCGGAAGAACTCGACGATGAAGCCGGCGATGCCTGAGAGGATTCGGAAGGTCGAAAGGCGAGAGAGGGCGAGTGCCAGCCCGAGGGGAACGCCGAACAGGAGCGCGAGGCCAGTGACTTTCACCGTGTTCAGAAGGCCCAGCATCAAGAGATCAAAGTCCCTCAGAACCGCCAGGAAGTTCCATTCCATTCGCGCACGCCCCCGAACGCTGCCGAATCCACACTTGCCGGACTGTAGAACTTGGATAGTATGATTGTCGACAATTTTCCGGACAGCGCCTCCCATGAAACCAAACATCCTGTTCATCCAGGTCGACCAGTTGGCCGCTCAGTTCCTGCGATGCTACGGCGACCCGATCTGCCAGGCACCGAACCTGGACGGGCTGGCCATGGAAGGTACCGTGTTCCAGACCGCATACTGCAATTTCCCGCTCTGTTCGCCGTCACGCGCATCAATGGCGACGGGAAGGCTCTGTTCGGGAATCGGGGCCTACGACAATGCAGCCGAACTGCCCGCCGCGATTCCGACCTACGCGCACTACCTGCGCGCCGCCGGCTACCAGACCGCGCTGTCCGGCAAGATGCACTTCATCGGTCCCGACCAGCACCACGGCTTCGAGCGCCGCCTGACCCCCGATCTCTACCCCGCCGACTTTTCCTGGGTGCCGAACTGGGGTGACGAAGGGGAGCGAGACACGAACGATGCCCGGTCCGTGACGATTGCTGGCGTGTGCGAACGTTCAGTGCAGATCGACTTCGACGATCTCGTGACCTTTCAGGCGGTGCAGCATCTCTACGATGTCGCACGGTCAGTGGACGACCGCCCGTTCTTCCTCCAGGTCTCCTACACGCATCCGCATGAACCCTACTTTTGCCAGAAGGAGTTCTGGGACCTGTACGGGGACGTCGATATCCCCTTGCCCGCGGTGCCGGCGCTGCCGGAAGACCAGCATGATGCACATTCGGTGCGGCTTCTGTCGGACTTCGGGATGTTGAATGTCCGATTCTCGGATGACGATGTCCTGACGGCGCGGCGCGCGTATTACGGCTCGATCAGCTATCTCGACAAGATGATCGGACAATTGATCGATACGCTGGACCGGACAGGGCAGCGCAGCAACACCGTCATCGTCTTCACGTCTGATCACGGTGAAATGCTGGGCGAGCGCGGCATGTGGTTCAAGAAGCACTTCTTCGAACCTTCCCTGAAGGTGCCCCTGATCATCGCCGGCGAGGCCTTCTCTTCAGGCCGCGCGACGACGCCCGTGTCGCTCGTGGACTTGTTGCCGACCTTCATGGGACTTGCCGAAGGCGGCGGATGGACCTCCCCGGTCGAGCCGCTCGACGGCGAAGACCTCTCTACCAAGCTGGAGGACCCGGAACCTGACCGGCCCATCTACGCCGAATACCTCGCCGAGGCCGCTACTGCACCGATCTTCATGGTTCGGCAGGGACGCTTCAAGTATATCCATTCGGTTGACGATCCCCCGCTTCTGTTCGACGTGGAGGGCGACCCGAACGAGCGACGGAATCTCTCGGGAATCTCCGGGCATGCAGACGCCGAGGAAAGACTTCGGGCATTGGTCACGCGGCGCTGGGACAGCGCTGCATTGGCCGAGCGCATTCGCCTCAGCCAGAAGCGGCGACGCCTCGTGCTGGAGAGTGGCCAGAAAGGTCTCCGACCTCGCTGGAACCACGACGAGGAACCGGGTTCCGAAGTTCTTTGGTACCGTGGCGAGACCGGTTACAACGACTGGGCGTTCCGCAGTCTTCCGGTCGCCGAAAGCGGATGACCGCACGGGAACAGACCGCACTCCCCTGATCGTTCCCGCCGAAATCGACTGTGGCGCACCGCTGGATTCCGGCCGAACGTGTCGCCGCGGCCTTGAAAGACCCATTGTCAGATTCGCGGATCAGCCGCGGTCAGGATCCGCATTGCCTTGCGTCCTTGAAACATTGCTGGAGCCTTGTCCCGCTTGTGCAGGAAGCGAGGAAGCCCGCCTTTCGGTTTCCTCCGGCAGATGGCACGATCGGTGGACATGCATCCATGGTCCGGACTGCCCGATCGGATTTCAGGGATCTTGCCGGGAAAATCCTGAAGAGGGCCGGCGTTTGGCGATCCAAGCCGGTTGCGGCAGTCGTGACAAAGATTCTATTGAGATGCCCAATGGCCGGCGTCACTGCAGTTTCATGTGGTGGCGCAAGGCAACGCAAGGTCTGACAAGGGAGGTTGAACGGTGTCTGAGCATCATGGAAAGGTTTGGTGGAACGAGCTGATGACCCGCGACGTGGAAGGTGCCAAGGCGTACTACGGCGCAACCTGTGGCTGGACATTCGAGACGACGCCCGTTCCCGGCGGAGAGGGGGACTATACGGTCGCCAAGCTTGGCGACGAGATGGTTGCCGGCATGATGGACATGAGCGGCATGGAACTGGACGGTGTCCCGGCGCACTGGTTCACGTATTTCGCGGTGGACGACGTCGATGCCGCCGCCGGGGCCGCGGAAGCCGCCGGCGCCAAGGTTCATCGCCAGCCCTTCGATGTCGGGACAGTGGGACGTATCGCCATCGTCGAGGATCCGACCGGCGCCATGATGGGTCTCATGACGCCGTCCGAGGATTGAGCTGAGACGCCTCGCGGCCTCGGTTCCGAACATGCACGGCGACCCGGCGACCAAGCGAGACACCGTCCGTGGCGTCGCACGTCCAGCTACAGCAGGACCCGGTGTTCGGCCTGGCCGATCCCTGCGTCAGCCTCGGCAAAGGTCATGCCGTGCCTGTCGGAGCGCACCTTGGTCACCTCGCTCAGGTCTTCCCGTGCCGTCGTGCAATAGAGCGTCGAAAGCCCCGGGCCGCCAAAGGCCGGACAGGACGTGTGTGCCGCGTCGAACTCCACTGCCGTCTGGAAGTTCCCGTCGGGGCCGTAGCATGCAACCCGCCATGCACCCCACTGCGCGTTCCAGAGATTGCCTGCGGCATCGACGACCGACCCGTCCGGGTGCAGCCCGTCGGCGGTCAGGTCCAGAAACACCGTAGGGTCACCTTCCGGCCAGCCGTGACCAGCGTCGAGATCCTGCCGCATGATCTTGCCCGTCGGCGTGTCGGCGAAGAACGCGCCCGCGAGGCTTGGCCGAAAGCAGATGGAGTTCGGAATCGTGATGCCAGGGTAGAGCTTGCGCAACTCGCCGCGGTAGTAGCGGTAGATCGCTCCCGCGCCGCGACCCTTGCGCTTCCCCATCGTCCCGATCCAGAACCCTCCCCACGGGTCGGCGCGTCCGTCGTTCGACCGCGTATCCGGATCACCGGCCTCCAGTCCCTCGACATCTTCGCAGCGCTCGCGTTCGACATCGAACAGGAACAGCCGGGTTTCCGAGGCGATCAGCAACTCTGTGTCGCTCACCCATCCGGCGGCAGACACCAGCTCGTCGAATTGCACGCTGCGTGATCGCCCGTCCTCCCGCGTGTGGAGACGCGCTCCAAGGATATCGAACCAGTAGAGCTGCTGGCGCCCGGGATGCCAGAGCGGGCCCTCCCCCAGATCGCAGGCCGTCTCGTCGTACACTTCGCTCATCGATCACATTCCTCCCAGGCAGCCACCGCCGCCCTTGCCCTGGCCGCAATCTCGTCCACTTCCAGGCCCGGGGCGTACAAGGAGCTTCCAAGCCCGAAGCCGCTTGCGCCGGCGCGAATCCAGTCGCCGAAGTTCTCCGCGCTCACGCCGCCGACCATGTAGACCTGGGTCTTGGCGGGCAGCACCGCGCGCAGCGCCTTCAGCCCTTCCGTGCCCATCAGGAACGCCGGGAAGATCTTCAGCCCGTCGGCGCCGGACGCGAGGGCGGCAAAGCACTCCGTTGGCGTCATCACGCCCGGAAAGCTCTGCATCCCGAGTGACTTCGCGGTCGCCACCACCGCCGGATCGCAATTGGGCGAAACCACCAGCGCCCCGCCGGCGGCCTTGACGTTCTGGACCTGGGCCTCGGTCAGGACCGTGCCGGCGCCAATCAGTGCCCTGTCGCCCACGGCTCTCGCCATTCGCTCGATCGACCTGAACGGCGACGGCGAATTCAGCGGGACCTCGATCCGGTCGATCCCGGCCTCGATCAGGGCTTCGGCAACCGGCACCGCCTCGTCCGGATCGATTCCGCGAAGGATGGCGACAAGGGGCCGGCTCATGATGCCTCCTGCATTCGGGCGCGGGCGGCGGCAAGGCCCGCCAGCGTTGCCTGCGTCGCGTCCGCGGTTTCGGTCGGTGCACCGAGAGATCCAAGCGCCTTGGCATAGTGCGAGACCTGCCTGCTTGCGCCCACCAGGACGATTCGCCGCCCCAGCCAATAGGCGCGTGCAGCCGCGAGTTCGGCACCGATCAACAGGCCGGACAACCGTGCCGTAGCCGTGCCCTTCCCGAGACCGGCCAGCAGGGTCTCCGCCCGCAGTGCAAACAGTCGCGCCGCAATTGCTTCCGGCCTGCCCACGGCATCGTCGACGGCCTCCGCGAACGCGTTGTCATCCCAGCCCTCGCCCACCGAGTGTCGCAGGACGGATCCGGTGGAAAGCAGCGCGAATAGCTCGCCCGTCATGAAGGTGCGAAAGCTCACCACCTCTCGGGCCGACACATGCACCCACTTCGTGTGGGTGCCCGGCAGGCAAATGATGCCGTCGAATCCGGGATCCCCTGCAAGGTATCCGGCGACCTGCGTCTCCTCGCCTCGCATCACGTCAGCGGGCCTGTCCTGCGCAAGGCCGGGAAGGATTGTCACGTCGAGCCGCGGATCCGCCACGTCGGGCCGAACGCCACCTGCGCCCGTCGGCGCACAGGGCACGGTCGCGTAGGGAGCTTCCAGCCAGCCCTGCCTCGCGCCCACCATGCCGGACGCGACGACCCGCGTCGGCCCGATGCCAAGCCAGGGGTCGATGATGTCCAGCAGCGCAGCCTCGAAGGCGTCCGGTGCCAGCACTCCCATGCCCTTGCCCGAGGCCGCGTTAGCGACGGCCTTTCCGTCCCGGAACGCCCACGCCCGCAGGTTCGAGGTGCCCCAGTCGACCGCTATCCAGTCTGCATGCTTGCGCTCGTTCCCCATGTGATGAGATGGCTCGAATCGATGGCGGGAATCAAGCGCGACTCGGTTTCAAGGCCGGATCAGCCCTGCCGTTCCGGAAGTGTCGCCCGGACCTTTCGGGCCAGGCCGGCACGGACAAGATCGTACGAGGTCACGAGGCGGTGCCGGAGCTCGTCATCCGAGACATCCTCCGGCAAGAGAATCCAGCTCTTGTGAAAATTGGGTGCCCGGGCGCCAATGCCCGCCTCCATGAGCATGCTTGCGGTCTCGGTGTCTCTGGTCTTCACGGTCACGCCGGGCCTGGATACGCCGGAACACGCGAAGATCTTTTCCCGGACCTTCCAGACTTCGTGCCCCATGCCCCAGGGATCTGAGACCTCCGCGCCCGGCAGAGGCGCACAGATTGATTCGACTCGTTTCCTGAACATGGAGGAACTTCCGGTCATGCGCGCAGCATAGCGTCCCTCGAGGCATTCGTGTAGACCCGGTCCGATGACCACGGACGTGATCGCAGAAGACCCGCGTTGGCGCGGAACCGGCATCGAATCACTGGCTTCGCGCGCCGTCGAGGCGACGCTGGAACAGCTTGGCCTTGATGCGGACGACTGGCACGTGACCGTCCTTGCGTGCGATGCGGCGCGGATTGCTGCGCTGAACGCCCGGTTCCGCGACACGCCAGCACCAACCAACGTGCTGTCGTGGCCGTCCGTCGAACGCGCTGCGGCCGAGAGCGGTGTGCGTCCGGCCCCCCCGAAGGGCGACCCGGAACTCGGCGACATCGCGATTTCGTTCGAGACCTGCCTGGCGGAGGCCAGGGAAGGTGGCGTTCCGCTTGAGACCCACGTTCTGCACCTGGTCGTTCATGCGACGCTGCATCTTCTTGGTTACAGTCATGACGACGATTCCGATGCCGACTTGATGGAGGCAACGGAAACGGCGATACTTCAGTCGCTCGGGGTTCCGGATGCGCATTCGCAAAGGGCGACCGGCGAAAGACCGTGATGGAAAGGACTGATGGGAGATAATGGCGAGGCGTCTTCTAGCGCGGCGCATGGCGCGCAGGAGGAAGACGGCGGAAGACGGTGGTCCGTGCTGCAATGGCTGCGGGCCCTGGCTGGCAGCTCGGACCGGAATGGCGAGGGCGAATCCCTGACCGTGGTTCCCGCGGGCAACGGCACGACAGGCGGCATTGCCAACCTGACGCGGCTCAGGGTCGAGGATGTCATGATCCCGAAGGTCGAGATCGTCGCAGTCCCGGAGGACATCAGGAAGAGGAAGCTGGTGAAGGTCTTCCACGACAGCGGACTGACCCGTTTGCCAGTGTTCAAGGACACCCTGGACGAGCCTCTGGGCATGGTGCACCTCAAGGACTTTGCGCTGAAGCACGGTTTCAACGGATCGGAAGACCGGTTTGCCCTCGACAAGATGCTGAGGCCGCTCCTCTATGCGCCGCACTCGATGCCGATCGGCGTGCTGCTGCAGAAGATGCAGACAGACCGGGTGCACATGGCGCTGGTCATCGACGAATACGGCGGCGTTGACGGGCTGGTCACGATCGAGGACCTGATCGAACAGGTGCTTGGCGAAATCGAGGACGAACATGACGTCGGGGAGGGCGATCTCTGGATCAAGGAGGCATCGGGCAGCTTTCTCGCCTATGCAAAGGCTCCGGTCGATGAATTCGAACAGGAAGCCGGTCGCAAGCTGCGGACCGGTGAAGGTGACGAGGAAGTCGACACGCTGGGCGGCCTGGTCTTCATGCTGGCAGGCCGCGTGCCCGCCCGCGGCGAGGTCGTGAAGCACCCCGACGGAACGGATTTCGAAGTAATCGACGCCGACCCGAGGCACATCAAGCGGTTGCGCATCCGGCTGGACCTGCCGAAGGCGGCGGAGTGATGCCAGCGCGATTCCGGCCCGGAGGCGGAATCACGGCGATGCGAGTCCGAACCTCCGGACCTTTCCCTGGCGCGGGGTTTCGCTGGAGGTTCTCGCTGGCCCCGTTCGCCGGTGCCGTTGCCGCGACTGGTCACGCCCCCTTCGACTTGTGGCCGCTCGCGCTTCTGGCGCTGACGGGTCTTGCCTGGGTCGTGGCTTCAGCGGACGGCGGCAGAAACAAGGCGATCGCTGCTTGGCTTGGCGGTGTCGGCTATTTCGCAGTTTCCCTGTTCTGGATCACTGAACCCTTTTTTGTCGACAGCGATCGCCACGGCTGGATGGCGCCCTTCGCGATCGTGCTCGTGGCGACGGGTTTCGCCCTCTTTTGGGCGCTTGCCGGGTGGCTTTCGGGACGGACGGGTGGCGGCGCGATTGGCTGGGCGCTGTCACTGTCGCTGGTCGAGGTCCTTCGCGGGAAGTTGCTGTCCGGGTTCCCCTGGGTGCTTCCCGGCTACATCTGGACCGAAACACCGGCGATCATGGGCGCCAGCGTTGTCGGGCCGTACGGCTTGACCGCGCTCACCCTTGTCCTGTCGGCCCTGCCCGTCGCGACGTCACGCAAGGCGGTCGCGACGATGCTTGCGCTGCTTGGCGTTGCGGCCCTTGTCGCAGGGGGCCGGGCGGCACAGGCGCCGTCGGACTCCCATGTGGGCACGATCCGTGTCGTTCAGCCCAATGCGCCCCAGCACGAAAAGTGGGATCCCGAAAAGGCAAACGTCTTCCTGCGCCGCCAGCTGCAGTCGACGGCAGCGCCCGGAAACGACGTGGCGCTCGTCATCTGGCCGGAGTCTGCCCTTCCGTACCGGCTTGACCAGGCAGGGCCGATCCTCGAGCGCATGGCCAAGGCCTCCGACGGGGCGCCGGTCGTCTTTGGCGTGGACAGGGTTGACGGGCGGCGCCGTTTCAACTCGATGGTTCAGATTGGCGCTGACGGCAGCGTCACGGACATCTACGACAAGGTCCATCTCGTGCCCTTCGGCGAGTACATGCCCTTCGGCGGGCTGGCCGAACGCGTCGGGATCAGGGGTTTCGCGGCCCGCGACGGCCATGGCTACAGTGCGGGCAGCGACGTGGCGCTCATCGAGACGCCGCTCGGGCGGGCGTTGCCGATGATCTGCTACGAGACGATCTTCCCGAGGCACGTTCGGCGCGCCGGAGAACGCGCGGACTATCTTCTGCAGATTACAAATGATGCCTGGTTCGGCGCCTTCTCCGGGCCGTTTCAGCATTTTCAGCAGGCGCGGTTCCGTGCCGTCGAGCAGGGTCTGCCCCTGGTCCGCTCAGCGAATACCGGCGTGTCCGCTGTCATCGGACCGGACGGGAGGGTCCTGGCGTCGCTCCCGCTCGGCGAATCGGGCTTCGTCGACGTGCCGCTGCCGGCCCCGCGCCCGGCTACGATCTACGCCCGAACCGGCGATCTCCCGGTCGTTCTCCTGCTTCTCATGGGTCTTGCCGCGGTCTTTTCGGTCAGCCGCGCAATCCCATTGTCAAGCCTCGCTGAAAGTCGTAACGGCGTCTGACCGTCACAACGGCTTCCTGGCGTGACGGAAATTGAAGCAATGGAGCACCTCAGATGAACCGCAAGAATTTCGTCTTCGCCTCGGAAAGCGTTTCCGAGGGACATCCCGACAAGATCTGCGACCGGATCTCGGATGCAGTCCTTGACGCCTTCCTGGCCGCGGAGCCAGAAGCCCGCGTCGCCTGCGAGACCTTTGTCACCACGAACCGGGTCGTGATCGGAGGGGAAGTGCGCGGTCCTGAAGCCATATCCAGCCGCGCCGAGGAGATTGCGCGGGAATGCGTGCGGGACATCGGGTACGATCAGGACGGGTTTCACTGGAAGAACCTGAAGGTCGAAAACTACCTGCACGATCAGTCGTCTGACATCGCCCAAGGTGTCGATGCGTCGGGCAACAAGGACGAGGGTGCGGGCGACCAGGGAATCATGTTCGGCTACGCCGTGAACGAGACGCCGGAACTGATGCCGGCGCCGATCCACTTCGCCCATGCCATACTGAAGCGCATCGCCGACGCGCGGAAGGCCGGCGACGCACCGGCTCTGCGCCCGGATGCGAAGTCGCAGATCTCGCTTCGCTACGAAGACGGCAAGCCGGTAGAGGCGACGAGCATCGTGCTCTCGACCCAACACGAATCAGAGAGCCAGACCCCTGACGACATCCGCGCGATCGTCGAGCCGTACATCCGCGAGGTCCTGCCGGCAGAGTGGCTTACGGATGCCACCGAATGGTGGGTGAACCCCACCGGCACCTTCGTGTCCGGCGGTCCGGATGGAGATGCAGGGCTCACCGGGCGGAAGATCATCGTCGACACGTATGGCGGAGCCGCGCCGCACGGGGGCGGTGCGTTTTCCGGCAAGGATCCCACCAAGGTCGACCGCTCGGCGGCCTACGCGGCACGCTATCTGGCCAAGAACGTGGTGGCGGCTGGCATTGCGGAGAGGTGCCTGATCCAGCTCTCTTACGCGATCGGTGTCTCAAAGCCGCTGTCGATCTACGCCGACACCTTTGGCACAGGCGAGGTTCCTGCTGCGAAGATCGAAACCGCCGTTTCCAACGCCATGGATCTCAGTCCGCGCGGCATTCGCGAGCATCTTGCGCTCAACAAGGCGATCTATCAGCGGACGGCCTCCTACGGCCATTTCGGGCGAGCGCCCGACGAGGACGGCGGCTTTACCTGGGAGCGGACCGATCTGGCGGAAGAGCTCAGGAAGGCCGTCTGAAGGCCCTTGGCGCATGCGTCCGTCACGCCACGGCGTGACGGCGGCCAGAGTCGCGCAGTGAAGTTCACGGTCGCGGTCGACGGTCCGGCAGCAGCCGGCAAGGGCACGGTTGCACGCGCAATCGCGGCTGAATTCGGGTTCGCGCATCTGGACACCGGGCTTCTGTACCGCGTCGTGGCGCGACGGGCGCTCGAAGGCGTCCCTCCCGAGATAGCGGCGTCGACGCTGCGTCACGGTGACGTCGAGAGAGATGGCCTGAGGACGCCCGAGGTGTCGCGAGCGGCCAGCGAGGTTGCGGCCTTGCCGCAAGTGCGTGAGGCGCTTGTGGAGTTCCAGCGCGAATTCGCTGGCCGCGACGGCGGAGCCGTGCTGGACGGGCGGGACATAGGAACCGTGATCTGTCCGGATGCGGGTGCGAAGCTCTTTGTCACCGCAAGCGATGTCACCCGGGCGCATCGCCGCTGGCTCGAATTGGCCGCTGCAGGCCACGATGTCACCGAAGCAGACGTGCTCAAGGACACCAGGGTGCGCGATGCGCGAGACGCAGGCCGTCGTGACGCGCCGATGAAGCCCGCGCCGGACGCCGTGATCCTGGACACCTCCGACCTGGACGTGGATGAAGCATCCGCGTTCGCCTTGGCGGTGGTCAGGAAGCGCTTGGAAGGCAGGGAGCAGGTCTGAGGCCGGCAAGCATTGCCGCGACCATGGATCTCGTGGCATGGCACGCGGTTGCCGGAGAAGGGATCCTCCCTTGCCGATGTCCGGACAGTGGCCGACTGCTGTGTTCAGTGTTGTCTGCGAGTGCGTCATGCAGCAGGGACCATGCCGCTGCCGGAGGCCATGGTCGCCACGAATGCAGGGTTTCGATTGCGCGCTGCACATTCGGTTGTGGGCTGGCTGTCGCGGCCGGGCATGCGCGAGGGTGTCGCGCGTCAGAAGGGGACCCGAAGCCGCTGCCAGCGGACTGGTGTTGCGTTCCTGCGAGGAATCTAGGCGCTCTGCCCCTTGAGGAGTTCGAAACCAAGATCCAACTTTCGCTCCACGGGTGTGTCTGACAGGCGTTTCAAGACGTTGCGCGCCGCAGTCTTTCCGATGTCTCGGCGCCGCGTCCTAATCGTCGTAAGTGGCTGCGGCAGACATTGCGCCATTCGCAAGCCGCTGAAGCCCGCGATTGCCAGATCGTCCGGGATGCGCATGCCCCACTCCAGGCACAAGTTCACACCACCCATTGCCGCCGTATCGTTCGAAAAGGCCACGACCTCGGTCTTTGGCGCGGCAGACAGCAGGATCTCCAATCCCCTTTTCCCGGCGGGCATGTCGGGCGGCGCATGATAGGCATCGGGCGCAACCAGTCCGTACCCGCGGGTTTCCAGTCGTGCCCGAAACGCTCTGAACCGGGCGGCCGCGACGAAGTCGTTCGTCTGCCAGCCCAGGTACCCAAACCTCTGGTAGCCGCGTTCCATCAGGTAGTCAGCAAGTGTTGCCGCGGCTGCCTCGTGATCGAGGCCGACGCACAGGTCGATCGGATCGCCGCCGACATCCATGATTTCAACCACGGGTACGGAAGTGCTCTTCAGGATGGAACGGGTCCGGTCGGTGTGCACGAGGTTGGCAAGGATGACCGCGGCCGGTCGCCAGGACATCATCGAAACCAGCTGGGCTTCCTCCTTTCGAAGATCGTATTCGGTCACTCCGACAACCGGGTTGTACCCTCCCTTTTCGAGTTCTTCCGTGATGCCCGCGAGCACGGACGCAAAGACGTTGTTGACCAGCGAAGGGATCAGTACCGCAACCTGGTTGGAATAGGCCTGAGCCAGCGATCCGGCAAGCTTGTTGGGCACGTAGCCCATGTTGCCGATGACGCGTTCCACGTGCTCTCTGGTCCGGACCGAAACGACCGTGTCGCCACGCACGACACGGGAAACCGTCATCTGTGAGACACCAGCCGCGCGCGCGACGTCTTTCAAGGTCGTGCGGTTCGCCATTCGGTCAGTATAGCTTACTCAATTGTTAGCGGGCAATGGCATATCACTTAGGCTGTCGCGCTCTGCTTCGTATCGTTCGAGGCAGCATTCACGGAGGAACGAAAGATGAAGAAAAGTGTCACGTCAGCCGGGCTCGTCGCGGGCTTGGCCCTGACCGCGTCCGCTGCGTTCGCTGAGTATCCGGAACGCACGATAAACATGCTGGTACCGTTCGGTGCCGGGGGCGGAACCGATGTGCCAGCCCGATTCTTTGCGGCCGAGATGGAAGGAATCCTCGGCCAGAACATCGTTGTCAGCAATGTGGAAGGTGCCGGCGGCACTGTCGGCGCAACGCAGTTGAGCCAGGCTGATCCCAACGGATACAACTTGGGATTCCTGCCCGTGGGCACCACCACGACGCAGCCGCATCTGAAGCGCACGAGCTACAACGCCGACAGCTGGACTCCGATTTGCATGGTCAGCCAGGGGCCGTTCTATCTGGTCGTGGCCGAAGACAGTCCCGTCAGGACCGTCGATGACTACATCGCGATGGCCAACGGCGATGGCCTGAAATTCGCGGGCGCGGGTCCCGGTTCGATGGCGCATGTGGCGCAATTGACGCTGGACAACAAGCTTGGCGTCACGACCCAGTACATCCCGACCAAGGGCGGTGGCGACATCGCGACCGAAATCAATGGTGGACGGGCCGACGCGACGGCCTGGTTCGCTGACTTCGGCACCAAGTTCGGCTGGCGAGCGTTGGCGATCCTGTCTGACCAGCGGTCAGGGCAGCATCCGGACGTGCCGACCCTGGCAGAGCTTGGATACGACACGCAGGTGTCGGTCTGGTTCGGCTTCTTTACGCAAGCTGGAACGCCGGATGATGTGGTCAGCACCCTGTCAGAGGCTTGCGCCAGGGCTGTTGAAACCGACAGTTTCAAGGAGAACATGGCCGGCGCAAATCGCTTGATCCGTTACATGGGCACCGAAGAGTTTGGCCCGTTCTTCCGGACCGCGTTCGAGTTGAACGGCAAGCTTCTCGAAGACGCCGGCCTCGTGAAGTAGTGTTTCAGGCTCCGGCTGGCCGAGGCTGGCCGGGGCGCATTCCCGACGAGGAACCGTGACACGCATGCTGGACATCTCGGTTTCGGGCATATTGCTCGTCTCCGGCATCGCGCTCTTCGCCATGACGTTCGGCGATGCCTTTGACGTCCCGACATTTGGCGGGGACGTCGGGCCGGCCTTTGCGCCGCGCGTTTTCCTTGCAATCTGGATCGTGCTTGCGGGCGTGACCTTGATTCAGGCCATTCGGTCTTCCGCGCCCGAAGCGCCTGAAATCAAGCTGGTCCAGATGGTGACCCTTGTCGTCATCGTATGCGCCACCGGCCTTGCGATCACCAAGGTCGGCTTCGTCTTTGCCACGATTCCGGGCTTTGCGGCCTTTTGCTGGACGTTCCAGTACCGAAAGCCCGTTCCGTTGACGGCGCTTGCAGTGCTGGCGCCCTTGGCGATTTGGGCGCTGTTCACATTCGGGTTTGAACTGCTGCTGCCGCGGTCGCCCTGGTTCCACCAGATCTGAGCGGGTTGATGGACCAGGTTGCCCAAGCCATTGCCCAGTTTTCCAGCGTGAGCGTCTTGATTGCGTTGATCGTCGGCTCGGTCTGGGGCACAATCGCCGGCGCCTTGCCCGGGATTGGAACCGTGGCGGCGCTGATCGTGGCGCTCCCCTTTGCCTTCGGGATGTCCACCGAAGCCTCGATAGCCCTGTTTCTGGGAATCTACGTGACATCGGTCTACGGCGGGTCCATATCGGCGATCTTGATCAACACGCCTGGCACGCCTCAATCTGCGGCCACCGTGCTGGATGGGTATCCCATGGCAAAGGCCGGGAAAGCCGATCTGGCCATTGGCTGGGCCACCTTTTCGTCGCTTGTCGGCGGCGTGTTTTCATTGGTGGTCCTGATTCTCGCGGCACCCCTGTTGGCAAGGGTGTCAGTCGCATTCGGACCCGCGGCGATATTCGCGATCATCGTCTTCGCGCTGACCTGCATCGCATGGGTTTCCGCCGGCAGCACGATCAAGGGCCTGCTGGCTGGCGTCATCGGCCTTTGGCTGACCACGATCGGGACCGACGACCTGACGGGCTATACCCGTTTCGACTTTGGGCAACCGGCATTGATGGGCGGGCTGTCCCTGATCCCCGTGCTCATCGGGATTTTCGCGCTGGCGGAAGTCTTCCATCGCGCAGGGCACTACTTTGCAGCGAAGCCACCGGATGTCTCCAACGTCGGCTTCCGCATGCCCGCCGTGGGGGAGATCACGTTGCGCATTCCGCAGTTCTTTCGTGCCTCGGTCATCGGGACATTCATCGGCATCCTGCCGGGCACAGGCGCGACGGCGGCAACGTTCGTCAGCTATTCTGACCTGCGGCGCAGTTCACCGCGGCGGGAAAACTTCGGCAAGGGCGAGCCCGATGGCCTCGTCGCATCCGAGACCGCGAACAACGCCGTCACGGGCGGCGCACTCATCCCGACATTGGCGCTTGGGATTCCGGGTGACGGCGGGACGGTGGTCCTGCTGGGGGTATTGACGATCCAGGGCCTCACTCCTGGTTTCGACCTTGCGCAGAACAACCCCCACATCCTGACGGGCGCATTCCTGCTGATCCTGATCGCCAACTTCATCATGTTCGGACTTGGCGCGCTTGGTTCTCGCATCTTCGCAAGGATCCTTGCGATGCCGGAACCGCTCTTGATGGCGTTCATCATGCTGTTCTCCTTTGTCGGCGCCTTCGTTGTTCGTGGAAACCCGATCGACTTGATCGTCTGTGCAGCTGCCGGGGCTGTCGGGGTCATCCTGCGACTCGCCAAGTATCCGGTGGCGCCGATCGTGATCGGCATGGCGCTTGGCACCACGTTCGAAGGCAAGCTCCGGCAAGGCATGATCAGCGCGCGGGGCGACTTCGTTGAGTTCATTTCAGATCCGATAGCACTTGGCGTGTTCGGCCTGACGGTGGCGTTCATTGCAGCGCCGATCATCGGATCGCGAAGATCGAGGGAAAAAGATGCCTGAGACACAGCCGAACGTTCTCCTGATCGTAACTGATCATTGGCCGGCGGCCCTGCTTGGGGCGGCGGGTCATTCCACAATCCAGACACCGGTGCTCGATCAGTTGTGCCGGAACGGGGTGCGGTTCTCCAATTGCTATTCCGAGACGCCAGTTTGCCTGCCCGCACGGCGAACCCTGATGACAGGGTGCGCTCCACGCCAGCACGGAGACCGCACCTTCCAACCCTGCCGGCCGATGGAACCGAACCTGCCGACGCTCGCTCAGTGCTTTCGGGATGCGGGATACCAGGCCTTTGCGGTCGGCAAGACCCACACCTATCCGCAGCGGGACCGGATCGGGTTCGACGATGTCCAGCTGGATGACGAAGGACGGACGCTCTACGGCGTGACCGACGACTACGAGATCTTCCTCGGCGACCAGGGCCATGTCGGCCAGCAGTTTGGGCACGGCATGTCGAACAACGCCTATCAGGCGACTGCCTGGCACCTGCCCGAGCGGCTCCATGCCACCAACTGGGCCACCGACACGATGGCTCGCTACGTGCGCCGTCGCGATCCCAGCCGCCCGTCCTTCTGGTATCTCGGCTACCGGCATCCGCATCCGCCGCTGGTACCTCCGCAGCGGTTTCTCGACCAGTACGACGACGTCGAGATCGACATGCCCTTTGCGGGCGCCTGGTCGGCAACCGATCTGCCCTACAACCTGCAAGGCGTGCAGGCGCGCAACGTCTATTCCGAGCGCGAGGTCCGGCGGGCACGGCGCGCCTTCTATGCGCTTTGCACCCAGATCGACCAGCAGGTCGGCGCGCTGATCGGAACGATCCGCGAGGAAGGCATACTCGATGAGACGATCATCATGTTCACCTCCGATCACGGCGACATGCTGGGCAATCACGGAATGTGGGCGAAGCAGACATTCTACGAGGGCTCGTCCAACGTGCCGATGATCCTGATGGGTGAAGAGGCGGACGACCGGTTGCCCTTCGGTTCGGTCGATGACCGCGTGACCGGGCTTCAAGACATCATGCCGACGCTTCTGAGGCTCGCCGGGATCGAGCCGCCGCGCCATGTCGACGGGCGCTCGATGGTGAGCGATGCGCCGCGCGACTACATCTATGGCGAATTTGGCGAAGACGGCCACAGTTCGCGCATGATCCGGGACCGGCGCTACAAGCTGATCTGGTACCCGTGCGGCAACCATCTCCAGCTGTTCGACCTGGAGAACGACCCGCAGGAATTGACCGACATCGGGGCAGACCCGGACCATGCCGAAACGGTTCAGCGCATGATCGGGCTCCTGCGGTCCGAAGCCTACGGCTCTGACGAAAGATGGTGGGATGGCGACAGGCCCACGGGCGAACCTGGCCGCACCTTCCGGCCAGGCCCCAATCGCGGCCTCAGTCTCATCCGTGGCAATCAATGGCCGGTCCCGCCGGTCAACAGGAAGGGCGACATGGTCTTCTTCCCGGAAACCCCGAGGAAAGACATGCCATGAAGGCAGCAATCATCGGAGGGTCGCTTTCGGGATGCATGGCCGCCATCCTGCTGGGACGTGCGGGGCATGACGTGACCGTCTACGAACGCTCGAAGTCCGGACTTGTGGGACGTGGCGGCGGATTGACGACCTCGCGCAAGGTCCTGGACGAGATGAAGTCGCGCGACTTGATCGACTTGGATTTCCCGGCCTCTCCCGTCGACACTCTTCGGATGTGCAAACGGACGGAAAGCGCGCCCTATCTGGGCGTCAACCCTCTGAGCGCCGCGATCGACATGCATTGCGTGCATTGGGGCGGGCTTTGGCGGAATCTCGTCCAGCGCGTGCCCTCGGAGCGCTACAGGCGCGGGAGGACCTTGGCCGCGGCCGAGAATCTGGGTGACGGCGTCAGGCTGGTCTTCGAAGATGGCGCGGTGGAGGATGCCGGGCTCGTGCTGTTCTGCGATGGCTACAATTCGATGGGTCGGCTGCTGCTCTTCCCCGAGGTCGAACCGAGCTATCGCGGCTATCTCGTCTGGCGCGGCATCCTGCCCGATTGCGAAGTCGCCGATCACGCGCCGCTGGCAGACCACCCGCGCTATTCCTACGTTTCGATCAAGGGCAGCTTCGTGTCCTTCGTGATTCCGTCGATCGAGGGGTCTGCGACGCCGGGGCAAAGGACGATCAACTGGGCGGCCTATATTCCTGCCGATGCGGATGATCTCGACCATTTTCTGGTTGACAGGCAAGGCAGGCGACGCAACGGAACAGTGCCGTCCGGCCAGATGCGCGAAGAACTGGACAATGAGCTGAAGGCGTTGATGGCGCGCGAATTGCCGGATTACTACGCGGACATTCTTGCCAAGTCGACCGGCAACCAGATCCAGCTGATCTATACCAGCGAGCTGCCAGGATATGGCAAGGGCAGGATGGCCCTTTGCGGCGATGCCGGCGTGGTTGTCCAGCCGATGACCGGTTCCGGCGTATTCAAGAGCCTCTCAAACGCAACGGACCTTGTCGACGCCTTGGCCAGTCACGCCGACGTGCCAACGGCCGTGACCGCCTGGTCAAGGCGACAGACCACGGTCGCGCGCCGCATGCTCGCGCTTGGCAACCAGATGGAGGACGCCTTCATCTGGAACACGATTGACCTTGCCCGGGCCACGGTCGAGGCCTGCCATGCCTGGTGGAACCGCTCGATCACCATTCCGGGGGAGTATTCCTACTTCGCCGAAACCGATGACGTGGTGCTGAGGTGAGAGGGACTTTCCGCCGCCGCGCAGTGGCGCTTCTGGCGGATCTTGTGCCCGTGTACGGTCCGCGGATTGTCACTGCGGGAGGGGAGGCGTCGGGCTCGGGAGTGGAAGGCCTGGTGCTCGGCGAGCTTTCCGTCGGTTTCGACTGAGAATGCGACTGTCCCGCACCGCCCGCAGGCCCGAACGTGGATGAAACCGGTGTGCCCGGCACCGGATCCGAGGCAGGGAGCGACACATGAAGTTTTCCGCCAATCTCGGCTTGCTCTGGGCCGACCGGCCGCTGCCGGCGGCCATTCGCGCTGCCAAGGCGGCCGGTTTCGACGCTGTCGAGTGCCATTGGCCGTACGATGCCCGCGCGGCCGACGTGCGAACGGCACTCGAGGAGACCGGGCTTTCAATGCTTGGACTCAACACGATGCGCGGCAATCCCGGCGAAAGCGGGCTTGCGGCGCTGCCGGGGCGCAAGGACGAGGCTCGCGCCGCGATCAACCAAGCCATCTCCTATGCCGAGGCCGTGGGGGCCGGGGCCATTCACGTCATGGCAGGGTGCGCCGCCGGCCGGGAAGCGGAGACCACGTTTGCCGAGAACCTCCGCTACGCCTGTGGCCAGACGAACAAGACCATCCTGATCGAACCGCTGAACCGCCACGACGCACCGGGCTATTTCCTGACCACGACGGACCAAGCGGCCGAAACGATTGCGGCAGTCGGCGCGACCAATCTCAAGCTGATGTTCGATTGCTACCACTTGGGACGGACGGAAGGGGACATCCTGACACGATTGGAAGCGCATCTGCCTGTCGTGGGCCACATCCAGATTGCCTCGGTCCCAGACCGCGGGGCGCCGGATCACGGAGAGCTGCACTATCCGACGATATTTGCAGGGATCGAAGCCCTTGGCTGGACGCGTCCGCTCGGGGCGGAATACAAGCCCGGCGGAGACACCGACGCGACGCTGGGATGGCTTGAATCCGGGCGCCGGCAGGAGACGCCTCAGGGTGTCGCCGACCTGAACATTGACCGTTCGCAGTCGGGTGCTTGCCATATGTGAAGTTCCCGCCTATAGACCTGCCGTCGAAACGGCGATCACAGCTGTGGGCAAAGGACTTGGGCAGGGTCGGTCGAACACCGGCCCTTCTTGTTTGGCGCCTGCGCCCGGTCGTCATGCACCATCTCAAGACCGGCGGAACCAACCGCCCGGCCGGAAAACACGAATAGGGGAAACAAAGGCCACATGGCTCAACACGCAACCATGGAGGAATTCGAGGCCCTCCTTGACGAAAGCCTCGACATTGACACGCCCAACGAAGGGTCTGTCGTTAAGGGCAAGGTCATTGCCATCGAAGCCGGGCAGGCGATCATCGATGTCGGCTACAAGATGGAAGGCCGGGTCGAACTCAAGGAGTTCGCAGCGCCGGGCGAAGCGCCGGAGATCGGCGTCGGCGACGAGGTCGAGGTCTTCCTCGACCGCGTGGAGAACGCACGCGGCGAGGCCGTGATCTCCCGTGACAAGGCGCGCCGCGAGGCCGCCTGGGACAAGCTCGAGACCGCCTATGCCGACAAGGGTGAAGTCGAGGGCGCGATATTCGGCCGGGTCAAGGGCGGCTTCACCGTTGACCTTGACGGCGCAGTCGCTTTCCTGCCTGGCAGCCAGGTCGATGTGCGACCGGTACGCGATCCCTCCGAAATCATGGGGATGAAGCAGCCCTTCAAGATCCTGAAAATGGATCGGCGTCGCGGCAACATCGTTGTCTCGCGCCGTGCGATCCTGGAAAAGGAGCGCGAGGGTCAGCGCAAGGCGGTCATCGAGAGAATCAAGGAAGGCGACGCAGTCGATGGCGTGGTCAAGAACATCACCGAATACGGCGCGTTCATTGACCTCGGCGGCGTTGACGGCCTGCTCCATGTCACCGACATGGCGTGGCGAAGGGTCAGCCACCCGTCCGACATCGTCAAGATAAACGACACCGTGAAGGTGCAGATCGTCAAGATCAACCAGGAAACGCAGCGGATCTCGCTCGGCATGAAGCAGCTTCAGGAAGATCCGTGGGACGCCGTCGAGCGCAACTATCCGCTCGAGTCTACGCATCATGGCCGCGTGACCAACATCACGGACTACGGCGCGTTCGTCGAACTGGAGCCGGGAGTCGAGGGCTTGGTACACGTTTCGGAAATGAGCTGGACCAAGAAGAACGTCCATCCGGGCAAGATCGTTTCCACCTCGCAGGAAGTCGACGTCATGGTGCTCGAGATCGACAGCGCCAAGCGACGCGTGTCTCTGGGGCTCAAGCAGACCCAGCGCAATCCGTGGGAGGTGTTTGCCGAAACCCATCCGGTCGGCTCGCGCGTCGAGGGTGAGGTCAAGAACATCACGGAGTTCGGTCTCTTTGTCGGGCTCGACAACGACATAGACGGGATGGTGCACCTCTCCGACATTTCCTGGAACCGGCGAGGCGAGGAGGCCATTCAGGATTACCGCAAGGGCGATGAGGTCAAGGCGGCCGTCACGGAAGTGGATGTCGGGAAGGAACGCATCTCGCTTTCGATCAAGGCGCTCGACGACAGCTTCTCGCAAGCGGTCGGCGGCGTGAAGCGCGGCTCGATCGTCACCGTTGTCGTGACAGCGATCGAGGAGGGCGGGATCGAGGTGGAATACGGGGGCGCAAAGTCCTTCATTCGCCGTTCGGACCTCTCGCGCGACCGCGTGGAGCAGCGCCCGGACCGGTTTTCGATCGGCGACAAGCTGGACGTGCGGGTTACCAATGTCGACGCCAAGTCGCGAAAGCTCTCCCTCTCGATCAAGGCCCGGGAGATCGCCGAGGAGAAAAAGGCCGTCGAGCAATACGGATCGTCCGATTCCGGCGCTTCGCTCGGGGACATCCTTGGCGCGGCCCTGAAGAAGGACGACGGCTGATTGCAGCTGGGCGCGGCGCGGGACGCGTCGCGCTGCGGCAGGCCCGCCCCGAACCGGCAGGGTCCGCTCGGCGGCGCTTGCCGGCGCCGGGTTCAACGTCGCACGGCGCCGTTCGAAAGAGACATGGTTCGTGCCGGCTTCAGGCGACGGCAACCATGCCGATTGAAGGCGGATCGTTGATGTTGCGCAGGGGCTGCGGAACGGTACGCGACGGGTCGCGTATCTTGCCAATGGAAGCGCCCTGCCGCATATCCCCAAAATGACCGACCTGGCGCACATCCGCAATTTCTCGATCGTCGCCCATATCGACCACGGGAAATCGACGCTTGCCGACCGGCTCATTCAGATGACGGGCACGGTGGCGGAGCGGGACATGAAGGAGCAGGTACTCGATGCCATGGACATCGAGCGCGAGCGCGGCATCACCATCAAGGCCAACGCGGTCCGCATCGAGTACCCTGCAACGGACGGCCAGACCTACATCCTGAACTTGATAGACACTCCGGGGCACGTGGACTTCGGGTATGAAGTCAGCCGTTCCATGCAGGCGGTCGAGGGGTCGCTTCTTGTCGTCGACGCCTCGCAGGGAGTCGAGGCGCAGACACTGGCCAATGCCTATCAGGCCATAGATGCGGATCATGAGATCGTGCCCGTGCTGAACAAGATCGACCTGCCCGCCTCGGACATTGGCCGCGCCAGAACGCAGATCGAGGAGGTGATTGGAATCGACGCCTCCGACGCGATCCGGATTTCCGCGAAGACCGGCGACGGCGTGCCCGAACTGCTTGAAGCCATCGTTGATCGCCTTCCCGCACCTCGCGGCGATGCAGATGCTCCCCTAAAGGCCATGCTGGTGGATTCGCGCTACGATTCCTATCTTGGCGTCGTCGTCATGATTCGGGTCATCGACGGGATGATCCGCAAGGGCGACCAGATCGTCATGATGCAGACCGGAGCCAGGTACCGCATCGACCGGCTCGCCGTTCTCAAGCCCGAAATGGAGGACGCCGCGGAACTCGGTCCCGGTGAGATCGGCGTTCTCACGGCGTCCATCAAGCAGGTGCGAGACACGCGCGTCGGCGACACGATCACGCATGAGCGCAGGCCTGCGTCGGAGCCGCTTTCCGGCTTCAAGCCTGCGCAGCCGGTCGTCTTTTGCGGTCTCTTTCCGGTCGACAACGGCGAATTCGAGGACCTCCGCGATGCCATCGGCAAGCTCGCCCTAAACGACGCGAGCTTCACCTTCGAGATGGAAACCTCCGCCGCCCTGGGATTCGGTTTCCGCTGCGGCTTTCTTGGCCTCCTGCATCTTGAGGTCGTCCGTGACCGCATCGAACGCGAGTACAGCATTGAACTCATCACGACCGCGCCGTCGGTGATCTACCATGTCCACATGCGCGACGGGTCCATGCTGGAGCTTCACAATCCGGCGGACATGCCTGACCCGTCGACCATCGACCACATCGAGGAGCCGCGCATCAGGGCCACCATCCTCGCTCCCGACGACTATCTTGGCGATGTCCTGAAGCTGTGCCACGACCGCCGAGGCGTTCAGGAAGACCTCAGCTACGCGGGAACCCGTGCCGTGGCGATCTATGACCTGCCACTGAACGAAGTCGTCTTCGATTTCCATGACCGGTTGAAATCGGTGACGAGAGGGTATGCGAGCTTCGACTACCAGCTCGCCGGCTATCAGGCCGACAACCTCGTCAAGATGCAGGTCCTCGTAAACGAGGAGCCCGTCGACGCGCTATCGATGATGGTTCATCGCGACCGGGCAGAGGCGCGTGGCCGCGCGATGTGCGAGAAGCTGAAGGAACTCATCCCCCGCCACATGTTCAAGATTCCCATCCAGGCTGCAATCGGCGGCAGAATCATTGCCCGCGAGACCCTGTCGGCGCTGCGAAAGGACGTGACCGCCAAGTGCTACGGCGGCGACGCGACGCGCAAGCGCAAGCTTCTCGAGAAGCAGAAGGCCGGAAAGAGGAAAATGCGCCAGTTCGGGAAGGTGGACATTCCGCAGGAGGCTTTCATCGATGCGTTGAAGATGGGCGGATGAGTCGGGCGAACCCTGGCCGGTCACCGCATGGCGTTGGCTCCCGTTGGCCGGCGGCACGCCGCCGGTTCCTGCCGTTCCGCCCGGCCCTCGTCGGGGCGCCAGCGTTCGGGCTGGCGAATCGGTTCGGCGGCGACGGGGCGCGGACACCCCGGAAGAGTCGGCGAAATTGCGGACCGAAAGGCGAAATCTGTCCCGACCCGTTGAATTTGCCGCCTCGGGCGCTTCCGGGAGTTTTCCCCGTCCAGCGCCTTGCCGCGGATTGGTTTTTCGACTTGTCCACAAGCGTTTCCCCAATAAATCCAACGATTTATCCCCAAGAAATTTCGTGGGCCACGTAGATTTTCCTTGCGGCGAATCGCTCAGCTTGCAACTGTCGGCTTACCGTCAGGCGTCTCCGGACGTGGACGGGTGCAAGGCCTTTGGAGCCGGAGCGAATCGGATCGGGACGTCAGTCCCAGGAAGGGGAGCAAAGGTTCGGGGACCGGGCAGACGAAGAGGGATTTTCGGATCAATCTTCGACGGCATCGGAACCATGGTCGTTGCGTGGTGGCGGATCGCGAGGTTCGCTGCACAACCGGGCCGGACACCCCTCGGGGAGAAAGGCACGGGGAAGGCGTCAGGGTGTGTCGGCAACGACACGATGCAAGGACCGCGTCCAAGCACCTGACGCCTTCTTGATTCTCGCGCTTTACCGGCAGAAGCAGCGAGCCCGGGCAATGATGCCCGGGCCTCGCCAGCGTCAGGTGATGCATCCGCGTCCTACGCACCCATGATCAGGCGTCTACACCCATATATAGTGAAACGCAACCAAATCTTGCGAAGCATGCAACATTTTTCTCAATGTCTTGGGTGCGCTCGTTCTTGGCGCCCACGCGCCGGACGGGCCGCCGCAAGGTCAGGCGTCCAGAAAGGCGGTCACCGCAGCCTCGAATGCGCGGGGCCTGTCGGCGTGAAGCCAGTGTCCTGCGCCCGGAATCCTCACGAAGCGCGCCTTCGGAAAGAGCACACGGATTCGGCTTCGGTGCGCGTCGGTGACATAGGTGCTCTTGGCGCCCGTCAGGAAGAGCGTCGGTCCCTCGAACACGCCGTCAAGCTCCGGGAATCCGACGATGCGCGACATTTCGTGCTCCAGCACGTCGAGGTTCAGGCGCCAGCGTCTCTCCTTCACGTTGAGCGACTGAAGGAGAAAGGCCCGCACGCCGGCATCGTCGAGTCGTTCGGCCAGCTGCGCGTCCGCGTCCCGGCGGCTTTCGACCCGGTCAAGCTCGACGGCGCGCATTGCATCTATCATGGACTGCTGGGTGTGCGCATAGGTCACGGGCGCGATGTCGGCGACAACCATCCTGCGGAGCCTTTCGGGGCGGGTCAGGGCAAGGGCCATCGCGGCCTTCCCGCCCATGGAATGTCCAAGGATGTCGGTTCGTTCGGCGATGATGTCGGCAAGGTCCGAGGCCATGTCAGGGTAGCCGTGGGAATCCGACCAGTCACTCGCACCGTGGTTCCGCATGTCGACGGCCGTGACGCGCCGGGTCGCAGACAGGCGCTTGGCGACGACACCCCAGTTCCTGGCCGAGCCGAAGAGCCCATGGGCGATCAGGAGCGGGGCGCGTCCGGTCGAATTGCCATGCGTGATAGCGTGGAGCATGTCCCCCTGTAGCGACCGGCGCCGGGAGTCGCCAGTGCGCAGGGGCCGTGGGCGCACGGTCACTCGCCTGACGGGCAGTCTTCCTTTCCGGGCCGGCGTGAAACCCTCGTGCGGTGACTGACGCACCTGCACTTTTGCCGCTTGGCCCGGACGGGCTGCTTGTACGGTTTGCCGACTGGCTGAGCGAGCCCGCAAACCGGCCTGCTTGCCCGTGAGACGTTGAAATCGATCGAGGAAACTGTCTTTGTGGGAAGCCTTCGCGCCAACAGGCAGGGTGTCAGGCTTGATCACGACGGCGCGCCATTCTCCGACCGTGCGCAGCTCGAGCACGCCTCGGGCCTCATCGCGGCAGGAGATGTCCAGGTGACGGGAGACGGCACACCTTGCGTGTTGCTGGCGGAATGCCGGACCATGGGCGGGCATCCCCGTATCGGGACTGTGCTGCCAGCCGCCCTGCCAAGGGTGGCACAGGCCCGGGCGGGAGAGGAATTGAGGTTCCGACTTGTTTCCGTCGAGGAGGCGGAGGCGGCCTGGCAAAGCGACGAGGAACTCTTCGCGTCACAGAAGCGGGCGCGGACCCCGCATTCCAGGGGATCCGCGGGACGTGGCAGACCCGCTGGTCCATCACCTGATTGGGTGACCGCCGGAGGACGTCGCAGGATATTGAGAGGTGCCGGCATCACGACGTCACCCGACCTGGCACCTGGACATCGGCTACTCGCGGGCACGGAGAACCCGTGCCGGCCGGGCGGAAAGCGGCCCCCATGCAAAGACCAGTCCCGCAGCGAGCGTGGCAGCAACCCCGCCTGCGACGATCAGCAGCGCCGAGACGGGTTCAAAGCCGTATTCGACATCCATCACGAAGCGCATCACGCCCCAGCCCGCAAGGCCGCCCGCGATGATCGCGACGACGCCGGCGGCGGCCCCCAGCATGGCGGAGCGCATGGCGAAGCTCCGCAAGATCGTCCTGCGCGTCGCCCCAAGCGTCTTCAGGACTGCGGCTTCATAGGTTCTGGCATGGGCGCCTGCAGCCACCGCGCCTATCAGCACGACGATGCCCGTCAGAAGCGTTGCCAGCGCCCCGTAGGTGATTGCGGCTGCAATGCCGGCGAGTATCTCGGTAACGCGGCCGATCGCGTCCCTGACCCGGATCGCGGTCACGTTGGGATAGGTGTTCGATACGTCGCGAAGTATCTCGGCCTCTGCTGCGGCATCGGCGTAGACGGTCGAGATGAAGCTGTGCGGCGCGCCGGCCAGCGCGACCGGGTTCATCGATAGGATGAACCCGATTCCGGCTGACGAAAAGTCCACCTCGCGGAAGCTCGTCACTTTCGCCGTGATGTCGCGGCCAAGGATGTTGACGGTGATTTCGTCGCCGATGACGAGGCCCAGTTCGAGCGCCTCTTCCGTGGCAAAGCTCACTTGCGGCGAGCCTTGATGCCCCTGGGGCCACCATTCGCCGTGGGTGATGACGGTCCCGTCCGGCGGCCGGTCTGAATAGGTGACGCCACGGTCGCCTTGCAGGACCCAGTGATCGCCACCGGTTTCCGAGGCTGGTCGCCCGTTGATTTCGGTGATGATGCCCCGCAGCATTGGCGCGCTCTCGATCTTCGAGACGGCAGGATTGTCGAACAGGCGCGTCCGAAACCTGTCCATCTGGTCAGGCTGGATGTCGACCATGAAGAATGCGGGTGCGCGTTCCGGCAAGTCCCGCGCGATTGCGTTCCTGAGATTGGCGTCGATCTGGCCGATCGCAGCCAGCACGGTGAGGCCCAGGCCCAGCGACAGCACCACGGACGTGGCCTCGCTTCCTGGACCGCTGACCGCGCCGAGCGCGAGCCTCACGGCGCTCTGCCCCCGCGCGGCTGGTGCAAGTCGACGCGCCAGCAGCTGGACCCCTCGTGCGGCCACGGCCAGCAGCGCGAAGGCGCCGATCAGGCCGCCCGCCGTCGACAGTGTCAGGATCCAAAGGCCGGAAAGCGCCGCAGCCAGGGACACGAGGCTGGCAACAAGGAGCAGCGTAAGCCCGATCCATGCGGCCCGAGGCAACACGCGCTGACGCTCGCCGTCCGCCCGAAACAGCGCTGCCGCCCGCACCTCCTCCACGCGCGCCAGGGGCCAGAGCGTGAAGATGAGCGCCGTCAGGGTGCCGTATAGCGCGGCTTCGGCAAGCGGACGGGGATGGAGCGCGAATACCGCGGGCACCGGCAATCTCTCCTCGATGACGGACGCCAGCAGAACGGGGGCCAAGCTCCCGACGGCAATGCCGACGACTATGCCCAGAACGGTCAGGGCGCCGATCTGCAGAAAATATGTCTGGAATATCGTCCGACCATCCGCGCCAAGGGTCTTGAGCGTGGCAATGACGGCTGTCTTTTGTTCCAGGTATGCCGTGACTGCGGCCGAAATGCCGACACCGCCGACAGCCAGGCCGGCCAGCCCGACAAGCACGAGGAAGGTGCTCAGCCTGTCGACGAATGCCTGGACTCCCGGCGCCCCGTTTCGTCGGTCCCGCCAGCGAATCCCGGTGAACAGTTCATCAGCTTCGGCCTTGAGGACATCCAGGTCAGTCGTGCCGGCCAGGCTGAGCTTGTAGTTGGTCTCGAAGAGAGTGCCCGTCTGGATCAGCCCGCTGTTCTCGAGCGCCGCGGTCCGCACGATCGTGCGCGGCCCAAGCCCGAAGCCTCCGCCAGCATCGTCAGGCTCATGAACGAGTGCGGCCATGAGGATGAAGTCCTGGGTTCCCATGCGGAACCGGTCGCCCGGTTCCATGCCGAGGCGTGCCATCAGCAGTGGCGCCATGACGGCGCCCGGCAGATCGTTCTCGCCGTCCAGGGCGGCGCCGATCGGCATGTCTGGATCCAGGACGACGTGACCCAGGAGCGGATAGGAGTCGTCCACTGCCTTCACCTGGGTCAGGCCGCGCTCGGCCGTGTCGCCGGAGCCGAACACCGCCATGGACCGGAAATCGACGAGTTCGGCGACTTCCTCCGCAACCCGATCCATCCAGGCGCGCTCTTCGTCGCTGGCAAATCGGTAGGTCAGTTCCAGTTCCGCGTCACCGCCCAGGATCGTGGCGCCTTCGCGTTCCAGTCCGGCGCGGATTGCCTCCCGGACGCTCCCGACAGCGGTGATCGCGGCAACGCCCAGGATCAGGCAGGCAAGGAAGACGCGAAACCCGCGAATCCCGCCACGGAGCTCTCGCCGGGCAATGCGGCTGGCAACGCGCAGGCTCAAACGGCCACCGCCTGCCGGTCTTCCGGCGCGAGCTGTCCGTCGAACAGGCGTACGACCCGATCGCACCGTGCCGCGAGTTCGGGCGCATGCGTGACGAGCACGAGTGTCGCAGCGTGCCGGGCATTCAGTCCGAAGAGCAGGTCCATGATTGCCTCGCCGTTGGTCACGTCGAGATTGCCTGTCGGCTCGTCCGCAAGGAGGATGTCCGGCCTCGGCGCGGCCGCGCGCGCGAGCGCCACGCGCTGCTGCTCCCCGCCGGACAGTTGCGAGGGGTAGTGGTGGATGCGGTCTTCCAGTCCCATGGCGGCCAGTTCCTCCGCCGCCCGGTCGAACGCATCCTCGACACCCGCCAGTTCCAGCGGGGTCGCGACGTTTTCTAGTGCCGTCATCGTCGATATGAGGTGGAAAGACTGGAACACGACGCCCATATGCTCCCTGCGGAAGCGGGCGAGGGCGTCTTCGCCAAGCGCGGTGAGGTCGTTGCCCAGCGCGGCGACGTCCCCGCCGGTTGCGCGTTCGAGCCCGCCGAGCAACATGAGGAGAGACGACTTGCCTGACCCGGAAGGACCGACAAGACCCAACGCCTCGCCTCTCGTGATGTCGAGGGTGATGCCCTTCAGGATGTCGACCCTTCCGGCATTGCCGTCGAGCGAAAGGCGTGCATCTCGCAAGGAGAGGATTGTCTCGGCCATAGGGTTTCCATTCCGGCGGTTACGAGAGGCATATGGGGTCATGCGCGTGGTGCGCAACGCCGGAATTGCAACATTTCTCTCCATCGGGGCCGCGTGGGCGGAGCCGGCGACGATTGCGACTCTTGGCGACAGCCTGACCCAGGGCTTCGGCCTGGCACCGGATCGCGGCTTCGTGCCGCAGCTGCAACGATGGCTGGACATGCAGGGCGCCAACGCCGAACTGATCAACGCGGGCGTGTCCGGCGACACGACGGCGGGAGGCCTGAGTCGCATTGCTTGGACCCTGTCGGATGACGTGGACGCGCTGATCGTCGCACTCGGTGCAAACGACATGCTTCGCGGCATCGACCCTGGCGTCGCCCGGGCAAATCTTGACGGGATCCTGTCCGAGGCGGGACGGCATGACGTTCCGGTGCTGCTGATCGGCGTGGACGCGCTTCCGAACTATGGTCCGGAGTACAAGGCCGCCTTCGATGCGATCTATCCGGATCTGGCCACAAGGCACGGGGCGCTGTACCATCCGGACTTTCTTGGCGCCTTGGCAGCGCTTGGAGACCGTGCCGCAGCCCTTGAGGCGTACATGCAGGCAGACGGCATGCATCCGAACGGAGACGGCGTGAAGCTCATTGTGTCCGACATCGGTCCGTCGGTGCTTGAACTCCTCGCCGAGATCGACTGAGCGGCACTTTCGCTTGCGCACTTCTGGGGATGCCTGCGCGCCGCGCGCCGGATCAACGCGAACGACCGATGCTGTTGTCATGCGCTGCGCTGTTCAGGTCAGGCCCGGCTCGTCGAGCATGTGCCGTCCGGCCCGGTCCTCGACCTCGATCACCCAAATGTCGGGATCGAACTCGCGTTGCCGCGTGACCTTCCGGTCGACCTCCGCTTCGGGGCCTTCTGCAAGAACGACCCATTGCCGCTCGCCGGTGACAAGGTCGAAGGAGCGCTGAAAGCAGGTTGCCGCCCCGTTGAGCGTGTTGAGCTTGACGAGCACCGCGCCGGCCGTTGCGTCGCCTCTCTGCACGATGAATGCGGGAATCGCCGCGAGTCTCAGGCGCGTCAGATAGGCTGCGATCCAGATCTCCGAGGTCAGCCGCGTCATGGAGCGTCGTCCGGAAACTCGAGACCCATTTCCCGGAAGCGTTCTGCCTCGTCCAGCCAGTTGCCGCGCACCTTTACGGTGAGGAACAGGTGGACCTTGCAGTTCAGGAATTCCGCGATTTCCCGCCGTGCCAGTTGCCCGACCGCCCTGATCATCTCGCCTTTCCTGCCAAGCACGATGCCCTTGTGGCCGGCGCGAGCGACATAGATCACCTGGTCGATCCGGACGGACCCGTCGGGGTTCGTGTCCCACGACGCGGTTTCCACTGTCAATTGATACGGCAATTCCTGGTGCAGACGCAGCGTAAGGGCCTTGCGCGTCACTTCCGCAGCGATCATCCGAAGCGGCATGTCCGCGATCTGGTCCTCGGGATAGAGCCATGGACCTTCCGGCATCTCCTCGGCCAGCCAGCGGCGCAAGTCGTCTACGCCATCGCCGTTCCTCGCGGAAATCATGAAGCACCGAGCAAAAGGGAAGCTGCCGTTCATTTCTTCTGCAAGGGACAGCAGCGCGGTCCGCTTGATTCGATCGATCTTGTTGATTGCAAGCGCAACCGGTGCGCGGCCGGCGCCATTCCGGAGATTGTCCAGGATTGCTGCCATGTCCTTGGTCACGCCGCGATGCGCCTCGACAAGAAGCACAACGAGGTCCGCAGCCGCCGCCCCGCCCCACGCGGCGGTGACCATGGCGCGGTCAAGTCGCCGCCGCGGCTGGAAGAGGCCGGGCGTGTCAACAAGGACTATCTGCGAATCCCCTTCGATCGCGATGCCGCGAATGCGCGTTCGCGTCGTCTGAACCTTGTGGGTGACGATCGAGACGTCTGCCCCGACCATTCGGTTCAGCAGGGTCGACTTGCCGGCATTCGGCTCCCCGATCAGGGCCACAAAGCCGGAGCGCGTGGACATGAATGGGCGTCCTTCAAGATCTGCCTGCCCGCATCTAGGCGAATTCCTGCGCTTTCGCCAGTGCGCTTGTCGTCGCCCAGGGACGCTCGTCCAATGCCTGCTGAACCGAATTGCACCAGTTCGGGCTGCCTCGGAGGAGAGCGACGGGCACTACGTCCTGAAGTGGTGCTGATCCGGCTTGGCCAAGGGGAAACGCCGCTTCCTGCATCGATGAGCCCGGATCTGCATCGACCTGGCCAGGGTTGAAAGTCGCGCCAGTTCAGCGGCCTTCGCGCCGCAGGGCCGACAGCGCGGCAACGTGGCGCGGCAGATTGCAGCGGGAAGGTGGAATGTCCACGACAATGGTCGCGTCACGCCGTTCCGGACGCGCCGGAAAATGCTCTGCTGCCCGGAGGGACACCGGTCTTCCGCACCTTCCGCGAGAATCGCGCAGCGCCGGCCACGCGCTTCGACCTGCAAGACCGCCCTGCAGCGGGCCTGGATCGCCGTCTCGAAGGTGTCGGTTTGGCGGGGTCCGGGCATTTCGATGGTCCAGCGGGCGATTTTGCCCGGGCCGTCCTCGGCGCGTGGCGCAGGCCGAATGCCCGCGAGCCGCGCTTCTCCGCTCTCGAGCATGCGCAAACCGGCGCGCATGGCTTCGCTCTCGCACTGGTGCCGAACGGAGGCGACACGTGCATGAATCTGCTGATCCCGGGTTTCGGTCAGGGCAACGTTGCGCGTCGCCATGGCACCGGCTCCCTTGCTGGCAATGCAAGCCAACGGCAACCCAGAAGGAATCAGTTCGCGGACCCGCTGCTCGCCTTGTGCCGGCCATTGCGACCGCAGCTCTGCCCGAAACGTGCAGTCGAACCGGGGATTCGTCCTCAAGACGCCTGCGGTCAGTTCCTGACCCCTTCTTGCCTGGCAACGGGAGTCTGGTGCGTCAGGCACCTTCTCTCGGCCGTGCTCCTGACCGAACCGCGCTTGCGTGCCGGTTTCCCTTGGCAGCCGGGGACGCGTCATGCCCGCACAGGTCTCCATGCTTCGCGTTCGGGTGCGCGCACGGCCCACGGAGCGCGACCGGCGCCACTTCCGTTGCCGGCGGGCGCGGTGGCGCAGCGGAGACTGCGCCTCAGAATCTGTGTGCGATGGAGAAATTGAAGATGGCCGTCGTGTCCCTGTCCGGGGGGACCGTGGTCAACCGGAAATCGGTGCCGCCCACGCGTGCCGTAAGCGTGGCGGTCGCCAGGGGCAGATAGCCACCGATGTTCGGAATGCCGTAGTCATCTTTCAGGTCCAGGGCCAGGGTTCGGTAATAGCCGATGCCCGTGCCGATCCCTCCACGGATTTCCGTGTGGCCAAAGGTGATGAGATGTGTCGAGAGTCCGACGAGAACGAACGGTGACACCTCGTCGTAGCTGTTGTGGAAGACGCCGCCCTCAAGATGCCATTCGGTGCCGGGCCGCCGCACCCAACGCTTTCCGTAGCTCAGGCCGGGATTGAAGTTGTTAAGGTTGTCGTTGCCGACATGCAACGATCCCACGACGAGCCCGAAATAGCGGTCCTGCGCGTGGGCCGTTCCCGACAGGAGGAGGAGGAGGATCAGAATGCGCATTGGAACCCTGTACATGAGAGAAAACGGGATTGCCAGCGGCACGATGTCGGACAGGCCGTTCCCTGCCGCTCCGACCTTCCCGGCCGTTCGGCGCCTGCTGGGGTTCACGACCGCCGGGTCCGCTTTCGCGAACCTTGCGCGGCCTGAACCGGATGTCCGCCTTGCCCTTGCCCCGGACATGCGCGACGGAGATCACGTGAAGCAGGAAATCGCTCGGGAGGAGACGTTTCATGAAGATCGTTCATCTTACCGACACGCATGTTGTCGCAGGCGATGGCTTCCTGGCCGGTCTCGGTCCCGCAGAGCGGCTGCCGGTGGCGGTTGACTCGATCAATGCCGAACACGGCGACGCGGCCTTCGTGGTCGTGACGGGCGACCTGTCGGATTCGGGGGATGTCGCCAGCTATGAAACCTTCGGCGCCGAGATCCGGCGTCTCACGATGCCGTTTCACCTTCTGGTCGGCAATCACGACGAAACTGACGAACTCGTCCGGGTCTTTCCCGGCTTGCCCCGGGACAATGAAGGTTTCGCCCAGTCCAGTGCCGCAACGCCGTTCGGCAGATGCCTGTTTCTCGACACGCATGCTCCCGGATCAGGCGTCGGCAAATACTGTCCCTTGCGGCAGGAATGGCTGCGCACGGAGCTGGAGCACGATGCGGAGCCGGTTTTCCTTTTCATGCACCATCCGCCATTCCCGGTCGGAATGCCGGGCATGGACGACATCAGGCTGGCCGATGGCGACGCCTTCCACGCGGTGCTGGCCCCGCACGCGTCGCGCATTCGGCACCTCTTCTTTGGCCATCTCCACCGGCCGGTCTGGGGCACATGGCGCGGAATCCCCTTTTCCTGCATGCGTGGGACGAATCATCAGGTCGCACTCGATCTCGGCGGCGAAGCGGACCGGGTTCTAGGCACCCGGGAGCCGCCTGCATACGGCATTGTTCTCCTGTCCCGCGAACAGGTTGCCGTGCACATGCATGACTACACGAACGCGTCCAGCACCGTTCAAATCTGAGGAGTCACGCTGGGCACGGATCCGCATTTGGACACGTTCGGCTGCCTTGAGCGGAAACGCCGCGGCGTCCGGACGGCGCGCTCGAATCCACTAGAAGTCGACTGCTCGGCCATTCCTCTCCCAGTCGCCGTAGCGAACCGGATCCGGACCCTCCGGGCCGCCGAATTCCTCGGGTCGGTCCTTGTTCTCGGGATTCTTCCTTCGAAGCCGCTCGGCGTCTGCAAGCGCGCGCCGGGCTTCCGGAGGCAGGTCCTTGTCGGCCATGGGTGTTTCCTTGTGGCACGGTTCCGGCCTGTTATAGGGTTCGTCCGGTATCCCGCAAGGCTTGGCGATGACGAAAGCTGGGGCAGAATCGAGGCGCGCAGCGGTGGCGGCAATGACATCCGTTACGGACCGACGCCAGTTGCTGGGTTTCGCGCTGGAGCGAGCAGCGAAGGCGCTGGATCCACCTGGGCGGGCCCGTGCGGGGCGGCTGGCGACTGGCGCGCTTCGCTGGGCAGCGCGCTCGGACAGGATGCTTGGCCCGTTCCTGCAGCGCATGCCGGAGGGTCGGGTCATGAACCTGCTGCGGCTGGCCCTATACGAGATGTTCGTCGAGCTCGCATCGGCACATGCGGTCGTCGATCAGTCCGTGTCACTTGCTCCGCGCGGCAAGACAGGCCTGGTCAATGCCGTCCTGAGGAACGTGCTGCGCCGAGGACAGGACTGGGACAGCCTGCCCCTTCCAGATCTTCCGAAATGGCTTCGCAGGCGCTTGGTGGAGGCCTGGGGCCGGGACGCAGTGCTGGCCATGGAGGCGGAATTCGCGGCTGGGGCAAAACTCGACCTTACGCTTCGCGATTCCGGCGACGAAGTAATCTGGGCGCAACGGCTTGGGGCGGTGCTGCGTCCGGATGGCGGCCTCCGGCTTGCCGAGGCCAGGCAGGTTTCCACGCTGCCGGGATATGCGGACGGTGCGTGGTGGGTGCAGGATGCCGCGGCCGCGGTTGCGGCGCGTGTGCTTGACGCGCGGCCCGGCGAGTCGGTGCTTGATCTCTGCTGTGCGCCCGGAGGCAAGACCATGCAACTGGCGGCGTCGGGGGCCGCGGTCACGGCACTCGACGTCTCAAGCGAGCGAATGGCACGGGTGGAGGAGAACCTTGCTCGCACGGGTCTCGCGGCGACCTGCGTCGTGGCCGACGCATTGAGCTGGACGTCGCCGGGGATGTTCGACGCGGTGCTTGTCGATGCCCCGTGCACGGGCACCGGAACGCTGAGACGGCATCCTGACCTCGTCTTCGTGCGCGACGGGAGCGGCATTGCCGAACTCACCGGGCTGCAGGCAGGCTTGATTGACCGCGCGCTTCTTTCGCTCCGGCCCGGCGGACGGCTGGTCTTCTGCACCTGCTCGCTTCTTCCTGAAGAGGGGGAGGAGCAGGTTGTCGCCGCGCTTTCGCGACACCCGGACCTTGCGATCGGGACCCCGGACGGCGACTGGATCGACAAGCTGTGGCGCACGCCCGGCGGCATGTTGAGGATTCGCCCCGACCACTGGCGCGACAGGGGCGGAATCGACGGGTTCTTCGTGGCGCGCCTGGAAAAACGCCAATGACAGCCTGACGGCGTTTCGCTATCCTCGCAGCCCGAGGGCCGGGCAGGCTGCGTCCGGGCAGGGCGATGCGAGTGCCCGGGACAGGGAGTTGGTTTGTGCGTGCCACGCGCTGGTTGAACCGCCTTCACGCGTTTTGGGCCTGCTTGTCGCCGCCGGCAGCGGCGTTCACCATGATGTCCGACACCCGCGTGACAGGTTCCGTCGAACGCGGACGGCGGCTCGCTGCGGGAGATTTCCTTTTCGCAGGACTTCACCTGCCGGCCCCGGGCCAGGACATCTGGGACCTGCCAATGCCGAGCGCGGGATTTGAAGCCGCGGTTCACGGGTTCGAATGGCTCGATGACCTGACGGCCGTATGCGATCTACACACGAACCGTCTTGCCCAAAACTGGACGCATGACTGGATCCGGCGCTTCGGTCTCGGCTCCGGTTCCGGATGGACACCCGAGCTGACGGGCCGGCGCGTGCTGCGCTGGATCAACCACGCAGACCAGTTGCTGGCCGGGCAGGGGCGCGCGAAGAGCAATGCGTTCCGTCGGTCGCTCTCGGCCCAGACGGTCTTTCTTTCGCGCCGCTGGAAGACGGCGCCGCCCGGCCTGCCCCGATTCGAGGCGTTGGCGGGATTGATCCAGGGGAGTGCAGCGCTTTCGGGAATGGACAGTCACATGCGCAGGGCGAGCCGGGCGCTCGCGAGGGAGTGCAGGTCCTGCATTGACGGCCAAGGAGCGATAGTGTCGCGCAATCCTGAGGAACTTCTCGAGATGTTCTTCCTGCTCAACTGGGCCGCTGCGGCTCTTCAGCTTGCCGGACGGCCACCCGAGGACGCGCACAGGGCGGCCGTCACCGCGGTGGCGCCTGTCCTGCGATCGCTTCGCCACGCGGATGGGCGCTTGGCGCGATTTCATGGGGGAGGATCCGGAACTGTCGACAAGCTTGACTGGGCCCTGGCCAACGCAGGCGTCAAGGGCGGCGCCTCGTGGCGGCAGCAGCTGACCATGGGCTATGCACGGGTGGCTCACGGCCGTACAACGATGATTGTTGATGTCGCGCCGCCGGCGGCGACCGCCAATGCGCATGCATCCACGCTGGCGTTCGAGCTAACGAGCGGCCTGCACCCTCTGGTCGTCAATTGCGGTGCGGGCGAAGCCCTTGGCAAGAGCTGGCGAATGGTCGCAAGGACAACGTCCTCTCACTCGACCTTGGATGTCGAGGGCTATTCCTCGTCTCGCTTCGCCGCCCCCACCGGCGCATTTTCCAACAGCGCGGAGAGGATCGTGCACGCACCGGCCAACATCACGCTGGAACGCAACGACTACAACGACGGCACCTGCATTGTCGCTGGCCATGATGGATACCACGGCAGATGCGGCCTCAATCATTGGCGCAGGCTTCAAGTCGATCCGGAGGGCAGCAAGGTCAATGGCGAAGATGTCCTTATTGCAGCTTCCGAAGATGCGCGGAAGAGGTTTGACGCATTGCTCAGCGCGCAACGGCTCGAGGGCGTGCCGTTCAACGTTCGGTTCCATCTGCATCCGGACGTCGAAGCGGCGGCGGATGAAGAAGGTCGCGACGTTGCGATGTTGCTCGGGAACGGAGAGACCTGGAGATTTCGTTGCCGAGGCGAGGTGCAGTTGGCGCTTGAGCCAAGCGACTTTCTGGAAAGCGCGTCGTCATCGTCGCGCGCGACAAATCAGATTGTTCTCTCGGGCTTCGCCATGGAGTATTCGACACGTGTCAGCTGGATTCTCGCAAAGGCCAGGCGAAGCGACGGGGTGATCCCGGAAGATGAACTCGTGCCCGAATAGACGAAAGGACTGCGTACGAATGACAGACCTTCAGCCGGTGCGTCGCGCGTTGCTTTCCGTATCGGACAAGACGGACCTCGTCGAATTCGCCACCGCGCTTTCGTGCCGGGGCGTCGAGCTGATTTCCACGGGCGGCACCGCGGCAGCGCTTCGCGGCGCAGGGCTGGAAGTGACCGATGTCGCGGACGTCACCGGATTTCCCGAGATGATGGACGGCAGGGTCAAGACGCTCCACCCTGCAGTGCACGGCGGGCTTCTGGCGTTGCGGAGCGACGAAGCGCATCTGAACGCCATGGCAGAGCACGGGATCGGCATGATCGACCTTCTTGTCGTGAATCTCTACCCGTTCGAGGCCAGGGTCGCGAGCGGAGCCGATCGTGGCACGACAATCGAGTGCATCGACATTGGCGGACCCGCGATGATCCGTGCCGCGGCGAAAAACCACGAGTTCGTGAACGTGGTGGTGGATGCCGCCGACTACCAGGACGTGCTGGATGAACTGCAAGCCAATGACGGCCAGACCTCCGTGGACTTTCGCATGCGTCTCGCGCTGACTGCGTTCTCAAGGACCGCCGCCTACGATGCCGCGATTTCGGCCTGGATGGCTGGCACGCTGGGCGAAACGGCACCACGCCGTCGGGTCTTCGCGGGCACGTTGGCGCTGCGGCTTCGCTATGGGGAGAATCCTCATCAGGCGGCAGCCTTCTACAAGGACGGCTCGGACTTTCCAGGAATTGCGACAGCCGTGCAGCACCAGGGCGGGGAACTCTCCTACAACAACATCAATGATGCCGATGCCGCCTTTCGCCTGATCGCCGAGTTCGACCCGGCCGACGGGCCCGCCGTCGCCATCATAAAGCATGCGAATCCCAGCGGCGTGGCGCGTGGGACAAGCTGCGAACAGGCGTTTCGTCGTGCGTTCGACTGCGACAGGACAAGCGCATTTGGCGGCATCGTCGCATTGAACGGCACTCTTGGCGGGGGTGCGGCGCGCGCAATTTCCGAAATTTTTGCCGAAGTGGTGATTGCACCGGAAGCAACGGATGAAGCCAAGGAGATTCTTGCAACAAAGAGCAACCTGCGCTTGCTGACGACCGGCGGGCTTCCCGGTCCTTCTGCATCCCGCGTTTCTGTCCGGCAGGTCTCGGGCGGATGGCTGGTTCAAGACGAGGACAGCGGTGCCTGCAAGGCGACGGATCTAAAGATCGTGTCCCGCATTGCGCCGTCGCAGGAGCAGGTCGACGACCTTCTATTTGCGTGGCGGGTCGCGAAACACGTGAAGTCCAATGCCATCGTCTATGCCCGCGACCTCGGCACGGTCGGAATCGGGGCTGGCCAGATGAGCCGGATCGACAGTTCAACAATTGCCGCGCTGAAGGCGGGCCGCATGGCCCATGATCTCGGCCTCACGGAGTCGATGGCCAATGGTTCGGTCGTGGCATCCGACGCGTTCTTTCCGTTTCCGGACGGTCTCCTGGCCGCGGCCGATGCCGGCGTGAAGGCCGTGATTCAACCCGGCGGGTCCAAGCGGGACGATGCCGTGATCGCGGCAGCCGACGCGGCCGGGCTTGCCATGGTGTTTTCCGGCATGAGGCACTTCCGGCACTGATGCGGGATCTTGCGCCCCTCCTTCGCGCGGCGGCCCTGACCGTCCTGGTCGACCAGTTGACGAAGTACTTCGTGGTCAATGCCATGAACCTCAAGGAACTGGGCGCGATCCCCGTGTTGCCGCCCTACATCCAGTTTCGGATGGCATGGAACGAGGGAGTGAACTTTGGCATCCCACTGGCGGGCAAGTGGGTTCTGGTCGCGCTGGCGGTGGCGTTTTGTGGCGCGATTCTCTGGTGGATGACGCGCGACCGGCCCGGAAGCCTGGTGCAGGTGTCGGCGGGCCTGGTCATTGGCGGCGCCGTCGGCAACGTGATTGACCGACTGATCTACGGCGCGGTGGCAGACTTCCTGAACATGTCGTGTTGCGGCTGGCGGAATCCGTGGTCGTTCAACGTTGCGGACATCGCCATCTTCGTTGGCGCGTTCGGCCTGATCACGCTCGGTTCCCGTACCGGTCGGCGATGAGCGATGAGCGGGACAGGGTTTCCACCGGATGGATTCGCGAGTAGAACCCGGGAAACGGTTTCGGAGGCATTCATGCTGCGTCGGTTGCTGCTCACTTGCTTGATCCCGACACTTGCCGCCTGCGCGGGCGGCGATCCGGGCCTGATGAACATCGGCCGCGACCGCGCGGGCGGTCCGGACGAATTCGGGATCATTCCAACGAAGCCGCTGGAAGTGCCTGAGGACCTTGCCGCCCTGCCAGCGCCGACGCCTGGCGGAGCGAACCTGGCGGATCCGACGCCGGACAGGGATGTTGCGACGGCCCTTGGCGGCGACATCGGGGCATTGGCGCGAGGCTCAGCCGACGGTGCGTTCCTGGCCCATGCCACGCGGCACGGCGTTGACAGCAACATCCGTGTCGAACTTGCTGCTGCCGACCTGGAATTTCGCCGGGGCAATCGGGGCCGCGTCCTGGAAAGGCTCTTCGACGTGAACGTCTATTTCCGCGCCTACGAGGGAATGGCGCTTGATCAGCATGCAGAGTTGGCGCGCCTCCGCCGCCTTGGCATCCGGACCTCGGCAGCCCCGCCCGGTCCGGTCGAGGAGTGAAGTTGCCGACCAGCCGGAGGGCGACGGTTCGCGAACGGCCTCACGTGTCGGCGGCTCAAGGCTCATGCCCTCGGGCGATGCGAAGCCCTCTCGGCTGGTCACCGCAACGCTGCGGGATTCCGCCTTTGGGCCGTTCGCGTTTTCAAGGGCCGAACGCAGGCACACAACTGCTGGAAGACGGGCGGTGCCGCCGCCCAAGAAGCTGAAACGCTTTGCGCGCAGCCGCTTGTTGCCGTGCGGTCAGTGCATTGCATTCACGGTTCAATCACATTCAGGCCAGAACTTCAGGCCTCGCGCAAATGCGGGTTGACCGGGCAAGTGACTCCGGCCAATTCTTGCCGCAAGCTGCCTCACGAGGAGTGCCCATGCACATTTTCGTTCTTGTCTTGGCGACGGTTCTTGTCACCCTTCCTGCCTCGCTCCGAGCCGAGGGGATCACAACTTTCGAACTCGAGAACGGCCTGGAAGCGGTCGTGATCGAGGATCACCGCGCTCCGGTCGTCGTGCACATGGTCTGGTATCGGGTCGGTGCCGCCGACGAGCCGCCCGGCAAGTCGGGAATCGCTCACTTTCTCGAACATCTCATGTTCAAGGCAACCGACGAACTTGCATCGGGCGAATTGTCCGACGTGGTGTTCCGGAACGGGGGCAGCGACAATGCATTCACGTCCTACGACTACACGGCCTACGTTCAGCGCATTGCAGCGGATCGCCTCGATCTCGTGATGGGGATGGAGGCCAGCCGCATGGACGGCTTGGCGCTCGTCGAGGAAGACATTGCAACGGAGCGGGACGTCGTGATTGAAGAGCGGAAGCAGCGTACCGACAGCGATCCCGGGACCCTGTTCGGGGAGCAGATTTACGCAGCGGCATTCCTGAACCACCCCTACGGCGTGCCTGTCATCGGCTGGAAGCACGAAGCCGAGTCGCTGACGCTTGAAGATGCCGTGTCTTTCTACAAGCGGCACTACGGGCCGAACAACGCGATCCTAGTGGTGGCGGGCGACGTAGATCCGGACGACGTCAGGGTGCTCGCCGAAAGGCACTACGGAGTCATTCCGCCCAACCCGAACGTGCGGTTGCGCAGCCGTCCGTCCGAGCCGCCGCAACTGGCTGAACGGCGTCTGAGTTACTCGGATCCTCGGATCGGCAATGACTACATGACCCGTGTCTATCTCGTGCCTGAGCGAGATTCAGGGGACCAGAAGGAGGCGGCGTCTCTTGCCATGCTGGCGCAAGTCCTGGGAGGCTCGTCGACCACCTCGGCTCTGGCGCGGAAGCTGCAGTTCGAGGATCCCAAGGCCGTTTACACCGCGGCCTGGTATCGGGAACAGGCGCTGGACGACACGATTTTCGGGCTGGCAATCGTGCCTGTCGAAGGCGTCTCGCTGGAAGAGGCCGAGTCGCTTCTGGACGGGGCTGTTGCCGAGTTTCTGGAAGAAGGCGTGGATGCAGAGGAGCTCGAGCGAATCAAGACGCGGATCCGGGCTGCGGAGATCTACGCCCGCGACGACATCTCGAATCTGGCCCACCTGTATGGCGCGGGGCTGACAGCCGGCCTGTCGGTGGAGGACGTCAAGGCCTGGCCAGGCATTCTGCAAGAAGTCACCGAAGAGGATATCCTTTCGGCGGCGCGCAGGCATCTCGATCGGCGCCGCGCGGTCACGGGATTCGCGCGGCAATCTGAGGAGGTGGTCCGGTGAACAGGTTCATTTGCGCTTTCGGGCTGGCGATACTCGCCGCCGGTCAGGCGGCGGCGGTCGACATTCAGGACGTCACGTCGCCCGGCGGCATCAAGGCCTGGCTGGTCGAAGAGCGCTCCATCCCGTTCAGCGCCCTGGAGATCAGGTTCCGGGGCGCCGGGTCGCTGGACCGGCCCGGCAAGAGAGGCGCAGTCAACCTGATGACCGCGCTCCTGGAGGAGGGAGCTGGCGACCTTGATGCTCAAGGATTTGCTGCAGAGCGGGATGCGCTGGCCGCAAGCTACAGGTTCGACGTGCACCGGGACGCGCTTTCCGTGTCCGCACGGTTCCTGACCGAGAACCGCGACGAGGCCGTCGCTCTCCTGCGGAGCGCGCTCACCGCCCCTCGGTTCGACCAGGTTGCATTGGACCGCGTGCGCGACCAGGTGCTTGCGGTCATTCGCGCCGATGACACGGATCCTGACACTGTTGCGTCGCGTCGATTCAATGCCCTCGCGTTCGGAGACCACCCTTATGCGACGCCGATTGACGGCACGGTCGAGAGCGTGTCGGCACTGACGCGGGACGACATCGTGACGGCATACAAGGACGTGATTGCCCGGGACCGAATTTATGTCGGGGCCGCTGGTGACATCTCGGCCGAAGAACTGGGCCTGCTGCTTGACACCCTGCTGGCTGACTTGCCGGAAGTCGGGGCGCCATTGCCGAACGACGCCGAGGTTCTGCTGGTCGGCGGCGTGACGGTGGTGCCCTTCGAGACGCCGCAGTCGGTGGCGGTCTTCGGGCACGCAGGCATTCCAAGAGACGACCCCGAGTTCTTTCCGGCCTTTGTCGCAAATCACGTATTCGGGGCCTCGGGACGTCAGTCGCGGCTGGGCATGGAGGTGCGGGAGAAGCGAGGACTGACCTACGGCATTGGAGCCTACCTGGCGAGCTTCGATCTCGCACAGCTCGTCGTGGGACAGGTTGCCTCGGCCAATGAGCGGGTTGCGGAAGCAATCAAGGTGACGCGAGAGGAATGGGCGAGAATCGCAGCAGAGGGCGTGACGGAGGAGGAACTGGACGAGGCAAAGGCGTACCTCACCGGCGCCTATCCTCTTCGGTTTGATTCAAACGCGAGCATTGCGCGCATAATGGTGGGCATGCAGATGGATGATCTCGGCCTGGACTACGTCAATGCCAGGAACGGCAAGGTGAACGCCGTGACGGCAGACGATGTACGCAAGGTGGCCAAGCGCCTGTACCTTCCGGAGGAACTGCACTTTGTCGTGGTTGGCCAGCCTGAGGGAATTGAGGGCACCAACTGAACGCCTTGCACTGCAGCGTTTCTGTCGGTCAGCGTACGGCATGGTGGACGGCTGCGTGCTGCGGACAAGGGCTGCGCCTTGCGCGGCAAGTTCCAGTGTCAGGCCGCGCGACTGATCAGGACCTCGTCAACCTGGCGCTGCGCATCGGCCTCGTCAGCTCCCTTGACGGCGGCAACCTCCCGCGTCAGGCGCTCCAATGCCGCCTCGTAGAGCTGGCGTTCCGAATAGCTCTGTTCGCGCTGATCGTTGGCGCGGTGCAGGTCGCGGACGACTTCCGCAATCGCGATCAGGTCGCCCGAATGGATCTTCTGCTCGTATTCCTGCGCGCGGCGTGACCACATCGCCTTCTTGACGCGCGCCTTGCCCTTGAGCGTTGTCATTGCCTGGGACACCACGTCTGGCGAAGACAGGGTCCGCATTCCGACATGGGCGGCCTTGTTGGTGGGCACGCGCAAGGTCATCTTGTCCTTCTCGAACGAGATCACGAACAGTTCGAGGTTGTGGCCCGCAATTTCCTGCTCCTCGATCGACACGATCTGGCCGACGCCATGCGCCGGATAGACCACGTAGTCATTCGGTCGGAATTCCATCTTCTTGACTTTGCTCATTCAGCATGTCCTCTCAAGCAGTCGGGAAGCGGCAAAAATGCATCGCGGGAACACGTGCTTGCCTTCCCGTCGTGCATTTTCGCCAGCAAGGGGAGGCCGCGAACCACGTTTCCCCGCCCATGTCCCGGAAATATAGCAAGATCCTCCGCAATTCCAAGGTGGGGGAACGCGAATTCTGATCGAGCGAGGATTCGCGTCGGGATGCATGTCCTGGATGACGGTTCGTTCATGCGAGAAGGGGCCGGCGCGTCAGTTCCCTTCGCCCGGGTGCGGCGAGAACAGTTCCATCTTGCCTTCCTTGTCTTCCATCTCTTCGGCGTCGGGCAACGGGTCACGCTTCGTGACGATCACGGGCCATTGTTCCGAGTACTTGCGGTTGAACTCGACCCATTGCTCCATGTCGGGCACGGTGTCCGGAAGGATTGCGTCGACCGGGCATTCGGGTTCGCAGACCCCGCAGTCGATGCATTCGTCGGGATGTATGACCAGCATGTTCTCGCCCTCGTAGAAGCAGTCCACCGGGCAGACTTCGACGCAGTCGGTGTACTTGCATGCAATGCAGTGGTCGGTGACGACGTAAGTCATGGAAGCCTCGCGAAGGGGAACCCCGGTCACGTAAACACTTGAGCGGGCTCAATCAAGCGAAGGATCGCCATAAAGACGGGCGTTGCGGCGATCCTTGCGGGAAGGGCGACCCTTGCCTTCAAATCGCGGGGCGCGCGGAACACTGTCGTTCTCCGCCGGCGCGAGGTCCGTATAGAGGGCCTGCGCCTCCGAGGCCGGGCCGCGGCGCGTGGCCAGCGAGTTCACGCGGATCACGCGAATGCTGCGGGCCTTCCGGAATGTCAGCACATGCCCCGGGCGCAGCGCGAACGAGGGTTTCGAAACGCGTTGACCGTCAACCCGGACATGCCCCCCCGCCACAAATTTCGTCGCCAGGCCGCGGGTCTTGAAGAACCGGGCGTGCCATATCCATTGGTTCAGGCGCTGGCTGTCGCTCACACGGCACTTCCGTTCTGCGTTCTCGATCTCTTCTTGTCGCCCACAGTGTTGCTGCAACGGTTCTTCCGCATGATTCACTTGCATAGGTTCTGACTCGATACGGCGTCAAGCATGCGCAAGCGTTCGGTTTTCGCCCTTTGCCCGAGGCCCCCGGCGAAACGGCGGAACAGCAGCGGATCGACCGCCGCAACCCCCATCCGTCGCGAGCATGGCCCGATGCAGCGCCCGGTGACGGCAGCCGGCACCCTGGATGACAACCGGTCCGGTACCAGGCTCGTGACGCATGCGACCCAGGTCACAGCGCCCGGCGGGCCCGTGCTTGCGCCAGCGATTTCCTGGCAACCGATGCCGGCAATGACTGAATGAAACGGGAATCGCGGATTGCCTGTCGCGTGGAATTGCTCTCCAATCCGATCATGAAACTGTCTCACATTCAGGCAATTGTCGCGGTAGCGGATGCCGGGTCGATTCGTTCGGCCGCGCAAGCGTTGGGCAAGACCCAGTCGGCGCTCACGAAACAGGTCCGCCAAGTCGAAGAGGAAACGGGATTGGCGCTCTTCCTCAGGACGTCGCGTGGAGTCATTCCGACCGAGGCGGGCATTGCAGTGCTGGCGCGCGCGCGATCCATTCAGGCAGAGCTGACTCATCTGGATGACGAGGTCGCGGCGCTTCGCGGCACGAATTCCGGCGTGATACGCGTGAGCGCGGGGCCCCTGGTCGCCGAAAGGATACTTCCGCGCGCGGTCGCCCGGTTCGGGCGCGTCGTTCCTGACGTCGACATCACGATCTCCAGCGACATGTTTGGCGACGCCTTGAAGTCGCTGCGCGAGGGCCAGCACGACATCGTCATCGGGCCGCACGCCGAGGCGGCCAAGGCAGGCGACATCGAGCATGAGACGCTCCTGGTCACCGAAGTCGTGGTCATTACAAGCGCCGCCGCACCGCATGCGGCCGCAACGTCCTTGGGTGACTTGACCAATTGCTACTGGGCAATGATGGGGGATGCGACAGGCAATCCGAAACAAAGGTTTCAAGAGCAGTTCATGCGCCACGGGCTGTCGGTGCCCCGGATTCGTCTTGCGTCGGAGTCCCGGCTGGGACTGCTGGCGCTGATGCGCGAGCTCGATGCTGTCTGCACGTTTCCCGCGCCGCTGCTGGATGAGCTTGGGCCCGGCAGCGGGATCGTGCGGATTCCCGTGCAGGAGCCGTTGCTTCCCTTGACGATCTCAATGGTCACAAGAGCGGGCAAGTCCTTGACGCCGGCGGCGGAGCATTTCGCGGACTGCGTTCGGCATCGGTCCGGCGTCCTGCGCCGCGAGTGGGGCGTTCAGAGCCCCAACGCCCGAACTCCCGGCGCATCGGGAGCAAACTTGTAGACGCGGAACAGGCGTCCGGGGCCACCGACGTGGAAGTCGAGGACGATCTCGCCCGCCGGGCTGACTTCGACAATCCGCTTGTCGCAGGCTTGGCACATCAGCGTGTTGCCGTTTGGCATCCGCTGCGCGCCGCTCATGAAGGGCGAGTACATGGCATGCGAAGCGTCGGCGTTGAATGACCAGTTCACTTCGGGCGGGCGGTCGGTCAGCAAGGCGCCGTCAGGGCTTCGCGGCATCGTGATTTCCAGCAGGTCGGAATAGGCGCCGGTGATCATGCCCATGCAGATCTGGTCAGGCTCCGGCGCACCTGTTGCGCTGCGCCGCATCCCGTTGTTGAAGATCAGGATCTCGCCCGTGCGCGGCAGTCCCTCTGCCATGAAATGCGCATCGTGCTGCCAAAAGAGCACTTGGTCCCCGGGTCCGCCCCGTCCATGGGTCTGCGGATTGCCGAATCGCCAAAGCAGGTCGCCGCCGAGCCCGTGCCGTCCGCCCGTTGATCCGCGCGCCTCCTCGGTCGTCGTTGAATGGTCGATGGCCCAGATTTCGCTGAAGAGAGCGGAGGACAGCAGGATGAGGTCATCCGCGGCGTGGTAGGACACGCTGTTCAGGTGGAAGAGCTGGCCTGAATTGAACGGCACGTGCCCCAGTTGCAACCAGTTCAGGTCGATACGCTCCGGGCTGTCGGCCGGGTGGCCAAAGTCCGGCAGTTCCGGGTCCGTGTCCTGCACCAGGTGATCTCGGGTCGACCATTCCCACACGACCTCTGTCTTGCCCGTCTCCAGGTCGGGACGAAGCTCGTAGATCTTGTCGAGCACGATTCTCTCGTGCGCACGCTGCTGTCGCCAGCCGAGGGCAAGGGCACTCTTGACCGGCATGACCAGGTAGGAGATTGCGAGGATGTTGCCGTTGGGCATCAGCTCGATGTCGTGGTGCAGCGCCTCGCGCCCCAATTCGAAATGCTGCCACTGCCATAGCACGGTGCTGTCAGGCGCAAGGATCGACACCCAGCCGTTAGACCCGATGGGGAACTTGCCGTCCATCACGATCCAGCTTTGCTTGCAACTCGTCTTCAGCAGGTTTCCGCCCGGCATCAGGTAGGCGACCGTTGCCTCCGGGTGCCGGTCGTCCGTGTGCCACCTGTGCGCGATCTGCCCACGGTCATCCATCAGGAAGGTACGCTGGGACTTTTGCATGTCGCCCCGGTCGCCGACTTCATGAATCAGGAGAAATCCCGGCTGAACGTCTGGCCGTCCGGCAGGAGGCAGCGGGCCGGTGACTCCGGCCGCGCGCGTGAAAATCTTCCGTTGGTACCGAAGGGTTTGCGCCGGGGTGCCCATGGGCAGCGTGAATCCAAAGTTCGCGCCCTGCGGCGGCAGGTCATCCAGCTGCGTGACCATGCCGTCGCCGTCGGTATCAAGCTCCCTTACGCGTTCCGCGGCATTGGCGATGTCGTTGGGCCCGATCACCAGATCTCCGTCGAGATCCAGCACTTTCACGATGCCGCTGCGGCGAACCATGCCAGGAATGTCCGTGGGGCCGCCGAAATCGCCTTCGTGCAGGAATCCATCGCCGTCCGCGTCCAGCGCGCGCAGCACGTCGGGGGCGGCGTCGATTTCTGAGGGCGACAACACTCCGTCGCCGTCCTTGTCCAGCGCCCGGAACAACGTGCCTGCCCGCCAACGCATCTCTTTCAGGATTGCTTCCGCCTCGGCATCGGTCATGTCGGACTGGTCGTTCAACGCGGCCTCCGTTTCCCGCAGTATGCCTTCGGCGCGACCTGCCGGAACGTTCAATTTTGGCATCGCGATGAGAAAATTGAATGCCGCGGCAGTGCGACCTTGGACTACACTTGCCGCAAAGCGGCTCGCAACCGCGGCCGCAGCTGGGAGGAACCACATGACAATGACATTCACACGCCGTGCGTTCGGCGCGCTTGCCGGATTGGCCATCGCCGCGACTGCGTTTTCGACACCAGCGGTCGCGCAGGAAGAGCTGATCTTCAACGTTTTCATTCCGCGCCCGGCGCCACTCTACAAGAGTGCGCTGGAGCCTTGGGCTCGTGAGGTCGAGGCGGCCTCTAACGGCACGCTGAAGATCACCATTCCGACATCGTCCCTGGCCCCACCGAGACAGCAATTCGACATAGTCCAGGACGGCGTGGCGGACATCTCCGTCGCGCCGCTGACGTTCCGGCGCAAGCAGCTTGGCTTGAACATGATCGCAGCGATCCCGTTGATTGCCGACACGGCCGCCGGGGCGTCGGTCGCGGCTTGGGAGACGCACCAGGCGTACTTCGCGGATGCCGGGCAATGGAAGGAATTCGTGCCGCTGACCTTCTTCACACTTGGCGCTCCGGCGATCCTGTCAAATGCCCACCCGATCCTGTCGAAGGAGGACTTGAACGGGTTCAAGGTGCTCGCCGTCGGCAAGGACAAGATCGGCACTTGGCAGAACCTCGGCGCGACGCCGGTCGGCGGTTCGGGACAAAAGCCGTTCGAGGTGGTGTCTTCCGGCGTTGCTGACGGTGCGACCAACCCGCTCGGCACGGCAGTGACCCAAGGCTTGCTGGAAGCAACTCAGCACGTCACGCTTGTACCCGGTGGCATGGGCGGGCGCGCGGCCTTCGCCGTCTTCACCAGCCGCGACCGGTTCGAAGGACTCTCCGAGGAGGCGCAGGCAGCGTTGACAAGCACCGCCGGGGCCAAGCTTGCCGCCAAGATCGGAGGGATCATGGACAGGATCGACGGCTCTGGCCTGGCAAAGTTCCAGGACAAGGGCATCGAGATTCATGCCGCACCGGACGAATTGGTGGCCGAAATCAATGCTGCCGGCGCGTTCATAACCGATGCCTGGTTGGAAGCCGCAGTCGCGCTAGGCGTGGATGCCGAGGCCGCGCTGGAGCACTTCCGGTCTGTCGCAGCGCGGTAAAGAAGCGAAGCGGGCCCGTGGGGCCCGCATTCCCGGCCGATGTGCGACGATCCCCTTTCCCGCTGGACGGACCGCATCGCGCGGATCCTCTCTTGCATCGCGGCCGCAGGGATCTTCGCGCTGATGGCGCTGGTCTTCGTGTCGGTCTTCTTTCGCTACGTGCTGAACAGTCCGATCCTGGCGACAGAAGACATGATGGCCATTCTTCTCGGGGTCACCATTTTCACGGCTGTGCCCAATGTCACGCTGTCGCGCGGCCATATCACGGTTGAACTCTTCACCGCACCCTTCAAGCATTTCCCGGCAGCCAACCGGATCAGGCAGCTGGTCATCGACCTCTGCGTGATTGCCATGACGCTCTACATGGCGAGGCTCCTGCACATCCAGGCTTGGCGGCAATTCGATCGTGAATCGGAAAGCCTGGTGATGGAATGGCCGCTTTACCCGGTGACCTATGCCTTCGCCGGGCTGGTGGTCATCGGCGCGATCCTGTTCACGGTTCGAGCATTCAAGGACCGAGGGCGCGCCACGGCCGAAGGCGGGCTTGACCTGTGACCGAACTGGGCCTCGGAATCGCCGCGCTGCTGCTCCTTGCGGGATTGGGCTTTCCTCTCGGGTTCTCCCTTCTTGCGGTGGGCTCGATCGGGTTTGCGCTGAACCATCCGCGAGGAATGGATGCGGCGATGACCGTTGCGGGGCAGCAGATCCTGGAACTGGCGGCGAATTTCCAGTTCGCGGTTCTGCCGCTCTTCATGCTGATGGGGGTCTTCGTCACTAGGTCGGGCATCGCGGACAACATGTATGACGTCGCTTCCAAGTGGTTGGGGCAGTTGCGAGGCGGGCTGGCGCTGTCGACGGTCGCGGCCTGTGGCGGCATGGCGGCAATCAGCGGATCCAGCATGGCCACCGCCGCGACGATGACCAAGGTCGCCGTGCCCGCGATGAGGCGTCACAGGTACGACGATGCATTTTCGGCGGGCACGGTCGCGGCGGGGGGCACCATCGGCATCCTGATCCCGCCATCCGGCGCCTTGATCGTGTACGGGCTGCTCAGCGAAACCGACATCGCGAAGCTCTTCATGGCCGGGCTGATTCCGGGCATTGTCTCGGTGCTCTTCTACATTGTCGCGATTCAAGTCGTCTGCGTCGTCCGGCCTGAATGGGCGCCGCGCGGAGACCGAACGACCTGGTGGCAAAAGATCATCGGGCTCAAGGACATCTGGTCCATCGCCGCACTGTTTCTCATGATCATGGGCGGGATCTTCCTTGGAGTGTTCACGGCGTCCGAAGGAGGCGGCATCGGTGCGGGGGGCGCATTGCTGATCGCAATTGCGCGGCGGCGGATGAACCTGAGGATCTTTGTCGAGAGCCTCGCGGAGGCGGCCAAGCTGACGGCCACGGTATTCTCGGTGGGCTTCGGCGCGCTGACGCTCAACCAGTTTGTCAACATTGTCGGCGCGCCGCAGGAGATTCTGGGCTTCATCGACCAACTCGGCCTCGGTCCCTGGGGCGTGGTCGCGATCATCCTGGTGTGCTTTGTCATTCTCGGCATGATCATCGATGGCCCAGCGATGATCTTCTTGACGGTTCCGATCTTCGTGCCGGTCATCGACGGGCTGGCTTTGCCGATCGAGCCGGATCTCAAGCTCGTCTGGTGGGGCATCATCATGGTTGTGGCGGTCGAGATCAGTTTCATCACGCCGCCGATCGGAATGAACGTCTTTGTCATCAAGTCGATGCTGCCGGACGTTTCGCTGCGCCAGATCTATCGAGGCATCACCGCCTTTTTCCTCGCGGACCTCTTGCGGCTGGCGCTGTTCGTCAGCTTTCCGGGCATTGCGCTTTGGCTTGTGAAACTCCTGACCTAGGCCAGCGCAAAGAATCGATGCGAGCGGGCCAGGTCCTGCGCAACGCGCTCCGCTATTTCGTGCAACCGCCGTTCATGCGCTGCCAAGGCGCGGATGTCAGACCATATTGTCCCGTAGTTCAAGACCGTTGCCGGCTCCCAGGGCAAGACGTCAATCATGCCGGGCGGCATGCCCGTGACCGTGAATGGATCAATCACGGCGATCCCGTTTCCGGCGGCTACAAGACTGGCCGTCGACACCGCATTCGACGTCTCGAACCGCGGGCGCAGTTCGACCCCGGCCTGGACGAAACTGGCTTCGACCAAATTCCGCAACCGCACCGCCGGCTTTGGCATGATGATGTCCGCGTCGGAAACTGCAGCGGGCGAAAGGCAATCCGTACCCGCCAAAGGGTGGCCCTTGGGCAAGATCGCCACCGCCTGCACGCTGGCGAAGGTGCGAGAGGACAGTTGCCCGCGTCGCACTGGCAAGAGCGTGAGACCGACATCCGCATGCTGCCCGACGATCCAATCTTCGATTTCTGCCCGCACCTTTGTCTCGACCGAAAACCTGAACTCGGGGAATTCGGCGCCGAGCTGACGAAGGACTCCGGGAAGGAATGCACTCATCGACAAGGGACCGATGGCGGTGACTCGAAAGCGTCCGGCGATCTTGTCGCGAATGTCCTCCGCGGCGGTTCGGATGCTGTCCAGGAGTTCGATGGCATTGTCGGTGCGATGATAGAACTGTCGGCCCCGTTCCGTCAGATGCAGCCGCCTCCCGGCCCGGTCGAAGAGCGCAAATCCAAGCTCCGCTTCAAATCCCGCAAGCATCTTGCTGACGCTCGACTGTGTCAGGCCCAGCGCGACGGCAGCCTCTGAGACGCTGGCGTTTTCGACGATGGCCTTGAAGGCCCGGAGCTGACGGAGGCGAATGTTCACGCGCCTTCATATTCCAAAATCCCATATGAAACGCAATATAATTCGTTTTGGTGCTTCGAAGGAATGCGCTACGGTCGCTGCCAACATCGCCGACGGATTGCGATGCAACTTGGGAGAACAAAATGAAACGCAGAACGTTCCTTGCAACCAGCACCGCGCTTGCCGCAGCCGCCGCATTGCCGGTTGCCGCCGCAGACTGGCAGCCGCGCCGCCCGATCAACCTGGTCGTGCCGTACCCGCCCGGCGGCGGCACAAGCACCTATGGCCGGGCGCTGATCGGTCCATTGTCGGACAGGCTCGGCGTTCCGGTCAACATCGTGAACAAGCCGGGAGCGGGCGGCGTCAACGGCGCGACGGAAGTGGCCGCCGCGCGGCCAGACGGTCAGACCTTGATGGTCACGACCGGCGGCGCGTTGGTGATGCACTCGATCTTCAAGGACATCCCCGTCGACCCGTTCGACAGTTTCGAGATCGTTGCGCAGGTCGGCGGTTTGCAAGGCTCGATCGTCGTGCCGGCGAACAGCCCCCACCAGACGCTCGCCGACCTGGTCGAGGCGATCAAGGCCAGACCCGGCGGGCTGCGCTGGGCTCACACCGGTCGAGGCGCGTTCCTGCATGTGTCGGGGCAGAGCTTCCTCGTCGCCAACGGGCTCGAGGCGACGGACGTGCCGTTCAAGGGCGGTGCCAAGGTCCGCGCCGCAGTCGTCGGCGGCCAGGTCGACTACGCGATCATCGGTGTCCAGCAGAACCGTGGCTTCGAGAACGAGATGCGCGCCCTGGCGCTGATCGCGCCGGAACGAGACGGCTTGCAGCCGCATATCCCGACGGTCGCTGAACAGGGTTTCGAGTACAAGTTCGTCAACACGCCGATCACCATGTTCGCGCCCGCGGGCACACCAGCCGAGGTGATCGAGACCGTCAGCGGCCATGTTGCCGAGATCGTTGGCAGCGAGGCCTACGGAGAGGAGATGAAGGCCAAGGGGCTCCTGCCCGCCTATCTTGGTCCCGAGGATGCCGAAGCGCGGTTGCGCGATCTTGCGGAAACCGTGCGACCGATCATTGAAGGCATCATGTAGCCCGCAATGATCGCGAAACTGGCAGATCGCGAGGCATTGGCGGGCCTTGCGATGGTCGCGGTTGGCCTTGGCTCTTTCGCGGCCAGCTTCGGCATAGACGTGCAAGAGCAGGGCGGGATCGCACCCCGGGTCTTTCCCATGGCCGGTGCCCTTCTGATTGCCATGCTCGGGGCGGTGCAGGCCGGACTCGGCTTCTCCCGTGCCGGCCCGGAGCCGGAATCGCGGATGGCGGCAGGGGCCCGGGTTCATGCCCGCGATGCATGGCACATCGCGGGCCTTCTGGCCCTGTCGGCTGCCTATGTCATCGGCATCAACTACTTCGGCTACCTGGTCAGCACCGCCGCGGCTGCCCCGGTTGCGCTCTGCCTCTTCGGCGTTCGCTCGATTCCCGGCTTCGCCGCCGCCGCGGTGCTTTGCCCGGCGATCTACCACCTGGTCTTCTTTGTCGGCCTCGGGGTCTTCCCTCCCTACGGCCTCTGGTTCGACCTGCTCGACGTGATCCAGGGGAACTGACGTGGAGATCCTCGCAGGCCTTCTTGTCGTCTTGAGCGATCCATGGGTCTGCATCTGGATCGTTGCAGGCGCGCTGATCGGCATGGTCGTGGGCGCCATCCCCGGCCTGACTTCGGCCGCGGCAATCGCGATGCTGGTGCCAGTGACGTTCTACATGGAACCGCTTTCGGCGCTCGCCTTCCTGTACGTGATCGGCAAGTCCGGCCGCTATGGCGGTTCGATCGCCGCGATCCTGTTCAACACGCCTGGCACCGCCGCCGCGGCAGCCACCCAAATCGACGGGTTCCCGTTGTCGCAAAGGGGGCTGTCATCGAAGGCGATGAAAGTCGCGACCGTGTCGTCCGCGATCGGAGACTTCACGGGGGACGTCCTGCTGATCCTCTTTGTCGGCCTCATCGCGAAGGTCGCGCTGATGCTCGGGCCGCCGGAGCTGTTCTCCATCTATTTCGCGGCCTTTGTCGTCATCGGCTCGGTCATCGGGGATTCGATTCCGAAGGGCCTTGCAAGCGCCGCACTGGGCATCGTCGTCGCGATGATCGGCCTCGACCCGATCACCAGCCAGGACCGGCTGACATTCGGCTACTTCCAGTTGTCCGGAGGCGTGCCCTTGGTGCCGATCATCATCGGCATGTTCGTCTTCGCCGAGGTCTTCGCGCAACTCGAAAGGCGTGACCGGAAGGTCGAGGCCTTCCAGGATCCGCTGAGGGACGACAAGACCGCGAACCGGCTGACGTGGGCCGAATACCGGCCTTGCCTGCCGCACGTGTTTCGCTCTTCCTTCATCGGGGCCTTCATCGGGATGCTGCCGGGCCTCGGTTCCTCCATCGCCGCGTTCATCTCCTACGGCGAGGGCAAGCGTCGCGCCGCCAATGCCGATGAATGGGGCAAGGGCGCGCTCGAAGGCGTCGCCGCGCCCGAGGCCGCGAACAACGCGGTGTCCGGCCCGTCAATGGCGCCTTTGCTGACCCTAGGCATTCCCGGCTCGACGATTGCGGCGATCCTGATTTCCGTCTTCCACATCCACGGCTTTCAGCTGGGTCCTACGCTGTTCCTGACCTCTCGCGAAGTCATCTACAGCCTCTTTGCTGCCGGGCTGGTCGGAATCGTGGCCTACGGCATTATCGGATTCTACGGCGCAGCCTATGTCGGTCGCATGATCCTGAAGATCCCGACCAGGATCCTCTACCCGCTGATCTTCCTGACCTCGTTCGTTTCCGCCTACGCGGCCCGCGGCAGCCTGTTCGACGTCTGGATCATGATGATTGCGGGCGTGACTGGCTGGCTGATGCGGAAACACGGGTTCAACCCGCCGGCCTTCATCATCTCCTTCGTCCTGGCACGCGGCGCCGAGGAGGCGTTTCGCCAGTCGCTGCGGCTCTCTGACGACGGGCTGATGATCTTCGTCCAGCGCCCCGTCGCAGCAACCTTCATCGTCATCGGCGTCGTCGTCATTCTCATGCGCGCGCGGCGCATGTCACGGGAGACGGGGTCGTGAAAGTTACCCTGCTCGGAACCGGCAGCCCGGTGCCCATGCCCAACCGTGCGTCCTCGGGCTATCTTGTCGAGGTCGGCAACGAGCTGCTCTTGTTCGATCATGGCGCCGGGGCACATGAGAACTTCCTGCGCTCGGGCCACGTGGCGACGGATGCACATATCCTCTTCCTGTCGCATCTGCATTCCGATCACATGCTGGACTACGCGCGCCTGGTGCATTCGCGTTGGGACCAGGGCGCAGGGCTGATCCCGGAGCTGACGGTGTACGGTCCGGCCTACACGGCCCGGATGAGCGAGTTGCTCTTTGGCGAGAACGGCGTGCTCGACCCGGACATCAGGGGCCGCATCAATGCGCCCGGATCGCAGCGCGTCCACCTCGACCGCGGCGGCGTCTTGCCGCGCAGGCGTCCGGCACCCACCGTCGTTCCGTTGTCCGACGGGCAAGTCGTCGAGACAGACGCATGGAGGGTCACGGTACGCGAAGTGCTGCACCAGCCCGGATACATCGAGGCCTTTGGCTTTCGTCTGGAAACCGACGCCGGCACGCTGGCCTATTCCGGCGACACCGGACCTTGCGCGGCGATCGCCGACGTGACGCAGGACGCCGACATGCTGATCCACATGTGTCATTTCATTTCCGGCACATTTCGGCCGGACGGCCCGCTTACCGCATCCGGCCACATGGAGATCGCCCGACTTGCGGCGGAGGCCAACGTCAGGACGCTGGTGCCGACGCACTTCACTCCGCAATTCGAGCCACCGGGCGTGCGGGAACGCTGCATCGCGGAGATGGCGGAGGTCTTCAAGGGTCGCATAGTCTGGGGCGAGGACATGATGGAACTGACGCTGGATTCGCCAAGGATCGGGATGGCAGGATGAGCGAAAGACCCAACGTATTGCTGATCTATGCCGACCAGATGCGGTATGACTGCATGTCGCCCGCCGGCAACCCGGTGATCAAGACGCCCAACCTGCAAAGGCTTGCGGACGAAGGCCTGACCTTCGACAACGCCTTCGCCAGCTACCCGCTGTGCTGTCCGTTCCGCGCTTCGATGCTGACCGGGAAATACGCCCAGGGTCACGGGATGACCCAGAACCATTTTCCCTTGCGCGCCGATCAGGAATTTCTTGGAGAGCGGATGAAGGCCGCGGGCTATCAGACGCTCTATGTCGGCAAATGGCATCTGGAGGGCGGGCCAAAGCCGGGCTTCGTGCCGCCAGACCGGCGATTCGGGTTCGATCGGTTCGTCGGCTTCAATCGCGGTCATGCCTATCTCGACGGCATTTTCTTCCGTGGCAACGGCCAGCCCTATCGCTGCCGCCGGTACGAGCCGGACTACCAGACCGACCACCTGATCGAATTCATCGACGAAGCCCGCGCCGATGACCCGGAAAAGCCCTTCTTCGGCTATGTCTCCTTCGGCCCGCCGCATCATCCCAACGACATGCCAGGGCATTGGCGCGGGATGTATGACCCTTCCGAGGTGCCTCTGCCGGTCGGGACGCTGCCGTCCGAGGAACAGGTTCGCATCCAGACCGAACGTGTCCAAACCGACTGCGCGGGCAACATGAAGGCCGCGCCAAGGTCTCGCGCGGCCCATGGAACAAAGAGGCAGCTGGAACCCGAGAGCGAAGATGAACAACGCGTGTTCATCGCCGAGTATTACGCAATGATCTCGAACATCGACTGGAATGTCGGGCGTATCCTGAACCATCTCGACAAGCGCGGTCTGGCTGAAAGGACGCTGGTGATCTTCTTCTCCGATCACGGAGACATGCTGGGCGAGCACGGATATTTTTGCGGGTACAAGCCTCAGGCCTACCGCGCCACGATGCAGGTGCCGTTCCTGGCCAGGCTTCCTGGCCGGACCGGCGCCGGTCGCCGCACGCAAGCCATGATCGACGTAGGCGTCGACACGCCGGTGACGCTCCTGGACCTCGTCGGTGCCGAGCCGTTTTCCGAGGCCCACGGGCGGAGCTTCCTGGGTGTCGTCGACGGCGGAGACATTCATCGAGACAGCATTCCCTACCAGACATTCCGCATGGATGACGGGGCCTGGGGCGAATTCACGCCGGTGCCCGAAAGGGGCATCCGCACCGAAGGATGGCTTTATGTCCGCCAGCCAGGGCGACGCAAGTTCCTGTTTGATCAGCACGCTGATCCGCAGGAACTGACCAACCTTGTCGACGATCGGGCACACTTCGACCTGATGGATCGCTTCGATGCGCAGATCGCTGCCCACATGGTTGAGACCGGCGATGACTGGGACATGCATGCCGACTTTCCGCCGCCGGATTTCATGACGCACGAAGAGGCGCAGGACTACCTTGAACGCGTTCTCCTCCCAAACGCGATTGAGGTGCCGTGATGACCCGACCAAACGTCCTCTTGATCGTGTGCGACCACTGGGCGGCAGAGCACCTGGGAATTGCCGGCAATCCGGCGATCCTGACCCCTGGCCTCAACGAACTCGCGGCCTGCGGCGTGAGATACACGAACGCCTATTCCGAGTGCCCTGTCTGCATCCCGGCCCGTCGGACGCTGATGACAGGGATGACGCCGCGCAGTCACGGCGACCGCGTCTTCAACGACGGGCTGGCGTTTCCGCGAGTCACGACGCTCGCCGCAGCCTTCAAGCAGGCGGGATACCAGGCGCAGGCCGTGGGCAAGCTGCACGTGAACCCGCAGCGCGACCGGATAGGATTTGACGACGTGGTCCTGGACGATGAGGGGCGGCCGCAGTTCGGCGTGACGGACGACTATGACATCTACCTTGGGGATCAGGGGTTTCCGGGACGGCAGTTCGACCACGGCATGTCGAACAACCAGTACCATTGGCGACCCTGGCATCTGGACGAGACCCATCACGCCACCAATTGGGCCGCCAGGGAGATGGCCCGCACGATCAAGCGCCGCGACCCGACCCGTCCGGCGTTCTGGTACCTGGGCTTTCGGCACCCGCACCCGCCGCTGGTGCCGCCGCAGGCCTACGTGGATCTCTATGGCAGAATCGCGATCGATCAGCCCTGCGTTGGAGATTGGGCAAAGTCGGATGATCTGCCTTTCCCGATCCAGGCGCTTCGGGCCCGCACCAATCTCTACACCGACGACCTGATTCTGGAGGCGAAACGTGCATTTTATGCGCTTTGCACCCAGATCGACCATCAGATCCGCTACCTGATCGGGACCATGCGGCTGGAAGGCATTCTCGACGACACGATCATCCTGTTCACGTCGGATCACGGCGACATGCTCGGAAATCACGGCATGGTCGCGAAACGGGTCTTCTACGAGTCCAGCGCCAACATTCCGATGATCCTGATGCCGAACAAGGGCAACCGGCGCGTCGCCGAGGGTGCGGTGGACGACAGGCTGGTCGGATTTGCAGACGTCATGCCTACGCTTCTGGATTTGGCGTGCATCGACCCGCCCGAGACCATCGACGGCGTCTCCATGGTGGGAGAGGACCGGCGCGGTCGGATCTACGGCGAATGCGGGGAAGACGACCACGCCACGCGAATGATGCGCATGGACCGATGGAAGCTGATCTACTACCCGGTCGGCAACCACTTCCAGCTATTCGACTTGGAGGCCGATCCGCGGGAACTGAAGGATCTCGCCGGCGATGAGGCCCACAGCGGGATCCTGGCCGAGCTGACCGCGTGCCTCGTGGCCGAACTTCACGGCTCAGACCTGGACTGGCTCCGTGACGGTGTCCTTGTCGGCAAGCCCGACCGGCCATACATTTGGGCTCCCCATCGCAGCCTCAACAGCCAGCGCGGCGATGGCTGGCCACCGGGGCCTGCCGTGGACATCCCGCAGATCGAATGGACCCGTGAACGCGATGCCGGCTGGCCGGCGAACAAGTGACCCGGTCCAACGTCCTCCTTGCTGTTGCCGAACGCTGGCCTGCCGCGTCTGCCCTGCGCACCGCACCCACGTCGACCGGCAGATCGGTGCGCGGACCCGCACCAGCCGCGAGGAAGGCGTCCTCGACGAGACGACCGTCGATGCCGACCCGTTGTCGGGCGGCAACAAGACGGAATCGGGCATTCTGGATCAATGGGTCGCAGGCGCCGGAGTGGCGGATGGCCGCAACCGGCGCGTCCCGACCGAACTGGCCGGCGGAAGCGTGCGGGGTCCAGGCTTGCCCGCGAGGCAGGAGGCCGGGAACGGATGCCGGTGCCGTTTCAGTTCAGGCACCATTGGTCTTCAGCCCCTGAAGGGCCTGCGCGAACGGATTGTCGGGATCGATCCGGTCCTTTTTCGGCGGGCGTGCCTCGAAGCGGCCGGTCCCGGCGCTTTCCCCGGATTTCGACCTTTCCTTGCGGTGCGCCTTCTTGCCTTTCCGTTGCGGCCGCGCGCCCGTCCTTTGGCCACGCCGTCCGCTCCAGACAAACGTGTAGAACTCCTCGATTTCCGGTCCGTCGTCGGCCGGATCAGGCTCTGGTCGACTGGCGCTGGCTTGATCGCCGGGACTCTCCGAAATTGAGACCTCCGGGGCCGGCTCGGCAGCGTCCGGCGTCACATTCCCTTCGGACGGCGAGGATCGATCCGTTTCCTGACGCACCTTCTCGCGCTCGCCGCGCTTCGCCTTGTATCCAAGCCCTTCCATCAAGTTCGCGAATTGCGCGAGCGTCGTTCCGGTGATCGAGAGCATGTCGGGCGTCGCCTCGAATCCGCTGCGGCTGTCCTCCGTTCGGAGCATGTCGGCAAGCCGTTCCAGCATGTCAATGCGGATCGCGCGCTCTCCCGCCCGTCGGTACCCGGACTTCAGGTAGACTGTGGCAGGGACCTTCTGGACGGCGGGAATCGTGACGAGGCCAGGCGGCGGGCTTTGCGGAAACTCCTCGTCGCCTCGCGCCAGCGACCAGAGCACGAGTCTCAATCGGGTTGGCGCCGGCTTCAGGAGGTCAGGCATGAAGATCGTGAACTGGCCGAAGCGAATGCCGTGCTTGCGCAGGACGCCTCGTGTCTCCTGATCGAGTTCCTTCACCTCGTTGACCACCTCGCGGCGGTCAATGATTCCCATGGCCTCCACCATGCGAAACCCGAAGCCCTTGGCGATGCCGCTCAGGCTCTCGTCGTTCCGGATGTTGAGCAGGGGAAGGAAGTGCAGCGCGATCTTCCGGTCGATGAAGTGCTGAAGCCGGCGCTGGACCTTTTGCGCAACATCCGCCTCGGCTTCATCGTCGACGAAGGACGCCACCTGCGGCTTCAACGGGTCGTCTCCGGCCACGAGCTTGCCGACCGTGTACTCTCCCCACATGAGCCCGCCCTGGTCCGTGAAGTCCATTTCGGAATCAGGCGAATTGTAGAACCGGTCCGCGCGAAGGCGGAATTCCGGTCCAAGTGCCGCGATGGCCGCCGTGCGCACGGTCCTGGCTTCGTCACCGGACAGGTCCGCGTCCTGGCGGAACCGGAAGCCGTCGATGTGACCGACGAACTGGCCTTCGACCGTGACTTCGCCATTGGCGTTGACCTCGGCCACGAGGTTCTCCTTCCGCTTCAACCCACGCATCAGGATGGACGTGCGCCGGTCGACAAATCGCCTTGTCAGTGCGTCGTGGAGCGCATCCGACAAGCGGTCTTCTACAGCGCGAGTGAAGTCCCGCCAATGGGATTCGTTGGGACACCATCCGCTGCGCTGCGAGACGTAGGTCCATGTCCGGATGAACGCGAGACGCCGCGACAGCATGTCGATGTTGCCGTCCGTGCGGTCGATGTGCCGGATCTGCCCGGCCAGCCAGTCCTCCGGAATCTCGCCGCCGTCATGCAGATGGCCATGGATCGCGCCGAGAAGCCCGGCATGCTCCTCATGACTGATGTCGCGGAAGTCCGGGATGCTGCAGACATCCCAGAGAAGCCGGACGGAAGGTTCGTCCGTGGCACGCGCACGGATCTCGGACTGGCTGGCGAGCTCACGCAGCGCGATCACGTCGTCGGCGTCCCGGGCGCGGACGAGGCGGTCGCCGTCTGCGGGCATCTCCAGGGATTGGATGAGCCTGTCGATGCTGGCGTAGTCCAGCCGGTGGTTTCGCCATTGGAGCCTTTGTACAGGGGCGAAGGAATGCGTGGTGATGGACTTGACCACGTCCTCGCCAAGCGGCGGCGCATCGCCTGTCACGCCAAACGTGCCGTCAGTCTGGAACCGGCCGGCACGGCCCGCGATCTGCGCCAGTTCGTTCGGTGCGAGGTTGCGCGTCCTGCGCCCGTCGAACTTGCTGAGACCGGAGAAGGCGACGTGCCCGATGTCGAGATTCAGCCCCATGCCGATTGCGTCCGTGGCGACGAGGTAGTCGACCTCGCCGCTTTCGTACATGGAGACCTGGGCGTTGCGGGTGCGCGGGGACAGGGCACCCATGACCACCGCGGCTCCGCCCTTCTGGCGTCGGACCAGTTCCGCGATCGCATACACGTTCTCGACCGAAAACCCGACGATCGCGGATCGGTGGGGCAGTCGGCTGATCTTCTTCGTGCCGGAATAGGAAAGGGCGGACAGCCTCTCGCGGCGCTGGAACTTCGCCTTCGGCACGAGCGCGGCGATGGAGTCGCGCATGGTGTCGGACCCCATGAAGACAGTTTCCAGCAGCCCCCGGGCCCGAAGCAGCCGGTCCGTGAAGACATGCCCGCGCTCCGGGTCGGCGGCGAGCTGGATTTCGTCGACGGCAAGGAAGTCGACCGCCATGTCTCTTGGCATCGCCTCTGTCGTGCAAACCCAGTACTGGGTTCGGTCCGGGATGATTCTCTCCTCGCCGGTCAGAAGGGCCACCACCGACGGCCCGCGCAGTTCGACAATCTTGTTGTAGATCTCGCGGGCAAGCAGCCTGAGCGGCAGGCCGATGACCCCGGTCCTGTAGCCCAGCATTCGCTCAACGGCGTAGTGTGTCTTTCCGGTATTCGTGGGACCGAGGGCCGCCGTGACGCGGCCTTGCATCTGTGGCATGGGAAGGCGGGTCGGGAATGTCTGTCGAGGCGCTTAAAGCGGATCGGGAACGACGTGGCAAGTCCATGCGCACGGGCTGAATTGCCGTGTTGACTCGGCCGTGGCCGCTTGTATAAGCGCGCCTTCATTGGTGTTGGTGGCCCCCGCAAGGGGATGCCTGTCGGCCATCGGGCAGAGGACAACGCCCTTCAAGTTCGCCTGCAGCGCAGGCGGCATCCAGGAAGGAGATCAGCCGTGACCAAACGCACAGCTGCCAAGTACAAGATCGACCGCCGGATGGGCGAGAACATCTGGGGCCGGCCAAAGTCCCCCGTCAACCGCCGCGAATACGGTCCTGGACAGCATGGACAGCGCCGCAAGGGCAAGATGTCCGACTTCGGCCTTCAGTTGCGCGCCAAGCAGAAGCTCAAGGGATATTACGGAGACCTGACCGAAAGGCAGTTCCGCCGCATCTTCGCCGATGCGGAACGGGTCCGGGGCGATACCGGCGAGAACCTGATCGGCCTGCTGGAGCGACGCCTTGACGCCGTGGTGTACCGTGCCAAGTTCGTGCCGACTATCTTTGCCGCGCGCCAGTTCGTGAACCACGGTCATGTCAGGGTGAACGGCAAGCGCGTCAACATTCCGTCCTACCGTGTCAAGGAGGGCGACGTGGTCGAGGTTCGTGACCGTTCCAAGCAACTTGCGATCGTGCTGGAAGCGACTGGATTGCCCGAACGCGACGTGCCTGACTACATCGAGGCGGATCACTCGAAGATGACCGCCACCTTCGTGCGCACTCCGGGCCTGACGGATGTGCCCTATCCAGTGCTGATGGAACCGAACCTGGTCATCGAATACTACGCGCAGAACTAGCCGCCCCCTCCTGCAGGTCGGGCGGTCAGCACGAAGTTGCCGCGGCGCCCAATTGCGCGGCAAGAACGGCCGTCCTGATCCCGGCGGAGGGACGCGTCTTCGCATCGCTGTCCCGCCCGGCATGTCGACCCGTTGCATCGTGCCAGCGATGCGCGCCTCGGTCTCGGAAAATGCTCCGTGGCTCCAAGTTCGCGGCTCAAGGGAGGTATCCCATGCCAAGCATCGTCGAGGTCGAAGACCTTCACAAGACCTATGACGGCGGGCTCGAGGCCCTGAAGGGCGTCACGCTCGACATTGAGGAGGGCGAGATCCTTGCGCTTCTCGGGCCGAACGGTGCAGGCAAGACGACGCTGATTTCGACCATTTGCGGGATCACGGTGCCCACGTCCGGGCGAATCTCGGTCGGCGGACACGACGTGCAGTCCGAGTGGCGCGCTGCGCGCAGGCTGATCGGGCTTGTCCCTCAGAGGCTGAATCATAAGTCATTGTTTTGATTCTGTTTTTCATGTCAGGCACTTGCGCCCCGTGCCAGTCTTCGAGCCAGGAACCGGCACGCGGCCAGCTGAGCCCACGCCACGGAGCTCGCCAAGGTCCGCTCAAAGTCCTTGGCCAGGCGCCGGCAACGCGACATCCAGGCGAAGGTGCGCTCCACGACCCAGCGGCGGTACAGGACGGTGAAGCCCTTTGTTCCTTTGGGTCGTTCCACGATCTCCAGCGCTTCGGGGACACCCATTTCCGCGAGCGTCGCGCGCAGCTTCTTGCCCTTGTAGCCGCTGTCAGCCCACAGCCTCGTCACCTCCGGCGCCTTCTCCAGCATCTCGAGAATGACGTCCGGCGCCCCGTCCCGGTCCTGCACGTCGGCCGCGTGAACCCGGACCGCGATCGGCGTTCCCTCGACGTCTACGGCGATGTGCCGCTTCCGACCCTTGATCTTCTTGCCGGCGTCATAGCCGGATGGCCCGGCCATCTCTGTCGTCTTGACCGACTGGCTGTCGATTCCGGCCGCGGTCGGCTCAAAGGAACGCCCCGCCTGCTCGCGGGCCAGTGCGCGCAGCGCATCCATCATACGCTCTATGACGCCCCTGTCGCGCCACGCATAGAAGTAGTTCTGGATCGTCGTAAACGGCGGAAAGCACTTGGGAATCGCCCGCCACTGACACCCCGTTGCCAGCATGTAATGGATCGCGTTGCAGATCTCGCGAAGATCGGCGGTCCGGCGACGGCCCAGCTTCGACGGGGGTGGCAGAAGTGGCTCGATCAGAAGCCATTCCTCGTCGGTCAAGTCGCTTTCATATCGTTCCGAACTGCGATTATACTTCTCGCGGGTGGTCTCGGACCAGGCCATGGTAGTCTCCTTGTCTAGTTTCGCATCTGACATGGAAATACCATATCTGGGGAGGCCATCCACATTCTAGGTCAAACTCTCAGGAAATCAACCTTGAACCCTTCGAGTTCGTGCAAAGCACGCTGCGCTTCTCGCGCGGACTCTTCGGCAAGCCCCGCAACGATGCGCTGGTGGACGGCGTGCTGAAGGATCTCGCGCTTTACGAGAGGCGGGGCAGCAGGACGTCAGAGCTGTCCGGCGGCATGCGTCGCCGGGTCCTGATCGCCAAGGCACTGTCGCACGAGCCGCGCGTCCTGTTCCTGGACGAACCGACGGCCGGCGTGGATGTCGAGCTGCGCCGCGACATGTGGGCGCTCGTCAGGCGGTTGCGCGAGGATGGCGTCACCATCATCCTGACCACGCATTACATCGAGGAGGCCGAGGCCATCGCCGACCGGGTCGGCGTGATCAGTTCCGGCGAGCTGCTGCTGGTCGAGGAGAAGTCCGAGCTCATGCAGCGCCTTGGCCATAAGGAAATCCGGATCGAGCTGAGCCAGCCCGTCGAAGCCGTCCCGGATGTGCTCGCCGAATACGACCTGGTCCGCGCCGAGGACGGCAGATCGCTGACCTATGCCTACAAGGCAACCGGGGAGCGCACAGGCATCACCCGTCTGCTCACGGCGGTGCAAGCCGCCGGGCTGACCTTGTCCGACATCCAGACTCGCCAGAGTTCGCTCGAAGACATCTTCGTGCGCCTTGTTCGGGAGGAAGCTGAATGAACTGGCATGGCATCGCCGCAATCTGGCGGTTCGAAATGGGGCGGTTCTTCCGTTCCATCTTCCAGTCGATCGTTTCACCGGTGGTTTCTACCGCGCTCTACTTTGTCGTCTTCGGCGCCGCCATCGGCAGCCGCATGCCCGAGATCGAGAGCGTGCCCTACGGGGCCTTCATCGTGCCCGGGCTGATCATGCTGACGGTCCTGCAGCAGTCGGTCCAGAACGCGGGTTTCGGAATCTACTTTCCGAAATTCATCGGCACGATCTACGAGGTCTTGTCGGCACCCATCTCGTCGCTTGAGATCGTGATCGGCTATGTCGGTGCCGCCGCCACCAAGTCGATGCTGATCGGGCTCATCATTCTCGTGACATCCCTGTTCTTCGTGGATCTCAGCATCGTCCATCCGGTGTTCATGCTGGCGTTCCTGGTGCTGACTTCGGTCAGCTTCGCGCTGCTCGGGTTCATTCTTGGCATCTGGGCGCGGAGTTTCGAGCAATTGAACCTTGTGCCGCTCCTCGTCGTCACGCCGCTTGTCTTCCTCGGCGGGTCCTTCTACTCGGTCAGCATGCTTCCTCCGTTTTGGCAGAACGTGTCGCTGCTCAATCCGGTGCTCTACCTGGTCTCCGGATTCCGGTGGTCCTTCTTCGGCACGGCGGACGTTCCTGTAGTGGCAAGCCTGGCCGCGATACTCGTCTTTGCGGGCCTCTGCCTGGGCATCGTCTGGTGGATTTTCCGGACCGGATTCAGGCTGAAGTCATGAACGTGATGCGGTCCGGGCGGGTCACGGGCTTCGTCACTCCAGGGGCGTCAGTTCGCATGCAGTCCGATTGCGCTCGGTTGTCTCGGGGTCGCAGAGCCTGGTCGCCTCCGTCGAGACGGCCGCACTTGCCGCCGCCACCCCCCATCGCAAGCACTCGCTGACTGGCTCTTCTCCTGCAAGCGCGAGCGTGAAGGCACCGACGAAGCTGTCACCCGCACCGACCTTTGAAACAACCGGTCCTGGAGAGCTAACGGCGTGCCATGCCCCGTTCTTGTCCGCCAGGACGGAGCCATCCGCGCCTCGGGCGACGACGACGACTCGGGCCACGCCCTTGTCGACGAGTTCGCGGGCAAATGTGGCCGTGTCGGCTCGCGTGGGCAGGGGGCGGCCCGCCAGTTCTTCGCCTTCCTCGCCGTCCATGCGGAGGACATAGACGGAGTCGTGCGGCTTCTCGGCGAGGTGGAACAGTGCCGGGCCGGACGTGTCGACAATGAGGTGCGCCCGCTGCCCCGCCACATGATCCGCAAGGATGGAGGGAAAGTCCTTGGCGACTCCCGGTGGCTGGCTGCCGGAGAGGACGACAAGCGTGTCCTCGCCGGCTGCCTGGTCGACCGAGGCGAGCGCTCGCGGCACATCGTGCTCCTGCCAGACCGGTCCCGGCATGACGAACCGGAACTGCTCCCTTGTCGCCCGATCGATCACCGACATGGACTGGCGAGTCTCGCCCGGTCCCTGAAAGGCGACAGTGGGAACGCCTTCGAGCGCGAGCAGCTGCAGGAGATGGGCGCCGGTGGCGCCGCCAATGGCAACGAGCGCCGTGGCCTGGCCGCCCAGAAGCTTGACGGCCCGCGCGACGTTGATGCCGCCGCCGCCCGGGTCGATCTGTGGCTCCGAGCAGCGCAGCTTCAATTCGGGCGCGATCTCCGGAGCCGTCGTGGAGAAATCGACGGTTGGGTTGAGCGTGATGGTCAGGATGTGGGACTTCATTTTCCGATGTTCCTTGAAGGCGGCCGCGGGAGAAGACCGGCATGTTCGCGGCAGAAGCGATCGCACTTCGAGTCTCTGGACGGGAGAGGCCTCGCCGGACGGACGCTCACGTGGCGGGTGCGCAGCCAGGTCATCGACGGCCTGGCTTCTTCTGGAGCAGCGGCAAGACATCCGCCATTTCGGGGCCTCGCGTCTGGCCGGTGATTGCCAGGCGGAGCGGCATGAACAGGCTCTTGCCCTTTCGTCCGGTCCTGTTCCCGACGGCGGCTGTCCAGGTTGGCCAGGTCTCCCTGTCATATGGAGGTGCCGGAAGCATGTCGAACGCCTCGTTGACGAATTCGCGATCCTCTTCGGCGACGTTCGGCGGACCCGGTTCTGCGAGGGCTTGCCACCAGTCGCCCGCCTCTGAGCGTCGCGAGACGTTGGCGCGCACGGCATGCCAGTACTGCTCACGCAACCCTTCAGGAACGTCGCTCAAGTGATCGGCGATGTCTTCGACGGCGAGGCCATGCACAACGCGCATCGTGAGAGGATCCAGGTCCGCCGGGTCGAATTTCGTGGGTGCGACACCGAATCGCGCGATGTCGAAGCCTTCGATCATTTCGTCGTGGCTGGCGCATAGCCTGACCGGGTCGGATGATCCAAGCCTTGCCATGAGCGAAAGGACTGCCATCGGCTCGACGCCTTGCGCGCGCAGCTCACGCAGGCTGAGCGCTTTCAGCCGCTTTGCCAGCGGTTCGCCCTTGGCGTCGGTCAGGAGCGAGTGATGGGCGAACTCAGGAGGCCGGCCCCCGAGCGCCTCCATCGCCTGGATCTGGGCAGCGGTGTTCGTCACGTGGTCCGAACCGCGAACGACATGCGTGACTCCCATGTCGAGATCGTCGACGACCGATGCCAGCGTATACAGGATTCGCCCATCCTGCCTGATCAGTACCGGATCCGACACGCTGGCTGCGTCGATCGAGGTGTGGCCGAGGATCAGGTCCTCCCACTCGATTCTTGCGTGGTTCAGCTTGAAGCGCCATGCACCTGCGCCGCGTTCGGCGCGAAGCCGGTTCCTTTCGCCTTCCGTGAGATCGAGCGCTGCCCGGTCGTAGACTGGAGGCCTTCCCATGTTCCTTTGCTTCTTGCGCTTGAGCTGAAGTTCGGAGGGGGTTTCCCAAGCCTCGTAGAACCGCCTCATGTCGCGGAGCCTGCCCGCGGTTTCGTTGTAGAGGTCAAGCCTTGCGGACTGGTGCTCGACCCGGTCCCAACCGAGACCAAGCCATTCGAGATCCTCCCGGATGGCGTCGACATATTCCTGTCGGGAGCGATCTGTGTCGGTGTCATCGATGCGCAGGATGAAGGTGCCGCCTGCTTTCCGAGCGATCAGCCAATTCAGAAGCGCGGTACGCAAATTGCCGACATGGATGAGGCCGGTTGGCGATGGCGCGAAACGGGTGACGGTCATTGGGGGGTCTCCTGATCGGCAGTGCCTCTTTCACATGAGTTGGGAATTGTCCATATAGAGAGCGTGATGGGCTGGCAGGTGGCAGAGGCGCCGGATGCGGCGGTTATCGAGGCCATGGCGGTCGCATCTGTCGAGGCCTTGCCGAAGGATTTTCGAGACCATGCCCGCGCAGTGGTGATCCAGGTCGAGGAGTTTGCAGGGGACGACATCCTTGCCGATCTGGAAATCGATGATCCGTTCGAACTGACGGGTCTTTATGACGGTGTCCCGCTCACGGAAAAGTCGGTGTCGGACCAGAGGGGGCAACCGGACGCGATCTGGCTCTTTCGTCGGGCCATTCTGGAGGAATGGATTGAACGCGGTGATGTGCCGCTCTTCGATCTGGTGGCGCACGTCCTGGTTCACGAACTTGCCCATCACTTCGGCTGGTCGGACGAGGACATCGCGAGCATTGACGAATGGTGGAGGTAGCGTGCAGGCGGCCTCCTTGGCTTGCGTCTGACGTCGGCACGGTCCGCCTGGCCTTCGTCAGTCCCCACGCGATTCCACGCGCATGCTTCACGACGCTGGGTCGGTCGTTGTCGAAACGGACAGGCCTGTCCATTGCACTGCCGGACGGCGGCACGGAAAGGGCGCAAGGGCTGCGGCCGGCAGCGGCGACCCTGGCCGCCCCGAACAAGCCGCCTGCGGCGTCGCCGGGTTTCACGGACGGCATCGCGCTGCACGCAAGGCGGCGACAAGAAACGGCAGGGCGGACCATGCGGCAATCGGATTCACGACCTGTCAGAGCCGGTGCCCTTTGAACCTTGCTCCAAACGCCGAAAGGTGATCGTCGACCAGGCCGCGCTCAATTGCGTTGGGCTGACGATGACGCCGGTAGATCGGCGCGTCACGGTCATTCAGGACCGGCGCATCCCAGCCATCTGTCGTCTCGAAGAATCGCGTCACGCCCGCCTCGCCGAATGCCGCCAGATAGCCTTGCACCACCACGTCAAGGTACGAGAGCGCAATTGGCGTCACGGACTGGGCGGAACGATGCATCCAGTCCGGTGCGTGATAGATGTGGACTTCGGGGTTCCGCGGCAACGTGTGCTCTACGTTCTCAGCCTTGGCTTTCAGGTAGTTTCGTTCGCGCAGGTCGAGCGCCGCCCATTCCGCCTCCGGCACTGCCGCGATCAGGCCGTCAATTTGGGACTGGCGATCCACGATGACCGTCAGCAAGGCGGCTGCCCGTCCCTCCAGATGCCGCCAGGCGCGCCGCCAACCAGCAATCCGCGCCTTCCTTGCATCGCGGTAGCCGTGAGTATGCCTGTTCACGAGCGAGCCGTAGCCGAACACGTACGCATGCGTCATGCATGCAACCTGGTTCGGGAAACGGGGGCTTGCCAGTGCCATGCAGAGCAGCCTATAGGTTGAGTCAAGGAGACGCGACGGGAGAATCCGGGTGTGACCCGGTGCCGAAGGAGCAACCGCCCCGGTAAACTCTCAGGCCAAAGGACCGTTGCGTTGATCAGCTTCTGGAGAGACCCCGGGCACGGGGCGCCGAAGGGATAGCGATCTCAGGCAAAGGGACAGAGGGGGCACGCAACGGGCAATGGGATTGCCCGGCAAGTGCTCGCCGGTTTGCGCGGGCCGATTGAGGGGAACCGCGATGCCGAACCTGAACCGGACACCGCTGCACGAACTTCACCGAGAACTCGACGCCAGGATGGTGCCGTTTGCCGGCTACGAGATGCCCGTGCAATACTATGACGGCGTGCTGTGGGAGCACCTGCATACACGGGCATCGGCGGGCCTGTTTGACGTAAGCCATATGGGCCAGGTCCTGCTTGCCGCCGGCTCGATCGAGGAGGCCCAGCTGGCCCTTGAGGCGCTCGTGCCGGTTTCCGTTCTCGGAATTCCCGAGGGGCGGCAGCGGTACGGGCTTTTCACCAGCGAGACGGGCGGCATCCTCGATGACCTGATGATCGCCAACCGGGGCGACGACCTGTTGCTGGTGGTCAACGCGGCAACAAAGGAACAGGACGTCGCGCACCTCTCGGCCAGTCTCTCCGGTTGCGCCGTGACCCCGATCACTGATCGTGCGCTCATTGCGCTTCAGGGACCGGCCTCCGAGGCGGCGCTGGCCGAGCTCGTGCCGGGCGTGGCGGAAATGCGCTTCATGGACACGCGCGTCCTGGACTGGAACGGGGTCGAGCTATGGGTGTCGCGGTCAGGCTATACCGGTGAGGACGGCTACGAGGTTTCGATTTCGTCCTCCAAGGCCCGGGCCTTGGCGGAGGCGCTGCTCGCAAGCGAAGCAGTCATCCCGATCGGGCTTGGAGCCAGGGATTCGCTGCGCCTTGAAGCGGGACTTTGCCTGTATGGCTCGGACATCGACACGACGACGACCCCGGTCGAAGCCGCCCTTGCATGGGCGATACAGAAGGCCAGGCGTCGTGGCGGGGAGCGGGAAGGCGGATTTCCGGGCGCGTCGCGCATTCTGGAGGAGCTGGAATCCGGTGCTCCCCGACGTCGGGTAGGCTTCCTGCCGGACGGACGCGCGCCGATCCGTGCCGGGGCGCGGATCTTCCGCGCGGGTTTGGACGATCCCGTCGGAGATGTCACATCGGGAGGCTTCGGTCCCTCGCTCGGACGGCCTGTCTCCATGGGCTATGTCGAAACGGAACTTTCCGGGACCGGTACCGCGCTGGAAGCCGAGGTCAGGGGCAAGAGGATGCCCGTGACCGTGGCTGACATGCCGTTCCGCCCTTCAACCTTCAAGCGATGAGGAATGATGACATGAAATACACCGAGGAACATGAATGGCTTCGCGTTGACGGCGACCTGGTCGTGGTCGGGATTACCGAACATGCGGCCGAACAGCTTGGCGACGTCGTGTTTGTCGAGCTCCCCGAAGCCGGCACGCAGGTGTCGTCGGGCGACGACATCGTCGTCATCGAAAGTGTCAAGGCGGCTTCCGACATCGCTGCGCCGGTCGACGGCGAGGTTGTCGAGGTGAACGACGCGCTTGCCGACACGCCCGGTCTCGTCAACGCAGATCCCCTAGGCGCAGCGTGGTTCGTGAAGATGAAAGTGGACGATCCAGGTCAACTCGACGGATTCATGAGCGAGGACGAATACAAGGACATGATCGCCTAGGGCTGCGGCCCGGCAGGACTCGGCAAGGAACGCGCCGGACGCGCCTTGCCTGCACGGAGGTCAGGATGCATTTCAAGCATACAGATTATCAGCCCTACGACTTTGCCAATCGGCGCCATATCGGTCCGTCCCCGGGAGAGATGGAGGCCATGCTGTCGGAAATTGGCGTTGCCTCGCTCGACGAGTTGATCGACCAGACCCTTCCCGAGTCGATCCGGCAGGAGGAGTCGCTCGCATTCGAGCCAGCGCTCTCCGAATGGGAGCTTCTCGGACGGATGCGCGAGATTGCCGAGAGCAACGACGAGTTCACGTCGTTGATCGGGCAGGGGTACCACGGCACGATCACGCCGCCCGCGATTCAGCGAAACATCTTCGAGAATCCGGCGTGGTACACCGCTTACACGCCCTACCAGCCTGAAATCTCCCAGGGACGTCTCGAGGCGCTTCTCAACTACCAGACCATGGTTTGCGACCTGACGGGCCTGGACATCGCCAACGCCTCGCTTCTCGACGAAGCCACCGCTGCGGCCGAGGCGATGACAATGGCGCAGCGGGTTGCCAAGTCGAAGTCCGGTGCGTTCTTCATCGACGAGAACTGTCATCCGCAGAACATTGCGGTCATGCAGACCAGGGCCGCCCCGCTCGGCATCGAGTGCATCGTCGGCGCACCCGGGGACATGAAGGCCGACAAGGTCTTTGCCGCCATCTTCCAGTATCCGGGCACCTTCGGGCATGTTCGCGACTTCTCGGGCGAAATCGCGGCGCTGCGCGAGGCCAATGCCGTGGGCATCGTGATCGCGGACCCGTTGGCGCTCACGCTTCTCAAGGAGCCGGCAGCCATGGGCGCCGAAATCGCCGTCGGCTCGACGCAGCGTTTCGGCGTGCCCTTGGGCTTTGGCGGGCCGCATGCGGCCTACATGGCATGCCGGGAGTCGTTCAAGCGCGCAATGCCGGGCCGCCTGGTGGGCGTTTCCGTCGATGCGCGCGGCGGAAGCGCCTATCGGCTGGCGCTGCAGACCCGCGAGCAGCACATCCGTCGTGAGAAGGCCACGTCGAACGTCTGCACCGCTCAGGCGCTGCTCGCCGTGATGGCAGGCTTCTACGCGGTCTTTCATGGGCCACAGGGCCTGAAGGCGATTGCGCAGCGCGTACACCGCAACACCGAGCGGCTGGCCATGGGGCTCGAGGCGGGCGGCCTTAAAGTCGCGCCCAATTCCTTCTTCGACACGATCACTGTCGAGGTCGGCGGGCGGCAGGCTGCCATTCTGGAATCCGGTCGCCGCGAAAGGATCAATTTTCGAAGGGTCGGGGAAACCCGGATTGGCGTCTCGATAGACGAGACCGTTCGCCCGGAAGTGCTGAAAGCGGTCTGGCGCGCCTTTGGCCTCGATCACCACCTGAACGAGTTCGAGCCCGGCTACGCTCGGTTTCCGGAGGAATGCCGGCGCACCTCGGCCTACCTGACCCATCCCGTGTTCCACATGAACCGGGCGGAGACCGAATTGATGCGATACATGCGCCGCCTGGCTGACCGGGACCTTGCGCTGGACCGCGCAATGATCCCGCTCGGAAGCTGCACCATGAAGCTCAACGCCGCGGCCGAATTGATGCCGGTGAGCTGGGCCGGTTTTGCAGACATCCATCCCTTCGTTCCTGCCGACCAGGTCAAAGGCTATGTCGGCATGATCGAGGACCTGTGCGCACGGCTTTGCCGCATAACCGGCTACGACGCAATGTCCATGCAGCCCAATTCAGGTGCGCAGGGCGAATATGCAGGGCTTCTCACCATCCTGGCCTATCACCGTTCGCGCGGCGACGAGCAGCGCAAGACCTGCCTGATTCCGGGTTCTGCGCACGGCACGAACCCGGCAAGCGCACAGATGTGCGGCATGGACGTGGTCGTCGTGAAGTCGCTCGAAGACGGCAACATCGACCTGGCCGACTTTCATGCGCAGGCCGAGCTGGCGGGCGATCGGCTGGCAGCCTGCATGATCACCTATCCTTCGACCCACGGCGTGTTCGAGGAATCGGTGCGAGAGGTCTGCCAGATCACCCACGACCATGGAGGCCAGGTGTACATGGATGGCGCCAATCTCAACGCGATGGTCGGCCTTGCGAAGCCGGGAGAGATCGGTGGCGACGTCAGCCACCTGAACCTGCACAAGACCTTTTGTATCCCCCATGGCGGCGGAGGTCCCGGCATGGGCCCGATCGGCGTGCGCGCTCACCTGGCGGACTTCCTGCCCGGTCACACGCATGCAGGCGGGATCACGGGTCCGGTTTCTGGTGCCCCTTACGGTTCGGCCGGCATTCTTGCCATCTCCTATGCCTACCTGCTGATGATGGGGGGCGAAGGCCTGACTCAGGCGACCCGCGTCGCGATACTCAACGCGAACTATGTCGCGAAGCGTCTCGAAGGCGCGTTCAACATCCTTTACAGGGGCAGCAAGGGACGGGTGGCGCACGAGTGCATCCTTGACACACGGCCATTCGCGGACAGTGCTGAGGTGACCGTGGATGACATCGCCAAGCGCCTGATCGACAACGGGTTTCACGCGCCGACGATGAGCTGGCCCGTGGCGGGCACGCTGATGGTCGAGCCGACCGAGTCCGAGACCAAGGCGGAGCTCGACCGTTTCTGCGACGCGATGCTGGAAATTCGGGAGGAAATTCGCGACATCGAGGAAGGACGCGTTGAAGCCGCAAGCAGCCCCTTGAAACGTGCGCCCCACACTGTCGAGGATCTTGTCGGCGAATGGGACCGGCCGTATTCGCGCGAGACTGGCTGCTATCCGGTCGGCGCCTTTCGTGTCGACAAGTACTGGCCGCCAGTCAATCGCGTCGACAATGTCTGGGGCGACAGGCATCTGGTCAGTGTCCGCCCGTTGCCGGACAACCGAGAGGCCGATCCGGAGCAGGCTCCACAAACTTCACGCGCTCCTTGATGTCATCGCCAGGCCGGTTGACGGATGGCTTCGCCGTGTCTCCTTGCGAAGGAATGCGGACACGCCCTTGCCGAGATGGCCTGGCTCACCCTGTCCATCTCTCGAGCCTCGGAATCCCGCGCGTGAGCAACCAGGCCATGATTCTAGGCATTCCGTTGGCCGACATCGCGTCGACGCAGTGTGCCTGGAACTCCTTTACGGAGACGTCCGGATGACGAAAGGAGCCGTCTGCGTAGCAAATCGAGCAATACTTGCCGCTGCGGCTGCCATCGGATTCGCTGCCGCCGCCTTCAGGATCCTTGGAAAACGGCATGCCGCAGCTCTGGCATCTCTGTCCCATGCTTCTCTCCCGAGAATGGTCCCTTCTTGAAGGCCGCTTTGTCAATGGTGACTGGCGCCTTGTCAACGCGCCTGACCCGTACGCCTCGAGACCGAATCAAGTTCACGGCCCGCCCCGGGCCCTGACGGAACGACCTCTTGATCAGAATGCGCGCCTGTGACCGCTGGGGCAGCACCTTGACAAGCCATCCCGCGTCCGCCACATGCGCTTTCGGCGGGGGCCGTAGCTCAGTCGGGAGAGCGCGTCGTTCGCAATGACGAGGTCAGGGGTTCGATTCCCCTCGGCTCCACCAGCCACTCAGCGCGGCCCCTGCAATGATCGAGGGGACGTGCGTGGCCGCGCTAGGTGCGGCGGGTGGCCCGCCGTCCCGCTGTGCGTTGGATGAGGCTCCCCGTCGGCAGGCACGCACGGTCCCGGAAGATGCCGACCCGTACTCGCGAGGCTCCAGTCAGAGCAGCCGTTCATAAAGCGCCCTGGTGTTGGATTCCGTCATCTCCACGGGATTGCCGCCCGTCGACGGGTCACGAAGGGCGTCGGCCACGAGGCGGTCGACATCGGGGTTGCTGACCCCCAGATCGGTCAGGGTCCTGGGTATGCCAAGGCGTTCGTTCAGCGTGTCAACGAAGGCCCGGAACCCATCGAACCCACCTTCGATTCCCAGATACGCGGCCGCGCGGTCGAACCGGGTCCGAATGGCTTCGGCGTTGAATTCCAGGACCGCCGGCAGGAAGACTGCGTTCGTGGTGCCGTGATGCGTGCCATGGTGCGCACCGATCGGATGCGAAAGCGCGTGAACCGCACCGAGCCCCTTCTGGAATGCGCTCGCTCCCATTGCAGCGGCGCTCATCATCTGCGCGCGTGCCTCGATGTCGGTGCCGTCATCGTGCGCCCGCGGCAGGTACTCCTTCACCAGCCGCATGCCTTCGAGCGCGATGCCCTGGCAGAGCGGGTGGTAGTGCGGACTCGAAAACGCTTCGACGCAATGGGCAAAGGCGTCAAGCCCGGTGCCGGCCGTGACGGACTTCGGCAGACCGATGGTGAGTGCCGGATCACAAATGACCGCGGAAGGAAGCATCTTCGGATGAAAGATGATCTTCTTCTCATGCGTGGCAGAATTGGTGATGACGCCGGCACGCCCGACTTCCGAACCGGTGCCCGCAGTGGTGGGCACCGCGACGATGGGGTGGATGCCCGCCGGGTCGGCCCGGGTCCACCAATCGCCAACGTCCTCGAAGTCCCAGACAGGGCGTGACTGGCCGGCCATGAAGGCGAGCGTCTTGCCCAGGTCCAGGCCGGATCCGCCGCCAAACGCCACGACGCCGTCGAACCCGCCGTTCCGATAAATCTGCAACCCGTCCTCGAGATTGCGCTCGCTCGGATTCGGATCGACGGCAGCAAAGTGCGCGCGTCCCAGCCCCGCGTCTTGAATGAGATCAAGCGCCCGTGCCGTGATCTCCATCTCCTCAAGACCCCGGTCCGTGACAAGAAGCGGCCTGCTGATGCCGACGGACTTGCAGGCATCGCCGATTTCGGAGATCCGGCCCACACCAAAACGAACAGGTGCAGGAAAGGACCAGTTGCCGGTGAGTTTCATGTTATGCCTCCCCTCAGGTGCCAGAACTTTGATCGGGTCAACTCGCAAAGTGCAAGCCTTGACAGGCTTGTGCCGCGCCCGGCGCCATTCCGGCGGATCCTGCAGAGCGCAGGATCAGGCGAGTTGCGACGGTTCATGAAATTGGCGCCCTTCCGTCCCCGGCCGTCAATGCGCTCGCTCAATTGATCATGGATCAATTCTCGGGCCGCAAGCAGCATTCTCCGGCCAACCGGTCCAAGCGCCATCTCGGACACGGTGACCCGGCCACGGCAGGATGATGCCCGGAACCGGGACGGGCGGGAGGCTCGATCTCCACAGGTTCAGTACGCGCCCAAGTCGCCTTCCGAGGCGGCGGTGCCGCTCAACCTGCGGAAGGCGTCGACCGAGGCGCTGGCGGCCGAAGCAAGGTAGCGCACGTCGCCCAGAATGGTGACCATGTCGTAACCCCATTCGATGCCGCGCATCGCGTAGTCGGGCGACCCGCAATGAAGCGCTGCGTGTATGCCTGCATTCCTCGCTGCTTCGGCAATCCTCTTCTGCACGTCGATCATCTCGGGCTCTTCCCGGTCGAATCCGGGCGGAAGGCGGCCGCCCGAGACGCCAAGCGTCAGGTCGATCGGCCCGACATACAGCCCGTCGATCCCCGGCGTGGCGGCGATCTCCTTGAGATTCCGGACGCCGTCGGCGGTCTCGATCATGGCGATTGCAAGGATTTCCTCGTTCGCGGCCTCGATCGAGTATCCGGGGCAGGCGAATGCGGCACGGGTCGGACCGAAGCTTCGCTGGCCCTTGGGCGGGTATCTGAGGAAGCTCACGAATTCGGCCGCTTCCTCGCGCGAATTGATCATCGGGCAGATGATGCCCATCGCACCCGCATCGAGGTATTTCATGATGACGCCGGGCTCTCGCCAGGGCACTCGCGCCAGAAGCGTCTTGCGGGACGCGCGCATGGCCTGGAGCATCGGCAGCGCTTCCGAGTAGCCAAGTGCCCCGTGCTGCCCGTCGACCGTGAGCGAGTCGAAACCCTGTGCTGCCATGATCTCCGCAGTGAAGGGGCTGCCGATCGAGCACCATCCGTTCAGGACCGGGGCGCCACGGCCCCAGATTTCCTTGAGCGCGTTCTTCATTTCCTTCCTCTGTGCTGGCGGTCAAAGCTGCTCCAAGAGATCGTGCAAGAAGCCGTCCCATGTCAATCAGTTGAGTTCTCCGCGCAGGGCTGCGCAAAGGTCCACCTTACCAGATCCCTCGGCATGATGCTCGACTTTCCGTCCACATCGCGGGCTCCCATCCCGATGATGACGTTCCCTTGCGGTTCAGCCAAGCCTCGAACCAAACTTCGCAGTCAAGGTTCTTGCGTCTTCTAAGGCACGACATTCCTGCCGTGCATGCGCGGAACCCCTATTCGGCGAACGGCGCAAGCCTTGCCCTCTGTGCGTCAAGGTCGGCATCCTCCGGGTCCCAGGTCTTCCCCTCCTTGTCGAGATCGGGCAAGCACTCCCGGCATTCGGAATTCGGGTCGTCGAACGCGCGCATGAACTCGAGGTGACCCCACAAGCCGCCGATGCCCTCGAGCGGACAGGGCCCGGCCCCGGAGACGAAATACTGGTATCGCCTGTCGTCGCGCCGGCTGGATCCTTCCGATCCGGATCCTGTGTGCCCAATGGTCCCCGCAGTCATACACCTACGTGAACTCCCGCTCGCCATTCAGGAATGCGATGAGGTCGAGGAGCGTCTCGTCGGGCGCTTCATCCCATGGAACTCGCGCAAGGAATTGTCCGCCCGTGTATCGCGGGGCTTCTTCCCGTCAGAGGATGCGGATTGCGGCGGGTCGTCGCCCGCCTCAGGGGCCGTCGCTCTGGCGGTGACGCGCAAGCGCCACTACCTGACATACCGGGATGAAATGCTCGATCCTGTTGACCCTCCAGGGGCAATCGCTACGTCATGCATGCCAGCGAGGCCGGCAATCCGGATCCGGGCGTTTCGTTGCCGGAGGGGTGGATGCTGGAGCCGGTCAGGCTTGATGGATCCTTGGAGGTGACGCCCTTCGATGGCGGTGACAATTGCTGCCACATCGTGTTGCGCGACAGTCTTTGCCGAGGTTGCCACCAACTTCGGTTTGCTGGCGAAACCTATCCGTGAACCCGATGTCCCGGCAAGTGCTGGCGTGAGAACCGACACTTGCCGCGATCTTTGCGATTTCGAGGCAGTTGCGTGCATGGTCGTCCACGGTCCGGTTACGTTCTTGCACGATTCATGGATGCCATGGAGGAGAAGCTCTTGATTTGGGCCGGCTGGAAACAGGCAGTCGAGTAGTTCAACCTGAATATTCACCTTGGAAAAGCTCCAAGCCTGGCGTTTTCAAGGCACTCTTGGCAGGGGCATCAACAGGAATTTCGCTTTGCGTGGAATCCTGGGAGGCTTGGACACGCCTTTCCGCCATTCGCCATTGCTGAAGTTGGATCACTCGATCATGTATCTGAGCTTGTCTGCCCCTAGTCTGGTGATTTGACGTTTGGTTGGCGCAATTTGGCCAAGATCCGAATTTTCTTGACATTGTTTCCGCTTCGACGGGATGGCTGCGCTGCATCGTTGCCCTCGAAGCAGAGACCTGGCTTGGGGATGCCGATCAAGGCCCGAGATTGCAATCCGGGCACAGGAGTCGCGCGACTGGCTGCACGGCTTGATAGCCTCGGTGCAACCGAGAAACTGGTCAACCATGGCAATCGCGGGGCAACTGCGACGCGGGGACTGTCTTCTGGATCGGGCATCTCGAAGGCGCGCGCGGCAAAGCTCATCCTGAGACGCGCAACGAGGCCTTGCCAGAGGTGGCGAATTTCCGGACCTTTGCCTGGCAACTCGAAATGTCTGCGGCGCGTCAACACCTTGCGTTCGACAGACGGGTCTCGCAGTGGCGCATCCGACCTGTTGTCCGTGCTAGAGGGCTGAGGCTCGTGGCAAGAGCCAACCCGGCCACGCGCGAGCGTATTCGCGGTGGCGTCAAGCGGCACCATGGTGAATTCGAAAGACGGATTCTGCGTAGGGTTTCTGCGACCGCCGTGCGCCGCATGCAGTCGGACCGAAGCTGACCGCGGTCCAGGCGTCCGGTGCTACGGCAGTCTTGCAGCGAAATCCTTGAGGCTCGAATTCACGACGTGCGCGAAAGTGGCGCCTCCGCAAGAGACTTGGCCGTCTCGGCCATTTTCCATGCGGTGGGCGCTCTTTGATTTCATTTCATGAAATGCACAATTTCTAGGTCGGCAAGGCGAATTCGATGATCAACAATATTCCCGCGTATGCCAAGATTGCGGCGGCCACTACAATAAACAAGAATATGACAACCTTTATCGCAAAAAGCAAAGCAACAGAAAAATCTTCGTCAATCAACTTGAAAGCGAATGCACACATGGACAAAATTGCAATTGCAATTAGAAGAGCTATTGCCAATTGCGCCAATTCTTGCACTCCCAAAAGGAAAATCCGTGTCGACGGGAACCGCTAGCATGAATTGTCAGTCGTCTCAACCTCTGCGCACCTCTGCGCACGTGCGGCGCCAGCAATCTCGGCGGGGACACAGGTTGTCCGGCGTCCCTTTCAAAGTGCGCCAGTCATGCACGTTTCCCGGTTCGTGCAATCTTCTGGCATCCGACTTGATCTTCTCCATCCTGATGCAACGACAGTGGACATGCTCGCGGACCTTCCGTCGCGGCAACCGGATGCGACACGCTTTGGCACGGGAGCTGTGCGAACGCGCCGTCGGGCGAAAGGCCTTCGGGCACGGTGCATGTCGACGGCGCGGCGCGGGTGCTTGCGGAGCGCGCCGGGCTCGGTTTGGCGCTGGCCGGAGGCGTGCGGGATTCGGCCACCATTCGCGCCGTCATGCCGGTGGAGTCTCCGGCGCCGGGGTGGTTGGCGCGCTCGAGGGTTTCCTCGGATCCACGCGTTCGATCTGGAGGGGAGGGTGTGGCCAGGGTTCGCAGGCACTGGAACGCGATGATCGAAGCGCGTCATCCGCATGGGTCGGCAAGGCGTCCCGGCGGAAACCACTGCGGGTCGTCGCCTCGGCAGCATTGGGGCGCGGGACAGTGGACACGATTGTCCAACGTCTCCGCCGGCAACGTCGAGCGTGTTATCCGCGGTCATCGACGTGCCGAGAAGCGGAAAGTGAGCCATAGCTGCTGTCAAAATCGGCAAGTCGGGACGGAATAGGGGTCTTGCCTCGGGTTGCAAGGACCCGAGCCGGTGCGCCGGCGGCGGTTACGGCGATCGCCGGGCGACGGGCGGGTCTTCCAAAGGCCGGATTGGCAAGACTTGCATGGAGTGGCAGCGTTCAGACTTCGCGAGTCAATGCGCTCTCGTGCCATTTGCGGAGCAACAGGTGGCTGATCAACGACGTGATCGCAAAGATTCCGATGCCGAGGATCGAAATCAGGATCAGCGCCGCATAGAGGCGCCCGAAGTTGAAGCGGTATGACGCTTCAAGCAATGTTGACGCGAGACCGAGCCCGGTGCCGGCCCGGCCGATGACGAACTCGGCAACCACCGCGCCAATGAGGGCCAGTCCTCCGGCAATCCTCAGGCCGCCGAGGAAGTAGGGCAACGCTGACGGTGCAGCCAGGTAACGGAGTCGCTGCCAGCGCGAGGCCCCGTAGATGGTGAACAGGTCATGGAGGTTGTGGTCGGCGGACTTGAGGCCGGTCGTCGTGTTGGAGAGGATCGGGAAAAAGGCCACGATCCAGGCGCAGAGGAGCGCCGCGACAAAGGCGCTGTCCACGTAGATCTGCAAAAGGGGGGCAATGGCGACGACGGGCGTGACCTGAAGGATCACGGCATAGGGAAAGAAGCTCATTTCCGCCCATCTCGATTGCGTAAAGGCTACGGCGAGGGCAACGCCGCCCGTCACGGCCAGGAAGAGCGCGAGGATCGTCAGGCGCGAAGTGGTCAGCATCGCCGGCCAGAGCAAGGCCCAGTCCTCGACGATCGACTCGCCGACAGGAACCGGCCCCGGCAGCACGTAGTGGGGCACGTCATTCAGGGTCACGTAGAGATGCCACGCAAGCAGGCTGAGCGCCATGACGAGGCTTGGAAGCGTCCACTTGGCAATGCGGTTGATCCGGTCGTGCCTTGCCCGGAACGCCTCTTCCTTGTCGAGGATGGGAGTTGCTTCGCCGGACGGGTTCATGCGGCAGCCCCCATGGCCTCTCCCAAAGCGTTCGACACGTCCCTGGCATGAGCCGCAAACTCGTTCGAGGTACGGAAGTCGGCGTGGCGGGGATAGGGCGTGTCTATGCCGAGTTCGCTTATGACCCGTCCAGGCCGCGAGGCCATGACGATGACGCGGTCCGACAGGAAAACGCTCTCAAACACCGAATGGGTGACGAAGATCACCGTGCAGCCCAATGCGGCCTTCATCTCCAGCAGGTCGTCGTTCAGCTTGAAGCGCGTGATCTCGTCGAGCGCGGCAAAGGGTTCGTCCAGCAGGATCAGCCGGGGTCGCGTGACCATGGCGCGGGCGATGGAGACACGCATCTTCATCCCACCGGAGAGTTCGCGCGGGTGGGCATCGCTGAACTCCGAAAGACCCACGAGTTCGAGTGCGGATTCGATGTCGCGCCGCGCCTGCGCGAAGCTCTTTCCGCGAAGGCGATACGGCAGCCAGACGTTTTGCGAGACGGTCAGCCATGGCATGAGCGTCGGTTCCTGGAACACGATGCCCAGATCGCCGACGCCCCTTTCGCCGCTCCATTCGAGCCGACCGCTGGTTGGGTGAATGAGCCCTGCAATCAGCCTGAGGGCCGTTGACTTGCCGCAACCCGATGGGCCGAGGAGCGACAGGAAGTCACCTCCGTTCACCGTCAGATTCAGGTCCTTCAGTGCCACGGTCTCGCCGCGGAATGTCTTTTCGACGCCGGACATGGTCAGGAGCGACGTGCGCCCGTCGCGCGCTGTCATGCGGCTCTCCGCGGCACGGTCACTTCTTCAGGTCGATGCCAACGCCCTTGCCCGTGAAGCTCGTGTCATATGCAGACGACCAGTCGATGTCGCCGTCAATCACGCCGGCGGTGACCATCTTGTTGAAGAAGTCCTCGACCTTGGCATCCGTGATGACTCCGATTCCCATGGTGTCGGAATCGCCTGAATCAACGATGCCGTGCTCTTTCATTTTCGCGATGGCATACGCGATCTTGTCTGACGACATTTCGGGGTTCGCCTCCTGGATCAACGCATTCGCGGCGGACGCATCGCCATAGAGATACGAGTACCACCCCTTGATGGAGCCATCGACAAAACACTGGACCACTTCAGGCCGTTCGGCGATGTCGTCGGCCATGGTTTCAATGGTCGTGGCGTAAGTGGAATAGCCTGCGTCCGCGATCAGGAATACGTTCGGCGTGAATCCGCCCGTCTTTTCTACGAGGTACGGCTCGGACGAGAGGTATCCCTGCATTCCCTTGCGGGTGTCGGCGAGAAACGGCGCCGGATTGAAGGTGTAAGGCTCGCGTTGCTCGGCGGTAAAGCCGTGGGCCGCCATCATCCACTGGTAGTAGCTTTGAAACCCGTTGTCGCCGATCAGGAGCGTGAGGTTCTTGAGATCGTCCCATCTCTCGGCCTCTCCGGGATGGGCAAGGATGACTTGCGGATGCTTCTGGAAGATGGCCGCCACTGCAACGACCGGCACGTTTTCCCTTGCGGCCGCGAACGCCTGCAGCAGGTCGCCGCCCATGTGGAAGTCGATCCTGCCGGCAAGCATCAATGCACGGTTGTTGATCTGTGGCCCTCCCGGCACGATCGTGACCTTGAGTCCGCACTCTTCATAAGTGCCGTCTGCAACGGCTTGGTAGAAGCCTCCATGTTCGGCCTGGGCAACCCAGTTGGTGCCGAAGCTGACTTCGGTAACGTGGCCGTCCGCAAAAGCGGCACCGGAAGACGCCAGGAAGGCCGTCGCGCAGGCTAGTGACATTTTGGACATCATCGTCTCCAGGTTCTGGTTCTTGTTTCCCGGTCCGGCGGGACGGGGAATGCCGTAAGGCCGGGACGGGCGCAAGCCCGCCCGCATACGGCTGCAAAACCATAAATCGCACTTGCTTGATTCGCACAGGGCAGAGGCGACACCAATTGCGCGAGATTCGGCACTTTCCGGGTGCCCGCCGGGGAATTTGCCGACGTAGCGCGCGTCGCGACGAGGCCGATCGGCTGCAGCCGTAACGGTTCAACCGCGAATCGGGTATTCTGGGTCGGTGGCCGCAGCAAATTCGAGGGTGCGATGCCTGGACGCATGTTTCTGGAGAGGCCGTTGACGGACGTGGCGTCGGTCCTCGGCATCGACGATGTCCCGCGAGACGAAATTCCGCGCCGCAACATCTCTCCTGGCGAGGAAGTGATCGTGTGCACTCCCGGGCACCGCCTCGAACGGATGAGATGGGGGATGATTCCTGTAGGTCGCGTAAATGCCCGTGGTCGTCCGGTTCTGGACACGATCATCAACGCGCGGAGCGAAACGGTGTTTGGCAAGACCGCGTTCGAAGGGGTCGGGCGAGCCGTAGTCCCCGCCGACGGCTGGTACGAATGGACTGGCAAGGCACGCCGCAAGAAGGCTTGGCGCATCCGCCCCAGATCCGGCGAGTTGCTCCTCTTTGCGGCGATCACGGATGTCTGGGAGGCACCCGGCGGTCGGTCAGTGCACCAGGTTGCGACCGTGACCTGCGAGCCGTCTGCGGACGTGCGTGATGTCCATCACCGGATGGGCGTGCTGATGGCGATGGACGCCCTGGAGACCTGGTTGCACGGGGAGGAAGCTCAAGCGCGCGCCCTGATGCGTCCGCTTCCGGATGGACGCCTGATCGTTGAACCTGCCGATGACGTGGACTGGAACGCGCCTTAGTCTCCGGATTCACAGCGGTCCGGCACTTTCGTCGGCGCCGCGACCCCGGTTCAGCAAGGATTCACGGATTGCAATGAACGTAGTTGCGGCGATGATCAGGCATCCTCCCAGGATGACCCAGATGTCGACGGCTTCGTGAAACACGAAGAGACCGATGAGCACCGACCAGACGAGTGGCAAAAAGGCAACCGGCTGGGTCACGCTCAAGGGCGCGATGGCAAATGATCTCGTCATCGTGTAATGGCCACAGGTCGCGAGGCAGGCAATCAGCATTATCCAGGCGATTTCGCCGGGGGTTGGCCAGCGCCAGACTGCAATCGCAAGCGGGAGGAGAAAGATCGTCACGACGACCGACATCATTGCCACGATCACCGAGGCCGGAAGCTCGGCCGCCATTCGCTTTGCGAACAGGTAGCTGCCGGCAAGGCACATGGCCACGAAAATCATTGCAAGATGCCCGTCTGAGAGCTCCCGCAACCCGGGCCTGAGAATGAGCAAGGCGCCGAGGAACGCAATCCCAACCGCAACCAGGCGGCGGACCGCGAGACCCTCGCCCAGAAACAGCACCGCCCCCAGGGTCACGTAGACCGGGATCAGGTTGTTCATTGCCGTGACTTCGGCAATGGTTATGCGGGTCATGGCGTAGAACCAGAGGCACACGCCGAGCGTGTGAACGGCACCGCGCAGCCCGATGAGCCGCCACTGCCGCGGGCTAATGCGCGTCCTGAGAAGCGTGCCCGTCATTGGTGCCAGGAAAACCAGCCCGAAGGCGAACCGCAGGAATGCGGATTCGGCGGCAGGAAGGTCTGCCGCACCATGCTTGACCGCCGCCGTCACTCCAACGAAGAGGATGCCGGTCAGGACCATCCACGCTATGCCCTCCAACGATCGCCGCGGGCTCTCGGGAGCGTGCGCCGGGCTGGCCACTACCGTGCGAACTTCTTGTACTTTATGCGCCTCGGTTCCACGGCGCCCGGGCCGAGCCGCCGTTTCTTGTCTTCCTCGTAGTCCTCGAAGTTGCCTTCAAACCATTCCACGTGGGCTTCGTCCTCAAAGGCGAGCATGTGGGTGCAGATTCTGTCGAGGAAGAAGCGGTCGTGCGAGATGACCACCGCGCATCCGGCAAAGTCGACCAGGGCGTCCTCCAGGGCTCTCAACGTTTCCACGTCGAGGTCGTTGGTCGGCTCGTCCAGAAGCAGGACATTGCCTCCGGCCTTCAGGAGCTTTGCCATGTGGACGCGGTTGCGTTCGCCTCCCGACAGCATCCCGATCTTCTTTTGCTGGTCCCCGCCCCGGAAATTGAATGCCGAGCAGTATGCGCGGCTGTTCAGCCGGACGTCACCGAGCTCGATGATCTCCGCACCTGCCGAGATTTCCTCCCAGACGGTCGCGTTGGCGTCCAGGTCGTCGCGGGACTGGTCGACATAGGCAAGGTGCGCCGTCTCGCCGAACTCGATGCCGCCGCCGTCGGGCTGTTCCTGGCCTGTCAGCAACCGGAAGAGAGTGGTCTTTCCGGCACCGTTCGGGCCGATGACGCCGACGATTCCTCCGGGCGGCAAGCTGAAGGACAGGCTCTCGATCAGGAGCTTCTCGCCCATGGCCTTCTTGAGGCCGTTCACCTCGATCACCTTTGAACCGAGGCGCGGTCCGTTCGGGATGATGATCTGGGCTCGCGTGAGCCTTTCTCTCTCGGAGCGGGCCGCGAGCTCGCTGTAGGCGTTGATCCGGGCCTTCTGCTTTGCCTGGCGTGCCTTCGCACCCTGACGGATCCATTCGAGTTCGCGCTCAAGCGTCTTCTGGTGCGCACGATCTTCCCGGGCCTCCTGCGCGAGTCGTAGGGCCTTTTGCTCGAGCCAGGCCGAATAGTTGCCTTCGTAGGGAATGCCGCGACCGCGGTCGAGCTCAAGGATCCATCCAGTGATGTCGTCCAGGAAGTAGCGGTCGTGCGTGACGATGAGGCAGGTGCCCTTGTAGTTGATGAGGTGCTGCTGGAGCCATGCGACCGTTTCGGCATCAAGATGGTTGGTCGGCTCGTCGAGCAGGAGCATGTCCGGCGCTTCGAGGAGGAGCCTGCAAATCGCGACTCGGCGCCTTTCGCCGCCAGAAAGCGAATCGACCTTCGCGTCGTCCGCAGGACAGCGCAGGGCTTCCATGGCGACATCGATCTGTGCGTCGAGGTCCCAGAGGTTCCGGGAGTCGATCTCGTCCTGCAACTGCGCCATTTCCTCGGCCGTGTCTTCCGAGTAGTTCATTGCGAGTTCGTTGAAGCGATCGAGCCTGGCCTGGTTCTCCGCAACGCCAAGCATCACGTTTTCGCGGACATTGAGGGAATCGTCCAGCCGGGGCTCCTGCGGCAGGTATCCGACGCGGATGCCGTCGGCTGCCCAGGCCTCTCCCGTGAAATCCTTGTCGAGGCCGGCCATGATTCGCATCAGGGTCGACTTGCCGGCGCCGTTGACGCCCACGACACCGATCTTGACGCCCGGAAGAAAGGAAAGACGGATGTTTTCCAGACATTTCCGGTTTCCCGGAAGCACCTTGGACACTCCGTCCATGTGGTAGACGAACTGGTGAGCCTTCATCTGGCCGGTCTCCGTTCAGCGATTCCGAGTGGATGTAGCCCGATGGTCGAAGTGACGCAATTGGCGCTGACGCCGCGTGCATGTCCTGCGGTTTCGGGTCGCGGTGCCAAAGGCTCGATCCAGGAATGGTCTCAGCATGCCTTGCACCGATGTACATTCAGGTGATGCCCCGCGGCGAGAAGGAGAACGCTGCGGACAACGGAGGAGGGCGGATCGTCAGGCTGCACGCTCCTTGGCCCGTCGCTTCACTTTTCGACATGTGCCGGTGCATACGTGTACGGGCGCAAGAGCGTCGATGCCGGGAGGTCACGGTCGTGGCGGACGACGGGACTTGCGCAAGGGGATCGTGAAGGCGCTGGTGGAATGGCCAGTGCTTTTGCCTGACAGGAAAAATGGCGCGCGCCGGCCGAGTGGCATGCGGGAGGAGCCGGGCCGTCACCAAGATCAGCGCCGTCGGGAACCGGCGTTACTCTGGTGGTGGCGGGGCTTGAGCGCTGCGTCCATTGCCAGCGCCGGGCCCAGGCGGGGAGTGAGGATGATGCCGAGCAAGGACATGCATCAGAAGCTGAGCATCGTATTTGGTCCGACACCGTTGGCGGCGTCCGAACGCTTGTCCGAACTGTTGGGAATCGAGTTGTTCATCAAGCGGGATGATCTGGCGGGACCGACCTTTGGCGGAAACAAGGCGCGGCAGCTGGAGTACTATTTTGGCGCGGCATTGTCCGAAGGCGCAGACACGATCCTTGTCACCGGGGCGGTGCAGTCAAACTTCGCCCGGCTGGCGGTGGCGGTTGCGCGAGCACAGGGAATGCACCCTGTCGTGCAACTGGAAGACCGTGTTCCGGGAAAGCCGGATCGGTACCGAGAATCCGGCAACGTGCTTCTTTCGCGGCTCATGGGCGCCGAGATCGTGACCTATCCCCACGGCGAGGACGAGGCCGGTGCAGATGCTGCGCTCCACGAGCGGGCAGATGCGCTCAAGGCCGAAGGTCGCCGACCCTATGTCATTCATCTCTCGGAAGGCCATACACCGCTCGGTGCACTGGGCTATGTGGATGCGGCCAAAGAGACACTCGATCAGAGGGACGACTTCGACGTCTTCGTGGTCGCCTCGGGAAGCGGGTCAACGCATGCGGGGCTGCTGGCCGGACTGAGAGGTGCGGGTTCGGGTGCAAGGGTCATCGGCAGCTGCGTCCGGCGTGGCGCCGCAGAGCAGGGCCCGCGTGTTGGTCGAACCATGAAGCGGCTGGAAGGGCTGTATCCGGGTGCGGCCAGCGTTGCAGATGCAGACATTCGCGTCTGGGATGGCGCCTTGGCACCAGGCTATGGTCAGCTTGGGCCTTCAGGCATTGAGGCGATCAGGACCATGGCCAGGTGCGAAGGCCTGATGCTGGACCCGGTCTACACCGCCAAGAGCTTTGCTGCGGTGCTGGCGCTTGTGAAGAGTGGAGAGATCACGAAAGGCAGCCGTGTCTGTTACGTGCATACCGGCGGGCTTGCCGCGCTTTTTGCCTACGAAGACGTCGTCGCGTCCCGCTCTTGAATGCGCAATTCCGGGTGGGCGCCTGCGCTCTCGAGAAAGCGGTGCACTTCTTGCGTCCAGGCATCACGCACCTCGGTTGCAATGACGGACGTCGGACGGTGGGCCGGAGAAATGATCGCGTAGCTGTAGCGCAATGGTCGATCGAGCAGGCGGATGCGCAGGGTCTCGGAGAAGGCGCCTGTTTCCCTGACGTGCACAACCGTCAACGGGTCGAGAATGGCGCAACACTGACCGGCCACGATGAACGGGAGGATCGGCAAGAAGGTCTGGCTTTCGACCATCGGATTGAATTTGTGTCCGGCCTCGTCGAACGCCCGTCGGACATCGCGAGTGTGAACGTGATTGGCCTGGAGCGACCCCATGGGCTGGCCGCCAAGGGCATCAAGGGATATGGTCTGCTCGCGAGCGAGCGCGTGGGTCGCTGGAAGCGCCACGAAGCAATTGCCAGAAATGACGTCGGATCGGTAGAGTCCGCCGCCGTCTGCATCTTCCGGAATGTCCGCAAAGCCAAAGTCGATGCTTTGCGCGCGTGCGAGTTCCGCAATCTGGTTGGAGCTTCGGGCAAGCATGGAGGTCTTGATGCCGGTCCTTTTGCCGATGTGTGTCGCAATGAACCGGGGGAAAAGCATGGTGACAGGGCCTGGCATCGCCGCGACGGTCAACGTGCCCAGGTGTCCGTCACCGAGACCACGCATCGTCTGCCGGACCTGGCTGAGCTGCCGAAGTATCGCGTTGGCCTCGGTCATCAAGTATTGCGCCTCCGGCACTGGCACGAGCTTGCGACCCCGTCGCTCAAACAACTTCATGCCCAGTTGATCCTCAAGGGATCTGATCGCCGCGCTGATTGCGGGTTGCGTACGGCCAAGCCTTTCAGCGGCCTCGGTCAGGGTCGCCGAGGTCATTACAGCGTGAAATGCCGAAAGCTGCGAAATGTTCATGCCCACGCTCCGCTTTCAGTGTGACACGAATGGCGATTGGAACCTGCGCCGTTGGCACAGGATCCCGCGAATCGTCCAGGCAACAACGGCCGTCCATCTGGGCAAACGAGGAGACTGCCATGCCGAAGGGTCGCCGCCACTGCGCCCGTGAAGACAGTTGCCAGATCCGCGGCCCGAGGGAAAGCCGGCTTTCGGGCTTGGCGATCCTGCGCCAGCCGGGCCAGAGCCGGGCCGCGGCCTGGCGCGCGTCGAGGCGGAACGGCGGCAGCCGGGAATGGCGGTGTCAATGATCGGGCAGGCTTCCCGCTTTCGCGCCGGTGGCCAGACGCCGCGCCTTGCCGTCAACTGGCCCGTTCCCCGGCCCTCGCCGCCGAGTTGAGAGGGCTTGCGTCCGGTCTGGAAACGGAGATCCAAATTCATAATCCAAATCTTGGAACTTCAAAGATATTCAAATTTGTATTTCTTTTTTGCAACGGTATTCTGCCATGCACGACTCGTTTCCTGGAGTCCGTTCACATGGAGAACACAATGAACAACATCACCAGATTTCTGGGCCTTGCCGTTGCCGCCACGCTGACGGCCGGAACGGCATTTGCTCAAGACCCGACCTTCTTCCGGATCGGCACCGGAAGTGCCGGCGGAACGTACTTTCCGATCGGCGGCACCATCGCCAATGGTATCTCTGCACCTCCGGGTGCGCGGCCATGTGACAAGGGCGGCCAGTGTGGCGTGCCTGGCCTGATCGCGATCGCGCAGTCAACGACCGCATCGGTTTTCAACAACACTGCCGTTCAGAACGGCGAGCTTGAGGCCGGGATGGCTGCTGCCGACGTCACCCGCTCAATGTACCTGGGTCAAGGCAAGTTCGACGGGAAGCCGCATGAGAAGCTGCGGATCGTTGCGAACCTCTACCCGGAAGACCTGCACCTCGTTCTTCCGAAAGGCATGAGCGTCAACGACCTTTCCGATCTGGCGGGCAAGCGCGTAGGCATCGCGCAGGCGGGCTCCGGGACGCAGGTTGCCGTCGAGATGATGCTCGCCGAATGGGGTGTCACGCGAGACAACATGGACGAGGCTGAGCTGAACAACGCGCAGTCGGCCGAACGCCTGGCCGACGGACAGCTTGACGCCTACTTCTACGCCGCTGGCTGGCCGGTTTCTGCAATGGTGCAACTGGCCGCGACCAAGGGGATGGAGCTTCACAGTTTCACGGACGATGACCTCGCGAAGATCAACGAGATCATCCCGGCCTACATCCCGTCGAGCATTCCGGCGGGCGTTTACGAGGGCGTCGACTACGAGGTAATGACGCCGGCCGTTTCGGCGCTTCTGGTCGTGTCGTCGGATCTCTCCGAGGAGCTCGTCTATGGCATCACCGCCGCGCTCTGGAATTCCAACACCCGCAAGCTCCTCGACAACGGGCACGCGAAGGGCAAGCAGATCACGCTGGATACGGCGCTTGACGGCATTGCCGCGCTGGGCGTGCCGCTGCACCCGGGTGCCGAGAAGTTCTACAAGGAGTCGGGTCACCTCGAGTAGTCCGGCACGTCATGCGGGCGGCTTCGGCCGCCCGCATGCCTTCCAAGGGAATTCACCGACCTGAAAGGGCGCGTCATGAGCGATCCTGGACCTGATGGCGTGCGCGAGCTCTCGGATACGGAGCTCGCAGCGATCGAAGAAAAGTTTGATGAGGGGGCCGCCACGCGGTCGGTCACGCCAACCTTTGGAAAGTTCCTCCGCTATGTCGCCCTCACGTTTGCGGTCTATCATTACCTCACGGCGGGATTCGCGCTTCCGCCAGACTTCTGGCACATGGGCTGGCACCTGTCGGGCCTCTTCATTCTCACCTACTCGTTCTATCCTCTGGTCAGGGCGAAGACGTCGTTTGACCTGAATACCGGCGCGCTGCGCCTTGGCGGAGTGCCGTATCTCGACGTCATGCTGATGATCCTCGGCGTCATGTCGGCGCTCTATCTCGGCTTCGCCTGGCGTGGTATCGAATGGCTGGGCGTCGAGGAAATGACGTTCCGCATGGGCAACCCCAACGGTTGGGACATGCTCTTCGGCTGCATCCTGATCGTGCTGGTCCTGGACATCGCGCGCCGAACGCTGGGCTGGATACTGCCTCTGATCATCGGCGTGTTCATTTGCTACGCATTGTTCGGACAAGTGTTTCCGGGCCTGCTCCAGCATCCGGGCGTGAAATTCAACACTTTCGTTTCGTCGATGTATTTCCCTCAGGAAGGAATCTTCGGCGTCACGCTTTGGGTCGTCTCGACAATAGTGTTCCACTTCGTCCTCTTCGGCGTCATCGCGCAGCGGACGGGGCTGGGCAAGCTCTTCATCGACAACGCAACAATCCTTGCGGGCCGCTACACCGGCGGTCCCGCGAAGGTCTCCGTTGTCTCCTCCGCATTCTTCGGCACCATCTCCGGTTCGTCGGTCGCCAACACGGTGTCGACCGGCGCACTGACAATTCCCAACATGAAACGGCTTGGCTATCCCGGCCATTTCGCGGGCGGGGTGGAAGCGGCCGCCTCGGCGGGCGGACAGATCACGCCGCCGATCATGGGCGCAGCGGCATTCATCATGGCCGAGTTTCTTGAAGTGCCGTACACCACGATTGTCATTGCGGCGATCTTCCCGGCACTTCTGCATTACGTTGGCGTCTTTGCCGTCGTTCACCTCATGGCGCGCCGCCTTGGCCTCAAGGGCCTGGGCCGCGATGCACTTCCGAAGCTTGGTGCCGTCTGGCGCGACGGCTGGGCGAATGTCGTCCCGCTGGTCGGCCTGCTGATTGTCCTCTTTTCCGGCTATACGCCCTACATGTCCGCATTTTGCGGCATCTCGCTTGCCATCGTGGCCGGAATGAGCCGACTGAAGGAACCGGCGACGCTCGTCTACGCGCTCGCTTTCATCGTGTTTGTCATCTGGAAATACGCGGGCGGGGGTTTCGACTTCACGATGTCAGCGATTCTCGTCGCGGGGGCCGTGCTTGCGACACTGAACGCACAGTCTCGAATCTCGGTCATGGAAATGGCCGACACGTTCGAGACCGGAGTGAAATACGCGCTTGCCGTTGGAGCGGCTTCGGCGGCGGTTGGCATCGTGATCGGGGTGATCAACACGACCGGCGTTGGATTCCGCATCGGCTTCATGGTGACGCAAGCGGCTTCGAACCTGGGCAACGACCTGATCTGGCTCTTCCAGTACGGCACCTACCAGCTCTTCACGATCGAAGACCTGACGCTGTTCATCAGCCTTGTCTTCATCGCGCTGGCCTGCATCTTGATGGGCGCCGGAGTGCCGACGACGGCGCTCTACATCATGCTCGTGTCGGTAGCGCAACCGGCGCTGGCCCAGCTCGGCATCCCGCCAATCGCGAGCCACATGTTCGTGCTCTACTACGGCGTCGTTGCCGAGATCACGCCACCTGTCTGCACCTCGGCCTATGCCGCCGCGGCAATTGCCAACTCCAACCCGTTCCGAACCGGCATTTCGGCCTTCACGCTGGGCCTGGGCAAGGTCATCGCCCCCATGGCATTCGTCTATGCGCCCGTACTTCTGTTCGTGTCGTCGACGGGCTTTGATCTGTTGGAGTTCTCGTACACCGCAGCCAGCTGCATCGCAGGCGTCATCGCGCTTTCGTCGGCAGTCGTGGGCTATTGGCTGGCGCCGATGGGCGCAGTCTACCGGGTCCTGATGGCCTTTGCCGGCTTCGTCTTCATCGCCCCGTCGCTGCAAGCGGATCTTGCGGCGTTGATCATCGCGGCTCCGGCGGTGATCAGCCAGGTGATTGCTCGGTACGCTTCGAATGCCGCCGCCTGACACGGACGCCTCGGCCACGATCCTCGGTGCCGGGATCGTCGGTCTGTGCACGGCCTTGTCCCTTCTTGAACGCGGTGCGCGTGTCCAGATCATCGATCGGGGCGAACCCGGGCAGGAAACCTCGATGGGCAATGCGGGTGTCGTGTCGCCCTGGTCGATCGTTCCGCAGTCGCTTCCCGGCATCTGGAAAAAGATCCCAGGCCAGTTGCTCTTCCATGGCCGGCCCCTTTCAATTCACCCGAAGATTGCGGCACGAATGATTCCATGGGGGTGGCGCTTCCTGCAGCAAGGGCGCGAGGCGCACGTGCGCAGAGTTTCCGAAGCGATGTCCCGCATTTGCGGGCCGTCCATCGAGCTCTACCAGAGGCACCTCTTGGGAACGGGTCACGAAGGACTGCTCCGCGAAAGTTCCTACATACACGCCTTCCGCGACGGCAGCCGGGCCAACTTGACCGATCTGGGATACCGCATCCGTCTCGAGAAAGGCGCCGATGTCGAACTCGTCGGCCGGGACGGGCTCGCGGAGATCGAGCCCGAGCTCAGCGAAGGCTTTGCGGCTGCCGTCGTCATCAAGGGCCAGGCGCGGGTGCGGTCACCAGGAAGGCTCGGACGGGTTCTTGCCGACAAGGCCGGAAGGCTTGGGGCGAAGTTCATGCAAGCCGACGTGACGGGGATTCAGCGCAAGGACTCAGGCTGGGAAATACGGTGTGCTGGAGGAACCTTGGAAGCCGATCGCTTGGTCGTTTGCCTTGGCGCCTGGAGCCCTGGGTTTCTCGAGTGGACGAATCTGAACGTTCCGCTCATGGCCGAACGCGGGTATCACGTTGAATTCAGCGAGCCGGGCATCGAGATCTACAACTCGGTCATGGACGTGGACGCAAAGGTGGTTGCCAGCAGCATGGAGGGCGGGGTCCGCATCGCTGGCCTGGCAGAGTTTGCACCGATTGACGCGCCTCCGGACGCAAGGCGCAAAGCCCGGCTGGTGCAGGTCGCGAAAGCGGCCTTTCACGGCCTCCAGACAGACCGTCCGAGCTTTTGGATGGGGCGACGTCCGTCATTTCCGGACAGCTTGCCAATGCTTGGAGACGTTCCGGGCCATCAGGGTCTGTTCTTGAACTTTGGCCACGCGCACTACGGCTTGATGATGGCACCCAAGTCGGGCGAGTTGATTGCAGAAATGATCTGCGGCGAAGAAGCAAGTCACAAGATCAACGACTTCTCTCCCAGCCGCTTTTGCAGATGACCGCCCGAGTCCGGCGCCGTGGATTTGCCATTGCCATTTGCGCCGCCGCGTCGGGCTCCAAGCGCAGTAGCCCATTGCCGACCGTCCGCTGCACTGCAAATGACGGGCCGTTGCGCTCTGCCTGACTCTACGGCGGCAGGTCTCGAAACTGGCGTCACATTGGTGCAAGGGCCAGCGTGTCGGTTGCGCCACCCAGTTCCAATCCGGCCGAGTTGGTCCAAATGCTGCAACCTTGCAAGGTGCCAGGAATTGGCCACCGGATCGTCTGCATCACATCAAGAAGTCATTGAACGGTTCACGTCATGCGCTGCAGACGCCTGCCTGGATCTCTTGCAAATCAGGGACTCGAATGACGGTGCGCATGTTTCGTAACCCCTGATTGGCCGAAGTGCGGCCTGGCCGCGTAACGGATGCGCATTCCCGTCGCCACAACCCGACGGGCCAGAAGCCGTGGATGCGATGGTTCAGGGCGATGGCCGTCGGGCGGTTTTTGGCGTTCAGCGCGCACAACGGCAGCGCCGAGGACATCATGCGTGCGTGTGCAGGCCGGTCAAACCGCCGCAAACTTGCGAACGTCGACGGATTCGCGGTTCTGTTTGGCATGCCAGAGGTCGTACTGCATCTGCTGGGTCAGCCAGCACTCGGGGCTGCCTCCGAACGCCTCAGACAGCCGGATTGCCATCTCGGGCGAGATGCCGAGACGCCCGTTGAGCAGGAGCGAGAAAGTGTTGCGCGAGACCGCTAGCCCTTTCGCGGCCTCGGTGACCGTCAGACCGAGAGGCTCAAGGCACTGGCGCCGGATGAAGGCGCCAGGGTGGGGTGGATCGTGCATCAGCATAGGCGCTGCCTCCTTAATGGTAGTCCAGGTAATCGACATCTGCGGCATGACCGTCTTTGAACCGGAAGATCACCCTCCAATTGGCGCCGACCGTCACCGCCCAGGACCCGGCATGCTCCCCTTTGAGCCGGTGCAGCCGGAACCCCGGCAAGTCCATGTCTTCCGGTGCCGCGGACGCATTCAAGCGCACCAGGATGTCGCGCACTCTCGCGCGGTGCTCCGGGTGAATGCGCCGTGCGTCGCCGCGCTCCAGAAAGCGCCGGAGCTTCCGGCTCCTGAAGTTCTGGATCATGGGAGACCGTAATATGCCCTATGGCAAATGTCAAAAGTGCCGCGATGTTCCAGGCGCATTCGGGATGCGATGTTTCAGATGCAACTGTGTTTTGGGGGCGAGAGCCTTCCGTGCCAGAGGGGGAGGATTTCCGAGAACTTGGAGGCCCTTTGCTTCCTGCGACGGCGCGCTTGCTGCACTTTGCCCCAAGGGGGCATCTCGTGCCCGACCAAGATCGTCGCATGAAAGCCCAGCCATGCCAGACCGGAACGATCGCTGTCAGGTTCGTTCAATTCGTCTGCCGAGCCCTGCCAACGCATCAGCGGTGCCTTGTAGACACTCTCATGCGTCGACTTCTTGTCCCTCGCTGTCCCAAGGGCTAAACCACGGCGCGTCAAGATCGAGGGATGGCCCATGGCCAAGCAAAAAAGGCCCCGGCGCCCCAGGGCCGAACCGCCAAGGGGCTTCCGTGACCAGTTCGGCAGAGATGTGGCCGAGCGCAACGCGATGCTTGATGCGGTCGCAGGGGTCTATCATCTCAACGGTTTCGAGGCGTTGGAGTCGCCGGCCGTAGAGACGGTGGAGGCCCTCGGGAGCTTCCTGCCGGACGTGGATCGCCCCAATGACGGCGTGTTCGCCTGGCGGGAGGATGACGACGGCGACTGGCTGGCGATGCGATACGACCTGACAGCCCCTCTTGCGCGGGTCTTCGCCCAACATCGTAACGATCTGCCGACACCGTACCGGCGCTTTGCGATCGGGCCGGTGTGGCGGAACGAAAAGCCGGGACCCGGGAGATTCCGCCAGTTCTACCAATGCGATGCGGATACGGTCGGGTCGTCCTCGATCGCCGCTGATGCGGAGATCTGCATGGTGCTTTCGGACGCGCTGGAAGCCGCTGGCATTCCAATGGGCGACTACGTGATTCGACTCAACAACCGCAAGGTGCTGAACGGAGTCCTGGAGGTCGCTGGGTTGCCCGGAGGGGCGGAGCGGGAACGCGGCATCGTCCTCCGCTCGATCGACAAGCTGGACAGGTTGGGGCCGGAGGGCGTCCGTGCCTTGCTGGGCGAGGGACGGAGGGACGAGAGCGGCGACTTTGCCGAAGGTGCCGGCCTGGCGGATTCCCAGGCCGGAACTGTCATGGAGTTCATCGAGGCACGAAGAGCCGACAACGCCACGACCCTGGAGCGCCTGTCAGAAATCATAGGCGGCAACGCTACTGGCGAGGCTGGCGTCGCGGAACTGCGCGGCATGGCGGAACTGATGAAGGAAGGGGGCTACGGTCCCGACCGGGTCATCATCGACCCGTCAGTGGTGCGCGGCCTGGGCTACTACACCGGGCCGGTCTACGAGGCCGATCTCACATTCGAGATCAGGGACGAGAAGGGACGCCCCCAGCAGTTCGGGAGCGTGGCGGGCGGCGGGCGCTACGATGATCTCGTCAAGCGCTTCACCGGCCAGGAAGTACCCGCGACGGGCATGTCGATCGGAGTTGATCGACTTCTCGCTGCGCTTCGCGCGAAGCGGCAGTCCAGTGGCGAAATGGCCGGCCCGGTCGTCGTCACAGTCATGGATCGGGACCGAATGGGCGAGTATCAGGCCATGGCGTCGACGCTCCGCAAGGCAGGCATCCGGGCCGAGGTGTACCTCGGGAATCCGCGCAATTTCGGCAACCAGCTCAAGTATGCCGACAGGCGCGGCTCGCCGGTCGCGATCATCCAGGGTTCGAGCGAGGTCGCGCGCGGTGTCGTGCAGGTCAAGGATCTCGCGCTGGGTGCCAGGCTCGCCGAAGGCGCCTCGCTTGAGGAGTGGAGGGACCAACCTGCACAGTTCGAGTGCCCGGTCGGCGATCTGGTCAGCAGAGTGCGCGAGATCCTGGCAAGGTGACCGACAAGTCCGCCATTCGGGTTGAGGCTGACCGGCTGCGAGCGCTGTTCGAGGCGAGGAGCGCGGAGGTGTTCGAGACCGGCATCCTGCAGCCCGCGGGCGTCCTTCTGGACCTTTATGGCGAGGACATCCGCGCGCGGGCGTTCACGACGCACGATCCGCTCCGGGGCGAGATGATGCTGCGGCCGGACTTCACCCTGCCTCTGGTTCAGAGTCACGTCGCCGAAGGTCGGAAGGATGGCAGGTACACCTATGCAGGTGAAGTGTTCCGGAGGCAGGAGGACGATCCGGACCGGGACGCGGAATACTTGCAAGTCGGGTACGAGATCTTCGGCGGCGAAGAATCTGTTGAAGCGGACGCCGAGGTTTTCGCGGCATTTGCCGAGATCCTCGCGCCCTTGGGCCTAAGGCCCGCCACGGGAGACATCGGGCTTCTGCGCGCGGCGATAGAGGGCCTGGAAACGAGCGCGGCCAGGCAGGCAGCTCTCATGCATCACCTTTGGAGGCCGAAGCGGTTTCGCGGGCTCTTGAATCGCTACGGCCAGGTCACGCCCGCAGCGGAGAGCCCGGATGCGGGCAGCGGGATCGAAATCGGCTTGCGGACGCGGGCGGAGGTTGCCGCGCGCGTCAATGCCCTGGAGATGGAGCGCTCGGTGCCACCATTGGAGGCAGAGGTGATTGGCCTGATAGATTCGCTTCTGGGAATTCGAGGAAAGGCGCCAAGTGCGCTCGCGGAATTGCGCGAGACTGCATCGGGACTGCCTTCAATCCTGCCTGCGATCAAATTGCTGGCAGCCCGCTTTGCGGCCCTTGACGCCCTCGGCGTCGATGTCGACCTGCTGGATTTCGAGGTGAGCTACGGGCGGACAACTCTCGAATACTACGATGGTTTCGTGTTCGGATTCTTTGCCGGCCATCGGCCTGACTTGCCGCCGATCGCCAGCGGTGGCCGCTACGATGCGCTAAGCCGTGCGATCGGAGGTGCCGCCGGCAGGCCAGCCGTGGGTGGCGTCCTGCGTCCCGGACTGATGCTCAACCTGGGGAGCGGATCATGACGCTGAAGCTTGGCGTTCCCTCGAAGGGCCGCTTGATGAGCGACACCTTTGCATGGTTCGGCGAGAGGGGCGTCAAGCTGGGCCTGTCGGGCGGGGCGCGGGAATACGCGGGCCGGGTCGAGGGCGCAGGCAAGGTCGAACTCGTTCTTCTGGCCGCTGTCGAGATTCCGCGTGAGCTGGCCGCGGGGCGCATTCACCTGGGCGTGACCGGCATCGACATGGTGCGCGAGCGGCTGGCCAGGTGGGACAGCCAGGTAGCGGAGGTTCGGCGTCTCGGCTTTGGCAAGGCCGAATTGGTGATCGCCGTGCCGGACTTCTGGGTTGATGTCTCGACGCTTGATGATCTCGATCAGGCGGCAACCGCCTTCCGGGCCATGCATGGGCATCGGCTGCGCATTGCCACCAAGTATCATCGCCTTGTCCGGCAATTCATGCGCGACAACGAGGTGTCTGACTACCAGCTTGTCGATAGCCAGGGCGCCACCGAAGGCACTGTGAAGAACCTTCAGGCCGAGGCCATCGCGGACATTACGACAAGCGGCGCGACCCTTCGGGACAATCATCTGCGCACCCTGGACGACGGGCGGATTCTCCACTCTGAGGCCGCCCTGTTCAAGACCCGAGCAAATGTCTGGGATGGCGGCGCAAGCGAGGCATTGGAATGTCTGCAATTCAGGCTCGGTCTTGCGTGATGCGGCATGGCGGGCGATTCCGCCGCGCGATCCCGTCGTGCCAGCGCCGGGCCCATTGCCCGATGGATGCGATTCCCTGGCGGTGACGGCTTCGACGCCGCCCGCCGGGATTCGGGCTTTGCATCCTTCTACCGGACGCCGATTTCGGCGAGTGCGGCAAGAAACTGGGGCGAAAGGTCGCCATCCTCGCCTTCATGCGTCAGGTCCACGGGCGCATCCCCTGCCTTGAGATAGCGCCAGCCCTGGAAAGGTCGACGCGGCGTTGCCGCAGTCGAGACGAGCTCCGGGTCCAGGACCAATGCGCATCTGCGCACGCCATCGCCAAGGTCCGCCTCGTCAAGCCGCACGATTCGCTGGCGCGCCCTGATGAAGCCACGGATGACCCAATAGATGGAGCCGCCATTCAGCAGCTCGGCCTTGCGCCTCGGCCACATCCGGGTCACGTGACGCGGCAGCCCGTCCCCGGCCTGCGCCGCCCGGGTCGCCTGCCACTTGGCCAACGAAGCGACGCTCTCGGATCCGACGCTCAGCTTTATCAGGTGCAGGGGGTCATTCAACGAGCGTCATCTCCACGGATTCGTGTCGAAGGAAACGTAGCGGATTGCTTGAGGTCTTCAACTTGTTGTAGATTGCCAATCCACTTCAGGGAATCATCATGGCCGGTTTCTCCGCACCCATTGCTGAACGGATATGGGACATGAAATACCGCCTCAAGGCGGTGGACGGAACGCCCGTCGACCGTACCGTCGAGGATACATGGCGGCGAATCGCGCGTGCGCTCGCGGCGGAGGAAGCGGAGCCGCGGGCGTGGGAGGACCGGTTCTACGCGGCGCTCGAGGACTTCAGGTTTCTGCCGGCCGGCCGGATCGTGGCAGGTGCGGGGACGGACCGGTCGGTGACGCTCTTCAACTGCTTCGTGATGGGCACGATCCCGGACAGCATGGTCGGCATCTTCGAAATGTTGAAGGAGGCGGCCGTCACAATGCAGCAGGGCGGCGGCATCGGCTACGACTTCTCGACCATCAGGCCAAAGGGTGCAGACGTTCGTGGCGTGGCGGCGGATGCAAGCGGGCCATTGTCCTTCATGGACGTTTGGGACGCGATGTGCCGGACGATCATGTCCGCTGGGTCCCGGCGGGGCGCCATGATGGCGACGATGCGATGCGATCATCCCGACATTGAGGAGTTCATCACCGCAAAGTCGGATCCCGCGCGACTGAGGAACTTCAACCTGAGCGTGCTGGTGACGGACGCGTTCATGGAGGCGGTGAAGGCGGACGGGACCTGGGAACTTCGGTTTGGTGACGCCGTCCATCGGACGCTTGTGGCCCGTGACCTCTGGAACCGGATCATGCGGGCCACATATGACTATGCCGAACCTGGCGTGATCTTCATCGACCGCATAAACACCATGAACAATCTCGCCTATTGCGAAACCATTGCGGCCACCAACCCGTGTGGCGAGCAGCCCTTGCCGCCCTATGGCGCGTGCCTGCTCGGGTCGATCAACCTGTCTCGCCTCGTCGAGAACGCGTTCGAGGAAGACGCTGCCCTGAACGAGGCGGCCCTGGAGGATCTTGTCGGAACGGCTGTCCGGATGATGGACAACGTTGTCGACGCGAGCCGGTTTCCGCTTGAGGCGCAAGCCAGGGAGGCCGAGGCGAAGCGGCGGATCGGTTTGGGGGTCACGGGGCTGGCCGACGCCCTGATCATGACCGGAAAGCGGTATGGATCGGCTGAGGCTGCGCAGCTGACCTCGCAATGGCTGCGCGCGGTTGCCCAGGCTGCCTACAAGGCTTCGGCGCTTCTTGCGGCCGAGAAGGGTCCGTTTCCTCTCTTTGACGCCGATGCCTATCTCGCGAGCGGCTCGCTTTCCGGCATGGACAGGGACGTGCGCGCGCTGATCGGGGAGCACGGCATCCGAAACGCGCTGCTGACCTCGATCGCTCCGACCGGAACGATCAGCCTCTACGCCGGAAACGTCAGTTCCGGCATCGAACCGGTCTTTGCCTATAGCTTTGCCCGGAAGGTGCTGCAGAAAGATGGAAGCCGGACCGAGGAGGAAGTCGTGGACTACGCTTTCCAGCTTTGGCGCGACCGGTTCGGGGACAAGGAACTGCCGGACTGTTTCGTGAACGCGCAGGCGTTGGAGCCGGCAGATCACGTGCGCATGCAGGCGGCAGCGCAGGAGTGGGTGGATTCGAGCATTTCGAAGACGATCAACGTGCCGGAGGACATCTCGTTCGATGCATTCAAGGACGTTTACATGGATGCATGGGACAAGGGCTGCAAGGGATGCACGACCTATCGGCCCAACGTCGTGACAGGCAGCGTCCTGGCAGTGAACGAAGCTGCTGACGAGGTGTCGGCCCCGTCCCGTGTCGCGGAGGGCGAAGTCGTCTACATTGCCGAGCCCCTTGATCGTCCGCAGGCGCTTGAGGGCCGAACGTACAAGCTCAAGTGGCCGGGGAGCGAGCACGCGATCTACATTACCGTCAACGACATCATCGTTGGCGAACGGAGGCAGCCCTTTGAGGTCTTCATAAACTCGAAGAACATGGAGCACTTTGCGTGGACCGTTGCCTTGACCCGGATGATTTCGGCCGTGTTCCGGCGGGGAGGGGACGTGTCGTTCGTGGTCGAGGAGTTGAAGGCGGTCTTTGATCCGAGGGGCGGCGCCTGGATGGGTGGAAAGTACGTGCCGTCGATCCTTGCGGCGATAGGCGCCGTCATCGAGCGGCATCTGATCGAAATCGGGTTCATTGATGGCGAAGGCATGGGGTTGAAGAGCGACCCGCAGGCCGAGGTCGTCAATCTAGGCGGTGCGCCGGGCCCTGCCTGTCCGAGTTGTGGCCAGTTCGGCTTGCGGATGCTCGAAGGTTGCATGACCTGCCCGAGTTGCGGCCACTCGGAGTGCGGATAAGCGGGGCAAGGTTCCCTGACCTGCGCTGCGGCGCTGCGTTTCGACACGTGTGCACGTTGCGCCTCGTCGCGAAGCCGGGACGTCGCGCAACAGGGGTCGCCAGGATGTGACCGGGCCTATGAATCTCCGTTGAGGAATGCGCGCAGCCCGGACCTAATGGCTTCCCAGTCCGTAAACTCGTGCTCGCTGAGCTCTGCTGGATCGAACTCGCGGTCCTTAAGGACCACCTGCTTCAAGACCTGCTGGGAGTAATAGTCGTAGGCCCCCTCTTGCACTGCACCCGCCACCAGGAGGGTGACGTCAGGCGAGAGCTCGGTTCGCATGTTCATTTCGACAACGTAGTCCTCCGCTTCCGCCATGCCTTCTGGGAAAGCCGCACTCAGGCTTACCGAAAGCAGCATCGTCCGGCGAGCCTTGAGCTCCTCCTTGCTGGCGGTGATGAATGCCTCGAAACTTCGAGGGTGCCGCCGCTCATGAACGGAAGCGGCCAGCACGACATGTTCGACGCCGTTGAAGTCCGCAGAGGCGGTTTGGTCAACGTCCAGGACCGACACGTCCCGACCCATGGCCCGGATTTCATCGGACACGAAACTCGCAATCTTTTCGGTCTGGCCCTCGACCGTGGCAAACGCAACAAATACTGTCATTTCCAGCCTCCCTTAAGGAACGGTCGTCGGCAAGTCCCACCGGGGCGAATGAGCTCTGCCCGTCCCTTGTTCGCTCTCACGATACCACGGGCAACAATGGTTTGCATTGTCCGAAATCAAATGACGCCCATGCCGGAGCAGGTTCCGATCCACGGAGGCTGCCATGCGGCGGGCGCGATGCCAATCCGATCGTCCGCCGGTTCGTTCGACCAATCGAGCTTGATGTCCTTCGCTCCTTGCGCCCTGGATCCGCTTTGCATCCAACGAGCCGTTGCACATTCGCGTTGCGCGGATAGGTTCCGCCCATGACACGCGATGAGCCAGTGATCGGCGTCCTTCTCATGCTGGGATTCTGCATGATGGTGCCAATGGGGGACGCCATTGCCAAGTTGCTGGGCGAGCACGTTGACGTGGCCCTCCTGGTGACGGTCCGAATGGCGGTTCAGGCCATGGTGCTCGTTCCCGTTGTCGTGTTCGCGGGAATCTCCCTCGCGCCGGCGCTTGGGAGACTGCGGTTGATCACGGGCCGGTCAATCCTGCACGTGCTGGGGATCGGCCTGATGTTCCTGTCGCTCAGGTACCTGCCGCTCGCCGATGCCGTGGCCATTGCCTTCGTCATGCCGTTCATCGTGCTTGTTCTCGGCCGCTTCGTCCTGGGTGAGAACGTTGGCACCCGCCGGCTGGTTGCCTGCTGCATCGGCTTTGCCGGCACCTTGATGGTCATGCAGCCCAGCTTCGCGGAGGTCGGGTGGCCTGCGCTGCTGCCTGTGGCCGTGGCGATCGACTTTGCGTTCTTCATACTCGCGACGCGGCGGCTGGCGAAAGAGGTGGATGCCGTTTCCCTGCAGGCGGTCTCGGGCGTGATCGCCTGCGCGTTGCTGGTTCCTCTCCTGGCCCTGCTGGCACCCCATGACGTTCCCGGCTTCGCGCTTGCAATGCCTGATCCGGTCTCGATGTGGCTTCTGGCCGCAATGGGGCTTCTCGGGACCTGCGCGCATCTCATGATGACCTGGTCCCTGCGTTTTGCGCCGTCCGCGACCCTGGCGCCGATGCAGTACCTGGAAATCCCGATCGCGGCCCTGCTAGGCTGGCTGATCTTCAAGGACTTTCCGAACGGCCTGGCGCTGGCCGGCATCCTCGTGACGGTCGCGTCGGGCCTCTACGTCATCTATCGGGAGCATGCGCTGAGCCGGTCAGCGCAGCGACTGCCAAGGAGACGTGTGCCCTCGGAATCAACGTAATGCATCCCGGGCTGTCAAAGGCGAGTTCAACCCGTCCGGACGCCTGGTTGGACGTGCCAAGCCGACCCAGGGGATCGAGCGTCAATCCGTCGATTGGCCAACGAAGTCCTGTCGAGCTGCCCTTGAGCGGCGCCATCGGGAAGAGCGAGAACCGCGTGCCGCCGGGAAGGTCTAGAACCACCTGACGGGGCGCGGCAAAGGCAACGTCTTCGCCGCCCAGCACAAGCGTGGGCGGGCCGATGCGGCGAGCGAGAACGGAAAACACGGCGAGCGTGTGATCGAGCCGGCCGTCGGTGAAGCCGGTGGCGATCACGAAGGGCGCGTCGATCAGGCGGAGGCACTTCTCGAAGTCCGTGATGTCCTGGTCGGCATATTCGATGATCCTGGCTTTCGGCAGGGCGCCGCGTGTCTCGTCAGTGATCGAATCGAGGTCGCCGATTACGGTGCGTGGCTCGACGCCGGAGGCGATGCAGGAATTCGCGCCGCCGTCCGCAGCCACCAGGTGCGGCGCAAGCGCCATTGATGCCGCGATGTCCGAGGCACGCGGGCAGCCGGCTCCAACAAGCGTCACGCCGGTTTCGGACTGGACCTTGCCAAGTGTCACGGCAGATCGCTCCCTGGCTCAGATGAGCTTCCGAAGCTCGGTCTTGAGGATCTTGCCCGTCGACGTCTTGGGAAGCTCGCCGAAGACGATCCTCTTGGGGCGCTGGAACCCGGCCAGCCCGGCGCGTGCGTGTTCGAGAAGCTCGTCCTCGGTGGCGCGGGCGCCCTCGGCCAGTTCGACGAAGGCGCAGGGGACTTCGCCCCACTTCTCGTCCGGCATGGCCACGACAGCGGCAAGCGCCACGGCCGGATGGGTGTGGAGCGCGCTTTCGACCTCGATCGAGCTGATGTTCTCGCCGCCGGAAATGATGATGTCCTTTGCGCGGTCGCGGATCTCGATGTAGCCGTCCGGATGCCGCACCGCGATGTCTCCCGACCAGAACCATCCGTCCTTGAAGGCCTTGTACGTCGTTTCCTCCTGCTTGAGGTAGCCTTTCATGACGATGTTGCCCCTGAAGACGATTTCGCCGCTTGTCTTTCCGTCCCACGGGACGGCCTCTCCCGTGTCCGGGTCGAGAACCGTCACGTCCTCCTCCAGTTCGCCTGCCACGCCTTGAAGCGCCTTGCGCCGTGCACGCTCCTCCGCCGAAAGGTCGTCCCATTCCTTCTGCCATGCGCAGACCACGGCGGGACCGTAGGTTTCGGTCAGGCCGTAGACATGGGTGATGTTGATTCCAAGCGCCTCGATGGATTCGATCACGCTCGCGGGCGGTGGCGCCGCGGCCGTCATCATCTCGATCCTCTGCGAGAAATCGCGACGCTCGTCGGCTTCTGCCCCGGCGATGAGTGACATGACGATCGGCGCACCGCAGAGATGTGTCACCCCGTGATCGGCAAACGCGTCGAAAATCGGGCCGGCGCGCGGCGTCCGCAGGAACACGTTTGTCCCGCCGAGCAGCGTGATCGTCCAAGGAAAGCACCAGCCGTTGCAGTGAAAGAGCGGAAGTGTCCAGAGATACACGGGGTGCCGGGGAATTGACCAGGTGATGACGTTGTTGAGGGCGTTGGTGAACGCTCCACGGTGCGAATAGACTACGCCCTTCGGCCGTCCCGTCGTCCCGGAAGTGTAGTTCAGTGCAATCGCGTCCCATTCATCGTCGGGCAGGCCGAATTCGAAGGTCGGGTCGCCCCCGTCCAGAAGCTCGTCGTAAGTGGCCGACCCGATTCTCTCGCCGCCCGGACCTTCGCAGTCCTCGATGTCGACGACGAGGATGTCGCGACCGCATTTCGCCAAGGCGGTCGCGGCCATTCCCGACAGTTCCGTGTCCACAAGGAGCGCTTGCGCCTCTCCGTGCTCCAGGATGTATGCGATCGTGGCTGCGTCCAGGCGCGTGTTGTTGGCGTTCAGGACCGCGCCCAGCATGGGCACCGCGAAGGCGCATTCAAATGCCTCGGGAATGTTGGGCGCGAGAACCGCCACCGTGTCGCCCTTTTCGACGCCTCGTCCCTTGAGCGCTGACGCGAGGCGGCGGCATCGCTCGCCGACCTCCGCCCAGTTGCGCCGGATGCGCCCGTGGATCTGGGCGGTGCGGCCAGGATAGACCTGGGTCGTTCGCTTGAGCATCGACACCGGCGACAGCGGCTGGAAATTTGCAGGCCGGCGCGCCAGTTCCTCGCCTTCGTATGCAGTCATCGTCGCCCTCCCCTTCCGCTGACCTGCTTGCCTCAGGTTTATCAACGAAAGGGATTTTGGCAACGACCATGGATTGCGCGGACCCTGTCAGCAACGCCTGCCCAAAGAATCGAATCTCATCTCGTCTGCAGGCTCCCATTCCAGCCCGACCTCGGCGCCTTCCTGCGGAATCGTCGACGCGGCGTCCTGTCGAACGGTGACCTGCGTGCCGTCAGCGCATTTCAGGTGCACGAGCGTCTCCGCGCCGAGCGCTTCGGAGTAGACAGTGCGGGCCTTCAGGTTGCCGCTTTCGGAGAGCCGAGTGTGCTCGGGCCTGACACCGATCTTGACGTCGCCTGATTGTCCCATGACTTCTGCCGAGAGGAAGTTGGTGGGCGGCGATCCGATGAAGCCGGCAACGAATTCGGTTGCTGGATTGGCGTAGACCTCCAGGGGCGCGCCTATCTGGTCTGCCATGCCGCCGTTCATCACGACCATGCGGTCGGCCATTGTCATGGCCTCGACCTGGTCATGCGTGACGTACAGTGCCGTGACGCCCAGTTCGCGTTGAAGCGCCTTGATTTCCAGTCGCATCTGCACGCGAAGCTTGGCGTCAAGATTCGACAGCGGCTCGTCGAACAGGAAGACTGCGGGCTTGCGCACGATGGCGCGCCCCATGGCCACGCGCTGGCGCTGGCCGCCGGACAGCTCGCGGGGCTTGCGCTGAAGATACGTCTCAAGTTGCAGGAGCCTTGCCGCCTGCGCCACGCGCTCTTCGATGTCGGCGCGCGGCGTCTTCGCGATCTTGAGTCCATAGGCCATGTTGTCGAAGACCGACATGTGCGGATAGAGCGCGTAGTTCTGGAAAACCATGGCAATGTCACGGTCCATGGGTTCCTGGTCATTGACCCGATTCCCTCCGATCTGGACGTCGCCGCTCGTGACTGTCTCAAGCCCGGCCACCATTCTGAGAAGCGTGGACTTGCCGCAGCCCGACGGCCCGACGATGACGATGAATTCCCCGTCTGCAACATCGATCGATATGCCATGAATGACGTCCGTCTTGCCGAAGGACTTCTTCACGTTGTCGAGTGTGAGAGTTGCCATGTTCCTACTTCTCGCTTTCCACAAGCCCGCGGATGAAGAGTCTCTGCATCCCCACGACCACCAGCACGGGCGGCACCATGGCGAGAAGGGATGTTGCCATGATCACCGGCCAATCCGCGATGTCGTCTCCTGACGGGAACATCTGCTTGATGCCCATGACGATCGTGTTCATTTCGGGATCGGTGGTGATGAGAAGCGGCCAGAGGTACTGGTTCCAGCCGTAGATGAAGAGTATCACGAAAAGTGCGGCGACGTTCGTGCGGCTCATCGGCAGGAGAATGTCGAAGAAGAACCGCATCGGTTTCGCTCCGTCGACGCGCGCCGCCTCGGCCAGTTCGTCCGGCACGGTCATGAAGAATTGGCGGAACAGGAACGTGGCGGTGGCGGACGCGATCAGCGGCAGGATCAGGCCCTGGTAGCTGTTCAGCATTCCAAAGTTCGCGATGACCTCGTAGGTCGGCACGATCCTGACTTCGACGGGCAGCATCAGCGTCAGGAAGATCAGCCAGAAGAAGAGCCGCCGCCCCGGAAAGCGGAAGTAGACGATGGCGAAGGCGGAAAGCAGGCTGATGGCGATCTTTCCAAGTGCAATCCCGACCGCCATGATCAACGAGTTCAGCAGCATGGTCGACACGGGCGCGTTGACGCCCGAGGTCAGGGCGCGGGCGTAGTTCGAGAAGAACTGATCGCCGGGCAGAAGCGGCATCGGCGGACGGACGATGTCCTGCTGTTCCACGGTCGAAGCGACAAAGGCCAGCCAAATCGGGAAGAATATGAAGGCGATGCCCACGATGAGGCCAAGGTGCGTCAGCCAAAGCCCCGCACCGCGCCTTTCCACCATGCCGCTCCGCTCTGCCATCAATAGTGCACCCTGCGTTCGATGTACTTGAACTGGATAACCGTCAGAAGCGAGACGATTGCCAGGAGAATCACGGATTGCGCGGCGGACGAGCCGAGGTCCTGTCCGACGAATCCGTCGGCGTAGACCTTGTACACGAGGATCGTCGTGGCCTGCTGTGGCCCGCCGGACGTGATCGTGTGGATCACCCCGAATGTCTCGAAGAAGGAGTAGATGATGTTCACGACCAGGAGGAAGAAGGTCGTGGGAGAAAGAAGCGGGAAGACGATCGTTCGAAAGCGCATCCAGAAATGTGCGCCGTCAATTGCGGCGGCCTCGATCACCGAGCGCGGGATCGCCTGAAGCCCGGCGAGGAAGAAGAGGAAGTTGTAGCTGATCCGTCCCCAGGCACTGGCAACGACGACAAGACCCATCGCCTCGCCTTCGTTCAGAACGTGGTTCCAGTCGTACCCCAGCAAGCCGAGATACCACGTCACCACGCCAACACGCGTGTTGAACATGAACAGCCAAAGCACCCCGGCGACTGCCGGCGCGACGGCGTAGGGCCATATGAGAAGCGTTCGGTACGTGCCGGACCCCCTGACAAGGCGGTCCGCCAGCACTGCCAGGTAGAGCGCCACGCCCATCGACACGACGGTCACGAGGATCGAGAAGACCGCGGTCGTGACGAACGAGGCACGGTAGTAACGGTCGGACAGAAGGAACTCGAAATTCCCCAGCCCGACCCAGTGCATGGACAGCCCGAACGGGTCGGGGATGAAGAGTGACTGCCAAATTGCCTGCCCTGCCGGGTAGAAAAAGAAGACGGCCGTGATCAGGATCTGCGGCAAAACCAGCAGGATCGGCAGCCAGATTCCCTTGAACTTGACGCGCTTTTCCATGGCCTCTTGACAGGCTGCCCCGAAAAGGGCTCGGGGCAGCCTTTCTGCCCGCTAGCGGGTCGCCTGCTCGAACCGGCGCAGGAGCACGTTGCCACGCTCCACAGCGCTGTCGAGCGCCGCCTGCGCATCCTTGTCGCCAGACCACACGGCTTCCAGCTCCTCGTCGATGATGCCGCGGATCTGGTCGAACGATCCCAACCGAAGGCCCTTCGAGTTCCCCGTCGGCTCCTTGGCCGTCATCTGCATGACCGCCACGTCGGTGCCGGGGTTGGCTTCGTAGAAGCCCTGGCTCTTCGTCAGTTCCCCCGCCTCGGCCGTAATCGGCAGATAGCCGGTATCCTGATGCCACTTGGCCTGGATCTCCGGGCTGGAGAGGAAGTTCAGATACGCAGCGACGCCCTTGTACTCGTCGTCACTCTGACCTTCCATCACCCAAAGCGACGCGCCACCGATGATGGTGTTCTGGGGCTCGCTGACGAGTGCTTCCCAGTACGGCAGCGGACGCACCTCAAAGTCGAATTCGGCTTCGGACTTGATGCCCGCATATCCGGCGGACGACTCGGTGAAGAACGCGCATTCGCCGGCGCGGAAGTTCGCGCCGCCTTCGTTGCGACGACCCGCATAGATGAACTTTCCGTCCCTGGCCCAGTCGCCCATCGCACCGATATGGGTCACCTGCGCGAGGCCATTGAAGGCCAGTTCGGTGTCGGTTCCGGCGAAGCCGTTTTCCTTCGTGGCGAAGGGCGTGTCGTGATAGGCCGAAAAGTTCTCCAGGTGAACCCAGCTCTGCCATGCGGTGGTCAACGGGCAGTCGACGCCGGCCGCCTTCAGGTCATCCAGAACGGCGCCGACCTTCTCCCAGGTCGAAAGATCGATGTCTGGATCGATGCCGGCCTCGCTCAGCTTGTCTCGGTTGACCCAGAGAACCGGCGTTGACGAGTTGAACGGCAGCGACAGCATGTTGCCGTCTGGCGAGGTATAGTAGCCCTTGACCGAACCGATGTACTTCGACTGGTCGAAGTCGGCGCCCGCAGTTGCCATCACTTCGTGGACCGGCCTCACCGCGCCCTTGGCGGCCATCATCGTGGCGGTGCCGACCTCGAAGACCATGAGTATGTCGGGCTGTTCGCCTGCGCGGAACGCCGCGATGCCGGCGTTCAGCGTTTCCGAGTAGTTGCCCTTGTGACTGGCCACGACCATGTAGTCGGACTGCGAGGCGTTGAAGGTGTCTACCTGCTCGGCCACGAGCTCTCCCAGCCGGCCGGTGAAGGCATGCCAGAATTCGACCTCCGTCTGTGCCGTCGCAGCCTGGGCCGTGCCCAGGGTGGCCACGGCGGCAAGAATGCTGATCTTGCGTTTCATGGTTCTCTCCCAATTTCAGTTTCGGAATCTGCGGCGAATGCCGCGGTGATGCCGCGCGTTGTGCCCGCGCAACTTGAAGAGCGTATGACAACCGGTTTGGTCATGGCCGCTCTACAATGAAATCTGGAACAATGCCGGTCAGCGCTACGGCGCGCTCCGCGTCGTTTCCCGCGAAAAGGCCGAAGCGCGCCATCAGCGCCGAATCTATGCCGGCACATTGCGCCCCCAGAATGTCGGTGTGCAGGCTGTCGCCAACCATGAGGATGCGTGAACGTTCGACTGCACCCAGCCGTTCGAAGGCGAAATCGAAAATGTTCTGGAAGGGCTTGCCGAAGAATTCTGGCGCGATCCTGGTACGATCGGCCAAACGGTGCGCAAAATGGCCCGGCTCGACCGAAAGCCAGTTTTCATGCGGGGCGACAATGTCCGGATTGGCGACGAGGACGGGACGCGAGCGCTCGTTGAGAGCCTCCTCCAGCATCGTCTGGCGGCCTTCCGTCCATGATCCGCTCTCCATCAGCAGGAAGCCTTCGGCTTCCCGGAATGCGGAGGGATCGTCTGCCAGGACAAGGTAGCTCACGCCACCCAGATCATCGAAGAGAGTGTGTTTTCCCGCCATCACTCCCCAATGCGTCTCGGTCTTGCCGGACATGGCTGCAGCGAGGGTCGCGCGGCTTGTCACGATGTCCTCCGCGACGAACGAGAAACCGAGTCGACGGTATTTTTCGAGAAGCTTGTCCTGGGGCATGCTGGCGGCATTGGACACGACCAAAACTCGCTTGCCGTCGCTCTTCAACGCCTCGACGCGGTCGCGGGCGCCCGGTATCGCTGTCGCGCCGATGTTCAGGACGCCGTATGCGTCCAGAAGGAACACGTCGTAATCCCCGGCAACGTCAGCCAGCGAATCTATGTGCCGGACATGCCTGTCACCGCGGCGCGGCGCCGGAAGCCGGTGTCGTACCGCCTCGTAGGCATTGAATGCCTCGTCTGCCGAGATCGAGATCAAATGATTGCACCCCGAACCTTTGCCGAGACCCACTCGCTGATCATCACCGCAGCCAGGATGACCAGGAGGATCAGGCTCACCTGAGGCCAGGCAAGCACGTTGAGTGACGCTGACAGCTGGAGGCCTATGCCACCTGCGCCAACCAGGCCCAAAACGGTGGATTCACGGATGTTGATGTCCCAGCGGAAGACGGCAATGCCCGCGAAGGCGGGCAGGATTTGTGGCACGATTCCATAGGCCATGACCTGCCAACGGCTGGCGCCGGTAGCGGAAATCGCCTCGACCTGGGTGTGGTCGATTTCCTCGATCGCCTCGTAGAGGAGCTTTGCGCAGAATCCGATGGAACGGATGGCGATGGCGATGATACCCGCGAATACGCCGGGACCGATGATCGCAATCAGGAGGAGAGCCCAGATCAGCGAGTTGATCGAGCGGGACGAGACGATGACGAGAAGCGCAACGGGCCGGATGAACAGCACAGAAGGCGTCGTGTTTCGCGCGGCCATGAAGGCGACCGGCACGGCGAGGCAAATCGCGATGAGCGTTCCGAGCGTCGCGATGTTCAGCGTGTCCCAGATCGGGCGGCCAAGCTGGGTGATGTATCCCCAGCGTGGCGGCGTGGCGCGCGTCCAGATGTCGCCCGCGATGCGTGGTGCGTCCCACACGAAGAACCAGGTGGTCGCCTCGGAAATCCTCTGCCAGCAGGCGACGAAGACCGCGACACCGATCAACCAGCCGAACCAGCGGACAAGGTTTTCGCCGGTCGTCCGGCGCCTCCAGGTCTGCGCACTTCCTCTCTCGAGAACCGGCACTACTGCACCTTTGCCCTGATGATGCCGGAAAGATACTCCAGCGACATGACGATCCCTATGATCAGGATCAGGATCGCGGCGGCTGTATCGTACTCGTAGCGGTCAAAGGCCGTGTTCAGCGTCGCGCCGATGCCGCCCGCGCCCACGAGGCCGAGAATCGCGCTTTCGCGGAAATTGATGTCGATTCGATACATGGAAAGTCCGACAAGTCGCGGCATGACTTGAGGCTGGACGCCGTAGTTGATCCACTGAAGCCATCTCGCCCCCGAGGCCTTGATCGCTTCGGCCTGCACCTTGTCCATCGCTTCGATGTCTTCCGCGAGCAGTTTCGACAGGAATCCGATTGTCGCGAAGGAAAGCGTGAGGAATCCAGCCAGGGGACCGAATCCGAAAATGGCGACCAGGAGTATGGCGACAATGATCTCTTGCAGCGCCCGGCTTATTGCCACAATGCCCCTGCAGACCAGGTAAATCGGCAAGGGGGCGATGTTGCGCGCGGCGCCAAGGCCGATCGGGATGGAGATCAGTATGCCCACCACGGATGCTGCGACTGTCATGACGATGCTTTCCAGCAGTCCGTCCCAGATGTCGCTGGCGCGGCTGGTGAAGTCCGGGCTGGTGAATGCGAGAATGAATGCCCAGCCGCGGTCCAGGCCCACATAGACCCGTCCCCAATCGACCTCGATCGTCATGAAGGCTGCGACAAGGTAGGCGCAAAATCCGAGGATCAGGCTCCAGCGCAACTTCGGGTTCGACACGAACGGCGGCTTGCGCCAACCCTTTCCCAGCATGTCTTCCAGTTCCCGGTTGCTCATTCGGCTGCCTCGACCTCGTCTTCGTCCTCGACCTTCTTGATGGTGGCCTCCCAATCCTCTTCGCCGTAGATGTCCGTCAACTTCTCGGGTGTCAGGCCTGTCGGCAGGCCGTCATAGACGATTTCGCCAAAGCGCAGCCCGACAACGCGTGGCACAAACATCTGCGCCAGCGCTACGTCATGAATGTTGATGATCGCTGCCAACCGGCGTTCGCGGCAAAGCTCCGTGATCAACCGCATGATTTGCCGGCTGGTCTTCGGATCCAGGGAGGCCGTCGGTTCGTCGACCAGCAACAGCTTCGGGTCTTGAATCAGGGCTCGGCAAATTCCGACTCGCTGGCGCTGGCCACCTGACAACTCGTCGGCGCGCTTGTCGGCCATGTGCAGGAGCCCGACACGGTCCAGAAGCCGGAACGCCTCGTCAATGTCGGATTGCGGATACCAGCGCAGGAAGCTCCGCCAGAAGCCCACGTAGCCGAGTCGGCCCGACAGGACGTTTTCCATCACCGTCAGCCGCTCAACAAGCGCGTATTCCTGAAAGATCATCCCCATCTCGCGCCGTGCCCTTCTCAGGGCGCCGGAACCGAGCCTTGTCAGGTCAGTGTCATCCAGCCAGACCGCGCCGCCTGTAGGCTGCACCAACCTGTTGACGCAGCGGATCAGGGTCGACTTGCCGGCGCCGGAGGGACCAATCAGCGCCAGCACCTGTCCCTTGCCGACTTCCAGGTCAATTGCCTTGAGCGCCTGGTCGCCGGTCCTGTACGTCATTGTCAGCTTCTGAAGGCGCAGCATGAAATGTCCCGGTCAAGGGTGGGCGGCGGGCCCGTCCGGGCCCGCGCAAGTGGTCGAGATTCATTCGCAGGCGTAGGACACGCCGTTGGCCGCGTCGATCTTGCGGATGACTTCCCAGAACTCCTGATAGGTCATTTCCAGGAACTGGCCCTCGTTCGACTTCGAGAACTCGGCTTCGAGCGTCGTGCCGTCCCATTCGAAGCTGAAGAAGGCGTCGCGGATCTTGTCCTGGAGGTCCGGCTTGAGGTTGTAGACTACGCCGAAGCCCGTCGTCGGAAAGGTCTGCGACTTGTAGATCGTGATCACGTCGTCTTCCTTTATGACGTCGCGGCTGATCATGCGTGACTTGACCGAGTTCGCAATCGACGCAGCCATGTAGTCCTTGTTGGCGACGCCGAGGATCGAGTTGTCGTGCTTGCCCGAGAAGACCGGCTCGAAGTCGCGTTCTGGCAGCAGGTCGAAGTCGCCCTTCAGGATGGCCGACGGCGCCTTGAAGCCCGAGTTCGAGGTGGGCGAAGTGAAGGCCAGCTGCTTGCCCTTGATGTCTTCCACTTTCTCGATGCCGGACCCCGGGTAGGTGATTATCTCCATCTCGTAGCCGAAATTGCCGTCCAACGACGCCATGATGGTAAAGGGCCGGAAGCCGGCGCAGTTGACCGCAAGCGGGTTCGATCCGGTGTTGAACCCCGCGATATGCAGCCGGCCCGAGCGCATCGCCTCGATCTGTGCCGCGTTGCTCTGAACCGGGAAGAAGACAATTGCCTTGCCGGTTTCGGCTTCAAGGTGGTCCAGAAAGTCCGACCATGCCGTCTTGTAGACGGCGGGATCCTCGACCGGCGTATAGGCGAAGATCAGCGTGTCAGGATCGATCTGGTCCGCCGGATCGCTTGGAATGTCGGCGATCAGGTCCCCGTCAGCGTCGCAGAAGCGTTCATCCAGATCGCCCCTTGGGCAATCCTGCGCCGAGGCGGCGGTTCCGAGCGACAGCAATGCAATCACCGCTGCGGCGACCAGTGGCTTGATGTCCAGTTTCATGTCTTTCTCCCAGTTATGCGGCTTCTCCCGCCGCGATTAGTTTCAATTGATCACGCCGGGTCGGCAACGAGGATCTCCACGTCCGCGCCATCCAGCGCACTCAGCAAATCTCCCTTCGGCTTGGCATCGACAACGATGGATTGCAGGTCCGCAAGCTCGCCGACGTTTGCGAGACCCTTGCGGCCAAATTTCTGTGAATCGATCAGTAGGTGCCGATTCGTGGCGCGCTGCAACATCACCCGCTTCACCGCGGCGAAGCCACGCACCGTCTCTGACGGCCCTGAGGCCGCCAGCCCCGACGCGCCGATCACGCAGCGATCCACATTGAAGCGCTCAAGGAATTCCAGGGTCTCGGTCCCGACGGTCGCAGATTCCGCAGGCAGGTACTCGCCGGGGCACAAGATCACTTCGGGCGCCCCGTGCCCGATCGTCATGGCAACCGGGATCGAGTTGGTGATCACCGTGCATTGCGTGCCCAGCCAGGCCAATGCGCGAGCCATCTGGATCGTGGTCGAGCCCGAATCGATCATCAGGGTTTCGCCGTCCTGGACAAGCCCGGCGGCCCGTCGCCCGATCCGCTCCCGCTCGGCAATCCGGGCGTTCGCGCGCTCGTCCAGGCTCGGGTAGTGCCCTTGTGCCGGGGCTGAGGCACCGCCATGAGCCCGGTCTATCAGCCCGTCATCGGCCAGCGCGTCAAGATCCCGGCGCACCGTCTCGGCGGAGACATTGAAGCGTTGCGCCAGTTCGCTGATGCGGACATGGGGGCGCAGCTTCAATTCCAGAAGGATCAGCCGCCGGCGCTCGGGCTTCCTCAGGCGGTCCCGGCCGTTCTCAGCCCTCTTGTGCAGCGTCTTCGCCATCCGACTGTCCGATTCGGCCATTTGGCACGAAATTGTGGTTTTTCTGTCGCAATTGCAAATATTTTGTTGCATATTCCACTAATCGATGTGCAAATTCCTTGCAGCTAACGGATTTTGGACGCCTGTCCGAGAGGTCATGCCCAAGCGCAATTCAGAAATCGGCGTGCCCGAATGATCGTCCTTGCCGCACATCTCGCCGCCGCTGTCGCGCTCCTGTTGTGGTCGGTCCGCCTGATCCGCACGGGCGTCGAGCGTGCCTTCTTGCCTGGCCTGAAGCGTCACATGAAGGATCGTGCCGACAACAGGCTGACCGCCGCGGCAAGCGGCAGCATCGCGGCAATGCTGATGCAAAGCTCGACTGCCGTTGCGCTGATCGGTGCAGGCTTCGCGGTTTCGGGAATGCTGGCACCGCATGCTGCGCTGGCGCTCCTGCTCGGTGCAGATCTCGGCTCCGCCATGATGACGCAGGTCCTGCTCCTCCCGGTACAGGCGCTGATCCCCTTTGCGCTCGTTTTCGGCGTTGCGATCTTCCTCAAGGCGCGCAGTCGCAAGTCCAAGCAGGTCGGGCGCATGGTGATCGGCTTCGCGCTGGTCCTGATCTCTCTTGGCATGATCCGGGATGCGGCAGCGCCGATTGGCGGCAATCCCGTTGTCCAGAACATTGCGGCTTATTTCCAGGGCGACCTTGTCAGCGCATTTGCCATCGGTGCGCTTATCTCCTGGGCAATGCACTCAAGCCTTGCGGCAGTGCTGACCTTTGCCGCTTTCGCCGCTGCCGGACTGACCGCCGCACCGGTGGCCGCCGCGCTCGTGATCGGCGCGAATTTCGGCGGCGGGCTCATCCCTTTCGCACTCCTTTGGTCGAGCGAGCGTCCGGCCCGGCTTGTGGCCATCGGCAACCTTGTTGCGCGCGGCGGCATGGCGCTCCTGTTTCTTGCACTCCTCGTGGGCGGCATCGTCGATCTCGCGATTCTCGGCTCAGATCCGGGCCAGCAGGCCGTCAGGCTTCACATCGTGGTGAACGCCACCTTGCTCGCGTTGGCCCTGCCCCTTTCCGGCAGGCTTGTCCGCATTGCGGATGCTGCACTGCCCAGACACGCCGAACGCACGGTTGAGACCGTTTCGGCCCTCGACCCGGATGCGCTCGACCACGCGCCCCTGGCGCTCGCCTGCGCCCAGCGCGAGCTCCTGCGCATGGCGGAAACCGTGCAGGCCATTCTGGTCCCTGTCATGAAGCTGTTCCGTGGCTGGGATCCGGACATTGCCCGCGTGATCGAGATTCGCGAGAACGACATTGACCGGATGCACTTCGAGACAAAGATCTACATCTCTCGGCTGCGCGAAAACGGCATTCCTCCCGGACTGGACAAGAAGACTCTGGAAATCGCTGCGGTGGCCAACAGTCTTGAAGAGGCCGGCGACCGGATCGCGGTCGATCTCGTCGCGCTGGCGAAAAAGATGCAGGACAAGGCGATCAGGTTTTCCGATCAGGGCATCTCGGATCTCGATCATTTCCACGACCAGGTCGTCACCAACGGTCAACTGGCCCTCAGGGTGCTGACCACCGGCGATGCCGAGGCCGCGCGCCAACTCGTTGCCGAAAAGGACCGCATCCGGCTCGAAGAGCAGAAGCTGCAGGAAAGGCACCTGAGGCGTCTCCAGCAAGGCGCGGCCGCCAGCCTCGAGACCACGAACATCCATCAGGACACGTTGCGCCTTCTGAAGCAGGTGAACGCCGCACTTTCCTACGTGGCCTACCCGATCGCAGAGGAGACCGGTGACCTCCTGGGCAGCCGCCTTGCCTCGTTCCGAAGCAGCGGAGACGCGGCATGAGCGCACCGAAGGGCAACGGCGCCGCCAGGCGGGCCGCCGCACTTCCTTACCCCTCGGCCAAGGCCGCTCCGCCGCGAGAGCCAATGGCGCGCAGGATCGACATCTGCTGCCGGGCGACGCCCACGAGATGGCCGATGGACGACGCAGGACCAAGGCACGCAGCCGAAACCGGGGCGCTGGCAAGGCCAGGTGCGGCCGGGTTTGTCTCCAGCCTGCACATTGGCGAATTCTCTTGCGGCAACCGCCTCGACCGTTGCGCCAAGGTTCGGCGACGGACTATGGTCTGCCCGATGGCGGTTGGCAGGCCGGTGCGCCGCCCGCAAGGGCGCAAGGGATGCATGTGCCGTTGCTTCCCGTCCAGGATGGCCGCGCGGCGGGCCGATGATAGGGAGAACTTGAAGCTACTGAAGGACTTGGCAGGGAACCCGGAACGACTGACGAAGAATGAAGAAATGCGCGGTGCCTCGTGATGCATCGCATACCAAGGCCGGAACAACCGGTCCAACCTAACCCGAAAAGGAGAGGAAGATGAAGAGGATTACAGCCACGGTCGCGGGATCGTTGATCGCGCTCGCCGCGACAGCGTCATTCGCAGACAAGCTGACGTACTATTGCTCGGCACAGGAAGACTGGTGCCAGCTGATGGCGCGGAGCTTTGAGGATGCAACGGGCATTGACGTGAACATGACCCGAAAGTCTTCGGGCGAGACCTTCGCGCAAATCCGCGCGGAATCCTCCAACCCCAAGGGCGACGTCTGGTGGGGCGGCACGGGCGACCCGCACCTGCAGGCAGCGGAAGAAGGCCTGACCATGGAGTACATTTCGCCCATGCGCGACCAGCTGCATGATTGGGCGATTTCGCAGGCCGAGAGCGCTGGCAACAAGACCATCGGCATCTATTCCGGGGCGCTCGGCTACGGCTACAACACCGAACTGCTGGCCGCGAACAGCCTGCCTGAGCCAGCCTGCTGGAAGGACTTGCTGAAACCGGAATACAAGGGCCACGTTCAGATGGCGAACCCGAATTCGTCAGGCACGGCCTACACGACCCTTGCATCAATGGTGCAGATTTTCGGCGAGGACGACGGGTTCGAGTTCATGAAGGGGCTCCACGCCAACATCAACCAGTACACGAAGTCGGGATCGGCTCCCATCAAGGCGGCGGGCCGTGGCGAAAACACCATCGGCATCGTCTTCATGCATGATGCGGTGAAGCAGGCAGTGTCCGGATTCCCGATCAACGTGGTGGCACCGTGCGAAGGCACCGGATACGAGATCGGTTCGATGTCGATCATCGAAGGGGCGCGCAACCTGGAAGAGGCCAAGATGTTCTATGACTGGGCACTCTCCGTCGAGGCGCAGAATCTCGCTCTGCAAGTGAATGCTTTCCAGGTGCCGTCGAACAAGGGGGCGGAGACTTCGGAGAGCGCGCCTGACATGAGCCTGATCAAGCTGATTGACTACGACTTCAGGAAGTATGGCTCTTCAGACGAGCGCAAGCGCCTGCTGCAAAAGTGGGACGAAGAGGTTTCGACCCTGCCACAGTAGGTGACGCCCGCGAAAGCAGCACAGACCCCCCCGGTCTTGATCTTCTGGATCATCGCCGGGTGGGTCGGCTTCGTCCTCTGCCCCTGGTACGGGGTGGAGGACGGATTCTTCTCGTTCGAGTGGCTGGTGGACGGCTACCCGTTTGAGGAGGACTATTCCCCAGCCGCTTTCCTGATCGGACAGGGCGAGAAGCTGTGGCTGGCCCCATTGCTGATCCCTCTCCTCCTGCCGCTTCTGGCTCTCGGGCGGGAGAAGTCCGACCCCACGTATTTCCGCATTCTGACCGTCGCAGGCGCGCTTGGATTTGGCTGGCTGATCATCCAGGGATTCTCCATCGGCATTCGCGGATTCAATTTCCAATGGATGAACGCAGCGTTTGGCGCGCTGGGAGATCGCCAGTTCGGGATGGGATACGGCGCCATGATCTGCGCTTCCGCCTTCCTGTTCCTCTTCACCCAAGGCATCGCCGCGAGGGGTGCAGTCAACGGTGACGTCTTCGTGGTCGGCGCGATTGGCGGTGTGGTCACAATTGTCACCGCATTCGTGTTCTTTCCCATCGCGAACATGCTGTTCTCGGCCTTCGTGACCGACGAAGGCGCGTATTCGATCTCGGCATTTGTCGGCAAGTTCTTCGATGATCGCCTGTGGGGGCTGGGTTGCTTCTACGGCACGAGATGCGGCGCGGCGCTGAATTCGCTTGTCCTTGCCATCGCCGTCGGCTTCATCACCACGGTTCTGGGCCTTGCCTTTGCCCTTGTCGTGACCCGTTCCGGCTTTCGCTGGAAGCGCGTGCTCCGCGCGCTGACGGTGCTGCCGATCATCACGCCGCCCTTCGTGATTGGCCTCGCGCTGATCCTGCTCTTCGGCCTGTCCGGGTCCGTGACCGTTTTCTTCGCCGACCTCTTCGGCACACAGCCTACCCGATGGCTCTACGGCATGCCCGGCGTGCTGATCGCGCAGACACTGGCATTCACGCCCATTGCCTTCCTCGTCCTGATCGGCGTGGTCGAGGGCGTCTCGCCGTCGATGGAAGAGGCCGCGCAGACTCTGCGCGCCAACCGCTGGCAGACATTCCGGACGGTGTCGTTGCCGCTCATGCGCCCAGGACTGGCAAACGCGTTCCTGCTGGGCTTCATCGAGAGCATGGCCGATTTCGGCAATCCTCTCGTTTTGGGCGGCAACTTCGACGTGCTCTCGACGGAGATCTTCTTCGCCATCGTCGGTGCGCAGTACGACCAGGGCCGGGCGGCGGTGCTCGCCATGGTCTTGCTGTTCTTCACCCTGTCCGCCTTCTTCGCCCAACGGGCCTGGCTTGGGAGAAAGAGCTATACGACCGTCTCGGGAAAGGGCGACGCGGGCGTGCATCCGTTGATGCCGAACGGACTCGCAATTCCGGCGATGATCGTGGCGCTCAGCTGGGCGGCCTTTACCGCAACGGTCTACGGCATGATCGTCTATGGAAGCGTCGTGGAGCTTTGGGGGGTCAACAACTCGCTTACCTTCAAGCACTACGTCACTGCCTTCTCGATAAGGATCGAGGAAGAGGGCATCCGGTGGACGGGTGCCGCCTGGGACAGCTTCTGGACGACGATCACCATCGCCGCCATTGCAGCGCCCTTGACGGGGGCGGTTGGGCTGGTAACGGCCTATCTGCTGACTCGGCAGAGCTTCGCAGGGAAGAGCGCGTTCGAGTTCGGCACGATGCTGTCCTTCGCAATCCCCGGCACGGTCATCGGCGTAAGTTACATTCTGGCCTTCAACGTGCCGCCGATCGAGATCACGGGGACGGGCATCATCCTCGTCGTCAGTTTCATCTTCCGCAACATGCCGGTCGGCGTGCGTGCCGGCATCGCGTCCATGTCTCAGCTCGACAAATCGCTGGACGAAAGCTCCCTGACGCTCGGCGCAAACTCGTGGCAAACTTTCCGCCGGGTGATCCTTCCGCTTCTGCGGCCCGCGATTCTCGCCGCGCTCGTGTATTCCTTCGTGCGCGCCATGACCGCGATCTCGGCCGTGATTTTCCTTGTATCGGCGGAGTATGACATGGCCACCAGCTACATCATCGGGCGGGTCGAGAACAACGACTACGGTCTCGCGATCGCCTACTCCACGACGCTGATCTTCGTTATGCTCTCCGCCGTGGCGTTGATGCAGCTCGTCGTCGGGCGCACCCAGATTGGGCGCCGCATGACGCAGTCGCGGACAAATGTCTGAGGAGAGCGCGAGATGAGCATCGCATCCAAGGCCGCACCAATCAGGTTCGAGGGCGTCTCAAAGAGGTTTGGCAAGGATGTCGTTGCGGTCGACAACATCGACCTCGCAGTGGACGCGGGCAAGCTCGTGACGCTCCTCGGCCCTTCGGGTTGCGGAAAGACCACGACTCTCAGGATGATTGCGGGGCTGGAGATGGCCACTTCGGGCCGGATCACCATTGGCGACGTCGATGTAACGACGCTGCCGGCGACCGACCGCGACGTGTCGATGGTCTTCCAGTCCTACGCGCTCTTTCCGCACATGAGCGTGCTGGAAAACGTCATGTATGGCCTGACCTTCTCGGGTTTCGGAAAGGCGGAAGCCCGTTCTCGCGCGTTGCAAGGGCTGGAACTGGTGGGTCTCAAGGGCTTCGACGGACGCTTGCCGTCCGAACTGTCGGGCGGTCAGCAGCAACGGGTCGCGGTGGCGCGTGCCTTGGTGCTCGAGCCACAGGTTCTGCTCTTTGACGAGCCGCTTTCGAATCTCGATGCCAAGTTGCGCCGGCAGGTGCGCGAGGACATCCGTGCGATCCAGCAGGAGCTCGGCCTGACTGTAGTCTACGTCACCCACGACCAGGAAGAGGCGCTCGCGGTTTCCGACGAGATCGTCGTGATGCGCAACGCGGCCATCGCCCAGACCGGCACGCCACGTGAGCTATATGACGCGCCCAATGACCGCTTCGTGGCAGACTTCATTGGAGAGGCGAACCTCATTGAGTGCCAAATTGTCGAACTGGATGGCGGAACCGCGATGATCGAAATCGAAGGCTACCGGCACCAGTTGCCGGCGCGAGGACTGTCCCCGGGGCCGGCCACGCTTGCAGTACGTCCGTCGCGCATCGTTCTTGACAGCGATGCGGGCGTGCATGCGACGGTCGCAAAGGCAACGTATGTGGGCGTGCGGATGGAGTACACGCTGGAAGGCGGGTTCGGACAGGTCTTTGCCGTGCAGGATGACGTGGACAAGCCGCTGGAGGTCGGCACGGAACTGCACATGTCCTTTGCCGAGAAAGGGCCGGTGCTGCTGCCCGGAGAGGCATAGCGGGCCCGTCCGGCTCCCTGAGGGATCCGGCGGATGATGCAGGCGCAAGGGTTGCGCAACGATCTCTCAACGCCAACGGCCAACACCGCGGAATCCGCCTTGTCGAAAGAGATGCCACGGGACACGCATGTCTGGATGAGCCTTGAACGCAGGGCGCGGGGAACGTCCGTGATCGCCACCATGCCTTTTCGTTCGCGCGCGCTTGCCAATGCGCACCTTGGCGCGATTGGTCGCACCCCCACAGGATGTCCCCCGTGCAAGGAGTTCGAAGCCGTTGCAGGCGACTTGCATTGTCTCGAACTCGCGCTCGGCGGGAGGGGAGAGCGGTGGCCGAGCGCAATCCCGGATCAGGGCAGAGGCGTGTCGGATCGTATCAGGGATGCAGGACGGGGGTCTCGGGCCAGGCGACCGCGGATGCACCTCTCCATTGCATGCCGAACTTTCCTGGCTTCGCTGGACGACCTGACCGGCCCGGACCGGGGCGTTGCTGGGCCGCCGATCTCCCTGGCCCCATGCCCGAGCGCCATTGACTTCCACTGAACCAGCGTCAAGCGCTCCACGCCGGCGTCGCGATGGATTTCAGTTCGCCGAAGACCTGAGGTGCACTGGCGATCACACGACCCCCGTCGCGGATCATCTCGTCGGCATCCTGATCTTCGGTCAATCCACCCGCTTCGGTCACGAGAAGCAGGCCTGCCAGGCAATCCCAGGCGTTCATGTGCTCTTCCACATACCCAACCAGGCGCCCCGCAGCCACGTAGGCCAAGGACAGTGCTCCGCTGGCATTGCGATGAATCATCGTGCCGCGGACAAGAAGGGCGGAAACGGTTGAAGCGACATTCTCGGCCTTTACCCGATTCGAGTAACCTACCGCCACGATCCCGTCGTCCAGCGTCTTGCCGTTCGCCACGCGTATCGTCGTCCCGTTCAGACTTGCTCCACGCCCGCGAAGAGCCGAAAAGGTCTCGTCGTAGATCGGGTCATGGATGACGCCGATCCGCGTTTCGCCTGCAGACACCCCTGCAAGAACCACCGCCCAGGTGGGAATGCCGTTCAGGAAGTTCGTGGTGCCGTCGATCGGGTCAATGACCCACTTGAAGTCGTTTGAGCCAGGGGTGTCGTCATGTTCTTCGCCGACGACTCCGTCCTCCGGCCACGCTTCCGCAATGCTCTCGCGAATGAAAGCTTCGACCTTGCGGTCGGCTTCGCTCACCCAGTCCTGCGAACCCTTCTGGTCAATGCGCAGTTGGTCGCGGCGGGCGAAGTAGTCTCGCGCCAGCGCCCCGGCGGCCCGGCAGAGTTCAATCGAGAACTCAGACCTTTCTTCGATGCTCATGAACGAAGGTTGCAGCACGCTTTGGTCGCGCGATCAAGCGGATTGCGGCGCAAGTCAAGTTTTGCTCCGCCCAAAGTGCCGGCTGGCCTTCGGCGTGATCTTCGCGGGGGCCTGTTCCAGCCGTGTTGCGTTGCCTGAAGCAGGGTCTTCTCGCGATGTCGGAGCCCTTGGCCGATTCAGGCACAGGCGCCGTTGGCCATGTCCGCCGTCCCGAGATCAGGGGGATTGCGACGGGATCCTGAATTGGGAGACAGCCTTGATGCAACCCAAGCCGGTTGCTTGTTCGCCGGTTGCCGACTAAGTCCGGCAGGAGCGATTCCGAAGGATTCCGAACGTGAAGACACTCATTGCCGTTTCCGTCCTGCTTCTTGGCGCAGCGTCTGTCGGCGCCCAGCCATGCGGGGGGCCATTCGACGCGTTTCTTGCCGGCATCAGGTCCGAGGCAGCCGTGAACGGCCATTCGGAGCAGGTGGTCGACCGATTCCTGGAACATGTGGCCCTCGACCCGAACGTCATCCGGGCAGACCGGGCCCAGGGGATATTCCAGATTCCATTCATCGATTTCTCCGGGCGCCTGATCAGTCAGCACCGGCTTCATCATGGATCTGAGAACGCGAGGAAATGGGCGCATGTCTTTGACCGCATTGAACGCGAGTACGGCGTTTCCCGAGGCGTCCTGCTTGCGTTCTGGGGCTTCGAGACCGACTTCGGCGTCGTTCAGGGCGATTTCAACACTGTCAATTCACTGGTCACCCTTGCCCATGACTGCAGGCGGCCAGAACTGTTTCGACCTCAGGTTCTTGCCGCGATCGAGCTGTTCGAGCGAGGCGGCCTGGACCCTGCCAGCACGACGGGCGCATGGGCCGGCGAAATCGGCATGGTTCAGATGCTGCCCGAGGACATTCTTCTCAATGGCGTCGACGGCGACGGCGACGGCAAGATCGACTTGAAGGGTTCCCCCACGGATGCCTTGGTTTCGGGCGCCAGGATGCTCATCAATCTTGGCTGGCGAAGAAACCAGCCATGGATGCAGGAAGTCCGGATGCCGCAGCGCTTCGACTGGTCCGAGACCGGTTTCGAGAACTGGAGACGCGCGTCTGACTGGGTGGCGGCCGGGGTCAGGCCCAGATCGGGACAGCTGGCCGCACCGGATCTTGAAGCGGCGATATTGCTGCCACAGGGCCGGAACGGGCCCGCCTTCATGGTCTATCCGAATTTCAACGTGTTCCTGGAGTGGAACAAGAGCTTCGTGTACGTGATCACGGCGGCGCACTTCGCGATGCGCCTCGAGGGGGCTCCTGCCTACGACGCGGGTGAGCCCGGCACGGCGCTCGACGAGGGCCAGGTCAAGGCATTGCAGGAACGACTCGAGGCTCGCGGCCATGACGTCGGCGGAATAGACGGCATCCTCGGCGCCAAGACCCGCGGCGCGGTGCAGAAGGAACAGGTGCGCCTAGGCTTGCCGGCGGATGCCTGGCCGACGCTGGAGCTTCTCGACCTGCTCTGATTTCTGCCTTGTGCCGACCGCGGCCGACCACGCTTGGATTGGCCGGATGCACGAGCCTCTTCCGCCGTTCCGCCCCGGGGCCGATCTCAGGAGAATGTCCTGGTCAGTGCCTTGTCCACTGCAGCGGTGATGCGGTCGATGTCGTCGGCGGCCGAAATCAGCGGGGGCGAGAAGCAAAGCGTGTTGTTCAGCCCGGGCAGCGAGCGGTTGGTCGCCCCGATGATGACGCCCTGCGTCGCGCAGTCGGCGACGACGGCCAGGACAGTTTTCTCGTCAACCGGTTCCTTTGTCATGCGGTCGGCAACGAGTTCGGCCCCGCAGAACAGCCCCTTGCCGCGCACGTCGCCGATGACGCGGTGCCTCTCCTGAAGCGATTGCAGATTGTGGATGAGACGTGCGCTCATCCGTGTGGTGTTGTCCAGGAGGTCCTCTTCCTCGATGATCGCGACGTTTTCGAGCGCTGCAGCCGGCCCGGCGGTGCAGCCGCCGAAGGTCGAGATGTCGCGGAAATAGTTCATGGGGTCGTCTGCATCGTCCTTGAACATGGCGAAGACCTCGTCTGTCGTGACCATGCAGGCGATCGCGGCATAGCCCGAGGCCACGCCCTTGGCCATCGTCACGAAGTCGGGCTTGATGCCGAAGTGCTGGTAGCCGAACCACGTTCCGGTGCGCCCGACGCCGCAGACGACCTCGTCGACATGAAGCAGGACGTCATGTTTCCTGCAGATCTCCTGGATCCGTTCCCAGTATCCTTCCGGCGGCGGTATGACACCCCCGCCGGCCGTCACGGGTTCCAGGCATAGCGCGCCGACGGTGTCGGGGCCTTCGCGAAGGATGACCTCTTCGACCTGGTCAGCCGCCCACTCGCCGTAGTTCTCGGTTTCGACCTGGGCGCGGTACTCGAGACAGTGCGGCACTTCCACGAAGCCGGGCGTGAACGGGCCGTACTGGGCATTCCTCTCGGGCTGTCCGCCTGCGGAAAGGCAGGCGATCGTCGTGCCGTGGTAGTCGCGTTCGCGAAAGAGGATCTTGTGCTTCCTGCCGCCGTGCTTCTTGTGCGCAATCTGGCGGACCATCTTGAAGGCCTTCTCGTTCGCCTCGGAGCCGGAATTCGCATAGTAGACGCGCGTCAGTCCGGGCATCAGTCCTGTCAGCTTTCTGGCGAAATTCGCTCCGGGGATCGAGCCCGCGCTGCCCGAGAAATACGGAATCTGAACGAGCTGGTCTCGAACTGCATTGGCAATGCGCTCGCGACCATAGCCGACGTTGACGGTCCACACTCCGCCCGAGACAGCGTCGATGTACTCGCTTCCAGCCGCGTCCCAGACGCGCACGCCCTTGCCTCCGACCATGACGCGGGGATCGGTCGTCTCCAGGGGCTTGTGCTGCATCAAGTGATGCCAGATGTGCGCGCGGTCGGCTTCGATCACGTCCGCGAGGTCGTTCGGAACAATGTTCATTCGTTGTCCTCCTGGGAAGGATGCGGTTCTTGCCAGATTATCCGATGCAAGGGAACGGGACCAGAGGGCTTCGCGATTTCGGCGAAGGGATCATCGCCTCGAAGGTGGACCGCTACTCTTCTCGGGCTTCGGTCAGGGCCCGGATGATCGCTCTGGCGCTCTCGCCGTACCATTCGGCGTCTCCGCGCATCCGGGCGATTTCCCTGCCGTCCACGTCAAGGATCACCGTGGCTGGAAGGCCGAAGACCGCCATGCTTCGGGCGAGGTTCTGTCTTGGATCGAGATATAGCGGGAGGTTGTCGACACCCGTCTCCCGGAAAAACCTGCGGATGCCAGGAACGGAATTGCGTCCTGTGGCAATGGTCACGACTTCGAACCGCTCGCCGCCGAATTCGCGTTGCAGTTCCGAAAGCATGGGCATTTCCTTGCGGCAGGGTGCGCACCACGTGGCCCAGAAATTGACGAGGACGAACTTGCCCTTTAAGTCGGACAGCTGATGTGCGCCACCCTCCGGGTCGGTGAAGCCGGTTCCTGGCGCGGGCCTCGGTTCCGAGAAGACTAGCTTCCTCATCGTTCCCTCGCGCAGTTCCTCGAGCTGGCTTGTGTCGGCAATGGCGTGGTTTGCAGCGAGCGCAAGGCAAGTGTAGAGAACGGCAAGGAAACGGCACATTGAACTCCCTCCGGAGACCGGATGACTGACGACGCGAACAAGATGTGGGGCGGACGCTTTGAGGCCGGTCCGGACGCGATCATGGAAGCGATCAATTCGTCCATCGGATTCGACCGGCGGTTGGCGCAACACGACATCGAGGCTTCGCTTGCCCACGCAGCGATGCTTGCCGCAACAGGCGTCATCACGGATAGCGACGCCAAGGCGATCCGTGAAGGCCTGCTCACGGTGTTGTCAGAGATTGAAACTGGCAAATTCCGGTATCAGGCCGCGCTTGAAGACATCCACATGAACATTGAGTCGCGCCTGCACGAATTGATCGGTGCGCCTGCGGGGCGGCTTCACACCGCGCGGAGCCGGAACGACCAGGTCGCGACCGACCTCCGGCTTTGGGTGCGGGACCAATGCGATGCCGCGATTGCGGGCGTCAGGGCGCTGCAGCGGGCGCTCCTGGACCAGGCGGAAGCCGGCGCTGACTGGGTGATGCCCGGGTTCACGCATCTGCAGACCGCACAGCCGGTGACGTGGGGCCATCACATGATGGCCTATGTCGAAATGCTGGAGCGCGACGCGTCAAGGCTTGCTGACGCACGGACGCGGATGAACGAGAGCCCGCTCGGTGCCTGCGCCTTGGCAGGAACGTCCTTCCCGATCGACAGGGATGCAACGGCGAGCGCGCTCGGTTTCGATCGGCCGATGGCGAATTCGCTGGACGCCGTGGCGGATCGGGATTTCGCGTTGGAATTCCTGGCGGCGAGCGCAATCGCGGCGATGCATCTCAGCCGGCTGGCCGAGGAAATCGTCATCTGGTCGAGTGCGCAGTTCCGGTTCGTTTCGCTTTCGGACAGCTTTTCGACAGGTTCGTCGATAATGCCGCAGAAACGGAACCCGGATGCGGCCGAGCTCGTGCGGGCAAAGACCGGGCGCATCCTCGGGAGCGCCGTGGGTCTGCTTACCGTCATGAAGGGTCTCGCGCTGGCCTATTCCAAGGACCTGCAGGAAGACAAGGAGCAGGTCTTCGACGCCGCGGATTCGCTGATGCTGGTGCTGGCGGCGATGGAAGGCATGGTTCGGGACATGTCGGCCGACCCGGATGCCCTGAACGCGGCGGCCTCGTCAGGCTTTTCGACATCCACCGATCTTGCCGACTGGCTTGTGCGCGAGGCGGGCCTGCCGTTTCGGGAGGCGCATCATGTGACCGGCAGGCTGGTGGCAATGGCGGAAGCCGAGAACAAGGATCTGCAGGACTTGACGCTCGAACAGATGACGTCGGTTCATGAGGCGATCACGGAGCCGGCTCGGGACGTGCTGGGACCGGGCAATTCGATACGGAGCCGGACGTCCTATGGGGGAACGGCGCCCGAGCGCGTGCGGGAGCAGGTCGCGTTGTGGCGGGAGCGCCTGTCATGAGCGGATGGACGCGGCTTGCGCAACTTCTCGTCGTTCTTGCACTCGGCGCATGCGGCGTTGATGGCCCGCCCCACCAAAAAGGGCAAAGCGTCAACATGGGGGGCGAGGCAAGGATCGGAATTGTCGGCAGGCTCTGACGAGCGCGCGGTGGCCCGACGCCCGATCCAGTCCGGAGTCTTCCTGGTCGGCCAGTCTTGCCGCAGCGGCCGCATTGCTCCCGTTTCGCTGGAGCTCGAGAAATGCGGGGGTCCGTAGCGCGGCACGTCACGGCAGGTGAACCACGACATCCGATCTTTTCGAGTTGGCTACGAAGCAGCGCTCGTGGGCGGCATGATGGAGCTCACGGACTCTCCAGGGATCCGGGACCGTTCCCGTCCAGACGGTCTCGGGATGGAGATCGACACGGGTGATCCAGGGATGCGGTGCACCTTCCATATGGCCGACGGCCGCATCGCGATAGGACACGGCCTGCAACTTGGCTTGCCGCGCGAGATCGAGAAACCAGAGCATGTGACATGACGCGACCGCGGCCACGAAGGCTTCTTCCGGATCGATCGCGGCAGCGTCGGAAAAGGGGAGCGGGACAGAAAGCGGTGATGCCGAGGCGCGGATGACGGCACCGCCGTCAAAGCTCCAGTCATGGGACCGGGAGTAGCGGCCACGCGCAAAGTCGCCCTCGCAATTCCAGCGAATCGAGGCTGTGTGCTCATGCATGGCCTGACCTTCTTGCCGGACAGGTCGGATGTCCAACGATTTCCCGTTGCGGATGCTGGCCCGACTTCCGCAACTCGCGGGTCACGAAGCCCGTAACTCATTGATATTCCAGGACCCGGCCCCTAATGGTCGGCACTACACGGTGCCCGAAGGGCAGCGGACGGCACGCCGTAACGAAGAGAGGTGCGACGCGCCTTCTGTCAGCAGGGCACGAACCTGGACAGGGATTCCGCCGCGGCGATCCCCAGATCAAGGGGGCAGGTCGGCACCACATGCAACCTCGAAGAGGTCGGGCCCTTGAAAGCAAGGCGCTCTCTGCACCGAAACACGTCAATTCAGTCAAGAAATCCGTCGGGCTTCTGAAGTCGGGCCACTCCCGCAAGACCTGCAACCTGGTCCCAATCCCAGGGCTATCGCGTTTGGATTTTGTCGGTTTCGAGAGTCGGTGCGAGGCTTGCTGCGGAACGGAGGAGTTTCAGCAAGAAGCCGTCGTCCCAGCCGGCCTTTTTCAGATGCCATGAGCCAGGTCGGGAATTGCCCTTGGAGATGATTCGGTCCAAAGGGGCGTCCGGACATCAACATATGGTGGCAAGGGGCCGTTTCAGCACAACCCCTTGCCGAGCGAAAGGAGATCAACGATGTCGAAAGAGCTGAACGACGTGGCCCCTTCCATGGGCGAGGTTAGCACGCTGTACGTCGCTCTGGAAGTGAGCGGGACGTCATGGGTCCTCGGGATCGGCGACCCCGAACAGCCGGACAAGGTCGGGATGCACAAGCTGGCGCCGGCCGACACGGCGGGCCTTCTGGAGAAGATCGGGAATGCCCGCGCCGGCGCCGACGGGCCGTCCCGGGTGCTGCTGACCTACGAGGCTGGATTCGAGGGTTTCTGGCTGGCGCGGTGGCTCGGCGAGCACGCGCCGGAGATCGACGTCGTGATCTGCGATCCGGCGAGCCTCGAGGTCGTGCGGAAGAAAAGGCGAGCGAAGACGGACCGGATCGACGCCCGCAAGATGGTCCGTGCGCTCCGGGCCTGGGACGGAGGCGACCGTGACGCGATGTCGCCGGTCCGGATCCCGACGGTCGAGGAGGAGGACGCGAAGCGGCTTCTGCGCCGGCGGGAGCGCCTGGTGAAGGAGCGGCTGCGGCTCGCGAACTCGATCGCCGCGCTGCTCCGGCTGCACGGCGTGTCCATCGGGGATCCGGCCGGGAAAGGGTTCCGCGCCCGCCTCGACGGGCTCGAGACCGCCTACGGCACGGAACTGCAGCCGCGGCTCCTGGCCGAGATCCACGGCATCCTCGACCGGCTGGAACTGGCCGTCGCCGAGCTGAAGACGGTCGAGGCGGAGAAGGCGGCGGCGCTGAAGGCGTCGCGGGAGGCGCTTGACCGCCTTCCGGCGCAGGACGGCGGGGATGCGGAGTCTTCGGCGCAGGAGGCGCCCGACGGGATCGGGACGGAAGGCGTGACGGAGGCCGCGGGGACGTCGGATCCGGCTCCGGATCGCGCGCACTTCGCGGCCGCGCTGGTTCGGCTGCGCGGGATCGGACCAAACGACGCGCTGCTCCTGGACACCGAACTGTTCTACCGGGACTTCCGGAACCGCCGCGAGCTGGCCAGCTTGGCGGGACTGGCGCCTGTTCCCTTCGCGAGCGGCGGCATCGACCGCGACCAGGGAATCAGCAAGGCGGGCAGCCCGCTGCTGCGCAAGCACCTGGTTCAGATGGCCTGGCGCTGGCTGCAGTTCCAGCCGGACAGCGCGCTGTCGAAATGGTTCCGGGAGTATGTCAGCGCCCGTGACGGGCGCTCCCGGAAGCGCGGGATCGTGGCGCTGGCGCGCAAGCTGCTGGTTGCGCTATGGAGATACGTCAGCGCCGGGCTGGTGCCGGAGGGCGCCGTCCTGTCGCGGGCCTGAGAGGAGGACACCGGACACCTGGACACCCGGGCGGCCCGACGGGGCCTCCGGGGAACCCGGGCAAGGCGTGTGACCGGCGGAAAGCTTGGTTCGCCGCAGGCTGCGGCACCGTTCTTTCAGATGGGTCCCGCCTCCCGGAACGTCGCATCGCCCGAATTGGGCATCATGGTCACGGGGCCGGCAAGCGCCGGCCAACCGAACCGGATAAGAGTATGGACGCGTCGTTGAGCGCGCCGAGGAACCGCGACGTTCTGCCTGGAACATCCCCCGAGCGGCGCCGAGCCGTCCTGACAACAGGGAGAAGAACAATGTGACGGCACGGCAGGGCCGCTGCGCTGGGTGGTTGCTGCCTGGAAGGGAATGCCCGGGCCTCGTTCTTGGCGCGATCCGGGACGGTCCTGTGGATTTGTGGACGAGCCCTTCGGGCCGGCCCACGCCCTCTCGGGACGTGTGGACAAGCCGTGGACGACGCCAGGGCGTCGCCCACCGCGTTGCCCACACTCGCGGGCCTCTCGCCCACAGATCCACAGGACAGCAACAACAACCACTTTTTTATGGATTTTAGGGAGGGGAAGGCAGATGGCGAAAAAGTGCTTGACAGGAGGGGGCTCATAAGAGCTTTCCGCGCATCGACGTCACTCTCCCGCCATCGGTCAGCCGCGCCAGGTTCAGCGCCAGCTTCCGCATCATCGCCAGGTTCTCGGGACCGTTGTCCTTCCGGTTTCGAAGGCCGTCCTCCCCCATGGTCACATCCAGGACCCAGTGGAGCGAGTTTTCCACCGCCCAGTGCGCGCGCACAGTCTTCAGGAACTGCTCCGGACCAAGCGTTTCGCTGAGCAGGAAGAAGCGGGCCTCCGTGCTCCGCTCCCCCTTGGTCTCCCGCGTTGCGGTGACCTTCCCGACGGCCTGCAGGCCGGGCCAGTGATGCAGGTCCTGCAGCGTGTCGACGTCGTGGCAGACGGCCGCCTCCCGGGTCTCGATGCGGCCGTGGCCCTTGTCCACGTCGCTGAAACGCAACATCTTTCCGGCGTTTTCCGGGTCCGCCATGTGGAGCCGGACGTCGTCGTGAAGCGTCTCCTGGTTGCCCTTCAGCGCCAGGACGTAGCTGCCTCCGGCCTCCGTGACCCGCTTCGCCGTGTCCCGCTGCGTGTGCATCGCGTCGGCGGTCACCGTCATGCCCTTGACGTCGAGAAGCTCCAGGAGCGCCGGCATCGCCGTGATCTCGTTCGACTTGCCGTCCACCCGGACCTGGCCGAGCGTCAGGCGCGCGCCGGCGGCGAAGGCGTTGACGACATGCAGCGGCGAGCGCCTCGAGGCGTCCTCGAAGGACCGCCGCAACGCCTTGCCGTCGATCGCGATCACGTCCGGCCCAAGCCGCCCGACCCAGTCCGAGGCAAGGCGGACGAGAACCCGCTGCAGGCATTCGGGGTCGAGAACCCTGAACAGGCTCGAAAAGGCGTCGTGGCTCGGGATGCCGTGCCCGAGCTTCATGAAACGGCGGAGGAACGCCTCCTTCGAGCGCCCGAAAAGCTCCATGTCGGTGCATGTCTGGCCGCCGCAGATCATGCAAAGGAGCGCGATCATCAGCATTTCATGGAGGTCGTGACGGGTCGCATTGCTGGTGCGGGGGTCTTCCACCCCGTCGAAGATTCGTCCGAAGTCCTGCATTGTCCTGCCTCAGGCTGTTGTTTTCCAACAGCGAATCACGCAGTCACGGAAAAGCCAAGGGGGACTCTTCAGGGAACTCCTTCAAACGCGATTGCCCTGGTCCCAATCCGGTCGAATGTTGCGCCGTGACGCGCATCTGATATGACGAGTTGCCGGGTCTCGAGGAAGCACGGATGGACCATTTTCACTATCGCGACGGCGTCCTGTGCGCCGAGGGCGTGCCCCTGCCAGAGATCGCGGCGGAGGTAGGGACGCCGTTCTACGTCTATTCGACGGCGACGCTGGAGCGGCATTACCGTCTGTTCGACGAAGGCATGGCCGGCATGGACCACCTTGTCTGCTACGCCATGAAGGCGAACTCGAACCAGGCTGTGCTCACGGTGATGGCCCGGCTTGGAGCGGGTGTGGATGTCGTGTCGGGCGGCGAGTACCTAAGGGCGGTCGCGGCGGGCTTCCCGGGCGAGCGAATCGTCTTCTCCGGCGTGGGCAAGACTGCTGACGAAATGGAACTGGCACTGTCCGGCGGCGTCCGGCAGATCAATGTGGAGAGCGAGCCCGAACTGCGGAGGCTTTCCGAGGTTGCCGTTCGGCTTGGAGTGACTGCGCCAATAGCCATTCGGATCAATCCCGACGTGGATGCGCGGACTCACGAGAAGATCGCCACTGGCAGGTCCGAGAACAAGTTCGGCGTTCCGATCAACCGTGCGCGCGAGATCTATGCGGAGGCCGCCGACCTGCCGGGCCTGGACGTTGCGGGCATAGACGTCCATATCGGCTCGCAACTGACGGATCTTGGTCCCTACGGGCGAGCCTACGAGAAGGTGGCGGAACTGGCCCGCGTCCTGCGGTCCGACGGACACGACATCCGGCGCCTGGATCTCGGGGGCGGTTTGGGGATTCCCTACGAGAGATCGAGTGCCGCACCGCCGCTTCCGATCGAGTACTGCGACGTGATCAGGCGTACCGTCGGGGATCTGGATTGCGAAATCGAGATCGAGCCCGGGCGCCTGATTGCCGGGAACGCCGGGCTGCTGGTTGCTGGGGTCTTGTTCGTCAAGACCGGCCAGGATCGCGAATTCCTGATTCTCGATGCCGCGATGAACGATCTGGTGCGCCCTGCGATGTACGGCGCTCATCACGAAATTGTGCCCGTGAACGAGCCCTCTCCGGATGCCGAGCAGGCAACGTACGACGTGGTGGGTCCCGTTTGCGAAACCGGAGACACCTTTGCGCGTGGACGGGAAATGCCGCCTGTCGTTGAAGGAGATCTCGTTGTGTTCCGCTCGGCGGGCGCCTATGGGGCCGTGATGGCATCGGAGTACAATTCCAGGCCCCTTGTTCCCGAGGTGCTGGTCAGCGAAAGCCGGTTTGCCGTGGTCAGGCCGCGGCCGACATTTGACGAAATGATCGATCGCGATATCATCCCGGCATGGCTCAAGGGGTAGGCAAGCCCTGCCCCAGGAAGGAACCGGGATCCATGGCCGGTCAAGACGAACTGCCTCCGGAAGTCGGGCAGCGGCTCAGGCGGCCGCTGGCCTTGACCATGGCCGGCCTGTTTGCTGAACGCGTTGCCCGCGCGTTCTGGCCGTTCTGGACCGTGCTGCTCTTTGCATGTTCCGCTTTGCTGCTTGGATTGCACGAGATCCTGTTGCTGGAAGCGGCGTGGGCTGTCGGAATTCTGGCACTGTTGGCGGCTATGGCGACATTTGGCATTGCCGTGCGCCGGTTCAGGCTCCCTAGGCGGAGCGAAGCGCTTGACCGGCTCGATGCGACCTTGCCCGGCCGGCCGATCGCGGCCGTGGCTGACCGGCATGCCATTGGTGCAGGTGACGCCGGATCCGAGGCGATCTGGAAGACCCATGTCGGACGCATGACAAGACGCCTGGACGGGGCCCGGGCAGTTCAGCCGGATCTCAGGCTGTCCCGATTCGACGTGTTCGGGCTTCGCTACGTCGCGCTGCTCTGCCTTGCGGTCGGGCTGTTGTTCGGGTCGTTCCTGAAAGTGGGAACCCTGGGCGAGGTCATGCTTGACGAGCAGGCGATGGCCCTGGAATCGTCTTGGGAGGGTTGGGTCGAGCCGCCTTACTATACCGGACGGCCAAACCTCTATCTCAACGACATCACGCAAGCCTGGCTCGCGGTTCCCCAAGGCAGCCTGGTGACGATCCGCCTATATGGAGGCGTCGGAAACCTGACGCTGCACGAAACCGTTTCGGGCCGGACCAAGGACGTGCCTGCGGCAAGCGATCCATCGCAGAGCTTCAACATCAACCAGGATGGCGAGATCAGGATCGACGGACCGGGCGGTCGGGAATGGACCATGCAAGCCGAGGCGGATCTCGTGCCGGAAATAGAGTTTGCCGGGCCAGTCACGCGCGGCGAGGGTGGCCGCATGGAGGCGCCCTTTTCCGCCCGTGACGACTACGGGGTCGTCGGAGGGTGGATCGAGCTGATCCTCGACGAAGACCATGTCGACCGCCGGTACGGGCTGGCGCTGGATCCCGAACCGCGCGAACCTGTCACGCTGGAACTGCCGCTGACAATTGCCGGTGACCGGTCCGAATTCTCCGAAACCGTGATCGGCGACTTTTCGCGCCATCCGTGGGCCAATCTCCCCGTTCGCGCGGAACTGGCGGCACTTGACGACGCCGGGCAGCAGGGGGTGTCCGGGCCGCAGTCCACGATCCTGCCGGGCCGGCGGTTCTTCGACCCCCTTGCCAAGGCGATCATCGAAGGGCGGCGCGACCTCCTCTGGAACAGGGAGAGTGCTGGGCGTGTGGCGCAGGTCCTGCGTTCCGTGTCCCATAGTCCGGAAGGCGTCTTCCGCTCTGCCACCGACTTCATGAAGCTCCGGTTCATTGTCAGGCGCCTGGAGACAAGGGCTTCGCTGGGCAGACTGGATGACCCATCCGTCGAGGAACTTGAGGAGGCGCTCTGGAACCTTGCGGTGCAGATTGAGGAGGGCGATCTCTCGGACGCCCTTGCACGATTGCGTCGGGCAGAGGATCGCCTTGCCGAGGCGATCCAAAACGGCGCGAGCGATGAAGAGATCGCGGACCTGATGCGGGAGTTCAGAGAAGCGATTCAGGATTACCTGCGCCAGCTTGCCGAGCAGCAGCAGGGAGAAGGTCAGGACCAGCAGCTCGCCGAAGGCGAAGCCATGGAGATTGGTCCGCAGGACCTGGATGCTCTCCTTGACCGGTTGCAGGAACTGATGGAGCAGGGCCGCATGGCCGAGGCAGCGCAGCTCCTGGAGCAGTTGCGCAGGATGATGGAGAACAGCTTCGCCGCTCGCGGGCAGCCGTCGCCCGGACAGCAGGCAATGGAAGGATTGGCCGAGACCCTGCGCGAGCAGCAAGGGTTGTCGGACGAGGCGTTTCGCGACTTGCAGGAACAGCGTGGCGGCAGCCAGGCGGGCCGGTCCCTTGGCAACCTTGGGCGGGAAGGAAGCGACGGTGAAGGACTGCGGCACGGCGAGGGCGGGCAGCAGGGCCAAGGCGGCCAGCAGGGCCAGCCGCAAGGGGATGGCGAGAGAAGCCTTGCCGACCGTCAACGCTCGTTGCGGCAGGAACTCAACCGGCAGATGCAGAACCTTCCGGGTGTCGGCACTCCGGGCGGGGACGCGGCTCGCGAATCGCTCGGAAGAGCCGGCGACGCGATGGATTTGGCGGAAGAGGATCTCCGGAACGATGACTTCGCCGGCGCGCTGGAAGACCAGGCTGATGCAATTGAGGCCTTGCGCGAGGGGATGCGCAATCTGGCCGACCAGATGGCGCAGCAGGGCCAGAATCAGGCTGGCCAGCAGGGTGCCGGCAATGGCTGGAACAATCCCGGTGCCAACCGCGATCCCCTGGGACGCGACACCGGTGGCGGGAGCCGGATCGGCACAGACGAGCATTTGCTGCAGGGCGATGACCTCCAGCGAAGGGCCCGCGAGATCCTGGACGAACTGCGCCGCCGCTCTGGCGAAATGGAACGCTCGGAAGAGGAACGTGACTACCTGAGGCGTTTGCTGGAACGGTTTTGAACCTGTCCGCGACCGCGCGGCCCTTCGATGCATGTGCAGCGAGGTCCGCTTGGGCTTGCGTGTGCAGTTGAGGCTGAACCCGTCCCGGTCCCGGTCAACGTAGACGATGCATGCTTCAGTCTCCGGACTGCCTGCCAAGCACTCCGTTCAACCACTCCAGGAACACGTCTGCGGCTTCCAGGTATGACTGGAGCGGACCTTCGGTATTGGGATAGGCATGCGAAATCGCTGACGCACGCAGGTAAGTCGTGACCAGGAGCCCGACAAGGGCCGCCACCATGAGCAGCAGGGGCAGTACGGCCCGAATCCAGCCACCGCGTCCTTGCTCAGAGTTTGGCTGACCCGAGGCTTGCGGGTGACTGGCGTGCGTTGCGTTGCTGGATGCAGGCGGAACCTTGACGGAATGACTTCCGTCGGGCTTCGATGCCTGTGCACGCCGCAGCGAGAGTTCGCGTTCGGCTTCTTCCTTCAGGACTTTGAGTGCGGCACGGTCGATGGTGAGTGCTTGCATCGCATCCCGGTCGTGCCTGTCAGCTTCCGGGATTGCATGAGAAACGTCATCGGACCCAGGGCACGAATCATCCGTTGGAGTGCCATCCCTTGCGGTGCCGTCAGCCGGATCCTGCGGCAGGGTCACGGCGTCATTCCCGTTCCCGGCGCGCTGCGCAGCTCGGCCGTTTCACGCCTGGCATCCTCGCAGTCCGAACACTCCGCTTCCTGTCCACGCGCCGGGATCAAGGCGCCGTCGAAAATGCATTCGGAACAGCCGCTTGGCCGCGTCAGCCGCATGAAAGAAGGTTCTGGATCGAGGAATGGCACCAGTGCCGGATTCGCATGGCCAGATTCTCCAACGGGTCTACTCCTCCAGATCGGGAGTCTGCCGGGATTGTAGCCTTGCCTGCAGGTGCGCACAACCGCCGCCACGCCGGTGTTCCGCCCTGCACTGCATCCTGCACTTGCAGATTTGACGCGTCCGGGTCGATCCGTCTGTGTCGTCTGCAACGGCATGAGCCGCAACGGATTGTTGGTGCGTTCGCACTCTTGTTCAACCCGGACGTGGCGATTCTCACACCCTGTTTTCGTGTACGGGTCGCTGAAAGCGGTGCCATGCGATCAGTGGCGGGCCCGACCCGTTCTCCACGTGCATCTCATGTGGCGTGCGGATAGAGGCAAGTCGGGTCATGACCCGTCCCGGTCCAACGCGTGCCGACTGGATCTTGACCGGGCGACAAGGACGCCCCACCGCGACTTGGTCATCGTAGGGACAAAGATGGCAGCGCCGGATCCATTCGGGCCGGCGGTCCGCAAATGATGCGCCCCTTGTCAGGGGACCCTGCCCGAAAGCAGCCCAAATTCCGCATGCCGACAGCCAGGAAGGCGCGCCGGACCCGATGCCGGGCGATTCGACATGCGCAGAGTTCCGGCCGCGGCCGTCGAGCATGCCTCAATCCGCGATCGAGGCCGGCGCTGGGTTCCGCGTGCGTCTGAATCCGGCGCAAGACGTGCTCTTCCACGCTTGAGGCAACAGTCCTGTCGTCCAGCAGACCGCTGCAACCCGGAAAGCGTGCGCCGCAGTGCAGTCGCCTCTTGCGCACGTGGCGCCGGCCCATCCAGCGTCTACATGCACGAACATGCAAAGCCGCGAAAGCCAAGCGGCGACCAACACTCTCGAACGCGGAAAACTCCGGGCGCTGAACCTCCGGGTGCAGCGAGCATATTTCAACCTGCCTGGATCACTTGGAAATCCTCGCCCTGTTTTGGCCGGAGAGGTTGTTGACGGACAATCGACTGAAGCGGGTTGCATGAGAACAGGGCATCGTGCGCGGATCATGACAAGCGTCGTTGCAGCCCGGTTCAGGCGACGTCATCATGCACCAAACGGCGGCGGACCGCATCGGTTCCGGAATGGTGGACCGGAACGCGAGGGACCGGTCCGCCAAACGGGGATGGCGGTGCCGGCATGATGTTGCAATGGGTGAGATCGCTTGCATTCGGTGTCTTCATGTATGCCGCAATGTTCGGATACGCGATCCTCTTCCTTCCCTTTGCGGTCATCAGCCGGGCCTGGGCATATCGCGCCTGCAATGCCTGGTGCGCCCTTGTTGTCCGGACGGCGCACAAGATGGTTGGCCTCAAGGTCGAGATCAGGGGCGCTCCGCCAGACGGTGACGCCTTGATTGCCGCAAAACACCAGTCGTTCTTCGACATCATCGTGATCTTCCATGCCGTTCACCGACCAAGGTTCATCATGAAGCGCGAGTTGATGTTCGCTCCAGTCCTCGGGCAGTACGCACTCCGAATCGGCTGCATCCCGGTAGCTCGCGGTCGGCGCGGAGACGCAATTCGCAACATGAAGCTCCGAGTCAGCAAGAAGGGCTCGGACATGGGCCAATTGATCATATACCCTCAGGGCACTCGCGTCGCTCCTGGTGCCAGGAAGCCTTACAAGGTCGGCACGGGCGTTCTTTACGAACAGCTTGGCAAGCCCTGTGTCCCCGTGGCCACCAATGTCGGGTTCTTCTGGCCGAAGCGAAAGGTCCTTCGCAAACCGGGCACGGCAGTGGTCGAGTTTCTTGATCCAATTCCGCCGGGGCTGTCCGTAACGGAGTTCATGGAAACGCTGGAAGAACGCGTCGAGGCTCGCTCGGACGCGCTCCTCGACGAAGCCCGAGAAGCAAGCTGAGGTTGCATTCGGGTCGCCCCAACACGACATTCGCGGGCGGGGCATGTCACTGGCTGGGTGAGCGGAACGCCGCTCTGACCCGGCCGTCGATGCTTGCGGCGAACGGCCTGCGGACCCTATATTGCGGGAGGTGAAAGGGCAGGAATGAACTATCTCGAGTTTGAAAAGCCTCTCGCGGAAATCGAAGGCAAGGCGGAAGAGTTGCGCGCCATGGCGCGCTCGAACTCCGGGATGGACACAAAGAAGGAAGCCGACCAGCTGGATTCTAAGGCAAAGTCGCTTCTGGCCGATCTCTACAAGAACCTTTCCCCATGGAGAAAGTGCCAGGTCGCGCGCCATCCCGACCGGCCTCATTGCACTGACTACATCGAGGCCCTGTTCACCGAATACACGCCGCTGGCGGGCGACCGGAGCTTTGCCGATGACCAGGCCGTGGTTGGCGGGCTGGCTCGACTGAATGACCGCCCGGTGATGGTGATCGGTCACGAGAAAGGAAAGAACACGCAGGCCCGCATAGAGCGCAACTTCGGCATGGCGCGTCCCGAGGGCTACAGGAAAGCGGTAAGGCTCATGGATCTCGCGGATCGGTTCAACGTGCCCGTGGTGACCCTGATCGACACGCCGGGGGCCTATCCCGGCAAGGGCGCAGAGGAGAGAGGCCAGTCCGAGGCAATCGCGCGGGCAACGGAAAAGTGCCTGAAGATCGGGGTCCCTCTCGTGAGCATGGTGATTGGCGAAGGCGGCTCCGGCGGGGCGGTGGCAATTGCGACCGCGAATCGCGTCGCGATGCTGGAGCATTCGGTCTATTCAGTGATTTCTCCCGAAGGTTGCGCGTCAATTCTCTGGAAGGATGCCGAAAAGATGCGGGAAGCGGCCGAAGCCCTCAGATTGACGGCTCAGGACCTGCACGGTCTCGGCGTGATCGACCAGATTGTCCGCGAGCCCGTTGGCGGCGCGCATCGGAACAAGGCGGCTACGATGAAGTCCGTCGGGAAGTGCATCGAGAAGTTCCTCGGGCAGCTTTCTGGGATGTCTCGCAAGAAGTTGATCGAGGAGCGACGTTCAAAGTTCCTGTCGATGGGACAGGGCAGCCAAGCCGCATAGGACGTGATCGCGTTCTGGAATCCAGGTTTGCGGCGAGTTGCGAGGACGCAGTCGCCTCGCCGAACGCGGCAGTCAGCGAGGTGCAGGGGCGGCGCTGCGCTGAGATGCACCGCGGCCGAGGAAGGCCTGTGTTCATTGTCGCCGCGGCGCACGGGCTCGAGACATGATTGCTTGTCGAGGTTCATGGGCGGGCTTGCCGCAGTTCCGGTAACATGGTTCGTCCGTTGTTCTCCGGGCGCCTTGCTGTCGTTTTTCTGGGCCGTTTCGTTCGGTTCGGGACGGTTTGTTCCGCCTGGCGACTGTCTGACCGCGAGGCTCCGGGTCCGCGCCCGTTGATGCGCGAACAAGGGCATGCAAGCAATTCTCTTGCCGAGACGCCGGGTTCGTCCGCCTCGGCCTGCCTAGCCGTCCCGCAGGATCTCGCGTATCCGGCTGCTGAGTTCCTGTTGCCATGGGCCGCGCATTTCCTTGACCCGTGCCACGTAGGCGTCGTTCTTTTCCAAAGGGAGGGCCGGATCGTATGAGTCCGCGACTTCCAGCATTGCGCGATGGTCCAGGTCGTTGAACGCCTCGACCATCTTCCTGGACTTTGCCCGGGGTATGCCCAGCGCCTCGTAGGCGGACCGTCCGACCCTGAGTGAACTGTCATATGTTTCGCGGATTATGTCCCGGCATCCGACTGCCCAAAGGTCGTACACGTGGTGCCGGTTTCGTGCGCTGGCAATGACGTGAAGATCCGGAAAGTTCTGAACCGCGTATCTTGCGAGCTGCGTGACGCTGTCCACGTCGTTGATCGAAATCACCAGGACCTTTGCCCGGTCAATGCCCGCAGCCTTCAGGAGATCCGGGCGGGTCGCATCCCCGAAATACACTCTCGCCCCGAGTCTTCTCAACATGTCGATCTGCTTGGAATCGTAGTCGATGACGGTCGTCTTGTACCCCGCCGCAAGGAGCATTCGGTCGACGATTGTGCCGATCCGGCCATACCCGGCGATGATGACTTCGCCGGGCTCGTCGATCTTGTCCTCGTCGTGCGACTCTTCGTTGATGAAGTGGTCCGTGATCACCCGCTCATGGACAATGAAGAGCAAGGGCGTCAGCAGCATCGAGATGGCAATCACGAGAAGCAGCTGGTCGGCGATTGCGGTCGGCAGAACGGCATTGGCAACCGAAAAGGAAAGCAGCACGAATCCGAATTCGCCGGCCTGGGAGAGGGCCATTGCAAGAAGCCAGCGATCCGGCCCCCTGAGCCCGAACGCCGTGCCAAGCAGAAAGAGGATTGCGCCCTTGATTGCGATCAGTCCAAGCGTGAGGCCGATTGTGACCGCCAGGCTGTCCCAAAGGAGCGCGAAGTTGATGCCTGCCCCGACCGTGATGAAGAAGAGGCCGAGGAGGAGTCCGCGGAACGGGTCGATGTCGCTCCCGAGTTCATGGCGGTACTCGCTGTTGGCAAGCACGACACCCGCGATGAATGCGCCAAGCGCCGGAGAAAGGCCGACGAGCACCATCAGGAGCGCGATGGTAACGACGATGGCAAGGGCGGTTGCAACGAACATCTCCCGGAGACCCGTGACGGCGATGAATCTGAGCGCGGGACGGGTCAGGTAGTTTCCACCGAGAATCACGATGCCAACCGCGCTCATCGTCACAAAGGCGGTTTGCCAGCCGTTCATTCCCGCGACGAGGCTCAGGGCCGGGCCGTGGCCCACCGTGCCTGATGTTGCAGGAAAGCCTGCCAGTTCGGGAATCGCCAGCAGGGGCACAACCGCAAGGATCGGGATGACGGCCACGTCCTGGGTCAGAAGGACAAAGAATCCGGACTCGCCGCCAGGGCTCTTCAACATGCCCTTTTCGGTCAGGGTCTGCAGCGTGATCGCCGTCGAGGAGAGCGCCAGCACGAGACCGATTGCAACCGACACGTTCCAGGGCTGTCCCGTCATGTTGGCCAGGAACGCCACTACGGCTGTCGTCAGCAGAATCTGGCCACCGCCCATCCCAAGCAACTTGAGCCGCATCTGCCACAGGTATCTCGGTTCCAGTTCGAGCCCGATGAGAAACAGCATCATGACGACGCCAAGTTCGGCTACCTGCTGGATCGCATGCACGTCGACATCCAGCAGCGCCAGAACCGGGCTGATCGCGACGCCCGCGGCGAGGTAGCCGAGAACCGAACCTATTCCAAGTCGCGTGGCGATGGGGACGGAAACGACACCGGCGATCAGGAAAATGAATGCAAGCAGAAGGATGTCGGTCATGCAATCAAATTGCAGGGTTCCGGACGTGCTGAAAAGGCGAAAGCTTGTGGTGTCGGTAGAATCTCTCAGGTTCCGCATCAGGGACGAGTTTTTTTTGCTTCCCTGCATGCCAGTCTTTGCTATCGTTCATGCATGCCCGGCGACCCGAAGTGAATTCCTAGGAGGATCAAGATGAGCACAGTCTCCATGACGGTGAACGGCAAGGCTGTATCCGTCGATGTCGAGGACCGAACTCTCCTTGTCGACTACATTCGCGAACACCTGCGCCTGACTGGCACGCATGTCGGATGCGACACAAGCCAGTGCGGCACCTGCGTGGTTCACGTGGACGGCAAGGCGGTGAAGTCATGCACAATGCTGGCCGCCGCGGCCGAAGGCGCGGAGGTCACGACCATCGAGGGCGTGGCAAACGGCGGCCTGCACCCTATGCAGAGGGCGTTCAACGACAATCACGGTCTTCAGTGCGGCTTCTGCACGCCTGGCATGATCATGAGCGGGATCGACATGGTCAATCGCTACAAGGCTGAGGGAAGGACCCTCGACGAGGCCGCGATCCGTCACGAGCTTGAAGGCAACATCTGCCGATGCACCGGCTACCACAACATCGTGAAGTCGATTGCGCAAGCAGCCAGCGAGATGTGAGGAGGGCGAGAGATGAGCGAAGGAATCGGTGCATCGGTCAAGCGCAAGGAGGACATGCGCTTCATTACCGGCAAGGGCAAGTACACCGACGACATCAGGATGGAAAACCAGGCCTACGCGACGTTCGTCCGGTCGCCGCACGCACATGCAGAGATCAAGGGAATCGAGAAGTCTGCGGCCGAGGGGATGAGCGGTGTCATCGCCGTTCTGGACGGCGCGCAACTGACCGGCGACGGCATCGGCAACCTGATCTGCGGCTGGGCGATCTCGTCCAAGGACGGAAGTCCGATGAACATGGGCGCATGGTCTGCGCTTGCAACCGAGAAGGTGCGGTATGTTGGCGATGCAGTGGCCGTCGTCATCGCGGAAAGCAAGGCTGAGGCCCAGGCAGCAGCCGAGGCGGTCGAGGTGAGCTACAATGAGCTTCCCGTGGCGGCAAACATCGCGGCCGCCCTCGCCGATGGCGCCCCGGAAATTCACGAGAACGCGCCCGGCAACGTGATCTACGACTGGGAGCTTGGCGACCGCGAGGCGGCCGAGGAAGCCCTGGCGGGCGCGGCTCACGTCACGGAAATGGACATCACCAACAACCGTCTCGCTCCGAACGCGATGGAGCCCCGGTCTGCGGTTGCGACCTTTGACGACGCGGAAGACCACTACACTCTGCATTCAACCAGCCAGAACCCCCACGTGGCGCGGCTGGTGCTGAGCGCCTTCTATCAGGTTGCCCCCGAGCACAAGCTTCGCGTGATCGCGCCAGACGTGGGCGGGGGGTTCGGGTCGAAGATCTACATCTACCCGGAAGAAATCGTCTGCCTCTGGGCGTCGATGAAGACCAGGCGCTCCGTCAAGTGGACCGCGGAAAGGACGGAGTCCTTTCTGACCGACGCGCATGGACGCGATCACGTCACCAAGGCGCGGATTGGCTTCGATGCCGATGGCAGGATCGTGGGTTTCAAGGTCTCGACCAAGGCGAACTTCGGAGCCTACATGTCGCTCTTTTCGAGTGCCGTGCCGACGTATCTCTACGCGACGCTGCTTTCGGGAACCTACGACATTCCGGCGATCCATTGCGAAGTCCTGGCATGCTACACGAACACCGTGCCCGTGGACGCCTATCGCGGCGCCGGGCGGCCAGAGGCGTCATTCGTCGTGGAGCGCCTGATGGAGACGGCCGCGCGCGAGATGGGCAAGGATCCGGCGGAACTGCGGCGCGCCAACTTCGTCAAGGACTTCCCCTATCAGACCCAGGTCATAATGAACTACGATTCCGGAGATTTCGAAGGCAACATGAACCAGGCCATGGAGGCTGCCGACTGGGCCGGCTTCTCGGCGCGCAAGGCAGAGGCCGCCGATCGTGGCAAGCTTCGCGGGATCGGCATGGCCTGCTACATAGAGGCTTGCGGAATCGCGCCTTCGGCGGCCGTTGGCTCGCTCGGGGCCGGCGTCGGTCTTTGGGAATCGGCGGAAGTGCGCGTAAACCCGGTCGGAACGATCGAGGTGCTGACCGGTTCGCACAGCCACGGGCAGGGGCATGAAACGACCTTTGCGCAGGTCGTGGCGGAGCGTTTCGGCGTGCCGCTCGACAGCATCCAGATCGTCCATGGCGACACGGACAAGGTGCAGTTCGGCATGGGCACCTACGGGTCGCGTTCCGGTCCTGTCGGCATCTCGGCGATCGTCAAGGCCTGTGACAAGGTCGAGGTGAAGGTACGGAAGATCGCGGCGCATCTGCTGGAGTGCAGTCCGGACGACCTCGTGATCGAAGACAGCCAGGTCAAGGTGCCGGGCACGAACAAGGCGCTAGGCTGGCACGAGGTGGGGCTTGCGGCCTACACCGCGCACAACCTGCCCGCAGACATGGAGCCCGGCCTGAAGGAGGGGGCGTTCTACGATCCGGCGAACTTCACCTTCCCGATGGGTTGCTTCATCGCCGAGGTCGAGATCGATCCAGGCACCGGGAAGACCGACGTCGTGAAGTTCGTGGCCTCGGACGATTTCGGCGTGATCATCAATCCAATGATTGTCGAAGGCCAGGTTCATGGCGGCATTGCCCAAGGTGTTGGGCAGGCCCTGCTGGAAGAGATGGTGTACGACGAAAGCGGACAGCCGGTATCGGGGTCCTACATGGACTACACGATGCCGCGGGCGGAGGACGTGCCGAGCTTCGTGGTCGAGCACCATAACACCCGATGCGCGACGAATCCCCTCGGCATCAAGGGTTGCGGAGAGGCGGGGGCCATCGGCTCGCCGCCTGCAGTCATCAACGCGATCACGGACGCCATCGGCAACAATGACGTCAGCATGCCGGCGACGCCCGCGAAGGTCTGGGCTGCAATCCAGGCTTCCGGCGCCAGAATGGCAGCGGAATAGGGAGAGAGGCGATGCATTCATTGAACTACCACAAGGCGTCCAACGCATCGGAAGCCGCCAGGCTCCTTTCCGGAGCGGAGGAGGGGAAGTTCCTTGCCGGCGGCCAGACCCTTGTTCCGGCCATGAAGACGCGCCTTGCCGCGCCGTCGGACCTCGTCGACGTTTCCGGCGCAGAGGATTTGCGCGGGATCAATGTCTCGGGACGAGAGGTGACGATTGGGGCGGCGACGACGCATGCGGAAGTCGCGGCCAACGGCGGGCTGCGCAACGTCTGCCCGTCAATTTGTGACATGGCCGCTAACATCGGCGACCCGGCGGTTCGCCATCGTGGCACGATCGGGGGCTCGATCGCCAACAATGATCCCGCGGCGGACTACCCGGCAGCGATGCTTGCTCTGGGGGCCACGATCAAGACAGGCAGCCGAGAGATACCGGCGGACGAGTTTTTTGTCGGTCTCTTCGAGACCGCGCTCGAGGACGACGAACTCATCACGTCGATAGCCTTCACGGCGCCGGCTGCAGGCGCCTATGCGAAGTTTCCGAACCCTGCATCGCGCTACGCAATGTGCGGCGTCTTCGTTGCGAAAGGTGATGACGGCGTTCGGGTCGGGGTCACCGGGGCCGGTGCAGACGGCGCGTTCCGGGCGGGCGAATTCGAGGCAGCGCTTGACGGCGAATTCTCCGAGGAAGCGCTGGCCGGCATTTCGGTGAAGGCGGAAGAGATGTTGTCCGACATCCACGGAGATGGTGTATATCGCGCCAATCTGGTTTCAGTCATGGCCAAGCGCGCCGTCGCTGCCGCCAGCTGAGCTTTCTGATCGTGCGCCGGCTCTAACGAGCCGGCGCACGTTCCCTTGTTGGCCTGCGCCTCGTTCGGTTGCGAGCTGAATGCTTGTTTCTGGTCGGGATCCGCCCAAACGTCCTTCCCGTCCGCATTGCGCCGACACTTGCTGCGGTCAGCGCCCGGCGTGCCGCCGGACACGTCCTGCGCGGGACCCCGGGGGACGGAAACGTGGCAAGGGCAATGCCAGGAGCGCTGGCAATGGCTAACTTCGGGCCATTGCGTCGGTGTTTGCCGGCGCCAATGTGTGGCCGATGCCTCGCCTGAGGGGACGCTGCGCGAGGGACTTGCAACGAAAGGTTGACATGCGGGAAGCGCCCAGCCGATCGAGGCTGGGTGCGCCTGTCCGAAACTTGCGGACCTGTCGTGTGGAACCGCTCGCGGACAACAGATCGGCATTCGCCCTGCTCGGCCCAATGACCGCCTGACGTCGTCTTGCCACTGCGCAACGCCGCGGTGTTGACGGCTCAGCGGAAGTTGCCAGCCAGTCCGTCCAGCAGGCAAGCCGAACGACCGCTGCCAGCGGACATGCCGGTTCCGGCACGTCCCGAAGCGCGACCAGAAGCCCCAGGCGCGCCGTGCATGACATTGTCTGCAACGGTCATGACGACCGGCCGTGTCACGTTGCGCTGTCCCTGGTCGCATCGGCATGCACGCTGGGGCGCTTCCGCGACCTTCGCAACCCAGCCTCACATGTCCTGACTTCCACCGGATTCACGGAGGCAAGCCAGACCACATGTCACCCATCTGCTTGCAAAGGCACGGTTCTGGGACACTCACGGAGGCAAGCTCAATGACCGACAGGCAAGGGTCCTCACCCGGATGCTCCGAGAAGGGCGCGACGGCTTCAAGGGCGGCAGGAATCCCAGGAAGGTCATGAAGAGGACCGGTTGCTCGATGGCGACCGTGACGCACGATCTGGCACGGCCCCTGCAATTGGGTGCATTCCGCAAGCTGGAGGGCGGCGGTCGCAGCACGCGTTACGATGTCCGGTTGCCCGACGCGTGGGGGCGGGGCGTTTCCGTCCGAAGCAGCGCTCCAGGCGGCGCAGCAATGCCAAAGGCCGAATCCAACGCTCGTCCCGGCCGGTCGTCCGACTTGTGATCAGCTGGATGAGCCCTAGGCGCTGCCGGCATCGGGAGGCGGCGAGGAGCGAGCAATCGTCGCTTCACGGGATGATCAATTCGGCCTGCCGCACGATGACCTCCGCCTGCCGGACGCTCGCGATGTCAACGAGCCTTCCCTTGTAGGTGGCGGCACCGGATCCGGAACGTTGCGCCTCTTCCATCGCGGCAAGGATTTCCCTGGCCTCGGTGACCGCATCCTCCGACGGCGTGAACACCTCGTTGGCGAGTGCAACCTGCCTCGGGTGAATCGCCCACTTGCCAACCATCCCGAGCGTCGCCGATCGCAATGCCTGCGCCCGGAATCCCTCGTCGTCGGAATAGTCGCCGAAGGGCCCGTCGACCGGAAGCACGCCGTGGGTTCTGCAGGCCGCCACTATCGCGGCCTGGGCCCAGTGCCAGGGGTCGGACCAGTACTTCTCGCCTTCCCGCGTCATGTAGTAGTTTTCCTGAGTGCCGCCGATTCCGGTCGTCTGCATGCCCATGGAGGCCGCGAAGTCTGCCGCCCCCAGGCTCATCGCCTTGAGCCGAAGGGAACTCGCTGCGATCTCCTCCACATGGGCGATGCCGGCTGCAGTCTCGATAATGGCCTCAAGGTCAATGCGCTTGGCCCGTCCCGTGGAGGATTCCACGGCGGAGACCAAGGCATCGATGGCATAGACATCGGCCGCGCATCCGACCTTCGGAATCATGATCTGGTCCAGGCGTTCGGAGCAGTTTTCGAGGAGATCGATCACGTCCCGGTACCAGAAATGCGTGTCCAGGGCGTTGATCCGGACTGAAAGGGTCTTCTTTCCCCAATCCACGTCGCCTATTGCCTCGATGACGTTCTTCCGCGCTTCGGCCTTGTCGCCGGGCGCAACTGAATCTTCGAGATCCAGGTTGATCACGTCCGCCTCGGATGCCGCCATTTTCTCGAAAAGGGATGGCCGCGAACCGGGACCGAAGAGCTGGCAACGGTTCGGGCGGCACGGGGCGGGGGGTTGCGGACGGAAACTCATCGATGGCGCGCCTTTCCCTTGGTTCAGTCGCAAGGTGAATATTATGTTGCGCTGCAGCATGCAAACCTGTTGCGCCGCGGCATTCCGTTTGAGCAATTTTCATCGAACAATTGATCCAAACGCAATGGAAAATTCGCAAAATGTCAAAAATTCGGCTGCAAACGGCATGAATTTCCTCAGCAGACGCCTAGAATCGCGAGACGTGGGAGGATGCAATGATTCGCAAGCCTTATCTGCTTTTTCTTGGCGATGCGCCTGACCAGCTCGCCGCGAAGGTCGCACAGGGCATAGCCGACTGGCGGCCAGAGCAGGTCATCGGACAGCTGCGGCTGGACGGGTGCAAGGCCGATGTCGGTGTGCCTGATCTGGGCTTGAACGACGCTTGGGAAAAGGGTGCCCGCACCTTGGTCGTCGGGGTGGCGAACCGGGGCGGGGTCATCCCCGAGGTCTGGACCGGGGTCCTGATGGACGCTCTGGAGATCGGGTTCGACCTGGCAAACGGCCAGCACAACCTCCTGCGCGATCAAGACATCCTGCGGGAAACTGCGCAGCGGACCGGTCGAACTCTCCACGACGTGCGGGTTCCTGCCGTTGCCTATCCAATTGCAAACGGAAAGAAGCGCGCGGGCAAGCGCTGCCTGGCGATCGGCACGGACTGCTCGATTGGCAAGATGTACACTGGCCTCGCCATGGATGCCGAAATGAGGACGAGAGGAATGAAGTCGACCTTTCGGCCGACCGGGCAGACTGGAATCCTGATCACGGGAAGCGGCGTGCCTCTTGATGCCGTTGTCGCGGACTTCATGGCCGGAGCGGTCGAGTGCCTGACGCCAGACAACGATTCGGACCACTGGGACCACATTGAGGGGCAAGGCAGCCTTTTCCACGTTTCCTATTCCGGCGTGACGATGGCCCTGGTTCATGGCGGGCAACCGGATGCCATCATACTGGCCCATGAGCCGACCCGGACACACATGCGGGGCCTCCCGCACTACGGATTGCCAACGCTCGAAGAGCTTCGCGACGTGGCGCTTCCCGTTGCGCGAGTCGCGAACCCGAACGCCATGATCTGCGGGATTTCGGTGAATACGAGCGCGCTGGACGATGATGAGGCGGCGCGCTCCTGCGAGGAGATCGAGGTGCGGATGGGTCTGCCGACCGTGGATCCCTTCCGGCATGGCGCCGGTCGCCTCGTGGACGCGCTGGAGGCGATCTGAACCTGTCGGGAGTCTGTGCTGTTCAGGTCGGTGTGCAGAGGTGACCATGACGGGCCCCAATGCATCGAGATCGCTCATCCGGCGGAAATCTCTGAACGCAAGTCTCGGGAATGAGTTGCAGGAAAGACCTGGTTGAATGGAGATGCGCACGAATCCCGAGACGTTCCGTCTGGCCGAGACATTTGCGATCTCGCGCGGATCACGTGATGTCGCCGAGGTTCTGACCGTTCACGTCCTGGAGCATGGGAAGGTCGGACGCGGCGAGTGCGTTCCCTACGCGCGCTACGGCGAATCCATGGAATCGGTTGCGGGTCAAGTCATGGGTTTGCCGGCAGAGCTGACCCGCGAGGGGCTCCAGGAAATGCTGCCGGCAGGCGCGGCGCGAAATGCCGTTGACTGTGCGCTTTGGGACCTTGCAGCAAAGCTGGCAGGGGAGCGGGCGTGGCGCCTGGCCGGGATCGAGGGACCAGGTCCCGTGGTCACCGCGTTCACGTTGTCGCTCGACACCCCCGAGAGGATGGAGGCGTCCGCGCGGAGGCACGCCGGGCGTCCGTTGCTGAAGGTGAAGCTGGGTGGCGAAGAAGACATGGCCCGACTTGAAGCCGTCCGGCGCGGCGCCCCTGAAACACGGATCATTGTCGATGCGAACGAGGGATGGAGTGCCGAACTGTATTCGGAGATTGCGCCGCACCTCGTTCGGCTCGGCGTCCGGCTGGTCGAACAGCCCTTGCTCGCCGGCAATGACGGAATGCTTGCCGAGATCGAGCGGCCGCTGCCGGTCTGCGCTGACGAGTCGGTTCATGACAGGGCAACCTTGCCTGCGCTCAAGGGCAAGTATGATGCAGTCAACATCAAGCTCGACAAGGCTGGCGGCCTGACGGAGGCATTGGCGCTCCGGGATGCGGCACGGGAGAAAGGCCTCGAAATCATGGTTGGATGCATGGTCGGCACGTCGCTCGCCATGGCACCGGCAACACTGCTCACGCAAGGTGCGACGGTGGTTGATCTTGACGGGCCGCTTCTTCTGGCGGAAGACCGCGACCATGCGCTGGAGTACGAAGACGGGCGCGTGCATCCGCCGCGGCCTGAACTTTGGGGGTGAGCGATGAGCCGCATAGTGTACGTCAACGGAGACTACGTTCCTGAAGAGGAGGCTCGCGTGTCGATATTCGACCGAGGGTTTCTGTTTGCTGACGGCGTCTACGAAGTGACCAGCGTGCTGGACGGCAAGCTGATTGACTTCGCCGGACACGCGGCGCGGCTTGAGAGATCCCTGGGCGAAATCGAAATGGCCTCGCCAGTCTCCGGAGCGGAACTGGCCGAAGTCTTCCGGGAACTGGTTAGGCGGAACTCGCTGACCGAAGGCATGGTCTATCTCCAGATCACTCGTGGCGCAGACAAGGACCGGGACTTCGATTGCCCTGCGCCCGAACTCGTGCCGCCCACGGTGCTGGCATTCACGCAGACCAAGAACATCATTGGCAGTCAGGCCGCGAAGACTGGCATTAGCGTGATCACGATCGAAGACCTCCGCTGGGCGCGCCGCGACATCAAGACGGTCCAGCTTCTCTATCCTGTCCTTGGCAAGAAGATGGCCAAGGATCAGGGCAAGGACGATGCCTGGATGGTCGAGGACGGTGTCGTGACCGAAGGCACCTCGAACAACGCCTGCATCGTCCGCGGGGGCAGGATCATCACGCGCGACCTGTCGGAGAAGATCCTGCACGGCATCACCAGGAAGGCCGTGCTTGCCTTTGCGCGAGAGGCCCAGATGAAGGTCGAGGAGCGACCGTTCACCGTGGAAGAGGCCAGGGAGGCGGACGAGGCGTTCATTACCTCCGCATCAACGTTCGTGATGCCGGTCACCGAAATAGACGGCGCAACGATCGGAGACGGAAAGCCCGGCCCGGTCGCAACCCGGCTTCGAGAGATATATATCGAGGAATCCCGGAAGTCGGCCGTGTAGCGTTGTTGCCGTGCGCCGTTGCATTGCTTCGGCCGCCTCTGATGCCGGACGGCCATGGAGTGGTCCTGGATCAAGTGGCGAGGGCGGTCGGTTCAGCCGTCGCTTCCGTTCTGATCATCATGGAGATTCCGGGACTGCTCGAACGCAGCTCTTTGTCCGGCCGTTGCCTCGGTCTGGTGCTTGGCCTTCCATTCATCGTAGGGCATGCCGTAAAACGATTCACGAGCCTCCTCCGTTGAAATCTCGATACCCCGCTCGTCCGCGGCTTCCTGATACCAGCGCGAAAGGCAGTTCCGGCAAAACCCGGCGAGGTTCATCAGGTCTATGTTCTGAACTTCAGCGCGATCGTCCATCAGGTGCTTCTGCAATCGCCGGAATGCGGCGGCTTCCAGTTCGATGCGGGTCTTGTCGTCCATCAAGCTTCTCCTTGTGTTTCTGCCGCTTTCAGCGCTTCCGGGAGGACTCTGGCAAGGCGGTCGGCCCATTCTGCCTGACCTCTCTCCTTGCCGATAAGGTCGTTGCGCACCTCGATCAGCGTATTCTGCCGCCTTGTCTGCACGGCATGCCTGTCAATCGTGTCTCCCTCGAGCCTGCCGCTGTAGGGCTGGTTCGCGCCGACGACCAGCCCACTTTCGCGAGCCAGTCCCGCCAGCAGGGGGAGCGAAAGACGATCATCGTCGGCAAACAGCAGCGTCACGTGCCAAGGGCGGGGCTTTCGACCGCGAAACTGCGGTGTGAATGAATGGACCGAAAGGATGACTGTGTCCGGCCGCCTTGCCGCGATCTCTGCGATGGTGCGGTGGTATGGCCGGTAGAGCAACTCCTTGCGCCGTTCGATCTCGTTCTCGTCCGCATCGCGATTGGCCGGGATGATAGTGCCGTCGTAGACCCGCATGACCAGGGTCGGGTCATGTTCGCCGCGGTTGGGATCAATGACCAGGCGCGAGTAGTTTGCCAGGACAGCGGGCGCATCCAGTCGCTCCGCCAGCTTCAGCGCCAACCCTGACGCGCCCACGTCATATGCGATATGCCGCGACATGTCGTCGCGCGAAAGTCCAAGATCGCCGTTCGCCACCCAGGACGGTACCGCGTTGGAAGCATGGTCGCACAGCACCAGCCATCGCGCGGGTCGAGATTCGCCGGCAACGATGACGGGTGTCAGGTCAGATGATTTCTCCGGCAGGAACGGCATGGCGAGAAGCTATCGCCCGATTTGCAGGTTGGCCAGTTGTCATGCGCTAACAATTGCGGCAGTAGAGGACATCGTCCGATGCAGAGGGGATGCCCCATGCGCCGCCTCCGAAACGTCAAGATCGTCGCAACGCTGGGTCCGGCGTCGAGTTCCTACGACATGATCCGCAGATTGTTCGAGGCTGGCGCCGACACGTTTCGCCTGAACACCAGTCACGGAGATCATGATGACATAAGGGCTCGGCACGCGATCATCCGCAAGGTCGAAGAGGACGTGGGCCGACCCATCGGGATCCTTGCCGACCTGCAGGGGCCGAAGCTGAGGGTGGGCGCCTTTGCCAACGCGGCAGTTGAAGTCGAAGAGGGTCAGAACTTTCGTTTCGACCTGTTGGATGCGCCTGGCGGGCCGAACAGGGTGCAGCTTCCCCATCGCGAGATCTTCGAAGCCTTGGAGAGGGATGCAACGCTGCTTGTCAATGACGGCAAGGTCCGCATGAGAGTCGCGGAGCATGGCCCCGATTTCGCGGACTGCACCGTCCTTGTCGGGGGAACGGTCTCGGACCGGAAGGGCGTCAATGTTCCGGACGTCTTGCTGCCGCTCGCTGCATTGTCGGAGAAGGACAGGTCGGATCTGGAATTCGTGTGCGAGCTTGGTGTCGACTGGCTGGCGCTGTCATTCGTCCAGAGAGCCGAAGATGTCCACGAGGCGCGCGAGCTGGCACGGGGTCGCGCGGCGCTGATGACAAAGGTCGAGAAGCCCGCTGCGGTGCGCAATTTCGACTCCATTCTTGCTGCGTCGGACGGAATCATGGTCGCCCGGGGCGACCTCGGCGTGGAATTGCCGGTCCAGAACGTGCCGCCGATCCAGAAGCGCCTGGTGCGGAAGTGCCGGATGGCGGCGAAGCCGGTGATCGTGGCAACGCAGATGCTTGAATCGATGATCGAGAGCCCGATGCCAACGCGTGCCGAAGTGTCTGACGTTGCTGCCGCGATATACGAAGGCGCCGATGCGGTGATGCTCTCGGCGGAGAGCGCAGTCGGATCCTATCCTGTCGAGGCGGTGTCGACGATGAACAACGTCGCAATCGAGGTCGAGAGCGATCCCACCTATCGCGACGTCGTGGATGCCAGCAGGGGCGGGCCCAAGCAGTCTGTCGCGGACGGCATCGTCTCGGCCGCGCGAGAAATCGCGGAAACCGCCGACATAAAGGTGATTTGCAGCTACTCGGAGTCCGGGACGACCGCGCTGCTGGTGGCGCGTGAACGGCCACATGTTCCGATCATTGCCATGACGTCCCGAATCCAGACGGCGCGGCGACTCTGCCTGTCTTGGGGCCTGCACTGCTTCCATACCAGCGAGGTGGATCGGTTCAAGACTGCCGTCATAAATTCGGCAAGGGCCTCCATAGCGGAAGGGTTCGCCTCACCGGACGACTTTCTCGTCGTGACTGCCGGTGTCCCCTTTGGAAAGCCGGGAACCACGAACATTTTGCGCGTTTCGTCTTGTGACGAACGCAAGATCATTCCCGCAGACCCCGATTGAAGACCGGTGCCGCGGCCGGGGTCGCCGGCCCCGGCGAACATCATTGGACTGACGTGGACTCCAGAAGCCGTTCATGTCCGCTTCGCATGGCGGGGCCTCTCGACTGCGTCTCGCTGAACGGCGCCTGCCTCTCGCGCCATGCGCACGTCCCGGACAGCGGCACTTTCGCTCTTGCCAGCGCCCGCGACGGCCTGTATGCGGCACGCCTCAGTGGGCTCGCCGGCCAAAGCGGCATGCCGAGCGGGCCTTGAACCGTCTGTCGACAGGAGATGGAAATGCCCAAGATGAAGACCAAGTCGAGCGCAAAGAAGCGCTTCAAGGTGTCTGCCTCGGGCAAGGTGATCAGCGCCCAGGCCGGAAAGCGCCACGGCATGATCAAGCGGACAAACAAGTTCATTCGAAGCGCGCGCGGCACGACCGTGATGAGCGGGCCTGATCAAAGGCTCGCCAAGCGCTATATGCCCTACGACCGCTGAGGAGACGCAGACATGTCACGCGTAAGAGGGGGTACCACCACCCACGCCCGCCACAAGAAGGTGATCAGTGCCGCAAAGGGCTACTACGGTCGCCGCAAGAACACCTTCAAGGCCGCCCGGCAGGCCGTTGACAGGGCCAACGAGTACGCGACCCGTGACCGCAAGGCCCGCAAGCGGAACTTTCGTGCGCTCTGGATCCAAAGGATCAACGCCGCAGTCCGTGCACATGACGAGGCGTTGACCTATTCGCGCTTCATCAACGGTCTTTCCCGCGCAGGCATTGAGGTGGACCGCAAGGTCCTTGCCGACCTTGCCGTGCACGAACCGGAGGCGTTTGGCGCCATCGTGAAACAGGCGAAGGCCGCGATCTCGTAAACGCTCCCTTCGGGGTCAGTTACAAGTGAAGCTGCGGACCTTTACAGGGTCTCGCGGCTTCTTGTCTTCGCGGGTCCCGACGGCTAGCAGGGCGGGACAAGGGTCAAGAGGGTCCGGATGGACGAATTGAGATCAAGGTATCTTGGCGAAATCGCCGGTGCGGCCAACGAGGCCGAGCTTGAAAGGCTGCGCGTCGCTTCCCTCGGCAAGAAGGGCGAGGTGACGCTCAGGATGCGTGAGCTCGGCGGCATGACCCCCGAAGAGAGGCAGGTTGCCGGACCGGCGCTCAACGCATTGAAGGACGAGATTAACGGCGCCATCGCGGCAAAGAAGGCTGCACTGGAAGATGCCGCTCTCGACGCACGTCTGAAGGAGGAATGGCTTGACGTGACCTTGCCTGCGCGCCAGCGCGCGCGCGGCAGCGTCCACCCGGTCAGCCAGGTCACCGAAGAGGTAACGGCAATCCTCGCCGACATGGGGTTTTCCGTTGCGGAAGGGCCGCAGGTCGAAAGCGACTGGTACAACTTTGACGCGCTCAACATCCCCGATCACCATCCTGCACGGACCGAGATGGACACGTTCTACATGGCCCAGGCGAAGGGTGACGACCGGCCGCCGCATGTCCTCAGGACCCATACCTCGCCAGTCCAGATTCGCGCGATGCAGGAGCGCGGGGCACCGCTTCGCGTGATCTGTCCGGGGCGGGTCTACCGGGCCGACTACGACCAGACGCACACGCCAATGTTCCATCAGGTCGAGGGCCTTGCGATTGATCGCGACATTTCGATGGCCAACCTGAAGTGGGTGCTCGAGGAGTTCTTCTCGGCCTTTTTCGGAACGACCGTGAAGACACGGTTCCGTGCCTCGCACTTTCCTTTCACGGAACCTTCGGCCGAAGTCGACATCCAGTGCTCCTGGGAAGGCGGAACCGTGAAAGTGGGTGAAGGAGAAGGCTGGCTGGAGGTCTTGGGCTCCGGAATGGTGCACCCCAAGGTCCTGGAGGCAGGCGGAATTGATTCTTCCAAGTGGCAGGGGTTCGCTTTCGGCATCGGAATCGATCGGTTGGCGATGCTGAAATACGGCATTCCGGACCTTCGGGCCTTCTTTGATTCGGATTTGCGGTGGCTGAGGCATTACGGCTTCGCCCCGCTAGATGTGCCGACGCTGCACGGAGGGCTGCAGTGATGCGTGCCGCGTCGAGCGCGATGCCGGACCTGATGCGGGACAGGCATCATCCGGGCCGGCCTGCCGCGGCCGAGCCGTCCGAAGTGGCGGACGTGTCGGCGTCCGGACGAAAGGGCGCTCCCTTGGGGGAATTGCGATGAGGTTCACGATTGCCTGGCTCAAGGAGCATCTTGAAACCACGGCCACGGTCGACGAGATCGCGGAGGCCCTGACCGACATAGGCCTCGAGGTGGAGGAGATCGTCAATCCGGCAGACCGACTGCGGGATTTCACGCTTGGCAGGGTCTTGAAGGCCGGGAAGCACCCCGACGCCGACAGGTTGCGAGTCTGTGAGGTCGAGACCGACCTGGGCGTCAGGCAGATCATTTGCGGCGCGCCCAATGCACGTGAGGGGATCACGGTCGTTGTCGCGCATGCCGGCACATACGTTCCGGGCATCGACAGGACCATCCAGGTCGGGAAGATCAGGGGCGTCGAGAGCCACGGCATGATGTGCTCCGAGCGCGAGATGGAGCTCTCGGACGAACATGACGGGATCATCGAGCTGCCGTCGGGCCAGGTGGGTGAGCGCTACATCGACTGGCTGGCAGCGAATGACCCGTCAAGGGTCGATCCGGTGATCGAGATAGCCATCACGCCCAACCGGCAGGACGCCTTGGGAGTCGAGGGGATTGCCCGCGACCTGGCGGCTCGCGGCCTGGGAACAAGGATCGACAGGCCGATTGCGTCGGTGCCCGGCACGTTTGAGTCTCCAATCGGAGTCTCCATCGACAAGGACACGTTCGACGGCAATCCCCACTTTGCCGGCCGGGTGATCCGGGGCTTGCGGAACGGACCGTCACCGGCCTGGCTGCAGCAAAGGTTGCAGGCCATCGGGCTGCGTCCGATCTCGGCACTGGTCGATATCACGAACTTCTTCACCTACGACCGCAACCGGCCGCTCCATGTATTCGATGCCGACAAGGTCATCGGGAATCTCCGTGTGCATCGGGCGGAGGGCGGCGAGCAGATCCTTGCGCTGGACCAGAAGACCTATGCTCTTGAAAGGGGCATGATGATCATCGCCGATGAGCGAGGGCCCGAGAGCATTGCCGGCGTCATGGGGGGCGCAGGAACCGGCGTGACCGGGGCAACCGTCAATGTCTTCGTCGAAAGCGCCTACTGGGACCCGGTGACGATCGCGCACACCGGGCGCAAGCTGAAGATCAGCTCCGATGCCAGGTACCGCTTTGAAAGGGGTGTGGATCCGGAGTTCACCCTGCCGGGCCTGGAGGCGGCCACGTCGATGATCCTGGAGATTTGCGGTGGCGAGGCGTCTCGCGTTGTCGAGGACGGCGCCGTGCCCGACACGACCCGCGCCTATCGCCTGGACCCTGCCCGCTGCTCCTCGCTAGTCGGAATGGACATTCCGGCCCAGGACCAGCGGGCAACGCTGGAAGCGCTTGGGTTCGCGTTCGACGGCGACATGGCGACCCCGCCGTCGTGGCGCCCCGACGTGCGGGGCGAGGCGGACCTGGTCGAGGAGGTGGCGCGAATGGCGTCGCTCACGAATCTTGAGCCGAAGCCAATGCCGAGGGCGGCGCCTGGCGTCCCGGAGCCGATCCTGACGCCGCTCCAGAGGCGCGAGCAGGCTTCGCGGCGGGTCGCGGCAGCGCTCGGCTACAGCGAATGCGTGACATACAGCTTCATCGACGCTGCCTCGGCCGCGCTGTTCGGGGGCGGCGACGAGGCGCGTCGCGTCGCGAATCCCATATCGTCCGAAATGACCCAGATGCGGCCCTCGCTCTTTCCGGGGCTGCTGCGAGCGGCTGCGCGCAACCAGTCCCGAGGATTCGCCGATCTGGCCCTCTTTGAGGTCGGCGCCATCTTCCACGGCGGCGAGCCGGAAGAGTTCGAGATCCTGATCGCGGGGATTCGTGTCGGCGCAACCGGTCCGAAGAGCCCGCATGGCGAGGTCCGGGAAGTGGACGTCTTTGACGCGCGCGCCGATGCGGAGGCTGTCCTTGCCGCCGCCGGAGCGCCTGCACGTACGCAAGTCGCGCGAGGCACAAACAATTGGTGGCATCCGGCGCGCTCGGCAAGGATCACGCTCGGACCAAAGGTCACTCTAGCAGCCTTTGGCGAGTTGCATCCCAAGGTGCTGCGCCGGATGGACGTGAAGGGACCGGCAGTCGGATTCGCAATCCATCTCTCGGCAGTGCCAGAGCCGCGCGCAAAGGGCAGCGCGCGCACCGCTCTGCAAATCAGTGACCTCCAGGCGGTCGAGCGCGACTTTGCCTTCGTGCTGGATGCGAACATCGAGGCGGTCAATGTCGTGAATGCGGCCGCAGGCGCCGACAGGTCCTTGATCGAAGAGGTAAGGGTCTTCGACGAGTTCGTCGGCGGGAACCTTGGCGAGGGCAAGAAGTCGCTTGCCATCACCGTGCGGATGCAGCCGAGGGAACGGACCCTGACCGACGAGCAGATTGACGCAGTCGGCAAGGCGATCGTCGAGAAGGTCTCGAATGCCACGGGAGGCGTGCTGCGGGCGTAGGGGCAAGGGCAACGGCAGGACCGCGCTTCTCGAATCTTCGACGCCTGCTTCGAAGGCTTGTCCCGCCGATCACGACGGCTGCGACCGATGACGACGCGTTGCCTGCAATCGCCCGATGAACCGGGATCGCCTGCGTTTCCGGGCGGCGTGCCCAAAGATGCCTGATGAACCTCGCGAATCATGGCAGAATGTTCCGAAACGCCCGCAATCCGCGCCGGAGAATTGCGCCATGAGCATGATTGACGCCACAGATTCCCGAATCCTGTCCGTATTGCAGCGACGGGGCCGCATTTCGAATGCCGAGCTTGCGGACGAGATCCACCTGTCGGCGTCGGCCTGCCACAGACGCGTGCAAAGGCTGGAGCGTACCGGAATCATTCGCGATTACGTTGCGCTTCTCGACCCGAAGAAGCTCGACCGTCCGACGGTCGTGTTTGTCGAGATCACCCTTTCCGGCCAGGCGGACGAAGTGCTCGACGCCTTCGAGCAGGAAGTGGCGCGCATTCCGGACGTCCTCGAGTGCCACCTCATGGCGGGCACTGCGGACTATCTCCTGAAGGTCGTGGCGCAGGATACGGAAGACTTTGCGCGCATTCACCGTGGCAAGCTTGCGCGGCTGCCGGGCGTCGCGCAGATTCATTCCTCGTTTGCCTTGAGGACGGTGCGCCAGACCACTGCGCTGCCTGTATGAAGAAGCGCGAACTGGCGCCGGATCCGGGCGTTTCTCGCATTCGCGGCGGCGCGGACTCGTTTCCGGGCGGTTCTGGCCAACGTTGGCGCCTTGTGCCGGGAGGGCCGGCCCTGATCGCCGCAAAGACGTCGATGCTCTTGAATGTCACTTCGACCTCCGGCGCCGCCGCCGTTCATCCGAAGGTCTAGGGCTGACCGGGCCTTCCATGCAGGGCTGAGCCAGGCCGCGCCGTGCCCGGGATCACAGGAGCCCTTCGCGCTGGGCCTTCTTGCGTGCCAGCTTGCGGAAGCGGCGGATCGCTTCCGCCCTTTCGCGCGCGCGCTTTTCGCTGGGCTTCTCGAAATGCTGCCGAAGTTTCATCTCGCGGAAGACGCCTTCACGCTGCAGTTTCTTTTTCAGCGCACGGAGCGCCTGATCTACATTGTTGTCGCGAACGCTGACCTGCATGTGGCCTTTACCGCCTTTCCGATCTAGAGTTGTGCAGAATCTGCAAGAGATGGCTCCAATAGCAAAGGCCACTGCGCTTGTCCACAGGCAGGCACCGGAGAATCTGATGGCAAGAGAGCCCGATCTGGATATGCTGCTCGATGCCGCCCTGAAGCATGTTGCATTCGATGGCTGGTCCGCAGCCACAACGGCGGCTGCGGCGGCAGATGCGGAACTGAGCGAAGCGGAGGCAAAGGCGCTCGCGCCGCGTGGCGCGTTGGACCTTGTGACGGCCCTGCACCGAAGGGGCGACATGGTGTTGCAGGAGCGCCTCGCAAAGACGGATCTGGATTCGCTCAGGTTTCGCGACAGGGTCGCAACGGCCCTGAAATTCAGATTGGACGCGATGCCTGATCAGCAGGTGGCGCGACGGACGGCAGCATTCCTTTCCGTCCCAATCCACGCGCCCGAGGGTGCGAAGCTGGTTTGGGGAACTTCCGACATGATCTGGAACGTGCTCGGCGACACGTCGCGCGACGGCAACTGGTACACGAAACGTGCCACGCTTTCCGCCGTTCTCGGATCGACCCTGCTCTACTGGCTGGGTGACGAAAGCCCCGATCACGCGGCATCGAACGCTTTCATAGATCGAAGGATCGACGAGGTCATGCAGATCGAGTCGCTGAAGGGCAAGCTGAGGCAGAATCCGCTTGCAAAGCCGTTCATGGACGCGCAGTCCGCGCTGTTCAGGCGTTTCCACGCCCCGAACGGCCAGGAAGGTTCGGGCTTGCCCGGGCGCTGGGAGTCCGGCGCCTAGTTCCCCGCACGCGCCAGCTTGTCCTCTGCGCGGCGAGATTCAGGGGCCAGCCTGCAATTCGTTTCCTTGTCATGGCGCTGGAAGCCGTTTCGGCCGTTGCGCGATGCCGAGCGCGTCCGTGCCGGCTCGCGCAGGCAAGACCTTCAGTCCGGAGCGATTCGGCGATCGGTCAAGACAGGGATTGCCTCTTTTCTCCCGCAACTTGTGGGTCTATATGACGTGCCAATCTCCGAATTTGGGGAGTGGGTCCGACCGGACCAGCCGACTTTCCGGCACGGACGGGACGTGTCAGGAGATTGACAAATGAACAAGCCGATCATGGCCAAGGCGACTGCGGTTTGGCTGGCAGACAACACGACGATCACGTTCAAGCAGATCGCGGACTTCTGCGGGCTGCACGAACTGGAGGTGCAGGGCATTGCTGACGGCGACGTGGCGACCGGCGTCAAGGGATTCGACCCTATCGCAAACAACCAGCTGACCCAGGAAGAAATCGACGCCGCCGAAAGGGACCCGCTTCACAAGCTGCAGCTCAAGTTCAATCCTGCGGCCGTGGGCGAGGAAAAGCGCCGGGGACCGCGCTACACGCCCTTGTCCAAGCGGCAGGACCGCCCGGCGGCGATCCTGTGGCTGGTCAAGTTTCATCCGGAGCTTTCGGACGGCCAGATATCAAAGCTCGTGGGCACCACCAAACCTACGATCCAGTCGATTCGCGATCGGAGCCACTGGAACATCTCGAACATCCAGCCCATCGACCCCGTGGCACTCGGGCTCTGCAAGCAGTCCGAGCTTGATGCAGCCGTGCACAAGGCAGCAGCCAAGAAGGCCAGCGAGGGCGAGGTGATGACCGACGAGGAGCGCCGCAAGCTCGTGTCCACCGAGCAGTCGCTTGGCGCCGATCCGGAACCGAGGATCCCGACGGCGATTTCCGGACTGGAGACATTCACGCTTTCCGACAAGCCGGACAAGGACGCGGAAGACTCTGCAGTGCCTGACGCCGACAGTTTCTTCAACCTGCCTGACAGCGCAGGGGACGACGGCGGGGCAGACGGCGCGGCCGAAGACGATGACTGAAGTCCCGAATTGCCTCCTGGGCGCCTGATGGGCGGATTTCAGAGTGGCTTCCTAGACCGAAGGGCAGCGCCGATGGTTCCGTCGTCGAGGTAGTCAAGTTCGCCCCCGATCGGCACGCCCTGCGCAAGGGATGTGACGGTCACGCGCCCGTCGAGTTGATCGGCGACGTAGTGCGCCGTCGTCTGGCCTTCCACGGTGGCGTTCAGGGCAAGGATCACTTCCGTTATCCGTTCTTCGGCAATGCGTTCGGCCAGTGCCGGAATCCGGAGTTCTTCGGGACCCACCGCGTCGAGAGCCGAGAGCGTGCCCCCGAGCACATGGTAGCGGCCCTTGAACACGCCAGCACGCTCCATGGCCCAAAGGTCGGCCACGTCCTCGACCACGCAGAGCTCCCCGTTCGCGCGCTTCTCGCTCATGCAGATGGCGCAGCGCTCGCTTGTTGCGATGTTGCCGCAGTTCAGGCACTCGCGCGTCGTCTCGGCAACGCGCGCCATGGCGCTGGCAAGCGGCGCCATCTGTTGCGTTCGTCTCCGCACAAGATGCAGCACTGCACGCCTGGCCGAACGCGGGCCCAGCCCCGGCAGCTTGGCCATGAGATCGATCAGGGCCTCAAGTTCGGAGTTCGCCTTCATTGAGTCTCTCCGGCCAGATGGATGCGTTGCACGTCCAGGCCCGCATCGCGGAACATCCGAACGAGGCCGGTTTCTCCCGGAAGCTGGCTTGCGTCAACGGCGACAAAAGCTCCTCCTTTCGGCCATTCCGGGGCGAGCTTGTCCAGAAAGCGCCTGTTCCTGAACGTCAGCATGAAGTCATCGGCAACTTTCAGGGCGTCCTTTCCTTTCTGGCCGAGGACGCTCTGCAACTGGGCCGATTGCCAGCTGCGGATGACTCCGATTCGCCCCTGGAGATAGAGGGCGAGCAGCGTGCTTCTTTTCCGGTTGTCGGCAACCGGCTGCAGTTGGGCGGCACGGACGGCAATGATCGCCTCGGCAGTTTCGTCGCGACCCTTCAGGTCGGCAAGGAATCTTCCAGGCTTCTCAAGGGAAAGGATGTCGGCACCGGCAAGAATGCCCAGGAGATGAATGTAGTTGTCCTGCATCGGGAAGGCTCCGCGAGCAAAGTCCTCGCAAGGATCGGAGCGAAGGATCGCGGCCAGGCCAGCCGGAGAGAGCACAATTTCGGCGTCCTCCGACCAGCCGGTGTCAAGTGCGCGGTCGCGGATCCAGTCGGACACTTGGAGCGGCAGGCCCGCTATCGTGCCGTCACCTAGCCCGTCGCTTGCGAACGGATCGGAGGCTTCGTTGTAGTAGCCCTCGAACTGGATTGCGGCGCGGCGCTCTTCGCGGCTCCCCGCCGTTTCGTCAACCTCGATTGCAACGGTTCGTGCACGGTTGATCGCATCCCGGACCGGCCGCGGAAGGTCAAGGATCATGGGGTGCGACGAACGCTTGGTACCCCAGAGATGGGAGATGGCCCCGTTCGGTGCAGTCACTTTCCAGAACCGCCCGGCGGCGTTGGCAATGTCTGCGGCCCCTGTCTCGATCGCCGCGAGTCCAGGGGGATCAAGGGCCTCTTCGTGGATCTCGGGCCGGCCGACCGTGCAGGTCTCCCTGGTTGCCCAGTCCTGGGCGGGGGCGGCTGCCGCAGCCAGTAGAAGGACCACAAGCAAGATGGAGCGTCGAAGCACGGGCGTCAGAAAGGCAGGTTCATGCCGGCCGGGAGGCCCATGCTTTCGGTCAGCTTCCTCACTTCATCCTGGCCCTTCTCGGAAGCCTTGTCCTGCGCGTCCTTGATGGCGGCAACTATCAGGTCTTCCACGACTTCCTTCTCATCGGGATTGAAGATGGAGGGGTCGATGTCGAGCGACTTGAGAATGCCCTTGGCAGTTGCCGTGGCCTTGACGAGACCGGCGCCGCTTTCCCCGGTGACGGTCAAGGAGTCGAGTTCGTCCTGAAGTGCGGCCATCTTGGACTGCATTTCCTGCGCGGCTTTCAGCATTTTTCCCATGTCGCCGAGCGTGCCAAGGGGCTTGATCATGTCGTGTCTCCCGATTGCGCTTACAGATTGATATTTTGCAGGGCGCTGCACGGCAAGGCCCAGTCGAAATGACGTCAAGGACGTGTCGCGCCGCAAGGACCGAATTTCCGGCAAGTCTCCGGCTGCAGCATCCGGACCGGGCGTGGAGATTGCAAGCGGCAAGAACATCCGCGGCTGCTGCGTCGCGCAACGGCGCGCATGCGCGACCACCACCATCCCTGGAGGGATCGCTCCGCCGCTTCGACCGTGATCCGACCCGAACAAGCGCGCTTGACGCCTTGTCGAGTCAGAACCTATTCAAGGGCCCTACAATCAAGGGGTCAAGAAAGTCCAGGTTCGTTCATGTCTCGCAGTGAAGCCCTTCGATTTCTGAACCTCGCACATTTCTTCGATCACTTCTTCCTGCTGATCTTTCCGACGGCTGCGCTGGCCATCGCTCCATCGTGGGACATGGGTTACGCCGACGTCCTTGTGCTCGGGACGCCGATGTACGTGATGTTTGCTCTCGGAACGCTCCCGGCCGGTTGGCTAGGCGACACCATGGATCGCATGATGCTGATCGCGATATTCTTCTTGGGCTGCGGTGGGTCCAGCCTCTGGATCGCGATGTCGGACGGTCCCATTGCAATGGCATTCGGACTCGGGTCGCTCGGGCTCTTCGCGGCAATCTACCACCCGGTCGGGCTGGCCCATATCACACATATTGGGTTGCGCACGGGTCGGGCGCTGGCTGTCAACGGGGTGTTCGGGAACATGGGATTGGCCGGTGCCGCAGCGGTGACGGGGCTGCTTGCCGGGTTCTTGGGATGGAAGTGGGCCTTTGTCCTGCCCGGAGCACTTTCGGTTCTGATCGGCATGTTGCTGCTGAAGCGCAGCGGGACGGCACCGGACGCAGTGCGACCAGCCGTTCACGCGAATTCCGCAACCGCGCTGAAATGCGATCGCGGTACGCAGGTGACAGTCTTCGGGATCGTTTGCGTGATCGCGCTGTTTGGCGGGCTGATCTTCAATGCAGTCACGATCTCGCTGCCGTTGTACTTCGACGAAAGGCTGGCCCGCGCGGGGGGCGATCTGGCCTGGATCGGCGCGTCCGCGGGATTGGTCTTCGCCGTGGCCGCCTTTGCGCAGTTGCCGGTTGGCGAATTGCTTGATCGAGTTGGTGCGCGCTCCGTACTTGTCGTGCTGCTCGCATCCCAGGCGATGCTGCTGATGCTGCTGGCATTTGCCTCCGGGTGGGCAGCCCTGACCCTCGCGCTGTTGCTCGTGACGTTCATCTTTGCGGAAATCCCTGTGACATCGTGGTTGCTCGGCCGGTACCTTGATCACGGCATTCGCTCACGGGCGTTTTCCGTCGAATACGTTCTGTCGCTGGGTATCGGATCGATCGCCGTTCCCCTGATTGCCCTGTTGCACAAGCGAGGGATTGGTTTCGAGGGACAGTTTCCCGGACTCGCACTGGCCGCGCTAGCCATTCTGTTCGCAGCCATGCTTCTGCCGAGGCACATCCAGTCCGGTTCCCGGCGGGCGACGGAACCGGCGGCGTCTCCCGGAGATTAGGCAAAGCGCCGAAGTCCCGGCAAGAATGCGCAGTGCGGCGGCGGACCAGGCCACGAGCATCTCTTCTGCATGGCAAATCGCCAGCCGACATCGAACTGCGAAGTCCTTTCGCGGCCGAACGCGCAGCTGACGGAAGTCTCCCGGAGGTTCCGACACTGCCACAGGCGCAACTGGGCAGGCCCGGACACGAGGGCGATGCAAGCACGTCAGCGGCCTGATGCAGGGTCCCCGTCATCGCTGTCCGCAAGGGATGTCAAGGCCGACGGCGTCACCTTTGTCTCCCGCAGCGCTTCGAACCTGGCCGGGCGGAGAGCGGGCTTCCTGAAACTGCTTGAAGCCTGATCATGCATTGTCGTGAATGGAGTGGAATCAGTCTTCCTCGAATGGGTCCCATTCATCCTCGATCTTGTCGAGGGCACTTTCGGCGGCAGAAGCGGAAAGAGCTTCGGCGGTCTGGAGATTCCCGATTCTGGCATTCGGGAATGCCGACAGGATTGCGGCGACTGTTTCGTCTCTTCTGGCGGCGGCCTTGAGTTGGTCGGTTGCCGCGTTTCGGGTTTCGGAAATCGTGGGCCGGCCACCCGAAGCCGTCACTGAAACCGTCCAGCGCACGCCCGTCCAGCCCTGCAGGCATTGGCCCAGCCTCTGCGCCAGATCCCGGGCCGCCTGCGGTCCTGGCTCGAACTCGATGCGGCCGGGCTGGTATGAGACCAGCCGCAGATCCTCCTCCACCTCAATGCAGAGCTTCATTTCGCGATTCGCGCGTATGAGGTCGAACACATGCGTGAAGGTCGGGAACCGGGCGAGGGCACTTTCCGGATCGCGAACATGCGCCGGCCGGGCAGCGGCGGCCACGGCTCCGCCGGATGAGCGCGTGCCTGCAGTGCGAGTGGCCGCAGCGGAAGCGCGCGGACCCGGTGCAGGACCGCTTTCTCCTCCACCCGAGCCTGATTGGGGAGTCGTCGAGGACGGTGGCGACGGAGCAGGTGGCAAAGCGGCATCGGTCAGCTTCGCCACGAGGTCGCCTGGAGTCGGAAGATCGGCAACGTGCGTCATCCTGATCAGGGCCATTTGCGCAGCCATCATGGCATCGGGCGCAGTCCCCGCCTCCTCAAGCGCCTTCAGCGCCATTTGCCACATTCGCGACAGAGTCGGCATAGGCAGCTTGTCGGCCAGCGTGCTGCCACGTGCACGTTCCTCCGGCGCGACCGTGGGATCGTTGACCGCCTCCGGAGTGATGCGGATGACGCTGATCCAATGGGTGATTTCGGCGATGTCACGGAGGACCGCCATCGGATCAGCGCCGTCAGAATATTGAGCGGAGAGTTCGGCCAGGGCGCCCGCAGCTTCACCGGACATGATGAGCTCGAAGAGATCCAGAACGCGGCCGCGATCTGCAAGCCCGATCATTTCGCGGACCTGATCCACGTCCGTTGCCTGGGTCCGGTCGCTGATCGCCTGATCAAGAAGCGATGTCGCGTCGCGCGCCGATCCCTCCGCGGCGCGCGTGACAAGTGCCAGCGCCTCGTCGGTGATGTCGGCTTGCTCGGCGGTTGCGATCCGGCGGAGCATTTCCATCATCTTGACGGGTTCGATTCTGCGCAGGTCGAAGCGCTGGCAGCGAGAGAGGACCGTGACCGGAACCTTTCGGATTTCGGTGGTCGCGAATATGAACTTCACATGTGCGGGAGGCTCCTCCAGCGTCTTCAGAAGCGCGTTGAAGGCGCTCGTCGAAAGCATGTGGACTTCGTCAAGGATGTAGATCTTGTATCGGGCCGAGGCGGCGCGGTAGTGTACGCTCTCAATGATCTCGCGAATGTCGTTCACGCCCGTGCGCGACGCAGCGTCCAGTTCGAGGACGTCAACATGCCGGCCCTGCGCAATGGCCACGCAATGCTCGCAGGTGCCGCAAGGCGAGACTGTCGGAACGCCGTTGCCGTCAGGGCCGATGCAGTTCATGCCCTTGGCGATGATTCGCGCCGTTGTGGTCTTCCCAGTGCCCCGTATGCCCGTGAGAATGAACGCCTGAGCAATGCGGTCTGCCTCGAAGGCACTGCTGAGCGTGCGCACCATGGCGTCCTGGCCGACAAGGTCAGCAAAGGTCTCCGGACGGTATTTCCGTGCCAGCACCTGGTAGTCGTTGTCTGTGCCGTCGGTCATGGACGCCATGAATGAATCGGTTCGAGCGAACGTAGACCGTGCGCAGTTCAGGGTCCACACTTGCCTTGAGATAGAGCGTCACTATGCTGGCATTGCCTCTGGGAAGGCATCCGGGTCCTCGGAAAGCCGATGCCGGCATCCTCAAGTCTGACGCTCGGCATTCGTCGGCGCTGTTCATGCCCGTCTCGGCAGGCCCCGGCCAGGGAAGGAGAGTCCCGATCGCCAATTCCGTTATCCGCGTGCGTCGTGACGCAAAGGCGCTGCAGTACGCCTGCGCGGCAGGTGATCGAGATGCGCTGGCCCGTGCAAAGGCGGTACTTGGGACCGATCCGGCAGCGGCAAGCCATGCGGATGCTCTGCGTGTCCTGGCAAGGGAGGCCGGATATGCAAGTTGGTCGGTGCTCAAGTTTGCGGCCGAGACAAGGGCCATGGACAGGACCGGAAGACTTGACCGCCTCAAGATGGCACTGTTTCACGGGCAGGGATGGCGGGTCGAATGCCTCTTGGAGGCCGCGCCGGACATCACGCGGGACAATCTCGGAATCATGTGTGCCCTGTACGATGTCGAGGGCGTGCGCGAGGCGCTCGAGGCCAGGCCAAACGCCGTCAATGAACCTGTACTCGGGCCGAGAACGCCGATCCTGCATCTGGCGTTCTCCCGGTGGTGGCGCAACGGCGGTTCGGAAGATGACATGCTGGCAACGGCGGACGCGTTGAAGGCGGCCGGCGCGAACGTCAACGATTCATACGCGCAAGTGCCTGGAAACCCTCTATCGGCGCTTTACGGTGCCGTCGGGCATGCATCGAATCTGCGGTTGGCTGCATGGCTCTTGGACAACGGGGCGGATCCCAATGACGGTGAGTCGCTCTATCATGCCTGCGAAGTCGGCGCACCCGCCTTGCGGGTCCTGCTGGACCATGGTGCGACAACCGCGCGGACAAACGCACTGCCGCGCGCCCTCGATTTCAACGATCCGGAGATGGTGGAAGCGCTTCTTGAGGGCGGTGCCGATCCAAACGAATCCATTCACTGGCCGGAAGCTTCGGGCGAGGCGCCATTCGTGATTCCGGCGCTTCACCAGGCGGCGCGGCGGCTTTGCTCGCGCCGGATCGTTGCCAGGCTTCTCGATGCAGGCGGAAATCCGGACGCAATTGCGTGGGGGCACACCGCACATGCGCTTGCACGGATGTACGGCAATGACGGCGGCGCCGAAGAAATGGCGTCACGGGGTTGCAGGACCGGCCTTGATCTTGAGGAAGTCGCGATTGCGGATGCGGTTGCCGGCCGAGCGGCGCGCCGAATCGACCCTGAACGCCTGCCGGAGCCGACCCGCGACATGGTCAGGTCCCAGATCCACCTGCCGCACGCTTTGTGCCGCACAAAGGCGCTGGTGGAAATCGGCCTTCCTCATGATCGGCCTGATCCGCAGGGGCTGACGCCCGTGCAAGTGGCAGGTTGGGAAGGGATTCCGGACGTCATGGCGTACCTTTTGTCCTTGGGGGTCAGTCTGGATCACGTAAACGGATATGGCGGGGACCTGATGTCCACGATCGTCCATGGTTCAGAAAACGCGCCCCGAGGACGCAAGCGTGATCACGTTGCTTGTGCCCGGCTTGCCCTGGAAGCTGGAGCTCCGCTCCGGCGGCAGGAGGTCGAATTCGCCGGAGTGTTCGAGATGGCAGAGTTTTTGAACGACTGGGCGGAAGAGCACCCGGATCAAGTGACGGAGGACCGCCTTGGCTGAATACAAGATCGCGGAACTGCCGCTTGGACGCGGGATGATCGGCATCGCGCCGATGCCGGGCCGGGGCGGGAACTGTGCCGGAGACCTGACGACAATCGTTTCCTGGGGCGCGGACGTAGTCCTGACGATGACCGGCAGGCACGAACTGGAATTCGCCGGCGCGTCCGCCATGGGCGAGAATCTCGAGGCTGCCGGCGTGCTCTGGCGGCACTTGCCGGTCACCGATCTTGGCGCACCCTCGCCGGAGACCAGCGCGCTTTGGCCGGAGGCGTCGGAGGCTGCGCATCGCGCCCTGGGCGGCGGCGGCCGGGTCCTGGCGCATTGCTTTGGCGGCTGCGGAAGATCGGGAATGGCGCTTCTGAGACTGATGGTTGAGGCCGGCGAGGACGTAGATGCGGCGTTGGCGCGGCTTCGGTCCGTCAGGCCCTGTGCCGTTGAGACCGCCGCTCAGCAGGCTTGGGCGGCCCAGGGTTCAGGCGGCGATTGAGGCCTTTCCCCAAGCCTTTTGCCTCCTTGCACACGCCAGTTGAAGCCGCTACATGGTGATCTTGAGAGGTTGGCGCGGGCGAGCGCCTCGCCAACCCGGTCAGGTCCGGAAGGAAGCAGCCGTAACGAGCCACGCTTGGGTCGTTGTCCAACCTCTCGCCCCTTTCCGTGTCCGTGAATGATCCAGTGCCGGGCATTGTCCTCGCGGGAACCGGTTGCTGCGCAGCTGACAACGGGTTCCGCAAGCATTGCCGGCTGCACTGTCCTGCCGGATGACGCCGGTGCGCGGACCTTCAAGTTTGCCCTTGGCAAGGATTCGAACCGGGGCCGAGACGGCTTTCGCGGACATGAGGTGTCGGACGCTGGCAACTGCGCCACGGTTTGCCAAACTGCCGGCCACGTGGCACATCGGCTTCGGGAGGGAACGACCAGGAATGCAATGGGCGGAATCAGTGACCTTTGGCGGTTCGGGCCTTGACAGGGCCGTTCACTTGAGGACGGACCCTCCTGACGGCTGTGTGCTGCCGCTCTGGCGGGGCAAGCCACTGCTGCAAAGGGAGAACCGCCGACCGGTCTTCCTGTCGGCTGACCATCAGGCGTTCGACGCCGCCAGCGAGCCAGCAGTCTTCCTCGGTTTGGACGGGTGCGAGCCTTGCTATGCGCGCGACATTTCGGACTGGTTGCCGGAGGACGGCGACGAGGGCGTCGGAGCATTCAATGACACTTCGGAACAGCAGCATCCCGAACTTCCCAATGGATGCGCGTTCGCCGACCTGCGCCAAAACATGACACGCCTTTCCGTCCGCGATGCCGAACTTGCCGTGATCGGCAAGGCGCTTCTTGAATGGCATCGGACGCATCGGTTTTGTGCGCGTTGCGGCGTTCCGAGCAGGATGGCAATGGCGGGTTGGCAGCGGAATTGCCCTTCCTGCGAAGGCCAGCACTTTCCGCGCACCGATCCCGTGGTCATCATGCTGATCACGTGCGGCAATTCGGTCTTGATGGGGAGGTCGGGCTTTTGGCCCGAGGGCATGTACTCCCTTCTGGCAGGTTTCATGGAGCCGGGCGAGACGATCGAGGCCGCCGTACGTCGCGAGGTCGGAGAGGAGGCCGGAATAGAGGTGGGCGAAGTGCAGTACCTTGCCTCGCAACCATGGCCTTTCCCGGCATCATTGATGATCGGCTGCCATGGCATCGCGCTGACCGATTCCATCAGCATCCAGGCGGATGAGATCGAGGATGCGAAATGGGTCACGCGCGAGGAAATGATGCGGGTTCTGGCAGGTGACAACCCAAGCATGAAGGCAGCCCGCAAGGGATCCATCGCGCGGTTCCTGATCGAAGGCTTCCTCGCCGACAGGCTGGCACTGGGCCCATAGCCGCTCGATTCGAACGCCTCGATCGGCGTCGACGGTGGAAGTTCCGCCACCAACGGGACATCCGCGAAATTCGGCGGGGACACTGGATTTTGCGTGCGCCATTGGCTATGGTTCCGCGCAGACCCGGCAAACGGGCACGCAGGCGGACGAGCAGAACGCATGACGGAGATGGTATACGGCTCGGTATTCCGCAGGAATGGAGAGCCAATATTTCCACGCTGGTGGCGCACCGTCGACAAGTGGTCGATAGGCTGCGTCCTGGCGCTGTTTTGCATCGGCCTGTTGCTGGGCCTCGCATCCAGCCCTCCATTGGCCGAGCGCAACGGATTGTGGGCGTTCCACTACTTCGAACGGCAAGTGGCGTTCGGAGCCGTCTCGCTTCTGGCAATGTTCACGATCACGCTCCTGGCCCCCCAGACCGTTCGGCGCATTGCGGTGCTTCTCTTCCTGGCATCCTTCGGGGCCATGGTCATGTTGCCGTTCCTTGGCACTGACTTCGGAAAGGGGGCGGTCCGGTGGTTTTCCCTTGGCTTCGGATCCTTGCAGCCGTCGGAGTTCCTGAAGCCCGGCTTCATTGTGCTCGTGGCTTGGCTGATTGCCGCTTCCAACGAGGTTGCAGGCCCACCGGGAAAGTTCCTTTCCTTCGCGCTTGCCTTGGCGGTGGTGGGTCTTCTTGCCATGCAGCCAGACTACGGACAGGCCTGCCTGATCTTCTTTGCATGGGGAGTCATGTACTTCGTGGGGGGCGCCCACTTCCTTTTGCTTCTCTTGATTGGAGGACTGATCATTTCCTGCGGTGTGCTCGTCTACGAGAATTCTGAGCACGTTGCGCGCCGCATCGACGGGTTCCTGTCGACAGACGTCGATCCAACCACTCAGCTTGGCTATGCCGCGAAGGCCATCAGGGAGGGCGGCCTCTTTGGCGTCGGGGTGGGCGAAGGCACAGTGAAGTGGTCGCTGCCCGACGCCCACACCGACTTCATCATTGCTGTTGCCGCCGAGGAATACGGGCTGATCCTGGTCCTTGTCGTGATCTTGCTTTATGCGACCATCGCGTTCCGTTCGCTCTACCGGTTGACACGTGAGCACGTTCCCTTCATTCGGCTCGCCGGTACCGGGTTGGCCTGCACCTTTGCGATGCAGGCGTTGATCAACCTGAGCGTTGCGGTCAGGCTCCTTCCTGCGAAGGGCATGACGCTGCCCTTTGTGAGCTATGGAGGCTCGTCACTGCTTGCCGGCGGCATATTGGCGGGCATGCTGCTTGCATTCACGCGAACGCGGCCGCGCGGCGACATCCACGGCAGCCCTGTCGGAAACGTGCGATGAGCACGTGCCATCTTGCCATTTCCGCCGGGGGAACCGGCGGGCACATGTTCCCGGCTCAGGCCCTTGCGGAGACAGTGTTGGCAAGTGGCTGGCGGGTAACGCTCATGACGGATGCCCGGGGCGCACAATATGCGGGCGGGTTCCCCGATCGGGTTGTGGTGCAGAAGATCGCAAGCGCAACTTTCGCGCGCGGCGGATCGCGAACGAAGCTTCTGGCGCCAGTTTCCATTGCCGTCGGGATCGCGGCGGCAAATGTCAGGTTTCTGCGTGATCGTCCGAGCGTGGTGGTCGGCTTTGGAGGATATCCCTCGATTCCAGCTCTCGTCGCGGCCTCGGCGCTCCGCATTCCCAGCATGATCCACGAACAGAATGGCGTCCTCGGCCGGACGAACCGGCTGTTTGCCCGGCGGGTCGACAAGGTGGCCTGCGGAACGTGGCCTACAGCCCTTCCAGCCGGTGTCTCCGCCTTGCACACGGGAAACCCGGTTAGGGCCCAGGTGCTGGATCGGGCCGGGGCCATCTACGAGATCCCGGAAAGTGGACCATTCTCCATACTGGTGATTGGCGGGTCCCAAGGCGCGCACATTCTCTCCGAAGTCGTGCCGCCGGCAATCGTTGACCTGAGAGATCGGCTGGGCGCGACCGTTCGCGTCGCGCATCAGGCGCGGCCCGAGGACTTGGCTCGCGTGAGGGTCGCATACGAGTCCGCGGGCATCGAAGCAGATGTCGAACCATTCTTTGCCGACATTGCCCAGCGGATCGAGAACGCGCATCTCGCAATAGGTCGGGCCGGCGCATCAACTGTTGCGGACATATGCACGATCGGACGTCCCTCCATCCTGATTCCCTACGCGGCAGCTGCGGCGGATCACCAGACCGCAAATGCGCGCATTCTCGCTGATGCAGGCGCGGCAATCATTGTGCCCGAAACCGAACTTGACCCATCCGCCTTGACAGAGCAGATGCAGGGCGTGCTCGGGACGGTCGGAACCGCTTTGCGGATGCGGGAAAACGCACTTGGTCTGGCCAAGCCGGATGCGGCAAGCCACCTGGCTCTCGCTGTCGAGCAACTGGCAGGATTGTGAAATGAATGCGGCAGTCACCAAGCTTCCAACGGAGATGGGTCCGATCCACTTTGTGGGAATCGGAGGCATCGGCATGTCCGGCATCGCGGAGGTGCTGATCGATGCGGGCTACATGGTTCAGGGTTCGGACCTTAAGTCGTCGAAGATCACCGACCGGTTGGCACGCTTAGGGGCCACGATTTTCGAAGGCCAGTGCGCAGGGAATCTGGACGGGGCCGAGGTCATCGTCATCTCTTCAGCAATTAAGCCCGGCAACCCGGAACGGGACGAGGCACGGAGACGGGGCCTGCCAGTCGTGCGTCGCGCTGAAATGCTGGCCGAGCTGATGCGGTTGCGGTCCAATATCGCGGTTGCCGGCACGCACGGGAAGACCACGACGACCACGCTGGTGGCGGCCTTGCTGGACGCTGGCGGCATTGATCCGACGGTGATCAACGGCGGCATAATTCACGCCTATGGATCGAATGCGCGTGTCGGAAGCGGCGAGTGGATGGTGGTTGAAGCCGACGAATCGGATGGCACCTTCAACCGCCTTCCCGCGACCATAGCCGTCGTGACGAACATCGACCCGGAGCACATGGAGCATTGGGGGACGATGGATGATCTCCGGAAGGGGTTCGAGGAATTCGTGTCGAACATCCCGTTCTACGGACTGGCGGTTCTTTGCACCGACAATCCCGAGGTGCGCGCGCTTGCAGACCGGGTGACCGACCGCCGGATCATGACGTTTGGATTCAATCCGGAGGCGGACGTGCGGGCTGTTCACCTTCGTTACGAGAACGCCGCGGCTCGTTTCGACATTGAACTTGCCGACGGGCCCCTGATCAAGGACTGCACGCTTCCGATGCCGGGAAGCCACAACGTCTCCAATGCACTTGGTGCCGTGGCAGTGGCACGGCATCTAGGGATGAGGGGCTCGGAAATCCGCGAGGCGCTGGCTGCATTCAAGGGCGTCAATCGGCGGTTCACGAAGGTGGGAGAGGTTGGGGGCGTCACCATCATCGACGACTACGGTCATCATCCCGTGGAGATCGCGGCAGTGCTGGCTGCGGCGAGGCAGGCGCTTGCGTCCGGCCCTGACACGCGGATAGTCGCGGTGCATCAGCCGCACCGGTACACTCGGCTGTCGGCCCTGTTCGACGAGTTTTGCCGTTGTTTCGGCGACGCTGACGTTGTGGCCATTGCCGATGTTTTTGGTGCTGGAGAGGATCCGGTTGCCGGAGCGACCCGCGAAGACCTCGTCGCAGGGATCGCAATTCAGGGGCACAAGGACGCGCGTGTCCTGGAGAACGAGGATGCACTGGAATCCCTGGTGCGCGCGGAAGCCCGACCGGGCGACATCGTGGTTTGTCTCGGGGCAGGCACGATCGGTGCTTGGGCCCGCGAGCTGCCGCTTCGGCTGTCGCGGGACGCCGCGTAGGCCGCGTGCATGCCGGCGCAAGAAGGCCATTGGCGCATCCTGAATTGCAGTTCGATGGCCGGGGCGGCCCAAGGCGATGACGCGTGAGCCTGTCGGGGGCGGGCCGTCATCCGTCCTGGAACGATGGAAGGAAGCCATCTCCGGACCTCACTGCAGATGACATGATCTTGCGCGGTCTCAGATCAGGCCGTTTTTCCGAAACAGTTCCTTGAGATCGGTTTCTGGCCGGGCACCGTAGTGGCTGATGACTTCGGATGCTGCCACGCAGCCCATGCGGCCAGCGACCTCGAGTGCCTGGTTTGTCGCATAGCCGTAGAGAAACCCGGCCGCGAACAGGTCGCCTGCGCCAGTCGCGTCCACCGGCACAACCCGACTGACGGAGACGCGTGCCGTCTCGTCGCCTCTGACCAGCATGACGTCCTCGCCTGATCGGGTGACGACCACCAGGCCCGAATCCTCGGCCGCGGATTCCAGCGCTCCGGAAAGGTCGCTCTGATAGAGCGATTCCCACTCATGCTGATTGCCAATGACGCAATCCAGCTCGCGGACGAGGCGGCGGAAGTCGTTGCGGTGCCGATCAACACAGAACGGGTCCGAGAGCGCAATGCCCGCCCGCCCGCCGGCGTTGCGGCAGAGTCTCGCCGCGCGCTCGAATGCCTCCTTTCCCTTTGGCTTGTCGTAGAGATAGCCCTCTAGAAACAGGATGCTCGTTGCGCCTGCGACTTCGTCCGGCACGTCGTCAGGGCCCAGTTCGGACGAGATGCCGAGATAGGTGTTCATTGACCGTTCGCCGTCCGGCGAGACGAAAATCATCGAACGCGATGTCGGCAGGTCTCCGCCTGCCGCCGGCTCGTTCACGAAATCCGTTCCGTCCGCGGCCAGGGAAGATGCGTAGAACCTGCCGAGCGCATCGTCCCGAACGCGCCCGATGAACCCGGTCCTGAGCCCGAGATTGCCTAGTCCCGCCAGCGTGTTCGCGACAGAACCGCCGGGGGCCTGCACCCTGTCCGTCATGGCGCCGTAGAGCCTCTCGCCTCGCTCGCGCTCCACCAGTTGCATGATTCCCTTCTCGATCCCCATGTGCTCGAGAAAGGAATCGTCTGCAGGCGAGATCACGTCGACGATCGCGTTGCCGATGCCTACGACATCGTAGCTCATTCCACCTTGTCCTTGAACTGGCACAAGTCGCGGATCAGGCATGCCCCGCATCTTGGCTTGCGCGCGATACAGGTATAGCGTCCGTGAAGGATCAGCCAATGATGGGCGTGGCGCTGGAATCTGGCCGGGACATTGTCCTCGATGGCGCGCTCGACTGCATCGACATCCTTTCCGGGCGCGATCCCCGTGCGGTTGCCGACGCGGAAGACATGCGTGTCGACTGCCTGAGCAGGATGACCCCACCACATGTTCAGGACGACATTGGCGGTCTTTCGACCGACGCCAGGCAGGGACTGCAGGGCGGATCGGGAGGAGGGAACTTCGCCGTCAAATTCATCGACGAGGATGCGCGAGAGCCGCATGACGTTCTTGGCCTTGTTGCGATAGAGCCCGATGGACCTGATTCGTTCGATCAGGCCGTCCTCGCCGAGATCCAGCATCTTCCGGGGCGTGTCCGCGATCCTGAAGAGATCGCGCGTGGCCTTGTTGACGCCCGCATCCGTTGCTTGGGCGGAAAGCGCCACCGCCACGACAAGCGTATAGGCGTTGACATGCTCAAGTTCGCCTTTGGGCTCGGCCTCAGCTTCGCGGAATCGCGTGAAGATCTCGACAAGCGTCTGGTAGGGCAATTGCTTGGCCATGGGCCGCGTTTCTGGCGGAACGGGGAGTTGGCGGCAAGCGTTTCTCGCAAGATGCGGGTCGTCTTTTGCCTGATGACTCGTAAGTTTGGGACAGGAAGCCAAGGGATGAGAAGATGAAGGACATTGCGGAATCGGAATGCGGATACCACTACCAGCTTGTCCGACGCGCGATCGAGCTGATCGATGCGGGCGACCGGGATCTTTCGCTGGCTGAGATCGCGTCAGAAATGCGCATGAGCCCGACGCACTTCCAGAGAACGTTCAGTCGTTGGGTCGGGGTTTCGCCCAAGCGGTACCAGCAGTGGCTGAGGCTTGATCACGCGAAGGCGCTTCTGGCGCGACGGCACACGACGCTTGAAACGTCGGACGAAGTCGGCCTTTCGGGGTCGGGAAGGCTTCACGACCTGTTCGTGAGATGGGAGGCGATGAGTCCCGGCGACTACGCTCGAGGCGGAAAGGGGCTGGAGATTTCCTGGGGCTGGTTCGACAGCCCCTTTGGTCCGGCACTTGTCATGGGCACCACAAGGGGCGTCTGCGGCATCGGGTTTGCGTCTGAAGCCGGCGCCGGCCCGACGATGGCGGATCTGCGGGCGCGTTGGCCGAAGGCATCCTATCAGGAGGATCCTGCATCTCTGGCCTCGATGGCTGAAGCGGCATTCTTGAAGCGCGGCAGAGCTGGCGAGTCCGTGCCGCTGCTGTTGATCGGCGCACCGTTTCAGATCAAGGTATGGGAGGCACTCCTCAACATTCCGACGGGTCATGTGACGACGTATTCCGACATCGCTCGGGCCGTTGGCGCGCCGGGGGCCGCCAGGGCCGTTGGCACTGCAGTCGGACGGAATCCGATTTCCTGGCTCATTCCGTGCCATCGCGCGCTTCGGAAATCAGGTGGATTGGGTGGATACCATTGGGGCCTGCCGGTAAAGCGCGCCATGCTCGCATGGGAATCTGCGGTGACCGCATAGGGCCTGGACCATCGACGGGAACATGGCGCCCTTTCTCCGGGAAACCTTAACGTCACGCGCTCCGGGTCGAATTCCGCGCTGATGTCGCAGTCCTGCCGGCCGCGAAGCCCGCCGCGAGCTCTGACTCGCGTGAGGTCCTCGACGGATGCCAATGACTCAGCCGACGCCAATCAGCGCGACGGTCGCAAGTTAAGGCATGAGCGTTCGGCTTGCCATCGCAGCGACAGATGCCTCAAAAGCCGGTGCGGCACCGGAGCGGTTCGCTGCTGCGGGACCAAACCGTTCCACCGACACCCAAGCGAGCCGCGGCGCGCCGTAACCGCGAGGGCGGTCGACCCGAATTCCGGCATGACACGCGGGACCTTGGGGAATTCCCACATGCCTGCACCCGCGGACTCTCGCATCGGCGATGTCAGGTACCGCTGTGCGTGGTTGGATCAAGCACGTCGCGCAGCCAGTCGCCAACGATGCTCATGGACAACGTCGTGAAGAAGATCGTGCATCCAGGCACGCCCGCGATCCACCAAGCGTTGAGGAGATAGTCCCGCCCGTAGCTCAAGAGGTTGCCGAGCGACGTATTGGGGGGCTGGATGCCGACGCCCAGGAAACTCATCGATGTTTCCAGGATGACGGTTTCCGGGAAATTTATGGAAACCTGGACGACCAGCGCGGCCAGAATGTTCGGCAGGATGTGCCTCAGATAGACGCGCAAGGTCCCGGCGCCGAGCAGCCGTATTGCAGCCGCGTAGCCATGATTCACCGCTGACAAAGTCATTCCGCGGCTGATCCTCGCGTAGCGTTCCCAACCCTGAAATCCGACAAGCAGGATGAAGAGAAGCATGTTGCCGGTTCCCATGACGGCGATCACCGACAGCGCGATTATGACGAAAGGCATGGAGGCCTGAAAGTCGACCAGAACCATGATGATGTCGTCCACCCAGCCACGGAACCTGGCTGCAACCAGCCCGATGGCGCTTCCCACGACCGCACCAAAGAAGGTTCCGAACACCGCCACCAGCATCGTCAGCTGGATGGACGAGAACAGCCTGCTGAGAAGGTCCCGCCCGAGATGATCGGTTCCAAGAAGATGAAAGTCGCCGGACGTCCCGGTCGCGCCAGGAGGCAGCAGCCGGGAAAGAAGGGCCGTCTGCTGGTAGTCATAGGGCATGATCCAGCGCGCCGTCACGGCAATGAACAGGATCACGGCCAGCCACAGCATCGCCAATTTGACGACGGTGGGTGACGCAATGACGTACGTAACGGCGGTTTGTGTAGCGGAGCGGCGCCTGAATTCGGCGCTTGCGGCGGCGAAAGCCATCATTGCTCTCCCGTTCCGGATGCGTAGCGCCTGCGCGGGTCGATGACGAGATAAAGGAGATCCACGGCCAGATTGGCAAACACCACGGAGCCGCACCTGCGGTGCTAAGGCATTGATACAGGGTCTCTTTCCTCCTCTCAAAATCGCGGATTCGGGCGGAACCGCAAGCGTTCTCTCCCGTTCCTGCAACCGGAAGGAGGAAGAGAATCATGTCGAGAGTTCGACTCACCGACGCGAAGGTCAGGGACCTGCGTCCGAAGAAGGCCACCAGGAACGTCAGGGACACTGTCCTCGCGGGGTTCGGCGTCAGGATCCTGCCGAGCGGCGGGAAACGCTTCTTCATTCACAGCCAGCACGAAGGCCGGCGCATCTGGAGAATCGTGGGCGATCCCGCCGCCATGACGGTCGCCGAGGCGCGCGACAGGGCGAGGGGCATGCTTGCCTCCATCCGGGCCGGACGCCCCGCCTCGGGCGAGGAGACGCTGTTCGAGGCCGTAGCGGAAACCGCGTTCCGCAGGCACGGCAGGAACTGGAAGGAAAGCACGCTTTCCGTGAACCGGCACTATCTCCGCAATCAGATCCTGCCCTGGTTCCGGGGACGGCAAATCGCGGAGATCACGGCGCAGGACGTGCGGGACTGGTTCGCCGCCCTGCACGCGACGCCGGTGTCGGCAGACCGGTCGATGCCCGTGCTGTCGGTGATCATGAAGGTGGCCGAGGCCGAAGGCCTGCGGCCCGAGGGCAGCAACCCGTGCAAGGGCATCAGGCGGTACAGGAGGAAGAACCGGGACCGTTTCCTGTCCGACGCCGAGTTCGTCCGGCTCGGGCGCGCGCTGCGGGAGGCGAAGCCGTACCCGTCGGTTTCGATCGTCCGGCTCCTTGCGCTGACTGGATGCCGGTCGAGCGAGATCAGGACGCTTCGCTGGACGGACTACCGCGACGGGCACGTCCACCTGCGCGACGGCAAGACGGGTCCCCGCACGGTCTGGCTGTCGTCGGCGGCCCGCGAGGTTCTCGACGGGCTTTCCCGCACGTCGCCCTGGGTGTTTCCTTCCGGAAGGGCCGGCGGCCCGGTCTCGGAGTCGGCCCTCAGCCATGCCTGGTCCGGGATCCGGGCGGCGGCCGGCCTGAAGGACGTCCGCCTCCACGACCTTCGACATTCGTACGCGAGTCTGGCTGTCACGAACGGAGAGACGATCCTCACGGTGGGGCGGCTGCTCGGTCACGGCGATCCGCAGACCACGCTCAAGTACGTCCACGATTCCGAGGCGGAGGCGGAGAGGGCCGCCGTCGCGATGGGAACCGTTCTCGCGGAGCGACGGACATGACCCGGGTCCGGCTGACGGACGCCCGCGCAAGAAGGCTCAAGCCGTCCGCGAGCGAATACTCCGTGCATGACAAGGCAGTCTCCTCCCTGAGCGTCCGCGTCTACCCGACGGGCACGAGAACGTGGACCTGCACCGTCGACGGACGGAAAGCGTCGCTTGGCCGGGTCGACCTGGTTCCAGTCGAGGACGCGCGCCGCGAGTGCCTCCGGCTCCAGGCCGAAGGGATCGCGCCGGCCAGGGACGTCCCGATCTACCGGGAATTCGCCCTGGGCACATGGCGGGAGTCCTGGGTCGACAGATGCAAGCCGTCGACGGTCAGGGGGTGGGACCACGTCCTGGCGGGAAGGCTCCTGCCGGAGTTCGGCCCCCTGCGGCTTGACCGGATCACGCGGCAGGCAGTCCAGGGCTGGTTCGAGGAGTACAGCAGGACCGCGCCCGGCGGGGCGAACTCCGCGCTGCGGCTCCTGCGCCACAGCCTGAAGTTCGCCATGGATCGCGGCCTGATCGATTCCAGTCCGGCGGCGTCCGTGCTCCCGAACCGGCGGCCGAGGCTCACGCGATTCCTGTCCCGGGACGAGATTCGGCGGCTGAACGCGGCGCTTGACAGGCACGCCGGGGGCCGCAGGGGCATGCAGGCCGACATCATCCGCCTTCTCCTGCTCACCGGCGCCCGCAAGAGCGAGATCGTCCGGCTGAAGCGAAGCGAGGTCGACGGCGACCGTCTCAGGCTCGTGGACGCCAAGACGGGTCCGAGAACGGTGCATCTCGGTCCCGAGGCCCGCGAGATCGTCGAGAGACGATTGAATGCATTCGGAGAGTTCCTGTTCCCCTCGCCAGTGCACCGCGAGAGACCGCTCTACGGCAACCTGCCCCTCTGGCACGAGATCCGGCGCGAGATCTGCGTCGAGGATGTGCGCCTCCACGATCTGCGTCATTCGTACGCAAGCCAGTGCGTGATCGAGGGGGTTCCCCTGCCGGTCGTCTCCAGGCTGCTCGGTCACCGCGATCCGGCGATGACCCTTCGCTACGCGCACGTGTCGGACCCGGACGTCGAGGCGGCGGCGGAACGGATCGGGGCGCGGATTTCCGGATTGCTGTCGCACGCTTGATCCCGGAACCAGCATTGAACAAAGGGGACTCTTATGAGCCGTCCATTGTCAAGCCCTCTTCCGTTGCCGCTTCGAGGCCACGCTGCATCCTTCGATCGCGGATGCCCTGCAGCTTCCTTTCCCGACAGCTTCGTGGAGCAGCGAAGGCTCTCCGGGCGGAACGTCGTTTCCAAAAGCGCGCAACGCGCGTCTCAACTCTTATCCGGTTCGGTTTCCGGCCTGCGCCGGTCCGTGACCCTGATGCCTCGTTCAGGCAGTGCGACGTTCCGAACGGACGGGATCCATCTATAAAACGGTGCCGCGAGTTGCGGAGAACCCATCCCCAATACGATCACGCGTCCGCCCGGTTTCCTCCTCGGCCCCGTCGAGCCGCCTCGGAATTCAGTGTTGTCGTCTCCCCTGCTGTCCTGCCAGCCGGCACCCTCCGGCGCGGTTCATGCTGACGGCTGCAGCCGGGCGCCCGAGGGCACAAGGCCGCAGGTCGCGTACCTCCAGAGCGCGATCAGCAGCTTGCGGGCGACCGCGACGATGCCCCGCTTGCTCGACCGCCCGTCGCGGGCTGCACAGTAGCCGCGGAACCATCGCGCGATCTCGCTGTCCGGCTGCCAGCGCACCCAGCGCCACGCCATCTGGATCAGGTGCTTGCGCACGGTCGGGTTCCCCGCCTTGCTGATGCCCTGTCCGTGCGAAACGCCGCCGCTCGCCCAGGGCACCGGCGCGAGACCCGCCCACGCGGCAAGCTCCCGCCGGTTCCGGAAGTCTCGGTAGAACACCTCGGAAGCCAGCAGCACGGCATCGTTCGGGCCGATCCCCTTCAGCCGCACAAGACGCCTCTCCGCCGAATCCGGAGCTCCGGGCGCAGGCCCGACCCGTGACCGCTTTTCCTCCTCGACCTCGAGCAGCTGCCGCTCCACCGCCGCAAGCTGCTCGCGAAGACCCTCGATCTCCCGGCGCAGGCCTGCAGGCAACGGCTCCCCGAACGCCGTGTGCAGGTCACCGAACCGCTCCTCGAAGTCGCGGTCACGCGGATGCAGGTCCGTGACCCCCTGCAGCTTCAGCAGGCCGAGAATCGTGTTGCCTATCCGCGTCCGGTCGCGGACGAGCCGCTCCCGGCGTCGCATCAGCCGCTTCGCGTCCTCCTCCTCGACCGTCGGTATCCGCACCCGGGACAGGGCCGCCGTCTCGCCCCGGTCCCACGCCGCCAGGGCGCGGATCATCCGCTTGGCGTCGATCCGGTCCGTCTTCGCCGCCTTCGCCCGGCGAACGACCTCCAGACCGGCCGGGTCGCACATCTCCACGTCGATGCGCCGGCCCTCACGGCCGCCGAGCCGACGGGCCAGCCAAAAGCCCTCATAGCCGGCTTCGTATGTCAGCAGCACCCGGGGCGGGTCGCCGGCACGGTCGCAGGCATTCCCGATCTTCGCGACGAGGCCCTCCGCGTCCGCCGGAGGCAGCGTGTGCATGGAAACCTTGCCGGGATCCTGCGGGTCGCCGATCCCGACGACCCACGACTTGTCGCTCACTTCAACCGCGACGTACAGCGTGCTAACCTCGCCCCTGGAAGGGGCAGCGTCATTCAGGTCATTCGACATGTCCTTCTCCTTTCGCTCGCAAGGGGTCGCACGCAACGCGCCCCTTGCCCCAACATGTTGTGGACGGATTGTTCACGCGAGGCGAATCAGCCGCAAGCGAAAAGCCCGACACGGCTCATGGCATCTATTGAATTCCTATAGGAGGTCTGCTTCTAGGACCGTGCCTTCTGGAGCAGCTTGGCCAATGTCGAGTTGGAAGGATGGCATCTGTGGCAAGGAATGCTGCTTGATGAAGGCGCGCCCCATGTGGTTTTCGACAATTTTCACTGCGCGCGTCCCTGAAAAGGTGTGCGTCGTTGCGTGAAACACAGAAAGCACGGCATCCTGGAATATATCATCACTTTCCAGCCGAGTTATGCGCATTGCGTGCTCCTCAGCCTCGTTACGAGGAATGTGCCGAGAATGGCTCTTGAAGTTTTGGTGACCTGAAAGCCATTCGGAGATTTCCTGAGCCCGCGCCAAGCGATCATCAGAATCTTTGAACATATACGTTTCAAGCCATGTTCGCACCAAGTCCTTCGACATTTCCAAAGCGGACTCGCATTGCACGATGAGGTCGGGGCCGACCTGATTCAACATTGGCAACCACGCGGAGAGCTTAGCGGGATCTGCACACTCATGCTTTGCCAGATCAAACTGGTCAAGAATAGCTTGGGCAGGCACCGCTCTCACGCCGAGTGACGTCGGCAGGACGAGCTGCGGATCAGTTGGTCCTAGAAATGAGTGCTTCCCCAGCACAAGAATATCGGCAGCGCAGCTGATCATTGTAGCGGCCGACATCGCAAGTTGCGGCACAATCACACGGACATGATTGAAGCGAGCCCGAAGGTAGGAGACTATCGCCTCTGCTGCCTCGGGCGAACCGCCCGGGCTGTGTATGATCAAGTCGAGTTCGTCACCCTGGAGGCCGTTCGTGACCTCCATGAACGCCTGCATATCTTCATCGCTGATTGAAACAAGCGAAGGCGGCACTTCGCTCTTTTGCAGCCAGCCAGAAGCATAGAGAATGACATTGCGCTTGGTGTGGTTGTAGAGGCCGGCAAGATGCTTTCGGCGAACACCGTCAAAATCAGGCGGATTCCCATTCGCTTGTGTGCTTGACAACTCGTTTAGGATTTCGCTCCAGATCGGCACTCGAAGCCCTCCGCGCTCAGCTCAGTCGGCTGACGCTGGAAGAACTTGTCGCCGTGACCTCTGCGCTCCTTGCCACAGCTTTGTGAATGTCAAGAGCTTTGCCGCTGTCGCGCCAATGCTCATAGACTTGCATGACTTCGCGTACTCCAGGGCGTGCGAGCGCTGCTGCGAGTATTTCCTCGTGTTCGTTTGCTCGCTGTGATCTCTTGTATTGATGCTCAGTCATGTTGTGAACTCCCATCGTCTCCATCGCGTCTGATGCTCGTTGGTGCCGATTGTCAAGCAACGTAGCACATCAATTTTTCAGAAGTCCAATGAAATAAGGGCAATCGCAGAGCTGATTTCTTGTCCTTCTTGGGAGCAAACACGTGCGATCACCGCCGAATTGGTGCAGTCCTGAGAAGCACTTGACGTTGTGACCGTGTGGCCCCGGCCCTTCGGCGGCACTCTTCAACCAAGATCCGAAAGACATGAGAGTGACGCCCGGGGGACGAGCATCGGACAGCGCGGAGGTCCCTCACATCGCCCCCGAACGCGTACCTTTATTGACGCGTGTCAACCAGCGACTTATGCCACCTTTGGAACCGGAAGGGACAAGGACGTGTGGCGGACACTGTGGCGCCCATGTGTGCAGATCGTACGTAGCAGCAAAGAGGCCAGCCATTTTCAGCACAACTGAAAGTTTGCCTCGGCGACGAAGCCGAGCATGGAGAATAGACGCGGAACCTTTCGGTGCAGCCGTCGTAGCGCAGCAAGAGGACAGGGCATAGATGGCTGCGGACATTCAGAACCTGAGCGCTTTCGTCTGGTCGATCGCCGAGATCCTGCGCGGCGACTTCAAGCAGTCCGAATACGGAAAGGTGATCCTGCCCTTCGTCGTGCTGCGTCGCCTCGACTGCATCCTGGAAGGCTCCAAGGAAGGCGTTCTGGACGCCGCCGCGGACCTGCCCGACGGCGTAGATGACGCCACCCGCGACATGATCCTCTTCGGCGCGGTCGGCGGAAACGTGAAGGTCTACAACCTGTCGCGCTTCACCTTTGACAAGCTGCATGGCCAGGACGCCCGCCAGCTTCACGAAAACCTCGTCGACTACATCACGAAGTTCTCGGGCAACGTCCGCGACATCTTCGTCGACAAGTTTCTCTTCACCGAGCAGTTGAAACGGCTGAACGAGAGCGGCATCCTGTGGAACGTGTTCGAGCGCTTCGCCGAGATCGACCTGCATCCGGACTCCGTCTCGAACATCGAGATGGGCTACCTCTTCGAAGAGCTGATCCGCCGCTTCTCAGAGATCTCCAACGAGACGGCGGGCGAACACTTCACGCCCCGAGAGGTGATCCGCCTCATCGTGGACCTGCTTGTCGCCAACGACGACGAGAAGCTCACGGGACGCGGAATCATCCGGCAGGTCTACGACCCCGCCTGCGGGACGGGCGGCATGCTGGCGCTGACCGAGGAAGCCCTGAAGGGATTCAACGACGCGATCCGCGTCGAGCTGTTCGGTCAAGAGATCAACGGCGAATCCTTCGGCATCTGCAAGTCCGACATGCTTGTGACCGGACACGACCCCGAGCAGATCGCCTTCGGCAACACGCTTACCCAGGACGCCCACGCGGATAGGAAGTTCCATTACATCCTCTCAAATCCGCCCTACGGTGTGGACTGGAAGAAATACCGGGAACCGATCCAGGCCGAGGCCGAGAACCTCGGGATGGACGGGCGCTTCGGGGCTGGGACGCCGCGCATCTCGGACGGCCAACTCCTCTTCCTGCAGCACATGATCTCGAAGATGCGCGACGACGAGACCGGCTCGCGCATCGGGATCGTGATGAACGGCTCGCCGCTCTTCACGGGCGGCGCAGGGTCAGGCGAGAGCGAGATCCGCCGGTGGATGCTGGAAAACGACTGGGTCGAGGCCATCGTCGCGCTGCCGACCGACCTCTTCTACAACACGGGCATCCAGACCTATGTCTGGCTCCTGACCAACCGCAAGCCGGAGCGCCGACGGGGCAAGGTGCAGTTGATCGACGCCTCGGGTGAACGCTTCTGGACGTCCATGCGCAAGTCCCTGGGCAGCAAGCGCCGCGAGATCTCGGAAGAGGCGCGTGCCGAGATCGTGCGCATCTACTCCCGCTTCCTGAACGGCGAAAGCGGGGAGGACGACGTGTCCCGCGTCTTCTGCGCCACCGACTTCGGCTATCGCGAGATCCGCGTCGAGCGCCCGCTGAGGCTGAACTTCCGGGTCGATACCGAACGGCTTGCCCGCCTGGCACGTCAGAAGCTCTTTGCACGACAGGACGAAGCCGACCGGGTCGCCATCGAAGCTGCGCTTCGGAGCGTCGGAGACGATTTGTTCCTCAACCGGGATGCCTTCGAGAAAGCCTTGAGCGGGGCGCTGAAGTCGGCCGGACTGAAGATCGGGGCATCGATTAAAAAGGCGATCTTGGCCGCGCTTTCCGAACGCGATGACGCCGCCGACATTTGCATTGGGAAGGACGGCAAGCCGGAACCCGACACCGAGCTACGCGACCACGAGCGTGTACCCATGGGCGAGGACTGGCGGGAATACATGATGCGCGAGGTTTTGCCCTTCGTGCCCGACGCCTGGGTCGACGAGAGGTACGTGGATGTCCGCGACCGCGAGGTCGGCCGTGTCGGCTACGAGATCAACTTCAACCGCTACTTCTACGAGTACATCCCGCCGCGCCCGCTAGAGGAGATCGACGCCGAGATGAAAGCGCTGGAAGCCGAGATCGTAGGGCTTCTGAAGGAGGTAGTGGCTTGATCCGTAGGCGTTTCAAACACTTCATGCCTGAGCGGACTGAGTATTCTGCCAAAGGTCAAGAGACGCTCCTGTCAGTCTCAGAATACTATGGCGTGAAGCCACGGGCAGAGGTCTTTGACGAAGATGCCGCCAAAAGTCGCGCGGAGTCTTTGGAAGGATACCGTAGGGTATACGCGGGCGACTTCGTGATGAACTACATGCTAGCTTGGAAGGGCGCGTACGGCGTATCCGACTACGATGGCATTGTTAGCCCCGCTTATGCGGTTTATCGGATAAACCCGCTCTACGCAGACCGACGATTCATTCACCACCGCCTGCGCTCCGAACAAATGCGTTCGGTATTCAAAGCGGGTTCTAAGGGAATCATCGAGTCACGCCTTCGCTTGTATCCAGATGCCTTTCTGTCGATGGCAATAGATTTGCCAGACCTTGATGCCCAAAGTGCCATCGCGGACTTTCTCGACCGCGAGACCGCCCAGATCGACCGGCTGATCGAGAAGAAGCAGCGGTTGGTGAAATTGTCCCAAGAGCGGTGGCTTTCTACACTCAGTCGCTCGGTTTTCCCCAGCTTTCCATCCTGGAGCTCCCTTCCTGCCGGATGGCGTAAAGTTCGTCTGAAATACTTAACCGACCAAAAACGCCCGATCATGTATGGAATTGTTCTACCCGGCCCAAACATGGTTGAAGGTCCGATGATTGTGAAGGGCGGTGATGTGAAGCCAGACAGGTTGAAACCTGAGAGCTTGTGCCGAACCACAGAAGAGATTGAAGCAAGGTTCGTGCGGTCGCGGTTGAAGTCTGGTGACCTTGTTATTTCAATCCGAGGCGGGATCGGTGACATCGAGATCGTTCCAAAACAGATCGAGGGAGCAAACCTAACACAGGACGCAGCTCGAATTGCCCCAAGGGTGGGCATAAGTGCGAAATGGCTTCGATATTGCATAATGGCTCCAGCCGTTTTCCATCCATTAGAATCGAGATCCCTTGGTGCTGCCGTGAGAGGAATAAATATCTTCGACCTAAAGAGAGTATTTGTTCCCAGACCTCCCAGAGAAGAGCAGTTGAACATCGCCAAGAATTTAGTTGAGGTTGAGAACCAACTTTCGAAGCTGAGGAACAAAGTCGTTGAACATGCAAATCGTCTCTACGAGTTCCGTTCCGCCCTAGTCACCGCCGCCGTCACCGGCCAGATCGACGTAACGACCTGGCGTGAGAGAGGCCAGATGGACCGCCAACTGGATCGGATCGAGGAGGAGATGCACGCATGACGAAGCTATGGATCGTCCGGGCGGCGCGCACGGAGAGCGGGAACTCGCGGCCATCGACCAGGGCAGGCTGTTTCCCGGATTCCTGGAAGCCGGGGACCTGACCGCGCTCGACAGCCGTGACGCAATACTCGGCCATCTTCTGGATGTGCTGCCCGACGAAGGCAGGAATCGGCTGCGCAATTTCGCCGCCCAGCTCAACCAGTTTGTCAACAGGATCGAGAATGGCGACCTGGTCGTGATGCCACGCAAGGTCACCAACGGCGTGGCCATAGGGATTGTGACGGGCGGCTACCGGTTCGACGGTTCGAGCGACTTCAAGCACTCCCGCACCGTGCAGTGGAAAGGAGAGTCTCTGCCCCGCGACACCTTCAAGCAAGACCTGAGACACTCCTTCGGGGCGTTCATGACCATCTGCCAGATCAAGCGCAACTCGGCGCTTGAACGCGTGCAAGCTGTTCTTGAGACAGGCCGCGACCCTGGCTCGCTTCTGGGCAAGCAGGGGCAGGCAACGAAGCCTGGGCACTCGAACGTGCCAGTGGATGACGAGGCCGAGGCCGAAGACTACCTGACCGACATCGAGGACATCGCGAACCAGCAGATCATCTCGCTGGTCAAGTCCGAGTTCGCAGGCCATGCCCTTGCGGACCTGGTCGCCGAGATCATGCGCGTCGAGGGTTACATCACCACGGTGTCGCCGCCTGGTCCCGATGGCGGCGTCGACATTCTGGCCGCTGGCGGCGCACTTGGCCTTGGTGAGGACCGCATCTGCGTTCAGGTGAAGTCCGGCGACGGCGCGGCCAATCATGACGTGGTGCTGCGCCTGATCGGTTCCGTTTCGAACACGCAGGCGCAGACAGGGCTCCTGGTCAGCTTAGGCGGCGTGAACGCCGCCGCACAGAAGGAACTGGACAACAATTTCTTCAAGCTCCGCCTTTGGCAGATGCCGGACCTTCTGAAGGCGCTGTTCCGCACCTATGGCGAACTTTCCGACGAGACGCGAACCATGCTGCCCTTGAAGCAGATCTGGGCCCCCACACACGTAAATTCATGACGGTCTTCACCGACGATCACATGCACCGCCCTCTGTTCGAGAAGCCGACAGCAGAGCTTGAGCGCCCAAACGAATGGTCGGAGCCTCTCGGATTCATGGTCGGCGGCATGGCCAACCACGAGTACCAGCACATTGGCCAGCAGTATTTTGACGCGGCCTGCCATCTGGTGAACTGTATCAAGAACAGGGACGTTGCAGATTGCGATGTCGCCAACCCTGTTCTCTACCTCTACCGGCATTCCATCGAACTGTTTCTCAAGGCAATCTTGCAGGACGCAGCCAAGACGCACAGTCTGGATACACTGGCCGAAGAATACCGTGCCTTCATCAGGGAAGTGTCCGGCGCTGACTGTCCTGAGTGGATTGTCACGCGGATGAAGGAGCTTGGAGCCGTCGACCCCAAATCCACCGCGTTTCGTTACAGCACGAATTACGACACGCGGACCAAAGAGGATCAGTGGATCGATGGCGAATTTCACGTAGACCTCCATCATCTGGAATCCGTCATGGCGGCCTTGAAAATCGCCCTTACGGGAACCTTTGCAATGGTCGCCTGCGGAAAGGGGACATCCACGAAATGACGCCACACGCCGCTAACGGTCTCCACAAGGAAAGGATCCTGCAGGAGAGTCTCGTCGAGGAGCTTGAGAGGGGCGAAGGCTATGAGCGCCGTGATCCGAAGTTGGATTACGACCGCGCACTCGCGATGGACAGGGCGCTCGTGCTGCGCTTCGTCCAGGACACGCAGCCGGATCCGTGGGACAGACTCACCCAGCATTACGCGACCTCCGCAGAGGACACTTTCTTCAAGCAGCTGGAAAGGGCATTGAAGGGTCGCGGCCTGCTTGACGTGCTGCGCCAGGGCATGAAGATCGTGCCCGGCATCAGGTTCTCGCTCTGCCATTTCCGCCCGGCCAGCGGGCTGGAGCCCAAGCGCGTCGCGGAATACAAGGCCAACATCCTCTCGTTCATGAAGGAGGTTGAATACAGCACGAAACACGGCAACCGGATTGACGTGGTGCTCTTCCTGAACGGCCTGCCCGTCGCGACGATGGAGGTCAAGAACCTCCTGACGGGCACGACCTTCCGGCATGCCGAGAAACAGTATCGCACCGACCGCTCTCACGCAGGCGAGCCGCTTCTGACCTTCAAGCGCGGCGCGCTCGTTCACTTCGCGCTCGATGAGGACAACGTCTCGATGACGACGCGGCTCATGAACGGGAAGACGCGTTTCCTGCCGTTCAACCGCGGGCGGGACGGGGGAGCGGGAAACGCGGACGTCCAGGGCGAGCACCGGATTGCCTACCTCTACAAGGCAGGCTCGTGGGGCGAGGCAATCCTGTCCCGTTCGGTTCTCATCGACGTCATCGGGCAGTTCATGCACCTGGACGTCAGGGGCAAGGACGAGACTATGATCTTCCCGCGCTTCCAGCAGCTCGATGCGGTGCGCAGGATCATGGCCCATGCTAGGGAGCATGGCACCGGCTCCAACTACCTGATCCAGCATTCGGCGGGATCGGGCAAGTCGAACACGATCGGCTGGCTGGCGCACCATGCGATCAACCTGCATGACGCCGCCGACAGGCCGGTCTTCAATGCCGCGATCATCGTGACCGACCGCGTCGTGCTCGACAGGCAGCTTCAAAGCACGGTGACGCAGTTCGAGCAGACGGCCGGCGTCGTGAGGAAGATCGACGGCACATCGCGCCAGCTGAAGAACGCCATCGCCAGCGGCGCACGGATCATCGTCACCACAATCCAGAAGTTCTCGACAGATCACCTGGCCGAGCTTTCGGGTCAGGGACACCGCACGTTTGCCGTCGTCGTGGACGAGGCGCACTCGTCCCAGTCGGGCAAGAGCGCCCAGGCCATGACGGACGCGCTGACGCGCGAGGCCAGCTCAAGCGAGGACGTGGAGGACCTGATCGCCGAGTACCAGAAAGCACGCGGTCCGCAGGCGAACATCAGCTTCATTGCATTCACGGCCACGCCGCGCAACGTCACCCTGGAGCGCTTCGGCGAGAAGGGCGAGGACGGCCTTCCCCGTCCGTTCCACCTCTACTCCATGCGGCAGGCCATCGAGGAGAGGTTCATTCTCGACGTGCTGCAGAACTGCATGACCTACAACGCCTACTATCAGCTGGAAAAGGCTATCGTGGACGATCCCGAGCTGTACAAGCGGAGAGGGCAACGCGAGGTTGCCCGTTACGCCAGCCTGCACGCTACCGCCATCGGCCAGAAGGTGGAGATCATCGTCGAGCACTTCCGCCGCCACGTCATGGGCGAGCTGGACGGTGAGGCGAAGGCGATGATCGTCACCCAGAGCCGCGAACACGCGCGCAAGTACTTCTCTGGCGTGACGAACTACTTCAAGGACCAAGGCTATGACGACCTGAATGCACTTGTCGCTTTCTCGGGCGAACTTGATGTGAACGGCGAGGCGACCACCGAGGCGGACCTGAACGGATTTTCCGCGACCGAGCTTCCAGGCCGCTTCGACGGCGTCAAGCCTGACGGGACGCCTTACCCCGACACCTATCACATCCTGATCGTGGCCGAGAAATACCAGACGGGGTTCGACCAGCCCAAGCTTTGCGCCATGTATGTCGACCGCAAGCTCTCAGGCCTCCAGGCGGTGCAGACGCTCTCCCGGCTCAACAGGACGCGGGCCGGCAAAGAACGCACCTTCATCCTCGACTTTCAGAATTCGGTCGAGGAAATCCAGGAAGCCTTCCGGCCGTACCACGAGGCCACCGCCGTCGAGGCGATGTCCGATCCCAACCAAGTCTATGACTTGGAAGGGCGGCTCTTCAAGTTCGGCTATCTCGACAAGGACGAGATCGAGCGTTTCGCGCAGACCTGGTTCAAGGGACCGCTCGGCGCATCGGACAGACCACGCCTCGAAGGACTCGTACGGGAGGCCGTCATCCGCTTCGAGGCCGACGACGACGCGGGACGGCAGGAAGAGTTCCGCCAGCTCCTGAGGAGCTTCAATCGCTTCTACGCCTTCATCGCGCAGGTCGTCTCGCTCGAAGACACGAGCCTTGAGAAGCTGGCATGCTATGGCAGCTGGCTTTCCCGCCTGCTGCCGAACCGCGAGCTTCCGCCCGAGATCGAGGTCACGGAGGAGATGCTCAGCCTTCAGGCGTTCAGGGTGGACAAGAAGGAGGAAGGGAGTGCCTCCCTGTCAGCTGGCGACACCGAAAATATTGCGGCCATCAGCGCATTTGGCGCGAAGCCCTACACCGAGGACGAGAAGAAGGAGCTATCCGAGCTCGTGCGGGCATTCAACGACCGTCACGGCACCCGGTTTTCCGAGGCCGACATGATCCGCTTCGAGCAGGTCAAGCAGGACATTCTCGACGACGACCTGTCCGAAATGCTGCGCAAAAACCCTCCGGACGTGGTGTATTCGGCATTCGCGGACGCGTTCTTCCAGGGCGCGATCCGCATGTTCCAGCGGGACAACGAGATGCGGAACATCGTGCTTTCCGATCCGGAAGCGCGTGACAAGGCAACGCGCCATTTCTTCAACCGCGCCTTGCGGGAGGCACGGGAGGCCGCCTGACCTCTACCGTTTCGTCTCCCTGCTACGGCTGTTCGGTGACTGCGGGCCACCTTCGCGAACGCGACGTCACAGCCACTCTCGTTGATCCAGTCAATTGGTTATGGAATCTACGTCCATCCCGACCGCGACCAGAACGCGTCGCCACATTGCCCCTGATGACGCGACGACGCCAATCAGGCGATGCTTCTGTCCACCATAGTAAAGATTCGCATGCACTCTTTCGCGCCCTTCGAAGCGGGCTGAGAAGGAACTGTACTCTTGTGACATCGACCATTCCGCGTCGGTAGGGCTTCTGTCAATGACGAAGTGCCGGGATCTGTTGGCTAAGTCCTTGACAATGGGCCAAGTGTCTTCCTCTTCAAGGCGGCAATCCAACTCTTGTCTCGTCACCACTCCATCTTTCAAGAGCCATTCTCTCAGCGAGTGAGCCCAGACGAAGTAGGCTAAAGCGAAATCTAAAGCATCATGAAACTTCGTATACGGCATGTCTTCCAGCGCAATGGCAGCACGTCGCTGCCAACGCTCGGTTCGCTTGAAGTGATTGCGCCATCCTCCGACCCGATCCGCACCCTTCAGCAAATGCGTGTGCATGCCCACCTCTTTGGCTATGTCCCCAAGAATAGACTGGGGCATAGGTGAGGGCAATGAAGCTTGCAAGACTCAAGACGCAAGACCACGTAAGACTGAAGGCTGTGGAATCCCGCCGGAACTTGCCGGCAGATGGCCGCCAAGAGACCCCACCATCACTTCATGCCCTTGCCGCTCTCCGATGCCCGGGGAATTCGCCGCTCATTTTTCGAGACCACGATCCAAGGCGAATTGACAAAAGTGTTGGGGATCCAAATCCTTCCCTTGTCTTTACCACGCCAGTCATATGCGGCGTGACGCCATGTTCGTCTCTTCCCACGGCGGCTTTGGCAGACCGGCAAGTATCGCGTTACGCCTCGCCTTGTTTTCCATCAAGGCGTCAAGGCCAAGCGTCCTCCCTTCCGTTCTCCTGGGCCAGTCTACCGCTTCGGTCTTGTTCTTGTTTCTGTTGCGCTCACGCTGGTTTGCTCTTTCCCAATTTCTTGATCTTGCCACTTGCTTGTTCACTCCAGGGTTCGCGTCTCCCTGAGCACCAGTATAGCGCTTCGGCCATCAAATTTCCATTTCGGCTTCCTTGACGGGTTGGGGCAGGCATGCTGACCTAATGTGTGACATATTTGCCGCGAGCGCGACGGGCCGACGACAACGATCGCAAGACAGACAGGGCTTGCAGGACTATCTCAAAAGGCAAGAGCGTTGGTGCTTGAGGCTTTCCTCCAATGGCCGCAGGCAAGGACGGGTAAGCATGGGTGCGCCGAAAGACGGATCAGTTGAAGCAGGCTAGCCTTGCGCCCGTACCCGCAAAGGCACAACCCCCACTCTGACTCGCAAGCGGTCAGTGTGGGGAGTGCCAGACACGGGCGGGCGCGGCGAAGGAATGCGGGAACATTGGCTCATGCACAGACATAGCCGGGGCTGGAGGATGAGACCTTGCCCCTCCCCTGAACTTGGGGCAAGCGGCACTTGGCAAATTTGAAGCCGAAAGAGGAGAAAGCCAAATGCACCCGGCCAATGAATCGCAATGGACCATCACATATTGGAAGGACAACCACCGGAAGACCGAAACTTCTTGGTTCCAGTCCGAAGACGACGTGAAGCGAGTCCTTAAGCTCTTGGCTCACAAAGACCAAGGGCTTTCCAAGAAACTTCTCGAAGAATGCAAGGGGGCTCCCCACACGCCATGTGACGACGTTGAATTGAAGCCCAATGATGCGGGGCACGCCACATCCTTCTGCGCCAAGCATTTTGACGCGGAAGTCAGGTTCACTGCAGACTGCCATCAGCCGAAAGGTTGATTAGCCTGACTCTGGCCCGTTTACAGAAAAACCAACAAATTGCGATGCTTCTGGAATTTGCCAGCCTTTCCTGGACGTTCCGGGCATTCGGCTTTTCGGAAGCCATTCCCGGCGCTGTCTGGCCGGGGAGCGGGGCTATTGGGTGCCAGCGAACATGCCCGTCGTCAAAAATATGGTGCTGTTGTCGCCCCCGACGACTGTTCCCGATATGACGCCTCCGATCTCCTGGGCCTCAGGCCCGTAGAATGAGCCTTCGTAGGCGAGCGATGACACGCCAGATCGCACGCCGGAAACGTCGAAGTGGTCGGAGAAGCCTTCTGTGTTGAAGGTGGTTTCCGGCATTTCGAGCTCAAATGCGCTCCAAAGTTCGCCGTTTTCGTCCTCGAAGTTGAACAACCTGCCGGAAAGGGTCTGGTTCGTGAAGTCTGCGACCAGTGCGGTGTCTCCAAAGTAGACTTCTCTGTCTTCTATGTCGTAGTTTTCTGCGGGCCTCATGTACAGAATTGCGCCAAAGCGTCCCTGTGATCCTCGGACACTTTGGTAGGTGGCTCTGACGGGCACGTTGTCAAAGTTTGCAGTTGGCAGTCCGATTATCGCAAAGCCGTTCGTAAACTGGTTGGTGCTTGCAGCGATACGTCGTCCGGCATGAGTGGCCCATAGCCAGGTGGCATCAGGACATGTCCAGCACTCAAAATACATGCCGGGATCGTCCATTGATTCCCATTGCCATATCCAATCTTCCGAACGCTCTTCGTCAGTGAACGTGTTCGTAAAACCTTCAAGTGTAAGCCAAAAGTCGTTGGTTGCGCTTTGCCCTTGTACTGAGAATTCGGACCATTTCTCCCCCTCGACAGTCCCGTTTCTGGTGTCTATTCTAGCGGCCGTGGTGTGTGTCGCGTTCAAGATCTTTCCGTCGTTATAGACCTGTGCCAAAGTCTTGGCCGGGTCGGCAGCCTTGGGCGGTTTCGTGGTGCCGGTTTCGCCACCGCCGCCGCCTCCGCAGCCTGCAAGCATCGCGGTTGCCGCAACGGTCGCGGCAAGTGTTCCGTATCTTGTCATTGGACTACTCCGTTGTTGTCACACGGCGCGGCGGGTGCCGGGCCGTTGCCAACACTTTCCAAGTCCAAGGGAAGTGAATCCTGCCTATTCGCCAAGGCGTGGGGAGCTACCCCGCACCGGGTTAGGCTTATTCAACAGGTAACCCGGCCCAGTGGGCCGGACTTGGAATAGTGTTGGCGCGGGGAGATTCCGCCCATGCGTCGACAAGAGTCAAGAGTTGACTTAAGGATCGGACGGCAGCAGGGTTCGAGCATGATCAAGAAGGCAAAACCCCGCGAGCCTCGCCTGATTCCAGAGCCGGGGGAACTGGTCCTGAAGCCCAGCAGCTATCAGCCGAGCAAGGCGGAGATGGAAGAGGAAATTGACATGCCGGGGCTGTCGATGGACGAAATCCGGGCGGCGTTTTTCCGGCCTTTCGCGATCCGGCGCGAAGATTCCGTGTGAGGCAAATTTTTACCTTTCAAAATATCCCCAAAGTGTTGCGACGCCCGCTTGGCTTCAGTGTGCCGTCCTGTCTGCATTCATCTTGCCACATGCTCACAATCCCTTTGGTGCCGGCTCGGCTTGCTTTGCGGCACTGATGGCATCGAGCCAGCTGAATCGCAGATCAGTTGCCAACCGGCCTTACGGTGTCGACGATTTGGATGGTTATTGCCATAATCGATTTGCTCTCGGCGGGCACGGCCCGCAAGCGGCCGGAGTCGGTGAAGTAATACATGCGCCGCATTCGCACCTCGATGGTCTCGATCTCCGAAGACACGGGCCCGAGACCGATTGGCGACTGACTTCGAGGCAGGTCGGGAGGCAACTCACCTTCTATGCCAGCACGGAAAGCGCGCTCATTCCAATCGAGGAACGTCAGTCAAGGCGAACTGACGGCGATTTCCGCCTCATCGACCTGCCCCATATGCAGAAGCGCCACTGGCACCGGCGGCAACTCTCCGTCGCAGGAAGGTCGCCGCCTGAAGCGCGGCTGAGCGGTTCGAGCGGCTTCCAACACTTGCGCGCCCGCCAGACTTGCGCGACAGTTCGTTCCCAGCCAGCGCCGCCGAATGCGGGATGCCAGCCCGATGATCGAACCTGCCGAAGCGACGAGAGAGACTGCGGACAAGTGCGCCCGTTCCGTCTTGGCTCCACACATGAGCCCAGTTGGCCGGGAGACGGACCGTCATGTCGCATTTCCCGTTGACGGCACTGCGCCGCGGTTGATGGCGGCCCAAGGTCTTCGCAATGCCACTACTGGGCACGATCCTTGTAGAGCGACCGGCCAAGAGCGTCCGGTCACTCCGTCATGGAACGCGAAGTTCCTGCGCGAGGGAACGGGATCCGCTAGCCCGGCACGCGGGAACCGGCGGTTTCCGCAAGGGCGTTTCGTGACCAGGTTTCCACGGAAGTTTCCGCAATCCCCCCCGCCCGCCGCCAAGGCCGCCTGATGCTGTCCGGGCCGCGCCAGCTTGCCAGCGCCGAGCAGGCGTTCGGCTACTTCCTGCACGAGTACCTCGCCCGGAACGACAGCTCCCACCGCTCCGCCAACCGCTGGCACGGCGAGGGAGCCGAGGCCCTGGGGCTGGGCCAGCGCGTTGGCAAGCGGAAGTTCATCTCGATCCTGTCGGGCGAGGTCCCCGGCACGGACATCACGCTGGGGCGCGTCATCGACGGCGAGCGCCAGCACCGTCCCGGCTGGGACATGACGTTCTCGGCCCCGAAGTCGGTCTCGCTGGAGGCCTTGTACAGGGGCAGGCGGGCGGTGATGCACGCCCATGACGAGGCCGTCCGCGCGACGCTCGACTGGATCGAGGGCGAGCACCTCCAGACCCGTGGCTACGACCCGGCGACGGGACGGCGGCCGCGCGAGGCGGCGGACGGGCTGGTCGCGGCCACGTTCCGGCACATGGCGAGCCGCAACAACGACCCGCAGCTCCACACGCATGCCGTGGTCGCGAACATGACGCGCAACATGGAAGGCGATTGGCGCAGCGTCGAGCCGACGCTGCTGAAGCGGAACCGGCGCGTGTTCGGCGCGTGGTACCGCAACGACCTGGCGAGGCGGCTGCGGGAACTCGGCTACGAACTGGTGCCGACGACGGTGGGCGGCCTGCCGAGCTTCGAGATCGCCGGATGGTCGCGGGAGTGGCTGGAGGCGTTCTCGACCCGCAGGCAGGACATCCTGAAGCACATGGAGGATGCGGGCCTGGAGTACACGACCGCGAACGCGCAGGCGGCCACCCTCGCCACAAGAGGCAGGAAGGTCGAGCCGGTCAAGGGCGAGCTGGTGAAGCTCTGGCGGCAGCGGGCCGAGGCGCTCGGCCTCGTCGAGGTACGGAGGGACCGGAAGGCACGGCCCGACCGGGCGACGGAGCAGCCAAGGCTGTCGCCGCTGGAGGCCGTCTGGCAGGCGACGGCGCACCTGGAGGAACGCCAGTGCGTCTTCAGGCGAACGGACCTGCTCGCCGCCGCGCTGGGACGGGATCCGGGACGGCATTCGCACGGGGAGCTGGAGGCGGCCATCGACCGGCTCCGTGTCGACAGGAACCTGGTGGACACGAAGTCGGGCGACCTGACAACCCGGCAGACACTCGAGGCGGAACGCGACGTGATCGCCGCCATGCGGGAGGGCCGGGGCAAGGCCGCGCCGCTGGCCGAAGAAGGGGACGTCGCCGTTCGGCTTGACGCGACTTCGCTGACCGACGGCCAGCGGGACGCGGTCCGGACGATCCTGCTGTCCAATGACAGGATCGTCGGCGTCCAGGGATTCGCGGGCACCGGCAAGACCCGCATGCTGAAGGAGGTCGTCCGTCTGGCCGGGGACCGCCCGGTGATCGGCCTCGCCCCGTCCTCGGCGGCGGCCCGCGTCATGGCCCTTGAGTCCGGGATCGGCACGACCACGTTGCAATGGATGCTGGCGCGCTACGGGGATCTCGGTGATGCCGACGGCCCGGAGCTGCGGGAGGCCCGCGAGCGGTTCCGGGGCGCCGTGATCGTGGTCGACGAGGCGTCCATGATCGGCACGGTCCAGATGCGCAGCCTGCAGAACGTCGCGGAGAGGCTCGGGGCCTCCCGGCTCGCGCTCGTCGGCGACAGGCTCCAATTGAGGTCGGTCGAGGCGGGCCAGCCGTTCCGGCTGCTGCAGGAGGCGGGCATGGAGACGGCCCGCATGGACGACATCCTCAGGCAGCGGTCCGTCGATCTCAAGGCCGCCGTGACGCACATGGTCGCGGGGGACGCGGATCTCGCGGTCCGGAGCCTCGGCGGCGACGTGAAGGAGCTTCCGCCGGACAGGCTGCCGGAGACGGCGGCCAATCTCTGGCTTGCGCTTCCGCCGGAGGCGCGGAGACGGACCGTGATCCTCGCGCCGACCCACGCGCAGCGGGAGGAGACCACCGCCGTCCTTCGCAAGGGGCTTGCCGAGGAGGGCGTCCTCGGCGGCCGGTCTCTGGAGACCGAGCGCTTCGTGGACCGCCGGCTGACCCGGGTCCTGGCCGCCGACCCGCAGAGCTACCTGCCTGGCGACGTCGTGGTCGCGAACCGTGACGTCTACGGCCTCAGGAAGGGCGAGGCCTGGCGGGTCACCGGCAGCGGCGAGGACGGCATCGCGCTGGAGCGGCGCGGGGCCAAGGGCGGGTTCAGGCCCTCGGGCAATGCCTCCCACAACGTCTCCGTGTTCGAGACCCGCCCGATCTCGCTGCGGGCGGGGGACGAGATCGTCTTCACGCGCAATCTCGGGGAACCGGGCGTCGTGAACGGCGAGCGCGGCACGATCGAGGAGATCGGGCGGAAGCGCGTCCGCATCCGGCTCGAAGGCGGGCGGCGGCTGTCGTTCAGGACCGACGACGACGGCCTGCGGCACGTCGACCACGCCTGGACCTCGACGGTGCACCGCGCGCAGGGCCTGACGACGGACAACGTGATCGCGGTCCTGGACGCGACCAGCATGATGACGGACCGCGCGCTGCTCTACGTGGAGATGAGCCGCGCCCGCGACGGTTTCGTTCTGCTGACCGACGACACGCAGGAGCTCGTGCACCGCCTGGAGCAGGAGATCGGCGTGTCGCATTCGGCGCTGGAGGCGACGGGCCACGCGCTGCACCGGCTGGAACGCGAGGTCTCGCGGAAGGAGCCGCTGCGTCCGGCGCTGCGGGAGTGGCGGGCGCTGGAGGCGGAGGCGGAACGCGACGGAATCTCCCCCTTCATGGCCGAGGAAGCCGAGGAGCTTTTGGACCGGCTCCGCCAGCGCGCGGAAGCCGAGGGCGGCGATGCGCCGGAGGAGATCGCGCGGATCCTGGCGGACCACGATGGCCATGTCCGGGGGCTGGATCTCGACGCGCTGGAGGGCATGCTCCAAGGCCTGCGCCATCGGGCACGGTCGGAGGGCCGGAACGTCGCAGTCCAGCCGGGGGCCGGCGCGCTCCTGAAGAAGGCCGGCGAGTTCGCGGAGAGGCATCCGGAGGCGATGTCGAAGCCGCTCGCGGAATTCGTGAGCGAATGCGGAATGCGGATGCGCGAGCTTGGCGACCGGCTCGACTGGGTTGGCCCGAGAATCCAGCGGGCGGAGCGGGAGCTGTCCGTGATCGAGCATGACTGGCTTGGCTCCAGGATCAAGGACGGGCTGAAGGGCGAGCACGTCGCCTTCCTTCCGGAGACCGGGGCGCTGCTCGCGCGGACCGCGGACTTCGCGCTGGAACACGCGGGCACGCTTCCGAAGGCGACGGCCGACGCCGCGCGGGAGTGCGAATCCCTGCGGCAGCGATGGGGGCGGCTCCAGGGCGTGGCCAGGGAGATCGGGAAGGGCCTCGACGGCTCCGAGGCGCCCGGGAAGGCCGCGCGCAAGGCCATGGCCGAGGCGGAGGACCTGCTGCGCGACCACCGCCTGTCCGGCAAGGCCGAGCGCGAAGGGATCCGGGTGCCGCTGGCGGCGGCCCTCGGCATCCTGAACTCGCGGCTCTCGCGGCAGGAGCTTATCGGCGACCTGCAGAGGGACCGGGAGGCGCTCATGGCGGAGGCCGAACGGGAGGGCTGCCTTCCTTTCCGCGCGCCGGGCTACGACCGCTTCATGGAGCGGCTCGGAAGCGCGGGCCACGACCTGCCCCCGGACCTCGCGGGAATGGTGGAGGAACTGCCCAGGCTGGACGCGAGGGACCGCGAGATCCGGCAGGGCGTCAGGGAGGTGACGGACTTCGTGGCCCGGAGACGGGAAATCATCGACAGGGCCGCGCGGCGGCGGCCGGACAGGCCGCTCGGCAAGGGCCGGGTCAGCAGCTACGGACGCTGGGCAAGGTCCGCCCCGAAGATGATCGAGCGGGGGGAGCGCCTGGCCAGGGACCCGCTCCTCACGCCGGACGACCGGAAGACGCTGGAGAAGGCGCTGGCACGCTTGCACGCGGCGCCCGACACCGACGCGCTGGACGCACGAAGCCTCAAGGCCTGGGAGGGAATCCTCGACAGGGCGGAGGAGCAGGGATGCCACCGCTTCTTCGTCGAGGGCTACGACGCCTTCGTCAAGGGACTGGACTCCGGCCCGGGCAGGAGTCCCGAGTTCAACTGGTTCGCGGTCGACGAAAGATCGACGCTCCGCGACATGCGGGCCGAACAGGCGCGTCTCCGGTTCATCGACCACGATCTCGCCAAGGCCCTCAGGGAGCGAGAGGAGGGCGGCAGTGCGTTCGTCGAGAGGATGCACCCCTATCCGAGGTGGAAACGCGAGGCCGCGCGAAGCGTCGCGTCGCTCCGGGACGTCCTGGGCGACAGGGAACGCTACGACCGGCATCTTGCCCGGGTTCCAGGGCTGGAGAGGCGGCTGCGCGAGACGGCGGCGGCGGTTTCGGACACGATCAGGCGCGACGCGCCCGTCCGCAAGGAGGTGGAGGCGGCGCACAAGAAGAAGATGGAGCGCGAGAGGGAGCTGGAACGGATCCGCAGCAAGTCGCGCCACATGGGCGCGGAGATCGACATCGGGCGATAGGCGAACTCGCCTGCTTCGGCCGGGCCGGACGGATACGGCCTGTCCCTCAAGCAGGTTTCGTGCCGGAAACGGGCGGTTCCGGAAAGCGGTTCCCTCCCGAATTCCAATGCGTGCGGGAATCAGGACCGCCTTTCGGGAAAGCGCGCCAAGGCGGCCGGCCCGGACGGGTCACGCCCGCCTCGTCGGGCCGCCGATCCTGACCTCGACCGACTTCGCCCCGTGCCACGCCTTGACGGCCTTCGCCAGGAGCCTCTCCGCGTTCTCGGGCCCGAACAGCTTCTCGAAGGCAAGGAACAGTTCGTCGACCCTCCCGTCGGCAATCATCTCAGTCACCTTCGCGTCGCGCAGGAACTCGACCTGGTTGCCGAGCCTCTCGAGCCAGGCAGGGTCGGGAGAGGACCCGATCACCTTCAGGATGAAGTCGACCTGGTGGGAGAGCAGGTTCTGGTCCTCGGCGCTCAGCACCAGCCGCTCCGGTTCCGGGCGCACGTCGAAGATAGACAGGTCCGCCTCCAGCGCCCGCTCGACGAGCCAGGGCGACGTCTTCATGCCGGCGGCGGCGGCCCGCCGCTTCGCCTCCTCCCACTGCACGTCGGAACACGAGACGTGGAAGGTCTTGCTCTCCGGCCCGGTCCGTGCCCGCGTCATTCGGGGTCACCCGATTCCGGGTCCCTGATGTCGAAGGGAAGCTCTCCGTTCTCCAGCTGGTAGAGGAGCTGGACCGCCTCGACCATCGGCGGCCCGCCGTCCGCCCGTGCGAGGAAGATCCCGACGACGCGCCGCTGCAGCTCGCGAACGTTCGCCAGGAGCTCCCGCTGCTCCTCGGGCGTGAGCACGAGCGGCGGGGGCGGCTCGGGACTGACGTCGTGCAGGGCGCAGGTCATCACGAACTCGGAGACGCTCACGCCGACCGAGGCCGCCCGCTTCCTGATCCGCTCCCGGTCAGCGGGATCCCTGCAGTAGACCGGGCGTCCCCTGTTCAGGCTCATCGCCGACCCTCCGCATCTCCCGAGACCGCACGTTCCGTGCGGAGCCGGAGCTCGACCTTCCGGAGCGCCGCCGTCCAGCCGTCGTCCTCGCCGCGCTCCGCCAGCCGCGTCCGCTCGACCTCGGCCAGCGTCAGCACCGCGGTCTCGATCCGGTCGAGCCGCGCCGCGATCGTCGCGAGCGACGGCCCCGGCGGCATTTCGGGCGCCAGCGCGCGCCGGACGACGTAGCCGCTCGCGGACATCCTTGCGGCCTTCGCACGCTCCCGGACGATGTCCCATTCGCTGTCCGTCGCCTTGACGGCCCTCTGCTTCCTGACGGCCCCGGGCCTCGCGGACTCCTCTTGCATGGTCGTCTCCTTCATGTGCAGGCGGCCGCCACAACAGCGTATCTCAAGCCATGACAGGCACTCTTAATATATTACACAGAACCTTGCGCATGCCAACCGTGACCGCTTTCCTGCAGCTCTGCCATGCCTATTTCTTGCACATGGCTCTCCCGGATTTGCAACTCTCGCGCGTTCGGCTTTCGCGACTGACCCATGTGCAATGCACATGAATTCCTCTTGCCGATGACCGCAACCTCCTGTAATAACGTTCTTATCGAGAGGGGAAAAGGTCTCTGGGCAATGGTGCCGCTGCGCGGCGCTCTGGTCTTCTAAAGATCACACCATGGATGCGGCTGTCATCATGACAACAGTCTGCACCACTGCCAGTTCGCGCGCCGTAACGGCATCGATGAGCAGGCGACCGATGCCAGGCCAAGCGAAGACGGTTTCAGTGACAATCGAACCGCCGATGAGCGTCCCGACCATGAAGCCCATGATGGTGATCGTCGGAATCGCGGCGTTGGGAAGCGCCACGGTCCAGATTATTGCGCGTTCGGTCATGCCGCGCGCCCGGCATGCTCGGATGTAGGGCGCGTTCAACACCTCAAGCATGGACGAACGCACAAAGCGGGCGATGACGGCGGCGCCGGCGGTGCCGAGCGTGATGACCGGCATGATGAGGTTGTACCAATGGTCGCTGCCGTATGCCGGCAGCAATCGAAATGTCACCGACAGCAGGAAGATCAGCAGGATCCCCAGAAAGAAGTTGGGCAAGCTGAAGCCCGTTACCGAAATGGTCATGATGCCGCGGTCGATTGCGGTCCCGCGGTTGACGGCCGCAAATATACCGAGCGGGAACCCGGCGATCACGATGAACGCAAACGCTGTCAGGGTGAGTTTCAGCGTTGCAGGAATGCGTTCGGCGACGATCTCGATCGCTGGCCTGCCGTCCCGGTAGGCGTTTCCGAAATCACCTTGAATGAGGTTGGCCCAGTATTCGAGGTACTGGACCCCAAGCGGCCGGTCCAGACCCCATTGCTTGCGAAGCTCGTCCAGAATCGCCGGGTCGGTATCGTCCGGCATCATGGCCGATACGGGATCGCCGGTTAGTCGGAGCACGAAGAACACGAACGTCACGACAAGGAACAGCGTAAAGAGCGTCCTGAGCAGCTTTCGGATCACGAATCCGGTCATTGCATGACCTCCTGAGGGCGGGTGGCCGCAGTCTCGACGTCGGGCATCGATGCCAGCAGCTGCACGGTGTAGGGGTGCTGCGGTGCCCCGAAGACGGCGGAGGACCTGCCGTGCTCGACGAGCTGGCCGGAGCGCATGACGGCGACGTGATCGCAGAGCGAGCGGGCAAGTCTCAAGTCATGCGTGATGAAGACGATCGACAGGTTGTGAGTGCCGCGCAGTTCGCGCAGGAGTTCTATGATCCGCGCCTGAACCGACACGTCGAGCGATGCCGTGGCCTCGTCACAGACCAGCACCCTCGGCTGGAGAGCCAAGGCGCGTGCGATCACCGCTCGTTGGCACTGGCCGCCACTGATCTCGTGGGGGTACCGCGTCGCAAGGCCCGGGTTCAAGCCGACTGCGTCAAGGAGTTCGAATTGCCGGGCATGCCGCTCCCGCCTGGTGCCGATTCCGTGGATCTCGAGCGGTTCCTCGATCTGGCTGCCGATCGTGGCCCTGGGATCGAGGGACAGAAAGGGATTCTGCGGCACGAGCTGAACTTTACGTGCGAAGGGAACGTGATCTGCGGTGCCCAGCACGGGAACCGGTCTTCCGTCGAACGCGGCCGTTCCTTCGCTTGTCGGCTCGATTCCGAGCATGAGCTTGCCGATTGTGGACTTGCCGCTGCCGCTTTCGCCGATCACCGCAAGGCTGTCGCCATCCATGAGCGACAGCGTGATGCCAGACACGGCCCGAAACATGCCACGGCGCGTGGCATAGTCGCAGGACGCATCGTTCAATGCCAGGAGCGCGTCCGCGTCCGCCACTGGCGCAGGACGGGAATGCAGCCGATGTTCCGAACGCTCGGTCCGGTCGAGTTCAGCCTCCAGCGGAAAGAAGCAGGCCACGGTTTCGCTCCCGTCTCCTGGCGTGCACGTCGGCCGTTGCAAGCCGCATCGTTCCTGCGCCCGGTGGCATCGCGGCGCAAATGCACAGCCTGCGGGCCTTTTGTCAGGTGGCGGGACCTGGCCTTCTATGCCTTCCGGGACATGTCCGGAAAGGGTCGGCATGGAGTCGATCAACCCCAGTGTATAGGGATGGCGCGGCGCATTCATGATCCGGTTGACCGAACCGTACTCCACGATTCTGCCCGAGTACATGACCGCGACCGTGTCACACACTTCCTTCACGACGCCGAGGTCGTGCGTCACGAACACGACTCCCATTTCGGTTTCGTCCCGCAGAGACTTGATCAGTTCAAGGATCTGGGACTGCACCGTGACATCGAGCGCTGTCGTGGGTTCGTCTGCAAAGAGCAGGTCGGGACGCCCTGCCAGCGCAAGCGCAATCATCACCCTCTGGTTCTGGCCGCCGGAAAGCTGGAACGGGTACGAATGAAAGCGTTCTTCCGGATCCGGCATTTCGACGCGCCTGAGAAGATCCAGCGCGATCTCCCGCGCCTCGCCGAGGGAGACGTTTCGCAGCCGCGCAACCGTATTCGAAATCTGCTTGCCGATCCTCTGGATCGGGTTCAGCGAGGCGCTGGCGTCCTGAAAGATCATTGCGGCTTCCCGGCCGCGTATCGAGCCAAGCTGTGCTGCAGCCGCAGCGTCGGTGACCCGCGTTCGCGCAAGCCGGATTTCACCTTCCGTCTGCCAGCCGGGGCCCAGAAGCCCGAGCGCCGCAAGGCACGTCACGGTCTTTCCGCTACCGCTCTCGCCCACGAGACCGAGGATCTCGCCCGGTCGCACGTGCAGCGACACATCCTCCACGACGGCGAATTTCTTCGTTCCGGAATTCAGGCTGACGGTCAGGTGGGAGACCTCCAGGGGCATCGCCGTGCCGGCGTTGCGCGTCTTGGCCGTGTCTTCCATCATGCTATCCGTTTCCATCTACGAACCCAGATTCTCAGCATGCACCGGGCGCGACGCGCAGGCTGCCGCTCGTCCCGTCAACGCGAATCGTGGAGAACCCGGCGAACACGCTTGGATTGTCCAGCACCTGCACCGGCGGCTCGTTCGGGTTTGACAACCGCCACTCGATCATCGACACGAGGCCCTGCACGACATGTTCGGTCGTGCGCCCGACTGAGGTGAAACGTGCGTCCTCGGGGTAAGTTTCGGTATCCACGCGCAGGCTCACGACACTGACGGCCGACGGGATCTTGAATCCGGCGGCTCGAAAGCCCTCCTTGATCGATGCGGGTTCAAAGCGACCGGACACGATGAACCCCGTGGGCAGCTCGGAGACATTGGCGAGATCCCTCTGCAAGGCTTCGCTGATCTCTGATCCGAGGATTCCGTCACCCTGGTGGGCGACAGCCCGCACAATTGGTGATCCCGCGGCGCCCGGCAGCGAGGCATGGCTCTGCACGAAGTGGTTCTCGATGTCCGCGTAGCCAGCAGCGGCGTCGAGCTCCTCGGTCAGAAGCCCGACCCTTTCATGTCCGAGCTCCTTCAAGAAGTTCAGCGCCAAGGCCATGCTCTTTGCCCTGTTCCGCACGAACACATCGACATCGAGGCGTTCGAGTTCACGGCCTTCGACAATCATGTGCTTCGCCTTCGACTTCAGCATCGCGAGGACTTCGACCGGAAGGATTGACCGCCTTGGCTGGAGCACGCACACATCGTAGCGACCGTCGCCGAGCACGTCCCTGAGTTCGATGGCATCGCTGTAGCTGACGGTGACAGCCCTGCAGCCCGCCTGCAGGAGTTCGGTCTGAAGGGAATGGGCAATCTTGTAGCCGCGCAGGCTCGGCGTCGAGTGGCTCACGATCAGGACCCGGGCCGCGCGCGCCTGTCCGAGAATGCGCGACTCGGCGATGTCGCCTCCGGTCACGAAGGATCCGCGCCCGACGAAGCTCTGTATCAGTCCTTCCTCCTTGAGGAGCTCGAAGGCCCGCTGGACCGCGAAGACGCTGACTTCATGCCGGCTCGCGACATCGCGCATGGTTGGCACGCGGCTGCCGGCCTCCAGTGTCGTGAACTCGGCACGCAGCTGGTCCACCAATGCCGGGCTGCTGGAAATTTCTTGCATCGGCAATCTCCTTGATTCGGCACCATGCAGGAGGCGAACCACGTAGTCAAACATTTTGTAAGAATTGTACTGCCTTTTCATTCAAGTTCAGCAGCCCGCATCCGCCTTGCAATTTAGAGATTTGCGGTGAAGCCAGCATTTCATGTGCAATCGACTTCAAGACCAGACAAACATATTGTAATGAAATATATTGTCTGATAGAATGATCACGAATCGAATCTACCTTGTCGCCTGACTCACGGGAGGAAATGGAAATGCTGACAATAGCCAGGAGGGGACTTCTCAAGGGTGCCGGCGCCCTCGCCGGCCTGACCATGCTGCCGCGCGCCGCCAGGGCCCAGCAGAGACGCGACATTGTTGTAGGAGTGCAGCGTCTGCCGGAGAACATCAGTCCTGGCCGCGATACGGCCGACTACACGGTCCCGATCTCGTACAACGTGTTCGACAAGCTGATCGAACCTGATTTCCACAACCGGATGCAGCTTGGTCCGGGACTTGCGACCTCCTGGGAGATCGACGGCTACCGGGAAATCGTCTTCACGCTCAGGAAGGGCGTCAGGTTCCACAACGGCGACGAGATGACAGCTGACGATGTCGCCTTCTCGTTCTCGCGAGAGCGCCGCGAAGGCGACGGGCCTGTACGCCTGGCGCAGTTCTTTTCGAACGTTTCGGAAGCGAACGTGCTCGACGAGCACACGGTGCAGATCGTGATGGAGGATGTCGACCCGATCATTGAGCAACGGTTTGCGATGTGGAGCAGCGAAATCGTCAACAAGCGTGCCTACCGGGATGCCCCGAGCTACGGAGAGTGGGCATTGATGCCGATCGGCACCGGGCCGTTCAGCGTCGCCGATCTCAACACCGACCGGTTCGTGCTGGAGGCATTCGACGCCTACTGGGGCGGACCACCCAACGTGCGGTCGCTCACCTTTGTCGAAGTTCCCGAAGTTGCGGGCAGGATCGCCGGCCTTGCCGCCGGGGACTTCGATGTCATCACCGTTGTCCCGGTCGACCAGATTTCGACGATCGACAACTACGACGACATCGAGGTTGTCGGCGGCCCCGGAGCGAAACTCCGGATCCTGATCTTCAACCAAGGCGACTTTGCTCATCCGATGATGAAGAACGCGCACTTTCGGCGCGCATTGAGCCTTGCGGTCGACCGGCAGCTGCTGGTGGATGCGTTGTTCGCTGGGCGCGCCAGGGTCCCGAACGGGTTGCAGCTCCCGAGTTTCGGCGACGTATACGATGCAGACTACCCGTTGCCGCAACATGATCCGGAGAGGGCAAGGGAGGAACTTGCAAGATCCGGCTACGATGGCGAGGTCATCGACTATCCGCTCCTGCCCAACGTCATCGACACGGAGGTTGCCGTGGCGGAAGTCCTGCGCGAAATGTGGAGAGCGGTCGGGATCAACGTCGAGCTTCAGATCCGGGAGAACTGGCGGCAGATCACGCGCGGCCACCATTCAATAAGGAACATGTCCGCCACCATGGTCTGGCAGGATCCGGCAACGATCCTCTGGCGCCTGTTCAAGCCCTCGGTCATGGAAGGACGCGGCTGGGGCTGGGTGAACGACACGTTCAATGCCAACGGGATCATCCTGGAGAGCGAGCCGGACAAGGCAGCGCGTCGCGACGCGTTCAGGGCGATGATGACGGAATGGGAAACGGCCGATCCCATGGGCATCGTGCTGTTTCAGGAAGTCTGGCTGTACGGAAAGCGGACGGATCTCGAGTGGCAGCCCTACGTACTGCCTTACATGGACTTCGGACCAAACAACGTTTGAGCCGGGCTCCGGATCGTTCGAGGATCCTTCAGCTGGCACGCCCGCCGGGCCTCACGGATCCGACGCGGAAGGCGCGCTCTGCAGACGTTCTCTGTCCCGTCGGGGAAGACGAGGTCGTTCGGTGTCGGTCCCGGGGACGACGCCCGGAGGAGGCGACCCGTCTCCTCCGGGAGCGCGGCTGGCTTGCGATCGAGAAACAAGCGCAACGTCTCCCGGGAAGGGCCCAAAGACATGGATCTCTTCTCGTCTTGTTTCGATGAATTGGGCATGCGCTTCGCGACGCGCGGAAATGACGAAATCCAAGTCGGATCTTCGCGTTGCTGGACGATTGCGTGTTCCGCTTCGTGCCATGCATGATTCTCGGCGACTTTGGGCGCTTTCGGCCTTCGAGCGCAGAAGTGTGCCCTCGTTGCGGAATGACTCAAGCGGCCCTGCAAGGAAGCGCATCCATGTCGGCGGAACGCCTCAGCTGGATGCGCCCGCATCCGAACTTGCGCAGTCAGCGCCGGGCAGGACGCCGACTGCCCGCGCCTGGGCCATTTCGTTCGACCGGACCACTCGAACCTGCAGCATCGATGTTGCCGCGGGCATGGCATGTCCTCCTGGCTCTCACGGGAAACCGGAATCTCGAACGAGGAGCTTTCAGGGATCATGGCGGGGAGCATGCCTCGGTGGTCCAGGACTTCTTGGTGAGTGAGAGGAGCGGCAATCATCGCCTGTTGGGGCATTCCAGGCATGGCGCAATGGGCCGCCAAGTTGCCGCGCTTCACTGAATTCGCGCTTCAAGAATGTTGATTCCGGTGTTTCGGCGCGCCAGCCGCAAGACGCACTTCGGCGCACATGCAGACTTCAGAGCATGCCTTTCAGCGTCTCAAGGTCAGCAACCCGCTTCGCGGCCTCGTCCGCTGCCGCCCCGGCTGAGCCGTCCTGGCTTTCTCTCGCGGCGGCGATGCGCTCATCAAGGAACTCGGGCGTGGCTTCCGCCTTCGGCAACGCCTCGTCGGCGAGCACCGTCGTGCCTTCCATCGTGATCTGGGCAAAGCCCCCGGTCACTACATATTCCTGCACGCCTCCGTCGAGCTCCGCGGCGACGATGCCCGGGCGCAGCCCGGTCACCACCGGAGCATGATCCGGCATGGCCACCATGTCCCCGTCAGCGCCAGGGATCAGGACTGAAACGGCCTTGGCTGAGGCAAGACTGCGTTCGGGCGAAACCAGGTCGAATTGCAATGTGCCAGGCATGCAGGCTCCTTATGCGGCCTCGGCGGCCAGCCTTTCGGCTTTCGCAATCACTTCCTCGATGCCGCCGACCATGTAGAAGGCCGCCTCGGGCAAGTGATCGTACTCTCCGGCGACCACCGCCTTGAACGAGGCAATGGTGTCCTCGATCGGAACCTGCACGCCGGGCGATCCGGTAAAGACTTCGGCCACGTCAAAGGGCTGCGACAGGAAGCGCTGGATCTTGCGTGCGCGAGCGACCGTCAGCTTGTCCTCTTCCGACAGTTCATCCATGCCGAGAATCGCGATGATGTCCTGCAGCGACTTGTAGCGCTGAAGGACGCCCTGCACGTCACGTGCCACCTGGTAGTGTTCCTCGCCGACAATGGCCGGATCCAGGATTCGCGACGTCGAGTCCAGCGGGTCGACGGCGGGGTAGATGCCGAGTTCCGAAATTGCGCGCGAAAGCACGGTCGTTGCATCCAGGTGTGCAAACGACGTGGCCGGGGCTGGGTCGGTCAGGTCGTCCGCAGGAACGTAGATTGCTTGCACGGACGTGATCGATCCCGCCTTGGTCGAAGTGATGCGTTCCTGCAGCGCGCCCATGTCTGTCGCAAGCGTGGGCTGATAGCCGACCGCCGAAGGAATGCGGCCCAGGAGAGCCGACACTTCGGAACCTGCCTGGGTGAAGCGGAAAATGTTGTCGACGAAGAACAGGACGTCCGTGCCTGACTGGTCACGGAACTGTTCGGCGAGCGTGAGGCCTGTCAGGCCGACGCGGGCGCGTGCTCCCGGAGGCTCGTTCATCTGGCCATAGACGAGCGCCACCTGGCTCTCCGAAAGGTTGTCCGGCTTGATGACGTTGGATTCTATCATCTCGTGATAGAGGTCGTTGCCTTCGCGGGTTCGCTCGCCGACGCCGGCGAACACCGAGAATCCGGAGTGAACCTTGGCGATGTTGTTGATCAACTCCATGATCAGGACCGTCTTGCCGACGCCTGCGCCGCCGAAGAGGCCGATCTTACCGCCCTTGGCATAGGGAGCGAGAAGGTCCACAACCTTGATTCCGGTCACGAGGATCTCGGATTCGGTCGACTGTTCGGAGAATTCAGGGGCCGGCTGGTGGATGGCGCGATGCTCGTCTGCCGTCACAGGTCCGCCTTCGTCCACCGGTGCGCCGACGACGTTTATGATGCGTCCAAGGGTCGCGTTTCCTACGGGAACCGTGATCGGGCCGCCGGTATCGATGACATCCTGCCCGCGAACGAGGCCTTCGCTGCTGTCCATTGCAATCGTGCGGACCGTGCTTTCGCCGAGGTGCTGGGCGACTTCAAGGACAAGCCTGTTGCCGTGGTTGTCGGTCTCCAGCGCATTCAGGATTTCGGGGAGGTGGTCGTCGAACTGCACGTCGACGACAGCGCCGATGACCTGGGTCACTTTGCCTCTTGCATTTGCCATCTATGGTTCTCCGGTGCTTCAGAGCGCCTCTGCGCCCGAAATGATTTCAATCAGCTCGTTTGTGATGACCGCCTGCCGGGTCCGGTTGAACTGGATCGTGAGCTTGTCGATCATCTCGCCGGCATTGCGGGTCGCGTTGTCCATGGCGCTCATTCGCGCGCCTTGCTCGGACGCTCCGTTTTCCAGCAGCGCCGCAAAGATCTGCGTCGCCACGCCGCGCGGCAGCAGCTCGGTCAGGATTTCCTCGTCGCCAGGTTCATAGTCGAAGACGGTCGCGTCTTCGCTGGTCGCGATCTTTGCAGGGATGACCTGCAGTTCCTGCGGCACCTGCGAGATGACGCTCTCGAACTTGTTGAAGTAGATCATCGCGACGTCGAAATCCCCGGCGTCAAAGCGGCCAAGGACGTCCGAGGCTATGTCCTGCGCGTTGGCGTAGCCGACGCGCTTCACCTCAGAGAGATCGACATGTCCGACAAGGTGGTCGCCGTATTCGCGACGCAGCTGCTCTCGCCCCTTCTTTCCGACGGTAAGGATCTTTGCCGTCTTGCCGTCGTCGAAAAGTCTCTTGGCCCGAGCCTTTGCGAGTCTGACGATCGAGGAGTTGAAGCCGCCGCAGAGCCCGCGCTCGGACGTCATGACCACGAGAAGCCAGGTCTGGTCCGAGCCCGTGCCCTTCAGGAGCTTCGGGCCGTCCTCGCCGATGCCGGGCGCCAATCCGGCCAGAACGGCGTCGAACCGCTCGGCGTAGGGCCGTGCCGCCGACGCGGCTTCCTCGGCGCGGCGCAGCTTGGCGGCTGCGACCATCTGCATGGCCTGCGTGATCTTCCTGGTCGACTTGACCGAGTCGATCCGCGTCTTGAGGTCCTTGAGACTTGGCATTCCTGCTGTCCTTCAGGCCGGTTCAGAGTTCACGAGAAGTCGCTGGCGAATTCGTCGATGGCCGCCTTGATCCTGTCGGAAGCATCGCCGGTGACCTTCGGATCCTCGGCGGTGATCCAGTCGAGAAGATCCTGGTGCTTGGAGCGCAGGTGGTTGATCAGGCCCCTTTCGAAGCGTCCAACTTCGCCTACCTCGATCCCGTCGAGATATCCGTTGATGCCGGAGAAGATGACGCAGACGATTTCCGCGTTGGTCAACGGCGAGTACTGCGGCTGCTTCATTAGCTCCGTCAGTCGCGCACCACGGTTCAGGAGACGCTGTGTCGCTGCATCGAGATCCGAGCCGAACTGTGCAAAGGCCGCCATTTCGCGGTACTGGGCAAGTTCAAGCTTCACCGATCCCGCGACCGACTTCATCGAGGCGGTCTGGGCGGACGAGCCGACGCGCGACACCGAGAGGCCGGTGTTTACCGCCGGACGGATACCCTGGTAGAACAGGTCCGTTTCAAGGAAAATCTGGCCATCGGTGATCGAGATCACGTTGGTCGGGATAAAGGCCGACACATCCCCGCCCTGGGTCTCGATTATGGGCAGTGCCGTCAGTGATCCGGCGCCATTGTCCTCGTTGAGCTTCGCCGAGCGTTCGAGAAGCCGAGAGTGCAGGTAGAATACGTCGCCTGGATAGGCTTCGCGTCCGGGCGGGCGGCGGAGCAGGAGCGACATCTGGCGATAGGACACGGCCTGCTTGGAGAGATCGTCGTAGATGATCAGTGCATGGCGGCCGTTGTCCCGAAAATACTCCGCCATTGCCGTAGCGGCATAGGGCGCGAGGAACTGCATCGGAGCCGGGTCGGATGCGGTGGCGGCAACGACGATCGTGTAGTCGATCGCGCCGGATTCCTCGAGCTTCCTGACGAGCTGGGCGACGGTCGACCGCTTTTGTCCGATCGCGACGTAGACGCAATAGAGCTTCTTGCTTTCGTCATCGCCGGCGGCGTCGTTGTACGACTTCTGGTTCAGGATCGTGTCCAGCGCCACGGCGGTCTTTCCGGTCTGCCGGTCGCCGATGATGAGTTCCCGCTGGCCCCGGCCGATCGGGATCATGGCGTCCACGGCCTTGAGCCCCGTGGCCATGGGCTCATGCACGGACCGGCGCGGGATGATGCCGGGCGCCTTCACGTCTGCGACCCGGCGCTCGGCTGTCTTGATCGGGCCCTTGTCGTCGAGCGGGTTGCCGAGACCGTCAACTACGCGCCCAAGGAGCGCGTCCCCGGCCGGCACGTCCACGATAGCGTTTGTGCGCTTGACCGTGTCGCCTTCCTTGATGTCCCGGTCGGTGCCGAAGATCACGATGCCGACATTGTCGCTCTCGAGGTTGAGCGCCATCCCCATGATGCCACCGGGGAACTCGACCATTTCGCCAGCCTGGACGTTGTCGAGGCCGTAGACCCGGGCAATGCCGTCCCCGACGCTGAGCACGCGGCCCACTTCGGCGACTTCGGCTTCCTGGCCGAAATTCTTGATCTGCTCCTTGAGGATTGCAGAAATCTCTGCTGCTTGGATCGTCATCTATCCGACCTCGTTCATTGTGTTCTGCAGGGCCGCAAGCCTTGATGCGATCGAGGTGTCGATCATCTTCGAACCCACCCTGACAACCAGGCCGCCGATCAGGCCTTCATCGACGGCAACGTTCATCTTCACTTCCTTGCGGACGGACGCCTTGAGCGCGGCGGCAAGCCTTGCTCCCTGCTCTTCGGTGAGGATTGACGCGGTGAGCACCTCGGCGGTCACTTCGCCTCTCTCGTCCGCGATGAGCCGACGGAGTGCGATGACAAGCTGGGGCAGCACGAATAGACGGCGCCTTGACGCCATCAGCCCGATTGCGTTCGCCATCGTGCCGGAGAGCTCCATGCGCGCGGCGATTGCCGCAACGGCACTTTCCTGATCGTTGCGGGAATAGATCGGCGAGCGTATCAGGCTGCGAAAATCGCCGCTTTCAGACAGCGCCGCATCCAGCGCGTCAACATCCTGCTCGAGGCTGTCGATCCCGTCGCCGTCCTTCGCCAGCTCGAAAACGGCCGTCGCGTAGCGAGCGGCAATTCCCGAAGAAATTGAGGCGGATTCCGACACTTGTTCCCTTTCCCAAGCCTGCCGCTTCCGCCGGGTCGCCGACGCAATTGGCTATTGTCGGCGGGCAATTCCCGCGAGCAGATCAGCGGTCATTTAGCAGAGGAAATTCTGCGCCGCAACAGGGTAGGCAACCTGACCCGAAACGCGATTCTCGCCGCATTCCAGTCACTTGGTCCGGGTGCGACGGAATGCAGCGTTGCAAATGCGAGACGGGTGGCGACTTCTCGCCGATTCCACCTGATCCTGTTCAGACCGGCTTGGGTCCGGGGACCGCGATACCGTCCAGGACGCGGAGGGGACGCTTGATCGCCTCCGCCAAACCGGCCCGGGGCGGTGCCGGGACCTGCTTGGTGACTTCGACGAGAATGACGCCCCCGGCGAAGCGATTTGCGACCCGTGCGCCCAGCCTTTCCCAGAACGGGCCGGTCCTGAGCCAGAATGGCCTTTCGCTGGGTGGCTGGTAAAGCGCTGCAAGATGCCGTTTCGGCACAAGGCCGATTGCGGAGAGCATGCCTTCAAGCTGGCCGAGCGTGTAGGGCCGTCCGAATCCGAAAGGCGTCGCGTCGCGACTCGACCAGAGCCCGGCGCGGTTCGGCACGACAAGGATGCCACGGCCCTCGGGTGCGAGCACACGGTAGCATTCATCGAGAAGCGCGATCGGGTGTTCGCTGGCCTCTAACCCATGAAGGACGACCAGCCGGTCAACGCTGTCGGTTTCGACTGGCCACAGGGTTTCCTCGCAGAGTACCGAGACGTTCGGCTGCCCGGGCGGCCAGCGCCTCACGCCCTGCCGACCGGGCATCAGCGCTGTCACGCGACGCGCAGCATCGAGGTACGGCCCGAGGAGCGGGACCGCGAATCCGAATCCCAGGACATTCAGCCCCCGCGCATCGGGCCAGAGTTCGCGCATGCGTGCCCGAATGGCGCGTCGCGCGATCCGTCCGAGACGGGTCTTGCCATAGAAGGCCTCAAGGTCGACCACGTCGAAGTGCATTGCTCTCCCGAGAGCTTTAGCCGACAATTGGTGCCAGCATAACGACGCGAGAGGGTATTGCCATGTCTTTTGAGATCGTCACGATTCCATGTCTTGAGGACAATTACGCGTTCCTGCTGATGAGCGGTGGAAACGCGGCCATAGTGGACGTGCCGGAGGCTGCGCCGATTCTCTCTGAAATCGCGGCACGTGGCGTGACCGTCATGGACATCCTCCTGACCCACCATCATGCAGACCATGTTCAGGGGCTGGACGAGCTGAAGGCAGGCATGTCCCGCGAGGTGCGTGTGGTTGGCGCGGCAGCAGACGCGGCACGATTGCCTCCACTTGATCTTGCTGTTTCCGATGGCGACCGGTTCGAACTGCTTGGCACTGAGACGGCGGTTCTCGACGTTTCGGGGCATACGGTGGGCCACATCGCCTTCCACGTGCGGGCCGCGAAAGTCGCGTTCACCGCCGACAGTCTCATGGCCCTTGGCTGCGGGCGCGTGTTTGAGGGCACGATGGACCAGATGTGGGCGAGCCTCAGCAAGATTGCGGAACTCCCGGACGACACGACCATTTGTTCCGGGCATGAATACACCGAGGCGAACGGTCGATTTGCGATCACCATCGAGCCCGACAGCTCTGCGCTTCAGGAGCGCATCGCGCGAATCGCCGAGGCTCGTTCCAAGGGCAAGCCGACCGTGCCTTCGCTTCTGTCGGAGGAGCTTGCGACCAATCCGTTCCTCCGCGCCGGCATCGCGGAGATCAAGTCGGGGCTTGGGATGAGCGGTGCCAGCGATGCGGAGGTGTTTGGCGAGATTCGTCGCCGAAAGGACGCGTTTTGAAGGTCGTGAACAGATTCCGAGCGGCACTGTCCGTTCAGGAAGGGCCGCAACGGGCACATTTCAGACATGAATCGGGTCACCCGGTGCAGGTTCGGGCCTGCCCATGAATCGTTCTTGAACCTGGATGGGCGAAACGGACGATAGCGGTCAACGCGCCGGACAACCTTGAGGGGTCTTGCGGAACGCCCTGGTCGGCGGCCACTGACTAGGTCTGCAATGCGCCTGTCCCCAGCAACAAGGCCCAGGACAAGAGCGGCCAGCTTCCTCTTGCTGAGAACGGGCGTCAACGGACTGGAGGCCGTGACTGCGGTCCGCGAAGACACTGAAGCCGTCACTTGAATCGCTGGCGGCACGACACTGCTCCGCTCGATTGGCGAGGCGCGGGCGGGGCGCTGATAGTGAAGTCACTGACACCCGTTGCAGGAGGACAGGTGGCATCGACCGTTGCCGCCTGATCTCAACGGCGTGCAAGTGACCATTCTTGAAGGACACGGTCTCGAGAAGGACGCGGCCTCCTTCAAACCCGCTGACGGCCTTCCAGCCGACGCCAATCATGAATATGACTGTCGAAAGTGCCTCGAATCCGGTCTAAAATGGCGCTGTCGCCGAAAAATGTGATCCAACTGGAAGAAAAAACGCTTGAAGCCCGGGATTTATGGCAGAATCCTGACCACGTGCGGTCAATGCCTCGGGAGGCCCGTGGCCGTCATGACGAGAACTGAGTAGAGGAGCCTCTGCGCGTGCCAAGTTTCTCGAATACGCTGGAAGGGGCGATTCATGCGGCGCTGGCGATTGCCAATTCCCGCCGCCATGAACTTGCCACCCTTGAGCATCTGCTTCTCGCCCTCATCGACGAACCGGATGCCGCAAGGGTGATGAAGGCCTGCTCCGTCGACCTCGATGACTTGCAGAGGACGTTGAAGCAGTTCATCGAGGACGATCTTTCGTCGCTTGTCACCGGGATCGACGGATCGGAGGCCGTGCCGACTGCAGCATTCCAGCGCGTGATTCAGAGAGCCGCCATCCATGTGCAGTCAAGCGGCCGGACGGAAGTGACGGGGGCCAACGTGCTGGTGGCGATATTCGCGGAGCGCGAATCAAACGCCGCCTACTTCCTCCAGGCCCAGGACATGACGCGCTATGACGCGGTGAACTTCATTGCCCACGGCGTGGCCAAGGATCCGGCATTCGGCGAGACGCGGTCAGTGACAGGCGCGAGCGAGGTTGAGGAAGACAACGGGGTTCGGCAAGCCGAGGAAGAGGAGAACAAGGAATCGGCGCTCGCGAAATACTGTGTGGACCTGAACGCGAAGGCGATCAAGGGTGACGTCGATCCGCTGATCGGGCGGGAGCACGAAGCGGAGCGTTGCGTCCAGGTGCTGTGCCGGCGTCGGAAGAACAATCCTCTCCTGGTTGGCGACCCGGGGGTTGGCAAGACGGCGATCGCGGAAGGCCTGGCCAAGAAGATCGTCGAGAAAACCACTCCGGAAGTGCTGCATGGAGCCACGATTTTCTCGCTGGACATGGGTGCGCTGCTGGCGGGCACGCGCTATCGGGGAGACTTCGAGGAGCGGCTGAAGTCCGTCGTGCAGGAGCTCGAGGACCACCCCGACGCGATCCTGTTCATTGACGAGATTCATGCCGTGATCGGCGCGGGCGCAACGTCGGGCGGCGCCATGGACGCATCCAACCTGCTGAAGCCCGCGTTGCAGGGCGGGCGGTTGCGTTGCATGGGATCAACCACATACAAGGAATACCGCCAACAATTCGAAAAGGACCGGGCGCTGTCCCGCCGGTTCCAGAAGATCGACGTGGTCGAACCGTCTGTCGATGACTCGATCCAGATTCTCTTCGGGCTCAAGCCGTATTTCGAGGACCACCATGCAGTCAGGTACACCGACGGTGCCGTCCGGACGGCGGTCGAGCTCTCGGCGCGCTACATCAATGACCGAAGGTTGCCCGACAAGGCCATTGACGTGATCGATGAGGCCGGCGCCGCGCAGCGCCTCGTGGAGATCAAGAAGCGCCGGAAGACCATCGACGTCTCGCAGATCGAGACGGTCGTGGCCAAGATCGCGCGCATCCCGCCGAAGAAAGTGTCCAAGGACGATGCGACAGTCCTGAAGGATCTCGAAGCCTCGCTGAAGCGCGTGGTATTCGGGCAGGAGCGCGCCATCGAGGCACTTGCCTCGGCCATCAAGCTCAGCCGCGCGGGTCTTCGCGAGCAGGAAAAGCCGATAGGAAACTACCTGTTCGCGGGTCCGACGGGCGTCGGAAAGACAGAAGTGGCGCGGCAACTCGCGGACGTTCTGGGCGTGGAACTGCTTCGCTTCGACATGTCGGAGTACATGGAGAAGCATGCGGTCAGTCGGCTGATCGGCGCGCCGCCGGGCTATGTCGGTTTTGACCAAGGCGGGCTTCTGACCGACGGCGTCGACCAGCACCCTCATTGCGTCCTGCTCCTGGACGAGATCGAGAAGGCGCATCCGGACGTGTTCAACATCCTGCTCCAGGTGATGGACCACGGCAAGCTGACCGATCACAACGGCCGGGCCGTGAACTTCCGGAACGTGGTCCTGATCATGACCTCGAACGCAGGCGCGTCTGACATGGCGCGGGCCGCCGTGGGGTTTGGCCGCGACCGTCGTGAGGGCGAGGACACCGAAGCGATCGAACGCATGTTCACGCCCGAGTTCCGGAACCGGCTTGACGCCGTGATTTCATTCGCCGCTCTTCCGGCGGAGGTCATTCTGCAAGTCGTCGAGAAGTTCGTCCTCCAGCTTGAGGCGCAGCTGATGGACCGCGGCGTTCACATCGAGCTGACGCGGCGGGCTGCCGAGTGGCTGGCGAACAAGGGCTATGACGACAAGATGGGCGCTCGGCCGCTTGCGCGAGTCATCCAGGAGGAGATCAAGAAGCCATTGGCGGAGGAGCTGCTGTTCGGCAAGCTCGCGAAGGGCGGCATTGTCAGGGTTGGCGTCAAGGGCGGTGAGCTTGATCTCAGGATCGAGCGCAAGACCAAGCGGCTGTCTTCGAGGAAGAGGCCACCCCTGCTGACTGCGGAATGAGGCCACGCGAGTCCGCTCTTGCGCAGCGCGTCCTCAACGAGGCCAGCCGCTTTCCCTGACAGAAGGTTCCAGATCTGGAGGCGCACGTTCCCGAGACGTGCGAGTCAATTCGGGTGACCTAGGTCCGTCTGCGGACGGTTTCGATCATGAGATGAACGTTGTCCGGGTTCGCGTCCGGCGTGATGCCGTGACCAAGATTGAAGACATGCGGGCCAGCCTTGAAGGCTTTCAGGATTGAGCGGGTCTCGCGAATGAGCGCGTCTCCTCCGGCGACCAGCAAATGTGGCGCGAGGTTCCCCTGAACCGGACCGTCCTTCTGAACGTGGCGGGCCGCCCAGACAGGGTCGACCGAGTTGTCGAGGGCTACGCAGTCAACGCCTGTGCGCCGGGCAAATCCCTCGTAGCGCTGTCCCGCCTCGCGCGGAAATGCAATGACCGATGCGTCTGGATGGCGCGCCTTCAGCGCGCTGACAATCCGACGGGTGGGCTCGACTGCATAGTTCTCGAAGTCCTCGCCTCTAAGCGATCCGGCCCAGCTGTCGAACAGCTTGACGACTTCCGCACCCGCTTCGATCTGGGCCGAAAGATATGAGATCGTGGTGTCCGTCAAGTGTTCGATCAGGGCCTCGAACAAGCCAGGCTGTTCGGTCTTGAGCGCGTGCGCAGGACCCTGTCCGGGCGTGCCCTTTCCAGCGATCATGTAAGTGGCAACCGTCCACGGAGCACCGGCGAAGCCGATGAGCGCGGTATTCGATGGCAGCTTGCCGGAAACGATTCGGAGCGTGTCATAGACCGGTGCAAGATGGTCGTGGATGGCGTCCGGGGTCCGCAGGGCGCCGAGGTCCGCGCGCGTGGTCACGGTTGCGAGCCTGGGTCCGTCGCCTTCGACAAACCGGACTTCGAGGCCAAGGGCGTTCGGGACAAGGAGGATGTCGGCAAAGAGGATCGCCGCATCAAGGTCATAGCGGCGGATCGGCTGAAGTGTCACCTCGGCGGCGAGTTCGGGAGTGTAGCAGAGGGCAAGGAAGTCTCCGGCCCGGGCGCGCGTTGCCCTGTACTCAGGCAGGTGGCGTCCCGCCTGGCGCATCATCCAGACAGGCGGAACGTCGGTCCGTTCACCAGCCAGTGTGCGCAGCAGCTTCTTGGTCATGGCTCCGCCTCTGCGGCCAGGGTCAGAGCTTGTCAATAGAGAGCATTGTCCTGGATCTCGGTGGCGACTAGACCCCAAAGAATGATGATGCCGGATCGTGACCGTCCGTGCCGCGTCGGTACCCGCGGCACTCCGCTTGCGCTGGCGCAGGCCAACGAGGTGCGCAACCTCCTGATCGCGACGCTCGGTCTCGAGCCGGAAGCGCTCGAGATCGTGTTGATCAGGACGACAGGAGATCGCGTGACCGACCGGCCGTTGCGCGAATTCGGCGGCAAGGGCTTGTTCACCAAGGAAATCGAGGAGGCGCTGCTGGAAGGCCGCGTCGATTGTGCCGTGCATTCGATGAAGGACGTGCCGGTCGTTCAGCCCGAGGGTCTGGTGATGGACGCGTGTCTGCAGAGCGAGGACGTGCGCGACGCATTCGTTTCGCTCTCCGGCGGCGCGTTGGTTGACATGCCGGAAGGGTCGATTCTGGGAACGTCAAGTCCGAGACGTCGCGCCCAGGCGCTGCGCCGTCGCCCGGATCTCAATGTTGTCGAGTTCAGGGGCAATGTTCAGACAAGACTCCGAAAGCTGGAAAGTGGCGTGGCGAAGGGTACGCTGCTGGCGATGGCGGGCTTGAGGAGACTCGGGCTTGCAGGCAGCGCTCGTGTGGTGCCGATTGAAGTTCATGACGTGCTGCCTGCGGTCGGACAGGGCATCATTGGCATCGAGCGGCGGGAGGATGACTGCGGCATGGCACAGCTCATTGATGCCGTTCGACACCCGGAAACCGAGGCCAGGATGCAGGCGGAACGTGCATTCCTGGCTCGCCTTGGCGGATCATGCCAAACGCCGATTGCCGGCTACGGGGAGGTCAGGGACGGAGGGCTGCGATTGACGGGGGAGATCCTGCGCCCCGATGGCAGCGAGGCACATGCTGGAACGCGGGCGGGTCCGGTCGAAGATGGTCCTGCGCTTGGTCGCGACCTTGCCGAGGCGCTTCTTGCGGAAGCCGGCCCCGGGTTTCTGGCACCGTAGCGCCGCGCAAAAGCGCTTTCACGCCGGGGCATTCAGTCGTAAGCTGCAATGCGGCGAATTCCCGGGAGACTCGAATGTCAGGAGAGAAACTGCAGATCAAGAGATATGCCAGCCGACGTCTCTACAATACAGAGACTTCGGATTACGTGACGCTGGACGACATCGCACGGTTCATCCGCGAGGGCCGCGACGTGCAGATCGTGGACCTGAAGAGCGGCGACGACGTGACCAGGCAGTACCTCCTGCAGATCATTGCTGAGCATGAGAGCCGAGGCGAGAATGTCCTGCCGATGGACGTGCTGACGGACCTGGTCCGGTCCTATACCAGCCAGGCGCATTCGGTTGTCCCGCAGTTTCTTTCCATGAGCTTCGAGATGCTGCGCAAGGGTCAGTCGCAAGTCATGGAGAGCATGACCAATCCGTTGTCGGCGATGCCCGGCTTCGAGGCGATGCAGGCGCAGCAGGAGGCGTTCATCAGGGCCATGACCGGCACGTTCGGGCCAAGTGCGCAGGACTCGTCCGACGGCAATGGCAAGAAGGATGTCGCCTCCGAGGAACTTGACGAGATCCGGACCCAGCTCGCCGTTGTTCAGGAGCAACTGGAAAAGATGGGCCGCCAATAGGCGGGCATGGGCGCCACCCCGGCATCCTGCCGAGGTTGTCCATGCTCCAGTTCGCCGACGGCGGATCGCCAGCGTGGCAAGGCCGGTATCCCTAGGCTTTCAGGGTTTGGTTGCGGGGCGGGCCCGACAATGCGGTCTCATCCCGTCATCCTTGTCGACCCGACGTAGCGGGTCCAGAATCGGAACTGCATCGCCATGCACGCGCAGGCGAGACCTACCGTAAGCCCGAGCCATATTCCGATTCCTTCCAGCCGGAACGTAAAGCCGAAGACGTAGCTGACCGGCAGCCCGACAAGCCAATAGCTCACGACCGCAATGACCATTGGGACGCGGGTGTCCTGGACGCCGCGCAGCATGCCTAGGGCCATGACCTGCCCTGAGTCGACGAGTTGGAACAGGGCTGCCACGGCAAGAAGCGATGCACCAACTGCCAGGATGGCCGGCCTTTCGGGATCCAGCGGATCGACAAAGAGGCCAATGAGGAATTCGGGCAGAGTGAGGAACAACACGATCGTTGTCACGGAGGCAGCAAGGGAAAGAATCATCGCTGCCTGGCTGGCGGTTCTCAGCAAGGCCCGGTCGCCCATGCCCCAGGCACGGCCTGCGCGGACGGTTATCGCCTGGCTCAGCCCGAGATGCATCATGAACGTAAGGCCGGCGACCTGCAGTGCCACTCCGTGGGCCGCAAGGGCAATCGTGCCGACCCAGCCCATCATCAGCGTTGAAGCCGCGAACAGCCCGGTCTCGGCAAAATTGGTGAGTCCGATGGGCCAGCCCAGCCGGAATACGCGACCGAGGAACATGCGGTCCGGTCTGTGAATGTTGCGAAAGAGCGCGTAGTCCGGGCGCACCCGGGCGGAGAAGTGGGCCAGCAGTACGAAGGCGGCAAGGTTGCCGATCAGCGATGCGATGCCCGCACCAGCGATGCCCATTTCCGGCGCGCCCAGATTGCCAAAAATCAGTGCGTAGTTCAGCACCACGTTCAGAAGCCCGGTGCACAGGATCACGGCAAGGAAGACATTTGGACGCTCAAGGGCCGAGAGATAGCTTCGCAGGGTCGTGACGAGGAGCGCGGGCGCCGTGGCCAGGCCGAGCCAGACCATGTACTGTCCGGACAGGTGAGCGACCTCGGCGTCCTGGCCCATGGCCAGAAAGATTGGCTCGAAGAACAGAAACAGCGGCGTGACGGCTATGCCATAGAGGCCCGACAGCCACATTGCCATCCGGGTTGCCCGGCGCACCTCACGCATGTCGTTCAGCGCGATTGCCGAGGCGACGATGGGCATCACTGCCCAGGCGAAGCCCGAGCCGAGTATGAAAACTATGAACCAGATGCCTCCAGAAAGGGAAAGCGCGGCGAGCGAGGGAACGTCGTACCATCCGATCATGATCGTGTCGGTCGTGACGATCGCCATGTGCGCCAGTTGCGACGCGACAATGGGCAGGCCGAGGCGGAGGAGCGCGCGCGCCTGCCCGCGCAGTTCGTGACGATCCTCGGCGTGGACTGATTCGGACATAGTGCGGCTATAGGTGCGGGCGAGCACCCCGGCAATTCAATTGGGACTTTTCGCCTGACTTGCGGACGCCGGGACAACGGTTCGCTGAAGTGGCCGACGCCAGCTTTCCTGGCCGTTCAGGTGCAACAAACCCGGATGCCTCGCATTTGCCAGCATGCCGGGCAAGACTGGATTCCGGGATGTGCCTCGCCGCGCTCAGGTCGGCCCGGTCCGACTCGTCAGCCGTACTGGACGACTTCTACCTCGATTCCGTCATTGTCATGGAAGTAGAAGCGCCGTCCGGGCACATAGTCTGCGTGGTTGACGGGATTGAATCCCTCGGCCTTTACGCGCTCCTCGGCGGCGTCGAGATCGTCGACCACAACGGCCCAGTGGTTGAGACCTCCCTTAGTCATGTAGCTCGAACTCTTCGGTTCGGAGGCTCCATCGCCATGGGCAAACAGGGCGACGTAGCTGTCATCGGACCCGACATGCACGGTGTAGCCAGTCTCCATTGCAGGCCCTTCCCAGCGGATTTTCCAGCCGAACACCCGCTCGATCCATGCTGCGGTTGCCTTGGGATCGCTGACGGTCAGGTTGACGTGCTCGAGTTGCGTCGGGGTCATGGTCGTCCTCCGGATCTCTGCGAATCCGATGCAGCGTAGCATGCCTGGCTTGGCTGGGGTCAAGGGACAAGACCGTTAACAGCAAGGCGGATCTGTTCCAACACGGCGCGCGATCTCGAGAGGTCCGTGTTTCAGCTCCAACCGTTCTTCGGCCTCGATTCAAGGCGTGCTTGCGATGCCCGGTCGGCATGGCTGGCGTCCCTGAGCGCGGATTCATGGCTCGACGGAGGGTCCGGGCATCGTCCGGGCAGGCGTGACCGCCCCCCGGTCTTTCCCGAGGGCGGCGGTCGCGGCGGACGGCGCTTTCAGGCGGCTTCTGTCCGCGGCCGCGTGTTTCCGGTCATCCGGAGCATGTCGAGCACCCGCCTCGGCTTCCTGGCCATGGCGCGCATCGCTTCCGCGACCTCCAGCCCGCGCTGCCTGATCAGGCCGATGGCGAAGCGCCTGAACAGCGTCGTGTTCGCCGGCCCGTGGCCGGTGCGGATCCGGCTGCGGTCCTCGTCGAAGCTCCAGTCAAGGACATGGTGAGTGGCCTCTATGCGCCAATGGCCGCGGTTCAGCTCCAGCAGATGCCGTAATGGGGCGGCGAATCAGGCTGGCGCAGGTCGGGTTCGAAAGGTCGTTGGTCTGGTGTCGTTGTCCTTGCCGCACACAACATGTGCTATTGTGAGCGGCGGAGGCGTTCCGGAGGGAACGCTTCTCGATCACATTGCAACAGAAAGGACAACGACAATGGAAATCTTTATCGGACTGGACGTGTCGCTGGCAAGCACGTCGGTTTGCGCGATCGGCGCCAATGGGAAGACAGTGAACGAAGCAAAAGTGCCTTCCGATCCCGGATCGCTCGCCGGGCACATGCGCGGGCTGTCTGGAAACATCGTCGCGGTCGGCCTGGAGGCCGGCCCTCAGTCGCAGTGGCTTCACAAGGGACTCAGCGAGGCCGGGTTCGAGACCGTGTTGATGGAGACGAAGCGCGTGAAGTCCGCGCTGAAGTCGGCCCCGGTCAAGACGGACCGGCGGGACGCTGAAGGCATCGCGCAATTGCTGCGCATAGGCTGGTTCCAGCCCGTGCACTGCAAGTCGGTCGCGTCCCAGGAGAAGCGGGCCCTGCTGACCTCGCGCAGCGCGCTGGTGGAAGGCCTGACGCGGCTCGAGCTCTCCGTGCGCGGCATCCTTCGCAACTTCGGCCTGAAGCTCGGCCGTGTCTCGAAGGGCCGCTGGGAGGAACGGGTCCGGGACCTGACCGCGGACAACGCGATGCTGTCGGACGCGGTCGGGCCGATCCTGCGGCTGCGCAGGCAGATGCGGAGCGAGCTGGCCATGATGACGAAGAAGGTCAGGATCCTCGCCAGGTCGGACGCCACGTGCCGGCTGCTGATGACGATGCCCGGTGTGGGCCCGGTCACGGCTCTGACCTTCGTCACCGCGGTCGACGACCCGTCCCGGTTCCGAAGGGCGAGGGACATCGGCGCCTGGGCGGGGCTGACGCCGAAGCGAAGCCAGTCGGGGGAGCGAGACGTGTCGGGCGAGATCACGAGGGCCGGTGACGTCGCGCTGCGCACGGCGCTCTTCCAGGCCGCCACGTCGATGCTGCACCACGGCAAGAGGATGAGCTGGCTGAAGGCCTGGGCGCTGCGCGTCGCGGGGAGGCGTGGCCAGAAGCGCGCCACGACCGCGCTTGCCCGGCGCATGGGCGTGGTGCTTCTCCGGATGTGGCTGGACGGGACGGAGTTCCGCTTCGCCCGCGCGGCGGCGATGTCGCCCGATCCGGCATGAGAATCGCTGCATCGGATCCGCAGCCTGTGATGAAGAGGGAAGGAGCGGGCTCCGCCTCCTGAGAGGCGGCCCGTCCACGGACGTCCCCTTGCCGGGACGCGGTCCCCGATGATGTCGTGAAGCGCCTCGTTGCCGAACCGCTCTGTCGCGTTCGAGCACGATCTGCAGATGGACACTCGGGGACCTGATTGGACCAGGCATCATGTAGGCGGCCAACGAGCTGACCACGGACGGAAGGAAGATGCCCGGCGGCGGACGCGACGTGGACCTTCCCGGAAACATGGAGGCAAGGCCTTGGACGAAACCTGAACGGCTTCGACCCCGCCGGGGATTGCCTGGTTCGCCTCGCCAGACTCGTGAGGTCGCTTCGGCGAACCAGGCAATCCCCGGCTCCGGACCAAAAGCCAACGCCGCTCCCGGCATGACCGCCGCGCCCCTTGCCGCCGGCGCCGGAACATTTTTTGCCAGATTCGGGCCTTGTGGCCGCTCATGCACAGGATTCGGTGCTTGACGGTGGGGCCCCATTACGGAAGGCGCTTCGGGGAGGCGGCCTCCGGGCCCAGGCTGGTGACCCCGACGGCGGTCTCGGCGCTCCTCTCGCCGGTCCTGGCCTCGGTGACCTCGCGGTGCACGGCGAAGACCTGCCCGACGCCGGGGAACCTGACGTAGTCGTTGATCTCCGACGACACCCAGATCGAGCGGCGCTCGAGGCGGCCGTGCTCGGGCTTCCCGCTTTCCTGGACGAAGTCCGGGGGGCGCTCCGCCATGGCCTCGTCCATCAGGAGCCGGATGTCATCCATCAGGGTCTTCTGGTTGCCCTTGACCGTGAAGAGGAATGCCGCGCCGCGTTCCAGCAGGTAGTCGGCAAGGGCGCGCTGGGTCAGGAGGGCGTCGACGGTGACGACGCGCCCCGCGACCGTGGCGTCGGGAAGCGTGTCGAGCAGCGGGATGATCGTGCCGATCTCGTTCGTCCGCTTCTCCTCCTGGTCCGCGCCGGCTCTCATGCCGACTTTTTTTTACCGTGGTGGGCGCCGGTGTCGTGGCCCACGATGCCGAGCACGTGCGTCTGGCGACCGTCGTCGTCGATGGCGCCGCGCATCGTCTTCCCGTCGATCGCGAGCGCGCTGTCCGTCCCGCCGTTGGCCGCGGTCCACGCCCGAAGCGCGTCGTCGAGCTGTCGCGGGTCGACCCGGACAAGCACGTCGCGGATCACCGTCCGGCTCGGCGGGATGCGGGTCCTGTTCCGGAAGCGCACGCCGAACCGCGCCAGGACCTTGGGGGAGAGGTCGTTGACCCATTCGCTGATCGCCTTGTAGCCGCGGGCGCCGGACAGCGTCGCCGCAAGGGCGAGGCCGAGGACCGAGGGCAGCGTGTGGCGCCGGCCCGCCGCGCGCCGTGGGTCGTCGACGTCCTTGAAGAACGCGGGCATGGACGTCATCTGCTCCGTGCTGAGGGTCACCTTGGGAACTCCTTTCTGCAGGTCGGGTTCGAGATGGGCGTTCCGGAGCCGGGCCCGCGCGTCGCGGCACAGTGGCAGGAGGAACACGCGCTTCGGCTCGGCATGCTCCCGGTAGCCCGTCCCGGCGCGGCCGAAACCCCGGGTGAGCCCGGCCTCGATCCAGTTGGCGGCGCGGTAGACGGTCCCGTGGAAGCGGGCCGGGTCGACATAGGTCTCCAGCAGCAGGAGCTCGTGCCCGAAGCGGGCCGGCCAGTCCCTGACGAGGCGGCGCGCGCACAGCGCGAGCGCCCGCGAGCCGAGGTTGCGCGGGCCGCCCGGCAGGATGAGGAAACGGGAGTTGTTGCTCACGAGGTGCAGGCGGTGGAACCGCACGCCGCGGTCCCACCCGATCCAGCCGTCGCGCGGGCCGCACTTCAGCGCCGGGGCCGAGAAGACCGCCAGCGCCAGCCAGCGCTCGTGACGGTGGACGACGTAGCGGACGGTCTCGCCCATCGCCGGCAGCGCGCCGAGGTAATGATGCTCCTGCAGCAGGCTCCTGAAGCGGGACTCCTCGCCTCCCGCAACCGCGCGGACGGACACCTCCGACAGATCCATGGCGCCGCTCCCTTCGCCGATTCGTTGCGAATCAGGCGTAACAGGAAACGGGCCGGGAGTCCAGAAACAGGGTCAATCCATTGGCCGGGAACGCGAAACTACGCTGGAACGGATCCGCCCTGCCGTTAACAGCTAAGGGAGTTGTCACCGTCCGGCCAAGATCGACACTCCCGCCAAAGGGACTTGACTTCCCGGATCGCGAATCCCGTCCGGAATCCGTTGTCGGACCAAATGCAGCGATGCGTGTGGCAGTTGGACAGAGCCCAAGCTGCTCTGCGGGTACCGACGCCTTTTCGTCGGCTTGCCGACTTGGTTGGAGATCACCTTGAGAACTTGCAAGGCATTTGTCGATGCATCCTGACGTGCGCTGGACTTGAAGACGATCGTGTCCACGTGTCCCGCATTGAGCTACGCCTATCGAGTTCCGGTGCTCGGCGAGAACTGGCGGTGACCGGAATGCTGCCCGTCCAAGCGCAGGCACCGGCCTTCGTGCGACGCGCCCAAATTGCCCGGGACTCGATGCCAATAGTGGCCTCGCCGCTTTCCGGGACGGAAGGATCGCCCAATCCAAAGGGGACGCGCATGGCGCAGGTTGACGACGCGCCTCTGCCGCGGATGACGGCGACCATCGTGGAGGCTGCTGATCTTGAGAAGGCGATCCTGTTTTGCTCTCGCGCCCGCGGTGACGCCTGGGCGGAACCGTTCGGGCCGGGATCGTGGCGTCGACGAGACTTGCATTGGGAGTGCGCTTGCGAAATTCCAGGTTCCCAAAGTCATCCTGATCTGCAGCGTGGTCAAGTTCAACCGCGGGCGCGGGTCGCCCAGCGCAGCTTCGGGTCCCCACGTATGGTCAGCACGTCGCGATGAACTGCGCACCTCTCATGCGCGCCTGCGGCCCCTCCGACCACGCATGCGCAATCTTCCCTAGAGGTGTTTGTCGAACGGATCTGCGTGAATGGACAGGCGGAATCGCGCGGGATGGACGGGTGCCTCTGAGAACCCTGGACCAGAAGTCTTCAGCTTGAGCCGCAAGAGAATTCGTCGGACAACGTCGTGCAGAAGCCGATCACGCTTGGCCAAACTGACTGCCGCGTGTTCCCGAGCGATCCGAACGGCGGCGGTGCGGTGCGAGCGGGTGGCAGTGACCCAGGAGGTGTCCGCGCGAGATTTGCGAACCTTTCCGGAATCTGGCCTGCAGAGAATGTGCGTTGGGCTAAGGCCTTCGGCAAGGCGCCAGCTTTCGTTTTTGGGCGCGTTCGAGGTCCGATGACTGTCCGGAAGGGGCGAACTCAGATCGAGGCTTCGGCTTGTGAGCGTTCAGGCGAGCGTTCCGAACGCCGGAGTGGACCTTGCAGGCGGAATTTACTGCGGTTCGGGCCACGGCTTCGTGAAAGGCAGCAGACTCGCAGGGGTGGTGACGGCCTTGCCGATTCTTCAGGACGACGCCCCTCAAATGTGAAGGCATCTGCTCCGGGCCCGCGCAGTTGGTGCAGCACGGTCCGCGACCACCCTGAAACGGTGCCGTGACCGGATTCCTCCCCTGCACGGGATGCGTCTGGTCTAGGTGGCGCTGCGACGGAATTCCAGTCGCCACTTCGTTGTCCGGGAATTGAGCTTCTTTGCGATCTCTCGGCGCGCATCTTGCCGACTTCCCGCTCCGGATTCTTGACGGACATGTGTTTCTTTGGGTCTTCGATCGGTCGCTGAGCAATCTGGTACGCATTCCGGCAAGTCGCGGCGGCGCACTTGCCGGCACCTATGGATGCCGACTTTCGGGGAACGAGAGCGCGGTCGCGGAGAACTTGTTCCAGGCGATCCGGCAAGGCCGCGACACCGAATTTCCGGACTAGGTGCGGCTTGGCTTCCTGGCATTGATGATTGCAGAGTGAGTGGCCTGCATCTTGGAGGCGGTGGACAATCTGACCGTGATGGCCCCAGATTGTCGGGATATTCGCAAGGTGGACTCACGTGCGGTCCGGTTCACCGCTAGACACAACCAGCGAGGCACCCCGATACATGACCAGCCCCCTATCGAACCCTGCCTTTCTGACGCTCTCTGCCGCGCCGGTCGCGTCCCTAGCGGCCTTCGCGGCGCAGTTTTCTCTTGGCCGCGCAGGTTGGCTTTTGGCCTATCTGCTGGCCAGTTGGCCGGGCCCTGTCGCCGGACTGGAATCCGCGCCAATTCTGACCTTCGGGCTGGCAGCCGCAGTTTCCTTCGCGGCAACCGAGGCTTGGCCTGCCGATGGTCCACTGCAACGCACGCACCGGCACCCGGATCTGCCAGCGGATCACCCGCATCTGCGCGACTTTTCCGTGAGCGGTCCGGGCCACACACGCCGCCACGACTGCCATATCGACGGCCTGCGTCCGGGTTGGGCCGGGTCGGCAGCCTAACAGGTCGGCCAGAATGCAGAAGACAGGACAAGACATGCCAGACAACGAGCCTTCGCCGATCGACGCCTGCGGACTTCCGGTGCTTGAGGCGCGCCTCAATGAGGACCTTCGCTTTCTTTGCTATCCTGGAAAGGACTGGGTGCCGCGCCGCGAGGGAGTGACCGACGTGACAATCATCGGCGCAGGCATGTGCGGGATGCTGGTCTGGTTTGCACTGAATATGGGCGGAGTGCTGAACACCCGAGTCCTTGATCGCAGCGCGAAAGGATTAGAGGGGCCCTGGCTGACCTATGCGCGGATGGAGACGCTTCGTTCGCCCAAGGAACTGACCGGCCCATGCTATCGGCAGGGCACGCTGACGTTCCAGGCTTGGTTTCGTGCACAATTCGGGGCGGCAGCCTGGGGTGTGATGGACAAAATTCCGCGCCCGATGTGGATGGACTATCTGCGCTGGTACCGAAGAGCCTTGACAGTGCCGGTCGAGAACGACGTTTCGGTCGATCTGGTGGAGCCCGAGGGCGATCTGCTGCGACTGCATCTTTCTGGTGCGGACAGCGACACGATCCTGACGCGGAAACTGGTCTTCGCCACCGGCCGCGACGGCATCGGCGAAAGGAACATTCCCAGCTTTGTCAACGGCCTGCCGCGCAAGTACTGGGCGCACAGCGCCGACGAGATCGACTTCTCGGCGCTCGAGGGCAAGCGGGTGGCGGTAGTGGGCGTAGGCGCTTCGGCCGTCGAAAATGCCGCCGAGGCGCTTGAGCACGGTGCCGCCAGAGTCTGCCTCCTGATCCGCCGGAAAGAGATGCCGACGGTCAACAAGATGATGGGGATCGGCAGCTTCGGCTTCACGGCCGGCTTCGCGGAATTGCCCGACGAATGGCGCTGGCGTTTCATGCAGTATTCCTTCGCCACTCAGACGCCCGCGCCACACGGCTCGACGCTGCGGGTTAGCCGGCACGCAAATGCGTTTTTCCATTTCGGCAAGCCGGTGACGTCGACGCAGGTGGAAGGGGATGCCGTGCGCATAAGCTTCGCCGACGGAACGTCCTACCTTGCGGATTTCGTCATCCTTGGCACCGGGTTCACGGTCGATCCGCTGTCGCGAGTGGAGTTTGGCAAGGCGGCGAGCGAAATCCAGCTTTGGGAGGATGTCTTTACTCCGCCCGAGGACGAGCCATCCGCAGATCTCGCGCGGTTCCCATATCTCAATCCTGATTTCAGTTTTCGGGAAAAAGAGCCGGGCAAGGCGACTTGGCTCAAGAATGTCTACTGTTTCAACTACGGCGCCTCGGCGAGCCTTGGCAAGGTGAGCGGCGACATTCCTGGCGTTTCCGAAGGGGCCGAATGGCTGGCCCGTGCACTCGCGGCGACGCTCTACGCAGAAGACATCGAAACCCATTGGCGGGGCCTGCTTGACTATGCCAAGCCTGAACTGGACGGCAGCGAATGGACAGCTAGCGAGTTGGAACCGACGGAACGAGAAGGGCAAGTGGCATGAGCGCGAACGAGACCACGCTGGCCACGGCCGGCATCCGCGAAACGGGACCTGCAGCCGACGTGATGGCGTTCCGGTCGAACATCTTCGAAATGACCGCAGTGGCAGAAAGAGCGGTTCTGCGGCCAAAGGAGACGGGGCGCTGGCCGCATCCGTTGCGGGCTGCGCTAGCTGCGCGGATCGCGGCGCTGAACGGTTTCGGAGACCTGGCTGTCCGTTACGCATCGGAGGCAGGCGGCTTTGCCGAGCTGGCCAACCCAGCCCGCAACGGCGCCGCGGAGGGGCTTGGCCCGGTACTTGCCTTCATGGACAAGGTCGCAGTCGAAACGCGGAACGTGGTGGCAACCGACATTTCCGCACTTCAGGACGCCGGTGTCGCGGATGCCGACATCGTCCGGCTGTCCGAGTTGAACGCATTCCTCGCCTACAAGATCAGGGTTGTCGCCGGGCTGCGGCTGATGACGGAGGGCAGCCCATGAGTGCGGTGGTCAGGAAATTCACCCGCAATGTGCCCGAATGGCGTCCGCGCGTGGTCCCGGTGAAGCTGGAGGAGGCGAGCGAGGCGCAGCTTGATGCGCTGAGCGTGACGCCGTCCGGCACCAAGGTTTCGGACTATGTCTTGACGTTGGCGCACGACGTAGAGTCGCTCAAGGTCCGTTCGCCCCTGTTCAACGCGATCATGTATGACAAGGGGGGCATGAGCCGAGCCGAGCGCGAGATCGGCGCGATTGGTGCCTCGATGGTCAATCGTTGCATCTATTGCGCCGCCGTTCACGCCGCGCGCCACGCGCAGCTAGAGGACAGCGCCGAAATCACCGACCGGTTGTTCCTTGATGGTCACGCTGCGACGCTGCCAGATCGCGACCAGGCGATCTTTGAGTTCGCCATAGCGCTCTCCGAAGCTCCGCCCGAGGCTGGGCAGGCGCAGATGCTGGCTCTGCGCGAGGTTGGCCTCGATGAGGCCGAAATCCTCGACCTGATCCTGTCCACGGCGCTGTTCGGCTGGGCAAACAGGCTAATGCATGTGCTCGGCGATCCGGTGCGGTCTGACGGTGGGGAGGCATGACTTGACGACATCAACGATGTGGCGCTTTATGAATTGCGGGGGGCTCGGCGTCTGATGGGAGACGAGATCCGGATCGGCATTGCGGGTGCAGGCTCGATCGCCTTCGGAACCGCGGCGCTGGCTGCCGCGAACGGTCATGACCCGATGCTCTGGTCGCCTTCGGGCACGGGAACAGCGTCGCTGGCCGACGGCATTCCGTTGGTCGCAGAGGGGGCGCTCGACGCTGTTCTGACTCCGCGCATCGCCGCCAATGCCGGGGAACTTGCCGAGGAGAACGATTGCCTCATGATCGCCCTTCCCGCCTATGGCCATAGATCGGTGATGGACGCTCTCGCGCCAGGAGTCCGCGACGACCAGCACGTGATCATCTCGTCTCACGCCTCGTTTGGCGCGATCTATCTGGGTCAGCAACTGGCGACGCGAGGCGTTCGCGCCCCTTTGACCGCCTGGGGCACGACCGTGGTGACCGGGCGACGGCAGTCGCCGTCGCGAGTCCGGGTCAACACGGTTCGCGAACTGATCGACCTTTGCACCTTGCCAGAAGATCTTTCGGGTGAGGCTCTGACGCTTTGCCGCCAATTGTTCGGGGATCGGTTCCGGCCGCGAGAAGGCTTGCTGGCGATATCGCTCTCGAACCTGAACCCGCAAAATCACATGGGTATCGCCCTGGGCAACATGACCCGGATGGAACGCGGCGAGGACTGGAGCCAAGGCGAGAATGTCACCCCCAACATCGGCCGCCTGCTTGAAGCGCTGGATGCCGAGCGGCTGGCAATCGCCGAGGCATTGGGGGTGAAAGTGCGCACGATCTTTGAGCATTTCCACCTGTCATTCCATGTACCTGTAGCCTCGATCTCGGAGATGAACCAAGTGATGCATGCTTTGGGCAACGGCGGCACCGGACCCGCGGCGGCCGATAGCCGTTACGTTACCGAAGATGTGCCGTACGGACTGGTGCTGACCGCCGCACTTGGTCGAATGGTAGGTCAACCGGCACCACTGCACGAGGCAGGCATTCGCATATTCTCGGCCATGTATGGCCGGGACTTCATGGCCGAGAACGCGCTTCTCGATGCTATCGATTTGTCGAGCCACACGCTCGACGACCTGAAGGAGGCTGCGAAGACCGGCCTTCTGGTTCACCGAGATGTCGTCATGGCGTCCGCTGATCTGTAGCCAACCAAACAGAAATGGAGAAAGAAATGACCAATCCGACATTTGACCGTCGTCGTTTCCTCAGCGCCACCGTCGCTGGGGCGGCCATGCTGGCAAGTCCGGCCTACCTGCGGCGCTCCAACGCGCAGGGCAGCGGCGAGGTGAACGTCTGGACCTACAACCAGTTCGTTCCCGACGCTTTCAAGAAGCAGTTCGAGGCCGATACCGGCATCAAGGTGAACGTCCGTCTTGTCGACGATCAAGGCAAGCAATTCAACCTACTGGCCGCAGAAGCACCGAACCCGACGGTGGATGTCGTAACTGTCGCCGGTCATCGGTTCCTTCAGTTCATCGACAGTGAATTGTTGGCACCGATGGACACCGGCCGGCTGTCGAACTGGGGAAACATCAATCCGACCTTCTCTGAGAGCGACTGGGCCACGATCAACGGCCAAAAGTGGGGGGCGCCGATCCTCTCAGGCATGGAGGTGTTGTCCTTCAACACCGAATTCGTCACCGAGGAAGAGGCCCAGACTTGGGACACGCTGTTCAGCGAGAAATACAAGGGCCAGACCGCCTACATCATCCAGGACATGATGTCGATCGTCATGCTGATGATGGGTTATGACGGCAATATGGTCGCCTACTTGGACGACCCGGACGAGGCCGCGCGAATCGTCGAGGAAGCCAAGAACTTCCTGATCGAGAAGAAGCCGCTTGTTCGCAAGTACTACGACAGCGGTGCCGAAGTGCAGCAGATGTTCATCAATCAAGACATCGTTCTGGGTCACTCGTGGAACGGTCCGGCTGCCGCATTGATCAATGATGGCTTCCCGTTGGGCATGTCTATCCCGCGGGAAGGTTCGTATGGCTTCGTTTACACGCTGAACATCGCCAACAACGCCCCGAATCCGGACAACGCCTATACGCTTCTGAACGCGCTCCTGGCGTCTCCCGAAATCGGTGCATCGATGACCAAGGCGTCGGGCTTCATATCGACTTACAAGGACGCCTCGCAATACCTGACCGAGGCCGAGAAGCGGTCCACTTCCTTCCCGGAGGAGCAACTGGCCAACCTGCAGTTCTTCCGCGCCGAGGCGAATGAGATGAAGTACGGTCTCGTCGACCCTGCTGTGGAAGCCGTGAAGGCGGCCTGAGGTCCTGACACGCCGCACGCCCCTTCAGCGGGGCGTGCGGGCCGAAACTGATACCTCTGTTTCCACCCATTGGAATCCGCCCCATTCACCGAGGGCGTGCGTGTCGACCTGACCGGCTAGAGGAACGCCATGAATTCAGAAGTCGCATCCGCGCCTGAACCACCGGGCGCACCGAGGGAGGGTCACGCCGCGTTTTGGGGCCGAGCGACCCGTTGGGGCCCCTACAAGGCCCTGTTGACCTTCGTCTACGCGACTCCGCGGCGCCAGTTCTTCATTCTCGCCGCGCTGCCGGTCCTTTGGGTCCTGACGCAGCATCTCGGACCGATGCTGCAGATGCTCCGTGTCAGCCTGACCGACGCCTATCCGGTTGCCCAGGACGCCCAGACCCATTTCACGCTGGAACATTACGGGCGGTTCTTCGGGGACAGGCTGTTCTGGATGCCCTTCTTCAGGACGCTCGTCTTCGCGAGCACCTTCACCCTGGCGACGCTTATCATCACATACCCTGTCGCGTACTTTCTTGCCCGGCATGTCAGCCGAAAGAACCAGCTCCTGTTTCTTCTATTGCTTCTCGTTCCCTTTTGGGTCGGCGAGATCGTGCGGACCTATGCGATCATGATCCTGCTGGGAAATACCGGAGCGGTCAACCTTGCGCTAAGGTGGCTGGGGCTGGTCGACCGGCCGATCCCGTTCATGTACACGAGCTTCTCGATGGGTGTGGGCATCGTCTACCTGACGGCGCTATACATGCTGCTGCCGCTCTACTCGGCACTGGAAAAGCTCCCGCAAAGCTACTGGGAAGCGGCGGCCGATCTTGGCGCAGGCGCCTGGACCAGGTTTCGGCGCGTGACATTGCCCCTGACGATCGAGGGCATTTCCTCGGGATGCACGCTGGTCTTCCTGATCTCGACGGGATTCTACGCGACGCCGGTGCTTCTTGGCGGCCCCTCGACCACGGTTTTTGCCGAGACCATCGCGGGCTTTTTCCACGTGGCCGGTGACGAATGGCCCACTGGCGCGGCCTTTGCGACGATCATGTTCCTTGCTGCACTGGCGATTTCGGGCGTCTTTCAGCGGTTGATGTGCATGCTCAGGAAAGGTGACACCAAGTGACCCGCAACACGCGCATCTTGCTCTCCTGCGTCTACTGGGCCTTCGTCCTCTATGTGTTTGTGCCGCTGATCCTGATGATTCTCATGGGATTCAAGGATTCGAGGTTCATAGGGTTTCCGATCAAGTCCTGGACGCTCGACTGGTACCTTGGTGTGTTCGAAGATGCCGAGGTGATCTCGGTCTTTGGCTATTCGATCGCGATCGCAGTGTCCGCATCCGTGATTTCGATCGTGATTGGGCTTTGGATCGCGGTGTTGCTGGAGGGCCGGAAGTTCTGGGGACGTGCGACGGTGTTCGGTCTCGCCATCCTGCCCGCGCTTGTGCCCGGCATCATCTCGGCAATCGCATTCCGAATCTATGCACGACTTCTTGGCATCGAACCGGGGATGTTCGCGATTATCTGGGCTCACGCGGTCCACAATGTGCCCTTTGTGGTGCTGGTGGTCATGGCGCGCCTCTCGACACTGCCGAAGAGCCAGATCGAGGCGGCGCGCGACCTTGGCGCCGACCCGCTGGTGGCCTTTCTAAGGATCACCTTGCCCTATCTTACCCCCGCCATCATGGGCGCCAGCATCTTTTGCCTGCTGCTCAGCTTCGACGACTTTGTCCGCTCGTTCTTCCTTGGCAGTTACGAGCCAACGCTGCCAGTTCTGATCTTCGCCATGCTGCGTTCGGGCATGTCTCCGGAAATAAACGCAATTGCCACTGTCGCGCTGCTCCTTACGGCTGTCCTCGGCATTTGGGCCGAGCGATATGTGCGTCGTACGAACAAGGATCCCGGAAGATGACCTTGCGGCCTCCCCTCGTCAGCATCGAAGGGGTCTCGAAGACCTTCGGCAACGCGGTCGCGCTTGAGCGGATGGAGCTGGATATCGCCGAGGGCGAGTTCGTTACCTTCCTGGGCCCCTCGGGTTGCGGCAAGTCCACGACGTTGCGTCTTCTCGGCGGGTTCGAGCGCCCGGACGCCGGACGCATAGTGTTGGAGGGCCAGGACGTGACCCGGCTGCCGCCAGACCGGCGCAATGTGAACATGGTGTTCCAGGACTACGCGCTGTTTCCGCACATGACGGTCCAGCAAAACATGGCCTTCGGACTAGAGCTGACAGGCATGAGTCGAAGCGCCATAAAGGTCAGACTGAAGGAGCTGATGGCGTTCCTTGAGCTTGCCGACTACGGCGACCGATATCCTGGCCAGCTTTCCGGAGGTCAGCGCCAGCGTGTCGCTCTTGCGCGCGCACTTGCCCTTGATCCCGCGCTTCTCCTGCTCGACGAACCGCTAGGCGCGCTGGACGCGAAGCTGCGGGGGCAGGTCCAGCAAGAGCTGAAGTCGATCCAGAGGCGGACCGACAAGACCTTCGTCTTCGTCACCCACGACCAGGAAGAGGCGCTGACCATGTCCGACCGGATCGTGGTGATGAATGCCGGGCGCGTGGAGCAGGACGGCACGCCCGAAGAGCTTTACATCCACCCGGCCAACCGTTTCGTCGCGGAGTTCATTGGCGAAACAAATTTGATCTCGGGTGAAGTCCGCAGCCAGGAGGGTGAAGAGGTGGTGATCGATTGGCACGGATCGACCCTGCGCGGCCACAGGCGGCCAGAAGACCCGCATCCCGACGGACACGTCACAGCCTCGGTCCGGTTGGAACGACTGGAGTTGCACGGGGAGAGGCCCGCAAGAGGAAATGCGGTTCAGGGCCGCGTGATCGGCAAGACGTTTCTCGGCAGCCGGATGATTGTGGACCTGCTCGTCGAACAGGCCGCTGGTGCGACTCTGAAGGCCTATGTCAATATGGAGACTGGTCAGGCCGTCGGCGACGCGCCGGTGTGGATCTGTTGGGACGCCGACAGCATGGCCGTTTTGGGTGACTGACCCTCTGGGGCACCGGAGCGTCTTGGATGTAGCACGCCAACGCGCCAGAACAGCGCCGATTCGCCGCACAAGTTGATCAACTTGGCATGGCCGGCGTGCCGCCCAAATCCGGAAGAGTTCCGTTGAAGGTCGCGACTCGGAAGACGATGAGCGCGCCAATGGGCAATGCGCCAAGGGCTGCCGGATTCCCAGGTTTGTGGGCAAGCGTTGGGGTCCAGGGCGCCTTGTACGACTTTGCAGGGCTGTCTCTGGGCAGGCCATGTCGACCGGTGGGTCCCGACGAAGGACATCGGAAAACCCGATGTCTGGAAATGACTCGTGACTACGTCCAGTGACCGAGGCATCCGGATTGCGAATTGATGCCAATCTGCCGCTTCTTGAAGGCGGCAAATGTCAATTTGCTGCTTGAGCGGCGTCCTCGTGCCGTCTCACTCGCGCAATTCGTCGGGGCTGACCCCCCAGATCTGGCCCTTGCGGACCCAACCCCGAATGCCGTTCGCTCTGATCTTGCACCAGTCGGGCGCACAGGAGCCAAGCCGCGCGACGACTCCGACCTCCGCGTAGGCCTTGATCACGGCCTCGGTCGAGGGCCTGGCGTGAAGCGGAGTCAGGTCGTCCACGACGATCACGTGGCGTACGCCCGACAGCAGCGAGTAGTGCATCCAGCCACCTTGTCCATCCCGGTCCTGAACTCGTCGCCAATGGCCGTATTCCGCTGTGACTTCCAGAGGCATGTTGCGCCTTCGGAACACCCAGTCGATCCGATGGCTGAGCGATGGCCCGCGCCGGACGTTGCCTTCCTCGGCCTTCAGGGAAACAAATCGCGGAATCGGCAGATTCGTGACCGTGCCCCGCTCGGCGGCCGGAATCTGGCTCGCCACTGCCAGGAAGATGAAGGCTGCAAGCGTCAGTCGCATCAGCGCCGTGGTCAGTTCCCTATGCACCATGTGCTGGCGTCTTGCGCCCTTGTGTCCGCCTCGGTTCCTTGCCACTTTGCCAGCAACCGAAGGCGAGGGAAAGACGGGAGCGCAACTCGCATGCCAGACAAGTGCCTGACTGTTGTCGTCACACGACGCCTTCCCGAACCAGTCGAGCGCCGCATGTCCGAACTGTTCGACGTTTCGCTGAATGTCGACGATGCGCCAATGTCGCGCGAGGCACTGGCAGCGGCAATGAAGTCTGCCGATGTGCTGGTGCCAACGCTGACGGATCGGATCGATGCGGCATTGCTTGCACAGGCTGGCGAGCGGTTGAAATTGATCGCGAACTTCGGGGCCGGCGTGGACCACATTGATGTCGCGACCGCACGGCAGCGTGGAATCCACGTCTCGAACACGCCAGGCGTGGTCACCGAGGATACGGCCGACATGACCATGGCGCTCATCCTTGCCGTCACGCGGCGCATCCCGGAAGGGCTTTCCGTGATGCAGAAGGGCGATTGGCAAGGCTGGGCTCCGACCGCGCATCTTGGCGGGCGGCTTGCCGGCCGCAGGCTGGGCATCCTCGGCATGGGACGGATCGGACGGGCGGTCGCACGCCGCGCCGCGGTCTTCGGCATGCCGGTCGAGTACCATAACAGACGTCGCTTGCGGCGGGAAACCGAGGCGGACCTGAATGCTGCCTATCGGGAAAGCCTCGACCAGCTTGTGAGCCGGGTGGACATCCTGTCGATCAACTGCCCTCACACACCGTCCACGTTCCACTTGATGAACGCACGGCGCCTGAAGCTCATGAAACCTGACGCGGTCATCGTCAACACGTCGCGCGGCGAGGTCATCGACGAGAACGCGCTGACGCGGATGCTGCGCGCCGGCGAGATCGCCGGAGCCGGGCTGGACGTCTTCGAGCATCGGCACGAGATCAACCCGCGGCTTCGCGCACTGCCCAATGTCGTGCTTCTTCCCCACATGGGCTCGGCGACGGTCGAGGGACGTGTCGAGATGGGCGAAGCGGTGATCGTCAACGTAAAGACATTCGCCGACGGTCATCGCCCGCCTGACCTGGTCGTGCCTGCAATGCTCTGATGCGCACAGCGTTCCCGCGGTTCTTGGCTTGCCCGAGACATCTCGCGGATGAGGGGAGGGCCGGCGGATGCAAAATCGAGGCGCAGGTCGGCTGATGCGCGGCGCGGGCCGAAACATTGCGCTCTACCCATGGTTCAAGTTCTTCCAGAACCTGCTCTTCTGGCAGGCGATCTGGTTCCTGTTCCTGCAATCGGAGCTTTCCGCGGCGCAGGCCATACTGTTCTACGCGATCTACGACGTCACGACGACCGTGCTGGAGGTTCCCTCGGGGTATTTCTCGGATCGGTGGGGCAGGCGGAAAACGTTGATCGCAAGCGCCTGTGCCGGGTTCATGTCCTGTGCCTTCTTTGCACTCGGTGAAGGCTTCTGGGTCCTTGCGCTCGCGCAAATCGCGATGGGCGCCCACATAGCGCTGGCTTCGGGAACGGACAGTTCCCTTCTATACGAGTCGCTGGCGGAGGAGGGTCGAGCCGGCGAGGTCGAGAAGGAAGAGGTTCGCGCTTGGCGTTACAGTTTTGTCGCGCTTGCGGTTTCCGCGGTCTTGGGGGGCGTCTTTGCATTGCTTGGCCTGCGCCTGCCGTTTGCGGCAAGTGCAGTGGCGTTCGGAGCGCTGATCCTGATCGCGGTCCAGTTCTCCGAGCCAGGTCGCACTGGTCGGAATCGCGGCGAGGCAGAACGTTTGAAGGCACTTCGCAGGGCGCTGTTCCATCCGGCCCTGGCATGGCTCTTTGCGCTTTCTGTGCTGATCTACGGTTTCGGCCATTTGCCATTCGTGTTCGGGCAGCCATTCATTCTCGAAGTTCTGGGTGGCCCGGGATTCATCGCCGAAGCTGCGGTTGTTAGCGGGGGTGTGACTACGCTCATGATGCTGGTGTCGGTCGCGACGTCATGGCTGGCTCCAGGGGCAAGGCGCTGGATCGGATTGAAGAGTCTCCTGCTGTCGGCATTCTGCATCCAGATCATGCTGGCCGCCGGACTGGCGGTGTTCGGCAACGTGCCGGCGGTGCTGCTTCTGCTGTTGCGAAAGGTGCCCGACAGTTTGGCTCAGCCGTTCATTGCCGCACGAATTCAGCCCATTCTCGAGGACGAGACGCGCGCGACCTACATTTCGCTCAGGAATCTCGTGGCGCGGCTCGCATTTGCCGTGAGCCTGTTGCTGGTCTCGGTGAACGCATCCGAGGTGGGGGTGTTGGCGATCGAGGAGATCCAGGCAATTCTCGCCGTTTACGTGGCGTTCGGCGTGATCAGCTTTGCGGGTCTGGCCATGACAGGTCGCAGTCTCGGGTCCGGCGGTCGCGACTGAGGCGGCCCCTAGGAATCGGCTGCATCAAGTCGGGGCAAGAAGCCGGCGGCCGGCACCTGTTTGCGATCGGAGATCGATCGCGCTGCGCATGTGGACCTGAATCGTGGATTCGGACCATAGTGCCACGGTGCATTACCCCTCGGATTCGAACGCTTTCTGACAACCTCGAAGGAAGGGTGCTTGGCAATGCGAGGCAAGCCCGTTAGGACGCACGGGTCCAAGAGGAGACCGCTCCGTGTCCGCATCAAGGAAGCTGTTCATCAAGTCCTTTGGCTGCCAGATGAATGCATATGACAGCGAGCGCATGGGCGAGGCGTTGGCCGCCGAAGGCTACGTTGCTGCAGAAAGCGCCGATGATGCAGACATGATCCTGCTGAACACGTGCCATATCCGGGAGAAGGCCACCGAAAAGATCTATTCCGAGCTTGGCCGGTTCCGCCCGCTCAAGGATGCAAGGCCCGACCTGAAGATCGGGGTGACGGGCTGCGTGGCCCAGGCCGAGGGAGCCGAGATATTTGCGCGCCAGCCCATGGTCGACATGGTCGTCGGTCCCCAAAGCTATCACAAGCTTCCGGAACTGGAACGGATGGTCCGAACTGGAAAAAGGGCCTTGGACACCGACTTTCCGCAGGAAGACAAGTTTGACCATCTTCCCAAGCGCTCGGGTGCGGCTCGAGGGCCGACCGCGTTCCTGACCGTACAGGAAGGCTGCGACAAGTTCTGCGCCTTCTGTGTCGTGCCCTACACGCGTGGCGCCGAATCCAGTCGCCCGGCCGGAAGTGTCATGGCGGAAGCGCGCGGACTCGTTGCTCGGGGCGTGCGCGAAATCACCCTTCTGGGGCAGAACGTGAACGCTTATCGCGGGCATGAGGACGGCTTGGCCGGCCTGATCCGCGAACTGGCCGAAATCGACGAGCTGGCCCGCATTCGTTTCACGACGAGCCATCCCTCGGACATGAGCGGGTCACTGATCGCGACGTTCGGAGAGGTCGAGAAGCTGATGCCGTATCTGCATCTGCCCGTGCAGTCTGGCTCGGACATGGTCCTCAAGGCGATGAACCGCAAGCACACCGCAGAACAGTACATGAGGACCATTGAACGCGTTCGTGCATCGCGACCGGACATTCTCCTTTCAGGCGACTTCATCGTCGGCTTTCCGGGCGAGACCGAAGCAGATTTCGAGGATACTTTGGCCTTGGTGGAAGAAGTCGGGTACGGGCAGGCCTACAGCTTCAAGTATTCGCCGCGAACCGGCACGCCCGCTGCGGAACTTGACGGTGTTGACGAGGCAATCAAGGACCAACGCCTGCAGCGATTGCAGACGATTCTGACCCGTCAGCAACGCGCCGCCCAAGAGTCGATGGTAGGCCGCACAGTCAGCGTTTTGTTCGAAAGGCCCGGTCGCCTTCCCGGACAGGTCGTGGGCAAGTCGGAATACCTGCACGCGGTTCACGTGGCCGAAGGCCAGGCGGTCGTTGGCGAGATTCGGCCTGTGCGGATCTGTGCGTCGGGCAGCAACTCGCTTTCAGGCGAGGTTTTGCGGGGTTAGCGATTGCCATCCCGATCCCATAGTCGATTCATCCTCGCACTGGCCAGCACTCAATTTCGGGGGGCGTGCCTCTTCGGCCCTGCACGCAGGTGGTCGTGAACCGCCTCAAGAATCCTATCGTTCCGCGCGTTTCGATGGGCCAATGACTCCGTTGCCGCGCCAACAGCGGATGGCTGCGGAATTCCCGGTGACGCGAGAGAGATGCGGCCCTCTTGCGTTGCCGTCAAACCCTTGGCAGCATCAGGGCGATCAGGCCCTTCATGTCCGGAGTGACAGCATTTGACCGTTCGTGCGCTGAACGACCCAAAGCCGCAAGATGAGGCATTCCAATCGCAACTGGAGTTTCCCGACAACCGCCTGCTCATTGACCTGTTCGGAGAGTTCAACCGCAATCTCGTGCAGGTCGAGGAGGCGCTATCCGTACAAGTCGTGCATCAAGGCAACAGGCTGACAGTTTTCGGCGAATGCGTGGATGTCGGCCGTGCGGTCAAGGTTCTTGAGGCACTTCACCGGCGGCTGGAGGCAGGGCGCGAGATCACCCCAGGCGACATCGACGCGGAAATTCGCATGGGCGAGGATATGGCTGTCGGTCCGCCTTCCGGTCAGATGGAGCTATTCCCTCGCGGCAAGATCGAGATCAAGACGCGAAAGAAGCTGGTTGAGCCGAGGACCGGGGCGCAAAAGGCCTATGTCCGTTCCCTGTTCTCGAACGAGCTTGTGTTCGGCATCGGCCCGGCTGGCACAGGCAAGACGTATCTTGCCGTTGCCGCGAGCGTGAACATGTTCGTGAACGGCCATGTCGACAGGATCGTTCTCAGCCGACCCGCGGTCGAGGCTGGCGAGAGGCTGGGCTTCCTCCCAGGCGACATGAAGGACAAGGTCGATCCGTACATGCAGCCACTCTACGACGCGCTCAACGATTTCCTGCCAGAAAAGCAGCTGTCCAGGTTGATCGAGGACAAGCGGATCGAGATCGCGCCACTTGCATTCATGAGGGGACGGACCCTTTCCAATGCCTTCGCGGTTCTGGACGAGGCGCAGAACGCCACCACCATGCAGATGAAGATGTTCCTGACCCGTCTGGGCGAAGGCAGCCGAATGGCGATCACCGGCGACAGGACCCAGGCAGACCTTCCTCGCGGTGTTGCTTCCGGACTCATGGACGCAGAGAGGCTTCTTTCCGACATCGACAGGATTGCCTTCTGTCACTTCACCTCCAGCGATGTCGTCCGTCATCCGCTGGTTGCCAAGATAATAGATGCCTATGGCGCGCGCAGCGATCGCCAGTAGGATTCAAGGACTTCGGAAGATGAGACGCTCGGGAGGTGGGGCCGTGCGCACGTTCCGCTCCGCCCCCGGAAGCGCACGGCGCTTGCAGCGGGTCCAACCATTGGCGTCCGTGCGGGATCTCTGGCCTCGGCTTTCCCGACCCGGAAGCACAGGCCCCATTCCAGGCGGGCTTTCGTTTCGAATGTTCCGTGTCTATCCAGACCCGATGAGGATTCCGGCCGCAAGCACGAGCGCGCCGCCCAGGACCACCTGAAGCGTGGCTCGAAAGAACGGCGTTTCCATGAAGCGGTTCTGAATCCAGACAATTGCCCAAAGTTCGAAGAGCACCACGATGAACGCGATCGTGGTCGCGGTCCAGAAGTCCGGAATCAGGTAAGGCAGCGCGTGCCCGAGGCCGCCAATTGTGGTCATCACTCCAGAAGCCAGGCCGCGCTTGCCAGGCGAGCCCCGTCCGGAGATCTGCCCGTCATCGGACGCCGCCTCGGCGAATCCCATCGAGATCCCCGCGCCCACCGAAGAGGCGATTCCGATCAGGAACGTGTTCCATGTGTCGCCAGTGGCAAAGGCCGCGGCGAAGATCGGCGCCAGAGTCGACACCGACCCGTCCATGAGCCCTGCCAGGCCTGGCTGAACCCATGTCAGCACGAATTGCCTGTGCGCGGTCCGACTCTCTCGCTCCCGGGTCTCGTGGTCGAGATGAGTGCCGGTCAGGTTCCGTGCAACGGTTTCGTGCCCGGCCTCGATCACCGCAAGATCACCCAGCAGCTTTCGGGTTTCGGCATCGCCGGCCCTGCTGGCCGCGGCCTCGTAGAACCGGGCGGCGGCGTGTTCCATGGCGAGCGCTTCCTCGCGCATGCGCTCCAGCCCCAGATTCTCGATCAGCCATACTGGCGGTCGAACGAAATAGCCCGAGACATGCTCGCGCCGAATGAACGGGATCGTGTCGCCGAATCGCCTTTGGTGCAGGTCGATGAGGACGCTGCGATGGGCATCCTCCTCGACCGCCATTTCGTCGAACACGGCGGCGGAACCCGGGAACTCCTTCCGGAGCCTGCTGGCGTAGGTTCGGTAGATTCGGGCGTCGTCCTCCTCCGAGGAAATCGCAAGGGCAAGGATTTCCTGCTCTGACAGGTCCGAGAACCTGCGACGTCGATCTAGGCCAGGAATCACTCAACTCTCCCGCGAACCTGTCCAAATTTGCGGTCTGGGCTTCGAAGCTGCAAGACCGGCCCGCAATCCGCGAACTGGCACGCCCTTCGGGTTGGGCCAAGGAGCGGCACGTCACTTTCGCCACGCAGGTCGTCCAACGACAGGGCCGGAACCGTCCGAATTGTCCGCACGGTCGCGCCTCGGTCGATGAACTCAGGGGGAACGACCCGTGCCTACTCCAGTTCCCTGGCGCTGGAGATCACCTTGCCAAGCAGGCCGTACTTGATGGCCTGGTCGGTGTTGAGCCAGAAGTCGCGTCCGGTGTCGCTTGCGATCCTTTTGGTGGTCTGCCCCGTCGCCTCCGAAAAGATGCGGTGGAACCGTTCCCGCATGATGCGGATCTGCTCGGCCTGAATCTGAATGTCCGAAACCGATCCGCCGATCCCGCCACGGGGCTCGTGCAGCAGAAAGCGCGTGTTCGGAAGGCAGAAGCGGTTGCTCTTTTTTGCGGCGACGAAGATCAGCGCACCTGCGGACGCGACCCAGCCGGAACCGATCGTCCGAACCGTGGGCCCGATGAACTTGATCATGTCGTGGACCATGTCGCCCGATTCAACGTGCCCGCCGGGCGACGATATGAAGACGTTGATCGGGTCGTCGCCGTCCTCGGCCAAGGCGATGAGCCGCGTCGCGACACGGTTTGCCAGCCCGTCATTGATTTCGCCGGTGATCAGGACATTGCGCGACCTGAAGAAGAGCTCTGAGACCCTGTCGCGCATGCTGTCGTCACGGTTCCTGCGGCCGTCTTTCTCGCCGGACATCCTGGTCGCCCCCTCAAGTGCACTCTTGCGGAATGTCGATTCTGATGTGGCGAATGACAAGGCCAATCGCAGTGCGTGGCTCCGCGTCGCCGTGCTGCATGCAACCTGGCTCTCCCGCATTAGGTTCAGTAGACCACGACCGACCTGATCGACTTGCCAGCATGCATGAGGTCGAACCCCTCGTTGATGCCGTCGAGGTCCAGGGTATGCGTGATCATCTGATCGATCTCGATCTTGCCGTCCATGTACCAGTCGACGATCCTCGGTACGTCGGTCCGGCCTCTAGCGCCGCCAAATGCAGTGCCGCGCCAGACCCGTCCGGTCACCAGCTGGAAGGGCCGTGTCGCAATTTCGGCTCCGGCGGGCGCCACGCCGATGATCACGCTTTCGCCCCAGCCCTTGTGTGCTGATTCCAGCGCGGCCCGCATGACGTCGACATTCCCGGTGGCGTCGAAGGTGTAGTCCGCGCCGCCTCCCGTGAGATTGACCAGGAAGGCAACGAGATCGCTGTCAACCTCGTCCGGGTTCACGAAGTCGGTCATGCCGAACCTTTCGGCCATGGCCTTCTTGCCGGCATTGACATCGACGCCGACGATCTGGTCGGCGCCTGCAAGCCGCAGGCCCTGGATGACGTTGAGCCCGATTCCGCCGAGTCCGAACACGATGGCGCGGCTTCCTTCTTCGACTTTCGCCGTGTTGATCACGGCGCCAATGCCTGTGGTCACGCCGCAGCCGATGTAGCAGATCTTGTCGAAGGGTGCGTCCTTACGGACCTTGGCGACCGCGATTTCGGGCAGCACCGTGTGGTTCGAAAACGTCGAGCATCCCATGTAGTGCAGGATCGGGTCGCCATCGAGCGTTGAAAACCTCGACGTGCCGTCCGGCATCAGGCCTTGGCCTTGCGTCGTGCGAATCGCCTGGCAGAGGTTCGTCCTCGGATGGAGGCAGTACTCGCATTCCCGGCATTCGGGCGTGTAGAGCGGGATGACGTGGTCTCCGGGCTCGACGCTCTTGACGCCCTTGCCAACTTCGATCACGACGCCCGCGCCCTCGTGGCCAAGGATTGCCGGAAAGAGCCCTTCCGGATCAGCACCGGAGAGCGTGAACTCGTCCGTATGGCAGATCCCCGTGGCCTTTATCTCGATCAGGACCTCACCCTCCTTCGGCCCGTCAAGATTGACGTCGATGATCTCCAGCGGCTTGCCGGCGGCGGTGGCGATTGCGGCTCTTGTGCGCATCCCTTGGCTCTCCCTGTCCGTTTCGGAACCGACCTTGCGCGACGAGCAAGGCGAAATCAATGCGATTCCGGGTTTCTGGCGTTGATCACGGCACGGCGGCCTGCCGTTCGGCGAGACGTTGCTGTGGAAGGTGGCGCATCGACGCGCAAGAGTCCGTCACGTTCTGTCTCATCCAGCGTGATGGTTCGGTTTCTCGGCGCTCTTTTCCTTTCTGACATTCGTCGTTCTCTCGCCCCAACGCTTTGTCGCAATTTAGCGCGGCTTCTTCGTTTTGGTCTACTTGATTGGCTTGCTGGGATGCGTCCGTCGCATCCAGGGCAGTGCCGTCCTATGGATGCAAGGACTCGACATCAGGCAGGGATTGGCATAGCGTGAAACAAAACAGGAACGAATGGTTCTGCCCGTGATGCTGCCCGGCTCATGAAATCGCGACGGATCATGTCGCTCTGGTTTCCCCGTCTCGCTGCCGAACATTCAGTGCGGCAGGGCCTTGGCATGCCTGGCATGCCTTTTGCGGTCGTGGGGCAGGAGGGCCAGAAGCAGGTGCTGGTTTCGCTTTCAGCCGAGGCTGAGGCGGCGGGGTTGAGACGAGGCCAGCCATTGAGCGATGCCTGCGCCATGTGTTCCACGCTCCAGACGCGGCTCATGGACCCGCAGGTTGACCATGACGTTCTGACTGCGCTGTGTCGCTGGGCGGGAAAGTTCAGCCCCTGGGTTTCCGAGGAGCCGCCTGATACGCTTGTGGCCGACATCACGGGGTGCGCGCATCTCTTTGGAGGCGAAGCGACCCTGCTGGACCAGGTGAAGACCGAATGTGCGGGGCTGGGACTGACGTTGCGGGCGAGCATTGCGGATTCGGTGGGTGCGGCCTGGGCCCTTGCGTGGTTCTCGGGCAAGGAGATGGCGGGCACGCGTTCAGGAGATGACATCGCTCAGGAAGCGCGGGCGACGCGCTCGCGGGCTGCCAAGCGGCGGCATTGGGAACGGGGTGGTCCGAAGCCCGTAGCGGCGGCGCCATCTTCATGCGGGGCACGTATCGTCCCACCCGGACAGGTCTGGGCGGCACTGGCCGACCTGCCGGTTGCGGCACTGCGTATCGAGGAAGACATGGTTGTGAGGCTGAACCGGCTGGGATTGCGCCGGATCGGCGATCTGGCGGGCCAGCCGAGGGCGGGACTCAGGCGTCGTTTCGGGCATTCCCTGCTGCAGAGGCTGGATCAGGCGCTCGGCACGGAGCCCGAGCCCGTGAACCCCGCGCGTCCGCGCCATCATTTCGGGGTGCGCCTTACCTTTCCTGAGCCGATCGGAGCGAGGGAGGACATTGAAGCGGCGATCAAGCGACTTCTGCCAACGCTTGAGGAAAGGCTTCGGACGACGGGTCGGGGCATGCGGCAGGTTCGCCTCGAATGTCACCGAAGCGACCACAAGACGAGCCGGGTCGAGGTCGGACTGGCGCATGCCGTGACCGCACTTGATCGGGTCTGCGCACTCTTGATGATGAAGGCGGACGCTATCGATGCAGGCTGCGGGATTGACATGATCCGGCTTGTCGCCACGGTTGCCGAACCGGTGACGTCCCGTGCGCATGCGACCCTTGCGGCAGCGGAGCACGGCGACACGATGCAATCCACGCGCGAAAGGCAAACGGAGTGCCTGCTGAACCGGATCGGTGCGCGCATCGGGCTCGAAACGATAGTCCGGCTGCATCCGGCCGAAAGCCACATCCCCGAAAAGACGTTCAACGTGCTTCACGCCGCATGGTCGGAGCCGGCCAAGGCATGGCCGCAGCCGCGCACGCTCCGGCCGCTGGAACTCTGGCGACCGGAAATCGTAACCGTGCTCAAGGAAGGCCCGGAACTGCCTGCGACCTTCCACTGGCGGGGGCGGGCATTCGAGACCCGTGCCGCTCTGGGACCCGAGCGGGTCGCGCCTGAATGGTGGCTGGACGAGCCCGAGTGGCGGACCGGCGTGAGGGATTACTGGCGGGTGACAACGCGTACGGACGAGCGGTTGTGGCTCTATTTTGCGCATGGCGCCGCCAAGTCCCCGGGCTGGTTCTGTCAGGGCAGCTTTTGTTGAACCGGCATTTCCCTGCGGCGACGGGCGTGTCAGGCGTGCATGGCGGTGACCGGGCGACGCAGCAGGCACGGAACTTCCCACACGCCTTCGCTGTGCGCCGGACAGCGGCCTGACGCATGACGGCAGGATTGAAAGAATTCGCGCGGCGAATGACGAATCCGTGAAGCCGATTGCCCAATTGCCGATCAGCCGCCATTTTCTGAAACACCCGCAACGGAGGACAGCATGGCAGGACGATACAAGAGCGACTTGAACTGGTCGGACGTGACACCAAAGGACGTGTGGCTGAACCGGCGGAAACTGTTGGCGGGCGCTGGTGCAGTGACCCTCGGCTCGATTGCCGGACCTGCGGCAGCGAGTCTCAATGCCCTCAAGACAACGTATGGCGAAGGGCTTGAGCCGAATACCTGGGACGAGATCACCAGCTACAACAACTTCTACGAGTTCGGTACCGACAAGGGCGATCCGGCACGCTACGCCGGAGAGCTGACGACCGATCCCTGGACGATCGAGATCGGCGGCCTGGTTGACCGACCCGGCGCCTACGGGCTGGAAGACATCCTGAAAGACGTCACGCTCGAGGAACGCATCTATCGCCTGCGCTGTGTCGAGCGCTGGGCCATGGTCGTCCCCTGGGTCGGCTTCGAGCTCGCAGACCTTCTCGACCGTGTCGGAGTCCAGCCTTCCGCGAAATACGTGGCTTTCGAGACCGCACTGCGGCCCGCGGAAATGCGTGGGGTCCGCTTTCCGGTCATTGAATGGCCGTACAAGGAGGGTCTGCGCCTTGACGAGGCAATGCACCCGCTGACCATACTGGCCACTGGGCTTTACGATGAGCCGATGCCGAACCAGAACGGAGCGCCGATCCGGGTCGTCGTGCCGTGGAAATACGGCTACAAGTCGATCAAGTCCATTGTGAAGATCACGCTCGTCGAGGAGCAGCCGCCGACCGCGTGGAACGAGTACAGCGCGCACGAATACGGGTTTTATTCGAACGTGAATCCGGAACGCGACCACCCGAGATGGAGCCAGAAATACGAGCGCCGCGTAGGAGGCGGCCTCTTCGCTAGGCAGACCCCGACGGCCAAGTTCAACGGCTACGGGGACGAGGTCGCGCATCTCTATGCGGGCATGGACCTGATCGTGAATCACTGATGATGCCCGGACTTCCAGTTTGTCGGACCGGCCAATGCCGGGTCAGGGGCTTGGGCAGGTGAGCGTGGTGAAGCCCGTCAACCGGGCCATAGGCCTCGTGCCGCCCCTGGCCATCTACGTGCTTGCGGTGCTGCCGCCGGCCTGGTTCCTGTGGCAGGCCTTGACCGGCAGACTGGGGGTCGAGCCGATCAAGGCCCTGGAGCACGAACTGGGCGAGCTGGCGCTCCAGGTGTTGATCGCGACGCTTGCAGTGCGCCCGGTCAACAAGTGGACCGGCATTAACTTCCTGAAGCTGAGACGCGCCTTCGGCGTTGTGACGTTCTTCTATGTACTTTTGCATCTGCTCGTCTGGCTGGTGCTAGATGTCCAGTTCCTCGACCAGATCTGGGCTGACATCGTGAAGCGCCCGTACATCACGGTAGGCATGGGGGCCTTTGCGCTGATGATCCCGCTTGCGCTGACCTCGAACAATCTCTCTCTGAGGAAGCTCGGACCGGTCAGATGGCGGCGACTGCACAGGCTGATGTATCCGGTGGTGCTGCTGGGGGCGATCCATTTCGTGATGCTCTCGAAGGGCTTCCAGCTGGAGCCCTATGTCTATCTCGGCGTCATCCTCGCTTTGCTGGCAACGCGGATCAAGTGGGCCGAGTTGCGGGCGGCCTGAGCCGGGTCCATCTCTTGAACGCTGGAAGCGTTCCTTCGAACCGGGCTTGACGAGACCCGACCCATGAAAGAGCTGTCGGCCATGCGCTCAACGTTTCTGATCATGGCCATGTTTCTGGTGCAGCCGCTCGTGATCGGCGGGTGGCTCGCGATCATTCCGCTCGTGCAGGAAGGCCTCGGCCTTTCGAAGGCGGAACTGGCGCTGGCATTGATGGGTACGCCGATCGCACTGATTCCCTGCCTGCAGGTCGCGGGCAGGGTGGTCGCGAGATTCGGCCCGAGGCGCATTTTCGTCGCGGTCTTTCCGCTGCAGTCAATTGCGGGACTCCTGCCTCTCGTAGCCTGGTCTGGCCCGTCTCTCTTCGCTGCGCTCTTCCTGCTTGGCGCGGCCATCGCGTTTCTGGAAGTCGGCATCAACGTCTACGCCGGGAGGCTCGAAAAGCGGACGGATCTGGCAATCATGAGCCGGTGTCACGGTTTCTGGGCGCTCGGCCTGGCCTGCGGATCGGCCGTAGTGACATTTCTCGTGGTGAGCCCATGGCTCGCATTTGCGTCGCTGGCGCTCATTTCCACTTTGGCCGGTGTTGCCGGCGCAAGGGCGATGCCGGCGCTGGGTGACGTTGATGTCGTCGCGTCACCGGCCCGGCGCAGGATAGCCGATGTCCCTGCCGCTCTCGTGCCTGTCGCAGTTTTCATGTTCTTCGCGACGCTTGCCGAAGGCTCGTTGGCGGACTGGGCAGCAGTTTATTTCGCCGAGCGAACGGGCAGCGTTGAGGCAAGCGCCGGGATCGCGGTCACGATTTTTTCCGCCTTCATGGCCTGCGGACGATT
>CBDBPW010000002.1:0-700000 GCA_965209045.1 Paracoccaceae bacterium | reverse complement strand
CCCGTGCACCTTTACTACAGCTTCAGACTGGCATCAGGCATGCGATGTGCAGGATAGGTGGTAGGCTTTGAAGCGGGGACGTCAGTCCTCGTGGAGCCACCCTTGAGATACCACCCTTCGCCTGCTTGATGTCTAACCGCGGTCCGTGATCCGGATCCGGGACCCTCTGTGGCGGGTAGTTTGACTGGGGCGGTCGCCTCCCAAAGAGTAACGGAGGCGTGCGAAGGTTGGCTCAGAGCGGTCGGCAATCGCTCGTTGAGTGCAATGGCAGAAGCCAGCCTGACTGCGAGACTGACAGGTCGAGCAGAGTCGAAAGACGGCCATAGTGATCCGGTGGTCCCGCGTGGAAGGGCCATCGCTCAACGGATAAAAGGTACGCCGGGGATAACAGGCTGATGGTGCCCAAGAGTCCATATCGACGGCACCGTTTGGCACCTCGATGTCGGCTCATCTCATCCTGGGGCTGAAGCAGGTCCCAAGGGTACGGCTGTTCGCCGTTTAAAGAGGTACGTGAGCTGGGTTTAGAACGTCGTGAGACAGTTCGGTCCCTATCTGCCGTGGGTGCAGGATACTTGAGAGGAGTTGCCCCTAGTACGAGAGGACCGGGGTGAACGATCCACTGGTGGACCTGTTGTGGCGCCAGCCGCAGTGCAGGGTAGCTATGATCGGAAAGGATAACCGCTGAAGGCATCTAAGCGGGAAGCCCCCCTCGAAACAAGGTATCCCTGAGGGCCGTGCGAGACCAGCACGTCGATAGGCCGGATGTGCAAGCGCAGCAATGCGTTCAGCTGACCGGTACTAATTGCCCGATAGGCTTGATTTGATCCAGAAGTAGACTGGCTCGATCAGGAGCATGCCCCCTGACTTGGATGCTGAAAGCTCCTCTGGCTTGGTGGTCATAGCGCATGCAAAACACCCGATCCCATCCCGAACTCGGCCGTTAAGTGCTGCAGCGCCGATGGTACTGCGTCTTAAGGCGTGGGAGAGTAGGTCACTGCCAAGCCTGGCGAGCTTTCAGCGTATCTCTATTGCGATGGCGCGGTGAACCCGTCGCGCAGTTCAACAATCCCCTGCCCGAACAACGAATCGGGGGCGAGCGCCGTCGGACCGTCGTTTGTGCCACGTGTCGTTGCGGCGCCAGCCGCCATGCGCCACGGCCACCTCGAGGGCAACGCCCAGGCGGGACGAAACCGGGCTTGCATGTCGTGCGGCCGTGGATTTCAAGTTGGACCTGCTTCCAGCGGCCGGCTGGACGGATTCCTGTTCGGGTGGAGGGCGACCTTGGCAAGAAGATCAGAGACCAGGATCGCTGTGGCAGGCGCTGGCCTCGTCGGGCGGGCGCATGCCGAGATCGTGTCCCGAACCGTTCGGCTGGATGCGATAATCGACCCTGATCCGGACGCGGGACGCGTCGCCGAAAGTCACGGTGCGGAATGGCATCCGGACTTGACCGAATACCTGCGGACAGGGCGCCCGGACGGCGCCATTGTCGCCGCCCCGAATCACCTGCATCTGCCGCTGGCCGTGGCTTGCCTGAAAGCCGGAGTCCCCGTGTTGGTTGAAAAGCCGTTGGCCCATGGCATCGCCGAGGCCCGTTCGCTGGTGCAGGCGTCGCGGGCGGCGGGAGTGCCGGTGTTGGTTGGCCACCATCGGCGCCATTCGCCTATTGCCGAAATGGCGCGGGACGCAATCGAGGGCGGCCGCATCGGCCGCGTGGTCGCCGTCAACGCCATGTTCTGGCTGAACAAGAACGATGACTATTTCAACGTCGAATGGCGTGTCAGGGCAGGGGGCGGGCCAGTCTGCATAAACCTGATTCATGACATTGATTTGCTGCAGCACTTTTGTGGACCGATCACGTCCGTTCAGGCGAGGGTTTCGCACGATGTGCGTGGTCTGGAAGTCGAGGACACGGGCGCGATGATCTTCGAATTCGCCTCCGGGGCGCTTGGCACCGCGTCAGTTTGCGATGCAACATCGGCACCATGGAGCTGGGAGCTGACCGCGGGCGAAAATCCGATCTACCCTCAGACCGATCAGTCCTGCTACCAGATCGCCGGAACCACGGGCGCCCTTTCCGTGCCGGATCTCACTGCATGGACCCATGCCGGACCGGAGGGTTGGTGGTCGCCGATCACGCAAGAGCGCATTGCCGTGGTGCACGAGGATCCGATGGTTCGCCAATTCAATCATTTCCTCGACATCATCCTTTCGGGCGTGCCGCCGTTGGTCACGGTGGAGGACGGCTTCCGCAACATCGAAGTGATCGAAGCGGTCCATGCGGCGGCGAAGAGTGGCGGCACGAAGGAGATCGTGCGCTCCGGTCAAGGCATCAGATGAACGACGGACATCGTGTCCGGCTTGACCCATTCCGGCAAGCGCGGCTTCGGCACGGACAGCCAACGGCCTCGAAGGCACTGCAGCTGCTGGCTGGTTCGACTGCCTTGGCCCGCATGGAAGCAAAGTGCGCCTAGATCGCCTCGCCCTCGACTTTTCTTTCAAGGCGCGAGATCGCATCCAAGAGCCCTTCACGGTGCGGGCTCAATTTCTCGACCGCGCGCAATGCCTCGAGGGCGTCTTCCGGGCGACCAATCTGCTCGAGAATGGCTGCCAGCCCGCTTATCGCCCCGAAATGCCTTGGGTTGAGCAGCAGGGTCTGCTGGATGTCTGCCAGCGACTGGCCGAACCGACCGGTCTGAAAGTAGGCCGTGGCCCGGGCGTTGTATCCTTCGGCAAAGTCTGGCGCGTGATCCACCAAGGCTGAGAAGTGTTCAATTGCAAGGCCGAAATCGCCTTCTGCATGCGCTTTGCGCCCGCGCTCCAGCAGAAGGTCCATTGCCTGCGAACCCGACTGCGACCAGATCCGGTATATCTGCATTTCGATCTGCTGGACGGTGTCAGGGCTTGCATTCTGCAAGCTCTCGAAGAGCGCATCAAGTTCCGCGTCGTCTGCAAATGCCGGGAACAGCAGAGTGAGGCATGCAGTGACTGCGGCGACCAAGGATTTGAGGTATGGGCGAATAAGGCGCATATGTTGATCGTAACCTATCCAATCGGCGGGCAAATTCGAGCCCCAACACATTAAAGTGAGGAAATACCCATGAGCGACGCAATCAATGAGGCGGTCACGATGCTGAACTCCAAGCTGGACGGTGGATTTGACGGTACGGCGAAGTTCGTCATCGAGGACGAGGGCTCGATCTTGCTGGACGATGAAGGTGCACGAGCCGGTGACGACGAGGCAGAAGTGACCATGACAGCCGATGCCGGCACGTTCCGTGACATTCTCGCAGGCGACCTGGATCCGACAGCGGCCTTCGCGTCCGGCAGGCTGAAGATCGACGGAGACATCGGCGTTGCGATGAGGCTGGCCCCGGCTTTGTCCTGAACATGGAGAGTGCGCCATTTCGTGCTGATCTCGCGGAAGGTCCCGAAGCCGTTCGGGCCTTCTGGCGGCGAGGCAGGGACGGTCGCCGCATCCGTGTCGTCCTGTGGCCCGTCGCCGGGGCGAAGGGTTCAGTTCTCCTGTTTCCTGGGCGGACGGAGTATGCCGAAAAGTACGGTCGGGTCGCGCGTGACCTGCACGGGGCAGGCTACGCGGTCGCCACGGTAGACTGGCGAGGGCAGGGCTTCTCGGACCGGTTGACGGACGATTCGAGGCTGGGACATGTGGCATCCTTCCGGGACTATCAGTTGGACGTGGCCGAACTGGTCTCGACGGCGCGAGCTGGCAGCCTGCCCGAACCCTGGTTCCTCGTTGCCCACTCCATGGGCGGATGCATCGGGTTGAGGTCCCTGATCGAGGGATTGCCGGTCAGGAAGGCGGTGTTCTCCGCTCCGATGTGGGGATTCAAGATGCCGCTCTTCATCTGGCCGGTGGCGATCTTCCTGCCACATCTTCTGGGACCTCTCGGCATTGAACGCCGCTATGTCCCGGGTTCCGGACCCGGCAACTACGTCACCGAGGCGGAATTTGACACGAACCTGCTTACGCGCGACCGGGAGACGTTTGCGCACATGGCTCGTCAGTTGACGGAAGAGCCGGCCTTGGTGCTTGGCGGCCCTTCTACTGGATGGGTCGGCAGCGCCATCGCCGAGCATCGCTGGCTTGCAAGGATGCCTCGGCCCGAGATTCCTGTCCTGACCGCCTTGGGCAGCGACGAGCGGGTCGTGTCGGCGAGCGCCATTCGCAGGATGCACGTCGCATGGCCATCCGCGCGGCTCTGCGTCATCCAGGGCGCGAGGCATGAGGTCATGATGGAGGTGCCCGTGACGAGAACGCGCTTCATCACGGATGCACTTCAGTTTCTTGAGGCGCGCTAGGCGGCCAACCTCGCGGACCGAGGAGCAATGCAAGCCCCGCCTTGAAGCGTGCCGCTACCGGGCGTCACCCGGTGACCCGGTATGACACTTGCTTCACATCAGCATCGGGTCCCGCCCTCTGCCGCCGGACCAGGAGCCGGTTGAGCGCGTTCACATATGCCTTTGCACTTGCCACGACGGTGTCCGTGTCCGCAGACTGGCCGGTTGCGATCAGGCCGTCTTCGTCCATTCGCACGCTGACAGTTGCTTGGGCGTCCGTGCCTTCGGTCACAGCCTGCACCTGATAAAGCTGAAGCCGTGCCTTGTGGGGAAAGAGCCTCTTGACCGCGTTGAACGTCGCGTCGACCGGCCCGTCGCCCTGGGCGGTGCCGCGAGTCTCATCACCGTCGATTTCTAGAATCAGGTCTGCGGACTGTGGCGCTTCGGTGCCGCAGATAACCCGAAGAAACTTGACCTTGATGCGGTCATTCGCTTCGCCGGTCTCCTGGTCCCTCATCAATGCGACAAGGTCGTCATCGAAGACTTCCTTCTTGCGGTCGGCGAGTGCCTTGAAGCGAACGAAAATGTCATTCAGCTGATTGTCTCCGGGATCAAAGCCCAGTTCCCTCAACTTTGATCTCAGCGCCGCGCGGCCCGAATGCTTGCCCATCACGATGCTGGTTTCCGAAAGCCCGACATCCTCCGGGCGCATTATCTCGAAGGTTTCGGCGTTCTTCAGCATTCCGTCCTGGTGGATGCCACTCTCGTGAGCGAATGCATTCTTGCCGACGATTGCCTTGTTGTACTGCACAGCAAAGCCGGACACGGTTGCCACGCGCCGCGAAACATGGATCAGCTTTGTGGTGTCGACGCCGGTCTTGAAGGGCATGATGTCGCCGCGCACGCGCATCGCCATCACGACTTCCTCAAGGGCGGTGTTGCCGGCCCGTTCGCCCAGCCCGTTGATCGTGCATTCGATCTGCCGTGCGCCACCTTCGACCGCAGCAAGGGCGTTCGCAGTCGCCATGCCAAGGTCATTGTGGCAATGGGTCGCGAAAACGACTTCGTTCGCCCCCGGCACCTCCTTGATCAGGCGCCTGATCAACCCGGCGCTTTCGCGGGGTGCCGTGTAGCCGACCGTGTCAGGGATGTTGATCGTTGTCGCGCCCGCCTTGATCGCGATCTCGACGACGCGCGCGAGGTAGTCCCATTCTGTCCGTGTCGCATCCATCGGCGACCATTGGACATTGTCGCAGAGATTGCGCGCATGGGTCACGGTATCGTGGATTCGTTCCGCCATCTCATCTTTCGAGAGCTTCGGAATGTCGCGATGCAGCGGGGACGTGCCGATGAAAGTGTGAATTCGCGGCCGCTTCGCCTTCCGCACGGCCTCCCAGCAGCGATCGATGTCCTGGAAGTTCGCGCGTGCCAGCCCGCAGATCACCGCGCTTTGGGCGAGCCTGGAGATCTCGCTCACGGCCTCAAAGTCTCCCTCCGAGGCAATCGGAAACCCTGCCTCGATGATGTCCACGCCCATCTCGTCAAGAAGCTCGGCGATTTCGAGTTTTTCAGCGTGGCTCATGGTTGCACCGGGGCTTTGCTCTCCATCCCGCAGCGTCGTGTCGAATATCAGTACGCGTTCGCAGTCAGCCATTTTCCTGTCCTCGAATTCCTGGCATGTCGCTGGGCGTTGGCCCTGATCTCCGGGAATCCCGTCGCTCCGGACCATCTCTTGCAGGATCCGGCGACATGATGCGCGCGGGCCGCCTCGCGGGGGCCATGGCCATGATGCGGGGCGTGGAACTTGGCGGCCCCATCGCCAGATTGATCGTTTGCAAGATTGTCTCCCTAGTCTTTTTCCCGGCGCGAGGACATCCTCTGAGCGGTCGCGCCGAAAGGCGCGCTCAGAGGCGGCTAAGGAGAAGGAGCAGGCCGAATCGATCGGCACGCGAATGTGCGATTTGGCTTGCCTGTTTCATGGAAGCGGACGTTAGTCGTTGCGGGAGCGGGTGTCAAAGGCTCAGTTGAACACTTTCGGCAACACTTCCTGCGCCGTGCGGCTTGGACCGGCGCGCCTTTGCCGAAGGTGCGGACATCCAGCAAGACCTGTCGCTTCGGTCGGCGGCAGCCAGAGCAGGACATCCGTGTTGATCCCTGACCTTGTGCGCCGATTCGCATGGATTTCCGTTTCGGACGCGCTTACCAGAGCCGAAACCCAGGATTGCCAAGGCGGCCTGTCCCCAAGGAGGGTGGTATCCATGATGCGCAACGATTTGGGTCGGACCAAGGATTCCGTCGAAGTCGAGATTCGGGCTGTCCGGGAGCAGGATCGACCAGATTGGTGCAAGCTGTTTGCCAGTTACGGCCACTTCTACGATCAGCCGCTGAGCGAGAAGGTCCTCGATCAAGTCTGGGGCTGGCTAATGGATGGAGACCACCCCACGAGCGGACTGGTAGCTGTCTTGGATGACCAGATTGTCGGAATTGCCCATTTTCGCCCATATTTCCGCACTCTGACGGGAAGCCCTGCCTGCTTTCTTGACGATCTGTTTGTCGTGCCCGCCGAACGAGGCCGCGGGGTCGGTCGCCGCTTGATTGAAGCGACTTCCGTGCTTGCGGAGAGGGAAGGCTGGGACTTCGTGCGCTGGATGACGGCACAGGATAACCGTCAGGCACAGCAACTGTACGATTCCGTTGCCGAGAGGACCGGATGGCTGACTTATCAGATCACTCCACAAGCAGACGGCAAGGCATGAAATGCAGCCAAACTTCATTGGCACGCCGACGAGATTCGGAATCGGCTGAGACGGCGGTTGCCGCCACCGCCGTGATGGGCCCGCTTGCGGAATGGGCCGATCAAGAGCGTCCGGAATCTCGCTCCAAGTGCCAATCCAGTGCACCGGCCCTTCTGCGGCATTCCCGGCGCTTCGCGCACTTGCGCTTCTGACACTGTCTGGCGAGTCAAGAAGGCTGCACGTCAAGAAGCGCGATTTTCCTGGAATGGCGACGCTGCGACTGATGTCCGGCAGCGTTGTGCCGTGGCGCTTCAATGCGGCGCCTGCATGCGCTGCATCGCTTGACGCGGATCCCTTCCGGACGACATGGAGTGGTCCGGGTCTTGTGGAGGCAAGAATCTTCCTGACGACGCGACGCCCTTCCGGACATTCAGAGCGTCTGCTTGCGCCGGACTGCATGACGTGAGCGTTCCATTGCTCGTCGTTCGACGGAAGCCCCGTTGCAACACTCTCGATTGGGACCGTGGGCGTCAGTCGCCTTCGGTCTGGTTCGGGGTCGGCTCGTCCAAGCCAGTGGTCAGTGATCCGTTCTCCCAGATGCCGCTGAGCTCCACACCGTTTTCGTAGCGCATCGTGCCCCAGCCATGGCGCTTGCCGGCATGGAACGCGCCTTCGTAGACGCCGCCGTTCGCGTAGGTTGCGACCCCATGGCCCTCGATCTTTCCCGCCGTCCATTCACCGGTATAGGTGTAGCCGTCGGCCGTTCTGAGTGTGCCCGTTCCTTCGCGCTTGCCGTTCACGAAGGTGCCTTGGTAGACCGAACCGTTCGTGTAGTCCAACACGCCTTCACCCTCGCGTTGACCGTTCACCCACTCGCCTTCATAGGAAAGGCCGCTCTCGAAGACGATCTTGCCAATGCCGTGCATCTGGGCATCCTTGAATTCGCCTTCGTAGACGGTGCCATTGGCATAGGTCACGGATCCCATGCCGTCGATCACGCCGTCAACCCAGTCGCCTTCGTAGCTGCCGCCGTCGGCATAGACGATCTTGCCGGTACCGTGCGTCCTGTTGTCCTTGAAAGTGCCTGTGTAGACGGAGCCGTCGGGATAGGTGACTTCGCCGGCGCCCTCGATCCTGTCCGCGACCCACGTGCCCGCATACCTGTAGCCGTCACTGCCGGTGAAGACACCCTGGCCGTCTCGCATGTCTGCCTTGAAGGTCCCTTCGTAGAGATCACCGCTGGCATAAGAGACGCGACCTTCGCCGTGGCGCCTGCCTTCGAGGAACTCGCCCTCATAGACGTCACCGTTCGGCTGAGCCAGGCGCCCGTCTCCGTGAAACTGATCCCTGGACCACGCGCCGTCATAGATCGTCCCGTCAGCCATTGCGAGCGAGCCAATGCCGTCACGCAGGCCTCCGACAAGCGTGCCGTCGTAGATCGCGCCGTCCGCGTACTCGATGCGTCCCTGGCCTTCTTTCTTTCCATTTGACCAGGCGCCTTCGTAGACGTAGCCGTTCCGGTGCTCCATCCGACCCTGTCCATGAGGCAAGGCGTCGACGAATTCTCCGGCATAGCGCACTCCGGAGGCGTATTCGGCAACACCCCGGCCGTTGATCCTGCCGTCGCGCCACTCGCCGTCATACGTGCCACCTTCGGCAAAGATGATTCTGCCGGTTCCTTCCGGCTTTCCGTTCACGAACTGGCCGACGTAGACCGCGCCGTTGCCGTAGCTTGCCTTGCCTTGGCCCTCAATCCTCCCTTCCACCCATTCGCCTTCATAGACGTAGCCGTTGGGCAGGCGATACGTTCCCTGTCCGTGCTGCTTGCCGTCCTTGAACGTGCCTTCGTAGATGCCGCCATCGTCGTACTGCTTGGTGATGACTTCCTGGGCAAGCGCCATTCCTGAGCTTGCTGCGGCCAACGGAAGGATCAGTCCCAATGCCAGCTTCATGGTGCACCTCAGTCGCGCCACCTGCCCGATGCACGGCGGCCTGCCACGTGCTGGAAAGACTAGTTGAGAGGCCATTTGCCCGCAAACGTTTTTCCCGGCATTGAATCCTCGATCTTCGGCACGGTTCGGCAATATCTCGTGGCGGGGTATTGCGTCCGGTTCACGCCGGACTTAGTGCCGGAAGGCATGATTTTCGATCCCCAGGCAAGCGAAGCGGGGGTGTTTGCGGTGCCTGGCACTGCGGAAGGACCCTGTGGAGACGCATCATGGCAAGAAGATTTCGCGTGACGCTGGTGCAAATGAACCCCACGGTCGGGGATTTCGCAGGCAACTCGGCGCTGGCGCAGTCCGCGTGGGAGCAAGGGCGCGCGGCGGGTGCCGATCTAGTGATGCTCACAGAGATGTTCATCACGGGCTACAACACTCAAGATCTTGTGATGAGACCATCATTTGTGCGCGACGCCGAGGCGCGCCTCGACGCATTGCGAGCGGCCTGCGCAGAAGGTCCGGCGCTCGGGATCGGTGGGCCGCTGCTCCAGGACGGGAAGCTCTACAACGCCTTTCACGTCTTCAAGGATGGCCGCGTGGTGCGCAGGAATCTCAAGCGCGAACTTCCGAACGAGACGGTATTCGACGAAGTCCGCGTCTTTGACCGGGGACCCTTGGCGGGCCCCTTTGACCTCGGGGGCGTACGCATCGGAGTGCCGATCTGCGAGGATGCATGGCATGAAGAGGTGCCCGAATCGCTCGCGGAATCGGGAGCAGAGATTCTCCTGGTGCCGAATGGCTCGCCCTATTGCAGGGAGAAGTTCGATACCCGCCTGAACCTCATGGCGGCGCGGGTCGTCGAGACCGGCTTGCCTCTTGTCTATCTCAACATGATTGGGGGTCAGGACGACCAGGCATTCGACGGTGGCAGCTTCGTCCTGAATCCCGGCTGCGAATTGGCGGTTCGGATGCCCTTCTTCGACGAGTCCGTCGTCCATGTGGACTTCGAGGAGGGGCGGCACGGCTGGCGCGCGCTGAAGGGCGAGGTCGCGCCGTGCCCGGACCCGTGGGAACTGGACTACCGCGCCATGGTCGAGGCCACCCGGGACTACGTCCGCAAAGCAGGGTTCTCGAAGGCGCTTCTCGGCTTGTCCGGCGGCGTCGACAGCGCGGCCGTTGCATGCATTGCCGTGGACGCCCTTGGTCCGGAGAACGTGCGCTGCGTCATGATGCCTTCGGAATACACGAGCGGACAGTCTCAGGAAGATGCATCCGCAGTGGCGGCGGCTCTGGGTGTCAGGCTCGACACTGTACCGATCGCGGCGCCGGTCGAGGCGACAGTGCGGGCCCTGGCCCCGCTCTTTGAGGGCAGGGAACCGGACATCACGGAAGAGAACATCCAGTCGCGGCTGCGCGGGGTCATCCTCATGGCGCTTTCGAACAAGTTTGGCGAGATGCTGCTGACCACGGGCAACAAGTCGGAGGCGGCCGTCGGGTATGCCACGATCTACGGCGACATGGCCGGCGGCTACAATCCGGTCAAGGATCTTTACAAGACGCGGGTCTTCGAGACCTGCCGCTGGCGCAACGCCAACCACAGGCCGTGGATGATGGGACCGGCCCGGTCAGTGATTCCGCCGGTCGTGATCGAGAAGCCGCCGACGGCCGAACTGAGGGAAGGGCAGAAGGACAGCGATTCCCTGCCCGAATACGCCGAACTGGACGTGATTCTGGCGGCCCTGATCGATGACGAATGGCCGGTCGCCGATGTGGTGGAGCTGGGATTTGACCGCGAGGTCGTTGAACAGGTGGAACAGCTCCTGTACCGCGCCGAGTACAAGCGCTTCCAGTCGGCGCCCGGCGTACGGTTGACCGAGCGATCCTTCTGGCTGGATCGGCGATATCCGATCATCAATCGTTGGCGGGACCCGTCCTGACTCAAGGGCCGCGTTGCTCCGCCGATGCCCGATTGCCGGACGGGGCGCGACCGATTCCGCGAAGTGCCATGACAACGGCACCGACCGATCCATCGACCGTGCAGAACAGGGTTCGCGAGGGCATACCGACTTGTTGCTGCCGCCTCCTGCGACTAGATGGAGGCCATGAGAAGATTGATTCCATTCGTCAAATCCAGGCCTGTCGTGTCCGTGCTCAAGCTTCACGGCGTGATTGCCGCGCGAACACGTGGCACATTGAATGACGCGAGCCTGGCGGGCTTGGTCGAAAAGGCGTTCACAAAAGGCAAACCTGCTGCCGTGGCGCTTTCAATCAATTCGCCCGGGGGCAGCCCGGCGCAGTCGTCACTGATTTCGGCGCGCATTCGCCGGCTTGCCGAGGAGAAGGGCGTCAAGGTCTACGCCTTTGTAGAGGACGTAGCGGCATCCGGTGGATACTACATTGCAAGCGCGGCGGACGAAATCTGGGTGGACCGGCATTCGATCATTGGATCAATCGGGGTCATTTCGGCTGGTTTCGGCCTGAAGGATTTCATCGAGCGTCACGGGATCGAGCGCCGAGTCTATACCGCCGGCGAGACGAAAAGCATGCTGGACGCGTTCCAAGCAGAGAAGCCGGAAGACGTCAAGCGTCTGAAGGTGCTGCAGGAACACATTCACGCCGAATTCATCGACCATGTGAAGTCACGCCGGGGCGCGCGACTGAACGAGGAAGAGGACCTCTTCAAGGGAGACATCTGGGTGGGCTCGGCGGCCCTCTCCACAGGCCTGGTCGACGGGGTCGGCCACCTCGTGCCGAAGATGAAGGAGGTCTTCGGCGAAAAGGTCGTTCTCAAGCTTTACGAGAGACGTCGTCCGTTTCTTCACCGGTTCGGCGTGGCACTTGCAGCTGACGCGATGTCCGAGGTCGAGGATCGTCTTGCATTCCGGCGTTTCGGGGTCTGATCCCATGATGCTGAAGATCGTCACGTTCTTTTTGATCTTCATTGCCTTGCTCGCGATATTCGGGAAGCTCCGCCTCTTGGTGCCACGCAACATGAGGCGGCTTGCGCAAAAGTGCGCTGGCTGCGGGCGATACCGGATTGGCAAGGGACCATGCCCCTGCGGAAGGGCCTGACGCTTGGTATGGATCGCTGGTGCAGCCGGGCTGGCAATCCTGCTTCTGGCAGGCGACCTTTTGGTGCGCGGCGCCGTTGGCGCCGCGCCTCGACTTGGGATCCCGGCATTTGTCGTTAGCCTGACTGTCGTCGCACTTGGGACATCTGCCCCGGAGCTTCTGTTGTCCATTCGGGCGGTGCTCGACGGCGCACCGGGACTCGCACTCGGCAATGTCGTCGGTTCAAACACCGCGAACGTGCTTTTGGTTCTGGGTGTGCCCGCATTGGTTTCGCGACTGCGGACCAAGGAAACAGACTGCGGGAAGAGCTATGTGACCATGCTTGGCGCGAGCGCCGTGTTCTTCCTGCTCTGCGTGATCGGGCCACTCAACTGGGTTCATGGCGTCATACTTCTCGTGATTCTGGCCCTGGTCGTGTCCGACCAGGTCCGGCATGCCGCCAGTCATCGTCGCATGGCAGGCCTTCGGCCGGTCGAAGCGCCGGAGCCGCCAATGCGGTTGCGGACCATTGCTCTTTTCCTGGTGCTCGGCATTGCCTGCCTTCCCTTGGGTGCCGGGCTGCTTGTCGACGCCGCGGTGGAGATGGCGGGTATCTTCGGCGTGTCGGACAGTGCAATCGGGCTGACCATTGTGGCCATTGGCACATCGCTGCCTGAACTTGCCACCACGACCATGGCGGCCTTGCGCAGAAACGCGGACGTGGCACTTGGCAACGTCATTGGTTCGAACCTGTTCAACATTCTGCTGATCGCCGGGGGTGCGTCGCTGTTCGGCACGATTCCGGTGCCGTGGGAATTCCTGGTCTTTGACCTTTGGTGCATGCTGGGCGCATCGGTGCTGCTCGCCCCGTTCGTGTTCTTTCGCAGGTGGGAGATGACGCGCCGTTTCGGCGTGCTGTTCACGGTTCTGTATGTCATATACGTGGTCCTGGTGGTGCAGCACGGATGAATGGTCAGGCACTCGTTACCGGCGCGGGAAGGCGCCTTGGGCGCGCGATTGCGCTCTACCTCGCCAAGCGCGGGCTGGATGTCGTGGTGCATTGCCACAGGTCCCGGGACGAAGCCGAAGCCGTCGCGTCCGCGGCACGCGAGCTGGGAGTGAAGTCCGTGGTTCTGGCGGCCGATCTGACCATCGAGGAGGAAATGCAGGAATTGGTCCCGAAGGCCGTCGAGGCTCTTGGAGGTCCGCTTACCGTGCTGGTCAATTCAGCATCGGTTTTCGAGCACGACACGGTCCACACCTGCACGCGCGAAAGTTGGGACAGGCACGTCGAATCGAATCTCCGAGCTCCGTTCGTCCTGACGCAGGCGTTTGCCGACCAGGTTCCGGAACCGGAATCCGGCGGCGAATGGAACGAACCCAAGGCTCTGGCGCTGATTGTCAACGTCGTCGATCAGCGCGTAAGGAGACTCACGCCGCATTTCGCGTCCTACACGATTGCCAAGTCCGCGCTCTGGACGTTGACCCGGACTTCGGCGCTGGCGCTCGCGCCCGCCATCCGCGTCAACGCGATCGGACCGGGGCCGACCCTTCAAGCTGCGCGCCAATCGCGCGAGCATTTCGTGAAACAGCGCCGGAGCACCATCCTCAACAGGGGGAGCGATGCCGCGGACGTGACCGGGGCGCTCGGATACTTCCTGGATGCACCGAGCGTGACGGGGCAGCTTCTCTGCACGGACGGGGGCCAGCATCTGGCTTGGGAATTGCCTGATGCACGGGGCGCGGATTGACCGGGCGCTCGCCGAACCTGCAATGAGTTGTGCACCGCGGCGACGGGCCGTAACGCAGATGTTACAAAATCTTCAATGTTATCAATGTATTGACGGGATGCCAAAAAAATCCTTTGAAATCAAGGCATTAAAAAATCGCCCAAAATTTGGGCATTTTCGCGAAGGGTGCTGAAATCAAGGAGAAATCCTCGACCGTCGCCAGTTTTCCGCAAAGATATCCCCAGGTTTCGTGGACAGCTTTTTTCTTGCTTCGAAATTCAACTTGTGCAGCGTGTCCGGGAACCATGGGTGAAGGATCGAGACCATTGCCCGTTCGAGGGCATTCAGCCATCAAGGCCAGCCTGAAGACGCTTGATGCGAGCCCCGGAGTCTACCGGATGCTCGACGAAAGGGGTTCAGTTCTCTACGTGGGAAAGGCGCGGAACCTGAAGGCGAGGGTGTCGTCCTATGCCCGGCCGAGCGGGCATTCGCCCCGGATTGCGCGGATGATCCGGGAGACGGCGTCGATGATGTTCCTGACGACCCGGACTGAGACCGAGGCCCTGCTGCTCGAGCAGAATCTCATCAAGCAGCTCAAGCCGCGCTACAACGTGCTGCTCCGGGACGACAAGTCGTTTCCGAACATTCTGGTGACCAAGGATCATGCCTATCCGCAGATCAAGAAGCACAGGGGCGCACGAAAGGAGAAGGGCGACTACTACGGACCATTCGCCAGCGCAGGAGCCGTGAACAGGACGATCAATCAGCTGCAGAAGGTCTTCCTGTTGAGGAATTGCTCGGATGCCACTTTCGAGAGCCGCACGCGGCCTTGCCTGCTCTACCAGATCAAGCGGTGCAGCGGGCCCTGCGTGGGCAAGATCACGGAACGGGACTACTCCACGCTCGTTCGGGATGCCGAGCGGTTCCTGCAGGGCCGGACGACCTTGGTTCAGGAACGTCTCGCCGAAAAGATGCAGACAGCGTCGGAGGCGCTCGAATTCGAGACGGCCGCCGCGCTTCGTGACCGGTTGAAGGCTCTCACCTTCGTGCAGGGCAGCCAGGCCGTGAACCCGGCGGGAGTGGTCGAGGCGGATGTCATTGCGCTTCACGTCGAGGGCGGGCAGGCTTGCGTTCAGGTCTTCTTCATTCGCGCGAACCAGAACTGGGGCAACAGCGACTTCTATCCGCGCACTGGGTCCGGAGCCGGGGCAGCGGAGATCATGCAGGCCTTTGTCGGCCAGTTCTATGACAAGAAGGAGCCGCCCCGCCTGATCCTGCTGTCCGACGGCATCGAGGATGCGGATCTGATGGCGGCCGCGTTGTCGGAAAAGGCGGGTCGAAAGGTCGTGATATCCGTCCCGCAACGCGGCGAGAAGAAGGAGCTTGTGGCTGGCGCGTTGCGGAACGCCCGCGAGAGCCTGGCCCGCACGATGTCCGAATCCGCCACCCAGGCGAGGCTCCTGAGGGGTCTCGCGATTGCCCTTGACCTTGATGTCGATCTGCAGCGCATCGAGGTCTACGACAACAGCCACACGCAGGGTGCGCATGCTGTCGGCAGCATGATCGTCGCGGGCAAGGAAGGGTTCCTTCGGAGCCAGTTTCGCAAGTTCAACATCAAGGATTCCGAGCTGGCGCCTGGGGATGACTTCGCAATGATGCGCGAGGTGCTGACCCGTCGTTTCAAGCGGCTTCTCAAGGAGGATCCTGACCGGAGGACGGATGCCTGGCCGGACCTCCTCCTGATTGACGGAGGCGATGGGCAGGTGAGCGCTGTTCACGATGCCCTGGCGGAGCTAGGTGTCGACGACATGCCCGTGGTGGGGATCGCAAAGGGTGTCGACCGGAATGCGGGCAAGGAAGAGTTTCATCGCAAGGGCGCGCGGCAGTTCGCAATGAGGCGCGGTGATCCCGTCCTCTATTTCGTGCAGCGATTGCGGGACGAGGCGCACCGTTTTGCAATCGGCGCCCACAGGCAAAGGCGCTCAAGGGCTATCGGGGCGACGCCTCTGGACGACGTGCCCGGCGTGGGCGCCGTCAGGAAACGTGCGCTGCTGGCGCATTTCGGTTCGGCAAAGGCGGTGAGCCGCGCCGGACTGGCGGACCTCAAGGCCGTCGAGGGCATTTCGGAAAGGACGGCCGAGACCATCTACGACTTCTTTCACGAAAGGGGCTGAACCGCTGCCGGCCGCGACGGGACCAGCGTCCGCCCAACGGGTGCGATGCGGGCACTTCCCAATCGCGTGCCGTGGGACTAAGTCTTGAACATGACCTTTACGATCCCGAACGTGCTGACGTTGCTTCGGCTCCTGGCGGCCCCTGGAGTCGGCGTGATGTTCCTGTATTTTGCGCGTCCGTGGGCGGACTGGCTCGCTTTCTTTCTCTTTGTGGGCGCTGCTGTCACCGACTTCATTGACGGCTACCTTGCCCGGCGCTGGATGCAGGAAACCAGATTCGGATCCATGCTCGACCCGATAGCCGACAAGGCCATGGTCGTCATCGCGCTTCTGGTGATCACCGCGCAGTCCGGCCTGAATGCCTGGATCCTGCTGCCTGCAACCGCGATCGTGTTCCGGGAGATTTTCGTTTCGGGGCTGCGGGAGTTCCTTGGTCACGCGGCCGGAGCGCTCACTGTCACATGGGTCGCAAAGCTGAAGACGGCGGCGCAGATGATCGCAATTGCGATTCTGTTTGCCTCCGGGGCCTTCTATCACATGTTTCTAGGCGGAGCCGGAGGCGCCGCGCTGCACGGAGAGCAACTCGTCCGAATGACCATGGATGCCACCTGGTGGGCCGGTGTGGCACTGCTCTGGATTGCAGCCGTTCTGACTCTCGTTTCGGGAATTGACTATTTCCGGAAAGGGCTGCCCTACTTGAGGGACGGACAATGATTGAAGTGCTCTATTTCGCTTGGCTCCGAGAACGCGTCGGGGAGCGTTCAGAAAGGATCGAGACCGACGCCGCCACCGTCATGGAACTGGTGGAAGATCTCCGGACTCGCAGCGACGCGCATGCATTGGCCCTTTCTGACATGAATTCGGTTCGCGTGGCGATTGACCAGGACATGGCAGATTTGGATGCATCGCTGGCCGGAGCGCGTGAAGTCGCGTTCTTTCCTCCGATGACGGGCGGATGACAGTCAGAATCCAGCCATCCCCCTTCGACATTGGTTCCGAAGTCCGGCGCTTTGCAGATTCGGTTTCCGGCGCCGGCGCCGTAGTGACTTTTTCGGGGTTGGTGCGAGATGATGGCGGAAGGCTCACGGCCATGGAGATCGAGCACTATCCCGCCATGACCGAAAGGGCCGTGGAGGCGATTCGCACGGAAGCAATGGAACGTTGGTCGCTCCTAGGCGCCGTCGTCATCCACCGCTACGGCCGGTTTGAGCCCGGTGAACAGATCATGATGGTTGCCACGGCCGCGCTTCACCGCGCGGACGCGTTCATGGCGGCAGAGTTCCTGATGGACTACCTGAAGTCTCGCGCTCCGTTCTGGAAGAAGGAAATCGGTCCCGATGGAGAGAAGTGGGTTGCAGCCAAAGACGAGGACGAGGACGCGCTTGCCCGGTGGTGACAGGGCGCGCGGGACCTGGGATGCCTCTGGAGTGAGGACGTGCCACGACCAACGAGATCGGGACGGCATCTGCCACGCATGAGCCCGATTGCGTCCGCGACCCGCTGACAGGCGTTTCAAATCCCGATTCGCTTCGCTACTCCTGCCTCATGGTCGATCGACTTCCAATCGACGACGTGTTGCAGCAGCTGACGGACGCGCTGGCTGGGCAGCGCCGGGCCGTGCTGCGTGCACCGCCGGGTGCAGGAAAGACGACGCGCGTTCCGCTCGCCCTGCTCAAATCAGGCCTGACCCAAGGTCGCATCGTCATGCTCGAGCCGAGACGGCTGGCAACCCGCGCTGCGGCGCGAACCATGGCGGCGGCGCTCTCCGAGAGTGTCGGCCAGACTGTCGGCTTTCGCGTTCGAGGCGAGACGCGTGTCTCGAAGGCGACCAGGATCGAGGTGGTCACCGAAGGCATCCTGACCCGCATGATCCAGTCGGACCCCCGCCTCGAGGGGATTGGGGCCCTGGTTTTCGACGAATTTCATGAGCGATCGCTCAATGCGGATCTGGGCCTCGCGCTGGCGCTCGAGTGTCGCACGGCACTTCGGCAAGACCTGATTCTCCTGGTCATGTCCGCCACCATTGATGTCGCGCCAGTGGCAGCCTTGATGGGAAACGCCCCGATCATCACGTCGGAAGGCAGAAGCTATCCCGTCGACACCCGCTGGCTCGACCGACCTCGGCACGGACAGGTTGAGTCCGGCATGGTGGCCCTGGTCAAGAAGGCCGCCAAGGAGACATCTGGAGGCATTTTGGCATTTCTGCCTGGCGAAAGAGAGATTCGCAGCGTCAACGCCTCGCTCGATCTGCCGGCAACCGCGATCTTGCCCTTGTATGGGTCGCTTCCTTTCGCAGAACAGGACCGGGCGTTTGAACCGACTGACATGCGCAAAGTCGTGTTGGCCACTTCCATCGCCGAAACCTCGCTGACGGTTCCCGGCATCCGTGTCGTGATTGACAGCGGATACACGCGTCGGGCACGCTTCGATCCAGGATCCGGCATGTCACGCCTGGTAACCGAACGTGTCACCCGAGCCGAGGCCGAGCAACGCAGGGGCCGTGCGGGCCGGGTTGCGGACGGGGTTTGCTACCGCCTCTGGACCAAGGGCGAGGAGGGGGCGCTGGCCCAATTTGCTCCTCCCGAAATCGAAACGGGCGACCTCGCCGGGCTTGCGCTTGAGCTTGCCGAGTGGGGCGCTTGCGATTTGTCCTTCCTGACGCCTCCGCCAGACGGGCCGCTTTCGGATGCGAGGGCACTTCTTGTCGATCTCGGCGCTGTGGAAGGGACCCGCATCACCGATCATGGTCGCGCCCTTGCCCGTTTGCCCCTGCATCCCCGGCTTGGTCACATGCTGGCGCTCGCTGGCAGGTCGGCGGCTCCACTGGCCGCATTGCTGTCCGACCGTGACCCGATCAGAGCCGCCGGAGCCGATCTTTCGATCCGCCTCGATGCGCTTGCTTCCCGACGTCGCGACCCGGCCCTCGACCGGATCCGCGCGGAAGCATCCAGGCTCTCCAGAGTCGCGCCAGCCACCCGCATTTCCGACCCGTCGGCGCAGGCAGCATTGGCATACCCGGATCGCATTGCGCTGCGTCGCAAGGGAAGAAGCCCGCGTTGGCTTCTCTCCGGCGGGAAAGGTGTGAAAATGGATGCGAGCGATCCTCTGGCCGCCAGCCCGCTTCTGGTCGTGGTCGATACCGACGGCCATCCGACCGAGGCAAGCATCCGCACCGCGCTTCCCGTTTCGGAGAGCACGTTGCGGGATGTCCTCGGAGATCGCGTGATGTGGACTCGGTCGGTGCGATGGTCCAGTTCGTCGGGGCGTGTTGTCGCTGAGGAAGAAGAGCGTCTTGGGGCAATCGTCCTTTCGTCCCGACGCTGGAAGGATGCGCCCCGCGCCGAGATTTCCTGCGCGATGATGGACGGCATCAGGCGCCTTGGTCTGTCACTTTCGCCGACCGCCCGGCAGCTGCAGGCGCGAGTGACGGTGCTTCGCACGGCAGGTCACGACCTGCCTGACATGGCGGACGAGACTCTTCTCGATACGCTTGAAGGCTGGCTTCTGCCACGTCTGGGCGACGTGCGCACAGCCTCTGGCTGGAAGGCTCTTGACGTGTCGCCAAGCCTTCGCGCAATGCTCGACTGGCGGCAGGCGCAGGTCCTCGACCGGGAGGCGCCGCCGACCTTTGAGACACCGCTCGGCCGGAAGGTCACGATTGACTACACTGCACCGGATCCGGAAGTCAGATTGCGAGTCCAGGAACTCTTCGGCACTCGGCTCCATCCTTCCGTGGCGGGCAGGCCGCTCTGCGTGACGTTGCTGTCGCCGGCTGGACGTCCGGTCCAGACCACGATGGACCTGCCTGGCTTCTGGGCAAGTTCCTATGCCGACGTTCGAAAGGAAATGAAGGGGCGGTATCCAAAGCATCATTGGCCCGAAGATCCCGCTGCGGCCATGCCCGGCCCTAAGTCAACGCGTCGCGAATGACCCTGTACGCCATGAGCGAATTCGGACTTCTCGCGTTCCAGCCTTGTCGAGCGTCTGGACACTCGTTCCTGCCCGCGCCAAGTTCTGCCGCACGATGACGGAGGATGCCGGAACACTGGCGAGGGCCCTGCTGGAGGGTGACAGGCGCGCATTGGCGCGCGCCATCACGCTGGTCGAGAGCGGCCGCGAAGATCACAGGGCGCGTGCCGGGGAACTGCTTGATGCCCTGGCGGACTCCGGCAGGCAGTCCCTGCGCATCGGCCTTTCCGGAACGCCCGGGGCCGGCAAGTCGGCGTTCATCGAGGCGTTCGGCTGCATGTTGACGGCACAGGGCATGCGCGTCGCCGTTCTTGCAGTGGATCCGTCCTCGATTCGATCAGGAGGGTCGATCCTTGGCGACAAGACGCGGATGGAGCGGCTTTCGCGCGAACCCGGGGCGTTCATACGTCCGTCGCCAAGCCAGTCGCATCTCGGCGGGATCGCGCAGCGCACGAAGGAAGCCGTCGCGCTTTGCGAAGCGGCGGGTTTCGACGTGGTCCTGATTGAAACGGTCGGCGTCGGCCAGTCGGAGACCGCGGTGGCAGACATGTCGGATGTCTTCGTCCTCCTGATCGCGCCGGGCGGTGGCGACGAGCTCCAGGGCGTGAAGCGCGGCATAATGGAAATCGCGGACCTGATCCTCGTGAACAAGGCTGACGGAGACCTGAAGCCTGCCGCAGGCCGGACGGTCGCGGACTATTCCGGGGCGCTCAGGCTCCTCAGAAGGCGCGAGGGCGATCCGGAGGGATTTCCGAAGTCCATGCCTGTCTCGGCGCTTGAAGAAACCGGATTGCACGAGGCGTGGGAGGAAGTCACGGCGCTTGCTGCGTTTCGCAAGGCCAGCGGATTCTGGAACGAACGGCGCAGTGAGCAGGCTTGCCGCTGGTTCGAGGAAGACGTGCGCAAGGGACTGCTTCGCCAATTCGAGGCGGACCAGGACTCCGAGGAGGCGATGCGGGCGCTGCGAACGGCGGTCGCGGAGGGCACCCGTGCTCCGGGTGCGGCGGCAAGAGAGGCACTGGCCAGGTTCGGGCGGATGCCGGGACCTTGACGGGCGTCATGGCAAGCGGCGTTGGAAGGCATGGCCGCAGGAATTCGCACCTCCGAGGGCTTGACGCTCCGGCGGCGACAGCCTAACACCCCGGGGCGGATTTCCGGGCAGCGCCGATGGCACTGCCCGTTTGCCTTGAGGGGGGCCTTGCGCCTTCCGAACCTGATCAGGAGATGGCCCATGTCGCGTCGCTGCGAATTGACCGGAAAAGGTCCGATGGTCGGCAACAATGTCAGCCACGCCAACAACAGGACAAAGCGCAGGTTCCTTCCGAACCTGACGGAGACGGCGCTGATGTCCGAGACGCTCGGCCGGACCTTTCGCCTGAAGGTGTCTGCGGCAGCCCTGCGCACCATTGATCACAAGGGCGGCCTGGACGCGTTTCTCATGAAGGCGAAGGATTCTGACCTGAGCGACAAGGCACGGCGGATCAAGAAGGAGATCCGGAGCGCACAGCCCGCCACCTGAAGCGACCGCGCCTCGTCTTCGGACGGCACCTATCCGTCGTTTCGAATCGCCGCGTTGCCAGGGTCGTAGGGGCTGTCTTCCGTCACTTCCGCGTCCCAGAGCCTGTCCTGCATCCTGACACGCAACCGGGACCCGGGCCGCGCCTGCTCCGGTGCGACATATCCCATTGCAATCGACTTGCCGAAGTGCACCGAGTATCCGCCGGAAGTCAGGCGCCCGACCCTTCTATCGCCCGAATACAGCGCTTCCCGACCCCACGGGTCCGAGTCCTCCGGCCCGTCGACCAGTAGCGTGACGCACCTGAAGCGCACGCCGGTCTCCATCATCCTCGCCTTGCCGTGAAAGTCCTTTTCGAGATCGACGAAACGGTCAAGGCCGGCTTCAAGGGGCGTCGCATCGCGACCGAGTTCGGTTCCGAAAGCGCGGTAGGACTTTTCCTGCCGGAGCCAGTTCTGGGCACGCGCCCCGACGAGCTTCATGCCGTGGGGCGCACCAGCATCCATCAGCCGGTCCCAGAGATGGTTTTGCATCTCGATCGGATGATGGAGTTCCCAGCCCAGTTCCCCCGTGTAGGCCACGCGTGCGGCAAGCGTCGCGCACATTCCGAATTCGACCTGCCGCAACGAGAGCCACGGGAACCGGGCGTTTGAAAGGGCCGTGTCGGGATCCGGATCGCGAACCAGGCACTTGAGAACGTCTCGGGATTTCGGTCCCGCAATGGCGAACACGCCCAGTCGGACCGTCCAGTCCTCAACGTTGATCCGCCCAAGTTCCGGTTCCCTGTCTTCGACGGCCTTCAGGAGAAAGTCCCTGTCATAGGCGTGCCAGGCTCCGGCGGAGACGAGCAGGAAGCGATCCTCCGCCTCGCGCATGATCGTGTATTCGGAACGTGTCGTGCCGTGTGCGGTCAGCGCGTAGGTCAGTCCCACCCTTCCGGTTCGGGGCAGCCTGTTGCAGGTGAACCAGTCGAGGAATGCCGCCGCGCCGGGTCCGTGCACCACGTGCTTGGAGAATGCGGTGGCATCGATCAGGCCTACACCCTCCCGGATCGCCTTGGCTTCGTCGGCGGCATGCCGCCACCAGGCGCCCCGCCTGAAACTCCGGGCGTCGTGGTCGAAACTGTCCGAAGCGTTTTCCGGCCCGTAGTAGTTTGGACGTTCCCAGCCGTTGACCTGGCCGAACTGCGCACCCGCCGCCTTCTGCCGGTCGTATGCTGGCGCGGTGCGAAGCGGCCGGCAAGCTTCTCGCTCCTCATCCGGGTGATGCAGGACGTAGACATGCGAATAGCACTCCTCGTTCTTGCGCATTGCGTATTCCGTGGTCATCCACGGGCCGTACCGCTTCGGGTCGAGGCTTGCCATGTCGATTTCGGCCTCGCCTTCGACCATGAGCTGCGCAAGGTAGTGACCGGTGCCGCCAGCCGCGGTGATGCCGAAGGAGAAGCCCTCAGCAAGCCACATGTTGCGAAGGCCCGGCGCGGGCCCAAGCAGGGGATTGCCGTCCGGCGTGTAGCAGATCGGGCCGTTGAAGTCGGCCTTGAGGCCAACGGTTTCCGAAGAGGGAATCCGATGGATCATGGACATGTATTCCGCTTCGATCCGCTCCAGGTCGAGCGGGAAGAGGTCGGCCCGGAAGCTGTCCGGGCAGCCGAATTCAAAGCGGGCGGGCGCGTTCCATTCGTAAGGGCCGAGGATCCAGCCGCCCCGTTCCTCGCGCACATACCACTTTGCGTCGGCGTCTCTCAGCACGGGATGTTCGGGTCGTGTCGTGCGGTACTCCAGAAGCGCAGGATCCGGTTCCGTGACGATGTACTGATGTTCCACGGGGATTGCCGGGATCTTGATGCCGAGCAGCCGGGCCGTTCGTTGCGCATGGTTGCCTGTAGCCGTGACGACATGTTCGGCATGGATGGTGACCTGTTCGCCGGAAGGCAGCAGGTTGCCGCCCTTCTCCTCCATCCTCGTGGCTTGCACCTGCCAGCACTCGCCGTCCCAGGCATAGTTGTCGACCTGCCACTTCCGCTCGACGGCAATGCCACGCGAACGGGCGCCCTTGGCCATCGCTTGGGTCACGTCGGCTGGATTTATGTAGCCGTCAGTCGGGTGGAAGATGGCGCCCTTCAGGTCTTCGGTGCGAACAAGCGGCCAGCGATCTCGTATCTCGGCCGGCGTCATCCATTCATACGGAACGCCACAGGTCTCGGCGGTCGATGCATAGAGCATGTATTCGTCCATCCGGTCCTGCGATTGCGCCATTCGCAGGTTGCCGACGACCTGGAAGCCGGGATTGAGCCCGGTTTCCTCCTCAAGCGTCTTGTAGAACCTGATCGAATAGTCGTGGATATGTGTCGTGGCATAGCTCATGTTGAAATATGGCAGGAGTCCTGCCGCGTGCCAGGTCGACCCGGAAGTCAGTTCGTCTCGCTCCAGCAGCAGCACGTCGTTCCAACCTGACTTGGCGAGGTGATAGGCGATCGAGGTGCCGACGGCACCGCCGCCGACGATCAGGGCTTTGACATGTGATTTCATGGCCGCGCCTCCACTTTGGGAGCAGGTTCTACCTCATTGTGCCGCCCGGCCACAAATCTATCCGACAGGATGGTCACCGAAAGCGACCCCCGGGGCAGGCCGGGATTTGCTGCCGAAGGCGTTTGAAGGGATTGCCTGCAATGCCAGCGCGGAATGTCTGCAAGCGCGATTCCGCAAGGCGGTCGGCAATCTTGCGGATGCCGACTGGAAAGGTTCCCACCCCCGGGGAATTCGGCTAAATTTCGAGCGGGAAAGGAGACTCGGCCATGCGCAGGCTCATTGCATTCGTTCTTGGGCTCGTCGTGGGAGCGCCGGTGGGAGCGTTTCTCTGGTACGCCTATTCGCCGCTCCTGTTCGACGAGGTTGTGTTCGAGAACCTGAGCGAGGCTGAAGTCGTGGCGACGGGAAGCTTCCGAGACGCGGATGCGAGGCACAAGGGGCAAGGAATCGCGACCCTGGTTGCCCTTCCCGATGGAAGACACGAGGTCCAACTGACGAAGTTCCAGGTCACGAACGGTCCCGACCTCGAGGTCTGGCTGTCGTCCCATCCCGATCCGAAGAAGTCCGCGGACGTCGTCGGCAGTTTCTGGGTCTCTCTTGGCCAGCTCAAGGGCAATGTCGGCGATCAGGCCTATCTGGTGCCCGCGGGAACCGACCTCGGTGAGATCAAGTCCGTCGTGATCTGGTGCGAGCAGTTTGGCGTTCTTTTCTCGCCCGCAATGCTCGCGCCCAGCGGCTGACGTGGGCGTCCTGTCGGTGACCTGGAACCGCATGCAAGAGGTCGGGCACGTGGCGCCAGGGCTTCGCGTTCGTTCCGCGCGACCGGCACGTTGCATCTGCGGAGCGGCTCGATGGCATGGACAGTTGCATTTCCTTTGGCCGGGCCAGGCCGGAGTTGGGCATGACATCGCAAGACAACATACCTGAACTGGCGCTCGAATGGGTTGAGGATGGCCGAACCGTCGCGCTGGCGACGGTGGTGAAGACCTGGGGGTCCGCGCCCAGGCCGGTCGGTGCCCAGCTCGTGATCGACGGAGGGCTGTCGTTCCAGGGGTCGGTTTCAGGCGGCTGCGTGGAGAGCGCGGTTCTGTTCGAGGCATCGGATGCGATGCAGGACGGCACTTGCCGGATGCTGAGCTTTGGCGTGTCGGACGAAAGCGCGTTCGAGGTCGGCCTGGCATGCGGCGGCGAGATCGAGGTGATGGTGGAGCCCGTCGGCACGGGTCAGGGACCGTCTGTCGCGGAACTCCGGGCGCTGGTTGCGGCGCGTGCTTCGCGCCGGCCCGTTGTCTGGGAAGTCGACACTTCGTCGTGGGCGCGGCGGCTCCTGCAAAGAGACCCTTCGGACGAGGAGCTTGAAAGGCGCTTCCGGACCGACAGGTCAGTCTGCGAAGGCGATGTCTTCCGGGGCGTCCACAATCCACCCCTTCGACTCGTGATCGTCGGCGCTGTCCATATCGCGCAACCACTGGTCCAGATGGCGCGCCTTGCCGGGTATGACGTTGCGATGTGCGACCCGCGAGACAGCTTTGCCAGTGCGGAGCGGTTCCCGGGCGAACGGTTTCTCGAAGGGTGGCCGGACGAGGCGCTTGAGGCACACGGGGTCGACGCCCGTACCGCCGTCGTCACGCTCAGCCATGACCCGAAGATTGACACTCCGGCGCTTCGTGTGGCGCTGTCATCCGAGGCGTTCTACATCGGGGCGCTCGGATCCAGCCGCACACATGCGAAGCGCGTTGCAGCGCTTTCCGAAGCCGGCGTTTCAGAAGAGTCGATCGTTCGAATTGACGGACCTGTGGGACTCGACATCGGGGCCAGCAGCCCGGCCGAGATCGCCGTGTCCATAATGGCCGAAATGACGGAACGCCTTCGACATCCGGAAACTCGCCCCAGGGCCGGCTCATGACGTTCGGGGAACTGGCTCTGGACGCTGCTGAAGGCGCGATCCTCGCCCATTCCCTGAAGCTCGCGAGCGGCACCGTAAGCAAGGGCACGGTTCTGGGTGCAGATCACCTGCAGCGACTGAAGGAGGCCGGAATCGAGTCCGTCATCGCGGCCCGGCTTGAGCCAGGGGATGTCCCGGAAGACGATGCGGCTGGCCGAATCGCCTCAAGGCTGGTGGCGCCTGGCCTGAACCTGGCCAAGGCATTCACGGGCCGCGCCAACCTCGTGGCAGGGCGGTCAGGCATTGTCATGGTCAATGCTGGCGCTGTGCACGCCATGAACCAGGTTGACGAGGGCATTACGCTTGCGACCCTTCCTGACATGATGCGGGTGTACCAGGGTCAACTGGTCGCCACAATCAAGGTGATCCCCTATGCGGTGGCGGCAGCGCAGGTCGATACGGCTGTTGAGGTGCTGGGAGCCGGCGCCTTGCGGTTGGCGCCATTCAGGCCGGGCCGCGTCCAACTCATCCTTACAAGGCTGCCGGGATTCAAGGAGAGCCTTCTAGAAAAGGGCAAAGTGGTCGTCGAGGATCGCGTCTGCGCGCTTGGCCTCGAACTCGCAGATGTTGCCGTCGTCGCGCACCGGACCGAGGAAATCGCCAGGGCGCTGGATCCGGAAATGGACCTGATCCTGATTCTTGGTGCATCCGCAACTTCAGATCGCGCAGACGTCGCGCCCGCTGCCGTGTCAGCGGCCGGAGGAGCAATTCAGCGGTTCGGCATGCCCGTTGATCCGGGCAACCTCCTGTTCCTTGCCGACCTGAAGGGTGCATCCGTCGTCGGGTTGCCGGGATGCGCCCGCTCCCCGGCAATGAACGGAGTCGACTGGGTGCTTGAACGCTTGGCGGCAGGGGTGCCCGTCGATGGCGAGGCCATCGCTGCGATGGGCGTGGGCGGACTCCTCAAGGAAATGCCAGGCCGGCCGCAGCCACGCCAGCCGAAAAGGTGATCAGTCCGGAAGTCAGCTGGCCAGGTCGGGCAAGGCCGCCGTTCTGCGGCTTGCAATCGCGGCGCAGAAGTTACATTGCTCGGCATCCGCAAGTCGGAGCCGATCTCCCGACCGGTTCCGGACTGCGAGCGTGACCCAAATGAAGGCATGGAATTCAGGATGAGCAAGCCGGCTCCCGTGGTGCTCTGCATTCTAGATGGCTGGGGCCTTCGTGAGGACCCAAGCGGCAATGCTCCCGCATTGGCTGAAACGCCGACCTTTGACCGAATCATGGCCGAGTGCCCCACCTCGTCGCTCATCACGCATGGTCCGGATGTCGGCCTTCCCACCGGGCAAATGGGCAATTCGGAGGTCGGGCATACCAATATCGGCGCCGGTCGGGTCGTTGCCATGGATCTTGGCCAAATCGATCTGGCGATCGAGAACGGATCGTTTGCGCAACGCCCGGCGCTGCAGGATTTCATCGCGGCTCTCGATGCATCGGGAGGGCGGGGTCATCTCGCAGGACTGGTGTCGGCGGGCGGCGTTCACTCCCACCAGGCGCACATGGCGCAAGCAGCCCGGATTCTTGCAGACGCCGGCATCGAGACAGTTGTTCACGCAATTGCCGACGGTCGCGACGTGCCGCCCAGATCTGCGCACAAGTGCATAGCAGGTTTGCGCGCAGCCCTGCCGCCAAGCGTGGAGGTTGTTACCGTTTCGGGCCGGTACTTCGCGATGGATCGCGACAACCGATGGGATCGGGTCGAGCGCGCCTTTCGTGCCATCGTGAAGGGCCAGGGCGAGGTGTCCGAAACCGCATCGGCCGCGGTGGACGATGCCTACGCAAACGGCATCACCGATGAATTCATCCCGCCCACGGTGCTCCCGGGATATGCCGGAATGAATGCTGGCGACGGCATCTTCTTCACGAACTTCCGTGCCGACCGTGCCCGGGAAATCATGGCTGCAATTGCGGCGCCCGGATTCGACGCTTTCGAGACCGGCCCCCGACCGAGTCTGGCTGCATGTCTTGGCATGGTCGAATTCTCGAATGACCACAATGCGTACATGACCAGCATGTTTCCGAAACAGGACATTGGGAACACGCTGGGCGCGTGGGTTGCACGGCACGGCCTCAGGCAGTTCCGGCTTGCTGAGACCGAGAAGTATCCACATGTCACGTTCTTTCTGAACGGCGGCAAGGAAGAGCCGGAAACGGGTGAAGATCGCTTCATGCCCAAGAGCCCGGACGTCCCAACCTACGATCTGAAGCCCGAGATGTCGGCACCGGAGGTCACCGACGCGTTCGTGGAGGCCATCGAGGCAGGCTATGATCTCATTGTCACGAACTATGCCAATCCTGACATGGTGGGACACACGGGAGACCTTGACGCCGCAATCAAGGCCTGCGAGGCCGTGGATCTGGGGCTTGGCCGCGTCGTCCAGGCGCTCGATAGGTCAGGCGGCGCCATGCTGCTGACCGCGGATCACGGAAACTGCGAGACGATGGTCGATCCCGAAACCGGCGAGGCGCACACGGCGCACACCACGAACCCGGTGCCGGTTGCGCTCTGCGGCGGACCGGCGCACGTGAAGCTCGCCGACGGGCGTCTTTCCGACCTGGCTCCGACGGTCTTGGAACTCATGAAGCTGCCCCAACCGGAGGAAATGACCGGAAAGAGCCTGATTCGTGCCTGAACACTTGGTTTCATTCCGCAACGAACGCGACTGCCACGCCCGCCGCCCGAAAACGGCCCAAGTTGCCGGGAAACGTGCACGTCATGAAGCCGGACACGCAAACGCCAGCCAACGCGATGATCCGACCTGGATGTCGTCCTTTCCTCGCGTCGCGCCGTGCACGCCCGAATCATGGAAACAAGGCAAGAGGAAATGCATGTCTTGGGGCCCTTGCTAGGGAATGTTTGCGCTTGTTGCTTGATCGCGAGGCAGCTGCTCCTGTCGCTTGCCAGCTGGGGATAGCGATGATCGAAATGCCGTCGGCACAAGAGAAATTGAATTGATTCAAGCGAAACTGTAGTCTCATCGGACCAGAAACGCACTATAAGCAGGTCAGGCAAGTTCATTGCCTGGAAGATCCAGTCCCGGCCAAGATGCGGGGCCAATACAAGGAATAGATCATGAGGAACCTCTTTCTGGCTTCCGTCGGGGGCGTGATGTTCGGCACTCTGGTGGCGATGCAGGTCACAGGACCGTCGATTGCGCAGGAGAACGACAAACCGAGCGTTTACGAACAGCTCGACCTGTTCGGCGACATCTTCGAGCGCATCCGTGCGCAATACGTTGAGGAGGTGGACGAAGGCGAACTGATCGAAGCTGCGATCGACGGGATGCTGACGTCGCTTGATCCGCACTCGTCGTATCTTTCGCCGGAAGACGCGGAGGCGATGCGTGTCCAGACAAAGGGCGAATTCGGCGGGCTCGGCATAGAGGTGACGCAGGAAGACGGTTTCGTGAAAGTGGTCTCGCCGATTGACGGAACGCCTGCGGATGAAGCAGGCATGCAGGCGGGCGACTTCATCACTCATGTGAACGGTGAGAGCGTTCTAGGCCTCACGCTCGATGAGGCGGTCGAAATGATGCGAGGGCCTGTCGGTTCCGAGATCGTCATTACCGTCGTGCGCGAAGGCGAAAAGGAGCCGTTTGACGTCTCTATCATTCGCGACACGATCAAGCTGACGGCAGTCAGGTCGAGGATTGTCGGGGACACGGTGGTCTTGCGCATCACGACCTTCAGCGACCAGACGTTTCCGTCCTTGCAGGAACAATTGCCCGCAATGGTCGAGGAGGCTGGCGGGCTGGACGCGGTCAACGGATTCGTCATTGATCTCCGCAACAATCCAGGAGGTCTTCTCGAGCAGGCAGTCAAGGTGTCCGACGCGTTTCTCGAAGGCGGCGAGATTGTTTCAACCCGCGGACGCGAGCTTCGGGACAGCGGCCGGTTCAACGCGGAATCGGGAGACCTGGCCGAAGGCAAGCCGATCGTCGTCCTGATCAACGGCGGGTCCGCGTCGGCGTCGGAGATCGTGGCAGGCGCGCTTCAGGATCATCGGCGCGCAATCGTCGTGGGCACGAAGTCCTTCGGAAAGGGTTCAGTCCAGACCGTGATGCCGCTGCGTGGCGAGGCCGCGATGCGGCTCACGACGGCGCGATACTATACGCCGTCCGGTCGTTCGATCCAAGCCCTTGGGGTATCACCGGACATCATTGTCCAGCAGCCGCCCCGCCGGGAAGTCGACGAGGACGGTGAGCCGGAGCAGCAAAGGCGTTTCGAGGCGGACCTGCGTGGATCCTTGTCAAATGACAGCCTCAGCGAAGACGAGCGTCGCCAGATCGAGGAGGACCGCCTGAGGGCCGAAGAAGCTGCGGAACTGCGTGACGAAGACTACCAGCTGGCTTACGCGATCGACATCCTGAAGGGACTTTCCACGCTCGGACCTGAATATGCCGCGGCGCTGGCGCGTCGATCCAACTGACGGATGATCGTGCGTGGGTCGCTGCGGGCCTGATGCCGCGGCCCAAGCGCATTGCAGTGAAGTAGCGCGGAATCGCGAAACGCGGGGCTGCGGACCTCTGTGCAGCCATGCAGTCTCGCGTGGCCCGCAGCGGCGAACCCTGGTCGGCCAATTTGCTCGCGTCCCCTTCGCCTGAAGGCTTGGGCGCTGCCGACACCTTCAATTGCCGCACGGCTGCCTTGGGTCTATATGTCCACGGCATGAACATGCCAGGCGCCAGATCCCACGGGCAGCTGAGCATTTCGGCCAGCTCGGCACCGCGAGACCTTCTTGCGGACCGCCCGTCGCATGCCGGAGCGTGGACGGCGAAGGTCATCACGCTTTTTCCGGAGACGTTCCCCGGCGTGCTGGCCGCATCACTGACCGGCAAGGCATTGGCCGAAGGGCTTTGGAACCTGAAAACCGTGGACCTGCGGCAATTCGGAGCAGGCAAGCACAGAAGCGTCGATGACACGCCATCCGGCGGCGGTGCAGGCATGGTGCTTCGTGCCGACGTAATGGGAAAGGCCATCCGGCATGCCTGCCGGGAGACCGCCTTGCCTCCGGTGTATCTCAGTCCACGCGGGCGCCGCCTTGACCAGGCAATGGCGCAGCGTTTCTCGGAAGGTCCTGGCCTTGTCCTCATATCAGGTCGGTTTGAAGGTCTTGATCAGCGCGTGATCGACCGGTTCGGGATCGAGGAAGTCTCCTTGGGCGATTTCGTGATGACGGGCGGTGACATTGCCGCGCAGGCCCTGATCGACGCTGCCGTTCGGCTCTTGCCCGGCGTGGTTGGCAATGCGGACTCAATTGCGGGAGAGAGCTTTTCGAACGGACTGCTAGAGCATCCTCACTACACGCGCCCGGCAACCTGGGAGGGGCGCGACATTCCGGACGTCCTGACGTCAGGTGACCATCAGGCCGTGGCAAAGTGGCGCCAGCAAGAGGCGGAGCGACTGACAAGAGAGCGTCGGCCTGATCTCTGGCAGGCATATTCCGGCAAGGATCCGTAGGGGCGGAGCCATGCCCATCCTTGCAGGGAATGCATGCGACGGTCATGATCAGGTTCTTTTTCCTTGATTGACACCCGTGCACCCCCTATAGGGACGCGGGTTCGCGAGCAATGTGGTGCTCGAAAGGAAAGTTGACCTGTATCCTCTGGCGGGCGGCACGACCGGCCCAGCACATCGACCGGAGCTCTGAGGCACGAAACATCTCCCGGGGGCAGCCCGGGGCGCGACAGGAGTGGGTCAGATGAATCTGATCGCCGAAATTGAAGCCGAGCAGGTCGCTGCTCTCGGCAAGAGCATCCCGGACTTCAAGGCAGGCGACACCGTCCGGGTCGGCTACAAGGTGACGGAAGGCACGCGGACACGTGTGCAGAACTATGAGGGTGTGTGCATTGCGCGAAAGAACGGCGAAGGCATTGCCGGATCGTTCACTGTGCGCAAGATCTCATTCGGCGAGGGCGTCGAGCGGGTCTTTCCGCTGCATTCGACCAATATCGATTCGATTACTGTTGTGCGTCGCGGACGCGTTCGCCGCGCGAAGCTCTACTACCTGCGATCGCGGCGCGGAAAGTCAGCCCGGATTGCAGAGGATTCCACGTACAAGCCCAAGAGCTAGGCCTGAGGAACGCGCCCATGAAGAAAGACACTCACCCCGACTATCATGTCATCGACGTCAAGATGACAAACGGCGACGTCGTCCAGATGCGTTCGACCTGGGGAGCGGAGGGAGACCAGCTTTCGCTTGAGGTCGACCCGAGCGTGCATCCGGCATGGACCGGCGGTGGCGCCCGCCTTCTGGACACTGGTGGCCGTGTTTCGAGGTTCAAGAAGAAATACGAGGGGCTAGGCTTCTAGCCTGTCAAGTCGCTTGCGACGTGGCCGGGCTGCAATCGACGCCGCCTTTCAGGCTTGCCGCGTTCCATGGAGATGCCCATGTCGCTTGAGGGAAAGGCGGCCGTCATTACCGGTTCGAACTCCGGCATCGGGCTTGGCGTTGCGTGGGCAATGGCGCGAGCCGGTGCGGACGTCGTATTGAACTCGTTCACGGACCGAGAGGAAGATCACGCGCTGGCGGTCGAGATTGCCAGGGAAACCGGGGCAAAGGCGCGCTACATTCAGGCCGACATGTCGAAGCCGGGAGAATGTCGCTCGCTTGTCGAGCAAGCGGGCACCTGCGATGTCCTGGTGAACAACGCTGGCATTCAGCACGTTGCGGCGATCGAGGAGTTTCCGGTCGAGACTTGGGACTCGATCATCGCGATCAACATGAATGCCGCATTTCACACGACAGCCGTTGCCATCCCGCTGATGAGAGAGGCGGGCTGGGGCCGCATCATAAACATCGCGTCCGCGCACGGCCTCACGGCCTCTCCGTACAAGTCGGCCTACGTGACCGCCAAGCACGGACTGATCGGGATGACGAAAGTCGTGGCGCTGGAGACCGCGCGCGACCCGATCACGGCGAATGCCATCTGTCCCGGATACGTCCTGACGCCGCTGGTCGAGGCGCAGATTCCCGACACTGCGAAAGAATACGGCATTTCCGAAGACGAGGCGGTTGAACAGGTGATGCTTGTCCGCCAGCCGACGAAAGAGTTCGTGACGGTTGAGCAGCTCGGCGGCCTCGCGGTGTTCTTGTGCAGCGACGCGGCGGCACAGCTGACCGGCTCCGCAGTTTCCATGGACGGAGGCTGGACCGCCCTTTGACCGGAGTTCGCCGACGAGCCGGACTGATCATTCCTGGGCGCCTCGGCGCGGGCTCAATTGAGGACAGCAGGCCCGGCCAAGCCACGCCGAACGTCCTGCTTGGCACTTGGTCAGGAATCGTTGGTGCCGGTTGCGGGATCGCGAATCTCTTCGATCGCTCTTGAAGCGGCAGGTTGTCCGTCAGGATACACCAGGCCGGCCGAGATCACGAGCTTCGCGGCGTCCTCGACTGACATTTCAAGCTCGATCAGGTCACTCTTCGGGACAAAAAGGAGAAAGCCGGAGGTCGGGTTTGGAGTCGTTGGCAGGAACACGGCGGTCTTGCCGCCTTCGCGGGCAATCTTGGCGTCGACCTCTCCCTTGGCGGCCTTGGAAATGAAGGCGATGGCCCAGATCCCCTTGCGTGGATACTCCACGAGACATGCTCTGTCGAAGGAGGTTTCCGACTGAGCAAACACGGTTTCCGCGATTTGCTTCAGGCCCTTGTAGACCGAGCGGATCACGGGAAGATTGTGAAACAGGCTCTCGCCCCAATGGATCAGCGACCTGCCGATGATTCCCTTGGCAAGCCAGCCAACGACAACGGTGAAGATCAGGAAGAGGATTACGCCTACGCCGCGGATGTTCAGCCCGACGTACTGATCGGGCCTGAGCCAGACGGGCACGAAGGGCAGCACCCAGCTGTCGACCCAACCTGCAACGGTCCAGATCAGCCAGAGCGTCAGTCCGATCGGCGCGATCACGACCAAGCCTGTGAGGAACGAGCCTCGGAGCCAAGCGAAAGCGCTCCTTCGCCGTCGGACCACGTGATTGTCGTAGAATCTCCTGTTCATGCGCTTTGATCCGGAGTGCCCGGAGCAACTTAGGGGTTGGGGGCGGCACTAGCAACGTCTTCTGTAGCACAGCGGGAATCCGTCTGCTGTTCGCAAGGCGAGTCTCTCAATCAAGTAGCTGGCGCAACGCCTCCGCAATCTTCAACCTGACTGACGGACCCGTGGAAGTTCCGGCATTCATCGGGCAGGAATGGTTCGCGGGACGTTGCAACCGAGTCGAGGGGCACGTCGAACGCCGCCCTTCAAGGAAAGCCTGCGGAGGCGGAGGCCGCCCGCTCAGGCAGTCCACTCGGGCGTTGACGCCGGCCTTGTCCAGAAGTGTCAGCCATGCGGCAGAGAGCACCGGCGTCGGTGCCGAAGTCGAGGCCAAGCGTGATCCCTTGACACGCAGATCCAGCGAACACGCGCCTGCTGCGGCGGTTCGCGATCGGCTTTCTCACAAAGCCCGAAAGGAAGGTCGTGCAAATGATGCGCGCCTTGGCCAGGAATGCGAGACAGGTGTTTGGCCTGGATGCCCAGAGGCTCTCGGCGGCGGGCGGTCGCCGCCTGCAGGCACCCGTCTGCGCGTCATTCTCATGAACCCCCGAAGATGCCGGAAAGCGATCACGCTCATCAGGGACATGCCTTCAATTGCCTCGGCAGGCATCTGGCGAAGCCGCGGACATTCGACGGGGCTCGGCGAGTTCGGGCAGCCTTGCCTTGGCGCATGGTTGATTGGGACTGTTCAAGCCCGTCGAATCCCGTTAAGCAAGGCGCCGCAAATCGTCATGAGACTCGGCACCTGTGCCGGGTCGCCCGCTGAATAGAACAGCCATCACATCCGGCATGGGGTAGCGCCCCGTGCCTGGCGAACAGGCGGGGTCCTCATGTTTCCTCATGACGATTTGCACGGCCCGGCACCAGCCGCGGTCGCAGATCAATTTAGCGAGGAGCAATTCCAATGAGAGTACCCTTGATATTCGCCTGCACATGCGCGCTGGCGTCATGCGAACGCGGCAGCCCGGACATGGTCCCGCCCCCCAGCCAACCGATTTCGGACACGTCGATCATCCGTGATGCGGTCGGAGGCCAACCGCTTGCCATGGAGTCGGACGACGTGGAATCCGAACTCGTTGCTTTGCGCGATGCGGCCACCTCCTACCGGACCACGGACCGCTACGACAACCACGGCAACCTTGCCCGGACCGTGGACTGCACGGGCGACACGTGCCGGCTCGGAGATGCAACTTTGACCGCGGCCGACCTGGACCCCTCCGCGATGACGTTCGAGGCGGTGATGGTCCATAACGGCCTGCCGGTGTTCCAGGGCGCCCAGGAAACGGATCAGGCGGACAGAGGGAGTCTCAGAATCAACACCTACGGCGCGTGGATGGACGACGGTGCCTTCTGGCTGCAGAACATCATTCGGCGCGACGTTGAAGGAGAAACCACGGCGTACGAGGCCTTCGGCGCGACCCTTGGCGAAGCGACGGGCGAGAAGCTGACCGGCAGCGGAACCGCGACGTGGAGCGGCATCATGCTCGGCTTCAATCTCGCAGCAACCGAAGCCTACCATGGCGACGCCGAGATCACGGCAAACCTCGCAGATGCCGACGTCGACGTGGCCTTCACGAACATCCACGAACTGTTCACGGGAATCGCCCAGAATGACATCACGTTCAGCAATGTGCCTTTGACACCTGAAGGATTCGCTTTGGGTGCAAGGCCGGACAGCCGCATCGCCGCCACCTTCTACGGTACCGGCCATGCCGAGGTGGGCGGCACTTTCGAACACGGCGACGTGCTGGGCGCGTTCGGTGCCACGAAAGACGAGTAGTCACGGACGGCCAGACGCCTCGCCCTCGACGACGGGCGGGCTCGCCCGGTCAGCTTGAAGCCGCGGCAACTCGGTCCAGGCGCTTGCGCCTAGCAACGAGGGCATCAACCGCCTTGCGCTTGATGATCGCCCGCAGGGCATGCGCCGACCTGCTTGCTGCGGCGCCAAACCGTCGTTGTCTTCGAGCAACAATTCGAGGCCGGACGGCTTCTCATTCCAGGATGGATTGGCGATCGGACTGCTGGGCGGCGCTACGGACACGCTTCGCCATCCCTGGACGCAGCAAGGCCGATGCAGCCAACGGTTCGGCTGACGCTTGGTGCGCCCGCGAACGGATCTCGCGCAGCGGCACTCATGATTCCGGACCTGGCAACTTGCGCCTGCCAAACAGGCGGGAGGTCACGCTCCCGATACAGAGACGGGTCGCAATTCACCGGCCCCACGCGCGGTGCATCGAACATCGGAGCGGACGGTGCCGGATGCACGGATGTTCCTGAGCACTTGCCCGGGACGGAAGACTCGGCATCAAGCGGCCTCGGGACAAGTTTGTCCTGTTCGAGCAGGGACGCCTCTTTGGCCTCACTTTCTGTCGGACTGTTGCGGCAGCGTGCAAGACGTGAGGCCTGATCAGCCGGCCGGGTTGCATGGACAGTGACCTGCTCCAAGCCACTCCTGTTACTTTTTGTTTCCGCTGCCAAAAACAGAGCTTTGTTGCCGCAGTGGCAACGCCAAGCTATTCGATTTCCGGAGTGGAGGAACGCTCGCTGGTTTCCGACACGCTTGGCTGCTGGCCGGAAACGCGGGCTTCGAGTGCGCGGTGCGAATTCCGGACTTCCAATGCCGGGAATCATCACGGCTGTTGACCGGACCCGTCGCGCGTGTCTTGGAATTGCTACTAGGAGGACGACCGATGAAACTGAATTTCGCACTTGTGGCCGCGGTGCTCGTGGCGCTCGCAACCGCCAACATGGCCCAGGCAGAATGGCCCGAGCGGCCAGTCACGATCCTGACTCCTTGGCCACCGGGCGACATCGAAGACACCGTCGCCCGCATGATTGCTGACAAGATGGAGGCAACCTATGACGTCCCGGTCAAGGCTCTCAACAAGCCAGGCGGCGGCGGCGTGATCGGGGCCACGGAGGTCGCGAACTCCAAGCCGGACGGTTACATGATCGGCAATCTCGTGATTGATCTCCTGACCAGCCAAGTCCAGCTGGGCAACACCACCTATTCGGCCGACGCCTTTGACCCTGTCGGGATATTCGTCACATATCCCTTCATCCTGGCGGCACCCGCCAGCGCGCCCTACGACAATCTCGCTGAACTGGCCGAGCATGCAATGTCCAACGAGGTATCGCTCGGCCATTTCGGATATGGCGCGATTCCCACCAAGGTGACTTTCGCCATGGCAGACGAGCTTGGCTTCAAGTTCGCTTCCGACGCTTCTTTCGAGGGTCTCGACTGCACGACGTTGAGCAATGGTGATGCAGAGGTCATCAACACGACGACCGCGCAGGTGAAGGCATGTCTCGACAGCGGCGAGGCGAAGGCCATTGCGTCCTATACGAATGACCGCATCCCGACCCTTCCCGAGACAATGACCTTGCATGAACAGGTCGAAGGGGACCCGATCGTGCTTTGGGGCGGGATCTTTGTTCCCAAGGGTACACCACAGGAGGTGATCGACAAGATTTCAGCGGTGGCGGCCGAAGTCATCGCCTCGGACGAAGTCGAAAACCTGCGCCAGGCCACCGGCGCGGAACTCTATTGGCAGGATCCTGCTGAGGCAAAGGCAAGGGTCCAGGCGGACTTTGCCGCTAGCGAAGAGCTGTTGAAGCAACTTGGTGATCTCTGAACAAGTGCGGAACGGTCAGGAGCGTTATGATGCAGCATGATCGTTACGCTCCTGACACCGAACACGTTGACGGTGGCATGGCCGTCGCCGAGGAGGACATCCGCGGCCTAGGGTCCTTCGTCCTGGTCCTCTCGCTCTTTGTTGTGTCCGCAGGGCTTCTGGCTTTCACGCCCGTCCTGACCAAGGCACCGCCCCCGAACATGGGGTATCACACGCATCCGGCGTTTTTCCCAGGCATCGCACTGGGGTTGACAGCCGTGGGCAGCGGCCTTGTCTCGCTCCGATGCCTCATGCGGAGCTGGCCGTTCGAGTTTGCGCAATTGAACCCAAGGTCTTTCGTCGCGGCGACACCTGTCCTGTTCGCACTCCTGTTCCTTGGCTATGTGACCCTCGTGCCTCTGCTCGGCTACATGCTCTCGACCGTGCTGTTTGTAGGAACCATTCTTGGGATCGCAAGGCTCACGCTACGGCAATGGCTGACAGGAGTGGTGCTGCTTCCGGCCATTTGCTGGATCACCTTCGTATGGCTGTTTGACGTCTGGTTCCCCGCCCCCAGCCTGCTATGAGCAGTCGGCCCGCAACGTTCTGAAGTGACAGGGATGGAAGCATTCAGGATCGGCATCGCTGCCATCTTTGACTTATATGTCCTAGCGGCCCTTGCGGCAGGGGCGCTCGGCGGCGTCATTCTCGGGGCGATCCCTGGTCTTGGTCCGGTCGTGGCCATTGCAATCCTGTTGCCGGCCACGTTCCAGATGGAACCGTTGGTTGGCCTCACGCTTCTGCTGGGGGTCTATTCCGGGTCCTGGTATGGCGGGGCCATTCCGGCCATCCTGATCAATACGCCGGGCACCCCCGTCAATGTCCTGACGACCTACGACGGATACCCGATGACGCTGCGCGGTGAGGCGCGACGGGCGCTGACGCTGGCCTACACTTCATCCTTCGTGGGTGGCATCGTCTCTGTGCTGGCCCTGGCCTTGTTTGCCGCACCGCTTGCCTCGATTGCCTCCAATTTTGGCTCGCCGGAATTCGCGATGGCCGCAGTTTCGGCTATGGTCCTGGTCATCCTTGCCCACAGAGGTGCAACGCTTCCGGCGATGGCGATGGTGGGCGTCGGCCTGTTTCTGAGCACGGTTGGCCTGGAACAGACATTCTACAGCCAGCGCTACACGTTCGGCCAGCAATGGCTCTTGAGCGGGTTTCCCCTGATCCCCATCGGCCTAGGGCTCTTTGCGGTAAGCCAGGGGCTCATTCTGTTGAGCGGTGCCCAGACGCCGCCCAATGCCAAGGAGCCTGCGACGCCGAACTACAAGGCGCTGTTTGAAGTGTTCACTTATCCTGTCACGCTTTTCCGTTCCGCTGGATTCGGTGTGGTCATGGGCGTGCTTCCGGGCGTGGGCGAATGGATGGCGCAGTTCTTTTCCTATACGGCCGCGCGGTCCGGCTCAAAGACCCCCGAGATGTTTGGCAAAGGTGCGCCTGAGGGGTTGATCGCCTCCGAAACGGCCAACAATGCGGTGCCGGCCGCAGCCATGGTTCCGCTGTTGTCCCTTGGTTTGCCGGGCGAGGCTCTGACAGCCATGATGCTGGCCGTTTTCACCGTCCACAACGTGTTTCCTGGGCCGGCTCTCTTCGAGACGCGGCCTGATTTCATCTACGGTCTCTACGGATCGCTGTTCCTCATCAATGTCGTGGCGTTCCTCTTCCTGCTGGTCTTTGGCCGCTGGATCGCGCAAGTAACCCGGCTGAACTACAAGCTGATCGGAGCAGGCATTCTCGTCTTCGCCTTTGCGGGTGTCTACACGGCCAACTACAATCTGAACGACTGCTATCTCGCGCTGGCATTTGGCCTTGTCGGCGTGGCCTTGCGGCGCGCCGGCATGCCCATGGTTCCGATTCTATTGGGGGTGGTGCTCGGCCCCATCCTCGAAAATCGGCTGCGCCAGGCCATTGGGACATCGGGTTCGGCATGGGTGTTTCTCGAACGGCCGATTTCGCTTGTCTTCATTTTCCTCATGCTGCTGGCCATCGGGCTGCATTTTCACGCGCTTAGGCGGAATGCCCGCTCGTGATCGATTGACAAAGACAAGGAATCCTAGGCGCAATACTGTTGCTTTAAGGAATTTCTTGTGCCACAATGGCGGGGACGGCACAACCTGTGGAGGTTTCCGCGATGGCACGGACGGCGGCCACGTTCGCCGGAGGAACGCGTCTTTCGGACTATCTCAGCGTGAGCGTGATCGCGCGCGTGTATCCGCGCGAGGCGGTGCGCGCGGCCCTGCGGTCCCTGGGCCGCGACAGCAGGCGGCGGCGCGACCTTCCCGCCGAGGTGATGGTCTACTACGTGATCGCGATGGCGCTGTTCCGGACGGTCTCGGCGCGCGAGGTGCTGCGCTGCCTGGTCGACGGCCTGCGGTGGATATCGCCGGACTTTCCGGTGCGGGTGTCGGGCAAGTCCTCGATCTCGCGGGCGCGGACGCGGCTGGGCGCGGCGCCGTTCCTGGCGCTTCGCGACAGCTGCGTGGCCCCGCTGGCGCGTCCCGGGACGCCCGGCGCGTGGTACCGGGGGCTGCGTCTCGTGGCCTTCGACGGCTCGTCGCTGAACCTGCCCGACGAGGCGCGCAACCGCGAGGCTTTCGGCCTGCCGGGTTCGTCGCGCGGCAGTTCGGCGTTCCCGCAGGCGCGGGTGACGGCGATGGTGGAGCTCGGCACGCACGCGGCCTTCGCCTGGCATGCGGGACCGCTCGCGGAGAGCGAGGCGGAGCAGGCCGAACGGCTGCTCGGGCACCTGTCGTCCGGCATGCTCGTGCTCGCGGACCGTTATTATACTGGCTTTCCGCTGTGGTCGCGCGCCGCGGCGACTGGCTCGGACCTGCTGTGGCGGTTCAAGGGGAACATGAGGTTCCCGGTCGTCGAGGCGCTCGACGACGGCTCGTGGCGGAGCGTGATCCGTGGCAGCGGCCGCGACCGCCGGCGCAGCCGGGGCGAGCTGCCGGTGCGGATCGTCGCCTACCGGATCGAGGGCGGCGAGGAGGCCATCATGCTCGCCACCACCCTGCTCGACCATCGCGCCGCGCCTGCCGCCGAACTCGCGGCGCTGTACCACGAGCGGTGGGAGATCGAGACCGCGTATGACGAGGTCAAGACCCACATCCTCGGGCCCGGCGCCGCCCTGCGCAGCAAGACGCCCGATCTCGTCTTCCAGGAGATCGACGGGCTGATGCTCGCCCACTACGCCGTGCGCCGCCTGATCCACGAGGCCGCCGAGAAGGCCGGGGAGGATCCCGACCGGCTTTCCTTCGTGCATGCCGTCCGCGTCATGCGCCGCCGGATCATCAATCCCGGCGCCTCCCCCCCCAGAGGACCGGCCGGCCGGCGTGATTGACGAGATCCTCGAGGAGCGCGTCGTCTCCAGCCGCGGCCAGGTCAGGCCGCGGGGCGTCAGGCAGAAGATGAGCGGCTATCCCCTCCGCAAACGCGGTCCGGTGTCGCGCCGGCAGCACGACTGGACGCCCGAAATCATCCCAAATTGTGCTTAAAGCAACAGTATTGATCCTAGGCGCTTCTTCCTCCAGACATGAGCCAGTTAATGTAATCGTCGGGATAGGTCTTGCCGAGAGTTTCAAGCCGCTCGAGGTTCCTTTCGCTCCACCTGCCTTGCCATTGACCGCTTGTGCCCTTGTTGAAGAAGCGCGCGTTGTCCTTCCAGAGCTTCACATCGGCGCCAGGAGCGAGGGAGTCCGCCTTCTTCTTCATCGCTTCGAACCCGGCCGCCTCCAACAGGGAAGGAAAGACGGCGTCGTCGATGCTGATGTTCAGGAAGGCGGAGATGCGCCGCATCTCGCGTTCGAGATCCTGCTTCAATTGCGAGTAGTGCATCATCAGAATGTTCTTCCTGTCTTGATGCTGCCAAAAGGTCTCGCCGTGGTGAAAGACCGACCAGTACGGGTAGCCGTCGCGCTCCCACGCAAAGAATCCGCGGGTCAGCCACTCCTTCAGCCGATCCTCTTCGGTCGCCGCCAAGAGGTCGCTGACGGTGGCGTCGTTTCCCAATTCCGCAGCAAGTGCGCGTTCGGTTTCCTGGTCGGTGTTTTCCTGATGGTTCATCATCGACACGAAGACGTCCCGCGGGTCCCGTGCGACGACCAGATACCTGGCTGACTTCTGCCACTTCAGGCCGTCGAGCGGGGTATGCGTCTTCAAGATGCGACGATGGGTTTGGGCAGCGAGCCGTGCATGAGCGGCCTCCTTGTCGTCCGTTACGAGATCGAGCCAAGGCGATATCTCATTCAGCGGCTGCGGCAGGTCCGGAGTCTGAAACACTAGCAGGGCCGCGATCATCTGAGTCCAGGTCGTGCCGGACTTGTAGCAGGTGCAGATGTAGATGTCGCCGTCCCTTGGGACGAATCCGTCCCATCGCTCCGAGTCCCAGTCAACGTGCCTGTAGCGATGGACAGGTGCCCTTTCGAGATCGAATGTGGCCATGCACTTTCTCCTTCCGGCGGCGCCCCCAAGGGCAATCGGGCGATGCCCTTTCACTGCCGCACGCGCTGGACCGCGTTTCGGACGGACATCGCGATGAGCGCCAGGATGATGATCAGGAAGACCAGGCTTACCGGGCGCGTGACAAAGATCGTCATGTCCCCACCAGCTGCTCCGATGCCTTGCCGGAAATAGCGTTCCATGATCGGGCCAAGGACCAGCCCGAGGATCATTGGCACCATCGGAATGTTGGCACGTCTGAGCGCGAATCCGAGGACGCCGAAGCAAATGGCGATGATCGTGTCGGACAGCCGGTAATTCGACGAAAACGTGCCGACCATGACAAGGCACATTATGACCACGCCCAGAAGCCTGTCGTTAACGGTGGAAAGCTTGGCGATCCACTTCGTGCCGACCAGCAGCAACGCGACGATGACGAAGTTCATGATGAACAGAGTCATGTAGAGCCCTGCCACGAACGCCTTGTTGTCCTCGAAGAGCGTTGGCCCCGGATCGACGCCATGGACAATGAAAACGGTCAGCATCAAGGCGGTGAAGGCTTCGCCAGGGATGCCGAGCGAAAGAAGTGGCACCAGGGCTGCCGGGGGCACGGCGTTGTTGGCCGTTTCCGACGCGATGATTCCCTCTGGCGCGCCCTTGCCGAACCTTTCCGGCGTCTTCGATCCGGCGCGGGCCGAGGTATAGGCGAAGAACTGGGCGAGGAACTCTCCAACTCCCGGAAGCACGCCCATTCCCACTCCCAGTCCGGCGGAACGGAACAAGGTCTTGGGATAGCGGAATACCTCGACGAAGCCGCTGAGCAGGCGACGGTCGAACTCGGTATTGGTGTCCTTGATTTGCCTGTCGGAGAAAATCAGTGTCAGGGCCTGGCTTAGCGCAAAGAGACCAAGAACCATCGAGATCAACGGCACCCCTGCCATCATCCACGTGGTGCCAAACGTGTACCGGGCCGAGCCATATGCGGTTTCCAGCCCAATGGTCGAGACAAACAGGCCTGCGCCGAGCATCGCAAAGGAGGCGAACTCGCTGCCGCGATGAGCGACCACGACAAGAACCATCGCCAAGAGCGCGGCCATTCCGAGGTCGACCGATGTGAGGTACTTCGACAGAGCGGCAAGGGGCCAGGCGGCGAGTGCCAGAACGCTGACGGCAAAGATTCCGCCGACGAAGCTGGAAGAGTAGGCGAGAGCCAGTGCGCGCTGTGGTTCGCCATTCTTGGCCATCGGATAGCCGTCATAGGTGGTCAGCACGTTTACGGCCGTACCCGGAGTGTTGATCGTAATTGCCGGAACGGCTCCGCCATACCAGCCCGCTGCATACAGCCCCATCAACAACGTTATCCCGGCAAGAGGATCCATGGTGTAGGTGATTGGCAAGAGGAGCACGATCCCCACCCCAGGGCCAATCCCGGGTATGGCGCCAAGGATGATGCCGAGCACGCTGCCGCTGATCAGCGCGATCCAAATCACCGGGTCGGCGAGTTGCTGCGCGCCTAGTGCAATTGTCTCCAACATCAAAGGATGCCCTGCCATGACACGGGCAGGTCAAGCCACTTGAACAACGCGGGCCGAGGAAACCAAATCGAAAAGCCGACGCGAAAGATCAGGACCATGGCGACTGTCGTTCCGAGGGCGATCAGCGCGAGACGCGTGCCTCGGAAGCCTGCCGTCGTCGCCACCACGCCTGCAAAAGTGAGGATCGACAGCGCGAAACCGAGCACTTTCATCAACATGACGGCGCCAATCATGCAGCCCGAGATAAGCAGAATTTGCCCGTAGACTCGCACGGTCTGTCGGAAATCGACCGTTTCGCGCCGAGCGACAAGAAACGCAATGGCGGATGCCATGACGGTCATGATGAGCGCGACGGTCGGTGCAAGTGCAGGTTCCGCCCACCACCCACCGGACATCGCGGTCTGGCCCATCGAGCCCGGCGTTGTCTGCCAGCCGACCATCGCCAGCAGCACAGCTGCGGCCACGAACATTGCGCCGACAAGGAAGCGGCCCCCGGTCGGCTGTTCGTTGAACGGGGGGTCGCCTTCCTTTCGGTCGCCGGACATTGGCGCCTATTTGGCCAGTAGGTTCTCGAAACGGGTGTAGAAGGCTTCCGCAAATTGCGCTGCTTCGTCAGCAGGCATCCACTGAACCACGGCACCTACGTTGGCCGCGACTTCCTGCGCCTCGGGACTTTCCACCACGGCCCTTGCAATACGCGAAATCACTTCACGCGCCTCCGCGGGAGTGTCCTTTCGCACGAAGATGCCGGTCCAGCCCGGCGTGGAAATGCCGGGTACCTGCTCTTCGAGGGTGGCCACATCAGGATAGATCGGAATGCGCGCCGTCGTATAGGCTGCGAGCGCCTTTGCTTCTCCGCTGGTCAGACAGGGCTTCAGCAGGCCACCGCCAAGAGTGACATCGATTTCCCTGTTCAAGATCATTTGGCAGGTCGTCTCGTCGTACGCCGTGATGCTGGAGAACTTGAAGCCAAGCTCTTCGGCCATTCTCAATGTCTGAAGAGCAGGCGGGCCGTTCAGGCCAAAGACGCCCAGGCTGACGTCGTCCGACTTGGCATGCTCCGCCAACTCCATCAGGTTGTCGTACGGCGCGTCAGCGTGGGCCGCCAGCATCATCCCGTAGCCAATGATCACGGCCAGTGGCTCGAACTCTCCCTTTTCGTACTCGGCATTGCCGCGAATTATGTGGGCAGAGATGATGTTGGCGGTGAATACGCCGACGGTGTAGCCGTCTGCTGGCTGATTGTACACGTGGGTGGCGCCAATCAGCCCGCCGCCGCCCTTGATGTTGACGGTGGTGGCTGGAACGCCTGTCTCCTTCTTGAATGCATCGGAAATCATGCGGGCAATCGTGTCTTCGATGTCACCGGGAGGCCACGGCACCACGAATTCCACCGGGCGTTCCGGGTATTCCGCGCGCGTCATGCCAGTCATGGAGACTACCGCGAAAGCAATCGAAGTCAAAAGCTTAGCCATGTATTTCATAGTTCTCTCCCTGTCTGTTGGCCACTTTCGCCGGAGGTCCTTGACATGGATCAGGGTAGAAGACTCCGAAGCGTTTCAGAAGAAAGTTTTTCTTTCTCATGAATGAATGCCGACTTTCGTGCGCAGTCCCATGAAGGCGATCATCCCCGCCAGTCTTGGCACGTCTCTGATGGCGGGAATCCAGAATTCACCCGGTGCGGGAGCATCGATCCCGTCTTGGATTCGACACGGCCCCCGTGCCTGGACTCACATCGGTCTCACAGCGCGATTTCTGCAAGATCGTGCCCGACCGTCATCTTGCCATTCCAGGTCTGCCGCACAAGTGCCTCGAAATCCGCAGGTCCGGTCAGCTCATCGTCTCCAGGGGTAAAGTGCTGGACCACGAGGTGCCCAACGCCCGCCGCTGTCGCGATCTGCCCGACGTCGTCTCCGAAAGTGTGTCCTGCGATCATGTGTTCCATCAGGTTTGGCTTTATGGACTTCAGGCGCTCGCACATCCTTTCCGTTCCGGCGCGATGCATGACTTCGTGCACCAGAACGTCGGCGCCCTTCGCGAATTCGGCCAACGGCGGGAAATAGCTTGTATCCGAGGAGAAAACCACCGTGCCTATCCGCCCCCTGACCTTCAGGGCGAACGTTTCGGTCAGTGGTGGGTGCACAACGCGCAGCGCGTCGACTTCAACCAGGTCGTCCGTGAAGACATGGCCTTCCGTGTACTCTGTCACGGCGAACATGTCGCGTGGATCCTTCTGGCGCTCGTCAGCCATGCGCACCTCTATGTCGCAGGCCATGGCGGCAAGGAAGTCATCAATCATCTTCTTGACGCCTTTCGGGCCGTAGACCTTGATCGGGCGCTTAGGCGACGACACCCACGTGGTGTGCAGAAGCGGCCCAAGCTCAAGGCAATGGTCCGAATGCAGATGCGTGATCAGAATCGTATCCACATCAGCAAGCGAGAATCCGGCTTCGACGAACTGCCGCGTCACGCCCATGCCGCAGTCAATGACATACGGGCGCCCTGAAATCTCGATGACCGAAGATGACGGCCAACTGGACCCTGTCGTCAGGCGTGGGCCGCCCTTGGTGCCGAGGAGGATGATGCGATCAGCCATGGTGGAACTCCGTGGGCGTCCGGTCTAGAGATTCGCCATGATCATTGGCATGCATCACGTTGGCGTGGTCACCACGGACATTGACCGGCTGGAAGGGTTCTACAGCGACAACTTCTTCGCGAAGCGCCTTGGAGAGTTCCGCTGGGGGCCGGGTGACACGGCGCTGACCACTCGGCTGGCCGCTGCGGGCAGTTCCGGCCGGATCGTCATGCTGGGCTTCAAGAGCGGGCGGCTGGAGCTCTTTCAGTTCGAGCACCTTCCTGAACGACTGCCCGATCGTCAGGACGCTGTTGCAAAGCCAGGCTTCAATCATGTCTGCTTCCAGGTCGATGACTGCGTCGCGGAATATGCCCGGCTGAAGGCGTTGGGCATGCCTTTTCATGCCGGACCGTTGACGATGCCCGCGGGCGGAGTCTTCGCCTACGGTCGCGACGTGGACGAAAACGTCGTGGAGATCCTTCAATCGCCTCAATTGGCTGCCTCGTAGTCGACAGGGGTCCCGTGCCACCCGGCCCAGCGCTTCTCCCAGTAAAGGTTGTGTATGCGCGTCGAGACAGGGCCGGACCCCTGGCAAATCGGCTGCTGGTTGACCGTGGAGACCGGGAGGATGCCGCCAGCGCTGGACGTCAGGAACGCTTCATCCGCGGTCACGAGATCGTTGACGGTCACTCTGCCCGCCTCGACGTCCAGACCGATCTCGGCGCAAAGCTCCAGGGCCGTGAGCCGCGTGATTCCTTCGAGGCAGCCCAATTCCGGAGTCATTATCTTGTCGTCGCGGACCACGAAGATGTTCGAGCCCGGCGCCTCGGTCAAGACGTCGTTCCCGTCGGTCAGAACGCTCCACTCGGCACCGGCGCCGCCCGCCTCCATCAGCGACATGTTCAGGTCGAGTGAACAGAAGTTCTTTGCGCGAGGGTCGACGGCATTTGCGGGAATGCGGATGTAGTCCTTCGAGACATGCAGATGAATGCCTGCCTGCCGGTCCACGTCGTCCTTTATGAACACATACGGGATCACGAAGGCGTAGAACCTGTTCTGGAAGCGCTCCGCATGCAGCCGGTCACTGGGGTGAGGCAGGTTCGCGCCGCGGGTGATCGCCCACCAGACATAGGCGTCCTTGAGCCCGGTGCGAGCGACGAGCGCATTCAGCAATGCCGCCTCTTCGGCTGGAGAAAATGGGCTTGAGAGCTTCATGCGGCTGCATGAGCGCGCAAACCGGGCCTGATGGTCTTCAAGGCGGAAGAACTGACCGCGGCTGACTGACACGACGTCATAGACCGCATCGGCTCGAACAAGCCCGAGATCGGTTATCGGCACGGCCGCCTTATCCAACGGCACGAACCGGTCGATGACGTAGGCCGCACCCGTCGCCCATTCCTGCGTCCGCTCCAGAGGTGCGTGGGCGGGGCTGTTTGTCATGATGTCCTGCACCCGCAGGGGCGAGAGACCGTTCACGCTGCGTCCTCCGGTTGCAACGTGTCGCACAAGTCCAGCTTGATGCCGCTGTCTTCAGGATAGAGGCTGTCGCCCCGCACACCGGAAAAGACCTCGAAGTGGATCAGGCCGTCTTCGTCTCGCACGGTCATGTCAAACACGATGTCGCCGATGTCCTTGCGGCTGCATTCGAGGATCCGGGCGTGGGAAGGGAACTCCGAGACGTAGCGCTGCGACCGGTCGTCCTCGTCCATCCCGATGTCGTCACGGCCATGGGGCATCGCGGGCGAGTGGATCACCAGCGCCGTGTCGCCGTCTTCCGGCCTGTGGGCATCGCCCATGGTCCAGGCGCGCTCCTTGACGTCGGCATCGGTCAAGGCGGATGACCAGACCTGCTCGACCGACATCGCGTCCTTGTCGACGCGGTACGCCACGCCGCGCGAGAAGCTCTTGTGGAATGGGATCCGCTCGTTTCCTGGGCGTGCCCCGTAGATCCCGTTGTGGACGAGCACGATCGCCCCTTTGGACGTGATCCGGGGGTTGTGCATGTGCCAAGGCCACCGGAAGTTCTCTCCCAGCGGGGTGAGAAGCTTGCCTTGCAGACGGGCAGGCCACCTATCGTGATCGCCCAGGATCCAGACCGTCTCGCCCGACTTTCGGTCAATCTTCAGCATGCAGTCCTGCGGACGCAGCGACACGAGAACGGAATCGTCGCTCTCGTCGTAGGCAACGCCGTTTCCGTGGGTCCGGTCAGCTGCGCCTGGAAACCCGCGAACATGCCAGTAGGCATCCAGCGCATCGCATCCGATCCGGTAGGGATCTAGATGGTCGCAGCCGTCCCAGCTCCAGACCACTTCTCCCTCGGGCGTGACTTCAACCACCATGTCCCCGACGATGTCTCGACCAGCCCTGGAATTGTCCGGGTCGCGAACCGACGCAGGCCAGTCGTTCATGCGTCTTGCGTGCGCCGAGAGTGCCAGAATACTGCCGTTGGGCATTTGGTGAGGTTGATGATGCTGACTGCGAGCGTCAACTGGAATGCGACCTTCCTCAGCTTCCTGCGGCCGCCTCGCAGCATACCTGGTTCGGATGACGTCCCCGGCAACATCGATCCTTCCCGAACTGGGATCGGTGTCATGGACAATCAGGGTTCCGTTCGCCGATTGCTCCATGCGAGCCGCATGTCGGCCAAGGTTGCGCATCCACCGCATCCGGCCGCAATTGTCCACCGCGATCAGCATGCCCCGATGGGTGTACCGCTTGCGTTGCGCAGCTGACATGTCCGTGATGCGCCCGAAGGCGCGGCGACAACCGGTGGCGAAGGTGCTTCGTCCCGCCATTCGATGCGGTTGGAAGACATGCGTCTGCAGCGGAGGCATTTCAGGCGGAGAGGCCGGTACGTCCTTCAGCCTGTGCGCGAGCGGCTTCCGCCATGTCGCGGCGCCGTCCTGCCCGGCGACCTGCACCGCAAGCCTCGCCTCGCCTTCAGGATGGAATCCAGCCAGCAGGCAGCGGCCGTCCGTTGCCGGGAAGGTGATGGTCCAGGCATCGCCGTTCTGCTCGATCCTGACCCGGGTCTCGTCCGCACCCGATGTCTTCATGCTCATCCGGGCAACAAGCGGCGCGTGCTCCGGCCCGTGTTCGATGGCCGGTTCTGCAAGGAACTGCGGCGTCGGCATTTGAGATCTCCCTGATGATACAATGCAAGGGACGTCGCACGCAAAAAAGACGGGATTGCTTTTAACTGGTAGAAGAATTGCTACTTTCGGAAGATGTCCACTCCGGCGGTTGCCAAGCCACGCTCGCGTTCCTGATCAGGTCGTCGGCTATCTCAACGACAAGTGTCCTGATGTTGCGCTGGGCTTCCGTCATTTTCTCGACGCGCGGTCCGGCAAGATGGACCGTGCGATCGAAGCAAGGCAAGTCAATGTTGCGATGCGCCGCGAGCCCGGCCGCGATTTCGTCGTTGAACTGGGCAATGGGCGCGACGCAGAACCGACGGCCCCGCACGAGATATTCCCTTCGGATCTCAATCGAGGAGCACTCGATGAGGTCGGCCCATTTCGAGCGGGTCTTCCTGAAGCCGCGCTCGAGCTGTTCTCGGGCCCAGATGGAGCGCACGTCGAGCACGACGGGAAGCTCTGCCACGTCCACGATCGGCACGGGGTCGGGCAACGGCGCGCACAGGCTCGGCGGCCCGATCAGGCACAGACGCTCATTGTAGACCGGAAGACTTTCCGATTCGTCCGTTTCGATGTCCCTGTCGAAGAATGCGAAGTCGCACTCTCCAGCCTCCCACATGCTCTCCAGATCCGCCGGAAATCCCTGATTGAAAAGCAGCGTTATGCCCGGATGCCTGTCGAAGCCCAGTTCCATCAGCCGCGGCACCAGGACTCGGCTCAGGGACGGCGTGACACCGATCCGGACTGTCCCTTCGCTGGTGTTTCGATGCCTGGACAGTTCGCGCCGCGCGCTCTCGACCGCGCCAAGAATGTCTTCAGCGCGCTGGAAAAGAACCTTGCCGACGGAAGTCGGCCGCATGCCGCGCGAATGCCGGGTCAGCAGCTTCAAGCCAAGTTCCGCTTCCAGCTTCCGCACCTGTTGGCCGATCGCGGGCTGCGTCACGTTCAGCGCTTCGCTCGCCGCAGTCAGGCTTTCGTGCTTGGCAACGGCGTGAAAGTACTTGAGCTGGCGAAAGTCCATGGGCGCTCCCCTTGCTCCCTGTCGACGCGAAAGATATTAGTCGCGCTTTTCTCTCCTGTAAATCTGGGGCTATTGTCGCAACCGTCGTCGTCGTCTTACCTTCACGGTCGGGGAGAAGCGATGACATGGCGGCGAGCGCGTCCAACGTTCAGCCAGACGACGATGTCCTGGTCGAGATGTACCGGCGCATGCTCTTGATTCGAAAGTCGGAGGAACAGCTCTTCCGCGACGTGAAGCAGGGGCGGACGCCGGGGCAGGTGCATTTGTCCGACGGCCAGGAAGCGGTGGCCGTCGGCATCTGCGCACATCTGGATGATCGGGACCAGATCACATCGACCCATCGAGGACACGGGCACTACCTCGCAAAGGGAGGCGACGTGAGTGCGATGTTCGCCGAGATCTACGGCAAGGCCGAAGGCATCTGCCGGGGCATGGGCGGATCAATGCATGTGGCCGACTTCTCGAAGGGAATCGTAGGTGCAAACGGAATCGTGGGGGCGGGGCTGGGCATTGCCACGGGCGCCGCTCTCGCCAACCGGCTCGAGGGGGCGGGTCGTGTCGCTGTCTGCTTCTTTGGCGACGGAGCGGCCAACCAAGGCTTGCTGATGGAAAGCCTGAACATCTCCTCGCTTTGGAGGCTGCCAGTTCTCTTCGTCTGCGAAAACAACGGCTTTTCCGAATTCTCGCCGACCGACACGGTCACTTCCGGCGTGATCTCAGATCGTGCGAGGCCTTTTGGCATCCCTGTCTGGAACATCGACGGCAACGACGTCGTGGAGGTCTGGAAGACAGCGCTCGAGGCACTGGGCCACTGCCGTTCCGGTGCCGGGCCAGCCTTCGTCGAGGCAAGGACCTACCGCTACTCGGGGCACTTTTCGGCCGAGGCAATGATCCTTTCGACCCCCTATCGCAGCGATGATGAGATCGAGGCGTGGCGCGCCAGGGATCCTGTCGCAAGGACCCGTGCGCTGCTCGTTGACCGCGGGGCGGCGGACGATTCCGAGTGCGAAGGCATCGAAGTTGAGGCGGACGCGCGCGTGGAAGAAGCCGTGGCCTACGGCCAAGCGGGTGCCATGCCGGAACCTGGGACGGCGGAACGGTTGATGCGGGCAGGATCCTGATGCCGCAAATGCGTTTCATACAGGCGATCAACCAGGCGCTCGTCGAAGAGATGGAGCGCGACCCGACGACAATTCTGATCGGTGAAGATGTCGAGGCCTCCATATTTGGCGACACGCGTGGCCTCCTGGATCGTTTCGGTGCGGATCGGGTGCGCAACACGCCGATCTCCGAGCAGGCGCTGACGGGGATCTCGGTAGGTGCGGCGGCATGCGGTCTTCGCGTCATCCTTCACATGATGTTCTCGAATTTCATCTACACGGGCTTTGACGCCATCGCCAACCAGATGGCGAAGCTCAGGCTGATGAGCGGAGGGCAGGTAACCCTGCCAATAACGGTGATTGCGAGTTACGGCGGCGGACGTTCGACAGCGGCCCAGCATTCGGACACGCCCTTTTCGCTCTTGATGAACCTGGCTGGAGTCGAAGTGGTGGTTCCCTCGACACCCGACAATGCCAAGGGTCTCATGAAGTCAGCGATCCGATCCGACAATCCGACCTTTTTCCTCGAGCCTGGTGGACGGGGCGGCGACGCTGGCGAGGTCACGGGCGGCGACCACGTCACGCCGCTCGGCGAGGCTCGCACAATGCGTGAAGGCAGCGACCTGTCGATCATCACCATGGGATCGATGACCCGGATGACGTTGCAGGCGGCGACGCGGCTGGAGAGCGAGCTTGGCGTGTCGGCGGAGGTGCTCGACCTGCAATCGCTGGTGCCGCTCGACAAGGCGGCGATTCTCGCCAGTGTCTCGAAGTCCGGCCGCGCCATCGTGGTGGACGAAAGCCGAGATGCATGTTCGGTCGCTAGCCATGTTGCGGCAATCCTCGCTGACGAGGGGTTTGCTCATCTAAAGGCCCCCGTCCAGCGCATCACGGTGCCGGACACGGCGATGCCGTACGCGCCGTCAGCGGAACTGCCACTGATGCCGAATGCCGAGCGCATTGTCATTGCCGCAAAGGCCCTCTTTCCTTAGGGGTGCAGCATGAAGGCCAAGCTGAAACGTGCCCGCATCGGGATGTGCATGGAGGAACGAACCAACACGAAATGTCACTTCGGGCCGGCTGACCAATTCGAGATGGAAGATGTTCTGTACGAATTCGAGACGGAAATGGTGCCCGGCGAAGCCAGGGCTCCTGGCGACGGCGTGACGGTCGAGGTCCTGGTTGGCGAGGACGAAGCCGCTGCCGCGGGTCAGGATGACTTCATTGTCGAGAGCGCGTGAGGGGACAGTGACAGATGCCCAGGTGATCATCAACGGTGGAGGACCTGTCGGTCTGGGACTCGCGATCGACCTCGCGCTCAGGGGGGTCGAGAGCATCGTGCTGGAACGCACGACCGAGCTTCACCGCATCCCCAAGGGGCAGAACCTGACGCAGCGAACGGGAGAGCACTTTCGCGCCTGGGGCATCACGAAGCAAGTGCGTGAGGCCACCCCGATTCCGCCGGAATTCGGCAATGCCGGTCTCGTGACCTACGGCCGCCTCCTGAGCGACTATCGCTATGACTGGTTTCAACGCTCGCGCGTGCGACCCTTCTATTTCGCGGACAACGAGCGCTTGCCGCAGTACAATCTCGAGAGCGTCTTGAGGGGACGCGTTGCCGATCTTCCTCAGGTGGCGTTCGTTCAGGGGGCAGAAGTCACCGGCGTGACCCAAGGCGATGCCGGCGTCCGCGTCTCCTACGAGGCCGAAGGCGTGAACCATGTGGTTGAGGCCGCCTATGCTGTTGGCTGTGACGGGGCGAGATCCGTAACGCGCGACGCCGGCGGCATCCGGAACGAGACCGATCACGAAGGGCCACGCATGGCGTTGCTCGTCTTCCGTTCCAAGGAGTTGCATGACCTGCTCGAACGCTATCCCGGCAAGTCGATCTTCAATGTGATGCACCCGGCGATGGATGGCTACTGGCAGTTTCTGGGCCGTGTCGACCTGAACGGGGGCTGGTTCTTTCATGCACCGGTGCCGGACGGCACCACGCGGGAGAACTTTGATTTCCATGCCTTCCTTCACGAAGTGGCTGGCGCGGAATTTGCACTGGAATTCGAGCACATCGGGTTCTGGGACCTGCGCATTTCCCACGCCCGGACCTATCGCAACGAGCGTGTCTTTCTTGCCGGAGACGCCTGTCACAGTCACCCGCCGTACGGCGGCTACGGGGTCAATACAGGCTTTGAGGATGCCCGCAATCTCGGCTGGAAGCTTGACGCAGCCCTGAAGGGCTGGGCTGGAGCCGAGCTGCTCGACAGCTATACCGCCGAACGGCATCCCGTCTTCCGTTCGGTCAGCCGGGATTTCATCAGCCGGATGATTGAGGACTTTCGCAGGTTTACGAGAGAGTTTTCGCCAGAGAAGGACAAGGCGGCATTCGACAAGGCGTGGGCCGCGCGGGCAAATGCCGACGACGCGGACGTGACCGAGTTCCTGCCACACTATGCGGGCTCGCCCATTGTTCTTGGTGAGCGAGGAAAGCGGTCGGGTGCGAAGGGCAAGCACGGATTCGAGGCCAAGCCGGGCTATCACCTTGCGCCGCAGGCACTGCCCGACAGTGGCGACTTGTGGGATGCGCTCGGCCCAGGATTCACGTTAATCGACCTTGGTGACGACAAGGCGCTCTCGAATGGATTTGCAGGCACGGCCGAAACGCTTGGCGTCCCGTTCAAGGTGCTGACACTGCGATCCGGGGCACTGCGCAGGGCCTATGGGTGCAGCGCAATCCTCGTTCGCCCCGATCAGTTCATCGCTTGGGTCGGCTCGTCGGCGAAGTCTGACACCAAGAGCATTCTCGCCCGCGCCATCGGGCACTAGGCTTCGGAGGTTCCTGACATGCCATCCAAGGACGGACACCACTTTATAGGCGGCGCATGGGTTTCGGACGCGCCAAACGGGATGAACCCGGTCCAGAACCCCTCTGACGGGTCAGTCTTCGCCGAGGCTCCGTACGGGTCGGCCGAACTGGCGGGCCAAGCGGTGATGGCTGCCCGCGACGCCTTCGAGACCACGGATTGGGCATCCAGCCCGCGACTTCGAGCCGCGGCGCTGCTTGAATTCGCCGAAGTCCTGGAATCTCGCGCGGATGAGATCGCAGACCTGATGGCCAAGGAGAACGGCAAGGTGCGTGGCCAGGCCAGGCACGAACTTGCCGCCGGCTATGGTGAGGCACGCTATTACGCGGGCGTTGCAAGAAATGTCTTCGGGCGAACCTTCGAGAGCGCGCCCGGCAAGATGAGTCTCATGACGCGAGAGGCTTCGGGTGTCGCGTCGGTCATCGTGCCCTGGAACGCGCCGGTGACGCTGCTGGTTCGGTCCGCTGCTCCGGCGTTGGCGGCCGGCTGCACGGTGGTCACCAAGCCGGCTTCGCAAACTCCGTTGACCAATGCTGCGGTCATGGCCTGTTTCGAGTCCGTCGAAGCGCTGCCAAAGGGCGTGGTCAACTCCGTCAACGAATACGGCACCGAGGTTGGCACCGTTCTGTCCACGCATCCCGAGATCGACGTCATTTCGTTCACCGGATCGTCCCGCACGGGCAGGATCATCATGGCCAATGCCGCAGACACGATCAAGCATGTCTCGCTGGAGCTGGGCGGCAAGGCTCCTGCGCTGGTCTTTGATGGTGCGGACCTCGACGGGGCGGTGACGGAGATCAAGCGCGGTTCGTTGGCGCTCAACGGGCAAATGTGCACGTGCATCAGCCGGGTGCTCGTGCAGGACACGATCTATGACGAGGTGAAGGCACGCCTGCGGGTCGCATACGAGACGACAAGGACAGGGGATGCACGTGCCGAGGGAGTTGAACTGGGTCCGGTCATAGACAAGCCGAGTCAGCAGCGGCTTCTTGGCATTGTCGATCGTGCGGGTGTGGAGGCCAGTCTGGTGGTGCGCGGCAAGGCTGGCGGCGATGAGTTGTCAGACGGTTTCTTCATAACGCCATCGATGTTCGAAATTGATGACGTGTCTCATGACCTTGTGCAGGACGAGCTGTTCGGCCCCATCGTGTCGCTTGAACGGTTCAGCGACGAGTCCGAGGCCGTCTCGAAGGCCAATGCCACCCGTTTCGGCCTTGCCGCCTCCGTATACACCAACGACCTGAACGTCTCGATGCGCATGGCGCGCAAGCTGCGCTTTGGAACGGTTTGGCTCAATTCGCATAACCGGCTCTTTGCAGAAGTCGAAACGGGCGGTTACCGCGAAAGCGGAATAGGGCGGCTCCACGGCATCGAGGCGATGAACGACTTCCTGGAGACCAAGCATATCTACTACGAGGTCGAAGACTGATGCCGCTGATCCAGTATCTTTCGCGCATCCACTTCGACTTTGGCGCCATTGCAGGCCTTGGAGATGAAATCGCGCGGCTTGGATTGAAGCGTCCGTTGCTCGTGACAGACGCAGGCGTGGGGGATGCGGGCATTCTGCAGCGTGCCCTTGATGCCGCGAGGCCCTTGGATCCGGTGGTATATGACGGCACGACGGAAAACCCGACCGAACGATCGCTCCTCGACTGCATCGAGATCTGGAACGAGAGCGGCTGTGACGGGGTGATCGCGCTCGGAGGCGGGTCGCCCATCGATCTGGCAAAGGCGGTTGCCCTGCTGGCGAGCCATGGCGGTAGCCTGGCTGACTACAACGTCAAGCAAGGCGGGTCGGACAGGATCGGCAAGGTCGCCCGGCAGATCGCGATCCCGACGGCTGCCGGCACCGGGGCGGAGGTGGGCCGTGCATGCGTGATGTCCCTTCTGGATGGCTCAAAATGCGTGGCGGTGAACCTGAACATGGTTGCGGAGGTCGTGATCTGTGATCCTGAGCTGACGCTTTCCCTGCCTTCGCGATTGACCGCTGCCACGGGGATCGATGCGTTGAGCCACGGGATTGAGGCGTATTGCAGCCCTTTGGAGAACCCGCCCGCCGCCGCAATTGCACTTGACGCCGTCCGGCGCGCCGCGAAGTGGCTGCCCGTTGCCGTCCAGGACGGGGGCAACCGGGAAGCGCGGTGGGAGATGATGATGGCTGCATTGATGGGCGGCATGTGCCTTCAAAAGGCGCTCGGGGGTGCCCACGCCATGGCCACGCCGCTGGGAGAGCTGCATCTTCACCATGGCACGTTGATCGGGATTTTGCTGCCCCATGTCCTGCGCTTCAATGCGGGTCACGCCGATCTCGCCTACGCCGACCTTCGCGGGGCGGCGAGCCTTCCTGAAGACGCCGACCTGCATGTCTGGCTGAAGGAGTTCGTATCCGGCCTGGGCCTGCCTACGAGGCTGGCGGAACTGGGCGTTGCAGCCGACGTCCTGCCTGAGATCGCCGAAAAGGCATCCAAGGACCATCTGGCCAAGACAAACCCAAGGCCGGCTGGACCGGAAGACTACCTGACCTTGCTGCGCGAAGCGCATTGAGGGCGGTGAACGCGCTTCACCATCGTCGGTCCCCGCGGTTGCCGTGGAACGTCCTGATCATCGGCATCGTCCCGGGATGTCGAGAAAACTCAGGGCTTGAGGCGGCGCTCGCACCTGGTCTGACGGCAGTCATTCCGTTCCGCGAAGATCGGAGAGATCGGACGCAACTCTTGCCGCCAATCGCGCATTGCTCAGCATGAGGGCAGCATTTGCCTTCGCGGAACGCCCCTCCGACAACTCGAAGATGCGGCCAAGGACAAAAGGCGTGAGCGAAGGGCCGGTGGCTCGCTCCCTTGCCTCGGCAAGCGCGTGCTCAATCAGCGGATTCATGACTGCCGAGGGAATCTCATCCTCTGCAGGAACGGGATTGGCGACCAATTGCCCACCTTGCAGGCCAAGGCGTCGACGCAGAAGGAATTCCCGGGCAATCTGACGGGTGCTGTTTGACATGGAAGGCGACGGAACGGAGGAGGCGCGCGACCAAAAGGCCGGGAAGTCCGGGCTGCCGAAAGTGGTGACCGGGACGCCAAGCGTCTCCAGCACTTCCAGCGTTTTCGGGATGTCGAGAATTGCCTTCGCTCCTGCACAGACCACCGCGACCGGCGTGATCGAGAGTTCCTGGAGGTCGGCCGAGATGTCAAAGCTCGCTTCCGCGCCCCTGTGGACACCGCCGATGCCTCCGGTGGCAAAGACCTCTATCCCGGCGAGATGTGCCGCGATCATGGTTGCGGCTACGGTCGTTGATCCTGTTTCCCCGGCAGCGATGCAGGATGCCAGATTGGCGCGCGACAGCTTCCGGACCGTGCGACCAGCCTTTGCGAGGACATCCATGTCGGCCTCCGACACGCCGACCGTCATCTGGCCGGACAGCACGGCGATGGTCGCGGGCACCGCACCTTCGTTCCGCACGGCGTTCGCGGCAGAGCGTGCCGTCTCAATGTTCTGGGGATAGGGCATGCCGTGTGAAACGATCGTGGATTCCAGGGCGACCACTGGCCTGCCACCCTGGAGCGCATCCCGGACTTCTTCATCGATCTTGAGGGGCAGTGTCATTGATCCGGTCCTCCCGAGACGTGGTCCGATGCGGCACTGAGTGCCTCGTCCAGTGCATCCCTGGGTGTCGCGCCGGCAATTTCGGCTGCAACATGCGCCGCGAGGAAGGTGTCGCCGGCACCTGTTACGCGTGTCACGTTTGCTGCGGGCGGATCCGCCAGGACGATGCCGGCGCGGGATCCATCCGCCGCTGCATGCTCACCGTTCGTGACCAAGGCTCGACTTGCGCCAAGTTCCAGCAATGCTCTTGCAGCTTCTCCTGCATTGTCGAATCGAGAACTGCACAGGATCCCGGCTTCCTCGATGTTGACGTACACGGTGGCGTTCGGCATGCCGAGCAGCGGCACAAGCCTTTCGGCCTTGCCAGGAGAGGCCGATGCCACGCGCAGGTCCGCCTTCTCGAAGAGCCGGCTGTTCGAGATTCTTGCCAGGAGCGCGCTGGTGAGGTTTCCGTCAAGCGCTATGGCTCCGGCGAACGGCGCCGCGGCCGATCCGAGGCGTCCATCCGCAAGCGGCTCGAGAATCCTGTCGCCTGCAGCTTCCAGCGAATGCGCGTCGGCAATCGCGGCGAACAGGCCGGCTGATCCCTCGATGGCCAAGTAGCTGTCTGTTGGCAGTTCTGCCGTCTTGTAGACGCAGGTCGTGTCAATTCCGATTTCGGATGCAAGGGAGATCAGCCTCTCGCCTTCATCGTCTTCACCAATGGCTGAGAGCAGCGTCGGTGCCATGCCGAACTGCGCCAGCGAAGCGGCTATGTTCATGGCGACCCCACCGGGACGCCGGTCAATGCGCCCCGTCACGTCAGAGCCTTCCGTCATGGCAACGCCCGTGCGACCAATCACATCCCAATGTGCTGAACCGATGCATGGAATCCTGGCGGCAGCGGTCATGGGACACCAGCGCAGCACCTGACTTCGACCATCGGCGCCGACGACTTCAGGTGGTTTGCAAGACTTCGCGCCAACAGCGCCAACGTGCCGGCGACGCCAAGGAAAGTGCGGCGCATGACCTCGGTCAACGACATCCCCCGGGAACGCGGCGAGCGTGTCTGTCCGCCTTGCCGACCGAGGAGCCTGACTCGCCGCCTGATGTCGGCCTGCATGATGTTCAGCTCTTCCGCAGCGCCTTTGGAGCACTGATGTCCAGATGCAGTCTTGAAGCTTCGCAGCCGGTTGGGCGGCAACGGCATTGCAATGCACTCCCACGACAAGAGTCTGACACAAATCCAAGCCTCAACATTCGTTGCTTGTCCAGAGCGTGAACACTCCGTCACCGAAGGCGACAGATGCCATGAGCCAGGTCGGGAATTGCCCTTGCGGATGATTCGGTCCAAAGAAGCGTCCGGACAACAACATATGGTGGCAAGGGACCGTTTCAGCACAACCCCTTGCCGAGCGAAAGGAGATCAACGATGTCGAAAGAGCTGAACGACGTGGCCCCTTCCATGGGCGAGGTTAGCACGTTGTTCGTCGCGCTGGAAGTGAGTGCGACATTCTGGGTTTCGGGATCGGCGACCCCGAACAGCCCCTGCGTGAGTTCTATGGCATCGTCAAATTCCGATTGCACGGTCCTGGCGCCTGCCATCCGTTGAATGAGGCCCTTCCATTCGAGACCATTGCACCTGCACGACCTTCAATCGACCTCAAGCGGAAGACTCTGGCGGGCTCACGACAAGAAGTCTGCTCGGATCGCGATCGGCGTCGAGACCGTTGTCAATGCAGGCGATGATCTGGTCGCTCCATGCGAACTTGATCGGAATCTGTCGGGTAGGGACAATCTTCATGTTGCATGGCAGAACAATGAAGCCGTGGGAATTCCTGTGAACCGCGAATCTCCATGCTGCTCTTGCAGCTCAACCCAAGGGACGCTCTAGAAATGGATACTGCCAGGGGCAACAACTTCCTGATCGTCATCTCGGACGAGCATCGCAAGGACGCGATGGGCTGCGTCGGTCACTCCGTTGTCAAAACGCCGAACCTCGACGGCTTCGCCGGCCGTGGGACGGTCTTCGAGAATGCCTACACGCCGTCACCCGTTTGCGTTCCCGCGCGTGCTGCCATGGCGTGTGGCGATCACGTTCACAACATCGGCTGTTGGGACAGCGCCACTCCCTATCGCGGTGCTCCCCGGAGCTGGATGCACAAGTTGCGTGACGCCGGCGTCGCGGTCACTTCGATCGGAAAGCTGCACTTCCGCTCGAGCGAGGATGACAACGGGTTCTCGCGGGAAGTGCTGCCGATGCATGTCGTTGGCGGTGTTGGCTGGCCTGCCGGGCTCTTGCGCGAAGATCCGCCGCGCTTCGATTCCGCTCGGGAACTTGCCGCAGATGTCGGCGCGGGAACGAGCTCCTATACAGACTACGATCTGGAAGTAACCCAGGCCGCATGCGACTGGCTGCTCGAGTGCGGAGAGTCAGGAGCCCCGTGGGCGACTTTGGTGTCACTGGTCAGCCCGCATTATCCCCTTGTCGCACCCTCGGAGTACTACGATCTCTACGATCCGGAGACCGTCGACTTTCCGATCGCATACGAGCATTCGCAGCGGCCCCGGCATGCCGAGTTGAGAAACATAGCCCGGTTCTTTGACTACGACCGGCACTTCGACCGAGCAAGGGTGCGTGAAGCCAAGGCCGCGTACTATGGCCTCATTTCCTTTTTGGACGACTGCGTGGGACGCATCCTGTCTGCGCTGGAACAGTCGGGGCAGGCGGACAACACGGTCGTCGTCTACGTTTCGGATCACGGCGACATGATGGGCGATCATGGCCTCTGGACCAAGCAGGTCATGTATGAGGCATCGGCCGGTATCCCCATGATTGCCGCTGGCCCTGGAGTTCCCGAAGGGAAGAGGGTCCGCACCGGGACGAGTCTCCTGGACGTGGCGGCGACTGCGGTCGATGTAACGGCGGCCATGGACAACTCTGACGTACACTGCCCGGGCCGTTCGCTGCGCTTGATCGCGGGAGAGGACGACGACCCGAACCGTACCGTGTTCAGCGAGTACCATGACGGTGGCTCGACGACCGGATCCTTCATGACGCGGTGGGGGAATTGGAAGTTCGTATACTATGTCGGGCACGACGCGCAACTGTTCAACTTGGCGCAAGACCCCCATGAAGAGCGCAATCTGGCCCGTGACTCGGTCAGCGATCCCGCGGTTCTGGCGGCCTGGAGGGAAGGCGAACGTCGGTTGAGGGCCATTTGCGACCCTGAAGAAGTCAACGCCCGATGTTTCGCCGATCAGAATCGAAGGATTGCGGAACTCGGCGGTATCGAGGCGTGCAGAAGCGCGCACGCATTCAATCACACGCCGACGCCAGGCGAACAGCGTGCTTTGGGCGAAGGCTCAGTGTCGTGATTCCACGCTGACTTCCCCGGTGACGAACCGCTGGAGCGCGCATGCATGGACGTCCGTCGCGAACTTGGCCGAAATTGCGACGTTGGCGTGCCGATCCCGGCTGCACCAGGAATCGCATAGGTGGCGACGTTTCCGGAGACGCGAGGCATCTGGGTGATCCACGCGGGAGCCTGTCCGCACAGCGGCGCGCAATCGGTGGATTTCAATCGAGGCACTGCCTTTGGCTTCGAGCGACTGGCCGGAGCGCGTTGGCCGCGGCGAACCACTGTTCCACCGGGAGCGTTCGGTTGGCCCCGGCACGACGGCGAAGCAGAAGGGCTGGAGACGGCACCTTCGGAAACGCATCTGCTGTCTTGCCGTTCGCATCCGAAGACCGGTCGCGGGCCAGCGCCGGCGCACTGACAATGATCGCGTCCGGGCATTCTCCTTGATCTTCCGGCAGAATTCCGGGTCCAGGGACCCGGGCGCCAACCAGGGGCGCTTGATCAGGACGAGGACCGTGCACGCGATGCTCGGCCTGGCGCGTCGCCGCTTGCCGTTGAGTCTCGCGCGGATGTTCGAGAAACAAGCGAGCGGCCCGTTTCTCCCAAGAGGGCCGGGTTCACTCAATTCTGCCGCAGGGCAGCGCGATTTCGGTCTTGTCAGTGTTCCCGCCTTCGATCTGGCTGATCAGCAGCGAAGTCGCGGCCCGGACCATTTTCTCGAACGGCACGCTGACTGAATGGAGATTGTAGGCAGTCAGTTTCGCGAGCAGGGATTGCCCAAAGCCGACAACCATGGGATCTCGGCGCTTCTGCGCACCACGATCTTTCGCCGCATCTTGCGCGGCAACCGCCAGCAGGTCGCTTGAGCAGAAGAACCCATCGGGAGGCTTCGGCAAGTTCATCAACTCCATTGTCGCCGCGTGGCCGCGATCATAGTCGTTGACCCCGGCGAGCCTGGTCACCGGCTGGTAGCCATAGAGCTCTTCGATGCGCTGCACGAAGCCCGCCATGCGTTCCTTGGTCACGGTGGCGTCGGCGTTGCCTCCGATGAAGGCCGGGCGCGTGACGCCGTTTTCGTGCATGTAGTCGGCGACCAGCGCGGCGCCGGCGTCGTTGTCGCAATGGACCGAACTGTATTCGGGACGCAGGGACCGGCGGCCGACGACCACTATCGGCTTGTTCTGGGATTCGCAGCTATGCGCAAGCTGGTCCGGAAGGTGCGAGGCCGCGACCAGCATCCCGTCAACCTGGAACTGCAGGGCGGTGTCGACGGATGCCATCTCGCGGCGCACGCGGCTGACATTCAACAGAATCGCGTGGTAGTTCCGTTGTTGGGCCTCGGCCGAAACGAAGCGGAAGAGGTCCAGATGTTCGGGGTCGTCGAAATTGTTGACCAGCAAGCCGATCAGGTTCGATCGCCGCCCTGCGAGGACGCGCGCGGCCATGTTCGGGCGATAGCCGAGTTGCCCGGCAATGCTCAGCACCCGCTCTCGCGTGGTTTCGTTCACAAGGCCGGCATCGGAGATGCTGCGCGAAACCGTGGTCAGCGACACGCCGGCATGGTTGGCGACGTCCTGGGCGGTGACTTTGCCGTGGTTCCGGCGGGTTGCCTTTGCTTCGCTCACGGTTCGCGCTTTCCTCGATCGGCTGGACCCACGCCGGAACGCAGAACGAAATGGCCCTCGGCCACTCTCTCGAAATGCGTCGGCGCGGGCGCATGTCCGACAGGGTGAATGGGCGAAGGCGGCGGCCTGGTCGCCAGTTCCCATCTTTCGGCCCGGCGGGCAAGGTCGAGTGTCGGCACGGCGGCAAGCAGCGTCTTGGTGTATTCGTGCTGCGGGTTGGCGAAAATCTGTTCCCGCGTAGCGGTCTCGACGATCCGGCCCAGGTACATCACCGCGACCCGATGCGAAACCCGCTCGACCACCGCCATGTCGTGGCCGATGAAGAGGTAAGAGATCCCCATGTCGGCCTGCAGTTCCATCATCAGGTTCAGCACTTCGGCCTGGATTGACACATCCAGCGCCGAGACCGCCTCGTCGGAAATTATCAGCCTGGGACTCGGGGCCAAGGCGCGGGCGATGGCAACGCGCTGGCGTTGCCCTCCGGAAAGCTCGCTGGGATGGCGCCGGAGAAAGGCACGTGGCAGGCGTACCCGGTCGAAGAGTTCAGCCGCACGGTCCTCGAGCGCGCTGCCGGCCTCCAGCCTGAAGTTCTTCAGCGGCTCGATGACCTGCTCCAGCAGCGACATGTGCGGGTTTAGCGAGCCGTAGGGATCCTGAAAGATCATCTGCATGTCGCGGCGGGCCAGTCGCATTTCCTCGTCGGAAAGTGCCAGCAGATCCTGTCCGTCGAAGGTGATCTCGCCACTGTCGGGGCGTTCCAGCCGCAAGATGCAGAGCCCGGTCACTGACTTGCCGCTGCCGCTCTCGCCGACCAGCGAGAGAGTCTCCTTCTCGAGAAGGTGAAACGTCACGTCCTCGACTGCGTGTGCGTTGGCCACGGTTCGGCTCAGCCAGCCGCCGCGGATCGGGAAGCGCTTGGTCAGGTGCTTGACGTCGAGCAGCACGCGGCTACCCGGCTGAAGCGGCTTGTCGATGTGGCATTCGGTCGTGGCGACGGTTTCCATGGGTTCTGGCAGGGTCTTGCCGGCCATGTCGCCGAGTTTCGGAACTGCCGCCAGAAGGGCCTGGGTATAGGGGTCCTGCGGATCGGTCAGCACTTGCTCGACCGGCCCCTCCTCGGCCACGAGGCCATCGTGCATCACCACCACCCGGTCGGCCATCTGCGCCACAACGGCCATGTCATGGGTTATCAGGAGCACTGCCGCGCCGGTCTCGTCCCTCAGCTTGCGAATGAGCGCCAGAATCTCGGCCTGCACCGTGACGTCGAGCGCCGTGGTGGGTTCATCGGCAATCAGCAGACGCGGCTCGCAGGCCAGCGCCATGGCGATGACGATGCGCTGGCGCATGCCGCCGCTGAGCTCGTGCGGATATTGCTTCAGTCGCCGTTCGGGCTCGGGGATGCGCACTTGTTTCAACAGCTTGATCGAACGGCCGTCGGCATCGTCGCGGCTCAAGTCGCGATGGTGCAGCAGGCTTTCGGCCAGTTGCCAGCCGATCGTGTACGAGGGGTTAAGCGCCGTCATGGGCTCCTGAAAGATCATGCCGATTTCGTTGCCTCGGATCGTGCGCATCTGCGTTTCGTCTGCCGTACGCAGGTCAATCTCGTCTCCGCTGCCGCCGTCCAGCGTCAGCTGGCCGTCCGCCACCCAGCCGCCGGAGAACTTGGTGAGCTGCATCAGCGCGTAGGCAGAGACAGACTTGCCGGAACCGGATTCGCCCACAATGCAGACGATTTCGCCTGGCTCGATGGTGAACGAGACGTCCCGGACTCCCGCAATCGCGCCGCGTTTCGACGGAAACTTGATGCGCAGGCCTTCGACACTGACGAGCGGCTTGTTCATCCTCCGGCCCCGCTTCCAACGGCGAACCAGCGCCAACGCTGCGCCGGATCAGTGACGGAGCGCACCCAGCTTGCCACGAGATTGAGACTGAGCGCGGTCAGGAATATTGCCAGCCCCGGGAAAGCCACCAGCCACCAGGCGGACCGGATATGCTCACGTCCGTCAGCGACCATCAGGCCCCAGGACGGGTCGGGCGGCTGCACGCCGAAGCCGAGGAAGCTGAGCGAGGCCTCGCTGAGGATCAGGATCGCGATTTCAAGCGTGTAGAGCACCAGGAGCGGGGCGACCACGTTGGGCAGGATATGACGGAACACGATCCGCCGGCCCGAGGCACCCATGGCCTTCGCAGCCACCACATAGGTCTTTGATCGCGCTGACAGCGCCAGCCCGCGCGACATGCGGGCGAAGACCATCCAGTGCAGCACCGCGAAGACCAGGATCAGGTTGGCGAACCCCCCGCCCAGGATGAACAGCACGAAGAGCGCCACCAGGAGCGAGGGCAGAGACAGCATGCCGTCGACAAGGCGCATGACCAGGTCTTCGTAGAGCCCGCCGTAGTATCCTGCCGTCAGTCCGGCGATGACACCGAAGAAGCAGGAGAGCGTCGCACCCAAGAGGCCCACCGAGACGGATACACGCGCGCCGTAGATCAGTCGCGTGAACAGGTCCCGACCCAGCTCGTCGGTGCCCAGCAGGTAGAATAGCCCACCCTTGCCGGTCGAGAACGGGGGCAGCATTCGGTCGGCGAGGTTTAGTCCGGTGGGCTTGTGCGGGGCGAGGAACTCGGCACCGATGGTAAAGGCCACGAGGGCCAGCAGGAACAGCAACGCCACGGCCGTGATCTTGTCGCGCCAGAGCGCGCGCAGGTAGTCGCGGAAGCTCTCGCGCTCGTCCTTGGGATCGATTGCGGCCTCTACGGCAATCGGCGTCAGGTCGGCCATCACGTCACGCCTTCTGCCCGAGCTGGATCTGGGGGTCGATGAGGCGGTAGGCAAAGTCCACCAGCAGGTTGACGATGATCACCAGGGCGGCCACCACGGTGATCGAGACCTGGATTATAGGCAGGTCACTGCGGCTGAGGCTGTCGATGATCAACAGTCCGATGCCCGGCCAGGCAAAGATCTTCTCCACCAGGATCGCGCCGGTGAGCAACGCGGACAGTTCGTCGCCGATCATGGTGATGATGGGGATCGCTGCATTGCGCAGGGCGTGCAGCAAGATCACTCGCCACTCTGCCACGCCCTTGGCGCGGGCGGTAACGACGTAGGGTTTCGCCAATTCGTCAAGCATGGCGCTGCGCGCCACCTGCGCGATGCGGCCGATGGGCCGGGCGGCGAGCGTCAACGCCGGCAGGATGACGTGCGCCGGCTCGCCGTAACCCCCCGTCGGAAGCCAGCCGAGCTGGACCGCGAAGAGCACGATCAGCATCAGCCCGAGCCAGAACTGCACGATTGAGACGCCGGCCAGCGACAGCACGGTGACAAGCCTGTCGGCAAGGTGCCGCGGGTAGGCTGCGGCGATCACGCCCATGCCGAGACCAAGCGGCACCGCGATGGCCATGGCAGCGCCGGCCAGAAGGAAGGTGGCGGGCAGGCGCTCTGCCACCAGATCGACCACGGGCACGCCAATGTCCTTAAGGTCCGCCTCGGGGATCACCGAGAAACCATAGCGGTAACTGACGCCGAAATCGCCCTGCAGGAGCCCGCCCATGTAACGCAGCCATTGCAGCCAGAGCGGGTCGTTCAGGCCAGCCGCGCGGCGCAGGTTTTCCAGCGCGATATCGTTGGCGCCGGGGCCGAGCATGTTGAGAGCCGGGTCACCGATCATGCGGCAGGCGAAGAAGACGAAGGAGACCGTGATCAGCAGCAGGAGGATGGAGTTGATCACCCGCTTCAAGAGGTAGGGCATGCGTCCGCCTATCCGTCAGAGGGTGGGGTCAGGCAAGCCGGCGCGCCCGTGGAGCGCGCCGGCCCTTCACTCGCGAGGCTTATTCGGCCGGCTTCAGATAGACCGCCTGAATCCTGTGGTCGGTGCCGAAGGTGAACTCGACCCCGGCCTTCACCAGGTAGCCACGGTCGAGGAGCGCCAGCGGCACGATCAGGTGCCGATCGTGGACATACTGGACCAGTTCCTTCATCCGTTCGTTCCGGTCTTCGCCGAAGCTTGCCAGCGCCTCGAACAGCTTGGCGTCGAAATCGCCATCACAATAGACCGACGACCGCGACGGCCCTTTAGGGTCGTTGATGTCCGGGCAGGCATAGTTCGAGTGAAGAAGCAGTCCATAGTCGCCCGAGGGATTGCCCTTGACGTGTACCTGCATCATCTGCCGGTTCGGCTCGTCGGCATAGCCCGCGATCCGGACGCGCGGGTTGAACTCCTGAGGGGTCTGCACCCTGATCGTGGTGCGGATGCCAGAGACGTTCAGCATTGCGCCGATGGCCTCGACGATCGGCTTGATCCGCGGGGTTGTGTCCCGCCCCACGACCTCGATGTTCAGCGCGTCGACATCGGCGCCGTCCGCCTTGGCCTCAGCCAGAAGCGCCATGGCGCGCTCCGGGTCGTAGGTGTAGGGCGCCACAGCATCGTTGAAGCCGATGGTGCCCTTGGGGCCGAGCTGCCCTTGCGGCACAGAAGCCATGCCCTGCAGATCGGCGATGCCAGCGATGTCGATGGACAGGAAGACCGCCTCGCGCACCCGCGGATCGGCAAGAACGGGGTTGGCATGCAGCGAATGATCGAGACGACCATAGAGGTAGGTCGTCGACGGGCCGGTCACGCAGTCGTAGTCGGCCGCATCCGCCGCTCGTGCGCATTCGTCGGCCGAGGGGAACATGCCCAGCTGCGCTTCGCCCGACTGAACCATCGCCACCCGTGTGGCGTCCTCCGACCGAAACACGAACTTCAGGTCCGAATAGGCCGGCTTGGTGGTGCCGTAGGCATCGCCGGCGCCCAGTCCCCACCAATCAGGGTTGTAGGTCGCCGTCCAATACTGGCCCTTGGCCCATTCCTCGAAGACATACGGCCCGGTGCCGACAGGTGTGTCGAAATGCTCCTCCGGGCTGTTGTCAAGCTGCGCAGCCGAAGAGATGCCGCCCAGCGTCATGCGGAATTCCAGCAGGGGATCGGCCTTGCTCGACACAACCTCGACGGTGCTTTCGTCGATGGCGGTGGCGGTGATTTCACCGGGGCCGGCATATTCCTGGATGGTGAACGCCTTTTCGGGGCTCCATACCCAGTTGATCGACTTGGCCACTGCCTCGGCTGTCATGTCGGTTCCGTCGTGGAACTTGACTCCCTGCCGGATGGTGAAACGCAGTGTGCTGCCATCGATGCGCTCCCAACCGGTGGCGAGCACGCCACGCATCTCGCCGGAAACCGGGTCGACGGCGATCAGCGTTTCCACTACATTGCGCAGCCCGGTAGCGTTGATTTCCTTGTAGGTGCCCTGTGCGGCAAGGTCCTGAGGTTCCTGATTGACCGCGACGACAAGGGTGCCATGGGTAGGCTCGGCAAATGCGGCAACGGCTGCAAACGCGAGAGCTGAACCGGCTGCCCAAAGCATCCCGCGTCCGCGCGAGCGAAGATAGTTCATCTGATTTCTCCCGTATATCGAGACAAGATGAAATGACAGCGCTTTCATAAAGTCAACTCGAATTGCCGCTGCCCCTTTGTTCCCGATGAATTTCCGTGCGCAACCACAGACTCTGTTGAAGATGCCCTGAATCCACCAATGTGGTGATAGCGCTTTCATTGCGGAGACCGAAGCCTCGCCTTGCCGGGAGGGTCTCAAGAATTCGATGTCCTGATTGCCTTGGCCGTAGCATCCGGCGCGGGGAATTCCACCTCTGCGCAGATGCTTCATTCCATGGCCTCCAGCCTTGACTTGCTGACCAAGCGGTTGCGGGCGAGGCGAAGGCCCGACTTGGCTCGCCGACGCGTGCTGGCATTCAATGTCATGTCCGTGGGGCGCAGGGCAATCTCGCCAATGTCACCATGGCCGGACCGGCTTGGAGGAATCTGGTGGCGCGACCTGCAGCGACATTGTGCTTGACGGAGCCCGATGCCCCTATGAGACGGACGGATTGCGTGGCGGCCTTCTCGCGTCTCGCAAGGCGTGTCGTCACCCAGCAGCCGCGACTTGCTGGATGTTCCTGCATTGTTCAAGCGAGAAGGCGCCAAATGTTCCGTTCGTTGCTTGATAGTGAAGCAGCCCATGGCATGCCCTGCAGCGCCGAAAGTGCATGGAAGCGGCGTGACGTGAGAGTTTGGCGTCGGAAAGCCCTGGTCTCTTCCCCTGAGGTCCGCGCTTCTGCGATCAACCGGTTCAGGAATGCGAGCCTGCTTCTTTGCGCCAGGTCTTCCAGTCTTCCGGCGTGTCCAGATCCTGCGTGGCGCGATTGCCCTGCAGTTGCACGAAGGCGACGGCTTCGACTTCCAGGATGGCGCGACCGCCTTCGTCGCCGGTCAGCCTGGCGAACTGAGGCAGCAGACGCGGAGGCACGATCAGGGGCGTCCCTGGTCTTCCTGCAGCGTCCGTAGCACGAGTTGGCGTGTCGCCTCCGGCTGCTTCAAAGCGCTCGATGACGCTTTTGACGTCGGATGCCACGACGCCCGGAACGTCCGGCAACAGGATCATCATGGCGCGACCCGGGGCATCCTTCATTACATGCAAGGCTGCAGCGCGAAGCGTAGCCCCGAGGCCTTCGGCAGCATCCTCGATCTCGATCGTGGTCACTTCGAGTCCGCCTATCGACTCCCGACGAGCGACGTCGCCTTTCGGAACCGCCACGACGACCTCGCATCCACTTGCGACGGCGGTGCCGGCCTGACGGCGCAGCAGCGGCGTGCCGTCAACTCGCTCCAGGAGCTTGTCGCGGCCACGCATGCGCGACGAGGATCCCGCAGCAGGAATGACGACGAGCGGGTTCACCGTTCGGGGATCAGTCCACGCGGACTGAAGCGGAGAACCAGAAGCAAGATCAGTCCCATGGTCAGCAGCCGCATGTGCGCGGCAGTTTCAAGAAGATGTTCCTTCAGCCAGAAGCCATCCGGCATGCCTGAAGTGATTCCCCCGATAAGGGCGACGCCCAAGGGCTCGACCATGACCCATAGATACCAGATGAGCATGCCGCCAAGAACCGCGCCGAAATTGTTGCCTGACCCTCCGACAATGACCATGACCCAGATCAGGAACGTGAATCGCAGGGGCTGGTAGCTTGAAGGTGTCAACTGGCCGTCCAGCGTTGTCATCATGGCTCCGGCCAGCCCGCAGACCGCAGATCCGAGGACGAACACCTGCAGGTGCCTTGCCGTGACGTCCTTGCCCATCGCCTCGGCGGCAACCTCGTTGTCGCGAATGGCCCGCATCATCCGACCCCACGGCGAGCTGAGCGCGGCTTGCGCCAACCAGAGCAGCAAGAGCAGAACCGCCAGGAAGAGGCCGGCATATGCAAGCTTGACCGTAATCGTGGACGCCGTCACCGGGTCGAAGCCAATGCCCGACACCCGCTCAACAAATCGTTCCGAGTTCTGAAGGTCGATTTCGTAGGGGACCGGTCGCGGGATGCCGCTCACGTTCTTGACGCCGCGCGAGAGCCAATCCTCGTTCTTGAGAACCGCGATGATGATCTCGGAGATGCCAAGGGTGGCAATCGCGAGATAGTCCGATCGCAGGCCAAGCGCCGTCTTCCCGACGACCCATGCCGCCCCAGCGGCGAGCAGCGCTCCAACGGGCCACGCAACCAGCACAGGCAGTCCAAGGCCGCCGAGATTCCCCGCCCTGGCCGGCGACACCGCTTCGATCGCCGCCACCGCAGGGTCGAAGAGCCAGCGATACACGAAGAAGCCCACGACAAGGATCGCGACGAGCGCAGGCGCGCGAGCCTTCCCCGCCGGAATTCTCTTCCAGGCCAGGATGGCCGCCACGATGGCGGCAGTCCCGACAAGAAGGGCGAAGATGAACCTAGGTCCGCCAGCGTCCCAGGCTTCGACAACGGGCGGTTTCGAGATGATTACGGTACTGAGGCCTCCAAGAGCCAGAAACCCCATGACGCCGATGTTGAACAGGCCCGCATAGCCCCATTGCATGTTCACTCCTAGGGCCATGATTGCCGAGACCAGGCCCATGTTCAGGATGCCCAGCGCAACGTTCCAGCTTTGAAGGAAGCCGGTTGCGGCGATCAGTGCGAAGACAACCAGGAAGAGGGTCATGTCTCGTGGCTTCAGAGTCACAGCGCTTTCCCCCTGAACAGTCCCGTCGGCCGGAACAGGAGCACGACGATGAGGATCGCGAAGCTGACGGCGAACTTGTAGTCCGTCGAAAGCAGCTGGACGAGGCCCTGCGGTTCCCAGGCAGGGATCAGGTAGCCTGCGACCTTCTTGAACGCGTAGGTGATCGTGACTTCGGAAAAGGCGATGACAAAGCCGCCCGCGATCGCGCCGACCGGATTGCCAAGGCCGCCAACGATCGCCGATGCGAAGATCGGCAGGAGAAGCTGGAAGTAGTTGAACGGCTTGAAGCTCTTGTCGAGGCCGTAGAGCACGCCCGCAATGGTGGCCAGCGCCGCCACGATGATCCAGGTGAACATCACAACGCGTTCGGGATTGATGCCGGAGAGGAGAGCGAGATCCTCGTTGTCCGAAAACGCCCGCATGGACTTTCCCGTGCGCGTGCGATTCAGGAACCAGAAGAGAAGAGCCACGACGATGATCGCGACGACGACGGTCAGCATCGCGGTGGACTTGATCGCGAGGCCCTCCTTCAGGCCGGTCAGCTCCTTGAATTCGCGAGCCGTGATGATGAAGCGTGCCCCGTCCGCAAATCGCTGTTCGTCGACTCCGATGACGAAACGGACAAGTCCGTTCGTCACGAACATCACGCCCATGGAAACAATGACCAGAATGACAGGTGCGGACTTCTGTTCCCGGTAGAACCGGTAAACAAGGCGGTCAGTCAGCAGGACGAACACTGCGGTGGCGGCAATGCCGGCCGGCAGCGCCAGAAGTGCGGTCGGGAACGGACCCAGAGACACGCCCATGGCCTGAAGCCACCAGGTGCCGAAGATCGTTGCCATCGCGCCAAAGGCCATGGTGTCGCCGTGGGCAAAGTTGGAGAACCTCAGGATCCCGTAGATCATGGTCACGCCGAGCGCTCCGAGCGCCAACTGGCTCCCATAGGCAACCGCCGGCAACATGACGAAATTCGCAAATGCGACGATTGCGTTCAGAGGATCCAATGTGCCCTCCCGCTTGGACAGGTTGAAGCCGATCCTGCAGGATTCCGAAGCGATCCAAAATGGCGCTTGCATCGCAACGAACATCCGCCGCCTTGCCGGAAGCCGGCGTCAGCACCTGTCCTTGAGAGCCTGTTCATGCCGCCAATCTCCAGCTCCTGCCTGAACGTCTATCCACCAAGGAACGAACGTCGAACTTCAGGATCCGCAAGGAGTGCTGCGCCGGAATCGGCGAAGGCATTCCGTCCTTGCACCATGACGTAACCCCTGTCCGCGATCTCGAGGGCCTGCCGCGCGTTCTGCTCCACCATCAGGATCGAGATGCCGGTTCTTGCCACCTCAATGATCCTGTCGAACAGCTCGTCCATGACGACGGGACTGACGCCGGCCGTCGGCTCATCCAGCATCAGGACCCTGGGCTGGGTCATCAGCGCGCGACCGACGGCCACCTGCTGACGCTGTCCCCCGGACAACTCGCCCGCCGTCTGGCGGCGCTTTTGCCTCAGGACAGGAAAGAGATCGTAGACCTGCGCCATGGTTCCCGCAATGTCGTCGCGTCTCAGGAAGGCTCCCATTTCGAGGTTCTCTTCGACCGTCAGCGACGTGAAGGTGTTGGAGTTCTGCGGCACGAAGGCCATTCCCTTTGCCACCCGATCCTGCGGGCTCAGGTGCGAGATGTCTTCGCCACCGAGCCTGACCGAGCCCTCATGGAGATCCAGCATCCCGAAGACCGCCTTCATTGCCGTCGACTTGCCCGCGCCGTTCGGCCCGACGATCACGGCAATCTCGCCCTCGTTCACTGCAATGGTGCACGAATGGAGAATGTCCACTCCACGGCCGTACCCGCCGCTCAATGAGTCGCCGATCAGGAAGGGATCACTCACCACTCTTCTCTTTGCTCACGCTGCATGCATCTGCGCATCTGCACACGCGTCCCGAATCGGGCGACGCTGGCGGCATTCCCCTGCATTGATGCCGAAATCGCTGGTGTGGCGGAGCAAGGCATTGCCGATGCGTACAGTCCGAGAGCAAGTCATGCCTCGACGTCCTCCTTCATCCTGTTCTTGAGACCGGTGCCGAGATAGGCTTCTATGACGTGGTCGTTCGCCTTGATCTGGTCGATGGTTCCCTCGGCCAGGACCTTGCCCTCCGCCATGCAGATGACCGGGTCGCAAAGCCGACCGATGAAATCCATGTCGTGCTCGATCATGCAGAAGGTGTAGCTGCGCTCCCTGTTCAAGCGCTGGATCGCGTCGCCGATCGTCCTGAGCAAGGTACGGTTCACGCCGGCGCCCACCTCGTCCAGAAAGACGATTTGTGCGTCCACCATCATGGTACGGCCCAGTTCAAGGAGTTTCTTCTGGCCTCCCGAAAGGTTGCCTGCCCTTTCGTCCTTCAAGTGGTCGATGGTCAGGAACTCCAACACCTCGTCGGCCTTTTTCCGGATCTCCTCTTCCTCTGCCGCAATCCGGTGGCGACCGACCCACGTGTTCCAGATTTTCTCCCCCTGCTGCCGTCCCGGAACCAGCATCAGGTTCTCGCGGACGCTCATGGAGGCGAATTCGTGGGCGATCTGAAACGTGCGGAGAAGCCCCTTGTGGAAGAGGTCATGCGGCGGAAGGCCGGTGATGTCCTCGCCATTCATGAACACATGCCCGCCGGTCGGGGGCACGGTTCCCGCGATCACGTTGAACAGCGTCGTCTTGCCAGCGCCGTTTGGCCCGATCAGGCCCGTGATCGAACCGGGCGCAATTTCCAGGGTGACTCCATCAACGGCACGAAATCCGCCGAAATGCTTGTGCAGGCCCTCGACCCTGATCATGCCCGTTCCCGGATGCGGACGGGGCCCGGAAAAGGTCCGCCGGGCCCCAGGCTTGCCTCGTTACCGATACTTGACGGTTTCGATGCTGCCGCCCTTGACCTCGATCTGGCGGTAGTTGCCGGCCGACTCGCCCGGGCCGATCAGTTCGACCGCACTTGCGCCCACATAGTCGACCTCACCACCTTCGGCGAGAATCTGCAGGGCCTTGGCAAGCTCGCCGGGAAAGATCTCTTCCCCCGGTGCATTGGCAACGTCCATGATCCTGTCCTTGAAATCGGCGGATTCCGCGGATCCGGCGGCCTGCATGGCAAGCATGATCAGCGCGGCGGCATCATAGCTTTCGGCCGAAAATGGTGACGTGGCGTCGTAGGCGCCTGCCGCAAGCTCGAAATACTTGGCCGCGCCGGGGCTGTCGGTGCCCGGGTGCTGGCCGGCCGAGCCGTCGATTTCGCTGCCGAAGTTGTCCGTCAAGGCTTGCCCGATCATGCCGTCAGGAAGGTGAAAGGTGTCGAACGCACCGGAATCAAGCGCTGCGCGGATGATGCCGGAACCGCCTTGGTCGACGTAGCCTGCGACAACCAGGCGCTGGCCGCCGGCGGAAGCCAGGGCGCCGACCTCTGCCGAATAGTCACCCTTGCCGTCCTCGTGCGCCGCATTGATCGTGACTGTGCCTCCAGCGGCCTCGAACGCAGTCTGGAAGCTGTCGGCCAGACCCTTGCCATAGTCGTTGTTGGTGTAGGTCACCGCAACTTCGTTGATGTCCAGTTCCATGAGAACTTCCGTCATCACGACGCCCTGGCGCGCGTCGGACGGCGCGGTCCGGAAGAAGAGGCCGTTGTCCTCGTTGTTCTGGTGGCTGAGGCCCGGAGAGGTTGCCGAAGGCGAAACCATCACGATGCCGTTTGGAAGGGCGACGTTTTCCAGGATCGCGCCCGTGACGCCCGAGCAGTCCCCGCCCACGATGGCCTTCACGCCTTCGCTGGTGATCTGCTGTTCGGCAACGGATGTCGCGGCTCCCGAGTCGATGCAAGTCGAGTCGCCGCGGACCGGCGTCACCGTGGCGCCGCCGAGCAGAAGTCCGGAATCGCTGACTTCCTTCATTGCAAGCTCGGCCCCGGCTGCCATTTGCGGCGTCAGCGATTCGATCGGGCCGGTGAGGCCCACGATGATGCCAATCTTGATTTCCGAATGGCCGCTGGCCAAGGCCGTGCCCGCAAGGAACGCGGACGCAACGGTGGCTGCAAGCATCTTCTTCATGACATTCCCCTTTTTTACTTGGATCCAGATTCTGCGCTCAACCCTATCGTCAGAGACGACTGTTTGAAAGAGGCAGAAACCTCAACAGTTGGAACGGCAGGGCGCTTTCTGCGCCTGAACTTTCGATGGTGACTTCGGCGACGGTTCCTTTCCCTTGCCTTGCCCGCCGCGAAACTGGCCGATGCTGCTGTCCGGCCGGCCAGGCTCAATCGAACACGCCTTCCGGAGGGTCGATCACGATGCGTCCGTCCGTCAGGTCGATCGTGGGCACGTTTGCACGGGTCAACGGCAGGAGGATGCCCGGTCCGGCATTGGTCTGGCCTATTTCCAGCAAGTCTCCGGCACCGTGGTTCAGGACAGCCGTGATTCGGCCAAGTGCGGTTCCTCCGGTGTCAAAGACCAGGAGACCGATGAGATCGGCGTTGTAGAATTCGTCTTCCGGCAGATCGGGCAGCCGGCTCCGGGCAACGTGCAGCGTCGTGCCGCGAAGGGCGTCCGCCCCCGCTTTCGTGGTCACTCCCGAAAGACGGCCGACCAGACCGCTCCTGGCAGTGCGCACCAGTTGCAGGTCCCACGTCGTCGTGCCGTCCTCGGACGACAGCGGACCGTATGACGCGATGGATTCGGGTTCCGCGCAGAAGCTCCTGAGGCGCACTTCTCCCTCGGTCCCGAATGCGCCGGTGATCGCGCCGACACAGACTCGGTCCTTCATTGGTCCGTTGGCTTCCGTGCGCCTCTTGGCCTGCGCGGACCTGCTCCAGGCGCCTGCCCGCCGCGATCGACATGGGCGCGACGTGCCGGCATCGAGGCAGGCGGGCCGGACATGCCCTATCCGGCCTTGGGCTCTTCGGGCGCCTCCGTCTCTGGCGACGCCCTGTCCGTGGATGCCGTGGCCGGCGCGTCCTTCGATTCCGCACTAGCGGCATCTTGCGTGTCCTCTGACCCCGCTTGCGCGCTGTCCTCAGAATCCTTGGTGATGGCCTCTTCAGCATTCGCATCTTGCGTCTGGTCTACATCGACGCCTTCGGCCTTCACGTCTTCGCGCTGGGCATCCTGCGATGCGGCGGCATCATTCGCTTCGCTTGCAGCCGCCGCTTCAGCGCGTTCCCGGGCCTTCTTGCGGGGCCTGGCCTTCTTCGGGTTGCTGCGTTCCTTTCTGTCGAGGGCGCCCGCGGCCTCCAGGAAGCGCGAAACGCGGTCGGTCGGCCTTGCGCCCTGGTCCATCCAGTACTTGATGCGCTCGAGGCTCATCTTGACCCGCTCCGCACTGTCCTTTGGCAGGAGCGGATTGTAGGTGCCCAGCTTCTCGATGAAGCGGCCATCTCGGGGCATGCGGCTGTCTGCAGCGACGATGCGGTAGAACGGGCGCTTCTTCGTTCCGCCGCGGGCAAGGCGAATCTTCATTGCCATGGTATTGGTCCTTCTGGTCTATTTCTGAATTTGCATGTGGTGCTGGATGACTTCCTCGGTGATGAACGCGAGGAACTTCTTCGCGAACTCGGGATCTAGGTCGGCTTCCGTTGCCAGCCCTTCGAGGCGCTTGATCTGTTCTGCCTCGCGGGCCTTGTCGGCAGGTGGCAGCTTGTGCTTCGCCTTGAGGTGGCCCACGGTCTGGGTGCAGGCGAAGCGTTCGGCCAGGGTGTAGATGAGGATTGTGTCGAGCCGGTCGATCGATGCCCGTTGCGATTCCAGGAGCTCGGCGGCACGTTTCACGACGTCAGTCATGCTGACTCCTTTCCGCTGGTCACTTGAAGTCCGAGATCACAGGGACGACGTGTCGCCGAACCGGATCCCTTGCCCGGCTCTCCATCGGGCTTGGCGTGGCGATACACGACGTTCCCCTTTGGCCAGTCCTTCGGCGTGTCCTCGATGGCACCGAGTCGCTTGGCCAGCGCAATGGATCGGGCGTTCTTGCTTGCGATGTAGCTGACAAGTGTCACGAGACCGAGGGTATTGAAGCCCCAGTCGCGTGCCGCTGCTGCGGCTTCCGTGGCAAATCCCTGGCCTTCGGCATCCTCGAGGAACAGGTAGCCCAGCTCGATCTCGACATCACCGGGCTCCAGTCCCAGAAGCACGAATCCCAGGAGGTCGCCGGTGGCCGTCGCGGCCACCGCCCATCCGCCATGGCCATGGAGCATCCATCCAGCGCTCAGGGCGGCGAAATCGGGCCAGGCGTCCTCTCGCGAAAGCGGACCTCCCGCAAATCGGCCGCGGTCAGTGCACAAGATGGACGCGTAGCCCGGAAAGTCCTCCAGCCGCAACGCGCGAAGGACCAGCCGACCGGTGCGGATCACTGGCACGTTCGCCGCGAACGCATGCGCGATGTCCATGGCCGGACCCGGCGTTGGCTTCTCGTGCCTCGAGGTCATGACGCGCACATGCAGTTGTTCTGGCAATGGTCCCTGCGGCGGTGCACTCGTGAATCCGCACGCGCGGAAAGGGGATGCCGCGGCGCGAGCACGCTTGTTCGGACATCGAGAGACCGGGATCGGATCCGGCTCATTGCTTCTTCCCAAGTCCCGAAATTGCCGGTGGGAGTCGGTCCCCCGCATCACCGCCAATGCCGGCAAGGCCGCCGGGCATTTGGCCCAGTTGCCGCTGGGCGGCCTCGATCTCCGCCTTTCCGGGCATGCCGCCTGCCATCGCACCGCCGCCGAAAAGCCCGCCAAGCTGGTTCATCATGCCCCTCTTGCCCATGCGACCGACCTTTTTCATCATGTCGGACATCTGTCGGTGCATTTTCAGCAGCCTGTTTAGATCGGACACCTCAAGCCCCGCGCCCGCTGCGACGCGCTTCTTTCGTGACGCCTGCAGGATTCGCGGGTTTGCGCGCTCCTGCTTGGTCATGGAGTCAATCAGGGCGATCTGCCGGCGGATCACGCGGTCATCAAACCCGGCCCTTTCCATCTGCGCCTTCATTTTCCCCATTCCCGGCATCATGCCCATGATGCCCGTCATGCCGCCCATCTCGACCATTTGGGCGAGCTGGCTCTTGAGGTCGTTCATGCTGAACTGGCCCTTCTGGAAGCGCTTCATCATGCGCTCGGCCTGTTCGGCCTCGACGGTTTCCTGGGCCTTTTCGACCAAGGCGACGATGTCGCCCATGCCTAGGATTCGGCCCGCGATCCGGTCGGGTTCGAAAGTCTCGATGGCATCCAGCTTTTCGCCGGTGCCGACGAAACGGATGGGCTTGCCGGTTACGGCACGCATGGACAGGGCGGCTCCACCGCGTCCGTCGCCGTCCATCCTGGTCAGAATGACGCCCGTCACGCCGATCTTGCCATCGAATTCGGTCGCAACGTTGACCGCGTCCTGCCCGGTCAGGCCGTCAACGACGAGAAGCGTTTCGCGCGGGCTCGCCACGTCGCGGATGGCTGCGGCCTGGGAAACCAGTTCCTGGTCGATGTGGAGGCGGCCAGCCGTGTCGAGCATGTAGACATCGTGGCCGCCAAGGGTCGCCTGCAGCTTGGCACGCCTGGCAATGGCAATGGGATCTTCGCCCTTCACGATGGGCAGTGTCTGGACGCCGATCTGCCTGCCCAGAATCGCAAGCTGTTCCATCGCTGCCGGCCGGATCGTGTCGAGAGACGCCATGAGCACGCGCTTGCCGTCCCGTTCGGCCAGCCTCTTTGCAAGCTTGGCTGTGGTGGTGGTCTTGCCCGAACCTTGCAGGCCCAGCATCAGGATGGGCGCAGGCGGGTCGTCGACCTTGAGCGAGCCTGGATCCTCGGCTCCGGTGAGCACGCGAACAAGTTCGTCATGGACGATCTTTATGACCTGCTGGCCTGGCGTGACGGACTTGGTGACTGCCTGACCGGCGGCCCTTTCCTGCACAGCCTTCACGAAGTCGCGGGCGACGGGAAGTGAAACATCGGCTTCGAGGAGTGCCACGCGCACTTCACGCAGCGCAGTCTGGACGTCGGAATCCGAGAGCGCGCCTTGCCTCGTAAGCCGGTCGAAGACACCCGAAAGTCGCTCTGACAGATTCTCGAACAAGGTCCGATCTCCAGTTCGCCGCTCGAATTCCGGCAGGAACCTGCCGCCCTTAACGTCAAGCGCCCCCATGGGCGCAACGCGCTGATGGGGGGCGATCCCTGAACTCTCAGGGACCGGGAGGTCAACGCTCCCGGAAACTCCGGCGAAGTAGGTGGTCGAGCGCGCAAAGTCAAGCGGGATCGCAACTGGCTGCAGTGCATCTTGCCAGCAGGCGCGATCCGGTCTCTATTCGCGGGACAGCCGGAGGGCCGGAGATCACGAACCATTCCACGGATGCGATGCCTGCCCGACGGGTGGAGAACGCCAAGGGTCTCCTGCTGATGGGCCTTGGCATGTTCCTGTTTGCGGCAGTGGACACGATCGCCAAGTTCCTGACCAGCGAGCTGCATCCCTTCCAGATCGTGTGGACGCGGCAACTGGGCCTGCTCGCCGGCGCCCTGTTTCTGCTGGCGCTTCATGGGCGCCGCCTGTTTCTGACCGCGCAGCCGAAGCTGCAACTGATCCGCGGTCTCGTGGCGGCACTGTCCGCCGCCGCGTTCATTTTCGCCATTCGCCATGTGCCGCTTGCGGACGCGGTGGCAGTGAGCTTCCTGGCGCCCTTCATGGTCACGCTCATGGCGGCCTTGATTCTCCAGGAGCCGGTCGGATGGCGCAGGTGGGCTGCCGTCTTGCTGGGATTCGTCGGGTCGATGATCATTCTCCGCCCGGGCATGGGGGCGGTTCATCCCGCCGCCATGCTCGTGGTTGTTGCGGCGTTTTTCTTCGCGTGCCGTCAGGTGATCAGCAGGGCGATTGCCGACACCGACGGGACTGGCACGACGATCCTGTACACTGCGGTAACTGCCGTCCTCGTGCTTTCCCTGCCCTTGCCTTGGGTTTGGGTCACGCCCGACGGCTCCGAACTCCTGCTCCTTGTCGGCATGGCGATGCTTGCGGGGTTTGCCGAAGTGTTCGTCATCCGCGCTCTGGAGCTTGGGTTCGCGGTTGCGGTCGCACCTGTGCATTACACGCTGATCATCTGGGCGTCGCTTTACGGCTGGCTTGTCTTCGGCCAGTTTCCGGATGCCTGGACGTGGGCGGGAACCGCGATCATCATGGCGACGGGGATGTACACCCTACGGCGCGAATACTTGGCAGGCAGACGCGGAAGGTACCGTTGAGGATGTGGATTTCCCGCCTTTTCAAGCCCTTGGCACGGGTTCAAAAAAAAGTCATTGCCCCTGTTGACAGACCTTGAGCGCATTCCTAGTTAGCGCCTGTTAGCACTCACCTGCTACGAGTGCTAACAGGAATACAATGAAAGGAACGAAGGAGCGTTCAACATGAAATTCACACCGCTTCATGATCGCGTTCTTGTTCGCCGCGTGGAAGGCGACGAGAAGACCGCAGGCGGCCTGATCATCCCCGACAATGCCAAGGAAAAGCCCGCTGAGGGCGAGATTGTGTCCGTTGGCGCAGGGGCGAAGGACGACGACGGCAAGCGCATCAAGATGGATGTCAAGTCCGGCGACAAGATCCTGTTCGGCAAGTGGTCGGGCACCGAGATCACGCTCGATGGCGAAGAACTTCTGATCATGAAGGAGAGCGACATTCTCGGCATCGTTGCCTGATTTCGCTGTCCTCAACCAACTCAAACGAAAGAAAACCAGGAGCTAAGGAAATGGCCGCAAAGGACGTCAAATTCGAGACCGACGCCCGAAACCGGATGTTGGCTGGCGTGAACATCCTCGCCGACGCCGTGAGGGTGACGCTCGGACCCAAGGGGCGCAACGTTGTGCTCGACAAGAGCTTTGGTGCACCCCGGATCACCAAGGATGGTGTTACGGTCGCCAAGGAAATCGAGCTTGAGGACAAGTTCGAGAACATGGGTGCGCAGATGGTCAAGGAGGTCGCCAGCCGCACCAATGACGAGGCCGGCGACGGCACCACTACCGCCACGCTGCTTGCGCAGTCCATCGTGCGCGAGGGCATGAAGGCGGTTGCCGCCGGCATGAACCCGATGGATCTCAAGCGAGGAGTCGATGCCGCTGTCACGTCGGTCGTCGAAGACATCAAGAAGGCCGCGCGCAAGGTGAAGGATTCGGAAGAGGTTGCCCAGATCGGCACGATCTCGGCAAACGGCGAAGCCGAGATCGGCACGCAGATCGCCGACGCCATGCAAAAGGTCGGAAACGACGGCGTGATCACCGTCGAGGAAAACAAGGGCCTCGACACCGAAACCGAAGTCGTGGAAGGCATGCAGTTCGATCGCGGCTACCTTTCGCCGTACTTTGTCACCAACCCCGACAAGATGACCGCGGAACTCGAGGACGCGATGATTCTCCTGCACGAGAAGAAGCTCTCGACGCTGCAGCCGATGGTTCCGCTTCTTGAATCGGTCATCCAGTCCCAGAAGCCGCTCCTCATCATCGCGGAGGACGTGGAAGGAGAGGCCCTGGCCACGCTTGTCGTCAACAAGCTGCGTGGCGGCCTGAAGATCGCGTCCGTCAAGGCGCCGGGCTTCGGCGACCGTCGCAAGGCCATGCTTCAGGACATTGCGATCCTGACGGGTGGCCAGGTGATCTCGGAAGACCTGGGCATGAAGCTCGAGAACGTGACGATGGACATGCTCGGCTCCGCCAAGCGCGTCTCGATCACGAAGGACGAGACCACAATCGTCGACGGTGCGGGTGACAAGTCCGAGATCAAGGCCCGGGTCGCGCAGATTCGCCAGCAGATCGAGGAAACCACGTCAGACTATGACCGCGAGAAGCTGCAGGAGCGGGTGGCCAAGCTCGCCGGCGGTGTCGCCGTCATTCGCGTGGGCGGCATGACCGAAGTCGAGGTCAAGGAGCGCAAGGATCGTGTCGACGACGCCTTGAACGCGACTCGCGCCGCCGTGCAGGAAGGCATCGTCATCGGCGGCGGTGTCTCCCTCATGCAAGCTGCGAAAGGCCTCGACAGGATCAAGTGCGAGAACAGCGACCAGGAAGCCGGCGTCGCGATCGTGCGCAAAGCTCTCGAGTCCCCGCTGCGCCAGATCGCCGAGAATGCCGGTGTGGACGGCTCCGTTGTGGCCGGGAAGATCCGCGAGAGCAAGAGTGCCAAGTTCGGCTTCAACGCCCAGACCGAGGAGTATGGTGACCTGTTCAGCCACGGAGTCATCGATCCGGCCAAGGTCGTGCGCACTGCGGTTGAGGACGCCGCGTCGATCGCGGGGCTTCTCATCACGACGGAAGCCATGGTCGCCGAGAGGCCTGCCAAGGAATCGCCAGGCGGCGGTGGCGGCATGCCCGACATGGGCGGCATGGGCGGCATGATGTAGGAGGCGCGGGCCCACGGGAACGCTTCGCGTCTCCAGAGGCCACAGCCCATTGGACAACGGAAGGGGCGCCTGTCAGGGTGCCCCTTCTTCGTTTGAAGGCAGGCATGGAACGGGCGATATGCGGCGCGGGGCCCTGGTGTCCGGAACCGCGCGCCGAAGATCGTGAAGGGCGACGGGCCTCAGTGGACGTTAACGGGGGCGAGGTCATTCTGGCGTGCCAGAATGAAGGCGCGGTTGCGGTCCTTGACCAGCGCCAGCCGTTCGCCATCCGACGAGTGAAGGGCGTAAACCGTTCCGAGACCTTGCGCTTCCGCCTGCAAGCCTTCTGGCAGATCCGAGACGTCGACCGGACGCACGTAGACCAGCCGCTCGAGATCCAAGCCCTTGACGTCAAACGGCGTGTTCATGACGGTCCGCCCTTGGTGATCGGGATTCTCTGGACAACGTTTTCGGCGACGGAACGGGCAAGGTCGATGTGCAGCAAGCCATTTGCATGTCGCGCACCGGCCACCTCAACGCCGTCGGCGAGCAGGAAGGTCCGTTGGAACTGCCTTGCGGCGATTCCGCGGTGAAGAAAGACCCGGTCGTCGTTGTCGCCTTCCTGCTTTCCGCGTACTACCAGCTGTCTCTCTTCCATCGTGATCGAGAGATCGCCTTCTGCAAATCCGGCAACCGCAAGCGTGATGCGGAAGGCGTTCTTGCCGACCTGCTCGATGTCATAGGGAGGATAGCCGCTGTCCGCCTTGGCAGTACGCTCAACCAGGCGTTCCAGCTGGTCGAAACCAAGGAGAAATGGGTGCGTTCCCAGTGCCAGTTTGCTCATTCAACCCGTCCTTTCCGCAAGCGACGACGGCCCAAGGACCCCGAAGGCGATCCAGCGCCTCAAGAGACATGGGGATTGGAGCGCCAGCCGACAAGACCTAAAGTTCTTTGCGGAGCGGCCCGTTGGCGGTATTTTGTCGTCAGTCCCAGCGGAAGCCGCATGCAATGACCCAGCACCCGCCCGAGAAAATGAAGACCGAGGATATCCTTCGCGTGGAACTGGAAACGTTCCGGAGAGAGCATCGAGAGCTCGACGAGGAGATCAAGGCTCTGGAGGAGTCGGGAGGAGATGCCTTTACCGTCCAGAGGCTCAAAAGGCAGAAGCTCGCGCTCAAGGACAGGATCAAGGCGATCGAGGATCGCATAACCCCGGACATAATCGCCTGAATGATTGCGGCGTCTTGTCTCGGGCGCTAGTGTCGCGCATCATTTTTGGAGACGCGATGCCCCCGACGGTCGGAATTGTCATGGGAAGCCAGTCGGACTGGCCAACGCTCAAGCCGGCGTCGGAAGTTCTGGACGAGCTCGGTGTGGAGCACGAGGTCCGGATCGTGTCCGCGCACCGGACGCCGGACCGGCTCTGGGAGTACGGCAAGACGGCAAAGGACCGCGGATTGAAGGTCATCATCGCAGGAGCCGGAGGGGCGGCGCACCTTCCGGGCATGATGGCCTCCAAGACCCCGTTGCCGGTCATAGGCGTGCCGGTGGAAACCCGTGCGCTCAAGGGTGTCGACAGCCTGTACTCGATTCTCCAGATGCCACGCGGGTATCCGGTGGCCACCATGGCGATCGGCAAGGCTGGCGCATGCAATGCGGGGCTGATGGCGGCAGGCATCCTGGCACTGTCGGATCCGGACCTCGCGGGGCGGCTGGATGGATGGCGGGTCGCGCTCACGAATTCCGTCGCCGAAGTGCCCCATGAAGACTGACGCCCTGGCGCCGGGCCAGACCATCGGCATACTTGGCGGCGGACAGCTTGGGCGCATGCTTGCCATGTCGGCGGCCCGGCTCGGCCTGCGCACGCACGTATTCGAACCGGGAGCGCTGCCGCCAGCGGGCGAGGTCGCCGGAATGACCACCACCGCCGAATATTGCGACCGGGAAGCGCTCACGGCCTTCGCAGGCGGCGTCGATGTCGTGACCTACGAATTCGAGAACGTGCCGGCCATGGCGCTTGACCTGATCGAGGCAAGCGTGCCGATCCGCCCCAACCGACGGGCGTTGGCGGTCAGCCAGGATCGCCTGCGGGAGAAGCGTTTCCTGAACGGGATCGGTCTGGCGACGGCTCCGTTCCATCCCGTTGATTCCGCGTCGCCGAATGCCGCGAGCATCCTGATGCGGGCGATGGAGGCCGTCGGTCTGCCGGCCATCCTGAAGACCCGCCAGCTTGGCTATGACGGCAAGGGCCAGGTGCGGGTCGAGACCGCGGACTGCTGCACCGACGCCCTTGCCTCCATGGCTGGCGCGGCGGCCATACTGGAAGGATTCGTGGCCTTCGAACGCGAGATCAGCGTTATCGCGGCGCGAGGTGTCAATGGTCGGATCGCTTTTTTCGAGCCGGGCGAGAACGTCCACAAGGACGGCATCCTGCACATGACCAGCGTCCCCGCACGGATCGATCGAGGGACCCGGGAACGCGCCTTCGAGATCGCGGCCGCGATCCTGGACGCGCTTGACTATTGCGGAGTGATCGGAGTTGAGCTCTTCGACACGGAGGTCGGGCTGGTCGTCAACGAGTTTGCGCCGCGCGTGCACAATTCAGGGCACTGGACGGAGGCCGGCGCCGTCATCGATCAGTTCGAGCAGCATGTCCGAGCCGTGGCCGGCTGGCCGATTGCCGACCCGATTCGGCACTCGGACGTGGAGATGACCAACCTCATCGGCCAGGACCTGGCCGACGTTCCCGCCATCGCCCGCGAAGTCGGTGCGCGGCTTCATCTCTATGGCAAGACGGAGACGAGGGCCGGACGCAAGATGGGGCACGTAACGCGCGTCCGCGGTCCTGCGACGGGTCCCTGACGGTGGGACCGCGCCTGTCCGTTCGAGGCATTGTCCTGCGGGACGGCCGGCTGTTGATGGTCAATGCCTGGCCCGACGGAAGGAGCGATCTCATTTGCGCCCCGGGTGGCGGTGTCGACAGGGGCCAGTCCCTTCCTGACAACCTCGTCAGGGAAATCCACGAGGAAACCGGCCTGATCGTGCGGGTGGGCCCGGTCGTGCTGGTCAACGAATTCCACGATCCGGCAGGCACGTTTCACCAGGTCGATGTCTACTTTCGCTGCCAACTGGTCTCCGGAGATCCCGATGGCGAGTGGACGGATGTCGGGGGCGTCGTCACCCGAACGCTATGGCTGACCCGCGACGAACTTGCGCGCCACAGGTACAAGCCGGATTCGCTGCCGGACGTGGCATGGGGCAATGGCGGAGAAGTGGCCTACGATGCCTTGGAACCCATCGTCAGATAGGCAATGGACAGGGCCGGGTTCGGGACCTAACGTGCCGGCATGGAACACCTTCGGCTAGGCGTGAACATCGATCATGTGGCCACCGTGCGCAACGCGCGCGGCGGCGACTATCCTGACCCGGTTCGGGCGGCAAAGCTTGCCGAGGAGGCCGGTGCAGACGGGATCACTGCGCATCTCCGCGAAGACAGACGCCACATTACGGATCATGACATCGAACAGCTGACGCAAGCGCTTGGCGTGCCATTGAACTTCGAGATGGCGGCCACGGACGAGATGCAGGCCATTGCGTTGCGCCATCGGCCTCACGCCGTGTGCATCGTTCCGGAAAGACGGGAGGAGCGCACGACCGAAGGCGGGCTGGAAGTGGCGCAGGACGAGAATCGGCTGGCGCATTTCATCGCGCCTTTGCGAGAGGCCGGTTCACGCGTCTCGATCTTCATCGCGGCGGACAGGCGCCAGGTCGAGGCCGCGAACCGGATCGGTGCCCAGGTGATAGAGCTGCACGCGGGCGCGTATTGCGACGCCCATGCCGAGGGTCGCTTTGCCGAACGGGACGCCGAACTTGCCCGTCTCCGCGACATGGCGACCTTCGCGCACTCTCTCGGTCTGGAGGTGCATGCGGGGCACGGACTGACCTTCGAGACGGTCGCGCCGGTCGCCGGGTTCCCCGAATTGCGAGAGCTCAATATCGGACACTTCCTTGTCGGCGAGGCGATCTTTGTCGGACTTGGCGCATCGATCGCCGAGATGCGTCGCATCATGGACGAGGCGCGCAGCGCCGCCTGATGGCACGCTGCGAGACCGGCGGGCGGCGGGCCGCGTCTGGCGAACGGGGCCAAGCCGATGACCTGGCCCCGGATTTGGACCTATGCCGCGGCCTTGGTCAGTGCCTGGTCCAGGTCCGCGATGATATCGTCCGGATCCTCGATGCCGATCGACAGCCGGACGACGTTGGGCAATGCGCCCGAGGCCTCCCTCTGCTCGTCGGTCAGCTGGCGGTGCGTCGTCGAGGCCGAGTGGATGATCAGCGAGCGCGCGTCGCCGAGGTTGGCGACATGGCTGAACAGCTCGACGGAATCCACGAGCTTCACGCAGGCGTCGTAGCCGCCCTTGACCGCAAAGCTGAACAGTGCGCCGGCCCCCTTGGGGCAAATGCGCTCGACCCGATCGAAATACGGCGAGGTCTTGAGCCCCGCGTAGGTGACGCTCTCGATCCGATCGTCGGCTTCCAGCCAATTGGCAACCTTCTCGGCGTTTGCCACGTGCTTCTCCATGCGGAGCGACAGCGACTCGATTCCCATCAATGTGTAGTGCGCGCCCTGCGGGTTCATCGTCGTGCCAAGATCACGGAGACCGACGGCGATCGAGTGGAACGTGAAGGCCATCGGACCGAGCGCCTCGTGAAAGTTGAGGCCGTGATAGGCCGGCTCGGGCTCCGACAGCGACGGGAACTTGCCGGACGCGGACCAGTCAAATTTGCCCGAATCCACCAAGGCCCCGCCCGTCACGGTTCCGTTGCCGGTGAGATACTTGGTCGTGGAGTGCACAACGAGGGTTGCACCGAAATCGATCGGGCGGCAGAGGTACGGCGACGCCGACGTGTTGTCGACGATGAGGGGCAGCCCGACCTCGTCCGAGAGCCTGCCAATGGCGTCCAGGTCGGTGATGTAGCCGCCCGGGTTGGCGATCGACTCGCAGAAGATCGCGCGCGTGTTCTCGTCGACCGCCGCCTTGACAGCGTCGAGGTCGTCGAAATCCACCAGCTTCGCCGACCAGCCGAACCGCATGATGGTCTGGGTGAGTTGCGTGTAGGTTCCGCCATAGAGGCGGGTTGACGCCACGACGTTGCATCCTGGCATCATCAGCGGGAAGAGGGCCATGATCTGCGCGGCATGGCCCGAAGAGCAGCCTATGCCGCCGACGCCGCCCTCAAGCGCGGTAATGCGCTCGGCCAGCGCGGCCACGGTCGGGTTGGTCAGCCGGGAGTAGATCCAGCCCACTTCCTGGAGGTTGAACAGGGCGGCGGCATGTTCGGCGTCCCGGAACACGAACGCGGTGGACTGGTAGATGGGAATCTGGCGCGCGCCGGTCGTTGGGTCGGGCGTGTTGCCTGCGTGCACCTGCACTGTATCAAAGCCTTGCGGGCGATCGGACATGTCGTGGTTCCTCTTGTTCTGAAATGTCGCGGGAACCTATGCGGGGCTCGGGATGCCTGCAACGGGAATGTTCCATGCAAGGCGCTGCACGCCGCCGAGACGGCTTTCTGTCATTTCCGATCGGTCGCTGTGGCTTCCGGGAGCTGTTGCCAGACGGGCGCACGCTTGGCGATGAACGCCTCTATGCCTTCTCGGGAATCGCGTTCCAGCAGGTTTTCGACCATTGTGCGGGCAGCAAGGGCATAGGCCTCGCTGAGCGGCATTTCGAGCTGCCTGTAGAACGCTTCCTTGCCGATCTTCAACGTCGCCGGGGACTTCGCGGCAATCTGTTCGGCCAGTTCCGCGGTTGCTGCAGCCAGCCGGCCGGGCTCCACGACGCGATTGACGAGGCCGAACTCTCTGGCGCACCTGGCAGAAATGGTCTCGCCCGTCAGCAACATTTCCATTGCGGGCTTCCGCCCGACGTTTCGCGACAGGGCAACCATTGGCGTGGAGCAAAACAACCCGATGTTGACGCCGGGAGTGGCGAATCCGGCGTCGGCGGAGGCCACGGCGAGGTCGCAGGACGCGACCAGCTGGCAGCCAGCTGCCGTAGCGACACCTTGAACGGAAGCGATGACGGGCTTGGGGCATCGGACGAGGGCCTGCATCATTGCCGAGCATGCTTCCATCGCGCGTTCGAAGAATTCCCTACCACCGTCGGGCTCTGTCCTGGCCCTGGTGATTTCCTTCAGGTCGTGACCAGACGAGAAGACCGAGCCTTCCGCCGCAATGACGATGACATGAACGTCGTCATTCGCAGCCAGCTCATCCGTCGCCTTTCGCAGCCGATCGATCAGTTCGAGTGACAAGGCGTTGCCACGTGCTGGACGGTTGAGCCGCATTTCGGCAACGGCACCGGCTTGGGACCTGATCAGAATGTCGTCCATGCTACGGATCCCCTTGCGATTCGCGAAACGGGTCGGCGTCGTCCGGATTGTGGCTGGGGCGCACTGGAAAGGCCATAGTGGCGACCCGTGTCCCTCGACGACCTCCGGGTCTCCGCATCGCGCTTCCGAGAGCCTGAGGACTGTCCTGCCGAACTGGCACGGCGAAGGCAACATCGGCAGATCGGCATCGCCGCACGACCTTTCGCGGTTGCCAGGACAATTTGCGGACCACATTCGCTGGCCGCTGGCACGGTGCGGCGCCGGACCGAGTTGCGGGGAACTTGAAGGATGCGAAATTGCCACCAAGAGGCCGCGGATTCTCCGCTTTCGGTGACCGGCCGGCCTGCCATGTCGCGGTCCCCGGCCCTTGCGGCCAAACGCGGGACGCGAGGTTGAATGCGCGATTGCCGGGGCGGGCTCAGCGTCCCCGAATTCGAGGATCCAGGGCGTCGCGTATCCCGTCTCCGATGTAGTTCACGGACAGCACGATGAGCGAGATCATGAGGCCGGGCCATAGAACGCGTTCCGGATAGAGTTCCATCCTGTCGACCGCGTCGAAAAGCAGCTTGCCCCAGGTGGGAAAGTCAGGAGGGAACCCAAATCCGAGAAACGAGAGCGCGCTCTCGGTGATGATTGCCGTGGCGATGCCGAGCGTGGCTGACACCATGATCGGCGACATCACGTTTGGCAGGAGGTGGCGGGTTATCATTTTCGGCGGAGAAGTTCCGATCGAACGGGCCGCGAGGACGAATTCGCGCTCCTTGAGAGCCAGGACGTCGCCTCTGACGATTCGCGCCGTCTGCATCCAGGACGTGGCACCCACAAGCACGACGATAAGCAGGAAAGTGCCGCCTTCGGGTCCGAACAAGCCCGACAGCCGGTCGCGGAAGAGCAGGACCGCGACCAGGAGAAGCGGCAGGAGGGGCAGCGCGAGGAAGAGATCGGTGAACCGCATGAGTGCGCCGTCGAGGGCGCGGAAGTATCCCGCCAGCACGCCGATCAATGTGCCGACGAACACGGAGAGAAGCATGGCGGCAAGTCCCACGGCCAGCGAAACCCGCCCGCCCGCCAGCAGTCGGCCGAGGGTGTCACGACCGAGATTGTCGGTGCCAAGCGGATATGCCCAACTGACCTTGGCCGACGGTTCCCAGAGCGCCACGTAGATCGGCCGCGTGTCACGCAGTTCCAGGAAGTCGCGGCCGGTCGGAACGAACTTGGGGTCGTTCCAATAGATCCAGGGTCCGGCGATGGTCATCAGGATGATGCAGAGAAAGACGGTTCCGCCCCACATCGCGCCACGGTGGCGCTTGAACTGGTCCCATATGTCCGCCCATTGGGAGCGGGGAGTGGTGGCGAGTTCCGCTTTTTCAGTGGGGAGGCGGGAATCAGTCATACCGGATCCTCGGGTCCAGGATGCCGTAGAGTATGTCGGCGACGAGGTTGAACAGCACGATCAGCACCGCGAAAATGAAGGTCAGTGTCTGCACCATCGGCAGGTCGTTGGCCTGGATGGCGGTGATCAGCAACTGGCCGATGCCGTTCACCTTGAATATCTGCTCAGTGATGATGGCGCCTCCGAAGATGGCCGGAACGCCGAGCGCAATGACGGTGACGACCGGGATCAGCGAATTGCGGAGGACATGCACCAAGACCACGGTCCTTTCGCCAAGGCCCTTTGCACGCGCCGTGCGCACGTAGTCCTGATTGAGATTGTCGAGCATGGAAGCCCGCATGAATCGCGAGAGCTGGGAGGTGATCTGAAGGGCAAGCACCATGACGGGCATGATCATTTGCTTGAGCTGGAAGACGAAGCTCGCCCAGTCGCTGACCTTGTGGGTCGTGTCGTAGATCGAGGGGAACCAACCCAGCCAGACTGAGAATACCACGATCACCAGAACGCCAGAGAAGAAGGGCGGGACCGAGAAGCCCACCATGGCGACGAAGGTGCCCGCGTTGTCGAACCAGGAATACTGCCGATAGGCCGAGTAGATGCCGATCGGGAGCGCGATGAGGATGGCCACGACATAGGCAACGCCCACGACCCAAAGGGTCTGGGGCAATCGCTGGATCACGATGTCCATGACGGGAGAGCGCGTCTGCCACGAGATCACGCGCTGCTGGCCTTCGCCGAGGGACGTGCCGAAGGCTGCGTCGACGAAGTGAAGCGGTTCGACCGCGAAGAACTGGTACAGCCATTTCGGGAAGGCGACGTACCAAGGCTGCCCCACGCCGAGCGCCTCACGCATCCTTTCCTTGACGTCGGGAGGGACCGTCAGAGGCACCTGCGCCATTGGGTCCCCGGGTGCAAGCTTCAGCAGCAGGAATATGACGAGACTGATGAAGAGCAGCGTCGGCACGCTCAGGAGCAGGCGTCGGATCGTGTAGGTCAGCATGGCATCGGCCGGGTGGGGGGCGGGACAGGCCCGCCCCGCCGCCTGTGTCAGTTACCGATCCTGTACCAGTCGGCAATGTTCCACAATTCACTGTCCCAGACATTCAGCCTGATGCCGCCAAGGCTGTTGGCATGCGCCGAGAGACGGCCGCGATGGACAAGCGGAATCATCATGCCGTTCTCGATCGCCATGTCATTCAACCGGGCCGCGATCTCTCCACGCCGGTTGACGTCCGCCGTCTTGGAGAGTTCGGCGTGAAGCTCGTCGTATTCGTCCATGCAGAACCGCGATATGTTTTCGCCCTGCCATTGCGTTTCAGGCGAAGGCGCCTTGTCGCAAAGCCCGTTGCCGAGATAGGCCTGCGGGTCGGTGCCGTTGAAGGTGTTGGCGTACATCTCGACATCGGCATAGAACTTCTGGAAAGTGTCGGGAGAGCCGGGATCGCCGCCGAAGAACACGGATGCGTTGATGTTGCGCAGCTCGGTCTCGATGCCGATTTCAGCCCACCACTGCTTGATCAGCGCCTGGAAGTCCTGGCGCACGGCGTTGGTCGACGTCTGGTAAAGTATGCTGAGCGGCACGCCGTCCTTCTCTCTCACGCCATCGCCGTCGCTGTCCGCAATGCCGGCTGAATCGAGAAGGGCGTTGGCCCCTGCGATGTCCTGCGTCGAGCAGTCAAAGGTCGTGGACGCATAGATTTGCGGCACCGGAACCCAGTTGCAGGTGACGCGGCCAGCCTGACCATAGCCGATGTCAACCAGCAGCGGCCGGTCTATGGCCATCGACATGGCCTTGAAGACTGCCGGATCTTGAAGGAAGGGATGTGGACGCACGACCGAGCGCTCATCCGGTCCGAGTCCGGGATCGGGATTGGTGTTGTTCAGCATCAGACGCTCGACGAGCGGACCGAATCCGGCTATCGGAGTGCCCATGCCGCCTTCCTGCATCTTCGCGATAACGTCGGGTGCGAGCTGAAGGTTCCAGGCATAGTCGAACTCGCCGGTCTCCATGACGGCGCGGCCTGCCGCAGTTGCGTCGCCTCCGCCCTTGAACGTCACCGTGGCGAATGCGGGCTTGCCTTCGACCCGGTAGTTCTCGTTCGCCGCGAAGGAAATCACGTCGTTCGGCTTGAATTCGGTAACGACGAACGGGCCCGTGCCGATCGGATTGAAGTTCGCCTCGGTGCATTCCGGTGCCTTCGCGCCAAGGCAATCCGCAAACTGGGCAGCCTGGATGACCGGGGCCTCGCCGCCGACGAAGGGCCCGTACGGGTTGGGCGTGGGCTTGTCGAACGTGACGACGACGGTAAGCGCGTCCGGCGTTTCTACGCTGACGACGCCTTCATACTTTGTTGCCTGGGCGCATCCGCCTTCGGGATGCGTGCAGTAGTCGTAAGTGAACTTGGCATCCGCGGACGTGAACGGCGTGCCGTCGGACCAGACCAGGCCTTCGGTGACTTTCCAGGTGATCTGGGTCAAGTCCTGGCTCACGCCGCCATTCGCCACCGTCGGTATCTCGTCCACCAGCCAAGGCGTCAGGTTGCCGTTTTCATCGTAGCGGGCGAGGGGCTCGATCACGAGCGAGGCGCTTTCCACGTCCTTCGTGCCACCGGATAGATACGGGTTCAGGATCGACGGAGCCTGCCAGTAGATGATCTTGACTTCGCCATCGCGGCCACGTGGTCCCTCGTGGCCGGAGGCAAGCGCCATTGATGCAAGGGCCGACGCCGCTGCAGCCCCGATGAGGGGTCGGGTAACGAGTCTCATTGTTTCACTCCATTTGGTTTCCATGTTCCGTTCCCTGTCCGGAATCGGGGGGCCGATTCGGGCCGGAATTTTCGCAGGTTACTACAGACCGTACGTGCTCCAACTCTTTTCTTCAGATTTGAGCGGGGCTCGGAGCCGATTTCGCGAACCCTGAGTTGCGGGAATCGATCAAGGTGGCCAGTCCAGCTCGTCAACGGGCGGCATCGCCACCTTGTGCGCCCCCGGCTGAATTGAGCGTCTTTGCGGCGGCAGGCAATGCCGGCGGTCGCCTATGTGCCAGTAGCCGGGAATCTCCGTTTCTCGGCGCGTTCAGTTTGACACCTTTCGCAAGTGGGGTTTAGCGTGCCGCAGCAGCACGCCTCCGGGGAGCCCCATGCTCGACCAACCGCTCGCCTCGCTCAGAAAGTTGCGTGTCGAATTCCAGACGAGGGACGGCCCGGTTCTCGGCGTGGAAGATGTCAGTTTCGACATAATGCCCGGCGAGACCCTCTGCGTCGTCGGTGAATCAGGATCCGGCAAGTCCGTGTCGTCCCTTTCGCTCGTGCGCCTGGTGGAATTCGGGGGAGGCGAGATCGCGAGCGGCGAACTGCTGTTCGACCGGGGCGCGAACGGCGGTGTCGTCGACGTCTCGAAAGCTGACGACACCTTGATGCGGACAATCCGCGGCAACGAGATCGGCATCATCTTCCAGGAGCCCATGACGTCCCTGAACCCGGTGTTCACGATCGGACGGCAGTTGACCGAGGGCTTGCGCGTTCACAAGGCGATGACCCGAGAGCAGGCAACGGAGCACGCGCTGGATCTCCTTCGCCGCGTGCGCATACCGGAAGCCGAACGCCGGTTGAAGCAGTATCCGCACGAACTTTCCGGGGGAATGCGGCAGCGCGTCGTGATCGCCATGGCGCTGGCCTGCGAGCCCAGGCTGCTGATCGCGGACGAGCCGACAACCGCGCTCGACGTGACCATCCAGGCGGAAATCCTTGCCCTGATCGATCGGTTGAAGCGCGAGACCGGGACGTCAGTGCTGTTCATCACGCATGACATGGCAGTCGTTGCCCAGATGGCGGACCGGGTCGTGGTCATGTTCCGTGGCAGGAAGGTGGAGGAAGGGTCGGTCCAGCGGATCTTCGAAACCCCGCAGCACGAATACACAAAGGCCCTGCTCGCGGCGGTGCCAAAGCTTGGAGAGATGCAGGGCAAGCCGGCGCCGGAGCCCATGCGGCTGATAGGCGATCAGCATCGCGAACGCGCAGCCCGGGCGGCGATGGACGACGAACTGCTCCTCGACGTAAGGAATCTTGTCACCCGCTTTCCCGTCACCGGGGGCTTCCTGCGCCGGACCGTCGCCTACGTGCATGCCGTTCAGGACGTATCGTTCCGGGTCAATGCCGGGCAGACACTGAGCCTCGTCGGCGAGTCGGGCTGCGGCAAGTCCTCTTGCGGCCGGTCGGTGCTCAGGCTGGTCGAACCCGTTTCGGGCGAGGTCTGGCTGGGCGAACGAAACGTCCTGGAACTGGATGCAGGGGAGCTGCGCCTCGCGCGGCGTGACATGCAGATGGTGTTTCAGGATCCCTTCGCGTCGCTTAATCCGCAGATGAAGCTCTCCGACCAGATCGCTGAGCCCTTGCTCAACTATGGCGCCGGCGATGCATCGGAACGGGCCGACCGCGTTGCCGAACTCCTGGACCGGGTGCACCTGCCAAGGAGCTTCATGAGCAGATACCCGCATGAACTGTCGGGCGGGCAGAGGCAGCGGATCGCGATCGCCCGGGCCCTGTCCCTGAATCCCAAGCTCATCGTTGCCGATGAAGCCGTTAGCGCGCTTGACGTGAGCGTGCAGGCTCAGGTTCTCAATCTCCTGATGGAGCTGCAGGCGGAGCTTGGCATCTCAATGTTGTTCATCAGCCACGACATGGCGGTCGTTGAACGGGTAAGTCACATGGTGGGCGTGATGTACCTGGGCCGGATTGTCGAGATCGGGCCTCGGCCGGCGATATTCGAGGATCCTCGGCACGAGTACACGAAGTCGCTGCTTGCGGCCGTGCCGGTCGCCGACCCGGCGCAGCGCAAGGGCGAGGAGGACCTGAACTTCAAGCCAATCCCGTCGCCAATCTTTCCCATTGGGCACGAGCCAGGTCCGTCAGTCTATGAAGAGGTGGCTTCAGGACACTTCGTGCTTGCGTCATGAGCTTGTCCGCCCGCCAGATTCTCGATCATCTGGTGTCGTATCCGACGGTCAGCCGGGACACGAACCTGCCCTTGATCGATTGGACCGAAGGCTACCTTGCCGATCTCGGAATCATGGCACACCGCATGCCGAAGCGCGGCGATCCGTCCAAGGAAGCCATCTTCTGCAGCGTGGGCCCGCACGTCCCCGGCGGCGTGGTGCTGTCGGGGCACACGGACGTGGTGCCAGTCGAGGGCCAGGACTGGAGCTCGGATCCATGGGCAGTGAGCGAGCGCGATGGCCGGCTCTACGGGCGCGGAACCTGCGACATGAAAGGGTTTGACGCCCTGGCCCTGCACGCCTTGCAGCAGGCGCTTGAATGCGACCTGAAGCGACCCATTCAGGTCGCGCTGTCCTTCGACGAGGAGATCGGATGCGCGGGCGCGCCGCCGTTGATCGAGGCAATGGCTGAATCGGGCCTGCCAAAGGCCGCAATCGCAATCATCGGCGAACCCTCGATGATGCAATGCGTCACAGGCCAAAAGGGCAGCGCAGGATTCGACGTGCACGTGAAGGGATTCGAGGTGCATTCCTCGATGATGAACAAGGGCGTCAACGCAGTCATGGCGGCGTCCCGGCTGATCCATTGGGCGAATGGCAAGAACGAAGAACTGCGCGCATGCGTGCCGTCGACTGTGGCCGCGAACTTTGATCCGCCGTTCACGACGCTTCATGTTGGCATGATCAAGGGGGGCACTGCACAGAACATCACTGCCGGAGACTGCAGGTTCGGAATTGACTGGCGGCTGGTTCCCGACGAAGACGCGGACCGGCTGGACGGCGAATTCCGTGCGGTCGTGGCGGAAGTGGATGCCGCGGCAAAGGCGATTGCGCCGTCTGCCGGTGTCAGGCTCCGACCGTTCCACGATGTACCTGCGCTCGTGCCTGAAGAGAACGGAGCCGCGGAAGCGTTGGTCCGTGGCATCACCGGCGACAACGGCATTCATGTCGTCAGTTACGGGACCGAGGCGGGGCACTTCCAGGACGCGGGCTGCTCGGCAGTGATCTGCGGTCCGGGAGACATCGCGCAGGCGCATCAGGCAGACGAGTTCATCGCTGTCGAACAGTTCGAGGCAGGCGGGGCGTTTCTTGCGAGAGTTGTCGAGAGCCTCACGACGTAAGCATCCGGACAGCGGCGTGGATGTGGCTGCATTCGTGCAATTCCGCGTCGCGTCGGCGGCCTTGGCGGCCGAGATTCGTGCACGGAACACGCGACACACGCATGCATGCGACACCAGCTCCTTGGCTTCCTTCGATCGTGCAGGAGTCCTGTTGCTTCGCCGCGAATTGCCGTTCGTGGAAGGGTTGGCGGCTTCGGGTGCCCGCCATGCGTGAGGCGCTTCCGGAACGTTTCGTTGGCTGGTTCAAGAGCCGCGGCTGGGTTCCGCACCCGCATCAGCTGGGGATCGCGGGGCGGGCCGACGAGCCCGCGCTTCTTCTGGTCGCTCCGACCGGCGGAGGCAAAACGCTAGCCGGGTTCTTGCCGACTCTCGCGGAACTCGCGGAAGGCGGGAGGGAGGGGCTTCACACGATTTATGTCTCGCCCCTGAAGGCGTTGGCGGCTGACATCAGGCGGAACCTCGATACGCCGATCGGCGAGATGGGTCTGCCGGTCCGTGTCGAGGACCGGACAGGCGACACCTCGCCCATTCGCAAGAAGCGTCAGCGCGCAGATCCCCCGCACATACTCCTGACGACACCGGAGAGCCTTGCGCTGCTGCTGACGTACCAGGACGCACCGCAGATGTTTCGCGGCCTCTCTCGCGTCATCGTGGACGAGGTCCATGCCTTGGCGGAATCGAAGCGTGGCGACCAGCTTGCCTTGTGCCTTGCCGAACTTCAGGCCCTATGCCCCGAACTTCGACGCGTCGGCCTGTCAGCCACGGTCGAGGATCCGCCCGCGATCGCCCGATTCCTGGCGCATCATCCAGACCCGTGCCCGATTCTCCATGCGGATCCCGGACCTGCGCCGGAAATCGAAATGCTCACCACGGATGAGTTGCCTCCCTGGTCGGGCGGCGGCGGCAGGCACGCGATTCCGGCCGTGCTCGACGAGGTCAGGAAGCACAGGACGACGCTGATTTTTCACAACACGAGGGCGCAGGCCGAAATCTTCTTTCGTCACCTCTGGCTTCAGAACGAGGACGGTCTTCCGATCGGCATTCACCATGGTTCGCTGGCAAGGTCGCAACGGCTAAAGGTGGAAGCTGCTATGGTGAACGGCGAACTCCGGGCGGTCGTCTGCACGGGCACGCTCGACCTCGGGATTGACTGGGGAGACGTCGACCTGATCATCCAAGTGGGCGCGCCCAAGAACGTGAAGCGACTCGTCCAGCGAATCGGTCGCGCCAACCATCGTTACAACGCGCCCTCGAAGGCGCTGGTCGTGCCGGCAAACCGCTTCGAGGTCGTGGAGTGCGTGGCGGCGCTCGAGGCGGCGCGGGAGGGCGATCTGGACGGTGACCCGAGAGGAAGGGGTCCGCGGGACGTGCTTTGCCAGCAGATCCTGATCCGCGCGTGTCGGGGGCCGTTCGAGGCTCATGAACTCTTTCGGGTGCTTCGGGGTGCCGGTCCGTACGTGGACCTCCGGAACGAAGACTTTCTCGCATGCCTCGATCTCGTGGCAACCGGTGGCTACGCGCTTCGGGCCTATGATCGCTGGCAGCGGCTCCGCAAGAGAACGGACGGCCTCTGGGAATTCAGGGATCCGCGTGCTCCCGGCGAAGTTCGCCGCAATCTCGGCACGATCCAGGATACGGAGACGTTGAACGTAAGGCTTCGGAACAAGCGGAGCGGAAAGCCCTTGGGAGAAATCGAGGAGTTGTTTGCGGCAAGTCTTGCGCCCGGGGACACTTTCCTGATCGGCGGACAGGTCGTGCGCTACGACCGGCTGCACGAGATGACCGTGGAAGTGTCACCTCAACCGGACAAGGCGCCGAAGATCGCGGTCTTTGCAGGAACGAAGTTCGCAACATCGACACAACTCAGCCACCGGATCCTGAGGATGCTCCAGACGGAGGACTGGACAGCCTTGCCGCGTCACACGGCGGATTGGCTGCGCCTTCAGCGCGAACGGTCGAAACTTCCGGAGGCGGGCCGAATTCTGGTCGAGAGCTTTCCGTATGAAGGTCGGCAGAACACCTGCATCTACGGATTTGCCGGACGCAACGCGATGCAGACGCTGGGGTTGCTGGTAACCCGGAAAATGGAGGAGATGGGTCTCGGTCCGCTGGGTTTCGTTTCGACGGACTATGCCGTCCTGATCTGGGGTCTCGATGCGATTCCTGATCCCGAGCCGCTCCTCGAGGCGCGGGAATTGCGCACCGCTTTCGAAGCATGGATGTCCGGAAACGCCGTCATGAAACGGACCTTTCGCACGACCGCCACGATCGCGATGATGATTCCCAGGAATCATGGAGCCGCCAGACGCACCGCTCGGCAGGCGAGATTCTCTTCCGACATCCTTTATGACACGCTCGCAAAGTACGATCCTGAACATCTCATGCTGAAGATCACGCGGGAGGAGGCAATGCGCGGTCTGGTCGATTTCGGGCGGATCGAGGAACTGCTTGAGCGGACCAGGGGACGGGTTGATCATGTCGTGCTCGACCGCATTACGCCGTTGGCCGCTCCGCTCCTTCTCGAGCATGGCAGGGTCCCGATTGCCGGGGAAGGTCGCGAACGGATGCTCAAGGCTGATGCAGGAGCCTTGATGGCGGCAGCGGGCCTGTGCGCCTGAATTGCGCCCCCGGCGGCTTTCCGGGCAGGCGTTCAGCCGTGCTTCAGGTGCAGCCCCTCGTCGTTCGAGATTTTAGAAGGTTCTGCGCCGAGGCGCTTCCCCAGGAAGAATGACGACCCAGGTGCCAAGGGCGGCCTTGACGGAAGCCAATGGCCCGATGAAGGAATTCTGGCCTTGACGGCCACGCATGTTCTTTTATTGTTCAAAAATGGCTGAACTTTTGAACAATAAGCGCACATTTGGCTCTCACGACGCTTTTCGGACATCTGCCGGACCAAGGCATGCGATCCCTTGCGGCATGCGGTGCGTTGCGTCGATGGCCCGGGGGCGGCAATGCTCGGCCTGTGCTGACGTTGCGGAAGCGGGAGATCTCGATACGGGAGTGCCCCCGGCTTGAGCCTTCCTGCGATGCCCCATGATGCGCTCTTCCGTGCACTGGTCTCGAACCCGAAACGGGCGGCCGCACTGCTGAACGATTACCTTCCGCCGAAGGTTGCTTCACTGGTGGACCGCGGACATCCGCCAATCCAGCTTGAAGGCAGCTTCATTGACGAAGAGGCAGCGCGGACTCAATGCGATGCGCTGTTCGAAGTGCGCCTCAGGATCGGCAATCCCGTCAAGATCTACGTCCTGCTCGAACACAAGAGCAGGCCGGACGCGGCCACGCCGTTGCAATTGGCCGGATACATGTTGCGGATTTGGCGAAAGGATCTGGAAGACACCGGGGCTTCAGGCTCCGGCTGCCTCACGCCAATACTGCCGATCGTGTTTCGTCATGGGCCCGGGAAATGGACGGCCCCCTTGTCACTTGCGGAGATGATCGCGACACCGGAAGGTCTCGAGGAAATGGTCCGGGGCTTCGGATACACTCTTCACGAGCTTGGCGATATCGAGCCCCGTGAGCTGTCACGGGAACCGGATTTGCTGGCCGGACTGCTGGCGCTGGCATTCGTGCACGTTGGCAATCTTTCGAGGGAGCGTCTTGACCTGATCACGGCCGGATTGCTTGACGGCAGCGACCTGACGCCCCATCTTTCAAGATATGCGTCGGACCACTACCGAATAACGCCGCAGGCGATGACGGCTTCGCTGCGTCGGACGCAGCCGGACAAATGGGAGACGATAATGGGAACGTTGTCGGAAGCCTTGGCGGAGCAAGGCAGGATCGAAGGGATTGCCGAGGGCAGGATCGAAGGGATTGCCGAGGGCAGGATTGCAGGCAAGGCCGACACGTTGCTGCGTCAGGCGCGGCTCAGGTTCGGAGAGGTTTCTGCGGCGCGAGAGGCGGAGATCCGGTCCGCTTCGACCGAGCAGCTGGATGCCTGGAGCGAGGCGCTGATCTTCGCGCCGGACCTTGATGCGGTCTTTGAGGGATCATCGCGGCACTGAGCTGCGGTGCCACAATCCGGGAGACGACGATGCGCACGCTATCGGAAGCCTTGGCGGAGCAAGGCAGGATCGAAGGGATTGCCGAGGGCAGGATTGCAGGCAAGGCCGACACGTTGCTGCGTCAGGCGCGGCTCAGGTTCGGAGAGGTTTCTGCGGCGCGAGAGGCGGAGATCCGGTCCGCTTCGACCGAGCAGCTGGATGCCTGGAGCGAGGCGCTGATCTTCGCGCCGGACCTTGATGCGGTCTTTGAGGGACCATCGCGGCACTGAGCTGCGGTGCCACAATCCGGGAGACGACGATGCGCACGCTATCGGAAGCCTCGGCGGAGCAAGCCAGGATCGAAGGGATTGCCGAGGGCAAGGCCGGTGCGCGCCAATGCAAGGCTCGCCTCTCGTTCGGGATGGCATTCTTGGTGCGAGAGACGCAACTTCCGGCGGAGCTGCTCGCGGCAAGAGCATTGCGCTTTCGACCCTGCTTCCCTTGAAATCGCCCTTGCGTGGACCCGGGCTTTCGGATCAGGACCTTTTGCGCCGACGGCGCGTCTTGCCGCGCTTCGCTTCACGCTCCTCGATGAGACGGGTTGCGGCGGCCATGTCAATGCTGGCGGGATCTGTGTCCTTGGGGACCGTTGCGTTCACCTTGTTCCACTTCACGTATGGACCGTACTTGCCATCCAGGACGGTCACGGTGCCGCCGCGCTCGGGGTGTTCGCCAAGATCCTTCAGCACCGGAGCGTGCCAGCCGCGGTTCCCGCGGGAGGCGGCCTTTTCCGCGATCAGTTCGACAGCGCGGTTCATGCCTACGCTCCAAACGTCCTCGATCGACTCGAGATTTGCGGTTGTGCCGCCCTTGGAACTCGTCGATTCCGCGTGTTTCAGGTAGGGCCCGAAGCGTCCGAGATTGGCCCAAATCGACACGCCGTCTTCTGGATGCTGGCCAACGAGACGAGGCAGGTCAAGGAGCCTGAGCGCGTCCTCGAGCGTGATCGCGGCCGGGTCCCAGGTCTCGGGCACGGTGCGGCGCAGCGGACTTTCCCCGTCAGCAGAAGTCTCGCCTCGCTGAACGTAGGGTCCGAAGCGGCCCTTGTGGACCCAGATCGCATCTTCGCCGTCCTCGCCCAGCTTTCTGCCCTCGGGAGGGAGGTCGTTTTCCGGCCCGGTGCCAGGCGGCCCGAAGGCACGCGTGTAACGGCACTCGGGATAGTTCGAGCAACCGATGAAGGCGCCGCCTGAGCGGGCGGTTCGCACCGACAGTTGCCCGGCGCCGCAATGGGGACAGATGCGGGGGTCGCGGCCGTCCTCGGTTGGCGGAAAGAGGTGCGGCGCCAGAACCTCGTTGATCTTTTCCAGGACGTCGGCGAACCGGAGTTCGGACGTTTCCTCGATGGCAGCGCTGAACTCGTCCCAGAAGCGTGCGAGCACGTCCTTCCAGTCGCGGGCTCCGGACGTAATGTCGTCGAGTTCCTCCTCGAGCTTGGCCGTGAAATCGTAGCTCAGGTAGCGGCGGAAATAGTTCATGAGGAAAGCGGTCACCAACTGTCCCTTTTCCTCCGGGTAGAGCCGGTCTTTCTCCTTTCGCACGTATCCCCTGTCCTGGATCGTCGTGACGACGGAGGCGTAGGTTGACGGCCGCCCGATGCCGATCTCTTCCATTTTCTTGACAAGCGTGGCTTCAGTGTAGCGCGGAGGCGGCTTGGTGAAGTGCCGCTCGGGCAGGGCCTGGCGCTGCCGCACCGACTCGTCCTTGTCGACTTGGGGCAGGATCCTGCCGTTGTCATCGACAACGTCGTCGCGACCTTCCTCGTAGACTCTCATGAAGCCGTCAAAGATCTGGACCTGACCGGTCGCTCGGAGCTCGACCATGCCGCTCTCGCTGCCGATGTCGATCGTGGTCCGTTCGAACCTGGCAAGTTCCATTTGGCTTGCGATCGCTCGCCTCCAAACGAGGTCGTACAGGGCTAGCTGGCCCTTGTCCCGAATTCGCAGCGTGGCCGGGTCCGCCGTCATGCGGGTCGGGCGAATGCATTCATGCGCTTCCTGCGCGTTCTTCGCCTTGCTCGTGTGTCTGCGCGGCCCCTTGGGAAGATACCTTGCGCCGAACCGGTCCTTGATTGCATCGCGGACGGCCACAATCGCTTCGGGAGCCATGTCAACCCCGTCCGTTCGCATATAGGTGATGTGCCCGGCTTCGTAGAGCCTCTGCGCCGCCTGCATCGTCGCTTGCGCCCCGAATCCGAGCTTGCGGGACGCTTCCTGCTGCAGTGTAGATGTCGTGAACGGTGCCGGCGGCTTGCGCGCAACGGGTTTCGCTTCGACCGACCTGACTGAAAGTTCGCTTGACTGGATTGCCTTGACCGCCTTCTTCGCCCGTTCCTCATCGGGGATGTCGAGCCTGTCGAGTTTCTTGCCGTCGAGCGCAGTCAGTCGAGCCTCGAATTCCTCTCCTCTCGGCGTGGCCAGGACCGCCTTGACGGTCCAGTATTCTTGAACCCGGAACGCCTCCACCTCCATTTCGCGCTCGACGATGAGTCGCAGGCAGACGGACTGCACGCGGCCCGCCGACCTTGCGCCGGGCAGCTTTCTCCAGAGCACGGGCGAGAGCGTGTAGCCAACCAGGTAGTCCAGCGCGCGGCGGGCAAGATAGGCCTCGACGAGGTCACGGTCGACCTTGCGCGGATTTTCCATTGCCTCGGCAAGGCCCCTCCTTGTGACGGAGTTGAAGGCAATGCGGTCGACTTTCGTGCCTTCCCGGATGGCCTTTCGGGCGCGAAGCGCCTCTTCCAGGTGCCAGGAGATCGCCTCGCCCTCGCGGTCGGGGTCGGTGGCGAGAATCAGCGCCGTGTCCCTTTCGAGAGCGTCGGCGATTGCCTTGATGTGGCCTCTTGAATCAGGCGGCACCTCCCACTTCATCGCGAAATTGCGGTCGGGATCCACCGAACCTTCCCTTTCGGCAAGATCGCGCACGTGACCGAAACTCGCGAGCACGGTGTAGTCCTTGCCGAGATAGCTCTTGATCGTCTTGGCCTTGGCGGGAGACTCGACGACGACGACAGGCATAGGGGGCTCCCGAGATTCGAACGCGGTTGTGGCGGCGGAAGATGTGGGGCGTTGTTGGCATTTGTCAATGTGTGACGGGCGGCAGCCGTCGCATTCGGCATTCCCGGGGCGCCTCGCACCGAGATCGTTCGCCGGAACGGCCCAGGGTTCACCCATTCCGCTTTCGCACGCGGTGGCCGAGAGCCGAATCCCCGGTTCGCCTGGCAATTCGGATCGTTCGCCGTTCCGCCCCGAACGATCAGGCCGATGAACCGCCGACCGTCAGGTTGCCGATCAGGAGGGTGGGCTGACCGACGCCGACAGGCACCCATTGCCCCGCCTTGCCGCAATTTCCGATGCCGGGGTCGAGCTCCATGTCGTTTCCGACAGCGCGGATGTGCCGGAGCGCAGTGGCCCCGTCGCCGATCAGGGTCGCGCCCTTCACCGGCTCGCAGATCTTGCCGTCCCGGACGCGATAGGCTTCCGTGCAGGAAAACACGAACTTCCCGTTGGTTATGTCCACCTGCCCGCCGCCGAAGCCGACGGCATGGATGCCGTCCCTGACCTCGGCGATGATCGACTCGGGTTCTGCGCGACCCGGCAGCATGTACGTGTTCGTCATCCTCGGCATGGGGGCGTGCGCGAAGCTCTCGCGACGACCGTTGCCGGTCGGTTCCACGCCCAGCAGCCGCGCGTTCTGGCGATCCTGCATGTAGTTCACGAGGATGCCGTCCTTGATCAGGACATTCCGGCGCGATGGCGTGCCTTCGTCGTCGACATGCAACGACCCGCGACGGTCCGGGAGCGTCCCGTCGTCCAGCACGGTCACGTCACGTGCGGCTATTCTCTGTCCCATGAGTTCGGCAAACGCAGAGGATCTCTTGCGGTTGAAGTCGCCTTCCAAGCCATGTCCGATCGCCTCGTGAAGGAGAATGCCAGGCCAGCCCGGGCCAAGGGACACGTCCATTACGCCCGCCGGCGCCGCCGCCGCGTCGAGATTGACAAGGGCGATGCGAAGGGCTTCGCGCACGAGCGACTGCCAGTGTTCAGGTGCGATCAGCCTGGAAAGCCCATGGCGGCCTCCCTTTCCGGCCATGCCGGATTCGCGGCGACTGTCCCTCTCGACGATCACGCTGACATTCAGGCGCGCCATTGGCCGCGTATCGGTGACGCAGCGTCCGTCGGGGCGCAGGATGGCAACCTCCTGAAGCGACGCCGCAAGCGTGGCGGAGACCTGAACGACACGGGAGTCAAGGTCGCGGGCATACGCGTCGATCTCCTTCAGCATCTCGATCTTGACCGGAAACTCGGCATCCTCCATGGGATTCTCGTCGCGATAGATCTCGCGCATCTCGGGGGCCGGCGATGCGGCGAGCGAACCGCCCCCTTCGCCCACGGCCAGCCGGACGGTCTTGGCGGCCCGCTCCAGGCCGGCCTGGCTGATCGCGGTCGAATGAGCGTATCCGGCGGTTTCGCCTTGTATGGCACGGAGCCCGAAGCCTTCCGTCCTGTCGTAGCTCGCATTCCGCACACGCCCGTCGTCAAAGGCGAGCACCTCAGAGCGACGGCGTTCCAGGAACAGCTCGCCATCTTCCGCGCCCCTGACCGTCTCTTGCAGCAACTGGAGAGCGGCATCCTTGTCCAAATGCGTCTCAAACGGCCTAAACTGGTTCAGCACGGCCATGCCTGGCTCCTTCTGCGACGAGGAAAAGCGTCTGAATGCCGCAATCAGACGCCTTGTTCATGAACATCTTATATGGTTTCTAGCGTCTGAAGAACAACCGGCGGGCCATGCCGACTTGAGGCATGCCAGAATGCCATTGCGAACAGGATCCTAGACTGATGCGCCTCAGAACCCTTCTCACTGGCCTGACCATGCTCGTTGCCGGGACCGCAGCACATGCGCAGGATCTGCCTTTCATCGGGCAGCCGGACCAGGCCGGACTTGGTTTCCAGACGCCAACGACCGAACTCGCGCGCGACATCCAGTGGCTCGACGGAATGGTGCTCATCATCATTACCGCGATTTCGTTGTTCGTCATGGCGCTTCTTCTGATCTGCATCCTGCGTTTCAATCGCCGCGCGAATCCGGACCCGGCAAGTTTCACGCACAACACGCCGGTCGAAGTGGCCTGGACCGTCATTCCGATCGTGATCCTGGTCTTCATCGGGGCGTTTTCGCTTCCGGTGCTGTTCAAGCAACAGATCATTCCGGAGCCTGAGGTGTTCATCAAGGCGACTGGCAACCAGTGGTACTGGGAGTACGAGTATCCGGACGAGGACATCAGCTTTGCGAGCTACATGATCGGCATTGACAGCGCGAACCAGCTGACGCCGGAAACCTCGCGGCAGCTGGCCGAAGCGGGTTACACGGACGAGCAATTCCTCCTGGCCACGGACACTTCGGTCGTCATTCCGACCGGCAAGGTCGTCGTGGTTCAAGTCACCGCAGCCGACGTGATCCATGCTTGGACAATCCCGTCGTTCGGCGTGAAACAGGACGCTGTTCCGGGCCGGCTGGCAGAACTCTGGTTCAAGGTCGACGAAGGCCATGAGGGTGTCTATTTCGGGCAGTGTTCCGAGCTTTGCGGCCTGAGTCATTCCTACATGCCCGTCACGGTCAAGGCGGTGACGGCCGCCGAGTACGACGCGTGGGCAGCCGACACCCGGGCGGCCGGGAGTCACATCGAGCCCGGGCCGATCCGGTTGGCGGCAAGCGAGTAGAAGCGAATGCCGGACCTCGCGATCAGCGCGGCGCACGAGCACGAGCCGACATTCGGCGACTACGTGGCGCTGCTGAAGCCAAGAGTGATGTCTCTTGTGGTCTTTACGGCGCTGGTCGGCCTCCTGGTCGCCCCGGTTTCCCTGCACGCGGTCGAAGCGGTTGCGGCAATGCTGTTCATTGCGATCGGGGCAGGTGCCGCGGGTGCCCTGAACATGTGGTACGATGCGGATATCGACTCCATCATGCGCAGGACGATGAAGCGCCCGGTGCCGAGCGGCCGCGTCGCGCCGAAGGAGGCCTTGGCAATCGGTGTTGGCCTGTCCGGCCTGTCGGTCGTGATGCTTGGTTTGGCCACGAACATGCTTGCGGCTTCGCTGCTGGCCGTCACGATCTCGTACTACGTCGTCATCTACACGATGTGGCTGAAGCGTCGGACGCCGCAGAACATCGTGATCGGTGGAGCGGCAGGAGCCTTTCCTCCAATGATCGGATGGGCGGCGGCGACAGGAAGCGTCTCCATGGAAGCCTGCCTGATGTTCGCATTGATCTTCATTTGGACGCCGCCGCACTTCTGGGCCCTGGCCCTGTTCATGCGTTCCGACTACGAGAACGCGGGCGTGCCGATGCTCACGGTGACCCACGGCCGTCCTGCGGCGCGGCGACATGTCCTGGCGTACGCCCTGCTCCTCGTGCCTGTGTCGCTTTGGATTGCCCTGGGCCCGATCGGAGGCCCTGTGAGTCTTGCGGCCTCTGTGGTGCTGAACCTCATGTTCGTGTGGGGCGCGGTCCAGATATGCAGGCGTGACGAGACTGCTGCCCAAGGTGATGGTTACGCTGCGGAAAGGGCGTTCTTCCGGGCTTCGCTGCTTTACCTCTTCCTGCATTTCGGCGCGTTCCTGGCAGACGCGGTGATGAGGCAAGCGTTATGAGCGGCATCCGGGCCACCCACGAGTTGCACGCGCGCCGTCTTTCGCGGAATCTCGGCGTGGCGCTCGCGCTCGCGGTCTTCGTCGCCATCGTTTTCGCGTTGACCGTCGTGAAGGTGAAGCGTGGTGACCCGTTGGAGGGCTTTGATCATGTCGTGCGGCCCGGGTTGGAGTCCGCAGGATCATGATGGATGCACGGCAGCGCACGGCAACGAGACTCCTGGGCGTGGTCCTGGTCATGGGATCGCTTGCATGGGCATCGGTGCCTCTCTACGATCTCTTTTGCAGGGTCACCGGGTGGGGCGGCACGACGGATGTCGCCGAATCCCCGCATGACGAGCCCTTGGAAGAAGTGATCACGGTCCGCTTCGATGCCTCGACCGCGTCGGGGATGCCGTGGGAGTTCGAGCCGGAACGCGTCAAAATGTCGATCCGGGTCGGCGCGGAAGGCCTTGCGTTCTACGAGGCCTACAACCCAACGAGCCGAACGATCGCAGGCACCGCAAGCTTCAATGTCGCACCGTTTTCCGCCGGTGCTCATTTTTCGAAAATCGACTGCTTCTGTTTCGAGCTGCAGGTGCTTGAACCTGGCCAGCGGGTCAGCATGCCAGTCAGCTTCTTCATCGAACCCGGAATTCTCGACGATCCCGACGCAAGGTTTGTCAAGACGATCACGCTGTCCTACACGTTCCACGAAGTGGACCTGCCCGAAGACTTCCGTCCCGAACAGGCCGCTCTCGGCGAGAGCGGGACGGAATCGCAACTGAACTAGAACCCTGGAGAAGGCCGGCATGGCGCACGAAAAGAACCACGACTATCACATCCTGCACCCGTCGGTCTGGCCTTTCATCGGTGCGGTTTCCGGCTTCATCATGCTGTTCGGCTTCGTACTGGCTTTCGGGCAGAATACCCCGGAAAGCCTGAAACAACCTTACATGTTCATCCTTGGCCTGATTGGCGTCGGCTACGTCATGTATGCCTGGTGGGCCGACGTGATCAGGGAATCCATCGTCGGAGACCACACGCCTGTCGTCAGAATCGGCCTTCGTTACGGATTCATCATGTTCATCATGTCGGAGGTCATGTTCTTTTCAGCGTGGTTCTGGGCGTTCTTCAAGAACGCGCTCTATCCCATGAGCCCCGAAAGCCCGGCGGTGGATGGCGTTTGGCCTCCTGCCGGCATCGAGACGTTCGATCCCTGGCATCTGCCGCTCATCAACACGCTCATTCTCCTGTGCTCGGGGGCGGCGGCAACTTGGGCTCATCACGCGATCGCGCATGAGAACAACCGCAAGGACATGGCGACGGGGCTCATCGTCGCGATCATCCTCGGCGTGCTCTTCACGGTCTTTCAGGCCTATGAATACAGCCACGCGGCGTTCGGGTTCTCGGGCAACATCTATGGCGCAACCTTTTTCATGGCGACCGGATTCCACGGGTTCCACGTGATCATCGGCACGATATTTCTCTTCGTGTGCTACCTGCGCGTGCGGGCCGGGCACTTCACGGCCGAACGCCATGTGGGGTACGAGGCCGCGGCGTGGTACTGGCACTTCGTCGACGTCGTCTGGCTGTTTCTCTTTGCCTCGATCTACATCTGGGGCAGCTGACCCGGGGCGGGTTGCCGTGTGACAGCGCAGTGCCGGGGTTTTGTCACCGCCGCGTTTCGTGCAGTTTCGGGATCGGCACGGGGGCACTGGTGACATGCGACTGCTCTTTCCGTTGATCGTCGGCATTGGCGGCTTTTCCATGCTCGTTTCGTTGGGTGCATGGCAGTTGCAAAGGCTGGCCTGGAAGGAAGGCGTTCTCGCCGAAATCGAATCGAAGATTGCTGCACTCCCCGTACCGCTCCCAGCAGTGCCGACCGCAGATCGCGACAAGTACCTTCCCGTCATCGTCGAGGGTGACTTTGAAGGAGAGGATGTCGCCGTGCTGGTGAGCTTGCCACGGGTCGGGCCGGCCTACAGGCTGGTTGCCTCGTTCGAGACCGCAGAGGGGAGGCGGATAATGGTGGACAGGGGAGCCGTGCCGGTCGCGAACCGGTCCCGCGCAATGCTGGCCGCAGCGGTCACCGTGCTTGGCAATCTGCACTGGCCTGACGAGGTGGACCGCTGGACGCCGCAGCCTGACCGCGAAGCCGGAATCTGGTACGGGCGCGACCTGCCTGCGATGGCCGAAGAACTGCGGACCGAGCCTGTTCTCGTCGTGGCCCGGGAGGCTTCGCACAACGACCCGCCGGCAATGCCGCTTCCCGTGACGACTGAGGGCATTCCAAACAGTCACTTGGGGTATGCGGTCCAGTGGTTCGGACTGGCCGCGGTATGGGCGGTGATGACTCTCTTCCTGCTCTGGCGTATCCGGAAACGGACCGGCTGAGGAAATGCCATGAGATACGTCTCGACACGCGGAAAGGCTCCTGAACTGTCCTTCGAAGAGGCCATGCTGACCGGGCTGGCCTCCGACGGAGGGCTCTACGTACCCTCGGAGATGCCGGCATTCGAGCCGGGCGAGATCGCGTCGCTGCATGGCAGGAGTTACGAGGACGCGGCGCTTGCGATCATGCGCCCGTTCGTGGGCGACGCCTTCGAGGAGGACCAGTTTCGCGAGGTGATCAGGGCTGCCTATGCAGAGTTTGGCCACGTCAGCCGTGCGCCTTTGAAACAGGTTGGCGACGGAGTCTGGCTTCTGGAACTCTTCCACGGTCCGACGCTGGCCTTCAAGGACTTTGCCATGCAGCTCATCGGCCGGATGTTCCAGTCCGTGCTGCAGCGGCGGGGCGAATGCGTCACGATAGTGGGAGCGACCAGCGGCGATACCGGGAGCGCGGCGATCGAGGCGTTCCGAGGGCTCGACAACGTGGATGTCTGCATACTCTATCCTCACGGCAAGGTCTCCGAAGTGCAGAGGCGCCAGATGACCACGCCGACCGAGGCGAACGTGCGGACCTTTGCAGTCGAAGGCACGTTCGACGATTGCCAGCGTCATCTGAAAGACATGTTCGCCAACCGGGCGTTTCGCGAGGAGACGCGACTCGCGGCCGTGAATTCCATAAACTGGGCGCGCGTGATGGCGCAGGTCGTCTACTACTTCACGTCCGCCGTGGCCCTCGGCGCGCCGGACCGGAAAGTCAGCTTCTGCGTGCCCACGGGCAATTTTGGCGACATCTACGCGGGCGAGATTGCGCGGCGCATGGGGCTGCCCGTCGAGCGGCTTGTGATCGCGACGAACCAGAATGACATCCTGCACCGTGCGCTCGTGTCCGGAGAGTACCGAACTGGCGAGGTCCGTCCGTCGATCAGCCCCTCGATGGACATTCAGGTGAGTTCCAATTTCGAGCGCCTCTTGTTCGACGCATACGGGCGGGACGCCGATGCGGTCAGGTCACTGATGGATGAAATGAGGTCCGGATGCGGGTTCCAGATCGACGATGCCGCACTCGGCAGAATCAGCAACGGCTTTGCCAGCGGAAGGGTTTCGGAAGAGGAAACGATGTCAAGGATCGGGGCAGTGCACGACTCGAGTGGCCAGCTTGTCTGCCCTCACACCGCGGTCGGACTCGAGGTGGCTGACCGATTGGCGGAGCCACGCGTTCCAATGATCGCGCTCGCCACCGCCGATCCCGCCAAGTTCCCGGACGCGGTGGAGCGGGCGACAGGCATTCGTCCCCCTCTTCCCAACCGGATGGCAGACCTTTATGAGCGACCCGAGCGAGAGACGCGGGTTGCGAACGACCTCGCCGAACTTTGCCGCGCGATCAGGGAGGGTCGGGCCGCTTGACAGTTGAACTGCACAGGCTGGCAAACGGCGTCCGCGTCGTGACCGAGCACATGCCGGGGTTGCAGTCTGCTTCGCTGGGCATCTGGGTTGCGGCCGGCGGACGCCACGAGCGCGCAGAGCAGAACGGGATAGCTCACTTCCTTGAGCACATGGCGTTCAAGGGCACCGGGACCCGCTCGGCGTTGCAGATCGCCGAGGCGATCGAGGATGTCGGCGGCTACATCAATGCCTATACGTCGCGCGAGATGACGACATTCTATGCTCGCGTCCTTGCAGAGCACACGGACCTTGCGCTGGACGTCCTTTCGGACATCGTCCTGAATCCCGCCTTCGATCCGGGTGAGATCGAGATCGAGCGACACGTGATCCTGCAAGAGATCGGCCAGGCGCTGGACACGCCCGACGACATAATCTTTGACTGGCTGCAGGAAACCGCCTTTCCTGACCAGTCCCTTGGCCGTCCGATTCTCGGTCCCGCGTCCAAGGTCGAGCGTTTCGGCCGCAAGGACCTGTCCGGGTTCGTCGGCGAGCGCTATGTGCCCGGCAACCTGATCGTCGCAGCAGCGGGCGCCGTCAATCACGACGAGATCGTTCGGGCAACCGAGACGAGGTTTGCTCATCTGTCACCCGGGGACATAGCCGAAGCCGAGCCCGGACGCTTTCTGGGCGGTGAGACGAGGGTTGAGAAGGGGTTGGAGCAAGCCCATGTCGCGCTGGCCTTCGAGAGCCCGGAATATCGGGACGATGCCATGTATTCCGCGCAGGCCTTCGCGATCGCGATGGGCGGTGGAATGTCCTCGCGGCTTTTCCAGGAGGCGCGCGAGAAACGTGGGCTGTGCTATGCGATTTTTGCGCAGGCGAGCCCCTTTTCGGACACCGGTCTCATGACGATATATGCCGGAACCAGCGGCGAGGAGGCCCCTGAGCTTCTGGCACTGACAGTGGATGAACTGCGGCGGTCGGTCGATGACCTTTCAGAGGCGGAAGTGGCTCGGGCAAGGGCGCAGTTGAAGGCGGGGCTGCTGATGGGGCTGGAACAGCCCGCGAGCCGTGCGGAACGCCTGGCAAAGCTCCTCTCGATCTGGGACCGCGTGCCCTTGATCGAGGAGACCATCGAGAAGGTCGATTCGGTCAGCGTGCAGTCGGTGCGGGAGGTGGCGGCCGGGCTTGTGTCTGCCGGTGCAGGAGCACTGGCGCTTTATGGCCCGGTAGCGGCGGCTCCAACAGTTCAGGAAGTCACGGACAAGCTGGCGGCCTGATGCTGTGGACGAGAAGCCGCGTCAGAATCGACACCGAACGCTTGGTGCTGCGCCCGCCCGCCCCTAGCGACTACCAGCCATGGTCCAAATTGCGGCGGAAAAGCGCGGAGTTCCTGAAGCCTTGGGAGCCGTCGTGGTCGGCGGATCACTTGACTCGCAAGGGGTTCGTCAATCGGGTCCACTGGGCACGTCGCTCCATTCGGGAGGGAACGGCAGTGCCTCTGTTCCTCTCGAGGCGGAGCGACGGTTGCCTCTTGGGGGCCATAACGCTGGAGAACATCCGGCGGGGACCGAGCCAGTCCGGGATGATCGGCTACTGGATCGGAGTGGAACATGCACGGCAAGGCTATATGCGCGAGGCGCTGACGGCGATGGTGCACTACGCGTTCGAGGTCATCGACCTGAGCCGGGTCGAGAGCGCATGCCTGCCGGAGAACGCGGCGTCACGCAGTCTTCTTGAGAACTGCGGCTACAGGTATGAAGGCGTGGCGCAGAGCTATCTTCAGATCAACGGGCGTTGGCGGAACCATGTGCTCTATGCCAACCTACGCGACGACCGGCGAAGCCGGGCGGAGACCTGAGGCCCGAGCGATCCGGGGTCCATCCGGCCCTGACTTCGGGTCGGCCGTCAGGCCCCTGCGTCTCTTCGAAAGCTTGAAGAGACGCAGGGGCGAATGCGCGTTGAATAATGTGACGGCGAATCCTAAGTGTAACGGACAGCAACAAATTGCGCTTGTGCTTGTGATCGTTGCAGATCTGAATTGTCCCTTGGATCGCGAACCAAGCCGGATTCAGCCGCGCCCGGCGAGGCGCCTGCAAGCCGAGGAACAGATTTGAGTACCAGCATAGACAGCAGACGCATCGAGGCAGGGGCGGATGAACTTCCCGGTCCGAGAGGGCTGCCCTTGATCGGCAACCGGCACCAGGTCCGCTTCGACCGCCTGCACCTCGATCTAGAGGACTGGGCCGGCCAATACGGTCCGCTCTACCAGATCCGTTTCGGCCCGCACCGCGTGGCGGTGCTTTCTGACCGCGCCGAAATCCAGCGCCTGCTGGCCGATCGCCCGGACGGGTTCCGCCGCCCCCGCTATCTCGAGGCGGCGGCGTCCGAGATGCGGCTGAAGGGGGTATTTGCCGCGGAGGGAGAGGACTGGCGCAGGCAGCGCCGCATCGTCGTCGATGCGCTGAACCGGGCAAGGATCGAGGACTTCTTTCCTGGTCTCGCCATTACGGTCGGACGGCTGCAGCGGCGCTGGGAGCGGGCAGCCGACGCGGGAGATCTCGTCGACCTGTGCCGCGACCTGATGCGCTTTACCGTCGACGTAACCACCCAGCTGGCCTTCGGCATCGACATCAACACGCTGGAGACGTCGGGCCCCACGATCCAGCGCCATCTCGCCAAGGTGTTTCCGGTTCTGCACAGGCGCTTGAACTCGTCGTACCCCTACTGGCGTTTCATCCGCCTTCCGGCGGACCGCAGGCTTGATCGCGCGCTGGACGCGCTTGAGATTGAGTTCGCCGCCATGGTGAAGACCGTGCGCGAACGTATTGAACGCGAGCCTGGGCGCCGCCACTCGCCTCGGGACTTCCTCGAGGCCATCATCATCGAGATGGAGGCCGAAGGATCCCGGGTCACCAACGAGGAGATATTCGCCAATGTCGGCAACCTGCTGCTTGCCGGCGAGGACACGACGGCGAACACGATCGCCTGGACGGTTCATCTTCTTGCCGGAAGTCCGGACTGGCTTGATCGCTGTCGACGCGAGATAGATTCGCTCACCGCATCGAACGCCCCTGGGCTTGTGAACTTCGAGCAGACGCAGCGGATGCCGGTGATCGATGCGGTCAGCAGCGAATCAATGCGCCTCAAGCCCGTCGCGCCACTGCACATGCTGGAGCCGCTGAACGACACCTGGATCCTTGGGCACAGAATCCCCGAGGGAACCACGATCTTCATGTTGCTGCGTCACCTGGCGACCAGGGATGAGCATTTCATGAACGGGGATCGCTTTGACCCCGAACGCTGGCTCGTGAAACCGGAGGACAGGCGAGGCCCGCACGATCACCGTGCCTTCGTTCCATTCGGGGCCGGTCCGCGCTTCTGTCCCGGACGCAATCTTGCCATGCTCGAGATCAGAGCCGTGCTCGCCATGCTGTGTGGCAACTTCGACGTGCTGCCCGTTGATCGGGCCGGTGTACGGGAACAATTGGCATTCACGATGTTTCCGACAGGTCTCTTCGTGCGCATGAGGCGAAGGCAGCGACCTTGACTGACGTGGAAGCGCGTCGAATCACACCCTGTAGAATTGCATCAAGCGATTGCCCGATGCCTCGCATGGGTGCTTGACCGGAGACTGGATGCAGGACACGCCAAGGTACAAGGACTTCGAGATCCGGCCGCTCGCACCTTCGGATCCGCGGGCGCGTCGGCTCATTGGCATGCTCGACCGCCTCCAGCTCTCCCTTTACCCGGCAGAGAGCAACCATCTCGATCCCGTCGAGGCGCTGGAGCACGATGACGCCACGTTCCTCGTCGCGCTCGTGGCCGGGGAGGCGGTCGGATGCGGGGCGGCCAAGCGCGTGCCCCCGAGCCGCACGTCCCCCCGATACGGCGAGATCAAGCGGATGTTTGTCGATCCCGAATTTCGCGGCCGTGGCATAGGCGGCGCGCTGCTGGGCGCGCTCGAATCGAGCTTGATTTCCCGGGGCATCGTCATTGCGCGCCTTGAGACGGGCGTTCTTCAGCCCGATGCCCTCGCCCTGTACGAGGGTTATGGGTATGTGCGCATTCCGCCTTTCGGCGAGTATGATGAGGACCCGCTGAGCGTGTTCTACGAAAAGCGACTGACCTGAGTCCGGCATTGTTCGGATTCTCGTTTGTTGGCAGGGACATCCGTCGTGCCGACATCGGGCACGGCGGCCATGACCGGGACAGGACCGGCCGCATGGGTTGGGAGCGCGGCGGGAGGAACTGACCGAACGGTTGTCGACCTTGCCCGCCGACCTCCCGGACATCCGATCCGGCATAGCTGACACTTGTCGGAGCAGAGTGGCGCGGATTGCCGTGGCGCCTGACCATCCGGAGACCCGCGGCACGACGATCATGCCGCGGTTGACTATGACATCTTCTTCATACGACAACATTCGTGTGTCACCATGCGAACCGGCCACGTGCACGAATGGCCGCGAAGGGCATCAGGGCCGGCATTTTCTCGGAACCGGCGATCCGACACCGGGAACAGATCCCGCACGTGGGCGAGCCCTTGCTGCTTCGGATCGAACGACAGGGAGTATCATGGCGGACAAGAGCGGGTATTTCGATCTCGGAGACTACAGCCGCCCCGTGACGACGCGGGAACCCGAGGCACAGGTCTGGTTCGACCGCGGACTGATCTGGGCCTACGGCTTCAACCACGCCGAAGCCGTGGCCTGCTTCCAAAGGGCGCTCGACGCGGACGCAGAATGCGCCATGGCCTGGTGGGGCGTCGCCTACGCATCGGGGCCGAACTACAACAAGCCTTGGGACGGCTTCGATAGCGAGGATCTTGTCCGGTCCGTGAGGGTCGCTCACGAAGCAGCGGAGTGCGCGCGTCGACTGTCAGCCGGTGCCACGGCTGTTGAGCAGGCGCTCATCGACGCCATCAGCAGACGATGCCCGTCTCCCGTACCCAACGACGGGATGGATGAGTGGAACCATGACTGGGCGGCAGCCATGCGGCAGGTGTACAAGGCTCATCCTGACGATCCGGATGTCCAGGCGCTCTTTGCCGAAGCGCTGATGAACCTGACGCCTTGGGCGCTGTGGGACCTGAAGACCGGGCGCATCGCCGAAGGTGCAAGCACTGCAGAGGCCGCTGACGTGCTGGAGAACGGCATGCGTGCACGGGAGGCAGGGGGCGGGGAACCCCACGCGGGACTTCTGCACATGTACATCCATCTTATGGAGATGTCGCCGCATCCCGAGCGCGCACTCGGCGCCTGCGAACTGTTGCGAGATGCGGTGCCGGACGCCGGACATCTCCGTCACATGCCGACCCACATTGACGTGCTCTGCGGCGATTATGCAAGTGTGGTGCGCTCCAACGAGGCTGCGATCGCTGCCGACAGGAAATTCCTCGCCCGCGAAGGGGCGGCCAACTTCTATTCGCTCTATCGCTGCCACAATTTCCACTTCAAGATCTATGGCGCGATGTTTCTTGGCCAGTTCGGGCCAGCCTTGGCCTCTGCCGAGGAAATGGCGGCCGGCCTTCCAGCCGATCTGCTCGCCATGAGATCGCCGCCAATGGCCGACTGGCTGGAAGGGTTCGTGCCGATGAAACTGCACGTGCTCATCCGTTTCGGACGCTGGAACGACGTCCTGGCGTTCGAACCCCCCGGGGACCGGGAGATTTTCTGCGTCACAACCGCGATGGCCCATTACGCGAAGGCCGTCGCCAACGCCGTGAAAGGCGACGTCGATGCGGCGGAACGAGAGGCAACGGCATTCGAGGGGGCGCTCGGCCTTGTTCCGGACAGCCGGTATGTCTTCAACAATTCCTGTCGCGACATCCTTGCGGTGGCACGAGAGATGATGCACGGGGAAATCTCCTACCGGCATGGCGACTTTGAAACGGCTTTCGAACGGCTTCGCCGGTCGGTGGACCTGGACGACAACCTGGCCTACGACGAACCATGGGGCTGGATGCAACCGACCCGCCATGCCCTTGGCGCACTGCTCCTGGAGCAAGGCCACGTGGAAGAGGCGGCGGCGGTCTACCGCGCAGATCTCGGCTACGACGCCACGCTCAGCCGGGCATGCCAGCACCCGGACAATGTCTGGAGCCTCCACGGCTATCTCGAATGCCTGGAGCGTCTTGGGCACGCAGACGAAGCGGCGATTGTCAGGCCGAAGCTCGCCATCGCCATGGCCCGGGCGGACATGCCCATCAAGGCGTCATGCTTTTGCCGCAACGCCGCGTGAAGGATGCCTTGCCGCGGAAACACGCGCCGGCTATCGCCCTGCGGCGTTGTCCGCCCCTGAACCTGAATCTCGCGCTGACGCTGTTCGACCTCGGTTCCCGGAGTGATCGGCGGTCATTTTGCGGCCGTGTGAACCGGGACGCCTCTCCTTCATGCAATGTGCGTTCTGAGGCCCCTGGAATCTGCAACCGCAGCTTGAATTTCCAGCCTCCTGGCTTGATCTGACACGCCCAGGCAGCGGGCTGGCACGAATGAACGACTGAAGCATTGCTGGCAGGCCACGTTGTCACTTCGCTCTTCTCGGCAAGCCATCACTTTCCACCGCGTCAATCGAGACACGTTCGGTCCCGGACCGCCATGCTACGACCGATCAGTCGAAATTCGCAGCCCCCGGCGCGAAGCGAGGCCTGAAATGGCCGTAGCGCAGTACGACGATCTCGACGCCATCCTCGAACGGGGCGGAAATGGGAGCCGAAGCGCGAGGACCGAATTCGCCTTGTCGGGAATGTTGGTCGCGGTGATTGCGTGGGCAGGAATTGAACCTGCAATCTTGAGATTGCGAGTCCTATGGCAATTCCGCGGACGGAATGATCGGGAAGAACTGACCGCCGGACCAAAGGCCAAACCAGCTGGCACCGTGATGTTCATGGTGCGCTCCGATTTCTACCAGCCTGTAGAAGCTCTTGCGGTCGATCAGCGCCTCGAGATTCGCGCGAACGTGGACATATGGCGAGGGCTCGCCAGTCGCCGGATCCCGCTCGACCCGAATCGGATGCTCCGATCCCGCACTGGCCTCGTCGCCGAGATTGGTCACGAAATTCAGCGTTTGAGCCCGGCCTTTGCCTGAGACTGCAAAGTCAACGGCCACGAAGGGCGCGTCATCGACGGTGATCCCCACTTTCTCGACGGGAGTGACCAGCACATAGCGATCTCCGTCCTTCCTGAGAATCGTCGAAAAAAGCCGCACAAGCTCTGGTCGCCCGATCGGCGTGCCCAGGTAGAACCATGTGCCGTCCCTTGCGATCCGCATGTCCAGGTCGCCGCAGTCCGGCGGATTCCAGAGGTGAACTGGAGGCAGTCCGCGCCGAGACGCGGCACGGGCCGTCGCGGCTAGACTCTCGGCCGAGGGTTTCACGCGGTTTTGACCGCCTTCTGGTTTTGCCATTTGTGCCCGGGCCAATTGTTCGCTCTACTGCGCATAATAGTGCGAAAGGGAGCGATTGCCATGTCCGATGCTTCATCCGAGCTGGTGGCCGGGATCGAGGGACTGTGCGAAAGGCTGGCGGACGTCAAGACCAGCATCACCAAGCGGTTCATCGGGCAGGAACGAGTGGTTGATCTCGTGCTGTCGGCGATTCTCTGCGGTGGGCACGGCCTCCTGGTCGGCGTGCCGGGGCTTGGCAAGACAAGGCTTGTGGAAACGCTCTCGACCGTACTTGGCCTGGATGGCAAGCGGGTCCAGTTCACGCCAGACCTGATGCCAGCCGACATTCTTGGATCGGAGGTCCTGGAAACCGGCGCTGACGGCAGTCGAGTCTTCAAGTTCATCAAGGGTCCGGTGTTCTGCCAGCTGCTCATGGCGGACGAAATCAACCGGGCAAGCCCGAGGACGCAGTCCGCGTTGTTGCAGGCCATGCAGGAAAAGTCGGTGACAATTGCGGGGGACGAGCATGATCTGCCTGTTCCGTTTCATGTGCTGGCAACGCAGAACCCGATCGAGCAGGAGGGAACCTATCCCCTGCCGGAGGCTCAGCTGGACCGGTTTCTCGTGCAGATTGACGTACCATACCCGGACCGGGAGACCGAGCGCGACATCCTGCTCGCGACCACGGGTGCAGACGAAGAGCGGTCAACCCAGGTCCTGACTCCCGAGGAGCTCGTTGCCGCACAGACGATCGTGCGCAGGATGCCTGTGGGTGAATCCGTGATGGAGGCGATTCTTGACATGGTGCGCTGCTGTCGTCCGGAGGAGGCGGGCTCGCCCGACATCGTGCAGCAGCACGTCAGTTGGGGACCGGGTCCGCGCGCCGCGCAGGCCCTCGCGCTTACGGTCAGGGCGCGCGCGCTTCTCGAGGGACGGCTGGCGCCGTCCGAAGAGGACGTGATAGCGCTTGCAACACCGGTGCTCACCCATCGCATGGCGCTCAGTTTTGCCGCCCGTGCCCAAGGCTTGACGTTGCAGGAAGTCATCGACGAGGTCTCCCGTCACGTTGCCCGGATCGAGGAGGCGGCTTGAGCGTGGCGCAGGCGGTCCCCCGCACGACCACGCAACTGCGTCGCGAGGCAGAGTCTCTCGCCGAGACGTTCCCGCCATTGCTGGCATCCGCAGAACGTCTTGCAGCCTGCGTCATGCCCGGTGAGCACGGGCGCAGGCGGGTCGGATTGGGCGACGAGTTCTGGCAGTACCGGCCAAGCAGCGCGGGTGACGAAATCGGCATGATCGACTGGCGGCGTTCCGCGCGCAGCGACGACGCGCTGTTCGTGCGCGAGAAGGAGTGGCAGGCCGTCCAGTCGGTGATGATCTGGATGGACATGGGTCGGTCAATGCATTTTGCGTCGTCGAGATCGTTGCCGAGCAAGATCGACATGGCACGACGGCTGGCGCTGGCACTGGCGATTCTGCTGATGCGCGGCGGGGAGCGCGTTGGCCTGGCCAATTCCGGCTTACCGCCGAGGAACGGTCATGCCCAGTTGATGCGGCTCAACAGCGCCATCGCCGAAGGGGAGGATGCCACCGACTACCCCGTGCCTGAACTCGCGGATGCACCGGCCCGGACGCGCGCCGTCCTGCTGTCGGATTTTCTTGGCGACCTGGAACCCGTCCGGCTCGCCGTGACAGGTGCCGCCGACCGTGCCATCGAAGGCGTGCTCCTTCAGGTTCTGGACCCGCAGGAGGAGGCCTTCCCGTTCGAGGGGCGCACGGTCTTCGAATCCATGGGCGGAACGCTCATGCACGAAACCTTGAAGGCGGATGAGCTTCGCGACCGCTACCTGGAACGGCTGGCAGACAGGAAGGCCGAGCTGTGGGAGCTTGCAAGGCTGACGGGCTGGCAGTTCAATGTCTGTCGCACCGGATCTCCGGCCTCTGCGGCGCTCCTTTGGCTGTACATGGCGCTGGACAGGGAGCATTGACAGTGATGTCCCAGGGGCAGGAAAATTCGTGTGCAGCCCGGTCTGACCACCAGGTCGCGCCTTGGAGTCCTGGTTGATGTGGACGCTTGGCCCCGTGGCATTCGCCAGCCCATGGCTGCTCCTGGGCCTGCCGCTGCTGCCGATTCTCTGGATTCTGCTTCGGACCGTGCCGCCGGCACCGGTTCGGCGGCTCTTTCCCGGCGTGGCACTGCTGCTCGGCCTCGCGGATGACGAGGTGCAGACCGACCGCACGCCCTGGTGGCTTCTGCTTCTTCGTATGCTGGCGGTTGCAGCCGCCATCGTCGGGTTTGCGGACCCTGTTCTCACTCCACGAACGGACACGGTTCGCGACGGACCGCTGCTGTTGCTGTTCGACGGCAGCTGGGCGGATGCGCCGAACTGGTCGATGCGGAACAAACATGTCGAGAGTCTTCTGGCCGACGCGGCATTGGACGGTCGAGAGACCGCCGTCGTCTCGCTGGCAGACCTGCCGCCCCACCCGATCTTGCCGTTCCGTTCGGCAAGGAACTGGCTGCCCGAACTTCCGGGATTTGCCCCGAGACCATGGATGCCGGACGGCCCTGCAGTACTGTCCTGGCTTGCCGGACTCGACGGCAGCTTCGACACCTTCTGGCTTTCGGACGGGATCGCGCAGGATTGGCGAAGCGGGGCACTGGCCGCGCTCCAGGCGCGCGGTCACGTGTCCGTCTTTGAGTCCCGGCGCCCTGTGCTGGCGCTGAAGCCCGCGAGAATCGGTGGCGGGAAGATCCAGGTGCCGGCTTCAAGAAGCCGGAGCACCGGAGCAAGCGCGATAGCTGTTGTCGCGCACGGCCTTGACCCCGTCGGCATCGAGCGGGAGCTGGCACGTGTCGACATCGAATTCCCCGAAGGCGAACGTGAGGCCGAAGCCGTCATGTCGCTGCCGCCCGAACTCACGAACCGGCTGACGCGGTTCGAGATCGAGGGAGTCCGTTCTGCCGGCGCCGTCAGCCTGACGGATGACAGCTTCAGCCGTCACGAGATAGCGATCATTTCCGCGCGCGAGGAACGGGAAGGCTCACGGCTCCTTTCGCCGACGCACTACCTTGAACAGGCTTTACGGCCGAGTGCCGACCTGATTCGCGGTGCAATTCAGGACATTGTCCTTGCCAACCCGGACGTGATCGTCCTGGCTGACGTCGCCTCGCTTGCTGGTGGCGAACGCAACGCGGTCGAGGAGTGGGTGCGCAATGGCGGCCTGCTGCTGCGGTTTGCCGGGCCGCGTCTGGCCGCGTCCGACATCGGCCGCGAGGCAGAGGACGTGCTGCTGCCGGTGCGACTTCGTGCGGGAGGGCGCCGGGTCGGCGGGGCCATGAGTTGGGGCGAACCAAAGCAACTCAGGGATTTCTCCGCTGCAAGCCCGTTTTTTGGGCTTGATGTCCCCGATGACGTCGCGGTGTCGAGCCAGGTCGTGGCGCAGCCGGATCCGAATATGGCCGAGCGAACGATCGCCACATTGGCGGATGGCACGCCGCTCGTCACACGCAAGCGTCTGGGCAATGGGCAGGTCGTGCTGTTCCACGTGACGGCAAACGCGGACTGGTCGAACCTGCCGCTATCCGGCCTCTTCGTGCAGATGCTCGAACGGCTGGCGGTTTCCACGCGGCAGTCGTTGCCGGTCGCAGAGGACCTGGAAGGCACGGTGTGGACGCTGGATCAACGACTCGACGGGTTTGGCAATGTGGATTCGGCAGGGCCAATTGCAGGTGTCGACGGGGCCAGGCTGGTGACCGAGAGTCCGGGGCCCGACTTGCCGCCCGGCATCTACGCTGGCGAAAGTGGCAGGATTGCACTCAATGCGTTTGGTAAGTCGGAGCAGTTGGCCGCAGCTGCCTGGCCCGTTGATGTACCGGTCGAGGAACTTGCAGACTCCCAGGCGCTTCCCCTGAAGGGTCCGTTGCTCCTTCTGACCATCCTGGCGTTCCTGGTCGACGTGCTGGCGACTCTCCTGCAGTCCGGTCGAATGCCACGGGTTGGCGCGGTGACTGGAGGGGCAGTTGCGGCTGTCTTGTGGACCGCGTCACCCGCGCCCGCACAGGAGCAGGATTTCGAGCGGCTTGTCACCGCGGCGTCGGAAGTGACGCTCGCACATGTCATCACCGGCGACGCGGCAGTGGATCGGGTGGCTGCTGCGGGTTTGAGGGGGCTCTCGAACATCCTTTTGCAGAGAACTTCGGTTGAGCCGGGCGATCCCGTCGGAGTGAATCTCGAGACGGATGAACTCTCGGTCCTCCCGTACTTGTACTGGCCGGTGACCGAAACGCAGCAGCGCCCCTCGGCCAAGGCATACGAGAAGCTCAACCAGTATCTCCGGGCAGGGGGACTGATTCACTTCGACACGAGGGATGCGGGGGTCGCGGGATTCGGGTCGGGCGGTTCGAACGCGAGCCGGCTCAGGCAACTGGCGATGTCACTGGATGTTCCGCCGCTTGAGCCGATTCCCCATGATCATGTGCTGACCCGGTCCTTCTACCTCCTTCAGGATTTTCCGGGCCGCTATGCCAGCCGCGACGTCTGGGTCGAGGCGGCGCCTGCGGATGCCTTGCAGGCCGAGGGAATGCCGTTCAGGAATCTGAATGACAACGTGACGCCGGTCGTGATCGGTGGGAACGACTGGGCAGCAGCGTGGGCCATGGACGCGCGAGGACGACCCATGTTTCCGGTGGGTCGCGGCTTTTCCGGCGAGCGCCAGCGCGAGATCGCCTATCGCTTCGGAGTCAACCTGATCATGTACGTCCTGACCGGGAACTACAAGTCGGACCAGGTCCATGTGCCGGCCCTGTTGGACAGGCTGGGACAATGACGCACTTTGGCAAGGCCACCAAAGTGACGTGCCATGCGCCGCTCGCGTTGCCGGCGACGCCCGGAAAGCGTTTCGGGCAACTTCGGGGACTCGGCTGAACCATGCAGGTCGTCCGCAGCATCTTTTTCGAGCCGTTGCTTCCCTGGGCAGCGCTGTGGTCCCTGGCCGCGGTTTCGCTGGTTCTGATCGTGATTGCGATACGGGGCGGCCTTTCCGGCTGGTGGCTTCGCGGGATCGCACTTTCGTTGCTCCTGATGGCGGTCGCAAACCCCTCGACCCAAATCGAGGAGCGGGAAACGCTTTCGGACATAGTGCTGCTTGTGGTTGACGAAAGCGCGAGCCAGGGCATCGACATTCGCCCTGGCCAGATCGCGGACGCGGTCGCCAGTGTCGAGGAGGAAATCGCCGCCCTCGGCAATGTCGGGCTCCGGATGGTTCAGGTGGAGGACAGCGACGGCAATCGCGGCACGTTGCTGATGAAGGCGCTCGCCGACGCGATTGCAAGCGAGCCGCGCGCGCGCCTCGCGGCAGTGATTCTCGTGAGCGACGGGCAGCTGCATGACGTTGATCACCTTCCTGAACTTCCCGCTCCGATGCACCTGCTGTTGACCGGGCAAGATGATGACTGGGACCGCCGGCTCCTGATTCGGAATGCTCCGGCATTCGCGATCATAGACGAGCCTGTCACCTTGACGCTGAAGGTCGAGGACCAGGGAGCGGTTCCGGCCGGCCTTCCCAGGACGGCCGACATCGACATCTCCCTGGATGGTGGAGCGCCGGACCGGTTCCAGGTGCCGATTGGTCAGGACGTCGAGCTCTCGGTGACGCTCCGGCACGGCGGCATGAACGTCATTCAGTTCACGTTGCCGGAACATCCAGGCGAACTGACCACGCGCAACAATGCGGCGGTCGTGCAAATCAATGGCGTGCGGGATCGCCTCCGGGTCCTGCTGGTCTCCGGCCAACCGCATGCAGGCGAACGAACCTGGCGCAACCTCCTGAAGTCGGATGCCTCGGTGGATCTTGTACACTTCACCATCCTGCGCCCGCCAGAAAAGCAGGACGGGGTTCCGGTGAACGAACTTAGCCTGATCGCCTTCCCGACGCGCGAACTGTTCCTGGACAAGGTCGGCGAGTTCGACCTGATCATCTTCGACCGCTACAAGCTCCGCGGCATCATGCCGGCAGTCTATCTCGACAGCATCAGGCGGCACGTCGAAGGTGGAGGCGCTCTTCTGGTCGCCGCGGGTCCGGACTTTGCGACGGCCGAATCAATCTACCATTCGCCGCTTGCCGAGATTCTCCCGGCCGCTCCCAGCGGACTTGTGCGCGAATCCGCCTTTTTGCCGAAGGTGACCGGAATCGGCCAGCGCCACCCGGTGACCGAGGGCCTGGAACCGGTCAAGGATGCGGCAGCCCCCACAGATCAGTCCTGGGGCCGGTGGTTTCGGCAAATCGACGTGGCTGCCAAGGGGGACGGCCATACGCTCATGGAAGGCTTGGGCGACGCGCCGCTACTTGTAATCGACCGGGTCGGAGAGGGGCGCGTCGCGCTCCTCGCGTCGGACCATGCCTGGCTCTGGTCGCGGGGGTTCGAGGGCGGCGGTCCGCAGCTGGAACTGCTCAGGCGGCTGGCGCACTGGATGATGAAGGAGCCCGATCTGGAAGAGGAAGCGCTGACCGCGTTCTCGGAGGGACTGACCATGACGATCACGCGCCGGACGGTCGGAGACGAGGTTGGCCACGTCGAGGTCACCGGGCCGGATGGTGAAGTCACCCATTTGCCGCTGGAAGAAATCGCACCCGGTCGCTACTCGCTGACCTGGCAGGCACCGGATGCGGGGCTATACCGGCTGAAGGAGGGTGACCAGGACAGTGTCGTGGCACTCGGACCGGCAGCGCTGAAAGAGTTCGAAGCCACGATCGCGAGCGATGCGCTTTTGGCAGGTCCGGTAGCCGATTCGCGCGGCGGCGTGCACAACGTTGCCGAAGGCGTGCCGGACATTCGCCGGGTCCGTCAAGGCCAGGTCGCGTCGGGACGCGGATGGATCGGCATCACGCCCCGTGAAGCCTACTTGACGGCGGACATCCGCGTGTCGCCGCTGCTGCCTGCATGGACCATGCTGCTGCTCGCCTCGCTTCTGATGGTCGGCACCTGGTTCTGGGAAGGGCGGCGATAGAAGCGGGACCCGTCCGGGCTTGCGCGCCTTGCGTTGATGGGTGTTGTCTACTCGGCGGCCCGCAATGCGGCGTCCGCGGTGCCGGAATACAGGTAGTCCCGCGTTATTGGAACCGCATCGACGTGTCGTGACATCTGGAACTGGAACACGCCCTGCCGCCGGAGGCGGAAAGTCTGCTCGCATGCGACGAGGTAGAATTTCCACATCCTCACGAATCTCTCGTCGTAGAGTTCGATCACCTTGTCGGCGTTCGCGACAAACCGGTCGAACCAGTGCCGAAGCGTATAGGCATAATGAAGCCTGAGGCACTCGACATCCGCAATCCACAGATTCTGGCGTTCGACAGAGGCCGCGATTTCCGAGAGGCTTGGCACGTAGCCGCCTGGAAAGATGTACTTGGCGATCCATGGGTTGGTCGCGCAGGGCGCGTCGGAGATCCCGATCGAATGGATGAGCGCCACTCCGTCGGGGGCCAGAAGATCGCGCACGGAACGGAAATATGCGTCGAAGTACGGCAGTCCAACGTGTTCGAACATGCCGACGGACACGATCCGGTCAAACTTTCCCGAGAGCTCGCGGTAGTCGGCCATTCGGAACTCGACCTGCTGATCCAGACCCGCGGCCCGCGCACGCTCCTGCGCGACCGCAAGCTGCTCCTTGGAAAGCGTGATGCCGAGAACCTGGGCGCCGTGATTCCGTGCCAGCGTGAGGCCCATTCCGCCCCAGCCGCAGCCGATGTCGAGCACGCGCACTCCCGGCTCCAATCTCAGTTTCCTGGCAATATGGGCCTTCTTCTGCTCCTGCGCGACTTCAAGCGTGTCGTCGGGAGACCGGAAATAGGCGCAGGAATACTGCCGGTCCGCATCCAGGAAGAGTTCATAAAGCTCGCCCGACAGGTCGTAGTGATGCGCGACGTTCCGGACGGAAATGCGCCCCGCATTGTGCTGCATGAACCGCCTGAAGGTTGTGCGAAGCTGCAGGTGCGCGCGCTGCCACCAGGTCCGGTGCGGGTCGTCGAGGTTGCGAAGGATCAGTTCGAGCAGGCCGTGGAGGTCGTCATTCTCGATGATGAGCGTTCCGTTCATGTAGCCTTCGCCGACTGCGAGTTCCGGGTTGATCACCAAGTGCCGGACAGTCGCATGGTCCGTAAGGGACACGCGTACTTGCGGCCCCTTGCCGTCTCCGAACGTGCGCACCTTCCCGCCCGGCAATTCGACCGTAAGCAGGCCGATCTGGACGACCTTCCCAAGTGCAATGTCGAGAGCCCTTGTCCACATGTCTCAATCCTCGCGTGAACCGGCTTGCAAGCCCTGTATTCTATCGAATTGCGATGAATCTGCAACGCCTTGCCGAAAGATGAAAGTCCTGAATCCCCTGAAATGAAGTTGACCATGCTGCCGGGCGCTTCCCGGGCGGGAGCGGCGTGCGCACCTTGGGCGTCCGGCCTTCGTCCTTGTTCGGTTGCGACCCTCATCGATTCGAAGGCCTCGAGATGGCTGGATGGCGTCAGGTCAGGGCGCACGTCCTTCCGCCACGTTCTTTCCGACCTGATAGCAATGCAAGGCACACGGAAAGTGCTCGATTTCGACACCGTCAACTTCGGCCACGCGCGTCAGGGTCTTCGTTGTCGCTCCAACGGACAGCGGGATGTCGGCGTGCTTCTTTGCGAGTTCAACCAAGCCTCTGAGCTCCTTCGGCCTGCCTCCCGCGTAGCGGTCGGACCACTTGATCTCGTAGGCTCGCAAAGGCTTGAACCTTGCCGCATCAATTCTGACCAGGTCCACCTCCAGGTCCGCTCTGCCCTGCTTCCAGCGCGCATAGCGGATGTAGCGCATCAGGTCCGAGTGCAGCCACTGGCTGAAGATCGCAGTCTCCGCCATGGCCCCGATGGGCTCGTCGTCGTCATGGACCGGGGCAAACAGTGCCGAGCGCATCGACGGGTTGGTCAGGTAGACCTTGAAGTTGCGCATGCGCCGGAAGGACTTGCCTGTATCGTCCATCCGACACACACGTACGATCAGAAAGGCGGCTTCGAGATATTCCAGGTACCTGTTGATGGTGGCCTTCGAAGCACCTGAATTCCGTGCCAGGCCGTCGAGGCTGATCTCCTGGCCCGAGTTGCAGGCAATTGTGGTGAACAGGCGGTTGAGTTCCTGGATGTCCCGAATGCCATAAAGGCTCGGCAAGTCCCTCAAGAGAACCTTGTCAATGATGTCGCGCCCCAGGAAGCGTTGCACATCGGTCTGAACGCTCTCGTTCAGAACAGCCTCGGGATAGCCGACAAAGTTCAGGTAGTTGATGAACTCTTGGTTGAGGCGCTGGATGTCATGCACGCCACAGCGAACCGCTGGTGCACGACGGGTGGCCATGATCAACGCGTCTTCGAGATTTCTGAAGGAAAGAAACTCGGCGAAGGTAAGCGGCGGCAGGAAGGAGTCCGTGAACCTGCCCGCACCGGATTCATGGCTCTTGAGTCTCAGCGCGGCCGCTGCCGATCCCGAAACGATGAAACGGGTATTCGGGTGCCGGTCGGTCAGCACCTTCAGATGAACTTCCCAATCCTTCAAGTGCTGGATTTCATCGAAAATGACGATGCGACGGCCTTCTGGATCATGCTGCGTCCGTTCCTCGAAGATCGTCAACAGCCGGTCCAGCGGCGTGTCAATCGATGCGAACATGATGCTGGAGCCAGGAAGATTCTTTCGCAATGCGTGCGCAACGAACTGGTGAAGCATGACCGTCTTGCCGACACGGCGTGGCCCCATGAGTACGGTCGAGCGTCGTATGCTCCAGTCGAGGGCCAGTTCAGTGAACGGTTTGAAGTAGGCTCTCCTCAGCGTGCAGGAGTCTCCCCCATATCGATGGGTTTCGCCCCACCAGGGGTTGTCACGACATAGGCTCTTCAGGACATCTTCCTTGGCAATCCCAAGCATGTTCATTTAGCATCAGTTAACTTGCATTAAATCAACATATGATCCAACACTCTGACTCAATTGATGAAATTTGAACTTGTCTCAGAGCTTGTTTGCCCGAGAGAGCCCTGCCACTGCCCTGGTCAGCCAAAGAAGAAATCGATGCCGCGGCACGTGGCGTTCGCAGCCTGCCGGCCGAGGACATAGTCGGAAAGTGATTGTTCGGGCACTTCCGAGTCCGGCGAGGATGCCGGAGGTGTCGTGGACCGCGACAACTGCCAGCGTTGCACCGCGGCATTCGAGTTCAATCGGATTCGGTCATGGTCCAGTCAAGCGCCTTGGCAACGGTGAAGATGTCCTTGTCGCCCCGACCGCACATGTTCATGCAGATGACGTGATCCGTCGGCAGGCCGGGCGCAATTTTCGCCACATGGGCCAGCGCGTGACTGGGCTCAAGAGCCGGGATGATGCCTTCTGTCTCGCAGGACAGCTGGAATGCCTCGAGCGCTTCCTTGTCGGTGACCGAAACGTATTCCGCACGCCCGGTTTCGTGGAGCCAAGAGTGCTCGGGCCCGATTCCGGGATAGTCCAGCCCTGCGGAAATGCTGAAGCCTTCAAGAATCTGCCCGTCGTCATCCTGCAGCAGATACGTCCGGTTGCCGTGCAGGACACCGGGACGTCCGCCGGTGAGCGACGCGCAGTGCTCCATCCGATCATCCACGCCCTTCCCGCCTGCCTCGACGCCGATGATGTGCACGTTCCTGTCGTCCAGGAACGGGTGGAAGAGGCCCATGGCATTCGATCCGCCCCCGATCGCCGCAATGACCGTGTCCGGCAGGCGGCCTTCGGCCTCCATCATCTGGGCGCGAGCCTCCTTGCCAATGATGGACTGAAAGTCGCGGACCATTGCCGGATAGGGATGAGGTCCGGCAACGGTGCCGATGCAATAGAACGTGTTGCGGACATAGGTCACCCAGTCGCGAAGCGCGTCATTCATCGCATCTTTCAGGGTGCCCCGGCCCGAGGTCACCGGCACCACTTCGGCACCGAGGAGCTTCATGCGGAAGACGTTCGGCTTCTGCCGTTCGACATCATGCGCGCCCATGTAGACGACGCATTGCAGGCCGAACTTTGCGCAGACCGTGGCCGCTGCAACCCCGTGCTGCCCGGCGCCGGTCTCCGCGATGATGCGGGTCTTGCCCATGCGACGCGCAAGGATGATCTGGCCGAGCACGTTGTTGATCTTGTGGGCGCCGGTGTGGTTGAGTTCGTCGCGCTTCATGTAGATCTTCGCGCCGCCGAGACGCTCGGTCAGGCGCTCAGCGAAGTAGAGCGGCGACGGCCGGCCGACGTAGTGGGTCCAGAGATGGTTCATCTCGTCCCAGAAGGCCTGGTCCGTCTTGGCCTTTTCGTATTCAGTCTCAAGGTCAAGGATGAGCGGCATCAGCGTTTCGCTGACGAAGCGGCCTCCGAACGTGCCAAAGCGGCCGTTCTCGTCAGGACCTGTCTTGAAACTGTTGATGAGTTCGCTGGACATGGATGCCTTCCCGGATCTGACCGCAAAGGTGTATCGCCGTGACCCAGGCATGGCAAGGCAGCAACGCGTGGAACGTGGAGGCTCGAACGGCAGGGATGAACCAGCTGCATGGCGGCCCGTCGACGAATTCGTCCTGGTCAGGTCGGGCCGCAATGGGGCGACGAATGCCTTTGCCGAGGGTTTGACGGCTCATTCGAGCGGGGCTGACAGGTGGTGCATCCGATTGGCGCGGCTATCTCGCTTCTATGCTGCTGCCTGCACAGAGTTCCGGTCCTGTCATCCGCTGCGCAGTTCTCAAGTCCGCTCGGCTCGATCGAACCGTGCGTCGGTGCAAGGCGACCACCGAAATTCCGCCCTGACGTCGGTGACCGAAGGGAACTTGGACACGCGCGGCACTCTGTCTGCCGAGGCGGGGTCGTTGGACGAACGGCTTGGCGACGGTTCCTGAAGGACGTTGCCCGACCGCGTCACGGCCAATCCATTCGGCGATCTTCAAGACTTGGAATTGTCGGAATGTCACGCTACAGGAGCGGGCGGAACCGATCGAGAAAGCACCCATGTCAATTGACCAGGACGAAGCCCGGCGCGTCGCGAGCCTTGCCCGGATCAGGGTCGATGACGAGGACCTGCCAGCGCTTGCCAGCGAATTCAATGCGATCCTCGGCTTCATCGAGCAACTGCGCGAGGCTGACGTAAGGGACGTCGAACCGATGACCAGTGTCACGCCCATGCGGCTGAAGCGTCGGGAGGACAGGGTCGTCGTCGGCGGCATCGCCGAAAAGGTGTTGGCAAACGCACCGGATGCGCGCGAGGGCTACTTCGTTGTGCCTAAGGTCGTGGAGTAGGGCATGGACGGACTCAATTCCCTCTCGATCTCCGAGGCGCGTGACAGTCTCAGGGCCGGCGAGATCACAAGCATGGAGCTTACCCAGGCGTGCCTTGCGGCGGCGGAAGAGGCTGCGGTACTGAATGCCGTTGTCCATCCGACGCCAGATCTCGCGCTTGAACAGGCCAGGGCGGCGGACGCGCGCCTTGCCGAAGGCGAAGCGCCGGCCATGTGCGGCATTCCGATAGGCATCAAGGACCTGTTCTGCACCGAGGGCGTGCCAAGCCAGGCGGCGAGCGGAATCCTGGCCGGTTTCAGGCCCGAATATGAGTCGACCGTGACGTCCCGGCTCTTCGAGGCCGGAGCCGTGATGACAGGCAAGCTCAACATGGACGAGTTTGCCATGGGCAGTTCGACCGAGACCGGCGTATATGGCAGCACCGTGAATCCGTGGAAGTCGGGCGATGCCGAGCTGACCCCGGGCGGGTCGTCCGGCGGGTCGGCCGCGGCCGTTGCCGCCGATCTCTGCCTTGGCGCCACGGGAACTGATACGGGCGGTTCCATCCGGCAGCCGGCGGCCTTTACCGGGATCACCGGCATGAAGCCGACATATGGCCGGGTCAGCCGATGGGGCATAATCGCCTTTGCTTCGTCGCTAGATCAGGCGGGGCCGATGACGAAGTCGGTTCGCGACGCCGCAATCATGCTTGAGGCCATGTCCGGTCATGACCCGAAGGACTCAACCAGTGCCGACATTCCCGTGCCAGACTTCGAGGCCATGCTGACTGGAGAGATCAAGGGAAAGTCAGTCGGAATTCCGAAGGAATACCGAATGGATGGAATGCCTGCGGCCATTGACGAACTCTGGGCATCGGGCTGCAGCATGCTGGAGGATGCCGGCGCAACCTTGGCGGACATCTCGCTGCCGCACACGAAGTATGCGCTGCCAGCATACTACGTTGTGGCCCCGGCGGAGGCTTCGTCGAATCTCGCACGCTACGACGGCGTGCGCTATGGCAATCGGGCAACGCTCGCCCAAGGCGACGACATTACGGCAATGTACGAGAAGACCCGGGCCGACGGATTCGGAGTCGAGGTCAAGCGGCGAGTCATGATTGGCACATATGTGCTTTCCGCCGGGTTTTATGACGCATACTACAACCATGCGCGCAAGGTTCGGGCGCTCATCAAGAAGGACTTCGAGGACGTGTTCGCGACCGGCATCGACGCGATCCTCACGCCCGCGACTCCGTCGTCGGCGTTTCCGCTCGGCCAGAAATTCGACGATCCTGTACAGATGTACCTTAACGACGTGTTCACGGTGACGGTCAATCTGGCGGGCCTGCCCGGAATCTCCGTGCCGGCCGGCCTGGACCCGGACGGCCTGCCCCTCGGCCTGCAGCTCATTGGCAAGCCATGGGAAGAGGGTGAACTGCTGGATTTCGCCTTGGCGATCGAGGGCCGAGCCGGCTTTGTGGCAAAGCCGGCGAAATGGTGGTAGGATGTCGCTGCAGAAGAGGCATTGGCGCATACGGGAAATGACCTTTCGCCTGATCGCAGCGATCGCTCTCGGCGGTGTAGCGGCTTGCATGGACGAGGTGCCCCTTGAGAGTCCGGATTCTGGCACTGTGGCCGGATCGCAACCTTCGAGCGAGATCGCCAAAATACATTCACCGGGCGACTTGGCCCTGAATTCACCGGAGGCAGATTCGCGAGTGCGGACGGCCGGTGAAGACTCGGGTCCAGATCCGGATGCGCTGGCGCGCGGCGAAGGCGGCACTGGGGCGAGCAATTCGCGCGAAGTGGACCGTGCCGTCATTTCGGACGAGCAGGACTTTGAAGCGGTGAGCGCGCGCGAGACCATCGAAAGCGACCGCGACAGGCTTCAGCGCCAGAGAGAGGCCCTTAGGGTCGTCGAGCCCGAGGACCTGCCCGTCCGTCCGGACGGAACGGAGCCCAACATCGTGGCCTACGCGCTCGCGGCAACGAACGAAGTCGGCGAACCCGTATACCGCCGTTCGGGCGCGTTCAACGAGGAACGGTTCAACCGCGCCTGCACCAGGTATGGCTGGACCGACCGGGCTCAGGCCGCATTCCTGGAGGCGGGCGGCCCGGAGCGCGACTGGAAGGGTCTCGATCCGGACGGTGACGGGTTTGCTTGCAACTGGGACCCAAGTCCTTTCCGAATCGCTCGTCAGGACGGCTGAGCTTCCGGTCTGCAGTTCATCCCTGTCTGCGGTCTGTCTGGGCGCTGCCGCGCCGACCCGACCCAGGGGGGTCGAGCCGACTGCCTCGAAGCCACTTGGTCACATCGCGTCGGGACGCTTGGCCGCAGCCACGTCCAGCGCCGGGTGACGGCAGCTGGCTTGTGTCGACCGCACTCTTCCCAGCCTCCAGCGTTGCCGGGTCGATTGCCGTGCCGGGGACCTGTCCGGCACTTTGGCGAAATCGTCCGCTCGGGCCGGTCTCCGGCCCTTGCCTCCTCGCATCTCGGTCATCAACCTTCCCAACCGGTCCTCGTTTCGGCCGCATGGCCGCCTTGGTGATCACGGCTCCGTCGGGTCGTTCTTGGTCGAGCGGCGCGTGGCAGATGTCCGCGGCCGCTTCGGGCGGTTGATCGTCCTGCCCAAGGAGGTCGTGATCTTGCGTTGCGGGAAACCGTGCGCCCAGCCAACAACCGCCGCAATCGCTTGTTCGCGTCGCGCCTCCGGTGCATTGAACTCGCGCTTGCCAGTGACATGCGCCAGTGCAATGCCCTTTTTGCGGCGATCTGAAGGCCACCGGTCACGCGCGCGCCGTCCCCTTGATGACGCGAAGGGCCCCGCAATCGGAGATCCATGAAGCGAGGGACGATTCCTGGCTGCGGCCAGCTGCCGGATTGCCGCATCGGATGAAGAATTCTGCCGACATCGAAATTTGCCGTTGCTGCCGGTTGCGCTCCGTGCTAGCCGGTGCCCGTTCCCGTGGTTGGTTGCCGCGTGAGTGTTGTTGAGAGTCAAGCGCGGCAATTGGTCAGCGTAGATAGTGGAGTTCGTCAAGAGTGTCGGCCATGGGTTCGAATGCCGTCCAGGTACAGCCCGCACACCCCAGATCGCAGCCGTTGCGAGGATGGTCTGGCGCAGGATTCCTGCGTCGCGCAGTGCGTCTACGGGCGCATGCGGCGCATCCTTGGCCCGAGGATCGTCCCGCAAGCGGCATCTCGTGCTCCTGTCTTGCCGACCGTTGCGGCGCCCGCGGGCGATCGATGCCGTCGCCGGCGGGACACGCTTTCCTATCGGCCCAGTTACCCCGAAGCAAGTGGAGGCAAAGTTGATTTCGACCGACAGTTCCGCACTCTCATCCCCTGTCCAAGAGCACCGATCCATGCGCCAGCCGCGTGCCGGGACGCCCCTGTCGAGAAGACAGTTCGTGCGATCGCTTGCGGCCTCCGTCGCCACCGTCCCCCTCGCGGGAGGGATCGGCGGCAGCGTCGCTACGCCGGCTCGCGGCGCATCCTATGCGAGCCAGATACTGGGGCCGGGCAAGCGGAACGCCGTGTTTCATTGGGTGGACACGGCCCTGCAGCAGATCCGGGACCAGCGGGTCCTGGCTCCGAGGGCGGCGTACAACCTGGGACTGGCCACGGCGGCGGGATTCCTTGCCGCCAACGGCATCGCGAGGGCATATGGCGAGCCGTTCGGAATCGGAACCGGACCGCAAGACGCGGATCCCGAGGTTGCCTACGGCGTGGCCTTTTCGCTCGCCGCTGCAGAGGCGTTCCAGCAACCGTTCCTCTTTGAACGCACTTCGTTCCTTAGGCGCTTTTCCGGAAGCGAATCCAAGTCCCTTGGCGTGGAGTGGGGCCGCAGGGCTGCCATGATCGTGTTGGGACAGAGAACGGACGACGGTTCGGAGCCGAGCGAGGTCAACTACTACCTCGGACGATACGAACGTCGCGGGGACACGCTGCAGTGGAGCCCGACCGCTCCGTTCTACGGTGCCTCGCCGGGACCGTCCTTCCCGTCATTCGAGCGATGCCTCTATCCCGGACATGGGATGATCACGCCATGGACAATGAAGTCAGGATCGCAATTCCGGGTCTCCGCATTCCACGATCCCAGAAGCCCGGAATTCGCGGAAGAGTTTGACATGATCCGCCGGCTGGGCGGCAACGACAGCACGACCCGGACGGCGGACCAGTCGGAAGTGGCCCTATTCTGGGAAGACGGGCCCTGGGGCGTGACGAACCCGGGCCACTTCATGTACATCGCGATGCAGCTCCTCCAGGATCGCGGACTTGGTTTCCTTGAACTCGCCCGGGCCATGGCCCTGGTTGGAATGACGCAATGTGATGCATCGATCTCTGCCTGGGACAGCAAGTACCACTACGACGTGCTCCGTCCCGAAACCGCCATCCGTGCACGGGCGCCGGAATTCGGCAATCCGGACAGCAGGGTGAGCGTGCACGGCGGCTGGCGCAGCTACATTCCCACGCCGGAATTCCCTTCATACACGTCCGGCCACTCGACGTTCGGCGGCGCGGCGGCAGAGATGATCGCCCTGATCCATGGCCGGGACGACATCGCGTTCTCCGGCAGGTCGCCCGACCAGGTGTTGTGGCCGCAGCTGCAGGGTGTCACGCGGCATTGGACAAGCCTAAGCCATATGGCCGAGGAGAACGGCATGAGCAGGCTCTATGGCGGGGTCCACTGGGCGCTCGACCATGTTCAGGGGGTCGCTGCCGGGCGCGCCATTGCACGCCACGCTTTCCGCTCGACTTTTCCGAACCGGAGTTGACGGCATGAGAACGGCAAATTCGGGACTTCTCGCGCTCGCTGCAGCGCTTGCCTTGATTGTTCCGGCAGGCGCCGGTCCTGCGGTGGCACAGAACGGCCTGCCCAATCTTGACCAGGTTTCGCCAATTGAAGAAGCGCTTGCGATGGAAGTCGGTGACGTGACGCTGACGCTTACCGGAGCGGTCGAGGCACGGTACACGACCGGGTCCGACGAGGACGAAGACAATGGCCCGGGGCTGATCGGCAGCCTCGGGTTGACCGCCATGACACAGCTCCCGAACCGCTGGAGCGTCAATTTGGGCTATATAGGCCGACTCGTCTCGGACGAGGCCCTGTCAACCGAGGAAAGCGAAAGGTACACGGATGCAGCGGCACTGTCGGCAGGGGGCGTCTGGGGCACCGTGTCGCTGGGCAATGTGTCGGCAACCGTGCGCGATCAGACCCGACGCCGGCGAGGATTCGGCAATGCAGTCCTGGCATTTGACGACTTTCACGGCGAACGTGCCGACAGGAGCGCCGGTTACGCTGGTCGGGTCGGTCCATTCGTGGCGAGCGGCGTGGTGGACGATGACAGCAACGTTGACCTTGGACTGACATTCCAGCGCCCGATTGGCAACGGAAGCAGGGACTATCGCGTCACGTTCCGCGCCGGTAAGGGCGCATACGAAGCTGCAGACGAAACGCACCTGTTCACGAGCCGAGGGTTCAGTGTGGTCGGCGAGGTCGTATACGGGAGCACGTTGTTTGACGTAGGCTTGGGCCAGGAGAGCTTTTCGTCCTCCGCCGTGGACGCCGCGCGCTGGTACATCTCGTCGGGAATTCGCCGCAAGATCATGGTGTGGGGCCTGTCTCTCGAAGGACACTACGGCCAGATCGAAGGGCAGGAGGAAGTCTCCGCGGCACTGGGGATTCAGTACGACCTGGCCAGGGGCCTGTCCGCGAATTTCGGCCTGAACTACGAGGACGCCCAGGTTGTGCTGGGCGATGTCAGGTTCCTGGATTCCAGCGACACCAAGGCGGTGTTCTCGCTCACGTACACATTCTAGACCTTTCAGGTCATGACGGAGTGGGCCGAAAGTCGCGAGTGCGCCGCAGCATGTCATCCCCAAGTCGGGATGGGTGAGTGTCAGCCGCACGCTGCGGAACGGTGCAGCGGCTTTCCCGAAGGTTTCGATCCCGCCTCTGGAGCGGCCTGACAGTCGCCACACCATTGGCTGGCTAGATTGCAGATGGCCTTCGCTCGCCTGCACGGCCCGCCTGCGGCACGGTACCATTAGGCGCAGTGAGCATTGCCGGTCAGGGTGTCAGAGACCGCAGGCCCGTGACGGAATTGGCGATCTCGCCATCCACTGGGCAACCGCAGCGACGGGCGCGAGGTCGGGATCGCGATGGTCGCGCGACCATCCTGCGGAAGGACAACCATTGCCGGCCACCAGATCCGGCGGCTTGTCGGCGTGGTGCATGGTTGGGCCTGCAGGGTTCCCGACGGAACGCAGTTGATTTCAGGATCGGATCGCTGGACCGGGTGGAACGAAGCCGGACGCGGAGAGCACTTTCGTCTCACGATCTGCCTCATCCGGCTCCCCGTCCGGTCCAGCGTGCGCTATCCGCATCTTGCAATCCATGCCTGTGCGCGCCTCTCACGACCGTTACCGCACGATTTGGAGGCGCACCACGAGCGCAGACCACTCCTTGTGGAGAACCTCCTCGATGAAGCGCATGAATGAATTCGTCCGCGGTCGACCAACTTCCGTCCTGTCGGCAAGTCGAGGCTGATGCGACCGGGCCGCGGCAGAGAGGCCGAGAAGACGGTTCTGATGGACGAGATGGAACGCGCTTGGCGAAGCAAGCTCGTTGTGATTTGCATGGATCATGCGTCGGAGCGGCCAACATTTGGGTCCGGAGCGGCACCTCTGGGAGGCAAACGCCTGTCGAAACAGCATTTGCGAAGAGCTCGGGCCCGCTGGCGGCTGGCCGGAATCTGGAGATCAACACCGGCAGCGCCGCGATCAATGTTATGGTCGCCAGGCGCGTCATGGTCGTGACGCCGCTCGGACGTTGGGCGGAGGATCGCGGGTCAGGGTTGATTCTCGCCGACCACGAATCAAGCATCCAATTCGACCATGTGCTGGAGCGCGACATGAGGGTCCTGGACCGGCAGCGCGGTGCGGTGCGCGTCGGAGGGCGCTTCGCTTGTTGCCGGAACCGCAAGCGCTATCTGGAACCTGGGAGCCAGATCATGTGGTGCGTGCACACTCGGCTCTCGATTTTCGCGCTTGGTTCACGCATTGGGATCCGCGCCGAGCAGAGGCGTGCATCGGCCCAAGAGAAATGACCCGTTGCGATGAACGCTTGTCGTGATACGGCGGGGCCACGCGTGGAAGTCATCGACAGGCCAGCAGCCTGCTTTGGGGACCGGCCATCCGGGGCTCAGATAGAACTGGTCGTAATTCACTATACCGCAATGGAGAGTGCCGAGGCCGCGCTTGAACGCCTCTGCGACAGCGAATTCGAAGTCTCTGCACACTATCTGGTAGGGCAGGACGGTACGGTGTTTCGGATGGTTCGCGAGGAGAAGCGGGCCTGGCACGCGGGCGCTGGTGCCTGGGCGGGGCGGGGCGACGTGAATTCCCGCTCCATCGGGATCGAACTTGACAATGACGGCATGTCGCATTTCACCGAGCCGCTCATGGACAAGCTGGAAACCCTGCTCGCCGACATTCTGGACCGTCACGGCCTGCCTCCTCAGGCGGTGATCGGGCACTCCGACATGGCCCCCGGTCGGAAACGCGACCCTGGGCGGCATTTTGACTGGCGGCGGCTCGCCGAGAAAGGTCTCTCGGTGTGGCCAGCACAATTGTCAGGCGGCGACTTCATCCGAGATGCCGCCGTGTTCGGCTACCCGGTGCACGCGGGGGAAAGCGCCATATTGTCCGCATTCCGCCAGCGCTTCAACCCGAATGCGAGAGGTCCGGTATCGAAGGGTGATGAGGCGCTCATGGCCGGACTGGCACGGGGGTTTCCGGCAGAGGTCGCATGAGGCGTGTCCGGTCCCTGTGTGACGCGCCTGACCTCAGTTTTCGCTCTCTTGCTTATGGTTCCGCGCGTCGAACTGGCCCGGGAACGAGGTTGCCGCAGCACCCAATGCTCCAGGGTAGTTCGGGCTCTCAATGGATTCGCGCGACGATGTCCGGTTCGCGCATGTCAGCTTGGCCTCATTATGTGCTGGGACCTGCCAGGTTTCCGGAATTCTCTGGTGGTCTATCAAGCGGCAAGTAGGCCGTGTAGGTGGGTCAATTGGTCTCGACCTGGCCGTTGGTGAGAAACCTGACGCAGGCTGGACCAGGTCGTTCGGGTTGAGGCCAATGCTGGCCGATCACGCAGCTGGTGTTTCCCGCGGGCGTCGCACTTCCAGCCGGACCCGCTCGCAGACGCCACGTGTCAGCTTCCAGAATTCTGGACCGGGCGATAAAGGCTGCCTCCCTGACAGTCGCGAGGACAAGATGCCCGTTCACGCGGCGCGTCATTGCCCCCGCCGTGGTTCCGGGGCAACCTTCGCGCCTGTTCCTGGTGGAGGCCTCTTTGGGGGGCAGGGCGGGTCTCAGTCACTCGTCGGCACCTCCCGAGGCTGGGGGATCCCGATTCGGGAGGAGTCGGTTCGTCTGGGTGGCAACGAATGGGGCACTGTCGTGGCGGTTCCGCCCGATGTGGCGAGGGTCACTGACTTGCATCTCAGCAACGGCACGCTTGCGATGGTCGTTCGAACACGCATTTTGCACTCTTGCCAGCAACCAGATTTCGAAGCGCAGGCCGCACGAGGCTTCAAGGCTTTCGGAAGGCTTCAATGATTCAAGGAAGGTCGAACACGCGCTAGCTCACTCGCCTGCCGTTGACCCAAACGCTGACGACGGCATGGGTTGAAGCGATCGACCGAAGCCGGACGAGATCCGCCCGGTTGCCTTGGGAAATTGCGCCTCGATCTTTGAGACCGGCCGCTTGGGCGGGAGCCTGGCTGATGCATCTGATGGCGCGGGGAAGATCCTGCCACATCTCGGCGAGCCGGAAGGCCGCCAGCAATGGCGATGAAGGCACGTAGTCGGATGACACGATGTCCAGCAGACCACGCTTGGCCAGATCAAGCGCCGAGACATTGCCGTAATGCGATTCACCACGAATGATGTTCGGGCCGCCCACCATGATTGCCATTCCCGCCTGTCGGCAGGCTTCCGCGGATTCAACCGTCGTCGGGAACTCTGCGAGGCGCATTCCACGCGCGGCGGAAACGGCGACTTGTCCGGCTGTGGTGTCGTCGTGACTGGCCAGCACCGCGCCGAGGCGCTTGGCATCTTGTATGGCCATGGCTTCATGCTCGTCACCGTGCTCCTTTCGCAGTGCCCGGAGACGGGCCACGTGGTCGTCAAATTCCTGATCGTTCATGTCTTTCCTGGTGGCGACATGCGCTTTCATCTTGCTGAGGTCCCTGAACTGTCGCTGGCCGGGCGTGTGATCTGTCAGGCTGACGATGCCCACTCTGTCTTCCGGGCCAAATTCGGCCAATTCGTCCATCAGGGTTTCTGAGCACACTTCGGCGCGCAAATGCAGGAAATGGCTGACCTTTAATGCCCCCGCCTTTCGCAACTCGAGCAATTCGCGCGACAGTTCACGCGCGTAACGCAGGTAACGGCCCTTGCCCGACGGGATCGAGCCCACGCGCATGGCGTCGAACACCGTCGTTATGCCCGTGGAAGCGAGTTCGCGGTCGTGGGCCAGGATCGCCGGCGCGTGCGGCCAGGGGACATTAGACGGAACTTCAGGGGAGGCGAAAGCGGTTTTCTGCAACCAACCTGTTGATTTTCAGGGGTTTCCCGGACCGGGGGCTGCGGTCAACCTGTCATCCTTATGGGAACGTTCTGGTCCGGCTTCACTCCGAGAAGCTCAAAGGCCCGTTTCTGGACCCGGGTGGGCGTGGTGACGACGGTCAGCAGGCTTTCGCCATGGCCCGGCAGGCGCAGCTGGTTCAGCGCCATGGCCGAGAGATCGTCGAGCAGCGTTCGGAAGCTGTGGACCGGCAGCCCGTCGGGGGTGAGCTTGGTGTCGGCCTTGGCCTTCGCGCTCTCCGAGACCTCGGCCTTCTCCACCGGCGAGCTGCGCCGGGCCCGGGCGCCCTCGCGGTCGTCGTCCTCGAACAGCATCGGCGCGAGGCGCCGGCGCATGTGCCATTCCACGTGCAGGGCCAGCATGCACATGAACACGTGGGCGCGGACGTGATCGGGCGAGTAGACGTAGACGGGACGGATCCGGAGGTCGCTCTTTGCGTTCCGGAACGCGCGCTCCACGCCCGCGAGGCCCTTGTACGCCTCCACGGCCTCGGCCGCGCCCATGGAGGCGGCGTCCAGGCTGGTGCGAACCACGTAGACGCCGTCGAGCCGCGCCTCGGCGGCGATCCGGTCCTTGCGGCGGCGCCAGGCGATGCCGTCGTCGGTGACGTCGACCTCGAGATGCTTCCCGACCTTGCGGCGGTTCACGTCCCGGCCCACCCTCCCGCTTGCGGCGCCTTTCCTGCCGCAGCCGTCAGCCGCTCGCCGGGGAAGTCCGGGCCCGTGAGACGCCGTCGAGCCGCGCCTCGGCGGCGATCCGGTCCTTGCGGCGGCGCCAGGCGATGCCGTCGTCGGTGACGTCGACCTCGAGATGCTTCCCGACCTTGCGGCGGTTCACGTCCCGGCCCACCCGGCGGTCGATCGCCTCCCGGCCCTTCAGCCGGCCCGAGCGCACCGACGCCGCGATCCCGTGCAGCGCCTCCTCCGTGGCCTTGAGCAGGTCCTCCCGCTTGCGGCGCCTTTCCTGCCGCAGCCGGGGGTTCAGGCAGACCATCAGCCGCTCGCCGGGGAAGTCCGGGCCCGTGACCCTCCGCCACGGCGTCGGGAACCAGCGCCTCGGGCACGAGCGGCGCGGGCGCGCCGTCCGCGCCCTCCCTGAGCAGCTTCCGGATGTCGCTTGTCTTCAGGGCCGAGATCCAGTCGAGCCCCGCCGGCTCGAGGTCCTCGCGGATCCGGGCCGTGGTGAGCATCGCCCGCGGTGCGCCCGACACGTCCAGTCCGCCACGCGGCCGATGCCCTCCGCCGCTCACAATAGCACATGTTGTGTGCGGCAAGGACAACGACACCAGACCAACGACCTTTCGAACCCGACCTGCGCCAGCCTCCGGTTCACCTGGCGCGCCACCGTGGACGGGTCCGCCGTGCGCAGCGCGACGTCACCGGCCCTCGGACCGGTGCCCCGCCCAGGCGCCGATGTCCCTCGCCCTTCGGAACCGGGACGGGTCGTCGACCGCGGTGACGAAGGTCAGAGCCGTGACCGGGCCCACACCGGGCATCGTCAATTCAGGCGTTGCCGGGGAAGACCTCCACGGCCACCGGGCAGCCGCCCGCGGCGCAGAGCATCCCGAACACGATCTGCCGCTTGCCCTTCTTGCCGTCGCGGTTGTGGCCGAAGGCCGCGAGCGTGCACTTCGAGCCCTCCAGGTAGCTGGAGCTGACGTCGTACAGGATGAGCGTGCCGTCCTCCAGGTGCCGGTTGGCGAGGCTCCGCTCGATCCAGGGCTGGCGCTTCAGCAGCCAGTCGAGCATGTCCAGCACCTCGTTGCCGGCGACGGGGCCGAGCCCGAGCAGGGCGCCGAGGCTGCTCGTCGCGGTCTCCGGCGACAGCCGCCGGGCGGTGGCGAGCTTGGAATCGGGCGACAGCACCCTGGCCACGACGGCGGCCAGCGCCAGGTCGCGCTCGCGGCTGCGCGTCCGGTGGAGGATGCGCTCGAGGCCGAGGTCCCGCGCGGTGCCGAGGACGGCGGCGACGTGGCCGTGCAGGAGGGAGCGCTCCACCTGCAGGAGGTCGCCGACGTCGCGGACGGCGACGGCGCCCTTGAGCACGGCGCGGAAGCCCTCGACGACCTCGGGCGGGAACTTCGAGAGGTTGGCGACGGTGCGCTTGCGGATCCGCTTTCCCTCGCGCCAGGCCTCGCGGAGGAGGATGGCGGGCTTTCCGGCCTGGTTGGGGACGGATTCGATGTTGAAGGCCATGGCGGGCACCCGTTATGGGAACATGATGTGCGCATCGAAGCCCGATTCGCCTATGGTGTCAAGCGGAATCTCGGGAGCATGTCGCGCCCTGGTTCAACGACGCCTGGACGGCCCGTCAGGCGCGCCGGAAACCGCGGCAACGCCGGTTATGGCAACAGGAGTCCAGCTGCGGGGGTGCCGGAACGGCGATTTCCCGTTTCATGTCAACGGGTTGGGCGAGAATCGTGCCCCTGAAGTTCCGATTAGACCGTGGCTCGATATGCCGCTCAAGATTGTCGGTGTGGAGTTCCACAAGTCCGGGGATCAGAAAGTCGCCGGCAAAGTCGATTGCGTCGGCGGGAACATGGCCGGATTCTTCAATCGCAGTGATGGATCCCTGGCTGATCGTCACGCTGCCGGTGATCACGCGGTCTTCAAGCACGACACGTGCGTTGGCGAGGCAGACGTTTTCTGTCACATCCTCCTTTCGTTGCCTGGACGGCACGGAATCAGGAAACGGTGAATTCATGTCTGAGCACTCACGTTTTGGCGTTTTCTATCTGCCGCCTAAAGGCCCGATTGCCGAATTCGGGGCCCGGTGGCTGGGCTGGGACATCGACCTTGGGCGCATCTGCGATAGACCGTATGTCGCCGGGATTGAAGACATCACCTTGGCAGCCAGGAAGTATGGGTTTCATGGCACGCTGATGCCACCATTTCGATTGGCCGAGGGCACCACGCAGGAGGCGCTTGAGGCCGCGGTTGAGGGGATCGCCAAGCGCCATCCACCGATTCGGCTGACGGGCCTTGAACTGGCCATGATCGGTGGATTTCTGGCCCTAACGCCGGTAGGTGATGCGCCTGCCCTTCAATGCTTGGCGCACAACCTGGTTGCGGAACTTGACTGGTTGCGTGCGACTCCCACAGGTGCCGAGCTTGCGCGCCGCCGCGCGGCCCGGTTGACATCCAGCCAAGAGGCGAACCTACTGCGCTGGGGGTACCCTTACGTGATGGATGAGTTTCGGTTTCACATGACGCTGACTGGCAAGCTTACCGGCACTCGGTGTCTCCTTGCAGAGACTGCAATCCGCAATCGTCTTCCAGAGCTGCCGCGGCCGTTTGACATGGCCGAGATCGCGCTCGTGGGAGAGCGGGCGGATGGAATGTTCCATACCCTGAACCGCTATGCGCTGATCGGCTGAAGCGCTTCAAGCGCCACCCGTTTGGTGTCTCCAAGAAGCCCTTTGTTTGCAGCCGCAGCTCTCGCGACTTGCCTGGTGAGTTCGGAGCACATATGTGGCGCACTGCGGATGGCTGGATGGCCGCGAGACCAGGGTTTCGAGGAAAGTCCGGACTCCACGGAGCGAAGGTGCCGGGTAATTCCCGGCCGGGGCAACCCGAGGGATAGCGCCACAGAGAACAGACAGCCTCGCTTGCGGGGCAAAGGTGAAACGGCGAGGTAAGAGCTCACCGCGGGACTGGCAACAGGACCGGCACGGCAAGCCCCACCTGGAGCAATGCCGAATAGGGGTTCCGCACGGACGCGCTTCGGTTCTGGAACCCGGGTTGGCAGCATGACCCTTCCGGCAACGGCGGGGCAAGATGAATGGCCATCACCCCAGAAAAGGGGCACAGAATCCGGCTTACAGGCCATCCGCACCCTGTCTCCGGGAAACGCCGGCCGCGTCCGGGAAAGTGCCGCGATCAAGTTTGCCGCATGCCGGCCGCATCAAGAACAGGCCGTTCACGATCAGGCTTGCGAGGACGACCGGATGCCAGCCAAGGTCAGCACTGTTCCTGGATTGAATCCGGTTGACACTCCTTGCCCGGCGACTAAGACTCGGGTTTCGTGGATTCCGGCTCGGTGCCCTCGGGGCAATGCCGGAGAGGAGAGACGCAATGGCGAAGCCGACGACGATCAAGATTCGTCTGAATTCGACAGCAGACACGGGCCATTTCTACGTGACCAAGAAGAACGCTCGCACAATGACCGAGAAGATGTCGGTGCGGAAGTACGACCCGGTTGCCCGCAGGCATGTCGAGTACAGGGAAGGCAAGATCAAGTAGGCGTCAAGCATGCCTATGCCGACTTCGCGCAGGGCGGTGCGGAGTCTTGATCGGTGCCTTGGGGTCAACCGCTACAGAAGCGACCGAACCTTTGCGGCCACGTTTTCTGCCGTGATGCCGAAATGGCGATAAAGGTCGCCGGCCGGAGCGGAAGCGCCGAAACCCTCCATGCCTACGAATCCGTCCCGTCCTGCGCGGCCACGCTCGTCAAGAAGCCACCTGTCCCAACCATGGCGCACGCCCGCCTCTACGGCGACACGCACGGCGCCAGCAGGCAGCACTCGTCTGCGGTAGGCTTCGTGCTGCTCGGCGAAGAGTTCTGCGCAAGGCATCGAAACCACGCTGGTGCCAATTCCGTCCGCTTCCAGGAGCGACCGTGCCTCCAATGCGACGGATACCTCGGAGCCGGTGGCGATCAGGACGGCCTGTCGCCGGCCTGAACCGGGACGGGCCAGGGTGTAGGCACCCATGGCCGTGAGATTTCTTGACTTGTGCTGAGTTCGGACGGTCGGCAGGCTCTGGCGCGAGAGCGCCAGGACCGTCGGGGTTCGCCGTGACGAAAGCGCGACTTCCCATGCCTCGGCGGTTTCAACCGCATCGGCGGGCCGGATCACGCGGCAATTTGGCGTTGCGCGCAGCATCGCCAGATGCTCGATGGGCTGGTGGGTGGGGCCATCCTCGCCCAATCCGATCGAATCGTGGGTCATTACGTAGGTCACCGGCAAGCCCATGAGCGCCGACAGCCGAATTGCCCCTCTGGCGTAGTCGGTGAAGCACAGAAACGTGCCACCATAGGGTTTGACTCCGCCATGGAGCGCCATGCCGACCATCGCTGCCGCCATGCCGTGCTCGCGGACCCCGTAGTGGATGTAGCGGCCCTTGCGATTCGTGGAGTCGAATATTCCAAGATCGGGAGTCTTTGTGTTGTTCGAGCCGGTCAGGTCGGCCGAGCCTCCGATGGTTTCGGCCACGACCGGGTTGATCGCCTCCAGCGCCATTTCCGACGCCTTGCGGGTCGCCACCTTGGGCTGCTCGTTCGACAGTGTCCGCTTCAGGGCACGGACGACAGGAATCAGCCGTTTGTGCGTGCCTCCGGACATGATCCGGTTGAAGTCCGCCTGGCGCGAAGCCGAAAGCGTCGCAAAACGATTCTGCCAAGCATTGCGGGCCTCGCCACCGCGGCGGCCGATGATACGCCAGGCGTCAAGGATAGAATTGGGCACTTCGAACGGCGCATGTTGCCAGCCATAGGCGGTTCGCGTGGCCTCGATCTCGTCAAGCCCAAGGGGCGAACCATGTGCCGAGGCGGTGCCCTGCTTGCTGGGCGCGCCGAAGCCAATGACCGTCTTGCACGCGATCATCGTGGGCCTCTTGGACTTGCGGGCTTTGTCTAGCGCACGGTCGATGTCCTCGGGATCGTGCCCATCGCATTCCAGGACTTCCCAGCCCGAGGCCTGAAAGCGGCGCTTCTGATCGGTCGCGTCCGAAAGCGCGATGCTGCCGTCAATCGAGATGTCGTTGTCGTCCCAGAGCACGACAAGCCTTGAGAGTCGTTGCATGCCCGCAAGTCCGATCGCCTCCTGGCTCAGTCCTTCCATCAGGCATCCGTCGCCGGCGATGACGTAGGTGAAATGGTTGACAACCTTCTTCCCGAATCGTGCCCGGAGGACCTCTTCTGCAATGGCGAATCCCACCGCATTCGAGAGTCCTTGGCCAAGAGGTCCGGTCGTCGTTTCGATTCCCTTGGCATGCCCGTACTCCGGGTGACCTGCCGTGATCGAGCCAATCTGGCGAAATCGCTGGATCTGGCCGAGCGTCATGTCCTCGTAGCCCGTGAGATGGAGCAACGCATAGAGCAGCATCGAGCCATGGCCCGCAGACAGGATGAAGCGGTCGCGATCCGGCCAGTCCGGGTCGGTCGCATCGAACTTGAGGTGCCTCTCGAACAGTACCGTTGCCACGTCCGCCATGCCCATGGGCATTCCGGGGTGGCCTGAATTGGCTGCCTGGACCGCATCCATGGCGAGCACGCGAATTGCCGCAGCGCGCTCGAAATGGTCCGGATGCAGTTCCTTCAGGGTCTCGATGTCCATGCTACCGCCCTTGGCTGGTCCATATCGCCTTGGTTCTTAGCAGCCAACTTGCCGAACGCAAGGCGAGCCGTGGCACATCGTTCGGAAAGTGGGTGAAACTGGTGCCGCATGCGCTATGCTCTGAGCAGGCCCTGTTGTCTGCCGTCGATTCGCGGTCCAGGCATCAAGTGAGCGGCCGGCGGATTCGCAAGTCAGGAGCAACCATGAGTGACACGTCCGAACTTGAAGGCAGAATCCTGTCCGCGCTGGACAGGACGGAACTGGCGTTGGAAAGTATGGGGCCGAAGGCGGAAAGCGAAGGACGGGACGGCACCGTTGAAAGGCTCACGGCTGACGTGACGCGTTTGCAGGATGCACTCAGGACCCGGGACGCCCTGCTTCAGCAGATGCGGGCGGTGAACCGGAATCTCAGGGAACTGAACGCTGCGCTGCGCGCGGCCTATGGCCAAGGACCGACGCAGCCTGATCTGCTGAATTTCGCTCTGGAAGGCGAACTTGCCGGCCTTCGGGCCACTCGCGAGGTGGAGAAGGCGGAGATCGAAGAGGTCCTGGCGGTGCTCGAACCTGTGCTGAAGGAGGCGGGATGATGCCCGACGTTTCAATTCGCATCGGCGAACGGCTCTTCAAAGTGACGTGCCAGGACGGCGAAGAGGGTGCCCTCAATCAGGCGGCCGGGCTGCTCAATGCCGAAGCCAAGACACTTGAAGGTCAGTCCCGACGACTTCCCGAAGCGCAGATGCTGCTGATGGCAGGGCTCATGCTGGCCGACAAGCATGTCGCTGCTGCAGGCAACAAGCGGCAACTGGAGGAAACGGTTGCGCGGCAGGAGGCCCGAATCAAGGATTTGGAAGGTCAGGTCGCGCAGGGGCGGATGCAGGCTGCTCCGCCCGGGGACAAGGTGTCTGAAGCCTTGGCCAGGGTTGCAGAACGAGCGGACGCACTGGCGGAATTGGCCGAGAAGAGGTCAGGAGCCCACGCATAGCCGACCAGGTTGCGGAGCCGGAGTGACGGCGGCTAGGACTCGCAGGGTGCTTTGTCTCTGACCCCTCTTCAGGCGTTGCAGACGGGGCTCAACCCTCGACTTGGTCCTTTATGCCTTCGGTTGCAAGCCCGTCGAGACGTGGCATCAGGTTGAGGAGCGATCGCGTGTAGTCTTCCCGGGGCGCGGCAAAGAGTGCCTCAGCTTCCTGGATTTCCACGAGGTGTCCGCTCTGCATGACCGCGACGCGATCGCACATCTGACGCACCACTGGAAGGTCGTGCGAGATGAACAGCATCGTGAGATTCAGATGCTCCTGCAAATCCTTCAGGATGTTGAGAATCTGCGCCTGGATCGAGACGTCGAGGGCGGACGTCGGCTCGTCGCAGATCAGGAAATTCGGTTGCGTTGCAAGCGCTCGAGCAATGGAAATGCGCTGGCGCTGGCCGCCGGAAAACTCGTGCGGATACTTGAACCCCGCAGCTGCGCCAAGCCCGACATGATCGAGCAGTTCGTCGACCCTGCGTCTCAGCGCCTTGCCGGAAAGCAGCCTGTGGTGGAGCGCGGGTTCGGCGACGATGGCATCGACCCGCATGCGCGGATTGAGCGACGAGTAGGGATCCTGGAAGATCATCTGGATCTGGCGGCGGTACCAGGCAAGGGAACCGGAGCCGGTGACAGGCTGACCGCCATACAGGATCGTGCCGCCATCGACCCTGTACAGCCCCGCAATCAAGCGTGCGACCGTTGACTTGCCGGAACCCGACTCGCCGACGATTCCGAACACCTCGCCTTGGCGAATGTCGAAACTGACGTTGTCTACGGCGACAAGGAATTGTCGCCGCGACGGGATGAAGGAGCGCTTCTGCAGGAAGCGCTTGGTAAGGCCGCTTATCTCGAAGAGTGGCTTGGTGGAGCCTGTCTCCGACTTGTTCCAGTGCCGCGCCAGGTCATTGATCCGGAATTCGGTGGCGCGTCCGTCATAGGAAATCAGCGGAAACCGGTGCAGCTTCACGTTGGGGCGCGGGACGGCTGCGATGAGCGATCTGGTGTAGGGATGGCTCGGCTTGCCCAGAACGAGCCTGGTGGCGCCCGATTCCACGACCTTGCCTTGGTACATGACGGTGACGCGATCCGTAGTGTCGGCGATGACCCCCATGTCGTGGGTGATGAGAATCACGCCGACTTGGCGCTCGTTCGCGAGTTCCCTGATGAGATCCAGAATCTGGGCCTGGATCGAGACGTCGAGCGCGGTTGTCGGCTCGTCGGCGATGATGACATCGGGCTCCGAGCAAAGGGCAAGCGCGATGACGACGCGCTGCCGCATGCCGCCGGAAAACTGGTGCGGGTACTGGTCGAGCCGTATCTCGGGTTCGGGAATTCCGACGCGTGCGAGCAGATCATGCGCGCGCTCGTTCGCTTCGGCGTCGGTCACGCTCAAATGGGTCGTGATGGTCTCCGTCAACTGCTCGCGAATCGTGAAGAGCGGGTTCAGCGACGTCAGCGGATCCTGGAAGATCATGCTGATCTCGCTGCCGCGCAGGCTTCGCATTGCTGCCTGATCGCGCCCCGAGATGATCTCGCTCTTGAGGCGGATCGTGCCGCCAGCGATCCTTCCTGGGCGCTCCAGCAGCGCCATGACGGCCGCCCCAATGGTCGACTTCCCGGCCCCGGATTCGCCGACAAGACCATGAATCTCTCCGGGCTCGACCGTCAGGCTGACCCCGTCGACGGCAACGAGGACCTCTCTTCGCGTCGGAAACTCGACCGTCAGGTCCGCGATGTCGAGAATCGCGCTCATCTGTTGCCCGGCACTGGCGCGCGGAGCCGCACTCTGCCAACCGGGAACTTGATCCGTGCCATGCCTATCTCAGCTTTGGGTTCAGTGCGTCGCGCAGCCAGTCGCCGAGAAGATTCACGGAAAGCGCGAGAGCAAGCAGCGTGCAGGCAGGAAAGAAGAGAATCCACCATTCGCCGGAAAAGAGAAATCCCTGGCCGATCCGGATCAGGGTGCCGAGCGAGGGCTGCGTAGGCGGCGCGCCGACCCCGAGGAAGGACAGCGTCGCCTCGGCAATGATGGCGAGCGCAAGCGAGATGGTCGCAATCACAAGCACGGGCGAGAGGACGTTTGGCAGGATGTGGCGGATCATGATTGCGGTTCCCGATCTGCCGATGAGTTGAGCGGCTTGCACGTATTCCTTCTTCGTCTCGACCAACGTCGCGCCACGCACGACGCGCGCAAACTGAACCCAGTCGGAGAGGCCGATCGCGAGAATCAGGACCCAGATGGCGATCTGGTCCCGATATTCGACGGGCGTGAACCCCTTGGCGATGCCGAAGATGAGCATGGCGACGAGAATCGCGGGGAAGGTCAGTTGCACGTCGGCGACGCGCATGATGATCGTTTCCGTCCAACCGCCACGGTAGCCGGCAATCAGGCCCAATGTCACTCCGATTGCCATGCCGAGCAATACGGCTGCGAAGCCCACCAGAAGCGAGATGCGCATGCCATAGAGAATGGTCGAGAGCACGTCGCGACCCTGGTCGTCAGTGCCGAGCCAGAAGCTCTCCCCGGTAAAGGCATTTGGCGTGCCCGGCGCCGTGAACCCGTTCATCAGGTTGAGCGTCGCGGGATCGAACGGGTCATGTGGTGCAATCAGCGGGGCAAGGAGGGCTCCCGAGACCAGGAGCACGACCACGACGAAGGACACCATGGCGACCGGCGAGTGGCGGAACGCCCACGCAAGATCGCTTTGCCAAATCGCCCTGATCCGCAACGCCATGAGGTTGTGCCGGTCTGGTGCGGCGCGTGCGCCCGTCATGTCGTGTTCCCCTCGCCGCGGAGCCGCGGGTCGATCGCGACATAGAGGAGATCGACCAGGAGGTTGATTCCGACGAACATGACCGAGATCAGCATCAGGTAGGCCGCCATCACGGGGATGTCGACGAACTGGATTGCATTGATGAACAGCAGTCCGACGCCTGGCCACTGGAACACCGTCTCGGTGATGATCGCGAAAGCGATGATCGAGCCGAGCTGCAGGCCGGTCACGGTGATGACCGGGACGAGCGTGTTCTTCAGGGCATGGCGGAAGTTCACGACGCGCTCGGAGAGTCCCCGGGCGCGGGCAAAGTTGATGTAGTCCTGTCGGAGAACCTCGAGCATTTCCGCGCGTACAAGCCGCATGATCAGTGTCATCTGATACAGGCCGAGCGTGATTGCAGGCAGCACAAGCGCCTTGAGACCGCTAGCGGTGAGAAATCCGGTGGACCATCCTCCGACATTGACCACTTCGCCACGCCCGAAACTGGGAAGCAAGTCGAGTTCCACCGAGAAGACGTAGATCAGAAGGATGCCTATGAGAAACGTGGGAAGACTGACCCCGATCAGCGATCCGGTCATGATCACGTTCGAGGCCCAGCCGTCGCGTCGAATCGCCGTGAAGACGCCGAGAACGATGCCGATCACGATCGCGAAGAGGCCGCTGACGGCTGCCAGTTCCAACGTTGCCGGTGCACGTTCGGCGATGATCTCTGCCACAGGGCGACCCTGCCTGTAGCTGACGCCGAAATTGCCCTGCACCGCGCTTTCGAGAAAGCGCCAGTACTGCACGGGAAACGGCTGATCGAGTCCGAGTTGCGCACGAAGGCGCTCGATGTCGGCCTGGGTGCGCTCCTGGCCAAGCATGTTGTCGATCGGATCGCCCACGAACCGGAACATGGAGAACGCCACCAGGCCAACGATGAGCAGCACGACGACGGACTGGAAGATGCGGCGAACGACGTAGTTCAGCACTTGGCTTCCCCTTGACCGTTACGGCGAGGGAGGCGGGCGCGGAAGGGGCATCCGGCCCGCCCGGAGGCGGGCCGAAGGGGCTGCGTCCGCGAGGTCAGTTGACCCTTACCCAACGCAGGATGAAGAAGTTGTCCGGTCGTTGCGTCAGCTCGACATTTGACTGGGCGCCCCAGACGAGCGGCTGGACATACATCGTCACGTAGGCATGTTCGTCCTGATAGAGCGCGGTCACCTCGTCCAGCATTGCCTGCCGTTTGGTGTCGTCGATCTCGGACTGGATCATCGGCAGGAGCTCATCGATTCTGGCATTCGAGTATCCACCGAAGTTCCAGCTGCCAAGCTTCTTCTCGCTGTTCGGAGTGGACGCGAGGAATCGGACCGGATGCTCATGATCGAAGGTGCCTGGTGACCAGCCAAGCATGTACATGTCGAAGTTGTCCTCGCGCAGTTCCGGCCAGTAGTTGCGGACAGGCATGGCGTCGAGTTCAGCCGTGATGCCTACCTGCGCCAGCATGCCGACGACTGCCTGACAGACAGACTCGTCATTCAGGTAGCGGTCGTTCGGACACTTGAGACCGAAGCCGAACCCGTCAGGATAGCCGGCTTCCGCAAGCAATGTCCTTGCACGGTCTGGATCGAATGGCGGGCGGCTGTCATTTGCCGTTGAGAAGCCTCGCATCGCGGGGCTGACAAGCTGGCTTGCAGGTTCGGCGCTGCCGCGCATGATCGTTTGCAGGATGGCAGGCACGTTGATTGCGCTTGCGACCGCCTCGCGCACGCGCACGTCCCCGAAGGGATTCGGGTCACCCGTGTTTGGGCCGTATTTCAAGGCTTCCGCCTCGTGGGCGAAGCCAAGCATGATGACGCGGGCCTCGATGCCCCGGATGACCTTAACCGCGTCCTGGCCGGCCAGCCGCTCCGCGTCCTGGATTGGTACCGGGTTGATCAGGTCGACATCTCCCGAGAGCAGGGCTGCGACGGCCGTGGCCGGGTTCTGGATGGGCAGGAACGTCGCCTCCGTGATGTTGTGCGCGACTTCGCCCCACCAGTCGCCAAATGGCCGAAGAACCGTCTCCAGTCCGGGCTGGCGGCCGCTCAGCACGAAGGCGCCAGTGCCATTGGCGTTGAGAGTGGCATGGTTGCCTGATTCCTTGTCCGGCAGCGCCGCGCCGTTCGCTTCGGCCCAGCCCGCATCCATCATCATCCAGTTGGCTATCGAATCCGGGAAAATCGGATTCGGCACGTTGGTCATGACGTCAATCGTGTAGTCGTCGACCTTGATCACGTCCGACACGGTCGCGAACCAGCTTCGCACATCCGACGCTTCCGACGACGCGCGTTCGTAGGAGAAGATCACGTCATCGGCGTCGAACGCGCTTCCGTCGTGGAACGCGACACCCTGACGGAGGAAAAAGCGCCAGCCCGCCCCGTCGCCGATGGGCTCCCAGCTCGTGGCCAGCGCCGGCTCGATCGACATGTCCCTGCCGCGGCGCACGAGGCCTTCGTAGACGTTGTTCAGGAAGCCGAGGACCGGCGCCGAACTCACGGCATGTGGATCCATCGTCTGCGGGTCGGTGGTGCCCGCCCATCTGAACGATTCGGCATGCGTGCCTGCAGCGATGCCGGTTGCCAATAGGAAACCCAGCGCACCAGTTGAAACTCTTGCTGTCATTTTATCCCCCTTTGAGTCAGCAGGCGCCACTCTGGCATGTTTGTCGCAGATGGCAAGTCGTGACCACCTCGCATGGTCTCATGCGCCGGCGGCGGAAAGGCGCGCAATGCGTCGAGTCCGGGCGACGGCGGCACAAGGCCCGTGCCAGCGCTGGATCCACCTCTCGCTAGTTTCTTGTTCTCTTGCCATGCGGAGGGCCGACACACGCGCTTGGCACCATGCGATGCAGCGCGGGCCCGGGATCGGGCGCGCGCTCTGGCATCGGTTCGGGCCGAAGCACTTGACCTTGGCGGGACCGTACGGCGAGCGGGCCGCTTTGCCGGATGGAGTCGCGCAACCCATTGCCGTCGCGCCAACGGGTGCCAGAATCGCGACTCCATCGCGGAATTCCTGGACTGCAACGACCGAAGGGATCGCGGGGGCCTCAATGGGGACGTCATGCGAAAGTCCATTTGGGTCGTCCTGGCTGTCGCGATCCGCATTGGATGTGGCAACGCGGTGCCGGCAGGGTCAGGTCTTGCCGTTCCCGGACACGGGAGCGCATGGCTTCGAGCAAGCCACGCAACGCGGCGTCAGGAGCACATGCACGGCGCGCGCCGGAGCTGGCACCCGGCGGATACGCGATGCGACAGCTCCCGTGGGACTCTCGCAAGATGGACATCAAGCGCGCGAGGCAGGTCGCGTCATGGGCGCCGGTCCGCATCGCGTCCTCCCGGTTCGTCGTCACTTCGCTCGATGGCTCTGAACAGGCAGAGCGAAGCCCGGTGAACGCGGCAGGTGCGCCAAGAGGAGCTTGCAGGAGTCGCTTCCGATCCGGTGCGAAGGGCATCGGCGAAGCCATTGTCGGCCTGCAGTCGGTGCGGGCTGCGGGGCAGAACGGTAGCAGAGACTCCTTCGATGCCTTGGCGATGACGTGGCGGTTGAGGGCGAGGGCCTCGAAGTCGGGAAGGTCGATCCGGTCACCTTGCTCGGCCGGGATGATCGGCGGCCCTGAAACAGTCCCCGACATAGGCGAATGCGAACCGACCTGTGCCAGATCCGGGATGCAGGAAGCTGGATTGAGAGAATTCCCTCTTTGACTTTCGCTGCGGCCCTGACAATTGTCTTGAGCTCGTCCGTGGACAAGAAATCGACACTTCTTGGCTCGGGGCACGGACACGGCAATGATCCAGGCAACCCCCGCCGCACAAGCCAGGGGCCTTGCCAGCATCATGGATACGCTCGCCGCGTTGGAGTCCAAGCGACAATGGAGCAGTTTCCGACATTTCCCTTCACTCGCAAAACGTGACTTGTCGACATGGCCTCCAACTGAAGGCAAGATCGGCATGGCACGACGGAAGACTGTGCCATTCGATGGTGCAGAGACCGAAGGCAAGGGTGCGGCGGTCGTGGATGGCAGCATCACGAGTGCGGTGCAGCTAGCTGCGGCAACACTGTCGCTCACGCGCACGGCAGAGGGACAGGAGGGAGAGACATGATCTGGCTGGTAGCGGGACTTGCGATTTGGTGGGCGGCACATCTCTTCAAGCGCATTGCTCCGGAACGGCGCGAGCGATTGGGCAAGCCGGGCAAGGGGCTTGTGGCGACGGCATTGTTCGTCGCGGTCGCCTTGATGGTCGTCGGCTACCGCAAGGCCGAGAGCGTGGTCTACTGGGATCCGGGGGCGGCGCTTGTGGGGATCAACAACCTGGTTGTGCTCGCTGCCTTCTACCTGTTTGCGGCGAGCGGGCTGGGGACCGGAGTCACGCGCATCATCCGACATCCGCAACTTGTCGGGTTTGCGCTCTGGGCGTTCGCCCACATCATTGTCAACGGAGACCTGCCTTCGCTTGTTCTCTTTGGCGGTCTGCTGATCTGGGCGCTGACGGAAATTGCTGTCATCAATCGTGCCGTGCCCGAGTGGTCAGCTCCAGAGCCGGTGCCCGCCCGAAAGGAGGTCATGGCTGCCGCAGGCGCTGTCGCAGTCTTCGCTGCCGCGGCAATTGTTCATGGGTGGCTTGGCTACCATCCGTTCGTTTGATCGCATGGAAGGCACGTTGCTGGCGGAGCAGGCGGTTCGTGAGCGGAACCGGCAGCAGGCATCGGAGCCGCTTGCCGCTCCGTAAGGGCCGGAAGACGAGAGCGTCGCTCCGCCGCAGGGCAGAATGCCGAAGCGTAGCCGGCCGCCCGGCTTCGGGCGGGGTCGCTGTCGCACGCTCCTACTCCTCCGGATCCCGCCGCGTTCATCGGACGCTTTCCGCGGGGACGCGCTGCGTGAGGAAATTGCGTGTCGGTGGCGTCTTGCCATTTGCTCGGCGCGTCGAGTCCGGAGGTCTCGCGAAATTCGCGTGCCACGCCGGGCCGTGTCGAAGAGCGCTTGGACGGTTGACGCCGTCCCCTATTTCGCGGCGGGCAAGCCCGCCTGGAAGCGGGCGTCCATGGTTCCCGGTGGAGGCGAGGCTTCCGCCAACTGCGGCGAATGTCGTGCCGCGGACACTTTCTGCTCATCCGGCATGACGACTTGAATCCTCGCGACCGGCGCAGCGGCTTCCGACCATCTGCGCGCCGGGCCGCGAGGAGAGGCTGAAGGCGGTTCTCGCGCCGCCCTCAGTCTCTGCCTGGCGTCACTTCAGGCTGAAATACTTGAACTTGGCTGTGTCGTCCGGCGCAACGACGGTCTGGATGCCGGACTTCATGCCCCAGTTCAGTACCTGGTGGTGGATCGGGATGTAGATCTGCTCATCCTGAACCGTCTGCCAGATCTCGGCGATCATCCGGTTGCGCTTTGGCAGATCCGTCTCGGAGGCGAGCGCTTCGATCTTGGCATCGAGAGCGGCGTCACCGAAGCGCGTGCCGTTCCACGATCCGTACTTTTCGTCCCGCGAATGAACGAGAAAGTTGAAGATGTATTCTGAATCGTAGGTGGGGACGCCCCAGCCGAGCATGTAGAAGTCGGTTTCCAAGTTGTTGATCAGCGGAAAGTGCTGGGCCTTTGGCAAGGCTTCCAGGTTCACCGTGACCCCAATCTGTGCCAGCATTCCGACAGCCGCCTGGCAGATTGCCTCGTCGTTGATGTAGCGGTCGTTCGGGCAGTTGAGGCGGATAGAGAATCCATCACTGTAGCCAGCTTCCGCCATGAGTGCCTTCGCCGCTTCGACGTCGAGGTCCGGAACCTGGTCGAGCGCGGCGGTCCAGCCGTTGACGAAAGGCGGCATGATGACTCCCGCTGGCTGAGACTGCTCACGCATCACGACCTTCATGATGGCATCTCGGTTGATGGCGATGTTCAGTGCCTTTCGCACCCGCAAGTCTGCAAACGGGTTCCTTCCTTCGACATTGTCCGTGGCCAGGTCGTCATCTCCGACATTCATTCCAAAGAAGATCACGCGGTTCTGTGGCGCGGTTCGCACGTCCAGCCCGTCGCTGCTGGCGACACGCGACAAGTCTTGCACCGGTACGTCCTGGATGAAGTCCACCTCGCCGGAGAGGAGTGCAGCGACCCGGGTCGCGGCGTTCTGGATCGGCGTGTAGACGATTTCCGTCACCTCCATCGGGAATTCGCCCTTGCCCCAGTAGTCCTCGTTGATCGTGAGCGCCGTCTTGGTGTCGGGCTCGCGGCTTACGAGCTTGTACGGACCGGTGCCGTTGGCGTTCTTTGCGGCATAGGTGTCCTCGCCGCCCTCGTAGTCCTGCACTTTCACCGCGTTGTTTGCTTCGGCCCAACCCTTGTCGATGATGAAGAGGTTGGTGAGGTTGGACGGCATGATCGGGTTCGGACCGTCGGTCACGATCTCGAACACGTGCCTGGCGGGTGCGCGCACCTCCTTGACCGAGGCGAGAAGCTCCTTGTAGTCGCTGTCCGGCGTCATGGCGCGGTTGAACGAGAAGACCGCGTCCTCGCTGTCGAATTCCGCGCCGTCGTGAAACTTCACCCCTTCCCGCAGCTTGAAGACCCAGACATTCGGATCGCTTTCGGAAGGCCCCCACTCGGTGGCCAGTGCCGGCACGATTGCACCGGTCATGTCCCGCATGACCAGCGGTTCCATGATCTGGTGCGCCAGCGCGGAAGTCGGTCCCTCGTTCTGTGCGTGCGGGTCGAGCGTCAGCGAATCGCCCGCCCGCGCCCAGCGCAGCGTTTCGGCACTTGCTCCCAGCGAAGTTGCTGCCAGCAATGCTGTTGCGATTGTCAGAAACCTAGCCTGCATGATCTGTTCTCCCTGTTTGGCAGGCTGAAATAATGGCGGTCCGAACTGATTTGCAATGGGGCATTTGCCGCACTTGCGAAACCACGTCCAGAGATGGAGGGCAGCTTCCGCGACCTTGGGGTCACGTTGGCGTCAGTCGAAGCTGAAATGGTTTAGGAAGCCCGTGCCGCTGGGCGCCATCGCGGTCTGGACGTTCGAATTGGGACTTGCATGCATGGCTGAACAGATCGTTCAGCCGTGTTTCGTCACGCGTCCTGCCCCGCAACCCTGCGTCATCCGATGAATGGACATCCTCGGGCGCACCGGGACAGCCCGATTTCCGATCTGGCAAAACGCGATCCCGCGAAGGAGATCGTTCCTTGTCGTGTCGATCTGGGCCGTGCATGCTTGCGCCCTGACTCTCGTCGTTCGGTCAGGCACCTGATTCCAGTTCGATCGATTTCCGCATTGAAGTGCGCCTTGCACGCTTCGCGAGGAAGGTGACGGCGGACATTCTTCCTATTTCACAACCTCTTCCGGGGTCACTGCAGCGAAACGCGCGAAAGTGCTTGATGTTGCGCGTTATGACAACCAGATCTTGGAAATCCGCGACCCTGGCCACCAGGGTGTCGGCCATACCGGGGCTGTGTCCCGCCGTTAGCGCCCGCGCCTCGGCATTCCCGGAGGCTTCAGCAACGGAGACGTCAAGTTCGAGAACCCTGTCGGCATATCCTGCACGAAGTCCGTTAGCCAGGAGTAAAGTGCGGACGCCTTTGTCGTCGCACCCTTGTGCTCGAGCAACACAATTCCTTTCCGGATTTCGTGGATTGCGCCTACGGAAAGGAACACGCGGCCCTCTTGATCCCTTTGCTCCAGCCAGTCGGCGAACTTTCCGGCCTCGCCTCGCGGCGGTCTCGACAGCAGCGAAACAACATCCGTGTCGAGAAGAAAGCCCTTCACAGATCGATGCTCCGAGACGGTGCGCGGTTGCGCGTGAGCTGCTCGCCGGGAAAGTTCTTGAGATAGGACACGAAGCCGCTCCGTTCACGCAATTGGGACTGCCGAGCCAGTTCGGCCGCCTCAAGCGAGCCGACGGCGGCGACCGGCTTGCCATGGCGCGTGATCGTGATGATCTTTCCCTTGATTGCCTCGTCGACCACGTTCGAGAATCCCGTTTTCGCGTCCCTTAGGCTGATCTCCGGCATTGCTCGTTCGCTCCTTTGTGGTCATTTGTGACCAGAATCAGGAAGGAAAGTCTGCCGTCAGCCGGTTTGTGAATTCGACGCGGCTTCACCTTTCGGCGATGCTGAGGGTGATCGCGACACGAACATGTCACGCCTGTGGACGAGGCAGCGCTACAAGGCGTTCGACCGGACAGTCGAATTGTCGGATCACGTCCCGAGCGCTGCTCAAGGCGGTTTCCGCGCCGACCTCGGGGCCGCCCTGGTAGCGTCAGTCGAGCCTGAAAAACTTGAACTTGGCCGTGTCGTCGGACGCCACGGTGGTCTGGATGTTCGATTTCATGCCCCAGTTCAGCACCTGGTGGTGTATCGGGACGTAGATCTGCTGGTCCTGAACCGCCTGCCATATCTCAGCGATCATGCGATCGCGCTTGGTCAGGTCGATCTCGGTCGCCAGCGCTTCGATCCTTGCGTCGAGATCGGCGTCGCTGAAGCGCGTGCCGTTCCATGAACCGTACCATTCGTCTCGTGAATGAACGAGAAAGTTGAAGATGTGCTCGGAATCGTAGGTCTGGACGCCCCAGCCGAGCAGGTAGAAGTCGGTCTTCAGGTTGCTGATCAGCGGGAAATGCTGGGCCTTCGGCAGCGCCTCCATGGCAACCGAGATTCCGATCTGCGCCAGCATCCCGACAGCAGCCCGACAGATGGCCTCGTCGTTGATGTAGCGGTCGTTAGGGCAGTTGAGCCGGATGGAGAACCCGTTGCCGTAACCGGCCTCGGCCATGAGCGCCTTCGCGGTCGCGATGTCAGGCTCCGGCGCCTGGTCGAGCGCTTCCGTCCAGCCGTTGACGAAGGGTGGCATGACGACTCCCGTCGGCCGGGACTGGTCGCGCATCACGATCTTCTTGATTGCGTCCCGGTCGATCGCGATGTTGATCGCCTGGCGCACGCGGATGTCGGCAAAGGGGTTCCTTCCGTCGACATTGTCCGTGGCCAGGTCGTCATCGCCGACATTCATCCCGAAGAAGATCACGCGATTCTGCAGCGCGGTCCGAACGTCAAGACCGTCGCTGCTTGCGACGCGCGCGATGTCCTGAACCGGGACATCCTGGATGAAGTCCACCTCGCCGGAAAGGAGCGCGGCGACCCGGGTGGCGCCGTTCATGATCGGCGTATAGACGATCTCCGTCACCTCCATCGGGAACTCTTCCTTGCCCCAGTAGTCCTCGTTGATCGTGAGCACCGTCCTGGTGTCGGGTTCGCGGCTGACGAGCTTGTAGGGGCCGGTCCCGTTGGCGTTCCTGGCCGCATGGGTGTTCTTGCCATCCCCGTAGTCCTGCACCTTCACGGCGTTGTTCGCCTGGGCCCAGTCCTTGTCGAGAATGAAGATGTTGGTGAGGTTGGCTGGCATGATGGGGTTCGGTCCGTCGGTCACGATCTCGAACACGTGCCTTTCGGGCGCGCGCACCTCCCTGACCGAGGCAAGAAGCGTCTTGAAGTCGCTTTCCGGGGTCATGGCACGATTGAAGGAGAAGACCGCGTCCTCGCTGTCGAACTCCGCGCCGTCGTGGAACTTCACTCCTTCGCGCAGCTTGAATGTCCAGACGTTCGGATCGCTTTCGGACGGGCCCCATTCCGTTGCCAGGGCGGGAACGATCTTGCCGGTCATGTCCCGGAGCACCAATGGCTCCATCATCTGATGCGCGAGCGCTGAAGTCGGGCCTTCGTTCTGTGCGTGCGGATCGAGCGTCAGCGAGTCACCCGCTCGCGCCCAGCGCAACGTCTCGGCGCCTGCGTCCAGCGCTGTCGCAGTCAGCAGTGCGGCGGCAATGGTCAGGCAATTGATCCGCATGAGCGTTCTCTTGGTCCGCATGAGCGTTCTATCCGGCCGGTGAATTGATCAATGGGTACGCACATGGATTTGGCAATAGGGACATTGTTGCGGCGCGACGGGAATTCTGGCGGTGCAGGGCGCGCCTGGAAGACCCCGGCAGGTCGACTGCCGGCATTGTACTGCCGGCCTTATGACGGTCCGGCGTGCGGTGATGGCATCCGCTTCCGGTCTTGTGTGAAAACTGCGTCGCCAGCCAACGTGTGCAGGGGCTATCCGCTGTTGTGTTCCCGGATCCTGTCAGCTGCGTCCTTGTCGTATTCGACGCCCTTTTCGTCGAAGAGCTGGTCCAGTTCGCCCGAAAGGGTCATCTCGGTGACGATGTCGCAGCCGCCGACGAACTCGCCCTTGACGTAGAGCTGCGGAATCGTCGGCCAGTCCGAGTAGTCCTTGATGCCCTGCCGCATCTCTTCGTCGGCGAGGACGTTCACGTCCCTGAATTCGACGCCCATGAAGTTCAGCACGCCGGCCACGCGGCTCGAAAACCCGCATTGCGGCATCGCCTTGGTGCCCTTCATGAAGAGCACGACGTCATTGGCGTCGACGGTATCCTTGATCTGTTCCTGCGCGGTCATGTCATTCTCTCTGCGCTCGCGGTCATGTTCCTGACAGATAGTCCGCGATTGCCCGAATTGCAAAGCGTCCGAGGCTTCTTTCCAGGGTGACGGCCCAAGCTTTCTGCTACTCCGGGGCCCTGGTGGTCAGTGCCAGCGCGTGCAGCTCGCCGTCCGGCCCGTCCATCCGGCCCTTCAGCGCGGCATAGACCGCGCGCTGCTGCTCTACGCGATTCATGCCGCGAAAGCTCTCGTCGATCACCATCGCCGACATGTGGACGCCGTCATCGCCGCCGATCTGTATGGTGGCGTCCGGGAATCGCTCACGCAGGAGCGCCTCGATTTCGTGAGCCTGCATCGGCATGGGTCGTTCCCCCGCAATGTCTGCTGTGAATCTAGGGTGCAAGCGCAGGCCCTGCAAGCTGCATGTAGCAATCAGGCCCGCGAACTCTCCGTTCACTCCAACTGGAATCCGCGATGCGGCGGCCTGGCCCAGGCCAGTCGGCCGGCCGTTCGTGCGAACGACTTCGTCGAGGGTTGGAGCGAGGTTTGCCCTGGGGCCGAAAATTGGGTTTGCGTTTTTTCTCCGCTCGCTTGAGACATGCGCAGGTGATTCCGGAGACCTTCCGGATTTCTGCGGGGACTGACCACGTGACTCCTGGCTCCATCCGACTCGGCGTTGACATCGGCGGGACATTTACCGACGTCGTGCTGGAGCGCGATGGCGAGCAGTTCCTGGCCAAGGTTCTTACCACCTATGCGGCCCCCGAGGACGCGATCGTCGACGGCATGCACCTGGCATGCGGCAAGGCCGGGATTCGCCCAGGCGACATCGGGCAGATCATTCATGGCACGACGCTGGCGACCAATGCACTTATCGAACGCAGTGGGGCAAAGACGGCGCTTGTCACGACCGAGGGATTTCGTGACGTCGTTGAAATGCGCACCGAATCGCGGTTCGAGCAATATGACCTGAACCTGAACCTGCCCGAGCCGCTTGTGCCACGGCAGATGAGATTCACCGTCCGCGAGCGGGTGAGCGCGGGCGGTGAAGTGCTGGTCGCGCTGGAACGCGGCGAAGTCGAGGCCACGGTTGACCGGATCGCCAATGCCGGCTTCGAGAGCGTCGCCGTCGGGTTCATCCACTCCTACGTCAACGACGCGCATGAGATGATGGTGCGAGAGGTTCTGGCTGAACGGATGCCCGACGCCATGGTGTCGCTCTCGTCCGAGGTCAGTCCGCAGATGCGCGAATACGAACGTTTCAACACGGTGCTTGCCAACGCCTACATCAAGCCCCTCATGAATTCCTATCTCAGCCGCCTCGAAGACCGTCTCGGTGCGGAAGGCGTGCGCTGCGACATCTTCCTGATGCATTCCGGTGGCGGGATCATCTCGCTTGAGAGTGCCGCCGAGTTTCCCGTCCGCCTCGTCGAATCCGGACCGGCTGGCGGCGCGGTCTACGCCGCGCATGTCGCGGCGCGCCAGGGGATCGGAAAGGTGCTGAGCTTCGACATGGGCGGGACAACCGCGAAGATCTGCCTGATCAAGGACCAGGCCCCTCGGACGTCCCGCGTCTTCGAAGTGGCGCGAACCTACCGGTTCAAGAAGGGCTCGGGCATGCCGATCTCGATCCCCGTGATCGACATGGTCGAGATCGGTGCCGGCGGCGGGAGCCTCGCAAGGGTCGACGCAATGCGGCAGATCCGGGTCGGGCCGGAAAGCGCAGGCTCGGAGCCGGGACCGGCCTGCTACGGCCGCGGCGGCGAGCGTCCCGGCGTGACGGACGCGGATCTGGCGCTGGGCAGGATCGACCCGGACAACTTTGCCGGCGGATCGATCAAGCTTCGGCCCGGCCTGTCGGAAACGGCGCTCGCGACACATGTTGGCGACGCGCTAGACATGTCGCTGGACGAGGCTGCCCTTTGCGTTTCTGAAGTCGTGGACGAGAGCATGGCGAACGCGGCACGCGTACATGCCGTGGAGAACGGCGAGGACCTGAGCGAGTACACGATGATCGCGTTCGGCGGCGCTGCGCCGCTGCATGCCGGACGGGTGGCCGGGAAACTTGGCATCGAGCGGCTGATCGTGCCGCCCGCCGCAAGCGTCGGCTCGGCGATCGGGTTCCTGCGCGCGCCGTTCAGCTTCGAGGCCAACCGTTCGATCTACATGAGGCTCTCGGAATTCGATCCGGCACGGGGAAAGGGACTGCTTGCCGAGCTGGAGAAGGACGCGACCGGCTTCGTCCGGACCTGCGATGCAGATGGCGAGATCATCTCCGAGTTCAAGGTCTACATGAGATACTCGGGGCAGGGCTGGGAGATCCCGGTCCCGCTGTCCCAGGAGCTGGCAAGACAGCCGGATGGGGCGGCATTCCTGAAACGGTTCGAGGAGGACTACACGAGACTCTTCGGGCGGCCTGTTGCGGGCCTGGACGTGGAAATCACGGTCTGGTCCGTCAAGGCGTCGACGCCTGCGGAAGCGGTGGAGCCGGTGAGCCTGATGCCGGCCGGAACGAAGGCAAGGGAGTCCGGCAGGCGGCGCATCGTCGATCCCGCGAGTGGCCGGCATCAGGATGCCGCGACTGTCGAAAGGAGCGCCATGTCGCCTGGACAGCATGTCGTCGGGCCCGCAGCCGTCACCGAGGGCGAGACGACGATTGTCGTGCCAGTCGGCTGCAGGGCGATCTGCCAGCCCGACGGATGCATCGACATCCAGGTGAAAGGGTAGTTCATGAAACCCTCGAACGTGTCTTTCCAGGTTATGTGGAACCGCCTGATTTCCGTTGTCGAGGAACAGGCGCAGGCCCTGGTTCGCACGGCCTTTTCCACAAGCGTACGCGAAGCCGGCGATCTGTCGGCGGGCGTCTACGACGCGCAGGGCCGGATGCTGGCCCAAGCCGTGACCGGGACACCCGGCCATGTCAACGCAATGGCGGACGCAGTGGCGCATTTCATTCGCAGGATTGGGCGGCAGGACATTTTCGAAGGGGACGTCTACATCACCAACGATCCCTGGGAGGGGACCGGGCACCTGCATGACATCACAATGGTGACACCGTCCTTTCACGACGGCGTGCTTGTGGGCTTCCTCGCCTGCACCGCCCATATCGTCGACATCGGCGGGCGGGGCTTCGGCGCCGATGCCCACAGCGTCTACGAAGAAGGCCTGTACATTCCGATCATGAAGTTCGCGGAACGCGGTGAAGTGGACGAAACTCTCCTCCGCATCGCGCGTGGCAACGTGCGTGAACCGGACCAGCTGATCGGGGACATGTATGCGCTCGCCGCCTGCAACGAGATCGGGCATCGCCGCCTCTCGGACATGATGGACGAGTTCCGGCTCGAGACCCTGGAAGGCATCGCCGGTTTCATTCTGGAGAACTCGCGCCGCGCGACCGTCGAAAGGATTGCCGCGCTGCCCCGAAAGGAGGCCAGCGGCTCGATGACTGTGGACGGCTTCGACACCCCGATCACCCTCGTGGTCAGCCTGTCAGTCAGGAGCGACCGGATCCTGGTGGATTTCGACGGCACGAGCGGCATCGACAAGAAGGGCATCAACTGCCCGTTCGTCTATGCAAAGGCCTATGCCTGCTATGCCCTCAAGTGTGCCATCGCTCCGGAGATCCCGAACAACCATGCATCGCTTGAGCCATTCGAGGTAGAGGCCCCGGAAGGCACGATCGTGAACGCCGTGCATCCGGCCCCCGTCGCGCTGCGGCACATCATTGGGCACTTCGTCCCGGATGCCGTCTATGGCGCCCTCGACCAGATCATGCCAGGCGTCGTTCCCGCAGAGGGAGCCGGATGCCTTTGCAATTTCCAGCTTTCGCTGCGGCCAAGCCCGGGCGCACCCGCGTCGCGTGTCGCTCGGCGAGGGGAGGTACTGACATTCAATTCCGGCGGTTCGGGAGCGCGCCCCGAACATGACGGGCTGAATGCCACCGCCTTTCCGTCCGGCGTCATGACCATGCCCGTGGAGGCGACCGAGCACACCGGTCCCGTGATCATCTGGCGGAAGGAGCTTCGTCCCGATTCCGGCGGTGCAGGTCGACAGCGGGGCGGACTTGGCCAGTACATGGAGATTGGCGCGACGGAGGGTCACGAATTCGACATTCAGGCCATGTTCGACCGAATCCATCATCCGGCGCGCGGTCGCAACGGAGGTCGGCACGGCGCGCCGACGACGATTGCTCGTGACGACGGCACCACGATGCGCGGCAAGGGAAAGCAGTTCGTTCCGAACGGGCGCAAGGTGATGCTGGCACTCCCGGGAGGCGGCGGATACGGCGAGCCTTCGGACAGGGACCCCTTGCTCGTGAAGCGCGACCTTGCGCGAGGGTACATTTCCGCCGAGACCGCGGCGCATGATTATGGACTTTCAGCTGAGAACATTCGGGCGGTCGAAGAGGCGGCACGAAAAGGGGAGGCCTTCTGAATGACCGCAGTCGTCGAGGCACCGGCGCATTCGACCCATGACGCCGTGAACGTCCGAGGGGCGATGACGGGGTCGCCTGCTGCCTGGTTCCTCGCCGAATGCCCGGACCTTGTCGGCCGCGTCCTCGCGGTTGTGCGCGAATCCACCTGCAAGGCCTGCTCGACCGCGCGCACCAACTCCTGCACGCGCCAGCAGTTCTTGGAGGGCCTGAACTTGCGGATCAGCCAGTTCGCGGCGGAATTCGCAAAGAACTTCGGGAACTGCCTGGGGAGCGGCGAGCGGGTGCCGGAGATCCTGCCGCGCAGCCAAGGCTACGTGTATCTTGCCGATACCGAGGGGTTCGCCGACGTGCTGCGGGCAACTCTCGAGGTTCAGCGCGCAATGGGCGCCGGAACTGTCCCGATGACCGCCGACGAAATCAAGGCGGCCTGTCCGTTCTACGATGTCGACGACATCGCGCTTGGATCGATCAGCGCGGTTGACGAGCGCCATTGGGACAGGCCGACGTCCTCGATTGGCTTCGCTGGAGCGCTCGCGAACAAGACCACGCGCAGGTCGAGAACGAGGTTGCCGCAATGACTCGCTCGTGTGGACGCATCGATAGCGTCACGCTGGATCCGGGCCAGGTGGTTGCCTGCGGGAAGGTCGTGAACGCGTCAGGGCTGCGCACCTCGCAGGCGGCGGCCATGGCCGGCGTCGAATTGCCGGTAGAGCCGCGAAAGCGCTTCTCCTGGACTGTCTCCGTCGAGAGGTCGTTCGAACAGGATCTGCCGCTGACAATCAAGCCGTTCGGCGTTCACGAACGCGACCGCGGCGGCGGCACGTATCTGGCCGCCGGACACCCCGATCATGATCCGGCGGTGGACAAAGACGACTTCACCATGGATCATTCATCGTGCCAGGATCTCGTCTGGCCCGCCTTGGCGATCCGCCTCCCGCGGTTCGAGGCCTTCATGGTCAAGATTGAACGGTCAGGCCACTACGCCTGCAACACGTTTGACCAGGGCGCGATCATGGATCCGCATCCCGAGATTGGCAGCTTCATCCTCCTGAACGGGTTTTCGGGCCATGACCTGGAGCAGCCGCCGGCAATGGGACACGGCACGGCGGAGCGGCTGACCTGCGGGGATGACAGGGCGCTGGATCTGGCGCCTCTCAACCATGAGAGTGTCGTGAAGAACGCCTCGATTGTCAAAAGGGCGGTAATCTGAATGGAGATCGAGCGAAACCGGTTCACGCACGCGATCGCGTCCGGCGAGAAGCAGGTCGGGATCTGGATCACGCTAGGGAGCAATATTGCCGCCGAGGTCGTGGCGCCTTCCGGCTATGACTGGGCGCTGATCGACACGGAGCACAGTCCCGGCGACTATTTCAGCGTTCTCGGCCAGTTGCAGGCGTTTGCGCCCTACGGCACGACGCCGATCGTTCGCGTGGAATGGAACGACCCCGTGGCCGTGAAAAGGATGCTCGACATCGGTGCGCCGGGCCTCCTTTTCCCGATGATCCAGTCCGTTGAAGAGGCGCGCCAGGCAGTGGCCGCAACGCGCTATCCGCCGCGAGGCGTGCGGGGCGTTGCCGGCTCGACCCGCGCAACGAAGTTCGGACGCGTAAAGGACTATGCCCTGCGCGTCGAGGCGGAAACCACCGTACTTCTCCAGTTGGAAACGCGTGCGGCGATGGAGCAGGCGGCCGAAATCGCGGGAATCGACGGGGTTTCCGGAATATTCTTCGGCCCTGCCGACATTGCGGCGGACATCGGCAAGTTGGGACAGCCAATGGCGCCGGAGGTCTGGGATCTGATCCGCGCGGCCGCTGGTGCCGTGCGGGAGGTCGGCAGGCCCGCTGGCACGCTGGTTCTGGATGCGCGGCTTGCTGCGGAACTCCTGAACGAGGGCTTCACGTTCGTGGCTTGCGGAACGGACGCGTCGGTTCTTGCACGTGGCGCCGACCATCTCGTTGCCGCCGTCAAGGATGGAATTGAATGACCAAGGAGGATGAGATGACTAGAACTGCCCTGATCACGGCCGGCGGCAGCGGCATGGGTGCGGACAGCGCCCGCGCCCTGGCCGCAAGCGGCTTCAACGTGGGGATTCTCTCCTCATCGGGAAAGGGGGAGGCGCTTGCGAAGGAGCTTGATGGCGTGGGCGTGACAGGCTCGAACCGCGAGGACGCCGACCTGCAGCGGCTTGTCGATGCCGCCATGAGCGAGTGGGGCCGCATCGACGTGCTGGTGAACTCCGCTGGCCACGGGCCACGTGCCGACATCCTTGAATTGTCGGATGGCGACTGGCACGAGGGCATGGAGGTCTACTTCCTTAGCGCCGTTCGCCCGACACGGCTTGTAACGCCGATCATGCAAGCCCAGGGTGGTGGCAGCATCATCAACATCTCGACCTTTGCTGCGTTCGAGCCGAGCCCGGTGTTTCCGACGAGCGGAGTCATGCGGGCCGGTCTGGCGTCGTTCTGCAAGCTGTTCTCCGACAGGTATGCGTCAGAGAACATCCGCATGAACAACATCCTGCCGGGTTTCATCGACAGCCTGCCGGAAAAGGACGAGTTTCGGGAGAAGATCCCGATGAGGCGTTACGGAAAGTCGCTCACCGAGATCGGTGGGGTCGTGACTTTCCTCGCCTCGGAGGCCGGAGCCTACATCACGGGCCAGAACATCCGCGTGGACGGCGGAATCACGCGATCGGTCTGAAGCATCCGTTCGGACGTGCGATGACGGCGGGACCTGACGATGATTCGGGTGTCGCGGAAGTGGCCCGCCAACGTGGAATCCGACGTGTTCCCACGTCCTGCAGCCGCGTGCGACATGCCCGTCGGCGCCTGAATTCGCGGAGATTTCATCGGTCGCCGGCAGTGCGCTCCCGATCCTTGAGCGACATCCACGCTGATATCGCCAAGCTCGCAATCGCCGCCGGAAGCATCATGCCGACCAAGGCCAGCGCGTCAGGGAAGGTCTTTATTGCATAGCCTGTCATCGCAGTGACTGCGGCCCCGGTGATCACGATGACTGCATCCGAGAGGCCGGACGCGCTGGCGGCAAGATCCTTGCGCACGAACATGACCGACGCGCTGGCGCTTGGCATTGTCAAGCCATTTCCCAGTCCGACGAGCGACGTGCATCCAAACAGGACCGCTGGCGTATCCCATCCGGCCCAAAGGGTGCAGGCACACACGATCAGTCCAAGGGTGGCAGCGAGACGGCCGGACAGGAGCACCGCGTGAACGTCAAGAGATTCAATCAATCTGCCGGACAAGAGGCTCCCGACCAGGAACCCCACTGTTATTGATCCTACGCCTAACCCAATTTGCGACTGACTCATCATGAATTGCTTGGATGCAACTAACGGGATCCCGGCAATGAAAATGTAAAACGTCGCAGTGGACAAAGCCATAATTGCCGTAAACCCCAGGAATCGGCGGATCAAGAGAAGCTCCAGCACGGAGCCAAGAATGGAGATTTCTGAATTCTTGACGCTTCTGCCGGTTTCAGGAAGTTGAAAGTACACTAATGCCAGGAGCGCGAAGCCCAGCAAGAAATATATGAAGAAGACGGCCCGCCATCCTGCAACCTCGCCCAAATACCCCCCAACTGAAGGACCAACGATAGGCGCAACGCTCATTGCCATCGCAATATAGCCAATTACGCCTGCAGTCCGTTTCCTGTCAAAGAGGTCACTCACGATCGCTCGCGACAGCACCATGCCGGACACCACGGAGCTTTGCAGTATTCTGAAAGCCAGGAATGCGGAAAAGCTCTCTGATACGGCACAGCCAATTGACGCAGATAGGAAGATGCACAACGAGCATATCAAAAGGGGTTTTCGACCGAATCTGTCTGCCAACGATCCTGCGGAAACCTGGAAAATGGCAGTGGATGCCAGATAGCCGGAAATTGCCCATGCCATGGTGTCATAGGAAACCCGGAATTCGCGCGACATAATGTCCAGAGATGGCAGGAACATGTTCAATGACAGCAATGGTACAGCGGAAAGCAAGACAAGCGTTGCAACCATCCTGTAATTTAGGCTTATGTCATTTGCGGAGTCCGACAAGAGTTTGTTCCTGCACGGTCGATGCCGGCGAGACGGCCGTGGCTAGCCGTCATGCAACGAAAGCACTTCAGCAAAGGCGCCGCGGTAGAGTTCGGAGAGATCGGCGAGCAATGCCGAGGCGCCGCCGAATGAGACCTGGTCTCCTCCGAAGCGTCCGACTTGGCTGACCGGAATGCCGGCACGGGACGCCCGGGCCATGATTGCCTCGGCCTGGTCGAAGCCGCACGCAATCAGGTATCGGGCCTGATCCTCGCCGAACAGCGCGCCCACTTCATCCGTGTCAAGGGTGATGCCCAGACCGGCCGCATCCGCCATTTCGAAGGCTGCAAGCGCGAGGCCGCCGTCCGACAGGTCTGTCGCGGCATGGATCAGGGCGCTTTGTTTCCTAAGGAATTCGCCGTGGGCACGCTCGGCGGCGAGATCGACTGTCGGGGCCTGCCCTTCCTCGCGGCCGAAGGCCTCTGCCAGCAGCGCGGACTGGCCAAGCCATCCGGTCGTCTCCCCGATCATGAGCGCCCAGTCCCCGTCCTGCACTTCGGCCCCGATGAGCGCTTCTCCGGGCCGGATCAAGCCGACGGCCCCGATTGTCGGCGTTGGCAGGATCGGCTGGCCGTCGGTTTCGTTGTAGAACGAGACGTTTCCGGACACGATCGGCATGCCCAGCTCGCTGCACGCCTCCGCGATCCCCTTGATGGCGCCGACGAACTGGCCCATGATCTCCGGCCTTTCCGGATTGCCGAAGTTCAGGTTGTCGGTTGCCGCAATCGGCCTTGCCCCGGCGGCCGTCAGGTTTCGGTAGGCCTCCGCGACGGCCTGCTTTCCGCCCTCGAACGGATTTGCCTTCACGTATCTGGGCGTCACGTCAGATGTGAAGGCCAGCATCTTGCCGGTTCTCCGATCCCGGACGATGCCCGGGCCGTGACCCGGGGTGCGCACGGTGTTGGCCCTGACCTGGCTGTCATACTGCTCCCAGACCCATTGCTTGCGCGCGTAGTTGGCCGAACCTACCAGCGCCTTGAGGCCGTCGATCGGGTCGATCTCGGGCGCGTCCGCAAGCGGGGCGGGCGGCGGGGTCTCGGTCCAAGGACGGTCGTATTCCGGTGCGCTGGACGAAAGCTTCGAAAGCGGCAAGTCCGCCTTGGTTTCCCCCAGGTGCGTGACGAGGAATCTGTCTTCCTCGATGGTCTCGCCCACGATCGCGAAGTCGAGATCCCATTTTTCGAAGATCGCCTTAGCCTCGGCCTCGAACTCGGGCCTGAGCACCATCAGCATCCGTTCCTGGCTTTCGCTGAGCATCATTTCGTAAGCGGTCATGGCGTCTTCGCGCTGTGGCACGGCATCAAGATCGAGTCTGACTCCGAGACCGCCCTTGTCTCCCATTTCCACCGCAGAGCAGGTAAGGCCCGCCGCGCCCATGTCCTGGATCGAGATGACCGCATCGGTGGCCATCAGTTCGAGACAGGCTTCGAGCAGCCGCTTCTCGGTGAATGGATCGCCGACTTGAACGGCGGGCCGCATGTCCTCGCTGTTCCTGTCGAATTCCGCCGAGGCCATCGTGGCCCCCCCCACGCCGTCACGTCCCGTCTTCGCGCCAAGATAGGCGACCGGCATGCCGACACCGCTCGCGGCAGAGTAGAAGATCCTCTCCGCATCCACGATGCCTGCGGCAAAGGCGTTCACGAGGCAGTTTCCGTTGTAGCTGCCGTGGAGCCGTACCTCGCCGCCCGTCGTCGGGACGCCAAAGGCATTGCCGTAGCCACCGATTCCCTCGACGACTCCCGACACGAGGCACCTTGTCCTCGGATGGCTGGGTTCCCCAAACGAGAGCGCATTCATCGCGGCAACCGGCCTCGCGCCCATTGTGAAGATGTCGCGGAGTATGCCTCCCATCCCGGTTGCTGCGCCCTGGTAGGGCTCGATGTACGAAGGATGGTTGTGGCTCTCCATCTTGAAGACCACGGCCTGGCCGTCCCCGATGTCGACGACGCCGGCGTTTTCGCCCGGGCCGCAGATGACCTGCGGTCCTGACGTCGGAAGGGTCTTCAGCCACCTCCTTGAGGACTTGTAAGAGCAATGCTCGTTCCACATCGCGGAGAATATTCCGAGTTCGGTAAAGGTCGGCTCTCGATTCAGTATCCGGATGACTTCCTTGTATTCCTCGAAAGTGAACCCGTGTGCGGTGATCAGGTCTTCGGTGATCTCGGGTTCCTGCATGTCCCTTCCCTTCAAGGTTGCTGCACTCATAGAAGAGGGCGCGCGCAGGGGAAAGGGGCCGACGGAACTTCGCGCACGTTCCGCCTTGCTTCCGTGACCACGTTCCATTCTGGATGCCCGGGATGCACTCTCAGGCAAGCCCACCGTTCTTGAGATTCTCCCTCGCGGCGCGCGCGCATTCCGCGACGCGCTTGGCACGCGTCGGGTCGGTCTTGGCCCACTTGATCTTTTCAAGCCATGCACGCCTGATCGACCGGGACCAGTTGTCGAACGTCGAGCGCGCCGGGCCGAGCGCATCGGCAAGGTCGTCCGGCACCTCGAGACGTTCGACGTCATCCAGGAAGGTCCACATGCCGCTTTTTCTCGCGATGGCGACGCGTGCTTCGCCCGAGGGCTGCATGCGCCCTTCAGCCCGGAGCCGTTCAACGATGCCCTTGCTTACGGCAGACCAAGCCGAACTGTCCTTCCGGGGGGAGATCAAGTGCTTGTAGCGTGTCTCGTCAACCGAACGAACCGCGCTGTCTATCCAGCCCCAGGCGATCAGCTCCTCAACCACGTCGCCCCACGCAATGTGAGCGTCGTGGACCTTCTTGTAGGTGACGAGCCAGACCGAACCCGACGAAGCGTGGTTTTCTGCCAGCCACGCCCGGAGTTCCTCCATGCAGCGTATCTCGACGTGAGGCCTGTTTGCGGCTGCGCTCATGGTCCGTCCCGCGCTTCTGCCTGCCGTGCGCGCAGGATGGCCAAGGCTTCCTCCGCGCGATCTGCCGGCACGAAGACGTGATCATGTCGCGCTGCGGCAACGACGTTTGCCGGTATCCCCTTTGCGGCGAGGGCGGACGAGACTGCGGCCGTCAAGCCAACGCCGTCGAGCGCGGACAGGACCATCAGGGTGATCTGCCTCATCGGAATCGCGCCGGCGATCCCGATTCTGTCCGCTTCTTCCTGCGGGATGATGAACGACAATCCCTCGTCCTCGACGAAGCTGCCCTTGGCCACCTTAGCGACGTCTGCCGCGAGGCCATCCGCGATGCCCGAACAGAACACGTATGCGCCCGGATGCAGGAGCGGTTGCATCTCGGCAATCACCCTCCTTGTGTCCTTGATGGGATCTGTCACGTTTGTCCTCGCCATTGCGTTCTGTCCCGGCCGGCCTTGACCGGTTCCTGCCGATGTTGACCAGCGAAACGAGTCTCGCGTCCGGCAGGCCTGACCGGTCCACAGACCGGACCCGGCAGATCGTCCGGTCAGGACGGGCTCAGTGCGCCTCGGCCCAGTTCCCGCCTTGGCCGGCGTCAACGATCAGCGGCACATCAAGATGGACTGCCGGGTCGGCAGCGCCTTCCATGACCTCTCGCGCAACTCCGATCAGTTCATCGACGGCGGAGTCCTCGACCTCGAACAGGAGTTCGTCATGCACCTGCAGAAGCATCCTTGCGGGCAGCTTGGCGATGGCGTCCGGCATTCTGATCATCGCGCGACGAATGATGTCCGCGGCCGTGCCCTGGATGGGAGCGTTGATGGCGGCGCGTCTCGCGAACCCTGCGTGCGGACCGCGCTTGTTTATTTCCGGGGTGTTGATGCGGCGGCCGAAGAGCGTCTCGACATATTCATGCTTCTTGGCGAAGGCGACCGTTTCATCCATGTAGTCGCGTATCCCCGGAAAGCGTTCGAAATAGCGATCAATGAAGCCCTGCGCCTCTGACCGGGGAATGCGGAGGTTTCGCGCGAGGCCAAAGCCGGAAATGCCGTAGATCACGCCGAAGTTGATCGCCTTGGCCTGCCGCCTCACGTCCGGGGTCATCTCGCCCAGAGATACGCCGAACATCTCCGACGCCGTGGCCGCGTGGATGTCCTGTCCGTCGCGAAACGCTTCCTTCAGCGCATCGATTCCGGCGACATGGGCAAGGATGCGCAGTTCGATCTGCGAGTAGTCGAGGCTGACAAGGCTCTGTCCGTGCTCCGCCACGAACGCTTCGCGGATCCGGCGGCCCTCCTCGGTGCGCACCGGGATGTTCTGGAGATTGGGATCGGTCGAAGCGAGGCGCCCCGTGTTCGCGCCCGCGATCGAATAGGACGTATGGACACGGCCGGTGTCCGGATTCACATGGTCCTGCAACGAGTCGGTATATGTCGATTTCAGTTTCTGGAGCTGCCGCCAGTCCAGCACCCGTCCGGGCAGTTCGTGTTCGGTCGCCAGATCTTCAAGCACGTCGGCGGGCGTGGCGTACTTTCCGGTCTTTCCCTTCTTGCCCCCTGCGATGCCCATCCGGTCAAAGAGGATCTCGCCCACCTGGCTGGGGCTGCCGACATTGAACTTTGTCCCGGCAAGCGTGTGAATCTCGTCCTCCAGTTCAGCCATCTTTTGCGCGAAGGTGTTCGACATTCGAGCAAGCGTACCGGAATCCACCTTTATGCCGCGCATCTCCATTTGGGCAAGGACCGGGACCAGCGGACGCTCCAGCGTTTCGTAGACTGTCGTCACCTTCTTCCGATGCAGCTCGGGCCTGAACAGCCGCCAGAGCCTGAGCGTTATGTCGGCGTCCTCGGAAGCATACTTGACCGCTTCTTCGATCGGGACCTTGTCAAAGGTGATCTGGCTCTTGCCTGTGCCCAGAAGCGACTTGATCTCGATCGGTCGGTGGTTGAGGTAGCGCTCGGAGAGCGTGTCCATGCCGTGACCGTGAAGGCCGGCGTTCATGGCATAGGACATCAGGAGCGTGTCGTCGAATGGGGCAATCCGCACGCCATGGCGCGCGAGGATCTTCGCGTCGTATTTCAGGTTTTGCCCGATCTTGAGAATGGCGGGGTCTTCAAGAACCGGCTTCAGGACCGCGAGCGCGTCCTCCGCTTTCATCTGGCCCTCCGCAAGCTCGCCGGTTTCAAAGAGGTCTTCGCCGGCCGATGCCTTGTGGATCAGTGGAAGGTAGCATGCCTCGCCCGGCCTGATCGCAAGCGAGATGCCCACGAGTTCGGCCCGCATCTCGTCGAGGCCGGTCGTCTCGGTGTCGATCGCGACATGGCCCAAGGCCCTTGCATCGGCGACCCAGGCATCGAGTGCCGCGGCGTCACTGATCCGCACATATCCATCGTGGTCAATGGCCTGCGTGTCCAGCGCCCTGCTTTCCTCCTTCGGGGCGGCGGACCCCTGCGTGGTTGGCACTTCCCTTCCCAACGCCTTGGCCACTCGTCCGGTGATGGTTCGGAATTCCATGGATGCCAGGAAGGCCAGAAGGTCATCGGCCACGGGATCCTTGACCGCCAGGGATTCCAGGGAATAGGGCAGGTCCATGTCCTGGACGAGCGTTACCAGCTTGCGCGACAGGAGGATCTGTTCCTTGTGGTCGACAAGTGTCTGGCGGCGCTTCTCCTGCCTGATCTCGTCTGCTCTTGAGAGAAGGGTGTCAAGATTGCCGAATTCATTGATCAGGAGAGCGGCCGTCTTGATGCCAATTCCGGGTGCGCCGGGAATGTTGTCAACGCTGTCACCAGCCAGCGATTGAACATCTATCACCCTGTCCGGCCCGACCCCGAACCGCTCCTCGACTCCTTCCGCGTCGATCCTGACGTTCTTCATGGCGTCATGCATTTCCACGCCATCTCCGACGAGTTGCATGAGATCCTTGTCGGAGGATACGATCGTGACGCGCCCGCCGGCCTCGCGGGCCGTGCGTGCGAGAGTGGCTATGATGTCATCCGCCTCGAAGCCCGCCTCTTCCAGGCAGGCGATGTTGAAGGCGCGGGTGGCTTCACGTGTCAGCGGAATCTGGGGTCGGAGGTCCTCGGGCATTTCCTCGCGGTTCGCCTTGTACTGTTCGTAGAGTTCGTTTCTGAACGTTTGCGACCCCTTGTCGAAGACGACGGCCATGTGGGTCGCGGCATCCGGGCCCTTGTTGTCCTCCATCATCTTCCAGAGCATGTTGACAAAGCCCGAAACCGCTCCGACGGGCAGGCCGTCGGACCTTCTCGTGAGCGGCGGAAGCGCATGAAATGCACGAAAGACGAATGCGGAGCCGTCGATCAGGCTGAGATGATGTCCCTTGCCGAATGCCATGCCTCTCCCCGGTGCAGGTCGTCTGAGTGATGGCACATTTGGCCGGGGCTCGCCAGAGGACGAGTCACCGTCTTGTCGTTCAGTCCGATCGAGCGCTTCGGCATCCGGCATCCCGGCGAACCGGGCGTTCTCCCGCTCGCGGAAAGTGCGGTCGAAACATGGTTGACGGCCTGCGAATCTCTGAATAAGTCCCCGGGAATCAAGATCGGTCAGTCCGGCAGGGAGGGAAGTTGAAAAGGACCCGACGGGTCCTTTTCTCTTTCCGGAAGCCAAGTCCTGCCTTGCACGGCCTGAAACTGTTTCAGAGTGAATCGAACTCGGATGCGATCTCAAGCGAACCGTCATGGGCGACGAGTTCGACAGTGTTGCCTTCGGGATCCTCGGTGAACACCCCGCGCCAGCCGACCCAGCCAAATGTCTCGACCCGATACGGCAGGCCCTGCGCCTCGTACCAGCTCATCACGGCTTCCTGTTCCCGATAGGGCAGGCTGAACGCCAGGTGATGAAGCGAGGAGGACGCGCCCGCCGCCGGCGCCTCAATTCCGGTCGGGTGCAGACCGGGACGTGAAACATATCGCTTGTCGAAGAGCGCCAGAACCTGCGTGTGCCCGCCAAAGCCTTCCGCGATGCGAAAGAACACGATTCCCTCGGCGACATTGCCCTCCATCCGCTCCAGTCCGAGCACTTCGCCGTAAAAGGCTGTCATTCGCTCGATATCGTCGCAGCGGATGGCGATTTCGCCAAGGCCGCGGATGCGGAAGCCGCGCTCGGTCATGGTCGGCTCTTTCGGTAAATCGGCGCTGTCCGGCATCGCTGTACCCTCCTGGCACCAGACAGGCAAGACGGCCTCTTCACTGGACCAGGCCGAGTCGATCTCAGATTTGACGGCTTCGCGCCGCCGGTTCATGTCAACGGAGATGAACATTGGGGCACAATGCGCACAATGTGCCGCTCGCGCCGGATTGGCGTGCCCAGGCAGCGCCTGCACCGCGGCGATGCCCGTGCCGGTCGCGTCCATGACGTTGTCGCTTGTTTTTCCACATCAACTGCAGTTACAGAGCACTGATGCGCGGCAACCCGGCCGCATGTGTGCATGGAAGGAACCTCATGATCAGGAATCTTGCGTGGGCGCTGGTTTTCTTGGCGCTTCCCTTCGGGGCCATTGCCCAGAGCTCGGCAGCCGGGCAGGGCGATCCGAAAGCCGGCCTGTCTCTCGGGATGCCGGATGGCGGGGCCGATGTCTATGTCAAGGACACGTTCAGTGATTGGAAGCTTCTCTGCATCAGGGTCGCGGACAGGTCCGATCCCTGCGAACTCTACCAGCTCCTGCGTGATCAAGACGGGAATCCGGTGGCGGAAGTCACCATGTTTGCCGATTCTGCCGACCCGCAAGTCGTGGCGTGGGCGACGATCGTTACGCCGCTCGAGACCTTGCTCACGGAAGATCTTCGCCTTGCGGTGGATGGCGGTGAGGCCCGCATCTATCGGTTCCTTTTTTGCCGCACGATAGGGTGTTTTTCGCAGCTTGGACTGACCGATGACGAGATCGGCCAGTTCCGGCAAGGGGCGGTTGCGACGGTGACAATCGTTCCTGCGGCGGCGCCTGGCAGGACCGTTGACCTTGATATGTCGTTGAGCGGGTTTACGGCCGGCTGGAACGCGCTGCTTGAATACGACAAGGCGGCCGAGTGATCTGCTTCAGGCCCTTGCCAGGTCGATTCTCGGTCTGGCATTTTCGCCACTGAGGTGCCAGCGCTTCACCGGTTCCGTTCTCGCGCGGAGTCGATCAAGCTGCCAGGCTTCCTGCTTTCCTGTTCCATGAGCAGGCGTCATGTTCCACCGGGTTTCGACGCCGGGCGCACCTCCGATTCCCGGTGTCAGGATCAGTCCAAGGGGCACACAGGTTCCCTCCGTCGCCCCCGCTTCGGTCGCCAGTTGCAACCGCCTGACGGGAATGAGGCCGGGCGGCTCCGGCAGGTCGGCCACGACCAGGGGCACAAGTCCCGCACGCAGCGTTTCCTCCATCGTCCAGAGCAGGTCCTCGGGCCGCTTCGGCCGGATGAAGATGAATCGCGAGGGGTCCGCGAGATGCAGCATTCCGTCGGGGTTCAGATGCACGGGCATCCACGCAGGGTGGATCCAGAAGACCGGTCCCTGCATTGCGCCTGCAGCCATCAGTGCCAGTCGACGCCTGGCAATCCCGCAGAACTCGTGCACGCGGCCCCGGTTCAGGGACAGGCCGCGAAGGAATGTCACTTCGGACGCGGTGTGGCGCCGGTGGCTTTTCCGGACCAGGAGGTGGGCAGCATCAGGCATGAGAAGAACAATACAGTGTTCCCTTTATGTTCTCAACCCTGGAATCAACAAGGAATCGGTTTGGCAACACTGCGGAAGACGATTCACTTGTCGGACAAACGATGCAGGCATTCCGGCCGAGGCAGATGCCTCCCATGAGCGCACTGGAGACAGTCAGTGCAGCAGACCAGAGCTGCCTCGCGCCAAAGGCGCTTCTCCACCTCTACACCCACTTGCACGTGGTTCATCACGCGCATCCGACGGTCCCTTGGTGCGGGCTGCCGAAGCTCTTTCACACGAACAAGGAGCGGTTCCCGGACGTGAATGACCGGTACCTGTTCCGCTCCCGCGGAAAGGTCTTCAGACGGCATTTCATGGTCCACGAGGATCCGGTAGCCAATTCCCCGTGGCGAAGACGCCGAATCGACGGGCGGTCAAGCGGTCTTGTCAATCGGTGCCATGACGGGCAGAGCGCGGGAGCATGGAGCCTTGGGTTCTCTTTTCGGTGCTCGCGGCGGCGGCGCAGACCATGCGCTTTGCGGTCCAGAAGGTCCTTGTCAGCGCGGCGCTCAGCCCCGCGGCGGCGACATGGGCGAGGTTTCTCTGGTCATGGCCCCTGGCAGTTGCGCTGGCATTCGCGTACGGCCGTGCAACGGGAGCCGAATTTCCGGAGTTCGCGCCCGCGTTCCTGATCTATGCGATCCTGGGAGGGGCATTCCAGATCCTGGCCACGATCTGCACCGTCAGCCTGTTTTCGCTGCGGGCCTTCGCGGTAGGCATCACGTTCAAGAAGACCGAGGTCATGCTGACCGCCCTCGCCGGCTTCGTCATCCTGGGCGACATGATTTCGGGTCCGGGGGCTGCCGCCATTGCCTTCGGATTTGTCGGCGTGCTGCTCCTGTCCGATCCGCCTGAAGGCGGCAGCATTTTCAACAGGGCAGCGGGAATAGGGATCCTGTCCGGCATCCTGTTTGCGCTCTCGGCCGTCACCTACAGGGGCGCGACGCTGTCGCTCTCGTCCGGAGACCCGGTGCTCACCGGTGGCGTGACACTGGCGGTCGTCGTGCTCTGGCAGACACTGGCGCTGGGCATCTGGCTTTGGCTGAAGGAACCGGGCCAGATCATCGCCACTCTTGCCGCCTGGCGCCAGACGTCGATCGTCAGCGTCTTCTCGCTGGTCGGCAGCTGGAGCTGGTTTGCTGCCTTTTCCCTTATGAACGCCGCCTATGTCTTTGCCGTGGGGCAGATCGAACTGATCTTCTCGATCCTGATTGGCGCACTCTGGTTCCGCGAGGAGCTCAAGCCGCGGGAATTGCTCGGGATCAGCGTTCTGGCGACTTCGATCCTTGCAATCGCCTTTCTGGTCTAGAGCCAGATAACCCGGCTTCCCGCCTCGTCGTTGCATAGGTAGGGCACCTGGTCCGGCGCGTCGGTGCGTGGAAGGTGGCGCTGAAGTTCCGTCAGGACGAGCCGGGTGACAAGGGGCAGGTCAAGTTCGCGGGCCCGATCGACCTGTACCCACTGAATGTGACTGAGCTCGGATTCGGCCTTGGAGAAGTCATCGGCGTCGAACCGAAGTGCCGCCGCGTCGGCCAGGAAGAATCGTGCGTCGTAGCGACGTGACGCGCCTGGTGGCGTAAGGGCGCGAAAGAAGAAGCTGAGCGCGCTGGCATCAGGCAGAAGGCCTCGCTTGGCAAAGCCGCGCCACGGCTTGGGCGGATTCGGCCAGTTGCCCGCTCGGCCCAGGCACTGGCCGGTTTCCTCCCAAAGTTCGCGAATCGCGGAGGCGGCAAACCGGCCCGGATCCGTCGCTGTCGTTTCCGCCAGCAACCTCTTTCCGCAGGCCGGGTCAAGGCCGGGGCATGGCACGGTTTCGTCAGTCTCGTCGACGGCACCGCCCGGAAAGACGAACTTCTCGGGCATGAAGGCTGCGGCTTGGCCGCGTTGTCCCATCAGGATTCGGGGTGCGTCCCGGGGGTCCCTGACCAGGATGACGGTCGCCGCGTCTTGGATCGGAACGGACATTTCGTGCAGTTCAGTCCCGCGTCCCGGCAAATTTCTCCCGCCACGCTTCCCGCTCGTCATCCGTGATCTTGCGGAAGAGCATGTCCGGAACGGCGATGGCGTGCCCCGGACGCAACGCTGCCAGCGCGTCACCCATGTCCGATGGCCATGCATTGTCGGCCGTGTTCATCGCGTCAAGCATTCGAGCCGACGCGTCCGGAATGAACGGGGCGGAGATCACCGCATAGATGCGGATAAGGTTGAGCGCGATGCGAACGGCGACAGCAGCGCGACCCGGATCTTCGCGGTAGGCAGTCCATGGGGCGGCAGCTTGCAGGTACTCGTTTCCGGCTGCCCAGAGAGCGCGCAGTTCAGCGGCGGACTTCCGGATCTCGATCGCCTCCATATGGTTCTCGTAGGTCTTGAGGCCCTCTTCGAGGCGAAGGATCAGGGCCTCTTCGTCCGGTCCCGGCGTCCCGCCGGACGGAACGGTGCCGTCAAAGCGTGACCTGCAGAACTTGGTCACCCGGCTCACGAAGTTGCCGAGAACGTCAGCCAGATCCTTGTTCACGCTCGCCTGGAAGTTGTCCCAGGTGAATTCGCTGTCCGAGTTTTCGGGTGCATGGCTCAGGAGCCACCATCGCCAGTAGTCGGACGGAAGGATGTCAAGCGCTTGATCCATGAAGACCCCGCGGCCGAGGGAGGTCGAGAACTGTCCGCCGTCGTAGTTCAGGTAGTTGAACGACTTGATGTAGTCCACGAGCTTCCAGGGCTCGCCTGATCCAATGATCGTTGCAGGGAAGCTGAGAGTATGGAAGGGCACGTTGTCCTTGCCCATGAACTGGACGTAACGGACGTCGTCCGCGCCCTTGTCGGTGCGCCACCATCGCTCCCACTCCGCGTCCTCGGCCCCGCGCCCGTCAGTCCATTCCTTGGCGCACGCAATGTACTCGATCGGCGCATCGAACCAGACATAGAAGACCTTGCCTTCCATGCCAGGCCACGGCTCGTCGCCACGCATTACCGGAACGCCCCAGTCGAGATCGCGGGTGATGCCCCGATCTTGCAGTCCGTCGCCGTCATCCAGCCACTTCCGGGCGATCGAGGTGGTCAGAATCGGCCAGTCGGTCTTGCTGTCGATCCAGTCGGAGAGCTGCTGTCGCAGGTTGCGCTGCTTGAGATAGAGATGCTTGGTTTCTCGCATCTCCAGGTCGGTCGAGCCGGAAATCGCCGAACGAGGCTCAATGAGATCAGTCGGGTCGAGCTGCTTGGTGCAGTTTTCGCATTGATCTCCGCGCGCGCGTTCATATCCGCATTCGGGGCAGGTACCTTCGACATACCGGTCGGGCAGGAATCGATTGTCTGTTCTGGAATAGAGCTGATCTTCAGTGACTTCCTCGATCAGCCCGGCCTTGGCGAGCCTTCCCGCGAGATGCTGCGTCAGCCTGTGGTTTTGCGCGCTCGACGACCTGCCGTACTTGTCGAAAGAGAGGGCGAAGCCGTCCGCAAGGTCCTTCTGGACGGCCCACATTTCCGCGCAATATTCGGCTACGGGCTTGCCCGCCCTGTCCGCCGCCAGTTCCGCCGGAGTGCCATGCTCGTCGGTGGCGCAGAGGAAGAGGACTTCGTGTCCCCGGGCGCGCATGTAACGGGCATACAGGTCCGCCGGAAGCTGTGAACCGACGAGATTTCCAAGATGCTTGACCCCGTTGATGTAGGGAATGGCGCTGGTGATGAGAATGCGGTCCATCGGATGGTTCCTTCGGTTCGAAGCGCTCTGTAACCCAGCCCTAGGCGGGCGTCACCCCATGTTCCCTGATCCTGGTTCCGGAAATGAGGACGGTGCTTGGCGCCGCGGCCAGATGCTTCATGACTGAACCCTGCTGCCGCTCTGCTTCCAGACGTCCTGTGAAAGGCCGGGCCAAGGCAATGGCGCAAGATGAACGTCGCGGATCGTCCGGAGGCATGCCGGACTTCCGATCCCCAAGCGCCCGTCGAGCGGCGCGCAGGCACACCGATCGTCAGGCACAACGAAGTGTCGGTTGAATGGGACGAGCCCTGACACGCACTTGGCGAGATGGCCCGATGAAGAATGCTGCCAGTCAGTCGCGTCGCCTTCGGTCGGCGGGAGCAGAACGGCCGCCGTGTGACCAAGCGCCATGACGTTCTCCCCAAAGGCTAGCGAGACCGCGCCAGCGGTTTCATCGGCAGCCGCATCGGCCGGAATGCGCCCATGCACCGGGTGAGGACGGACTTGTCACTTCGATGGCCGCGGAACTTCAATTCAAGTGTCATGGCATCCAAGGGCAGGCGCGTTCACGAGTTTCGAAGGATCAGCCGGCAGCGTGACGACCTCGCCGCGTCTGGCTGACAGCTTTGCCGTCATGGCCAGAGACTGATTGCGATGACCGTCCACATTTGCAAGCGTCGTGTCATGCCCGGGGCGGAGACGCTGGTTCCAGGCATTGGCTTCGTCCAGCATCGCCTCCGAAGCTGGCCGTGATTGAAGATCGCCTGACGGCCAACTGGTCAGGACGTCGACATGACGTTTTGGGCGTCTTGAAGCAGTCGGCGGCGCAACCTGCGTCTCGTGCGATGTCGGTTGCCATCACGATACCGCGGCGCGTGTCCTCTATGCCGATCGCGCCTTGGCTGCCGAGATCTCCTCTTCGATTCGCGGAGGGCACCGGGCCAGACCTGGAGCATGGCCCGGGACATGTTCATCCAAGAGACCCTGCCGTCATCCATCGTGACGATGCCACGGCTAGCATCCCTGTTGTCCAGCTCGCCCAGGACCTTGACGGCAGCCTGCGCATGGACATTGACGGGCGCCAATCCTTCCATCTGCCGCGGTGACATGTCTACGCCATGCGTGCCCGCGTTGACCGTCGGCAAGAGTGCGCCCTGTACCTGGGCCCGACGGTGGCGATGGGCATCATGCGGGTCCTTAAGGTTTGGGCATTGGCACCTCTCCTCCAAGCGAGGCGTGCCGACCTGCGGTTCAAGGCAGGGGAACATCGCTCACGAACTTTGGAATCTGGTAGCCGCGCTGTACGGCGGGCCGCCCGGCAATGCGCACGTACCAGTCCCGGACGTTGGGAAAACCATGCAGATCGATTTGCTGCCAGTCGAAGCGGGAGACCCAAGGCCAGGTGGCCATGTCGGCGATCGAGTACTCGCCGCGACCTGCGCCCGCAATGTAGTCGCGTCCTTGCAGCCGCTTTTCGAGAACGCCGTAGAGGCGCCTGGTCTCATTCGAGTAGCGTTCTTCCGCATAGGCAGACTTTCCGGCGTTGAACTTCACGAAGTGGTGGACCTGTCCGAACATCGGGCCGACGCCGCCCATCTGCCACATCAGCCACTCGATCGCGGACCAGCCCTCGTCGCCAGCTGGCAGGAACCGGCCGCACTTTTTGGCGAGGTACAGCATGATCGCTCCAGACTCCATCATCTGAACGCCGGTGTCGCGATCAACGATCGCCGGAATGCGGTTGTTGGGGGCGACCCTCAGGAATTCGGGCGCGAACTGCTCGCCTTTCGAGATGTCGATGGCATGCACGGTGTAGTCGACGCCAAGCTCTTCGAGCATGATCGAGACCTTGCGACCGTTCGGAGTGGTCCATGTGTACAGGTCGATCAAGTGTCAGCCCTCCTCCAGTAGCGTCGTGCGATCGGATTTCAGGTGCCGCATTGGCTCGTCAATTTGCGTCACGCCTGAATGTACCAAGAGTGCACTCCGATCACGAAGTCAACAAGGGAATGAACGAGTCGCATAGAGGCGCGGGCTGAGCAAATCTCAAAATGGCCTCCGGTCCGATCGGGCAATTGCCGGCAGCAACGGCGGAGTCGCCGGGGGCAAGTTCCGTAAGCGACCGGGCCGAGGAGGCGCTTGCGCACGCGAATGATCCCACCGGCGGCAAGGGTGCGCGCCATGTTGTGGATTGCGCAGGCAACGAGGAGTCAGTCAAATGGCCCCGCACATGACCAACCGGGGCGGCAATATCCGCCGCGCGGTCTCTCCGAAGAAGCCGCTTGAACTTGACCAAGGCCATCTTGCCGTCAACATCATCTCCCTTTACGGCATTCGGGGGAGGGCGGGCAGGCCACCCAACGGGCGATGGCGTTCATGACCGACAAGCGCTTCAACGCGGCGAAGGTCCATACGCACAGTTACCCGATGCGGCAGGTGCGGAACGCATTTTGCCATGCGCGACAGCAATTCGGGCTCGGAAGCCGCAGAATGGAGCGAAGGGACATGTCAAAGGCCAGACGAGGGATCTATGCGGCTGCCGTGTCACCGTTTCGGCAGGACGGCACACTCCATGTCCAAAAGCTCGTCGCCTATTGCCGGCACCTGATCACGGCGGGAGGTTGCGATGGCGTGGCTCCGATCGGAACGACGGGCGAGGGAAACTCGATCGCCCATCGCGACCGGATGGCGCTTCCCGGCGCCTTCGCCGACGCTGGGTTCGATCCGAGCCGCGTGATATTTGGAACCGGATCCTGCGCGACGCAGGATGCTGTCGACCTGACGTCGGCGACGATTTCCGCGGGGTTCGCGAACGTGCTCGCGCTACCGCCATTCTACTACAAGGATCCCAGCGACGAGGGCCTCTACGCCTATTTCTCGCGGCTTGTTGAGAAGGTCGGCGATGACCGGCTGCGTGTCTATCTCTACCACTTTCCCCAGATGTCGATGACGCCAATCCCGGTTGATGTCGTTGTGCGGCTGAAGCAAGCCTTCGGGCCGGTGATTGCAGGCCTAAAGGACTCAAGTGGCGACCTGTCGCAGTCGCTCGCCTTCGCTGAAGCCACGGGAGGGGTCGATGCGGGCTTCGACGTCTATCCTTCAAGCGAGGCGTTCCTGTTCGATGGGCTGGCCGGTGGCTGCGCCGGAATCATCTCGGGATCGACGAACGCGTTCGGGGCCTACTCGCGCGCTGCGATGGCCGCTGCCGGAGGACCTGACAGCGATGCGTTCGCAATGGTGAAGGCGGCCCGCGCGGTGGCATCAAGATATCCGCTGATGGCGGCCATGAAACAGATGGAAGCCTGGCGCAGCGGAGACGACAGCTGGACGCGCATGGCGCCGCCGCTCGTGCCGCTCGATGCCGGGCAGGCGGTCCGCCTCAAGGCTGATGTCGAAGGCCTTCGGCCGTCGGCACGGGCAGGCCCGGAATAGCGGCAGGGACAAGGCGACCGGCGCAGATCGCAGACTGGGCGAAGAAGCGGCGAGACAGAAAACTGGAGCAGGTCGAGACCTTGCAAGGGAAACGCCGAATCTGAATCAGCATCATCTATCTCTGGGAAGGATTGGCCGACCCTTCGCAAACGGCGCCACGTTCCACCGTGCGGCCCGACGTGATTGGCGCCAATGAGCCGATGACGGCCACGACTCGCCTCGGCCCGCTTGGCCGGATCGCCCGAACCGGAAATCGCTTCGATCTGATCCGCGAGATGGTGTTGCACAAGGTGCGGCGGAACGTGCCAGCGGTCAATCGCCGCATATCGGACGGCGAAGGCATGAACCTACGTTCCGGCAAGTCGGATCGCAGCCGTGATCAATAGCGGCAGGCACGCGAAATTCAGAACGGTAGAGCTGACAACAAGTCCGGCGACGCGCTCAGGGCTGCGGCCATAGCGTTCGGCGATCACGTAGGTGATCAGCGCAGAGGGCATTGCGGACAGCAGAAAGATCGCGCCTGCCTCCACGCCTTCGAGGTTGAAGACCGTGATCAGCGTCAGGCCGGTAGCTACCCCGATCGCAAGCCGTGCGCCTGCAAGCAATGCGGACGTGCCAACATCGTCGACCTTCAGCCGTGCCAGGGCACCACCAAGCAGGATCAGCATCACCGGGATCATGATTCCGCCCAGAAGCGCGGTCACGTCCGCGACGACAGTCGGAATCGGCAGATCGGTGATTCGGAACAGGAGCACCGCCATGACTGACCAAACCAATGGCAAGCGAAGCAGTTTCCGAAGGCCCGGATCGCCGGATACGACGGCGGGGACAACAGTGTACTGCACGAGCGTGACGACGAAGTAAAATGCCGCGCCGATCGCCAGCCCAGGCTCGGCAAAGGCGAAAAAGACGATCGGCAATCCGGCGTTTCCAGCATTGGGGAGCGACAAGGACGACAGAAACGTCCGCCAGTGCAGGCGCAGGACAAGAAGCGCGGCCAAGGCCAGCGCACCGGCCACGATGACCGCAGTCGAACTGATTGCCACAATGTGGCCGAGCGAGTCGCTGGGCAGGGCAGTGCTCGTCAAGGATGAGAACACCAAGGACGGCGTCCCGATCAGCGTCGCAAGTCGGGTCAGCGTTTCGGATTGGAAGCCAATGCCGCGAAATTCCAGGAAAAACCCAATCCCTGCAACCACGAAGACCGGGGCGATGATGTTCAAGATCTCGCTCTGCACCTGATCCCGCTTCCTGCTGTTTCGCTGCTTGCGCAGATTGCATGCATGACTCGACTGACCGTCAGGTCACCGCAATCTCGTGCGGAGATTCTCCAAGCGTGGACATCTCCATTGGCGAAGCAGCCATCGTGCCTTACGCGTCGATTGCGCCCTTTGCCAGGGGCGGCGGTATCGAGTCCGGACTGATGGTCGGACGCGAGCACGTGGATGCCCCGCCGTTCTCTACTTGCACGACCACGCTTCCGGCCGGGTTCGCGGCACTCATGCACAGCCACAACTGCGACGCACGGGTCACGATTCTCGAAGGCCGGACCCTGGCAGAGGGCGCCGGCGTTCAGTCCGAGCCTCGATGCGCGGACACCGGCTTCATGCCGGCCCGTCTGCGCCATCGCTTCGTGGACATCGGTGACGGCCATCAGAAGGTCCTGTGGGTCCGTTCGCGGCGGAGGTCACACGGACCATCACGGATGCGGGCAAGACCTTTCCTCATCTGCTGCGGGGCGAAACGGTCTGGCCCGCCTCGTCGACTGCCGCAGTCTCGTCTAGCACGGCTCGGACCTCTGCCACGCGCTCGGCATTGTCACGTGCAAGGGATCCGTCTGCATTCCAGAGCGAGTTCTCGAAACCGACCCGCACCTTGCCACCCAGCGTTGCCGCGTGCGCCAGGCAGCCAGTTTCGGCCGAACCGAACGCGCAAACCATCCAGTCGAATGTCAGATCGGCCCTTCGCGCATCGAGCGGCACCATATAGGATTCAAGATCGTGCGGGCGCGGCAGCACCGATCCCGCGTACGATCCGAGCACGAGCTGCAACTGGTGATGAGTGCCCGGAACCACCCCTTGGTCGATGCACTCCTGCAGCCATTTCAATTCCCGCGCCGAGTATACAATGTGTTGCACGTCGATGCCTTCGCCTTGCGCCCAGGCGTAGAATGCCCGCGCGTTTGGCGTCTCGGTGCGAGTGCGGAGCATTTCGCGAAGGGCGACGGACACCGAGCGTGGCCGCAAATCGCGGATCATTGCTCGCTGGGCGGCGGCGCTGTAGCGACCTGCCGACTCGCTCGTCACCTGAAGGAACAGGTCGGGTACCGCCTGTTCGAGGGTTGCGATCGCTTCTCTGTACAGCCCCGTGTCTAGACTGTGCTTGCCTTCCTTGTCGCGCACGTGCAGGTGCAAGCCGTCCGCACCGGCCTTCTGGCACGCCACGGCCGTCGCAACGGTTTCCTCCAGCGTGATCGGCAACGAGTCATGGTCCGCCTTGCCCCGCCGCGCACCGTTCGGCGCGACCATCAACCGAGGCAAGGGGTGTAGCGGCGTCATCCGAGTTCGGCGATCTCGACGGTGCGCCGTTGCTCGGTCGAGGGGGCGATGGCTTCAAGGTCTTCGGCTTTGTGGGCCGTCTGCCCTGATGTGAACAGGTGCTCCGCAGTGCTCGCAATTGCGTTGGCAAAGGCCTTGAGATCGTGGACCACCATTTCCTCCTGTGCAGATTGCAGCCGTACCGTATCCTGACCCGTCCCGGATGCAAGATGGTGCGCCTTCCCGCCAGCCGTGTCCGGGTGGCCTTCGCGCATGGTCACGAACCACTGCTTGGTTCCGAAGGCGTGCATCCGAAAGAAGTTTCGGGCGTGCAGAGTGGCCGACGGTTTCGCTGGCATTCCAGCGTCGAATCCAGGCTGAGCAGTGATGGCATCGCCTGCTTTCCATCTTGGCGGACGGCTCGACGCCCCTGCTTGCATCGTCTCTACCCGTCTGAAGAGCGAGTCGGGGAGATCGGTCAGGCGACTGACCCCCCCCCCGGCCCTGTCCGTGGCAGGGGAGACGGCCCTGGATGTGCTCCAGCCGCCATGTGGCACCCCGATCGGCTTCCCATGCGAAAAGGCCGTTTCTGCGGACATGATCGTGCTGTCGATCCTGTTGTGCATCGAGGCGCACGAAGTGCCGGATATTGGCGCTATCAATGGCGGCCTCCAAGCCGAGGATCCCGGCAGCCATTCCTGTCGCCCAAGTCGCAGTCCGGCCCGCGAAAGCGCCCGTTGTTCGGCCGCTCTCAAGTTTGCCGTCGCCAGTCCCCGTCCAAGATGGCCATCTGCCGACGCGCGCATGCCGGTTGGTTCCATGCGAAAACTGGCCGGAGAACTCGCGACGGAGGTCAAGCAGGATCCCGGGCCAGCCCCAGACGCATTGATTGCCCGATACGGCTCGGGGCATTCGGCGTCACACGCCTTGTGCGCTTTCCGCCTGGAACATTCCGAGCACGTGATAGCCGCCGTCGACGCGGATGATCTCGCCGGTCGTGGAGGCACCGTGGTCCGAGCAGAGGTACACCGCAGTCCCCCCCACCGTCTCAAGCGTTGCGTTCGCGCGCAGAGGCGCGTTGGCCTCTATCGTCTTGAAGGTCTTGCGCGCGCCGCCGATCGCTGCGCCGGCCAGTGTCTTCATCGGACCCGGGCTGATCGCGTTGACACGTATGCCCTTCGGTCCGAGATCGTTCGCGAGGTAGCGGACCGACGACTCAAGGGCCGCTTTCGCGACTCCCATCACGTTGTAGTTTGGCTGGACACGGTTCGAGCCCATGTACGTAAGCGTGACGAGCGTGCCACCCTCCGTCATCAGGGCCTCGGCCTGCCTGGCGACCTCGATAAAGGAGTAGCATGAGATGTTCAGCGAATTCAGGAAGTTCTCGCGGCTCGTCTCGACGAATCGCCCGGTGAGCTCTGCCTTGTCCGAATAGGCAATGGCATGGATCAGGAAATCAAGCCGCCCCCAAAGGTCCCGCAGAGTCCGAAAGCACGCCTCGATCGAGGAAGCGTCCGTGACGTCGACATCGACCAGGATGTCCGACCCAACGCTTCCGGCGAGGGGATCGACCCGTCTGCCGAACGCCTCGCCCTGGTAGGAGAAAGCAAGTTCCGCGCCCTCGTTAGCCAGCGCACGTGCGATGCCCCAAGCGATCGACCGGTCATTTGCCACGCCCATGACCAGCCCGCGCTTTCCCTGCATCAGTCCTGGCACAGCACTCACCCGTGAAACTTGCTTAGCGCCAAGGAGGCGTTCGTGCCGCCGAAGCCAAAGCTGTTGGAGAGAACCGTGTCCAGCTCGGTCTTCGTCGTCTCGGTGACGATCTCTTCGGGCCGGAGCGCCGGATCAAGCGTGTTGACGTTGATTGACGGCGCGATGAATCCGCCCTCCATCATCAGAAGGGAATAGATCGCTTCGTGCACGCCGGCTGCGCCAAGCGAGTGGCCGGTCATCGACTTGGTCGACGAGATCGGGGCGTGATCCTCCCCGAACACGCGCCGAATCGCCTCGACCTCGACCACGTCGCCGACGGGCGTCGACGTGCCGTGGGCGTTGATGTAGTCCACCTTGCGTTCGCCCAGGTTCGAGGTCGCAATTCGCATCGACCGTTCGCCGCCTTCGCCGCTCGGAGCGACCATGTCGAAGCCGTCGGATGTTGCGCCGTAACCCGTCACTTCCGCATATATCCTGGCGCCGCGTGCCTTCGCGTGCTCCAGTTCCTCAAGCACGATCATCCCGCCTCCGCCACCGATCACAAAGCCGTCCCGGGATTCATCGAAGGCGCGCGCGGCTTCCGTTGGCGTGTCGTTGTACTTCGAGCTCATCGCGCCCATGGCGTCGAACAGGCACGAGAGTGTCCAGTCGACCTCCTCGCCGCCTCCGGCGAAAACGATGTCCTGCTTGCCAAGCTGAATCTGCTCGGTGCCGTTGCCGATGCAGTGCAGCGTGGTCGAGCACGCGGACGTGATCGAGTAGTTCAGCCCCTTGATCTTGAATGGCGTGGCGAGGCATGCGGATACGGTTGACGACATGCAGCGGGTTACCATGAAAGGGCCCATCCGCTTTGGCGCACCCTTTTCGACAACGGTTTGGTGGGCGGTGAAGAAGTTGGATGTAGAGGGCCCTCCCGAGCCGGCTACGAGCCCCGTGCGTTCGTTGGAGACGTCGCCGTCCTCAAGCCCGCTGTCGGCGATTGCCTGTTCCATGGCAAGATAGGCGTAGGCGGCGGTCGGCCCCATGAACCGCAACTGGCGCTTGTCGATCACGTCTTCCAGCACGATGTCCGGTATGCCGGCAATCTGGCTCCGGAACCCAAGCTCGGCATAGTCCGGCCGAAACGTGATTCCGGATCGGCCCGCTCGGAGGCTGGCGGCAACCTCGGTGCAGTCGTTGCCGATCGGGCAGACGATGCCGAGGCCGGTGATGACGACTCGACGCATGCGCGCTTCTCCCTTGGTCAACTCTCGGAAAGAGCAACCTTCATGTCCTTGGTTTCATATATCGTCTCGCCGTCCGCTTCCACCCGGCCATCGGCAACTCCCATGGTCAGTCGGCGCGTTTTCATTGCCTTGGTAAAGTCAACGAAGTACCTCAGCAGCCTGCGATCCGGCCGCACCATGCCGGTGAGCTTGACCGAGCCGACGCCCAGCGCATATCCGCGGCCCTTCCATCCGCGCCATCCAAGGTTGAAGCCCGTAAGCTGCCAAAGACCGTCCAGGCCAAGGCAACCAGGCATGATCGGGTTGCCAGGAAAATGGCAATCGAAAAACCAGAGATCGGGGTTGATGTCGAACTCCGCAACGACGTGGCCCATGCCATGCAATCCGCCATCGCCGCTGACTTCGGTGATCCTGTCCATCATGAGCATGGGAGGCGCAGGCAACTGTGCGTTGCCGGGGCCGAAAAGCTCGCCCCGTGCGCAGGCCATGAGACCCGCCTTGTCGAACGATGTCGGATATTCCGTCACTTTGGCACTGCCTCCGGACAACGATGATGATAGCTTGTTTCGCCCAATAACAGGGGCATGGATCGTGGTGCAAGGGGGGCGCCAATGGCCGGCAATGTGGTCACAACGCCGGAATTCGATTGAACCTGAGCCGGACTTTCCACTATGTTCAGGGGGAACGGGGACTGGACCGGCGGGCATGATGCTCCACGAACTCAGTTCAGAATGGCTTGGCAAGGCGGGGCTCAGGCCGACGCGGCAGAGGGTCGCGCTGGCCAAGCTTCTTGTCGGTGACGGGCAGCATCGGCATGTCACGGCCGAAAGCCTGCATTCAGCGGCGAGAAACGTCGGAGAGGCGGTGTCGCTGGCAACGGTCTACAACACGCTTCGGGCGTTCTGCGATGCCGGGCTGCTTCAGGAAATTACCGTCGACGGCACAAAGAGCTACTTTGACACCCGCACCGACGACCACCCGCACTTCTACTGGGAAGACGAGGGACGGCTTTCGGACGCACCCGCTGACGAACTGGAGATCCGCCGGCTGCCCGGAGCACCCGATGGCGCCGAGATATCGAAGGTGGACGTCGTCATCCGGCTTCGCAGGACCTGAACCCTCCGGAACTTGGAACGGGACCGTGAGCGCTTCGGCGGGTTCAGGCAGGCAGGACGAGCTCCGCCCCTTTTGCGCGGCTCGAGTTCACCGCGGCATGCACCCGGTGGAACTGGAGGGCGTCATCCGGCGCGGGATTCATTGCTGCGGCGGCGCCCTTGCCAGCCTCGCCAAGCCAGAGCGGCCACTCCCGTGCATCCAGAATGACCGGCATGCGGTGATGGATCCCGGCCAGCGCCCTGTTTGCAGACGTCGTGACGATCGCGCAAGAGGCAATTGAAGACTCGCCCCGTTCCCAATCCTGCCAAATGCCGGCGAAGGCCAACGGGCGATCCGACCTTGCGTGAATGTACCACGGCAGGCGGTTGTTGTCGGAGTCGCGTGTCCATTCATAGAATCCGGATGCCGGAACGAGGCAACGACGATTGCGGCATGCATCCCTGAACGCGGGCTTTCGGGCGATGGATTCCGCGCGGGCGTTTATGAGCAGCGGCCCGTCGGTCAGAGTCTTGTACCAGTGAGGAAGGAAGCCCCATCGCAGCGGCCGGAGACGCCTGATTCCGTCTTCCGAAGTAACGGCATGTATGCTGTCGGTCGGGCAGATGTTGTAGTTCGGGGAGTCCGGCAGGTCGTTCGCCGGAACGGCACGAAATAGGTCGGCCATGGCCTCATGGGGCAGCGTCAGGGCAAACCGTCCGCACATGACGGAACGCTAAGCTCTTGCCTTGCGCCATGCAAACGGTCACTGGCAGCTCCGCAACTTTGCGAGGCGGAGGCAGTAAGCCCTGCGCGATTGTCCGGAGGCGTTGCCCGTTCCGAAGCGTTCCCGCGCAGGCTCTTAGCTTCCGGCTTCCCTGCGTTCGTCGTTGCCCGCTCCCGGACCGGCTACCTGCTCGCTTCCGGCTGCGTCGTCCACAGGCGAGTCGCTGGCTGCACGAGGGTCCGTTTCCGTGTCCTCGACTGCCACCGCTCCCGCCATTTCCTCGTCCTCGGGATCGCCAACTTTCTGCAATTCGTCGAGTTCGGCGGCGCCGATCTCATCGAAGAGCTCCGCGATTTCGAGTTCGGCCTTGGCCTCGTCCTCGGCGGATTGCTCGGCGATGTTGATGCCTTTGGCCTGGAGCTCGGCTTCGTCCTCCGAACGGGCCACGTTCAACTGGACCTGAACCTCGACCTCCGGATGAAGCTTGACTGCCACGCTGTGCACGCCGAGTTCCTTGATCGGCGCTTCAATCGCCACTTGGCGCTTGTCGAGCGCGAAGCCTGCCTCGGATGCGACATCAACCACATCGCGGGTCGTGACCGATCCGTAGAGAGACCCGCCGTCCGAAGCTTGCCGAATCACGATGAACTGCCTGCCGTCGAACTTGCCGGCAAGCGCGTCCGCCTCCTTGCGGGTCTCGATGTTTCGCGCTTCAAGCTGCACCTTTTGTTCTTCGAACTGCTTGATGTTTGCCTCGGATGCCCAGAGCGCCTTCTTTTGCGGCAGCAGGAAGTTGCGTGCATAGCCATCTTTGACCGAGACTATGTCGCCCATCTGGCCGAGCTTTGCGATGCGTTCAAGAAGGATGACTTGCATTGGTTTCCGTCCTCACTTCACTGCATAGGGAAGAAGCGCAAGGAAACGTGCACGCTTGATTGCGCGGGCCAGCTCGCGCTGCTTGCGCGATGACACGGCGGTGATTCGTGACGGCACGATCTTGCCTCGCTCCGACATGTAGCGTTGCAGGAGCTTGGTGTCCTTGTAGTCGATTTTTGGCGCGTTGTCGCCGGAGAAGGGGCAGACCTTGCGGCGGCGAAAGAATGGTTTCGTAGCCATGAGAATTCCCTCCTCAGCGTCGTTCGCCGCGTTCGCGGCGTGATTCGCGCTCTTCGGCCCTTCGCATCTGGACCGAAGGGCCTTCCTCGTGCCCGTCGACCTTGACGGTCAGGACCCGGACGACGTCTTCATGAAGGCGCATCAGGCGTTCCATCTCCAGCACGGCAGGTGCCGGTGCGTCCGTCTTGATGAATGCGTAATGGCCCTTTCGATTCTTGTTGATCCTGTAGGCCATGGTCTTTACGCCCCAGTACTCGTTGCCGACGACCTTGCCGCCGTTGTCCACGAGAACCGTTCCGAAGTGTTCGACCAGCCCTTCAGCCTGCGCGTTGGACAGGTCCTGACGCGCAATGATCACATGCTCATACAGCGGCATGTCGTCTCCGTTCTTTCAGGCGCACTTCAAAGGAGGGGCAATGTCGCCGCGCCCGTCCACGAGAGGTTGCGCCAATGGCATGGCTTGCGGCGAGTGGCGGGCTTATACACGCGCGCGGGCGGGTTTCAACCCATAGAAATCGCACAGGGGACTGCCGCGTTCGCGCGGCGGGGGAATGCCCGCTCGTTGCGGACAGGCGTGACCGGAGCCTGCAGGTTTCTCGCATTGGGGCTGGGAACCAGCCTCGGTTCGCCAGGTAGGGACGTTGGTCCGAGGCTTGGCCGTCGCCTTCAGGCGATGGAATGTTCGCTGTGCGCGTGCTGCACGTGGTTCTGCGGGAGGATGGGATCCCGGCCAGGTCTGCTGGGACAGGACGCAGGCCGGTCCCCCCTGATTGCCAAGTCACTCAAGGCCGTTCTCAGGTCAATGCGTGCTGCCGTCCCGCCTGCTCGGATGTTGCCGTCCCGGCACTGGGCAGGGTGGACAGGCAACGCCCCGGGAGACCCGGCGCCGCACGGACGGCAACAAGACGATTGCGCGGTGCCGGTCGACCGCATGCCCGCCGCGCAGCGCCCGCCGCAGGCGGAGGCTTGACGAGTGCCGAATCGGCAGATTTGGTCTCGGTCCATGAGCGAGCTTGACATCGATTTCGTGCGGACACAGTTCCCCGCGCTTGCCGAGCCGGCCCTGCAGGATCAGGCATTCTTCGAGAACGCAGGAGGATCTTGGACCTGCCGGTTCGTGATGGAGCGTCTCGAACGATTCTACCGGGAGAGGAAAGTTCAGCCATACGGCCCGTTCGAGGCAAGCAGGTTGGCGGGCGAGGAGATGGACGAGGCGCGAACGCGGCTCGCTGGCATGCTGGGCGTAGATGCGGATGAAGTGAGCTTCGGTCCGTCGACGACCCAAAACACCTATGTCCTGGCGCAGGCGTTTCGCGCGTGGCTGGCCGAAGGCGCGACCATAGTCGTGACCGACCAGGATCACGAGGCCAACTCCGGCCCCTGGCGGCGGCTCGAGGCGTCCGGGTTCAAGGTCCGCGAGTGGCGCATCGACCCGGGCACCGGGCATCTGGACCCTTGCACGCTTGAGCCTCTGCTGGACGGCGCTGCACTGCTCTGCTTTCCGCATTGTTCGAATGTCGTCGGCGAGATCAACGATGTCGCTGCCATTGCAAGCATGGCTCACGACGCCGGGGCGGTCGTTTGCGTCGACGGCGTTTCCTATGTGCCGCACGGGTTTCCGGATGTCGGTGCGCTGGGCGCGGACATCTATCTCTTCTCTGCCTACAAGACCTACGGGCCGCATCAAGGCATTATGGTTATGCGCCGTGCGTTGGGTGAGGCCTTGCCGAACCAGGGACACTTCTTCAATGACGGGGATCTGACAAAGCGGTTTGTGCCTGCAGGACCGGATCACGCCCAGGTCGCGGCCTGTGCCGGGATGGCGGATTACGTGGATGCGCTCTTCGAGTCGATTGGAGGCGGAGCGTTTGGTCCGGCCAAGCGCGCGCGTGCCGTGCACGATGCCATGCGGACTCGGGAAGAGTTGCTGCTCCAACCGCTGCTTGAGTTTCTCGTTGGACGGAACGACGTGCGCCTGATTGGACCTCGCGATGCCCGGAACCGGGCGCCGACCGTTGGAGTCCTTTCCGAACGGCCAGGAGAGGATCTGGCGGCAGCGCTTGCACCGATGGGCATCATGGCGGGCGGAGGGGATTTCTACGCGGTCCGGCCCCTGCAAGCCATGGGCATCGATCCGGCCCACGGCGTGTTGCGGCTGAGCTTTACGCACTACACCAGCCAGGACGAGGTCTCTCGGCTGATCACTGCGCTTGACCGCGTGCTGTAGCCGGCACGTCGCCGACCCGTTCGATCAGTTTCGCCCTGACAGTCCTGGCCGACGGCGGTCTCGGGTCGCGTAGCTGCGGGTTCGGCGCTTGGTAGGGCGACTCCTGCAATGCGGGCTGACAGATGCCAGCCGTCCGAAAGGTGAACGGCCCCGGCGGATTGCCCGCGGCGGCCCTGGCCGTGACCTCCAGCCCGACAAGCGCCGCGTCTGCGATGTCGGGACATCGGCCGCCGATGTGGCGCATGGTGCTGAAGAGACGTTTCGTGACCCGGAGGCAGGTCGCATCGAGCCGGGCGATTCCGTCGGATCCGGCGGATGCTGGTGCTGGCGTTGCCATCGGGGTCGAAAGGCGTTGCGCTGCCGACCGGACGTCCAGTACCTCTCTTTGTCATGGAGTGCTTTCGCGGCACGCTTGGAGTGTTTCGAGGACTGCGCGAATGCTGACGGAGGAAATGTGCGTGATCCGGTGATCTGGTGGGTGCGGAAGGATCTGCGGCTTTCAGACAATCCTGCGCTCGCGGCGGCAATGGATTCGGGAGGCCCGGTGATTCCCGTCTTCGTCTTGGATGAGGTGTTCGAATCCTACGGCGCGGCACCTCTGTGGCGGTTGGGCTTGGGTGTGCAAGCATTCGCAAGGTCGCTGGATTCCACAGGCTCGCGGCTGATCTGTCGTCGCGGGCCTGCGGCAGCCGCGCTGCTTGATGTGGCGGCCGAGGCAGGAGCAACTGCGGTCCGTTGGAGCAGGGCCTACGATGCGCCGCAGGTTGCGCGCGACAGGGCCGTGAAGGCCGCACTGCAGGAAGCGGGCATTGACGGAGCATCCGTTGCGGGAAGCGTCCTGTTCGAACCGCGGTCTGTCCTGACCAAGGCCGGAACGCACTTCCAGGTCTACTCTGCATTCTGGCGGGCCATCGAAGGCGCCAACGTGACATCCCCGTTGGCCCGTCCCGGGCGACTGCCGGCACCTGCAACCTGGCCGACGAGCGCAGAGGTCGCGGATTGGGACCTTGCGCGGCCGATGCGGCGCGGCGCGTCCGTGGTCTCCCACGTGACGATTGGCGTGACGATTGGCGCGCCGCCCAAGACCGTCTGGCGTCGTTCGCCGAGGAGAGAATGGACGACTACTGCGAGCAAAGGGACTACCCGGCGGTGCCGGCAACATCCCGTCTTTCGGAGCATCTGGCATGGGGCGAGATCAGCCCCGCCACGTGCTGGCACGCAGGGGTCGCGTCGGCCCGGGAAGGCAGGCCAGGAGCGGTTTCCTTCCTGAAGGAACTCGCATGGCGCGAGTTCGCGTATCACCTTGCCTGGCACACGCCATGGATCCTCGACCGCAACTGGCGGGAGGGATGGGACCGATTTCCCTGGTCCGAGGATGACGGCACGACCGAAGTGCGCGCGTGGCGGCAGGGGCGAACGGGCGTGCGCATTGTTGATGCGGCGATGCGGGAACTCTACGTCACTGGATACATGCACAACCGTGCTCGCATGATCGTCGCCAGTTTCTTGACCAAGCATCTGATGACCCATTGGCGGGTGGGGCAGCGCTGGTTCGAGGAGTGCCTGACCGACTGGGACCCGGCCTCGAATGCCATGGGATGGCAGTGGACGGCGGGAAGCGGCCCCGATGCAGCGCCTTACTTCCGGGTGTTCAATCCGGATGCCCAGCAGAGGAAATTCGATGGTGACGGCGCATATGTGCGTCGCTGGATCGCGGAAGGCGAGGCCACCCCGGCCGCGACCGCTCTGTCTTACTTTGATGCGGTGCCGGAAAGCTGGGGGTTGTCGTCATCGGATGCCTATCCCGAGCCGGTCGTGGACCTGGCAGAGGGCCGCGCACGTGCGCTCGCAGCCTTCAAGTCCCGGTCGTTCTGAAGGACGGACCGGGAACGGGCGCTTGGGCGGGTGTCGTGGGCCGCCCTGAACGCACTCGTCGTGACGGCCTTGCCGATGCTCGATGCGCCTGGTTCCCGAGAATGCTCTTGAGCGTGCATCATGTTCGCGGCGCGAGACTGATTCGGCAGGATTCAGGCATGATTCCAAAGAATGTTGGGAAATCGTGGGAAAATTATTTCGAGTACATATTGCGATTCTATGCAGAAGTTTGGTCAAAAGTCACAACATATAGATCCAACTTGCTAAAGTCAGGTCCATATGTCCAGAATTCTTGAAAAATTCTGCTTGCATTCCATGTTTTCCCATGTAGTATCCCTGACACCGGAACGAGTGGGGCGGAAATCGGGACGAAACGATCCCGGAAACGAGGCAAGAGGTTTCATACAGGCTCCCCTCATCCGACACGAAAGATCCGGCGCGCGGGCGAGCAGACATCCCCCCAGGTGGCGCGCGCAGCTGGACCTTCCCGGTAACGGGACGAGGGCGGCGGATCGGATACTCTGGCAGCAATCCGATCCGCCGTTCTCCGTTTGAGGGACCGGAACAGGAGGCTCTGCGGGACAGTGGTTCGGAGATTCAGAGGCGAGGGCGCTCAAAAGGTGGACGCCAAGGGGCGAGTGTCGATACCCGCCAGCTACCGCGCCGTGCTGCGCGACGGCGATCCGAACTGGTCGGAGGGCAAGATGCCCGAATTCGTCATCGTGTACGGCGATAGTCGACGGGACTTCCTGGAGTGCTTCACGATCGATGCGGCGAACGAGGTGGACGAGCGGATCAGCCGGATGCCACGCGGCTCCCGCAAGCGTCGTGCCCTGGAGCGTCTCTTCAACGGCCAGTCACTTTCCGCGTCTGTTGACGAGACGGGGCGCATTGTCCTTCCTCTCAAGCAGCGCCAGAAAATTGGCATCGAGGACAAGGCCTACTTCGTGGCGATGGGCGACACGTTCCAGATCTGGAAACCCGAAACCTACACGGCTTCGGAGGCCCCGATAGACGAATTGCTTGACACGATGCCGGAAGGCGCTGACATCTGGACCCTTCTGGAAGACGGTGAAGGCGATTAGGCGATGTCTGCCGCCGCCCGCGAGGTCGCCGAGTCGCCGCACGTTCCCGTTCTGCTTGACGCCATCCTGACAATGTGCGCGCCCGTGCACGGCGTTTGGCTCGACGGAACCTTTGGAGCGGGGGGACATTCCCGGGGCCTGCTCGATGCAGGTGCGGATCGGGTGATCGCGGTGGATCGTGATCCGACGGTGCTTGAGATGGCTGCGGACTGGGCCGAAGCCTATGGCGGCCGGCTGGACCTCGTCGAGGGGACGTTTTCCGAACTGGATCGTCATGCGAATCTGGATCTGGACGGCGTGGTCCTGGATCTGGGCGTGTCTTCCATGCAGCTCGATCAGGCAGAGCGAGGCTTCTCATTCCTGTTTGACGGACCGCTGGACATGAGAATGAGCGGAACTGGAAGAAGTGCGGCCGACATTGTCGGCAGCGTGAGCGAAACGGTGCTCGCAGACATCCTCTTTCACTATGGAGAGGAACGGGCAGCGCGCGCGATAGCGCGCGCCATCGTCAATCGGCGGAAGGATGCGCCGATCGAGACGACGCGTGCGCTCGCACAGATCATCGAGGCTGTCATGCCTCGGCGGAAGCCGGGCGCAAGCCATCCGGCAACACGCACCTTTCAGGCCCTCAGAATCGCGGTGAATGACGAACTCACTCAACTGGCCGCCGGGCTGGAGGCCGCCGAACGGTCCCTTCGGCCCGGCGGCTGGCTTGCCGTGGTGAGTTTCCATTCGCTTGAGGACCGGATCGTGAAACGATTCTTCCAGGAGCGCTCGGGCCGGGGGCGTCGTGCAAGCCGGCACCAGCCAGCAGGTCCCGCGCAGGAAGCGCGCTTCGTCGCCCGGAACAAGGCGGTCTTTCCATCTGCGACAGAGGTGGCGCGCAACCCGCGCGCGCGGTCTGCAAGGTTGCGGCTCGGTCGGCGCACGGCAGCGTCGGCAGGTACCGCAGACCGGTCGCGACTGGGACTGCCGAGGGAGATACTGCCTTGAAGACGCTTTTCTATCTTGTCACCGCAGCCGCGGTCCTGGCGCTGGCAGTCTGGGCCTATCGCCAGAACTACGAGACCCAGGCGCGACTGAAGGAAGTGGACGGATTGCACACGGAAATCGCGAACCTGCGCGGGCGCGCGTCGATGTTGCGTGCCGAGTGGGCCTACCTGAACAAGCCTGAGCGGCTGGAAGACTTGGCGACCCAGAACTTTGACCGGTTGCTGCTTCTTGAGCTTGGCCCCGGCAATTTCCGGCGAATCGATCAAATTCCGTACCCCGCGACGCCAGCCCAGACGGTCTCGCTTGATGGAGGCGACGAATGACAAGAATTCCGATTCGGCCATTGGCCCGGATCCTTGCGGCGCGCCAGACGGGCGAGAATCCGGACGAGATCGAGCGCGGAAATCTCGCGGCGCGGCGCGAAGCCGGCCGCTACGTCCTGCGCGAACGTGCAGAGGGCCGCTTGCTGGCGCTGGGACTGGTGTTCCTGGCCGCGTTCGCTGCTGTCGGCATAAAGATGGCGGTTCTGGCCACGTCGGATCCAGCCGAACCGAAGGCGGCGGCGAGCGGCACCCAGATCGTTGCCGCGCGCGCGGACATCACCGACCGGAACGGACGCATTCTCGCGACCAACCTGTCGACTCATTCCGTCTATGCCCAGCCGCAGCACCTTGTCAGTCCGGACGTTGCGGCACGGGAACTGGCGCGGATCTTTCCCGGTCTCGACGAGGAACGCTTGCACCGTCTGTTCACCGGATCGAGAAAGTTCCTCTGGATCAGGCGTCGGATCAGTCCGGAGCAGCAGGATGCGGTGCAGGACATTGGCGAGCCTGGCCTCTTGTTCGGGCCGCGGGAAATGCGGCTGTATCCAAACGGACGGCTTGCCGCGCATGTGCTGGGCGGGGCAAGCTTTGGTCGCGAGGGAGTGAGCGCAGCCGAACTCGTCGGCGTTGCCGGCGTCGAAAGGGCGCTGGATGACGAATTGCGTGATCCCGGTCGCGGTGACGTGCCATTGATCCTGTCCCTGGACCTGACCGTTCAGGCCGCTGTCGAGCACGTGCTTGAAGGCGGAATGCGCGTGCTGAACGCCAAAGGGGCGACCGCCGTCCTGATGGATGCCCGAAACGGGGAGATCCTGAGCCTCGTCAGCCTTCCCGACTTCGACCCGAACGACAGGCAGTCGCATATGGCGGCAGGCAAGGCGGCTGACAGCCCGCTCTTCAACCGCGCCGCGCAGGGCGTCTATGAACTGGGCTCGACCTTCAAGGTCTTTGCGGTGGCCCAAGGCCTTGATGAGCAGCTGGTTGCCCGAGACACCTTGATCGACACAAGGGGTCCGCTCAGATGGGGCAGGCATTCGATCAATGACTTTCGAAACTACGGGCCGACCCTGAGCGTCGAGGACGTGGTCGTCAAGTCCTCGAACATCGGAACCGCCCGGATCGCCATGATGATCGGGGAGGAGAGGCAAAAGGAGTTCCTTGAACGCCTGGGCCTTCTCTCGCCGGTGCCACTCGAACTGGTCGAGGCGCGAACCGCACGGCCGCTCGTACCCAGGAAATGGTCGGGAATCCACATGATCACGGTGTCTTACGGCCATGGGATTTCGGTCTCGCCGCTTCATCTCGGCGCGGCATATGCATCGCTCTTGAACGGAGGCATGAAAGTGGTGCCGACACTCGTCAAGGGTGCGGAGACAGCCGACGAGCGGGTCGTGAGCGCCGAGACGTCGAAGCACATGCGGGAAATCCTTCGACAGGTCGTGACACGAGGCACGGCGAGGCAAGCGGAGGTCGCCGGATACCACGTTGCGGGCAAGACCGGGACGGCGGACAAGCCAAAGCCCGGGGGTGGCTATTATGACGACAAGGTCATTGCCACGTTTGCGGGCGTCTTTCCGGCCAATGCTCCAAAGTACGTGCTTGTTGTCGTTCTCGACGAGCCTGTCGAAACCAGCGGTCCGGAGCCTCGGCGAACGGCAGGATGGACGGCAGTTCCCGTTGCCGCGGAGATCATTCGTCGTGCTGCGCCCATTCTAGGACTTGCGCCCGACATTGAAAGCCCCGCCAGGCAGGGTGTAGAGTTGGCGCAGTTCTGATCAGGGGCCGTGTCGATGCAGACCCAGGCAAGATCCAGAAGCTTGGCTGCGCTCGGGCTGGCCGCAAGGAATGCCGCTGAAGTCCGGATAACCGGCCTTGCCGCAGACAGCCGGGAGGTGCGCGAGGGATTTCTCTTCGCGGCGCTTGCGGGAACCAGGGAGCATGGTGCGAGTCACGTGGGCCAGGCTGTGCAGAACAGGGCCGGCGCCGTTCTGACCGATCGCGAAGGTGCCTTGATTGCAGGCAGTGCGTTGGGTTCCAGCAGCATACCGCTTGTGGTCGTCGAGGAACCGCGCGAGGCTCTGGCGCTTGCTGCGGCGCTTTGGTTCGAGGCGCAGCCGGAAGTTCAGGTTGCGATAACCGGGACGAATGGCAAGACGAGCGTTGCGAGCTTCACCCGGCAACTCTGGAGCGAGATGGGTGCGGAAGCGGTCAATGTAGGGACGACCGGCATCGAGGGAGCCTGGACCGCTCCGCTCGGGCATACGACGCCAGACCCGATCGAATTGCACGCCGCCCTGGCTCGGCTCGCCAAGGAGGGCATTTCTCACGTGGCGATGGAAGCCTCCAGCCATGGTCTTGCTCAGCGAAGGGTTGACGGCGTGCGCCTTAGGGCGGCGGCCTTCACAAGTCTCGGTCGGGATCACCTGGACTATCATGCCGATCTCGAGGACTACTTCGCTGCGAAGGCAGGGCTGTTCTCGCGTGTGTTGCCGGAAGACGGGACGGCTGTCGTCAATGTCGACGATCCTTGGGGCGTGCGGATGGTCGACGTGGCGGAAGCGCATGGTCAGGACCTGCTGACGGTCGGACGCAAGAGCAGCGCCGCGCTGCAGATCGTTGGGCAGAGATATGATGCAACAGGCCAGGAACTGCGCTTTGAATGGGCCGGACGCATACACCAGGTGAGGCTGGGCCTCATCGGCGGTTTCCAGGCGGAGAATGCGTTGCTGGCGGCCTGCCTCTGCATATCAACGGGTGCGGACCCTGTGGAGACGTTCGATTCCATGCACGCACTGCAGCCCGTGCGAGGACGAATGCAGTTTGCGGCCAGGCGAGAGAACGGTGCGACCGTCTTTGTCGATTTTGCGCACACGTCCGAGGCGCTGGCGACGGCCCTGCGTGCGCTTCGACCCCACGTGCTTGGCCGGCTGGTCGTCGTGTTTGGCGCCGGAGGTGATCGGGACAGGGCCAAGCGACCGCTGATGGGACGTGCCGCAGCGGATCATGCGGATGTGGTGTTCGTCACCGATGACAATCCGCGGAGCGAGGATCCGGATCTGATAAGGGCCGAAGTCCTTGCGGGCGCGCGGGACCGTTCCTCCGAAGTTGCCGAAGTTGGCGACCGGGCGGAGGCGATCCTGCGTGCTGTCGACGCACTTGGCGCAGGCGACACGCTCCTGGTCGCGGGCAAGGGGCACGAGACCGGGCAGATCGTGGGCGACACGGTCCTGCCATTCGATGACGTGGAGCAGGTGAGCATGGCAGTGGCCGTGCTTGACGGCAAGGGCCTGTGAGCGCGCTTTGGACCTCCAGCACGGCCATGGCTGCGGTGGGCGGAATCTCGAGGGGTGCCGCATGGGAGGCATCCGGCGTGTCGATCGACACGAGAACGCTCGAACCCGGAGACCTGTTTGTCGCATTGCACGACAGGCGTGACGGTCATGACTTTGTCGCGGACGCATTCCGCAAGGGCGCGGCGGCGGCCCTGGTCTCACGGGTGCCAGAGGGTGTTGGCCGGGATGCGTCTCTTCTGATCTGCGACGAAGTGCAGACAGGACTGGAGCGGCTTGCAGCGGTTTCGCGCTCGCGAACGGTAGCGAAGGTGATCGCGGTAACCGGTTCGGCGGGCAAGACGTCGACAAAGGAAATGCTTCGGCATGTCCTGGGGCGACAGGGAAGGACGCACGCCTCGGAGGCGAGTTTCAACAACCACTGGGGCGTTCCGCTGACCTTGGCGCGCATGCCGCCGGGTTCCGAATTCGCGGTGATCGAAATCGGGATGAACCGCCCCGGCGAAATCGTGCCGCTCGCGCGGATGGCGAGGCCACATGTGGCAATCGTGACGACCGTTGCATCGGCACATCTGGAGGCGTTTTCGGGCATCGAGGAAATTGCCATCGAAAAGGGGTCCGTTTTCCAGGGACTTGAACCTGGCGGCGTCGCAATCTTCAACGCGGACGTGGAGACGGCGCCGATCCTGGAGGCGGAGGCTCGGCTCCATGCGGCCCGCCAGGTCGGGTTCGGAGAGGGCGTGCAGGCCCTGCTTCGAGCCGAGCGCGTGACGCTGACCGCCGAAGCGAGTGTGGTCGAGGGCAGGTTTGAACACGGCTCGTTCCACTTGAAGATCGGGGCGCCCGGACGGCACCTTGCCATGAACGCAATGTCAGCGATCGGAGCGGCGAGCCTTGCGGGAGCGGATCTGGACGTTGCCGTCCGCGACATCGGCAGCTGGACTGTGCCGAAGGGCCGTGGCCGACGCGAGACGATCCTCCTGGGTCCCGTCGACAACATTGGAATCTTGCTGATCGATGACGCATTCAATGCAAATCCCGCATCGATGGAAGCGGCCATGAAGGTGCTGGCGGCCTCCGAGCCGGCGGCTGCGACGGCTGGCGCCGCCGGCGGGCGCAGGATTGCAATACTGGGCGACATGCTTGAGCTGGGTGCCGGCGAGGCGCTGCTTCATTCTGAACTTGCAGGTCATTTCGCGATGGAAAGGATTGATCGCGTCATTTGCGTGGGGCAGAGAGTGCGGGCGCTTCACGACGTCCTGGCTGGCGAACCGCGGAGTTCGTGGTTCGAGACTGCCGAGGAACTTGCGGCAACGGTGCGCAAGCATCTGACCCCAGGCGACGTCGTGCTTGTCAAGGGATCGAAGGGCTCGAAGGTTAGTCTCGTGGCCGAGGCGATACGTGCCCTGGGCAGGGCGGACGTGGGGGACGAACAGAAGGAATTCAATTGATGCTCTATTGGTTGACTGCATTTTCGGATGGCGGAGATTTCTTCAACCTGTTCAGGTACATCACCTTCAGGTCTGGCGGCGCCTTTTTCACGGCGCTGGCGTTCGGGTTTCTCTTCGGACGCCCGCTGATCAATCTCCTGCGCACCAAGCAGAAGCATGGCCAACCCATTCGGGATGACGGGCCCGAGAACCACCTTGAGTCAAAGGCAGGGACGCCGACGATGGGCGGCGTCCTGATCCTTGGAGCTCTCGTGACGGCTTCGCTTCTTTGGGCTCGGCTGGACATTGGCTATGTCTGGATGGTGCTGTTCGTCACAGTGGCCTTCGGCCTGATTGGCTTCATGGATGACTACGAGAAGGTCACGAGCAACTCGCATTCGGGAGTCTCGGGTCGCATGCGGCTGGTTGCCGGTTTCGCCATTGCGACGGTGGCCGGAATCTGGGCGACATGGATGCACCCTCCGGACCTGCAGAATCAACTGGCCATTCCGGTGGTGAGTCTTCTCTGGAACATCGGCATCTTCTTCGTGCCCTTCACGATGATCGTGATCGTCGGGGCGGCCAACGCGGTCAACCTGACAGACGGGCTGGACGGGCTGGCGATCATGCCGGTCATGATTGCGGCCGGTTCCCTGGGCGTGATTGCATATGCGGTGGGGCGGACCGACTTCACGGAGTATCTCGGCATCAACTACGTGCCCGGGACCGGCGAAATCCTCGTCTTTGTCTCCGCGTTGATCGGCGGAGGGCTGGGGTTTCTTTGGTACAACGCTCCACCGGCTGCCGTCTTCATGGGAGACACTGGATCCCTGGCGCTAGGCGGCGCGCTTGGCGCAATTGCAGTGGCGACCAAGCACGAGATCGTGCTGGCGATCATAGGCGGGCTGTTCGTCGTCGAGGCGCTCAGCGTGATCATACAGGTCGGCTACTTCAAGGTCACGGGAAACCGGGTCTTTCTCATGGCGCCAATCCACCATCATTTCGAGAAGAAGGGGTGGGCCGAACCGCAGATCGTGATCCGGTTCTGGATAATCTCGCTGATTCTCGCCCTCGTCGGCCTCGCCACGTTGAAGGTGAGATAGGCGGTGGGATCTCGCTGTCATTGCGCAAGGTGGACCCAGGCAGGGCAATGCCTGCTCGTCGGTTCGGCCTGGCATGGATCGCGGTGGAGAGCCGTCCCGTTCGATCGCTCATTGGTGACAGGCGCGTGCCTTGCCGCGGCACGCGAAGCGGGCATTTCGGCGGGAGGGACTTCGACGTGAAGCGTCCGATGCACAGCAGATCCGCGTTGGTGCCAATGTTCACGAAGGATCCTGCCGCAGGGATTGGCAGTCACGCAGTGCAGGGAGACAGGGAGTTGCCCGGGTGATCCCGGTCAAGGGGGTCTCGGGCGCTCGAATCGCCGTGCTCGGTCTCGGGCGAAGCGGGCTCTCCGCCATGCGCTCGCTCAAGGCGGGCGGCGCTGACGTTCTCTGCTGGGACGACAGCGAAGAGGCGAGGGTCACCGCCGAAGGCGAAGGTGCCAGGCTTCACGACCTTTCCGTTCCCGGGGCTTGGAACGGTGTGGCGGAACTTGTGCTGAGCCCTGGCATTCCTCACCTCTATCCCCAGCCACATCCTCATGTTGTAGCCGCAATGGCCGCTGGCATTCCGGTCGACAATGATGTCGGCCTGCTTTTTCGTTCGCTTGCCATTCCGGGCCGCGGCGGTCACAGAAAGTTCCCGAGGATCGTTGCGGTGACAGGATCCAACGGAAAGTCCACGACCGCCGCCCTGATTCACCATTGCCTCGTGGCTTCGGGCCGCGAAAGTCAACTCGCAGGCAACATCGGTCGTGGCGTCCTGGACATCGAGTCGCCCGGGAAAGATGGCACGATTGTGCTCGAATTGTCGTCCTACCAAGTTGAGCTTGCACGCACGCTGGCACCGGATGTCGCCGTCTTCACCAATTTTGGGCCGGATCACCTGGACCGTCATGGCGGGCTGGGTGGGTACTTTGCGGCAAAGCAGCGCCTGTTCCTTGAGGGCCAGCCGGGTGTCGCCGTGATCGGCATCGACGAAACCGAGGGGCAGTTTCTCGCGAACCGGCTTGTCGGGGAGTCGGGCGACAGCCAGATCATTCGCGTGACTGCCGATGCGACGTCGGCCAGCCAAGGATGGTCGGTCACCGCAAGTGACGGACTCCTTGCCGAACTGCAGGATGGCCAGGAGTCCGCATCTTTCGATCTGGGGAAGATGCAGGGCCTTCCGGGAGAGCACAACCACCAGAACGCATGCGCAGCATACGCGGTTCTGCGGGTGCTGGAGGTCTCGCCCACGGCCATCGAGGAAGGGATGCAGAGTTTCGAGGGTCTGCCGCATCGAGGACAGGTGGTTGCGCAATGGAACGGAGTGACGTTCGTCAACGATTCAAAGGCGACGAATGCGGATGCTGCGGCGAGATCGCTCGCCTTGTTTCCGCGTGTCCGCTGGATCGTAGGAGGCCAGTTGAAGGACGACGGAGTCTCAGCGCTGCAATCCAGCCTCGGCCCCGTGGTAAAGGCCTATGCAATCGGCGGGCAGGCAGTGGAGGTCGCGCGGGAGCTCGAGGGGGTCGAGGTCGAAGTCTGCTCAGACATGGCGACGGCGGTTCGGAGCGCCGCGAAGGACTCCGAGCCAGGCGACACGGTTCTCTTGGCGCCGGCGGCAGCAAGCTTCGACGCCTATGAAAGTTTCGAAGAGCGCGGCAAAGACTTCGTGGCCGAGGTGAGGAAGGCGATCCGCTGAAGTGCGACCTTCGAAACGGTGGCCTCGATTTCCGGACTCGAATGCTCTTGCCTTCCAGGGATGCGCCGGGGGCTTCAGAGAATCGACTGCCCGGTCTTTGCCCAGTCCTCAAGAAACGCGCTCAGGCCCTTGTCCGTCAGCGGGTGCTCGGCCATTTTCTTGATCACGCCGGGTGGGGCGGTTGCCACGTCTGCACCGATTCTGGCTGCCTCGGTCATGTGATTGACCGAGCGAATCGAGGCAGCAAGGATCTGTGTCTCGAAGCCGTAGTTGTCATAGATTTCGCGAATGTCCGAGATGAGGTCCATCCCGTCGATGTTGATGTCGTCGAGACGCCCTACGAAAGGAGAGATGAAAGTCGCGCCGGCCTTGGCCGCGAGAAGCGCCTGGTTGGCGGAGAAGCAAAGCGTCACGTTGACCATGTGACCTTCACCAGAAAGGCGCTTGCAGGCTTTCAGGCCGTTCCAGGTCAGTGGCACCTTAATGGCGATGTTCTCGCCCAGCCCCGCCACCTCGTGGCCCTCCTGGACCATGGTCTCGAAATCCGTCGCCACGGTTTCGGCGCTGACCGGGCCGTCGACCATCTCAGCGATCTCGGCAATGACTTCCTTGATGCCGCGGCCCGATTTGTGAATCAGCGACGGGTTGGTGGTCACTCCGTCTACCATGCCAAGCTCGTTCAATTCGCGGATGGCGTCGGTGTCGGCGGTGTCGACGAAGAACTTCATGGGTGCACCCCTCTGGCGGACTGTTCCGGTTTCGTGGCACTCATATACGACACGCCCTTCGGGCTGAACCCCAATCTACCCGACGCCGAGGCAGGCTCAAGTGACGCGGCAATTCCATGAAGGCGAACAGATATCGGTCCTCACGACGCAGCCTCTCGGCAGCGTTCTGGACTACAAGGCACCCATTGGCGGCTGCACTGACGGTTCCTTTGTCGAGGTGCCTCTTGGGCCGCGCAAGGTTCTTGGCGTGGTCTGGGGACCGGGCGAAGGGAGGGTGGAGGAGTCCAGGCTGCGCAAGGTCATCCGGGTCCACGACGTGGAACCGATGCGTGCGGAGACGAAGGCGTTCCTGGCTCGTGCCGCCGAATACACGCTGACGCCGATGCCGGCGATGTTGCGGCTCGCGACGCGGTCACCAGGCCTAGGAGACCCGCCGTCGATGCGCCGCATCTATCGTCGCGGCGCGCGGGACGCGCCCGAGCGGTGGACACCCGCGCGCAGAAGGGTCGTGGCGGCGCTTGAAGAGTACGGAAGTCTCGCCTTCACGCTTGGAGAGCTGACGCAGGCGGCGGGCGTTTCGTCCAGCGTCGTCAAGGGGCTGGTCGCACAGGGTGTCGTGACCGAAGAGGAGAGCCCGCGCGACCTGCCCTATCCCGGACTGGACCCGCAAAGGACCGAAGTTGCGCTGACGGCCGAGCAGGCCGAGGCAGCAAGAGCGCTGGTTGCGGGCGTCCGGTCCGGGCAGTTCGGAGCCACTCTCCTGAAAGGAGTGACCGGTTCGGGAAAGACGGAAGTCTACCTGGAAGCGGTGGCGGCATGCCTCAAGGCCGGGCGGCAGGCGCTTGTCCTGCTCCCGGAAATCGCCCTCACCGAGGGCTTCTTGGCTCGCGTGGGCACGCGATTTGGCGCCCGGCCCGCCGAATGGCATTCCGGTCTCACGGTGACCGAGCGGCGACGCGCCTGGACGATGGTGTCGAAGGGCCACGCAGAGCTCGTGGTCGGAGCGAGGTCTGCGCTCTTCCTGCCGTTTCGCGATCTCGGCCTGATCGTCATAGATGAGGAGCACGACATTTCCTACAAGCAGGAGGAAGGCGTAATCTACAATGCCCGGGACATGGCGGTCCTGCGCGGATCAATCGCGGGTGCGCACGTGGTCCTGTCGTCGGCCACGCCCTCCCTCGAAACCTGGGCGAACGCCGATGCGGGCAAGTACGCACGCCTTGCACTGACGAAGCGGTTTGGTGCAGCGGTGATGCCGGAGATGCAGGCAGTGGATCTGCGCGAGGAGAACCTGCCCGCCAGTCGCTGGATTTCCGGCACTCTTGCGCGTGCCATGAAGGGGAGAATCGAGGCCGGAGAGCAGGTGCTCCTGTTCCTGAACCGCCGTGGCTACGCTCCGGTGACGATCTGTCGGGCATGCGGGAAGCAGATCGACTGCGACCAGTGCGACGCCTGGCTGGTCGAGCACCGCTTCCGAAAGATCCTGATGTGCCATCAATGCGGCGCGACGCGGCCCATGCCTTACGCCTGTCCGTCCTGCAAGGTCGAGGGCAGGCTGGCACCGGTCGGTCCCGGAGTCGAGCGACTGGCCGAAGAGGTTCGGGGGCTCTACCCCGACGCCCGGCTCGCCGTGCTCTCTTCCGACCTCTTTGGTTCCGCCAAGGACCTGAAGGCGTCCATCAAGGAGATTTCCGAGGGTGGCGCTGACGTGATTGTCGGGACGCAGATCGTGGCCAAGGGGCACAACTTTCCCTTTCTCACGCTTGTGGGCGTGATTGATGCTGACTTGGGGCTGCAGGGATCGGACATGCGTGCGGCCGAAAGGACATTCCAGTTGATACGGCAGGTGTCTGGTCGAGCGGGACGTGCGGAAAGGCCGGGATTGGCGCTGGTTCAGACTTGTCAGCCCGACCACCCCGTGATGTCGGCCATCCTGTCAGGGGACGAAGAGGAGTTCTGGCGCACGGAGGCAGCCGCACGCAGAGATGCGGGCGTGCCACCGTTCGGTCGGCTTGCGGGCATCGTGCTGTCCTCGCCAGACGCAAGTGCCGTCATGAACGTCGGCAAGACGCTCGCGGCCCGGGCCGAGCCCTTGCGAAGGATCGGGGCGGAGGTTTACGGGCCGGCGGCGGCGCCGGTCGCGCGGATTCGTGGGCGGCATCGCGTGCGACTCCTGGTCAAGGCGCAGCGTGGCGCACCCATTCAGGGCGCTCTGGCAGAGTGGCTTGCCCAGGTCAGGCTGCCGGCAAACCTGAGGCTGTCGGTGGACATTGACCCGCAGAGGTTCCTTTGAGCGCCTGTCCGGACTCGCTTCAGGCGTGCCTGGCGGCGGCTTCGCTCCGCAGGATGGGCCTGGCTTCCAATTGCCCGGCGATGGGCGTAGTGCGGTGCGATGGTGAGTGTCGACCTCAAAATGGCGAAGTCCCTGCCAGTCTGGCGCAGGCCCGTCACGCTTCTGCTCCTGATGGCGGCGGCGATGCCCATCGCCTTTGCCACATGGTCGGCCCTCTTGAACAACTTCGTGATCGAACGAGTTGGTTTCACCGGGGTCGAGATCGGTTGGCTGCACACCGTCCGCGAGATTCCCGGATTTCTTGCGGTGGGGGTGATCGCCGTGATCCTCTTCATGCGCGAGCAGGTGCTGGCAGTTGTCTCGCTCCTCATGCTTGGGGTCGCCACGGCGGTCACGGCCTGGTTCCCGAGTCTTGGCGGACTCTTGTTCGTCACGGTGATTTCGTCGATCGGGTTCCATTACTACGAAACAGTCAACCAGTCGTTGCAGCTTCAATGGCTGCCAAAGGACCGTGCGCCGCAAGTGCTTGGGTGGCTGGTGGCGGTCGGTTCGGCCGCGTCGCTCCTCTCTTACGGGGCCGTGGTGGCAACCTGGGACCTATTGGACCTCACATACAACACGGTCTACATGATTTCAGGCGGGGTCTGCGCCGCCATTGCCGCCTATTGCTGGATCGCCTTCCCGAGATTCGAGGGCAGTCCGCAGGAGCGCCGCATGGTGCTGCGCCGCAGGTATTGGCTGTACTACGCGTTGCAGTTCATGTCCGGGTCGCGAAGGCAGGTGTTCCTGGTCTTCGCGGCCTTCATGATGGTCGAGCGCTTTGGTCTCAAGGTGCACGAGGTGACTGCGCTGTTCCTCGTGAACTACATTGCAAACATGCTTGCCGCGCCGCTCATGGGCAGGGCCTTGACGCTCTGGGGCGAGCGCAACGTGCTGATCTTCGAGTATCTCGGCTTGACCGCCGTTTTCATGGCATATGCGGGAATCTATTTCTTTGACTGGGGCGTCGTGCTTGCGGCCACCTTGTATGTGCTGGACCATCTGTTCTTTGCACTTGCGTTCGCGCAGAAGACCTACTTCCAGAAGATCGCGGATCCGGGAGACATAGCACCGACCGCTGCAGTGGCCTTCACGATCAACCACGTCGCGGCAGTCTTTCTGCCCGCACTTCTGGGATATCTCTGGATCGTCTCGCCCGGCATGGTCTTCGTCCTGGCTGCGGCGATGGCCCTGGTCTCGCTGTTTCTGTCCTTCCTGATCCCGCGGCACCCCGTGAAAGGGTTCGAGACCGCGTTGTCAGCCCTTCGATGATCCCCTTGGAGGTGCCTGGCCTGGTTGGGGATGGACCCGCGTGCGCAAGGTAGGCGCAGCTGGTCATGCGCCAGAGGTCAGAAAGTACGTGGATTCTTGATGCGCTGCAGACATCGAGACGTCACGCACTTGCAAGACCGGTGTGCTGACCGGCAATCAAGGCCGTGGGAACGTGCGACTTGACGCTGGCCGGACATGCAGGAGGTTCCGACCCGGCAAGCGGGGGCGTCTTGTGTTCTGCCCGGCAAGAGGGGCGGGCTGAACCCCAGATCCGCTTCGAGGACTGCGACGCTGCGAGCGAGCATGCGCGCGCCTTGATCGGCAACGGTCCTGTCCGGCGGACCGGACGCAGCACTACTGATGAAGTTGGCCGCTGCCGCCTTTCGCTGGGCCGCATGTCAACGTCGTTGCCGCAATGCGCGAGGCAAACCGGGATCAATTGACTCCAGAGATTCGCGCAATTCAGGTCCTGGACGCAGTACTGTTGCTTTGAGCGCAGTTCGGGATGATCTCGGGCGTCCAGCCGTGCTGCCGGCGCGACACCGGGCCACGCTTGCGGCGGGGATGGCCGCTCATCTTCTGCCTGACGCCCCGCGGCCTGGCCTGTCCGCGGCTGGAGACGACGCGCGCCTCGAGGATCTCGTCAATCACGCCGGCCGGCCGGTCCTCTGGGAGGGAAGGCGCCGGGATTGATGTTCCGACGACGCATGGCGCGGACGGCGTGCACGAAGGAAAGCCGGTCGGGATCCTCCCCGGCCTTCTCGGCGGCCTCGTGGATCAGGCGTCGCACGGCGCAGTGGGCGAGCATCAGCCCGTCGATCTCCTGGAAGACGAGATCGGGCGTCTTGCTGCGCAGGGCGGCGCCGGGCCCGAAGATGTGGGTCTTGACCTCGTCATGCGCGGTCTCGATCTCCCAGCGCTCGTGGTACAGCGCCGCAAGCTCGGCGGCCGGCGCGGCGCGATGGTCGAGAAGGGTGGTGGCGAGCGTGATGGTCGCGTCGCCTCGGAACGTGCTGCCAAATTCCTCCCAACGTGGAAATGGGCCTGAAGCAACGTGGCGCAGCGGCGGGAGAAGAAATTGTCAACGTGCTTGGAATGCGGCGATGATGCGACCATATTCTCTGGCAGAGGAGGCAATTCCATGTTTCAAATGTTCAGGAAGAACCGATCCATGGTAAGTGCGGTCGAGGCGCTGCCCGGCCGCGACATGCCAGTTCCAACCGCCGAGCGGCATTTCGTGACTGATCGTCCGGTTTCGCTTGACCTGCCTGACGGTCATGAGGCTGCGATGTTCGGCATGGGCTGCTTTTGGGGCGTCGAGCGGAAGTTCTGGTCGCTTGAGGGTGTCTGGGTGACCATGGTGGGATATGCGGCCGGGCACACGCCGAACCCGACCTACGAGGAAGTCTGCTCCGGTCGCACGGGCCACAACGAAGTGGTAAGGGTGATTCACGATCCGGCCTCCGTGTCCTTTGACGACCTGCTTCGGGTCTTCTGGGAGGGGCACGACCCGACGCAGGGAATGAGACAGGGAAACGACGTCGGCACGCAATATCGGTCCGGCATCTACTGGACGACGGATGCGCAGCGCGCGGCGGCCGAGTCGTCCAAGGAGATTTACGCACAGCGTCTCGCGGCTGCCGGATACGGGGACGTCACGACCGAGATCCTGCCTGACCCGCCATTCTACTTTGCCGAGGACTACCACCAGCAATACCTCGCAAAGAACCCGCATGGGTATTGCGGCGTCGGCGGCACCGGCGTGACCTGTCCGGTCGGCACCGGCGTCGCGGCGTAAACCACCCGCCGCTGGACCAGAAGCGCGGGGCTCAGGCCGGACCGGAACCCAGTCTGCTATCGCTTGCCGCCCGAGCAGCCGCGACTATCTCGATGGCAACGGCTGTTGACGAGGCGTCGCGGCCCGAATAGCCCCGCGCCGTGGAGACATGGACCGCCTTGACGACCCTCGGAGACCGCGAGCGGGCCGAGACCCTCGGGAGAGCTCTCGAATCGCTCGACCCGGAGCCTTGGGGCGTCGGTGTCACGATGCTGGAAGACGTCGGCGGGACCTGGGAAGTGGGCGGCTACTTTGTTGATGCGCCTGACGAGATCGCCTTGGCGCTCCTTGCGGCGGCTCACGGCGCGTCCGAGTTCACGATTTCGAAACTGCCGGACGTCGACTGGATTGCCCATGTGCGGCGGGAACTTGCCCCTGTGGATGCCGGCCGCTTTCTCGTCCATTGCGGAAGTGGCATCGAGACCGTGCCCGAAGGCCGGATCTTGATCCGGGTCGAGTCTTCGATGGCCTTCGGAACGGGACATCACGGCACGACGCTCGGTTGCCTGAAGGCCTTGGACAGGCTGGCCGGGAATCGTGCGGTCATTCGACGGGTGGCGGACATCGGTTGCGGGACCGCCGTACTTGCCATCGCGGCTCAACTTGCTTGCGGCGCGAAAGTGCTGGCCTCCGATGTTGACCCGGTCGCCGTCGAGGTTGCGCGGACCAATCTCTCCGCCAACGGTGTCGAGGATCGCGTAACGCTCATCGAGGCCGCGGGATTCGATGACGCGCGGCTTGCAGGTCCGTTCGATCTCGTGCTGGCCAACATTCTCAGGGATCCGCTTCTTGGATTGGCCGAGGACATGGCACAGGCCTTGCGTGCAGGCGGACACGCGGTTCTGGGCGGGATCCTGGTGGACCAGGCAGACCACGTCGTCGCGCGCTATGCATCATCAGGATTCTGCCTGCGTGTGCGCGAGGACATCGGTGAATGGAGCACGCTGACCCTTGCACGAACCCGCCCGTGAAATCTCGCTTTCGCCGGCCGGGGTCAGGATTCCGGGTCGTCCTCGTCCATCAGGATTCTTGCCGCATCCCCTTCCGGGTCTTCATACTGACCGCTTCTCACCGTCCAGACGAAGGCAACGAGCGCGCCTAGTCCGAGGATCAGCGAGCAGGGGATGAGAATGACAAGGACATTCATTGCGGACTCCCGCGGCCGGCGTTCAGAATGACCACAAGCGAACTTGTCGACATGGCGACGGCAGCCATGAGCGGGGTGGCAATTCCTGCAACGGCGAGCGGGACGGCGATCGCGTTGTAGACGGCGGCAACCCCGAAATTCTGGAGTATGCGACGCTTCGCGAATCTTGCCGTGCCGATCGCTTCGGCCACACCTGGCAACCGACCTGAAACGATGACTACATCGGCTGCATTTCGGCTGGCGTCAAGGGCGCTGCCAGGCGCGATGGAGGCGTCCGCCTCCGCCAGAGCCGCCGTATCGTTGAGGCCGTCGCCCACCATGAGGACGGAACGGCCATCCGCGCGAAGTTCCCGAAGGACGGCCGACTTGCCCTCCGGCGACACTTCGGACCAGAAGCGATCGACCCCGAGCCGGGCGGCAACCTTCTGGGCGCGGGTGCCCGAGTCACCGGTCAAGAGGCAAACTTCCAGCCCGTTCGCCTTGAGCGAATCGATTGACTTCCTAGCATCCGGCAAGAGGTCCTCGATGCCGGAAATCTCGTAGGTGCGTCCTCCGACCGTGAATGCCGTGTCGGAGTTTCCGCCAGCCCAGTCTCCTCGCCCGAAGCGCACCGAGGTGCTGTTCCACGTGCCTTCGACCCCGCTTCCAGCGATTTCCCTGACGTTCGACACGATGGCCGGGTCGGCCGAGGCGAGGGCATCGAGCAATGTCCTGGCGAGCGGGTGGTCCGAACTTTCCGCCAAGGCGCGCAGAACACTGCGGTCGATGCCTGGCATGTTTGGCGGCACATTCAGGGTGCGGCGGGTCAGCGTGCCGGTCTTGTCAAAGACGACGGTGTCGATTCCAGCGAGGCGCTCGAGTGCGGTCTCGGACTTCACGAGGAGGCCGTTCCGATAGAGCCGCGACGTTGCCACGACGGCAACAGCCGGCACGGCGAGGCCCAGCGCGCAAGGACAGGTGATGATGAGCGTTGCGATGGCGACGTTCAGGGCCACGCGCACGTCGCCAGTGGCATGAAGCCAGCCGAGAAACGCCGCCGCCGCGACAATGTGGACCGTCGGCGTATAGATCGCCGCCGCCCGGTCAGCGAGGCCGGAATAGCGGGACCTGGCATTCTCCGCCGTGGCGACAAGCCGCGTCATGCGCCGGAGTGTCGTGTCTTCGCCAACCGCGGTGGCCGTAGCCGTCACGGGACCGGTCAGCACGATGTCGCCCGCCGTCAGTGTGTCGCCGCAGGACAGGGTCCTGGGATCGCTTTCGCCGGTAATGGCGCTCCGGTCGACCTCGACGCCGCCATCGTCCAGAACTGCGTCTACCGGCACGCGTGTCCCGGCCGAAAGCCACAGCGTGTCGCCGACACGGAGCTCCTCGAGCGGCCGGCTCCTTTGTGCGCCATCCTCGATACGGATGGCACGAGCCGGTTCGATAACGGCGAGGTCGGCGGCGGCGGATCGGGCGGAGCGACGCATTCGCTGGTCGAGAGCGCGGCCAGCCAACAGGAAGAAGGTGAGCGCGAGCGCTGCGTCAAACCATGCGTGCTCTCCGCCATTCGCGACTTCATAGAGCGACATGGCGGACGCCAGAATGATGGCAAGGGAGATCGGAACATCGATGTTGAGACGGCCGACACTTAGCGCTGACCAGGCGTGCCGGAAGAACGGCTGGGCGGCGTAGGCCGTGGCGGGAAGGGCAATTGCCGCGCTGATCCAGTGCAGGAGTTCACGAGTCGAATCCGATGCCCCTGACCAGACGGCGACCGACAGCAGCATGACGTTCATCATCGCGAATCCTGCCACGCCAAGAGGCAGGACGAGAGCCTTTCCGCTGTCGATGCCGCCGCCATCCGTCGTTGCTTCGTGCGCCTCGATGCCAGCCGCCGCGAGCGCCCTGATCCATGGGCCCGGATCCGCGCCTGGCACGCCAAACACCGCGGCACGGCGGCGAGTCAGGTTCACGCGGGCCGAGCGAATGCCAGGCTGCCGCGAGAGCACCTCCTCCACGGTCCGGATGCAGCCAGCGCAATGGACGCTTGGCAGTACAAGGGTGTGGGTCGGCGCCACGTCCGATGCGGCAACGAAGTCCGTTGCCGCATAGGGATGGACACAGGTCGAATGGGCAGAGGTCATTCTTCAACCCACATGGTGACGCGTTGCCTGAAGGGCGTGCCGTCCGGGGCCGTCATGGCCAGCCTGAGGTTCCAGTAGCCGGGCGTGAGATTTGCCGGTCTCGGCGCAACGAACCGCGTGCCATCGAAGCGGAAGGCAAGGACGCTGTCCTCGGCGACATGAGTGGCGCGACCGAGGGTAGCTTCCGTGATCCGGGACTCGACCGGACCGTCGGGTCCGAGAACGGCGAGCGTTACCGAATCTTCGGTGACTCCTGGAACAATGCTCCACCCCAATGCTTCCTGTGCGCGGCGCGCGGCGTCAAACGTCTGGCTCGCGACATAGGAGTTCTTGACCTCGAGACCGGGGAACGTGCGCACGGCCATCATCGCGAGCACGAGGTTCACTGCAACGATGACGGCAAAGGCGCCGACGAAAAGCGCCAGCACGTGGTAGCCGTTGATCTCCCGCCTCACCGTCCGGTCCTGCCGTTGAACACGCTGTCCTGGTAGGCCCGCTCGCCCGAAACGATGTCCTCGACCCAGAAGCGGATGCCCGTGCTGTCCGCAATGGCCGGGCCCGTGTCCGCGGACGCAATGACATAGACTCTCTGATGTGCCGTGTCATCTGCGGGCACGGGAACTTGCGTTGCATCGACGCCTTCGAGGTCCAGTCGGAGGGCGGCGTCTCCGGCGACCTGGATCCGGAAGGGGCGATCCTCGCCGTGCTTGTTCCTGAGCCGAACGTCGTAGGCGTTTCGAATGGAGCCGTCGGAAAGGACGACGAATTGCGGGTTTCGGACTGGCGCCACGGTTATGTCGATTTCCGGACGAACGAAGAGCGCATAGAGAAGCGCAAGGCCTATGAGGCTCCAGAGGGACGTATATGCAACCGTGCGCGGCCGCAGGACGTGCCGCCAGAGGGAAAGCGGCGACTGGCCGGCCCGCTCGCGTTTCTCGTCTGAAAACGCAAGATAGTCGATCAGGCCCCGTGGCTTGCCGATCCGCGTCATGACATCGTCGCAGGCATCGATGCAAAGCGCACAGGTGATGCAGGCCAGTTGCTGCCCGTCCCGGATGTCTATGCCGACCGGGCAGACGTTCACGCAGGCGTTGCAGTCTATGCAGTCGCCTGGCTCGTCAGGGACGGGTTCGTTCTTGCCGATGGCTGGATCAATGCCAGGCATCGGAATCCTGGGCGACCGCCCTCCGATCCGGGGACCTGCGGCCTGGGCGGACGCCGCCGCCCGTTCGGCGAGCGCGCGCCGCTTCGTCCCCTTGCCGCGCGGTTCGCCTCGCCATTCGCGGTATGCAACCGTGAGCGTCTCTTCGTCCATCATCGCGGCCTGGATGCGGGGCCAGGGACACATGTAGATGCAGATCTGTTCCCGCATGAACCCGCCAAGGACGAAAGTCGTGCCCGTCAGGATCATGATCGTGACATAGGCGACTGGCGCGGCGTCGAGGGCAATCAGGTCGTGAAGGAGCGTCGGTGCGTCGGCATAGTAGAATACCCATGCGCCGCCCGTCGCGACGGAGATCAGCATCCAGATCGCCCACTTTGCGAGACTGAGCTTGATCTTCCCGAGCGTCCATCCTGACTTCCAGAGCCGCATCCGTGCGTTGCGGTCACCCTCGATCCAGCGTTCCACAAGAAGGAAAAGGTCCGTCCAGACTGTTTGCGGGCAGGCGTATCCGCACCAGACCCGGCCAAGCGCTGACGTGAAGAGGAAGAGCCCCACTCCGGCCATGATCAGGAGACCGGCGACGAAATACAGTTCGTGCGGCCAGATCTCGATCCAGAAGAAGTAGAAGCGTCGCCCGGCCAGGTCGATCAGGACGGCCTGGTCCGGGAGGTTCGGCCCCCGATCCCATCGGATCCAGGGCGTAAGGTAGTAGATGCCGAGCGTCATGCCCATGATCCACCACTTGAGCGTGCGGAAGAGCCCGGAAACCCGGCGCGGAAAGATCGGTTCCCGTGCGGCGTAAAGGGCGTTGGTTTCGCTGTCGCTCATTGCTTGAACCTACGCGTTCGTTCCGTCCGGCCGCGTTCCCGCGTGATCCGGCGCGTTTGCAAGTCCTGCCGCCCGAAGGCGGGAGGCCGATTCCCGGTGCTCCATGCCAACAGGGTTCCCGTGTGCGGCATCGGCCCGCCGGATCAGGAGGCGCGCCGACCCTCTCGCGAGCGGCAAGCTCCCCGGAAGAGTATCTCGGACAAGGCCGTGCCGGAAGTGGCATTGCCCGTCATTCGCCGCCACCCAGCTGATGCACGTAGAGCGTGACGGCCTTGATCTCGACTTCATCCAGCCTTGGGCCCCATGCAGGCATTACGCCAAAGCGCGAGTTCGTGATCGACTCGGAGATCGCTGCGCGATCGCCGCCGTAGAGCCAGATGGCGTCGGTCAGGTCTGGTGCGCCGGTCTCGCGGTCTCCCGTGCCGGATTCCATGTGACAGGAAGCGCATTCCTCCGCGAAGACAGGCGCCCCGCTGGCAGCCAGTAGCGAGTCATGTGCCTGACCGGACAGTTGAAGCACGAATTCGGTTGCTGCCGCGATCTGCTCCGCTTCAAGGAATTCGCCATAAGCAGGCATTTCGGACCAACGGGCGTCGTCGTCGGTTTCGTTCCTGATGCCGTGGCGCACCGTGGCCGCGATCGCGTCGAGCGTGCCGCCCCATAGCCAGTCGTCATCAAGGAGGTTGGGATAGCCTCGGGCGCCTGCCGCTCCGGCGCCATGGCACTGGGAGCAATGGGCGAGAAAGACGGCGGCGCCGCCGGCAACGCCGTAGCGGTAGGCCGGGTCGTCCCGCTCGAGGGTTGCCAGGTCGGCAGCGGCAAGGCGCGCGGCGACGTCGGCGTTCCGTGCATCCACTGCCGCGATCTGGGCTTCAACCTCTGCTCGCGTCGAGTAGCCGAGAATCCCGGCTGTCGCGCGGTCGATCAGCGGCCAGGCCGGATACGCGATGCAGTAGCCAATGCCCCAGACGATCGTCAGGTAGAACGTCCACAGCCACCAGCGCGGCAGGGGCGTGTTGAGTTCCTGGATTCCGTCCCAGTCGTGGCCGGTGGTTTCGGTGCCGGTGACCGGATCGTGATCCGTCCTGTTTTCCATCATGCACCTTCCTCGGATCCGGCTCCCGCCGCGCGCCCTGATGCGCCGCTTGATCTGTCATCCTGGCATCTCGCGCTTTCCGAATCTTCCTTGAGCGGAATGTTCGCGATCTCGTCATGAACGGCGCGAGACCCCGGACGGAACGCCCAAGCGATGGCGCCGACGTAGAAGATGCACAACGCCAGCAGCACCCAGCTGTCGGCAATTTCGCGCAGGAATGAATAGGTCTCCATCGTTCCTTCCTATCGAGTCTCGTCCGGCGTGAAGGTCGAGAAGTCGACCAGGGTGCCGAGCATCTGCATGTACGCGATGATCGCGTCCATCTCGGTCAGTTCGGGCTGTCCGTCGAAATTCGCGACGACTGCGCCGGGATAGCGTTCCAGCAGCCCGTCGGTGTCCGCGTCGGGATCGGCTTGGGCATGAAAGTCGGCCCGTGCCTCGGCCAGCATCTCGTCCGTGTAGGGCACGCCGACCAAGCGGTGCGTTGCCAGAAGGTCCTCGATCAGTTCGTCCTCCAGGCGCGCATCGGCGAAAAAGGCGTATTTCGGCATGACGCTCTGCGGCACGACAGATTGCGGATCGATGAAATGGTCCACGTGCCAGGCATCGGAATAGCGTCCGCCGACACGGGCGAGATCCGGGCCGGTTCGCTTCGACCCCCATTGGAACGGATGGTCGTACTTCGATTCGGCAGCAAGCGAGTAGTGGCCGTAGCGCTCGACCTCGTCCCGCATCGGCCGGATCATCTGGCTGTGGCAGACGTAGCATCCCTCGCGAACGTAGATGTCGCGCCCGGCCAGTTCGAGCGGCGAATAGGGACGCACGCCGTCAACGTCCTCGATCGTGTTCTCGATGTAGAAGAGCGGAGCGATCTCGACGATCCCGCCAACCGAGACAACGAGCAGCGAGAAGACCAGGAGAAGGGTAGGGCTCCTTTCCAGGATGCGGTGCTTGCTGATTGTGGACATGTCCGCCTCCCTACTCCGCCGGGACGCCGACAGGTGCCGCCGCGCGTACGCCGCCCCTGATCGTCATCCACATGTTCCAGGCCATGATTCCCGCGCCGGCGAGGTAGAGGACGCCACCCAGCGCACGAACGACATACATCGGATACTTGGCTTCGACGGTGTCGGCGAAGGAGTTCACGAGGAAGCCCTGGGAATCGACCTCGCGCCACATCAGGCCTTCCAGGATGCCCGTCACCCACATCGACGCCGCATAGAGCACGATGCCGATGGTTGCGAGCCAGAAGTGCCAGTTGATTGCCGGCATCGAGTGCATTTCCTTGCGGCCCCAAAGCCGGGGCGTGAGGAAGTAGAGCACGGCGAAGGTGATCAGGCCGTTCCAGCCAAGGGCGCCGGAGTGCACGTGACCAATGGTCCAGTCCGTGTAGTGCGAGAGCGAGTTGACTGCGCGGATCGACATCATCGGGCCCTCGAAGGTCGACATGCCGTAGAATGCGAGCGAAATCACCATCATGCGGATGATCGGGTCTGTCCGGAGCTTGTCCCATGCGCCCTGCAGCGTCATGAGCCCGTTGATCATCCCGCCCCAGGACGGCATCCAGAGGATCACCGAGAACACCATCCCAAGCGTTGAGGCCCAGTCGGGAAGCGCGGTGTAGTGCAAGTGGTGTGGCCCCGCCCAGATGTACAGGAAGATCAAGGCCCAGAAGTGGATGATCGAGAGCTTGTAGCTGTAGATCGGGCGGTTGGCCTGCTTGGGCACGAAGTAGTACATCATGCCCAGGAAGCCCGCTGTCAGGAAGAAGCCAACGGCGTTGTGTCCGTACCACCATTGCACCATTGCATCCTGCACGCCCGCGAAGACCTGCACCGACTTCGATCCCCAGATCGAGACCGGAATCGAGATGTTGTTCACGACGTGGAGCATCGCGATCGTGATGATGAAGGAGAGCAGGAACCAGTTCGCGACGTAGATGTGCCTTTCGCGCCGGTTGAAGATCGTGCCCATGTAGACGGCGAGGAAGGCGACCCAGACGATTGTCAGCCACAGGTCGACATACCATTCGGGTTCGGCGTATTCCTTGGATTGCGTCGAGCCGAGGATGTATCCCGTGGCCGCCAGCACGATGAAGAGGTTGTAGCCCCAGAACACGAACCAGGCGAGGTTGCCGCCCCAGAGCCGCGCTCCGCTGGTCCGCTGGACTATGTAGAACGACGACATGATCAGCGCGTTGCCGCCGAATGCGAATATGACCGCGCTCGTGTGCAAGGGCCTCAGCCGACCGAAATTCGTGTACGGCTGTCCCCAGTCGAGGTTCAGGGCCGGATAGGCAAGTTGCAGCGCGATCACCACCCCGACGAGGAAGCCGACGATTCCCCAGAACCCGGTGGCGATCACTCCGGCGCGGATGACGTCGTCCACGTAGCCGGAAGCGTCGGCAACCGGCCGCCTTTCGCCGACCTGGCCGACCTGCCAGACGAACAGCCCGGCGGCGATCAGCATGATCAACACCGCATGCACCTGGTAGGCAATGTCATGCCCCCAGTTCGCGGCGAGTGCCGCAATCAGGGCCGTCAGGCCCAGCAAGGTCAGTTTCAGCGTATCCCACATGATTGGATTCCCGGGATTGATTGGTCGTCGCGGCGCTTGGGTTGGGATTGATGCAGCGCATGGCGCCGGGCAGTCCCTCGGAAGCTTGAGCTGATCTGTTGGCGTCCCCGACTTCCTTGCGTTCGCCTAGGGACGCCCGTACGGCAAACCTGCCGCGTTCGGTGCAACCCGGTTGGCAATTTTCGCCGGGACAATTCTGCAAGGCGGGTCGCGCTGCCTTGATCCATGTCAAGACGATCCGCAATTTGGCGGAATCGAGCGAGTTGACGGGGTTCGTGAGCGGCTGTCGGCATGGCCTGGGTCATGCGCTTCCTCACCGCACCGCAACATGTCGGATGACCCGCCTGGCGCGACTGGCTAGTCCGCATTTGCAAGTTCCGCCTCAAGGCGTGACGTGTCCGGAATGACGACGCGCCGTGCGGTCTCCAGCTTGATCAGGCCGTCCTTGCGGAGTCTGGACATCTGCCTGCTAACGGTCTCGATGGTAAGGCCCAGGTAGCTTGCCATCGCTTCGCGCGAGAGAGGCAGTTCTATCTGGACCGGATCATCGAGATCTTCCGGCAGTGCGGACCGGCGCACAACGAGCATGAGGAAGCTGACAATCTTCTCGCGCGCTGTGAGGCGTCCGAGCAATAGCATCCAGTTCCGGGCCGCATCGAGCTCGTCGAACGTCATTTCCAGAAGCCGTTTCCGGATGCCCGGCGCGGTTTCGACCAGGTTTTCAAAGGGCTTTCGCCTGAAGCAGCAGAGCGTCAGGTCGGTGACGGCCGAAATGTCGTGCTCGCAGGAGTCATGCCCAGGTCGTCCGATGAAGTCTGACGGCAGCAGCATGCCGGTAATCTGCATTCTTCCGTCAACGGTGGTCTTCGAGAGGGTCGCGACGCCGGACACGATGGAGGCGACGACATCCAGCTGCTCGCCTCGGAGCGCGACGGCTTGGCCCGCAGGGATCGACTTGTAGAACTTCATGGCGTTCAGCTTGTCGAATTCGTCGTCATCGCTTGCGGCGCAGATGGCTCTGTGTCTCACCGGGCAGTGCTGGCAGTCCAGTCTCAGATCTTCGGCACGCGCAATCTTCACGGCAAGCTCACTACCTGATCTCTCAACGGTGCATCCCATGTTGTCGGTGAAGGCGACGTTACATCAATTCCTTGGAGCGACCATAGGGATTTTGGGACCCGAGACAAATCGTCGCCCGCGTCCGGCTTCGGGACGATTCCGACGGGCAGGAATCGCGGCCTGGCAGCGCCGGGGAATCGCAGTCGTTGTCAGTCTCGCATCCTGGAGAAGGTCCCGTCTCCTACGAGTCCGCGTCAGCCCTGTGCGCCGCGACGAGTTCCGCCATGCTGTTGAACCGGAAGTCGACTTGCGGCGTGCTTCCGGGGTCGATCGTTGCACCGAAGCCGTCCTTGCCATGTCGGCGATGTATCCAGCAGTTCGCCAGCCCGAATTCGTTTGCCGGGGTGTGGTCATGGAACAGGCTCTCGGCCACGTGCAGGATCTGGGACTTGCCGAATCCTTGCCTGCCAAGCGCTTCGATCATGTACTCGAAGTTTCGTGGCGCCGGCTTGTACGAGCCGATGTCCTCCGCCGTGTAGACGTTGTCAAACTCGACGCGAAGCTTCTGCCTGCTGCCGGCAAAGCTGACGTTGTCCGTGTTGGTCAGGACGGCAAGCCTGTGGTGCCTCTTCAGGTATTCCAGCGCTTCTGCACTGTCAGGAAAGGCCGGCCAGCGTCCCACGGTCGCGCCGTATGCCTTGCACTCGTCCCAGGATACGGTGACGTTCCACTCTTCGGCGAGGCGTCGATACACGACCGGCAGCAGATCGCGATACAGCTTCGACGGCGTCAGACGCTGGATCGTGGATTCGTGATACGCGTGGGCCTCCAGGATCTCGTCGCGGCCGCGTGATTGGCTGGCGCGATCGGTCAGCCGCTTCAATCCCTCGATGATCCCGGTCTCCCAGTCAATCAGCGTGCCGTAGACGTCAAATGTCAGGACCTTGAAGTTGTCGAGCTGCAAATCTCCCCCCTTTCGGTCGGAACGGTTTCCGGCAAGACACGCATGACCGGAGCCAAGTGAACGGTTGTCTGGCGAGCCCTACCGGTTGCGGTTTCCGAACCACATGCGCCGAAACAAGCCGTCGCGCAGGTGGAACTGATGATAGAAGGCCGCGCAGGCGTGCAACAGCACAAGAAGAACGAGAAGGTTCGATATCAGCCCGTGTGCCAGACGTGGCGGAAGAGTGGACAGGTTGGCCGGCAGCGGCTCGCCGTTTCCGCCGAAAACGACCGGAAAGAGGCCACCGGACAGGGCCGTGCCTAGCCCGCTGAGCACCATGAGCGCAATCAGCACATACATGAACCAATGTGTCGCGATGCCGACCTTGTCCAGAAATGCGCTACCGGTCTCGGCACGTGGCGGCTTGGCCGATGCGAACCGGACAGCGAGTCGCAGGAGCAGGAGCGCCCCCAAGGCCAGGCCGACCGTCATGTGGCCCGTGAGCGCCTGCAGCTTCTGTGGATCCGCATTGCTCATGGTGGACAGGAGCACCTTTCCGAAGAAGAGCGACACGATGACCATGACTGCCATGATCCAGTGCAGCGCGACCAATATCGGGTGGTACCTGGTCATTTCTGTCCTTCCTTGTCCGATCAGCCAGATGCGAGCCAACTTCAAGGCTCCAGCCACCACAGTCAACTCCTGCGCGGGTCAGGCGTCCGGATGTCGAGTGACCGGTTCGGTTCGGGCCGGCTGCCTACGAGGCGCCTCTGTCCGCCGCGATGTTGGCTGCCCGGGCGGCGCCCCCGACACCAGCTACCAATTCGACGCGGCTGGCGTCGGACTGCGCGAGCCGTCGCTTGGAATCTCCCGACCACATGGCTTTCAGGTCCCTCAAGATCATGTCGCCAATCAGGTGGCGGCCGCCTTGAACCGCGGCAGCGCGGTGTGGCGAGAGAATGACGTCGGACAAGATTCTGACTGGATGGTCCTGCGGCAGTGGCTCAACGGGAAAGACGTCGGCGGCGACCCGTATTCGTCCTGCCTTTGCCGCAGCGACGAGCGCGTCGAAATCCACCAGATGCGCCCGGCTCAGGAGCACGACAAGAGCGTGGTCCGGGAGCAGGGCAAGCTTGTCCGCCGAGATGAGGGCCTTGTTCCTGGATGTCGGGACAGCCGTGACGAACAGGCAGCGGGACCACTTCAGCAAGTCAGCGAGCCCGCACAGTTCCACGTCGAACCGGTCCACATCCTCCTGAGCCAGCCAGGGGTCTTGGGCCCTGATCCTTGGACGAAACGGTGCGAGCAATCGTGTCAGTTCCCTTGCGATTTGTCCAAAGCCGACAAACCCGATCCTGGCCCCGTGCAACGAGAAATCGGTTGCCGGGTTTTCCTGCAACCAGCCTTCGCTGCCGTTTCGAAACGCCTCGTGCTCGGCGACCAGCCCACGGGCGCCTGCGAGGGCCATGGCCAGCCCCATCTCCGCAACGGATTCCCTGAATCCCGGAGCGCAGGAAAGGACCTCGACGCCCTTCGCGGCACAGGCCCCGTAGTCGATCGTGTCCGGAAAGGCGCCGGAAACCTCGATCACTGCGCGAAGCTTCGGTGCAGCGCCAAGCATTCTCTCGGTGATGGTGGGGGTCGCGGATATCAATGCGGATGCCGAAGGCCAGGCGGCGTCGAAGGCTTCACGGGAAATCGGTTCGTCCCTTCCCCAGATCACGTCGAATTCCTCGTGCAAGGCCGAGAGCGCGCCCTGCGAGAACAGTTCGGCCGTGGTTCGCCAGTGAGGATCAAGTATGATGGCAGGCTTCGTCACAGGACTTCGTCGAACAAGTGCGCGTGCGCCGTGTCGAAATCAAACGAAACCGCGTCGCCCGGGCGCAGGATCGTGTCTTCCGGCAGCGCCGCAACGATGCTGTCGTTCGAGTCCAGGCGCACGTCCACGATCGTTTCGCTGCCCAGCCTTTCGGTCAGGACCACCCTGCCGTTGAGCGGCCCCGAGCCTTCCGCCACGGGTCTCAGATGCTGTGGTCGAATGCCAAGCGTCGCCCTCTGGCCATTCGTGAACCTGCGTTCGCCCCTCTTCACATCGAGACCGCTGATCGCGGGACCTGAGACTCTCGCCTCTCCGGCGTCCGCATCGTCCACGGTGACCGCGATGAAGTTCATGGACGGGGCACCGAGGAAGCCGGCAACAAACAGGTTGGCAGGATTGTGATAGAGGTCCATCGGCGCGCCTGCCTGCATGACCACTCCGTCCCGCAGCACGACGATCTTGTCAGCAAGCGTCATGGCCTCGACCTGGTCGTGGGTCACGTAGATCATCGTTGTCTTCAACTGGGAATGCAGAGTCGCGATTTCCTGGCGCGTGCTCATTCGAAGGGCCGCATCGAGATTCGACAACGGTTCGTCGAAGAGAAAGACCGACGGGTCGCGCACGACCGCCCGGCCTATGGCCACCCGTTGCCTCTGGCCGCCCGATAGCTGGGAAGGGCGACGGTCGAGGAGGTTCTCCATCTGGAGCATGCGCGCGGCCTCAGCGACCCTTTGCTCGACAACGCTCTTGCTTTCCTTGCGGATGGTGAGGCCGAAGGCGATGTTTTCGCGCACGGTCATGTGAGGGAAGATCGCGTAGGACTGGAAGACCATCGCGACGCCGCGTTCCTTGGGCTGGAGGTCGTTGACAACGCGGTCGCCGATCCGAAGCTCGCCGCTTGAAATGTCCTCGAGCCCGGCTATCAGCCTCAGCAGCGTTGACTTGCCGCAACCCGACGGGCCCACAAAGACGACGAATTCCCCGTCCGCGATGTCGATGTCGACGCCCCGGATCACCTCGACCGCTCCGAACCGCTTGCGAACGTTGGAAAGTTGAATGCCAGCCATGTCAGCGCTCCAGGGACAGGGTTCCGTCCGCGCGTCGAAAAACGGGCGCGGGGTCCATGATGTAGCCGCCAAATCCGTCAGGTCCGCCATCCTTGAAACCGAGAAGCTTCAAGCCGTCGTGCTTGACGATGCGGGCAGCGTAGCGAAGGACTTTCGTGTCGAGCGCGTCGCCTTCCGGAAGCCGCCAGGGACCGCGCGGCGATTCGCTGACCAGGTAGTGCGTGCCGCGCCCGATGCGACCGTGCCTCTCGGCGTTCCAGCGGGCCTGATGCTCGGGATCCATGCAGAAAAGGCAGTGCCAGCCGCCGTCGATCTGCAGGACCTGCGGCACTTCAAGCTGGCCCCAGCCGCCCGTGAACACGGGAGGCTCCAGCGTCCAGGTCATCAGGTCTGGCGACGTGGCGATTCCGATGCAGCCAGCGTCATTGGTTTCCTCGATCCCGGCGGCGCGCGCGGTGAAGTACATCAACCACCCCGGGCCGTCCGGATCCTTCATGACCCAAGGGTCGCGCATGGCTCGGTCGTGCCACGCGCCCTCCCAGTCGGTCTCGTAATGCGCGGCATTCGGACCCGTCAGATCGAGGCAGAGGCCATCGCCCACCCGCTCCCAGGTTTCCAGGTCTTCGCCGACGGCGTGTCCGATCCGCTGGATCAGCGCACCTTCCGCTGCGGAGGTTCCGGTGTAAAAGTAGTGCCAGCAGCCGTCGTCGCCACGCAGCGTCGACCCGGTCCAGGTGGTCTTGTCGTCCCACGCCGGACCTTCGGCAGGCGCAAGCGAGGTTCCGCGATGCTCCCACGTCACGAGGTCGTCGCTGACCGAATGGCCCTGTGTCACGTTCCAGTGGCGAAGTGCCGGGTCGCCGATCGACTTCGGAGCCTTCAGGTACCAGCAATGCCAGCGGTCGCCGTCGTGCAGGTACCAGCTGTCCCAGACCCAATGATCTTCAAGTGCCAGCATGCCTACCCCTTCACGCCCGTTGACGCGATCGAGGCGATGAACGCGCGCTGCAAGACCAGGTAGAAGGCCAGGACGGGCACCGTTATGATCGTGAGATAGGCCATGATCTCGCCCCAGGCCGTGTTCAGCTGGAAGAAGTAGAGCAGCCCCACCATGATCGGCCGCAGGCCTTCTTCCTGCACGACCATAATCGGCCAGATGAACTGGTTGTTGTACATCTCGAGGAACTTCAGGATCGCGACCGTCGCGATGACGGGACCGGACAGCGGCATCACCACCCGGCGGTAGACCTGAAACCAGCTTGCGCCCTCGACGCGGGCTGACTCCACGAGATCACGCGGCAAGTCGCGGAAGTACTGGACGAAGAGGAAGATCTCCAGCGCCCGGATGATCCAGGGCACGATCTGCACCTGGTAGGAGTTGAGCCAGCCCCACGTGACGCCTTCGGTGCTCAGCCACGGCAGGTTGTTCACCAGGAGAAGAAGGGGCACCGCAACGGTCTCGAAGGGCAGGATGTACGTCGCGATGATGATCGCCAGAACCACCGTCTTGCCCCGCCACTCGATGAATACGAACGAGAAGGCGGCGATCGAGGCAAGGAACAGCGAAAGCGCCAGGGTCGTCGCCGTGATGAAGACCGAGTTGAAGATGAAGAGTCCGACGGGAGCCCTGCTGAAGGCATCGCGGTAGTTGTCGACTCCGATGTCCCCGACCGGAAGGAATGCGCGCAGTGACGAGCTGTCGCTGAGGAGCTGCAGGTCCGGCTTGAACGACGACATGACCATGAAGAGGATGGGCATGACGAAGATGCAGGCGATGAACCCCAGGAAGAGATACAGTCCGATCAGTCGCGTCCTTCGCTCCAGGGTCATGTCACTTCTCCCGCGTCAGCCAGCGCTGCAGAAGCGAAATCGAGAGCACGAAGAGGAAGAGGAAGACGGAAATCGTCGATCCGCCCGAAATGTCCTGCCGTCCATAGCCGCGCTCGACCATCTGGAAGACGATGGATTGCGTGCTGTCCAGCGGCCCGCCCCCCGTCATGACCGCGACCTGCGGATATAGCGTGAATGCCTGCATGGTGATGATGATCATCACCAGGATCGCAGTGTTGCGGAGGCCTGGCCACGTCACGTACCGAAACGTCTGCCAGCGCGACGCGCCCTCGATCCTCGCCGCCTCGTACAGGGATGCCGGGATCGTCTGGAGACCCGAAAGCCAGATGATCATGTGAAAGCCGACGCCTTGCCAGATCGACATCGCCATGATCGAGGGCAGCGCCGTGGATGTCTGCCCGAGCCAGTCGACCGGCTCGAACCAGCCGAAAGTCAGCATGCCGAGCATCGTGTTCAGGAGCCCGTTCTGGCCATCGTAGATGAATCGCCAGAGCATCGAGACCACGACCATCGAGATCACGACGGGCATGAAGTAGATCGTCCGGAAGATGTTGATGCCGCGAATCTTCCGGTTGATGAGAAGCGCCAGGCCCAGCGCCGCAGCCGCCTGGAGCGGCGCGACGACAACCACGAAGAACAGGGTGTTGCGCACTGCCTTCAGGAAGACAACGTCCGTTGCCAGGACGAAAGTGCGCCGGTCCTCACCGCGACCGAAGCTGAACCATGCGCGCTTCCGATAGTATTCCGGGTAGCCGTCCTTGTTTCGGGTGTATGTGCGCAGCGACGGGAAGACGGGCTTGCCATCCTTTGTCCTGACCGAGCCGTCGTCGTCGCGTTCGGCTTCGAGCGTGAGAACGGCGATGCCGAAGAGGCGCTCGTAGTTCGCGGTTCCGACCCACTCGGTCGGATTCGGGGACACGAGGCGCTGGTTCGTGAACGAGAATCCGATCGCCATGAAGAAGGGAATGATCAGGAATGCCGCAATCAGCAGGAATGCGGGTCCGGCCATCAGCCAGCCCGCGCGATTCTGCTGTGTGAGTCTCGATGCCATCTTGGCGCCCTGGCAAGGGTCGGGCGGGCCGGTGTCCGGCCCGCCCGCTGCTCACGATCAGTTGCCGTAGCCGTTGTTGGCCTCGATGTCGGCATCGATCTCGTCGACGGCGGCATCGAGCGTGTCCGCCACGCTGGCCCCGTCCGCGATGTCTGCCAGCGCTTTCTCGAAGATCTTCGCGACGACCGGATAGCCCGGGGTCACGGGCCGCACGAGGGCCTGCGCGTTGGAGAGCTCAAAGAACACCTCGAGCGGGCCGCCCGGAGCGTAGTTCGTTGTCATGGCCGCCGCCGACGGCGTTGACGGGATCAGGCCGATGCCGTCCGAGAATGCGGCCAGGTACTTGTCCTGAATGGCGTGTTCGATCCAGGCAGCTGCACCGTCGGGATGCTCGCAGGTCTCGGTGACGCCGAACTGCCACGATGCCGCACCGATGGTCGGCCCGTTCCCGAGATCCGGCGCCGGCAGGAACACGATGTCCTCGACGCCGCCGTCCATCGTCGGGACCGCCGCCCAGTTGCCGTTCCACGAGAAGGCGTACCTGTCTTCGATGAAACCTGTGTCGCGGTCGGCGCCGTCCTGGCTGTTGCCCGGTGCGTATCCGCCGGCAAACAGGTTCTGCCACCACTCGCCGAAGGCAAGCGCGGCATTGCCGTTCAGCGCGCCCTCGGCCGTCGTGTAGCTCGAGCGGTCGATCATGTCGCCGCCGAAGCTCTGAATGAACGGACCGAAGGCGTACGGGAACCATTCTCCTTTCCACGCCATGCCGAGGTCAAGCGCGTATTCGTAGTTGCCCGAGTCCTTCGCGGCGTCGAGCGCGGCCTGGAGTTCGTCCCGCGACCAAGGGTTGTCGAGCGTGGGCGTGCGCAGTCCCAGCCCGTCGAGCGTCGACTGGCGGGCATAGAGGGCGACGGCCGCGTCCCATAGGCCGATCGAGTACAGCGTGTCGTTCCAGATGCCCTTGGTGCCGGGCAGGAAGTCGGCGATCTTCGCTTCATCGATGGGCAGGGGCTGCATGTATCCGGCCCAGGCCCATCGTGGCATGACGGGGCCGTCGACGTCGATGATGCAGGGCAGGTTGCCCGCCAGCGCAGCTGCCTCGACGGAGTCGTTGTAGCTTTCCTGCGGGAAGCTCTCGATGACGACGTTCCAGTCCGACTGGCTGGAATTGAAGTCGTCGATGATCCGGTTGATGATGTTCGACTCAACCTCGTTGCCGGCACCATGGTACCACATGGTCACCGTGGTCTGCGCGGCGGACGCTCCGGCTGCGAATGCGGATGCGGCCAGCGCCGTGCCAAAGGTCTTCAGTTTCATGAGTACGTACTCCCTGTGTTGCTCCTGAATTTGGTTACTGAGTTCAGGGCGGTCACGGATGACCGCCAATGGACGGGTCCCGGAACCATTTCCGGACCCGCAAGCTGCTCGTCTTCACCCTTGATCATGCCCAGAGCGATCTCTGCCGCTCTTCGTCCCATCGCCAGATAGGGCAGTTCCACCGTCGTCAGAGGGGGATAGAGTGTCTCTGCGATGGCCCGGTAGTTGTCGAATCCCGCTACGGAAACGTCTTCGGGGATGCGTAGTCCGCGCGACCGGACCAGCCCGTACAGGCGAAGGGCCATTTCGTCGTTTCCGCAGCAAATCACGGTTGGCGGCCTGTCGAGCGCAAGAACCGAGTCGAGCGCGCGCCGCAGGAGCCCGCCATCGTCATCCTCGATGTTTTCGCGTGCCATGGCTTGCAGTTCGCGATCGTAGGGAATGCCCGCTGCTTCGAGCGCCGCGCGATATCCCTTCGAGCGCAGTTCCCCGGCCACCATGGCGGGATCGAGCGTGAAGTACGCGATCCGCTCGTGACCCGAGCGGATCAGGTCCGTCACCAGATCGAACTGGCACTGCTCGTCATCCGGCAGGATTGCCGGAGTGCCGTCCGCGTCGAAGCAGTTGACCAGGACGACCGGGCAGGTCCCGGCACCCGTATCGAAGGTGACCTGCTTGTGGTAGTCTGCGACATAGATCAGCGCCTCGACCCTGTGCTGCAGGAACGTGCGCACCAGTTGCGGAACCTTGGCGGACGTTCCGCCGGTATCCGCGATGATCAGCGTTTTGCCGCTGTCGGCCATGACCTTCTGGATGCCTTGAACGATGTAGAGATCCGGGAGCCCTGTTGGCTCCATCGGTTCAAGCTTGTGGCTGAGAGCGCCGGTGATGAGTCCGATCAGTCCCGATCGGTTCGATCGCATCATTCGGGCCGCATTTGACGGGACATAGCCAAGGTCCGACATCGCCGCCTCGACGGCTTTCCGGGTTTCGCGGCCAACCGGCGCGTCACCGTTCAGGACGCGGCTTACGGTCTTTGGCGATACGCCTGCCGCCTTCGCGACGTCGTAGATCGTGGCCAATGCAATCTCCCGATTCTGCCATGCGCCTGCACGACTTCCGGTGAATGCCGTCAAATGACATCGAAGTCATGACATCGGTGTCATAACAAGTCGCTCGTCAAGCCGCAAGCGTCAGGAATCCGGTTCATCAATCTTGCGTCCGGAAACGCTTGGGGGACATCGACTCCTTTGCCGGCGGACCAATCCAAGACCTTGCGGCGATCGTGCGTTCCTCGATGCAGGCTCCGCGAGGCAGCTGGTTCACGAGGCGCAAGGCGTTTCAACCGCATTGGCGACGGCAAGTTGGACAAAGTCGCCCGTCATGAAGTCCGGATTGGGACCGTATGGGGCTTTTCGGGAATTCCGCAAACCTGCGACACCCCGCCACACGCGTGAGCAGAGATGCAGGGCATTCTGTCGATCCGGGACAGGGGTCCCCGCCGCGTCCGGCCAGAATCATGCCGGACCCCGCAATGCAGGAACTGCCGCAAGGGCAGATGACCGAACTTCCCTGTCGATCCAGGACTCATGATCGGCCTTCCGTGTGCAGGTCAAGTTGGGCGGGGCGGGGCTCGCGGTCAGGTCGAGTCCTCTCCCCTGGCTCGACCGACCTCGTGTCCGGCCACTCCTTGCCGGCGACGCTGGCCCTGATGCAGGCCATCGCTTGTTCCATCACGACGTTCTGGGCGTTGGTGATTGGCCGTTCGGCACTGGTGGCGACAAACAGCCGGCGCGTCACGTTCGGTTCCACTACGCGTCGACATACGACCTTGCCTTGGCGCCAAAGCGGCAGCGCGGAGAATTTCGAGATCAACGTCGCGCCGATGCCCTGTTCAAGTCCGCAATACAACGAATGAAGGGACAGGCACTCGTGGCGGACCTCGATCGGATGGTTCCGGAAAAGGGCCACGCGGTCGATCATTCCCCGCAGGACGTGGTCGCGGCCTGGCAGCAGGAGGGGGTAGGACAGCGCCTCCTCCAGCGTTACGCTCGCACCCGTTTCACCGACTAGCCCTGCGGCACCGACCAGACAGACATCTTCCTCGAAGAGCGCGATGCCCTTGACGCGACGGTCGTCCCCGGCGTTGAAGCAGACGGCCACATCAATCTCGCCATTGCCCACGGCCTGAACGAGATGCGGGCTGAGCCGCTCTTCGACACGCAGGGAGACTCGTGGCGCAACCTTGGCCAGCCGGGCCATCAACGACCCGATCAGGGCGGGCGCGACCGTCAGCGTGATTCCGACGCGAACCAGGCCGCCCGGTTCCCGCGCATCATCGCGGACATCGTTCGTTGCGGCGTCGACGGCGGCCAGGATCGCGCGCGCGTGATCGAGAAATCGCCGGCCGTTCTCGGTTAGCCTGACGCCCTTCGAGCTTCGGGCCAGGAGGGTGACGCCAAGGCGTCCTTCCATCTGACCCATGTGATGGCTGAGCGCCGATTGCGCAACACTCAACTCCACGGCCGCCTTCGAAAGGCTTCCGGCCTCGGAGACCGCCACGAAATAGCGAAGCTGGCGGAGATCGTAGTCCAAACTGGCCATCTAGGATCCAGATACTTTCAATCCAGACAATATACTTTCAAGATGGAGGAAATAGTGCAACCTGCTTCGGCGATGAAGAATCGAGCGGCCAGCGCGGGCGACAGGCTCGCGGGCCGTGCAACCGGGAGGACCAAATGATCAATCGCAGATTCATTCTTGGTGCCGTTGCCGCGGCGATGACCGCAGTTTCGACCAGTCCGGCCTGGGCCGACTGGCCCGAAAAGGCGATCACCTTCGTGATCGGCTTCCGCGAAGGCGGCGGCACCGACACCATGATGCGCTACATCGGCAACCGGCTTGAGGACAAGCTGGGGGTGGCCGTTGTCATGGAGAACCGTTCGGGCGGCGGCGGCACCGTGGCTTCGACCTATCTCAAGGATCAGGCGGCGGACGGGCATACGTTTGCGGCCGCGATCACGTCGACCTACAGTTTCAACACGCTAGCCGAAGATGCGCCCTACGCCATCGACGATTTCACCTACATCGCGGGCGTCAATCGCTACAGCGAAGCCTACCTTTCCAAGGATGCGCACTGGTCCAGCTTCGAAGAGATGGTCGCTTTCGGAAAGGAGCGCGGCCACCTCTCCTATGCCTCGTTGATACCGCTGGATCGGCTGGTGATGCAGGCCCTCGCGAAAAAGGCGGGGTTCGAGCTGGACATTCTGCCGACCCGGGGCGGTTCCGAGGCGCGCGCGGCCCTGTTGGCCGGCGATGCGGATTTCACCATGGTGGGAGCATCTGGCTTCAACATGATCGGCGAAAATGACGTGATCGGCCTGGCGACGCCAAACCCGGAGCGTCTGTCGACGCTGCCCGATCTGCCGACAATCAACGAGCTTGGCTATGCGGGCTACGTCGTGAACTTCGGCACCGTGGTTGCACCGGCCGGCCTGCCGGAAGACATACGCGACAAGATGTCGGCCGCGATCAACGAAATCACGTCCGAGGACGGTTTCGTTGAGTTGGTGCAGAACCGCCTGGGCGCCACGCCGATGCAGATCAGCGCTTCAGAGCTGGATGCCATGATCCGCGAGCAGGCCAGCTTGTTCGGCTCGCTGAAAGCGGAACTGGAATAGCGGCGGACCTGTCGTGCTGCCCTGCGGCGGCGGCTGGGGGCCCCTTGCCGCCGCTGCGTCCCGTCGAAGGACATAACGGCGATGCCCCAGATACGGCAGGATGCGGTGGGCGGAGCGCTTAGCCTGGCGCTTGGACTGTGCCTGCTGTTCTGGCTCATTCCGCGCTGGGTGGAACCAGACGATGACCTGCGCTTGCCCGTCAGCCTGATGCCGCAAATCGTGGCCGTCGGATTCATGCTTTGCGGAGCAGCGATGCTGACCAGGGGTGCCTTGGCGTCGCGTCGCGGGTCCGGACCGGCGACGGACGGCTTTGCCCAGGGCGAGGTCCGCGGCCTCGTCCTCATGATCCTTGTCCTTCTTGCAGCAACCCTGGGCTTTCAGGCATTCCATTTTCTCGTGGTGGCTCCAGCCGTCATCGCAGTCTCGATGTGGATGTTCGGCCCGATCCGCCCCGTTGACGTCGTGCTGACATCGGCCTTCGGCCCGATCCTGATCTGGATCCTGGCCACCCAGTTTCTGGGCCGGGTGTTGCCATGACGGAGCAGGCCTGATGGAAAGCGTTCTGGCCGGCATCGCGGCCGCCATCACGTTTTGGACAGTGCTTTCCGTCGTGGCGGGCGTGGCCCTCGGCATTGCCATTGGTGCCGTTCCCGGGCTGAACGCGCCCATGGCCATCGCGATTGCCGTGCCGCTCACCATGACCATGGATCCGCTTGCCGCGCTGGGCATGCTGGTGGGCGTGATGAAGGGCGGCGGCTTTGGAGGCGCGATTTCCGCCACGCTGCTCAACACGCCCGGCGAGCCTTCGGCAGTTGCCACCGCGCTTGATGCCCATCCCCTGGCACGGCACAAGAAGCAGCCGCGCAAGGCGATGAAGCTGGCGCTCTACTCATCCGTTGTCGGCGACACCTGTTCCGACATCACCTTGTTCCTGGTCGCTGCGCCATTGGCTGCGGTTGCCATCGGGATGGGACGAGTCGAGCAGACGTCGATCCTGCTCGCTTCCTTCACCATCATCGCACTGCTGTCGGGCCGGTCTCTGCTGCGCGGATTGATCGCGACGCTCTTCGGTGTGCTCTGCGCGCTTGTCGGCACGATCGGCGGCGGACTCGCGGAACGCTTCACCTTCGACATTGTCGCATTGACCGACGGGCTTCCGCTGGCAGCCGTCGCCATAGGCGTCCTCGCCGTGCCCGAAGTGATGGAGCAGATCATCAAAGGCCGCAGTCGCCCCCCCGATGCACCGGTGATCGAGGAAAGCGCGAAGCCGGAAGACCGCCGCGTGTCCCTGCGGGAATTCTGGCTCCTGAGGTGGGTTCTGGCACGCGGGGCGGCACTCGGCACGTTCATCGGGGCGCTGCCGGGTCTGGGCTCCAGCGTGGCGGCGTTCCTGAGCTATGGCGTCGCGGTGCGTGCGTCAAGGACACCGGAACGGTTTGGCAAGGGTGCCCATGAGGGGATCGCCGCGACGGAATCGGCGAATTCCGCCGTCAACGGCGCAAACCTGATCCCGCTTCTGACGCTGGGCATTCCGGGCAACGTGACTGCAGCCCTCCTGGTAGGCGCCTTCATCATTCACGGGATCGAACCGGGACCGCGCGTGTTCCTGTATGACGCGGTGCTGATCTACGGACTGTTCACGACGATGATGCTGGCCAATCTGAGCACGTTCCTTCTGGGCAACGTGGGCCTGAGACTCTTTGCCAAGGTCATCCAGGTGCGCGGACAGATCCTCTATCCGACGGTCCTGTTGCTTTGCATCGTCGGAGTCTACATGTCGTCGTCGGCAGGTCTTGCAGCGATCTACGTCATGATCGCCTTTGCCGCGATCGGCTACCTGATGCGCAAGTTCGACTACTCCGTCGTCTGTTTCATCATCGGATTCGTTCTTGGCGACACGTTCGAGCACAATCTGCGGGGCGCCGTCACCATCCTGTACCGCGATCCACTGGGCCGCGTGCTGGAGCATCCGTTCGCGATTTTCATGGTTTGCGCCACCCTCGTCTTTGTCGCCTTCATCCTGGTCGAACAAGCCCGCACAGGTCGCAAGGCCCTTGCCGATCCATCTGTGGAGCCCAAGACATGAAACCTGCCGGATCGCGCCTGCGAGCGCTGATTGACGCCCCCGACATCGTGATTCTGCCCGGTGTGCACGACACGCTGAGCGCACTCGTGGCAGAAGCCAGCGGGGCGAAGGCGCTGGCCGCAGGGGGCTACTCGGCAACGGCAAGCTTGCTGGGACGTCCCGACAGTTCCCAGCTGTCCCTGACGGAACTGGCCGACTTCTACGCGCGCATCACGGAACGCGTCGGCGTGCCCGTGCTGGCAGATGCCGACACCGGATTCGGCAACGTCACGAACGTGGCCCGGACCGTCCGCATGATGGAACGCGCAGGCGTTGGCGCCTTTTTCATCGAGGACCAGGTCTATCCCAAACGATGCGGCCACATGGCAGGCAAGGCCGTCGTGGAGGTCGAGGAGATGGCAGGCAAGCTCAAGGCGGCGCTTGACAGTCGCCAGGACGAAACGATCATGATCATGGCCCGCACAGACGCCATTGCCACGGATGGCTTTCAGGCCGCACTGGACCGCATGGCGCTCTATCGCGAGATTGGCGCGGACATCCTCTTCGTGGAAGCCCCCACCGATCTGGACCAGTTGCGCCGCATTCCCGCCGAGCTGGACGGCCCATGCCTGGTGAACCTGATCGACGGGGGGGCGACACCGATCCTCGCGGCCTCGGAATTCCAGGACATGGGCTATGTGGCTTGCGTCATGCCGGTCACCGCGACCCATGTCATCGCCAAGGCATTGAATGCCTACTACGGGGATCTTCTCAGGAACGGCGATTTGCGCGAGGCGATGCATCACGGCATCGGCTTTGCGGCCTACACCGAACTTGTCGGCCTGCCTCGGCAACGGGAGGCGGAGCAGGCCTATCTCGACGCCGCGCGAACACTGGCCGGCACGACGGGCGCGCCGTGACCCGCAAACCGTTCGAAGACGGCCGAAGCACGCCTCTTGCAGGCCTGCGTGTGCTGGACCTGACACGACTGGCAGCAGGCAACATGCTGACGCACATGATGGCCGATTTTGGTGCGGACGTGATCAAGGTCGAGCGGCCCGGCACGGGTGACGACCTTCGCCGGTTCGGCACCCACGAGGCATGGTGGAAAGCCTACAGCCGTTCCAAGCGCTCCCTGACGCTGAATCTGCGCTCCGGCGACGGGCGGGACATTCTCCTGACGCTGGTCGAGACCGCGGACGTGCTTGTCGAAAACTTCGTGCCCGGCACCCTTGAGAGGTGGGGCGCCGGACCTGATGCCCTGATGGCGCGCAATCCTGCGCTGGTGATCGCCCGTGTCTCCGGTTGGGGCCAGACGGGCCCCTACGCGCAGAAGCCGGGCTTTGGCAGCCTGATCGAAGGGATGTCAGGCTTTGCGGCCATGACCGGATTTGCGGATCGCGAGCCCCTCTTGCCGCCCCTTGCCTTGGCCGACATGATCGCCGGGCTGGCTGGGTTTGGCGGCGTTCTGGCGGCGCTTCGTGCCCGTGACCAGGGGCAAGCCAACGGGCAGGTGGTCGATCTTTCGCTCTTTGAGCCACTGTTCAGCATTCTGGGGCCGATGGCCACGGCCTATGCCGCCGACGGAAGCGTTCCCAAGCGGAGCGGCAACTGGGGAGATGTTGCAGCACCCCGAAACGTCTATCGTTGCGCCGACGGCGGCCATGTCGCGATGTCGGCCACGATGCAGTCCATGTGGGAAAGGCTTGCCGAGGCCATCGGCCGGCCGGAACTGGTCGATGATCCGCGGTTCCAGACCAATCCCGATCGCGTGCGAAACCGCGCCGAGCTGGAGGAGATCGTCGGTCGTTTCTTCGCCGGCCGCACGGTCGCCGAGAACCTGTCATATTTCGAAGAACGCGGCGTCACGGTTGGTCCCATCTGCGATATCCGGGACTTGATGGAGCATCCCTTCATCCAGGGTCGCAAGGTCATCGAGACATATGGCGACCCCGACCTTGGCGAGTTGCCGATGCACGCACCTTTTCCGCGCCTGTCGGATACACCGGCCACCGTGCGTGCGCCTGCTCCGACATTGGGCGAGCATACTGACGACATCCTCTTGTCCCTTGGGCTTTCGCCGCACCGGATCGCCGCGCTGCGGGATGGCGGCGTGATCTGATGTGGCGGTCGCTCCTCTTCGTCCCGGTCCTGGAGGATCGCTTGGTCCGCGGCGCTGGCCGGCGCGGTGCAGACACGATCGTCTTCGACCTCGAGGCGGCGGTGCCGTCGGACCGCAAGGACGAAGCCCGTGCAAGGCTGGCCGCGGTCATCTCAAGGCTCAGCGGCAACGACACGCCGGTCGCCGTGCGTGTGAACCGAGGCAAGGACGGTGGCAAGAAGGACATTGCGGCGGCGGTTGGCGCTGGCGCAGAAATCATTGTGCTGCCAAGGGCTTCCCCCGCAACGACGGCGCGGGCCGCGGCCCTGGCCGGGCACGCCGTTCCCCTGATTCCGTTAGTTGAAGATCCGCGTGGCGTGATCGATGCGCTCGCGATTGCCGAGGCCGCTCCGTCGGTTGCCGCGTTGGGATTCGGGGTCGAGGACTATGCCACCGACATGGGTGCCCCTCCCACGCCCGAATTGCTGCTGCCTGCGGCATTCCAGGTGATACAGGCGGCGCGGGCCGCAGGGCGAGCGCCGCTGGTCGTGCCAGGCACGATTGCCGACTATCGGGACCTGCAACGCTTCGAGGCTGCTGCCGGCAGGGCCCGCGCGTTGGGTGCCACCGGCGGTTTCGCAATTCATCCGGGCCAGGTCGCTGTCCTGAACCGGACCTTTGCCCCGACACCTGTCGAGCAGGAAACCGCCCGGCGCATCGTCGCGGCGGCAGAGAGCGCTCGCCGGGACGGGCAAGCGGTGGCCAGTCTGGGCGGAAGGATGATCGACGCGCCCGTTGAAGCGCGCGCCAAGGCCGTTTTGGCACAGGCGAAACGACAGGACCGGCAATGAAGCCCGGAAACAGGTTTGCGCAGGGCGGAATCCTGCGGGCGTTCGATCAAGTTGTGGCGGAACGATTGAAGCGAATCGTCTGGGTTTCAGGCTTCAAGGAGGATGGTGGTGGAGCCAAGGGGAGTCGAACCCCTGACCTCTTGCATGCCATGCAAGCGCTCTCCCAACTGAGCTATGGCCCCATCAAGAACGACAATGTGCTCTCGGCATCGACGTGGGTAATGGCTCGCGTGGCGTCACGCAAGCGAATTCATCAGTCGTCGTCTTCCGTGGGCACGTCCGCGATGTCATCAAGAGAGACATTTGAGTCGTCTTCATCGTCCTCGAGAACTTCGTCTTCCAGGCTAACGTCCGAATCATCATCGTCGTCCTCGAGCACGATGCTCTCGTCCTCGAATTCGGTCGCGCCCTTTGCCGCTTCCTTGTCTTCTTCAGCCGCAATGCGCCTTGCCTTGTCGACGTCAAGGACGATCGGCTCGCCTGTATACGGGCTGACGACTGGATCCCTGTTGAGGTCGTAGAACCTCTTGCCGGTGGTCGGGCAAACCCGCTTGGTGCCCCATTCTTCCTTGGGCATGTTCGCCTCTACTCTGATTGTTCCCAGGAATTTCGCGCGACGTGCCACAACGCCCAGGCGCTGTCAAAGGGAATCGCGGCACCGCTCGGGGCTATTTCGTTCCAAAGCCCTTGGACGCCGCATTCCGGCAGGACGCGAGAGCCAGATGCATGTTGATTGCGCAAATTCTCGACAGATCCAACACGATGCAGTTCGCTTTGGAGGTAGCTGGAGCGCCGCATTGGGCGTCGCCTGCCGTCCTGTTCCGGACGCAGGAATGGGCTCGCATGCGGCCCGAATGCACGTCAGCGCCGTGTCGGCGGCAAGCCAACGTGCAGGATGCCAACGGGCGAGCGCAATGCCCGCCAAGGCGGCGCGGGCGATCAATGCGTGCAGGCGTTGGCGCGACCGGTCGAGGTGCATAGGGGGCGGAATCCGCGCTGGTCATGACGCTTTGCCTGCCACTCCACGAACTCCCGGTTTGGGCATGGGCCGCCGGCCAGACCGTGGTCGATGTCCGGTTCCTGCATGGTGCGCCAGAGTTCGTCGCACATTGTCGATTGCCGCAAGCCCAGGAACTTTCTCTTGGCTTCAGGCCACCCCGCAATCTCTCGGTGAAACCTTGATTGGCCGGCACTCCGGAAACGGTCACTTGAACCTGCAATGCAAAGAGCAGTGGCATGTGAGATGCAGGACATGCGGCGCATTCGACTGACTGAAGTTCCATGGCTGAGCCGGAGCCGTGCCATCGCTGGCCCGACATGCTGCGGCGGACTCGCGTTGTTCGGTCCAATCTGGCAAGACATGCCAGGGCCGGGCAATGGGCGAGGCTGCGGAAAGGCAAAGGGCAATGCGCTGCATGAGGCTGGATTCCGTGCCGGGTGTCAGGATCGACGTTCGGCAGTCGGCGCGCGCTCGACGATTGAGCTTGAGGGTGTCGAACCTGGACGGTCGCGTGACACTGACGCTGCCGACAGGCGTGAGTCTGCGCGTTGCGCAGGACTTTGCAGCGAAGAAGGCCAATTGGATCGCGCGCGCTGTCGAGCGCCGGCCCTGTCCGATACCGGTCGATTTCGGCGCCGAGATTCCGGTCGAAGGCAAGCCGCACATGATCGTGCGAGGGTCTGGGTCGACCGCGAGATTTGCCGAAGGTGCCATCGAGGCTCCTGAAGGACCCGCCGCCCCTGCAGTGATGGCGCTTCTGAAGGAGTTGGCGCGAGAGCGGCTGGTTGCTGCAGCGGAACGGCACTCGCGCGCGGTCGGCAAGGAGTTCCGGCAGCTGACGCTCAAGGATACGCGTTCCCGCTGGGGATCGTGCTCCGTGGAGGGCAATCTCATGTTCTCGTGGCGCCTGATCATGTCGCCGCCAGGCGTGCTCGACTATGTCGCCGCCCACGAGGTCGCGCATCTCAGGCACATGGACCACTCCAGCGCCTTCTGGAGCGTGGTCAGGACGGTCTGTCCCGAGTACCAGGCGTCTCGCGGCTGGTTGAGGAGGGAAGGCGCTGGCTTGCATCGGTATAGGTTCAGTTCCGGAGATTGACGCCGCACCTCCCGCGTGATCACAGTCTGGCATGCAAGCGAGACCGAATGAACCACCGATCGTCGCCCACGAGCGGATCTACCGGGCCCTCAGGTCAAGGATCATGCACGGCGAACTTGCGCCGGGATCAGCGCTTACGTTGCGGGGCATCGGGCAGGAATTCGGAACGTCAATGACACCTGCGCGCGAGGCGGCGCGTCGCCTGGTGGCGGAAGGTGCCCTGACCATGTCCATGTCGGGGCGCATCTCGACTCCTGAACTCGCCAACGACCGAATTGAGGAACTGGCGTCCCTGCGAGGCCTGCTGGAAACCGAACTGGCGGTCCGTGCACTGCCGCGCGCGCATCTGGCCCTGATCGAACGCCTGACAGCGATCAACGGCACGGTCGCAGAGGCGGTCAACAGGGGCGATTCCGTCACCTACATTCGCACGAATCTGGAGTTTCACCGGACTCTCTACCTTCGTGCCCAAGCCCCGGCGATGCTGGCCCTGGTCGAAACGGTCTGGCTTCAGCTTGGGCCAACGATGCGCAAGCTATACGGTCGCATGCGGCATGGAAGGCCGCCGGACAGCCACAGGACGATTCTGGCCGCCTTGCGCAACAGGGAAGAGGCGGCGCTGCGCATGGCGGTCAAGACGGACGTCACCAAGGGCCTGAGGCTTCTCATGACTTGAAGTGCCGCCCGAACGGAGTGCCTGTTCGGACGTGGCCGGAAATGAAGGCGGCCTGGGCCGGAAGTCCCGGCATGCCGAATGGGAAATCGGGACCGCCACGCAACAATGGGATCGCGCCCGCATGGGCGGAGCTTGTCGCTTCGCTGAAAGCGGTTCCGTTGCGCCCGATTCGCGGTGCCTTGCCCGTTCGTGGACGACCACTATGCTTGCGTCGAACACGGGGAGAGAGACTCATGGACGAGAGGACATTGACGACAGACCTTCGGGAGCGGGCATGGCTCGGCGAAGAGGCAGGGTCGTTCGCGAGGTTCCGTGCCCAGGTGTCCGAAACGACGGAGTCCGATGACTGGCCCGAAGCGGAGGCGGTCGAGCAAAACGTGCCGATCTATGGCGGGCCGCGCGTGCGGGAGGCGGCGGCCGATTCCGCCCGGGCCATCAACATCATGTCCGAATGGAACGCCGTCTTCGACCACGGACCGGGCATAGTCGTGATTCGCGGCGGCATGGCGGACACAGGCATCGTGGATGAGGCCACAGAGATATTCGAGCGAATCATTGACGACGAGCAGGCGAGTGGCACGGGCGGCGGAGATCACTTTGCGAAGCCCGGCGCGAATGACCGCGTCTGGAACTCGGCGCAAAAGCACTGCGAGGCCAGCCCGGCGAACTTCTTGCGCTACTACGCTTCGGACGCGATCGCGCTTGCCGCACGTGCGTGGCTGGGCCGCGGCTATCAGCTGACCGCGCAGGTCAACCGGGTGAATCCCGGCGGTGCGGCGCAGACGGCGCACCGGGACTACCACCTGGGCTTCATGAACGCTGATCAACTGGCGACCTATCCGGTTCAGGCGCACGAGCTTTCTCCGCGCCTGACGCTTCAGGGCGCGATCGCGCATTGCGACATGCCTTTGGAGAGCGGCCCGACGATGCTCCTGCCGTATTCGCAGCGGTTCACCGAAGGCTACGTGGCCTTTGGGCGGAAGGAGTATCAGGAGTTCTTCGCCGAGGCCCGGGTGCAGCTGCCACTGGAGAAGGGCGATCTCCTGTTCTTCAACCCTGCGGTCATGCACGCCGCCGGCGCGAACCGGTCGCAGGGCATTCGGCGGATGGCGAACCTCCTGCAGATCGGGTCCGCTTTCGGACGGTCGATCGAGGCCGTGAACCGGTCGGCAATGTCCTTGGCGCTCTATCCCTTGATGGCAGAGGCCTGCGCGTCCGGATCGTTGACGTGGAGGGAAGTCCGGAACGCCATCGCCGCTTCAGCCGAGGGCTACGCGTTTCCGACCAACCTGGACCGTGACCCGCCTGTGGGCGGTCTCATACCGATGAGCCAGGCGGAACTGATGGAGGCGGCGCTGAAGCGCGGGGCGTCAGCGGGCGATTGGGAGGCCGAGGTTGTGGCGATGGATCGGCGGCGATTGCCTTGACGGCAGCCTGGCCTTGGCTGGACGTGCGGCAAGGAAGCGATGCTCGAGTCTCGTTGCCAGAAGCGGGATGCGACGCCGGAGCCGCCTAGCCAGCGGCTCCAATTCGACAAGCGCTGATGCCGGCCGGTCCCTTGCCCAATCGCCGCGCTGCAGGGCAAAGGCTTGGGCTGGGCCCTTGGCCGCTCGGCTCGCGAGACAGGGCTCTGGCATCGCTCCTCTCCGGGATGACTTTCAACGTGCGGAATGACCGCGTTCGTTCGAGTCGGCTGAAGACCTTGATTCGCGCGCGGCCCGGACATGCAGCGGAGTTCCCGCAACCGGTTGTCGATCGCTGGCGGAGTTGCTAGCACAGTCAATCAAGTTCAGGGGAGTGACGTCTATGCCGGTCATCACGGAAATCGCCGACCTGAAGCGCTTGTATCGCCGCCGCGTGCCGAGGATGTTCTACGACTACACCGAAAGCGGGTCGTGGAGCGAGCAGACCTTTCGCGAGAACTCAACTGACTTCAGCAAGATTCGCCTGCGCCAACGGATCGCGGTTGATCTGGCCAGTCGATCGGTCGCGACCCGGTTGATCGGCGAAGACGTGGCAATGCCCCTGGTCCTGGCGCCGGTCGGTCTCTTGGGCATGCAATGCGCAGATGGCGAAATATGGGCGGCACGCGCGGCCGAAAGGGCGGGCGTGCCATTTTGCCTTTCAACCATGTCGATCTGCTCGATCGAGGACGTGGCTGCCAACACCGGCAAGCCCTTCTGGTTCCAGGTCTATACGCTCAAGGACAATGACTTCATGTCACGCCTGCTGGCGCGCGCACGGGCTGTTGGCTGCACCGCGATTGTCATCACGGTCGATCTGCAGGTTCTCGGACAACGGCACAAGGACATCAAGAACGGCCTTTCGGCCCCACCGAAGCTCACGTTTGCTTCAATCGCGAACATGATGACAAAGGTGCGCTGGGGCCTGGGCATGCTCGGGACGAAGCGTCGTTCCTTCGGCAACATCGTCGGTCATGCAGAAGGGGTGACCGACCCGACATCGCTCTCGTCCTGGACCGCGGAGGCATTTGATCCATCGCTGAACTGGGACCGGATCAAGGAGCTGATGGACATGTGGGGCGGAAAGGTGATCCTGAAAGGCATCCTCGACGAGGAGGATGCCATGAAGGCCGCCGAACTGGGTGCCGACGCAATAATCGTCTCGAACCACGGTGGGCGTCAGCTCGACGGGGCGCTCTCGGCGATCCGGATGCTCGAGCCGATTGTCAGGGCGGTCGGTGACAGGACGGAAGTCTGGCTGGATGGAGGAGTCCGGAGCGGTCAGGACGTGCTGAAGGCGGTAGCGCTTGGCGCAAAGGGCGCCATGATCGGACGCGCTTTCGTGTATGGCCTCGGGGCCATGGGCGAATCCGGCGTGACCGCCGCCCTCGACGTCATCAGGAACGAGCTGGACATCTCGATGGCGCTCTGCGGGCGACGCGAAATCGCCGATGTGGACCGTGAAATCCTCCTCGTGCCGGAAGGGTTTTCCGGCGGTTTTGCCTGAACGGGCGCAGACACCGGGGACCGGTGGCCGAGGCGATGCCGGGCATCGTCACCGTGCCGGTTCCGCAGGCTTCCGGGGCATGTTCGGGCCTGCTGCAACGGTGCGCGGTGCATTGCCCAGACCCATCGCTCCGGGTGATCGCCAGGGCGTGAGGTCCGAGGCCTGCCCGCCGCGGCGGAAATCGTCAGGCGAGCTCGGCGAGGATTTCGTCGATTATGTTCATTCCGGCGCCCCAGCCCTTGTTGAAGTCGGATGCAGAGGCGGCAAAGGCGGCCTCTTCGGTTTCGGTTGCATCGTGGGGGTGCCAGTCCAGCGTGAGAAGGGTGCCTCCTCCTTCCCGATCCTCCAGGGTCACGGTGGTCAGGAGCGTGCGTGGCCAGTCCGGCATCATGGGGTTGGCGGTGACCTCCCAATTCTCGTCCGCATTCGACATCAGGATGACCAACCGGTCGGTCGGGCTCACCTCCGTGAATTCCATGCGTTGGTTCATGGAGCGCTCGCCCATCCTCATTTCGTTCAGCCAGAGTCCGCCGGGCTTGACCTCGAACTCGTGGATCACGGTTTCGACGCCTGGCCCGTACCAGCGCTGAACCAGGTCCGCCTCGGTCCAAGTGCGCCAGACCTGGTCCCTGGATGCGTCGAATTCGCGGGTCAACTTGAAGGATTCTGTGTTCATGGGCTCCGTCCTGTCTGGGGGTGGGAAGGCAATCCGCCAAATCGCGATGTACTGCACGCTCTGCCGGATTGGTGCGGCCTCGTCATCACGTCGGCGGGCGCCAGGTCGACTGCGTGCTGGCGCGACGTCGCGTGCATGCGGGGCCGTTGGAACCGTGACAACTGGGCGGCTGGGCCGACGTTCGCAAAACCTGAAGGTCTTGGCTCCGGTCTCCCATCAGAAGCTCTTGTTCAGCGTCAGGAAGAACGTGCGCCCCCAGCCGGCCGCCTCTGGGCCGTCCACGCTGTTTGGGTTGGCGGTGTCGACCGTGAGACCGGCGTCGGTGAGGTTGAACACGCCGGCGGTGACCCGCGCGCCTTCAAGCCCCATAGGCTCGTTCCAGTCCAGCGCCACGTCGTGGCCGGTCCAGTCGTCGAAGTCGCCGGTGTCCGCCTGGTTCCTGAAACCGGCTCGGTAGTTCACCGTCCAGGTTGCGGTCAGGCTGCGACGCCTGGCCTCGAACCTGACGCGGGCCATGTTCCTGGACGTGGCGTACCGATCCTCGTTGCCTTCGATGCGAAGCTCCGCGTCCAACACGTGCCGCCATGCACCGCTCAAGCCAATCTCGCCCCAATCCGTTTCGAAGTCCGCCTGGTAGCGAGTCGTGATGCCCGAGATCTCGGTGTCCACGATGTTTGCGAAGCTGTCGTGGATGGTGATGTCTCCGCCAACGCGCGCAATGCAGTTTGACTGCTGGCCGCTCGAGCACTCTTCTAGGTTCTGCATGGCCCAGTTCGGGTTGCGCAGTCCGGCCAGGCCCGAGCGCGACAGCCGATACCATTCCACGTCCACGAGGAACGGATGCCTGCGAAACTCGGCGCCGACGGAAACTCTCTCGACTTCGGACGGTTCAAGCTGCGGGTTGCCCGTGGTTTCGCGCGTCACCTGTCTCGAGTTTGGTGCAGGGCAGTCGCTTCGGGGCGGGGTGCCTGGCCCGGGGTCGCACTGGATGTAGGGGTGATCCTGCGATGCGGTGCTATGCAGGTGCTGCATGGACGGAGCCCTGTCGCCCGCGCCCCAGGAACTGCGTAGCGTGACGACATCGGTCGGACGGTGTTCGGCCGCAACGCGGAACGACTGCAGCCCGCCGACGTCGTCGTACTCGTCGCCGCGGGCTGCGAACCTGAAACCCGTTCTCCCGGTCAGCGGAACAGACATGTCCCCGAACACCCCGACGCCCTTGCGCTCTCCCTCGAAGCTGACTCCGCCCGAGCCGAGCACCTTCGTCACGTCATGGGTCATGCCCTCGTTGTCACGGAAGCGAAGGATGGAGCGCACTTTGACCGTGCCCATTTTGAGGCCCGCTGTCCAAGCCACCTTGCGGTCGCCCCTTGCAAGCGTCTGCCCTTCCAGTGCCAGCCGGGCTCCGAGGCTCTCTCCGCCGGCATCGACCTCCTCCTGCAGGCTGGTGCGTTCAATGGCCTGCCGATGAGTTTCCGGGTCCACCGGTGCGGACGGATCAACTAGGTCGTAGTTTCCCGCCGCGACTTCCTCCCTGATCCTGTCCGCATGAACGAAGGTGTTTCCGAGAAGGGAGGCGTCAATGCGGTAGGCGCCGATGGACGCTTCGTAGCCGAGATTCTCCGTCAACCGCCCCTCAATGCCTGCGGCGATGTCGTATTCGTCGTAGCTGGACCGCCAGTCCCGGTTTCCGTGGCCGACAAACCGGTGCCCGATGGCGAAACGATCATCCTCGTCCGCGATCATGGAGCCGGCTGCATCGTTGATCTCGTCCAATACGCGTTGCGTGGGATGGAAGCTGAAGGTGCCGACGGATGGCGCATAGCGGAACGCCCACTTGCCCTGCCCGAAGTTCGCATGCAAATGGAGCTTGTTCCGGTCGTCGAGCGGCTGGTCCAGGTTCACGATCGCGGTTCGCTGCTCCAGGTCGCCAGTGTTCCACATGATGTCGCCAAACGCGAAACCGCAACCGGTATCGCCAGGCACCTCGGCGCCCGGCGGGTCGCGGAGCGGACCGGCGTAGCCGTTCGCCTGGTCGCAGTCTCCCAGTGCGACGGTTCTTATGCCCTCGAACTTTCCGTCCGCGTCACGTTGGACGACATAGACGGTGTTGCCGGCGAAACTTACATTGCTGGCTTCGGCGAACGAGCCGCCTTCCTGCCAGACGGAGCGGCTGAACTCCCGGCTCCGTGCCGGGATTTCCTGACGCTTGAGAACATCAACGCCGACAGTCATGTGCCCGCCGCTCTCGCCGACGGGGCCGCCCCAGAAGATGCCGCCTTGCCAGCTGTTGCCGCCTTCCTTGCTTGGCATCCGCGTGACGGCTCGCGTCTCGAAGCCGTCCACGTCCTTCCGCATCACGACATTGATCGCCCCGTTCACTGCGATGCCGCCGAATTCGCCCAGGCCCTCTCCGCTCAAGAGCTCGATTCGCTCGACTGCCGAAAGGGGCAACGTGTCCAGGTCGCAGTCGCTGTCGCAGTAAGGCCTTCCATCGACCAAAACCAGCAAGGTCTGCCCTCCGGTGTAGAAGTAGCGGACGATGCCGGTATCGAGCAGTTCCTCGATCGTCTGGGCGCCGGACCTCTCGATGAAATCCCGGTCGCGCGACGCAACGACGCGCACTTCCGGGGCAAGAGGGCCGGACCAGAGTGAAGTCCCCATGAGTGCGGCAAGAAGCGTCCAGAACACCAAACGAAGCCGAATCTTCATCAGAGAGCCCATCCGAATTTCCTCCATCACGGAATCGTGTCCTAATGCACGCCATTTGCATGCGCAATGGGCGCACCCGAGTTTCCGCATTTTCGGGGCAAACGTGCTTCCTGCGGCAAGCGATGACTGCCTGGATCGAAAGTCGCGAAAGCGTCACGCTGCTGCCCTTTGCGGACTGCCGTGACAACTCTGCCTGCGAAACCTGACGGTGCTCGCGCCAGAGCCTGGGCCGCGCCTTTCCGTCCGATGGCCGATCAATGACAATGCCGGCAATCAATTCCTACTCTCCGGTTTCGATGTGCCCCAAGACCTCGGCACCACGCCGCTGGATCGGACAAGTCCGCTTCAATCGCCTTGAGGCGCAAGAATTCACCTTTCCAGGTGCTGCCATCTCGTTCTCCTTCCTTGTGCCTTGCAGGTGCTTCGGCGCGACCTGACGTCCATGACCGGGAGTATGGCGCCATCGTGCAAAGAGGCGCGCCGATCACCGGCTCACAGCCGCAACCGGCACTGCCTTCCGTGGAGGCCTTTCACATTGTTTGCTTGCGAGGCGCGGCCTTGCCGAACGCCTTGATCTTGTCGCGCACTCGAATTGCCGGGTTCCAAGGCGTCCGCGTGAGCGCTTCCTGTACGATCTTCGCGCGGGCAATTTCCTTCACGGCTTCATGCAGCATAGGGCTGCTCTTTTGCCTTGGCGCAAGCCTCCCTTGCTTGCTTCGGACGGCGACGTGGATGCCCGCCTCCTGGAGGGGACGGGAAGTCGGACCTGAATGTTCCGCAATGGCGGCGCACATCAGGTTGCGCGCCAAGTTCCACGTGCCTCATCACGATCCTGCCGGTCCCCTTCGCGAGCATCGCGTCACCCCCCGAAAAAAACTGCTTCACACCCAATCGATTGCTCGCTATATGCGCGGCTTCTTGCGGGGCGAACACCCTTGGAGGTCGCCCTGCGTCGCAAATCGGAGAATACCCATGGCTGGCGAGATCCCTGATCTTCATGCCTTGGCTCGGGCGGGGACAGGCAAGGGGGCCGCCCGTCAGGCTCGCAGAGAGGGCCTCGTGCCAGGCATTGTTTACGGTGGCGGCATCGACCCGCTCCCTGTCAACATTCCGTACAACATGCTCTTCAAGAGGCTGAAGGAAGGTCGCTTTCTCTCCACGCTCTTCAATCTCAAGGTCGATGGCCAGGACGATGTCCGTGTCATCTGTCGTAACGTGCAACGCGATGTGGTCCGGGACCTTCCGACGCATGTCGACTTCATGCGTCTCAAGCAAACGTCCAAGATAAACCTGTTCATCGCTGTCGATGTCGTGGGCCAGGAAGACTGTCCGGGCATCAAGCAGGGCGGGCTGCTGGTTATGGTGAGGCCTGAAGTCGAACTGATCGTGACCGCCGGCGAAATCCCCGAGAGCATCACGATCAATGTCGAGGGACTCGAGATTGGTGACACGGTCACGATCTCCAGCGTGACGTTGCCGGATGGGGCTAGGCCCACGATCGACCGTGACTTCGTGATTGCCAACATTGCCGCGCCGTCCGGACTTGCCGGCGTTGGCGATGAAGAAGAAGAGACGGACGAGGAGATCGAAGGCGAAGAGGCCGACGCCGAAGAGGCGGACGAGGAAGGCGGCGACGACGAATAGCCGACCGGTCCTTCAGGAGTTCGTCGCGGCGCTTTCGGGGGTGCCGCGCTTCTTGTTGCATCCCTTGTTTGCGCATCGGTCGGTGCAGCCGATTATCTCGGCCCAGTGTGCACAAGGGCTGCAAGTGGGCACCAACAACAGGCAAATGTGAGTCGCTGTTTCTACGGAACCGGGACGCCGCCCGACATGACCGTCAGAAACCAGTCCGTGTCGATGTTGCCGCCGGTCAGGATGACGGCGACCTTTCGGCCCGCCATTCGATCCCCGTCGCGGAGCAGCGCAGCGAGTGGTGCGGCGCCAGCGCCTTCGGCAAGATTGTGGATGTCGCGGTAGTAGACGCGAATCGCCTCGGCAATCTGCGCCTCGCTGACCGTGACGATGCGCTCTGCACCTGCGCCGTAGATCGCAAGCGCGTCCTTGACAGGAACACGAACCGCCATCCCGTCGGCAAAGGTCCGTGCGGAGTTGGTCTCCACCGGATGGCCGGCTTCGACCGACAGCTTGACGGTCTGTGCGTGCTCGCTGACGACACCCACGATTTTCGTGGCGCGCCCAAGGGCGTCGCGGGCAGCAATGCAGCCGCAAATTCCCGAGCCGCAGCCGACCGGAACGTAGAGCGTGTCAAGATCTGGAACGGCGGTCAGGAGTTCGTAGGCATAGGTCGAGACGCCGCGGACGAGCTCTTTGTGAAAGGGCGGCACGAAGGTCAGCCCCTCCTCTTCGGCGACCCTGAGCACCTCGTCCTTGGCCTCGTCGAAATCGTGGCCGAATTCCACGAGTTCGGCGCCAAAGGACTTCATGGCCGCGTTCTTCTCGACCGAATTGCCATGCGGCACGTAGATCGCCGCACGAAGGCCGGCCGCCGTGGCGGCGCGCGCCTGGCCTTGTCCATGGTTGCCGCGGGTTGCCGTGATGATCCCCGCGCTTTCGGGCCGGGTGCGGACCAGCCAGTCAATGAAGGTGCAAGCGCCGCGTACCTTGAAGGACCCGGTAGGCGTATGGTTTTCGTGCTTGACCCAGACCTCGGCACCTGCCCGTTCGCCCAGTTGCGGCCAAGCATATTGCGGGGTGGGGGACACGGTGCGTGTCACGAGCCGATGTGCTGCTTCAATCTCGCTTGCGGAAAACACGGGTGATCACTTCCCAATTCTCGATGCGGGTTGCCGGTGCGTCAGGGCATCGGTCTGCCACGGGTTGCCTGCAGAAGGCGGGCTCATCGGGACGACATACTTCGCTGATGGCGAAATGCCAAACGTCTCCTGGCCTGGCAATTGAAGTTCATGAAATCTCGAGTGCCGTCCTCCGGGAGCACGTGCACGTCCGGGTGACTTGGCGCCGTTCGATGGAGGGTCTCTGCTGGCTGCCGATGTCGCGGCGTGCGGGAGCCGACTGAAGCGCCAAGTCTGCCGAGAAGGAGACGGTGTTGCAGCCTTTGTGGATTCTCCGGCCGTCGGCCCGAAGTCTTGCCTTCATGCTGAGTCCAGTGCCGCGCCTGCAGGCCTTTCATCCCTGGCGCGTTTCGAAGCTGCGGCTGTCCGGCATCGTGAAATTCACCCCGTTCTTTGCGCAGTTTCGAACGCCGCAATCCTGATCAGGCAGCGATGCAGGACGTCTGCCTCGTCGGGGGTCAGGGCGGCGCGCACTTCGGAGTCAAATGCATGTGCAGCACGGGAGAGGTCGGCAAAGACCCTTCGTCCCAGCGGCGTCAGCTGCAGCACGGCGTGGCGGCGGTCCCGCTCCAGTTCGCGTCGGGTCAGAATGCGCTTCGCTTGCAAGGCGGCGACGGCGCGGCTCACCTTGGTCTTGTGGAGACGGGCCCGGACGCAGATTTCCTTTGCCGTCATCTCGCCGTAGCAACCGAGATGAAACAGGACCCGCCACTCGGTTCGAAGCATCCCGTACTGCCCTCGGTAATGCCTCTGGAACTCAAGGCTCAGGGCTTCGGCGGCCTGGTTCAGCAGGTAAGGCAGGAAATCCTGGGGATCGAATTCGGAGCCGCGACGCATGGGATTCGTTCCAGGGCTTGTTAGTTACATTTACAACCAATAGTTGTGACAGCATGGAAGGAGCGATGCAATGGATGATGCACGTGCACCCCTGAACCTGAGGCAGGCCGAAACCCCGACCGGAACCGTGCCCGGCTACATGCCAGGCTTCGGCAACGACTTCGAGACCGAAGCGCTGCCAGGTGCGTTGCCCCAAGGCATGAACTCGCCTCAGCTTGTGAACTACGGGCTTTACGCCGAGCAGCTCTCCGGCACGGCGTTCACGGCGCCGGGACCCGAGCGGACATGGTGCTACCGCATACGGCCCTCGGTACGCCATGTCGCCCGATTCGACAGGATCGAGCTGCCGTACTGGAAGAGCGCCCCTAACGTGATCGAGGACGTTACCTCGCTTGGCCAGTACCGCTGGGACCCGGTGCCGGCGGGCGAGGGAGACCTGACCTGGCTGACCGGCATGCGCACGATGACGACGGCAGGGGACGTGAACACGCAGGTGGGCATGGCGGCGCATGTCTATCTGGTGACGTGTTCGATGGAAGACGAGTACTTCTATTCGGCTGACAGCGAGCTTCTGGTCGTGCCGCAGCGTGGCCGATTGCGATTCGCGACCGAGCTCGGCGTGATCGACGTCGAGCCTCAGGAAATCGCGATCGTGCCCCGCGGTCTTGTCTACCGGGTCGAGGTGCTCGAAGGACCGGCCCGCGGCTTTGTCTGCGAAAACTACGGGCAGAAATTCGCCTTGCCTGGGCGCGGACCGATCGGAGCGAACTGCCTCGCCAATCCGCGGGACTTCAAGACGCCGATCGCGGCGTTCGAGGACCGCGATGCGCCCTCGCGCGTCGTGATCAAGTGGTGCGGGCAGTTTCATGCGACCGAGATTGGGCACAGCCCGCTCGACATCGTGGCTTGGCATGGCAACTACGCGCCCTGCAAGTACGACATGAAGACCTATTGCCCCGTGGGGGCGATCCTCTTCGATCACCCGGATCCGTCGATTTTCACTGTGCTGACGGCGCCTTCCGGCGTCGAAGGTGTCGCGAACATCGACTTCGTGCTCTTCCGCGAGCGCTGGCTGGTTGCGGAGGACACGTTCCGTCCGCCATGGTACCACAAGAACGTCATGTCGGAACTCATGGGCAACATCTACGGCCAGTATGACGCGAAGCCCGAAGGTTTCGTTCCTGGCGGCATGTCGCTCCACAACATGATGTTGCCACATGGGCCCGACCGGGACGCCTTCGAAAAGGCCACAAACTCCAATCTAGGTCCCGACAGGCTTGAGAGCACCATGTCGTTCATGTTCGAGACGAGGTTCCCGCAGCATCTGACCGAATTTGCCGCCAAGGAGGCGCCGCTGCAGGACGACTACGTCGAGTGCTGGGCCTCTCTCGAAAAGAAATTCGACGGGAGTCCCGGGCGGAAGTGAGGCATTGTTGCGTCCCGGCGCAGCCGAAGGGTTTCCGGCAAGGAACCCTGCATCTGCGCGGGACAGACCTGATGGCGTATGGAGGAGTGCGGTCTTGGCATTGAGGAAGAGTTGGGTCGAGAGCGCGAACGACCCCGAAGGGTGGTTCCCGCTCAACAATCTGCCTTACGGGGTGTTTGACGACGGGAACGGTCCGCGTGCAGGCGTGGCCCTGGGCGACATGGTTCTCGACCTTGCCGCCTTGGAAGAGCAAGGAATCCTGCCTGCCGCCGGGTTTCGCCATTGCGCTCTCAACAATTTCATGGCGGAAGGTCCGGGGAGCTGGGAGCGGGTCCGCGACGCGCTGACGAGAATGCTTGCCGAAGGCGCCCAGGAGCGGGACCGCATCGCTGGATTCCTTCACGCCCAATCCGCGGTGGCCATGCTGTTGCCGTTCGCCGTCAGCGAATTCACGGACTTCTACGCCGGACGGCACCACGCCGCCAATGTCGGGACCATGTTCCGGGGTCCGGAAAGCGCCCTTCCGCCGAACTGGCTGCACATGCCCATCGGCTACAACGGTCGGGCGTCCTCGGTCGTCGTCTCCGGTACCGATGTTCGCAGGCCTTGGGGCCAGCTGAAGGGACCGGGTGACGAAGCCCCCCGGTTTGCTCCTTCCAACCGCTTCGACATTGAACTGGAGATGGGGGCTGTCGTCGGTCAAGCTTCCGACGGTCCGCTGGGCGTGACCGAGGCGGACGCGAACATCTTTGGCCACGTCCTGCTCAACGACTGGTCCGCGCGGGACATCCAGGCCTGGGAATACCAGCCGCTTGGCCCCTTCCAGGCCAAGGCGACCGCCACCACGATCAGTCCCTGGGTCGTGACGAAGGCGGCGCTGGAGCCGTTTCGCTGCAACCCGCCACCGCGCGAGAAGGAACTCCTGCCCCACCTGAGGGATGCAGGACCCATGCTCCACGACATCGAGCTGGAGGTGACGCTCGAGCCCGAAGGCGGAACCGAGGAGACCATCGTGCGGACGAACTCGCGCGAACTCTACTATTCGTCTGCGCAACAGCTTGCCCACCACGCGACGTCCGGTTGCCCGATGCGCGTGGGCGATCTTGTCGGGACAGGCACGATTTCCGGACCGGAGCGTGGAAGCCGTGGCTCGCTGCTCGAACTCTCATGGGGTGGCAAGGAGCCTCTGGAGCTTGCGCAGGGGGGCACGCGCAGCTTCATCGAGGACGGCGACCGGCTGACGCTCAGGGGATTCGCCCGGGGCGACGGTTACCGGATCGGGTTCGGGGACTGCACGGGCAAGGTGCTGCCGGCACTCGAAGACCCATTTTCTTGAGGCACGGTAAGGAGAACATCATGGCCAAGGCCTTTGCGAGCCAGGGCGACCTGGGCGAGAAGAGGATCACCTTTGACGAGATCGGGGAGGGCCTGTTCGCCTTCACCGCGGAAGGGGATCCGAACTCCGGCGTGATCATCGGTGACGATTCGGTCATGGTCGTCGAGGCGCAGGCGACGCCGCGGCTGGCCGGACAGGTGATCGAGAAGGTGAGGGAAGTCACCGACAAGCCGGTCACTCACCTCGTGCTGACCCATTACCACGCGGTTCGCGTGCTGGGAGCGTCGGCCTTCGAGGCCGGACAGGTCATCATGTCCGAGAAGGCCCGCGCCATGGTTGCCGAGCGGGGACAGGAGGATTGGGACAGCGAATTCCAGCGGTTTCCCCGCCTCTTCGAGGGGCATGAGAGCATTCCTGGCCTCACCTGGCCCACGACAACCTTCCGCGGCCGAATGTCGGTCTATCTCGGCAACAGGCGCGTGGACATCATGCAGGTCGGCCGTGCACATACGGCCGGAGACATCGTGATCTTCGTGCCGGACCAGAACGTCATGTTCACCGGCGACATCGTCGAGTTTCGCTCGGCCTGCTATTGTGGCGACGGACACTTCCACGACTGGCCGGGGACGCTCGAGGCCATTCGGACCTTCGACCTGGACGCGATCGCGCCAGGACGGGGAGACGCCCTGATCGGCAAGGAGATGGTCAATTCGTCTCTCGACCTGACCAAGGACTTCGTGCGTTCCACCTACGGACCGGCCGCCAGGGTCGCGCTCGGGGGCGGATCGCTGAAGGATGCTTGGGACGCCGTGCGCGCGGAATGCGATCCGAAGTTCAGCGACTACGCGATCTACGAGCATTGCCTGCCGTTCAACGTCTCACGCGCCTATGACGAGGCGCGCGACATCGACACGCCGCGGATATGGACTGCCGAGCGTGACCTGCAGATGTGGGAGGCGTTGCAGGGATGAGCCCGTATTTCGAATTCGCGGTCAACAACCGCTACGCGAACCGGACGCTTTACGAGGCGATCGCGGGGATGGATCAAGCCACGTTCACGGCAAGGCGGCCGGGCTTCTTTCCGTCATTGTCAAGGACCCTGAACCACATTCGGAAGGTGGATGCGTTCTACCTAGGCGCGCTGAAGGGGACCGACATTGGCCGCGCCGTCTACGCATTGCCCGACATCGAGAACGTGATCGCGCTTGCCGAGGAACAGTCCACGATGGACATGGACCTGATGAAATTCTGCGAAGGCGACATCGATCTCGACCGCTGCATGACCGTCAAGCGTCCGGGCGTTCAGACGCGGGAAAGGATCGGCGCGCTGCTGCCGCATCTGTTCCAGCATCAGATCCATCACCGGGGACAGGCTCACGTTCAGGTGGGCGAGGCAGGGATCGCGCCGCCGCAGCTGGACGACTTCTTTCTTGAGTGGGAGCGTGCGCCGATCGCGCAGGACTGCGTTCGGGAATTCCTCTCGTGACGCTTCAGGGCCGTTATCCGGTTGCACTCCGGCTCTATCCCTACCGCCGGTCGGATGATCAGGACGCGGCCACTCCGGCGCGCCACCCGGTCGTGATCGCCGGCGGAGGGCCGACCGGGCTTGCAGCGGCGCTCGATCTGGGCCGGAAGGGGCATCGGGTGCTGGTTCTGGACGATCACGAAGGCGTGGGCCTCGGAAGTCGCGCGATCTGCTTTTCCAAGCGCACTCTCGAGATCGCGCACCGGTTGGGCCCCGGTCCCGGGATGCTGGACAGTGGCGTGATCTGGCAGAAGGGCCGCGTGTTCCGCGACAGGGACGAGATCTACAGCTTCGACCTCTTGCCGGAGGAGGGGCACCGATATCCCGCCTTCATCAATCTCAGCCAGGTTCAGTTCGAGAGGTTCCTGTTTGAAGCCATCGAGCATGCGCGGGCGGACGGCGCGGAGATCGAGATTCGCGGCGGCAACCGGGTCGACGCGCTGGAGGCAAGGCCGGACGGCATCCGGCTCGAGGTGATGACGCCCGAGGGTGCCTACAATCTGGAATCGGACTGGTTGGTCGCATGTGACGGGGCGCGTTCGCCCGTGCGCAACATGCTCGGACTTGGGTTCAAGGGACGCGTGTTCGAGGACAATTTCCTCATCGCCGATGTCAGGATGACGGCGGATTTTCCGACCGAGCGCTGGTTCTGGTTCGAGCCCTGGTTCAGGTCGGGGGATTCGGCACTGCTCCACAAGCAGCCGGACGACATCTGGCGGATCGATTTCCAGATTGGCTGGGACATCGACCGCGAGAAGGAACTGAAGGAGGAGAACATACTTGCGCGCGTCGATGCCATGCTCGGCGAAGGCGTGGAGTACGAGCTCGTTTGGAGCTCGATCTACACGTTCCAGTGCCGCAGGATGGAGAGGTTCCGCCATGGCCGGGTGCTGTTTGCAGGCGACAGCGCCCATCAGGTGTCGCCCTACGGCGCGCGCGGGGCGAATTCCGGAGTTCAGGATGCCGAGAACCTGGCATGGAAGCTGGACCTGGTGCTGCGAGGACTGGCCCCCGAAACGCTTCTCGACAGCTACGACGCCGAACGCGTCCAGGCGGCCGACGAGAACATCTTGAACTCGACACGCTCGACGGACTTCCTGACGCCAAAGTCCGAGATCTCGCGGACCTTTCGCGACGCGGTGCTGACCTTGGCTGCACGGCATTCATTCGTGCGCCCGCTAGTGAATTCCGGGCGCCTGAGCGTGCCCTGCACATATGCCGGGTTGCCGGGACTTGGTCCCGACATGCTCGGCCGGCCCGCACGGTCGCGGCCCGGGGCGCCCGCGCCAGACGCTCCGGTGCACGACGGGTACCTTCTGGACCTCTTCGGGGGAGAGTTCACGCTGCTGGGCCTCGGTCTTGACGTTCCAGAGTCTTTCCAAGTGGACGGGATTTCAGTGGTGGGTCTTGCATTGGACGATGCGTCTGTCGGCGATACGCTCAGGGAGAGGTATCTGGGAGAGACCTCCAGCGCCGCGTATCTCGTACGTCCGGACCAGCATGTCTTGGCCAGGTGGCCGGATCTCGACCTGGATGGCGTTCGAACGGCCATCCGGAACGCCGTCGGAAAGGAGGGCGAATGACACTCAATCTGGAACCGAACCTGTCCGATCCGGATGGCTTCTACGCGGCACTCCTGAAGGCCCACGAGGGATTGAGCGACAAGGAGAGTCTGGAGTTGAACGCGCGCCTGGTACTTGTTCTTGCCAACCAGATAGGAGATCCCGACACGCTTGCAGCCGCCATCGAGGCAGCGAAGTGAGCGACATCGTCCTCTACGACTACCCAAGAAGCACTGCGAGCTACCGGGTGCGCATCGCGCTGAACCTGGCTGGTCTGAGCTACAAGCAAGTAATGGTGAACTTGCTCGAAGGCGAGCAGTCAGCGCCGGCGCATCTGGCGCGGAATCCGCAGGGCTTCGTGCCGGTGCTGGACATAGACGGGCATCGATTCATCCAGTCGTTGGCGATTCTCGAATACCTCGATTCCACTCGTGGACTCGCCCTGGTTCCAGACGATCCTGTCAAGCGTGCCCACGCCATGGGGCTTGCCATGGTGATTGCCGTTGATCTGCATCCGGTCTGCAATCTTTCCGTCTCGAACCGGGCGACCGGCGGCGAAGAACCGGCGCGGACTGAATGGATGCAGGAATTCATTGGCAGGGGCCTGACGGCATTCGAGGCGATGCTGGGCGGTCTCGAACAGGCGCCGTTCTGCACCGGAGACCGTCCCGGGCTTGCCGACCTGTGCCTTGTACCTCAACTCTACAATGCTGATCGCTGGGACATTCCTCTCGACGGAATGCCAAGGATACGTGGCGTCAGGGAGGCCTGTGATCGTCTGCCCGCCTTTGCCGAGGCCCACCCGGACAGGCAGGGATGACGTGCCGTTCACTTGATTTGTTCCGCAATCATGACAACACTATCCCCTCAGGTCTGCACCTGATATCGTCTGTCTTCGCTTTTCCATTTATTTTCAAGAATTTGTGTTGAATGTGGTCGCCCAATGGTTGCCGTGGATGGACTGGCATGCGCTCCCGATTCTTTCCGTGTGTTGACTGTCGTGTTGCATTTTCAAGCATTGCAGGTTAGGCTGCATCCCATGGAAAACCTCAAGTCAGCCAAGCGCGTGGCCCGGGTGAAGCTCACCCTGACGAAGCGCACCGTGGACGCCCTGGAGCCCGAAGACAAGTCCTGGATCGCTTGGGATGACAGGCTGACAGGCTTTGGCTGCCGCGTGCAGCCCTCGGGCACCAAGTCCTTCATCGTCAACTACCGCGCCGGCGACGGCGGGCGCAAGGCCCCCAACAAGCGCGTCGTCATCGGCCGTTACGGTCGGGTCGGCCCCGACGAGGCGCGCAGGAAGGCGCGCGACATGCTCGGGCAGGTCGCGCGGGGCGGGGATCCGGCGGGCGAGCGGCCGGAGGCGCGCGGCGTCCCCACGCTGGCCGAGGCCTTCGAGACATACATCAGGGCGAATCCGAACCGTGCGGATAATACCGTGAGGCTCTACCGCCAGATCCTGCAGGGCAAGCTCGGCGACTGGGTGCGGCGGCCGCTTGACGCCATCACCCGGCAGGACGTGGAGGACAGGTTCAACCGGATCACCGACAGGCACGGCTGGGCGTCGGGGAACCAGGCGATGTCGATGCTGCGTTCGGTCTACCGCAGGCCCTGCGTGGACCACGAGGGCTTGCGCAACCCGGTCGATCTCTGGCTGGCGGCGGGCGGGCGCTTCAACGCCAAGCGGCGGCGGTGGATCTCGGGCCCGGCAGAGGTGCTGCCACGCTGGCGCGCGGGCATCGAGGCGGCGGTGCCGAACCCCGCGATCCGCGACATCTTCCTGATCGGCCTCTACACGGGCATGCGCCGGGGCGAGGTCGTGTCGCTGCGCTGGGAGCGGGTCGACCTGGAGCGGCGCGTCCTGCGGGTCGACGAGACGAAGACGGGCGTGCCGCTCGAGCTTCCGGTCACGCGGCAGCTCGCCGGGACATTCGAGCGGCTCCAGTCGGACTGCGGCGGCCAGGCCGCGCCGACGGAGGGCTGGCTGTTCCCGTCGCCGAAGAAGGCTCAGTCGGGCCATGTCGCGGACATTGCGCGGTTCTACGAAGGCATCGGCGATGCGGCGGGGACCCGCTTCTGGTTCCATGGCTTGCGCAACGCCTTCATCACGGTGGCCGAGCGCGAGCTGATGCTGCCGCGCTCGCTGACGAAGCGGCTGGTGAACCACGCCCGGCCGTCCGACGTGACGGAAGGCTATGCCGCCGACTGGACGGTGGACCAACTGCGCGAGCCGGCTCAACATGTCGCCGACCGCATCGACGAGCTTTGTGAAATTGAACCGGTCGGGACGCGCGAATGAGGGCGCCGCCCAACCGGGTGGCGCATGCCTGCAGCCCCAGCAGCCTTCCATCGTCCCAGATCCAGATTCGCGCACTGCAGCTCTCAACAAGGCTTCGGCTTCGTCCAAGATATCATTGATAGGCTCAATCCTGTGCTAACAGGTACGTAGACTGCGGCACCCAAAGGATCGACGTGCAGGAAGGTGATGGTGCAGGTGTCGCCGCGCGAGGTGGACTTGCGCTCGAAACGGACAGGCGCGCGGACAAGGACAAGTATGCTGGCTCCCGTGCAAAGCCGATGCTTGCACCAGTCCGCCCGCCCGTTCTCATAGTCCCAGTACAGCGGGCCCATGAGCAGGATTCCACATTTCGCCGGGAGTAACGTAACATAAAGACACGACTCGATTGCGCACGCCTGCTGGCTTCGCGCAACCGTGAAGTTACGCAAAGCAGGGGCCGCAAACGCCACATGGGCAGTACCGACTGGATAAAGAAAGAGATCGAATTTGAACTGCTTGATGCATTTGCGGAGAGCAGCGCATTGATCACCGGCCGGGTCATCTCCGAGTTCAAGCCGGGCGAAAGCCCGGACTTCACCGCTGTACTGGAAGGACGATCCGTCGGGCTGGAAGTGTCCGAGCTCCGGCTTTCGGACGAGACGTCTGGCTGGCACTACGTCAACGAAGCCTGGCGCATTTCCAAGAAGAAGGATGCCAGCTACCGCCGTCACGGTCGTTTCGCGGTGCCAATCATTCTCATCATGTTCGCAGAGCGTCCGCCGCTCCATGACCTACAGCACGACATTGCCGAAAACGCACTTGAAGAATTCGACGGACTCGGAATTGCCGAGGTTTGGTTTGCTGACCTGAGCGACAAGTACTATGGAGTTCGCGACCCGCGGCGCCCGGCTGATCTGTTCGGTGTTTCGCCTTCTGGAATTCGAGGCTTTCATCGTTATGGTGATTGGGACCGCAAACCCTACGGATAGGGACGACCGGACTGGCCAGCAAGAATTCCACTGGAATTTTGCGGCCTCTTCTGTCCGCGATCATCTTGATCTAGCCCATCGGCACCAGGCCCTCGACCGAGCCGCAAGAGCACCTCGGCCACTGCCGCGTGCCAGGCGGCGAGCGGATGGAATCCAACACGATTCGGTCGTGGGCGACGTCCGCTCATTTCACAAGGGCAATTCCCGACCGAGTGTTTGCCATCGGGCGGGACGAAAGTTCTGGAATTGGAGCGGTCGCATGTCGCGGACCAGAATTTGCGGATGCGGGACTGGGCTTGCCAGACGAAGGTGCCGGTTGAAGTCCTTGCGAGAGTGTTTCGCCTTGCCGACGCCATGGTGACGATGCCGTGCCTGCCAGACCCCGTAACGACCGTTGCGATGCTGCCACGAGGGGTGGCGAGAGCGATTCGCGTCGCCTGAGGGATGAAGTCGCGTCGGGCGGAACCTGGCCGATACCCGGAATCCGTTCTCCGGAGAGGCCGGAGCGGCGCTCAGTGGGGACGGGCCGGCGGAACGACCTTTCCGTTTTCATCGCGGGCCCTGCGGTAAGGCGTCGGTGGCAGCGCGAATCTCGTCCAGAAACCGCGTGCCGTAACGCTCCAGCTTGCGGGGACCGACTCCGTGGCACTCTGCCAGGGCGTCCAGCGTGCGCGGCAGGAGAACCGTCATTTCCGTCAAGGTCCTGTCCGGGAACACCGCCAGTGGCGAAACCGCTTCCGCTTGGGCGATCTCGATCCGAAGTGCGTCGAGCATGGCGAACATTCCGGGATCGTGACCGTCGGAAAGAACCGGCTCCGGGACCAGGTCTTTCGGGTCCGGCTCGAGGGCGTCACCGGAAGTCGCTGGATCGCTCTCGGCTGCGCTGATCGCGGCCAGAAGGCGCTCGCCGTAGCGCCCGATCTTCTCGGCGTCGACGCCGAAGCACTCCGCCAGGGCGTCGAGCGACTGCGGGCGGTTCGTTGCCATCTCCTGCAGGCTGAACTTGTGCAGCACGGCATGCGGAGGAACGTCTTCCTCAAGCGCGAACTCCAGCCGCAGCGCATTGAGGCGCCGGAACAGCCGGGAATCGAATTCGCCCGTCGGCTACGAATCCGCTGCCGACACTCTCCGCACGTCATCAAGCTCTGTCTCCGTCGACGGCCGTGGGCTTGCCGCATCTTTCAGGACCGCAAGCATCCTCTCGCCATAGCGGTCCAGCTTCGAGGCGCCCACGCCGTGGCAATCGGCGAGCTGTTCGAGGCTTTGCGGCTTTCGGGCAGCCATGTCCTGGAGGCTGCGGTCGTGGAACACGACGAAGGCCGGCACGCTTTCGGCCTGCGCGATCTCCAGCCTCACCTGCTTCAGCTGCGCAAGCAGCGCCGGGTCGGCGTTCCCCGGCTGCGATTCCGCTGCCTGCCTGCGCACCCGGGACGGCCTGGCGGCCTCGCCATGCAGCGCCACGCTCTCGACCCCTTTCAGCAACGCGCGTCCACGGGCACCAAGCTGCAGGGCGCCGTAGCCGCCGATGTCGATCCTCAGCACGTCCGCCGCCGCCAGCTGGCGCAGGTACGACCGCCAGAGCGCCTTGGCGATGTCCGCTCCCACGCCGAAGGTCGGCAGCCGGTCATGTCGGTGCTGGCGGACCTTTTCGGTCGTCTCGCCGCGCAGCACGGCGATCAGGTGCTCGGCGCCGAAGCGCTGGCCGGTGCGCAGCGCGGCCGACAGCGCCTTCTGGGCGATCACCGTGCCGTCGATCGTGTCAACCGGCGAGAGGCAGCGGTCGCAGTTGCCGCACGGCGCGCAGGTCTCGCCGAAATAGCCGAGCAAGGCCTGGCGGCGGCAGCCCGCGGTTTCGCACAGGCCGAGCAGCGCGTTCAGCCGCTGATGCTCGACGCGCTTCGCCTCGTCGGGCCGGTCGGAGTCGTCGATCATCAGGCGGCGCAGCCGTATGTCGTCCATGCCGTGCAGCATCAGGGTTTCGGCAGGCAATCCGTCCCGCCCGGCGCGACCGATCTCCTGGTAGTACGCCTCTACGGTGGACGGGATGTTGACGTGGGCGACGAATCGCACGTCGGGCTTGTCGATGCCCATGCCGAAGGCGATGGTGGCGACCACGATCACGCCGTCCTCGGAAAGGAAGCGGTCCTGGTGCCGGTCGCGGATCGCCTGATCCATGCCGGCATGGTAGGGCAGCGCCGTGCGCCCGCTCGAGGACAGGCGCTGCGCCGTTCGTTCGGCTTCCTTGCGCGACAAGGTGTAGACGATGCCGGACTGCCCGGGGTGCCGGTCCAGCAGGTCGTCGATCTGCCGTGGTCCGGAAATGCGGGGCGCCATTCCGATCTGCAGGTTCGGACGGTCGAATCCCGCGACGAACACCTTTGCCCGGCCGCCGAAAAGTCGCTCGACGATGTCCTGCCGCGTGACGGCGTCCGCGGTCGCCGTGAAGGCGCTGAGCCGGGCGTCAGGGAAGTGTTCCGGCAACTCGGCCAGGCGACGGTAGTCCGGACGGAAGTCATGGCCCCACTGGGAGATGCAGTGCGCCTCGTCGATGGCGAATCGCGCCGGACCGTGTCGGGAAAGTCCCTCCAGGACTTCAGGTCGCATGAGCCGCTCAGGCGAAATGTAGAGCAGACGCAACCGGCCTTCGCGCAGCTGGCGGTGTGTTTCGGCTGCTTCCGAGCGAGGCGTTGCCGAATTGAGCGCGCCGGCCGCCACGCCGTTGAGGCGCAACGCGGCGACCTGGTCGCGCATCAAGGCAATCAGCGGCGACACCACCACGGTCAGGCTCTCCGTCGCCAGGGCCGGAAGCTGGTAGCACATCGACTTGCCCGAGCCGGTTGGCATCACCGCCAGTACGCTGTCGCCTGCCAGCAAGGCCGCGACGATGTCCGCCTGTCCCGGCCTGAACCGGTCATGACCGAAGGCGCTCTTCAGGAGATCAAGGGCGACGTCGAGAGTTGGCAACCGCATGGCTCCGATTGGCTTGGGGCAGCATGGTCCGGGATGCCATTGCCTTCAAGCGGCGGAGGCGTTTCCGGGCCCGTTCGTGCCCCGAGAAGGATCACGCGACAGGAACAGTTGGGGCACGACGACCTCCCAGGCGCGGGAACGCAGCTTGCGCCTGTACCTTTCGTCCTCTTCCTCGTTGTCAAGACGCGTGAAGATGCCCTGAACGCGCGCGTTGGCGATGGCCATGCCATGCGGCGGGGCCCATCTCTTCGACATGCGGCCGACCTGGCATCCATCGCGATCGAGTATCCTCCACTGGCTGTCCGCACGCGACACGATCAGCGGGTCCCCGGGCGAAAGCGCGGCGATGGCACGATGGCAGCCGCTCCCCGCCGGTCTCCTGCCTGCGAAGGACAGAAACACGTCCTTCATGCTGCAATCGGCAACCCGGACGTCGAGCTGCGGGTCGGAAATGTCGGGAGACGGAATCTCGCGCTCCAGCACCGACGGCGCGTGCCCGAGTGGCTGGACGACGACGCGGCGCGCTCCTCCCGCCTTGCCTGAAGCGGCGTGTCCCGGATGTCCGGCTGACCGGCATCCTCGAGACGCACAAGCGCAAGGGTTTCGCGGGCGCGTGTCATCGACACGTAGTACAGGCGGCGCGCGGCATCGGGATCCTCCCCTTTGCTCGTCGCCTTCCATCGCCCGTCGAGGATGACCACGTGATCGAACTCCAGGCCCTTGGCGCGGTGGGCGCTGGTCAGGAGCAGCCCTTGCTGCCTGCGCCGAATCTCCCTGCTCCATTCGCCCAGCCAGTTTCGCACGAAGGCGACGGGCAGCGACTCGGCATGGCCTTCGTCAAGGATGAGCTCGTCGAGCGCCTGCGCCAGCAGGTCCGCCCATGGATCCCCGCCGACATCATCACGATAGTGCCGGATCGCCCGTGTCTCGATGATGGTCGAAGTTCCGGAGTCGAGAGTGCGGAGGAACCGCTGCGTCTCGCGGGCGCGCCAGAACGAGGAAAGTTCCTCCCGCGCGCTCTGCACGGGTACGCCGTGAGCCATGCAGGCGCTTCTTGCCGGATCGAGGTCGGCCCAGTTCCTTGCGATGATGGCGCATCTGTTTCACTGCCAGTCCGGGTCGAGCGCGGAGAGACGCCTGAGCTCGGCGAGCGCGGCCGCAGCCTGCGAGAGCTGCCCGCCCCGGAGGTGCAGGATCTGGACCTTGCCTTGCGCGACCTTGTCGCGGGCGGTCCAGGCCCCTCCCGGTGGATCCGCCTCCCGGCGGTCGTCGATCCGGAGCCTGTGGTCACGCTTGAGGCGTTCCGCCGCACCCTCTATGCAACTGCTGGCCGCATCGACAATGAAGCGGGTCGAGCGGTAGTTCTCGACGAGATACTCCTCCCTCGCACTGTATTCCTGGGCGAAGCGGCGGATGAAGCGCACGGATGCGCCCTTCCATGCGTAGATGTTCTGGTCGTCGTCTCCCACCGCGAACAGGTTCAGCCGCCCGTCGTCTTCGGCACGGGTCTTTCCGGCGAGCGCGGCGATCAACTCGTATTCGGGCTCGGCGATGTCCTGGTACTCGTCGACCAGGATCCAGTTCAGTCGCCCGAGCATTTGTTCCCGGGTGACTAAGGCGTTCGCTTCGTCGCTGCGCAACAGCCGGGCGGCGTCGCGAAGGATGGCGTCAAACGTTTCCTGGTCCGGGTTCGCGGCGGCGTCGGCGAAGGAGATCCCGAGGATCCGCATCGCGAGCGCATGGCAGGTCATTACGTAGACGCCGCTCGCGTCCTTCCCGATCAGGTCGTGAAGACGCCGACGCGCTTCCACGGCCGCGTGGCGATTGTAGGTGAGGGCCAGGATGCTCCCCGGACTTTCCCGGCGTACGCGGACGAGGTACGCGATGCGATGCACCAGCACCCTCGTTTTGCCCGATCCCGGACCGGCGAGGACGAGCACGTTGGTGCGCTCGCGGTCGTCGCCGACGATTCGTTCCTGGGTCCGGTTGCCTAGCCGCCTGACGATCTCGTCAAAATGTTCGGGAAGCGTTTCGCGCCCAAGCGTCGCCTCCTTGCCCTTGAACCATTTGTGGACGAACGCCTCGCTTCCGAGCTTGAAGTAGTCCGTCGCGAGGCTCGACGCGAGACGGATGTCGTCCACGCCGAGTTTCGCGTACTCGCTCACCACGTGGATCTGCGCGGTCTGTTCCGCGTAGTGTTGCCGCAACGGCTTGAAGTCCGCGACCGTGAAGGTCCCTCCGCGCGTGACTTTCAAGGACATGGCCGGCCGGAACACCGTGAGGCCGCGGTTGAGCGTGACGATCTCCTGCTCGTGCATCCAGAGAAGCGCACGGTCGACGAGCGGCTGGGTCGCCCGATTCTTCAGCTCGGACCGCAGCACGAGGTCGTCCTTGACGGCCTTCTCGAGGGCTCCGTATGTCGTTTCGACCAGCAGGTCGACCCCTTGAACGCCATCGGGCACCTTGCCGACCAGATGGTGGAGAAGCAGGGCTGCGCCGTCCCGGCGAAGCCGCGCGATGCGATCGATGGAGTCCCAGTTCCGGCGCAGCCGAACTCCAATGGTCTCCATGTCGCGGGCGCGGATCTCGATGCTGCGCCTGGCATCGGGCTCGTCTCGGCCGTCTGCGGAGATGCTCCGAAGGAGCCGCACAAGCCGTTCGGGCAGCGGGCTCTCGATGCCCGTCTCGCGAAGGCGTTGTGCGAGGGGGCGAAGCGCCAGGCGCGTCCAGGCTCCGGTTTCCTGGTCGGGCGCCTCTTCGCGAAGCTCGGCGATGAGTGCCTTCTCCAGTTCGCGCGCCAGCCCGAGACGCCGCAATGAAGAGTTCTCGACGCCGGCGTGAACATACACCGTGATGCGCATGTTGTTCGACGCGACCCCGATCTGCTCAAGCGCGCTGAACACCCTGCGAAGCTGCTGCATGGAGCATCCGCACTCGTTCATCAGTTCGTCGGTTGACACGCCGACGTCCGGCTTGGCATGCATCAGGGCTTGCACGACGCACAGCATCTGCACCCGGACGTCGCCGCGAATGTTCCGCCTGCGGCATTCGCGCTCGACGCGTTCGCGCGCTGCGGCCATGCCTCGGACTTCCGGAGCCAGGGACGAAGGAAAGACGAACGTGTGGTTCTCGTCGCGCCGCGCGAGCCTGGATTCCTCCAGCCACGCGATCGCGGTGCGCACCCGGTCGCCGTCAGTGACGCTGTCGCGCGCGAATTCGCCGTCCCTGTCTTCGAGAAGGATCTCGCCCGCTGTCGCGATCACCGAATCCTCGGTGTCGCCGTGGTGGCGAAGGCGGCGGTCGTCGAGGCGGCGAATCGCACGCAGAACCGCCTGTATGTCGCGTCGTTCCAGCCGAGAGCGGGCCGTGAGCGAGAACTGCTGCTCGGCGTCCCCGGATTCAAAGAGCAGCAGGCAATGCGCGCGCGCGCCGTCTCTTCCGGCCCGTCCGGCTTCCTGGAGGTAGCTTTCGAGCGACCCCGGAATCTCGGCGTGGACGACCGTGCGCACGTCGGGCTTGTCGATCCCCATGCCGAAAGCGTTCGTGGCGACCACCACGTCGATCTCGCCCTCGCGGAAGGCGTGCTGCACCTCGCGCTTGCGCTCCGGCGAGAGGCCGGAATGAAAGTGCCGGGCAGAGAGTCCCCTGTCGGCAAGCGCCTGGGCGGTCTCCTCGGTGCTCCGCCTGGTCGTGCAGTAGACGATGGCCCCGCCTTCGTCCGCTCTCGCGAGCGCATCCTCGACCGCCTGATGGATGTGTTCGGTCCGTTGGGACGCCGAAGTCGGCATGACGATGAACTCGAGGTTCCGGCGCTCCGCCCCGCCGTCGACTATCTCGAGCCGCGCCTGAAGGGTCTGGTCGAAGTGCTCCCGGATGTCCTTGATGACGTCGTGCCTGGCGGTGGCGGTCAGGCAAAGGACCGGCGCCGCGTCCTGCCCGTGATTCTCGGCGATGTAGCGCGCGACATAGCGGTAGTCCGGGCGGAAGTCGTGTCCCCACTTCGAGAGGCAGTGCGCCTCGTCCACAACCCAGGCGCCGATCCGGCGTCCGGCGATCGCCATTCTGAAGGAACGGTTGCGCAGCTGTTCGGGCGCGACGAGCACGATCCCCGCATCGCCGAGACGAATTTGGGCAAGCGCGTCGGCCCGTTCCGGCATGGAGATGAGGCCGTTGATGGTGGTGGCGCACGTGATGTTGTCGCGCCGCATGGCTTCAACCTGATCGGCCATCAATGCCACAAGAGGAGAAATCACCACGGTAAGCGCGTTCGTAGCCTCGTACCGCATGAGTGCCGGCAGCTGGTAGCAGAGCGACTTGCCTGTGCCGGTGGGAAGGATCCCGAGGACATGCTCGCGGGCAAGGTGCTTCTCGACGATGGCGCGCTGAAGGCTCTTGCCGTCCCGGCTCCGGGGCTGCTCCCGGAAGTCCGGGTGGCCAAACCAGCGATTCAGCGCCTTGCTTGCGTCCAGATGCTTCGAGCACCACTGGCAGTTTCGGTCTCCGCAGCTCGTGGCGCGGAGCTTCGTTGCAAGCGTGCTGACGCGAAACCGGTGTTCCACGTAGGGAGGGACTATCGATCTCCCGCCGGCTGCCGGCAGCCAGGCCAGGAGATATGTGAGAGCAAGGGGATGGGATGGCGCATCGCGGGCGATGCGGGCCGCCTGGCCGGGGCAGCCGCGCTTCCCGAGGCGGTCAGCGATCACGGGGACCACGTCCTCGACAAGTGGTGTCGCATCGACGCCACGGATTGCGCGGAAGATCTGGTCGAAAGCGTGCCCCTTGACACCGGTGGCAAGCAGGGCGTGCCACGCCCGCAGCAGCTCTGCCTCCATCGGCTTGAGCTTGTCGGCGACATCGGCGAGCAGTTCAAGCGTCAGTTCCGAGTCCTGCAGGGGATCGTTGACCTGCACCCTCGCCAACGCCGGCTCCTTGTACTGCTTGACGAGGGGGTGGTAGGGGTTTTCCGGAAACGCCAGCGGGCTCAGGTACAGCGTGTCAATGGCGGGCAGGTCGAGAAGCTTCAGGTGCGGTGCATGTCGGGAGAGGAGCGTTAGGAAGCTCGCCAAAATAACTTGCCCATTTTGTGTTGATCCTGTACCGTGCTACCATGGATTGCGTGGTAGAGACTCTGAGGCACAAGTTCGAGATGATGCGCCCGGTTCTGGACGAGCGGGGGCGTCGTCTCTGGGCCGGCGTCGAGGCCAGCGCCATCGGGCGGGGCGGGATTTCGCGCGTGGCCGAGGCGACGGGCCTTTCGCGGGCCACGGTCCGGCAGGGCGTCAAGGACGTCGCTTCGGGTGCCGCGGCACCTGCCGACGGGCGTTCCTCCGACGGGAGAACGCGAAAGCCTGGCGGCGGGCGCAAGCGCCTGACGGAGAGCGACCCGGAACTGCTGTCCGCCCTTGAGCGCCAGCTTGAGCCGGTGACCTGCGGCGGCCCGGAGAGCCCGTTGCGCTGGACCTGCAACAGCGCGGCCTCGCTTGCGGCGCGGATGGGGGCGGAGGGCCGCAAGGTCAGCGAGCGCACGGTGAACCGCCTGCTGCACGAGCTCGGCTACAGTCTCCAGGCGAACCGCAAGACCGTCGAGGGACGGCAGCATCCGGACCGGAACGGCCAGTTCCGGCGGATCAACCGCCGGGTGCGGGCGTTCCAGAAGCTGGGCCAGCCGGTCGTGTCGGTGGACACGAAGAAGAAGGAACTCGTGGGCCAGTTCCGCAACGGTGGCCGCGACTGGCATCCCAAGGGCCGTCCCGTCGCCGTGCACGTGCATGACTTCCCGGACCCCGAACTTGGCAAGGCCATACCTTACGGCGTCTACGACATGACCGCCAACAAGGGCTGGGTCAGCGTCGGAATCACCAGCGACACGGCGGAATTCGCCGTCGAGACGATACGGCGCTGGTGGAGGCGGATGGGGTCGCCGCTCTACCCGGATGCCCGGCGGCTCCTGATCACCGCCGACGGCGGCGGCTCGAACGGCAGCCGCAACCGGCTATGGAAGCTGGAGATCCAGCGACTTGCCGACGAGCTCGGGCTGGCCATCTCGGTCTGCCACTTTCCGCCGGGCACGAGCAAGTGGAACAGGATCGAGCACCGCATGTTCTGCCACATCACCCAGAACTGGCGCGGAAAGCCGCTTGTCAGCCATGAGGTGATCGTGAACCTGATCGCCGCGACGACGACAAAGGCCGGTCTCTCCATTCGCTCCGGCATCGACGACAAGGAGTATGCGACCGGCATCAAGGTTTCCGACGACCAGATGGAGGCGCTCTCGATCAGGCGGGCCGGATTTCACGGAGAATGGAACTACACCCTGCTTCCCCGCACATGAATGGCCAGTTTATTTTGGCGAGCCTCCTTAGGTCATGCTCGATGATGTTGTGACCGACCAGGAATTGCGCCCCTTCGGCGAACTCGTCGAGCGCAGCAAGGGCCGCGCGCAACCCCTTTGCGTCTCCCCGCCAGGCGAAGGCAATCGACTTGCCGGTGTGCACCGCGCCGATCGCGCCAATGCGCTGGTTGCCTTCGAGGTCGAGAGACAGCAGGTCGGGAATGCGATGCGCGGCCAGACGCATCCCGAGCCCGTTGTCGTCATTCCAGCGATCGATTGCCATTGGTACCTTGTTCTGCCGGGAACTGCCGCAGGCTCGGGCTGCAGCCACCGCGTCCGTTCTCGCAGGTGCCGAGGCTGGCGGCGAGATGCCAAATACGCGAAACCGCCTTTGCTGTCATCATGGAAATCGCTTCGACAAACGGCGGGTCCGGGATGCCCTGTCTTTGCTGTCCGCGGACTTCGAGGTCCACTGGCCGAATGCCCGGTAGCGCACCCGCGGCAGCGCGAACTTCGTCACTCTTGACGTGTGCTGTCCTGGCAACTGGAGTTGCACGGTCCGGCGAGGCTGCGAGAACGCTGATGCGGCCGGGACGGTGACGGAGATCAGCGACGGCGAGAAATCCCTTTTCACGGTGTCCTTCCCTGCGGCACAGCGCGGCCGCACTTCCAGGGCGGAAGAGCACTTCGCGGAAAGCGGTCCCCCGCCCCTTGGTCGTTCGGCATTTGCAGTCCGCCATTGAACAGTCCTGGGGACGCCTGCAGTTCGCTCCGGCGGAGTGAGTCCCAGCCGTGATGCCTCGACTGTCGGTTTTGGCACCCCTGTCGGGAATATCCGTCACGGTGGTTGCGTGGGCTCGCAACCACCGAGACCGACATTTGATCGAAGTCGAGGTCTGATACGCCGCAACCTTTTGATCTAAAACGGTTTATGTAAGTCCGCAGCTTGCCGTCTGCTGGTGGCAGAGCGCGAGATGCCTGATTGAAAGCGGTCAACATTACCGGTCATCTGCTTGTCTCGGCCCAACGTGTCGACATATACTCGCCTCATCGACATATTGGAGTGAAGTGTCGATGAGATCGACATGTTCGGAATACGTGTCGAGAGAAGCAGGATACATCGACATGGCGTTCGATCCCAACCGCCCCTTCAACGACCTTCCGGACCTGCCGCCGGCTTCGGAAACCGAGACAAAGGCCGTTCTTCGGAGCTGCATTGCCGCGCGCGCGGCGCTGGCGGAACTCCGCGTCTCCGGGACTCTCATCCCGAACCAGGCGATGCTGATCAACTCGATCCCCGTTCTCGAAGCGCAGGCGAGTTGCGAGATCGAAAACATCGTCACGACGGCCGATCGTCTGTTCCGCTTTGCCAACGACGCCACGGGTCGAGCCGACACTGCCACCAAAGAGGCACTGCGCTACCGCACCGCCCTGCACCGCGGTTTCGAGATGCTGAACCAACGGCCGGTTTCGACCACCGTCGCGGTCGAAGTCTGTCGAACGATCAAGGGAGTGGAGTTGGACATCCGCAACACGCCGGGAACGGCGCTGGTGAACGATGCGACCCAGCAGGTCATCTACACGCCGCCGGAGGGCGATGACGTTCTCCGGAGCAAGCTGGCCAACTGGGAGCGCTACATTCACGAGACCGAGGAGATCGACCCGCTGATCCGCCTTGCGGTCATGCATTATCAGTTCGAGGCGATCCACCCGTTCGTCGATGGAAACGGCCGGACCGGACGCGTACTGAACCTGCTCTATCTGGTCGACAAGGGCCTGCTCGACGTTCCCGTCCTGTACCTCAGCCGGCACATCATCCGGAACAAGGCGCTCTACTACCGGTATCTGCTCGAGGTGACGGCCCGGCAGGATTGGGAGTCATGGATACTGTTCATACTGGAGGCCGTCAGAACGACGGCGGAATGGACCACGGCGAAAGTCCACGCGATCCGGGAGCTTCTCGATGAGACGGGCGCCGCAATTCGACAGCGGATGCCGAAAATCTACTCCCGGGAACTGGCGGAACTGATCTTCGTGAATCCCTACTGCCGCATCGGCGACGTGGTCATGGCGGACATTGCCAAGCGCCAGACGGCCGCCGTCTATCTGAAGGCCCTCGCGGCTGAAGGCCTTCTTGAGGAGATCAAGGCAGGGCGCGAGAACCTCTACATCAACCCGCCGCTGCTGGCGCTTCTGGCCGAGCGCGAGTGATCAAGCGCGACGCGACAGCGTGAGCAACGCGACGCTGCCCGCTGCGTCCCGCCAAGGCCGAAACAATGAAACTTCCAGTTTCATCCTCGTACAACTTGCGGCTGTCTTGAGTTGCGGGCCATGGGGAGCCGCGTGTTGCGTGATTTGGGCATTGGCTCGCACGGTCGGGCGATTCGATGGGACGGGGCCCCTGCCGTGCATTTTCCGTCTTGTGCACGAGGTCATGCGTGACGTGCCGGCAGGACGAGACCGACGGCATCCCCTGCACGGGCGCCTTGCGGCCGGAGTTCAGGGGCGCCGGGAGGGTTCGGGGCGGGGCCAGGGCAGCGGGCAGACGCCGCACATGCGCCATGCGGATGTGGGGCGGTCGCTGCGTTCTGCAAGGGGTCGGCGGTCGTGAGCGGATCGCGTGCACCGACGCAGGGGCTGGCTGGAGTTCACGCACACGGCAACGGCAACGTGAGACGGAGCCCAGGCATCGGTTCTGCGTGACGCGGCGCGGTTCGCGCAAGCCGCCGCCGTCAGTGCGGCAGGGATTGCCGCCAGGCGTCCCTGACCTTGGTCAGGACATTCGAGGACTGTCCGTCAAATGCGCCTGCCGCCCCGATCGATGCAGGTTGCGGCGAACGAAGTCTGGATTTCCGGACATTCAACGATAGGGTGCGACCCTGTGCGGTTCGCATCCCGGCAGACCGGGACGCCTGACTGGAGCCTTGTCATGATTTCACGTCCCTTGCTTGTGCTTGCGGCAGGTTGTCTCGCCCTTCCGTTCATCCTTGCGGCGACGGAGTGGCCATGGCAGCCCGATTTCGGCTGGGGCGAACCTGAATCGCGACGCGCCAGCATCCTGGTCGAGACCGAAAGCGCGGAGGTCAGGGTGCATCTCGTGTTCGCGGCCCCTCCGGATTCCCATCCGCTGCTTCACTACGCCGAGCATCTCGCCTGGATGAATTCCATGGGGGCCAACGCACGTGACGCGGACCGGCATTCCAACGCCTGGACCAGCGACCGGGCCGTCAGCTACTGGCTGTCCGGCGCGCCGGAAGACTTGCCGGACGTGCTTGAAACGCTGTCCGGCGTCTTCGACCCCATCGACCTTCCGCGCGAGTTTGCCGAGCAGGAGCGCAATGTCATCTTGCGCGAATACGAACGCGGCGTTGCGGGCAATCCGGATGCACTGGCGTCGAGGGAACTGGATGCCGTTCTCTACGAAGGCAATGCCATCGCCGCCTCCGTGATCGGCACGCCGGAAGAGATCATGGCGCTGGATTATGACGAGGCCCGTGCGCTGCATGCCGAGACCCACCGGCCGGAAGGCGCGACGCTGGTCATCATCGGCGACGTGAGCGAGAGGGAGGCCCGGCGCGCGCTGCGCAAGGCGGGCTGGCAGGAACCGGAGGGCGGGCGCGTCGAACTCGCTCCGCCGTCGTTTGACCTGGCGGCACCCGCTGACACGACGTTGCGCAAAACCTGGCCGAAGGCCGCCCCGCGCCTGCTCTGGCGGCGGGTGGTAACGCTGACCGAGCCTGTGCAGTTCGACCTGCTCGAAGCGCAGACGGCGCTCCTGCGCGACATCCTCGACACCAACCTGCCGGGCGGGGTGGCCGGGCCGTTGCGTTTCGACGCCGCCGTCGCCCGCAGTTTCGGCATCTGGATCTGGCCCATCGACGAGGACAACGTTGAAGTCAGATTCACGGCCGAACCGGACCGGGACGTTTCGCTGACCGCCCTGCAAGCCGTCTTCGAGGAGACGCTTGCGGAGACCGCTGAATCGGGCATCCCGGAAGCCACCTATTCGCGGGTCCTGGACCGCTTCGACGGCTTCTGGCCGGACTGGGAGGACGAGGACGATACGGCCCGCTGGATGGCGGACTACGTGCTCGAACGCGTCTCCGGCCTGCGCGAGCCACTGTCCGAGCTTGAACTGAAGCGCCTTGATCCAGGCCTCTCCCTTGAATCCACCAATGCGCTTCTGCGCCAGATTGCCGGCGAAGGCCGCACGGTCGCCGCCTTCATCGGCCCGGAGGACACCTTCGAATGATACGCATCCTGCTTCTTGCCGCACTCGTCGCGCTGGCAGCCTGCTGGGAGGACGGCCCGTCTGCCGGCCGCGAGACCAGCCCCGGCGGCATCGAATACACCCTGCTTGACTTGCCCGAGCATGAGGACGTGACGATTCACGTCGCCTGGCCGACGGACTGGGCCTATCGATCCGGGACCGGCAAGGCCGCTCCCGTGATCGGGGCGCAGGTCATTCTTGCTGGAGGCGCCGAGGGCCATCCTGCCGGAGTGGTGGTCGAGCGATTCGCGGACCTGGGTTCCGAGGGGAACATCCATGTTGCATTCAACGATCACGTCATCGGGGAGCTGACGTTCGAGCGCGACAGGATGGCCGAAACGGTGGAGATCGCCAATGCCCACCTGCGCGCCCCGGCACTCGACCAGGCGTGGTTCGAGCGCATCCGGCACGGAATCGCGCAGAACATGGCCGAGGCGCAGGCGCGACACGTCCATGCCGGCTACGACGCGGTCCGCTGGGCCGTGTTCGGAACGCAGCCCTTGCGCAACGCGATGTCGCTGGACGAGCCGGGCACGTTCGAGGCACTGACGCGTGACGACGTCGCCGCCTGGCATGCAGAGACCTTCACGCGCAATCCCGAGGCCGTCGTCGTCGCTGGCGGAATCGATGCGGAAGCGGCGGGCGCCGCCCTTGACGCCCTGTTCGAGGGGCTGCCGGAATCCGGCCGGGCAGTGTCGCGGGAGGCGACCGCGGACTTTTCCCCGCGCCGCATCCTGCTGCACCGGCCGCATGCGGAAGTCACGAACCTGGCGTTCATCGCGCCTCTTCCGCCGTCCCGGATGGGCGGGGAGATTGAGGACCAGATCCTGGTCCACGCTCTTGGCGGCGACGATCAGGGCGTCCTGTTCGAAGCGGTGCGAACCGGGCTGCGTGCGAGCTACGGGTTCGGCGCCGGGATCGCCAACTACACCCGCGAGCACCGCGTCCTGCTCATGGCCGGCGAGGTGGAGGCGGACAGGCTTGCCGAAGTCGAGCGCGTCGTGCGCGCGGCCTTTGCGAGGTTCCGCGAGCATGGCCCTCAAGGGTCGCTCGCCGACCGCAAGGCGCCGTTGGAAGCCATCTTCTCGGAACTTGCTGACTTTCTGGTGGATCAGGCGCGATCGGAATTGCAGGGCGCGCTTGACGGACACGCGCCGGGCCGGTCGCTCGAGCTGAACGAGGAGCTGGCCGGCGTCACGGAAGACGCCATGAAGGCCCGGCTGCGCGACGACTTCCCTGGAACTGACGGGTTCATCGTGATTGCCGTGTCGCCGGACGCGGAAGGTCTTCCGGGCGCCTGCGTGATTCAGGTGCCACGCGAAGCGGCGGACTGCCCGTGACGGCGGGAACGGCGGCGAGTCTCGCTTTCCATGTTCGAAGAGACGCTTCGGAAGTTCGCGCAGGCCCGTGGCGGGCTGGCCTTCCTCGCGATCTGCCTGCGCTTGTCCGGGTTGACGGAATGCCGAGAATGCGCAGCGCCGGGGACGCTTGAATTCTTGTGCCTGCCATTGACTGTGCCCGTCCGGAGAGGAAGGCACGCGGGGTGCGGATCAGCCGTCGGTCGCTGTCGCGCGCGCCTTGAGAAGCCCGGTAAGCCAGTCCGGGTCCATTTCGGGCACCGAGGACAGGAGCAATTCGGTGTAGGGGTCGTGAGGCGGTTGGAACATCTCGGACTTCGGTCCCTTTTCGACCACCACCCCGTCCTTCATGACCACGACTTCGTCCGCGATGGCCTTCACCGTGGCAAGGTCATGGGTGATGAACATGTATGCCAGGTCAAACTCTCCCTGAAGCCGGTCGAGCAGTTTCAGGATGCCTTCTGCGACCAACTGGTCAAGTGCCGACGTCACCTCGTCGCAAATGATGAACTGAGGTTCGGCCGCGAGCGCGCGCGCGATGCCAATCCGCTGCTTCTGGCCGCCGGAAAGTTCGGACGGAAGGCGGTCGATGTAGTCGTCCGGCCCCATTTCGATGAGGGAAAGCAGTTCCCGGATTCGTTCCTCCAACGCCTTGCCGCGAAGACCGAGATACATCTGGGCGGGCCGACCGACGAGTTCGCGGATCTTCAGCTTCGGATTGAGCGCCGTGTCCGCCATCTGGTAGATCATCTGCGCCTGTCTCAGCTGATCGCGGGAGCGCTGGCGGAAGTCAGGCGGGAGGGCCTCACCGTTGAACAACACCTCGCCGCGCCGCGGTGGCAGAAGCCCCGTGATGACCCGAGCCGTCGTGGACTTCCCGGAGCCGGATTCACCAACCACGGCCACGGTGCGCCGGGGATGGATGTCGAAGCTGACGTCCTTGAGCACGTCGACGGCGCCATATCCTGCGGTCACGTTCCGGATTGAAAGGACGGGTTTGCCTTCAAGCACGGGCGGTTGCTCGGGACGCGCGTGCGTGCGAACGGCCCAGAGGGACTTGGTGTAGTCCTGCGTGGGGTTCGCCAGCATCGAACGCGTGCCGGATTCCTCGACCTCCTCGCCTTTCAGCAGGACCTTGATCCTGTCTGCCATCTGGGCGACGACCGCGAGATCGTGCGTGATGTAGAGCGCGGCGGTGTCGAACTGCTCGACGATGTCACGGATGGCCGCGAGAACCTCGATCTGCGTGGTGACGTCCAGCGCGGTCGTCGGCTCGTCAAAGATGATCAGGTCCGGACGGCAGGCCATGGCCATTGCCGTCATGGCCCGCTGGAGCTGGCCGCCCGAAACCTGGTGGGGATAGCGGAATCCGATGCTGTCCGGGTCGGGCAGCTGCATGCGGCGATAGAGGTCGGTCGCATCGCTTTCCGCCTCGTCGCGGCTCATGACGCCATGCTTGACCGGACCCTCGCTGTACTGGTCGATCAGCTTGTGGGCAGGATTGAAGCTGGCAGCGGCCGACTGCGCCACATAGGCGATGCGCCGTCCGCGCAGGCCGCGCTTCGTCGCTTCGCTGGCCGTGCGCATGTTGATTCCGTCGAAGGTGATCTCGCCGCCCGAGATGCGGCAGCCGTCACGTGCAAAGCCCATGGCGGCGAGGCCGATCGTGGACTTGCCCGCACCGGATTCGCCAATGAGGCCGAGGACCTCCCCCTTGCGCAGTTCCAGGTCCACGCCCTTGACGATCTCGAGCCACTGCTCGTCCGCGCGACCCTCGATGCGCAGGCCCTTCATGGACAGAAGGATGTCATTCGCATCCGGCATGGCGCTACTCCTTCAGCCCGCTTGCGCGATGCAGCTGCCAGTCCACGACGAAGTTCACGCAGACGGTCAGGAGCGCGATCGCGCCTGCCGGCAGGAGCGGGGTGATGTCTCCGAACGAGATGAGCGTGGCGTTGTCCTTCACCATGGATCCCCAGTCGGCCGTGGGCGGCTGGATTCCGAGGCCCAGGAAGCTGAGCGCGGAAATCATCAGGAAGACGAAGCAGAAGCGAAGGCCGAACTCCGCCACGAGCGGCGCCATGGCGTTCGGCAGGACTTCCCGGATGTTCAGGCGCAGGAGTCCCTCGCCGCGCAGCCTGGCTGCCTCGACATAGTCCATGACGACGATGTTCATGGCGACGGCGCGCGCGAGACGGAACACGCGCGTGCTGTCGATCAACGCGATCACGAGAATCATGTTGACGATCGAGGTGCCTACGATGGTCAGCAGCAGCAGCGCGAAGATGAGGGCGGGGATCGCCATCAACACGTCGACCGCACGGCTCAGCACCTGGTCGACCCACCCGCCGACCGAAGCCGCGAGGAGTCCCGTCATGACGCCCAGGATGAAGGCAAGCGCCGTCGTGATGAAGGCGATTCCGACCGTGTTCCGCGCCGCATATATGAGCCGGGACAGCATGTCGCGGCCCAGGTTGTCGGTGCCTAGGACGTGCACATCGTCCCAGGGCTGGTACTCCGAGCCGACGACTTCGGTCTCCGGAAAGGGGGCGACGAGGGGCGCAAAGACGGCGACAAGGATGTAGATCAGGATGACCAGCATGCCGAAGCTTGCCGTGAGAGGCGCCGTGCGCAACTCTTTGGCAATCGGCCTGGGGCTCGCCGCAACGACGGCCACGCGGAAAACCCAGCCGGCCGCGAGACCGAAGATGACGGCGACAGCGAGCCAGAACAGTCCGGTGATGAGTCCCATGCCCGCCTCCTACCGCCCATGCACCAGGCGGGGATTCGACAGGGTCGCGAGCACGTCGGCCGCAAGGTTCAGGAACACGTAGGCTGCGGCAAAGACCAGGGCGACGCCCTGCACGACGGGCATGTCGCGCGCCGCGACGCTGTCGACCATCAACTGGCCAAGCCCGGGATAGACAAAGACCACTTCCACGACCACGACGCCAGTGATCAGGTAGGCGAGGTTCAGCGCGATCACGTTGATGATGGGGGCGAGCGCGTTCGGAAGTGCGTGCTTCACGATCACGCGCATCGGGTTCATTCCCTTGAGCTGCGCCATTTCGATGTAAGGCGAGGCGAGGAGATTGATGATCGCCGCACGCGTCATCCGCATCATGTGCGCGGTCACGACGAGGGTCAGCGTGAAGGCGGGAAGGAAGGCGCGATACAGGTACTCGCCGAAGCCCGGATCGCCTCGGAAGTTGGCCATTGACGGGAAGACGCCCCCGGCCCCCGCGAGAAGAAAGATCAGGATGTAGGCGACGAAGAACTCCGGGAACGAGATCGAGGTCAGGGCGGATGCGTTCGCGAAGCGGTCGAAGAAGGAGTTCCTGAACAGGGCGGCGAGAATGCCAAGCGCCAGCGAGAGGGGGACGGCGATCGCGGCGGCATAGAGGGCCAGGTAGAGCGTGTTGCCAAGGCGCCGCCCGATAAGGTCGGACACCGCCATGCCGTTGGCAAGGGACTCTCCCAGGTCTCCCCGGAGGACATCCATGAGCCAGCCTGCGTATCGCACGTGCATCGGCTGGTCCAGGCCAAGCTGCCGCTTGAGCGCCGCCACGGTTTCAGGGGTTGCCGACTGTCCGAGGATCTCCTGGGCGAAGTTCCCGGGCAGGAGCTCGGTGGCCAGGAAGATGATGAGCGAAACGACGAAGAGGGTCAGGATGCCGAGCGCAATGCGCTTCAGGATCATGTTGGCAATGTGAGACATCGAGTTCCCTTGCTGTCACATCGGTCAGCTCTCGGCCCCGCAGGAAAATGCCCCCGACGCGGTCGCCGGGACCGGCCGGGGGCAAGTCGGGTCAGGTCAGGCGAACCACCAGCGCTCGCCGATTCGATGGCCGTCGTTGCGCCAGTTCGACGCGACCTGGTCCGGCTTGACCAAGGCGTCGCTGTAGGCGCCGACATAGGCGGCGAACATCGGGATGATGATTCCGCCTTCGTCCGAGACAAGCTGCTGCATCTCGAAGTACATCTCGCGACGCAGGTTCTCGTCGAGCTCCGAGCGTGCCGAGACGAGAAGCTCGTTGAAGCGGTCGTGGCTCCAGTAGGTCTCGTTCCAGGGAACGCCCTCGGCATAGGCCGTGGCGAACATCCAGTCCTCCGTCGGGCGGCCGCCCCAATACGTGCCGACAAAGGGCTTCTGCATCCAGACGTTGCTCCAGTAGCCGTCGTTCGGCTCGCGGACGACATTGAGACTGATGCCGGCCGACGCTGCCGATTCCGAGAACAGGACGCCTGCATCGATCGCGCCCGCGAACGCAGCGTCGGCGAGGTGGATGTCGACGCTGAGGCTGTCGAGGCCGGCTTCCTTGAGGTGGAATTTCGCCCTGTCGGGATCGATCTCCTTCTGGGGGAGGTCCGTGTTGAAGAAGCGCTGGCCGGGGCCGATCGGATGGTCGTTGCCGAGCGAGCCGTAGCCGTTCAGGATCGTGTCCACGAGTTGCTGACGGTTGATCGCGTATTTCAGCGCCAGCCTCACGTTCACGTCGTCGAAGGGCGCCGCGCGGGTGTCCATCGGGAGGCCATAGTGCTGTGTGCCAGTCACCGAAAGGATCTCGATGCCCGCGGCACGCCCGAGCAGCGACACGGTATTGAGATCCACCGTGTCGATGTAGTTGACCTCTCCCGAGATCAGGGCGTTCTGACGGGCGGCGTCGTCGTGAATGACGAACTGCTCGATGGCGTCGATATAGGGCAGGCCGTCCTTCCAGTAGCCGTCGTGGCGCTCATAGCGCGCGCCGACGCCAAATTCGAGGTCGACGATCCGGAACGGCCCGCAGCCGTCACGCGTTTCGGGATCGATCTTGCCATCCTGCGCCGGAAGGATCGGAAGGTGATAGTCGGACAGGACGAACGGGAAGTCTGCATTGCCGTTGGCAAGCGTGATGATCACGTTCATGCCGTCGGCCTTCATGTCCACGATGTCCTCGACGATCGGCTTTGCTGCAGAGGTGGAGTCCTCTCCGCGGTGATGGTCGATGGACGCGATCACGTCCTCCGCGACGAGCCTGTGCCCGGAATGATAGTCGACGCCTTCGCGGACATTGAATGTCCAGACCCTTGCATCCGGCGAGGCTTCCCAGCTTTCGGCCAGTTCGGGAACGAGGGAGCCGTCCGGGGCGATTTCGGTCAGGTAGTTGTTCCGGGTGTGCGCCTGGAAGATCATGAAGTCCGCTTCCCAACTGCCCGGATCCATCGCGTCGGTCGTCGATCCATGAGCCATGCCGACGCGCAGCGTCCCGCCGCGCTTGGGTTGCGCCCTGAGCGGCGTGCCCCAAGGCGTGACGAGCGCGGCAGTGCCAAGTGCCGTTGCGCCCTTGAGGACGCTGCGGCGGCTGACGCCTGCCGATGCAAGTGGTCCCGTAAATGATGACATTGTGTTCCTCCACATTTGCTTGGGTCCGGTGGCCCGGATTCTTCATCGAGGGCAATACTGACCGCAAATCCCGATGTTTCAACCGTTTATTTTTCCGGCACGACGTGGACGGGCCCGCACGGGCCCAGGCGAATGCCCGGGCGCAGCTTTCGATAGGGAATCAGGCCGATGTCGCAGGAAAGCGCTCCCGGTGCGTCACAGGAGATCACGCCCTGGCTGATCGGCTCGAATTCAGCTCGGTAGTGGACGGTGCTTTTGACAGCAATGATGTCCGCTTTCTCCGGAACAAGGCCGACGTGGGAGAAATACGCCCGGTCGAGACATTGGTTGCGCACGCTTGAGGTCACGATGCGAATGTCGGTGTCCGTCCCGAGCGGGCGAAGCACCGCCGTGAGACCCATCTCGGCCGTGCCGCCGCCATACATTTCGCCCCGGTAGGCGACTTCTCCGTTGCTCAGGGCCTCGACGCGGAAGCGTGCGACAAGGGGCGTGTCACCGCTGATGCCCGACTTGCCGCCCAAGCCGAACTGAAACTCGCGTCCGATGCCGAGCACGTGCGCCTCGGCCGCCGCCGCGGGATCATGGATGACGCCGACGATGACCCGTTTCCCCCGGGCGTTCGCGAGCGCCTTGAGGAGCCCGGTCGTGTCCGATGACGTGCCGCCGCCCGGGTTGTCCTGCACGTCGGCAATCGTGACGGGCCGGCCGGAAGGATATGCCAATGCGGCTTCCACGGCTTCCTCGGGCGTGAAGAGCGTGCAGTCAAATTCCGTTTCGGCAGCGAGCGTCTCTTCGAGAAGCGCATCGGCCGCGGCGTCCGCCTTTGCTTGGTCGACGGCGCTGGCAAGCAGCGAGGGTCCGGAATCGGCGATGTCGCCACCAGTGAATCCAACGGCGAGTTCGACATCCACGTCTCCGACCGACATCTCGGTTGCAAGCCTGTAAAGCCGACGCATGGGGTCGGAACCTGTATGCTGGGCATGCATGGGGATGATGTAGGGCAGTTGCCGAAACGCTGTCGCAGGCCGCTCGCCTTCAAGCAGGCGCAGCAGGCGGGACAAGGCACGGGCGCCAGTCCGGCCCATGTCGAGGTGCGGGTAGGTGCGATAGATGCTGATCGAGCTGGCGTGACGGACCATGTCGTTCGTGACGTTCGCATGCATGTCAAGGCTGACGGCAATCGGCAGGTCGGGACCAAGCTGTGCACGGATGCGGCGAAGCAATTCGCCTTCGCCGTCATCGTGGCTTGCGGTGATCATCGCGCCGTGGAGGTCAAGATACAGGCCGGACAAAGGCGCGGCATCGCCGAGGCCGTCGAGGATGCGTGCCGTGATCGCCTCGAACGCGTGGTCGGTGACGGGACCGGAAGGTTCGGCGGCACACCAAAGGACGGGATGGAGCTCGATCCTTGCGGACGCCTCCGCCGCCTCGATGAATCCGGAGATCGGCAGGTTCAAGCCGAGCGTTCCATCGCGCACGGCATCGCCTTCAAGGAGGGCCGGCCACGAATCCGCCATTTCGAATTCCGGCATTCCTGCCGTTCCGTAGCCGAAACTGTTGGTCTCGTGCTGAAAGCCGGCGACGGCGATCCGTTGCTTCTGGGCGATTCGGGTCAATAGCCGCGCTCCGGGTCGACGACATTCCGGAGCGGGTTTCCGGCAGTCCATCGGTCGAGATTGTCAAGGAATAGATCGAAGGTAGCGTCTTCCCAGCCATCATAGACTGATGAGCAATGCGGCGAGATGATCAGGTTGTCGATGCCCCAGAGCGGATTGTCTGTCGGCAAGGGCTCGGTCTCGAACACGTCGAGCGCGGCGCCGGCGACATGGCCGGAGACCAAGGCTCCTGCCAGGGCCGACTGGTCAACGATGCCGCCACGAGAGACATCGGCAAGGAGCACGCCCGGTTTCATCGCGGCGATCTCGGCCCTGCCGATCATGCCACGGGTTGCCGGCGTGAGCGGCGCGCAGACGGCGACGCAGTCGGCGTCCTGCAGGAATCCGTGGAGGTCGTCCGGACCGCCGACGATGTCGACGCATTCGTCGGACCGCAGCCGCGAGCGCACGCCGGCCACGCGCATGCCGAGGGCCTTGGACTTCTCGGCGAGCGCCCGCCCGGTATGCCCGAGACCGACGACCAGGAGCGTCTTTCCCCTGAGCGGCACCATGTTGCGCGCGCGCCACTTGCGGCCTGCCTTGTCCTGGCGAAGTCCCTCGATGTCGAGCGTGAAGTGGAGGAATCCGCCCAGCATGTATTCCGCCATCATGTCGGCCGCCACGCCGGCGGCGTTGGTGATCGTCGTGCAAGCCGGATCCCATTGCCCGAAATGGTCCGTTCCCGCGCCGCCGTTCGCGATCCATCGGGGACCGCCCGGGGCGAGCAGGGCGTCGCGGGGAAAGCCCTGGCTGCCCGCGAACCGGATCGTGAAGACCACGTGGGGCCTGAACTCCCGGATCATGTCCGGCAGGCTCGCGTAGGTATTGCATTCCGCCACGTCGCAACCGGGGAACGCCGACCTCAGCCGGACCGCATGCCTGGCGGTGGCGTCGTTGTGCAGGAGGATGCGGGGCTCCCCGGTCATGCGTTCGGAGGTGCGTGGAGAAGCCGCAACAGGTCGGCGAACCTGGATCCTGGCTGCGCCATGCGGTCGCGCATGTCCCAGATTGCCGCCGCGCGGTCGCGGCCAAGACCGCTCGCCATTTCAAGGAACTTCGCCTTGACCGCATTGCGCGGCAGCGGAGCCTCGGGGCCTCCTTTCGCGTTCACGTCTCCGGAGGACATCGTGCGACCGTCGGAAAGACGAACCGTGACGTCGGCCCAGCGGCCTTCCGGAAATCGCGCCGAGTGGCGGGGAGCCTCGGAAACCCGGATCTTCCCGACAACGGCCTCGATGTCGGGGTCCGACAAGGCCATGCCGGTCACCTGGTCCGGTCCGATCGTGCCGTGAACGAGCAGTGCCGCGAGCGCGAAGGCAAGGGAGTACTGGGCTTGCGACGTGGTCTCCGGCATGCCGGGGAAGAGTTCTGCGGCTTCGGCAAACGTGTTCACATTCATGGCGGAAACGTCATGCGCGGCAAACCCGTGTTCCTCCATGAGCTGGCCGAGGGCGTCGATTGCCCCATGCGCCCATCGGCAGATCGGATAGGGCTTGATGTAGTTCCGTTCGACCGTCCAGCGCCGACCGAGATCGCTCCAGCGTTCGGCGACCTCTTCGGCTTCGACGGTTATGGCCGGGGCTCCCTCGAACCCGTCCTCTGCGAGCAGCACCGCCATGAGACCCGTGAACGCGCCCATTCCGGAGCCGTCATGAAGCATGGTCGGGTTCGCGATTTCGCGCATCATCTGGCTGCGCGGACCATGGAATTCGGCGATTCCGAGCGCATGCCGGAGCCGATCGGCGTCAAGGTTGCGCAGCCGCGCACCAAGTGCAGCGACGCCAAGCGCGTTCCAGGCCCCGGACGTGTGGTAGTCGCTGACGGTCCCATGGAGCGAGAGCGCGGCGCGGGCGGCGATCTCGTAGGAAATCGCAAGTGCGGTCAGTGCGTCGCGGGCCGCAAGCGCTGGTTCGCGCTCGGCCAGCGCGCAGAGCGCGGGCACGACGGCACATCCGATATGGCCCTTGGTCGGATTGAAGCCGTCATGGGCGTCGAGATTGTCCGTTTGCGTTGCAGCCGCGAATGCGGCGCCAGGAATGGAAGCCTTGCGGCCGTCGAAGAGAAGGGTGGCTGCCTCGGTGGGCGTGCCCGCAGCATGAAACCGCACCGCGTGGTCGCGGGCGATGCGGGCAGCGTCAAGGCGAGCGGAGCCCGCCGTGACGCCGAGCGTGTCAACGAGCAGCGTGGCAGTGAAGTCGAGAGCGCTTTCCGGCACGTGGGGCGCGCCAAGCACGAACTCTGCGAGATCTTTGAAGATCATGAGCGCGGCCTTTCAAGAAGCATGCCGAATCCCTCAACGGGATCATCGATTCCAAGGCGGCGGAGCGCCTCGTGCATCATGGCCTGGTTTGAACATATCGCGGGCTTGCCAAGGGCCTCTTCAAGCCGCGCGACGGACTCGACGCTTCGCATGTCCGTGCAGGAGAGAACAATGGCATCTGCATCGTCATGGTCGGCGCGGGTCCCGGAGGCAAGGACCTCGTCGGGGGTCATCGCGCCCTGTTCCTCGTTGCTGAGCGGGACCGCAGCCTCTGAACGCTGGACGGTTTCGATGCCTGCCTCGGCAAGGAATGCGACAGCCGTGTCGTTGATTGCCGGAACATAGGGCGAGGCAAGGCCGACCCTTTGGGCGCCCAGCACCTCGAGTGCGGAGACGAGTGCGCCCGCCGCGGTCACCGTCTCGGTGCCGCTCACGGACTTGACGCGGGCCGCGAGCTTCCTGTCAAAGTCGGGCCCGTGTGCGAGTGTTGCCGAAGTGCACCCGTAGAGGATTATGTCGGGCCTGACTCCCATGAGCAGGCGGAGCGGATCGTCGATGTCCGATGCGCCGAGCCCCTGCATCTGGGACTCGTCCGGAATCCGCTCCGCGTCATATCCCCCGAGGCGGGCCGTATGGACGGAGACGCCCGGAGGACTCATGAGAGTCATGTCCGGCTCGAGGTTCGTGTTCGTGAAAGGGACGAGAAGGCCCAGCCGGGCTCGTCCGCGGGACGGTGTCATTGCATGCTTTCCCCGATCCATGTCTCAAGCAGGCGGATGGCATTGTCCAGTTCCCTTTCCGGACCGATCGTCATGCGGAGGCAATGGGGAAGCCCCGCGGCGCCTTGCTTGCGCAGGACGGCGCCTCCGGAACGGAGCCGTGCCTCGGCGGAACGCGCACGGTCCTGCGTCTCAAGATCCAGGAGGAGGAAGTTGGTGCAGCTGGAATGGCAACGAATGCCCAGCGTGGCCAGTTTCCCTGCGGCACTGTCACGTCGCTCCGCGGTCTGTGCGCAGGTTTCGCGCATGTACGCATCATCCTGCAGTGCGGCTCGCGCGGCAGCCTGCGAGATGGCGGAGACGTTGCTGGGGTTCAGGACCTTTCTGACCTCGACCGCAATCCCTTTCGGAAACGTGCCCCATCCCACGCGGCAGCCCGCCAACCCGTACGCCTTGGAAAACGTGCGCAGGACGACCGTGTTCCCTGCTGCGGCCATGTCAAGGACGGGTGAATCCAGTTGGTCGGCGAATTCGCCGTAGGCCTCGTCGACGACGAGCAGGATGTCCTCGCGGAGACCGCTGCGCAAGCGGTGGATCTCTGCTGCCGGGATGCGGGTGCCGGTCGGGTTGCCGGGATTGGCGAGGAAGACGCAGCCGGTATCCGGCCGGACGGCCTCGAGAAGGGCGTCCGCCGACGCCGTGCAGCCGGATTCCGGTGCCGTGTCGAACCGGGCCTCGCTCGCCTGCGTTGCGCTGCGAAAGTACGGATAGGCATGTTCCGGCGCGAGAACCGCGCGGTGCGGACCGGCAAACGCGCGTGCCAGGCAGCCGATCAGCTCGAGTGAGCCGCTGCCGCAAAGGATCGAGTCAGGGTCTATGCCGTGCCGCGCTGCAATCATCGACCGTAGTTCGGTCCATTCCGGATCGGGGTACAGCGCCGCATCGGCCATGGCCGCCATGGCCGCTTCGAAAGAGCCGGGGCAAGGCGGGCGGAAGCTTTCGTTCTGCGCCAGCGAAGGTGCAGGACGGCCGTCCGCCCGCCCAAGGTCGGCCAGCGCGTATGGCGCCATCGCCGCGACATGCTCCCGTGCACCGGTCACGGAAACCGTCCGTAGACATGTCGCGCGGCATCCGGACTGACAAGTCCGGCCTGCACATCGCCCTCGAGCATGGCGGGCGGGCGTTGTTCGGGAGGCCCAAACCCGCCCCCGCCCGGGGTCTCGAAGACCAGGCGCTCGCCAGGCCTGATGCGAACCTCTCCCTTGCCAGGCAGGTCCGGCCCCTGGTCGCCGATCCGGATGCGCCCCGGCGCGCCTTCCAGGCCCTCGCTGCGACCGCGTGCCGGGTTCCTGACCCGTTCGACGGAGAGGAACAGGAGCACGTCCTGGTTCAGCGCCGGGCTGATCTCGATTCGCTGCCCAAGTCCGCCGCGCATCCGGCCGGGGCCGCCGGAATCCCTGCGCAGTTCGCGGCGATGAAACAGGACCGGCGCCACCGATTCGGTGGCTTCCACCTGGCTGCCCCAGACGCCGCTCGGAAACGCCGTGGCCGACAGGCCGTCACGGGCTGGCCGTGCTCCCGTTCCGCCGTTGAAGACGAGTTCCAGGGCAAACTGGACATCCCCCCGTTCAACCGCTTCGGGTGCATGCCGAAGCGGCAGGTCATACATGCACGACGCGCCCTCGGCAGGGACCATGTCGGGAAGTGCCTGCGCCAGGCACCCGAAGACAAGGTCGGGCGTCATCTGCCCAAGCGTATGGCGCATCGCGACCGGGGATGGCGGCCTGGCATTCAGGATGCAGCCGGGCGGTCCCGTGACCTGGAAAGGCTCGAGCGAGCCGTCATTGTTGGGGATGTCGGGGCCGATGACGCAGCGAAGGGCGAAGACCGTGTATGCCGTGGCGTAGTTCAACGGAACGTTGATGCCCTTCCGTGCGCAAGGGTCGGTGCCGGCAAAGTCGACCAGCACATGGTCCTCTGCAATCGTGAGGGCGGCCCGCAGCGTCAGCGGGCGGTCGTAGCCATCCACGGTCATGGCGTTGTTCCATGTCCCCTTCGGCAGCTCCTTGATGATGTCGATCGTTCCCCGGCGCGAGGTCTCGACGATGTAGCGCGAGAGATCCCGGAAGTCGGTGATGCCGAATTCGTCCATTGTCTGGCAGATCCGGGCCGCGCCTGCCTCGCAGCAGGCTATCAGCGCATAGATGTCGCCTTCGTTGGCGATCGGTTCGCGCGAGTTCGCCTTCACGATGTCGAGCAGGAGTGCGTTCACATCGCCAGCCGCCGCGAGCTTGCAGGGCGGTATCAGGAGACCTTCGTCCTGGATGTCCGTTCCTTCGGGTCCCATGCCCTGTCCGCCGAGGTCCACGAGATGCGACGTGCAGGAGGTGAATCCCACGAGGCGGCCTGCATGGATGACAGGCATCATCAGGAGAAAGTCGTTCAGGTGACCGGACGCGATCCAGGGATCGTTGGTCACGTAGATGTCCCCGCTGCGCATGTCCTGCGCCGGGAAGCGGGCGCGGAGAGATTTCACGGCCATCGCCATCGTGTTGACATGCCCGGGCGTGCCGGTCACGGCTTGGGCGAGCATCCGGCCTTCAGCGTCGAAGAATCCGGCCGATATGTCGCCGCATTCGCGCACGATCGGGCTGAAGGCGGCGCGGATCAGGATCTGCCCCTGTTCCTCGACCACGGCGAGCAGCCTGTCCCAGAGAACCTGAAGGCGCGTGTTGTCCGCCGTCATGGCAATGCTCCTTCCCGCCGGGTCATCCAGATGTTCCCCGCCCCGTCCACTCTTGCGTCGAAATCCGCGCTCACAAGGGTCGTTGCCTGCGGTTCCGTGATCAGTGCTGGCCCCGACAGGCGGGCGCCGCCATGCAGGTCCGCGCGAACATGGACCGCGGCTTCGCGCCATTCTCCCGAGACGTCGCAGAGGATCATGCGGGATCCTGCAGGATCAGCCGCGGACGGTGCCGCAGCGGAATCTGCCGGGTCGACGTCCGGAACCTCCGAAGCGAGATGCAACGCCCAGTTCAGGATCTCGATGCCCATGTCCGGAACGGTGCGGCTGAACTGTCGGCTGTACTCTGCCTCGAAGGCGCTGCGCAGGACATCCACATCGGACGGTTCCAGGTCGCGGGCCGGAACGGCGACCTCGATTTCGTGGCCTTGTCCATGATATCGCATGAAGGCCACCCGGCGCTCGGTCAACGGCCCGTCCGGTGCGCCGGCCCTGACAACCGTGCGTGCTTCGTTGTACATGCCCCGGAAGAACCCGTTGATTGCGCCGACGTCGAAAGTCTCGAGCGTCGTGTAACGTGATCGCACGATTTCGAAGGACACCGGCGCGTGAAGGAATCCCACGGCCGACCCGACGCCTGGGTTCTTCGGGATGACAACCGTGCGCACGCGGGTTCGCCGGGCGAGGCGCGTGGCATGAAGCGGACCGTTGCCGCCGATGGCGATCATGGTGCGTTCGTCAAGGCTCTTGCCGGATTCCACCGCATGCATCCGACCGGCGCCCGCCATGTTCTCGTCCACGATCTCGGTAACTGCAAGCGCCGCGCGATCGGGATCGAGGCCAAGCGCGTCACCGACCCTGCATTGCAGCGCCGACTTGGCGGCGCATGGGTTCACGTTGATGCGCGACTCGGCGAAGCCGTCGGGCGCAATGAGCCCTTGCACGATGTCGGCATCCGTCACCGTCGGCTGCTTGCCGCCATTCCCGAAGGCGGCCGGCCCCGGGTCCGCACCCGCGCTTTGCGGTCCGACGCGAACCCGGCCGAGGCGGTCAACATTGGCGATCGAGCCGCCACCGGCGCCGATCTCGATCATCTCGATGACCGGGATTCGCACCGGCATGCCCGAACCCTTGACGAACCGTTCGGCGCGGGCGATCTCGAAATTCCGGGCGGTCTGGGGCCGGCAGTCGTCGATCAGGCAGAGCTTGGCCGTCGTGCCGCCCATGTCAAAGGAGACCACTTTGCTCTCGCCGGTCTCGCGGGCGAGCCGTGCGGCAAGGATCGCGCCTCCGGCCGGACCTGATTCGACCAGCCGTACCGGAAGGCGCGCGGCGGTCTCAAGTGTGGTCATGCCGCCGCTCGCGGTCATCATCAGGATGGGGCAGGCCAGTCCCTCGGCACGGAAGCGCGTCTCGAAGTCCGCGAGATATCGGGACATGAGCGGCTGGACATAGGCATTGGCGACGGTGGTGCACAGCCTGTCGAACTCGCGCGCTTCCGGGCTGACCTCGTGGCTGACCGAAATGACAAGTTCCGGCAGCGCCGCCCGGAGCGTCTCGCGCAGCCGCAATTCGTGGGCCGGGTTCGCGTAGGAATGAAGCAGGCAGATGGCGACGGCCTCGACCCCATCGGCCTCCAGCCGTCCGGCCAGGGCCGCCACCGCATCTTCGTCGAACGGAACGAGTTCCTCGCCGCGTGCGTTCATCCGCCCGCCCACGGTGACTGCTCGCGCTCGAGGCACGATCAGGTCCGGCCTTTCAAGATTGATGGCATACTGGCTGTGGCGTCGCTCGTAGGCGATTTCGAGTATGTCGCGGAAGCCTTCTGTCGTGATCGTGCCGACCTTCGCGCCCCGGCGCTCGATCAGCGCATTGGTAGCGAGCGTGGTGCCGTGGATGCAGCCGCCGATTTCGTCCCAGGACGCCGAGGTCGCAGCCAGTGCATGACGGGCGCCCTCAAGTGCGCCGAGCGCCGGCTCGGGCGGAGTTGTCGGCGTCTTGGCCGTTGCCAGGATCCGCCCGTCACCGTCGACGAGGACGGTGTCCGTAAAGGTTCCTCCGATGTCGATGGCGAGGCGCAGGGCGGGCGGCGAAGGCAAGGTGCGGGTTCCGAAAGGTCGAGTTGCAGATCTGGCCTGAATGGTGGCTGCTGCCGAGGGAGCAGCCTTAGGGCCACGAGATCGCAACCTGTCGACCTGCGAAGCGTCGCGATGCACCTTATGGCAGGCATTTCGTCAAGGGCTTCGTTCCTCCACATGCGCCGAAACTGGAAAGAAACGGCATCTCCGTCAACGAAAATCACGCGCGGAATCGCGTTGCGTCAGTTTCCGCCAAATTGATCCTCGCCAAGCTCTTCATCCGTCGGTCCTTGGCAGTTTCGAGGTCGGGTCATGGGCGGCCTCTGACAGAATTCGCCCCCGTCGGGGCGTTCCGGCGACCATCACCTCGACCTCCGCACCGGGCATGTGTGCAGCCTGATCGATATAGGCGAATGCCAGGGTCTTGCCGACGCTGTGGCCGTAGGCGACGGATGTCGTGGAGCCGATGACGCGCCCGCCCCGCAGCACGGCCTCGCCGCCATGCCCGTCGTTGACGCCGTCGGGCTCGATTTCGAGATAGGCGCAGATCCAGGGCAAGTCACCTTCGGAGGCAGCCTTGGCGCTGCGTCTTGTGGCATCCGCGCCGAGACACTCCTTGTCGAGTTTGACGAACGGCATGACATCGGCTTCGGGAAGCGTCACTTCGTTCGTCAGTTCGCGCGCACCCTTGAACGCCTTTTCCATCCGCAGGGCGTTCATCGCGAAACTGCCATAGTCCGCGATCCCGTGCCGGGCCCCCGCGTCCCAGAGGGCTTCGTACACGGTCCGGCAGGCGTCATTCGGCATGTGGAGCTCCCAGCCAAGCTCGCCCGCATAGGACATTCGGAGGGCCAGCAGCGGGTGGCCGGCAACCCTGATGTCCCGTGCCGAAAGCCAGCGGAAGCCCGCGTTGGAAAGATCGGCATCCGTGCAGGCACTCAAGACGTCGCGTGCCCGGGGGCCGCTCAAGGCCAGCGCCGACCAGGTTTCGGAGCGCGAGGTGATCGTCACGTCCTCCCTGGCAAGGTGGTTGCGCAGGTGGTCGATCAGCACGTTCTCGAAGAATGCGGCGCAGACAAGGTAGTAGCGATCGGCATCCAGGCGCGTGACCGTGGTTTCGAGCTCGATCCGTCCGCGCCGGTTCAGCATGTGCGTGAGCGCCACCGATCCGTCCCTGGAAGGCAGCCGGTTCGCGACCAGGCGATCCAGGAAACCATGGGCCTGGGGTCCGGAGACCTCGACTTTCGTGAACGCCGTGATGTCCATGACGCCGACCCGCTCGCGGACCGCCCGCACCTCCTCGCCAATCATGTCGTGGACGACGTTTCGGCGGAAGGAGTAGTGGTCGCGCTGCGCGACACCGTTTCTCGCGAACCAGCGGGGCCGCTCAAAGCCGAACACCTCCTCATGCACTGCCCCCTTGGCATGGAGCAGGTCATGGATGGGCGAGGGCTTGACTGGCCGGCCCGCAAGGCGATTGAATTCCGGAAACGGGATTTCGTGGCGCAGGCAATAGTCCTCGTGCGCCTTCGTCACCTGCCAGCTCTTCGTCGCGTAGGGTCCGAATCGGCGCGGATCGAGCTCGCGCATCGAGATGTCCGCCGCACCGTGGACCATCCATCGCGCCAGTTCCCGGGACAGGCCCGGTCCCCATCCGATGCCGATCTGCGTGCCGCAGCAGCACCAGTAGTTGCGTGCGCCGGGCGCAGGACCGATCAGCGGGTTGCCGTCCGGCGGGTGGCTGATGGCGCCGTGCACCTCCCGCACGATGCCGAGATCGGCAAGTACCGGCATCCGGTCAAGGGCGTTGGCAAGCCAGGGCATGATGCGGTCGTAGTCGGCGTCGAACAGTTCGTTCTCGGCTTCCCAAGGGCAATGTTCGTGCCAGACGGAATTCGGGGTCTCCTTTTCGTAGATCCCGATAAGGCCCCGTTTCTGTTCCATCCGGATGTAGCCCGAGACCAGCCGGTCGTCGCGGACGACGGGAAGTTCCGTCTCGAGATCCTGGAATTCCGGCACGGGTTCGGTGACCAGGTAGTGATGCGTCATCGAGGTCATGGGCAGTTGCAGGCCTGACCATTCCCCCATCTGCCGGGCGTAGGTGCCTCCCGCGTTGACCACGTGCTCGCACGTGATCGTGCCCCTTTCGGTCTCGACCATCCATTCTCCGGCATCGTTCGCGGAGACGTTCAGTGCGCGGCACCGGCGGAAGATCCTGACTCCAAGCTGTCGGGCGCCGGTTGCAAGGGCCATGGTCGCGTTCGACGGGTCGACGTGGCCGTCGTCCGGCGTGTAGAGGGCGCCAAGCACGCCGTCGAGGTTGTAGAACGGGTGCTTGCCTGCAACGAACTGCGGGTCGACGAGTTCGATGTCGAAGCCTAGTGCGTGGCCGACCGAGAGCGTCTGGCGAAGCCAGTCCATTTCGTCCTCGGCATAGGCCAGCCTAAGCGACCCGCATCCGTGCCATGTCACCGGCTGCCCGGTCTCCCGTTCAAGCAGTCCAGCATAGAGGCTGATGTTGTAGTCGACCATCCGCCCGAGGCCGTATGAGCTGGTGGAGCGCGTGATCTGTCCGGCGGCATGCCAGGTCGATCCGCTGGTCAGCTCGGCCTTTTCAAGAAGCACGGTGTCCTCGCCCCAGCCCTCATGGCCGAGATGGTATGCGAGGCCGCAGCCCATGATGCCTCCGCCGACGATGACGACCCGGACGTGGCTTGGAAGGTCTTGCTTTGGCATGGGCACGATTCGTCGTCGCGGAGTGTTTCGCGGACCCTATTTGCGCCGTCATGTCGTAGTCAACGCACAGGTGGGCGAGTTTCATATGCGCTATCGAATGCCGCCTCCTGGTCACCCGATATCCACGGCAGCCCACTGTTCCAGCATTCTGTTGGCCGCTGCCTAGGGTGCTGCCAATCACCAAACGAGTCTCGTTGCGACAGGAAGGTTTCTTTTTCTCGGTTTGGCGAGGTGACAGAGCAAGGCCATGAGTTTCAGCGATCCGCGATGCCGCGCGGTTGCATTTGCGATGACGTCCTGCAGCTTGACACGCAGTCGCCCTCGCACGTCGGATGAAGACCCGCGTGCGGCATTTCCTCGTGCAATTCCGGCCGCGGCGCTCGAGGCGACCTGCGACTCCGCGGACTTCGTCTGTCGTCCGGACTGGTTGATCTGGATCACGAACCAAACGGTCTCCCGAACGAGCTCCGGCGGCGGGACTTGACGTGCCTGGTCAAAGCCGCACGGTGACGCGGCGTCAACACTTCATGGCGCGAACATGTCCTTCCTTGCTGTAATCCAGGATCAGGCGGTCGCGCGTGAGAATGGTCAGATTCATCGCTCCGGCGCTCCGGCTGTCCTGGGTCTTCGCCCGAAGCAAGACTTCACCTCGAAAGCAAAGGCGACGTGAAGGGCGGCGGAGGATGCGCGACGGTCCAATGGCGCGACCTGACCTGCTTGGCCAAGGTCAATGAAAAAGCGCCCATCCTGCCTCATCCCGCCAAGTTCCACTGCATCTGCGTGTATGCACGGCTTGCACGGTCTCTGGTGTCGGCCCGCATGTGTCCATATTTTCAGGAAACTGGAAGAGTGCGGGAAATTCCGCTTCAATCTGGTCGAGGCATTCCGAAATCCTAGGGCGCCGGGCACGCGCCTGGCCCGCAACGGCCCTGGTCGATCTCTCACGTCTTGTGAAAGACTTGTTGACTTTTTCATGGCATCTGCGCGGAAATCGCACTGTGGCGTCACAGCGAGGCACAAATGACCGCAACCATCGCGTCCGAGAGCCTTGGCCAGGACCTGCGGGTCCTGCGTCGCCAGCGTGGATTGACGCTTGCTGAAGTGAGCGAGCGCATCGGTCGCTCGATTGGCTGGTTGAGCCAGGTCGAGCGCGACATCTCCGAACCGTCCATGGAAGAGCTGAACGCGTTGGCCGCCGCGCTTGACATGCCGTTGCGCTCGTTCTTCGGCAAGTCGTCGGGCGCTCCCCACGAAGAGGGCCGCATCGTCCGCAAGGGCGGGCGTCGTCCCCTTGGTCACCGCGTGCGCGGGCTCTTCGAGGAACTCCTGTCGCCGGACCTCACGGATGACTTCGAAGTGGTCCACTCGACCTTCGCGCCGGGCGCCGAGCGGTCCGAGGACACCGTGCGTCCGACCCAGGAGGTGGGCTACATCGTTGCCGGTCGGCTTGAAGTGACCATCGACCGCCAGAGCTTTGCCCTGGAGCCCGGCGACAGTTTCCGCATTCGTGGCGAGCCCTTCCGCTGGGCCAACCGCACATCCGAACCCTGCATCGCGATCTGGGTGATCGCGCCGCCCGTATACTGAGGATCCGCCCATGGCCGAACTTCCGACAACAGCCCGTGCAGTCATCATCGGCGGAGGCGCAGTTGGGGCTTCCGCGTTGTATCACCTTGCGAAGGCGGGATGGACCGATTGCGTGCTGCTGGAAAAGAACGAGCTTACGGCAGGATCGACATGGCATGCTGCGGGCAACGTGCCGACCTTTTCGACATCATGGTCGATCATGAACATGCAGCGCTACTCGACCGAACTCTATCGAGGCCTGGGCGATGCCGTCGGCTACCCCATGAACTATCACGTCACCGGTTCCATCCGGCTGGCCCATTCAAGGGAGAGGATGCAGGAATTCCACCGAGCTTGCGGAATGGGGCGCTACCAGGGGATCGACATCCAGATTCTTTCGCCGGACGAGGCGAAGTCCATGTATCCCTTCATGGAGACCCATGACCTCGAAGGCGTTCTCTACGACCCGACGGACGGCGACATCGATCCCGCGCAACTGACGCAGGCGCTCGCGACAGGCGCACGCGACATGGGTGCGCAGGTCCTGCGTTTCACGCCTGCAACCGGCATCGGCCGCGAGAACGGCGAGTGGATCGTTCAGACCGGGAAGGGCGAAATCCGCTGCGAATGCGTCGTCAATGCTGCAGGATACTACGCGCAACGGGTCGGCGAGTGGTTCGTGCCTTTCGGAGGACGGACGGTTCCAATGATGGTGATGAGCCACCAGTACCTCCTGTCCGAAGAGATCCCCGAGGTCGCGGCCTGGACACGGGAAAGCGGCCAGAAGCTGCCGTTGATGCGCGATGTCGACGTCTCCTACTACCTCCGGCAGGAAAAGAACGGCTTCAACCTGGGGCCATACGAAAGGAACTGTCGGGCCCATTGGGTCGCGCCGGACGATCCGATGCCGGATGACTTCAGTTTCCAGCTCTACCCGGACGATCTCGACCGGATCGAGGCCTACATCGAGGATGCAATGGCCCGCGTGCCGCAACTTGGCATGTCTGGCATCGCAAAGGTGATAAACGGGCCCATTCCCTATGCCCCTGACGGAAATCCGTTGATCGGGCCGATGCCCGGGGTGCCGAACGCGTTCGAGGCCTGTGTCTTCACGTTCGGCATCGCGCAGGCCGGAGGTGCGGGCAAGGTGCTCGCCGAATGGATGACCGAAGGTCAGACCGAATGGGACATGTGGTCCTGCGATCCCCGGCGATACACCGACTACACGGATCGCGAATATTGCATCGAGAAGGGCATGGAGGTCTATGGCCACGAGTACGCGATGCATTTCCCTTGGCACGAATGGCCTGCAGGCCGTGACCGGAAGCGGTCCGCGCTGCACGGCCGGCTGGAACGGGCCGGCGCGGTCTTCGGAGCCTATAACGGCTGGGAACGCGCAAACTACTTTGCCCGTCCTGATGATGACACGGGCCACGACGCCACCCAGACCTGGAACCGTTCGGGGCCGTGGGAACAACGCATTCGCGAGGAGTGCGAGGCCGTCCGTGACCATTGTGGGGTGCTGGCAATCACGGGCTTCTCGCGGTTCAAGGTGCAGGGTCCCGGTGCCCGAGCCTATGTCGACAGCCTGACGGCGTCGCGGCTGCCGGGTGAGGGCCGGATCAGTCTTGCCTATTTTGCGGATGAAAGGGGACGCATCGTCACCGAGATGTCGGTGTCGGTGCACGGCGACCGCGAGGTGCGTCTGATCACTGCGGCGACCGCGGAGTGGCATGACGGCGAACTGCTGTCCCGCAGCGCGCCGGACGGCATCACCGTGACGGATCACACGAAGGAGTTCGAGTGCCTCCTGGTGACCGGGCCGGCATCGCGCGAGATCCTCGACAGCGTCAACGAAGGCCACGATCTCGAAGCCGGGTGGCTGTCGATCAGCCTTGACGGCAGCATCGCGGGCAAGGAATGCTCGCTGGCCCGCGTTTCCTTCGCCGGCGAGCTCGGCTGGGAGATCCATTGCCGGACCGAGGACGCTCCGTGCATCTGGGACGCCGTGACCGCAGCGGGCGCGAAGCCGTTCGGCATGTGGGCGCTCGACTCACTTCGCCTCGAAAAGGGCTACCGCGCCTGGAAAGGCGACCTCTCTTCGGACTACAGCCTGCTGGAAGGCGGGCTCGACCGCTTCATCAGGTTCGACAAGAACACGGATTTCCCGGGGAAGGCGGCGCTGCTGGAACAGAAGCGGACGGGCGTCACGAAGCGCTTCGTCACGCTGACCGTGGACGCCGGAGACGCGGACGCGCCGTACATGTCGACGCTTTGGCACGATGACAAGGTCGTCGGCGAAACCACCTCGGGCGGGTGGGGCTACCGTGTCAACGCTTCCGTCGCACTTGGCATGCTGCGATCCGATCTTGCTGTTCCAGGCACCGAGATCGAGGTCGACATCTACGGGGAGCGCTGCAAGGCCACGGTGCAGCCAGATGCCCCGCTCTGGGATCCGCAAAACGAAAGGCTGCGGGCATGACACGGGATGCAATGAGGCGGATTGTCAGGTCCGGCGGCCCGATCGGAGCCAAAGACCTTTCCAACGCGAAACCACCGTTGCCAAGTCGTGGCGGTCCGGCAGCGGGCGGCGTGTCGAGGAGGGCTGAGCATGCTTGACGCCGAAGCGCAGCGCATCATCCGGGAATTCCCGTTGGGAGTCGTTGCCACCGTGACGCCGGACGGCGAGCCGGCGGCGTCGCCGAAGGGGACGTTCCTCGCCCTTGGCGGCGACGCGATCGCTTACGGTGACATTCGCTCGCCGGGAACGCGCCGGAATCTCTCCCGCGCGCCGGCAGCCGAGGTCGTGTTTGTCGACCCGTTTCGCCGCAAGGGCGTGCGTGTCTTCGGGCGGGCCACGATCATCGGCAGGGGGGATCCGTCATTCGCGGGGCTCTATCCGATGTGGGAGGAAGCATGGAGCGAACTGGCGTCACGCATCTCGCATCTTGTCCGCATCGGGGCGGAACGCGTGCTCCACCTTGCGACCCCGCCATATGACGACGGTGCCACCGAGGACGAGATGATCGCGCTCTACAAGTCCAGGTTCGCGGAGCTCTACTCATGAGTGCGCTGCCCGCGCAAGCGCGTGCCGTGATCATCGGCGGCGGCGTGTCCGGCTGTTCGGTTGCCTATCACCTCGCAGAGCGGGGCTGGACGGACATTCTGCTCCTTGAGCGCAAGAAGCTGACCAGCGGCACGACCTGGCACGCGGCAGGGCTGATCGGGCAGTTGCGGGCCAACGAGAACATGACCCGGCTTGCCAAGTACTCCGCCGATCTCTACCGGCGTCTCGAGGCCGAGACCGGCGTGGCGACAGGGTTGCGGATGGTCGGATCCCTCACCGTTGCCCTGACGGAGGACCGGCGCGAGGAAGTCCTGCGCCAGGCGTCGCTCGCCCGCGCCTTCGGCATCGAGGTGAACGAGGTCGGGCCCGAAGAGGTCAAGGCGCTGTATCCCCACGTCAATGTCCGGGACATGGTGGCTGCCGTTCATCTTCCGGGTGACGGCCAGTGCGATCCGGCCAACATCGCGATGGCGCTTGCCCGGGGCGCACGGATGAGTGGCGTGAAGATCACCGAGGGCGCGAGGGTGACGGCGGTGACCGAAAGCGATCGCAAGGTGACGGGCGTGCATTGGGAAATCGGCGGCGAACCTGGCCATACGAGCGCGGAAGTCGTCATCAATTGCGGCGGCATGTGGGCGCGGGAGCTCGCGGCATGCTCGGGGGTTACGCTGCCGCTTTATGCCTGCGAGCACTTCTACCTCGTCACCGAGCCTGTCGACGGCATCGGGCACCTGCCCGTTCTCCGTGTGCCGGACGAGTGCGCGTACTACAAGGCCGATGCCGGGAAGATGATGCTCGGCGCCTTCGAACCCAAGGCAAAGCCGTGGGGAATGGACGGCATTCCAGAGGACTTTGAATTCGACACGCTGCCGGAGGACTACGAGCACTTCGAGCCGATTCTCGAACTTGCCATGAATCGCGTCCCGCTCTTTCAGAACGCGGGCATCCACACTTTCTTCAACGGTCCCGAAAGCTTCACGCCGGACGACCGCTACTACCTAGGGGAGGCTCCCGACCTTGACGGGTACTGGGTGGCGGCCGGCTACAACTCCATCGGAATCGTCTCGTCGGGAGGTGCAGGCATGGCGCTGGCGGAGTGGATTGACGAGGGACGCGCACCGTTCGATCTCTGGGACGTCGACATCCGGCGCGCCCAGCCGTTTCAGCGCAACCGTCGGTACCTCAGGGAGCGCGTGTCCGAGACCCTCGGTCTCCTCTATGCCGACCACTATCCGTTCCGGCAGGTCGAGACGGCGCGCGGGGTGCGACGGTCTCCGGTCCATGAACACCTCAGGGAGCGCGGGGCGGTCTTTGGCGAGACGGCCGGATGGGAACGCGCCAACTGGTTTGCCCAGGAAGGGCAGGAGCAAGATTACCGCCATGACTGGCAACGCCAGAACTGGTTCCCGAACCAGCGTGACGAGCACATGGCCATGCGCGAGGGCGCGGGTTTTCTGGACATGTCCTCCTTCGGCAAGATCCGGGTCGACGGTCCGGGAGCGCTGGGCTTTCTTCAGCGTGTCTTTGCAGGCGACCTGGACAGTCCGGCCGGCACGATTACCTACGGCCAGATGCTGAACGAACGGGGCGGGATCGAGTGTGACCTGACGGTGACCCGGCTCGGCGAAGCCGCGTTCCTTCTGGTGGTTCCCGCGGCTACCGTGCAGCGCGATCTCGCCTGGCTCCGTCGAAACCTGGGTGATGACACGGCAGTCATTCTGGACGTCACTGCCGCCGAGGCCGTGTTCCCTCTCATGGGCCCCCGGTCGCGGGATTTGATGCAGGCGGTTTCGCCGGACGACTTCTCGAACGCGGAATTCCCCTTCGGCACCGCCCGGGAGATCGAGCTTGGCATGGGCCTCGCTCGTGCGCACCGGATTTCCTACGTCGGCGAACTGGGCTGGGAGATTTATGCCTCGACCGACCAGGCCGCCCATGTCTTCGAGACGCTCCTGGATGCCGGAGAGGAATTCGGCCTGAGGCTTGCCGGCCTTCACGCGATGGACTCTTGCCGGATCGAGAAGGCTTTCCGTCACTTTGGCCACGACATTACCGACGAGGACCACGTGCTGGAGGCCGGACTGGGCTTTGCGGTCAAGACCGGCGCCAAGGATGCGTTCGTTGGCCGCGATGCCGTGCTCAGGAAGAGGGAAGAGGGCCTCAGGCGTCGCCTCGTGCAGTTCAGGCTTGGGGAACCCGAGCCGATGCTGTTTCACAACGAGCCATTGGTTCGAGACGGCGAGATCGTGGGCATCGTGACCTCCGCGAACTACGGGCATGCGCTGGGCGGCGCGATCGGCATGGGTTACGTGCCGTGCGAGGGCGAGAGTGCCGAAGAGGTGCTGGCCTCGAGCTACGAGATCGAGATTGCCGGAAATCGCGTCAAGGCGACGGCCAGTCTCGCTCCGATGTATGATCCAAAGGCGGCAAGGGTGAGGACCTGAGATGGCACGCGCGAAGCAAGTCCAGATGTGGACGCACGAGGTGCAGCCGTGAGCCGCCGCTCGGGAGGACGCGCGGCACGCGTTGCCCTCCGTGCGGCACCGCTCGCTGAGGAACTGCGGCCGGTGCGTCCCGGCATGAAGGGCGGACGCTATTCACCGCTTTCCGAGAGTGGCGTGACGCGCATTCACGAGGCGGCTCTCGATGCCTTGGAAGAGATTGGCCTGGCAGATGCCCCGACGTCCGGCGTTGAAGCGATGACGGCGGCCGGCGCGCGGCAATGCGATGACGGACGCCTCCGGTTTTCCCGGGCGCTGGTTGAGGACATGCTGGCGAAGGCGGCGCGCAACATCACGCTGCACGGCCGGGACCCGAAATTCGACCTGCATCTGGAGGAATGCCGTGTCCACTACGGCACGGCCGGGGCGGCGGTGCATGTCGTGGACCCGTTCACGAAGGAGTATCGGGATCCGTCTGCGGCGGACCTTCACGATGCGGCCCGCCTGGTGCAGAACCTGGACAACATCCACTTCTTCCAGCGCCCGATGGTCTGCCGCGACATAGAGGACAATCTCGAACTCGACCTGAACACGATCTATGCCTGCGTTGCCGGCACCAGGAAGCACATCGGGACATCGTTTTCCGAGCCCGGCAACGTGGCTCCCGCCGTCAAGCTGGTCCACATGCTGGCCGGCAGCGAGTCGGAATGGCGTGCCCGTCCCTTCATCTCGAACTCGAACTGCTTTGTCGTTCCGCCGATGAAGTTCGCGGAAGAGAGCTGCATGGTGATGGAAAGCTGCATTCGCGCCGGAATGCCGGTATTGCTCCTGTCCGCGGGGCAGGCGGGAGCGACCGCGCCCGCTCCGATTGCAACGGCGATCGTCCAGGCTGTTGCCGAATGCCTTGCGGGGGTCGTCTACGTGAACTCGATCATCGAGGGACACCCGGCTGTGTTCGGGACATGGCCGTTCGTGTCGGATCTTCGCACGGGCGCAATGTCCGGAGGCTCGGCAGAGCAGGCGTTGCTCACGGCCGGCTGCGCGCAGATGCACCGGTTCTACGGATTGCCTGGCGGCGCGGCCGCCGGAATGGCTGACTCCAAGCTCCCGGACATCCAGACGGGATGGGAGCAGGGAATCAGCGCCGTGCTTGCGGGGCTTGCGGGACTGAACATGGTCTATGAGTCCGCCGGCATGCAGGCTTCGCTCCTCGGCTTCTGCTTCGAGAGCCTCGTTCTGGACGACGACGTCATTGGACAGGCGTTGCGTTGCGTCCGGGGGATAGAAGTGGACGAGGACACGGTTTCGCTCGAGACCATGCGCGAGGTTTGCCTTGGCGGGCCGGGTCACTACCTGGGCAGTGACCAGACGCTGCGCATGATGCAGACGGAATACACCTATCCCGTGCTTGGCAACCGCATGAGTCCCAAGGAGTGGGACGAGGCGCAAAGGCCAGAGATTCTGACCGAGGCCCGTGCGAGAGTCGAGAGGATCCTGTCCGAGGCAAGGATTCAGGTTCCTGCCGAGCTGGACCTCAGGGTTCGCGAGGAGTTCAGGATCCACTTTTGAAGCAGGCGGCCAGGACTTTGGGAGTGCGGGCGTGCGCCGGTTTCGTCAGGTCGCTGTCGCCACCATGCAGCGTCTTCTGCCCGGGCCTTCGACCCAGTACTTGTCACCCGCGCGGCAGAGCCATGCAACGTCTCCGAGAAAGAGCGGGGCCGTCGCGCGGTACGTGAATGACTTGAGCGTGCCGAGACGTTCGGCGGCAAGGCATGCAAGCCGGGTTGCCAGCAGCGGCCCGTGCACGACCAGCCCGGGATAGCCTTCCTCTCGACAGTAGCCCGCGTCGTAATGAATGCGATGACCGTTGAAGGTGACCGCGGAATAGCGGAACAGCGTGACTTCCCGAAGCTTGAGGGCACGGCGCTCGCGGGCCCGGCCGGATTCCAGGGGCGGGTCGCCCGAGAGGGGGCCTGGCTCGCGATAGACGATGTCCTGCATTTCGGTGATGACGGGCGCGTGCCGCTGATGGATCTCGTGTCTGAGGGTGACCAGTCCAAGCCTGCCGCTTCGTCCCCGCTTTTCCTTGACTTCGTGCAGTGTTGTCACCCTTCGGGCGGCAAATCCGGCCCTGAAGGGTGCGTGAAACGCGAGTCGGCCCCCGGCCCACATGCGAACTGGCAGACCCATGTCCGGAATGAGGCCGCCCGGCCTGGCGTGCCCGTCCCGCCCGATTCGGGCTTCGGCCACGGGATCCCAGAAGAATGCAAAATGCGCGAGGGGAGGCAGAACGTCACCCGACTTGACGCGCGGAGGCCTATCCAGCGCAGCAAGCAACGCCTCTGCGCGCGCCGGATCTATCCGGTCTGTGATGGTCACGGACTCCGACATTGACGCGACATTGCACAATGTTCCGGAATCTGCAATATATTGTGGACAACTGCAGGTCGTTACGCTTTCCTTGGTGTTCGTCGTTGACTCTCAGGCATCTTCGCCGGACATTTGGCAGACCGGAATCAATTGCGAGGCTACGTCCGTGCGTTTCAAGCGCCTTCGCCTAAACGGGTTCAAGAGTTTCGTAGATCCGACCGACTTGATCATAGCGGACGGATTGACGGGCATTGTCGGCCCGAACGGCTGCGGCAAGTCCAACCTGCTGGAGGCGTTGCGCTGGGTCATGGGCGAGAACCGGCCCACGGCAATGCGGGGCGGCGGCATGGATGACGTCATTTTCGGCGGGGCCTCGACGCGTCCCGCCCGCAACTCGGCGGACGTGACCCTCATTCTCGACAACAGCGAGCGCACCGCGCCGACCGGCTTCAACACGACCGATACCCTGGAAGTGGTCCGCCGGATCACCCGCGACGCGGGTTCCGCGTTCAAGGTGAACGCGAAGGACGTACGTGCCCGTGACATCCAGATGCTGTTTGCCGACGCCTCCACCGGGGCGCATTCCCCTGCGCTTGTGCGCCAGGGCCAGATCGCGGAACTGGTCAATGCCAAGCCCAAGGCACGCAGACGCATTCTCGAGGAGGCGGCCGGAATTTCCGGCCTCTACCAGCGTCGGCACGAGGCCGAACTGAAGCTTGCCGGTGCAGAGGTCAATCTTGGCCGTGTCAATGACGTGATCGAGCAACTCGCTGCACAGCTGTCCGCACTTGCCCGCCAGGCAAGGCAGGCGAAGCGCTACCGCGAAGTGAGCGAGCGGTTGCGGCAGGCAGAGGGTCTTCTCCTCTACCTGCGCTGGAAGGAGGCGGAAAGGGCCCGGACCGCGGCAGAGGCCGCCCTGGCGGAAGACTCGCGCATCGCCTCCGAGGCGGAGCGACTCGCACGCGCTGCAGCAAACGGGCGGGCGGGCGCGGAAGTGGCACTGCCGCCGCTTCGGGAGAAGGCTGCCTCCGCCGCCGCCGCAATGGCTCGACTGCAGCATCGTGCCGACAGCCTTGATGAACAGGAAATGCGTGCAGCGGAAGCCGTGGAGACGCTCGGTGCGCGTATCGCTCAGCTTGCGAGCGACGTGGACAGGGAAGCGGGCCTTGACCAGGATGCAGTCGAGACCCTCAATGCGTTGGACGAAGAAGAGGCCGAACTGGTCAGTGCCGTCAAGACTCACGCAGACGCGGCAGAGGCCGCAGTTGCGGATGCGCAGGACGCAGCGCGTGTGCTTCGGGAGGGCGAGACCAAGGATTCGCAGCTGACCGAGGATGTTGCTCGTCTCATGGCCCGGCACCAGTCAGCGGAGCGAATCGCGCAGGATGCCCGAACGACGCTCGCACGCAGCGAGGCCGCCGAGACGCAATCCATTTCCGATGGAGAGGCCGCGCGCAAGGCGCTCGCCGAGGCCGAGACTTCACGCGTGGCGGCAGTGGCCGCGCGGGACGCCGCCCAAAGGGAAGCCGAGGCGGCGGAAAACGCGATGTCCGACGCTGACGACGCACGTGACTCGGCGCAGGGCAAGGAGGCGGAGGCCCGCGCGGCCCGCTCCGCGACGGACGGCGAAGTCAAGGCACTCCAGTCCGAAGTGGCGGCCTTGGCGATTCTCGTGGACGACGGGCAGTCCGGGGAATCTGAGGTCGTGGACCAGTTGTCCGTGACGCCGGGCTACGAGAAGGCAATTGGCGCAGCGTTCGCCGACGACCTCCGTGCGCCTGAGGTCGAGGGCGAGGCCGAGTCCGGATGGGTCGTTCTTCGGGACTACGAGACCTCGCAGGCCCTGCCGGGTTCGGTTGAGCCGCTGTCGGGTCATGTCAACGCTCCCCAGGTGCTTGCGCGACGCCTCGGTCAGATCGGTCTGGTCGAGCCTGCGGTTGCGGTGCGCTTGCAGGCAGACCTGAAGCCCGGACAGCGCCTGGTCAGCAAGGACGGCGGACTCTGGAGATGGGACGGATTTCGAGCCGGCGCGGGAGAGGTCCACTCGGCGGCCGCACTCAGAATTGAGCGATTGAATCGCCTGCAGCATCTCGAGGGCGAACTTGAAGCCGCAAACGCACGGGCCAGGATCGCAACCCAGGCCCACGATGAGGCGCGATCGGAACTGGATGCGCTTGTTGAACGTGCCGCGGAAGCCAGGGAGACTCGTCTGGCCGCCGATCGCGCCTTGACGGAGGCCGGCCGGATGGCGTCCCAGTGCGAGGCGAGCAAGGACATAGCCGAGTCCAAGTGCGAAGCTGCGAAACTTGCTGTCAGCCGCCATGGCGACGAGGCGGCGGCCGCGCGCGAACGCCTTGCGCAGGCGGAGAATGCTCTGGTCGAACTCGGCGACCTCCAGAAGCTGCGTGTTGAAGCCGAGGAAACGAAGAACGGTGTTGAAGAAGCGCGCAAGAACCTCGTCGCATGCCGCTCGGCGCTCGAGGCGCTGAAGCGTCAGGGAGAGGCCAGGGAGCGCCGTCTTGCGGAGATGGCGGCCTTGCGCGGCACATGGAAGGAACGTCTCAAGAATGCAAGGTCCCGCGTCAGTGAACTGGCCGACCGCCGTGCATCCTCGGAGGCCGAGCTTGAAGAGGCAAGGGGCGCTCCTGGCCGTATCGCGGCCGAGCGCAACACGCTTTCGAACGAGCTTGACGCCGCAGAGGGGAGCCGCCGAATTGCTGCCGATGCATTGGCTGAGGCCGAAACGGATGAACGCAGGGCCAAGGAAGAGGAACGTGAGGCTGAACGCAGGGCGTCAGAGGCACGCGAACGACGTGCAGCCTCGGACGCGCGGGTGGAGGCGGCGCGCGAGGCTCTCGCCGTGGCGGAAGAGCGGATCCTCGAGGAGCAGCAGACGACACCGGCGGCGCTCCTTGAGTCACTTGATGCCGATCCTGAGAAAATGCCGCCCGCCGACAGGATCGAGGCGGAAGTGATCCGCCTTCGCCGGTCAAGGGACGCGCTTGGCGCGGTGAATCTCCGCGCGGAGGAAGATGCCCGCGAGGTGGAAGAGGAGCACGGGAGCCTGGTGGCCGAAAAGACCGATCTTGAGGAAGCGATCCGGAAGCTTCGCAGCGGGATCAGCAGTCTCAACAAGGAAGGCCGCGAGCGCCTGCTTGCAGCTTTCGATCAGGTGAATTCGAACTTTGCGGCCCTGTTCAAGCACTTGTTTGGCGGCGGCAAGGCCAGGCTCGCGATGGTCGAATCGGATGATCCGCTGGATGCCGGCCTCGAGATCCTTTGCCAGCCGCCCGGCAAGAAGCTCTCGACGCTGTCGCTTCTTTCCGGCGGCGAGCAGACACTGACCGCGATCGCCCTGATCTTCGCCGTGTTCCTTGTCAACCCCGCGCCGATCTGCGTGCTGGACGAGGTCGATGCGCCTCTTGACGACGCAAACGTCGTGCGCTTCTGCGACCTTCTGGACGAAATGTGCCGTCGGACCGAAACACGCTTCCTGATCATCACTCACCATGCCGTGACAATGTCCAGGATGGACAGGCTCTTTGGCGTGACCATGGGCGAGCAGGGCGTGAGCCAGCTCGTGTCGGTTGATCTGAAAGTGGCGGAATCGCTGGTGGCCTGAGCCGCAGGCGCGCGTGCCGTGCATGCAGCCTGAAGCCTGCGCGTCACTGCCTCCGGGCAACGCAGGATTGCCTGGTTGCGGATAGGCGGAACCGGCCTATGCGGCCCTCCACTTGATGGAACACCCGGTCGATCGAATCTGATCTCGCGGCCCCTTGCCGGTCGAGGCAACTTCCCGCATCGCTTCGTACAGGTCTCTTCGGAGGTCCTGCGGCCCGGGACGGCTTCCGGACGCGTCGAGCCTCCCCCTGTACTGCAGTTCCAGATCGGCATTGAATCCGAAAAAGTCCGGGGTGCAGACGGCACCATAGGCGTGCGCAGCCGCCTGGTCCTCGTCGTGCAGGTAGGGAAACGGGAATCCGCGTTCTTCGGCCAGCCGCTTCATGTTGTCGAAACTGTCCGCCGGATAGGTGGTCGCGTCATTCGAGCAAATTGCCGCCACGCCGACGCCGATGGACTGCAGGTCGCGTGCATCCCTGATCATGCGGTCAAGGACCGCAAGAACGTAGGGGCAATGATTGCAGATGAACATGACGAGCGTGCCCTTGGGGCCCGCAACGTCGGGAAGGGCCAGAACCCGTCCGTCGGTGGTTGGCAGCGAGAAGGCCGGCGCCTTCCAGCCAAAGTCGCAAACTGGTGGTGATGCAGCCGCCATGGATCAATCTCCCTTTGCATTGTCCGCCGCTTCACGAAGAGCGCGGATGTTCTCGCCGTAAGCTGTCGGCTTTGCGGCCGTTCCACCCTTGAACACGGAAGAGCCGGCCACAAGCACGTCCGCTCCCGCGTCGGCAACGAGGCCCGCGGTGCGCTGATCGACCCCTCCGTCGACCTCGACATGGATGTTGCGGTCGCCGATCATCGCGCGGAGCTGCCTGATCTGGTCCACTTGGGTTTCGATGAATGCCTGGCCGCCGAAGCCGGGATTGACGGTCATAACGCAAACCAGGTCGCAGAGGTCAAGCAATGGCGCTGCGGCCTCCACGGGCGTTCCGGGGTTGAGCGCCAGGCCCGACTTCATGCCGCCGCTTCGGATCGCCTGAAGCGTGCGGTGCACATGCGGCCCGGCCTCGAGATGTGCCGTCAGCAAGTCCGCGCCTGCTTGTGCGAACGCGTCGATATAGCGGTCAACAGGCGCGATCATCAGGTGCACGTCCAGGACGGTCCGGACATGCCCGCGGATTGCCTTCACCATCTGCGGGCCGAAGGTGATGTTCGGCACGAAATGTCCGTCCATCACGTCCACGTGGATCCAGTCGGCACCCTCGGCCTCCACCGCCTCGATCTCGCGTCCGAAGTCGGCAAAGTCAGCGGCCAGGATTGACGGGGCAATCTTTGTCGAGCGGTCGAAATCCATGGCCGAGTTATCGGGGAATTCCAGTCCCGGTGGAAGCGGAAAGTGGGCGGAACTCGGGCACCTTCCTGTTCCGGGCATGTACCGTCGGCAAGGCTTGGGTCGCAATGGCGGATTCGCAGTACGCAGTTGCCACGCCTAGTCCCTGCCGACTTCACTCGGGTCGATCGCGCCATTTGGTGCGCAAGGGTGGTCTTGGCTCTCGGACAGGCGCTCGGTGTGAAATTCCGGAGGGATCGAATCCACGCCGTCCAGCACCAGGTCCAGAATGGTGCCCGCGATCTTCGGCGCGACGCCAAAGCCGATCTTGAAGCCACCGTTGGCGACGTGGTGGCCGGCGCGCCCGGGCCATGGCCCGAGCAGTGGCGTCCTGTTGGCACTGCGCGGCCGAATCCCCGCCCAGCGTTCAATGACCGCGGCCCCGGTCAGGACTGGCATGACTTCTCCTACACGACGAACGATGTCGTCCAGCAGATCGTCGGTTGTTGTCGGTGCCGCAAATTCACGTTCCGATGTGGACCCGACCGCCAGCGTGCCATCAAGATGAGGCACAATGTGGAGGCCGCTCGCAAATACCTGCGGCTTGCCGCCCGCATCATGGCGAAGGAGCGCGGCCTGTCCCTTGACGCCCGCGCCGACCGGCCGGCCAAGCGCCGCGCCGAGCTCCCGCAGACCTTTCCAGCCAGTTGCCCAAACTACCTGCCCCTGATCGGGTCCGTCGGCGACGATTTCCCCTCCGTTCACTCGAATGGCCTTGGCAAGGCTTCGAATTGCGCCGCGCGGGCTCACGATTGCCGACAACGTGTCGTGAACAAGCAGTCCGGTGGGCGAAGGCGGGAACCAGCTGCCTGCTTTCCGAGCATCGATGATTTCCCACAATGCGTCCTCGCCCCAGTTGGAGCGCGCGGCAACGGCACGCTCGCGCGCACGCGCGACGTCGCGTTCGTGCATGAGCGGCTGCAGACGGCCCACGCGGGCGAATCCGGAAGAGACGCCCGAAGTCGCATCGATCCCTTCCCAGAATGCCCCGGCCTCGATCAGGCCATCGAGCTGAAACTGCTTCAGCGCATTCCATGGATCGGGCACGTGCGGCTGGAGTGCGCCGACAATGCCGCCCGACGCGCCTGAGCCAGGGCCGTTTCGGTCGATGACCCGGACCCGCGCGCCACGCTGCAGCGCCTTCCAGGCGATGGAGAGCCCGAAGATGCCGGCTCCCCGCACCGTCACGTCTGCCATTGCCAAGGCATCCCCCCGTTGTCACTGTCGCCGCGGAACGGTGCAATTGTAGGAAGTGGCTTGCCGGACGACCAGCATCCCGACCTGGAATGGCAGGGCGATGTGCCCGTCGCGTCGCGTTTCGGCGATCCGTACTATTCTCTGGAGGACGGGCTCGCCGAGGCACGGCACGTCTTTCTCGCGGGCAACGAACTGCCCGACCGGTTCGCGCCGGGCTTTCATGTTGCCGAACTCGGGTTCGGGACCGGCCTCAATGCCTTGGCGACATGGGCCATGTGGCGCGAATCCGGGATGCCCGGGCCGCTGCGCTTCACGTCTTTCGAACTCTTTCCGATGGCGCCTGCCGACATGTCGAGGGCCCTGTCGGCCTTTCCGGAGATATCCGGCCTGGCCACGCCCCTCGTGGCCGCCATGGACGTGTCCGCGCGGGAGTTCGTGGCCGAAGATCTGCACTTGACGATTGTTCCGGGAGACGCCCGCGAAACCCTGGCGAGCTGGGACGACGTTGCTGACGCATGGTTTCTCGACGGATTCTCTCCGGCAAGGAATCCGGAGCTCTGGACGCCCGATCTCCTGCTTCAGGTCGCGCGCCACACCTCGCCGGAAGGTACTGCAGCGACCTACAGCGCCGCCAAGTCCGTGCGCGCGGGCCTTGCCGATGCCGGCTTCACGGTTGAGCGCGTGTCCGGATTCGGTCGCAAGCGGCATATGACGGTCGCCCGCTCATGACATCACAGTCGAACCGGAACGGCATCCTTGTGATGATTGCGACGACTTTCGTGTTCGCTGCGCAGGACGGCATCTCGCAGCATTTGGCCGTGACATACAACACCTTCATGGTCGTGATGATCCGGTACTGGTTCTTTGCCGCCTTTGTCATTGCCATTGCCTCGCGCCGGCCCGGAGGCGTGCGCGCGACCGCGACGACATCCCAGCCAGCGCTCCAGATTCTCCGGGGGCTCTTGCTCGCAGGCGAGATTTGCGTGGCGGTCTTCGGCTTCACGCTTCTGGGGCTGGTCGAGAGCCACGCAATCTTTGCCATGTATCCCCTGATCGTGATTGCGCTTGCAGGACCGCTGCTTGGCGAGCGAGCCGGGTGGCGACGTTGGCTTGCCGTCCTTGCCGGCTTTCTCGGCATGCTCATCATTCTGCAACCAGGAACCGGCGTGTTCAGGGCGGTCGCGGTGATTCCTTTCATTTCGGCCTTCATGTTCGCGCTGTATTCCTTGGCGACCCGCTATGCTGCACGACGGGACAACGCCGCGACATCCTTCTTCTGGACCGGGGTCGTCGGAGCCGTCGCCATGACATTTGCGGGCCTTCCGAACTGGGAGTGGATGAAGCCCGGCGACTGGTTGTGGATGCTGGCGCTCTGCACGACTGGCGTCTTCGGGCATTGGCTCCTGATCCGCTGCTACGAGCTGGCCGAGGCTGGTGCCGTGCAACCCTTCGCCTACTTTCACCAGGTCTTTGCAGCGCTCATCGGGATCGTCGTGTTTAACGAGGCCCTGAAGGCAAACGTTGCGCTCGGCGCCATGGTCATCCTTGCGGCGGGCGTGTTTGCGCTGTGGCGTGCATATGTCCGAAAGCGAGACGACTAGCGGCGTTGCTTCAAGCCGGGCGCGGTCACCGGGCTTCAGGGGGCGCGGCCCAAGGGCGGCGGCGTCTTGGGACCGGTCACCCGGTCCCGTTCAGGGCAGCAACGAGCCGGTCCACATCGCCACCCTGCTTGTCAAGCAGGGCTCCGATCTCGACGCGTTCGGACTTCAGCAGGCTGATGCCTTCGATAAGGATGTCGATGAAGAGGGTCTTTCCCGAGCGGTCCGAGACCACGAAGCTCATCGCCAACGGTTCCCGGCCTCTCAGCCTTGCGATCGCGCGAACTTCGTGGACGCGACTTCTCTTGCGCGCATCGGTCACCTCTATGGCACCGCCCTTGAATTCGCGGAACCGCTTCCCGTATTTCCGCGCGATATAGCCCGAAAACGCGGCGGTAAAGGCGCGAACCTGTCCAGGCGAAGCGGTTCGCGCAGGCGGTCCAAGTGCCGAGCGCGCTATTGCCTGGACATCCGCATAGTTCAAGAAGATCTTCTCGAATTCCTTCAATGTGCTCTCGATCGGCATGCCGGAGTTGATGACGCGATGAATGTCGTTGACCACGGCGTCGATGAGAGAGCGCGCCTCGTCGCTGCTCAGTGCACGGGCTGGGGCAGCGCGCAGCGCGACGGCACCGCAGGCGCCTGCGAACAGGAGGGTGCGGCGCGTCAGTTCAGAATTCGTCGTAGAGCTCTTCATATATCTCGTCATACAGGTCCTCGAAGGGGTCGTGGCCGGCGCCGTCAGGGTTCTGCTCGTTCAGGTTGAACTTCCGGTTCTGGATGTAGGAGAGCCTCAACTGCGCGTAGCTGTCTGCACTGTCGCGGAGAACGCTGTCAACCGTATCGCTGAACTCGTAACGCACGTTCAACGCGGCGGGAATCGTGGACGCCGTGTTCAGGACTGCCACGTCGCTGGAAATGTGGCTGACCGGATTGGTGGCAACATCGAAGATCAACCCCACGAAGTCCCTTTCCGTCGAGGGTCCCGCAAAGGGCAATTCCAGGTAGGCGCCTTCCCGCGCTCCCCATGCCGCCAACGTGTCTCCAAAGCCCGTTTGCCGCCGTTCCAGTCCAAAGCTGCCCGCAGCAGGATCAAACAGGCCCGCTACGCCGACCGTGCTGTTTACGAGGAACCTGAAGAAGCTGTGGCCGGCGCTTTCCGCGTCGCCCTGAAGAACATGGTTCGCGATGGACTTCGGTTCGTCAAGGTGCGAGGCAACCTGGGACAGGCTGCGGCGGACGGGACTTGGCACCGTCGCCCCGTAGGCACGGCTGAGCGGGCGGACGAGCACCCGGTCCGCGCCCTTGTTGAAGGTGTGGCTCACCCTGTTGAGCGATTCGTAAGGATCGTGGATTGCGCCGTCGTCCGTCGGCGCTGAACATGCAGAAAGGGCAAGCGCTGCGATGGCCGGAAACGAAAGGTGCGGAAATTTGAAACGCATGTGCTGCCCGATGTCTTCGCTGACGATCCAAACCGATCCGGTGATCACTTTTAGTCTGCAAGCGGGGCGGCGCAACAGAACCGGTGGCGCGGTGCACGAATTTTTGGCGATACGTGTTGCGCTCAAGTGACGCGGCGTGAAAATGGTCGGGACAGGCCTGACATCCCGTCAGGCAGGACAGGAGGAGCCGACTGATGACCGACGTGGAGAGGAAGCTTCAGGAGATGGGGCTTGCATTGCCTGTTTCACCGCCGCCGGTGGCAAATTACGTGCCATTTGTCAGATCCGGATCACTGCTCTTCGTGTCCGGCCAAATCTCGATGGATGCGGATGGCAACCTCATCACCGGCAAGCTAGGCGCCGAACTTGACGTTGAAGCCGGCGCCGCGGCGGCCAGGCGTTGCGCATTGTCGCTGCTGGCCCAGGTGCTCGCTGGCTGCGAAGGCGATTTCGGACGCTTGGTTCGCGTCGTGAAGCTTGTGGGTTTCGTGAATTCAACGCCCGACTTCTCAGAACAGCCGAAGGTGATCAACGGCGCCTCGGACCTCCTTGTTGCCGTTTTGGGCGACGCCGGGCGCCACGCGCGTTCCGCCGTCAGCGCAGGGGCGCTTCCCTTGAACGTGGCAGTCGAGATCGAAGGCATGTTTGAAGTGTCGTGAAAGTACTGCTGCCGACGGACCTTCTGACCCGCCCGATCGCCCATCGTGCGCTGCATGACGCTTCCGACGGACGGCCGGAGAACTCGCGCGCAGCAGTCAAGGCCGCAATGGAACATGGATACGGAATCGAAATCGACGTTCAACTCACGTCTGACGAGCAAGCGGCAGTCTTCCATGACCATTCGTTGGAGCGACTGACAGACCGCGAAGGTCTCGTGCGCGATCGCACCATGCCGGAACTCGCTTCCATTGCGATCGAGGGAAGCAACGAAACAATACCCGAACTCGCGGAAGTCCTGGGCCTGGTCGGGGGCCGCGTTCCTCTCCTGATCGAGATCAAGGATCCAGACGGAACGTTCGGTCCGGACGTCGGCTCTCTTGAAGGCGCGGTCGCTAGGGCGCTGGCAGGATATGACGGCCCTGCAGCGGTGATGTCATTCAATCCGCACAGTGTCGCGACCATGCAGTCTCTGGCACCCGGCGTGCCACGTGGTCTGGTGACCTGTGCCTTCCGCGAGACGGAATGGCCGATGCCGAGTGCCAGGCGTGCCGAGCTCGCAGCAATCCTGGACTACGAGCGAGCGAGTGCATCCTTCATCAGCCATGACATCCGCGACCTGGAATGCGCAAGAGTTCTGGAACTCAGGCAGCGCGGGGCGAGCATCCTCTGCTGGACGGTGAGATCCGCCGAGGAAGAGCGCCGGGCGCGCGCCATAGCAGCCAACGTGACCTTCGAAGGGTATCTTCCCGACCATGCGGATTGATCGCAGCTCCGGTCATGAAAGGCTAGAGTGCGTTCATGAGCGAATCCGCGCTGGAAATCTCGACGTTGGCAAGCCTGTCGGCGATTGCCCCCGAGGATTGGGATGCCTGCGCCAGCGCCGAGGCGGCGGACGGCTTGCGTGCCGTCGACCCGTTCACGACTCACCGGTTCCTGAACCTGCTCGAGACCAGTGGCTCGGTCGGTCCTGGCACGGGATGGCTGCCGCGTCATCTTGCGGTCCGTGACAAGGATACAGTGGTGGCGGTTGCGCCGCTCTACGTGAAGGGTCACAGCCAAGGGGAGTACATCTTCGATCACAGCTGGGCCCATGCCTGGGAACGGGCCGGAGGCAGGTACTACCCGAAGTTGCAGATTGCCGTGCCGTTCACGCCGGTCACCGGGCGTCGTTTCCTTATGCGCCCCGGGTGCCGGGCGGAGTGCTTTGGAGCCTTGTTGAACGGCGCGCTTCATGTCGCCGTCGAAAGCAGGCTTTCGTCCGTGCATGCCACTTTCTGCACAGAGGAGGAGGCCGCCCGTGGCCGCGAGCTCGGGCTCCTGCACCGCGTGACGCAGCAGTACAGGTGGGCGAACAAGGGATACGAGGACTTCGACGGCTTTCTGTCGGCACTGTCGTCGCGCAAGCGAAAGGCGATTCGGCGCGAGCGACGCATTGCGCAATCGTTCGGGGGCGAAATCGTGGCCCTCACGGGCGACGCCATTCGGCCGGGGCACTGGGACGCCTTCTGGGAATTCTACCAGGACACGGGCGCGCGAAAATGGGGCAGGCCGTATCTGACGCGTGCGTTCTTTGACCAGGCCCGGGAGGAACTAGCCGACGACGTTGTTCTGATCCTGGCTATCCGCGAGGGTCGGCCGGTTGCGGGCGCGATGAACTTCATCGGACGCGAGACGATCTTCGGTCGCTATTGGGGCGCAATCGAGCATCACGACTGCCTGCACTTCGAGCTTTGCTACTATCAGGCAATCGACTATGCGATTGCCAACGGGCTTGGCGCGGTCGAGGCTGGCGCTCAGGGTGACCACAAGCTGGCGAGAGGATATCTGCCAACGGAGACTCACTCCTTGCATTGGGTGGCGGATTCGGGGTTTGCCCGCGCGGTGGAGGAGTATCTTGAGGCGGAGCGGGCTGCAGTTGACGACGATATCGAGGTGCTCACGAGCTATGGCCCGTTTCGGAAAGTCAAGGAGGAACCTTAATGAGTGACAGGCTCGAAGGCGTAGCGCTCCGGGACGCTCTGGCCCGGCTTTCGGAACGCGGATGGATCGAGGTCGAAGGGCGCAACGCCATCATGAAGACCTTCAAGTTCAGGAGTTTCGTCGAGGCTTGGGGCTGGATGACGCGGATGGCAATTGTGTCCGAAACGATGAACCACCACCCCGAATGGTCCAATGTTTACAACCGGGTTGAGGTCACGCTGACGAGCCATGACGTTGACGGCCTGAGCGAGCGCGACCTCAAGCTAGCCGACAGGATGGATGCCTGAGCCGGGCAATGTCCCGCCATCGCTTGACTTGTTCCGCAAGTACAGGGACGGAATTCCCGTAGGGATTTGGTTCATCCCGATGTCGGCTCCCGGGACGCCGCGCGCGAGCTCGCGCTGCAAGAGGCAGATCCGGTTGGGGAACTCCCGACGATCATGAGATCGAAACTGGATCATGTGGCCTTCCACAAGGGAAACCTGACAGCCTATGCTGAAGACAACGGCCGTTTCTTCGTGCTGTACTCGGAAAACATGGCAACGCAGTTGTGGAACCATGACCTTGAGGAGACCGTGTTCATCGAGTCCGTGAATGCAACCCTGGACTACCCGATGCTGGCGAGCGCGGAATGGAAGACGGCGCAGCGTACCAACGGCGGTTTCGTGACCAAGCATGCCCGGGAGAGGCCGGACAAGGAAGACATGGCGGAGTCGGCCTTGTTTGCGCGGGCTCTCTCGTTTCACCCCGGACGCCTGTCCGGCTCCGTCGAGGAATGGGTTCGGAAGGTCATGCCGAACCGCCTTGCGTTCTTCAGGAAAGTCTTCGCGGAGACCCGCACGACCTTCTGCCGAGTTGGCCCGGCAGAAAGCTGTTGAACGGCAGATGTCCTCATTCCCTTGCAAAGGTCCGGGCGGTCAAGGTCCTCACCTGCGGTCCTTGAGTCTGAAGGCATGCGCCCGGCGTCGTTGAGACTGCGGGCGGCTGGCAGCCGCCATTCCATCCGGAAAACAGTCACGGAAATCGGCGGAAAGAACGATCTGAACGGACCGGGCCTTGAAGAATGTCGGAAACGGTCCGGGCTGCCGGGCGTTCGGGAGCGATGGCACGCATGGCGGCGCAGATCGTGTCGCGCTCGTCCCAAAGCTTCCTCAGGGCAGGCGCAAGCGATGCAGCCAGGAACGTGTCCTGGTCCATCCAGCGCGTGGCGCCGTGTTTCTCGAAATGCCTGCAGTTCTCGATCTGGTCGCCCCGGCTGACCGACAGCGGCAGCGGCACTGCCAAGTGCGGCGTGCCCGTCAGGACCAGTTCCCAGAGCGAGCCGGAGCCGCCGCGGCAGATGGCGATGTCCGACGCCCTCAGCACGTCGCTGAAGGCCATGACGTACTCGTGCTGCTCGTAGCCGCCGAGCCCGTCGAGGCCGGAGTCGAGCCTGCCCTGGCCGCAGACATGGATGACGTCAAAGTCCGGCAGCAACTCGGGCAGGGACCGCCGCAGCTTGTCGTTGATCGCTGCCGCGCCCAGGCTGCCGCCGTAGACCAGCAGCCGCGGCTTGCCGTTTCGAGGCGCCGCATCTTGGTCCCTGGCCAGGATCTCGGGGTCGACGATGGGGCCGACGAAATTCCCCATCGGAAACGTGTTGCATGTGTCGGCGAAGGTGCAGGTCAGATGGGTGGCAAACGGCAGGCACATGCGGTTGGCCAGCCCAAGGTCGAGATCGCAGGCATGGGTGACTATCGGTCGCACGCCGAGCGAGCGGGCGGCCAGCACCACCGGCACGCTGGCGAATCCGCCAGAGCAGAACACGCCGTCGGGCCGGATGCGGCGCAGGATGGCACGCGCCTGGAACGCCCCTTGCAGTGTGCGGATCGCGGCACCGAAGACGGAAAGCCTGCGCGCGCGGCTCAGCCTGCCCGTAGTCACGGCGTGAAACGGAATCCCGTGATGGGCGCAAAGCCGTTCCTCGATCGATGCACGCGAACCGACAAAGACCGCCTTGTGCCCCTGCGCGCGCATGGTTTCCGCGATGCGGATGCCGGGCAGGGCATGTCCGGCCGATCCGCCACCGGCGAAGATGTACGTGGCCATGTCGCCTTCTCTCCTGCGGATGCCGCTCGGGGGCCGGCACGGGCTTGCCGCCTGGAATGCCGCCGAGGCGGTTTGGCTGCATCTGTCTGGGTCCGCATGCTAAAGGAGGATCTCACGGGGGAAAGGGGTTCGCCGCCGCGGCCGGAGGTTGGGCCATGCGCATGATCAGGGTCGGGGCGGCGGCGTTTCGGTTCGGACAGACGGAGTTTCCGGCACATTGAGCCGGAAAGTGACTTTTCGGCGCGGTCGAATGGTTTTGCATACGACCTGAACACTTGAGTCAAATCCTGCCGCGACACGAAGCGAACAGAACAGGCCCCGGTTTCATCATGGAGACCAGCCTGCTGAACCTGGCAACGGCGAGCAAGTCGCCACAGGTCATCGCGGTTCTGCCGGCGCTGCCTGAATCCATTCGATCCTTGGCCCCGGATGGGGCTTCCTGACATACGTGACGCTGAACGTAGTCAAATTGTGACGTATGTCGTTCCTGACGTATGTTGAATTTCGCCAAGATTTTGCGTTCTTCGCTTGATCGCGAGGCAGTCGAACACGTCTTCGGACGTTGGCGAACGCTTTGCACGGCAGCCCGAGGTCTGCCGTACAACTGGACGTCAGATGATCTCGAGAAGAGTCTCCCCTGCAGTCAGGCTGCAGACGCCGCTGTCCTCCTCGACCTGGAGAACCTTGATTTCCCCGTCCTCGATCATCATCGCGCAGCGCGTCATGCGATCCTTGAGGCCGACGGCGGGTACGCTGAACGCAAGACCAAGGCCCTTCGCAAGTTCGCTGTTCCAGTCGGCCAGCATCGTGATTCCGGCGTCATCCGCGCCCGAGGCCAGCCCCCAGTGTTCCATCACGAGCACGTCGTTCGCCGCGACACAGATGATTTCCTCGATTCCCTTCTCCCGAAAGGCGTCAGCGGTACGGACGAAGCTTGGCAAATGCGCCTGGTCGCAAGTCGAAGTGTAGGCTCCGGGCAATCCGAACAACACCACCCGGCGCCCTGCCACCCGCTCTGAAATGTCGACTTCGGTCACGGCGTCGCCTGCCTTGTGCAAGAGCGCCGCCGAAGGAATCCTGTCACCTACCTGAGCCATTGTCCGTGTCTCCCAATTGCCAAATTCGTTGTCGAGGTTATATGCCTTTTGACGATAGAAGCCAGCGGTCAACGTGCATGGGCGGAATTCTGATCATCGGAGCAGGCCAGGCAGGCGCGTCCCTTGCCGAAAAGTTGCGTGCTGAAGGATATGGCGGTGAAGTGACGTTGGTCGGTGACGAGCCGGTACCGCCGTACGAGCGCCCTCCATTGTCGAAAGCTTACCTGCTGGGAGAGATGGAGAAGGAGCGCCTCTACCTGAGGCCGCCTTCAATTTATGACGACAAGGGCATCAAGCTCCGCCTTGGAGCGCCCGTTGACGCCATAGACGTTCGCAAGAAGTCCGCGATGATCGGAGCCGACAGCCTGTCCTATGACCAGCTCGCGCTTGCCGTGGGATCGCTTCCGAACAGCTTGCCGCAGGCGGTGAGTCGTCAACTGGCAGGAATCCATACCGTCCGGACACTGGCCGACATCGACCGAATCAGCCCGCTCTGCCGCCGAGGCGCGCAAGTGCTTGTGGTCGGCGGAGGCTATATCGGGCTGGAAGCGGCGGCCGTGGCTGCAAAGCTCGGGCTGAAGGTTACGCTTGTCGAGCTGACGCAGCGCATCCTGAGCCGTGTGGCGGCAAGCGAGACGGCGGACGTGATTCGTGCGGAACATCAGGCTCATGGCGTCGACATTCGAGAAGGCGTTGGGGTTGACCGTCTGACGGGAGACGGCCACGTCTCAGGTGCGCAGCTCACGGATGGATCGACGATTGACCTGGATTTCGTCATCGTGGGAACCGGAATCCGTCCCGACACGCGCCTTGCGGAGGCCGCAGGAATCGATTGCGGCAACGGCATCCTCGTTGACGAGTTCGGGCGCACTTCGGCAAAGGATGTCTGGGCGGCGGGGGACTGCACATGCTTTCCTTACAATGGGAACCGGCTGCGGCTCGAATCCGTGCAGAACGCGATCGATCAGGCGGAGGCCGTTGCAGCGAACATGCTGGGCGCTCAATCGCCATACGTGCCTGTCCCGTGGTTCTGGTCCGACCAGTATGGCCTGAAGCTCCAGATTGCCGGGCTGAGCGCCGGCAATGACAGGGTCGTGTCGCGCATTTCCGAGAAGGGGCGGAGTCACTGGTATTTCAAGGGCGATCGGTTCCTTGCAGTTGATGCCATCAATGCGCCTCGTGACTACATGGTTGGCAAGCGACTGCTCGAAATGGCCAAGAACGTCGGACCCGCTCAAGTTCAGGACCCAGACACGGACTTGAAGGCGCTCCTGAAGGCATGAGGATAGTCGGTGGCCGCTTGCGGGGCTTGAAGCTTTCCGCCGTTGGCAAGAGGAGAGCCGGGTCGCAGCTAAGGCCGACGGCTGACCGGGTTCGCGAAAGCCTCTTCAACCTTCTCCTTGGCGGACGCTTTGGCGATCCGGTGGCCGGTGCCCGCGTGCTGGACTTGTTCGCTGGCACGGGCGCGCTTGGTCTTGAAGCACTCTCGCGAGGGGCGACTTTCGCGACATTCGTCGAGAACGGACGCACGGCTTCGAGGATTCTTCGGGAGAACGTTGCAAGGGCTGGAGTCGAGGAGGAGACCCGCCTGGTCCGTGGCGACGCGACTCGACTTGTGCCTGCGGCAGGGGAACCGGCGACCCTGGTTTTCCTCGATCCGCCATTTCGACGGGAACTTGGCGGGCCGGCGCTCGTTGCGGCTCGGTCTGGCGGGTGGATTGCCGATGACGCGTTGATTGCCTGGGAGGAAGCCGGCGAAGTGGCGCCTCCTCCTGGACTCGCGGTCCTTGACGTCCGCAGATACGGCGAATCCTGCCTGACCATTTGCGGAGTCGAGCCGCCACGCGACTGAAGCACGGATCGCGAGATCAGGAGCGCGGGCGACGTTCGCCGCCAGTCAAGCGATGTCCGCCATTCTTGCCTTTGCCGATCCGGTTCCCGGGAGTCCAATTGTCCAGCCGGCTGTAGCTCGGCACAACAACACCGAGAGCGGACCCGCCGGACCGGCTACGCGACCGATGTGGAACAGTTCGCGTGAGGAGGGCTTGCGGCACGAATCCCGGTGAAGCAATCCTGCCATAGTGGCCGGTTTCCGGGGCGCGCTTTCACGCGTCGCCGATGCCTTCATGCTGCCAAGGCCTGGCAAGGCTTGAAAACCGCGTGAAGCGCCCGTCGAACGCCAGGTCCACCGTTCCGATGGGGCCGTGCCGCTGCTTGCCGATGATGATCTCGGCACGATTGTGGACCTTTTCCATCTCCTCGTGCCACTTCGCTATGGCTTCGCCATCGTGGTCCCCGGGCTTTTCCCGTTCCTTGTAGTATTCTTCCCGAAAGACGAACATCACGACATCCGCATCCTGCTCGATCGAGCCGGATTCCCGCAGGTCGCTGAGCAGCGGGCGCTTGTCTTCGCGCGATTCGACCTGGCGGCTCAACTGGCTCAGCGCGATCACGGGAATTTCCAGCTCCTTGGCGATGGCCTTCAGGCTCTGGGTGATCTCCGAGACCTCGTTGACCCGGCTGTCCCTGGTGGTGGACGCCCTCACGAGTTGCAGATAGTCGACGATCAAGGCGTCAAGGCCGTGCTCCCGCTTAAGTCGTCGGGCACGCCCGGCCAGCTGGCCAATGGGCAGAGCCGGCGTGTCATCAATGTACAATGGGCAGGCTTCGAGTTTCTTGGCCGCATCGACGAATCGGCGGAACTCGGGCTCGTCCATGTCCCCGCTTCGCACGCGCTCGGACGGAATCTCCGATGCTTCCGACAGAATGCGGGCGGCCAGCTGCTCGGCAGACATTTCCAGCGAGAAGAAGCCGACGACGCCACCGCTGACCGTCTCCTCATGACCGTCCGGCGAAGGTTCCTTGCGAAAGGCGCTGGCAAGGTTGAATGCAATGTTCGTCGCCAGCGACGTCTTGCCCATCGACGGCCGACCGGCAATGACCAGCAGGTCTGACTTGTGAAGCCCGCCGATTCTCTTGTCGAGATCCATGAAGCCTGTGGAAAGTCCGGCCAGCCCTCCGTCTCGCTTGTAGGCGGCGCCCGCCACGTTCACCGCAGTTGTCAGGGCGGTCAGGAAGGACTGGAACCCGGTCGAAGACCTGCCCGACTCGGCCACTTCGTAAAGGGCTTGCTCTGCCTCAGATATCTGCTCCGCAGGCTCCGTCGAAACGTCCACTCTGGCGGCCTTTTCGGTGATGTCCCTGCCGATCTGCATGAGCTCACGTCGGATCGAGAAGTCGCGGATCATCTGCGCGTAGTCGCGCGCTGCGAATGACGAGATTGCGGATCCCGCCAGCTTGGCCAGGTATGTCGGCCCTCCAAGCTCTTTCAGTCCGGGATCATCCTCAAGGAAGGCTTTCAAGGTGACAGGCGAGGCCAGCGTGTTCTTCGAGATGCGGCTCTTTGCTACCTCGAAGATGCGTGCATGCACTGGATCATAGAAGTCCGTTTCCGAAACCAGGGATGCAATGCGGTCGAAGACATCGTTGTTGGTCAGGATTGCGCCCAGAAGCTGCTGCTCGGCCTCTATGTTGTGTGGCACGGATTCCTGCGTTTCCGTCCCCACTTGCCTGATCTGGGCTATCTCGTTCATGACGCTTCCCGCCTCCCGTCACTCCCGTCTCGTCGAGTGCTTGCGCATCTAACCGATGCGTCCGCCCGGGGTCCATCTGGAAATCATGTGGATTGCCTGTGGATGGACGACGTGCCCCATCATATTGAGGTCAGCGGACGGAAAAGGTCAATACCTGGTGTCACATTTGCCGATCAGGCTGTGCGCGTCGCCTGCCAGGCTCGTGGCGCAACAATGAAGGATTCCACCTCTTTCAGGGTGCCGGCATCAAACTTCCTTCCGGCCTTTGCAGCTTCGAGCACGTCCCTCCAGGTGCATAAATGATGGAGTGCAACACCATGATTTTCGAGCCGTTCCACTGTCTCCGGAAAGATGCCGTAGTAGAAGATGACGGCGGTGTGGGAGCACGCAGCACCGGTCTCCCTGATCGCGTCGACGAAGGACAGCTTGGAGCCGCCGTCGGTTGCAAGGTCCTCGACAAGAAGCACTCTGTCCCCAGCCCCCATCATGCCCTCGATTCGCGCGTTCCGGCCGTGGCCCTTGGGTTTCTTCCGGACGTAGGTCATTGGCAGGCCGAGTCGTTCCGCCACGAAGGCGGCAAAGGGAATGCCGGCCGTTTCTCCGCCCGCGACATTGTCAAAGGCATCCACGCCGGCGCGGCGCAAGACGCTCGCTGCCAGATAGTCCATGAGGCGGCTCCGGATTCGCGGGTAGGAGATCAGCTTCCTGCAATCGATGTAGGTTGGCGAAGGCAGGCCGCTTGACAGCTTGAAGGGCTCGTCGGCGTTGAAGTGAACAGCGTCGGCTTCAAGGAGCATTTCTGCGCTTTGTCGCGCGATCTCGGAGTCGTCGGGGCAGCTTGAGGGGATGGAGACTGTCGGAAACATCTTTTGCCTCGCTGATCTTTCTTCGTGGAAATGGCGCCCGGTCCGGCCAGAACCGGCGGTCACGACGCGACCCGCCAATGGACCGGCTTGCCGGGATCAAAGACCGTGACCGGCCCTTCACCGGTCTGCACTTGTCTAGGGAACTCGACCGGATCCCCTTTCTGCAGCGTGATGCTCGCATCGTTCTGGGGGAGACCGTAGAAGCTTGCCCCGTGTTTCGCGACAAAGCCTTCCAGCTGATCCAGGGCGTCGGCGTTGTCGAAGACTTCCGCGAGGCAGGCGAGCGCGACGGGCGCCGTGAAGCATCCGGCGCATCCGCACGCGCCTTGCTTGGCCTCGGTGGCGTGAGGTGCGCTGTCGGTTCCCAGGAAAAAGGCCGGGTTCCCGCTAGTGGCGGCCTTGACCAACGCCGGTCGATGGGTGCCGCGCTTCAAGATCGGCAGGCAATAGAAATGCGGGCGGATGCCGCCTGCCAGCATGTCGTTTCGGTCGAGCATCAGATGCTGGACAGTAATGGTCGCGCCAAGGTCGCTGCCGCCGTCGGTCGCATAGGCTACGGCCTCCGCGGTCGTGATATGCTCCATCACGACGCGCAGCCCCGGTGTCCTGCGACGCATCGGGTCAAGCACCTCGTCAATGAAGGCGGCTTCTCGATCAAAGATGTCGACCTCCGGGCGCGTCACCTCGCCGTGGACGCAGAGCGGCAGTCTGGCCTCGGCCATCATTTCGAGGACGCTCCGGATCTTGTCGAAGTCGCGCACCCCGTCAGCGGAATTCGTGGTGGCCCCGGCAGGATACAGCTTGACGGCCCTTACGAGGCCGCCGTCGGCGGCAGCCTTCACGTCGGCCGGATCCGTGTCCTCGGTGAGATAGAGCGTCATGAGCGGCTCGAATTCGGATCCTTGGGGCAGGGCTGCCAGGATGCGATCGCGATAGCCTGTGGCATCGTGCGTGGTGACGACAGGTGGCGAGAGATTCGGCATGATGAGGGCGCGGGCGAAATGTGCCGCGGAACATGGCAGGACGCCCGCCATCATTGCACCGTCGCGCAGGTGCAGATGCCAGTCATCCGGCCGCCTGATGGTCAGAGTGGCGTCACCCATGCCTCTCCTCTATCGGAACGGGTGCCGGGGAGCCAGAGTCTCGAAATCGGTCGGGAATCGGGCTAGAACCTTCGAGGAGAGACGTGAAAGGGCGAAGTGATGCTGGTGGCATTTGTCTTGGGCATGGTCGCAGGCTGGGGCGCCTCCCATTCCGAAATTCATGCAAGAAGGCTGCTGTCGTGGAGCCTCTCGATTGCGGAGGACTCGATCAAGGCGGTTGAATTGCGCGCAGCGGCGCTCGCTGGATGCGTCCTGCTTGCTGCGGTCGCGTCGTGGCTGGTGTCGGAGGACCACGCAGTGCCGTTGGCAGTCGGCGTGCTCGCCGGCGTCTTGCTGCCGCGCCTGCAAGACCGCGTTCGTGCCGCAAGGGCGCCCGACTACGACAGTTGAGGTCAGCCGACGTCGGGAGACGGCCCGGCTGACAGGAGCCTTTCGCCCGTGTGGGTTGGCGGCGCATCGCGTTCATGCAGCCTCTGCACGGCCTGGTCGAACGGTCGGAGTCGTGCCCTTGGCGGCTCAATCGGGCTTTCAGGGCGATTCGTGGCGCGCCGGGCTCAGAAAAACGCCTGAAGTCCGGTCTGCGCCCTGCCCAGAATCAGCGCATGAATGTCGTGCGTGCCTTCGTACGTGTTGACCGTCTCCAGGTTCATTGCGTGGCGAATGACCTGGAATTCCTCCGAGATCCCGTTGCCGCCATGCATGTCGCGCGCCATCCGGGCGATGTCGAGTGCCTTGCCGCAGTTGTTCCGCTTAAGGATCGAGATCATCTCGGGAGCTGCACGGCCTTCATCCATCAGGCGGCCGACCCGCAACGTGCCCTGAAGTCCGAACGCGATTTCGGTCTGCATGTCGGCAAGCTTCTTCTGGAAGAGCTGGGTGGCTGCAATCGGCCTGCCGAACTGGTTGCGGACGAGGCCGTATTGCCTTGCTGCCGTCCAGCAGAACTCGGCAGCGCCCAAAACGCCCCAGGCGATTCCGTAACGCGCCCGATTCAGGCATCCAAAGGGCCCCTTGAGTCCTTCGACACCAGGCAGGAGTGCCTCCTCGCCGACTTCGACGTCGTCGAGCACGATCTCTCCGGTCACGCTTGCTCTCAACGACTGCTTGCCCTCGATCTTCGGTGCTGACAGTCCCCTTGCGCCCTTTTCCAGCACGAAGCCTCGAATCTTGCCGTCGTGGCCGTCGGACTTGGCCCAAACGACAAAGACGTCGGCGATCGGGGAGTTTGAAATCCAAGTCTTCGAACCGTTGAGCCTGTACCCGTCGCCAGTCCTCTCGGCGCGGGTCTTCATGCCGCCCGGGTCGGAGCCTGCGCCTGCCTCGGTCAAGCCGAAGCAGCCGATGAGGCTGCCTGCCGCGAGGCCGGGAAGGTACTTTCGGCGCTGCGCGCTCGTGCCGTAGGCGAAGATCGGATACATCACCAGGGAAGACTGGACCGACATCATGGAGCGGTAGCCGGAATCGATTCGCTCGATTTCGCGGGCCACGAGGCCGTAGGTGACATAACTTGATCCCAGACCGCCGAACTCTTCGGGAATCGTGATTCCCAGCAGCCCGGCCTCTCCCATCTCCGCCATGACCTCCGGTTCCACGCGCTCCTCGGCATAGGCTGCGCGAATCCTGGGTGCGAGGCGGCTGTCAGCGAAGGCCTTCGCCGCCTCGGCCAGCATCCGCTCGTCTTCGGTCAGCTGACCGGCAAGGAGGAACGGGTCCTCCCATGCAAATTCCGAGAGATCCGGCGCGTTACTGGCCTTGATTCCGTCCTGCGCGTTCATGCCTTGACCCTCTCTCCGGCCAGCACTCGCGGTACTGCCGTCCCTCCTACTTCGTGGGTCCGATCATCATGACCATCTGCCGGCCTTCCATCTTGGGCATGTTCTCGACCTTGCCGATTTCCCTGATGTCGTTCGCAACGCGTTCCAGAAGGTCGCGGCCGAGGTTCAGGTGCGCCATCTCGCGCCCGCGGAATCGCAGCGTTACCTTTACCTTGTCACCTGATTCCAGGAATCGTGTCACGTTTCGCATCTTGACGTCGTAGTCGTGGATGTCCGTGTTGGGGCGGAACTTGACCTCCTTGACGTCGATGGTCTTCTGCTTCTTGCGAGCGTCGCTCTCGCGCTTCTGCTGCTCGTACTTGAACTTGCCGTAGTCCATGATCTTGCAGACTGGCGGCGAGGCGTTTGGAGAGATTTCCACGAGATCCAGCCCGGAATCCTCGGCAAGTTCGAGAGCCTGCTCCGGCGAGACAACGCCCCTGTTTTCTCCGTCGGCTCCGATGAGCCGGATTTCAGGCGCGCGGATGCGGTCGTTTACCCGTGGGCCTGTGTCACGCACCGGAGGTGCGTTGTGCGGTCTGCGTGCGATGGTGATACACCCCTTTGTTGTTCCTACAGGTGCACGAAATTATGCTTGGACCTGAGGGGATTCAACCGGATTTGCAAGACAAAACGCCGAGCGCAAATGCAGTTTCCCGCCGCGCTGTTGCAAGTCTCCGCACCTTTCCGGGGGGGCGGTCCGGCCATCGGTTCTTGAGAGAGGCCTCGCGCACCGATGGCACGGGCTTGATTCGGACGTCAGATGCCGTCGCCGACAAACGCCTTCTCGACAACGTAGTGCCTTGGATCGCTGTTTGCGCCCTCTTCAAGCCCAAATCCCTCGAGAACGGCCTTCATGTCCTTGATGAATCCAAACGAGCCGCAGACCATGCCGCGATCCTTGTCAGGGCTGATGCCGTCTATGGCCAGGTCGGTGAGCACCTTGCCTGTCGTCAGGTTGTCGGTGATCCTGCCCATTGACGCGCTGCGCTCACGCGTGGTCGATGGATAGTGCCTCAGCCTGTCCGCAAAGCCTTCGCCGATGAGCTCGGCCAGCAGGTCGTCGGCACGGATGCTCTCGATCAACTTGCGGCCGTAGTCGAGTTCCGCCACATCGCGGCATGTGTGCATCAGGATGATTTCGCCGAAGCGTTCGTAGGTTTCCGGATCCCGCATGAGCGAGGCGAAGGGCGCGATGCCGGTTCCCGTCGCAAAGAGCCAGAGGCGGTTGCCAGGCAGCAGCGCGTCCAGCACCAGCGTTCCAACGGGCTTGGTGCGAAGAATGACCTGCTCTCCCTCCCGGACATGCTGGAGGCGTGAGGTCAGCGGGCCGTCCGGAACCTTGATCGAGTAGAATTCCAGCTCGTCGTCCCACGCAGGAGAGGCGATGGAATAGGCGCGAAGAAGTGGCTTGCCGTTTTCTCCCATGAGTCCGAGCATCACGAATTCGCCCGAGCGAAAGCGCAAGGATCGTGGCCGAGTCACGCGGAAGGAGAACAGCCGATCTGTCCAGTGCCGGACATGTGTCACGGTCTGGGCATCAGGCAGCGTTACCGTCTTGGCGTTCACAGTGGTCACTGGCATCTGGTCTGTCATGTCTCTTGCGCCGTTTGCATCGGCGTCCCTTCCTAGAGATTGCGCCTGGTGGAGTAAACGGCCTTATGCGCGCAGCAGGGCCTGATAGTCATGGGATTGCCAATTGGCCCGCCGCAACCAGTGTTCCTCTGGCTGGCGGGCGGCGAGTTCGTCATCGATCTCGACTTCATCGAAACCCGCGCGGCGAGCCATCGCGTACTGGTCGGCAATCACGTGGCCGCTTGCACGAATGCGGCCACTGTATCCCATGAGGCGCAGGACGCGGGCAATTGTGAATCCGCGTCCGTCGGCGAATTCCGGGAAGTTCACGCGGATCAGGTCAATGGCTTTCAGGCGGTCGCTCAACGTTGTCGGGTCAGCGTCCGGTGCAAGCTCCACGGCAAGGCCGGTCTGGCCAACCGGAAGCTGGTCGGGCGGCCGAAAGTTCCAGGCCCGTTCCTCCGTGTGAAATCCGCTGTCAGTTACCAGAATCGTCATGCGAGTCCCCTTCCCGGAGTCTTGCGATCCATCCGTCCCTCCACGAAGTGAATTCCGCACTCGTCCTTGCCGCGCCCGCGCCAGCGCCCGGCGCGCAGGTCCTCTCCCGGCGCGACGCGTGTCGTGCAGGGAAGACACCCAATTGACGGAAAGCCCTTTGCGACGAGAGGATGCCGTGGAAGGCGGTTGTTGGCGATGTAGTCCTGCACGTCTGAAGTCGACCAGTGCGCGAGCGGGTTGACCTTGATCCTTGTGCCGTTGTCCGCTTCGAAGAAGTCCAGCGCTGCCCGCCGTCCTCCGTGATACCGCTTGCGCCCGGTCATCCAGGTGTCGAACCCGGCCAACGCGCCTTGAAGCGGCTCTGTCTTTCGCAAGTGGCAGCAGGTATCGGGATTCCGTCGATGCAGGTTGCTTTCAGGATCGTTCCGGAACACGGGCTCGCGATCCGGCCGGATCACGCGAATGTCGGTGAGCCTGAGGTGCCGCGCGACCTCGCGCTGGTATTCCAGCGTTTCCGGAAACAGCATTTCGGTGTCGACGAAGAGAACGGGGGTTGTCCGGTCGACGACGCTGAGCATGTGCAGGAGCACGATCGCCTCGCCGCCGAACGACGAGACAAGGGCTGCGTTGCCCATCTCGGGATCGTGAAGGGCATGCGCCAACACTTCTGCCGCCGCATGATGCGCGAATCGGCGATTCAGCTCGGTTGCGCGTTTGGCAGGCGGGTCCAGGGGGGCTTCAAGCGGCATTGGCGTCGACCCGTTCTGGATACAGGGCCGCCTTGAACGGCCCGATGCCCAGTCGGCGGAACGTTTGAAGGAAGCTCTCCTCCCTGTCGCTGCGCAGGTCGAGATAGGCCTGGACCAGCCGCTCGATGGCGGGCACGATCTCCTCTGCCGGGAATCCGGGTCCCGCGCGTTGGCCGATCGCCGCCGTTTCCGTCCCGTCGCCGCCGAGCGTGATCTGGTAGTTCTCCACTCCGGCCCGGTCGAGGCCGAGGATCCCGATATGTCCGACGTGATGGTGCCCGCAGGCGTTTATGCAGCCCGAGATCTTGATCTTCAGCTCCCCGATCCCGTGTTCGAGCCTCAACTCGTCGAATCGTTGCGCGATTTCCTGCGCGATCGGAATCGAGCGCGCGGTCGCAAGGGCGCAGTAGTCCATTCCCGGACATGCGATGATGTCCGAGATCAGGCCGACATTGGCCGTCGCCAGACCGTGGTCCCTGAGAATCGAGTGGACTGCCGGGAGATCCGACTTGTGCACGTGTGGCATGATGACGTTTTGCTCGTGGCTGATGCGCAACTCGTCGTGGCCGAAGCGCTCGGCGAGATCCGCCAGCGCGCGCATCTGGTCGGACGTGGCATCCCCGGGCGTTGCTCCATGCGCCTTCAGCGAGACGGTTACGATCGCGTAGCCGTCGGCCTTGTGACGGGCAAGGTTTGTGTCGGTCCAAGAGCGAAAGGCCGGATCGGCCTTTCGCACCGCTTCGTACTGGCCCGGTGGCGCCGACCTGAACGCGGGAGGCGCGAAGGATCTTTCGATGCGTGCCAGCATCGCCTGGTCGGCTCCGCCGAACTGCGATCTCAACTGTTCGAACCGGGCGTCCACGCGGGACCGGAACTCGTCCAGGCCGGCTTCGGAAACCGTGATCTTGATCCGCGCCTTGTACTTGTTGTCCCGTCGTCCGAGCGCGTTGTACACACTGACGATGGCTTCGAGGAAGGGCAGCACGTCCGTGCGCGGCAGGAACTCCCGGATGACCTTGCCGATCATGGGAGTCCGCCCGAGGCCGCCGCCGACAAGAACCTCGAAGCCGGGCTCTCCCGTCTCGTTCCGGATCATTCGCAACCCGATGTCGTGGGCGCGCGTGACGGCACGGTCGTTCGGCGAACCGGTGACCGCGATCTTGAATTTCCTGGGCAGGAACTGGAACTCCGGATGGTCGGTCGACCACTGGCGTATCAGCTCCGCGACGGGCCGCGGATCCGCGATCTCGTCGGCGGCGGCGCCTGCAAAATGGTCGGCCGTGACGTTCCGGATCGTGTTGCCGCTCGTCTGTATCGCATGCATCCCGACATCGGCGAGGGCCTCCAGGATGTCGGGAACGTCTGCCAGCATCGGCCAGTTGAACTGGACGTTCTGGCGCGTCGTGAAGTGGCCGTACCCCTTGTCCCAACGCTCCGCGATCATCGCAAGCTGCCGCATCTGCCTGGAATCGAGCGTCCCGTACGGGATCGCGACGCGCAGCATGTAGGCATGCAGCTGCAGGTACAGACCGTTCATCAGCCGGAGCGGCTTGAATTCGTCCTCGGTCAGGCTGCCGTCGATCCGACGCTCGACCTGGGCGCGGAACTGCGCCACGCGCTCGCGCACGAAGGCGTCGTCGAAATCCGAATACTGGTACATCCGCTCATGCCTCCTGGAAGCGACTTGCAATGGCGAGTGGCTGTTTCCGTTCCTGCTTGCCATGGAAGTAGTTTGAGGGGCCCCTCGCGCGCAGCGCTTCGCGAACATGGACTGGAATCGGGCCGTTCTTGCCCGGTGCGGCGTCGGCCAGATAGGCTCCGACGACAAGATCCGGTTGCGAAATCGCAAAGAGAAGCCGGTCTTCGGCGACCGCTTCGTCTTCGAGAAGCTCCGCTTCCGAGATGTTGCGTGTCCAGCGGTCGTCGGCGGTCAGCCACACCGTGTCTCCCTCCAGCAGCGAATTGGCGGTGACGACCTTCGGTGAATGACGTTGGCGGCTCATAGGGCGATCTCCCTTTGAGGGCGGACGATGGCTTCGGCTTCGCGGGGGGCGAGACCGTAGAGAACCAGGGCTGGTCCCGCCATGCCAGCCTCGGCAATGTCTTCCGCAAGATAGGCCAGTTCGGATGCAATGACGCGCTGGTCGGGGCGTGTGGCGCTTTCGACGATGGTGACGGGCGTGTCCGATGCTGCGCCGTGCATCATCAGCCGTCCCTGGAGGAAGCGGGCGGACTTCTTTCCCATGTAGATTGCGGCGACTTCACCCGGTCGGGCAAGCGCCCGCCAGTCGTGTTCGGCATGGCCTTCGACATCGTGGCCGGCAATCAGTCGCACGCTCGAGTTGCGCCCGCGACGCGTAAGGCTGCGGGCGATGCCTGCCGCGGCGGCGGAGGCTGCGGTTATGCCCGGGACCACCGAGCAGGAGACGCCAGCCGCCGTGCAGGCATCGATCTCCTCGTCGAGCCGTCCGAAGACGGTCGCGTCGCCGGACTTGAGGCGCACGACATGACGGCCTTCCGAGGCATGCCGGACCAGCATGGCATTGATCTCGGCCTGCGGCGTCGAGGGGCCGAATCCCTGCTTGCCAGCGTGGACGATGAGAGCCTCCCGTCGGGCAAGGTCCAGGATCCCGGGAGTCACCAGCCTGTCATGGATCACGACGTCGGCGTCGTGGAGTGCGCGTCTTGCCTTGAGAGTGAGAAGATCCGGGTCGCCCGGACCCGCTCCGACGAAGGTCACGCTCCCGATCTCAGGGCCAGCGTCCATGTGTTCCGCCAGCAAATTCTCCAAGGCGCCGGGCAGGGCGGCCTCGCCGCCCCTGTCAAGGGCGCGTGGGCCGATCCGGGAATAGTAGTCCGACCAGAATGTCCGGCGCTTTCGGCCGAATGGCAGCGCCTTCGCCAGCTGGCGGAAACCCTTTGCGACCCTGGCGAGTGGTCCAAGTGCTGCCGGAAGGCTCTCTTCCAGCTCGGCCTTGATCGCACGCGCCAGCACTGGCGCGGCGCCTTCGGTTCCGATTGCCACAACCACGGGGTCGCGGTCCACAATGGCCGGCGTGATGAAATCCGAGGTCTCCAGGTTGTCCACGTGATTGACCAGGACCCCGGCCTTGCGGGCAAGTGTCACGACTCGCCCGTCCTCGTCCGCATCTTCGTTTGCAGCGTAGACCAGCACCTTGTCGGCCATGTCGACGGCCTCGATGGCCCTTGGCACCAGCGCCAGCCGGCCACTGGCGGCCAGGTCACGGATGTCAGCATGGGGGGTCGACGAATACACCGTGAGCCTGGCATCCGACTTCGCCAGGAGCCGCAGCTTTGCCAGCGCGGCTTCGTCGCCGCCCGAGACGGCGATGAAGCGGCCGTCGACATCCAGAAAGATCGGGAAATGTTTCATTGCCACTCCAACTTGAGTCAGAACATAGAATTTTTTCCCAAGATTGTGCAGTCTGGACTTGCAATTAGGGACGTTTGTTCTAATTTTTCCGAAATGGAAGACAAGTGTCGGGAATTCGGGAGGCGACCGGAATGGCAGCGCGAATTGATGATCTGGACAGGAAAATCCTGCGTGAACTGCAACGGGACGCAAGCCAGTCCCTGGACGACGTGGCACGCACGGTCGGGTCATCGAAGACGCCGGTCTGGAACCGGATTCGCAAGATGCGCGAATCAGGCGTGATCGGCCGCCAAACCGTCGTCCTCGACGCGGAAAAGCTCGGTCTCGAGGCTTGCTTCTTCGTTCTGGTCCGCACGTCGGCCCACGAGGCGGAGTGGCAGGCGCGGTTCCTTCAAGCTCTCATGTCGAGACCCGAAGTGCTCGAGGCGCATCGGCTGGCGGGCGATGTCGACTACGTCCTGAAGGTGCGGGTCCGGAACGCACGCGCCTATGACGAGTTCTACCAGGCCCTGATTTCCGAGGTCGAGATCTACAACGTGACGGGGCTGCTCTCGATGGAGGAGATCAAGTCAACAACGGAATTGCCGATCTGACGGGCCCTTGCGTGCCTGCACGCGGCTGACGGGATTGGCCCGGGGGTTGAGGGCCACCGGCCGGATGTGGCAGTCAGGCGACGGGTCAAGTCAATTCCGAGGTGCGCAAATGAGCGGTCTGCTGGCGCTGCTCGACGATGTCGCCGCAATCGTCAAGCTGACGGCCTCACAGGTCGACGACCTGGCCGGGCAGGCGGCACGGGTCGGTGCAAAGGTGGGCGCCACGGTCATCGACGATGCCGCGAAGGCGGGAGCGAAGGCGGCCGGCGTGGTCATCGACGACGCGGCGGTGACACCGAAGTATGTCACCGGCCTGCCCGCCGCCCGAGAGCTGCCCGTCGTCTGGAAGATCGCCCGTGCGTCGTTCTTCAACAAGCTTGTGATCCTGCTGCCCTTGGCGCTTCTGCTGGATGCGTTCCTGCCCTGGCTCGTGACGCCGCTCCTCATGCTCGGCGGCTGCTACCTCTGTTTCGAGGGTGCCGAGAAGGTGTGGCACGCGTTTCACCCCCATCCGGAAACCGGGCACGTGGAACCCGAGACCCTCGACGCGGCCCACCTCGAGGAGCAGCGCGTGAAGGGCGCCATCAAGACGGACTTCATCCTGTCGGCGGAGATCATGACGATCTCTCTCGCCGCGGTCGACACGGACAGCCTTGTCTCGGCGGGTCTCGTGCTGGCGGTGGTCGCGATCGGGATCACCGCACTCGTGTACGGCACCGTGGCGCTGCTCGTGAAGATGGATGATGCGGGCCTCAAGCTGTCCCAGGTCGGGCGGCTGGCGGCGGCACGCGGTTTCGGCCGTTGGATGGTCAAGTTCATGCCGCGGTTGATGACGATCATCTCCGTCGTGGGGACCGCGGCCATGCTCTGGGTCGGCGGCAACATCATCGTGCACGGGCTGGAGGTCCTGAACTGGCCTGCGCCCTACGACCTGATCAAGGGCGTCGCCGCCGCGGCGGCCGAAGCGATTGGCGTGGCGGGCGGCTTTGTCAAGTGGGTCGTGACGGCGGCGCTTGACGGGATTGTCGGGCTGGCGCTGGGGCTTCTCCTGCTTCCGGTCGTGACCCGGGCCATCATGCCGTTTTTTTCGATCCTCTTTCCTGAGAAGAGAGCGGGTCACTGACGGGCAGCGATGCGGCACCGTCGCGTCGGCTGGCGCGTTGATCGCCCGTTCAGGGCGCATGGGAGCGAGCGAATGCCCTCGGCGGGAAACTTCGGGGCGCGCGGGGTCCAATGCGGCCCTATCGGGCTGCGGAGCGGCTCCGCGCGACGAACCTCGGAAGCATCGCTGAGAAGTCCTTGCCCCTCCCGTCTTCGTCCTCGACGAAAGCGGAATAGACCTCGGTCGCGCGTGCTCCGATCGGGGTGTCGGCGTCGGCGGCCTCGGCCGCCTGCTGGGAAAGGCGCAAGTCCTTCAGCATCAGTTCCGCCGCGAATCCCGGTCGGTAGTCGCTGTCTGCGGGTGAGGTCGGGCCGATGCCCGGTGCCGGGCAGTAGGCGTTCATGGTCCAGCTGTATCCCGAGGACGTGGAGACGACATCATACATCGCCTGCCGGTCGAGCCCGAGCTTGTCGGCCAGCGCGAAGGCTTCGCAGGTGGCAATCATGGTGGCGCCGAGGATCATGTTGTTGCAGATCTTCGCCGCCTGGCCGTTTCCGGAGGGTCCGCAATGCACGGCCTTTTGCCCCATGATGTCGAAGAGCGGCATCACCGCCTTCACGGCATCCTCGGATCCGCCCACCATGAAGGTCAGCGTGCCGGCTTCGGCGCCGCCAATGCCGCCGGAGACCGGTGCATCAAGCGCGTGCACGCCTGCCGACCGCGCCTGCTCGGCCACCGCCCTCGCGTTCTCCACGTCAACGGTGGAGCAGTCCAGCATGATCGCTCCGGGTTTCATCGCCGGGATGATCTCGCGCGCAACGCTTCGAAGAATCTCCCCGTCGGGCAGCATCGTGACGGCCACTTCCCGGGTCGCCGCGGCGGCGGCGGCCGTGGCGACCGCACCGACGCCTTCAGGGACCTTTGCCGCAATGTCGAAGCCTGCCACGTCGTGACCCGCCGCAGCGAGATTGCGCGCCATGGGCGCTCCCATGTTGCCCAGGCCGATGAATCCGACTTTCATGAGGCATCCTCCAGTTTCAGTTCTTCCGGTCCGAGCGGGCTGAGCATGTCAGAGACCTCCTCTGCCGTGGCGACACCTGGTGAATCATGCACCCATCTGGGTGACCTGTCCTTGTCGATCACGGCCGCGCGAATGCCCTCGAGGAAGTCCCCCTGCTCGGTCACCCGATGCGCAAACCGGTACTCGTTGACCAGCGCCGTCTCGATCCGATTGGCAGTCCGTGCGCGGCGAACAAGCTCGATCGTCGCGGCGAGGGCAAGGGGTGCATGCGGCTCAAGCCGCACTAGAGTCTCACGCGACCACGCGTCTTCCGTCCGCGCCAGGGAATCGAGGATGTCCCGAAAGGATTCGCCCGCGAAGTGCCGGTTGATTTCGGCCTCGATCGCCGCAAGCGGGCTCTCCGGCACTGGGCACACGACGCGGTCGATCTCCGCCGGGTCGCCCGACGCTTCAAGACGGACCGCCAGATCCGGCCACGACTCCTCGGGGACGTAGCGATCGGCGAAACCGGCAAAGATCGCGTCTCCGGGACCCATGCGGGTGCCCGTGGTGCCGAGATACTCGCCTACGCGTCCCGGCGCCCGAGCCAGCAGCAGCGACCCGCCGACGTCCGGCACCAGCCCGATTCCGCATTCCGGCATCGCGATCCGGGATCTTTCGCCGACGACACGATGCGATGCGTGACAGCCGAGGCCCACGCCGCCGCCCATGGTGAAGCCGTTGAGAAGCGTGACGACCGGCTTCGGGAATTTGGCGAGGGCGGCGTTCAGTCGGTATTCCTCTCGCCAGAAGCGTCGGGCGGATTCGTGTTCGCCACGTGCAAGCGCGTCGTGCATGTCAGCGATGTCACCGCCTGCCGAGAACGCTCTTTCGCCGGTCGCGTCAATCAGGATCAGTGCAATTCCGTCGTCTGCCGCCCATCGGGCAAGCGCTTCGCGCAGCGCTCGAATCATGCGTAGCGTGATGGCGTTCAACGCACCTGGACGGTTCAGGGTCGCACGCGCTGCGAATCCTTCCTTGCGAAGGATGACTTCGTTCATGAGTCCGCCGTCAGGTGGCGCGAGACAATGACCCGCATGATCTCGTTCGTTCCTTCCAGAATGCGGTGCACCCTCAGGTCCCGGACAATCTTCTCGATCCCGTATTCGGCAAGGTAGCCGTAGCCGCCATGAAGCTGCAGGCAGGTATCCGCGATGCGCGACGCGGTTTCAGTCACGAAGGCCTTGGCCATGGCGCAGCGTTTCGTGGCGTCGGGTTGTGCCGTGTCGAGTGCCCAGGCGGCATGGCGCAGGAAGGTGCGCGCGGCCTGCATCTCGATCTCGCAATCGGCGATCTTGAACTGAAGTGCCTGGAACTGGCTGAGGCGCTGGCCGAAGGCCTGCCGCTCCGACATGTAGGCGACCGTCCTGTCCAGCGCGCTTTGCGCGGCGCCCAGCGAGCAGGCGGAGATGTTCAGGCGTCCGCCGTCGAGCGCCGCCATCGCGTACTTGAACCCTTCGCCTTCCTTTCCCAGCAGGTTGCCGGCCGGCACGGCGCAATTGTCCATCTGGACCTGGCGCGTTGGTTGGCTGCGCCAGCCCATCTTTTGCTCAAGGCCGCCGAATGTCAGGCCCGTCACGCCGCTGTCCAGAAGGAAGGCCGAGATGCCGTCGGGGCCTTTGCCTCCGGTGCGCGCCATGACCACGTACGCGTCCGAGTATCCGCCGCCCGAGATGAACGCCTTTGTCCCGGAAAGCTGCCATCCTTCGTTCGTGCGTTCCGCGCGGGCGCGAAGGGCTGCGGCGTCGGATCCCGAGCCAGGTTCGGTCAGGCAGTAGGAGAGCAAGGTCTCCATCTTGATGACCGGCAGCATGACTCGGTTCTTCAGCTCTTCGCTGCCAAGGGATTCGATCATCCGGGCACACATGTTGTGAATCGAGAGGAACGCGGCGACCGAAGCGCAGGCCCCGGAAAGGGCTTCGAACACAAGCGTCGCATCCAGGCGGTTGAGTCCGGCACCTCCTGCCTCGTCGCTGATGTTCAGGCCGCCGAATCCCAGCTCGCCGATGTCGAGCCACAGGTTTCGGGGAATGGTGCCATCCATCTCCCAGTCCAGCGCATTCGGCTCGATCCTGTCGGCGCCGAACGCCAGGGCCGTGTCGTAGATTGCCTGCTGCTGGTCGCTGAGCGAAAAGTCCATGGGGCGTCCTGCTGCATGGGGTGAACGCCCACGCAGTTAGCCTGCGAGCCACCATATGCGCAAGACGACGGATGGACGGCCGGGGTTCAGGAAGACATCCGGAGTTCCATTCTCGGCAGAGGGTTCGTTCTAGCGTGCCTTGGCATCGGGATTCGCGTTCATGCCTCGCGCGTTCGGTTGAGGCCGCTTGCCTGTCGTGTGTGCCCTCAACCGGAGCGGACGGAAATGACGCTGGATACGCCACGTAAACCAAGGTCGGACAAAAGTGCTGAAGACATGCGGAATTCGCTTCGGCGACATAAGTGGTTCCCAATTGCATTGCTCCGCTCATGCATGGAGCGAGCCGCCTGACTCCAAAGTCCGGACGTTGGCTGGATGTTGCTGACTGGCCTGGTTCGACGAACGATTCGATGGGCCCTGCCACCCGAGTGTCAGCCATGGCAGCCGGTCAATTTCACCAAGGTCGCCCGGAGCGAAGCGGTTGCTCAGGAATGACACGACTCCGAGGATTCTCCTTCGCGCAGCGACAGCTGCGCCCGTCGGGACGTCGGAGCCGGACCGGACGTCGTCCTTCCCGTCGTCCAGTCCGGCTCCGGCTTGACGATCTTGAGCATTCGGCTTGTCAAGGTTATTCTCGGGGCGACGGCAGGCGCCGTCACTCCACCGTGAACCGGAGCGGGACATGCGGCATCGCCATCTTGTTGACACGGATTCCGCGGCGCGGTCGCCGACTGCGATCGACGACATCATCGAGCGCGGACTTTGGGCGGACTGGACGATGCTTCGCCGGTGGTGCATCGAGCAGCCGTCCCTGCTGGACGTCGTGGAACGTGTCTGCGCCATGCATGTCGGCGATTCCGGCGCGCAACGCCACCACTTCTGGCTGGCTTGGGCGCAGGCGCATCGCCATGCGTCATCCTGACTGGGAGAAGGTCGTGTCCGCCGCGGCACGCTTGCAGCGGCATTTTCCGGATGCGGTCCTGGTAGGCGGAACCGCAGCCAGCCTTCATTCCGGACATCGCTTTTCCCGAGACGCGGACCACGTGCTGACCGATCTCCGGGAACGGTTTGACGAGGTTCTCGCGGACCTGGAGTCCGTGGCCGGCTGGAAGACTGCCCGCATCCGTCCGCCTGTCCTGATCCTCGGTTCGCTTGACGGGATCGAGACCGGCATAAGGCAGCTCGTGCGCTGCCAGCCGCTGGAAACGGTCGAAATGTCGTGCCGAGGCGAGAGGGTCGTCGTTCCGTCCCTGGCCGAGACGCTGCGTATCAAGGCTGTCCTGATCCTGAAGCGGAACGCCTTGCGTGACCATGTTGATTTCGCGGCCTTGGCTTCAAGCCTAGGACACGACGGAACGGTCGAGGCCATGTCATCGTTTGACAGTCTGTATCCCCAGGAAAACGGGCAGTCTGCAACGCAGCAGCTGCTGGCCCAGCTGGCCAATCCCCTTCCCGGAGACCTGGGACAGGAGGGAACGCGAATTTTTCGCGGCTTGGCAGAGGACCTGCAGGAGTGGAGTGCGGTTCGCGACAGGTGCAAGTCCGTCGCTGTGGCGCTCTTTGACGGACTGTCAGGTCCGGAAACCTTCACGGAAAGCCCGTCAGGCAGGAAGGCTGCGCAAGAGACGAAACGCTCGACAGGGGACGACTAGCGTCTGGCTAGGCCGTTCTCGGTCGAAGGGCCGGCGAACGTGACCCGGAGGCACAGACGAAGCACGACGGGAAGGACGGCGACGACAGGACGGACCGCAGGTTCCGAGGACGCGGTCATGCGGCTGTCGGGATCGGGGATCGAGGTCCGCGTGACGTCGGCATGCACTGGGAAGCATGGAGACCGCCCTTTGTCACCCTGGACGCCACTGCGGTGTGTCGCCGGCAACGAGGTGCTGGATGCGCTTGGCTGGCTGCTGAAGCGCCAGCCCTGGATCGGGCGGAGCAAAGCCGCGCCAGGCCGGCACCTGAATATGAGCAACGCCCATCCTGCATGACGTCAGCTCAATTTGCCTCGCGGGCGGGAAGTGAACGCCCGCGGCCTTCGGCCACGGTCGGGACGGAGACATGAAGGAGCGGGATCTTGGCGGTGGAGAAGGCCGGGGTCTCGGAGCGCGCGAAGGCCAAGGCGACACGAAGCGGACCCCCGACGGGCTGCCGGTCCACAGCTTCCACAAGCTGCCCGACGACCTCTCGGGCAAGGCGCTGAAACAACTGCGCCTGCCGGGCCATGGCAAGGTCCTGCTGTGCGTCGTCACCGTGCCCACCGGGTGCAGGAACGGGCCTTCGATCCCCTCGCCGTGAAGCTGGACCAGGGCGTTCCAGGAGGGTGACAGTCCGACCGGAGGTTCCCGGTCCAGAAAGCCGTTGAAAAACAGCAGGCTGGTTGCGGAAAACCGCGTTCGCCTCGCCTGAATTCCCAGCTGGTGCCGTGCCAGCCTTACACCCTCGTTCTAAGCCGGCTTGCGACCAGCAGAACGACGCAAACCGTGAAGGCTATCCAATGGACCTGGGAAACAATGATCAGGCATCCAAGGGCAGCGATGATGCGAATGGCTATCTCGGGCCATGACAAACGTGACGCATCGAAGCCCGCCAAAGCCGATGACAATGTCAGGATCGCCACGACGACGCGCACTAGGGTCAAGACGAAGTCCGTGGCAGAAAACCCGCCTTCGTCGACGATGAGAAGAACGGGATAGTAGACGAAAATGAAGGGAACAAGAAACTTCACGATCCCAACACGATAGGCGTAGAGCGAGGTCTTGATCGGCGGGCTTCCCGCAATTCCCGCCGCTGCAAAGGCCGTTATCGCCACAGGAGGCGTAATCGAGGAGGCAACGCCGTAGTAGAGGACGAAAAGGTGCAGCGACAGATCTGAGAGGCCGAACTGTCGAAGCGTCGGTCCAAGAACCAAGGCAATCGTCAGGTAGGCTGGCAGCGTTGGCATGCCCATGCCAAGCAACAAGGCCGCCAGCATTGCGATCAACAGGCTGACCATCAGTCCGTTCGCGCCGACACGCGACACCATGTTGGCAAAGTCCGTCGGCAGGCCAGTTGCCCCAAGGACGGAGACGATAAGGCCGATGATCGCGACAGCGATGAAGATCTTCGCAAACACCTGGCCGCCTCGACCGATGGCGACCAGGATTTTCCAGGGGGCTTGCCTGATCGCCGGATTGACGAAGCTGAGGACAATCGTCGTGATCAACGCAAAAACGCCGCCACCGGCCGCCGAGTAGCCATTGTTCAGCGCCACCACCATGACGGAAACGGGGCCGAATATCATGATCATGTTGATGACATCTTGCCGGGTGACCTTCAGGTTTTCGTCATCAATCTTCTCAGGCTTGATGTCCAACCGGCCGGACTCGAAATAGACTGCCGCAAATAGCGAGAAATAGTAGAGCAATGCCGGGACGAGCGCCGCAGTGATGACGCTCAGGTAGGACATGCCGATAATGTCGGCCAAAACAAACGCCGCCGCACCCATGACCGGCGGCATGATCTGGCCAGCCGAAGATGCGGTCGCCTCTACGGCGCCGGCGAAATGCGGCGGGAAGCCCGATCTCTTCATCATGGGGATGGTCAGGACGCCGGTGCCGACAACGTTGGCCAGGGCATTCCCGGACATGGTGCCAAACAGCCCGGACGACACAATGGCAGCGTGGGCGGGGCCGCCCCGCAAACGACGCGTCAGGTGGAACGCGACCCGGATGAGCGAGATGCCGGCTCCGGTGCCTTCGAGCAATTGGCCAAAGACAATGAAGACAAACACGACGAGGATCATTATCGAGGCAATGCTTCCGAGCATCCCTAGACCAAGGTCGAACCACAGATGAAGGGCGGCGCCCTCGACGAATTCCGGTGCAGACCTTTGCGCGAAACCGGGCCAGTGATCGGAAGTGAAGAAATACAAGGCCGATACGCCAGCAACCATGGTCAGCGGCAATCCCCACGCACGCCAACACAGAAAAAGCACGCAAATCGTGACGGCTGTCGCCATCCAAGCATCCTGCGGGCTGAAGAAGTAGATCGCGTCGTCAATCTTGGTGGTGATAACGTAGTATTGCCAGCATGCGACAGCCGTGACGGCAACGACCGCAACGTCAACAAGATAGCCTGCCCACCCCGCAACAGGGCCTGACCTTTTGCCAAGTTGCGCACCAAATGGCACGGAAAGGACGTAGACCAGGATGCAGGCGAAAAAGACCGCTGGCTTGAGTTGCTTGGAATCCAATGGTCCAAAGGTTGGCAATCCAAAGAAGCCGGGGGCGGCGTTCAGGATGCAGACAATGGCCGTAACGCCGCCAACAAGTAACGCCAGATGTTCTGCATGCCGCAAGAAAGGCGATTTGGGTTGGGCGGCTTGGTCCGACATTTTCGCAACATTGCGTTCGAAAAAGGCGTGCGGCGGCAGTTGGGCCGCCGCCGCACGAAGTGTTGGCGCTTAGCGAAGAGCGTCCGGTACGGCGATCCCCGCCTCGTCATAGTATTTCAGCGCACCGGGATGCAGTTTGACGTTGAGGACCGTGAAGGGGCTCTGAGGATCAAGCGTGCTTAGGAAGGACGCGCTGGCCTTGATCTCGTCAACATTGTCCCAGAATGCCTTGGTCAGGGTATAGGCAACGTCGTCGCTGACATCGACGTTCACGGCCATTCCCGCAACGAACGAGAACGTATTCACGGCCTCCTCGTTGGTTTGACCTTCGTAAGTTCCCGCCGGAATTGTCGACATCGAACGACCTGGAACCTTCAGATACGGCTGGACCTTCGGAAGGTCTTCCTCAGCGATTTGAACGAAGCGGATCGGCTTCGACAGGCCAAATTCCTGAATGATCGCGGCACCAACAGGGGCAACGCGAACCATTGCGTCGACCTGACCATTGCGCATCATGGCCATGCCTTCACCCCAAGGCGCCTTGAAGCTTTCGTAGTCGCCCGGCTCCATGCCAGTGACGAGGCGTATGATTTCTTCGGTGTCAGTTCCGGCACCACCGCCGCCTGGACCGACATACACCTTGTTCCCCCTCAGGTCATGATAGGTCTTGATGCCGGTGCTTTCCCACGCAAAGGCCTGCATGGTCGCCGCATTGAATTCCATCAGCGATCGAATGCCGTCTGCGATTTCTGGACCCTTGTCACCCATGTCCTTATAGGGGCCAGTTCCCGTGGCAAGGCGGGCATACTGACCAACGATCGTTGGCATCAGCTCAATTTTGCCTTGCCCCAGAAGCAGCATCGACTTGATCAGTTTCTGACCCTCGATGACCTGAACATCGATGCCGGCGTCTTCAGCATATTTTGCCAACAGCTTGGTCATCGTGTTCGGCGCCGCACCGGGTGCAGTGGTGTGTGCACGCAGTGCGTCGGCGCTAGCAACGCCGGCAGATGCGACCAAGGAGATGGCAAAACTCGCCACTCCAAGAACTTTCGTGAATGAATTCATTTGCTTCTCCCTAGATTGTCCTTGTTCTTCTGGATTGGCTTATCCCTCTGGCCAAGGTGGCACAAGATGTTGCGACCGCGCCAGAGGGGCCGGATTCCCGGATCCGGCGCAGGGATCGTGCCGGCAACCGTTACCGAGGCGCGGAACGGCGCGGGCGGGCCGGGATCCTGGAATGCGGAGACCTGCCGGGAAACGCGCACGGGACAACTGGCGCGGAATCAACGGCGCAGGAAAGTCTTGCTCGAGAGCGAGCACAAGCCTGTCTTGCAACGTCATTGCTCCTCCAACCGTTCTTCGAACGCAATGTTCATGTTCAGCCCCATGGCATCGAAACGCGCGTCTGCGCCGCCATCCAGCGGGATGTTGACGCCGTTCAGCCAATGGAATTCAGGCCGGCAAAGTCCGATAATGGCTTTCGCAATCTCCTCCGGTTCTGCGACGCGAGGAACAGCGGAGAGCAGGTCGGCCGTCGCTTCGGGAGAGTTCCTTGCTGCGCGTTTGAACAGTTCGGTGTTCACCGGGCCCGGGCTGACCGCCAGAAATGACACTTCGTTCCGGGGGTGCGCGAAAGCCATCTGGCGGGTCCATTGGATCAGGGCCGCCTTGCTGAGCCTGTAGGCGGCTTTGCCGTCGATGCCGCGCTCCTTGGTGAATGCCGGGATCTCGGACAGCCCAGATATGGCCCGAAACCGGGCAATGATCTCCTGATGCTGCCGCCATTCGCGCCCGCCGATCGACGCAATCGAGATGACCCTTGCCCCTTCGTTGGCGTTGCCAAGCAGGCCCTCAAGAAACTGGACCTGTCCCAGATAGTTGACCTGAAGGATGCTCGCCGGGACTGCGCCAGGCGGCAAGCCAGCGAAACTGGTCAGGAAGTCAAAGCACTCCCCGGTCCTGGCAAGTGCGTTCCGGATCGAGGCCTCGTCCCGGAGGTCCACCAGCCGATACGCACCGACTTCAGACGGCGAAATGTCGAATACGACAACCTTGGCGCCCGCCTCTTGCGCGAGGACCGCAGCGCTTGCGCCGAGGCCGGACGCCCCACCGACGACGAAAACCGTCTTGCCTTCGAGGAACGCGAAGTCCGTCATGCCTCGGGCTCAAGTTGGTCCCCGATCTGCAGGGTGATGCCCGTATGGTCCGGGTACAGATTGTCGACCCGGACGCCCGAAAAGACCTCCCACTGGATGAGGTCGGTTTCATCCTTCACGGTCACGTCAAAGACAATGTCGCCAATGTCCTGACGATTGTACTCAAGGATTCGGGCATGCGAAGGGAACTCGGCCACATATCGCATGGATCGATCATCTTCGTCCAAACCGATGTCATCGCGACCTTGGGGCATGGAGATCGAGTGAATGACCAGCGCCGTATCGCTTTCTTCAAGTCGGTGGGCATCCCCCATTGCCCAGGTTCTTTCCTTCACGTCCTCGTCCGCCAGCGCCGAGGCCCAGACCTGTTCAACTGTCATCGCTTCCTCATCAACACGGAACTCGACCCCTCGAGAAAAGCTCTTGTGGAAGGGAAGGCGCTCTTGCCCTGGACGCGCGCCGTAAATTCCGTTGTCAAAAAGGACGATGGTCCCTTCGGAGGTGATGCGGGGATTGTGTTGATGCCAAGGCCAGCGGAAGTTTTCGCCGACTGGTTTCAGCAGCCTTTTCTGAAGTTCGTGCGACCAATTGCCGTGATCCCCCAAAATCCAAATGATACCGCCGGATCTTCGGTCGATCTTCAAGACGCAGTCTTGAAGTCGCAACGACACGAGCACGGAGTCATCGCGCGGGTCGTAGGTCACTCCGTTCCCATGTGTCCAATCCGCCGCACCCGGAAATCCGCGAACATGCCAATAGGCGTCAAGCGCATCGTAGCCGGTACGATATGGGTCGAGATGATCGAAACTGTCCCAGCGCCACACCACTTCACCGTCGGGCGAAAATTCGACGATCATGTCGCCGACAATTTCACGGTCTGCTTTGTGCTTGTCCGGTTCATGCACCGATGCTGGCCAGTCCTTGACCACCTTGGAATGGCCGGAAAGAGCGAGGAAATTGCCGTTGGGCATCTGATGCGGCTGGTGGTGCAGGCTGCGCACGTCGACCGGGATTCCGCCAGGATGCTCGCCCTGAGGTCGGTGTTTGGCGTACCATGCGTTTACGGTGTCACCCGCCACATCGATTTCACGGGAACAGGAATCCGTATCGTGAACGAACAGGTTTCCGTTCGACAATTTCTCAATTCCTGCGGCACGCTTGTCCAGTTTGCGCATCCAGCGCACACGACCGTGGTTATCAATGGCGACAAGCATGCCCCATGTGGTGAACCATTTCCGCAAGGCCATTGTCATGTCCGGAATACGCCCAACCGCCCGTCGTCGCACGGTCAGGAACGTGAAGTTCCCGGCCATGCGATCAGGATCACACTTCTGCGTTCGGAATGGCGGCATCTCGAGCGGGCAAGTCGGAACGTCTTGCGGTTCGTGATGCAGCGTTCCAGGCCAAGTCACTGTTCCCGTTTGGTCTGACAATTGAACGGTGATCTCTGCTGTCCCGGACGGGTGGAAACCAAGCAACAGGTATGACCCTTCAGAGACTGGGAACGTCACAGTCCAGACATCGCCGTTCTGCCTTATCCTGACTCGAAGGCTCTCTCCGCCCTTTGTTCCAACCGACAAGCTGGCAATCAATGGCGCACGTGAAGGACCGTGCGTTACCACTGGCGGTGAAAGAAAGCGCATTTCAGACATCTCAACCCTCCCAGAATCGAATATGTCAGGCATCCCGCCAGCTTGAAAAGAAGTGAATGCTTTGGTCAACTGGTAGCAGTTCTTATGGTGTTCGTTGCAGCCATGGAAACTGGTCTTGGCAAGCGATCCCCCCGTCTGCGGCAAACATCAGCCTACAGTGGGCCGCGTTGCGACAGATTGGGACCTATCCGCCAAACGTGAGATTCGCCTGGTAGGCTGGCCCAAGTTGTGGATGGCGTCCCCCAGATGTGGAATTTCCTTGTCAGAACGCAACCAGACTAGCGAGGCTACCATGGCCTGGAACGCGACCACCCGGGAGAAGCATAGCCGCAAGTCCGAGCGGCCAGATGCGCAAGCCGACGGATGGGCGACAGGCGTTCAGGAAGGCGTTCGGAGTTCCTTGCCCGGCGGATTCGGTCTTGAGAGCCCGGCATCGGGTTTCCCGCCCATGCCTTGTGCGTTCGGCTGAGACACCGCTTCCCCGCAGTGCGTGCCCGCAATCGGTGGGGCGCAGGTGGCGCTGGACACGCCTCGTAGCATCAAGTTTGCGCAAGGGCGTCGAGGACACGCGGAGATCTCTTCATGTCTCTCCAAGGCTTGTGGATGCCGATCAATCATCAATCACTTGCCCGCCCGGTGCCTCCCGTCATTCGACCAAGGCGTGCCTGGCAGGCGAAAAACTGGCACTGCGTTCGACCGCTTGTCCCGGCAAGAGTTCCGACGCCTTCCGACATTCCGATGGTTCGTGACCGGCTATTCGGCGCACCACTCTCGTGCGAGTCATCAGGAGGTCTGCCGTTGAAGTCCGTGCACGTAGTCGGCTGGCTTAAATGCGCGTTGTCTGTTGCATTGCGATGGCTTGAATCCTTCACCTGGACCTTCTAAGGTTACTACTGAGTAGTGTCGCCGATTTGGAGGGTCCAATGTCTGCCAAGGCGTCCGTGTCGATCACGGACAGTCAGGATGTGTTCGCGCGCAGGCTTGTCAGCGAAGGCCACTATTCGAGCCTGAGCGCTGTCGTGCAGCGGGGTCTTGAACTCGTGCGTTCCGAGACGGAACGTGAGCAAGCGGAAATTGCCGCCTTGCGGGCGTTTTTTGAAGCCCGCGCGCAAGGCCCGTTCCTTTCATGGGAAGAGGGTCGGCGGCAGACAGAACGCATGATTGCCAGAAAGCGTCGCGCCCTTGGGCTTTGACGTCGTTCGCAGTGCAGGTTGCGATTCAGATCTTGACCTGATCCATGACCACCTGTTCAACGCCTATCGCGATTTCGGTGACGCGCCGGACATTGCCTTCGAACGCGCGGTGGAGCGCACGCGCGGAATCGAGGACGACATGGCGGCACTCGGCAATGTGCCATTTCAGGGAACCCTGGAACCGCAGATCATGGAAGGCCTGCGTTATGCGACGAAGGGAAGGGCCGTGTTCTACTTTCTGGTCGATGAGGGTCATCGTGAAGTCCAAGTGCTTGGCATCTTTTTTGGTGGGCAGGACCACCGGAAGCACATGCTTGAGCGCATCAAGGATTTGGCGCAAGGGCGATCAGGCGGTAGCGACGATCCTCATGCCTGACCAACGCGAATGCCTTCCGGGTCCGCACGGAAATATGCCTCGACAGTTCGTCCGTTGGGCTGATGGGCCAAGAATTCGGATAATGTCCTGTGTCGCCTGACCTCAACCAGAGTCCCGAGCAGGTCGCGCGCGGCCGAATCGACAGTCGCCTCTTGGCGGCGGGTTGGCCTGTGCAGGACAAGGAAGCTCTCGACTTCAATGCTGGTCTTGGCGCTGCCGTCCGGGAGTGTCAGGTCGACATTGGAGCTGCCGACTACGTCTTGATTGCGGAAAGGCAGGCCATCGGCGTCGTCGAAGCCAAGCCCGGCTACTGGGGAGCGAAACTCACGACGGTTGAAGAGCAATCCGAGGGTTGCGCCAAGGCAATGCCAATGTGAGTCTCCAAAGCCGAACCTCTGCCTTTCCTATACGAGAGCACCGGCAAGAACACGCGCTTCGCCAACGCACGCGATCCCAACCCGCGGTCGCGCGACGTCTTCGTCTTCCATTGCCCTGAAACCCTGAACTCCAGGAGGCAAGCCCAGAAGATCCTGCGTGCCGGAGTCGCGGTTCTCTCGCACCATCACAATGACTGTTGCTCAGTTGCTCCGGGAGCGCTGGACAGGGAGCGTCAAGCTGCGGCAGGACGACCGAACGGAACTGCGCCTAGCTTGCGCAGGGAAGAAAGTCCTCGAGATCCCGCGCAAGATTCTGATCCTGGGCCGCAACGGACAGATCAAATCCGCGCAGCACATTCAGCCAGAATTCTGGACTTGTCCCGAAATTTCCAGAAAGACGAAACGCGGTATCCGGCGAGATGCCCCGCACGCCGCTCACGACCCGCTCGATGCGCGTACGCGGCACGTTGAGCGCCTTTGCCAGCTTTCCGGCGCCCAAACCGTACGGATCGAGAAATTGCTCTTTCAGAATCTCTCCGGGATGTACCGGGTTTGCCCAGATAGCCATGTCTCTCACAGTCAGTGATAGTTTACGATTTCAACGTCATGGGCATCAGTTCCGTCCCATTTGAAACAGATGCGCCATTGCCGGTCGATCCGGATCGCGTACTGGTGCCGTCGGTCGCCAGACAGCTTCTTCAAGTTGCTGGAGGGCGGTGTCGCCAGATCGTTCAGCGAAGTCGCCGCGTCCAGCATCGCAATGTGCTGTTCTGCGCCTGACCAGCTCTTTGGGAAGGCGTTTCCCCGGCTCTCCGGCCATCAGGCCCTCGATCAGCTTTCCTTTCGCGCACTCTATCGTCGGATTGTCTCCTCAAGAGCGCGCGCCTGAGAAAATGAGGTTGAATTGCGGTCATCATGGCAGGATTTTCGGGATCAGCAGGTTCAACGTCTTGCAAACAGCAGAGCCAGGTCACGCACACTCTCGGAAACACCCATATGCCTGTCTTGTGTCCTGTCAGGATACGTCGGCCAATATCTCGGTTGGTGACGCCGACAGTAAGCGAGATTGTAGGCCCGAATGGGATACCAGTAATGACATGGCGGCCTTCGCCGCTTGTCGGCGGCAGCCTGCGGTCCAAGTGGACAAAGCAAGATCGTCCAAGGAATTCAAATGTACTTCTCTCCCGCCCACTCGGGAACTTGCTGGTCGCACTTCAGCCGCATCCTCTGAAGACAAACAGCATCAAAGACGTCGTCCAGGGTTCCTTTCGCAGCGCGGATGCCGGGAAGGCTTGAGTTTGCCTCAAGCCAAAATCGATCGGAGATCATCGGCGCGCCTTCCGCGTAAGCCGGCCCCCACCAGTTCAACACTCGGTCCTGGGCCGATCGAAGCAGGCGGTCACCCGGCAGGTGAGCACGCTTTTCCTTTTGGTTCACTGTCCGGTGTGCTGGCATGAGGTTCCAGAGATCGCCGCAAGGCCACACTATCCATGGAAGGCAATGATCTACATCCAGACTTTTGTCGTCCAGGCGCCTGCCGCTCCAGACGCAATACAGGTTCCCGTTGGCCGACAATTCCAACGCCCGGTCACGCGCCAGACTTACATCCCGGTTTGGCTCTTCCCAAGTCATGGCGGCTGCCATCACCCCGTCGTCGACCTGTTTGCCTTGGCTTGAAGCATAGCGCCGAATGAGGCGGCCCCATTCGGCGACGATGGCTGGCTCGATCCACGCGCCAAAGCGCTGCAGACTTTGCCAGAGATGCCTGGGAACCAGCATTTCGCCAAAGCTGAACAGGTATTCCTGGTTGAGATGTATCGATTTCGGACGTGACTGCCTGCGGGACCTTGTCACCGGAAATACCTGGCTCCCGCCCTGATAGGTCATGTAGTTGGCGGGCATTCTCTCGATGGTATAGGCAGCATCTTTCAACACCTGGTGAAGGACAGCAGAAAGCTCGCTCGGAAATCTCATGCCCACTCGCAGGTCGAGATGCGAGACGTCGTCAAGTTTGCGGTAAGCCTCCTTGACGAAGCCAAGTCGCTCCAGGCCGACATTGGTCGGGCTTTGCGGAAGGCCCGCCGACAGAAGTGGCTTGAACAGCCGGATCCAGTTGAGGGCAATCAACCCGAACGGTACGGCAACATGATCGGCATCAGAATGGCGGACAAATCCGGCGGCACCATCGGCCACCCGAGACAGTGCGCGTAGCAAGGCCAGCTTGTAGGTTGAACTCTTGTCATCATTCAGGATGACGTGCCGAAGCAGCGGAAGCGCTCCGGTGCCATCGTCTGGCAGCCTGATCGCCATTTGGGCCCAACGGACGTCATCCCGGCCCAACACGTCCATTGCCTCCACGTGTTTCTCAACAAGCGCTCCGTGATCCCTGGCAAGTGCTTCGACCTCTTCCGGAGCGACGGAGTGGAATCCCCGTTCAAGGTCTGACGGGCCGATGCGCAGGGTGATCGCCATCAGGCCTCCAGGCCTGAGCAGATTGATCAACTTTCGAAATGCACGACGCCGGTCATTCTCCGGCACATGCATCCACACGGCACTCAGGAGAATCAGGTCGAACGACAGGCCAGATCGCGAGACCACGCCCAGTGTTGGCAGACGATCATCGATCCAGTTGATGGCTGGGTCGTCATGCAGGGAAGCGGCGGCAGCCCGCATGGACGCGGACGGTTCGACGGCGACCACTTCATGACCATTGGCAGCCAGCCACGCAGCGTCACGACCGCTGCCTGCGCCTATGTCGAGCACCGAAGCCGAACCTTGGGGCAGCAGGTCCCGCAACCAGTCGTGGACAACTTCCGGCAGAACCGATTCATATCGCGTCACGACTGCTTCGGCATTGGCATCGTACCAAGCGATCGGATCTACCATGCCTTCCGAATCCCGCTGGTTGTCGTGTCGGTCTTGCGGATGCTGTGTTCGACCTCGAACGGCACGAAAAGTCCGGGACGCTGCACCGGGTGCCGCATCACGGCGCCGCGCCGCGTCACCGTAAAGTCATGGTTCATTAACTGATCACCCTTCGGACGAACACTCCCGAGTTGCAGAACTTTGCTTGCCGACGACTACCTCTTGGCCAAGTCATGCTTTCGAACTGGCAGGCAGCGTGGCGCTCCGATCCCGACTGCCGCAACTCGCGCATTACGTGGCTTGCAACCCGTCGACATTCCAGGTTTCGACCCCGAGAGATCGGCAAAACGTGACACCCGCTGGACGGTTGGTGCCTTGCCGTCACGAAGAGATTCGTGAAGTGCCTCATGTTGGCAGGGTCATGTCTGGCTGGCGCAGCGTGATGTTCTGGTCCACCATTTCCTGGAGCCGGCCTCTCGTCGCGGACTTCAAGGTCGAATCCTGTCTTCGCGCACCTAGCCATGCCCCGCCAACCCTTCAAGTTGGCTGGCGAACGGCCGGGCAAAGTCACGCGCGGACTGCCAAACAAACCTGGGAAGGGGGCCCTGCATTCAGACTCCTGGCCACACGGCGGCTCCTTCGGAATGACGTGCTGCAAGGGTCACTCCTTCGTTGCAATTCATGCCTGGCCAATGGCCTTGACATCGAAGGCGGCGGCCATCAGCTGCCGCGTGTAGCTGGTCTGCGGATTGTCAAAGACCTGCGCTGCGTCGCCTTGTTCCACCACGTCGCCGCGCTTCATGACCATCACCTTGTGGCTCAATGCGCGCACGACCTTCAGGTCGTGGCTGATGAACAGGTAGGCCAGCTTATGCCTCTTCTGCAGGTTCCGGAGCAATTCGACGATCTGCACCTGGACGGTCATGTCCAGAGCGGATGTCGGTTCGTCCAGCACCAGGAGCTTCGGTCTCAGGATCATCGCCCGTGCAATGGCGATCCGTTGCCGTTGGCCGCCGGAAAACTCATGCGGATAGCGATGCATCGTCGCCGGATCCAGCCCCACCTCTCTCATGATTTCGGTCACCATTGAGCGGTGATCGCGATCGGAATCCACCGGGTGGATCGCCAGGCCTTCCGCGATGATCTCTTCGACGGTCATTCTGGGCGAAAGCGACCCGTAGGGATCCTGGAACACGATCTGCATTTCGGACCGCAATGGCCGCATTTTTTTCGAGTTCAGTTTCTGGATCTCGCGATTCATCAAGATGACAGGACCGTCCGACGAGATCAGGCGCAGGATCGCCAGCGCCAGCGTCGTCTTGCCCGAGCCGCTCTCGCCCACGATTCCCAAGGTCTCGCCGGCACGCACCGAAAGGGTCGCGGAATTCACCGCCTTGATGTGGCCGACCGTGTGTCTCAGGAGACCGCGCTTGATCGGAAACCAGATGCGCAGACTGTCCGTTTCAACCACGGTCTTCGCTCCCAGGGGCACGGGGTCGGGAACGCCCGCAGACGTCGCCGACAGGAGCTGCCTCGTGTACCGGTGCCTTGGGTTGTCGAACAGCGCACCGGTTTCGCCCTTCTCGACGATCTCGCCGTCTTTCATGACGTATACCCTGTCGGCGAACCTGCGCACGATGCCAAGATCGTGGGTGATGAAGAGCATCGACATGCCCTCGTCTTCCTTGAGCTTGGCCAGCAACTCCAGGATCTGCGCCTGGATCGTGACGTCCAGTGCGGTCGTGGGCTCGTCGGCAATCAGGAGGTTCGGCCCGTTCGCGAGTGCCATTGCGATCATGACCCGCTGTCGCTGCCCGCCGGACAGCTCGTGCGGGTAGCTTTTCAGCCGTTCTTCGGGATCGGGAATTCCCACCCTATGGAGCAACTCCAGAATCTGGGTTCGTACGGCTCGGCCCGTCAGCCCTTGGTGCAGCCGGATCGATTCCGTCAGCTGCTTTTCCAGCGTGTGCAGCGGGTTGAGCGACGTCATCGGCTCCTGAAAGATGAAGCTGATGTCATTGCCGCGAACCCGTCGCAGCTCCGCCTCGCTGGCACCGGTCATCTGGGCGCCTTCGTAAACGACGGAACCGGTGATTTCCGCGCTCTCAGGCAGGAGCGAGACGGTCGACAAGGCGGTCACGGATTTGCCGGAGCCGCTTTCCCCGACCAGGGCCACTGTCTCCCCTCGCTCAATGTCGAAGCTCACGTTCCGCACGGCGCGGGTCTCCGCGCCCTCCTGCCGGAAGGTAACGTTCAGGTTCCGTGCCTGCATCACCGTGTTCACGGTTGCCTGCCCCGAGGGGACTGCACCGCAAGCGACCGCGAATGCGACCCGTGTTCAAGACTCGCGCGGGGTGAGGCCGCGGCCAGATGACTGGACCCGTCACTCATGTAAACGTTTTTCTGGGATCGAAGGCGTCGCGCACGCCCTCGAAGATGAAAACCAGCAGTGAGAGCATGATTGCGAACGTGAAGAAGGCGGTGAACCCGAGCCAGGGCGCCTGCAGGTTCTGCTTTGCCTGAAGCGTCAGTTCGCCAAGCGATGGTGCCGAGGATGGCAGTCCGTAGCCGAGGAAGTCCAGGCCTGCAAGTGTGCCAATCGCGCCCGTGATGATGAATGGCAGGAAAGTAACCGTTGCCACCATGGCGTTCGGAAGCAGGTGCCGGAACATGATGGTCCGGTTGGAGACGCCAAGTGCCTGCGCGGCACGAACGTATTCGAAGTTCCGCGCTCGCAGGAACTCTGCACGGACAACGCCTACGAGGGTCGGCCAGCCAAAGAGTACCGTGAGAAAGACGAGCATCCAGAAACTTCGTCCGAAAATCGCGAACATGATGATGATGACGTAGAGTGCGGGTGTCGAAGACCAGATCTCCAGAAGGCGCTGGAAGACCAGGTCCAGCCAGCCCCCGAAATATCCTTGCACGGCGCCTGCAATGATCCCGATCACGCTGCCAACTGTCGTTACGATCAGGGTGAACAGGATCGACAGCCGGAACCCGTATATGACCCGAGCCGCCACGTCTCGCTTCGTGTCGTCCGTTCCGAGCCAGTTGTGGGCGTTCGGAGCGGACGGGGCGGCGCCTTGAATGTCGACGATCGTGTCGTAGCGGTAAGGTATCAATGGCCAGATCATCCAGCCCTTGTCGACGGGCTGGCCGAGCGCCGTGCCGCTTTCCTCGATCTCGGCCAGTATGCCCTCGGGATCGTCGTAGCAGTCGATCACGCCGCCTGAAACGATCAGGCATGCAATGTCCTCGTACTGGTATTGCGCCTCGATCGGGAGATCGCCTCCGAACGCAGTCTCCGGGTAGAAGTTGAAGATCGGCATGTAGTACTCGCCCTTGTGCCGCAGCAGGATCGGCTTGTCGTTGGCCAGGAGCTCGGCAAAGAGGCTAAGGCCAAAAAGCACGCAGAATATCCAGAGCGACCAGAGTGCTCGCCGGTTGCGGCGGAAATTCCGCCAGCGGCGCTGGTTCAGCGGAGAAAGCCACGGACGCGATGTCCCTTGCCCGAGCTCAGCCATTCTCAGACCTCCCGCCGCTCGAAGTCGATGCGAGGGTCGACGAAGACGTACATGAGATCCGACAGGATCCCGACAATGAGACCAACCAGCCCGAAGGCGAAGAGAGTCCCGAAGATCACCGGGTAGTCACGCGAGACGGCTGCCTCGAACCCGAGCCGCCCCATCCCGTCGAGCGAGAAGATCGTCTCGATGATCAGGGATGCCCCGAAGAAGATTCCGATGAACAGGCTCGGAAAGCCCGCAATGACGATCAGCATGGCGTTCCGAAAGATGTGCCCGTAGAGCACCCGCCCTTCGCTCAGGCCTTTGGCCTTGGCGGTTATCACGTACTGTTTCTTGATCTCGTCCAGGAAAGAGTTCTTCGTAAGGAGCGAGAGCGTGGCAAAGCCACTGATCGACGTGGCAATCACGGGCAGGGAGATGTGCCAGAGGTAGTCAGCGGCTTTCGCCAGAACGGACAGCTCACCCCAGTTTTCCGAGGTCAGCCCCCGCAGGGGGAACCACTGGAAGTAGGTGCCGCCGGCAAATAGGACCAGAAGCAGGATGGCGAAGAGGAAACCGGGGATTGCGTAGGCGACGATGATCAGGCCGCTTGTCCAGGTGTCGAACTTCGACCCGTCCCGCACCGCCTTCCTGATGCCGAGCGGAATGGAGATGAGATAGGCGATCAGGGTCGACCACAGGCCCAAGGTGATGGACACGGGCATCTTTTCGATCACGAGATCGACGACAGAGATCGAGCGGAAAAAGCTCTCCCCGAAGTCGAAGCGCAAGTAGTTCCATATCATGTTGAAGAAACGGACATGCGCCGGCTTGTCGAAGCCGAATTCGCGTTCAAGTTCCTCGATGAACTCCTTTGGCAGGCCCCTTGCACCAACGTAGCCGGAGTCGCTGGCGTCCGAGCCGATACTGACATCAACATCGCCGCCGCCGCCAGAGATTGTCTGAAACACATCGCCGGAACCTTCGAGGCGCGCGAGGAGATGCTCGATCGGTCCGCCCGGCACGAACTGCGTCAGCGTGAAGTTGATCAACATGATTCCGAACAATGTCGGAACGATCAGCAGCAGCCGACGCAGAATGTAAGCACCCATTGGCGGTCTACCTCAGCGCACCCGCCGCCTTGAGCGCCTCGGCCTTCTCGGCATTGAACCACCAGTAGTCCAGGTGCCCCAGCCCGAATTCGGGAAGGTTCTCAGGGTACTCGAACATGTCGAAATAGGCGACCCAGTTTTCCAGCAATGTCCAGACTGGCACGACGAAATAGTCATGCCGCATTATCCGGTCGATGGCACGGACATGAGCCGCAAGCTCGTCATAGGTCTCGACCTCGAGAATCCTGTCAGCGAGTACGTCCACGACGGGGTTGCAGTAGCCTGCCGGGTTGAAGATGTCGTCCCGGTCCTCGCACCCGTACTTTTGCGTGAGGCCCGAACCCTCGACGAGTCCGCTCGGGTAGCCGGTGAATCGCATGTCGAAGTCGTTTTCCTGCCGTCGGTTCTGATACTGGCTTGGATCGACCCGGTTGTAAGTGATGTTCACGCCGAGCGTCTTCAGGTTCTCGACATAGGGCAGAAGGATGCGATCAAATGCCGGCGTATCCTCAAGGAGTTCGATGTCCAGCGTCTCGCCCCGCGAATTGCGCAGCATGCCATCGTCGCCAGGGCTGAACCCGGCAGCCTCCATGAATCGCAGGGCCTTCCTGAGGTTCGTCCGGTCGAGGGGTCTTTCGCCGCTTTCATGCGGCAGGAGTGCGGGTTCGGTGAAGATTTCCGGTGGCAGCTGATCACGGAATTCCTCGAGAAGCTCCAGCTCGCGCCCCTCGGGCAGGCCGGACGCTTTCAGGCGATCGTTTTCCCAGAAGCTCTCGCGCTGCGTGAACAAGCCGTATTGCAGGTTTTCGTTCGTCCAGGTGAAGTTGTACATGTGGCCGAGCGCCAGGCGCAGGTTCCGGTCCTGGAACTTGTCGAGACGCATGTTGAACACGAACCCGGTGGCTCCGGGCAGTGATCCGTCGGGCAAGGTCTCTCGCTTCACCCAGCCCTTCTCGAGCGCAGGGAAATCATAGAGCGTTGCCCAGTTGATCGAGCTGTTTTCCTGCCGGAACGTGTACTCGCCAGCCTTGAATGCTTCGAAGGCGGCCGAACTGTCGCCGAAATACTCGACCCTGATTCGGTCGTAATTGCCCCGGCCTTTCCTCAGGTAGTGGTTCGCGCCCCAATAGTCGGGGTTTCGCCTGTAGACGATGTTCCGCGCCACATCGAGGCTGTCCAGCACGTACTCGCCTGTTCCCGGGCTGATTTCCAGTCGGCTTTCGTCCAGGCGCGCGCCTGTCTCCTCGTACCACTTTTGGGACCAGACGGGCAGCGAGCCCATCTGCGTGATCAGCCCCTTCTTGGGCACATCCTCGGCGAAGGTGAACTTGATGGTGTGCGGGTCGAGGATTTCCGACTCCGCTATGACCTGCTTGATGTAGTAGGCATAGGAAGGGGTTCCCTGCTCGATCAGCAGCTCGTGCGTGAACAGAATGTCCATTGCCGTCATCGGCGTGCCGTCCGAAAAGGTCACGTCATCACGCAGGTGGAAGATCACCCAGCTCTCGCTTTCCGGGTACTCGATGGTTTCGCACAGCAGGCAATAGTAGGAGCCGACCTCGTCGGATGTCGTCTCCATGATGTCTTCGTAGCCAATTGTCGAAAGAGCGCCCCAGCTGCCCCTGCCGGTTGCGTAGGGATTCATGCTGTCGAACGTTCCGATCGTCGCGATGCTGATCTCGCCGCCCAGGGGCGCGTCCGGGTTCACGTAGTCCAGGTGCGGCTCGTCGGGCGCGTATTTCAGTTCGTCATACTCGTTGAAGCCGTGACTGACGATGATCTTCTCCGCTTCGTCGGCGAGAGAGACCTGCGCCGGCAAAAGCCACGCGATGCCTGCAAGGCCGAGGCAGGCCCGGCGCAAGTTCGTCAGGTTGTTCGTGCAATGGGCGTTGCGGGGCATGTCAGTTACTCCGTTCAGGGTTCAGAATGCGCAGATCTTTCGACGTCCATTACCTAAATTTGGAAATGAAGTTCGTTCAAGCAAGAAATGCTGACGTGTTGGTGAGGAAGTCGTGTGCCGGAACGAGACTTGGGACTCATCGTTCTTTCAGCGGCACGCTGTTCGCCCCGACTTGAAGGCAGGATTCGATTGGTCTTGAAGGCGCACGTCGGCTTACTGGCCCACGGTGCTGAGCCAGGCGATCAGGTCGGCCCGGTCCTCTGCCTTGGACATCCCCTTGTAGGACATCTTGGTCCCGGGCGCGAATTTTCTCGGGCTCTCGATGAAGCCGCTAAGATTCTCTGGTGTCCATGTGTCGACGACGGCGACGAGCTTGCCCGAATAGTTGAATCCGGCAACGGTTGCGACGGATCGGTCGACGATGTCGTGCAGGCTCGGCCCGGTGCCGTTCTTTCCGTCTTCCAGGCTGTGGCATGCCTTGCATTGCCGGAAGAGCTTCTCGCCTGCCGCGGCGTCCGCGGCGGCATAGACCTCGGCAAAGTCCACTTCGGCGACTTCCTCCTGGGCGCCGAGGGAATCAATCGCGCTGGTGTCGATCAGGTAGGCCTGATGATGGTCATCGCCGCCATGTTCTGCCGCGTGATAGATGAATTCAGCGCCGAACCCGCCGAGCAGGAAAATCAGGAAGGTCCCGCAGAGGCCGCCCACGATCTTCGTCATGGTCATGGTGTCGAGCATGTCCTGTCCCGTCTCGTCTGGTTCTCGCCGCTGTCTATCCGCTTCCATTGGTGCCGTTCAAGGGTTAAGACGCACGACCTGTGGGCTTTGTTGCCGCACCCGGGAGTTCGGACATGAAGGGGAGAATCGCATTTCAGGGAGAGCCCGGCGCTTATTCCCATCAGGCTTGCCGCGAAACCCGGCCGGAAATGGAACCCTTGCCATGTCGAACCTTCGAGGATGTCATCGAAGCGGTGAAGGCGGGTGAGGCCAGACTCGCGATGCTTCCGGTCGAGAATTCGACTTACGGACGGGTCGCGGACATTCATCGCCTGCTGCCTGAGAGCGGGCTTCACATCGTGGACGAGGCCTTCGTCCGTGTTCGCATCAACCTCCTTGGCGTAAAGGGTGCGAATCTTGGGCAAGTCAAGCGCGCCCACAGTCATCTGGTGCTGTTGCCGCAATGCGCGAAATTTCTTCGCGAGCATGGAATCGAGGGCAGGGTGAGTCCGGACAACGCACGAGCGGCTCGCGAGGTGGCGGCGCTTGACGACCCCGAAGACGCGGCGCTGGCGTCGGAGCTTGCAGCGGAAGTGTACGGGCTTGAAGTCCTGGCCCGCGATGTCGAGGACGAGGATCACAACACGACGCGCTTCCTGGTCATGGCAGGCGCGCCTGACGTTTCGCGCCGGGACGAGCGGATGATGACGACCTTCGTGTTCCGGGTCCGCAACATCCCGGCGGCGCTCTACAAGGCCATGGGCGGGTTTGCCACGAACGGCGTCAACATGACCAAGCTGGAAAGCTACATGGTCGACGGCTCGTTTTCCGCAACCCAGTTCTATGCCGACATCGAGGGACACCCGGATGACGAGCCGGTCAAGCTCGCACTGGAGGAACTCGAGTACTTCACGTCGCTGCTTCGCGTCCTCGGGACGTATCCCGCCGACAAGAACCGGTAGGACAAGGCACCCTTTGCCTCCTCGCGTCGAGGGGCTATATCGCGGCTCGGACAACCGACTGGATCATCTTGCACTCATGTCGACTCTTCTCCTCATCTGCGGCGCGCTGCGCCAGGGTTCATTTAACCGCAAGCTTCTTGCTGCCGCGGGACGGCATTGGCCGGGGGACACCGTGATGGCCGACCTCGACATGCCGCTCTACAACGGCGACGTCGAAGAGGCGGATGGCATTCCGGAGGCGGCCGCCCGCATCAAGCGGCAGATCGAAGCGGCGGCCGCCGTGGCCATATCCACGCCAGAGTACAACCAGTCGATCTCGGGCGTTCTCAAGAATGCCCTCGATTGGGTGAGCCGGGGCGAAGGCAATCCATTGCGCGACAAGCCGGTTGCCATCATGTCAGCGACTGCGGGACGCGCGGGCGGGGCACGGGCGCAGTATGCCTTGCGGCTTGCCCTCAACACGTTTCAGCCGAGACTCCTTACAGGCCCCGAGGTCATGGTTGCCAACGCCCAAAAGGAGTTTGACCCGAAAGGCCGTCTCCTGGGCGAAGGCTACCGAAGGGCGCTTGAGACACTTGTCGAGAAGCTTGCGTCGGAGGCGGTTCGATAGCCGGATCAGGTTGAAGCGCTTGCGCGAAGGGGCTATCGCCTCCGGTCGCGCCGGTTGGACATGGGCTGGAACGCGACGCCCACATGGGCCTCGCAGTAGGGCTTGCCCTGCTGCACGGCCAGGCCGCAAAACCAGAATTCGTCGGTTGCGGGATCCCCGATCGGCCACTTGCAGGTCCGTTCCGTCAATTCCAGGAGCCCGATCTTCTTCGCCGTCTTTTCCACCTTGCGCACGTTTTCGAGCGCCTCCGGACTGATCTCGTTTGCGGAAGGCTGCGGCGGCAGTGGCTGTCCGGCCGGAACTATGGGCTTGCGGGGGGCGACCGCCACTTCCACAACGCGCACTTGGGTGGTCTTTGTCCGCGTCGCGGGCTTAGTTGCCGACGCGCGGGAAGGTTTCTTTTCGGGCGTGGGTGCCGACGCCCCGGCACGGTTGGACAGCCCCAGGCGATGCACCTTGCCTATGACCGCATTCCTGGTGACGCCACCCAGGTCCTTGGCGATCTGGCTGGCGGACTTGCCTTCCGCCCACATTTTCTTGAGACCTTCTACGCGCTCGTCTGTCCACGACATGGGGAATTCCTGCATTCTTCGAACAGAGCCATTTTAGTGATGCGGGAAGACGTTGCAAGGGTCTGCCTCCAGCACATAGTCTCTTGGGAACCTCTGACGAACTACGCCCGAGACAGCTGTAGCTGGTCCCAGCGGAGGCGACATTGACGTCAGTCTAGGTCTTGAAATCCTCGATTTCGGTTTCGATTCCCGATTGAGTGCTGCGACTCTTCGAACAATCTCCTGGTGCGCCGACCCGCCCACAACGTGACTGCAAACAGCTTCAAGTTTCCCCTTTCCTTTGGTCTGCAGTTTGCATATGCGTCGGTCCATGACGTGCGCCGCAAATTCTTTGCTCCGACGCCGACGCTGAATCTGCGTCCGAAACTGCACGCCCATTTCCGTCATCGTTGACTTGGTCAGTCACCACTGGCACGTCTAGAAACCTGTCGAAAGGAAGACCGAATGATACCGTCCATTCTGCCCACCTATTCCCGTGCGCCCCTCAAGTTCGTGAAGGGCGAAGGCAGCTGGCTCTTCGAGGCGGACGGGCGACGCTATCTCGATATGGGTTCGGGGATCGCGGTGACACTGCTCGGTCACGCCAATCCGATACTGGTGGATGCGCTGACGTCTCAGGCGGGCTCGCTGTGGCATGTCTCGAACCTCTATGAAATCCCGGGACAGGTCGAACTTGCGGACCGTCTGGTCGAGGCAACTTTCGCCGACACCGTGTTCTTCACGAACTCCGGCACTGAAGCCTGTGAACTCGCCGTAAAGATGGTCCGAAAGTACCATTACGAGAATGACCAGCCTGAACGTGTCGAAATCGTCGCTTTCGAGGGCTGCTTTCATGGTCGCTCAAGCGCAGCCATCGCCGCATCGGGAGCGGAGAAAATGGTCAAGGGATTTGGTCCGTTGCTGCCTGGATTCGCGCAGGTCCCATTCTGCGACATTGGTGCCGTTCGCAACGCGGTTACGGAGTCGTGTGCAGCCATCATTGTCGAACCCGTGCAGGGCGAAGGCGGTATCGTGCCTCTGCAGGACGAGTCCCTGAAGGCGCTTCGTCGAATTTGTGACGACGCTGGCGCATTGCTGATCCTGGACGAGGTACAGTGCGGAATGGGACGGACCGGAAGGCTCTTTGCACATGAGCGGGCAGGGATCACGCCAGACATCATGATGATCGCCAAGGGAATCGGAGGCGGATTTCCGCTTGGCGCGGTGCTGGCCACCGAGCATGCGGCCTCCGGCATGACCGTCGGAACCCATGGCTCGACCTACGGCGGCAGCCCGCTTGCGATGGCGGTCGGGAACGCGGTGATGAAGACAGTTGCCGACGATGCGTTCCTTGCGGAAGTGAACCGCAAGGCGGGATTGCTGCGCCAGAAGCTCGAAGGGCTGGTTGCGGAACACCCTGACGTGTTCGAGGGCATTCGAGGCGAGGGCCTGATGCTCGGCATCAAGTGCAAGTTGCCCAACGCAGACGTTGTCAAGGCCGGCTTTGACGCCGGCATCATCACGGTTCCTGCCGGTGACAACGTGGTTCGTCTTCTGCCGGCACTGACCATCAGCGACGACGAAATTGCTGAAGCATTGACTCGTCTGGACAAGGCAGCGACGGCGGCCAAGGCTGCGTGACGGCAACGACGATCGAACGGGCACGACTCGCATGAGACACTTTCTCGACATCCACAATGTCAACGCGGGAGATCTTCGCGGCATTCTCGACCAGGCCAAGTCAATGAAGGACGCGCGTGCTGGTCGTCCAAGGGGCGCGGAAGACGATACGCGGGCGTTGGCGGGTCGAATGGTTGCGCTGCTCTTTGAGAAGCCGTCGACCCGTACCCGCGTTTCGTTCGACGTCGGAACGCGTCAATTGGGCGGCAGGACGCTGATCCTGTCTGGCAGCGAAATCCAGCTCGGCCACGGCGAGACCATCGCGGACACCGCCCGGGTGCTTTCGCGCTACGTGGATCTCGTGATGATCCGCACATTCGAGGAGGAGTCTCTTCTTGAACTCGCCCGCCATGCCTCAGCGCCAGTGATAAACGGGTTAACGAACCGGACGCATCCCTGCCAGGTCATGGCGGACGTGATGACCTTCGAAGAGCATCGCGGCCCAATTGCCGGCAGGAAAGTGGTCTGGGTCGGAGACGGCAACAATGTATGTGCATCGTTCCTGCACGCCGCCGGGCAGTTCGGGTTCGAATTGGTCGTGACGGGGCCGGAGGACCTGACTCCAGAAGCGGAGTTCGTTGAGCTTGCGCGGGCCAAGGGCGCTTCCGTCGAGTTGAATTCCGACCCGGTCAAGGCCGTGAGCGGGGCCGACCTGGTAGTTACCGACACCTGGATCTCAATGCACGACAGCCCGGCGATCAAGGAAAGTCGTCGGCGGCAGCTTCAGCCGTATCAGGTCAACGAGGAGCTGATGGCACATGCGAAGTCCGACGCACTGTTCATGCACTGCCTGCCTGCGCACCGAGGCGAAGAGGCAACCGACGAGGTCCTGGACGGCCCCAACTCGAAAATTTTCGACGAGGCCGAGAACCGCCTTCATGTCCAGAAGGCCATCATGCGCTGGTGCCTCGACTTGTAGGAGTCGCACCTGCACAGTTGCTCTGCGCGGTTGGCGCCCGACCGAAGGCAGCCGTGCAGGCGTGACTTGCTGCGCGGCGATTCAGCGGCCCTTGACCACGACCTTCACGCCGCCAAGGGCGCCGGCCAGGGAGCTCAGACGGGCCTCGGCGACCTCGCCGTACAAGTCGCGGGTGCCCGGTGCCAAGCGAAGTTCCAGGCACTTGCGCTTTGGATAGTACCTGAGCGCTCCCATCTTGTCGTCTTCGGACGCAGTGAGCATGGCGCCGAATCTCAGGGCCTTTCCGAGAATCTCGGCCCATCGCAGGTCCGTCTCCTCGACCAGGTCGAGCAGGTCCTGGAAGGGCGAGTCCGCGCGACTGTTCTTGTAGCGATGCAACAGCGCGACTCCCAAGAACACGCGTTCCTGGTGGGTCATGCCCCCGAAATTTGCGCGTGTGACCTCTTCGAAGGAGACCTCGTGACGGTAATCAGGGTGGGCGCGCCAGCTCACGTCATGCAGGAGGCACGCGGCCTTGATGAGGCGCTTGTCTGGGGCGCCGCGCCCCGAGAACAGCGGCAGGACGAAGTCATAGAGGCGCCGTCCGAATCCTGGCATCCGCGCGTCCTTGGCCTCGTGGAAGCGGCAGGCTTCGATCAGCGGGTCCCGGTCGCGAATCCCCTGCGGCATCTGTTCGTAGAGCATGCCCTCGCGTATGCCGTAGCTGGAGACGGCGATGTCGTAGGGCTTGAACTCGCGTACGAGGTGTTTCAGGAGCTGTGCGGCGAGCGGCAGCAGTTCCATGCGGCCTTCGCCCAGTCTGACGCGTATTCGCAGTGCCTCCAGATCGCATTCCTCGATGAACTCGATCGTTCTGTAGACTGCCTTCCGGCTCATCCGGTATTCGTGCAGTGCAGCCAGCGGATAGCCGCGCCTGGCCATGTCGATTCGCGCGATCGCCCGCCAGGATCCGCCGACCAGGAAGAGCCGGTCGCGCTGGGGTCCCATGGAAGCGGCAAGCGCGCCCACCTGCTGCTTCAGAAATCTGCCCAGGCCCTTCTTGCCGCCCTTCACGACTCGCAGTCGCTGGGGGCCAAGTTGCGAAGACAGCCTGCTTCCGACCACCCCGTCTCGCAGTTCCGCCAGTTCCATGGACGCGCCGCCAAGGTCGCAAGCCAGGCCGTATGCCCCCGGCCAGCCAAGAAGAACGCCCTGTGCCGAGAGCCGTGCCTCCTCCTCGCCGGCAATCACCCAGAGCGTGAGGCCGGTCTGGCGAAGGACCTCCTCGCAGAACTCGGGTCCGTCCTCAGCTTCGCGCACGGCGGCGGTGGCCACGGCTGTCAATGGCTCCAGGCCCATTGCCTCGGCAAGACCCTGGAAGCGCCGCAGGGCTGCCATTGCCCGGATCCTTCCGCTGGGGCTGAGGCAGCCGGTTTCGGCCAGGCCGGCTCCAAGGCCCGCCATGACCTTCTCGTTGAAGAAGTACGCAGGAGATCGAGCCGCACCGTCAAACACGACCATTCGGACCGAGTTCGAACCGACGTCGACGACACCGACACGGCTCAGTGCCAGTGCAGAGGGATCGTCGAACAATGGTCGCCCGAACGGGCCCCAGTCATCGGCGCCCGTATCCCTGCCGCTGCCGTCCATGACCGTCTCCTCGTTGCCGATGAAGACTGTAGCGGTGCGGAGTTTCGGGTCAACGCCTGTCGGGCGGCCCGCTCTGGGACGGGTGTCAGGGCGGCAGAGTGGTTGAATTCGTCCGCCTGCGAGAGTCCGGGATCAGTCCGGCAAGAATCCGGTCCAGACCGCGAGTTTGCGGCGAATTCGCATTGACCAGCTCCTCGATCCTCGCGAAGCGATTCCACGCAGCAAGCGATGGCTTTGCTTGCGGCGGGCAGGAGGCCGCGTCAGGGCACGTCGACACCGGGCGCGCTTGCGTACAGTTCAAACCAGGATTCCCGGTCCATGCCGACCTTGAGCGCATCGCCGAACATGCGGATCCTGTCGATCCGGTTGCTTCCCATGACGGGAAGGATGCCCGCCGGGTGCGCCAGGAGCCATGCTACGGCCACGGCGGCTTCGCCGACCCCATGCCGGATGGCGATCTTCGAGATCGCCGTTCGCAGGTCGCCTTCGCCGGCAAGAAGCGACCCACCGCCCAAAGGCGACCATGCCATGGGGCGTATCCGCCGTTCCTGAAGGAAGGCCAAGTCGCCGTTTGCCAGGGGAGTCGTTTCGGCGAGGCTGATCTCGATCTGGTTGGTCGATAGCGGCGTCGACATCGCAGACTGCAGAAGCGTCCAGTCCCAAGGCCGGAAATTCGAGACCCCGACTGCGCGAACCTTCCCAGAGACTACGGCGTTGTCCAGTGCGCGCCCGGTCTCTTCGGGATCCATGAACGGGTCGGGACGGTGGACGAGAAGGAGGTCTATGCGGTCCGTAACCATTTCGGAAAGCGACGTATCAATGGATCCGGAGATGTGTTCAGCCGTCGTGTCGTAGTGCTTGACCCCTGCAGAAGCGTACCTCCCGGCGGGTGCGACGATGCCGCACTTGGTGACGATTTCCAGCCTTTCGCGCAGTCCAGGGCTTTCCTTGAGGCAAGCGCCGAGCAGTCCTTCCGCCGTGTAGCCGCCGTAGATGTCTGCCTGGTCGATGGTCGTGATCCCTTGTTCGAGGCAGGCCTCGATCTTGGCGCGGATGTGCGACGGCGAAGTGTCATCGTCGTTGCCGACGCGCCACAGTCCGTAGGCAATGCGGCTGAACTCGACGTCATCGCAGATTCCCACGCGCTCCATTGTCTTCATTCTCCTTCGCCTGGCGGGGTTGCCACAACAGCGTCAGATACACGGCCATTGTCATGTGCCAGCGAGCATGACTTCAGTTCCGGCAGCAGCCGCACGCCGAACGCCTTGCACCCGTCCATATGCGGATTACCCGAGAAGATGAACGACCAAATGTCCATCCGCTTGCCGGCTTCGAATTCTGACGGGGTTTGGTCGAAGGAACCGAACATGGCGGCACCGCATCGGGATCGGAGGCACCCAATGCCGGTCCAGGGATACTGCTCCATGTTGCCGGCCTGATCCGCGAGTTCGCGGGGGGCGAACTTGATGGTCGACGCCGTGCGAGCCAGAATCCAGTGCCCGTTGACTGATCAGCCGCCAGAGCCTGTCATCCGGCTTGGAGACGATGAACTCGGCGCTTCAGCGATGTCGTGATCCAGATCCGCCTGACGCCGAGATGCTGTTTGGGATCCCGCATCGGCAGACCACAGGACCGGTGGCAGGCCTGTTGCAATTGATCGGCCTGAACCGGACGGTTTCGGATTACGTACGCTGTTCCGGCGACAGAAGACGCTGAACGTCAGCAATTCCTGTCACCCTGGCACGGGGGTGTTGCACCTGCTCATTGACGCGACTGGTATCAAGGCTACGAGAGAAGGCGAGTGAATCGTCCGCAAGCCTGGCGGCAAGAAGAAACGCCTTTGGCGCAAAGTCCACGTCGGTGTCGATGAAGCAACACCGGCAGTTCGGTCTGTCGAGGTCATCCGAAGCAACATCGGCGACGCGCCAGAGTCTCCAAGCCGGCTCGACAAGAATCCGCCAGATGAGGAGATCGCCAATTTCGCCGGAGATGCGGCCTACGATGCCAGAAGGTGCCATGACGCCGTCTCCGCGCGTAGCGCCCACGTTGCGATTCCACCGTGCAAGTGCGTCAATCCAGGATCCATTCTGCGGCAGGGTTCGGTCAAGGCCATGGCGTAGAACGTAGACTGCCAAATGCCGAGCGTCATGTCCGCATCGCCGGGCTCAAGGGCCTCACGGCTCTTGTCACACACCGTCAGCGAGCCCGTTGGATTGGCCTGCCCTGGCAATGCAGGTGTGCAAGTCTCAACCCGCGTTTGCGGCAAAGAACGACGGATCAAGTTTCTTGAAATTCAACCTCAGACATAGAGGAGAGTTCCGGCTTCGAGTGCGCGCACGCCTAAACCTTCAATTGAAGAAATCTCTTTTGCCGCCCGCGTCATGGGCCTACCGTCTTGGCGCACATTCCTTCCTGGCCGGCATTGCGCGAAGTCGCGCAGCTAGACTGGATTGACGTATTGGATCGGTGCACCCTCAATGGCAGAATGTGCGGGAGGACAAATGAAGCTTGGAGACGCAATGAGGGCGACACCCGAAGATCGTCTGCTTGAACTGGACTTCGAACTGCTGCCCGTACCCGACGCCGTGGCAGACTTCGTCGCACATGCGCAGATCGCCGACATCATCTACGCATCCGGCGCGTTGCCTTGGATCATTGGTGGGCTGAGGAGTGCCGGGCTGATTGGCGGCACCTTGACGGTCGAGCAAGGCGATGCCGCCTTTCAACTACTTGCTTTGAAGGGCCTGTCCTTGCTGAATTCCCCTAAAGGCGATCTCCCGAAGATCAAGTTCGTTCGCCGTGTGGAGGGCGCCGGCGGAGTCACGGCGGACTCCGACGAGATGTCGCGCGCCCCGAGCGGCGCGTCTCATCTGAGAAACAAGGTCTTCGGCGAGAAGGGCGCGCGTTTGCAGATGATCTATTTCAACCAGTCCATGCCGCTGAGAATTGCGGCTCTCGTGATCTTTTGGACGGAGGTCGAGTAGTGGACGTGGACCTGACCCAAGAGTTTGTCGATCGTGCGGAAAACGGTGAAGTCGGAAGCCGATTGGTGTCTGAGACCGACCGAGTGCGGGTCTGGCATATCCAGGCCCGTCCGGGTGAACGGTTGAAGGTTCACACCCATGTGCTCGACTATTTTTGGACCATTCACGGCCCGGGCAGGGCACGCAGTCATCAACCCGACGGATCGCATTTCGACGTCGAATACGAGGCCGGCGATACGAAGCATTTCACTTTTTCGAAAGGTGAACGCATGACCCACAGCCTCGAGAACATCGGCGACACTGATCTCATCTTTACGACTGTCGAGTTCAAGAACTCGGCCAATGCGCCGCTGCCGCTGGCGAAGGAGGCATCGACCGGGTAGTGCACCCGTGGATCCGGACGGCATAACCGCCCCGTTCCGGAGCAGACGCGGTACGATACAGCTGCGAAAGAAGCAGCCATACCGGCCACGGGTGGCGATACGCGGCAGGGAGCCTAGAGAGGAAGACGCTGGCGGAAATGAACGTGCTGCTGGACCCGGCCGTCAGCGACATAGACGGGGTGACGGGACGGAGACTCCTTCGGGCGATCGTCGACAGCGAGCGCGACTTGCGCCGGCTTGCGGCACCTTGGGATGAACGGATCAAGGCAGCTGGCGTTAGGATGGCGGCGGCGCCTCGGCTCAGCGGACGCTGCACGATTCGACTTCCTTGCAGGACAGATCGGCCTTTGCAGTTCCTCGCCGGCATGCCTTGCCGATCAGAGTCACTCTGCTGCGGGCGATTCGTGAAGCGAACCTGGACAACAGCCTGTCCGTCTTGGGTCAAGAGTCCCGGGCTCCAGTCGCCGTACCTGCCAGAATTCGGGGATGACCGGACCCTATCGAACATGTGAAAGGACAAGTCGATGCGCAGCAATCTCGAAATCTATGACCTCGGCACTGATCATGTCGAAACGGTGCTGAGCGTTTCGTTCCTGATCGAGGCGCCGAACTGGATGCCGGATGACGGATCGCTCATCGTGAATGGCAGCGGACGGTTGTATCGTGTGCCGCTCGAAGTGCCCGCGCTGAATAAAATCGATACCGGCGGGCTTTCGCGGATCAACAACGACCACGGCGTCGCCCCCGATGCCTCCCTCCTGGCGGTGTCGGACAACTCCGAAGGCGGCAAGTCGTGCATCTACACCGTCTCCGTCGAAGGCGGCCGTCCCCGGCGGATCACGGAGACGACGCCATCCTGGTGGCATGGCTGGTCCCCGGACGGTGGTCAGCTCGCCTACACCGCCGTCCGAAACGGCGAGTTCTGCATCGCCACTTGCACCACGGACGGAAGCGGCGAGGCCATAGTGATCGGCGGGCCGCACCACTATGACGGACCGGACTACTCGCCGGACGGGGAGTGGATCTGGTTCAATTCGGATCGTGGCGGAAGCATGCAGCTCTGGCGCGTCAGGCCGGACGGGCGCGAACCGCAGCAGATGACCGACGGCACCAGCGTGAACTGGTTTCCGCATCCCTCTCCCGATGGTCGCCATGTGCTCTTTCTCGCCTATGCGCCAGGCACCGCAGGCCATCCATCGGACCGCGACGTGGAATTGCGCCTGTTGGAGCGTGCCACCGGCCAGGCCCGATCGCTCGTGGCGCTCGTTGGCGGCCAGGGAACCATCAACGTGCCGTGCTGGTCGCCGGACGGCCGAAGATTTGCATTCATGCGCTATCAGCGCGGAGGCGAGAGGCCGTAGAACTGGGATCCCGACGTGGACCGAGTGCAGACCATGCTGCCGGAGTCTTCAACTTGCGGCGTCTGAAACCCCGCCACGCACCCGGGGTTCCATTTGCAATGCTTCGCGCATTCCCGATGAAGGCCGTTGGAGTGGCGGGATCCAAGGTCGAGGAGCGCGTTCGCGCTTGCCGCGTGCCGGGCTGGCATTGCGAGGACCTGCCGTCATTGCTGTCCAGGGTGCGCGTCAATGCTTGACGCTGGATTTGGGAATCGTTGATATCTCGAAGACTTGGCACGTTTCCACGCGTTGCCGCTGAGTGTCGCGGTTGAGTTGAGGTCCGGAATGTCGGAAGTGATCAATTACGGAATTGTCGGCTGCGGAATGATGGGGCAGGAGCACGTCCGAAACATCGCGCAATTGCCGGATGTCCGGGTCTCGGCGATTTTCGAGCCAGACGCACAGATGGCCGAAGCGGCACGGGCGGCCGTTCCTGCTGCGCGAATGCATGAATCGCTGGCGGGCTTTCTTGCCGATCCAGATATTGACTGCCTGGTGATCGCCTCACCCAACCACCTTCATGCCGCACAGTTCGAAGCGATCGCGCGCACGCGTCCGCTGCCGCTGCTGATCGAAAAGCCGCTCTATACCCGTCCAACTGATGCGAAGCGGCTTCTGGGACTGGCTGACGAGTATCCGGCACCGGTCTGGGTCGGCATGGAGTATCGCTACATGCCGCCCATCAAGTCGTTCATCGAGGAGGTTGACCAGGCCACCGGCGGCCCGACGATGCTCACCATTCGCGAGCACCGGTTTCCGTTCCTGCACAAGGTCGGCGACTGGAACAGGTTCAATCGCAACACGGGCGGAACGCTTGTCGAGAAGTGCTGCCATTTCTTCGACCTGATGCGGCACATCCTTGGAGGCGAGCCCGAGCGCGTCATGGCCTCGGCCGGACAGGACGTCAATCATCTGAACGAAGACTACGGCGGCGAAACGCCCGACATCTGGGATGGCGCCTATGTCATCGTCGAATTCGACAACGGCCGTCGCGCGATGCTCGAGCTCTGCATGTATGCGGACGGTTCGGCCTACCAGGAAGAACTGACGGCGGTCGGGCCGAAAGGCAAGATCGAGGCACGCGTGCCGGGTCCGCCACGTTTCTGGCCCGAGCGTCTGGGGTCGCCGCCCCGGTCGCAGGTGGTGGTCTCTCCCCGCGATCCCAGGGGCTCGTGGTCGGTCGACATTCCGATCGATCCGGAACTGCAGGCCATCGGCGATCACAATGGCGCGACATACTACCAGCATGTGCGATTCCTCGAAATGTTGAGGAATCACGGCGAGCCGGAGGTCCGGCTTCATGACGGTGCCCGTGCGGTAGAGATGGGCCTTGCCGCACAGGAGGCCGCCGCCAAGGGCAAGGTCGTGCAAATGCATGCCGTGACGCTCACGGAACAGGACGTGTCGCGAAAGGGCGCGACCGCATAGCGGCAGTTGCCATCCTTTCCCGGTTCCTCTGGAGCGGCCTGCGTGACATCCATTGGAGGGGCTGACATGACACAAGCTGATCTGGCATCCGTGCTGCGGTCCGTGGAGACGGCCAACGGACTGCCCAACGCACATTACACGTCCGAAGAGGTGTACGGGCGCGAACGCGAGCGGCTCTGGTTCTCGACCTGGGCGGGCATCTGCGTCGCTGCCGATGTGCCGGAACCAGGCGACGCTCGCCCGATTGACTTCCTGGGCGTTCCGCTCTTCGTCATCAGGGGAAACGACGGCCGGATCCGCGCGTTCCAGAACGTGTGTCGCCATCGCGGCATGATTCTCGTGACGGAGCCGCGCAGGATCGAGGGCGCGATCCGCTGCCCCTATCATTCCTGGTGTTACAGCCACGAGGGCAGGCTGGTCGCGACGCCGCATGTCGGCGGACCAGGAAGGAACTCCCACCCGGGGATCAGGCGCGAGAACCTCGGACTGCTCGAGGTGCGGACGCATGTCTGGATGGATGTCGTGTTCGTCAACTTCTCGGGAGACGCTCCCGAATTCGGCGACCTGCATGCCGACCTCATCGCCCGCTGGGCGGAATTCGACGTTCCGATCCATCATGGCGGTCCGGACAGCCGCTTTCAGCTGGATTGCCGCACGAACTGGAAGCTTGCGGTCGAGAACTTCTGCGAGAGCTATCATCTGCCGTGGGTGCATCCCGGCCTCAACAGCTATTCCCGGCTCGAAGATCACTACCATATCGAAGCGCCTGGGCGGTTCTTTGGCCAGGGCACCGAGGTCTACCGGCAGATACGTGACGAAGACGGGACGGAGTTCCCCGACTTTCCCGGGCTTTCGAAAAGGTGGGACACGGCCGGTGAGTACATCACCGTGGCACCGAACGTCATGCTGGGCGTTCAGCGCGACCATTTCTTCGTGATCATCCTCGAGGCAAAGGGACCTGGCATGACCCGGGAGCACATCCATATCTACTATGCTTCGCCGGAAACGTCCGAAGCCCTGCGACACAAGAACACCGAACAGTGGAAGGAGGTCTTCCTCGAAGACGTCGGCGTCGTGGAGGGCATGCAGGCGGCGCGTTGCGCTCCGGGTTTTGACGGCGGCCGGTTTTCCCCGGCGATGGACGGACCGACCCACATGTTCCACCAGTGGGTCGCTACGCGCATGTCCGAAACTCTGGTGGCCGCCGAGTGATTCGAGACGAACTGGCAGCCCTTGATCGCGAGGTTCTCGCAGCCCATGAATCGGGTGACGGCAACGCGTTGATCAGGCTCCATGCAATGGCTGCGGACAAGGCGGAGGCGTCGGACGACATCGACGCGGCTGCCTTCTTTCTGACGCACGCGTGGATCTTTGCTCTCGAGCGAGGCGATCAACGGGCCGAAGCGTTTCGGGTGCGGCTTGCGAGTTGGGGGCGCGTCGATTGAGCGGCGGGCAGGCAATGGCTTGAGCAGGAGGCGGACATGAAGACACATGCACGTGTCGTGGTCATTGGGGGCGGGGTGGTCGGCTGTTCCGTCCTGTATCACCTGACCAAGCTCGGTTGGCAGGATGTCATGCTGATCGAGCGTTCGGACCTTACCAGCGGGTCGACATGGCACGCCGCAGGCGGGTTCCACACGCTGAACGGCGACACCAACATGGCCGCCCTGCAGGGATACACGATCGGTCTTTACGACGAGCTTGAGAGCAAGACCGGCATGTCCTGCGGCCTGCATCACTGTGGAGGGCTGACCCTGGCCGACACTCCCGAGCGGCTGGACATGCTCACGGCCGAGCGCGCCAAGCATCGGTACATGGGGCTGGAGACCCGGATGCTGACCCCCGCCGAGATCGTCGAGATCGCGGATTTCGTGAATGTAGACGGCGTTCTGGGTGCGCTCTACGATCCTCTTGACGGTCACCTTGACCCGTCCGGGACCACTCACGCCTATGCCAAGGCCGCACGGATGGGCGGCGCCGAAATCGTCACGCGCAACCGCGTGGTCGAGACCAACATGCGCGCGGACGGGAACTGGGACGTGGTTGCAGAAAAGGGAGCTGTCGTTGCGGAGCACGTGGTCAATGCCGGAGGCCTGTGGGCAAGGGAAGTCGCGTCGATGGCGGGCATCTATCTGCCGCTGCTGCCGATGGCACACCAGTATCTCGTGACTGAGGATGTTCCGGAAGTCGCGGCAAGAAAGGAGGAGATTCCGCATGTCATTGATCCGGGAGGCGAAAGCTATCTGAGGCAGGAAGGCAAGGGGTTCGTGATCGGCTTCTACGAGCAGCCCTGCGAGCCTTGGGCCGTGGACGGCACGCCCTGGGAATTCGGACATGAACTCCTGAACGACCAGTTCGACAAGATCGAGGAGTCCGTGGCTTTCGCCTATCGTCGGTTCCCGATACTTGAGCGCGCCGGGGTCAAGCGCGCGATACATGGTCCGTTCACCTTTGCACCTGACGGCAATCCGTTGGTCGGTCCCGTGCCGGGGCTGAGGAACTACTGGTCCGCATGCGCGGTGATGGCCGGTTTCAGCCAAGGCGGTGGCGTCGGCCTTGCGCTGGCGCAATGGATGATCGAAGGCGAGCCCGAGCGCGATCCGCGAGCCATGGACGTGTCCCGCTACGGGCGCTGGACGACGCCCGGCTACACCGTTCCCAAGGTGATCGAGAACTACCGGCGAAGATTCTCCGTCAGCTACCCGAACGAGGAACTGCCAGCCGCACGACCGTTTCGCACGACGCCGATGTACGACATTTGGGACGGGATGAATGCGGTGTTTGGCGAGGTCTACGGCCTTGAGGTCGTGAACTACTTCGCCCTGCCGGGAGAGCCTCGGCTGGAATCCCCGAGCTTCCGGCGCTCCAATGCGTGGGATGCAGTCAGGCAGGAGGTCCGGCACGTGCGGGAGCGGGTCGGGATCAACGAGGTGCACAACTTCAGCAAGTTTCTGGTGCAGGGGACGGGGGCGCGGGCTTGGCTCGACCGGATCATGGCCGGTCGCGTTCCTCGGCCCGGCCGCCTCGGCCTGACTCCGATGCTGGCACCGTCCGGTCGTCTTGTGGGAGACTTCACCGTGTCCTGTCTTGCCGAAGACGAATACCAGCTGACCGCCAGCTACGGCAGCCAGGATTTCCATCTTCGCTGGTTCGAGAAGCACGTTTCGGAAGCGGACGAGGTGTCCGTTCGGAACATCTCCGACCTGCGGACCGGCTTTCAGATTGCCGGCCCGCAGGCGCGCGACCTTCTGGCGGGTGCCTGCAGGGTGGACGTGTCGAGCGAGGCGTTTCCGTTCCTCGGTGTGCGGAGACTCAACTTGGGGATGGCCGACTGCATCGTGCAGCGCGTGAGCTATACCGGGGATCTTGGCTACGAAATCTACTGCGACCTGGCCTCGCAGCGGCATCTGTGGCAGGTGCTGAGCGAGGCCGGTCGCGAATTCGGGCTTCGTCCCTTCGGGATGCGTGCGATGATGTCGCTCCGGCTTGATCGCTTCTTCGGTTCCTGGCAGCGGGAGTATTCACAGGACTATACCGCCGCTGAAACCGGCCTCGACAGGTTCATCGCATTCGGCAAGAACGGCGACTTCATCGGGCGCGCTGCTGCCGAACGCGAACGCGATGCCGGCCCGGCGCGCCGCCTTTGCGCCTTCGAGGTTGACGCGGACGACGCGGACGTCGTCGCATGGGAGCCGATCTGGCATCAGGATAGCGTGGTCGGATTCTGCACGTCGGGCGGGTATTCGCATTGGCAGGACCGGTCGATTGCCTTTGGCCTTGTTCCAGCCGAACTGGCATCGGAGGATCTGGAAGTCGAAATCGAGATTCTCGGGGAACGTCGCGGAGCAAGGCGTCTCGCGCAGCCTCACTTTGATCCTGAGGGCCGGCGGTTGCGGTCTTGACGGTACGTGGACCTCACGTCACGAACGAACGGTCGATCGGAAGCGGCGCGGGCGGGGAAGTTCCGCAAAGACAGCAACTCTTTGAAATTCAGGGGGAAAAGCATTGGCCGATTGTGTCTTGGGCAATCTGGCTTGCCTTGGGCGCCCAATTGACTTACCTGCCCCGCAATCTGAAATGACAACAGGGAGAAAATGATGAAATCGTTCAAGAGTCTGCTTTGCGGGACCGCGATGTGCGCCGCAGGTGCGGCCCATGCCGTGGACCTCGAAGTCACGCATTGGTGGACCAGCGGTGGCGAAGCGGCGGCTGTTGCCGAGTTTGCAAAGGCGTTCAACGAAAGGACCGAGCACACCTGGGTTGACGGCGCGATTGCCGGATCCGGTGGCGTGGCGCGTCCGATCATGATCAGCCGAATCACCGGGGGTGATCCAATGGGCGCCACCCAGTTCAACCATGGCCGGCAGGCAGAAGAGCTGGTCGAGGCCGGCTTGATGCTCGACCTTACCGACGTGGCCGAGGCGGAGGGCTGGCGCGACATCGTGCATCCGGTTTCGCTACTCGACAGTTGCACCATCGACGGGCGTGTCTATTGCGTGCCGGTGAACATCCACTCATGGCAGTGGATCTGGCTGAGCCACGCGGCGTTCGAACAGGCGGGCGTTCCGGTTCCGGCGAATTGGGACGAATTCGTGGCCGCGGCTCCCAAGCTTCGCGAATCCGGCATCGTCCCGCTTGCGATGGGCAATCAGCCTTGGCAGGCGTCCGGCGCGTTCGGGGTGATCACGATCGCGCTTGCCGGTCCGGAGGCCTGGGCAGCGGTGAGCGTCGACAAGGACGCTGAAGTCGCGGCTGGCCCGGTATACGCCAAGGTCTTCGAGGCGGCTGCGGCCGCACGCGAGATGCGCCAGGGCTCGAACGTTCAGGACTGGAACCAGGCGACCAACCTGGTGATCACAGGCAAGGCCGGCGGCCAGATCATGGGAGACTGGGCGCAAGGCGAATTCCAGGTCGCGGAGCAGATGGCCGGAAAGGACTATTCCTGCCTGCCGGGTCTTGGCGTGAACGAGATCATCTCGACAGGCGGCGACGCCTTCTATTTCCCCAAGCAGTCCGATTCCGATGTGGAAGCTGCACAGAAGGAGCTGGCTTCGCTGATGCTCTCGAAGGAAGTCCAGGTGGCGTTCAACCTCAAGAAGGGGTCGCTTCCAGTGCGCGGCGATGTCGATCTTGCGGCAGCAAACGACTGCATGAAGAAGGGACTGGCCATTCTGGCGCAGGGCAACATCCTGCCTGACGCCAACCAGACCTTGTCACCCGACACGCTTGGTCAGATCGAGGACCTGATGACCGAGTTCTGGGCTGACAGCTCGATCTCGGCGGCGGACGCCCAGGAGCGCTACGCCGACATCATCGCGAACGCGGATTGATGCAAGTATCGGCGGGGCCAGACATGGCCCCGCCGTCAATCTCTGAATAGGGGCGACCGTGGCGGCAACAGCGGCCAGACCGAACGCGTTGTTCAGGAATCTGATGGCCAAGATAGCCGCCATCCCCATGATCCTGACGGCGCTCTGCGTCTTTGTCGGGGGTACGCTCTGGACGGTTGTCTACTCCTTCACCAATTCGAAGCTCCTGCCCAAGGCCAAGTGGGTCGGACTGGATCAGTACGAACGGCTCTGGAACACCAATCGCTGGATCGTCTCGATCGAGAACCTGATGATCTACGGGATCTGTTCGTTGATCTTCAGCCTCGTCATCGGCTTCGTGCTTGCCGCGCTTCTCGACCAGAAAATCCGGTTCGAGAACACGTTCCGCACAATCATCCTGTATCCGTTCGCCCTGTCGTTCATCGTCACGGGCCTCGTGTGGCAATGGATCCTGAATCCGGATTTCGGGGTGCAGAACATCGTGCGGAGCCTGGGCTGGGCGAGCTTCGAGTTCGATCCGCTCTACAACCAGGACATCGTGATCTACGGCATCCTGATCGCCGGGCTCTGGCAGGGCACGGGTCTGATCATGGTCCTGATGCTGGCCGGGCTGCGCGGCATCGACCAGGAAATCTGGAAGGCCGCCCGGGTCGACGGGATTCCGACCTGGAAGACCTACATCTTCATCGTCATCCCGATGATGCGCCCGGTCTTCATCACCACGCTTGTGCTGATCGCGAGCGGCATAGTCCGGGTGTTCGACCTTGTCGTCGCCCAGACCAGCGGCGGACCGGGGATCGCTTCGGAAGTGCCGGCGAAGTACGTCTACGACACGATGTTCCTCCGCCAGAACCTCGGGCAGGGCTTCGCGGCATCGACCATGATGCTTCTGGCCGTGGCCATCGTCATCATCCCCTGGGCCTACCTCGAATTCGGGAGCCGGAAGCGTGACTGAGGCAGCTGCAGGATTCGAGGGGGCCCACGGGCCGAAGCCGCGCCGGACCTTCTCGCGGCGCAACATCTTCCTCTACGGCACTCTCATCATGGTGGCGCTCTACTACATGCTGCCTCTCTACGTGATGATCGTGACTTCGCTGAAAGGCATGCCCGAGATCCGGCTCGGCAACATATTCTCCCCGCCGGTGGAAATCACGTTCCAGCCGTGGGTCAAGGCCTGGGCCGAGGCCTGCACCGGACTGAATTGCGACGGCCTGTCGCGCGGGTTCTGGAATTCCGTCCGGATCACGGTGCCTTCCGTGATCGTATCGATCGCGATCGCCAGCGTGAATGGCTATGCGCTTGCCAACTGGCGGTTCAAGGGGGCGAACGTCTTCTTCACCATCCTGATCTTCGGGGCGTTCATTCCCTACCAGGTCATGCTCTATCCGATCGTGATCCTGCTGCGCGAGATCGGTCTCTACGGCTCGCTCTGGGGTTTGGTGATCGTGCACTCGATTTTCGGAATGCCAATCCTGACGCTGCTGTTCAGGAACTACTTCACGTCGCTTCCCGAGGAGCTCTTCAAGGCGGCGCGGGTGGACGGGGCGGGGTTCTGGGGAATCTACTTCCAGATCATGCTGCCGATGTCGCTGCCGATCTTCGTGGTCGCGATGATCCTCCAAGTGACCGGGATCTGGAACGACTTCCTGTTCGGCGTGGTGTACACCAAGCCGGACATCTATCCGATGACGGTTCAGCTCAACAACATCGTCAATTCGGTGCAGGGCGTGAAGGAATACAACGTCAACATGGCGGCGACCATCCTGACCGGGCTGGTGCCGCTGGTCATCTATTTCGTGTCGGGCCGCCTGTTCGTCAGGGGAATTGCAGCCGGCGCGGTGAAAGGGTGAAGTCATGAGCGGGAACGGGGCGACGTCCGTCGAGATCAGGAATCTCGACCTGAGCTTCGGGTCGGTCGATGTCCTGAAGGGCCTGAACCTGATGGTCCTCGAGGGCGAGTTCCTGGTCCTCCTGGGGTCGTCGGGCTGCGGAAAGTCCACGCTTCTCAATTGCATCGCGGGACTGCTCGACGTCACCGGCGGCCAGGTCTTCATCAAGGGGCGCAACGTCACCTGGGCCGAACCGTCGGAACGCGGCATCGGCATGGTGTTCCAGAGCTACGCGCTCTATCCGCAGATGTCGGTCGAAGGAAACATGTCCTTCGGGCTCAGGAACGCTCGCGTTCCGAAGAGCGAGATCAAGGAACGCGTGGCGCGCGCCGCCGACATCCTTCAGATCGAGCCGCTGCTCAAGCGGAAGCCGTCCGCGCTGTCGGGCGGCCAGCGCCAGAGGGTCGCCATCGGGCGCGCGCTCGTGCGGGACGTGGACGTCTTCCTGTTCGACGAGCCGCTCTCGAACCTTGATGCCAAGCTTCGCGCCGACCTGCGCGTCGAGCTGAAGCAGCTGCACGACCGGCTCGACAACACCATGATCTACGTCACGCACGACCAGGTCGAGGCGATGACCCTTGCCGACCGGATCGCCATCATGAAGGACGGGATCATTCAGCAGCTCGCGTCGCCTGGAGAGATCTACAGCCGGCCGGCCAATCTCTATGTTGCGGACTTCATCGGTTCGCCCGCCATGAACCTCCAGCAGGGAAGGGTGGAGAATGGCCGGTTTCTCGCAGGCGAGCTTTCCGTCCCGCTGGATTCCTACTCGTTCGAACACAAGGCTGCGGGAGATGCGTGGCTCGGCATTCGGCCCGAGCACGTTCTCGTGGGCGACGAGGCGGCGGGAGCCGACGTTGAGTTCGCCATCCAGGCGGAGGTGGTCGAGCCGCTCGGGTCGGACACGCTCGTCCTGACGTCCGTCAACGGCAAGCGCTTCTGGCTGCGGATCAGCGGGCAGTCCAGGGTGGCCACCGGCGATTCGCTGCGGGCCGGGTTCAATGCCGTCGACGCGTCGCTCTTCGATGCGGGCGACGAGGAACGACTCTGAACGGGAATTGCAGACTTTGCTTGACAGGAACTCGTTCGCATCGACCGTTTCGATGGTCTCTGAAGCAGATCGGACGCCAGTGCGTCGCGCCGACACGCCCTCGACATGATTCCACCCTGAAAGGAGTTTCCGCACGTGTCACATTCCTACCAGCTCTATTCTTCCCGGAAGTTCGGTCCTCTACGGAAGACTCTCGCGATGATCGCGGAGCTTGGCCTTGCAGAGGTCGAGGGATTCGGCGGCCTCTACGCCTCTTCGGTCGATCTGGGCCAGCTCAAGGCCGAACTGGAGGAGGCAGGCCTGGTGATGACGAGCGGGCATTTCGGACTGGACATGGTCGAGAACGACCCGGGCGGCGTGAAGGGGATTGCCGAGACGCTCGGGGTGCGGAACGTGTACGTGCCGTTTCTCGATGCTGCTGACCGACCTGCCGACCGCGACGGCTGGCGCGCGTTCGGCGCGCGCCTTGCGGCAGCCGGCAAGCCGCTGGCAGACGCCGGAATTGGCTTCGGGTGGCACAACCACGACTTCGAGTTCCGGACGCTGGACGACGGAAGCTATCCGATCGAGTCCCTGCTTGAGGGCGGTTCGGCGCTGGCATTCGAATTCGACGTCGCCTGGGCGGTGCGCGCAGGCGAGGATCCCTTTGCGTGGATCGAGCGTCTTGGCAGCCGGATCGGCGCGGCCCACGTCAAGGACATTGCGGCTGACGGCACATGTGCTGACGAGGACGGCTGGTCAGACGTGGGCCACGGCACGCTTGACTGGACCGCCCTCGTGGCCGACTTGGCGCAGGTTGGCTGCCAGCACCTTGTTCTCGAACATGACAATCCCAGCGATGACCGGCGTTTCGCGGAGCGCTCCATCGGCTTTCTGAAAACGCTTTGACGGAGAGGCAGATGAGCAGTCTCGGCGTCGGCATCATCGGATGCGGCAACATTTCCTCGGCCTACCTTCGTCTTGCGCCAATGTTCAGGGGATTCGACATCCGGGCGGTTGCAGACATCGATGAAGCGGCCGCCCGTGCCCGTGCGGAGGAGTTCGGTGTCCGTCATGACAGCGTCGAGGCACTCGTTGGGGCGGGCGACATCGACATCGTGGTGAACCTGACGGTTCCGGCCGCGCATTTCGAGGTTTCGTCAAGAGTGCTGAAGTCGGGGAAGCATGTGTATTCGGAAAAGCCCTTTGTTCTGTCGCTTGAGGAAGGCGCGGAAATCGCGCGGCTCGCCGGGGAGAAGGGCTGTCGCGTCGGCTCGGCGCCGGACACGTTTCTCGGGGGATCGCACCAGCTTGCGCGCCACTTGATGGACGACGGCGTCATCGGGACGGTGACAAGCGGCACGGCATCTTTCATGAACCACGGGATGGAGCACTGGCATCCGAATCCGGACTTCTTTTTCCTCCCCGGTGCGGGGCCGGTCCTGGACATCGGCCCCTACTACGTGACCAATCTTGTCCAGCTGATCGGACCGGTCAGGCGTGTGGCGGCGGTCACCTCTGCGCCGGCCACGACACGGACCATCCTTTCGGAGCCGCGGCGCGGCGGGCAGATTCCGGTCAGGACACCGACCACGATCCACGGCATCCTCGAGTTTCACGGCGGCGCGGTGGTGACGCTGGTCACGAGCTGGGACGTCTGGGCCCATGGGCACAGGCCGATGGAGCTCTACGGCACTGAAGCCACTCTTGACCTGCCCGATCCGAACTTCTTCGGAGGCGAACTTGTCATGACACGCGCGAACCAGGAACCCAGCGCCGTTGATGCGTGGGACCATCCGTTCTCGATCGTGAACCAGGGCGGGAATCATGCCAACTATCGCGCGGCGGGGCTGTCGGACATGGCGCTTGCAATTCTGGAAGGCCGTCCGCACCGGTGCTCGATGGAACTCGCGCTTCATGCGGTCGAAGTGATGACAGGCCTTCTGAAGTCCGGTGAGGACGGGGGATTCGTGAATATGACGACGACCTGCAATCGTCCGGCACCGCTTAAGCCGGATGACGCGAGGGCGTTGCTGAACGGAGCTTCCCCCTGAGCACGGAAAGCCGTGCCGGAACGGATTGTCCGTGAGATCGAAGCCGTCCCGAACGCCGCCGCCACCATGGACCGGCAACGGGAATTTGTGGTGTAATCATTGACGAGGCCGCAAGGACGGGTGGTGCAGAGACCTTGGTGGATGTCGTTGACAGCAAGACGCGGTCCCGGATCATGGCCAGCATCAGGGGCAGGAACACGAAGCCGGAGCTCGCTTTGCGGCAAGCGCTGCACCGGCGGGGTTTCCGCTTTCGGCTGCACGCGAAGGACGTTCCCGGCCGCCCGGATCTCCTGCTTCGGAAATTCAACGCCGTCGTGTTCGTGCATGGCTGCTTCTGGCATCGCCATGAAGGGTGCCGTCACGCGACGGTGCCCGCAACACGCACCGAGTACTGGACGTCCAAGTTCGAAAGGAACGTCGCGCGCGACAACGAGGTGCGCTCAAGACTGATCGAGGCCGGCTGGAGAGTGGCCACGGTCTGGGAATGCGCGTTGAGGAAGGTCGAACACGTTGATGTCGCCACGCAGATGCTGGCAGGCTGGCTGCCTGCGGACGGCAGGGAGATCGTGATTGAGGAAAGGCGCGTGGCCGACCGGATAGGGAAATCCGGACTGGAACTTCCCGACCCGGAAACATAGCCTCACGTCATGAGCGATCCTTTCTTCCATCCCGTCTCCGGCTTCGACCTTCCGCGCTTTGCGGGCGTGCCAACCTTCATGCGGCTGCCGCATGTGCCGCCCGGGCACCCGCGGTTCGGCGAGGTCCAGATAGGCCTAGTCGGCGCGCCGTGGGACAGCGGCACGACGAACCGCCCAGGCGCCCGGCACGGACCGCGCCAGCTTCGGGATGCGTCGACCATGATCCGGGCCGAGCACCCGGTCTCGCGAATTCGCCCCTTCGAGGCTGCAAGCTGTGCCGACCTGGGCGATGTCGGACCGAACCCGGCCAGCATTCCCGACACGCTGGAGCGGTTCGACACCTATTTTGCCAGGTTGCAGGAGGCCGGGATTCGTCCCCTGACGGCAGGGGGCGACCATCTTTGCTCCCTGCCGGTTCTGCGGAGCCTGGCGGCAGCAGGGCCGCTTGGCATGATTCACTTCGACAGCCACACGGATCTATTCCACAGCTATTTCGGCGGCGAGATGTTCACCCATGGCACGCCGTTTCGCCGCGCCGTCGAGGAGAGCCTCCTAGATCCGAGGCGCGTGATCCAGATCGGCCTTCGCGGCACGATGTATGACCATGAGGACATGGACTTTGCAAAGGGCGTGGGCATACGGACGGTTCGGATCGAGGAACTGTTTGCGCGCGGAATCGAGGACGTCATGGCAGAGGCCCGCGAGATTGTCGGCACGAAGCCGCTCTACGTGAGCTACGACATCGATTTCGTCGATCCGGCATTCGCGCCCGGCACCGGCACGCCGGAGGTCGGCGGCCCGAACTCGTTCCAGGCGCTCGAGGTCTGTCGCCATCTTGCCGGACTCGACATCCGGGGCGCCGACCTTGTCGAGGTGGCACCGCCCTTCGACCAGGGCGGCGCCACCGCGTTTCTCGGAGCCTCCATCATGTTCGAGCTGCTTTGCGCGATGGCCGGCTGACAACGCTCCTGGCCAGCAAGGAGCACGGTGCACGAGGGCCCCATCGCGGCGCCTTCCGGTCGCGGAAGGGCAAAGACGCGTTCAGGCCGAGCAGCTCGCGCCGCCGAGAACGCAGAACTTCGCGCAGTGCGGGTGATTGAGCCGGACGGGCCTTGACGCCTCCTTAAGAAACCTGCCGAGCTCAAACTGCGTGTCGTAGGGAAGAAGCGTGCAAGCAACGACAGCGGGGTGCTCGGTCCCCTTGCGCTTGATCACCATCCGCGAAGAAGAGCACATGACCTGTTCGGGCGACTTGCCGAGGATGTCCCAGCAAGCCGTCGTGATCTCCGGAACGTCGGCGGATTCGTCCATTTCCGGGAACAGGACGGTGCCGGCAGGGTTGTAGGCGTCGATCTCGAACCCTTCGCTCGCATATAGCGCGGCGTATCCGTCGCGCGCATGGGATTCGGTCTCGCCCCACATTGTCCGCCCAGCCACGGTCATGCGGACGCCCCGGTCCCGTAGCCAGCGCATGCCTTCCAGCGAGATGCCGAAGCTGCCGACGCCGCGTTCCTCGTCATGCAGCGCCGCCGACCAGTGGTCGAGCGAAATCCTGAGCGTCATCCGGCTGCCAAACCTGCGCTGCAGGTCCTCGATTCCGGCGCGCGTCGACTTCCTCATCATCGGTTTCATCGCGTTCGTGAGAATCAGGACTTCATGTCCCGCTTCGAGCGAGGCGCGCGCCATCGCGATCATGTCCGGGTTCATGAACGGCTCGCCGCCCGTGAACCCGATTTCGCGAACGGGCATGTCGAGTCCCGCGATCTGGGAAAGGTAGTGCTCAACATCAGCCAGCGTCAGATAGACCAGACTGTCGTTCCTCGGCGACGACAGTATGTAGCAGTTGGGGCACTCGATGTTGCAGAGCGTGCCAGTGTTGAACCAGAGCGTCTCAAGACGCGCCAATGCAACCTCGGCCCGCTCTTCGCCTGTTGCCGTTACCAAGGGGTCGCGGAACTTCTCGCTCGTAAGCAACTCGGAACCGTCCTTCATTCGTGCCCGCCCCTCTGCATGACCTGTTTCGACGAGCGCCCGGACGTTCCGGCGTCAGGCAACCTCGGCTGCAACGCGCTCACTGGATTCGAATGCCCGGCGCGTCGCCCGGGCCGGCGCCAGGTTTCGGTGCAATGTCGTGTTGAATTCGTCGCCGGCATCCGCCAAGACTTGCATGAGTCGCTCCTCACCGGAATTCCAAATCGAACGCTTGTCCCCGACTCAGACCCTAAGTTCCGAAGTCCAGAAGGGTAAAGTGCAGGCGTGCGGAAGTGACGGTGATGTGATGTTGCCCGCATCGCGTTGCCTGCAGCGAAATCCCCCTGCAGATGCGGCAGGTTCGTGGTATCGGCATTGGTGACGGGAAGAGGAAAGCAACATGGTTTCGCGCGTCATCCCGGTCGAGGCCTTCGACCTGGTGATATTCGGAGGTACGGGCGACCTGGCCCGGAGAAGGATATTTCCAGGCCTGTTTCGCCGTTTCCGGGCGGGACAGATGCCCCCGAAGAGCAGGATCATCGGCGCTGCGCGGCGACAGCTGGACAGGGACGGCTACCGGGCATTCGTCGCCGAAGCCCTGGGCGAGTTCGTTCCCGAGTCCGCGCGGCCCGAAGATGACGTCAGGAGCTTCCTGGAGTGCATAGACCATCTCATCCTTGATGCCGCAAGCGACGGCGGATGGGACGCGCTTTCGGGCATGTTGCGGGAAGGTGTCGTTCGGGCCTTCTACTTTTCCGTGGCGCCGTCGCTCTTTGGCACGCTTGCCGAGCGCCTGCGGAAACACGGCTGCGCGAGTCCTGCCTGCCGGATAGTCGTCGAGAAGCCGTTTGGCCGCGACCTTTGGAGTGCCCGGGAGCTGAACAGGATCTTGCGCAGCCACTTTGACGAGAGCCAGATATACAGGATCGACCATTACCTGGGAAAGGAAACCGTCCAGAACCTGATGGCGGTCCGTTTCGGCAATGTCCTGTTCGAGCCCCTGTGGCACGGGCAGTTCGTGGACCATGTGCAGATCACGGTGGCGGAAAGCGTTGGTGTGGACGGGCGCGGGAGCTACTACGACAAGGCAGGCGCAATGCGGGACATGATCCAGAATCACCTGATGCAGCTTCTCTGCCTCATTGCGATGGAGCCGCCGTCACGCTTTGATCCGGATGCGGTGCGGGACGAGAAGCTCAAGGTGATCCGGGCGATCGAGCGACCGGCCCCGCGTGACATCGTGCGGGGCCGGTACGTGTCCGCAGTCCCCGGGGAAGGCTACCTCGACCAGGTCGAGAATGCGGACAGCCGGACAGAGAGCTTCATCGCCCTCAGGCTTCATATTTCCAACTGGAGATGGGCGGGAGTGCCGTTCTATCTCCGGACCGGCAAGCGCATGGCGGCCAGGCATTCCGAGATCTCCATCGTGTTCAAGACCGCGCCGCATTCGATCTTTGGCCAGACGCTTGGGCAGCACCGCAACGTTCTGGCAATTTGCTTGCAGCCGAACGAGGGCATAAATCTCTTCGTCACGATCAAGGAGCCAGGGCCTGGCGGCATGCGCCTCGTGGACGTTCCGCTGGACATGACTTTTGCGGAAGCATTGGGGCGTGGAGTGGAGGATGCGCCGGCGGCTTATGAACGCCTCATCATGGACGTCATTCGCGGAGATCAGACGTTGTTCATGCGCGGCGACGAAGTTGAACAGGCATGGGCATGGACCGACCCGATCATCGAGGACTGGCGGGAGCGGGCGGAGCATCCGGATTCCTACCAGGTCGGCACGAACGGCCCCGAAGGAGCTGCCGCCCTGCTTGAGGGCGACGGTCGGAAGTGGCGGGACATCGACGGTGGCGAGGACGGCGCGTGACGAACTGGGAGCGGCTTGGCAAGACTGCGCGGAAGGCGGTCAAGACGCCGATCATCGAGAGGTTCCGCGATCCGGACCGGGCGCGCGAATTCGCCGTTGGGGCAGGCGACCTGCTGTTTGACTACTCGAAGACCTCGATGGACGTGGCAGGCCGGAACCTGCTGCTTGAAATGTTCGACGAACTTGCAATCCCTGAGCGTCGGCAGGCCATGTTCGAGGGCGAATGCATCAACGACACCGAGGGAAGGGCCGTGCTCCATACGGCGCTTCGCAACCTGGCGGGCGCACCTGTCATGGTGGACGGACAGGACGTCATGCCAGGCGTGCTGGGCACGCTCGGTCGCATGGAGAGGTTCGCCGAGAGCGTTCGTGACGGTCGCGTTCGCGTCACCGGCGGCAAGGTTACGGACGTGATCAACATCGGCATCGGAGGCTCGGACCTCGGTCCGGCCATGGCGACGCTGGCGCTGGCTCCCTACCATGACGGGCCTCGGTGCCATTTCGTCTCGAACGTGGATGCCGCGCATGTCAACGACATCCTCCTGCCGCTCAAGCCGGAGACTGCCTTGGTGATCGTCGCCTCCAAGACCTTCACCACGATCGAGACCATGACCAATGCCGACACCGTTCGAAGGTGGATTGGCGAATCCCTGGGCCACAACGACGCGGGTTCGCATTTCGTGGCGCTCTCCTCAGCGGGGGAGCGGACGTCCTCCTACGGCATTGGTCGGGAACGCGTGTTCGGCTTCGAGGACTGGGTAGGAGGTCGCTATTCCGTATGGGGACCGATCGGGCTGTCCCTGATGATCGCGATTGGGCCGGAGGCGTTTCGCGCCTTCCTGTCCGGTGGCCATGCCATGGACCTGCACTTCCGGGCCGCGCCGCCCTCGCAGAACATGCCGGTCATGCTTGCGCTGACGGGGCTTTGGCACAACCAAGGACTCGGTTACGCGACGCGGGCGATTCTACCGTACGAGCAACGGCTGTCACGTCTGCCAGCCTATCTTCAGCAGCTGGAAATGGAGAGCAACGGCAAGGGCGTCTCCGTGAATGGTTCCGGCCTGCCGGTCCATTCCGGTCCCGTGGTATGGGGCGAGCCAGGAACTAATGGCCAGCACGCCTTCTTCCAGTTGATTCACCAGGGAACGCGCGTGATCCCCTGCGAGTTCATGATCGGCGCGGTGGGCCATGAGGAAGAGCTTGCGCACCAGCACCGACTGCTCGTCGCGAACTGCCTTGCCCAATCCGAGGCCCTGATGTTGGGCCGAAGCCTGGCGGAGGCAAAGGCGCTGCTCGCCGACAGCCTTTCGGGAGAGGAACTGGACCGGCAGGCAAGACATCGGGTCTTCTCGGGCAACCGGCCGTCAACCACGCTGGCCTACCCAAGACTGACGCCGCTCGTGCTTGGGCAGATCTTGGCCCTTTACGAGCATCGCGTCTTTGTCGAAGGCGCAATGCTCGGGATCAACAGTTTCGACCAGTGGGGCGTTGAGCTTGGCAAGGCGCTGGCCAAGGATCTCGAGCCAGTGGTAGCCGGCGAGGCAGACGCTGGCGGCAAGGACGCTTCGACAGCCCAGCTTGTCAGCTTTGTGCTTCGGCATGCTGGCTGAACGGCTCTACGCCCTTTCTGCCCCGTCCCTGGCGAGAATGCGCTTGACTGCAACGTCCTTGTGCGGACGCCGTGCCTTGCCGTCCTGTTGCAGGCTCACCAGCACGGCGCTGCATGTGGCGCGAACCGCACCGCCGGAATGCACGGCATAGTCCATGATCAGGCTGGAAGGCTTGAGGAGTCGGGTGCGCGCTGTCACGACATAACGTTCGTCCTGGAACATGGGGGTGAGGTAGTCGGCGCTTTGCTGGCGCACCACGATCTGCGGATCGTCGTCGCGCCTCCCGTAGGATGAAAGCCCGTAGTCCCGAAGGTAACGGACCCGGATGTTCTCGAACCAGCTCAGGTACGACGCGTTGTTCACGTGGTTCAGGGGGTCGAGCTCGTGGAATCTGACCTGATCCGAATACCCGTAGGGCCAACCATGAATTCCCATGGCTTCGAGATCACGGGCGTCCAGCTGGTTCAGGAATTCAGACAAGGGAGGGCATTCCGGACGGATTGAATGGAGCGGGTGAAGGGAATCGAACCCTCGTCTTAAGCTTGGGAAGCTCCTGCTCTGCCATTGAGCTACACCCGCAGCCGCACCTTCGGTGCTGATGGAATTTCGCGCCGTTGATATCACGTCTTCTTCTCCTGTCAAATTCGCGGCGTCGGGCGAATACCGACCGTGAATTGTCAACTGACAGGCGACGGGATATGGTTACGTGATGATCGCGTCGTTCCGGCATGGCGGGCTGAAGGCCCTGTACGAGGGGAAGACGGCGCGCCGCGTGGCTCCGGCGCACGTCGCGAAGCTGAGGGACATCCTGGCGGCGCTCGATCTCAGCCAGGGGCCGGAGGGCATGAACCTGCCAGGGTTCCGGCTGCACGAGTTGAAGGGGCCGCTGAAAGGGCACTGGGCGGTTCGGGTGTCGGGCAACTGGCGTGTGACGTTCCGGTTCGAGGACGGCGCGGCAGTCGACGTGAACTACCTGGACTATCACTGAGGAGGCGAAGACATGGCGATGGACAACCCGCCGCATCCTGGCGGCATCGTGAAGCGGCAGTGCCTCGAACCCTTGGGGCTGACAGTCACGCGGGCCGCCGAAGGGCTGGGCGTCACGCGGCAGGCGCTTTCGGAACTGGTCAACGAACGCACGGGAATTTCCGTGGAGATGGCCATACGGCTGTCGAAGGCCTTCGGTTCGACGCCCGAGACCTGGCTGGGGATGCAGATGGCCCACGATCTCTGGCGCGCCCGTGACCGTGCCAGTCAGATCGCGGTGGAGCGGTTCGCTGCAGCATGAGCGGCACGCTCCATCCATGCGACCTCTACAGGGTGGCCCCCATGTCGGTGTCATCGGCGAGTCATGTCGTTTCGAGGGCCGGATCTGCGGTCGTCGCATCATGAAGGACGGGAGATCGTGATGCCGGGGATCATTGGCAAGATAGAGGACCGGGCGTCGCGAGGGGCCGAAATCCCGACACGGGAGAGGGGCAGCGTGTATCGAGTGAAGGGGCGGGGAAGTCGCCGCCGTGTTGCCGGGGACCGCCATTGCTGCGCTCCTGACGCCGTCTCAATTCTGTCGTTGACAATCCGGCGGTTGGACGCCCTCTCCCGACGCCCGTGCCGACCGACCCGCTCATGGCCAGACTCCACTCCTGTCGCCGCGTGGCGCACATAAGCGCCGTCGAGAGGTCCGGCCTGGCGACGTTGAACGAGGGACTGACGGTGACGTTCGATCTCGTTCCTGGACGGAACGGCAGGATGGCCGCCAAGAACATCAAGCTGGCAGGGTGACGTCATCACCGCCTGTCTGGCTGAAGGGATCCCGGGAGCCGGCACCCTGATGCACCGGGCAAAGACGGCCGCAATGGCGACACTTTGGCGCGGCTGGATCGACGGGACGTCCGAAGCCCGGCTCAGTCGAACCTGCCCGGAAGCCAGACCCTGCCGCTCGACCCGCACCCTTGAACGAACCCGCCGTCATCCCGAATTCAGGCATGGGTTCAGGACGACGCCTGCGACTGGCTCGAGGCGGCGGCACCGGCTTCGAGCGCATCCCATGCAGCGCGTCGGGCCTCGTCGAACGTTCGGACGATCCGATCGGCCGGCAGGTTGTCGAGGATGTCGAGGCTGCCTAGGGTCTCGGCCACGTCGCCGCCGAGGCCTGTGACGATGCATTCCGTCCCGGAACCGGCCGCGAGTTCCAGGAGGCGACCGATCACCATGGCGGCGCTGTCGTCGACATACAGGGTGTCCGAGAAGTCGAAGATGACGACCTCGTGCTCCTTGATGTCCAGGCCGATCACGCTGACCAGCCTGTGGGACGAGGCGACGCTCAGCGTCCCCCTCAGCGCGACCATGCCGACCCGGGCCGCGAACGGGTCGGCTTCGACCAGCGTCTCGTCGCCCTCGAAGATCTTCGCGTCCAGCAGCGGCACCGAGACCACGCTGTCGAGCTCCAGCTGCTCCAGCCGGCGGGCGTGCACCATGCCGCCAGCGATCAGCCCGATGGCGACCGCCGTGATGAGGTCGACGAACACCGTGAGGCAGAGCGTGGCCAGCAACACGAAGAGGTGCTCGCGCCTGAGCCGGCGGAGCCTCCCGATCATGCGCCAGTCGATGATGTCCCAGCCGACCTTGACCAGCACGCCTGCCAGCGCGGCGAGCGGGATCGGCTCGACATGCCGTCCGAGCCCCAGGACCAGGGCAAGCAAGAGAAGCGCGCGCACGACGCCCGACACCGGCGTCGATCCTCCGGAGCGGATGTTGACGACAGTGCCCATCGTGGCCCCGGCACCGGGGAGCGCGCCGATCAGTCCCGAGACCATGTTGCCGATGCCCTGGCCGACCAGCTCCCTGTCCGGGTCGTGACGGCTGCCGGTGATGGCGTCCGCCACGAGGGAGGTCAGCAGGCTGTCGACCGAGCCTAGCAGCGCGAGGATGATGGCCGGCGGCAACGCGTGCAGCAGGAATCCTGCTTGCGGCAGGGCGAGATGCAGAGTCGGCAGCCCGGCCGGGACAGGGCCGATGACCGGAGCCTCGGTGAACCACAGCACGCCCAGCGCCGTTCCGGCGGCGAGCGCCACGAGCGGCCCCGGCGCGAACCGCGACAGCCTTTGCGGCCAGAGGAATCCTGCCGCGAGCGAGACGGCGCCGATCGCGAATGCCCCGGCGTCGATGCCGCTCATGGCTCCAGGGAGCGCACGTGCAGCACTCATCGGTCCCCCCGCCGCGCCCGAGGCGCCGAGAAGAGGCAGCGACTGCATCAGGATGATGATGATTCCGATGCCGGACATGAAGCCGGAGACGACGACATGAGGTGTGTACGCCACGAAGCGGCCGATCTTCGAGACGCCGAGAAGGACCTGCAGCAGGCCCGCGAGGACGACGATGGTCAGGGCCTCGGCGAGGCTGGACGCATGGCTTGTGAGCACGACCGCCATTGCGACGGTCATGGGTGCGGTCGGACCGGATATCTGGGAGCGCGTACCGCCGAACACCGACGCGAAGAAGCCGACCGCGATCGCGCCGTAGAGCCCTGCAGCCGCGCCCATCCCGGACGCGATGCCGAAGCCGAGGGCGACCGGCAGCGCCACCACCATGGATGTGACGCCTCCGAAAAGGTCGCCGCGCAGCGTGTCGAGGTTGTAGCGGCCCATCCTGTCAGGCCCTGGCCCGTGTCGCGGGGCGCGGGCATGGTCCGCGACGGAAACCGCGTCCGTCGGGCGACAGCGTGGACCGGTGACGGCGAAGGCCAATGGCGGGAGAGGCTGCGTTCCGCGAAGGCGGCAATCGGCGTGCCAGAATGGCAGGCATCCTGGCGCCTTGGGACTGTCCGGCCATTCGCCTGGTCTCCTTGTGCAGGCCGATTTCCGTGAACGGCCCGAACCTGCCGCCGGGGCGGGCAGAGGTCAAGGCGCTGGCCTGGTCATGGCGGGGCGTGCCTGTCCGTTCGGGGTCGTCGGCTGCCGGATCGCACGCCGGATCGGCATGAAGTTCCCAGGCGCGGCACCGGATCGCCGGTAGGCGAGAACCCCGCAAAGCGCTATGTGGAAAGCGCTTTCCACGTCGCTCGGGTTAGGATCCAGACCTTTCACCTCAGACCGGAACTCAGCCGGCACCACGCAGTTGGGCGGGAAGCAGCGACGCTGTATCTATTGTACGTCAAGCAATTCCGGTCTTGAGGTGTTTCTGCAGCGCCGGGAGTGGCAGTATGCGCACGTGAGTTGGAGGCTAGGCGATGATCAGGTCCGCTATCATGAACCTCATTGCCGGCACAGGCCTTCTCGGCATGGAGAGCGGACTGCATGCACAGGGCCTTCTCGTCGAGACGCCGATGCTGCACATTTCGGAAGACGGCGAAGGGTTGGCGCGACGGGTCGTTCAGTTGGAGCCGACAGCAGGAGCGGCTCGAATGGTCACGATTTGTCATGCCAACGGAGACATCTGGGTAGGCTTCGCCGCCGATGCCGCAACAGGTCTCGGGCGGCCTTTGCCAAGGATCCGGATCGTGCGGGAGAGCGGAGCCGGGAAAGTCTTTGACGCCCATGTCGTGAAGCATGATGACGGAACTATCGTGTTTTTTGCAGCGCCGACCAACATGCGGATGAGCCAAAGGCGTCCGACGGAACTCATCGAAGGCATCGCACGATTCGGAGACTTCAGCGTCGCGCTGGGCTTCTCCGGGGAAGACGTTGCAGCGAGCTTCGACGGTCACGTTGCTGGGCTGACAGCACTTTATGTTGCTGCGTTCTGCGACTTCGATCCCTTGGACTGATCTTCCAGCTGCCGTCCTTGGAAGCCGATGCGGATGCAAGACCCTGCGGGGCCTGGCCGGGCGAAAGCAGCACGGATGACTACATGGAGCGGCCCTGAACTGGCGGTTTGCTCTCGTGTGCCAGCAGGGCAGCGCGTCTTCCGGCCGTGTACTGGTCGCCGCTGGACGTCGGGCGCGTGCATGGTCGCCTTGTCGTCTGCAACGCCTTCCGGATGGCGACTTTCGCCTGAGCCGCGGCGGGCACTTAGACCGGCTTCGGCGAGGGTCGCGTGAAGCAGGCTGATTGTGGCGGCAGGGTCGCGCAGCAGCTTTGGCACCCTCCGCCGCACGGGCGCAGCCGTGCTGGTCCGGACTTGCATTGACCTTCAACAGGAAGGGGTTCGGCCCGCCGCCGCCCGAAAGGCCCCAAGTTGCCGTGAAACGTGCGTGGCCAGAAGCCGAACTCGCAAACGGCAATCAACACGATGATCCGACTTGGACTTCGTACTTTCCGCGCGTCGCGAAGTGCGCGCCCGAATCATCGCAACAATGCAGGAAGAATCGCATGTCTTCGGGTCCTTGACCGAGAAACGCTGCGTTTGGTGCTTGATCGTGAGGCAGTCAACTTCAAGGTCGACGTCCTTGACTGCAGGCACGTGCAGATTGACGACATTCGGCGTCGCGCGAATACGTTGCCCTTGAACGTGCACTGGCCCGGCGTGGAGCCCGGGCTGGATCTGGAATCGAGATGGCATGCCAATGCAGCCGGTTTCTTGCCAAGTTGCCAGAGCGCACCGCCCCAGCCGAGTGCCTGTTGGCCGGGGCAATCATCGGTGGTGCCCGAAATGCCACGCCTCGTGACTTGTGGCCATCGGCGCGACTGGCCTGGGGGTGAGCCTGACCGGACTGCGCATTGGGCCAAGACATCAATGCCTTCAATGACTTGAGCGCTGAATCAGGGGTTTAATCTGCCTAGGGATCAGACTAGACGCGTGCCATGTCCGACGAAAGGTCGCCCTAATGATCCCGAGATACACGCGCCCTGACATGGCGGCGATCTGGTCGCCGGAAACCAGGTTTCGCATCTGGTTCGAGATCGAGGCGCATGCCTGCGACGCCATGGCGGAACTTGGCGTCATTCCCCGCGAAAACGCCGAAGCGGTCTGGATGGCTCGCGACGCGGAGTTCGACGTTGAGCGCATCGACGAGATCGAATCCGTCACCAAGCATGACGTCATCGCGTTTCTGACGCATCTTGCCGAAATCATCGGCGACAACGCAGCGCGCTTCGTGCACCAAGGCATGACGTCCTCAGACGTTCTTGACACCGCGTTCAACATCCAGCTGACACGTGCCGCCGACCTGCTTCTCGAAGACATGGATGCGCTTCTTGCCGCGCTGATGCGCCGCGCGTACGAGCACAAGATGGATGTCCGCATCGGGCGGAGCCATGGCATTCACGCGGAGCCGGTCACAATGGGGCTGACCTTCGCCCGGTTCTTCGCGGAAATGGACCGCAACAGGGCACGTCTTCAACGCGCACGCGAGGAAGTGGCCACCGGGGCGATTTCCGGCGCGGTCGGGACTTTCGCGAACATTGATCCCTATGTGGAGAAGCATGTCTGCGCCAGGCTGGGGCTTCGCCCGGAACCTGTCTCGACGCAAGTCATCCCGAGAGACCGGCATGCAATGTTCTTCGCGACGCTCGGTGTCGTCGCGTCGAGCATCGAGAACATCGCGACCGAGATCCGGCACATGCAGCGGACCGAGGTCCTGGAGGCGGAAGAGCACTTCACGAAAGGGCAGAAGGGTTCCTCCGCCATGCCGCACAAGCGCAATCCGGTCCTGACCGAAAACCTGACCGGCCTTGCCCGCCTGGTTCGCGGTGCGGTGACGCCTGCCCTGGAGAACGTCACGCTTTGGCACGAACGTGACATCTCGCATTCCTCCGTGGAGCGCGGCATCGGTCCGGACGCGACGGTGCATCTTGACTTCGCGCTCGTACGCCTCAAGGGCGTGATCGAAGACCTCGTCGTCCATCCAGGGAACATGAAGAGGAACCTCGACAGGCTGCGCGGCCTGATCCATTCACAGCAAGTGCTTCTGGCCCTGACGCAAAAGGGAGTCAGTCGAGACGATGCCTACAGGCTGGTCCAGCGCAACGCGATGAAGGTTTGGGAAGACGACAAGGACTTCCTTGCGGAACTTCTGGCAGATGCCGACGTGACCGCGGCGCTGTCGGAGGCGGAGATAAGGGAGAAGTTCGACCTTGAGCCTCACACGCGGCACGTCGACACGATATTCGGTCGCGTCTTCGGGACGTAACGGCATTCACGGTTTCGTGAAGCGCCGGCGCGAGATCTCGTGCTAACCTAAGCAGACGACGGTCGAAATGGAGAGACTCATGAAAGCCGGAACGCTTGTCACGGTTCTTTTCCTGGCGATGATGCCTTCTCTGGCAATGGCCATGTGCTTCAAGGGTCACGCGGAAGAACAGATCACGATGTCATGCCCCGAGGGGCAGGTTCTTGATACCGAGACGAATACCTGCATCACGCCAACTGGCTGATCCCGTTCATTCTCGCGTTCCAGGGCGACCTTCGGTTCGTCCTGTTTTCTGAGACTGCCTGATTTTCCGGCAAGGATCGGAGCAACGGTCCTTGCAGATCAGCCGTGCTTTCCCGTTGCAAAACGTGGTCGAGGCCCCGTATCCAACAATCTGTAACGCGATGGCGAGGTGCGGGCCGTGGCACTCGGCAACCGGTTCAGGGACTGGCTAAACAACGGGCTTGCCCGTTCGATACTCGGTTTCGCATTGTTGCTTCCCTATCGCGTGCGAGGTCCGCTCGTGGGCATTCTGGTCGCCTACGTGGCGGCGCCGCTCATTGGCTGGCGCAGGAGAATCCTCGAGAATCTGGATCACGCCATGCCCGAGCTCTCTTCTTCCGAGAGGCGGAGAATCGCGCGGCGCGTACCGGACAATTTCGGGCGCACGTTGATCGAGATCTACTCGGGGGAGGAGTTCGTGGAGCGGGCCCGAGCCGCGAAACTGGAAGGTCCGGGCGTTGCCGCGCTCAAGGCTGCGCGTGACGCACGAAAGCCCGTCATTCTCGTAACGGCCCATTTCGGAAACTACGATGTTCCGCGCGCCAAGCTCAGTCGTGAGGGGTATGCGATGGCCGCCCTCTACCGGCCGATGCGCAACGCCGCATTCAACGCTCACTACGTCAAGGCGATCTCGTCAATTGCATCTCCAGTCTTTCCGACCAACAGGAAGGGGATCGCAGGACTGATACGGCACCTGAAGGAGGGTGGCGTGATCGGACTCGCGACGGACATCTCCATGACCGGGGCGCCACTCCTGAAGTTCTTCGATCGGGAGGCGCATACCGCACTGACCGCTGCCGAGTGGGCCCTGGCGTACGACGCAGAAATCATCCCGCTCTTCGGCATTCGGGAGGATGACGGCCAGAGGTTTCGCGTGCGCGTGGAGGTGCCTTTGGCCAGATCGACGCCCGAGAGCATGATGCAGGAGTACAACGACATTGTAGAAAGGATGGCGCGCGAGCACCCCGCCCAGTGGTTCTGGATCCATCATCGCTGGAAGCACAGGCCGGGACGGGTTCCCGCCGGGGCTAACGAAGCTGGCGAGCTCCGAGAATAGGTCCTGAATTGCGGGCCTGCACAAGCACCACGGCAGGAACGCCCTCCGGCACCTGGGCCTTCGCGCGAAAGGGAGACTTGCCGTTCCAGACCCCGAGTCTCGTCCAGGTCCTGACAATGTTGTGATAGGTAAGGGTGCGCCCCGCGTTTTCTCCACGGAGGACGTCAACCGTCGCTTCAGGCAGGTATGTCACAAGATCGACAACCGCCGGCACAGGCGCTGTCCCGGACGGAGTTGCCTCGATGGATATCTGGTCGCCACTCCGTGTGGCCACGACGTTGACGTGTGCATCCTGCGTGGCGTGCCTCTGCAGCAGCCGGGAGATCTTCATCGGCCGGGAGCCAATGACGTGGTCCCGGCCGCCGATCACCATCTGAGGGGTGTAGATCGTGTTCTTTCCGATCGCGCGCACGTATGAACGTTGTCGCTTGGTGTGGCCCGGAATGGCGAACCTGTCCTTCCAGCCCAGGTAGTCCCAGTAATCCACATGCAGCGCCAAGGCGATCACGTCGTCGCGCTCGGCCAGTTCACTGAGGATTCGATCCGCTGGCGGGCAGGAACTGCATCCTTGGGACGTGAACAGCTCCACGACGACCGTTTGGCCGGCTGTCGCAATTCCGGAGGCCGCCATCCAGATCACGGCCGCAATCGGCATCAATCGAGTCATCGCCTCAGTCCCGTTTTAGTCCTCGACTTCAGTACCGAATCCGCTCCTCGGTCACCAATCAAGGTTTTGCGAGGCTGCGTTACAATGTCCCACCGCCGAAGGAATTTCGCATGTTTTGCGGGCATATGGATGGAACGGACACAGTGCAGCGCAAATTTTGTGTCGTGCGTCTTGCGCCGCTCCTCGATGGGGGAGTATCTCCAACCCGAATTCCTGTCCAGCTCAAGACGGAGGCGAAGAGATGCCCATTTCCGTAGGCCACGACTCATCAGGAACCAGGAAGTCGCTCACGGCAGGCGGTTCCAGCGTGGAGTACTATTCGATCCCGGCAGCCGAGGCGGCCGGCCTGGGCACCTTCAACCGTCTTCCCGTTTCCTTGAAGGTGGTTCTGGAGAACGTTTTGCGCTTCGAGGACGGAAAGACCGTGACGCTTGATGACATTCGCGCGTTTTCGGAATGGGCGGAGAAGGGCGGCAGGAATCCTCGGGAGATCGCCTATCGACCGGCTCGCGTCCTGATGCAGGACTTCACCGGCGTTCCCGCCGTGGTTGACCTTGCCGCCATGCGGGACGGAATCGTGGCGCTCGGCGGCAAGGCCGAGAAGATAAATCCGTTGAACCCGGTCGACCTCGTCATCGACCACTCGGTCATGATCGACGAATTCGGCAATCCACGCGCGTTTCAGTTGAATGTCGACCGCGAATACGAGCGAAACATGGAGCGCTACACCTTCCTCAAGTGGGGGCAGAGCGCCTTCGACAACTTCCGGGTCGTTCCGCCCGGCACCGGAATCTGCCATCAGGTGAACCTCGAATACCTCGCCCAGGCGATCTGGACGGACAAGGATCAGAACGGCGCCGACGTGGCGTTTCCCGACACGCTCGTCGGAACGGACAGCCACACCACCATGGTGAATGGGCTGGCAGTTCTGGGCTGGGGCGTCGGCGGCATCGAGGCAGAGGCCGCTATGCTGGGGCAGCCAATCTCCATGCTTATCCCGGAAGTCGTAGGATTCGAGCTGACCGGATCCATGATGGAAGGCACGACCGGAACGGATCTCGTCCTCAAGGTTGTCGAGATGCTCCGCGAGAAGGGCGTCGTGGGCAAGTTCGTCGAGTTCTTCGGCGAGGGGCTGGACCGGCTGCCGCTCGCGGACAGGGCCACGATTGCAAACATGGCGCCCGAATACGGCGCGACCTGCGGGTTCTTCCCCGTCGACAGCGAAACGCTTCGCTATCTCCGCCAGACCGGTCGCTCGGAAGACCGGATTGCGCTGGTCGAGGCTTATGCCAAGGAGAACGGAATGTGGCGCCGGACCGACTGCGCGACCGTCTATTCGGACACCCTGAGTCTCGACATGGGCACGATCGTGCCGGCCATTTCCGGTCCTAGGCGACCGCAGGATTTCGTGGCTCTCACCGACGCAAAGGCCGCGTTTGCGCGCGAAATGAAGCAGACCTTCAAGCGTCCCGTCGGCAAGAAGGTCGCTGTCAAGAGCGAAGACTACGCGATGGAATCGGGCAAGGTCGTGATCGCCTCGATCACGTCCTGCACCAACACGTCGAACCCGTACGTCATGATCGGTGCAGGCCTGGTCGCCCGCAAGGCGCGATCGCTGGGGTTGACTCGCAAGCCATGGGTCAAGACGTCGCTTGCGCCGGGCAGCCAGGTCGTGAGCGCCTATCTGGAGGCGGCCGGACTGCAGGAAGATCTGGACGCCGTCGGGTTCAACTTGGTCGGGTACGGGTGCACCACCTGCATCGGGAACTCGGGGCCGCTCCAGCCAGAGATATCCAGGGCGATATCTGACGGCGACCTCGTGGCCGCGGCCGTACTTTCGGGGAACCGGAACTTCGAAGGCCGGATCAGCCCGGACGTTCGCGCGAACTACCTGGCATCACCGCCCCTGGTCGTGGCCTATGCATTGGCCGGTACGCTGGACATCGACCTGACCAGCGAACCCGTCGGCCAGGACAGGGACGGCAACGACGTGTTCCTCAAGGACATCTGGCCGACGCAGGAGGAGATCTCCGAGCTCGTGCAGGAGACGGTGACGCGCGAGGCGTTCCAGTCGAGATATGCCGACGTCTTCAAGGGCGACGAGAAATGGCGAGGCGTGCAGACGACCGACAGCCTCACCTATGACTGGCCTGCAACGTCCACCTATGTGCAGAATCCTCCTTATTTCCGGGACATGTCGCCGGAGCCTGGAACGATATCCAACGTGGAGGGCGCGCGCATTCTGGCCCTCCTCGGCGACATGGTGACGACCGACCACATCTCACCGGCGGGGTCGTTCAAGGACACGACTCCGGCCGGCAAGTACCTGACCGATAGGCAAGTGGCGCCGCGCGAGTTCAATTCCTACGGGTCGAGACGTGGGAACCACGAGATCATGATGCGAGGCACTTTTGCCAATATCCGTATCAGGAACGAATTGCTGGAAGGCGTGGAAGGCGGCTACACGAAGGGCCCGGACGGCACGCAGATGTCGATCTACGATGCGGCCATGGCATATCAGGAGCAGGGCACGCCCCTTGTCGTGGTTGCAGGAGCCCAGTACGGTGCCGGCTCCTCGAGGGACTGGGCCGCGAAGGGCACCGCGCTGCTAGGCGTGAAGGCGGTCATTGCGGAGAGCTACGAGCGCATCCACCGCTCCAACCTCGTCGGAATGGGTGTCATTCCCTTCGAGTTCACCGGTGGAGACACGCGCCAGTCGCTCGGCCTGACCGGCGAAGAAACCATCACGATCACCGGGCTGGAAGGTGATCTGAAACCGCTTTCCGAAGTGCCATGCCGGATTGACTTCGCGGATGGCAGCTCGAAGGAAATCACTGTCAAGTGCCGAATCGACACGGGAATCGAGAAGGAGTACGTCGAGCATGGCGGCGTCCTGCACTATGTGCTGCGTGACCTTGCAAAGGCGGCGTGAAGCCTGCGCGTTGCCGGCGCCGCTGCCGACTGGCTGACCGGCGCGGTCGGTCGGTCAGCCGGTCGGTCACCCGCTGTCGAATCTCGCTTGCCGGGCCTCCTGACGGCTTCATGTTCAATGCGTCAGTGCAGTCTCCACCGCGGGCAGGATCCTGCGTTCCAGAATCTGCTCCGTCACGGGGCCGGCAAATCTAGAGACGACCTTGCCCTTGCCATCGACGACGAATGTCTCCGGCACTCCGTATACGCCCCATTCGATGGCGGTTCGTCCCCGCGGGTCGGCGCCGACGGCCTTGAATGGATTGCCGAGTTCGTCGAGGAAGCGCCGAGCCTTCTGCGGATCGTCCTTGTAATTGACGCCAAGGATCGCGAAGCCGTCGTGCTTCAGGCGCATCAGCTGAGGATGTTCTACGCGGCACGGCGCGCACCAGCTGGCCCAGAAGTTCACCAGCGTCACGCTTCCGTTCGTCAGCTCGTCCTGTTCGATCGCCACCGCGCTCTCGAACGGAACGACGTCCAGAACTGGCGCGTTGCGCCCGAGAAGGGTCGAGGGCAGGGCTTCCGGATCCTCCCGGTAGATGCCGCCAAGGAACAGTCCGGCAAGCCCTGCAAAGACCACAAGCGGCAGCAGGACAAGCGGCGATATCCTAGTCATCGGAGATCCGGCGCTCGGTTTCGTCCAGGAGCCGCTTGGCGCGCAGGGCTTGCAGCACACTCAGTCCGACGATGGCGGCAAGGATCAGGAACGACCCCGCATATGCCAGAGCGACCTCGAATGCGTATGCTCCGAGGTCAGGCATCATGAAACGCGTTCCTTCAGTTCAAGGGCACGCACCCGGCGCAGGCGGATTTCGCAGCGGGTGCGCAAGAGGACGAGCGCGACGAAGAGAATGACGAATCCCGCGATCGACACGACGAGCGGGAGCCAGAACTCGTTCGATATGTGCTCGTCGCTGTCCAGCGAGAGGCTCGCGGCCTGATGCAGTCCCTGGCTCCAGAAGTTGACAGCGTAGCGGGAGAGGAGGGCAAAGACAGACCCAACGACGCAGAGCATGCTGGTCAGGTCGGCAGCGGTGTCCGGGTTCTCGACCGAGGACCAAAGCGCAATGTAGCCCAGGTAGAAGAGGAACAAGATCAGGAAGGAAGTCAGTCTTGGATCCCATTCCCACCAACTGCCCCACATGGGCTGGCCCCACACCGCGCCGGTGAAGAGCGCCATCAGGGTCATCGCCAAGCCTACCGGAGCGGCGGCCTTGGCCGCCAGTGCAGAAACGTGGTGCCTTCGGACCAGCCAAATGAGCGATGCAACCAGCATCATGACCCAGGCGTTGATCGCCATCATGGCTGAAGGGACATGCAGGTAGATGATCCTGACCGTCGAGCCTTGCCGGAAGTCGTCCGGAGCGAAGAAGAACCCCCAGGCCAGGCCGGTGCCGAGGCACAGCGCGGCGAGAAGGAACAGCGGTCCAACCAGACGGTCCGTTGTCGCCATGAACTTCCGAGGATTGGCGTATTCCCAGAATGACATGCGGGATACCTAGCCTTGGAGTCGGTCGCTCTCAAGTGACGCGTTGAGTCCCGATGCAGGACCGATTGACGCGCTCCTGCTGGCGGGGGCTTGCGTTTCCGAACAAAGTCCGAAAGTTGCAGGAAAGAACTCAAGAGGTGCACGATGCCCACTCGCAACAGGTTTGCTGAACTGCATGACGAAATCACCGCATGGCGGCGTGATTTCCACGCGCATCCGGAACTGCTCTTCGAGGTGCATCGCACCGCCGGAATCGTGGAGGAGAAGCTCAAGGAGTTCGGATGCGACGAGGTTGTGACAGGCATCGGTCGCACGGGAGTCGTCGGGTTGATCCATGGCAAGACCAGGACCTCAGGGAAGACGGTTGGCCTGCGAGCCGACATGGATGCCTTGCCGATCCATGAGGAAACGGGGCTGACCTATGCGTCGAAGACGCCTGGCAAGATGCATGCCTGCGGACATGACGGACATACCGCGATGCTTCTAGGCGCTGCGAAGTACCTTGCGGAGACGCGGAACTTCAATGGAACCGTCGCGGTCATTTTCCAGCCCGCCGAAGAAGGCGGCGGCGGTGGGCGCGAAATGGTTGACGACGGCATGATCGAGCGCTTCGGCATCGACGAGGTCTACGGAATGCACAACTGGCCCGAGGCGGATGTCGGATCGTTTGCGATCCGGGCCGGAATGTTCTTCGCCGCAGCCGATCATTTCGATGTCGCGATCGCGGCCGAGGGGGCGCATGCAGCCAAGCCTCATGAAGGCATAGACGTGACCGTTGTCGCATGCCAGATCGTCCTTGCGCTGCAGACGATCGCGAGCCGGAATCTTGATCCAATCAAGCAGCTGGTGATCTCGGTGACGTCCTTCGAGACGTCGTCTACGGCCTACAACGTCATTCCCGAGCGTGTCACGCTCAAGGGCACGGTCCGCTCCCTGGAGTCAGAAGTTCAGGAAATGGCCGAGAGGCGCATTCGCGAGACCGTCGTGCAGACCGCGGCAGCCTTCGGTGCAAAGGCGGAGATCGGATACCAACGAAACTACCCGGCGATGGCGAACAGCGAGGCCGAGACCGGCCACGCCATCGAGGCCGCGAAGCGGGTGTCGGGCGATTGCGGGCATGCCAACCTGACAATGGGCGGGGAGGACTTCGCGTTCATGCTGAATGCCTGTCCGGGTGCCTACATCCTCCTCGGAAACGGCGATACCGCTCATGTCCACCAGCCGACATATGATTTCAACGACGCCGCGATTCCTCACGGTTGCTCGTGGTGGGTCGAGATCGCCGAAGGACGATTGCGAACCGGAGGCCATCACCGCTGATGTGCCTCGGGCATCAGTCCTGCCTCACTATCAAGCAACATACGCAACACTTCTCGGACACGGGCCAAAATTGTTCTTGCTTTGTTTCGATGATTCGGGTATGGGCTTCGCGATGCGGGGAAAAGACGAAATCCAAGTCGGATCATCGCGTTGATGGACGTTTGCGTGTTCGGCTTCATGCCATGCACGTTTCACGGCAACTTGGGCCGTTTTCGGGCGGCGGGCGACGATGTTGCGCTCGTTGCGGAATTAATCAAGCGTCGGAGGATCTTGCTGCCTCCAAGACGGGCGTGATGCATTGGACCAGGAGATGAGGCAGAAACGTTGCCTGAAATCGAACCCGCGGACACGTCGCTGAAGTCGCTTGAGGGCATCCATCTATGGCACGCGCCGATGTCGAGCTGCTCCCAACGCGTGCGGATTGTCTTGGCTGAGACCGGCAAGCCATTCGTCAGCCACGTGATCGATTTGGAAAGGAACGAGCACGCAACGAAGGAGTATCAGGCGATCCATCCGAAAGGGCTGGTTCCCGCGCTCGTGGAGGACGGCCATCTCTTCATTGAGTCCGTTGACATAATCCAGCAAGTCGCCGGGGATGACAGCCCGTTGGCGAAAGCGGCGTCACCGGAACTGCTGAAAATGGCGGATGAGGCACAGTTGGACCTCAAGCTGCTGAGCTTTGAGTTCCTGTTTCGCTCCAGACCGCCTCCAGGACCCGAAGATGCCGAGGCGTTTCAACGAAGCCATCAAAACGACTGGCTGAAACAGTTTCGGCGTGACTTCGCCAAGGGCTTCGAGCCCGAACGCATCGATGCTGCAGTCGGTCGGACGGATGAGCGGTTCCGGCACCTCGACAATCTGCTGTCGGATGGTCGGAGATGTCTGGGTGGCGACGAATTCTCACTCTCCGACGTGGCATGGATGCCGAACTTCCACCGCTTCGATCTCATGGGATGGCCGTTTGAAAGGACGCCAAACCTGAAGGCCTGGTTTGAGAGGGTTTCCGCCCGCCCCAGCTACCTTGAGGCACTCTTGAATTGGCAGCCCGATGCCGTGCGTGGGGCAATTGCAGAATACACGCGGAAGCGGCGTTCGGAGGGCACCGACATCCGCGCGTTCGGCCGCCTCTCTGGATAGCGCATGCCTCAGTTCAAGTCCCGCAAGGCAGTCACGTCGGGGCATGATCCGATCTGGTCGCTTGTCCTCGTCCAGGATCGTTGACCAGCCAGGCCCATTGCTGCCTGATGGTCGAGGAGTTCCGGACGGGAGCGGCGAGAACAGGTTGGCGACGACATCGATGCCGTTCGCCAGGGGCGAGCCATTGTTTGCGGCACGAAGCCACCAAAGAAACCTGCTCTTTCGCGAGAAATCAGCCCCGTTTCAAAATCTTGCGCACCGACGATGCGAGTCTCCGGAATGAAGATCCGCGCAAGTCTGCGCGCATGGTCGTCCATTTGGATTCGGCTTGGCCGGTCCTTCGTGCCACGCCTGCTCTCGTCACGTCAGGCGCTCGTCTGCCAACTCCTGAAGTCAGGAAGCGAGATCTTCGGGCGAAAGATCGAAGAGCCCTTCTCCACCTTGCCGTGTCTGGGCGAGCAGCGCCGCGTGCTCCGGCAACAGCCGCCGGACGTAGAATCGGGCCAGGGCGGTTCGGGCACTGCCTGGTTCCGCAAGCGCGGCCTTCAGGTGGTAGTGTGCCCCAAGCACCCGGGCCGTCGCTCGGAGAAATGGCACCGCGACTGCAAACCGGCAGCTTGCGTCTTGGCCGATCAGCCACTTGGCGGTCTCCCGGACCGATTCGGCAGCGTTGCCGACAGCTTCGGCCAGCGTTGGGATGCGGGGCCTCGCCTGCCTGGAACTCTCTTTCACTTCGTCCAGAAGTCGATATAGGGCTTCGCCGTCGTCCATCATCTTGCGGCCCACAAAGTCCATGGCCTGGATGCCGTTGGTGCCTTCATAGATGGTCGTGATTCGTGCGTCCCGGAGGTATTGGGCTGCGCCAGTCTCTTCAATGTAGCCCATTCCTCCATGGACCTGCATCGCCTCACTTGCCACGGCAACGCCAGTGTCGGTGCCAAACGCCTTGGCGATGGGTGTCAGCAGTGCTGCCCGCGCCTTCCATGCTGGTCCGGCGTCAGCGCGGGACAAGTCGATTGCAACCGCACAGGCCAATGCGATGGCGCGCGCCGCGAAGATCTCGGCTTTCATTAGGATCAGCATCCGACGCACGTCCGCATGCTCAATTATTGTGCCGGATCCTCCTGCCTTGCCTTGCCGACGTTCTCTCGCAAAGGCGAGTGCCTTCTGGCAAGCCGCCTCGGCCACTCCGATGCCCTGGATGCCCACGCCAAGACGTGCGTTGTTCATCATGGTGAAGATCGCCGCCATGCCTCCGTGCTCTTGCCCCACCAGCCAGCCGGTGGCGCCGACATACTCCATGACGGCCGTCGGCGATCCGTGAATGCCAAGCTTGTGTTCGAGACTGACCACGTGAAGGCTGTTGCGTTCATCCGGTTGGCCTTGTGCGTCGGGGAGAAACTTCGGCACGAGGAACAGGCTGATGCCCTTGGTGCCCGGTGCGGCATCGGGCAGGCGCGCGAGCACGAGGTGGCTGACATTCGCCATGAATTCCGCGTCACCCCAGGAGATGAATATCTTCTGGCCCGTGACTGCATAGGTTCCGTCTCCCTTGGGGACGGCCTGCGTCCGCAATGCGCCTACGTCGCTGCCGGCTTGAGGCTCGGTCAGGTTCATCGTGCCCGCCCACTCGCCGGAGATGAGCTTGGGGAGATAGACCGCCTTGATTTCGTCGCTGCCGTGAGCCTCGAGGGCCTCAATCTGGCCTTGCGCCAGGAGGGGACAGAGTTGCAGCGCCAGACACGCGCCCGCCATCATTTCGTTGATTGCCGACCCAAGCGTGGTTGGCAGTCCCATGCCGCCGTGCACTGGATCCGCGGTCAAGCCGATCCAGCCGCCTTCCGCAATCTTGCGAAACCCTTCGTCAAATCCAGGAGGCATGCGGACGATACCGTTCTCCAACCTTGCAGGGTGGGAGTCTCCGACGGCGTTGAGCGGCGCCAAGGCGTCGTCGCAGAGCTTCGCGCCCTCCCTCAGGATTGCGTCCACAAGGTCAGGCGTGGCATCTGCAAACCTCTCAGTATCGCTGACTTCCCGAAATCCAACGACATTCTGCAGAATGAACTGGAAGTCGCTGACGGGTGACCTGAAAGACATTCGCGTTCGCTCCGGCGAATCTAGGTTGGCATCAAGGCTACGCGTCGTTAACGAGTACGCTGCAAGCTTGCATGTGGCAATTGTCAGTCGCAATCAGAACGTGAAATCACGGGACATGCCCGCAGAAACCGAGAGACTTGCTGCAGACGAGGCGGGAATCACCCGTGCGGCGGAACTCCTCGCCAGTGGCGCGCTCGTCGCATTTCCGACCGAAACCGTCTACGGCTTGGGTGCCGATGCACGGAACGGGCTCGCCGTTGCCAGAATATACGAGGCCAAGGGCAGGCCTGCATTCAATCCCCTGATCACGCACGTGCCGGACATTGGCCGGGCGAGGAAGATCGCGAGATTCCCGGAGGCCGTGCTGCCATTCATCAGGAACGGCTGGCCTGCCGGGCTGACGCTCGTCGTGCCCTTGCGCGAACGAAGCGGCATATCTTCGCTGGTCACGGCAGGGCAGTCGACAGTGGCGATTCGGGTACCTGTATGGCCAGCCGCGAAGTCCCTTCTCACGGCATTCGGCGGCCCGATTGCAGCACCATCGGCCAATCCGTCAGGCAAGATCAGCTCAACGACGGCGGATCATGTCATGACCGGCCTGAGAGGCCGGATCGCTGCGGTTCTGGATGGAGGAATCTCTTCCGCCGGGATCGAGTCCACGATCATCGGGCTTAGGGACGAGGAACCGGTCGTGCTGCGCGAAGGGGCCTTTGTGGTTCCGGACGGCGTCCCGCGCGTCACTTCGTCGGCTGACGCTTCAAGCCATGTCGATTCTCCTGGCCAGCTGTCCTCGCATTATGCGCCTAGCGGTCTGGTACGAATGAACGCACGAGTTGCCGAGCCTGAAGAGTGGCATTTGGGTTTCGGAGACATCAAGGGAAATGCCACCCTCTCGCATGACGGCGACCTAAGGGAAGCGGCGGCCAGGCTCTTTGCGGCGTTCCACGAAGCAGATGCGAGGGGCGTGGAGAGGATTGCCGTGGCCCCGATCCCCGATCATGACCTTGGGCGGGCGATCAATGACCGCTTGCGCCGCGCCGCCGCACCACGACCCTGCCCAGGACACGCCGGGCGACAATGCTGAAGTAGTGCGAGTGATCAAAATGTATGTCGGACAGGGCCTTGGCATCGTTCATTGATGCCGCGAATTCCGGCTTGGAACGGTGAAACTGACCAAGCGTGTTGCAGGCTTGCCGCGATCTGCATCAACATGCGTCCGAAACGCGAATCAAGGCATGGAGATGAACCGCGGAAACTCCATTGCGGTCTGCGCGATGATCGTCTTGACGGCCTGTGTTCCCGACACGATGCAGCGCCCGGAACTCGAACCATCGCCCAAAGTCAAGCGCACGGGCTCCCCTCAGGGCGTAGAGGACTTTCGCGCCGTCGTGCAGCGCGTTGAGCCCGTGGCCGAGCAGGTTTGCCGTGAGGCGCGAGCGAACCTTAACTGCGACTTCCTGATCGTGGTCGACGAGCGGCCAAACCTTCAGCCGAATGCATACCAGACCTATCAGCGCGATGGACGTCCGGTGATCATCTTCACGGCGTCGCTCCTCCGCGTGATGAAGAACCGGGACGAAGTGGCCTTCGCCCTTTCCCACGAAGCGGCGCACCACATTGAGGGGCATATCTTGCAGACCCAGTCATCGGTCTTCGCAGGCACCCTGATCGGGGCGATTTTCGGGGCTGCGGCCGGTCTTGACGCGAGCGGGCTGGATTCAGCCGCCGACATCGGCGGGACACTTGGAGCAAGAAGCTATTCCAAGGAATTCGAACTTGAGGCAGACGCCCTCGGCGCAAGGATCGCACAACGCGCTGGTTTCGACGCACTTCGTGGCGTGCTCTATTTTCAGGATGCCGCTGATCCGGGAGATCGCTTCCTCGGCACGCATCCGCCCAATGCCGACCGGATCCGCATGGTACGAAAGAGCGTCGGTTGACCGAACTGCGCATCTTGACTGGCTCCCTCTCCCTGCAACCGGAAGACGAACGCGCTTTGGCCTTGGTGCCACTGAGCCTGATGGCTCGACGTGCGCTCTTGCCTGAAGTTTCGATTTCGGTTTCGCTGGTCTCACCCCATACGCGAAAGTCGCGCTTTCCATGAAGGTGACGCTCAGACAACTGGAAATCCTGCGAGCAATTTCGATTGCCGGGTCGATCAGTGGAGCCACCCGGCAACTGGGGATGTCGCAACCAAGCGTGTCCCAGCAGTTGGCAAAGATGGAAGACGCACTCGGAGTTCTGCTTTTTGTCCGCCGACGCAGCCCGCGAACGGAGCTCACCCCTGCCGGAATGTACTGGGCCAGTTCCGCCGACAGGATTCTTGCCGCCGTCCATGCCGCTGAAACTCGGCACATCGATCTGTTCGATGGCAGTGGTCTTTCGCTCTCTTTTGGTGCGACCCCATCTCTGACCGGACGGTTCATCGAACGAGTTGCCGAGATTGCCCTGTCGGTGCCGCAGATCTCGCGCTTTGACCATGTCTGGGCAATCAACTCCGCTGAACTGGTCGAAAAGCTGATGATGCACAAGGTCAACGTTGCGGTCCTTAGGAAGCTCGCCAAAATAACTTGCCCATTTTGTGTTGATCCTGTACCGTGCTACCATGGATTGCGTGGTAGAGACTCTGAGGCACAAGTTCGAGATGATGCGCCCGGTTCTGGACGAGCGGGGGCGTCGTCTCTGGGCCGGCGTCGAGGCCAGCGCCATCGGGCGGGGCGGGATTTCGCGCGTGGCCGAGGCGACGGGCCTTTCGCGGGCCACGGTCCGGCAGGGCGTCAAGGACGTCGCTTCGGGTGCCGCGGCACCTGCCGACGGGCGTTCCTCCGACGGGAGAACGCGAAAGCCTGGCGGCGGGCGCAAGCGCCTGACGGAGAGCGACCCGGAACTGCTGTCCGCCCTTGAGCGCCAGCTTGAGCCGGTGACCTGCGGCGGCCCGGAGAGCCCGTTGCGCTGGACCTGCAACAGCGCGGCCTCGCTTGCGGCGCGGATGGGGGCGGAGGGCCGCAAGGTCAGCGAGCGCACGGTGAACCGCCTGCTGCACGAGCTCGGCTACAGTCTCCAGGCGAACCGCAAGACCGTCGAGGGACGGCAGCATCCGGACCGGAACGGCCAGTTCCGGCGGATCAACCGCCGGGTGCGGGCGTTCCAGAAGCTGGGCCAGCCGGTCGTGTCGGTGGACACGAAGAAGAAGGAACTCGTGGGCCAGTTCCGCAACGGTGGCCGCGACTGGCATCCCAAGGGCCGTCCCGTCGCCGTGCACGTGCATGACTTCCCGGACCCCGAACTTGGCAAGGCCATACCTTACGGCGTCTACGACATGACCGCCAACAAGGGCTGGGTCAGCGTCGGAATCACCAGCGACACGGCGGAATTCGCCGTCGAGACGATACGGCGCTGGTGGAGGCGGATGGGGTCGCCGCTCTACCCGGATGCCCGGCGGCTCCTGATCACCGCCGACGGCGGCGGCTCGAACGGCAGCCGCAACCGGCTATGGAAGCTGGAGATCCAGCGACTTGCCGACGAGCTCGGGCTGGCCATCTCGGTCTGCCACTTTCCGCCGGGCACGAGCAAGTGGAACAGGATCGAGCACCGCATGTTCTGCCACATCACCCAGAACTGGCGCGGAAAGCCGCTTGTCAGCCATGAGGTGATCGTGAACCTGATCGCCGCGACGACGACAAAGGCCGGTCTCTCCATTCGCTCCGGCATCGACGACAAGGAGTATGCGACCGGCATCAAGGTTTCCGACGACCAGATGGAGGCGCTCTCGATCAGGCGGGCCGGATTTCACGGAGAATGGAACTACACCCTGCTTCCCCGCACATGAATGGCCAGTTTATTTTGGCGAGCCTCCTTAGCGCCGAACGGCTGGAACCGCATCGTGCATCGCTGAGCGTCTTTGGCTTGTTCGACGACCGGATCGTCTTGGCCGTGCCCGCGTCAGTCCCGGCGGATGCTGTGCGGGCCTGTCTGTCAGGCAAAGATGGGTCTGGACACGCCGAGTGTCTCAACCGGTACGTGGACACTGGCGACATTGCCCACTGGTCCGCGAAATCCCGGAACTGGTATCAGAACCTCTTGCCCCGTGCGCACCCGTACTTCGGCTGCATGACGCATGAAACGGCCGTTAGGATCGTTGCGGCCGGTCTGGCGACTTGCCACACCCCGATGTCAGTGATCCCCAACCTTGCCGGCGGCGTTCGCAAGCGCGTCCGATTCTACAGGTTGGAGGAGATCGCTCGCAGTGTCGCCTTGGCCATGCCCAAGCATCTGAACAGCGTGAGCCCGTTTCGCGACTTTGCCGCGCGGGTATCGGAACTTGTCAGGGACGAATACACTTCGGAAAGGCTCGGCCTCTCCCAACTTCCGCTGCCGAACAATGTCGTCAACTGATGGGAACCCGAGTTTTCCGACCCTAGCCGCCTTGCCTGCTGGTTCACGGGGACAGGCATTGCATGACCTCGCGCGTCCTGCCCCGCGCGAGCATTAGCTGGAGCCCGCCCTCATGTTCGTGAGCCTCGTAACCCGCAGAGCAGCCGCAGCCGCAGTCGAATTCGTTCCACAGCGCGGCATCGCATGCCGATCGCGTCGGGAAGCTTCCAGGCACGGTACCACGTCCGACGGGCACCGATCCATCCGGCAGGACCGAAAACAGGACCATGAACCAATGCGCGAGTTCCATGAGATGTCAGGCTGCATCCGGCACGAACGCGTTAGCATTGGGCATCATTCCTGTTGCCATCCGGAATGATCGTGTCACAGAAGATAATGCCCGCTGGCTTGGCGTCGGTCAGGTCGGCGCCGGTGAGGTCCGTTCCGATCATGACCGACCAGGACAGGTCGGCACCTGTCAGGTTGGCATTGCGCAGGCTGGTTCCTTCGAGGTTCGCGCCGTAGAGATTCGCGCCCGACAGATCGGACCCGTCCAACACGCCGTTGACTAGATTTGGCGCACCTCCCAGTTCTGCGGCATAAACCGCCGCCCACCTGAGGTCCGCCCTAGTCAGGTCGCATGCTTCGCATCGCCCCGTGTCCTTGAGTTGCGCCACCGCGCTTTCGTCCCAAGCAGCGAGCGCGGTCGGAATCAGGAAAACAGCGAGACCGGGCAGGATCGGATTCATGTCGCACCTGGCGTGCATGCCTTTTCAATGGATCATAGCTGCTTCAATGGATCATAGCTGCAGGGGCGGCAAAGACAATGGGTCTGCGGCCGATCGTGGCAGGGCCATCGCAATTCGATTCCTTGGGTCTTGGCATCAATTTGGAGGCGTGCCGCGAAACTGACAAGTTGCAGAACCAGGCCGCCGCCGGCCTGCGGACCTTCTGGCATCAACGGCACCCCCCTCCGTTGGCCAGCCGCGAGAGGCTCTGTGCCAGTTTCCGCATCGGCGTCAGGCCATCGGGACCGTTGTCCTTCCGGTCGCGAAGGCCATCTGCAGAACCTTGCGTACTTGACGTCCAATGCCAATGCCACGGCGAGGGACCACCGTCGGGGACTCGTCCGAAGCCCTGCGCCTTCCCGGCTCGACCCCATGTCCGCCAGTCTCACTCGGCAGGGAATCTCGCACTCACGCACAAACCAGGGGAAACACGTTCAAACTCGATAGTCTTGCCGGTTGCAGTCATCTATCGGCGAGCCGCGAATTCGGGCTATTGTAAACCCAGCGGAATCTAAAGCGGGTGCAACTGGGATGAGGCCGTTCCGACATGCATTTTTGCTTGGCATGCTTTCCGTCGGGTTCGGTGGAATGGTCGTGCACGGTTCTCCGATCGAATGTGCGCCCGCGACTGCGGATTGCCTGCTGGGCGCCGCCCGGGGGGCGACAGAGGATCTGGGCCGGCAATTGCAGCGTGACGAGGTGCATTTCGCGATTTCGGCGGCGTTGGCCGAACTTGGGCGCCCGGCAGAGGCCGTTCAAGAGGCCGGGCTGATCGAAAACCCCATCACGAAGGCCGAGGCCGAAGCCGAAATCGTCCGGGCGGCCGCGCGGCAGGGGGCATTCGACACAGCCTTTGAGATTGCGGTGGAGATTGGCGACGCACGCAACCGCTCGGCCAAGGATCTTGCGCTCGAAACGCTGGCGGTCGAGCAGGCGGCCCGGGGCCTGATCGACGGGGCATTCGACACCGTAGTGGCGATCAACAATCCCTTCCGCAGATCAGAGGCGCAGGCGGCGATCGCGGTCTCGGTGGCGCGGTCGGGCGACATCCCCTCCGCGATGCACGCGGCAGCGCGGATTGGCATGGACTATTGGTTCACTGCCGAACAGAACCGTTTCAAGATCGCCAGTGGGCTGGTCGCGCGCAGCGACAGGTTCGACCACTACTGGTTTTTCGAAGCGCTGGCGGAAATTGCCAAGATACAGTCGCAGAACGGGGATATCGATGCCGGATTGCAGACTGCGCGCGCAATCCCCGATCTTGCCGGCCGGGCGCGCGCCCTGGCTGGGATAGCTGCGGAGCAGGTGGCGCAGGGCAACATCGAGGCGGCCCTGACAACGGCGCAGCGGATCGAGGCGTCCTATGGTGATCACGAGGCGATGGTTGCGATTTCCGATGGCTTGGCGGCCGCTGGTGATTTCGGAGGCGCGCTGGAGATGGCGCGCGCAATTCAGGAGACCTACGGCGATGGTGCCGCACTGGCCGCGCTTGCCGAACGGCAAGCCATGATGGGCGCCTACGACGAAAGCGTTGCGACACTCTCCGAAATCGCGGTGATCGAGGATCTCGACCGCGCGCGTGCAATCATCGCCCGCGAATACGCCCGGATCGACCGATCGAAGGCGGCGCTCGATATGGTGGGCAGAATTGCCAATCGAAACAAGCGGTTCGATGCGGTTCTTGCCATCGCGGTGACATTGGCGACGGAAGGCAAGACCGACCGGGCACTGGACTTGGCGACGGAATTCGCCGGGCGCGCCGACGCCGGGGAATTGGTGACGGCTGTGGTCCTGGCGCAGGCGCGTGCCGGCGACCTTGACACAGCCGTCGCGATCGCCGGAACGCTGGACGACCCGATGTTTCGCGCCATCGCCCTTGCCGGGCTTGCGGCCCTGGCGCGCTAGACTTCGACGCTGGTCCCGTCCGGACGAGTCAGGATTGCCCGTGCGGCTGGTACGGTGGACAGGATTTCTTGTGCGGCATCTTCCCCGGCGACGCAAATCGCTGTCGACAGCGCGTCGGCCAAGGCCGACTTCGGCGCGACCACGGCAACCTGTGACAAGCTCCCTGCGCTCAGGCCGCTGCGGGGGTCGAATATGTGGTTTCCGGTGCCGTCCGGCAGCGCCTGGCCATAGCCGCCCGAGACCGACAGCGCTGCATCGCCAAGTGCCACCTGGCTCGAAATGCGGGCAGGTGCATTCGGATTCACGAGCCCGATCGAGACAGGCTGGCCATCTGGCGCTTGGCCAAGAACACGGGTTTCTCCCAGTTCGATCACCGCGCTTTCGAAGCCTTCATTGCCCAACAACTCAGTGATCCGGTCGGTGACATACCCTTGCGCGATGCCGTTCAGGCTTGCGGCCATGTTTGGGCGCCCAAATTGAATGACGCCGCGGCGTGCGGTCAGGGATGTGTAGTCGACGAGAGGCAATACGCGAGCGAGCGATCTCGGGTCGGGTGCCCTGTGTTGGATTTCTGATTGATCCGTTGCGGATTTCCCGGATTGTTTCGTGCGGTTTCTGGTGTTTCTTCCCACGCTCTTCCGACATTGCCGGACATCTGAACCGGGTTCAGGTTCGAGCCGCGGGCATGGCTCGTTCTCCGGCGGCCTGGATGCTGCACGGTGACGATTTTCGCTTTTTCGGGAAGAGCTTGAAGGCGGCAGGCGCTTGAGCGCCGCCGCCGGTTTGGACCGGATTCTTTTCAGGTCGGCTCGGGCCTTGCTTCCGGCTTCCGGATCCTGTCGTTCCAGTCCTTTGCGCCGCCTTCGGGCCTGAGACGCCAGACCCTTATGTCGCGATGCGCGAGTGCGTCCGCAGCCCGGTCTCCGGCGCCGTCGGCGTCGAAGCCACAGTCGATTCGCGTGAGACCGAAGGCCTCCAGCCATTGCGGGACGGCGGTGCAGACACCCGCGGTGGAGACGACGAGATCGTTTCCGGGACCGGGCGGCGGCCGCGTCAGCACGGAGAGCGCGTCGACCGCGCTTTCGACGAGCAGGGCCGAGGCCGGCACCCCGTCCCTGGCCGCCAGCCAGAACGCGCCCCGTGCCTTGCGGGTACCCGTCGCCATGCCCTTGAAGCCGCGCCGGCCTTCCACGCGGCGGGTGCCGACGATCTCCGCTCCGGTTGTCCGGCCCGCGGCGTCGCGGGCGACGAAGACCGCGTTCCGGCGAGCGTCGGCGTAGACGATGCCGGAGGCGTGGCCGTCCTCGAGCGGCGCCGGATCGAGGCCGCGGGTCCGGACGAGGCTGTCGCGGACCTCCGGCCAGTTGCGCGCGACGCGCGGCGGGAGCCGCAGTTCCGCCGGGCGCTCACGGACCGGGGCGGCGGTTCCGTGTCCGGCATGGCCGAGGCCGGACAGGAACCGGAGGGCGTCGCGGAAGCCGCACTGGCGGGCATGGATGGCCAGGTCGATCGCCCCGCCGCCGCCGACGCCCCTGAGATGGTCGTAGAACCGCTCGCCGGTGACGCTGAGGACGGACCCGTCCCGCTTCCAGCGCGTGCGGTCCCGCGGATCCCGGCGGTAGCCGAGCGCGGCGGCGACCGCTTCGAGCGGCAAGGCCCTGAGCGCGTCGGCCAGCGCCCGCTGCTCCCGACGGCTCACGGGTGCATCTCCTCGACGGCGCTCTGTACATGCTCGATGCCGACCTGGCGGAGACCGGCGGCGGCGGCGGCGCAGAGCGCGTAGTGGGCGAGCCGGTTGACCCGGCGCGGCATGCCCCGCGCCGCCTGCGCCAGCGCCTCGACGGCGTTCGGGGCGAAGAGCGGGACGTCGGCGGCGCCCGCCAGCCTGAGCCGGTGCGCCAGGTAGGGCTCGACCTCGTCGCGCTCGAGGCCGCCGAGATGGAAGTGGACCACCAGGCGCTGCGCCAGCGATTCGCACACGCCCATGGCGAGCCGCTTGCGGATCTCGCCGAGCCCGACCAGCAGCAGGCAGAGCCGGTTGTCGGAATCCATCTCGTAGCTGGTCAGGAGCCGCAGCTCCTCGAGGATCTCGGGCCGCAGGTGCTGGGCCTCGTCGACCACCAGAACCGGCGTCTCCCGGGCCTCCCGGGCCAGGCGGGAGACCTCGGCCTGGATGGCGCTGTAGGCGGCGGCGCGGGAGCGCTGGACCTCCAGCCCGAAGGCCCAGGCGATCATGTTGTAGATGTCGAGGACGCTTCCGGTCGTCAGCGCGACGTAGCCGACGCGGTAGAGCCCGGAATGCAGCGTCGAGACCACGTGCCGGCAGGCGGTGGTCTTGCCGCATCCGACCTCCCCGGTGAGCAGGCCGATGCCGCGGAGCTTGAGGAGGTGGCGGATCCGGGCGCCGGCCTCGGCGTGGGCGCGGAACTCGAACAGCTCGTCGGCCTCGATCCGGTCGGCGAACGGCTCCCGGGTGAACGCGAAGTGCTTCCGGATCATCGCCCGTCCTCCCCGTTCCTGCCGAGGTCGCGGAACGCGATGGACGACGCCGGCGGCCGGTCCCTGTGACCGCCGCGCCTGGCGGCGGCGTTGGCGTGCACGTCCAGGGGCGTCGCCAGCCCGGCGTCCCGGCCGTCATGGACGACCTTGAGGGGCCGTCCCGGCCTGGCCGGATCGAAGCGCAGGATCACGGTCTCGCCGACGAGGGCGGGGTCGGCCTCGTAGAGGCGGCTCTTGAGGCTGACGGTGCGGTCCTTCGCGACCCGGCGCTTCGCCTCGAACAGGAAAAGGTCGTCGAGATCGAGCCCGGGGCCGGGATGGCGGACGTCGTCGGCGGTGGCGGCCCACCGGTCGAGCGGCGTCATCCCTCCGAGTCCGCGATGTGGGCGCATGTGGTACTCGCCCTCGATCCAGGCGTGGAGCCGGCGGTTCAGGGCCTCGAGGTCGCGGGTGTCCCCGTCATCGAGCCTCGCCAGGACGCTGCGCCTGACGGTCCTGAACCATCTCTCGATCTTTCCCTTCCCGGCGGCGTGGTACGGCCTTGCATGGATCAGGACGACGCCGAGCTTCGCGCAGGCGAGCGCCAGGTGCCGGGAGCGGAAGCTCGCACCGTTATCGACGTAAAGCCTTGCCGGAAAGCCCCTTTTCAGGACGGCCGTCTTGAACACGGGCAGGAAGGCGGCGGTGGTCTCCGCGAACGCGAAGGCCGCATGCGGGATTGCCCGCGTACAGTCGTCGATGAACGCCAGGAGGTACGTCTTGCGCCGCCGTCCGCGCCCGTCGCCGCACTTCGGGCCGTGCATGACGTCCGACATCCAGAGGTCGCCGGCGTTCGGGTGCTCGAAGCGCCGCCGGTCCTGCGGCGGCGACCCGTCGCCGCCCGCCATGAGGCCCTCCCGGGACAGGAGGCGGTGAACGGTCGAGGGCGGCAGGCGCACGTCCTCGGGGACGTCGCCGTCCTCCCGGACCCTGGCGATGGCGTCGCGGACGCTGAGCGCGGGGTCCTCCCGCTTCACCGCGATCAGCGCCTCGGCGGCGTCGGCCGTCAGGCGCCGCGACTTCCCGCCGTCGCGCCGCCGCTTCGGGAAGAGCGCGTCGAAGCCGCCGGACCGGTAGAGGCGCATCCAGTCGCGCATGGTCTGCTCGCCGACGCGGGTGCGGCGCGAGCCCGGAATCACGTGATCCCGCGCCGCCCGCTCGCGCAGGCCGGCCGCGATCCCTTCGCTGCCGGCAGGCAGGACCAGCAGGTCCGCGATCAATCCGTACCTGAAGAGCGCGACGTCCCGCCGGCTGTCGTCATTCGTGGTCATGTCGGTTCTCCTTGCTGCTGTCCCGCCAGTCTGGGGGACCCGGGGCGCAAGGATCAGGGGGCACGGAGTGTTGGCGGATCCCGTCCGGTACCGGGGCCGGTTCCGGGCGGACGGAATCCGACCGGCGGCGGCAGGTGCCCGAGGTGGGCGGCGCAGAGGCCGCGCAGGTCCGTCAGCACGGATCCGGTGCCGAGCCGCGCCCGGAAGGCGGCGATCTCCGGCGCCACGCCCTGGAGCAGCTCCGGGAGCAGCCCGATGACGATCGCGAGCAGGCGGTGGACGCATTCGGCACGCCACAGGATCCAGCGCCGCTCGGCCCCGCGGTCGGAGATGTGATGGCCCGGGCGGGCCCGCCGCGCCGCCTCCTGCACGCCCGGCGCGGCCTCGAACGCGGCCACGGCCGCCTCGACCGCGTCAAGCGTCCCCGGCGTCCGCGCCGCCAGGCAGTCCGCAAGCATGCTGAACGTGGTGTTGGAGTCCCGGCAGTACCAGCGTGGCACCCGAGCGCCGGCGGGGGTCTTCCGCGCGTAGGTGCCGTGGCTGCCGAAGGAGCAGCCGCCGGCGGGATGGTTCGGGCAGACATCCAGTCTGGCGTCGCGCCAGGCTTCCGTGCTAACGTATTCCTCGGCGGAAAGCTTCGTTTCGTATCGGATTTGCAGTTGCCCGTCCACGGCCCGGCGAAGTGCAATTCGCGCGGGCCACCCCCTTCCTCGTTCGCCGGATCAACCTACCGTCCGGATGCTGCTTGGAAAGGGCCTGCAGGAAAGATCTCCCTGGAAAGGATCTCTGCCGGGAAAGGGGATCGGCAGAAGCCGGGTTCCGGCTTCCCACGTTGTCCCGGAAATCCGGCAATCCGTGCACGAAACAATGCGGGAAGAAACCTGCCAGCTGGATCGGATTAAATCAGGAAACTACACCTGCTGCCGGCGTGAAGGGCCCAGAGCGGCTGAATCGTAGGATCGAACGCCCCCCGGCTTGCCTCGGCGATCCGGCGGCTCAGATCGAGAACTTCGACCATGTCTCGCGAGGGGCGTTCGAGCCGCCCCTCCCGGTTCAATCGCGACAGTTCGCTGGCCGGTCGAAACAGGCTGAAGATCGCCTCCATCCGCGCGATCTCGGATTGCATGCGCCGAAGGGCGCGGCTGGCGCGTGCCGGGTCGACGCTCCAAAGCGTCATGGTCGATACCGCACCGAGCGCCTCGCCATGCCAGCGCACGGGCCGTGGAAGGCCTTGGGTCGATTGCAGCGCGAGAACGCCAAGCGGCACCGCCAAGCCGGCGGCGAGTATCCGCAGGGTCCGGCGCCGCGAAAGGGTCACGCCGGCGCCCTTGAGTTTGCGCTGGCCGATTTGAGAACGGGGCGGAACCCCGCAGCCTGTTCCCGTTCCTTTCGCAGCTGCGCCAAGGGCGGGCACCGTCGGTCATCGTAATACTCGACCATGCAGTCGAGACACTGGAAACACTCAGCCGTGACGACTTTTCCGGAGGGATCGATGGCCTTGACGGGACAGGAACGCTCGCACAGCTGGCACGGATTGCCGCATTCCGGGCGACGCTTGAGAAGCTGGAACAGGTGCAGCCGGTCGAGGAGGGCAAGCCCAGCCCCGAGCGGGCAGAGGAAACGGCAAAACGCGCGTTCTGCAAAGAGCCCGATCACCAGAAGCACGACGGCATAGACGACATAGGGCAGACCGCGCACGAATACGGCCGTGATCGCGGTCTTGAAAGGTTCGACTTCCTCGGCGACGATCGCGGCATCCGGGGCCACGACGGCAAGCAGCAGGATCACCCCAAGCGTAACGTACTTGCCGTTCCAAAGGACGCGTTGCACGGGCATGGAGGGAGTCCACTGCGGCAGGTTCAGTGCCCGGGCTGCCTGTGCCAGCAGGTCCTGCAGGGCCCCGAACGGGCACAGCCAGCCGCAAAAGACGCCGCGCCCCAGCAGGACAAGCGAGATTGCGGTGTATCCCGTAAGGATCACGATCAGCGGCTCGGCCAGATAGAACGCAAGGTCAAGGTTCACGAAGGGTGCCTTGAGATAGTTCAGGAGGTGAACGACGGAAAGCTGCGCGCTGGCGATCCAGCCGATCCAGACCAGCGTGAACACCAGGAACGAGGTCCTGAGCCATCGGTGCAACTGGCGCCGCCTGGCCAGCTGCGCCTGAAACGCCAGAAGCGCAGTCAGCAGCGCGAGAGCCGTGGAGAGGATCGCGATGTCGTACATGCCGTCCGCCCAGGGTTCGATCCAGGCCGGGAGTGGCTTCGGTTCTGGCATGAGGATCATGGAGCCGGGCAGAGTGTAGGCAAGACCGGCTAGCACGAACCGTTCCAGTTTCCCGTCTGGTCTCACCGCGGACGCGAAGAGGTCCGCGCGCCAGGGCTGCATCGGATCGAATCCGCTATCGGGTGGCAGCACCAGGATGTCTGCGATCTTGCCACGCGTCACGATCATGTCCGCCTTGGTGAAGCTGAAGTCGCGACCTCCCTGCGTGACCTTCACTCGATCCAGCAGGAAGCCGCTGGACAGGTTGTGGTACCGCGTGCCGCGGTGGTCGTAGACTCCGCCCAGCGTCGCGACGAAGATCCCTTGGGTGCCCGCGGGCCAGCCATTGATCAGTTCGTCATAGGGTTCCAGCCCGGCGCCGTTGCGCCCGACCTTTGGCGCGTTGCCATAGCCTGCGACGAAGTCGATGTAGGTGTCGTCCGGTCCGCCCGACATCGGCACCTCGGGCAGCAGGTCGCCGACCCCGGCGCGCGCCATCGCCTCGGCCAGCTTCGCGTTCGACACATGCGCAAGGGCCAGTCCGCCGTCAGCGACAAGCTCCTCCGGGCTCATTGGCTTGAAGTTGATCATGTCGATGGTCGGCTCGGTGACCACGATCTCTTCGGTGCGATAGCGCAGCACCATGCGAGCGCCTTCCTGGACCGCGTTACGCATGGCGCGTGCGGATATGGTCGCCCCGGCAACGAAGTCCGGCGGCAGCCCGCCTTCGACGCCGAGCCGCGCCTCGCTGCCTTCGATGGCCTGCAGAAAGGTGACGAGAAGCGCCGTGCGGCGGGCGTCGTTGATCAGGTAGGGTTCGCGGTGGAACAGGACCACCGCACCCGTAATCCGGCCGTCCATCGTGACACCTGCCACGACGTCGAAGGGCGTGCTCGAATAGCCCGGGGCCCGGAGCACATCGAGAGTGGAAAAGACATAGCCCGCCATTTCCTCCCTGCGATAGGCGGCGGCGGCGACAGGCCCGTCGTCGTCCGCCATTTCCAGCCGGGTGATCCCGGGAAAGACCGCGGACATCACCTCGGGAGTCAGTCGGTCAAGCAAAGAAGGCGTTTGGCGTGCGTCACCTTGTGCCCAAATCGGTGCCGGGCCGGCAAGCCAGGCACCAAGCGCGAGCGCCAGGAACCCCGGCAGTCGCCAGGCGCGCGGCAGCCAGCTCCTAGCAGTCCCTGTCCGCACTGCGTCCATCCGGCATCAGTGTCTCGCACAAGATCGCGTCGTCGAGCGTGGTGTGTTCAATCTCCGTGCCGCTCAGATTGGCGCGCGCAAGCGATGCACGCCCAAGATCGGTCCTGTGCATGGTTGCACCGGCGAGGTTGGCCGAGAAAAGGTTCGCGCCGCCCAGATCCGTGGCGGTCAGATCGGCCCCGGCCAGCGTCGCCCCGGTCAATATGGCTCCGGTCAGGTCGGCGCCGTCCAGCCTGGCGCCATCCAGCAGGCCATAGAAAAGGTTTGCCCCTCGAAGGTCGGCCCCAGTCAGTGTTGCACCCGACAGGTTTGCGCCGATCAGAATGCCGTAGGATAGCCGGGCACCGGTCAGGTCACTTCCGGCAAGGTTCGACGCCCGCAGGTCGGCCTTGACGAGGTTTGCCCCGGTCAAGTCGCAGGACATGCAGCTCAGCGTGCTCCGAAACCGGTTCAGGTCGTCCGGATCCCAAGCCCATGCAAGGATAGGCAAAACCGCAAGAAGCGCCGCTGCCGGAATCGCCTTCAAGGGCGTCGGTCACTCACATCCGGCAAAAGACCACTCATGGTCACCGCCGCCGGATCCGGCCATGACGACATGCCGAAAGCGCGCTTCGATGCAAAGGGAAGGAGCCGCTCCGGCTCCTTCCGATCTTCGCCCGAGTGGGAGGACGGGCCTGCCCGGAGCCCATCGAGCCCCGGACTTGGTCACAGTTCCGCATTTGCCATCGGCGTGGAGCGGATCCGCGTGCCGGTCGCGTAGAAGATCGCGTTGGCAACCGCGGGCGGGGTCGGTGGGCCGGTCGGCTCCCCGAGGCCTCCCCACCACTGATCCTCCGACATCTCCAGATGCACCACGATCTCGGGAGGCGTATCCGCCATCTTCATCACCTGGTAGCTGTCGAAGTTCGTGTTCACGATCCGGCCGTCGCGGATGACGAGACCACCGAACATGGCGTGGGACATCTCCCAGATCGCCGAGCTTTCGGCCTGTTCGCGCGCGGCCAGCGGATTGATGACGTAGCCGCTGTTGATGTAGAAATCCAGCTTGTCGATGAAGATCTGGCCACGGCGGCTGACCGCCACGGTGGCGACGCAACCGGCAACGGTGCCATGCGATGCGACCACCGCAAGTCCCATGCCTTCACCTCGACCCATGTCGGTCGTCCAGCCGGACTTCTCCTTCATCGCCAGCAGAACACGCTGCCAAGGCTCGTTGCCCTCGGTCAGCTTGATCCGCCACTCCAGTGGATCCCAGCCGCCAGCCTGGGCCAACTCATCGACCATTTGCTCGACGATGAACCCGGTGGAATTGGCGCCCGGTGCCCTGTGATAGCCGATCGGGATATGGCTCTGGACCGCGCTGTATTCGTGGCGACGGCTCGGCACCAGGTAGGGCATGTTGGCCACGCCGCGCTGCGAGAAGGCGGGAATCTTCTCTTCGCCCACGAAATGGGTTACGAGAGCTTCGGGAAGACCATCCTCGCCGAGCGCGGCCTTGTAGGTCCCCCAGACAGGTGGGCGCTGGCTGTCCTGCGCGACGTCCTCCTCGCGCGAGCGGACTACCTTGACCGGCCTTCCGACCGCTGCCGAAATGGCGGCCGCTTGACGGTGCACGTCCATGTTGTAGCCGCCACCGAAGCCGCCGCCCAGATAGGTCTGGTGCAGGAACACGTTCTCGGTGTCGCGCCCCAGTTGGTCGGCAACCTCGTTCAGCGAACGGGCGATGTCCTGGGTAAAGGTCCAGACGTCGACCCTGTCGTCCTTCACGTCAGCCACGGCACAGGGCGGCATCATTGTCGCGTGAGTCTCGAACGGCCGGTAGTAGACTTCGCCGGTCACCTGGCTGGCAGAGGCCTCAATGATCCCGTGCACCGCATCGTGATTCACGCCACGGTCCAACCTGCGACCGACATTGCCGTCCTCGTTGAGAACTAGGGCTCCGGGCTGCGATATCAGCTGCATCGCCTCGGCCATCTGGCTCTCGGTGCTGATCGAAGTGCCCCGGCCGTAGTCCCAGACAATGGGCATGACCGCCAAGGCGTTCTGTGCCTGGTACCAGCTGTCGGCCACGATCGCGACGCCGCTGCGCAGGTCGGTGAATGCAGGCACTTCCTTGACCTGCTGGAGTTCAACCGCCGCAATGACGCCAGGCATGTCCTTGACCGCTTCGAAATCGTAGCTCACCAGCCGACCCTCGGGCACCGGACAGGCCATCGCCGCGGCATGGACCATGCCGGGAACGGACACGTCGATCGGGTAGGTTGCGGTCCCGTTGGTCTTGAGCGGCACGTCCAGACGCGGGACATCCCTGCCAAGAAGCCACCAGTCGCCGTAGGCCTTGATCGCCGGCTCTTCATCGAGCGTGACGGCTGCGGCTTCGGCCGCGAATTCCCCGTAGGAACCCTGAAGCGTGCCCTGCTCCTCGTGCTCTGTCGTGAGCCAGCCCTGCTTGGCGGTCACCTTGTCCACCGGCACTTGCCAGCGGTTCGCCGCGGCCACGCGCAGGCGCTCGCGGGCCGAGGCGCCGGCCTGCATCATGTACGGATGACGGCGTGAAACTGTCGTGGAGCCGCCAGTGGACGTCGTCGTGTAGAGATTGTCATTGTTCACATGGCGGTTGGCACTTGCATAGACATGCCGGACGTTTTCCCACGGTATGTCAAGTTCCTCTGCCACCATCATGGGAACTGCGGTGAACGCACCCTGACCCATTTCAGTCTGGGGCGTCACGATGCTGACGATGTTGTTGGGGTCGATGGTCAGCCAGGCGTTTATTTCCGCCGCGGCACCTTCGACGCTGGCCTCGGCCATCGACGGGAAGTGAATTCCGACCGCCAGACCGCCCGCGGCCGAGGTCGTGATCTTCATGAAGCTCCGTCGGGTGAGGTTCATATGTTTCATGACTGTCTCCCTCAGGTCTTGCTCAGTTCGGCAGCACGATGAATGGCTGCGCGAATTCGCGGGTAGGTGCCGCACCGGCAGATGTTTCCGGCCATGGCTTTGTCGATCTCGTTGTCAGTGGGATCGGGGCTCTTCTCCAGCAGGGCGACGGCCGACATGATCTGGCCGGACTGGCAATACCCGCATTGCGGGACCGTAAGTTCCTGCCATGCCTGCTGAACCGGGTGGTCGTTGTTTTCCGAGACGCCTTCGATGGTGCGGATCGTCTTTCCCGCCGCGGCTGCGACGGGCGTGTTGCAGGACCGCACGGCGTTGCCGTCGACGATCACCGTGCAATTGCCGCACTGGGCGATGCCGCAGCCGAACTTCGTGCCTGTCAGGCCGACCGTTTCGCGGATCGCCCAAAGCAGGGGCATTTGCGGATCCACGTCGATCAAGTGGTCCTGACCGTTGATATTAAGCGTTATCGACATCTATTCCCTCCCTAGGATTGCCGTGGGGCGAAGCCTGCTGACTCCCAACACGGCAAGCGCATTGAGACTTCCCGAACCCGACGAAGGTTTTCTGGTCTTCGCGAACAGAGAACACGTCCAAACCGGGCCCAAGCGGCTCTAGTCGAAGTGTGATCATACCAAATCTCACGCTCAACACAAAGGGAAGTCGTTTTTCCAAATACTTCACATTGGAAAATCCAATGAAGTTGTCCGCCCAAGAGAGACCGCCGCGTGCGGAGGCGATGAAGTTCGGCCCGCGTGCGTCCTCAAACGGACTTTCCCGACAGTTCCGCGTCGTGCGCACGCGCAGACTTCGCCGCCATGTCGGTCGAGCCGGCAACGGAATTGGGGAGCGCTGCCGCCCGCTGGGCGGGCGGTGTCCCGTCAATCGGGCACGGTCTCCCGTAGTGGGGCCTGGAAGCCAAGCGCGGATTCCTGCGCGCCTGCGGCCATGACGCTCAAACTGACAGCTTCGTCCTGGAGCCGGCGGCAAGAGGCGCGGCGTACATGCCGGGAACGGCGTTGGCCTTGGCCCGGAGCCCAGGGTTGCTTGGTGCCGGCGGTCCGCCACTCCAGATCAAGGCTGTCCAGTCAGTTTCAGGGCATCAGGCTCCTGCCCCATGCGTTCATCGCCTTCCAAGCCATGAAGGACCGTGACGGCAGCAAACCGAAAGGAGAAGAGCCGAAGCCAAGAGTGACGGATCGATTGCGGGGCGGCTCGCGTCCGACTGGTTCCAGCGGTTTATCCGGCCTTGCGGGAATATGTGCAGTAGATGCCGGTATCACTGCCATCCCGATAAAGCGTCCCACGGTTGAGATCGAACTTGTACTCGCCGAAATCCCCGGTCAGAATGATGAACTCGTCGTCGATGGTCACCTTGGATGTTCCGACGAGCGCGACATCCTGAACGGGCTCCTCGGTGTCGATCGTGTAGATGTCGAAATCTACCATTCCGGTGCAATTGGCCACGATCTTCTCGGCCATTCCGGCGTGCACCGACCCAAGCAGAACCATGCCGAACCCGGCGACAATCCTGGCGAGGCGAGAGATTGTCATTTGCCTCCCTCCCTGATGCTACTGCACCAATACAGTCGGATCGAATCAATTGCAAAACTAATTGAACGAAGGCCGCTTCGCGGCCAGTTGGGCCGTACGTTCGGTCTGTCCTGACTGACTGTCGTCGTTTTCTTCAACGCGGCAGTTGCGTGCCGGGCTGGCGTTGCTCTGCGCCCTTCGCGCCCCGTAGGTCGGGGGGGATCACGACCAAGGCAGTCGGTCATGACATCGAATTGGAAGGTATCCGGCCAGTCTCCGGCTCGCGCTAGCCCGACTTCCGCAACTCGCGGGTCACGAAGCCCGTAACTCATTGAATTTCCACGACCCGGCCCCTAAAGGCCGGCACTACACGGTGCCCGAAGGGCAGCGGACGGCACGCCGAAACGAAGAGAGGTGCGATGCGACCCCTGTCAGCAGTGTGCGAACCTGGACAGGGACTCCGCCGCGGCGATCCCCGGATCAAGGGGGCCGGTCGGCACCACATGCAACCTCGAAGGGGTCGGGCCCTTGAAAGCAAGGCGCCCTCCGCACCGAAACACGTCAATTCAGTCAAGAAATCCGTCGGGCTTCTGAAGTCGAGCTAGGATGGTCGAGGTGATGACCATGAAGGGTCTGTCACGGAACACGCGGATGATCTGCCTGGCCAGCGTCTGCAAGCTCGCAAGGCACTGGGGTCGCGCACCGCAGGCACTGTCCGCCCAAGAGGTCCGGTCGTGCCTTCAGCACCGGACAGCATCACGCGACGCCAAGCGGACATGCCAGGACACGCGACTCCCGTCCCGAAGCACAGGCCGACGGCACGTCAGCAACACGTCGCACCGGAAGTCCGTCCTTCGGACCGACACCCAGCGATCGACCTGAATGGCCGCAATCCACCTTCTGCGAGAGGCGATCACGTTAGGGAGCGGCTTCGTTCATTCCAACCTGGTGTCGGCGTGTGAGCCGACACCAACCAAGACAAAGGGATAGGATCTTTGTCCGAATCTCGCTTAGCAGCAGTGATCGGGCACGGCGAAAGTGACGATCACGCGGTGCCATACTTGTCGCCAACATCCTGTCGGGTGGGATGCGTGTCATAGAAGATGGACATGGATGCGAACTTGCCGCTCTCGCTGAACTTGAAGTAGTCGACGCCTTGAAAAACGATTTGGTCGCCGCCTTCGAGAGTCCAGTCATATTCGAAATGGGCGGCGGCGCTGTCCCCGTTCTCCCCAAAAAGTACATCATGCACTGTCAGAATGTTCTGGCTGGACGCATTCCCGAGTTTCGAGAAGAACTCCGATGCCGGCAGTTTGCCCAAATAGGGCGAGTCAACGATGCCATCGTCTTCGAACATGGCGATTATGCTCGTGTATTCTGACGCGGTCAGGTACTCAAAATATTGCCGCATGTAGGCCGCTCTTTCATGTAGTGTCATGTTCAGCACTCCTCTTCGAGGTCTGCGTGGCCAAATCGGCCAGGTTGGATGCGAGCCAGGAGAATGCACTTGGGGCTCGGGACGAGCCAGTGCGAAATCGCAGGAACCCGTGGATCAGTTTCTCGGCTCGCAACTGCTCACCGCTTTCTTCGGGGCAGATTCACCATGATATTGGATGAACCGTTCCCAAGAGGATCATGTTGAGTTGCATTTTGCATGAGATCCGGCGGCGGCGGCGGAAGATTGACTGCCAGAGCCTTGCGAGACGGCTGCGACCGTGTTCACCTGCCCGCGGGAGTGAGGGCGAAGCGACATGCCAAGAGTGAACCTTGCACTGTTCATGGCACTGATCTGGCCGCATACGTCATTCGGTGCGGAGAGCCCGGACTTTCCCGTAGTTCACGGACGCAGGCCGGTTGTGGCAGAGCCGTTTCTGCGCACCGGCGATGCGGTCGCACTCTGCCTTCGACGCGAGCGGCAATCGCAGGACTACTGCAACGGGCTTGTGCGGGGCTATGCGGATTACGTCGTGATCCGCAAGAAGGCCTGCATACCGGCGACGGTCACCCCCCAGGAACTGGTCGCGGTCTTCGCCGGTCCCCACGTGGTGGTCAGCACCGGTTATATCGACGATCTGCCCGCCTTCGAAACCGCGGTCGAAATGTTCATCAGCCACTTTCCCTGCGACTGACGCAGGGGCTCAATGCGCGTCCGCCGTAATCTCCAGATCTTTCCAGGGCGGCCGGTCGGTGAAATGCCAGCGCACATAGGCCGCGACATTTGACAGTTCCTCGTCGGTCAGCGTGATCGCCTCCATCTTGCGGTCCGGCACTCCGAGCGGCGGCGCAATGCCGCCGCGCACGACATTGAACAGGTTTTTCGGTGAAGGAGCGTTGATCGCATAGGTCAGGCCCAGCGAAATGGCCTGCGATTTCGCGATCCTCTCCTTATGGCATTTCGCGCACTTGGCCGCGAAGACGTCGCGCCCGGCGCTCAAGACCGGATCGGTGATCTCTTCGTCATGGAGCACTCCCTTGGTCGGCGGCCAGTCGCGCGCCTTGGCGAAGCTCAGGGCGGCATTCCTGTCCTCGTCAGACTGCTCCGAGGTGATGGATTCAAGCCAGGCCGCAATCGCGAACACATCGTCTTCGTCTGCGTCGTGGAGTTGATCGGCCACCGTGGCCATCGGCCCGGCCGCAATGCCATGCTCCTCGCTCCATCCGTCGAACAGGTAATCGGCATAGTCGTCCAGCGTCCAGGCGACCGGGGCGATGGAATGGCCGCCAAGCGGCGGCGCCAGCCAGCCCTCTGCCTCGCCCCCTTCGAACAGGCGGTCGGCAATCATCGCGCCGAAGCGGTTGCGCGGCGTGTGGCAGGCCCCACAGTGGCCGAGCGACAGCGCAAGGTAGGCGCCGCGGTTCTGCTCCTCGTTGAGTGCCGGGTCATGCGCGTAGGGCGTTCCATCCAGAAACAGCAGCTTCCACCCTGCCAGGACGGGCCGGAAGGAAAACGGGAACGGCAACTCGTTCGGCGTGCTTTCGGCAATGACCGGAGGCTGGCTCATGAGCCAGGCGTAGATCGCGCGCAGGTCCTCATCCGTCGACTTGGCGAAACTGTCGTAGGGGAAGGCCGGATAGAGATGCCTGCCCTCGCGGTCCAGCCCTTCCCGCATCGACCGGGCGAATGCGGCGAAGCTCCATCGACCAATGCCGGTTTCCGGATCGGGGGTGATGTTGGTCGAGTAGATCGTGCCGAAGGGCGTCGGAAGTCCAAGCCCTCCCGCCAACGGATCGCCACCCTTGGCCGTATGGCAGGCGGAACAGGCGCCGACCAGCGCCAGCAGCTCGCCGCGCCTGATCTCGTCGTCGGAGAAATCCAGGCTGCCCGGTTCCAATGGGTCAAGAGCCGGGGCATAGGTCACCCAGAAGAGCGCCGCACCGACCAAGAGAATGATCGCTGCAATCAGCGAACCCAGCACCCTAAACTTGCGTCCCATATGACCTCGTCTCTCCCTCAGGCCATCCCCGTTGCCGCTCAGCGCCGCACGCCGGGCGCTTCGATCACCAGGCCGGCGCCACGTTGAACCAGAAAAAGTTCCAGTTCGATGAACTCGTCCGACCCGCGCTCAAATGGTCGCGCGCGTATCGATTGCATGCACCATTCGAACATCCGGTGACGTGTTCCTGGCTCTCCCCAAAGCAAGCGATAGATTGGAAAGGCATTGACCTGTCCCTGGCTGATCACGTCGCCCCGAAGCCTGTCGCCGGCGTGATCGACGTGGCATTGCGGGCACGACAGGTTCAGCTGCCCCCGCCGCTGTTCGTAGATTTGCCTGCCACGGTCGAGGAACGGCTGCAACTGCGGCGTGATCTCGGGCTGCATGGGCATGCCCCGCGACTGGTACGAAATCAAGGTTGTCAGCGACAGGATCTCGGGGCTTTCGTAGGCCAGTGGCTCCGCGCCCGTGCGTGCGGTTTCCAGCTGGATCTTCCGCTCCAGGTTGACCAGCTTGCCCGTTCCCGCGTCCAGCACAGGGTATCGAGCGGCGACGCGCTTCATCTCCCGGTCGACCGGGCCGTGGCAGTCGGCACAGGATTGGCCAGCTGGTCCCGATGGCTGGCGCCATAGCCGAAGTCCCTCGTCGACCAGAAAGAATCCCGGATTGAGGAAATCGTCGTCCTGCATCGCCCGCGTTGCCGGCTCCATGTAGCTGTAGCCGGACCGCGGCTCCTCGGCCCCAACGGGCAGGCAGAATGCAAGAGCCAGCAGCGCCGAAAGGCAACACCGCGTCACCGGTTCGACTCTTCCGTCAGGGTGAGCAGGTAGGCGACGACGTCTTCGACCTCCTGTGCACCGTAAATGGTCTGTCCGCGATAGCGGTCCGCGACATCGACCAATCCTTTGACCGAGTAGTAGGGCGGCATGATCGTGTCGGGGTTGAAGACACGGGCGTCGACGACCCGTTGGCGCAGCTCCATGTCGTCAAGCCGGGACGCAACGCCGTCAAGAGCCGGGCCAATCTGGCCCTGGTCCCTTTCGTCGAGGGAGGAGACTTGATGGCAGATCAGGCAACTGACCCGCCGCATGTCGAGCAGAAGCGCTTCGCCGCGCGCCGGATCGCCCGGCTGACCGGTCAGCGGGCCCAGCCCGTCTGCGTTGGCAGCCCCAAAACCCTGCAGCCAGAAGCCCAGGGCCAAAGCAGGCACCTGCCTCACGCTCCGAAGAGTTCCTGCGTCAGGTTCGCGTACCAGCCTCGCGCGTAGTCCGCTTCGTCGCGGCGCAGCTCCGGCAGATCGCCCGCCGCGCTGGTGCCGCCGGAGCCGGGCAGGCTGGCCAGCCTGTTGGTGTCTGGTGCACTTCGGTATACGCCGGCGACCGAGATTCCGTACTCTGGGCCGACGAGGCTGTAGCAGGTGTTCATCAGGATTCCGCGCGGAGGATCGCGCCCCTCCAAGAGTGCCGCAACCGCGTGTGCACATGCCTTGCCCTGAGTTGCGGCCGCGAACCCGCTCTTGGGCATGTCGCCGACGATTGCTGCGTCCCCGATGACGTGGACATGTGCGGCCTCTCGTGCCTCGAACGTCAGTCCGTCGATTTCGCACCAGAGCCCGCTGCCGCCCAGCCCGGCATCCAGCACGATCGCGGCAGCCTGCTGCGGCGGGATCAGGTTGATCACGTCACCCTTGAAATCGCCAAAATAGGTCTCAATGCGCCGCGCGTCGGCGTCGATGGCCTTCAGGCCGCCGTGATCGGAGAACGGAACGAAGTCGATCATTCCCGGATAGAGCGCCTGCCAGCCTTCCATGAACAGGCCTTGCTTGGAAAACTTGTCCTTGCCGTCGATGATGACGATCTTGGCGGCCGGATTGTGCCGGCTCAGGTAGCTTGCGATCAAGCTTGCCCGCTCATACGGTCCCGGGGGGCAACGGAACGGGTTGTCGGGCGGAGCGATGATGACGGTCCCGCCCTGAGGCATCGACCGGATCTGGTCGCGCAGCAGGATCGTTTGCGCGCCGGCCTTCCAGGCATGAGGCAGCCTGTCCGCGACCTCGGGCCCGACTCCGGGCAGCGCGTCGTATCGGAAGTCGATCCCGGGCGACACGATGGCCCGGTCGTAAGGCAGCCTGTCGCCGGATTGCAGCGTTACGTTGCGGCCGGCTGGATCAAGAGCGGCCGCCGGATCGACCCGGACTTCGACACCATCGTTGTGCAGGGCGTCGTAGGAAAACCGGATCTCGGACATGTCCCGGAGACCGCCAATCACGAGGTTGGAAAACGGGCAGGTGGCGAAGTCCGGCGCATCGGTGACCAGGGTGACCGCAACCTCAGGCATGATCCGCCGCATGGCCCGTGCCGCCGCCGTCCCGCCGAATCCGCCGCCGATCACGACGACGCGCGCGTCGGCCTTTGCTCGCGCAGGTGTCGCGAGGATCGGCGCGGTCAGCGCCGCGCCGGCAAAGCCTAGCGCCTGCCGGCGCGTCAGCCCGGTTCGGGTCATTGGTCGGCTCCCGGCAGTGCGGCGAAATAGGCCGCGATCTCGGCGATGTCTTCGTCGGACAAGGGTCCGACCAGGCGGCCCATGACAGTGGATTCGCGCGAGCCGTCCCTGAATGCGAGCAGGGCTTCGGCGAAGCCCTCGCCGTCGATGCCGGCGATGGTGGGCATCGTCCCTTGGCTCACGCCGCGAGGGCCGTGGCACGTTGTGCAGGCCTCGACCGTTACCGAAAGCGGCCCGTCTGCCGCCCAGACAGTCCCGGCACCCGAAAGAACTGCTGCGAAGATCGCGAAGACTCCATGGCGGACACGATCCGGATCAGGACTAGGCATGGTCCCTCCTCAGGCAAGTCATGGCCCCTCCACAGATTGCGCCGAGGATGGCAGGGAATTTCATTTGTGTAGCCTATCTAAAACATAGGAAAAGCCGCAAACTTGGCAGGCGAGGCTGACCGGGAGCACAAGGCGTCGCATGGCAATGTGCGATTCCTTGGCTCTTGGCGCGCACTTCCGGACGGCCCAAAGCCTGATCGCATGCCCCAGCGCGACGCTCACCTGCCGTGTCTGTACATGCTACATGTTCTGGTTTCCCGGGTCCAGAAGGCGCTTGCGGTCCCGGCATTCGCCAGGAAGCCAGCGCGGCCGCTCGCCGCTCCCGCCGATCCAGCGGTCCTGCGCTGCGGGTCGAGCGCAGAGGCGACGAGGTGGCGGACCCGGCGCTCCAAGGAGGTCGTCTTCTCGTGCGGATGTCCGCGGTCCGCGTGCTCCAAGGGGTCCGGTCCCTTGGATTCACGGCCGGATCGACGCCGAGAGCCTTGATCAGCCTCCGGTGTGGCGGCCCGCTTTCGGGCTCCGGGGCACTGGCTCGGACGAGACGGGCCGGTTGTTCGCCACCGGCGCCGCGTGGCAGAAGCGCAATGCCGGAAACGACCTGGGTCCGATTGCCCAACGGCGTCATGAATCCGGCAGACCCGGGAAGTTCTGGCGCGTCGAGGAACAGGAACTTCCCGCAATTCCGGCGGTGCAGGGGATCCGGCCGTCGAAACGCTCCCGTGACAGGATCGCGGCCATCGACGCAACTGCCGCCCTTTCCCGCAAGGTGTCCGATGACCTGTGATGGTGCCGCTGAACGGCCACGCGGGAATCCCCTTGTCCAGAAGTTTGTCTTGATTGCATGGAAGTGCTAGGCTGCGCGTGCAACCGTTGGCGACACGGGCATGGAGGGCTACGGACATGTCAGACCCCGAAGGGCCGCCAGCCGCACTGCCGATCACCTTGTCGCGCCGCGCGCTGCTGGCGGCTGGCGTGGCAACCTGCGCGTTGCCGCTGCGGGCGGACGAGGCGGAGATGCTTGCCGCGATAGAAGAGGATTTCGGCGCGGCGCACCTGAGATCGGGCAAGATCGAAATCACCTTGCCGGAATTCTCCGACTCCGGTGCCTCCGTGCCGATGGACACATATATCCCCTGCCAGATGACTCCGGAGGACTACCCGCGCGTCGTCCGTGTCTACGCGCCCCGCAATCCGCGTCCCCGTGTCGTCGCCCTCTACTTTACGCCAACCTGTGGCGAGGCGCGGATGAGCACCCGCGTGCGGCTTGACGCATTTCAGGACGTGGTGGCCATTGCCGAGATGTCCGACGGCGAAACATTCAAGGCTGTCCGGCACGTCAACGTCACCTACGGGGCCTGCGAGGATGACGTCGCAAACGACCAGTTCCCGCCGGGTTGGGCACCGAACATGCGAGTGGCGCTGCCGGACAAGGTGGCCAGGGATGAGGTCTTCACCGTGCGCACCATCATCAATCATCCGATGGAAACCGGATTGCGCCACGACAAGACCGGCCTTCTCGTCCCGGTCCGAATCGCCGAACGATTCAGATGCCTTGTCGAAGGGGCTGAGGTCTTCGGCGCCAAGCTGGAGCCCGCTGTTGCCGCGAACCCCTACATTGCCTTCAGCCTGCGTCTCTCCGAAAGCGCGGATCTGGCCTTTGAATGGGTGGACACGAATGGCGATGTCTATGCAGTTCCGGGGCATGTGGACGTCGTTTCCTAGTAGCCAAGCACCGTTGAGTTGATCGATGGAGCCATGGTCCCGGTCCGCCACGTTGCCGACCGACGATCGATCGCCATTCGCCCGCGCTGAGAGGAACAACGATCCGGACTTGCCCTGCGTGGCATGCCGCCTCCCAGGAAGCCGGCTGGACGCGACCGCGATGACGAGCGCAACAGGACGGCGTGAAGGATCACGATCCGTCCGCCGCTCGTCTGGCGCCACCCAGAACCCGCCCGACGCATCCGCGCGATCCCGGCGCCCGGTCCTTGGACGCGGCATTGCCGCCGCGGCGACCTAAGCCGACCCTCTCCGCCCCGGTCGCCTTTCCCGAGACGACGCGTGAAACGAACACGGGCCTTGAATGTCACGGCGCCCAGAGGCAGCGGCTCTGCCACGGATCTGTCGCGAGCAACGCTGACATCAACGTTCACCTGCACGAATGCCGAAGAAGGGCAGGGCCTTCAGGCACGTCTCCTCCAAGGTCGCCACGAAAGGAACGCGGCGATGGCGCTGTCATCGAGTGCGGCCTGCCTGTCGCCAACCCGTCCGTGGGTCGTGGCGGTATCGAGACCGGCCCTGGTCGGCTCGAATTTCGGCAGGGTGACGACGGTCTGCGCTTGTTCGCGTACCGTTCTCGCGCAACCTTCAGTGTCGCGGCGCGCACCATCCTGCCGTGTGTCGGCAGCGCGCGGACGGGTCGGTCGTCAACGCCGCATCAGGGCGGCGGCGATGAAGGCCAGGGCCTCGCTGATCGACGCGCGTCATTGACCTGGCAGCAGGTCGATGTCACTGCACCGAAGCAACCGAGTGTCCGCCGTCACCAGCGTCAGGCTGTGCACCTTGGCAGTGGCGGCGATGAAGCGATCAGCAGGATCTTGGTGCTCGATGTCCACGGTACAGCTTGCGATCGCAACATCGATGGTGAGCGGGACCTCGGTGACAGGGGAGATCGACATCGCCTCGCGAAGCCAACGACGGGGATAGGGGTTGAGCACGACCCGGCCGCGCTCGGCAAGAAGCAGAGATTCCCACACGCTGATCGGGGAGAGAAACAGCTCGGTCTCGCCGGATTGCAAAGCATGTCTTGCGGATTCGCCGAGCCGGTCCGGGTCAAGTAGACTCCACAACCAGATGTGCGTATCGAGCAGCAGCCCCATCTACCTGAGGACATCCCATTCCGCGAGGTCCGCCGCAGGTGCGATGAGATCGCCGCGGATCTCGCCATCGTCCCGCATCGCGCCGAGCCATTCCCCGGCTGGCGACTGCGGCGGCGGCAGAATCTGGGCGACCGGCTTGCCGAAGCGGGTGACCAGAACGGGCTTGCGCATTCTTCCCACCCGGTCGAGAACGGCCAGACAGGTCGCTTTGAATTTCGAAATCTGAATCTCTTCCATGGAGCTATTTGTACCATGGTCTGAGCCCATGGTCAAAACAATGCTGCCTGACGCGATGGATGCCAGATCATCGGGAGACCTGCACTCATCGCTGCGTCAAGAACGAAGAACGCCTGTCGCGCGCTCCGGCCTGGAGGACGCCCGACTCCCGCCGTCTGTCAGGCGGCGGTGGCCCCTCTTCCCCTGCTGCGCGGTGGGGTCGGTCGTCAACGCCGCATCAGGGCGGCGACGACGAAGGCCACGCCGGGCAGCAGGATGACCAGCAGTGTCCAGTTGCCTTAGCGGGACCATGGTGTGGGGTGTTCGAAGGGGCGCAGGCAGGGTGGCATCAAGGATGCCGCTGATGCCCTTGTTGGCCACGCGGACGACGGGAAGTCCCTGTTCCACCGCGCGCAGCCGGGCCGCCTGGAAGTGCTGGCAGGGACCGCTCGAAACGCCGAACCATGCGTCGTCGGTGATGTTGAGGAGCCACCGGGGCGGGCGAGCCGGACCCGTGATGCCCGTGGAAGCGATGATCTCGCGGCAGGTCAAGACGCCGAAGTCCGGCAGGCTTGCCTCCTGGATGGCGCCCAGCATCTCGGCGGGATCCTTGCGCAGGTACGTTTTCGTGGTCTGGAGCGACCGGTGCCCCAGCCACAACGAGACCCTGCGGACGCCGCTGGTGGCCTCTAGAGTCGTCAAGGCACAAGCGTGCCGCCTGTCTCGTGCACGAGATGGCAAGCACTTTGAGCTCGACATCATGAACTGGATTTGACTGTCGGAACCTCTTTTCGCCGATCTGCCAAGCCTGCATGCTGACGTCTGCGAGAATCTGCAATTCCAAGGAAGCGATGCAGAGGCGGCCTGTTGTGCGGTTCCGCATGCAGGCCCGGACGCCACCTGCTGCACGTTGTGCTGACAGCTAACGTGTTGTTTCGGTCAGGCGGCGTTCAACATAGGCGATGACCTGGCCGATCATGTCGTCCATGTGCGGCTCTTCGAAGAAATGTCCCGCGCCCTTGATCTCGGAATGCGTGATGGTGATTCCCTTCTGCTCGTGAAGCCTTTCAACCAGTTCGTGCGTATCTTCCGGCGGTGCCACGCGGTCTGCGGCGCCGCTGATGATCAAGCCGGAGGAGGGGCAGGGCGCAAGGAAGGAAAAGTCGTACCTGTTGGCTGGCGGTGACACGCTGATGAAGCCCGTTATTTCCGGGCGCCGCATCAGAAGCTGCATTCCGATCCACGCACCAAACGAGAACCCGGCAACCCAGCAGTGCTTTGCGTTCTGGTTCATGGATTGCAGGTAGTCGAGGGCCGAAGCCGCATCGGACAACTCGCCGATGCCTTCGTCGTATTCGCCCTGGCTGCGTCCGACGCCCCGGAAATTGAAGCGAAGCACGCTGAAGCCCATGTTGTGGAACGCATAGTGCAGGTTGTAGACGATGCGGTTGTTCATCGTGCCGCCGAACTGCGGATGCGGATGCAGCACGATCGCGATCGGTGCGTCCCTGTTCTTCTGCGGATGGTAGCGGCCTTCGAGCCGGCCTTCCGGGCCTGGGAAAATGACCTCGGGCATCTGTTCAGTTTCACCTTTCCGCTTGCCGAAGCTTCGTCGATAGTTGACGAATTTCGTAAGTTACCTTAGAACCGTTCTAAACAGGCTCCGCCCTCCGGAAGGACTTTCGGGACGTAAGCTGCGCGGCGCGAAAGGTCAATGAGAAGTAGGCGAGACACTCGGCCATGAAACTCAGCACGAAAGGGCGGTACGCCATGGTCGCGCTGGCGGACCTTGCGCTGGCCCCCGAGCACGAGTTGCTGTCCCTGAGCGAAATCTCCCGGCGCCAGGACATTTCGTTGCCCTATCTTGAGCAGCTTTTCGTGAAGTTGCGGCGCGCGGGGCTGGTGGAATCCGTTCGTGGGCCTGGCGGCGGATATCGCCTTGCCCGCCCGGCTTCGCAAGTCAGGATAAGCGAGATCCTGGGTGCCGTTGACGAAACGGTAAGCGCAATGCACACGGGCGCAGGCGCAAGCGGCGGCGTTTCGGGCTCGAAGGCGCAGAGCCTCAGCAACAGGTTGTGGGAGGGGCTGTCCGCACATGTCTACGTGTTCCTCCACCAGACGCGGCTTTCGGACGTGATTGGCAACGACCTTGCGCCGTGTCCTGCCGTTCCGGCGTTGCTGCAAGTGGTGGACGACGCATGAGCAATGCAGGAGGACTTGTGGAAGGCACCTGGCCTCTTGCCGGGGGTTTGCAGGGATGTCCGTGAAGGATCGCGCATATCTCGACTGGAACGCGTCGGCGCCGCTGCGACCAAAGGCAAGGGACTCCGTGATCGCCGTGCTGGCAGAGACCGGAAATCCGTCTTCCGTGCATGCCGAGGGCCGCAGGGCGCGTGGGATCATGGAGCTTGCGCGTGCACAGGTGGCGGAACTGGTCGGATGCAGCCCTGCGGAAGTCGTGTTCACGTCCGGGGCAACGGAGGCCGCTTCCGTGCTTCGGCATCTGTCGCCGGATCATTCCGTTTGCGTCCACGCTCTTGCACATGACTGCCTCTGGGCGCACCATGACGTGGCTTCAGCAAGTGCCGTGCCGGAAGGACCCGGGCACGTGCTGGCCATGAGCCACGCAAATTCGGAAACCGGCGTGATCACGGAGCCGCCCGGTCCCGTTGACGGTTGCTGGCCCGTCGATGGCGTCCGCTGCGACCGTCTGCTCCTGGATGTCGCCCAGTCGGCGGGCAAGGTGCCGTTCGACTTTCGTGCGTCAGGTGCGGACCTGGCAATTCTCTCTGCCCACAAGCTGGGCGGCCCGAAGGGAGTCGGCGCCCTGATCGTGCGAGACGGCACCGAAATCGAGGCGCTGCTTTGCGGCGGCGGGCAAGAGCTGGGTCGTCGTTCCGGCACGGAAAACGTCGCCGGAATTGCGGGATTCGGTGCTGCCGCGCTTGATGCGTCGCTTGATCTTGCGGCTGGACTCTGGGCGGAAGTGGAATCCCTGCGAGACGATCTGGAAAACGCTCTGGAAGCCAGCGCAAATAAGACTATTTTTGTCGGCAGAGACTCGCGGCGGCTGCCGAACACTTCCTGTTTCGTCACGCCGGGATGGAAGGGCGAAACGCAGGTCATGCAGATGGACCTGGCCGGATTCGCCGTATCCAGCGGGTCAGCCTGCTCGTCGGGCAAGGTCAAGGGTTCCCGTGTGCTCCGCGCCATGGGCCTGGATGCGCGAACGGCCGAGTCCGCGCTTCGAGTGTCAATCGGGCCGACGACGACCGGGGAGGAAGTGATGCGCTTCGCTGACGCCTGGACGAAGCAGGAAAGGAAACTCCGCCAGCGTGCGGCGTGAAGGGGAACAGGAGATGGCAGTTCTGGAAAACGTGGCTGAGGTGAAGGACGGTGTCGACCAGGAGACGGTCGAGGCCGTGCAATCCCTTTCGGCGACGTACAAGCATGGCTGGGAGACGGAGATCGAGACGGACTATGCGCCGAAGGGCCTCGACGAGGATATCGTGCGCCTGATCTCGGAAAAGAACGGCGAACCGGAATGGATGACCGATTGGCGGCTTCAGGCCTATCGCAGATGGCTGGAAATGGATGAGCCGGAATGGGCCATGGTCGATTACCCGCCTATCGACTTCCAGGACCAGTATTACTACGCCAAGCCGAAATCAATGGCGGAGAAGCCGAAGTCGCTCGACGAAGTCGACCCGAAGCTGCTTGAGACCTACGAAAAGCTTGGCATTCCACTGAAGGAGCAGATGGTTCTCGCCGGAGTGGACGGTGCGGCGAATTCGCCTTACGAAGGCCGCAAGGTTGCCGTGGACGCCGTCTTTGACAGCGTCTCGGTCGGCACGACCTTCCAGGCTGAGCTCGAGAAGGCGGGCGTCATCTTCTGCTCGATCTCTGAAGCCGTCAGGAAACATCCGGATCTTGTCAGGAAATTCCTTGGCAGCGTCGTGCCGCAGTCGGACAACTTCTATGCGACGCTCAATTCGGCCGTGTATTCGGATGGATCTTTCGTCTACGTTCCCGAAGGCGTTCGCTGCCCGATGGAGCTCAGCACCTACTTCCGGATCAATGCCGAGAACACCGGCCAGTTCGAGCGCACGCTGATCATCGCCGACAAGGGGTCCTACGTCTCCTATCTCGAAGGGTGCACGGCGCCGCAGCGGGACACGAACCAGCTGCATGCCGCGGTTGTCGAACTGGTGGCGCTGGAGGATGCCGAGATCAAGTACTCGACGGTGCAGAACTGGTATCCGGGCGACGAGAGCGGCAAGGGCGGCATCTACAATTTCGTGACCAAGCGGGCCGATTGCCGGGGAGAGCGCTCGAAGGTGATGTGGACGCAGGTCGAGACCGGCAGCGCCGTCACCTGGAAGTACCCGTCCTGCATTCTGAGGGGCAACGAAAGCCAGGGCGAATTCTATTCGATCGCCATCACGAACAACCGGCAGCAAGCCGATACGGGCACCAAGATGGTGCATCTCGGCAAGGGCACGAAGTCGAGGATCGTCTCGAAGGGAATCAGTGCCGGACGGGCGCAGAACACCTATCGCGGGCTGGTTTCGATGCATCCCAGGGCCAGCGGTTCCCGGAACTACACCCAGTGCGATTCGCTTCTGATCGGCGGCAAGTGCGGGGCGCATACCGTGCCCTATATCGAGGTCAAGAACAACTCGTCGCGAGTCGAGCACGAGGCCACGACATCGAAGGTGGACGAAGACCAGCTCTTCTATTGCAGGCAGCGCGGCATGGACGAGGAAGAGGCCGTGGCGCTCGTCGTCAACGGCTTCTGCAAGGACGTGCTTCAGGCGCTTCCCATGGAATTCGCGATGGAGGCGCAGCAGCTGGTGGCGATTTCGCTTGAAGGAAGCGTCGGATGAACAGCTCGTTGTCGGTCATGCCCGGCGCTTTCCGCGCCGAATCCGCTCGCCGGTGCACTGCCGGAGGGTCCGGGAGCCCAGACAGTGCGCACGGGATGGAATTTCGGGCATGAACTGGCTGTTTTCCCTGTGCTTTGGCGCCTTCAGCGTCGCTGTCGTCGCCGTGCCTTCCTATCGTGGCTGGATGCCGGGCCAGGGCGGTTCATGGCCGCTCGTTCTGTCAGTCAGCGCGGCGGCGGGAGCGCTGTTCGGACCCAGCATGCGCCTTCTGGTGCCTAAGGAATCTTGGAGGTACAAAACATGATCCGCACAATGCTTCTGACCGCAGCCCTCACGGGTCTCTTCTGTTCGGCATTCGCCGTGTTCGTCCATTTCATGACGAGTGCGCTGGGTCTCTCCGGCCTGGTTCTCGTCAGCTTCACGAGCGGATTTCTTGGCAGCCTTTTTGCACAATCCGTGCTTGGCCGCGTCTGGGTCAGGGGCCAGTGATGTCCCTCGTTGCAATGCTGACGACTTCGGCGGAAGCGGCAGGTCGATGAAAGTGCCGCCGCGTCGGGAAGGCTCACAGGTCACAGTATCAGTCGGGTGCAGGTCGCACGGCCGTTCCCGCAAGTCAGTATCATGAGGAAGACATGCTGAACATAAACGATCTTCACGTCAGGCTTGAGGAAGAGGACAAGGCGATCCTAAGGGGCGTCGATCTGGACGTGACCGCCGGGTCCGTGCACGCGATCATGGGTCCGAACGGTTCTGGAAAGTCGACGCTCGCCTATGTCCTTTCGGGACGGGACGGCTACGAAGTCACGCGCGGGGGCGTCGTGCTCGAGGGGCAGGACCTGCTCGAACTCGAACCTGAGGAACGTGCCGCGGCGGGCCTGTTCCTTGCATTCCAGTATCCGGTCGAGATCCCCGGAGTCGGCAACATGACGTTTCTCCGGACCGCGCTCAATGCGCAGCGCAAGGCGCGCGGCGAAGACGAGGTGAGCGCGGCTGATTTCCTCAAGCTCATCCGCGACAGGGCGAAGTCCCTTCAGGTCGATCCGGAAATGCTGAAGCGCCCCGTCAATGTCGGGTTTTCCGGCGGAGAGAAGAAGCGCAACGAGATCCTCCAGATGGCGGTTCTCGAACCGAAGATGTGCGTTCTGGACGAAACGGATTCGGGTCTTGACGTTGACGCGATGCGCCTTGTGGCCGACGGCGTGAACGCCCTTCGCGACGAGGGCCGTGCGTTCCTCGTCATCACGCACTACCAGCGCCTGCTGAACCACATCGAACCTGACGTGGTCCACATCATGGCGGACGGCAGGATCGTGAAGACCGGCGGGCCCGACCTCGCGCTTGAAGTCGAGACGAACGGGTATGTCGACATCCTGCAGGAGGTTGCCTGATGGGCCTGCCCGCTCGCAGACAGGAAGATACGGAAGCAAGGATTGCCCATCTCGACGTGCCCGACGGTGCGGCATGGGCGACCGAGGCGCGCAGGCGTGCCATTTCCCGGTACCTTGCAATGGGGTTGCCGGAGCGTCGCGACGAATACTGGCGGTTCACGCGGCCGGACGGCCTGAATGCGCCCCAAGCCCCGCCCGCGGCGGTGGTCGACTTCAAGGAAGCGCCGGTGTTCGGAGATGTGGATCGATTGAGAATCGTCTTCCGGGACGGCGTCTTTGATGCCGAAGCGTCGGACGACCTTTCGTGCGAGGGACTGGAAGTCGAACGGCTCCAGACAGCGACGGCGCACGACATTCACTGGCTGAAGGATGTCTACGGCGTGCTTGAAGCGCGAGGCCAGGTGCCCGTGGCGCGACCCTTTGCGGCGCTCAATACGGCTTTTGCCACCGACGGCATCGTGATCAGGGCCACGGACAGGGTCTCCAGGCCCGTCAACCTGACCTACCTGCACGAGAATCCTGACAGCGACGCGAATCTGCACTTTGCAATCAAGGTCGAGAGCGGGGCCGACCTGACGGTTCTCGAAAACGGCCCGGCGGCGGCGCGCTTCAACAAGTGCATGGAAGTCGATGTCGCAGACGGCGGCGCGTTCCATCATGTTCGCGCGCAGGGTCGAGACCATGAACGGCGCGCGGTGACTCACATGTTCGCGCGCCTTGGGAAGGAGAGCGCCTTCAAGTCGTTCACGTTGACTGCAAATGGCGTCCTGACGCGCAACGAGGCGTTCATCGAGCTCGTCGGCGACAACGCGGTCTCCCACATTGCCGGCGCGGCCGTCGGGGACGGCGATTTCCATCACGACGACACCGTGTTTGTCGTCCACGACGCGGTCGGGTGCGAGAGTCGCCAGGTCTTCAAGAAGGTGTTGCGCAACGGTGCGGTTGGCGCGTTTCAGGGAAAGATCCTGGTGAAGGAGGGGGCGCAGAAGACCGACGGGTACCAGATCAGCCAGTCGTTGCTTCTTGACGAGGACGCGCAGTTTCTCGCGAAGCCCGAACTCGAGATTTACGCCGACGACGTCGCGTGCTCCCACGGCTCGACGTCTGGGGCGATTGACGAGGATGCACTGTTCTACTTGCAGTCGCGCGGTCTTCCGAGACCCGAGGCGCAGGATCTCCTGATCCTAGCCTTTCTTGCGGAGGCGATCGAGGAGATCGAGAGCGAAGACATTGCAAAGGACATCTACGGGCGTCTTGAAGGCTGGCTGAAGCGTCATCGAAGATGAGCGTTGCCATGGACATCCTGAGGACCTACCGGACCCCAAGGTCAGTTCAGGTCAGGCGAATGACTGGACGTCGTCGCGAAGGTGGCTTGCTTGCCGTGGCCCTTGCGGCATGCGGCCTTGTGTTCGTGGCACAATTGCCAAGGCTTGCGCGCGAGAGCCGGCTGGACCCGACGATCGGGCTCGATGCGCGACTTGCCGGCGCCATCTTTGCCTGGGTTGTGGCAATGCCGCTTGTTCTCTACGTGACCGCACTGCTGCTGCACATCCTGCTGCGCCTGGTCCGGTGGCCTGCGACCGGCTATGCCTGCCGGGCCGCACTGTTCTGGGCACTGCTCGCCTCCACGCCTGCATGGCTCCTGTCGGGACTGGCTGCCGGCCTTGCCCCGGGGCTGGCCTTTGGCGCACTGAGCCTCGTTGCCTTGGTGCTCTTCTGCACATTTCTCTGGGCCGGGATGCTGGCGATGAAGCAATCGAATCTGGAGGTGTCGTGACACTCTGGGACCGAATTCCTGGCATTGCGCTTAGCATGCTTCGCGAACCGCGATCGACTGCGGCCGAGCTCTTCAGGCTTGGGGTGCCGCGCGAGGCCGCGTGGTTGTCTTTCGTCCTGGTGATCGTGCTCTACGTCATTGCCGTCGAGCGGTTTCTGCCGATGGCAGAGGCGCTTGTGATGCCAGTGCCGCGAGTGCCTCCCTTCCTGCGTACGGGCCTGGAGCTTTGCAGCGAGCTGTTCCTGGTCTGGGTGCTGTGGAGGCTTGGCGTGGCATTGGGGGGGCAGGGCAGGTTCGAACAAGTGCTCCTGGTGTTCGTTTTCGTCTGGATGTACTTCACTGCCGCGGTCGTGCTCCTGCCGATCCTGGCGGCGTTTTCGTTCATGCTGACCGGACTGGCCGGAATGGCATTCTTCATTCACTGGATCTGGCTGTTCATTTCGGTGATGGCCGAGGCACATGGATTCAAGTCCCTTTGGACGTCCTTCGTGCTGTTCGTCCTGTCCTGGATTGCGTTGTTCCTCTTCTCGCTCCTCTTCTCGCCAGTCGTGATCGGCGTTATCGGAGTGGGCAGCAGTGTATGATGTCGAGAAGATTCGACTCGACTTTCCAATCCTCGGACGGGAAGTGAACGGCGAACCGCTTGTCTATCTCGACAACGGTGCATCGGCGCAGAAGCCGCAGGTCGTGATTGATGCGGTCACGCGTGCATACGCACAGGAATACTCCAACGTCCACAGGGGTTTGCACTACCTTTCCAACCTTGCGACTGAAAAGTACGAGGCCGTACGCGGCACCATTGCGCGGTTCCTGAATGCCGGCGCTGCCGACGAGATCGTCATGAACTCGGGAACGACTGAAGGCATCAACACGGTGGCATACGCCTGGGCGATGCCCCGAATGGAGGCGGGCGATGAAATAGTCCTTTCGGTTATGGAGCATCACGCCAACATCGTGCCGTGGCACTTCCTGCGTGAACGGCAGGGTGTCGTCATAAAGTGGGTCGAAGTGGACGAAACGGGCGCATTGGCACCCGAAAGGATCCTGGAAGCGATCGGGCCAAGAACGAGGCTGGTCGCCGTCACGCACCTGTCGAACGTTCTCGGAACGAGAGTCGATGTGAAGTCGATCTGTAGCGGCGCGCGGAACAAGGGCGTCCCGGTGCTTGTCGATGGCAGTCAGGGTGCGGTTCACATGCCGGTCGATGTTCAGGACATCGGGTGCGACTTTTATGCGATCACGGGGCACAAGCTCTACGGCCCGTCCGGCTCCGGAGCGATCTACATTCGGAAGGAGCGCCAGGCGGAGATGCGACCCTTCATGGGCGGCGGCGACATGATCCGGGACGTGAGAAGGGATGAAATATCCTGGGCGGAGCCGCCGATGAAATTCGAGGCCGGCACTCCAGGAATCGTTCAGCAGATCGGCCTTGGCGTCGCCCTCGACTATCTCATGGGACTCGGCATGGAGAACGTGGCCGGGCATGAAGCCCGGCTGTGCGAATGCGTTCGGTCGAGGATCGACGGGCTCAACTGGCTGAACGTACAGGGGACGACGCCGGACAAGGCGGCAATATTCTCGTTCACGCTGGACGGCGCGGCCCACGCACACGACATCTCCACGGTTCTTGACAAGAAAGGTGTCGCGGTACGTGCCGGTCACCATTGTGCCGCGCCGCTTATGGAGCACTACGGGATCACTGCGTCGGCGCGGGCGAGTTTCGGGCTGTACAACACCGAGGCCGAGGTCGACACGTTGGTTGAAGCGCTGGAACTTTGCCAGGAACTGTTCGGGTGACAGGGCGGTCACGGGTGGTGCGTCGCCGGAGCAGGGATGCACTGGCGCAGAGGCGACATCCAAGCCATCAGGGCACACCGGCACCCCGTAGTTCAGCTGGAGAGAGCGCTGCCCTCCGAAGGAAGAGGCCAGAGATTTCAATTTTCTCGTGAGCGCCATCTCTATTTCAGGCGCTTCCTTTGCACTTCTTGGATTGGTGTCAGTACCCGCCGGTGACGAAAACCGTTTCTCCTGTCATGAAACTGCAGGCATTCGAGGACAAGAAGACCGCCGCGCCGACCATTTCTTCGGGGCTGCCCATCCTGCCCATCCAGTTCACGTCGCGCAGATATTCCTCCCATGCTGCCGGGTCGGCGAGCCGCCGGCCCTGGTTTCGGTCAGTGTCGACAAGTCCAGGTGCGAGAGTGTTCAAAAGGACACCGTGCCTTGCAAAGTCGCGGGCCTGGCTTTGTACCAGATTGTGCTGTGCCGCCTTCGTCGCCGCATAGGCAGAAACCATGCCTTTCGGGCGCAATTGGTTTATCGACCCGATGTTGACGACGCGTCCCCATCCGCGTGCGGCCATCCTTGGCAGGCAGGCCTGCAACATTTCGAGGGTCGACTTCAGGTTCACCTCGATCTGCAGATCGACATCCTCCGGTTCCGCACCACCAAGCGCCGCGTTGATTTGCACGGATGCGTTGATCACGAGAATGTCGAGCCCGCCGGTCAAACGCTCGGCTTCTTGCACGAGATCCCTGCCAGCGTTAGGGCCCGCGAGATCGCGGGCGAGTGACCATACCTTCTGTCCGGACCCTGCGATTTCGGTGCTCACCGCTTGACTGGCCTGCACGGTTCGCGCGTGAAGAACGACGTCGGCTCCCGCTCCGCTCAACCCGCGGGCAATGGCAGCGCCGATTCCGCGGCTGGAACCCGTGACCAGCGCCGATTTGCCTTTGAGGCCAAACAAGGATTCGAGGGACTCGGTCACCGGTGGGCCTTCACTGGAATTGACCGGCAGGAAGCCCTATCGGCCCGGGCGTGCAGGCAAAGATGCCGCCAGAAAGCGGCGCTTCGGCCAGCGTCGTGGCCGGGAGGCGGGTCCGGGCACTGGTAATGTACAGCGTTTCCAGATTGACTCCGCCGAATGCGACGCTCGTCGGGCGTGGCACCGGCAGGTCGAGCACCCGGTCGAGACTGCCGTCCGGTGTGTAGCGATTGACGCGCCAGCCATCCCATATGGCACACCAGACTCCTCCCTCTTCATCGACGCACAGCCCGTCCGGTCTTCCTTCGTCGTCGGGAACCGCGGCAAACTCGCGCTTGTTGGAAAGAAATCCGGTGCTTGGCTGAAAGTCATAAGCGTAGATGCGTCCGGGAATCGTGTCGACGAAATAAAGTGTTCGAAAATCCGGGCTCCAGTCCAGGCCGTTTGCAACCGTTATTCCGCTGTCCTTGCGCTCGACGCCGCCATCCGGCGCCACTCTGTACAGCCCTCCGCTCGGCTTGCTGGCGTCGAGGCACATTGATCCGACCCAAATTGCTCCGCCCGGGTCGACCTTGGCGTCGTTCAGGCGATTTCGCACGAAACCGTTTTCCGGATCCACGTACGGAGAAAGCCGGCAATTCTCGAAATCCAGTGTCTCGATTCCGTCCTGGGATGCGACCCGCTTGCTTCCGTCCGCGCCGAACAGGATTGCACTGACGAGCTTTCCCGGATCGCAGAAGTCGTTGACACCGGTTTCCGGGTCAAATCGGTAGACCGCCGGGTGCAAGATATCGACCCAATAGAGCCTCCTTTCGCCTGGATGCCAGACGGGCGCTTCTCCGAGTTGTGCACCCCAGGGCAGCACGCATGCCATGCCGGAAGTGCGTTCGTGCCTCCCGCGGGGCCGAGGTCCAGGCGAGATCGCCACGGCACCGGCATGGCCCGTGATCCGGCGCGCGGCCGCCATGAGTTCGCGGCCGGCCGGGTGAATTCGTGTCTGATCGAGGCGGTTCGACGGTCCGAGCGCGACCAGGGCGCCGACCGGGCTGCCGTCCTGCCCGGATACGGCGCAAGCAACCGAGTTCACACCCTCCAGATGTTCCTCGCTTGACACCGCGTAGCCCCGCGCGCGCGTCAAGGTGAGATCGGCATGCAGCTGTCCGCGTTCCGTGATGGTCTTCGGTGTCATCGGTCGAAGATCCAGGCGATCGAGCAACCCGCGAACTAGCGCAGGATCAAGGCCCGCGAGCAGCGCCTTGCCGGCAGCCGTACAGTGAAGCGGCACCCGCCTTCCGCTGTCAACACGCACGTTCAACCCGTCTCCCGACTGCTCGTCCAGGTAGACCGCCTCGTCACCATCGAGCTTGCAGAGGGCTACCGTTTCGCCAAGTTCGCGCGAGAGCCGTGCAAGTTCCGGGGCGGCGGCAGCCCGCAGGTCGAAACTGTCCCAGACGCGATGGGACATTTCCAGGAAACGCCGGCCAAGGGAATAGGTGCCGCGGGTCTCGTCCTGGGCGACAAGCCCGTAAGCGACCAGCGTGCGCAAGATCCGTGCAAAGGTCGGCTTTGGCAGGTCCGAGCGCCGCAGAAGCTCCGCGAAGCGTAGAGGTTCCCCTGCGTCCGCAACTAGATCGAGGATCGTCAGCCCCTTGGCCAATGCCGCCGCACCCGCAGGCACGGTCTTTCGTCTCCCCTCGACTATCCCATGGCCCGCGCCTTGCGAGTCGCTGCCGCTTCCTTGAGCATCCGTTCGATAGTCCACCGCGGTTTGTATCCAAGTTCTTTCCTGATCCTCGCGTTCGAGGTTCGATAGTAGACCCCAGGTCCGGGAAAATCGACCGGAATGATCGGGTAACCGGTTATTGTGGACATGCGTTCGAGGAGCCATCCGAAATCCACCGGCTCCGTGGCACCGAGGTTGAAGGTTTTTCCTGCCGCATTTGGATGCTCGGCAGCAAGTTTCAGCCCGGCCACGATGTCGCGTGTTTCCGTGATGTGCATCATGTAGGGTTGGCCATCCTCGTTGCGCGCCAGGACATGCGACGGAATTCCGGGATCGCTCCGGCGAAGGAGTTCGGCATGGACCAGGTTGCCGATTGTCTCCATGTAGCGCATGCGTGGTTCGAGAAAGAAACGGGGACCGGAGAAGAAACTCTCCTCGTCCAGGAGTTCAGCCGCGTCTTGGATATGGGAGAAGCGCAGAATCACCGTCTCCATCTTTCCGGCTCGCCGATGAAATCGGACGAGTTCCTCGCCCAGGAGTTTGGTGAGGCCATAATGGGAATTTGGCTTCAACGGATGTTCTTCGGTCAATGGCAGGCTCTCGGGCGCGTTTTCTGGATAGACCTCGCCAGAACTGGCAAACACGTATCTCCGGACTCCGGCATTGCTTGCGGCTTCAAGCAGGACCCTTGTGCCCTCCACGTTGGACTGTTGCATGCGCGCATTGTCGACCGGTGCCCAGGACATGACGGCACCGAGGTGAAGCACGACGTCGATGCCCGCAACGATGTCAGTGACATCCGACGCGTTTTCTAGCTTGCCGACATGCTCCGTGTACCGATCAGCTGTTTCGCCGGTTGGCTTTGCATCGAACCCGATGACGGAGTGCCCGGCGTCCAGGAAATCCTTGACCGCGCGCGCGCCGACACGTCCGGCAGCCCCTGAGACAAGGATCCGCATCGATCAGAGCGCTCGTTCGTTCCGAGCGTCGAAGAGGTACAAGTTGGCCGGGTCGAACGACAGTGTCAGCTCTTCCCCTTCTCTCAATGGCCCCGGGTTCGGCACGCGCGCGATCAGGCCCTTGGAGCTTTCCTCCTCATCGCCGCGTTGCGTTACCTGGTGTGCATCATCTTGGAAGTAAATGTATTTTTCGGATCCAAGACTCTCGATCAGGCTTGGCCGCACCGTGAAGCTCACCGGTCCTTCACCGAGATTGAAGTGCTCCGGCCGGATCCCTGCCACAATCTGGCGGGTTCCGTCGATGTCACGATCCGCGATGGAGACGCGGGATCCGAACATTTCGATCGCGGCTCTGCCGCCGAGGCCGTCGACTGAAGCCGAAACGAGGTTCATGCCTGGCGACCCGATGAATCCGGCGACGAAGAGATTGACCGGTTTCTGGAACAACGTGTCGGGATCGGCAATCTGCTGGATTTCGCCTTCGCGCATCAACACCACACGGTCCGCCATTGTCATCGCCTCGATCTGGTCGTGGGTTACGTATACCGTGGTGACGCCGATCCGGTTGTGCAGCGCGCTGATTTCCGCTCGCATGTGCACCCGAAGCTTCGCATCGAGATTCGACAGAGGCTCGTCCATCAGAAACGCCTGCGGTTCCCGGACGATGGCGCGGCCCAGAGCGACGCGTTGTCTCTGCCCGCCGGAAAGGGCGCGCGGCCTGCGGTCCAGGAGATGCGCCACGCCGAGCGTCCTGCCGGCATCCTCGACGCGCCGATTGATCTCCGACCGGCCCATGCCGCGCATCTTCAGCCCAAACCCAATGTTCTGGCGAACCGTCAGATGCGGGTAAAGGGCATAGTTCTGAAACACCATCGCAACGTCCCTGTCCCCCGGCGCCAGGTCCGTGACGTCGCTGTCACCGAGAATGATGCGGCCGCCAGAGGCTGGCTCCAGTCCGGCGAGGATCTTCAGCATTGTGGACTTCCCGCAGCCCGAGGGTCCGACGAGTACGACAAACTCACCGTCGGATATCTTGAGCGAAAATGGTTTCAATGCCGCGACGTCGCCGTAGTTCTTGTGGACGTTCTCGATGCTGATGCGCGCCATGGTTACTTCTCCGCTCCGGCGGTCAGCCCGCCGACTAGAAAGCGTTCAAGGAACAGGTATATTAGTATGATCGGTATCGCGACGAACACCGCCGCCGCTGAAATCTCGTTCCAGTCTGTCGTGTATTCTCCGCGCATCGTCGCGATTCCGAGATTGGCGGTCCAGTTGCTCTGGGAATTGACCAGGAACGTACGGGCATAAGCGTAGTCCGCCCAGCTAAGCACAAAGGCATAGAGTGCAGTCGCCGCCAGTCCCGGGGCCGAAACCGGCAGGATTACGCGCAACATCGCTCCGAGCGGCGAGCAGCCGTCAACCATGGCGGCTTGTTCCAATTCCCGCGGAATTGTGTCGAAATATCCTTTCAGCATCCAGGTCGTGAATGGGATGATGAGAGTGGAATGCGCTAGGATCAGTGTCCAGAGCGACCCCATCATTCCCAGCCGGCTGAAGAGTGCAAAGAGCGGAATAACGAGCAGCGTCGCGGGAAGCATTTTTGCCGTCAGGATGAAGAGCCCCAACGAATGCCCTCCGCGGACCCGGAATCGGGAAAGCGCGTAGCCCGCCAGGACCGAGACGAACATCGAGAGGACAACCGATCCAACCGCTGCGATCGTTGAGTTCATCAGCCAGCGCGGAATCGGGCGTTCCGACCAGACCTTTCCGAAAATCTGCCACTGGGGGATCTCGGGCCAAAAGCTCGGTGGAAGGCCGGAAAGCTCGAAGGTCGTCGAAAGGGCCGTGATGAACAGCCAGTAGACCGGGAATAGGATGATCACCAGCGATCCGACGACGGTGCCGTAGAGGAGGGCGGTCTTGAATGGCGATCGACGCAAGGAACTTCCTTCCTAGTACATTGCCCGGGACTGGCGGCCAAGCATGGCCAGGCTCGCCACGACGCAGATCACAAGAGTGACGATGCCCACCGCCGAAGCGTAGCCAAACTTGAAGAAGCCGAATGCTTGGTCATACGTCATGATCGAAAGCGTTTGAGTGGTCTTGAGTGGTCCCCCGTCGGTGAGGACCTTGATGATGGAGAAATCTCGGAACACCCAGAGCATCACCAGGACGAGCGTGACGCCCAAGACCGGCATCAGGCAGGGAATCGTTATCCAGCGGAAGCGCTGCAGCGCGCTGGCACCGTCGACCCTTGCCGCCGCGTAGTAGTCGGGCGGAATCGATTGCAACCCAGCGAGTGTCATGATCGAGACGAAGGGGAATCCCTTCCACACCATCGTCACGGTAAGCGCCCAGAATGTAGGGCCGGGCGTCGACACCCACGCGATCATCTTGTCCGTGATTCCGAGCTTGATGAAGAGCCAACTCATGAGCCCGAAGGAACTGTCGAATATCCAGGCGAAGATGACAACGGCGATGACTTCGGGGACGGCCCAGGGCAGGGCCATCGCGACCCGGGCAAATGGGCGCCCGCGGAAGCGGTGGTTGACAAGCAGTGCCGTCGAGACGCCGACGATCACGCTGCCTGCCGTCACGGCAGCCACCAGCTTGACCGTGACCCAGCAGGTCACCCAGAACTCGGAAGAGTTGAAGAGCTTCTGGTAGTTCTTGAATGTAAAGGGTTTGCGCGATTCTCCGATGCGAGGCAGCTTCACGTCCTGGAGGGAGAGATCGAATGAAATGAACAGCGGGTAGGCGATGATCAGGATCACCATGACCACTGCCGGGGCGAGCAGGATGTAACCCAGGATGTGCTGACGGCTCGGTCGCGCCAGATCGAACATTCGTGCGCGCTGTGATGCCCCAAGCCCGTCATCGTCAATTTTGGTACGAGTTGGCATGACCCCCGGCCTGTCGATGGGCCGGCCCGAATCCCGGGCCGGCCGTCATTCCTTCGGGTTCAGCCGCCCTGGATTTCCACGGCCCGGGCCTGAATGACCTTGACGACGTCCGCAGGGTCGAGGTTCTCGATCAGCATGCGCTGGACTTCTTCCTGCACCATCTTCCCGAACTCGCCGTACTGGACTTCAAGACCGGTTGGTATCCGGTCCACGCCGGCAGCCGCGGCGGCCTTCTGCGTATCCACGATGATCTGGAAGTGCGGCACCTGTTCCTCGACGCCTGATACGTCTGCGGTCGGGCTTGGCGGCGTGTTGCCTCCGACCGTCGCATAAGCCCTCTGGAAGTCAGGCGACATCGTGATCTTTATGAAGTCCCAGACAAGCTGCTTTTCTTCCTCCGAGATGTCAGTTGCCATGCCAAGTACATTGGACGAACCGCCGACGGGCGGTGTCGTTGCAGGCACGGCCACCTTCAGGATGTCGGCCGCGGCACCCTGCTTCATCGTGTTGTAGAGCCACGGGCCATCGAGCCGGAGTGCGATCTTCCCGTCGGCAAAGAGCTTGCGAACCTCTCCCGCCGACATGTCGCGCGGAGTCAACCCTTCGTCGTAGACGGTCTTCCAGCGGGTCAGTCCCTCGATCATTTCTGGCGTGTCGATGGTGACGTTGCCTTCCTTGTCGGTCCAGTAGGCGCCTGCGTCGAGCACGTAGTTCAGCATCTCCGTCAAGTACTGGCCAGCGCCGCCCCTGGTTTCGTGGCCGGTGCCGAACTGGTCCGTGATGCCGTCGCCATTCAGGTCCTTGGTCGTGGCACGCGCCGCGGTCAGGAATTCCTCAAAGTTCGTCGGCACGCCGACGCCGGCCTCGTCGAGGATTTCCGGGTTGTAGGCCATCATGAAGCCGAAATAGAGCAACATGATGCAGGCGGTCTCGCCATTCCAGACGCAGGTGCCTTGTCCAGCCCAACCGGTCATGTCGATCCCGTCCCCTTCCAGCCATGGATCAAGGTTTTCCATCCACCCGTTCTCGGCGAAGTTCTGGTATTCGAACGAAGCCAGATGCACGATATGTGGCGGTTGGCCGCCGGCAAAGAGCGTGGTCATCGTATCCGCGTAGTTTGCTCGGTCGACTTTCGTGAATTCGATCGTGACGCCTGGGTGTTCCGCCTCGAACTTGTCAATGGCGGAACGCCACCAATCTCCCATGCCGGCCTCGTCGACCTGCCAGGAGATGAACTTAAGCGTCGTGGCGCTCGCGGAGGCGAGTGGCGCAACCGCCAAGAGACCTGCAGCCAGCGCCGCGGCCAAGGATTTCATCAACAGGGTCTTCATTTTGAACTTTCCTCCTCTTTCCTGTTTCAGATGGGTTTGAGCAGGCTCAAGGCCCGCCCAGATGGTTCGACACCAAGTCCAGGCCCGCCGGGGGGCGTATAGTAGCCCTCGGCGCAGTCCATTTGTCCGTTGAGAAGACTGTGACTTGCATCGAATACCGAGTGTTGAAATTCGTGGCAGGCCACTTGTTCCAGAGCGGCACTGGCCTGCAGGCTCGCGGCGAGGAAAATGCCCGAACCGATTGTGGCGTGAGGTATGACGTCGAGACCGTAACTTTCTGCGAGCCGTGCAATTCTAATGAAGTTCGTGATGCCCATGTGCCCGATCTCGGGTTGCACGATGGCTATCCCGCACCGACCGACGCGGTGCAGCATGTCATGATGTGTTCGCCATTCCTCGCCTACGGCGATCGGCACATCCGAATTCCGGCATACGGTTTCCAATCCGTCGATGTCTTCCGGAGAGACGGGCGCTTCGACAAACCAGGGACAATGCTCCGCCATGGCCTCGACTTCGGCGATTGCATCTTCGGCTCCGTGCAACCAGTGCATGTCGGCAGCAATGCGGGGTCCGGATCCCAGTGTCGCGCGCAGGGCCGCGATTTCAGTGACCGGCCCGTCGTCCGCCGCCAGTGCCGCAAACTTGAACGCGTCGAATCCCTTTGATTGCCACGATTCCGCCAGACGGGTGCGGGCGTTGATCGTTATTCCTGGCAGGCCTGAGACATAGGCCGGGATTTTCTTGTGCACGGCACCTCCCAGCAGTCCGGTTACGGAAGTTCCCTCAAGGCGCGCAGCGATGTCCCAAAGGGCGATGTCGATGGCTGCCAAGGCATCGACATAAAACCCGCCCGTGTAGCCACGCACACGCACGAGGTCGTAGAGGTCGTCGTAGATCTCGGATGGAATTCCTGGATTGCGCCCGATCGTGAACTCCGCCAGCAGGTCGTCAATGATCGCGCCGACTGCGCCCGGCGCGACGAGACCGTAGGTTTCGCCCCAGCCGACCACCCCGCCCTCCGTTTCGACACGCACCAGGACCGAACGATCAAAGACGGGGTATACGGTGCCGTTGCCTCTTCGGACAAAATATCCCTTTGAATTGGGTACTTCTCCGGCTCGCAGCTCACCAAGGTAGGGCGTCTGGCGTGGCAGCGTCAGGCTGAACGCCTGAACGGACTTTACCAGGTCAGTCATGCAGCATCGTCCTTGCGGCGTTCAGTGGGACGAAAGAGCTCAAGTTCGGCGAGATTGGCGTCGATATCGGCGATGGCCATGGCGTCGAGTTCAGGAGTAGGCATGCGCACACCGGTTGATTCCAGAACACCGCGGCGCATAAGAACGTGTTTTGTCAGGCGCGTACGATAGACCGCCTGCAGGACAAGTAGCGGCAGGGTCCTGACATACACGTCTCGCGCATCTGCAGGCCGTCCTTCGCGCCATGCCCGGTCAAGGGCAACATGCAGGTCTGCGATTTCGAGTGCCGGCATCGCTGCGCAGGCGCCTCGGGAGTATTCGTCCAGGATGAAGCGGGCGCCTCCGCCTCCGATGACACCTTTGAGGGTAGGGGGACGATTGCTTAGGACGTCTGAAATCGCGGGACCGGCCGGCAGCGTCTCTTCCTTGACATATGCGATTTGCGGGAATCTTGCCGAGATCCGACAGATCGTGTCCGGCGCCAGGTCCGACCCGCGCGGGGCCGGTGCGTTCTGCAAGACGAAACGGGCATGCGGCAACGCGTTGGTGACTTCTCCAAAAAAGCCGCACAGGTGTTCGAGGTCATCGCCCAATCCTCTTGGTGGCTGTACCATCAGGAGGTGCACGTCAAGCGCGCCGGCGCGACGCCCGTGTTCCACGGTTTCAGCTGCGTCGACCCCGCTGGCACCGGCAATGATCTGGGTCTTCCCATTTGCACGTTCGACAACGACTTCAAGAAGTTCGGACCGTTCCGAACATGTCAGTTCCAACACTTCACTTGCGAATCCCGGGTAGACCACGCCGCTGACGCCGGCTTCCAAGGCAAATTCCACGATTTCGGCCATGGCGTCAGTGTCGACCGTGCCCGTGTCGGTAAAGGGCGTCGGAAGCACAGGCAGAATGCCATGCAGGGCTTGCACTTGATGATCCATATAATGAGACCACTGAGTTATATTTTGATACTAAACGATTGACTCCCGGATGGCAACCGGGTGCGTCCGCCAACCTGCAAGGGTTTCGGGTCGGACATAGGGGAACGGGCTTCGCAGACGGAGACGGTTCGATCTTCGGGATGCAGTGGGCTGACACGGAGGACGACCGGGCCGCAGGTGCGCTCTTGCAAGAGGACCTCGGGGTCTGCCTCCTTGTGCTGGCCCTGCGCAAGGACTGGAACGACATCCTGGAGCGGCGTCAGCGAGAGGCCGGCTCTCACATAAGGAACTGAAGCGAAGGTCCCCGCCTCAATGCGCCGTTCCCCGAGGTCAGGCAAGCGCGTCAGTGGCGGAATCTCTGGACGGCACGATTGCCCGAATTGGATGGAAACATTCGGAGCGATCCGAAACTGGTACGAGGCCCCGGATCGAATCTATTCCAAACAAGGCCTCCGAAACAGTCCGGAATTCGACAGCCGGGTGTCCGGCTGGTGCAGGGATGGACTTGCGAAGAGGCGGTAACCTTTCTATCAAGTCGCATTGGCACCCGTAGCTCAGCTGGATAGAGCGCTGCCCTCCGAAGGCAGAGGCCAGAGGTTCGAATCCTCTCGGGTGCGCCATTGCCCTTGAAATACATGATGAGCCAGATGTTGATTTTGGCGCCACGATGCGAGTTGTCCGTCACGACGAAGCGGCTGGAAGTCCGGGCGTGTCTCCAGAGATCACGGTATTCGAGAATTGCTTCTGAGCATTGCTGCGTATTCTTGCAGGGGTTGCAGCTCGCTGCGGACTTGAGGGGCCATGATCCGGCAGCCCCTGATTCCGGTATTTCTTGCCTGCAGTGCTATCATTGATTGCATTGTGACCTGCATGGGAGGGACTCATGGCCAGCATCACTGTCCGCAATCTTGACGACCGTCTAAAAAGGCGTCTGCGCATTCGTGCCGCCGAGCATGGTCGTTCCATGGAAGAGGAAGTGCGGCAAATCCTGAGGCAGGCTATCGGCCCCCCGGCAGAGAGCGGAAATCTCGGCGAAGACATTCATCGGCGGTTCGCCGCCATAGGAGGCGTGGAGCTTGAGCTGCAGGATCGGGATCCAATGCCTGAGCCGCCAGGCTTCGATTGAGGCCATGATCCTGATCGACACCAATGTCGTCTCGGAGCTGATGCGGCCGTTGCCCGCTCCTGCCGTTCTGGACTGGTTCGGGCGTCAGAAAGATGCCATCCTTCATCTGAGCGCGGTTGGAGAGGCCGAATTGCGGCGCAGAGCCCTGATCCTTCCGGCAGGGCGCCGCCGTGACAGGTTGATCGCAGAGATCAACGCCTTGGTTTGGGATGATTTCGGACACCGTGTATTGCCGTTCGACAGCGCCGCGGCTCAGGAGTTTGCGGCGATCTTCGCTGGCCGACGAGCTGCTGGTCGGGCAATCAGCTTCCCTGCCTGTCAGATTGCCGCAATTGCTCGTTGCCATGGGGCCGCCATTGCTACGCGCAACGGGAGAGATTTCGAGGGGTGCGGAATCAAGATCGTTGACCCGTGGATTCCGCGATGAACGCCATCCAACGCCTCGATGGTCATTCCGAGGAACCGGGACAATTTGCGAGTGGCAGGTTCGCTAGGTTCGAATCCTCTCGGGTCCGCTGTTTCCCTCAACGGTGTCGATGCCATAGCGATGCGTGATCTTCTGCCGGATGGTCCCAGGCCAGAATTGGAGGCAGCATGGAAACGTTGCAGTGATCCCGTCTGTCAGTGGGGGCACAAGGATTGTGCGCGAGGGCCCAGGGTGGCGCATTCAAGCGCATCTAAGGGCACGAACACTTAAGTTGTGCTTGCTGCGCGCGGCAGATTCTCAAGAGATCAGCCCAGTTTTGGCAGTCTGTATTCGGCCACAACGGGTCAACAAATACGCTCCTCAGGCCGATCCCGGTCTCTGCACGAACAGGAAGAAGATTCCGACGAGGATCAGACAACTTCCGAGTACCTGGCTCCAGGAAATCTGCTCCTTCAGAATTAGGAACGAAAACAGCAACGCGATCACGATCGTGCCGCTCACGATTGTAGGAATGGCAACGCTCGCATCCATCGACTTCATACCTCCGACACCGCCGAAGAGGTAGAGATAGCCGATCTCCGCGCCTCCGATGCACAACCCGGCAAACGCAGCCCAGGCATAAGACCCCGGAGACAGGGAAAACACGTGTCCGCCCCGAACCGCGAGCAGGGCGAGAAACACGATCGACGTCGAAAGCGCAGCGACTTGAATGCACATCGTGGCGAGAACGGTTGTCGTGGCTCCCGAAGGCACGTGCCCTCCGGACAGCTTCACGAACAGGTTGTAGCCCGCGTAGAGAATTGTAACCGCGGCAAGTAGCGCGATGCCAGCCATCGATCCCTCTCCCTTTCATTCTGATTTGACAAGTTTGGCACAGCCATGTGGCAGACGCACGGGTGTCGGCGCTCCTCCATCGCCAATGTCTTCATCAATCGAGCGGACAGTGCCCGTTGGCCGATGTTCCATGGCCCGCTCATACACCCATCAGCGGATATTCTCGGCCAAGATCAGGCTGGTCGATGTCGTGGCGAGCCAATGGTCCGCCCCGGCTGCTGGCCGACCGCGCCGAAAGCGGAAAGCGTAACACGAGTTCGCGATCGCATCCCCGGAACACCGCCAAGGCGCCGGCTGACATCTTGATTGAAAGCGATTTCGTTGTCGGCCCGTCTTGCGGCTCTCCGCTCGCGGGCGGGGCCGCCGCGTCTCGTTCTCTCTCTTGTTCATGCATCCAGACGCGGGCGTGCAAGGCGAGCCGTTCAATCCTGCAGTGATCTCACGCCCAGTTCGCCTTCCGCCCTTGACTCCATGGCGAGCGCCGCCGCGTGAATCCCTGCAGCGGTCGTGAAATACGGAATCCTGTCCATGAGGGTCACGTTCCTCATCGAGCGCGAGTCCTCGATGGCCTGGGCGCCCTCGGTCGTGTTCATGACGAGTGCGACCTCGCCGTCCTTCATCACGTCAATTATCGTCCGCCCGCCTTCGTAGACCTTGTTCACGATGTCTGACGGGATGCCGTTGCCGGTCAGGAACCTCGCGGTGCCGCGGGTGGCGAGGATCTTCAGTCCGAGCCCGTGCAGAATCCGCGCCGTTTCGACCAGTTCTTCCGTCTTGTCTGCATTCCTGATGGAGAAGAAGACGGTCCCTTCTTCGGGAAGCATCGCGCCTGCGCCTAGCTGCGCCTTGAGGAATGCGCGCGCGAAGCTCCTGTCCCATCCCATGACTTCCCCGGTCGAACGCATTTCGGGACCGAGAAGCGTGTCGACGCCAGGGAAGCGCGCGAAGGGCAGCACGGCCTCCTTGACCGAATACCACGGCGTGCGAAAGTCCCTGAGCGTCATGGGATTCGTATCTCCGTCGCCATTGGTGGCCTGCATTGGGAAATCGGAGAGTTTCTCGCCAGCCATCACGCGGGCCGCAATCGAGGCAATGGCGCTGTCCACGGCCTTGGCCACGAACGGCACGGTGCGCGAGGCACGCGGGTTGACTTCGATGAGGTAGATGTCTTCGCCCTTGATCGCGTACTGCACGTTCATCAGCCCGACAACCTTCAGTTCCCGGGCCAGCGCCTCTGTCTGGTGGACGAGCTCGTCGATGATTCCCGCCGGAAGAGAGTGCGGTGGCAGCGAACATGCACTGTCGCCCGAATGGACGCCTGCCTCTTCGATGTGCTCCATGATGCCGGAGACATGCACGTCCTCGCCGTCGCAGATGGCGTCCACGTCCACCTCGGTCGCGCCGCCCAGATAGCTGTCGAGCAGGACCGGGCTTTCGCCCGAGACGACGACAGCCTCGCGGATGTATCGATCGAGCTGGCTGGCATCGCGGACGATCTGCATCGCGCGGCCGCCAAGCACGTAGGACGGCCTGATCACCAGCGGGTATCCGATGTCGTCGGCGACGGAGAGCGCCTCTTCGCCAGAATGCGCTATGCCGTTCCTGGGCTGTCTCAGGTTCAGGCGGTTGACGAGTTCCTGAAAGCGCTTCCGGTCCTCTGCCAGGTCGATCGCGTCCGGTGACGTGCCGAGAATGGGAATGTCCGCGTCATCCAGCGCATTGGCGAGCTTCAGGGGAGTCTGCCCGCCGAACTGCACGATCACTCCATGGAGCGTGCCACGCTCCTGCTCAACCCGGAGGATCTCCATGACGTGCTCGAATGTCAGCGGCTCGAAATACAGCCTGTCCGAAGTGTCGTAGTCCGTCGAGACGGTCTCCGGGTTGCAGTTTACCATTATCGTCTCATAGCCCGCTTCGGACAGCGCGAAACAGGCGTGGCAGCAGCAATAGTCGAACTCGATTCCCTGGCCGATGCGGTTGGGACCCCCGCCGAGAATGACCACCTTGCGCCTCTCGGTAGGGTTCGCCTCGCATTCCGCCTCGCTCATGGCGGGCGCCTCGTAAGTCGAATACATGTAGGGCGTATGCGCCTCGAATTCCGCCGCGCAGGTGTCGATTCGCTTGAAGACCGCGTGGACACCCAGGCCGTGTCGGCCGCGACGGACGTCATCTTCCCGAAGGCCGGTCAGTTTCGCCAGCCGCGCATCGGTGAAACCAAGCATCTTCAGCTTGCGCAGGTCCTCCCTGGATTCGGGCAGCCCGCTCTCCAGCACCTCGGCCTCGGCATCCACGATTTCGCGGATCCGGGCGAGAAACCAGGGATCGAATTTCGTCACTGCCTGGATGTCGCAGTCCGAAAGCCCGTGCCGCATTGCCTGCGCAATGATCCGAAGCCTGTCCGGCGTCAGCCTGGCAAGAGCTGCAGTGATGGCTGCGCGCCCGTCGCCTCCGGTAACCTCTTCGGTGTAGGCGATCGAGCCGCCGCCGCAGAACGGTGCGGGCGGGGGAGGAGCGCCGGGAATCTCGATCTCGTCAAGCCCGGTCAAGCCGGTCTCAAGGGACGCAAGCGCCTTCTGCATGCTCTCGTGGAACGTGCGGCCGATGGCCATGGCTTCGCCCACCGATTTCATGGAGGTCGAGAGCGACGGTTCGCTGCCCGGGAACTTCTCGAAGGCAAATCGCGGGATCTTCGTGACCACGTAGTCGATCGTCGGTTCGAACGATGCGGGCGTGACCTTGGTGATGTCGTTGTCGAGCTCGTCCAGCGTGAAGCCCACGGCGAGCTTTGCGGCGATCTTGGCGATCGGGAATCCCGTGGCCTTCGATGCCAGTGCCGAAGACCGCGAAACCCGAGGGTTCATCTCGATCACCACCATGCGCCCGTCCTCGGGGTTCACCGCCCACTGGACGTTTGAGCCTCCGGTCTCGACGCCTATCTCGCGCAGAACGGCGATCGAGGCCGTCCGCATCGACTGGTACTCCTTGTCGGTGAGGGTCAGTGCCGGGGCGACCGTGATGGAATCTCCCGTGTGGACGCCCATGGGATCGACGTTCTCGATGGAGCACACGATGATCGCGTTGTCCGCCCGGTCGCGGACCACTTCCATCTCGTACTCCTTCCAGCCGAGCAGGCTTTCGTCGATCAGGATCTGCGCGACGGGAGAGGCTTCGAGTCCCCGGCGGCACATCTCGAGATACTCGGCGCGGTTGTAGGCGACGCCGCCGCCGGTTCCGCCCAGGGTGAAGGCGGGCCGGATGATGGCGGGAAGCCCCACTTCGTCCAGCGCTTCCATCGCGCGCTCGACGCCCTTCGAGATGTCATGGCGCCCATCGGCGTCCCTTGGCGCATCGGCGATCACGGCCCTCGGGTTCTCGAGGCCGATTCGCTCCATGGCCTCCCTGAAGAGCTTTCGGTTCTCTGCCATCTCGATGGCTTCCGGCCTGGCGCCGATCATTTCGACTCCGAGCTCTCCCAGGACGCCCATGTCTTGCAGGGCGAGGGACGTGTTCAGGCCGGTCTGCCCGCCCATGGTGGGCAGAAGCGCGTCGGGCCGCTCCTTCTCGATGATCCTTGCCACGACTTCCGGCGTGATGGGTTCGACATAGGTTGCGTCCGCCATGCCCGGGTCGGTCATGATCGTGGCCGGGTTCGAGTTCACGAGTATGACGCGAAAGCCTTCCTCGCGGAGCGCCTTGCAGGCCTGTGCCCCCGAGTAGTCGAACTCGCAAGCCTGTCCGATGACGATGGGACCGGCCCCGATGATCATGATCGACTGAATGTCGGTTCTCTTCGGCATCTGCTGTCTCGTCGTCACGCGCAAATTGTCCTGCCTTATAGGGATTGGCTGTTCCTGCGCAAGGGCCTAGCCGGGGCAGCGCCGCGATTTGTGACGCCGGGTTCCGGCAAGCGGCAAGTCCGTACGGGCTTGGCATCTCTTGTCCGCTTGACTTCTGGTCCGTTGCAAGTTGTATCGGCGCGCTGCAATCGGGAGTTGCAATTTCATGCACGCCTATCGAAGTCACAATTGCGCCGAGCTCGATGCCTCCCATGTTGGGGAGACCGTGCGCCTTTCGGGCTGGGTTCACCGCGTTCGAGATCATGGCGGAGTGCTGTTCGTCGATCTGCGCGACCACTATGGCGTGACTCAGGTCCTGGCCGACCCGGACAGTCCGGCCTTCGCAGAGGTCGAGAAGGTTCGTTCCGAATGGTGCATCCGGATAGATGGGGAGGTGAAAGCGCGGGCCCCCGATCTCGTGAACCCGAAGATTTCCACCGGCGACATCGAGGTCTTCATCCGCGACCTCGAGGTGCTGGGAGCTGCAGAGGAGCTCCCTCTGATCGTGTTTGGCGATCAGGAATACCCGGAAGAGACGCGGCTGCGCTACCGGTTCCTCGACCTGCGACGTGAGGTGATGCAGCGGAACATGAAGCTTCGCTCGGATGTGGTGGCGAGCATTCGGCGGCGCATGTGGGACGCCGGATTCCGCGAGCATCAGACGCCGATCATCACGGCATCCAGCCCCGAAGGCGCGCGTGATTTCCTCGTGCCCTCGCGGCTCCATCCGGGCAAGTTCTACGCGCTTCCGCAGGCGCCGCAGCAGTTCAAGCAGCTCTTGATGGTTTCCGGCTTCGATCGGTATTTCCAGGTCGCGCCATGCTTCCGGGACGAGGATCCGCGCGCCGACCGTTCGCCCACGGATTTCTACCAGCTCGACTTGGAAATGAGCTTCGTGACGCAGCAGGACGTGTTCGATGCGATTTCGCCGGTGATCGAGGGCGTGTTCTCCGAGTTTGCGGCGAGCCGTGACGTGGACGCGGCCGCCGGCTGGCCGCAGATCCCGTATCGCGACACGATGCTCTGGTACGGCACCGACAAGCCCGACCTGAGGAATCCGCTCAGGATGGAAGATGTCTCGGAACATTTCCGGGGGTCCGGATTCGCGACATTCGCGAGGATCCTGGAACAGGCAGGAACGGAAGTTCGCACGATTCCCGCGCCCGGTGGCGGCAGCCGCCGGTTCTGCGACCGCATGAATGCGTTTGCCCAGGGCGAAGGGCTCCCGGGCATGGGCTACATCATCTGGCGCGACGGCGAAGACGGCATGGAGGCGGCCGGGCCGGTCGCGAAGAACATCGGGCCAGAACGTACGGAGGCAATCAGGAAGCAGCTCGACCTGGAATCGGGCGACGCCGCGTTCTTTCTTGGTGGCAAGGCAAAGAGCTTTGAAGCCGTCGCCGGAAAGGCCCGCGCGCTCATAGGCGAGGAGCTTGGACTTGTCGCGAATGACCGGTTCGCGTTTGCCTGGATTGTCGATTTCCCGCTCTACATCGAGGATGAGGACAGCGGCGGGATCGACTTCGAGCACAATCCATTCTCGATGCCCCAAGGGGGCATGGCCGCGCTTGAAGGCAATCCGCTGGACGCTCTTGGCTTCCAGTACGACCTAGTGTGCAACGGCCACGAAATCGCCTCGGGCGCAATCCGCAACCATCAGCCCGAGATCATGTTTCGGGCCTTCGAGATTGCGGGCTATGGAGAGGACGAGGTGCGCGCCCGATTTGGCGGCATGGTCAATGCGCTGCGCTTCGGTGCGCCGCCTCACGGCGGTTGCGCTGCCGGAATCGACCGGATCGTCATGCTCCTGGCCGACGAGGAGAACATCCGCGAAGTTATTCTCTTTCCGATGAACCAGCGGGCGGAAGATCTCATGATGGGCGCACCGACGGAGCCGACCAGGGAGCAGATGCGTGAACTGCGGCTGCGAACGCTGCCGCCCGAAGAGTGATCGCCACTTCGCGATGAGAGCTTCGACGGAACAACGTCGTGGCGGTCGATCCGTCCAGGATGACGCGCTGCGTGGCGAATTCGAGGATCCGGGAACGATGATGCCATGAACCTGAAGGACTGGTCGCCTCCGCCACTTCCATCGCGCACGGTCATCGAGGGACGCTATGTCAAGCTTGAACCGGTCGAACGTGAACATGTCGCCGGATTGCTGGAGGCCTTCGCCGAGGATGCGGACGGCAAGATGTGGGAGTATCTTCCGCACGGTCCGTTCGACCCGGCTGGCTATTTGGCCTGGACGGACACGGCGCGGGCGTCGCCCGATCCACTGCACTACGCGGTGCGCATGGAAGACGGCCGGCTCGGAGGCACCCTCAGCCTGATGCGGATCAAGCCTGCCGCGGGCTCGATCGAGACGGGCTGGCTTACGTTTTCGCCTCGCCTTCAGCGGACTCGAGAAGCCACCGAAGCGGTCTATCAACTGATGCGCTGGTCCTTCGAGGCGGGTTATCGACGGTTCGAATGGAAGTGCGATGCGGCGAACCACCGCTCGCGGCGCGCGGCGGAGCGATTCGGCTTCTCCTACGAAGGGATCTTTCGGCAGGCGACGGTCGTCAAGGGACGGAATCGCGACACGGCTTGGTACGCCTGCATCGACAGCGAGTGGCCGGCTCTCAAGGCGGCCTTCGAGGCTTGGCTGGAAGGCTCGAACTTTGACGCCGGCCGAACACAGAGGCAGAGGTTGGGTGACTTGACGGCATCCATTCTTGCGTGCCGGGATCCTGCGCTTTGAGCTGGCTGTCGCCGAAGACCCCGTTGCGGTGCGGATTGCCGGCTCTTGCGTCACATGGGTGCCTGTGCATGTTCAGTGCACCGTTGACTTTGGTGCTTGACGTGCATGGGCGGCTTCGGAATCCGGCTCGCGCATGGTATGATCGAAAGAGGCGAGGCGGCCGGTCGGGCAGATGACACGCAAGCTATTCGGTACTGATGGCGCGCGGGGGCGCGTCAACACCCATCCCATGACTGCGGAATCCGTTCTGCGTCTCGGCGCTGCCGCAGGACGTCATTTTCTCAGGGACGGTTCCACCACGCACCATGTCATCATCGGCAAGGACACGAGGCTCTCCGGCTACATGTTCGAGAGTGCCTTGACGGCAGGTTTCACGTCAACCGGCATGAACGTGCTTCTGCTTGGTCCGGTGCCGACGCCCGCCGTCGGCCTGCTTGTGCGGTCCATGGGGGCCGACGCCGGCGTGATGATTTCGGCAAGCCACAATCCTCATGAAGACAACGGCGTGAAGTTCTTCGGCCCCGACGGCTTCAAGCTTTCGGACGAAGCGGAGGCCGCAATCGAGACAATCATGGCGGGCGACGTCAAGCTGGCCGATCCTGTCGGCATCGGTCGCGCCCAGCGTGTGGAAGGCGGGCTTTCCAGCTATGTCGAGAATCTGCAATCCACCCTTCCGGGCGACCTTGGGCTTTCCGGCATCAAGGTCGTGATCGATTGCGCGAACGGGGCCGCCTATCGTGCCGCGCCCGAACTGCTCGGCAAGCTGGGCGCAGAAGTCACGGAAGTCGGCACGTCGCCCGACGGCAAGAACATCAACGAGAAGTGCGGAGCGACGTGCACCGCCACGGCGGCAGAAGCCGTAGCGGCCAGCGGAGCCGATGTCGCGATTTGCCTGGACGGCGACGCGGACCGCGTGATGGTCATCGACGAGACGGGCGAGGTGGCCGATGGCGATCAGATCATGGCGTTGTTCGCGGCGAGCTGGGCCGATGAGGGCCGACTTCAGGGCAACACGCTGGTGACGACAGTGATGTCGAATCTCGGACTGGAGCGGTTCCTGGAGGGTCGGGGGGTCTCTCTTCTGCGCACGTCCGTCGGCGACCGTTACGTGGTCGAGGCCATGCGCGCCGGCGGGTACAATCTCGGCGGCGAACAGTCGGGGCATATCGTCATGACGGACCATGCGACGACCGGCGACGGCCTGCTCGCGGGAGTCCATTTCCTGGCCGAGATGCAACGCACCGGACGATCGGCAAGCGAACTTCGCCACATGTTCGAGCCCGTGCCGCAAGTCCTCAGGAACATTCGATGCTCAGAGGGCGCGCAGCCTCTCGAATCAGCCGCCGTGAAGGGCGCGATCGTGGAAGCCGAGAAACGACTGGCAGGAACCGGTCGTCTCCTGATCCGCCGTTCGGGGACCGAGCCCTTGATCCGGGTGATGGCGGAATGCGAGGACGAAGCCCTTTTGAAGGAGGTCGTGGACGGACTCGTGGCTGATGTCGAAGCTGCAGCCTGATCCGTCTCACTGGCGCTGGTCCTGCCTTTCGTAACGGGCGGCCAGGTCTTCGGGAGATGCGCCGAGACGATAGCGCATCAGCATGCCGAGATTGCCGATGCTTCGTTTCATCCATCCTTCGGTCTCGTAACGCTCGGCCGACGTGAGCGCGAACGAGCTGATAGGGCGAAGGCGCCCCTTGAGCCGGCGGGCGAGGGCCACGTCCTCCATCAACGGAATGTCCGGCACTCCACCGACTTCCTCAAGTGTTGCCCGTGCGACAAGCAGCCCCTGGTCGCCAAAGGGCAGCCCAAGGAGGCGTGAGCGAAGATTCGCACCCCCCGCGACCAGTCGTGGCGCGAAGCCGTTCGCCCGGAACCCGAGTCGGAACCAGCCCGCCATGTGCGGATGTCTTTCCATGTGCCGGCCTGCGGCCTGGGCCCAGTCATGCTTGAGATGCGTGTCGGCGTGAAGGATCAGCAACCATGGAGCCCGTGCAGCCGCGATTCCTCGTGCGATCTGCCCCCCGCGTCCTCTTGGGCCAGTCACGAGAGTCGCTCCAAGTTCCCGCGCAACGTCGGCGATGCCGTCCTTCGAACCACCGTCGGAAAGGACAAGCTCGGCGACCAGCCCGTCCGTCAGTCCGCCAAGAAGCGCCTCGGTCGTGGCCGGCAGGGCATGGGCCACGTTGAGCGTAGGGATGATGACGGCAATGGGTGCGGGCATGGATGCAATCTGGCTGGCAAGTCCCTATATTGGCCCGGAAACCCGCAGGAGGCCAGAATGAGCGGACGCAAGGTCTTTCGGATTGCCGGGGCTGATCGGGAAGCCTATCTCCAGAACCTCGTCACCAACGACGTGGCCCGCCTGAAGGACGGGCTGGTCTGGGCTGCTCTCCTCACGCCGCAGGGAAAGTACCTCGCGGATTTCTTCCTTGTCACCGACGGCGACACGATTCTCCTCGATGTGGCGGAGGGGCTTGCGAAGGGGCTGATGCAGCGCCTCCAGATGTACAGGTTGCGGGCGGAGGTTACGATCAAGGAAACGGACATCATCGTTGCACGAGGCCTCGGCAATGCGCCGGAGGGCGCGTTTCCCGACCCGCGAGATCCTGCGCTGGGCTGGCGGGCCTATGACGGTCGAGCGGGCGAAGCGGCGGATTGGGAGGCGCTTCGAGTCGCCGCCGGAGTGCCGGAGAGCGGCATCGAGTTGCTTCCAAACCACACCTATCCCCTTGAAGCATGCTTCGAGCGGCTGAACGGCGTTGACTTCAAGAAGGGCTGCTACGTGGGCCAGGAGGTCACTGCACGGATGAAGCACAAGGCGAGGCTTCGCAAGGGGCTGAAGCGGGTCCAAGTCTCCGGCGAAGCACCGGTCGGCACCGAAGTCCTGAACGGCAAGGGGCAGGTCGCGGGTGCGCTCCATTCGCAGAGCGGCGGCCTGGGACTGGCCTATCTGCGCCTGGACAGGGTCGACGAAGGCATGCGGGCCGGGGATGCAGCCGTACGGCTTCGCGAGGACGGATGAGCCTGCGATGCGGATTGGCGATGGGTTGAAGCGGCAAGAACCAGGTTCGCCTGCGGGTAGGCTTCCACGTTGAGTTCGACGCAGGCCAAGGATGATCAGGATCAACGGCAGCCGCAAGGCGCCGCGGTGACGGCCTTCCGGCGCTGACAGGACTCGTGCGGTCCAGGTTCACCCTCCCGCAATCAGGCGGCGAGCCATCGCGACGCCAACGCGGCCGAAGACTGGCCGGTTCCTGAAGTCGGCACCTTGGGAGGCTTGACGGTCGGGACGATGGATGGTCGGGTCCGCACGAAAGCTGCCGGTTGGCCTCGTGGCAAAGTGGAGGCGGGTGTTTGGTGCGGATAGACGGGCTACAATACGCAAACTGGTCGGAGAAGGTCTTCCGCCAGATGCGCGAAGGCGGGCTTGACGCCGTCCACGTGACCGTTGCCTACCATGAATCCTTCCGCGAGACGGTGCTGAACCTCGAACGCTGGAACCGCTGGTTCGAGGCCTTTCCCGACTTGATCACGAAGGGGCTGACGGCGGACGATGTGGAGCGCGCCCGGGAAACAGGGCGCACGGCAATCTTCTTCGGATTCCAGAATCCGAGCCCCATTGGGGACGATATTGGCCTTGTCGAGATATTCCACGCACTCGGCGTGCGGTTCATGCAATTGAGCTACAACAACCAGTCGCTCCTGGCGACGGGTTGCTACGAGGAGGAAGACGGCGGCATCACGCGCATGGGCCGGCAGGTCATCCGGGAGATGAACCGTGTCGGCCTTGTAGTGGACATGAGCCATTCGGCGGATCGCTCGACGATCGAGGCCGCAGGGATCTCTGAGCGCCCGATCACGATCACTCACGCAAATCCTCATGAATGGGCGCCGGCGTTGCGCAACAAGAAGGCAGACGTGATTCGGGCCGTCACCGAAAGCGGCGGGATGCTGGGGTTTTCGCTCTACCCGCATCACCTCAAGGGCAAGTCCAAATGCACCATCGAGAGCTTTTGCGAGATGATCGCGCGAACGGCCGACGCCTTTGGCACGGCGCATTTCGGCATTGGCTCGGATCTCTGCCAGGATCAGCCGGACAGCGTGGTCGAATGGATGCGGACGGGGCGCTGGACGAAGGAGATCGATCACGGAGAGGGATCGGCAGACGCGCCCGGGTTCCCGCCAATGCCTGACTGGTTCCGGGACAATCGGGACTTCGCGAACATCGAGACCGGATTGCGGTCGGTTGGCATGAACGATTCCGAGATCAAGGCCATCATGGGCGGGAACTGGTACAGGTTCTTCGCCGAGAATTTCAGGCCAATGTGACCATGAGCGACCGACAGGCATCGCTCCGCGATCCGTCTCGCGTCATGAGGCTGGCACGCCTCGGCTCCATGCACCAAAGCCGATTGAGCTTCATGAGGGTCCTGACGCGCCGCATGGCCCGCGAGAACTGGACCTTCGCGCGGACCGCCTTCGACATGGACGAAACGGGGACTGGTCGCGCGATCTACAGGGTGAACTGCCCGGAGCGCACCTATTCCATGTTGGCTTTTGGCCATGACCTGCCGGACGGGATGCGATCAGACCGGGTGATCGCGGAAGCCTGGGACGCGACGTTCGCGCTCATTGACGGCGTGCCGGACAAGGCAGACGTCGAGCGTCTTGCGACGAACGTGCCCCTCCAGGAGGCCGGCCGGTACAGCGAGCGCGAACTGGTCGTGTCGCGGGCCAACCGGTCGTCGCGGCTCTGGAAGCAGGTGGTGGCAGCTCTGGCAGCGGGAACGCAGCCGGACGCCGGGCAGCTGGATGCCGTCGGATACTTGATGCGGACGACGGCGGTATACGGTTCGGGCAAGTTCGGTGCCGTGGACTACGCCGACATCAGGAACCGGCCAGAGTTCGCCGCGCCCTTTCAGGCGGAGATGCTGCTGGTCTACCTGATCCGGGCCTTCGTGCTCGATCTTGTCGAACACATGGCGCGCAGCAGAGGCGGCAAAAGGGCGGTCGCGCTGGACCGGAACACGGCGAGGAAGCTCGGCATCGGCAACGCGACGGGGCTTGGAATGGCACCCTTCATCGTCAATCACGCGACGCTCTTCAATAACTGGATTGCGGCACGCGAAGAGGCGATCCGGCGCGTTCGATCGGTCCCGACGTCAACGGAGACGGAACTGGCGCTGTTTCTCGACCGGCTGCAGCGCAGCATGGTCCTCGTTCACGACTGGCGCTCCGGGCATCCGGATCAGCGGGCAAGGGTGAAGAGGCTGCAACTGGACCTGCAGTTGATAAAGGCCCGGACGGAAAGCGGCCTGGCCAGGGAGACCTGTCCGTGGGACCGTCTTGTAGAGTGGTCCGAAGCGAACCTGGACGAGGAAGGGCAGGAGTGCCTGGCCTCGCTGATTCTCGAACCGTACGGGAGACTGGTGGACGATCTTTCGGACGGGATGGCGGATCCGGATGACGGAGACTTCCGCATCGACGGTTCGATGTCGCTGGCGGAGACAGGCGGGCTGTTTCGGGAGCACTATGGTTGGGCGCTGGGCATCGACTGGAGGATGCCCGAGGAAACGGCGCGTGCATGGTACATCTCGGAAGAGAAGCTTGAACCCCGTCTCGGCGAGCGCCACCAGGAAGACATCGCGGAATTCGAGCAGCCGCTTTCCCCGGGCCGCGACGCGGCACGCGCCTACGCCGATCTCAAAAGATGGCCAGCCAGCGAATCGGTTGCTGCTTTCCTGCTGAAGCACCCCGAGCACCGTCATGTCATTCGCCGTGCGCAGGTTTGCCGTAACGCCCCCTATGCCGAGATACATGACAACACGATCGGCGCCTCGATGCTGCCGATCGACATGATGCGGGCCAAGCTGAGCTTCTTCGGGGCCACGCATTTCGACCCCAAGTCGGACCGCTGGGTGCGCATCCGGATGTATGCCGGGGCACCATATCCCGGCGACCTCGATTCCGGGAATTGCGAGGACTGGGTCTATCCGGAGCTGGTCGCGTGAGCCGGTCCCTGAACGAAGTTGAAACCATCGCATGGAAGGCGGCGCGCGGCGCCGGGTATCCTTGGGGCATTGCGGAGGAAGCCGCTGCCGCCATGCGATGGCTGGCGGGGCGCGGCCGCGATGGTTGCCTGGCCCTGGCGTCGCTGCTGGAACGGACCGACGGCTCGAATCTCGACGACTGGTCGCCCGAACCAGGAGAGGTCTGGTCGGCGCCCGGCGGTATCCTCTGTCCCTTGATGGCCGGTGCGGCCCTGTCGGACCATGCATGTCAGCTGCGGCAGCGCACGCATGAGTTCGGTCAAATCGCGTCGCCGGTCCTGTTCCTGCCGTTCGCGGGCTGGGCGGCCGCAATGATCGGCGTAAACCTGCAGGTGACCTGGCCCGGCGGCTGCGCATTCACCGACGGGGAGGCGCTCGCCCTGCATGGTGATCCAGCCCCGGACCTTGATGGCGTGACGGTCGCGGTCAGTGGAGAAATGCCGGAAACCCGTCCCGTCGCGAGCCGTGCATTTCCCGATCCTTCTGCATGGGGCCGGCTTGGGGAGTTCGCGCGCAGAGTCCACGCGCCGGCTTCCGAGGCGTCCCGGAGATTCGGTGCCGGCGGCGCGGACGGGATTGACGACGAGTGAAAGTCTCCTTCGACGGCACCGGCGGGATCGACTTCATCGTCGCGGGTCACGTGACGGACGATTTTGCCAGGAAGCGGAATCTCCTCGGACAAGACGTCCTCCTGGAAACCGTTCCGGAAACCATTGCCAAGAAGATCGTGTATCGGGGGTCCGGCATCCAGCCTCGCGACGTGTTCGACATCGCGGCCGCCGTCGAGGCGGGGCATGGCGACGAAATCAAGGCCGTGCCGAAGGAGATTCAGGATGATGTCGCACAAGCGTCCAGATCCATTGCCAGCCCTCTGCCTGACCATGTCGAGTCAGTCATTCCCGATCTGGTGATCCGGGACGGGTTCAGAAGCCTGGCGCCCAAAGCCCGCTTGTTTGCGCAGAAGTTCCTGGACACTTGTGCCGACCCGCGAAACCGGGCCGGTTTCACGATTGAGCGCGGCCCCTGCGCAGTCCGCGCTCGTCCCGTCAGCGCTGATGATCCAGGCCTTGCGCCAGTCGCATCAATTGCACCGCCTCCGCGCGATAGCCGTAGAGGTCGTCGCCCCGGTTTGCGTTGGCAAGCGCAATCGCATCGGCCCAAGACCAATCGCCCAGGTAGTCCGAGCCGCGCAGGAGCTGCCCGAAGCCGGCGATCGCGGCGGCAAACCCGGCCTCGGCTGAGGGCGCCAGATCGGAGTTGATCGGCTGTTCGATCAGCCGGCTGGTCGTGGTTCCGGGCGCCTTGTATCGCAGCCGGAGAAAGCCCAGCTCGTCCGAGGTGCTCGCGATCTCATCGGCCTGGTACCGAAGCGGGTCGGTCAGCCGCGCGGGCGAGCCCACGGGCGTGACTTCGTAGATCGCGGTGACGGAATGACCCGCGCCGATCTCGCCGGCATCGACCGCATCGTTGTTGAAATCCTCGCGCCTCAGGGCGCGGGTCTCGTATCCGATCAGGCGGTATTCAGAGATCTGCGCAGGGTTGAACTCCACCTGGATCTTCACGTCATCGGCAATCGGGAAGAGCGCGCCTGACAGCTGGTCCACCAGTACCTTTCGCGCCTCGCCAAGAGTGTCAATGTACGCCGCAGTGCCGTTGCCGTCCTGTGCCAACGCCTGCATCGTGGCATCGTCCAGGTTGCCGCGCCCGAATCCCAGAACCGACAGGTAGGCGCCAGACTCGGCCTGCCGCTCAACGAATTCCTTCAACTTCTCGGGGTCGGAAAGCCCTACATTGAAATCGCCGTCTGTGGCGAGGATCACGCGGGTCACTTCGCCATCCTCCGTCATGCCACTTGCGGTGGCGTAGGCCTGTTGCAGCCCGGCCTGACCTGCGGTGGACCCGCCCGCCTCCAGCAAGTCGAGCGCGGCATGGATGGTGCTCCTTTCCGTCGCCGGCGTCGGGTCCAGGGCCTGCCCCGCACTGCCTGCATAGGTCACGATAGCCACCTCGTCTTCAGGCCGCAGCTGCCCCAGCAACAGGCGGACGGACTGCTTCAGGAGCGGCAGCTTGTTGGCCTGGTCCATCGAGCCGGACGTGTCGATCAGGAGGACGAGGTTCAGCGGCGGGCGGTCGTCGATTTCGGGCAGTGCGCCCTGGATCGCGATCTGCACCAGCTTCGTGTCCGCGTTCCAAGGCGTCGGACCCACCGACACGGTGGGTCGGAACGGCGCGTCCCTGTCGGGAGCGGGATGCGCATATGGGAAGTAGTTGATCATCTCTTCCACGCGCACGGCCTCGGCTGGCGGCAGGTAGCCACTCAGCAGTGACGATCGCACCACCGAATACGAGGCGGTGTCCACGTCGATCGAGAAGGTCGAGACCGGGCTTTCCGCCACCGCCTTGACCGGGTTGTCGCTGGCATTGGCGAACTCTTCGGAGCTGCCCTCCAACGACGGCCACGAAGGCACGACGATATGGCTTTCGAACCCGATCTCACCCATGGCGTCGCCGAGGACTTCGCCGTCCCTAAGCGCGGTGGTCCGCGACTGCGCGCGGAGGTGCCGTTCGGCAGACGCGCGGCTGGCCGAAGGCGGCGCCTCCACGGTCGCGCCAGCCTCCGCCAGACGATCAAGCGCGGGCCTGTGTGCCACGGTCTCGCGGCCAGCGGAAATTGTCGGTTGATCCGGCGCGTCACCAGTGGGCAGAAGGATGACCGCTCCGAAGGCGACGATCGCGGTGCTCGCGGCCAGCGCGACGCGGTTGGACAGGAGATTCAGCATCATCCTTGGCACCCTGGCAAGGCCCGTTTCCGGGCAGTCAGGGGTTTGACGCAGGGCGTTCGTCGATCCTTGGGACCGTTCGAAGTTTTTCCGCGCCAACGCCAGGTTGGCGGCCTTGTTCGCGTCGTCCGGCACGGGCGTGGCGGCGCGCATGGCCTCCTTCAGCCTGTCAAGATCATCGTTGTTCATGTTCGATCCTCGGTCTCGCGCAGCGCGCGAATGATCTTCTTTGCCTCTGCCACCCGCCAGCTGACCGTCCCTTCGGAGACGCCCAGGACCTGTCCGGCGTCGGCATGGGTCAGCTCGTCCAGCACCAGTGCGAGCGTGTCGCGCAGATCGTTCGGCAGGGCGCGCATCGCCTGCCTGAGCCACCTCAACCTGGCGGCCGCCTCCGCATCGGCCGCGCGGCGATCCAGCTCCCGCTCTCCCCAACCGGCGGCGGCCTTCGCCTGTGCGGCGGCACGGCGCCGGCGATCATGAGCGGCGTTCACCGCCACGCGGTAGAGCCAGGTGGCAAACCGTGCGTCGCCCCGAAATCCGGCCAGTTTCGCCGGCAGCGCGGCGCAGATGTCCTGTGTCAGGTCTTCGGCCTCGGCCCGGCTGCCGGTGAGGCGAAAGCACAGCGCAAAGAGCGAGTCATAACGCCGCTCCAGCAGCTTGGAAAACGCTGCCGCATCGCCGCCTGCCGCCGCGAGGGCAAGCTCTTCGTCGCTTGTGGCCATGTACATTACGGTTGTTTGACGTGCGCCGAAGGTCAATCCTTGGAAAGGGCCTTGCGGCTGCGTTCGTTGACGCGACGCCGTTCCGGCTCCCGGCCCCATGCCTGACCGGACGGCGTGAACAGACTCCGGTTCCCGGCAGGTCGGCACCGACGCTGCGCCCGGCAGCGGCAAGTTCACCCCCGCGACTGTACCGGGACGCCGTCCGACAAGTCGTCAGCCGAGCCGCGATGCTGCCGCCTCGAAGGCGCTCCTCGTCAATTCCAGGTCGTCGTCGTCGAGGGCGAGGCAGCAATAGGCCTTGCCCGGGGGCTTGAACAGCCCATGGGCTCGAAGCGCCTCGTTCCAGGACGCGGTGCGGGCGCCGTCCGCCGCCTGAACGTCACGATAGTTCCGGACAGCCCGGTCGGCGAAGACAACCTCGAACAGCGACGGCACGCCGACAAGCCGATACGGAATGCCCGTCGGGTCGAGCGCGTCGCGGGCCAGTCCCATGACTGTCTTGCCGAGACTTTCCAGGCGCTCGTACTGGCCGGGGCGCCGCAGGATCTCTAGGGTCTTGAGGCCCGCGACCGCTGCAATCGGGTTGCCGGAAAGCGTCCCGACCTGCATCAGCCAGCCGTCCGGGCCAGCAAGGCTCTTGTCGAAATGATTCATGATCTTGGCCCGTCCGGCGATCGCGGCCAGGGGAAACCCGCCACCGATGATCTTGCCCAGCGTCGCGATGTCGGGCGTCACGCCGTAGGTTTCCTGCGCGCCGCCATAGGCAAGCCGGAATCCGGTGACGATTTCGTCAAAGATCAGGACGATGCCATGCTTGTCGGCTTCTTCCCGGAGCACCTGCAAGTATCCGGGATCCGGTGGAATGATGCGCTGCAACGGCTCGACGATGATGCCGGCAACCCGATCCCCCCATTCCGCAAGGAGCGAGCGGATGTAGTCCGGGTCGTTGAATGGCGCCACCAGCACTTCGGACGCGACACTCGCGGGAATCCCGGCGCTGTCCGGCACGGCTCCGGGGAAGTTCACGAGTCTTTCGGGTGAAAGCGACATCTGTGCCTCGGCGCTCATGCCGTGATAGCCGCCTTCGAACTTGACGATCTTGTCGCGGCCGGTGAAGGCGCGGGCCAGCCGCATGGCGTACATGTCCGCCTCGCCGCCCGTGGAGACGAAGCGGATCTGCTCGGCGCAGGGCAGGGCCTGGCAGATCTCTTCCGCAAGCTCTATGCCGACAGCGTTGCTGGCGAAGAAGGTCTGGCCTCTGGGCAGCTGATCCGCCACGGCCTCCAGCACTTCAGGATGGCTGTGGCCGAGGATCAACGGGCCCGAGCCGATCAGGTAGTCGACATACTCGTTGCCGTCTTCGTCCCGGACACGTGCGCCCCGGCCCTCGCGGACGACGATGCCGGGATCGAAATTGCCGAACCCGCCCGCTGGCAGCACGGTCCTTGCTCGCGCGATCCAGTCGGTCTGCGATGCGGTCGTGGTCAATGTCCTCTCCAGGGTCAGGTCAGGGTCGCCGACGATGTCCAGGTCGGGCCCGATCCCGGGCTCCGGACCATCCGGAGGCGCGATGAATCCTTATTCAAGGCTTGCCGCGCTCGGGTCAAGGCGGGGCCGACATGGCTTGAGATTGCCGGCCCGGCGCCGTCAGTAGGGGCCGGGGACAATGGGACTGCCGTCGACGAAGCGCTCGAAGCGGAACCGCGACAAGTCGAAGCCGGTCGGACGCTCCAGCACGAGGTCGGCGAGAACCCGGCCTACGCCAGGTCCGATCCCGAAGCCGTGTCCGCTCATGCCGGTCCCGATGAACAGTCCCGGAAACGATGGCACTTCGCAGATGTATGGCACGGCATCGGGAGTCACGTCGATCATCCCTGCCCACGCTCCGGCCATGCCGGCCTCTGCCAGCCAGGGCGCCCGCTGGCGGAGATGCTTCGTCAGGCGTTTCTGGCCCTCCTTCGACGGAGACGGATCGAGCACGCGCATCCGCTCGAACGGCGTGACCTCGTCGGCACGCCAGCGCGTCCTGGAACCCCAGGCGCCTGGATGGCCCGCGGGAGGCTTCGGCCTGAGCCGCAGGTTCCTGGCCGAGGTCCGCAACAGCTTCACGAACTTGGCCAGGTCTTGGAACGAGCGGGCGCAAACGTAGTGCTCGATGAGGTTGCCGGTTGTCACGGTATGGCCGCCGTCCGCACGGCGACTCGTGGCGAATCCGGGCATGGAAACGTTCGGAAGCCCGTGATCGGCCACGGGGTGGGTGCGGCCGACCGTGGATCGGACGATGAGTTGCGGCAGGTCAATGCCCGCGTTGCGCGCAAAGCAGGTGGACCAGGCACCGCCGGCCAGCACCACGCGGTCGGCCCGTACGGGCCCGCGTTCGGTGTGCACGCCGGAGACCTTGCCGTCCCTCGTTTCGAGGGTGCGCACGGCACAGCCCTCCGTTATCGAGACACCGGCCCGCCGTGCCGCGCGCGCCAGCGCAGGTACCGCGACAAACGGCTCCGCCCTCCCGTCGCTCGGGGTCAGCATCCCGCCGACCCACCGTCCCTGAAATCCGGGACACGCTTCCCGCGCTGTCGCCGGCGAAAGCATCCGGGTGTCGAGCTGGTGCTCCCTGGCGAGATCATGCCATTCCTCGTACTTGGCGAGAGTGCGCTCGTCCTCGGCGAGATACGCCAGACCACATCCTGCGAAGGCGAGGTCCTTCTCCCCGGTCTCCGACGCGAGACTTCTCCATATCCGGTTCGACTCCATCACGATTGGCAGCTCGTCCCGGTCCCGACCCTGCTGACGGATCCAGCCCCAGTTGCGGCTCGACTGCTCGCCGGCAACCCGCCCCTTCTCGATCAGCGCGACCTTCGCGCCCCGCCGCGCCAGGAACCAGGCGGTAGAGGTCCCGATGATCCCGGCGCCGATCACCACGACGTCAACCTCTTCCGGAATCTTGTCGGCATGGACGATCGGCGTGGCTTCGGTGATCATCGGCATGCGGGACTTCTCCGAGGGCGCCGGAGGTGCGCGAGGCGGAGGGAACCCTGGCAGGATCCGGGCTTTCTGGGGCTGTCGGGGTCGTGGATCGAGTGCACGACGGACGACCGCCGACGCCAACGGCATGATTCGGCCGCCTGTACCGGGCCGGCGTCCCTGGGTCCGGGCAACCGTGCGGGAGACGGCGCTCTCGCCAGGCAAGTCCGCTCGCGGCCCTGCCTCCGGACGGGCCGTTCGTCGCGAGCTTCGTTTGTCGACATGATGGCGTCAATCCTGGTCGGGTTGGTGCCGGGCCGCGTCGAAGCGAGTTCCGTGATTGCGGGCCTGCCTGCACGCGCGTGGGCCGGGATTCTGCGCAGGATCGAAACCGCCCAATTCGCCGGCGGGCGGCACGGTCGTTGCACGCACCGTCCAGCCGGCCTGCGTCGTGATCGTGGTCAATGTCCTACTCCAATGTCAGGTCCGGGTCTCCAAGGATGTCCGGGTCGGGATCGACTCCGAGACCCGGACCTTCGGGAGGCGCGATGCATCCTCCATCACGGCTTGGTGCGTTCGGGTCAATGCGCGGGCCGACATAGCCCGAGAGATCGCAGGTGTTCAGGAGGCGCGACGGCGGCGTCGTGGCCGCCAGGTGCAGGAGCGCGGCGGTGGTGATGTCCGATCCCCAAGTGTCCTCGATGCACATTTTTGCGCCGAAATGCAGGCAGAGGTCACGGGCAGTGCGACAGGCCGAGATGCCGCCGAACTTGGAGAGCTTGAGCGCGACCGCATCCATGCAGGCCCGCGCGTGCCCCTCGATGAGTGTCTCCGTGTCAAAGGCCGCCTCGTCGAGCTTCATCGGAAGACCGGTCGCCTCTCGCACCCTGGCGCACTCGGCGATGGTGCGGCACGGCTGCTCAAGCATGATGTCCAGGTCGCGTACCGCGCGTCCGACACGCGTGGCATCAAGCGACGTGGCGCCCATGTTCCAGTCACCGTAGACGAGCGGCCCGGGTCCTACGGACCTTCGTACTTCGGTCAACCGCTCGACATCGGTCCGCCAGTCACCCGAAGCGCCAAGCTTGACCTGAAACTGCCTGATACCTTGCGCCTTGGCTTCGCGAGCGATGCGCGCCATTTCATCCGGCGCGACGCAAGTGATGGAATGATAGAGCGGCATCGATTCCGCCTGGCGTCCGCCGAGAACGCGGTAGAGCGGCAGACCGGCGACCTTCGCAGCCAGATCCCAAAGCGCAATGTCGATCGCGGACTTCGCATAGACGTGCCCCTGCAACCAGGCGTCGGCATTGGACATGACGGCGTCCGGACCAATCGGGTCGCTGCCGAGCAGCAACGGCGCAAGTTCGGCGATCGCTGGCTGAACGCCACGTGCGTAGGCTGGAAGGTAGCCGGGGATCGGACAGACCTCTCCCCAGCCTGTGACGCCCGCATCGGTGTCAAGCGCAAGGATCACGGTTTCAACCGTGTCGCAGGTCTTGCCGCCGGCCATGTAATAGGCCTCGTGGCTCTTCAACGGCACGTGCCAGAGACGAACGGCGGAGATTTTCATTGTCGCGCTCCTGAAGCGAGGCGAGGATCTCGATGCGGCGATCCGGCAAGGAGGCGACCGTCGAAGCCCGCAGGACAGCTTGGCTGCAGAAGGTCTGCGGGCTGGCGCGCCTTCATGTCGACCTGTAGATTGCAACAGGCTCGCCGAGGGCCGCCTCGTCGGGATGAACGCCAAGGCCCGGCGATTCGGGAAGATGAAGATGGCCATCCCTGTTGCGCGGTCCCTGGCCCCGGGCAATGTCTTTGGCCAGCATGTCTTGGCAGGACCAGACCGCCAACCGATGGATGTCCGGCACCGTGGCGGCGAGGTGAAGCGCCTCGGCGTCGGCCAGCACCGATCCGCCGGTGGCCATGATGAACATGTCAATGCCGTGGGCAAGCGCGACGTCGCGCATGCGTGCGGCCTTGGTCAGTCCGCCAACCCGGTTGAGCTTGATGCCGAACACCTCCGCAAGACCGTCGCGGGCGATGCGGGTGGCGTCCTGAAGCGTCACCAGGCTCTCGTCCACGCTCACAGTTGCGGAATGCAGCGGACGGATGGCAGCGATGTCGTCGAGGGATTCGCACGGCTGCTCGAACATGACGCGGAGATCCTCTGTCGCTTGCATTACGCGAAGCGCCTTCCGTAATGGGGCCCCACCGTCAAGCACCGAATCCTGTGCATGAGCGGCCACAAGGCCCGAATCTGGCAAAAAATGTTCCGGCGCCGGCGGCAAGGGGCGCGGCGGTCATGCCGGGAGCGGCGTTGGCTTTTGGTCCGGAGCCGGGGATTGCCTGGTTCGCCGAAGCGACCTCACGAGTCTGGCGAGGCGAACCAGGCAATCCCCGGCGGGGTCGAAGCCGTTCAGGTTTCGTCCAAGGCCTTGCCTCCATGTTTCCGGGAAGGTCCACGTCGCGTCCGCCGCCGGGCATCTTCCTTCCGTCCGTGGTCAGCTCGTTGGCCGCCTACATGATGCCTGGTCCAATCAGGTCCCCGAGTGTCCATCTGCAGATCGTGCTCGAACGCGACAGAGCGGTTCGGCAACGAGGCGCTTCACGACATCATCGGGGACCGCGTCCCGGCAAGGGGACGTCCGTGGACGGGCCGCCTCTCAGGAGGCGGAGCCCGCTCCTTCCCTCTTCATCACAGGCTGCGGATCCGATGCAGCGATTCTCATGCCGGATCGGGCGACATCGCCGCCGCGCGGGCGAAGCGGAACTCCGTCCCGTCCAGCCACATCCGGAGAAGCACCACGCCCATGCGCCGGGCAAGCGCGGTCGTGGCGCGCTTCTGGCCACGCCTCCCCGCGACGCGCAGCGCCCAGGCCTTCAGCCAGCTCATCCTCTTGCCGTGGTGCAGCATCGACGTGGCGGCCTGGAAGAGCGCCGTGCGCAGCGCGACGTCACCGGCCCTCGTGATCTCGCCCGACACGTCTCGCTCCCCCGACTGGCTTCGCTTCGGCGTCAGCCCCGCCCAGGCGCCGATGTCCCTCGCCCTTCGGAACCGGGACGGGTCGTCGACCGCGGTGACGAAGGTCAGAGCCGTGACCGGGCCCACACCGGGCATCGTCATCAGCAGCCGGCACGTGGCGTCCGACCTGGCGAGGATCCTGACCTTCTTCGTCATCATGGCCAGCTCGCTCCGCATCTGCCTGCGCAGCCGCAGGATCGGCCCGACCGCGTCCGACAGCATCGCGTTGTCCGCGGTCAGGTCCCGGACCCGTTCCTCCCAGCGGCCCTTCGAGACACGGCCGAGCTTCAGGCCGAAGTTGCGAAGGATGCCGCGCACGGAGAGCTCGAGCCGCGTCAGGCCTTCCACCAGCGCGCTGCGCGAGGTCAGCAGGGCCCGCTTCTCCTGGGACGCGACCGACTTGCAGTGCACGGGCTGGAACCAGCCTATGCGCAGCAATTGCGCGATGCCTTCAGCGTCCCGCCGGTCCGTCTTGACCGGGGCCGACTTCAGCGCGGACTTCACGCGCTTCGTCTCCATCAACACGGTCTCGAACCCGGCCTCGCTGAGTCCCTTGTGAAGCCACTGCGACTGAGGGCCGGCCTCCAGGCCGACCGCGACGATGTTTCCAGACAGCCCGCGCATGTGCCCGGCGAGCGATCCGGGATCGGAAGGCACTTTTGCTTCGTTCACTGTCTTCCCATTGGCGCCGATCGCGCAAACCGACGTGCTTGCCAGCGACACGTCCAGTCCGATAAAGATTTCCATTGTCGTTGTCCTTTCTGTTGCAATGTGATCGAGAAGCGTTCCCTCCGGAACGCCTCCGCCGCTCACAATAGCACATGTTGTGTGCGGCAAGGACAACGACACCAGACCAACGACCTTTCGAACCCGACCTGCGCCAGCCTGATTCGCCGCCCCATTACGGCATCTGCTGGCGCGTCCAGCCTCGATTCGCGTCATAGAGGATGATCTCGTTCGGCCCGCGGTGTGTCTCCACGTCCCGGATTCGTGCCAGGTCCCGGTCAACGTGACCGCCGACCTTGACGGAATGAGCCATGTAGCCACGCTTGCGATACCGGCTCATGACTTCGCGCGTGTCTTCTATTGTCCTGGCGCCGACCGAAGAGGCGATGGGCGCTGGCGTCCGGGAGCCGCCTCCCATCAGGTCTGAGATTGGCAGGCCTGCAGCCTGGCCTGCGATGTCCCAGCAGGCCATGTCGATGGGAGCCTTGGCATGAAGATGCCCAGGAAGTGCGAGGTCCATGGCCCGTTCCACTACCAGAACCTTCCGTGGATCGAGGTTCAGGAGAAAGGGAGCCATGGTCTCGATGCCTGCCCTGATTCCCGGGCCATGCGCGGCGACGTAGGTGTGACCCCAAGGCGTGCCCTCGCCCCATCCGGACAGGCCGGCGTCAGTGTCGATTCTCACAAACGTTGCGTCGAGCACCTCGAACTTGAGCCGTCCGCCCGAGAGCCAGTAAGGGTGATCGAGCGGAAGATCGACCTTGTAGACCGCGATGCGGGTGATCTTCATGAACTGGGATTCCCTGCTTGTCGCGTGCGGTCAGGCGCATGCTTCAAGCTTGCTGGCAGTTCGAGTTCGGACGGTGCACGGTCTACCTGGAAAAGGGCGCAGCCGCCGTCCTGTCCGGCCGACCGAGGCGCTCCTGCGCCGAGAGCGTCCTCCGCCGCACGGATCATGGGGTCACCACGATGTTGCCGGCATGCACCTTGGCGATGAAGGCGGCCTGCGCCGCATGAAGCTCCTCAAGCGGCCAGGTCGCGGCGAGGCTCGGCTTGACCTTGCCCGTCTCGATCAGCCGGACAAGTTCCGGCATCACGTCTTCGCCGATCACCGTTGACCCGGTGAATGTCAGGTCCTTGAGATAGAATGTCCGGAGGTCGAACTCCACGATCGGGCCGGCAATTGCGCCCGAACATGTGTAGCGGCCACCCCGCTCGATGATGTCTATGAGGCAAGGCCATGCCGGGCCGCCAACGATGTCGGCAACGACGCTGACGGACTCGCTGCCGAGAGCGGAGCGGAGGTCTCCTGGGTCGCGTGGCAGGACGCGGTCGGCGCCAAGCGCGGAGACTTCGGCATGCTTGGCCTCGGACGCCATGGCAACGACCCTTGCGCCGCGGATCTTCGCGAGCTGGACAAGTGCCCCGCCGACGCCGCCGGACGCACCGGTGACAAGAACCGTGTCCGAGGCCTCGACCCGCGCACGTCGCAGCATTCCGAGCGCGGTCGAATACGAGCAGGAAAAGGTGGCAAGTTCCGGACTCGTCATCTCGGACCGGACGGTCAGGGCGTTCCGAGACGGAATGGTCGTGTATTCGGCGAACCCGCCGTCGCGTTCCGAGCCGAGATACCCGACCTTGTTCGTGTTCCCTGGATCCTCCGGGTCGCGAATCCAGTTGTCGGTGATCACGCGTGCGCCGATGCGGGCCGGGTCCACGTCGTCGCCGACGGCAACGATCTCGCCACAGACATCGGCACCCTGGATGCGAGGAAACGTGATCGGCGCGCCGCCCCAGCTTGGATCGTCCTGTCCCTCGACATCGAACCCGTCGCCGGTCGTCCGTTCGGTGACCGCCTTCGAGTACCAGCCGGAACGCGTGTTGACGTCAGTGTTGTTCAGGCCGCATGCGTCGACCTTGATCAACACCTCCTCGGGGGCAGGGTCAGGTCGTGGCCAGTCGTTGTGAAGGACCATCTGGTCCATTCCGCCATGGCCGAGAGTGACCATCGCTTTCATCGTGTCGGGCATGGCCATGAGAATCCGTTCCTGAAGCGCGTGAAATTGCTCGACAGGCTAATCGCACGATTTTACCATCGTCAATGAGGCATGGCATCAACCCGTTTCCCGAGGCGCTTGTGGAGCTCGCGAACTGCCAGTCTGGGTCCAGGAGGCAGAATGCCGTGCACCACCTGTCGAGGTCGGGCGAGCCCGGCACCGCGCCCATGAGCCAGGGACTTGCATCAATGACTGACCCGGTTCCTTCGCTTGCGGCCCGCTACTACACCGATCCGGATGTCTTCGAGGCAGAGAAGGGCGGGCTGCTGTCCCGGACATGGCAGTTCGCATGCCACGCAAGCACGCTGCGGAATGGCGGCGACTACGTGACTTTCGAGGTCGCGGGCGAGAGCCTGTTTGCGATCAAGGGCCGGGACAATGTCATTCGAACCTTCTACAATGTCTGTCAGCATCGCGCGCATCAGCTCGTCAGCGGGTCCGGGACCAGGCGGCTTCTGGTCTGCCCGTATCACTCGTGGACCTACGAATTGACCGGCGAGCTGCGCTCCGGTCCGAACATCGGAGCGGTCGATGGATTCAACAGATCAAGGATATGCCTCACCGAAGTCAGGACCGAAGTGTTCCTCGGCTTTGTCTTCGTCAATCTGGATCCGAATGCAAGTCCCATGGACGATTGGTTCCCGGGCGTTCAGGACGAGCTTCGGGCCTGGGTGCCGGACTGGGAGCGCCTGCAGCCGATTCAATGGATCGAGATCCCGGAACGCTGCAACTGGAAGGTGTCGGTCGAGAACTATTCCGAATGCTACCATTGCAGCCTCAACCACCCGACATTCGCGACCGGCGTGGTCAAGGCCGAGACCTATGACATTCAGCCGCAAGGCTATTGCCTGCGCCACACGACCGAATGCCAGAACCTCGATGACATGACCTACGAAATCGACCGGTCACGCGCTCACGCGGAGGAGTATTCCAGCTGGTTTCTCTGGCCCGCGTTCAGTTTCCAGGCCTATCCGGGAAACGTGCTCAACACCTATCACTGGCGTCCGCTCGACGTGGACCGGGTCGTTGTCTGGCGCGGGTGGTACGCGGTTGACGGTGAGGAGATCGAGGTGATTCTCGACCTCGCCCGTCAGGACAGGGAGACGACGGTCGAAGAGGACATTCATCTGGTTGAGTCCGTGCAACGAGGTCTTCGGTCACGCGGATATGTGCCGGGACCGCTGGTGATCGATCCCAAATGCGGCGTGAACTCCGAGCACTCGGTCATGCATCTGCAACGGTGGATGCGCGAGGCCGCGAATGGCTAGCGCGGCCCATGCGCCGCCCGGGCCGAAGGTGCTTGCCGCTTCGGCTCCAGGGAGCGGATGGGTGGCTTGCGGCCACCGCAAAGGGGCAATGAAATGGCGCTGCTGACCGGGCATTGCCTGTGCGGCCGGGTCTCATGGTCCTCACCGGGGCCGGTCACGCGCAACCTGGTCTGCCATTGCGAGGATTGCCGGCGCGCGACCTCGTCGCCCTTCACTGCATTCGTCGGCCTCGCGCCCGAGTCCGTAGCCTGGTCGGGAGACGTCAATCACTTCGAAAGCTCTCGTGGCACGCAGCGCGGGTTCTGCCGGAACTGCGGATCCCGGCTGTATTTCCGGTCCGAGAAATGGCCAGGCGAAATCCACATCCATGCCGCGACGCTGGGCGAGGGGCTGGACTACCGGCCGACCGCGCAGGTCGTGCTGCGTTCCCGTGCGTCCTGGCTGGACGGTCTGCACGCCTTGCCTGGCTGTCAGGACTTCGACGCGCCGCCAAGGGATGCCGGGCCGTGAAGATGCCCGAATCATGGCAGGCGGAGCACAAGCTCTTCCCGCATCAGGTGGGCTTTACCTGCCCGCCCTTCGACTACGATTCCGCGCCGTCGGACTTTCTCCGGATGGCCCCGGAAACCGTGGGCGTCCACGGCTGGATGCTCCACGTGCCCGACTATGCCCACGGCCTCGATCAGCGGAAGGCGAATTTCGGCATGATGGACGACTTCTGCCACTGCATGGCAAGAAATGGCGCCGATGTCGCGGCGCAGGTTGGATCGAACTGGGTCCATGCGTCAGGTCTTGGCGTCGATGGCATCCGCGACCATTGCAAGTCCCTGTCCGACAGGCACGGCCTCGCGTTCCACATGGCGGGCTATGCAATGGTGGAGGCTCTGCGCGCCCTCAATGTCGAGAAGATCGCGTTGAACGCCGCCTATCACTGGCCGGATTGGTGGCAGGGGACGAGGAGATTCCTGGCGGAGGCCGGCTTCGACGTGCTGTGGGCCGGCAACTTTCGCGATCAGGGCTGGTTTGAAAGCCAGGAAGAGGTCAATGCCTGCCGATGGGTCTTCGACGGCGATCTGGCATTCAGGAGTTTCGAATATGTCGCCGACCAGGCACCGGCCGCGGACGCGTACATCATTAACGGCATGTGCAATTTCCGGTCCGGACCGAACGGGCTGCCGCAGAGGCCGGCACATCTGGCACGAGAGCTGGAAGGACGACTTGGAAAGCCTGTCGTCGGGCACGATACGGCGTTGTACTGGCGCGTCTTCAAGACATTGGGACTTGCCCCGGTGACGCCACAGGGCCGGTTGCTGGAGAGCCTGCGTGACTGAACGTGCCGGCATGGCCATCGTGCCGGCGATGGCGGTCAGCGGAACCCCGGCGGAACCGTCGCCCATGTCAGCCTGGGCCATGCACCCCTAACATGGAACTGGACAGCCATGCATGAGATCCTCGCCCTTTGGGCCGTGCCCCGGTCCACGTCGACCGCCTTTGAGTGGATGATGCGGCAACGTGGCGACTTTGACTGCCTTCACGAACCGTTCGGCGAGGCATGGTACCAGGGTGAAGCGCCACTCTGGCATCGCTTCGAGCCGGGGGCAAGAACGACCCCGGGGCTCACTCTTGAGAGCGCGTGGGAAGACATCCAAGCCCGCGCCGAGAGGGGTCCCGTGTTCCTCAAGGACTTCCCCCACTACATCAGCCACATGTGGAATCCCGAGTTCCTGTCCCGGTTCACGCATGCATTTCTCATACGCGATCCCGCGAAGACAATCGCGTCACTCTTCGACAAGTGGCCTGACGTCCACGAAGGCGAAGTCGGCTTCCCTGAATTGCGGGCGCTCTACGACCTGGTGAGCGCGCTTGCAGGCACGGCGCCTCCGGTCATTGACAGCGACGACCTCTTGGAACGTCCGGCGGAAATGGTCAGGGCGTTCTGCAACGAGGTCGCGATTCCCTTCGTTCCGGAAGCGCTTTCCTGGGAGGCGGGCGGTGACCCGTCGGCGCACAGCTGGTGGGATGGCGGCTCGTTTCACGCCAACCTCGCACGCTCGACGGGAATTGCGCCCCAGCGAAGGAACTACCTGGACCTGAAGGACATGCCTCCGCGCGTCCAGCAGATTCATCGGCGGATGAAGCCGCACTACGACTGGCTCCATGCCCATCGCCTGACCCCTTGACGGATGAGGCACCATGGCGATGCCGGAAGAGGTCATGTGCCAAGTGTCGTGACGGGGCGCATCCGAGACTTCGCGGGATGTTCCCGGCGTTGCGATTGCAGGCGCGGCAGTGCAAGACTGAGGCTGCGAACGGGTCTCGGTGAAGGGACCCGAAAGCCGGGTGGCAGGACTTGGGTCGGATAGTTTTCCGGGGCAGCGGCCTGAGGCATTCATGAGGGTGACCAGATCGGGAGGTCAGGATGGGAACATTTGACGAGGAACTGTTCGAGGTCGGGTTGAAGCGGAGAATGGCGACGCTCGGTTCGGAATACGTTGAGAGGAACCTTGCGGCGGCGGACGATTTCACACGCCCCTTCCAGGAGGCGATGACCGCATGGTGCTGGGGATTCGGCTGGGGTGACGATGCGATCGACGCAAAGACCCGCAGCATGATGAACCTGTCGATGATCGGTGCCCTGGGGAAGATGCATGAGTGGGAGGTCCACTGCCGCGGCGCGTTGAACAACGGCGTGTCGGCTGAAGAAATCCGGGCGATCATTCACGTCGTAGGCATCTATTGCGGCGTGCCCCAGGCGCTTGACTGCTTTCGCGTCGCTCGCAAGGTGTTGCAGGAGGCGGGTCAGCTTCCGGGCATGGAGCCGTGAACTCGTGAATTCGGTGACCTTCGGGGGCAGCAGGACCGGGTCCGGGTTTGTGAGCTATTTGGCATATGGTTTTGAAATGCCTTATATTTCCGAATCTGGATTTCCATCCCGAGTTCCGTTGATCCGGCAGTTGCCGGCCCGGGAAGTCATGCATGCGGCGCACGGGAATCGCTGGCGTCCTGACCGTTGCACGCTCAATGACGAGTGCCGCATGCGGGAGACCGGACGGAACCACAGGGACCAGGTTCGCGTGTCTGCTTCGAATCAGATCGGAAGCAGCTTCGCGGTCAGCGTGGGTCGTTTCCGGGTTGGCTCGCGGATCCTTGCGCCTGCCGCCAGAGATGCGCTGACAGGCGAGGCATGCGGACGAACGTGATCATGCCGGCCATGCCCAGAATGCGGCGACCGTGTCAGCCCGGCAGGATGATCTTGCCGGGGTTCATGATGTTGTCGGGATCAAGGGCCGCCTTGATGGCCGACATGATCCCGGTGGCGGCTCCCAATTCGCTTGAGAGGGATGCGATCTTTCCTTGGCCGATGCCGTGCTCACCGGTGACCGTGCCGTCCAGTTCGATCGCGAGCTCGGCGAGCCATTCGATGAAATGCTCGCACTTCGCGCGCTCTTCGTCGTTGTTCTTGTCGAAGAACACGGTGTTGTGGAAGTTCCCGTCGCCGACATGCCCGAGAATCGGCGAGTAGAGTCCCAGTCTGCGGGCCTCGTCCTGCGACCGCTCCACGGCCTCTGCAAGATTCGAGATCGGCACGCAGACATCCGTCGCGATCGTGTCCTTGCCCGGCCGCGATGCAAGCAGCGCCCAGTAGCCGTCGTGGCGCGCCTGCCAGAGACGGGTGCGTTCCTCGGGAGTCGAGGTCCATTCAAAGCCCGTGGCGCCAAATTCGTCGGCGATCTCCCCAAAGGTCGTGGCTTGCGCGGCCACTTCCGACTCCGAGCCGTGGAACTCGAGCAGCAGGAGCGGGTTCACGGGGAGATCAAGCTTGGAATAGGCGTTGATGGCGGCCACGCAATCTGCGTCCAGAAGCTCGATGCGTGCGACTGGAACACCCATCTGGATTGTGGAGATGACCGCCTGACAGGCGGAGTCGACAGCAGGAAACGTGCAGCGTGCCGAGGACATGGCCTCGGGAATCCCGTGCAGCTTCAAGGTGAGTTCGGTAATGATGCCGAGCGTGCCTTCCGACCCGATGAGAAGCCTGGTCAGGTCATAGCCTGCGCTCGACTTCTTCGCGCGACGCCCCGTCCGGACGATCTCGCCCGACGGCAGCACCGCTTCCAGGCTCAGCACGTTGTCCCGCATCGTCCCGTAGCGCACGGCGTTCGTGCCTGATGCGCGGGTCGCCGCCATGCCGCCCAGGGACGCATCTGCGCCCGGATCAATGGGAAAGAAGAGCCCGGTGTCCCGCAACTCCTCGTTCAGGGCCTTGCGCGTGACACCCGGCTGGATGACCGCATCAAGATCCTCCGCGTGAACCGCGATCACCTCGTTCATTTGGCTCACGTCGATGGAAATCCCGCCTGCAGGGGCGTTGACATGCCCTTCGAGCGACGTGCCGGTACCGTAGGCTATGACGGGCGCCTTGTGCGCGGCCGCCACGCTGACGACTTCGGCAACCTCTTCCGTGGCTCGCGTGAAGACAACCGCGTCAGGCGGCTGGTTCCTGATCCAGGTGGTCGTGTGACCGTGCTGCTCCCGGATCGGGCGTCCGGTCTGGAGCCGCTCGCCGAAGCGCTGCTTGAGCACGCCGATGGCGGTTTCGATTCCGGAATCGTTCCTGGGCAATGTGGTTGCCTGTGCCATGGCGGCAAATTTACGCCTGCCAAGTGCGAAGGCAAGCCGGATGATTGCCGCCGTGACAGGCGCACGCGGCGAGACGGATCGCGTCGCGGGAACCGGGCGGCGCGGCGGGCAAGGGAACGGTCACCGGTGTCGGGCATCCCCGGGTCCTGACGGCAAAGGATGCGCTCCAAGAGGCATCGTGCAGACCTGCGGCCACGCCGCGCGGGCCACGAAGGCCCGGCAGCGTCACGATGAAGCGGTCATGCACTGCCGCCGGGAATCTCCCGTCGGCGGTCTTGGCGCTCTTGAAGCCACAGACGGCGGCCACTAAGACACTGACAGGCAGCGCGGCAGGGGAACGCGTCGGAAGGGGCGAAAGCGGCAAATGAAGCATCCGTTCGAGACATACATGAACCTTGTTCCGATGGTGGTCGAACAGACCAGCCGGGGAGAACGCGCCTACGACATTTTCTCGCGGCTCCTGAAGGAGCGAATCGTCTTCGTGAACGGACCCGTCCATGACGGGCTGAGCCAGCTCGTCGTGGCACAGCTCCTGCATCTGGAGGCGGAAAACCCCTCGAAGGAGATCTCGCTGTACATCAACAGTCCCGGCGGAGTCGTGACGGCCGGCCTCTCGATCTACGACACGATGCAGTACATACGCCCTGGCATTGCAACGCTTGTCGTCGGGGAGGCGGCGTCAATGGGGTCGCTCCTTCTCGCGGCAGGCGAGAAGGGCATGCGGATGGCACTGCCGAACTCCTCGATCATGGTGCACCAGCCGTCCGGCGGGTACCAGGGGCAGGCGACGGACATCATGATTCACGCGCGCCAGACCGAACGGCTCAAGACCCAACTCAACAAGATCTATGTCAAGCACACCGGGCAGTCCCTGAAGAAGGTTGAGGACGCCCTGGAACGGGACAATTTCATGACGCCTGAGGAAGCCAGGGACTGGGGTCTCATCGACGAGATCGCGGAACGTCGGGCAGCGCCTGATTCCGGCAAGAAGTGAAGCCTCTGGCAGTGTCGATTTTGCGTTGTGCACCTTAGCGCACTCACCTAGGGTCTGCCACATGTGGACGTGTCCTATCGAGCAACGCGGCACGCGGAAAAGGGGTTAGGTCATGGCAAAGAACTCCGGCAGCGGCAAGAACACGCTCTATTGCTCCTTCTGCGGAAAGAGCCAGCATGAGGTCCGGAAGCTGATCGCCGGACCAACCGTGTTCATCTGCGATGAGTGCGTCGAACTGTGCATGGACATCATACGCGAGGAGACGAAGTCGGCGGCGCTTCGGGCTTCGGATGGCGTGCCGACGCCCAAGGAAATCTGCGAAGTTCTCGACGACTACGTGATCGGGCAGGACTACGCGAAGCGCGTGCTTTCGGTCGCGGTTCACAATCACTACAAGCGCCTGCATCACGCCGGAAAGTCGGACATCGAGCTTGCAAAGTCCAACATCCTGCTGATCGGCCCGACCGGCTGCGGCAAGACGCTCCTGGCACAGACGCTTGCCCGAATTCTCGACGTGCCGTTCACGATGGCGGATGCAACGACCCTGACCGAGGCGGGCTATGTCGGTGAGGATGTCGAGAACATCATACTGAAGCTGCTCCAGGCTTCCGAATACAATGTCGAGCGGGCTCAGCGCGGCATTGTCTATATTGACGAGGTCGACAAGATCACGCGCAAGTCCGAGAATCCGTCGATCACGCGCGACGTGTCCGGCGAAGGCGTGCAGCAGGCGCTCCTGAAGATCATGGAAGGCACGGTGGCCAGCGTGCCACCCCAGGGAGGGCGCAAGCACCCGCAGCAGGAATTCCTTCAGGTCGACACGACCAACATACTCTTCATATGTGGCGGCGCCTTCGCGGGGCTTGAAAAAGTCATCCAGCGGCGGGGAAAGGGCTCTGCCATCGGCTTCGGCGCGGACGTCAGGGACACGGATGATCGCGATGCCGGGGAAATCCTTGGGCAGCTTGAGCCCGAGGACCTCCTCAAGTTCGGACTGATCCCGGAATTCGTGGGCCGCCTGCCGGTCATTGCCACCCTGTCGGATCTCGACGAAGACGCCTTGGTCACCATTCTCACCGAGCCGAAGAACGCGCTGGTCAGGCAGTATCAGCGGCTGTTCGAGCTGGAAGACACCCGGCTGACGATCACCGATGACGCGCTCAGGACCATCGCCAAGAAGGCGATCGAACGGAAGACCGGCGCTCGCGGGCTTCGCTCGATTCTGGAGAACATCCTACTCGACACGATGTTCGAGCTTCCCGGGCTGGAGAGCGTCGAGGAGGTGGTGGTGAACGACGAGGCGGTGATTTCGGAGGCCCGGCCACTGATGATCCACTCCGAAAAGCAGCGCAAGCCAGCAAGCGCTGGCTGAGTCACCGATCCCGGCACTTGCGCATTCGTGATGGCGCACAGGTCGCCGGGTGAGAGGCGCGCTGGACGCAGGCCGGACTCCGTGGCATCCTGACTTTCGCCGAGAAGATGCTGCCTGGCGTCGGAACGCTGGCCCAATTCCGCGGCAGGGGAATCTTCAGGCCTCTTGAAAGCCGGGAAGGAATGCCCATCCTAATGGCTCGGCAGATCAAGGATGTGCCCATGCTTCTGCTGGCGCTTTGGGAAGATCGAGGAGCCTCGACATGCCGATGACACGCAGGGACGTGATGGCGCTCGCGACGGGAAGCGTTGCCGCCTACGGGCTGAATGCCGTTCCGGCCCGCGCCAACGCAGCGGATGAGGCCATCGCCGCATTTACCGGCGGTGCCGAGCCTGCCGAAGGCGGCGTCGTTCTGGATGTCCCGGAAATTGCGGAGAACGGCAACGCGGTTCCGATCAGCCTTTCCGCCGATGGTGCAGTGGCAATCATGGTCGTTTCCACGGCAAATCCGTTGCCTGGCGTGGCCACATTCAGGTTCGGCCCGCTCGCGGCGTCGTCTTCCGGCTCGACCCGAATCCGTCTTGCAAGGAGCCAGGACCTGATTGCGGTTGCAAGAATGGAAGACGGGACATTCCGCAGGACAAGCGCGTCGGTGAAAGTCACCGTCGGTGGCTGCGGCGGTTGAGGAGGGCGAGACATGGCAAATGGCGTCAAACCACGTGTCAAGATTCCGAAGACGGCAGCCGCCGGCGACACGATCACGATCAGGACGCTGATCAACCACAGGATGGAATCCGGTCAGCGCAGGGATGACGACGGCAACATCGTTCCACGGTCGATCGTCAACCGGTTCACCGCCGAATTCAACGGACAGTCGGTGATCGACGTGCAGATGGAACCGGCGATCTCGAGCAATCCGTATTTTCAGTTCGAGGCAAAGGTGCCGGAGTCGGGCGAGTTTGCATTCACGTGGCACGATGACGACGGTGACGTCTATGTCCTGTCGAAACGAATCGAGGTCGGTTGAAGGGCGCATGTCTCGGACGCACACGCTTGGCCGATATCTCTCAGGCTTCGGACAGTGCGTCGCGTGATTGCGATCTGCCACGGAAGCGGCATTCCGCCTTGGGCCGCGAACGAGCGCGTAGACGGGGCAAATGTTTAGGTTTCTTGGCGTCTTCGTCCCATCGGCTGTGGCCGTGGCAGTCGTGCTCCTTTCGGCATACGTGTTCGCCAACCGACTGGTGGACAGGTCGCCGGAACCCGCTGCGGCGCGCATGGCCGTTCCGATGGTCGTGCAGCGGGATGTCGCGCCCGAGGCTGTCACGGAAGGCAATGGCGCATCAGTCGTCGCGGTGAGCGAGGAAGCCAATTTGCCGTCCGGGAATGATGATGCCATGGCGGCCTCGCCGGTTTCCGCGCTTGTTGCCGCTGGCGAAAGGACATTCAGGAAGTGCAAGGCTTGCCATCAGATAGGCGAGGATGCGAGAAACCGCGCCGGGCCGTCATTGAACGGTGTTGTCGGTCGCGTCGCGGCAGGCGTGGAGGGCTTCAGCTACTCGAAGGCAATGAAAGCGGCAGGCAAGCGCGGCCTCGTCTGGAACGAGGAGGAACTCGCCGGATATCTCGCAAAGCCGCGCGCGCACCTGAAAGGCACCAAGATGTCCTTTGCCGGCCTCAAGTCGGAGGACGAAATCGCGGCCACCATTGCATACCTCAAGACGTTTTCGGAATTCCCGGCCGGCGGCGAAGATGGTGACGTTTCGGAAGTCGCTCCCGAAGTCGCGCTCGACTCTTCGGTGCTCGACATCGAGGGCGATCCGGAGTACGGCGAATACCTGTCATCCGAGTGTACGACCTGCCATCAGGCAGATGGTGGCGACGACGGCATTCCGTCCATCGTGCGCTGGGGGGAAGACAGGTTCGTGACGGTCATGCATGCCTACAAGCTTGGCGTGCGCGAACATCCCGTCATGAACATGGTTGCCGGACGCCTTGGCAACGAGGAAATTGCGGCTTTGGCCGCCTACTTTGCGGCTCTCGAAGACTGACAATCTCAAGGAGGGAAACATGTCACTGAACAGAAGATCGTTTCTGGCGAGCACGGTCGGGGCCTCCGCCTCGCTTGCCGCGCCCGCCGTGTGGAGTGCTTCGCATGGGCGGCCACGTGTCGTCGTGATCGGCGGCGGTGCGGGAGGCGCGACCGCGGCGCGCTATGTTGCCAAGGACAGCGACGGCGCGATCGACGTCACGCTCGTCGAGCCAACGCGAACCTACTACACCTGCTTCTTCTCGAACCTGTACTTGGGTGGCTTCAAGGAGATCTCGGACATCGGTCACGGCTACGGCACGCTTGCGAGCGCTCACGGGGTCAACGTGGTGCATGACTGGGCCGTGGATGTCGATCGCGGCGCGAAGACGGTGACGCTCGCCGGCGGCGCAGCGCTTGACTACGACAAGTTGATCCTCGCTCCCGGCGTCGACTTCGTCGACGGGTCGGTTCCTGGCTGGGACGTTTCGGCCCAGAACAGGATGCCGCATGCCTACAAGGCCGGTTCGCAGACGGAACTTCTGAGGTCCCAGCTCATGGGAATGAAGGAGGGCGGACTCTTCGTGATGGTCGCCCCGCCCAATCCCTATCGCTGTCCGCCGGGGCCGTACGAGCGCGTTTCAATGGTTGCGCACTTGTTGAAGAACAACAATCCGACGGCAAAGATCCTAATCGCCGATCCAAAGGAGAAGTTCTCGAAGCAGGCACTGTTCGAGGAAGGCTGGGACAAGCACTACGGCGGCATGATCAGCCGCCTCGGACCGGACTTCGGAGGAGGAAACGTTTCCGTCGACCCCGACGCGATGACCGTGGACATCGACGGCCAGGTCGAGAGTGCCGACGTCGTCAATGTCATTCCCGCGATGAAGGCTGGACGCATCGCGGAGGTTGCGGGCGTGACCGACGGCAACTGGGCTCCGGTCAACGCAATCGACATGTCGAGCAAGGCGGACCCCGACGTCCACGTGCTGGGCGACGCGAGCCAGCAGGGCGACATGCCCAAGTCGGGATTCTCCGCGAACAGCCAGGCCAAGGTCTGCGCCAATGCCGTTCGAGGCGCCCTGACGGGATCAAGGGTGTTTCCGGCCCGGTACTCGAACACGTGCTGGTCGCTCATCGCAAGCAATGACGGCGTGAAGGTCGGCGCCACGTACGAGGCCACGCCGGAAAAGATCGCCAGGGTTGACGGCTTCATCAGCCAGACGGGCGAGGATGCTGCCCTCCGGAAAGCGACCTACGAGGAGTCCGAGGGCTGGTATGCAGGAATTTCGGCCGACATTTTTGGCTGAGCTGCGGCTCGTAGGAGATGCAGGACTTATGGCCCCGGGGCATCAAGCGTCGCGAAGCGGTTGATTCGGCGAACCTCGCTTTCGAATTCGATGACGGCCGTCAGATCAGGCTTCGGGCTGCAAGATTGCGCATGAGATCCGCCAGCCCGAAGTCCCAGGGAGGACATTCGGTCGAAAGCCGCACCGTGTTCCGCAGGACGCCAAGCCCCTTGGCGGAGATTGAAACCCGGTCACCGAGCTTGTGGGTGAATCCCTGGCCGGGTACGTCCCGGTCCTCGATGGGTGCGAACAGGGTGCCGAGGAAGAGCACGAACCCGTCGGGATACTGATGATGCCGGCCGATGACCTGCGCGATGAGGTCAATGGGATCCCGGCTGATTTCGGACATGAGGCTCCGGCCTTCAAGCACGAATCCGTCCTCGCCCTCGACGCGCAGGTTCAGCTCGGCACTGCGTACGTCATCCATCGAATAGGTCTCGTCAAAGAGCCGGATCATGGGACCGACGGCGCAACTCGCGTTGTTGTCCTTGGCCAATGGAAGAAGGAGAGCCGAACGGCCTTCGACATCCCGCAAGTTGACGTCGTTGCCCAGCGTTGCACCATGGCACGTTCCCTTCGAATTCACGGCGAGAACAATCTCGGGCTCGGGATTGTTCCAGGTCGATGCGGGATGGAGGCCAATTTCGGCACCGGCACCGACGGATGACAGCGGCTGCGCCTTGGAAAAGACCTCCGCATCCGGCCCGATTCCGACTTCGAGATATTGCGACCAGAGGCCCTCGGCGACCAGTTCCTGCTTCACCTGCGCAGCCTTTTCCGAGCCCGCCTCGATTTCGTTGAGCGTGTTGCCGACGATTTCCAGTACGCGGCTGCGCACCTTGCCAGCCTTGGCCGGGTCGCCGCCGGCTTGCTCCTCGATCACGCGCTCGACCATGGACTGTGCGAACGTCACGCCGCAGGCCTTGACGGCCTGAAGGTCACACGGGGCCAGCCATGACGGGCCGTCGCTCCGCTCTGATGCACCGCGCACTGAATCGGGAAGGCCGATGGCCTCACCCTCCGAACCGCGCACGTGGGCCAACGGGTCATTCATCTCCATCACGTCCCTGACGGTCGGCGCTCGTCGCGACGTGATGTCAACGACGTTGCCGTCCCGAAGCGTCACGACGGACGGGCCGATTCCAGGTCGCCAAACGCGCCCGATCCAGGTGCCGAGGGCCGCTTCGTCCGGAAACATTGTCATCGACTTCTTGCCGCCCGCCATGCCTCAAACTTGTCGAGAGTTTCCTGGCGGGTTGCAGGGTAGAGCCCGATGATCGTTTCCCCGGCGCGAACCCGTTCCGCCACGAAGGTCTCGTATTCGGTCATGTCGCGGGCTTCCTTGGCCACCTCTTCGGCAAGATGGGCCGGTATCACGATCACGCTTTCGTCGTCGCCCACGACGATGTCGCCGGGAAACACAGGTGCATCGCCGCAGCCAACCGGGCAATTGATCTCGATCGCCTCGTGGTGCGTGAGATTCGTCGGTGCCGAAGGACGCTGATGATAGGCGGAAATGTCCAGGGCACCGATGGCATGCGCGTCCCTGAAGCCGCCGTCAGTCACGACGCCCTCTCCGCCCCGAACCATGAGCCGCGTGACGAGGATATCGCCTGCGCTTGCTGCGCGCGCATCGCTTCTGCTGTCCATGACAAGGACGTGACCCGGCGGACAGGTCTCGATCGCGTGACGCTGAGGATGTCTCGGGTTCTGGAACTCCGAAAGCTGGTTCCTGTCCTCGCGCGCGGGCATGTAGCGCAGCGTAAAGGCGGGACCGACCATGTTGCGGCCCTTTGGGGCCACGGGGATGACGCCCTGAACGACTTGCCGCCTCAGGCCCCTCTTGTACAGCGCAGTGGCCAGCGTCGCCACCGATACGTGCCGGAGCCTTTCGATCGCATCGTCCGAAACCGTCATCCTCGTCCCTTGTTCTCTGAAATTTCCCATGACCCGGTCGAGCGCTCCATATCACGCCGAACGGGTCCGGCCTTGCTTTCGCGTCAGTTGATTTCCGGTTCGGGAACCGGACCCCCGAAATCCGTGCGGAGGAAATCGAAATCGCATCCCTTGTCCGCCTGCTCGACATGCCGGGCAAACATCCAGCCATAGCCGCGTTCGTAGCGCGGCTCGGGCGGCTTCCATTCCGTGTGGCGTCGTTCGAGTTCCGCGTCAGGCACCCTCACGTTGAGCGTGCGCTTCGGAATGTCCATCTCGACGACGTCCCCGTCCCTGATCAGTGCCAAGGGTCCACCGATGAAGGCCTCCGGGGCCACGTGAAGGATGCAGGCGCCATAGGACGTGCCTGACATCCGGGCATCCGACAGCCGCACCATGTCGCGGCATCCTTGCTTGAGCAGCGCCTTCGGCATCGGGATCATGCCCCATTCCGGCATGCCTGGCCCGCCCTGCGGTCCCGCGTTGCGGAGGACGAGCACGTGATCAGGCGTCATGGGGTAGTTCTCGTCATCAATGATCTTGCGCAGTTCGGCGTAGCTGTCTGCAACAATTGCCGGACCGGAGTGAGTCTGGAACCTTGGGTCCATGGCTGCAGGCTTGATCACTGCGCCGTTGGGAGCGAGATTGCCCCGCAGCACTGCCAGCGAACCCTCGTGATAGACCGGATTCGACAGGGGACGAATGACATCATCGTTGTAGTTCACCGCCTCCAGGATTCCCTCGCCAAGTGACTTGCCAGTGACGGTGATTGCCGTGAGGTGGAGATGGGCGCTGACTTCCTTCATCAGCGCCGGGAGGCCGCCCGCATAGAAGAAGTCCTCCATCAGGTATTCCGTGCCGCTTGGCCGGACATTCGCAAGCACCGGAACGTCGTGGCCAATCGCGTCTATGTCGTCAAGCCCCCAGTCGACGCCGGCGCGGCGGGACATGGCAATGAGGTGAATGATGGCGTTTGTCGAGCAACCGGTGGCCATGGCCACGACGGTGGCGTTTCGCACGGCGGCGGCAGTCACGACCTTTCCGGGTGTCAGGTCCTCCCAGACCATTTCGACGGCGCGACGGCCGCATGCCGCGGCCATGCGCTTGTGCGCGGCATCGGGCGCAGGAATGGACGACGCGCCGGGCAGCGTGAGGCCAAACCCTTCCGCGATCGACATCATCGTGGAGGCCGTGCCCATCGTCATGCACGTGCCGTAGCTGCGCGCAATGCCGCCTTGGATGCCGTCCCATTCCGCCTTGTCGACGGTCCCCGCGCGGCGCGCATCCCAGTACTTCCAGACATCCGTGCCCGATCCCAGCGTCTTGCCGGCATAGTTGCCCCTCAACATCGCTCCGGCCGGCATGAAGATGAAAGGGAGGCCCATCGAGATCGCGCCCATGACAAGGGCAGGGGTGGACTTGTCGCAGCCTCCCATCAGGACGGCGCCATCGACCGGATGCGAGCGCAGGGCTTCCTCCACTTCCATCGCGCCCATGTTGCGATAGAGCATCGAGGTGGGCTTGAGGAGCTGCTCGGAAAAGTCGTGCACGGGCAGTTCGGCGGGCATGCCGCCCGCCTGCAGGATGCCGCGCCGGACCCATTCAGCGCGATCCCTGAGGTGGTGGTGGCAAGGCGAGAGATCGGACCACGTGTTGATGATGGCAATGACGGGCTTGCCCTCCCAGTCGTCATTGGACAGGCCCATCTGCATCGCGCGGCTCCGGTGCCCCATGGACCTCAGGTCGTCCGGCCTGAACCACCGGGCGGACCGCAGGTCTTCGTATTGTTTCACGGCCAATGCATATGCTCCGTATTTTCGTTTCCAGTTGCATGCGTTTCTGCGGTCGATCCTGCCTTCGTCTAGGCCTGTTGTCCATCGCGTGATCCAATCTGGCTCCCCCAGTCCTCCAGGCAGAGTCCATTGGAACATGAGAGGGGTCGCGCCTCGATCCGCCGGTTGCCTTGACGTGATCGGTCAGAGTCGTCAAACAGGAACGCAGGCGGGTTCTTGTCGATGTCACCAATGACGGCGCCCGACCTGAACTTGACAGCAAATTGTCAAAAGGGAGGAGACCATGACTGTCATCAGATCCATCTTCGGCGGCCTTGCCGCGCTTGCCATCGGAACTATGGCTTGTGCCGAGGAACTCAAGCTCGCTCACTTCTCTTCTACAAAGTATCACCTGCACGTCGAAATGTTCGTGCCGCTCGCGGAGAAGCTGGCAGAAGCGACCGGCGGTGCGACGACCATACGTGTCTATCCGGGCGGCGAGCTTGGTCCAGGTCCGGTAAAGCAGTACGACCGAGTCATCGACGGCGTTGCCGACATCGCGTACGCCCTGCCGGGCTATACGGCGTCACAGTTCAAGAAGACGCTGCTGGTCGAGGTTCCGGGCATCGTGAAGCCGGGTGTCAACAAGACGGAGGCGATTTGGAATAACATCGACATGCTCGACCAGGAGTTCCGCCGAGTGGTGCTCTTGGGACTCTGGACGGCCGGTGACGCCATGCTGTTGATGCACGAGAAGAAGATCGAAGCGCTTTCCGATCTGGCCGGCCTGAAGATCCGCGTGCCGTCCAAGAACACCGGTCGCCTCGTCGAAGCCTGGGGAGCGACCGCAGTTTCCATGCCGATCACGCAGGTCTACCAGTCGCTGGATACCGGCGTAGTGGACGGCGTTCTCGTGGACGCCTCCGTGCTGACAAGTTTCAAGCTTGGCGAAGTGACCAAGTACATCACCGCTGGCATGAATGCCACGAATTCCGTGTTCATGCTGGTCATGAATCGGGACAGTTGGGAGGCGCTGGGCGCCGACACCCAGGCCAAGCTGACCGACTTGACGGGTGCCGAGATGTCCGAAGGCGGCAGAGTCACCATGACGAGTGCTTCTGAAAGGGCGCTGAAGAAGTGGGTCGCCGAAGGGGGCGAAGTCCACACGCTCTCGGCAGAAGCCGCCGCCGAGTTCAACGCGGCGAGCGACAGCCTTGCCGCCGAAGTGATTGCAGAACTGGATGCCGAGGGGATCGACGCCTCTGCGTGGGCCGCCGCATTGCGGCAGTAATGGCCGAAGATCAAGGCAACTTCTCAGGCGCTCGGGGGTCCCCTGAGCGCCTTCTCAAAGGGGTCGCTCTCTTGGGCGGCCTCGTCCTCTTCGGTTTGGTGCTCCTGGTCAGCACCGCCGTGTTTGCCCGTTACGTGCTCAATCAACCCATTCTAGGCGACCAGGAACTGGTTGAAATCGGAATGTCGCTCGTGGTCATGGCGGCGATGCCTCTCACCACATTTCAGGACGGGCATATTCGAGTGGACATACTGGACCACAAAATCGGGGCGCTGGGCAGGTTCCTGGGCGACGTCTTTGCTCGTGTCGTCTCCTGCATCGTTCTCTTTCTCCTGGTCCGGAAGTCCTGGGACAAGATGCTGGATGCCCATGAGTACGGCGACGTGACCAACATGATCGAGATTCCGGTTTCGATTGCATATGGCGCAACAACCTTTGGCATGGGCCTTTTTGCGGTGGTTCTCGCCGTACAGTTGATTGGACAGTTTCGGCAAGGTGTTGACGACTATGAGTGAAACCTTGATCGGAGCCTGGGGGATCATCGCGCTGTTCTTTTGCCTTGTCGCAAGATTGCCGGTGGGAATGGCCCTCCTTGTTGTCGGCTTCGGAGGGATTTGGGTCATAGATGGACAACGGGCGGCCATCGCCACCATGTCGTCGGAGACCTATACGTCGATTACAGCCTATTCGCTTTCGATCATTCCGCTCTTTGTGCTCATGGGCAACATGGCCGGGGCAGCAGGTTATTCCCAGCGACTCTACGAAGCGGCATATGCCTGGGTCGGCAGGTTGCGGGGCGGACTGGCATCATCCACGGTCCTGGGATGCGCGGCCTTTGCCGCCGTGTCAGGTTCATCCGTCGCCACTGCGGTGACCATAGGGAAGGTCGCCCTGCCTGAAATGAAGCGGTTCGGCTATGCGGACGGGCTCGCGACAGGTTCGGTCGCGGCAGGCGGCACGCTTGGGATTCTGATTCCGCCTTCCACTGGCTTCGTGCTCTACGCGATCCTGACCGAAGAGAGCATCGGCAAGCTCTTCATCGCGGGCATCTTGCCTGGCATTCTGCTTTCGCTTCTCTTCGTGGCTGTCATCTTGACGATCACGTCGGTGCGGCCCGATTCCGGTCCGGTAGGTCCAAGCACGACTGCAGGCGAGAAACTGATGGCGTCCCTCAGATCGCTGCCGTTGATCGGTGTCATCCTGGCATCCATTGGGGGCATATATCTTGGTGTCTTCACGCCGGTTGAGGCCGCCGGCGTAGGCGCGACCCTGGTGTCGCTGCTCGCGCTTGGGACCGGCGCCGTGAAATTCCGCGAGGTGCCCGAGATCCTGCTTGAGACGGTGACGACGACCGCGATGCTGTATCTGATCATCATCGGAGCACATGTCTTCGGGCCGTTCCTTGCACTTACGCACATTCCCGAAACCCTTGCGCTGCAGCTTGAGGCATTCGGCCTCGGTCCCTACGGGACGCTGGCCTTGATTCTGGTCGGCTACATCATTCTTGGCATGTTCTTCGATGGTCTCGCCATGCTGGTCGTCACGATGCCGGTCGTGTTCCCGATCATCGCCGGTCTCGGGTTTGACCCGATCTGGTTCGGGGTGATCTGCGTTGTCGTGATCGAGATGGGCCTGATCACGCCGCCCGTCGGCATCAACGTCTTTGTCGTCAAGGGCGTCGCCGCAGGGGTGCCAATGAGCACGATCTTTCGAGGTGTCCTGCCGTTCTGGGTCGCAATGGCAGTTTGCCTTGCATTGCTCGTCGCATTTCCGGAGATCGCCCTGTTCCTGCCGGGACAGATGAGGTGATCAACGGCGTCACGCCCGGAAGGGCACGGACTCCCTCAATTCTATGTCATCGATGTCCAGATCAACCGGACGGCAATCGCTGCGAGTAGAATCAGGATTATCCGGTCGAACACCACCTTTGACATGTGTCTGGCCGCCCATTCACCGACCGGCATGGAGAGGAACAAGGGTACCGCGGCCGCCATTGCCATGAGCGAGCGGTCAATCGTCAGGATGCCAAGGTATGCAAGAGACGGGATTTGCACGATCGACATGGTGACGAAGAAAACCGATATTGTCGCGATGAACTCTTCCCTGGGAAGACGCATGGCATTCAGGAAGGTTACAGAGACTGGCGCGGAGATTCCTCCGGCTCCTTGCATCAGCCCTCCGGCCATGCCGACGTAGGGCACGAGCCGCATCCCGGTCGATCGATCCAGCACCCAGCCTGGCTGAAAGAGCCGCAGAAGGATGTACGCAAGAACGATGCCGGCCAGCGACGCCATCAAGGCATCCGTAGGCAAGGATGCAAGCAGGACTGATCCGGCAATTGCCCCGACCGATCCCGCTATCGCAAATCCGTAGACCAGCCGAAACGGCCCACGGTACTTTCGATAGGCATACGAATGCCAGATGTTCGAGAACAGGTTGAGTACGGAAAAGACCGCAACCGCGAACTGTACATCGAAGATCGCGGCCAGGATCGGGACGCCAACGACGGGTGCTCCAGCACCGGTCGCCCCCTTCAGGAAGCCGCCAAGCAGAATCGCGGCAGTAGCAAACAGAAGCAGGTTCGGATCCATGGGCGTCTTGGGACTGTCAGAAGACCGTTGAGGCGCGCACGGGACAGGACAGCTGCCAACATTGCGCGGCGGAAGAGGCCGGACAGGAAATGCCGACGGTGGCGGAACCGGTTTCGTGCGGAGCCGCGAACAAGCAGCTTGCTGCCGGCAGTGGCCCGGGACCGGCGTTGCGAGCCCACTCCACGCGATCTCGCAGTGGGCGGAACGGAGGAAGATCCGGCCAAGTGCCGACATAGGCAAGGAAGGCCCAGCCGTCACGGGACAGGAAAGCCGGCATCGTTCGGTTCCGTTGCTCCAATGACCTTAGGTCTCCTGGCCTGGGTCGCCGGGTGGACGGCAGGTCGCCGTATGGCACTGCACTCATCGCACAACCCCCGTGTCGGCGTTTCCGGTCGCGTTCGCTTCTGCACCTGATCCTGCTCTCATCGTGACTCGCTGTCCATTGCGTGACGCGAATTGGTCGAAGCCGTGTTCCGTTCAGGATTCTTCGGCGAGCGCAAGAGGACCCGGTGCTTCGCGAATGGGGATGTGCAGGAGGGTGGCGAGCAGGCCGAGCGCAACCGCCGTCCACCACATCGGCGTGTAATCCTGGTTGAGGTCATAGATCCGCCCACCCAGCCAGGCGCCAAGAAAGCTTCCTGTCTGATGGCTCAGGAAGACGAGACCTGCCAATGTCGACAGGAACCTCAGCCCTTGCGTCTGCGCGATGAGGCCCATCGTCAGTGGAACCGTTGACAGCCAGAGAAGGCCCATGACGGCCGAGAAGGCGAGGATGCTGAACTCGGTGACCGGCACCAGCAGGAACGCGGTGATGACGACTGCGCGCGCAAAATAGATCCCGCTAAGCACCCACTTCTTCGAGTAGACCTGACCCGACCATCCCGAAAGGAATGATCCTGCGACGTTGAAGAGTCCTATCAGTGCCAGCGACGATCCGGCGATCCAGGCCGCCATCCCCAGGTCTACTACGTAGGCCGGCAGGTGCGTCTGGATGAAGGCAACATGAAACCCGCAGACGAAGAACCCGAAGAACAGGCAAAGATAGCTCCTGTCCCTGAAAGCCATTCCAAGCGCGTTGCTGAAGTCCGTGGCGGAGGAACCCGGCGCGCTCGGCGTCGCCACTCGCGCGATGAACACGAGGACGGGGAGGATAAGGGCAAAGCTGGCCCCGATCACGATCAGCGCGGAAGACCAGCCTATCGACCCGATCATCGTGGTTGCCGCCGGCGCGGCCATGAACATGCCAAGGGAAGCTGCGGCTGTGCCGAGGCCAAGAATGAAGCTGCGCCGCTCCTCTGGGACGATCTTTCCAAGCGCGCCGATGACGATCGGGAACGAGCCGGCTCCTATGCCCGCGCCGACAAGGACGCCTGTCAGGATGAAGAGCGTTGGGTCGGTCACGATGCCCCGCAGCGCGAAGCCGCTACCTAGGCAGACCGCGCCGAATGCCAGGACCCTCGCGGTCCCGAACCTGTCGGCCACGGCTCCTGCGAGCGGTTGCATGATGCCCCATGTGAGAACCTGAACCGCGACCGAGAGGGAAAATGTCTCGCGACCCCAGCCAAGGTCTTCGCTCATCGGGCTGAGGAAGACACCAAAGGTCGCCACAAAACCAAAGCTGAGGAACGCGACAAGACATCCGGCCAAGATGGCGGCGTTGACCGTTTTGGCCGGAACGGTGCCCTTGTCGATCATGCCGCCTGCCGTTGGTTTGGTTGTTCAATTCGGTGCAGGCTGACACGTGACCCAACAAGGATCAATCCCTGCCGGAGCGCAACTGCAGCCGGAATCCGCTCGCTTGCAGCGACCGGCCCGCCTTGCTACCTCAAGGCAAAAGGATGGCTCAATGGGCAATGGACTGAAATCTGCAGATATCGGGCTGATCCAGAAGATAATTCCGCACCGCTATCCTTTCCTGCTGGTGGACAAGGTCATCGAGATCGATGGCACCGAGCGAGGGGTCGGGATCAAGAACGTGTCGATCAACGAACCCTTCTTTGCTGGCCACTTTCCGGGCGAGCCGGTCTTTCCGGGCGTTTACATGGTCGAGGCCATGGCCCAGACATCGGCAGTGATCGCCGGAGTCGGGCTGGACCTCGTGGAGAGGCAGACTTCAATCTATTTCATGGCAATGGACGGCGTGAAGTTCCGTCGCAAGGTTGTGCCTGGTGACGTTCTCAGGATGGAGATCACCAAGCTGCGCGGCGGAAGCAAGGTCTGGAAGTTCAGGGGCGTTGCCACCGTGGACGGCGGGATTGCCTGCGAGTGCGAGTTCACCGCAATGATGGACATGCCGAAGTGAGCGTTGATCCCAAGGCCAAGGTCCATGCGTCCGCCCTTGTCGAGGCGGGGGCCGTCATCGGGCCGGGCGCCAGTGTCGGGCCGTTCTCGGTAGTCGGCTCGGGGGTCACCCTGGGCGCGGGGGTGTCAGTGAAGTCGCATGCAGTCGTGACAGGACAGACCGAAGTCGGTGACCATACCGTCATCTTTCCTGGCGCCGTCGTGGGCGAGATACCCCAGGACCTCAAGTACAAGGGTGAGAAGACGCGGCTGGTTGTCGGAAAGAGGAATCGCATTCGCGAAGGCGTGACCATGAATACCGGCACGGCCGGAGGCGTAGGCGTGACCCGTGTCGGAGACGACTGCCTCTTCATGACCGGGGCACACGTGGCTCACGATGCCCAGGTTGGAAACCGGGTGATTGTCGCCAACCAGGGCGCGATCGCCGGTCATTGCGTGATCGAGGACGACGTGATCATCGGCGGGCTTTCCGGCATCCACCAATGGGTTCGCGTGGGCAAGGGCGCGATCATAGGGGCAGTGACAATGGTCACGAATGACGTGATTCCCTACGGGCTTGTCCAAGCGCCGAGGGGGCAGCTTGAGGGGTTGAACCTCGTGGGGCTCAAGCGCAAGGGCGTCTCCCGGGAAGACATCACGGCCCTTCGTGCCGGTTTCCAGACATTGGCGCAGGGAGAGGGCACGTTCCAGGATCGAGCACGCAGGCTCGGCGACGAAACCTCCAGCGCCTACGTGCGGGACATCGTTGATTTCATACTTGGCGCGTCCGACCGCAGCTATCTCACCCCGGAGCGGTGAGGTGCTGGCGCTGGTCGCTGGCAATGGCGGGCTGCCCGGCCATCTTGCACGGACGATTCCAGTGCAGCCGGTATTGGCGCGGATTGATGGCACGTCGCCCGAGATCGGCACGGAACTGACCTTTCGCCTCGACCGGATTGTCAGTTTCATGGATGCGCTCAAGGCACGTGGCGTGACGGAACTCTGCTTCGCCGGTGCCGCCCGTCGCCCGGAGTTCGATCCCGGCGAAGCCGAAATTCGCAGCCAGCACTATGTTGATCGAATCGTTGCGGCGCTTGAGAAGGGGGACGATGGGGCGCTCACGATCTTGCTGCAGATTTTCGAGGCGGAGGGCTTTGTCATTCGCGCGGCCCACGAACTTGCCCCTGACCTGTTGCCGACCCCCGGCGTGCTCACGCGCAAGCAACCGGCACCCGGAGACATCAAGGATGCCGCCCGAGCCGATGCCGCGCTGAAGGCCGTTGGTTTCGCGGACATCGGCCAGGCCTGCGTTGTTCATCAAGGGCAGGTCATTGCCATCGAGACGAGCTACGGCACCGACTGGATGCTTGCATCCCTGGACCGCAGGCCGGACGGGTCGGGGGGAATCTTCGCGAAGGCTCCGAAGCCGGGGCAGGATCGTCGTGTCGACCTGCCAACGATTGGTCCCGGAACCGCGACCTGCGTGGCGGATGCGGGACTCGGCGGCATTGTCATCGAGGCGGGAGGGGTCATGGTGCTTGATCGCGAGGAATCCGTGCAGGTAGCCGATGATGCCGGGATATTCCTCTGGGTGCGCCAGTCATGACTTGTCCGATGCCATCCGATGGTTCGGGCAGACCTGGCTCATGAAGCTCTATCTGCTGGCAGGAGAGGCGTCCGGCGACAGGCTGGGCGCGGCATTGATACGGGGACTTGGGCTCCTGGCGCAGGACCTGGAATTTCGCGGCGTTGCAGGCCTTGAGATGCAGCAGGAGGGCATGGAGAGTCTCTTTCCCATGGACGAATTGTCGGTGATGGGAATTGCAGAGGTGCTGCCGAAATACCTGAAGCTTCGTCGGAGATTGAACGAGGTGGTGGCTGATTGCGTGGCCTGGCAGCCGGATGCGCTGATCACGATCGACGTGCCGGACTTTTCGCAGCGCATGGCGTACGCTGTCAGGAAAAGGCATCCAGGAATGTGCTGCATTCACTACGTGGCACCTTCGGTTTGGGCCTGGAGGGCGTCGCGGGCGGAGAGAATGGCCCGCCACACTGACCATGTCCTGGCGCTCTTGCCGTTTGAGCCCCCACACATGACACGGGCGGGAGTGACATGCGAGTTCGTGGGGCATCCTGTCGTAGCCGAGCCGCTGGCCGGCCCGGAAGACGTTCGCACATTTCGTGCCGAGACCGGAACAGGAGACGCGCCCATCGTGCTGGCACTCCCCGGATCTCGACCCAAGGAAGTTGCCCGCCTCGTGCCAGTCTTCGGGGAGGCGATGCACAGGGTTCTGGCCAGCCGTCCTGAGGTTCGCATTGTCGTGCCCGCCGCAGGTCCGGTCGCTTCGGCCGTTCGTGAAGGAGTTCGTGCTTGGCCGGGAGAGCCGATCGTCCTTGATCCGCGCGACGGCGCTCCTGCAATGAAACGGGCGGCGTTCGCTGCGGCTGACGTGGCGCTGGCCGCGTCCGGGTCGGTTTCGCTGGAGCTTGCAGCAAACGCGACGCCAATGGTTGTCGCCTACGACATGAACTGGCTGTCGTGGCAGGTCATGAGCCGGTTGGCGACCATTGACACGGTGACGCTGGTCAACCTAGTGACGGGCACCAGAACGGTGCCGGAATTCCTGGGGCCGGACTGCAAGCCTTCGGCAATCGCGGAAGCCGTGATCGAATTGCTGTCAGGTCATGCGGCTCGCGAGGCCCAACTGGACGCCATGGCCACGACCATGACCCGCCTCGGCCGCGGAGAGGAGGCGCCGGGGCTGCGTGCGGCAAGGTCTGTTCTCGCGGCAATTTCGAGAAAGGGAAACGGCGGAGAAAGGTGATCCGTTCACCGCCGAGGCAAGCGTTTGCTGATCCAAAACCGCTGCCGGCGTCTTGGATTCCATGCGGTTGACGATCCCGGAGACCGCCCATGCGATTCCCGGGATCATGGTCCGCGCCAGATCCAGCCGCCGCCGTAAACGCGACTGCCACCGGTTTCGTAGAAGACACATGCCTGCCCGGGCGACACGCCTTCCTCCGGTGCCAGAAGCTCGATTGTCCCTTCGGTCGCCGAGACAGGATGGATCACGGCTTCTGCAGGCGGCTTGGTCGAGCGGACCCGGACCGAAAGATGCCACGCGCTGGCACTGTCGAAGGGTTCGTCTCCAAGCCAGTTTATCTCGCGAGCAGGCACGGTGCGGGTGGCGAGCAATTCTTTCGGTCCAACAATGACCCGCTTGCTGTCGACATCCAGCTGGACAACGTAGAGCGGTTCGTCCAGCCCGCCGATGCCGAGGCCCCGCCGCTGGCCGATCGTGTAGTGGATGACGCCCGCATGAGATCCCAGTTCGCGCCCGTCGACATGGACGATCGCACCGGATTCAGCGGCCCCTGGACGAAGTTTCTCGATGACGGACGCGTAGTTGCCGTTTGGGACAAAGCAGATGTCTTGGCTGTCGGGCTTGTCGGCCACGGACAGGCCGTGTGCGCTTGCGAGTTCGCGCGTCTCCTTCTTGGAAGCCAGGTGGCCAAGCGGAAAGCGCAGGAACTCGAGCTGTTCCGGCGTCGTCGTGAACAGAAAGTAGCTTTGATCCCGTGCCAGATCCGCGGCCATGTGCAGTTCCGGTCCGCATTCGCCCAGCTTCCTTTGGATGTAATGTCCAGTGGCCATGCAATCCGCGTCGAGGTCATGTGCGGTTTCAAGGAGATCCTTGAATTTCACACGTTCGTTGCAGCGAATGCACGGCACAGGGGTGGCGCCGGCAAGGTAGCTCTCGGCAAACTCGTCGATCACGGTCTCTCGAAAGATGCTTTCGTAGTCGAGGACATAGTGGGGAAACCCCATCGTTTCCGCCACCCGGCGGGCATCACGGATGTCCGCTCCCGCACAACAGGCGCCCTTCTTTGCCAAGGCGGCTCCGTGATCATAGAGCTGAAGCGTGACGCCCACGACATCATAGCCCTCGCGCGCAAGTTCGGCGGCCACGACGGAACTGTCCACGCCGCCGGACATGGCCACGACGACACGGGTTTCCGAAGGCGGCTTCGGAAAGCCAAGCGAGTTCAGGTCTTCGGCTCCGTCAAGCGCCATGGTGTCACCGTGAAAGAAATGTCGTGCGAAATACAGGAAAATCGCAGTCACTGACAAGGGTCCAGCTCCGAAATCGACCTTTGCTTCTCGGCGCGGTTCGGATCCCTCGTGCCGATGCTGCCGCTCGATGAGCCCAACCGCCTCGTCGTGCAAGACTCCCGCCTCAGCCTATGCGGCGCCACCATGACGCAAGAGGCGGGTCCAGCAGAAACCGATGTCATTTTGGTGACCTCCGCATCTGAAATGACTGCGCAGGAGATGCTTGATATTTCCGAGCGGACCTGCACGCCTTCTGCAGGACTGACCTGTAGATCAAGGTCGCGCGTCGGACCGCGCGCCTCGGGCCAAGGAGAAACCATGAAGACCAAGGTTTGCATCATCGGCGGCGGGCCATCTGGGCTGTTGCTCAGCCATATCCTCGACGCCAACGGCATCGACAGCGTCGTGCTCGAACGTCAGTCCAAGGACCACGTGCTCGGCCGCATTCGGGCGGGCGTTCTGGAGGCCGGTGCCGCACAGCTGCTGCGCGACTACGGGCTCGGCGAACGCATGGACCGCGAGGGCAGGGCGAAGGACGGAACCAGGATCCTTTGGCAGAACCGCCCCGATTTCCTCATCGATGTCAAGAAGTGGACGGGCCGGCAGATGATGGCCTATGGCCAGACCTATCTCACCGAAGATCTCTATGCCGCCCGCGAACGCGACGGCGGTGCCGTGGTCTGCAATGCCCAGGACGTCGCGCTGCACGACATCAAGAGCGATGCGCCGCATGTGACCTATCATAAGGACGGCAAGAGGCATCGCGTCGATTGCCGTTTCATCGCCGGGTGCGACGGGTTCCACGGCCCCTCGCGCCAGGCGGTCCCGGCCACGCATCGCCAGGAATACGGGCGCATCTACCCGTTTGGCTGGCTTGGCATCATGGTCGAGAAGCCGCCGCTCGACGACTTCATTTACGCCTATCACGAGGACGGCATGGCAATGGCCGCCCAGCGCAACCCGATGCTCAGCCGTTACTACATCCAGGTGCCGCTGTCTGACACGCCAGAGGATTGGTCGGACGACCGGTTTTGGGAAGCCATTTTGCATCGTTTCCCGGTTGAAGTAGCCAAGTCCATCCAGACTGGACCGTCGATCGAGAAATCCATTGCGCCGCTGCGCAGTTTCGTCAGCGAACCGATGCGCCACGGCAGCCTGTTCTTGGCGGGCGATGCCAGCCACATTGTGCCGCCAACCGGGGCCAAGGGCCTGAACTTGGCGATTTCCGACGTGTACTACCTGCAGCGCGCATTGGTGGCGCATTTCAAGGACGCCTACGACGCCCTTCTCGACGATTACTCATGCACTGCGCTCATGCGCGTCTGGGCTGCCGAGAACATCTCGTGGCGGCTGACCAAGCTGTTGCACGTGTTTCCCGGCGAGGAACCGTTCGACCAGAAAATCCGCGAGAGCGACTATGACTTGCTGCTGGCGTCTGAAGCGGCCCAGCATGCGCTCGCCTACGAGTATGTCGGCCTGCCCTACGAAACCTGATTGCGTTCACATCGGCGCGATTGCCGGCCCTGCGACCCAACCATGCGGAAGAAACGAAGATTCCTGCAGCCTTTGCTGCCGTCGCCTGTCTGGCGGCCGCCCAAATCGCCTCTTCCAAGGAATTTCCGCTGGCCGACTTCACGGGGCTCGCAACGAAGGTTGACCTGCGGGCAGCGCCGAGCCGAGGCCGGGTGGAAGTGTCTGAAACACGCATGCCTGTCGTGTGGAGCTACACTCGGGACGCATATCGGCGTTCGCCCTGCTCGGTCTTTCGATCACCCAACGTCGCCATGTCTCTGCACAACGTTGTGCCGCGAATGCAGAACAGCGAGCGCGCCAACCTTACGTGGCAAGTCCCAAGGGATTGGCATCGCTGAACACGGAAGACCGCCTCGAAGCATCGAGACTTGTGAGAGAGCAGATGCGAACAAGGCCTCAGCGGTCCTTCGCTAAGGCCTTGGCGTTCTTGGCTCCGGCGGTTGGGATCGAACCAACGACCAATTGATTAACAGTCAACTGCTCTACCGCTGAGCTACGCCGGAATGCCGATGGTGGATATAGCAATGCTCCGTGACTTCGTCCACTTGTTTCACTCCGCAATGTGGGCAAATCCTGCGCCCGCTGACCAAAAGACGGGCCAAGTTGCCATGAAACGTGCATGGCGCGAAGCCCAACGCGCAAACTTCAGTCAATGAGACGACCGGACGTGAATTCGTTCCTTTCCACGCATCGCGATGTGGACGCGCGAATCATCGGAACAAGGCGCGAAGAAGTGCATCGCTTCGGTCCTTGCCCATGAAATGTCATGCTTGTTGCCCAATCATGAAACAGCGGAATGGAACGGCGAAATCTGGTGACTTTCTGCAGATGCGATGGTCGCTCCAAAACCAAGTCTCAAAAGTGGTTCGGATTCAGGTCCGCGAGAATCCCGCGGACAGTCCGAGTTCAGGATTTGCGGTTGCCAACCCCCTTTCGACCATGTCGATGAGATGCGCAAATACGTTTCGCGACGCTGCAGGCAGCATTTCAGGCGGAGTGTCAGTATAGACCGTGCGCGCAAGTTCCTCGACACTTTGCGGTGACGTGCCCAGCGCATCCAGAATCGCGTCTGCCCGGGCCTGGCGATGCGTGATCAGCCAGGACAGGCGCTCCTCCGGCTCTTGAATGTCCGGGCCGTGCCCGGGCAGGAACCGGCGGGCACCCAGGCTGGCCAGGCGTTCAGAGGTTTGCATGAAATCTCGGACGTTTCCGTCGGGTGGCGACACGAGCGAGGAAGACCAATCCATCACGTGATCGCCCGAGAAGACGACGTCATCCATCCGAAAGGCAAGATGACCGGCAAAGTGGCCAGGTGAGTGAACCACTTCAAGCTCCCAGTCTTTGCCGCTGACGACGTCGCCGTCGGAAATCTGGATGTCAGGGCGAAACAGGCTGTCGACGCCTTCTCCGCCGCCCGCCAGGCCAGCTTTCGCAAGACCCTGCATCGTTGCATTGCGCCCGGCTTCGGGAGGCCCGAAGCCCAGCACAGCTGCCCCGGTTCGCTCGGCCAGGGTCCGGGCAAGCGGGCTGTGGTCGGAATGCGCGTGCGTGATCAGGATTTTGGTGACGCGCTCGCCCGCCGTTGCCCGCAGAATTGCGTCAAGATGAGCTTCGTCCTCCGGCCCGGGATCGATGACTGCTACCTGCTCTTGGCCGACAATGTAGCTGTTCGTTCCCCAGTAGGTCATCACGCCCGGATTCGGGGCAAGGATGCTTCGAACTCCGTTTGCGACTGTTCGAGCAATCCCTGTTTGAGGCTTGTTCATCGGCCCTTTTTCTCCCGCTCCATCGCCCTTAGGGTCATGCCATGATTGCGCGGCTTCTGAAATACTGGATGCCAAGGACCTTTTACGGGCGCTCGACCCTGATCCTGCTCGTGCCCGTGACCGTCATCATGGCGGTCGTTACGGTCGTTTTCGTCCAGCGCTTGTACGAGGGCGTGACCGAGCAGATGACAGTTGCGGTTGCGCACGAGATCGAGCTCATCCTTGGCCGAATCGACATTGACGCACCGGACACAGACCGGGCGTTCGATGCTGCGTTCGAGGTTGCCAAACCCCTTGGCATCGGAATTTCCCCGGGGGCCGTGCGACCCGTGACACGGCGTGACTGGTTCGACTTGTCAGGCAGGACCGTCATTGCGACGCTAGATCGAGAAATTGAGCAATTGCTCGGAGTTGATTTGGTCGGCATTCACGGTTTTGCACGCCTTTCCGTCGGAACGGGGGCGGGGCCAGTCGAACTGATCGTGTCCCGACGACGGCTCAACGCGCGCAACCCGCATCAGTTTCTCGTCCTGATCGGGTTTACCGCGCTGTTGATGTCCGTGATCGCGCTCCTGTACATGCGCAACCAGATTCGCCCCATTCGGCGCCTTGCACGTGCAGCGGAGGCCTTCGGAAAGGGGCGCGTCGTGCCGTACGAACCCGGCGGCGCTACCGAAGTCAGATTGGCGGGCAAGGCGTTTCTCGACATGCGCGGACGAATAGAGCGTCAAATCGAGCAGCGAACACTGATGCTGTCCGGGGTCAGCCATGATCTCAGGACGCCGCTGACTAGAATGAAGCTCGGGCTTTCGCTCATGGACGACAGTTCCGAAACGAAAGCGATGCGCCGTGACGTTCACGACATGGAAGGCATGCTGGAGACCTTTCTGTCATTCGCGAAGGGTGACGCCTTGGAGGCGCCCGAGCAAACTGATCCGCTGGAATTCGTGCGCAAGCTGACGAATCGAGTCGCGCGAGGCGAGCAGGTGGTACTTGGCACGCTGGAAGGCGAGGGACGCGCCATGTTGCGCCGGGCGGCGCTGCAGCGCGCCCTCGAGAACCTGATTGTCAATGCGGTGCGCTACGGTGGCCAAGCCAGGGTGTCAGCGAGAGTTGCCAATGATCGAATCAGGTTCGTCGTGGAGGACACCGGGCCGGGCATTCCGGAAGATCTGCGTGATTACGTGCTCAAGCCATTCATCCGGCTTGACTCGGCCAGGAACCAGGATGGCGGCTCGGGTGTTGGGCTTGGCCTGTCGATTGCCGCAGACGTGGCGCGGCAGCATGGTGGCACATTGTTGCTAGGCGAAAGCGGGGACTTGGGTGGCTTGAAGGCCGAGATTTCCATTCCGAGATGAAAGGGGCGGCAAATCGGGCCGCCCTATTCCCGAATTCAGATTTCCAGGCTCTTGGCTGACTTGCCTTTGTTCCGTGCCTCCCTGAACCAGGCTGGCTGGCGTCCACGGCCGGACCAGGTCTGGTTGGGATCGTTCGGGTTGCGGTACTTCGGAGGCACAGGAGATTTACGGTATTTTCTCTTCTTGCCCAGGACTTCATTGGCGGTCAAACCGTGCTTCTTTGCAATTTTCTGGGCCGCGTCCTGAAGTTCTTGCGTCGCGGCCGCAATTGCACGTGCCCGGCTGGTCTTGAGTTCCTTTTCGATGCCGCGCTTGAGCGCCTTCAGTTCCCTTTCGGAGAGCTTGCCGAGGTTGATTTTTGCTGCCATGCGATTCTCCTTGATTGCGATGGCACTAACGCCACGTCGGCCATGCTTTACCGTGCTACATATGTATTTCTCGAAACGCAACTCTGAATTCTCTTGATTGAAGAATGTCCCGAAGATTGGTGCTTGCAAATCCATTTCTGATCAAATTGGGACATTGGAGCCGGCGTCGGTCAGGTCGCGGGAGTGAAATTTAGCCAATTTAGATCAATACGTTGGCGGAATGAAATTGGGTTGGAGGCAAAATGCAGAAATGGAGTTTCCAGCCCCTTTGGCTGAACCCGGCATGAGTTGTTCGGCGCACGGCATCAACACTGATTCCCATTTTGGGGCGGCCCATTGCGAGAGAGTCAACTTCGTGCACCGCTGATGAAAGCTCTTCAGTCATTTGACCTCATTTAGGCAAGGAAACCTTCAAGCTCAATCTCTGGAATTCCAGTACAAGATTGATGTTCAATCCAATTTGTGCACCTGATTGCGAGACGCGACTCTATCGAGCGAAGTTCTGGCACTGCAGACGCGCCAAACATGTGAGGCGTTGAAACTTCCGGAGCGGCGAGCAGTTCGATGCTATGGCACCTTGCCGGGCAAGCGCGAATGCAAAGCGGAAGCTGCCGATGTCAACGGCGGCGGGACATGGCATCGCGCGGAACTGGCCAGCTTCGCAATGCAGGCGCTGGCGTCAAGCAGTTTCGCCGGGCATGGAACTTGCGGTTGTCTTTCGGGGACCACACTTGAGCCTCGAGCCGCCGCGCGATGCCAAACGCGCGCTTATGGAAGTGATGGCGCGTCCATTGCGGGGACAGGCACAGGCATTCGTTGGTCCCCGCAATCCGAACGAGAGAATGAGGCTGACTGAAATCGGCAAAGAGTTGTCAGGGTACAAGGCGACGTGGCTCTTCAGCAACTGGCAATCGTCGACGATGTCGGGACGCTTTGGCGCAGCAAGTCGTGCACGGCGTCCGAGTGTCTGCGATACGCACGCATTCCCATGGACGATTCTGCATCCGCCTCGCAGGGTGCACTCTCCTGTGTTGGCATCATCCTGCATTGGCAAGTTGCCGATTGTCTTGCCGGCTTGGCGCCGCGTTCGCATGAGTGGTGGGCCCGGAGGGACTCGAACCCCCAACCAAAGCGTTATGAGCGCTCTGCTCTACACAATTGAGCTACAGGCCCGACCTCGGGTGAGGAGATAACAGACCCGGCGTGGCGGTCAAGCGTCATGCGTCCGGTGGACACTGAGGCGGCGTTCCGGTATCCGCGACCGAAAGCCGGAGAAGGGCACAAGTGGCGACAGGCGGTCTTACTTATGCCGGTGCGGGCGTGGACATCGACGCGGGCATCTCGCTTGTCGAACGAATCAAGCTTGCCTCCGCTCGAACCTCTCGACCTGGCAAAGTTGACGGTTTGGGCGGGTTCGGCGGCATGTTCGACCTGAAGGCGGCAGGATACGAGGATCCGATCATCGTGGCCACGACCGACGGAGTGGGAACCAAGCTGAAGATCGCCGTCGAAACGGGTCAAGTCAGCAGGGTCGGCATCGATCTCGTTGCAATGTGCGTGAACGACCTGGTTTGTCAGGGCGCTGAACCACTGTTTTTCCTGGACTACCTCGCAACCGGGCGTCTCGATGTTGACCGAGCGGCCCAGGTGATCGAGGGCATAGCGGAAGGCTGTGCACTTTCGGGATGTGCGCTCATTGGCGGCGAAACGGCGGAAATGCCAGGGATGTATGCGGGCGAAGACTTTGATCTCGCGGGCTTTGCTGTCGGTGCAATGGAGAGAGGGCGAGGTTTGCCCGCCGGGGTTTCCGAGGGAGACGCGCTGCTCGGGCTCGCCAGCGATGGCGTGCATTCGAACGGGTTTTCGCTGGTTCGGCGAACTGTGGAGGAGCACGACTATTCTTGGGATGATGCTTGTCCGTGGGCAGATGACTCGCTTGGTCAGGCATTGCTGACACCGACCCGGCTCTATGTCCGAGGCGCCGTCAACGCCATTCGGGCAGGCGCATTGCACGGGCTGGCGCACATTACTGGAGGTGGCTTGACCGAAAACGTGCCGCGGGTCCTGCCCGAAGGTCTCGCCGCCGAAATCGACCTCGGCGCATGGGAATTGCCCCCGGTCTTCGCATGGCTGGCGGAGAAAGGCGGTCTCGCCGAGTCCGAACTGCTGCGAACCTTCAACGCTGGAATCGGAATGGTCGCGGTCACACCTGAGGATTCGGTCGAGTCTGCGACTGCCGCGTTTGCGGAAGGCGGGCATCGAGTCTTGCGAATTGGGCGGGTGGTTGCTGGCGACGGCGTCGCATATCAAGGCAAGTTGCTTTGACGCGGGTCGCCATACTTGTCTCCGGCCGAGGTTCGAACATGGTTGCCCTCGTGCGCGACATGGTCGGGACCCACCCGGCCCGCCCGGTTCTTGTGTTGTCGAACGCGCCGGAAGCCACTGGGCTGAGACGTGCCAAGGAGATGAACGTTGAGACCGCAGTCGTGAACCACCGTGCGTTTCGAGGCGACAGGGCCGCCTTTGAAGGCGCATTGACCGAGCGACTTGAAGCTGTCCGCCCGGACATCATCTGCCTTTCTGGATTCATGCGCATCCTTACGCCTGAATTCGTGAAGCGCTGGTCCGGTCGCATCCTGAACATCCACCCTTCGCTCCTGCCCAAGTACCCGGGCCTCGACACGCATGCGCGCGCCATCGCCGCTGGCGACGACGAGGCGGGATGCACGGTTCATGAAGTTGCGGACAAACTCGATGCCGGTCCGGTTCTGGGGCAGGCGCGTGTACCGATTGAGAAGGGCGATACTTCCGATGTGCTCGCAGCACGCGTGCTGACCGCGGAGCACCAGCTCTATCCGGCGGTATTGCGTCGATTCGCGAACGGCGACAGATCACCAGTTTACTTGCCTGAGGGAATTGCGCCGCGAGTCGGCGCAGGTGCTGGTCGAGGTTCAGGGACAATGCATTGAGATGATCACGATCACGACTACGCAGGAACTCCTCGCGTTCTGCAGGAAGGCGTCTTCTGCGCCATACCTGACGGTTGACACAGAATTCATGCGGGAGCGGACCTACTACTCGAAACTGTGCCTTGTGCAACTTGCCGTGCCGGGGACGTCTGAAGACGACGCCGTACTTGTTGATCCGATGGAGGACAACCTGGCGCTCGACCCGCTGTATGAGCTTCTCGGAAACAGGAACGTCACGAAGGTCTTTCATGCAGCCAGGCAGGATGTCGAGATATTCTTCGTCGAGGGGGGAGTCATTCCGTCCCCTCTCTTCGATACACAGGTCGCTGCAATGGTGGCCGGATTTGGCGAGCAGGTCGGGTACGAAACGCTTGTCCGAAAGATTGCGGGGGCGGAGCTCGACAAGTCTTCTCGTTTCACGGACTGGTCGCGGCGTCCGCTAAGCAATGAGCAGAAGCGCTATGCATTGGCGGATGTGACGCATTTGCGCGACATTTACGAGCATCTTTCCGCGAAGCTGGACGCATCCGGACGCCGGTCCTGGGTCGAGGAGGAACTCGCCCTGCTTGTCGATCCGGCAACCTATGCGATCGAACCTGAAGAAGCGTGGCGGCGCGTCAAGACCCGCTCCGAATCGGGCCGGCATCTTGCAATCGTGCGTGAGCTTGCGCGGTTCCGCGAAACCTTTGCCGAACACAGGAACATTCCGCGCAACCGAGTGATCAAGGATGACGCGATTCTGGAACTTGCGTCGACAAAGCCCCGGACAATGGAGCAACTCGGCCGATCCCGGCGCCTGCCGCGAAATGCCTTGAAGGGCGAAATTGCAAACGGACTGCTCGCCGCCGTGAAGGCTGGAATCGAGACGCCTGACGACCGGCTGCCGAGCTCGGCTCGCGCTCACGGCCAGGCACCAGTGAATCCAGCTCTCGCGAGCCTGTTGCGCGTGCTGCTGAACGCCAAGTCGGAAGAGCTCGGGGTCGCGCAGAAGTTGATCGCGACTTCGTCCGAGCTCGATGAGATTGCAGCCGGAAACTACGATTGCCAGCCCTTGACGGGCTGGCGCCGAAAGGCGTTCGGAGAGGATGCACTTGGCCTTTGCAAAGGCAAGCTTGCCCTTCGTGCCAAGGGAACGTCGGTCGAAGTGTTCGAGGTCTGATTCACGGCGGGTGTGCCGACCCGCAGTTCAGGGCTGGACGGACCTGGAATTCAGCACGCCGTTGACCTGAATCCTCCGAACCCCGGCGAGACGGGCATCCGGGACAAAAAGTGCGGCAGTGAGCACCCGTGACCGCTGCGTCGATTGGCGCCGTGTTTCGCGCGGTGGCACCGCCCGGAAACTGTAGGACAGAATGCCGTTTGCCGGCTTGCCGTTGGGCGCGTCGTTGACGAGTTCCGGCTTGAACCAGCCTTGGGTCGTGGGCAGGGCCGTCGCGAGAACGATGGCACCGCCCGTCACATCCTCGACGGCAAGCGACGTGATCTCGGCCACCCGGGGACGAATGTCTTCGTTCGACTGCTCGAGCCCGTCTCCCGTTGCGTCTGACAGAGGTTCTGATTGCGAGCCGCCAATGCCTGGGAGAGCGTCGCATCCTGACAAGCCCGTTGCCACAATGCCCATCAGGATCGATCTGCGTGACGTCATCGGACCTGCCTTTGGGACATGCATCGATGGGTTGACGGCATTACGCGATCTCCTTTCGACATGTCTTTCGCGTTTCGTCGAGTCTCCGGCGAGACTGCCTTCCAAGTGCAGCAGCGCCAATCCCGGAAGGCATGTCCCATGGCGGTACGTCACGGCAAGGCCCGAAGCCTCGAATGAAGCGTGCCCGAGATCGGCAGGACCCAGACCTGCTTTCGTGGCACGGCATGCATAGCACATGCAAAGGGCACGGCAAGGCGGAAATCGGAAAGCCCAAGGAAACAAGCTCCTTTCCCTCTTTTTTGGGGGCCGGCCGCCGACCCGCCTGCGCCGGCTTGAAAGGCATCTGGCTCTGGACCTTCAACGCATCTCACCTTAATTGAAAATCCATGGCACAGGAAGAGTTCGAAGAAATCGTGGATGCCTTCGACTACCTTGACGAGTGGCAGGACCGGTATCGTCACGTCATCGAAATGGGCAAGGCGATGCCGCCCCTGGACGAGGCGCTGAAAGTGCCGGCCACGAAGGTCGAGGGGTGCGCGAGTCAGGTCTGGCTGGTGCCAAACGTCGAAGGCGCGGGCGCGACAGCGATCTTCACATTCGAAGGCGAGAGCGATGCCGTGATCGTGCGCGGGTTGATTGCGGTTCTGAAAGCGCTGTTTTCGGGCCTGAGCGTGCGCGAGATCCTGGACACTGACGCCCGTGCCGAACTCAATAGACTTGGGCTGGAGGAGCACCTGACGTCGCAGCGCTCGAACGGCCTTCGTTCTATGGTGCAGCGGATCCAGGAACTGGCGAGAAGGGCTGGCGGAAAGTAGGACGCCCTAAGCTCGGAATTCTGGAATGGCCGGTGGACGCGTCGTGCAATTGTATCCTGCATGGCCGTCATGCAAGGCCGGATGACCAATGGACTTTCCGCCACTTTGCGGGTATTGCGACGCGAATTCAGTCGGAGCCGACATGAGCGTCAGAGACCTGAAGATTCCGGGCCAGCGTCACCCCGAAAAGGCGCATCGTCCGGACAGCGACCAGCCGAGGAAGCCGGACTGGATTCGCGTCAAGGCGCCAGCAGGGCGGGGCTATTTGGATACTCGGAACATCATGCGCGAGCACGGTCTCGTAACCGTCTGCGAGGAAGCCGGCTGCCCCAACGTGGGCGAGTGCTGGAGCCAGGGCCACGCCACGATGATGATCATGGGTGAGGTCTGCACGAGAGCCTGCACGTTTTGCAACGTCGCAACGGGAAAGCCACCGGAGGCGCTCGATGTCTTTGAGCCTGGTCGTGTTGCGGATGCCGTGCACAAGCTCGGCCTTAGGCACGTGGTCGTGACATCCGTTGACCGCGACGATGTCGAGGATGGCGGAGCGGAGCATTTTGCGCGCACCGTTCGCGCGATCCGGCGAAGGTCCCCGGACACCACCATTGAGATCCTGACCCCGGACTTTCTGAAGTGCGCACCGTCCGCTCTTGAGGTGGTGGTCGATTCGCGGCCTGACGTGTTCAACCACAATCTGGAGACGGTTCCTGGCCTATATCCCGAGGTTCGACCCGGCGCGCGGTATTTTCATTCCCTGAGGCTGCTGCAACGCGTGAAGGAACTGGATCCATCGATGTTCACGAAGTCGGGAATCATGGTGGGGCTGGGAGAGAACCGGCAGTCCGTTTTGCAGGTCATGGACGACATGCGCGCCGCGGATGTGGACTTCCTGACGATCGGTCAGTACCTGCAGCCGACACGCAAGCATCACCGGGTCGACAGGTTCGTGACACCCGATGAGTTCGCCAGTTATGAGAAGGCCGCCTATGGCAAGGGATTCCTCATGGTGTCCGCGACGCCGCTGACACGATCATCCTATCACGCCGGCGATGACTTCGTTCGGCTGCGAGACGCCCGGCAAAAGAAAGTCGCCCGGGTCTAGGAGCCTTGGCCCGATCGTGGAGGCGGTCGAGCCCGGACCTCCTTTCAACGATGGCGATTGCCGTTCTTGAAGGGACGTCGCTGTCTTGCAGCGGCGTCGAATGCTAATGCGCGCGCAGGTGTGCGACAGGAGGCGGTGCCATGAACGATCAGACCTCGCAAACCGCTGTCGAGGAGCACGGCGAGGACGAATATGCGCTCGACCCAAGTCTCGTGCCCCAGATTCAGCTGACTCTGACGGCCGGAGATGAAGATCGCCTCGCAGAGCTTCTGGAGCCGCTTCATCCCGCGGATGTCGCGGACCTCGTGGAACAGCTTGACGAGGGCCGACGCCGGGAGATGCTTCATTTGGCCGGACACCTGATCGACGGTGAGGTGCTCTCGGAAATAGGCGAGGACATCCGAGAGGGCGTGATCGGGCTCCTCCCGGACCAGCAGTTGGCGGAAGCGGTCCGCGAGCTTGAATCGGATGACGTGGTCGACATCCTGGAAGATCTCGGAGAGCCGCAACAGGAGGCGATCCTCGAAGCCCTGGACACCGGCGACCGGATCGCGGTCGAGCAGTCACTGTCCCACCCCGAGGATTCCGCCGGTCGTCTCATGCAGCGTGAGGTGGTCACGGCACCCGAGCACTGGCTGGTTGGCGACGCAATCGATCACTTGCGTGAGCGCGAAGACCTGCCTGAGCAGTTCTACCACGTCATCCTTGTCGACCCGCGTCACACGCCGGTCGCCTACGTGACCTTGGGAAGGGTCATGTCCTCGCGCCGTGACGTGCCTCTATCCACGATCACCGAGGACAGTTTCCGGACGTTTCGCGTCGACGAGGACGAAGGCGATGTCGCCTACGCCTTCAACCAGTATCACCTGATCTCGGCTCCCGTGGTTGATGCGGCAGGCCGGCTTGCTGGCGTGATCACCATTGATGATGCCATGGCCGTGCTGGACGAGGAGCACGAGGAGGACGTGTTCCGGCTCGCGGGCGTAGGCGAAGAAAGCCTGTCGACGGCAACCGTCACGATCGTCTGGCGCAGGTTTCCGTGGCTGGCCGTGAACCTTGTCACCTCGATAATCGCGTCAATGGTGATTGCTCAGTTCGAGGACGTCCTGCTGGCCGTCGTCGCGCTGGCTGTTCTCATGCCCATCGTGGCGTCCATGGGCGGCAATGCCGCGACGCAGTCAATGACGGTGGCGGTTCGGGCCCTTGCAAAGCGTGACCTGACGAGCTCGAACGCGCTCAGGGTCATCTGGCGGGAGAGCGTGGCGGGGCTGCTCAACGGCGGTCTCTTCGCCGTGATCATGGGGGCAGTTGGCTATGCGTGGTTTGGCTCCCCGTTGCTCGGCGTCGTCATCGGCACGGCCATGATCGTGAACCTGGTCGTTGGCGGATTCTCCGGCGTTCTCGTGCCAATCGCGCTCGAAAGGGTGCGGGTCGACCCGGCGCTCGCATCTGGCAGCCTTGTGACGACGGTCACCGACGTGGTCGGCTTCTTTGCATTCCTTGGGCTGGCTTCGCTGGTGCTCTTGTGAACGTCACTGACCTGAAGGCCGAAATGCGCAAGGCAGCTTCGCGCCGTCGTGCAATGTCGGACCCAGGTGCGAAGGAGGCCGCGTGCAGGCATCTGGTTGCGGCGGTTCGGGATGCAAAGGGGTCTGCTGTCTCGGGCTATTGGCCGATCCGTACCGAAATCGACCCTCGGCCAGCGATGCTTGCGCTTGCCGCATCGAACGAGCTTTGTCTTCCCGTGGTGCAGGGCGTGGACCAAGCCCTGATGTTTCTCCGGTGGACGCCTGGTGCGGAACTGGTCGAAGGCGCCTTCGGCACTGCCGTACCGCGGGCCAGGGTTGAAGTCGTGCCCTCCATCCTGATCGTGCCGCTGCTTGCCTTCGACGGCAAGGGCGGGCGCCTAGGCTATGGCGGCGGACACTACGACCGGACGCTGGAGGCACTGCGTTCGCGTGACATGGTGACCGCCATCGGGTTCGCTTACGACATCCAGGAATGTCGCAAGGTTCCGCGCGAACCAACCGACCAGCCTTTGGATCTGGTCGTTACGGAATCCGGGGCGAGGCAGCTCGCGTGAAGCGCGGCTCACTGCCAACTCGGTTCGCGTGATGAGCAGCGGCCATGCTGGCCGATCCGCCTGCAGAAACGCTTCCGCCGGCAAGTGCACAACCAGTTCCGCCGATAGCCCGTGCAACATGCGGTCAGGAGCGCATCGACGTCTTGCCTTGCCAGAGGCATCAATCTAGAGGCAAGGGCATGAAAATCCTCTATCTTGGCGACGTGATGGGGCGGTCCGGGCGCAAGGCGGTTGTCGAGCGGCTTGGCAGCTTGCGGGCTCGCCTGCAAGCGGACTTCGTGGTGGTCAATTGCGAAAACGCAACCTCCGGCCTTGGGGCGTCACCGGAGCATGCGGCCGCACTGCTCACGGCAGGCGCCGATGTTCTGACCTTGGGCGATCATGCGTTCGACCAGCGGGAAATGCTGTCGGGAATCGAACGCGAGCCCCGCATTCTCCGGCCCCTGAACTTTTCGACAGTCGCGCCGGGCACGGGCGCAAAGGTGTTTGACGCCGGCAGGGGCCGCAAGGTTCTCGTGGCCCAGGTCCTGGGCCAGGTCTTCATGAACCGCCCCTACGACAATCCGTTCCGGGCCATTGACGAGATCCTGAACAGGTATCCGCTTGGCGGCGCCGTTCACGCAAGTCTCGTCGACATTCACTGCGAGGCCACGTCCGAGAAGATGGCGATGGGCCACTTTTGCGACGGACGCGCCAGTGCCGTCATCGGTTCCCACACGCATGTGCCGACGGCCGACACGATGATCCTGCCCGGCGGCACGGCCTACATGACGGATGCAGGAATGTGCGGCGACTACGACTCGGTGATCGGCATGGGCAAGGAAGAGCCGCTTGGCCGCTTCGTGACCGGGATGCGAAAGGGCCGTTTTCAGGCCGCGCTGGGCGAGGCAACGCTGTGCGGCGCTCTCGTCACAACAGATGACGACACCGGCAAGGCCCTGGACTTGACACCGGTGCGCGACGGCGGCGCGCTCGCGCCGCTGCACTGAGGCAGATGCCCCGCAGCCTGATCCTGCCCTTTCTCGCGTTGCTCATTGCCGGTGCCGGCTGGGGGCTGACGCAACCCTTGGCCAAGATTGCCGTAAGCGAGGGATATCGGCAGTTCGGGCTGGTCTTCTGGCAAATGACGATCGGAGCGCTTGCGCTGGGCACTCTGCAAGCCGTCCGTCGCCGAAGGGTCCGCCGGGACGCCGCAGCGCTCGTTGTCTATCTCCAGATCGCGCTGGTCGGCACGGTCATCCCGAACTCCGCCAGCTACGAGGCGATACGGCACCTGCCGTCCGGCCTTGTTTCGGTCCTGTTGTCGTTCGTGCCGATGTTCGCCTTCCCGATCGCCCTTGCGTTCAGGATCGAGCGTTTCGTGCTGACCCGGCTGCTTGGCCTGTGCCTGGGTCTTGCAGGCGTTCTCCTGATCGTGGGTCCGGAAGCCAGCCTTCCGGAACGCGCAATGGTCGCGTTCGTGCCGATTGCGCTGATCGCGCCCTTCTTCTACGGGCTGGAAAGCAACCTGATTGCAAAATGGGGCACGGCGGGCCTCGATCCGGTGGACGCGCTGTTCGGCGCCTTGGTCCTCGGTTCCGCAATCACCTTCCCGCTTGCGCAGGCGACCGGGCAGTTCATCGACCCGAGGCCGCCATGGGCACTGCCTGACATGGCGCTTCTTGCGGCCTCGCTCGTTCACGTGACGGCCTACTGCCTCTACGTCTGGATGGTTGGGAGGGCCGGCGCCCTGTTCGCCGTCCAGGTGAGCTACCTCGTCACCGGGTTCGGCGTCTTCTGGGCGATGTTGATTCTGGGCGAGATCTATTCGGGCTGGGTCTGGGCCGCCATATGCCTGATGCTGCTGGGCGTGTTCCTCGTCCAGCCGGGTCCGGGAACCAGGGCGCTTGCGGGAGAGCCGGAAACCGGGGAAAAACGGCAATGATGCTGGCACTTGCAAATCTGCACCCGAACGCACCGGCAATCGTGACGCTCTTGGTCGTGGCCGTGATGTTCGCGTTGTTCATTCGCGAGGTCTACCCGCCGGAGGTGACGGCCATCGCAGGTGCCGGTGCGCTCCTTTTGCTTGGCCTGCTGCCCTACGAGGAGGCGGTCCATGTCCTCGCCAACCCGGCGCCATGGACGATCGCGGCAATGTTCATCGTGATGGGCGCGCTTGTGAGGACAGGTGCGCTGGAGTGGTTCACGAGGCTCGCCGAATCCCGGGCGGACGACAATCCGGCCATGGCGATCGGAGCGCTCATGGCCCTTGTCGTGGTCGCCTCGGCCTTCGTAAACAACACGCCCGTCGTTCTCGTGATGATCCCGGTCTTCGTCCAGCTGGCGCGGAAGCTGAAGATCTCGTCGTCGAAACTGCTCATCCCGCTTTCCTACATGGCGATTTTCGGCGGCACCTGCACGCTGATCGGCACATCGACGAACCTTCTCGTTGACGGCGTTGCGCGGGCAGGCGGGATGGAGCCCTTCACCATCTTCGAAGTGACCCCGGTGGCGGTCATCCTGGTCGCCTGGGGAGGCATCTACCTGCGTTTCATGGGCCCGCGCCTCTTGCCGGACCGCGCGAGCATGGGGACGCTTCTCGGAGACAAGTCAAAGATGAAGTTCTTCATGGAGGTCGCGCTTCCGGAGGACAGCGCGCTGATCGGACAGCCGGCGACGGAGGTTGCGCTCTTCAATCGTGGCGGCGTGAGACTGATCGATGTCCTCCGAGGCGACGCGTCGCTGCGGCGGGACCTGGGTGCCGTCAGGTTGCAGGCGGGGGACCGTGTCGTTGTTCGCACCCAGATGGAGGAACTGCTTGGCATCCGGGCCAATCCGAACGTGCGGCTGGCGGAGAAGCTCTCGTCGCGCAAGACCTCGACGGTTGAAGTCCTGATCACGCCACAGGCATCCCTGGTCGGACGCGCGCTCGGGGATCTCAGGCTGCGTCGGCGCTACGGAGTGTATCCGTTGGCGGTCCACCGCAAGAACGAGAACATCGGCCATCAGCTTGATGATGTCGTGATCCGGGTCGGCGACACCCTGCTCCTGGAGGGGGCCGCCGAGGACATTTCCCGGCTGGCCAGCGACACAGGGCTTGTCAACGTGTCCGAGCCGACCGCTCGGGCATTCCGGCGCGGGCACGCGCCGCTTGCGCTTGGCACGCTTGCCGGCATCGTGACCTTTGCGGCGATTGGCGCCGCACCGATCCTGTTTCTTGCCATGATTGCAGTGGCGTTCGTGCTTCTGACCCGCTGCATTGATGCAGACGAGGCATTCTCGACCATTGATGGCCGACTTCTCGGCCTGATCTTTGCAATGCTTGCCGTTGCCACCGCGATAGAGACCTCCGGCGCAATTCACCTGATTGTCTCTGCCATCAAGCCGCTCGTCTCGGCGCTTCCTCCGTTCCTGATCGTGTGGGCGATGTACCTGGTGACCTCGGTCCTGTCAGAGACAATCAACCACGCGGTGGCCGTTGTGGTGACGCCGGTTGCCATCGGGCTTGCGTATTCGATCGGGGTTGATCCACGCCCCCTCGTCATCGCCGTGATGATCGCCGCCTCCGCAACGTTTGCGACGCCAATCAGCTACCAGACCAACATGATGGTCTACGGGCCCGGCGGTTACAGGTTCACGGACTTCCTCCGGGTCGGCATCCCGCTGAACCTGACGACGGGGGTTTTCGCTTCGCTGCTGATCCCGTTCTTCTGGCCGCTTTGACGCCCCGGATTGCTCTGCGCTGCGCCATGCGATTCGCGCGGCACTGCCCTGCCTCGCGGCATTCGCGAAAGTGCTTGCAAATCGCGCGACGACCAATTTGATCGCTCTGACCAAAACGAAAGAAAGCCCATGAACATCACTCTTCTCAAATCCTTGTGCGAAACCCCCGGCGTGCCGGGCCATGAGGAACGCGTCCGCGGCAAGATCGAGCAGGAGGCCAAGCAACTCTTTGACGAGGTGAACACCGATTCCATGGGGTCGCTGCATTGTGTCAGGAAGGGCAAGTCCAGAAACCCGAAGAAGATCATGCTTCTCTGTCACATGGACGAGATCGGGTTTCTCGTGAGCCACATTTCGAAGGAGGGGTTCCTGTATCTCCACACATTGGGAGGATTCGATCCAAGAAACCTCTTTTCTCGCAGGGTTCTCGTCTGCACGGGAAAGGAAGATCTCAAGGCCGTAATGAACCCGGGCGGACGACCGGTTCACATTTCCTCTCAGGAGGACAGGAAGAAGATTCCGCAACCTCACGAATTCTTCGTGGATACCGGCCTGGGCAAGCGGGCGAAGGACGTCGTCAAGGTCGGCGACATGGTCGTGATGGACGAGCCCTTTCTCGAACTCGGCGACAAGGTGGTCTCGAAGGCGCTAGACAACCGGATTGCCTGCTGGCTTGGCATCGAGGCGGTGCGCGGGCTCGGGAAGTTCAAGACAAAGTCCGAGGTCCATGTGGTCTTCACGACTCAGGAAGAAGTGGGGCTAAGGGGCGCGCGGACAGCGGCGTTTCGAGTAAAGCCCGACATAGGGATCGGAATAGACACGACGCTTGCCTGCGACACGCCGGGCGTGCCCGAGCAGGATCGCACGACCGAGCAGGGCAAGGGATTCGGCCTTCATCTGCGTGACGGTTCCTTCATTGCCGACAAGGCACTCTCCGAGGAGTTCGCGGCCCTGGCGGAGAAGGAGAAGATCCCCTACCAGCGCACCATGCTGCGCTCGGGAGGGCAGGATGGTGCCGCCGCGCAGCAGGCGGCGTCCGGCGCCCGCGCCGTCGGGATCGTGGTTGGCACGCGATACATTCACACCGTGACGGAAATGGTCGAAAAGAGCGACTTGCAGGCAGCGCGAGACATACTTGTGGCATATCTCAGGGCCAATTGAATGCCGGAACGCAGAGCGGAGGCACTGCCTGATTCAGGTGGAAGCATCCATGTCGAACGGCGGGCGTATCGTTTGCCAGCCTGACATGCGGCCGCGAAACCAGCTGCGCTGACGCTTCGCAAACCGCCTCGTGGCAATGATGGCTGCCTCGCGCGCGCTGTCCAGTGAAGTTGCGCCACGCACATGCGCAATCAGCTCTGCAGCGCCGATGGCCTTTGCCGAGGGGCGGGCGGGATGCCATGTAGGTGCGTTAGCACGCACTTCGTCAAGGAGGCCTTCGGAGAGCATGTGGGCGAAGCGCAATTTGATTCGCTCATTGAGCCATTCCTTGGGCGCGTCGACGAGTATGGCCGCTGCACGGGTCAGAGGCAGGAGCGGGGGGTCGGTTGAGTCCTGCCAGGCGGCCAACCCTCGACCGGTGGCCGTAAGGACTTCCCACGCGCGCTGAACGCGCATCGGGTTCCGCCCGTCTATCCGGGCCCTGGTACGAGGATCCAGTTCGCCCAGGAGAGTGTTGCAGCCTTCCGTGGTGATTCGCTTCATCGCGGTCCGCCGCACTTCGTCCGGGACTTCGGGAATCGGGGCCAGCCCCTCCGTCAGGGCAGTGAAGTAAAGCCCGGTGCCTCCGACGATCACGGGCGTCCGGCCATCGAGAAGCGGCGCAAGATCGCGGAGCCATCTGCCCACGGAATATTCGAGGTCGCCTGGCACGTGGCCGTAGAGCGCATGCGGCACTGCAGCTTCGGCTTCAGCGGAGGGTCTGGCGGTGAGAATCCGCCAATCGGCAAAGACCTGCATGGCGTCGGCATTGATGATCGGCCGTCCGGTTCGTGTCGCGATTTCCATTGCAAGTGCGGACTTTCCGCTTGCTGTCGGTCCAGCGATCAGGATCGGGAGACCTTGGTCGACACGGCTCAGGATGTTGTGCAGTGATCCTTCGTTGAACATTCCGGGGTTTTCGGACATTTTCGCGCCCGAAGCAAAGCGAGAGCATGCGAGGACGAGCACCATGAGCAAGCCAGGCGATCCTGCCTATTCCCGCGTGCTGCTGAAGATATCCGGCGAAGCGCTGATGGGCGATCAGGGTTTCGGGCTCCATCCACCTACCGTTGCGAAGATCGCCGAGGAAGTGAGGTCGGTGCAAGAACTTGATGTCGAAGTCTGCATGGTGATTGGCGGCGGCAACATCTTCCGGGGACTGCAGGGCTCGGCGCAGGGCATGGAGCGGACAACGGCGGACTACATGGGGATGCTTGCCACGGTCATGAACGCCCTCGCCATGCAGTCCGCGCTAGAGGCGCTTGGCATCCACACCAGGGTGATCTCGGCGATTCGCATGGACGAGGTTGCGGAACCATACATTCGCCGACGGGCCGTCAGGCACCTCGAAAAGAAAAGGGTCTGCATATTCGCCGCCGGTACCGGCAATCCGTACTTCACCACCGATACAGCGGCGACTTTGCGTGCCACGGAAATGTCATGCCAGGCAATCTTCAAGGGCACTTTGGTTGACGGCGTCTATGACAAGGACCCCGCCAGGCACTCGGATGCCAAGCGATACGACAAGATCAGCTACGACGAAGTTCTGGCGAAGAACCTCAAGGTCATGGATGCATCTGCCATCGCGCTTGCCCGCGACAACGGCCTTCCCATCATCGTGTTCTCGCTCGACGAGCCGGGCGGGTTTCGAGGCATTCTCTCTGGCGAGGGGACCTACACGATCGTTAAGGACAGGGCGTGAGCGCCATGGGCCCCGCGACCGCCGAATTGTCCTGGACTTGAGGGTTCGCGCATGCGTGCTCTTGTCCAGCGTGTCAGTGGCGCAAGCGTGACCGTCGACGGCGAGGTCGTTGGGGCAATTGGCCCTGGACTGCTTGTCTTGGCCTGCGCCATGGCGGGTGATCCGCCCGAGGTCGTTTCGAGGCTCGCGTTGAAGGTCGCGCGGCTCCGAATTTTCGGGGACGATGAAGGTCGCATGAATCGCTCGCTGCTGGATGTCGGGGGAGAGGCGCTGGTCGTTTCGCAGTTCACGTTGGCGGCGGACACGTCTCGGGGCAACCGGCCCGGATTCTCGACCGCCGCGCCGCCGGACGAAGGGGAGAAGCGGGTCGCCGAATTTGCCGCCGCATTGCGGGCTCTCGGGGTAGATGTCGCCGAAGGCCGTTTTGGCGCCGACATGAAGGTCAGCCTTACAAATGACGGGCCGGTCACCATCTGGCTCGACACTGGCACGTGAGTGACTTCGGGCATTGAAGGGCGGGGAATTGGCAGTCTGGCCACCTTGGTGTGCGAGAAACCCAATCTTTTCCGATCGGCCAGTCCTGCAGTGATTGCGCACAGCAAGGGTGCAGATGCAAGCGACTTGTCCTGGCGTTGAATCGAGCGTGCAAGCAGCAGCAATGAAGGTGCGCAGTTCGAGGGGGCGTTCAGGGTGATCTTGAACGGACTGCTGGAACGCGCGGGTGGCGAGGGTTCAATCCAGGCGCCGAGACATTTCCTTCCGTGAATCTCGGCGTCATTGGCTGGATTTTGAATCTCGCGAAGCGCGAGGCCCTTCAACGGCTCGAACTCTTGCAGGTGACGCCATTCCTGCTTTCTCTTGACGATGGGGTTACGCACCTGGATCGCCCAGTGCGGCGACAGTCCGTTCGCGGATTTCCGAGAGCGGCGCTTCGCCGGCAGCGAACGCCTTGAGGACTGGATGCATCAGCGGCTGAAAGTCAGGAACGGGCATCGGCCACCACGTCTGCCGTGGCCGGCATCCGGGGCTTCACGCGCTTCGGGATCTGTTGACCTGCCTCGGTCTCCGCCTTGCGGATCTCCCAGGTCTTCTGCAGGTTCAGCCGGAGCTGCGGCGCCGTCCCGAAGTGCCGCGCCAGCCGCAGCGCCGTGTCGGCGCTCACGCCCCGCTGGCCGTTCAGGATCACTTTCATCCGGCTCACGGGGACGTCCAGTGCCCTCGACAGGGCGCTCGCCGACATCCCGAGCTCGTCGAGTTCGTCGCGCAGCACCTCTCCCGGGTGCACCGGCCTCGTGCCGTTCCTTGCGTTCATGTCGGACCCCTCAGTGACAGTCCACGATCTCGACGTCGCATGGCCCTTCGTCCGTCCGCCGAAAGCAGGCGCGCCATTGCGCGTTGATCCGGATGCTGTGCTGACCGGCGCGGACGCCGCGCAGCGCTTCGAGCCGGTTGCTCGGCAACGCGGCAAGGTCGCCAAGCGTCCCCGCGCTGTCCAGCAGAGCCAGTTTGCGCGCGGCCTGGCTCGTGAAGCCCTGACATGCCGGCACGCGCTGTCCCTCGAAGAAACGGCGCGTGTTCTGGTCCCCGAAGCTCCGAATCACGCGTGCTGACCATGGTAAGCGTTGCTTGTTCCGCAAAGAATCCTTGCGATCCGATTCTTTGCTTGTGTTCATCTCCCACGGCAGTCGTGGCATCGGACGACGAATTGCTGCCCGAAACTTCGCGGTGGAACGCCGGAAGGCAAAGAAGCCGGAAGGACGGTTTCCCTATACAATGGCGGCCTCTTGGCGATATAGATTGACCAATTCGAGGGGAGGGCGTCCGCAGGTTGGACGCTAGGATGGCATGGCAGAGGAATTCGAACTCGACCTGGACGACATTGAACGACGGATGGATGGCGCGCTGAACGCGCTCAGGCAGGAATTCCTGACATTGAGAACCGGTCGGGCGTCCGCATCGATGCTCGAGCCGATAATGGTTGATGCCTACGGGGCCACGACACCCGTAAACCAGGTCGGCACCGTCAACGTGCCGGAACCCCGCATGATCACGATCAACGTCTGGGACAAGAACCTGGTTGGCGCCGTCGAAAAGGCGATCCTCGGAAGCGGGCTCGGCATCAATCCCGTGACCGAAGGCACGGTCATTCGGTTGCCGATCCCGGAACTCAACGAGGAACGTCGCCGCGAGTTGTCCAGGGTTGCAGGCCAATATGCGGAAAGCGCCCGGATCGCGGTCCGTAACGTTCGCCGTGATGGAATGGACCAGGTCAAGAAGGCAAAGGCGGACGGGCTGGGAGAGGACGACCAGAAGTTCTGGGAAAGCGCCGTGCAGGAAGCCACCGACAACGCGATCAAGAAGGTCGACGCGGCGCTGGAACACAAGCAAGAAGAAATAATGCAGGTATGAGGCCGCAAGTGCGAGATGGGACAGAAAGGCCGGCTGGGGGCAGGCGTGAAGGGCGGGCACAACCAAAGCATGTAGCCATCATCATGGATGGGAACGGTCGCTGGGCGCAGGCGCGTGGCAAGCCGAGGCTTTTTGGGCACCACGCCGGCGCTCACCGCGTGCGCGAAATCGTCAAGGCATGCCCCGAACTCGGGGTCAGGTACCTGACCATCTTCGCCTTCTCTACAGAAAACTGGAAGCGCACCCAGGCCGAGGTTTCGGGCCTCATGAAGCTGTTCCGTCGCTACATGATGGACGAAGCGAGGGCCCTGATCTCTTCCGGAGTGCGAATCCGTTTCATTGGCGACCGGATCAAGCTCGATGAAACCCTGGTTGCATTGATGGACGAACTGGAACTCCTGACCTGCGACAATGACGTCGTGCACGTGACGGTTGCGCTGAACTACGGTGGGCGAGACGAGGTCGCGCGTGCGACCAAGCGGCTCTGCCGTGAGGTCAAGGCAGGGCGCATCGACCCGGAAAGCGTCGACGGCGAGACGCTTGCGCGGTTCCTTGACACGTACGTGCTGCCGGACCCCGACCTGGTCATCCGCACCAGCGGCGAGGCCCGGATTTCCAACTTTCTGCTCTGGCAGTCGGCGTACTCGGAATACGTGTTCGTGGACACGCTCTGGCCGGATTTCACGAGAGAGGAGTTCGAGCAGGTCCTTGCCACGTTCTCGACTCGCGAACGCCGATTTGGCACCGTGCCCTGATGACGGTTGCCGAGGGGCATTGGAGTGACTTGAGCCGCCGCCTGGTGACGGGCGGCATCACTGCAGTCCTCGGATTCTGGATCATGTGGCTTGGTGGTCATCCATTCCACGCCCTTGTGGCCCTTGTGGCGGGCTTGATGGTCTGGGAGATCGCCCGCATGGCGGGCGGGACGGACATTGCGGTCGCCAGCGGCCTGGTCGGCGGTCTTGCACTGCTGCTTCTCGTCACCTACCAGACGGGGTACACGTTGCCGCTTCTGCTCGCTCCAGCCGCAGTGGGCTTCGCGCGGCTCAAGCACAATCGCGCGACCTTTGCTTTGTACAGCGCTGCGGTTCTCGTCGCAGGATACGGACTTGCCGTGCATCGCGACGACCATGGCTTCGTCTGGGTCCTTTGGCTGGTCCTGATCGTGATCGTGTCCGACATCATGGGTTACTTCGTTGGAAAGACGATTGGAGGACCCAAGTTCTGGCCGGGCATCAGCCCCGGAAAGACCTGGTCTGGCACCGTTGCCGGTTGGGCAGGGGCGGCGCTTGTCGGATTGGCTTTCTTGCCTCTCGCGAACGCCGGTCTCGAGTTGATCGCGATTTCGATTCTCGTGGCAATCGCGGGTCAAGCCGGCGATGTGGCCGAGAGCGCCCTCAAGCGCAAGGCGGACGTGAAGGACAGTTCAAGTCTGCTGCCTGGTCATGGCGGCTTGTGCGACAGGTTTGACTCGATGCTGGGAGCGTCCCTGTTCGTGCTTGCTGCAGGACAGGTCATCGAGTTCCCTGCCGGGTTCGGATGACGCGTCGAGTCTCGATATTTGGTGCCACGGGCTCGATCGGGGCGAACACGCTGGGGATCATCCGTCAAGAGCCGGAAGCGTATCGGATCGTGGCCCTGACTGGCGGCCGCAACATCAAGAGCCTCGCGTCCGCCGCCATCGAATTCAACGCCGAAATCGCCGTTACCGCTTTTGACGACCTCCTCGAGAGCCTTCGCGACGCGCTGGACGGCACTGGCATAGAAGCGGCCGCGGGAGAGCTGGCCCTGCTGGATGCGGCGGCGCGCCCGGCAGACTGGATCATGTCGGCGATCGTCGGCTTCGCCGGCCTTCCGCCCGGACTTCGCGCCCTCGAACAGGGCGCGACACTTGCACTTGCAAACAAGGAGAGCCTGGTTGCCGCAGGCCCGCTCCTGATCGACACCGCCCGGCGCAACGGTGCTAGCATCCTGCCCGTTGACAGTGAACATTCGGCGATCTTCCAGGCATTGAACGGCGAGAGACTGCAAGCCGTTGAACGCGTGATAATCACTGCGTCAGGGGGTGCGTTCCGCGACTGGCCAATTGAGGCGCTCTCTGAGGCGACGCCGGAACAGGCCGCGAGCCATCCGAACTGGCCCATGGGGCAACGGATCACGATCGACAGCGCATCAATGTTTAACAAGGCTCTTGAACTAATTGAAGCAAAGGAGTTTTTTGGGTTTTGCTCGGAGCAGATCGAAGTCCTGATCCACCGCGAAAGCCTGGTTCATGCGCTTGTCGGCTTTCGTGACGGTGCTCTCATGGCGCATGTAGGGCCTCCAGACATGCGCCACGCCATTGGCTACGCGCTGCACCATCCCGAGCGGCCGCATCTGCCCGTGGAGCGGCTCGATCTGGCCAAGATCGGCCAATTGAACTTCCTGTCTCCGGAGCCCGAGCGCTATCCTGCACTCGTGCTAGTCCGCGAGGTCATGGCTGCCGGCGGACATGCCGGCGCCGCCTTCAATGGCTCAAAGGAGGCCGCTCTTGACGGATTCCTGGAGGGCCGGATCCGGTTCACGGACATGGCAAGGGTTGTCGAACGCGAGATCGAGAATATCTCTGTGAACGATCGCGCCAAGGCGACGATGACTCTCGAGTCCGTGCGTGAGGCAGATCGGGTGGCGCGCGTGCGCGCCCTGGAAACCATGGACGCATTGGACGGGTAGGACGGTACAACTTGGAACTCGCAGCACTCATACCGAGTTTCGGCAACCTGGCGTTCACGATTGTCGCATTTGTCGTGGCATTGTCGATAATCATCGCCGTCCATGAATTCGGCCATTACATCGTCGGTCGCTGGAGCGGCATTCGGGCGGAAGTCTTTTCCTTGGGATTCGGGCCGGTGCTGGCAAGCCGTGTCGACCGGCACGGCACGCGATGGCAGGTCGCGATTCTGCCGCTCGGCGGATACGTCAAGTTTCTTGGCGATCAGGATGCCGCGTCGAGTCCGGACAGCGAAGCCATGGCATCCCTGGATGCAAAAGAGCGTCGGGCCTCAATGCATGGCGCGCCGCTATGGGCACGCACGATCACTGTGATGGCCGGGCCGGCGTTCAACTTCGCGCTGTCCTTCGCCCTGTTCGCTGTCCTCTTCATGTTTCGCGGCGTAGCGGCCGATCCTGTCACGGTTGATCATCTGTACCCGCTTCCCGAAATGGAAGCGCATGATCTGCGCGGGGGCGACGTGATCCTTGCAATCAACGGCGCCCCGGTTCCGGGGGCAGACGGTTTCGGCGAGTTTGCAGCCGGCCTCGAGGTCGCGCCGGAACTGACTTTCACGGTCTTGCGAGGCGGTCGGGAACTCGAGGTCATTGGACCGTGGCTCTATCCTCCGATTGTCTCCGCGACGACCCCGGCTTCTGCCGCCGCCAATGCCGGACTGATGCGGGGCGACGTCATTGTGTCCGTGAATGGCATCGAGATTCACGACTTCGACGCGCTTCGCCAGGCGGTCACCGCGTCAGACGGCGAGCAGGTAGCGCTTGAGGTCTGGCGTGAAGGGCGAGGCAGCCACACGGTGCACTTGACGCCGACCCAGTTCGACCTTCCGACGCCGGACGGCGGCTTCGAGACGCGATGGCTGATCGGCGTAACGGGTGCGCTCGCGTTCGATCCTGCCATCGTGACCCCGATGCCGGGCGAGGCGCTCGCATACGGGTTGGAGCAAGTCCAGTTCATCATCCGCTCGTCGCTTTCGGGTGTCTATCACATGGTTGCCGGCGACATTTCGACTTGCAATCTCTCCGGCCCGATCGGGATCGCCGAGGTGTCCGGGCAGGCCGCAAGCCAGGGCTGGTTCACCTTTGTCTGGTTCATCGCGCTTCTCTCCACCGCGATCGGGCTCATCAATCTCTTTCCGATTCCGGTGCTTGACGGTGGCCATCTGGTCTTTCACGCATGGGAAGCCGTGACGGGCCGGCCGCCAAATGACAGGCTGACTAGGCTCTTGATGACCGGCGGGCTGCTGCTGCTGCTCGCGCTCATGGCATTCGCGATCGGGAACGACATAGTCTGTCCCTGACGTCGAGCCTCGCGGCGCAGAATCCGCCGATCATGCCGACCATGCGCCTGATTCCCGATTGCATGTGACGGCGCGCAAGGATTGCGCGTCAGCAGGTCAATCGGGCCTTGCGGCAGGCTGGCCATTGCGCGGTTCATGCCGGGCATTTCCACGAGCCTTGGCCAATTCGGCCATCGCCAGTTCGATTTCACCGCGCTCGATCCTGCCCTCTTCGACCAGGATGGATTCAAGAGTGTCAAGCCACGCGAGGAAGTAGTCATCTCCTCCGTTCAGCGCTTGGGAGATCCCGGACCTGCGCAGGGTCTTTGCGAGTCGCGCTGTCCAGTCGGGCCAGGAAAGGCGGTCAGCTTCGTTTTCCGCAACTGCGAGCGCGAAGGCGCGGGCGTGCCATGGCTCGACGAAAGCAGGCTCGGAACCCGGTGTCATCGAGCTGGCTCAAGATAGGATTCCCAGAGATCGAGAACGACCTCGTCGCGAGGGTGCTCCGGGTTGGCCCACAGTTCCGCTGCCGGGAACGCGACCGCGTAGAGTGGCTGGGGCGCCTCTCCGAGGCCGTGGGCGTTGCTGTCAGGGAAAACGTGGAAGCCGTGAAGTCGGAGCACCCGTCCGCAGGCTCCCGCAGCATAGGCTGGCTGGCGCGTGTGCCCGCCCGGCACCAGCCTGTTTTCTGCCAGGCGACGCGCACGGACCGAATCCCCGACCGAAAACCGTGCCAATCCCTGACGGTCCCTGCTTGTTGGAGATCCGCGACGTAGAAGAGCGTTCACGTCGTCTGCCCTCAGCGCACGTGAAGAAAGCGGCTGTGGAGCCTGGTCACCCGCGCCTTGCAGCAGGTCCCCTTCCTTCAGGACCTCGGTTTCCACCAGGAGATTGGTCAGTGCTGCTATCCACTTCTCAAAGTAGGAAAACCGCGCGTACTCTCGCGGATGCAGCCGTTCGCGCGCATGGCGGGACCTGTCGATGTTCCAGCAGCCAAGGGCGCCGGCCGCCAGCGTCAGGGCAAGTGCGCGCGCGTGCCAGGGCTCCTCGAGTGCCGGCCTTTCAGGTTCCGGCGTGACGGCGCCATAGCCGAATCGGCCTCCCATGTCATGGATGCGCGTCACCGTTGCGGCTCCATCGCCAGGCCAGTGCCGATCATGCTGTCGCGAGTGACCAGGCCGGCAAGCGCTTCCTCGTCCATGCCCGTGCTGCCGGACGGGCGCTCGGGAATGACGATGTAACGCATCTCGGCGCTGGAATCCCAGACGCGCACCGCCTTTTCCCTGGGGAGCGTCACGCCAAATTCCGCAAGCACCTTGCGCGGCTCGCGAACCGCTCGGGCACGGTATTCGTCGGACTTGTACCAGCCGGGTGGAATGCCAAGAAGCGGCCAAGGGTAACAGGAGCAGAGCGTGCATACGACGATGTTGTGCGTGTCAGGCGTGTTCTCTACGGCCGTGATGTGCTCGCCTTGACGCCCTGCATGGCCCATCCCGGCAATTGCGGCTGAAGCATCCGCGAGCAGGGCATTCCGGAACTCCGGATCAGACCATGCCCGCGCCACGACCCGTGCGCCGTTCCGCGGGCCAATTCGGTTCTGGTACATGTCAACGATTGCGTCCAATGCCGCCGGCTCGACCAGGCCCTTGCGCACAAGGATTTCCTCCAGGGCCTTTACGCGCAGTTCCGGGTCCGTCGGCAGATGGCGGTGAGCGGAGACCGTGCTGTTCCTGCTGTCTTCCATCGCCCGTTCCGCTCCGTCTGAGTGACCTCCGGGAAGATGCTGCCCGTCGCGTCCATTCCGTCACCTACTCGCTCGCTGTTTCTGGTGCAACCGGTGCCAAAGCACGCCAAAGAACTTCACTTTGCCGGACTCCATCTCCAGGGCCGGCCCCGGGCGACGCGTTCCAGTGGGGCGACAAGGCCTCGTCATCCGCAATCGAATCCAGATCCAGTCCCCCCGTCATTGTGCCCAGTAAAGGCGCATCGGGTTTGCCACGAGCAGTTTCCGCTGCTGCTCGCGCGAGGGCGCGATCCGCGGAATGTAGTCGACCAGTGCGCCGTCATCAGGCATGTGCGACTTCATGTTGGGATGAGGCCAGTCGGTTCCCCACAAGACTCGGTCCTCAAAGCGATCGATGATTCTGCGATAGTAGGGAATGACATCGTCGTAGGGCTCACCTGCCACCGTCAGGCGTTCGGGGCACGTCACCTTGGTCCAGATGTTCTCGTTCTCTGCCAACAGGCAGACGAACCGTTCGAAGTCCGGGTGATCGACACCTTTCGTCACGTCCGGGCGTCCCATGTGGTCAACGACGATGATGCCAGGCAGGGACTTGAGGAACGGCTCCAGTTCCTCGAGATCGGCCGCTTCGAAATACACCACGATCGACCAGCTGAATTCCTGAATCTTCTCGGCAATGCCAAGGAAGACCTCCTTCGGCGTTGCATCCACCAGCCGCTTCACGAAGTTGAACCTCACGCCACGCACCCCCGCCTCGTGCATCTCGGCAAGTTCGTCACGGGCAATTTCGGCGCCGACGCTAGCGACGCCGCGCGCCAGGTCGCCCGCGGTCCGGCAGGCGTCCACCATCGCACGGTTGTCCTTGCCGTGACATGTCGCCTGCACGATCACGTTGCCCGAGAACCCCAGGTGGTCGCGAAGCTCGAACAGCTTGTCCTTGCCTGCGTTGCACGGCGTGTACTTTCGCTCCGGCGCGTAAGGAAATTCCGGAGAAGGCCCGAAGACATGGCAATGTGCATCCACCGCTCCCGGCGGCAGAGCAAAATCCGGTTTCTTGGGCGCCGGATGAAAAACCAGCCAATCCGCATCCATTGTCTGCTCGGTCATGCGAAGATTTCCCCGTCCATCAGTTTGCGCGCGGTCCTGAGGATGGCCGCCTCGCTAACGGTTCCAGCGTCATCCAATTTCGCGACCACGGTCATTTCTCCGGTCGGATGCTCGATTGAGAGATTGCGTTCAAGGCCTTCACCGCGATTGGCAAGGTCGTAGGCTGGCGATCCTTCGATCAGGCAGGCTGTTGCCACGCTTACCGCGCCGAGGACGCCGATCGTCTTGTGGCAGCGATGCGGTATGAACGTTCGCGTCGAGATCGCCCCTCCGCTGCGGGCGGGGCTGACCATTGTCATCTTGGGAACGGATTGTTCCGTCACGTCGCCAAGGTTCATCATCGGTCCGCACGCAGACCGAATGGACTCAAGCCTTTCGCGCAGCCCCTTGTCGGCCTCCAGTTCGGACGGTGTCTCATCCCCTTGGATTCCCATTGCGTCAGCGCGCATCACGACACAGGGCATCCCGTTGTCAATCATCGTGACCGGAACGCTTTCGATCTCGTCCGCAGCGTTGCCCGTCGGCAGCAAGGCGCCGCACGACGAACCCGCAGTGTCCTTGAAGGTCACCGGAACTGGCGCTGCGCCGCCCGGCACGCCGTCAATGCTTGCCGACCCGTCATAGGTGACGACGCCGCCTGGCGTGGCGATGCGAGCCACGGCCACCTGCCCGGTATTCTCCATGAAGATCGTGACGGCCGTCTCGCCTTCCCGAGCCGCCACGAGGCCACGTTCAATGGAAAACGGTCCCACTCCTGCCAGGATGTTTCCGCAGTTTTGCGCATCGGTCACGATCGGCTGATCGACAAACACCTGCAAGAACAGGTAATCGACATCGACGCCGTCGCGCTCGGAGGGGCGGACCACCGCGACTTTCGATGTCAAGGGGTCGGCGCCACCCATCCCGTCGATTTGGCGCGCATCCGGTGACCCCAAGGCGCGAAGCAGGAACGCATCACGCGATGCGGGTTCGCTCGGCAGGTCGTCCGCGAGAAAGTACCCGCCCTTCGACGTTCCCCCTCGCATCCAAAGGCACCGCACGCCAGTCGTCATGCCGGAAGCCTGGACGGACAGCCATGTGCCGCGCCGGGATGGCGATCCTGCGGCGCGTCAAACATATTTCAGTCCCTTCTCTGCCAAACGCTCCCGCATGCCATAGATGTCGAGGCCCAATTCGCCGGCCTCAAAACGTGATCGCTTGTCGGTTTCGCTGGCTTCACGTGCGCGCGCCCTCTCCAGCACCTCCGCGGCCTCATCCCGGCGAACGATGCACACGCCGTCGTCATCGGCGACAACTATGTCTCCTGGATTCACATGCATGCCGGCGCAGACGACCGCGACATTCACCGAACCAAGCGATTCCTTGATCGTGCCTTGTGCATGAACGGCCTTGGACCACACCGGAAAGTTCATTTCCGTCAGGTCACGGACATCGCGCACGCCGGCGTCGATCACCATTCCGCGACAACCTCGCGCCTTGGCTGACGTGGCCAAGAGATCGCCGAAATAGCCGCCATTCGACGGCGATATCGTGCCAAGCAGCATCACGTCACCTTCCCGCAGCTGCTCGATCGCGACATGAATCATCCAGTTGTCGCACGGCGGTGCAAGGATCGTCACCGCCGATCCGGCGATCCGCGCCCCGCGATAGATCGGACGAATGTAGTCCGCCAGGAGGCCCTTGCGTCCCTGCGCCTCATGCACGGTCGAGACGCCGAGTCCGGCCAAGCCATCGATTGTTTCCTGGGGCGCGCGTTCGATGTTCTGCACGACGACGCCCGTGGTGCCGGGCTGATAGGTCATTCGAGTTCATCCACTGTGCGTGGAAAGACCGCCTGAAAGCCCTCCGCAAATTTCGCGATCCGCCCACCGGCCATTCCGCCGGAATTGCGCCGGAAGTGGTTGGCGCGGTTTTCGGCGACGTTCTTGTAGAAGTTCCAAAGGTGTTCTTGCCCTTGCATGCACTGGATCGCCGTCCACTTCCTGTCCCAGACATCGGAAATGTCGAGGAACACGTTGGGCTTCCATTCCATCTGTTCAGTCTGATGCGGCTCGAAGAGGTAGAGCTGTGGCGCGCCCAGCACTTTCTGCCCTGGATTGTGGCCCCAGGCCTGGGCGACCATCCGGCATTCCAGCACGAACTGGGTCGTGTTCATGTGGTCGGTGTTGTAAGGATCCCACTTGGAATGGGACATCATGAACTTGGGCTGCACTTCGCGGATCACGTCGACCATCCGGTCCCGGGTCTCGTGCCCCAGATCCAGCGGGTAATCGCCCACATCGAAGAATCGGATGTCATTGACGCCGAGAGCCGCCGCCGCGTTTTCCGCTTCGGTCCGACGTGCCGACTTGACCTTGTCGAGTGTCATTCCCTCCTGTTTCCACAGCTTGGCGCTTTCCCCTCGCTCGCCGTAGGAGAGGCAAACGACGGTAACGTCGTAGCCCATTGACTGGTGCAGGGCGATCGCGCCACCGGCACGCCACACAAAGTCAGCGGAATGGGCGCTGATCACCAGCGCTGATTTCGGGTTGGACATGATGTAAGGCTCCACCTCTGGCTGATTCCTGCCAGCCCGACCGACCGGCACACCATTTCTACGGTGGGAAAATATGAATTGCCTATTTCGAATTGGGCGCATAATATAACAAAATGCTATTGAGGTTGCCTTGAGGGGCGGATTCCCGAATATCCGGCACATGCGTGTCTTTCTCGAAGCGGCCAATTGCGGCTCGGTTTCGGCTGCGGCGGAGCGCTGCCATCTCTCGCAGCCTGCAGCGACCCAAGCCCTCTCTCGGCTCGAAGCCGACCTGGGAACAGCCCTATTGGTCCGGAAGCGCCAGCGTTTCGCCTTGACCAGATGCGGTGCCGCATTTGAGCGGCGCGTCGCGTCGGCGCTGAAGCATCTTCAGGATGGCGCACGCGCAGCTCTGCGCGATGCCGGCCTGAACAAGAGGCGAGCCCCGACATTCGACCAGTCCGTCACCTCCGCTCAACTGCGGAACCTGATCGCTGTGGCAAATTCCGGCAGTTTCACGGTAGCCTCTCGCGCCTTGGGGCTCTCTCAACCGACAGTCCACCGGACCGCACGCAGTCTTGAAGCGATTGCCGGTGTACCGTTCTTCACGGCTCGTTCATCCGGCGTGCGCTTGACGCCGGCGGCGGAAGCCTTCGTTCTCGGGGCCAAGCTGGCACAGGCCGAGTTGCGCCAGGGTGTCGAGGAAATCGGCAGGGAGCTTGGCGAGGACAAGGGAACATTCGTGCTGGGGAGCTTGCCCCTCGCGCGAACGACAATTGTGCCCAAGGCAATTCATGCGATGGTCAGTTCGACCGAGGGCGTCCAGGTGCGTGTCGTGGACGGACGCTATTCAGAGCTGTTGCGCTCGCTGCGCGAGGGCGATCTCGATTGCCTGATCGGTGCGCTCCGGCATCCACTCCCAGCAGAAGACGTAGAACAGAAATTGCTGTTCCGAGATGCGCTCGCCATTGTCGCTCATCCGAACCATCCTCTTGCCAAGAGGCGCAACCTCGACCTGGAGGAGACGCTTGCATTTCCCTGGATCGCGCCCCCCAAGGAAACGCCTGCCGGACAGTACCTGTTCGAGGCGTTGCGCATTCACGAACGCGAGGCATCGCCGGTTCGGGCCGTGTCGTCTGCCATGGCGACCTTGCGCGGTGTCTTGTCGGAGGGGAACTACATCTCGGTCGTGTCCCGCCACCAGATCAGCGTGGATGAACGGCTGGGAATGATCGCGGTTCTTGACATACCCCTCACCGGACACGTCCGGGACATTGGCCTAACGTTTCGGAAAGACTGGCGACCGACGGAAACCCAGGTCCAGTTCATCAAGTTCCTGCAGGAATTCAGCAAGCAATCGCCCCCTGAAGGCGCGGAGCGCCAATCATAAAAAATAGCTTTTTCCAATGTCAGCCAAACCATTTGAATTGGCTGTCGACGTGTCCCGAATGCTAGTCATTCTTTGGATGTCCGGAGTAGAACCGCAAGTGACCGCAACCAATTCGCTCTCGATCAATCGCTCTTTCCGAGCCGCGCAGCCGTTCGCCGATGGCTTGCAGTCGGAAATTTGCGCCCACATCGTTCAGGTCTTCGACGCACGGCCCGACGGTCAGCATGCGGGCGCGAAGGGCGCTGGCTGCGAAGCACGCGGTGTCGTTGGAGAGACTGGGTCCTCGAAGACTTGAAGAACGCGCGAAGTGCGGGAACTGGCTCTGGCTCCGCCCAATCCGGCCGTCGCGTCGTGTCTGGCCGGGGCAGCCGCCGCCCGTCAAGCCAAGGATGGCGCACCCGGTCTTGTCTTTCCCGATTCCGGAGCGGACAGTGTCGCGTCCCGGGCCGATTCAATTCGGCGGGAGATTGGCAGCGAAAACAGCGAACCAGGGGGGAGTACCAGGCCATGGGATTGAAGAAGGACTACGAAGACATCCCCGGCACCCTTGTCTTTGACGCGGACCGGGGCCGCGAGGGATATCACCTCAACCAGTTCTGCATCTCGCTTCGGCTGCAAGAGAACCGCGATGCGTTCAATGCCGATGAGGAGAGCTATTTGGACCGATACCCGATGAGCGAGGAACAGCGCCAGGCTGTTCGGGACAGGGACTGGAACCGGATGCTGGAACTCGGAGGCAACATTTATTACACAAGCAAGCTCGGCGCCAATGACGGCATCAACTTTCAGCAGCTGGCCGGCATCATGACAGGCATGGGCAACGAGGCCTACCGGAAGATGATGGTTGAAGGCGGACGGTCACCCGAGGGCAACCGCTATCAACACGAGTGGGACGAGAAGGAAAGGGACTGATGGCCCGTATCACCGCAGGCGTGGGCTGTTCCCACGTTCCCGCCATCGGTGTCGCGATGGACACCGCGAACACCGATGCTCCGTATTGGAAGCCATGCTTTGCCGGCTTCGAAAGGTCGCGGCAATGGATGAAGGAAGCGAAGCCGGACGTCATTTTCCTGGTCTACAACGACCATTGCACGGCATTCGATGCGTCGTATGTCCCAACCTTCGCGCTTGGATGCGCCGCCGAATTCCGCCCGGCGGACGAAGGCTGGGGGCCGCGTCCTGTCCCCGTCGTCAGGAATCACCAGAAAATGGCCAGCCACATCGCGCAGTCGCTCATTCTGGCCGAGTTCGACATCACGATCATGAACGAGATGGAAGTGGACCACGGACTGACCGTTCCCCTTTCCCTCATGTTCGGCGAGCACGGAGTCGATGACGAATGGCCAGCACTCGTGATTCCGCTCTGCGTAAATGTGGTGCTGTACCCGGCGCCGACCGGGAACCGATGCTACAATCTGGGCAAGGCCGTCCGGCGCGCAATCGAGAGCTACGACGAAGACCTCAACGTGGTGATCTTCGGGACCGGCGGCATGAGCCATCAGCTGCAGTACAAGCGTGCCGGTCTGATCAACGAAGAGTGGGACAAGGACTTCCTCGATCGATTGACGTCCGATCCCGTCGGCCTGTCGCGGATGCCGCATGTGGAGTACCTTCGCGAGGCAGGCTCCGAGGGGGTTGAAATGGTCATGTGGCACGTCATGCGCGGCGCGCTGGATGAAGAGGTTGTTGAAGTTCATCGTCACTATCACGTACCGGCATCGAACACGGCTGTCGGGCACATCATTCTGGAAAACATGACAAGGTAAGGACCGTGCACATGAGAATCTGCGTCGCCGGCGCCTATGGCGCCTTTGGAACGAAGCACCTTGACGCGCTTGCCGCGATCGAGGGCGTGTCTGTCACCTCGGTCATGGGGCCAACGCAGGCCAAGATCGACGCGCTTGCGGCCGAACGTGCCATTGGTCATGCCTCGACCTCGCTGGACGACTGCATCGCGCGCGATGATGTCGATGCGGTGATCCTGGCGACGCCCACCCAGCTTCATGCCGATCAGGCCATCGCATCCATGAGAGCAGGCAAACCCGTCTTGATCGAGATTCCGATGGCGGACTCCTTGGAAGACAGTGAAAGGATTTGCAGGGTCCAAAAGGAAACTGGCGTATTGGCGATGGCAGGCCAGGTCCGTCGCTTCAATCCGTCCCACCAGTGGATTCGGAACAAGATTGTGGCCGGAGAGCTCAACATTCAGCAGATGGATGTGCAGACCTACTTCTTTCGGCGGTCAAACATGAACGCCAAGGGTGAACCGCGAAGCTGGACGGACCACCTGCTTTGGCATCACGCGTGCCATACAGTCGACCTGTTCCAGTACCAGACCGGCGAAGTCGTGTCAGAGTGCTACGGCCTCGAGGGTCCGCATCATCCTGAACTGGGCATTGCAATGGATATGTCGATCGGGATGAAGACCCCATCCGGCGCAATCTGCACCTTGTCGCTGTCGTTCAACAACGACGGCCCTCTGGGCACGTTCTTCCGCTACATCTGCGACAACGGCACGTACATTGCACGCTACGATGACCTTTACGACGGCAAGGAAGCCCCAATCGATCTGAGCGGCGTCGCCGTGTCCAGCAACGGAATCGAGCTGATCGATCGCGAGTTCATCGAGGCCGCACAGGAAGGGCGGGAGCCCAATGGCTCCGTTCACGGCGTGTTGGATGCCATGCGGACACTGGACCGGATCGAACGGTCCCTGCCCGGATAGGGTCGCGCGGGCTCCCGGGATCGCTTCGGGCTGCGACAAGGGCCACCGTCACAGTTGAGGCCTGGGGCAGTTTCGTGGCGGCCATTGCCTCTGTTTGCGTCTGCACCGTGCTGGCAGCGTCCAGAATTCCCATCGGGCTGCCGCCGACGACGGTGCGACTCTCTGGCCTGATCGACGGGGTGCGGAGGGCCTGAGGCTCTCCGGCTGCCCCGTCGGGCTCGCGTGGCGATGCATTTCGCCGCTCGCGAGAGTCGCGTGGCCCAGCCAAGGCGAGACCGTTCGGATGTCCCCGGAGGCATGCAGGATCGCCGTTGCCGCGGAATGTCGCGCATGACGCAAAGTCGCGGCGCAGCCATGGCTCCGCTGCATCAAGATGTCGGCTGATCGGTGATCGCTTTCTGGCCTGGCCATGAATTCGTGTAGACGACGCGGTTCTGCCTGCGGACGGATCTCTACATCAAGGAAAGGGCCATGGAGCAAACCGGCCCCGTCTGGGTCGCACCAGAGATGTTGAAGCGTGAAGACGTCCTGTAGAGCTTTCTGAAGTGCGCTGCGGCCATGCCGAGGGTTCCTGAAATCGGTTCCGGGGCTTCAGGTCCTTGGGCCACGAACTTGGCATGATCCGCATTGCGGCATGGTACCGGCTGCGGGGTGGGTTTCGCGCCCACTTGGTAGAAGCGCCCGGCCGTGGCGCACTGACGTGCCGCCAAGATGCAGGACTTTATCCGAGAGCCCGTCAGAACGACTCGTTCAGGACCACTCCGCTGGCTTCAATTTGTGGCGGCCCGGCAAGTCGAGATGACAGGTCCTCCCAGACCTGCCGAATGCGAGGTGTCGCGACCTTGGCAAGTTCTTCTGTTCGCCAAACGGCAACGACTGACCACGTTCCGTCCTCGTTGGGCACGTGCGAGGTATTGATCAGGCCTTCGATTTCCTCTGGGCGTATGGCAGCGCGCATCGTGCGTTCAAAGTCTGCCTGGCCCTCTTCCGAGTCAAATTCAGGAGCCATCCTGTAAGTTGTTTGGCGAATGTACATGTCAACTCCTTTCAGGACGCTCAGGTCCCCGTCATTTGTCCCCGCACTCTGGACTGCCTCAGTTCCGGACCCCGGTTTCCTTACCTAATGCGGACGGGCCGGGTCGGGCAATTCTGTTTCGTCTCGTGCGCCCAACATGGCACCACGCCGATGCGAGCGCTTCTGCTCGACCACAATGCCGGCGACACTCGTCGCGGCGCGTTGTGACAGGCTTCCCAAAGAGAATTGGTCGCCTCGCGAGATTCGCGAACTGGCATCAGGATTGAGTTCCGCCAAATTCGTAAACTTACACTCGCACTGTCTTGAGCTTGGTTTTCAGATCGGTGCGGCAGAACGCGTGCAGGAAACACGTCTGCTCGGAGATATCCAGCATCTCCTGCGCAGTCTCGTCACTCTCGGAAGTTTCCAGATAGACATGGGTCTCGACCGGATCAGCCTCGCCCGCCTTGCCGGTGCGGCCGCTTGCACCCCCAAGGCTGAAGTGGGTGTCCTGAACGAGACGATAGTCGGGCAGGTCAAGCTTCAGCATCGATACGAATCGCCCGAACTGGGTCATGAAACAGAACCCGATGCCAGCGGAGATCAACGCGTTGGCATCCGGCGCACGCCCGTCTTCGGAACTGAGCAAGCCAAATGAGGTGCCGTAAGGCGAGTATTGCATCTGCTGAATGCCCTTGATTCCGTCTTCGCGCAGTTCAGCGACTGCACCGATGTTGAGGCGGCGATCCTGCTCGTCAGACAGCGAAGAGCTGCCTGCAGCGGTCCCTTTTGTCACGTCCTTCTTGGGTGTGGGACCGACCTTTGAAAGCATGGCCTCCCCATCGCCTGCAGGTTGGGCATTGGAAAAGTGATCTCCGGGATCGGGAATGATTGATCCGTCCAGTTCCAGGGCTCTTGCCGTTGGCAGTTCGGTGCCGTTCTTGCTAAGCTTGAAGCGGCTTTCGGTCCTTCCGCGCATCAAGCCGTTGAGCGGAGACGCGTAGGTCGCATTGATCAGGAATTCGTTCAGCGCGGCGTCGTCCAGATCGCAGTCGATCTCGACCTGCAACTCGATGTTTTCCGCACCGCCCACCATGGTGCGCTTCATCATTGAACCCTGCATCGTGTAGTAGTTGTCTTGAATCAGCCGAAGCTTGCGGATCTCGACTCCTCGAAGTTCTGCCAGTGCAAGAATCTCGTTCATGTAACTCGCAGCCATGCCGCACGACAGGAAGGCAAGAGGGCAGCAGGCCGCGTCATGGCCGTTCAGATAAGGCCCTTCGTCGCTGACGAAGCGCCAGGTGTCGCCGGTCCGTGCAGACCGTACAAGCGCCTCCTTCTGAAACCCGCTCAGCGAACGAACCCAGGTGCGGACCGCATCGCCCTTGCGGTTTTCGGGCGCGGCAATGCCGACCTCGTCTGCATTTCCCACTTTGAAGAAGGCTGGCAGCGCGCTTGCGCCAATGATGTCTTCGCCTAGTCTTGCCAATGGAGAATTCCTTTCGCATTTGCTAGCTCAATGGCCCACCGCGGCGGGCTCAAAGGCTGCGTTACCCTGATCGTCCCCAAACTACACGCCCGAGATGCCAGCGGCCGGCCCGGCACCTGTTGACCGGTTTCTGACGAAGTGCAGGGCCAGCCAAGCGCCTGCGGCCACAACTGCGACGCCGTAGACTGCCGGGTCCTTTGACATGACCAGGAAGGCTAGAGCCAGCCGTATGGCGACATCCCAAATCGGCAGCGGTGCCCGATCAAATCGCGCCAGGGCGCTAGCCAGCAAGAACAGTGCAAGCAACAGGCGGAGAAGCAACCAGCCAAGCGGGGCCCATTGCACTTGGCCGGTGTAACCTGGCAAGTACTTGATTTCGCTGCCCGCGCTTGTGCTTGGATCGATCACTGCCGCGTCGATCAGCAAGATCTCCGGGTACAGGGCAAATACAAACGGGATCACGAACATCACGATTCCGACGCGGACCGCGGCAAATCCCGTCGCCATCGGTTCGGCCTTGGTGATTGTCGCTGCCGCGAACGCCGCAAGAGCGACCGGCGGCGTGATCGCCGAGGCAACCGCGAAGTAGAAGATGAACATGTTCGCCGCAAAGACCGAGATTCCGAGACCCGCAAGCACCGGCCCCATCAGCAGTGCAACGTTTATGTAGGCCGGAACAGCCGGCATCCCCATGCCCAGCAGCACAGCAAGCAACATGGTTACGAATAGTGCGGCGAACTGGAACAGGGCCGAGCCTTCGGCGCCGAGGTTCAGACTTTGAAGCCACTGCAAGACATCGAGCGAAATGAAGAACGGCATGCCCGTGAATTTCAGGCAAAAGTCGATAATCGAGACTGCAAGGAACATCAGGTAAAGCGTTGCGATCAACGTCCCCGCTTCGGCAAAGGAGTGCATCAGCCTTGACGGCCTGGCGCGCATCTCCGGATCAAGAAACAGGGCAAAGCAAAGCACGATGACTGCCCACCAGCCGGCACTGCCTGCGTCCCCGGCGGCATTCTGAATGAGCTTCAGGAACCACGGAAGGCTTTCGACGCGGCACCCGCCTCCTTCGAGAAAAACGCGTTCGGCGCCGAGGATGCCACCCATGATACCGCAACCGACGTTCTCTTTGCTTGTAAGCAGCAGGACCAGAATGATCAGGATCGGAAGGAAGATCATCACCAGGTTCAGGACGTCCTGGCGGTCGATGCGCATGTCTTCGGTCAACTCGCCGATTGGCCTGATCTTCTGCCTGCGCGCCTGGAATATGACGGAAAGGAACAGGCACAGAAAATAGGCAACTGCGGGCAAGGCGGCCGCGATGATCACCTTGTTGTAGGGAACACCGGTCAGCGCAGCCAAGACGAACGCGGCAACCCCCATGACTGGCGGCATGATCGATCCGCCTGACGAGGCAGCAGCCTCCATTCCACCGGCAAAGACACGCGAAAAGCCTCGCTTGATCATCATGGGTATTGTGAGCACACCGGTCGACAGCACATTCACGATCGGCCCGCCGGAGATCGTGCCGAACATGGCCGACGAGACAATCGCTGCGTGCGCCGGGCCGCCGCTCAGATTCCTTGTCCACCGAAACGCAACCTTGATCAGCGACTGCCCGCCTGCCGACGCCCCGAACAGTGCGCCAAGAATGAGGTACGGAAAAATCTCGTTCAGGATGATGTCCATGAATCGGCCCAGCAAGCCGGATGCGTTGTTGACCAGAATGTCGTGGACGCGTGGCCTGCCATCGGACAGCAATCGAGGTTCGCCACCGATCTTCGTCACCAGGTACTTGTTGATGTCTTCAACGCCGTAAAAGTACCAGACCAGCACGGTACCGATGGTGTAGGCAGCCACCAGAATCGCGACGAGAACCAGGGGGAGACCCCAGACCTTGACATTGTAGGCCAAGAACACGACGATCGCCAAGCCGATGATCAGGACCAGCCACGGACCGGTCGTGTGCAGGCATTGCGGATCGTCGACCGTCGTCGGCTCTGGCAGCCCAAACAACGCGGCGTTGTCTTTCTCGATCTGAAGGCTTTCCGCGATCATCCGTGCCCGGTCGCCGGTAAGCTGATCGATGACGCAGACGGAATCGATTTCAACCAGATAGGTGGTCGAAATCGTCAGCGCCATGACCACCAAAGCAATGTCCATGGCCAGCCCAAGTCCGCGACGCGTGGCACCGCTGCCCTGCCAGGATCGCCAGATCGAGTGGTGCAGCGCGACGATCAGCATCATCAATGCGAACGCGAAGGGATAGTAGAACTCGAACGGGAACTTCCGGATGATGAAATGAGGGTTGCCGGCAATGTCGGCGGCCCACTGATCAAGCCCCGGAATCCCCGGCATGGCGTTGATCATGCCAATCACCACGAAGAGCGACGAGAGCCAGAACACCAACCCTCTGGCGATGCCTTTCGGTGTGCCGCCGGCCCCTTCCACTTCAGACATCGTCGCCCCTCACATGTTGTGTTGCCGGGGTCGCCGTCCTGCGGCGACCCCAAAAAGGCCTTGGCCCCTCCGTGCCTTACGACTCCGGCTTTGCGCAGTCCGGCACCGTGATGCCTGCCTCTTCGTATGCAGCGACGGCACCAGGGTGATACTTGACCGGCACGGGACCGCAGAGACCCAAACCGACCGACCCGACGTTTGTCGTTGCCATGAAAGGTGTCTTGGTCAGGAAGGCGTCGACATTGGCAAGCACGGCCGCGGTCAGCGCCTTGGCCGTATCAAAGTCCATGTCTTTGTGCACGACTTCCGAACCGACAGTCGACGGACTGCGCCAAGTCCCATCCTCGCTGACGATTGTCAGGCCCTCCTGCGGAGCGATGTCATCAAGATCGAATACAATCGCGGCGGTGCCCGGGCTCTTGATGTACTTTTGCATCGCCTCGCCCTCCCAGACGTCCTTTGGAATGGACCAAAGCGTCATGTCGCCGGCCGCCAAGGACCGCGTGATGCGATTGTCAGGGAAAGTGACGGGCAGCATCATGGCGTCGGCAGATCCATCGGTGATGGTTTTGGGCATCTGCCCCCAGTTCATCTGGATGCCCTTGTAGTCCTTGCCGTCTTCAACGCCGCTGACCAACTGCAGGATCTGCCGGTCGTTTGTCAGCGCGGCGCCACGCGGCGGCCCGTTCAGGATGGTCTTGCCTGCGACATCAGCCCAGCCTTTGACGTTGGAACTGTTGTAGGCATAAAGGCCAAATCCGCCGTAGTTGTAGGTGTGAAGCACTCTCACATTGGCGACCAGTTCAGCACCTTGCTCCTTGCCAAGGTTCGCGTAGGGTCCGGCGCCCCGCGACATCAGGAAGGTAAGGATCAGGGGCGCGCCCGAGACATCCGTCTTGCCCTCTGCCAGGTTCTGCAGGGAGTTGGTCAGCGTCTGGCTGTCAGCAACCTGAAAGTCGGCAATGCCCTCGGTTGCGGCGATTTCCGCCAGTACCGTCATCGCGGTAAAGGGCACCGTGCCCGGCGGGCCTGTCTCGGCGGTCAGAATGGCCTGAGCAGAGACGGTGCTGGCCATAAGGCCCAGCGCCAATCCGGCACCCACGAGTTTCTTGATCATGATATCCTCCTATTTGATCAACAGTTCACTTTCCAGGCTGCCCGTCTCCGGGAATGCCTAGTCGTCATGCGGCGACCCCGCATAGTCCGGCATTTGTGCGGGCGGCTTCACGTCGTCTTCGTTCCAGTACCCGATCAACACGCCAAGCTTGTCTTCAAGCCCAATCATGTGGTTCGCGCGCTCCTCTGACACCGTTTCGCGCTGGCGGTATTGCAATGCCCAGTCAGACAAGGCGCCGTGCATCGTCCGTCGCGCCTCTTCGTGATCCGGTGACCGGCCCAAATCAATGAATTCATCGGGATCGTTCTCAAGGTCGAACAGCAACGGCGGAAACCCGGGTGCATGGATGTACTTCCATTGTGCGTTCGCGATCATGTACATCCGGCAATCAAGCGGTGCTCGGCCCGTTTTGGGGCTGAAGGCCTGCATGAAGTAGTCGTATTCGCTAACCACGAATTCCCGCCATGGCGTCTCTTCGCCTCTGAGCATTGGCATCAGGGACCGACCGTCGATGATATGCTCCGGCACTTCGCCACCGGCATATTCGATGAAGGTCGGCACCAGATCGATCGCTTCGACGGGCTTGTCCTGCACCGTGCCGCGGGTGGCGTCGCTGGCTGGATCCGGATCGGCCACAATCAGCGGAACCTTCACCGCGGCGTCGTGGAAGAAGTCCTTGTCTCCCATCCAGTGGTCGCCGAAGTAATCTCCGTGATCGGACGTGAACACGATCATGGTGTTCTGAAGCAGGTCGCGCTCTTCCATGAATTCAAGGAGGACGCCCAGCTGGTCATCGATCTGCTTGATCAGTCCCATGTAGGCCGGGACCACCGTTCCCCGTGCCTGGTCTCTCGAAAACGTGCGCGCGCACACCCGGTCCTGAAAATGCTTGGCAAGCGGGTTGGGGTCCTCAAGCTCGGCCTCGGACCGATGCACGGGCTGCACGTCCTCTTCGCCGTACATGTCATTGTAGGGGGCCGGGGCAATGTAGGGCCAGTGCGGCTTGATGTAGCTCAGATGCAAGAGCCAAGGGGTCTCGCCATCATCCTCGGCAAGAAACTGCATGGCGCGGCGGGTCATGTAGGGGGTTTCGGATTCCTCGTCGGAGACCCGCGCCGGCTTGTTCGCGATATCGTTGAAAAAGCCCGAGCGCAGGCCGTTCTCTCCTGCAACAGAATTTGCGGCCCAGTGCCAGGGGTTCTCGTGATCGTCATAGCCTCGCTCATTGAGGTACTTGTTGTAGGCAACACCGGGCTTGACGACCAGGTCGGGGTGGATGCCATCGTCGCGTTCATAAGGTTCGAACCCTGCCTGGGCATGATGCACGCCAATCTCGCTGTCGGGATCGACGCCAAGCCGTCTCATGCCCTCCAGATCCGCAACCATGTGCGTTTTGCCAACCAGAACGGGATGCATGCCCAGCGGCTTGAGGTAATCCCCGATGTTCCTTTCGCCAATCCTGAGAGGCACGAAGTTCCCGGTCGCCCCGTGCGAGGAAACATATCGGCCGGTGTAAAAGCTCATCCGGCTGGGACCGCAGATCGGGGATTGCACGTAAGCGTTCGAAAACCGGACACCGCGCGCTGCCAGCGCGTCAACATTCGGCGTCTGCAACGTCTTGTGCCCGGCGCAGGACAGGTAGTCGTAGCGCAGTTGGTCGCACATGATGAAGAGAATGTTCTTGCGTTTCGTCATTTGCTAGCAATCGATCCCAGGGCGCTCGGGAGCCCGCCCGGCATTCACGACGCCATGCTTGTCGTGCAGCTCGGACGTCGTGACGCCGTCTTCGAATTCAGCATCGTTCATTTGGTCGAGCTCCGCCAGACACCGCTCGATCCCGGAGGGGCGATCGAACCTCGGCACTTGGGCCGCCTCGCGGCCAACGGCAACGGCGCAGGCGTGTTCAATCCCGGGAGGCACATGCAGGCATGCACCCGTGGGCGCGGCCATCCGGTCCCCATCAACGAAGATTTCCAGCAACGTGTACGGCCTGCCCGGATCGACGGCGGAGACCTCTGCAAAGGAATGGTCCGCCGACCGGAAACAATTCGGGCCACCGTTCGGCGGAACATATGAATGGCGCACGTCCACCGGTCAGAGATTGACTTTGCCGCCGTCGACGTTCAGCGTCTGACCGGTCACGAAATCACTGTCCGGCGTGACCAGGTACATCAGCGATCCCAGCAGGTCCTCGGGCACCATTTCGCGCTTGATGGAACGAGACTGCACAGTTGGCGCTCGCGCCGGATCAAATCCTGCATGGCCCTGGATCGACTCGCTCTCGGTCAGTCCTGGAGCAATGGCGTTGACTTGAATGTTCTTGTCGCCCAACTCGCGCCCGTATCCGCGTGTCAGCGCTATCACCGCGCCTTTTGATGCCGTGTAATGCGACAGTCCCGGCGGGCCGTAGTAGAACGTGCCCGAAGCGATGTTGACGATCTTGCCGCCGCCAACCCGCAACATCGCGGGCACGACTGCCTTGCAAGCCTGATGCACGCCGCGCGCGTTTACGGTCATCACCTTGTCAAATTCGTCGTTGTCGATCTGCAGGAACGGCTTGGGTTGAAGGTCGGCAAAGATCGAGGCGTTGTTGACCAGGATGTTCAGGGCGCCAAACTCCTTCTCGGTCGCCTCGACCATCGCTGCAAGATCGCCGTCTGAAGTCACATTGACCGTCATTCCCATTGCGGAACCGCCGGAGTCCTGGATGGCCGCCACGGTATTGTCCGTTTCAAGCACATCGGTCACGACGACGTTTGCACCCTCGGCAGCCATTCGTTTTGCCATCACTGCACCGATGCCGCGCCCTGCGCCGGTGATCGCTGCCGTCTTTCCGTCCAATCTTCCCATGGAAGTCTCCCCTTTCGGTTTGCCCTGTCGCTTCATTGCTTCAAGGCGTCTTCTAGACTTGAATTTCGAGTATTTTCGCGACTTCGGGCCAGCTCTTGGCCCCGTTTTCCCGCAAGTCGCTCGTCAGGTGTTCGGGCACCCAGTCGATCAGGCACTTCTTGAAGCTCGGCAACGCCTCGACCCGGGCGAACCATCTTTCGACATTTGGCATCCGGCCACCTTCCCACATTCCACGCATTGACATCATTGCAAGACGATTGACGTATGGCGCCATGGCAATGTCGGCGATGGTGAACTTGTTGCCCACCAGCCAGTCGTCGCCGCCTTTCAGCGCGTCCTCCATCTTCTTCAGGTAGGTGTCGTAGAGCCTGACCTTGTCCGTGGCCTCCGGAGCCTCGAAACCATAGCGGACAAAGATGTCTTTCTTGGTGTTCCAGTCAGCCGTAACTGAAATCTCAGGCGTTGAGGCAAGGAACTTCTTCACGCCCTCCGGGCCGAGGTTTCTCAGCACCGTGTGGCGGTGCGAACAGACGAAGGTCACCGCGCCACATGCCGGGTGGAGGTCTTCGTCGACCGCCTTGGTCCAATAGCGTACCTGTGCATATTCCCACGGGTCCGGCGGATGCATCGGGCTTTCCGGAACGATGCGGTCGAGGTACTCGCAAATCACCGTGCTGTCGGGAATGACGGTGTCGTCATGCACCAAGGTGGGAACAACACCCTTGGGATTCAGCTTCAGGTATTCCGGGTCGAATTGCTCACCCTTCAGGATGTCGATGTACACCCCGTCCCAGTCGAGCCCCTTTTGATCCATCGCGAGCCGCACCTTTGCGGCGCAAACGGATGATCCGTGGTGATATAGAGTAAACGTCATAGCTGCACCGTGACCCATTTCAGTTCCGTCATGGCTTCAAGATCAGCATCTGTTCCTTCACGGCCCACGCCGGATTCGCCGTTGCCGCCGAAAGGCACATGCGCCTCGTCATGGATGGTCGGGCCATTGATATGGCACATGCCGGCGCCGATGTTGCGCGCAAAGTGGAACGCCTTGTCGATGTCGCTGGTGAAAATCGCCGATGACAGTCCGAAATCGGTGTCATTGGCTTTCTCCAAGCCTTCTTCATAGCTGTCGATCGGGTAGATGGCGGTTACAGGTCCAAACGTCTCAGACCGGCACAGCGACATGTCCTCAGACACATCCGTAAGCAAGGTCGGCTGGCACCGGTTTCCGTCCCATTCGCCACCTGCCACGACCTTGGCCCCTTTTGCGACAGCATCCGCGATGTGATCCTTGACTCGCTTGCGCTGCCGGTCCGAAATGATTGGTGCGATGACGGTATTCGGGTCTCGCAGGTCGCCCATCCCGACCTTCGACGCGATCATCGCGAAACGCTTGACGAATTCATCGAAGAGCGGGCGTTCGACGTAAAAGCGGCTCGATGCGATGCAAGCCTGTCCAGCGAACATGAAAATGGACCGTGCAGCGAGTGGCATGACCTTGTCCAGATCGGCATCGGCCAGAACAACCGTTGGGCTCTTGCCCCCGAGTTCCAACGTATTCGGCGTCTTGTTCCTCGCGCAGATCTCGTTGATGTGCTGACCGACAACGGTCGATCCTGTGAAGCTCACGAAGTCCACGTCCTCGTGACCGGTCAGGTCGTCGCCGATTTCGGCGCCCATTCCGGTCACGACGTTGTACGCACCCGCAGGCACGCCCGCGTCGGCAACGATCTCGGCAAAGAGAACCGTCAAGTGCGGTGCCATTTCCGATGGCAAGTGCACAACGGTGTTGCCGACCGCCAAGGCGTTCGCGACCAAGCGTGTCGTCTTGATCAGCGGCACGTTGAACGGCGTTATGACAGCGACGACACCGAGCGGCTCCCGGATGGACATCGAGAAGGTGCCCGGACGGTCCGACGGGATGGTGTCACCTCGAACGTTTCGGCACATGCCGGCCGCAGCCCGGACCATGGTCAGGCCCTTTGTGAACTCGAACATCGCCTTTTGCACCGGCGAGCCAATCTCGTCGATGAGGCAATCCACCAACTCTTTCTGGCGATCTTCCATGATCTCGGCGACACGCAGCAGCCAGCGCTCTCGCTCGGTTGGCGTCGATTCCCTGTAGGACGGGAAAGCCGACTTGGCAGCGGCGACTGCCTTGTGAATGTCCGTGCCGCTGCCTTCGGCAGCATGCAGGTAGAGGCTGTCGTCAAGAGGGTTCAGGACCTCGAATGTCGCGCCGCCCTCGGCATCGACCCATTGGCCGCCGATGAAATGCTGAAGCGTCATGATCTCGGTATTCTCATTCATGATGAATCTCCTTTGCTAGCCGCCGACAATCGTCTGCGGCAGAAAAAGCGCGATCTGCGGGAAGAGGACCAACAGGCCCAGCATTGCAGCCATCGCGAACCAGAACGGCCATATGCCGCGGAAGATCTGGCCCATCGGCACCTCAGGCGCAATGGACTTGACGATGAAGACGTTGATCCCCACCGGGGGGCTGATCATGCCCATTTCCAGCACGATCACGATGATGATGCCGAACCAGATCAGATCCCAGTTGAGACCAATGGCGATGGGAATCACGACCGGGATGGTGAGCACCAGCATTGCCATGCTTTCGAGGAACATGCCGAGAAACATGTATGCCACGATGATCACCAGAAGGACGCCGACATCGCCGATCGGCAACGAAGTCAAGATGATCACAAGTTGCGAAGGCAGTTCCGTCAGCGACATGAAGGGGATGAAGACGAAAGCGCCGATGATGATCAGGAAGACCGTTGCGGTGGCATTCATCGTCTGCAGGATGACCTCGCGCGAGGCCTTCCATGTCAGCGATCGGCGCCAGGCAGCGACGACGAAGGTGAAGAATGCACCGACCGAGGAGGCTTCGACCGGCGTAAAGAAGCCGGTATACATGCCGCCAATCGTGACAACGACCACGCCAAGGATGGGGACGGCGCGCCAAAGGGCGGCCATCCGGTCCGCGCGATCTGATCGGTCGCCGCGCGGGCCAGCTTCGGGCTTGCGAAGAACAAGCAGGTAGATCGCGCCAATGAACAGCAGGGTCAGGATGATGCCCGGGAACACACCGGCCATAAAGAGCCGGCCAATTGATTGCTCGGTCAGCACGGCGTAGATGATCATGCCGCCCGACGGTGGGATGAGGAAGCCGAGTGTGCCGCCTGCGGCGACCGATCCGGTCGCGAGACTGTCGGCGTATTTGTATCGCCTCATCTCGGGCAGCGCGACGCGTCCCATGGTGACGGCCGAGGCCAGCGACGAGCCGGAGAGCGCGGCGAACCCCGCGCAGGCAGCTATGGTGGCCGAGGCCAATCCGCCCCGCAGATGGCCCATCCAGCGGTAGGCGGCAACGAAGAGGTCGTTGGACATCCCCGAGACACCGGCCAGGTTGCCCATCAGCACGAACATCGGAATGACCAGCAAGTTGAAGTTCGATGCCGCCTCGAAGGTCTCGCCCGCCAGGTTCGAATAGGCGATCTTCCAACCCCGCGCCCAGGCCTGCTCTTCGGCCATGCCCACGGCAACGAACTTGTTGGCATTCGCTATGATCGTGCCGACGAAACCGACGCTCAGCATTGACAACGCGACCGGCATCCGCAGCGCCAGCAGGACGAAGAGTGCGAGCAGCCCAAGAAGGCCCAGGACGGTCATGCCAATCATGTCGAATGGCCGCCAATCTTCAGCTGTTCGACCTTGCCAGAGCGCATGATCTGCCAGATGTCGAGCATCAGCACCAACGCATAGAGCGCCGCCGAAACTGCGAGCAAGTAGTAGAAGGGTTCATAGGAGATCAGCAACTGCTGCGTTGTCTCGCCGAACCGCACGGCGTTTTGCCCTGCGTGCCAGAGCCGCCAGGCCATGGTGACGAGGACCAGCACGCCAAGCAGTTTGACGAACACCATCGACCACTTGGCGAACCACGCTGACATGCGCGATTCCATGACCTCAATCTCGATATGCGCCCCCGACCGCGCGCCAAGCGGAACCGAGAGTGCCACGATCACGACGAGCAAGAGGATCAGAACGTCCTCCGCGCCCGCAATCGGCGAATTCAGGGCCTTGCGCATGATCAGCACGTTCCAGACCGAATAGGAAGTCATGAACACCAAGGTCGCGCCGCCGCAAGTCAGCGCGATCCAGGTCAGCCCGACGTCCAGCCAATAGATCAGGATTGGCCGGCTTCGCACTGGCGTTTCGCAGTTGGATTCGCTTTGCATCTGCCTGTCCCTTGGGGGTCGCCTGTTCAGACTTCAGCGAAATCCGGACACCACTTGAGGACGCCTTCCTGATAGCTCTTTCGTGCCTCGATCGCCGCGGCCCAACGCTGGATGTTCGGAAACTTGTCGAACGAAAAGCCGCAGCCATAGATCACGAAGTAGAGAGGGATCCAGGAGATGTCGGCGAGAGTGAATTGATCGCCCATGATCCAGTCTCGACCCTCCAAGGTAACTTCGAGCTTGGCAAAGCACGCTCCGAGAATTGCCTTTGCCTTCAGAAAGTCTGCATCGCTGAATTCGCTGCTGCCTGCATGTTTCGAATGGAATTGCTTCAGTTCCTCATTCTTCTGAAGGCTGTCGTACTTTTCCTGTTCCTCGGCTGTCTTCTTCAGCTTTGCTGCCATCTTGGTCGCGTAGACATAGGGCTTGCACGCTGGAACATGGATGGCAGCAGCAAGATGCAGCCACTCCATCATGTCCTCGTTTTCCGACGCGCGCAGCGTCGGCTCGGGATAGGTCTCGTCGATGTAGTCGATGATGTCGTTCGACTCGATATGGACCACGCCGTTGTCCACCAGCGTCGGGACAAGGCCGTTGGGGTTGATCCCGAAATAGTCGTCCGAGATGTTCTCCTTTTTTTTCAGGTCGATGTGGTGAGAAGTCCAGTCGAGACCCTTTTCGATCAGCGTCATCCGGACCCGCATCGAGCAGTTCGAGATCGCGCCGTGGAAGAGGTGAAGGCCCTCGAAGGATTCCACGGACTTGTTGGTTGGGACAATGACGACCATGGGACAACTCCCTTTCCGTTGGCTGGGCGGATTCGGCGCCGACTAGACGAGGGCTGCGCAGCAATCGTGCGTCGCGGCGCCTTGGCATTCGCGCTCCGAACCGCGATCCGGCGCGCGAACTCGCCGGGTCATTGATTGAGCGCTTCGTAGATCTCGCGTGCGCCAGAAACGCCCCGGCTCTCGTAGTCGGCGAAGATTGTTTCGAGACCCGCAGCAACCGCGGCATCCATCCTGGCCCGTTCTTCGTCCGAGACAATGATCCATTCGTAACCCTTGTCGGTGGCTTCGGAGATCCATTTCTTGGACCGCTCGTCCGCGCCGTCGAAAGACCTGGCAAGTTCGAGCGACATGGGCAGGCCCGAGAGCTCGTCGATGATGGCGCGATGCTCTTCCGACAGGCCCAGGTAGCGCTCTTCGTTCATGAGCGCATATGTCACCTGAAAGGCGACCGGAACGTTTTCGACTATGTGGCTCGACACGTCCCAGAAATTCCACGGCTGGGTGACGTTGTTGTAGGATCCGGTGATGACATCGATCGTTCCGGTGGACAGGCCGGTGTACATTTCGGTCACCGGCATCTGGACGGGCACAGCGCCCAGCGCTTCGACGATTGGCGTCGTCATGGCCGCAAAAGGAACCAGCTTGGTGCCCTGCAGTCCTTCCAGGGTCGACACGTCCTTGTTACCGATAAACAGGCTGCCGGCGACGGTCCCGACGGCGAGGACCTTCACGCCCTTGTATTCGTCGGCAAAATGCTCATCGAACACGTTCCATATTGCGCGGGTGGACTCGTCCGCGGTGACAGCCTTCCCGGGAAGGATGCCCAGCATGGACTTGGGGAACACCGCAGGCGTATAGGCGTTGACGCCGAACACGATGTCCGCGACACCTTCGACGACTCGCTTGTACTGCTGCACCGGGCCTGCACCCAACTGACCGGCGGGGTATAGCTTCATGGTCAGTGAGCCGCCGGAACGCCTTTCGATCTCTTCGGCGAACCAGGTGAACATCCCCGTATTGGTGTGGTGCTGAGGCGGCAGGAAGGTTGCAACGCTGAGTTCTTCGGCGGTCGCCGCTTCCGCGGAAAGCCCGAGCGACGCTGTCAGCACCACTGCAAAGCTGAGTCGAGTGAAAGTCATGTGTCCCTCCTTGAGTTGGTTCGGCGGCCAGCTCAATTTCGGGATCCCGAATTGAATCATTGACGCGCCGCTAAGCTTAGTGCCGTCAAAATCTACGATGATTCGGTATCCCAATTCAAGGAAGTTCGCACCTGAGGGCTGAAAATTCCTCATTTTTCTTGACTTTGGGATCCTGTTTGCAGCGGATAGGCGAATGGATTCGATTGACACGGAACTTGCGGCCCGCATCCGGCAGGACATTATCCTGGGTGCCTACGAAGAGGGTGAGCGCCTCTCAGAAGCCCGGCTTTGCGAAACTCACCGCGTTTCTCGGACCCCTGTGCGGTTGGCATTGCGTATGCTGGAGCGGGAAGGCGTTGTCCGGCGCGGCAAGGGCCGAGGGTATCTTGTGCAAAGCCCGACTGTGCACGACATCATTCAGGCAATGGAGGTGCGTGGCCACCTTGAAAGCCTTGCAGCGCGGCTAATGGCCCAGAGCCCGAAACGCGAACTATCCCTTCCAGCTATGGAATCCGCCATCGAAGAGACGGATCGCCTTATCGACGCTGGCGTTTTTGACGATGCCGCCCTGCGTCGAACACAGCAGCAGAACGCGCTGTTTCACATGACGATCCTCGATGGATGTGGCAATGACTTTGTCAGCTTTTCCTGCAGCCGGATCAGCCATTTGCCGATGCTCCAGGTCGGCTCGATGGCCTTCGACAAGAGAGTCTCGTCGACTCCGGATGACGTCAAACGCACCCATTTCCGACTGAGTCTCGGGAATGCTCAGCACAAGGTGATCTGCGAAGCAATCCAACTGGGTGACGGGGTCCGCGCCGAGGGCATGATGCGCGAGCACTCGCGCACAATGGTGGAATGCATCCAGTCCTTCGAAAGGCTTGAAGGAGTCCTTACAGTTGCCGATCTGGTCGCCTATTCGACAGGCGACCCTCTCGCACCAGTTTCGTTGCGAAGGTGATACCGAGGCGCGCTCCGCGGCGAGAAGGTTCCCGTTCCAGCAGTTCCCTTCCGTTGAACAGGTTGACCAACGCCGGGGAAAACTCGGAAGTCGTGCGCGAAACCAAAGCCGCAATCTTGGGGGATCGCGCCGTCAGTCAAGTCATTCGACCAGCCCGCCATCACATGCCAATTGCGCAAAGTGAATTGGGCCATGCTTCTCCTTGCATCCTGACACCAGGGACTTGACGGCCTCCTCACTGCGGTTCGACCGGATCGCTCGGCGCAAGGGGCGCAGCCTTGTGCCAGAGCATGTCAGAGGTAACGCAGCGAACCTCGTCCACTCCAGCCTCCATTCCGGAAACTTGAAGTAGGATCCAGCAGAGCGGGGATTCCCGAATGCCAAGAGGCACCGGCTGGCTTGGGCGGTAAACTCGCACCTTTGTCCAACCGAGCGTGATCGGATGCGCCCTTCATTGTTCGTGAGCGTCACCGATGTGCTTGCCGGGATCCCATCCTGCGGGTCGAAGCACCTGATCCGCCCAATCCAAGGTTCAGGTAGCCGCCAACCGCGATCACGGCGAGGCTCTCGATGATCTGCGTGTCGGAAAAGTGCTGCGCAGTTCGACAGAGCGCTCCGGGCCGGATGAGTTGGGCGCGACACCGGCGGCACCATGTCACGCAGCTCGTGCCGTCGGGACGCGTCTCGCGCCATTCCCCCCACGGCAGCTTCAACGTCGCGTCGCGGGCCGACAGGTCCTTCTCGACCTTCGCCCAGTCCACGTCCTCTTCCGCGACCCGGGCCTGCCGCGCCTGGTAGAGCGCCGCCTCCAGCGCCGCGTCGTCAATTCCGGCCGCCTCCGGCCAGTTCTGGCCGGAAGCCGCGAACCGTGCCAGGGTCTGCGCAGCCGAGCGCCGGGCAAGGCCGCGGTGGGTCGCGATCGCCCTCGCGCTGCGACCTTCGTCAAAGTGAAACTCGAGCATCTTCCTGACTTTCCTCATGGGCAGCCTCTTTTGTGCCATTCAATTCCTCCTCGGACTGATCGCTGCAATCCGAGACGTGGAACGGCACCCTGAATCAAGCCAAGGCCAGTCACCCCGAAGGGTGGCTCTCTATTCGCGAAACTTGGCAATCTGAAAGGAAGACCTCATGCACTTGCCGGAAGTCGATGCCGGCGTGCATGGATTGACGCATGGCACCTTCGCCGCAATCTGCCAGAATGTTCCTGTCGCCGCGAACGCCTGCAAGGGCGTGCCGCGCGCGGTGAAACTTGGACACTGGTCCGCCGGCAGCGCCCGACGTGGCGAATGTCGTTGAACGGACGTGTGTGGAAATGACGCTCAGGCCTGGGCCGTCGGCAGAGGCGCACGGTCAGCGACCGCGATCTCGAGTTCCGCAAGTCTTTCGATCAGACGGTTCTTGACATCTGAATGGTTGGCACTGTCCCAGAGATTCCTTAACTCACCCGGGTCTTCTTTGAGGTCGAAGAGCTCGTTCCGGCACTTGCCCAAGTACATTGACAGCCGCCAATTCCCGTGGACGATCGTGTGAACGCGCGGCCGAATTCCAAAGGCTTCCTGCGTTCTTTGAGTTTCGTATTGGATATGCGCGGCATCACGTCCGGCACCTCCGGCAACAGCCATGACCGTGCCCTGCATCCCAACGGATGCCTCGAGCTTCGCGTGTTCCAGAATCGTCGCGCCGATGTCATGCGTCTGAGCAAGGTCGTCGGAACGTTCACCGCTCGCACCCTTTGGGTCTGACCAAATGAACGGGACGTGTGTCAGGCTGTCGTACTGTTCCGCCCCTTTGAACAAGAGCCGATGCTCGCCTAGATGATCGCCGTGATCCGACGTGAACATCTGCACGGTATTGTCGGTGACGCCAGCATTTCTTGCGGCAGCTCGCACGCGGCCGACGGCGTCATCGACCATCGTGATCATGCCGCAAGTCAATGCACGCGCTTCCAGCGCCTCGCGCTTGGACACCGCAATCGAATAGCCGGCCATCTGACCGAGGGACTTGTCCCGCGCCCGGTCGCGTTCGGCGATCCTTATGTAGTCCGGTGGATCCCAGTCATTGGCTTCGTAGGCTTCCGGTACGGGCATGTCCTCGGGTGCATACATGTCCCAATACCTGCCCGGCGGAGTGAACGGATGGTGCGGGTCGGGAAAGGAGACCATCAAGAAGAAGGGCTTCGAATTGCCCCTGCGGGATTCCAGCCATTCGCAGGCACAGTCAGCGATATAGGCGGTCGAATAGTGCTCCTCGGGCACCATTGTACGAATCGCCTGCGGGACCGTGTAGTCATGGTCGAACTGCATGTCCCGGCCTCGCAGGGCCAACGTCTCGGGAGCGTTGGCCTTCAGCCATTCGAGGTGGTCGCCGCCAGTGTTGAACCCGTGGCGGAGGATCGAAACATAGTCATCAAACCCGTAGAACGGCCGGGGTACCTTGGGATTCTCCTGGTCCCAATACGCCTGCCGCTCGTACTGGTACGTTTCGTTGTCCAGATCCGAACGCACAGCCACCGCTAGGTCCGCGGAAGGTGCTTGATACCCGTCACGGACTTTGGGCGGCTCGATCTGGATTTCCCAATCGCTGACGTTCTGCAAGTGGCTCTTTCCAATCAGCGCGGTGTCATACCCTGCCGCGCGCAACAGCTCGACAAAGGTGACATGTTCACGCGCGAGAGGAATGCCAAGCGACCGAACGCCATGGCTCGACGGCATCCGGCAGGTCATCAGGCTGGCGCGGTTGGGCATGCACACCGGGCTGGCGACATAGAAGCGATCAAAATTCACGCCCTCCGTGGCCATCTCGTCAATGTTCGGCGTTTGCAATACCGGGTGCCCGTTGCAGCCAAGGTGATCGTACCGCTGCTGATCCGTGATGAAGAGGATGTAGCTGGGTCGTTCGGTCAATTCGCTGTCCACCTGCAATCCCTCATTGCGCTCGCGCCGCCGCTTCTTCACGACTTCTGAACACATGCAAGCCGATGACGGCAGCGCCAGCCGCAATTGCGGGGCCGTAGGCTTCCATAGGCCTGGACAGGATCAGTATCGCGATCGCAAGTCGAGCGGCGACTTCCAAGAGGCCCAGCGGCTTGCGATCGAATGCGGCCAGGGCGCTGGACACCAGAAAAAGCGCCAGAGCAAGCCGTGCGATCAGGAACGCGAGCCAGCCGATGTTGACTTCACCGCTGTAGCCGGGCAGGAACTGTCCGTTTGACGGATCGATCACGGCCCTGTCGATCAACAGAAGCTCGGGATGGATCGCGAAAACGAACGGGATGGTGAACATCACTATGCCCGACTTCACGGCCGAAATCCCAGTTGCCATTGGATCAGCTTTGGTGATTGTCGAGGCCGCAAACGCTGCAAGCGCTACCGGTGGCGTTATGGCAGACGCAACGGCGAAATAGAAGATGAACATGTGCGCCGTGAAGGTGGCCAAGCCTAGCCCCACCAACATCGGCCCCATCAACAACGCGACATTGATGTAAGCCGGAACCGCTGGCATTCCCATGCCGAGAACTACCGCCAGAAGCATTGTCAGGAACAATGCGAAGAGCTGGAATGATGCGGAACTTGCCGAGATGTCGAATGACTTTAGGAATGCCAGCACATCGACTGCCACGAATTTCGCCAGCCCCGTGAAATTCAGGCAGACGTCGATCACGGTCACGGCCATGAACATCAGATAGAGCGTTGAGACCGTGATGCCCGCCTGCGCAAGCCCGTCGAATATCTTTCGCGGACGGGTGCGGAACTCTCTGTCGACGAACATCAGGATCAACAGCAAGGACACCGCCCACCAGCCTGCTGCGCTGGCATCACCGGCCGCGTTCTGAAAGAGTTCGATGATCCAAGGCAGAGCAGTGACTCGGCAAACCCCGTTGCTCAAGGACACCTCCGCGCCCAACATGATCGAGACCCAACTGCAACCGACCGCGTCCTTCGGAGTCAGCAGCAAGACGAGGACCAGGAGAACCGGTCCGAAGATCTGGATCAGGTGCAGCCGGTCCTCTCCGCTCAGGCGCATTTCCGGTGGCAACTCGCCGCCAACGGCCTGAATGTTCTGCTTGCGCGCCTGAAATACGACGCTGAGGAAAAGGCAGAAGAAGTAGAACACCGCCGGGATGGCCGCCGCGATGATGATCTCACGGTAGGGCACGCCGGTCAGCGACGCCATGATAAAGGCGGCAACGCCCATGATGGGTGGCATAATCGACCCGCCCGAAGACGCTGCAGCTTCAACCCCGCCCGCGAAGACCTTGGAGAACCCACGTTTCAACATCATCGGGATGGTCAGGACACCGGTGGAGAGAACGTTGACCACCGGTCCGCCGGTGATGGTGCCGAACATGGCCGAGGAAACGACTGCCGCATGGGCCGGACCGCCGCGCAATTTGCGTGTCGCCGAAAACGCAAGCTTGATCAGTGCCTGCCCGCCGGCACACTTGCCGAACAAGGCGCCGAGAATGATGTAAGGAAGCTCGCCAAAATAACTTGCCCATTTTGTGTTGATCCTGTACCGTGCTACCATGGATTGCGTGGTAGAGACTCTGAGGCACAAGTTCGAGATGATGCGCCCGGTTCTGGACGAGCGGGGGCGTCGTCTCTGGGCCGGCGTCGAGGCCAGCGCCATCGGGCGGGGCGGGATTTCGCGCGTGGCCGAGGCGACGGGCCTTTCGCGGGCCACGGTCCGGCAGGGCGTCAAGGACGTCGCTTCGGGTGCCGCGGCACCTGCCGACGGGCGTTCCTCCGACGGGAGAACGCGAAAGCCTGGCGGCGGGCGCAAGCGCCTGACGGAGAGCGACCCGGAACTGCTGTCCGCCCTTGAGCGCCAGCTTGAGCCGGTGACCTGCGGCGGCCCGGAGAGCCCGTTGCGCTGGACCTGCAACAGCGCGGCCTCGCTAGCGGCGCGGATGGGGGCGGAGGGCCGCAAGGTCAGCGAGCGCACGGTGAACCGCCTGCTGCACGAGCTCGGCTACAGTCTCCAGGCGAACCGCAAGACCGTCGAGGGACGGCAGCATCCGGACCGGAACGGCCAGTTCCGGCGGATCAACCGCCGGGTGCGGGCGTTCCAGAAGCTGGGCCAGCCGGTCGTGTCGGTGGACACGAAGAAGAAGGAACTCGTGGGCCAGTTCCGCAACGGTGGCCGCGACTGGCATCCCAAGGGCCGTCCCGTCGCCGTGCACGTGCATGACTTCCCGGACCCCGAACTTGGCAAGGCCATACCTTACGGCGTCTACGACATGACCGCCAACAAGGGCTGGGTCAGCGTCGGAATCACCAGCGACACGGCGGAATTCGCCGTCGAGACGATACGGCGCTGGTGGAGGCGGATGGGGTCGCCGCTCTACCCGGATGCCCGGCGGCTCCTGATCACCGCCGACGGCGGCGGCTCGAACGGCAGCCGCAACCGGCTATGGAAGCTGGAGATCCAGCGACTTGCCGACGAGCTCGGGCTGGCCATCTCGGTCTGCCACTTTCCGCCGGGCACGAGCAAGTGGAACAGGATCGAGCACCGCATGTTCTGCCACATCACCCAGAACTGGCGCGGAAAGCCGCTTGTCAGCCATGAGGTGATCGTGAACCTGATCGCCGCGACGACGACAAAGGCCGGTCTCTCCATTCGCTCCGGCATCGACGACAAGGAGTATGCGACCGGCATCAAGGTTTCCGACGACCAGATGGAGGCGCTCTCGATCAGGCGGGCCGGATTTCACGGAGAATGGAACTACACCCTGCTTCCCCGCACATGAATGGCCAGTTTATTTTGGCGAGCCTCCTAAGGGAAGACCAACAGCATCAGGACGTTGATGAAGCGGCCCAAAAGGCCAGCAGTATTGTTGACAAGCGCATCACGCACGAACTCTCGACCGGAGACCAGGGATCGCGTCTCCTCACTTGAGAGAATCGTCACAAGGTACTTGTTCTGATCCTCGGCACCAAAGAAGTACCAGTTCATCACCGTGCCAAAGGTGTACGTGGCAATCAGGATCGAGACCAGCACCAACGGCAGGCCCCAGACCTTGATGTTGTAGGCCAGGAAGACGACGACCGCGCCGAAGAGAATCAGCGGCCCAGTCACCCGTCGTATTGAGACATGCCGGATCGTCAGCGGAATCAGGGATCGGTAGGCCAAGGAGCTTGGCATATTCGATTTCCGCCTGCAACACTTCTGCCATCAGGCGCGCCCGGTCCCCGGTGAATACGTCGATCAGGCAAACCGCCTCCAGCTCGATCAGATAGCTAAGCGAGATTGCAAGTCCGGCCAGAACCAGCGCCGCGTCAAGAAACAGGCCCATTTTCCGGCGAACCGGCGACCCTTCGATCCAGCTTCGCCACATCGAATGCTTGAATGCGACGATGACCATCATCCAGAAGAAGACGATCGGATAGAGCCACTCGGTAGGGAACCGCCGGATCTTGAAGAACTCGTTGCCAGAGACGCCTTTCCAAAAGTCGTCCCAGCCAGGAATCGCGGGCGTTACGTTCATCAGCCCTGCGATCACCAGCGTCAGTGCCAGCCAGTAGACCAGCCGGTCCACGCCGGACTGCACTCCACTTTCCGGGCTGCTTTCAGTTCTTTCTTGATCTGTCATGTCGACTTAGTTCGGCAATGCCGGAGGCGGATCGAATGGCAGCGGCGGGCGGCCATCAAGGCCGCCCGACGCAGGCGTCTCGCGTCGACTACGGCTTTGAGCAGTCCGGGACGGTGTAGCCTGCTTCTTCCCAGGCACGCACAGCACCGCGGTGAAACTTGACCGGATTCGGACCGCAGAGACCTGCAACCTTTGGATCCAGAACGCCAAAGTTCAGCGTCGCCATGAAGGGTGCAATTGCCTTGTGATTGTCGAGGTTCTCGATGTGCGCCTTGGCAAGCTGATATGCCAATTCTTCGTCCATGTTCTTGTTCGCGAAATCGCCACCCGTCACAGCCATGCCGCGGAACATGCCGTCCTCCGATACGACCGTCCATCCGTCGCCAAGCCCTGCCTGTACGTCGGCCAGCGGTGTCTCGAATGCGACCGAACCCGGCTTGTTCAGCAACTTCTGCGCAGGTTCGGTCACATAGATGTCCTTGGGCAGCGAGAACATTGTCATCGCGCCGGCCGCACCGGCCTGCGAAACCCTCGGACCGGGGAAAACCGCCGGAATGACCGCAACATCGGCGGTCCCGTCGATTATGGCCGAAGCCGCCTGGTTCCAGTTCACGGTGACAGACTCGTAGTCCTTGTCGACCTTCAGGCCGCCAAAGAGCTGAATCAGCGCGCGGGAGTTTGTCACCGCCGCGCCGCGCGGCGGGCCATTCAGGACCTTGCGGCCCTTCAGGTCATCCCAGCCGGTTACTCCCTTGGCGTCAAATGCGTACATGGTGAAGATGCTGAGCGTGTAGGGATAGAGCAGTCGGATGTTGCCGCCTAGCTCGGCACCCTGTTCCTTGCCGAGGCTGGCATAGGGACCCGCACCACGTGACAAAAGGAACGGCAGCATGAATGGCCCGCTGGCGATGTCGATCTTGCCTTCGGCAAGGGCAAGCACGTAATTCGTGCCTGTCTGGCCGTCCTTCAACTGGATGTTCGCGATGCCGCGGTCGGCGGCGTATTCGACCAATGCCGTCGCTGTCAGGCCGACTGCGGTCCCGGCGCCCGCAGTATTGGACGTCAGGTTGACCTGCGCCGATGTCGCCGAAGCGGTCAGCGCGGCGGTTACGGCAAGGACCGCAGCAGAACAGTTCTTGAGCATTTCATCCTCCCTTTGCTCCACGTTCTTCAAGGTATTGTGCGGGCTAGCACGCTGTGTGAGGCAGACCGCGTTTCCAGCGCGACCTGTCGCATGGCCGGGCGCGCGTTGCCCGTGCGGACGGCAAGTGCACCTGGCCGACACGGTTCTCCACGCCTTTGAAATGCTCCCTCGATCAATTCTCCAAGTGGTCGCAAATTGGGATCCCAAAGTCAAGCCATTCAGATGCGGGGCGTTTGCGCTGCAGCGCCTACTTCAACAGCGGCCGCCGGTTTGCCGGAATGCGGGATTGGCCCGGCGAAGTCAGGCGCGCCTTGCCGCCGTGTTCGGGCGAGCGCGGCACCCTGCGCCCTCAAGATCGTCGAATTCCGGTGGCGTGACGGCCATGGCCGGTTTTCCGGCAACGCCGCACTTGTCTGGCGCAGGCCCCGGCTATCGGCATTCGGGTTTCAGGCGGCACTTCAAAGAGAGGGGGCGCATCATCACTTGCAAGTCGGTCCGGACGTGACCCAGCGTCGGCGCTCTCACCGCTGCGGTATCCAGATTGCGGCGGGGCGCCTGGCGAATTCAAGCTGGCGACAATCGTAAACTGCATTGTGGCGGATTTCGCAGGCGATTCTCAAGCCAGGCCCCATTTTCCTCATTCGTCGAGAGTGTTCGACGGTTTCAGCGTTCACATTGGGGATTGTAGAATCTTGCGCGCTCGCATCGTGCTTGAATTGCCGGCAACGTGCCAGAAAAGGAAGTTCATTTGTCTGGCTGAAGCGGTGCACAGGGATTCCATGAAAGCGTCAAACGACAGGGCGTCTCAGGTCTGAGTCTGCCGTCGATGGCAAGTGAATTTCAGGATTGCGGTGGTTTGCTCATCAGGAATTCCTCCAGCGGACTGACGGAACTTCCTGCGGCGCCCGGTCACGGCAGGCTGCCTGAGGATGCCTCCCACTCGCCTTCCAAGCTGGCCGGTCCGAGTCCCCGAATCTCCGCCGCGCAGGCGCCGTTCTCCTGCATCGCAGTACAGGACCCCGTAAATCCGTCGCGAATTCAACACTTGGTCCTGCCATCTTGAGAATTCGCGAGCTGTCCGGGCCATGTGCTCTGGAGTGCCAAACTGCCTTGCAACAGCACTTGTTTGGGAGCGTGAAGGCAATGGCGAATCGTTGGTCTCGGAGACGCACGCGACCTTTTGACAGCCTCGGAGAATCCCTCTAGTGACGGTCGAGGACTTCTGGACCTGGGGAAAAATATGTTCAGGCTTGCTTCCTGTTTTCTGAGATATGCCGTTTTGTCGGCGCTGCTCGCGTCATTTGGCGCAGCGGTCGCCGCACAGACTCCGGTGGACAACATCATCGTCGAAGGAAACGCCCGGCTGCCGGCCGAATCGATCATTGAATTCACGGGCCTCACCCGCGGTCGCTCGGCCAGCGACAGCGAAATCAACCAGGCCGTGCAAAGCGTCATGGCCTCTGGACACTTTGAGACCGCTGAGATCATTCCTGCTGGCAATGGCCTCAAGATCGTGGTGGTCGAGCGTCCGACGGTGAACGTCGTGACCATTGAGGGAAATCGTCGCCTTTCTGACGACGTTCTTCTCGGTGTCATCACTTCGGAACCGCGCAGGGTCTACACGCCCGCGATCGCAGAGGCGGATGCTGCGGCGATAGCGAACGCCTATGCCACCGCTGCCAGGCTGGCCGCGCGCGTGACGCCAAAGATCATCCGCCGCTCGGATAACCGCGTCGACCTCGCCTTTGAGGTCAGCGAGGGCAGGGTCGTCGAGAATGAACGGATCAGCTTTGTCGGCAACAGGGCCTATTCGGACCGGCGGTTGCGCAGGGCGATCAGCACGAAGCAGGCCGGCCTTCTGCGCACGTTCATCGGCAGCGACTCCTACGTTCCTGAGCGGATTGCATTTGACCGCCAGCTCATCGTCGATTTCTACCGTTCGCGCGGCTATGTCGACATCCAGGTTCTCGACGTGTCTGCGGAACTGTCGCGCGAGCGCGACGCAACATTCGTGACGTTCACAATTCGCGAGGGCCAGAAATACTCGGTGGGCGAGATTACGCTTTCGAGCGAGTTTGGAAATGCCGATCTCCAAGAGTACGAAGACGCCCTGCGCCTGCGTCCCGGGGGCACCTGGTCGCCGACATTGATCGATGAGCAGATCGCTCGCCTGGAGCGATTGGCCCTGCAGCAGGGGTTCGACTTCCTTCGCGTAGACCCGCGCATCTCCCGAAACGAGCGCGATCTTTCGCTCGACATTGAGTTCGCGCTTGTGCGAGGCCCACGGATCTTCGTGGAGCGCATCGACATCAGCGGCAACCAGACTACGTTGGACAGGGTCATTCGCCGCCAGTTCACGACGGCCGAGGGAGATCCATTCAATCCGCGCGAGATCCGCAACGCTGCCGAACGAATCCGGGCCCTCGGGTTCTTCCAGACCGCAGCGGTGGACACTCGCGCCGGCACCGGTTCCGATCAGATCATCGTGGATGTCGAGGTGGAAGAGCAGCCAACCGGATTGCTGTCGTTCGGCGGCACATACAACGATGATTCCGGATTTGCTCTGGCTGTGAATTTTTCGGAACGCAACTTCCTCGGCCGTGGCCAGTCGCTGGCCTTCCGCATCGAATCCGGGACCGACGATGCACGCACAACGCTGTCCTTCACCGAGCCGGCTTTCCTCGGACGCGACGTGTCGCTCGGGTTCAGCCTCCGGCACGTGACAACGGACTTCGGCAACGCGAGCTACGACACGCGTGTCACCAGCTTTTCTCCCAGGCTTGGATTCCCGATCGGGGAAAACTCGCGTCTCTCGGTAAACTACCAAGCGGCGTCAGAAGAGCTCCGGAACATCGCGGAGAACGCATCGCCGATCATCAAGAGGGATGGTGGAGAAGGCAAGCTGTTTCGGAGTTCAGTCGGATACACCTACACCCTGGATCTCCTGCGTGGTGGTCTCAATCCGAACCGCGGCGTGCGGCTGACGTTCGGCCAGGAGTATGCCGGTCTCGGGGGCGACGTGAAATACGTCAGGACGACCGCGCGTGCCGTTGCCGAACGCGATGCGTTCAACGAGGAAATCACGTTGCGCGCGACCCTTGAGGGCGGAACGCTCCACTCGCTTGGCGGGACGACGTCCCATGTCACAGATCGGTTCTTCCTGTCGTCCCGACAGGTGCGAGGCTTCAGTTCCCGCGGAATTGGTCCTCGCGACACCTCCGCGAGCACTTCGAACGACGTGCTAGGTGGCAACAGGTACGTTGCCGCCCGCCTGGAAGCGGAATTCCCCTTGGGCCTTCCCTCCGAGTACGGGATGATCGGCAGCCTCTTCGTGGATGCTGGATCGCTTTGGAGTCTCGACGACAGGATGGGCGGACAGTGCGACGGCATGCAGGATCCTGACTGCGAACTCGTTGACGACTCCTTTGATCTCAGGTCGGCGGCCGGATTCGGACTGCTTTGGGACACTCCGATCGGCCCGTTGCGCATGGACTTCTCCAGACCTCTGAACAAGAACGAGCTGGATGAAATCAACACGTTCGATATCACGATTTCCACGCGCTTCTAGGCTGCTTCTCGCGGGATTGATCGCGGGCGCCTGCCTGCTTTCCGGTGTCGCTGCCGCCCAAGTTGCAACGCCGATCGTGGTAATTGATCGGGAACGGCTGCTGAACGAGACACGACAGGGCGCATTGTTGCTGGCCAAGCTTGACCAGGAGGCCCAGGACCTTGCTGCTGAAAACTCGCGGATCCTGGACGAGCTCACTGCGGAAGAGCGTGAACTGACCGACCGGAGAGCGGAACTGCCACCCGAAGAGTTCCGCGATCTTGCGAACGCGTTCGATGCCCGCGTCCAGAAGCTTCGTGCTGAAACCGACGAGAAGGAACGGCTACTGAGCCGCGCGGCCGAGGAGGCGCGGCTCAGGTTCTCCCTGGACGTCATTTCTGACATCGCGCGTGCAAGGGGCGCATTCGTCGTCCTGGATCATCGCGACGTGGTCCTCTTCGCCGACGCCGTCAACATAACCGACGAGGCGATCCGGCAAATTAACCAGATGGCGGACGAAGAGGCCGAGTAAGCGGACGGTCTTTCATCGAGGCGGGGCTCCTCGCTCGGTGGTCTTGCGGCGGTTCCGCTTGTCCCGTTGCCGCGATCTGCATGCCGACCAGGCCTCTCTGTCATTCAGGTGCCTCGATTGACTGGTTTCGCTCAAGCGAGGCCGCCATTCACCGCGAATGATTGCTTGGTAATCATCCGCGCCTCGTCTGACGCCAGGAACAGCACCATGTGCGCGATGTCTTCGCCGCACAACACGCGCTTGATCAGCTGGCGGGAGACGACCGCGTCGACCTCTTCCTGGGTCTTGAACCAGAGCTCGCGCTGACGTTCGGTCATCACGGCGCCTGGCTCAATCGCATTGACGCGAATGTTGTCGTCGCCAAACGCGTCGGCAAGCGCGTTTGTCAGTCCCAGCACGGCCGCCTTGGCCGTCGTGTATGGCGTCATGTCCCCGTGGCCAAGGCGCCAAGCGATGGACGAAAAGTTTATGATTGCTCCGCCGCCCGCTGCAGCCATTCCTGGCCGTACGGCCTGTGCTGCAAAGAACTGCGGGCGAAGGTTTATTGCCTGCGCGACATCCCAGTCGTCGACGGTCACGTCTTCCACCGCCTCGCGCTTGTCGTTCGCTGCATTGTTCACGAGCACCCGGATCGCCCCGATCTCTTGAGCTATGTCGGCGATGGCGTCCTGAAGCGCCGGGATGTCGGTAACGTCCGAGTGCCGGTATGCCGCCCCGGGAAGCTCTTTGGTCAGGGCGCAGGAGGGCTGGTCCTGAACATCGATGAATGCAATGCGTGCGCCTTGGTCGTGAAAGGCGCGAACGATGTTCGCGCCTATTCCCGTGGCTCCGCCGGTCACCAGGACCGGCATGCCTGCGAGCGACGGGTATCTGGCAGAATTCATGATGCGCCCTCAATGTCTCGGATTGCGGTCAACGTGCAGCGGCTGTCGCGTCCTCGCTCTGCCTGGATTCACTGCAACTTCACGGAGTGAGGAGAATCTTTCCTCGGTGCTTTGCGCTTTCCATCAGACGATGAGCCTCGTCCGCCCGATCAAGAGGCAGGACCGCGTGGGTCACCGATCCGACCTCGCCCGAGGCGAATTTCGGCCAGACTACGCGCTCAAGTTCCTCGGCGACCCTCGCCTTGAATTCGGCGGGGCGCGAGCGAAGCGTTGAGCCAGCGTAGTGCAGGCGCTTCAGCATTATCGGCATCAGGTTGACTTCGACCTTGGACCCTGTCCGGAAGGCCAATTGGATGATCCGTCCGTCATGGCGCGCGGCCTTGAAGTTGCGCGCGATGTAGTCGCCGCCCACGATGTCCAGTATGATGTCGGCGCCGCCGGCCTCGCGGCAGGCATCGACGAAGTCCTCCTCGCGGTAGTTGATGGCGCTTTCCGCGCCAAGTCCGAGCACGAAATCGGCGGCGTCTGCGCTGGACACCGTGGCGAACACCCTGAGGCCCATGGCGCGCCCGAGCTGCACCGCAGTGGAGCCGATGCCGCCGGCGCCGCCATGAACCAGCATCAGCGCACCTTCGCTCACTCCGTGATCGAGAAAGACGTTGCTCCAGACCGTGAAGTAGGTCTCTGGGAGGCCCGCTGCGTCGACTTCCGAAACCCCTTCGGGCACGGGCAGGCAATGATTGGCGTCTATGGCCACGTATTCCGCGTACCCGCCCCCGTGTGTCAGGGCGCAAATCCTGTCGCCGACGCGCCAGCGGGGAGCATCTTCCCCGACTGCAGCCACGGTTCCCGAAATCTCGAGGCCCAGGAGCTCCGAAGCGCCTTTGGGCGGGGGATAGTTCCCTTGCCGTTGAAGGAGATCGGGTCCGTTCACTCCAGCCGCGGTCACCCTTGCCAGGACTTGGTTCGGGGCGGGTCGGGGCAGGGGGCATTCCGAGATTTCGAGCACGTCCGGCCCGCCTGGTTCGCGAACTGCTATGGCACGCATGGTCGATGGCGTGGGGTCTGTCACAGGCTCTCCCGCATTCGTGATCCGCATTTCCCTACCACTTTCGGCGGCCAGCACAACTGCGAGTTCGTGCCGAAGAGTGCCGCCCTGGGACACGCCTCGATTGAGTCGCCTTGAAGACTGATGGCTCGAACCCCTTCGCGTCCAGAGCGAGAGTTGAAACCGTCTTCGACGGGCTTGCGTCCTTCGCTCGTCCCATTGCCAATGGCGACGGGAAGTCCATCAACAGATTCTCGATCTTGCAAGAACGGAAATGACTGCCACTTACCACGTTGAAACAGAGTGTATTTTCCATCGTCTCCGAATCGTCCGTGCAGTGAATCAACACCATCGCAACACGGCGTGCATCTGGCGACTGGTAACCGTTCGGGGAAGCCGTGGAAGGTAGCCGAGATTCACGTTGTGAACTGCCACAACTGTCGGACGTTGCTCTACCATGAAGATCAATTCGATCCATTTTCATGAATTTTGCACGGCTTGCCCGAATGGTTACTGGCAACCGTTCGATTCTCGGGAGATGAGTGCTGCGAAAGAGCGTCAAAGGGGCCAGCAGTGTAAGGAGCGCACGGCTTGTTGGACAATGCACGAGGGCGCGCGGTCGTCAAACGCGCTCCAATGGCATGACGATCCTGCCATTGGTTGTAATGCGGCTCCCGGTCTGTGGTTGGCTTGCGTCCCTAAAGATTGCCCCGCATCAATCACCTCTCGCCCACGGCGTCCTGAATCGTGCGCACGATCGGGGCAAAGAAGTAGGTGATGATCCTGCGTTCGTTCGTGGTGACATCGACCGTGGCCGTCAATCCGGGGCGCAGCGGAAACCGATCTGGTCCCGATTCCAAAAATGACTGAAGGGGGGCAATTCGCACGACGTATCCCCATTGGCCTTCGCCGACCTGCGTCGAGTCCGCCGCAATGCCGGCGACCTCGCCTCGCACGAAGCCGAATCGCTCGGAGGGGTAGGAGTCCAGCCGGATGTTGGCCTGCTGGCCGACTCTAATGAAACCGATGTCCTGGTTGGAGAACGTGGCCTCGACCTCCATCCTCCCGTCGGTCGGCACGATGCGGAGCAGTTCCGACCCGGTTTCGGCCACCCCGCCCACAGTGAAGACACGCAGCTGGTCGATGATTCCGGAGACCGGAGCACGGAGCGTGGCGGAGTCGACGAGATGCTGAGCCGCCCGTTCTTCTTCGAAGAGCGTCGCCAGCCGCGAGTCGATCCGGGACTTTCTGTCCAGGAGCGATCGGCGGAGGCCCGCAACGATGTGCCGTCTCTCGCTGTCAAGGGCTACACGCTCGGCAACTTTCAGTTCCAGCTCCCGCAGATGAACGTCCCGTTCGCGTTCAAGTTTCGTGAAGGCCTCGTGCACGTTCAGGAACGCGGAACGGCTGGTTGTTCCTTGCTGCAACAGCTTTCTGGAGGCCTGCAATCGTTCGGCCTGGATCTCGATCATCGCATTCACTCGTTCGATGTTGGCGTTCGTCACGTCCTCGGCTCGGCGGCCGGCTGCCTCGCGCGCATCAACTTGAGTCAGGGAAGCCCTTAGATCGTTCACCTCGGCCAGCAGCAGCGCACGCTGCTCGTCGGCAAACGAATGATCGGTTAATTCGGACGGCACGACATACAACGCCAGCGTACGCTCTAGGTGGTCCGGCGCGGCAGGATCCAGATCCAACGCGCCGACTAGGCCGTTAATCCGGGCCATCTCGATTTGCAGTCTGTTCTGTTCGGCCTGGATGGCGCCTAGGTCGGCAATTGCGTGGGTCTGATCGAGTTCGATCAGTGCTTCGCCCATTGACACTGACTGCCCGTTTGCCGCATGAATCGCCATGATGCTGCCCGAGTGCTCCGGCTGCAGGACCTGCACGCGACTGACGGGCACGATCCGTCCTTGGCCGCGTGCGACCACCTCGACCTTGAAGGCGAACGACATCGCCAGGATCGCTGCGAACGCGGACATCGTGAACAGGATCGTCGTATGAAGCGTTGGTGACGTGATCTTCATCGGATCGGAACGGGCGCTCACGGCAGCGAATCGAAGTCGACGACTTGGTCAGGGCTCTCGAAAATGCCCGGGTTGTGGGTTATGATGATCAGCGTCGTCTCCCGTTTCAGCTTGCCGAGTTCGGCGGCCATCCTTCGCTGGGCGGACCCGTCGAGCGAGCTGGTGGGCTCGTCAAGGAAGACGACCTTCGGGCTTCGCACCAGGGACCGGGCGATCGCCACGCGTTGCCTCTGGCCTCCGGAAAGCGCCGACCCGCGCTCGCCGACGTATGTATCAAGTCCCTGGGGCAGCTGATCGATCAAACCCTCTGCGGCGGAAATCCGCAAAGCCCGCTCGATCATCTCGTCGGTTGCGCCGTCGTCGCCAAGCATGAGGTTTTCGCGTAGCGTCCCAGAGAACAGGTAAGGCTCTTGCGGGACGTAGGCGATCCGGGTCCTGACGTCGTGCGGGTCGTGCTGCGCGATGCTCTTGCCTCCGAGCAGCACATCGCCTGCATCCGGAACATCTATGCCGGAGGACAGGCGCCCAAAGGTGGACTTTCCGGACCCGGACGGACCGACCACAAGTGTCAGCGTGTGCGGCTTTGCCTGGAAGCTGAAATTTCTCAGGACGGGTGCAGACGGTGTGTACGCGAAGTCCACGTTGCGGAATTCCAGCCGCCCCTCGATCTGCGACGGAAGCTTGGGAAGGGCGCCGAACGGCTCCATTTGCGCGTTCACGACATCGCCCAGACGCTGCCGAGACACGCGGACGTTCTGCCAGCTTTCCCAAAGGCGAGAGAAGTTCTCGATCGGGTCAGTGACCTTTTCCGCAAGCAGGTGGAAAGCAATCAGTTCGCCAAGCGTCATCTGGCCGTCGAAGACGAATTGCGCGCCAAAATATACGATGCTGATCGTGATCGCCTTTTCGACGAGGAACAGCAACTTGTCGTTCCAGATCCTGAGCAGTCCTACGCGATATGTGGCATTGAGAGTGACGAGAAGCGTTCGGTTCAGCCGCTCTAGCATCTTGCCCTCAGCGCTGAGGGCCTTGACCGAGGCAACTCCCGAGATGTTTTCAACCATCTGCGTTTGGTGCGCGGCCCCAGCGTCGAACTGGACCCTGAGCCGTCGGCGAAGAAACGGTCCGAAAGAAAAATACACCAGGATCTGCATCGGCAGTGCCGCCAGGACGATCAACGTCAGTGGCATCGAAAGCATCAGCAAGACACCGATGTAGACCAACACGAAAACCAGGTCGAGGATGGTGCCGGTTGTGGTGCCTACAATGAAGGCGCGAATCGTATCGGTCTCGCTGATCCTCGCGATCGACTCGCCGACCGACCATTTGCGGAAGTGGCTGAATGGCAGCCTGAACAGGTGCTCGAAGATACGCACACCCAGTTCCCTCGTGACTCGATTTGCTGTCAGCATGCCCAGCAGTTCTGACAAGACCTCGAATCCAAGCTGGAACAGGCTGACCGCGGCAAAGATCGCCACCACAACAAACAGAGACGCCTCGCGCTGGAACGGAAGGATGCGGTCGATTATGACCTGGAAGATGAACGGCTCTACGAGCCCGATCAGGCGCAGGCAAATGGCCATGAACACCAGCTCGACATAGAGCGGCGTGAACTTCCACAGGGTCTTGCCAAACCAGGAAAGTGGAACCTCTTTGGCTTGTCGGCCGTCCTCGAGCATCAAGAGCAATTGAGTGCAGCCCGCGAGTCGCGTGCAATGTACGTCGTCGGCAAATCAACTGAAGGTTCGTCGCAAGCGGCGGTGTCGCAGCGGAATCTAGATGTACGGCTCGGCAAGTGCGCGAACCGGCCTCGCCTGATCGTTCGGCGGAAAACCGGATTCCTTACCCTAGTTGCCGGCGTGGGCCGCAAAACAGAGAACGGGCTCAAGGGCGCAGCGCTCACTCAGCGGCGACTTCGGGACCAATGAAGGCGACGACGGTGCGGCCATCTCCGGCAAGCTGCCTGAGCAGTTCGTCAATCGCTGACAACTGAAGCTGACCATGCAGTCCCCTAATTGTCTCAATGTCGGGGGGTTGGCGCCATTCGGACAGTCTCTCGATGGCAAGCGCCCTCATGTACTCCGACACTTCGGTTTCATTCTCCCAGTCCGGCCACTGCCGGACATGCTGCCGGAGAACCTTTTCATGGGTCTCCCACGGAATGCCGGCGCGTGCCGTTTGCAGAAGAGCCCGTTCAAACGCTTCCACTAGATCTGTGAAGGTGATGCCTTGGTCCGGGTGGCCCACGAACGACAGTTCCACGTGTTGACCGTCGATCACATGAAGCCATAGGTGAAAGGACCGGGCGATGCCCTGATCGAAATGCAGGGTCTTGGCCAGTCCGCCCGGACGGTTGGCGCGCAGGATCATGCCTAGCAGCCCTACCCTCGATGCGAGGACTTCGAATGGTGTTTCCTCTTCCAGTCGTACGACCCGGCGCCATAGCACATGCGGTGCCGTTGCGTCGTCGGTATCGCGGACGACGATCCTCTCGCTGGCGGCAAGACTGAGCCCTGGTCGACGGATGTCGTTCGCGCCTTCGCCGTACCCCTGAATCCCCAGCCTGCGGAGCGCGCCAAGCGCCGCACCCTCAAAGACGTTCCCTGCGATCAGGAAGGCTGCCATTGAGACCAGATGCGTGTCGGAGTGCAGCTTTCGTGCCTGCGACAGGTCAAGCGCCTCGATGTCTTCCGGATCCCCAAGGACGGGAACTGCGGCAGGGTTCCCGCTGTAGAGTGCTGCATTGGTCTTCTCGATCAATTGATGCAGCGGATTCTCGACTTCCAGCTGCCTGTGCTCGCGCAGGATAATCTCGCGTTCCGTCAGGGCGAACCGCTCCTCCAGCGCTATCGGATCGAATACGCCTCCGATCGTCTCGACGAGGTCGTCAAGGCTCGCGCCGCGTGCCGATATCCAGTAGTGCATCGTATGGGGATTCGTCCAAGCACCTGTGCGGCCGAGCCTCGTTCCTGCCCAGCCCCTTGTCGCGTTCAGCCACGACAGGTGTTCGACGTAGTGCGCAAGTGCGGGGAACTCCGCCTTGTACGGAACGAAGACGTGCACGTCCAGCCGATCCGTGTCTTCGCGCTGGAACACGTGAAGTCGTGGTGCATCCGGCCCTTCGCCTGCGTCCGAGGACGCCACGGCAGCTAGGCAGGTCGCGCCGAGGGCCATTGCCGCGCCAGTGAGGAACTGCGTGATTCGTGTCACTTCAGATCGCATTCCAGCACTTCCCTTGGCACCTTGATCACGCATGCACCAGGCAGCGCGTCGACATCGGGGGAGGCAACGACGACGAGCAGGTCGCTCGCTTCGGGAAATCCATTCCGCACGCGCTCGTGAATCGAGTCGGGAAACAGGTTCCCTGCGCTTGCCAGAAGTTCAAGTGTCAAGGACACGTCATGTCCGCGCAGCGTTGCCCTGAGGGCTGCAACGGAAAGGTCGATGGGGTCGCTGCTGATGCGTTGATTGATTTCCCGCGCTTCGGAGCGAAACTGCTCCAGCCCATCGAGGGACGGTGACTTCACGTAACTGTCGTAGACATCCAGCAGTTCCTCGAGTGATGCATTGGCCTTGGACGTATCGACGGAACCGTGCATCAGAAGGAAATGGCTGTCGTAGTGGAATTCGCCGACCTCGGCATCGATGAAGTATGCGGCTCTTGCCGAGCCTCGCACGGCTTCGTTGAGGATGCCTTTGCCGGAATGCGATAGCGTCCATTGGATGAATCCGTCGCGGTCTTTTGGCCAGTCGGTTGACACCGCGACCGCCCCGATGACGGCCAAGTAAGTCTCCTTGGCGTGGGGGGCGTGGATCAGCACCTTGCCGGCCCTGGGCACTGCGACCGGGAGTGCGGCGGACGGGAGCGGGTCGTCGGGCAGACCTAGCAGAAGCAAGTCGACTAGGCGGCCGGCCGTCCTGGCATCGATGTCGCCTGCGATCACGAGTTCAAGCGGGACGCTCGTGTAGGTTGCCTCCGCCCAGGAGGCAAGGTCGGACCGTTCCACGGCGCTTGCCGCATGCAGGTCCCGAAACACGCTTGATGTTCGGATGGGGTGGTCGCCAAATGCTGTCCAGTAAATTGCATCAAAGGCGAGCGTTGAAGGCTTGTGCCGAATCTCCGCCACGAAATCCCTGAACGAGTCCCGAAAGCGGCGAAAAGATGTCTCTTCGAAGCTAGGCGCTCGCAGATGCGCGTTGATGGCGGCCAGCACGTATTCGGCGTCGTGGCGGGGCGACACAATGGATCCGTAGACAAATTGCGAATCGATCGTCAGGCGAGCGTCGGCATCCGCGTCATCAAACAGGACATTGAGGGCGCCAGGGTCAAAGCCATCTGCACCGCTGTTGAACTGCGAGGTTGTGGCCAGTATCGGCACAGCGTGATTCATGTCGTCGTCCATCGCCCAGTCGGTGTGCCAGGCAACCCGGATCGCCACGTCGTGGGCTTTGGGCACCACAGCGAGAACGAACCTGGTTCCGCCAGGGGAAAGATGTTCGCCAATTGAAGGACCGACGGCATGCGCGTGCGTGACGCACAGAGCTAGCATTGCCAGAGAGAGAAGAATCCTGCCCATTCGCGCTTGACCCAAAGCATGAGATTGGTTGGGAGGAGGTGCCTCCCAACCGATTGCAGAACAACTCAGAGCCGATCAGGGATCGGCTCTTCGTAGGGTCTGACCGGGTCGCCCGCGACGCCTGTCCCGGAGGTGAGCGTCGGCGAAGTCGGCCCACTTACAAATCCTCTCGCATTGTTTTCGCCCCACTGGCGGGCGGGCTGCATTGAATTTTGGGGGTTGTTTCCCGCGATTCGGCCCTGCGGGCGGCTGCTGCTGCCACCGCCACCGCCACCGCCACCGCCACCGCCGCCACCGCCGCCGCCGCCGCCGCCGAAGCTAACGGTGCTCTCAAGGTTGGATTGCGTGGTCTTGCAGAGATCAAGCATTCTCTTCTTCCTTCCGTTTTCGACGAGAAACTTTCATCCTCGCCCCTGTTGCTGTCTGCCGGGCCTTCCTTCCCGGCGGCTTGATCGGGTGGAGGGTTCCTTGCCGACCCTCCGCCCGTCTTCGCCCCGCCTGTCCAGCCGCGAGCGAATTGGGCGCGGCGTCAGTAGCGCCAGAAATAGCTCACGGACATGTTCGGACTGTCCAGTGCGTAGACCTGATGGAACCAGCCGGCCGGCTGCACCAGAAGCTCCCCGGGCTCCAGCGTGACCGAGAGGCATCGCGCGTCGCGGGCCTTCGGATAGACGTCGTAGTCCGGGGCTTCTGGCCTGAACCAGCATGGCTGGTAGTTGTTGTAGGCCCTGTGCGGATAGACCAGCACCTCTTGATCCGCCGAATAGAGGTCCAGCCGCTTGCGGCCGATCACCTGCAGGAGAAACCCCGACAGCGGGTCGCGGTGCAGGCTGGAGGTCGGGATGTGTGTCGGAACCGCTCCGAGCCATAGCTGCGGGGGGACGAAATCCTCGCGGTCGAAGAACAGCGGGCCAAAGTCCTCCCACATCTCTTCAGGCAATGCGGCTCCTTCGGTGTAGGGCTTCACGAATCCCTCAACCATGTCGTAATAGGGGTTCGCGATGAAGTCCTTGAGCTCCTGGACAAACTGCCCCATGTCCTGCTTCCGGGTTGCCGAACGAACCCGCACCACCGCCTCGCCGAACCGTTCCGCCAGCCTGTCGACCGTCCAGTCCCGGCAGGGCGGCGACGGCTCCAGCCCCGTGATGACGACCGGACGGCTCTCCTCCATCGCCTCCAGGACCTGCCGCTGTGTCGGCTGGTGCAGTGGTTCAATGTCGGCCAGGTCTCGGTACCCCCTTGCCGCATGCAGCCGCGCGGCCCTGCGGAACCGCGCCATCGTCCAGTCGCTGGGCCGCAGGCAGCACTTGGCAAGATGATTGGCGTAGCCCAGGTTGCCTTCGAAGGTGATTGTGCCGATGATCTCCGGATCGCGCCAGTCGAGGAATTCGAACTCCTTGAAGATGCGACGGATCGTGGCGATGGGGATCGTGACCTGCGTGTCCGTGTCGCAGTCCAGGTCGTGGCGCTCGATCAGCAGCTCGTCTGCGAAGCGCGCGACAAAGTCCTGCTCCGGATGTTCGGGGACGGAGACCTTGACCGTCCCCCGAATGCCCTCGGGGTTGTCGAAGCCTGTCCGCAGCAGGGTCGCAAGGCCCTCTATGGCGGCGGCATCCGTCTCGAATTTGGCGGCAGGATAGGCGACGTTCATTTCGCCGCCTCCGCGTTCGCCCTGCGTAGCCTGGAGCCGGTCCAGCGGCAGACGCGGCGGACCGAGCCGTCTGGGTTTCTGCGCAGGCTGGTCGCCACGTCGTCGGGGAAGACGTTGTTCCCGATGTCGCGCGTCAGAGCCCGAATGTTGCCGTACGGCGCGACCCAGTCGTTGATGAACAGCCTGTCGCCGCACGTCCATTCGTCGTGGCAGAGCGCCCGCCCGGTGGCATGAATCGCCCTCTCCACCTCCTCGGAGAGCCAGGCCCATGTGACCATGGCCGTGGGGACGCAGTCTTCTGTGACGTGAAACCTCGACTGACCGCTCCAAAGCGCCGGGAGAATCTCTGTCCGGAAATAATCGCCGAGCTTGCGCGTCCTGTGGTATTCGGACCGCGCGAGCAGTTCGAGCGCGTAGCCGACGCCGGCATAGTGGTCGATCACCGCCATGCCGCCTGCTTTGTCCTTGCGCTGCGCGGATGTTTCGCGTCAACGGCTCCCGGCGCCTGCAGGTGCCGTTCGAGCGCTCTCTGAAGGCTCAGGTGATCCCCGAACGGCGCGGCCTGACGGGTAAGCGTTACAGAGCCGCTGTCCGTCGAGAAAGTCCATGTAGCATAGCCGACCGGTTTCCGGTCGTCATCCAGCGCGAGGAATGCCGTGCGCTCCCGACCGTGATGCAGCTGACTCGCGTAGTAGTCCCCGATCCTCTCCTCCGAAGCACCTTCCCTATAGTCGATGTCCAATAGGGCTCTCGCACCAAGCCTCCGATACGCGTCCATGCGAGGCCTTTCCGCATCCGGTTCAAGCATCGGCGGGAGATGGTTCGAGACGTCGCCCGCCCTGTTTGCCATTTGCTCGAACGGCAGGTGCTTCATCGCATCGCCGCCTGCGGCGAAGAGGTTGCGGAGTCCGTGTTCTGCGCGACGTCCGAACAGTTGGACGGCTGCAAGACGCGCGACGGGATAGTTCTGCCGATAGTCGTAGGCCATCCCCGGATCTGAGACGGCGTCCGACAGGGCGTCAAGGTCAGCGCCCAGGTACGTCGCGTTTTCCGCCGACCACGTTTGCAGAAGCGCCCCGAACAGGGCGAGATCGTGCCGCCCCGCATGGTCGACGAGAAGGAGTTCGCCCAAGAACGCGCAGGTTTCCCGCGCGACGGGTGGCATCGTGTCATGGCCCGAAAGACGGATCTGCAGCGCATGTGCGCATTCATGCGCAAGGCAGGCTAGATCCTCCACGCGGCCCTGCCATGCCATGACGACCACGGGCGGATCGCCACTTCCCGGATCGACCGCGTACGGGATGCTTGGGCCGTCCGCGGGCAACTCCGCAAATTCGATGCCGTGCAGCGCTTCCATCACTTCCGCGTTCTCGTCGAGACCGCTGGCGAGCGCGGGGACGACTATGTCCGCGAAGCACTCACTTTGTGCCGGGAGACGGACCGTTTCTTCCATCTGGTCGCGAAGGGCCTGCTCCGGGAAGGGGTGCGATGAAAGTGTGCCCGCACGGTATGCGGCCAAGACGTCATGCACCAATGCTGCGTCCAGCATGTGCAGGTCGAGCCAGTCCTCGACCCGGCGCATCAACGAATCTCCAGACGGAGCATCGGCATTCGTGCGCCTCCTGTCAGGTACGCGTCTTGAGCAACCTTTGGACAATTCTGTGAATCGTCGCGCCGTCTCGCGCCCGGCCTAAGTACCGCGTCGATTTCGCAGATCGCTGTCCGCGTCACGCAAGTCGCCGCGAAATGCTCTCGGCCGACCGTGGATTTGGTCTTCGCCTTCCTATTCAACGCGCAGTCTCCCTTCACGAGAAATTTGCGTTTCCCGACCATATCCAATTGGGGGAGGAATCAAGGTATTTTCATGTGGTTTGTCAAATAGGTACATGAAAACAAGTGCCTTCAAACTCAACCCCGCTGCGAGTCGGCCTCGCGCATTCAGTTTCGGCCAGAGTTCGATCATCATTTGTTGCGAGCCGCATCAAAAAGGTTCCAGCCGAACCGCTCATGCAAAGATAGGGCAGGTGAATCTGGAATGTCGTTTCCTAAATCGGGCAAGTTCTTGCCGAAGATGCACAACAATGCTGGACGTGCCGGGTCAGATGGAGTTGTTCTCCTGAGATTCGATCATCTTCGGCACACACTCATGCCGCATCATGAAAGTTCCAGCCGAGTTGCTCACGCAAAAACTGAGCAATGGAGGCAGGAATGTCGTCTGCGAGAAGTAGCGGATGCGCAACGAAAGGTAGGGGCCGCACAGCAAACGGCCGACAAGAGTCGGACGACCAGTACGCTGAAGAAATCGCGGCCGCACTGTGCCGGTCGGTCGAGGGCAGCAGCTCTGCGGCAAAGGTTGTCGCGTCATGGACGGGAGCCAACGAGAAGACGGTCAAGAACTGGCTTTCGGGCACCTACGGTCCGAGCGGCGCACACCTCGTCGCCCTCGCCAGGCATTCCGACGAAGTGCTGGCCACGTTCCTCGCGCTGGCTGGTCGGCGGCATCTGATGGCGGCTCTCAACCTCGCCGCCATGGAGAAGGCGGCCGAGAAGCTGCTGCAGGCCACGCGACAGCTTCGCGCGAACGAAAGTCTCGATAGCGCGGGCGATCAAGTGTGCGAAGACTGACTGTCCGTCCTCGCGGCGCCAGAAGCTATCAGGGCTGCCACGGCATCGGCACGGATTTGTGCTCCACCGCTGTCCCGAAGGCATTGCTAATTCGCCGCACGGTCAAGATCGCGCGGCGTGACATGGAGTGGTTCCGCAGATTGGTCGATTCCCTGCTTGCCTGGGCGGCACCGGCAGACTTCCGGTCAGAGCGCCATGGGCCCGGGTCCTGCCAGGAACGACGCGGGAAGCGCCTTCCACACAGGGCTTTGTGGGGCTCTCGGCCGGTGATCCGGTGCCGCGCTGGTCCCTTGGCAAACGAGTGGCAAACAGTTGAAATCGCTCTGCCGAATTCGCCAGGCAGTCCGTGTCCTCGACGACGGCAACCCTTCCGCAAGCGAAGGCGATCGTTCGAGCGGCGACACGGGCTGCCGGATTCGCCCGCTATGCCACCGGGAACGAGGTCTTGCGAAACCTTGAGCCGGACGGGCACTTCGGGCCGAAGCGGTCAGTCTTCAGCGTCGGTCTCTCCGGAATGCAAGCTTATGAAGACCGAAATGCCCAGGCTGACTATCGCCAACGGCAGCATCAGGCATACCAGCACAAGGGCGTCTGGAGCCGCTCCAAGGACATGGCCCGTCAAGGTCGCGAGAGCCGCGCCCGCGATCACGATCACCGCATCCGAAAGACCCGACGCGCTGGCTGCCCTGTCCGGGCGCACGTACATCACCAGGGCGCTGGCGCTCGGCATCGTCAGGCCGTTTCCGAATCCGGCGAGGGACGTGCACCCGAACAAAACTGCGGGCATTTCCCACCCGGCCCAAAGCAGGCACGCACAAGCCGCAAGGCCGACGCTGGTGGCGAGACGGCCCCACAGGATCACCGTGTGCGGGCTGAAGGACTCAAGCAGCCTACCCGAAGCGAAGCTGCCGACCAGGAACCCGACGGTTATCGTCCCCAGGCCCAGCCCGGTTTCGGCCTGGCTCATCATGAACTGCTCCGAGGCAACGATCGGCACGCCGCTGACAAACACGTAGAACGTGCCCGTCGCCAGCGTCATGATCGAGGTGTGCTGCCAGAACCCGGAATCAAGGAAGAGCGCCAACGCGGAGCCCAATGGGGAATCCTCCGGCCGTCCGCAACGCGTGTCCGCCTCGGGAACCTTCAGACCGACCAGGATCAACAGCAGGACTCCCGACAGGGAGTAGACGCCGAAGACATGCCGCCAGCCACCCGCCTCCGCCAGGATGCCGCCCAGCAGAGGACCGAGGATCGGCGCCAGGCTCATTGCCATCGCGATGTAACCGAGAACCTTCGCCGTCCTCGTCCTGTCAAAGAGATCCCTCACGATCGCGCGCGACAGGACCATTCCCGAAACGACGGAGCCCTGAAGGCACCTGAAGACCAGGAACACGAGATAGCCGTCGGAAAGGAGGCAACCAACGGAAGAAACCGAAAAGACAAGGATGCACCACATCAGGACAGGCTTGCGCCCGAACCTGTCAGCCAGGATCCCCGAGCAAACCTGAAAGGCCGCCGTGAACGCCAGGTAAAGCGAGAAGGTCAGCGCGATCTCCTCGTACCCGACCCCGAAGTCATCCGCCATCACCCCCAGTGACGGCAGGAACATGTTCAGCGACAGCAAGGGCACGGCCGAAAGCAAGGCAAGGGTGACGGCCATGCCAATGTTCAGCCTGCCTGCTGCCGGAGGCGCTGGCACGGGATTCACGCCTCTGCCCCAGCCAGTCGGGGAGCTGAATGCCTGACCCGGTCAGCGAGCGGCAATTCACGCTTTCGGTTCTCCGCAGCACGCTCCAGAAGCAGCCGCTTCGGGTTGTCAGCTTCATCGTCAGCCTTGGCCGGAAACGCCTGGCAGGACCGCGCTATCACTGCGACACCCATGGCTGCGCTGCCGCCGAGCGTGTCAAGAGCACGGGCGACCGACGCGATCATTGACTGCCCGGTCGGCATCCCGATACCGACGGCCGCGACCTCAACGTCCCGGGGAACCGATGGAACCTCCTTGGCGATCGGCTTGTCGGAGCAACGATGCTCCCCTGTCACCGCCTGCGAGTGCTTCCTCATTGCCACCGAAACGGCTGTGCAGCCGCAAACTCCCGGGTCCCCGGGCGCCCTGAGATCCGCCTGGATCCCGACGCCTCGCCCTCCATCCGTGCCGAAGATCTCAAGTGCCATCGTCACCATGGTCCGTCCCGTCCAAATGCGGTTCAGGAGGCAAGGTGAAAGAGAGATCGGCGACATGTGCCATCTGCCTGTTTCCTCCGCCGGTCCTAACCGGTTCAGGTTCAATGGGTTCGCGATCCGCCGCATCTCAGCCCTTGGGGGCACCCCAACAGTCGACCCTTGGGTCGGGTTCCGGCTCTCCGATTCGCTGGAAGAACGCAAGCACCAAGTTCCGCAAAGGGCGTCAACGGCGTCGAACCGCATGAGCATGATGTGCGGAGCCGTCCTGCACTCAGCGCCCATCAGGTCGAACCACCTCTCGCAGTGCCCGAAGAACCGTGCCAGCGGCGTGCACGCCTGCCCGGACCGGATGTCGAAGGCCAGCGCTCCGAGCATCCTGTCCGTCACGGCGCGAACCGTCATGAGATCCGTTGCCGCGCACGACACCGCGGAGCGCGGAAGAAGGATACCGGCAGCCTGCGCCCCTCGAAGGAGATGCCGAGCCGGCAAGCCGTTCGTGGATTTCGTCCGCCGCCGCCCGGCAGGCATCTGGCGTTGCATGCTGCAGGCAGCGGGCCTCGAGATCCGGTCGGGACGACGTGGCGGGAACGGGATTCCCGTTGAAGGTGATGTTCATCTGGTCTTTCCTTTCTGCAATTCCGTTGAGAGGGGTTCCGCCAGCCATCCGCCGTGGCGGAACAGCAATGCGGAGAGGAGCGCCCCGACCGCGGCCGTGACCGTCATCGCGGCCCAGAGCGTCTCGGGGTTCAGCGCGTCGAGGAATGCCAGCGCCAGCACGGCCGGCAGCTCGACCCCGAGATACATGGCGGCTGACGCGAGCAGCACGGGCATGTTGCGCCCGGCGCCCTCGAAGGCGGCATTGAAGAAGTGATGGGCGCACAGCAGGCAGAGCGCCGCCGCCATGAACCGGAGATAGGTTCCGCCAGCGGCGACAGTCGCGGTGTCCTGCGTGAAGAGCCCGACCAACACCTCGCCAAGAAGCGCGAGTGGCAGCGCAACAGCGCCGAACGCGGCGGTGCCGGCGCCAGCGAACCTGGGCAGTGCCCGGCGCACCACGTCCGCCCGTCCGGCGCCCAGGTGCAGGCCGACCGTCACAGAGGCACCGACGGCGACTCCGAACACCGCCATGAAGAGGAAGCCGCAGATCCGGGCGCCAATCCCGAAGCCGTCGCTGACGGCGGTGCCGAAGCTCACGGCGATCGCGGTGACCGCGGCCTGCTCGAGATTGTAGAGCACCATCACGCCACCCAGCGGCAGCCCGATGATCGCGATGCCTCGATAGAGAGGCGGACACCATCCGAGGTTCGCGGCGCAGAACACCCTCGCGCCGAACCGGTTCCTGGCCAGGGACCTTGCCGCCAGCAGTGTCGCGGCCGCCTGCGCGAGCACGGTTGCCCAGGCCGCGCCGACGATGCCCAGTCCCGGCCAGGAACCGACCCCGAAGATGAGCACCGGGTTCAGGGCCATGTTGAGAAGCAGGGCGAGCGCGGACGCGCGCGCGGCATCCGCCTCGCCGCCGAGCGAGCGCAGTGCCGTCATCATGGTCGAGTACGCCGGGACCAGCAGCAGCGAAAGCCAGATGACCTTCCCATAGGCCGCGAGATGGCCGCGGGCTGCGGCGTCGATGTCGTATAGGGGCGCCGCCCACAGCATGAACGCACCGAAGGCGAGCGCCATCGCCGCCCCAAGTGCAAGCTTGAAGAGCAGCGCCTGCAGGATGACGTGGCCGGTTCGTTTCCGGTCCCCGGAGCCGGCCGCCTGCGCAAAGAGCGGGACCGTGCCGGCGCCGACCACCTCGTTCAGCGCGAGAACGAGGAAGAGGGCTGAAGACGCGATCGCGATGGCTGTCGGCGCTCCGGCGCCGAGCCGCGCCACCCAAAAGATGTCGACGAGCTGGAAGGAGTAGTCGACGGCATAGCTCAGGGACGCGAAGGCGCCAATGCGCGCAGCGCTCCTCTGGAACCCGTGGTCCCGATCATCCGGCATGGAAGCCTCCCGGCTTGAATCACCCGGGGCTCCTTCGCATAGTGCCACTGCCAACTGTGTGTCAGCAGAGTCCGCGTCCCGAAATGTCCCGCATCGACCGTCTTTTCGCGCTTGTGCAGATCCTGCGCAGATCCCGCCGCGCCATGACGGGGAGGGAGATCGCGGAAGCGCTGGAGGTCAGCCTGCGCACGATATACCGGGACTGCGCCTCGCTGCAGGCGATGGGCGTTCCCGTGGAAGGCGAGGCCGGCGTCGGCTACGTCATGCGGCGCGGCTACGACCTGCCGCCGCTCGCCTTCACGCGGGAGGAGGCGGAGGCCGTCCTCGCCGGCCTCAGGATGCTCGGCCGGACCGGGGACGGCGCCTTGATCGGCGCCGCCGCCAAGGCGGAATCGAAGCTCGTCGTCGCCAGGCAGGTTGCCGGGGATGCGGAGGACCCGCGACGTCTTGTCTCGCAGGCCGGGGCGCCGGGCGCCCGGATGGACGTGCTCCGGACCGTTCGAACTGCCGTCGACACGGAAACCGGGATTGACGCCCGTTACCGCGACCGCAACGGGCGCGTGACGCGGCGAATGCTGCGCCCGCTGTGCCTGATCTACTACCCGGACGCGACGGTCCTTGCTGCCTGGTGCGAGCTGCGGCAGTCGTTCCGCCACTTCCGGGTCGACTGGTTCGAGGAGATCGTCCCGACCGGCGAGAGCTTTGCCGATGCAGGGAAGACTCTCCGGGAACAGTGGCGGACCCTGGAGGGGTGGTCGCCGGACTATCCGGGCGCGATCGGGCATGGATGAACAATTGCCGTGAAGGAGTGGATGAAGCCGGTCGGGCGATCGACGCCGTCGGCAAACGGGTCAGCGACCAGACGTCAGAAATTGCGCCCGGTTCCAGATCCCGGATGCCCGATCCATCATGGCGTCACATGCAAACTCTCGAACGGCAATGGCAGCACGTCATCGCCGGAGACCCTGTTGTGCCGTGCATGCCACAGAAACTGGAAGTTTTGGCGGCTACAGGTCTTGCCGGATACTGACGGACCCACCCATCCATACATCCACCCACACATGCCTGTTGCCCGCACAATTTCTCCAGAAGAGCATTGAACTTGCACGCTCCCCGAGCGGCGGAGCCTTGGGAATCCGGCGTCACACATGCAGATCCAACGCGACAATCGCGGTGACAGTCGCGTCTCCCGGATCGACGTGCCATTGCTCCTGCGTCGACCGCATCAGGTGCCTCCATTGGAGCAACCCGGAACCTCATTCTACGTCGCCGCATCAGGATCAGATGCGCTGTCTGTACTGGAGTGCGCATGGCGAGGCCGGATCAGAACAGGTGACCCAGCATGTCAATCGGACCGTCGGGCCACGCTTCGCCGGCCAGCGGCTTGACCATGAAGACCTCGCTGAGGTCACGCCGGACCACGCCGTGGCAGCGCAACTCGTCGATGGCCAGCAACGTCACGTCCGCTGCGTGGATCAGGCTGTAACCAGTTCGACGGTAGAGCCGCGAATCGTCAGCCATGGCAAGTGCAAAGGACTGGCCTTTTGCCCGCTCCTCCACCCCTTTCAGCAACGCGGTGCCGATTCCCTGCCTCCGTGTCGCCTTGGAGACGCAAAGGTCAACGATCCCAAGAACCGACACCGTGGCCTCGCCGACACGCACCGCCCTAAATTCCATCCCGACATGTCCCGCGAGATCGCCGCCGCTCCAGGCCAGAAGACGCTGATGCGGGATCTGCTTGAAAAAGGTCCGTCCTCCATGAGCTCCGGCGAAACATGCTTCAAGCAGGCCAGCGATGGCTGCATCACGAGTCGGGTCCGGTGGATCGGCGACATGGTGGTCGGTGAATTTCATGCAACGGTTCCAGCTATGCAATAATGCCAACGGCGCGCTCCATCGTCCCCGCAACTTCGGACGCGACCTCGGCGGCGGCGACGGAATCCGGTGCCCAGGCACTGACCTTCAGGAACAGGGCACGCAACGCTTCGCCGCACGCTGCAACAACTGGCACAACGTTCTTCAAGCACCGCAGCAAGTCAACTCTGGCCCCTTGAACGACACGGTTGGAAAGGACGACTCCTTCTTCCCGTTCGGACACAGGGAGAACCGTCGCCCGCAATGTCCCCGCACCCGCTTGCGCGACAACGTCGCCCTCATCCACAAGCTGCGGCAAGGTGGCAACGTCATCCGCGACGCGATGATCGTCGCGAAACGTGCGCCCAAGGATCTGAAGTGGTTCCTCATGACAGCAGGAGTACGAGACATCATCGCCACCGGCAATGCTCGTCAGGGCGGGCAAAAAAAACACTGCTGCAGATCCTGCTCAATGGCCGTCCTTTTCAGCTGGCTGGGCATTTCGTATGCCTTTGCCTTCTTTTGCACCGTCCACCGGAGCCCGGACGCCGAGCACGCCAGAATTCCCGAAGCCGGACAGGCAAGCATGGCGTTCGGTGCGCCAAGCAGGCCGTCTCCGAAGTGACCTGATATCGACGCAGCCCTGGAAGCCGCCAAATGGAACGAGAAGGCCCGGCCATGCTGCCCCGCCGATACCAACGAGAGAACGGCCTTCCGAACAGCAACGATGAGCACACCATAGTCCACGCCACCGATCGGGGAGCGTGCCTCGCCGCGACGACACACGCAATCCTGCTCTCGCGACCCAATTTGGTTCGGGTGACGGTCGAGCCCCGGCTCGTGCAACGTCCAGTCGATGTCTCGCGGGCACTGGACTTCGCGCGGCAAGGAAGCGAAGCAACCGCATGAGCAGCAGCCTGGGCCCTCGCCGCATCCTCGCCACGCCCGGTCTCAGGGTCCTCTACCTGTGGGCGTTCCTGTCCAGGCTGTCGGTGCTGGCCCCGTTCTTCGCGATCTTCCTCGCGCACCGCGTCGGTGTCGGAACCGCGGAGATCAGCCTGCTCTTTGCCACCTATTGCGCGATGCGGGTCCTCAGCGAGGTTCCCTTGGGACTCCTCGCCGACAGGGTCGGAGAGACGCCCACGCTGCGGCTCTCGAGCGTCCTGGCACTGGCCGGCGTGTCCTGCCTCGCGTTCGGGCCGCTGCCCGCGCTCTTCCTCGGGCAGGCGCTCTTCGCGCTTTCCGAGAGCGCAAGTTCGGGCGTTCAGGAGTCGTTGCTGTACAGGCTGTGCAACGGCAAGACCGAAACAGGCGTTCCGCCCTACCGCCAGGCGCAGCCAGCCTTCACCTCCGCCGCCTGGACCGGAGTCGTGGCCGCGGGTGCGCTCGGCACTTTGGTGGCGACCGTGTCGCTGGAACTGCTTGGAGGCACTGCCGTCGCTGTGGCGGCTGTCGCCTTCATGCTCTCGCTGCTCCTGCGTCACGCGCGTGCTCCGCATGATCGAGCAGGGACGGAAGCCCTGCGTCTGCGACAGCTCTTCCGGGCGCTTGCGGACGCTGCGGAGTTCAGGTTCTGGTTCTTCGCCGGGGCATGCTCCGGCTTCGTGCTCACGGTGACGTATTTCACGATCCAGCCGCTCCTGAACGAACTGGAACTTGCGGGACCGGGCAACGGGCTGCTCTACAGCGCGGTAACCGTCTTCGCGGCCTGGGGCGCACACCTGACCACCCGCCTCAACGCCAGGTTCAGGTCGTGGCATGCTGCAGCGGCCGCAGCGCTGGCGCTCGCCGTCCTCGGCATCCTCGGGCTGCGATTCAGCATTTCGCTGGCCACGGTCCTTGTCGCGATGGCGGCCTTGCGGTTTGCCTGGGGATGGCTGGACGCGACCTGCACGACAGCCGTCAACGAGAGAGTCCCGATCGACGGTCTCCGCGCCACGATCCTGTCAATGCAGTCGCTCTTCGCAGGACTTCTCAGCGTCATTGCGCTGGTCGCCTTCGCCAGCCTTGGCCTGACCGCCGAGCGCATGCTTGTGATCCTGGCAATAATCGCCGCGGCGAGCACGACATTGACGTTTGTCGTCCTGATCCGACGCCAAAGACATGATGGAAGCGATCTCAGGTCCTGAGGTCTTCATGATCGTTGCCTGAACCGACGAACCGGCTGGACCATGCGGCACTTGCTGCTGCCAAGGCAAGGTGGGCACGTTTGCTGCGTTTCCGTCCTGATAAGGGTCGCAGCATCCCAACAGGACGTCACGCTGCAGTCTGGCCCAACCCTCGACACCGTTTTGGCTCGTTCCGCGCAATTTCGCCAAGGCAGCCACCGAATGCTGACCAGAGCAGCTAGTCGGTTTTGCCGAAAACAGGCTCCCGACGCGCAAGTGAATTCAAAGCGGTTGAAACTGGAAGTTTCATTGCTCATGTCACTGCGAGGATCCTACTGTGCCCGCTTGGCCCCGCCTTTCCCGTGCCAAAAGTCTCCATGTAAATCTGCCCATGCCGATCCACTATCGGGAACGGGCAGATGGGCCCCGGTTGGACACCTGCGTTGACCACATCGTGTTGACATCCTGTGGAGAACCAGAGCTGCCGCGCGCGAGTCCGGAACCTCAACGGCGCTGTTGCCAAAAAGTGTGGAGCCGCTGCGCTTCTCCTCGAACAGCTTCTCGTGCTGCACGTCCTGCGACTGCCAGACGAAGCTGACGCGCCCATTCAGCCTTCGCCATGGGGTCTCGATCGAACTCCGGATGCATGCGACCTCCATGTTGAGGAAAGTGACGTGGCGCGACATGGTTCCCCGACAAGTGTACCTTTGGAGACGCTCCCATGACCCATGACTTCAAGTGGCGACATTTCCGGGGCGAGATCAATCTTTGGGCCGTCCGGTGGTACTGCCGATACGGCGTCAGCTACCGTGACCTCGAGGAAATGCTGGAAGAGCGCGGCGTCTCGGTGGACCACACCACCATCTATCGCTGGGTGCAGGCCTATGCGCCGGAGATCGAAAGGCGGCTGCGCTGGCACTGTCGGCCAAGCAGCCTGTCGCGGTCCTGGCGCGTGGACGAAACATGCATAAGGGTAAAAGGGAAGTGGGCGTATCTGTACCGCGCGGTCAACAGCCGTGGCGACACCATCGACTTCCACCTGTCGCAGACCCGGAATGCAAAGGCCGCCAAGCGGTTCCTCGGCAAGGCGCTGCGCGCCTGCAAGGAGTGGGAGAAGCCCTTCGTCATCAACACGGACAAGGCAGGATGCTACGCCCAGGCCATTCGGGAGTTGAAGAAAGAGGGAAAGTGCCCCTCCGACACCGACCACAGACAAGTGAAATATCTCAACAACGTCGTCGAGTCCGACCATGGCAAGCTCAAGCGCCTGATCAAACCGACCCTTGGCTTCAAGTCGATGAAGACCGCCTACGCCACGATCAACGGCCTCGAGGCAATGCGCGCCATCAAGAAGAAGCAGGCCAGGGCCTTCCAGCTCCAGCCTGGCATCAGGGGCGAAGTGCGTCTTGTCGAACGTGCCTTCGGCATAGGGCCGGACATGATGAGCGAACTGATGTCACTGCACGGAGCAGAGCTGGAACGGATCGCGATCCAGCAAGGGTATTGAGAGAGCGGAGCCAGAAACACGTCTTCCGCAGCTCCAGCAAATTTTTGCAACAGAACCCCTCATCAGTAGAGCCAACGCGCAATCGTTTTGCCTCCGCTTCTACTATGCGCATCACAATCGCGCTGTGAATCCGCTTTCGGGATTCGAATCGACCGACAAAAAAGCGGCCGTTCGGACGAAGCGCAGAAAAAGTCGGCAACGAGCCCAATGTGTCGAATGCTGCGTGATGGATGAACGACAGCTATCAACCTCTGCGCCGTAATCTCTTGGCCAGCAAGCCCGTCAACAACACGGCGATCATGAGGAAACCAGCGCCTCCTATCCAAGCGATAGGCAGCGAATAGCTTTCCGCAAGGCCACCAACGGCAATCAGACCGATTGCTGCGCCTAGCTGCTGCACGAGAGAGCGTAGTGACAGCATTGTAGAACGCTGATGGTTCTCGACACATGAATGAAGAATGCTGCTGGCCGGCGTTTCCGTAGAGCCAAGGACAACAGAAAAAAGAATGAACATCCCAACAAAGCCGATAATGTCGCCCTGATACGCCAATGCGATTTGGAGGGCTGCGAGACACGCAGACGCCACGCAAAGCAAGACAGCATTTTGGCGTTTGAACATCCGATTCATGCGAGGAGACAGCGCAGCACCAAACGCGATTGAGAAAAAATACGTCGCCGTCAGAACACCAATTGCAGTGTTGGCGTAGCCTTCGTCCAGCAAACCCTTAACGTGGGTAGGCCAGAACACTTCGACCGGGTTCGTTGCCATTAGAACCAGCGCCAAGGCAAGCAGAAGCATCGACAGGGTAGGATGTTTCAGGGCAAGGACGGGCGTACCAACTTGTTCATGCTGCCTGTCACGACAAAGGTGCCGGGAGCTGACCGGCTTGCAATGGAAGTCCCCCAAATTGAACGAAGACGCGCGGGCCTTGCCTCTGATTTGAAGTTGTGGGTGGTGCTGGACGAATACAACCATGACATTCTGGAAACCACTTCTGTCCCGTTAAAAGTCAAATAAAGTCAACTGCTTAGGAAGCCCGGTCTGGCGGGAAGCGGTTTCGGAATTGGCAAGCAGTTGATTCAAGGGAGTTTTCTCGAAACAGGTCACGTCCAGAATCTGCAGGATTGTGTGGAGACTGAGTTCAGAGTTGAACCTTTTCCTGATGATGGCCACGAGCACGTAGACCGAGACGGCGACCCAGATCTGGGTCTTCACGGCATTGGCCGAAGTGCCCAGGAACGACTTTATCCTCAGGTTTTGCTTAACCCACTTATGAAAAGAGCTCCACCTGCCACCTGGAACGATAGATGTCTGCGACCGTCATGGCCGGCAGGGCGAAGTTGTTGGTCAGGAAGACCAGGGGCTTGTCGCGCTCCGGGTCGCGGTACCTGATCCGCCGCAGCCTGTCCGGGTAGTCGGTCGCGCTGTTGACGCCATCCGACCGCACGACCTGGTCGCAGACGAGGCCGGTGCTGCGGTCCACGGGCCGGGAGGAGGGGCGGCGGAGCCTGGTGTTCGACTTCGCTCTCAGGACGAAGAAGCAGCCACGGAGATGGAGGTGATGGAGGCGCTCGAAGTCGAGGTAGGCCCGGTCCATGACATAGAACGCCCCGGCCTCCGGCACCAGGTCGTCAAGCACGTTGACGTCGTGTCTGTTGCCAGGCGAAACGTCAATGAACGTTGGGATGTTTCCGCGCAGGTCGAGCAGGGTGTGCATCTTCACCGCCGCCTTGGCGCGGCGGAAATGCGCCCAGGGGAAGACCGAGAGGCACAGGTCGATGGTTGTGGAGTCGAGCGCGTAGACCGTGTTGTCGAGATCGACCCCGAAGCCGTCATCGGCATACAGGCCGCGCGCGGTCCGGATCAGGGACTGGGCGAAGTCGGCGTGGATGCGCCAGTCGCGTCTCTCGTTGGCCTTGGCCAGGGTGTTTCGCGAGACCTGGCCCCGGAAGCCCATGTGATAGAACTTGCCGGCCTGGGCGCGCAGGCAGGTCTCGATGTCACGCAGGCTCTCCCTGGAGGTCAGCTGGGCGAACGCCATGCTGCGGAACTGGTCCTGACAGCTGAAGCGCCTGACCCGCCGATGACCGTTGTAGCGTTCGATGCAGCGCCGAAGGATGTGCATCGGCAGATGATCCATGACTTGCGCGAACACCAGTTTGCCGGAGTACATGGTTGGGGCTCTCCAAATTGGGGCATCGGCTGGAAAGCATGAATTTCGGGCCCGGGCAGTTCAAGTCGGTGACACCCCTGAAAGCCACTTTTCCTCATTCATTATGGGCGGTTACAAGAAATTCCCGTGAGCTTAACGGGACAGTAGTGTCTGGAAACTTCATTTCATCTTGACCCGAACGGGCGGCGCGGGTCGTTCAGCCCGATGTTCGCCGACAAAGTTCTGGGCGAATTCATTGATGCGGGGCGCAAGGGGCGTAGAAGAATGGTTCCACGCAACGAGTGAGCGGATTGAGGCGGGTACTCTTCTGCGGCTTCGCCATTCAACAGGTGAGAATCCCACAGGTGAGGGAGAATTCTGCCGAATGTGCCCTCCGGGTCCGATGTCCTGCAATGGAAACCGGCCCGACCCGAAATGGCCTGAAGCGGGCCAAAGGGATGCGTTCGTCTGGAAGGTGCCTCTTGCACCGTCGCGCGTCCATGTGCATCAGGAACCGGCGGGAAGTTGCACATGCTCGATCTCAGGGACCTTAATTGCCTGCTGGCGCTGACGCGCCATCGCCACTTCGCGCGCGCCGCAAGCGACTGCGGCCTTTCCCAACCGGCGTTCTCAATGCGCATTCGTCAGTTGGAAGAACGTCTGGGCATCCAGATCGTCAAGCGCGGCAACCGGTTCCAGGGACTGACTGCGGAAGGCGAGACCGTGGTGGCGCATGCCCGAGCCATTCTGGACAGGGTCCGTACGCTGGAGGAGGAAGTTCGCGCGGCCAAGGGCGATGTCACGGGGGCGCTCATGATCGGCACGATTCCGACGTCGTCGGCCTATGCCGCATTTGCGGCCAATCGGCTCCGTGCACGATTCCCGGGAATTCGCCCGCGAATCGAGACGACCAACTCGCTTTCCATCCAGCAGGGAGTGGATGACGGGCGCTTCGATGCAGGACTGACGTATTCGGAAGGTGCGTCCACCGATCTTCTGCGCGTGGAAAGACTGTACGACGAGCAGTACATCCTGTTTGCACCTGAACATCTGGCGCCTCCCGCCGCAGAGGCGGTCACCTGGACGGAGGCGGCGGAAATGCCGCTCATCCTTCTCGAGCCCGAAATGCAGAACCGGCGGATACTCGACCACGTGTTCGAGAGCATTGGCGCACATCCTGCCGTCGTTGCCGAAACCAGTGGCTTCATCGCCGCAATCGCCATGGCGCGCGAGGGAATGGGTGCAACCGTGCTGCCACAGGTTCTGGTCGACTCGCTCGGCACGCTTGGTGGCGCCGCCCTGTTGCCGATGATCGAGCCGGTGATCTCAAAGCCCGTAGCCCTCGTGACGCCGAGACGCACCCGCGGAATCCCCGTGGTCGAGGCGCTTCGGAGCACTGTGGTCCCAACCGGTCAATAAGCGTTTCTTATCAAACAATTCGATTTTCCGATTTGACGATACGTTCTCCTGAATGCACATTGTTCAGGAAAAGGAGCACGCATGGCACCATTGGACGATCCAAAGGGCATCTGGAAACAAGGGCGCACGGGGCGAAGTCGACATGCGCCCAAGGGTCGCCAGGTCGACGAGGAATCGCTGGCGGACATCCGCGCGTTGCTTGGTGACCGGCCGCGTCGCCGTGATTTGCTCATTGAGCACTTGCACCTCGTGCAGGACAGGTACGGCCATCTTTCGGCAGCCCATGTTGCTGCACTGGCCGAGGAAATGCGGCTGGCACAGACTGAAGTGTACGAAGTCGCAACGTTTTACGCCCACTTCGACGTCGTGAAGGAAGGCGAGACTCCGCCTCCCGAACTTACCGTGCGGGTTTGCGATTCATTGTCTTGCGAAATGGCCGGGTCTGCTCAGCTCAGGCATGCCCTGGAAGAGGGACTCGATGCTTCCAGGGTCCGCGTGGTCCGTGCGCCCTGCATGGGCAGGTGCGATACGGCGCCGACGCTGGAACTGGGTCATAACCATGTCGACCATGCGACGTTGGAAAGGGTTCAGAGGGCAATCTCGGCCGGGCATACGCATGCCGAGATTCCGGAGTATGAAGGCTTTGAAACCTACAGAAGATCAGGCGGATACGAGACGCTCTTGAAGTTGCGTGAAGTTGGCGACTGGGAAGATGTGCAGCAGCAGGTCCTCGAAAGCGGCCTGCGCGGGCTTGGCGGCGCGGGTTTTCCGAGCGGCAAGAAATGGGGTTTCGTAAGGGCCAATCCCGGACCGCGCTATCTGGCGGTGAACGGCGATGAAGGCGAGCCCGGCACCTTCAAGGACCGCTATTACCTTGAGCGCACGCCACATCTTTTCCTGGAAGGCATGCTGGTGGCGGCCTGGGCCGTCGAGGCTGAGACCTGTTTCATCTACATGCGCGACGAGTACCCCGCGATCCTGGAAATCCTCCGAAGCGAAATCGCCAAGCTCGAAGCAGAGGACATCGTGCCTCCGGGCTACATCGATCTTCGAAGAGGGGCAGGTGCCTACATCTGCGGCGAGGAGAGCGCGATGATCGAGTCGATCGAAGGCAAGCGTGGCCTGCCGCGCCATCGTCCGCCCTTCGTCGCTGAAGTTGGCGTCTTCGGACGCCCGACGCTCGTGCACAACGTTGAGACGCTCCATTGGGTTGCAAGGGTATGCCGCGAGGGACCGGAATGCCTGAACGCGACCGAAAAGAACGGACGCAGGGGCCTGCGCAGCTATTCCGTGTCGGGACGGGTAGCAAGTTCCGGCGTGTATCTTCTTCCAGCGGGTTCCACCATTCTGGACGTCATCGAGGCTGCGGGCGGCATGGCAGACGGGCACGAGTTCAAGGCATACCAGCCGGGGGGGCCGTCCGCCGGGTTGCTGCCGGCATCCCTGGACGATGTTCCGCTGGACTTTGACACGCTCCAGCCCCACGACACCTTCATCGGATCCGCTGCCGTCGTTGTCCTTTCGGACAAGGACAGGGCCCGCGACGCCGCGCTGAACATGCTGAAGTTCTTCGAGGACGAGAGCTGCGGCCAATGCACCCCTTGCCGCGTGGGATGCGAGAAGGCCGTGAAACTCATGGAACGCGAATCCTGGGACCAAGATCTCCTGGAAGATCTTTGCCAGGTGATGGCCGACGCCTCCATCTGCGGCCTTGGGCAGGCGGCGCCAAACCCGATCCGGCTGGTCATGAAGCATTTCGGAGACGAGATATGAAAGCGGTGCGTGCCATGCGGGGCCGGAACGGAGATTCGCGACGGGAGCCAGTTGCCTGCCCAGGCATCGCGCGTCCGTGCTGCATGTCTTCGAGGCGCGGGCGGCGTGTCCTTCAAGCCGATTCGGGAGCAGTCGCATGACCGTCACGTTCACCTTGGACGGGAATGAGATCTCGGCAGAGGAAGGCACCACGATCTGGGAGGCGGCGCATGGCCGCGGCCTCACGATTCCGCATCTGTGCCACAAGCCTTCGCCGGGATACCGCCCTGACGGCAACTGCCGCGCCTGCATGGTAGAAGTCGAGGGAGAGCGGACGCTCGTTGCGTCATGCATCAGGCCCGTCGCGGAAGGAATGGTGGTCCGTACAGGTTCGCGCCGCGCGGAAAAGTCCCGGAGCCTCGTGATCGAACTGCTTGCGGCCGACCAGCCGGAAGCGCCGCATGACCGTTCCTCGCATTTCCATGAAATGGCGGATGCGACCGGCGTTGCCGAGAGCCGGTTTCCGGCCCTTGACAAGGTCCGTGTCCCACTGCTTGACGACAGCCACGTTGCCATGAGCGTAAACCTCGACGCGTGCATCCACTGCAATCTCTGCGTGCGTGCTTGCCGCGAGGTGCAGGTCAACGACGTCATCGGGATGGCCGGCCGGGGCCATGACGCAAAGATCGTGTTTGACCAGGACGACCCGATGGGCGCGTCCACCTGCGTGGCGTGTGGCGAATGCGTTCAGGCCTGTCCGACCGGCGCGCTGCTGCCTGCAACGGTACAGGGCGACAGCAAGGACTACGACCGGGAAGTTGCCAGCGTCTGCCCGTACTGCGGCGTCGGTTGCCAGATTTCGTTCAAGGTGAAGGATGACAGGATTCTTCATGTCGAAGGCGCCGACGGTCCCGCCAACGAGAACCGCCTTTGCGTCAAGGGCCGCTTCGGCTTTGACTACGTTGACCATCCGCATCGGCTGACGAAGCCCCTGATCCGTCGCGACGACGCGCCTGCGAAAGGGCTCAACGTCGATCCCGGGAACGTCCTGACGCATTTTCGCGAGGCCGGGTGGGACGAGGCGCTTGACGTGGCGGCCAATGGCATGGCCCGGCTTCGCGACGAGAGAAACACCTATGTGGCCGGTTTCGGGTCGGCAAAGTGCTCGAACGAGGAGGCCTATCTCTTCCAGAAGCTCATTCGGCAGGGCTTCGGCCACAACAACGTGGACCATTGCACGCGGCTTTGCCACGCGTCCTCGGTCGCGGCGCTGCTCGAAAACGTGGGAAGCGGTGCGGTGACCGCCACCTTCAACGAGATCGAGAACGCGGACGTGGCAATCGTCATCGGCGCCAATCCGACCGAAAACCATCCCGTTGCGGCAACCTACTTCAAGCAGTTCGCGAAGCGCGGCGGAAAGCTCATCGTCATGGACCCGCGGGGCCAGGGGCTGCAGCGTCACGCTTCGCACATGCTCCAGTTCAAGCCGGGAGCGGACGTGTCGATGCTGAACGCGATCATGTCGACGATCGTGGAGGAGAGTCTCTACGACCGGCAGTACATCGAGGCGTTCACGGAAGACTGGGAAGGGATGAAGGAGCACCTGAAGGGCTTCCCGCCCGAGAAGATGGCCGACGCCTGCGGCATCGAGGCGGACGTCTTGCGAGATGTTGCCCGCACCTTCGCGACGGCAAAGGCAGGGATGATCTTCTGGGGCATGGGCATTTCCCAGCACATTCATGGCACGGACAATTCGCGGTGCCTGATCTCGCTCGCTCTGATGTGCGGCCAGGTGGGCCGTCCTGGCACCGGACTTCATCCGCTTCGGGGCCAGAACAACGTGCAGGGCGCATCGGATGCCGGCCTGATCCCGATGTTCCTGCCGGACTACAAGAGCGTCACAGATGACGGCGTACGTTCAGCCTTCACGTCGGTCTGGAAGTCCGGTGACTTCTCGAACGAGAAGGGGCTCACGGTCGTCGAGATCATGGAGGCGGTCCATGAAGGCGACATACGCGGCATGTACGTCCTCGGGGAAAACCCGGCGATGTCGGATCCGGATGTCGAGCATGCCCGCGACGCCTTGGCCAAGCTTGATCACCTCGTGGTGCAGGACATCTTCCTGACCGAGACTGCGAACTACGCAGACGTGATCCTGCCGAGCTCGGCGTGGACCGAGAAGAACGGGACGGTCACCAACACCAACCGCCAGGTCCAGATGGGCCGTCAGGTGGTGGCCCCGCCTGGCGAGGCCAAGGAGGACTGGTGGATCGTTGTGGAGCTTGCCAAGCGTCTTGGCCTTGACTGGTCCTACGAACATCCCGCGGACGTCTTCGCGGAAATGAAGCTCAACATGGAGTCGCTCGACAACATCACGTGGGAACGGCTCGAACGCGAAGGCGCGGTCACCTATCCATCCTTGTCACCCGTGGACCCTGGGCAGGCCATCGTCTTCGGGGACGGCTTTCCGAGGCCTGACGGTCGCGCGAAGTTCACGCCAGCCAACGTGATCCCGCCGGACGAATTGCCGGATGACGACTATCCCTTCGTCCTGATCACGGGCCGCCAGCTGGAGCACTGGCATACAGGCTCGATGACGCGACGCGCGCAAGTGCTTGATGCGGTGGAACCGGAAGCCAATTGCTCGCTGCATCCGAAGACGTTGCGCGAATTGGGCGTCGTGGCCGGCGACTATGTGCGATTGACGACCCGGCGCGGGTCGATAACGATCATGGCGCGTGCCGACCGTGCGGTTGCCGAAGGCAATGTCTTCGTGCCGTTTGCCTATGTCGAGGCTGCCGCAAACGTCTTGACGAATCCCTCACTCGATCCTGTCGGAAAGATTCCGGAATTCAAGTTTGCCGCAGTACGTGTCGAGGCGGTCGAAGCGATCGCGGCAGAGTGAGATGGGGCGGATCGATTTGGGCGCTCTGAAAGCACTCGGCACGCAGGCCGCGCGCTGCCCTTGCTGCCGGAAGTCTCCTTGGCCAAGCCAGGCACCGCTGCCGCAGGCAAGCGGGTGCCGGCCGTTCCAACCTGGTCGTTCGGGCCATCCAGACATGAAATCAACAACCATTGACTCAGCAGGAAGCTACAATGTCGGACATTGAAATCGCGCGCGCAGCAAAGAAGAGACCGATACAGGAAATAGGAGACAGGCTGGGCATTCCGGCAGGGCACCTTCTTCCTTATGGCCATGACAAGGCCAAGGTTTCCCAAGGGTTCATCAACTCGGTCAAGGGCAACAGTGACGGCAAGCTCATCCTTGTCACCGCCGTGAACCCGACGCCTGCCGGAGAGGGCAAGACCACGACGACGGTCGGTCTCGGCGACGGTCTGAATGCCATTGGCAAGAAGGCGATGATCTGCATTCGCGAGGCCTCTCTCGGGCCAAACTTCGGGATGAAGGGCGGAGCCGCCGGCGGCGGCTACGCACAGGTCGTTCCGATGGAGGACATGAATCTCCATTTCACTGGAGATTTCCACGCCATCACTTCGGCGCACTCGCTCCTGTCCGCGATGATCGACAATCACATCTACTGGGGCAATGCGGAGGACATCGACGTTCGCCGTGTCGCTTGGCGTCGCGTCGTTGACATGAACGACCGTGCCCTGAGGCAGGTGACCCTGTCGCTTGGAGGCGTGGCCAACGGTTTCCCGCGGGAGGGCGGCTTTGACATCACGGTGGCGTCCGAGGTCATGGCGATCCTCTGTCTCGCCACGGATCTCAAGGACTTGCAAAGGCGCCTCGGCGACATGATCGTCGCCTATCGCCGTGATCGCTCGCCGGTGTTCTGCCGCGACATCAAGGCTGACGGCGCGATGACGGTGCTCCTGAAGGATGCGATGCAGCCGAACCTCGTGCAGACGCTGGAAAACAATCCGGCATTCGTTCACGGCGGTCCTTTCGCGAACATCGCTCATGGCTGCAACTCGGTCATCGCGACCACGACCGCGCTCAAGCTTGCGGACTACGTCGTCACGGAAGCGGGCTTCGGCGCGGACCTGGGTGCCGAGAAGTTCCTCAACATCAAGTGCCGCAAGGCCGGCCTCAAGCCCGCTGCGGTCGTCATCGTCGCTACCTTGCGCGCACTGAAGATGAACGGCGGCGTGGAAAGGGGCGATCTCGGCAAGGAGAATGTCGAGGCCGTCGGCAAGGGATGCGCCAACTTGGGACGGCACCTTGAGAACATCAAGCAGTTTGGCGTGCCTGCCGTCGTCGCGATCAATCATTTCGTGGCGGACACCGATGCCGAAGTGCAGGAGGTGGTGAACTATGTGAAAGGGCACGGATCAGAAGCCGTGGTGTCCAGGCACTGGGCTGACGGCTCGAAGGGCTCGGCCGAATTGGCGCGGAAGGTTGTCGAGACAATCGATCAGAAAGACACGCAATACGCACCGCTTTATCCCGACGAGATGCCCCTGTTCGAGAAGATCGAAACCGTCGCAAAGCGCATCTATCGTGCAGACGAGGTCCTGGCCGATCAAAAGATCCGGGACCAGCTCAAGCTCTGGGAAGAGCAGGGCTATGGAAGCCTGCCGGTGTGCATGGCCAAGACCCAGTATTCCTTCACGACCGATCCCAGCCGACGCGGCGCTCCAACTGGTCACGGCCTTCCTGTTCGGGAAGTGCGCCTTTCGGCCGGGGCAGGGTTCATTGTCGTGATCTGCGGCGAGATCATGACGATGCCGGGCCTGCCGCGCGTCCCGGCTGCCGAGTCCATTTGCCTCAACGATGCGGGCGAGATCGAAGGTCTCTTCTAGAAGTCCGGATTCCCTTTGATGCGCCGGTCGCGACAAGACATGGCATCGGCACAGCGGAAAATGCGGGTGGACATCCGTTGAACGGCATTGCTGCGCACACTTGCAGAAGCTCCGTACGCTTCTTGCAGAAGCTCCGTACGCTTGTCGGTCACCATGGGGCTTGGCTGCTGGCCAGCACGCGGAGAGCAAGGCAAAGGCTTGGTCATCTGTGTCACGCCCGCCCGTGATCTCAACTTCATGCACGCTGAAGATCGAATCCGCTGATGCGGCGTGACATTGCCGCGAGTCACTTGACCGAGCGGGCCAAAAATTTACCAATTGATAAAATATCTGATTGTGGCATTCTGTGCTGCGTGAAACAAGTCGCGACGGAGCCTGTCACATGGCCAACAATCCGCTGACGCCTGGAATAGCCGCCGGACGCCATTCGCGCGAAGTCCTTGACCGGAATTTCGCTGACCTGCATCCGTCGCTCGACAGGCATGAAGCGCTGGTTGCAGCGGACCGCTGCTATTTCTGTCACGACGCACCATGCGTGACCGCTTGTCCAACCACAATCGACATTCCGCTATTCATCCGGCAGATCGCCACGGGCACTCCCGAAGCCGCTGCCAGGACGATCTTCGACCAGAACATACTCGGCGGCATGTGTGCACGTGCCTGTCCGACGGAGTCGCTCTGCGAAGAGGCTTGCGTGCGGGAGGTGGCCGAGGGCCGTCCGGTCGAGATCGGGCGGCTTCAGCGATTCGCCACCGACACCATGATGGCCAAGGAGGGCCATCCCTACGGGCGCGCCGAGAAGACCGGCAAGCGGGTTGCCGTGGTCGGCGCGGGTCCCGCGGGGCTGGCATGCGCCCATCGGCTGGCAATGCACGGCCATGAGGTCCTTGTCTTCGATGCACGGCAAAGGCCGGGCGGGCTGAACGAGTACGGCATCGCCAGCTACAAGACGGTCGACGGATTCGCGCAAGCCGAGGTTGAATGGCTGCTCGGCATAGGGGGAATCAAGTTGGAGCAAGGCACGCGTCTTTCGGGCGGGCTTGATCTCGATGCACTGATCAAGGACCACGATGCGGTCTTCCTGGGCATCGGGCTTGCCGGAGTGAATGCGCTGCGGATCGAGGGAGTGGACCTGCAGGGTGTTGACGACGCGGTCGAGTTCATCGCGGATCTGCGGCAGGCGGAAGATCTGTCCGACCTTGCCATCGGTCGCAATGTCGTCGTGGTCGGCGGAGGCATGACCGCGATCGACGCGGCCGTTCAATCGAGGCTTCTCGGCGCGGAGACGGTGACCATCGTCTACCGCCGCGGACGTGACCGGATGTCGGCGAGCCGCTATGAACAGGATCTTGCCACTTCGAAGGGGGTGCGCATCATCTCGCATGCACGACCGGTGCGCGTCATCGGCAACGGTGCGGTGCGGGAGGTGGAGTTCGAGTACACGCGCGACGGCGCAGGCGGCCTTGAAGGCACCGGCGAGACATTTCGCCTGGCGGCCGACCAGGTGTTCAAGGCCATCGGCCAGACGCTGGAAGGCGCGCCGGACGCGCTTCGGTTCGAGGGTGGCAAGATCAAGGTTGACGAATCCGGACGCACTTCGGTTCCAGGCGTCTGGGCCGGTGGCGATTGCACCTCGGGCGGGGATGACCTGACGGTGACGGCGGTGGCCGAAGGTCGCGACGCGGCGGAGGACATTCACAACGCAATCCTTGTCGGCCAGGAAGAGGTCAACGAGAGCTCGCGCCCCGGGAATGAACCGGGCTGAGCCCGGAAAGGAGGAAAGCCATGGCCAACCTGGAATGTGAATTCGTCGGAATCAGGTCGCCCAACCCGTTCTGGCTGGCGTCGGCGCCGCCCACGGACAAGGAATATAACGTCCGCCGCGCCTTCGATGCCGGATGGGGAGGGGTGGTCTGGAAGACCCTCGGCGAGGACGGGCCTCCGATCGTCAACGTCAACGGGCCCCGCTACGGCGCGGTCTGGGGCGCCGACAGGCGCCTCTTGGGCCTCAACAACATCGAACTCATCACTGATCGCCCGCTCGAGACGAACCTGGAGGAGATCAAGGTGATCAAGCGCGACTATCCGGACCGTGCCGTCGTCGTGTCCCTGATGGTGCCCTGCGTCGAAGACGCATGGAAGGCGATCCTGCCGCTTGTGGAGGACACCTGTGCTGATGGCATCGAGCTGAACTTTGGTTGTCCGCACGGGATGAGCGAGCGCGGCATGGGCAGCGCCGTCGGTCAGGTGCCCGACTACATCGAGATGGTGACGCGCTGGTGCAAGCAGAACACCCGCATGCCGGTCATAGTGAAGCTGACCCCCAACATCACCGACATCCGCTATCCGGCACGGGCGGCCAAGGCGGGCGGGGCCGATGCCGTTTCGCTGATCAACACCGTGTCTTCGATAACTTCCGTGAATCTTGATACCTACAGCCCCGAGCCGTCCATCGATGGCAAGGGCACGCATGGCGGATTCTGCGGTCCGGCGGTCAGGCCCATCGCACTCAACATGGTCGCGCAGATCGCGCGTGATCCCGAATCGGAGGGGCTGCCCATCTCTGGCATCGGTGGCGTGACGACGTGGCGCGACGCCGCCGAATTCCTGACGCTCGGCGCGGGCAACGTGCAGGTCTGCACCGCCGCAATGACCTATGGATTCAAGATCGTGCAGGAGATGATTTCGGGTCTCGGCGAATGGATGGACGAGAAGGGTCATGCATCGGTCGATGACGTCGTGGGTCGCGCGGTGCCAAACTTCACAGATTGGCAGTACCTGAACCTGAACTACGTGACCAAGGCACGGATCGACCAGGACCTCTGCATTGGTTGCGGGCGTTGCTTCGCGGCATGCGAGGACACGTCGCACCAGGCGATCGCGATGAATCCCGGGAGAAAGTTCGAGGTCATCGACGAGGAGTGCGTGGCCTGCAACCTGTGTGTCAACGTCTGCCCGGTGGAAAACTGCATCACCATGGAAGAACTTGCACCTGGCGCCGTTGACGCCCGTACCGGCGAGGCCGTGGTTGCAGACTACGGCAACTGGACGACGCATCCCAACAATCCGGGAGCCTGCGCAGCCGAATGACGGGGCGCCGGTCGCTTTCACGGCACGTCCGGGCGGCTCCGTTCACTTGGGTGTCAGCGCAGTCCGGTAAAGATGCGTCAGGAACCTTGCAGCATCGTCAAAGTGCTGCGCGCGCTCGGATCGCAGGATCCCGCGCACCTGCGCGTCAAAATCGGCGTAGTGCTGCGTTGTGGCCCAGATCGAGAAGATCAGGTGATAGGGATCCACTTCGGCAATTCTGCCCTCTGCAGCCCAGTTTCGGATCAGCGATGCCTTCTCGTCGACCAGCTTCTTCAGCGGCCCCTCGATGATGTCGAGTATGTGCGGGGCGCCCTGAACGATCTCGTTCGCGAACAGCCGGCTCTCGCGCGGCAGTTCGCGGGCCATGTCGAGCTTGCGCATCGCGTAGCGGACAATCTCGTCGACGGGTTCGCCGCCGGAGTCCAGCGCGCGCAGCGGAGCCAGCCAGGCATCGAGAAGTTCTGACAGGAGCGTACGGTGAATGGCTTCCTTGGACTCGAAGTAGTAGAGGAGGTTGGGCTTTGACAGGCTGGCGGCACGAGCGATCTGATCCAGCGTTGCGCCGCGAAACCCGGCTCTCGAAAACACTTCCAGCGCCGCTTCCAGGATGGCGCTGATGTTCTTTTCCTGTATCCGCGTTCGTGCGGCTGTCGCTGGCATGGCCGACCCGTTGTCCGTCGAGCGGGTGAATTGAATTCCTTGACTGCGCGTCGCTCCATGGTAGCGTGATCCTGACCAATTGGTCAAACTCTCCCGGAAGCGGGGAGTTGGGCGAAAGGGAGTGCAGCCATGGCGCCGCCCGGGGAAAACCTCAGGATAAACGGAGAGCGTCTCTGGGACGCGATCATGGATATGGCCAGGATCGGCCCCGGCGTTGCCGGTGGCAACAATCGCCAGACCCTGACCGATGAAGACGGCGAGGGGCGCGCGCTGTTCCAGCGCTGGTGTGAAGAGGCCGGCTGCGCGATGGGCGTTGACGAGATGGGCAACATGTTCGCCCGCCGCGAGGGCGCCGAACCGGATGCATTGCCCGTTTATGTCGGAAGCCATCTCGACACGCAGCCTACGGGCGGCAAGTACGACGGCGTTCTGGGCGTTCTGGGCGGTCTGGAAATCGTCAGGACATTGAACGACCTCGGCATCAGGACCCGCCATCCCATCGTCGTGACCAACTGGACCAACGAGGAGGGCACACGCTTTGCCCCGGCGATGCTGGCCTCGGGTGTCTTTGCGGGCAAGCATGATCGCGACTGGGCCTATGACCGCGTGGACGCGGAAGGCAAGCGCTTCGGTGACGAACTGGAGCGGATTGGCTGGAAGGGCAAGGAGCCGATCGGTGACCGGAAGATGAAGGCTTTCTTCGAGCTTCATATCGAGCAGGGGCCGATTCTGGAGGCCGAGGGCAGGGACATTGGCGTCGTTACACATGGGCAGGGGCTGCGCTGGATCGAGTGCACGGTCACCGGAAAGGAGAGCCACACGGGCTCGACCCCAATGCACATGCGCAAGAATGCAGGCCGCGGGTTGGCGCTGGTGACCGAACTCGTGCACGAGATCGCCATGGCGAACCAGCCAAACGCGGTTGGCGCGATCGGCCATGTCGACGTGCATCCGAACAGCCGCAACATCATCCCGGGCAAGGCGGTGTTCACCGTGGACATGCGCACGCATCTTCTGGACAAGCTCAACGCCATGGTTGACGAGTTCATGGAGCGGGCTCCCAAACTCTGCCACGACATAGGAACCGGGTTTGCATGCGAGATCGTCGGCCAGTTCGACCCGCCGGCCTTTGACGAGAACTGCGTCAATGCCATTCGTGAAGCCGCCGACCGATTGGGTCACAGTCACATGGACATCGTCAGCGGAGCTGGTCACGACGCATGCTGGATCAACGACGTGGCCCCCACGGCGATGGTGATGTGTCCATGCGTGGACGGACTGAGTCACAACGAGTCGGAGGAGATCTCCCCTGAATGGGCTCGGGCAGGCGCTGACGTCCTGTTTCACGCCGTTGTCGATGTGGCGGAGATCGTGGAGTGAGGGACCTGCGAAGGCCAGCGTCGGAGGGCGCATGTGAAGGTGTCCTCGAGCGGCGCACGATCGGGATGCCGGCACGGGCGCGGAACGGTCGCGGAGGCTGCGGACAGCAGCGACGAATGGCGTGACGGAGAGATCGTTCAATGACCGGGAATGCAGTACAAGAGGGATCGGTTTCTCCAGGACGGCAAGCTGGAACAGCAGGGACGGCACCAAGGGCGCATCAACGGAGAGGACAACATGACCACAGCTATCAAGAACGGCACTGTCGTAACCCATGACCTTACCTACGATGCTGACGTCCTGATCGAAGGTGGCCGGATAGTGGACATCGGCGTTGGGCTGAACGGCGACGAGCAACTCGATGCGACTGGCTGCTACGTGATGCCAGGAGGCATCGATCCGCACACCCACCTCGAAATGCCGTTCATGGGAACCTACAGTTCGGACGACTTCGAATCCGGCACGCGCGCGGCGCTTTCCGGCGGCACAACGATGGTCGTCGACTTCGCCTTGCCGTCTCCTGGACAGGGACTCCATGACGCGCTTGCCATGTGGCACAACAAGTCGACTCGCGCCAATTGCGACTATTCCTACCACATGGCGGTGACGTGGTGGGGGGAACAGGTCTTCAACGAAATGGCCACGGTCATCGAGAAGGAAGGCATTACGACCTTCAAGCACTTCATGGCCTACAAGGGCGCGTTGATGGTGAACGACGACGAGATGTACGCGTCGTTCAAGCGGCTCGCCGAGCTTGGCGGCATTGCGCTGGTGCACGCCGAAAACGGTGATGTCGTGGCGGAACTGCAGGCCAAGCTGATGGCCGAGGGCAACACCGGTCCGGAGGCACACGCCTATTCCCGGCCCGCGCAGGTCGAGGGCGAGGCCACGAACCGCGCCATCATGATCGCCGACATGGCGGGCGTCCCGCTCTATGTCGTGCACACGTCCTGCGAGGAGGCGCACGAAGCGATCCGGCGTGCACGGCAGCAGGGCAAGAGGGTCTGGGGCGAGCCGCTGATCCAGCATCTCACGCTGGACGAGTCGGAGTATTTCAATGCGGACTGGGATCACGCCGCACGCCGCGTGATGTCGCCGCCCTTTCGGAACGGCAAGCACCAGGATTCGCTGTGGGCTGGCCTGCAGAGCGGCTCGCTCTCGGTCGTTGCAACCGATCACTGCGCTTTCACGACCGAGCAGAAGCGCTACGGCGTCGGCGACTTCACCAAGATCCCCAACGGCACCGGCGGGCTGGAAGACCGGATGCCGATGCTCTGGACGCACGGCGTCAACACCGGACGGCTGACGCCGAACGAATTCGTGGCCGTGACCTCGACGAACATCTCGAAGGTCCTGAACTGCTATCCGAGGAAGGGTGCAATTCTCGTCGGCTCGGATGCCGACATTGTCGTCTGGGACCCGGACAAGGAAAAGACAATCAGGGCGGAGAATCAGCAGTCCGCCATCGACTACAACGTGTTCGAGGGCAAGCACGTCAAGGGTTTGCCGCGCTTCACGCTGACACGCGGGCATGTCGCGGTCCATGACGGCGAAGTCAGGGCAAAGGAAGGCCATGGGTTATTCGTTCGCCGTGAACCCAACACGCCGGTGAACCGGGCGCTCTCGTCCTGGAAGGAACTGACTGCACCCCGTCCCGTCGAGCGGACGGGCATTCCCGCGAGCGGGGTCTGAGGATCGGCGGCGGAGGACGGAAAGTGTCACAGCCTGACGCCATAGAGGCAAATGGTCTCGACCTGACGTTCGAGACCGGCGATGGCGCGATTCAGGCGCTGCGGGATGTCACGCTGGGGATCGGCAAGGGGGAATTCGTGTCGTTCATCGGGCCGTCCGGCTGTGGAAAGACGACATTTCTGCGCGTGGTTGCGGGGCTTGAAAAGCCGACGGGCGGCGAGGTTCGGGTCAATGGCATGAGTCCGGACGAGGCGCGCCGCGACCGTGCATACGGCTACGTGTTCCAGGAGGCGGGTCTGTATCCTTGGCGAACGATTGCCGGAAACGTGCGCCTGCCCCTGGAGATCATGGGCTATTCCAGGTCGGAGATGGCTGACCGCGTCAATCGCGTGCTTGAACTGGTGGAACTGTCGGGTTTCGAGAACAAGCATCCGTGGCAGCTCTCGGGCGGCATGCAGCAGCGGGCCTCAATTGCCCGGGCGCTCGCCTTTGACGCCGACATCCTCCTGATGGACGAGCCCTTCGGGGCGCTCGACGAAATCGTGCGGGATCACCTGAACGAACAGCTCCTGAGACTCTGGGACCATACGGGAAAGACAATTGGCTTCGTGACCCACTCGATTCCGGAAGCCGTCTACCTGTCGACGAGAATCGTCGTCATGTCGCCCCGGCCAGGACGCATAACGGACATCATCGACAATCCGCTGCCGAGGGATCGTCCGCTGGACATCCGCGACACGCCCGAATTCCTGGAGGTCGCGCAGCGTGTGCGCAAGGGTCTGAGGGCGGGGCAGTCCTATGGAGATTGAAGGTTTCATGCATGGGCTCCTCGAGATTTCGCTCTCTTGTCCGCGCGGCAATGCCGTTGGCGGGGAGGGCGTTGCATGAACCGGGTCCTGCCGGTCCTGGCGGTGCTCGCCGCGATTCTTGCGCTTTGGTACGTGGCGGTGGTGCCGATGAACGCCGGCTGGACGGTCGCCCAGGCGGACCGCGCGGGCCAGGAACTCACATTCGCAGACATCGTCGCGGACACGATGAGTCAGGACCGCCCGCGCTTGCCGGCGCCGCACCAGGTCGCCGCCGAACTGAAGAAGACCGTGCTCGACACCAAGGTAACGTCGAAACGCTCGCTGGTCTTCCACGGCTGGATCACGTTGCAGTCAACGCTTTGGGGCTTCGCTCTCGGCACGGTGGTCGGAATCGGAATGGCGGTTTCGATCGTGTATTCGAGAACCGCCAACATGAGCTTGATGCCTTGGGCCATCATCAGCCAGACCATCCCGATCGTCGCGATCGCCCCGATGATCATCGTGGTGCTGGCGACGCTGGGCGTGGAAGGCCGCACGGTGCCGAAGGCGATCATCTCGGCATACCTTTGCTTCTTCCCCGTGCTGGTGAGCATGGTGAAAGGGCTGAGGTCGCCCGGGCCCATGCAGATCGACCTGATGAAGACCTATTCCGCGAGCGCCGGACAGACGTTCTGGAAGCTCAGGCTGCCAGCTTCGGTCCCCTATCTCTTCACGTCGCTCAAGGTCGGCATCGCGGCGGCTCTGGTTGGCACGATCGTGGGCGAATTGCCGACCGGCGCGATCCAGGGGCTCGGCGCGCGCATCCTGATCGGCGACCAGTTCGGGAACCCGCTCATGATCTGGTCTGCGCTGATCGCGGCAGCCTGCCTCGCAGCCGCGCTTGTGACCATCGTCGCCGCGCTGCAATCGCTGGCGCTTCAAAGAATGGGATTCGCAAGATGAGCCGCGCACCGGCCATGAGACGGGCGTTCGAGGGCTGGCAAACCCCGTTTCTGCACGCATCGAGGAAGAGCGCACCGGCCTCGAACGAGGCTGCGTCGCTCCCGGTCAGCGAGGTGTCACCGACGCGTGGAAGGACGCGGCGCATGCCGTGCGGCTCGGGCGGAGGCGCCGTCCACCGCAACCTTGCGGAGGTCGAGCCATGACGCTTGTCTTGGCGGCAATCGCGCTGTTGATGGCTGCTTGGTGGCTGAACATGCGCATCGCGGACTCCCCGCTGGCTTCGTCGCATGTCGGTCGGGTTGCAGTGCCGTTGGTGTTCGGCGTGTCGGTGCTGGCGACCTGGGAACTCGTGGTGCGTGGCCTGGACGTGCCGCAGGTCATCCTGCCGGCGCCGACGGTCATTGCCGAGACGTTCGCTGCGGAGACGGGCACGCTCTGGATCGACTTTCGGCAGACCGCGCTGAAGGGCGCGATTTCCGGTTACTTGATCGGCTGCCTCGCGGCCTTTGCGGTCGCGCTCGCAATAGATCGCTCCACGTTCTTGCGGCGCGGACTGCTCCCCGTCGGCAGCTTCGTGGCCGCACTGCCCATTGTGGGAACCGCGCCGATCCTGGTCAACTGGTTCGGATTCGACTGGCAGTCCAAGGCCGCCGTTGTGGTCGTAATGGTGTTCTTTCCGATACTCGTGAACACGGTGCAGGGACTTGCCGACACGGCGGCGATGCAGCGCGACCTGATGCGGACCTATTCGGCGAGCTACTGGCAGACGCTTTTGAAGCTGCGGTTGCCCGCAGCCATGCCGTTCGTGTTCAACGGGCTCAAGATCGCGACGACGCTTGCCCTGATCGGGGCCATTGTCGCCGAGTATTTCGGTTCGCCCACGCGGGGAATGGGATTTCGGATCTCGACTTCGGTCGGCACGCTGGAGCTGGCCATGGTCTGGTCCGAGATAGCGGTGGCCGCACTGGCCGGAACCCTGTTTTACGGAGCGGTCACGCTCGTGGAACGTTGGGTGACTTTCTGGCACCCATCGCAACGATGAAAGCAACGGCTGAAAGGAGATAAGCCATGAAGAAACAAGTGTTTGCCAGCGCGGTGGCGCTGGCGCTGGGCGGGGCGCCTGCCCTTGCCCTCGACGACCTGACGCTGCAGCTCAAGTGGGTGACGCAGGCGCAGTTTGCGGGCTACTACGTGGCGCTCGAGAAGGGCTACTACGAGGACGAGAACCTGAACGTCACGATCAAGCCCGGCGGGCCGGACATTGCGCCGACCCAGGTCATAGCTGGCGGCGGCGCGGACGTGACCGTCGAATGGATGCCGGCGGCACTTGCCGCACGCGAAAAGGGCCTGCCGCTTGTCAACATCGCGCAGCCATTCAAGTCTTCCGGCATGATGCTCACCTGCCGCAAGGATGCCGGCGTGGCCACCACGGACGATTTCAGGGGCAAGACACTGGGTGTCTGGTTCTTCGGCAACGAGTTTCCGTTCCTGAGCTGGATGAGCCATCTTGGCATTCCGACCGAGGGCGGCTCGGACGGCGTCGAAGTCCTCAAGCAGGGCTTCAATGTCGACCCGATCCTTCAAGGTCAGGCGGCTTGCATCTCGACCATGACCTACAACGAGTACTGGCAGGTCATCGACGCGGGGCTGGGCGCCGAGGACCTCGTGGTCTTCAAGTACGAGGACCAGGGCGTGGCGACGCTGGAAGACGGTCTCTATGTCCTGGAGGGCAAGCTGAGCGACCCGGGAGAGGTTGACAAGCTCGTTCGCTTCGTGCGGGCCTCGATGAAGGGCTGGAAATATGCCGAAGACAACCCGGACGAGGCCGCCCTGATCGTACTGGAATATGACGAGACAGGCGCCCAGACCGAACGGCATCAGAAGCGCATGATGGGCGAGATCGCCAAACTGACGGCCGGCTCCAACGGCGCGCTTGTTCCGGCCGACTTCCAACGCACGGTCGACACGCTTCTCGCGGGCGGTTCGGATCCAGTGATCACGGCCGATCCGGGCGACTCGGCCTGGACGCACGTGATCACGGATGCTGCGCTGAACTGACCCGGTGCGCGCCATTGCGCTAAGGTGAACTGGCCTCCGCGACAGCGGAGGCCGCCTTCACTTCGCGGCAATGCCTTGAAGCTGACCCGATCTCGTGTGGGCGACGGCCGCGCCTGATGTGCCGGCTTGCGCCACGAGACATTGTTCCGGTCTTTGGGAACGAACTCGCGGAAACAGGCGGAGTGGGACGCAGCGCGGAGGGAAAGCTCCTCCTGACCGGCGCCGTCGAGGCCTCCGGGGAAGGAAAGCCCCAGACCCATCCCGCCGAAAGACAGCGAGCCATGGCTCCGGTCCGCTCCGTGGCTTCTGCTCCGGGGCCGCCAAGCCGAAGCACGGCGCGTCGCCGATGTCTGGCTTGGCTACGGCATTCGCCCCGGGAATCCCCCGGGCGAGGCCTGGGTGACCCGCGACCACTGGGCGCACGAGATCCTGGAACGGACGTCGGTCGTGCCCGAACCCGAAGCGGTTGGCCATGGGCAGGTGCCACAGTCCCCGCACGAAGCGCTTCCAGAAACGCTTCGACGAATTCGTGCTCTGGTGGAGCGGAGGCTGCACGGGGCGACTTCCCTTGAAAGGGTCCCGGGGCTCGGCCCTGGGGTCGATCCCGGACCCTGTTGCGGCCTCGTCGAGGGACGCGCCAGGAGCGCAGGCCCGGCACGCATGGAATCCGTCCCCGCCAAGGAAATCGTTTCCAAGCCTCGGGATCCGGACCCTTCCCTGAGGCCGCGACCTCGCCGCAGCGCGCGCACCGGCGCTCCTGGCGATCGGCCGCCCGCACAATGTCTTGAGGTGCCGCAGCCAAGGGCGGGGAGTGAGACTTTCATTGACCAATTCTGATCCACGATTACACCCTTTCCGGCATATTGGATTAACTTTGCTTGAAATTGGCGCAGATTTCGTGTACGCTTTGAGGAAAGCCATCCGGAATTAATGATTTGGTATAGATGCGGTTGGGCAGGCGTTGACGGCATGACGGATTTCGCCAGGCACGAAATCGATACGGCTGAAAGGTCAAAGAACTAGGAGGAAACAAGATGGTTGCCAAGATGTTCAAAGACGTTCTCACCCGCCGCAAGCTTCTGGGTTCGGGTGCAGCTGTAGCAGGGTCCGCGGCGGCGGCCGCAATCCTGCCCAGAACGGGGTTCGCGGCCGACAAGGTGGTGAAGATCGGGTTTCTCGCTCCCCTGACCGGCCCTGTGGCTGCGTGGGGCAAGCCCGGACTTGACGGATGCCTGATCTGGGGAGAGTGGATCAACGCGGCTGGAGGCATCAACATCGGAGGCGAGGCCCACGCGGTCGAGTTCGTGGCTTACGACAACGAGTACGATCCGGCCAAGGCACGGACCGGCGCGACCAAGCTGATCCGCGAGGACGGCGTCAAGTTCATCATGATGCTGGGTGGTGACACCTGGCCCGGTGCGCAACCCGTGGCCGACAGGACCGGCATGCTGTTCTCGACCCTGCTGCCGTCGGATCTCTCGCCTGACACGACGACCCTGATCGCGCCGTGCGAGGTGCACCCGATCTACAACGTCACCGGCGTCGAGTGGCTGGCGGACAACATGCCGGAACTGAAGACAGCGGTCATGTGCGCCCAGGACGACGCCCTCGGACTGCCCTCTGTCGCGACCTACCTGGCTGCGTTCGAGGCTGCGGGCATCAAGATGCAGGACGATCCCCTGCTCTTCGACCCGGCGACCACGGATTTCGCGCCGGTTGTGACGCGGCTGATATCCGGCAATCCGGACATCGTGTGCCTCGACACCTGCTACGCGGACTACGTCCACCCGATCTGCGAACAGCTCTTCCAGCAGGGCTACGGAGGACAGGTGATTTCCTGCACCGCGGACTTCTACCAGCAGATCGTTGCCAAGACGTCCGAGGAGTTCATGGAAGGCTTTGTGTTCCAGTTCCCGGATTTCGACGATCCGGCGCTAAATGACGAGAGCATCAACTTCCAGATGCCGAACGAGTTCTATGCGGAGTACGCGTCTCGCTACGGCGCCGACCAGTGGGGCGCGGTGAGCTGGGAGTACGCCTCGATCATGGACCTCTGGAAGGCCGGTGCGGAGAAGGCCGGCTCGGCCGAACCGGACGCGGTCCTCGCAGCGATGAAGGAGGGGGGCACCGGTCTCCACGCCTTCGGCGAAGCGGCCTGGTGGGGCAAGGATCTGTTCGGGATCGACAATGCCCTCGTCGGCAACTGGCCAATCGTCGTCATTGAGGGCGGCAAGGCCACGATCAAGGAATTCCGCTCGATTCCCGAGTGGTACGCAAAGCACGGTGAACTGCTGAAGAAGCACATGTCCGCCTACGGGCAGATGTGGGACCAGCGCACGTAAGGCGGATTTCGCGCGACATCATTCTGCGATATCCCCAAGGGCGGTGCGTTTCTCCCTGCGCTCCGCCCGAAACTCCGGACTGAACGCGCAGCAGGACGATGGTTGAACTTCTCGCGCAGACCGGGCTGAACGCCCTTTACGCCGCCAGCTACACTTCGCTCGTGGCCGTCGGCCTCGTCCTCATTTTTGGCGTCATGGGAGTGATCAACTTCGCCCATGGCGAACTCTTCATGCTGGGCGCATACGCGATCGTCGCGGTCTACGCGGACTGGAACCTGCCGTACCTGGTCGCGGTGGCGGTCGGGATGGCATTCGTCGGCATCGTGGGCCTCGGCATGGAACGGGCGTTCTTTCGACCGCTCCGCGACAACCCGCTTGGCGGGCTCGTTGCCTCGATCGGATTCCTCATGATCCTGCAGGCGCTGGTGTCCATGGGCTTCGGCGTGCGCATGGAGCACGTGCCGCCCGTGACCCAGGAAGTCATCGTCATCACCGAAAGGGTCAGGCTTCCCGTCTTCAGGCTGGCCGTGATCCTCGCCGCCGTGGTCTTGCTCGCCGGCCTCTGGGCATTCCTCAAGAAGACCCGCTTCGGCTGGGCGCTTCGCGCCAGCGCCCAGGATCCGGAGGCGGCAGCCCTCCAGGGAATCTCGATCAACCAGACCGCGCGAATCGCGATGTTCATCGGTGCGGCGCTCGCAGGCGTTGCAGGTGCCCTGACTGCGCCCCTGATTTCGGTCAACCCCCACATGGGGCATTCGGTGATCGTCACCGCCTTCATCGTGATCATCGTCGGTGGCATCGGATCGCTTGAGGGCGCGGTCATCGTGGCGGTCGCCTATGCCTTCGTCCACACATTCGTCACCACGTTCTTCGACGGGGTCATCGCGGACATCGTCGGCCTGCTGCTGTTGCTGGTCGTGCTGATCGTCAAGCCTACCGGGCTGTTCGGGTCAACGGATCGTGCATAGTCCGGTGACGAAACTCGCAGCACTTATCGGGTTCGGGGCAGTCCTGCTGGCGCTGCCCCATGCGCTGAGCTTCTCGCAGCAGGAAATCCTGGTCTTCCTGACCATCAACGTCCTGCTGGTCGCATCCTACAGGCTCCTTACCCTCACGGGCGAGTGGTCGCTCGGCCACGTGGTGATCATGGGAGTCGGGGCTTATGCCTCCGCGCTGCTTTCCAAGCGCCTGGGCATCTACGTGCCGGTCGCGATGCTCCTCGGGGCCGTCACTGCGGCGATGATCGCGCTGGCCCTCAGTTTCCCGCTGTTCCGGATGAAGGGCTTCTACTTCCTGATCGGAAGCTTCGCCGCCGGTGAGATCATTCGGCTGCTCTGGAAGCGGTTCCGGGATCCGTTCGGCGGTCCGAAGGGCCTGAAGAAGATCGACCCGATGCCCGATTTCGACATCGGGATCTATGCCTTCGACTTCTTCGAACCAGTCAGCTACTACTACTTTGCCCTGGCCGTGGTCGGAGTGTCGCTCTGGGTCATGTGGAGGATCGAGCGCTCACCGGTAGGACTCACCTTTCACGCGGTCCACTGGCAGGACAGGCTCGCGGAGGCGTCCGGCGTCAACGTGCGGGCCTACCGCACGCTCGCCTTTGTTCTCGCCTCGGGATTCGCAGGGCTGTCGGGCGCGCTCCTGGCTCACTACATCGGCACCATCAACCCCAACAGCTTCGACGTGGAGCAGATGGTGTTCGTGTTGACCTGGACGATCGTCGGCGGAACCGCAACATTCTACGGGCCGATCCTCGGCTGCGTGGTTCTCACGATTCTGAACGAGATCGTCCTGCGCGAGGCGGGATTCGAGCAGATGCGGCCGCTGATTTACGGGCTCATCCTGATCCTTTCGGTGCTGTTCATGCCCAAGGGACTGGAGAGCCTCGTCCGTGGCGCGTTTTCCGGGCGAAATGCGAGGAAGAACAAGGCCGGCGAAACCGAGGCCATGGAGTAGCACGATACATGTCCCCTCCCGTTCTCGAGATCGATGACCTGACCATGCGCTTCGGCGGACTGACAGCGATCGACCGCCTTTCGTTCAAGGTCGAGCGTGGTGCGATTCACGGGCTGATCGGCCCGAACGGCGCGGGCAAGACGACCACTTTCAATGTCGTGTCGGGTTTCTACAAGCCGACCGGCGGCGAGGTCCGCCTGCGCGGCGAAACGATTTCCGTGCTCAGGATGTACGAAGTCGCACGGCGCGGTGTCGTTCGAACCTTTCAGCACTCGACGCTGTTTGCCGAGCTCACGGTCTTGGAGAACGTGCTGATTGGCACCCACATGAGTTTCCCGCCGAACATCTTCGCCGCGATGGCGGGGGTGGACAAGGCGAACCGCCGTGCCGCCCGGGCCCGCGCTGAGGAAGCGCTTGACTTCTTCGGCCTCGCCGAGCTGGCAGACGATCTGGCTGGCGATCTTCCCCACGGCCATCAGAGAGCGCTTGGCATGGCGGTTGCACTGGCCGCGCGCCCCGACGTCGTGCTTCTTGATGAACCCTTCACGGGAATGAACCCGGAAGAGACCCGCCGGATGATGGAACTGATGGTCAAGCTCAGGAGCACCGGAGTCACGATTCTCCTTGTCGAGCACGACATGCACGCGATCATGGGGCTTTGTGACCGGATCACTTGCATGAGTTTCGGACGGCTTCTTGCCGAAGGCAACCCGCAGGAAATCCGTCACCACCCGGATGTCATCGAGGCTTACCTCGGGGGTGCGCGCCATGTTGCTTGAGCTGAGAGCCGTCGCAGTCACCTACGGCAAGGTATCGGCGATCCGCGACATCTCGCTCAAGGTTCCTGACGGCCAGATTGTCACCATCATCGGAAGCAACGGTGCGGGTAAGACGACGACCCTGCGGGCGATCTCGGGCCTGACCAGGCTCCAGGAAGGAGAGATCCATTTCGCCGAAGAAAGGATTGACCACCTGGCGCCCGACCAGATCGTTGCCCGGGGCATCGCCCACGTCCCGGAGGGACGACGCATTTTCCCGGACCTGACCGTCGAGGAGAACCTCCGGACCGGAGCCTTTCTTCGCCAGGAAAGGGCAACGGTCGCACGGGACCTTGAGGAGGTCTACAACCGGTTTCCGCTGCTTCTGGAGCGGCGAACTCAGCTGGCCAAGACCATGTCCGGGGGCGAACAGCAGATGCTGGTGATCGGCCGCGCCCTCATGGCAAAACCGAAACTCCTCTTGATGGACGAACCTTCCATGGGTCTCGCTCCGAAGATCGTCGAGGAGATCGCGAAGATAATCGGTGAGGTCAACGCCCAGGGCGTTCCGGTCATTCTCGTCGAACAGAATGCGGAACTGGCACTCGAGCTTGCGGATTACGCGTACGTTCTCGAAACAGGGTCACTGGCACTGGAAGGCCCGGCAGACGAACTGCACGACAACGAACATGTTCGCGCGGCGTACCTCGGAATCTGAGACTGGCAGTGCCGAATGGCAGGCGGCGCTGGCCGCAGGCTGGCGGCGCTCGGACATCCTGTGGGAGCGTTGGCAGGAACGCGGCAATGCCGCATGGGAGAGCGGCGACGTTTCGCTCGCGCGAAGGCGATTCCTCTTTGCATGGTGTCTGGCGCGTCTTTTCTTCCGCCACGGCGATCCGCGCATTGCGACAAGCATCGCCAACATCGGGTTCATCGCCAGGGAGGCGGGTCAGTTCCGCCTTGCTTCCAGGCACTACGCGCGGGCGCGCAGGCTCTGGGCTGAAGTGCCCGGGGTGCTCGACGGGATCGAATTCCGGCCGCGCGTGCGCAGTTCGCTCTTCCACCTGAGAATGGAAACCCGGCACAGGGAGACGTACGAGACCAACATGCGGGCGCGAATCGCCAACTTCGTCACGGAAGCGGGACAGGCGCTCGAGGCGGCCGAGGAAGGTGCCCCATCGCCGCACCGGCTCTACGACCGCTGGCGGGGCGAACGTCCTGCAGTCTTCGACGAGTCCCGGAAACTGCTTGGCGCCGCTTTGCTCATATGTGCCCGGAAGCAGGAAAGTCCGGACCCGGATCGCAAGGTTGGCGGCTGATTGCGTGAAGGCAGGACCCCACGCATGTTGACCGGTGCCGCCGGCGACGGCACGCCGCCGAATGCCCCTCGAAGGCCTTGGTGTTGCAGGGCAGGGCGGCCCTCTGGTCCTGGCCGGAACAGGACCGGTCGCGGGAGAGGTGCCTGCAGCCAGCACAGCGGCGAACGTCCAGGCGCAGCGCGCCGCCCCGGGCTCGCGGATCGTAATCTGCCGGGAGCTCGGCAAAAGCGACCCGGCCCCGGATGTTGCCGGGCGGGCGACAGCCCGAATCCGCCGGAATCCGAAATTGATCCATTGAGGCTTCGGGTCGGTGACGCTCAGGGAGCGTCACTGACGCAGGGATCACCGTTTTGCGGCGTAGTATGACACCTTGCGCTCAAGATAGGCCAGTATCTCCGAAATCGTGAATGCGAGCGCAAACAGGACGATCAGGACGGCCCAGAAATGCCCCATCAGGAAATTCGCCGCGTAGAGCTCGAACAGCGCGCCGAAACCGACGATGGAAATCAGGAGCTGCCCGATAATGACTCCCTTGACGGCGCGAATGATGCCAATTCGTATGCCACCGAGAATTTCCGGAAGCGCGGCCCACAGGTACACCTTGAAGAACGCGTCCACCGGGGAGGCGCCGAAGCTCCGCGCCATGTCGACCAGTGACCGGTTGATCTGCTTCACGCCCGCACGGGCGTTGAGTATGATGATCCAGATGGCAAACAGCGTCGTCGTGATGATGATGGCTCTCATGCCGAAGCCGAACAGGACCATGAGAACCGGCACAAGCGCCGTCAGCGGCGCGCTCAGGAACACGTTCACCCACGGCAGCAGCAATTCGTCCAGCAGGCGGTTCTTCCCCATCAGGATGCCTGTCGGGATTCCGATGCAGATGGCAGACATAACGCCCACGCAGAACGCGTAGGTTGTTTCGGCGAGGGCCTTCTGGAAGGCATCCGTGCCAATGACGTTGAAGAGGGTCGCGACGACTTCCGAAAGCGGCGGGATGAAGAACGTCAGCCCGGACTGGCCGACAGCTTCCCACAGAAGACCCCAGATGATCAGCGAAGACATGCCCGGCAGGCGGTATCCCAAGAAAGTCATCGTCATTCCACGTAGCGGCGCAGCGAGGTCCAGATCTCGTCCACGATGTCGAGATACTCGGGATCGCGGCGGATGTTGTCGACGCCCTTGCCGCGGAAGCTGGAGGGGCGGATGATTTCGGAGACGCGGCTCGGCCTCGGCAAAAGAATTGCGACCTGGTCCGAGACGTACACCGCTTCCTCTATCGAATGGGTCACGAAGATGAAGGTCTTCTTCTGGTCCTGCACGAGACCGAGCAGGTCCTCCTGGAACTTTCGCCGGGTCTGTTCGTCGACTGCCGAGAACGGTTCGTCCATCAGCAGGACTTCGGCGTCGACCGCCAAGGCGCGCGCCAGCCCGACTCTCTGGCGCATGCCGCCGGAGAGTTCGTGAGGATAGGCATTCTCGAAGCCGGCCAGGCCGACCTGCCTGATGTAGTCTTCGGCGACCGCTTCGCGTTCGGAACGTGCTACGCCGCGCAATTCCAGTCCGAAAGCCACGTTGCGGATGACGCTGGCCCAGGGCAGCAGGGCGAAGTCCTGGAAGACGAACGCCCGGTCCGGGCCCGGTCCGGTGACCCGTTGGCCGTTTACCTCGACCTCCCCGGACGTGGGCTCCAGCAGGCCCGCGATGATCTTGAGGAGCGTGGTCTTGCCGCAGCCCGAAGGGCCAAGGAGCGATGTCAACTGGCCGAGCGGAAACTCGAGCGAAAGGTCGTTCAACGCTTCCACCTCGCCGAAGTTCTTGGAGATGTTTCGCGTGGAGACAGCAATTTCGAACGCCGTTTCCTCCGTGGCGCCCGTTGCGGTCTCGGCAGCGCTAGTCTGAGGCATAGCCAAGTTGATTCCCTTTGAAGAGGACGGCTTCGATCCTTTCCAGGAGATTCAGGAACAGGACAGCCAGAAGGATGATGGAAAAGATCGCCGCATACATGCTGGGATAGTCGGCAATGGAACGGCTGTAGGTGATGATGTCGCCGACCCCTGTAGGCGTGATCTTGAGTTCCGCCAGAATGGCGCCGATGAAGCCGGCGGAAATGCCGAGACGCAGTCCGGCGAATATCACGGGCGATGCAGCCGGGATGATGATCTTCAGGATGATGTCAAGGTCCGTCGCGAGATAGGAACGCCCCATTTCCTTGATTGAATCCGGCGTGTTGCGAACGGCGCCCGCCGTGTTGAGCACGATGACGGGCATCGCCATGATGCACACGACCAGGACCTTGGAGGTCAGGCCAATGCCATAGGCGAGGACCAGCAGGGGAATGAGCGCCGCAAGCGGCGCGGCCTGCATGACAATGAAGATCGGCGAGAACAGCCAGTCGAAGAACCGGCTCAGACCCACCCAGATGCCTAGGGCAATGCCCAGAAAGGCCGAAATGGCTATGCCTACGGCCAAGGGCCTCAGGGTTTCGGCATAGGCGTCGAGCATCGTTCCGTCGCCCATCATGCGCATGAGCGCTCCCATGGATTCCAGGAAGGTCGGAAAGGCGAAGCTGACGGGAATGTGCCCAGCGATTTCCCAGGCCCCGAAGAGGATCACTGCGGAAAGGATCTTTAGCATGAGCGAGCGGTTCATCATGGGGCTGGCACCCTTTCAGGATGTTGGATGTCGCCGCGCCACTCAAGTGGCGCGGCGACCTTGCTTGGCTTACTGCATCGCCGCATCGAGCGGCCTGAGGTACCAGAAGTCCTCGATGTTCAGCGTGCTTGGATCACCTTCAAGCTGACCGGCGGCAGTGTACCATTCCAGGTCCGCCATGGCTGCAGTGCGACCGCCGCCGTCGGGGCTGTAGAGACCTGCCTCGACCGCATCGGCGTAGAAGCCGTCCAGTTCGGCGAGGATTTCCTCCGGAAGTTGGCCGATCGGCCCGTCGGGGTTGGTCTCGCGGCGAACCATGGTGGGATCTTCGTGCATGTCGCGGTAGACGCTGAGAAGCGCATTGACGAAGATCTGCACGTCGCCCTCGTTCTGCTGGATCCAGTCGAGATTGCCGAACAGGGCTTCGTCGCTGGCCTCGACGTCGAACATTTCGAGCACGTTGAAATTGCCGCCAGCTTCGCTGCGCATCAGCTTGTTCTTGTTCGACAGGTCGATGATGGTTGCATCGGCGCGTCCACCAAGGAGAGCAGCGACGCGGTTTGCCGAGCCCGGCACGTAGGACCGGTCACCGAACATCATGCCCAGACGGCTTTCGATGACGTTGGCAATCGCGTCCGTGCCACCTCCGCGCGAGTGCAACAGGATCGGCTCTCCGTCCAGGTCTTCAAGCATGCTGTACTTCTTTGTCGTGACCGGGAAGAACTTCAGCTTCGAGAGCTGAAACACGATCCGCAGAGGGGCCTTCGATCGTTGCATGGCCGCATAGGGCGTGCCGAAGCCGATGTGCATCTGGCCGCTGAGCACCGCCTGGATGGCCAGTTCCTCGTCGGCAAACGCCGTCCATTCGTAGTCGAGTCCGTTTGCCTTGGCGCGGTCCAGCGCCACGAAGAACGCGGCCAGTTCGTCCGACGGAGTCTCTGCAAGCGCGATGCGGATCGTGTCGGCACTTGCCATCGACAATCCGAGTGCGAACGGCAAGGCCGTCACCGTGACCATGACTTTCTTCAAGATGCGTTTCATCGTGTGTTCTCCCTTAGATTGATGAGCAAGTCTGCATGATGTTCCTGGTTCAGGCACGGGTTCCTTCGTGCCGGCTAGTGGTTCGCTGTCATTCCTCCCCGAAGAGGCGTGTCGCAACGGAACTGAGATGCGTTCGCATTGCTGAATGGGCGGCGACCGGATCCCGCGCCTCGATTGCGGCTGCGACAGCGTCATGTTCGAGGAAACTGGGATGGTTCCGCGCGGGTTGCGGCGACTGGCGAATGACCGTGCCCCATGCCACGGCGCGCCGGACCTGGTTCAGCTGATTGAACAGGGACAGCAACAGCACGTTGTCCGTCGCCTCAGCAATGATCCTGTGAAACGCATCGTCCCGTGCCTCGTAGGCTTCCCAGTTCGTTGCCTCCAGGCAGCGGCTGCAGGCCAGCTTCAAGCGGATCACGGCCGCGTTCGAGGCGTTCAATGCCGCTTCGCGAGCGATCGCCGGCTCCAGCGAAAGGCGCGCCCGCATCAGCTGGACGGGCGTCACCTGCCTCGTCAGTTCCGTCAGGCTGCCAGTGTCCGCGCTGTCGCCATGGGCCGCGACGAACGTGCCCTTGCCGACGTGACGCCAGATCGCGCCTTCGCGTTCCAGTGCGTCCAGCGCCCCGCGCAGCGTGTTCCGGCTCATGTTCAGCATGACCGTCAGCTCTCGCTCGGGCGGCAGCCTGTCGCCGGGCCGGAAACTGCCTGTGGCGATGAATGCCCTGAGCGCGGTTACCGCGTCGTCTCGATCGATGAAGTCCGGCTTCGTCTGCATGCGCTCGCCAAATTGGTTGATCAATTTTCCGATATTGGTTCAAGCTTGCCTGATTCTCGTTGCCAGCGCAATGATTTTCGACGAAATTGAGTTCCTTGGCGTGCCAGATTGGTTGAGATTGATTTGGCACGGTCGCTGCGCTAAAGCATGTGCGACGTGACGAAGCCCATGAGGATCCTGAATTCCAATGCCGCAGTTTGCAATCGAAGTTCCACCAGTCGTAGCCTTGCCGATAGCCACGAATTCCGCTCTCTTTCCGGTCCGCCGGGTCTACTGCATAGGCCGCAACTACGCCGCCCACGCGATCGAGATGGGGCACGACCCTGATCGCGAGCCGCCGTTCTTCTTTCAGAAGAATCCCGACAATCTGACGCCTTCCGGGACTTTCCCGTATCCGCCGCAGAGCGCGGATGTTCATCACGAGGTCGAAGTTGCGGTGATGCTGCAATCGGGCGGCACCGACATCGCGGTTGGCGATGCGCTGGATCACGTGTACGGCTACGCGCTGTCGCTGGACATGACCCGGCGCGACCTGCAGGGCGTCCAGAAGAAAATGGGACGGCCGTGGGAGATCGGCAAGGCGTTTGAGCATTCGGCGCCGACAGGTCCGATTCATCCCGTTTCCGCTGTCGGCCATCTCGACAAGGGTCGCATCGCGCTGACGGTGAACGACGAGATTCGGCAAGAAGGCGACTTGAGCCAGATGATCTGGAAAGTGCCGGAGATCATCGCCTACCTGTCGGAGTATTTCGAACTGGCGGCAGGCGACGTCATTCTTTCGGGAACGCCCGCCGGTGTCGGTCCGGTGGAAAGGGGTGACACCATGATCGCGGAGGCCGAAGGCCTTGGCAGCATGACGGTGTCAGTGGCGTAACGCATCAAGCCAGTTCAGGCCCGACGCCCGGTCGCGACCGCCGGCATCCATCCCGCTGGCTTGCCCCGGCTTGCATGCGCTAACGCGACATAGCGGAATGATGTCTCCACCGCATGAAGGAACGACCCTGCAGAGGAGCTGGCGGACAGCAGCAGGAACGCGTCGTCTCCCGTGCGGATCGCCATCGCGCCAATGTGCTCCATGACCGTCCGGCCGGTGCCGCCGATCTCAAAGGCCGGCAAGTCAAGAGGGCAGATCCGCTCCATCGCGGAAAGCGTGTCGGGGCCTGCTACCTCCAGGGCAATCCATGAATCTGTCTGGTCCGTCGTGTAGCCGGTTCCCCCCAGCCGCTCCTGCACGACCGCTTCCGCATCGGGCGTTGCGTGCGGGAAGATCAGCATCATCTGGTCGGGTGACGTGCGAATCGCCCGGACCGTGCCGCTGAGCGACGATCGCGTCGGTTCGGGGACGTCCAGGGACCAGCCGTTCCTGAGCGCTTCCGCAAGCGCTTCCTCGCCGCCCAGCGGCGTCGCAATCGAGACGATCGCCAGATCGTCGCGTTCCACGATGCGGTTGCCGGAGAGTTCCAGGCTCGTGCCGCCAAGAACTGGCGCCGCTTCCAGCGTGATCTCAGCCACGTTGACGCACTCCATCCGGGTCGACGTGGTGGGGCGAGCAGACCTCGACCAGGACGTCTTGATCGCGAACGGGCGAATAGGCCCGGACCGTCTCGCCGATTCGTTCCTTGCCGCGCTTCAGAAAGCCGAGTCCCACCGAAGTCCCGAGTTCGGGCGAGTATGCGACCGAAGTCATCCAACCCTGGTCGTGGGCCATGTCCGCCGGATCGCCCGGGTTGAGGAAATGCGCGCCTGCCGTCAAGGTAACCGAGCGATCAACGGGCCGGAACCCGGCAAGGCGCATCCCGTCGTCCGCATTCATTGCCGCGCGTTCCGACAGTTTCAGCCCGATCGCATCCTTCGACCTGGAAAGCATGGCTCCTAGTCCAAGCATCTGTGCCGTGGTCTGGCCGGTGATTTCGTTGCCGGCCACGTGGCCCTTCTCGATGCGCAGGACGCCGAGCGCCTCGGTTCCGTACGGCACGGCATCGAACTCCTCGCCCGCCTTCATCAGCGCCCGGATCATGCTCTCGCCGTAGCGCGCAGGCACCGCGATCTCGTAGGCAAGCTCGCCCGAGAACGAAATCCGGAAGAGCCGGGCGGGCGTTCCGCCAAACACGGAGCATTCGGCGCACGCCATGAACGGGAAGGCGTCATTGGAAAGATCAAGATCATCGACCACTTTCGAGAGCAAGGCCCGGGAGTTCGGCCCGGCGACCGCAAACTGCGCCCAGCCGTCGGTTGTCGATATCAGGTGGACGTCCAGGTCGGGCCAGAGGCACTGGCGAGCGAACTCCAGGTTGCGGAACACCAGCACCGCGTTGGCGGTCGTTGTGGTCATCACGAAGCGGGTTTCCGCAAGCCGGGCCGTGGTCCCGTCGTCGTAGCAAATGCCGTCTTCGCGGAGCATCAGCCCGTAGCGAACCTTGCCCACGGGCAGTTTCAGGAACGCGTTGGCGTAGACCCGGTTCAGGAACTCGGCGGCATCGCGGCCCTGGATGTCGATCTTCCCGAGCGTCGTCACGTCGCATATGCCCACCGACTTTCGAACTTGCGACGCTTCGCGGTCCACGCTGTCGCGCCAGCCCTTTTCCCCGGGTTGCCTGAACCACTGCGCACGCAGCCACATGCCTGCTTCCACGAAGTCGGCGCCGTTCTGTTCCGCCCATTTGTGACTAGGGGTCAGGCGCAACGGGCGGAAGTGCTTGCCGCGCGCGCGCCCACCAAACGCGCCTATGGCGACCGGCGTGTAGGGGGGTCGGAATATGGTGGTGCCCGTCTCTTCAATGCTCTTGCCGGCGGCTTCCGCCATGACGGCGAGCCCCAGGACATTGGCGGTCCTGCCCTGGTCCGTTGCCATTCCCAGCGTCGTGTAGCGCTTCAAGTGCTCGACCGACCGGAAGCCCTCCTGGTGACTCTGCCGGACATCCTTGGTCGTGACATCGTTCTGGAGATCCACCCATGCCCGCGAGCGAAGTCCCGCAACTTGCCAGAAAGGAGCTGCGGAAAAGCTCTCGTCCGCCGCCTTTGGCGGCGTTCCCGGAGACCCCTTGGCACCGAGATCCTCGGCAATTCCGACGGCCGCTCCATGGCCTTCCCGGATTGCAGCGGCAAGCGTCATGGTCCCGTTGGCGGCACCTGCGACGCACATGCCCGGCGGCAGCGCGCCGCCCGGAACGAATCCGACGAGTTCGGCATTCCAGACCGGGCGGCCGCGATGATGGCAGGTCAAATGGACGTTGGGCGACCATCCGCCCGACACCGCCAGGCAGTCGGCCTCCACGCGACGGCCGTCGCCGAGGCGAATTGCGCGGAGCCCGCGACGTCCCATCGTGTCCATCACGACATCGCCCTTGCGGGCGTCCAGGACTGCGGTGATTTCAATGCCCTTGTCGCTCAGGTCCTCCGCTGTGCGGAGGCCGTCGTCGTTGTTCGTGAACACCGCGACCTTTCTGCCTGGCGCGACGCCAAACCGGTTCACGTAAGCGCGCACGGCACCCGCCAGCATGATTCCCGGACGGTCGTTGTTGCCGAAGGCCATGGAGCGTTCGGTTGCTCCCGCCGCGAGCAGGGCGCGCCGCGAGTATATGCGCCAGAGCACCTGGCGCGGCTTGCCTTCGGCGTCGGCAAGGTGATCGGTACGGCGTTCGAGCGCGCCGTAGATTCCGTGATCGAAGGCGCCGAACACGGTTGTGCGGGTCATCAGTCGCACGCTGCCGTTGGCCGTGAGTTCGGCAGTGGCCGCGGCCGCCCAATCCGCGCCGGCCTGTCCGTCGACTTCATGGGTTTCGGCGTTGAGGCGCCCGCCCGGAACGAAGTCCTCGTCGGCCAGAATCACGCGAAGTCCCGACTGCGAGGCCGCCAGTGCAGCGGAGAGACCGGCCGGTCCGGCGCCGATCACGAGGAGGTCGCAGTGCAGGAACCCGTGATCGTAGACATCCGGATCCGGTTCCATGGATAGCTTGCCCAGGCCTGCGGAAGCGCGGATGAGCGGTTCGTAGACCCTTTCCCAGAACGCTTTTGGCCACATGAAGGTCTTGTAGTAGAATCCGGCTGAGAGGAAGGGTGACAGGAGATCGTTGACCGCCATCAGGTCGAAGGCGAGCGGGCCTCGGTGGTTCTGGCTTGAGGCGCTCAGGCCGTCGAAAAGCTCGACCGTCGTGGCGCGGGTGTTGGGTTCCCGCGCAGCGTCGTCTCGAAGCTGCACGAGCGCGCTGGGCTCCTCCGAACCGGACGTGAAAATGCCTCGCGGGCGATGGTACTTGAACGACCGGCCCACCATGCGCTCGCCGTTGGCAAGCAGCGCCGACGCGAGCGTGTCGCCCTGACATCCGGTCATCCAGCGACCGTTCCAGCAGAAGGCAAGCGTCCGTTCCCGGTCGACCATGCCGCCTTCAATTCGCATCGCCTGGGTCATCGCGACCGCCCTCGGGCGCGAGCGATGTCCCGGGCGAGTTCCACATTGATCACTTCATGGGTCAGGGTGCAGCGCGTCACCGCCAGCCATGAACGGTCGCCCTGCTCGTGATACCAAAGCTCGCAGTGTTCGCCTGCCGGGTTGTCCCTGACGTAGGCGTAGTCATGCATTTCCTCGATGGTGGCATTCATGCCATCGGGGCGGTCGATCAGGCACGCATCTCCAAGCACGACGAATTCCGCCGAGTCTCGGGGGCCGAGCAAGGGATGGTTGATGATCATCCGCGCCGCCCCTTTCCCTGTCGTGGCCGTGGTCCTTGCGGTGTCGTCGGTCGCATTTCCGTTTCTCAGTGCAGGTTGGGCTGGGCGCCTACGCCCTTTTCGTCGATCATCGCTCCCATTTGAAAGCGATCAAGGCGGAAGGCGCGGGCGGTCTCATGGGGCTGGTCGGTCGCAAGAAGATGAGCGTAGCAATAGCCGGAGGCTGGCGTCGCCTTGAAGCCGCCGTAGCACCATCCGGCATTCAGGTAGAGCCCCTCGACATGGGTTCTGTCGATGAACGGGGAGCCGTCCATGGACATGTCCATTACGCCGCCCCACATCCGGAGGAGGCGCGCACGTCCGATCATCGGCATGATCGCCATGCCGCCCTCGCAGACGTCCTCCACGACCGGCAGGTTGCCGCGCTGGGCATAGGTGTTGTAACCGTCGATGTCACCGCCGAAGACAAGTCCGCCCTTGTCCGACTGGCTGACATAGAAGTGCCCCGCGCCGAAGGTGATGACCCCGGGCAGCACCGGCTTGAGGCCCTCGGAGACAAATGCCTGGAGCACGTGGCTCTCGATGGGGAGGCGCATTCCGGCAAGTGCTGCCACGCGCGACGACGATCCCGCCGCGCACATGGCGACCTTCTTCGCCTTGATCGGCCCCTTGGCGGTCTCGACACCGAGGCAGCGGCCGTCCGCGATGTCGAATCCCGTCACCTCGCAGTTCTGGACTATGTCGACGCCACGCTGGTCCGCGCCTCGTGCATAGCCCCATGCCACGGCGTCGTGGCGCACCGTGCCGCCCCTGGGCTGCCACAATGCGCCCGTGATCGGAAAGCGGGCGCTTTCGTGGTCGAGGTACGGGCACATCCTGCGGATCTCGTCGGGACCGAGAATGACGGAATCGGCGCCTGACAGCCGCATGGCATTGCCGCGCCGGACAAATGCGTCCCTTTGCGGATCGGAGTGACACAGGTTCAGGATGCCGCGCTGGCTGACCATCGCGTTGTAGTTGAAGTCCTGTTCCAGCCCTTCCCAGAGCTTGAGCGAGAACTCGTAGAAGGGCTGGTTGCCCTCGAGAAGGTAGTTCGAGCGGATGATGGTCGTGTTGCGGCCAATGTTGCCGGACCCGAGCCAGCCCTTTTCAAGCACGGCAACGTTGCGCTCCCCAAATTCCTTGGCGAGGTAGTATGCCGTCGAAAGCCCGTGGCCCCCGCCGCCGATGATGACGATGTCGTACTCCGGCTTGGGTTCCGGCTCACGCCAGACCGGCTGCCATCCGCGGTTGCCGGTCAGGCCCTCTTTCAGGATTCTCAGCGCCGAGTATCGCATTGCGTTGGGATTCATGCCGTTGACTGAAACGTGGTCGTTCCAGCCCCGGCTGATTTCACGGGTCGGTGAGGTAGGCAACCCCAACGCCTCGTCATGTCTTCCCGCTCACGCGGCGGTTCTTCACGGGGCCATTGGCCCAAATCCTGATGAAGATCGGCGTGAAAGCCGCCCTTCCGGACATCCCCGAACACGGCACGTGCCGCAGTTTCAGTCAACGATGCAATCCCCATTGCGTTCTCGCCGGCTTGGTTCAGTATCGGGCAATAGTGGGAGACCTTGGCCATTCATATGCTGGAATTGGACAGAAACTTGCGAATTCAGGACATTTCCGGTGCAACGGAGTTCAGCCCGTTCCGGGTCGGCATCCTGCCGGTTCCTGGCTTTGCCTTGATGTCCTATGCTTGCACGGTCGAACCGCTGCGCGCGGCAAACCTGCTTTCGGATTCGAAACTGTACGAGATCATCCATTTTTCCTCGGGCGGTCCGGTTCCGAGTTCGGGTGCCGCCTTGATCGAAAGGACGAGCTGGCCCGGAGGCGCGGAGGACATTGACCTGCTGCTTGTCGTGGCGGGCGGCGACCCGTTCGCGTTCGACGATGCGGCCATTCTTGAATGGTTGCGGCTTCTTGACGCCCAGGGCGTCCGAATCGGCGGCGTTTCCGGCGGCTCCGTCATCCTTGCAATGGCAGGCCTGATGGAGGGTCGGCGCATGACCGTCCATTGGGAACACGCGGCGGCCCTGTCCGAGATTCATCCGGATTGCCTGATTGAGCGACGCCTTTACGTGATGGACCGCGACCGCGTGACATGCGGCGGCGGCACCGCGCCTCTCGACCTCATGCATGCCCTGATCTCCAGCCAGTGGGGCGGAGGATTCGCCCGACTCGTCAGTGACTGGTTCCTGCATACGGACGTGCGCGCCGCCGCTGACCCGCAGCGGGGCACTCTGGCTGAACGGCTCGGCAGCAACTCTCCGCATCTGGTCGAAGCCGTGTCTGCAATGGAGGACCACATCGCCGATCCATTGTCCCTGTCCCAGCTCGCGATGGTGGCAGGGGTGACGCCCAGGCACTTGAATCGGCTGTTTGCGGAGCGGCTTGGACGGAGCACGATGGCATACTACAGGGCCATGCGTCTTGACGTTGCGCAACGGCTGATCAAGAACACGCCGATGTCCATAGCGGAGGTCTCGGAAGCCACCGGTTTTGTCACGTCGAGTCACTTTTCCGACGCGTACAGGCAGAATTTTGGCGTAAGTCCGCGCCGGGGTCGGCAGGTCGAGTAGGCACTGGAGGGGGGATCGATCATGAAGCTTCTTGTCTTGCAGCATGCGGAAGCCGAACATCCGGGGATATTCAGGAAGTTTCTCGGCGAGGACGGCCACGACTACGACGCGGTCGAGCTTGATGCTGGCGAAGAGCTTCCTTCCATCGACGGATACGACGGGCTCTGGGTGCTGGGCGGGCCGATGGACGTCTGGCAGGAGGACGCGCATCCATGGCTGGTGGCCGAGAAAGCCTGCATTCGGGACGCGGTCGAGGTCAGGGGCCTCCCGTTCCTCGGACTCTGCCTCGGCCATCAATTGCTTGCCGAAGCCCTTGGTGGCAGCGTCGGTCCGTCGCGGACGCCGGAGATCGGCATCATGGATGTGCAGCTGACGGAAGATGGAGCGACCGGCGTGATCTTTGACGGGTTCCCTGAGGCATTCCCCTGCCTGCAGTGGCATTCGGCCGAAGTGACGAAAGTGCCGGCAGGGGCGGAGGTGCTGGCGACATCTCCGGCCTGCGCCGTGCAGGCGCTCAAATGGGGTCCAAGAGCATATTCGGCGCAGTTTCACATAGAGATCGAAGCGGACACGGTCACGAACTGGAACATGATCCCCGAGTATGCGGACGCGCTTGTCCGGGCCATGGGCTCTGACGGACCTGCGCGACTTGAAAGGGATCTCGATGCCAACATTGAGGCGTTGAATTCATTGGCCGAGAGGCTCTACATCAACTGGCTTCAGGCCGCAGCCCAGGCCTAGGTCTCAGCGGCGCGTGTAAGCGAGAGGCGTGCGGTTTCCAGATGCGCCTTCATCTTTGCCGCAGCGCGTTCCGGTTCGCGCGAGCGCAGCGCATTCAGGATGTCGCGATGCTGGACGTTGTACTGGTCGATCATGGCGGCATTGAGCGTCAGTTGCCTCATCCGCGTCCACTCGTCGAGGGAACGCACGGTGTTGATTTGCTCGATCAGCCAGATGAGCAGGTTGTTGCGCGTGGCCGAGGCAAGGGCCTTGTGAAACGCAGTGTCGGCCTCCGCAAATTCCGCCGGGTCGGTCGTCGAGCCTTCCATGCGCCGACATAGGTCCTCCATGGCGTCAAAGTCCTCTCGCTTCCCGTGAAGGACGCTGAGCCGGCAGATATGCGGCTCCAGCGCGAAGCGGGCGTCAATGAGCTCGAGCGGCGCCGCCTCCTCGACCGCCTTCGGAATCGATTGGTCACCTGTGTCGGTCACGTATGCGCCGCTCCCGGGCCGGATTTCGAGGAAGCCTTCCCTCTCAAGCTGCTGCAGCGCGTCACGGAGCGTGTTTCGTGCAACCCCGAACGACTCGGCGAGCTGGCGCGACGCCGGCAGGCGATCATGTCGCCGATAGGTTCCGTCCGTGATCGAACGCCGAATTTCCACGGCGACACTTGAAGAGTTGCGCCAAGCCATTTGGGCCACCTGCTGATCCAATGCTATTCCAAAAATAGCAAATTCCGCGACACATGCAACAGATTGGATCAAAAAGGGGTTGATTTCGGCGCGCGGTCGCGCACAAGGTGCGATTCAGGAATTCGATCTGCGAGATGGGAGCAACCTGCATGTCTGTACCGAGTCACGTCGACTACGTGATCATAGGCGCGGGGATTCACGGCGTCTCAACCGCGTGGAAACTGGCTGAGCGGCTGATCGAGAAAGGCGAAGAGGTCGAAGGTCGAATTGTCATCCTGGACAAGTCGGGCATTGCGTCAGGCGCCAGCGGAATCGCCTGCGGGGTTGTACGAAACAACTACTTTCAGCCGGCCATGCGCAGGCTCATGGCGCATTCGGTCGACATTTGGGAGGCCGACCCCGAAGGACTTTCCTATCACCCCGTCGGCTACATGCAGATAAGCCCGGAATCGATGCGTGACGATGTCGGAACGATCTTTGCCCAGCAGCAGGAAATCGGGTACGACAGCGTCTTCATTGAGGGAGCGAATGCCAGCACGTCGTACATGCGTGGCGTTTTCAGTGACTGGCAGGCTCAGAACATCACGAGTGTCCTGCACGAGAAGCGGGGCGGCTTCTCCAACCAAACCAAGACCATGTATGCCCTCGCCGACAAGGTGGAGAGACTGGGCGTTCGCATTGTTCCGGGCGTCGAGGTCAAGGGATTCAATTCAATGAACGGGTCAGGCGCGATCGGGTCGGTCGAGACGAGCAAGGGCACGATCTCCTGCGAACGCGTCATAGTCGGGGCGGGTCCGTGGGTTCGGGATTTCTGGGAAATGCTGGGCCTGCCGAGCGAGATTTCGATCAAGGGCAAGGACGGCGAGACGCATGAAGGCGTGCCCATGTGGCGCTTCTGGCAGCTGGAAGAGGGCGTGCTGCTCGTCGACCCGAACGACGGCCTTGCGGATGATGGTTCGCTGCCTCCGGTCATCCATGTCGATACCGACGCCGAACTCAGATCGACGGTGGATGATTCGGTCATCACCGACGAGATGTGGGGCATCTACTACAAGCCCGACTTCCACTTCGGCGGCATCCAAGGGGGAGCCTCGCCCTACAAGGTCGACACGCCGGCCGATGAAGTGCAGATCGATCCGTACGGACCCTCAAGCCCGGAATTCGTTGCCAGCGACGAGTTCGCGCACATGTGGGTCAGCGCGCTTGCCCATTGCCAAAGGCGCTACGAAGGCAAGATGCCCAGGTATCATCGAGAGCCATCCGGGGGGATCGGCTGCTTCACGGCCGACAGCTTTCCGGTCTTCGACCACTTTCGCGAAAACGTCGCGGTCATCGCCGACAGCAATCACGGATGGAAAATGATTGGCGTCGGACACCTGATGGCGGACGAGGTGCTTGGAGAGAGACAGGAACTTCTGGAGCCGTTCCGCTTCGGCCGATTCGCCAAGGGTGAACTGCATCCAGTTTCCAGCAGCCCCTATCCATGGAGCTGATGAACCCGCCCGTCCGGAATGCCGGCGGGCATATTGACCGACTGGGAGAACGATCGTGGCAATGGACATAGAAAGATTCGTCGAAGCGAAGGGTCGAGACGAGAAGATCAAGGAAGTCCGCAAGAAGATCGACGAATTGGGTATCGAGTACCTCTACCTTCAGTTCGTTTCGGTCACCGGGAAGATCATGGGCAAGGGCATTCCTGCCGATCACTGGGAAAGCGTGGCCAAGAAGGGCTTCCAGCTTGTCTACGGCGCCACGGTCAATCTCTTTACCGACCGGGCCGGCAACTATCTCGGATACGGTCCGGAAGCTGCGGAACTGGTCGGAATCCCCGAGCCTGAGACGTTCATGCAGTTGCCGTGGGCTCCGGAGATCGGACGTTTCTACTGCACGCTCTTCCGCAATCGAGAGGAGCGGCAGGATCCAGGAGCCTACCTCACAGCCGACTGTCGCGGCAATCTTCGCCGCCTGCACGACGACTTCCAGAAGAAGCACAAGCTGCAGCTTCGGATGGGAACCGAGCCCGAAATGATGTGGCTGAAGTTCGACGAGAACGGCAAGCCCCGCGACGGGTTTTCCAAGCCGTACTGCTACCACATAGACCAGTTCGAGTCGCTGCGCCCCGTGTCCCTGCAAGTCATCCGTTACGCCCGCCGGATGGGTCTCGACATGATCCAGGGCGATCACGAGGACGCGCCGGGCCAGCTGGAGCTCAACTGGACCTTCGATGACGTGTTGCGCAACGCCGACCGACTGACCACCTATCGCCAGATCTGTGCCCAGGTCGCTCGCGAGCACGGAATCTTCGCCTGTTTCATGTCGAAGCCGTTCATGGGCGTCTCGGCTTCGGGATGCCATCACAACATGTCGCTCTGGACCAAGGGCAAGGACGGCTTCAAGCCGACAGGCAACGACCCCAAGAATTTGCCAGGGCTGAAGGAGAACTACCTGTACGTTTCGGGCGGCAAGAACACGTTCATGCCCGACACGAAGGATCTCCAGTTGCCGGGCAAGACCGGCCTGAAGGCGATTGGCGGGGTGGTCAAGCATCTCCAGGCCCTGACCGCGATCGGATGCTCCACGGTGAACTCCTATCGGCGGCTTTGGGACACGGGCTTCTGGGCGCCGGTCTTTTCAGACTGGGGGTACCAGAACAGGACGACGGGCCTTCGTGTCTCGGCTCCCGGCCGGTTCGAGTATCGCTCGGTCGATTCGATGGTGAACCCATATCTCATGGGGTCGGCGCTTCTGGCAGCGATGGACGACGGTCTGGATAACGACCTCGATCCGGGCGAGCCTGAAGAGCGCAACATTTACGAGGCGATGGCGGAAGGCAAGAAGGTTCGCAAGCTGCCGATGTCCCTCGGCGAAGCCCTGGATCATCTTGCGGGGAACAAGGTCGTCCAGCGCGGCCTTCCTGGCGAGATGTACAGGCTCTACGAAGAGTACAAGCGCGACGAGTTCGCGCGCTTCATGTCGACCGTCACCGAATGGGACAACGAGATGTACATGGAGTGCCTGCCGTGAGCGGAGGCGTCTGGAGCCGGGTGCCTCAGTGGCGCCCATTGTCCGGTGGAAGATAGGGGAGGCATGCGGGAATGTGCGGAATTGCGGGAATAATTCACAAGGGCGGTCGCGCGAATGTCGGCGCGGAAATGACGTCGATGTTGCAGGCGCTCAAGCACCGCGGGCCGGATTCGACCGGCTATGCGGTCTACGGCGATCCGGGCGAGGGCGAGTATGTCATGCGCGTCAAGATTGCCGAAGCCGAGGACATGGAACTTGGCCGCAGCATCCACGACCGGCTGGAAGAACGCATCGAGGCGGTCGACGCGATTCTCGCCAGCCACGAGGCCGAGGTGAAGGTCAAGGAACGGGTGCGGCCCTACGCGCTGCGTTACGTGCTGAACCATGACGGCGACACGGGCGACATGGCCGGGCATATCGAGGAGACGGAAGGTGTCGAAATCCTCTCGCTCGGAAACGGCCTGGAACTGATCAAGGATCTCGGCGACGCCGGCAGCGTGGCCGAGGCGTACGGGCTGAACGACTTCGAAGGAACCCACGGCATAGGCCATACCCGAATGGCGACCGAATCAGACGTCGACATCAAGTCGGCCCATCCCTACTGGGCGTTTCCCTACAACGACGTCAGCGTCGTCCATAACGGGCAGATCACCAACTACTGGATCATGCGCCGTGAAATGGAGCGGAAGGGGCACCGCTTCATGTCGGACTGCGACAGCGAACTCCTCGCCGTCTACACGGCCCATCATCTGGCCAACGGCGTGCAGCTGGAGGAAAGCCTGCGCCGTTCCATAGACGAGATCGACGGCGTGTTCACGTACCTGGTCTGCACCAGGGACCAGCTCGGCATGGCCAAGGACACCATGGCCGCCAAGCCTCTCGTGCTCTACGAATCCGACGATCTCATCGCCATGGCTTCGGAAGAGGTGGCGATTCGCACGATCTTCCCGGAGGAAATCGATACCCACGATCCCTACGACGAGGAGGTTCGCGTATGGCAGGCGTGAAGTCCCGCCGAGTTCGGGGCTGGGCGGAGTCCCGTTTCGTGATGGCAGACATCGTTGGTGCGGAAGGAGTCGGCAAATGTCTGGAATGAGCGACGCCGAACTCAGGGACATGACCCAGGAAGAGCGGGTCAACGCCCTGGGCATGGCGACCGAACAGCTCACGGGCAAGTCGCTCTACATCGAGTTCGATCCTGATGCGCAGGAGCGGTTCGCCTATCCGTGGGCGCCAGACGTCGATTTCAACAAGCGCACCGAATTCGATGCCGGTGATCTGACCAACACTGAAGTCAATTCCCGAATTCGCGACCTCATGGCCGAAGGCTATGGAACGATCGTGCTGCAGAACCCGCGCGGCAAGCATTCGCTGGCGGTCGGAATCCTGTCTCGGCTGAACCTGATCATCGAGGGATCGACGGGATATTTCGGAGTCGGCCTGATCGACGGTCCCAATGTCCGGATCAACGGTCGCGTAGGGTGGTCCTGCGCGGAAAACATGATGTCCGGGACGGTCGTCGTCGAAAAGAACGCCGGTTCGACCTTTGGCGCGGCGATCCGTGGCGGCGATCTGGTGTGCAAGGGATCGGTCGGGTCCCGGACCGGAATCGACATGAAGGGCGGCACCATCATCGTCGGAGGCGATACGGGCGCGCTTTCAGGCTTCATGATGCAACGGGGGCGGATGGTTGTCTGCGGCAATGCGGGCAAGAACCTCGGCGACTCGATGTATGACGGCACGATCTACGTCGGAGGCGAAATCCGGTCGCTCGGCGTCGATGCGGTCACGGCCGAGCTTGCGGATCTCGACAAGGAATGGCTGACGCGAAAGCTGACCCAGTACGGGCTCATGCCGGGAAACGGCGTGGACCACTTCACCAAGATCGTCGCCGGAAAGCAGCTCTGGAACTACGACAACCTAGAGCCAAACGAGAAGAAACTGATCCTGTAGCGGAGGAGCGCGTGCACTCCGCAGCAATTCCGAAAGGACGAGGACATGCCTGACGATGGACGGATAAAGAAACCGCTGGGCCGCGACGTCAATCGCATCGGCGACAGCTTCATCTTTCCGCCGCACGTTATCGACGACATCCACATCAAGTCCGAGCTTGGCCGCTACCGGATGCGGGGTTTCTCGCTCTTCAAGAAGATCCCGCACTGGGACGACCTGACGTTCCTGCCCGGAACGCTGACGCGTTTCGTGATCGAGGGCTATCGCGAGAAATGCGAGACCAGAACGGTGATCGGTCCGCGCGCCAAGCGGCCGCTCGAACTGGACATTCCCGTGTACGTGACGGGCATGAGCTTCGGCGCCCTGAGCTACGAGGCCAAGACGGCGCTTGCGAGAGGCGCCACGATGGCGGGCACCGCGACCTGCTCGGGCGAGGGGGGCATGATCCCTGACGAGCGACGCTACTCCTCGAAGTGGTTCTATCAGTGCATCCAGTCGCGCTACGGATTCAATCCGCATCACCTGGTGCTGGCGGACGGATGCGAGTTCTTCATCGGCCAGGGCTGCAAGGTTGGCCTCGGGGGGCACCTGATGGGCCAGAAAGTGACTGACCAGGTGGCGGAAATGCGATCCTTGCCTGCCGGAATTGACCAACGATCGCCGGCGCGTCATCCGGACTGGCTCGGACCGGACGATCTGGCACTGAAAATCCAGGAGATCCGGGAGGCGACCGACTGGCAGATCCCGATCCAGCTCAAGCTTGGTGCGGCGAGGGTCTACGACGACGTCAGGATGGCGGTCAAGTGCGACCCGGACTCGATCTACATAGACGGGATGGAAGGCGGCACCGGCGCGGGACCGCATCTTGCAACGGAAGACACCGGCGTGCCGGGAATGGCCGCCATTCGCCAGGCAAGGAAGGCGATCGACGACCTTGGCAAGCGCGGCGAGATCAGCCTCGTCTACGCCGGGGGGATCCGCAACGGAGCGGATGTCGCGAAGGCCGTCGCGCTCGGCGCGGACGGCATCGCGCTGGGCCATTCCGTCATGATGGCCTTGAACTGCAACAAGGACATTCCGGAAGCCAACTACCCTGAGGAAATCGGTGCCGAGCCCGGCTACTGCTACCACTGCCATTCCGGCCGTTGCCCGGTAGGCGTGGCAACGCAGGATCCGGTCCTGCGGTCACGGCTCGACCCTGACGAGGCGGCGGAGCGGGTCTACAATTTCCTCCACACCCTTACGATCGAGGCCCAGCTGTTTGCACGTGCCTGCGGCAAGACGCACCTGCACTCGCTGGAACCGGAGGACCTTGCCGCCCTGACAATGGAAGCGTCGGCCATGGCGGGCGTGCCGCTCGCGGGCACGAGCCACACGGTCGGCATAGACGACTATCACCACCTGTAGGGAGGACCTGGCGCAATGGCCGGAACACAATATCGCGGGTCCGAGATCAAGGACGTCGACCAGTTCATCAAGGATGCAGCCGGGCTCGAATCCGAACGAGAGAAGGAGATTGGACAGCATATCGGCTATCGCTACGACGTGAACCTCGTTCCGGATCACGACCGCCTGACGCCGTTTCTCCGAAATTACATGGAGTTCATGGGCTGGGACGACCTGAACTGGCTTGAGGACGTCCACATGGGCTACGAGGAAGGCAAGCCCGCCGTCTTCGACCGCAACGTGAACGGTTGGGTTCGGATACCGGACAGCATTGACCTGCCCGACAACCAGCAGGACCGTGACATGATTGCGCGTGAGCTTCTTCTGAAGTTCCAGATGTCGGACCGCCATCCTCTGGTGGCGCTCCGGAAAGCCTACACGAAGTTCTGACATGCGAGGTCCGCTGCATATCGCCTGCCTTCAGACGCGGCCCATGCCCAGCATGGAGGCTGCCATCGGCGAAGCGGTGCCGATGGCAGAGGCGGCGGCGCAGTCGGGAGCGGAAATGCTGTTCCTGCCTGAGTACTGCGGCGGCCTCGTTTCGGACGGGCCGCGGCTTTGTCCCCCATCGGCGCCGGAGGAAAGCCATGAAGTGCTGGCAGCGCTGAGGGGAGTGGCTGCACGCCGGGGAGTCTGGATGAACATCGGTTCGCTCGCCGTGAACGGGCCTGGCGAGAAGATCTTGAATCGCGGCTACATGATTGGCCCGGATGGCGGGATTCTCGGGCGCTACGACAAGATCCACATGTTCGACGTCAGCCTTCCGGACGGTGCAGTCTACCGGGAAAGCGACACGGTTCAGCCGGGTGACACCGCCGTGGTATACGAGACGCCGCTGGTTGCCCTAGGCCACACCATTTGCTATGACCTCCGCTTCCCCAGGCTTTTCCGCGACCTTTCCCAGGAGGGTGCCGAAGTCATTGCCTGTCCGGCAGCCTTCACAAAGACGACCGGAGAGGCGCATTGGCATGTGCTGAATCAGGCGAGGGCCATCGAGAACACTTGCTTCATCGTGTCGGCCTGTGCCGTTGGACCCGTTTCCGGTGGCGGCGCCACTTACGGTCATTCGCTCGTCGTGAACCCATGGGGGGACGTGCTGGGCGATGGAGGCGTGCTGCCTGGCGTGGTGCACGCGCAGCTGGACCTTGGCCTCGTCGAGGAAATCGCATCGCGGATTCCCAGCCTTGGCCATGACAGGAACTATCGCGTCAGGCGCGACAGGACGGCGAGGAAGGTGGCATGACTGCACGTGTTGCCACGCTTGGGGAATCCGGCTCGTCCTCGCCGCTCAGGACGGCGTTTCTCAAGTGGCAATGCCGCGTGCGGCAAGTTGCAATGCGGGACGGCGCGGGAAGACCCGGTGACGCCGTCACCCCGACCCTGTACCTGCCAGGACACGACGACGCCTTCGGTCGCATTGTCACGGTGCTGAACAGGGCGCCGGCGCACTCGCTGACGCCCGAGATGACGCATATGGCGGCCAGGACCAATGATCCCGCACAACGACGCGCGGCCGCGCTGGAGTACTTTTCTGCCGCCTACTACCAAAGCGCTGCACGGTTTTCGGACGTTCTGACTGCGACGTTTCCGCCCGGGTCGATCATGGCGGCCAGAATCCGGAAGTCTCAGAAAGTCCTTTTGATTTTCAATGCCTATGCGCAGAGGTTCACTCTCTCTTGCCGCGTCTGGAAACTGGCGTCGCACAATCCGTTCCATGAGGCGACGGTTGCGCACAACGTGCTCTTCAACCCGTCCCTTCCGCCCGGAATCGAGGTTCTGGGTTTCGAGCCCGATTGGAACATGTCGACATCAGATCCGGAGATGTCCTGAAATGCGTTTCCGGCATCGACCAGCATAGAGAAACTTGTGGAGGACATGCCATGAAAAAGCGCGTGTGCGTGATAGGAGCCGGACCATCGGGACTGGCGCAATTGCGGGCGTTTCAGTCGGCTGCCGAACAGGGCGCCGATGTCCCTGAAGTCGTTTGCTTCGAAAAGCAGGACGATTGGGGAGGGCTTTGGAACTACACGTGGCGTACTGGCGTGGATGAGCACGGCAACCAGTGCCATGGATCCATGTACCGCTACCTTTGGTCAAATGGCCCGAAGGAGGGCCTGGAATTTGCGGACTACACGTTCGAGGAGCACTTCGGAAAGCCGATCGCCAGCTACCCGCCCAGGTCGGTGCTCTTTGACTACATCAAGGGGAGGGTGGAGAAGGCCGGCGTTCGCGGCCAGATTCGCTTCAACACCATCGTGCGTGATGTCCGCACGCTTGATGGCGGGGGCTTCGAGGTGACCGCACGCGACGAAGCCGCGGACTCCGAAGTCCGCGAGGCGTTTGACCACGTAGTTGTCGCAACCGGCCACTTCTCGGTGCCCAACGTGCCCGAGTATCCCGGCTTCGAGACCTTCAACGGCCGCATCCTGCACGCGCATGACTTCCGCGACGCCCGCGAGTTCGCAGGTCAGGATGTCCTGATTCTCGGAACCTCGTATTCGGCCGAGGACATCGGCTCCCAGTGCTGGAAATACGGGGCGAAGTCGATCACGTCGTGCTGGCGGACGGCTCCGATGCCTTACGAATGGCCTGACAACTGGACCGTCGTGCCGGCGCTCGAAGGGGTCGAGGGGCGTACGGCGCATTTCAAGGACGGCACTTCGAAAGAGGTTGATGCAATAGTCCTGTGCACGGGCTACCTGCACCATTTTGCGTTCCTCCCGGACGACCTGAGGCTGAAGACGCCGAACGTCCTGGCGTCAAACGACCTGTACAAGGGCGTCGTGTGGAATCGGAACCCGGACCTCTTCTACCTCGGAATGCAGGACCAGTGGTTCACCTTCAACATGTTCGATGCCCAGGCCTGGTACGTTCGCGACATCATCATGGGCCGGATCGAGGTTCCGGACCTCGCGGCACGCGAGGCCGACGTCAAGGCGCGGCAGGAGGCAGAGGAAGCGCTAGAGGACGACTATGCCTGCATCGACTACCAGGCCGACTACACCGAGGAGCTGATCGCCGACACCGACTATCCCAGCTTTGACATCGGGGCGGCCTCAAAGGCGTTCTACGAGTGGAAGAAGCACAAGAAGAAGAACATCATGACGTTCCGGGATCACGGCTATTCCAGCCCGATGACCGGCACGATGGCGCCTCCGCACCACACGCCGTGGAAGGATGCGCTTGATGACAGCCTGGAAGACTACCTGAAAATCTGAACTACAACGCGGGATCAACCCGCGGGCCAAGCAAGCTTCGAAATCCAGCAGCCGGAGGGCTGCGCCAAAAAAGGAGGAGACCATGAAGAAGCTATCTGCATTGTTGCTGGCAACCGCAATGGCCACACCGATTGCCGCGTCTGCGGCAGACAGCGATGATCCGATCATCATACCGATTCACAACTGGTCAAGCCAGATCGTGATGTCGCACGTGGTCGGACAACTGTACGAGGAAATGGGCCTCAACGTCGAGTTCGTGACGACGGACAGCCAGGCAGTCTACGAGTCGGTCCGGCTCGGAGATGTCGCGCTGGAACTGGAGGTCTGGGAAGGCGCGTTCGGCCATTCCTTCCGCGAGGCGCTCTCGAAGGGAGGCCTCCATGATGCAGGGGACCATGACGCCGTCACCCGCGAGGACTGGTGGTATCCGATGTGGACAAAGGATGCGTGCCCGGGCCTGCCGGACTGGCAAGCGCTGAATGGCTGTGCGGAGATCTTCGCTACGGCGGAATCCGGCGGCAAGGGTCGCTATCTTGACGGCCCGGTGGACTGGCTGAAGCACGGCAAGGAGCGCGTCGAGGCGCTTGGCATGAACTTTGTCGTGGTGAACGCGGGGTCCGCGGCGGCCCTCTGGGCGGAGATCGGCGCTGCCGAACCCGACATGCGCCCGGTCGTCGTGTTCAACTGGACACCGAACTTTGCCGAAGCCGTCTGGCCAGGTGAGTTCGTCGAATTCCCGACATGGGAGGACGGTTGCGACAGCGATCCAGCCAAGGGTCCGAATCCGGACGCGCTGTACGACTGCGGCAATCCCGCCGACGGCTATCTCAAGAAGGCCGCGTGGGACGGAATGCCTGACAAGTGGCCGAGCGCCTATTGCGTGCTGACCAAGCTCAGCTTCACGAACCCACAGATCGCCGAAATGGCGAAGTTCGTCGACATAGACGAGCTTGAGCCTGAAGAGGCGGCGGACGAGTGGCTCGCGGCGAACCGCGACATCGTTGATCCATGGATCAGCTCCTGCATGTAAAGAGCGGGAATTGACAAGATGACCCTCTCCGCACCAGCATGCGGGGAGGGTTTGAGGTGGGAGGTCATGGATAGCGACACCCCCGTTATTTCTGCGGAGCACGTCTGGAAGCTTTTTGGGCCCAGTCCCGAGGCCTACCTTTCTCGCATGCCGGAAGGCCGTTCCTTTGAGGACATCCGGTCGGACGGTTACATTGCAGGCGTCAAGGACGTCTCGCTCGAAGTTGCCAAGGGCGAGATGCTCGTCATCATGGGGCTGTCGGGCTCCGGCAAGTCGACGCTGGTTCGCTGTTTCTCGCGCCTGCACGACATAACCGGCGGAGCGGTCAGGATCGACGGCCAGGACATCATGAGCCTGAACGCGACCGAACTGATAGAGCTTCGGCGCTCGAAGATGGGGATGGTGTTCCAGTCCTTCGGACTGCTCCCGCATCGCACGGTGCTCGAGAACGTCGCGTTTCCGCTCGAGATGCGCGGGCAGGACAGGCACGCGCGGCGCGAACGCGCGCTTGAAATGGTCAGGCTTGTCGGGCTGGAAGGGCGCGAGGACTACTTTCCCCGGGAACTTTCCGGCGGGCAGCAGCAGCGGGTCGGCATTGCCCGCAGCCTAGCGATCGAGCCGAACATCTGGTTTCTGGACGAACCCTTCAGCGCGCTGGATCCCTTGATCCGACGCGAAATGCAGGACGAATTCCTGCGTCTTCAGGACATGCTTGGCAAGACGATCGTCTTCATCACACACGACTTTGACGAGGCGCTCCGCCTTGCCGACAGGATTGCCATCATGAAGGACGGCGCCGTCGAACAGGTGGACACGCCCGACAAGATCGTCCTGGACCCGGCGACCGAATACGTGGCCAAGTTCACCGAGGAAGTGGACAAGGCGAGCGTCGTACACGCAAGCGTGCTGGCAAGGGACGGTGTGCTCGTCGACGGCGAACCCGTGCCCGGGGACGCAACGATCCTGTCTCTTGCACGTCGGCTGGTTGAGGACAGGTCGGAATCCATTCCTGTCAGCCTGCCGGATGGCCGAACGGGCGCCATGGACCGCAAGGCGGCGCTGGCGGTGCTCTTTGGAGAGAAGGAGTGAGCGACTCGACCCGCGTGGGTGCAACGAGACAACTGGCGGAACCCGCCTCGATCGGCGCGGTCCGGACGAGGACGATTGTCCTGACGCTGTTTGGCGCAGCCATTCTTCTTGCGTTGCTGAAACCCTGGATTCCTTCGGCCCTGGTCAGGCTGCCGGACGGCGCCATCCTTCCTTGGGCAGACTGGCTGGACGCCGGGTTTTCCTGGCTCCAGAACGACATCGGACTGATCCACGTCACGCGGACGATCTCCGGATGGCTGGGGTTCCTTACTGACGCGGCAGCCAACGTCCTGTACGGGAAGGCGCGCTGGCCGCGTCTGGAGGCATTGCCGTGGTCCGTGGTTGCGGCATGTTCTGCGGTGCTGGGCTACTGGCTTGGCGGATGGCGGCTCGCGCTTCTGGCGGGTGGCACGTTTGTCTGGACCGCTCTGATGGGGCAGTGGAGATGGGCGATGGAGACCCTGTCGGTCATCGCCGTCGCGGTGCCGTTCGGGTTTGGAATCGGCTTGCTTCTGGGCATGTGTGCATGGAAGTCCAGACGGTTCGAGGAGGCCTTGAGGCCGGTTCTCCTGGTGCTGCAGACGCTGCCCTTCTACAGCTACCTTCTTCCTGCCGTCATCTTCTTCAAGGTCGGGCCGACCGCCGCGTCGGTCGCCACGATCGTCTACTCCATGCCGCCAATGATTCTCATGACCATCGTCGGCCTGAGAAAGGTGCCGCCCGACGTCGTCGAGGCGGGAAGGATGGCGGGCTGCACGCGTTGGCAGATGCTGCGCCACGTCTTTCTGCCTTCCGCTCGCAACGAGATTCTTGTCGGCCTCAACCAGGTCATCATGCTCGCGCTCGCCATGGTCGTCCTGACCGCATTCATTGGCATGCCCGGGCTTGGTGCAAAGCTGCTCGCCATGATGAACAGCTTCAAGCTCGGCCGCAGCTTCGAGATCGGCGTCACGATCGTCTTGCTCGCCGTGACGCTTGACCGCCTGAGCAAGGCATGGGTCGTCAAGCAGCCCGAGCATTTCGAAAAGGGAACCCCCTGGTGGCAGAGACACTCGTTCCTGCTCCTGGGAATCGCTACCTTCTTGCTGTTCTACCTGCTCAGCCAGTTCCTCCCCATCCTGGACGAGGTTGGCCGCAGGCAGTCGCTTTCAAGGGGAAGCGAGATCGACGCGCTTATCAAGGGTGCCCTGGGCATTGGGTGGGTCAAGGCGATCACGGAGTTCATTCGATGGTTCTTCAACATCTGGGTCTTGATTCCCACCGAACTTGCGCTGCTTTTCCTGCCCACCTTCACGGTCATTCTCGCAATGACAGGCATTGGCTATCTGCTGGGAGGCTGGTTCCCGGCATTGATCGGGTTCCTGTTCTTTTCTGCGGTGGCCCAGCTCGGTTGGTGGGACCGGGCGATGCTGACCCTGCACTCGACGCTGACGGCCGTGTTCCTTGCGATGCTCTTTGGTATGCCGCTCGCCATATGGGCAGCACAGCGCGAGCGCGCTTCCCGCTGGATGATCTTCGCTTGCGACACCGCCCAGACGTTTCCGAGTTTCATCTACCTCCTGCCGGCCATCATGCTGTTCGGGATCACCCCGATCACGGTCATTCTGGCGATCCTCATCTACACGATGGTGCCCGTCGTGCGCTACACGGTTGAAGGCCTGAGAGGCGTGCCACGCGAGATTACCGAGGCGGCAGACATGGCGGGCGCGACGCGATGGCAGAAACTCTGGAAGGTCGAATTCCCTCTCGCAATGCCGACCATCGCCGTCGGATTGAACCAGGCATTCATTTTCGCCTTCTTCATGGTCATCATCGCCGCCTTCATCGGCACCCGGGATCTGGGGCAGGAAATGCAGCGCACGCTCGCGGGCACCGACCTCGGAAAGAACTTCACGCTCGGTTTCTCCGTGGTCTTCATGGCGTTGTCGCTCGACATCGCGATCAACTCCTGGGCAAGGAAACGTCGAGAGATTCTGGGCCAATGACGGTGCAGCCGATACACCCGGTGCCATGGGAGCGATCAGGCGTCGTCGCGCCGGGCCTGCCAGTCCTTCCGCACGGGGTTGAGCGATACCCGGTTCCGGGTGGCGGTTCGCGCGTCGTCCAGGTCTTCAAGGGTGACGGCATCATCGTGCAGGACCGCGAAGGCTTGCAGCCGGGCGAACTCGTGCATTTTGCGCCGGACGGAAGTTCGGACGCCTCGATGCTCGGCGCCAAGGGGCAGGGCAGGCCGATGGCCACGATCGCCGTGCTCTCGGACGGAGGCCTATCCGGAAAGAAGGTGCTGTCCGCCCTGGATGCGGCCGGGTTCAGCCTGGAGACGGGCGATTCGGTGGCGGTCTTCGAAGATGGGTCGCGTCCCGGCGACTTCCGGGAGTTCAATGCGGAGCGCGACGGCCTTCTGATCTGTGTCGCGCCCGGAGGGCCGATGAGCCCTGCACGCCAGGATGCTCCGACGGAGCTCGTTCTCTATATCCGCCGAGCCGCTCCGGGAGACGGCAAGGACGAAATCGGGCCGCCTGACCCATTGGCCGAACCGCGATTCGACGCGAACATCCAGCCGGGCAACTCCGTCACGTATGAGGTCCGCAAGGGCGAGTACATCCAGATCCTCGACGTCAAGGGGAGGGAATGTTCCGACTTTCAGGCATTCAGCCTGCGTGCTCTGGACAAGGGCATCGAACGCGAAATTGATCCCACCACGACTCGGAGCCTGATGGGAAGCCTGTATCCCAGACCCGGCATCTTCTCGAAATACTGGACCGTGGACCAGGAACCCCTGGTCGAAATCGTGCAGGATACATGCGGGCGGCACGACACGTTCGGCCTTGCCTGCACGGCGCGCTACTACGAGGACATGGGCTATCCCGGGCACGTCAACTGTTCGGACAACATGAATGCCGACCTTGCGCGGTTTGACATTCGCCCCCGCGGTGGCTGGCCGGCGATCAACTTCTTCTTCAACACCATGCTGGACGAGACGAACGCGATCTCCATGGACGACCCGTGGTCTCGACCGGGCGACTACGTGCTGCTGCGGGCGCTTTCCGACCTGGTCTGCGTGTCGACGGCCTGTCCCTGCGACGTTGATCCGGCAAACGGCTGGAACCCGACCGATATCCAGGTTCGCACCTATGGCGAAGGCGAGGAATTCAGCCGCTCCGTCGGCTACAGGAAATCTGCGGAGGCTGATGTGGAAGAGACCAGAAAGACTGCATTTCACGACTGCATTGCGCGGCACACCCGGGACTTCGTGGAATACAACGGATACTGGCTGCCGAACGCGTTCACCAGCCACGGCGCGATCGAGGAGTATTGGGCGGTGCGCGAACGGGCCGCCATCATGGATCTCTCGCCCTTGAGAAAGTACGAGGTGACAGGTCCTGATGCCGAGAAACTCCTGCAGCTCTGCGTGACCCGGAACGCGAAGAGGATCAGCGTGGGGCAGGTGAGCTACACCGCGATGTGCTACGAGCACGGCGGCATGATCGACGACGGCACGATCTATCGCCTGGGCGACAACAACTTTCGCTGGATCGGGGGCAACGACACCTCAGGTCTCTGGCTGAAGGAGATGGCACGGGAGCGCGGGCTCAATGCCTGGGTTCGGCCGTCGACCGACCATTTGCACAACGTTGCCGTTCAAGGGCGACATTCGCGCGAGATCCTGGACAGGGTCTTCTGGACTCCGCCGACCCAGCCAACGATACGCGAGCTGCGCTGGTTCCGGCTGACCGTCGCGCGGGTGGGAGACTTCGACGGAACCGCTGTCGTGATTTCGCGAACCGGCTATTCCGGGGAGTTGGGCTACGAAGTGTTCTGTCATCCCAAGGATGCCGCCGAGGTCTTTGACAAGATATGGCAGGCCGGCAAGCAGTTCGGGCTGACGCCGCTTGGCCTCGCCGCACTGGACATGATCCGGATTGAAGCAGGGCTGATCTTCGCGGGATCCGAATTCGACGACACGACGGATCCATTCGAGGCCGGCATAGGGTTCACCGTGCCCTTGGACACCAAGGAAGACGACTTCATCGGGCGCGAAGCACTTCTTGAACGAAGGTCGCATCCGCACCGCAAGCTTGTCGGTCTTGACATCGAGGGCGGCGTTGTGCCGTCACCGGGAGACCAAGTCATGATTGGCAAGGCGCAAGTCGGAGAGATAACGAGCGCCACGAAGTCACCCGTGCTTGGAAAGACTATTGCGCTGGCTCGCGTTGCCAGCGTTCATGCGACTGAAGGAAGCAGGATCGAAGTCGGCCAGCTTGACGGGCAGCAGAAGCGGCTTCGGGCCGTCGTCGTGCCTTTCCCGCACTTTGACCCAACCAAGCAACGCGTGCGTGGAAACTACGGCAACGCATGAGATGGCTTTCGGGGACCGAGAACGGTCCCTTGTCGAGGCGTTTCGCCATTCGTCACGTTGAACTCCGGACTCTTGCTGACCTGAACGGCAAGAGGCCGAGGCTGCAGCGTGCAGGCCTCCTGACGTTCCGGCGGTCAGCCCCAGATCGGCCGGACCACCAAGCGGGACGGGCTCGTGTTCCCGCTGTCTGGAAGGAACTCCGGCTGGCCGACAAGCGCGATTCCCTGCCAGCGTTCAAGAAGCTCGAGAAGCGCCGCGGCCATGTCGGTTCGGGCGACGAACTGGCCAAGGCAGTGATGTGCCCCGGCACCGAAGCCGAAATGGGTCTTTTGCGGTTCACGAATGTTGAAGGATTCGTCCGCCCCGGTTGCCGGGTCGGTGGCGGTCGCGTGCACGAAGACGTGGATGGTGGCGCCCTTCCGGATTTCCACGCCGTCGTGTTCAAAGGTCTCCAGCGCCTCTCGAGTCGCCCAGGTCGTGGTCGGGTATCGGCGGATCACTTCCTCGATCGCCTGAGGCACCATTTCGGGATTCTGACGCAGCCAAAGCCACTGGTCCGCGTGTTGCGCGAACAGATAGGCGGCGAATGCCAGCTGGGCGCGTGTCGTGTCCACTCCGCCGAAAATCGAGATCACCACCAGGTCGATGAGCGCTTGCCCGTCCGCGAATCCGGCGGCGTCGGCTTCCCTGACCAGGCGCGCCACGTATCCGACTTTGTCCTGACCAAGTCGTGCGCGCTCGATCAATTCGGCGGCGAGCTCGCTCAGACGGGAGCACGCGGCATTGACCGCCACCTCGTGGTTCCGGGCATCGAGTCCCATCGCGAGCCCGAGCGTGCTGGCGTCCCTGGCAACTTCGTGGGCATCACCTTCCGGCAGGGCCAGGAGCGTGGTGATTGCGCGACCCGCAAACGGTTCGCTGAAGGAGCTCACGAATTCGAACGCGTCCGTTTCTCGAAGGCTCTCTGCCAGGTCGGCGGCGATGCCGCGAAAGGCGGGCTCAAGCGAAAGCACGAAGTCATTCGAAAGCGCGGCCTGTGCAATCCTGCGCAGGTTCCTGTGTTCGGCACCTTCGATCGAGATGAGGCTGGCCTTCCAGAATTCGGCGAATCTCCCGGAAATGCCGATGATGTCCGGCCAGGCGTGACTGCCCTGCCGGAGTCTCCGGTCGCGCAGGAGCTGCCCCGCCTGCCGATGCCTGAGCACGGCAAGGCCAAATGGAGTCCTGGCGCACCAGGATTCGGAACGCGCCTCCATGACTTCGCGTGATTTGGTTGAAAACCCGGGCCTTGCGATGTCGATATATGGGAGATTCACGTCAGCAGTCGAGCGTCCGCTCCCTTTCCCAGTCAGTCAGGTGCCTGGCGTAGCTGTTCCACTCGTCCGTCTTGAGCTTCAGGTAGGCAGCCGTGAATTCCTTTCCGAGCGCCTGGTTGAAGTCGGTGTCCGCCTCAAGCGCCCGCAGGGCGTCCAGAAGATTCAACGGCAGCTTGCCGGCATTTCCGAGTCTCTCCGGTTCCGCATAGGCGTCGAAGTCCATGCGCTTCCCGGGGTTGGCCTTCTTCGCGATGCCAAGGCGGCCAGCGGCCAGAATGCCTGCCATCAGGAGATACGGGTTGGCCGCGCCATCGGCGAGCCGAAGCTCGATGCGTCCCGCATCGGGGATGCGGATCATGTGAGTCCGATTGTTGCCGCCATAAGAAATCGCGTTCGGCGACCACGTGGCTCCCGACGTCGTCGTCGGTGCGTTGATGCGCTTGTAGCTGTTGACTGTGGGATTGCCGAGCGCGGCGAGCGCCGGCGCGTGCTTCATGAGCCCGCCGATGAAATGATGGCACGTCCTGGACAGGCCCAACTCGTCCTTCTTGTCGGCGAAATGGTTCTTCTTTCCCGTTCTTGACCAGAGCGAGATATGCGCGTGGCACCCGTTGCCAGTCAGGTGTGCAAACGGTTTCGGCATGAAAGTTGCGCGGAATCCGTGCCGGGCGGCGACCTCCTTCACCATGAACTTGAAGAACACGGCCCGGTCGGCGGTCGTCACCGCCTCCGAGTAGTCCCAGTTGATTTCGAACTGGCCGTTCGCGTCCTCGTGGTCGTTCTGGTAGGGTCCCCAGCCGAGCGCCTCCATGTGGCGGCAGATCTCGGCAATGACTTCGTATCGACGCATCAGGGCGAGCTGGTCATAGCAGGGCTTCTCCTGCGTGTCGCGAGGATCGGAAATGTCCGTTCCGTCGGCGTCGATCAGGTGGAACTCCGGCTCGACTCCTGTCATCAGCACGTGGTTGTCGCTGGCGGCTTCCCTTGCCACGGCGAGGAGCACGTTGCGAGGGGCTTGCGCGACCGGCGCATCGTTGAGCCAGGGATTTCCCGCGACCCAGGCGAGTTCCGGCTTCCACGGAAGCTGGATGACGGAAGATGCATCTGGCATCACCATCATGTCCGGGTGGGCGGGCGTCATGTCCAGCCACGACGCAAAGCCCGCGAATCCTGCACCGGACTTCTGCATGTCGGCCACCGCGCTGGTCGGCACGAGCTTGGCCCGCTGCACGCCGAACAGGTCCGTGAAGTTGAAGAGGAAGAACTGGATCCGGTTCTTCTTGGCATAGGTGGCGAGGTTGGCTGCCATTGTTTTCGTCTCCCGTTTTCCTAGGTGCTTTGCGCTCGCGCAATTCGTTGTTCGAATGATTGCGGGCCGCCCAGACTGGGCGGCCCGCATCCGTCTTGTTCAGGCATCAGCCGTGGCCGGACTCGACGTCCTTGCCTTCCTGCATGCGCTTGTACGCATCATGCTCATGCCTTGAGCCGAGATACACCGCCCCGATGCAGACCAGCGCGGCGATAACCGTCCAGATCACCTCCCAGGAAGAATGGGCTCCCATGTAGAGGGCACCTTCAACGGCGTCCCAGTTTGCGATGTCATATCCCATGGATTCTACTCCTTGACCTGTATGTCAGCTTGTCGGACTTGACGACATGTTGATGCCTTCCGGATAGGCCGAAACCGGCACCTTGGCTGTGTCAAGGCCGGATATCTCGGCCGCCTCGCCGACGCGGAGCAATCCGAACTGCTTCAGGATCCAGCTGACCACGTAACCGGGGACGAAGCCCAGAAGGAAGAAGACGATTGCTCCGATGACCTGGCCGTAGATCGTGACAGTCGCAACCCCCTCACCTTGCAGCGCAGGAAGGCCGGTTGCCCAGACACCGAACATGATCAGGCCGAAGAGGCCAATCGTGCCATGCACGGTGACTGCCCCGACGGCATCGTCGATGCCGCGTCTCTCAAGCCACTTGGCGCACGGCTTGAGCAACGCACCAGAGGCGGCGCCCATGATGAATGCGAGCGGCGGCCAGTAGACATCGAGGCCCGATGCGCAGCCGATGATTCCGGCCAGTGCGCCGGACATCATCCAGAACGGATCGCGCGTCACCGCCCAAGCGCCGATGATTCCGCCCGCAAAGCCCATCAGGATGTTGAACGCCAGCGCACCAAGGGTCATTGGCGTGCCGTAGATCGTTGTCGGCTTGTCGGAATACCAGCTCCATGCTTCACCTGGAATGATCACGCAGGCCATGAGGAAGCCCCAGAACCCGACGATGATCAGCATCAGTCCCACAAGCGTGAACGGCAGGTTGTGCGCGCCAAGGTGGTTCGCGGATCCGTCGGCGTTGAACTTGCCGATGCGGGGTCCGAGATTGATCAAGATGCCTAGGGCGAAGAACCCGGCTACTGCATGCACGAGACCCGCCGCGCCGAAGTCATGTACGCCGAACTTGGTGACGAGCCACCCGTCTGCGTGCCAGCCCCAGGCCGCTGCGACGACCCATGCAAAGCTGCCAAGCACCACTGCAAGGATCACGAAGCCCGCGACCTGAATGCGTTCAATGACTGCGCCGGACATGATCGAGGCCGTCGTGGCGGCAAAGAGGGTGAAAGCACCCCAGAACACGCCGGAAGCCTGGTCCGCAATGTTCGGGCCCATGTACTCGACCCACGGCAGGGCGATTGCGTTCGCGTAGCCTGCTCCCGAAATCTCGTAGGGGCCCGGCGAAAAGGTGAATCCTGTCGGAAAGCCCCAGTAGACCCACCATCCGAAGAAGTAGAAGGTCGGCACCATGAACGCAAAGGCAAGGATGTTCTTGACACCCGATGCCAAAACGTTCTTTTGCCGCGATGCTCCCATTTCGTAGGCAAGAAATCCTGCGTGAATGATGACCATCAGTGGAATCGTGAGGTAATAGTAGGTCTCCGCGAACATCGTGTTCGTAACGCCTGCCTTCGCCTCCAATTCAGTGATTTTTGCCGCAAGTTCGGCTAGTTGCTCTTCCATAGCTTTCACCTTTGCTCTGTCCCTATTGTAGCGACGCTGATAATCGGCATCTTTCGAAGTCTGGACCAGTCCAAATTTGTTTTGCAAGGGAAATTTCCCCAAATTGCGTTGTCCTCGGCATCTTGTGGCACCGCTGACTATGGAATACGCCTTGCGCCTCAATGAATAAGGGATTCCAATGAGCGATGATTTTGATGAGGAATTCGGCTTCTATTTCTCTTTCGATGAACGGCTGTCTGGCCTTTCGAACCTGATCTCGTCAATCGATCGACCTGGCGACTACTGCGCGCACGGTCGGCTTCACACGCCGATGCCTCGCATTTCCAGCCAGGCGACGGGTGTTCTTGCTTTCCCGCTCCAGCCGGCGCAGCTGAAGGAACTGGTGGCGCTTGGGGAACGCGCACCATACGGGCGCGGCGAGGAAACGATACTGGACCGGTCAGTTCGAGACTGTAGGCAGATCTCGCCTGATCAGATCGTAGTTGGAGGCGCGTCTTGGGACGAGACGTTCGGGCAAGTCCTTGACCGAGCGGCAGCAGGTCTCGGCTATCCGGCGGATGCGGTGCAGGCGGAACTCTACAAGTTTCTGCTTTACGAAGAGGGCGGCTTCTTTTCCCCTCACCGCGATACGGAGAAGGCGGATGGCATGGTAGCGACCTTGGTGGTTGCATTGCCGGTCGCTGGCAATGGCGGAGAGTTGATCATCCGCCACCAAGCTCGGGAGGCGGTTGTCGACATGCGCAGCGAAGATCCCTCCGAACTGGTCTATGCCGCATTCTATGCCGACTGCGAGCATGAAATTCGTCCGGTAACCGAGGGCCACCGTGCGTGTCTGGTCTACAACCTGGTTCTGGCGCCGGGCGGGGATGTGGCCAAGTCAGCACCGGACTACGGGCATCTGGTGGAGCGGATTGCGAGCGAGATCGAGCATCGCTTTGCGGCGCCGGACGCTCCCGAAAAACTTGTCTGGCTTCTGGAGCATGACTACAGCATCGCAGGCCTGTCTTTCGGAACCCTGAAAAACGTCGATGCGGCGGTTGGGCGCGTCCTAACCTTAGCCGCTGCGCAGGCTGGCTGCGTCATGCACGCCGCGATCGTGCATGTCGATGAACACGCATCGGTGGAGTATTTCGGAGGCGACTATGCCCGTCAGATAGACGATGTTGGCGACGACGAGTACGAAATCTACGAAGTTTATGAACGGAAATGCGAACTCGACGATTGGGTGCATCCAGATTTTGGCTCGGTTGACTATGGTCAGTTGGAGTTGGCTCCCGACGAATTGATGCCGCCCTGAAGGATCAGGGATTGGGTGCCCGACCAAAGCCGGTTGACCGAAGCGAGTGGCAACGAAGGTGCCGAAGTCGAACGGCTCTATCGGAACGCTGCCATTGTTCTATGGCCCGCGAAAGAGAGCCTCCGCGTTCTGGCGCAAGCAGGCTCGACGGCGCTTTCCGTCCTTCTGGCCCATGCAGAGGGTCGCGCGGCAGCCGACGAGGGAAGTGATCCGCCACTTGACGCAATTGCGCTTGAAATCTCCGAGGTCTGGCCCGTGCCCGGTGCGTACATGCATCGCTCGGACCGCGAGGAATGGGAGCAGGACAGCGCAGCGGCTCTTTCGCGGCTTTGCGGTATGGAAAATCGACAGGCCGCGGACACCTTTCTTGATCGAATTGTGGTGCCACACTACGGTCCCGGTCTGAACGCTGCACTTCTTGAGGCGACATTGAGAATGGCCGGCGAGGAAATGGCGAATCGGCTTCTCCGCCTCGTTGACACGCACTTCGCAAGGCAGCCGGCGGCTGTCGTAGACTTGATGACGGGCATGAGCGACGCACTTGACGAAGGAAGGGAAGTCGTGGCGCAAGGTGCGTTGGAAGACATCGTCATGCGCATCTGTTCGGCAGCTCCGGCGATGGTGGACGCGCGAACGTCGGAGAATGCGGAACAGTCCTGGATCGAATGGCGCGAGCGTTCCACAAAGGCTCTTGACGGGAATACGCTGCGGCAGATCCTACAACTCGCTTGGCGTTTCGACTTGGAATGCAGCCTCCGCGCGGTTGCTGACGCGCTGATCGAAGAGCCCGAAGTCGCGCCACCTGACCGCACGTTGCCGTCAGTCCTGTCGGAATTGGGCACGGCCCGCCCCTTGCTGGCGGCGGCAAGTCCGGCCTTCGCGCGGCTATGGCAGCATTCCGCCGGTTTCCTGCTCGCTCGCAGTGGCGCCCCGCCTGCCGACCCGGTCGATTGGACCGTTTCCTCGGAAGACCTGGACTGCGGCTGTGAACATTGTGCCGAACTGGTCCGGTTTTGCGCAGACCCCGTCGAGACGGAACTTCGAATTCCGGTGCGGCAGGATCGGCGGAAGCATCTTCGGTCCGAGGTGCGAAGAGCTCAGGTGGACCTTAGCTGCGAGACCGAACGCAAGGGAAGTCCCTACACGCTGATCTGCACGAAGACCCGCGACAGCCACTTGAGAAGGCGTCGGCAATATTCGGAAGACATCTCGGAGATCAGGCGATTGATCGATACAGCGGACGTTGTGTCGGACGCCCTCGATACCGCGGCCCGTCTCCGCGCGGCCGTGAACCGAAGCCAGGACAGCCTCTGAAAGACTCACAGCATTCGTTCCCGGTTCGGAGATCAGCATTGCGGCGTGCAAAGTGGGCCTTCGATGTCTTCCGAACCGGAGCGTGGCAGCGATACGTCAATTTGCATCGGCCACGCGTGAAGTCTTGCCCGCTCCAGTTGAGCATTGATCCTTCGGTCTCAAGGAATACGGGTGCCTGCGGTGGCCACACATTGGGAAAATTGAAAATCCGGCAAGCGATGCCACAAGAGAACAAAATGTTCTATTAAAGTTCATTCTTGCATACCATGGAGCCGCCACTTCGGGACTGGAGTTTTTCGCGGCAGGCCGCGTCCAACAGCTTGTGGACAACTTTATCCTTGAGTCTAGGTGATTGTCTCGTACGGGTCTCGTCTGCCATGATTCGAACCCTGCTCACGTTCCTCTTGCGCAGTTAAGCAAGGCGGCCTTGATCGCGGCGCCGAACGGTTCAAGTGGAACCGGCGACCGTGCTTGGCACTGGCGACCGTTTCGTGGAGCGGCTGCAGTGCCGGGCAACTCGACGCGCGGCCGGGAGGTGACGATTGAATCCGGACTCCAGAACGGAAGGCCGGTATCCGGCGGAAGCAGCCAAGACCCGGGTGGGCAGTGGTGGACCGTAGTGTCCGACTCGTGCCTGTTCGAACGCATGGGGACCCGCGAGCTCCACGTCACGTGCACCTGCAGGGCGGACCGAATCGGGGATGCGGAAACGGATGTCGATGCCGTCAGTTTTTCGTTCGGTCGACTCCGCTCGTGGCGCCGCGCCGCAGACAGGCTGCGTGGAAGCGCTTCGCGATCTGGGCAAGGAACGCTTTCGAGAACGCGCCGAGCCTGCCGTCGTGCTCGAAGTGGAACGACGTTTCGAGGGTGTCGCGGTTGTGCTCGTCAAGGATGATCCAGAGCGGTTGCGCATCGGTGAGGCCTGCGCGGCGGGTTTCGGTGACCGGTATCTCGAGGGCGTCCCGGTCCTCGTCGGGCGGCAGGCTGGTGATCGGCAGGAGGTAGAGCGCCGTCGGGGTGCCGGGGATCGGGATAACGGCGGCGAGCGTGACCGGTCGCGGCTTGCGCCCTTCGGTCTCTCCGCGTTCGGCTTGCCACGACCAGAGGTAGGGATAGCGCCAGACGTCGCCTGAGCGGGGATCAGTCATCGACATCCATGAGGCGGGTCAGCTCGGCGGCCAGGAGCCTGCCCTCTTCGGGGGGAATGTCTGCAGTGCGCCGGGCGACCCGGGGGTCACCGGATGTCCTGAGCATTTCGTACTTCTCGGTCGTGAGCAGGACGAAGCGCCGCTTTCCGTGCCGGGCGATGGCAACCGGCTCCTGGGCCGCGGCGGCCAGGACGTCACCGGTCTTGTTGCCGAGGTCTGTCGACGTGAATTGAAGCATGTTTCGTTCCTTTGTCGAATACATGTGTATTAGCGAAAACCTAGAAATACGTCAAGATGGGTGTCCTTGACTTTGGCCGGCTTTCGCGCCCGGCCAGGGCCGGGCGATTCCGGTTCGGCGTTTCCCGTCCAGATCGAAAGGCGGCGATGACGAGGCCACCCTGATCGACCACTGCGCCGCCCCGGACGCGAGCCAGTGCTTCGTCCTGCAGCGTCTCGACATGGCGTTCAAGGGCTTCTTCGAGAGCGGCAAGGGCGGCGGGACGCCCGGCTCTCCCAATTCAAGGGCCGTGATCGCGGTATCCGGTCCTTCGACATCCCCCATTCGGACGAACAGCGTGTTTCCGGCGGAGCAATTGGTTGCGCTTCCAGAGGAGAGAGCCGCCTATCCTTTGCTCGGTGGTCCAGGGCTTGCAATTCGGTCTCGGCGCGAATATGAATGAACAGTCATTCATTTGTCGGACGGCACATGCCCGAGAGCAAGGATACGAAGGCCAAGATCAGGAGAGCGGCGATTCGGCTGTTTGCGGCGCGCGGATACAACGCGGTCTCGATGCGTGATCTCGCCGAAGCTGTCGGCATGCGGCAGGGCGGCCTCTACAACCACTTCGAAGGCAAGCAGGCGCTTCTGTCCGACCTGATGGAAACGCACATGGTGGGGCTCCTGGAGGCGCTGGATACGGCGATGGCCGACATCAACGGGACGCGCGCCCGGCTGGAAGCCTTCGTGCGCCACCATGTCGCGCATCATCTGAACTATCCGGATGACGTGTTCCTTGCGTACATGGAAATCCGTTCACTGGACTCCGGCAGCCGGGCAGGGGTCGTCGCCTTGCGGAACCGTTACGAACACATGCTGCGAAAGATCCTTGAGGATGGATGCACCGAAGGGCTGTTCAGAATCGGGGATGCCGCCGTTCACGCGAGATTGCTGCTGGCGATGATGACCGGCGTCACTGTCTGGTATCGCGACAACGGGCGGCTGACCCGCGCCGAGGTCGTGGAACTCTACCTCGGCGCGGCCTTGCAGTCCGTCGGCCTGGTTGCGGAGACGCCATGACGCTCGAAAGCCGCATCGATACGGGCTCGGAAGAGTACGCCGCGAATCGGGCGGAGATGGAGGCTCGGCTGGCCGAGTTCGAGGCGGCGGCGGAGGCCGCCCTTGCAGGCGGCGGGCAACGCGCCTGCGCCCGGCATCTTGCGCGCGGCAAGATGCTGCCCCGGGACCGCGTGGAGGGGTTGCTTGATCCGGAATCGCCGTTCCTGGAGATCGGGCTTCTCGCGGCGCACGGCATGCATGAGGGCGAGGTGCCTTCGGGCGGCGCGATAGCCGGCATCGGTCTTGTCGCCGGTCGGCACGTGATGGTGTTCGCCAACGATGCAACCGTGAAGGGCGGCATCTATCATCCGATCACGGTCAAGAAGCACCTTCGCGCCCAGGAGATCGCCAAGGCAAACCGGTTGCCTTGCGTCTACCTGGTCGACAGCGGAGGCGCGAACCTGACACGCCAGGACGAGGTGTTCCCGGACCGTGACCATTTCGGTCGCATCTTCTACAACCAGGCGAACATGAGCGCCGAGGGCATTCCCCAGATTGCCGTCGTCATGGGTTCATGCACGGCAGGCGGCGCTTACGTTCCGGCCATGAGTGACGAGACCGTGATCGTTCGCAACCAAGGCACGATCTTCCTGGCCGGGCCGCCGTTGGTGCTGGCCGCCACTGGAGAGGAGGTGAGCGCGGAAGAGCTCGGCGGAGCTGCGATGCACACACGCGTGTCCGGCGTTGCCGACCACCTCGCCGAAAGTGACGCCCACGCACTCGAAATCGCGCGCCGAATCATGTCCCACCTTGGCGCGGCACACGACGCCATTCCGGAACGGCAGACCCCGGAACTGCCCGCCCATGACCCTGCGGAACTGATCGGAATCGTGCCTGCCGACCAACGCACGCCCTATGACATTCGCGAGGTCATCGCCCGCGTGGTTGACGGCAGTCGTTTCGACGAGTTCAAGGCCCGGTTCGGAGAGACGCTCGTTTGCGGATTCGCCCATGTCTACGGCATTCCGGTCGGCATCGTCGCCAACAACGGAGTGCTGTTTGCGGAAAGCGCCCAGAAGGGCGCGCATTTCATCGAACTCTGCAGCCAACGACTCGTTCCACTGGTCTTCCTGCAGAACATCACCGGGTTCATGGTGGGTCGTCAGGCCGAGCATGGCGGGATCGCGCGGCACGGCGCGAAGATGGTGACTGCCGTGTCCACGACCGCCGTGCCGAAGGTGACGCTGATCGTTGGCGCATCCTATGGCGCCGGGAACTACGGGATGGCGGGGCGCGCCTATTCCCCCCGGTTCCTCTGGACCTGGCCGAATTCGCGCATTGCCGTGATGGGAGGCGAACAGGCAGCCCGAACGCTGGCCATCGTCAAGCGCCAGGCCATCGAGAAGCAGGGCAAGGTGTGGTCGGAGGAAGAAGAGGCGGCATTCCGTGCCCCGACGGAAGAGACATTTGCCCGCCAGAGCCACGCCCTCTATGCCAGCGCGCGCCTCTGGGATGACGGAATCATCGACCCCCGCAACAGTCGCGAGGTACTCGGCCTGTCGCTCGGTGCCGCGCTCAACGCGCCGATCCCCGCTACCCGGTTCGGCCTGTTCAGGATGTAGCCCATGCCAATCGAAATCCTGCAAGCAGACATCACCAAGCTCGACGTCGAAGCCATCGTCAACGCCGCCAACCCCTCGTTGCTCGGCGGCGGCGGCGTGGACGGCGCGATCCACCGGGCCGCCGGTCCGGGACTTCTCGAAGAGTGCCGGACCCTCGGTGGATGCGAGACGGGCCAGGCGAAGATCACCGGAGGGCACAACCTGGCGGCCCGTTTCGTCATTCATACCGTCGGCCCGGTCTGGCGGGGAGGCGATCAGGACGAAGATGCGCTGCTCAGGTCCTGCTACGTGAATTCGCTTCGCGTTGCGGACGAGCACGACTGCGTTTCCATCGCCTTTCCGGCCATATCGACGGGTGTCTACGGCTTTCCGGCCGATCGCGCAGCCCGCGTCGCGCTCAGGGCGGTCAGGTCGACACATCTTGACTGCAAGCTGGTCTCCTTCGATGCCGCGATGGAGCGTCTCTTGCAGGATGCGATGCATGACCTGAACACAGATGCCGATTGAAAGGATCCTCATAGCCAATCGTGGCGAGATCGCCGTGCGCGTGATCAGGACCTGCCAAAATCTCGGCATTAGTACAGTGGCCGTCCATTCGGATGCTGACGCAGGCGCCCTTCATGCGGACATGGCAGATGACGCGGTGCGCATCGGACCTGCGCCTGCGGGTGAAAGCTACCTGAACGGGGACGCGATCGTCGAAGCTGCGCTCGCGACCGGTGCCGAGGCCATTCACCCGGGCTACGGGTTCCTTTCCGAAAGTCCGGAATTCGTCGAGGCGGTCAGGACGGCCGGCCTCGTCTTCGTCGGTCCATCGGCCAACGCCATCCGCGCCATGGGCCTCAAGGACCAGGCAAAGGCCCAGATGGAGGATGCGGGCGTTCCTGTCGTCCCGGGCTACCACGGGCCCAGGCAGGATCCGTCCTTCCTGGCGGAGCGGGCGGCGGAGATCGGCTTCCCGGTCCTGATCAAGGCCCGGGCCGGCGGAGGTGGCAAGGGCATACGTTGCGTTGAGCGGGTCGGCGACCTTGAGGAGGCATTGGCAAGCGCACGTCGCGAGGCTGAGGCCAGTTTCGGTGATCCGGCCTGTCTCATCGAAAAATGCATCCAGTCGCCGAGGCATGTCGAAATGCAGATCCTTGGCGACAGTCACGGAAATGTCGTGCACCTGTTCGAGCGCGACTGCTCGCTGCAGCGACGCCACCAAAAGGTCATCGAGGAGGCGCCGGCACCCGGGATGACGGACGAGCTGCGCGAGGCCATGGGAGATGCTGCCATTGCGGCCGCAGGGGCGGTCGACTACGTGGGGGCCGGAACCGTGGAGTTCATCGTCGACGGGGCCGAGTTCCCGTCCACGGAGGCCTTCTGGTTCATGGAGATGAACACGCGGCTCCAGGTCGAGCACCCGGTGACGGAGCTTGTGACGGGGCTGGACCTCGTGGCGCTGCAGATCGCGGTGGCAGAAGGTGCGGTCCTGCCGTTTTCCCAGAACGACCTGCACATCGCGGGTCACGCTGTCGAGGCCCGACTTTATGCGGAGGACCCGGCGAACGGCTTCCTTCCGGCTGTCGGTCGACTTGATCGCCTGAGCTTCGGTGGCGGTGCACGCGTGGACACCGGTGTCAGGGAAGGCGACGAGATCTCGCCCCACTATGATCCGATGCTCGCGAAGCTGATCGTCCAAGGCCAAAGCAGGGAGGAATCGTTCCGGCGCCTGGGTCGGGCGCTTGAGTGCACGCGTCTTTCAGGCGTCGAGACGAACCGGGACTTCCTAGTCCGTCTTGCACGTGACGAAGACGTCGCGAGCGGGGCGGTGGACACTGGACTGATAGGCAGGAAGGGCGCATCCCTGACGCAGCCGCTGGAGACGGAGGCTCTTGACCTTGCAATTGCGGCTCTGGCCGCGCTTCGCCGAGAGCGCCGCGCGTCCGGCGATCCCTACCTGATGCTTGACAGCTTCCGTGTCCACGGTCCTGCGCGGCAAGCCGTGCTGTTCGGCGAGGCCGATGTCGTCACCGTCGAGACAACCGGCGCGCATCGGCATGTGCGAACGCCACTAGGAGAGGTCGGGATTCCGGAAGTGTCCTGGAAGGGCGACGAACTGACCTGCGTTGTCGACGGGCGCCGCGTGCAGGCGCATGCCCATCGTGACGGCCGCGTCGTGACCGTGGACCGGAAAGGCGCCATGCACCGCTTCTCGATGGCTGCGCCGGACGGCGGCGGGGTCACTGAATCCGCCAACGCGATCCTCGCCCCGCTCGTCGGCCAAGTCGTGACCGTGGCTGTCCGTCCGGGAGAGGAAGTTGCCAAGGATGCACCGCTTGTCGTCCTGGAGGCAATGAAGATGGATCATGTCCTAAGGGCGCCGCGGGATGGCGTTGTCGCCCGGGTCTGCGTGAGCGAAGGCCAGCAGGCCATGCAGGACTCGGTGCTCCTCGAATTCGAGGATCCTGCATGAGCGACCGGGTCCTGGTCTTCGAGATGGCGCCGCGCGACGGTCTGCAGAACGAGGCGCGAGTCATTCCGACGGAGGACAAGATCGCGCTTGTCGACGCCCTGACCAGATCCGGATTCAAGAAGATAGAGACGGCGAGCTTCGTTTCGCCGAAATGGGTGCCGCAGATGGCGGACGGCGCGGAGGTCATGGCCGGAATCAACAGGCGAACGGGCGTGGCCTACACGGCGCTGACGCCGAACATGAAAGGCTTCGAAGGCGCGCTCGCGGCAGGGGCGGACGAGGTGGCGGTCTTCGGGGCGGCATCCGAGACGTTCAGCCGAATGAACGTCAACTGCTCCATCTCAGAGAGCTACGAGCGGTTTCGCCCGATCATGGATCGTGCGGCTGCCGAGGGCGTGCCGGTGCGGGGCTACGTGTCCTGCGTCACCGACTGCCCTTACGAAGGCAAGGTTGCGCCGGAGGCCGTTGCCGCGGTTGCAAGGGCGCTGCTGGACATGGGGTGCTACGAAATCTCGCTCGGTGACACGATCGGGAAGGGAACTCCAGAATCTGTCTCGGCCATGCTTGATGCGGTTCTGTCGCAGGTGCCGGCAGAACGGATCGCGGGGCACTTTCATGACACGGACGGACGTGCGCTTGCCAACATCCTGGCCGCTCTTGCGCTCGGAATTCGGACGTTCGACGCTTCGGCGGGCGGGATTGGCGGCTGCCCCTATGCCACGGGGGCGCAAGGGAACGTGGCGACCGAGGCGGTTGTAGACCTGCTGGAGGCGGAAGGCTTTGAGACAGGCGTTGATCCGGACGCGTTGGGGGAGGCGGCCCGCTTTGCGCAGCGCCTGGGATCCGGCTAGGAGTGTGCATGGAGGAGTTTCGCGCGATATCCGTCGAGGTCGATGAGCGTGGCGTTGCCGATCTCAGGCTCAACAGCCCGGAGCGCAGGAACGCGTTGTCAGCGCAGATGATGGACGAGCTTGCCGCCTTCGCCCGGCTTGCACGCGACCGCAATGACATTCGGGTGGTCGTCCTTTCGGGCGCCGGAGGAACCTTCTGCGCAGGTGCCGACCTGACCTGGATGAAGGCCCAGATCAACGCGAACAGGGAGACGCGCATTGCGGAAGCACGACGCCTTGCCATGATGCTCAAGGACCTGAACGAGATGCCGCTGCCCCTCGTCGGTCGCGTCGAGGGGGCGGCGCTCGGCGGCGGAGTCGGGATGGCGTGCGTCTGCGACATCGCGATCGCGTCTCGCGACTGCAGGATCGGACTGACAGAGACGCGGCTCGGGCTCATTCCGGCCACGATCGGCCCCTATGTCGTTGCGCGAATGGGAGAGGCGCGCGCGAGGCAGGTTGTCATGAGCGGACGGACGTTCGGCGGCGACGAGGCGGCGGCGCTGGGCATTGTCGCAAGGTCGGTGAAGCCGGAGGACATGGGTGCGGCCATCGCCAACGAGGTGGCTCCCTACCTGCAGCTTCCGCAGGGGCCTCCGGGCCGTGCAAAGGCGCTTGTCCGGTCACTGGGACCGCGAATTGACGAGGCGGTCATCGACGCGTCGATCAAACGTCTCGCGGACACCTGGGAAAGGGAGGAGGCACGCGAAGGCGTCGCGGCGTTTCTGGAAAAGCGCAAGCCACGGTGGGTTGGCACAGAAGGAGCCTGAGTATGGTCGCAAGGAAAGTCTCGGACCCGATCATGATTTGCGGTGCGGCGCGCACGCCGCTTGGAGCATTCCAGGGCGAGCTTTCGGGCGTTCCGGCGACGGAACTCGGGTCAGTTGCAATCGATGCCGCAGTTCGTGACGCCAGGGTCGACAAGGCAAGGGTTGACGAGATCCTGATGGGCAATGTCCTGCCCGCTGGTCTCGGGCAGGCCCCCTCACGACAGGCCGCGCTCGGCGCCGGTTTGCCGGTCTCGGTTCCGTGCACAACAGTCTCCAAGGTGTGCGGCTCGGGGATGAAGGCGGTCATGCAGGCCCATGACGGGATTTCTGCGGGAACCGCCGACTTGGTCGTTGCGGGCGGCATGGAGAGCATGACTGGTGCGCCCTACCTCCTGCCCGCCGGTCGTGCGGGTGCCAGGATCGGCCACACGAAAATGCTTGACCACATGATGCTCGACGGGCTGGAGGACGCGTTCGAGGTTGCTTCGGACGGCAGCCGGCGGTCGATGGGCACGTTCGGCGAGGACTGTGCGGAGAAATTCCAGTTCACGCGCGACGAACAGGACGCATACGCGATCGAAAGCGTGACGCGCGCAAAACGGGCCACGGCCGAGGGTCGCTTCGACTGGGAAATCGCGCCAGTGACAGTGAAGGCCCGGAAGGGTGCGACGGTCGTGGACAGCGACGAAGGGCCCCGGAAGATCGACCTTGACAGGATTCCGGGCTTGCGTCCCGCCTTCAGGAGAGATGGGACGATCACTGCCGCTTCGTCCTCTTCGATAAATGACGGCGCTGCGGCCGTAATGCTTGCTCGTGCTTCCGTTGTTGAGGCGCTTGAATCGACTCCGGTCGCCCGAATCGTGGGGCATGCGACCTTCGCGGGCGAGCCGGGGTGGTTCACGACGGCACCGGTCTTCGCGAAGCGCGCGCTTCTCGAAAGGGTCGGCTGGGATCTCGACTCCGTGGACCTGTTTGAAATCAACGAGGCGTTTGCCTGCGTCCCAATGGCGTCGATGCGGGAAATGGGCATTGAGCATGAACGCCTGAACGTGCACGGCGGCGCCGTGGCGCTCGGTCATCCGATCGGGGCCTCGGGCGCGCGCATCATCGTGACGCTGCTCGGTGCCATGAAGGCGAGAAGGGCGCGGAGAGGCGTGGCCTCGATCTGCATAGGCGGTGGGGAGGCAACCGCGATCGCGATCGAATCCGAGTTCCGTTCCTGAGTCACCGTGGTTTCGACATTCCCTGAGAATGGACACACGCGTCCGGTTCAGCCAGATTCCGGGTCCACGCACAGCATCGCAACCTTGTCTGCGTGCCTTTTTGGGACCCGCGTGCAAGATCCTCGTCGCCCCGCTTGCCCGCTCAAGGAAGGCCATGCAGAAACGCACAAGCGCACACACCCCGCGGGTGATCGCGATTGGGCCCTGAGTGCTGGCGCGGGGCGAGGGTTTCAAGAGTCCCAGGGATCTCGAGGTCGCGGAACTGGCGCGGTTCCCCGATCATGGCATGTGCTGTCGACAACCACGAGACGCTGTTCAAGGACATGCTCAACCAGGCTTGAGTGAATGCGCTGCATGCATTGATCGCTTGTGATCCGGTCCGCGAGAGCGGCGCAGGACTGGAAACGGCAGTCCTGCCCCGATGCGCAAGACACGCCGGCCCGATCATTCTACCCGCCACACGACTGCGGATTCAGCGATGTCGATCGCAGGTTGGGCGCACGCGGCAAATTGATCGCATCCTTGATGTTCCATCCCAAGCTTGCCCGCGTTGACGGCAAAGTCAGAGAGTGACCGACAGGATATTGCAAAGGTCGGCAGGCATTGATTGTCACCGGATTTCACCCGTTGTTCATGCGGCGGGATGCTGCGATACCTTGGGCGGGACCGAACCCGCAAGCCTACGGCTCTTCCGAGGGCGCAGGTACGAGCACGATCGAAACAGGCATGAAGACCTCACCGAACGAACCCGGCGTCGAACAGGCGACAAAGAGTGGCGCAAGTCTGGGATTCGAATCCCAGCTCTGGACCGCCGCGGACAAGCTGCGCGGCAACATGGAACCGTCCGACTACAAGCACGTCGCTCTAGGCCTGATCTTCCTCAAGTACATCTCGGACGCCTTCGAGGCGCAACGAGCGGCGCTTCTCAAGGAGGATCTGGCCGACGCAGAAGATCCGGAGGAGTACCTTGCCGAAAACGTGTTCTGGGTTCCGAAGGAGGCGCGGTGGTCGCATCTGCAGGCCCGGGCCAGGCAGCCCACCATCGGCAAGGACATCGATGACGCAATGCTGGCGATCGAGGCGAGGAACGTCTCGCTCAAGGGCGTGTTGCCCAAGGAGTATGCCCGCCCCGCCCTCAACAAGGTCATGCTCGGCGAGTTGATCGACCTCGTGAGCGGAATAGGCATGGCAGAGGAAGCAGACCGCTCCCGCGACATCCTCGGGCGGGTCTACGAGTACTTTCTTGGCAGCTTCGCCGGAGCCGAAGGCAAGCGCGGGGGCGAGTTCTACACGCCGCGTTCCGTCGTTCGGCTGCTGGTGGAAATGCTGGAACCCTACAAGGGCCGTGTCTACGATCCGTGCTGTGGCTCCGGCGGCATGTTCGTGCAATCGGAGAGATTCGTAGAGGAGCACGGCGGGCGCATAGGCGACATCGCGATTTACGGACAGGAGAGCAACTACACGACGTGGCGGCTCGCCAGGATGAACCTTGCGGTGCGCGGGATCGACGCCGACATCAGATGGAACAACGAGGGCAGCTTCCACAAGGACGAACTGCCGGACCTCAGGGCGGACTTCATCCTCGCCAATCCGCCGTTCAACGTGTCCGACTGGGGGGGCGACCGGCTGCGTGAGGACGCCCGCTGGACGTTCGGAGTCCCGCCTACGGGCAACGCCAACTACGCCTGGCTCCAGCATATTCATCACCACCTAGCACCAAAGGGAACGGCGGGCGTGGTGCTCGCCAACGGCTCCATGTCCACGGCAACGTCGGGAGAAGGAGACATCCGCCGCGCCTTGATCGAGGCCGACGCTGTTGACTGCATGATCGCGTTGCCCGGACAGCTCTTTTACTCGACGCAGATCCCGGCCTGCCTCTGGTTCCTGGCGCGCAGCAAGAGCCCCGGCGGGGCCTGTCGCGACCGGCGCGGGGAGGTGCTGTTCATCGACGCTCGCAAGTGCGGACACATGGTCGACCGGACTCGCAGGGAGTTCTCTGACGAGGACATCGCCAAGATCGCCGGAGCATATCGTACCTGGCGCGGCGCGCCTGACGCGGTCTCATACGAGGACGAGCCGGGATTCTGCCGGTCCGTCACGCTTGCGGAAGTCGGTGAGCACGGCCACGTCCTGACGCCCGGGCGCTATGTCGGCGCGGCGGCGGTCGAAGATGACGGTGTGCCGTTCGAGGACAGGATGACTCGGCTCGCTGCCCGGTTGCGCGAGCAACAGGCGGATGGAGCCAGATTGGATGCGGTGATTGGGAAGAACCTTGAGCAGCTGGGATTTGGAGGCCGGCAGACATGATGACAGTTCGCGAAATGATAGAGCTGCTGGCTCGTTATCCCGACGACATGCGCGTGGTCGTGAGCGGATACGAAAATGGTTACGACGATCTATCTCCGGAGCAGATACGCGTCACTCCGGTCGTGCTGGACTACGGCACTCACGAATGGGACGGCAGGCACGGAGACGTCTGCGACTTGCCCGTGGCCGCGCGAGCGGACGCGCAGACGAATGAAGTTCTGGCGCTCAGGCGGACATCGGCATCTTGTTGAAGGCCACCGAAGGGCATGCCACATGATCGACTACGGCAAGTTTCGCTCGTCCCTCAAGTGCCTCGGGGAGCAGCACGACAAGCAACGGGAAGAGGTCGGCGCACATGGATGAACGTCTGAAGGTGTGTCTGGGCGAACTGATTGAGATTAAGCACGGATTTGCGTTCAAGGGTGAGTTCTTTCGCGACGAACCACCCGGGGATTTCTTGCTAACTCCAGGAAACTTCGCAATTGGCGGAGGCTTTCAATGGGGAAAGCAAAAGTACTATCGAGACGGACCAGTGCCAAGTGATTCCATTCTTTGCCCGGGCGACATCTTGGTGACCATGACTGACTTAAGCAAAGAGGCAGACACACTCGGATACTCTGCGGTCGTGCCGGACAGTCCAATGCGCCTTCTCCACAACCAGCGGCTAGGCAAGGTAGTCATCAAGTCCGACAAGGTAACCGCGAACTTTGTTCACTGGCTCTTGCGCTCGCCCGACTACAGAAGTGAAATTTTGGCTGGCTACACCGGCTCGACTGTCAAGCACACATCGCCCAAAAAGATATTGGCCTACCAGTTCGATTTGCCGCCAATGGACGAACAGGTCGAAATTGGGGCCATACTCGGTTCTCTCGAACACAAAATCGACCTGAACCGTCGGATGAACGAGACGCTTGAGGCGATGGCGCGTGCGATCTTCAAGGACTGGTTCGTCGATTTCGGTCCCACCCGCGCCAAGGCCGAAGGCCGCGCGCCTTACCTCGCTTCTGAACTTTGGGAGCTGTTTCCCGATGCGCTGGATGGTGAGGGGAAGCCGGTGGGATGGCGGACCTTTGTGCTAAGCGAATTGGCGCATCATCACCGCGCCACGCTGTCGCCGGGTGCCCGACCAGACAACATTTACGAGCACTACAGCATACCGGCTTACGATGCTGGCGGGGAGCCTGCTTGTGACATTGGCAGCTCAATCAAGAGCAACAAGACGATAGTGCCGGAAGACGCGATTCTGTTGTCCAAACTGAATCCCGAGATAGAGAGAGTATGGCTACCCAATCCCAAGGGCGAAACACATCAGGTCGCATCCACCGAATTCTTAGCCTTAACGCCTCTCCCACCGGCGAGCCGCAGTGTGCTCTACTGTCTCTTTAAATGTTCAGAATTCAGGAGAGACATGGCCGCAATGGTCACCGGGACGTCGAAGAGCCATCAGCGCGTTCCACCGAAGGCCCTTCTCGCCCGCAAGGTGCTCGTCGCCGAACCCCTGTTGGTCAATTCGTTCGACCAGATTGTCCAACCATTCACTGACCGAATTTTGTCAAATCGTCGCGAAGCCCGAACGCTGTCTCAAACTCGCAATCTCCTACTCCCGAATTTAATGTCCGGCGAAATCCGCCTTGCTCAAGCCGAAAAACTCCAAGAGGGGGCGGCATGAGCACATTGCTCGGCAGAACCGTTCGACTGTTTCTCGTGGATGGCGAGGCATCAGGCCTTGTCACTGCGGAGATCATGAACTGGACGGGCCATGTTCTTGCCGGCTCCCGAAGCGGGTTACAGGCCTTCATGAAGCGACCTGAGCTTGATCGCACCGGAATCTACTTTCTCGCAGGGCCTGATCCGGAGGACCCCGAAACGAACCAGGTTTACGTTGGCGAGAGCGATGTCGTCCGCAAACGCCTGATTCAGCACAGCAGCGACGAAAGCAAGGACTTCTGGGAACGCGTTTGCGTTGTCACCAGCAAAGACCAGAACATCACGAAGGCGCATGCACGCTATCTGGAAGCGCGCCTGATTGCCATTGCGAGAGCTTCCGACAATGCCAGCCTCATGAACGGCACGGCCCCGTCGCCAGTTCCGCTGCCCGATGCCGATGAATCCGACATGGAGTTCTTCATTGAGCAGATCAGGCTGATCTTCCCTGTCCTGGGCTTCAATTTCCTGCGGCAGTACAGGAGTGATGCCCAGACCGCCCGGACAACGGGCACCGGCTTGGCCGACCGTGACGACACTCCCGTCCTCCGTCTGGTCGGCAGAAAGCGCGGGGTCGAGGCGCAGGCGCAAGAGATTGGCGGGGAATGCGTGGTGCCAGTAAGATCTACCGCCGGTGCTGATTGGTCCAGCGCATCTGACCAAAGCTATCCGAAACGGCATGCGCAGCGTGTCCGGTCAAGCAAGCTCGTTACAGGAGAGGGTGGCATCCTGAGGTTTTCTCAGGATGTTGCCTTCCGAAGCCCAAGTGCGGCGTCCGCCGTCATTCTCGGACGGCCTGACAACGGGCGCACGTCCTGGAAGCTCGCTGGATCGGATGTTTCGTATGGCGATTGGCAATCGAGGCAGCTTGCCGCTTCAGCCTTGACCAGCGACGCGGACGGCGTGACATGAACCGCGTCCCTGTCAACCCTGTGCTCCTCCGCTGGGCGCGAGAGCGCACAGGGATCGCCCAGGAACATCTTGCGGTCAGGTTCAGGAAGCTTCCCGAGTGGGAGCGCGGGGAGACCAAGCTGACGTTGAAGCAACTGGAAGCGTTCGCGCGCAGTCCATGTGCCGTTCGGCAACCTGTTTCCCGAGGAAACTCCCAACAGACACGTGCCGATTGCCGACTTTCGCACTGTTGCAGGCATTGCAGAATTCGCAGAGGCTGTCGCATGAGACCTCTGACACTTGTTCCGGCAGTCAAGGGTGTCAGGAAGCGACCGCAACGCCGCCGCGCCTTTGTGAACAATGATGGAGACGGACGATGAATGCGCATGCCGCACCCGCCCGCATTGAACGGCTTACAGTCAAGAACTTCAGAGCTATGGCAAGTGTAGACATTAGAGACTTTACACCGCTTACTGTTCTACTCGGGCATAACGGCAGCGGAAAGTCCACAGTCTTCGATGTCTTTGCGTTTCTGTCCGAGTGTTTCCAGAGCGGACTTCGACAAGCTTGGGACAGACGCGGAAGAGCGCGAGAATTGAAGACGCGTGGAAGGACCGGCCCGATCATGATTGAGATCAAGTACCGCGAGCAAAGTACGGCCCCGAAGAGTCCACTGATTACCTATCATATTGAAATTGAAGAAGTGAACGGGAGGCCTTTGGTCAAAAGAGAGTGGTTGCACTGGAGCCGCAAGGGCCGAGGCAAGCCGTTTCGCTTCATGGAATACGAAAACGGGACCGGAAGAGTGGTCTCTGGCGAGATGCCCGACGAACAAGACCAGCGCGAAGAGGTTCCACTCAGTTCTGCGGACACGCTAGCGGTGAGCGCACTTGGGCAATTGGCCGAGAACCCCCGAGTCGTGTCGTTACGGGATTTCGTTATGGGCTGGCATCTGTCCTACTTGTCAACGGATGAACCACGACGCCAACCCGAAACCGGACCGCATGAACAGCTGAGTCGGACCGGCGGGAACCTAGCCAATGTCATTCAATACCTGTCTGAACAACACTCCGATCATCTGGACGCGATTTTCGCCAAATTGCGAGAACGCGTACCGAGAATCGAGAGAGTGACTTCAACGCAAATGCCTGATGGTCGGCTACTTTTGCAGATCAAGGACGCGCCATTTGATTCTCCCATTTTGGCGCGCTTTGCATCGGACGGGACGCTCAAGATGCTGGCCTATCTCGTGCTGCTTCACGATCCAGAGAAGCCACCATTTCTGGGTATCGAGGAGCCGGAGAACTTCCTGCACCCACGCCTGCTCCATGGTCTCGCCGAGGAATGCCGTGCCGCAGCGACGAAAACACAGATACTTGTCACAACTCACTCGCCGTTCTTCCTGAACGCGTTGCACCCCAAAGAGGTGCGGGTGCTGTGGCGGGACGAACAAGGCCATACTCAATGTCATCCGATTGCCAATGACAAGAAAATTGCGGCTTTCGTGGAAGAGGGTGCTCAACTGGGCGACTTGTGGATGGAGCAGCACTTTGGAGTTGGCGACCCGCTTACGCAAGGCGGGTCGCCAATGCCCCGAGAGAATCAGTGTCGCTGAAGGGTGGCGGTTCCCATGCGCTTTGAGTTCTTGGTGGAAGAGACATCCATGGAGACTTTTCTCGAGGCATGGCTGCGAAGATTCTTGCCGGATACATGCGCTTTTTCGATACATCCCTTTCAAGGAAAACAGGATCTCCTGAAAAAGCTGGAACATCGCCTGAAGGGATATGCAAAATGGCTGCCGCCGGATCATCGGATTGTCCTCGTCGTCGACCGTGACGATCAGGATTGTCTTGACCTGAAGGGACGCCTTGAGGCCGCTTGCGAGGCAAGCGGGCTTCGTTCGAAGAGCAACGATCTGGAAAACGACTGGCAAGTCACTATCCGAATCGTGATCGAGGAACTTGAAGCATGGTATTTCGGGGATTGGGAAGCGGTGCTCGCTGTCAATCCGCGCGTGCCCGAGAACATTCCAAAGCGTGCTCCTTTCAGGGATCCAGACAACATCAGCGGTGGCACTTGGGAGAGGTTTGAAAGGATCTTGCAAAGCTGCGGATATCACGAAGGCGGTCTCCAAAAGGTGAGAGCTGCGCAGCAGATCGGCGCGCATATTGATGTTGAACGTTCGACATCCGCGAGTTTTCTACATTTGGCAAATGTCCTTTACGAGGTCGCGGCTTGATCCCCTATCAATTGTTTCGCCGCGAGAGCGCGGGATTCGTCCTGGAAGTGAAGGGAGTCCCGGCCTGATGGCGAAATTCACCGAAGACGAGGTGGAGGACGCCGCCCTCGAATGGCTCGCCGGGCTGGGCTACGCGGTGCTTCACGGACCGGACATCGGTCCGGAGGGGCCGGCACCGGAGCGGCACAGCCATGGTGAAGTGTTCCTGACCGGCCGCCTCCGCGAGGCGCTGGAACGCCTCAACCCGCACTTGCCCGCCGAAGCCCTGGAAGAGGTCTTGCGGAAGGTCCGGCAGACCGAAACCCCCTCCCTCATCGAGGAGAACCGGCGCCTGCATCGCCTTCTGGTCGAGGGCGTGCCGATCGAGGCCGTCCGCGATGACGGCAGCGTGGGCGGCGATGCCGCCCGCCTGATCGACTTCGACGACATGGAGGCCAACGACTGGCTGGCCGTGAACCAGTTCACGGTGATCGAGCAGGAACGCAATCGCCGCCCTGACGTGGTGCTGTTCGTCAACGGCCTGCCACTGGCCGTGATCGAGTTGAAGAATCCCGGCGACGAAAGCGCCACTCTCGAAGGGGCATTCAACCAGCTCCAGACCTACAAGAACGAGATACCTTCCCTGTTCCGCACCAACGCCGCACTCATGACCTCGGACGGGATCCAGGCACGCCTCGGGTCGCTCACGGCCGATATCGAACGGTTCATGCCCTGGCGCACGGTCGAAGGTTCCGTCGTTTCCGCGAAGGGCACGCCGGAACTCGAAACCGTCATCAAGGGCGTGTTCGACAAGAACCGGTTCCTGACCCTCGTCCGGGATTTCACCGCGTTCGAGGACACGGGCGCAGGGCTCGTGAAGATCATGGCCGGGTATCACCAGTTCCACGCCGTGCGTCATGCGGTCGAGCGCACGATTGCCGCCGCCGGCCCGGAGGGCGATCGCCGCATCGGCGTCATCTGGCACACGCAGGGATCGGGGAAGAGCCTGCTCATGACGTTCTACGCCGGGCAGGTCGTCGCCCACCCCGCGATGGAGAACCCCACCGTTGTCGTCATCACCGACCGCAACGACCTCGACGACCAGCTGTTCGGCACGTTCTCGATGTGCCGGGATCTGCTCCGCCAGACCCCCCGGCAGGCGGAAAGCCGGGAGGACCTGCAAAGAGCGCTGACCCGCCCTTCCGGTGGCGTCGTGTTCACCACCATCCAGAAGTTCGCGCCCGCGGACGGCGAGACTGCGTTTCCGGTGCTCACTGACCGGCGCAACGTCGTCGTGATTGCCGACGAGGCGCACCGCAGCCAGTACGGCTTTCGCGCCAAGGTGGTGCACAAGACCGGAGAAGTCTCGTACGGCTTCGCAAAGCATCTCCGCGACGCCTTGCCGAACGCCTCCTTCATCGGCTTCACCGGCACGCCCATCGAGCAGGAGGACGTGAACACCCCCGCCGTGTTCGGCGAATACATAGACGTCTACGACATCAACCGGGGCGTCGAGGATGGTGCGACGGTGCCTATCTACTACGAGAGCCGTCTTGCCCGCATCGAGCTGGACGAGAACGAGAGGCCGACGCTGGACGACGAGATCGCGGAGCTGACCGAGGACGAGGCCGAAGGCGAACAGGAACGGCTCAAGCGCAGGTGGGCGAACGTCGAGGCCGTCGTCGGGGCGGAGAGGCGCCTGCAACTGGTCGCCCGGGACCTGGTCGAGCACTTCGAAAGCCGTGTCGCCGCCATGGACGGAAAGGCCATGATCGTCTGCATGAGCCGCCGGATCTGCGTCGCTCTTCATGACGAGATCGTCGCCCTGCGCCCGGACTGGCGCAGCGACGATGACGAAAAGGGCGTCATCAAGATCGTCATGACCGGCGCCGCCTCGGACCCGGAGCAATGGCAGCGGCACATCGGCGGCAAGGCGCGGCGGGAACTGCTCGCCAAGCGGATCAAGGATCCGGACGACCCGTTCAGGCTGGTGATCGTGCGGGACATGTGCTGACAGGGTTCGACGCGCCCAGCCTGCACACGATGTACGTCGACAAGCCGATGCGGGGGCACGGGCTCATGCAGGCCATCGCCCGCGTCAACCGCGTGTTTCGCGACAAGCCGGCCGGACTGGTCGTGGACTACATCGGCATCGCGCAGAACCTGAAGTCCGCCCTTGGCCAGTACTCGCGCGATGACCGGAGGCACGCCGGCATCGACGAGGCGGAGGCCGTCGCGGTGATGCTGGAGAAGCACGAGATCGTGAGCGCCATGTTCCACGGTTTCGACTACCGCAAAGGACTCCACGGACCGCCGCAGGAACGGCTCGCTGCGCTTGCCGGCGCGATGGAGTGGGTTCTCGACATGCAGCAGCGCGAATCGGCCAGGGAAACGACCGAGGAAGGCAGGAAGCGCGCCCGTCGCCGCTTCAACGACGCCGTGCTGGCGCTCTCCAGGGCGTTCGCGCTCGCGGCCGCCAGCGACGAGGCGCGCGACGTCCGCGAAGAGGTCGGGTTCTTCCAGGCCGTCCGGGCGGCGCTCGCCAAGAGCGCGCCCGGTGCCAGCAAGTCCTCCGCTGAGCGGGAACTGGCTGTGCAGCAGATCGTCAGCCGGGCGGTCGTTTCAACTGAGATCGTCGACATTCTCGAATCCGCCGGGCTTGAGACGCCGGACATCTCCATCCTGTCAGAGGACTTCCTCGCCGAGATTCAGGGCATGGAGACGAACAACCTCGCATTGGAGGCGCTGCGCAAGCTCATCAACGGCGAGCTTCGATCACGAAGCCGCGTCAACGTGGTGCAGACCCGCGCCTTCTCCCAGAGACTCGAGGAAGCGATTGCTCGCTACCACAGCAATGCCGTCACCACGGCGGAGGTCCTTCAGGAACTGATCGGGCTCGCCAAGGACATCCGTGCCGCGCACCGGCGCGGCGAGGAGGAAGGGCTCAGCCAGGAGGAAGTCGCGTTCTACGACGCCCTCGCCCAGAACGAGAGCGCGGTCGAGGTGATGGGGAACGACCAGCTTCGCGTCATCGCCCTTGAGTTGCTGAACGGGCTGAAGAGCAACGCCTCCGTGGACTGGCAGCACCGCGAACCGGCGCGCGCACGGATGCGGGTTCTGGTCAAGCGCATCCTGCGCAAGCACGGCTACCCGCCCGATCTCCAGGACGCAGCCGTTCAGACCGTCTTGCAACAGGCCGAGGTCCTCTCGGCGAGGTGGGCCGCATGACCGCCAGAACGAAGATCGATTGACAGCGGACCGCATGTGATTTCAAGACCCGCAGCGTCGCCCGTTCGGTGCGGAAGGTCGGCCCGCCGACAGGCTTCCTGCGGATTTCCCACAAGAACCGCTGCGGCGGCTGAAAGCCCCACAAGGCGTCAACAGGAGCTGGCCGGTCGCGCAGGTCTGTCTCGCCGAGTGATGCCTGGGGAGGCCGTCCGGGGATCAGGAAGCGACCGAAGCGAGATTCGCGAGTCGCGTCCAACTCTCTCTTGTGTGCGAATGAAGATGCGGTCCAGATCAAAGCGCAATTTCGGCTGAATCCGGTTGTCCGGCGATTTGCGATACGGTTTCTTGATGGCTCGGCAGGGCTGCGTGGACCAAGGGCAGCACAGTCGATCAACCAGCATGGCCTGTGAGGCGGAGGTTCGATGAATCAGGTGGTTGACGAAAGAGGAGTGGCATCGGGATCCGGCTATCAAGGGTTGTTTGACAGCTCTGGACAAGGAGTTCGTTGCGCTGCACCCGTGGAGACTTGCGGAGCGGGGCGCGGTGCACTTCCACCGGCGCCGGACAGACGATTTCGAGGCGGTCCCGGTGGCTTCGGGCGAGGAACTGCGAGCATTGCGAGCGCGGCCGGAGGTGTCTGCGGAAACGCACGGAGGGGTGCCGGATGCGAAGGATGGCGAGATTGACCCGCCGACGTGCCCATGCTGGGGGCCGCGATGCATGGTTGCGCGAGGCAAGATCAGCAACAGTGAGACATGGCCGCGGATTCGACCGGGTCCGCCAGTCGGCTTACATTGGTCCAAGTCTGGGCAGAAAGGAATCTGAGCAATGGGCTTCGACACGTCCACGCTAACACTCGCAGGAGTTGTTGTTCTGGGGCTGCTGGTCGCTGTTGCCCTTTTTCGCCGTTCAGGCGGCGATGCCGCGACGTTGCGATCCGAGATGTCCGCCTTGAAGAGGGATGCCAAGGTGAAAGATGAACAGCTTGTCGAAGCGCGAAGCAGCGCAGACAAGCACGAGGCGCTCGCGATCGAGCGAAGGGACGAGACCGAGCGGTTGAACGGTGACTTGTCGAAGCTGCGCAAGAGGCTCGACGAGGAGACGGAGAAGCAGATCGGGCTGTCCAAGAGGATCTCGGAGCTTGAAACCGAAATGAAGGCCGAACGAGCGGCGTCGGAAGAGAAGATCAAGATGTTGACCAAGGTCCGCGAAGACATGGAGGCAGAGTTCAAGGAACTGGCGGCGGAAGCCCTCAAGGTGCAGGGCGAGCAGTTCTCGAAAGTCAATCTCGAGAGGCTCGATGTGGCGCTGACGCCCTTGAAGGAGCACGTCGGTCATTTCGAAAGGGAGCTGAAGGCCGTTCACAAGGCCACGATCGAGGATCGCGCCAAGCTCAAGGCCGAGATCGAACAGCTCAGCAGGCGGTCCGAAGCGATCTCCCAGGAGGCGGTGGCTCTGACACGCGCGCTGAAGGGTGACCGGCAACGGCAAGGCGCCTGGGGGGAGATGATACTCGAAAGCATCCTGGAACGTTCGGGCCTGCGCGAGGGGGAGGAATACGAGACCCAGGCCCACAGGGTGAGCGACGAAGGCGACCGGCTTCGCCCGGACGTCGTCGTGAGCATCCCCGGCGGAAAGACCTTGGTCATCGACAGCAAGGTGTCGCTTGTTGCGTACACGGATGCGGTGAACTCGGAAGACGAGAACGTCGCGTCAAGCGCGCGCAAGCGGCATGTCGCCTCGCTGAAGAGCCACATAGACGACCTGGCTGCACGCGACTACCAGCATGCCGAGGATTCCTCGGTCGACTATGTCATCCTGTTCGTGCCGATCGAGGGAGCGCTGTCGGAGGCGCTCCGCGTGGACGGTCATTTGACCGAATACGCGCTGGAGAAGAACGTCACGATCGCGACCCCGACGACGCTGATGATGGCACTGAAGACGATCGCGCATGTCTGGGCGGTTGAGCGCCGCAACCAGAATGCCGAAGCCATTGCCGAAAGGGCCGGGCGCCTCTACGACAAGGTCGTCGGCTTCGTCGACAACATGAAGAGTGTGGGCAAGCGGCTCGATCAGGCGCAGGACGCCTATCAGGGCGCGTTTGGGCAGCTTTCCAGCGGCCGTGGAAATCTCCTCAGCCATGTCGAGAAACTGAAGGAGCTCGGCGCACGCACCAACAAGTCCATTGGCGTCTCGTTCGACGGCGGCGACGGAACGGCCGGGCAGATCGAGCACGATCCGGACAATTGAACAGGCCGCGACGATGCCGCCACTGCCAATCCCGTGGCGGCGAGCCGCGGAACCATGTTTCAGACCAGAATTGCATATGCCGCTGCCCGCGTTCGGCAGGCGAATGATCATGGGTCGACGACCGATGCAATTGCTCGATCCGGTCGCTTTGGGGGCCGCAGGAACGGCAGCCGTGCCTTCCCGGACGCCAGCGCGGGCGTTGTCTCCGGCGCCATGAAATGAACGTAGAATTCGTGTGCCTGCCTGCGAGCGATCGTGGCCGTTCGCCTGTCCTGCCTCTTTGGCTTCCGCATCGCTATCGGAGAGTTTCGCCAGGGTGGCCATCGGTCTCACGTCGCTTTGGGGTGGCCTGGGCACCCTTCTGCCGCCAGGCACCGTCCATCAACGTGTCGAACCTGTCCTTCATTGTCATCGCCGGGGCCGCTAGCGGTATGAGCCGGCGGGTCAGCCCATGGAACGGAAGCGGGGCAATTGGAACAATCGGAAAGGGAAGGTCGTCGGCGGGGGTGCCGAGAAGCTTGGCCGACAATGCGCGGCCCATCACGGACGTCATCGCAATGCCGCGGCCACTGAAGCCGAGCCCGGCCAAGACGCCGGGCGCGGGTTCGTGAAGATGGGGCATCATTTCTGGCGTTACGGCGATTCTGCCCGCCCATTTTCGAGCGATCGGGATGTCGGCGAGCTGAGGGAACACGGTCTTCAGTCCCCGCCGCAGCCGGGCATAGCCGCCAAGGGTGTCGACCGTGTCGCTGCTGCCGGCGCAGCCAAAGATCAGCCGTCCATCCCGGTCGTAGCGCGAATAGAATATTGCCAGACGGGAATCCGAGATCGTGACCTTGCCTGGCAGGACCTCCTTTTGCTGCGTGTCGCTCAGCGGATCGGTCGCAACTATGATGCTGACCAGCGGATGAAACGTCCTGCGCAGCCCCGGCCACACGTCGTTGGTATAGGCATTCGTCGCCAGAACGACATTTTCGGCGGTGACTTCACCCTTTTCGGACCGCGCCCGCCACTTGCCGTTCGCCCGTTCAAGCGAGGTCATCGGGGTTTCCTTGAACAGCTGCGCGCCCAGGGCGGTGGCGGCGCGAGCATACCCGCGGGTCAGCGACAGCGGTTGCACGTGCCCGCCAGCGGCGTGGCGCAAGGCGAAGGAATAGGCGGGGGATCCGCTGGCCGCGCGCACCGCGTCGCCGTCCAGTTCCACGATATCCGCCCCCGCCGCCGCCCAGGCCTTCCCGAGCGCGCTCATGTTCCGTGCAGCCTTGCGCGCATGCGCCGCTTGAATCCATCCTGCCTGGACGGCGTCACAGTCGACATCGTATCTCCTGATATCGGAAAACAGGTCATCGGCGGCTGTCAGAGTGGTCTTGATCAACGTTTCGCCGTGCCTTGGGCCCAGCCGCTCCACCAGCTCCTGCGGTGTCTTGCGCCAGATTGGATTGCACTGGCCGCCGCTTCGCCCGGAGGCGCCCCAACCGATGTCCTTGCTGTCGACCACAGCGACCGATGCGCCTGCGTCGGCCAGGCCCAATGCGGTTCGGCACCCGGTCAGGCCGGCGCCGATGACCAGCACGTCGACATCGACAGTGCCTTCCAGCTTTGCGCACTTGGGCGGGGCGATAGCGGTGAACGCCCAGTGAATTTCCTCTTTCGCGACTCTTTCTGCCATGGCCCTACTGTCGGTTCTGCGACATGAAACTTCCGTTGCCATTTTCCGACGTCCTGTCCGAAATGCAACGTCCGTCATTCCTGAGCGACGGCGCAGCCCGGTCGGAAGGATTGGTCTGGTGACGGGGATTCCCGGCCTTTGGGCCGTCATGCCTTGCCGGAACGGGCTGAATTCCCGTCGGGACGAAGCGTAGCCGCGCGCTCTGGACGGAGCAAGCCCAGCCGTGTGGCGTCCTTGCCTTCCGGTGTGCCTTGGCCGAGATCATGTAGCCCCGAGCGCCTTCCTCGGACGCAGGTTCGACCGTGCCTGGACCGCCTTCGGTTACCTGCCGGAAGCAAGACCGCTTCGGGAGGTGCCCCCGCGCGAGGCCGTTCACGTGCTCCTGCAGCCCGCGTTCCCAGGAGGGTGCAAAGGGGCGAAACGGAAAGTTTGTGATGTGCGGAGTCCTTTGCAACAAGGGCGATTAGTTGTAAGGGTGTGCTTGCTTGAAACTCGTTTTCGGGGGCATTGTGACAGTCGCCGACAACGGATGGACGCCGAACAAGTATCAATGGGAGGAACTCAATGAAATCTGTGATCAAGTCAGCCATGCTGGCTGCTGCGGGCTCGATGGGGCTCGCGGCGCCGTCGTTTGCCGAGGAAGTAAACGTGGCATTCTTCTTGCAGTGGCCCACGCCGAACCTTGTTGCGAAGACCAGCGGGGCCTATGCGGACGCCATGGGCGTAGACGTGAACTGGGTGGACTTCACCACCGGCACGGCGATGACCGAGGCCATGCTGGCTGGGGACATCGACATCTCTTACAGTCAGGGCCTTGCCCCGTTCGTGACCGCGATCCAGCAGGGCGCTCCACTGAAGATGGTTGGAATTGCCGTTGTCTACGAAGCCAACGATTGTTTCGTGCGCAACGAACTGGGCATCGACGGCTCCAACGCGTCCGAGCTAGAAGGCAAGACCGTTGCCGTGCCGCTCAACACGATGGCCGACTACGCCTTCCGCAAGTACATGGACCACTACGATGTCGACATTTCGACGATGACCGTTGTGGACCAGGCTCCGCCGGATGGCGCAAAGTCGCTGGCCGATGGCGTTGTTGACATGGCGTGCGTGTTCGGTGGGGTCGATACCGCGTCGGCCGCCGAAGTCGGTACGGCCATCATGACCTCCGAGCAAAAGAAGGATGCCGGCATCGGTTCTTTCGACGTCGTCACCGTAACCGAGAAGTTCGCAACAGAAAGCCCCGAGCTGGTTCAGGCGTTCATGGACGCGACAGCCGAGGCCAACGAGGCGTGGACGGGGTCTGACGAGCAGATCCAGATCGTCGCCGATGCGTCCGGCATGAACGTCGAAGCCACGAAAACGACGCTTGCCGGCTTCGTCATTCCGAGCGTTGAGGATCAGATCAACAACTTCTTCAACGAGGGTGGCGACGCAGCTGCTGCCGCAGCATCCCTTGGTCTGGTGTTCCAAGGCGATTCCGACGGCTCGCAGATCGCGAAGACGATCGACGGTTCGTTCCTCCAGTAGTCGACGTATCGGCAGATTGGGGAGTGGGCCAGCCATGGCCCGCTCCCGCTTCAAAGAACATGTGCGGTTGTCTGCGCCGCGCTAGGTCGGCCTCCAGTCGGTCTGTCGCCAAGGACGCCGCCGCAGTCTACAGAACCGAATAGCGATACCGGCGATGGCAGACCTTGTTTGCGAAAACCTGAGCATGACCTTCACCAACCCGCAGACTGGCGCGGCGGTTCATGCACTGAAGGACATCAATTTCACGCTCAAGAAGGGTGAGCTTCTGTCCGTTCTCGGGCCTTCGGGTTGTGGCAAGACGACCTTGCTGAACCTGATTGCCGGTTTCATCAATGCCACCGACGGCAACGCGAAGCTGGGCGGAAGGACAATCGACGCACCCGGCGTCGAACGTGGAATGGTGTTCCAGCAAGGCGCACTGTTCGAATGGCTGCCCGTGTCCAGGAACGTGGACTTCGGGCTGCGAATGAAAAGGAACAATCCCAAGGACAACGAAGAGCTGGTCGAAAAGTGGCTGGACATCGTCGGCCTGCAAGGGTTCGGCGACACGCCAACCTATCAGCTCTCGGGCGGGATGCAGCAACGCGTGGCCCTTGCCCGCTGCCTGATCAATGATCCAGAAGTGATCCTGATGGATGAACCTCTGGGCGCGCTTGACGCACTGACCCGCGAAAAGATGCAGTCGCTGGTGCTGGAGCTTTGGAAGGAGACCGGCAAGACGATCATGATCATCACGCATTCTGTCGAGGAGGCGCTTCTGTTGGGCGAACGGCTGTTCGTCATGGCGCCGCGGCCGGGGCGTGTGCACAAGGAGTACCGGCTGCCCTTCGCCGAGCGCGGCCTCCAGGAATCGCTCCGCGAAATCAAGCACGATCCGTATTTTTCCGAGGTTCGAGAAGAAATCCTGACGATGATCTGGGACATGGAAGAGGAGATCATGGGTCGTGTTTGAATGGCTGTCCGACAATCGCGCCTCGATCGCCGCAGTCTTGATCCTCGTGATGACAGGCACGTTCGTCTGGTCAATCGTGGTCGGCAGGAGGCAAGCCAGGCTCACGGCCAATGACGAGGTGTTTGGCGACCCGGTCCGGACCAGGGGCGGATGGTACTGGGCGGTATGCGGCGTGTCCGCGCTCTTCCTCTTGTGGTCCTACTATTCGTGGGGTGTGGGCAGGGCGTACTTTCCGAACGCCGCCAACGAGATGTGCCAGGTTGCGAAGCTTGAAGAGGCCGTTTCCCCGATCAAGGCGGCCTTGCCCATCGGTTCACGCTATTACAAGTCGACATTGCTGGCGTCACGCAATTCCGACCAGCTGGACGAACTGGAAGTCCAACTGCAAGGCACGGCGTTCTCCGACGCCGAAAAGTCTGAGCTTTTGGACGTGATTGGCCAGGTCCGGGAACTGATCGCCAATTCGTCCAATCCAGCCAAGATGGGAGAAGAGCCCAAGGCCGAACTGTTGAGCTTGGCCGAAAGGTTGAACGAGCTCAGTTCCCACATTCACGCCGGTCCGGACGGCTTGACCCCAAGCGATGAAGCGCTGGCACAACCCAAATGGGGCACGACATTTACCGAGATCCCGATCTTGCCCATCACCGAGCGCGGCATGCTGTTTGATGCCGCTTCGGTGGAAGCGGCTGAAATCGCTGGCGCATTCAACAAGATCCGGAACAAGTTTCCGGCAAACGACGTCTTGATTGACGACATCAAGGCACGGATCGAAGCTCTGAAGGAGATCAATGAATCCGGAGAATTCGACGAACTCGAAAGGGCAGGTCGCGAAGACTACGTCAAGGCGGTCGAGCGCATTTTCAAGCGTCTGGACGACGGGTTGATCTTTCCTGCCGCCGCGTTGGAGGGCGTGGATGCAGCAATCGCCAACCTGGATGCGGTGGCAAGGGACGCACAAGGCGGTCTGAGACTTGCCGACGCCCTGTTCTTTCCGGGTCCCGGCATCGTCAAGTCACGCACCCAGTGCACTGAACAGGGCCCCGCCCGATGGTTGCCAAAGCCGACCGATGTGGTCGCCACGTTCCTGCGCTTGGCCAATCCGGACGTCGAGAACGGCGGTGGCTACCGCGGGTTTCCGCTCTTGTGGTGGGATTGGCTGCCGATCGCCGATGTGGTTGCGTTCTTCATTCCCGACTGGATCGCCGATGTCTGGCCGGGGGAATACGCCAGCCACGGGCCGGACGGCACGATAACCCCCAATTTCAAGGACAAGTTGCTGGCATTCGCCCAGGGCGACGTCACGCTCGGCTATGTTCCCATGCTGGACGGGCATATCTGGGATTCGCTGTTCCGGGTGCTGGTTGCCTTGGCGCTTGGCATCTTTCTCGGTGTGCCGCTTGGACTGCTCATGGGCGTGTCGCGGTTCTTCAAGTCGTTCTTCGACCCGCTGATCGAGCTTTACCGCCCGGTGCCACCACTCGCGTGGGCGCCGCTGATCCTGACGATTTTCGGCATTCACGATGACGGCAAAATCTTCCTGCTCTTCATGGTCGCCTTCGCGATCATGGTGATTTCCGCGCGCACGGGGGCGTCGGGCGTGCTGCTTTCAAAGATCCGGGCATCACACTCGCTGGGGGCAACGGACAGGCAGATCATGTGGAACGTCATTCTCCCGAATGCCATGCCGGAAATCCTCACCGGCACCCGAATTGCTGTGGGAGTGTGTTGGGGGACGCTTGTGGCAGCCGAAATGCTCGCCGGGACCACAGGTGTCGGCTTCATCGAGAACATCGCCCGAACCGTATCGGACTACGAACTGATCTGGGTGACTATCCTGATCATGGGCATACTCGGCCTGGTCTTCGACCTGATCATGCGCTGGATCATCCAAAGAACCATTCCCTGGCGCGGCATGGGATAGTTGCACAGGCATTTCCGCCGCATTCGACCATGCGACCATGGCCGGAATTCGTCAGAATCCTGGAATGCTGCGACGAGTTGGCCGCAGATGCCTGAACGGACGGTCCGCCGGACATTTCAGGCACGGCCATGCGTTCGTCATTGGCGCCTCAATTCTTGAAGTCGACCGCCGCAAATGAACAGATTGAAATCTGCGTGCTCACCCGAATCACAGGTTTGCACCGGGCCTCTTCGCTCACGTCGAACCCGTTCACCTTGAGACGGAATCTCCTGACCGACGCGAGGATCTCGTCGGTGGATTTGACCCACTTGCAGGGCTGCGGCATCTCGTTGTGCCGCGTCGATGAATGACATGATGTCATCGTTGACTTCGGCACCCGGGCAAGGCGTTCACACGTTGACTTACTTTTTTCTTACGCGCAGGACAACCGCGCGGTCCGGCGGCGCGATGCAGGACCCTATAATGTCCTGTGCGCCTTGTCGATGAACAGGGGGCCTGTCGACAGCTTTGACGTCTCGCTCCGGTGCGGCTTCAGGCCGAATGCCGACCAGGTCCGGTGCACGGACATGTGTGACGCATCCGTCTTTCCGGCCTCGCTCCGGCCCGCCCAGCGGGTTGCGTCCTTCGGCATTGTGTTCAGCGTCCTCGACCACCTCCGCAACCCTGCCGTCCATTGCGGCGCTGGGCCGGCCGGCCGGAGCGGCGTTCGTCCGAAAAGGTCTTCGATGCGCCTCCTGGCGAACTGCCTGAGCCACTGTCCGACATCGTGCGCAAGGAGATCAGGAAGGCCGCGTGCCGAAGCCGCGTCGTACGCGGTCGCGGCCACGTTGATCGCTAATCTGTCCGGTGACGGGTAGGATGAGAGCTGGGCCAAGGCCGATGAAATCTGATTCCGGATCAAATTGGCGAGAGCAGTTGACGAGACAGATGCCGCGGGTTGACATCATTCGCCACAAACAGGGGGCAAGACGCTGTCACGGCGAGTGGGGAAAGGGGCTGCAAGCGGACCGTCGGCCGCAACGCCAGCGTGCCGGCCCTTCCGCTTCTGACGGGACGTGTTTCAACATTTGAATGGTCATGGCCAAGGGCACAGGCAACGAGGAAATGCAGGAAATCGACCAAGAGAACGCGCTACGCGCACATGCCGAACCCAAGGACGAACTTCAAAGCTTCAGCAGGACGGCCATTGAACCCAGCAACATTACGACCCGCTCATGCTCATCAACGGCGCCGCTTCGGCGGGCGACCGTGTATAGGAGTGCCGATTTGGCCATTCCTGGCTTGCCGCCAACCTTCTATTGCGCCCTAGACATCTGATATCCCGATTGCTCGAAGTGGTTCGACAACTTGGCAGTGAAGTTTGGCAAGTCCTCGATGTCTACGATCTTGAGCAGCTCGACGCCGCAAGAGGTCAGCTTGGCACCTTTCACCTTCATTGGCTTCGATTCCTTTGAGTTTGCCTTGGGAATCAATTGCCACTTCGCACTCTGGTGAACAAACGGGACTTGGAAAAGATGCTGTTGAGGTGACTGTGCGTTGAACGGCAGTCCAAGCGGGCCATACGGATGTTGACAGTTGTAGTCGGGATGGAGGAGGCCGCTCTCCGTCATGTCGATCAAGACGTCGTATGAAAGCCCATCTTCACTTAGGCAGTTCTGACCCAGCGTTCCATTGATCGCAGGTATGCGAGCGTCCAAAACGTGTTTCCCGTCAGGAGTGAGTTGAACACTGACGGATGCAGCGCGACGAAAGCGTTTTGCCGTTGATTGGTTCACGGCACCGAGCACTCTCATGGTCCGCGTAGAAAACGAACCTGGAGCCTGTATCTCACCAGCCAGTATGCGCATGAATGCCTCGCGTACGTTCTCCTCGTTTACGATGCTGGCCTCGTCATAAAACGTTTGGAACCAACTGTCCGCGATGTTCTCCTGGTTTTCTGCCGCTTCAGCGGTCTCGTTGCCTTGCACGTCGGCGTGCTTGCTGATGTGTCGTAGGGCGTCCATCGTCAATTCGTCTATGCGCCTCTGCCGGACGAGCCTGTCGAAAATGACCGGCACCGGCAATCCCGTAGCGTCTGCCACTTGCCGAGCTTCCGTCACAAGGTTGTTGGTTCGATAGCGATGGAATCAGGACTTCAGCGCCTTGGCTCCTGTACCCGCCAATCCATCGGTCAGGAACTCTATGGCTTTTCTCGCTCCAGACAGTCTGCGGAGAATCGGCGTTATCGCGCTTCCCAACTCAGACAACTCACCCAGCAAGGTGGAATCTGCGTCCTCGTCACTGTCACTGCTCATGTATCCTTCCCCAAGTTTCGCAACAGACTTTCATCCAAGAGAAAGCAGTTGGATCTCGTCTCCTGATAGCCTCCGAACCCTGCCAATGTTGACGTGCCTGTCAGTCCGGCCGAAGTTTCATCACAGTCCATACGGCAAACGCTCTCCTGTCCTTGTTCGGCGATGCTTGCAGTTTTCTGATTGCAGCGCTGGCAGCGTCAATCGCTGTAAGGACATCGTGTCGTGTCAGCTTGCTGAAAGGATCGTAGTCAGCCTCATGCCGCTTTTCCTGCGCCTCCACAAACTAGCTGGCAAAGTCCTGGATTCCTGCCGGAAATCTATCCATAACGGACTTCGTCTTGCACTGTCCCTTGACGAATCCGTGATCCAAGGCACGATAAGCTTGCCTCCAGGCGCTTTGGCTTCTTGCCGCCTTGGTCTTGCCGATCAAGGAATCGGCACAATTTCGACAAAGCGCGTGAAACATGGCGTAGTACGCCGTACTCATTGCCCTCTTGAGATCTGATTGTCTTGGAGGACCCTGTGTGCCTTTCCCTACGAGTCTCCTGGCACTCAAGATCAGGTCACGCGGCAGCATCTGCTTCTTCAGCCGTCATGAACGAGAAAATCGGAAAGCGCTCCAGCACCGACTCGTCCCAGTCGTCTCCCGATTCAACAAGGTGATTGCGCAAGTGCCGTGCCAACCCGACAACTCGATCAGGATCGAGCCGATCCTTTTCCGCTTCGAACACCACCACTATGCGGAAAATCGGATCGCCGTCAGCGTCCACATCTTCCTTGACAGACAAATTGTGCACTAGCGCAGGTGAGAGCTGCGTCTCAACCACCTGTTTCACTAGTTCGATGAATGGCCTGAGCTCATGCGACATGGGCGTCGCCGCCAAGTGTGCTGGTGATCATCGGCGTTCCTCCTTGAGTCTGCTGTAGACCGCCCCAAGTATCGATACAGTTACTGCATCGCACCGAATACAAAGCGTTGTCAAATCTGGCGTGTACAAAGTCTCAGCGCTCTTGGGGTTCGTGCTCTGGGCGAGTGGTCACGTCCGGTCTGCTGCGATGCCGGCTGGGGAGAACGCCCCGGGCATCCTCGACGTGGCGTATGGCCGTGCGCCGCCGCCTACTGCCCGTAGTCGATCTCGGCGCCCATATGGCGTGCCGGGCTGCGGGAATTTTCCAGCTCCTGCTCGCGCCGCCTGGCCTCCCTCTCACGCTCCATCCGCACATTGTACGCCGCCTCGACCTCCTTCCGGACGGGCGCGTCACGGGTGACCGTCTCCGTGACCGCGGCCGCCGTCTCGCGCAGCCGCTTCTCGAGCCCGGGAACCCTGGCGATATGCGGGCCGTAGGTCTCGGGGTCGGCGAGAACCTCCCAGGCTTCCTTGGCGCGGCGCTCGGCCTCGTGCCGCCAACGGGCGTAGGGGTGCATCTCCGACACGAACCGACCGCCACCGGCCTCGCGCTGCTCTACGAGCTTGGCGAGCTCCTCGTCGACTTGCCTGACCCGTCCGTCCCGGCCCAGCATTTCGTGCCACACGGCCCGTTCCTGGACCCCGAACCTGTTGCTTTCGACGCTCTTGCACGGGCTCCGTTCCAGTCCGGTGACGAAGCCATGGTAGCCCTTGACGAAGTAGCGGTGGCATCCCCGCTCCCCTGCACTGTCGAGGATCCGCTCCCAGGTCCGGAGGCGCTGCGCATCCAGGGAGTCCGCGTCGGGCGCCGCCTTGATGCGCGTAGGCGTCCTCTCCAAGGCCTTCCGGTCCTCCGGGGAGACCAGCGGGTCCTTGGCCAGCGTCTCTCCCCGCTCGATGATCCGCCTTCTCCTGGCCTCGAAACCCGTCACCTCCCTGACGCGATGCCGGATCCCGCGGTTCCTCGCCTCTAGCCCGGGCAACTCCTCGACCTTGGACGCGAGGTCCAGGGGCAGGTCGTGCCCGAGGTCCGCGAGCCGCTCGACGAAACGGCGGGGCCGGCCACGTGGAACGGATGGCAGCCCTGCCGCTCCGCCTCGATCGCGGAACCGACATGCTGAAGCACAGGTGCTGGAGACGGCTGGTGCCATGGAAGGGCCGGATCTGATCTGGAGCAACCGAGCCAGAAGCCGAGCGTGATCCGTCCGCTCCGGGTTGTGCACAGGGCACCCCTTCGGTTCGGGCACGTCGACGGGTTGGAACGGCAGGCTTCGCCTTTGGCCGTCCTTCATGTAGACCGGGACTTGGCGCCGCGACGCGCATTTTCCCGTATCGAAAGCCGCGCCTTCGCCGACGCCGCTCATGGCCGGTCTGACCCCGCCTCCGGCGTCCCGGGACTTGGCGCCGCGACGCGCATTTTCCCGTATCGAAAGCCGCGCCTTCGCCGACGCCGCTCATGGCCGGTCTGACCCCGCCTCCGGCGTCCCGTGCCTTTGCACGGACGCCCATGCCCGAGGTGTCCGGAATCCGGGAAAGTACGGGTCAGGGGCCTTCGACGTCAAGGCCGTTTGCGCGCGCGATGAAATCCGCCAGCATTGGAACGAACCTGTCACCTTCGCCGGCCGCGTCCATCGCGGCAAAGGAGTTCCTGACCGCCGACTGGATCGGATTGAGCGCCCCGACCGAATTCGCCAGGCTGGTCAAGTAGCGCATGTCCTTGTGCGCATTCGAGATCGCGAATCTATGCGCGTTTTCATCGCGTTCCAGCGTCCACTTCATGAAAGTCTCGTAAAACCCGTTCGACATGCGTCCGGGCCGTATCACGCTGTCGACCTGTTCCGGCGTCAGCCCGGACTTGCGTGCGAGCGCAAGGGCTTCCGCGTAGAGCGCACCGTAACCCATCCCGATGAAATTGTTGATGAGCTTCATCTTGTGCCCGAGTCCGACTTCGCCAAGATGCACGATGACGCCTGCCCAGCACTCGAGTATGGGCTTGATGCGCCTGAATGTCTCGGGACTGGCACCGACCATCGCGTCGAGCGTGCCCTCCCATGCCTCCTTGGGCGTGCGGGACAGGGGCGCATCCGCCAGGTGTCCTCCCGCCGCACTGATTTCGGTCGCCAGCGCCAGGGTGGAGACCGGGTCGGAGGTCGAACAGTCGACAATGACCGCGTCCGGCTGGAGTCCTTCGAGAATGCCGCCCGAGCCTCTGACGAGTTCTTCGACCTCCGTGGAGCCTGTCACGCATATGTGAATGATTTCAGAGCATTCTGAAAGTTCCTTCACAGAACTTGTTTCGACGGCGCCACGCCCGACAAGGTCATCGACTGCCTCCCGCCGTCGATGCGCAACCACCGATAGCGGATAGCCGGCCTCGACGATGTTCTTGGCGATGCCGTGTCCCATGAGGCCGACACCGATCATTCCAACGGCGGGTTTCGTCATGTCTCACTCCTCGCCAAGGAACCTGCGCATGCGTGCCAGGGCCTCGCGGATGTTGTCCTGGCTGTTGGCATAGCTGAGGCGAAGGTATCCCTCGCCCAGGATTCCGAAATCGGGACCGCCTATGGTTGCCACGCCGGGGCCCTCGAGAAGGTCCGACGCGAGTTCCTTGGCCATTCGGCCGGTGCCGGCGATGTTCGGAAAGGCATAGAATGCGCCCTTGGGCGTGATGCAGGACACGCCGGGAATGCCGTTCAGCAGGTCGACCACGAGCTTCCGGCGGGCATCGAACTCCGCCATCATCTCGCCCACCGCGTCCTGCGGCCCGGACAAGGCCTCGATGGCCGCGTGCTGGGCAGGGGCGTTCACGCAGGACCATGCGTTGACGGCGAGCTTTCGGACCTTCTCGTAGAGTCCGTCGGGCCAGACCGAATATCCCAGGCGCCAGCCGGTCATGGCGTAGGTCTTCGACCAGCCGTTCAGCAGGATGACGCGGTCGCGGATCTCGGAATAGCCGAGAAGCGGCACGTGGTCCTCTCCGTCATAGAGCATCTGGTCGTAGATCTCGTCCGACAGCAGAGCCACGTCTGGCCATTCGGCAAGGCCGGACACAAGAGCGTCGATCTCGGCTCTCGGCGTCACGCCGCCGCATGGATTCGCGGGAGAGTTCAGAATGACGAGGCGTGTGTTCGACGTGACGAGCGAAAGCGCTTCCTCTGCCGAGAAGGCGAACCCGTTCTCTTCCCTTATCGGAACCGGAACCGGTCGCGCACCAGTGAATTCGATCATCGAGCGGTAGATCGGAAAGCCGGGATCGGGGTAGAGAATCTCGGCCCCGGGCTCGCCGAACATCAGGATGGCCGCAAACATGGTCACCTTGCCTCCCGGGACGACGATGACACTGTCCGGGTTCACCTCGATCGCGAAGCGCCTGTGGATGTCGGCAGCGACGGCCTCCCTGAGTTCCGGGAGTCCGGTCGCGGGAGTATAGCCATGCTGGCCGTCGCGGAGGGCCTTGACCGCGGCTTCCACGATGTTCTCTGGGGTCGGGAAGTCCGGCTGGCCGATTCCCAGGTTGATGACGTCCTTGCCGCCTGCGGCCAGTTCTCCCGCCCGCGCCAGCACGGCGAACGCGTTTTCCTCTCCTATGCGGTCAAATCCGCTGATCGTGTCCAGCATGCAATTGTTCCTAGTATGTTGCCCGCCCGCCCGAGATGTCGAAGACGGCTGCGGTCGTGAAGCTGCATTCCCTGGACGACATCCAGGCCACCATGTTGGCGATTTCCTCCACCTCGACGAACCGCCCGCGCGGGATCTTCGCCAGCATGAACTCGATGAACTCCTCGGTCACCTGTTCAAGGATCTCGGTGTTGGCGACCGCAGGCGTGACACAGTTCACGGCGATGTCGTGCTCGGCGACTTCCTTGCCGAGCGCCTTCGTGAAGCCGATGACTCCGGCCTTGGACGCCGCGTAGTGCGTGGCCTTCGGGTTGCCTTCCTTGCCCGCGATAGATGCGATGTTGACAATGCGCCCGTAGTTGCGGGCCTTCATTCCCGGCAGCACGGCCTTGTTCGTGTGATAGGTGCCGGTGAGATTGACGCCGATGACCTGATTCCAGACCTCCGTGTCATATTCCTCGATTGCAGTGACCGGTCCGGCGATGCCCGCGGAATTCACGAGAATGTCGATGTGGTCGAACTCCGCTTCTGTCTTGGCGCATGCGGCCACGACGGACGCGTAGTCGGTGACGTCGCAACGGACGGCCTGTGCGCCATCGATCCTGTCCGCTGCCGCTTGGGCCCTTTCGGCATTGATGTCCCAGAGACATGTCCGGGCACCGGACCCTGCCAGCCTGTGGGCGCAGGCGAGCCCGATGCCCTGTGCGCCACCGGTAATGACCGCAGCTTGCCCTGAGAGGTCATAGACGTTTGCCATCACATCACCGCTCCTATCTGCCATGGCACGAATTCATGATCGCCAAGCCCCTGTGCCTCGGACTTTGAGGTCGCGCCGCTGGCGACCTTGAGGAAGAGCTCGTAAATCTCGCGGCCCTTTTGATCGACCGTGGCCTCGCCGGTCAGGATGTCACCTGCGTTGATGTCCATGTCGTCCTTCATGCGTGCGTACATTTCCGAGTTCGTGGCGACTTTCACGGTTGGCGCGGGTTTCGAGCCGAACGCCGAACCGCGACCGGTCGTGAAGCACACGAGGTTGCAGCCGCTGGCGATCTGTCCGGTCACGCTTGCCGGGTCATAGCCGGGACTGTCCATGAAGGTGAAGCCCCTTGCCGTGACCCGTTCCGCGTACTTGTAGACTCCAACGAGAGGCGTGGTGCCGCCCTTTGCCGCCGCTCCGAGCGACTTTTCGAGGATCGTTGTCAGTCCGCCCTTCTTGTTGCCAGGAGAGGGATTGTTGTCCATCGAGCCCTTGTTGCGGGCGGTGTAGTCCTCCCACCAGCGCACGAGCCCGACAAGCCTTTCGCCTATCTCCCGCGATGCCGCGCGCCGGGTCAGCAGGTGCTCCGCGCCGTAGATTTCCGGCGTCTCCGCAAGCACTCCCGTGCCGCCCTGCGCAACCAGCAGGTCGCAGGCATGCCCGAGCGCAGGATTTGCCGTGATGCCCGACCAAGCATCCGAACCGCCGCATTGCAAGGCGACCATCAATTCCGAGGCGGGGCAGGGCGTGCGCGTGGCTTGGTTGGCCAACGGCAGCATTGCCCGCACCCTCTCGATGCCAAGATCGATGGTGCGCTGCAGGCCCGCCACGTTCTGTATGTTCATGGTCTGGAACAGGGGCCCATGTTCGAGGCCGTACGCTTCGAGAAGCCAGTCGATCTGGTTCATCTCGCAGCCGAGGCCTACCATGAGGACCCCTGCATGGTTCGGATGTCGTGCATAGCCCCACATGACTCGCTGCAGGGCCTCGAAACCGTCGCCGTCTCCCTGCATTCCGCAGCCCGTGCCGTGAACGAACGCGACGACGCCATCGACATTCGGGAAGTCGGCCAGTTCTTCGGGACCGAACGCATCCGCGATGCGCCGTGCTGCCGTCGCCGAACAGTTCACCGAGGTCACGACGGCGATGAAGTTGCGGGTGCCGGTGCGGCCGTTGTCGCGGCGATAGCCCATGAACGCGTCGCGCGCCTCTTCCGCCACCATGCTGCCCGGCCGAAGATCGATGCCGAACTCGTAGTCCATGGCCGTGTTGCGGAAGTCGGTGTTGTGCGTATGCACATGGTCGCCCGGTGCGATCTGCCTGGAGGCGTAGCCGATGATCTGTGCGTATTTCCGGATTTCGCCGCCCTTGGGAATCGCGGCTGTCGCCACCTTGTGGCCTGACGGGACCAGTGTCGTGATCTTGACGCCTTCGACGACCGTGCCGGTGTCGATGTGCCGAGTCGCCGTGACCACGTTGTCGGCGGCGTCCAGCCGGACATATGACAGGTTAGGAGCCATGGCATGATCTGCCGGGTATTCGCCCGAAACGGTATCTGCGCCGCTGGCGCGTTCCGGGGAATCACGCGGCGGGCATATCCTCTTCGATGTAGGTCCGCACGATCGAGGCGAAGTCCGGGTCGGCGGCAAATCCAAGCTTGATGGCACGTTCGGGAGAGAAATTCCTTGGCCAACCCGCGACGATCTTCATGATCGTTTCGTTAGGTTCCGGCCTTATGAGCGAAACTGCGCTTTCGCCGGCAACGTCGCGAAGGGCTTCGATCTGTTCCGCCACGGTGCATGACACGCCCGGCATGTTGAGCGCGCGATGGCCACCGAGCCTGTCGAGGTCCAGCGTTGCCGCGTGCCGGAGGAACCCGGCGGCCGAGCGGGGAGAGGCATGCCAGTGACGAACCGTGTCGGACACGGGCAGGATCGCCTCCTTGCGGCTCAGCGGTTCGCGGATGATTCCCGAGAAGAAGGACGATGCGGCGCCGTTGGCCTTGCCTGGTCGCACGCATATCGTCGGCAGCCGGATGGACATGCCGTCGAAGTAACCCTTGCGGATGTAGTCGCCGAGCATGAGTTCCGAGATTGCCTTCTGTGCTCCGTATGACGTCCGCGGCATCGTGGGAAAGTCGTCACCGATCTTGTCGGGAAAGGGTGGTCCGAACACGGCGATGGAGGACGTGAATACGATCTTCGGGCAGTAGGTGCCGCCAGATGCGGCCGTCTCGGCGCGAAAGGCCTCGAGGAATCCCCTGAATGCAACCATGTTGACGTTCCAGCCAAGATCGAAATTCGCCTCGGCCTCCCCGGAGACGATCGCGGCGAGGTGGTAGACGAGGTCGAATCGCCCGGTGGCCATTGACTTCATCATCGCCTGGTCGGTCACGTTGCCCTCGACACGACGTGCCGCAGACGCTCCGTTCTCCGGAAAGGCCATGTCCAGGAGCGTGACCTCGTCGCTGGTCGACAAGGGGTCCGAGGCCAGCAGCCGCGCCAGTTTCTGGCCCACCATGCCGCCACCGCCGATGATCAGGATCTTCAATTGCGCCTCCGTGGTTGCTCGGCGGAGATTGTCTGGAACACTGCCTGAATTCAAGTGCTGCCGGTCGTTCGACACCGCTTCAAATTCGGGCTAGGTGAGCTGCGAGGGCACGGAACGGATGCCGGCAAAGCGGAGGATGACCTGGATGAAACTGGTGCGCTATGGAATTTCCGGAGAGGAGAAGCCGGGGCTGATCGACGGAGACGGTGCGCTGCGCGACCTGTCCTCGCATGTGGCGGACATATCGGGATCGATGCTTGACGACGCGTCGCTCGACCGGTTGCGCGCGCTCGATGCATCCTCGCTTCCGAAGGTGGAGGGCGAGGTGCGGTTGGGCGTGCCGGTCAGCGGCATCGGCAAGTACATGTGCATCGGCCTGAACTACCGTGACCACGCCGAGGAAGCGGGAATGCCGATCCCGGAGCATCCGATCCTCTTCATGAAGGCGAACTCCGCGATTTCGGGGCCTGATGATCCGGTTTCCATGCCACGCGGGTCAACCAGTTCGGACTGGGAGATCGAGTTGGGCGCCGTGATCGGTGCGACGGCCAAGTACGTGAGCGAGGCGGAAGCGCTCAGCCACGTGGCCGGGTATTGCATCTGCAACGACGTGTCGGAGCGCCATTTCCAGATTCACCTGTCGGGGAACTGGACCAAGGGCAAGTCCTGCGACACGTTCGGGCCGACGGGTCCGTGGCTTGTCACGAGGGACGAGATTCCCGATCCCCAGTCCCTTGCCATGAGGCTCGACGTGAACGGCGAGCGCATGCAGGAGGGCAACACAAGGACCATGATCTTCACGGTGGCCGAGATCGTGTCGCACCTGTCGCAGCTGTTCACGCTGCACCCGGGCGACGTGATTTCGACCGGAACCCCTCCCGGCGTCGGCATGGGCATGAAGCCGCCAAGATATCTCCGGGCAGGTGACGTTATGGAGCTGACGATCGACGGGCTCGGAACGCAGCGCCAGAAAGTCGTGGAGGATGCCTGAGCGGCCGGCTCTCCTGCAACTCGGCAGGGTTTCGGAGCGCATGGCGGAGCGGCTTGCCGCCGGATTCGATGTCGTCCGGCTGCCGCCCGACCATGAAGCGTTCCTCGCGGGCCACGGCTCGGAATTCGTTGCAATCGCGACGATGAGGGGCGTTCCGGAAGAGGTGATGGCCGGGCTTCCGAACCTCAAGGTCATTTCGAGTTTCGGGGTCGGTTACGACAACATCGATGCCGTCGTGGCGGCGAGGCGGGGCATTCTTGTCGCCCACACGCCCGATGTCCTGAACGATGAGGTTGCGGACACCGCGATCATGCTTTGGCTTGCGGTCAGCAAGGAACTGCTGCCTGCAGAACGCTGGGCGCGTTCGGGTGCCTGGGAAACGAAAGGCGCCTATCCGCTGGCGCGCACTGTCAGGGGCCGCAACGTAGGCATTCTGGGCCTCGGACGGATAGGGCAGACGATCGCGAAAATGGCGGAGATGTTCGGAGCCAAGGTGCATTATCACAGCCGCGCTCGAAAGGGCGTGCCTTACCTGTACTTTGACGACCTTGCTGACATGGCAAGCGAGGTGGACGTGCTGTTCGTCATAACTCCGGGCGGCAAAGGAACGCGGCACCTTGTGAATGCCGAGGTTCTGGACGCACTTGGGCCGGAGGGCATCCTCATCAACGTTTCCAGGGGGAGCGTGGTTGACGAGGCGGCTCTTGTAGCAGCTCTCAAGGAACGCCGTTTGGGCGCGGCGGGGCTTGACGTGTTCGAGGACGAGCCGCGTATTCCGGATGCCCTGAAGGCAATGCCGAACGTGGTGCTGTTGCCGCACATTGGCAGCGCGACGATCGAGACCCGGCAGGCCATGGGCGATCTGGTCTGCGACAATCTCGACGCGTGGCTCGCAGACGGAAAGGTCGTGACGCCAGTCCCGGAGTGCCTGCATCTGAACAAGCAGTGATCGCTGTCCTTGTGGCGCGTCGTCTCGCCTGCGGCAACGGGTCCTGTTCGGTTCTCGGGCACCAGACCGCTCTGCCGTCGTGGATGGCCAACTTTCGGGACAGTGCCGGACCCGCAGCAGCGGCACCGCAGAGCTTACGGATCGTGGCGATGAACCGGATCGAGCTGAACCCGTACCGGCGGCCGCGTTGCGGCTCAGTTCCGGTGAGCAAGGCCAGACGGTTTGCGATGCCGCGAAACACTTGCCCCAGCCCAACACATGCTGTAAGTGCATTTGTACTTACGAACGAAAGGCGATTTCGATGCCGAAGATCACGCAGACCGGCAATTCCCACGGTGTCGTCATCCCTGTGGCCACGCTCGCGCAGGCCAATCTGACGGCTGGAGACAGCGTCGTCATGGCGCCTTTGCAGGATGGAATCCTGATCGCGCAGGAGACCTCCGCATCCGGCCGGATGGTGGCGGCAATGCTCGATAGCATGGACCGGTACGCCGAAACTTACCGCACGCTGGCCTCGGAGAGGCTCAGCACTTGACAGAAGGGACCTCGCTGGATGAAGCGCAGCTAGTCGAGGTTTTCGGCGGCCACGTCCTGCCTACGGCCCGGTTGGTGGCTCTTTTTCACGGGATTCAACTGCGCCGGTTCGGCGGGGCGGCCGGACTTCGCGATTCCGGGTTGCTCGAAAGTGCAGTGGCACGAGGAGCGCAGGTCCTCGCCTATTCTGGGACCGGCGACATCGTCGAGGCAGCCTGTGCGATCGCCGAGGGCATCATCCGCAACCATCCGTTCGTTGATGGCAACGAGCGTACTGGTTTCGCCACCATTGCCTCTGCCCTCGCGGCAAACGGCTACCGCTTGGATATGGAGCCGATCGACGCGGCGCAGGCCGTGGTCGACGTCGCCGCAAGAAATATGACGGCCGAGGAATTCCGGAACCTTGTGCGGGCGCACGCAGTGCCCGAACCAACCAGTGATCTGACCGGGAAGCACCCAACAACTGGCGAGACGAATTTCGGTTCGTAGCGAAAGTAACTCGCACCGGGCGCATCGTCGGTCTCGCTCGCCATCTGAACTGCGCTTTTGGGGAAGTTCAGAGTCCGATCCCAGGCAAGCTTCGCTGCGTCTTCGTCTTGGTAAAGTGAAGTGTTGTTGTGGATTCCGTGGCTCAAATTCGCACAAGGGTGGACGTTCATCTACATGTCATGCTCCTCGCGTGCTGCACCGTGCGCTTCCCAGCCGGCATTGATCCGCCCGTCATGCTTTGCGCAGTCGAGCGGCAACAGTTCCTCGGTCCGGTGCACATCGGCGCGGTCTGGCAGGCGACCGCAGAACGGCACAGAATCGCCAAGGTCAGGACAGTCGACAGCGAGCACGCCGACCCGAAGCCGATTCCGCCAAGCACGCCGTGCGCTCCGGGCGGATCCAGTGGTACACCTGGCAGCAGGACGGTTGCGCGCATCCCGACCGATGGCGCGCCTCCGTCGCCTCCCTGAGTCGGCTGTCGTCGGCGCTGCCCGCTGGGCACTTCAGTTCCGTTCTTCCCCTGTCATCCCGTGTATCGGGAACCGTTTTCGCCGTATTCGGCGACCAGGGCCGCGATCATCTCCCCGTCCATGCCGTCTATTGCGGGCATCGCTCCGCCCGGCCTGGGTCGAATCCATGAGTCCTCGCGCGTTTCCACTGGCTCCAGACTCAGCGTGGGCTGTGACTTGCTGTCCAGTTGCAGCTTGCCGAGACGTTCGCCTGGCATTCGCGGCAGGATCTCCCTCGCCTTGTCGATTGCGGCTCGAAGTCCCGCAGCTGGCTCGCCCTTCGGCAGGTCCGCCGTGGTCAGGATCTTCGCTTCAAAAGTGTCCCTTGCGACCGCTGGCACGAGGTTGCGGGATATCATCTCGACAAGCGAGAGCGGCGCTTCCTGGGGAAACTTTCCGCTGGCGGCGCATGCCATCCGCCAGAGCGGCATGACGTGCCTGTCCAGCATCCAGAGATCAATGAAGTCCCGCATGGCCACTCGACCGGCCGCGGCCAGTGTCTTGTTGGCCGACAGGTCTGCGAAATGCAGGCGCTGGCCGAAGGCCGGATCCGGCACAGGCGCGAAATACTCCAGGGACAGAGCCTGGGTCCATTGCAGGATTGCAGTGCCCGTTCCCGGTTTCGTCACCCGACATTCCCGGAAACCCTCGAAGGACTTCGTCTCCTCGACCGTGAACCCGGCGGCCTTGAGTGCTTGTGCATCCAGCCGCATGACTGGTTCAGGATCGCCTGCGGTGAAGATGTCCTGGTCGTCGGTCAGGCGGAATCCGTGCTGTTGGATCACCGCGCTGCCGGCGAACGGGCTGGACGCGGTCCGGTTGTTCCGGATGACTTCAAGGATCTCCTTCTGAAAGTCATCCAGCGGCATGCCCGTCTTCCCAACCGGTTCGCTCAAGGATGTCCGCCGCGAGGCGGGCCGCGTCAAGGTCGCCGTAGGTCTGCAGGCTGGTGGCGATGCCGCGCATGCCCCTGGTGGTTGCGTGACCGGGTATGTTCCAAAGGCATCTGGCTCCGTAGAGATCGTAGGCCTTCTTGCGCAGTGCCAGCAGTTCCTCGCCGATGTCTTCATATTCCAGATCGATGCGGAAGCGGCGCGAGCGCCGTTCCGCCTCGCAATGAAACCGTTCAGGGATCGGTATTCTGCCGGTGTATGTCCGAGGCCGCATTGCCCCGCTTGCCTGTCGGTCGCTCATCCCGTCTCTCCAGTCCGGCGGCGATCACGCCGCTTACAAGGACGTATGCAACTTGAACCCAACCCAAATCATCCACCAACATCTATATCAGGCAGAGCAAGGGAGGCCAGCAGGACCGGGCCGGATACCGTGGATTGGGAGACCAGATTGCCAATGGCCGGGGGACAAAGAGCGAGGCACGAAGTCGGAGACGGTTCTCTACAAAGTCCAGCATGCACGTCGCCTGCGATCTTCCCGCCATGCCGGTGACGCGCCCAGTCGTCCCGATCTGGCTGTCGCAACTTTCGCGCAACCGTGTCGATACAGGGCTGCTCCTGGCACAGACAGAAGGAACGCATCCAATTCGGTGACCTGAAAGCTGCGCAGGTTTGCGTCGAGTCGTTCAGGTTGCCCCTTGGTGCAGCACGACAGAGACATTGTCAGTCAATTGAGCGATTGCCAGCATTGTTCGCTACCTGAGATGCGTTTCGAAGAAGGCCAGTGTCCGATCCCAGGCAAGCCTTGCCGCCTCTTCGTCGTAGCGAGGTGTCGTGTTGTTATGGAAGCCGTGGTTCACGTTCGCATAGAAGTGGACGCTGAACTCCTTGCCGTGCTCCCTTAGCGCGGCATCGTAGACTTCCCAGCCGGCGTTGATCCGCTCGTCCAGCTCGGCATAATGGATCAGCAGCGGCGCCTGGATCTGCGGCACGTCGTCGACACTCGGCTGACGGCCGTAGAACGGCACCGAGGCGGCAAGGTCGGGATAGGCAACCGCGAGCGCGTTGCAGACACCGCCGCCGTAGCAGAAACCGACGCAGCCGACGCGGCCGGTCGAGTCTCCGTGATCGCGCAGGAATTCAAACGCCGCGAAGAAGTCCTCCATCAGCTTGCTGCGGTCCAGCTGACGCTGCATTTGGCGGCCCTCGTCGTCGGTTCCGGGATACCCGCCGAGGGGTGTCAGCCCGTCGGGTCCAAGGGCAAGATACCCGGCCTTTGCAGCTCGGCGGACCACATCCTCGATGTAGGGGTTGAGCCCGCGGTTCTCGTGCACGACGAGCACTGCGGGCAGGCGGCCTGCGGCACCGGACGGTTTTGCCATCAATGCCCTGACCGTCCCGTGGCCTTCCGGACTCGAGTATTCGACTACGGCGGTTTCGATGTCTGGATCGTCGGGCGAGACCTCCTGCGCCCAGGCGTAGTTCGGCTGAAGCTGTTCAAGGATCATCGCGCCGGTGACGCCGGCAGCGGCATATCTTCCGGCTTGCGAGATGAACTCGCGCTTCGACAGCGCGCCATGCACGTAGCCGTCAAAGATCTCGAGAATCCTCTGGTCAAAATCCGATGCGCGTTTGCGTGTTGCCGTCATGGTGTCCTCCTTGGCCACGCGTGGCGACGATGGCCACGCGGTCGGTCCTCGTTCGAGCGTTTGGGTGAGGGCGTCACCAACACCCTTGCCGCGTACGCTAGCCCTGTCAGCGCGAAATTCAAGTACAAGCGCGCGGCACCGCTTGCCGAAATGCTGGCTGCGGAGCCAATGAATGAAACCGGAAGAAGCGTTCCTGAACCCGCCATTCCTTCCGCATCGCATTTCCCGTCGGGTAAGGGTCAGCATCACTGGCCAAGTCCTCGTGGATGCCCTGTTCGCGATGCGGAATTCGTCACG
>CBDBPW010000001.1:0-1321560 GCA_965209045.1 Paracoccaceae bacterium | reverse complement strand
TTGTGCAAGTCCCGGCGTCGCTGCGATGCCACGACCGGCCCGTGAAGCATCTTTTGGTCAAGCGGCGAGGCTCGGCCGATCCGCGACGGAGATTGTCGACATCCCTGATGTTCTGGACGCCTTGCCGCGGAGCCGGTAGCCAACGGCATCGAAGCCCAAGGAGAGGTTCGCGCCATGAACGAAAGCCGGGAAGAGGAAATGACCGGCATGGACGGCATCGATCCCGCAATTGTCGAAGCAGGCCGACGCGCGACCGCGTTTTCCATGGCATCCGCGCGCTCGCTCGACCCAGGTTCATGGGTGGAAGCGTCGGCAGACGAGATTCGCGCGGCCTACGATGCATCATCTGCGTACTGGAATTCTGATCCTCCGCCAGTGGCGTCGGTCCTCGATCTCACGTTGCCGGGTCCCCATGGCAGTCTGCGCGTTCGGATCTATCGGTCGCGTGACGACAGTGCATTGCCGGGACTACTCTGGCTGCATGGCGGCGGCTTCATGCTCGGCAGCATCGAGACGCATGACTCCCTGTGCCGCCTTCTGGCAAGAGAGGCCGATGCGGCAGTGGTTTCGGTCGAGTACCGCCTTGCACCGGAACACCGGTTCCCTGTTGCCGTTGAGGAGAGCATCTACGTCTGCGACTGGTTGGCAAGGCACGGTGCCGAGGTCCGGATCGATGCTGCGCGGCTGGCGGCAGGGGGCGATTCGTCAGGGGCGAACCTTGCACTGGCCGTGCTGAGCCGGAGGCGCGAGTCGTTGCGCGCGGGACTGTTGTTCTACGGCTGCTACGGCCATTTGCCCGAATACGGCTACGCGCAAGGCCCCTCCGCGGCGGAATTCGGGGATGGACGCCACGGCCTTGGCCTCGCCATGATGCGGCGGTTCTATGCCGAATACCTACACGAAGGCGACGGCAGCGATCCGGCATTCTGTCCTCTGAAAATGGACTTCCGTTGCGTGCCGCCAGCATGGGTTGCGGCGGCTGAGCTCGATCCTCTGCGAGACGATTCCGAGGCCTTGGTCTCAAGGTTGGCCGACGCGCAAGTGCCGCACCGATACGCGGTTTGTCCCGGCACGCCACACGGTTTCATCAGGATGGCCACGGAAGTCGAGGTGGCTGCCCGCGCGGTTCACGACGCTGCCAGCCACCTGAAGGCGTACTGCGGCTCTTGACGTGACATCAGGAACACATTCCGGATTTGCGTGCATCCCCGAGGCGCGTGCAGCAGTAGGTCAACCGCAAAGGAACCGAACACGAGGGAATCATGGATGCCTGGCCCATGCCGCGACGGAAGATCCGACTGCGGCGTCCGCTTCGGACGATGCGTCAGGGCAACAACGACAGTCGTGGCCCGGCTGCGACAGTCATGGGGTTGAACGCCGGCTTTGACGCGACTGCGGCGAGGGAAAAGGCAGGAAGCAGGTCTTGCGGAGTTGCCGGAGAGCGCAAATCTCGGAGACTCGAGGTGAAGCGATCCAGATCCGAGATCACGAAACCGGAAAGGAGAACGTGTAGGCACGCTCTTGTTGATCCGCCCTAGAGCAAAACAAGAGACCTATTGTGTGGAGTCCACCTATTTTGCGCCAATGTTCCAACAGTAAGGAACACGCACAAGGGTTGACGACCGCCACTGTACAGTCGGCGACCTATCTTGCAAATATTGTGAGTTTTCCTAAGTAAGTTCCTTGTACCACTTTTGACCTTTACTGCCTCGACGCGGCTTGATTGTCCAACGACACGCCCTTAGCTTGCCTGAATTCTTAAGCGGCTTGTTCCATCCGCTTTGCCATCTGTGCTTGCGTTTCGTGTCGATACCTCTATTATTGTTAAGTAGAGGCTTATTGCCATAAGTTTTTTCGAAATGCTCAATCAAACGGAATTCAGCGTCAATATATGTTTCGCCACGTCCCTTAGCAGTTGCAATTCCCATGTAGACCTTGAAATTCACATCATTCAAGGTTCTAGAAAAGTCAAACAAAGAACCTTGGAAATGAGTTGACAGTCGGTTTTTGATGCGTCCCTGCCCAATGTAGAGGACAGGAGAAATCTTATTGTTTCCATAATCGATAAAGATGTTATCGGTTAACGATATGACATAAACTCCCAGCACTTCGGAAAACCCGTCTCCTTTCGCATCATACCAGGCATCTTCGAGTTGGTAAATTACTTCTGCCCTCGTTCTTCTGACCAAGACATCCGAAGCATGCTTGAGATTGTTATCAATCTCTTCGATATCAAAGCCGATAGTTCTGGCAGCCTTCCGAATGCTGACCTTGTCAGCTTGCACCCAGTCAATTTTTGCATTTGCCATGAGTGTCTAGTCCTCCAACTTTGGCATCTTTGGGTTGCAATCTTCGTTCGTGGTTGTGCTGTGATCGTGGGACCGGAGATGATCGCGGGCAACGTCCGGATGGTGGCGCTATAGTTTCAGCGGTTCCGGGCTTAGCATGTTGCTCTCAAATTCATCTATGTTGCTCCAAGGCAACATTGCGCCGTAAGCGCCGTTCAGATCGCACAAACGTGCAAGAAATCCGTCGATGTCATTTGCATCGCGTGTCGATTGCAAGTCGGCAAAGGTGCGGTCAAGCACCGCCTGCCTGCCGGCGAGATCAGAATTCAGAATTGATTGGAGCTGCTCGCGGTCTGCCACCATCTGCGGCAGCGCCTCCGCGCACAAGGCTTCAATCTCTTCCCTTCGACGCTTGGCCGCAGTCGCCCCCTCGATAATACGACCCAAGGAAACGACCACGGAGTCGATGGCCCGGTTGCCGAGAACGATCATTACGCCTGCCACGACAGCGGCACAAAGCGCTGCCAGAATGTCACCGAAGCGAATACCCCCAAAGAGCGGCGTCAGCTTGGCTTCCACGGCCAGGGCCACACCGACGCTGGCGACTGCAACCAACGTCTTGAAAGCGCCGGTGACCACGTCGGCAACTGTCGTGAGGTTGCCTGCCACAAAGTCCCTCCACAGGCGGCTGAGCACCTCGACGATCCTTTCCGCCGCGGCCGCAGCCATCCTGAGGGGAGCGGTAAGGAGGGACACTGCGGCGACGAGCGCCTCTGAGCCTATCTCCTGCACGCTACGGTCCTTCAGCGAGGAAACGAGTCGATGGCAGATCGCCCTGATGAGGCGCTCGCAGCGATCGAGTATCGTCATCTCGTCCGGATTCTGCCACCCTTCCCGAATCTCCATCGCTGCGCCGCCGACCGCGAACAAGGCCATGTCTGACATCACCCCGCTTGCCGTGCTTGTCGCAGCACGCTTCGAGGCGTCAACTGTCGCTACGCTTAAGACGGTTTTGCGAGGCCTGTCCGCTTCTCTTGAGCCGACGTTGCTCGGTCTGAGATTTTCCAAGATGTGCTTAAGCTTCTTGACCTTGTCCTCATCCTTTTCAGTTGCGATCCTCTTTTTGAGTTTGATGGTCGTCGCCTTGAATTTGTCCGAGGGAACTCGAAACTCATCGGCCTCGTAGTCCGTGAGGAAGGAGGTCACCGCTTCCGTAGGATTTCCATAGTTCTTGTGCTGAATTGTCTTTATGCGACCGTCCCGAATGACAACAACGTCGGCGTATCCGTGTTCTTTGCGGTCTTTGTTCTCACTTTGCCTGTATTCCAAGAGCTTGGGATACCTCTTGAACAAAGGATGGTCTTCAGCCAGCCGCCTCAATTCGTCGGTAGTGTAGGCTTCTTCGCCATCGCGCCTAAGCATATAAGCGTCCAATTCCTCGAAGGGTTTCCCTATGCTTTGTAATATGCTCTTGTTCGCTGTCCCATCATCGTTGGTCCGAAGTATCTTAAGATTGTCAAAAGTGTGAAGGTGCTCGCGATACATCTTGACCCCCCGCGCAATGTCAAAGGAGGTCGATCCCCAATTTGGGATCCTCTTGCGCATGGCGAGCGAGACCTGTTCGCCGACTTCGCGAAGGGCTTCGTCCGTAACTGATGCACTGTTGGCGGTCATCTCTTCATTCTCCCCTTCACGAAGTTGCTAAATCGTCTCGACCCGCTTGAGGAACTTCCTGGCATCTCGCAGAGTCTTTCGGATTGTGTCGGCAACGGTGCCATCATCTTCCAGCAGAGGTGCCTCAGTGACATTCTTGGCCGTAGCGGCAAGCGACGCCGTACGGGCGACGAGTTCCTTCTCCCGACGGTTGTACGTCTTGTAGTCTTCATTGCCTGCCACGACGGCTTGCAGCTCCGCTAGGTCCCGGTCCAGGTGCTTGCGCAGGTCCAGAATGACCCTGTGAGTCTGGTTTGCCACGCGTCCGATGGCGCGCGCCGCCACTTCCGCCGTTTTCATTGTCTCCTCGGCGGCACGGGCCTTAGCCAGATTGGAATATGCATCCTCCTTTGCCTTGGCCGCCAGGGACGCCGCCACCAAGCCTCCCACCAAGAGCACCGGCGCTGCCACTATTCCGCCAAGCACCGCGGTACCGCCAGCTATGCCCATGCCCCCAGCTGCAAGCGATCCGCCGCCGAGCCAGGCCAGCGTGGCATTCTGGGCAGCGATCCCGGACAGGGTGCCAATGGCCGTTCCGGTGGACGCAGTTCCCAGCAGCCCGACGGAGCCGTAGGCAGCCAGCCCTGCCAATGCACCTGCACCGACGCTGCCGACGGTTCCGCCGGCCAGTTCCGCCATACTGATTGTCATGTCGCGAATCTCCAGCAATTCCGTCTGAACATCCGTCAGAGGTTCGCTCGCCACTTCCATGCCAACGTAGTCGACATTCTTGATCCTTGAGAAGGTGCTGACAAATGGCGAAAGCGACTCACGTATCAGTGCCAATTTCGCTTCGCCAAGCCTTTCCAACCGCGATTGCTCCTTGGCACGGCATCGTTCCAATGACTCAATCGCCTCGTCGTATATAAATTCTGCTGTTTCGTTCGTGTCTTCCGCTTCCTTGTTGTCGGAGTAGGCGTCATACATTTTCTTTACGCCTATCGCTGCAAGCGTTACAATGCCGATGCCAGCAGGAATGAGCGGTAGCGGCATACCTCAGTCCTCCATCAACTGTCTTGCGTGATTCATCAATGCAAGCTGGTCCTTCACCCATTGCTCGATGGACTCGATCGTGCCGTCTTCGTGGAAGCCGAACACCTTGGCAACTTGATCAACAAGCTCCGATTGAGCCGGATCAAAGTCCTCGTTCGCGTAGCCCATGCCGACAAGCTCGAGCAGGAAAGACACCCGACTCAGCCTTCGCTTGAACACGTCTGGAAGTGCCACGACAGCGATGCTCTCGGCCTTGACGCCGGGTTCCATCTGGTTGCGCAGTTCATCCATTGCCAACAATTCCGCAGCATGGATTCTGCCATCCGCACGCATCACCTCATCAGCATAATGCAGCAGGACACCTTGTTGCCGTTCGTTCAGATTCTGCACGAACATCGTCTTAGTCTCCTTCTTCTTGATCGCGGGCGCGAAGCTGGGCGCAGGCCCGCAGGTTCAGTTCCATGAATTACGGCCAGTAGCGGCGGTCCGCGAATTGCCGATGCATGTCCGCGACGTCACTCCTTTCCGAGCGATCATCAAGTTGCGTCAGGCGATTGACCTGCTCTCTAGGTTCTGGCATGTGCCGTCACCCCTGCAGAGATCTGCGAATAGCGACAAACCGCCAAGTGCGCGGTGCACGCTTTGCCGGGAACTCTGTTGTCATCCTGCCTGTGTCTCTCGATCACTTTCAGGCCGCTATATCGGAATGAAGAGGGACGCTGCAAGCGGTTCGTGGTGCACGTTCAAGCAGGTCAGCCTTTGGTTGCATAGAGAACAAATTTGGGTTGGGCACTTCGGCAGAGAGGCGCTGTTGGCGCCCGAGGAATGCGCAAGTGCCAAATGAGCCTCCATCGTTGCATTCTGTTGGCTCAAGGAAGTGATCATGCCTGAGCACGTGATGATACGGCGGTTTGTCGATTAGGGACGAAAGTCGAGTCTGTGGAGGCAAGCCCGAGGCACTTCGAACCGATCACCGCACAGGATCCGGGTGCGATGTGTCCGGCGCGGCGTGCAATCTGCCGTCACCCGACGATTGATGAAATGTGGACCTGCCCTGGACGTTTGAACTGGGATGCTGAATTCAGCGAGCTTGTCGTCGCATGCGGTCCAGGACTTCTCCTTGGGCTGGAACTCCTTGGGCTGGAACGCCTTGACGGAGGGCGTGCCGGGGTCATGGTGAGGTGCGCGACGAGGACTCGGAGCAGCGGTGTTGAGTTTCAGGACATGCTCCCGAAGGCCTTGATTCGCACCCTGCTGTCAACACGGCGCCTTTGATGGATGGACATCCAGCGGGCGCCCCGGGCCATCACTCTGTGCGTTTCCGGATAGGCAAGCTGCCAGCCGGATTTCCGGCGAGGGACCGGGGCGGCCGCGCAAGGCCCCGAAACGCCATGGAGAGAGTGTTGCAGTGAAACTTCCAGTTTAGACCGCGCATGAGCTTACGCCCCTCGCATGCCTTGACCCGTCTTTGACAATTGGATTTTCGGACCTGTTTTGTTTCAAGGGCTTGCGGGTCGCGAGAGAATGCTTGTCACTGCACGACGGCAAGGCCGGGTGGCGTCTGGCGGGGAACCCGATGTGGTTCAGGCTGATGTCCCGGCATTCTTCTCCTCGATCCGGCGCACGGCCTTCGGCAGCCTGACCCAGACGCACTCGGCCATTCTGTCGGAGACGCCGACGGCTCTGGCTCGAAAGGGTCGAGGATCGAGGACTTGCTGTCGAAGACGGGTTTGAGAATCAGAAATGTGCAAGTTTGCGCGCAAGGCCGATCAACATCAGGAGGATCGGAACGGAGAGCAAGGCGGTCGTGACCACCCAGAACGGTGCGGGCTTACCCTGCCTGAATACGATGCTCTCTCCCCCTCTGTAGGAGGTCAATGCGAGCGTGCAAAGTCCGACGTAGACCGCGAGCAGAAGATTCGAAAGCAATGACAAAACAGCGTCTTGAGTGGAATATGCCAACGTGGCTTCCCAGATTCCTTCGTGCCGGAACATTCTCAACATGACATAGGTGATCGACGTCCCAATCAGGGAGGCGGCCAGGAGAATCGGGATGAATGTCGGGCTCTCAAGTGTCCTGCCTGTCCTCGCATACCAGGCAATTGTCAGAGTGATGATCTTCGCGTAGAAAGGGACAAGGACAACGCCCAAAGTGCTGTAGCGAGCCAGGTCCACGATGGATTCGTGAACTCCCGTACCAATTGTCAGGTAGGGGAGGAAGGTCAGGAAGACGATGGCGTAGACCACGTGCCACGCATTCAGCATCTTCGCGAATCTCCACATTTTTTTGATCCGCTGCTCGCGAGATTCCATCTTCATCGGCTTTTGTCTCCATTTGGCCGTTGAGTTGTTGCTCGGATGCGAAATTGAGATTGCGCCCTTCGTGTCGGATTCTGCAGTTGCCCGCAAGGCCGGGGAACCGGCTAATCGAGGGGCCCGTCGCGACCATAGCAGACTGACTAGCACTGCTCCGCTGCAACTTGAGCACCGGGGGGAACGTTGCTGTGCAGGCGGGTGCGGGGACGGGGCGGGTCACGATTCTCCCTGCAACCCGTTGGGAAGAAGGATTCGTTCGCGTCCACCGAATGGTTCAAGGGATCGACGTTGACTTGCCTCAAGGCATGAAGGACCCTGAGCCGGCAATTGCGGCATCCGGCGCAACGTTGTGTGTCGCATTCCCGAAGGATGGCGCCCTCGCGGCGGACTGACTTGCTCCGGTGAAGTGCGAACCACGAGCGTACTGGGTTGGACCTGCGCGAGGCGGTTTTGGCAGGGGGGAGAAGCGTACGCGTTTCGGACGGTTCCAGTTGCGTGCAAGAGGCACTATGCCTGTCGCGAAAGGTCACGGAAACGACAGGAAGCTGACCATCATGACGCGTGGAATCAAGGTAATCTGGCCGAACCAGAATGATCCGGACACGACCGATGAGATAGAGTTCTTTCACGGCATCGATGTGGAGCGCCTCGATCGGGTTCCGCCGTTCACCACGGTTGCAGCGTTGTGGGTGCAACGCGAAGGCGGGCCCCTCGTTGATTTCGTCGAATACAACGTGCAGACACGCCGTGAGCGCCGCAGCCCCGGAGAGGTTCGCTTGGTCGTCCGATACGACAGGGCCGCCAATCTAGCGCGTCAATCAAGCTGAGACTCTCAGCTTGATTGACGCGCTAGAGCCAACCTCTTGTGAGCGTAAGCAAGCCATCCCTGGCATTCAAGTCCGGAACGCGGCGGCTCGCCCCCCATGTGGCAAGGTTGCCGCGCGTTCCGGGACTCAGGATCAGGACCCCGGCGCCGCAAGGCGCCCCTGCACGCCGGCTTGCCGGCGCTCCCTTCAGGCCCCGCAGCCGTCCAGCGGCGGCGGCGCGTTCCTCTTGCGCTGGGACTCGCCGGTCTGCTCGATCCGGCAGGCATTGCGGACGACGCTGGTTCTCCGGATCGCGCACGTCGCGATTTTGGCATGCGGCCCTCAGGGCGCTGCGGGATCAGTCTGTCGGCGGTCCATCCCCTGTCTGGACGGGGTCACCCGCTCACCGGAAGCCCTTCCCGCTGGGCATGATCGAGATCGAGAAAGCAGAAGTGCCGGAAATCCGTGACAACGAACTCACGGAGCCTTTCCCGCTGCTCGCCCATGAAGAACACGTACACCATGCTGTCCCAGCGTCCGTTCCCCAGCATGGCCCTGTGGTTTTGCCATTGCCTGCCGAGCGCGGCCTTGAGTTCCTGGCTGAATTCCTCCTGCTCCGGCTCCGTCCAGTCCCTGTGCGGGAACCTGATCTGGTAGAAGAGGTCATGACGCCAGCCCCCGGCGTGTCGGAACCCTGATTCGATCATCCGGTCCAGCCTCAGCGTGACCGCATCCTTTTCGCGGATCACGCCCCTGAACCGTATGGGGGCATACATTATCTGGTACGGGAATTGCTCGATCCCTCGTCTGTCCGGCAATTCCTGAAAGCAGGTGTCGTAGCTGTCGCCTTCGCAGTCCGGCGCCCGAAGCGGCAAATGTCTCCGGAGCGGATGATCGACATATGCCTGAGCTACCCACCGCAGCGCCTCCGTGGTCGGTCCGTGAACACCGCTGGCGTCTCCCTTGCCGCGCCCTGCATGGACATCGGCCGCATCCTCGATCTCCTCTCCGTGCGTCCCGTCCGGTCGTTGCGGCCGAGGCTTGCGAAACACCAGCAGTGACGGCATGTCTCCGGCAAGCGACGCCTGTCGCCTGACCGGGCGATGTTGCGCTGCCTCCCTCACGATGAGTCGTTCCGCTTCCACGCAGTCGGCCTCGTGCCTGCCGGACACCCTGAAGTGGGGCGCAACCTTGTACTGGCCCCTTCCGCAGGCAACCGGAATCATGGCGACTCCACAGTGCGCGCATGTCCAGGGTCCGTCTGGATCCGCATTGCCTGCACGGAGGTCCATGGCGTCGATGACCTGGCCGGTCCTGCAGTCTTTTGCCCGATCCGCCATTGCTGCCGAGTTCTGATCCCGCGTCTCTCCTGCCGCATGCAGTCTATCGAGCCGGAAGGGAGACTCAACGTCGCCTGCCTGCATTGGGGGACGCTCCGGGTCCGGGGGTCGAATCGATGACTGGAGCGGTTGGCCAGCTGCGACGCGTCGATCCCCGTAGCGGATTCGTGCCTCTGACACGGGAAGGCCAGCTCGGGTTTCGCGAGCCCGGTTGCAAGCATTGCGGCAAGCCGGGGAAGCTGCTTGCCGCAAAGTGCATCGTGAATTGGAAATCGCCGCGACTGGCGGAAGCTCCGCAGCCACGCAAGTCAACACCACATTCCCGCGAGATTGAGAACGTTGCCCGGCCGGAATGACGGGAACTCCTGTCATCGCTTCCCGACGTCCCGGACCTGGCAGATGCACAAGCGGTGACCTGCCGACGAGTCAAGTGACGAGCCCGCCTTCGGCCGTCGCGTCCTCACGGGCTCGGCGGGACGGCCTGATGATCGTTCCGTCTGCCGGTGACGAGCGTCGGGGACGATCCGCTTGCTGCCGAGTTCGATGCGTCAGACGCACCGGGGAGCGATTGGGGTGCAGTCCGCCGCCCATGCTCGTGACACCACAAAACGGGGAATCGGTTGCCGAAGAGGGTCCAAGCCGCCGGTTGACGGCAGGAAGCTGACCTTGAGTGCTTGCCAATGGTTTGCCCGATTGTGGACAAGGCATCAGGTCGCGAACGACAGGGACGAGATGGCGTATTGTGCCATGGAGACTTTCCGTGGCGATCCGGAAATCGCTCGACCCTCGACCTGCTGACGGGAAGCGTGCCGGTATCGTGCAAGCGGGCGAGGGGAACCCGCTCTGCGGATCCAAAGCATGGTGCGTTCTAGCGCGTCAAGCGATTCCGGTCAAAGAGTCTCACGCAATGTCGAACGTGGATGTGCGAATGCGAACGGCAATCGAGTTGGAGAAGGAACGATGGTAAGGCCATTGGGCACGATTCTGGATGCCGTCACGGTTGTCGCCAGCTTGAGGGTCGCGCGGCATGTGCAGACCACGCATGCCCGCATTGTGAACCTGCGCGTATCCGAGGGCGGCGCACGGATGGCTCGACGCGCATGACTGCTCGGCAAGGAGCCGGCCAGGACGGCCGAAGAGATGGAGGCGACGAGAATGGCGTGGAATCTGCCATGCAGGGCTCTTGCTCGAGAGAGTGAGAGCATGGCAGAGGTTCCCGCACCTTTCCAGACAGGGTTCCAGACGCGGACTGGGTGCGCGTTCCATGCCCGCGTCGCGAAAAACGGCCGGAGGCGAACCGAATTGAGCGCAAGGCCCCCGAAGCCGGCCTGGCCGACCTGTCCTCCGGTCTCTGTGCGCCCGTTCATCCGAGGACATCGAATGGCTCGGGTATTCTCGGTCGGGCACCGTTGACATGACCGGGGGTCAACGAGGATTCGTGACACCGGCGAGCATGGAATTCGCGGGTGACTTTCGACGACCCCCAGGAAAGTCAGAAAGGAAGATCCTCATCGGCAACGGGAGCAGTCGACGGTCCAGATGAGGTGTCGTCACTTTCCGCGCCGGATCTCGAGCTTCCTGCAGACACATTGTTGCTGCATTCGTCAACTTGATCCGCCAATGTGCGAAACTCCCTGCGAAATCGCCAAGCCTCCTGCTCTTCGCATCTATGCAATGGCGGAGCCTCTCCGTTCATGACCGCTTCCACAACCACTTGCGCCTGAACCGGCGCAATGAGTCCTCTCTTGCTGAAAGCATCGAATTCAAGCAACCGCCAGAGGATCCGGTCCTGCACCGGAACTGGCGTCTCGCGCGGGAAGAACCACATCTTGCCGTCGTCGCCTTCATGGCACGCTGCGCTGTTCATTGCGTCGAAATAGACATGAACCGTTGAATTGGCCCACCTTTCCAGCAGCCTGCTCCTCCCCCACCATTCGATCTGGTACATCATCGGTGTGCAGCTTGCGAGATCCTTGGCCATCCCCAGGCAAAACCAGCCGTCAAGGTGTCGTGCATCGACGATCCAGATCATGTTTCCATAAAAGCGCTCACGAGCTGACGCTTCGTGTTCCGCGATTGGGGAGTGCTGAACCTCGACGACAAATCCAGAGGGAGTCCTGACGTCCGCGATATGCTTCTCATGCGTCCTGTCATCCACATGCACCACTTCCTGACAATCGAAGGGAAATGCGTCTTTCCAGTAACGATGCCAGTCAGTTTCGGTTTCCTGCCAGGGGTCGCAAGAGATTCTGGCCTTGTGAGCCCAGTGCCACCGAACGAAACGTCCACATCTTGCGATCATGTCGTCGCCACAGAGGCAGCACTTGCCCCGCAAGCCTGGTGCCGGCTCTTCGCGAACCCCATCAACGAGCGCGAGTCTCACAACGGCTTGTCCTCTTTGGTCTCCGCCTCCTGGCCAGCAGCCGCGGTTCCGGTGGTGAGCGTGTCTTCCTGTGCGACGCAAGCTATCGTTCCACGCGGTCAACGCCCTTATGCTCGACGATAACACCCTGCCAGAACAGGTCAATGAAGCCCGCGCGGAAGTTCCGAAGCGTTTCCTCGACCTGATGGTACACGTTCACGTTCGCGTATCCATTCGGTCAAGCCGTGGAAATTGCAAATTCGGTAATGACGCAGGTAGTAGAAGCTCAAGGATTCCTTGCTTTCGCGGTGGTTCATGATGCGCGCATTGCCGAATCTCCACGGCTCAACCGAATGCTTACCCGCTCGCTTGGAACGCCGTGTTGCGATGGTGTTGACACGCTTCGCAAGCGTTGCAGAGGCGAAAGGATAGTCCTTTAATTTCAATCTACTAAGACGATTCCATTTTCGACATTGCGAGATCGAGAACGCCTCGACCGCCTCGCGCGAGACGCCCGCGATCTCGAAGCGCCCGTCGGCATGGGTCTTCTCGATGCCGTAGCCGAGCCTGGAGAGGCTGGCCGCCAGCTCGTTCCTGTAGAGCATGCCGACCATCTTCTGCCGGGCGTAGAGGCCCTCGTTGGCCATGGACCGCCACTTCCCGTCCGCGCCCCGCGCCATGTTGGCCAGAACGGCGTGCGTGTGCAGCTGGGGATCGAGGCTGCGCGAGGCGTCGTGCCGGAAGGTGGCGGCGACGATCCGCTGGTTCCCGACCCGCCGCATCATTCCCGTCTCCGGATCCTTCATGCGGGTCTCCGCCGCGTTCCGCTCGACCCAGTCGAGCGTCGCCCTGACCGCCCTGTCGTGGGCGGCCGTGACGCGTTCGTCGCCGCCGACCAGCGCCGCGAGCGACACCGACTTGGGCGCGGAGAACGTGAGGTCCCGTCCGGGGCGGTGCTGGATCTCCCCGTCCCGGACGCGCCGCCCGAGCCGCGTGCCCGATCCGTCGGGGACGCGCCCCTCCAGCACGGCGCGGAACGTCTCCGGATCGACCGGGCCCTCAAGCCCGAGGTCCGCCGCGCCCCTGCCGGCCCAGGCGCTGGCATCGCGATGCGCGGGATCGTCCCTGTCGTAGTAGCCGTCCCGCTCGTAGTAGCGCGCGCCCTGCGCCGCCGAGGAGATCGCGCCGATCGACAGCATGTCACATCCACTCCGAATCGCGGGTGCCAGCGCCTGCGGCATGCAGCGATGCCTCAACGCCGGCATCGTCCTGCACCGCCTCTGCATGCGTTGCGGTCGCGGCGACGACCGCCCTGCCGGTCTCCTTCGACGCCTGCCCGTCCGGCCTGTTGCCGGCCTGCGTTCCGGCAGGCTCCGCCTTGCGCCCGCGTTTCCTTGCCGGCGCGCCGCCTGCCTGCGCCGCCGCGCCCGATTGCGGGCCGTCGGGCGGGGGCAGCGCCAGGACCTCCTGCAATGCGGCCGGCTCCGGCGGCACGCCGGTCACGGCCTGACTGCCGTCGCGACACGCCTTGCCGGATTTCCGCGGAATGCGGGTGTCGGCGCGGCCTTTCGCGTGAAGCGCCTCGCCGGGACCTTCCGGCACCGGAGCCCCGACCTCGTCACTCTCGCCCGATCCGGCAGCGTCGTTCCCCGTTGCAGTCCCGGCAACGTCCGGATCGCCGCCTTGCCCCGGATCCTCCCCCTCGCGCGGCACGAACCGCGCGGCGGCGGCGGGCCGCTTCACGTGCTTCAGCCGGATCGAGGCGACCGGGAAGGGGCCGGGGAACTTGAGGTAGCCGGAAAGATTCTTCAGCCGCATGATCTCGGAGGGCAGCGCCAGCGCCCGGAGCTCGCGGCGCGGCGTCATGGAGACGCCGTCCCGGATCGTGTTGGCGCCGTAGGAGAAGCCCTCGGCCACCTCCTCGACCTCGCTCCGGCCGAGGCTGTCCGCCGACCACTGCGCGGTGTCCCGGTCCGGCGCGGCCAGCACCACGCGGGTGCCGCAGAGACCCGAGATCGTCTCCGCGCCGTTCCGCCCGTAGAGGTCGCGGAGCGCGGAGGCGACCTGAACCCCGAGCACGAAGCAGCCGCCGAACTGGCGGGATTCGGCGAGGCCGGGCTGCAATGACGGCACCTGGTGCAGCGTGGGCAGCTCGTCGAGGATCACCCAGATCCGCCGCCCCTCGTCCTGCTCCAGCGAGAGGAGCGCGTTGACCGCGATCTCCAGCCAGGTCGAGATCAGGCCGCGCAGGCTCGCGTGCTGGTCGCCGCGCGAGGTGAGGAACAGGAACCCGTCGCCCCCCTCCCTGCCGACCCACTCCCGGATCGAGAAGGGCCGCCCCTCGTCGGGCAGGAGCTCCAGCGCGGAGAGGTTGGCGGTCAGCATGGCGCAGACGGAGAGCGCCGTCTTCGGGTTCTCGGGATCGACGATCGACTGGGCGACCGTGCCCTCCATCGCCTCGGACAGCGCCGTCAGGTCGGCCTTGAGCAGGTGGTCGACCAGCACCGCGTTCCTTGTCTCGCCCCGCTGGCGGAGCACGCCCGCCCCTATGGAGAAGAGCTGGCGCGCCGCCGTGACCCAGAACGGGTCCACGGTGTCCTTCTGCTGGGGGATGAGGGCGGCGGCCATCATGTCGAAGTCGCGCGGGTCCCGCGCCTCGAGGAAGGGCGACCAGCGCGGCGCCCTTGCGTCGAGCGGGTTCATCAGCACGTCGCGGGAGGGGTCGAGGAAGGCCCGCGTGTAGGACCCCATCTTGTCGTAGATCACGCAGCGCTCGCCTCGCGCGCGGACCTGGGCGACCAGGTCCGAGATCAGCACCGTCTTGCCCGACCCGGTGGTGCCCGAGACGATGGTGTGCTGGGTCTCGGCCCTCTCCGGGTACGGGATCCCGGCGATGCTGTAGGGACGGATCCTCCCGGACCCCGGCAGCATGGCCAGGACGCGCTCGCGCGGCGGCGTCAGGCGGCGGCGCAGCTGGGCGGCCGTCACCATCTCGGCGCCCCGGATCCGCCTCAGCCGCCCAAGACGGACGCCGCGCCACCAGAAGGCGGCGAGGAACAGCAGCACCATCCCGGCGCCCGCCATCGCGCCCAGGCGCGCGCCCGACAGGATCTCGTCCAGGATCCTCTCCCGCGCCCGCAGCGCCGGGACCGAGGCGGCGATGTCGCGGATCCTGAGCGCGCGCCTCGTGCCGTCGGAGAGGCGGACCTCCTGGCCCGAATCCGGCCTGTAGCCGATCGCGAGCTTCGCCTCGGCGAGCGTGACCATGCCCACGGCGTAGAGCTCCGCCCCGGAAGTGTTCCGCCAGACCGTCCAGGCGGGCACGGCCACGACGGACAGGGCGGAGAGGAACAGCGCCGCCCGCAGGAGCTGGCCCCACATGCGCAGCCCGTGGAACACGGTCTGCCCGCCCCGCAGCGTGCTGCCGCCGATGCCTCTCATCGGTGTCTCCCTGCCTGAGCCGAGCTTCGGGTCCGGCGCGGATGCACGGGACCGCGCGGTGACACGACCCGAGGCATGCCACCGTCGATGCCACCGATGCGGGGCTCGCCCGCGGTCGCGCGCCACGCCTCCCGGAGCAGGAGTGCGGCCGGAGGCCGGGCGAACGGGTCCGGGCCGGAGAGGGCCGTGGCCGGACCGGGGAAGCGCCCAGGTCCGGGATTCGGGAGTTCTGCCCGCCGGACAGGCCCGCACGACAGGAGGACATGACGATGACACGAACGAATCCCGGTCCGGACGACAATCCGGGCAAGGCGCCGCCTGCACTCGCCGAAAACCGCCGGATCACCCGGACCGAGCGCGCAACCGTGCTCGCCGGCGTGACCATCGCGGCGGCCTGCACCGCGTTCTCCGGCTTCGCGGGCACCGGCATGGAGTTCGCCGGCGCCCTCTGGCTCGCCGCGATCGCCTGGACCGCCGTCTCCTCGCTGGCCCTGGCGCTCCGGCGCGGGCTTCGCCACGGCGACTGGTCCGCGTTCCGGCGCCGCCGCCTTCCCGACTGGCGCGACGAGCGCATCGACGCCGCCACGGAATCGGGGCAGTACGCCCACCTTCCGGTCGCCGAGGAGCACGAGCGCCTGATGCGCGACTGAAGGCCCCGCGCGCCTCGCCGGGCCTGCCGGCGAACCGTGACCGACGGTCGTCACCATCACTGGGCCGCGCTCAACGGTCACTGCGCCACGGCCTCCGGGCCCCGCGCGGACGGGCGTCCGCCGCGTCGCCTTCTTCCGCCCCGCCGCCGTTTCCGTCCGGCGCCACGCCCTCGCCTGGCGTCGCGCCCTCGTCGACCGACCTGCCCTCCACGTCCGGCCCTCCGTCCGGCGCCGCGTTGCCCGCCGTGCCGAAGAGACGCCCGGCGAGCCAGCCGCCGACGGCGGGCACGCTCTCCGTCGCATGCTCCGCGAAGGGCCTGTCCGTCTCTGCGGCCACGCCCGCACGGCCGCCGGCAACCTCGTTCCGGGTCACCGTCTCCCGCGCGGTTCGTTCCGCACCCGTGGCCGAGATGCCGGTGTCCGCCGCGACCCGCCCCCGTGACGCCGCCTCCTCCGTCACGCCCGGCTCGGGCACGCCCGCGTCGGCCGCCCTGTCCCGCACGCCGCCCGACCAGCCGGTGTAGGAGAGGCCGGTCTCCGTCGCGTAGGCCTCGCGTGCTTCGTCCGCGGCCTCGCCGTACGCCTCGGCGCTCATGCTCGCCGAGGGTCCGGGACCGGCGGGCGCGGGGTAGTGCGAGGCGACGAAGGCCGCAGCCTGCTCCCTGAGCTCCTCCGCGTCCTCCGGCGTCTGCGGCGAGGCGATGCGCATCGCGCCCGCGGCGCCGATCGAGCGCCCGTCAGCGCCGGGACGCTCCGAGAGCCACGCGAAGAACGGCTGGCCCAGCTCGCGCTCGATCGCCTGCGCGTCGGAGCGCACCTGCGCCGCCTGCTCGGTCCAGCTCTCCGATTCCTGCCTTGCCATCACCGCCCGCTCCTGGAAGCTCCGCATGCGGGTGACTTTCGCCGACAGGCCCTCCTCCAGGCTCGCGAGTTCCGAATCCCCGCTCTGCGTCGAGTACCGCCTCGACGCCTCCTCGACCCGGCCCCAGGATTCGGTCACGCCGTGCTGCCGGTCGTACTCGCGCATCCGGTTCCAGGCGTCCGATTCGATGGCCTGGCCGCGCCAGAGCACCGAGCCGTCCGCGCCGACCTTCGCCACGAGGTCCAGGCCGCCGCCCACCTTTGCCTCCGCCGTCAGGTTCATGGCCTGGCTCGTGGTGATCCCCCCGACCTCGGCCAGCTTCTCGACATGGCTCGCCAGCTCCTGCGCCTGCCGCGATTCGCTTTCCGTCACGCCGTGCGCGTGCGCCTCGCCCGTGCTCACGTCATGGCTGTAGCGCTCGACCAGCGCGGTCGCGTCGGTCGCCGCCGCGCTGCGCGCCATGCCCGCCTCGGCGGACCAGTGCCGCGACCGTCCCTGCGCCTCCGCCGCCCGGGTCTCGTGCGAGGTCGCGAGCGATTCGGAGAGCCGCACCCCGGCGGCGGGTATCCGGCTCGTGGCCGCGCCCGCGTCCGCCACCACCGTGCCGTCGGCCGTCACCGTCATCGCCGCGCCCATCGGCGCGAAGCCCGTGTACCGGCCCTCGTCGACATGCGCCGAGGTGCGGACCTGGCGTCCCTCAAGGGTCGCGAAGCGGTGCACGTCCTGCGCCGTGCTCGCGAGCGAGAGGTTGCCCGTCGTGCCCTCGTGCGCGGCGGAGGAGGCCGCGTCCTGCCCGACCGCGAGGACGGAGGTGGCGAGCACCGTCGCCTTGGCCATGCCGTAGGCGAGCGCGGCGGCCAGGAACGGCACCGACATCGACAGGTACCCCGACATCACGGCGACGTCCGCCGCGACGGCGCGGATCCCGGCCTGGGCGACCAGCGAGATGCCGACGTCTCCCCCCGGCATGGTCGCGGCCGCCTGCATGCGCTCTGCGGCCTCGCCCATGGAGATGCGGTGGAGGATCGCGTAGAGCGGCCCCCAGGACTGGAGCCAGACGAGTCCCGTGACGTAGGAGCGGAAGATCGCGGTCCCCGCCGGGGTCAGCATGAGCAGCACGGCCATGGGGAAGGCGCCCACGTAGAGGCACTCGAAGACGATCCTGAGGAGCGGCACCCAGGTCTCGGCCTGCCGCCCGATGGCGCGGTAGGCCGACACGGTCTGGGCCTCGGCCCTCGCGTCCGTGTAGGATCGGAGCGCGGCGGCGTTGCCGGCCTCCGCCGCCCACTGCTCGCCCGCGTCGTGGACCGCGTTCAGGACCATCTGCTGGCGCATGATCTCGCCCGCCGCGCGCGAGGCCCCGATCAGGAAGTCGTGCGCGGCGGGAAGGGCGGCGAGCAGCTCGGCGCGGGCCAGCGCGTCCGTCCGCGCGCCCGGGAAGATCCGCCTTCCGAACACCGTTCCCGCGCGCGCGATCTCGGCGTTCCACTGCGCGTTCAGCCGCGCCGCGCCGTCCCGGCAGGTGACCACCTGGCGGTCGAGCGTCGTGGCGCCGGTCCCGGACACGGCGCCCCGGGTGGCGAATTCGAACATGCGCGCGGGCGAGGCCCCGGCGGACGGCGTGCCCGCAGCGGTCACCAGCGACCAGAGGTCGGTCGATTCGCGCAGGTCGTCGGCGGTGACGTGGCCGAGCAGCAGCGCGTGGAACACGCACTGGCGCGCGTAGCTCCGGAGGTTCCGCGCGAAGACCGCGTCGGTCACCTCCAGCCGCGTCGCCCTGTCGGCGAGCCTGGCCCCGAAGATCATGCCGTGACGGCGGTAGCGGAGGTCGTCCGGCAGCGCGAAGGCCTGCTCCGTCAGCCGCGTCAGCCCGTCGCCGATTTCGCTGGTCAGGGACGCGAAGAGCGCGAGCCCCATCGGCACGTTCGCGACCACGGCGGGCGCCAGCGCGGGGTCGAGCCGGTCGACGACGCGGACGGTCGCCTTCGGCACGATCATCGCGCCCCAGACGGCGGCGAACAGGAGCACCCACTTCCCGTTGTCCCGCCACGAGCCGCCGAAGGCGGTGCGCATCAGGATCCAGGCGAGCCCGGCCATGCCGGCGAGCTGGGCGAGGTTGACGTAGGCCCCGCCGCCGGTGATGGCGGCCACCGCGTTCAGGAGGTCGACCAGGTAGGTGCCGCCGCCGAGGGTGAAGATCTCGAACACGATGCGCCGCGCCTACCTGGATCCGGCCCCGCCGCCGCCGCGCGCGAACGCGAGCGCCGCCCTGAGGTCGGCCGAGAGCGCCCCGGCCAGCTCCGTCTCGATCAGCCTGAGCTTCTCGACCACGGCGAGCGCCGTGTTCAGCCTCTGCAGCCCCTGGTTGCGGTGGCGCGCCAGCGCGACCCGGTTCGTCCTCAGCCCCTCCCTCCAGCGCCGCAGCTGCTCGCCGTCGGCGATGTCCAATGTCCCGGCTCTTTCCTCGACCGTGCGGTGCAGGTCCGTGATCCAGACCTGCATCACGTCCAGCGCCACGGCCTCGGCGAGCGCGTCCATCTCCTGGTCGATCACCGCGCCCCGGTAGGCCGCCGCCGCGTTCGCGACCCGGTACACCGGCAGCGTGGTGAGGTTCACGAGACCCAGCGCCTCCGGCGGCGGGGCCGTGTCCGTCCGCACCGCGTCGACGAGATCGCGCAGGAGTTCCGCCACACGCGTCCGGAAGCCGCGGTCCGGGGGGATGCTCGCGGTCCCGAGCGTCGGGTTCAGGCAGCGGGCCGTCTCGTCGCAGCGGTAGACCGGCAGCGCACCCCCGCCCTCCATCAGCACCTCCGTGACCCTCCGGTCCAGCGCCAGCGGCTCCAGGATCCGGACGCGCGGGCCGCCCGCGTCGGAATCCGACACGGGCGCGGTCACGATCACCGTGCCGGTCACCGCCATGGCGAACTCGGCGAGCTGCGTGTCGCCCGCGAGGAAGGACGACGCCCGGATCGCCTTCCAGGCGTAGTTGACGTTGACCGGCACCTGGTCGGCCATCGGCCCGGAGGCCGAGGCCAGCGTCGAGTGGCGCCTTCCCTCGGAGCCGCAGCCGTGCCTGGCCGCCGCGTAGTCGGAGAAGATGCCCTGGCTCGTGCCGATCGCGGCGCAGATGGAGGCCGAGGCCCGGTCGTTCCGCGCCCACGCGGCGCCGACGAGCGCCTGCGCGGTCTCGCAGCTGTTCAGGTTCTGGCTGTTGACCCACTGCGCCAGCGCCCGGAGCTTGGCCATGGTCTCGGCGATCACCGGCGAGATGGTCTCCAGCGCCAGCTCGAAGGCGAAGCCGACCGCGTTCTGCGCCACGGCACGACCGAAGGCCACGAGCTGGTCGGAGTTGATGAAGGAGAACGCCCCGGCGAAGGCGTCGATGCCGCCGCAGCCGGCGCGGAACGAGGGCAGGCTCACGGTCGCCACCTGCTCGGAGCGCACCGGCGCGCGGAGATAGAGGTTGCCGAGCGTCCAGTGGCCCGAGGCCTGTCCCTGGAACGCCGTCGGGCCCGTCGTGTTGACGGCGGCCCCCTGCCAGAAGCGGTTCATCTCCGAAAGCACGTCGGCATGGCCCGGGCCGGTTGCCACCGCGAACGCCGCGACCGTCGCGGAAAGCGCCAGCCGACGTGCATGGGTGCCCGGACTCGTCCGCAGCCGCGCCTTGGCCCCGGCCGGATTCGCCCGCCGTTCCCTACGATTATGAAGGTCGTCTGCAGCTTCGCGGAGCGCCGTGCCGCCTCGATCAGTAGTCATTGCCTGCCTCCAGTTCCGTGAGCGCGAAGATGCGTTCCGCCATCTCGTCCTCGGCCATCACCCCGAAGCCGACGGGCACCGCCCGCCGCGTCGCGGTGTCGAACAGCACCAGCGCCGGGCTCGGCGCGTTCGTGAGGCCGAGGCTCGCGGCCCTTCCGTTGTCGGCAACGGCCTCCGGCCAGCCCTCCAGCGCCTCTCCGGTGAGCGAGACCGCGAGAACGTCGAGGCCGTGGCGCTCCGCGAAGGCGCGGAGGAGCGGGCCGAAGACCCTGCAGGACGCGCAGCGGGCATCGCCCAGGTAGATCAGCCCGTAGCGCTCGCCGAGGCGCGCCAGCGCGGCGTCGCGCGCCTCGCGCCGCCCGTCCGACCAGACCCGCTTGGCGAGCGCGCCCACGGGGCGCACCAGCGTGTAGTCGACCTCGGGCGTCGCCCAGACCGTGCGCCGGAACGCGTCGGAGAAGGCGGCGGCGCGGCGCAGCGTCTCCTGCTGGAGCCGCAGGTAGGCCGTCACGTTCTGCGGCGTCGGGTCCAGGATGGCCTCCGCGCGCGCCTCCTCCAGCGCGCGGCGGATCTCCAGGATGCGCTCCGTGGCGCGTCCCGACGCTTCCGCCGTCGGGGAGGACTCGGATGTCTCAGGCTCCCGTTCCGGCTCCGGGTCCGGCCCGTCCTCCCTGTCGCAGTAGAAGTGCCAGCCGAGCGACGCCTGCGAGCCGGACGGCCCGCACCACGACCGCCATTCCGCCGCCGTGCCGGGAAACGCGAAGAGCGCCGACGTGATCGACAGGCCGGCCGCCATTGCCGCGAGCTTCGCGCCGCGCCCCGTCACTGGCCCCTCCCGTAGAATTCGCGGATGCGCGTCCGCATGGCGTCGCGCGTGTCCCCGGCGTCCGGAAGCGAGACCGAGGGCTCCCTTGACGCGTCCATCAGGTCCCGGGCGAACTCCGAGAGGTCGAGGCTCTCGAAGTCGATGCCCTCGATCTCCGCCACCGTGAGGCCCCGGCAGTCGGACCAGGGGATGCCGAGCTGCGCGCGCCCCTGCTGCTGCAGGATGCGGCCCAGCTTCGAGCCGAATACGCACCAGGCCCGCGAGCGGCGGATGCAGATGCCGAAGAGCGTTCTGCGGGAACAGTAGCGGCCAAGGTAGTGGGTGTTGCCCGCGTTCCGCTCCTGCGCCAGTTCCACCTCCTCGGGCGAGCAGTCCGCGAGGCCGACCAGGACGCCCGAGTTCGAGCAGCAGTTGACGAGCCCGAAGAGGTGGATGTGGCAGGCCCGGCGCTGACCCACGAAGAACCGGAGGCTGCCCCGGTCGAACGCGTCGCCGCCCAGCTCCGTCGCCATGTTGAGCCGCGTCGCGGCGTCCACGAAGCCCGTGTTCGACCGCGGCCGCACGGTCTCGCAGTCCGCGCCGACGCACCAGCGCACGGAGCCGCAGGTCCCGCCGTCCTCGGCATCGCGCAGGTCCGCCCCGCATTCCGTGACGCCGCCCGAGGCGAGGCCGTCGGCGCGGTGCACCGGAGACTGCGGCGCGGCCGCGATGCCCTCCGAGCGCCGCGCAACCGGACCGTCCGCCGGCACGCTCGACTGGGGACGGGTCGTCGCGCCGCGCACCACCGTGCGCCCGGCCTCTCCGCCCGGATCGTCAGGGTCCGCCAGCCGCGCGCGGCCCCCGTCCTCAAGCGCGTCAGCGTCCACGTTTCCCTCTGGAAGGTCAGTGCCCGCGTAGCCGGGCACCTCCGTCGCGCTGGCGGCATCCCGCGCGACGGCCTGCGCCGCCGCGTTCCCGGCATTGCCGATGCCGCGGGCGGCGGCCTTCGGGTCCTCCGCCCGGACGACCGTGCCGGACACCGTCCAGCCCCCCAGGACCGTGAGCCCGAGCGCCGCGCTCCAGCCGAAGATCAGGGCGATCCGGAATGCGAAGACTCCGGTCCGTCCAGGCGCGTTTTCCCGGCTTTCCCTCATTGCGTTCTCTCCATGCGTTCGAGGTGACGGCGCGCGACCTCGCCGCCTACGGCGCCCTCGTCGGCGACGGCCTGCAGCGCGGCCACGAGGCCGACGTTGCCGGCGATCAGGTCGTGCGGCGGCGCGGGATCCTCCGCGCAGCCCCGGCTGCGGCAGGGCGGCACGCCGCCGGGCACGATGACCACGACCGGAACGCGATCGATTCCGAAGAGACGGAACAGCCTTGGATCGATCGCGACCCCGACCCCGGCTCCGCCAAGGCGGTCTCCGATCCGCCGTGCGGTCCCGGGCAGGCCGCCCTCGCCCACGCCGCGCAGCACGAGCGGCACGCCGGCCCTGGCCGCGTCATGCGCCCATTGCCGCCAGCTCGCGGCGGGCACCGACAGGCTGAGGAGGACCAGCACCTCCGCCGTGCTCGCGCGGCCGCCCGCGTTCCCGGCGAGACTGCGGGCATGGCGCTCGGCCGGAAGCGGCGAGGCAGGCGGACCGTCCGTGCCGGGCCCGGTTCCGGATTCCGGTCCGGGCGCCGCAGTCCGCGCGGACTCGCCGGCCCGTTCGAGCGCGCGTTCGACGATCCCGCGGCTCCATTCGCCGAGCACGTCCCCGCCGACGCCTCCGGCACCGTCCATGATTTCCCCGGCCAGGCGCGCGGCATCCGCGTCGGGTTCCGTAGCGTGAGCATTGCCTGCGCCGTGCAGGACATCCTCGACCAGGCGGCGCGCTTCCGGTTCCGGTCCCCTGGACGGGTTCTCCTCCGCCCTGACCGGAGCGCAGCAGCCCGCCGCCAGCATCAGGGCAGCCAGGAGCATCGGCATCAGGGTGTTGCCTGCCTGCGTCATTCTTCGTTCCGGCATTCGATCAGATCTCCCAGTTCCGGCAGTTTCACAGCAGGCAGCAGTTGCGCTTGCGCCAGAGCAGGAACCCGAAGCTCTCGCCTGCCGCGGGCAGCTCGCGCAGCGACTCCCACAGGACCGACGAGCGGCCCGTCGGGTTGCAGCCCGCGATCGGCGTCGTGGCCGGGACCGGCTGGGTCATCTGCCAGCGGTACTGGGACTTCCGCATCACCGGCATCGGGTAGCGCCCGCAGAGCGCGCCCGACCCGGACGTGCCCCACGCGATCCCGGCGCGGTGGAGACGGTGCTGAAGCCGCTGGGCCGCGAGCAGCGAGGCCTGCACGCCGCCGACATGCGCGGCGACGTTGCCGGTCGTCGGGTACATCCCGCCCTGGCAGCCCGCGCACCAGAAGAGACGGTCCGCAGGCAGCCCCGTCGAGGCGGCCGCGCAGTCGGCGGCGCAGGCCGCCTGGGCGGGAAGGTTCGCGAACAGCGCCGCCTCCGGGTTCAGGAGGAAGCTCAGCTCGTCGTCCAGCCAGGCGGGGTCGAGCTCCGAGACCCAGGCGATGTCGAGCCCGCCCGCCTCCAGGCAGCCGAGGTCGAGAAGCGCGCCGATCCAGCTGAGCAGCGGGTACACGTAGTGATGCGCGTGCCAGACCGAGCCCGTCGCGCCGTCGCCGCCCGAGGATCCGGTCCGCCCGCGCCCGGCGGGCAGTCCCGGATCGATGGTCAGCCCGCCCAGGTTAGGGAAGCACCAGGGCGCGCGCGTCGCGTCCACGAGCCGCGCCGGCTCCCAGACCCCGAGCGAGAGGCCGATCCTCGGGATGGGCGAGCCGCAGAGGCAGATCGGCGAGGACGGGTTCGGCGTGTCCGGCGCGCCCGAGGCGCTGCCCATTGAGATCGGCCCGATCGAGACCGGGAACAGGCACTCCCAGCAGACGTCGGAGACCGGGTTGACGAAGCGTCCGGTGCAGGCCTGCGCCGAGGCCGTGGCGGACCAGGACATGGCCGCGAGAGCGACCGCCGCGAGAGCGATCCCACGCCGGATCATGCCTCCGGCCCTGCCGAAGACGCGTTGCCGGGAGCCGCGGATTCCCGCGCCGCCGCCGTCTCCCTGCCAGCGTCGGCAACCTTCCCGCGCCTCGGCGACAGGACGTTGACCGTGCCCTGCGGACCGGCGACCACGATCTCGGTGACCGTCCGGTCGTTCCCTTCCCTGTCACGCCAGGTCCGCGTCGCGAGCCGGCCCTCGACCAGCACCGCGTCGCCCTTCCTCAGCATCGTCCCGACGGCCGCGACCGCCGGGCCGTAGACCACGACCCGGTGCCACTCGGTGGCCTCCGCCGGACGGCCGTCCTTCCCGGTCCAGCGCTCCGTGGTCGCGAGCGTGAAGGACGCGGCCCTCTCGCCCTTCGCGAGGTCGCGGATCTCGGGATCGCGGCCGGCATGGCCCAGCAGCGTGGCCCTGTTCATGTTCAGCATGGCTTCAGTTCTCCTTTCCCTGGGTTTCCCCGGCCTCCGGGCCGGGAACGTTCCGGTCCTCGACCGGGATCTCGGTGACCCGCAGCAGCGCGCCCGCCTGCGCGACGAGGCTTGGCGTCGCGGCGATCCCGAAGCGCGCGGCGAGCCGTCCGCCCTGGTCGAGGAAGAAGGGACGGCCGTGCCGCCGCATCAGCTCCAGCGGGCGCCCGGCCAGCAGCACGATCCGCGCGGGCCGCGCGCCCTCGGCCTCCCGGGCCAGCGCCCAGGCGATCTCGGCCCCGCGCCTGCCGTCGACGAACAGGAGGTCGCGCGACAGCGTCATGCGCTCCAGGGGATTCACCCGCGTCCCTGCGGCGGCGAGCAACGTCCCCTCCAGTGTCCGGATGTCCCGCGCGACCGTGATCGCAGGATCGAAGAGACGGGACCGCTCCTCCGTCGCAGGCGCGATGCCGGGAACCGGGTCCGGCTCCTCCAGTTTCCGGCGTGCGCGCTCGCGGGCCTCGCGATCCAGCCGCGCCATCTCGCCGGAGCGCTCCAATTCGAGCAGCCGCGCCTCGATCGCCTCCAGCAGGTCGGGCTCGGCGACAGGCCAGGTCGCGCCGCGCACGCCCAGGTCCTTCGCCGTTGCGGGAAAGGGGTTTCCGGCAGCCGTGACGGCGGCAAGCGCGGCGACCAAAAGGACGGCGTTGCGTTTCATCGCACCGCCTCCGGATCGTCGATGGGCCGGTCGTCACCAACCTCCGAACGCGGCAGAACCGTCACGGACACCGGTGCAAGGGCAGCGTCCTCCGGCCCGGCCAGCGGTCCCTCAAGCCCCAGCCAGGGGATGTCCGGCAGGGCGACGGCGCGTCCGAGGATGCGATCGCGCGGCACGAGCCCGATCTCCGCGTAGCGGCTGTCGTGGCTGTCGCGGTGGTCCGTGTGCAGGAAGAAACGTCCCGGCGGAATCGTCCCCGGCGCGACGGTCTCCAGAGCCCGCCCGTCGCGCGCGCGGCTCTTGGCGCGGGCAATGGGCGCGCCGTCCAGGAGGACCGTTCCGCCCGGCCCGACCTCGACCTCCATGCCCGGCACGCCGCGCACGGTCTTGAGATACGGAACACGCGACCCGACGGCGTCGGGCGGCTCGAACAGCACCAGGTCGCCCGGCATCGGGTCCTGGCCGAAGAGCGGCAGGACGGCGTAGCCCCACGCCCCGTCCGACCAGCTCGCGTTGACGTGCACGCGCGAGGCCGCCGCGAGCCAGAGCGCGGCCAGCAGGACCATCACGGCAAGGCCGGTCCTGCCCCGCCGCCGCCGGTCCCGGCGCCCGAACCGCAGGCCCCGCGCGCTCACGGTGCGTCCCCCTCGATTCGCATGGCCTCGCCGAGAGCGAGAAAGGACGCCAGGGCCGCCTCGACCCGGTCCGTCACGTCGGGCGCACCGGCGGCCACGGCGCGGGCCGGAAGAAGCACCAGGCCATCGCTTTCCGCCACGAGGTCCAGCGCCGCCTCCAGTGCCGCGCCCCAGGCGCGCACGTCGTCTGCGGCCATGCCCTCGCTCGCGGCGCGCGTCGTGTACTCCGCCGCGATTTCCGCCAGCCGCACCCCCGCGACCCGCGACGGCCTCTCCGTTCCCAGGCGCACCGTGGCGGCCGCGACCGCCGCCGCCACCGCGCCCGAGAGCAGCACGGCAGACAGGATCACCGGCCAGGCGGCATCGGACCGTTCAGCCTTGCGCTGCATCGGTCCCTTCCTTGCCGGACTTCGCAGCGACGCGCTTGCGCCGTTCGTCCTCCGGCCCCGCGAGCGCCCGGAACCGGGCGAGCCAGGCCTCGACCGCCTTCTCCGGCGGCATCGGGCGGATGCGGCGCGTCAGCGGCGGGAAGGCGACGCCGGCGCCCGCGGGCGCGTCCCCCGTCACGTCCCTTTGCTCGGACGCCGCCGCCATGCGGGTCACGAAGCGCAGGAGCTCCGCCCGCTCCTCGTCCAGGACCGGATCAAGCCCGGCGGCCTCGCGCACCGCCGCGTCGATCCTGGCGGCAAGCCGTCCGGCGCGTTCCGCCGCCCGCTGCGATTCCGGCAAGCGTCCCCGGAGCCAGGCCGACGGCGCGTCGGCGAGCAGCGCGTGCAGCGCCAGCGTCCGGCAATCCTCCTCGGCGAGCCCGCCGAGCGCCTCGACCTCCTCGCTCACGAACGCCGCGTGCGCGGCGACCGAGTGGTAGCGGCGGCAGCGGCCGCCGTTGCGGCAGGTGTTGGCCAGGACGTGCGCCAGCGCCTCGAAGTCGACGTCCGCGGCCGTCACGGCCTCGGGGTCGCCGGGCCAGTTCAGCGGGCCTCCGCCGGCGCCCTTGCGCGTTCGTTTCCTCTTCATGCGGGATCTCCTCTCTCTTTCGCGGTTTCGGAACGGTTCGCTGCGGAAGCGCCGGCGCCGTCCGCGCCGACGATCCGGTCGATGGCCTCGACCGTGGACAGCCCCTCGGCCTTCAGGCTCTCGACCGCCGCGAAGGCGGGGCCGCGCGACGAGAAGAGCGCCACCGACCAGGCGTCGAGCACGAGCCTTGCGACCCGCCAGCCGTCCGGGCCGTGCAGGACCAGCTCGGCGTACCTGCCGTCGGCGGTCGACAGGCTCTTCAGCGCGCGCTCCATGCCCGCGTCGCAGTGGATGCGCCCCTCGGACTTCAGCAGCTCGACGGATTCGTCCTTCTGGGCCAGGAAGATCACCCAGTCCGAGTTCTCCCAGGCCGCGCGGGCGGCGGGGTTGGCGTAGTAGTCGTTGACGGACTGGGTGCCCGTGACGAGCGCGCCGCGGTACTTCCTGGCGCGCCTTGCCGCCCCCTCGAGGAACGCGCGGCTGTCCTCGCCCGAGAGCAGGTCCCAGGCCTCGTCGATGACGATGGCCTTCGCCCGCGTCCGGGGGCCGTGGTACATGCGCTGGGTCGCCAGGAACACGACCAGCATCAGCACCACGGCCTGGACGTCGCCCCGCCCCTTGAGCTCGGCGAGCTCGAACACGGTCAGCGCGTTTTCCAGGTCGGGCACGTCCGGCCCGGCGAACAGCCGCCCCATGGCGCCGCCCGGGCACCACGGCCCGAGCGCGGTGCCCATGTCCCGCGCGCGGCGGTCGTCGCGGGCCTCCAGGTTCCTCTTCACGGTCCCGAGGTCGGCCCCGTTGCCCGCCTCGTCCCAGGCCGCCGAGATCGCCTCGGCGACCAGCGCCGCCTCGATGTCGTCCATGGAGCCCCGGCGCCGGGCCATGCGCCCGATCACGCCCGCCAGCATGGCGAGGCACTCCTCGCGGTAGTCGCCGTCATGTTCCGCGGTCTCGGCGTCGATCATGGCGAAGGGGTTGAGCGTCGCGGCGTCCTTGCCGAAGGCGATGAAGGCGCCGTCCAGCGCCTCCGCCGCGTGCTGGAAGGAGCGCCCGTCGTCGATCACCACGGCCTCGCCGCCAGCGGCGACCATGCCCGTGACGAGCTCCTGCATCAGCACCGACTTGCCGGAGCCGGACTTGCCGGTGACGGCCACGTTGTAGTTGCCCGCCTCGTTGGCGAAGGGCGACCAGCAGGCGGGCTGTCCCCTGCGTCCGACGAGCAGGAGCGCGGGCGGGTTGTCGGGAGTCGCGGGCTGGCCGCGCCACTCGCCGTGGAGCGGCGCGAGGTTCACGGCGCTGGACGTCAGCAGCGTCTTCATCCGGCCCATGCGCTCCATGTCGGAGTCGAGCCCGCCCGCAGACGCCATCGGCAGGCAGGCGAGCCAGGACGGCAGTTGCACGTAGCGCTCGGCGGTCACCCGCCAGCCCTGGCCGTGGTAGATCGCGCGCACCGCCTGCTCGGCCTCGTCGAGGACGTCCATCCGCGAATGGACCGCGACCATGTAGCAGGCGCGGACCAGCCGCTCCCCGTCCTTCAGCCGCTCGGTCACGGCCTGCCAGTCCCGCGCCTTCTCGGGCAGACCCGGCAGGTAGCGGGCGAGGCCGGTGCCCGCCTGCTGGATCGCGCGGGCGGACTTCAGGAACGCGCGCTCCCCCGCCGCCTCGTCGCCCGTGACGACGGTGAGGCAGGTCAGCACCGGGCAGCCGGGCTGCAGGAAGTCGCGGTGGAAGTCGCCGATCAGCGCGTTGCCGCGCCAGCCCGGCCAGACCTCGGGGAAGGTGACGGCGCTCAGCACCCTGACGGCGACGTCCTCGCCGTCCGGATGGTGGAAGGCCAGGCCCGTGGGGCGCACCGTCAGCGCCCGCCCGGGCGAGGCGCACTGCTCGTGGATCGGGTCGCGGGGCGACCAGCGGCGACGCGGGCGCTCCGTCCCGCCGTCCCGGATGCCGGCGACGTCCGGCGCGACGAGCTCGGCGGCGAGCGACAGGAGCGCGTCCGGCTCCAGCCTGCGCGCCTGCGCGCCCGCCGAGGCCAGCGTCCCCTCCAGCGCGCGGCGGAAGGCGCCGAGCGCGGTCTCCGTGGCCGGGCCCGGACCGCCGGAAAGGCACGCGGTCAGGAAGACCCTGTGGTCGGAGAGCGTGAAGGGCGGACCGCCCGCGTGCAGCCTTCTCCAGCCGCCGGGAGCCAGGAGCGCCTTGCGCCCCTCGCCCATCCGCGCCAGCGCGCCGCCGGCGTCGCGCCTGGGCGCCGCCCAGGCCCGGAGTCCGTGACCGAAGCGCGGGCTCGCCCAGTGGATCACCTGGAGCGTGCAGCGCTCCGGCGCGGCGTCGGCCAGCGTGCCCGCGAGCGCGCCCAGGGTCTCGCCGTCGATCCCGGCGAAGGGCGGCAGCTCCATGACGAACCCCGTGCTGCCGGCGTTGACGTAGAGCCCGCTCGCCTCGTCGAAGGCGCGCCAGGGCAGGAGCGCGTGCAGCGCCGCCGGCATGTCCGGTGGCGTCCAGGGACCCGGCGCCTCCTGGCCCTCGAAGAGCTCCAGGAGGCGCGCCGTCAGGGATCCGGCGGCGGCGCTCATTCCGTCCTCCACGCGGCGGGCGCCAGAACGACGCGGACATGGGACGCCTCGCGGTAGACGCCGTTCCCGTCGACGAAGGGCGCGATCCAGATCCGCGCCACGACCTCGTCCGTGCGCAGGCCGTCGGCAATCGAATCGTCCGTGTGCAGTCCTTCGCCGACCGGGCCTTCCGCGTCGGCGTCGTTCAGCGCCAGGGCCGGTTCGGCCGGAAGGGCGGAGGATGCCGACACCCCGGCCTGGCCGTTCCCTTGCGCGTGGCCGGCCAAGGGGCCCCCAGCGTCGGGCAGGCCGTCCTCTCGCGTCGCCACGGCATCGGACGCAGAGACCCGGTCCTCGTTGCCGCCGCCCGAGAGCAGTCGCCCGAGCCAGCCGAAGGGACCGGTCCCGTTTCCGCAATTGCCGGCGCACACGGTCCCTTCGGGCGCCTCCGGCACGATGTCACGCGGCTTCCAGAGCGGCGCGTCGAGCACCGTCCCGCCGGAGGTTTCCGGCACCGCCGGATCGACGGCCGCGACGCTGCCGCAGGACCCGCCCGCCGCCAGCGGGCACTGCCAGCTCTCGCCGACATGGCCCGACGAGCAGCCGGACAGAACGACCGCCCCGAGAGTTGCCGCCAGCAGCGCGGTCGTCGGCATTGCCCGTCGTTTCGGGCCGCGCGTCTCGAATGTCTTCATCTCGTCTCTCTCCTCAAGTTCAGGGTTCATGCCGTGGCGTTCCGTGACGCCCGTCCGGGCGGGGCGCGCCGCCGATGCGGGCGCCCTCCAGGAACACCAGCGTCACGCGCGTGCCGGCCTGGAGCTGGACCACGGGCTGGTACTGCTCCGCGCGGCGGATCATGTAGTCGGAGACCTTCTGCCCCGCGCTCGACGCACCCGCGCCGAGCCCGGCGCGGCCGATGTCGGAAAGCCCGGTGTTGGCGACCGCGGCGCCGCTTCCGGTCGCGACGGCCTGCGGCTGGAACGCCTGCGAGGCGCCCTGGCCGAGACCGGAGACCATGCCGGCGAGGAACGCCCGCTCGACGAGCGCGCCCTCGCGGCTCACCACGGGACCGCGCACCCCGGTCTTGCCCGAGCCCGCGACGAATCCCGCCACCTCGGTCTCGACCACCGTGCCGGGCTCCGGCCCGGCGCAGGTCATGGTGCGGAAGCGCACGTAGACCTTCTCCGAGGAGAGGTCGCCGTGGGCCGCGCCCGTGACGGTGCAGCCGTCGACGTCGACGGAGAGCGCGACGCCGTCCTCGGCGGCCGTCCAGGCCGGGCCGGTGATCCGCATCAGCACGGGACGCGGGTCGCCCTGGGAGGAGACCCCCGCCGAGGCGTCCACCCCGGCCAGCACCACCGCCTCGGCATGCGCCCCGGCGGGCAGCCAGTCCGAGACCGGCTTCGCGACGGCGTCGGCCACGAGATCGCCGCCGATCCCGGGATCGCCCCGGTCCGTGTTCAGGGGACCGGCCCTCGACGAACGGGGCCCGCCCTCCAGCTCGAAGGTCTCGATCATGCGCTGCGGCGCCAGCGGCGCGGCCCGCCCGTCCGGACCGGCGGAAGGCGCAGAACCGGCCGCAGCGCCCTGGAACCACCGGTCGCCCGCGGTCTCGCCGCCCTGCGCGATGCCCGCCTCGCCCGCCTGCCGCTGCAGCTCGTCGATCATCGCCGCCTGGCGGTCGATCACGTCCCGCGCGTTCGCGGCGTCCTCCTCCAGTTTCGCGGCCAGACGGTCGTTGTCCGTCCTGAGCGACAGCGCCTCCCGCTCCATTTCGTCCAGCTTCGTCTCGATCCCGCCGAGCCTTGCCTCGGAGCGCAGCGTCCAGACCCTCTCGGCCGCGTCCGGCTCGACGATCCCGGCCTCGATGCCGCCCTCCGGAGCGCGCGCACCGCCGCCGCCCGCGCCGAGCCAGGCGGCAAGGCCGGCCAGCAGGGTCGCCGCGATCACGGAGAACAGCAGCAGCTGCCGCCGCCGGACCGCGCCGGCGTCGCCGTCGTCCCGCAAAGGCCTCGGCGAATGCCGGATTCCGTTGCGGGCGCTCATCGCGGCTCTCCCGGTCCAGCGGTCTCGACCACCGCGACGGCGAGACGCCCGCCGGCGGGACCCGTGCCCGGACCCGCCAGCCAGAGCGCCGCGAGGCGGCCCCCGGCCAGCGAGTCCCGCAAGGTCCCGGCGAGGCCCGCCGCTGCGCTCCCGCCGGAAGGCGCGGGGAGGGCGTCCGCCTCCAGCACGAGCGCAGACAGAAGCGGACCCCGCCAGGTCTCGACGATGCGGATGCCGTCGGCGGGCGAGGCCCCGCCCGCCCGGATCTCGTGACCCGGCAGCGGCTCGCGCCGGGCGACGGCGCGTACCAGCCGAACCAGCGCCGCGACGCGGGGGTCGCCGCCCATGGCCGGGCCGGACGTGAGGGCTTCAGGCGCCGCGTCCGCGTTGCGGATCAGGACCTGGGCCGAATCCCGCGCCGCCGGCGCGAGCGCCAGCCGGTAGGTGAATCCCCGCTCGGTGCCGATGAAGAGCGTGACCGGCGCATGCGCCATGCCCCCGTCCGTCCCGGCGGCAGGGGTTCCGGCCTGAACGGAGGCGGGGCGCAGGTAGAGGTCGCCCGTGGCGGCGTCGTGCTCGACCGCGAAGCCGTCCGGCGACCGCACCACCCGGACGATCCGGTCCCGGCTCAGCGCGATGCGGCTGACCCCGGTCGCGGAGATCTCCGCCGCGAGCTCGGCGTTGTCCGTCGCGTCGAGGACCTGCATCGCCGTCGCAGGCGGCGGCGCCATGAGAAGTCCCGCTGCCAGGGCGTGAAGTGCAAGAAGCGCCGTGCACGGGCGCAAGCGTGTCAATGTCAGTGTCAGTGCGAGTCTCAGCCTCATCTCGAATTCTCCGTCTGTTCGAAGCGCAGGAGCCCGATCCGTCCGGCGTCGATCCGGAACGCGAGCCGGTAGCGCCGGTCCTCGCGCGAGGCCTCCTCGCGGCCGATCCAGGTCACGAGCTCGCCCGCGACCTCGGCCGTCAGACCCTCCGGGTCGGCCTCGATCTCGATGGGGTAGAAGGCGCTCGCCATGTCGCGGCCCGCCATGCGCGCCGCCTCGGCCTCGACCCAGGCGCCGACCGCGCCCCGCGCCGAGGGGTGGGAGAGCCGGGCGGCCGCCTGCCGGACGTGGCCCGCGTTCTCCGGCGTCAGCGTGAGCAGCGTCACCGCCACCGTGCGCGCCATGTCCTCGAGGTACCGCGCCCCGGTCCCGCCGCTCCCGACCTCCCAGGCCGGGCCCGCCACAGCGGGCACCATCACGGTCACGGTCTCCCGACCGGCGAAGCCGAGCGTGAGCGCGACGTTGCCCGTCATCGACAGCGCGAGCAGCGCCGCCAGCGCGAGCCTGATGTCCCGCACCCGGCGGAACGCGGCCTCCATGCCGTCCCGCCGCATCAGCCCAGGAACCTCCTGATATGGCTCGGCGGCGTCGCCCTGAGCCGCAGCACGAAGTCCGGCAGGAACCAGTAAAGCGCGTGGCGCGCGACGTTGGCCCCGCCCCCGCGCTTGACGCGCCTGAGAAGGAGCCAGCCGCCGGCGCCCGCGACGAGGCCCGGCACGAACTGGTTGGCCGCGAGCCCGAGCAGGCCGGGACCCATCAGGACCGCCGCCTCGTCGACGGTCCAGAAGAGCCACCGCTCCGGATCGTCGAGCCGGCGCGGGATGACGTGGCGTGCGGCACCGTCCATCAGACGATCGCCGTGCCGACGAGGCCGGTGACGATGCCGGTCCCGGCGCCCGCGGCGATGCCGACGCCGACCGCGCCCATCAGCTGCATGGCGTTGAACCTCAGCACCGAGCCGACCAGCGCAGCGCCCACGGCGAGCGCGGCGGCCAGCTGGCCGCCCGTGCCGCCCACGATGTCCTCGACCGTGTCGAGCGGCGCGTCGAACGTGGTGTCCGTGCTCGCCGGCGCGATCTCCGGCGCCGCCAGGACGGCGGCCGCCGCGAGGCACGCCAGGGCGGTCCTGCCGAACGCCGCGGCCGCGCCGCGGCTGCAGGCGGGCCGCATGCCCGTCATGGCCGCCCTCACCGGCCCGCACCCGAAAGCGTGGTGCCGTCGTCGGACGTGGACGCACGGCGGCGCGTCGCCGCCCAGGCCTCGATGTCCTCGCGCCGGTACCGGATCAGCGCGCCGAACTTGTGAAAGACCGGCCCGCTTCCGGAGACCCGGTAGCGCATCAGCGTCTTCTCGGAAAGTCCCAGCAGCCCGGCCGCTCCCCGCGTGTCCAGGTAGATCGTCTGTTCCGTCATTGCCCTCTCCTCTCTTTCGATGGCCCGCGTCGGCGCCGGGATGGCGCGGACGCATGTCCCGCCATGAGAGCCGGAATCCCGGCCTCCGGGGGAGGGACGTTTTGCGACTCCCGAAAACGACCCCCCCAGGCTTGCTCTCCGGAGGACAGGGAAGGACGGGACGATGAGAGGTCGCGGCGCCGGTCTCGGGGCGACCCCCCTGAAGGGGCTGGATTTGCGCCGAATCAGGCGCCGGCTCCTGGCGAATCGCGCGTCCGGACCGGACCGATTCGGTGGGTCGGGGACTCTCCGTTGCGCGCGGGACCGGGAATCCGGGACACGTCACGGCACGTCCAGGGAACGCAAGGAAGCGTCATGGACATCAGCCGCGAGCTCTTCGAGGACTCCGCCCGCTTCCGGCATCCGCCGGAACACGATGCATGCATGGAGGCGCTCGACCGGCCTCTCGAAGACCGCGAAGCCGGCAGGATCGGCGGGAGGCGCTGCATGGACGGGCTTCAGGATCTCGCCGGACGGCATCCGTGGTTCATCGACGCGCATGCGCATGTCGGCAACGCCCTGCCCGACAGGGGCAGGACAAGGCCCGCGCTCGACGCGTGCCTCAAGGGCCTCGCGCCCGGCGAACCAGGCAATCCCCGGCTCCGGACCAGGAGCCAACGCCGCTTCTGGCATCAACGCCGCGCCCTCTTGCCGCCGGCGCCGGAACGGCATTGCCGGATTCGGGCCTTGTGGCCGCTCATGCACGGGAATCCGCGCTCGACGTGGGGCCCCCGTTACGGAAGGGAATCCGCCACCTTCCCGGCCCGGCCTTCCTGCGTGCCGGACGGACGATGCGCGCGCTCCTGGCGGAGTTCCGAGGCGGGGACCCGTCGCTCCAGTAAGAGCTCGGGCTTCCGAGGCTGGTCGAGGGAGAGTTCGCCGCCGCCGCGACGAGCCTGCGGCACGGCTTCGGCGGGAACGGCTACGTCGCGGAGATGATCTGCGGGACCCCGGACCCGATGCCCATGACGATCTGGCACGGATCGGGCTTCTCCGATCCGGACACCGCGAAGGACTGCATGCGTCTCTTCGGCGACCTCTGGCACGACACGCCAGGAGCGACGGAGTTCGTGCGCCGGCTCCACACGCACCCGAAGGTCATGGCCGGGCGCGCGGCCGTTCTCGAATGCAGGGAGGCCCTGCCCTGGAAGCGGGACCACGAGAGCCGGAGGACCATCGCGGACCGGCTCGGATTCCTCGCGGAATCAATCGACGACGGCCTGTCCGACAGCGTCGTGGCACGGCGCACGGACCGCGACGGCAACAGGGTGTGGCCCTGGCTGCACGCCGCGTCGTGCCGGCGCCCGGAGTGAGATGCAGGGACGGTCCCGAAAACGGACCGTCGCACGGCTTCGCCCGCGCCGACGCGCCGAAGCCCGCCTCACGCAACCGCGAACGATCATCCGGCAAGGCAGGGACCGGCACGGCTGACGGCCGGTTCAGTCCGCAACGGCGGGATCCGGCCCTGCGCCTCCCGGGTCCCGCGCTTCGCTCGCCGCCGGTTCCGCAACGGTCACGCAGCGGACCCCTTCCCGGCACCCGAAGCCCCTGGCGCGGCGGCGTTGCGACGGACATGCACGGCGCCCCCCTCCTTGCGGATCTCGAACCCGCCCGCCTTCTCGGCAAGCGTGCTCAGGTTCGCGCAGCCGTAGCTGCGCGGGTCGAAGTCGGGATGCGCGCCCTGGATGCGCTGCCCGACGCTGCCCAGGCTCTCCCATCCGTCGGCGTCGGGTTCGGCGATGGCGCCGGCGATGATCCCTCGCGCCTTGCCCGGAGACTTCTTCTTCCGCGCCGCGCCCGCGGGCGCCCCGGCCTCGTCCTTCGTCCGCTCCGGCTCGGTCTCAAGCAGGTTCTCCACGTAGATGAACCGGTTGCAGGCGTTCCGGAACGCCTCGACCGCCTGGCGCTCCCCGAATCCGTACACCACGAGGCCCTCCTCGCGGAGGCGCTGGGCCAGCCGCGTGAAGTCGCTGTCAGAGCTGACCAGCACGACCCCGTCGAGGGTTCGCTTGTACATGAGATCGACAGCGTCAATGACCAGCGCGATGTCGGACGCGTTCTTCCCCCGCGAGTTGCTCCGCTGCTGGTGCTGCAGGATCGCCAGCGACTTGATCGCCCCGTCCCAGCCGGACAGCCTGCCGTGCGAGAAGTCGCCGTAGATGCGCCGCACGGTGGCCTCCCCGAGCTTGACGATCTCGTCGAAGATGGCCTGCGCGTGCCTCGCGCTGGTGTTGTCGCCGTCGATCAGGACGGCGAGTCTCGCCGTTTCCCGTGCTTCTTGCATTGCCGTTCCTTTCAGGCGCCGGCTTGCCGGCGCCGTTCCAGCCGTTTCGTCGTCGTTGACGGACCCCCTTGCGGCCTTTCAGCTCGCCGCGCCATGCGGCAACGCCTGCCTCTTCTCACGCCTTCGCCTCCGTCGGCATCGAGTTCCGTCATGTGTCATGGCCCTTGGCGGTCAGCGCGGGCGGCGTTCCCGGATTCTCAATGGACGTATCCCTCCTGCCCAAGGACGACCTCGTGCGTCATGCCAGGCTCCGTCTCGGCCATGCCGCGAAAGACGCCTTCCCACGCCTCGGCCTGCGCGAGCCGCTCCGCGCAGTCCTCGCACCCGCAGCCCCCGGCCGCGATCGTGTCCGCAAGATACGCGCACATCTCGGAAAGGACCTCGCAGGCCTCCCGGGGAAGCTCGACCCTGACCGTGCCACGGCCTTCGTCCTCGATGCACTCGTTCGCGCCTGGCGCGTGATCCTTCATCTCTGCCCCCTTTCGCCGTCCTGCGTTCCCGGACCGAGCGATCCGACCGCACCAATGCCCCGAGTCGCCCCGGCCTGCAAGCCGCGCCGTCCCGTCCGGCACCCGATCCTCGCCACGGCTCGGCGCAGGCAGAAGGCCGTTTCCGCGACGGACAGTCCTGATCCCGATGAACGGGGCGGGAACCGGCTTGACCCGCCCGGCGCCGGGAACTGCGCATCGCGCCTGCGGGTGTAGCTCAATGGCAGAGCGCGGGCCATCCAGGCACGAGACGGGGGTCCGGTTCCCGCCCATCCGCTCAAGCTTCCGTCACTCCAGCCAGCGGACCTCGGCAACGCGTTGCGCGCCGCAGGCGCCGCATCGCATCGACGCGACGGCGTCGCGAACGCGGGCCTCCTCGCCTTGCCGTGCGACGAGGGCGGCGACGGGAACATCGCCGGAATGGCCGCAGCCGCACAGGATCCGGAGGCTGCCGCCACGGAGACTGCCCAGCCGCCGTCCCTCCAGGCGCAACGCAATGTTCTCCCGCGAGGCTGCCCCGGGCTGGCCGGCACCGGCCGGAAGGTCATCGAGAGATCTCTCGCGGGCGGGCTTCGCGGCCTGCCTGGCGGACCGGCGCGGGGCGCGGAACCCGCCCGACGACCCGCCCGACGCGATCTTGCGTGACGAGCGGATTCGCCCGGACCGGCCTGGGAATTTCGTCATTCGATTCCCGTCCTGGAAGCCTTGCCCTTGATTTGTGCCCGCGGTCACGGGACGCCGGCAACCGAAATCGCTCGCCGTTCACCTCTCGAAAGGGCGGCCTCCTTGCCAGGGTCCATGCCCGTTTCCGCTGCCCGCACTTTCTCCCCTGGCAGGGAATCCAGGATTCGGAACGCTTTGCCCGGAAACCGGAGGGCGCCTTCCGGACAGGCGCCGGACCGGTGCGGCGACCCAACGCAGGTCATGTCAGGCCCGAGCGCCAGGATCGGCAGGATGCCAACCGAGGATGTCCGCCGCGATGCTGTCCGACACCCGGATCGCCGAATCCCGCACGGAATCCTGCGACAGGTGCGCGTATCTCGCGGTGGTCTCCACGTTCGCGTGACCAAGGAGGCGGCCGATCATGGGCAGGCTCTCCCCCAGCGCCAGCGCCCGCGAGGCGTACGAATGACGGAGGTCGTGAATGCGCACGTCCTCCAGGCCGGCGAGAGCGCGGACGGCACCCCAGGGACGGGTCAGGTCGTGCATCGGCCTGCCCGGGACCTTGCCCGGGATCACGTGCGGGCTGCCCTCGACCCGCGGGATCCCGGACAGGACCGAAACCGCCTCCGGCGACAGGACGACCGTCTTCGGGCCGGTCTTGCTGTCCGACAGGCGAAGCTCCCCCGCCTCCGGATCGGCCTCGTCCCAGCGCAGGTTCAGGATCTCCCCCTTGCGGCAGCCCGTCAGCAGGAGAAGCCGGATCGCCGCCACCGCGTGAACCGAGATTCCCCCACACGCCTCCGCCTCGTCGAGCACGCGCCCGAGGCGGCGGAACTCCGCGTCCGTCAGGAACCGTTCCCGGCGGCGCTCGCGGTTCCTCTCCACAAGGCGGCACGGATTGCTCCCCTCGGGAACGAGGCCCCGGTCCTCCGCCGCGTTCCAGATCCGCGACAGCATCGCGACAGTGCGGTTCGCCGTCGTCGGAAACGCGCTCAGCCCGTGATGCAGCTCCGCCACGTCCCGGTGCGTGACCGCGACCGCCGGGCGCGCGCCGAACGCCGGAAGGATGTGCTTGCGGATGACCTGCCGGCAGCCCTCGGCGGTCCTCGGCTTGCAGCGCACCGCGACGTGCTCCTCAAGATAGCGTTCGGCGAGCTCGGCCACCGTCGGTCCCTCCGCCAGCCGGACCGCAGCCGGCTCGGGAACCGGGTCCTCGCCCGCCTTCACCCGCGCGATGAAGAGCGCCGCCCGCCTGCGCGCCTCCTCGGGCGTCAGGACGCCGTGAACGCCAATGGTCACCCGCGTCGCGGCCTCGCCACTTGCGCGGGCCTGGACAACGTACACCTTCCGACCCGAAGGATGAACCCGGACCCCGAACCCGGGCAGGTCGCGGTCCCAGAAAGTCGTGTCACGGTCGGCCGTCAACGACGCGACCGTCCGCCTCGATATCGTCCTCTTCCGAAGCCGCGCCATGTCAGGCCGCCTCCCCGTCTCGCGCGCCCAGGATGTCGGCCCCGATGCTGCCGCCGACATTCGCCGCCGACGCCCGCTCGGTGTCGCGCTGGAGGTGGGCGTATCTCGCGGTCGTCCGCACCTTGCCGTGGCCAAGAAGGCGCCCGATCGTCGGCAGCGTCTCCCCGACCGCCAGGGCCCGCGAGGCGTACGAATGACGGAGGTCGTGAACGCGCACGTCCTCCAGCCCGGCGCGCGCGCGAAGCCGCCGCCAGATCCGGTCCAGGCCCTTGAGGTGAATGTCCGGGTCCTGCCCCGCGATCACCCACGGGCTCCCCTCGGCCCTGTCGATGCCCCCCAGGACGCGCTCCGCCGCCGGCGTAAGCGGGATCCGGCGCGGGCCGGTCTTGCCGTCGCGGATCCGGATCTCCCCGGACGTGCGGTCGACGTCGTCCCACCGCAGCGCGACGATCTCGCTCTTGCGGCATCCGGTCAGCGCCAGGAGCCGGATCGCCGCGACCGCCGACGGCGGGCACAGCCTTCCCGCCTCCGCCTCGGCAAGGACCCGCCCGAGACGGCGATACTCCTCCGGCGACAGGAACCGCTCGCGCTTCGTCTCGCGATAGCGCCGCACCGACCGGCACGGGTTCGGGCGCGGCGGCGTCATGCCCCAGGCCTCGGCAAGGCGGAACATCTTCGCCAGCACGGCGAACGTCAGGTTCGCCTGCGCCGGCATGTCCCGCATCCGGACATGCAGGTCCGAGACGTGCGAACGGTCCACCTCCGAGAGCCTCATGCCTCCGAGCGCGGGCAGGATGTGATGCTCGACCGCGCCCCGGAACGCCCGGATCGTGGCCGGCTTGCAGTTCGCCCGAACGTGCCTCTCGATGTAGCGCGCGGCAAGATCGGCCACGGTCGGCTCGGGCGCGGGCGGCTCGGGAAACGGCGCCTCGCCCTGCCTGATCCGGTCGAGCGCCTGCGCCGCCGACTTGCGCGCCTCCTCCGCCGTCATGCGCCCGTCGCGCCCGAGCGTGACCCGCTTCAGCCTTCCGCACGGCCCCCGCGTCTGGACAACGTAGGCCTTCCGCCCGCTGGCGTGGACCCGGACGCCGAACCCGCGCAGGTCCCTGTCCCAGAACACGGCGTCGCCCGCCTCGACGCCAAGCGCGTCAACCGTGCGCCGGGTGATCCTGATTCCGTCCTGCCGCGCCATTTGCACCCCTCTTCCCGGTCGTTCGACCCTCTGCCGGGCCCGATTTCCGTAATCAAATAGGCACCGCCTGGTTTCCACTTCGTGGATGCATACGTCCGTTCATGACAGGATTGCAAGCGGAAAGTTTCCGTGCCATTGTCATTAAGCTGTTGCAATAAAAGGACTAATCATGCCATTGCCATCGAATGGCTCTCGCTGCCCGCGACTGCCGGATTCGTGCAGCCTTCCGGCCCGATAGACGATCAGGCCGGCACCTTCCATAGATTCACCGGTGCGGTCCGACAAGGGGCCCGCCAGCACCAGCCTCCCCTGCAGTTCGAGGCCGCGCTGGTACTCCAGATGCGCAGGAAGGCACTGCTTGACATCGTCGGGCGTCTTTTGTGGCGTGGATTCAACGACATACAGCTCAAGCGCCAGTGCGCCACGGTCCTTTGCAACTGCCTTGTAGTCGTTCCAGGCAACCATCTTCACCTCCTTGGTCTCGCTAGAGTCTAAAATATCGATTTTATTTGACAAGGGCAAAAACGTGGGCAAAAGTGCGGTGCACGGAAGTAGCTCACGGGGGAATTCGTTGATGCAGATGGAGAGTGCCTACGTCACAAGCAATTTCGTGCCGAACTTGGCTGCAGTGTACGGGCGCAAGTCGTGATGTCGGTCACTTCCGAAACGCTTGAAGCCGAGAGGATCGATGCGCAGGAAGCGATCCGCACACTGCGCAAGCGCAAGCCTGCGCTGGACGACGACAGCATCGACCTGATATTGCGCGGCGCGCGCAACCACTATGCATGGCGGGACCGGCCTGTTCCGCGCGAACTGCTGCAGGCAATCTACGAGGCTGCGGCCGCCGGGCCGACCAGCACGAATTGCTGTCCGGCGCGGTTTGTCTTCGTCACGTCACCGGAAGGAAAGGACCGGCTTGCCAAGTCCTTGAAGCCAGCGAACATTGACAAGATGCGCACCGCGCCGGTGACCGCGATCGTCGCGCATGATCTCGAGTTCTGGACCCATTTGCCGTTTCTCTTTCCGCAGGATGACCGCCGTCCAATGTTCGAGGGCAAGACGGCGTTCATCGAATCCACCGCATTTCGCAACGGCACCCTGCAAGGCGCCTATTTCATGATCGCGGCCCGTGCCGTGGGGCTGGATGTCGGAGCGATGTCGGGCTTCTCGAACGAAGTGGTCGACGAAGAGTTCTTCGCCGGCACGACGATGAAATCGAACTTTCTCATCAACCTCGGTTACGCCGACGAGACCGCGTTGTTCCAAAAGCTGCCGCGGTTTCCGTTCGATGAAGCATGCTCGTTTGCGTGAGGGAACCATGGTGATCCGGCAAAAGACTGAAATGACCATCAAGCTGACCGCGCGCGGCACAAGCCACGCCCGGAGCGAAATAGAGGCCGAAGGCCTGACGGCCGTGATTGACGAGCCGGTGGCCCGCGGCGGCACCAACGAGGGCCCGTCACCCACCGTCACGGCCTATTCGGCGCTGATCGGCTGCACAAATGTCATCGGTCACAAATGCGCGCAGAAACTAGGCATCGACATCGGGCATTTGAGCTTCGAGATGGAGGTCGACTTCGACCGACGCGGCGTGTTGCTGATCGAAGAAGTCGACGTGCCCTTCAAGGCCATCCGCCTGATCGTGGCCGCTGACGGACCCGCGAGCCAGGAGGAACTGGGCATGGTGGCGGCGGAGACCGAAAAATTCTGCCCGATCTCGAAACTGTACGAACAGGCAGGCACGGACCTGACTGTAAACTGGCGCAAGGCGTGAGCCGCGTCGCTCAATGGAGAAAGACAATGATTGCAAGACTGACACGACGCACAGCCCTGAGCATGGCCTTGACCGTCGCTGCCGTGCCCGCGATGGCCACCGAAAACGTCAGGGCGGTGGTGATCGACGGATATCCGGCAGGCGCGCTTTGGGTGAAGGAGTTCACCAACTTCTTCATTCCCGAAGTCGACAAGCGGCTGGCTGAATCTGGCAACTACGTCATGGAGTGGCAGGAAAGCTACGGCGGCTCGATCGTCAAGCCGAAGGGTGTGCTGGAAGGCATTCAGCTTGGCCTTGGCGACATTGGCATCGTCACAACCATCTTCCATAACTCAAAGCTGCCGAGCCAGGCGATCTCCGCCGTGACGCCGTTCGTGGCGGCGGATGCGCGCGCGGTCGCCAGGGCGGTCGACGAAATCGCCAGGGAATTCCCGACGATGCAGAACGAGTTCGCGGCACAGAACCAGGTCTACCTGGCGACGGGCGTGGTGCTGGACACCTACCAGCTCTTCTCGAAGAACCCGATCAACAGCCTGGCCGACATCGAGGGCGGAAAGGTGGCCGGCGCGGGCATGAACCTGCGTTATCTTGAAGGCATCGAGGGCGCGGCCGGTGTGCGTGGCGGCCTGACCGATTTCTACAACATGCTGCAGACCGGTCTGGTCGATCACGCGATGCTCTGGCCCGAGGCCGCAAAGACCTTCAAGATCGCCGATGTCGCGCCGTACATGTTGCGCGCAGATATCGGCGCGGTGAACTCCAAGACCATCACCGTGAACAAGGACTACTGGGATGGCCTGCCCGGAGAGGTTCAGGATGTCCTGAAAGAGGTGGCGGTGCTCTACCGGGACCACGTTGCCGGCATTGCCATGGACCGTGCCGCCGCAAGCCGCGACGCCTATGTCGCTGCAGGCGGCACGATCGTGGAAATGGATGCGGCAGAGCGTGAGGCCTGGGCCAATGCAATCCCAGACATCGCCGGCGAATGGGCAAAGGGCCTGGAGGAAAGAGGCGAGCCCGGCACCGCAATGCTGGTCGCATACCTCGCCAAGCTGAAGGACGCTGGATACGAGGGCGTGCGCGACTGGTCCCCCGCCGCGATGAACTGACCGACGGGCGGGCGGCGCGATGAAACAGGCGTTGGCCGCCTTGAGCAGACTGGCCGACGGCATCGCGATCGGCGCGAATGCCGTCGGCACTCTTGTCGTGCTTGCGCTGGTCGTGGTGGTCAACTACGACATGGCTGCGCGCAACCTGATCAACGCACCTTTCAACGGCGCTGTCGAAGTCGTGCAGTTCTCCATGGTCCTGATTGTCTTCCTGCAACTGCCGGACGTCGTGCGCGTCAACCGGCTGACGCGATCCGACGGATTCCTTGCGGTCATCGGCGGGCGCCATCCCGGCCTGGCGCTCTGGCTGCGCCGGGCGATCAACCTGATCTCGGCGACCTTCATGACGCTGATCGCGATCACGATCTTCCCGGAATTCCTGAAGATGTGGGAGACGGGCGACTTTTTCGGCATTCCCGGCGTGTTCACCGCGCCGTGGTGGCCGGTCAAGCTGACGATCTTCGCCAGCGCAGTGCTGGCCGCCCTGCTCTTCGCCTTGAAGGCCGTGGGCGCTTCGCGTGACGAGCCCACGCACGCGCCCAGCCAGGCAGACGCGGCATGAGCCCCGTCGAAATCGGCCTCTACTCGGTCCTCGCAATCATAGCCCTGGTCTATCTGGGCCTCTACATCCCCATTGCCCTTGGCGTCGTCAGCTTCGTCTCGATCTGGCTGATGCGGGACAACTTCACGCTGGCGATGAACCTGCTGAAGATCGCCGTGGGCGACAGCGTGATGGAATACACGTTTGCCACGGTGCCGCTCTTCACCTTCATGGGACTCGTCGTCAGCAAGGCGGGACTGGGCGCGGACATCTACAAGGTGATGAACTACAGCTTCCGAAAGGTGAAGGGCGGGATCGGCATGGCCACCGTGGGCGCGAACGCCGTCTTTGCCGCCGTCACGGGGTCGTCGATCGCCAGCGCCTCCGTCTTTGCGAAGGTTTCCGTTCCGCAGATGTTGCACTACGACTACAACCCCCGCTTTGCCGTCGGCGTCGTAGCGGGATCGTCCGTGCTTGGCATGATCATCCCGCCGTCGGCGATGCTGATCATCTATTCCTTCGTGGCCGAGCAGTCCGTGGGCGACATGTTTCTTGCCGGCGTCGTGCCCGGCATCCTCCTGGCCATCGCCTACGTCGCCGCGATATTCGCGATGGGCCGGCTGACACCCGGGTTCGTCGGCGGCCGGTCCGGCACGGACCTGGAACCTCTGGGGTGGGGCGAAATCGCCCAGAACACGCTGCCGATCCTGGGACTGATCCTGGTGGTCCTGGGCGGCATCTATACCGGCTGGCTGACTCCGGTGGAGGCCGGGGCCGCAGGCGCCCTGCTGGGGCTTGTCATCGCCATTGTCCGCCGCCGAATGACGTTGCGCGGGTTCTGGGAGGCGCTGCTGGAAACTGGCCATATCACTGCCGCGATCCTGTTCCTGATCACCGCAGCCTCGATCTATTCCCGGATGCTGGGGCTTGCCGGTCTTCCGAACCAGCTGAGCGACATCCTGAACGAAACCCAGCTCGGCTTCATCTGGATCATGGTGATCTACGTGGCACTGATGATCTTCCTAGGAACCCTTCTGGACACCGCCTCGATCATCCTGATCATGGTTCCGCTCTTCCTTCCGCTTGTTGAGCCAATGGGGCTTTCACTGGTCTGGTTCGGCATCATCACCGTCGTAGGCGCCGAAATCGGGCTCCTGACCCCGCCGCTGGGCATTTCCTGCTTTGTCATCAAGGCAACACTGGACGACGACCGCATCAAGCTGAAGGACGTGTTCCTCGGTGCGCTTCCCTTTGCCTTTGTCATGTTGATCGTGTTGATCTTTCTGATCCGTTTCCCGACACTCAGCCTCGCCATACTGAACTAGGGGGCCCGCTCCATGCGAAAGCTCACACAGGACAACATCACTGACGTATTCCTAGGCTACTGCGGCAAGGACACGGACCCTCGCATGCGCGAGATCATGGCGAGCCTCGCCAAGCACCTGCACGCCTTTGCCAAGGAAGTGCGCCTCACGCACGGCGAATGGCAGACCGGAATCGACTTTCTCGAACGCATGACCGAGTTCACCGATGCCGAACGCCACGAGTTCGTGCTGCTCTCGGACGTGCTCGGCCTGTCGTCGCTCGTGGACATGATCAATTCGGTGCCGGAGGGGACGTCCTCCAGCGTGCTTGGGCCGTTTCACATCTCCGGCGCGCCGGACATCCCCTTCGGCCACGACATGAAACGGCACTACGAGGGGCCGGTCCTGTTGGCCCGTGGCCGCGTAACCGACACGGACGGCAGACCGATCGAAGGCGCCAGGCTGGACATCTGGCAGACCGCACCGAACGGGCTGTATTCAAGCCAGGATCCCGAACAGGAAACGTACAGCTTTCACGGCGTCCAGACCACAGGGGCTGACGGATGCTACGGCTTCACCACCGTCAAGCCGGTCAGCTACACGGTGCCCAGCGACGGACCTGTCGGCGACATCCTGAATGCTGTCGGCCGGCATCCATGGAGGCCCTCGCATCTGCACTACATTGTCACGGCCCAGGGCTACCGCCAGCTGGTCACGGAGATATTCCCCGAAGACGACCCCTATCTCGACGAGGACACCGTCTTCGGCGTTCGCGAGGACCTGGTCATGAAGTACGACGAGCTCCCTGCAGACACGTTTCCGGAAGGCTTCGACCTGTCGGGCAAGGTGACCGAGCCCTACCTGGTCGCCGATTTCGATCTCAAGCTGGTCCGCGAAGCCTGACAGCCCTCGACGGACTTCGTCAGTCGACCAGCTCTGCGAGGAACGCGCCCGTCTTGCGATAGTGGTCCATCAGGCTGGCGCAGGCCCTGTCGGTGCTCCGGCTGACCGCCGCGTCAAGGATCGCGCGATGCTCTGCCTCGACGTTGCGGCGCGCGTAGGATTTCGCACGACCGGCCAGGTACCGGTAGCGCACGTTCAGGTCGTAGAGCTGGCTGCAGAAGCGCAGCAGGATCGGCGACTTGCAGGCCGCAAGCAGCGCCATGTGAAATCGCTTGTGATGCGCCTCGAAGGCGTCGACATCGCTCCGGTCTTCCTTGTTCATGTGATGATGCGCCAGCACCAACGCGTCTTCCCATGCCGCGTCGGTATTCGCCAGGCTGTCGCGCAGCGCAAGCTCCTCCAGGTTGCAGCGCAAGTTCAGGATTTCCTGGAATTGCGCCCGGCTGGTCGCAGCCACTCGAAATCCCCGCTGATCCAGCCGGTCCACAAGCTGATCGGAGGTCAGAAGGCTGAGGGCCTCGCGGACCGGGGACGCCCCGGTATCGAGCGCGACCTTGAGCGCGTCGATCTTCAAGCGTTCGCCCGGCGGAATTCGTCCGGCGATGATGTCGTTGCGGAGAGTGAGATAGACGCGCCGGGTCGAGGATTGCGGCGAAGCAGCGTCTTCAACGGGCTTGTCCATATGAAATGATAGCCATCATTTGGCCGGAAAGGCAAATATTATCGTTTTTTCGGGCCCATCGTCGCTCACTCTAGGCAAGACCGCCCTGTCCGGAACCGCCATTTGGTCCCGGAATTCGCCGGAGAGCTGCCCGCAGCACCAAAATCTCGGGAATCCGGCCAATTGGTCAGGAGAACGCCTCGGAATTGCCGTCAGAAAAAGTGGTTTTTTCTTTTGGAACGAATGAAAAATAGGTATAGCGTCCTCATCAGACTGTCCATGTAGGTTCTGGGGGCTCCGATGCGCGAAACTCATTTCGAAGACGGCAAGTGGTGGGTCAGTCCCTACAATTTCGTGCCAGAGGTCCGCAAGGGCCTGGATCTCCCGCCAAAGATAGAGATCCACGACGCGACCTTGCGCGACGGCGAACAAACGCCCGGCGTCGTGTTCTCCGTCGATGACAAGATCCGCATCGCCAGCAAGATGGACGAAATAGGCGTCGACCGGATTGAAGCCGGCATGCCAGCGGTGTCGCCGCAAGATGCCGAGGCCATCAAGGAGATCTCGAAGCTTGGCCTGAAATCCAGGATCTACACCTTTGCCCGCGCGCTCAAGGCCGACATCGACATGGCACTGGAATGCGGCGCGCACGGAGTCATCATCGAGGTGCCGATCGGCTATCCGAAGCTGGTCACCCAGTTCGGCTGGACCTGGGAGGACGTGTTCAAGAAGAGCCGCGACGTGATCAACTACGCCCGCGAACAGGGGCTGCACGCGGTGTACTTCCCTTACGACACGACCCGCGCACGGCCCGAGGATCTGACAAGCCTCTGCAGCGCGATCATGGCTGAATCGCCGCCCGACGCGATCGGCATCGTTGACACCATGGGATGCGCCACGCCCGAGGCGATCAAGTACATGGTGCGCTGGGTCAAGGGCATGACCGGGCTGCCCATCGAGATACACACTCACAACGATTTCGGAATGGGTGTGGCGACGGAACTCGCCGCGGTGACGGCAGGTGCCGAGTGCGTGCATAGCTGCGGCAACGGGCTGGGTGAACGGACGGGCAACGCGGCGCTTGAAGAATTGATCCTCGGACTGGACCTGCTCTACGGGTACGAGCTGGGATACAAGCTGGACAAGCTGCCCGAGCTTGGCTCGATGCTGTCCGAGCTATCCAACGTTCCGATCGCCCGCAACAAGCCCGTCCTTGGCCACGGCAACTTCATACGTGAAAGCGGGATCGGCATCCAATACGTGATGCACGATCCACTGGTGATGTTCGGCACCCATCCCGCCCTGACAGGCCGGACGGGCGAGGTGGTGCTTGGCAAGAAGAGTGGAAAGGCCTCGATTGCCTACAAGATGGAAGAGCTGGGGCTGGGAAGCTTGGCCGACGATCAGGCGACAGAAGTGCTGACTCGGGTCAAGTCCAAGGGCATCGAAAAACGGGACATGCTGAACGACGAAGAGTTTCGCAAAATTGTCAGCGACGTGCGGGAGAAGGACGTCGCATGAGATCCCTGCCTGCTTCCTAGCGAACTGATGCAAGTTGCGTCTGCTCCATTCCTGGAGCACGTCCGGACAAGATGTGCAGCGCAAAGCAAGGTGCCGGGAAGCAGGCCTGCGCAAAGGTGCCATTCCAGCGACAGACAAACGTAGTCGGCGCGATGCGGGTGACGGCGGACACAGGGAGCGCGGCACGAGAATTCGGCGAGGCTGTCATGCTCCAGGCCCGACTTGGACCCTATGCGAATTCGATCAGATTCCGGCATGCAGGCAGAACCGGGAACTCACCGGTGGCTGCGCTCAAGGACACGATCGCCATTCTCAGGCTCTGCACCAGTTCGCCACCAAGATTGACCTGTTTCGGCAGGGCGACCAGGAACGTCCGATTCGGCAGAGCACTGGCAGCGAGATGCCCGGCGATTTCGCTGTCAGACCGAAGGACGGCTGGAGACCGGTACTGACGGCCGCGCGGCATTGCTTGCACCGATGGATGTGCGGCTTGAATGCGAAAATTGCCAGGTTCAGGCGACTGCTGGCCAGATGCCTGTCGCAATCCTGCGGGTCTTGGCCTTGCTGGCGGACGGATTTGGCAAGCCGAACCCGCACATCCTCGACCCTGCCGACGCAGCCCGGCCGAGGACTCTGAAAAGACGCTTCCTGGACCAGTTAGGGGCATGGCGCCCGGCAGATCAGTCGGAACGATCCGACAGGCTGGACTCTCGCCAATTCGGGTCAGATTCGGACGGCTCTGGAACGAGTCCAGCTTCCAAGACCGCCGCAATGGCGCAATGCTCGTCCCTTGCTGAGGTGTCGCCGCTGATGCCAACGGCACCGATGGTATGGCCGTCGGGTTCCTCGATGAGCACCCCACCTGGAACGGGGATGAAACGTCCTTCGGATGCAGCTGCCAGCGCGTTCTGGAAAGTTGGCCGCTTGGACAAGCGGTCGCTGATCCGGCGGCTAGAAATGCCCATGCCCAGCGCCCCCCAAGCCTTGCCATGAGCGATGTTGAAGCGCAGGAGGCCTGACCCGTCCTCGGACTTGCACGCGACGACTTTTCCGCCAGCGTCGAGCACGACCACCGTGAGAGGCAACAAGCCCTCTTCCCTCCCGTGTCGCAATGCAACATCGACGATCCTTTCGGCCCTTTCCAGGTGAATTGCTTGCTTCAGCTTCATCGGGACGCTCTCGTCAAGTCCGGCAACCAAGTCACAGTTTCGAAGACGGCCAAAGGAATTGCAATCGCGATTGCGTTGGCAACAGAGAACGGGGCGAAGCCGCGCAACACCTGGTTCGGAGAAACGCCTGGGCTGGCTTCGCCATCGGCAAGACGGCCGAGCCTGATCGGTGGGCAATCAGGCAGACGTCGGCCATCGATGCGATGATTTTCCGCTGCATCCCGCCGTTCACGTTCTTCCATTGCCGTCTCTCCTGCGGAAGCTTCGGCACGTCAGGTGCTGGCGGCCATTCCAGAGATCTCTGCATCGCTGCCTGCGGCCCAGGCAATCTGACCGCTCTTCCGACCAGTCAGTTGCCGCTCGAACTGGGTCTTGCGGGCGTCGCGCCCTTGCGCAAAGGTCTGATCACAGACGGCGCCGGCTTCGCTCTCCTTGAGCTGGCTTGGGCGTCCAGTCCGGAAGACGGCCGATCCGGACCGTGCGCAACCAGTTGAACAAGAACAGGACTCCACCGATGGCACGAGAATTCCGCCGGATCGTGACCGGCCATGACGAGAATGGCAAGGCCGTCATCGTCAGCGACGCGACTGCCACGCAATTTCTCGAGAGCCCAAGTCGGCCAGGTGTTCGATTGACGAATTTCTGGATCGAACGTGGCAGCCCTGCAGAGTACGGCGGGCCGGCCGAAACCTGCACCGGCGACTTCGTCCTGCATCCGCCGCCGATGGGCAGCACGTTTCGTTGCGTCGAATTCCTGCCCGAGGATCCTGACGTCCTGAAGTCTCTCGACGGAAAGGCCGCCTTTGGAGAGATGGGCGCCAGCGACAGTGTCGTTGACGGTGGCCGGCATCCCTTCATGCATCGGACCGATTCATTGGATTATGCCATCGTGCTCACGGGCGAGATCTGGATGGTAATGGACGACGAAACGGACGACCTGCTGTTGAAGGCCGGCGATGTGCTGATCCAGCGCGGGAACAACCACGCGTGGTCGAACCGCGGGGCCGAGCCTTGCATCATCGCCTTCGTGTTGATTGACGGCGTCACCCGGCGCGATGCGCCGGAAGGTCGGCAAAAGGGCATCCCTCGGCAAGGCTGAGCCGGGCTGGCCGCAATGCGAGATGCGCGTCACGTTTCGACAAGTTCGCCCTGACATCGGAATCGACGCCTGAACCCGGAGAGGAACGCAGCGAAATTCGGACCGTTCGGAGACCTCTGCACTTCCGCGCGCAATTCCTTTGCCCTTCTGCCGGATTGAGCCGACTTCACCTCATGCGCTTGCCAGGCATTCTCTCATCTAGGCATCCTTCTCGCTACGGGCAGTTCGGAGCGCCCGATCCTGGCAAGTGACGGAGCCAACTTCCCCTTGCGCATGGGCTGGCGATGTTCGGCCGTTACCCGACCTCAATTGACTTTGCCAGAAACCGCTCGACCACCGGATTTGAAGACGCGCCGCTTTGCCCGATCGATCGAAGCGGACGATGGAACTGCGAGTGATCAAAGTCCGGATACGCAAGCTGGTCCTCCGGGCAGGGTTCGGTCGTGGCCCGGAACACCATCGTGATGTCGGTTCCACGGGTAGGCCGCAATTTCTGCGACCCGTTCCGCGGAATCGGGCGGCGAAAACGGAAATAGGAAACGGTCTTCGCCACCTGGGGCCGACGGGCCGCCCCGGTCTTACCGACGTGCATTTTCTTCGGCGCGCCTCTCGACGATTTCATCGGCTTCGCGACCGTACAGCTCCTGAAAGTGCGCAAAGTCAGCCTCGTACCTGCCAACACCTTGGGTCGCAGACCGAAGATTGTTGATCAGTCCCTCAAGGGATGTGCCGGGCATGAGTGCACGAACAACATCCCAGCCCTCTGCATCGGCTTCACGATCAAATCCGAGAATCTGGCCGCGCATGGACGAGATCATCGGATTGAGGGCGCCGGTAAAGACAGATGGCGCCCGGAACCGGACTTCGAAAATCGGTTCCAGCAATACCGGATGTGCGGTGCGCAATCCCTCGGAAACGCCGCCACGGCCGGCTATCCTGAAAGCCATGTCCGACGAATCGACGGAATGGTGCTGGCCGTCGTACAGGTTGACCTGCACATCAATGACAGGGAATCCGAGCGGCCCTCGCGCCATGGCCTCTTCGGCGCCCAGTTGAACTGCGGGAATGTAGTTCCTAGGGACCGACCCACCGTGAATCGTCTCCGAAAAGGCGAAACCGTCCCCACGCTTGGCAGGCCCAACCGTCAGCTTGACGTCGGCAAACTGTCCCGCACCGCCAGACTGCTTCTTGTGACGGAAATGTATGTCGGCCTTCTGGGTAATCGTTTCCCGATAGTGGGCAACGAATGGTCCGGTGTCCGTTTCGACACCGAAGATTTCGGACAGTGTCTGCTGGATTCTCCGAAGATGCTGCGATCCTTGGGAGCCAAGGACGACCTGACCGCTTTCCTGGTCATGAATCACGGTCAGCGACAGGTCTTCCGCGGCAATCTGGTGCAAGGCTTCCGATAGCTTGGCGTCATCCCGGTCGTGCACCGCTGAAATCGTCCGGTTCCAGAGCGCCGGAAACGCCTTGTACCATTCGGGGGATTCGATCTGGCCGGTCTCGGAATAGAGGCATCCAGAATCAAGATGGTCCGACTTCACGGCCGACGCGACCCCGCCGGCATCGATAGATGCCTTTGCAGCAGGCCTCTCCCCGACCGGCTCGACCAGCCCGCCGATCGAGCCTCCGCCGACCGTTGCTCCCGACCTCAATTCGTCAGCAAAACTGCGCAGCCAGACAAGCTTGCCGACGTGCATCCGGGTACGGCTCATGAACGCGGCAGCAGAAGCGTCGTTCAGGCGGGAACGCGTGTCATTGGGCTGGGGAGCTTCGTGGCGGAGGGCCTTCATCAATCGGCGGATGCCGTTTCCGGTCGCTGCGGATCCAAAAAAGGCAGGGACCGTCAGATTCTCGGCAAGCGTCCGGGCGCAGATCCCATAGACCGCACCCGTCGCAGGCGTTCTATCTTCGATGATCTCCTCCAGAAGCCAGTCATCATGTTCCGAAAGGCTCTCAAGCAGTTCTTCTCGACCCTCTGCCTGCCTGTCCCGAAGGTCATCCGGAACCTCGATGAGTTCGGACGGTTCACCGTCCCGATAGCGCCAGGCCCGGTCGGACACGAGATCGACCGCGCCGACGACACGTTCACCATCGCGAATGGGAACCTGCCTCAGGATGATCGGGCGGGTAGAATAGGATTGAATTGCGGACATGATGCCGCGCGCGTCATGGCGGCACTCGTCAATGCGGTTCACGAAAAAGAAGCGAGGAACGTTTCCGGTTTCGGCGAGGCGAATCCAGGGAGCGGCAAGGACAGCCTGCTCGGGGTCCGGAGATGCAACGATGACAACAGCATCCGCGCAAAGAATGGCGTCAAGCGCAATTTGAGCAAACTCAAGCGATCCTGGGCAGTCCAGTGCGACCCAGTTTTCACCGAGATAGGAAAACTCCGCACAACGCAGGTCGACGGGCGGTGCGGCAGGCGGTCTCTTTCCTTCGAGCATGGCCATCTGGTCTATGAGTTCGGACTTGCCAACTGCTGACGGGCCGATGACAGCGATACATCTCGTCATCCTTGATCCTCCTAATCTGGTCATTTCTGATGTCGCGTCACTACTGTCCCATTAAATGTCGAACAGATTCAACCGCTTGCTGGGGCCGTCCGGCTGATTCTGATGTTCCGCGATGTCAAGCAATTGATTCAAATGAGTTTTCTCAAAGCTCGTGAGACTCAGAGCCTGCAGGATTGTGTGAAGGCTCTCCTGGATTCTCAGACGTTTGTGGATGATGGCAACGATCACGCAGACCGACACGGCGATCCAGGTCTGGCCTTTGGCGGCATTGGCCCAGACGCCAAAGAAGGACTTGATCCAAAGGTGCTGCTTGATGCAACCGGAATCTGCTCAACCTGCCAGCGCGATCAGCAGGTGTCTGCGACCAACTTGGCAGGATTCGTGGTCCTTCTTGTCCTTTGTCTCAGGACATCACTGTTTGGGAACCACACGACATTCGCGGAACTGCTTCGGGACGCCGGATACCGGACGGGCCTCATTGGCAAGTCCCACTTGCAATGCCTTACGGGTCTTCCTGCCACGAACAGGTACGAACCGGCCGAGGGCCTCGTCGCCCCAAGCCGGCACCTCCGCGATGCGATCAAGAACAACCGGCACACGCCCGACTATGACCTCGAAGTCGCCCCGCAATGGAGACGTCCGCTCGCGGAGCGAACGGGAGGAGACTTCTACGGCTTCGAACATGTTGAAGTGGTTGCAGATCACGGGGATCGTGCCTGCGGCGACTACCTGCTTTGGGCTCGCCGGCAGCGCCCGGACTTCGACGAGCTCGCAGGGCCGAAGAACGCGCTGTCGGGCAGTCGCATCAACGCGCCACAGGCGTGGCGGACGGCAGTCCCTGAAGAGCTCTATTCGACATCGTGGATCGCTGATCGAACCGAAGCCTGGCTGTCCGATCGTGCAGCGAGCGAAGAGCCGTTCTTCCTGCAAATGTCATTCCCGGACCCTCACCATCCGTTCACGCCTCCGGGCCGCTACTGGGACATGTATGATCCTGCCGACATCCCGCTCCAAAGCGCGACAATCTGGATGGCAAGTCGCGTTGCCACTCTCAAGACGTCACTTTCGAAGGATTCGCTGCCTCATCAAGAACGTTACCCAAACGGATTGTCGTGGGGGCGTGAGAATGAGGAAGCCGAGCATGTCAGCACGAGGGGAATTGCTTGAGGCCTTGCGCCAGCGCTGCCGAGGGGCGGAGCGTTCGGAGAAGTCGCGGATCCTGGACGAATTCGTTTCGGTGACGGGGCATCATCGCAAGCACGCGGTGCGTTTGCTTCGGGGTTCGGCACCGACGGAGGCGCCTGGCGGGAGGCCGGGCAATGTCAGGTATGGCGACGAGGTCCAGGACGCCCTAGTCGTCCTTTGGGAGGCTTCGGACCGGATGTGCGGCATGTGTCTGCATGTCCATTTGCCGTCGCCTTAGGAGGCGATGGAGCGGCATGGGCATCTTGCGTTGCCCGAAGACGTGCGGGCCGACCTGACCTGACGGGACGGCGAGGTGCACGTCACGCTTCGACAAGTTCGCCCTGTCATCGATTACGACGCCTGAACCGGGCGAGGAAAGCCGCAAATGTCGGACCTTTCAAAGGCGCCGGTACGTCCGCACGCAATTCCCCTGCCACTCTCGGACCAGTGCCGGCTTCCCTCCAGGCGCAGGGCGGATCCGTTCCAGCGTAGTTTCGCGTTCCCGGCCAATGGATTGACCCTGTTTCTGGACTCCCGGCCCGTTTCCTGTTACGCCTGATTCGCAACGAATCGGCGAAGGGAGCGGCGCCATGGATCTGTCGGAGGTGTCCGTCCGCGCGGTTGCGGGAGGCGAGGAGTCCCGCTTCAGGAGCCTGCTGCAGGAGCATCATTACCTCGGCGCGCTGCCGGCGATGGGCGAGACCGTCCGCTACGTCGTCCACCGTCACGAGCGCTGGCTGGCGCTGGCGGTCTTCTCGGCCCCGGCGCTGAAGTGCGGCCCGCGCGACGGCTGGATCGGGTGGGACCGCGGCGTGCGGTTCCACCGCCTGCACCTCGTGAGCAACAACTCCCGTTTCCTCATCCTGCCGGGCGGCCCGCGCAACCTCGGCTCGCGGGCGCTCGCGCTGTGCGCGCGCCGCCTCGTCAGGGACTGGCCGGCCCGCTTCGGGCACGAGCTCCTGCTGCTGGAGACCTATGTCGACCCGGCCCGCTTCCACGGGACCGTCTACCGCGCCGCCAACTGGATCGAGGCCGGGCTCACCCGGGGTTTCGGCCGCGCCGGGACGGGCTACCGGGAGCATGCCGAGCCGAAGCGCGTGTTCCTCCTGCCACTGTGCCGCGACGCGCGGGCCCGGCTCCGGAACGCCCATCTCGAACCCGACCTGCAGAAAGGAGTTCCCAAGGTGACCCTCAGCACGGAGCAGATGACGTCCATGCCCGCGTTCTTCAAGGACGTCGACGACCCACGGCGCGCGGCGGGCCGGCGCCACACGCTGCCCTCGGTCCTCGGCCTCGCCCTTGCGGCGACGCTGTCCGGCGCCCGCGGCTACAAGGCGATCAGCGAATGGGTCAACGACCTCTCCCCCAAGGTCCTGGCGCGGTTCGGCGTGCGCTTCCGGAACAGGACCCGCATCCCGCCGAGCCGGACGGTGATCCGCGACGTGCTTGTCCGGGTCGACCCGCGACAGCTCGACGACGCGCTTCGGGCGTGGACCGCGGCCAACGGCGGGACGGACAGCGCGCTCGCGATCGACGGGAAGACGATGCGCGGCGCCATCGACGACGACGGTCGCCAGACGCACGTGCTCGGCATCGTGGGCCACGACACCGGCGCCCACCACGGTAAAAAAAAGTCGGCATGAGAGCCGGCGCGGACCAGGAGGAGAAGCGGACGAACGAGATCGGCACGATCATCCCGCTGCTCGACACGCTTCCCGACGCCACGGTCGCGGGGCGCGTCGTCACCGTCGACGCCCTCCTGACCCAGCGCGCCCTTGCCGACTACCTGCTGGAACGCGGCGCGGCATTCCTCTTCACGGTCAAGGGCAACCAGAAGACCCTGATGGATGACATCCGGCTCCTGATGGACGAGGCCATGGCGGAGCGCCCCCCGGACTTCGTCCAGGAAAGCGGGAAGCCCGAGCACGGCCGCCTCGAGCGCCGCTCGATCTGGGTGTCGTCGGAGATCAACGACTACGTCAGGTTCCCCGGCGTCGGGCAGGTCTTCGCCGTGCACCGCGAGGTCACCGAGGTCAAGACCGGCGAGAGGAGCGCCGAGACCGCCGTCGGGGTCACCAGCCTGGGCCCGGAGGCCGCCTCCCCGAAGCGCCTTCCGTAATGGGGCCCCACCGTCAAGCACCGAATCCTGTGCATGAGCGGCCACAAGGCCCGAATCTGGCAAAAAATGTTCCGGCGCCGGCGGCAAGGGGCGCGGCGGTCATGCCGGGAGCGGCGTTGGCTTTTGGTCCGGAGCCGGGGATTGCCTGGTTCGCCGAAGCGACCTCACGAGTCTGGCGAGGCGAACCAGGCAATCCCCGGCGGGGTCGAAGCCGTTCAGGTTTCGTCCAAGGCCTTGCCTCCATGTTTCCGGGAAGGTCCACGTCGCGTCCGCCGCCGGGCATCTTCCTTCCGTCCGTGGTCAGCTCGTTGGCCGCCTACATGATGCCTGGTCCAATCAGGTCCCCGAGTGTCCATCTGCAGATCGTGCTCGAACGCGACAGAGCGGTTCGGCAACGAGGCGCTTCACGACATCATCGGGGACCGCGTCCCGGCAAGGGGACGTCCGTGGACGGGCCGCCTCTCAGGAGGCGGAGCCCGCTCCTTCCCTCTTCATCACAGGCTGCGGATCCGATGCAGCGATTCTCATGCCGGATCGGGCGACATCGCCGCCGCGCGGGCGAAGCGGAACTCCGTCCCGTCCAGCCACATCCGGAGAAGCACCACGCCCATGCGCCGGGCAAGCGCGGTCGTGGCGCGCTTCTGGCCACGCCTCCCCGCGACGCGCAGCGCCCAGGCCTTCAGCCAGCTCATCCTCTTGCCGTGGTGCAGCATCGACGTGGCGGCCTGGAAGAGCGCCGTGCGCAGCGCGACGTCACCGGCCCTCGTGATCTCGCCCGACACGTCTCGCTCCCCCGACTGGCTTCGCTTCGGCGTCAGCCCCGCCCAGGCGCCGATGTCCCTCGCCCTTCGGAACCGGGACGGGTCGTCGACCGCGGTGACGAAGGTCAGAGCCGTGACCGGGCCCACACCGGGCATCGTCATCAGCAGCCGGCACGTGGCGTCCGACCTGGCGAGGATCCTGACCTTCTTCGTCATCATGGCCAGCTCGCTCCGCATCTGCCTGCGCAGCCGCAGGATCGGCCCGACCGCGTCCGACAGCATCGCGTTGTCCGCGGTCAGGTCCCGGACCCGTTCCTCCCAGCGGCCCTTCGAGACACGGCCGAGCTTCAGGCCGAAGTTGCGAAGGATGCCGCGCACGGAGAGCTCGAGCCGCGTCAGGCCTTCCACCAGCGCGCTGCGCGAGGTCAGCAGGGCCCGCTTCTCCTGGGACGCGACCGACTTGCAGTGCACGGGCTGGAACCAGCCTATGCGCAGCAATTGCGCGATGCCTTCAGCGTCCCGCCGGTCCGTCTTGACCGGGGCCGACTTCAGCGCGGACTTCACGCGCTTCGTCTCCATCAACACGGTCTCGAACCCGGCCTCGCTGAGTCCCTTGTGAAGCCACTGCGACTGAGGGCCGGCCTCCAGGCCGACCGCGACGATGTTTCCAGACAGCCCGCGCATGTGCCCGGCGAGCGATCCGGGATCGGAAGGCACTTTTGCTTCGTTCACTGTCTTCCCATTGGCGCCGATCGCGCAAACCGACGTGCTTGCCAGCGACACGTCCAGTCCGATAAAGATTTCCATTGTCGTTGTCCTTTCTGTTGCAATGTGATCGAGAAGCGTTCCCTCCGGAACGCCTCCGCCGCTCACAATAGCACATGTTGTGTGCGGCAAGGACAACGACACCAGACCAACGACCTTTCGAACCCGACCTGCGCCAGCCTGATTCGCCGCCCCATTACGGCATCTGCTGGAGCTGAACCGCGGCCATTGGCGCATAGAGGCCACTCACCATGTCCTTGACTGGAGCTTCGACGAGGACCGCAGCCGGATCCGCACCGGCCACGGGCCGGCGAACACGACGCTGTTCAGGCGCTTCGCCATCGGCCTGATCAGGCAGCGCGGGCTGGAGGTCGCGGAAGCGATGCGCGCCATGGCCAGGAAGCCGAGGCGGGTGCTCGACATGCTCCGGATGACCGGAAACACGCGGCCGCGGACAGAAGCCGCCTGAAAGCGCCGTCCGCCGCGACCGCCGCCCTCGGGAAAGACCGGGGGGCGGTCACGCCTGCCCGGACGATGCCCGGACCCTCCGTCGAGCCATGAATCCGCGCTCAGGGACGCCAGCCATGCCGACCGGGCATCGCAAGCACGCCTTGAATCGAGGCCGAAGAACGGTTGGAGCTGAAACACGGACCTCTCGAGATCGCGCGCCGTGTTGGAACAGATCCGCCTTGCCTCCAGGCGCTTGCCTGGCGTTCTACCATGGCGTAATCGCTCTCAATGCGGCCAACTCGAATCGTCCGATCCTGGCAAATGACGGGGCCGAACTCCCAGGGCGCATGGACCAGCAACGTTCGGCCGCTACTCGACCCCGGTCAACATTGCCAGAAACCGATCGGCCACCGGGTTTGAAGGCGCGCCGCTTCGCCTGATTGATCCAAGCGGACGATGGAACTGCGGGTGATCAAAGTCCAGAAACGCAAGCCGGTCCTCGAGATAGGGTTCGGTCGTGGCCCTGGGCATCGTCGTGATTAGGTCCGTGTCGGCAATGATCTCGAGGACGGATCGAATGGAGTCCGTTTCGCAGACTATGTGCATGGACACCACGCCGGATGCGATCATCGCGGCCTCTGTCTGTTGCCGCAACAGGCTGCCCCTAGAATGAGCCAGCCACGCCTGCGACTCCAGGTCCGACGGCATCACACGCTTTCGAGATGTCAGGAGATGACCGGTGCGACACAGGATTCCGACGCGATCATCGATGAGTTGAACATAGTCCAGCCCGTCCGAAGGCTCGGCTAGGCTCCGTGGGCCGAGGACGACGTCCACCTGACCGCGTTCGAGCATGGTACGCAGTTCGTGCACGAGGCCCGTCCTCATCTCGACTACGCAGTTCGGGTTCTCCCGGATGAAGCCTGCCATCGCGCTGCTAAGGAACCTTCCTGCGACGATTGGCGGCGCCCCGATTCTGAGTTCTCCGACAGTACCTTTCGCGGATTGACCAGCCAAGATGCCTGCCTGCTCTTCAGCCAGCCGAATGGCCTGGCCGTTGCGGGCGAGCCTGAGGCCAAGCGTGTTGGGCACCGACTTTCGTCCTTCGCGATTGAACAAGGTTGTTCCCAGCCGCACCTCCAACGCCTTCATGTTGCGGCTGAGAGCGGGCTGGGTCAATCCAAGCCTGTCCGCCGCGGATTGGAAGGAGCCTGCCTCGACAATGACCGAGAGCTGGGCGAGGTGCTTCGGATCGAGTTTCATAGCAATCCTTTATGTTATGTGCAGAATCTTTGATTATATCAGATGTATTTCCTTTGCTAGTTTCCCCGAAAACCAAGGGAGGAATCCGTGTTCAACTTCAGAATTCTCTCGGCTGCGGCATTGCTGACCGCCGCCATTGCGACGCCCACCGCCTCTGGAGCGCAGATATTCAAGGGCGAAACCGCAGGTGTCGGCGATCCGGTACACACGATGTTCGTGACATTCGTGAACCAGGCCGGAAAGGCTGGAGTCGAGATCCAGGTCAATGCCGGACAAACGCTGACCAAGTCCATGCTGAAGGGCGGTCGGCAGGAAATCGACTTCTTCTCAACCGTTCCGTCGCTTGTAAACCTGATGAAGAACCAGGCTCGGATGTACGAAAGCGTCGACGACGCACCCGAGGCGGCTGGTCAGCTTCGCGCCATTCTCGGTTTCAAGGCCGGCGCCTATCATCCCGTGACCTTGGCGGGGTCTGGCATCGAGACCTGGGAGGACCTCAAGGGCAAGACGGTCTTCACGGGGCCGCCGGCGGGATCGGCGTCCGCGACCTCCGAGGCGCTGATCAAGATCATAACCGGCTACGAGCCGGGAAAGGACTACAATGCGGTCCGTCTGAACTGGGGCGAAGGCTACGCCGCGCTCGCGGACAACAAGATCGACATGATGGTCCGTCCGGCGGAAATCGGTTCTTCAAAGATCGAGCAATTCGGACTGTCAGGCGAATTCCGCATTCTCTCGATTCCAGACGACGTGATCGGCTCGGAGGCGATGCAGGCTCTCTTCGGACGTCCAGGTCGCGGGATGCTCAAGTTCGACGGCGGTGTATACAAGGGGCAGCTGACGGTCGGCGACATCACTGCACTGGGCTTCACCCAGTTCGTAGGCACTCACGCAGGCGTGTCTGAAGATGTGGTCTACGTCGCGACAAGGTCGTTCTGGGAGAACCTGGACGAGGTCCACGCGACCGCGTTCTTCCTGAGGGACATCACGCCGGAGACCGCGTTCACCTCCGTCAATGTTCCCCTGCACCCCGGTGCAGCGAAATACTATGACGAAGCGGGGGTTTCGATCCCGGACGCGTTGCGTCCCTGAACGATGCCCGGGGTGGACCGCCGATGCGGCCCACCCGTACCTCCTCGGACCAGGCTGGGACCGATCTGATGACCTCGGAGACCCAAAGGTCTGGCGGAACGGCAAATGTGTTTGCGTTGCTGTCCGCACTGACCTGCTGTCTGCTCGGTGCAATCGCGCTCTACAGTTCGGGCGTCGGTCTCGTCGAACCCAAGTTTCATCGCGCCGGGGGCTTTGCCCTGGCCCTGCTGGCCGGCATCGCAGTTCCCAGAGCCCGGCGGGACGCGAAGGGTCCCGTCACCGGCGCTCGCGCCTCCGCACACTTGGCGATGGATGTCGCCCTGATGGCCGCCGGCCTCTGGGCGATCTGGTCCTTTTACTTCGTGCAGTCACGGATGGAAGTCGCCCTGTACGACGTGACCCAGGCAGATGCCTGGCCCGCCTTGGCGGGACTCGTGGTCTTCCTGGAGATTTGCCGCAGGCTATGGGGCTGGGGACTCTTCGGGGTTGGCGCCTTTGGAGTCCTTTACTTGCTCGTCGGCAAGGATCTGCCCGGCATTCTCGCCCACACAGGATTCACGCTGACGGAGGTTGCGGAGGCGTTGTGGTACAACACCAACAAGGGTGTCTTCGGATCCATCACGAACATCGTTCTGTCGACGGTCTTCATCTTCATCATTTTCGGCGTCCTCCTGGAAGGCACGGGAGCCGGCGACACGCTTCTGAAATTCGCATTCCTCGTGACGCGGCGAACCCGGGGCGGGCCCGCCCATGCAGCGATTCTGGCGTCATCCCTGTTCGGAACCATGTCGGGTTCCACCGTTGCCAACATCGTCGGCACCGGCACCTTCACCATCCCGATGATCAAGAAGCGGGGCTTTTCCCCAACCTTTGCTGCGGGGATCGAGGCGACGGCCTCTTCCGGCGGGCAGATCATGCCACCGATCATGGGGGCTGCGGCCCTGGTCATGGCCGACCTGACCGGCATCGGATACCTGAACATCATCGTCGCCGCTCTCGTTCCTGCGCTTTTCTACTATTTCAGCCTGTTTTCAGCCGTAACGGTCGAGGCTCGGAGGCAAGGAATCAAAGTTGAACCGCTTGCCGTCAGTGACCGGATCACCCAGGTCGACCTGATAAACTCGGTCCTGTTCGTCGGCCCGATCCTGACCGTGATTGGCTCGCTCGTGGCAGGGTCTTCAACATCTGCAGCCGGCTTCAATGCCGTCGTCGTTCTCCTAGCCCTGTCGGTCATCAATCCTGAAGTCCGGTCCGACCCGTTGCGGGTCTGGCGGGCATTTATCAAGGGCGCGCAGTCGGGCGCGACGCTTCTGATTGCCATTGCCGCCATCGGGATCCTCGTCGGGTCGCTGGACTCGACCGGTCTGGGGCTCAAGCTCGCCAACGTCATTTCCACAATCCGGGGCGACAGCCTGTTCTCTGCTCTGCTGGTCGCCATGGCGGGCGCACTGGTCCTAGGCATGGGCATGCCCACGCTTCCCGCCTACCTCATCATCATACTGGTCATGGGACCTGCCATCCAGGCCATGGGCGTCTCGATGCTGACCGCCCACATGTTCGTCTTCTACTACGGGGTTGCATCCTCGCTAACACCGCCAGTCGCCATCGCGGCCTATGCCGCCGCCCCGATTGCCGGGGCCAACCCCCTGACGACCGCAATCATGTCGTTCCGCCTGGGAATGGCAAAATTCATCATTCCCTTCGTCTTCGCTTTCTACCCGACCCTTCTGGTCATCGAGGAGTTCAACCTGCTGCCATTCATCTGGATCGTCGCCAGGACGTGCTTCTGCATCTGGCTGTTCTCTTCCGCGCTCTCAGGACACGATCGCCGCATGCTGACAATGCCGGAGATTGTCGCCAGATTTCTTGCCGCGTTCGCAATGCTGGCCCCCGACCCGGCAATCCACGTCCCGGCAATCCTCGTCGGCCTTTGCCTGGTGGCATGGGATGTCCGGTCGGCCTTGCGTACGTCCCCGAATCCGGAGGATGATTCTTGACCAAGCGACCAAACTTCCTGTTCATCATCACGGATCAGCATCGGGCCGACCACCTCGGCAGTGGCGGCAACTCGATAGTCCGGACACCCAATATCGATCGGCTTGCGGCCAAAGGCACGAGATGGGATCGCTTCTATGTAGCCAACCCGATCTGCATGCCGAACCGCGCCTCGATCATGACCGGACGGATGTGCTCAGCCCACGGGGTCCGTCACAACGGCATACCCTTGTCTAGGGACCACACGACATTCGCGGAACTGCTTCGGGACGCCGGATACCGGACGGGCCTCATTGGCAAGTCCCACTTGCAATGCTTTACGGGTCTTCCTGCCACGAACAGGTACGAACCGGCCGAGGGCCTCGTCGCCCCAAGCCGGCACCTCCGCGATGCGATCAAGAACAACCGGCACACGCCCGACTATGACCTCGAAGTCGCCCCGCAATGGAGACGTCCGCTCGCGGAGCGAACGGGAGGAGACTTCTACGGCTTCGAACATGTTGAAGTGGTTGCAGATCACGGGGATCGTGCCTGCGGCGACTACCTGCTTTGGGCTCGCCGGCAGCGCCCGGACTTCGACGAGCTCGCAGGGCCGAAGAACGCGCTGTCAGGCAGTCGCATCAACGCGCCACAGGCGTGGCGGACGGCAGTCCCTGAAGAGCTCTATTCGACATCGTGGATCGCTGATCGAACCGAAGCCTGGCTGTCCGATCGTGCAGCGAGCGAAGAGCCGTTCTTCCTGCAAATGTCGTTCCCGGACCCTCACCATCCGTTCACGCCTCCGGGCCGCTACTGGGACATGTATGATCCTGCCGACATCCCGCTCCCCGCCTCTTTCGGCCAGGGAAACCTCCCACCGATCCGGGCGATGCGTGAGGCGCTCGAGAAAGGGAGCGACTCTCGAGACAGCCAAGACCCCTTCGCGGTAACGGAAGACGAAGCCCGATCGATCATCGCCTTGACCTACGGCATGATCACCATGATCGACGACGCCATCGGGCGGGTGCTCAGGCGGCTGGATGTTTTCGGCCTTTCCGAGGACACCGTCGTCATCTTCTCGTCTGACCACGGCGACCACATGGGCGATCACGGGCTCATGCTGAAGTTGCTCCTGCATTACCAAGGCATCATCAGGGTGCCGTTCATCTGGCATGATCCCAGGTCTCCGGGCCATGGGCAGGTCGACGGTGGGCTTGCGTCATCCATCGACATCGCGCCCACGATCCTGGCCAGGGCCGGAATCCAGCCCTACAACGGCATCCAGGGCCGCGACCTGCTTTCGTCTGCGTCGCCGGAGGCTGTCATCATCGAAGAAGACAGCCAGCGCCTCATGATCGGATTTGACCGGCCTCAGAGAGTGCGGACCATCGTGACGGACAGGTACAGAATGTCGTTGCGAGAAGGTGAAGACTGGAACGAGTTGTACGATCTTTCGGCCGATCCTGACGAACTCACCAACCTGTACGATCAACCTGCCGGACAGACGGCCCGGCACGAACTGTCTGAATTGATGCTCAAGCGGATGATCGCGCTTCAAGACCGGTCGCCACTGCCGGCCTATAGGGCCTGAAGCGCAATTGCGTGCATTGATTCGACGGTGCGAACCGGCTTGCACGATGTAGATCTCCGCAACATTGGGATTCGACCGGCAAATCGGTTGCCAGCGAGGTTGAGCGACCCGACCACGAGAACGTTGCGGCGGGCAAAATCGCATCCGAGATTCCACTTGCCTCGTCACCGCCGGGCAACGTCGGCCCATGCGGGCAATGTCCCTTTGGCACGGTTGATCACGACTATCTCCGATGCCGGATCGATGCCATTGACGACACCGCACGGGCACCCAAAGGCCCGTGCGGCACAACTTGCCCGAAACAGTCAAGCCCGTGTCACGGTCGGAATTTCCGGAAGATCGGCGTCAACTTGCAGCCGCGCTGCAGTTGCAAGAACCAGCGCTTGGGAAATGCACATTGGGGCGGCAATCGACCATGAGAGTGTGTGGCGATTTTCTGGCCCAACGAGCAATGCATCGGCAGACTTTTCCAGCGGCGACAGCGTGCTGTCCTCAATCGCAACGACATTGGTGCCCGCGCCTTTCAGGTTTTCCGAAATCGAGACTACTTCGATTGCATAGTATCGAAACGATACAGCGACCAGGACGTCGTCGACGGGGATTGTCCCGGCCATATGCGTCGCCAAGCCGCCGCTTGAGTACTTCATTCCGATCTTCGTGAGCATGTAGCTAAGAGAGTCGACGACCGGAGCCGAGTGCAGCTGACCAAGAAGATAAACTGAACCGGCGGTGCTCAACTGATCAGCCGCTGTCGAAAGATCCTGGCCGGACACGTCATCCTGCACGGATTGGAGCGACGCGATAGCCTTGACCACTCGGAGATCATGCGCAAGCGAATGATCGCACTCCAGGACTGGCTACCTCGACAACCTATAATGTTTCAAGTGCAGATCCCGCCGTCTTCGATCTCAGCCATGAACGCAAACTGAAGTCTGCCCGCGTCTGCGCAATCAGCAACGTTGCCTTGAGTTTCGTGTTCATGACCAAAAGTCCGGTGATGGCCGACATGGCAAAGTGGGTGCTCGCGCAATCGTCATGGCTCATTGCTTGACCTTCCAGCCGCTGGAAGCTCTAGAAGACTGATGACACAACGGGAGTTCGAATGCGAACTGTACAGACTTTCCCTTTTTCTCATGGAAACCAGTAGCTTGACTTCCTTGTTGAGCGCGCAGCCGGGCGATCAGGTGCCCATCGTGCCAGTCGCTCTTGAACATCCGGCACCATTGCTGGTGAGCATTGCGGTTCCAGAGTCACCGCCCTACATAGCACGGATCGGGAAGGCCACGTTTGAAGCCAAGTGCCCAGTCCGCAACGGGGTCGATGCGGCCGGACAGGATGATGTCGCCTCGTCGCCGCTTCGCAAAAACTGCGAGCCATCACATCCCGGAGCCAAGGCCATTCCGCAGGATGTGCCACCGGACGTCAGGCAGCACTACTGGCCGTTCGCAAACTTGTCCACGGTCAAGGGCCTGATACGAGAAGATGTCGTCATGATCATTGCCCAAATGCGCGAATTGCAGCAGACCAACAGGACCAACCGAATACGAGGAACAAGGCATGAAAGTGCGACGCATCACGTTGGGAACAGCCCTCATTGCAGCAACCGCCGCCTTGGCGCACCAGGGCGTTCAGAATCCAGCCGTCAAGGCCAGAATGGCCGCAATGAGTGCAATTTCTGAAAACATGAAAACCCTTGGGATGATGGCAAGGGGAGCGACGGAGTTCGATGCCGAAGCGGCCAGGGACGCGGCGGCTGCCATCGCGGACCACGCCTCCGCCGTGCCGGGACTGTTCGAAGCAAACGAGACCGATCCAATGTCGGAGGCCAGGCCAGAGATCTGGACCAGCTTCGAAGATTTCAGCGCGAAGGCGTCCGAACTTGAGAGCGTTGCGGCCGGGCTGTCTACTTCCATCGTTGCGCCGGAAGATCTCGTGTCGGCAGTGGGCAGCCTTGGTGCGAGTTGCAGGTCCTGTCACTCGATCTATCGTGAGTAGGAATGCCGCTATCGAGACGAACTTTCCTTGCTTCAACGGCGGCGGCTCTCGTCCCCGCTTGGAGCAGGGCCAGCACGGTGAAGCTTACCGCTGAGCCCGTCGCTGCGCAGATCCTGCCGGAAGGATCAGGCACCACCCCTTCGCTCGGCTTCAACGGGAGCACGCCGGGTCCGGTTCTTCGGGTCAGGCAGGGCGACGAGCTCGTCGTGAATTTCGAAAACCGCACCGGTGAGCCTTCGTCGGTTCACTGGCATGGTATCCGGATCGACAACGCGATGGATGGAGTTCCGGACCTGACGCAGGACGCTGTCCCCGCCGGAGAGAGCTTCGAATATCGATTCATCGCGCCCGACGCAGGCACTTTCTGGTATCACTCGCACAGCCGCTCCTGGGAACAGGTCGCACGGGGGCTCTACGGGCCACTGATCGTGGAGGAAAGGAGACCGCCGGCAGTTGATGCAGACATCATCGTCATGATCGACGACTGGTGGTTGGAACAAACTGGCGAACTCCGCGACGACTTCAATTCGATGTTCCACTTTTCCCACGCTGGCCGCTTGGGGAACTACGCGAAGGCAATCGTGTCGCAATCTACCGTACTTGAGGGAGACCGTGTTCGGCTCCGGTTGATCAACACTGCCAATGCCCGGGTGTTTCCGGTCGACATTGGCGGGGTTCAGGGCAACCTTGTCGCTTTGGACGGCATGCCGCTCAAAGGACTACAGTCCGCCGACACGATCCACCTTGCTCCAGCACAACGTGCAGACATCATCGCTGATGTTACCGGTGACATCGAGTTCAGCTTCTGGACCGGCCAAGAACAATATCCCTTGGCGACCATCAACGCTGAGGGCTTGAACCCTGCGCCGCGAACATCCCCGATTGTCCCCCTCCCACCGAACAACCTTTCGACGACCAACGGTGATGCAGACATGCATGTGACCTTGAGGATGCAAGGTGGAGCCATGGGAGGGCAGCACCCCGGCGATGACATCTGGTCCTTCAATGGTGTGTCTGGATTGCCGGAAGCTCCCTGGTTCCAGGTACAGCGGGGAACCGTGGTTGGAATGACCCTGGTGAACGACACGTCTTTTCCTCATGGCATTCACCTCCATGGCCATCATTTCCACGAGGTCGGCGGTGACGGGACACTAGGGCCGCTTCGCGACACAACGCTGGTCGAAGCGAGGGAAAGTCGAGACATCATTTGCATCTTCGGCAACCCCGGAAAGTGGCTGTTGCACTGCCACATGCTGGGACATTCTGTCACAGGCATGAAGACTTGGGTGGAGGTCACTTGAACAGGCTTGCCTTCGCATTATGGCCGTTCCTGTTCCCCGCCGTCGTTCTGGCCGGTCATGAACTCGACGATCGGGACATCGTTTCAGGCCAGGTCCTGTACAAGGAACACTGCGCGTCCTGCCATGGCGCAAACCTCGAAGGACAACCAAACTGGCGGTCTCCGAACGCCGACGGCACTCTCCCAGCCCCGCCGCACGACGAGACAGGGCATACGTGGCACCATGACAACCAATTGCTCTATGCCTACACGGCATCAGGCGGAGAAGGCGCGCTGGCCGAAAGGGGGATCACCAACTTCAAGAGCGCAATGCCAGGCTTTGCGGATGTCATCACGGAAGAGGATATCTGGAACATTCTCGCCTACATTCGCTCCACCTGGTCCAAACGTGTTCAGGAAATTCAGGCGGGCAGGAATCCGCCGCATCAGTGATCCCTCCTGCAAGGCAATTCTAGCCCCTTTGCCTTCCGGGTCCTCTGTCCGCCGTGCATGACCAAAAGTTTTGAGGGATCGATGCGCGGCTTCGCGGGAAGGAGCGGTGGCGCATGAGCTCCGCCTGGCCTGATCGAAAATGGCAAAACCATGACCAGCGGGACACGCTCCGTGAGCGAAACTAACTTGCGACCGCCCGACCATGGCGCTTGGACCGACATTGCATCGGCCACTATCCTTGGCGTGCAAGAATCGGCTCAGACTGCGACGAGGGAATTCCGGCAAGCTCTCGGGGCTGCATGGGTGCCTTTCCTTGAACCGATCGTGAGGAACCGAGAATGAAGGTCACTTGTCTCAATGGCTGGGGCGGAAAGCTATGGGAGCACTTGATGTCCTATCTGTCCGAAGAGGCGCCGGATGTACTTTGCCTTCAAGAAGTCGTTCACAGTCCGGCAACCGACAAGGACTGGTTGACTTATCGCGACGGCGATCACGTTCTGCCGCAAAGGGCAAACTTCTTCCGAGATGTATGTCAGGTCCTACCTGATCACGTCGCGACCTTCTGTCCGGCAGCCCAGGGAGTGCTTTGGGATCAAGACACGTCCATTCCGTCGCAATGGGGGTTGGCGACATTCGTCCACGAGTCTCATCCCGTGATCGGCCAGGCGCAGGGCTTCATCCACAAGAATTTTGCGCATTCAGGCTTCGGCGATCATCCCAGGTCGCGGAATGCACATGCCGTCCGAGTCTTTGACTACGTTCGCGAAGGGCCTGTCTGCATCACCCACATGCATGGCTTGCGCGACCTCGCCGGAAAAATGGACACGCCAGAACGCACTGCCCAGGCTCATCGGTTGCTTGATCTGTCACGTTCGATTTCGGAACCCGAAGATCTCTCGATCCTCTGCGGGGACTTCAACGTGGAACCGGACAGCGAAACGATCGGCATCCTGACCGATGCCGGACTGACTGAGCTTGTGACCAGCAGAGGCTTCATGGGCACAAGGAGCTCCTACTACCAGAGGCCCGGCAAGTTCGCGGACTACATGTTCATAGACCGCAGTGACGCGGTGCAGAGCTTCGATGTCATCTACGATCCGGAAGTGTCGGACCACTGCCCCCTTGTGCTCTACACTTGAACATTCAGGGTCGCGACCCAATCCGCCTGGCAATCCAACGGTCCAAGGTTGAGGCACGCCCCTTGAACTGACGCAAGACTGGCTTTGCAGGTGCGAAGAAGCGAGGCAGGGTTGTCGCCATCCCGGACAAGTGCCAGATCAACGAACGGCTGCCGCAAAGGCCGTGCTTGACAGTGGACTGCCGGTCATCGACCGAATCCGCGCCAGCCATCTTGATGCCAAGGGGCGGATGTCCAGAGTTTGGTCGGGAAAGACTTGTACGGAATCGCCAGTCACAAGGGCCAAGGGACGTTGAAGAGCGTCGGCCATGGCGATGAACAGGCGCTTCTTTGATTTGGTCTGCCTTCCAAGTGGAACCTGGAATCGATCATTGTCAAACTGGGTGCATTGGGGGTTCCGGAGCGGCGAAACTTTCGGGGGCGGGAGAGAACTCCACTTTCCCGGACGGTGTCTTGACAGCGTGGTGGTCCAAGGGATTGGCGAAGCGCTCAATCGCCAATGGAATCAACGTCACTATGGATGAGTTTGAGACGCCGGTCTTCGATCTCGCGGGCACTTCGCCCACGCGCAACTGAATTGAATTTGGTGACGTGACCTTGGTGACACTGGCTCCAGAAGTGTCGGAGAGGCGCGAAAGGTCCTGATCTTTGGTCGGAGTGGCGAGATTCGAACTCACGACCCCTGCCTCCCGAAGACAGTGCTCTACCAGGCTGAGCTACACTCCGACGAAAGGCGGGACTACTCCGCTTTGCGTGACTTTGCAAGTGCCTCGTGACCGGGTGCGACGCGTTCGGCACGGGCCCGAAGCATGGCGCCGATGTTCGGGGAGGAGGCCGCGCCGGTCCGGGTCCGGGTACGCAGGACAGGCGTGTTTTCCGAGCGGCCGCCCAGGCTTTCCCGGATCACGACATAAATTCCGGAAGCGATGATCACGGCCGCGCCCAGTCCCGTCGCAAAATCGGGCACTTCGGCAAAGAACAGCAGACCCAGGCCCGCACCCCAAATGATCTGCGAATACTGAACCGGCGCAACGGTCGCTGCATCGCCACGCTTGTAGGCGGCAATGATGCAAAGCCCGCCACCGTACCCGAGAATCGCAACCAGGGCGAAGAGGCCCATGTGCTCGACCGGAACTGGGCGGTATACGAAGGGCAGGATCGCGCCCATCAGCACGACATTGGTCATCATAGGGTAAAGCATGAGCACCGCCGCACGCTCCTCCCGCCCCACCTTCCGGGTGATGACCGAAACCAGGGCACTTCCGGCCGCCGCCGCGAGGGCCGCGACATGTCCGGATGTCAGCGGCTCAACGCCAGGGCGCAGGACAATCAACACGCCTGCAAGGCCGATCAGGACGGCTGCCCAGCGATGGACACCTACCCGTTCACCCAGCATCGGAATGGACATGATCGTGATCAGAAACGGAGCGGCAAAGATGAACGCGTAGACCTGTGCGATCGGAAGGACTGAAAACGCAAAGATCGCGGAAGCGGCGGTCACTACGGCTGCAGCCGTTCGCATGGCCACCCAGCCCGGGTTGTGCGGCCTGAGAGTGCCGACCTCCTTGTCGCGCAGAAGCATGAGCGTGGCGAAGGGAAAGCTGAGCAGGACGCTGAAGAAAAGGATCTGGAACGGCGCGTAGCCGCCGCCGAGGTACTTGATCACGGCGTCATGCGTCGAAAACGCGGCAAACCCCAGGATTGCAAAGAGGACTCCGTGGAGGTTGGATTGCCGGGCCTCGCTCAAAGGGTGGCGCTCAGCTTGCCGATCACTGCATCGCCCATCTCGGAAGTGGATGCCGGCGACCCGCCCTCTGGTCCCATGAGGTCCGGCGTGCGGAGACCGTCGGCCAGGACGGCCTCGACCGCCCGTTCAAGGCGGGTCGCCTCGTCGCCCTTGTCAAAGCTGTAGCGGAGTGCCATCGCGAAGCTCAGGATGCAGGCAATGGGATTGGCCTTGCCCTGCCCCGCTATGTCCGGAGCGGAACCATGCACCGGTTCGTAGAGCGCCTTGGGGCGACCGTTTTCCATCCGGGCTCCCAGCGATGCCGAAGGCAGCATTCCGAGCGAGCCTGTCAGCATCGCCGCAAGGTCTGACAAGAGGTCTCCGAACAGGTTGTCGGTTACGATGACGTCAAATTGCTTGGGCCAGCGCGTCAACTGCATCGCGCCGGCATCGGCATACATGTGACTGAGCTCGACATCGGAATACTCGGCCGCATGAACCTCGGTCACGACCTCGCGCCAAAGGACGCCCGACTCCATCACGTTGGCCTTTTCCATCGAGCAGACCTTGCCGGATCTCTTCCGCGCCAGATCGAACGCGGAGCGGGCAACACGCGCGATCTCGCTTTCCGTGTAGCGTTGCGTGTTGATGCCGACTCGCTCGTTTCCTTCCTTCACGATGCCGCGTGGCTCGCCGAAATATACGCCAGACGTCAGCTCACGAACGATCATTACGTCGAGCCCACCCACGACATCCGCCTTCAGGGAGGAGAATTCCGCCAATGCGTCAAAGCACTGCGCAGGCCGCAGATTGGCATAGAGATCCATTTCCTTGCGCAACCTCAAGAGCCCTCGCTCGGGCTTCAGCTGAAAGTCAAGCTCGTCGTACCTCGGACCGCCAACGGCCCCCAGGAGCACGGCATCAACCTCCTGCGCCTGCTCCATGGTGGCATCCGCCAGCGGCACGCCGTGGGCGTCATAGGCGGCGCCACCGACCAGGTCCTCACCGACGTCAAAGGTCAGGCCCCGATTCGATCCAAACCAGTCCATGATCTTGCGGACTTCCGCCATGACTTCTGGACCGATGCCGTCGCCGGGAAGAATGAGAATCGACGGGGTGCTCATTGCGTTGCCCTCCAGGAACTGGACGCGTGCCGCCTAGCGCGGCGCAAATCCGGCGTCAACAAGCGCCGCCCCCAATCAGTCGGGACATCAAGCCAGGCCAGCGGCAGCGAGGAATGCGCCCTCGTCACAGGCGACTTGGCGATTTGGAACCATTGGCAGCCTGCTCTGGCGCTTGGCATCTTCGCATCAACTTGAATTGCCGCCCTACCAGTCGATCGAATGCTTGTCCCTGAAGAACCCGCCGGTCGGACCGTACTCGTCAAGCGTTGCCAGCCAAATTGCCGTCTCTGCGCCCTCCTCCGGTGACCGGCTGGCACCCGCACCGCCCATGCGCGTGCGAACCCATCCCGGACACATCGCGTTCACCTTTACTGCATTCGGCAGAGTGCGTGCCGCGGAAACCGTCAGTGCGTTGAGTGCGGCCTTTGCGACACCGTACCCGCCCGGCCCTTCTACGCCACGCGAGAATGCCCCCCATCCTGAAGAAACGTTGACGACGCGACCGTAGCCTTGCGAGACCATGTGCGGGATCAGATGATGCATCAGGAGGAACGGGCCCCGAACCATGACCTCCATGCAGTCCGTGAAATCACCCGGATCGTCCAGAACACCGCCAGAGCCCAGGACGCCAGCGTTGTTGACGAGTATGTCGACAGGCCCCACGTCCCGGACGGCGCGGGAAATGCTGTCAGGTCTTGCCACGTCCAGCTGAATCGGGATCGAACCTATCCGTTTCGCCGCGCTTCTGCCTGCATCCAGGTCGCGGGAGCCGAGCAGGACCTCGATTCCACTGGCGGACAATCCCTCTGCGATGGCGAATCCAATGCCGCGATTGGCCCCGGTTACGAGTGCGCGTTTCATGGCCTCGTCTCAATCTGCGTACTGGAGGGACATTCGGGTGATCTTGCCAGCCTCGTCCCACCAATAGGTGTAGTGAACGACCCAGTTCAGCCAGTTCACCTCGGTCTTTGCGTATCCCGTCTCCTGCTCCAGAATCCTGCGATGCCTGAAGGTCTCGCCGCCCGGAATGACCTCACGCAACGCCCAGGCACGAATTGCCTCCTGACCGGCAAAGGTGCGGGACACGTCGATCATTTCAGCGTCGGCGGTGAAACAGGACATGTAGGCCTCGATGTCCTTCGCATTGGTGCTGTCCTGGTAGCATGAAATCGGCTTGGGCAGGTCTGCGGCAGATGCAGGTTGAAACAACATGGAAAATGCAATCAGGACGCGCCCGAGCGTCAGGCAGGCTCCCGGCAACTTCATGGCCCTGCCCTGCCGCCACGCGCCCTGCCGGGAGAATCGGCGAACACTCATAGCGTCGAATTTCAAGACAACACCTGCCTTCAGGTTCCCAAGGTTCAAAGCCATGGTCGCCGTTCAGCAGCCTTCGCCTCATACGCATCTATCGACGCTGCGGCGGTCTCGACCGTCAGGCCGATGTCGTCAAGGCCGTTCAGCAGGCAGTGCTTCCTGAAAGGATCAACCTCGAAACCGAACACCTCGCCGTCCGAACCGGTGACTGTCTGCTCCTCGAGATCAACAGTCATCCGCGCGTTGGAGCCCCGTTCGGCATCCTCCATGAGGGCGTCCACCTGCTCCTTCGGAAGCTTGATCGGCAAGATGCCGTTCTTGAAGCAGTTGTTGTAGAAGATGTCCGCGAAGCTGGTCGATATCACGCAGCGAATGCCGAAATCGAGAAGCGCCCAAGGCGCGTGCTCCCGGCTGGAGCCGCAGCCGAAATTGTCACCCGCAACCAGGATCCGGGCTTCGCGAAATGCGGGCCGATTCAACACGAAATCCTCGATCTCGGTCCCGTCGCGGTCGAACCGCATCTCGTCAAAGAGGTTTGCGCCGAGCCCCGTCCGCTTGATCGTCTTCAGGAACTGCTTCGGAATGATCATGTCCGTGTCGATGTTGACCAGCGGCATTGGCGCAGCAACGCCGGAAAGCTTGGTGAATTTCTTCATCGATTCATCCCTTGCAGAGGTGGCGCCTTTCTGCATCAGCGCTTCAAGTGGCGCAAGCGCACCAACGCCGTGTTCGCGGAAAGAAGATGCTGGAACCGCGGCTGAAGAGGCGGCTACATCAGGTCGCGCACGTCCGTCAGGCGACCGGTGACCGCCGCGGCAGCGGCCATGGCAGGGCTCATGAGATGCGTCCGACCCCTGTAGCCCTGCCGCCCCTCGAAGTTCCGGTTGGACGTCGATGCGCACCGTTCGCCGGGGCTGAGCTGGTCGGGATTCATGCCAAGGCACATCGAGCAACCGGCCATTCGCCAATCAAAGCCGGCTTCCTGCAGCCTTTGCGCAATGCCCTCCTCCTCGGCCTGAAGTCGCACCAGGCCGGAGCCCGGCACGATCATTGCGCGCAGGCCGTCTTTCACCCTGCGACCTTCCATGATCTTCGCGACCTCGCGCAGATCCTCGATCCTGCCGTTCGTGCAGGATCCGATGAACACCGTGTCGATCTCGATCTCGTTCAGCTTCTGTCCAGGCGTCAAGCCCATGTAGGCGAGCGACCGCCGAGCGGCCTCGATCTTGCCGCCCTCGAAGCTTTCAGGATCCGGCACTTCGCCCGTGATCGGCAGCACGTCTTCCGGAGACGTGCCCCAGGTGACCACAGGCGGAATCTCGTTCGCGTCCATCCTGACCACTTGATCATAGTGCGCATCCTCGTCGGATTGCAGCGTGCTCCAGTAGGCCAGTGCCAGTTCCCACTGCCCGCCCTTTGGCGCGTGAGGGCGCCCCTTGACGTATTCGATCGTCTTTTCGTCGGGAGCGACAAGCCCCGCGCGCGCACCACCCTCGATCGCCATGTTGCAGACCGTCATGCGGCCTTCCATGGTCAGGTTCCGGATAGCTCTGCCCGCATATTCGATGACATGGCCGGTTCCGCCGGCGGTTCCGGTCCTGCCAATGATCGAGAGCGTGATGTCCTTGGCCGTCACGCCGGGCGCCAGATCGCCCTCAACCTCGACCAGCATGTTCTTCGACTTCTTCTGTATCAGCGTCTGGGTCGCGAGCACATGCTCGACCTCCGACGTGCCGATGCCGTGAGCCAGCGCTCCGAAGGCCCCATGCGTTGCCGTGTGGCTGTCCCCGCACACGATCGTCATGCCCGGCTGGGTCCAGCCCTGCTCTGGCCCGATGATGTGAACGATTCCCTGCCGGTCGTCGTTGATGTCGTAGAGCTCGATGTCGAACTCCCTGGCATTCTGGCGCAGGGCTTCGACCTGGATCCGCGACTGCTCGTCCTTGATTCCCTCCAGGCGGGTCGGATCCGTTGGCACGTTGTGGTCCGGGACGGCCACCGTCTTCTCCGGCGCCCGGACCTTGCGGCCTGCAATTCGAAGACCTTCGAAGGCCTGCGGGCTCGTCACCTCGTGAACAAGGTGGCGATCTATGTACAGACGGCACGTGCCGTCCTCGGCTTCATGGGCGACATGGTCGTCCCAGATCTTGTCATAGAGAGTGCGCGGAGCGGTCATGGTCATTCAACTTTGCAAGGGTTGCGTGCTTTCATTGGCGCGATTGGCCTATGCCCGAAGGTTCGAGAACACTTGGCGTGGCGCGTCCGCAAGTCGTTGCGGACGCCCGTTCCGGATGTTCGTGTCAGGCAAGCGCATGATGGTGCAAGTTACATCCCCTGCCGACCGGGAACAAGTTTGGATCGCGCCCGGTTTGACACTCACGTTCCCGTGCACGCAGGAAATTCCGACCGGCGGTCTTGGCGGCCGGGAACTCACCAAATGCCGGCGCAACGGCGGCTAGGCGCATCATGCCCCGCCGAATTCGCACAGCGTGTGAATTTCCATCCCGAGCGCTTCCAGCCGGGCACGCCCGCCAAGTTCCGGCAGGTCTATGATGAAGCTGCATCCGACAATGTCGCCGCCCAGACGTTCGACGAGCCTGATCCCGGCCTCGGCCGTGCCTCCCGTTGCGAGCAGGTCGTCGACCAAGAGCACCTTGTCTCCTGCGTCGATGGCATCGTCATGGATCTCCATGACCGCCTCGCCGTACTCAAGTTCGTAGTCCTGGCTGAGCGTGGCGCCGGGCAGCTTTCCCTGCTTTCGCACAGGCACGAACCCGACCGACAGTTGATGCGCGATCGCGCCCCCGATGATGAATCCACGTGCCTCAAGCCCCACGACCTTGTCGATTTCCTGGTCGGCAAAGGGATGCAACAGCTGGTCGACGCAGATCCGCAGCCCACGCGGATCCGAAAAGAGTGTCGTCACGTCGCGGAACATGATTCCTTCATGGGGAAAGTCCGCGATGGTCCGGATGTAGTCCTTGATGTCTTTCATCGGCATTTCCGTCTTAGGGCCCGGCCGCTCGGACCGGACGGAAAGGTCGCAGTTCGTTCAATTCAGCACACGGCCGGCGACTGCATCAAGCCTGGCCACGACATCTGGAGCGCGCGCATCCGGCTGCGTCAGCACCGCATGTTCCAGCGCCCGGTCGCATCCGTGCGGGCACCGATGTCGGGATGCGCCCAGCCGGCCGGGCAGCCCCGCCGCGAGTGCGCGACCCTTCTCCGCATTGCCCGTCAAGGTCTTGATGATCTCTGTCACGTCCACCTCGCCATGGTCAGGGTGCCAACTGTCGTAGTCCGTGATCATGGCGACCGATGCATAGCAAAGCTCCGCTTCCCGCGCGAGCTTCGCTTCCGGCATGTTCGTCATCCCGATCACGTCGCACCCCCAGCGCTCCCGGTACATGACCGATTCCGCAAGCGTCGAGAACTGCGGCCCCTCCATCGCCAGGTACGTGCCGCCCCGGTGCACGCTTGCGCCGGCCGCCTCCGCGGCGGCAGCCGCCACCGCTCCGAGTCGCGCGCAGGTCGGATGCGCCACGCTCACATGGGCGACGCATCCCTCGCCAAAGAAGCTCTTGTCACGCGCGAAGGTCCGATCGACGAACTGGTCAACGATCACGAACTCGCCAGGAGCCATGTCCTCCCGGAAAGAACCGCAGGCTGACACGCTTACGACGTCCGTCACGCCAAGGCGTTTCAGGGCATCAATGTTCGCCCTGTAGGGCACGGTCGTGGGCGAGTGAACGTGTCCCCTCCCGTGCCGGGGAAGAAACGCCATTCGGACGCCTTCCAGCGATCCCGTCAGGATCTGGTCGGACGGCGTTCCCCAGGGACTCTCGACAGAGACCCACTCGGCACCTTCGAGTCCCTCGATCTCGTAGATCCCGCTTCCCCCGATCACGCCGACAATTGTTGTCATTTCGCTCATGGCCGTCCTTTGTTGCACGGGGCGACGGTAAAAGACACCGAGACGGACGACAACGACAGACAGAAGAATACCCCGGGCCATGCTGCAAATTGCGTCAGAAGCAAGAGACTTGGGCCAGGTTGAACGCACCGACAACCGGACGCCCGCAGCGCCGAACCAGGGTCAAGCGAGTCGCCGACAGCCACGCGCGCAATCCGAGGGTTGATTCGATCCAGTTCCAAGGGCAGGGTTCCGGTCATGACGGTCCAGTACCCGACCCCGTCCCCAAATTCCCGGCATGTGCCTGAACGCGTGGTATTCGATCGCCGCGAACTGAAGGCAATCCTGAACATCTACGGTCACATGGTTGCCGCGGGAGAATGGCGCGACTACGGCATGTCCTTCCTGCAGGACACCGCGATCTTCTCGATCTTTCGCCGGACCTCGGAGCATCCGATCTACCGGGTCGAGAAACGGCCCAGGCTCCGGGAGCGGGAAGGCATGTATTCCGTCGTTGGCATGGATGGCCGTATCCTGAAACGCGGCCACGACCTGAAAGGCGTGCTGCGCGTCCTTGAGCGGAAGCTCATCCGCGTCGTCGAGTAGCCTGTTTCCTTCGCGGCTCCAGCCTCCGCAGTGTCCTTCGCGTTGGCCGCAGTCGCGACGTCACGGTCCCCGTGTCTGTTGCCGCAATCCGAGCCACGGCGGTCTCGACCGGCTCCTCAACGACGGCCATGTGGTGGGCGTTTGCATGGATGAGCGTGTCCTCGCCGCCGGCGATCGCAACGTGACCTTCCCAGAAAACGAGGTCTCCGGCGTTCAGGGAGTCGGATTCCGAAAGGCGCACCCCAGGCATGGCCTCCTGAAGATCGCTGTCCGGCGGGCATTCGAGGCCCGCCGCGTGGAACGCCGCCTGCACCAGGCCGGAACAATCGATGCCGAAGCCGGAATTCCCGGCCCAGACATAGGGTGTCCCAAGCATGACCCGCGCCCAGCCGGCGACGTCCCCGTCCCTCGCCTCGAGTTCGGACAGGTGCGCTGCAGGAACGTAAAAGCGATCCCTCGACGCGATTCGGCACCATGCGCCGGATCGCTCTATCACTCGAACCTCGGAATTCAGGTGCAGAGCCTGCACGGGGAGGGCCCGGGCATTCGCGCGCTCCAGCCCGAACGTGGAGCGCACCGCGACCCTGTGTGTGGGGCGCCAGTCCTCGTCCAGGCATGCCGACTCGACATGGCCGACATATCCATCCTTGGACGAGTGCCCGAAACTCCAGCTTCCTTCCCTTTCGAGTTCGACAAACCTGTCGCCGAAGATCAACTGGCGAACCGCTCGACCTCCAGGCGAATCAAGCAGCCAGGCAGTCTCGGCGACGCTGAACACCTGTCCGTCAGTGAAGAGGTCCGCGTCGACAATCCCCTTCAGGTCGCTCTTCGCCACACGCCCGTTTGCCGCCAGGAATCTCCTGTCGCTCATTCGAGCATCCCCGGCAACGCCCTGTAGAGCGCGCGGATGCCCTGCCCGGCTCCACCCTTGGGACGGCCCGGCGCGGATTCACGTGTCCATCCGAAAATGTCGAAGTGCATGTAGCGTGGCGTAGCCGTGACGAAGCGGCGCAGGAACAGCGCCGCCGTGATCGATCCGGCGAAACCGCCCTTCGGCGCATTGTCCAGATCCGCGATTCCCGGCTCGATCATGTTCTCGTACGGCTCCCAGAAAGGAAGTCTCCAGACCGGGTCCCGAACCGACCTTGCCGCCGCCTCCAAGGCAGCGGCATCTCTGTCATCCGTCGCATAGTACGGCGCGAGGTCTGGCCCCACCGCAACCCTGGCCGCCCCGGTCAAGGTGGCCATCGAAACGATCAGGTCAGGTCTGCGTTCGTCGGCCAGAGCCAGCGCGTCGGCAAGCACGAGCCGGCCTTCGGCATCGGTGTTGTTGATCTCGACCGTGAGGCCCTTTCGCGAGGTCAGGATGTCGCCAGGACGGAACGCCTCGCCGGAGATGGAGTTCTCGACTGCCGGGATCAAGACACGCAGTCGGCAATTCGCGCCGCTGTCCATCAACATGTGAGCAAGACCGAGGATGTTGGCGGCTCCGCCCATGTCTTTCTTCATCAATTGCATGGAAGCGCCGGGCTTGATGTTCAGCCCGCCGGTATCGAAGCACACGCCCTTGCCAACCAGGGCGAGGGACGGACCGCTGTCACCCCATGACATGTCAATCAGCCTCGGCTCTCTCGAACTGGCACGTCCCACAGCGTGGATCATCGGAAGGTTCCGCTTCGACAGAGCGGCCCCAGTGGTGACTTCAACGGTCATGCCGTGGGCTTCGGCAAGATCGCGTGCCGCCCCTTCGAGTTCGTCCGGTCCCATATGCGAGGCAGGCGCGTTGATCAGGTCGCGTACCAACGTCTCGCCGGACGCAATCCGCTCCAGCATCGCCGCATCAACGCCGGCGGGCGCAAGAAGCATGGCCAACGGCTTCGCATTCGAGACGAACCTGTCGAACCGGTAGCCCGCGAGCAGCCAGCCAAGCGCGGCCTCGGCAAGCTCGTCGCCCTCAAGGTCGCACTCAAGCCGCCAGACACCCTCGGGCAGTTTCCCGCGCAATCCGGCTGCCAGGAATCGGCCGCGTGCACGGTCCTTGCCGCTTCCAAGGCCGCCGACGGCACCGCTCAGGCCCTCCTTGCCGGGCAAGGGAAGAACTTCGCCGACACGGGCCTTGAAGCCCGCCGCGGCGACCCAATCTCGCATGGTCTCGTCCTGCGCTGCGAGCCAGTCCGCAAGCCTCTCCTTCTTCACCAGGAACAGCGGCCTTGCCGCAGAAGCGTCAGTCGAAAATGCAAGCGCTGGCAACGTGATTCCCCCAAGGCTGGATTCGGCGAAGACTAGGTCAATCGGCAACTCGTGTCATTCCCGCAGCGCAATCTGCAGCGGCGGGATGCGTCCCGAATGGGACGGGCGCCAGTTCACGATGCGCCGGGACGTCTTGCAGGCGCCCTTTTGCTCGAGCGACCACAGGTGTAAGTTCTTTCCCGGACCCGACCGGCCAGTTGACAGCCAAGCCTGCAAATTCCCGAACCGGAAAGGAAGCCCATGGAACACGCCCGCGCTCTGCCAGGCCAATTCGTCGAACGGTACAAGGGCTGGAAGTCATCGACATTTGAAAAAAGCCGGGATCGATACGAGCATCTTGCGGACAAGGGCCAGCAGCCGCCGGCGATGGTGATCTCTTGCTGCGACAGCCGGGTCCAGGTCGCATCGATTTTCGACGCCGGCCCCGGCGATTTCTTCATGCATCGCAACATTGCCAGCCTGGTCCCGCCATGCACGACGGACGGAAACATGCACGGCACGTCAGCCGCGATCGAATATGCAGTGACGGCCCTCAAGGTCGAGCATCTGTTCGTGGTGGGACACTCAGGCTGCGGCGGAGTCGCGGGCTGCCATGCCATGTGCTCCGGCCAGGCCCCGGAACTTGAGAGCAAGTCGAGTTTCGTCGGGCGCTGGGTGGAGATCCTTCGCCCGGGCTACGAACGTGTCGCGGCCAGGAAGAACGAAACCGACCCGCTCCGGGCCCTTGAACACGAAGCCGTGGTGGTCTCGCTCGAGAACCTGATGACCTATCCGTTCGTCAAGGCGGCAGTTGCCGCGAGCGCGTTGTCGCTCCACGGCCTCTGGGTGGACATCCGGAGCGGCGACCTGCTGCAATACATGCCGGAGACCGGAGAATTCGAGCCAGTGTGACCTCCAGGCGTGCACCAAGGGCAGGGTCCGGACTTCGACCAAGCGCGCAATCGCTGCCGCTTCGTCAACGAGATCCTGAAGCGTCGCCAGCTGTTCAAGAATTGCAGTCACAGACTCTCTCCGGCGAACGGTCGAAATGCGCCTGCAGCAACCTGCTCCTGATCACGCCCATGCAGCCGAAATCGACGTCGCGGCCCAAGGATTCGGCGAGGTCGAACTCGAGGTCCGTGACGCAGCGCTGCATGTTGTCCGGAAGCCGTCGGTTGAAGTCGACGCGACAGTCCGAGCCGCCGGTCTCCGGATCGGAGGCCGAGAGGCCGAGCCGTGGAGACCCAGCCGCTTGGCGCCGCAGCGGCGGCAGATTCCCGCAATCTCCTCTTTCCGGCTTTCAATCCCGGAGCGCACTGGTCTCCCGCTCCAGAAGCGCCGCTTCCGTTCCGTTCTGATCATGGGCCGCCGCCAGGCCGAATGCCGCGCTCAAGGGGATGCAGCGGCATCACCCGCAGGCGCCACGCATTCGGCTGGGACATCTCCCGTCGACCGGGCACGAACTGGCGGCGCCTCGAGGGAGAGCCTTCCTCGCCACTCCGGCGAATCCGCCAGGCGACCTGCGTTGGCGCGACGGGCGGCCGCTCACGCGACCGTTTCGTCCGCCTTCTGCAGCACCCGGTTTCCCAGGAGTTCGGCGATCTGAACCGCGTTCAGCGCCGCGCCCTTCCTCAGGTTGTCCGAGACGCACCAGAGATTCAGGCCGTTCTCCACCGTCGAGTCCTGGCGGATCCTGCTGATGAACGTGGCGAAGTCTCCGACGCACTCCACCGGCGTCGCGTAGCCGCCGTCCTCGCGCTTGTCGAAAACGATGACGCCAGGGCTTTCGCGCAGGATTGCACGCGCCTCGTCTTCGCCCAGGAACTCCTCGGTCTCCACATTGATCGCCTCGGAATGACCCACGAACACCGGAACCCGCACGCAGGTCGCCGTCAGCTTGATCGCGGGATCGACGATCTTCTTTGTCTCGGCGACCATCTTCCATTCTTCCTTGGTCGAACCGTCGTCCATGAAGACATCGATATGCGGAATCACGTTGAACGCGATCTGCTTCTGGAACTTCCTCACCTCGACTTCGGACACCGGATTGTAGATCGCCTTGGTCTGATCCCAAAGCTCGTCCATTCCCGCCTTTCCGGCCCCGGAAACGGACTGGTAGGTCGAGACAACGACTCGCTTGATCCTTGCCCGGTCATGCAGCGGCTTCAACGCGACCACCATTTGTGCCGTGGAGCAGTTGGGATTGGCGATGATGTTCCGTTTCCTGCAATCCATGATCACGTCCGGGTTCACTTCCGGAACGACCAGGGGAACGTCAGGGTCGTAACGATAGAGGGATGAATTGTCGATCACGACGCAACCCGCCTTGGCCGCCCTGGGCGCATATTTCCTCGTCGGACCGGATCCGATCGCAAAAAGCGCCATGTCGAATCCGCTGAAGTCGAAGACGTCCAGATCCTTCGTCTTGAGGGTCTGGTCGCCATGGCTGACTTCGGTGCCGAGCGACCTGCGGCTCGCAAGAGCCACGACCTCGTCCGCGGGGAACTGACGCTCCGCAAGGATGTTCAGCATTTCGCGGCCCACGTTCCCCGTGGCGCCGACGACTGCGACGCGATAACCCACCTTGGCCTCCTGCTTTGCTGGGAGGGTGTCCAATATCGGCTGTTCGCGCCGGAGAAAAGAGGGCGAATCGTCCCGCCTCGCACCCTTGCATGCATTGGATCCGTCAAGCGACCTGCATCCAAGCCAAAGTGCCGACAGAGTGTCCACGCCGCTTCCGGTCCGCAGCAGGACAAGACGTCGGATTCCCCTTGACCTCACGCGTCCTTCGAATCACGTCAGTGCCCATGAACATCGCCCTTCCCTACCGGCCCTGTGCAGGCGTGGCGCTGGCCAACGTCCAAGGCCTCGTCTTCACCGGCGAGCGCGTCGACACGCCCGGCGCCTGGCAGATGCCTCAAGGCGGCGTGGACAATGGCGAGACGCCCCGGACAGCAGCCTTGCGCGAGCTTGAGGAGGAGACGGGCGTGCCACCCGCCCTGGTCACCCTTGAGCGCGAGCATCCGGACTGGATACTCTACGACCTGCCTGAACATCTCGCCGGCAAGCTCTGGAACGGCCGCTACCGGGGACAGAAGCAACGATGGTTCCTGATGCGGTTCCATGGCACCGACAGCGACATCGACCTGGACCAGAAGCACCGCGAATTCTCACGTTGGCGCTGGTCCACTCCGGACGAAGTGATCGGAAACATCGTTCCATTCAAGCGCGCTGCCTACAGGCAGGTCATTGCGGCATTCCGCCCGCACCTGGCTGCCTCTCCGTAGGCGCCTGGCATTTCGCCGCGACATGCGTTGCAGCGGAGGATCCGTTGCCCGTCCAGGTCGTGGCGGTCGCGTCCACCGTGTCGGCCGAGCATCCCGCTTTCCCTCTTCGTCCCTCAGGGATAAACCCGCCGCATGCCGAAAGGAAAAGTGGATACGAAAGCGGTCGGGCTGGATGCGGGGGTCAGCTTCATCCGGTGGCTGACCGGCGCCGAGAACCTGCACTACGGCCTCTGGACCGATCTGGAGCCCGTCGCAGTAAACGTCGGCAAGGCTCAGGAAGCATATACCGAAAGGCTCCTTGGCTTCCTGCCCGAAGGTCCGCTCTCGATTCTCGACATCGGCGGCGGGGCTGGAGAGACAGCGAGAAAGCTCGTCGATCTCGGCCACGGTGTGGACATCGTCGTGCCATCCCGACCGCTTGCGGAGCGCTGTCGGGCAAACGCGCCTGACGCGCGCGTCCATGAAACAACCTTCGAGGCATTCGACAGCGACACCTCGTTCGACCTGTGCCTGTTTTCGGAGAGCTTCCAGTACATCCCGCTCCGAGTCGCGCTGGACAAGGCGCTGCATCTGGCCGCTCCGGGCGGCCATGTCCTGATCGCCGACTGTTTCCGGTCCGAGCAATTCACGCCGGGCGGCGAAACGCGGGCCGTGGGCGGTGGCCATCCGGTCGCGGAATTCCGGGCAGCCCTCGAGACTTGCGCCGGAGAGGTGCTTCGCCAGGAGGACATCACCGAAGCGGTGGCCCCCTCGATCGACATCGAGCAGGGGCTGCTTCGCGTCCTTGGCGATGCGGTCGCGCGCGTTGATGCCGAGCTTCTCACGAAACGGCCCGTGATGCGCTGGCTGCTGGCGCGCGCAGCCAAGCTCGCGTTCGGGCGGCGCCGCCTGCACCGGCTGGACAGGCGGCTTCGCGGCGACGAGCGCAGCAGCACGGCCTTTGTCCGGAACAACCGCTACCTCGTTACGCTGATCCAGAAGGAGCGGGAGCGTGCGGTCCGCCCGGAGCCGAACGCCGCCGCCGTTTGAAGACGGGTTTCCGACCATGTCTTGCGGACTTCAGGCTGGGTCGGAAAAGAAAGCTGGAAAAAAGAACAAAAGGCGAATATCCTGCTTCGAGTCGCAGAGTCCGAACACAACCCGGACCGTATCAGGACATTGCCCGTGAGCTTCGCCGAACTCAGCGCCATGTCGAACTTCACCTTCCTCACCGGTGCTTCGCACCCTGAGGAATATGTAGACCGTGCCGCGCTCCTTGGCCTCCCGGCCATCGCGATTGCGGATGTGAACTCGGTTGCGGGCGTTGTGCGGGGACATGCCCGTGCCCGGGAAATCGAACGGCAAGTGAAGGAGCGCCTGGCCGGCGACCTGATAGGCCCGCCCGTTCCGATGAAAGGCTGGGAAAAGGAAAGACAGGTTTTTGAAAGCTATCCGGGCGGAAAGGCGCGCCGAAAGAACGGCACCCTTGCATCAGAGGAGCTTGAGGGCCTGCCCGGCAGCCCGCATGCGGCAGCTGGAACCGGAACGGAACCTTCATCGCAGGAAACCTCCGCCGCCATACTGAACGTGCCACGCCTGATCCCTGGCGCACGGATCGTGCTCGACACCGGCTTTTCCGTCACCGCGCTTCCGAAAACCCGCAAGGGCTGGGGCAATCTTTGCCGCCTTGTCTCGCGCGGGCGGCTCCGGGCAAAGAAGGGTGACTGCCTCATCTACATGGATGACCTTGTCGAATTTGGCGCAGATCTCGCCCTCCTGATCCATCCGCCCGAGGAGAGAGGGCCGAAGGGCAATGCCGAACCCGGCCCTCCCGGGCAAGGGAAAGCCGGCGACGCTCCCAGGACAGGGGGCATCCGGAACGCCTGGCGGGCACAGGCCAACCGGTTGTCACGCCGCTTTCCCCAGGACAGCCATCTCGTGATGAGCCCCCGTTATGACGGGCAGGACACCGAACGCTTCGACAATCTCGCCAGGCTTGCGAGGCAGATCGGCCTTCCTGCCGTCGCCTCCGCGACCCCCCGCATGCATCACGGCTCCCGCCGCAAGCTCGCGGACGTGCTGACCGCGATCCGCATCGGCGTGCAGGTCAAGGACCTGGGCCGCGCAGCCCTCGCGAATTCCGAGCAGAGATTGCGGGACGAGGCGGAGATGCGCCGCCTGCTTGGCCCCCATGGCGAGGCCGTCGACCGCGCCGCCCGGCTGGCGGCATCCCTCGCCTTCTCGCTCGACGAACTCCGCTACGAATATCCCTCGGAAGTCGCCGGAGGACAATCCGCCGCCGAACGCCTGCGCGAACTTGCCTACAGGGGGCTCGAGAAACGCTATCCCCGGGACTCCGCCCCCGAGCGCGTGCGAAACCTTCTCGAGCATGAACTGGCGCTGATCGCCAAGCTGGAATACGAACCGTATTTCCTCACCGTCTACGACGTGGTGGATTTCGCCCGCTCCCGGGGCATTTTCTGCCAGGGCCGGGGAAGCGCTGCAAATTCAGTGGTATGCTACTGCCTGGGCATCACCTCGGTTTCGCCGGAGATCGGCTCCATGGTCTTTGAGCGCTTCGTTTCGGAGGCCCGGGAGGAGGCGCCCGACATCGACGTCGACTTCGAGCATGAGCGCCGCGAGGAAGTGATCCAGCACATCTATGACCGATACGGGCGGGATCGCGCCGGGCTCTGCGCCACGGTCGTGCATTACCGTGGCAAGCGCGCAATTCGAGAAGTGGGTCGCGCCATGGGTCTCACCGCGGATGCGGTCAGCGCGATCTCGTCCCAGCTCTGGGGCTTCTTCGACACCTCCGGCATGGCGGCGCAGCGGCTCCGCGAGGTCGGCTTTGATCCCGACGACCGCCATCTGTCGCAAACGCTCGAGCTTGTCTCCCAGATCCAGGGTTTTCCCCGCCACCTCTCGCAGCATGTCGGCGGCTTCGTCATCACTGAAGGCCGCCTCGACGAGCTTGTCCCCATAGAGAACGCCACCATGGAGGGTCGGACCGTCATCTGCTGGGACAAGGACGACATTGATGCCCTCAGGATCCTGAAGGTCGATGTCCTGGCCCTTGGCATGCTCTCCTGCATCCGGAAGGCGTTCGATCTGCTCAGGCTTCATCACCGGATCGAGCACTCGATGGAAGAGCAACCGCCCCACGAAAAGGAAGTCTACGACATGCTCTGCAAGGCAGACTCGCTTGGCGTCTTCCAGGTCGAAAGCCGTGCCCAGATGAACTTCCTGCCGCGCATGAAGCCACGCAACTTTCACGATCTCGTCATCCAGGTCGCGATCATCCGTCCGGGGCCCATCCAGGGTGACATGGTCCACCCCTATCTCAGGCGGCGAAACGGCGAGGAGAAAATCGAGTACCCGTCGGGCGAGCTCGCGGAGATACTTGGCAAGACCAACGGCGTGCCCCTGTTCCAGGAGCAGGCCATGCAGATCGCCATAGCTGGCGCGGGCTTCTCGCCAGACGAGGCGGACCGGTTGAGGCGCTCGCTCGCCACGTTCAAGAGACATGGGAACATCAGCGATTTCCGGAACCGCTTCCTCAAGGGCATGCGCGAAAACGGATACGAGGACGATTTCGCCGAGCGCTGCTTTTCCCAGCTCGAAGGCTTCGGGAGCTACGGGTTTCCCGAAAGCCATGCGGCTTCCTTCGCCATCCTCGTCTACATTTCGGCCTGGATCAAATGCTTCCATCCGGGCATCTTCGCTTGCGCGCTCCTGAACTCCCAGCCAATGGGCTTCTATGCTCCGGCCCAGATCATCAGGGATGCCCGGGAGCACGGGGTCGAGGTGCTCCCGCTCGACATCAACGAGTCCGCCTGGGACAACGTCATGCAACCCGGTGGCGGTGGCAGACTGGCCTTGAGGCTTGGCTTCCGGCAGATGAAATCCATGAGCGAAGAGGACGGAATCTGGATCATGGCCGCTCGCGGCAACGGATATCGCTCGGTCGAGGACGTCTGGCGCAAGGCCGGAACCAGGCCGCACGTTCTGCAAGCGCTGGCTGAAGCCGACGCTTTCGGGAACCTCGGGATTTCGAGGCGCGACGCGATCTGGGCGGCAAGTGCCATCTCCTCGACCAAGCCCCTTCCGCTTTTTGCCAGCGACCTCGACGGCGAAGCCATCAAGGAACCCGCAGCGCACCTGCCTGAAATGACCCCGGGCGAGCACGTGGTCGAGGATTATGTCACGATGCGACTGACGCTCCGCGCCCATCCAATGGCCTTTCTCAGGCATCGGCTGACACCGCAAGCGCAGCCCGATGGCAACCAGGCACAAAGAGGAAAGCCCGACGGCTGCCTCCTTCCACGGGACAGCTCGGAACCATCCCGATCCCGGGAACGCACGGCCCTTCCAGCAAAGGCGGGCAGGATCAATCCCCTTCACCAATGCGGCCAGGCCCCGTGACCTGGCTCCGGAACTGAACGAGGCCAGACAATGCCCGATCCAATTGACGAAAGGCCACGCTGCTTTGGTTCAAGGTCAAAGCTCTATGCCCATTATCACGACACGGAATGGGGCGTGCCCGTTCATGACGATCGGACGCTCTTCGAGATGCTGATTCTCGAGGGCGCGCATGCAGGCCTGTCCTGGGAAACGATCCTGAACAAGCGCGAGGGCTATCGCGACGTCTATCACGGATTCGACGTCGAGAAGGTCGCCGCCATGAGCGACAGCGAACTGGCCGCCGCGCTTCGGAATCCGGCCATCGTGCGCCATCGCCAGAAGGTGCCGGCCGCCCGGACGAACGCACGCGTCTTTCTGGAAATGCAGGGCGAATGCGGAACGTTCGCAGACTGGCTCTGGGACCACGTGGATGGAACTCCCATCCGGGGCAACTGGAAGAGAGTCACGGACATTCCGGCGGTAACGCCGCTGGCCGAAGAAATCTCGAGGGCCCTGAAACGTCGCGGCATGACCTTCGTGGGGCCCACGATCATCTACGCCTATCTCCAGGCAGTCGGCGTCGTGAACGACCACTACCGAGGATGCTGGAAAGGCGCCGATCTCACTTGAGACGCTCCAGAACGTCATGACTCGCATAGCCGTCAGGCGGCAATCCCCGGCTCGCCTGAAACGCCCGGATCGCATCCGTCGTGTTCGGCCCGATGATCCCGTCCGTGCCTTGCGTGTCGAATCCGCGCGCCGTCAGCAGCCGCTGCATCTCAAACTTCTCGGCACGGCCGAGATTCCTGTCTTTCCGCGGCCAGCGGGACCGGATCGGCTCGCCGCCGTCCAGGCGATCCGCTAGATGGCCCACCGCGATCACGTAGGCATCCGCGGCGTTGTACTGCCTGATGACATGGAAGTTGTCGAAGATCATGAAGGCGGCACCACGCACGCCGGCCGGCGTCAGGATCGAGGCGAACCCGTGGTCAGGAATGGGCCGGCCCCTGGCGTCGCGGACACCCTTGGCAGTCCAGCCATCGACGGTCTTCCTGACGCGCCGGTCTGCGAGCGCGAGATCGAATCCGCGCGAAAGCACGACCTCCATGCCCCAGGGCTGTCCCTTCCGCCAGCCGCAGCGCCGAAGAAAGGATGCCGTCGATGCCAGCGCATCGGCCGGATCATCCGACCAGATGTCGGATCGCCCTTCGCCTCGAAAGCTCACTGCATGGTCAAGATACGTCGTCGGCATGAACTGGGCGTGCCCCATGCCACCGGCCCAGCTTCCCTTCAGGCGCTTCGGAGAGATGTCTCGGGTCTGGACGATCTTCAAGGCCGCAATCAGCTGATCCTCGAAGAATCGCGCCCGTCGCCCGTCGAAAGCCAGCGTCGCCAGCGCCTCGATCACGGGCGTGTCGCCACGACACGCGCCGAAGTCGCTCTCGGCTCCCCAGACGGCTGCCAGGATTGCAGTCTCGACATCGAACTTTGCCTCGATCTCTGCCAGCAGCCGCCGGTTCCGTTGCAGCGCCGCCCGTCCGTCCCTCACGCGCGCATCCGAGACCACCGCGTCCAGATAGCTCCAGATCCGCCGGGTGAATTCCGGCTGGTTCCGGTCGCTTCGGATCACGCCCGCATTGTAGCGAACGCCATGAAACGCGGCGTCAAAGGCGCCGTCGCGAATGCCGGCAGCGCGGGCTCTTTTTCGAAACCGGTCGATCCAGCGTCGGAGACGGATGTCCGATCCGGCCACATCCGGCATGCTGGGCCCTGCCGCATCACGGACAGTCATTTCCCCTTCCGCTTAATCCTTGCCGCCCTCTTCCGGGCCCTGGTCGCCTTTCGATGCGCGGGCATGCGAATCCTGCGCGCCCGTGGCAGCGGCTTGCCGTCGACCTCAAGAAGTTCCAGCAAGATGCCGCCAGTAACCGGGACCGCCTCGGCCAGCCGGACCAGCACCCGCTGCCCGACCGAAATCACGGTGTTCGTGTCGTCGCCTGTCAAGGTCCGATCGTCGCGATCGAAATGGAAGTGCTCGTTTCCGATCTCGCGCACGGGAATGAGCCCGTCCGCCCCTGTTCCGTCAAGTTCGACGAACGCCCCGAAGCGCTGGACTCCGGAAACGCGCCCGGAGAGCTCTGTTCCGACCCGGTCAGCCATGTACGCCGCCAGGTAGCGGTCATTTGTGTCACGCTCGGCCTGCATGGAACGCCGTTCGGTGTTGGAGACGCGCTCGGCAGTGGCGTCGAGCCGCTCCGCCTCCGTGTCCGTCAGGCCATCGTCTCCCCAGCCGTGGGCACGGATCAGCGCCCGATGGACCACGAGGTCCGCGTAGCGCCGAATGGGAGACGTGAAGTGGGCATAGGCCTTCAATGCGAGCCCGAAATGCCCAAAGTTTCTCGAACTGTAATATGCCTGCGTCATCGAGCGCAGCACCGAGAGATTTATGAGCGCGCCGTCATCCGTTCCCGCTGCGGCGGCGAGCAGCCGGTTGAGGTGCCGGTTACTCAGGACCGTGCCGGCGCTGAAGGGAAGCCCGGCCGCCTTGGCGATCTCGTTCAATGCACGGATCTTCTCGCGTGACGGCTCCTCGTGAACCCGGAACAGGAGTGGCGTCCTGCCGCTGATGAGCGTCCGCGCGGCTGCAACATTGGCGAGAACCATGAACTCCTCAATCAACCGATGCATGTCCAGCCGCTCCTTGAACGCAACCGATCTGACCGTGCCGTCCTCGTCCAGGACGATCTCTCGCTCCGGGAGGTCGAGCTCGAGCGGCTGGCGGCGGTCGCGGGCGCGTCGAAGCGCGGCATGGGCGGCCTGGAGCGGTTTCAGGACCGTGTCTCGCAGCGGTCCCGTCCTGTCGTTGGGCCGGCCGTCCAGGGCGGCCTGCGACTCTTCATAGCTGAGCGAGGCCGCCGAGCGCATCAGGGCGCGCTGGAATTCGTGCGCGATCAGTTCGCCGCTTGCGTCAATCACGAGACGGACGGCAATGCATGGCCGCGGCACGCCTTCGTGGAGCGAGCAAAGATCGCCGGACAGGCGGTCGGGAAGCATCGGGACCACGCGATCCGGGAAGTATGTCGAGTTTCCACGCTCTCGGGCCTCGAGATCAAGGGCGCTTCCGGGCCTGACGTAGTGTGCGACGTCGGCGATCGCGACCCAAAGGACGTGCCCGCCTTCGTTGTCCCGAGCCAGGTCAGGTTCGGCCCAGACCGCATCGTCATGGTCGCGCGCGTCGGCCGGATCGATCGTGACGAAAGGCAGCGATGTCAGGTCCGCTCGCATGCCGGAGCCCGCGGGCCGCGCAGCTTCCGCTTCCGCGATGACCTCATGTGGAAAGTCGTCCCGAAGTCCGTGCTGGTGAATGGCGATCAGCGAAACGGACCTGGGCCGCGACGGGTCGCCGAGGCATGCGGCAATGCGTGCGTGAGGAAGGCCCAGGCGCGCCCTTGGGCCGGTCTGCCCGGCTTCGACCAGTTCGCCGTCCTTCGCTCCGCCATCCGCGCCTGGCGGCACACGCCATTCCCTCGACGCACCCTTGTCAACCGGCACGATGCGTCCGCCGGAATCCGACTTGCGAAAAATTCCCAGGATCTTGCCATGGGAGGTGCCGATGCGGCGGATGACACGGGCTTCGTAAGCGTGCGTGTCGCCCTTGATCTCTTCGAGGCGCGCGAGAAAGCGGTCTCCCGGTGCCAGCGCGGGATCGCCGGATCTCGGCACGACCAGGGCCGACGGCGCCTGCTCCTGGCCTTGCCGCTCCAGCGGGCGCGCGACCAGGTCTCCATCGGTGTCGACCCTTTCGACCTGCAGAACCGATACAGGCGGAAGGCTGTCCGGATCGCGACAGGCTTTCCGGCGCTTCGAGAGCCGGCCGTCTGCTTCCAGTTCCTTCAGTTGACGCTTGAGATCAAGCCGGGCCGGGCCCCTGATGCCGAAAGCTCTTGCAATCTCGCGTTTCGACGCCTTCGACGGGTTGTCGGAGACCCAGGCAAGGATGTCTTCTTTCGAGGGAATCCGGGTCATGCCCCGCCGCGTATCACGGGACGTGGTCCAGGTCACGCGGGTTGAAGACGTGCAGCGTGCGCCCATGGCCGCGCCGTCACGGCTGCAGTCGGGGCGGGTCCGGATGGAGGAGAGTCGGGTCCGTCACCGAAGATCGGCGGCCGTGTCAACGTCGGCAAGAGTGTCTATCATCGTGACCGGCCTTGGAAGCGTGGGAAGGGCGTCGGCAAGCGTATCCGGATGCGACCAGCGCGTGCCCCGAAACAGGTTCTTGGGCGGTCGCCGCGGATGAAGGAGGCCGATCATCCAGAAACCGCCATCGTCGGCAGGACCGATCACGGTTCGGGCCCGACCCAGCGTCGAGAACCCGGCGGCAACGTGCCGCCTCTCGATGCCAGGGACGTCTGATCCGACAAGAAGGGTCGGTCCCGGCGTTGACCTGAGCGCACGCTTCATCCTCTGGCCCAGGCTCCCGGTCCCTTGCGGGACGCGCGGAAGGTCGGCCGGCCAGACACGGCTCCTGAATTCCCCGACGTCAGGCGTGACCGCAAGGACCGTCCGCCAGCGCGGATCACGAAGTCGGCGCAAGAGACGGCTTGTCTGATGCCGGTACCACCATGCCGCCCTCACCATGCCGACGTCCCGCCCAAGGCGTGTCTTGACCCGGCCGGGGCGCGGCTCCTTGACCATGACAATCAAGGTCTGCTGCCTCACAAGGAAAGGACCATTTCGCGATGCCGGATGCCGGCCTCGAAGTATTCCGGGCCGATGGTTTCAAAGCCGAGAGCCTCGTAGAAACCGATCGCGTGGACCTGGGATCCGAGGCTCGCTCGGGCAAGGCCCTGCCTTCTGAGTTCGTCCAGGGCCGCACGCATGATGTCCTTGCCCAAGCCGTGACCGCGCTTGTCCGCGAGAACCGCCACGCGGCCGATCCGGCCTGTATCACCATCGACCAGAAGGCGTGCGGTACCGACCGGCTCGCCGCAATCGAAGGCGATGAGATGGATTGCTTCGGCGTCGCGACCATCTCGCTCGTCCGCTTCGGAAACACCCTGTTCCTCTATGAAGACGCGGGCGCGGATGTCCAGCACCGCCGGCATGTCGCGCGTTTCGGCTCGGCGAATCATGCAAAGTACCTGTCGAGGATTCGGCGATAGACTGCCGCGAGCTGCGTTATCTGCGCGATTTCGACGCGTTCGTCGACCTCGTGCATGGTCTGGCCGACGAGACCGAACTCCACGACCGGGCAGTGCCGCTTCACGAAGCGCGCATCGGAGGAACCGCCGGTCGTCGAGAGACCGGGAGAGAGACCGGTTTCGGCCTGGATTGCTTCCGCCACGAGGTCTGAAAGCGCGCCTGGCGGGGTGAGAAAGCTCTCGCCGGAGACCTTGGTCTCCATTGAGATCTTGACTCCGGACGCCGACGCAGACCGTGCGGTCTCCTCTTCGAGCCAGTCCGTCAGGCTCCCGGAATCGTGGGCGTCGTTGAACCTGATGTTCAGAGATGCCCGGCAGGCGGCGGGAATGACGTTGGTGGCGGCATTGCCTGTGTCGATCGTCGTGACGGCAAGCGTCGACGGCTGGAAGTGTTCGGTGCCGTCGTCGAGCGTGTGGCTGGCGAGCCTGTCCATGAGGCGCGCGAGGACGTGAACCGGATTCCTGGCCCGGTCCGGATACGCCGTATGGCCTTGCCTGCCGGTCGCCGTGAAATGCGCTGACATGGAGCCCCTGCGCCCGATCTTGATCGTGTCACCCAGGGTCTCGACGGATGTCGGCTCTCCGACGATGCAATCCGACATGGCTTCCCCGTTGGAGGACATCCAGTCGAGAATGGCCGCCGTGCCATCAGCGGCGTCGCCCTCTTCGTCGCCGGTCACGGAAATGATGATCGCTCCCTCGGGCGGGGATTCCCGCACGAAGGAAATCGCGGCGCACACGAAAGCCGCGACGCCCGACTTCATGTCGACGGCACCGCGCCCGTAGAGCCAGCCGCCGCGCTCCTCGGCCGCGAAGGGGTTTGCTGACCAGTTCGCCGGGTTCCCGGGCGGCACGACGTCGGTGTGCCCGTTGAAGCCGAAAGTCCGTGCTGCAGCCTTCGCGCCCCAACGGGCAACGAGGTTCGCGACATCTCCCCGGTCGGCGCGAAAGCAGTCAAAGCCGGCGCTGCGAAGCGTGGATTCCAGCAGGGCGATCGCGCCGCCTTCCTCCGGCGTGACGGTCCTGCAGCGAACAAGTTGCCGCGTCAGTTCGACGGGGTCACAGCTCATGCGCCTTGGCTAGCCTTTGCCGCGCGCGGTCGCAATCACGCTTTGCAGGCCACGTCGCCGCGTTCCGGCATGAAACGTGAAGGATCCGGTGCATCAAGTTGCAATCCGAGTCTCCCTATCGCCGATTTCAGGGCATTCGGGCGGTCAATGACGGTGTCGGCATCGTGCCACTCCTCTTCGTTCCCGTATCCCCAACTGACGGCGATGCCCTTCATTCCGACTTCCTTGGCGGCCGCCATGTCGTGCTCGCGGTCCCCGACCATCACGGCCTTGACCACGTCCTCGCCGGTTTCGGCGAGCGCATGGGCCAGCAGGTCGCCCTTCCAGCTCCGCGTGCCGTCAAGCTCCGGCCCGAATTCGCGTTGCATGTATTCGGCAAGGCCGAAATGCCGCGTGACCTGACGGGCGTAGACGTGCGGCTTGGCGGTGGCAAGATACATACGCGCCCCAGATTCCCGAAGCAGGCCCAGCGCGTCGAGGACGCCGTCATACACCCGCGCGTCGAACATGCCCCCCTGGCGATAGTGTTCCCGGTACGCGGCCATCACGGTGTCGGGGTTGGAGAGTCCCATCTTGCGAAAGGACTCGTCGAAGGGCGGCCCGATCATCCAGGCGAGGTCCGTCTCCGCAAGCGCGTGATGGCCGGTTGATTCGAGCGCGTGGCGCAAGGACTCGAGGATCCCGGGGTGGGACTCCACGAGCGTGCCATCGAGATCGAGAAAGATTGCCGTCATGTCAGCCCTCCGACCGGGACGTGCCCGACGACCATCGCGACGTCTTCGGAATGCACGCCGCCTCCTGTCCAATCACGTCCGGGGCGAGGGGCACGCGTGACTTGGGTGAAGGATTCGAATTCGACCATGGGCGCGTTGCGCGTTTGGCAAGTGAATGTGCGAGGCACGCCTTCCGATCACGGGCGTCAGGCTCAGTCACGCAGGAGCTCGTTGATGCCGGTCTTCGAACGCGTACGTTCGTCGACCTGCTTCACGATGACCGCGCAATAGAGATTGACGCCGTTCCTGGATGGCATTGATCCGGCGACAACCACGGAGTAAGGCGGGACTTCTCCGTACAGGACGTCGCCCGTATCCCGCACGACGATCTTCGTGGACTGGCCGATGAAAACGCCCATGCCGAGAACCGAGCCTTCGCGGACGATGACCCCTTCCACCACCTCCGACCGGGCGCCGACAAAGCAGTTGTCCTCGATGATCGTCGGCCCTGCCTGCATCGGCTCGAGAACGCCGCCGATGCCGACCCCGCCTGAAAGATGGACATTCTTGCCGATCTGGGCGCAGGAGCCGACCGTCGCCCAGGTGTCCACCATCGTGCCCTCGTCAACATAGGCGCCGAGATTGACGAAGGACGGCATCAAAACGACGCCCGGCGCGATATAGGCGGACCTGCGCACGACGCAATTGGGCACCGCACGAAAGCCGGCCGCCCTCCACGTGTTGTCGTTCCAGCCTTTCCACTTGCTGTCCACCTTGTCCCACCAGGCTGCGCCCTGCGGGCTGCCTTCCTGCAGTTCCATGTCCTTGAGGCGGAAGCCAAGGAGCACGGCCTTCTTGGCCCACTGGTTGACGTGCCAGGTGCCGTCGTCCCTGCGTTCGGCAACGCGAAGCCTGCCTGCATCCAGCGCCGTCAGCGTGTCCTCGATCGCGTCACGGGCTTCCCCGGTCGTGGAGGGCGTTATCTCGTCACGAACGTTCCAGGCGGATTCGATCGCGGCTTCGAGCTGAACGTTGGACATCTGGACACCTCGCATGGCTGACGTCGGCGACATAGCTTCTGGCCGGGCAGAGGGCAATGACGCTCTCATCACCTGTTGCCCGGCAGTTTCGACGAAACGCGCACGCCGCCGATGCCGGCAAGGTTCGGTCCGCCGAACAGGCGCATGTGCTCGACCTTGGGACAGCGGTCCTGAACCACGATCAGCCCGTGCGCACGCGCCTTCTCCGCCGCCGCCTCGTGGCGCACGCCGTATTGCATCCAGATGCACTTGAGACCGGGCATCAGGTGAGCAAGCGCCTCGTCCACAATGCCTGGCACGGCGTCGGATCCTCGGAAGACGTCTAGCAGGTCAATCCTGACATTCGAGGGAATGTCGCCAATGCTCGCCAAAACCGGCTCGCCTAGCAGGGTCTCGCCAACCCGGGTCGGGTTGATCGGGATCACCCGCCGTCCCCGTCCGCTGAAATACGTCGCGACAAACAGGGACGGGCTGACGGGGTTCGTGGAAGCGCCGACCATGGCAATGGTGCCTGTCTCCTCGAGAACATGGCGAAGAGTCGAATCCTTGCTTTGGTCCGGCATTGGCCGTCAACCTCTCGGTGGCGCAGCGAAGCCTGCGACAGGACGCACGATCCCGGTGGCAATCCCATCCCAGTTGCGAATGTCGCGGCTGAGCAGTGGATGGTTCTCGTTGATCGCGCCGAACCGCGCAAGCAAGGCCGCCACCGCGGGCGCGATTCTCGTATGGTTCACTTTTTGATTCCATGATGTTCCGTTTGCGAATCACGCGGCGAGCGCGACTTGCGCCACCGGCCCGTTTTCGTTGGCGCATTGCGAGGGCTTCCAGCCATTGCTGCGGCTCAGGCTCGGGACCAGCGCGGCCCATGCCCGGTCGAAGCGTCCGGACTTGAGAAGCGACCGGAAGGTCAGGACGCCCTGTCCGCCGTCGCGACCCCAGCTCTGCCCTGAGCGCTTCATCCGTGACGTCACCAGAACCTTGTTTGCGGATTCCACGGATCCCGATCCGATGGCGTAGCCCGCGTCGGCGGCGGCAGCGTAGTGCATGCGGTGACGGTTAGCGCGGAAGTAGGCGAGTTCCTTCCGGATCCCGTCGGCTCCCTTGCCCTTCCGCAGCAAGTGGCGAATGGCGTCGATCACCTTGCCGGCCCCCTTGGGATCGTGGCGCAGGACGTGCCGCCACTTCTCGAACCAGGCCGTTCCGGCGGCCGTGTCCGGGCCAAAGGCGGCGTCGGCCGCTGCCTTCATGTGCTGGATCGCGTGCCAGATATCGAGAAGCATGACATCGGGGCACAGCGATTCCAGGAAGGGCCAGTTGTCCTTCGCGCCGTCGGCGACGACCGCAAGCTTCAGGTCCGGCTTGAGCGCCAGCCAGTGGAACGCCTCGGCGCTCAGCTGCGACTTCAGGCTCGCCTTGCCGGCCTCGGGAAGACGCCCGAAGTACCGGCTCTCCAGCATGTTCCCCTCGGCGTCGACCAAGGCCACGACGCCGCACGACGCCTCGCGCCAGCCAGCGTCCGTTGGCTTTCCTTCGGCCGTCTCGGCGTTCATGCGCATCATGACACCGTCGAGCGAGACCAGCAGCGACACCGCCCCCGCAGGCATCTCCTCCCGCTCCCGGAGATCCGGCAGGAGATCGCCGGAGCATGCCTCCATGCGGCTTCCGGCCTCTCCGGAAAGCCGCACCAGGGACGCCGTCGAAGGACCCTGGCCGCAGAGCCGCCTCCAGGCGTCCTCGCTCTCGCGGGCCGTCAGGCCGCTCATCAGGTACATCGAGAGACCCGCAGCCGCCGGCGTCAGCCCGCATGCCGTCAGGCCGAGGACGGCCTCGGCGGGAACCAGCGACGCGCCGGTCCCCGAGGGACGGTACCGCGACCGCAGGAAGCCGACCGGCCCGAACATCGTCATCGCGCGGCCCGGCGTGACTTCGGCCTTCCGGTACGTCCTGCCGTTGGCCTCCAGAGACGGCCCGTGGCCGTCCAGCGCCTCGAACGCGCCCTTCAGGACTGAACGGGCCAAGCCGAAGACCATGTCGCGGAACGCGGCCTCGGCCTTCAGCGGGTCGTCCCGGTACAGGGTCGCGACGTTCCCCGCCAGGCCGATCTCGGCGGCCCGCTCGACCAGGGCGATGCCCGCCTCCGTCAGGCGCGCCTGCGCCGCCGCGACGGGTCCGCTTCCGTCATCGATGTTGGCAATCGAGGCTTCAGGCTGTAGGCTCTTCATCGGAGTGCTCCTTTCCGCCCCCGTCCAGGGGCGTTTTCAAGTAGTTGCAGGAGCACTCTACCACACCCGGAATCCAGGGCCAGGAACGCCAGCCGACGCGACCGACATGGAAAAGTCGCGGCCAGCGAGCCGAATTTTCGCGGATTCGGCCAGATCAGGGGCGATCTCTCGATCCGGTCCGAAAATTGTCGTTTGATTTCAGACCGCTGGGAAAACCGCAGTCCGCCATAGCGAAATCACTCCCGCCACCGCGACTTCTGATGCACGGTTTGCGCCATCAGCTATCTTGAGGGCGATTCCGAGTTTCCATTCCGGAAGAATCGCGACATAGACACCCTCTGCACCGGTCTTGACGGCCAAGGGCTCGGTTGCCAGTTCCATCAGCGCCGCGCATGCACGGCCTTGTCCCGAGACCAGGTCCGGATGCGCGATCATGGCGTTGACAAGCCGGGTCATCGCGACGTCACGCAGGTCGCCCTTCCCTCCTGCGGCGGCGAATCGCGCCATGGCGCGTGCGAGGCCCGCAAGGCTGACCGCGAAGTTCGGGGCCGAGCAGCCGTCGATTCCGAAGCCCGGGCTTTCCTCGTTACAGATCTCCTCGATCGCCTGGCGCACGGCGCGCTGTACGGGATGGCCCGGTTCGACATAGTCGAGTTCCGCCTCAAGGTGCTTCGCGAGCGTGAGGAAGCCCGCATGCTTGCCCGAGCAATTGTTGTAGACGCGAGTCACCTTCTTGCCGACGCGGTTCATCCAGAGGCAATGGTCACGATCGCGCGATGCCTGCGGTCCGCACAGCAGCGCGTCGTCATCAAGGCCAAGACCCTTCAGCCACTGGTTCACGAGAAAGACATGGCGCCGCTCTCCGCTGTGCGAAGCGCAGGCGAGCGCCAGCTGCTCCGTTGAAAGGCCTGCGCCTGCCCCGCTTTCGAGCAGCGGCAAGGCCTGCAGCATCTTGGCCGAAGAGCGGGGGAGAATGACCGTGCCCGGGTCGCCCCAAGCCTCAACGATTCTTCCGTCCGCGCCCGCGACTGCCGCATGGCCCTCATGACGGGATTCCACGAAGTCCGCTCGAAGTATCTCGACCATCGGGACGGGACGGGTCATGGGTTTGCTCCACTCGGTTGAGGAGAATTTCTACAGGCAGGGGGTTCCATCAAGAGCTTGAGATACGTTATTAGAGACCCGTTGGACAGGAACATCGCGCCTGTGACAACGGGCAGGAATCGGGCGAATAGATCCGGAGGCAATGTGGCACGATGAAGAAGGGACGTATTTTCTCGGCATTGGCACTGTCCGTCGCGGCGGCATGCGTTGCGGGAAGCGTGAGCGCACAGGACGCGGGCACTCGTGTGGCGGAAGCATCCGACTGGCAGGTCTTCGAGGGAACCGATCCAAAGGCTTGCTGGGCAGTCACCGCGCCAAAGAAGACCGTGAACACGCGCGACGGCAGGGCGGTGACGGTTCGCCGGGGCGACATCCTCCTGTTCGTGACGTATCAACCGGCGCGCGACGTGGCGGGAGAAGTCAGCTTCACCGGCGGATACCCCTTCGCGAAAGGCTCGACGGCGACGCTGGAAGTCGATGGTGCGACGTTCGAGCTCTTCACCGAGGGAGAGTATGCCTGGCCTGCGACACCGGCCGAGGATCGAAAGATCGTGACCGCCATGAAACGGGGGGCCGAAGCGGTCGTGACCGCACGTTCGAGCCGCGGAACGCAGACGAAGGACACGTTTTCGCTGATCGGCGCGACAGCGATGATCGAGGACGCCGAGAGACGCTGCGGGTCTTGACACGGCACGTCCGCAACTGACGGCAGCACAACCTGTCCGTCGCGTCAATCTGCCCCGATCCTCGAATCCGCCCCTCGGTCTGGATTGGCGGGTTTGGCCAGAGCCAAGGGTTCTCGCTACTTGGGGAGGACTTTGGCAATTGAACCCGGATCGCCTATATCCGCACCTTGACCTTTGGATCGCAATTCATGGCCGTGCACGCACCGATAACGCCTGACGTCCTGACCGTCCCGCGCAAGGATTCTTTGGGCGACGGGCGGATCAATCTGGTTGGGCTGACATGGGACAAGTTATCCAAGACGCTTGTCCAGGCAGGGACGCCAGAAAGGCAGGCAAGAATGCGGTCCCGCCAGATCTGGCAATGGATGTATCACTGGGGCGTGCGCGACTTCACGGCAATGACCAATCTCTCGAAGGCATACCGCGCCATGCTGCAAGAGCGATTCGTGGTCTCCTTGCCGAAGGTCATCCGCCGACAGGTCAGCTCCGACGGCACGCGCAAGCTGCTGATCAGGATTGCCGGAGGGCACGAGGTCGAAACGGTCTACATTCCGGAAGAGGACCGGGGCACGCTTTGCATATCTTCGCAGGTCGGCTGCACGCTGACCTGTTCCTTCTGCCACACCGGCACGCAGAAACTTGTGAGAAACCTGACCCCGGACGAGATCGTGGGCCAGGTCATGCTGGCACGCGATGACCTCGGCGAATGGCCGGAACCGGGAATCGGGTCGGGGGAGACAGGTCCGAGGCTTCTGTCAAACGTCGTCCTGATGGGCATGGGCGAACCGCTTTACAATTTTGACGCCGTCCGCGACGCAATGAAGATCGTGATGGATGGCGAAGGCATCGCCCTGTCGCGACGGCGGATCACCTTGTCGACAAGCGGGGTCGTGCCTGAAATCGCGCGAACCGCGACGGAGATCGGCTGCATGCTGGCGGTCAGCTTTCATGCGACGACGGACGAGGTGCGCAACCAGCTCGTGCCCATTAACCGGCGCTGGAACATCGTCGAGCTCCTGGACGCGCTCAGGGCCTATCCGAAGCTCTCGAATTCGGAAAGGATCACCTTCGAATACGTGATGCTGAAGGGCGTCAACGACAGCGACGACGATGCGCGGAGGCTCGTCAAGCTGATCCGGGGCATTCCCGCGAAGGTCAACCTGATACCGTTCAACGCATGGCCGGGCGCTCCGTATGAACGCTCCGACCAATCCCGGATCAAGGCCTTTGCCGACATCGTCCACAAGGCGGGCTATGCCTCGCCGGTGCGCACGCCGCGCGGCGAAGACATCATGGCGGCCTGCGGCCAGCTCAAGTCGGATACCGAACGGGCCCGGAAGAGCCGGGCGGAAATTCTCGCACAAGCCGGGCTTGCATAGCATGCGGCGCATTGCGCCTGCACGCGCTTGACCGAAGGAAAGTCCGGGACGGGCAGCGCGCAACCCCTCAACGTCAAGCCTGCCGTTGCAGTCCCGTGCGCAAGCGTGCCTCGAAACTCCCGTCTTGGCGTCGCAATGCCGCGGGACAGTCGGGCCGCATACGGCGCTAACTGGTCAATGGCCAGCCATCCATGACCGCTACCGCCTCCTCGGCCGTCTCGACAAAGCGAAAGATCTCGAGATCGTCCGGGGAAATCGTGCCAGCCTCCGCGAGAGCTTCCCAGTTGACGATCCGCTTCCAGAAGTCGCTTCCGAAGAGGATGAACGGCACCGGTCGCATGCGTCCCGTCTGAATGAGCGTCAACGTCTCGAAAAGCTCGTCCAAGGTCCCGAACCCGCCGGGGAAGACCGCGATGGCAGCCGCACGCATCAGGAAGTGCATCTTTCGTATGGCGAAGTAGTGAAAGTTGAAGTTCAGCTCGGGCGTGATGTACTCGTTGGGCATCTGCTCGTGCGGCAGCACGATATTGAGCCCGATCGACGCCCCGCCTGCCTCGGCTGCTCCCCGATTTCCGGCCTCCATCACTCCCGGGCCGCCGCCCGTAACGATCACTTGCCTCTTGTCGTCGCTTGAACCTGCGACCGACCGTTCAGTGATGATGCGGGCGAACTCCCGGGCTTCCTCGTAGTACCGGCTGAGCTCCGCGAGGGTCTCGGAGCCGGCCGAGTGCCTTTGCTCCGGGCTCGGGATGCGCGCCCCGCCGAAGAGGACAACGGTGGAATTGACGCCGTATTCCTCCATCAGCAGCTCGGGCTTGAGAAGCTCGAGCTGGAGACGAACCGGCCTGAGTTCGTCACGACAGAGAAAGTCGGAATCCGCGAATGCAAGCCGGTATGCGGGCGACAGTGTCTGTGGCGTGTCCGGAACGTCCCGGGCGGTTTCGATGTCCTGATGCGCGTGGGGGAAAGGGCGGGATCCGTCGTTGGTCATGATCTGCTCCTGGACAATGTGCCGTTCCTCAATGTCAGGCCAGCCGGAACGACTCAATGGCACTCGAAGATGCCACAGCGTCCAGACACGGCGCTCGCGCCGCGTTGGTCCGGGATTTCCCGCGAAATGCGGTTTATGTCCTTGACCCGGCAACCTGCCGGAACTGGATGTTGCGGGCGACGCCGGGGGTCATGGGCGGGCGATCATTCCGGTCGTCGATCCGCCGGAGCTCGTCCCTGGCCGGACGCCCTGCTCCGGCCTTCAGGTTGCATGTCCCCAGCCAGGCCCGGAAACTTGGCCGGTTCCGGAATCCTTGGCATCCGTGCATTCCAGATTCGTCATGCAGGACATACGAGGACGCGACACGAAAGATCTGTGCCAGGCGCGTCCCTTCAACGCCGCCTTGCGTGAGCACTCAGATCGGCTGCCAGTGCACGCCAGCCGGCGGAAGCGTCGTGCCTTCGAATTCCATGGATTCCGGCGCGTAATTGAAGACGAATCGATGCGTCGCGGTGTCACGGACCCGAAGACCGTCGGGCAGTGTCCTGGCGTCAATCCCTTCGGCGGCACAGGCGTTGCCAACAAGATGATCAAAAGCTGTCTGGTCCGGCCAGCCCGCCACGTAATGAATCTTGCCGTGGGACATGACGGCTGGTCGGCCATCGGCAGTGGCCGTCGTGACGACGGCGTCGCCTTCCAGATGTTCGAACCAGCGATGGAAGTTCCCCCCGCCCCCGAGCGGCACGCGGGCGAACGGAGGCAGGCTTTCGACACGAGAGACCGTGGCGTCAAGTCCCGGCAGGTTGGGCGGCGACGGATCCGGAATCACGAGCTCGCCCGTCTTGCTGTTCGTGCGGGGGCCAATGATCGCCGTGCCGGAGTAGGCTTCGAGCGCCGTCCTTAGATTGTCGGACAGGGCCAGAAGGCCTGGGATGAACACCACGTCATGATCGTCGAGAGACCTGGTGCCGGCCGGCAGGAAATCGATGGAAAGCCCTGCTCGTCGGAGCGCCTTGTAGGTGTCGAACACCAGTCCGAAATACGTGAAATCCGCACCTTGGGGGAGCGCCTCCCACGCCCAAGAGGACGAATAGTCAAACACTATCGCCACCCTAGCCCTGGCCGTTCCCGCATCGGGCATCTCGGCAACTTCCTTCGCCAGTTGCCGGGCCTCGAGAATCGCGGGAGCATCCGCGCCATCCGGCTTCAGAAGGCCGGCATGCATCTGCTCCTGCGCGAAATGCGCCTGCCGCCACCGGAAGAAGCAGACCGCCTCGGCCCCGTGCGCAAAGGCCTCCCAAGCCCAGAGACGCGGCATCCCGTCAAGCGGCGCGACGTTCCATTCGGCCCAGTTCACTGGCCCAGGCTGCTGTTCCATGATCCAGAAACGGCCCCGCCCGACGGACCTGTACAGATCATGATGGAATGCCTGGGCATCGGGATGGCCTTGGCGAAGGAAGTGCTTCTGCTCGGCCTCGTCCGCATCGAGGCGATCGAGAAGGTAACCGAGCGGATAGCTGTCCCAGGATGCAATGTCGAGGTCGGCAGCAACGTCGAAATGGTCGAAGGACAGGACTCGGCACATGTAGTTGTGGACCAGCGGCGCGTTCGTGTAGCGACGCAGGATGTCCGCCTGCGCGCGGTTGAAGCGCACGACCTGATCGGAACAGTAGCGGCGAAACGCGAGTACGTGGGACGGATTCGGCGTCGTGACGGTGAGGTTCGGAAGCCCGATTTCGTCGAATTCAGTGTATTCCATTGACCAGAAGACGTTGCCCCAAGCGCAATTCAGCGCGTCCGTGGACTGGTATCGCTGGGCGCACCACGCCTGGAATCCACTCTTTGCCGCGTCCGAATAGCTTACTGCTGTTTCGTGGCATCCGTATTCGTTGTCGGTCTGCCAGGCGGCTACGTGGGGGTTCTTGCCGTAGCGCCGGGCAAGCAGCGTCACGATGCGCCGGCAATCCTCAAGGTAGCCCTCATGCGAAAAGCAGTAGTGCCGCCGCGATCCAAAGCCGCGCGGCTGGCCTCTTTCGTCCAGCGCGACCATGTCGGGGTGACGGGTGAGCATCCAACGCGGCGGCGTCGCCGTGGGCGTTCCGAGGACGACCTTGAGGCCGGCTTGCCCCAGCGTCTCGATGGCGCGGTCAAGCCATTCGAATTCCAGCTTTCCGGGTTGGGGTTCCAGCCTCGACCATGCAAACTCCCCGATCCTCACCAAGGAAAGTCCGGCTTCCGCCATGCGACGGGCGTCATCGGCCCAGATCTCTTCCGGCCAGTGCTCAGGGTAATAGCATGTGCCGAGTTTGCGCCTTCGGGTTTCCGCCATTGGCCGCTCCAGCTTGATCGCCCCAACCTAGGAAGTTCGCAGGCGGACGCAACTCTGTCTAACGGCACCGATCGCGCATTGATTCCTTGCCTTCAGGGTCGTGGACGCCAAGGCCGGTGGCCTCGCCCTCCCTTGAGTTCAGCGATCTCGGACGCCTTCGGCGATCTTGTCCTGGTCTCCCCTCGGATCGCTCCCTTCCAATCCGCTGCGCTTGGGAGCGGGCAACTTCCTCGCGGCCACGCGCGAGATCACTCCATGCGACCTCAATCAGGCTGAAACGTGGCGCGCTGGGGAGGATTCGAACCCCCGACCTCTTGATTCGTAGTCAAGCACTCTATCCAGCTGAGCTACCAGCGCACGAGTGACAGCATGTATCTGTCAGCAAAACCCTTTGCAAGGCGGATTTTGCGCGCGCTCGCCTTGCCCGCGGACTCCGCAGGTGCAGCGCGGCGCTCCGCCACCGCCGTGCAGTTCAGGGCACGCCGGGCCTGCCAAGACAAGGCCGGAATGGCGCGCTGGGGAGGACTCGAACCCCCGACCACTTGATTCGAAGTCAAGTGCTCTATCCATCTGAGCTACCAGCGCGCGAGCAGGCTTGAGGTAGCGGTCAGCCGAGGCCATTGCAAGGCTGGCCCTGGCTTCGTTTGCACGGCGACCCAGCGATGCCGGGGATGCCCGCAAGGCGCCCGAAGCTGCAGGCACCCTGGAGAATCCGCCATCTCATTCGGGGGCGAGAGAAACGCGACGGGGTCGCGCTACGTAACGGCCTGATCGACGTCGATCACGGCCTTGGGCAACGTAACGACGAAGGTCGTGCCTTCGGATCCGGTTTCCCCAAGCGACAGTTGGCCACCGTGACCGCGAACGAGCTCGGCGGAAATTGCAAGACCCAGCCCCGCTCCACCCTTCGAGACACCCCCCTGAAACGGCGTGAAGAGATGTTCCTTGGCACGTGACGGCAGACCCGGCCCGGTGTCGCTGACCTCAATCCGCCAGCACGTGTCATCCTCGGTCGCCGAAATGCGGACTTCTCCGTCGCTCTTGGTCACCTCGATTGCCTGCCTGGCGTTGCGGACGAGATTGGACAGAACGCGATAGAGCTGTTCGGCATCCGCGCGCAGGGTCATTCCAGGCGGTATTTCGGTCTTGAACGCGACACTTTCCGCCTCGGCGGCAAGTTGTTCGGCATCGAGGACATCCTCCACAATGGCGGAAAGGTTGATCAGCATGAGGGCCGGCGAAGGCTCTTCGGCCTTGCCAAACGCCAATGTGCGTTCACAAAGATGCACGGCGCGGCTGATCGAGCTCATCAGCTTGGGCACCATCCGGGCAACAACCGGATCGTCGGAAGCCTCTATCCGGTCCGCGAAGAGCTGCGCCGAAGTCAGGATGTTTCTCAGGTCATGGCTCACCTTGGCAACCGCGCTCCCAAGCGAGGCCAGGCGCTCCTTGTGCCGCAGCATGGAGGTCAGTTCGGTCTGCATTGACTTCAGCGCCGCCTCGGCTTCGCCGATTTCGCCCGTGCGGGAGGACGGTTCAATGATTCGCCGCGCGTCCTCCGGCGCCTCGGCATAGGACTGCATGGCGGAAACCACGCCCCGCATGGGCTTCACCATCAACTGGCGAACCGCGAAGAACAGAAGCGTCGCCGTCACGGCCGAGATGACCGCCGAGAGAATCAGGATTCGCAAGCCGTAGTCCAGCATCGCTTCCCGGAGCGGCCCGGTCGGCATGGTGACCTCGATCAGGAGACCTGCATCCTGCACCGGATGCCCGATGACGCGCACGACTTCAGGTCCGGGCTTCAGCAACCTCGCCAATGCATCGCGGATCAACGCACCCGGTGCCGGCTGGCGGATGTCAAATGTCGAGGCCACCGGGCTGGGCATGTCCGATGACAGTACCAGTTCACGCACTTCGTCGCGGCGCAGCACGACATTGAAGACGCCTGCATTTTCCAGAAGCTCGCGTTCGAGTTCGAACTCGATGGCGTCTGCCGCAAGTCGGGCAAGCGAAGCGATTTGTGCCCGCTCCAAGCGGTCCGACATGTAGTCCAGACGGAAGCGTGCAACCGACGGCACGAAGATCAGCACTTCGGCCAGCATCACGAACAGGACCGTCAGGACAAGGAATCTGCCGGAAAGTGTGTGCAGGAACATCGCCATCTTCCAGCGCTACGGGACAAGACGCTGAACAATCCCGACGACCCGCTTGACGGTCTCGCTTTCAAAGAGCTTGGGAGAGAAATAGGCTCCAGCGGCCCGCTTGTTGATCTCGCCCAGCGTCGGGTAGGGCGCGACCATTGCGGCCACGCCACTCATCTTGAGGCCATTCGCGATCGCGAGCGCCCATACGCCTACAAGCTCTCCGGCCGCTTCGCCCACGATTGTCGCGCCGATCGGCCTCCCCTTGACCACCATGACCTTGACGAACCCGGAGGTCTTGCGCGCAGCAATTGCGCGATCGTTCTCGTGATAGTCGAAGCGGGCTACGCCAAGAGCAGGACCATGTGTCTTGCGGGCCTCGGCCTCGGTCGGTCCTACCTGCGCGAGTTCCGGGTCGGTGTAGGTCACCCAAGGGACATGGGACGTCTTCGCCTTGGACGGCAGGCCAAAGAGCATGGAGCGGATGATGACACCCGCATGGTATCCGGCTACATGGGTGAACTGGAGACCGCCCGCAGCATCGCCTATGACGTAGACCCTGCGGTTCGAAATCGACCGAAGGCTCGCATTGACTTTCACGGCCCGGTCATGCGCGACATTGCCCTTGTCAAGATCGAGCTTCTCGATGTTCACCTTGCGACCCACGGCCATGAGCAGGTGGGATCCCGTGAAACTCCCCTGTGAGGTCTTGACCGCAATCTGGCCGCCGCTCTCGCCGACTTCCTCAGCCAGGGCATCCTCGACGACCTCGATGCCCTCGGCGCGCATCTTGTCCAGCACGACTTTCGCCGCCTCGGGATCGTCGCGGCCCAGCGCCTTCAAGCCCTCGATCACGGTCACTTTCGAGCCAAGACGCACATGCGCCTGCGCCATCTCCATTCCGATCGGCCCGCCTCCGATCACCAGCAGGTGCTCAGGGCGTTCGCGAAGATCGAAGATGTTCTCGTTCGTGTAGAAATCGACCTTGTCCATTCCGGGGATCGGCGGAACGAGCGGCGACGAACCTGTCGCGATCACGATCCGACGGGCCCTTATCACTTGATCTCCGGCCTGCACTTCGTTCGGCGAAATGAACCGCCCGTACTCCCTGATCACATGGACGCCGAATCCCTCGAACCGCTCCTGGCTGTCTACCGGGGCAATCGTCTCGATGACCTTGTGCACGTGATCCTTGGCGGCAGCGTAGTTCACCTCCGGCGCGACCGGCGTCACGCCGAACGGTTCTCCCGCATTCATGGAGTGCGCCTGCTTGGCGGCGGCGATCAGGGCTTTCGACGGCACGCATCCGAAATTCAGGCAGTCGCCGCCCATCTTGTGGCCTTCGAGAAGAACGACCCTTGCACCCATCTGGCTGGCTCCGGCAGCAACTGAAAGCCCGCCGGAACCGGCGCCTATGACGAGTATGTCCGTTTTGATCCGTTCCATCTCAGAACGCCCTTCCGCGTATGGCCTTGATCACGATCGGCAGCGCCGCAAGCGCACAGAGACCGAGAATTGGCAACAGGATCTGCGGCTCGAAAATGATGCCGAGGTTCGGGGTTTCGCCACGGGCAAAGACCTCGCCCAGCCCCGCACCAACCGACGTGTAGACCACGGCCCCCGGGATGATTCCGACGAAGGTCGAGATCACGAACCGGCGGAGCGGGACACCAAGAAACGAGGGCAGCAGGTTCGCCACGAAGAACGGGACCGCTGGAACGAGACGGATCAGGAAGAGCATGGACCACTGGTTGCTGTCGATCCCGTCCTTGATCGCCTTGATGGCGCCCTCAGAGGCGTCCAGCTTGCGCTCCAGCCTTTCGCCGAACCCCATGCGGGCTGCCAGGAAAATCGCCGTCGCCCCGATCGTGGCCGCGGTGACGTTGAAGAGCGCGCCCGGAAACGTGGAAAACAGAAACCCGCCCGTCAGCGTCGCGATGGTGGCGCCCGGAAGCGAGAACGCGACGATCACCACGTAGGCCAAAACGAAGACGAGTACCGTGAGCAGGTAGTTCGCGTCCCGGAAGGCGATCAGCATCTCACGGTTTTCCGCCAGCGCCTGAAAGCCGAGATGATCTCGCAACGTGAATGCGCCTACTGCTGCAACCACCAGAATGACCAACAGCGGCAGGCGCCTTGCGAGCCTGCCGAACGGAGATGTCTCGTCGCTCATGTCAGTCCCTTTAATCATCACTCCGGGCAGATTTCCATGCCGCATTCGTGATGAGACGTTTGCCGTCAAGGCCGTCATTCCTTTCCGGCGCAGGTCATGATTGACCCATAGCAGGGTTGAACCTGCATTGTCGGGACAAACGGGAGGAAAGTGCCGTGTTGAACTTCAGCAATGTCGAAGCGCCTTCGGACGAGAAGGCTACCGACAACCTGGAAATGCGAGTGAGGCCGAGCGACAAGGAGCGCATGTCACGCGCGGCCGAACTGACGGGCGTGAGGCTGACGACATTCGTCAGGGTGTCCGCGGCACGGGAGGCTGAGCGGGTTCTGCGTGAACATCAGACCACGGTGCTGTCGAAGCGGGGCTGGCTGGCGCTGGTGGAGGCGCTCGACAATCCGCCGCCGCCGACAATGGCGGCCCGGGATGCGGTTCGTGGTTACCGCTCCCGCATATCCAATGCCGGGTGACGGGGACCGCGAATCCGCCTCCGGAATTGTCATCAAGCTGTTCGACCCCGGCCGGCATGACCGGTCGGGGTTTTCTTGCGGAACGGACCGTCTCGACAACTTTCTGCCGCTCAGTGCGCGAAAGCAACAAAAAGACGACTGCACGCGGGCACTTGTCGCCGTCGCGCAGGATTCACCTTAGGTCCTCTGCTACCACGCGCTGAATGCCCATGCGGTCGCGACCAAGAGCCTCGGTGCAGACCAGCCCCGGCGGGCGCCCAACTCCGGCACCATTCCTGCCTTGTACCTCTCGATGAAAGCCGTCGACCGGAGCTGGCAGGGCAAGGGACTCGGGTCTGATCTCGCAATCGATGCGCTCAGCCGCGTCCGGAATGTCTCGAGCGAAGCGGGGATCAGGCTGGTCATGCTCGATGTGATCGATGACGGCGGGGACGAGGCCTTCGCGCGCCGCATGGAATTCTGCCGCCGCCTCGGATTCCAGAGCCTCAAAGACCGGCCGGACCGCTTGTTCATGACCATCGGCACGATACGGGCCATGTTCGGCGATGGATTGTGCCGTTGGGGCGCTCGCCGCGCAATGACGGCTGGCCGGTGGCTTCCTTGCAATGCGGTTCGCCGTGTGCTCGCGGCTGAAGCTCGGCGCGACGCCAACGACGATGCGGCCTGAGGATGGCTGGATCGCGTCACGTGGAATTGTGCGCATCAGGCAATCGTGCGGGTGAGGCGACTAGAGGCGCGCGTCAGGTGCATCGAGAAAGAGCGGAAAGGAGCGCTCCTGCAACCGGCCTGCGGCCTGAACTTGCATTGCCGACTTCCGCGATGGAATCATCACTAGGACGTTGACATGGCGAAATGATCTGCCTATTGGCCGGGCCGTGGAACATGCAGGCCCGATTTCGCGGCCGAATTGGAGAGCTCAGATGTCCAAACGCACTTTCCAGCCGTCGAACACGGTCCGCAAGAGGCGCCACGGATTTCGTGCTCGCATGGCAACCAAGGCCGGTCGCAGGATCGTGAATGCCCGCCGCCGACGCGGCCGGAAAAAGCTGAGCGCCTGATCGACTTCTTGCTTGCGAGGTCTCCTGCGAGCCCGTTCCCGCACACGTTCAGCCCTTGAGCAGACTATCGGTTGGGAAGCGATCTTCCGATGCTGGCCATTCGGGCTTACACTTCCGGTCATCATGCAGACCAACGGACTCATCGCGCTCAGGAAACGCGCAGACTACCTCAAGGCCGCGGCCAGCATGCGTCGCAGCACGCCCGGATTCGTGCTCCAGATCCGAAACCGCGGCGAGGACGAGCCTGAAAGCATTCGCGTTGGAATCACCTGCTCGAAGAAAGTGGGAAATGCCGTAGCCCGCAACCTTGCCAAGAGACGGCTTCGTGAAGTGGCGCGCCTGGTACTGCCCGAACATGGCCGGAACGGCTTCGACTACGTCCTGATCGGGCGTCGCCAAGAAACGGCCAGCCGCGATTTCGCTGCAATGCTCGAAGACCTGAGACATGCCCTGGCGGAGGTCCATAAGTGAGTCCGCTTGCCTGGATCCTGGCCCTGCTCGTCCGGGCATACCGGCTGACTCTCAGCCCGTGGATCGGGCATCATTGCCGCTTTCAGCCCACATGCTCGGCATACGCACTGGAAGCGCTTGAACGACACGGCGGCGTCAAGGGCGGCTGGATGGCACTCAAGCGCATTCTCCGATGTCATCCATGGGGAGGAACCGGTGTCGACAACGTGCCCGACCCGTAGTTTCGCCCAGCCGGAATTCACGCATCGGAACAGTCGAATCCGGCGAGCGGCAGCGGACCGGATCCAGCGGTTTTCCAGCACCGCAGCGGAAAGGCACAGGCCTTGACGGTCTGAAACGACACGCCATAAGCGGCAATGCAAATTCAGCATGAGAGCTGATCCCATGCAGCAAGACGAAGGCGATGGCGCGTTCTGGGCACCACGAGAGTGCTTGCGGAAACCCATTCCCGAGACATTCGAGGCAGCGATGCTGCTCGACCGTGCCGTCGCGCATCACATGGCCGGCAACCGAAGCGAAGCCGTGCGCCTGGTCCTGCAGACCGACAGGGAGGACATAAGGGCCTTCACGGAATCCCTTTGGGGGTCGAGGGCGGCGAACCCTGACCAGCCAATGTACATCCGGTGGCGTTCCGTTCCTGGCTTGCCCGAACCCGCCGAAGGGGACCTTGACAGGAAACGCAAGCCGAACCGCTCTGACGAGCACGCAATCGTGGCACGCTGGGGTCGCCATTGCGTCTACTGCGGCGTTCCGGTGATCCGAAACGCCATACCGAAGGCGTTGCAGGCCGCGTATCCCGATCTCAGGATCTGGGGCCCCAGCAACAGGAATGCCGAGCAGCATGCCGCATTCCAGTTGATGTGGATGCAATTCGATCATGTTGTCCCGCACAGCAGGGGCGGGCGAACGGACGTCGAGAACGTCGTGGTGACGTGCGCACCATGCAACTACGGGAAGGGAGACTGCATGCTTGAGGAACTTGGCCTCAGCGATCCGCGTTTGCGCCCGGCAGCCCGAACATCTTGGGACGGACTCGAACGGATGCTCATGGACGGCTGAAACGCTCTTCGGATCCACAAGCCAATTGAGGACAAGCCAGATGTCGAAATACGCGAGCATGCGAGACACCGGGGACACTGACGCTCCCGAGCTGTTCGGGTCGGACGCCGCGTGGGCGCCGACGCAGGTGCTCGATGCCCGGGCGCTGGGCGTGCGCCACTTCGATCTCGAGGAGTTCGCGCGGTACCGGTGCATTCGGATCCTCACCTACTCGGCGAGCGTTCCGATGCTCGCCTCGCTGCTCGAACGGTTCGAAGAGGCAAGCGTCGAGTTGGTGATGGGCCATTCGCGAACCGTGAACGACATGGCCGCGCTCATCGCGCTTCAGACGGTCGCGATGGAGGACGTTTGCAGGGCGCTTCAGGGCATTTCCGAGTTGCGCAGGGAAGAGATTCTCGGGCGCATTCGGAGCGGCAGATTGCGTGTGTGGGTGGTCGAGGGACATGTTCGCATGCGAAAATCTTCCTGCTCTCAGATGGGCCGGATGGAGGCCGTTCAGTGCTGACCGGCTCAGCCAACTTCTCGACTTCGGCCTTGCTCGGCGACCAGCACGAGGTGCTCATGCGGTTCAGCGACGATCTCGCTTGGGACCATTTCGAAGACCAGTATCGACGCGTCCGGGATCATGCATCCGCCGAGCTCCCGCTCGCGAAGCTCGCCGAAGACCGGCGCGACCCGGCAGAGGGCATGTCACCGGTCGAAGCGCCGGTGCTGGCGCCCGACCGCGGGCTGCAGGTGATTCAGGTCGCGAAACCGGCAGAGGCCGAGGAGGCGGTCGAGCGCGGGCGTCGGCTGGAGAGGATTTACGACCTGGTGCTGCCGGCACTGCGCAAGGAAAAGCCGAAGACCGACAGGATGAAGCTCAGGCTGGACGACTCGATACGCAAGCGGTTCTCCGGGATGATCCGGCGCCAGACCAGGGGGCAGGCCGCCATCCACCCGACCTTCTCCCTTGACCTGGACAGGCGGCAAGCCACCGTCTGCAACGGTGACTGGACTCTCGACAGCGAGGACGGGCAGGTGAGCCAAGACGCCGACGCGCTGGTGACCTTCTGGGAAACCTACCGCGAGGCCTTTCGCGGCGACGTCGGGAAATTGCAAAAGGACTATTTCGTCTTCCTGTGCTGGATGTTCTTCTCGCCGCTCATATGCACGCTGCGTCGCCTGGCAGCGCTCGAGGACCGGGACGTCATCCGCTATCCCAGGGTCGGGATCATCTATGGCAAGTCCAACTCCGGCAAGACGCAACTCGTGGACATCGTCGGAAAGTTCATGTTTGCGGACGACTTCCCGAACGCTGTCAGGACGCCGATGACGGGCTTGCTGCTGCGCGAGATCGACGCGTCATACCGGCGCATGCCCGCCTTCTTCGACGATATCGGCTGGCGCCGTTTTCGGGACCATGCGCCGGAATTCATCAAGGACGAGACCTTGCCGCCACACGACGAGACCCCATGCATGGTGGTGTCGATGAATGCCCGGGTCGGCGCATTCCCGGACGAAGTCGCGAAGCGGTGCCTCCTGATCTACAGCTCCGCCTCGCTTCCCAGCGAAGACGAGGACGGCCGCATCGCCATGGCCGACCGGCTGGCCACGATCGAGCCCACCACGCATCTCTATCGTCGCTACCTGCGCATGGTGCTGGACCGCATCGACGCGGACGGGGGAGACTGGCTGCGGCTGTCGTCGGAAATCCTGTCAGGCATCCTGGGCGAGTGTGGCCATGATCCTGCATGGGCAGGCCCGGTGACCTGGCAGGAGTATGCGTCCACGCGGTACGATGCCCTGCGCGAGCAGTTGCGCAGCCTTCTCGATCCGGCGAGGCGCCAGGCTTCCCGCCCGGCAACCGACAGCGAGGGCTGGTTTGCCGAGGGAGGCAAGGTCTGGATCCGGGTCGGGACCAACAGTTTCGGACATCCCGACTTCGAGTGGCGGGATCTCCCGACCTACATGCTGCACGAGCACGAGAGCCGCGCGGCCGAGTTCGTGCTCGACGTCAAGGCGGTCGAGAATTTCCTGAGTGCAAGACTCGAGCAGCCACGCCGGCGATTCCCGTTTCGGTTGCGGTCCGTGAGGTAGCTGGCCGGTGCCGTCCCTTGTCCTGCAATCCTGAATTCAGTATTTCCGCACCATGCTTGACGAGGCCGACGACATCCATCCGCTCTTTCAGGGAGCGCCTTCGACGACCGAGTTCCGGAAGCTCCGAAAGCGCATCGTCCGCAACGTGCGCATGGCAATCGAGCAATATGGCATGATCGAACGCGGCACGCGCTGGCTGGTCTGCCTCTCGGGCGGCAAGGACAGCTACACGCTCCTCGCCGCGCTGCATGAACTCAAGTGGCGCGGACTCCTTCCAGTGGACATGCTTGCCTGCAACCTGGATCAAGGACAGCCGGGCTTCCCGTCAACCGTGCTGCCGGAATTCCTCGACCGCATGCAGATCCCTCACAGGATCGAGACCCGGGACACCTATTCCATCGTCACCGAGAAGGTCCCGGCCAACAAGACCTACTGCGCACTCTGCTCGCGGCTGAGGCGGGGACATCTCTATCGCATTGCCCGTGAAGAGGGGTGCTCGGCAATCGTGCTCGGCCACCACCGGGACGACATTCTCGAGACCTTCTTCATGAACCTCTTCCATGGTGGCCGGCTAGCGACGATGCCGGCGAAGCTCCTGAACGAGGAAGGCGACCTGCTTGTTTGTCGCCCGCTTGCCCATGTGGCGGAGGCTGACTGCGCGCGCTTTGCCGCAGCGATGAACTACCCCATCATTCCCTGCGACCTGTGCGGCAGCCAGGACGGCCTGCAGCGCCAGCAGGTCAAGGCGATCCTGGATGAGTGGGAAAGGAACGCGCCCGGTCGGCGGCAGGTCATGTTCCGCGCGTTGATGAACGCGCGGCCGTCGCACCTTCTCGATCCTCGGCTCTTCGATTTCGCGGGACTTGCCAGCAAGCCCGACGACACGAAAGGCGTCGATCGCCATGGATTCTCGGCGCTCCAATCGCGTTGAAGCAATCTGTCGAAACCTGCCGTCTCTGGCCTGGCCTCGCCGACGGGCGATTCTGCTCCCACCCGAGCGATTCGCGGGGTTCGCCAAACGACCTGAGCGCTTCAAGCTGGACCCGTGACATCAAGGCAACCGGAACTTTCCGCAATCGGCCAGCCTGCCAAGGCCATTCAACGCGGTGTCGAACACGCCGCCAATTCCACCCTTGATCGACGTCTTGGCGAAACTGTCCTTGAACTGCCATGACACCCGTCCCTTACGACGCGGCACTTCCGGATTGCGCGACCGCACAAGGGCAGCCGGGAAACAAGGTCCAGTTTGGATGGGCTGCTTGCGTTCGTGCCTTCGGTTGCCACCACACCCTTAGTCCGCCCGGAACTGTCTATGGACCAGCAAGACGACGGCGAGCGGCGCCTTGACGGGAATCGCCCTCGCGCCCGGACAGCCAGCCAAATCGTGATGCCGTGTTCCTGCGGTGGTCCAAACGGATTGCCGGCTTCCCTGAAGGCATCATCAACCGGGTCCGGCACCGAAACGCCTTGACCTTTTGGTCACCGGGCTATTGAACCACGGGCGCGGTTTAGGAAACTCCGGAATCGACGATGGACGATCAGAACAAGAACTTGATCCTCGCGATGGTGCTGAGTTCCCTTGTACTGGTCGTGTGGATGATCTATTTCGCGCCGGAGCCGGTCGAAGCTCCTGGTTCCCAGTCGACGGACACCTCGACCAGAACCGCCGAAGACAGCCAGGCAACGATTCCGTCCGCCGCAACCGGCACTGAGGCCACGGCCGCTGGACCGCAGGACTCCACGGCCGCGTCACCCGAAGCCGACCGCGTGCCGATCCAGACGCCAAACGTCCAAGGCTCAGTCTCGCTGGCCGGCGGCCGCATCGACCAGCTTTCGCTCCACCACTACCACGTCACCCTGGATCCCTCCGCCGAGGAGGTCACCCTGTTTTCTCCCGTCGGCTCCGAGAACCCGTACTATGCAGTGTTCGGATGGACCCCCGGCGGCACACTCGGCGCCGACGACGTGCCGGAAACCGGCACGATATGGACGGTGGAAAGCGGGACGACACTTGCGCCCGGGACACCTTTGGCCCTTCGCTGGAATAGCCCTTCAGGCTTGGTCTTTCGCCGCCAGATCGAGATTGACGACCGCTTTCTGTTCACCGTGACGCAGACGGTCGAGAATCCGACCAACCAGCCCGTCCGCCTTGCCCCGTACGGCCTTGTCGCACGCCATGGCGAACCACAGGACCTCTCTGGCTTCTTCATTCTCCACGAGGGAGCGATCCGGCGAAACGACGGCCAGCTTGACGAAATCGACTACTCCGACATGCCGGACCTGTCCTACGATGACCGCTGGGGGTCCAGCGCGGACGTTGTCCAGGTCGAGTCCAGCGGCTGGGTGGGCTTCACGGATCACTATTGGATGACAGCGCTGATCCCGGAGCAGGGGAAACCCTTCACCAGCGTCGTCCAATACATGCCCGCCACGGACGTCTATCGCACCGCAGCCCGAATGCCGACGGTGACGGTCCCGCCGGACGGCTCCGCGAGCGCAACGACCCGCCTCTTCGCCGGCGCGAAGGAATGGGACACGATCCGCGATTACGAAGCCGGTCGCAGAATCGAGGGCTTCAACGACTCGATTGCCTATTTCATGGGCTTCGGCGGCGACGCGCAGGTCGAGGGCTTCATCGATTCCATCGACTGGGGCTGGTTCTATTTCCTGACCAAGCCCATCTTTTTCGCCCTGCACGAGCTCAATGCCGTGATCGGCAACACGGGCTGGGCAATCATCTGCCTGACCCTGCTGATCAAGGCACTGCTCTTCCCGTTGGCGCGAAAGTCATACGTCTCGATGGCCCGAATGAAGGAACTCCAGCCCGAGATGCAGGTCCTGAAGGAACGTGCCGGCGACGACCGCCAGAAGCTGCAGCAGGAAATGATGGCACTCTACAAGAAGGAAAAGGTCAATCCGGCCGCCGGATGCCTGCCGATCCTCCTGCAGATTCCGATCTTCTTCTCGCTCTACAAGGTGATCTTTGTCACAATTGAGCTTCGCCATGCCCCGTGGTTCGGACCGTTCCAGGACCTGTCCGCCCCCGATCCGACGTCCATCATGAACCTGTTCGGCCTCCTCCCGTTTCCGGCGCCTGGACCCGACACCATTCTCAGCCTGATTTTCATCGGCATTCTGCCGATCATTCTCGGTGTCTCCATGTGGATGCAGCAGAAGCTGAACCCGGCCCCGACGGATCCGACGCAACAGATGATCTTCGCGTGGATGCCCTGGATCTTCATGTTCATGCTGGGCAGCTTCGCGAGCGGGCTTGTGATCTACTGGATCGCCAACAACGTGATCACCTTTGCCCAGCAGTACATCATCATGAGGGGGCACGGATACCGGCCAGACATCTGGGGCAACATCCGCGGAACGACAAAGCCGGAAGAAGCTGCCAAGACCAAGAGCGACGATGCATCGAAAGCGGAATCGGTAGCAGGTGAACCAACGGATCAGCCGTCGGCAAAACCTGCGAACAAGCCAGCCCGAAAACGCTCCGGCAGGAAGAAGTCCCGCAAGAAGCGATGAACGCAACGCTGGACCGCATCATCCGACATCCGCTGAAGGCGATCGGACGAGAAGAACTGGAACGCACCATCCTGACGTGTAGCCAGTGGCTCCCGATGGACCGGGTCTGGGCAGTGGCCCATGAGCGTTCGAAGCTGGACCGGGGCTGGGCTCCAAAGGCGAACTTCCTGCGTGGCGTGACAGAGGCGAAACTGATGGCCGCCACCTGCGCTTGGGATGAATCGCTGGAACGTCTGACGCTCGTCCATCCCGCAGCTGGCGAGATCTCGATCTGTCCCGATTCGGCAGCTGACACGCCCCCCCTTCTTGACTGGCTTTCGCCTATCTGGCCTCAAGACCTGCCCCAACCTACAGGACTCCATCGCGCCTTGGACGCGCAACTCACGGATGCGCCAGACCCCTGGATCTCGATCAATTCGTTGGCGTCGAACCATGATTTGTCGCAAAGGCTGGGACAGAACCTGTCGATCCACCGCTGGCGTGGCAACTTCTGGATCGAGGGCCTGACCCCCTGGGAGGAGAAGAGCTGGGTCGGCAAGGACATTCAGGTCGGCGAAGCCGTGCTGCGGGTGCAATGCGAGATCACGCGATGCAAGGCAACGATGGCCAACCCCGACACGGGACGCCGTGACGTGGACACGCTTGGCGCGCTTCAGGCGCTTGGCCACCAGGAATTCGGTGTCTACGCCGAAGTGATTCATGGTGGCGAAGTCGCTGCGGGCGACGCAGTCGAGGTCGTGACATGACGTCTCTTCCGTTTCCGCTTGCTGCGGCAAGCGCTTCCGATCTGAAGGCCGGGCGTGCGCTCTTTGCCAAGGGTACGGACTTCCTGAAGGGAGTCGTCACCATGGACGGACTGCCGCCCGCCGACAGGAACGAGTTCTGTTTCGCAGGCCGTTCGAATGTCGGCAAGTCCACGCTGATCAACGCGGTGACCGGCAGGAAGGCGCTTGCCCGCACCTCGAACACGCCCGGCAGGACGCAGGAAATCAATTTCTTCACGCTGGCAGACAGCCACTACCTTGTGGACTTGCCGGGCTACGGATTTGCAAGGGCGCCTCTGGAGGTGGTCGAGAACTGGCAAAGGCTGCTCAAGTCCTATCTTGCCGGACGCGCCACGCTTCGCCGCGCATTCGTGCTGATCGACGCGCGCCACGGAATCAAGCCGGTCGACGAGGGAATCCTGACCATGCTGGACATCTCGGCGGTTAACTTCCAGATCGTGCTGACAAAGGCAGACAAGGCGAAGGCAAAGGATCGGGACAGCCTGCTGCGGCGCGTGCGGAGCGCGCTCCAGACGCACCCGGCCGCTTTCCCGGAAATCGTGCTGACATCCTCCGTGACGGGTGAAGGCGTCGAGGTCCTGCGCGCGATCGTTGCCGGTTCGGCTTGAGCCCGGCTCGGCGAGAGCATACTGAGGCGCCGCAGAGGGCAGTCCCATGAGACGCAGAGACATGAACCGCGACTGGATCGCCGCAGCGCGCACGCTGAACGAAGCCTTGCCGTACCTCCAGCGCTACGACGGCGCGACCGTTGTCATAAAGTTTGGCGGCAACGCGATGGGCGATGCCGACGCCATGGCCAGCTTCGCGCGCGACATCGTGCTGATGAGGCAAGTCGGCGTAAACCCCGTGATCGTTCACGGTGGCGGGCCGATGATCGGCGCAATGCTCGACAGGCTGGGCATCAAGACCGAGTTCATACGCGGCAAGCGGGTCACGGATCAGGCAACTGCCGAAGTCGTGGAAATGGTGCTTTCCGGCCTCGTCAACAAGCGGATCGTGCAGGCCATCAACGCCGAGGGCGGGCAGGCGCTCGGTCTCTCCGGGAAGGACGCCAACCTGATGATCTGCGATCCGGCCGAACTGGATCTTGGTCTCGTGGGAGATCCCGCCGAGGTGGATCCAGGCATCCTGCGCACGCTGATGGAAGCCGAGGTGATTCCGGTCATCGCGCCAATCGGAGCGGGGCGGAACGGCGAGACTCTCAACGTCAACGGCGACACGGCAGCGGGTGCAATAGCGGCGAGCCTGGATGCCGACCGGCTGCTTCTGCTCACCGACGTGCCTGGCGTGATGAACGCCGAAGGCGAAGTCGTGACCGAGATCACGCCCGAGCAGGTCCGCAAGCTGACAAGGGACGGCGTCATCGCCGACGGCATGGTGCCCAAGACGGAAACCGCGCTCGCGGCAATTGCCGACGGGGTGCGCGCCGTCGTCATCCTTGACGGGCGTGCACCTAACGCCTGCCTCCTTGAACTGTTCACCGAGCACGGTGCCGGCAGCTTGATCCGCACGCCGAGATAGCGGCGATTCCAACCGTTTCTTCAACTGCGCCGTCGACTCAATGTCTTGTCCCACGCAAACCTGGGCGGCGTGTTCCCATTGGCGACGTAGTGGGCCTTTGTGACGATTTTCGAGCGAAAGTGAATCGTTTGCTCGCAGGCCGCTTGCATGAAGCGCAAGTCCGCGGTGGCGGCGAAGGCTTTCATGCGGGATCCTTTCCGCGACGGCAGCCCGCCCCCAACCGGCCGCGCGACGCAACGCGGGTGCGCCGTTGAGAATCCTCGACGTGTTTCAGCCAGGCCCGCCGGAGCCGTCCCCGTCATCCCCTTTCCTCGCCGCAAGTCCCGTCATGTCGTAGCTCTCCGCGAAGTCGTCCCCGGATTCAGCCCCGCGCTGGTCGAAAACGATGCGGCTGGCCATCCGTCCCGTTCTCTCGATCTCGTCGAACAGGCTTTCCGCCGAAGGTATGACGTCCAGCGCCTCGAGCGCGAAGGCGAAGGACCATGTCGAGAGGCGGCGCACGCATGGCCCGAAATCCATGTTCCTCACGCGCCTGTCCTCGTACAGCACCAGTCCGGTCGTGTCACCGACCAGTCCACCGCGCATTTCCTCCGCAAGGTCCCGGATGGAGTTCTCCCCGGCGTTCCTCAACTCGCGCCGCACTTTCCGACGCTCGTGATCCAGCCTGTCCTCCGGGACGTACTTCAGGAGGTCGAAAGCCCTTTGCAGGAGACTTCCCGACGGGGTTTCCACGACGCTCAGGCGGTTGCCGCCCGCCGCAATCCACCCCGCAAGGACCTCCCGTTCGGGCGCGGATCGACGGCCCTCAAGAAGCTCTGTCCTTACGGCATCCGTGATCAGGATCTGGCTGTCGAACCTGTCGATGAGATCGAGCCGTCCGACGAGGCCGAGCGAGATGAGCGGACCCGTGTCCGGCACGACGACGGAGATCCTTTCCCGACGACGTCCGCAGCGGGAACCAAGTTCGCGCGCAGAAACGGCAGCGCCTCGCGGAGTTCGCACTCCGTCTCCGCTTCCTCCCCGGCGCCCCGCGGGAGGGGGACCTTGCAGTCCGCCATCACCAGCATCAGGTCGCCGAACCCCGTCACGCCAAGACGCCGGATGGCCTCCTCAGGCGGGATGACGCCGCTCGAATACGCTTTCAGGACCTGGGCTGTCGTGACGAGTTCCATCTTGCGCCCCATGCTGTCCGGGAGAGGCCGTCCGCCCTCCCGTTTGCGGCTTCAGGGATAGGATTGCACACGGGGGCGGTCAAGTCGCCGTCCGGAATTCTCGACGTCCTGCGTCCACGGCACCTCAGATGTCCCGCCTGGCGTAGGGCGGGCCGTCGAGATCCGTTGTGAAATGGCTGAACGCAAAGCCGTTCCCGATCTCGCAATCCATGAAGAAACGAACTGAAGGTTCTTTCCACGGCATGATGCAGGCACCTCGAGGCCGCAACCAAGGCTTCACGAAAGCCGAAATTCACATGTCCTGACTTCGCATTGGGATTTCGGATTTCCTGTGACCGGAATTTGCAGACAAGCAAGGGCTTTGCCGGGCTGCGCCGGCAAGGCGGGCACATGAAGGGCACGCAAGATTTCCTGAGGCCCGTTCAAGCGTCGGCGATGACGGCCATCCTCCGCGAACCATAAAAACAAGGGGTGCGGAGTTGGGCACACGACGAAACTCCGCAACCAAGGCATCACGAAAGTTGTAATTCTTGCACCCCGAGTTCAGGACCTCTGAAATTCTTTCGTGCGTCGAGATCAGCACCTCCGAAATTGGCCAGCGTCGAATCCGCAAAAGCACGCCGTAGCGTGCAGCCGGAGTCGCGAAAGGGTGGGATTGCGGTTTCGGGCCAATGCCTCGGACTCCCTGTCTTCAAGGCTTCGGCGAGATCGTGCCGCCATCAACCGATAACCGCGCCCCGCCCGGATCCCTCTTCACGCGTTCCACACGGCCAGGCCCGGACTGTCCAGCCGGAGACATGTGTTCCATCGGAAAAAGCGAAGGAGGTGCCGCACCCAGGCAGCCTGTTCATCTTGCCAAGCGCAGAAGCGATGTCGCTTAACCGTGGGTTGAACGCGAGACCGGCTGCCAATACCGTTGAAGCGAACGAAGACTCGCTCGTCACGCGAGGAGAACGCGATGTCGATCCCGATCGAGAGCCTTTCGAACCAGGCCTTGGGAAATTGCCCGCCTCGCGACTCCGCAACCGCCGTTCCGGGAACGCCGCTCAACGGGCGATCCTATGTCCGGGGCGAGACGACCGCAGATCTGGAGCGCGTCACGATCCCCCAGCTGTTTCGGAGGTCCGTGTCACGTCACGGGCCAAAGGATGCCCTGGTGTTCCGCGACAGCGGCGAGCGGCTGAGCTATTGCGATTTCGACAGGGAAGTTGACACCGTTGCATCCGGACTGCTCGCTTTGGGGCTGCAGAAGGGAGACCGTGTCGGGATCTGGTCACCCAACAGGTACGAGTGGGTCCTGACCCAGTTCGGCACCGCCCGGATCGGGGCGATCCTGGTGAACGTCAATCCGGCATACCGGATTGGGGAGCTGGAATACGCGCTCAACAAGGTCGGCTGCAAGGCGCTCGTCCTGACGCCGTCGTTCAAGTCGTCAGACTACCTCTCGATGATCCGGGAACTGGCGCCGGAACTGGACACGTGCGAGCCAGGCCGGCTGAACGCCGCTAGGCTTCCGACCCTCGGAAGCGTGATCGTGACGGGTGCGAAAGGCGGGCCGGGCGCGTTCACCTTCGACGAGGTGCGCAGTCTTGGCGACCCGGCCCAGCGGCAGCGCCTTCAGGCCATCGACGCTTCTCTGAGCCCGGACGATGCCATCAACATCCAATTCACGTCCGGCACCACGGGTGCGCCGAAGGGAGCGACGCTCTCCCACCACAACATTGTCAACAACGCGTGCTTCGTGACCGACCGCATCAGGCTGACGGAAGCGGACCGGCTGTGCATTCCGGTGCCGCTCTATCACTGCTTCGGCATGGCGATGGGGGTCATGGGCGCGGTGACAAAGGGGGCTTCGATGATCTTCCCGGGCGAGGCGTTCGAGCCGCGCGCAACGCTTCAAGCCCTGTCCGAGGAGCGCTGCACGGCGGTCTATGGCGTGCCGACGATGTTCGTAGCCATGCTGCAGGAGCTCGAGAGCGAGAGCCTTGACCTCGGGTCCCTGCGCACCGGCATCATGGCCGGGGCACCCTGTCCGACGGAAGTCATGGAACAGATCACGACGCGCATGAACCTGCGCGAGATGACGATCTGCTACGGCATGACCGAGACGTCGCCCGTCTCCTTCCAGAGCCTTGTTGATGACCCGTTGGACAAGCGCTGCGCCACGGTCGGCCGCGTGCACCCGCATGTTGAAGTGAAGATCGTGGACCCGGAAGGCAACGTCGTCCCCGTCGGCGGGCGGGGCGAGCTCTGCACGCGCGGCTACGCGGTCATGAAGGGCTACTGGGGCGACGAGCAGCAGACCCGTGAGAGCATAGTCGACGGATGGATGCACACGGGCGATCTTGCGACCCTGGATGACGAAGGCTTCTGCTCGATCGTCGGCCGCGTGAAGGACATGATCATCCGTGGCGGCGAAAACGTCTATCCGCGCGAGATCGAGGAGTTCCTGTTCCGTCATCCGGATGTCTCGGTGGCACAGGTCTTCGGAATCCCGGACGAAAGATACGGCGAGGAAGTGTGTGCCTGGATCATTCCGAAGCCGGGCGCGTCGCTGACGGAAGACGCGGTCAGGGAGTTCTGCCGGGAGCGGATCGCGCACTTCAAGATCCCCAGGCATGTCCGCATCGTCGAGGAGATCCCGATGACCATCTCGGGCAAGCCGCAGAAGTTCGTGATGCGGGACCGCATGGTGGAGATGCTGTCCAATTCGGCAAGATGACGACTCCTGGCCATCCGCGCCGCCTCCAATGCGGCGAGGCCAGCTGGGGGTCCACGACTCCCCTCGGCAACCCATGGTGATCGAGGAACTGGCGAAAGCGGCCCATTCGGAGCGGCTGGACGTGTTCGGACTGCTCCACGCTGAACCCGATGACGGCATCGGGGAGGGGACCATCGTTCTCCTCGGCCCTGCCGAGCCCGGATTCTGGCCCCACGTGACTGCATCTCCTGAATTTGGTGACGGCAAGCCCGATCCCGTGGATCGCTGGTCCACGCGCGTGACCGGGCGAATTGCGACGGACGCGGGTGGCCGGGCGCTTCTCCCCTTCGGCAAGCCGGCATGGCCATTCACCCGCTGGGCGCTCCGAAGCGGGCACGCGTTCGTCTCTCCGGTCCTGCTCCTGGTGCATGCGCGAGCCGGCCTCCTCGTGTCGTACAGAGGCGCCATCCTGCTGCCCGAGCTTCTGGAACTTCCTGCGCCGCCGCCCCGTCCATGCGATGCCTGCGAGGAAAGACCCTGCCTTGCGGCCTGTCCCGCATCGGCGCTCGTCAGCGACCGCTATGATCTTCCTGCCTGCCATGCCTATCTTGAAACCGAAGCAGGCCAGGACTGCATGTCTCGGGGATGCGCCGTACGCCGCTCTTGCCCATTGGGCCGCAACTATCCCAGAATGGAGAGACAGTCGGCGCATCACATGAAGGCGTTTCATCCGTGACACTCACTCTCATCCTGACAAGACATGCGAAGTCGTCATGGGACGATCCCACGCTGGACGATTTCGACCGGAGCCTGAACGGCCGGGGCCGGAAGTCGGCGCCGCTGATCGGGCGTTGGCTGGTCGAGCGAGGACACGTGCCGCAAGTCGTCGTAGCTTCGGGTGCAAGGCGCACGGTGGAGACATGGGAAGGCATGGCACCGGCCATGCCCGAATCAACGGTGCTGGATCGAGACAGGGCACTCTTTCATGCGGGCGCGAGCACCATTCTGGGAGTCCTGCGCAAGCAGGCCGCCGCCAGGATCATGCTGATCGGCCACAATCCCGGGTTCGCCGATTTTGCGAGCCGGGTGGTCGTGCGGCCCCCCGGACACGACAGGTTCAGCGACTATCCGACGGCCGCAACGGCAGTGATCGACTTCAAGGTCGCAAGCTGGGCGCATGTGCGCTGGGGCAGCGGCAGGGTCCAGGATTTCGTCGTGCCCCGCGACCTGATGTGACGCCGGCATGAAATCCTGACGTCGTCCGGCGCATGACGTCGGGCCGGAGGAAACCTCAGGACGAAGGGTTCTCGCCTCAGTGGCCGAGAATCTGGCTCAGGAACAGCTTCGTGCGGTCCGATTTCGGATTGCCGAAGAACTCTTCCGGCTCGTTCTGCTCCACGATCTGGCCGTCGTCCATGAAGATCACGCGGTTCGCGACCTGCCGGGCAAAGCCCATTTCGTGGGTCACGCAGAGCATGGTCATGCCTTCTTCCGCAAGCTCGATCATGGTGTCCAGCACCTCCTTGATCATTTCCGGATCAAGCGCGGATGTCGGCTCGTCGAAGAGCATGATCCGTGGCCGCATGCAAAGGCTGCGCGCGATCGCGACCCGCTGCTGCTGGCCGCCGGAGAGCTGACCCGGGTACTTTTCGGCCTGCTCGGGGATCTTGACCTTCTCGAGAAAGTGCATCGCCGTTTCCTCGGCCTCCCGCTTCGGGATCTTGCGCACCCAGATCGGGGCCAAGGTGCAGTTCTCCAGGATGGTGAGATGCGGGAACAGATTGAAATGCTGGAAGCACATCCCGACCTCGGACCGGATCTTGTCGATGTTCTTGAGGTCGCTTGTCAGTTCCGTGCCCTCAACGATGATCTGCCCGGTCTGATGCTCCTCCAGGCGATTGATGCATCGAATGAGCGTCGACTTGCCCGACCCGGACGGGCCGCAAATCACGATGCGTTCGCCCTTGTTCACGGTCAGGTCAATGTCGCGCAGCACGTGAAACATGCCAAACCACTTGTTCATGCCCGTGATCTGGACCGCGACCTCGTCCGAGACCTGCATCTTTCTCCGGTCGATCTCTCGCTCGACCACGGTGTCGTGGACGCTCTCGGCCATAGCCATTCTCCTTCAGTCGTTTTCGGTCTTGAGCTTGCGCTCAAGGTACATCGAGTATCGGGACATGCCGAAGCAGGCGATGAAGAACATCAGCGCAATGAACGCGAACAGTTCCCAATAGATGCCGTTCCAGTCGGTGTCCGCACGAATCGAGTTCGAAAGGCCCAGCGGGTCAAGAAGGGCGATGATCGAGACCAGCGTGGTGTCCTTGAAGATCCCGATGAACGTCGAAACGATGCCGGGGATCGATATCTTGAGCGCCTGCGGCATGATGATCAGCCGCTGCGCCTGCCAATAGTTCAGCCCGAGCGAATCCGCGCCCTCGTACTGGCCCGTCGGGAGGCCTGCAAGCCCGCCCCTGATCACTTCGGCCATGTAGGCGGCCGCAAACAGGGTGACCATGATCATCACCCTGAGGATGATGTCAAAGTTCGTGCCTGGCGGAAGGAAGATGTTGAGGAGCGTCGACGCCACGAAGAGCAGCGTGATGAGCGGCACGCCACGGATGAATTCAATGAAGCCCACGCAGATCGCCTTGACGATGAGCATGTTCGACTGGCGCCCGAGGGCGAGAAGGATTCCCAAGGGCAGCGAGCAGCCTATGGCCACGACGCCGATCATGACAGAGAGCATGAACCCGCCAAACTTCCGCGATTCAACGGTCTCCAGCCAGAACGGCGCGGTGTCCGGCGAAATCGAGGCAAGGCCTTCGCCCAGCCCTGCTGCCAGGACCTCCGTCTGAACGGGAAATCCGAACCAGAGCATCCACCATATGATGGCGGAAAGGATGCCAAGGGCGAGCCCGGGCGCCGTCCCGCGAAGGGCGCGGCCGACGAGATAGGCCACGACAAAGCCCGCAGCGACACCGACCGGCGTCCAGATGGAGCCGCCCCACATCAGCCAGGGCATCAGGAATGGATACGCAGCCGTAACGCACAGGAGTCTTGGCGAAACCTTGTCGGCAAAGAGAACCGGCGCGAGCGCCGCTATCAGCAGCAGAAATGCCAGGATCGGCCGGTAGTACAGCCCGGGCGGATAGAATCCGAACAGGAGCTGCAGCCATCGATCGTTGATCACGCCCCAGCAGGCATGGCCATGCGTGCTGCCCCAGGACGCGATCATGACCTCGCGGCACTCGCTCAGGGAGCCGGCGGTCCAGACGGACCGGAGAGTCCAGCCCAGTAGGCCTGACAGGACATACCAGATCGCGGCAAGGCAGAGCACGGTCAGGACCGCGTTCCACCAGTTCGGGAACAGGTTGGCACGCAGCCATCCGATCACTCCCACCGATGTCGGCGGGGGATCCTGCTCAGCCAGCATTTCTGTGCGAACAAAGGATGTATCGCTCACGTCATCGCTCCACCAGCGCCACTCTCTTGTTGTAAATGTTCATGAACACGGAAATCGTCAGCGAAATGCACAGGTAGATCAGCATCAGAAGCAGGAGGCATTCCAGCTCCCGCCCGGTCTGGTTCAGGGTGATCCCTCCGAGCGTGCCCGTGATGTCCAGGTAACCGACCGCAATGGCTAGCGACGAGTTCTTGGTCAGGTTCAGGTAGTTCGAGATCAACGGCGGTATGATCACGCGGAGCGCCTGCGGGAGAATGACGAGGCTCATGATTCGGTTCGGCCTGAGACCGAGCGAACCGGCCGCCTCGGTCTGGCCTTTCGAGATCGCGAGGATCCCGCCCCTCACGATCTCGGCAATGAACGCTGCCGTGTAGAGCGACAGCGCAATCCAGAGAGCGATGAGCGAGTTCCTGAGATGGGTTCCGCCTGCGAAGTTGAAGCCCTTAAGTTCAGGCTTGCCGAGATGGAACCCAAGTGCCGCAAGAAGGATGACGGTCGGTATGACGAGCACGGCGATCTGGAAGTGCCAGGTCGTCGGCCTGTTTCCGGTCTGGTTCTGGACACGTTCGGCCCAGATCCGGATGCGGCGAAAAACGAAGATCGAGGCGGCAAGAACGGCAATGATCGCAATCAGGTCAAGCGAAATGTCGAAGCGCAGAGAGCTTTCGCCGAACAGGCGCACGTCGCCAAGGCTTCGGGAAAACAGCGCCTCCGGCACGTAGACGCCGCGATTCGTGACCGCGACGCTGTCGTTCAGGATCAAGGACTGCGTAGCGTTCTCTCCCCTGAATGCGCGCGGGGACGGCAGGCTCTCGATCAGGATCGCCATCGCGAACACGATCCAGAGCAGGACGGGCACGTTGCGGAACATCTCGACATAGACGGTCATGATGCGGGCGATCAGCCAGTTCCTGGAAAGGCGCGCGACGCCGACAAGGACACCGACGATCGTTGCGGTTATGCAGCCCAGGATCGCCACGACCAGCGTGTTCAGAAGCCCTATGAATGACGCACGGAGATGCGTGTCGCGGCTCGTGTAGTCCAGAAGCCTCTGGTTGATGTCGTAGCTCGCCGGCTCGCTGAAGAAGCCGAACTCAACCTCCTTGCCGAGACTGGCGAGATTCTGGACCGTATTTGAAATGATCCACGCCACGAGGAGCATGAATGCGAACAACGCGATGACCTGAATTGTAAGCGACCGGTATCGCGTATCGTAGATGAGCATTGAAAGCTTGAAGCTTTCGCGCGGCGGGTCCGTCATCGTCGCCATGGCGAACCTGTCCCCCCTGTCTATCCGGCACCGCCGGGCGACGCGCTCTTCCGGCGCTTTGCCCGATGGCCAGTCTTGGGTGCCGATCTACGCTAAGGCAAGGGGCGCGGTGTTCAACCGCGCCCCTTGGTGACTTCTTACCGGAACGGCGGCGAATAGATCAGGCCGCCTTCGGTGTATTGCGCGTTCAATCCGCGCGCGAGGCCAACCGGAGTGTTTTCGCCGATGTTCTTCTCGAAAATCTCTGCGTAGTTGCCTTCGGCCATGATGGCGCGCTGGGCCCACTCCGAATCGAGGCCGATCATGTCGCCAAGCGTGCCCTCGGTGCCAAGAAGCCGGTTGATCTCCGGATTGTTGGTGGGGCCGCCTGAGAGCTCGCCGACATTTGCCGAGGTGATGCCAAGCTCTTCAGCCGAGATCAGGGCGTTCAAGGTCCAGCGGACGATGTCGCCCCATTCGTTGTCGCCATGACGGACAACCGGGCCGAGAGGCTCCTTCGAGATGATCTCGGGCAGGATCACGTGATCGCCCGGCGACTCGAATGAGGCGCGGGTCGCGGCGAGGCCGGACGCGTCGGTCGTGTAGACGTCGCACGCCTCAGCCAGGTACTGCTGCTGCGCTTCGGCGTTCGTCTCGATCGGCACCGGCTCATAGCTGATGTTGTTCACGCGGAAGAAGTCCGCAAGGTTCAGCTCGGTCGTGGTGCCGGTCTGGATGCAGACCGTCGCGCCGTCCAGGTCCTTGGCCGAAGTCACGCCAAGCGCCTTGGGCACCATGAAGCCCTGGCCGTCGTAGTAGTTGACGCCGATGAAGTCGAGCTTGAGATCGGTATCTCGCGAGAAGGTCCAGGTCGTGTTCCGGGCCAGCATGTCGACTTCGCCCGAAGCCAGCGCGGTGAAGCGCGTCTTGCCGGTGGTCGGAATGAACTCAACCGCCTGGGGATCTCCCAGAACGGCTGCAGCAACTGCGCGGCATACCGCCACGTCGAATCCCTGCCAGTTCCCGCTGGCATCCGGAGATGCAAAGCCGACAAGGCCCGTGGACACGCCGCAGTTGAGATTCCCGCGCGCCTTGACGTCGTCAAGGGTTGCAGCACCAGCTGCACCACCGAAGACAACGGCAGCAGCAAGTGCGCCATAGAATACGGATTTTTTCATGTTTCCCTCTTTCAAGATTTCCAATTCCTGAGTTTCCGCCATCGCTGACGATCTTCCCGACCCCGGCTGGTGAACCCGGTCCGGCAATCCGTTGGCGGTCATTCCGCCTAACAGGCAGAATTTGGAGGGATTCCATGCCCAAGGTCAAGACCGTGACGCCAAAAATGCACTGTTGCAGCCAAGTTCGGGCATTTGTCGCAGGCATTGAAGCCGCCTCGTCACGCAAGACGAATGAGCTCCGCGGCATGATGGAATGCCCGCATCTTGCGTGCGGCTTCCTCGGCCGCCTCAACATCTTCTCCCCATTGCTCGGTCTGCCAGATCTCGTCGAGGCAGGATGCAGACCAAAGGTCGGATACCGGGAACGCTTCATCTGCTGCAGCCAGCGCGATCACGAACGACCCCGAAAGGGTCACGAGATCTTGAAATCCCGTCAATTGAAAGCTTGACATCGGCTGCATGCGGCGCACGAGTCTCGAGACGGACGCCGGATCCTGCTCGACCGGCATCACGCCCTGCGTCACTTCGAAACGCACGCCAAGACGAGATGTCAGCCAGTCCAGCAACGGGTCCCACGCCCTTTGCTGGCGCAGGACAAGCTCGACCGGTTCTGCAGCCCTGTAGCTCAGCAGATCGGTGCCAGCGTAGCCGGCGAGATGGTCAATGACCGCACGCCGCTGCATCGCGACCTTGTCGATGGCCGCGTTTGCCGAACGGGTCCAGGGCATGGTCGCGGGGTTGACCTGTTCCGCCTGCGCTTCCCATTCCGCTGCGACGTGCCTGGCGATGGCCTGCGTCGGCAAGACGAGTGCACGCTTCGCCGGCGTCCGAACCGGACGTTTGTCCAGCCAGATCGAGAAGCCCTCCGGCTCGGCCGCGACAGACACGGTGCCCCAGACGCGCTTCAGGTTCCATTCGCTCATGGGCGCACTGCACCCTCGAACGGGTCATCAGGCACACGGGACGCATCCCAGTCCAGCATCTTCCACGTCTTCTTCATGTGAGGTGGCAAGGGGGCAACGAGCCCAAGGCGGACGCCCGTCACGGGATGGTCGAGCACGAGCGTGCGTGCGTGCAAATGCAGCTTGCGGCTGATTTCGCCGCCCAGTCGAGAACCCCAGCCGTCGCCCGGGTTCCCCTGTCCGGAACCACCGTATTTGCCGTCCCCGACGACGGGATGTCCGATTCCTGCCATATGGGCGCGCAACTGATGGGTGCGGCCCGTGAGGGGGACGAGTGCAACCCAGCTTGTGCGGTTCCCGAGCGCGGCAAGGACCGAGTAGTCCGTTGCCGCGTGCCTTGCACCCGGCGTTCGTTCGACATCTTCCGGCAGGACGACGCGTGCCTTCTCGCCTTCACCAGCCTTGCCATGCCCGCGTGCCATTGCGAGGCCATAGCGAATCACTCCTGTTCGAGGATTCGGGACACCTGCGACAGCGGCCCAGTAGACTTTCCTGACGTCGCGGGCGCGAAAGGCTCTGCCGAGCGCATTGGCTACGGAACGCGTTCGTGCAAGAAGCAGGATGCCGGACGTGTCCTTGTCCAGCCTGTGAACCAGGCGCGGCTTGTCTTGGCGCCCGAACCTGAGCGCTTCGGCCAACCCGTCCACATGCCGGCGCTGCTTCGAGCCGCCCTGAACCGCGAGGCCGGGAGGCTTGTTGAGCGCTATCAAGTGTTCGTCGCGATAGATGACGGTCTTCCGGATCATCTCAGCATCGGCCGGACTCGCCGGACTCGCCGGCACCCTTGCCTGGCTCTCCGCCTCGGGCAGCGGCGGCACGCGCACGGTCTGGCCGTCCTCCACCCGCACGCCCGGCCTGGCCCGCCGCCCGTCAAGCCGGATCTCCCCTTTGCGGCACATCTTCTCGATTCGTCCTTGCGGCACATGCGGAAATCGCCGCCGGAACCACCGGTCAAGCCGCTGGTCGCCTTCGCCCGGAGCGACATTGATCCATCGGACGCCCGTCATGGCGAAGACACGACAGCAGCCGTCCAGGCAAATCCCGCAATGGCCGCGTCACGAGGGGCCAGTCGTCTCAGTCGCAATGTCCGCTTCATGAAAGCAACACGCGTGCAAGGGCGAGCCCGGCCAGCAGGCCGAGGATGGAAAGCACGACGGAAGCCGTGACATAGATCATCGACGCAACGACTTCTCCGCGCTGATAGAGCAGGACGGCCTCAAGCGAGAAGGCCGAGAACGTGGTGAACGCACCCAGGAAGCCGACCACGAAGAAGGGCGAGAGATGGGTAAGTCCGCGCTGTGCCGCCAATACGACGAAGATCCCGATCAGGAAGGAACCGAGGACGTTGACCGTGATTGTGCCTAGCGGAAACGTGGTCGGACCCAGAAGCCGCATGAAGCCAAGGCCGGTCAGGTGACGGGCCAAGGCTCCCAGCGCACCGCCGCCGGCAACGGAAAGGAGGGTGCCCAGCATGCGCCCGGGTCTGTCTTGACGCTTCAAGCTTGTCAACTCTGCCGCTTGGAACGCAGGTTCGCGAAATAGGCGAGCCGGCGCCTGAGATCCCGCTCGAATCCACGCTCCACCGGCTGGAAAAAGGATGCGCGCTCCATGCCCTCCGGGAAATAGTTCTGACCGGAGAACCCGTCCTCGGCGTCGTGGTCGTAGGCGTAGCCCTTGCCATAGCCCTGATCCTTCATCAGCCGCGTCGGTGCATTCAGGATATGCTTGGGCGGAGGTTCGGAACCAGTGGACCTTGCCGCCCCCTGTGCGGCCTTGAACGCCATGTAGCCGCTGTTCGACTTTGGGGCCAGCGCAAGGTAGATCACGGCCTGGGCCAGCGCGAGTTCGCCTTCCGGGCTGCCAAGGCGTTCATAGGTGTTCCAGGCGTCGATGCAGACGGATTGCGCCTGCGGGTCCGCGAGCCCGATGTCCTCGATGCTCATTCGCGTGATCCGACGCGCAAGGAACCGCGGATCTTCGCCGCCCTCGAGCATCCTGGCAAGCCAATAGAGCGCCGCATCGGGGTCCGACCCGCGCACGGACTTGTGCAGCGCGGAAATCAGGTTGTAGTGCGCGTCGCCGGACTTGTCGTACTGCGCCGCGCGTCGTGCAAGCCGCCCCGCCAGTTCCTTCTGGTCGAGGCTGGCCTCGACGGACCACCCCGATACCTGCTCGATCAGGTTCAGGAGCGCGCGCCCGTCCCCGTCGGCCAGCTCCAGGAGCGCTTCGCGTGCCGGCCCATCAAGCGGCAAGGGCCGTCCCAGCGCTTCCTCGGCACGTCGCGCGAGACGCTCAAGATCGGCCAGGCCAAGACGGTTCAGCACCATGACCTGTGCGCGGGACAGCAATGCCGCATTCAGTTCGAACGACGGGTTCTCCGTGGTCGCTCCGACCAGAAGGATCGTCCCGTCCTCCATGTGCGGCAGGAAGCCGTCCTGCTGGGCCTTGTTGAAACGGTGGATTTCGTCGACGAACAGCAACGTGCCGCCACCGTTGCCGCGACGGATCTTGGCTGCTTCGAAGACCTTCTTGAGATCTGCTACGCCCGTGAAGATCGCGCTGACTTGCACGAAGGCGAGGTCCGTGGCGTCGGCCAGGAGCCTTGCAATGGTTGTCTTGCCCACCCCGGGCGGTCCCCAGAGAATCAGGGAGCCCAAGGTGTCGGCACCGAGCATCGTGCCGAGCGGGCCGTCGGGGCCGAGCAGCGCATCCTGACCGATCACGTCCGCAAGCACGCGCGGCCGCAGCCGGTCAGCCAGCGGATGCCAGGCGGGCTCGGGCTTTGGCCCGGGACTCTCGAACAGGTCAGGCATGTGCCGTGCAGGCTACGCTCCGCCCGCGCGGACGGAAAGGGTGGAGTGGTAGCGATCCGCCGGCCTCGCGCGTGCCGGGCATCCTGACGTCATTCGCGGCCACGTTGCCGGGAGATTCCGCGACCGCCTGGCGGCCGCCGCGTCCGTTGGCAGGTTACCCTTCGGCCGCCTCGTCCTCCTCGGCAAGACGCTTGCGGTCGGCGGCACCCTTTGCGTCGGAATCGCGGTCCACGAGTTCGATGATCGCCATGGGGGCCATGTCGCCGTAGCGGAATCCGGCCTTGAGCACGCGAGTATACCCGCCGGAGCGTTCCTTGTAGCGCGGTCCGAGCACGTCGAAGAGCTTGGAGACGTGAATGTCCTGCTTCAGCCGTGACGCCGCCTGGCGACGGGCATGCAGGTCTCCGCGCTTTCCGAGCGTGATCAGCTTGTCCATCACGCGCCGGAGTTCCTTGGCCTTGGGCAGCGTGGTCTTGATCTGCTCGTGCTCGATCAGCGATCCGGCCATGTTGGCAAAGAGCGCCTTGCGATGTTCATGAGTGCGGTTCAGGCGACGATGGCCTTTGGCGTGACGCATTTTCCGATTCCCTTTTTGTGCTTTGTCCGGCGGGGGATGCGCGTCTCCCGCTCACCTTGGGGCTGTCGCCCATGCCGCCCAGGCCTCCCGGACGCTTTGCTCCTCAGAACTGATCCTCGAATTTCTTGGCGAGATCCTCGATGTTCTCGGGCGGCCATTCCTCGATGTCCATGCCGAGATGCAGGCCCATGCCGGACAGCACTTCCTTGATCTCGTTGAGCGACTTCCGGCCGAAGTTCGGTGTCCGGAGCATTTCGGCCTCGGTCTTCTGGATCAGGTCGCCGATGTAGACGATGTTGTCGTTCTTCAGGCAGTTCGCGGACCGAACGCTGAGCTCCAGTTCGTCGACCTTCTTCAGCAGGAGCGGGTTGAACTCAAGACCGTCGTCCTCGTCCGCACGCTGCGCCGACTCAGGTTCGTCGAAGTTGATGAACGTCGCGAGCTGGTCCTGCAGGATCCGCGCCGCCAATGCCACGGCATCCTCCGGAGTGACCGAACCGTCGGTCTCGAGCTTGAGCGTCAGCTTGTCATAGTCGAGCACCTGACCTTCACGGGTCGGCTGGACGTCATAGCTGACCCGTCGAACCGGCGAATAGATCGCGTCGACCGGCATCATGCCGATCGGGGCATCCTCGGGGCGGTTCTTGTCGGCCGCGACGTAGCCCTTGCCCGTCTCCACGGTCAGTTCCATGTAGAGGTTGGCGCCCTCGTCGAGGTGGCAAAGCACGTGATCCTTGTTGAGAATGTCGATTCCGGCGATCTCGGAGATGTCCCCGGCCGTCACGATCTGAGGCCCCTTGGCGCTGATGGACAGGCGCCTGGGCCCTTCCACCTCCATGTTGATGGCGACGCCCTTCAGGTTCAGGACGATGTCGGTCACGTCTTCGCGCACCCCTGCCACGGAGGAAAACTCGTGGAGGACGTTGTCGATCTGAACGCTGGTGATGGCGGCCCCCTGAAGCGAGGACATCAGGACTCGGCGAAGCGCGTTCCCCAGTGTCAGGCCAAAGCCGCGCTCCAGCGGCTCCGCGATCACGGTCGCCTGCCGAAGGGCGTCGTTGCCGGGCCTCACTTCGAGTTGTGTCGGCTTGATGAGTTCCTGCCAGTTCTTGTGGATCATGTGATTCTCCTCAATTCCTGCGCATGGCCCATGTCCGAGACCATGCGCTCCCGAGGTCTTGCGGGCCGAAATGCGGCCCGCAGCAGATTTCAGACACGGCGCCGCTTCGGAGGTCGGCAGCCATTGTGCGCAATGGGAGTCACGTCACGGATCGACGTGATGGTGAAGCCGACCGTAGCCAGGGCGCGCAGGGCGCTCTCCCTGCCCGAACCCGGGCCCTGCACCTCGACTTCAAGCGTGCGAACACCATGCTCCCTTGCCTTCTGGCCGGCATTTTCCGCGGCCATCTGCGCGGCATAGGGCGTCGACTTCCGGGAGCCCTTGAACCCCATCGTTCCCGCAGAAGACCATGCAATTGCATTGCCCTGGACGTCCGAGATCAGGATCTTGGTGTTGTTGAAGGAGGAATTCACATGCGCCACCCCGGCGGCGATGTTCTTCGATACCTTCTTCTTGATGCGGCGATCACGTGCCATGCTCTCAGTCCTCCCCTACTTCTTCTTGCCGGCGATCGGCCTTGCCGGACCCTTGCGGGTGCGGGCGTTGGTGTGCGTGCGCTGGCCGCGCACAGGGAGGTTCCGGCGATGGCGCAGGCCGCGGTAGCAGCCAAGATCCATGAGGCGCTTGACGTTCATCTGCACCTCGCGCCTCAAGTCGCCTTCGACGTTGTAGTTCGCGTCGATGTGCTCGCGGACCGCGAGGACTTCGGCGTCGCTGAGTTCGTTGACCCGGCGCGAGACGTCTATGTTCGTCGCCTCGCAAATTGCCCTGGCCGAGGAACGGCCTATGCCGGTGATGTAGGTGAGCGCGATCGGAACCCGCTTCGCGGTCGGGATGTTCACGCCAGCAATACGTGCCACGGATTTCTTCCTTTCGTTGCGAGCCCGTGATTCCAGGCCCTTTTTTCACAACGGAAGCCCGGGACTGTGCCGGCCCGGGCTTGGTTCGCGATTCTCGTTCAAGATGGCGGTAAGTATGCCTTTGCCCGATGCAGGTCAAGGGGCGAAACATCGCCATCCGCAATTTCCGTACTGGCCGGACATTCTGTCAGTCACGGACCCAGCAATGCCGCGATTTCGCCTCTCACCTCGTCGATCTCGCCAAGCCCGTTGACCGGCCTCAGGAGACGCGCGTGGTAGTAGTACCCGATCAGCGGCGCGGTCTTCTTGTAATACTCCATCAGACGGGTCCTGAGGCTTTCCTCGTTGTCATCCGCCCGACGCCTGAAATCCGACGCGCCGCAGACGGAGCACTTGCCGTCATCCGGGATCGGTCGGGTGATGTCGTTGTAGACTTCTCCACAATTGGCGCAGGTCGAACGGGCCGTGATCCGTGCAACAAGCGCGTCATCGTCGACCTGCATCTCGACGACGGCGCCCAGTTCCTTCTTGTTCGCCCTGAGCAGGTCGTCCAGCGCGGCGGCTTGCGCCAACGTGCGAGGAAAACCGTCAAAGATGAACCCGTTTCCATTGGCCGACTGCAGCCTTTCCTCGATCAGGCCGACGACGATGTCGTCTGTCACGAGACCGCCCGAGTCCATTATGTCCGCCACCTTCTTGCCCATTTCGGTGCCGGATTTGCGCGCCTCGCGAAGCATGTCACCCGTCGAAAGCTGGACCATGCCGCGCTCTTCCTCAAGGATTCGCGCCTGCGTTCCCTTTCCTGCCCCGGGTGGGCCAATCAGGATGATGTTCACCGTCTCGCCGTCCCTCTTTGCTTGCCGCCGCGCTTTCTTCCGCGCAGTTGGGATCGTTCAATCAATCCCTCGTACTGATGGGCCAGCAGGTGAGACTGGACCTGTTGAATGAAGTCCATGCCGACGGACACGATGATCAGTATTGACGTGCCGCCAAAATAGGCGGTGATTGCCAGGCTGCCCCGGACCATTTCCGGGATCAGGCAGACCAGCGCCAGGTAGGCCGAGCCCAGCACAAGGACGCGGACAACCACGTATTCCAGGTATTCCTCTGTCTTCTTCCCCGGACGGATGCCGGGCACAAACCCGTTTTGGTTCTTCAGGTTCTCCGCCACGTCGTCCGGCTTGAACGAGACGTTCAGCGTGTAGAAATAGGTGAAGAAGATGATCATGCCCGCGAAGAACAGCAGGTAGAGCGGCTGTCCGGGCCCGAAATAGGCAAGAATCCAGCCCATCACCGGACCGGCGGAACTCCCGGAAAACGTCGAGAGCGTCGTGGGCAAGAGCAGAAGCGACGACGCGAAGATCGCAGGAATCACGCCGGCCGGGTTGACCTTGACAGGCAGGTGCGAGGAGCCGCCGTCATACACCTTCATGCCGACCTGACGGCGCGGGTACTGGATGTGTATCTTGCGCAAACTTCGTTCCATGAAGACCACGAAGACTAGCGTAGCGAGTATCATCGTGAGAATTCCAAGGATCACGCCGGTCGACAGCGCGCCGACGCGGCCCTGTTCGAAGAACTGGGCAAATACGCCCGGAAGCTCGGCCACGATGCCGACGTAGATGATGAGCGAAATTCCGTTGCCGACGCCACGCGCAGTGATCTGCTCGCCCAGCCACATCAGGAACATGGTCCCGCCCACGAGCGTGATCACCGTGGAGATGCGGAAGAACCATCCCGGATCCGTCACCAGGTTGCCGGCCTCCATCGACACGGCAAGGCCGTAGGCCTGGAACGTTGCCAGTCCCACGGTTCCGTACCTCGTGTACTGGGTGATCTTGCGGCGACCCTGCTCGCCTTCCTTCTTGAGCTGCTGCAGGGGACCCCACGTCGCCGCCAGCAGCTGAATGATGATCGAGGCCGAAATGTACGGCATGATTCCCAACGCGAATATGCCCATGCGGCTGAGCGCGCCACCGGTGAACATGCCCAGCACGCCGGCAATGCCGCCAGCGGCCTGCTCCATGAACTCGCGCAAGGCAACGCCGTCGATTCCCGGCACCGGGATGTAGGTCCCGACGCGATAGACGATCAGTAGCCCGATCGTGAACAGCAGCCGATTGCGAAGCTCGGTTGCCTTACCCAGCATGCCCCAACTGACGTTGGAGGCCATTTGCTCTGCTGCAGATGCCATGCGAGGCCTTTCCTGTATGCCAGCGCCGCCTGCGCGCATGCGGGCAGCGGTGCCGGACGTCCATGGACATGTAGGCGGCGGCAGGGCCGCCCGCAAGCCGTCAGCCAGCCGCCGACGCGGACGTGATCGTCAGCGAGCCGCCTGCCTGCTCGACCGCGGCAATCGCGGATCGAGATGCACCAGTCACCTCGATCTTTGCCTTGGTCGAGAATTCGCCCTTTGCCAGGACGCGGATCCCGTCCTTCTTGCGGCGCACGAGCCCGCTCTCGACCAGCACGTCTTCGTTGATGTCCTTGCTGGCGTCGATTTTCCTGGCGTCGATGAACTTCTGGATCAGCCCCAGGTTCACGACGGCATAGGATTTACGGTTCGGCTTGTTGAATCCGCGCTTGGGAAGGCGCTGATACAGCGGCATCTGGCCGCCTTCAAAGCCGTTGAGGGCTACGCCCGAGCGCGACTTCTGGCCCTTTGTTCCGCGCCCGGCGGTCTTGCCCTTGCCCGACCCGGGTCCTCGGCCAACGCGCTTCGCCCGCTTTGTGGCACCGGGATTGTCCCGAAGTTCATTCAGTTTCATGTCGCTTCTCCTTGCCGGACTCGCCCCCGAAGCGAACTGGGACGGCCACGGCTTGTTCCTGTTTCGGGACCGACTTCGGCCACCGGAGGCGTATAGACGGGCGCTTGCCCCGCTTCAAGGCAGGGTCAGGTGCCAAGGTCGCTAGCCGCGCTCCTCGACGATTTCGACCAAGTGCGGAATCTTGGCGATCATGCCGCGCACGGAAGGCGTGTCTTCCAGTTCGCGGGTCTTGTGCATCTTGCCAAGGCCGAGCCCTGTCAGCGTCCGGCGCTGGATGGCCGGCCGTCGAATCGGCGATCCTGTCTGCCTTACGACGATTGTCTTCGCCATGGTCGTCACGCCTCCTCGACTTCGGCCGTTTCGGACTGCGCAGGCTCCTCACGCTTCGGCAGGATGTCCGCAGCCTTCTTGCCACGGCGCTGAGCCACCGAGCGCGGGGATGCCTCCTTGCTGAGGCCGTCCATGGTGGCGCGAATCATGTTGTAGGGGTTCTGCGTGCCGATCGACTTGGCGACAACGTCCTGCACGCCCAGCATCTCGAAGACGGCACGCATCGGTCCACCAGCAATGATGCCGGTTCCGGTCGGCGCGGTCCGCATCACGACGCGGCCGGCACCGTGGCGCCCTTCGATATCGTGGTGAAGCGTCCGGCCCTCGCGGAGGGGAATCCGAACCATCTGGCGCTTGGCCTGTTCCGTGGCCTTGCGAATGGCTTCCGGCACTTCCTTGGCCTTGCCCTTGCCAAACCCCACGCGACCCTTCTGGTCGCCGACGACAACAAGCGCGGCAAAGCCAAAGCGCTTGCCGCCCTTCACGGTCTTCGACACACGGTTGATCGCGACCAGGCGGTCTCCGAATTCGGGCGCTTCGTCGCGGTCGCGGCGCCCCCCATTTCTTGGTTCCCTTGCCATACGGCCTTTTTCCCTCATTCGTGCGCCGAAGCGCTGTTGTCCGACCTCGGTGCCGCTTGCGGCCCTGGCCATCGGGGCGGCGTGCCACCCGCAGTTCAGATCTTGAGCCCGGCCTCCCTGGCGGCGTCTGCCAGAGCCTTGACCCTGCCGTGAAACAGGAAGCCGCCCCGGTCAAAATACGCTTCCTGCACGCCCGCTTTCCTTGCGCGTTCGGCAATGGCGCGGCCAATGGACGCAGCGGTCTCGACGCCGTTTCCGCCCTTTGCGTCGATACCCTTCTCGAACGACGACGCCGAAGCCAGGGTCCTGCCCAGCTTGTCGTCGATCACCTGGGCGCTGATGTTCCTGTTCGAGCGGTGCACCGACAGCCGCACCCGCCCTGCATTGGCCTTGCGAAGCTTGTTCCGGACACGCATCCGGCGCTTTTCGAACAGTTCTCTCTTGGAAAGTGCCATCTGACCGGTTCCTATTTCTTCTTGCCTTCCTTGCTGAAGACATACTCGCCCTTGTACTTGATTCCCTTGCCCTTGTACGGCTCTGGCTTGCGCCATTCGCGGATGTTGGCCGCGACCTGGCCGACGAGCTGCTGGTCAATGCCTTCGACAACGATTTCGGTGTTCCTTGGCGTGGTCACGGTGACGCCTTCCGGGACATCGAAGATGACGTCATGCGAAAGGCCGAGGTTCAGCGTCAGCTTGTTGCCCTGCGCCTGCGCGCGGTAGCCGACGCCGGTGATCTCGAGTTCCTTCCTGAACCCGTCCGTGACGCCAGTGACGAGATTCTGCACCTGAGTGCGACTCATGCCCCACTGCTGGCGCGCCCGCTTCGACGACCCGCGCGGATCGATGCTCACTGCGTTGTCCTTGACGCTGATCGTCACGTCATCGGTCGCCGTGAACTCGCGCTGACCCTTGGGGCCCTTCACGGTCACGGTCTGGCCGGTCAGCGTGGCTTCCACGCCTGTCGGCAGCACCACCGGTTTCTTCCCTATTCGAGACATGCGTCGTGCTCCCTAGAAGACAGTGCAAAGCACTTCGCCGCCGACATTCGCAGAACGAGCGGCCGCATCGGACATCACGCCCCTGGATGTCGAAACGATGGACACGCCAAGGCCGCGACGGACCCGTGGAATGTCATCCGCTCCAAGGTACACTCGCCGTCCGGGCTTCGAGATCCGCTTGAGCTCGCGAATCACCGGCGCTCCGTCGTAGTACTTCAGGCTGATCTCGATCGCCGGATGGCCGCAATCATCGGTGACATCCTGATAGCCGCGGATGTAGCCTTCTTCAGCAAGGACATCCAGAACCCACCTGCGCAGCTTCGAGGCCGGTGTCGTCGCCGTCGACTTGCCGCGCATCTGTGCGTTGCGGATGCGGGTCAGCATGTCTCCCAAGGGATCATTCATCCTCTCTACTCCTCACCAGCTTGACTTCACCAAGCCCGGAATCTGGCCCTGGCTGCCGAGTTCCCGAAGCGCGATCCGCGACATCTTCAGCTTTCGGTAATATCCGTGCGGGCGCCCGGTCAGCTGACAACGATTGTGAAGCCGCGTGACCGAACTGTTTCGCGGCAGTTTGGCAAGCTTCAGACGAGCCTTGAAGCGTTCCTCCATCGGCTTGTCCCGGTCATTTGCGATCTCCTTCAGCGCGGCACGCCTGGCGGCATGTTTCCGAACAAGCATCTGGCGCTTTCTCTCGCGCTCGATCATCGCTTTCTTGGCCATGTACCCTCTCCCGAACCTAGCTGTTGAACGGCATGTTGAAATGCTTCAACAGCGTTCTGGCTTCTGCATCCGTTTCGGCCGTCGTGCAGATGATGATATCCATGCCCCAGACTTCATCGACCTTGTCGAAGTCGATTTCCGGGAACACGATGTGTTCCTTCAGGCCCATGGCGAAATTGCCGCGGCCGTCAAACGAACTTCCCTTCACGCCCCGGAAATCGCGAACCCGGGGCAGTGCGACGGTGACGAGACGGTCGAGGAAATCATACATCCTGTCGCCACGCAGCGTCACCTTGGCACCGACCGGCATGTTCTCACGGACCCTGAATCCGGCAATGGACTTCTTGGCCCGCGTGATCACCGCCTTCTGACCTGCAATCAACGTCAGGTCTTCCTGCGCCGACCGGGCCTTCTTTGAATCCTTGACCGATTCGGCCCCCGCGCCGATGTTCAGGACGATCTTGTCCAAGCGCGGAATCTGCATGTCGTTCTTGTAGGAGAACTCTTCCTTCAGGGCGGCTCGCACGGTCTCGCTGTAGTGCGCCTTGAGGCGCGGCGTGTAGCTGGCAGAGTCAAGCATCAGACCGCTTCCCCCGTTGTCTTGGCAAAGCGGACCTTTTTGCCGCCCTCGAACCGGAACCCGACCCGTGTGGGTTTGCCGTTGCCGTCAAGCAGCGCCAGGTTCGAGAGGTCGATCGGCATCGCCTTGGGCTGGCGTCCGCCCTGGTCCGTCTGGGTCTGTCGCTGGTGCCGGATGGCAATGTTCAGCCCGCTGATCACGGCCTTGCCTTGCCTGGGCAGGACCTGGGAGATTTCGCCCTCCCGGCCCTTGTCCTTTCCGGCAAGCACCACGACTCGATCGCCCTTCTTCAGTTTCGCAGCCATGTCAGAGAACCTCCGGAGCCAGCGAAATGATCTTCATGAAGTTCTTCGCCCTAAGCTCCCGCACGACCGGCCCGAAGATGCGAGTGCCGATCGGCTCGTTGTTGTTGTTGATGATCACGGCGGCATTCCGGTCAAAACGGATCGCCGTGCCGTCGTCACGCCGCACTTCCTTGGCTGTGCGCACAACGACCGCCCTGCGGACGTCGCCTTTCTTGACGCGACCGCGCGGAATGGCTTCCTTGACCGAAACGACGATGACGTCACCCACAGACGCGTACTTTCGCTTGGAACCGCCGAGAACCTTGATGCACTGAACGCGACGTGCGCCGCTGTTGTCAGCAACATCCAGATTGGTCTGCATCTGGATCATGTGGTTCCTCCCGACCTTTGGGGGCGCGGCCCCAGGGTTTCGATCAAAACGGGCATGCGAACGCTATTCCGCGATCACTTCCCATCGCTTGGTCTTTGAACGCGGAGCGCATTCCTGAATGCGCACTACGTCTCCAACCCTGAACGTGTCCGCCGCGTCATGGGCACGGTACTTCTTTGACCGACGCACCGTCTTCTGCAGGAGCGGGTGCTTGAAGCGGCGCTCGACATTGACCGTAACGGTCTGAGCATTCGTATCAGAGATCACGACACCTTGAAGGACTCGCTTGGGCATCTATCCGGCCTCCGTCACCGCCGCTGGCGCGGCCTTTTCGTTCAGGATCGTCTTGACGCGCGCCGCGTCCCGGCGGACTTTGCGCAAGCGGGCCGTGTTCTCCAGCTGGCTGGTGGCCTGCTGGAACCGGAGGTTGAACGCCTCCTTCTTGAGGCTGGCCAACTCGTCACGAAGCTGGTCGGGAGTCTTCTCCCGCAGTTCATTGGCGTCCATCGCCGATCATCCTTTCAACATCACCGGGAGGCCGCCTTCGCGTCACCCCTTGCGTCCGGTGGAGATCAACAGGTGAAGGCCGCCCTTTAGGGTGGTTCCTCCCACATTGCAAGCATTTTCGTGCCAATTCTCGACATCGATTCTCAAAGGGCGCTCTCGCGCCCCTTTGCACGCCTCTATTGGTCCCAACGGTAGTTGAAACTGACACTGATCCTGTCGTCTTCCGCAAGATTCATCGGCACTTCGTGCCTGAGCCAGCTCTCCCAGAGAAGCACGTCTCCTGCATCTGGCCGAACATGGACGAACTGCTGGAGATCGTCCGCCGCATGTTTCTTGCGAGGAGGTGCCGCCATCATCATTGCAAGTCTCGGATCCTCGAGCTTGAGGGCCGCGCAGTCTGCCGGCACTGCAACATAGGCCGTTCCGCTGATCACGCTCAGAGGATGAATGTGAGACGTGTGGATTCCGCCCTGCGGAAGGATGTTGATCCACAGATCATCGAGGGCAAGCGGCCTGCCGCCGAGATCAAACGCCAGTTCTTCCGCAAACTCCGCAACTTGCCGGTCCAGCACCTTCCGAACCTGCTCAAAGATCGGGAAGCGCCAGGGAAGGTCCGCGAGGCTGGAGTAGCTCGTGTAGCCAGGAAACCCGTTGTCCTCGCACCAGCGCTGCCCGGCCTCGTCGTCCTCGGCGATGGAACGGCAGGAAGCCTCCAGTTCCTGAACGTCGATCTCGTCAGGAAGCCGCGCATGATAGACGTGGGTGGAAAAGAGGGAGCGGGTGGTCATGTGCAGGCATTAGTGCGGCGGGCGGCACATGGCCAGGACCGCCTTGCTTCCGGGAACCGCAATCCGATCGCCGAGGATGCAGCCAATGCGTCCCGGGACACGCCGCCACTGCGAGCGTCGGTCCGGGCGAGGCGCGCACGGCCCCTGATCATCCCTGGATTCGGAAGCGATCGGACGGTCCGTGAACTACCAGTCCTCGCGAACGACGGTACGGGTCTTGACCGGAAGCTTCATCGCGGCGAGCCGCAGGGCCTCTCGGGCGACGGTGTCGTTCACCCCGTCGATCTCGAACATGATGCGGCCGGGCTTCACCTTTGCCGCCCACCGGTCGACCGATCCCTTGCCTTTTCCCATCCGGACCTCAATCGGCTTGGCCGAAATCGGCGTGTCGGGAAAAATGCGAATCCAGACGCGGCCCTGACGCTTCATGTGGCGCGTCATCGCCCTTCGGGCTGCCTCGATCTGCCGTGCAGTGACCCGCTCCGGCTCGATTGCCTTGAGGCCGTAGGTGCCGAAATTCAGGACCGAGCCACCCTTGGCCTCGCCATGAATGCGGCCCTTGTGTATCTTGCGGAACTTCGTGCGCTTTGGCTGCAGCATCTTTCTGGCTCCCTAGTTGCGACCACGGGCTGCGCCGCGCGGTGCGGGGCCGTCCTGCAGTTCCTGATGACGCCGGTCGCGTGCCTGCGGGTCATGTTCCATGATCTCGCCCTTGAAGATCCAGACCTTGACACCAATGATGCCGTAGGGGGTCGGCGCGTCCGCCAGTGCGTAATCGACGTCCGCGCGAAGGGTATGCAACGGGACCCGGCCTTCCCGGTACCATTCCGTCCGCGCGATTTCCGCGCCGCCGAGACGGCCGGCGACGTTCACGCGAATGCCCAGCGCACCCATGCGCATTGCGTTCTGCACTCCCCGCTTCATGGCCCGGCGGAACGATACCCGGCGTTCAAGCTGCTGGGCGATCGACTCGGCCACGAGTTGCGCATCCAGTTCCGGCTTGCGAACCTCGACCACGTTCAGGTGCAATTCGCTTTCCGTCATGCCTGCAAGCTTGCGGCGCAGGGATTCAATGTCCGCACCCTTCTTGCCGATGATGACGCCCGGCCGTGCCGTGTGGACGGTCACGCGGCACTTCTTGTGCGGCCGCTCTATGATGACACGCGACACGCCTGCCTGCTTGCACTCCTCCTTGATGAACGCGCGAATCTCCACGTCCTCAAGCAGCAGGTCGCCGTATTCCTTGGTGTTCGCGTACCAGCGACTGTCCCATGTCCGGTTGATCTGCAGGCGCATTCCGATCGGATTGACTTTCTGGCCCATTACGCTTGCTCCTCGACCTGGCGGACCTTGATGGTTAGCTCGGAGAACGGCTTCTTGATCCGTCCGAAGCGACCGCGTGCCCGAGGGCGGCCGCGCTTCATCACGAGGTTCTTTCCCACATACGCTTCGGACACGACCAGTTCATCCACGTCAAGGCTGTGGTTGTTCTCGGCATTCGCGACCGCGGCCTGAAGGCATTTCCTTACATCGACTGCAATCCGGCGCTTCGAGAAGGCGAGATCAGACATGGCCTTCTCGACTTTCTTGCCACGGATCACGGCCGCAACCAGATTCAGTTTCTGAGGTGACGTGCGAAGCATCCTTGCCTTTGCCATCGCCTCGTTGTCCGCCACGCGGCGCGGATTCCTGCCCTTGCCCATGGCCTACTTCCTCTTCGCCTTCTTGTCGGCCGCGTGACCGTAATAGGTTCGCGTCGGGGAATACTCGCCGAATTTCTGGCCAATCATCTCTTCGGTCACCAAAACAGGAATGTGCTTCCGGCCATTGTACACCCCAAATGTCAGGCCGACGAATTGCGGCAGGATGGTCGAACGACGAGACCAGATCTTGATGACCTCGTTCCGCCCGGACTCCCGTGACTTTTCGGCTTTCTTGAGGACATGGCTGTCGACGAAAGGCCCTTTCCAAACTGAACGGCTCATGTGCTAGCGCCTCTTCTTCCGGGCGTGACGCGAACGCAGGATCAGCTTCGACGACGCCTTGTTCTTGTTGCGGGTGCGGGCACCCTTGGTCGGCTTGCCCCAAGGGCTTACCGGGTGACGCCCGCCAGAACTCCGGCCTTCTCCGCCGCCATGCGGGTGATCGACCGGGTTCATCACGACGCCGCGGACGCTTGGCCGCTTGCCCAGGTTCCGGTTGCGCCCAGCCTTGCCCAGGTTGGTGTTGGAATTATCCGGGTTGGAGACTGCGCCGACAGTCGCCACGCATTCCTGGCGCACCATGCGCAGCTCGCCCGAGGAGAGCCTGATCTGGGCATAGCCTCCGTCGCGACCCACGAACTGTCCATAAGAACCCGCGGCCCGCGCAATCTGCCCGCCCTTGCCAGGCTTGAGCTCGATGTTGTGGACGATGGTGCCGATGGGCATGCCCGTGAACGGCATCGCATTGCCGGGCTTCACGTCGACCTTGTCGCCGGCGACGACCTTGTCTCCGACCCCGAGTCTCTGCGGCGCGATGATGTATGCCTGTTCGCCATCCGTGTACTCGATCAACGCGACGAAGGCCGTCCGGTTCGGATCGTACTCGATCCGGACCACAGTTGCCTCCATGTCGCGCTTGGTCCGCTTGAAGTCAATGATCCGATAGAGGCGCTTCGCGCCCCCGCCACGACGCCGCATCGTGATTCGTCCGGCATTGTTCCGACCAGCCTTCTTTGCCAAGCCCTCGGTCAGGGCCTTGACCGGCCGGCCGCTCCAAAGCTCCGAGCGGTCGATCAGCACCAGCCCTCGCTGGCCAGGCGTCGTTGGCTTGTAAGACTTGAGTGCCATGCTTCCTGTCTTCCGTCTGCCTTGGGTCAGCGACCCGGTTTCAAACAAGCTCGGCCCCCTTCATGGGGGCCGTGCATTCGGGGCTTTCTATCAAAGCCCGGTGGTCACGTCTATCGTGTTGCCCTCTTCAAGCGTCACGTAAGCCTTCTTCACGTCCTTGCGGCGACCGCTCGTGCCGCGGAACCGCTTGGACTTTCCCTTCGTGATGGTCGTGTTCACCGCCTTCACCTTGACGCCGAAGAGACCTTCGACGGCCTCCTTGATCTGGGGCTTGGTGCTGTTCATCGCCACTTCGAACACGACGGCGCCGCTCTCGGACGCCATGGTCGACTTCTCGGTGATGACCGGCTTGCGGATCACGTCATACTGTTCTGAGGTCGCGCTCATTTCAGTCTGGCCTCCAGGGCTTCGACACCCGCCTTCGTGATCACCAGCGTGTCACTTCTCAGGATGTCATAGACATTGGCGCCCATAGACGGCAGCACGTCGACATCGGGCAGGTTGGAGGCGGCAAGCGCGAAGTTCTGGTCCACTTCGGCACCGTCTATGATCAGGGCGCGCCGCCATCCGAGTTCCCTGACCTTCCTCGCGAGGGCCCCTGCCTTGGGCTCATTCGCCGTCGCCGCGTCCAGGATGACGAGGTTCCCGGTGGCGGCCTTTGATGACAGCGCGTGGCGAAGGCCGAGCTTCCGGAACTTCTTGGGCAGCTTGTGGGCGTGGCTGCGCGGCGTGGGGCCCTTGTAGACGCCGCCCTTGCGAAAGATGGGAGCGTTCCGGTCACCATGGCGTGCCCCGCCGGTGCCCTTCTGGCGATAGATCTTTTTCCTGGCATAGCTGGTTTCGGATCGGGTCTTGACCTTGTGGGTGCCCGCCTGAGCCTTGTTCCTTTGCCAACGGACGACACGGTGCAGAATGTCGGCACGGGGTTCGAGGCCGAATATCTCGTCTCCGAGGTCCACCGACCCGGCCTTCTTGCCGTCGAGCTTGATCACGTCGAGTTTCATTCCTCACGGTCCTTCCGTTCCGCCTCGTCGGAACCGGCGGTCTCGGCTTCGGCGGCCTCCGCGAGCGCCACCTTGTCCACCTTGGCCTCTTTGGCTTCTGCCGCGTCGAGGGCCGCCTGTTCAGCCTCTGCCGCTCCTGCTGCTGCGGCTTCCGCCTCGGCCGCGGTGGCTTCGGCAGCCTCCCCGGCGACCTTTGCGGCCGCCTCCGCGTCGGACCTGAGCGCGGCGGGGAGCATCACGTTGTCCGGCGCCGGCTTCTTGACGGCATCGTTTATCGTGACCCATCCGCCCTTGGATCCCGGAACCGCACCCTTGACCATGATCAATCCGCGATCGGCATCCGTGCGGACAACCTGGAGATTCTGCGTGGTCACGCGCACGGCTCCCATGTGGCCGGCCATCTTCTTCCCCTTGAACACGCGCCCGGGATCCTGGCACTGGCCGGTGGAGCCATGGGCCCGGTGACTGATCGAGACCCCGTGCGAAGCACGCAGACCACGAAAGTTGTGACGCTTCATGGCGCCGGCAAAGCCCTTGCCGATCGAAGTGCCGCTCACGTCAACGAACTGGCCCTCAAAATAGTGGTTCGCCGTGATCTCCTCGCCCACGTCGATCAGGTTTTCCGGATCGACGCGGAATTCCGCGATCTTCCGCTTGGGTTCAACCTTCGCGGCGGCGAAGTGCCCTCGCATGGCCTGCGAGGTTCGCTTGGCCTTGGCCGCACCGGCCCCGAGCTGAACGGCCGCATAGCCGTCCCGTTCGGGCGTGCGCTGCGCAACCACCTGGAGCTTGTCCAGCTGGAGCACGGTCACGGGAACCTGCTTCCCGTCATCCATGAAGAGCCGGGTCATGCCGACCTTCTTTGCAATTACACCGGAGCGCAACATCTGATCGCTCTCCCTATACGGAAATCTGGACGTCCACGCCCGCCGCGAGGTCCAGCTTCATGAGCGCGTCCACCGTCTGGGGCGTCGGGTCGACAATGTCGAGAAGGCGCTTGTGCGTCCTGATCTCGAACTGGTCCCGTGATTTCTTGTCAACATGCGGACCCCGAAGCACAGTGAACTTCTCGATCTGGTTCGGCATCGGAATCGGGCCGCGGACGGTTGCGCCGGTGCGCTTGGCCGTGTTTACGATTTCCTGCGTCGAGGCATCAAGCACGCGGTAGTCGAACGCCTTGAGGCGGATCCGGATGTTCTGGCTGGCAACTGCCATTGTCTTGTCCTTTCGTTGAGAGGTGGAGCCCATGGTTCCACTTCGAACTCTTTCCGGGCCGAGCCCGCCTGCGCGGGCCCGATTGCGTCGTTTGGTCAGTCGAGGATGTTCGAGACGACCCCGGAGCCGACGGTCCGGCCGCCCTCCCGGATCGCGAAGCGCAGCCCCTTCTCCATCGCGATCGGCGCGATCAGCTCCGCCGTGAACTTCAGGTTGTCCCCGGGCATCACCATCTCCGTCCCCTCGGGAAGCGTCACCGTCCCCGTCACGTCCGTCGTCCGGAAGTAGAACTGCGGCCGGTAGTTCGCGAAGAACGGCGTGTGCCGCCCCCCCTCCTCCTTCGTCAGGACGTACACCTCGCACTCGAACCGCGTGTGCGGCGTCACCGAACCCGGCGCGCACAGCACCTGCCCGCGCTCCACGCCGTCCCGGTCCACGCCGCGCAGAAGCGCGCCGATGTTGTCCCCCGCCTCGCCACGGTCCAGGAGCTTCCGGAACATCTCGACCCCCGTGCAGGTCGTCTTCCGCGTCTCCCGGATCCCCACGACCTCGATCTCGTCGCCGACGTTGATCACGCCGCGCTCGACCCGGCCCGTCACCACCGTGCCGCGGCCCGAGATCGAGAACACGTCCTCGATCGGCATCAGGAACGGCTGGTCGATCGCCCGCTCGGGCTGCGGGATGTAGCCGTCCACAGCGTCCATCAGCTCCCGCAGGCGCTCCGAGCCGATCGCGTCGTCGCGCCCCTCCAGGGCCGCAAGCGCCGACCCCGAGACCACCGGGATGTCGTCGCCGGGAAACTCGTAGGCGCTCAGAAGCTCCCGAACCTCCATCTCCACCAGCTCCAGAAGCTCCGGGTCGTCAACCTGGTCAACCTTGTTCAGGAACACCACAAGCGCAGGGACCCCCACCTGACGCGCAAGCAGGATGTGCTCCCGCGTCTGCGGCATCGGGCCGTCCGCCGCGCTCACAACGAGAATCGCGCCGTCCATCTGCGCCGCGCCCGTGATCATGTTCTTCACGTAGTCCGCATGGCCGGGGCAGTCGACATGCGCGTAGTGCCGCGCAGCCGTCTCATACTCGACATGCGCCGTCGAGATCGTGATCCCACGCGCCTTCTCCTCAGGCGCCGCGTCAATCTGCTCATACGCCTTGAACTCGCCGAACTGCTTCGTGATCGCTGCCGTCAGCGTCGTCTTCCCGTGGTCCACGTGCCCGATCGTGCCAACGTTCACGTGCGGCTTCGTACGGTCAAACTTTTCCTTCGCCATTATGGCCTCCTTCTCGTATGGGGGCAGGTCTTGCACTGCCCTCCGGTTACGCGTATTTCGCCTGGATCTCTTCCGAAATGTTCTGCGGCATCGCTTCGTAGTGGTCAAACTGCATCGTGAACTGGGCGCGTCCAGACGACATGGACCGCAGGTTGTTGATGTAGCCGAACATGTTCGCCAACGGCACAAACGCGTCGATCACGATGGCATTGCCACGAGGCTCCTGCCCCGAAACCTGCCCGCGTCGGCTTGTCAGGTCGCCTATGATGCCGCCGGTGTATTCCTTTGGCGTGACAACCTCGACCTTCATGATCGGTTCGAGGAGCTTCGCTCCCGCCTTCCTGAGACCTTCCCGCATTCCCATGCGCGCAGCGATCTCGAATGCCAAGACTGACGAGTCGACGTCGTGGTACTTGCCGTCCACCAGCGCGACCTTGAAGTCGATGACCGGGAATCCGGCCAGGGGCCCGGAATCCATGACCGACAGGATGCCCTTTTCGACGCCTGGAACGTATTCCTTCGGAACCGCGCCGCCAACAATGCGGCTTTCGAAGGAATACCCCTCGCCTGCCTCCGTCGGCGAGATGACGAGCGTGACCTCTGCAAACTGGCCGGCTCCACCCGACTGCTTCTTGTGCGTATACGAGTGCTCGACTTCCTGCGAGATCGTCTCGCGGTAGGCCACCTGCGGCGCGCCGATATTCGCCTCGACCTTGAACTCGCGCTTCAGGCGATCGATCAGGATGTCGAGATGCAGTTCGCCCATTCCCTTCATGATCGTCTGACCTGACTCCATGTCGGTTTCGACACGGAAGGACGGATCCTCGGCGGCAAGACGTGCCAGGCCCTGACTCATTTTTTCCTGATCGTTCTTCGTCTTCGGTTCGACCGCGATCTCGATCACCGGATCGGGAAACATCATGGTTTCCAGCACGACCTGCTTGCTCGCATCGCAAAGCGTATCGCCCGTGGTGGTCTCCTTGAGCCCCGCCAAGGCGATGATGTCGCCCGCGAACGCTTCATCAATTTCCTCCCGGTCCTTCGAGTGCATCATCATCATCCGCCCGATGCGCTCCTTCTTGCCTTTGGTCGAGTTGGAGACGCTGTCACCCTTCCTGATCACGCCGGAGTAGATGCGCGTGAACGTCAAGGAGCCGACAAAGGCGTCATTCATGATCTTGAAAGCAAGGCCGGAAAAGGGCTGCGAGTCGTCCGCCGTGCGCTCGATGTCCCGCGTCTCGGACTCATCGCCGGGCGCAAAGCCCTTGTACGTGGGCACGTCCAACGGACCCGGCAGATAGTCGATGACCGCGTTCAGCAACGGCTGAATGCCCTTGTTCTTGAACGCTGAGCCGGCAAGCACTGGAACGAAGTCCAGCGACAGCGTACCCTTTCGGATCAGCTTCCGCAGAGCTTCGGCATTCGGCTCTTCGCCTTCAAGATAGGCCATCATCGCGTCGTCATCCTGCTCGACGGCCAGTTCGATCATCTTCGAACGCCACTCTTCAGCGGCCGCCTGAAGTTCGCTGCGCACCGGCTGACGGGTCCAGGTCGCACCAAGATCATCGCCTTTCCAGGTCCACTCCTCCATTGTGATGAGGTCGACAATGCCCTCGTACTTGTCCTCTGCACCTATCGGAATCTGGATCGGCATGGGCTGGGCACCGGTGCGATCCTTTATCATGCGGACACAAACCAGGAAGTCGGCGCCGATCTTGTCCATCTTGTTGACAAAGACGACCCTCGGCACGCTGTAGCGGTCCGCCTGACGCCACACGGTTTCGGTCTGCGGCTCTACGCCGGCATTTGCGTCCAGAACGCAGACGGCACCGTCCAGAACGGCAAGCGAACGCTCGACCTCGATCGTGAAGTCCACGTGCCCAGGCGTGTCGATGATATTTAAGCGATGCTTCTCGGTCTGCGCATCGGTTCCGGATTCGGACCGTTCCCAGAACGTGGTCGTGGCGGCTGACGTGATGGTGATTCCGCGCTCCTGCTCTTGCTCCATCCAGTCCATGGTCGCGGCGCCGTCGTGGACCTCACCGATCTTGTGGGACTTGCCGGTGTAGTAGAGGATGCGCTCCGTGCACGTGGTCTTGCCGGCATCAATGTGGGCCATGATGCCGAAATTGCGGTAGCGCTCGAGAGGATATTCGCGGGCCATCTGCCTGCTCCTTGAAGGGGTTTACCAGCGGTAGTGGCTGAACGCCTTGTTGGCATCGGCCATCTTGTGGGTGTCTTCGCGCCTCTTCACCGCTGCGCCACGACCGTTGACTGCGTCGGCCAGTTCGCCTGCCAGGCGTTCTTCCATCGTGTTCTCGTTGCGGCCGCGGGCCGCTGCAATCAGCCACCGAATCGCCAGCGCCTCGCGGCGCTCGGTACGAACCTCTACGGGCACCTGGTAAGTCGCGCCGCCGACGCGTCGGGAGCGGACCTCGACCGACGGCTTGATGTTCTCCAGCGCCTCGTGAAACACCTCGACCGGCGCCTTCTTCAGCCGGTCCTCGACCCTGTCAAATGCGCTGTAGACGATGCGTTCTGCAACGGACTTCTTGCCGTCCACCATGAGGCTGTTCATGAACTTGGTCAGAACTACGTCGCCAAACTTGGCGTCGGGCAGGACTTCGCGCTTTTCTGCTGCGTGTCGGCGGGACATGTTGCCTTCCTCCGTCTATCTGCCTGTGTCCGGCGATGGCACGAACTCGCATCCTAGCGTCGGCGTACCGATACAGCGCGTCAGCGACGCCTGTGCCGAAGGGCCATGTGTCATCAGGTGGGTCATTTCGGGCGCTTGGCTCCGTATTTGGAGCGGCGCTGCTTGCGGTCCTTGACGCCCTGCGTGTCCAGCACACCACGAAGGATGTGGTACCGGACGCCAGGCAAGTCCTTTACGCGACCGCCGCGGATAAGGACAACACTGTGCTCCTGGAGGTTGTGGGCTTCACCAGGGATGTAGCTGATCACTTCGTAGCCGTTGGTCAGGCGGACCTTGGCGACCTTCCGCATGGCCGAATTCGGCTTCTTCGGAGTCGTCGTGTAGACACGCGTGCAGACGCCCCGCTTCTGCGGGCACTGCTCGAGATGCAGCGACTTCGAGCGTTTGACTTTCGGCTGCCGTGGCTTCCGGATCAGCTGCTGGATCGTGGGCATTGCGTCGTATCCCCGTCTTTCGTTTTCGTCCGGCGCTCACGCCCCGGATCATGTTCACGTCACCGAGTCTTGCGGCCAATAAACGCCTAGGACCGCGAAGCTCCCGGCCTTTCGAGAGCCTGCGGCGGGCTTCCAGAGGATCGAGGCAAAGATGCCCGGATCGTGACCACTTCCGTCCTGTTGAAGCCGGTACGCCAAAGGCGGCACCGACCGAGTAGCGCGGCGTATAGAGCGACTCAATTTGCCTGTCAACAGCGGGAATGAGCGGAATTGCCGCAATCGCGACCAGGCGTCGGCCGTCTCGGTCCAAGCGCGTCCGTCAGGACATCCGGTTCATCGGGAATCAGTCAAGACTCTTGTTGCCTCGAGCATGAAGAGCCGAGGACCTGGCAAAGTGCTGAACTGCAGGATGCGCGACTTGCGCGCAGCAAGGGGTCATGATTGGCACCAAGGGCGGTTGGACAGCTACATTCATTCCGGGTCAGGCAGACTTGGTCGTGGTCAGGCTTCAAGGTGGCCGGGAATGCCGGTGACATGGGCCGGAGACTCCCGGCGCCGCCGTTCCTCCGCCTAGGCCCCATCCTTGCTTGGAACATTGCCGGTGCTGCATGTGCCAAGCCAAGCACGGGACCTTGAAGTTCGGTCCGTCCGACGCGGCTCGCAGCGGCATGTCACAGACAGGCAGCGCGAGAGCGCCTCGCCACTCACGCAAGTGACGCTTGCGCGAGTTCCAAAACGGCAGCCTGCAGAGTGGCGGCCCCGCGCCCGTACCCGATCAGCCTGCGCCTTCCGCCACGTCCACAAGATCCGATTCGGCCGGCTCGCCTGCATAGTCTTCGGGCGCCGCAAGCGCTGCGGCCGCTTCCGCTTCGGCCTGGGCCTCCTGAATGAGCTTGAGGTCACGTTCAGCCGCGATGCGCCGCGCGCGCTGCGTTGCGCCGCCGGTTCCGGCCGGAATCAACCTGCCGACGATCACGTTCTCCTTCAGCCCGACCAGCTTGTCGCGCTTGCCCTGCACCGACGCTTCAGTCAGAACGCGTGTCGTCTCCTGGAAAGAAGCCGCAGAAATGAACGAGCGAGTCTGAAGGGACGCCTTGGTGATGCCTAGCAGTATCGGTTCGCCGCTTGCGGGACGTCGGCCCTCCGCCCTTGCCTTCTCGTTCGCCGCATCCAGTTCGCCCTTGTCGACATGCTCACCCTTCAGAAGGGTCGTCTCACCGGAATCCTGGATCTCCCATTTCTGGAGCATTTGGCGAACAATGACTTCGATGTGCTTGTCGTTTATCTTGACTCCCTGGAGCCGGTAGACGTCCTGCACCTCGTTGATCATGTATTCCGCCAGCGCCTCGACACCCAGAATTGACAGGATGTCATGCGGAGCTGGATTTCCGTCCATGATGTAGTCGCCCTTCTGAACGAATTCACCTTCCGCCACCGGAATGTGCTTGCCTTTCGGCAACATGTATTCGACCGGATCAAGACTCTCGTCAGCGGGTTCGATCGAGACCCGGCGCTTGTTCTTGTAGTCGCGGCCGAACTTCACGTACCCGTCGACTTCGGCAATGATCGCATGATCCTTCGGGCGTCGCGCCTCGAACAGCTCCGCGACCCTGGGCAAGCCGCCGGTAATGTCCTTCGTCTTGGCGCCTTCGCGCGGAATGCGCGCCACGACATCACCAGCCTCTATCGCAAACTCGCTGTCGCCAGCCATGATCGCTGACGTGATCCTGGAAGAGAGAACGGCATCCACTGACATCGGATAGGAGGCTTCCTTGCCTTGGCTGTTCTTCACCGGCTCGCCGCTCTTGTCCACGATCAGGATTTCCGGCTTGAGTTCGCTGCCTTTCGTCGCGGTGCGCCAGTCGGTCACGATCAATTGCGTCATGCCGGTTGCGTCGTCGGTCTCCTCCCGAACGGACACGCCCGTGACCAGGTCCACCAGCCTCGCCGTGCCAGCCTCCTCGGCAATGATCGGCAGCGTGTATGGATCCCATTCGAACAGCTTGTCGCCGCGCTTGACGATTTGACCCTTCCTGGGGAACACCTTGGTGCCGTAGCCCAGCTTGTGCTTCAGGCGCTCGTTCCCGTTCCTGTCGAGAACGGCCAGTTCCATGTTGCGTCCGATGACGATCTGCTCTCCAGCGGAATTCTTGATGATCCTGCCGTTCCTGTACTCGACTTCGCCATCAGCGGAAGACTCGGTGAACGACTGCTGGCCACCCTGCGCAATGCCGCCGATGTGGAATGTCCGCATCGTGAGCTGCGTGCCTGGCTCGCCGATCGACTGTGCGGCGATGATGCCCACGGCCTCGCCGATGTTAACGAGCGTGCCGCGTGCCAGGTCGCGACCATAGCACATGGCGCAAACACCGTCTTCCGCCTCGCATGTCAGCGGCGAGCGGATGCGCACCGACTGGATTGCGTTCTCTTCGATGCGATCCGCGGTCCTTTCGTCGATCAGTTCCCCCTTCTTCGCCAGTCTCTCGTCAGTCCCGGGCAGGGCGACATCCTCGGCCGCAACGCGACCAAGCACGCGTTCGGAAATCGACGCCACGATCTCCCCTTCGCTGACCGCCGCCTCGGCCGTGATCGCCGCGTCGGTGCCGCAATCCTGCATCCGGACGATACAGTCCTGCGCCACGTCCACGAGACGCCGCGTAAGGTAGCCGGAATTCGCCGTCTTGAGCGCAGTATCGGCAAGCCCCTTTCGCGCTCCGTGGGTGGAGTTGAAGTACTCGAGCACTGTCAGGCCTTCCTTGAAGTTCGAGATGATGGGCGTCTCGATGATTTCGCCGGAAGGCTTTGCCATCAGGCCGCGCATGCCGCCAAGCTGCTTCATCTGGGCCGGAGAGCCCCGTGCACCTGAGTGCGACATCATGTAGACCGAGTTGGGTTCCATCTCGGCTCCCGTGTCGTCCTTCCGCATCGCGGAAATGTCGTCCATCATGGCGTTCGCAACGTCATCCGAGCATTTCGACCATGCGTCGACGACCTTGTTGTACTTTTCGCCCTGCGTGATCAGGCCGTCCATGTACTGCTGCTCGAATTCCTTCACCTGTTCCCGGATGGATTCGACGATGTTCCATTTGGCGTCCGGAATGGCCATGTCATCCTTGCCGAACGAGATGCCGGCCCTGAATGCCTCGCGGAAGCCCATCGTCATGATCTGGTCGCAGAAAATGACGCTCTCCTTCTGGCCGCAGTACCGGTAGACGGTGTCGATGACGTGCTGCACCTCCTTCTTCCTCAGAAGCTGGTTCACCAGCTCGAACGGGGCCTTCGCGTTCAGCGGCAGGAGCGCGCCCAGCTTGACACGGCCAGGCGTGGTCTCGTACCGCCTGAACACTTCAAGCCCATCCTGGTCGATCTGCTTGATCCGGGCCGTGATCTTCGCATGAAGATGCACTTCGCCTGCGTCGAGCGCATGCTGCACTTCGTCCGCATCGGCAAAGACCATGCCTTCGCCCTGCATCCCCTCGCGCTCCATCGAAATGTAGTAGAGACCTAGAATCATGTCCTGGGACGGCACGATGATCGGCGCGCCATTGGCGGGCGACAGCACGTTGTTGGTCGACATCATCAGGACACGCGCTTCCAGCTGTGCCTCAAGCGACAGGGGCACGTGAACAGCCATTTGGTCGCCGTCGAAATCGGCGTTGAAGGCCGAGCAGACGAGAGGGTGAAGCTGAATCGCCTTGCCTTCGATCAGAATCGGCTCGAAGGCCTGAATCCCAAGCCGGTGGAGAGTCGGAGCACGGTTCAGAAGCACGGGATGCTCGCGAATGACCTCGTCGAGAATGTCCCAGACCTCGGGCCGTTCCTTCTCGACAAGCTTCTTCGCCTGCTTGACGGTCGAGGAAAGGCCCTTCGCTTCAAGCCGGGAATAGATGAACGGCTTGAAGAGCTCGAGCGCCATCTTCTTCGGCAACCCGCATTGATGCAACTTCAGTTCGGGACCGGTCACGATGACCGAACGGCCGGAGAAGTCGACGCGCTTGCCGAGCAGGTTCTGACGGAAGCGGCCCTGCTTTCCTTTCAGCATGTCGGACAGCGACTTCAGTGGCCGCCTGTTGGCGCCTGTGATCACCCGGCCCCGGCGCCCGTTGTCAAACAGGGCATCGACAGACTCCTGCAGCATCCGCTTTTCGTTGCGGACGATGATGTCCGGTGCGCGAAGCTCGATCAGCCGCTTCAGACGGTTGTTCCGGTTGATGACGCGGCGATAGAGATCGTTCAGGTCCGAAGTGGCGAACCGGCCTCCATCAAGAGGAACAAGCGGGCGGAGTTCAGGCGGAATGACCGGGATGACGGTCAAGACCATCCACTCCGGCCGGTTTCCGGACTCGATGAAGTTCTCGATGATCTTCAACCGCTTGATGATCTTCTTCGGCTTCAGTTCCCCCGTGGCCTCGGCGAGCTCGGCTCGGAGATTCTCCGCCTCGGCTTCGAGGTCGATGGCCGCCAGCATCTCGCGGATGGCCTCGGCGCCTATGTTCGCGGTGAAGGCATCGATCCCGTTCAGATCCTGGGCGTCGAGAAACTCTTCCTCCGAAAGCAACTGGCCGTATTGCAAGTCGGTCAGGCCGGGTTCGATCACGACATAGTTCTCGAAGTAGAGGATGCGTTCAAGGTCGCGGAGAGTCATGTCGAGCATGAGGCCGATGCGGGACGGCAACGACTTTAGGAACCAGATGTGGGCCACGGGAGCCGCCAGCTCTATATGGCCCATCCGCTCGCGCCTGACTTTCTGCAGCGTGACCTCGACACCGCATTTCTCGCAGACGACGCCGCGGTACTTCATCCGCTTGTACTTGCCGCACAGGCACTCGTAGTCCTTGATCGGCCCAAAGATGCGTGCGCAGAACAGGCCGTCCCGTTCTGGCTTGAAGGTCCGGTAGTTGATGGTCTCGGGCTTCTTGATTTCACCGTAGGACCAGGAGAGGATCCGCTCGGGGGACGCCAACGAAATGCGAATCTCGTCGAACGTCTGAGGCGTGGCGAGCGGGCTGAACGGGTTGGTTGTAAGTTCCTGATTCATGTCTTGTCCCTAAAGGCTGGCCGTGGAGTCCTGAGCAGCGCCAAGCTAGGCGCGCCCGCTGCGAGTCTTGCTGCGGGAATCCCTCACCCTTCCTCCTCCACGGTTTCCCTGAGTTCCATGTTCAGTCCGAGACCGCGAACCTCCTTCACGAGCACGTTGAAGCTCTCAGGCACGCCGGCCTCGAAGTTGTCTTCGCCCTTTACGATCGACTCGTAGACCTTGGTCCGACCTGCCACGTCGTCCGACTTGACGGTAAGCATCTCCTGGAGCGTATAGGCAGCGCCAAACGCTTCCAGCGCCCACACTTCCATCTCGCCAAAACGCTGCCCGCCGAACTGGGCCTTGCCGCCCAGCGGCTGCTGCGTGACGAGACTGTACGGGCCCGTGGAACGCGCGTGAATCTTGTCGTCCACGAGGTGGTGCAGCTTCAGCAGGTACTTGATGCCCACGGTCACGGGCCGAGCGAACTTTTCGCCGGTCCGGCCATCGTAGAGTTCTGACTGACCGCTCTCGGAGAACCCGGCCCGCACCAGCGCATCGTTGACATCCGCTTCCTTCGCGCCGTCGAACACAGGCGTCGCGATTGGCACGCCACGGGTCGCGTTCTCGGCAACCTGGATCAGGTCCACTTCGCCCAGGTCCTTGATGCCTTCGCTGAATACATCGTCGCCATAGGCGAACTTCATCGCGTCCCGGAGGGGCTTCATGTCGCCCTTCCGGCGGTACTCCTGGAGCGCATCGTCAATCTGGATGCCGAGTCCGCGTGAGGCCCACCCCATATGGGTCTCCAGGATCTGGCCCACGTTCATCCGCGACGGCACCCCGAGCGGGTTCAGCACGAAGTCGACCGGCGTTCCGTCCGCGAGGAACGGCATGTCCTCCATCGAGACCACCTTCGAGATCACGCCCTTGTTGCCATGCCGTCCGGCGACCTTGTCTCCGGGCTGAAGCTTGCGCTTCACGGCGACGAAGACCTTGACCATCTTCATCACGCCCGGCGGAAGGTCGTCGCCGCGCCGAACCTTCTCGACCTTGTCCTCGAAGCGGTGCTCAAGAGCAGCCTTCTGGGAATCGAACTGCGCGTTCAGCGCCTCGATGGCCTTCGCTACCTTTTCGTTGCCGATGGCAAGCTGCCACCATTGCCCACGCGACAACTCCGCAAGCAGGTCCTCGGTGATCTTCGACTTGGGATTCACGCCCTTCGGGCCCTTGGCCGCAATCTTGCCAAGGATCATTTCCTTGAGGCGCGCGTAGGTGTTGCGCTCAAGAATCGCGAGCTCGTCGTCCCGGTCGCGGGCAAGCCGCTCGACTTCCTCGCGCTCGATCTGCAGCGCCCGCTCGTCCTTTTCGACACCGTGGCGGTTGAAGACCCGCACTTCGACGACGGTCCCGAAATCGCCGGGCGGCAGCCGCAGCGACGTGTCGCGAACGTCCGAGGCCTTTTCGCCGAAAATGGCGCGCAAGAGCTTCTCTTCCGGCGTCATCGGGCTTTCGCCCTTGGGCGTGATCTTGCCCACCAGGATGTCTCCGGAGCCGACCTCTGCGCCAATATAGACGATGCCGGCCTCGTCAAGGTTTCGGAGCGCCTCTTCGCCGACATTCGGGATGTCGCGCGTGATTTCCTCCGGCCCGAGCTTGGTGTCCCGGGCGGACACCTCGAATTCCTCGATGTGCACCGAGGTGAAGACATCGTCGCGCACGATCCGCTCGGAAATCAGGATCGAGTCCTCGTAGTTGTATCCGTTCCACGGCATGAAGGCGACGACCACGTTCTTGCCGAGCGCAAGCTCGCCGAGTTCGGTCGAAGGACCATCGGCAATCACTTCGCCCTTGGTGACGCCGTCTCCGACCTTCACCAGCGGGCGCTGGTTGATGCAGGTGTTCTGGTTCGACCGCTGGAACTTTCGCAGACGGTAGATGTCGACGCCGGGATCGCCCGGCTCCAGCTCCTCCGTGGCGCGAACGACGATCCGCTGTGCATCAACCTGATCGATGACGCCCGCGCGCCTCGCCATTATCGCAGCACCCGAATCCCGCGCCACAACCTCCTCGATGCCGGTGCCGACGAGAGGCGCCTCCGCCTGAAGAAGCGGCACGGCCTGCCGCTGCATGTTCGACCCCATGAGCGCCCGGTTCGCATCGTCGTTCTCAAGGAACGGGATCAGCGATGCCGCGACCGACACCAACTGCTTTGGCGAGACGTCGATCTGGTCCACCTGCTCGGTCGGAGTCAGGCTGTACTCGCCTGCGCGCCGCGTGTTCACCATCTCGTTCTCGAACCTGCCCTTGCTGTCGAGCTTGGCATTGGCCTGAGCCACAACGTGCCGCATTTCCTCGGTCGCCGACATGTAGGTGACCTCGTCCGTCACCTGGCCGTCCATGACCTTGCGGTACGGAGTCTCGATGAATCCGTACTTGTTCACGCGGGCGAACGTCGCAAGCGAGTTGATCAGGCCGATATTCGGGCCTTCCGGCGTCTCGATGGGACACATCCGGCCATAGTGGGTTGGATGGACGTCGCGCACCTCGAAGCCTGCACGTTCGCGAGTCAGGCCTCCTGGTCCGAGCGCTGACAGGCGCCGCTTGTGCGTGACCTCGGAGAGCGGATTCGTCTGGTCCATGAACTGCGACAGCTGCGATGAACCGAAGAATTCGCGCACGGCCGCCGCCGCGGGCTTCGCATTGATCAGGTCCTGCGGCATGACAGTGTCGATCTCGACGCTGCTCATGCGCTCCCGGATCGCGCGCTCCATCCTGAGCAGGCCCACGCGGTACTGGTTTTCCATCAATTCGCCGACCGACCGGACACGGCGGTTGCCGAGGTGGTCGATATCGTCAATCTCGCCCTTGCCGTCACGCAGTTCGACCAAGGCCTTGACGCAGGCCACGATATCTTCCGTGCGAAGCGTGCGCACCGTGTCCTCGGCGTCAAGATCAAGGCGCATGTTCATCTTCACGCGACCGACGGCCGAAAGATCATAGCGCTCCTTGTCGATGAAGAGCGTGTCGAAGAGCGCGCTGGCGGCGTCCACGGTCGGGGGCTCGCCCGGACGCATGACGCGATAGATGTCCATGAGCGCGGTGTCCCGATTCATGTTCTTGTCGGCCGCCATGGTGTTGCGGATGTAGGGACCAACCGTGACGTTATCGATGTCGAGAACCGGAATGTCGGTTATTCCGGCTTCCATGAGGTCCTTGAGCGTGCCGCCCGAAGCTTCGCCGTCCTTGTCAACTTCCCAAGTCAGTTCGTCCCCGGCCTCGACGTAGATCACGCCGGTATCCTCGTTGATGATGTCCTTGGCGACGAAGCGGCCCAGAATCTGGTCAAACGGGACGAGGAGATCGGTGATCTTGCCCTCGTCAATGATCTTCTTGACGGTCCGTGGCGTGACCTTTTCGCCCGCCCTGGCGAATGTCCGGCCAGTCTTCGCATCGACCAGATCGAACGCTGGCCGCGTGCCGCGCACACGCTCGGGGAAGAACCTCGTCACCCAGCCCTTGTTCTTCCGGTACTTGAATCCGACCGTGTCATAATAGGCATCCATGATGCCTTCCTGGTCCATGCCCAGCGAATAGAGCAGCGTCGTCACCGGGAGCTTCCGGCGACGGTCGATGCGGGCATGAACGATGTCCTTGGCGTCGAATTCGAAATCGAGCCAGGACCCGCGATAGGGAATGATCCTGCAGGCAAAAAGCAGCTTGCCGCTGGCGTGGGTCTTGCCCTTGTCATGATCGAAGAAGACGCCCGGCGAGCGGTGCATCTGGGAAACGATTACGCGCTCGGTGCCGTTGACGACGAACGTTCCGTTCGAGGTCATCAACGGCATGTCGCCCATGTAGACGACCTGCTCCTTGATGTCCTTCACCGACTTTGCGCCAGTATCCTCGTCGGCATCGAACACGATGAGGCGAAGCGTGACCTTGAGCTGCGCCGAATAAGTCATGTCGCGCTGCTGGCACTCCTCGACATCATATTTCGGCTCTTCCAGTTCGTAGTCGACGAACTGGAGTTCCGCGGTTTCGCCAAAATCCTTGATCGGGAAGACCGACTGGAAGACACCCTTGATGCCTTCACCGTCAGCCGGCTCAGGCTGGTCGCCCGAATTCAGGAACAGGTCGTAGGAGGACTTCTGAACCTCGATGAGGTTCGGCATTTCCAGAACTTCGCGGATCTTGCCAAAATACTTGCGGAAACGCTTCTGGCCAATAAACGTCGTTGCCATGGATGATGGATCTCCGGTTCAATCACGGGAGCAAAGCTGGTTGGGGCGCCGCTTCGCACCTGATCTGGATAGTTCCGTTTCCATACTTGAGAGGCCTCCCACGGCCTCTCGCCCGAAACAGAAGACTACCCCATCAAAGCAGGATGCATCCTGCTTTGAGAGGGTGGCCAATCATGAACTTTGTTGACGTAGTGCCTGTTCATCGAATCACGTCGCCGTCTCCCTATCAACCGGAGCGCCCGCTTTCAACCGATTCGTGACCAGAGAAGGATCACGGCGAGGAACAAAAAATTGACCTTGTCGCCCTTGTTGCCACGTCAATTTCATCACTCCGAACCGCGGCGACGGCAGCATTCACGCCAACAGGTTCGCAAGGGTGGCAGCCTACCTGATCGAAAGGCCATTCGACGGCCGAAACGCCGTGATCACGGCGTCCGGCGCCTCGCCGCCTGTCCGATCGTCCGAAACGGGTGCCCAGCCAGGTTCAGCGCTTTGCCCCGGAAAACAATGCCGCCCTGGATGACGTCGAATGCGGCAAGAAAGGGGACCTTCAAGGAAGGGTTGACACCTGTTGCTGTTCCGCTCTCACGGCCGACGACGTGCAGCGGCATGCCGGCGTCGAGCGCTCGAAAGGCCGCAAGCCGGTCCGTGGCCCGCGCGTCGTTCCACACGACAAGTCGTCATGTTTCCGACGAGAGCGCCCAGCCTTGATCGGCTGGGCACGTCCCGCATGTCAACCATTCGGTGCAAGCCCCCAAGAATGCGCTCCCTGAAGGCCGGGCGGACGGCCCTGGCCGGCCGTCCCGCAAGAGTCACTTGAGCTCGACTTCGGCCCCCACCGCCTCAAGCTTGCCCTTGATCTCTTCGGCCTCGTCCTTGGTAACGCCTTCCTTGACAGCCTTGCCGCCGGCCTCGACCAGATCCTTGGCCTCTTTCAACCCAAGGCTGGTGATCGCGCGCACCTCCTTGATCACGTTGATTTTCTGTGCACCAACCGCCTTGAGGATGACATCGAACTCGTCCTTTTCCTCCGCTGCGTCTGCACCGGCATCGCCGCCAGCTGCCGGTCCGGCCATCATCACGGCGCCTCCGGCGGCGGGCTCAATTCCATATTCGTCCTTCAGGATTGTCTTCAACTCCTGCGCTTCGAGAAGCGTGAGGCCCACGATCTCTTCTGCAAGTTTCTTCAGATCAGCCATTTCTCAGTTCCGTTCCTGGTTTGCTGCGACGTGCGAACATGATCCACACGCAAGTCTCAAGCAGCTTCCGCCCGCTCTTCCACGGTCGAAAGGATGCCCGCCACGTCCGACGCCGGGGCTCCGATCGCGCCGGCAAGGTTCGATGCAGCGGCACCGATGCTGCCGACGATCAAGGCAAGCAGCTCTTCGCGCGACGGCATGTCTGCGACAGCCTTGACGCCTGCCACGTCGAGCACCGTTTCGCCCATTGCACCGCCGAGAATGACCAGCTTGCCATTTGCCATGGAGTACTTGTGGACGACACGCGCTGCGGCGGCCACATCCTCCGAATAGGCAAATACCGTCATCCCGGTCAGCAATTCGGCCAGATGTTCATTTGGCCTTCCTGCCAAGGCAATCCGGGCAAGCCTGTTCTTGGCGACGCGCACCGATCCGCCGGCCGCGCGCATCTGCCCGCGGAGATCCTGCATCTCGGCGACCGTGAGACCTGCGTAGTGGGCTACGACCACCACGCCAGAGCTTTCGAAGATCTGGCCGAGTTCCTCGACCACTTTCTCTTTCTGGGCTCTATTCACAGTTTCACTCCAAATCTGGAGGGTGACCCCTCCGGCTCATCGCGAGGCCGAAGCCCCAGAAGTCCTTACGGGTCCATCGTGAACAGAGCTTCAGAGCGAACCTGAAGTCAGAATTCTTCCGTTCCCGTCTCGGGCAGGAATTAACGGCTTCCGCCAACCCACCGTCTCGGACGATGTCGGGAGAATCTGCAGGACACACTCTCCGGACAGGCGGCCTATATGTCCCCGACCGGCGCCGCGCAAGAGAAAAAGACAGGAATCGCGACGGCGTTGCGCAAGCATTTGCACGGCCCCGTCACCAGGCCCCTGATGCTGCCCGCGCGATCTTCCAGGACCCTTGGATCGCATCGCATTCAAGGAGGCGACGCAATGACGCAGATCAATTCAAGTGTGTGCCAGACTCCGAGCGTGGCCAATGCCCACGCCAGCCTGACACTGCTGGAAGGCAGAGGACGTCCTGCAGTTCATTGGCTCGATCAGCCCGGCCGATTGGCTCGACCGCCAGGTGCCTGCGCCGGCCATCTGGTTCGGCAGCAGATCGAGGATTGGCGCCTCCACGCTTGAAGAGGACGTGAACACGAAACGGGTCAAATCGGCCAGCTGCATGCCGCCTGCCGGCATGTAGGCACGACGCGTCACCTGAAGCTGCCATAGGGAATGAAGCGCACCGGGTCGCCGCGCCGGATTTCCCGGGCGTCATCGCCGATCTCGACCAAGCCATCGGCCCAGGCCAGCCCCGAAATCCGGCCGGAGCCCTCCGACATGAACACCTCCGCCGCGCCGTCGGCGTTCATGCGTGCGCGAAGGTATTCGCGCCGTCCGGCCTTCTTGGACTTCTCAAACGCCGCAGGCACGTTGAATCCCAAGGGCTCGTGCCATCCTTCGCCGCCCAGGACGCCGATGGCCGGGCGGGCGAAGATCAACGTGCAAACCAGCGCCGCAACCGGATTCCCGGGCAGCCCGAAGACCGGAACGCCCCGCCAGACCCCAAGCGCGAGCGGCCGGCCTGGCTTCAACGCGATGCGCCAGTCGCCGAGCGATCCCGATTCCGCCAGCAGAGCCGATACATGATCCTCGTCCCCAGCCGATGCACCGCCCGACGTAAGGATGACATCTGCCGTATCGGCACCCGCATCGAGACGTGAGCGCAACGCGTCTCGATCATCCGACACCAGTCCCAGATCCACCGGGTCCAGCCTCCAGTCATGCACGAGGGACAAGAGCATGGGCCGGTTCGCGTCATATGTCCGAGCGGGATCGGGATCGGTGCCGACCTGAGCAATTTCGCTGCCGGTCGAAAGCACGGCGACCCTCAGCCTTTGGTGGACTGGAACTTCCGTGACCCCGGTTGCCACAAGGAGCGCAAGCTCGGGCGGTCCTAGGCGGGTGCCGGCGGGGAACGCCAATTCGCCCTCCTTGACGTCTTCGCCCTTCAAGCGCGTGTTCGCGCCCTTCTTCACCGGACCCTCGAACGCGATGCTCTCGCCGTCCGTCGAGCAGTCTTCCTCCAGCACGACGGTATCGACGCCCGACGGCAGGAGCGCGCCGGTGAGGATGCGGACGGCATGTCCTTCCGGCACGAGTCCGGGGAATGGACACCCTGCTGCCGCACGCCCTTCAACAAGCGGCATCAACTGGTCGCCGGCACTTGTGGCGCGGTGCGAGAATCCGTAGCCGTCCACCGCCGCATTGGCGCCTGGCGGATTCGCTCGGTGGGCTCGCACCGACTCTGCAAGCAGACGTCCGCCCGCTTCACCGACAGGCACGCGCTCGCTGTCCACGGACAGGTGCACGGCCTTGCGCAGCCTGCGAAGCGCGTCGTCGACCGGTGTCCAGTCGACTCCGGGCGGCAAGGCGAAGCAGTCGTTCTTCATGCGTGGCGGTGTCAGCATCCAGCAGTTCCCGGCGCCCTTCCGATTCTGCCGTCCGGCAACCAAGAAGAGATGATGTCGCTCCGGCAACGCCGTGCCAAGTCGCAATGGCAAGACACTTCAAGCACCCTGCAGTCCCAGTTCGCTCGAAATGAAGTCGGCGATTGCGGGCGTGTCGTCGATGTGGAAGGCCGGCCGGCCGGTTGCCCTGGCACCGCAATCCGATGCGACGGCCATGATCGTTCGATCATCGGAAGCGATCAGCTCATTGCCGGTCTCCGATCGATGCGCCTCGATTTTCGGGTGCAAGTCGCGCTTGTAACCCTCGACCAGGACCAGATCCACCGGTGCGAGCTTTGCAAGCAGAACGGCAAGCCCCTGTTCCTCTTCGTCTCGCAATTCATGCATCAACGCCCAACGCCGGCGGCTTGCAAGCAAGACCTCGGTCGCGCCGGCAACGCGGTGCCTGTAGCTGTCCTTGCCCTCTTGATCCACGTCAAACACATGATGCGCATGCTTCAGGGTCGAGACCTTGAGGCCTCGGGCAACGAACTCGGCAACGAGGCGCTCCATGAGGCCGGTCTTGCCAGAATTCTTCCAGCCGACAATTCCCCAGACCTTCATGCCAACTCCAGGAAGTCCCGAGCCCGATCAAGATCCTCGGGCGTGTTGACGTTGAAAAACGGGTCAAGCTCGCCAACCGGAAACTCCGCCCTTGCCGCACCATGCCCGTCCGTCCAGTCGACAACCTTGCGAACGCCCTCCGACAACGCAGCTCTCAGGTCGTCTCGAAGCGCGACGGGCCAAAGCCCAAAGGTCGGATGCAGCCCGGCAGCGGTACTTGCAAGCGCGATCTGCCTGCCCTGGTCCATGGCAGCATCCAGAAGCCGGTCCACCAGATCAGCGGGGAGGAACGGGGTGTCAGCGGCGACCGTCACGATATTCGCAACCCCTCGGTCGGCCCCCCAGTCAAGCCCCGCCAAGACACCGGCCAGAGGACCTGCAAATCCGGCGACAGGATCGGCGAGAACCGGAAGGCCGAATCTTGAAAACCGCGTTTCGTCACCATTGGCGTTCAAAGCCAGTTCACCGACCTGAGGCGCAAGCCTATCGATCACGTGCTCGAGCATCGTCCTGTCACCGACGACCAGAAGGCCCTTGTCGCCGCCACCCATGCGACGCGCCTGGCCGCCAGCCAAAATTGTGCCTGAGGGCAGGCTCATTTCCGTAGCCAAGCGTCAATCCGGCCACAGGGAATCTGCCGCCCAGTTTGGACCCGAGGGATTCGTGAGCTTGGGTCCGCTGGCGATTCCGCAGTCCAGGCAACCGGCCCAAAGCTCGTGTTCGACGGCTTTCGCTCCCGTCCTGCGGGTGGTGCATGTGGCATCATTCGCGACTTCCCTTTCGCTGGTGCCTGCGCTCTTCCGTCGCCACATGCGCCGGCTCGGCGTCCCGAACAAGACGCTGTTCGCCTGACAGGCATACGAAACGGTGCCCTCGCATTCGGCCAATCAGGGTCAGGCCGACTTCACGGGCGATCTCCACGCCCCACGCCGTGAATCCGGATCTGGAGACAAGCGCCGGGATTCCCATGAGGGCACATTTGATCACCATTTCCGAGGTCAGGCGTCCGGTCGTGTAAAGGATCTTGTCGTCGCCGGAGACCTCGTTGCTCAGCATCCACCCTGCGATCTTGTCGACCGCGTTGTGGCGACCGACATCCTCCATGTAGACCAATGCCCGATCCGCCTCGCAGAGAACGGTCCCGTGAATCGCGCCCGCCGCAAGATAGAGTGACGGCGTTCGATTGATGGCATGCGCGAGCGAGTACAGCCAGGACGTGCGCAGTTCAGCGTGCGGCAGCGTCAAGTCCTCGAGGCCTTCCATGACGTCTCCAAAGACGGTGCCCACGGCACACCCGCTCGTTCGGGTCTTCTTCTTCAGCTTTTCCTCATAGCTTGTCTCGCTGTCGGTGCGCAGCACGACGGTTTCGAGTTCGGCATCGAAATCAACGCCAGCGATGCTCTCGCCGGGCTGCAACATGCCCTGATTCCGAAGAAATCCAAGTGCCAGGAACTCGGGATAGTCGCCGATGGTCATGACTGTCACGATTTCCTGACCGTTCAGGAAAATCGTCAGCGGACGCTCCTCGACCACTGAAATTTCTGCGCTGGCCCCAGCTTCGTCGACGCCCTCGACCGCGCGCGTCAGCCGCACGTCCCCCGGATCGGGAGCGATCAGGTACCGACAAGCGCCCTCACGATCCATGAGATTGCGCGCTGGGGACTGCCGCCCTCGGGCGACAGGTGAATAATGCGCGTCCCTCGCCGCAATAGGCGTCTGCCGTCCGTATATCGCCCTCATGGCTGACAGGCATGCCAAGAAGGCAGGTGCGGTCTTCACGCTCAAATGTCATCTGGTCTGGTGTCCGAAGTGGCGCCGGAAGGTGCTTGGCGGCCAGATGGAAGCTCGGCCGAGACAGCTCCTCGCCCAGGTTGCGGACAAGAGGGGCATGACATTCCACGCAATGGAGATCATGCCGGATCACGTTCACCTGTTCGTCGAGAGCGACCCGACGCTTTGCGCGGCGGAGCCCGATAGGCCGAAGACGCTTGCCGAAAGGGTGCACGCCGGCGACGGCTGCGGCCTTGTCCTCGACCGCGACGTCAACGCCGCCCGCAACATGCTGCAGGTTGTCCAGGGGCCGGGAACCGGCCTTCAGCCGCGAAGCCTGCGGGTTGCCGCGTAGCCTGGCCGAGAAGCCGTCGTCTTCAGGCGACGGAGTGTTCACTGATTGCGCCCCCTCCTGCGTGTGTTATTCGCACCTGACGGAGATTAGGGCCGGACCATGTCCTTAGCCACAGGAAAATCCGCTTTCCTCGAAGGATTCGTCGCCGGCTTGCCGTTCCTGCTCGTCATCGGCCCGTTCGCCTTGCTGTTCGGGGTCGTCGCCGTCGAGGCCGGGCTGGATGTTCCCCAAGCGGTCGGAATGTCGGTCGTCGTGATCGCCGGATCCGCCCAGTTCACTGCCGTGCAGCTGTTGTCGGAGTCGGCGTCCGTCTGGGTGGCGATTCTGGCGGCACTTGCCGTCAACCTGCGAATGGCGATGTATTCCGCCTCACTTCAGCCGCATCTGGGGTCGGCCCCGCTCTGGCAGCGCGTGATCGTTTCGTATCTGAATTTCGACGTCAGCTATGCGCTTGGTATCGCACATTTCGACGAACGGCCCGAACGGCCGACAAAGCAGAAGGTCGTCTATTTTCTTGGCACGATCGCGCTGACGGCACCACTTTGGGTTGTTGGGACCCTGATTGGCGCAGCAGCGGGCGGGGCGCTGCCCGACAGCGCCCTGATCGACTTCGCGATGCCGATCCTGTTCCTGGCAATCGTGGCACCAATGCTAAAGACGCTTGCCCATCTTGCAGCCGCCGTGTCGTCGGCGATCGCGGCAATGCTCCTGTTCTGGCTGCCGACAGGCATCGGCCTCCTGATCGCCGCCGCAATTGCGATGGCGGTGGGCGCGGAAATCGAGAGAAGGCGAGGCCGGTGAGCCATTCGGCGACCGAGATCTGGGCGATCATCGCCGTGCTGGGCGCGGGGACGTTCCTGATCCGATTCTCCTTCCTCGGGCCGGTCGCCGGTCGAAGGATGCCCGACTGGCTGCTTCGCCACTTGCGCTACACGCCGGTGGCAGTGCTGCCAGGCCTGGTCGCTCCGCTCGTGGCATGGCCGGATGCCGCCGGAGGAGTCACCGATCCGGTGCGCCTTGCCGCGGCACTTGCAACGCTGGTCGTCGCCTTCTGGCGAAAGAGCGTCCTTTGGGGCGCATTGGCCGGTGCAACGACACTTGAAGTTCTCAATTTGATGTTCTGATTCGCTTCGAGTTTGACCGCCAGCCAAACTGTCCTGGATGCAGCTGAATCACGATCTGCAGGACTTGCCGCACCGCCGGCCAATGGCCCGCCGCCGGACTTGCATCACGCGTGTCACGCGGAGCGGGCAAGACACCGCGGACATCCACGTCTCCGAAAATGCCAACTCTTGCGTCCGTGAAGACGCGGAGAGGAAGCTCAGGAATTGAAGACCGCGAGGAAAATCAGGACAAGAAAGCAGACAATCGTAACGTTCTTCACCCAGGTCACGAAGCCAGAGAAAACGGCTTCCTGATCTGAAATCTCCATTTCACCGTGCTTGTGGTCGGCCATGGTTCCTGTCTCCGGCAAACGCTCTGGGCGTCAATACCGCACGGTCCAAGCCCTGTCACCACCCGAGATCGCACAATTGGACGCATTCCCCGTCGAGGCGTGGGCCAACGAAACCGTTGTCATGCTACGCGGCATTCCGGCCCGACCCGAAGCGCCCGTAGAATCCTTCGCCGGACTTCGCCAGTTCGGACAGGAGAGGCGGCTGTTCGAAGCGCGTGCCGAACCGGGCATCAAGGTCGGTGCAAATTTCCGCCGCCCGCCGCGCCCCGATCATGTCAAGCCACGAAAACGGGCCGCCGGACCACGGCGCAAATCCCCATCCCAGGATCGCGCCGACATCCCCTTCTCGAATGTCGCTCAGGACACCCTCCTCGAGGGCGCGCACGGCCTCCAGCGCCTGCACCATCATCAGCCTGTTCTGCACCTGTTCCAGCGAAGGGACGCTTTCGCCTCCGAACCTTTCTCGCAATCCCTCCCAAAGACCCGCGCGCTTGCCGGCCGAGTCATACGCGTAGAATCCGGCCCCGGCCTTGCGGCCCAGCCGCCCCTGGCCGGCCATCCAGAACAGAACCGCGTCAACGGCTTCATCGGGATAGGCGTCCCCCAATGCCGCGCGAGTTGCCTTGGCAATCTTCACGCCCAGATCGATCGAGGTCTCGTCGACGAGCTGCAGGGGGCCGAGCGGAAACCCGAGCAGCTTCGCGGCGTTCTCTACCAGTGCAGGCTCCACCCCTTCGCCGACCATGCGCAGGCCCTCGTTGATGTAGGGAATGATGCAGCGATTCGCGTAGAAGAAACGCGCGTCGTTCACGACAATCGGCGTTTTGCGAATCTGGCGCGCAAAGTCCAGCGCCTTGGCAACGGCCCGATCACCTGTTTTGGCGCCCTTGATGATCTCGACCAGGAGCATCCGGTCGACCGGGCTGAAAAAGTGAATGCCTATGAACTGCTCCGGCCGAACGCTTGCCCGCGCCAGTTCGGTGATCGGCAAGGTCGAGGTGTTCGTGGCAAGGATGCAGTCATCGCCCGCAATCTTCTCGACGCTCTTCGTGATGTCGGCCTTCACGCCCGGATCCTCGAACACGGCCTCCACGATCAGGTCACAGCCGTCCAGGGAATCGAGTTCGGCGGTGGCCAGAATCCTTCCCAGAACCTCCGCCTTCTCTTCTTCGGTCACGCGCCTGCGCGCGACGCCCTTGTCCAGAAGTCCCTCCGAGTGTGCCTTGCCGCTCTCGGCCGTGGCAATGTCGCGATCCACCAGGACCACGTCAACGCCCGCCTTGGCACTGACATATGCGATGCCCGCCCCCATCATGCCGGCTCCCAGGACGCCGACCTTCCTGACCTTCTGATCACTGGCGTCCGGCCTGCGCGCGCCTTTCTCCAAGGCCTCCTTGCTGATGAACAGGGACCGGATCATCGCGCTGGACGTCGGGTTCATCAGGATGTTCGTGAAGTGTCGCGCCTCAATCCTGAGAGCCGTGTCGAACGGCACCAGCGCGCCCTCGTAAACGGCGGAAAGCAGCGCCCGTGCTGCCGGATATACGCCCTTGGTCCTTCCGTTGATCATTGCGCTTGCACCGACAAAGGTCATGAAGCCCTGGGGATGGTAAGGCGCTCCGCCGGGCATCTTGAAACCCTTCTGGTCCCAAGGCTTGACCAAATCCGCGTCCTGGGCGTTCAAGACCCATTCCTTGGCTCGGGTCAGAAGCTCGTCAGGCGCCACGACCTCGTCGACCAGTTTGGCAGCCTTCGCCTTGCGCGGGTCAAGCAGCTTGCCCTCGAGAAGCACCGGCGCGGCGGCCATCGCGCCAACCATTCGAGAGTAGCGCGTCGTGCCGCCCGCGCCGGGGAAAAGGCCCACCCGGATCTCCGGCAGCCCTATGCGGCCATTCGGCGTGTCCGCCATGAACCGACGGTGGCACGCCAAGGCAATCTCGGTGCCGATGCCGGCGCACAGCCCGGGAATCGCGCAGGCGACCGGCTTGCCGCCCTTGTTCGCCTTTGGGTCCATGCCCGCCCGTTCGATGTTCCGCAGAATCCGATGGCCCTCCAAGATGAACTCGAAGAGCACGGGCGCGGGGTCCTCGCCCGCCGAGTCTCGAATCGACGCCAGCACGTTCAGGTCCATTCCGCCAGCAAAGGTCTCCTTGCCGGACGTGATGACGATTCCTTTCACGGCGTCATCGGCCAGCGCCTGACCGACCTGGCTGTCCAGCGTCTCGAACGCCTCGCGGGTCAGGACGTTCATCGACCTCCCGGGCACGTCCCAAGTGATGACGGCAACCTCGCCGTCGTGGATCTCGCAAGAAAAGTCAGTCATGACTGGTTCTCCACCCGGGCTCTCCGTTCATGAAAGCACGCAGTTTGGCACCTACACGCGCTCCAGAATCGTGGCCGCGCCCATGCCGCTAGCCACGCAGATCGCGGCAAGGCCGGTTTCCTTGTCCTGACGTTCCATTTCATCAAGAAGCGTTCCGATGATGATGGCGCCGGAAGCGCCAAGTGGATGCCCCATTGCGATTGCTCCGCCGTTGACGTTCAGGATGCCGTGGTCGACGTCAAACGCCTGCATGAAGCGCAGAACGACCGAGGAGAATGCCTCGTTCACCTCGAAGAGGTCAATGTCTCCGACTTTCATGCCGCAGTCGGCCAATACCTTTTCCGTGGCCGGGACAGGCCCCGTCAGCATGATTGTCGGATCGGTGCCGATCTTCGCGGTGGCCCGGATCCGCGCCCTGGGCGTCAGACCGTTTGCCTCGCCAAAATCCTTGGAGCCGACCAGCATCGCCGCGGCGCCGTCGACAATGCCGCTGGAATTCCCCGCATGATGGACATGTTCGATCCGTTCCAGATGCGGGTACTTCATCAGCGCGACAGCATCGAAGCCCGGCATGACCTTGCCCTGGTCCTTGAAGGAGGGATCAAGTGCGCCCAGCGCCTGCATGTCCGTGTCCGGGCGCATGTGCTCGTCGCGGTCCAGGATCGGCAGTCCGTTCTGATCGCTGACGGGAACAATCGACTTCTCGAACCGGCCCTCGTCCCAGGCCAGCGCCGCCCGCTGCTGGCTTTCGACCGCGTAAGCGTCCACATCGGCGCGGCTGAATCCGTATTCGGTCGCGATGATGTCCGCGGAAATGCCCTGCGGCACGAAATACGTCTTCATGGCAACGCTGGGGTCGACGGCTATCGCGGCGCCGTCGCTGCCCATGGGCACACGGCTCATGCATTCAACGCCCCCAGCGATATATGCTTCGCCCGCGCCTCCTTTCACCTGGTTTGCGGCGAGGTTCACGGCCTCCATGCCGCTCGCGCAGAACCGGTTGATGGACAGGCCCGGAACCCGCTCGTCCAGGTCGGATGCCAGGACGGCGGTCCGCGCGAGACACCCGCCCTGCTCCTTGACCTGGGTCGCATTGCCCCAGATCACGTCCTCGACGGCATGGCCGTCCAGGCCATTCCGCCGCTTCATGGCATTGAGCAGGTCGGCCGAGAGCTTGACCGGAGTGACCTCGTGCAGACTGCCTGCGCTCCGACCCTTGCCGCGGGGCGAACGAATTGCATCGTAGATGTAGGCATCGCCCATGGTCGTGACCTTTCTCACGCTGCCTTGGCCTGGAAAGCACGCTGCATGAGGTCATACGGGTGCTTCCAGCCGTCGAGCGCCTCGATCCGCGTCAGCCAGGCACTGATGGCCGGCCAGTCCTTGCGCTCGAAGCCGAACGGCTCGTCATAGAACAGATAGCTGCAGCAGGTAAGGTCCGCATTCGTGACGTCTTGACCGACTATCCACTCGCGCGCTTCGAGATGACCTTCAAGGATCCGGAGCGCCGCAGTCAACCTTCCCTGGAGCCACGCGATCACGGGCTCGGGGCGCTTGTCCGCCGGCAGGAAGTTCATGAGAAACCGCGCCACGCCGGCCTGGCTCGACAGCTTGTGATTGTCCCAGAGCACCCAACGGAGTATCTCGCGACGGCTCTCCGGGGATTGACCGCCAAAAAGCCCGGTTCTTTCCGAAAGATAGTCCTGTATCACGCCGGACTGGGTCAGGTGCACGTCGCCATCGACCAGCACCGGCGCCTCGCCCATGACATTCAGGTCGTGACGATAGCTTTCGCTGCGCGATGCGCCATTGAAAAAGTCCACGAAGACCGGCTCCCAGTCGAGCGGTCCGAGTTCCAGCGCGAGCGCCGCCTTGTATGAATGTCCGCTTTCGCCGAAACAGTGCAGCTTGATCGTCATTCGCCCTCCAATCAGAAACTTTCGGCACCTAGACCCATCACGGGTTCCGCGCCGCTGGTGATCCGCGCCAGGTGCAGGCCGGTCGCCGGCAGTTGCCGGGCCATGTAGTAGCGTCCGGTCTTGATCTTCGTCTCGTAGTATTCCGCGTCTTCGGCGCCAAGCTCAAGAGCTTCCATCGAGGCCCGTGCCATGCGCGCCCACATGAATCCCAAGGACACGTGGCCGAACAGGTGCATGAAATCGTAGGATCCCGCCAGCGCGTGCAGCGGGTTCTTCGAGCCCTCCTGCAGGAAGTACATCCCTGCCGCCTGCAAGTCCTTCGAAGCGGCTTTCAGCGGATCGAGAAATTCTGCTTTCAGCGCCTCGTTGCCCTCGCTCTCCTTGACGAAGCCCTTCACCAGTTCGAAGAATGACATGATCGCCTTGCCGCCGTTCGCTGGAAGCTTCCGGCCCACCAGGTCCAGCGACTGGATGCCGTTGGTTCCCTCGTAGATCATGGCGATTCGCGCATCCCGAACGAATTGCTCGATTCCGGCCTCTCTCGTGAAGCCTGAGCCGCCAAGAGTCTGCTGTGCCAGGACGCACGCCTCGAAGCCCTTGTCGGTCAGGAATCCCTTCATCACCGGAATCAGCAGCGAGACCATCGCCTCGGCCTCCTTGTCGCCCATCCTGCGTGCCCGGTCGATCATCTCCGCACCCCAGAATGCCAGGGCGCGCGCGCCCTCGACGAACGACTTCTGATCGAGCAGGTTGCGGCGCACGTCCGGGTGGACAATGACCGGGTCGGCCGGACCGTCCGGGTTCCTCGCCCCGGTCACGTCCCGGCCCTGCAGTCGCTCCCGGGCGAACGCAACTGCGTTTTGGTAGGCGATCTCGGCCTGTGAGTAGCCCTGAAGCGCCACCGAAAGCCGCGCCTCGTTCATCATCGTGAACATGGCCCGCATGCCCTTGTGCATCTCGCCCACAAGCCATCCCGAAGCGCCGTCATAGTTCATGACGCAGGTCGCGTTGCCGTGGATTCCCATCTTTGCTTCCAGGCCGCCGCAGGAGAGCCGGTTCCGCTCTCCGAGCGAGCCATCCGCGTTGGGAAGGAACTTAGGCACAACGAAGAGCGAAATCCCCTTGATCCCCTCCGGACCGTCGGGAATGCGTGCAAGCACAAGGTGAACGATGTTTTCGGCCAGGTCGTGCTCGCCGCCGGAAATCCAGATCTTCTGGCCGGAAATCCTGTAGCTGCCGTCGCCCTGCGGCTCCGCCTTCGTGCGAATGAGGCCGAGGTCGGTGCCGCAATGCGGCTCAGTCAGGTTCATCGTTCCCGACCAGCGCCCCTCATGCATCGGCGGAATGTAGGTGGCCCTTTGCTCGTCCGACCCGTGGGCGGCCAATGTCAGCGCCGCGCCCTGCACCAGCCCCGCATACATCTGGAAGGCCATGTTCGCGGACGAAAAGAACTCGCCGACCGCAGTGTTCAGGAGATACGGCATGCCCTGCCCGCCATGTTCCGGGTCGGCGGCGAGACCCATCCAGCCGCCCGCCGCCATTTCGTCCCACGCCGCCTTGAACCCTTCCGGCGTGCGCACGACACCGTTTTCGAGCGAGCAGCCTTGCGTGTCCCCAACGGCGTTCAACGGCTGCAGCACGTTTGCGGCTATCTTTCCGGCCTCCGCCAGAACCGCCGCCGTGAAGTCTCGATCGAGGTCCTCGTAACCGGGAATGTCGCTCTCGCTGACCTTGAACAAGTCATGTAGCAGGAATTGCTGGTCCTTTACGGGAGGTGCGTAGCCTGGCATCCTGATCTCGCCTCCGGCATGTTGTTCGGTCACCTTGGCGTAACGGCAAAATCCGTGCAACGCCACAGTTCTGTTGAGGTGCCGGCAGCCCTGGCACTGGCCCGTCTTGCCGGCATCCTTCAAGTCATTTGGCGACGCGGAGTTCATGACACAAGGGCCGCGCCTTCCGTCCGTTCAGGCAAATGCCGGACCGGGGCGAGGCAAACGCTCGCTGTCGACGGCTCCGGCATCTCCGCGAATGCCGGATCAATCGGCTTGCCGAACGCGAACAAACGGACGAAAACCCGTGAAGGAGGCCACTCATGCCTGACAAGGTTGGAATCCGCGGCGCGGGGAAGCGCCGGTTCATCGACGAACTGCCCTTCTGCCGGGCCATGAACATGGTTCTCGAGAAAGTGGGCGAAGGCACCGCTGTCGTCTCGATGCCCTGGAGCGACCGGCTTGTGGGCGACCCCGTCACGGGGGTCGCGCATGGCGGCGCCGTCTCCTCGTTGCTGGACACCTGCGGCGGCGTGGCCGTCCTCTCCCATCCTGCCGGACCGTCAAGCACTGCGACGCTGAATTTCCGGATCGACTACATGCGGCCAGCAACACCGGGACAGACGATCACCGCGCACGCGACCTGCTATCACATGACCCGAACCGTCGCCTTTGTCCGAACCTTGGCGACCGACGACGACAAGGCCAATCCCGTGGCCTGTGCCACGGGCGCTTTCGTGGTCCAGACATGAAGCCAAGGCGCCCCGAACCGGTCCAGGTCGTGAAGCAGCGACGCGACGCCGCGCTCCGCGCGCTCGTGGACGGCATTCCATTCGTCCGGTTTCTCGGAATCGCGTTCGAGCGCCATGGAGACGAACTGACGGCCGTGCTGAAGTTCGACGACATGCAGGTCGGCAACCCCCTGCTGCCGGCATTGCATGGCGGGGTGACCGCCGCCTTCCTGGAGACCACCGCGCTGGTCGAGCTTGGATGGCAGAACCTCTGGCACGAGATCGAAAGCGGCAGGCTGGACGCCGAATCGCTGAATCCCGACACGCTGCCGCGCATGCCGAAGACAATCGACATAACTGTGGACTACCTTCGCTCGGGACTGCCGCGAGACGCCTATGCGAGGGCTCGCGTGAACCGGTCGGGCCGTCGCTACGCGAGCGTCAGGGTCGAGGCCTGGCAGGACAACCGCATGCGGCCGATGGCACAGGCCACGGGACATTTCCTGATGCCGTCAACCTCCGCTGAATGACGGCCTCGACCTCGCACGGGATCACGCACCGCCGTGTCCTTGGAATCGCGCTGCCGATTCTTCTCGCCAATGCCACCGTGCCGATTCTCGGCGTCGTGGACACCGGTGTCGTCGGGCAACTGGGGGATCCTGTGCCGATCGGGGCTGTCGGGATCGGGGCCAACATCCTGACCGCAATCTACTGGATCTTCGGCTTTCTCCGCATGGGAACCACCGGCATGACGAGCCAGGCGCTTGGGGCGGGCGACCGGGGCGAGGCCGACGCGCTCCTTTCGCGCGCGATGGTTGTTGGACTGGGCGGCGGCCTGTTGCTGATCCTCCTGCAATGGCCGATCTTCCAGGGTGGTTTCCTGATCTCGCCCGCGTCGCCTGCAGTGGAGGAAGCCGCAAACACGTACATGTCTGTGCGCATCTGGTCGGCCCCCGCGGCCATCGCGCTGTACGGCATAAACGGCTGGCTTATCGCCTCCGAGAGAACCCGCGCGGTTCTGGCGCTGCAAGTCTGGATGAACGGCCTGAACATCGTGCTCGACGTGGTCTTCGTGCTGGGCTTCGGCTGGGGCGTCGCCGGTGTCGCCTTCGCGACATTCCTTGCCGAATGGAGCGGGCTGGCGCTGGGCCTCTGGCTGTGCCGGGACGCAATGCAGCGACCGTTCTGGAACGACTTGCCCCGGATCCTCTCGCGCGCACGGCTGTTCAGGATGGCCGTGATCCATCGCGACATCCTGCTCAGGTCCCTTTTCATCGAATCAATCTTCGTTTCCTTCCTGTTCTTCGGGGCCAGGTTCGGAGATGTTCCGCTCGCCGCCAACCAGATACTCCTGCAGTTCGTGCACTTGACGGCCCATGCGCTTGACGGCTTCGCGATTGCGGCGGAAACGCTTGTGGGCAATGCAATGGGAGCGCGTGACCGGGCCCGCCTCCGGAGGGGCGCGGTCCTGACAAGCGCCTGGGGCGCCGGCGTCATGGTCGTCTTTTCTGTTGCGGTCTGGGCTTTCGGACCCTGGGTCATCGAGCTGATGACCACTTCGGAGGAGGTTCGCATTGCTGCCAGGGCGCTCCTTCCATGGATGATTGCGGCGCCGGTCCTCGGCATCGCGGCCTGGATGCTCGACGGGATTTTCGTTGGCGCCACGCGAACGGGCGACATGCGGAACATGACGGCGGTCTCGGCCGCGATCTACTTCGTTTCGGTGTGGATCCTGTCCGGCCACGGCAACGACGGCCTCTGGATGGCGCTCCTGATTTCCCTCGTTGCAAGGGGTGTCACGCTTGGCTTCAGGTACCCCGCGCTCGAACGCGCCGGAGGCTGACCCTGCCCGGGCGTTCCAGGCTATTCGTGCAGCCAGTCCGCTGCCTGAATGCCTCGGGCCTCGGCTACGGACGCAAACCCGTCGTGAGCCAGCATCTCGTCAACACCCCGCGCGATCCGCGCTGCGAGCGATATCCCGGAATAGGTCATCGCCGTGTAGAGCTGGACCGCGATTGCGCCGGCCTTGATCTTTGCGTAGGCATCGGCGGCCGAAGCCACTCCCCCGACGCCGACAAGCGGCATCTCGCCTCCGGTCTCGTGGAACAGCCGCGCCAGGACACGCGTCGAGCGCGCAAAGAGCGGACGCCCAGAGAGGCCGCCGCTTTCCGCTCTCCTCCGGTCCGCCAGCCCGTCACGCGACAAGGTCGTATTGGTCGCGACAATTGCGGCAACGCCGCCATCCATGGCCATCCTCGCGATGGCGCAAACCTGCTCATCCGAGAGATCCGGCGCGATCTTTAGAAAGACGGGCAGATCGCCGCTCTCCGCCATGACCCCTTCGAGAAGCGTCGGCAATGCCCGCCCACCCTGGAGATCGCGAAGGTTCTCGGTGTTGGGCGACGACACGTTGATGGTCACGAAGTCAACGCATTTCCGGGCTGCGCGCATCGCGTGCGCGTAGTCGGCGGCACGATCCACGCTGTCCCTGTTTGCGCCAACATTGATCCCGACAGGAACGCCATCAGGGCGTGCGGCCAGCCGGTTGACGATTGTCTCAAGGCCGTCGTTGTTGAACCCGAGGCGGTTTATCACCGCCCGATCCTTCCGAAGCCGGAACAGTCTCGGGCGCGGATTGCCCGATTGCGGACGGGGTGTCGCGGTCCCGACCTCCAGGAACCCGAATCCTGCACGCATGAGCGGGTCAACGGCTCTCGCGTTCTTGTCCAGGCCTGCAGCCAAGCCAACGGGATTCGGCAGACGCAGGCCTGCGAGGTCCACGTCCAGATGAGGCGACCTCACCGGCCCCGGCAACGGTGCAAACGGAGTGTGCAGCGCCCGAAGCGCAAGACCGTGGGAGAATTCGGGATCAACTCGGCTCAGGACCGCCAGTGCCGCGTTCTCGATCACTCCAAGTTGCCTTCAAACATGTGGCGCCCGTCCGCGAGGGGAAGTTCCCGAGCAAATTTCACGTCTTCGATCCGGAGATCACGGTACAGGTGCGGGAAGAGCGCACCATCACGCGACGGCTCCCACTTGAGAAAGTCATCCAGCAAACCGGCATCCACGCAAACGAGCATCAGCCCGCCCTCGCCAGCAAAGTGCCGCGAGGCTGTCTTCTCGACCTGCGCGCCGGTCGAGAAATGCACGAAGCCGTCCCTTAAGTCATCCGGCGATCCGGCCGTGCGACCGGCCTCCTCGAACGCCTCGAACTCTTCTGCGCGAAATATCTTGTAAATGAGTGTCATGCCGGACCCGTCGGGGCCATCTTCGCACCTTGCCAGATTGACGGCAATCTCCGATCGCGCCCTCCGAGCCGGAACACGGAAGTCGCCTCGCAATTCCCTGCGTCGGGGCCTCAGGTTCAAGGCTGTGCTGATGCTGAGCGGCTTCCCGGCCGCGAGCGCCCTGAAGTCGATTGCGCTCCCGGTGCGTGACCGCCTGCGCCTTCCGGATGCCAGTGTGCCATGTCCCAGAATCCACAGGCCAGTGCCCGCCGCATGGCGAGCGATGACGGCTGCGCCGGGCATGGCGACGACCTGCATTGAGAGCCGACACGACGACGCCCTGGCAGACTTCCTGCCACGCACCTCAGAATTCCGGCTCCGCGGAAAACGATACCGCGCGTCCGTGGGCAGGATGCCGGAATCGCACCGACATTGAATGCAGCATAAGCCTGTGGTGTTGCCGGGCCTCGCCCTCCGCATAGAGCGGGTCGCCAAGGATCGGGTGGCCAATCGCCAGGCAGTGAACGCGAAGCTGGTGGGACCGACCCGTCCTTGGGAAGAGCATCAGGCGAGATTCATCGGCGTGTGCCTGGAGCAGTTCCCAACTCGTCAAGGCCGGCCTGCCATGCCGAAGATCCACCTTCTGCCGCGGCCTGCTGGGCCAGTCGACGGCCAGCGGCAGATCGATCGTGCCGGCGTTCCCGGGCACTTGCCCATGAACCCGCGCCACGTAAGCCTTGCGAACCTGCCGCTTCTCGAACTGAAGGCCCAAGTGGCGCTGCGCATGAGGCGTCAACGCAAAGGCCATGACACCGGACGTGTCCCTGTCCAGGCGATGCACCAGAAGCGTTGCGGGAAAAGCCACCTTCAGCCGGGTCAGAAGGCTGTCTGCCAGGTGAACGCCCTTCCCCGGCTCGGACAGAAGACCGTGAGGTTTGGCCACGACCAGGATCTCGTTGTCGGCGTGAATCACGTCGATTGGAGAGGTTGGCGGAGAGTAATCGCCCGTCACGGCCATGCAGAGCGATCGGAACAGGTCATCGGTCCAACTCGCCGAAGACCGCGCCAAGCATGCCCGACAGGCCCTCGGCGTCCTTCTGGCTGAACGCGTCGGGCCGATCGCTGTCAATGTCAAGGACCGCAGTCAGTCGGCCTTGGCCGTTCCGCACCGGCAGCACGAGCTCGGACCGCGTGCTGGAAGAGCAGGCTATATGGCCGGGAAAGGAGTCGACATCGGGCACCAATTGAATCTCTCCGGTACGCGCTGCCGCACCGCAGACGCCTCGGGAAAAGGGGATGGTCAGACAGCCATGACCACCCTGATACGGCCCGATCTTCAGCAATTCGTGCCCGACGACACGATAGAACCCGGTCCAGTCAAACCGCTCGTCTGAATGGTGCACCTCGCACGCGACGGTCGCCATCAACGCTACCTCGTCGGTTTCGCCCGCAGTCAAGGCGAGAATCCTTGCACTCAGTTCTGGATAGCCCAGATTCATCGGCTGCCTCGCTTTCTGCGCCGAGATCAGGCGCCATGAAATCAGCTCAGGTCGGGCGCAACCAGGTCGTCGACCTGATCTGGCATGGCGAGTTCGGCCCCTGTGAGGGACTGCAGTTCCTCCAGCGAGATCTCGGGCAATTTCTCGCGCAGGACAAATCGCCCGTTAACGACGTCAACGACGGCGAGCGACGTATAGACGCGCCCGATGCATGCCTTGCCCGTCAACGGAAACGTGCACTCCTGGACCAGCTTCGGCTTGCCATCCTTGGTCACGTGGTCGGTGACCACCGCAACGCGCTTGGCGCCGTGAACCAGGTCCATCGCGCCACCGACGGCGGGCACGCCCTTCGATCCCACGCGCCAGTTGGCGAGGTCACCATTCTGCGCTACCTGGTAGGCGCCGAGAATCGCCACGTCCAGATGTCCGCCGCGAACCATCGCGAAACTGTCGGCGTGGTGGAAAAAGGCTGCTCCGGGCTTCAGGGTGATCGCCTTCTTTCCGGCATTGATCAGGTCCCAGTCCTCGTCTCCCGCCACCGGCGCCTCGCCGAATCCCAGGACTCCATTCTCCGTATGGAACACGGCCCGCCGCCCTTCGGGCTGGAATCGCGCAATCAGTTCAGGCAGCCCGATGCCCAGGTTGACATAGGCCCCGTCCCGGATGTCCTGGGCTGCCCGCCAAGCAATCTGCGCGCTCGTCAGCTTCCGGACGTTCATGGGTAGGCCGCCCCGGAGCGAATCAATTCCTCCTCCTGCAGCGGTTCCGGCACCTCCAGCAAGGCGTCGACAAAGATTCCCGGCGTCACGACATGTTCCGGATCAATGTCTCCTGGCGCAACGATCTTGCGGGCCTGCACGACAGACACCCCTGCCGCCATGCACATCAGCGGGCTGAAGTTCCGAGCCGCGTGCCGATAGGTCAGGTTGCCGTGCGTGTCGGCCAACTCGGCCTTGATGATCGCCACATCAGCCTGCAGCCAACGCTCCTGCACGTATTTCTTGCCATCGAACTCGGCGACAGGCTTGCCTTCCGCAAGCTCTGTCCCGTAGCCGGTGGGCGTGTAGAATGCCGGTATGCCCGCACCTGCCGCCCGGATGCGTTCGGCCAAGGTGCCCTGGGGCACCAGTTCCAGCCCGATGTCGCCGGCGAGGTACCTTTCGGTGAACGCCCTCGGATCCGAGGATCGCGGAAAGGAGCAGACCATCTTGGCCACCATTCCCGCGTCAATCATTGCGGCAATTCCGACCCGCCCGTTGCCTGCATTGTTGTTCACGACCGTGAGATCGGCGGGCGAACCAGTGGCAACATAGCGGTCGACCAGCGCGTGAATGAGCTCCACCGGCGCGCCGGAACCGCCAAATCCGCCGATCATGAGCACGGTGCCATTCTCGATTCCCGCCACCGCCAGTCCAGGCGAGGAAACGGTCTTGTCCATGGAACTTCCTCTCCCGCCGGCTAGAAGGGCAGCCCGACGTAGTTCTCGGCCAGGTCGCGGCGCGCGGTCTCGGACGCTGCCAAGTGGCCAAGCGTCGCCCGGCGCATTTCGCAGGCGAAGTCGTCCTCGTCCTCGAACCGGTGGAGCATCATCGTCATCTGCCAACTGAATCGCATGGCCCTCCATATCCGCTTCAATGCTCGACCCGAATAGTTGTCAATGCCGGAACGGTCGTTGGACCGGATTGCGTCGATCAGCGCCTGGTAGAGGTAGTGCACGTCGGACACCGCCAGATTGAGGCCCTTCGCACCGGTCGGCGGCACGATGTGCGCCGCATCCCCCACCAGGAAGAGATTGCCCCAGCGAAGCGGTTCGGACACGAAGCTGCGCAACGGCGCGACGGATTTCTCGATTGACGGTCCGGTCCGCATCGTGGCAGCGGTTTCGGACGGCAGGCGGCGCTTCAGTTCGGTCCAGAATGCATCGTCGCTCCATTGCTCCGCCCGATCGCTCATTGGCACCTGAATGTAGTAGCGTGACAGGCTTTCGTTCCGCATCGATGCCAAGGCGAAGCCGCGCTCGGAATTCGCGTATATCAGCTCGTCCTCGCAGGGAGGGACGCGAGACAGGACTCCGAGCCAGCCGAACGGATAGGTCCGTTCGAATTCGCGCCGCCGGTCGTCCGGGATGGCCCTTCGGCTGACACCGTGGAATCCGTCGCACCCCGCCACGAAGAGACTGTCAAGCCGCTTGCGGTCGCCTTCGTGCGTGAACTCCACCACGGATCTTGGCTGCTCCAGGTCGGCCAACGTCACGTCTTCGACGCCATGAAGAACCGTGGTGCCGATTTCATCCAATGCCGTGTAGAGATCCGCGGTGACCTCGGTCTGGCCGTAGACCGTGACATGCTTGCCTGTCAGGGCGCGAAAGTCGATTCGAACCATCTGGTCATTGTCGGTCAGGTAGCATCCGCCGTGGAGGATGCCCTCGCGGTCCAACCGGCCCGAAACGCCCGCCTCCCGGAGCATGTCGACCGTACCGGCTTCAAGGACGCCAGCCCTGATTCGTCCGAGCACGTGATTCCTCGAGGCACGTTCGAGAATCACCGTCTCGATCCCCGCCCGGTTCAGAAGCTGCGACAAAAGAAGCCCCGAAGGTCCGCCCCCTATGATCGCAACTTCCGTCAGCATGCTGCATTCCTCCCGTCGGCAACCTTCGTCCGCGCGAGTTGGCGATGTCAACCAAGCCGGACAATGACGCCGCATGACTCCCCTGGCATGGCCGCTTTTCATCTGACAGGCGCGCCGCTAGTGTTCGCAGGCCAACCGGACGGACTCTATCGACATGCGCAATTTCCATTTTCCGGGCCGATCTCCCGTTCTCGCCTCGAACGGAATGGTGGCCACCTCGCACCCGCTTGCTGCGTCCGAGGCACTGACCTTGATGAAGCAAGGCGGGAACGCGGTGGATGCGGCCATTGCCGGCGCAATTCTTCTCGGCGTCTGCGAACCGCACATGACGGGGATCGGCGGCGATTGCTTCGCGTTGATCAAGCCAGCTGGCACGGACGAGGTAACGACGATCAACGGCTCCGGTCGGGCACCCGCCGGCCTGGACCCTGACGTCCTGAGACGGGAAGGGATCACGAAGATTGAACCTGGCCATCCGGCATCCATCACCGTGCCGGGCGCCGTCGACGCGCTTTGCCGACTGTCGGAGCGCTTTGGCCGGATTGGCCTCGACCGCTGCCTCGCGCCCGCGATCCGGTATTTCGAGGATGGCGTGCCGATTTCACCGCGCACCGCGTCCGACATTGTCCCGGGAGGCCCTGGAATGACCGATGCCGCAAGAGCGCATTTCCTGAACTCCGGCCGCCCTTATCGCCTCGGCGAGCGCATGCGCCTGCCTGGTCAGGCCGAGGTCTTGCGGCGCATCGCCGCAAACGGGCGAAACGCGTTCTACGAAGGCGAGGTCCTGGACGACATGCTCTCGGCGCTTGCTGGTGTAGGCGGGACCCATGCCGCCGAGGACTTCACGGCAACGGAGGCTGACTGGAGCACGCCGGTTTCCGGGCGGCATGGCGATTTCGACGTTCTGGAGCACCGGCCAAACGGGCAAGGTGCCACGGCCTTGCTGCTGCTGAACACTCTTTCCCATTTCGACCTGTCGTCCATGGACCCGATCGGCTTCGAGCGAATTCACATCGAGGCCGAAGCGTCGAAATTCGCGTACGACGCACGAAACCGCTTTCTTGCTGACCCCGATCGGGTGACGCGGCTTGAACACATGCTTGCACCAGAGACAGCCGAGAGACTTGCCGCGTTGATCGACGTGAAAAAGGCGACGGCCGCGCCCGCGGCCCTGACGGAAGACGTGCACAAGGATACGGTCCTGATCGTTGCGGTCGACAGAGACGGGATGGCGGTCAGCCTGATCTATTCGCTCTTCTCCGCATTCGGCTCCGGAGTGGCGAGTCCGAAGTTCGGCATTCTCTTCCAGAACCGTGGCTCGGGATTCAACCTGATCCCTGGCCACCCGAACGAAGCCGGCCCGAGCAAGCGGCCCCTTCACACGATCATTCCGGCGATGCGGAAAGCCGACGGCAAGGTGGACATGGCATTTGGCGTCATGGGCGGGCAATATCAGGCGACAGGCCACGCGCATTTCCTGACGAATGTCGCCGACTACGGAATGGACCTGCAGGAGGCCATGGACGGGCCGCGCTCCTTTGCCGACCCGACCGAAGGCACGCTCCAGGTCGAGGACGGCATTCCGGATGCCACAAGGGAACGGCTAGCAAAGGCCGGGCACAGGCTGTCACGGCCTGACGTGCCCATCGGCGGGGCGCAGGCCATCTTGATCGATCACGAGAGCGGCACGCTGACCGGCGCGTCGGACCCCCGAAAGGACGGAGCAGCCGTCGGCTTCTAGTTCAGTTGCACCTGAAGCGGATACTGGCCGTCATCGAAGTCCCCGAAGAACTCGGGCAGGCCCGGGTGCTCAACGGGCTCGCCGGACTTGTCGACGACCAGGTTCTGCTCGGAGACGTACGCCACGTAGTAGCTGTCCTCGTTTTCCGCCAGAAGGTGGTAGAACGGCTGTTCCTTTGACGGTCGGCTGTCCTCCGGAATCGCCTCATACCACTCCTCGCTGTTCGAAAAGACTGGATCAACGTCGAAAATGACGCCGCGGAACGGGTGCTTCTTGTGGCGCACGACCTGACCCAGCGAATACTTCGCTCTCGACTTGAACATGACGGCGACTCCTCGCGTCCAACGGCGCAGGGCTGCATTTGTCGGCCAATTTGGCGGAAACTTCAAGAATCAGGTTGCCGATAGCCGGCGCAGGCCAGCCGCAAACCTGTCTCCGGCATCTCCCCCTTTCTTCCCAAGACAGGATCTTCTTGCTAAGCTGCCGAAAAAAGAGGCGGATCGAGGCATGAGCAGAGTCCTTTTCGCCGCATTGCTGCTTGGTCTTCTTGCAGCCTGCGGCCAGCGTGAGCCACCCAGGAACCTGGACAACGCGTGTTCAATCGTCAAGCAACGGCCGAACTACCTGTCAGCCATGAAGCGGTCCCAGAAGCGCTGGGGCGTTCCCGTGGCGGTGCAGATGGCGGCAATCTATCAGGAGAGCAAGTTCGACGGCAACGCGCGCACGCCCCGCAAGTACTTTCTCTGGATCATTCCCATGGGCCGGCAAAGTTCGGCCTATGGCTACAGCCAGGCCCTGGACGGAACCTGGAAGGAGTATCAGCACGAACAGCGCGCCTACGGCGCCCGCCGAAACAGGATCCGGGACGCGACCGACTTCATGGGATGGTATTTCAAGGGTTCGCAAAGGGCCTTGGGCATTCCACTTCATGACGCGCGCAACCAGTACCTTGCGTATCACGAGGGCCGGACAGGCTACAGTCGCGGCAGTCACCGCGACAAGCCGTGGCTGCTGCGGATCGCCAACGAGGTATCGAGTCGCGCCTTGCTGTATGACGCGCAGCTGAGAAGCTGCAGGCGGATATAGCCCGTCTGGTCTTCCGTCGGGTCGAGTAACGGTTCGAGGCGAACATCTTCGTCTCGTTCATCGCCTGTCGCCTGCTCGTGACCCTGAAGAACTTCGCCCGCCCGCGTGCCGGGGTGCTGACCCCGCGCGCCGCAGTCGAAACGCTCGGGACGATCCAGATGGTGCAAGCGCATCTGCCCGGAACAGACGGTCGACACCCTGTCCTGCCGCGCCACTCCCAGCCAAGGCCGGAGCATGAGCTTCTGCTGCAACAGCTCGGCATGGCCTCGCCGGCACAAGGCGCGCCGCGACTCTCGTCGTGACGGCGTGCCACACGATGTCCGTCCGCCGCCGTGCAGTGCCGTTCTCTTGGGGGTCGGAAGCAGGAAAATCAAAGGGTTGCGAAAGTCGGGCTAGTTTCCGCGCCGTTCGGCTTCTTCGATGTCAATGCTGAACAGCGAACCAGGCAATTCACCTGGAGATTCGAGCTGCCCCAGCACGACTGTAGTCTCCGCTCCCTGACCGTCGAAGACCACCCATTGCCGGAGTTCAACCGGATTGTCCGTGAACTTGAGCTGCAGATGGCCGTATTCGGGACGTTCGGGATCCTGTGCCGTCACGATGGTAGCCGTGCCGTCAAAGTCGTGACCTATGACCAAGTTGCGACTCCGGAAGTCAACGTTTCTTTCTAGAATCAGGTTCAAGGGTGTCCGCCTCAGCGGATATCGCTCTGCGCCGGAAACGTTTGACTTGCCGTCAAAGATGGCGACCTGGCCGCCTCCCGCCATGACCAGCAGGTCTTCTGGCGCGTCATATTCAAAGCGCATTCTTCCAGGACGCCAGATGTATAGTGTTCCGGTCGACAGAGTGCCGTCGTCGTTGATCTGGACGAAATCGCATTTCGCGCGCGTGATGTTCATTATGTAACGCGAAATCGCATCCAGAGGCAGCTTTTGCGCAGCGTGCACCGGGGTCACGGCAAGGGCGATTCCGCTGGCAAGGAATGTACGGCGTAGCATCGTGCCTCCTGACTGGATCACTCCGATGATCGTTCAGGACGAGAACAACCACATATCCCTTGCGAAACCAAGTGACAGATCGTCGAAGAACTCCTTCACACGCATTCTTGATGCGCTCTGCCCTCGCCCCGCGAGGCATCCGGACCTGCTTCGGCCATCAGACCCGGAACCGCAAAGGCATGGACGCCAACTCCGCTGTTGTCCGGCATCTTGCCCTTTGGGGACCCTGTGTCCCGGCACAATGTGACAAGTCCGCATGCCCGATCCTCGTCTCTGCCTTCGTCCTGCTTCCACTGCCAATCCGGAAGCCCGTCGATCTGCGCAAACCTGTCGTTCGGAATCGCTTCCTTCACCCAGTCAGGCTCTCTCCAAGCCCGTGACTTCGCGGTCTTCCTCCCGAGCTGGCCGAAACTGTTCATTGCCGCCCAATGCGATGGATGCGCGAATGTCGAGCATCCAGGGCTGCCGTTCACGCAGAGCGCTCCGCCAGTTGCCTGATCCTCCGATCAGCCCTGCTCGGGGACAAGGATTTCGCGCTTGCCGACGTGGTTTGCCGCGCTGACCAATCCGCATTCCTCCATCTGCTCGACCAGCCGCGCAGCCTTGTTGTAGCCGATGGCGAGCTTGCGCTGAATGTAGGAAGTCGAGCACTTTCGGTCACTGATGACGATCTGGACCGCCTGATCGTAGAGCGCGTCCTCTCCGTCCGTGTTTCCGCCGAGACCAAGCACGAGATCGAGGTCCGAACTCGCGTCCTCGTCCGGTCCCGCAACGACGCCCGCAACATATTCCGGAGTCCCAAAACTCTTGAGGTGACTGACCACCTCCTCGACCTCTACATCCGAGACGAACGGCCCGTGAACGCGAATGATCTTTCCGCCGCCAGCCATGTAGAGCATGTCTCCTTGCCCGAGCAGCTGTTCTGCACCCATTTCTCCGAGGATCGTCCGGCTGTCGACCTTCGACGTAACCTGGAAAGAGACCCTGGTCGGGAAGTTCGCCTTAATGGTCCCCGTGATGACATCCACCGACGGACGCTGCGTTGCCATGATCAGGTGAATGCCGGAAGCCCGGGCCATTTGGGCGAGGCGCTGGATGCAGGCTTCTATTTCCTTCCCCGCGACCATCATCAGGTCGGCCATCTCGTCCACGATCACCACGACGTAGGGAAACGTTTCCGGCTCGAATTCCTCCGTCTCGAAGACGGGGTCGCCTGTCTCGTCGTCGAAGCCGGTCTGCACGGTGCGCGAGAACATCTCTCCCTTGGAATGTGCAGCCTTGACCCGGCCATTGTAGCCCTCGATGTTGCGGACCCCGATCTTGGACATCTTGCGATAGCGCTCCTCCATCTCGCCAACGACCCATTTCAGGGCAATCACGGCCTTCTTCGGATCAGTCACGACCGGCGAAAGAAGATGGGGAATTCCATCATATACGGAAAGCTCGAGCATCTTCGGATCAATCATGATCAGGCGGCACTCCTCAGGCGTCAGCTTGTAGAGAAGGCTGAGGATCATTGTGTTTATGGCGACCGACTTGCCTGACCCGGTGGTCCCAGCGATCAGGAGATGAGGCATCCTGGCAAGGTCCGCGACCACTGGATCGCCGCCAATGTTCTTGCCAAGCGCAAGCGGCAGGCGCTGCTTGCTGTCGCCATAGTCGCGCGTGGAGAGCATCTCCCGGAGGACCACCATCTCGCGACCGTCGTTTGGCAGTTCGATGCCAATGACGGAACGCCCCGGGACGGTGGAGACGCGCGCAGCAAGCGCGGACATCGAGCGCGCGATGTCATCCGCAAGCCCCATGACGCGGCTTGCCTTGAGACCGGGAGCGGGATCAAGCTCGTACATTGTCACGACGGGGCCGGGTCGCACGCTCACGATCTCGCCCTTGACGCCGTAGTCATCGAGCACATTCTCGAGCATCCGCGCGTTTTCCTTCAACGCCTCGTCCGAAAGGTAATGGCGCCTGATCGTGATCGGGTCCGTCAGCAGACTCAATGGCGGCACCTCGAACTCGGCCTTGCGGTCGGAGAATGGCAGTGACGGCTCCGCCTCCGCGCGAGCCCGACGCGACCTCGTGGGCTTCCTCGTCGAATGCCGAATTTCCGCCCTTGCCTCAGGTGCCGCAATGCGGTCGGGGCCCGCCGCCGTGCCGACCGGAACCATGAGTTGCGCATCTGGCTCGGGAAGTCGCTCGTCGAATCGGTCCTCCACTGCGACGTCACGATGATCTTGCCCCGCAAATGCCGGATCGCTTGGGTCATCCGGCCGCCTGAGCGGCGGCTCCTCGCGGAGGATGAACCCCGATCCTTGCGCCCTTCTTTCGACGACATCTGCAATCCGTGCACCGATCCGGCCAATCTCGCGAGAGAGCGGGGGCTCGGCCAGGACCCCGGACCGGTCTGCAGGCTGCAACCCTTTCTCGCCAGACACCGCGCCCGGAAGGGAACTGTCAACTTGCCATCCCATGTCGACATCTGCCCCGGACGCTCTCTTGCGGAACGACTGCAGGAATGCACGGCAACCGCCCACGACGCTCCCGGCCAGGAAATTTGTGGCCGTGAGCCAGAGGAGGACAAGGCCTTTCAGCAGGAACCGTGCGAAATGCCGGGCTTCGCTGCGCGTGACGCCCAGCACGTAAGCGAGCAGCGCAACGCCGCCGGCGAAGAGCGCTGCCGAAAGGATCTTCAGGCCAATGTCAAGTTCCACTGGCAGGACAACCAGAACGGCGTGCAGGACAACGTCACCGAAATGACCGCCTAGCCCGGACGCGTATTTCCACTCCTCGCCCGTGACATGGGTCGCAAAATAGATCGACGCCAACGCAATCGCGACAGGCGCGAAGATCAGGCGCCGCAAGGCAGCCTTCTCGCCAAGCTGAAGAAGGAACCGCAGGCCCCAGGCAAGTGGAACCAGGGCAACTGCCCATCCCCCATAGCCGATGACCACGTAGACGAGCAGGGCAAAGGTCGCACCGATTGGGCCAAGGAGGTTTTCGTCCGACGGCCCCGCCGTCGACCGCCAGCTCGGCTCATCCGGAGAATAGGAGCCAAGCGCCAACGCGATCGCGACGCCAAGCCCCAGGAGCAGGATCCCCAAGAGCTCCTTGCCCCGGCGTTCGATGATCGCCTGAGTGTCACTGTCGAAGAGCGGGTCGCGGGATCTAGTTTGAAATGCCATGTCTTCACCTCACATTCGCAGGCGGACGCGGAGTTCCTCCAATCCGCGCTCGAGTTCAGGTTCGTCAGCAACCATTGCAACCCGAATGTAGCCGACTCCGGGGTTCGCCCCGTTCCCGCCCGAGGCAAGATAGGCGCCGGGAAGCACGCGCACGCCTGTCTCGCGCCAAAGTCTCAGCGCTGCATCCTCTCCGTCCTGCACCGGCAGCCAAAGGAAGAAGCCGGCAGGCGGAGATGCATAGCCTTCGATCCCGCCGAGGATGCGGTCGGCCATTTCGAATTTCCGTGCATATCGCAGCCGACTGGCCTCGACGTGCTCCTCGTCGCCCCAGACCAGCGCTGAAGCCCGCTGGATCGGTCCGGGCAACGGTGCGCCTGCGTAGGAACGCAGCCGCCTGATTTCGGCAATTCCCCTTGAGCCGCCGGCCACGAAGCCGGAGCGCAGCCCGGGCAGGTTCGATCGCTTTGACAACGAGTGAAAGACGAACAGCCGCTCGGGATCCGAGCCCGTTTCAGCGGCGGCCTCAAGGGCTCCCACCGGCCTTTCGGATCGCCAGATCTCCGAATAGCACTCGTCCGCGAAGATCCTGAAGTCGTGCTCCTCGGCCAAGGTCAGGATCGCCTGCCAGTAGCCGCGCGATGCGACAGCGCCTTGGGGATTTGCCGGCGAGCAAATGTAGAATGCCGCAGTGCGATTCAGCACGCCTCGATCGATCGCGTCGAGATCCGGAAGGAAGCCAGTCTCCCGGGTTGCGGGCAGAAAGACCGGGTCCGCTCCAGCAGCCAGGGCGCCGGTCATGTAGGCTTGGTAGAACGGGTTCGGGATCAGAACGAACGGTCGTCTGCCGCCCTTCTCTTCAGGGCAAAGCGCGACGGAAGCGGAGAACAGCCCTTCGCGCGTTCCGTTGAGAACCATCAACCGGTCCTCGGCCAGCGCTACGCCAAAGCGCCGTTCAATCCACCCTGCAATTGCGGCAAGAAGTTCGGGCGAGCCGTGGTTCGGCGGATACCGGCCAAACTCCTCTGCATGTGCCGAAATGGTCTCACCTACGAACTCGGGAAACGCATGTCGCGGCTCGCCAATGGAGAGATTGACAACCTCCCCTCCTGGCACGTGCGAATCCAGGAGAGCCCGCAATCGCGGCCACGTGTAGTCCGGAAGGTTCGCAAACCGTTCGGGAACTTCCATCTCTGCCTCAACGCCGGGATCGTTTCGCCCCGTGTTCCGGCACAATAGCCGGAGAAGCCGCGCCGGTCCACGTCAAATGGCGACTTTGGCATGCAGTCTGCACACCTGTGGCATTTTCGACGATTTCAGGACAGGGCCGTCTCCGCCGCGAGACCCAGTCTGAGGACGTCTTCCTCCCGGGATCCCTGGAGCATCAAGCCGCATGATGCGACGCCGGTGGGAAGCGTGAGCGCCGCAAGCCCCATCAGGTTGCCGACTCGGGTGTTCTGGAGCGCGCGAAGGTTCGCGTGCGTGAACGCCTCTTCATCCGCCAGCAGCGGGCCGGCCTTCGGAGGGCGAATCGGCACGCTTGGGAGGATCATGGCATCAAACCCGCTCGAGGCATCCCGATAGGCCTCTCGAAGCGCATCCAGCTTCTGCCACGCGGCCCGCAGGCTGTCTGCAGTCACCGACCTGCCCTGCAAAAAGCGTTTTCTGACGGGGGGATACATGAGATCACCCTCGGCTTCGATCCTTTCCTTCCAAGTGTCATACGCTTCCGCAGGGAAGAGAATCGGGGCCAGCGCCATGGCTTCTTCAACCAAGGGGACTTCGATGTCAGCGACCTGCGCGCCAGCCGCGCGAAGGCGTTCGACCGCACTCTCAAACGCGTTGCGCGGTTCATCCTCGATTCCGTCGAACGCCGCAGTGCGAAGCACTGCAAGCTTGACGCCGGCAAGCGTCAGTTCGCCAAGGTCCATGGGTCGGACTCCTTCGAGGGCGGCCATCAGTAGCGCCGAATCCTCCACCGATCGGCAAAGAGGTCCAACCGTGTCGAATCTAGGGCAAAGGGGCACGACGCCCTCGAGCGAAAGACGTCCCCAGGCGGTCTTGAGGCCCACAAGGTCGTTCCAGGCGGACGGAATGCGCACGGAACCTCCAGTGTCCGAACCGATTCCCGCCGCAGCAAGTCCGAACGCCACAGAGGCGGCCGCACCGGAGGAAGATCCGCCGGAAACGGCCTCGGGGTCGTGAACGCACGGCGGCGATGCGGTGACGGGATTCAGCCCTAGCCCGGAAAATGCGAGTTCCGTCTGATGGGTCTTGCCGAGAGAGACCAGTCCGGCCCGGGTCGCGTTCCGGAGGACCGTCGCATCCCTTCTGGGAACGCGGCCTTTCAGCAATTTGCTTCCCGACTCGGTCGCAACGCCCGACATGTCGAAGAGATCCTTCCAGGAAACCGGCACTCCGTCCAAAGGCGAACGGCGCATGCCTGATCGCGCCCTGCCGCGTGCCGCATGCGCTTCGTCGCGTGCACGATCGGTCGTGACGCGAACATATATGCGAGGCGCAGCGGGATGCGCCTTGATCGCAGCAAGAAAGGTCTCTGCAAGCTCTGCCGGATCAATCTCGCCTGCCTCGATCCCGCGTCCGAGATCCGCGGCGCGCATCGTCATCCATCCCTGCACGGGTCGCTCCTGCCGTTTCACGAACATCGTAGCTGCCGCGCATCGCATGGACAATGCCGCGCGGGCCGGTGCATATGCGGACATGGACTTTGACGCCGACATCCTGATTGCGGGCGGTGGCATCAACGGCACGGCAACGGCGCTCGCGCTGGCTTCGGCGGGGTTTCACGTGATGCTCGTCGAACCCCGATCCCGCGCTGAGCGGAAGGCGAACGACTTCGACGGCCGAAGCTACGCATTCGCGATTTCCTCGATGCGCGTCCTTTTCGCGCTCGGGGTCTGGCCTCGGCTGAAGGACGTTCAACCGATACTGCGAATCAAGGTCACTGACGGACGCCCCGGAGAAGGTCCGTCGCCGCTCATGCTGACATTCGATCATGGCGAGATCGAGGAAGGCCCCTTGGGGTACATGGTCGAGGATCGTCACCTGCGATCCGAACTCCTCGACGCCGCCGAGGATGCGGGCGTCACGCAAATGGACGACCGCGTCATCGAACACAGTGCCGACCGATCCGCAGCGCTGGCGACCCTGGGTTCCGGCGCAACACGGCGCGTCCGGCTTCTCGTTGCCTGTGATGGCCAGAAAAGCCGGATTGCCGGGCGCGTGGGGATCAGGCGCATGGGCTGGAGCTACGGCCAAACGGCGCTGGTCTGCACGATTGCCCATGAGCAGCCACATCAAGGCATCGCTCATCAATTCTTCGTTCCCGCCGGACCGCTGGCAATCCTGCCGCTTTCCGGCCACCGCTCTTCGATTGTCTGGACCGAAAGAGCGGCGCGTGCCGAAACGGTTCAGGCGATGAGCGAAGGCGACTATCTTGACGAGCTTCGCCCACGCTTCGGCCGCTTCCTGGGAGAGGTTGCCCTGGCTGGTCGCCGCACTGCCTATCCCCTGCGCCTGTCGATTGCCGAACGTTTCATCGCTGACCGCGTGGCTCTCGTCGGGGATGCCGCACATGTCGTCCACCCGCTTGCCGGACAGGGACTGAACGCCGGGCTCAAGGACGTCGCGGCCCTTGCCGAGGTCGTCACGGACGCGAGGCGTCGCGGCGAGGACATCGGTCGACCCGAAGTCCTGAAACGGTACGAACAGTGGCGGCGTTTCGACACGATGGCACTGGCGGCCGCGACAGACGGCTTCAATCGGCTTTTCTCGAACGACGCGACACTGCTGCGCGGGCTTCGCGACGTCGGGCTTGCGCTGACAAATGCAATGCCCGGTCTCCGCCGGACGCTCATCCGCGAAGCGGCAGGACTGACCGGGGACTTGCCGAGACTGTCAAGAGGCAAAAGGCTCTGACCAGGCTCACGGCAGTCAATCGAGCTTGCGCGCCTCGTCCACCAGCATGATCGGAATGCCGTCACGAATGGGATAGGCGAGATGTGCGGCCCGCGACACCAGTTCCTGGGCATCGGCGTCATAGCTCAACGGTGCACGGGTTTCGGGGCAGACGAGCGCCTCGATCATGCGTCGGTCAAATCCGTGTTCGTCGCTCATTGCAGCATCTCCTCGCCCCCGCCCCGCATCGCAAACTCGATCAACGTCACCAGCGTCTCGCGTCGGGTCTCCAGCGACGGGGCCTCCAGGAGCGCCTGCTTGTCCTCGGGCTGGAACGGGCAAAGCATCGACAGTGCATTGATCAGGAGCTCGTCTTCTGCATCCTCAAGCGAGTCCCAGTCGGTGCGCAATTCCTCGGCCTCGAAAAACTGCCGCAACAGCGGAAAGAAGGTCTCTCGGTTCAGCCCTGCATCGTGCTCGGCACCGCCAAGGTCGCGTTCAAACCCGGACCAGGAAACCTGGCACCGCCGGTAGGGCGAGAACCCTTCCACCTCATGCTGGTTCCGAAACCGGGAAATGCCGGTCAGCGTGATCATGTACCGCCCGTCGTCAGTCTCCGAAAAGGCCGTGATGCGACCAGCGCACCCGATCGCGTGAAGCATCGGGGAGCCTTCCGTCTTCCCGCCCCGCGGCTGGATCATGCCAATCAGGCGTCCGGTGGTCTTCATTGAATCGTCGAGCATCGCAAGGTAGCGCGGCTCAAAGATCTGAAGGGGCAGGCGCGCACGTGGCAGAAGCAGCGCACCAGGCAGAGGAAAGACGGGGACGGTGTCCGGCAGATCTGAAGCCGAGAACCTATGAGGCGCCTGGCCCATCCCTGCCTCAGGCAAAGATCATGGAAGACAGCTTGCGACGCCCGTTGAGCACGAGGGGATCGTCGGGCTTGAGCGCGTCAAAAATCGTGAAGAGCTGCGACTTTGCCGCACCTTCGTTCCATTCCGCGTCGCGACGATAGAGTTCAAGCAGCATCTCGATCGCCTCTTCGGCGTTGCCAGTCGCATAGAGGGCCTGCGCCAGATCAAGACGTGCCTGGTGATCATCCGGGCTGGCCTCGACCGCCGCCCGCAGATCGCCAACGGGTCCTGCATCGGCCGCCTGGAGCGCGAGTTGCAGTTGCGCCTTCACGGCATGGATCTCGGGTGCCTCGGCCAGTTCCTCCGGTGCATTCGAGAGCAGTTGCTCGGCCTGCTCGACCTGGTCGAGAGCCAGGTAGCTCTTGACGAGTCCGGCATATGCGGCGGAATTTGATGCGTCTTCCTTGAGAACGGCGGCGAATACCTGAGCGGCATCGGCGACCGCACCTTCCTGCAGCATCTCTTCGGCCGAGCCCACCGCGTCCGACAGGCTGCCGCCATTCTCCCCGCCGGCGGCCTTGATCACGCGATCGATGAAGGCCTTCACCTGCGAGGCGGGAAGCGCGCCCTGAAAGGCGTCGATCGGCTGTCCTTGCCAGAACGCATAGACCATGGGGATCGACTGGACACGCAACTGCGCGGCTATGGCCTGGTTCTCGTCGAGATTGACCTTCACAAGCCTTACGGCCCCACGGGCATTCCTGACCGCGCCTTCGAGTTCCGGAGTCAGTTGCCGGCAGGGGCCGCACCAAGGCGCCCAGAAATCCACGATCACCGGCACTTGCTGGCTGACCTCGACCACGTCCGCCATGAACGTGGCTTCGGTGCTGTCCTTGATCAGGTCTGCGGCTGGCTCCTTTTCCGCCCCTTTGAGCTCTAGCATGTTCTTCCCCAAATTGGTGCTGCAGCACGTTATATATGCGATCAGGCGACGGACAACCAAGGGGTGCGGTGATCTGCGGCGGAAATGGATGACGCCGTCCGGATGCGCCTTGCGAATCCGTTCAGCATCCGGGCCCTGTTCAACCGCCTGCCGCGCCTTGGCCTCGCCGCCTGGTGCAGGATCCAGCTGAACTCAAGGGCACTTCCCCTGCATCTGACTTGCCTCGGATTTCCGTGACCGGATTGCCATGCCCCATGCGGGCCCGCATCGGTCACAGGTCGAATGTTGCAAAGACCGGTGCGTGGTCGCTCGGCCTGTCCCAGCCGCGGGCCGCACGCAAAACCCTGCTTGAGTGTCCGGCATCGGCAATGTCCGGTGCCGCCCAGATGTGATCGAGCCGGCGCCCCTTGTCGGCGGCATCCCAGTCCCGCGCTCGGTACGACCACCAGCTGAACAGGCGCCCTTCCGGGATGTCTCGCCTGGTCACGTCCACCCATTTGCCCGCGTCCTGCGTCTCGCTGAGACGCTCCACTTCGATGGGCGTGTGGCTCACGACTTTCAGGAGCTGCTTGTGGCTCCAGACATCGTCCTCGCGGGGCGCGATGTTGAGATCGCCGACAAGGATGGACTTCTTTGGCCGCTCCGCGCGGAACACATCCCGCATTTCGGCCAGGAAATCGAGTTTCTGGCCGAACTTCTCGTTCGCCTCCCGGTCGGGCACGTCGCCTCCGGCCGGGACGTAGAAGTTCTGAATCGTGACGCCGTTTTCCAGCCGCCCCACGACATGGCGTGCGTCGCCCAGCCCGGCCCAGTCGCGACCGCCCGCGTCTTCCATCGGAATCTTCGAGAGGATCGCGACGCCGTTGTATCCCTTCTGGCCCCTTGCCACCATGTGCGTGTAGCCAAGGCGCTTGAAGCTTTCGAAAGGCATCTTCTCGACAGGCGACTTGCACTCCTGAAGACACAGAATGTCCGGCCGCTCGCTCTTCATGAGCTTGCAGACAAGCGCTTCCCTGAGCCGAACGGAATTGATGTTCCAAGTCGCGATCGTGAACGTCATCCGCCTCTCCCCGCCGAAGTGGTCCGGCCGGCAGGGCGCACTGGCAACCGTCGGACTGCGTGCATTGAACGACCTTGCTACTCAGCCGCAATCTTGATCACGGGATCCATCGTGTTCAGCTTGTCTTCGGAAAGGTGGCACTTGATCTCGTGGCCGTCCGCCAAGGTCCGCATCGGCGGCACCTCGCGGTCGCAGAGCCCGTCCTTGACATCGTGCTTCCATCGGCATCGCGTCTGGAAGGGGCATCCGGACGGCGGATTCAGTGCCGACGGAATGTCGCCCTCGAGAACGATGTGCTGCTTCTCGACGCTTGTATCCGCAATCGGTACGGCCGAGAGCAAGGCTTCGGTATAAGGGTGGTAGGGCGGCGCGAAGACCTGATCCGTTTCGCCGATTTCGACGACATGGCCCAGGTACATGACCATGACCCTGTCCGCGAGATAACGGACAATGGAAAGATCGTGGCTGATGAAGAGCAACGTCGTCTTTTCCTTCCGCTGGATCTCCATCAAGAGATCCGTGACGGCCGCCTGGACACTGACGTCGAGCGCGGAGACCGGCTCGTCGGCGATCACGATGCGGGCACCGCCGGCAAATGCGCGTGCGATGCCGACACGCTGCTTCTGTCCCCCTGACAGCTGGCGCGGCATGCGCTCGGCAAACTCCCGGGGCAGCTTCACCAGATCGAGAAGCTCAAGCATGCGCTCCTGGCGATCCTCCTCCGAATTGCCTACGCCGAAAACCTCCAGCGCACGGATGATCTGGCGGCCGACCGTCATTGAAGGGTTGAGCGTGTCAAAGGGATTCTGGAACACCATCTGGACACTGGAGACGGTTTTCGGATCCCGCTCCTCGATCGGCACTTCCTGGATCTCTTCGTTGTCGAGGAGAATCCGGCCCGATGTCGCCGTCTCAAGGCCCATCAGCACCTTGGCAAAGGTGGACTTGCCGCAGCCCGACTCTCCGACGATGGCAAGCGTCTCGGACTCGTGCGCGGCGAAGGTCAGGGTCTCGTTCGCCTTGACCACCTTCTTGTCCCTGCCGCCAAACAGCGCGTTTGCCGCCACCTCGTAGAACTTCTTGAGCTGCTGCATCTCGAGCACGACGGGACCCGGCTCCGACCTTTCGAACGTCCGGCTTGACTTCACGGGCGCGTCCCAGTCGATCTCGCTGAACTTCAGGCAGCGCGACTCGTGGCGATCGTCACCCTCGACATCGCCCATCCGGATCTCGCCCGCATCGCATCGCCCCGCCTCGAAGTATTCGCAACGGGGACCGAAGTTGCAGCCGGGCGGGCGTTCATGCGGCAACGGGAAGTTGCCCGGAATTGCCACAAGTGGCCGCATGTTCTTGTCGGCGCCAGGAAGCGGAATGGACCTGAAAAGCGCCTGGGTATAGGGATGGCGCATCTTGTCGAAGACGTCCTCGATCGAGCCGGTCTCGACCGCCTCCCCGGAGTACATCACGCAGATCCGGTCACATGTCTCGAGGACCAGCCCGAGATTGTGGCTTATGAACAGCATCGACGTGCCGTACTTCTTGCCGAGATCCTTCACGAGTTCGACCACGGCAGCCTCGACCGTCACGTCGAGCGCCGTCGTGGGCTCGTCGAGGATCAGAAGGGACGGTTTCGACATCAGCGCCATAGCGATCACTATGCGCTGCTGCTGACCGCCCGAAAGCTGGTGCGGAAAGGACGCGAGTATTCGTTCGGGATCCGGCAACCGTACATCCTCCACGACCTCAAGCGCGCGCTGGCGCGCCTCCGCTTCGCTCACGTCCTCATGGATCATCGGCACTTCCATGAGCTGCTTGCCGATCTTCATGGCCGGGTTCAGGGACGCCATGGGTTCCTGATAGATCATGGCAATTTCGGATCCGCGAATGTCACGCAGCGCCTCCTGGCTCATGTCGTTCAGGTTCCGGCCCTTGAATTTGATCGAACCGCCGACAATGCGCCCGTTGACGCCCAGATCCTGCATGACTCCGAGTGCGACCGTGGATTTTCCGCAACCGGATTCTCCAACGAGCCCCATCGCATCGCCCGGCTCCACGGTGCAGGAAAAGTCCATCACCGCAGGAATCTCGCGAAGCCGCGTGAAGAAGCTTATCGAGAGGTTCTCGATTTCAAGGATCGGGCCATCGTGGTCCGGCTTGTTCATGGTGCCCTCCATGTCGCTAGGGAAGCGCGGCAGGCAACGCGCGCCCCGAAAGAGAAGCGGGGCCGAACTCCGGGCGTGCCAGGGTACGTCACGGGATCGGCTTCGGGCGCTGCTCTGGTCATCATCAGTCCCTCAGGCTTTCTTCCCTCAGTCCGTCCGCCAGCAGGTTCAGGCCCAGGACGAGACTCATCAGCGAGAAGGCGGGAGCCAGGGCGGGATGGGGAAAGACCGACAGGAGCTTCCGTCCGTCATTGATCGTCGATCCCCAGTCCGGGCTTTCCGGGCTGAGGCCAAGGCCGAAGAAGCCCAAGGTCCCGAGGAGGATGGTCGTATAGCCGATCCTCAGGCAGAAATCGACGATGAGCGGCCCGCGTGCATTGGGCAGGATCTCCCAAAGCATGATGTACCAGGGACCCTCCCCCCGCGTCTGGCCGGCCGCAACGTAGTCGCGCGTCTTTATGTCGAGCGCAATGCCTCTCACGATCCGGAAGACGGTGGGTGAATTGACGAAGACGACACTGACGAAGACGACCAGCAGATTGGGCGGGAATTCGATCAGGCCCAGCGGATCGGCGTTCCACGCGACCCCGGAATAGATCCAGAGACCGAGCACCAGCGTGATCACCAGGTAGACGCCCCTCTTCACCGGCTGCACGTGGAAGCGCGAGTTGATCAGGATCACCATGAAAATGATCGGGAAGATGAAGAGCACCGCCGCCATGTAGACGGGAATTCCGGTCTGCACGATTTCCGGCGTGACCAGAAGATAGAAGAGAAGGATCACGGGGAAAGCCAGGATCAGGTTGGAGACGAAGCTCAGTATCGTGTCGAGCCGCCCGCCGAAATAGGCGGCTGGAAGGCCCAGCGTGATCCCCACCATGAACGCAAAAAGCGTTGCGAACGGCGCGACCTTCACGACCTCCCAGGCTCCCTTGACCACGCGGCTGAAGACATCGCGGGCCAGGTTGTCGCCACCCAGGAGATAGTAGGGAAACGCACCCTCCACGTCCGGGAGCGCCGTTCCCGGCACCTTGTTCTTCATGCCCGAAATCTGGGCGAGCGGGTCATGCGTCACGATCAGGTCCATCGCGCCGAAGATGGCCGTGAAGACCCAGAACATGACAATCGCGAATCCGATCATGCCGACCATGCTGTCGAACAGCTTGCCATAGAGCCCGAGACTCCGTTTGAAGGCAATCGACACCGAAAAGGTCGCCAGGAGGGCGATCCAGACCGGGAGGAGACGGGTTGAGACAGTGCCGACGATGCCCTTGGCTTCCATTGTCGGCATCAGGATGCCGCCGACGACATAGACAAGGATCAGCAGAAGGATCAGTCCGGCGATGATCTTGACGCCAAGAACCGCATATTCCGCCACTTTCCGGGTGGAGGCGCTGACCTCATGCTCGACGATGTCTTCCGCGGCAAGGAAAGTCGCCACGATCTGTGCTACCACGGCAATTCCGAATGCGATCCAGGCTAGCAGGAAAACCGGATCGAGGACAGAGAGGCTGCCGGTCCATGTCAATGGCTCCATGACTCCTCTCCTCCTACGAGATCTGAATGCGGGGGTTCAGGAACACGTATCCGATGTCGGATATGAGCTGCGTGACCAGCACGACGACGACGGCCACCACGGAACAGGCGAGCAGAAGCGAGATGTCGTTGTTGCCCGCCGCCTGCACCAGCACCCAGCCGAAGCCCTTGTAGTTGAAGAGGGTCTCGACAATCACGACACCGTTCAGGAGCCACGGGAACTGGAGCATGATGACAGTGAACGGGGCAATGAGCGCGTTTCTGAGAGCGTGCTTCAGGACAACGTTTCGAAAGCTGACGCCCTTGAGACGTGCCGTCCGGATGTATTGCGCGGTCATGACTTCGGTCATCGAGGCCCGCGTCATTCTGGCGATGTATCCCACGCCGTAGAGCGAGATTGTCAGCACGGGCAGGAGAAAGTTCTCGAGCGTCGCGTTGTCCGCCGCACTCGTGGCGGTGCCCTTGAAGATCTTCCAGCCGGCCGATGAGGCGAGCAGCGTGATGAGAATGACGCCCGAGACGTATTCAGGCGTGGCCGTCGACGCGATGGAGAAGGTCGAGAGCGACCTGTCCATGCGGGATCCTTCGCGCATGCCGGCCAGGACGCCGATGAGGAGGGCCGAAGGGACCATGACCACCAAGACCCAGAACATCAGCTTTCCGGTAAGGCCGAGCCGGACCGCGATGATGTTGCTGACATCGTCCTTGAAGACTGTCGAGAAGCCCCAGTCGCCTTGCAGCAACCCGCAGAAGCGAGGCGCTTCCGACGGGTCCATGCCCCTCGTCGCGCATCTGGCCGTGATGGCGCCCGTTTCCGTATTCTCGTGCACGTAACCGGGGACGACGCCAAGCCATTGCCCGTACTTGACCAGCAGAGGCTGCAAGTGGCCGTGCCTCTCGAGATACGAGACCACGGCCGCGTCGGACATCCGCTGGTTGCCCTGCGTCTTCGCAAGCTTTTCCAGGGCCGGATAGAGATTCGTCAGGAAAAATACGACAAATGTAAGGCACAGCGCCGTCAGGATCATGACGCCGACACGGCGCAGGATGAAAACTCCCATGAGAACTCCCTGTCTTCTGACGCAGGATCGAGTTGCCCGGCCTCCCCGATGCCGTACCTGCCAAACCGGAGAGGAAGCTCCGGGGGCGCCCGACTGGGCGCCCCCGGAATGATGTCATCAGGCCGCGAAGCCCAGCTTGTAGACATGAATCTCGAAGGTGATGTGCATGTTGGCGCCCACGATGCCGGGCTTTCCATGTCGATAGACCGACCGCCAGTATGGCTGCACGGTCACGCCTTCGTCCTGGATGAGCTTCTGGACCTTGGCCATGACTGCGCGACGTTTCTCGACGTCGGCCAAAGCCTGAGCCTCGGTCAGCAGCGCGTCGAATTCGGGATTCGCCCAGCCGAACTCGTTCCAGGCTTCGCCCGAACGATATGCCAGTGCAAGCACCTGCACACCAAGCGGCCGGTGGTTCCAGTTGGTCGAACTGAACGGATACTTGGCCCAGTCATTCCAGAAAGTCGAACCAGGCAGGATCGTGCGCTTGATGTTGAAGCCTGCGTCGCGAAGTTGCGCGGCGACGGCGTCGGTCGTGTTCTTCCGCCAGTCGTCGTCAATTGACACGAGTTCATGCTCGTAGTCCATCATGCCTGCATCTTCCATCAGCGCACGGGCCTGATCGACATCACGCGCGATCGGCGGCAGCTCCGCGTATTCCGGATGAACCGGAGCGACGTGATGGTTCTCGGCCTGAACGCCTCGGTCGCCGTAGCCAAGCTCGAGGCACACCGCATTGTCCACGGCAAGCTGCAGCGCTCTGCGGACTCGAACGTCGGCATAGGGCTTCTCGCCGTCGATTTCGGCCAGCTGGTTCGGACGGATGACGATCGTCGCCGCCGTTACCACCTCAGACTTCTCGAAACCGAGGTCGTCCATCACGTCGATGAATTCGCCGACCGATTCGTAGAGGAAGTCCACTTCGTCAGCCTCAAGCGCGGCCAGCCAGGCGGCTGGGTCGGTGCCGAAATCGATGAATTCGATCCGGTCCAGCGCCGGCTTGCCGAACACGGCCTCGCCCCACCACTGGTGGTCTTCGTTGCGGGTGATCGCGCCCTTCACGCCGACCTCGAGCTCCGTCATGAGGTACGGCCCGGTGCCAACGGCATTCATGGCATCGTCGGCATTGAACGACGAATGGATGATGGCGGCCGGATAGTCCGCCATGCCCGGAATGACCGTGATGTCAGGTCTTGGCAGGTTCAGGCGAACCGTGAGGTTGTCCACGACTTCGACCGCGCCTTCGATGGCCTTGCCGGTATCCGGATCGATCAGGACGCCGAAGCGCCCGGCCATCGAGTTGCCTTCGACCGACTTGTCAGCCCACCCGGTTATGTTGCGGGCCACGTCATCCGCCGTGAAGTCGTCGCCGTTGTTCCACTTGACGCCCGGGCGGACGTGGAGCGTGAACTGCGTCGCATCATCGTTCGCTTCCCAGCTTTCGAGCAGCATCGGCTTGAAGGACCCGTCGTTGTTGTATTCGACCAGGTACTCCAGAGTGCCGCGGGTGTAGTTCGCGATCTGGCTCCAGTCATAGACCCGCGGCTCCTTCAGCGCGCGCACCTCCATCTGGATGCGCATCGTGCCACCCATCTTGGCGTGCGAGCTGGCCTGGACCGGAGCGCTTGCTCCGATCAACCCGTATGCTGCCGAGGTGGCAACACCCAATGCCGTCGCGCGGGTCAGGAACTCGCGGCGGCTGATCTTGCCTTCGCGATATTCGTCCGCATGCATGAGGGCGGCAGGGTGGATTCTCTTCGTTGTCATGTTGTCGGTTCTCCCGCTAGTGTGTTTCTGGCAGTGCCCATTCACTTCATTGCAGCCGCAATCCGTGCCATCTTCGACACGCGCGCGCCATGAGGTCAACGGCTGTCTGCGGCATCAAGTATAACGTTTCCGACATCCATTTCAGCAAAAAACGACATTTCCGCGGCGCCCGTACAGAATCAAGGGCGAGCCGGATGCCGTTCACGATCGCGGCCGCCGAACGCACGTCGCAATTGCGGCCTGACCAGGCCGCCCGCGTTCATGGGGTGGACCGGCCAGCGTCGAGACGTCGGCCGGTCCAGGTCTGGTCCCTACAGGCACCCGGCCAGCGTTGCGGCCATGTTTCGGATCAATTGCGGGTAGAGCGCCGGCCCCGGTTCGAGGTCCGCCCCCAGCGGGTCGATCACCCCGGTACTGGCATCGGTTCCGTCGAGGACCGTGGCAACGAGACCCGGGTTGAACTGCGGTTCCGCGAGGACGCAACCGATGCCTTCCTCTCGGACCCTGGCCTGAATCTCGGCGATCCGCGCCGGGCTCGGATCAGACGCGTCGCCGAGCGAGATTGCGCCAGAGGCCGGGAAGTCGAACGCCGTCTCGAAATACTGGTAAGCGTCGTGAAAGACGATGAACTTTCCGCCACGAACCGCATCAAGGATCTCGCTCACCTCCGCGGACAGGGCCTCGATTTCAGCCCTCCCGGCCGCAGCGTTGGCGAAGTAATCGCTCGCGTTGTCCGGGTCTGCCGCCGAAAGCTGCGCGGCGAACAGGTTCAGCCACGTGCTGGCGTTTGCAGGCAAGAGCCAGGCATGCGGATCGTGGTCGCCATGGGCGTGACCGTGATCGTCGTGGGCATGCTCTTCACTCTCGTGTTCGTCCTCGTCGTCGTGGGCATGCTCTTCACTCTCGTGTTCGTCCTCGTCGTCGTGAGCGTGCTCTTCGTGCTCGTGCCCGTCCTCGTCGTCGTGGGCGTGTTCGTCATGATCATGGTCATGTCCTTTTTCATCGGCATGCTCTTCATGATCCTCATCTTCATGGGCGTGAGCCTCGAACAGGGCCCCTTCCCGGAAGTCGAGCAGGATCGTGCCATCCGCCTCCAGCAGTGCCGTGACCGTCGCGTTCACAGCCAGGTTCTTCACGGCGTCAGCCATCCAGGGCGCCAGGTCCTCGCCCACCCAGAAAACGAGATCGGCGTCTTGAAGCGCGGCCGCGCCAGAGGGACGCAGGCTGTACTCATGGGGCGACGCGCCCGGGGGCACGATGAGCTTGGGCGCGCCGACCCCTTCCATCACGCGTGCCACCAGCGAATGCACCGGCGCAATGTCGACTGCGACGCTCGGCACATCAGCCGCGGCGGTGCCGCCCATCAAGGCGGCCGTGGCCGAGAGGGGAAGCAGCTTTCTGGACATAGGAACCTCCATGTGATAATGTAACATTGGAAGTGACATACCCGGTATGAAATAGCATGACAAGAGACAAGCGGCTTGCGCCCGCCCAAGGCCCGGCGCCGCTGGGATTTCAGAAGCATGACCACGACGCCTGCGTCGGCGGGGCGTTGGCCGCCGCCGAGGCGCTCTGTGCAAAAAAGCGCCTCCGCCTGACGCCTGTGCGCCGGAAGGTGCTGGAACTGCTGCTTCAGGAACACCGAGCGCTTGGGGCCTATGCAATCCTCGACATGCTCCGCGAGGCGGGATTCGGATCGCAGCCGCCGGTCGCCTACCGCGCGCTCGACTTCCTGGCCGAGCATGGCTTCGTGCACAGGATCGAGCGCCTGAACGCGTTCGTCGCTTGCGCGCATCCCGAGAAGGCCCATTCGCCCGCCTTCATGATATGCCGCCTTTGCGAGACCGTGGCCGAGACCCATTCAGCCCCCGCAAGAGGTGCGCTTGGCACCGCGGCGCGGGAGTCGGGGTTTCAGATTGAGAGAACCGTCGTCGAGGCCGAGGGGGTTTGCCCGGCATGCGCGGATCACGCTGCGTCATGAGCCTGATCTACGTTGAAGACCTGAGCGTCCGCTACGGAGCCAGCATCGTGCTGCGCCATGTCGGCCTGACGGTGGAACCTGGCGAGATCGTGACCATTGTCGGCCCGAACGGATCGGGCAAGACAAGCCTTTTTCGGGCCATAATTGGCGCAACCGAACCCGCCGCAGGACAGGTCAAGCTCAAGCCCGGCCTCAGGATCGGCTACGTGCCGCAACGCCTGCACATCGACCCGACACTTCCGATCACCGTGGAGCGTTTCATGTGCCTGGGCGATCGTGTGGGCCGACGGGACTGCGCGACTGCGCTTGATGCGGCCGGCGTCCCGGGCCTCTTGAAGCAGCAGATGTCACAACTGTCGGGCGGCGAGTTCCAGCGCGTTCTTCTGGCACGAGCCTTGATCAACCGGCCCGAGATCCTGCTTCTGGACGAAGCGACCCAAGGTCTGGATCAGCTCGGCTCCGCCGCCTTCTACCGGCAGATCGAAACGGTTCGCGCTGAATCCGGCTGTGCCGTGTTGATGATCAGCCACGAACTGCACGTCGTCATGAGCGCGTCAGATCGGGTGATTTGTCTCAACGGCCACGTTTGTTGCGAGGGCACGCCGGCAGTCGTGGCCTCCGCCCCGGAGTACCGGGCGCTGTTCGGAACCGGCACCGGAGGGGCGCTGGCGCTCTACCGACACGACCACGATCATGACCACAACCATGATCGCACGCACAGGCACGAGGCGGCGGAGTGATGCTCGACGACTTCATGATCCGGGCGACGCTCGCCGGCGTCGGGGTGGCCTTCGCGGCCGCTCCGCTCGGCTGCTTCGTCGTCTGGCGGAGGATGGCGTATTTCGGCGATGCGACAGCCCATGCGGCGATGCTCGGCGTCGCGCTGTCCTTGGCGATGCAGATGTCCATCTTTCTCGGAGCGGCGATGGTTGCGCTAGCCATGGCAGCAACCGTGAACCTGTTGACGGGCCGCGGCTATGCGATGGACACGGTTCTCGGAGTACTGGCCCATTCCGCGCTCGCATTCGGGCTCGTCGCGGTCTCCTTCCTTTCCGGCATCCGGATTGACCTGATGGCGTATCTCTTAGGCGACATCCTGGCCGTTTCACGGGGCGATCTCTTGGTCATTTGGAGCGGTGCGGCGCTTGTGGTCGCCCTGATCGCCTCGCGCTGGCCGGCGTTGCTGACTGCCACCCTGAACGAAGAGCTTGCCTATTCCAGCGGCCTTGATCCAAGGCGGGAACAACTGATCCTGACGCTTTCCCTGGCGATCACCGTCGCCGTCGCGATCAAGGTTGTTGGCGTGCTGCTGATCGCCGCCATGCTGATCATTCCCGCCGCCACTGCCCGCAGCCTCGCCCGGACGCCCGAATCCATGGCGATAATTGCCGCCGCAATCGGCGGAGTCTCGGCAACGGCCGGCCTGCGCGCCGCTTATGCGTTTGACACGCCGGCGGGCCCGTCAATAGTCTGCGTTGCCGCCTTGCTGTTCGCCGGCTTCGGCATCCTCGGCTGGTGCAGACGACGCGGCACGTAGGCGCATGACAGGCCCGACCTCAAGAATCGGACAACGGCATCCTTCCCGGCCGGGCGTTCGTGAAAGGCTGGTCCGGCATCCGCGTCGGCCGACGTCAGGGTTCCATCGCCTCGAGGTCGTCGATGAAGCCGGAAATCATGTCGAGACCCTTGCTCCAGAATGCCGGATCTCCGGCATCGAGGCCGAAGGGGGCAAGAAGCTCCTTGTGGTGCCTTGAACCTCCCGCCTTCAACATCTCGAAGTACTTTTCCTGAAATGCTGGATCGCCTTCCTCATGGACCGCGTAGAGCGCGTTGACCAATCCGTCGCCGAACGCGTAGGCGTAGACGTAGAAGGGCGAATGCACGAAGTGCGGGACATAGGTCCAGAACGTCTCGTAGCCCTCCATGAACGAGAACGCCGGGCCAAGGCTCTCTTCCTGAACGCTCATCCAGAGCTCGCCAAGATCGCCAGGCGTCAGTTCACCACCGCGGCGCGCCTCATGCATCTTGCACTCGAAGTCGTAGAACGCGATCTGCCGGACGACCGTGTTGATCATGTCCTCGACCTTGCCCGCCAGCAGCACTTTCCTTTCGTCGGCCGAAGGCGCCTCGGACAGGAGCCGCCGGAACGTCAGCATCTCGCCAAATACGCTCGCAGTCTCGGCAAGCGTCAGCGGAGTCGAGGACAGGAGCTGTCCCTGCCCCGCCGCCAGGCGCTGGTGAACTCCGTGGCCCAGTTCATGGGCGAGCGTCATTACGTCGCGCGGCTTTCCAAGATAATTCAGCATCAAGTAAGGGTGGACGTCGACCACAGTTGGATGGGCGAAGGCGCCGGGCGCCTTTCCGGGCCTGACCGGCGCGTCGATCCAGCCGTTCCCGAAGAAAGGCTCCGCAAGCCTGGCCATCTCCGGATCAAATTCGCCATAGGCCGCCAGCACAGTTTCGCGCGCCTCTTCCCAAGTGACCGTTCGGTCCGACTCCATGGGCAGCGGCGCATTCCGGTCCCAGACCTCAAGGGCGTCGAGTCCCATCCAGCGTGACTTGAGCCTGTAGTAGCGGTGGCTTAGCTTCGGATATGCCGCCACGACGGCGTCACGAAGCGCATTGACGACTTCCGGCTCCACGTCGTTGGACAGATGCCGACTTGTCTGCGGCGTTGGCATCTTGCGCCAGCGATCCTCGATCTCCTTTTCCTTGGCGAGCGTGTTGTGCACCCGGGCAAAGAGCTTGACGTTCGCGCCGAAGACCCGCGCGAGTTCCCGCGCCGCGGCTTCACGTAGGTCGCGGTCCTTGTCCGTCAGATGGTCCAGTGTGGATTCAAGGTTCTTTTCCTCGCCGTTCACGTTGAACGACAGTCCCGCGACGGTTTCGTCAAACAGCCTGTTCCAGGCGGTCGCGCCCACCGTCGACTGATCGTGCAGGAACTTCTCCAGTTCATCGGAGAGCTGGTACGGGCGCATGGCCCGCATCCGGTCGAAGACTGGCTTGTAGCGGGCAAGTTCCGCGTCTCCGGCGAACCAGCCATCGAGGACATCGTCGTCAATCCGGTTGATCTCGAGGGAGAGAAAGACGAGCGAAGTCGTGGCGGCGGTGATCCTGTCCTGAGCATCCGACAGGAACTTGGCGCGGTCGGCGTCAGTGGTGTTCTGGTAGTATCTCAACCCGGCGAAGGACATGATCCGACCAACTGTCAGATCGATCTCCTCGTAGCTCAGGATGCAGTTGCGCATGGCCGCTGCGTCAAGGTCCTTGAGCCTGCCCTCGAAACCGGCAGCGAAATCGGCGCAGCTCGCCTCCAGGCGTTCCATGTCCCTTGCGAATTCGAGCGCATCCGGCCCGGAATACAGGTCTGAAAGATCCCAATCCGGCAGGTCGCCAAGGGAGGCGGATGCAGCCGTGTCCGGCGCGGTCGAAGGCTTTGTATTCGCGTCCATGAGATGGAGGTCCTTTCCGTTTTGCCAACGACCTAGCGATGCAATGCGAGCAATTCAAGAAAGGCTGCGGACCGGCTGATTTCCACCGGTGAGCAAGGGTCGTCAGCCCGCCACGCCAGGTTGGCGGATTTCAACCGGTGGTGCGTGTCGACCATTGCCATTGCGCTCCCTGATGCTCCGATGAACAGTTGCCGTGTCAGCGCTTGGAAACTGCGTTCATGATCCTAAGCCGGCCTGGCTTCCTCGGCGGGCGGACGAGACCGGCTGCCGGCTCCAGAACTGCTGCGGGCAATCCTGGTTGCGCCTTCGAGGAGCGAAACACGGCGTCGCCTTGAAACTGTCTGGTCGCGCCGGCACCAGTTCCACTCGGTTCACGACGGTCCATTCCGAGAGTCTTGCGCCCTTGGTCCTGAGTTCCACCCGTCCGCGAAAGCCGCAAGCAGTTCGGGAACCGGTGGCACAACCAAGCCAGGTTCCGAAGGCAGGTCTATGCGGCCATTCCTGATGGCGATGATGTCGCCACAAAGATCGGTTCGCAGCGCATTCGCGTTGACGTCCACTTCACAAGATGAAGTCCCGGAAAGGGCCGCAGTGATCGACAGAGCCGCGACCTGACCGACCGCGGTGCCCATGAAATGCGGCCACAGGCATGCACCCTGAGGCATCGCACGTGCCAGGTCCAAAGCGCCAGTCACTCCGCCCCACTTTGCGACGTCCGGCTGCAAGACCCTTAGCCCGACACTTGCCATTGCGCAGAAGCTCTCGATTCCGTAGATGTTCTCTCCGCCTGCAAGCGGGATGTCCGTGGACGAGGCAAGGTCTTCCCAATCACCCTGTGGCGCGTTCGCAGGCAGCGGCTCTTCCGCGAAAAAGGGCGAGAGGTCCTCCAATTTGCCAAGCTCGTTCTTGGCCGTCTCAAGGGTCCACGACTGGTTGCTGTCAACCATGATGCGTGATCCTCTCGGGCACAGATTTGCAGCCCTTGCCACAAGTTCGCGGTTCCCGTGTTCAGCAAAGCCAATCTTCAGCTTGAAATGGGTTTGCCCGAGCGACGCGTGATGCGGGATCAGGCGCTCCAGGTCTTCCGCGTTGATCGAGGTCGCGTAGGACTGTGCGGACGTCTCGGCAAGTTCCAAGAACTCGGCAAAGGATCGACCTGCCTTGCGCAGCGCGAGGTCCCAAAGGGCGGAATCGATGCCGGCAAGTATGTGCGAGAAGACCGCGAGCTGTCCGACATGAAGAAAGTAGGTTGACAGCTGATTGCAAAGAAATTCACCAATCTCCCGAGGTTCGACAAATCTTGCGCCACGCAACTGCGGTGCCACTACGTCCTCGATGATGTGCGCCTTGTGCAGATTGGCGCGTGGCGGGAAGTTGGCCCAGACTTCGCCCCAGCCAGAGCATCCGTCGACATCACTGATCCGGACCAGCAAAGCGGGTCTCGTGGGCATCGATCCGAGCGCCATCTTTGGCGACACGCCGCCCTGTGCCCTGATCGGAAAGGCGTCGATGCTCGCCAGGGTTATGTCGTCCCGGAACGTCAACGCCTAACAAGCCACATAGGCCGAATGCTCAGACGTGTAGAAGTTCACCGCCGTCGGTCCGACCGAATAGGCTCCGACGCCGGAATTCTTGATCCCGCCGAAGGGCATGTTGTTGTCCGGCACCGTGCCGTGGTTGACGTGAATCATGCCGTTCTGGCTCTCTGCAAGAAAGCGCTGGATGAGGTCGTTGCGGTTGGAGAAGAGCGCGGACGTCAGGCCGAATTCGGTGCCGTTCAGCATCTCCATCGCCTGATCGAAGGTGTCGTATTCGAGAACGGAGAGGACAGGTCCGAAGATCTCTTTCTGGCCCGCGATGGACGCGTGCTGCACGTCGCCAAGGACGGTCGGCCGATAGAAGTAGCCGTCATCGGGCCGATTTGGCGCAAACCCGCCGGCCAGGGCCTTGGCACCTTCGCCGATGGCGCGATCAGTCGTCGCACAGACATCCGTCCAATGCGGAAGGTTGCAGAGCGGGCCGAGGTCGCTGCTGTCATCAAGCCCAGGTCCCAACCTCATCGCATTCGCCCTTGCCGTCAGGATGTCTTTGGCCTCGACGGCCAGGTCCTTGTGAACGAGAATGCGGCTGATCGCGGTGCAGCGCTGGCCGGAGGTCATGAAGGCCGCACCGATGATCTGCGTGACTGCGCCTTCCACGTCGTCAGTGTCGTTCAGGATGGCCCCGTTCTTTCCGCCCAGCTCCAGTTGTGCCGGGATGAGATTCTGCGCCGCCGCGGCATAGACCAACCTGCCGGTCGGCACCGACCCCGTGAAGCTGACGCCATGCAAGTCTCCCCTTGAGACGACTTCGCTCGCGGCACGGCCCGAGACCATGACCACCTGAACGAGGTTGTCGGGGAAGAACTCGCCAGAAATCTCGGCAAGGAGGAAATTGGCCGCCGGCGTGAACTGGGACGGTTTCATGACGACGGCATTCCCGAACGCCAGCGCCGGGCAGATCTTGCGCATTGGCGTGGAAATCGGGAAATTCCACGGACTGACGCAGAAGATCACGCCGCGCGGGCGCCGCAGGATCTGATTCGAGAACCCGGCGCGACCCGATGCAATGGGCATTGCGCCCATGCGGGCCGCTTCCCCAACAGAGAACCGTCCCTCGGCGCATGATTTCAGTGCCTCGGCCCTGGACTCGCGAATGAGCTTGCCCTGTTCCAGGGTGCCCGCGGTCGCCAGCTCTTCGGCGCGCGCTTCGACAGCGTCGATGAAGGCGTTCAGGCGTTGCGATCGTTCGAGTCCGGGAACGCGCGCCCATTCCCTTTGGGCGGCGTTTGCCCGCTCGATCGCTGCTCCCAGCTCGTCCGGGCCCAAGATCGCATAGCGCCCGATCCTCTCAGAGGGATTGGCCGGATTGACGGTTTCAAAGGCGTCCTCGCCGGATCCGTATTCGTACCTGAAGGCCACGCTCATCCCTTCCGGTTCACGACATCGCGCGCGGCGGCCGCGACGGCCGGTGCGTCGAGCCCGAACTTGCTCATCAGGTACGACGACGTGCCGCCCTCGCAGAAATGATCGCGGACACCTACGCGCCGGAAGGGCAAGCCGATCCCTGCGTCAGCCAGGACTTCGGACACGGCTGAACCAAGACCGCCAATGATGTTGTGATTCTCCACCGTGATGATGGCGCCTGTGGTTCGTGCACGTTCCACGATCAGAGCTTCGTCAATCGGCTTGAGCGAGGCCATGTCTACGACGCCCGCCTCGATCCCTTCATCCGACAGAGTGCCCGCAGCATTTAACGCCGCGGACACGCAAAGCCCCGCGGCCATGATCGTCAGGTCGCCGCCCTCGCGACGGACGACGCCCTTGCCGATCTCCAAGGACCGCGGCTCGAACGGCGGCGGAGTCGTCTCCGGCCGTTTCATCCGCAGATAGGCCGGCCCGTCCCAATCCAGTGCCAACTTGACCATTGCCGCGTGATATTCGGGCCCGGAAGGCTCGAAAATCGCCATGTTGGGCACCGCGCGAAGGATTGCCACGTCCTCGATGGCCTGGTGGGAAACGCCCAGGAGCGTCGCCACCCCGGGCAGGAACCCGACGATCTTCACGGGCAGGTTCGGATAGGCCGCCTGCATCGTGATCTGGTCGAGCACGCGCTTGGTGATGAAGGCGCAGAACGAATGGCAGAAGGGGATTTCGCCCGAGCGTGCCATGCCTCCGGCCATGCCGATCATGTTTGCCTCGGCGATGCCTACATTGTGGAACCGTTCGGGCAGCTCGTTGCGGAACCGGTCGGTTTCGGTAGGCGGAACGAGGTCGGCGCATAGGGCGACAATGCGCTCGTCGGCCTTGGCGGCCTCGACCAGCGCGTCGCCATAGGATCGAGGCAAGGGCTTGAAGGACCGGTTGATGAAATCCTCAGCTTCGAGCTTGGTCAGGGTCTCGGCCATGGCAGTTCAATCGCCCTTTTCGATTCTGCAGACATTGTCACCTACCGGGACATCGTCCCCTTCATCGGCGAGGTGTTCCAGCATCGTGCCGTTGCAAGGCGCCTCGTATTCGTTCGTGACCTTCTCGGTTTCGACTTCGTAGAGGATGTCGCCCTCCTTGAAGCTCTCGCCCGGATGGACCTTCCACGCAACAAGGGTGCCTTCTTCCATGTTCATGCCGATCCTGGGCATCTTCAGCGAGACTTTCATTGCTCAGGCCCCCTCTGCAGCGGCTTTGCCGAGAAGCCGGCGCACGGCGTCGGAGATGCGGGCCTCGTTCGGCAGGAGCGCCTTCTCCAGCGGCGGCGAATAGGGCAGCGCAACGTCCGGGACCGTGACGCGCCGGATCGGCGCCTTGAGGGCATCGAAGCACTGGTCGGCGCAAATCGCCGCGATGTGGGATGCCGCCGAACACATGTCACGCGCCTCGTCCACGACAACCAGTCGGCCTGTCTTGCGGACGGATCCAAGGATCATCTCGCTGTCCAGCGGCACGACCGTGCGAGGATCGATCAGCTCGACGCCGATCCCGGACTTGGCCAGATCTTGCGCCGCGCGCATTGCCGGCCGCACCATGGCGCCAATGGCCACGACCGTCACGTCGTCGCCTTCCTGAACTGTCGAGGCCTTGCCAAGCGCGATGACATGATCGCCTTCGGGGACCTCACCCTGCTCGCCGCCGCGACCTGCCGCCTGCAAGAACATCACCGGATTTGGATCATGAATTGCCGAGCGCAGCAGGCCCATTGCATCGGCGGGCGTCGCCGGAAGGGCAACCTTGATCCCGCCCAGATTCATGATCATCGGGTGCATCGCGTCGGAATGCTGCGCCGCGGCCGATCGGCCACCTCCGAAGACACCCATATAGACAATGGGCAGGGCGATCTGTCCGGCCGTCATGTAACGCAGCTTGCTGGCCTGGTTGGCAATGCTGTCGAAGCCGGTGTACATGAAATTGCCGAACATCATGTGGCAGACCACCTTGTACCCGGCTGCGGCGGCACCCACGGCCATGCCGCTCATCACCGTTTCGGAAATCGGCATGTTGCGGACGCGGTGGGCGCCGTGCTTGTCCTTCAGCCCGCGCGTGTCGCCAAACAGGCTGATTTCGACGTCCTCGCCGAACACCACAACCTTCGGGTCCTTGGCCATTTCGCCATCAAGCGCTTCATTGATGGCCTGGATCATGCGTTTCTTTGCCATGTCGCGAATCCCCCTTCAGGCGAACATGTAGCTGGTGCCCTGCAAGGCAGGGTCGGGATAAGGTGAGCCATCGGCGAATCGCACCGCCTCGGCCACTTCGGCGGCGACCTCCGTCTCGATCCTGTCCAGGTCGGCCTGGCTTGCCTGCCCGGCGTCCATGACACGCTTGGCAAAGGCAGGGATCGGGTCACGGGCGATCCACTCGGCCACCTCCTCGTCCGACCGGTACTTCGACCCAAGGAAGGAAGCCTCGGCCTCGACGTGGCCGCGCTGCCGATAGGTGCGTGCTTCGATCAAGAAAGGCCCGTTGCCGGCCCGCGCTTGCTTGATGGCCCGCGCAGCGCATTGGTGGACGGCGATCAAGTCGTTGCCATCCACCGTCTCATGCGCGGCGCCGTAGGGCTTGGCCCGGTCGACGATATTGCCCGCGGTCACCGTCGAGGACGGGGAGAACTCGGAGAATCCGTTGTTTTCGCACACGAAAATCACCGGCAGTTTCCAGAGCACGGCCACGTTTAGGGCCTCGCACAAGACTCCCTGGTTCGCCGCGCCGTCGCCGAAGAAGGCAACGCCGACGGCTCCCTTTCCGTCCATCTGTGCAGCCCAGGCTGCGCCTGTGATGATCGAGATTCCAGCACCGACGATGCCATTCGCGCCGATGATTCCCTTTGAGAAGTCCGCCACATGCATGGATCCTCCATGTCCCTTGCACACGCCGGTCTCGCGACCGTAGATCTCGGCCATCAGCAACTTGCTGTCTCCGCCCTTTGCCAGGTAGTGGCCGTGCCCACGGTGGGTCGAGGCAATCCAGTCGTCGTCCGTGAGTTGCGAACAGAAGCCGACGCCAACCGCCTCCTGCCCGATGTAGAGATGCACGGCGCCAGGTATGTTTCCCGCCTTGGCGTCGTCGCCGATCCGCTCTTCAATCCGGCGAATTCGAAGCATGTCCCGGTAGAACCCGAGCATCTGCTCGTCCGAGAAGTTGACGTCTGAATGGGCTACGCTCATTTCGAATGGTCCTCTCTGCTGATCTGCCGGCAAGCCGGGGCGCAGGCTGACGACGGCTCCGTCCGCAATGCGCACCGCACGTCGCGGCGTCCACGCATTCGGCATTCCGGATTTCGGGATTCAGGCATTTGCGACTCCTCCATCGACATTGATCACCTGGCCGGTGATGTAGGACGCACCGTCGGACAGGAGAAACGCGATCACCGCGGCGACGTCCTCGGGCTGGCCCAGCCGGCCGAGCGGGATGGTCGCCAGAAGGGCGTCGCGCCCGCGTCGTTCTATCAGCTCATCCGCCATCCGCGTTTCGATGATCCCGGGCGCCACGGCGTTCACGCAGATCCCGCGATCTCCGACCCGCCGCGACAGCGCGCGGGTCAGCCCGACGATCGCGCCCTTCGCCATGGAATAGGCGGCATGGTCGGGCACGCCCCTGTTGAATCCGAGCGACGAGACAAGCGTGATGCGGCCGCCATCGGTCATGCGCGGCAGGACCGCGCCGGCAAGGTCAAAGGCGTTCGTCGCATTGTGCTGCATCGTCCGGTCGTAGACCTCGCGGCTCCCGGGACCAAGGTCATGGGGCTCGAAGATGCCGGCAAGGTGCACCAACGCAGCGACTACTTCGGGCGCTTCCGGAAGAGCCGTCGCGCAGTCCGCAGGATCCTCGAGCCTGCTTTCGGCGAAGGTCGTGCCTTCGGGCAACGACTGTCGCAGCGGCTCCAGGCGACCGGCATCGACATCGACCAGATGCAGCCGCCGGCCTTCCGCAGCCAGGCGGCGGGCCAGCGCGACACCGATCCCGCCGGCCGCCCCCGTGATCACCGCGACCGGTGCCGTCATGTCTGTCCCCGCGAGTTTCTGCGCCGATGCACGTGGCGCGCAGCGTTGTAGGCTGCGGAGCCGTCGATGCCGTCTCTACAGGTCCGATTGAGTCGATCAGTCGACGACCGGTCGTCCCGTCGCGTGCACGTCACAGCCGGGATTCCAATTCGGCGCGGGCCGAGGCGGCAACCTCCGGCGGGAATCGCAACTGGTGGAACATCAACCCTTCGAGCGACGCGACACCCTTGCCCATCAGCGTGTTGGCCTTGATGAAGCTCGGACTGCCCTTGGTCGCGCGTGCTTGATCATATGCGCCCAGCAACGCGCCGATGTCGTTGCCGTCGACTTCCTGGCAGGCAAAGCCAAAGCTCTCCATCTTGTCCATCAAGGGCTCCAGCGACATGACCAGGTCCATCGGCCCCTCGGACTGCACGAAGTTGTAGTCCACGATCAGGCAAAGGTTGTCGAGGCCGCTGGCACCCGCGAGCATCGCGGCCTCCCAGATCTGGCCTTCCTGCATTTCACCGTCGCCGACGATGACATAGACGCGGCTGGAACGGCCTTGCCGCCTTGCCGCCAATGCGCAGCCGACGGCGACGGAAAGGCCCTGGCCAAGCGAGCCGCAGGTCGCCTCGACGAATTGTCCCATGCGCTCGGACGAGTTTATTTCCAAGGGCGAGCCGTCGGTGACGTAGGTGGCGAGCCGCCCGGTGTCGAAGAACCCGCGCTCCGCCAACGTGGCGTAGAAGATCGCGGTGTTGTGGGCGGTTGTCAGGAAGACGCGGTCCCTGTCCGGCCAGGCCGGATTGGCAGGGTCCATCGTCGCCTCGGCGAAATAGAGCGACGTGAAGATGTCCGCTGCCCCGAGGCCCTGCTGCACATAGCCCTGGCCCGAAGGCGCGACCATGTCCACCACGTGCATGCGAAGCCGCGTCGCGATCCTCTCAAGCTCTTCCAGGTTGTGTCTTGCTTGCATTGGATGTCCAGGGCGATGTAAAATGTTCTGGATCTTTGTACCTGCAGATCGGGAGAGGTTTCAAGATGAATCTTCAGTCCATGAAGCGGAAGGCGGTCCCGTTGCATGCGGAAGTGGCCGGAGTTCTGCGACATCAGATCATGTCCGGGGACCTGCCCCCTGGCGCGCGTCTTCCAGCGCTTCGGGAACTGACCGAAGAGCTTGGCGTCGCGCGCATGACCGTGGTGCAGGCGATGAACACGCTGGAAGATGAAGGCCTCATCGAAAAGCACTCCGGGCGCGGGACCTTCGTGCGCAAGGTTCAGATTCCCGACCGCGTCTCGCTTCAGGTGCGCGCAGAGATCTCGGAGATCTATGCGATGGTGGACCAGCTCGAGGTCTCGGTGCGCAAAGGCGACGCAACCATAGAAAAGTCCGAGGACGGTAGGTACTTCCGCTGCATGCGTCGCATCCATGCGCGTGGCGGGAAGCCGTTTTGCCAGGTCGACATCCGGCTCGACGACCAAGTCTACGAGCGCGCACCGGACCGTTTCATGCACGAGATCGTGGTCGCGGTCCTTCGCGACATCGGCGTGGACATCGCGAATGCGCGCCAGAGAATCACGGTCGCCTACGCCGATTTCGGCCTCGCGAAGGCGCTCGGGGTCAAGGTGAACTCGGCAGTCTTCAAGGTGTTCAGGGAGTTCTTCGACAAGCACGGGGCCCTCATCTACTCGGCGAAGCTGTTCTATCCCTGCGACCTGCTCGAGCTGGAGATCGAGTTCACGACTGACAACCCCGCCTGAGCTGCAGGAATGCACGGGCGGACTTGTGGCTTGACATTTCGTTTGCACGGATCAAAGGTACGTACGTCTCGACCAATGAGTCTCAAGATGAAAGCTAGGGAGGGCTTCAACATGAACCTTATCAAAATGGCCGCCGCAGCCACGGTCGCACTGGGTCTCAGCGCCGGCGCCGCGTTGGCCGAATACCCCGAGCGGCCGATTACGCTGGTCGTGTCGTTCGCCGCAGGAGGCAATGCGGACATCGGCGCGCGTCTGACGGCTGAAGCTGTCAGCGCAGAGCTGGGCGTGCCCGTCAATGTCGTGAACAAGCCCGGCGGCGCGCACATTCCTGCGACCATGAGCGTGCTCGAAGAGGATGCGGATGGCTACACCATCTTTCAATGGTCCCCTCCGAGCTTCATGGTTGTTCCACTGACCCGTGCAGTGCCCTACAGCCCGAGGGAGGACTTCATCCCGTTCTATGCAGGTCCAACGGCATCAAATGCGCTCTACGTGCGGGCTGACAGTCCGCTCCAGACATTCGAGGACTTTCTCGAAGCCGCGAGGAGCGAAAAGCTCAGCATGGGAGTCAACAATCTCGGCGCACCGCCGAACCTGAGCGCAGTTCAGCTGGCGTCCGAGTTTGGCCTTGAATTCAAGACCATCGCGTTGAAGACCGTGCCGGCAACCATGACCGGCCTGATTGGCGGACAGGTTGACGTTGGCGTCGGACAGATCGCGACGATCAACGCGTTCAAGAACGAGATTCGGCCGTTGATCATCCTGGACAACAACCGGCAGCCATACTTTGAACAACATCTGCCCGGCGTTCGCACCATAGGCGAAGCGTCCCCGGGCAAGGAAGCCGGAGTCTGGGTTCACGGAGGCTGGGCCGTGAAGGCCGGAACGCCCCAGGAGATCGTCGACAAGCTGATCGCCGCAACCGCAGTGCTGGGCACGGAGGAATTCATCTCCACCTTGCCCCCGGGCATCGACTGGCAGTTCGTGCATGGCCCCGACGACGTCGGGCAGCTTCTGCAGTCCGGCATCGACTTGTACTCGCCGATCCTTGACGGGCTCGGGCTGCTGCACAAGTGACTTGCACTCGCCGAACCGGTCCGGGCGCTGCCACTCCGCGGCGCCCGTTCCACTTTCCGCAGGCACGGGAAACGGAAACATGCTGACCCAGCGATTGGCCAACATCGCCTTCACGGTCCTGGTCATAATCGCCTGCGGCTATTTTGCGGTGGTTGCCCAGGGATTCGAGGCCGCCGGGCTGCTTGCAAGCTCAGGACTTCCATCGAGATTCTTCCCGCAGCTCCTGCTGGGATTCACGGCCCTTTGTGCGGCGATCGTGCTTTATGCCTACGCCTCGAAGGGTGAGGCGGGAGATGAAGGTCAGACCGTTTTTGCGTCATCCGCCGAGGCCAGGCGCGGCCTGCTTGCGTTGGTTGCGGCAGTTGTCAGCTACATCGTCTGGCAGAATTTCGGGTACATCGCGATGGCGGCGACATCCGGGCCGCTCCTCTGCTTGGCGATGGGCGTGCGCAACCCTGTCGTCTACGGCGTCGTCCTGGCGTTGGCGGCCAGCGTCTACCTGGTCTTCACCCTGTTGCTGGGGACACAGTTCTAGTGTTTGACGTCGCTGCAGTCGGGATCGCGTTTGCGAACTTTCTTGACCCGTTCACCATGATCATGCTGGTGGCCGGAATCCTTCTTGGACTGGTCATCGGAATCCTTCCAGGTCTCGGGCCGCCGATCGCGATTGCGTTGGCATTGCCGTTCACGTTCTACATGGAAGCCGTTCCGTCGCTGATCCTGCTCCTCGCCATTTACAATGCCGCGATCTACGGAGGGTCAATATCGGCGATTGCCGTCGGGATTCCGGGAACCGGGGCCGCGATCGCGACCGTCATGGACGGACACGCGATGTACAAGCAGGGACGTGGTGGCGAGGCGTTGGGCCTGTCGCTGACCGGCAGCATCATCGGCGGGCTTGTGAGCGTTGTCTGCCTCACCTTCATCGCGCCTGTGCTTGCTCAAGTCGCGATCAAGTTCGGGCCTCGGGAATTCCTTGCCATTTCAGTTTTCGGACTGGTCGTCGTTGTCCGCGTTGCGGGCGCGAACCTCTTCAAGGGACTGCTTGTCGGCGGTCTGGGCATTTTCCTGACGACCTGGGGGCTGGATGAACTGAATGGGGCCGAGCGCTACACGTTCGGGACCTATCACTTGTACGAAGGCATACCGCTGGTTCCGTTTCTCGTCGGCATTTTCGCGGTGTCCGAAGTCTTGATCGGGGCGGAAAAGGCGCTGAATCGCATTGAATTCGACAAGACCAGCCTGACCGTGAAGATTCCGGGCCTGGAGACCTTGTCCAGGCTCAAGGGCAATCTGGCGCGATCTTCGCTCCTGGGCACGATTATCGGGATCATCCCCGGCGAGGGCGCCGCGGTCGGCGCGTTCTTTGCCTATTCGGAAGAGAAGCGTCGTTCCAAGGAGCCGGAAAAGTTCGGCACTGGCATCCCCGAAGGCATCGTTGCTCCTGAAACGGCGAACAACGCGACCGTCGGCGGAGCGTTGGTTCCGACCCTGACGCTTGGGGTGCCAGGCAGCCCGGCTGCGGCGGTCCTGCTGGGTGCGTTCCTGATTCAGGGCCTGGCACCGGGACCGACGCTCTTTGACGAACGCCCGGACATAATGTACTCCCTGTTCCTCGGTCTCTTCTTCATCAACATCCTGTTGCTGTTCATCGGCCTGTTCGCGATCCGCTTCGCCGCGATGCTCATCAAGGTTCCGATGACGGTGATCGTGCCGACCGTGCTCCTGCTGAGCTTCACCGGCATCTACGCGGTCTCGAACAGCCTCTTCAACGTCGGTGTCCTCTTGGCCGCCGGAGTGCTGGGATACGTCGTCAGGAAACTCGGCTATTCCATTGCGCCGCTTTCCATCGGCTTTGTGCTTGGCCCGATTCTGGAGAATTCCCTGCGACAGTCCATCACGATTGCGGATGGCAGCACGGCGGAATTCTTCAACACTCCCATCGGCCTCGGGATCTATGCCGCCTTGGCGCTGACAATCCTGTGGGGGCCGATCTCGACCTGGATGAGAAGCCGCACGGCGGGAAAGGCTGAGGATTCATGAGAAAGAGACCGAACATCCTTCTGATCTATGCCGACCAGATGCGGTACGACGCGATGGGTTGCGCCGGCAATCCGACCATAAGGACGCCGCACATCGACAGGCTGGCAAGCGAGGGAATTCAGTTCACCGAGGCTTATGCGTCGTACCCGGTCTGCTGCCCGTTTCGCGCCTCTGTATTGACGGGCAAGTATGCCCAGAGCCACGGAATGATCCAGAATCACTTCCCGCTGCGTGGCGATCAGGTCTTCCTTGCCGATCTGATGAAGGATGCCGGCTATCGAACCGGGTATATCGGAAAGTGGCATCTCGAAGGCGGGCCCAAGCCCGGCTTCGTGCCACCCGATCGCCGATTTGGCTGGGACCACTTCATAGGCTTCAATCGCGGCCACGAGTACATGTCGTCGATATACTATGATGACGATGGTCAGGCCTATCACTCGAAACGCTATGAACCGGACTACCAGACCGATCAGCTGATCGACTTCATCGCCGACGCGTCGACCGCCAAGGACGGCAAGCCCTGGATCGGGTACGTGAGCTACGGTCCGCCGCACTTCCCGATGGACATGCCGGACTACCTGCGCAAGGTCTACAGCCCCGAAGAGGTCCCTTTGCCGGCGGGCGTTCCCGACATGGAACTGCAGCGCAGGACCCAGAGAATTCGAAACGAGGTCTGGTGCGGCGGCGATCCGCGGTCGGGACATGCGAGCCACGCGGCCTACGACACCAAGCCCGTTGGTGAGCCGGAAACGGAAGCCGAAATTCGCCAGTTCATCGCCGAATACTACGGCATGATCCACAACATTGACTGGAACGTGGGACGGATCCTGAACGAACTAGACCGTCAGGGAATCGCGGACGACACGGCGGTGCTGTTCTTCAGCGACCACGGTGACATGTGCGGCCAGCACGGTCACTATTGCGGGATCAAGAACACGGCGTTTCGGGGTGCCATGCACGTGCCCTTGATTGTGCGTTACGCCGCACGGTTCAAGCCGCAGAAAACCGAGGCGCTGGTCGATGTCGGCCCCGACATGATGCCCACGATCCTCGACATCGTTGGTGCGGACTTGCCCGAGGGCATTGATGGCCAAAGCTACCTTCCCGTTCTCGATGGTGAAGAGGCCGAGGCGCGCGATGCGATCTGGTACCAGGTCTTTACCCAGACGGGTGCCAATCCGCACGAGTTTGCGCCGTTTGCCGAACGCGGCATACGCACCAAGGACTGGCTCTACATGCGCCACAAGGACAAGCGCATGCTGCTGTTTGACGAGCGTGCGGACTACCATGAACAGAACAACCTGGTGGACGATCCGGCGTATCAGACGCTGATGGACGAGTTTGACGCCCGGATCGCGACCCACATGGAGGCGAGCGGCGATGATTGGGAGATGGCGGCGGACTTCCCGCCGCCGGACTGGGTAACCCACGCCGAGGCGAAGGAGCACCTTGAAAGGGTGCTTCTGCCGGGCGCGATCGAGGTTGCCTGAACAGGCAAGGTCCATGTAGCGGGTCCAATCGAGACGTTCGCTGGCGACCGGGCCCGCACGTGCAGAACCGAATTCACGGGGAGCATCCGTTGGAAATAAAGGGAGATCACGTTCTCATCACGGGCGGCTGCGGTGATATCGGCCTCGGCATCGCCCGCGCGTTCCTGGGCCGTGGCAAGCGGATCACGCTGGTCGACCGGAACATCGCGCCAGGCGAAGCGCTGGCCGCCGATCACGACCGCGCTAGCCTTGTCGAACTTGACCTTGCCGATGCGGAAGCGGTCGCGGCGCGGCTGGAACCCTTGGCACAGTCGCCGGACGCACCGGACGTGCTGATCAATGGCGTCGGCTGGACGCCCAAGACAGGCCCGGGAGGCAAGCCCTGGACGACCTGGGAAATGCCTGTGGAGCATTTCAGCCGGGTCGTGGCGGTCAATCTCACTGCAGTCTTCCAGTGCACCGGAATCTTCATTCCGGCCATGCTGGCCCGCGGGCATGGGCGCATCATCAATATCGCGTCGCTGGCCGCGCGGATCGGCGGAACCGTGGCGCCGGTGCACTATGTCTCGGGCAAGGCCGGAGTGCTGGGGCTGACAAAGGCCGTCGCGCGCGAGCTGGGTGGCACGGGACTGACCATCAACGCAATCAATCCCGGCAGGATCGACACCCGAATGATCAAGGACGTGCCCGACGAGACGAATCAGGCCATCGCCGCCCGGATCCCGATAGGCCGGCTCGGTCTGCCGGCCGATGTCGCCAAGGTCTGCCTGTTCCTGGCCTCCGACCTCGCAGACTACCTGACCGGAACGACAATCGAGGTCAACGGCGGCCTTTACGTCGGACCGTGAACGTGACGATGAAGCCGTCGCGATTCAGGGGCTAAGGAGCGGACCATGCCAAACCAAGGAACAAGGGCCATGAACGGCGGCGAGGCGATCGTCGAGATGCTTCGCCGGTTCGACGTGGACACGATGTTCGGCCTGCCGGGCGAACAAACCCACATTCACGATGCAATCTTCCGCCGGAACGACATCCGGCATCTTCTGGTGCGGCATGAACAAGCTGCAGCGAAAATGGCCGATTCCCATGCGCGAGCAACCGGCAAGGTCGGCGTCTGCGATGCCACGGTCGGGCCTGGCGCCACCAACCTGATCAGCGGCATTTCAGAGTCCTTCCTTTCGGGCATTCCCGTCGTGGCCATCGTCTCTGACGTTCGGGCAGACTGGCGCGGTCGTGAATCGTTTCAGGAAGTCGACCAGACAACGCTCTTTCGCCCGATCACCAAGAAGGTCTTCTCCGTTGATCACGTGGAGCGAATCCCGGAATTCGTGAAACGGGCCTTCCAGATCGCGACCACCGGACGGCCCGGCCCCGTGCTTCTGAGTTTCCCGATGACGACGCTGCGGGCGCAGCACGAATTCGCCGAGGAGGACCTCGAAGTCGACACGCGCTACGCCCGATGGCCGGCGCACCGGCCAACGCCGCCCCGGCGCGAGATTTCCGCCGCGGTCGACGCAATCCTCTCTGCGAAGCGCCCGATCATCCTCGGCGGCGGTGGCGTGATGGCCTCCGGCGCGACGGACGAGGTCCGGGAGCTCGCCGAACTGCTCGACATGCCGGTGGCGACGTCCTACATGGGCAAGGGCTCGTTGCCCGAGAACCATCCCCTCAGCCTCGGACCCTATGGTCTCCTCGGGAGGACGGCGTCAAACGAATACGTCCTTCGGGCGGATCTGGGCCTGGCGCTGGGGACCCGTTTCAACAACGTCGGCACGGCGGCCTGGCGCATTCCTGACAGGAAGACGCGACTGGTCCAGGTCGACATCGAGCCGACCCAGATCGGTCGAAACTACACGGTTGACCTGGCACTGACGGGCGACATCAGGGCCGTCTTGCGAGAGATGCTCGACCTTCTCAAGTCCGACCCTCGTGTCACGCCCAAATCGATACAGCGCAATTCCGTTTCGGCCATTTCCTCGAACTGGAGAAAGGAGAAGGGCATCGAGTCACCGCTTGCCCAGGATCGCGACGCCAGGCCGGTTCACCCGATCCAGGTCATCCGCGCGATGCGCGATGCCATGCAGGACGACGACGTTCTAGTCTGTGATTCCGGGTTCAACCAGATTTGGGGCGGCCAGTATTTCGAGGTGCGGAGCCCGGGAAGAAACTACCTGGGACCGCGCGGTTTCGGCGTCATGGGCTATGGCCTGCCTGCAGCTATCTCGCGCGCGTTGACAACGCCCGACCAGAATGTCGTCTGCCTGACCGGCGACGGTGGATTCGCCATGGTTGTCCAGGAGTTGGAGACAGCCGTGCGCAGCGGCGCCAACCTGACCGTCGTCGTCATGAACAATTCGAACATGCATTTCATCAAGGACAATCAGAGGCTCTTCTTCGACGGCCGCTACATTTCGACCGAGTTCACCGAGTTGGACTACGCAGAAATTGCGCGCGCGTTTGGCTGCGCTGGCCTTCGGGTCGAGAACAGCGGTGACTTGGATCAGGCTCTTGCCGAAGCGATGCGCAGCGACAAGACGTCAGTGATTGACGTGCGCATTCTGGACGACGCCGTGCCGGAGCGGGTCAGCCTCCAGTCTTTCAAGTGAACGCAGGGCCACGCACGCGAGCATTGCTGCGGGACGCCCGGGCGCTTGAGCGAAGGGAGCCTCTCGCGAATTCCGGAATCGCGTCGCCAAGGGAGCCCGGGCGCTCGCCAATCGGGCACCTCGATACCGGAACTGAAGTTTCGCTCGCGCCGCCGCTGCCATCGAGCTCTTGGTGCCGTTTCACGGGGCGCACTGGCTGAGGCTCCCTCGCCTTCCTGCTTGCGGGAAGTCTCCTGACCAAAGGTCTCGAAAGGAGATCGGATCTTCCACCCTGCCCCGCATTCGCGCTGGCAACGGCCTTGCCTGGCAGCCTCGGTGACGCGACCTGCAGGCCCGACTGGCGCCGGATCGGTCGGAGGGACGTGACCCGACACAGGACGGCGCATCCTCGTGATGCGAGGGCGGTCAGGCGCGGGCGGCCTTGAGGAACTGCGCCATCCTGGCCCCAACAAGTTCCGGCGATACCCGAAGGCAAAGCCCTTTGCGAGCTTCTTCCATGCGGTCCTCCGGAACCACGCCTGGAGCGCGGGTGTCCAGCAGCATGCGGACCGCGTCAGCGTCGAATTCCGGATGGGGCTGTACGGTCAGTGCCCAGTTTCCGTAGGCCAGGCCTGCGTAGTCGCAGCCGTCCGCCGTGGCAATGGTGCGGGCCATGTCCGGCTTCCGAACCACCTGGTCCTGGTGCCATGCGTTCACGGCAATGGATTCGCCTTCGAAATCGTATTCGACGCGACCGACCGACCATCCGCCTGAGAACTTCTCGACCCGTCCCCCAAGCGCCTGCGCGATGATCTGGTGCCCGAAGCAAACCCCGACCATCGGGATGCCGTCCGTGCGGGCATTGCGGATGAAGTTTTCCAAGGGCGAAATGAAGGGCTCGTCGTCATATGCGCCGTGACGGGAGCCAGTGAGCAGCCAGCCTTCGGCATCACAGACGGAATCCGGGAACTCCATGTCGACCACGCTCCAAGTCCGGAAGGTCAGGCCATGACCGGCAAGGATGCTTGAATAAAGTTGCGCTGGACACTAGACTTGGGAAATCGCGGCGGCAAGCGCCTTGCGACGCGCCCGCCAGGCATGCCAAGCGCAGGTTCACGCTTGATGTCGAGGACCCGCCAGTTTCGGTTTCGCCCGAAGGGACTCTCGCGCCGCTCAGGCGACCAGCCGATATCCGCCGGACTCGGTGATCAGCAAGCGCGCGTTCGAAGGTTCAGGCTCGATCTTCTGCCGCAGGCGGTAGATATGCGTCTCAAGCGTGTGCGTCGTGACACCAGCATTGTATCCCCAAACCTCGTGGAGAAGCACGTCGCGTGCCACGACTCCTTCGGAAGCTCGATAGAGGAACTTCAGGATGTTTGTCTCCTTTTCGGTCAGGCGGATCTTCTTCTCATCCTCCGTGAGCAACATCTTCTGTGCGGGCTGAAACGTGTAGGGCCCAAGCTGAAACACCGCGTCCTCTGACTGTTCATGTTGCCTGAGCTGTGCACGAATCCGTGCAAGCAGGACGGGGAACTTGAATGGCTTGGTGACGTAGTCATTGGCGCCCGCATCAAGACCCAGGATAGTGTCGGCATCGGTGTCGTGGCCCGTGAGCATGAGAATCGGACACTTGACCCCCTGCTTTCTCATTACGCGGCAAAGTTCGCGTCCGTCCGTGTCGGGCAGCCCAACGTCCAGTATCACCAGATCGTACAAAGCCTGCTTGACCTTCTGCGTGGCTTCGGCGCCATTGGCTGCCTCGAATACGTCGAAGTCTTCGGTCAGAATCAGCTGTTCGCCAAGCGCCTCGCGCAGGTCGTCGTCGTCATCCACCAACAAGATCTTTTTCAGGTTCTGGGCCATTGCGTCCTCCGCAGCTATCCAAGGAGGACATGCGAGGGCTCCGGGCGTCTTGCAAGAAATGCTGCAATATTTCACCGGGACGTGTCACGGGCAGTGGAATTGTTTCATAAAATCGCGGAAACAGGCGTGGTGAGAGATCTGAACGGAACCGGACACCGATGACGCTGAAACCTAACCTCCGGGAACGCATTGCGCGGGCACGTACCGACCTGCGGCTGGGGCTGCCGGTCGTGGTCTCGACCGGCACTTCGAGTGCGCTGGTCCTTGCCGCGGACGGGATTGACCCGGTCAGGCTCGCGGACGTCGTGAAGCATGGCGCCTCCGTCTTGGTGATCACCGCCCGTCGCGCGGAAACACTGAGTGCACGGGCCTATGACGGCGACCTTGCGCGCCTTCGGCTGCCTCTCGACGCGACTGCAACCTGGGTCGCCTCCGTTGCCGACCCGCAAGACGATCTCTCGCGGCCAATGAAGGGACCGTTCACATCGGAACGGGGCGGCTCGGCCCGCATTCACGGGCTCGCCCTCCGGCTGGTCAAGTCCGCAAGACTCCTCCCCGCGGCCATAGTGACAGAGATCGAGGATGCGCCACCCAAGGAACTGACGGTGCTTGACGCGGACGGTCTTGATGAATTCCTGACGGCGCCGGCAACCCATGAAGAGGTTGTCGCAGGCCAAGTGCCAACGGCTCTCGCCGCACGGAGCAGTGTCCACGTGTTCCGACCTGATGATGGCGGCGAGGATCATGTGGCAGCCGAAATCGGGAAGCCGCCACGTGGCGCCCCGGTGCTGGCGAGACTGCATTCGGCCTGTTTCACTGGCGATGTCCTTGGATCCCTGAAATGCGATTGCGGAGCACAGCTGCATGCGGCCCTCAGGCAGATGGAGGAAGAGGGTGCGGGCGTCCTGCTCTACCTCCACCAGGAAGGTCGCGGCATCGGCTTGGCCAACAAGATGAGAGCCTACCGGCTGCAGGATCAGGGGTTTGACACCGTTGAGGCCAATCACCGTCTTGGATTCGAAGATGACGAGCGTGACTTTCGCACGGGTGCCGACATTCTGAAGCGACTTGGGTTTTCGTCCGTACGCCTTCTGACCAACAATCCGGCCAAGGTCGACATGATGGAGACGCAGGGAATCGAGGTCGTTGAGCGGGTTCCCCTCCTGGTCGGGAAGACCGCCGAAAATGCCGACTACCTTGACGTCAAGGCCAGGAAGTCGGGGCACATTCTGTGAACGATCCGGCCAAGGTGACCGAATTCGGTTCGAAGGGAAACCATCTCGCCCAGGTGTTTCGGCGAGCGCAACGCGGCAGGCCTGCCATCATGGTGCTTTCCCGATCAGGGCTTTGGTTCCGGAAGCGGCGCTTTCCCTGCACCATCGGCCGCAACGGCGTGGTCGAGGACAAGCGTGAAGGAGACGGCGGCACGCCTTCGGGCATCCATCGGATTGTGGGCATGCTATATCGTGCCGACCGGATTGCGAGACCTGCACCTTGGGCCAGAACGATCCACCCCGACGACTGCTGGTGCGATGATGCCGGGCACCCGGCCTACAATCACAAGGTACGGGCACCCTTTGGAGCGTCCCACGAGCGGCTTTGGCGCTCAGACCGACTCTACGACCTGGTGTTGCTGACGGACTGGAACTGGCCGGTTGCACGGCAGGGCTCGGCGATCTTTGCGCATCGCTGGCGAAGAACGGGATGCCCGACGGAAGGCTGCATTGCGCTTCGGCCCGATCACCTCGCATGGATCGCCCGCCATCTTCCGCTTGGCGCGACGTTGTTCGTTCCGCCTCAAGCGTAGCCTCTCGACGGACAAGCGGTCGATCCCGCGCGCGAGTGCCGGCAGCGCCGTGCGCAAGCACCTCGCGTTGGCACAGCCGCCGTTCGTGGAACGGATGGCACATTCGCCGCGATCCGCGTCCTCTCTGCTTGCGACGGGGATCGCCTGGATCGCCAAAACAAGGCGAACGCGTGCCGCACACGTTCCGAATTCCAACCCTTGCGCCACTTCGGAGTCCACGCGTTCGAGCGTTCTCTCACTTCTCCAAACGTCGCCAGGTGACGCTTCCCGTTCCGCTTCGCCGGATTCCTGATGCTCGCTCTCGTCCGTGCCATCCGGAAGGCACGTCGACCGGCCTCGACCACTCGTCCCGAACAGCTAGGTGCCTCAGCGGCGGTCCCGCTCCCCGAAGACCGCGGAACCAACGCGGACATGCGTGGCCCCTTGGCCGATCGCCTCTTCGAGATCGCCGCTCATTCCCATCGACAGGCAAGGCAGGTCATTGCGATTCGCGATCTTCTTCAGGAGAGCGAAGTGCAGGCTCGGGGGCTCGTCGACGGGCGGAAGGCACATGAGTCCCTTCAGTGGCAAGTCAAGCGCCCGGCATCCAGCAACCAGATCGTCGGCGCCGTCCACGGCAACGCCAGCCTTTTGGGGTTCGTTTCCGGTGTTTACCTGGACGAACAGGTCCGGACAGGATCCGGTCTCTCCCGCAATCCGGGCAATCGTCGTGGCAAGTTTCAGACGGTCAACCACGTGAATTGCGTCAAACAACGCCGTGGCGGCCCTGACCTTGTTGGTCTGCAGCGCGCCAACGAGATGCAAATCAACATCCGGAAACCGTTCACGGAATGCCGGCCACTTTCCCTGGGCTTCCTGCAACCGGTTCTCGCCGAAGACGCGATGCCCTTGCCCGAGCGCTGCCTCGATGCGGTCAAGGGGCTGAAGCTTCGAAACGGCGATCAGCGAAATGTCGGCAACATCTCGTCCATGCAATTCGGCGGCATCGGAAATGCGCGACCTGGTTTCAGTCAACGACATGGCCGTCCCTTCTCAATGTGTCGATCATGGGTTTCAACTCCGCTTCGAATCTCCGCCAGCCCTTCACCGACGCGCTCGTAATGGGCTGACGCACCTGGAAGACGCTGAGCGTCTGGACCCGGCTGGCTCTCTCGTGGAAGTTCAGGCACGCGTCCTCCCAATCTAGCCCGCAAGCCGCGATCAGTCTCCTGGTCTCCTCCTCCGGGTTCGCGACAAGCCTTTCGTAGGAAACTTCATGAAACCAGCCCGGCACTCGCTCGCGCCAAAGGCCGATCATGCGCTCGAATTCACCGTAGTATCGCGCCAGCTTCTCAAAGTCGTAGGCGTAGCCGTGCGTGCCTTGGGCGAACCTGCTCTTGTAGATCGAGAACAGGTTGTCCCTCGGATCCCGTCGCACCACCACGAAACGCGCGTTGGGCAAGGCCAGCTTCAAGACTCCGACGTGCTCGAACGTGTAGATGGACTTGTCGGTCACATGACCCGCGCCGGGAAACCGCCGACCGATCGCCTTGGTGTAGTCCCGACCAATTCCGGCGACGAGATCCGGGTCGGGTTCACCGCTGGGCACGCCTGGTCTTGCGGACACCAGGGCACGGCAGAAATAGGATGCAAAGCCGAGTTCGCCACCGCTCTCGACGCCTGAATGCGCCGCTATGATCTGCTCGACAAGCGTCGTCCCGGAGCGGGGCAGCCCGGTCACGAAAATCGGCGCGAAACGGTTCTCGGCAGCTGCCGCGACCCGCGCGAAGTCAATGCGCCCATACGCTTCGCGGCAGTCGGCGATCTCCGCAAAGCGCTGATTGGCGGACACGCCGGACAGCCCGTCCGCAATTCGGTTCGCCTCGCCCAGAAATCGGAAGACACGCGCGTCGTCACGGGTGTCCTCAAGGGCCTTGGCAATGGCGAACCCGAGGTTCATGCGATCCTCGTCGCGGATGCCATCACGCTCGAACAGATCGACCATTTCGTCAATGATCGGGTCGTTCCTCGTCGCCCTGTAGCTGATCATGAGACGACGGTAGGCATCACCATTCTCGGGATGTCGCTGGATGACGCGGCGAAAGAGTTCATGCGCCTCCTCGAATTCACCTCGCGTCTGCAGCATCGAGGCCTTGGACAAGAGTGCCCCGGCATGCGCCGGCTCGTCTCTCAGGGCCCTGTCGAGTTCGGCCAGCGCGTCGGCAGACCTTTGGACATGCTCAAGCGCGTCGGCAAAGGCGAGGCGAAGGCCGACCGAAACGCCTTTCGCGGACCTTGAGGCGAGCTCGACAGCATGCGCGTAGGCTTCGACGGCGGCTTCGTGATCGCCAAGGCGTGCACAGGCATCCCCGAGCTCGACGAAGAGGCGGGCATCCCTGCGATCCAGCCGGGACGCCCGCTTCAGCAGGACAACGGCAGCTTGGTGATGACCCAGCCGTGATAGAGACGCGCCCAAGCCCGCCAGCCCAGGCACGCCGTCGGGCGCGAGAATCACGGCGGGCCGCATAGCCTCTGCGGCGTCGCGGATCCGGCCCGAGTTGAACAGAACCCGGCCTGCGCCCCCGTAGGCCTCGGCATAATCCGGATCCAGCTTGATCGCGCGTTGATAGCTTGCGATGGCTTCTTCGGACCGTTTCTGGATGGCCTGTGTCTCGGCAAGGATGCAGGCCAACACGGCGGAACGCGGCGCCTTGCGCATGAGCGCTTTGGCCTTCGCCTCAACCGCCGGGGCGTCACCGGAGCGAAGAGCGGCGACCAGCCCTGCGATGACCTTGGAAGGAACGCCTCCCGCATGCGGGCGCGACGCCTTCCGGAGCGACCCGAACCGGTCCTGCAGCCGGACGCGGACTTTCGGGTCGATTGGGGCGGACTTCAGCGCTGCCACGAGGTCGCGCCTGTCGGCGTCGCTGCCGCCGAGGGCGACCGCTTCGGCCCGTCCTTGCCACACCTGTTCGGCATCAGGTTGCAGGGCTGCCGCACGATGAAACCACGCGATGGAATCCTTGAAGCGGAGCGTCTTGAGCAGGAGGCGCGCGACCTGGAAACACGCCTCGGCGTGCTCTGGGTTGTCCGCGACGACGCCCAGGAATTCCGTCAAGGCCTCGCGGAGCTTCCGTTCCGAAAGAAGCCTGACGCCAGCCTCGTACGTGAAGGTGCGGTCTGCGATCTCGGGTCGGGAAGTTGGCATGCGGCGTTTCCGGGAACTAGCGGCGAAACTATGTCCGGGGCCGCTCGATGTCGAGAAGGGGAAAACGGCACCGACTGGCCGACCGAGCCGCCCTTGACCGGCTCAATCCGAATGACGGAAATCCGGCTCGTTCTGCATCTCCTGGCAATGCCCGCTCCCTGCCAATGCGGGCCGGCAGTCGTCGAGCGGCATCCTAGCACTCGAAATCCCTTGAGCCGCCATGGTCTCTCGGATACTCATGCTTGGGATCCGGTGGCAGCGTGCCTCTTTCTGCATGGAAGGCCAGAGAATGAGACCTAGTCGATTCGCCCTTGCGCTGACGATCGTTGCGGTGACCCTGTCGGGCTGCGGTCGCGACCAAAGCGAATCCGGCGGCGACCCGTCGGATTCCGCCACCGAGGAAGATCGCCGGGAGACCATCTGGGATCTCTTCACCAACGTCGACGATCCGAATACGACGCTCGAGGTCAACAAGTACATCTGGAGCGCCTCGCTTGACATCCTGGACTTCCTGCCGATCGAATCCGCCGACCCATTCTCGGGCGTGATCGTGACCGGCTACGGCACGCCTCCCGGCGGCGGGCGTGCCTACCGCGCAACTGTCGTCGTGCGTGACCCGGCGCTTGATGCACGCTCGCTGAAGGTCGCGCTCCTGACCCGTTCTGGCCCGGCACCGACGGAAGCCGTGCGCACCGTCGAGAATGCCATCCTGACGCGCGCCCGCCAGCTTCGGGTCCAGGATCGGGGCCTTTGACGGCCCTGCAAGTGCGCCGGAGCCCGGCACGCCAGCGGGCATTGCGCCCTAGACCTTAGTCACAACCCGGAATAGTCAGGCGCTGCACGAAGCCCGAGGATGGCACATGTCCGGCTACGACACCAACACCATCGAACCCAAGTGGCAGGCCCGCTGGCAGGAAGCAGGGACCTTCTTCGCAACCCGTGACAAGAGCAGGCCCAAATACTACGTACTCGAGATGTTTCCCTATCCCTCGGGGCGCATCCACATCGGCCACGTGCGGAACTACACGATGGGCGACGTCATCGCGCGCTACAAGCGGGCGACCGGCCACAGCGTCCTGCACCCCATGGGCTGGGACGCCTTCGGCATGCCGGCCGAAAATGCAGCCATGGCCTCGGGAGGCCACCCAAGGGACTGGACCTACGGCAATATCGACACCATGCGGGAGCAGTTGAAGCCTCTCGGGCTCTCAATCGACTGGTCCCGGGAGTTCGCCACCTGCGACCCGGAATACTACGGTCAGCAGCAATCCATGTTCATCGACTTCATGGACAAGGGCCTCGCCTACCGCAAAAGCGCAACGGTGAACTGGGACCCGGTGGACATGACCGTCCTGGCCAACGAGCAGGTCATCGACGGCAAGGGTTGGCGCTCAGGGGCGGAAGTGGAGCGGCGCGAACTGACGCAGTGGTTCTTCCGGATCAGCGATTTCGCGGAGGAGCTGCTGAACGCCATTGACGGGCTGGATGACTGGCCGGCGAAGGTCAAGCTGATGCAGCAGAACTGGATCGGCAAGTCTCGCGGCCTTCGGCTCGCGTTCGAGCGCACCGATGGCGGCGAGGCCATCGAAGTGTACACCACACGCCCCGACACGCTTCTGGGAGCGTCCTTCATCGGCATTTCCCCAGACCACCCTCTGGCAAGGAAACTGGCAGAGGACGACCCCAAGGTGGAGAGCTTCCGCATGGCCTGCCAGAAAGGCGGCGCGACGGAAGAGGCGCTCGAGAAGGCGGAAAAGCTCGGCCTGGACACCGGGCTTTCCGCAAGTCACCCGTTGGACCCGAACTGGGAACTTCCGGTCTGGATCGCCAACTTCATCCTCATGGACTATGGCACCGGCGCGATCTTCGGCTCGCCGGCGCACGACCAGCGTGACCTGGACTTCTGCCGCAAGTACGGCCTGCCGGTCATCGACACGTTCCTTTCCCTCGACGACCCGCGACCGGTCGACAGCGTGGCTTTCGTCCCGCCAAAGACCGAACGCGTCAAGTGGATCGACCATTTCACGGGCATCGATGTTGCGACGGGGCAGGAAGCCATAGACGCCACGATAGACTTCGCCGAAGCAAACGGCTGGGGTGAGGGAATCATACAATACCGCCTTCGCGACTGGGGCCTGTCCCGCCAGCGCTACTGGGGCTGCCCGATTCCGGTTGTTCATTGCGACAGCTGCGGCACCGTGCCCGAGAAGAAGGAGAACCTGCCGGTGCTCCTGCCCGAGGACGTGAGCTTCGATGAACCGGGCAACCCGCTCGCGCGACATCCGACCTGGCGCGACACCTCGTGCCCGGGCTGCGGAAGGCCGGCAAGGCGCGAAACCGACACGATGGACACGTTCGTCGATTCATCCTGGTATTTCGTGCGGTTCACGGCGCCTCGGGCAGAGACTCCGGCGGACTTGGACGAAGCTGCCTACTGGATGAATGTCGACCAGTACATCGGCGGCATAGAGCACGCGATTCTCCACCTCCTGTACTCGCGCTTCTTCGCCCGGGCCATGCACCTCTGCGGTCATTTGCCGAATACGGCCGTCGAGCCTTTCGACGCGCTGTTCACGCAGGGCATGGTGACTCACGCCATCTACCAGACCCGGGAAGCAGACGGCCGCAAGATCTATCATTTCCCCGAAGACGTGGAGCTGAGGGACGGAACGGGCTACCTGAAAGACGGCAGCCAGGTCGAAATCATTGCATCGGCAAAGATGTCCAAGTCAAAGAAGAACGTAGTGGACCCGGTCGACATCATTGACCGGTACGGTGCCGACACCGCCCGCTGGTTCGTCCTGAGCGATTCGCCGCCCGAACGCGACGTGGAATGGACCGCCGCTGGCGCTGAAGCCGCACACAAGCACCTCGCCCGGATTCACCGAATCTCGTCAGAAATCGCTGCGGGCAAGGACACTGGATCGGACGACAACACCCTTTTGCGCGAGCTTCACAGGACAGTCCACGACGTGACCATGGGGATCGAGAGCTTTGGGTTCAACACGTCGATCGCCAAGCTCTATGCATTCACGAATGTCCTGGCGAAGTCCAGGGCGTCGCATGCCGCACGGCGTGAGGCAATCAAGGTTCTGGCCCAGCTCATGTCGCCGATGACACCTCATCTCGCGGAAGAGATTTGGGCCATGCAGGATGGCGAGGGGCTCGTGGCGGACGCCGCTTGGCCGGAGGCGGACGAGGCATACCTTGTTGAGGATTCGGTGACGCTGCCGATTCAGGTCAACGGCAAGCGACGGTCCGAAATCGTTGTTGCCAAGGACATCGACAGTTCCGAGCTTGAAAAGCTCGTGCTTGCCGACCAAGCTGTCGTCAAGACGCTGGCCGGCGGCCAGCCGAAGAAACTGATCGTCGTGCCCGGACGCATCGTCAATGTCGTCGTCTAGGATATCCCGTGCAGGCCTCACCCGCTCACCGGGCGTCAGGACATCTGGTGCCTCGTCCACTCGCAGGGCCACGCTTCTTTCGCTCGCCGCGCTGGCTGGCTGCGGCTTTGCGCCGATTCACGGCCCGGGAGGTTCCGCTCGCAGTCTCAAAGGCCGAATCGCGGTCCTGGCACCCGCCGACGAGGAAGGCTCGGCACTTGTCCGCCGGCTTGAGGATCGGCTGGGCACTCCAAAGCAAGCCGACCTGGTCCTGGCCGCACAGATCCGGATCGGCGAGACGGCCGTCGGATTCCTGTCCGGAGGCGAAATCAGCCGCTTCAGCGTCGAAGGCCAGGTCGACTGGCAACTGACCGACGGCACAGGCACGGCCGTCATGACCGGCAGCGAACGCGGCTTCACCAGCTATGCCGCGACATCCACGACCGTCGCGACCACGTCTGCCCGTCGCGATGCCCGTCGCCGGCTCATGGTCATCCTCGCCGACCACATTTCCACCAACATCCTGACTGGCGACTCGTGAAACTATCGACCCGCAACGCCCCGGCCTACTTCGCCAAGCCTGACAAAGGTTCCACGGGCCTGTTGATCTATGGCGCAGATGCAATGCGGGTCGCGCTGCGCCGGCAAGAGGTCATCAGGGCTCTCATCGGACCCGACGGCGAGGACGAAATGCGCCTGACCCGCATTCCCGCAACCGAACTCCGCAAGGACAAGGCCCTGCTTGCAGACGCCGTGAAGGCCCGGAGCTTCTTCCCCGGCCTTCACGTCGCGTTCGTCGAGGATGCAAGCGACGGGTTGGCCGACACGATTGCCTCTGCCATGGCGGACTGGTCCGAGGGCGATGCCCAGATCATCGTCACTGCGGGCGGCTTGTCGGCGCGTTCGAGGCTCCGCGGAGTCTTTGAGAGGCACGGCAACGCCTACGCGGCGGGCATCTACGACGACCCGCCGTCTCGTGCCGAAACCGAGGCGGCCCTGAAGATTGCGGGACTCACGGACATCTCGCCGGACGCCATGTCGTCACTCACGGAGTTGTCACGCGTCCTCGATCCCGGCGAGTTTCGCCAGACACTTGAAAAGATCGCGCTGTACAAGTCGGGCGACGGGACTCCGCTCACGCCGGATGAGGTTGCGCTTTCGGGACCGAGTTCCGTGGAGGCCGGCATCGACGATGTCCTCAATGTCGCGGCGGACGGCAGGACCCACGAGGTCGGACCTGTATTGCGGCGCCTCGAAGCCCAAGGGGCAACCCCCGTCAGCCTCTGCATCGGTGCCACCCGGCACTTCCGGATGCTGCACCTGGTCGCCGCCGACCCTTCGGGACCGGGCGCGGGCGTCTCCAAGCTCAGGCCTCCGGTCTTTGGTCCGCGCCGTGACCGCGTGCAGCGGCAAGCGACCCGGTGGGGCATGCGCAACCTGGAACGTGCGCTTGCCATTTTGCTCGACACCGACCTCAAGCTCAGATCCAGTGCGCAGATCCCCGAAATGGCGGTAATGGAGCGTGCGCTCCTCCGGATCGCCTTTCTTGGAAGGCGGTGACGCCGACAACAGCAACGCTTGACTTGCCCGTCATGCCGACCAGAGCCATAAAGGGCCCATCCTGCAAAGTGCGCGTGGAACGACTCGATCGCGATGCCGTTATGGCCGGAAACCAGAAATGAATCAGCCACGAACCCTGATCGCCTCGCTCTCTCTCGCACTTGCTGCCGGGCCGGCCCTTGCCGAACTCACGGCAGAGCAGGTGCTCGAGCACCAGCTGTCCCAGTACTCGACACCTGAGATCACCGTGCGGGCCGGCGGCAAACGCCGGTCGGGAAACGTGCTGACAGTGGACCGTTTCCTGGTGGAGGTCGCATTGCCGGAACAGGAGGGCACGATCCTGGTTGCGGTCGGCGGCGCCAGTCTTGCCGAGCGCAACGACGGCACCGTCCTCGTGACCTTTCCGCCGGAATCTCCGTTGACAGTCCAGGCATTCACTTCGAAGGGCGAGGAATTCGCGTTTGCGGCGACGGTCTCGCAATCGGGTGCGCAGACCGTCGTCTCCGGCACGCCGGAAGAGATCCGCTACGAGTCTGCAGCCCCGTCGATCACCGTTGAAGAATTTCGGATGATCGAACCGGAATTGCCCGACGGCGTGTCCGTCGCCGCATCAATCAAGATTCTGGGATACCAAGGGCATTCGGACGTCAGTGGCGGCGAGCTCAGGGATTTCCGTGGCGAGGACGCCCTGGACAGCTTCCAGGCGCACGTTGATGTCAGAGACCATGGCGGCGGCGGGTCATTCGGCCTGGAAATGGAAATTGCCGATGTCTCCGCGCAGTCATCCGGCAGGATCGCATGGCAAAGCCTTGGAGATTCCCTTGCGACGTCCATCATGAGCGGAAGCGCGTTCGATCTTTCCGCCAGCTTTGGACATGCTCGCTACCAGGTTTCCGGGGACGGCCCGAACCAGGAACCATTCGAGATTTCGTCGGAGAGCGCGTCGAGCGACGTGTTCGTCAGGATGGACCGAAACGGCATCGACTATGGCGCCACGACACGCGGCGCGGTCCTGTCCGTTCTCGCTCAGGAGCTGTTCAGTTCCCTGACGGAAGTCAGGTTGCCGGAAGTGAGCGCCCGATTCCTGCTTCCGATCGTGCCGGACCACGAGCCTCAGGACTTTGCTGCACGCGTTGCAATCCAACGGTTCGAGATCGATCAGAAGCTCTGGTCGATGTTCGACCCCTTGGGCGTGCTCGACCGTGAACCGGCGACGGTCGTCCTTGACACGGGCGGCGAGGTGATCGTGCTGCGCGACGGTCTTGACGGCGACCTTTCGACAGTCATGCAAATGGATCAGGCGCCGGTCGATGTCCGTTCCCTTGACCTGAACGAGCTGCGGATCAAGCTGGCCGGCGTCCAGGTGACAGGAGACGGTGGCTTTTCGTTCATCACGCGACATGAACAGCCATGGCCTGTCGGCGCCGCGGAACTGGCGGTCACGGGAGCGGGCAGCCTGCTCGACGGGCTGACGGAACTTGGACTCGTGCCGAATCTCCAGGCGCTGGGGATCCGTGGCATGCTTGAAGCGATTGCACGGCCTGGTGACGGGCCGGACGACTTTGGCCTGACCATCGAGACCGGAGAGGATGGATCCGTTCTCGTGAACGGCCAACGCATCCGGTAGGGCCCCTGAGAGGCAATGCAGCGGGACTTGAAGAGCTCGCCCGTGCGATCGCCGTCAGCGCGATCCGCGCAAGGCCTCACGAGCCACGGGATCCGTTCTGGGCCCGTTCCGCGGCTGCTTCCTCAAATCTGGAAAAGAACCGGTCCGCCAGCTTTCTTGCGAAGGAATCGATCAGCCTGCCCCCGAGCTGGGCCAGCTTGCCCCCGACCTTCGCCTCCACTTCATAGCTGAGCTTGGTTCCGTCGCCCTCGGGCTCCAGATGCACGAGCGCCCCGCCCTTGGCAAATCCGGCCGCTCCGCCCTTGCCCTCGCCTTCCAGGCGGCAGCTCTTCCCCGGATCGATGTCCCTCAGAAAGACCGCGCCCTTGAAAGTCGCCTTGACCGGACCAACCTTCTGGACCACGACCGCCTCGAAGCCGTCGTCAAGATTGCCGGTCAGTTCCTCGCAACCCGGAATGCAATTCTTCAGAACCTCCGCATCGAGAATGCTCCCCCAGACGATGTCCGGCGGAACCGCGATGACACGTTCTTCGATCAATTTCATTCAAATGCTCCGCTTGACGCATTTTCGTCGTGGATCAGGCATGGTGCGCACGATGTCAACATTCCCGTCGCTTGAAGCTTGGAGCCTGTCACACTAGGTCGGGCTCATGACTTCCCTTGCCAAACTGACGGACTCACTCCTGCACGCGGCAACACGGGCCGGTGCAGAGACGGCCGATGCCATCGCCATCAAGGGCCGTTCCGTCTCGATCGAGGTGCGGGACCGCGCACTTGAGCATGCGGAGAGTGCAGAGAGCGTGGAGATCGGCCTTCGTGTCCTGCTCGGCCAGCGACAGGCCAGCGTGGCCTCGTCCGATGCAAGCTCCGAGGCGATTGCCGAAATGGCCGAGCGCGCGGTTGACATGGCAACGGTTGCGCCGGAAGATCCTCATGTAGGCTTGGCCGATCCCGATCAACTGGCGCGGAACTGGGATCTGGACGCCCTGGACCTGGTCGACGGCGCGGACATGCCTGCTCCGGCAGAATTGGAGAGGACCGCGCTGAGGGTCGAAGCGGCAGCCCTCACGCATCAGGGCATCTCGCAAGTTGACGTTGCCGCCGCATCCTCCTCGCGCAGCGCCTTTCATCTTGCTGCGACCAACGGGTTTTCGGGCGGATGGGAGCGCACGTCTCACAGCGCCTATTGCGTTGCCATCTCAGGCGAGGGCCTCGAAATGGAACGTGACCATTGCAGCGAGAGCCGAGTCCATCGTTCCGACCTGCCCGCCGCAGAGGACATCGGTCATCGCGCCGCTGAACGCGCTCTTGCCCGCGCCGGTGCGCGGAAGCCCGAAACCGGCGCCTTTCCCGTCCTCTACGACGAGCGCGTCGCCAGCAGCCTGATCGGCCACCTGCTGCAGGCGGCAAACGGCGCGGCCGTGGCGCGTGGCAGTTCCTGGCTTCGCGACAAGCTGCGGGAAAAAGTCCTTCCCGACGAGCTGTCCATCACTGAAGACCCGCACCGTCGCAGGGTTTCCGGTTCCCGGACCTTCGATGCCGAAGGCCTGCCGACGCGCACCCGAAGGATTGTCGAAGACGGGGTGCTGAACGGCTGGACGCTTGACCTCGCGACCGCCCGCAAGCTCGGCATGGAAAGCACTGCCAACGCATCCCGAGGCACGGCCTCTCCACCCTCCCCGTCGATCACGAACATCGTGCTGACCGAAGGCTGCGATTCCCGTGACGATCTGGTGCGCGACATGGGCGACGGCCTGATGGTCACATCGCTGATGGGAACGTCGATCAATCCCACGACCGGAGACTACTCTCGTGGCGCCAGCGGGTTCTGGATCGAGAACGGCGAAATCGCCTATCCGGTCAACGAATGCACGATCGCGGGCAACCTGCACGACATGCTCCGGACCATCCGTCCCGCAAATGACGCGCGACACCATCTTCGGCGGGTTGTGCCATCGCTCCTGGTCGAGGGCATGACCGTTGCCGGCAAGTGATCTTGACCTCCTCGAAGAAGCGGCACGCGAGGCAGGCGAGATCGCGCGCCGCTTCTGGCGCGGCGACCAGCAGGTATGGGACAAGGGCAAGGAGGGTCCGGTCGGCGAAGCCGACCTCGCGGTTGACCGGCACCTGAAGGAGCGGCTTCTGAACATGCGTCCCGACTATGGCTGGGTCAGCGAGGAATCCGAGGACAACCCCGCCCGCCTTTCGGCCAGGCGCGTCTTCATTGTCGATCCCATAGACGGGACGCGCTCATTCATCGCCGGCGAGCGCACCTGGGCGCATTCGCTTGCTGTTGCGGAAGAAGGCCGCGTTGTCGCGGCGTGCGTCTTTCTGCCGGTCCGCGACAAGATCTATCTTGCAGCTACCGGCGTCGGCGCAACGCTCAACGGTGCACCAATATCGGCGCTCCGGCGCGAAAGGCTGGACGGCGCATCCTTGCTGAGCACTCGCGCCGGGCTCAGGCCCGAATACTGGTCCGGCGGACCTCCGGACGTAAGGCGCCACTTCCGTTCATCATTCGCGTATCGCCTGACACTTGTGGCCGAGGGCAGCTTCGATGCGGTGCTGACCTTTCGCCCGACATGGGAGTGGGACATCGCGGCCGGCGCTCTCATTGCAACGGAAAGCGGCGCGCGCGTCAGTGACCGGAGCGGCCGGAGCCCGCAATTCAACAGCGGCACTCGTCAAGTGGATGGATTGATCGCCGGCGGACAAACGGTGCACGGGGAACTGTTGAAGCGCCTGGCGTGACTGCAGGCTCCCTTCGAGGGACTCGCGCACCCGGACTATCAGTCCGCCCTTTCGGGGATGCCTTTCGCAACGATGTCCAGCGCCTTGCGCATGACGGAAGGCAGCTCCTCCCGGCGCAGGTCGGCCACGAAGTGCCCGCGGTCAGGTTCCGCGTCGTCCTGCAACTCCGCCATGCGCAGCGAGAGGCGCAACTCGAAATGCGTGAAGACGTGCCGCACCTCGACACCAGGATCCCGCCATTGGCCCGCAACGGGCGGCGCCTCCTCAGGCGGGTTCGCGGTCCATTCCGTTCCGGGCCAGCCCAGCATGCCTCCGAGAAGGCCCCGCTCAGGCCGGGTCTGCAAAAGCCACGCACCGTCCGCACGCCGCGCCAGATAGGCAATGCCGTAACGCACGGGCCTGGCCGGCCTGGCCGCCCTCTTCGGCAACTCCAGTTGACGGCACGCCGCTCGCGCCTGACAGGCACGAGCCCACGGACAAATTCCGCAAGCCGGGGACTTCGGCGTGCAAATCGTGGCCCCCAGATCCATGACGGCCTGCGCATAGTCGCCGGGGCGATGCGCAGGAGTCAGGCGCGTCGCCAAGGCAACCAGTTCGGGCTTGGCCTTGGGTAGCGGCGTCTCGACGTTGAACAGCCTTGACATGACCCGTTCGACGTTGCCGTCAACCACCGTCTCGGGCCTTTCGAAAACAATCGCGGAAACGGCAGCGGCCGTGTAGGGGCCGACCCCCGGCAGGCGCAGCAGGTCTTCATGCGTCTCCGGAAACCGGCCGTCAAGATCCTGAACGATCGTCCGGGCGCACTTGAGGAGATTCCGCGCCCTTGCGTAGTAGCCAAGGCCGGCCCATTCGGCCATGACATGCGAATCTTCAGCCGCAGCAAGCGACCTGAGATCCGGCCACCTCTCAACGAAGCGCAGGAAACAGGAACGGACGGCGGCCACCGTCGTCTGTTGAAGCATGATCTCGCTCAGCCAGACATGATACGGGTCGGGAACCTTTCCCGCCTTCCTCTCCGACGGGCCAACGCGCCAAGGCAGGTCGCGTGCGTGGGCATCGTACCATGCCAGGAGAGTCGCGGCGGAAGGGTCACGCATTGTTTATGCCTCCGTCCGGGGCTTTCGGCTGGCCACTGCGCACATGATCCCTAGAATAGATCGAGGGCGATCCTTCGGAAAGCAGGCAATGGAGTCGCAAGGCAAGATGCAGGAACCAAGGCGCCGCGAACGCGGGTTCGAGCGTGCCTCAAGCCTTGTCGCGGGCCGTGTCCGCGCGGCGGGAGAACATCGCGGCTTTGCCGTTTCGCGACTTCTCACGCACTGGACCGAAGTGGCCGGCCCGGACATCGCTCGCGTCTCGCGACCGGTCGAGGTCACCTATGGCCGCGGGCTCGGGGCCACGCTGACCCTCCTGACGACCGGCCCCGAGGCTCCGATGCTGGAAATGCAGAAGGACAAGATCCGCGGACGCGTGAACGCGTGCTACGGCTATGGCGCGATCGAGAAGATCCGTATCACGCAGACCGCCGCAACGGGATTTGGCGCACCGGATGCGACCCCGGATTGCAAGGACATCGGGTCCGCGAGGCCAGTTTCGAACAAGGCAAGGGAGGCCGCCAGCGAAATCCGGGACGAAGGTCTTCGCAAGGCACTTGAACGCCTTGGGTCGAACGTCCTATTCGACGACAAGCACAAATGAGGTTTCGGCCATGATCCGACGATTGACGATTCTTGCCGCGCTGGCCGCTGCCGCCTTCGCGACCATGCATTCCCTTTCCGAGCGCAACGTGCTGCCCAGCCCCTTCGGCCAGGCCCTGGCACAGGACGCCAAGGACATCGACACGTCGATGATCAAGGAGATGACGCTCGGCAACCCGGACGCGGCGGTGACCGTGATCGAGTACGCCTCCTTCACATGTCCCCACTGCGCGACGTTCCACGCAGGGCCGTACAAGCAGCTCAAGGCTGAGTACATCGATTCCGGACTGATCGATTTCGTCTATCGCGAGGTCTATTTTGACCGCTTTGGCCTTTGGGCCGGAATCACGGCCCGTTGCGGAGAAAACGCCGAGAGCAGGTATTTCGGCATCGTGGAGATGCTCTACGAGCAGCAGCAGGACTGGGCCGGCGGAAGCAGTGACGCTCAGGAGATCGTCGACAAGCTCCGCAGGATCGGAAAGACAGCCGGGCTGACGGATGCGGATCTCGACGGGTGCTTCACCGACGGCGACCGGGCGCAGGCACTCTACGCCCTGTACCTGCAGAACGCTGAGGCGGATGGCATCAGGTCCACACCGAGTTTCGTCATTGACGGCAAGCTGCATGGCAACATGTCCTATGCCGATTTGAAGGCCCTGATTGATGAGGCGCTCGGCGGGTGATGACGCCCCTGCTCGCGGAGGTGGCGGCGATGGGTCGCCCGCATAGGTGCAATCATGTCGACTGGATTAGGATTTGTGCCGCAACCCCCTCGACAATTGTGAGCCCGACTCGCAGGGCACCGTTCGTGATCGGCCCGGGATGTCGATTCGGAAACGGACGCCTCTTGCAGCACGAGGTCTGGCGCGACCTCGCGGCAACAGGATTGCCTGCAGCCGGAGCATGCGGCACTTCGGTGGACACTCCGTCGCAAACAGGAACATTCCCGTTTCGGTAACTCGCCCGTCCTTGCGGTCAGCGTAGCCAGGGATCCTCGTGGATGCGAAAGCAGCATCCCTGCCCTGGCGGCGGAATGCTTCCGTGTCATGCGCCGTCGGACCAAACCCGGCCCTTCCACCCTGAAAAGCCTGCCAGCCCGTCAAACTCGGGATCCTTCGATACAAGTGGACATTCCATCTGGATTGCGGTCGCGGCGATCATTCTGTCAAACGGGTCGCGGTGATCCCACTCCATTGAACCAGCCAGGATTGCCATCCGCCCTGTATAGTGCGCGACATGGAATCCTTGGGCGAGACACAGGCTGTCAAGAGTGCCGGCGTAGGGTGCCATCTCGGGCCACTTTCCCTTGTACACCTTCAGCGCGATTTCATGGAGGGCGCAGGGCGGCACGTGGACGGTTGCGCCCCCTTCGAGCTTGCGCCGCGCCTCCGACGTCAATTGCGACGGCAAAACCAAGGACCAGGCCAACACATGCGTGTCGATCAGGACATTGTTCATGCGCCCCACTCCGCAAGCTCGTCCTCGGTCATTGGCTCGAAGAAGTCAGGGACGCTGTCTGGGCTCACTGCCCCCTCCAGAACGCCAAGGCGCACACCTGCGGCCGCCATGGGCACAAGCCGCGCGGCCGGAACCCCGTCGCGCGCGATGATGACTTCCTCGCCGGCATCGACAGCGGCGAGAAGCTGTGACAGCTTCGCCTTCGCCTCGGCAACGTTCATTTGCATAGCGACATCCCCTCGCATCGAATGGACCAAGCTTAGACCAAGCTGTGGCCTGGTTCAAGGACGGCCTTGAGTTGGGCTGTGCCGACGCAGCCGCGTGCCTGGACCCGCCCGAAGCGCAGCCCCAAGAGTCGCTTTGCTGCAACCATATGCCTCGCCATCGTTCCCAGACGCATCCATCGCCTCTGCGAGCGCCTCGGACCTCCTGGCGTGACAGCATTTTGGCAAGCGGCAGATTGCAGTTCGGACTACGCCGAAACGCTCCTGACACCACTGATCGGAGAAGGGAGCCAACGTCGCGCAGTTCTTCGACAAGGTAGTGGTCGATCAGGGAAATCTCCCCAATCCAGGCCGCCGCCATGAGCGGCGTGTGATCCGCTCCGGATCCCAAGGTCACGTCGGCATCCAGCATCACGAAGGCGCGCGCCATCTCGGGACGCTCCGCCCATGCCGCGTTGGTCTGGGGCGGCGTGTCATTCACCCTGGCTAGAATGTCCACGTCGAACCCGTACTGCACGAGCAGCGCCGCCCTCTCCGGCGTGCAGTAGATGGGCACGGTGTGCACCACCGAGAACCCGTCGCCGTTAAGCGCCCGGGAGTTGTGCTTGTTCGTCATGAGAAGAGTGCGCAAAACGGCAGGATCATCCGCTCGCGATCAGGGGTATGTCCGGGCCCCTCTCGCGCGGTTCGAGGCGCGAGTCCTCTCCTCCCGCGAAACCGGGGTCGGATCATCCGGAAGCCGCGCTTGTCGCGCCGTGCGGAGATCAGGGCGTCAGGGAGGTGTCGCCAGGCTTCCCTGCACCGATCGAAGACAACGGATCCGGCCATGTGTGCCGTGAAGCTGACCGGATCTCGTGCATCATCCCCGATCATGACCCACATGTTGGCCAAAAGGAGAGGGAGGATGCGATGCAGATGGCCGTTGCCAAAGCCAAGGCCCAGTTCGCCGAGTTGATCCGCCGGGCCGAGGCAGGCGAAGCGATCGGGCTGACACGCTATGGCCGTCCCGCGGCCCGGATCGTTGGCGCCAGCCGCCCTGCCGGACGAACCCTGATCGGCGCCACGGAAGGCGCCTTCACCTTGCCGGACGACATTTTCGTGGGTGACGACGAGATTGCCGGGATGTTCGAACGGAGCGCCAGGAGCCAGAGCGGCTCCTTCTCGACAGCCATGTCCTGCTCTGGGCGCTATTGAACGATCCCCGTCTGACCGAGGCCCAGGCAACGGCTGTCTCTGAGGGAGAGACCTATCTTTCGTCAGCCGGTCACATACCCCGACAAGGCGGAACAAGTCTCGAAACATGTCTGACATGCTGCAATGCATGCGGACATCTCAACACGTACTGAACCCAAGCCTGGAAGCGGCACAGAGCCGCCACTCCGCGCACCGCCCGCCGAGTCAGCTTCTCAGCTGGAGGCGACTTCGGGTTCGAACGGCTGAGCCGCCTGCAGCCCGTCCAGTGCCGCGTCCAAGGCAGCTTTGTCATTCATAGCCAGCCGCACCGGCAGGGTCAGGACGCCTTGGCGGGATGTCGAGGGCAGGCGCACTGCATCCTTTTCCGTCGTCACGAGCTGTGCCGACAGCGAACGCGCATCTCGTTCCAAGCGTGCAATCAGCGCATCGCCCAGCGGCTGATGGTCATCCAGAGCCTCGGCCCTCACGACCTCCGCCCCGACGCTCCTGAGCGTTGCGAAGAACTTCTCGGGGCGTCCGATGCCGGCAAAGGCGAGAACCCGCAGACCCTTCCAGTCCACGCCGGTCGGCAAGACCTCAAGACTTCCTTTCGCGTGGGGCACTGCAATTGCATCCCCCCACATCCTCTCGAATCTCTCCAGCGCATCAGGTTCGCCAATCGAAAGCACCAGATCGGCCCGCACCAGTCCTGCTGCCACCGGCTCACGCAATGGGCCGGCCGGCATGACGCGTCCGTTGCCGAATCCCGTATCCGCGTCGACCACGACAATGTTGAGATCCTTGGCAACTCCAGGATTCTGCAGGCCGTCATCCATGACGATCACACGTGCCCCTGAAGCCTCGGCCGCCCGCACGGCCGCCGCACGGTCATGCGCAACCCAAGTGGGCGCAAAGGCAGCAACCAGGAGAGGTTCATCCCCGACTTCGCCTGCGCTGTGACGTCGTTCATCGACGCGCACGGGACCTCTTTCAGTTCCCCCGTAGCCTCGTGCAACCACATGCGTGCCCGCTCCAAGGCGTTCGGCCAAGGCGATCACCGTCGGCGTCTTTCCAGTGCCGCCAACGTTGACGTTGCCGACACAGATTACGGGGACACCGGCCCGGTGACCCGTTCCGCGAGCGATTCGGCGTGCCGTGACAAGTGCCCAGAGTGCCGCCAAGGGAGCGAGAAGCCGGGCCTGCCAACCCGGTCTGTCGGGCGGGTTGGTCCAGAACGACGGTGGTCGCATCACGCCCTCTCCAACCCCAAGCGGGCCGAACTGGCAATCCTGATGACTCGCCCGTTGATCATGGCCGTGACTGCCGCCGCATCTCTCGAACGGCCGGCATCCACGTGCTGACACGGCCATGCGTCACTCCGGACGGGACCTCCTCGTCCGACATGCAAGGCGCATGCCGCATGGTACGGCTTCGACGCGACACGGCACGGCTGCCAAAGAGAACCAGCTTGGGAACCTCGTGCGCGACTGAACTGATCGCATCGCGGGTGGCTTGCAGGACCGGTGCCCGACCGACAGGACGTGCCGGCGACCAGCAGACCTGCCTTGCTCCGGCATCATCTGGCCTTGGCCATGTCGAGGGGCCCGATGTCAATTGCCGATGCATGACAAGACGTCTGGGACCGACGCATCTCCACCGCGAAGGGCGACCGCGTTGGCAACACCGACAATCCGCATATCGGGCCGACATGGGGTCAAGCTAGTCTCTTCCGTCAGTCGCCCAGCTCCTCGGTGGAAGACTCCTCGGCGTCCTCGTCCCGGAGCCGGTGCAGGTGTGCAATGAAATACCGCATATGCGCATTGTCCACCGTGCGCTGCGCCTCGGCCTTCCATGCGTTGTACGCCGTCTGGTAGTCCGGGAAGATTCCCACGACATGGATGTCGTCAACGTTCCGGAACACGCTCCTTGCCGGATCGACCAGTTCGCCGCCAAAGACGAGATGCAACCGTTGTGCCATTGCCTTCCTCCTCCAGGTGCCATGCCAAGGCTAGGCCGTGCTCCGCAGCCGTCAAGTGCCGGACCGACTGTCCAGCCCGAACCACTTGCCTAACGAACGGTCAGCCTTTCGCGGCCACGTGCATTCAGCAAATGGCATTCACCTCCGTCAAACACGACAGGCACAATGGGGCGACCCATGGCAGCGCCTGCATCGACATTGACGCGATTGCCGAAATGCGTGGGGGCGAGCACCGGCGTATGTCCGTGCACGATCAACGCCTCGTGCTCGTAGCGATGCCAGTGGAACTCCTCCCGGATCCAGACCAGATCCTCCTCATCCTGCTCTTCCAGCGGAATTCCGGGGCGAATGCCTGCATGCACGAAGATCATCCCGTCTTCGCGATGCCAGTACGGAAGCGCGGCAAGGAACTCGCGATGAGCGTCCGGCACGAGCGATCGCGCCTGCGCGAAGAGGGCCGCGGTGTCCTGCGGACTGTCACTCCGCAGCCCGTAGGACGCGAGCGTTGCCTGCCCGCCCATGCCTGTGCTCAGCCAGAACCAGGCATTCTGAACCGCTTCCGAGGAATCCGGGTCGCCCGACAGGAACTCGGCGAAGCATCGGTCGTGATTGCCGCAGAGCACGATCCAGTCCTCGCCGCGCGCGATGCCGTCGATCAGGAACTGGATGACGCCCTTCGCGTTCGGCCCGCGATCCACGAGGTCGCCGACATGCACGACTCTCCCTGAGCCGCCGCCTGTGCGGGCACGGTCCTCGGCAATCAAGGCGTGCGCCGCCCGCAGCTGGTCGAGATGTCCGTGTATGTCTCCGATGGCATAGATCATTGCGCGCTCATTTCCTTGCCGATGCATTGTCTCTCTTGAAGAGCCAGCGTGCAAACAGGGAGGCCGCGACGGCCCCAGCAAGTTCCGCCGCAACGAAGCCCGGAACGTCCATGGGGCGAATGCCCGAAAAGCTGTCCGTGAATCCCCGGGCAATCGCAACGGCAGGATTGGCGAACGAAGTTGACGAAGTGAACCAGTAGGCGGCCCCGATGAAGAGGCCGACAAGCCAGGGCAGGGCTTCCGGTCGCTGCCGAATGGCCGCCAGGATGACCAGCACCAGCCCGAATGCCGCCACTGCCTCCGCAAGCCACATCGCACCGCCCGTCCTCGCTGTCGTTGAGGCCTGAATGACCGGCTGCGCGAACATCAGGTGCGCAAGGAACGTGCCAGACACGCCGCCAGCGACCTGAGCGACCGCAAACGCAAGGGCGCGAGGGCCGGGAATCTCGCGCCTGACCAGGAAGGCGAGCGTGACCGCCGGATTGAAATGCGCACCGGAGACAGGACCGAAGGTCGTGATCAGGACGACCAGGATTGCCCCGGTCGGAAGCGCGTTGCAGAGGAGCTGAAGCGCTGCATCATCCGTCAGCCGTTCGGCCATGATGCCCGACCCGACGACGGTCGCGACCAGAAACCCCGTGCCCAGGGCCTCGGATGCAAGTTGCCGGATCGGAATCCCTTCCATCACGCCACGTCGAAATGCAGCGGGCGAACCTGGCCAAACAGGCCGGTGTCGCGCAACTGGTTCAGCGCCGCCTGGGGAACGGGCTCGTCGACATAAAGAAGCGCGATCGCGTCGCCGTTCTTCTCGGACCGGCCGAGCGTGAAGTTCGCGATGTTGACGCCGTTCGATCCAAGCGTGGTGCCGAGGGCTCCGATGATCCCCGGGACGTCCTCGTTCGTCGTGTAGACCATGTGCGCCCCGATCTCCGCGTCGATGTTGATGCCCTTGATCTGGATGAACCTGGGCTTGCCGTCACTGAACACCGTTCCGGCGATCGACCGTTCCCGATCGTCGGTGACGATCGTCAGCTTGATGTAGGCGTCGAAGACGCCCGACTTGGCCTGGGTGGTCGTCGAGCACTTGATGCCCCGGTCCTTCGCAATGACGGGCGCCGAAACCATGTTCACGTCCTCGTTGGACGCCTTCAGGATTCCCGCCATCGCCGCGGCGTTCAGGGCATCAGTGTTCATGCTGGCCACCTCCCCGTCAAACAGCAGGTTGACCGCCCGGATCGGCTCTTCGGTAAGCTGGCCGACAAAGGTGCCGAGGTGACTTGCAAGCCTGACCCAAGGGCCCATCACCTTCGCCTCCTCTGCGGTGATCGAGGGCATGTTGATCGCGTTGGTCACGGCGCCTGTCAGCAGGAAGTCCGACATCTGTTCGGCCACCTGGATGGCCACGTTTTCCTGCGCCTCCGTCGTCGAGGCGCCAAGATGCGGCGTCACGACGACATTCGGCAGGTTGAAGAGCGGAGAGCTGGTCGCGGGTTCCTCCGCAAACACGTCGAACGCCGCGCCTGCCACATGTCCTGATTCGAGCGCTTCGGCCAGCGCGGCCTCGTCGACAAGCCCGCCGCGCGCGCAGTTGATCACGCGCGCTCCGGGCTTCATGCGCCTGATCGCGTCCGCGGAAAGAATGTTGCGCGTCCTGTCGGTCAGCGGCACGTGCAACGTGATGAAGTCGGACCGGGCCAGCAGCCCGTCCAGATCGACCTTCTCGACGCCGAGCTTCTCGGCACGCTCCTCGGTAAGGAACGGATCATGCGCGATCACCTTCATCCGCAGCCCGCTCGCGCGCGCGATGACGATCGAGCCGATGTTGCCGGCGCCGATCACGCCCAGCGTCTTGGCGGTCAGCTCCACCCCGAGGAAGCGCGACTTCTCCCACCTGCCTGCGTGGGTGGAGACGCTCGCCGCCGGGATCTGGCGGGCAACCGCGAACATCAGGGCGATGGCATGCTCGGCGGTGGTGATCGAATTGCCGAAAGGCGTGTTCATCACGATCACGCCCTTCTTTGACGCGGCGGCGACTTCCACGTTGTCGACGCCAATGCCCGCGCGACCCACGACCATGAGCCTTGATGCCGCTTCGAGGAGTTTCGCGGTCACCTTGGTCGCCGACCGGATGGCCAGCCCCTCGTACCCGCCTATGGCTTCAAGCAGTCGGTCCTTGTCCTTTCCCAACTCCGGTTCAAACGTGACGTCCACGCCCCTGCTCCTGAAAATCCGGACCGCTGCTTCGGAAAGATTGTCGCTAATCAGCACCCTTGGAGCCATTGCCGCCTGTTCCTTTCTCGTCCTCACGTTCAATTCGGTTGCCGGCCCGGCAGGTTGCCCGCGCCCACAACCTGCGCGGAATTCCGGCGTCAGGACGGCCCGGCGGGCAAGCCCGATTCATGGATTTCCGCCTCGAAGGCCCAGTCCAGCCAGGGGCACAGCGCCTTCAAGTCATCTTGTTCCACGGTTGCGCCACACCAGATCCTCAGGCCCGGAGGGGCGTCACGATAGGATCCGATGTCATAGGCGACGTTCTGCACTTCAAGCCGCCTCGCAACCGCCTTGGCAAAGGCCGAGCCATCCTGGATCCGCCCGTCGGCGAACCTGAGGCACACGCTCGTGTTCGACCGCGTGTCGGGGTCCGTCGCAAGGTTCTCGATCCAGTCCCTCGAGGCGCAAAACTCGTGGATCACGCCCGCATTGGCGTCGGCCCTGCGGATCAGACCCTTCAGGCCGCCGACGCTGACCGCCCAGTCGAGCGCCTTGAGATAGTCCTCGACGGCCAGCATCGACGGCGTGTTGATCGTGGCACCCTCGAAGACCGCGCCGATCAGCCTGCCGCCCTTGGTGAGGCGGAAGATCTTGGGAAGGGGCCAGGTCGGCGCCCACGTTTCAAGGCGCTCCACGGCGCGCGGCCCAAGCGCGAGCATTCCGTGCGCGGCCTCCCCGCCCAGCGCCTTCTGCCAGGAAAAGGTCGCCGCATCCAGCCTGTCCCATGGCAGATCCTGCGCAAATGCGGCGCTCGTTGCATCGCAGATCGTCAGGCCTTCACGCGCGGCTGGAATCTCGAAGCCGTCCGGAACCCGAACGCCTGACGTGGTGCCGTTCCACGCAAAGACCACGTCAGCGTCCCAGTTGACGTCATCCAGATCGACGATCCCGCCGTAGTCCGCGGTTGTCACCTTCGCGTCCAGCTGCAACTGGCTGACCACGTCCGTAGCCCATCCCGCGCCGAAGCTCTCCCAAGCGAGCACCTCGACGGGTCGCGCGCCCAGGAGATTCCACATCGCCATCTCCATTGCGCCGGTGTCCGAGGCCGGCACAATGCCCAAGAGGTGATCCGCGGGAATTCCGAGGATTTCCCTGGTTCGCTCGATCGCGTCCTTCAGCTTGGCCTTGCCGATTGCGGCCCTGTGCGACCTGCCCAAGGCCGCGTTGTTCAGCTGTTCCAGGGAAAACGAGGGCGGCTTGGCGCAGGGTCCCGACGAAAAGCGCGGATTGCCCGGCCGCGCAGCCGGTTTTTCTGATGCCATCTTCGATATCCTTCCAGATATGCGCCCCTCGTTGGGGAGGAGTGTCCCGAGGCCGCGAATAAGGGGGCACGGACCCTTTCGCAAGGCGCAAATTGCCGCTAGAGCCGCTGCAACGGAAACGACGCCACAGGGCTAACCAACCCATGCCCGTCATTTCGCTGATCGCGCCTCGCGGACATCTGGATCCGGCCCTGGTCTCGTCGCTTCAGGGCGCGTTTGGCGCAACCGGAGGCGCTGTGTGGCTTGCTCCGGACGAGGCCGCGGAGTTTCCGGTTGCGGCACGGCCCGGCAATCTCGATGAAGCCAGGGAAGCCATGTTCGACCAGGCGGTCGACCTGAACTTCATCGATGACGGCGAACGCAGGAAGTCCCTTCTGATCGCCGACATGGACATGACCATGATCGGCCAGGAGTGCATCGACGAGCTCGCCGCCGAGGCCGGCGTCGGCGAGGAGGTGGCAAGAATCACCGCCCGTGCCATGAACGGCGAGATCGACTTCGCCGAGGCGGTTGCCGAACGGGTCGGATTGATGAAGGACCTGCCGGCCCGCGCGATCGCGCATGTTCTCGAGACCCGCATCACGCTCGCCCCGGGCGGCAGGACGCTTGTGAAGACCATGAAGGCGCATGGCGCCCGCACGGCCCTTGTCTCCGGCGGGTTCGTCCAGTTCGCCGAACGCGTCGGCGAACTGCTCGGGTTCGATGACGTCCTCGCGAACGCGCTTCTCGTCGAGGACGGCCGCCTCACGGGGGACGTGAAGCGTCCCGTTCTCGGCCAGGATGCCAAGGTCGAGGCGCTGGAAAGGCTGTCGCCCGACGAATCCCGCGCGATCGCGATCGGGGACGGGGCAAACGATCTCGGCATGATCGTCCGTGCAGGCATGGGCGTCGCCATGCATGCCAAGCCGGTTGTCGCAAGCGCTGCACCGCTGCGGATCGATCACTCCGACCTGACCGCATGCCTCTTTCTCCAAGGCTACTCGATCAGTGAATTCTCCTGACCAGTCCATGTCGGGGGCGCTGCGATCGCCGTTGCCCGACGTCCTGGGCAAGCTTGTCCCTCACGCGAGGTAGCGCGCCAGGGCGTCATGCGGATTCGCGAACAGCTCGCCGGTGTCCTCCGCCGGCCGAAGCTGCCCGTCTTCCACGAAAATGGTCTGACGGGACACGCGCCTGGCGTCTTCGGGATCGTGGGTCACCATCAGGACGGTCTTGTCCGCGAGCAGCGACCGGACGAGAGTCAGCATCTCCAGCCGCAACGCCGGACCAAGGGCGGAAAACGCCTCGTCCATCAGCACGAGGGGTCTGTCCGTCAGCAAGGCGCGCGCCAGCGCCACCCGGCTCTGCTGTCCGCCCGAAAGCTCTCCCGGCATGCGGGCCCCCATGCCGTCGAGACCGACCGCCAAGAGCGCTTCTTCGGCACGTTCCCTGGCGGCGGGCGAAGGCCGGGCGCGAGGCGATGCGCCGAGGGCGACATTCGTGGCCGCATCGAGATGCGGAAAGAGGTTGTTGTCCTGGAAGAGCACCGCCACCGGCCTCTCGCCGGGCGCCAGTTCCGTCAAGTCGGTTCCGTTCCAGTACAAGCGCCCCTCGTCCGGCAGCTCGAATCCGGCGATCAGCGACATCAGCGTGGACTTTCCGCTGCCGGAGGGGCCGATGACCGCGACGATGCCCGGCCCCTCGACCGACCCGTCCGCGTGCAGCACGAATTCCCTGCGCCTGCAGGCGATCCCCTCAAGCGTCAGCACGTCGCGCCCCCCTGTCCAGCATCCAGAACGCCCCGAAGCTCAGCGCGAGGAGCAAGACGGCGGCCCCGCCGGCCTCTTCCATCCGATAGGCCCCCATGAGGCGATAGACCTGCAATGGCAGCGTCGCCGTGTCGGGATCAGCAAAGAGGGCGATCACGCCAAGATCCCCCATCGACAGCGCGGCTGCCAGGCCGGCCGAGAACCCGAGCGGTCGCCTGAGACGTGGCAGGACGACAAGTCTCAGGCGTGCCCATCCCTTCAGGCCGAGCGAATCCGCCAGACGACCGAACTCCGACTCCACGGTCCGGCAGGCCGGCACGAGCGAGCGGAGCGCGAACGGAAGCGTCACGATCGCGTTCACGAGCGCTGTGACCGGCAATGCGAGGGATTCCGGATTGGCAACGGGATGAATGAGCACGAACAGCCCAGTGCCAAGAACGAGCGGCGATGCCGCCAATGCCGCAAGGCCGGCGGTTTCGATCCAGCTGCCCCGGTCCTTGAGCCGTGTCGCCGCCAGTGCCATCACGACGGAAAGCGCGATCACAAGCAAGGTCGACGCGGCTGCCACGCAGAGCGATCGAAAGGCTGACACCCAGACGGCCTGCGGAAGCCCCGGGACTTCCGGCAGGCCGCGAACCGCGGCGGATGCAATGGGCACGAGGAGAAACAAGGCTGCGAGGAGAATCAGGGTCCCGTCGAGCAGCCTCAAGGCAGGCGTGCGCCCGTCCCAGCGCATCAAGGGGCGATCAAGACCATGTGCGAATCCTGGATGACGCAGGATTCGGTATGCGAGCAGTGCCAGGAACACCGTGATGGCCAACTGGATGAGTGACAGGAACGCGGCACGATCGAGATCGAACTCGAATCGAAGCGCCTGATAGATCGCCAGTTCCACCGTGGTCGCGCGAGGCCCGCCGCCAAGCGTGAGCGCAACGGCAAAGCTCATCGTGCAGAGCACGAAGATCACGAGCGCGGCACCCGGCACGACTTGCCGCAGCATCGGCCATTCCAGATGCCGGTTCACGGCACCCGCATCCATGCCGAGACTCGCCGCAAGGCGAAAGCGTTCGGACGGGATCTCCTGCCAGCCCTGAAGGATGAGCCGCGTTGCCAGCGGAAGGTTGAAGAAGACGTGCGCAAGGACGACGCCGTGGAGACCGTAGATCGAGATCTGCGGCAGCCCCATCATGCCGAGCGCTGCATTGACAAGCCCGCCCCGGCCGAAGACGGCCAGCAGCCCGAAGATGGCGACGATCACCGGAAGGAGGAAGGGCGCGCCGAGGAGCGTGACGAGTGCACCCCGGCCCGGAAACCGCCGTCGCGCCAGCGCCCGGGCGACCGGCACCGCGAGGGCCACGCTGAACGTCGCCGACAGGAATGCCTGCCAGAGCGTGAACCGGAGCGCGGCCCAGTCCGCCTGCGTCGGGCCGTTCCCCGGCTCGGCGACGCGGATGATCGCGAGGGTCGCGAGCAGGATGAGGAACGGGATCGCCGCCGCGGCGGCGATCCCGATTGCGCCTGCCGCCCCTAGCGACTGAGCGCGTTCAGCCATTCATCCAGCGCCGGGCCGCGGACCGCTCGTGCGTCCGCCGCCGACAGGAGCAACGCCGTCGCCGGCTGGATCAACGTCTCGAACCCTTCAGGCAGGCCGCCGTCCGGAACGGCAGCGGGATACATCCAGTTCGTCGTCGGAATGACTGCCTGGAACGCGTCGGTCAGCATGAACGCAAGGAACCGGTCCGCCAGTTCCGGCTGGTCCGTCGACGCCAGCTTGCCGGCCACCTCGACCTGCATGTAGTGGCCCTCGGAAAACGGGGCCGCGGCCTTGCTGGCATCCCCTTCCGCAATCAGGTGGTAGGCGGGCGAGGTCGTGTAGGAGAGGACCATGTCGGCTTCGCCTTCAAGGAACAGGCCGTAGGCCTCGGACCAGCCCGGCGTCACCGTCACGACGTTGTCGGCAAGCGCGCCCCAGATGTCCGCCGCGCGATCCCCGTAGGCGGCCTTGACCCAAAGCAGCAGACCGAGTCCGGGCGTGGACGAGCGCGGATCCTGGATGATGATGGAGACGTCGCTGTCGGCAAGTTCCTCGAAGCCTTGCGGGACGCTTTCAAGACCGGTGTCATGCACGAACGCGAAATAGCCCCAGTCATAAGGCAGGAAGGTCTCGTCCTCCCAAGGGACAGGCAAGTCCAGGTCAGCGGTCGTGCCCGCATGGGGCGCGAAGAGCCCGGTGGCCGCGGCCTCGGCCGTCAGGTTGGTGTCGATTCCGAGCACGATGTCCGCCTCGCTCCGCTCGCCTTCCAGCTTGACGCGCGCCAGAAGCGCTGCGCCATCGCCAGCGGCGACAAAGTTCAGGTCACACGCGCACGTCTCCTCGAACGCCGCCTCGACGGCAGGGCCCGGGCCCCATTCCGACACGAAGCTGTCGTATGTGATGACGGTCAGTTCTGGCAGGTTCCCGGCCGCGGCAGCGCCAGCTGCCATGACAAGTCCCGCACCAAGGCATGGAATTCGCATCTCTCACTCCTTGTTTCAGGACGGGGGGAAAGGATGAGGATGCTCGACCTTCCCTCCGCCGGCATTGTCCGGTTCAGGTTCAACGGGTTCGCGGAATTGCATCTCAGCCTTGGAAGGCACCCCGAGGTATCCCGTTCATAGCGGCCTCTCACGTTCGCGGCAACCCTCGCTTTGGCCCAATGAACACACGTGGCTCGAAAGCAGTCGCGACATCCTCTACGCCGCTGCCGATGACCGGGATGCTCCTTGGTTGCACGTTGGTGCAGGCAGCCGCGAGATTCGCTCGCCTGGCCCAGGGAAACCTTGAAGACTTCCGCCGCCCGCATCGGCGACTGCATCGGCAACGATCTCGATGCAGCGTCCAAGGTAACCCGACCGGCGAACCATGATGGTCCCGGCGTCAAGCGGCGTCGTGATCGTCAAGGCTTTCCTGCGCCTGGACGGCCAGTACCGGGGCACGCGTCCTGCGAATTGCGGCTTGGCTTGCCGGGATGGCACAAGGCGCGACATCTTCCGGGACCTGGACATCTCTGGTCGGACCCCGTCCACGCCCGTTGCATTGTTCGCGGTCAACCAGTGCGAATCCATGCCCTTCACGAGACTCATCGTTGCGGTCAAGTCCTGCCGACATCTGGGAGAAGCGGAACCCGGGCATCAGTTCCGCAAGAGACAGCACGCCCCTCGCAGATGGCAGCCGTCAAGTGCGACCAGACTTCCTCACAGCCATTGAACAAGACAGTCAACTGAATTCGATTGACTGAAGGATGCCGGCCAACGAAGGTGCTCGCGAGAACTTCAGGTAAGCGGACCTTGAGGGACAATTGCCAGAGACGCCGACAACGAAGTACCAGCACGTCGCCAAGGAACTGTCGAAGGCATTCGCCGAACGGGCTGCAAAGTGGGACGAAACGCGTACCTACTGCTGGGACAACGTCAGGGACATGACCGATGCCGGCCTGATGGGCATGACCATTCCGAGGCGGTTTGGGGGGAAAGGCGCGTCTTTCCTTGATGCGGTGCTGGTGATTGAAGAACTGGCCAGGGCTTGCACGCTGAGTGCCCGAATAGTGGTCGAGGCCAACATGGGCGGCATTGCCGCAATCATGGCCTATGGCGACGATGAGCAGCGCAGTCTTGCTGCGTCTTACGTCTTGAAGGGCGACAAGCCCGCAATTTGCATCACGGAACCGGAAGCGGGGAGCGCCGCAACCGAGATGAAAACGACGGCCCGTCGGGTCGGCAACAAGTACGTGATGAACGGAACCAAGCACTGGATCACCGGCGGCGGGGTCTCGAAGGTCTATCTCGTTTTCGCACGTGTCATCGACGAGAGCGGCCAGGACGAGGGCATCACCGCGTTCATCATTGTGCATGATCCGGAGAACGGGATTGAGCCGAAGGGCTTTTCCATAGTCGGTCGCGAACGCACGATGGGCCTTTGCGGAATGCCTGAGACCGAGTTGCGCTTCGATGATGTGGAGATCGAGGACCGGTTCGCCGTCAAGCCGCCCCAAGGCTTTCGTCGTGGGTTCGCGGCCCTGATGAATGCGTACAACAGCCAGCGCGTCGGCGCGGGAACCTGCGCGATGGGCGTTGCCGCAGGCGCCATCGAGCACGCGAAACGCTATCTGCGAGAGCGACATCAGTTCGGTCGGCCATTGCAGGAATTTCAGGGTCTGCAATGGATGCTCGCAGACATGGACGCACGCGTGCACGCTTCCCGGCTGATGTTGCACGAGGCCGCGCAATCGCGAGGTCCGGACAACTCGCCCTTTCCAGACATCCTCATGGCTGCACGGGCAAAAGTGTTTGCGTCAGAAGCGGCGGTCCATGTTGTCCACGACGCACTGCAGATGTTCGGTGCGCGTGGCTACGGCAACAAGGAGCCTGTCGAACGCATGTATCGCGACGTTCGCATGTTCACGATCGGAGGCGGCACCGCCCAGATCCTGAAGACCCAGGTCGCGGGCGCGTTGCTGGGAATCAAGACGCCTCAGACGCGGAACGGATATCTGGAAATCGCCCAGTCCCGGGTGGATGGCTGACGCCGCTTCCAAAACTCGACAATCAGCAAGCCAAGCAAAGCGAATGCACTTGCTTGCGGGCTTGAAAGTGGCGAGGCGGCCACCACTCTCTCGCCGTGGCCGGAGCGGATCCCAACCCCTGGCCCGTTTCTGATTCTCTGGGCATCCGAGAGGCGTTGACATTCGCCGCGTCCATCGGCCCGTGGAACCAGCGCGAAGGAGCAATGTGACTCTCGCATCAAGATCCCGTTCTTGGCCACCAACGAAATCGGGCCATGCCGTGACGGGTGTCGAGTCCTGCCGACAGGCGGCCATGCAGGCGTCATCAGCCCTTAGGCAGCGCGCCTCGCTCCCACCCCGGGTACAGGATCGGCGAACTTGAGCGAGGCCGGTCCCTCGGGGCTGACTTTCTTGGGGCGAATCGCGCCACGCACCTTGATCGCGCCGGCGTCAGACGGTCTTGGTGACCTTCTTCAGCCCCGGTGGCGCGTCGGGGTCCTCTCCAAGATCACGGGCCAGCCGTTCCACGAACCTGTAGAAGCCGACCGACTGAACCAGCGGATCGAAGGCTTCGTGTCTTGAACAAGGCATCGCGAGAGAGGCTCTCTCCCTGTCGGGGTGGGCCAGCAACACGCATGCGCCTCGATTCCTCAATACCTTCATGGCCTCGTCAAGCGAGCTTTCCGCGCTTCCGCGTGCGCCAAAGAACAGGACGGCGAAGCGCTCCCTCACGATGGCTACCGGTCCGTGGAACAGTTCGGCGGCCGAGAACGCCTCGGCGTGGAGCCGGCAGGTTTCCTTGAACTTCAATGCGGCTTCGGCGGCGACGGCGAGACCGGGCCCACGGCTCACGCAATACAGCGACCCCGACCGGGCCAGGGGAATCGCCGCAGAAGACCAGTCCAGGTCCAGCGCCTGCAGCGCAAGGCCCGGCAGTTCCTCGAGCGCGGCCTTCATGTCCCTGTCCTGCCTGTACCCTGCGAGGATCGCCAGGGAGGCGAACAGCATGCCGACGAACGACTTGGTCGCGGCCACGGCGCGCTCTGGGCCTGCCAGGACTGGCAACACCATGTCCGTGCCTTCGCCGAGCGGGCTGTCGGCGGCATTCAGGATCGCGATCGTCCGCGCCCCGCCGGCCTTGGCGGCCCCCTGCAGGCGTGCAAGGTCCGGGCTTGTTCCCGACTGCGAGAACGAGACGCAGGCGAACCCTTCCAGTCGCAGTTTCGAGCCGTAGACGGAAGCGACTGACGGGCCGATCGAGGCGACAGGCAGGCCCGCATGGGTCTCCATCAAGTACTTGAAGAAGGTGGCTGCATGGTCGGATGTCCCGCGCGCGCAGGTCACTATGCCGCGAATGCCGTCCTCTTCCAGGCGACGGCCCGCATTCCAGTAGGTTCCGACTGCATCGATCTGCCGGGCAAGCATGTCGGGGATCTCGAAGATCTCGGACGCCATCAGCGTGCCCTGGCGCATGTTCATGCGTGCACGCCGGTGATCATGGACACGATTTCGTTCCTGTCCGTTTCAGCCGTCTTCCGGATGCCGATCTGCTCGCCGCACCTCAACACGCAGATTCGGTCCGAGAGGCGGAAGACTTGGTCGAGACTGTGGCTGATGAGCAGGATCGCGAGATTGCGCACTCTCAGCGAAGCCACCAGTTCCTCCACCTTGGCGGTCTCCGCGACGCCGAGCGCCGCCGTCGGTTCGTCCAGCAGGATCAGCTTGCTGGCCCAATGGGTTGCCCGCGCGATCGCGATCCCCTGGCGCTGGCCTCCGCTGAGATCGCGGATCCTGGAGTTGGCGGACGGAATGCGAACGTCAAGATCGTCCACGAGCATCTGGCTTTCCCGCCGCATCCGCTCCTTGTCGAGCAGGCCGAAGGGTTTCCTTGTCAGCTCGCGGCCAAGAAACATGTTCATGTAGACCGTCTGTTCGTGGGCCAGCGCGAGGTCCTGGTAGACAACCTCGATTCCCTTGCTGCGCGCCGAACTGGCATCAACGAGGGCGACGGATTCGCCTTCCATCCTGATGTCGCCCGAAGTCGGGCGATGAACGCCGGAGATCACCTTGACGAGCGTCGACTTGCCCGCGCCGTTGTCGCCGACGAGGGCGACGATTTCACCGGCAAAGAGGTCAAGCGAGAAGTCCTGGACGGCGATGACGCCGCCGAAGACCTTGCGGATGTGCGCCAGCGAAAGGACAGGCGAGGCGGCGGTCATGGCACGAAGCTCCCGGGCCAGGCAACGGGATCGCCGAAGCCGTTCTCAATGGTGGTCACGCACGGGCTGCCGGCAGAAACCCCGCGCACCCCGACGACCATTGCGCGCGTCGTGAACGCCTGGCCTCGGAAGCCGAACACGACAGTGTCGCCGGACGCAGGCTTTCGGGGCCCGGTGGCGTCGATCATGGCGTAGTAGTCAATTGCCGAGCAGTCCGGGATCTCCACGTCCACCAGCGCCACGGGTTCCGATGTCGGCTCAGAGGAAACCAGCGCGCGAACCTGGTATTTCGGAAAGACCGGGTCGATGTAGAGCCCGCCGCCAAAGCAGTAGGCCTTGCCGGCGTGGTGATGGGAAACCTCCGACAGGTAGAGGACCGCCGGCGCCTCGGGCAGGTCATCGACGGCGTGGAGCGGCGTCGTGCCATGAAGGCCGTTGCCCGGCTCGACCTGCGTGGCTCCGGCCTCGGCCAGGGCCGACAGCACCACCGACGAGGTCGTTCCAGGTGCGTTGACTTCAACGTCCGCACGGCCGGAAGCGGCCAAAGCCTCGGCAGCACGGTTCAGGGTTTTCAGGTTTGGGGTAGGCGCCACCTTGCGGCTTTCCTGATCGAAGAGGAGGGCCGGGAACGTAGTGATTCCTGCGAATCGCGCACCGTCCAGCTCGTCCAGACGAGCGGCGACACTGACGATCTCGCCGGCCTCGAAACCCCCTTCATGCCCGCGGTAGAAGGTGTCTCCCTCCGTCTGGATGCGGGCCATGAGCCCTTGTTCGCGGCCAGCCAGCGCGGCAGCGGCAGCGGCCTCCCGCGCCTTGGTGTCCGAGAAGACGGTCCAGTAGTCCGGCCGGATCCTTGCGGCGGCAAATTCGGCCTCGCGTGCCGGGATCTGCACAAGGTGGCCAAGGTGCCCGGTTTTCAGCCCAGCACGGTCGCATGCGACGGCGCAGGCCATGTCGACGGCAACCGAACGGTTGATTCCGCCCTTCATGACCGCTTCGCAGAAGCCCGAATGGCGGCCGACCTGCTTGGTCATGGCAAAGGTCTTCAACCCGTGCCTGGCAGCCTCGGCCTGAAAGGTTCGGGCATTTCGCTCGACGGCGTCAAGATCGAGCACGTAGGAATTCGCCGGAATCGCGCCCGACCGGTGCAGTCCGATGGCCGCCTCGACGAACATTGGATTGCGTCGCATGAGAGGATCGAGGAACACTTCCCTCCCCCTGTTCAGCGGTTGGTGTCGCGCAGCGAAACCGCTACGGCAACGAGAATGATCAACCCGCGGACGATCATCTGATCGGAGACCTTGAGGCCCATGAGAATGAGGCCGTTGTTCAGCATGCCCATGAGCAGCGATCCCAGAAGGGCGCCGATGATCGACCCCTTGCCGCCGTTCAGGGCTGTGCCTCCGACGATCACGGCGGCAATCACCGTCATCAGGTCACTCTCGCCCAAGGTGTATTTCGCCGCCTGCAGGCGACCAGCATACAACAGGCCAGCCAGGCCCGCAGTCGCGCCGCAGAGCGTCAGGACGTAGAGGCGGATGCGCGGCACCTTGATTCCCGAAACCTGGGCTGCTTGCGCGTTGTCCCCGACCGCCAGCACATGGGCGCCGAAGCGGGTGTTGCGGTAGATCACGTGGCCGATCAGGACAGCGACGACGGTCCAGAGCACCAGCGACGGGATCGTGAAGAGCTTTCCCGAACCGAAGATCCCGGTGAACGTGTCGTTGATGACCGGGATGGAGCGCAGGTCCGTCATTGAGCGCGCGATGCCGGCAAACAGTCCCATTGTGGCAAGCGTCACGAGAAAGGACGGCAGCCGCAGATAGGCCACGAGCACGCCGTTGAAGGCGCCGATGGCGATGCCGGCGCCAAGTCCTGCCAGGACTCCCACGACCATCGGGTGGCTCTGCATCGCGACGGCGGCGGAAAGCGCCGATACCGCGACGATGGACCCGAAGCTCAGGTCGATCTCGCCTGCGGACAGGGCGAAGACAAGGCCTATGGCCATGATCGTCGCCGGGGCGGTCTGCAGCACGATGTTGGTCAGGTTTCGCGACGTCAGGAACCCGTCATCGTGCAGCGTCGCGGCGAAGAAGAGGAAGATGCCGAGGAAGCCGAAATAGATGACGCCTCGCTGCAGGTCCATCTCTCTCAGTCGTGCAAGCGCCTGTTCCATCACCTGCCTCGGTGCATATCAGGTGAATGGCGGGCCGCCAAGGCGGCCCGCCAGGGGGAGGATCAGTTCGCGGACGTCACGCTCTCCGGCGGATCGACGTTGAGCGACCGCTTCCAGCCTTCGACGACGTTGCCGGCCGTCACCGTGAGCGCCGGGGCGACGACGAATGGCGGCACGTCCTGGCCGAGCAAATCGAGAACTGCGGATGCGGCCATGGCGCGTCCAAGCTCGTATGCCTCGTCCGCAACGATTGCGACGACGTTGCCGCCCCGAACCATGTCGAGCGCGATCGGCTCGGACAGGTCAAGCGTGACGATCTTGGTCGTGGCGTTGCCGTTGGCGCGAAGCGCGGCCAGCACGCCCTCGGCGGGCCCGGCCCACGTCACGTAGATCCCGCCAAGGTCGGGATTCTTCAGCAGCATGGCGTTGGCGATGTCTTCCGCCCGCGCGGGATCGCTGATCCCCTGCTCGGCGACGATCGAGATGTTCGGATGGTCGCTTTCGATCGTGGTCTTGAACGCGTTGTCGCGCTGGTTGGTCACGTAGTAGGTCGCATCGTGGAAGATCCAGCCGACGGTGCCCTCGTTGCCCATGGCGTCGGCAAGCGCGTCGGCCGCCTGCTTGCCCATCTGGAACAGGTCGTCGGTCACGATTGCCGCATAGTCTGCGGGATGCTCGTAGCCCGACGGCAGGTTGGACAGGAAGGTCAGGGAAACACCGGCCTCCTTTGCCTCCTCGAACGCCGCCGCCGACGTTACAGGGTCGAGCGGCAGCGAAAGAATGATGCTGGGTTCCTTGGCAAGAGCGGTCTCGATGTCGCTGCGTTGCTTGGCAGCGTCGAATCCGGCGCTGGTCACGGCAACGACCTCGATCCCGAGGCGGGCGAACTCGTCGCTGGCGCCGGCGGTGACGGCATTCACGAAGTCCGACTGATCGTGCCACAGCAAGGCGGCCGTGTAGTTGGCGGCCTTCACTGCCGCAACCTGATCGTCGCTCACGACCACCGAGGCGGACGGCGTGGCGGACTCGCCACCAGGACCGATCGTCTGGGCGGAAGCGACGGCTGCGGCCAGACAGAGCGTCAAGGACGTTGCAAGGCTTTTCGAGAGATCTTTCATGGTTTCCTCCTCAGGTTGGCGAAAGGTGTCTTTCCGTGAGACCGCAGAAGCGGGCTGCAAAGAGGGCGTAGGCCCGGACGGCGGCGAGGTATTCGTCGATCCGTATGCGCTCCTCGAAGGTGTGGGCCACTGCGATGTCGCCCGGTGCGCAATAGACGGCGGGGCAGCCAATCTCGTTGACAAGGAACGGCAGCTCCGACCAGTAGGGCGCCCCACCGATCCGGCCGGCATCCGGGCACGTCTGCCTGATGCAGGCCTGCAGCAGGCGGGCGGCGGGCGTGTCCCGGGCGATTTCCACGGGCGTTCCGCCCACGGCGTGATCGCGCCCTGCCGGGTAGTCGATTGATACGGAAATGCCGTCGGCCAGTTCGGCGACCGCCAACGCAGCCTCGAAACCGGCCGAGGCCTCGTCCATGTCTTCGCCGGGACGCAGCTTGCGGATCAGCGACAGCCTGCACTCGCCTGGCACGGCAATGAAGCCCCCGCCCTCGATGGCTGTCGCAAGGATCGACGAAGCTCCCAGCAGGTCATGCGACGGGCCGTCGGCCAGTTCAGCCTCATGTGCCCAGATCCGCGACAGCAGTTCATGGGTTGCCTTCAGCGCATCCACGCCGTGCTGCGGCGTGCCGAAATAGGCCGTCTTGCCGGAAACGGTCACGTCGGCAATGAAGAATCCGATCTGGGCGGTATAGACGTCCAGACCGGTCGGCTCGACATAGACGGCGAAGTCGGGCCGTGCGATCTGGCCGGATTCGACGCGCCGGACGAGGTCCTTCGCGCCAGCGCTGACACCGGTGCCCGGCTCGCCGCTTTCCTCGTCCCCGACAAAGGCCAGGGTGATTCCGCCTGCCAGCTCTTGGCCGGCTTTCCGCAGCAGCCGGAGCGCAGCGACGACGGCGCAGATGCCGCCCTTCAGGTCGCTGGCCCCGCGCCCCCAGATCTCGCCGTCCCTTTCGATGCCCGCGAAGGGGTCGGAGCGTGGATCGTCCCGCCAGTGCGCCTTCCAGCCCCGAGTGTGGACCACATCCGAATGCCCAACGATCATCAGGCTTGAATCGGTCCTGCCGCCGGGTGAGCTGGCGCCCCAGACATTTTCCCGGCCTTCCAGGAACTCGCCGCGTCCCGTGTCGAGGCCAATTTCCTGCAGCCGTTCTTCGAGAAACCGCGCGAAAGGCGTCTCGTTTCCCGTCACGCTTTCGATCGCGAGGGCATCGCGCAGCAGCTTGATGTCAGCTGGTGCATCCTGCGCCTGCGCGAGCAAGACGGCCAGTTCGGCGGCGCTCATGTCGCCACTGCCCTGAAGTTCTCGATGGCGGGAGGCGGAACGGAGATTTCCGCGCCCTTCTGCCCCTCGGCAAAGATCGAGATGTGCAGGTGCGACAGCGCCACGGATGCGCCACCTGCAAGCGTGGCGTGATCGCCAAGCCGCGATTTCCCGATCTCGACCGTGCGCGGATAGCAGTCCGACACGAACCGGATGATCCGGTCCAGAAGCTCGTCGCGCGATCCGATCGAGCCGCCGATGACGATCACGGATGGATCGACCACCGCCACGATGGCCGTTGCCGCCCGGGCAATCTGTCTCGCAACCTCGTCGAGCGTCTCGATGGCCGCGGCATCGCCTTCGCCCGCGGCGTCGAACACGCCCGGCACGTCCGCCGTTCGATTCGAGAGCGAACGGTAGAGATCGATGATTGCGCTCTTCGCCGACACCCGCTCCAGCGCGCCGATCTTCAGGCTTTCGGCCTCGAATGGATCCGCGCCGAAAGGAAGGAACCCGATCTCTCCGGCCGCGCCGAAGCTGCCGCGCAACAGGTTGCCGCCGACGACGATCCCGGCGCCGATGCCCGTGCCGATCGAGATGAAAACCAGGTTGTCGTCTTCGCCACGGCCACCCAGCCAGTGCTCTCCGAGCGCCGCGAGGTTCACGTCGTTCTCGACAAACACCTCGAAACCCAGGCGCTCCCTGAGCGAACCGGCGAGATCGATCCGGTCGATCCCGGCAATGTTCGGTGCCAGCAGGATGGCGCCGCTCCTGGGATCGGGAACGCCGGGCACACCGACCACGGCGATGTGCAGGTCCCCTAGAGAGCCCGCGTGGTCCGACACCGTCTGGCGCACCATGCGGGCGATCTGCTCCACGACATTGATGCCGCCCGTGCGTTCGGTGGGCTCGACACGCTCCGCCAGCACGTTTCCGGTCAGATCGCAAAGGGCGACCCGAACCTTCGTGCCACCTAGGTCGACGCTTGCAACCGTCGCTGCCGAAGGGGAAATCTCGTATACGACCGCACGCCTGCCGACGTGCCCCTCGGTCTGTCCGACGGTGCGCACCCAGCCTTCGGATTCGAGGATCGCAACGATTTCGGACACGGTCTGCTTGGAGAGTCCGGTGATCTTTGCGACGCTGGCCCTGGAGACAGGCCCAAAGCTGGCGATCGCCTGAATCACGGCGCTTCGGGACATTCGCCTGGAAATCATGGACTGGCTGGTCACGATCGTCCCTTTAGTTCGTTCTGTTGACGAACAAATAGGAATCCGTGGCGAAAGTCAATCGGCTTCTTCGGCGATCCGAACGGGCGACCGGCAGACTCCGCGCCGCCTTTCCCTGAACAAGCAGAGCAGGTATGAGGTCGGCAGGAGCGGCACCATGAGCGTCAATACCTACGGACATCTCTTCCGGGTCACCACCTGGGGCGAAAGCCACGGGCCCGCTCTCGGCGCAACGGTTGACGGCTGCCCGCCGGGCATCCGGCTCGATCCCGCGGAAATCCAGGTCTGGCTCGACAGGCGCAGGCCCGGCCAGGGCCGCTACACCTCGCAACGACGCGAAGCTGACGAAGTCGAGATCCTGTCCGGCACTTTCGAGGACAAGACCACCGGAACGCCGATCCAGCTCATGATCCGGAACACCGACCAGCGGCCGAAGGATTATGGCGACATTGCCGAAAAATTCCGTCCCGGCCACGCCGACATCACGTATTGGCAGAAGTACGGCATCCGGGACTACCGCGGCGGCGGTCGCTCATCCGCCCGCGAGACTGCCGCGCGAGTCGCGGCGGGCGGGGTCGCGCGTGCCGTGCTCGGACAGCTCGTTCCCGGTCTCTGGATCACCGGCTACATGGTCGCGATGGGCGACCGGGAAATCGATCGCGACCGTTTCGACTGGGAGGAAATCGATCGCAACCCGTTCTGGACGCCCGACGCGAAGTCGGCCGAGGACTGGGCACCCTATCTCGACGGCCTTCGCAAGTCCGGCTCTTCGATCGGCGCGATCATCGAAGTGACGGTCCGGGGATGTCCGCCGGGGCTGGGCGCCCCCGTTTACGGCAAGCTCGACACGGACCTCGCGGCAGCGATGATGAGCATAAACGCGGTCAAGGGCGTGGAAATCGGCGAGGGCATGGCGGCAGCGCGACTCGCCGGCGCGGCAAACGCGGACGAGATATCGATGGGATCGGACGGTCCCGAATACGATTCGAACCATTCCGGCGGCATCCTCGGCGGAATCTCGACAGGCCAGGACATAGTGGTCCGGTTCGCTGTCAAGCCGACGTCGTCAATCCTCACGCCTCGAAAGACCATCACGAAGGCCGGCAAAGCGACCGAGATCGTGACCAAGGGCCGGCACGACCCCTGCGTCGGCATCCGCGCGGTGCCCGTGGCCGAGGCCATGGCGGCGAGCGTCATCCTCGACCATTTCCTTCTCGACCGAGCGCAGACCGGCGGCGCGCGCGGGCTGATCGGCTGACGGCAGGATTGTCTCGGGCCTGGAGTCCAGTTTCCGCAGGACAGCCCGGCCCGCGCCGCAGCCTCGTCGCAAGCGCCCGCTCCCAAGGCATGAAACGGGCTGCCGTCACAGCAGTTCCCGGACGGTCTTGAACGAACGCCTGTGGTGCGGGGTGACCCCGAGCTTCGCGAGCGCCTCCCGGTGGGCTTTCGTAGGGTATCCCGCGTTTCTTTCCCAACCGTATCCGGGAAACTTCCGTGCCAGGTCCTCCATGATCCGGTCACGGGTCACCTTGGCCAGGATTGACGCCGCCGCAATCGAAAGGCTCCGGGAATCGCCCTTCACCATTGCCGTCGCCTCGCAGCCAAGGCTGCCGGGCACCATGTTGCCGTCAACCAGCACGTGACACGGCATGCCGCGCAATCCCGCCACGGCACGCTTCATGGCGAGAAGCGATGCATGAAGAATGTTCAATCTGTCGATTTCCTCGACCGTGGCATGCGCCACGGAGACTCTCGCGCATGCCATGATCCCTTCTAGGGCGCGTTCGCGCGCCTTCGTCCCGAGCTTCTTCGAATCGTCGATCCCGGAAGGAAGCGCCTTGGCGTCAAGCACGACAGCGGCGGCAGTCACTGGTCCCGCCAAGGGACCCCGCCCGGCCTCGTCCACTCCGGCGACTTCTCGGGCCCCGCTTTCAAGGAGCGCCCTTTCCACGGAGTAGTCCGGCAGAATTCCGGCGGCGGGCGGGACGACCGGCATTGGCAGGACGCGCCCGTCAATGCCTTCAGTCCTCGTTGATGTCATGGTCGAAGTGCTTCACCTGGCCCTTTCGAATGCCCAGCAGTCGGCGCACGATCACCCATGCCAGAAGCGATGCCACGGCGAATGCCAAGGCAAGGGCCGACAGGGAGCCGGCCAGGCCGGGGATGCCGGCCAGCAGGGCGAGCCCGACCAACGCCGCACCAATCGCGAACCCCAGAAACACCTGGGCGGGGACAACGACTTCAAGGATCGCAAGGATCAGCGCTCCGATCATCCAGACCCACCAAAGCGACCAGAACGTCATTGCGACTTCCCTTTCAGCATCTTGAAGGCATCGCCGAAGGCCTCGATCGCGTTGGCAGGCAAGACAATGGTGTTCGATCCTTCGCGACCGCCGAGCGCGTTCAGGGCCTCGACCTGCTTTAGCGCGACCTGGTAGCGAGCGGCCTCCAGCCCGTTGTCCTGGATCGCCTTTGCAACAACGCCGGTGGCGTAGGCTTCGGCATCGGCCTGAACGCGACGCGCTTTGGCTGCCTGTTCCGCCGCATAGAGTTCGGCATCGGCCGCCAGTTCCACCGCGCGCTTCTCGCCTTCGGCAAGCGTCACCTGGGCGCGCCGCTCCCGTTCGGCGTTCAACTGCTGCAGCATCGCGTCGCGGGTTGCTTGGTCAAGATCCACGTCCAGAATTTCGGCGCGGGTCACCTCGATCCCCCAGTTCTCCACGGCGTCCTCCACGCTGTCCTTGATAGTGGAGATCAAGGCCGCGCGGTTCGCCTGCACCTCGTCCAGCTCCATCCTGCCGATTTCGGCGCGCACGATGCCCGCGACGGTCGTGGAAATCGCGCCGTCCACGTCACGAATGCGATACACCGTCCTCTCCGGCGCGGTGATCCGGTAGAAGACGCTGGTCTCGACCTGCACGAGCACGTTGTCAGCCGTGATTGCATCCTGGCTGGCGTTGGGAAGCTGCCGCTCAAGGACCGATATCCTGTGCTGGATCTTGTCAAGAAAGGGCACGATCAGGTTGATGCCCGGGCCGAGGACCGTGCGCAGGCGTCCAAAGCGCTCGACCACGTGCTTTTCCGACTGGGGCACGATCCGGATGCCAAGATAGACGCAAAGCAGTATGAACACCGCCAGCAAGAGCATCGCAATGCCGCCACCGGACAAGGAGATGGTATCAAGGATGTCCATTTTCGTTCCTTCACTTTCGCTGCGTTTCCGCGAAGCTATGCAGTTTGTGTCCCCGCGTCCAACGATATGGGAAAGGGGGCGCAAGGAGCCAAGGGCGTGCCATGGGCGAGTCTGGTCCTTCCCGCTTCCGGACGCCTCGCAAGAATTCCGAATGCTGTCATGCCGCTACTACGGATCTTGCCGTGACAAAAGATGGGAATCATGTACTTGACAAAACTGACGGCCTAGCCGTCGCAAGCATTGATTTCACGGGTCAGTGGAAGTTGCCAACGCAAACGCTTCCCGCCGTGCAGGTGCGCCAACCCCGCCGGAATGGTCCTGTCGCTGGTCGCGGCAATTCGATATCCTCCGAACATGCCTGCGCTTTGCCGCGATTGCCTGACTAGGTTCGAGTCCGGCCGCCGATGCCCGGATTGCGGTCGGCCACGGATCATGGAGCATCCCGAACTCTTCGAACTTTCGATCGCGCACATGGATTGCGACGCGTTCTATGCCAGCGTGGAGAAGCGGGAAAACCCGGAGCTGAACGACAAGCCAGTCATCATCGGCGGCGGAAAGCGGGGCGTGGTGTCCACGGCCTGCTACATCGCGCGCATTCGGGGTGTCCGGTCAGCCATGCCGATGTTCCAGGCGCTGAAACTGTGCCCGGACGCGGTGGTGCTGAAGGGGCGAATGGCCGTCTATGTCAATGTCAGCCGAAAGATACGCGCGATGATGGAAGACCTGACGCCGGCGGTCGAGCCACTTTCGCTGGACGAGGCTTTCATGGACCTGACCGGAACGGAACGGCTGCACGGTGATCCGCCGGCGGTCCTGCTCGCGGGCCTCGTGAAGCGCATGGAGGACGAGCTTGGGCTCTCCGGCTCGATCGGCCTCAGCCACAACAAGTTCCTGGCCAAGGTGGCGTCCGATCAGGACAAGCCCAGGGGCTTTTCCGTGATCGGCCGCACCGAAACGGCCAGCTTCCTGAGCGAGCAGCCCGTGAGTCTCATCTGGGGGGTCGGTCACCAGGCGCAGGCATCCCTGGAAAGGGCCGGAATACGGACGTTTTCCGATCTGCTTCGCTGGGAACGGCTGGACCTGATTGCGCGCTTCGGAAGCTATGGCGAGCGTCTCTACCACCTTGCGCGCGGGGAGGACCGCAGGGCTGTTTCGTCGAAGACCCCGGTCAAGTCGATTTCGAACGAAACCACCTTCGGAGAAGACACCAAGGATCCCGGCATTCTCGACGGCCACATTTGGCGCCTCGCCGAAAAGGTGTCGGATCGGGCAAAGGCCAAGGATCTGGCAGGACGCACGGTCACGCTGAAGCTGAAGCGCGCCAATCACCGTTTGCTGACGCGCCAGTCCGGCCTTCCGGAACCAACGCAAATTGCGGACCGCATCTACGGCACTGCACGGACGCTCTTCGACCAGGTCGGCGATGAAGGCCCATATCGGCTGCTCGGCGTCGGCCTTTCCCATCTCGATGCCGTTGCGGACGCGGACGCGGGAGGTGATCTCCTGGATCCGGGGTCAAGCATCCGGGCCGCGGCCGAACGTGCATCGGACAGGATACGCAAGAAGTTCGGGCCAGACGCGATCATGAAGGGACGTTCGCTGCGCTGAATGCCGGCAGACGGGCATCGCGCCCGGCGTGCAGCCACGTTCAGGAATCCGCCGCGCTGGACGGAGCGTCATCCCGGGCCGGCGTCCGCGGCAGCGCGCGTGTACTGTCAAGCGTCTCAATCGGTCAGGGGCGCTGGCCGGAGTCGCGGCCGAACCGACGTCCATCCTGACCATCCGCTCCGAACAGCCCGTTCGTGACCCCGCCAGTCCGCGATCTCCCGGCTCAAGGTCACAGGGCCGAGATTTCCGCCAAGCCTGGCCCGATAGATCAGCATTCCTTCGGCAACACGCATCACGTAGTTCCGCGTTTCGTTGTAGGGAATGTGCTCGATCCAGTCGACCATGTCGCTCCGCTTGGGATCACCCAGCGAATCAGTCCAGCGATCGGCGCGGCCCGGACCGGCATTGTACGCCGCCGCGGCCAGCACGACATTCCCGTCGTACCGTTCCAGCAGCTCGTCCAGATAGGCCGTTCCCAGCCGCGTGTTGTAATACGTGTCCGAGAGCATCCGGCTGCTGCTGTAGGGCACGTCCAGGTATGCTGCGACCTCCTTGGCGGTATCGGGCATCAGTTGCATGATGCCCAGCGCACCCACGCGGCTGCGGACGGCGGGATCGAATTCGCTTTCCTGTCTCGTGATGGCCAGCACGAGTTCCCTCGGTATCGGGAAATTGGAGACACCCATCCGCGCGATCGGAAAGTAGTACCTTGGCAGAACGATGCCTCGTCTTGCGGCCTGCTTGGCGATGGCCACCGAGAGATGCGGCTCGTCCTCCGCCAGCACGTACTCCCCGAGACTTCCGAGCTCGTGCCGTGGCAGGGTCTCGGCCATGTGGCTGACGAACTGTTCAGCCTGGTCACGCTCACCTGACGCAATGAAGAACCGCACCGCCGCAAAAACCGAACTCTGCGGCAACGTGGTGCTCGTCCACTGCGGAAACGTCTCCTCGCCTCGCAGCGCCGAATCAAGCGGAATGCCCGCCCTTTCGGCCGCCAGCAGGCCATAGAAGCTCGTCTGATGCCGGGCGCCAAGGGCATAGGCGCTCCTCGCGCCGGCCAGGTCTCCCAGCAATTCGCGCGCACGCCCTTGCCAATAGCCCGCCCTGCCCAGGGAAATGGGCCTTTCCACCGCATCCCGGAAACGCTTGAAGTGATGCAGCGCGACCTGTCCGTCGTTCATGTAGGTCAGCGCCAGGTACCCCGAGAGCCATTCCAGGTCTGCGTAGCTCGATCCCTCTTGCAGCCCGTGCCGTGACGCAAGCCGATATGCCAGTTCGGCCTTGCCGTCGCGCATCAATCCACGCGCCAGCGACCTTCTCCACCCCGCCCAGCGGGCAGGCCGTCCGAGCCCCTTCTCGCCCGCCTCGAAGAAGAGAGCCGCCGCCTCCAGGTTGTCGCCGTTTCGTGCCCGCCACTGCATGATCTCGAAGGCCAGGCCAGGATGATCGCGATGGCTTCCTGGCACCTTTCCGATCAGGACTTCGACGCCTGACCCGGTCCCGCGCCGGGCCAGCCGTGCCCTTGCGAGGGCCACCCAGCCGTTGCTGACAAGCGGATACATGCGCTCGGCGTTCTGCCTCGCGCCACGCCAAAGCAGCATGTCGAGCCGGGCTTCGTGATGCGGCCTGAGCGCGCTCCCGAATTCCTGGAGAAGCGCGTCATGATCCTCCTGTTCGATGAGCATGGTCTGCCAGACGCGCACCGCCTCCGCCTCGGCCTCGGCATGAAGGCCCCTTGAACGGTAGGCGGCAACCAGGGCGCGTGCGCCGGCGCCCGTTTGGGGCGGCTGGCTGGAGAAGAAGTCGATGACCTCCACCGGACGGCCCCCGACGGGCACGTTGGTTTCGGACCTGCGCCTCAGGAGCTTCAGCCCGGGCCAGTCCGCGCGGCGGGAAAGAAACTTCCGGACCGAAACGAAATCGCCCTCGCTCGCACGAAACCGCCGCCACTCGATGATGTCGCGGGCGACAGGCCCCGCGCGCTGCGCTTCGGCGCGCGCCGTCTCCCAGTCGCCTGCCTTCATGGCTTCGACCGCAAGCTTGTAGCTCGCAATCTCGGCACTTGTCTGGGCAAGCCCGGCCGTTGTCCATCCGCTCAGTAGAATCGCCGCAATCAGGGCCTTGAACATGAAATCAATCCGCTCTTTCGTGCCCCCCGGCACCCGCATGAAAGCACGTTAGGACAGCCTTGGCAATTCCCTGTGCGGACTATAGGTTGTGCGGGGTCACGCAGCATTCATGTCGCGACACGGTGGAGGCACGTCATGATCCAAGGTTCGATCCCGGCACTCGTGACCCCTTTCAAGGATGGGGCGCTGGACATCGAGGCGCTCAGGTCGCTGGTCGAATGGCAAATCGAGTGTGGCTCGACCGGCCTCGTCGCCGTAGGCACGACGGGCGAAAGCCCGACGCTTTCGCATGAAGAACATGAAGCGGTGGTCGAGGAGGTCGTGACAGCCGCGAACGGCCGGGTACCGGTGATTGCCGGGACAGGCTCGAACAACACGGAGGAAGGCATTCGCCTCACGCAGCATGCCGCAAGGGTTGGTGCCGATGCGGCGCTTGTCGTGACGCCCTACTACAACAAGCCGTCGCAGGAAGGTCTCTACCAGCATTTCAAGGAGATGCATGATTCAGCCGAGCTGCCGATCCTGATCTACAACATTCCCGGCCGCTCGGCCATCGACATGTCGGTGGAGACCATGGCGAGGCTGGCGAAGCTGCCGCGCATCGTCGGCGTCAAGGATGCCACCGGCGACCTGTCTCGCGTGCCGAAGCAGCGCATGGCCTGCGGCAAGGATTTCCTGCAGATTTCAGGCGAGGATGCGACCGCACTTGGTTTCAACGCTCATGGCGGAACAGGATGCATCAGCGTGACGGCAAACGTGGCGCCCGAACTCTGTGCCAGGATGCAGGCCGCCACCCTGGCAGGCGACTACGAGACGGCCCTCGAGATCACCGACCGGCTCATGCCGCTGCATGTCTCGATCTTCACGGAACCCGGCCTGGCGGGCGCAAAGTACGGGCTCTCGCTGCTGGACCGATGCCGCGAGGAAGTTCGCCTGCCGATCGTGACACCGAGCGAACCGACGAGGAACGCGATTCGCGAGGCCATGGCCGGAGCCGGCATCCTGACGTAGGCCGTTCCTGGCCTGCAGCGTTCCGGATCTGGGCAGCCGCGCGATGTCGCGGATTCGTCAATTTCCGTGGTCGCGCCACCCGTGCCGGCAGCGCAGCCACGCAGACCGAAGGCACAGGCGCCTGAATCTCTGCTGCCGCATCCTTCGTGCGGCGAGAGTTCATCTCGAACTGTAGCTGCGAGCGTCGCTTTCGAACCGCCTGACGGGAGAATCGAGGACTTGCGGGGCATCCAGGGCAACGGCGGGTTGCTGTGCGTCGGCGCTCGCAGATCCGGACCTCGCGCCGGTCAGAGCGATATCGACATGCCTCCGTCGACCGGAAGCGTCACGCCCGTGATCGAGTTTGCAGCTGTGGAACACAGGAACAAGAAGACCGACGCAACTTCCTTGGGCGGCGCCATGCGTTTCAGCGGGACGGCATTGATCATCGCCTCCATGGCCTCCGGCGTGTTCGTGTTCACCATCGGGGTGTCCACTGGTCCCGGGCAAATTGCGTCTACCCGGATTCCATTGCCAGCCAATTCAATCGCCAGTTGCCGGGTCAGGGCCAGGAAGGCTCCCTTTGACGCGGAATAGGCGGCGTGGTTTGGTGCGCCGTTCAATGCAGCCGCTGACCACATGTTCACGATGCTGCCGCCGTCTTTCTGCAGTTGCGGCGCAACGTGCCTTACGCCCAGCCAGGCGCTCTTGAGATTGATGTCAATGAGCTTTTGCAAATCCTCCTCGGTGAGCGTGAGGGCATTGTCTTCAAGCTGGCTGAAACCAGCGACATTGATCAGAAAGCGGGCCCCGCCTTCGTCCGCTGCGGCATTCGCTGCCTGCGTCCAGGTGCGGGCCTGCGTGGCGTCACCGACGACCGTTGCGCCTTGCTCTGCAAATTCCTGTGCGCACGCGGCGCCGATGCCCGAGGCCACACCGCTGATGACTGCCACTTTCCCCGAAAACTCGCTCATGTCTGCTGTCCGGCTTGAACTGTTGAATTGTGGCGCCCGTCACTGCGCCGTATAGCCGCCGTCGACGGGCACCGCCGCACCGGTGATGAAGGATGCCTCATCTGACAAGAGCCACCTCGCGCACTGTCCAAGTTCGACCGGCTCGGCGATACGTCCCAGCGGATGCGCGGCAGCCCATTGCGCTTCGACCTCGGGATCCTTCCTTGTCACTGCTTCATGCATCGGCGTTCGGACGGAGCCGGGGCAGATGGCGTTGACGCGAATGTTCTGCGAAGCGCCTTCAAGGGCGCCGGCACGAGTCAGTCCGATCACCGCGTGCTTGGATGCGACATAGCCCGGCCTGCCCGGCACGCCCACGAGGCCTGCGCCGGAGGCGACATTTAGGATCGACCCGCCACCGTCTTCCATGGCAAGCATCTGCGCCTTCATGGAAAGGAACGTGCCGGTGAGATTGACCTCTATGACGCGCGACCAGTTCTCTTCGCTGCATTCCGTGATGTTTGCCGTATCCCCGATGTAGCCGGCACAATTGAATGCCCCGGACAGGGACCCGAACGCTTCGGCGGTCTTCGTGACCGCCGCTTCGACAGCAGCATAGTCCGTCACGTCCGCACACAGACCCATGCCTTTTCCGCCCGCCTTCACGATCGCATCCGCCGTGCGGTCTGCGTTCTCTCCCGACAGGTCGACGCACCCCACGGCAGCGCCATGGGCAGCCAGCTCGATTGCGCCGGCTTCACCGATCCCCTGTCCAGCACCGGTGACGACGATCACTTTGCCTTGCAACTGCACGGTCTTCAGGCCCCCGGCGCCGGAATTGCGGCACCAAAGCCCTCTTTCCAGTCGACGAAGACATCAAAATGGACTTTGCGCTTGCGGAAGAACCACTCACCGTCCCGTTTCTCCAACGTGTCCTCGTAGTGGCCCAGCGCGAATTTCGCGACACCATCGTCGATGCAGTAGAAGTTGAACGCCGTGGTGCCGGTCGCCTTGTCGCCATCCAGAAAGGTCGTGGCATTCGTGCACATGTGCCAGGCCTTGGCGAAGGTCTCCGGCACGCTGCGCGAGAACCAGTCGCGGATTTCATCCCGCCCGCGCGCAACTTCGATGCCTTCGAACTCGCCATCCTCGACGAACATGTGCGCCGCGATGTCCCATTGTTCGGAATCGATGTAGAAGCAGTAGCGATTGCGCAATTCGCGGATTGCCAGCCGATCCTCGATTGCAGCGAGCCGATCCCTGTCCATGTTGCCCCTCCTCCAGTCTTCCAGCCTTCAGCGCCAGGCGTCCGCGTGTTCCGAGACGAAATTGGCGAAATCCCGGGCATTCGTTCCGGTGATCCTCTTGACATTGTCGTTCAGGATGTTCCGGCCCTCGGCACCCTCTGAAAACCCGACGTAGTTTTCGCGCAGAACCTCGAAGAGCCAGTTTTCACCGCTGGAGACGTCCACATCGCCCCAGTTTCGCGTGGTCCATTCGTCGGCGGAAATCGGTCGGTACTCGACCTTCGACCCGATGCCATCAGAAATTCTCCTAGCCATTTGGGCACTCGTGATCACGTCGGGGCCCGTGATCGTGTAGACCTTGCCGAGGTGCTCCCTCGGCGACTGGAATATCGCAGCCACGCAAAGGCCAACGTCTCTTGCATCGACATAGGCGATCTCTGCGTCAGCAGCGATCGGTTCGGTCCAGCATCCTTCGTCACGGATGGAACCGGCCTGCATGCTCGACAGGTTCTGCATGAACATGCAGGGGCGCGTGATCGTCCAGCCGATGCCGCTGTCGCGGGTATGAGCCTCGCGCTCGAATATGAACTCGCTGCAACGCGGGAAAGCATCCGGCACCGAGGCCGTCGAACCTGTTGAGTGAACGATGTGCTTTACCGTGCCCGCTTCGACCGCGGCCCGGACAAAGGTCTCTTCGAATTCGCCAGGCACCGCGAGAAGAGTTGCGAAGTACAGGTAGTCGATGCCCTCAAACGCGGCACGCACGGTTGCCGGTTTCTCGATGTTGAGCTCGACCACCTCAACATCGGCAAGACCTGCGAAGAGCCGGTTTCCCTGCTCTACATCACGGATCCCGCCCCTGATGTGGAAGCCCTTTCCGTCCAATGCCGCAATGGCTGCACGCGCAATGTTACCACTGCTTCCGGCAAACAGAATGGTCTGCGACAATGTAGGCCCCTCCGTCAACTTGATCGCATTTGGTCGTCCGGCACGACTCTCGGTCCTGGCCCCTTTGTACTGGTCTGCGAAAGACCGCGCAGGCCCGTCGGAGTCCCCAAGCGGTTCCAAAAGCACAGCGTGCACCGGCGCTTTTCACTGTAGTACCATAATGCCGTTGTTCTAAATGGCAAACTTAATCTTGACATACAGGAAAGCAACCAAGTGCGGCGTCCATGCCGGTCTTGGGCCGGACATTCGTTCAACTGCATTGCCCGCCCATCCCATGCGCTTGCCGTCCGGGAGAATCACCTTGAAGGCGGCGATGTTCGCCAGGGACTGATCCAAGGCGCCAACACCTCCCTTGCCGCCACGACCCCGCTGCAAGGCAAGAGAACAACGGGCGACCAGGAACGGGCGGCCACCGTTCGACTTTCTTCTAGAATATCCCTCGAAACAAATGCAGAGTCTCACTTTGACCTTGATTCGACTGGCGGACAAACCGCCAGGAAGCATCGTCAACGCATGGGAGGGAAAAGATCATGTTTCACAGAAGTCTCGTCAATCTGGCTGCCGCCGGCGCATTGGCGGCCGGCATCGTGACGGCGGGCGCGGCGCTTGCCCAGGACGTCATCAAGGTTGGCGCAATCGCACCCAAGACCGGTCCCCTTGCGGGTGGCGCGGTCGTCACGCAATGGCCGAACATCAATTTGTGGGTGGAGCAGGTCAATGCCCGCGGCGGGCTCGACGTCGGCGGCAAGAAGATGACCATCGAGCTGATCGAGTACGACGACAAGACCAATCCTGGCGAGCACATCAAGCTTGCCCAGCGCCTTGCGGAACAGGACAACGTCGACTTCGTTGTCGCGCCCTACGGCACGGGGTTCAACATCGCCGCCGCGCCGATCTACGGCCGCTACGGCTACCCGATGGTCGCCGTCTCGGCCATCACCGACAAGATGGACGAGCTTACGGCAAGGTACCCGAACCTCTTCTTCACGCTTGGCACGACGACGGCGTTCGTCGAAGGCGTGAGGGACATCCTGGTGGAGCAGCGCGATGCGGGCGCCATCGGCAACGAGGTCGCGATGGTAAACGTTGCCGACGCTTTCGGGATCGAGCTGGCGGACCGTGCGCGCGAGCTGTTCACCGCGGCGGGATTCGAGCTTGTCTACGACAAGTCCTATCCCCTTGGCACGCCCGACCTGAGCCCGGTGATGAAGGGCGCGAAGGCCTCCGGCGCGAAAGCGTTCGTGGCCTGGTCCTACCCGCCGGACAGCTTCGGCCTGGCCGAACAGGCCATTGTCGAGGACCTGGACGTGGCGGTCTACTACTCGGCGGTTGCCACCAGCTTCCCGTCTTTCAGCGGCGCCTTTGGCAACAAGATCAACAACGTGCTTGGCGCGGGCGGCACCAACGTGGATGATCCGGCCATCGCGGAGTACCGCGCCGCCCACATGGAAGTCACCGGAAAGGTGGCGGACTACTGGGCGTCTGCCAACACCTACGCGGCGCTGCAGATCCTGGAACAGGCGATTGAAGGTGCCGGAACGCTCGACCGCGACGTGGTGACCCAGTTCATCAAGGACAACAGCTTCGACACGGTGATGGGCACGCTCAGCTTCGAGAACAACTTCTCCAACACCTTCTGGTCCGTGGGCCAGTGGCAGGACGGAGTGTTCCGCGGCGTCAAGGGATCAAACGTCGAAGGGGCGGTGCCTGTGCGTCTGAAGGACGGCTGGGCAGAGTGATCCCCGACACCGTCGCCTGGCGCTGATGCGCCGGGCGGCCACTTGCGGAATCCGACGATGCTGGACATCCTGGTCTCTGGCCTCTTGCTTTCAGGCACCTACGCCCTGGTCGCAATGGGCCTGAACCTGCAATACGGCGTGGCCCGGATCATGAACCTCGCGAATGGCGAGGTGCTGGTGCTTGGGGCGCTGGCGGCGTTCTGGCTCTACACCACCGCGCTGGTCAGCCCCCTCCTGACGGTGATCCTCGTGATCCCCGTGAGCTTCGCCGGCAACTGGCTGGTCTACCGCTTCCTGCTGACGCCGCTCGTGCGCCGGGCGAAGTCGCAAGGGGCCCTGGAAGTGGATTCGATCCTCGCCACTTTCGGAATGTCCTTCATCATCATCGGCCTGATGATCTCGGTCGAGGGCGGGTTCTTCGCCTACAACTATCTCAGCGAACCTGTCTCGATCATTGGCTCGACGACGTCGCTGAACCGGGTGCTGGCCTTCGCGATAGCCGTGCTGATCGGGGCCGCCCTGTACCTTTGGCTCAACCTGAGCCGGCCCGGCGTTGCGGTGCGGGCGGTTTCGGTTTCGACCGAGGCGTCCGGACTGGTCGGCATCAACGTCCCGCGCGTCTCGGCCCTGGCATTCGCGCTCGGCGGCGCGATCACCGCCGTGGGCGGGGCACTGATCTCGACGTTCATCACCCTTGACGCGTCCATCGGCGTGGTCTTCACCATGAAGGCCCTTATCATCGTGATCATGGGGGGCGTGGGAGACATCCGCGGAGCCATCGTGGCCGCCGTCATCCTCGGCGTCGTCGAAACGGCGGTCGCCAGCCTCGTCGACCCGGGCCTTACGCTCGCGGCCGCATACCTGATTTTTGTCCTGATCCTCCTTTTCCGCCCGCAGGGCCTGTTCGGAAGGCGCCCGGCATGAAGTCGGCGAGCTGGACAGAGCTCTTGTGCGCAGCGATTCTCGTGGCGCTTGCGGCGCTCTTCCCGCTGGGAGCGAACGGCTACTGGCTGTCCATCGGCGTGACGGCGATGATGTACATCGCCCTGGCCACCTCCTGGGCGCTGTTTTCCGGGCCGACGCACTACATCTCGCTCGCCACCGGCGCGTTCTTCGGCGTGGGCGGCTATCTCGTCGGCACGGGAATGAGCGACTACGCCCAGCCCTTCTGGATCATGGCAGCAATCTCCCCGGTTGTCGGAGCCATCCTCGCGGCGCTCATCGGCTTTGCCACCCTGCGCCTTTCGGGAGTCTACTTCGTGATCTTCACGCTCGGCCTGGCGGAGATGATCCGCAATGTCGTCAGCTGGGTGCAGAACAACTTCCTGGGCAGCCGCGGGCTCTACGTGCTGACCGACCTGCGCGACCAGCACATCTTCTGGATGCTGCTGGCCGTTGCCGCAGCGGTGTACCTGCTGGGCTGGTGGGTCACCCGGTCACGCATCGGGTTTGCGCTGCGCATCATCGGCGGCGACGAAACCGTCGCACGCCACGTGGGCATCAACACGGCAACGGCCAAGGTCATCCTCTTCACCAGCACCGGCTTCTTTGCAGCCCTCGTCGGCGCCTTGATCGCGCCGAGATGGAGCTACATCGAGCCGAACCAGGTGTTCTCACCCCAGCTGAGCTTCCTCGTCGTCATCATGGCGCTCCTGGGCGGGTCCGGCAGGCTGTGGGGGCCGCTGGTAGGCGTGATTCCCTTCACGATCATCTGGGAGTGGGTCGCTATCCAGTTCCCGAACCAGTCGACCCTCTTCCTCGGCGTCTGCTTCCTGCTGATCGTCTACGTCCTGCCCAACGGGGTCGTCGGCCGGATCGGCGAGTTGCACGCGCGGATCAGGGGGCGGCCTTGAGGCAGTCGGGTGCAGTCCTGTCCGTGAAGGGCGTCACCAAGCGCTTCGGCGGGCTGGTCGCGGTATCGAACATGTCCTTCGATGTGGCGGAGCATCAGATGGTGGGTGTCATCGGCCCCAACGGTTCCGGGAAGACCACGGTCTTGAACATGATTTCGGGTGCGCTGAAGCCGACCGAGGGCCGAATCTCGATGCGGGGCCGCAACATCTCCGACCTGCCGGCGCAGAAGATCGCGCGTGAAGGCGTGGGCCGGACGTTCCAGCTGGTGCGGCTCCTGCCGGGCCTGACCGTGCTGGAAAACGTGATTGCGGGCGCAGTCTACGGCCACCGCCGCCGATGGGGCCGCGAGGCCGAGGATTTCGCCCACGGCGTTCTCGACCGCGTCGGCATGGACGCGATGAGCCATGCGCCGATATCTTCCCTCACCTACATCGACCAAAAGCGTGTGGAACTCGCCCGCACGCTCGCCGGGGAACCGCAGGTGCTGTTGCTTGACGAATGGCTGGCGGGGTTGAACCCGACCGAACTGGAAACCGGAATCGAGCTGATCCACGCCTTGCGTGAGGAGGGTCGCACGGTTGTGCTGGTCGAGCACGTGATGGACGCAATCCGCTCGCTCTGCGACCGCTGCGTCGTGATGTCGTCGGGTACCAAGATAGCCGAAGGCAGCCCCGACGAAGTGCTGAGCGACACGAACGTCATCCGCGCCTACCTGGGGGACGACGATGCTTGAGGTGAAGGGCCTTTCCGCCGCCTACGGCCAGCACCCGTCATTGAACGAAGTGTCGCTTTCGGTTGCGCAGGGCGAGATAGTCGTGATCCTCGGTGCAAACGGAGCCGGCAAGTCGACGCTCCTGCGCGCGATCGCCGGGATTTGCGAGGGCAAGGTGTCCGGCGAGATCCGGCTGGGGGCCGATGCGCTGACCGGGCTGAGCCCGGATGAAATCGTCGAGAAGGGCGTGGTTCTCGTGCCCGAGGGACGCGGGATCTTCGGCGATCTGGCCGTGAAGGAGAACCTCCTGCTCGGGGCCTATCCTGCGCGTGCCCGGCACGGAGAGCGAGAGAACCTTGACCGCGTGCTCGACCTTTTTCCGGCACTGGGGGAACGTCAGGGCCAGGTCGCGAGAACAATGTCGGGCGGCGAACAGCAGATGCTGGCCATCGGGCGCGCGATGATGTCGGCACCGGAAATCCTGATGCTCGACGAACCATCGCTCGGCCTGTCGCCCCTGCTTTGCAAGGACCTGTTCCAGAACCTTGCCCAGGTGAAGTCGCTCGGCATCGGGGTGCTGCTTGTCGAACAGAACGCAAAGCAGAGCCTGGCAATCGCGGATCGTGGATACCTGTTGGAGAACACGCGGATCGTCCATGAGGACACGGCGGCCCGGCTCGCTCGCGACCCGGCGGTCCAAGAGGCATATCTCGGCGCTGGCGGGCAAAGGGCATCGGCACGGACGCCGACGACCGCCGCGCCTGAAACTGCACCCTTGCCAAGCGTGCCTGCCGTTGCCGCTCGCCCGCAGCCGCAGCGCAGCGCCGACCAGCACGCCGGACTGTCGATAACCGACCTGGTGGCGAAGGCCGCGCGCCAATCCGCAAGCGTGACCAGCCAAGCTCCTGCTGACGCACGCGCCGCCGCCGACCGGCTGGCAGGCGATCGGCTGACGGTCGTGATGAAGGACATTGAGGAAGCCGCGAAGGCCGCGCGAAGCCGATCGGCACATGCCGCGAAACCGGCGCCCGCATGGACGCCGGCAGCCCAACCGCAACAGACCGCCCGGCCGCCCGTGATAGAGGTGTACCGACGGCCGCGGGTGGAGGTCTATCGCCGCCGCCCATCGGGCGAACTAGAGAGGGAATGACATGCTCGACCAGGCAAGCACCGCCCCAGACATCAAGGGCCTTTACATCAACGGCCAGTGGCAACAGACCGCCGGGCAGTTCGACGACATCAACCCCTCTGACGGAAGCGTCTGGGCACGCGTGCCCGACGCCAGCGCGGCAGAGACCCGCGCCGCGATCGAGGCCGCTCAGGCAGCCTTTCACGATTGGTCGAACCGGCCCTTTCAGGACCGCGCGCATCTGCTGGCGAGAATCGCCGACGTTTGGGAAGGGCGTGTTCCCGATTTCGTGGCGGCAGTCCAGCACGAAGGCGGCGGCCACTACGGCAAGGGCGTGTTCGAAGCGGGCCACGTGGCCGAAACCTTCCGGGCGGCAGGCGCGCTCTGTTACGCCGCGATCGGGGAGGTCCTGCCTTCTCACCACGGCAAGGTGTCCACTGCCGTGAGGGTGCCCATGGGCGTGATCGGCGTGATCAGCCCGTGGAACGTGCCCGGCATACTGACGTCACGCGGGATTGCCTTTGCGCTCGGCGCTGGCAACACGATCGTGCTGAAACCGTCCGAGGAAACCCCCTACGCGGGCGGCCTGATCTTTGCCGAGGTGCTGGAGGAAGCAGGCGTGCCGCCGGGCGTCTTCAACGTCGTCACCGCGTCCCGCGACAGCACGCCGGCAGTGGGGGACGAGTTGATCGACAACCCTGCGGTGAAGGGGATTTCATTCACCGGCTCCACTGCCGTCGGTCGCATGATCGCCGCCAAGTGCGGGGCGCATCTCAAGAAGTGCTGCATAGAGCTTGGCGGCAAGGACAGCCTGATCGTGCTCGAAGACGCGGACATGGAGCGGGCAACCGCGTCCGCAAGCTTTGGATCGTTCATGCACCAGGGCCAGATCTGCATGAGCGTCGAAAAGGTGCTCGTCCAGGAGGACGTCTACGCCGAGTTCCTGCAAAAGTTCGTCGCTCGCGGCGCCAGGCTGAAGACCGGCAACGTGGCCGACAAGTCCGTCACGATCGGTCCGCTGATCAACGACCGCCAGGTCGCCCGCGTTGCCGCGCAGATCGAGGACGCCGTGGCGAAGGGCGCAAGGGTGGCGCTGGGCGGCACGGTGAACGGGCGGTTCGTGGAGCCGACGATCCTGACGGACGTGACGCCGCAAATGGACGTGTGGAACGACGAGACCTTCGGTCCGCTCGCCGTCGTCGTGCCCTTCCGCACGGACGCCGAGGCGATCGCCATGTCAAACGACACGGAATACGGGCTGTCGGCCGGGATCATCTCGCGGAACGAAGATCGGGCCATGGCCATCGCCCGACAGCTGGAAACCGGCATGGCGCATGTCAACTGTTCGTCCATCAACGATGAATGCCACGCACCCTTTGGCGGCACCAAGGCCAGCGGCGTCGGCCGCCACGGGGGCAGGTGGGCAATGGAGACTTTCATGGAGACACGCTGGATCACGCTCGACAAAGGGGGCCGGCCGTATCCGCCGGCGTTTTGAGCCATGAGAGACCTCGTCAAGGGCAAGCGCATCGTCGTCACCGGCTCCTCGTCGGGCATAGGCTGGGAAACCGTGCGCATCCTGTCCGAACAAGGGGCTGAGGTCCTTGGCGTGGACCTCAACAAGAACTTCGACCACGTGGAGGAGTTCTACCGCGCCGACCTGTCGGACGAGGCGACGATCGACGCGCTGGTCGACGTGCTGCCTGACGGGATCGACGGTCTGGTGAACAACGCAGGCCTGCCACCGACACATGAGGCGGGCCTGTTGCTGAAGGTGAACCTGATCGGGCTGAAGCACCTGACCTACGGCCTGATCCCGAAACTCAACGATGGCGCCAGCATCGTGAATGTCGCCTCGCTGGCCGGGTTCGGATGGCCGCAGGCGGTCGATGCAATCAAGGCGTCCGACACGCTGGGCTTTCACAACGTGGACGACTTCATCGAACGATGGAAGGTGTCGAGCGAGGGCGGGCGCAGCTACTTCTTTTCCAAGGAGGCGCTGGTCGTCTGGACGATGCAGAACCGCTGGACCTGGCGCGACCGGGGAATTCGCATGAACGCGGTCAGTCCCGGCCCGGTGGACACGCCGATCCTGGGGGACTTTCTGCGCACGCTTGGGGCGCGGGCGGAGGAGGATCGCAAGGTCATGGACAGGCCCGGCACCACTGAAGACATCGCCCCGGTCATCATGTTCCTGCTTTCTGACATGACGACCTGGATCAGGGGCACGAACATCCCCGCCGACGGGGGCATGTCGTCCAACATCCTGTGCGGCAAGCACGGTCTATAGAGGAGAAGGGAAGATGGGCATGGCAGGCTGGATCATTCTCGTAGTCGTCGTCCTTGCGGTCGTCATCGTGTTGGCGGCGTGGTGGTACAAGCGTGCCACGAACGAGGTCTCGCTCTTGCGCACTGGCATCGGCGGGCGGCGCGTGGTGATCGACGGCGGAGTGCTGGCGATCCCCTACTTTCACGAAATCAGCCCGGTGAACATGCAGACGCTCCGGCTGGACGTTGATCGGCGCGGCGAGTCCTCGCTCATCACGCAGGACCGGCTGCGCGTGGACGTCGGGGCGGAATTCTACGTCTCGGTCATGCCTGATGCCGAGGCGATCACGCGGGCGGCACAGACACTCGGCAAGCGGACGTTCCAGCGCGACGAACTGCACAACCTGATCGACGGGATGCTGGTCGATGCGTTGCGTTCCGTGGCGGCGCGCATGACGATGGATGAATTGCACGAAAACCGTGCGCAGTTCGTGGCGGACGTGCGCGACATGCTGAAAGACACTCTATCGCGCTACGGCCTTCAGCTCGACAGCGTTTCACTGACCGGGCTCGACCAGACGCCGTTCTCGGCGCTTGACGAAAACAATGCCTTCAACGCGGTTGGCATGCGCAAGCTGGCGGAAGTGATCGCCAAGTCGAAGAAGGAACGGGCGGAAATCGATGCGGACAGCGAGGTGTCCGTACGCCGCGCGGCCATGGAGGCTTCGCGCAAGCGCCTGGAGATCGATCTCGAGGAGCGGCGGGCGGAGATCGCCCAGCAACAGGAGATCGAAACGCTCGCTGCCGCCCAGATTGCCGAGGTCGCCACGCGCAAGGCCGACAGCGAGCGGGCGGCGACCGAGGCCAAGATCGAGATGGAGCGCAGCATTCAGGCCGCGGAGGTGGAGCGCGAACAGGCGCTGACCATCGCCGAGCAAGACCGCCAGATTGCGATAGCCGCCAAGAGCCAGGAAGAAAGCCGCGCACAGATGGAAGCGGACGCCGCCCGGGCCGAGGCCGTGAAGGCCGCAGAGGCCGTGGAAACCGTCCGCGCCTTGGCAGATGCTGAACGCCGCGCGGAACTTGCACGCGTCGCTGCCGAAGCAGAGGCCAGGACTGCGGCGGCAAGGGCAGCCATTGAGGCCGAGAGCGACAAGGCCACCGCCAAGGACAAGGCCGCCGCCCGACGCGAGGCGGCTGAGGCCGAGAAGGCCGTCAAGCTTGCGGAGGCGGAGGCTGATCGTGCGCGGATCGAGGCGGAGAACGCCCGCACCGACGCGCTCGTCGCCATGGAGCTCGAAAAGGCGCGGCTCGAAGCCATGCCAAAGATCGTCGGCGAAATGGTCAAGCCGGCCGAGAGGATCAACTCGATCAATGTCAATCACGTGACTGGCCTTGGCAGCCAGGGCAGCGACGGCGCTTCGCGAACACCCGTGGCCTCGGCCATGGACGCCATCATGGACATGGCGGTCCAGATGCCTCTCCTGAAGAAGGTTGGCGACCAGATGGGTGTTTCCTTCGACGAGGCTTCTGGAAAGGACGCCAAGAAAGACAAGTGAAGCCAGCCGGCATCGGAGTGTTCGCACAGCACCTGAACCGTACGTTACACTTTCAGAACGTCGAGAAGAGGATCAAAGGCGTACATTGCGGGCCGCCGACCGGAAGAAGGAACGATTACACGCAACAGGCCGACTTCGGCCAGGCGACGCGAGAAGCCCCTTGCAGTGGCGGGGGGGATACCTGACCGCCTGATAAGCCGATCATTTCGAAAAATCGGACTCTCGAACACAAAATCGAGTACTAGGTCATGATGCTGTGAATGCAGAATTTCTCGGAAGCGCTCGCGCATGTCAGTATAGAGATTGAGAATTTCATCTGCCACTCTGACGTTGACTTCTGCCTGACCAGTCATGGCCTTCAAGAAGAACACGGCCCATCCGGTCCAGTCCTCTGACGCCGACACCGCCCTCATTCTCTCGATGTACTCGTCCCGGTGCTCCTCAAAGTAACCAGACAAGAAAAAGTGCGGCTGCGAAAGCACGCCCAGTCTCCAGAGCATTAGTGTGATGAGCATTCGCCCAATCCGGCCATTGCCATCTTCAAAGGGGTGCAATGCTTCAAATTCGACATGGGCAAATGCAGTGCGGATCAACGGACGCATCGTGCTTTCGTTGATGAACCAAACAAGCTTTTCCATGGCTGGAGCGAGTTGCTCTGGCGCAACCGGCACAAAGTGGATCTTCCCGGTTCTGCCGTCACCGACATAGTTTTGCTCGACTTTGTACCTACCGGGGCGCCTGCTTGCCCCTCGCCCGAAAGACAATAACGTTCCATGCGTGGTCTTGATCAGATGCTCCCCCAATGGCATGCCATTTTCCAAAGCTTGTTGCGCGCCACGCATGGCACGAGAATACAGCCACGTTTCCACGTCATCGTTGCGAGCATCCAGACTAGGTTCTGGGCTTCCGGACTCTTCGTCGGCTTCCAATCGATAGAGGTCTTCGATCGTAGAGATCGTGCCCTCCATCCGGGAGGAGGCCACGGCATCCTGTCGAGTCAAAGGCGCAAGGAGAAGATTGCTGTTTACCATACCCGACATCTTGGCATCATAATGAGCGAGCGCCGTGGCAGCTTCGTCCAGTGGCCCCAACAAGGCTTCGTAGTCCAATGTCTCAGGTGGAAATGAACCGACCCGATAGGTCACCGCTTCCGAGAGATTCTGCGTTTTGGCGATCATTTAAGTGGCATCTTTGTTGTCAATCGAATCCGACACTTTTTAAGCCATAAAATGATCTCTTGGCAACAGAATTTTGTTGTTCTTTGTTGCCAAACTACCTTTTTGTAGCGATCTGCCGTCAAGTCGCCTTGCCAACAGGATCTGGGCCAATCCTGTCGTCAAGCTACTTTGTTGACAGCGGATTGTCACCAAACCGTCTTGACGACGGAATCTCGATCAATCTTGTCATCAACAAGAATGCCGGATCCAGCGATTCACCAGGCTCCGACCGAAATCGCCACGAGACGTCTCTCCGTGGGCTGCCAGGAAACTACAGGTCACTTCGAGCTTCGCTGGTCGAGGCGGACGCCACGAATGGTCTCGACGAAAATCGCCGTGAGCAGGCCAAACAACAAAAGCCCGTTGGCTGCCGCGACCCCACCAAGCAACCGCCATTCCGCAGGCAGGAGTATGTCACCAAATCCGAGCGTCGTGAACGACACAAGCGCGAAATAGGCTGCCTCTCCGACGTTGGCGAAAACGCCAAGACGATCGAAGGCGATTGTCCAGAACCAGACGGCGACGGCAATCACGCAGAGCGTCCATGCGAGCACAAGAACCAGGACCGTGATCAGCCTGGGCCCGTGAGGCGGCCTGGCCGTCCAGGCCTGCAGACGGAGCAATGCAGATTCCAATGCCCACCAGGACATGGCGACAACGAGAACGGTCGCGAGAGTCAGCACGGCGCCGAGCACAAGCTGGACAAGCATGGTCCCGAACCTCTCCGGAAGGGAACACGCCGTCAACAGGCCAAACGTGGTTGAATCCTTCGCGAAGGCGATTAGCGTCACGAACATGGCAAGGGCGCCGGAATACCACATCGATCTCGCGAGCTTTGCGTCGGACCCCTATCCTGATCTTGCCAGGATGAGAAAGCACGCGCCGATTGCGCATGTTCCCGAACTGGACGCCGTGCTGTTCACGCGGCGCGACGACATCCATCGTCACGAGAAGCGGGTGGACGTCCTGTCGTCCGACCAGCCCGGCGGATTGATGACCGTCCTCATGGGACAGAACATGATGCGCAAGGACGGTGAGGCGCATATGCTGGAGCGCCGGGCGCTGTTTCCCACGTTCAGCCCGCGCACCGTCGCCGATCACTGGAAGCCGAAATTCGAGGCGGCCGCGAAACGCATCCTCGAAAGGCTCCAGCCGCGCGGGCGCTGCGATCTTGTCCGAGACTTTGCAATGCCGGTCTCGGCGGAGGCACTGAAGGCCATCACCGGCCTCACCTCGATGGCCGTCCAGGAGATGGACGGCAGCTCCCAAGGAATGATCGACGGATGCGCCAACTATGCCGGGGACGCGGATGTCGAGGCCCGCTGCCATGCGGCCACGGCACTGATCGACAGCCACATCGACCGGCAGCTGGACTCCCCTCCCGAAATGTCGGCGCTTGCGGTGCAGCTCGATGCGGGGCTCCCGATGGAAAGTGTCCGGGCGAACGTGAAGCTGGTGATTTCGGGAGGCCAGAACGAACCGAGAGACGCGATTGCAGGAACCGCCTGGGCACTTCTTGACCATCCGGACCAGATGGAATTCATCCAAAACGGCACCGCGACCTGGCAGATGGCCTTCTCCGAATACGCGCGTCTTCACAGCCCGATCGGCATGTCGCCCCGACGGGTTGCGCAACGCGAACGGATCGACGGCATCGTGCTTGAGCCGGAGGCGCGGGTGTTCCTGATGTTCTCCTCCGCCGGCCGGGACGAGGCGCATTTCGATCGGGCCGACGCCTTTGACATCACGCGCAACACGTCCGCGGCCATTCCCTTCGGCGCGGGCCCGCATTTCTGCGCGGGTGCGGCCGCATCCCGCTGCCTGATTTCGGAAGTGGCCTTGCCCATGCTCTTTGACTCGCTGCCGGGGCTCAGGCTCGCGGGACATGTCAAGCTGTTCGGCTGGGCTTTCCGTGGACCTGCAGCGGTCCCCGTGGCCTGGGACGCCTGACGCGGTTTCTGGACAGGGCCGACCGGACCGACTATCCCGGTCCGGCCATGGCGAAGCCAACGGACAACCCGAACTACAAGGTGATCGCGGAGAATCGTCGCGCGCGCCGTGACTACGCGATCGAGATCGACATCGAATGCGGCATCATGCTCATGGGATCCGAAGTCAAGTCGCTTCGCGCTGGACAGTCGAACATCGCCGAAAGCTACGCTGCGGTCGAGAACGGGGAGCTCTGGCTGGTCAATGCGTACATCGCGCCTTACGAGCAGGCCATGTTTGGCCATGAGGACCGCCGCAGGCGAAAGCTCCTTGTTTCGAGAAAGGAACTGTCCAATCTCTGGAACGCGACCCAGCGCAAGGGCATGACTCTCGTCCCCCTGGTCATGTACTTCAATCACAAGGGCATCGCGAAGATCAAGCTCGGCTTGGGCCGGGGCAGAAAGCAGCACGACAAGCGCGAAACCGAGGCCAGACGCGACTGGAACCGCCAGAAGCGGAGATTGCTCAAGGAGCACGGTTGACGCGAATTGGCGAGCCCATGCGCCCGGCCTAGTCGAACAGGCCCTCGATCTTGCCCAGTAGCCTGAACGCTCGCGCCGTTCTCGTGTCCGCCAGCGCGGCAATCTCCTTGTCGGAAAGCTGGTCGCACATTTCGGAAAACGTCTTGTCAAAGTTGCGCAGAAAGTGCTCCGCGGCGTCGCGGAAGATGGAATCCTGTTTCATTCGCCCGCCAACAAGCTCCAGGCACGCGCGATCAAGATCCTTGCCAAGCTCGGCTATCTCGCTTCCGCGCCCTCCCTCGGCGTATTTTCGCCACGTCCTCGGCTGCGTGCGACCCGCGGTCAGGTCATCCATGTACAAGGCATCGCGGCTGAACAGCGTCAGGATGTCCTCGCTGGCGCGGATCAAGCCGCCAATTGTCTGGTCCCTGAGGCCCCGCCTGTAAGCGGCCATCCCCCTCATGTCCTCGGCAGTGTCCGGAAAATTCATGGCCTGAATGAGCTCCGCGACCGTCAGGGGTCGTGTCTCTTCCTGCTCGAGCGCCGCATGTTCCGGCTCCTGCCGCCGGAAAATTGTCGGCTTCTCCGAATCCGACTTCGTGATTCCTTCCGCGTCGAGGATCCACGCCAGGGTCGCCTCTAGACGCTCCTGGCCGGCGGCGAGTTCGCCGACCTTTCGCTGGATGCCGGGATCCGCCGGCTCATCCCTCCTGGCCTGGCTGGCCTGGGACTCGCGCAAGGCTCTCACGGCATGAACAAGCCGCTCGTTCTGTGCACGCGAGATGCGCGCGTTCCTCACCGTGAACGCGACGATCCAGATCGTTGCCGCCGGCAGCCCTGCCACAACGGCAAGAACGACATGGAGGAGCGGGACCTGAAGGACGCCAGCAAGTGATTCCGCGGACCAAAGCAGAAACGCACATAGCACGACCCAGAGCACCGTCGCCAGCATCGCGATCATGTTCTCGATTCCGAGCCAGGGCTCTGTCCCGATGCCTGAATGGCCTTCCGGGGCGTTCGCGGGTTGAATCGGCGCGTCAGGCATTGTCTCAGACGAATTCGATCTTGAGGATTTCGTAGCTCTTCATGCCGCCCGGCGTGTTCACTTCGACGCTGTCGCCCTCGTCCTTGCCGATAAGGGCGCGTGCAAGCGGCGACCTGAGATTGAGGCGGCCGCTTTCGATGTCTGCCTCTGGCTCGCCGACGATCTGGTAGGATCTTTCCTCCTCCGTGGCCTCGTCGAACAGCACCACGGTTGCTCCGAACTTCACCGAGCCCGAGAGCGAGGCTGGTTCGATCACGTCCGCCAAGGACAGGACCGCTTCAAGTTCCCTTATCCTGCCTTCCATGAAGCTCTGCCGCTCGCGAGCCGCGTGGTACTCCGCGTTCTCGCTCAAATCGCCGTGCTCGCGCGCCTCGGCGATCGCGCGGATGACTTTCGGGCGTTCGACGCTCTTCAACCGCTTCAGTTCGTCATTCAGCGCGACGTGTCCCGAACGTGTCAGCGGTATCTTGTCCATGACGCCCACGCTAGCCTGTTTCGCCAGCCCGTTCTAGCAAACCGGCGACCCCGGGTCGAGCGCATGTGCCCGCACGGCTTGAATCAGAGCACCCGATTGACCATGAGGCAACGGATCAATAGGCATGGCCGCACCAAACCCGGGGAAAGGAACCATGTCCGTGATCGAACGCGAGAGCATGCAATACGATGTCGTGATCGTGGGTGCTGGCCCAGCCGGCCTGTCTGCCGCAATTCGGCTCAAGCAGCTGGATGAAAGCCTGAATGTCGTCGTCCTGGAGAAGGGATCTGAAGTCGGCGCCCACATTCTCTCGGGCGCCGTCCTGGATCCGGGCGGGCTGACCCGGCTGCTTCCAGACTGGAGGGAAAAGGGCGCGCCGATCAGTGTCGAAGTGAAGAGGGACAGGTTCTGGTTGCTTGGCGAGGCCGGGAAGATCCGGGTGCCCAATTTCATAATGCCGCCACTCTTGAGCAACCATGGCAACTACATAGTGTCGATGGGGAACGTGTGCCGCTGGATGGCCGGCGAGGCCGAGGCCCTGGGCGTCGAGATCTTCCCGGGCATGGCGTGCTCCGAACTGGTGATTGGCGATGCCGGCGAGGTCAAGGGAGTCGTCGCCGGCGAGTTCGGACGGAATCCCGACGGCACGCCGTCGGAGAATCACGAGCCCGGCATGGAACTGCATGGCAAGTACGTATTTCTGTCGGAAGGCGTTCGCGGGTCGCTCTCCAAGCAGGTAATCGCAAGATACTCGCTCGACGCCGGCTCGGACGTGCCCAAGTTCGGGATCGGGATGAAGGAAATCTGGGAGGTGCCCCCCAATGCGCATGACGAGGGCCTTGTGCTGCACACGCTCGGCTGGCCGTTGGGATTCCGGCAGTCGGGCGGATCCTTCATGTACCACCTCGACAACAACCAGGTCTACGTCGGCTACATCGTCGACCTGAACTACCGGAACCCCCACCTGTTCCCGTACATGGAGTTCCAGCGGTTCAAGCACCATCCCGAAATCGCAAAGGTGCTCAGGGGCGGGAAGCGCGTCGCCTATGGCGCCCGTGCCGTTACAAAAGGGGGTCTTCAATCCATCCCGCGATCGGCCTTTCCAGGCGGCGCCCTCCTGGGCTGCTCCAGCGGGCTGGTGAACCTGCCCCGCATCAAGGGCAATCACAACGCCATGCATTCGGGCATCGCCGCAGCCGAGTCCGCACATGCCGCCATCACGGCAGGGCGCAGCGGCGACGTCCTGGATTCATATGACGTGGAACTCCGCGCAGGACCCGTTGGCAAGGACCTGACGAAGGTGCGAAACGTCGCGCCGCTGAACGCCAGATTCGGTCCGCTCGGCGGACTTGTCCTTGGCGGCTTCGACATGTGGTTCCAGACCATCTTCGGCGGCTTCAGCCTGTTCGGGACACTTAAGCACGGCAAGACGGACGCGGATTCCACCGAGGACGCATCGCGGCATGCGCCCATCGAGTACCCCAGGCCGGACGGCGTTCTCAGCTTCGACCGCCTGACCAGCGTGAGCTACTCCTTCACCAATCACGAGGAAAGCCAGCCCGCGCACCTTGTTCTGTCCGACCCCGACATTCCCGTGCAGGTGAACTGGCCAACGTTTGCCGGTCCTTCGGCCCGGTACTGCCCGGCCGGCGTCTACGAATTCGTGGGCGAAGGAGAAGACCGTCGCTTTCAGATCAACTTCCAGAACTGCGTCCATTGCAAGACCTGCGACATAAAGGATCCAAGCCAGAACATCACGTGGACGACGCCTCAAGGCGGTGACGGCCCGAACTATCCGAACATGTAGCGACGGGCCTCGGAAGCGGTGCACCCGAGATCCGGTGTGCGTACGCGGACGCCGGGCATGCCGGAGTTCCCTTTGTCAGCGAGACGCGGGATTGCGAAGGTGCCTGCCTCACCTTAGGTTGCACAACGCAAGTTCAGGAATCACCAATGCGTCTCGCCCTTTTGACCCCCATCCTTCTCTTGTCTCTCGGCACCTGGCCCTCGGCAGCCGGCGCCGCTGCCGATGCGGGAAGCTACCTTGCGGGCCGGTCGGCCTTCAAGGCGAACGACTACGGCGCGGCCGCCGAGCATTTCTCGGATGCCTTGGCCAGCGACCCGGACAATCTTGCGATTCTCGAAAGCACGGGCGCCGCGTTCCTGAGCCTCGGCGATCTCGAAAGTGCCGCAAGGGTGCTGGAGCGCATTCGCGCAGCCGGCGAAAGCAGCCAGGTTACAAGCCTGGTCCTTCTCGGAAAGGCCGCGCAAGACGACGATTGGCCAAGCCTGCTCGGTGCAATGGAAGACGGTCTTTCTGTCGGACCGCTGTTCGACGACCTGACAAAGCCGTGGGCCGTTCTTGGCGCGGGCCGCATGGCGGAAGCGCTTGAAGCCTTTGACACGGTGGCAGAGACAGACAACGAATCCACCCGCATTTTCGGACTCTACCACAAGGCGCTCGCTCTCGCTTCGGCCGGCGACTTCGAGGGGGCGGCGCACATCCTGTCAGGCGACGCCGGCATGGTGCTTCGCCTTCCCCGGCGTGGCGTCGTGGCATACGCAGAAGTTCTCAGCCAGCTTGAGCGCAACGGCGACGCGCTGGACTTGATCGAACAAAGCCGGAATTCCGCGCTGAGCGATCCTTATCTCGAGAACTTGCGTGCCCGGCTTGAAGCGGGCGAAACCATTCCGTTCAACTCCGTTCGCGGCGCAAGGGACGGGCTGGCGGAGGTATACCACTCCATCGCAAGCGCCCTGCGTCAGGAGCCACAAAGGAGCTACACGCTCCTCTACGCCAGGATGGCCGCAGCGCTCCGCCCGGACCACATCGACGCCTTGCTTCTGACGGCGGAACTGCTGGAGCAGCTGGACCAGCACGATCTCGCGACCGAGGTCTATGACAAGGTGCCGCGAGACCATCCGCAGTTCCATGCCGCCGAAATGGGACGGGCCGAGGCGCTCCGACAGTCAGGGCAGGAGGGTGCCGCCATCGAGGTTCTGCAGCAACTGACCGAAAGCCACGGGCATCTGTTGCAAGTCCATGTCGCGCTTGCCGACCTGCTCCGCGAGCTTGATCGGTTCGAGGAATCAAAGGCGCCCTACGACAACGCCATTTCGATGATCAGCGAACCGATGGAGCAACACTGGATCATCTACTTCACCAGGGGCATTGCATTTGAGCGGACCGGCCAATGGGACCAGGCCGAGTCAGATTTCCGAAAGGCGCTCGAACTGAAGCCGGACCAGCCGACGGTCTTGAACTATCTCGGCTATTCGCTTCTGGAATTGCAGACAAACATGGAGGAGGCGCTTGCCCTCATCGAACGCGCAGTCGAGCAACGCCCAGATGCCGGGCACATCATCGACTCGCTTGGTTGGGGCCTCTACCGCCTCGGCAGATACGCAGAAGCAGTCCCGCACATGGAAGACGCAGCCGAGCGCTTGCCAATCGATCCAATCGTCAATGATCATCTTGGCGACGTCTACTGGGCTGTCGGACGCCATCGCGAAGCCGAGTTCCAGTGGCATCGAGCCCTGTCACTCATAACCGACGAGTCGGACCATGACGACATCGATCCGGACCGCATCCGCCGGAAGCTTGAAATAGGCCTCGACGCCGTCCTGGCTGAAGAAGGCGCTCCCCCGCTGAAAGTGGCGAATGACGACGGTTGAGGTCGCCGCCCCGGCCAAGGTCAACCTGACGCTCCACGTCACCGGACAGCGGAACGACGGCTATCACCTGATAGATTCACTGGTTGCTTTCGCCCCGGTCCACGACCGCTTGGTCATCAAGAGCGGACCCTCGCTGGAACTGGCAGTGACGGGAACGGAATCGGCGATGGTTCCGTCCGGGATGCAGAACCTTGCATTGAAGGCGGCTTCTCTCGTGAAAGGCGGTGCGGGTTCATCCGTGCTGCTTGAAAAGCTCCTGCCCGTTGCGGCCGGTGTCGGGGGAGGGTCCGCGGATGCGGCCGCCGTGCTGAGAGGGCTGGCGCCGCGCCACGAAGACCTGCCCGCCCGTGCCAGGAGCGCCCTCGCGCTTGGCGCGGACGTTCCAATGTGCCTTTCATGCAGGCCCTGCCGCGTGGGCGGAATCGGCGAGAGAATCGAGTTCGTCGACCTCCCGTCGCTTCCTGCAGTTCTGGTCAACCCACGAACACCTGTGTCGACTGCCAAGGTCTTCGCCAGCCTGGCCCGAAAGGACAACAGGAAAATGCCCGACGACCTGCCGCCAGCCCGCGACGTGCCTGGCGCCATTGAATGGCTGTCGGAACAGCGCAACGACCTGGAACCGGCGGCCCTGGAAGAGGCACCGGTGATTGCCGACGTGCTCGCGTTGCTGCGCACGAGCCTCGGATGCGGCCTGGCTCGCGTGTCGGGATCGGGCGCCACATGTTTTGGGCTCTTTGGCGATGAACGGCTTGCACGCGAGGCGAAGGTCGGGATTGCGGAACTCCATCCCGATTGGTGGCTTGCGTCCGGACAGCTCGGTGATCAGTCCGAACTGGCCTCGCCGCGCGTCCGTCCGGGCTGAAGCTCCAGGGCTTCCGGCATTTCAGACGAGGCGCACGACGACGTATTCCGTGAGGTCATGCAGCATGTCGCGCAACTCGTGGTCGGGCAGGAGTTCCAAGGCTCCCTTTGCCCGTTCCGACCATTCAAGCGCCTGTTCCCGCGCTGCGGCCGCCGCACCGTGCCGGGCGATCAGTTCCAGCGCCCGTTCCAGGTCGCCGTCCTTCTGCTCTCCCCTTTCGATCGTGCGTTGCCAGAAGGCGCGCTCCTCTGCACTCGCGGTTGCAATCGCCTTGATCACTGGCAGGGTCAACTTCCGCTCGCGGAAGTCGTTGCCCGGCTCCTTTCCGGTGGTTTCCGCATCACCAAAGTAGTCAAGCAGGTCATCAGCGATCTGGAACGCGATGCCAAACGCGTCCCCGAACTCCCGAAGGGCCCCCACCTGTCGTTCGCTCGCGCCTGCAACAATGCCGCCGACTTCCGCGGCAGCGGCAAAGAGCGCTGCCGTCTTCCCGCGAAGGATGCTCAGGTGCATCTCTTCCGAAGTCTCCAGGCTGGCCGCCGCCGACAGCTGAAGCACTTCGCTCTCGGCAAGAATTGCTGCAGCTTGGGCAAGAACGCCAAGCACCGGCAAGGAACCGGTCTCGACCATCAACTGGAACGATCTTGCGAACAGGTAGTCGCCGACAAGAACGGAAGACTTGTTGTCCCAAAGCATGTTCGCAGACGGGCGTCCACGCCGCTGTCGGCTTTCGTCCACGACATCGTCATGGAGAAGTGTCGCCGTGTGAATGAACTCCACCGTCGCGGCCAATCGGTGATGGTCCTCGCCCCGGTAACCGAAGAGCCGTGCGACCGCGAGGGTCAGCATCGGGCGCACGCGCTTGCCGCCCGCTTCAACGAGATGCGCGGCAATCTCCGGAATGAGCGGTGCGTTCCTTGACTGCATCCGCTCCCGGATCAACCGGTCCATTGCGGCAAGGTCATCTTGCAGCGCTTCCGCAAGCAGATGGTACGGTCTTGCCGAGACGTAGGTATCCAGACTCATCACACACCCGTCAGAGGGGTCGACAAACAACTGGGTCTGCCATTTATTCATTTCATGAGAGAGCTCATGCGCACGAACGACCCCACGTTGATCGCTTTCGCGACGGCCCTCCTTGAGGGCGAGGATATAGACTGCTTTCAGATGGACGTCCACATGAGTGTACTGGAAGGCTCGATCGGAGTCCTGCCGCGCCGCCTGATGGTTCAAGACAAGGATTACTTCATTGCGAGCAGGATCCTGAAGGACAACGACCTGCCCGTCGTTCCATGAGTAAAATTGTCGCGGACGCCTTCCTGGGGGGGCGCCTGAGAATTCGCCAGCCCGTGACAGGATACCGTGCCGGGTCCGACCCGGTGTTTCTGGCGGCGTCCGTACCCGCGTCGCCTGGCGACTCGGTTCTCGAGCTCGGCGCGGGTGCCGGAACCGCACTGCTCTGCCTGATGGCGCGGGTGCCGGACCTGGCCGTGACCGGCATTGACCGCAACCCCGGCCATGTCAGCCTGGCCCGGGAAAACCTCGGCCTCAATCAACTGGCCGCCACGATTGTCGAGGCCGACATTGCGTGCATGCCCAAGAGCGTCACCTCTCGGCGCTTTGACCATGTGATGTTCAATCCGCCGTACTTCGATCGAAGAACGGGAAGCGCTTCCCCGGAACCGGAGCGCGAGGGCAGCCGAAGCTCGGAAACGGTAATGGAGGCCTGGATTGACGCCGGACTGCGCCGTGCAAGGCCGGGCGGCACCCTGACGTTCATCCAGCGCATCGAACACTTGCCGCGCATGCTCGCGGACGTCGGCACGCGACTGGGAAGCATCCGCGTCCTGCCAATGCAGCCGCGACGCTCCCGTCCGGCGAAGCTCTTCATCCTGCAGGGCCGGAAAAGCTCGAAAGGCGCGTTTCGCCTGCTGCCAGCGATCATCCTTCATGAAGGAGACCGCCATCTCTCGGACGGTGGCGCCTATACCGAGGCTGCAAACGCAATCCTTCGCGACGCCGCCGCACTCGCCCTTGATGGATGATTGCGCAACGCGGACAGGCCCGCACGAGGACATCGCCCGAGCGGCGGTTGCAGGAATTTCGTCGAGTGGAAGTCACGTACTTGCCCACGTCAGGGCTGCCCGTCTCTCGAACCAAGAAGAGGGCGCAGGCACGGCGACAAAGGCCCTCAATGCGATCAGGCGCCTGGGTCGAGTCCGGCCGGACGCGACCCAGGGGCCGGAATCAACCCTTGATTCTGCACTTTTTGGCCATCACCGCGTGACACGAATCGCATTTCGTGCTCGACTGGCATCACCGAAAAGGAAGGGGAAGCAAATGAGTTTGAGTTCGCATCTTCAGGAACTCCGCAAGAAACACCATGATCTCTCGATCGAAGTCGAAACGGCGCAGCGCCGCCCCTCATACGACGACCTGGAGATCACCGCGCTCAAGAAGCAAAAGCTGAAGATCAAAGAGGAAATCGAGCGGCTCAGTCAACAGGCATAGACGACGGCGCGCGCCCAAACCGGGAGCTGCAGGCCCTCGCAGGATCCGACCAGCCCGGCCCGCCACTTGGCCCGTCAGCCGAGACGGCGAGTTTCGCTGCCTCGCTGACTTGTGCTGGGACAGGGGTTCGCAGAGACACGAGATCAGGTCCCGAGGATGCTCGCCGCCGAAACGAAGAAACGACCGTGTCTGAAGAACTCGCGGCCCTTGAACCTGCCGAGCACCTGAAATCTGATCAGGCCGTCGCCGATGTCGTGCGCGCCGCGTCGGAAACGAACGATCCCGCGCATGCGGCACATGCCAAGGGCGTGGCTGCGCAAGCCAAGAGCATGTCCGAAACTTTCCGCCCGAACACGCCTTCGCGCGAACGGCTGTGCCGCGCCTTCGGCGCCGAAGGCGATCCTACGCTGCGCAAGACGCTTGCGATGATGCGGGCAATCGGCAGTCAGCCCTTCGCAAAGCCGGCCAAGGTCGGCAAGGCATGATCGACCGACCTCCTGGGCCTTCATGGGCTACCGTCACGAATTGCGGGCTGTTCGGGCGATCTGAATTGAAAGGAGTGTCCCTCCGGTGAGCGACGACCTCAAGAGCGACAGGATCGACGAAACGGTTCTGGCATTGCTCTATCTCAACATTTGCGAGCATTCGCGAATTGGCGGTGCGCGCGCATGGAAGACCCTCAACTGGCAGGCCATGGACAGGCTTCATGACCGCGACCTCATCTCCGATCCGGTGAGCAAGGCGAAGTCCGTCTGGCTGACCGACGAGGGATTGGCCCGGGCCGAAGCCGCCTGCCAGCGGCTGTTCAGGGACGACGCGTGACAGGCGACCCTTGCAAGGCGTCACATTGATCTGGACTGCGCACACGGGCGTCCCGATTCCGGGCGCCGGGCGGCATCAAGGGCCTTGCCGGAGGGCACGCCATTGAACAGGCTGGCGACACGGGTGCGCAAGGTGCCCGGCCTGTTCCGAAGGCGGCTGATCCGACAGTCCGGCTCTCGTCCGGCCTTGGGCCGGCGGCGCGTCCAGGCTGGACTCCGCGCACACGTTCCTGAAGTAGCTCGCCAGCACCCATGGGGATACAGTGCGCCCGCGGCCTCATTCCCTTGCGGGTCGAAGGCAACGGTCACGGGCGCGGCCTGCCGGCACGAGGCCTGCAAGTGGCGGATCTGGCGAACCTCCTGCCCGTCATTCAGCCTGATCCGCCTGCCGGCGAGCCTGGAACCGACCGCGCAGGCGGCCTTCCACTTGTCGCAATAGGGTCGGATCTTTCATCGCCTCATCTGGAGGCCTGCTCGGCGTCCACGCGCAATTCGGCCAGCGCGCTCGCAGGATAGCGCGCCTTTCCGCGACACGCCGAATGTCCCGGCTATCGCGCCCAGCCCCTCATCACGCGCGCTTCAATCAATGCGACCAACGCAAAGAGCGCGATGGAGAGCGACGAGGACGCGACGATCGCCGCGTAAAGCCTGTCGGACTGGTAGTTGAAGGTGGCTTGAATGATCAGCGCGCCAAGGCCCTTGTCGGCCCCGATCCATTCCCCCACGATGGCGCCGATCACCGCCGTGGCGGAAGCGATGCGCAGCGAAGAAAACAGCATCGGCAGGGAGCGCGGCAGGTGCAGCCGCAGGAAGGTCTCGAACTTCGTGGCCGACAGCATGCGGAACAGTTCTTCCTCGCTGGAAGTGGCGGAAGCAAGACCGCGGATCATGTTCACAAGCGTCGGGAAGAAGCAGATGATCGCGGCGATGATGATCTTGGGCGTCATGCCCAGCCCGAAAATCAGGATGATGATGGGCGACAGCGCAAGAATCGGGATCGTGTTGAAGAACAGAACTACCGGGAAATAGGCCACGCGGATGAAGCGGGCGTAGGCGAAGAGGATCGCGAACATCATGGCAGTCAGGTTGCCAAACAGAAAGCCCGCAAGCGCCTCGGTCGCCGTTGGCAGGAAATTCTTGAGGATCAGGTCGGTCTGCGTGACGAAGACCGCAGCGATCTTGGTGGGCGTCGGCGCTATGTAGGCCGGCACGCCCGAAAGCGGCAGCAGGAACTGCCAAGCGGCGAGGATCGACAGCGCCCCGAAAACAGGCGCAAGGATCTGGACGGCGCGGCTCATGATGCTTCGGCCAGCAGGCGGCGCTGCGCGGCAATCTCGGCCACGATGGCCGGATCCTCGCGCCGGCAGCCATTGTTGGCGGACTTTATCGGCCGCAGGTCGCGAACGTTTAGAATGCGACCTGGATTGGCCCCAAGCACCATGATGCGCTGGCCCATGTAGACCGCTTCCTCGATGGAATGGGTGACGAAGAGGATCGTCGTGCCGGTGTCGCGCCAGATCGAAAGCAACTCGTCATTCAGCCGGTCGCGCGTGATCTCGTCGAGTGCACCAAAGGGTTCATCCATCAAGAGGATCTCGGGCTCATCCACCAGCGCCCGGGCAATTGCCACGCGCTGACGCTGACCGCCTGAAAGCTGGGACGGGTAGCGATTCTCGAGGCCCGAGAGGCCCAGCAGCGCCATCACCTCCGCGACGCGAACCGCCGGAAGGTCCTTCGATTGGCGGCCACCCACCACCGCGGGCAGCCGAATGTTCTGCAGTACCGTGCGCCAGGGCAAGAGCGTTGCATCCTGGAACACGAACCCCGTCTTGCGCGCCCGGCGCGCCGTCTCCGGCGCGCCGCCCAGAACGGCGATCCGCCCGCCCAAGGGATCGAGCAGATTGGCGATGACTCGCAGCAGCGTGGACTTTCCGCAGCCCGAGGGCCCCAGAATCATCAGGAACTCGCCCTCGGGCACGATCAGATCGACATCGCTCAGAACGGTGACTGCGTCCCGCCCGTTCACGTAGCCGATGTGAAGCCGCTCGGTTTCGACCGCCGCGGCGCTCATGCCTTAAGCCGGCGCGCCAAGTTTCGGGCGCATGTCTGCCGTCATTTCGAGAATCCTGGTGGTGTGGACCTCCTCAAGGCTCGGTCGCCCGTTCGGGTATTGGCCGATCTGGTCGTAGAGCGCCAGCTGCGCCTCCAGGCTTGCGGGATCGAAGGTACCCCACCCGTCGCGGGACGTGTCTTCGTCGAAGCTGAGCCGCAGGACCAGGTCGATGGTCTTCAGCTCCCAGCCCAGATCTAGCCCGTCAACCGCACCGACCATGATCTCGACGGCCTCGGTCGGATTGGCATGGACCCAGCCCCAGCCCTTTGCCGTCGCGCCGATGAACGCTGCCAGTTGTTCGGCATTGCCGTCCACCGCATCGTCGGTCGCGAAATAGACATCGGCGTAGGATTCAAGCCCAAGATCGCTGACCAAGAGGTCGATCCGGTCGTCGCCCACCACCGAAAGTGCCTGGGTGTTGGTGATCCAGCCGCCTATGGCGTCGACTTCGCCCGCGACAAGCGGTGCCTTGTCGAAACCGACCGGAACCACGGTGATGTTCTCGATCGGGATGCCGTGCTTGGCAGCGATAGCGTCGATCAGGAAGCGGGCCGTTGGCTGGATGCCGACGCGCACGTTCTGCAGGTCATCGAGGTTGCGCAGCGGCTTCTCGGGCTTCGAGGTCAGCGCATACGGCCCGGTCCGGTACCCACAGCCAAGGATCGTGACCGGAACGCCGCCCGCGCGCGCATTGAAGAGCTGCGGCGTCTCCGAGAACTGGCCGAGGGTTGCCGCGCCCGAAATCACCGGAGGCACGGTGGCCGAGTTCGGCCCGCCCGGCGCGAATTCCACGTCCAGCCCCGCCGCTTCGTAGAGTCCCCTTTCGGCCGCCACGACATCGCCGATCTGCCCGTTTGACATCAGCCAGTCATACTTGATGACCACCTTTGCTCCCATGGCACTTGCTGCGTCTGGAAGCACCAGTTGCACTGCTCCCCCGAACGCGCCGGCAATGGCCACGCCACCGCCGCCTGCAAGGAATCGCCGCCGCGACAAGTTCGAAAATTCGTTCATCTTACTCTCCTGTTCTTGCGTGTTTTTCCGGGTCGTGGTAGTCGCCCGGCCCCCCGTCCAACCAGGCGTAGAGTTCCCAGACCGTGCCGTCGGGGTCATAGAAATAGGCGCAGCGGGCGTTCCAAATGTAGTTCGCCGGAGGACGTTCGAAGGCGACGCCCTTTGCGTTCAGTTCCACGTAGAGCCGGTCAACCTCGCCCGGGCCCGGCAGCTCAACCGCAACACAGGCCTTGTGGCCGGCACGTTCGGGAAGGTTCGGCACGCCTGCGTGTTCGTTGATGTGCCCGATTTCCCAGGCCGCAAGCGTCACGCCCGGCATCTCGAAGTCGGCAAACCCCTCGGCCCGGCGTCGCAGCGTGAGGTCCAGCTTGTCTGTATAGAATGCGATCGTACGCTCTATGTCTTCGACGAGGATGCAGATGTCGGTCAAGTGTTTCAGCGCGGCAAGGCTCATTCGAGTTCTCCGTTCAGGTGTTCCGGGAGCTTTGCGTCGGCGCGGACCCCAGACAACAGCACATGACGGCGCATCGCGCGGCGGGCGGCGACCTCGTCCCTGGCCTCCAGCGCGGCCAGGATCGCGACATGTTCGGCAATCGTTTCTTCGACGACAATCTCAATCGGCTGGCTGCGCCGAGCAAGGTAGATCGTGTCGCGGATCTGGCCTGCTATGTAGGTCGTGAAAGTCAGGATGTAGGCGTTGCCGGTGGCGCGGCTGATCTCGCGGTGAAATTCCAGGTCGGCAGCGACCGAATCGTCCCGCGTGCGCTCGCTGCCCTGCATCCTGTCCAGCGCGTGTGCCAGGACTGCCAAGCCATCCGGCCCGATCCGCGTCGCGGCCAAGCCTGCGGCTTCAGTCTCCAGTACCGAGCGGAGCTCGAACAACTGCCCCAGATCGGAGGCCTCGCCCAGCGACATCGGATCCAGCCGGATCACCTTGCTGTCCTCCGGAGCCAACGCGAAGGAGCCTGCCCCCTGGCGCACATAGACCAATCCGTCGGCCCGCAATTGCGACAGCGCTTCGCGCACCACATTGCGGCTGATGCCCAATTCGCGGGCCAGATCATGTTCGGTCGGCAACCTGCTTTCGGGCGCGATCCGGCCCGATCGGATCTCGCGGCTGAGGTGTTCGGCCACGCGGGTCGAAAGTGGCTTGGGCTGGCCGATCGCTTGGGCCGGTCTCTTCACCGCCGCGCCTCCGAGGCCGCAATCAGGCAGACGGGGATCATGCCGCTCCGGAGGTCAAGCGCCACTAACATGCCCGCAAGCAGTTCGTGGCGATCCGACAAGCGTACGAGCGTTCGGGCAGCCCTGACGCGTCCGAGATCCGGTTTGGTCGAGAGCGGCCCGGCAAGCGCCAGAGCGATCTCGCAGGCCCGTTCCCCGATCCACTTGTCCGCCTTGCGCGCCGCGGCTTCGGACTTGCCCTCGGGAGGCAGCGCGTCGGAGTGCAGCGCCCGGTCAGCCGGCCCCATGTGATCACACTGTGGCGCAAGATTGATGCCTGCGTCTGCGCATGTGCGGATGACTCCGGAAACTTCACGGGTACCGGTCGGACGCATTTCCGCGAGGCGCCGCCCCCTCCGACCCGCCTCCCGGTCGCGGGCATGGCCCCCGGACACCACGTCGCCGGCCAAGACCGCATTGGCGTCAAGCAGCCCGACCGGTGCGCGAACAAGTGGCACGTCTTTGACAGCTGCAGTGGACTCTGACGAGGCGTGATCCATCTTAAGAAAGACTTGACTGATTCATCCTACAAGTAAACATCTTTTTGACGAAGTCTTTCATCCGGAGGTGGCACATGCTCAAGGAAATCGACCGCAAGTTCCTTCGCCTCGCCTATGACGAAGCCAAGGCGGGCTACGAGGAAGGCGGCTGCCCCATCGGCAGCGTGCTCGCGCGCGGCACGACGCTGGTGGCGCAAGGGAGAAATCAGCGAGTGCAGCAAGGCGACCCGATCGCCCATGGCGAGATGGATTGCTTGCGCAAGGCCGGTCGGCAGCGCAGCTACGCTGACACAACCCTCTACACGACGTTGAGCCCATGCATGATGTGCTCTGGCACAATCATACAGTTCAAGATTCCCCGGGTCGTCATCGGCGAAGCCAGGAATTTCCCTGGCAATCCGAGGTTCCTTCGCGAACACGGTGTCGAGGTTGTCCTGGCCAATGATCCGGACTGCATTGCGTTGATGACTCGATTCATCGACGAAAGGCCGGAGCTCTGGAACGAGGACATTGCGGAATGACCCACAAACCTGTCCGCACGGCCCCGCTCGACTGCCGCGCGGGCTGCCAGGAAATATCGCCCACGCAGCCGTGAATCCGTCCGAGTGCCATTGCCCGGCGGGTTTTCAGCCCGCCTTACACGAAGAACTGCGCGCCGTTTGCGGAAATGGTCGAGCCGTTGATGAAGCCGGCTCCCTCTGACGCCAGGAACGTCACGCAACGCGCGATCTCGTCCGGCTCGCCGAGGCGTCCGGCGGGAATGCCCGCGATGATCTTCTCGCGAATGCTCTCGTCTATCGCCATCACCATCTCGGTCGCGATGTAGCCCGGGCAAATGGCGTTCGCGGTGATCCCGGCACGCGCGCCTTCCTGTGCCAGCGACTTCACTATTCCCAGGTCGCCCGCCTTGGTAGCAGCGTAGTTCACCTGCCCGAACTGCCCTTTCTGCCCGTTGACCGAACTGATGACGATCACGCGGCCGAACTTCCGCTCCCGCATGCCCGGCCAGACCGGATGCACCGTGTTGAACACGCCGGTCAGATTGGTGGCGACGACCTCGTTCCATTGCTCTGGAGTCATTCTATGGAAAGGCGCGTCCCGGGTGATGCCGGCATTGGCCACAATCGTGTCGATCGGTCCGATATCGCTTTCCACGCTGGCGATTCCGGCGGCGGATGCCTCGTAGTCCGCGACGTTCCACTTGTACGTCTTGATGCCGGTCTCGGACGTGAACGCCGCCGCCTTTTCCTCGTTCCCGGCGTAGGTCGCGGCAACCTCATACCCGTCCGCCTTCAATGCCTTCGAAATCGCTTCGCCGATTCCCCGGCTCCCGCCGGTCACAAGTGCTGTGCGTGCCATCTCTACCTCCAACATGGTCTGGCAATGCCTAGGCGCCTTCCGGCACCTTCAAGTTCGAATTCGGGGTTCAAGGCCGTGGACCGCATTCGGCCCCGGGCCTCGGCCTGGATCACATCCTCACGGCCGCTCTACGCAGAGCGCAACGCCCATCCCGCCGCCGATGCAAAGCGTGGCAAGGCCCTTCTTCGCGTCGCGGCGCCTCATCTCGAAGAGCAGCGTGTTCAGGACCCTTGCGCCGGATGCGCCGATCGGATGGCCGATGGCGATCGCGCCGCCGTTGACGTTCACGATCCCGGGATCCCAGCCCATGTCCTTGTTGACGGCGCAGGCCTGCGCAGCGAATGCCTCGTTCGCTTCGATCAGATCCAGGTCGTCGATTTTCCACCCCGCCCTTTCGAGCGCCTTGCGGCTTGCGTAGATCGGTCCAACGCCCATGATCGAGGGATCCAGTCCGGCCGTGGCGTAGGACACGATTCGGGCCAGCGGCTCAACGCCACGCCTTTCGGCCTCGTCCGCGCTCATGAGAAGAACGCCGGCGGCGCCGTCATTGATGCCTGAGGCGTTGCCAGCCGTCACCGACCCTTCCTTGTTGAAGGCCGGCCTGAGCTTTTGCATGTTCTCGATCGTCGCGCCGTGACGGACATATTCGTCCTTGTCGACCACGATGTCGCCCTTCCGGGTCTTGACCGTGAACGGGACGATTTCTTCGTCAAACTTTCCCGCCTTCTGCGCGGCCTCGGCCTTGTTCTGGCTCGCAACCGCGAACTCATCCTGCTGGTCGCGGCTGATCTGCCACCTTTCCGCGACGTTCTCGGCCGTCTGACCCATGTGATAGCCATGGAACGCGTCCAGCAACCCATCGCTGAGCATCGTGTCGACAAGCTTGACGTCTCCCATTTTCTTGCCTGCACGAAGGGCCTGCGCATGCGGGCAGATCGACATGTTTTCCTGCCCGCCTGCGGCCACAATCCCGGCATCGCCTAGCTGAATGTGCTGCGCTCCGATCGCCACGGCGCGCAAGCCGGAGCCGCAGAGCTGGTTAATTCCCCACGCGGCGCTCTCCACCGGAAGGCCGGCATTCACGTGCGCCTGTCGAGCCGGGTTCTGGCCCTGCCCTGCATTCAGCACCTGACCCAAGATGGTCTCGGACACCTCGTCCTTGTCGACGCCGGCGCGGGAGACGAGCTCTTCAAGAACCGCCGCTCCCAGGTCGTGGGCCGGAGTGTCGGCGAAACTGCCGTTGAAGCTTCCGACCGGTGTACGGGCCGCAGATGCGATGACGACATTGGTCATTGGTGAATTCCTCCTGATTTGCCCGCGGGGAACCGCTTCACCCGCGATTTCGCGCGCACATTATGCAGGTGCAGAAAAAATTCAACGGGCGAATCGTCACCCCCCGCGCATACCCGTCATGTCCCAGCGTCCGTAGTATTGGGCCACCACGTGGCGCGCCTCCGCAAAGAACAGCCATCTCTGGATCAAGGCACCCAGAAGATGACTCGCCGCCGCAGGCACCACGAGAAAATGCGTGAACGGCAGGAGCAGCAGGACCGCCGGAACCACCGCGAAGAGCAGCACCGAAACGACTTTCAGGACCAACGCGTGCTTGCGCCCGACCTGAAACACCATTTCCCGGGTCAGGTAGCTCTCTCCCGTATGGGGCGACTCGAACGCCCGAACCCTTCCGACATGTCCAAGGCCCGTCGCTGTCGCCAGGTCGGTGTCGGTCGCCCTTTCCCGCCGTTCCTGATCGATCCATGCGACGACCTGAACGACGCCCAGGAGCGGCAGCGCCCACAACGCCACGGACACGCGACCCGTCATGAGAGCACCTCCTGCCAGCGCGAATCCCAGAAAGATCGCCGGCGGCGACCAATGGTTCCAGCGTGGCACCGTTCGCATCTGCAGATAGATCATGGACGTCGCAAAGACCGTTGCGAGGGAAAGAACGCCGCCTGCAACGCCGGGCACGTGCCAGGCCTGGCCCAGAAAGACAAGTCCGACCCCATACGGCGCCATCGCGGACAATGCGAGCAGCGACACCCAGGCCTCGCGGCTCAGCCAGGATGTTCGCCATTGCGTGAACGCCTTGAGCGCCCGTTCGGGATGGCCCAGATGAAATGTCGACGCGAGGAGGCCACTGACAGCAAGCGAATAGGCGACGAAAAGGAAGGCGAGCGCGGACCAGCCCGTTGGCGGCGCGGCATCAAGCCCGAGATACGCCAGCATGCCGAAGCCAAGGCCCGACAGCGTCGTGAACAGGATGATGGACGGCGCTGGATGCATCAGGACAGCCTGGACAGCGTGCGATCAAGCCAGCCGACGAACCCCCTGGAATCTTCCGCAACCGGTTCGAGGAAGGGCGCGAGAACGTCCAGTTCGGGTTCCTCGTCCTTCGGACGGGGCGGCAGATAGCGGTTGACGGGCGCCGTTCCCTGCTCGGGCATGAGCTCGAATCCACCGCGTTCGGCGACAAGTCTGGAAACGTCACTCTCGGGGTCCGAAAGGTCCCCGAAATGCCTCGCGCCGGCTGGGCATGTGCGGACGCAGGCAGGTTGGCGATCTTCCTCGGGCAGATTCTCGTTGTAGATGCGGTCCACGCAAAGGGTGCATTTCTTCATCACCTGCTCTTCCGGGTCCATCTCCCGGGCGCCGTAGGGGCAGGCCCAGGCGCAGAGCCCGCAACCGATGCAGTCGCTCTCGTTGACGAGCACGATCCCGTCTTCGGTACGCTTGTAGCTGGCACCGGTCGGGCAAACCGTGACGCATGGCGCGTCGGCGCAATGAAGGCAGCTCTTTGGGAAGTGGACGACCTGCGCAGGACCTGTCTCCGGCTGAATCTCGTAGGAATGGATCCGGTTGAGGAAGCTGCCCACCGGATTCGGACCATAGGCGTCAGAGTCCGCGAGCGGCGCGCCGTAGTTTTCCGTGTTCCATCCCTTGCAAGCCGTGACGCAGGCGTGGCATCCGACACAGGTGTCCAGGTCTATGACAAGGCCAAGCGACCTCTCAGTATGGCTGGGCAGGGATGTCATGCGGGGGTCTCGCAATGCGTGCCGTCCTGGCCGGCGCAAGGGCGCGGACCAAGCCAAGGCGCCAGGCGGCTTCCGTTGCGGCACATCGCCACGGCCATTGGACCCGGAATCATGCGCCGGTCTTCTGGGCAACGAGCTCGGGGGCCTTGGCGACCGGGCTCAATTGGGCAGGATGGCTTGGTTGCGTCTCTTCACGCGCAGCGACCCTTTCGATCCTGACCCGCAGGTCGAACCAGGCCGCCTGGCCGGTGATCGGATCCGAATTGGCCCAGCGGAGCCCGTCTCCCTTTGGCGGCAGCAATTCGTGGATGAGGTGGTTGAGCAGGAATCCCTTTGTCGCCTCCGGTGCATTCTCATTCAGCGACCACGCGCCCTTTCGCTTTCCGATCGCGTTCCAGGTCCAGACCGTGTTCTCGTTCAACGCCGCCATATGCGCGACGGGCACGACGATCTCGCCGTGGGGCGAACTGAGACGTGCCCAATCGCCATCCCGAAATCCCTTGGACTCCCAGATCCTCGTCGGGACGTAGAGCGGGTTTCGACCGTGAATCTGCCTCAGCCACGCGTTTTGGGAGCCCCAGGAGTGATACATGGCCATCGGGCGCTGCGTGATCGCATGGACGTCGTAGCCGGTCTCGCCGGACCAATGTGGCGAATACCAAAGGGGAAGGGGATCCATCACCTCGGCGTAGCGAGCCTTCAAGTGCTCCGGCGGAGACAGGCGATGACGCCCCTCCGCAGCCAGCTGGAAGCGGCGCAACGGTTCGCACCAGAGACTGAACAAGTAAGGGCGAGGTCCGTTGGCAAGGCCCATGGACACCGCCCAGTCCTGATACTCCATGTTCCAGGGCTTGTAGAACGCGGCCTGTTCCGGGACGTGTCCGATCCAGAAACCGCCGTTCTCGATGTATTTCGCGATCTGGTTCCGATTTGGAGCGCCGCGCCCGTGTTCATCACCTGCGCCGCGCCAGCCGGCAAGCGGGCCGATGCCGGGCGCCCTTTCGTGGTTCTGAATGTAATCGGCGTAGTCCGTGTACCTTGGCGATCCGTCCGTGTTCACGAACCCGGGCAGGCCAAGCCGTGCGCCGAGGTCGCAGAGCACCGACTGGAAGCCGCGCACGTCCCGATCCGGTTCGACCACGGGCCAGCGGATGGCGTCGGCGACCGCCTCGGGCTCGCAGATGGGACGATCAAGAAGTGAAATGCAGTCGTGTCGCTCAAGATACGTGGTGTCGGGCAGGATCAGGTCCGCGTAGGCCACCATCTCCGACGAGTAGGCATCCGAATAGATTATCCGGGGGATCACGTATTCGCCGCCGTCATCCTTGTCCGTCAGCATCTTCATGACGCCGGACGTGTTCATCGACGAGTTCCATGCCATGTTCGCCATGTAGAGCAGCATGGTGTCGATCCTGTAGGGATCTCCGGCATGCGCGTTCGAGATCAGCATGTGCATGAGTCCGTGGGCGCTCATGGGGTTCTCCCAAGAAAACGCCTTGTCGACGCGCTTGGGATTGCCGTCTTCGTCGACCAGCAGATCGTCGGGTCCACGGACGAAGCCAAGCAACGGTCCGTCGAGCGGCTGCCCTGGCGTCACGCCCGCGTGGGGCTTCGGCTGAACCGCGACTGGCTTGGGGTAGGGAGGCTTGAATCGGAAACCGCCTGGAACCTCGACGCTGCCGAGGATGATCTGCAGGAGGTGCAGCGCCCGGCAGGTCTGGAAGCCGTTGGCGTGTGCACTGACCCCGCGCATGGCATGGAAACTGACCGGACGGCCGATCATCCTTGAATGGGTTTCGCCCCGAAAGTCGGTCCATTCCCGCTCAAGCTCGATGGCCTCTTCAAATGCGACGCGGGCAAGCTCCGCCGCGACTGCACGAATGCGGCCCGCCTCGATCCCGACCCTTGACGCCACGGCTTCCGGCGCGAATTCGTCGCTCAGGTACCTGTCGGCCATGTGCTGCAGCACGGTGCGGTGCGAAACGCCTTCGGCGCGGTGCACTGCCGAAAGGTCAGGATGAATCCCCGGCGCGTCATAAGCCGCGATCTCGCCGGTCCCGCGGTCGATGACGAGCTGCTTTCCCGCCTCGTTGGCCAGGAGCAGCCCGAACTCGTCGGACGTGCTGTCGCCGTTCACAAGGCAAGGCGCGTCCGTGAAGCGCGCAAGATATTCTAGATCGATGCGGCCAGCCTTCATCAGGCAATGAACCAGCGACAGAATGAACAGCCCGTCCGTGCCAGGCGTAATGCCCAGCCACTCATCGGCAACCGCATTGTATCCGGTGCGAACCGGATTGACTCCGATGATCCGGGCACCCCGCGCCTTCAGCTTGCCGATGCCCATCTTGATCGGATTGGAATCGTGATCCTCGGCAACGCCGAAGATCATGAAGAGCTTTGTGCGATCCCAGTCGGGCTGACCGAATTCCCAGAAGGCCCCGCCCATCGTGTAGATGCCGGCCGCCGCCATGTTGACAGAACAAAAGCCGCCATGCGCAGCGTAGTTCGGGGTCCCGAACGCCTGCGCCCAATAGGACGTGAAGCTCTGCGACTGGTCTCGACCGGTGAAGAACGCGAAACGCGACTGATCGGTCTCACGCAGGGGCTTCAGCCACGACACGGCGGTCTCAAGGGCCTCATCCCAGGAAATCTCCTCGAACCGGCCCGAGCCTCTCGGCCCGGCACGCTTCATCGGCGCTCGCAGCCTGGCGGGGGAAAGATGCTGCATGATGCCCGAAGAGCCCTTCGCGCAAAGGACTCCCCTGTTAACGGGATGGTCCTTGTTTCCCTCGACATAGGCGACCCGGCCACTCTTCATGTGAACGTTGATGCCGCAGCGGCAGGCGCACATGTAGCACGTGGTCTTGCGGACCTCGTCGGACACCTTGGGCGATGTATCGACTTTCGGCGCGTTCATCCCGTCTCGTGGTCCCCAATTGCACTGCCGCAGGTGTCGCCAAGGGCTGGGCGACGCAAGGATCAGATCATTCCTTCCTGACCCCGGCCATCGCTTGCCATTTGCGCGCAGCACTGCAAGACCTGCGACAGAAAACGGGGAATCGCAATGCAAATGCGACACGCCGGACGACTCCTTGTCGAATGCCTCGAGGTGCTAGGCGCGAAGCACGCATTCGGCGTGCCCGGCGAGTCGTACCTTTCAGTGCTTGACGGGATGTTCCAGTCACCAATCACCTTCGTGAACTCCCGGAACGAAGGCGGCGCAGGCTTCATGGCCGCAGCCTACGGAAAGCTGACGGGACGGCCCGGACTCTGCTTCGTGACGCGCGGACCGGGCGCCACGAACGCCTCGATCGGGGTACACACCGCAATGCAGGACAGTTCGCCGATGATCCTCTTTGTCGGGCAGATCGAGACGAAGGCCCGCGAGCGCGAGGTGTTCCAGGAGGTCGACTACCGCGCATTCTTCGGGAATCTGGCAAAGTGGGCAACGGAGATCGAGCATGCCGAGCGCATCCCCGAAACCGTCTCGCGCGCTTGGTCGACGGCGCTCTCGGGACGTCCGGGCCCGGTCGTCGTGGCATTGCCAGAGAACGTCGTGGCCGCCGAGACCGACGTTGCCCCGATAGCCCGCGCTCCGGCCCTTCCGGTGCCCTCGCCGTCCGGCGAAGTCATTTGCGAGATCCGGACGGCCGTCGAGAGGGCCACACACCCGGTCATCCTTGTTGGAGGCAGTGGCTGGACATCGTCCGGCAAGGACGCCCTTGCGCGCTTTGCCGAAGGTGCCGACATCCCCGTGGTCACGGCATTCCGGTTCCAGGACATCTACGACAACACGCTTGGCACGTTTGCCGGCGAAGCCGGCGTGGGAATGCTTCCGGAGGTCCGGGAGACGCTTGCGGTCTCCGACCTCATTCTCGCGATCAACGTGCGGTTCGGCGAAATGACGACGGACAACTACGCGTTGTTCGACCTTCCGGACATGCGCCAGACGCTGGTCCACGCGCATCCGTCACCGGCAGAAATCGGTAAGATTTATCAGCCCGACATCGCGGTGCAGTCATGCCCGAATGCCCTTGTCCGCGCGTTGGCCGAAATCCCGGTCGACGGAAGCTGGCACGACTGGCGGCGGGCTGCGCGTCAAAGGTACGAGGAGACGTTCGACCTGCCGGTCATGCCGGGCCCGGTGGACATGGTCGAGGTGGTGCGGCACTTGCAGGACAGGCTCGACGACGACGCCGTTCTCGCCAATGGCGCCGGGAACTTCTCGATCTGGCACAGCAAGTATTTCCGCTACGGCGCTGGCCATCGTCTTCTGGCCCCGCAGTCCGGGGCGATGGGTTACGGACTGCCTGCCGCGATCATGGCCAAGATCGTTCATCCAGAGCGACAGGTCGTATGTCTTGCAGGCGACGGCGACTTCCAGATGAACTGCCCGGAACTCGGCACGGCGATGCAGATGGGAGCGGCGCCAGTGATTCTGGTCCTGAACAACGGGAGCTACGGCACCATCCGGATGCACCAGGAGCGGCACTTTCCGTTCCGCGTGTCAGGCACCGAGCTTGCCAATCCGAATTTCGCGTCCCTTGCCCGGGCCTACGGGATGCTGGGCGTCAAGATCGAGCAGACGGCGGATTTCGCGCCCGCCTTCGAGCACGCCCTTGCCAGCCCCTCTGGTGCATTGCTGGAAATCCCGATCGCGACCGAAGCGCTGACGCCGCACCTAACGATTGCCGATCTTCGCGAAGTTCGGAATTGACTGGCCGCGACGGCTTCCGGCGGACGTGTGACGCTGCTTCATGACGTCAACGCCACCCGCCTCTGCCTGATCTACCGCCGCGACTTGCGGGCTTGCCCGTTGCCGTCCTTTCGGGCGGCGGGACAACGTTCAGACGGGCGGAGCGGGGGACCCTACAGACGTGCAAGGGCGTGGAACCTGCGAGATGGACACCGGAGCGGGCGGGAAAGACCCTCGGCCAAGGATGCCGCGCCGCATCCGAACGTCCGCCATGAGCCCGAAGCGCACGCTGCCGCGCGCTGCGCAAGGTCCGCCTTTCTTCAAGATCGAAAGCTGCTCCGACCCGTCATTCAAACCAGCTCCGCAGCAGCCACCTTGGGGGATGGTCTGCATGGTTCTCAAATCCGTCGCGGGCGTGCAGTATCATCTTGTTGTCCACAACGACGATGTCGCCCCGGCCCAGCATCACCTTGATGCGCAGCTCTTCCATGAGGTTGCGCGTTGCATCGATTGCCTCTTGAACATGGTCGTTCCAGTGCCTGGTGAGGGGGCGTCCGTTCTCCAAGAATGCGTACATCCACCTGAAATCGAGATTTCCTTTGTCGTCACAGGACACGATGGGTGCTTCGACCCTTTCGCCACGCCCCGTGTCGAACCAGAAGCGCCGCTGGAGCACTTCAACATGGCCGGGATCGATTTCGGCCAAACTGTCCAGCAACGTGTAAGCGTTCACGAACCGGCTCGCGCCGCCCTTGTATGCGGGCTGAATGCTGTGGAGCAGGAATGCTCCGATAGGGTTCGGCAGTTCGGTCGACTCGGTGTGCTCGACGGCTTCCTGATTGGACGAACTGAAGTTCTGGTCCTTGCTGCTTGTGAAACGTACGCCTGCGTCCCTGACGTTCGTCACGAGGTCTTGCCTCAAGTGCTTCGAGTGAACACTCCGTCGCCTGAAGACGGCGGCTTCTCGGCCAAGCTACGCGGCAACCCGCACGCTTCGCGACCGAAGGCCGGTTCCCGGCCCCTGGACAAGCTGCAGAGATGTTGCGGCCCGGGATATGTTGCGGAACTTTCGCATCGACCTGCCACGCTGGGGAACCCTCCATCCGGCCGCAACATAATCTTTTGCGGTCAGAGCGAGTCAAGGAAGGTCATCAGCCCCTTGTCCTCCTTCCAGGGACGGTCGGGCCCTTCTTCCGCCGCGTCGCACAGCGCCATCGCCCTGGCTTTCGTCTCGAGATCGATCTCGGCGTAGACGTTGGTCGTGTCGAGGCTCTCATGGCCCAGCCAGGAGCGGATCGTGTTCAGGTCGATCCTGGACTTGAGCATGACGCAGGCGCTCGAATGGCGAATCACGTGAGGCGTCACTCTCCTCCCTTCCAGCTCCGGCACTTGGGCGGCACAGCGTTCCACGAGCCGGTAGACCCCGAACCGGGTGTACGGTCTCCGCTGCCGGCTGAGGAAGACGGCATCGCCGTCGGCCCGGCCCTGCAGCAGCCCGGAAAGCGCGCGCTCGGTCCGTGGCCAGAGCGGGCACTGCCGGCGCTTTCCGCCCTTGCCGTGGATCGTCACGAGCGCGTGGCCGCCGTCGCGCCGCCCGAACTCCAGGTCTCCCTTCACGAGGCCGGTCGCTTCGGAGACACGCACGGCGGAGTTGAAGAGGAACAGCAGCAGGGCGTGTTCCGTCATGCCGCGTTGGGTGCCGCGGTCGGGGACCTTGATGAGCGCCTCCATCTCCGCCTTGCTCAGCCAGCCGACCGGCTGCGGCGTCGCCTTCTTCAAGGCGATCGAGCGGATGCCGGCGCTCCATTCAAGACGGGCGGGGTCGCGGCTGGCCACGAAGCGGGCGAAGGCGCGGACCGCGGTCAGTCGCTGGTTGCGGGTTTGCACGGAGCAGCCGCGACCTTCCTCCAGGTGGGCAAGGAACTCGAGCACGCGCCGGGGCGTGAGATCGTCCAGCGCGATCCGCTCGTCCGCCTTGCGGGCCTTTGCGCCCAGGAACGGGACCAGCAGCTTGAAGGTGTCGCGGTAGCTGAGCTGGGTGTTGCGCGCGAGGTTGCGCTCGGTGACGATGTGCTCGGCCAGGAACCGGCGCAGCCAGGGGCCGAGCGTGCGGGGATCACTCATGGCCGCCTCCGTTGACATGGCGGTCGAAGCGGACCGAGGCCTCCTGCAGCAGCTCGGGCGTCATCGTGAGGTAGACCTGCGTTCCGTCGAGATGGGCGTGGCCGAGCCAGGTGGAGAGCGCCGGCAGCAGGCGCTGCACGTCGGTTCCCTGCCGGTACCACGATTCCAGCCGGTGCACCGCCGCCGCGTGTCGCAGCGAATGGAAGCACGGCGACAGTCGTCCGTCGTTCCCGTCACGCGGGATCCCGGCCGCATCGAGCATGTTCTTGAACGCGAACCGGACGGTCCCCATCACCAATGGGGTGCCGTCGAGGTTGGCAAGCAAGGTCGAGGCCCCGCGCCGTGGCATGGGGCGCTCGACGCGCCCGGCGACGTAGGTCCGCAGGGCATCGACGAGCTGCGGACCGATCGGTACGAGTCGGGTCTTGTAGAACTTCGTGTCGCGTATGGTCAGGACCGCCTCTGCCAGGTCGGCGTCGTCGAGCGTCAGGCGCTGCGCCTCGCCGAACCGAAGGCCTGCGCCGTAGAGGAGCAGGAGCAGCGCCCGCAGCGTGTCCGCGTCGAGCTGGACCGGCCGCTTCCGGCTGACGTCGATGGCGTCGAACAGGCGGCGAAGCTCTTCGCGGGAGAAGACGTACGGCGGCGCAGAGCGCGGAGTTCTCGGTTCGTCCTCCCGCGCCGGAAGAGGGGACCGGGCGACGAGGCCGCGGCTGATCGCATAGCGGTAGAACCCGTTCAGGGCGCCGTGCTTGTTGGCCCGTCGCCGGGTGAGCCGGCCGTCTCCGGCAAGGAAGCCGAGGACGTCCACGGCGGTGACGGAACCGCAGTCGACGCTTTCGCCGACATGCCTGCCGAAGCGATGCAGGATGTGCGCGCTGCTGTCGAACTTCGCGCCGTGGGCCCGGCGCCATGCGACATAGGAATCGATCGCGTCCCGGAGCGTCATGCCAGGCCCTCCAGGTCGATGTCGGCGACCTCGCGCAGCGTGCCAAGCTGCACCCTGGCGTATGCCGAGGTGGCCGAGATGCCCCGATGTCCGAGATAGTCGCCGACCTCCTTCATCGACAGGCCGTTGTCGAGCAGGTGCTGCGCCGTGCCGTGGCGCAACGCATGGGATCCGCGACGCTTGCCCGTGATGCCGATCCGGTCGAGACGGCTTCTGACGACTTGCCCGATGGCGTTCGGTTTCATCGGCCGGATCGGGGCGTTCAAGGTCAGGAAGAGCGCTCTCTCCGGGCGTCGGGGACGTCCGTCTCGGACGTAGCGCAGGATCGCCTGCCCGACGCCGCGCGAAAGCGGATAGAGATGCGTCCGCCCGGGCTTCGGACGGCGCACTCGCAGGATCTCCTCCGTCCAGTCGAGGTCGTCGAGCCGCAGGCCGGCGACCTCCCCGGAACGCAGGCCGTAGGCGACCAGCACCATCAGGATCGCGCGGTCGCGAACGTCGACCGGGCGGTCGCCCTCGGAGGTCGCGAGCAGGCGCAGGACCTCGTCCCGGTCCAGACCCTTCGGGAGCGGCCTGCCGGGATCGAACCGCGACGGCATGATGCCTTCGGCCAGTCCCTGCGCGCACCAGCCCCGGCGTTCCGCGAACCGGAAGAAGGTTCGGAGACATTCCGCGTAGTTGCGGATCGTGATCCGGCCGCAGTCGCGGGCATGCCAGCGTGCGACCTCCCGATCGATGTCGTCGATCCCGACCTCGGCCAGGGCCACTCCGCCGCGATCCAGGCGATCAAGGAAGCCGTCGACGGCACGCAGGCGGCAGCGAACCGTCGCTTCGGACAACCCGCGCTCGTCGCGCATCCAGGCCTCGAAGGCCAAAACCTCTCCGGCGTGGGCGTGCCGCGCCCTGGCCGGTTCGTCGAGCAGGCCGGCGAAGCGCAGCCATCGCTCCGCGTGGCCGATGAATCGCTGGCGTGCCTTTGGGCATGCGGGCCGGCTGCATCGGCGCCCGCCGGGCAGCGACCATCGATCGGCCGCGGTTTCCACGCGCGTCACGCTGACGCGCCCGCTCTCGTGCAGGTCCAGAAGGCGAACCAGGCTGACCTGATGCGTCGCGATCGTGCATAGCGTCGGCAGAGATGCGCCTCCCAAGGCGCAGTGCTCAAGGTAGCCGAGCCGTTCATCCAGCAGCGGCGCTGCGCGATAGCGTCCGACGATGCCTGGACGGGTGAAGAGTGTCTCGAACATTGCCATGTCTCCCTTTTGGGTTGGAGACATGAGCATGGCAAACGGCTGCCTGCCGGGAAATTATGTTGCGGCCGGACGGAGGGTTCCCCAGCGTGGCAGGCCGATGCGAAAGTTCCGCAACATATCCCGGGCCGCAACATATCTGCAGCACGTTGCGGGCGGCGTTGACGTCGCGGTCGAGGACAAGGCCGCAGCCGTCGCAGCCGTGCACCCTTGCGCCAAGCGCCTTCGGCCTGTCGGGATCGCGCCCGCATCCGCTGCATCTCTGGGTGGTGCCGCGCGGGTCGACAAGCACCACGGACCCACCGGCGCTTGCAGTCTTGCAGCCCAGCATGTCCCGCAACCGCCTCCACGCGGCGTCGTGCATCGACCTGGCGAGAAACGAGCGCTTCAGCGCCTCCATGTTCAGGTCCTCCGTCGCGATCACGCGATGCCGGGAAGCCAGGCCGTGGGAGAGCTTGTGCAGGAAGTCGCGGCGCGCGGCGGCGACGCGGCCGTGGTGACGCGCCAGGTTCCTGCGGGCCTTGGCGCGGCGCTTCGAGTTCCGTTCCTTCCTCGCCAGCGCCCGCTGCAGCCGCCCCGTCCGCGACCTTCTGCAAGGAGGTCCCACGACAGAAGTACACCCGAAACACAGTTCTGCGCAGAGGCACGATGGTTTGAGCATCCAAAACGGAGAGGCGCTCCAGACCCTGAACTGCGACATGATGTTTGCCGAATCCAAGTCCGGGTCCGGATCTGGATCAAGAAGCACGTACACCGAGCCTACGACAATGAAGTTGTCAAGACAGACTCGTTTGAGTCGCCGCAACTTAAGGTCGACTGCAACATTGGCGCCAATCTCGGACGCCTCGTCATATTCTGCCCCTTGAACGGGGCGATGCAATCGGACCGAAGTGACTTTCGTCTATGAGCCCTCAATCTATCTCAAGAGGCCAAGGAATCTCGCCAGTACGCGATCGGCATTGCGGCTGGAATGCCAGAAAGCCAGGGCGCAAACCGGATCGTGCTCGAAAGGGAAAGGGTGGACCCAGACCGGCCAGCGTTTCGCCGCATTGTCCGCCACTCTTGCTGGAACGATCGCAATCCTGCGGGAACCGCAAACCAGGTGTGGCACGAGAGAATATGACCAAACTGAAATCTGTCGTTGTCGCGTGACACCTGCACGGCGCAAGGTCTCCTCGTCGTCAAGCGACATTTGATGCTCAAAGTAACGTACGACGACGCGGTCGTAGGAACCGAGATTCTCCTTGTTCAATTCTCCCGGGCCAGGTCCGTGTCCCTTGCAGGCGAGGCACACGAACTTGTCTTCGAAGACCGTGGCCTTTGGCGACATTCCCACGTCGAGCGACCGACCTGCGAGAAGCAGGTCTATCTCGCCATCGTGCAGCAACTTGGCAGAATTCTCCGTGAGCGGCAAAAGATCAAAGCGCAGGCCTTGCATTCCGGCCGCAGCCTGCCGAATGCCGTCAGCCAAGCATGCTTCTAGAACGTAGTCGGAGGCTACCAGCTTCAGTTCCCTGTCAACCCGTTTGGAGTCTTGCGTGGGACGGCGGGCCGAGAATTCCTGAGCCTGAACAAGCAATTCGCTGATCGGGGCAATCAGGCTCTTGGCAAATGGCGTCAAGACCATTGTTCGCCCGGACTTGACCAAGAGCTCGTCGCTGAAGTGCCGGCGCAATTGTGCCAACACGGCACTCATCGCCGGCTGGCTCAGACGGACGCGGTGCGCCGCCCTCGTCACGCTGCGTTCCAGGAGCAACGCCTCGAGACATACAAGTTGGTTAAGGTTGAAACCCGAAAGACGCACCTTGAATCCAAGTTCTTGATAGGAACCTAACAAATAAAACGATTTTTCAAATTTGTATAGCTGTGCCAAAATTCGAGCGAAGAGGGCTCAGGAGGCATTCATCATGAACGTTCAGACCGAAGTCGCGGCTGCACCTGAATTCGCGGAAGCCTATGACCGAGACGGTTTTGTCTTTCCGGTCGAAGTGCTCAGCCGCGCAGAAGCGAAGGAAGTGCGCGACGATCTTGAGCGTGCTGAAGACGAGCTGTCCGACAATGTCGGGCGCCTGGAATTGCTCAGGGCTTTTCCGGATCACTTGCTTCCAAGCTTTTTTGAGCTTGTCCGGCATCCGACGATCATTGACGCGGTCTCCTCGATCCTGGGACCCGATCTGCTGGTCTGGAGCGGCGCTCTCTTCATCAAGCCAGCCAACTCCCGGAAGATCGTTTCTTGGCACCAGGACCTAACTTATTGGGGCCTGAACGACGTGCAAGAGGTAACATGTTGGGTTGCGTTGTCACCCGCCAATGCCGACAGCGGTTGCATGAAGTTCGTGGCCGGAAGCCACAAGCAGCGCATTGTAGCCCACACAGATACCTATGGCGAAGACAATTTGCTGTCTCGTGGCCAGGAAATTGCCGTGAAGGTGGATGAGGCTGATGCGGTGCTCGTCGAACTGGAACCGGGGCAGGCCTCGATGCACCACGGCCACTTGTTCCATGCGTCCGGACCCAATGTTTCGAGCGATCGGCGAATTGGGGTCGCGATCCGATACCTGCAACCCTCAATGAAACAGAAAACGGGTGATCGCCCGTTGGTGATTCTCGCAAATGGCGTGGATCGCTTCCGGAACTTCAGCATTACGGCCGGACCAAGAGGTCGCCTGCAGGATCAGGACTTCGAGCTTTGCAGCAAAGAGGCCAAGTTGAGGAGAGAGTTGTTGCTCTGAGCGGCAAGTCCCGTTGAAGTTGACTGTCGGCGCAACCCTGTCTTCAATTCAGTCGTGAACCACGATCCGTCGAACATGCCGCGCAGCAACTGGAGGTCGCCTGCCTTCACATTGGAAAGCGGCGAGGCCATCCGGGACTTCCGGCAGAGTTACTTGGTTCATGGCCTGCCCGAGGCAGATGGATCCAACGTCGTGCTGGTCACGTCATCGCTGGGAGGCGATGCGCACCGGATGGACTTCCTGATTGGAGAAGGTCTGGCGCTGGACACGTCTCGCTATTGCGTGATTGCAACCGATGCGATCGGCAACGGGTGGAGTTCGTCGCCAAGCAACAGCAGCACCCAGAAGGGCATGGACTTTCCGGGCTACAGCATTCGCGACATGGTCAACGCCCAGCACTGCATGCTGTCTGAAACGTTCGGTTTCAGAAACTTCCATGCCGTAGTCGGTGCGTCCATGGGGGGCATGCAGGCCTTGCAATGGGCCGTATCTTATCCAGATGCCATGCGGGCGATCGTGGCTCTTGTCCCACTTGCCCGGACACCAGCATGGACAGTGGCGAGCAACGAAATCTCGCGCCGAATTCTCATGCTGGATTCTGCTTGGGAAAATGGAAACTACACGGTTCAGCCAATGGATGGATGGCGGCTCGCTACCGCGTTCCTGCATACACTGGCCTCGCGCAGTCCGGACTTTCTGGACAAGCTCTGCGCCGGAGGGACAAGTCCGGTCGCCCTGATGAACGACTTGGCACGATCCGGTTTGGCGAAGGGGTTCGACGCTAACGACTGGATCTACCAGACCCGCGCCTATGACGGTCATGACGTCGGAAAGACGCCGGGCGTTTCAGGAGGCACTGCGGGGGCGCTTGGTTCGATTTCGGTTCCGGCGCTTGTCATGGGACCGGCGCTGGATCTGCTCAATCCGGCCGAGGATCAACGTCGGGTGGCCGAGGGCATCGCCCGGGCCGAGTACATCGAAATGCCGTCGATCCGCGGGCACATGGCTGCGGCACCTGGCGATCCGAACGACGTGGCGCTCATGAACGACAAGATTGCCGATTTCCTGGAACGGGCACGCGAAGCACGATAGAAAAAGGGGACAAGGTCAATGGAATTCAAGGCAGCTGTACTCGCCAAGACCGGTGGTCCGCTAGAGATTTGCGACGTTCAGGTCCCGGAACTGAAGCCCGGTGACGTTCTCGTTCGCGTTATGGCCAGCGGCCTCTGCCACACCGACCTGGAAGCCATCCAGGGACGCCTTGGATTGCCGCTGCCCCTCATTCCGGGTCATGAAGGGGCCGGAATCGTCGAGCGAGTGGCGCCCGACGTGACGTCCGTGACGGCAGGCGATCACGTCGTGTGTTCCTGGAATCCTTACTGTGGGCAATGTTTCTACTGCAATGGCGGCCAGCAAATCTTGTGCGAGGAAAGGGCGAAAGCCGAACCGAAGGGATTTCTGCTCGATGGCAGTACTCGGCTGAGGATGAACGGCGATGACGTGTTCCACTATTCGTTCGTTTGCAGTCACGCAGAATACTGTGTTGTTCCCGAAAGCGGCGCGGTCACGATCCCGAGGGAGATGCCGTTTGCGCAAGCATGCATCCTCGGTTGCGGCGTGCTGACGGGAGTTGCCGCGGTGATCCGAAAGGCCAAGGTGAGGGCCGGATCAAGCGTCGCCGTTGTCGGATGCGGCGCGCTCGGCCTGAATGTCGTTCAGGCTGCGCGAATGGTAGGGGCGGAGAAGATCATCGCGATCGATCTGCGTGAAGACAAGCTCGGGAAGGCGCGCGAATTCGGTGCGACACGTGGTATCAAGGCCACGGGCAACGACCTGGTTCAGGCCGTCAAGGACGAAACTTGTGGCCGCGGTGCAGACTATACGTTTGAAGCCGCTGGAATAGACCATACACTGCAAGCCAGCCTTGATGTCACGCGCCCCGGCGGAGACGTGATCTTGCTGGGCAAGACCCTTGCCAGCAAGGAACTGCAGATCAGGTGGTCCTCGCTCGCGCCCGAACGAATGATCACGAGATCAAGTTATGGCGGGGCACGTCCCAAGGAAGACCTGCCATTTCTGGCAAGATCTTACCTGCGAGGTGAACTGATGTTGGATGAACTCATCGACACACGGATTCAACTGGATCAGATCAACAACAGCTTTTCGGACATGCAAGCCGGATGGCTGGTGCGATCCGTCATCGAGTTTGCACACTGACCATCCGCCTCAAGGATCCAAACAGGACCAGAACGCCGGACAACGTTGCCTGGACCGCCAAGACGTCCCCATTCGTTCCCGGACCGCGGCAAGCCACGTCGCCGGACTCGAGCGGCGTCAAGGCGCCTCGGGCGTGAACACTCTTTGAACTGAGAATTCAAAAATGAATTTCTCTTTCACATATGGATGACACGTGCTAGAAGTAGCCTGTCCAAACACGCAGCCGAGACCGGTTGCAGGCTCGTCAGACCAGGCGAGCGGCACGACAGAGGAGGAAAGACATGTCGTTTCACATTGGCCATACCCGCCGCTTGATTGCGGCTGCCGCATTGGTATTGACCCCGCTGGGGGCGCTGGCAGCGGACTATACGTTCCGCATCGCGCATGTGACTTCGGACAAGGAACCCGTCCACCTGGCGATCGAAGAGTTCGCCGCGAAGGTCACGGAGCGCACCGAAGGTCGGGTTGAATTCGCGATATTCCCCAATGCTCAGCTCGGGTCAAATCCAGAGGTCTATGAACAGATGCGATCCGGTGCCCCGATCATCACCGTATCCGACCCCGGCTATCTGAGCGACTTCGTTGCAGATTTCGGTGTTCTGGGTGGGCCGTACCTGATGGAGGATCCGCGTGACTTCCAGAAGATCATCGACTCCGATCTCTATGCCGACATGAAAGACCGGCTTCGTGCAGAATCCGGGATCGAACTGCTGTCCCTGAACTGGCTGTTCGGCTCGCGTCACATGTTGTCCGACAAGCCAATCAGCAGTCCCGATGATACGGCTGGAATGACATTCCGCACGCCGCCGAACACGATGTGGGTGGAAACCTTCAGCGCCATGGGCGCCCGGCCGACCCAGGTGGCTTGGGGCGAGGTATACTCGGCGCTCTCGACTGGTGTGGTTGACGGGGCGGAAGCTCCGCTGCCATCGCTTTACGGCGCAAAGCTGCACGAAACCAAGAAAGTCATTTCGCTGACTGGTCACTTCAAGGGATTCACCGGGCTTGTCATGAATTCTGATCTCTTCGCGACATTGCCTGCCGACGTTCAGGCGACCATCAATGAAGAGGCCGTTCAGGCAGGCGTCTTCATGACCGACCTGATGCTGGAGAGCCAGGAGGAATGGATTGCGAAGCTGGAAGCTGAAGGTGTGACGTTCAACCGGGACGTCGATGTCGCTGCCTTCCAGGCTGCCACAGCGGTGGTCTATACCAAGTTCCCGGCCTGGTCTGACGGTCTTCACGAAAGAGTACGCAACATCCTCGACAACTGAGGCAAGACGCACTAATCCGGGCGCCCTGCCGGGCGCCCGGGACCAAGGGAGGGCAGTTCATGAACGCGTTCGGCCGATTGATCCGGCGGACCGAGAACCTGATTTCGTTTTCGGCGCTTGCCTTGCTGACAGGGTCCGTTCTTTGGGGCGTGCTCACGCGATACGTCACCGAACGGCCCGCTGTCTGGACGACCGAGCTCTCCGGAATCCTGTTCACCTGGGTGGTCTTCATTGGCGCGATGACCGCCATGCGCGACGGCCGGCACATTCGGGTCACCCTGTTGATTGACCTGCTGCCCGAAGCTGCAGGGCGTTGGCTCACCAAGATCGGTGAGATCATCGTTCTCGTGTTCCTTGTCTACGTTTCCTATCTCAGCTTCGAGATGATGCAGGCCGGCGCGACGCGCCCGTCGCCTGCACTTCGCATCCCGTTCCTGTACGTCTACCTCGCCACGGCCATTGCCTTTGTCGGAATGTCAGTTACGTCGGCGATGCGGCTGTTCGGGTTGACCGAACAGCCAGGTGCCGATCAGGTGGAGGAGACGCAATGACCTTTGCCCCGATCGTCATCCTGCTCTTTGGCATCGCCATCGGAATTCCGGTCGCCATTGCGATAGGCATTGCCGCCTTGTCATTTTTCCTCATCTCCGGTGCCATGCCGCCCGAGCTCTTCGTGCAACGCATCGTTGCCGTGACTCATTCCTTCCCCCTGTTGGCCGTACCGCTATTCGTCATGACGGGCGTGGTGATGAACTACGCCGGCATCACAAGGAGAATGATGGCATTTGCCGAGGCCATGACCGGTCATTGGAAGGGCGGGCTGGCCCACGTGAATGTCCTGTTGTCGACCCTGCTCGGCGGAGTCTCCGGGTCAGCAAATGCGGATGCCGCCATGCAGTCCAAAGTGCTGGTGCCCGAAATGGCCCGGCGTGGCTATGACCCCGCGTTTTCTACGGCAGTCACCGCCTCTTCGTCGATCATTTCCGTGATCATCCCTCCGGGAATCGGTCTGATACTCTATGGTTTCATGGGCGATGTCTCGATTGGCCGGCTGTTCCTGGCCGGCATTGTTCCCGGTGTGATCATCTGCGCCTCAATGATGGTGGCTGTGGCCATCCAGGCACGGCGCCTGAATCTGCAACCTGCCTACGAGAGGCCCATGCCGTGGGCGGACCGAGGGCGCGCCTTCGTGGGTGCGTTCCTTGCGCTGATGGTGCCGGTCGGCATCGTGCTGGGCATTCGCCTGGGCTTCTTCACGCCGACCGAGGCCGGCGCAATGGCGGTGGTCTTCGCGGCAGTCGTGGGCGTCATCTATGGGGATCTGAAGTTCAGGCACATTCAGCAGATCCTGGAACAGACCATGCAGGCAACCGCGGTGATCCTGCTGGTGATCTGCGCTGCCAGCGCATTTGGCTTCTACATGACATGGGAGCGCCTCCCGGCCTTGGTTGCCGAAGCGATGCTCGCCCTGACCGAGAACCCGATCCTTTTGCTGCTATTGATCAACGTACTTCTGATTGTCGCTGGCATGTTCATCGAAGGCTCGGCCACGTTGATCCTGCTGACGCCGATCCTTGTGCCGGTCATTTCCAAAGTCGGGATCGACCCCGTCCATTTCGGCATCGTCATGGTCTTCAACCTGACAATCGCCGGCGTCACTCCGCCGCTTGGCACGCTGATGTTCACCACATGCTCGATCACCGGTGTGCCGATCGCCAAGTTCATCAAGGCGTCGGTCCCTTTCTATTTCGTGCTGTTCGCGATGCTGCTCGTCCTGACGTTTGTTCCGCAATTGTCGCTTTGGTTGCCGAATCTGCAATTCAATTGAATTGAATTGAACGTGGTCACGGAAAGCAGTGGCGACTCCGGGTGACATGGCTGAATCGCCCGAGACCGCCCAAGCTGGCGCATGCCGTTGACACCGGCTATGAATCGCCTCTTCGCGGATCGCCGCCCGGAACCATTTGCGCTTAGTGGCAACGAGTTGAAACCATGAGCAAGCCTGCAGTGAGCACCGAAAAGTACAGCGCACCCGCCCTATCAAAAGGGCTCGACATCCTCGAGCTATTGAGCGCGCAGCCAGCCGGCCTGAAAAAGAACGAGATCGCACGTGCGCTGGACCGTTCCGTCAACGAACTCTACCGCATGTTGGCCGTTCTTGTGTCACGCGGATACGTGATGCTTGATCAGGACAGCGAGCGTTATTCGTTGACTTTGCGCCTGTTCGAAATGTCGCACCGATTTCCGCCGATAAACCGCCTGAACGCGGTTGCCGGAAAAGTCATGGAGGAATCTGCACAAGCGCTCAATCAATCGGTTCACTTGGCAATCCGTTACGGTAGCAGCCTTCTGGTCATTGCGCAGGTCGACAGTCCCGGCGTCAACATTACGGGAGTCCGCCTAGGCGCCCGCGTGCCGCTGGTCATGACTTCTTCAGGCGCATGCCTGCTGCACCGCCTGGAGAAGGAAGAACGCTACGCCATATGTGCGGGAAGCGACCAGTTCTCGACCGAGGGAATGAAGAATTTCGAGGCCGCCGTCAAACAGGTGCAAGCGTCTGGCGTCTGCGAGAGCCCCTCGACGGTAATTCAAGGCGTTCTGAACCTCTCTGTCCCGATTTTTGGCCACGGCGGCGTGGTCGCCGCGGCATTGACCATCCCTCATGTGAAGCGCCTGCACACAACGGAAGATCCCAATGTCGAAGAATGCAAACGTGCGCTTATTGAAGCCGGCCAACGCATCTCGGCAAAAATTGGTGCCGGAGCGGTGAAGGTGACACGGCCAACCGACCTTGAGGCCACGATTCTGGAACGGCCCATCTTGAGGACATGAATGGCAAGAATTGCAAAGATAGAGGTTTTCTTGGCCGACCTTCAGCCGAAGGTGAAGCGAACGGACGCGATCCAGAGCTTTGAGAGCCAGGAAACGCCCTTTGTCCGGATTACGGACGAGGATGGTGCCGACGGTTTGGGTTACACCTACACAATTGGGCAGGGCGGCCCGGCAATCATGTCGCTTCTGCGCGAAACGCTGGTGCCCCAGCTGGTTGGACGCGAAGCCGAGGAGATCGAGCGGCTCTGGCGCGATCTGCTTTTTTCCACGCACGCAACAAGCGTTGGCGCGATTACTTCGCTTGCACTTGCTGCGATAGACACGGCCCTTTGGGACCTTCGGTGCAAGCGGGCATCGCTTCCGCTTTGGCGCCTACTGGGCGGTTCGAAGAGCAGTGTGCCGATGTACACGACTGAGGGCGGCTGGCTGCACATTTCGACTGAGGACCTTGTCGCGGATGCGTTGGAGGCCAAGACCGCCGGGTTCAAGGGCAGCAAGGTCAAAGTCGGTCGCCGGCATCTGAGCGAAGACCGCGAGCGGCTCCAAGCAGTGCGAGAGGCCGTTGGCCCTGCCTATGAGATCATGGTGGACGCCAATCAATCCTTCAATCTCGCCGAGGCGATCCGACGTGCGACCATGTTGCAACCGCTTGACATTGCATGGATTGAAGAGCCGATGCCTGCTGACGACGTGGCGTCACACCGGGCTTTGGCAATCAGCTGCTCCATCCCCATCGCTGTCGGCGAGAGCATGTATTCGATCAGCCAGTTCAAGGATTACCTTGTTGCCGACGCTGCCAGCATCGTCCAAGTCGACGTCGCGCGGATCGGCGGGATCACACCCTGGATGAAGGTGGCCCATGTTGCGGAAGCCCACAACGTCCCCGTGTGTCCCCATTTCCTGATGGAACTTCACGTCAGCCTGGCTTGCGCCATCCCGAATGCACCGTGGCTGGAGTACATCCCGCAACTGGACGACCTGACTGCAACCCCGATGAAAATCGAGGGCGGAGTTGCCTATCCCAGCGACGTGCCGGGTCTGGGGATCGACTGGGACCTGGATCGCGTTGCATGCGCAAGGATCGAAAGCCTGAACTTCAGCATCTCCTGACACCCGACCCATCATTGACCCTATTGCACACCGAAGCCCCGGATTCGGGAAGCGCTTGCTGGCAAGGGTTGGAATTCGCCATATCAGAATGCCCGATCGGTCACCGTCAAGGCTCTCGGCGTGGGCCTTGGGCGCAGCCTCCGGCAACCCAGGATCGGGCAGACAGGGCAGTTGACCGCACGTGCCCTTCTGCAGGACGCAGCGGGGGTCGGCGTGCAGCGAATATCGGGCCGCCCGATTCATTGATTCCTCTTCTTGGGCGTACGGCACAGGCCGCCAAATTGGTGCAGCCCGATCCTGTGCTCGCTTGCGCTTGCCCAATCGTTCTTGCCAAGCGGGACTGTGACATCGGAAACTCCTTGTCCGTTCCTCGCTCCTCTCATGCCCGCATTCGAATTCCCGTAAGCCCGCCTACGTGCAGACGTTGCCGCAAGTAGCCAGAACAGATATGGTAGACATATCGTGATTCTTCTACCCAGAAAGCCATGGGCCTCAACATCAAGAACAAGGAAACCTGTTCGCTGGCCAGCGAACTCGCCAGTCTGACCGGCGAATCCAAGACAGCCGCGATCACCGTCGCGTTGCGCGAACGATTGGAACACGTGCGTCGCCTGCGTGGCTTGGAAGCCCGTGCCCAAGAACTTCGCGCCATCGCCGAACGCTGCGCGAAGCTCATGGGACCAGAATCAGCGGGCATTGATCACGGCGAATTGCTTTATGACGACCTAGGTCTGCCCAAGTGATCATCGACAGTTCTGCCTTGCTTGCGATCCTGAATCGCGAACCGGATGCAACACGTTACGAGGAGGCGATCCTGACCGCAGCGACGTGCGGCATGTCTGTAGCGAACGTGCTGGAAACATCGATCGTCGTTGAGAGCAGAGGCGGCGTGCAGGCCGGTCATGAGTTGACCGCGTTCCTGGAAGTTGCCGAAATCCGGCCAGCTCCCGTCACTGCCGAACACCTGGAGGCGGCGCGCCTGGCTTGGAGGCGATTTGGCAAGGGCCGGCATCCGGCAGCTTTGAACTTCGGAGACTGTTTCGCCTACGCGCTCGCTCGGGTGACCTCTGAGCCGCTTCTGTACAAAGGCAACGACTTTGCCCTGACTGACATTTTGGCAGCGATGCCACCTGCGCATGGGCCAGCTGGCTCATCGAGCTGACCGCGTGTGCTGCCATCGGCAAATCATGCCCGCACATGACCGCTAAAGCAGTCGGCCCGAAACCCGTCGGCCAGTCATGGACCCTTCCTCCTCAACGTGTCGCCGAACTGGATTTGTGGCGTCAGTTCCACCCGCCGCTTCTCGGCGCCTTTGCCCCTTTCGATTCGCTCAAGAACGATTTCAGCAGCCTTGCGTCCGGTTTCCCGGCGACCTGCATCCATGGTCGCAAGCCTGACAGAAATCCCGTCAAGCAGTTCCGAGCCGTTGAATCCCGCGAGGCCGATCTGGCCGGGCACGTCAACTCCCCTGTCCAGCAGGTACAGCAACCCGCCCGCACCGATCATGTCGTTGGAGTAGTAGATGAAGTCGAGATCGGGACACCGGGTCAGGATGCATTCGGTCAGCTCGCGCCCCTTCAAGAGCGACGAGCCACCCTCGTAGAATTCCTGGGCCGCAACCTCGATGCCTTCCTTTGCCAGGGCCTCCGTAAAGCCCTCGAACCGCTTTCGCGCACGGTGGTCCATCGGCATCTTGGTGCCAAGAAAGCCGATCGTTCGATATCCATAACGTGCGATCTGGGCAGCCATTTCGCGTCCGGCCCTTCGATGGCTGATTCCGACAACCGAGTCGATGCACTCGCCGTCAGTGTCCATGATCTCGACCACCGGTATGCCCGACGCGGCCAACATGGCGCGCGAGGCGTCCGAATGCTCGAGGCCGGCGATGATGACTCCGGACGGTCGCCAGGACAGCATCTGGAACAGCACCTGTTCCTCCTTCTCCGGCAGGTAGTTGGTCACCCCGACGACCGACTGAAGCGGCGTCTCTTCGAGGGCTTCGGAAATCCCGGTCAGGACTTCCGGGAACACCATGTTCGACAGGCTTGGGATGATGACCGCAACCAGATTGACCTGGTTCGACGCAAGAGCGCCCGCGATCCTGTTCGGCACGTAGCCAAGCGCCTTTGCCGCCTGCAGGACCTTTTCCCGGGTTGCGTCCGAGACGTCGCCGCGGTTCCTCAAGACCCGGCTGACCGTCATTTCGGAAACGCCCGATGCCGAGGACACGTCCTTCAACGTCAATGGCCGCACTTGCGCCTTGGAGTCTTTCGTCAACGGAATGATCTTGTCATCGCTCATCTGATCGCCTCGCTGCAATGCTCCTCGTGCCTTTGCCCGATGGCAACGGCGCAAGCCGCTTGATCACACCGCCAGAACAGGAGAAAAGCGGTGGAGCGGCCTCGTAGCTCAGAGGATAGAGCAACCGCCTCCTAAGCGGTAGGTCATAGGTTCGACTCCTATCGGGGCCGCCACCCGCCCGCCGGTTCATGTCGGGACATGCGTGCACATGGTCGCAGACGCCGGGCTTCCCAAGGAATTCGTGCACCCGCAACGCCAGCCCATGGAACATGGATCGGCATCGTGCATAGGACTCGCGACCATTTGAAGCCCGTGTCCGGCAAAGTGACAGTGTCCGGCCTTTCGGGTGCATCGGGCCGCGTCAGGCCACTCGAATCGCGTTCCGGTCGATGTCCAGCACGTAGCCTTGCCTGGCGACGGTCTTGATCAGCAATTCGGCCACGATCTGGTTGCCAAGTGCGTCCCTCAAGCGCTTGATCCGCGTGGCACCGGAAGCTTCCTCGCAATCTTCCGGCCGTCGACCGGAAATCACTGCCTCGATCTCGGCACCGCTGAGAACTTCCCCATCCATGCGCGCTTCCGCGAGAACGGAAATCGTCTCGACTGCAGCGCTCGTCAGCTTGAACTCCATGTCGTTGATGATCACGAAGTTCCCTTCACGATCTATCGTGAGCGAAGAAACCTGGATGCCTTGCCTCTCGATCATGCCAACCCGGCGATTCAGGAGGATGATCGTGGCGACGAATGCGAGGCAGGCGACGAGAAGCCCGGTCGCGAAGAGCATGAGAACAAAGATCACAAGGCGATATCCGGCAAGAACGTCGGAAAACGCGGTGCCTGACTGGGCGAGGACTTCAAGAAGCTTGATTTCCGCCGCCGAAGTCAGGTCCGCATTGTCAACGAAGAGCTGCTCGACTCGTGCATTGAAGGCGTTGGCGTCGGGGAGGTTCAGCAGGAGGAACACCCCTGCGCCGCCAAGTATCAAGACGATCGCGACGATTCCAAGGACGACCACGCGCGCGCCCACGACCCTCGCGTCAGAAACGGAGGAAGTACTGTCCTGCATCCTTCCTCCTTTGCTCCAGCCCGCTGTCGTCGAACACCGACTGCACCTGCAGCAGCTTCCATCCGGACGCTTTCAGCCTCTCCGAAACGTCGTGCAGCACCTGATCCGACATGGTGCAGGGATCCACGTCGATTCGGACCACTCCGTAGTGAAGCTTGAGCGGATTGTCGCGGCTGGCCTTGTAGTCGGCGTAGCAGACGGCCTGTGCCTGCCCCGCCAAGCAAAGAAGTGTCGCGAAGGCGCAGATCATGAAACGTGCAAACATGCTGCCAGTGTTTCCGCGCACCGGCAAGAAATCAACGTCATCCGACCCTTGGTCACCCGTTATCCGATATCAGCGGGCCGATATTGGGTGTCCCGATCGATGCGTTCCACCCTGCATTCATGAAGCGGCAACGTGAGTCGCCGCACGACACTCAAGATTGGAGAACACGCATGGCCAACAGAAGTGCCCTTGCTGCATCAACCTTCGTCGCACTCGCCTTGACGTTCCCGCCAGTCCTGGCACGGGCCGACTCCGAGGACTTTGGCAAGATTCTGACCGGCCTCGCGGTGTTTGGATTGCTTGCGACCGCCCTCGACAACATCGACCACGAGGCGGAAACCGACATAGTGAAGACACGCCGGCCACCTCACGGGCACCACGGCTTCCGAAACCGTCACCGACCGTCCTCGAAGGCCCAAGCCTTGAACGGACGAATTCTCCGGCGAAACCCGACAGGCCGCCATGACTACAGGAGTGCGCCCCTTCCTGACCGCTGTCGTCGCATCGTGCATTCCGGCCGCGGGCATCGGGCAGTCTACTCGGCAACCTGCCTGGACCGGAAGTACCGTCATGCTTCTCGTCTGCCTGAATGGTGCGAACGCATTGTCCGGACCGCCCGCAAGGACCTGATCGTCTATGGCGCGCGATGTCTTGCACGCGAAAACTGGCGTGTTCGCCTGCGTTGAGGAACGGCACGCGCTGGAGGTCTGGCAACCCGCGGCTACTGAAGGCGGAGCGTTCGCGAAACGCGCAGGCCCCGCCGGTCGCGTCAACGGCTCGTGCCCAAATGCTGCCACGGCTCGGGCAATCGGACCAAATCGCGTAGACTGGGGGGACACTCGATCGGTGCTGTCCAACTGCATCCGGACGCGGCGTCGCAGGAACCGGGGGCACGCAAATGCGTGCCGCCCATGGGCAATTGAGGCAGGGCTGGTCCAAAGCCTATTGAAGATCCGAAAACGCGTGCTCGATCCGTTCGATCGCGGCCAGCAATGTCGGACGCGGCAAGGCCAGATTGAACCGCATGTGACCTGAACCGCCGGTTCCGAACTGGGTGCCGGGGCTCGGTGCCACCTTCGCGGCGAGCAAGCGTTCCAGCAACTCGTCGTCGGACATGCCGAGAGCGGTGAAGTCCACCCATGCGAGATAAGTCGAGTCCATGTCCATGACGCTGGCGCCGGGAATGGCAGTCACCCGCTGCGCAAAGGTGCGGAAGTTTCCGGCAAGATAGTCCCGCGCCGCCTCGGACCAGTCGCCGCCTTGCTCGAAGGCCGCCGTGAGCATGGCCATGCCGAAACGGTTGGGCGAGGACTCGCGATCGCCAAGTACCTTGTCAACGCGTGCCCGAACCTCCGGATCCGGGGCGATCAGAAGCCCCGTCTCTCCTCCGGCAATGTTGAAACCCTTGGAAGCGGCGGTGAGCACGATCAGCCGGTCGAGCTGCGCAGGCGCAGCAACGGCCGTCGGCACGAACTTCGCTCCCGGAAACGCCAGATCCATGTGAATCTCGTCGGAGATCAGTATCAGGTCGTTTGTCTCGCAGAACTTTGCCAAGGCCCAGATTTCCTCCGCCGCCCAAAGCCGCCCGCCCGGATTGTGCGGCGTGCAGAAGGTCACGATCCTCTCGCGGCCGGTCAATGATGACTGCAGGGCGTCCAGATCCATGAGGAACCGACCGTCTTGGACCTTCAGGCGACTCTCCACGATTTCCCGGCCCATGCTGCGCACCTGGCGATAGAACGCGTGGTACACCGGAGAGAAGACGACAATGGAGTCGCCTGGCTCGCTGAACGTCGCGATCACGTCGCCATAGCCGCTGACGACGCCATGGGTGTACCGCACCCAGGCTGGATCGACATCATCCCATCCGTGGCGGGACCTGTACCATTCAGCGACGACCTGGCTGGCAGCGTCGGCATTGCCAAAATACCCGCAATACCCCAGGTCCACTTCCGCCTGCAGTGCCGCACGGACGGCGGGCGCGACGGGAAAGTCCATGTCCGCGACCCACATGGGAATTATCTCCGGATCATCCACGCCGAACGTTCGATCAAGGTTGTCATACTTCGCGGCATGGGAGCCGCGAATCGCGAGCTGGGTATCGAAATCATAGGTCATGTCTCGACCTATCCAGTCAGTCGCGGACCCGCAAGCAAGGTCGACTTGCCGCCGACCCTGCCTTCTCATAGACGAAGCCCATGGCCATTCGGGATATCCTCATCCACCCCGATCCTCGCCTGAAAACGGTCGCAAACCCTGTCACCGAATTCGATGACAGGCTGCGCATGCTTGCGGATGACATGCTTGAGACCATGTATGCGGCCCCTGGAATCGGACTTGCCGCACCACAGGTTGGCGTGTCGAAGAGGCTCCTGGTCATGGACTGCGTCAAGGAAGAGGACGCTCCGCCCAAGCCGATGGTCCTGATCAACCCTGCGGTGACCTGGACCTCGGAGGCACGGTCCACGCACGAGGAAGGCTGTCTCTCCATTCCCGAACAGTTCGCCGAAATCGAACGGCCCGCCGCAGTCGAAGTGACCTGGAGAGACTTCGCGGGCGAGCAAGAGGCCGAACGCTTCGAGGGCCTTTGGGCAACCTGCGTACAGCACGAAATCGACCATCTGAACGGCAAGCTCTTCATCGACTACCTGAAACCGCTTCGACGCCAGATGATCACTCGAAAGATGAAGAAGCTGAAGCGCGAGCGGGAACGGGCGTAGGGCGCAATGGGTGAATCGATGAGGCTCGTGTTCATGGGCACGCCCGAGTTTTCGGTCCCCGCGCTCGATGCAGTGTTCGACGCCGGGCACGAAATCGTTGCGGTCTACTCGCGGGCTCCCCGGCCGGCCGGACGCGGCATGAAGGAACGGCCTTGCCCCGTCCAGGCTCGCGCAGAAGCGCTCGGGCTGCCCGTGCACGCACCTGGTGACTTCCGGTCGGCCGACATTCGCGACAGCTTTCGCGCTCACCGCGCTGATGCCGCCGTGGTCGCTGCCTATGGCCTGATCCTGCCCGAGACCATTCTGGCGTGCCCGCGTCACGGCTGCCTCAACATCCACGCATCTCTCCTTCCGCGCTGGCGCGGTGCCGCCCCGATTCACCGGGCCGTCATGTCCGGAGACAAAGAGACCGGGATCTCGATAATGGCCATGGATGCAGGGCTCGACACGGGACCCGTGCTGCTCCGAGAGGCCATGCCCATCGGGCCCGACGACACGACCGGGCGACTTCATGACAGGCTGGCCCCGCTAGGCGCCCGACTCATCGTCGAAGCGCTCCATGGCATTGACGGCATCGAGCCCACTCCGCAGCCGCAAGACGGCGTGTCCTATGCTCGGAAAGTGGACAAGGCGGAAACGCGGATCGACTGGTCAAGGCCCGCCGAAGAAATCGACCGCCACATCCGCGGCCTGTCTCCGTTTCCGGGGGCGTGGTGCAAGGTCCATGGCGAGCGCACGAAACTCCTCAACTCCCGCCTGGCCCATGGCGAGGGGGAGCCTGGTGCTCATCTTGGCGGCTGTCGCATTGCCTGCGGGACGGGTGCGATCGAGATGACGGAAGTCCAGCGCGAGGGCAGGAAACCCGTGTCAGGCCAGGAATTCCTGCGAGGCGTTCCGGCGCCTGACGGTTTCGAATGAACTTCGCGCAGGTCGGCTTTGGACGAGCCTTCGCGCCATGCCGCCTCGGCTTGCGGCGGTGCCTGGAACTGCCGGAGCCGATCCGCTTACCGGACCGACCGCTGCAAGAGGTCCTGCTTCCAACCACCCGGTTCAGGAAGGCGCGGAAACCTGCTCGCCATGGACAGGATTCTAACCCATCAGCGCCGGATCGAAGGGATAGGATGTCAGGTTCTCGTATCCGTCTTCGGTGACCAGAACCTGGTCTTCCAGCTTGATCGAAAAGTCGCCGCCCGTTTCGCCGACAAGCGCTTCGACGCAGAGAACCATGCCTGCTTCCAGTTCGTAATCGAATGCGCCAGGGACCATCTTGTCGGGATAGGCTACGAGCGGCCACTCGTCGCAAAGCCCGACACCATGCATCATGCAGCCGTATTTCTGCTCCTGGTACTTCTCCGCGAGCCGGTGGCCGTTCCGGCTCATGTCCTCGATCCGCGCACCAGGGCGAAGAAGTTCCATATTCGTCATGACATGCTCATGCGCATGCCGCATCGCCTCGATCATGTCGGGCCTTGGAGCGTGATCGCCGATCCACAGCGTCCGGCTGATGTCGGTGCAGATGCCGTAGCTTCCCACCAAGTCGGTGTCGAAGGCGACAATCTCGTTCACCTGGACGGTGCGTGGCCCGCATTCCTGGAACCACGGATTCGTTCGCGGGCCGCTGGCCAGCAGCCGTGTCTCGATCCACTCTCCCCCGCGCTTGATGTTCTCAGCATGCAGCACCGACCAGATGTCGTCCTCGCTGACACCGCCGCCGGGCACTTCGTTCCTCGCGAACTCCTCCATTGCGCGAACGGCGGTCTCGCAAGCATGGATCGAGCAACGCATGGCCTTGATTTCGTCGGGGCCCTTGACGGCGCGCGACTTCTCGGTGACTTCCTCGCCCTCCATTACCTCGAATCCCGATGCCTCAAGCGCCCTCAAGGCGTGCAGCATCGCCTTGTCGACCGCGAGGCGCATGTTTCCGCCTCCATGCGCCTTGATCAGGTCCCGAACCTGTTCGGAAAACGCAACTGCCGCGTCGTGTGCCCTGTCTCCCCTGTCGAAGTAGAAAAAGTCCGAACCGGAACGGACCTCGCGTACATGAGGATTGAACGAGGCGAGAAACGGGCTGTTCTTGTAGTCCCAAAGCACCATGTACCCATCAGCGCACAGCAGCACCGCCCGAAACGGGTTGTGGGCATTCCAGAGCTGCATGTTGGTGGAATCGGTGGCGTAGCGAATGTTCAGGGGATCGAAGACCAGCAAGCCACCATAGTCGCGCGCGACCACGTGTTCGGTCAGCCGCTGCCATCTGTAGCGCCGCATCTCTTGCAGGTCGGGCAGGGCAAGTCCGGCCGCCGCCCATTCCTCGAATGCAAGCCGGGTCGGGCCGATCTCGATCCGGTCTCCGTCATTCGGCGTGTTGTCCCCAAGAAGCGTTCCGCGCGCCGGATCGATCTTTCGTGCATCGCGATAATAGTCGTCCATGGCGCAACATTCCGTCTCGCGCCTTTTGCATGCTCGTGCGAAAGCGACATTTGCGGACTTCGACCGCGACATCCACGGACTGGCAGTTCACATTCCGTCTCGCAAGCGACGGACCCGTCCCAACCCGAAATCAGGGGAACGCGGCACGCTCCTCGGCCTTCTATTGCGCCAGTTCCTGAATTCGCCTCCCCAGTACGGCATCTCATCAAGAATGTTGCCGGAGTCCTGGCGGCCCTGGAAGTCGCGTTGGGGAAGGTGTCGGGGCCGACAGGGACCCGGACCCTGCAGTGCCTCCGGGTGTCCGCTCATGTCGTTGACATCCTCCTCCCTCGATCCAGCGCCGGACGGTTTGCGTGGTGACCTTCTCGTGTCTCGCGAGGCGTGTCGTCGTCATCCACATATCGAGACTTGCTGGATGTTCCTGTATTGTTCAGGGGAGAAAGCCAGAAATGTTGCGTTCGTTGCTTGATAGTGAAGCAGGCGAGTGGCGCGAGAGCGCGGGCAGGCGGATTCCTCCTCCAGCCACGTCGTTTCGTGCGTGCCTGGTACGAACCACGGCAAAACCCGCCATCAGTGACAGAAACCGATCATGGTCCCGGACCTGGCTACGGTCCGGATGACAGGGCACACCATCGCGTCACCGGCCTCGACTGCCCCGGCCATCCCGGGGCTCGCACCCTTGGCCCCGAGACCGCTATCGCCGACGCGCTAACCCCAAACCGCCCTACGCACGAGGTTGAGCCCGGCCAACACGAGAACTGTCAGAATGAGTGTCCGGAATCTCTCCTGATCCAGCCGGTCCTGTACCGCAACGCCTGCGGCAGCTCCAGCCAATGCAGGAAGGACAAGGATGACTGACAGGTTCAGGCCCAAGCCGGACAACACGCCGGATTGCAGATGAGCCAGAGTCAGCGTCACTGCACCAGCGCCATAGATGGCGCCTTGGATGCGGACATGCTCCGTCCTCGGCACACCCAGGGCGGTCAAGTACAGAGCGGTTGGCGGCCCCCAAGTTCCGGTCAGGCCGCTAAGAATGCCGGCCACGGCTCCGGTGCCGATTTCGGTCGGTCGCCTATGTTGTGCCGACACCCTTGGTCGCCAGCCTGCCAGCTGCAGCGAAGCAAAGAACGTGACCGTCGCTCCCAGGATCAGGAACAGAAGCCCCGCCGGAATGCTCCGGACGAACTGGCTGCCAAGACAAATGAACGCCAGCATCGTCGCGAGATAGCGCCAGTGCATCCGCGCAGACTGGAGCGCGGCCCTGCTCCCTTGCCGAAGCGCCTGAAACAGATTGGTGACAAGTGCCGGAAGGATCATGCCGGCCAGCGTCAGTTCCGGCGAAAGAAAAGACCCAAGTCCGGAGACCAGGATCATCGGCAGGCCAAAGCCCGTCATGCCTTTCACGACTCCCGCCAGAAGGGCAAGGGTCAGGGCCGCACCCAACGCGACGGTTCCCATCGCTGCCAGTTCCGCAATCATCGCCGTCTCGTATCGGCTCGTCCTCTGGCAAGAAAGCGAAATCGCAAACGACATTTTTGTTCAAGATGTCGCACTCTCTTGAAATCTTCTTGCGCCGCACCTGCAACAGCCCTAGCGTTCGCGCGCGCAGAAACTCGGGACCCGAAAGTCCGCAAACCCGGCAGGAACATGACTGAACCGATTGTCCTTACGGGCCTTCTGAAACTGACCCGATCAGCCAAGGACTCGGTCGATGCGCTACTGGCGCTGGCGATCAAACGCGTGCGGGATCTCGTGAGCGAGAACGGCAAGGCAAATCAGGACTTTCTGGATCGCGAACAGACGGCCGCGCACGGGCTTGCGTGGTTTGCAACCTGCGCGGAAGCCTTGCGGCAAATGCAGGAATGGGCCGAGCGGCTCGAAAGCAAGGGACGGTTCGGCAAAGTCGAGCAACTGACCCACCAAATCGCCTTCGGAGAGTACCTTTCGCAGATCATCGGCGGAATTCCGATGAGCCAGCACGAAATCGTGCGGCCCTGGGACCTGGGCCTCTCGTCGGAAGACCTGCGGGACGCGCTGTCATCCGACGTGCTCACGCTGACCCGGAACGGAAACTCCCAGACCGCCCGGATGCGGCTTGTGGAGCTGATCCGGACCATGAATGGGGACATCGTCTACGGCGCCACGGGTCTTGATGACGAACTCGAAATGATTCGTGAGCAGTTTCGCCGCTTTGCCCGGGACCGAATCGCGCCGTTCGCCCACGACTGGCACCTCTACGACGAACTCATTCCGATGGACGTCATTGAGGAACTCGCGGAAATGGGCGTCTTTGGATTGACGATTCCCGAGGAATACGGCGGGGTCGGGCTCTCCAGGACGGCCATGGTCGTGGTCTCGGAAGAACTGTCGCGGGGCTACATCGGCGCCGGTTCGCTGGGCACGCGTTCGGAAATCGCCGCCGAACTCATCCTCACCGGCGGCACCGAAGCACAGAAGGCTCGGTGGCTGCCGGGGCTTGCGTCGGGAGAGATCCTGCCGGCTGCGGTCTTCACTGAACCAGACACCGGATCCGACCTCGGATCCCTCAGGACACGAGCGGTGCGTGACGGAGCGGGCTGGGCGATTTCCGGCAACAAGACCTGGATCACCCATGCGGCACGCAGCAACCTGATGGCCGTGCTGGCGCGCACCGATCCCGAAACGTCGGACTATCGCGGACTTTCGATGTTCCTGGCCGCAAAGACCCCAGGATCCGACGAGAGGCCCTTTGTGGATGACGGTATTTCAGGCGGAGAGATCAAGGTCCTCGGCTACCGTGGCATGAAGGAGTACACGGTCAATTTCGACGGCTTCCGGATCAACGAAGAGAACCTCCTTGGCGGTGCGGAAGGGCAAGGCTTCAAGCAGCTGATGCGAACATTTGAAAGCGCGCGCATCCAGACAGCAGCGAGGTCGGTCGGCGTCGCGCAGTCTGCTCTCGACGCAGGCCTTCAATATGCCGAGGATCGCAAGCAGTTCGGCCGGTCCCTGATCGCGTTTCCGCGCGTCGCCTCAAAGCTCGCCATCATGGCCGTCGAAGTCACGATAGCACGGCAACTTGCATATCATGCCGCACGGCAAAAGGACGCGAAAAGTCGCTGCGACCTCGAGGCCGGCATGGCCAAGCTCCTAGGCGCTCGCGTTGCCTGGGCTGCGGCGGACAACGCGCTGCAGATTCACGGCGGCAACGGATTTGCGCTCGAGTACGGAATCAGTCGAATTCTCTGCGATTCGCGGATCCTGAACATCTTCGAGGGGGCCGCGGAAATTCAGGCGCAGGTGATCGCGCGGCGGTTGCTGAGCTGAGTGTTGACGCCAATGCACGGCACGATTTGATCGGCGCAGCACAGGTAGTCGAAGCCGCGATCCGGACGTCCGATCTTGCAGTGCATCGCCTGTTTGCCCATGTCTCGGAAGCCCGCCTGCAGAGCAGAGAGTCTTGGCCGTTTCTTCAAGACGCCGGCCGCAGTCCGTCCCGGCGTCCGCCACTCCGCAAACAGACTGTCACCTGATTGGCCCGATCTCTCGCTTCGACAGGCCCACCCAAGTCGTTGCACGTGACGACTGCACGATCTGGCGGCCGCATTCTGAACCTCGCGATGTCCAGCACCTTGCCGACAAGCAACGGGTCCATAGACAGCTTGAACGACACGCCCCGGCGCCGCTTCAAGACGAATGCCGACCACGGCCGGTGCACGGTCATGTGCGACACGCCTGCCCTCCCGGCCTTGCATCTGACCGACCAGCGGGTTGCGTCCCTCGGCGCAGAGCAGGAAGATCCTGCGGCAGTCGGACAGCGACCTCGGCGCCCGGAGCATGCGATCATGAGCATCGAGGGATCCACGCCGCCCTGCGCCACTTCCACCGCCTCGCCTTTCGTCGAGCCACCCCCGGCTGATGCCGTCCGCCGCCTTGGCTGGAACAACATTGCAGAAGGCCAGAACTTCCGATCCAGGGCCCGTCAGGTTGCATTGGCTGACTTCTTCCGCGCTGACGTCCGCAACCCAGTGCAGCACGGCGTCTACGGCCCGGAACGCACGCATTCATCAAAACGCAACACGCCGCAAAGGTCATCCTCGCCGTCCACAGGTCCGGGGCCCGCCGACCTTCCGAGACACCAGCGTTCTCGGGCGATGATCCTGCCCGCTGGGTCGCGAAGCACCCATTCGCCATGCAACAGGCCGCCGATGTAGCAGCCCTCTTCGACCGAACCGTCGGGATGCGCGATCCGCCACGGGCCGTGCCTCAATCCGCCGACATGCTCCCCGTCGGCGACGGGAGAAGCGCTGTCCGCGGCTGCAACCGCAGCGCCGTGCGTTGGCGAACCGCCGGAGACCGAGACCGCCGAGTCCGTCGCGGCACCGACCGACGTTGCGACGAACAGGAACAGCACTGGATGGGGTGCAAGCCAAGGCGATCGGCTCCTCGTTCCCGTTCCTGGCAACTTGATCTCTTTCGTTCCCAGCATCGGCAATATCGAACTCATGGCGTCCTCGCGGCGCCAAAGCCGGCGGCCAGCACAGTCTGCCCCGGCCAGCCGATGGCGGCTTCCGCGCCCTCGGTCAACGGCGTCCATAGACGGAGCCGGCCGGCGAGTTCCGTCCCGCCGGGGCCATGAGCAGTCGCTCGCCAGTCGCCTTGGAGAGAGTCGGTGACCGGAATGACGTCCACAAGCCCGTCCGACTGGTTCAGGATCAGCGGACCGGACCAGGAACCATCTTTGTCCGGCCCGGCCCCTAGTGAGATAGCGGCCAGGCACTCGCGCGCCTCGGCGACCGGTTCCAGGCTCTTCGAGTCCAAGCGAGCGAGGACAAGATTCTCGACGTGCCCGGTGAGCCGCATCGCACCGCTGCCGGGCAGGAGCTTGAGCAGAACGTCTCCAGCCGCGGCCCAGCGGCGCAGGCCGCGGAACAGGTGGCCAGTCAGACGCCCGCGCCATTCCGCTCCGGCCTCTGGCGTGCCGGTCGCAGGTGCACCGAAAGACAGACCGGCCAAGGTCGCAGCGATGCGCCACGGGAAAGATCCAACCGGGGCTACCGTCCACCACCCATAGCCTGAATGCGCCAAGCGACGCCCGACACCGGCGTCGCCGGCCAACGCCAGTGCCAGCGCTACGTCGTGACTGCCATCAGGTCGTCCTGAAGGCGGGCAGTCTGCGCGCTTCCAAAGCGCAGGCCAGAGTGCTGCGTGCGCCGCATCTGCCCAACCGGACACTGCGCGGGCGGCGCCGAAGACGTAGTCGTCACCGAACGGATAGCCCGATTGCCTCCGGGACCCCCGGCCAACCTCCACGCCCAGGCTCGGCAGTGCGTCCGTGCCTGCGCTAGCAGGCGACCAGCCTCGGCCCGGGTAGTGGATCAGGTGTGCCGCCGAGACGATGTCCACGAGCCGCCAAGGCTGCGGCGCATCGATCTCGGCGAGACGAATGGCTTCGACCGACGGGCCAGCGCCGGAGACGGCACGTCCGGGACCGGCAGCACCCGCGAGCGCCTCTGTCACCGCGGTTCGCGCATGCAAGCCACGCAAAGTCCAGGGAAGACCAGCCCCCGCAAGCGCGAGTTCCGCGAGTCCGGCCAGTGCCGCGGCAAGCCGGAGCCGCACACCAGGCTGCGGGAGGGAATTGCAGGAAAGAAGCGCGGAAGCGTGGCCAGACTCCGACGAATGGCGGAGGCTACGGGTCAGGCGGCGGGAACCGCGCTCCCGGCCCGCAAGGAATCCAGGTCCCATCACGTCAGCCGCGCTGCCCGCATTGTGTCGGGCAGGCCGCGGACCGTGCCGTCACTCCTGCACATCGGGTTTTTCCAGCGCTTCGTTCCCGAAGCGCTCGACCGCCTCCAGGGTCTCGCGCACGTCGTCCCATGTCGTGGTGTGGTTGACGATGCACATCCTGAGCGCGAACGTCCCGTGCAGCATCGTGGAGGAGATGAACGCGGGGTCGTCCCAGAACATGCGTGCGAGCACGGTCCTGTTGACCCCGTCCAGCGCCGCCTCGTCGAGACCGGCGCCCGCCGGATTGACGCGGAAGCAGACAATCCCCAGCGCCGCCGCGTTCATGGCCTCCAGGACCGGGCTCGCGCGGACACGGGCCTCGGCCCGGGCGGCAAGGTCCATCCCCTGCTCGACCGCGCGCCGGAACCTCGCCATGCCGAAGGTCTGGACCGACATCCAGACCTTCAGCGCCCGCGCCGAGCGGCTCAGCTGCAGGCCGAGATCCGAGAAGTTCGGGTGGTTCGCCCCCCACACCGTGTCCTGGAGGATGTCGGGACGGACCGCAAAGGCGCTCCTGAGCGCGTTCTCGTCCTTCACAAGCAGGCAGCCGGCCTCGTAGGGCTGGAAAAACCACTTGTGCGCGTCCAGCCCGATCGAATCGGCCAGCTCGATGCCGCGCAGGAGATGCCTGCCCCGCTCCGTCACGGCGGCGAAGCCGCCGTAGGCGGCGTCGACGTGAAGCCAGAGACCCTCCGCCGCGCAGAACGCCGCCATCGCATCGAGACGGTCGACGGCGCCAGTGCCCACCGTGCCGGCGTTGCCGGCAACCGCCACGGGCGTGAAACCGGCCGCGCGGTCCTCGGCCACGGCGCGCGAGAGCGCATCCATGTCGAGCCGGAAGCCCTCGTCGCTCGGGCGGGGACTCCAGAAGGTGGTCTTCGAGGACCTGCCGGAACTCGCCTTCCCTGGCGTTTTCTCCTGGCAGGCCCTCGATGCGCTCCACCACGACCTCAAGCGCCCGGCGCCCAAGATCGAGCATCTGCTCACGCGACATTCGAAGTTCGTCAGCCATCTGGCACGTCCCCCCAAACCTGCCCCGAACCAGTCACGCGCCATTGCCGCGCGGAGCGGAGCGGAGTCCATCCGCATCCGGTGTTGTCCGCAAGCGGTCTTTCATCAAGATTTCATGTGAAGTTTCGAAAACTTGATGTGAACATGATAAATTCCGGATTGAGCCTGCCCCGAAGCCTGCCGTCCCGGCACGCTTGCGTATGTCGCCCGTGACGGGTGCGCGGTCTCCCCCTGGCGGCGCGGACCGGGGCAGGAACGCCATTCATCTCGCAGAGGCCGTGATCAACGGCCGACATGACCGCCCCAGCCAGTGCATCGGCATGATCGACACCTCTGCACCAAAGCCAGAGGAATGGCATCAGGACCAAACGCTCGGCGGAACCGCCCAAAGCGACCACATGACGTCGGATTCGGTGGTTGCGTGTCTTCGGAAAGGTCGATCTCGTGCTCCAGCACGCGCCGAGCCGCAAGGGAGCCAGCGGCAAACACGCCCGGCACCTGTCACTTCCTCCGGACCGGGCGTGCCGCGGTCGCGTCACCATCGCCTGCAGGAAGCCGCCGTTTTCCGCACTTCGGGCCATGCAACCTCCTGTCCGCCCACGTTCTCCCTTCCCGCGCACGACCAACCGCGAAGCGTGCGCGTGGCGCTTGCGCATCACGACGCGCGAAGCCATAAGGTGCACGTCATCCCGCCCGCCCCAGGGAGGGGCGACCGACCGCGTGTCCCGTGATCCGAACCAGGGAGGTCACGATTGGCGAATCCCGGCGACCTGAAACGGGAGAACGACGCCCTCCGCCGGCGGATTGCCACGCTGAATGCGGCCATCCTGCGGATCAACGCGAGCCTCGAACTCGACACGGTGCTGGAAGAGGTCGTGGGAAGCGCCCGGGCGCTCACCGGTGCCCGTTGGGGCGTCATTGCCACCGTCGACGAGGCGGGCGCCCCCCTGGACTTCGTGTTCTCGGGCTTCACGCCCGAGGAACAGCGCGAACTTTACACTTGGCCCGAGAGCGCGCGGCTGTTCGCGCACTTCCGCGAGCTTCCGGGGCCGTTGAGGGTTGACGACCTCGCGGGCTACGTCCGCGGGATCGGCATCGAGCCCGCCCCGGCCTTCTCCCGCACTTTCCAGGGCACGCCGATGCGCCACAGAGACACTGACGTCGGCAGTTTCTTCCTCGCCGACAAGGCGGACGGGGAGGCGTTCACCGGCGAAGACGAGGAGGTGCTGGCCCTTTTCGCCTCCCAGGCCGCGTCCGCGATCGCCAACGCGCGCGCCCACCGCGCGGAGAAGCGCGCCCGGGCCGACCTCGAGGCCCTGGTCGAGACCTCCCCGGTGGGCGTCGTCGTGTTTGACGCGAAGAGCGGCCGCCCGGTGTCTTTCAACCGGGAGGCGCGGCGGATCGTGGAGGGCCTGAGGATGCCTGGCCGCCGGCCGGAAGAACTGCTGGAGGTGGTCAGCTTCAGTCGCGCTGACGGGCACGAAATTTCGCTCGCCGAGTTTCCCATCGCACAATATCTTGGCACCGGCGAGACGGTGCGCGCGGAAGAAGTCGTGCTGTCGGTGCCGGACGGGCGCAGCGTCAGGATGCTGATCAACGCGACGCCGATCCATGCCGAGGACGGCACGGTGGCGTCGGTGGTGGTGACCATGCAGGACTTGGCGCCGCTCGACGAGATCGAGCGGCTGCGCACCGAGTTCCTCGGCCTGGTGGGCCACGAGCTACGCGAGCCGCTGGCTGCCATAAGAGGCTCGGCGGTGACGCTGCTGGAAGACGCGGCGGCGCTCGATCCGGCCGAGATGCGCGAGTTCCACCGCATCATCGTCGAGCAGTCCGGCCACATGCGGGGCCTGATCGGCGACCTGCTCGACGCGGGCCGCATCGACACGGGCACGCTCTCGGTCTCGCCCGAGCCCTCGGACGTGGCCGGACTGGTGGAACGGGCGCGGGGCACCTTCGTCGGCGGCGGCGGGCGCCACGGCATCGTCGTTGACCTTCCCGCGGACCTCCCCCGCGCGATGGCCGACCGCCGCCGGATCGTGCAGGTGCTCAACAACCTGTTCGCGAACGCCGCCCGTCACGCTCCGGAATCGTCCCCGATCCGGGTCTTGGCGACGCTCGAGGATTCCCATGTCGCGATCTCGGTCTCGGACGAGGGCCGCGGGATGGCGCCGGAGCAGTTGCCGCGGTTGTTCGACAAGCATGGCCAGGAAGGGTCGAAGGCCGGCCACGGGCTGGGGCTCGCGATCTGCAAGGGGCTGGTGCAGGCGCATGGCGGGCGCATCCGGGCCGAGAGCGCCGGTCCCGGCCGCGGTTCCACCGTCACCTTCACCCTGCCCGTGGCCGGGGAACCTGGTGCCGTTGCGGCCGCGGACCCGCCCCCGGACCGACGACAGGACGAGAAAGCGCGCATTCTCGTCGTGGACGACGACCCCCGCACCCTGCGCTTCGTGCGCGATGCGCTGGCGGCGGCCGGCTACACCCCGCTGGTGACCGGGGATCCGGGGGACATCGCGCGGACCGTCCGCATCGAGAAGCCGCTGCTTGTGCTGCTCGACCTCATCCTGCCAGGGCAGGACGGCATCGAACTGATGCGGGAGGTCCCCGAGCTCTCCGACCTGCCGGTGATTTTCATCTCGGGTTACGGTCGCGACGAGACCGTGGCGGCGGCGCTCGAGGCGGGCGCGGTCGACTACATCGTCAAGCCCTTCTCGCCGACCGAACTGGTAGCCCGGGTCCGTGCCGCGCTCCGCCGCCAGGAAGCGCCCGAACCCTTCGTGTCGGGCGCGCTCGCCATCGACTTTGACCGCCGTCGCGTGACCGTTGGCGGCGAGACGATCGCCCTCACCGCCACGGAGTACGAACTCCTGCGTGTCTTGGCGCTCGATTCCGGGCGGGTGGTGACCTACGACACGCTGCTGCGTCGGGTCTGGAACGGCCGCAACGGCGCCAACGCCAACCTTGTGCGCATCTTCGTGCGCAATCTCCGCCGCAAGCTCGGCGACGACGCGTCCGGCCCAACATGGATCTTCAACGAACGCGGGGTCGGGTACCGCATGGCCGAACCCGGGAGCGGATGACGGTACCGCCCTGCGGAGTTCGGTCCTGCACGTGTGATCGGCAACCGGTCCCGGCAGCGACAGCTAGGAATCCGGCCACGCAGCCCGGATCGGTCGACGCTGGGTCGGTAAATCGCGCTAACGCATGCGCTCGTCTCGCAAGTCGGGCGTAACGAAGTTCAGGATGCCGAGGCGGCAGCGGGATCGTTCGCGGCCCGGCCCAAAAGATGGCCCGAGCTAAGCCTTGCAAAGGCACCGCAAGACGCCCGTCTTTCCCTTGCCGAGAGTGCACCTGCCGCGGCGCCTCCTCTTGATCGCCCCGTGAACGTGGTCGGAGGCGCTCGAACCGAACGAAAAGTCCAATCTTCCGCCGACACGCATGCCTGGGAGTCAAGGCGGCAGCCGGAATTGCGAATGGGTGCCTCGGTCGCCGGGCCTACAATTGGCAGGCGACTTGCGCCGTGTTGTCGTCCGCATGCGCGGCGCGCTCGCCCACGCGACTGCCGTGCCGCCCGCATCGGCCCGCGCATCGGCCCGCGTTCGAGGGCAGCGGACAAGGCGATCTGGGACGAGCACGTTCCGGCAGCCGCCTCGAAAAAGATCGCTACGCAAAGACGGGAACTTCGGCGGCATGCACCGCAGCTCTCAATCCCCTTTCGGTCAGACGGTCAGGCCTCGCGTGCCAGAATGTCTGCCAGCCGGTCGCGAGCCTCAGGCAAGCAGCGGTTCCCGAGCGCGGGAACCAGCCGCGACTTCAAGAAGTGACAGGTCGTCCTCAGGCCGTCACGGACTTCGGCGGCGGTGCCGTCACCTCTGCCAAGAAGGGACGGCGACAGGGGCAGGAGGTTCGGTTTCCACTCACCGGCCCCGGCATCCGAGACCGCGCGCCCAGATTTCGGCGATACATAAGCAAGCCCTTCGGTCGACCCGGTCACTGCGCATCTGGACAGGTCAAGACCGAAGCCAAGCTCTTCCAGCAACGCGAGTTCCCACCGCACGTAGGCCAACGGCCAGAAGGGACCGTCGCACATCATTTCAAGCACTGTCAGCGTTCCGTCATACAGCGTCGGATGCGGTTCCCGCTCGGGCAGCGCGTAGGAAAGCAAGGCCGTGACCGCGTTCAGCCCGGCGAGTGTCCGGCGCTTGCCCATGAGCAGCGCGGCGCGAGCCTGCACCGGCTCGGCCTGGAAACTGCCCAGATGCTCCGCGAGGCGGGCGCGCCATGTAACCTGAACCTGGTTTCCCGGCTCGAGGATCGGCGCCAGCCGCCGCGATCCACCGCCCCGGACGATCCCGGAGTGCCGACCATGGCCGCGGGTAAACACCTCGATGATCAAGGCATTTTCCCCGTGACGGCGGCGTGCAAGGACGACGCCCTCTTCGCACCACTTCATCAGCCTGCCTTCGCTGCCGTGCACCTTTCCGTACCGGAACCGCCACAACTCGCGCCGCGACGCCGACGCTGCAAGCGAACCGCTGAGGCCGCCGCAACGCGTTCGCTCCGCGCAACTGTGCCTCGACCGGAACGGGGAAGCACGCAATCCTCCCCTCGCACGAATCCTTCTCGTTTCGGCCCGAAAGCAAGGATGCCGAATCGTCAGGATGACATCAAGCGGGGCGGTCCAAGCCTAGCGTCGCCTGGAATCGGCAACGCTCGTGCGGCGCGATTCTTGCAGGGTGACAAGCACCCGGCGACCCGATAAGAGAACGCCAAAACAAGCTGCGTACGTGCCCATGACTCACAAGATATTCGGCCATAAGTCGCCGGACACCGACTCTACCGGTTCGCCCATCATCTGGGCCTGGTACCTGAACGAGTGCCGAAACACCCGGGCTGAGGCGCGGCTGCTTGGCGAACCGAATGCCGAGGCCCTCTTCGTGCTCGAGCGCTGGAATCTCGACAAGCCGGAAATTCTTGATGGCGTGGGGCCAGGGGACAGCTGCATCATCGTCGACACGAACAACGTGGCGGAATTGCCTGAAGGCATCAACGATGCCGACGTGATCGAGGTGATTGATCACCACATGTTGCAAGGCGGGCTGAAGACAAGAACGCCGATCACCATCACCGTGCGTCCGCTGGCCTGCACTGCCACGATCATGCACGATCTGATGGGCGACGACGCCTCCAGGATGCCGCACGCGATCAAGGGCGTGATGCTCTCCTGCATCCTGAGCGACACGCTTGAGTTTCGCTCGCCGACAACGACCGATGCCGACCGGGAACTGGCGGAGCGCCTCGCCATGGAGCTGGGACTCGACATCACGGCATACGCGCAGGAGATGTTTGCGGCAAAATCCGACGTCTCGGGCTATACCGACGCGGAATTGCTGCGCGTGGACGCCAAGGCCTACGAGGTGGATGGCACGAACCTTCGAATCTCGGTTCTTGAGACGACTTCACCGTCAAGCGTGCTGGACCGGAAAGCAGGGCTGATGAAGGAGATGGAGGCCGTCGCCAGAGAAGAAGGCGTCGACCAGGTCCTGTTCTTCCTGGTGGACATTCTGGCGGAAGAAGCCACCCTCTTCATTACGAACGACATTGTGCGGCGCATTGCCGCCAATAGCTTCGGCGTCGATGCCGACGGCGACCTTGCCACGCTGCCCGGAGTGGTCAGCCGCAAGAAGCAGATCATTCCGGTGCTGAAGATTTGAGGCATGGTTCCGGTAGTCGACAGCCTGTCGGAGATTGCCGACCGCTACGATGTGCTTTTCTGCGACCTCTGGGGATGCGTGCATGACGGGTTACATGGCTATCCCGAGGCCATCGACGCGCTCCGCGCCTTTCGCGCGAACGGCGGCAAGGTCGTGCTTCTGACAAACGCGCCACGTCCGCGCGCGGGCGTTGAGCGGCAACTGGAGGCACTTGGCGTTCCGCCCGACTGCTGGGACACGATTTCCACGAGCGGCGACAGTGCACGGGTTGCCATGTTTCGCGGCGTCATCGGCAACCGCGTCTGGTTCATGGGACAGGATCACGACCGGCCGTTCTTCGAGCCGCCGGCGATCGTCTCCGATCCTGTTGACGTGCACCTCGTCGAACTCAAGGACGCGACCGGAATTGCGTGCCTCGGCCCATTTGACGCGCATGCTGACCCGTCCGTGAACCGCCCCGAGTTCCTCCTTGCCAAGCAGAAGGGCCTGAAGCTTCTCTGCGCGAACCCTGACCTGGTGGTTGACCGCGGCGAAAGCCGCGAGTGGTGTGCCGGCGCGCTTGCCCAGCTCTATTCGGAAATGGGCGGCGAGAGCCTGTATTTCGGCAAGCCGCATCCGCCGGTCTACGCCTTGGCGAGGGAACGGCTGGCGCAGATCGGGGTGCAGGTGCCGGACGAGCGGGTCCTGTGCATCGGGGACGGCATCCAGACCGACATCCGGGGCGCCCTGGGAGAGGATCTCGACTCCCTCTTCGTGACGGGAGGGCTGGCGCGCGTGCAGACGGCAACCACCCGCCAGCCGGAACAGGACGCCCTCGACGCTTTCATCGCTGAAGCCCGGCTGACACCGACATATGCCATCGGCTATCTCAGATAGGGTCGATGTCCCGGCAATTCTTGGCGGGCTGGCCTTTGCCATCATCTGGTCTTCCGCATTCACGTCGGCCAAGATCATCGTCAACAACGCACCGCCACTGACGGCCTCGGCGGTCCGCTTCCTGATCGCGGGCCTGATCGCCCTGGCCCTCGCCCGCATCCTCGGGCAGAGCTTCACGCTGACCCGCCAGCAGTGGCAGATGACGGTCCTCTTCGGAATCTGCCAGAACGGCCTCTATCTGGGCCTGAACTTCGTCGCCCTGAAGACGGTTGAAGCTTCCCTGGCATCCATCATTGCGTCCACGCTGCCGCTGCTGGTCGCGTTTGCCGGCTGGCTGATCACGAAAGAGACCCTGCGACCGCTGGGCGTCGCGGGGTTGTTTGCCGGAATGGCGGGTGTCGTCCTGATCATGGGAACCCGTCTGACCCAGGGAGTCGATCCGGCCGGCATTGCGCTGTGCGGGATCGGGGTGCTGGCCCTGACCTTCGCCACGCTAGCGGTCAAGGGCGCATCCTCGGGCGGCAACGTCATGGTGGTCGTTGGATTCCAGATGCTGGTCGGGAGCGCCGTGCTCTGGGGGCCTGCGCTGGCGCTCGAGACCTTGATCGTCAACTGGTCGGTCACTTTCGTGGCCGCATTCCTCTACACGCTCTTCCTGCCCGGACTGCTGGCGACACTGGCCTGGTTCTGGCTGGTCCGCCGCATCGGCGCCACGCGAGCCGCCACGTTCCATTTCATGAACCCGTTCCTCGGGGTGGCCATCGCCGCGGCCCTGCTGGGCGAGGCCATTGGCGTTCTCGACGTCATAGGCGTCGTGATCATCGCGCTGGCCATTCTCGCCGTGCAATTCTCCAAGTCGGCAACAACGACGTGACGCCCTCCGGCATGATGCGTCTCCCGGTCGTGGCGCAGCCTGCACGCCGTGCGCGAGCAGGCCCTGATTGGGCCACGAAGCGCTGAACCGGGTCAGGCCAACGGGCGAGAGCGAGCTGAGCCTCCTTGAATTTGCATCCGGCGTTCAGACTGTCCGGCGCTGGGTGGGCCAGGAAATGCCGCCGCGGCAATCCACAGGCTGATCCAGCACAGGCTGTCCTTGTCCTTGAAGGGTCGGCATCCCGCCATGCCATGGCCTCAGGCAATTCAGCACGCCTGCATCCACTCCTGCACGCATGCCTTGCCGGCCCTTGCCATTGACACTTGACACGCTGGTGGGCGTCAGCCCGTGACAGTAGCCTTCTTTGTGCATTGCCCGGTCCGAGAGCCATGACACCATTCGGCAAGATGCGGCTTGCGATCACGGTTCATGTCTGCCCGGACACGCCGCGAGATTTCAGGGGCAGATCACTCTGTGCTTCCTGCCGTCCTTGCCGGTCCGGTGCCGGCTCAGCCATTCTGGAACAAGAAAAAGGGCCGCGCGGCAGCGGCCCGAATTGCGTCTTATGCCTCGACGGTCAGCTGTTCACGCTGTCCTTGAGCGCCTTGGCGATGGTCATCTTCACCACCTTGTCGGCATCTTTGTGGATCTGCTGGCCGGTCGCAGGATTTCGAACCATGCGCGCCGGACGCTCGCGGCAGTAGATCTTGCCAACACCAGGCAATGCCACGGCACCGCCGGAAGACACTTCCTTGGTGATGACGGAAATGATCGCGTCCAGTGCCGCGGCTGCCGCCTTCTTTTCGCTGCCAAGTTCATCGGCGAGCGCCGCGACAAGCTGCGTCTTGGTTAGTGCCTTTGCCATGCTGAACCTCCTCGTTCCGGCCTCTATTGTAGCGTATCGGCCTTATTTTACTGGATATTGAGGTCGTACGCAAGCATTTGTGGCATAATTCCCTATTTTCGGCACATTTCGCGATTTTTCCCTTCATTTCAAAGGAATGCAGTCTCCTCGAAGCTGCGCAACTTGCGGGAGTGTATACGTTCCAGCGGCATCTCGCGGAGTCTCTCGATGGCTCGTATGCCTACCAGGAGATGTTGCGCGACCTGGGTCTTGTAGAAATCTGACGCCATTCCAGGAAGCTTCAACTCGCCATGCAACGGCTTGTCGGAAACGCAGAGCAACGTGCCGTAGGGCACTCGGAACCTGAATCCGTTGGCAGCGATCGTCGCAGACTCCATGTCAAGTGCGATGGCGCGGCTTTGGCTCAAGCGTTGTACAGGACCGGACTGATCCCGGAGTTCCCAGTTCCGGTTGTCGATCGTGGCAACCGTGCCCGTCCGCATGATCTGCTTGAGGTCGTATCCCTCGTACTTGGTCACGTCCGCGACGGCGCCTTCCAGCGCCACCTGGATTTCCGCGAGCGCCGGAATGGGCATCCAGACCGGCAGGTCGTCATCCAGGACGTGGTCCTCGCGCAGATATCCGTGCGCCAGGACGAAATCCCCGAGTTGCTGGGAATTCCGCAGCCCGGCGCAGTGTCCGAGCATCAGCCAGGCATGGGGTCGCAGTACTGCAATATGGTCTGTGGCCGTCTTCGCATTTGACGGACCCACGCCGATGTTCACCAGGGTTATGCCAGCGCCGTCGGGACGCTTGAGATGAAATGCCGGCATCTGGGGCAGGTTGGCCGGGCGGTCGAGCGGCGCGTCGGCCGAACTGATCTCGAAGTTGCCCGGGCCGACGAACGATGTGTATCCGCTGTCCGGGTCGGCAAGCTTCTTGCGAGCAAAGGCCTCAAATTCGTCCACGTAGAACTGGTAGTTGGTGAAAAGCACGTAGTTCTGGAAGTGTTCTGCATCTGTGGCCATGTAGTGAGACATTCGCGCCAAGGAGTAGTCAATCCTTTGCGCCGTGAACGGCGCCAAGGGATGTGATCCGTCTTCATAGGCGAATCCGTGGCCATTGACGATGTCGTCGTTGATCGTCGCGAGCTCGGGCACGTCAAAGACGTCGCGCAGCGACTGTTCCACGATGCCGCCTTTCGGAATCTGGAGCGACACGCCGCCGGCTACGGCAAAGTGCACCGGGATCGGGGTCGTCGAGACCCCGACCTGCACCGGAACCTTGTGGTGCTCGATCAACAGCCCGATCTGTTGGGCAAGGTAGTTCCTGAACAGCTCCGGGCGCGTGATGGTCGTGGAATAGCGCCCCGGTTCGACCACGTGACCAAAGCTAAGCCGCGTGTCCTTTGTCGCGTAGATCTTGGTCGTCAGCCGCAGTTCCGGGTAAAATGCGCGCATGCGGCGGCGCGGCATGCCGTTGGCGACGGCATCATCGAAGCGACTGCGCAGAAACCCGGCCGACTCCCGATACAGATGAACCAGTCGCTCGACCGCGTCCCCCGCGTCGGAAAACTCCTCATTATCCGGAGAGTCCGGCGCCTCGACATTCTGCTTCTCATCGGTCATGCCGCGTCCTCGAAGAGCCCGGTCACTTCGAACCTGTCAACATCGACCAGTCCAAGATCAGAGATGCGCAGGGCCGGAATCACCACCAAGGCCAGGAGAGAGTGCTGCATGTAGGCATTGTTCAACTCGCAGCCGCACTCCGCCATCGCGGCAACCATGCGATCCGCCTTGGCCGCCACTTCATGAGCCGGACTGTCGGACATGAGCCCAGCGATCGGGAGTTCCACGAGAGCGATCTCCGCCCCGTCTTTCCAGACTGTAACCCCTCCACCGACCTCGCCCAACCGGTTGGCCGCAGCCGCCATGCAGGCGCGATCGGTCCCGACGACAATCATGTGGTGGCTGTCATGAGCCACCGTCGAGGCAATGGCCATGCGCCCACTGTAGCCGAATCCGGAGACGAATCCGTTCACGACCCGTCCGGTGGCCCGATGCCGTTCCACGAGCGCGACTTGCGCCACGTCGTCCCGTGCCTCAACCACTCCCTCGATGACAGGCAACCTGGCCGTCAACGCCTCGGTGGGAGCCTGGTTCTCGACCACGCCGATCACCTTCGCGACAACGACGCCCTTTGCCTGCGGGGCCTTGACCTCGAAGTCCACGACCGCGAGCGCCCGGCCAAGATGCACGGTCGCACGCGTCTCCGCCGGCCAGTCAAGATGCGGACACTCGACCTTCAACTCGCCCGCCTCGGCTACGGTCACACCGCGCGCGATCACGTGTTCGATCGGAAGCGCTTCCAGATCGGAAGTCAGGATCACGTCCGCCCGTCGGCCCGGCGCGATGGATCCCAGTTCCCGTTCAAGTCCGAAATGCGTCGCCGTGTTCACGGTCGCCATCTGGAGCGCGACGAGCGGATCGGCCCCGCATTCGATGGCATGGCGAACAACGCGATTCATGTGGCCGTCGTTCACCAGCGTGCCCGAATGGCAGTCATCCGTGCACAGAATGAAGTTTCTCGGGTCGAGGCCATGTTCGGTCACGGCCGTGATCTGGCGTTCGACGTCATGCCAGGCGCTTCCAAGGCGCAGCATTGCCCGCATGCCCTGACGCACCCGGGCGATCGCGTCGGGCTCAACCGTTCCCTCGTGGTCGTCCGCCGGGCCGGCCGCAACGTATGCGTGAAATGGCATGCCAAGATCAGGACTCGCATAGTGGCCGCCAACCGTCCGGCCTGCCAATTGCGTCGCAGCGATTTCAGCAAGCATTTTCGGATCTCCGGCAGCGACGCCCGGGAAGTTCATCATCTCGCCCAGGCCCACGATTCCGGGCCAGCCCATGGCTTCCGTCACGTCATCAGCCGTGATTTCGCAGCCCGTGGTTTCCAGGCCGGGCGCCGACGGCGCGCAGGAGGGCATTTGCGTGAAGACGTTGATCGGCTGAAGCAGCGCCTCGTCATGCATCAGCCGAACGCCCCTCAGGCCCAGGACGTTGGCGATCTCGTGAGGATCATGGAACATTGTTGTCGTGCCGTGGGGGATGACGGCGGCCGCGAACTCGGCCGGCGTGAGCATGCCGCTCTCGATGTGCATGTGTCCGTCGCAGAGACCGGGAATCAGGTAGCGCCCCCCAGCGTCGACAATTCTCGTATCGTCACCAACCGTGTGTGAGGCATCACGGCCGAGATAGGCAAACCGGCCATCGGCAACGGCGACTTCCCACCCGCCAAGCACCTCACGTGACTGGACATTGACGACATTGCCGCGTCGAATCACCAGATCGGCAGGCTCGCGTCCGGCGGCAACAGCCACCAGGCGTGCACCAGACTTCGCCCAGGATTCCAAGGAGTGAATCATGTCCTGAATCTACACCCATCATGCGGGGACGGCGACCCCAGACAATCAGGTGTCGCAATTGGGCGCGAATCGCGAAGATCGCGATCGGACCATCGAAACTGCCGTACGGCGCGTGCGAGACGTGGACACCCGTCACGCAGTCCACCTTGCCCCGAATCGGGAGGCATCACATTGACCGAAACGTTCAACGACCCGGAATCCGATCGCTGGAACCATCACCCTGGCAAGGTTCAGTTGAGTCCGGTCTTTGCATGGCCGCCTCGGCCCGTTGCCAGTCTCAAGTGGCTCTCAGGCGCATGGCTTGTCCTTTCGACAACCACGCTTGCTTTCTCCCTAGCCGTTCTCGCCTATGTGACGCTGCTGCCTCCGCTTGCCGAAATGGCCTCGCTTGCCCCGGGCTGGGTCATTCGTCTCTGGCTTGCCAACCTGATCCCGCATTGCGTGCTGGCCGGCACGCTTCACTGGTGGCTGCACATGCGTCGCGGGCAGGAGCGGCGCACGAAATACGACTCTCGCGAGCAGGCGCATGACAACGGCACATTCACGTTCCGGAGCCAGGTGCGCGACAACATGTTCTGGACGATCGCAAGCGGCATCACGCTTTGGACCGCGATGCAGGCAATCGTCCTCTGGGCCATGGCCAACGGGCTCGCTCCAAAGACGTTCTTCCCGTCAAGTCCGGTCTGGTTCGCGCTGTGGTTCGTGCTGATCCCGATCTGGTCAAGCCTGCACTTCTACTGGATTCACCGTCTGCTGCACTGGCCCCCGCTCTACAGGATCGCCCACGCGCTCCATCACAGGAACACAAACGTCGGTCCGTGGTCGGGCATCTCCATGCATCCGGTCGAGCACCTGCTCTTCTACACGAACTTCCTCATCCACTTCATCGTGCCGTCGCACCCGCTCCACATCATGTTCCATGGGTACACGCAGTCGATCCACCCGATCTTCTCGCACTCCGGATTCGAGAAGCTCATCGTGTCCGACAAGGAGCACGCACGGATGGGCGACTTCTTCCACCAGCTCCATCACAGGTATTTCGAGTGCAACTACGGCACCGTCGACATGCCGTGGGATCGCTGGTTCGGCTCGTTTCACGACGGCACGGCAAAGGCGACCGATACGACACGGAAGCGCAAGACCCGGATGCATGCAAGCGCTTGAATCCAGCCGGAATCGATCCATCCTGACAGAATGAAGAACACGCTTCTTTCCGTCGGGCACGGATTCTCGGCCCGGGCGCTTGCACGGCTGCTGCTTGACAAGGGATGGCGAGTCATCGGGACGACGCGAAGCGCGGCGAAAGCGGATGCGCTTCGCGGCGAAGGGGTGGACTCCCTTACGTGGCCGGGCGAGCCGCTTCCCCTTGCGGAAGCAACGCACCTCCTTGTTTCGGTTGCGCCGGTCGAGTCCGGAGACCCGGTACTCGAACTGGCCGGAGACCAGATCGGCGCTGCGCGGCACTTGCAATGGGCGGGATACCTGTCGACGACCGCCGTGTACGGCGACCACAAGGGCGCCTGGGTTGACGAAACAACGCCGCTTGCACCGACCACCGAACGCGGGAAGGCGCGCGCGAGGGCGGAATCGGCCTGGGCTTCGCTCGGCCTGCCATTGCACATCTTCCGGCTTGCCGGGATCTACGGGCCTGGCCGCGGGCCCCTGGCAAAGGTCCGGCGCGGCACGGCGCGGAGGATAGTCAAGGAGGGGCAGGTCTTCAGCCGAATCCATGTCGACGACGTCGCGGCAGTTCTCGCGGCTTCGATCGAACGGCCCAATCCTGGCGCAATCTACAATGTCTGCGATGACGAACCGACGCGCCCGGATGACGTGATCGAGCACGCGGCCTTGCTCTTGGGGCTGCCCTTGCCACCCGTCATCGACCTGGACTCCGCCGAGGTCTCGCCCATGGCAAGGAGCTTCTACGCCGAGTCGAAACGGGTGCGAAACAACCGGATCAAGGACGAACTTGGCATCACCCTCAAGTATCCCGACTACAAGACCGGCCTCGCAGCCCTTCTGGGCGCGGAAGCGGAAGAGGGCCGTTCAGCTTCTCGCTGAGCCGCGGCGGAGCGACACAAGCCTCCGGGTCACGCAGAGTTCGAGGACGCCCGGGTCCGGAAGCTGCGCGGGCGTAGCGGCTCTGACCCGAAACCGGTGTCAGGAACGCGGACCCTCCGGACATTGCCCGCCGACACCGCAGGCAGCAGCGGCATCGTGCCGTGCTGCTGCACGTCACCCGTTCAGGGAACTCCGCTCATCCCGCCCCTCGAACCGTCGCTGTCGGTTCCATGCGGATCGGGAATTGGCGCGAACCTGGCCAGAAGCGCGCAGGCCGGCAAGGCGGCGCTGATGCACACGCACAGCAACCAGGCCAACCAGGACCAAGTTCTGGAAGGTGAAACGGTACCCGCAACCCCGTCTGGCGTGTCACGACTCTACGCCGACATTTGCACCGGGTGCCCTGAACGCAGTGAGGCGAACCAAATCCTGAACCGCGGCGACGGGAGCGTGGCGATCCTCGAAATCGGCAATCACCTGAAAGGTGGCCAGGCAAGCTGTCAGCCACGCGGCATCCAGCCCTTGAAGCGCGCTGTCGGAGAGTGCCACCTTGCTCGCAGGGGCGGCACGCTCTACCGAGCAAGGGTCGAGCTGGCCGGTTGCCGTTCAGCGTTCGCTGCGTTCGGCCTCACGAAGGCCGATTCTCAAGAAGCCGCATGCCAAGCGATCACTTCCGGTCAGTCTCCATGCGGTCCCTGGGCAATTCAGCGTAGCTGGAAGCCTGAGGGCAACTGTCGTGCGCCGTGCCTACTGGACGGGCTGAACGGCTAGTGCCGCGACGATCGCGGGTCCGAAAGTGCTCCAGAACATGATGAGGCCGGCGGCGATGCCGAATGCGACCGCCACCTCAAGAAGGAGCTGAAGCGGGATCAGCGCGATCGGGCCGTCCTGCCATCGGAGACGGTCCGCGGTTCCTGCCCTTGGACTGCCGAGCGTGGCGCCCTGCCGTTCGCGGCGGCCAGCAGGCCCCCCCACAGGGGCGGAAAGGCGCTCGACCTGGTCGGCGCGGAATGCCGCCAGGTCTTCGCGCAGCTTGCCGAACATGCTGCCGCGCCCGCTGGCGGATCCGGTCACGTCGGCGCGCAGCGCAATCGTCGGAATCTCATGGAGATCATTAAGGGTTGCATTGCCCGCGAAGGGATCTTCCACCCCTTCGGAGTGTCGTCCGAAGTCCTGCATTTGCCTGCCTCATGCCTGCCCCCAGGCATTCTTTTCCCGACAGGAAACCACGCAACCGCGCTGAAGCCAAGAAGAATCTTCTCGCACACGGTCTTCCTGCGCCAACGAGTCGCGGTCGCTCGCGTTGGCGCGAAAGGCGTCTACCTCCCTGACCAAGTCCCTGTCCGAGGGTGCCTATCCCCCTCCGGGGTGTGGGGCGGGCACAAGCGGTTGCACGGGTCCAGCGGCAGGTTCCGTGATGTTCGACAGTCCGAACACGCTCCAGAGCGCGATGAGAAGGATCAGGACGCCCAAAAGGAAAATGGCCATCCGCGTCCGGATCCTGGAGTTTTTCATGTCCTGCAACGTGCTTGCGGCATTGCCGCTTTCGATGCGTTCAACCGTGTCAGCGCGGAACGCAGCAATGTCGTCACCTAACCGACCGAACACACTGACGTGCCGGGATTCGGGTCGCGCCAGATCCGCGGCAGTCGATTCTGCATTCGGTCTCGTTTCCTCCGGCGGCATCACCGCCTCCGTTCCTGCCAACTCCGCCTCCATCTACTCCGGCCAGCGGTCCGCCGTAAAGCCCGTTGACTGCGACACTTCGCTCTTGGCGCGATCGGATCTGGCGTCTGCCAAGGCTGGTCCGAATGCGCCCCTCATGAGCGACATTTCTGGATGCCCGGTCGCCCTTGCGCGCGCGGCATCGTCGGCGGCCAATCGTGCAAGACATGAAATTGCCGAACGGCCCTGGCGGGAGCGATGCTGGTGCAGGCATGTTCGGCAAACGCCGCTTGCTCAAGGGGGAGAACCACCAGGATCCATGGAGGCGCGCGATAGCGCCGCCGAGCGGAGGCGGCGTGAGCCATGCCGAAGCGCCTTGAATCGAGACGGCGGGACACTGGAGCGACTTCGAAGGTTCGATTCTGGCCTGACTGCGTTGCAAGCGTCGCACCTTTCGTGGGAGACGCAAACGGAGCGCATGTCCGTGGCAAGCATCACGGTCCGCAAGCTCGACGACGGCGTGAAGACCGGGCTGCGCAAGCCCGCAGCAGGCAATGGCTGATCTATGTTGGAGGAAGTCCGGCTGATCCTTCGCGACGCGGTCGGAAAGAGGGTCGTGCCTGCCAAGGGCCTTGGGACGACGGTCCAGGGATTGTTCAAGCCATTCGGCGGTGTCGGGCTGGAGCTGCCTCCGCGCGACCCGATGCGCGAAGCGTCGCGATTTCACGGAGGCGGCCGTGTTCCAGCTTGACACGAACGTGGTGCCCGAACCGAGCCGCGACGCACCGGGACCCAAGGCAATGTCCTGAATGGATGAGCAGCCGACGCAACGGCTCTTCGTCACGGCGGTTGCGGAGGCGGCTATTCGCGCCGGCGCCGCCATTCTTCCGGAAGGTGCACGCCGCCGGGGTCTCGCAGACACTGCCGACCGAACGCTTGGCTTCCTGTTCGCTGGCCGGTTTCTTCCGTTCGACAGCAACGCGGTACGGGCCCATGCCGACATTTTCGCCGCCTGACGCGCCGCCCGGCGCCAGGCATCGCAGTCGGACTGTCAGATCGCGGCCATCGTGCGTGCCCAAGGCATGGCCTTGGCGACGCGCAACTTGCGGAGCATGAATCGCGGTCGCACAGGCTTGCGCGCAGGATTCGCTGTCATGTCGGGAGTTCAATCACCTGGCCGGCCTCCATGCAGGAGGGCTAAGCTTGGTTCGGCTCAACGGCTTTCGAACGGTCGACACCCTTGACGACGATGCCATCGTTGCAGGGGTTCATGACGAAAAGGGCGCGCTTCTTCCTTGAATTCCGTCTTGTGCCTGTCAAACCGTCTAAGCGACCGTGCATGTGCCAGTCTCGTGATCAGTGGCAGGCAATGTTTCGATTGGCAGCGGTCGAGCAGTGGCGCATCCAGGAATTGCGGCTGCAATGGCCTTGAACGCGTTGCCAAAATTCGAGGTTTCTCTCTTTTTTTGGCCTGCCAGCGGCGCAACAGAAGTCAGGCAGGCTTCTCGAAGGCGATGACCTTGAGCATTTCAAGCACTTTCGCCTCAATATGCCCTGCATTGAGCAATGCCGCATCATACATTTCACGTGGCGCCGCCTGATCGATGAAGACGTCCGGCAGAACCATGGAGCGAAACTTCAGGCCAGCATCGAATACACATTCCTCGGCGAGAAGCTGTGCCACGTGGCTGCCGAAACCGCCGACCGAGCCCTCCTCGACCGTCAACAGCGCTTCATGGGTCCTGGCGAGGTCGAGAACCAGCCCGCGGTCCAGCGGCTTGGCAAATCGGGCATCGGCAATCGTTGGGTTGATGCCTCGGTGGGCCGCCAGGACTTCCGCCGCGCCTTCCGCCTCGGCAAGCCTTGCCCCAAAGGACAGGATCGCAACGCCGCTGCCCTCCCGGACGACTCGGCCCTTGCCGATCTCAAGGATCTCGCCCCGCTCCGGCAGTTCGACTCCCGTACCTGCACCCCTTGGATAGCGGAAGGCTATTGGCCCCGTGTCGTGGGCCACTGCGGTTGCCACCATGTGCACGAGTTCAGCCTCGTCCGCGGCAGCCATCACGGTCATGTTCGGAAGGCAAGCCAGATAGGCGACGTCAAATGCGCCCGCATGCGTCGCCCCGTCGGCGCCTACGAGGCCGGCGCGATCGATGGCAAATCGCACGGGCAGGTTCTGGAGGGCGACGTCATGCACGATCTGGTCATATCCGCGTTGAAGAAAGGTCGAGTAGATGGCGCAGAACGGCTTGAGGCCGCCCGCCGCCATTCCAGCGGAAAACGTGACGCCGTGCTGCTCGGCAATTCCGACATCGAAGCACCGCTTGGGAAAGCGGTCGGCAAACAGGTTGAGGCCGGTCCCGTCGGGCATTGCCGCCGTGACCGCAACGATCCTGTCATCGCGGGTCGCCTCGTCCGAGAGAGCCTTGGCGAAGACGCTCGTGTAGGACGGCGCGTTGGACTTGGACTTCCTCTGCTCGCCGGTCTCCACATCGAACTTGGCGACGCCATGACCCTTGTCGCGGGCATCTTCCGCCGGAGCGTATCCCTTCCCCTTCTTCGTGAGAGCGTGAATCAGGATCGGGCCGGTCGCACGCATCTTGACGGTTCGCAGCACTGGAAGGAGTTGGTCGAGGTCATGCCCGTCGATCGGGCCGATGTACGAGAAGCCGAGCTCCTCGAAGAGGGTCCCTCCCACCACGCTGTGCTTGAGCACGTCCTTGGCCCTCTTTGCGCCTTCGCGGAATGGCTGCGGCAGCAGGCTGACGGCGCTCGTGGCGGCAGACTTGAGCTCCTGGAACGGAACGCCTGCATATAGCCGCGTGAGGTAAGCGGACATTGCGCCGACCGGCGGCGCAATGGACATCTCGTTGTCATTCAGGATTACGATCAGGCGCTTCTTGAGGTCGCCCGCGTTGTTGAGCGCTTCATACGCCATGCCGGCGCTGATCGCCCCGTCGCCAATGATGGCTATGGCGTCGCCGAGGCCGCTCTCGCAGGCCCCGCCGAGTTCACGGGCGACCGTGAATCCGAGAGCTGCCGAAACCGAGGTGGAACTGTGCGCCGCGCCGAACGGATCGTATGGGCTTTCGGTCCGCTTGGTGAAGCCCGACAATCCGTCCTTCTGCCTGAGCGTCCTGATCCGGTCGCGTCGGTCGGTAAGGATCTTGTGCGGATAGCACTGGTGCGACACGTCCCAGATGATCTTGTCCTTCGGGGCATCGAACACTGCATGGAGCGCGACGGTCAGTTCGACAACCCCAAGGCCGGCGCCAAGATGCCCTCCGGTTTCGCTGACCGCACTTATCGTCTCTGCACGCAGCTCATCCGCAAGTACCCTGAGCTCGCCGTCCGAAAGGCGTTTCAGGTCAGACGGCAGGGAAACGGAATCCAGAAGCGGTGTCTGCGGCCTGTCGCTCATGATGCCTCCGACCCTTCAGAACTCTCGTGAAATAACAAATCTTGCCGCTTCGCGCAAGGGATCCGCCCCTTCGCCGTACGCGGCAAGTGCAGTCAAGGCCTCGTCGACCAGTTCCCGCGCCTTCGCGCGCGCGCCGGACAATCCCAGGTGGGACACGAAAGTCGCCTTGCCCTTGTCCTCGTCCTTCCTGAGACGCTTTCCGGCCGTGGCTTCGTCCCCTGCGACATCAAGAATGTCGTCGGCGATCTGAAAGGCGCGGCCGAGGCATCTCGCGTAGCGCATCATGCTTGACGGATCCTTGCCCGCCAACACGGGTCCTGCGACACAGCTCCAAACGATGAGCGCGCCTGTCTTGCCGGCTTGAAGGCTTTCGATCTCGGAAAGAAGCAGCGGCGAATCAGCGACCTCCGCCGCAATGTCCATCGCCTGGCCTCGGACGAGTTCGCGCCCACCGGCCTCGCGCGCAAGTGACAGCGAGAGCGCCAGCTTCACTTCGGCCGGCGCGGGTCCCAGTGCCACGAGTTCGAAGGCAAGTGCCTGCAATGCGTCGCCGACAAGGATGGCGGTAGCCTCGTCCCACTTGACATGCACGGTTGGATGTCCGCGCCGCATGTCGTCGTCATCCATCGCCGGCAGGTCGTCATGCACGAGCGAATAGGCATGGATTGCCTCCACCGCTGCCGCCGCCCAGATCGCCGACGCGCCGGGGACGCCGTGAAGCGCCGCGCTCTCCAGGACCAGGCACCCGCGCAACCGCTTGCCACCGCTCAAGGCATGAGCCATGCCATCGCGAATCCTGTCTGCCGGGAACTCGGAGATCGCATCTTTCAGGCAGGCGTCAATCTCGCTTGCCCGCGCATTCATGCGCCGCAGGAAACTCACTCCACGTCGGCCCTTTCGGTTCCGGTCGGCCGCCCCTCCGCATCAAGCGTGATCCGCGCGACTTTCTCCTCCGCTTCCGCCAGCTTCTTCTGGCAGTGCTCCCTGAGGGCAGCGCCGCGTTCGTAGAGCTTGACCGAATCTTCCAGCGGCACCTCGCCTGCCTCGAGCATGCCAACGACCGATTCGAGTTCATTCATCGCGTCCTCAAAGCTCATCTTTTCCACGGGTGTGTCACTCATCCATATTGCTCCTTCAATGCGATGACATGAGCCGCTGCGCTGGCGGCGAGCGCTTCGAGATCATAGCCGCCTTCCAGCGTCGAGACCACGCGGCCGCCGGCATGCACCGCCGCGACCTCGCAGATCGCGCTGGTCACCCAAGCGAAGTCCCCTTCCGTCCAGTTGAGATTCGCCAGCGGGTCGGAAGCGTGTGCGTCAAATCCGGCCGAAATGATGACGAGTTCTGGCGCAAAGTCGTCGAGAGCAGGAAGAATGATGTCGCCCCAAGCCCGACGCATCTCTGCACTCCCGGTCATGGGGGCGAGCGGCGCGTTCAGCACGTTGTCATGGGCGCCGGTCTCATGCGCTGCCCCGGTCCCGGGATAGAGCGGCATCTGGTGCGAGGACGCAAACAGGGTGCGCTCCTCGTTCCAGAGCAGGTCCTGCGTGCCGTTGCCGTGATGCACGTCGAAATCAAGAACCGCGACTCGGCTCAGGCCATGTTCGTCGAGCGCACGTTTCGCGGCGATGGCAGCCGTGCCAAACAGGCAGAAACCCATGGCCGTCTCAGTCTCTGCGTGATGCCCGGGGGGACGCATGGCGACAAAGGCGGTCCGTGCCTCGCCGGCGATCACGGCATCCACCGCCGCGTTGCAGCCCCCAACGGCGTGAAGCGCGGCATCGAGCGAGCCGGGCGAAACATGCGTATCTGCATCCAGCGACACGAAGGACGACTCCGGGATTGCCGCCTTGATCCGGTCGAAATAGCGGGCGGGATGGCACCGCTCGACCTCGGCGCGCGGCGCGCGCGGCGCATCGTGCCACTTCAGGCCTTCCAGTTCCGACAGCGCGGCGTGGACGGCTTCGGCTCTCGCCACGCGCTCGGGATGGCCTGGCGGAGTCACATGCATGAGCGCGGATTCGTGCCAGTAGATTCCAGTCATGTCCCATAGGTCGCAATTCGGGAGCGAATGCGCAATCACATCTTCCCCGACGGGACAGGTTTCTGCATTGCCTGGGACGCGCGCTCTGCGGCATCCCCGGCCATGCGGCGCGCGCTCAGTCCGGTGCGAGCATGTATCCGGACCCTCGAACCGTCTGAAGATAGCGTGGCTGCCTGGGATCAGCCTCGATCTTGCGGCGAAGCCGCGTGATCTGGACGTCGACGGCGCGCTCCTGGGCCTGGCCACCATCGCGTCCAAGGTCCTCGACAAGCCTGCCGCGGCTCAATGGCTGCCGCAGGCTGGTCGAGAATATCCTCATGAGACGGGACTCCGTTGCCGTCAGCCGAACCGGCCGGTCGCCGTTCCACATCGTGCCCTTTTCGACATCGTACCGCAGTTGGCCAAGTGACAGAAACTTCGGGGCGAGTTGCGCGGGTTCGGTCGGCGGCACGCGCCTGAGGATCGAGTTGATGCGGAGGAGAAGCTCCTTCGGCTCGAAGGGCTTCGCGAGATAGTCGTCCGCCCCCGCCCCGAGACCGGCAAGCCGATCGTCGATTTCGTTCTTTGCCGTAAGCAGGAGCACAGGAACGTCATGGCATTCCCTGATCCTTTGGCAGAAGCTCACGCCGTCTTCGCCCGGCATCATCACGTCCAGGACGATCAGGTCGAACTGGAGTCCGCGCATGATGTGATCGGCATGTGCCGAATCGCGAGCGGCCGAAACAAGGAAACCGTTTCGAATCAGGTACTTTTGCAACAGCCCGCGAATGCGTTCGTCGTCATCGACAATCAGGAGATGTGCGTCCGGATCCGTCATCGCTCTCGTCCTCTGTCCCTGCGCTCGATCACGCCCTTCCGGCTGTGGACTGTCCCCAACCCGTGCGTGACAGCCTGTCGCCGCCTGTTGCAACACGTGCGCACCGCGCATGGGGCGAAGTGCTCGTGAAGTTCGCGCGATCGGGCTGCTGTCCGGCGGGCACCGAAGCGGCTTAACCCATGCAATGACGAGTCAAGATTGCGGCTCGTGCGCCGGACGGTACCAACCGGCTTCGCGATCTCTGGGGCGCCTCCGTTGATCATGGTTCAACGTTTCGGAACCGCATGTAGTGCCGCCGCATGTCGCCGTCCATCATGGCTTCCAGCACCCTGCGAAACCCGGCCACGGCCTCAGGCCCGGCCTGGCGAAAGGCCGCGCGCATGCGGGCGCGCTGGGCAGTCGACAGCTCGCGTTCCAGGGCCGCCCCGGCATCCGTCAGGAAGAGATTGCGTTCCCGCCTGTCACGCGTGCCCACCTCGCTCCGCACCAGGCCGTCCTCGATGAGTGTCCTCAGCACCCGGTTGAGCGACTGCTTGGTCACGCCCAGGATCGCCAGGAGATTGTTCACGGTGGTTCCCGGCGAACGATTGATGAAATGGACCGCGCGGTGGTGGGCCCTTCCATAGCCCTGAGCGGCGAGAATGCGGTCCGGATCTGCCGTAAAGCCCCGATAGGCAAAGAACATTGCCTCGATGCCCTTCCTGATCTGGTCATCGGTCAGGAAGAGCAGGCTCTCGTCGGCCGCTGGCCTGGCGCTCTCTGCCATGAACATCCTCCATGCCTCAAACACAATTTATGTCAGCCTTGTTGACATTCCAAGAGCCAACTGGTAGCGATTCTCGAATTTTCCGCAATTTTATGTCCGGTTCGGAACAATTCGCGCAACTTTTGCAAATGGGGATGGCCAATGGCTGGGTATGACGATCGCGACGGAAAGATCTGGATGGACGGCAGGATGCAGCCGTGGCGCGATGCAAACGTGCATGTCCTGACCCACGCGCTGCACTATGCCTCCAGCGTGTTCGAGGGCGAACGGGCCTATGGCGGCAAGATCTTCGAGAGCCGCAAGCATTCCGAGCGCCTGCACTTCTCGGCCGGGCAGCTCGACTTCGAGATCCCCTACAGCGTTGACGAGATCGAGGCTGCAAAGCTTGAGGTCCTGAAGGCGAACGGTCTCGGCGACGCCTACGTCCGTGCCGTAGCCTGGCGCGGCGTCGGCGAGGACATGGGCGTCGCATCGGCACGCAACCCGGTGCGGCTAGCCATCGCCGCGTGGGAGTGGGGAAGCTACTACGGAGCCGCCAAGTTCAAGGGCGCCAAGCTAGACATCTCGGACTGGAAACGGCCTTCTCCTGAAACGGCTCCCTTCCAGGCGAAGGCGGCAGGTCTCTACATGATCTGCACGATCTCGAAACACAAGGCCGAAGCGAAGGGGTGCTCCGATGCCGTCATGTTCGACCATCGTGGCTACGTGGCGGAAGCGACCGGTGCGAACATCTTCTTTGTCAAGGACGGCCAGGTGCACACGCCAATGCCCGACTGCTTTCTTGACGGCATCACGCGGCAGACGGTCATCGGCATGCTGAGAGAGCGCCAGGTCAAGGTTCATCAGCGGCACATCATGCCTGAGGAGCTCGAAGGCTTCGAACAGTGCTGGCTGACCGGCACGGCAGCGGAGGTCACTCCGGTTGGCCAGATCGGCAACTACAGCTTCGAGGTCGGCGCCCTGACACGCGACATTGCGGAAGGCTACGAGGCGCTGGTGCGGCAGTGACATTCCCGGTTGCACAGTCCCCTGCGCGAGTTCTATGGGATGGAATCGGTCCGGGTCCTGCGTGACTTCATCGCTTTGCTGGCAGAGGTTCATTGTACACCTCTCGACAGGGTTCGGGTGGCTGCGGCACGGCCGATGGTCTCCGTTCGGGCCGGCGCTGGTCTGACCGAAGCGCGCGCCTTTGACCGTGCCCGGTTCAGTCCCCCGAGGTCCGGCGCCGGTGGCGCGGTGTCCGTTCGCCTGCCTCGGTGGCGGCACGGAGACGAATGGAGGGCGTCGGTCGGTTTCCTCCCTGTGACGTGCCGCCCTTCAGACGAAGCGTTCCTGCGGGCTTGAAGAACGGCAAGACGGAAGCGTCGATGTCGGGGACTTGCTTGGCCCAGGGGGATTGCAGCCCGGGCCAAAAAGGCATGTCCCGGCCAGCGGACATCCTTGGGTCCGCAACGACCGTCGGCCCGTACCGGGCATGTGCGTCGGCGATGGTGGAGGGGCGCTGGCGTTGCGATCGACGGCGAACCTGACGCCCGACGCTCCGGCGCCGAAGGGCTCCGGGTTTCCTAGGCGCCTCTCGCATCCATGTTGGAACGAACCGAGGGTTCGATTCCTGGATCCATGCTCTATGCGTCCGCGCCCGACAGCCCGCGAGATCCTGCGGCTCCTCGACCTTCGGATACCCGACCTACAGGACTTGGACGTCGCTACAGGGGGCGGAGCCGTGAGATTCGGTGCTTCCATCGGTGATTGCCGCCTGGAATTGGAGCCAGATTGGGACCAGAGCGCGGCAGATCAGAGATGACGGGCCAGAAAGGCCGGAATCCGGGCGATGGCGAGATCTGCTTCGGGCATGTCGCCGGCAAACATCTGGAAGGAGTGCAGCATGCCCTTGTAGGTTTCGACCGTCAGGGTGTCAGGGTTGGTCCAGCGGGCCGCCAACCGCTCGGCGTCTTCGCGCACAAGGTCCTTTTCTGCGATCTGGAGCAGAAGCGGTGGCAAGTCATGCAACTCCGCGAACAGCGGCGATGCGCCCGGGTCGGTGAGGTCATAGTCGCCGCGATAGAGATCAGCGAACGTCTCTAGGTTGCGCAAAGACAGGATTGGATCATCGATGTCACCGGACTGCAGGCAGGTCCCCGACAAGGACAGGTCCAGCCAGGGAGACAGCAGGACAATCGCGCTAGGAGAGCGTTCTCCCGCATCACGCAAGGCGCAGGCCACGGACAGTGCCAGCCCGCCGCCCGCGCTGTCTCCGGCAAGGATGCAGTGCCCTGAACCGGTTGCCAGACGATCCTGGATCACGGCCAGGCATTCGTCTCGCGCAAGGGGAAACGGTGCTTCGGGGGCGAGTGCGTAGTCGGGAATGATCACGTCGGCCTCGGCCGCATTGGCAAAGTGACCGCCGAACCTGTGATGGGTCATCGCCGACATCAGGCAATAGGCGCCGCCATGCAGGAAGACGACCTCGCGGTCCGTGCGGACATCCTTGGGGCGCATCCGGATGCAGCTTGTGCCAGCAATGGTCTCCCATTCCATCGACACGCCTCGAGGCATGCCGGTCAGGAGATGGGCGTCCTTCGTGTTCAGCCGCTCTTGAGTCAGGTCGAATTCGGCGGCCCGAGGCATGCTTTCAAACTGCCGTTCGATCTCCCTCGCGCGCTGACTGATCTCAATGCCGCTCATGCGACGACCTTTTTCCTTTCAAATGCCCGGACAGGCCGACAATCAGAATGGTCAAGAGGAACGGTACCATCAACACGAATTGCGTTGGCAAGCCAGAGCGGTCATTAATCTGCATGAATATCCCGAGTGCATCCGCGAAGCCGAAGAAGAGCCCGGCAAGCGCGGTGTAGAAGGCCGAAAAACTGCCAAAGAGCATCGCAGCAAGCGCGAAGAACCCGCGCCCGTTGGTCATGTTTTCCGAGAATCCCGCCACGTCGCCGATGGCGAGCTGGGCGCCCGCGACGCCGCAGCCGAACCCGGTGATCAGCAGCGCGTGGAGCCGCACGCGGGATTGGTTCACGCCAACGGCCTCAGCGCCATAGGGGTACTCGCCCACGGCAGCAATTTGCAGCCCCAGCCGCGATCGGTGCAACACGATCCAGGCCAGCAGGATCAGGACCGGCATTGCCCATGTGAGAATCGTCAGTTCCGAGACAAAGGCCAGAGCGCCTTCCTGCGCTCCTGTGACCGGTCTGTAAAGGCGCACGGCGGAGGCCATCTGCCCGCGCTGATCAAAGATCACCTGCATCGCGAAAGCCGTGCCGCCAACGCACAATGCCGTGAGGCCAAGCCCCGCAATGACCGTGTCGGCCTTCAGCCGATCAATGACAACCCAGTAGAGGACTGACAGAACAAGCGACAAGGCAATCGCGGCAAGAAGGCCGGCCCAAGCTGACCCGCTCGCGGTCCCGGCAGCAACGGCAGCAAAGGCCCCGGCCAGCATCAAGCCTTCAATCCCAAGGTGGAAAATGCCTGCTCGAATGGAAAACAGGCCAGCGACGGCGGCCAGGACGATGGGCGTCGCCCCGCGCAGGGTCGTGACGGTGAACTGATCCAGGAATTCCATCACGCAGACCCTCTGCGGCGGCGGATCAGTTCGGCGGTAACAAGCAATGCGATCAGGCCTTCCATGATCTTCAGGCCCGAACTCGGCAGGTCGGACACAATCGGCAGAAACAGGATCGCGGCTTGCAACCCACCGAACAGCAACGCGGCCAGAACGATTCCGGGCACGCGTGAGAGGCCCACAATGGCAACCACGATGGCTGTGAACCCGATTGTCGGCGTGGCGCCGGTGACGAGGCGGCCGTTTGGCCCCAGCACTTCCAGGGCCCCGGCAAGACCGGCAAACAGGCCTGCCAGCAGATAGGCCAGAAGTTTCAGGCGGTCCGCCTTCATCCCCTGCCAGCGCGCTGCGGCCGGCGCTTCGCCAACATAGCGCAGCTTGAGTCCGAAGGCGCTGCGCTCCGCCAGCACCCAAGCAATCGCGATGGACAATGCGATCAGCACCAGCAAGACGACCGACATCCCGTCGCCGCCGCTCAGCCTCAGCGCAGCGTCAACGGTGGGGGTGGACGCGGTTTCGCCCCGCACGGCGGGATCCTTGAGCGGACCCGTAGTCACCCAGGAAACGAGCAAGACCGCGACGAAATTGAGCATCAACGTGACGATGACTTCGTCCGCGCCCAGCTTGACCTTCAGCAGCCCAGGCAAAAGCGACCAGAGTCCGCCAAAGATCACGCCCGCAAGCACGGCCAGGGGCGCGACGATCCAAACGGGTCCGGGCAAGAGCAGTGCCACTGCGACGGTGCCAAGGCCACCCATCATCATCTGACCCTGACCGCCGATGTTGAACTCGCCGGCGCGCAGGCAAAAGAGAAAGCCAAGCGCGATCAGCAACAGCGGCATTGACCATCGCAATGTCTGCCAGAACGAACCGTAGCCAGTGACGGCTCCCTCGATCACGCCGCTGATCACGTCGCCAACATCATAGCCCGTCGCAAGGAACAATGCCGTGCTCAGCAGGACCGCCAGCGCGATGGGCAAAATGGCGGACAAGGCGGACAGCGCGCGGTTCATCGTTCCCCGCCGACCATCGCGCGCCCGATCTCAGACCGTGAAAAGTCACGTTCAAACATGCCGGTAACAGAGCCGCCGCGAATCACGAGAATGCGGTCACAGATGCCAAACAACTCGTCCAGATCGGAAGAAATCAACATCACCCCGGCACCCGAATTCCGTACGCGGTTCAACTCCTCCCGCACGAATTGCGTTGCCCTGAAATCCAGCCCGCGCGTTGGCTGCGCGGCCAGGACCGCAGAGATGTCACCCGCAAGTTCGCGCGCAAGGATCAGCCTTTGAAGATTGCCGCCGGACAACGTGCCGCCAAGCTGGTTGACGCTTTCATGAACAACGCCGAATCGATTCAGATCGGCGGCCGTGTCTGCACGCATCCCGGAAAGGCTTGCCAGGGGCCAGGGCGCATGCCGGAACGCATCAGCAACCCAGCTTCTCATGTTTTCCCAAAGCGACAGCGTCAAGGACGCGCCTTCAGTCATGCGATCAAACGGCACCACGCGCAAACCGGCAGACCGGCGCTCCGCAACGTTCATCCCCGTAATGTCGGATCCGCTCAAGAGAACGCTTCCCCGGGTCGGCGACGTCAGGCCCGCATAGACTTCTGCAAGGGCGCGCTGCCCGTTGCCTTCGACTCCTGCCACCCCAAGGATCTCGCCTGATCGCACGTCAAACGAGGCCCCGTTCAGGCCCGGCTCCTGCCCTTTGGAGAGCGAGGTTACATTCTTGAAGCGAAGCAGCTCTGCCCCTTGGGCGCTCTTGCCCGAAGCCTTGCTTGACGCTCTGGCAGGGTCTTGCGTACCAATCATCAAGTCCCTGATCCTGTCTTCATCCAAGGCCTGGATTGGCGTCGGCGACAGCACCAGGTCCCCTTGCCGCAAGATGGACACCGTGTCGGCAAGGGCCATCACCTCCTTGAGCTTGTGCAGGATGACGATCAGCGTGACACCCGCGTCCCGGAGCGTGCGCAGCTGGTCAAAGAAGGCATCGATGGCTTCTGGCGGCAGAAGCGCAGTGGGTTCATCCAGGATCAGGACTCGCGCTTCGTTGGCCAAGGCACGCGTGATTTCGATCGCCTGCGCGGTTTCAACCGGCAAGCTCGAGAGCTTGGCCGATGTGGAAACCTGTATGCCAGCCTCGTTAAGCCGGTCTTGCCAGGCCGCGTCAATTCCGCGTCTCGAATAGAACGGTCCGCCCATCTTGCGCGCCGAGGCAAATTCCAGCGCCTCGGACACCGAGAACCCCGGTGGCAAGACAGGGCGCTGGTGCACGATGTCCAGTCCAGCGGCTTGCGCGGCAGCCGCGTCTCCAAAGGCAACGTCGCGCGACGCTATCTGCAGGCGGCCCGACCGCGGCACCAGTACGCCGGAAAACGCCCTTGCCAAGGTCGATTTCCCCGCACCATTCTGCCCAAGCAACGCGTGTATCTTGCCTTGTTCAAAGGTCAGGGACACTTCACGCAGCGCGTGCACAGCGCCGAAGCGCACATCAACCCCAGTGCATTGCAGAGCAGCATTCATCGCGATCACTGTCTGGAGCAGGCGGTGTGCACCTTGTCGTGGCCGATCGCGGCTTACTTCGGTTCGGTCTCGTCGTAAGGAACAGTGATCGCTCCTGACCTTATCGCCTCAAATGCAGCCTCGGTCGCGGCGCGCGCAGCTGCCGCCCTGTCGTTGGATGCCGCATATTCGTCCGAGAACGTCATGACGATCTCGCCGCTGGCCACACCACCAACACGGAACCCCGACTGGAACTCGTCGCTCAGCGCATTTTCGACTTCGATCATCAGCGTGCGCGCCCACTCGAAAGATGCCACGAATCCCACGTTTGCAGGGGCTCTTTCCACCAGCGGGGGCGAGGCCACGACAACGGTCTTGTCAACTTCCGCGGCCGCTTCCACCACGCCCAGGTCACTGGCTGCCGCGCCGGTGTAAATCGCGTCGATGCCTTGATCATAAAGGCTCGCTGCCACTTCCTTGCCTTTGACCGGGTCTTCAAACGACTGCACAAATGCCGCTGTCAACGACGCGTCCGGGTTGACCAGCCTGGCCGCGGACAACATGGCGTTGTAGTCTGCCCAAACATAGGGCAGCGGCACGCCCGCGATCAGCCCAAGTTGGCCGCTATCGCTCACGGACGCGGCAAATGTCCCTGCGAGATAGCCGTTTTCCTGAGTCGAATAGCCCGCTACACGCGCGTTCGGAACTGGCGGGTCGTGGGGCGCGGCAACGATCACGACGAACTTCGTGTCCGGAAACTCGGGTGCGACCGTCTGCACGGCCGCGCCCATGGCGAAAAACGTGGTCACGACCACATCCGTGTTTCTCCGCGCCAAGGTGCGTAGCGTGTTCTCGTAGGTCGCCGGGTCCAGCGCTTCGAGAAAACGCGTCTCGACACCGAATTCGGCTTCGGCCTGCTCCAGACCTTCAATCAACCCGTCAATCGGCCCTCGGTCCCCCGCCTTTTGGGTTGCAACCAGGACAACAGACTCGCCTTCAGCCCAGACCGGAAAGCCCGTCAGGCCGATGACCGCTGCAGCAATTGAACCCATCACGGAACGTCTCGGTATCTTCATGTGTCGCATTTTGTCCCCCCAGGCTTGATGCTGACATCCAAAACCGCAATTCGGGCCGCTCGCAAAACTCCGCGTTCCTGCAGGAATTTCCCTGTTTCAGGAGATTGTCTGAGCACCAATCTGGCCCCGGAGCCCCCGCCCCATGCATGTCGAGGAGGCGACCCCATGTCGTCAAGATCAACCGTATCCAATGTCTTGGACCTGATTCAAGAGGAACCTTTCCAACGCTTGCCGGGGAGATCGGCCACGTGCCGCGGGCGCAACTTCGTCGAGAACTTCTTCGGCAAGTTCAAGGAGTTCCGCAGGGTGGCCAAGCGCTGCGACAAGACGGCCCGCAACTGCCTGTCCGCGATGCATCTGGCGCTCAGCCGCGTCCCGCTCCGAAGGATCGCAAGCCAGTTGATTGGGCCCACGGCCCAGTTCGCAGTTCGGGCGATGGACCTGCCCTGGTTCGGCGCACCGGTTCGGCGACCGGCTTGAACAATGCACGCCGGATACGGCTCGGGAGCACGACATGCTGACCGCGCATCGTGCAGGCACCGCTCCGTCGCAGCCATCCTGGCACTGGTCACCCCCGACGCAATGGCCGCCTCGGTCCAACTCCCGGCGCCACGTGAGCGCCCTTGCACACATTGCCGCCCACGCGCTTGCTTTCGGCTTCGAACCCGAATCATCCTTGTCGCTGCAGTCCCGCCCGCTGGCGCGGCCTTGGCTTCGCGTTCCACGCATCGCACATGCGGTGCGCGACGAGGGTTTTCACAATGTCCTCCCGGCAACCTTGCGGGAATTCGGGGGCCCGGCATCGTCGGGCCGAGCGCCGTGCGCGCCTCGCGAAGGCGTCAAGTGCAGCGACGCAAGGAATTCGCGGGAACAAGGGAACGCCGCGAGCGGGCATCAAGAGGGTCATGCCGCAGTCCCCCACGCTCCTGTTTCAGAAACGCTTGCGGCACGGCAACGCGCGATCGACGGCACTCCTTGAGGGACCTGGCTATCGTTGTGACCGGCGCGATTGGCTGATGGCGCGCACGGCCCAGCGCGCCGCGTCCGCGACCGCCGGATCTGCATCCTCGGCAAGATCCTTCGCGACGGTCAGAAGCGACGCGTCTCCCGAATTGCCGATGGCATAGAGAACGTTTCGGACGAACCTGTTTCGCCCGCTCCGCTTGATCGGCGAACCTGCGAACTTCCTGCGAAATGCCCGGTCGTCCAGACGCGCGAGTTCGCCAAGCAGCGGCGCATCAAGATCGTCCTTCGCTTCGTAACGTGCTTCGCGCGCCGCGTGCGCAAACTTGTTCCACGGACAAACGGCGAGGCAGTCATCGCACCCGTAGATGCGATTGCCGAGCTTGGGCCGAAGGGCCTCGTCAACGGGGCCTTCGTGCTCGATCGTCAGGTAGGAAATGCATAGCCTCGCATCCAGCTGGTAGGGAGCAGGAAAGGCGTCGGTCGGGCAGATCTCGAGGCAGCGCCGGCAGCTCCCGCAATGATCGACCTCCGGCGCGTCGGGCGCGATTTCCGCGGTGGTGCAGATCACCCCGAGAAAGAACCAGTTTCCGAGGTCGCGGCTGAGGAGGTTGGTGTGCTTCCCCTGCCAGCCAAGCCCTGCAGCCTGCCCGAGCGCCTTTTCCGGAACCGGAGCGGTATCGACGAAGACCTTGACGTCGCAGTCGGCCTCGTCGACCAGCCAGCCGGCTACGCGCTTCAGGCGCTTCTTGACGACGTCGTGGTAGTCGCGGCCTCGCGCGTAAACTGAAATGACGCCTCGCTCATGCCGTTCCAGGTCATCAAGAGGGTCATGGTCCGGGGTGTAGGCCTCGGCCAGCATGATGACCGAACGTGCTTCCGGCCAGAGTTCGGCCGGACTCCCGCGCCAATTCACCCGCCGTTCCAACCAGTGCATCTGGCCGTGGCGACCCTTGGACAGGAACTCCGCCAAGCGGCCGGGAACATCGGGCACGGCGTCCGGGCGACAGACGCGTGCCGCCGCAAATCCTTCAGCCAGGGCGATCCCGACCAATCGCTGCTTGAGCGGATCCTGCACGCTCATCTGGCCAGGGTCGGCATGAAGCCGCTCCCGGCGGCGGCCAGGCCCGGATCAGAAATCAAGATCGGCATAGTGAGATGATGGAGGAAAGCCCGGAACCGAGTCCGCCAGCAGACTCCGAAAGGCAGGGCGTGACTTGATTTTCGCATACCAGTCGCGCACCGTCCGGTTCAGGTTCCAGTCCACGTCCGAAATGTAGTCGAGCGCGGAAAGATGCGCGGCCGCCGCAAAGTCCGCGAGCGACAGTGCCGGTCCCGCGAGCCAGTGTCGCTCGTCAAGAAGCGATCCCATGTACGCGAGATGCGCCTTTAGCGCCTTCGTGCCGGACTTGATGCGGGCGCTGTCCGGATGCCCTTGCTGGGCAATCTTCTTCGTGACCCGTTCGTGCAGCAGTTTCGAGGTCACGTCTGCATGGAACTTGTCGTCAAACCATCCGACGAGGCGGCGGGCCTCGTAGCGGGCAGCGGGATCCCTTGGCAGCAGCGGCGGCTTGGGATTGCGGTCCTCCATGTATTCGCAGATCGCGACGCTCTCGGCCATGAACAGCCCGTCAATCTTGAGAACCGGGACCTTGCCAGCCGGGTTCCGCCGCAGGAACTCCGCACGTCGCTCCCAATAGTGCTCCTCGACAAGTTCGACTTCGAGCCGCTTCTCGGCGAGCGTAAGGCGCACCTTGCGGCAAAACGGGGACAGGGGAACGTGATACAGTCTGATCATTTGCAGTGCCAGTCTAGGTGCGTGCGCCCTCAATGCCGCGCGCCGCGGGGAGATTCAAGAAGCGCAGACAAGAAGGTTCCCGACTGGGAATCAGGGCTGGAAGGCAAGGGAATCCGGCGTCGCCGGAGGGCGGCATGAAGACCTCCAGAGAGGCCGTGGAACCGCGGCTCCTTGGTCGAGCCTTGCGGACAACCGCCGGCTGCTCGGCTGCGGGCCGGTTCCTGGGTCCAGAGCGCAGGGCAGCAACCTGTTTCCGCGTTGCGTTCACGTCACGGTCGAAAACCCGGTCGCAGCCGACGGGCTCCTGCTCCCTGACTGCGAGGGCCTTCGGCGTTGCGGAAACGCCGCTGCTGCTGACGCTTCGCGGCGCGGTTTTGGGGGCCAGTTCGTGATGATGCCGGACACAGGACTTCCCGCAGCGGAACCACGGGAATCGTCGTCTCCGTGCCAGAGTCAAGTTCCGTGGCCGTGCACTGCAATTCGCTGCAGTTGCACGGATCGACGATCCCGTCGGGGAGGAAGTCGCTGCCTGCCATCACTTGGACCGACAATTTCGCCATGGCGTCAGATCCGGCGGCAATTTCGGCGGATCGCATCCGTAGATCGCCGGCCGCGCCGACGGACGCGGCGGATCCGGTGTGCGAAGTGGTCGGGTCCGGCCAGTCGCATCCACGGGCGGAAGAGGCTCCGGTCATCGCGATGACCGAAACACGCCACGCCGCTGCATGAATCGTCGAGCGCAACGCAAGCCTCCTTTCCGTCAGGAACCCGCACAACGGCAGACGCAGCCACGATCTCTGAACAACCGCGGCGCAAGGTCTCCGCCCCTCGGATTCGACCAAGAATTCGCGATTCTCCCCAATGCTGGGGAAGCGAAACGGCAGGAAGCTCAACTACGTTCCGCGCGTTTGCCCACGAAGGCAGACCCGGAACATTCCGGTCGGCCACGGAATGCTAGCGCCCAGGTCGATTGGTTGTCCAGCGTGCGAGGGGAGGGTGCCGTGAGAGCATTCCGGTTCGGGTGGATTGACGACGGCTTCCGACAGCCTCCGGCAGACCGTCGACCGCTAGCTTCGTGCACGCGGGAACATCTCCCCCCGGCTATCGACATGCAGATCCAACGCGCGGGAGGGGTGCCCGTCTCCGCAAGCGACATCTCCCCGGCATGAACGAGCTCCTTGCAGGGATTGCGGGTGGCCTTGGCCTCTTCATCGCGGGGATGTGGATCCTCACCGAGAACCTGAAGGCGCTGGCAAGTCGTCGGCTGCGAATGGCCGCAGGGCGATGGACCGGCAACCGGCTTTCGGCCCTTGCCTGGGGCGCCCTGGCCGGGGCGATCACCCAAAGCATGACGGCGAAGACCTTCATCGTGGTGAGCATCCTGCGTTCGGGGCTCGTCACGACCCGGGGCGCGCTCGCGTTGGTTCTCGGCGGAACCCTCGGGGTGTCGGTCCTCGTCGTGATCGTCACCTTCGACATCAAGGTCGTCGCGCTCTACGCCCTCGGCATCGCCGGCGCCGCGGTCGCGAGCGACCGGCTTTCGAGGTTCAGGCCTGTGGCGGCGTCACTCCTCGGAGGGGCCATGATCGTTCTTGGCCTCGTGCTCGTGAAAGACGCCGCTGCGCCACTCGCCGGACAACCCTGGTTCCGGGAGATGATCGAGGGAACGGGCGATTCGCTCACGCTTGCGTTCCTGGTCTCTGCGCTGCTCACGTTCATCGTGCAGTCCTCGAGCGCGGTCTCGATCTTCGGGATCAGCCTCGCGGCGGTCGGGCTCCTCTCCGTCGACCAGGCGATCATGATCATGTACGGGAGCCTGATCGGATCGAGCGCGATCGTCTACGTGCTGTCGGCCGGGCTCACGGACCGCTCGCGCCAGGTGTCCATGTACCTGGTGGCCTACAACTTGTCGTCTGTGCGGTGCTGGTCCCGCTCCTTTACGTCGAGATCCATCTTGACGTTCCCCTGGTCAAGGCATTGGCCCTTTCTCTCGAGCTCGGCCTGGAGCAGCAGCTTGCCGCCGTCTACGTGTTTCTTTGCGTGTTCCTGCTGCCAGTGATGCTCGCCGGCCTCGATTGGTCGGCCTCGGTGCTCGAGAGGCTGTGGCCGGCATCGGCGTCCGACGCTCTGTCCCGCCCCAGGTTCCTCCACGGCCACGCCTCCGTGGACGTCGAGACCTAGTACCCCGGCATCATTGTATTGAAGGATAGAGCGACTTCAGCTTGATGCGAGCGTCCTCTGTCCTGAACCGCCAGTTGACGGGCTTCGGGGAAGCGTTGCGTCGGTCTTGCCATGCTGCGACCTCGCCGACCAGCGTCTCCCGGTCCGGGATCCTGCGGTCGAGGCATTGACGGCTCAGGACGTTGATCTCGATTTCCGCCATGTTGAGCCAGCTGCCGTGCTTCGGCGTGTGGCGGACCTCGAAGCGGTCGGCGAGGCGCGACGCCTCCGCCGGCTCGAACGTCTCGTAGAGCGCGGAAAGCCGATGGGTGTTGAGGTTGTCCATCACCAGCACCACCTTCCTGTCGGGGAAGTGGACGTCGGCGATGTCCCTGAGCACGCGGGCGAAGTCCTGCTTCGTGCGGCGGTCGGTGACCTCGACGTGGCGCCAGCCGTCGAGCGGGGCGCAGATCATGAACAGGTTGGCGGTGCCGTTGCGCTCGTACTCGAAGTCGAACCCCGCCGGCTGTCCGGGACGCACCGGCAGCGGCTTCCGGGTCTCCTTCGTCTGCTGCCTGGACGTCTCGTCGAGACACACCAGGACGGTGTCGTCGCCGAAGTCGCGGGCGTAGGTCTTGAGCACGTCCTCCATCGCGCAGGCGAAGTCGGCGCTCGCCTTCGGCGGGATGCACCAGGTCTTCCTCAGCCACGGCTTGATGCAGTTTTTTTGAGCGTCCGGCGCACGGTCTCCGTCGAGATGCTCTCGACGACCTCCAGCTCGACCAGCCTTTCCCCGAGAAGCCGGAGCGTCCAGCGGGCCTGCCCCGGCGGCGGCTCCGAGCAGGCCAGCATCGTCAGCCTCGCCTCGCCCGCGCCGTCCAGAAGGCGCCTCTTCCGGTTCGCCTGGACCTTGCGCTCCAGGGCCGCCTCCAGCCCCTCCATGACGAACTGCCTGCGCACCCGCTCGACCGTCGCCGTGCCGATGCCGAGGACCGAGGCGATGTCCGCGTCGGTGCGTCCGCCGTCCGCGCGGCCCCGGTCGGCCAGCAGGAGCAGATGCGCGCGCCTGCGGCGCTCCTTCGACCCCTTGCCGCCGTCCACCAGTTCCTGCAGGAGGCGACGCTCGTCGCCGTCCAGTTCCACGTGACAGATCTTCCTGCCCGATCCAGCCATTGCCCTGCCTCTCCCCAAGCCCGTCGCGCCCCCGTCGGGCGCGACGCCGAAACCCTGGTCGGGAGGCGCCATGCCCGCGCGGAACACCGGCTTGCCGTTTCTCTGTTGTGGGGGCAGAATATCGACGTGAGCCAATCATTTCAACGGTGCTTGGGTACTAGGTGGTCCTTGTCGACCTGGAGCAGAGGCGGGCCATGCAGGACCTCTCCGGGTACTTCTGCGCGGTGCGCGGGGGCGAAAGGGTCGGGCCCCTTCGCTCAGGCATGAAGAAGCTCCTCTCCGAAATCGCGGAATTCCTGGACGAGCTGCACGAGCGCCATCCCATGCACGGGACCGAGGAACAGAACGCCCTGCGCAATCGCCAGAAGCTCCTGTCCTGGCTGGAGGATGCGCTCGGGGTCATGTGCCAGACGCTCGCGGACATCGACGGCCGGTCCGCGATCGGCCAGCTTCGCACGACAATCTGCGAGAGCGTCGACGGCGTGCTCCTTTCACTGGTCGATGCGGCGCAGTCCAGCGACGCGACGGACCGGGCGGTTGCGAAGAGGCTCACCGGCGATCGCAGCGAGATGATGCGCGGCCTCCGGACGAGGTACCTGCAACACGATCCGCCGCTGCAGAAAACCGACCTGCTCAGCGTCCTGCTGGTCACCAACTCCGTGGAGGAGACGTTCTTCCTGTTCTCGAAGATCGAGAAAGAGTTTGACCCCGCCCCAGACGCCCTGAGCCACTTTCCCCATGCCTGAACGTGCACAGACGGGCGATCATACTGCGGCGCAAGCCAAATGTTCCCGCGGGATGCACGCAAGGCCAGGACTGACGGAAGGAGAGCCGACAGCAAGACCGTCATCGCTCCGGCTGCTGGCGGAGATCGTCAGCTCTTGCCGACGCTTCGCAAACCGTCCATGTCGGGCACCCCGAACCGGAAGTCCCTGAACATGACGTCTCCGACGCCATCGACAGACACCGCAACCATGTTCGGGTCGAGCGCACCGCCGCTGACGATGACTTTGGGGACAATATACGAAAGTCACATTGGTTCGAATGTGGCGTTGCGGGTGCGTTGGATACGTGGCTACGAGGATCCGGGAGGGTGCGGCCTTGCCTTGCCGGTCTCCGCCATGGAGATGGAGGGCCAAGGCCCTGCCGCGTCGCCCCTTTTTGCGGGTCAAGACAAGACGAGGCGTCCGAGATTGGCGCTCCTGCACGGCGAGGCGTTGGCGTTGACCACCTCAACTGACGCGTGAAATCAGTGCGAAAGCTCGATGTGACTTTCGAATTTGAGCTCCATGATCTACATCTCGGGCTACGGTCATGACGGGTCCGTCGCAGTCGCGATCGAGACGGGTGCAGTCGGCTGCTTTTTCACGTCCTTCTCGCCGAGCGAGCTGGTGGCCTTGGTCCGCACCGCGCTTCGCCGGGTCTGGAACTTGCGCAACGGTGCCAACGCCAACCTGGTGCACATCGTCGTCATGATCGTCCGCAGGAAGTTCGGCGAAGACGCCGCGAACCCCGAATGGACCTTCGACATGCACCGCGTCGGATACCGAATGGCAGAGCCCGCGGAGGAGAAGTCTTGGCCCCGTCCCGTCGCCGCCTGGACATGTCTGCGCAGCGCAGGCGAGCCGTGCGGATGTGCATGGCGCAATTCCGTCTGCCGAAGCGAAGGGCGCTGAACGGGGTTGAAACTGAGAGTTCTCATGTTCTCGACGGTTCCAAGGTGGGGTGTGAGAACACGGCGTCGCAGGGGCGTCGTCAATCCGCTTCCTGGCCAACCAGGCAAGCGCACGCTGCCAACCGTTGCAGGTCGAACAATTGACCCGGGCGGCGCCTGAGCGGCAGCGTCCGCCGCGGACGTGCGGAATTACGTTCCGACCCTCCACGCGGCTTCCGGGCACCGGTACAGAAAGCACGAGGCAACGAGACAATGCGGGACGACGCCATGACATCCGCCGGAGTCGTCGTCCTGGGCACGAAGTTCTGGGCAGCGCATGCACTGGCACAAGGTAGGAACGGTCATCCCGACGGTCGCCGCAACGCGAGTGGCAGTTGCAGGGGCGGACGGGGCCGGGCCATTTGTCGGCGCTCGCGCTCGTCGGGGCGTATCGACACCGGGCGGGCTGCCGACTTGCCGTTGTCGGACGGTCTTTGACCGCTTGGGCTGTTCGAGCCATCGTCCATGCGGCTTGACTTGCTGAACGCGGTGGCATGTACAAGGACAAGCGCCTGCATGACGAAACGGAGAAGCCATGGACCTGGATGTCGAACGCCTCCTCGGCGCCGTGGAGCGCACAGTGTCGTCCCTGGAGCGCGACGGAAAGGCCGCTCACGCGGTCACCCTCGCCCGCAGCTACGCGACGACAGTTGAGGACCTCTGGGACGCCGTTACGAGCGCTAAACGAATCCCGCGCTGGTTCCTGCCAGTCAGCGGCCGCCTCGAACCCGGGGGCCGCTACCAGCTGGAGGGAAACGCATGCGGCACGATCAGTCACTGCGAGCGTCCCTCTCATCTCGGGCTGACGTGGGAGTTCGGCGGTGACGTGAGCTGGGTGGATGTCCGTCTGTGCAATGACGGGATCGGCCGCTCGCGCCTCGCGATCACGCATACCGCGCTGGTGTCGGACCACTGGCACAGGTTCGGTCCCGGGGCCGTCGGCGTAGGCTGGGAGATGGGCCTGCTGGGAATGGAACTGCATCTTGCGCGGCCGAACGAACCCAAGCTGGACGGGGCGACGTTCCACACGACTCGTGACGGAAAAGCGCTCATCGTCGGAAGCAGCGCGGCTTGGGTCCGGGCGGCCGAGGCATCGGGAACGGATCCCGACGTTGCGCGCGAAGCGTCGGAGCGGACGAAGGCCTTTTACACGGGTGACACGGTAGCGCCGGATTGATGCATGTTTTCGGCGTGCTCCGCGACCCGAATCGCCGCGGCGCCACTGTCAATTCGACATGGGTCGTGGGCGTTGACACGTCGTCGCGGTGGCGATCATCTCCGATGCCGCGATGCCGGACGAGGAACGGACCGCGACGGTTACGTCGTGGCGGGAATTCGGACGCGACACCAAAGCGGGCAAGCCGTCCCGCTGGACGGCCGCCGCCATTCGAAGGCCGACCGGTGACATCGCGGTGTCCGCAGGCTGCCACGAGTGGCGTGCTTACAGTTGCCGCTGACAGCGGCCTCCAGTCCTGACCGCGCGGCCCGGAGACGACTGACGGCAAAGCCGGGTCTCTGGCAATTTCTTGACCGAGGCAACGGTCCAACCCGGAGCAACATTCGCAGAAGATGCAATGCGCACGGTCAGCTTGATTGCGGACGTGCAGCGGACTACACAATCCGTTCGCATCGACCATTCAGCAATTGCCCCGACCGACCGCCTCCGAATTCATTTCCGGTTGGGCGATGCAGTCCTGCCACCCAGCGCTCTCTGGGTCAGCCTTGGCGCCCGGCAGCGTGCATGGCACGCATGGAAGCTTCGCTGATTGCCTCAGGCCCTGCTACCGTGTGGCTCCGAACGCCGCCGAGAGATCGGGATGCTCCAGGACCCCGGCTGCGCCCTCATGGCGCGCACCCACGAATGCGCCCGTCACCACGCCAGGATCGTCCCCGGATGCGAAGGTCGAGACGAAAGTTTCGGTTCCCGCCTCCGTCCTCACGCCGATGGTGTAGCCAAGATCGCCGTCGCCCCAGCGGTGACCGGTGCCTGGTTCGCCGGGGTGCGTCTCCCGGGCCCAGGATTCGAGTTCCGTGAAGTCCGCCCGACCCTGCAGGCTTGCGATGTCTATGCCGATCTCCGCGTCTCCGGCCACCGGGCGGCCAGCGCCCGAGAACCCCAGAAGCGATCCGGCCCATGTTGCCGTGCGCCGTCCAGACATCTCCGGGTTGGCCCGTAGCCGCGTCGAGGGCACGGGACCCCATATCCAGGGCCTGCCAAGGCCGTTCCGGTACCCGGCCCCGAACTGCATGGCCTCAGCATCCGTTCCGCCAAGACCGATCTGGCCTAGAAGGTGAAACCCGTCGTCGTCCCACGGTCCGAGATCGGCAACCGTCAGGTCAGAGACCCGCGTTCCCGGCGCGATCTTGATCTCCGCCAGCAGTGCCTCGCCTTCCACCGTCAGCCAGAGAAGGGGCACTTCGTTCAGGTGGCGCGGCAGGACGGGCACGAGAATGGCGTCCGGATACGCCCCTGGATCGACATGCGCTCCCATCCCCCAGGCGTGCAGGAGCTCGTGGGTGACGACGAACTCCATCCGCGCAGTGCCTCGACCGACGGCCTGCCGGTCGATGTAAGTGTATCCGCCAAGAGCCCTCTGCGCCTCCCGGTCGAAATTCGACCCGCCGATTCCGAGAACGTTCCGTTCGTATTCCTCGCCGTCTTCGACTTCCGGCCAGAGCGCCTTGCCGTCCGTGAAGTGGATATGGATTTCGTCGTCGGGAATGTCTTCGGGCGCAACGCTCTCGGAAATGTCCGGACCAAGCAGGATGCGGTGCCGCCAGGGCAGGCTGGTGTTCATGTTGCGTAGCGCCGCGACGACCGCCCTGCGCTCCGAGGCGCGCGCCGTGTTGCCAATCCGGAGGGATTTCTGCACCCCGAAGTCGATGAAGACCAGGTCGCCGCCGCCTTCGCGATCCTGCTGTGTCTGGAAGGAGCGGAGGAAGCGGACCACTTCCGCGGCGCTGGCGCTGCCGTCCCGGCCGTGCCCGTCCCGCCAGCGTCCGGAGCCGACGTCGTACGAACCGAATAGGGACCGGGTTTCGAGGTCATCGATGTCCGGTCTTTCGTTCGCGAAGGCGGGTCCGATCCCGACATGGCGACCGCTGAAACGGTAAGAAACGCGGATCTCGGCCTGCTGGGGCTTGGCAAGCGGATGAGGTGGCGGGGAAGGCGGCATTGGCACTGGCGCCGGAATTGGCGGCGTGGCACCTTCGCCGCCAGCCGCTGACGATCCGGCCCCGCCGCCGCAGGCAGACAGCAGCAGCGCTGCCGCAAGGATTGCTCCCGCCAGACTGAGCGGAAGTGTTTCACAAGCTCGCCTCATCGCCGTAGATTCCTCATCCCTTGCGCCAAAGACCGCCAAGAGGCTCGGCCTGGAAGCGAAGCGCTCGACGTAGCCCGTCCAGTTCGTTCGGGCAGCCCATCTTTCGCGAAACAGGGGCCCGTCGATCCTCACGCGCCCCTGTTCGCTGCGCCAAGCCGCTCAAGCGGGTTTCGGGACCGGGCACGCCACAATTGCACAGAAGTCAACTCGTCTTCAGCGTCATCTGCAATTGTGAAAGGTCCCTCACCGTTCAGAACTGCCTGACGAAGCTGATCTCGCCGAAGGTGCGCTCGTAGTCCTGGAAGACGGCGTTCGAGGCGCGCACGGAATGGCCCAGCGTGAGGCGCGGGCTGAACCCCCTGATCGTCAGGTCGCGCTTGGTCAGGCTTGCGCTCAGGCCCGTCGTGCGGTCCGCGCGCCGCCCGCCGTCCCTGGTATTGAACCCGATCTCGTCGTGCCTTGTCCTGTTCAGCGAGGCTTCCAGCCCGACCGTGAACCCCCGGGGCAGGTCCCGGCCGAACCCGAGGCTCAGCCCGTAGGCCCTGGTCCGGCGCGCCGCCTCGCCGGGGCGGTCGCGCTCGGCGAACGCGGCAGCGTTCAGGACCAGGACGGGCGAGGCCTGGTAGCGGACGCCGAAGCGGAGGCTGGCGACCGGGCCGTCGCGGCCGGGATCCTCGGTCCAGCCGCGCTTGCGCCAGGCGCCGCTGAAGTCCAGCAGGGTCCTGCGCCCGCGGCTGTGCCGTCCCTCGAGGCGAAGCCCCAGCTCGTCATGCGACACGCCCGACCCCTGCCAGTGACGGCTCGCGGTGGCAAGCAGGCTCGCTTCCGTGCCGGGCGCAACCAGCCAGCGCGGGCCCGCAAGGGCGCCCAGCGTCATCCGGTCGAAGCGGCTGCCCGCATGCTCGCGCCGCGAGAGGCTGCCGCCGAAGCGCAGCCCCGTGCGCTCCCCCAGCGGCCGCTGGTACTCCCAGCCGCCCCAGAGCAGCGCCCCCAGGCCGGACGTCGGCCTCTCGTCGGGGGTGAAGGGAAGCCGCCCGAACGGGGTGTCGACCAGCTGCGCCCGCTGGGGCGGGGCCGCGCCGATGTTGGTGTCCGGCGCCAGCCCGATCCCGCCATGCGCGCTCCACCGGCGGCGCGCGCGGATCTCGGCCAGGAACCGGTTGACGTTCGCCGCCACCGGCGCCGGAACGTCTCCGGCCAGAACCCGCTCGAACTGCCGCCGGGCCAGGCCGTCCTGGCCCTTCAGGAAGAAGGCGCGAGCCAGCTCCAGCCGGGCCCGGGTCAGGTCGGGGCTGGCCGCGAGGAGGGCCTGGAACGCGCCGATCGAGACGTCGAGAAGCACGTCGCGCTCGACGTCCCCGATCCCGGGGCGGTGCGCCGCTCCCAGCGTCGCCATGCCGGTCTCGAACAGCAGCGCGTGCGCGCGCGCGTCGCGCGCCGCCAGGGGCCCGAGGATGTCGAACGCCGCCTCCCACCGGCCTTCGCCGAGAAGCGCGGCCGCGCTCCCGAACTGCGCGTCCGGCGGGTCGGCCGCAGGCCGCGCCGCCGGAGCGCCGTCCTGCCCATGAGCCGGTCCCGCCGGGACAGCCAGCATGACGGCCAGAAAGGCCCCGAACAGAAGCGTGGCGAGGTTCAAGCCCGTGCCCATGCGAATCCCCTTCATTCCTTGTGATCCGTTCGTGCCCTGAACGCGACAGGGCCGCAAGGGCCGAAAGGGAGCGTGGCGCAACGCAAGACCTTCCTACTCCTGAGTGTCACGCGCCTTCAAGTTGCATCTGCGCGCGACGTTGGCTCGGCGACGCTCTCGGCATCACAATCTACATCTTGATCGGACTGGCCGCCGGGATCGCCGCCAGAGGCTGCAATTCCAGGATCTGCAGGCGCCCGAAGAAGGGTGGCGCCTGTCAGGTCGTTCACTTGTAGCAACAACATCATGGCATCGAGGTGCTGCTGGCTGAACGCACCGATGACCGATTGTCCGATTGGAGGCGGACGGCCAATGCGACAGAGATCCGGACACGCGCGTCGCTGGCATTCCCGCAAAAGAACCTGGAACAGGGAAGCCCCGCCGCAAGTGGTGCGGCGGGGCCGATAGTTCTTCAACAGACGTGATCCCGGCCGGAGGCGCTGATCAATCGGCCTGGTAGACGCCTGCTGCCGTGCCGTCATCGAATGTGGCATGGAAGGTGCCCACAAAGCCGCTGGGGCGCTCCCCGGATGCGCCGTAGCCAGTCGCCGTCCACGCGCCGGCGGTGGCGTCCTCCTTGCCGGGCATGCTGGCGCTGGTCACGGCACCGTCCGTGATGTCGCCCGTTGCACCGTTCTGCTCGTCCAGACGGACATACCAGTCCGGGTTCACGTGACTGCCTCCGGCAAACCCGCTGATCGAGCCGTTGATGTCATAGGCGGCTGCGGCGAACGTGGCATTCAGCGTGACGTTGGCAGTGAACTCGCCGGAACTCTGTAGCGCATCGGCACCCGTGCCGACCGTCCGTTCCGAGAATCCGCCAGCCATGCCGCTGTAGCTCGCCTCGACGTCGCTTGTTGCATCAGCGTCACGAGCATAGATCAGCCCTGTCGACGGGCTGTCGGCGCGCAGCATGATGGCGTCTGCATCGGTCAGCCAGTAGCCATAGCTGGCGACGTTCAACAAGGGCGTGTAATCGGCGCCGGCCGACGCCATCACGTAGTACGCGCCCGGATCGTCCGGAGCGAACTTCAAGTCGCCGGTAACTGCCCCGGTGTCGACGTTGGCAGAGCATGTGACGCTAAAGCAAAACAGGTCGCCCGGAATGCCCTTGTACGCCGCTGCTTGAACGCCGTTTTGGGCAACCGCGGTCAAATCTGTGCTCGTCAGAGCAGTGGTACCACCAACAGCAGTGAAGTCTCCGATCATCGTCGCCGACATTCTGGCAGAACCGGTGATCTGCTCGAATGTCATTCCCGGATGCGCCGTCATCGTGACCGCATCATGCGCGACGGTAGCGGCAGCGGTAGAGCCGGGGAGGTCAGCGATGACGGCAGCGATGGCGGTGTCGACTGCCGTTGCCACCGCATCATGCGCGACGGTAGCGGCAGCGGTAGAGCCGGGGAGGTCAGCGATGACGGCAGCGGTCGGCCTTGGCCTGCGCGATCTTGGCGTCGGAATCGTCGCGGCCCGACCCGGACTTCACGTCGGCGACGGCCTTGGCCAGGGAACCAGCGCCCGCGGCTTCCTGGATGGCCACGATGTCAGCCAGGTCCTCTTCCGCGTCTTCGAGGATGTCAGCGATTCTCGCCTTTTCGGCATCCGACATTGTGGAAGTGTCGATGTCCATGATCGCCTTTACCGCGTTGGCGGCCTTCATCCGCTCAGCTTCAATCAGCGCGCCTGCGCCAAGGACCGTCATGACGTTTTCGTATGCCTCTTGCGAGCTGCCGTCGACGGCATTCGCAGGTCCGGCCCCGACCGTGTCAGCGCTTGCGTCCACGGCGGCTCCCAGCAGATCCGCAGCCATCATGCTCGCCGCGGCGGCGGCGCGTTGCGCGTCGACCGCGGTTTCAAGCGCAGGGGGTTCTGGCATTGGCGTCACTGGCGGTGTGGTGTCCGTGTTGTCCGACCCGCCGCAGGCCAAGCAGCGCCACAAACGCTAGCGCACCGGAGGTCCGGATAAGGAGTCTTGATTGCGTCATGTCTGACCTCATTGACGTTGCTTTGTCTGTTCTGTGCCGAGTCTCCGGTTCAAGCTACTTGTACACTGAACCTGCATAGGCCGGGTATGGTTGGTATGCGAATCACAGGCCCGGAGAGTCAAGGGACCGTGTTGGCGCGAACATGGGTAGTGAAGATTCATGTTGCCTCCGTGTCACGTTGAAATTCACCCTTTGCTCAAAGCCGCTCATTCAACGCCTTGCGGCCCGAGACTGCGAGCGCCAGGACGTGGAGCCGTCGGCCCGCAACGCCGTTCAGAACCGCTTCTCCACTCTCGTCATGACCGACAGGAAGCCCGCAGGATCGGTCTGTCCGGCAATGCGAAATCCGCAATCCTCGCCCGGCTCGTGCAACAGGTCCCGCAACGCCTGGCCTCGCGCGTGGTGAGGGGCTGCCGGTGCCCGGGCGCATCCCTGCAGGCCCGCCGGCACCTTTCCTGCCTGGCGCGGCTCGCGGGTTCCCCGGGCGGGGACAGGCCGGCGCCTACTCGGCCGGCGCGTCGGCCCTCCTGGCCATCGCGCGCTTGCGCCTCTTCGCGAACCGCTTCTTGAGCCGGTTCACGCGCGCCTTCTGGTACGCGGCGATCAGCGGCGCCGACAGGAAGTGTGACGCCACGCCCGCCACGACGCCCAGCGTCAGGCCGCCGACGAGGTAGGGCACGAAGATCCGCTTCAGGAACAGGACGAGGCCCTGCCAGTCCGCGGTCGCGGGCGTGAACAGCGCATGGAAGTTGCGCCAGAAGTCCAGCGACGCGTCGGCGAACGCCCAGAGGGTCAGGTGCAGCGGCATCCCCTCCTGGCCGACCATCCAGTAGCCGAGACCCGTCGATACGGACGCGATGAGCGGGAACGTCAGCGGGTTGCCGAAGAACGTCGCCAGGATCGCCGCGAGGACGTTGCCGCGGATCATCAGCGCCAGCAGCGCCGCAAGGAAGAAGTGCAGGCCGAAGAAGGGCGTGAACGACATGAAGACCCCGGCCGCGATCCCGCGGCTGATCCTGTGCGCCGGGTCGGGCAGGCGCCGGAGACGGAGCGCGACGTAGCGCAGGGCGCGCCGCCAGCCGCCCCGGGGGTAGACGCTCTCGCTGACGATCTCGGCGTAGGACCGCGGATTCCGTCGCTTGAAGATCACGCGCTCCCCCCTCCTCAGGGCTTCCGTTCCGGGTCCCGGTGCCTGGCCAGCGAGGCGACGTCGCTGTCCGCCTCGAGGGCGAGCATCACCGCATGCAGGTGCCCGGTGTCGCGGAGATCCACGTCGATTATGAGACGGTAGAAGTCCGGCTTCCTGTCGATGAACACCAGGTCCGAGATGTTCGCGCGCTGCTCCCCGATCAGGGTGCAGATCCTGCCCAGGACCCCGCTGTCGTTGGCAATCGTCATGTCGAGGCTGACGCTGTGAACCGGGGGGTGCCGGCCCTCCTGCCAGTGAAGGTCGACCCATCTGCCGGAGTCCTCCTCCAGCTCCGCCAGCGTCTCGCAGTCGATTGCGTGGATCAGCACCCCCTTGCCGCGGTAGGCGATGCCGACGATCCGCTCGCCCGGGACCGGCTGGCAGCAGAGGGCGCGGCGGAAGGTCTGGCTGGGCTTGAGCCCGACGACGGCCCGGGCCGCGTCGACCTCCTCGCCGGACCTGCCCTCGAGGTCTGGATAGAGCGTCCTGATGACCTCGCGGGCGGTGACCTCGGCCGCGCCGATTCGAACCAGCAGCTCCGTTCCGCTCTCCAGCCGTAGCTGCTTCGCGGCCGTCGTGAAGGCCTTCTCCGTGGGACGCTTGCCGACCCGGTCGAACGCCACGCGCACCAGCTCGCGGCCGAGCTTCATGAAGCGCTCGCGGTTCTCCTCGCGCAGCGACCGGCGAATGGCCGCCTTGGCGCGGCCGGTCGCGACGATGTCGATCCAGGTGCCAGGCGGACGCTGGCCCCGGGCCGTCATGATGTCCACCGACTGCCCGTTGCGAAGCCGCGTCCAGAGCGGGGCGCGGACACCGTCAACCTTCGCGCCAACGCAGCTGTCCCCGATGCGCGTGTGGATCGCGTACGCGAAGTCAAGCGGCGTCGCGCCGCGCGGAAGCTTCACGACATCGCCCCTTGGCGTGAAGCAGAACACCTTGTCGGCATACATCTCCATCTTGACGTGCTCCAGGAACTCGTCGTGGTCGTCCGCTGACTCGAACCGCTCCGAAAGGCTGACAATCCACTTGGCCGGATCGACCGCGAAGGGATTCTCCGACGGCACGCCGTCACGGTACGACCAGTGGGCCGCGACGCCCGCCTCGGCAACCTCGTGCATCTCCTGGGTCCGGATCTGGATCTCGACCCGCTTCGCGTCGCGCCCGGAGACGGTTGTGTGAATCGAGCGGTACCCGTTGGACTTCGGCTGGCTGATGTAGTCCTTGAATCTTCCCGGAACCGCGCGCCACCTCCTGTGCACCGCGCCAAGCGCGGCGTAGCAGTCGGCATCGCTGCTGACGATCAGCCGGAATCCGTGGATGTCGGAAAGCCGGGAGAATCCCATCTTCTTTTCTTCCATCTTGCGCCAGATGGAATACGGCTTCTTTGCGCGCCCGAACACCTGGGCCTCGATCCCGGCCATTTCGAGCTCTCTTTCCATGTCGGACGTGATCCTGCGGATCACGTCTCCCGATTTGCGCTGAAGCGTTATGAAACGACGCATGATCGAGTTGCGAGCCTTGGGGTTCAGGACCCGGAACGCGAGATCCTCGAGTTCCTCGCGCATCGACTGCATGCCCATCCGGCCTGCAAGCGGCGCATAGATGTCCATGGTCTCGCGCGCCTTCTGCTGCTGCTTTTCCGGCGACATGGCCCGGATCGTGCGCATGTTGTGGAGGCGGTCCGCGAGCTTGACGAGGATCACGCGCAGGTCCTTCGACATCGCGATGAACAGTTTGCGGAAGTTCTCCGCCTGCCTGGTCTCGGACGACGAAAGCTGGAGGTTGGTGAGCTTCGTGACGCCGTCGACCAGTCCCGCGATCTCCGTGCCGAACGCGCTTTCCACCTCTTCGTGGGTGGAGCGCGTGTCCTCGATCGTGTCGTGGAGCAGCGCCGTGGCTATGGTGGCGTCATCCAGCTGTTGCTCGGTCAGGATCGCCGCGACCGCGACCGGATGCGTGAAATAGGGCTCGCCCGATTGCCGGCTCTTTCCCTCGTGCATGCGCTGGCCATACGCATAGGCACGCCCGATCAGGTCGGTGTCGGTCTTGGGATTGTAGTTCTGGACCAGCGCGATCAGGTCGTCGGTGGTGAGCATCCGGTCCCCCCGAGGGCAGCGCCAACCCCTACTGCCGTCCCTGGGCGTCTTCCATCAGCGCCCGCAGCAGCTTCTCCTCGCTGAGGTCGTCATCTGCAGGTGCGTCGTCATCCGCTCCCATGAGCAGGGCCATGGAGTCCTCTTCCGGCTCGTCCACCTCGATCTGGGTCTGGTGCGACTCGATCATGCGCTCGTGCAGCTCCTCCGAGGATTGGGTTTCCTCCGCGATCTCGCGCAGCGACACGACAGGGTTCTTGTCGTTGTCCCGGTCCACCGTAAGGGGAGCGCCCGTCGAGATTTCGCGAGCGCGGTGCGACGCGATCATCACGAGGTCGAACCGGTTCGGAACCTTGTCAACACAGTCCTCTACCGTCACGCGGGCCATCAGGATCTCCGTCTGAAATGAAGTCGGTGAGTCAGGTATGTCTTCGGTGCGCAAAACACAAGCGGAATCTGCATGCCTAGGGCCCGCCGACATGCGCCGGTTACGGAAATTTGACCAAGCGGACGGTTGCAATTGCCGCCCGACAGGCGGACAGTCGGAGCCAGTGGAAGGTCGGAACCGGCCGGACCGACCCGACGATTCATCCTGCAGTGAATTTCATCCGGCCCGAATCCTTTGGGGAAGGACAAGCAGATGTTCTACAAGGACGAACGGCTTGCTCTGTTGATCGACGGGGCGAATCTCTATGCCGCGACGAAGGCGTTGGGATTCGACATCGACTACAAGCTGCTGCGTCAGGAGTTCATGCGGCGCGGCAAGCTGCTGCGAGCCTTCTACTACACCGCGCTCCTGGAGAACGAGGAGTACTCCCCGATCCGGCCGCTCGTGGACTGGCTCCACTACAACGGGTTCGCCATGGTGACCAAGCCGGCAAAGGAATTCACCGACAGCCAGGGCCGTCGCAGGGTGAAGGGAAACATGGACATCGAGCTTACGGTCGACGCCATGGAGCTCGCGCCGCATGTCGATCACATCGTGCTGTTTTCCGGAGACGGCGACTTCCGCCCGTTGGTCGAAAGCCTGCAGCGCCAGGGCGTGCGGGTATCCGTCGTCTCGACGATCCGTTCGCAGCCGCCGATGATCGCCGACGAGTTGCGCCGGCAGACCGACAACTTCATCGAGCTTGACGAATTGAAGGACGTCATCGGACGGCAACCACGCGAACAGCACGACCGCGGCGAGGAGTGACGCGTCCGGTTCTGTTCCGGCATTCAGCCAAGGCGGACTTCCAGCGGTCGTCGATGATCCCGCGGCCGGCCTTGCGGAAGAATCGCATGCTCTGAGCGGGATCCCTCGTTTCGCGTCGCTCCTTGCGGGTCGGCGGTCTCTGCAGCCCGTCGGGCCGAGACGCTTGCGCCTCCGATCCCTTGCGCTTTGGGACGGACGCCTTCGCACGTGAATGTACGGAAAGCGCATTCGCTTCTGGATGACCCGAGACGGCAGAGTGGCCGCGTTTTCGACGATCCAATCCCTGAACAGATTGCCACGGCGGTCGTGGAACTGAGGCGCCGGGCAGGACGGTTCCCAAGCCCGTCCACATGACGTCGATCCCGAGTGCACGGACACGGCGCGGAAAACCGTCCGTCCGCGTCAGCCGCGAGTTGACACGGAGATGTTCAGGCTGCCAGACATTGCCGGGTCGGGCGAGCCGCGCCCGCCCCCCTCCGAATTGCCCGAGACCATGGGGTCCCCGAGGGGACGCCTTCCTCGTCGACGGCGACAATGGCGCCGTTGCGCGCACCGGTCGGCGCGCGGGCGTCCGCCACTGCCGTCGCCGATGACGGCTTGGAGATCGAGGTCAAGGTTGATGCGCAGGATGGCCGCCCAGAAGTCGGCACCCTTCGCTCCCGGCTCCCATCGTCGGACCGCAACATGGCCGCTCACCCCCCGAATCGGCGCCGACAGCAAGCTCGCAGGGGCGGCGGAATCGCGGAACGCGGGGGAAAGAGATAGAAATTTATCAAAAAGACACCATGAATCTAAAATCAACACGAAGATTTAACGCACGACTCCCCGCGTTCGGGCTATGAGAGTGCCCGTAAAACGGAACGCCGCGCGCCAGCAGCAGGTTGTCGGCGGTTCGGATTCGCGTACCGCGCGGGAAAAGCTTCCCGGGCGGCGGCGGCGCATCTCCTGGTCCGGGCTGCGACGTGCCGCCAATTTGGTTGCATTCAAGCCGGCAACGACCGGGTGCTGCCGAACTGAGGAAGAGCAATTCATGACGATGCCGGCATGCATTGTCCCGAACTGGCCGTGCAAGAACGTGATGACGGCCTTGATGCCCACTGCCAAGCTGGACGCACCGGCAGTCGAAGTCTGGGTGCATCGCCTTGGCGGCACGATCGCAATTCAAGAAGAATGGCCGGGCCCGAAGGGTTCGCGAGGCCCCGCGAGCGCAGCGCGTCCGGCAGGCTCCCGAAGCCGGGAAGAGCCTCTAGGCGAGGCAGGCATCGTCAGGCCCGACCAGGCCGCCAGGAACTCCGCCCACGCGGCAGTGCGGCACACGGACCATCCCGTGCCCGTCAGCATCAATCGCGGCGCGGCAGAGAACGTAAACGCCATCGGCCTAGCCGTCGCCCGCGAGAACAGGCGAATCCACGGGACCGGCATGCTTGGCCAGGACAGCGTTGCAGGCGGACCCGTCGGCGTCGCGCGCGGCACCGAAGGAAAATGAGCAAGGAGGACTCCGGATGATCGGGCTCGAGCAGTGCATGATAGATTTCGTCGCCGGTCCGGCGATATTTTTGGCGGGAATGGCCGTGGCCGCCCTCGCGGCCGGCGTCATCGTCTTGGTGACCATGGGCTGATCCGGCGCGAGCGAGCCACGCGACAGGACTTGGAGGCATGCTTCGACCTCACCGAGACCGACAGCCCCGCGGACCGTCCGCACGACGACGCGGCATGGATGCTCCGTCGCTCTCAGCATGCCGGATGCCCCCTGTCCTCTCGCGCCGGTCCGCCAGGCTCCTGTCGGCCTTGACCTGTTGCCGGGGTCTCGCGCCGCCAAGATGTTCGGCTGGTTCCCCTGACGCAGCCTGAGACCGCTCCGAGCGCCTTCGGCGGCTGGATTTCGCCCGTTTGCCAAGCCGTCTGTCCGAGATGCCTCCATCCGTTGACACGGAAAGTAACCCGTTCCGGGACGGGCGCAACGTATCGGCCCAGGCCACGCGGAATGTAGGTCGTGTGACTGGCATCCGCGACCTGATCGCCTTCTCCTGACGCGGCGATCAGGCAAATGGTCAAGGCTTGGGCGAGGCGCCGCACAATCTCCGGCTCGCCGTCCCCGAAGAACGCATGAACACGATGCGGCCGACATGCGAGAGCGCCATGGACACGCTCTGGGCCGACATGGCGAGGCGGCACGCGGATTTCGCCAGGCGTGATGCGCAACGGGTGGAACGAGAAGCCACGGCGCGCAGGCGGCAGACCGCGATCAAATTCGTCGGGTTCGGCGTCGTGCTAACCGGCATCGCCTTGCCGCAACTCTCATCATTGGCTGCTGCCGGCCGCTCCCCGCGGAACCGAGCCAGCGAAGCGCCGGACAGTCGCGCGCTTGTCCGGCAGCTCGCCGGCCTGGCGGACTGCGTGAACACCACGAATGAGCGCTGTCCGGTCGCCAAACGGCCATCCGCTCTTGCAGCATGCCTGGGATGATCCGGAAGTGGCAGGCGCATGACAGTTTGGTGCGCGCAATCTACAACATCACCATGTACATCCAGCCCTGCTGGAGATGGGGATGCGGGTTTCAAGATGGGGCAACTCTCTCGCCGTGCGCCTGCCTGTAGAGCTCGTTCGTGATCTCAACCTGAAGGGGGGCGATCAAATTGATCTCATGCCCGGGAAAAACGGCCCGAAAGTCCTGCGCCGACCGAGCGCCGAAGAGGTGCTGAGGATCTGCGGGAACTTCGTGGCAAGCTCCATGCCGCCGAGCCGCCAAGTCGCGATGCCGTGAACGAGCGGTAAGTTCATCGACACCAGTGTCGTGCGCCAACCGCTTGATGAAGGCCCCAAGGCCGACCGGGCCGAGGCCATTCTGTAGCAAGGGCCGCGCATCAGCGGGCAGCACCTGAACGAGGCGCTGGTGAACTGGCGTCGAAAGCCAGGGCCGAGCCGGGATGAGACAGGCAGGTTTCTCGCCGGTCTGATTGAACTGTGTCCCGTAGAGGACTTGACCCTGCACATGCACGAGATGGGCCGCAGCCTGTCCGAGCGATAGGGGTTCTCCGCATGTGACGCGATGATCGTCGCCGCCGCATTGATCGCAGGCAGCGACACGTTGTACTCCGAAGACCTGCGTGACGATCTCCTGGTCCTGGGGCAGCTGCAGCTGGTCAAACCCCTTGCGTGACCGGTTGCGCTTGCAGAAGGCAAATTCCGCCCGAATCCCGCCGGCTTGTTCGACAACGTGCCGACGCCCGGTCACGAACGGGGTCCGCTTCCGGGAACGGTCGGGCGCACCCGTGGAATTGCGCGCAAGGTGGGACAGTCCCGCAACGCCGTCTTCCGAACTGGACTGGCGCCTTCAAAGAACGTATGTCTCGATCAAGGGGGAGGAGCGATGGCCGAAGCAGACATCACCATCTACCTTGCGGCACCGAGGGGATTCTGTGCCGGGGTCGATCGCGCCATCAAGATCGTCGCGATGGCGCTGGAGAAATGGGGGCCGCCGGTCTACGTGCGGCACGACATCGTGCACAATCGCTACGTCGTGGACGATCTCCGGTCCAAGGGAGCCGTCTTTGTCGAGGAACTTGACGAGTGTCCCGACGACCGGCCGGTGATCTTCTCTGCGCACGGCGTGCCAAAGTCCGTCCCGGCCGAGGCGAACCGCCGCAACCTGATCTACGTTGACGCCACGTGCCCGCTTGTCAGCAAGGTGCATATCGAGGCGGCCAGGCATCACGGCAACGGCCTGCAAATGATCATGGTCGGGCATGCGGGCCACCCCGAGACACTCGGCACCATGGGACAGCTGCCCGAGGGGGAGATTCTTCTGGTCGAGACCGTCGAGGATGTTGCACATGTCGAGCCTCGCGACCCCGACAGGCTGGCCTACATCACCCAGACCACGCTTTCGGTCGACGACACGGCCGAGATCGTCGCTGCCCTGAAGGCCCGTTTCCCGTCAATTGCCGGCCCGCACAAGGAAGACATCTGCTACGCCGCTACGAACCGCCAGGCCGCCGTCAAGGCAATTGCGCCCAAGATCGACGCGCTCCTGGTGCTTGGCGCACCGAACTCGTCGAACTCGAGCCGCCTGGTCGAGGTCGGGCGAACGGCAGGCTGCAAGCATGCCCAGCTCCTGCAGCGCGCCGCGGACATCGACTGGCGCGCGATCGAGGGCGCGCGCAGCATCGGGCTCACGGCCGGCGCCTCGGCGCCCGAAATCCTGGTGAACGAGGTGCTCGACGCCTTCCGGGAGCGGTTCAGCGTGACAGTCGAAGCAGTTGAGACCGCCATCGAGAACGTGGAGTTCAAGGTGCCGAGAATTCTTCGGGACGCTGCTTGAAGGCCTGCAGGATGCAGGCGGGCGAATGACCACGGATCGCGAGACGCTGGATGTCTACGGCCGCATGGCCGGCGACTACGCGGCAATGGTGCATCGGGAACGCAACGACCTTCATCTGGAAGCGTTCATCAAGTCCTTGCCCGCCCGAGCGCGCGTTCTCGACCTCGGCTGCGGACCGGGCCGTGCAGCCGCACGCATGGCGAGATCCGGCCTGCAGGTTGATGCTTGGGACGCCTCGTCAGAAATGGCCGCAATTGCGCGCGAGCGGTTCGGGCTGGAAGTCCGCGTTGCAGCCTTCGACGCGCTCGATGCCGACGCCGTCTACGACGGGATCTATGCCAATTTCTCGCTGCTCCACGCGCCCAGATCGGAAATGCCGGGGCATCTGGACAGAATTGCGAAGGCGTTGACCGCACACGGACTGTTTCATATAGGGATCAAGACCGGCGTTGGCGAAAGACGCGATTCCCTTGGTCGCTTCTATGCATACTATGAGGAGTCCGAACTCGCCGGACTTCTTGAAACGGCCGGGTTCGAAACCTTGTCGCGAGCCACCGGCACGGAAGCGGGGCTGGATGGCGTCGAGGCTCCATGGATCGTGATGCAGGCCAGGAAAGTTGACTGATCTCAAACTCTATTCAATGCCCTCTTCGGGCAACAGCTACAAGGTGCGGCTGCTGCTGGCCCTGTTGCAGCTCAGATACACGCATGTGGCGCTTGAGGAAGGCTCCGCCAAGCTCGCACGGGTTCACCAAGAGGGATGGCTCCCGTTCGGGAAGCTTCCTGTCCTCGAGCTTGTGGACGGAACCCGCATGCCGGAGTCCAACGCGATCCTTTGCTATCTCGCAAACGGCACGGCGCTTCTCCCCGACGATCCCGCCCGGCGGGCGCACGTGCTGGCCTGGATGTTCTGGGAACAGAACCAGCATGAGGGGGTCATCGCCGTCCGCGCGGCACTGAGGAGCTACCCAAGCCGCGCGCATGAGGCGACGCCCGACCGCATGGCCGATCTCCTCAACCGCGGCCACGAAATCCTTGGCATCATGGAGGGCCGGCTGCAGAACGCGGCGTGGCTGACCGGCGACCGGCCAACAGTCGCCGACGTTTCGCTCTATGCCTACACGCATACAGCCGACTCCAGGGGCGGATACGACCTGGAGCGGTTTCCGGCCATCCGGGCATGGCTGCAGGGAATGGCGGAGCAGCCCGGTTACGTCGGGCTTGACCACGTCCCCGGGTGACACAGATCCTTGCCTATACCGACGGCGCCTGTTCGGGCAACCCGGGTCCGGGCGGCTGGGGAGTGCTCTTGGTCGCCAAGGAACGCGACCGCGTCGTGCGTGAGCGAGAGCTGTTCGGCGGGGAGGCCCTGACCACGAACAACCGGATGGAACTTCTGGCCGCGATCCACGCGCTTGAGGCGTTGAGGCGTCCGTCGCGGCTCACGCTTGTCACCGACTCGGCCTATGTAAAAAACGGCATCACGTCCTGGATGCCCGCGTGGAAGGCCAGGGGCTGGCAAACGTCCGCCAGGAAGCCGGTAAGGAACGTGGACCTGTGGCAAAGACTCGATGCAGCCCAAAGCGTGCATGACGTTCAGTGGTCCTGGGTGAAGGGTCACGCCGGCCATCCGGAAAACGAGCGCGCAGACGCGCTCGCGCGAAATGGCATGGGGCCGTTCAAGAAACGGAATTCCGGCCAGGGATCAGCGTCACGGGCAGTGCCTGAAGCGAGCCATTGCGATGCAGCAACCCGCCCGGAACGTGGCAAGGCTAGGGCGCGACGGATCCGCCGCGCCGGCTGACCACCTGTCCTCGGGCCTAGTTGCCGGTCGCGCTGTCGATGCTGATCGACACGCCCGGACCCATGGTCGAGCTTAGGGCGACCTTCTTCATGTAGGTGCCCTTCGCGCCCGAAGGCTTCGCCTTGGACACGGCGTCCACGAACGCCCGAACGTTCTCGGCAAGCTTCGCCTCCTCGAACGAGGCCTTGCCGACCCCCGCATGGATGATGCCGGCCTTCTCGACCTTGAACTGGACTTCGCCGCCCTTGGCGGCCTCGATCGCCTCCTTGACGTCCATGGTCACCGTGCCGACCTTCGGATTCGGCATCAGGTTGCGCGGCCCCAGGACCTTGCCGAGACGGCCGACGATCGGCATCATGTCCGGGGTCGCAATGCAGCGATCAAACTCGATCGTGCCGCCCTGAACCGTCTCCATCAGATCTTCCGCACCAACGATGTCCGCGCCGGCTTCCTTGGCCTCGTCAGCCTTGGCCCCGCGCGCGAACACGGCCACTCGAAGCGACTTGCCGGTTCCGTTCGGCAGCGTGACCGTGCCGCGAACCATCTGGTCCGCGTGACGCGGATCGACGCCGAGGTTCATCGCGATCTCGACGGTCTCGTCGAACTTGGCGTTGGCACCGGACTTGACGAGAGCGATCGCCTCTTCGACCGTCACGTTTTCCTTGCCGGAGAATGATTCACGAGCCGCCTTGATGCGCTTTCCGAGCTTTGCCATGACTTACCCCTTCACCTCGATGCCCATCGACTTCGCCGAGCCGAGGATGATCTTCATTGCCTGGTCGATGTCGTTCGCCGAAAGATCCTTCATCTTGGCCTCGGCAATCTCGCGAACCTGTGCGCTGGTGACCGAACCCACGACTTCACGCGACGGGAAGTTGGCGCCGGATTTCAGCTTTGCCGCCTTCTTGAGAAAGTAGGACGCCGGAGGCGTCTTGATGTCCATCGCGAAGGACTTGTCCTGATAGTAGGTGACAATGGTCGGGCACGGCGCGCCCTGCTCCATGTCCTGCGTCCTGGCGTTGAACGCCTTGCAGAACTCCATGATGTTGATGCCTCGCTGGCCCAAGGCCGGTCCTACCGGCGGCGAAGGGTTCGCCTGCCCGGCCGGCACCTGAAGCTTCATCGTGCCAGCAACTTTCTTGGCCATCCCAGGCCTCCTTTCTCAACACTCCCGGGACGCGTCCCGCGAGATCGTGGTTGATGTGGTCCGGCTTGGCGATCGCGACTGCCTCGCCTCCCACTAGGTTCTGCCGCGAGGGCGGCAGTCGCACCCGTTACAGCGGGCATGCCCCGTTGGCAAGCCCGTCATGGCCTTGATTGTGGCGATGTCCGGCTTGGAACCGGCCTGCAAGAAATCCGGGGCAGGCCCACAAGGAGCGTGAAAATGGTTTGCGCTGTTCGCGTTGGTTTTGATTCAAGGACTGCCTAGTTCTGCTTTGCGACCTGCGTGAATTCGAGTTCCACCGGCGTTGCGCGACCGAATATCGAGACAGAGACTTTCAGGCGCTGGTTCTCTTCATCGACTTCCTCGACGGTGCCGTCAAAGTCCTCGAACGGCCCGTCATGCACCTTTACCTTTTCGCCGACATCGAACGAGATCATGAGCTTCGGCGCAGTCTCGCCTTCTTCAACACGATTCAGGATTGAATTCACCTCGGCATCCGGCATCGGCATCGGCCGGCCACGAGAACCGAGGAATCCTGTCACGCGATTGATCGAGTTTATCAGGTGATAGCCTTCATCAGACATGTCCATCCTGATCAGCACGTAGCCCGGCATGAAGCGTCTTTCGGCGGTGACTCTCTTGCCTCGCCGAATCTCGATGACCTCTTCGGTCGGAACGAGGACTTCCTCGATCTCCTCCTGTAGACCGGCATCGTCCACGGCGTGGCGAATCTGTTCGGCAACCTTCTTTTCGAAGTTCGACAGAACGCTTACGGAATACCACCGCTTGGCCATGACCCTTCCTCCTCTTCGTCAGGGGATCGAGCCCCGGAGATTGTCCGAGCACAGTCCACTTGCCGTCCGAGTGCATTCAACCGTGTCGGGGAGACACGCGCGAAATACACGTGATGAAGTGGCAGTTCAAGCCCCGGGAACGTCCCGAAGCGGCAGTGCATGGATCACGCGGCACCCGGCGGGCCTTGGGCAATCCGGATCTCTTCGCGCATTCGCAATTTCGCGCCTCCTGCTTCCCTTTCCCCCCTGAGGCCCTGACATCGGGTGTCACCCGATTCCTTGAGCCTTTCGAACCTCTCGGTCGCGTTCAGGACGAAGCGCGGCATTCCGTGCCGTGCGGTGGCAACCGGCTCTTGGGCCGCTGCGGCCAGAAAGTCTCCGGTCCCGTTGCCAAGGTCCGTGGACATGATCTGAAGCATGTGTGCCACTTCTCTCGAATTCACCGACATTGGCGAACACCTCGAAACGAGCGAAGCGAAATCGCCGATGCGGGGGCAAGGTCGGCCACCACGGCCAGGTCCCCCCGTGCGGACAGCGATCTCGGCCATGAGCGCAGTGCTGAACGGTCCCTGGATGCAGTCCTTGCCTTGACCGTCGCGACAAGGCGCCGAGACCGGCGGGGCTGGGAGGCAACGGTCGAGACCGGGCACCAGGGCAAGAGGCCGTCATCCGGCTGAATCGGGCGGTGTCGGGGGGTCGAAACGAGCCCTGACGTCGAGCTCGCGGCCGATTGGACGCATCACGATGCACGAACTCACCGCGACGGTGCGTTGCCGGACGGATTGGAGCGAGAACCCGGCCGTGGTCGCGCATGGGCGCGCGGCCTCCGCGCCTTGCCGGACTCGTCATCGGGGAGAAATCGCGACTCCTTCGCTCTCTCGCCTGCTCGGCGCGCGACGGTTCCGGCACGATCGAAAAGGGTCTCTGCCCGGTCTCGGGTCGTGGCTGCATCGATGCCGCAGATTGGGAAAGAAGACGATGAAGGCTGGCATTGTGGTGCGCGCGCATCGACACGGAGACAAGGGAAAGGGCGACGGCGGAGCTGGGCGCGATGGGGCTCTCGGTTTCCGACGCGGTCTCGCTGCTGATGTTGCAGGTCGCGGAAGAGCACCGCCTGCCGTTCGGCGCAATGCTTCCGAATGCAGCCACGATCGCGGCAACGGAGGGACAGGAGGCCGTCAAGGGGCGACGGTTCGAGCCTCCAGGGAACCTGGGTCGGGACCTGGGGTCTGAGCGTGTCGGCACTTGTGCGGTCAACGCGATTTCGAAGGGACGTGAAATGGACGGAGATTCGGGGCAAGGACATGGAAAGGCTGGCCACGGCACTGACGATGCCCGTGCGTCGGGAAGCCTTTCCCGCGGAATGCCGCGATCACGTCCAGCGGGGCGGTCGCGCGCATCGTGCACGGCACTCCGGGGCAGCTGGCCCTCGCACGCACAGGACGGCGCGGTGCGCTCATGCGTCCGTCCGGCATTTTCCGGAGACCCGCGCCGCGGCACCCCGTTCTGCCGGACCGAAGTTCGACCTCCTGGCAAGTCCCGCGACATGGTCCAGGAAAATGCGGACGCGCTCGGTCCTGCGCAAGTCGGGATGCGTGAGAATCCAGAGATCGGTGGCCATCGACGCGATCGTTCCGCCGACGCGGCTCAACCGGACGTCGTTCTCTCCGAGATAGCATGGCAAGACCGATATGCCGAGCCCGGCTCTGGCGGCAGCGAGCATCCCGTACACCGTGTTCACCCGAATTCGGCACCGCCCGACGAGGCCCTCTTGCACGAGCCAGCGGTCGAACGCCGGGTAGGCCATGCTTTCGTCAGGGCCGATCCAGTCGATGGAATCTCTCGCCTCTTCGGTCTTGGCATGGGCGGCCAGCGTAGTCGCCATGTAGGCCGCTTGTTCAATGGTTCCGACTCTTCTGCCCACGAGGCTTTCGTCCGGCTTCCGGGTTGGCCGTACGGCAATGTCCGCTTCCCGCCTCGATAGGCTGAAGACATCGTTTGAGACCACCAGTTCAAGCCGGATGTCGGGGTATGCACGACGGAAATCCCTCAGTCCCGGAGACAGCCAGCCGAACAGCAACGCGTCGGTGGTGGTGACTCGCAGCGCCCCCGACGGTCGCAAGTCTCGACCTGCAATGCGGCGCTCCACCGCCAGGACATCGTTCCTCAACCTTTGCACGAGCGAGGAAACTTCCTCCGCTGCGGTCGTCGCCGTGTAGCCGTCACGCGCACGGTCGAAGAAGCGCACGCCCATCTTCTGCTCCAGCCTGTTCAGTCTTCGAAACGCGGTAGGGTGGCTGACACCAAGTGCGCGCGCCGCCCCGGAAAGCGTCCCGCTGTCGGCGATGGCATGCACCAGGCACATGTCGTCCCAGGAAAGCAGGTTGTACATTTCTGCAATGCATCCTTGCGTAGGTATCGAATGACATTGCACATTTGAATAGCATAGACTGCAGCGGAGCCATAGTTCAAATCCGGGAATGTCTCCGTGCACGCGCTGATCGTCCACTGCCATCCGGAGCCTGCGTCGTTCAACGGGGCGCTAACGGAGGTTACCAAGGCGACATTGCGCGAGCGGGGATATTCCGTCGCCATCTCCGATCTCTATCGCCAGGGATTCGATCCCTGCGAACGTGCGGTACACTACGCGAATCGCAACAACGGCACCGTCTTCTCTCCCTTGGCCGAGCAGCGCCACGCCTTCGAGACGGACACATTGCCGGAAGAGGTTCAGAGAGAGATCGCGCTGCTGGAGCGTGCTGACCTTGTTGTGTTCCAGTTCCCGATCTGGTGGCATGGCCAGCCGGCCATGCTCAAGGGTTGGTTCGACAGGGTGTTCGTGAACGGAGGCCTCTACTCCAGCGAAATGCGGTATGATCGCGGCTTCTTTCGCGGCAGGACGGCGGTATGCTCAGTTACCGCCGGCGCCCCGGAAGCCGCTTTCGGTCCCTGTTCCCGCGGCGGGGACATCGAGCAGATTCTCTGGTCAACCCACTACTCGCTTCACTACATGGGCTTTCGCGTCTTGCCGCCTTTCGTAGCCTTGGGCATTCAGGGGCACGGCTATGCGTACGAGGATCACGACAGCATTGACTGCCGTCTTGCCCGTTGTCGGGAGGCGTGGAAGGAGCGGCTGAAGGACCTGGACCGGGACGCGCCGCTCCGGTTCCAGGGGTGGGACGATTGGGACGCGGATGGTAGCGCGAAGGCGGCGAAAGGCTGAGCCGCCCTGCAACCGGCGTGAACTTGGGCTGGACCGGCCAAGAGGAGCGAGCAGGGACGTTGCATGGAATCACCGGGCCCATCGCTTCGGCGTCGGTCCCGTCCCGGCGCCGGCTCCCGTGTCCCCTCGAATCCGGGCCAAGCCGACGACCGTGGTGACGAATGTCGGAACCGCGACCGGAGCCATTGCCAGGCATCGCCATCGGCAGCAGGCATGCGGCGTCCGATGCGGCATGGCACCTGACTCTCTTCCTCGTCGTAGCCGGCACGCGCACGCCTGCGCGTCCGAAACTTCAGGCGTGGTGTGCGGCGCACTTGGCCCTGCATGAGGGTCATGGATGACGGCAACCCCAGTCCGTTCATCGGCCTCGGGCCGCAGTGGACTGCTGGCGGCCATGCTGCGATTGACGCGCCCTGCCCGAGCCTGGCGGATCCCGCGCGGCGGCGCATCGTTGCCCCGGCCCGCACCGCGAGTTCCGTTGCCGGGCACGGCCTGGTCATTGAGACCGAGCGATCGATGCGAGTAGGGCCCGGACACGCGGCCGGGCGACCGCGCGGTGGCACTACGCCGGCACGCAGCGCAATGGCAGGCTGCAAAGGCCGCGGAACACGATGCCGGTGCGGAAGCGCGGCCAGTCATCGAGCAGCCCGATCGACGCGAACCGCTCCAGCAGCATCTCCAGCACGATGCGCCCCTCGAGGCGCGCCAGAACTGCACCGAGGCAATGGTGAATGCCGCGCCCCAGCGAAAGATGCGAGGATGCGCCACGACCGACGTCGAGGCGGTCAGGGTCTTCGAACGCGTCTGGATCGCGATTGGCCGAACCCAGCAGGAGCAAAAGGTTGTCGCGCCGTCGCAGGGGAAAGCCGTTGACTTCGCAGTCGGCGAGCACGTGCCGGAAATTTGCCTGCACCGGCGAATCGAAGCGCAGCAGCTCGTCGACCGCGCCCGGGATGAGCGACGGGTCGTCGCGAAGGCGCTGGAGCTGGTCCGGATTGCGCAGCAGGGCAAGCATCCCGTTGCCGATCAGGTTCGTCGTGGTTTCGTTGCCGGCGATCAGGAGCAGGCGCAGCATGTTCAGCATTTCGCGCTCGCTCAGCCGCTCGCCTTTTTCCTCGACCCGCGCCAGCGAGCTGACGATGTCGTCGCGGGGCGTCTTGCGCCGCTCGGCGATGATCTCGCGGAAATAGGCGTCGAAAGGGATCATGGTGGCGGCACCGAGCCGGCGTTCGCGCCGGCCGATGGTAGGCTCGAGCAGGCGCGCGCGCCGGGCGGACCAGAGCTTGAACCGCTCGCGGTCCTCCGGCGGCACGCCAAGCATCTCCGCGATGACAATTACCGGCAGTGGCTGGGCGATGGCGGTCATGAGGTCAAAGCCGAACGGGTCGGCAATGTCGTCGAGCAGGGACTTCAAGGTGGCGCGGACGCGGACCTCGATGGCGGCGACCGCGCCGCGGGTGAAGGCTCGGTTCACCAGCGCCCGCAGTCGCGTGTGGTCCGGCGGATCAAGAAAGATCAGCGTGAATTCCTCCGGCGCCGGCAGGCGCCTTTGCTGCCGTGCCGAGAGCGTGCCCTGGCGCGGATCGTTGGAAAAGCGCCGGTGGTCGCGCAGGATGACGTCAATGTCGGCATGCCGTGTGAGCACCCGGCCGTTGACCAGCAGACTGCGATGCACTGGATCGCGGGCGCGGAGAGCGGCGTATACGGGATAGGGGTCCTCGGCCATGCTGGCGGAGAGCGGGTTGTAGACGATCCCGCTCTGCCAGCGTTCGCGCAGCAGGATCGGGCTGGCGAGCACCGAACGAAACGCTGCGGCAGGCGAAAAGCTCATCGCGCGCCACACCTCCACAGGTCGCCGACCGGCGCCACGAAACGCTTTCCCGCACCGCTGCCGGGCGAGAGCCGGGGGCGGAGACACCAAGGCGATCCCATGCGGGGGCCGGATGCATCAAGGGTTGCATGGCGGGCTGCGACCGGGCACGCATGCTGTTCAACCGGCTTGCCAAGGTCCGCCGCAAGAGCGGAGCGTACGCGGAAATCGCGCCGCGGCTTGCGTCCGGACCCGATCGAAAGCGACGCTTCGACGTTCGGGTTCCGGCTCGAAGTGATGCGGCGAGAAGCGATGGAGGCCAATGCGGACGCGTGTCCGAATGGCGCCGCCAGCCGCTGCGGCACGGCGCGCTGGCGAGCGTCGGCAACGGTAATGCGAACCGAGCGGGGCAGGCAGGATTCGCAGCCTGGACACAATGGCATGCCTGCATGGCGCGATCGCGGCTGATGCCGCGGTTTCTCTGACTCACCCAAGGGCATTCGTTCAGGCCGGCTTGCCGGGGGCACGCATAGCCGATGCGGCGCTGACAACGGTGTCCTTCGGCGTCGTGCCATGGAAAGTCCCACCCTCAGCCGCGCTCTTTCGGAGCGCCTGCCAGGGACTGCACGAGCCGCGCCAGTTCCGCCTGCCGCGTGTAGCCGTGCTTGGCAAGCATGTTCTTCACGTGCGAACGGATCGTGCTCTCCTTGCGGCCCATCGAGACAGCGATCTGGCCAACGCTCATGCCCTGAGCCAGCATCACCGCGACTCGGCTCTCCATCCTCGTGAGATCGAAGGCCGCCTCCACTTCGGCAGGATCGATAGCGGCCTCTTTCGCGGTGTCGACAATCAGCACCAACGCCGCCACCGGCCAAGCCGGGAAACTGGCTTCCCGGCGGCCCACCGGGCACACGCGCAGGATCAATGGCTGCAAGGCGCCTGATCGTCTCACGATCGTCGAGCCGCCGCTGCCTTGCGCCCCGAAGGGTGGAAGGGCACGGTTCAGGAGCGTCTGCAACTCGTCGTCGTCCTGCCTGGCGCGTGCACCCAGGAAGCCTTCCCTGTCGAGCAGGCCGTCGCCGCTCCGCAGCACGTCCCGGGCGCGGTCGTTCGCCGCCGTGATCCGTCCGCGCACGTCAAGCTGCACTATGCCCAGCCCGGTGCGGTCGAGCATTTCCGCCAGCGTCTTGCCCAGGGCGTTTCCGTGGGCAAGTGTCTGCTGGACGTGCACGGTCTGCCGGACATGTGGCATCAAAAACCGGATCGTGTCCAGCTGCCCGGAAGACCAGCCCTCGCCGTCCGCCCTGTCATTGATTTCCCAGAGGATGCGCGAGCCCCCGGGGCCGTCCAGGCGCACGTCGATCGCGTTCCCGGCATGGCCGACAGTCTGCAGCGCGTTGTAGGCCTCGGAAGCCTTCCGCTCTTCCTCGGTGTAGAGGTCGACGACGTGGAACAGCCGATAGTAAGGGAGACGTCGGAGGCGGGGGATCCTCTCGTCCTGAGGAAAGTGGTTCTCGTACCAGAAGTGCTCCAGATCCCGGCGCCTCCGCCCGAGATGGCAGATCCACATGAAGTGCGTTCGATAGTCCGCCGCCGTCTCTCCGTCACCGCATGCCAAGGTGCTGCCACGCGTGCCCAGGGCCTTGTCGATCAATCCCGATGCGCGCGGCCAGCGGGCGGCGTCGAGAGCCGCCTCGTGCAGCGCAGCGAGAATGTGCTCGAACCCGTTCATGTCGCCTCGGACAAGGGCTTCACGGCTGGAGGCTCCGCAGACCCCATGACCCTTGGTTTGCGAGGATTGCACTGCCTCGTTGCCGACCATGCCGGCCGCGGCCCCGGCCTGACCCTGTCGGCGCCGCCCGCGACAGTACAGCTTCCAAACAAAGGGCAACCTGCACGCATAGTCTCACACCTCTGCACGTCAGGTCAAAATAATTGGATTGCAATCTGCCGGGCTTCCCCAAAATTGGGGAGACTTGGCGAAATTGTCGCTTGCGGCCCTGGTTTCGCGGGTGAGCGCACGATGACCCATGTCGCGGGTCGAGGATGGCCTTGCCAAGTTTCAGCACCGAATTCGTGACAGACGCTGCGCGGAGGAGAGTTCCGGCGCAAGGTCAGCGGTGTGACTCGCGGCGGCGAGTCGCAGGCACACGATGAGAGGGAAGGGAGACTCCGGGAATCCGGCACGTTGTGCCGCCGTCAACTGGTGCGGAAGAACGCGACCACTCGGCCTCCCCAGGACAGAATTCGAGGAACGCCTGATTTGCGTTGGACTTCAGTCTCGAACCGCGCAAGTCACTCAACGCGTTGGATCGAACCGGTCGCGCAGGAGACACGGTCGTTTCCCTCAAACGCGGCAGTCAGTTCCTCGGTGCAGCCAGTTCTGCGAACAGCATGCACCGAATCCAGGACGCAAGATCTCCATGCGTTCTCTGCAACTGGCCATAGGCAACAGCCTTGGAGATTCGGGGATGTCACCTATTGGTTACACATGATTGTGCTCTGTCAGACACCGGTCTTCACGAACTGGATTCGCGATCTCCAGGATCGCAGGGCCCAGAAGACGATTGCGGGGCGCTCGGTCCGGGTCGAGGCCGGGAATCTCGGCGACACGAAGCCGCTGCCGGGCGGGACACGGGAATTGAGGATTCACCAGGAGTCAGGATACAGGCTCTGCTTTGCACGGCGCGGCAAGGCTGTGATCCTGTTGCCGTTCGTCGGCGGCAAGGGATCGCAGGAGCAGTACAATCACGTGGCCCAAAGGCTGGCAAAGGAGATTGACGATGAAAACTACGAAGTTTGATCCGGCGGAATGCCTCACTTCTCCGGAGGCGCAGGCGGAGCTTGTTTCCGAAGCGTTCGAGTCCGGCGATCCGAAGTTCATCGCTCACGCGCTTGGCACGGTCGCCCGGGCTCGCGGGATGACAGACGTGTCCAGGGAATCGGGCGTGTCGCGCGAGGCCTTGTACAGGGCGTTGAGCGAAGACGGCGATCCCCGGCTGAGCACCTTGACCAGCGCGCTGTCGGCGCTTGGCTTCGGCCTCGAAGCCAAGGTGCGGGAAGGCCACGCCGGATAGTCCCTCGCCTTCCGGCACCAGCGCGTCGGCGACCTCGCGCTTGAGGTGGCCGTGCGCGCTCTCGATCTCGGTGTTCTCGCAGGCCAGGTCGAAGTTGTTGCGGGTGGCAGTCATCCCGTAGTGCCCCACAGTGCCTCGTCCCGTTCGGTCCTGTCCCGCGCGTCGCCCTTGCCGATGTTCAGGAAGGCGGACGAGAGGCCGTCGGTGCGGTGGTGCTCAGCGGGAGCGCCCCACAGGGACCGGAGCATGGCCTGCAGCCGCGTGGCAAGGGCCGTGAAGCTCTCGTGGCCGAGAGCCACTTCCGCATGGCGGAACCCCGATCAAGGAAGCCGGAGGTGTCAGGGCCGGTGGTCGAGAGGCCGTCCGGCCAAGGTGACTTCGAGAGCGTTCATGGCCGCGAAGTCCGAGAGGTCGACCCGGTCCGGCCGCGCGGACTGCCGGAAGATCACGCCCCACTCCGGGTCATGGCGGGACCGCCAGTAGCGGATCCGTCACTCCAGGGCGTGCCGGGATGTCGAGTTGGCAATTCGGAACCCGTCGGCTACGGCGCCGCTGAGGGCGATGCCGTCCGGATCGCTGTCAGCGCGGCGCTCGCCGGCGACTCTTCCATGTCGCGCCGTCGGCCTTGGGACGCATTGCCCGCAAGCAACTCAATCGCGGGATTGCGAGATCGGTTGCAGTTTCCGGATTGATGGTCGAAGAACTCGACCAGCGTGACGCCGCCGCCGGGACTGTCCGCGTCAGGCGACATCGGTTGAGCAAGGAGCGTCTGGCCGTTCTCCGAAGGCGCCACCGGTGACTTCGCGCGCTTCGCGTTGAACGCGACTAGCGCCTGCTCGACCATCTCCGGGTGCTCTACCAGGTACTTGCGGACGAGCTCCCTGATCGTTTCCAGCACCTCTGCCGGAGGTGCAGGGGCTTGCACCACGGCGTCGCCGGCGATCGTCGCGCCGGCCAAGATCGCCGCTAGCCTGAGCCTTTCAGTCCGATTCACGCACTCGGACCCCTGCATGCGTCGCCACCGCCACCTTGGCCCCGGCGCGCCGCACGCCGGACCGCCGGGACGGTAGCGGGCTTTCATATGTGCCCGCTCCCGTCGAGACACGTGCCCGCCCAAGCCGTCCTCCCCGGCCCCTCCCCTGTTCGCGTCGCCTACCATCGCGCCATGAACCGGAGCCCGGCGCGACTCCCGGGCGCCCCGCCGCCGTCGCACGCTGCACCGTGCAGCCGCGCGGCCTCGTCGCCCGCTGCCGGCACGCCAACCGACTGGCGCTTCGACGACGCCAAGCCGCTGTCCGATTGCGAGTCCGGATCCCAAGCGAGCGCGTCGGCCGGACCCTGTGCCGTGCCGGCTCCGTTGCCCGGCAACCAGAGAATCATTGCCGCATCAAGGGAAGAGGTGACAACAATCTTGAGAGCGTGCCTGCTGCACCCCACGGAACTGACGTTCGCGGCGGCATTCGTCGCCGCCGCGTCGCAGCGTGGCAAATCCATGGCGCTGTAGAAATGCTCGTTCGCCGTGAATTTCGTGCCGCCATCGTGCGCCTGCGGGGCCACATGGAACTGGTCCCGGCCTTGTGCTTGTGCAGCAAAGAGGCCCGCGAGAGGCAAGGCAAGGCAGACCCAGTGAAGAGAGGCTGTGCGTGACCAGACCTGCCGCCGGCAGCCGACTTTCCTGGTGAGGCCAGACCGGCAAAAGCTCACTGCACCCTTCCCTCGTATGCTCGACAACCACTGATACCGGGTGCAAGCTTCCTATGGCCGGTCGGAACGACCCGAACCCGCCTTCGTCGACAAACACGCGGAACATAGTCAGGCTTCCAGCCTGAGCGCTTCCCCAATATCGGGGAGAAACGACAATTTTTCTGGACCGCATCCGGGCGGCAGAGGCCCAGTGCCACACGACAGGCGAGCCGGACGGTCGTTCGGCGGTCACCGAAGAGGGCTCTCGTCTAGTTCCGAAATGCGCTCCACTCAGGCAGGCGCCGCTGCGCCGGCGTCCACTTTCGCCCAGTTGTCGTCGCAATCATGCCGCCCGTGGCTGTTGTGGCAGATCATCAGCGATCCCTTCCGGTCGTCGTCGCCCTCGATGAATTGTAGGTCGCGAGGCATGCAGCCGTTCATCTGCATGGCCGAGGCAGGCGCGTCGCGCCGCTCCTGAGCGCCCCTCGGCGTTGCCTTCGCCAGCCGTGAACGAGACCTTCACTTGGATTGCGCGATCTTCGTCGTCGTCCGCCAGCGTGCATTCGCGCGACGTCGTGCCGACAACGTCAGTCTCGTTGCTGGAGCTGTCCGCCCGCATTCACTGAAGTGTTCTGTCGTCCAACTACTTCAAAGGCAGGCCGACCGCATCCTCGACGCCGCCTCGCCCCGTCATCGGCATTTCTCCGACTCGCGCCGTTCCGGAAATCGCTTGCATTCCGACGGCGGCGGCATTGCTTGCCTTGCAGACCGCGCCGGCGCGCTCGCCGAACTGGCAGTTGTGCACGCCCCAGCCGTCGTGCGAGCAAGCCGCCAGCGACAATTCGCTCCCGGTGCACTCGACTTCGTCCAGCCAGAACTCGACCGCGATCAGGGATACGAATTCGGAACGGGTCGTCGCACGCCACGCTCCCCTGGTGTAGCCGAGCTGTCTGCATGCAACGTCGGCGTCCACCTTGGCCCAGCGGTCGTCGCAGACATGCCGCCACTCGCTGTTGTGGCAAATCTGCACCGACCCTTCCCTGGCGATGTCACCTCCGATGAGCCGCAGGCCCTCTTCCGACACCTCGGCGCAGTCGGTCTGCGCCAGAGTGGGGGCGGCATGGAGCGCCGCAAGCGAGAGCACGAGACAGGCCAAAGGCAGTCCGGCCGCCGCAGGAAGGCTGGCCGGTGCGTCCGCATCGGCCAGCCTAGCCCCCGGGCGGGTCGGCAAGTCGCTGGATGCAAGACGGCCCACGGCCGCGCCGGTCGGGCAGGTCCCGGACATCGGCCCGGAGTGCCGCGCCCGTCCGGCCGCTCGCGCATCCAATCCGCTTCGGCAGAATTCGGCGGCTGCTTCTCGGTCTGCCTGCTGCGCCTCCACGCCTGTTGCCCGCCCAGCGCGAAATCCAAGCCTCATCGATGGCGGCTCGACTGTCGCAGCCGCCGACCGACAGCTGCCATCAAGGAAGCCGGATCGAAATTCGCCAACTGCGCCCTTCCCTAGTACGCTCGGCAACCAATTCTCCTGGGCGCAAGCCTTCTGTGGCCGACCGGAGTGACCCGAATCTGCCATTGCGGACAAACACGCGGAACGTAATCGGGTGTCCCGCCCCGCACTTCCCCAACATTGGGGAGAAATTGAAATTTTCCTGACCGAATCCGAAGGGGCCGAGCCCTGCGCCGGGCGACCCGTACGACCGACGCGCGACCGGCGAACATCCAGCCAGGCCCTGGCCTCACGCATTCAATGCTAGCGATCGGCGCCGTACAGGGAAGTTGGCCGAGATTCGGCAGACGCGCCACGCTGGCAGGACATCGGAGCGGGCATCGCGGTCACTGTGGGCGAGCGTGTTGTCCACAGCGTCCCCGTCAATGATGCTGCCTCCGCTGATGAAGTTCAGCGGCACATAGCTGGCGGTCCGCACATGCTCGGCAAACAGTTTGGGGCCGGGCCGATCGTGCGGCGCCAAGCACCTGCTGGCCCTGTCGGTCCCAAGGCACCCCGTCGGGACCCGCCGCCTGGTGGCCGAGAAATCCAGCGTGACGGCTCCGCGCTCCAACCGGCACCTTGCCCCGAGATCGAAGGCCCTCACCTTGCAGGTCGCGAACTGCGGAATGCCTGGGTTGAAGGTTCCGGGCCACACGTCGGGCGTGCGGGCAGGCTCGGCCTTGACGGCAAGCGGGCCGCGGTCAAGCCGCCCGTAGACGCCGACTCCCGGGTTGCCGGCACGGCACGGCTCGAAATGAACAACAGGGCAGTCCCGGCAAGAGGCCGATCCGCGCTGGAACGAACCGCCGAGAAGCAGCGCGGCGTACCTTCCCTGACCGAATTCCCGGTTCGCGTCGACGGCGAGGTTGTTCAGCCGGCTGGGCACGCCGGTCCCGTTTACCGGCATGCTCGCCGCGCGGAACTTGGCGCCTCCCTGGATGCCCATGAGGAAAAGCCTCAGGCCATCCGACGCGTAGCCGACCTTCACGCCGTTCGCGATCCCCCCGAAGGCGTGCAATGCGCTCGACGCGGCAAACGGGTTGAAGGTGTCGGTCTGGCCGAACCGCACCGCCATCTTCCCGGTGCTCGCATCGAACGTGGACCGGCTTGGGACGCCAAACTTGAGCCAGGGCCGTCCGCACATGCAGCTGGTTGCGCCCCGGCGACGTGTTGGTCCCGCTGTCGCACCTCTGCCGGGGACCGCAGAGCGCTTCCGCGTGCCTGGCGACTCGATCGCCCGTGGTCGCGGGCAAGGCGATCCCTGCGAAGTGGATCGCGGCCTCCGAGACCTCCTGCCCGATCTGGTTGCTTTCCGTCGGATGTCGCATCAAGCAGCCGGATTTGTCCGTCTTGTTGCTGGACTGCCAGTTCGCGGCGGGCGTGATCTCTCCGTGAAGACGGAACACGTTCGGCGCGTACGTGCCGTCCCGTCTGGCAACGAGCACCAGACGATCCTTGCGCCTGACGCCGCCCGTAGGGTCCAGCATCCGGATCGCGAACCTTGCGCTGGCGCCCACGACGACGCTTGGCGTGTCCGCAGGTTCGGCCTCGCGTTTCATAGTTTCCGTCGCGACGCGCGCCCGGGCGGGGCCGGACAATGCAAGCGGCGGCATCGCTCCGGCGAGCAGAGTCCGGAACAAGGGGCCGCCTCCTTCGCCTTGCCGCAGGAAGACGCGTGAGCGGCGCGGCGAAACGGGCCGGAAGAAGGCAAGTCGCGATCGACCGGTTCCGCGGCGGAAAGCCGACATCCAAGAAACCGAGACGGGTTGCTCTCACGGCACCCACCCCTCGTACGCTCGACAACCAATTGCCCCGGGATGCCAGCCTTCCGCGGCCGAATTGATGCGAACCTGCCTTCGCGAACGATCTCGCGGCATCTCGTCGGGCTTCCCGCCATCGCGCTTCCCCATCATTGGGGAGAAATGGAAATTTTGGGTCGGTTCCGGAGGCAGAAGTCTTGCGTCACGGTCGATGGAGAATCCACGCTACGCTTATCGTTGCCTGGTTCCCTAGCAGAAAGGAGGCTTGCGGTGTTTTCAGCGAAACTAGCGACAAAGTGCGGTCTGGTCGTTGCGACAATCGGAACCTTGACCGCCTGCGAAAGCGGCGGACCGGACCCGATCCTCTCCCTCACAGGTTCCGTCGAACCTGTCGAAACAGCTGCCGATCAACGCATGCGGTCCGTTGACATTGCCGCCAGATCCGACGCGCTGGCAATTTCGACGGTTTACGGAGAAACGGACAGCGCAGTCCCCGCCTTGCAGAACGTCGTGCTCCCTTCTGACCCCTCTGACTGCTCAGGAGCGCCGCCACGTTGCACGGCCACGGAACCTAACACCGGATTTCCGCTGACGCTTTCCCTTGGGTCCTTTGTGCGGAACCTTGAAGCCGACCTCGATTCGCAGGAAGCCATCCTGACGAAGCACGGCATTACTCTCACGGAAGGCCGCGGAGGCAGGTACGGACCGACATACCGGCAGTACGGCGCGTGGATGGATCACGCGGGGTTCTACGTGCTCGCCGACGCCAGACAGCTGGGGGCAGTGGCAGGAGCAACAATCTCCATCACGTTGAGAGGGGCGGCGGCCGGAGGTGACCTGACCAGGTCACGTCCAGCCACGAGCGGGACGTGGCAAGGCGTCATGACGGGCACTCCTGCGACCGGCGGCGGCATCCTTCAGGGCGACGCGTCTCTGACCTACGACATGGCAAGCCATACGCTGGATGCCAGCTTCACGGACATCGTGGACCTTGACCGCAATGCAGCCCATACGGTGAGCGAGGCAAGCTTCGCCGATGTTCCCGTCGCAGCAGACGGCACGTTCAATGACGGAGGCGTGGGCGATCTCGTGCGGGGTGGATTCAAGGGACCGGGTCACGAAGAAGCAACCGGAGTCTTCGAACAGAACGGCATCGTTGGCGCCTTCGGCGCGAAACGGCAGTAAGCCATTGCTTCGATGGACCCTGCGCTCGCCAGCAGCAGAGGTCGATCCGCCACGTGCCACCCGCCCGCGACGATGCATTCCCGTCCTGCGCAAAGCGCCGGTTCCGCGTCAGGGATCGTCGTCCGAAGGACGAGGGCCGCGCAACGGCTCCCAAGACGGCCAATCTCGTCGATTCCGCGCCGCACGACCCGTCCGGTCGGGTGCGGAATCAAACTGAGTGGCTCCCTGCAGGACGTGGAGCGGCGTTGCCGGTCCTTTGCCGGGGCCACGCGCGCAGGAGGTGCGTCGGGCTTGCGTCTCGCCTGCCAGAGCGTGGCTTCCCGGCGAACCGGGACGTTCACGCGCTCATCGGAGCGGCGTCAATGAGGCGCGACATCGAGAAGCAAAGAGGCAGGATCGAGAAGACCCTGAAGTTCGCGAGGTGGTGCTCGAAGCTTGTCCTGTTCGGATTTTGGTCCGTACTTGTGGCGGGAATCCTGCTGATGCTGGTCGTCCTGACATGGCTTGTTTCGGAAACTGGCTTTCCTCCCTTGGACGAGCCGGGGCTGTATATGATGGCGTTTTTGGGATTGTCGCACGCAGGCGTTTGGTACGGCTTGATCCGCTTCTTCGGACGGTCGTTTCGGCAACGCATTGCGCGGTACGAGGCCGAACTGGATGCGCTCTGCGAGAATCCCGAGATGGAAGCGAGCGCTTAGGATTGTCCGGATTTCGAGCCGACCGTGGGTGCGCGTTCGCGTCTTCCTGCCCCGTCACCGTGTCAATCCTGGACCAAAGCGCAACGACGGCCGCAAACGTCGCGCGCGTCGGTTGTTTGGGCGGGTGTCGACGAGGAGAGGATCCGAAAGCCGCGCCGCGAGGCGCCGTCCCCGCGTCAGGGATCATCACCAGAAGGGCGAAGACTGCGCAGCGGGCATCGTGGAGACCGGCGCGGCGTGCCGAGGGGGGCGGGATCGGGGTTGGTCGAGCGTGTCCCGGGCTGGCAGGCGGCTGGGATCCGGGGCGAATCAGCCCAACCCAGTTGTCCTTGCGAAGCTCCCCTGCAGTCGCGCGGTAGAGGGTCTCCCAGTCCGGAAGCGCGAGCGTCCCGGAAAACTCCCGGAACCGGTCCAAGATGCAGAGGATGCGGCCTTGGCGCGCACGCCCGACATTGGCCCGTCCTGGTTCGCGATCTGCTCTCGGTCCGTCACCGACCCTTTGACTGACCGCGTGCGTGATTTCGTCGTCCTCTAGGCGTTGACCGGACAGACCTGGTTGCGCATGCGGTGCTGCGAGCACCGGAATTTCGCGCGGCCAATTCCGTCACTCCTGCACATCGGGTTTTTCCAGCGCTTCGTTCCCGAAGCGCTCGACCGCCTCCAGGGTCTCGCGCACGTCGTCCCATGTCGTGGTGTGGTTGACGATGCACATCCTGAGCGCGAACGTCCCGTGCAGCATCGTGGAGGAGATGAACGCGGGGTCGTCCCAGAACATGCGTGCGAGCACGGTCCTGTTGACCCCGTCCAGCGCCGCCTCGTCGAGACCGGCGCCCGCCGGATTGACGCGGAAGCAGACAATCCCCAGCGCCGCCGCGTTCATGGCCTCCAGGACCGGGCTCGCGCGGACACGGGCCTCGGCCCGGGCGGCAAGGTCCATCCCCTGCTCGACCGCGCGCCGGAACCTCGCCATGCCGAAGGTCTGGACCGACATCCAGACCTTCAGCGCCCGCGCCGAGCGGCTCAGCTGCAGGCCGAGATCCGAGAAGTTCGGGTGGTTCGCCCCCCACACCGTGTCCTGGAGGATGTCGGGACGGACCGCAAAGGCGCTCCTGAGCGCGTTCTCGTCCTTCACAAGCAGGCAGCCGGCCTCGTAGGGCTGGAAAAACCACTTGTGCGCGTCCAGCCCGATCGAATCGGCCAGCTCGATGCCGCGCAGGAGATGCCTGCCCCGCTCCGTCACGGCGGCGAAGCCGCCGTAGGCGGCGTCGACGTGAAGCCAGAGACCCTCCGCCGCGCAGAACGCCGCCATCGCATCGAGACGGTCGACGGCGCCAGTGCCCACCGTGCCGGCGTTGCCGGCAACCGCCACGGGCGTGAAACCGGCCGCGCGGTCCTCGGCCACGGCGCGCGAGAGCGCATCCATGTCGAGCCGGAAGCCCTCGTCGCTCGGGATCATGCGAACGCACTCGCGGCGGATGCCGACGATCATCGCCGCGCGCGCGAGCGCGCTGTGGCTCTGGTCGCTCATGTAGACAGTGGCACGCTCGGGATGGCCCGCCGCCTCGCGCGCGGCGACGAAGGCGTCGACGCTGGCGGCCGAGCCGCCGCTGGTGAAGAGCCCGCCCGCGCCTTCCGGATAGCCGAGCCAGCGCCTGAACCAGTCGATGACGACCAGTTCCAGCTGGCTCGGGCCGCTCGCGACCAGCCAGGTGCACTGGTTGACATTGTAGCCGGCAGCCATGAAGTCGGCGACCACGGCCGGCCAGGCCGGCGACGACGGGACGAACCCGAAGCAGCGCGGGTGGTCAAGGCGCACCGTGAGCGGGAGCACGTCGCGCGCGGCGCGCTCCATCACTTCGGCGGCCGGCCGCCCCTCCTCGGGCGGGGCCTCCAGAAGGTGGTCTTCGAGAACCTGCCGGAACTCGCCGTCCCAGGCGTTTTCTCCAGGCAGGCCCTCGATGCGCTCCACCACGACCTCAAGCGCCCGGCGCCCAAGATCGAGCATCTGCTCACGCGACATTCGAAGTTCGTCAGCCATCTGGATTCCCTTTCGTCCCCGCTGGTCTTGGGTGCGCCGGCCTGACCCTGGATCGGAGGATCAGGCACGCATGTCCCTTGGCCGAAAGATACTAACCCAAACATGTACGGCGTGGAAGCCAAGCCGGGAGCGGTTGGCGGTGGTCGGGTTGAGGGCGGTCTTCCTGCAGCATGGTCTCGCAGTCGAAGGGCCTGCTTCCTGCAACCGTCTCCACTCAATGCTGTTGACCGACCGGCTTCGGGTGCCGCTGTGCCGGGCACCGCCAAACCAGATGAGGCTGTCGGCGTCGGGAAACCGTGCGCTGTGCCGGGTTCGCGAACGAATTGAACCAGCAAGTTCGGCTGACGCCGGTCGGGTCAAGGGCGGCGTGGCGCAATTCCAATGCGAAGCGCTGCGGGAAGCATCCTTGGAATTCGCCTGATGCCGTCCTGAGAGTCCCGGGTGTCCTTTGAAAGTTGCCACCTGATGCCCGCAGGCGGTTGGCGACCAAGCTCGCGCACGCCACCGCGTACTTGTGATCATTGGCCACTGTCGGCGCGACCAAGGGGCACCGGATGATTGGCTTTCCGGGCCAGCTCAAGTTCCGGCCGGCTGTGCGGCGGCCGCTTGGCCGAAAGGCGAAGATCCAGTGTCGAACAGGAAGGGCAGCCGGTCGCCGAACTCCCGCCCAAGCACTGGCACGAACGGGGCGCGGCGTTCCCGTCGGGCGGGGCGCCGTCATTGATGCCAGCGCCCTGCGCGTGACCAGTGGCGCGGCACCTTGGCCAGTTAACGGCAAGCCGGCCTCCCGGGCAGGCAAGACGATCGGTGCGGACTTGGGCGATGCAATGACGCGCGGCCGGACTCTTCGCAGCGATGCGACACTCGTCATCGACGATCCGGCCAATCCGGATGTGAGAGTTGCCTTCAGCAGCTTCCAGGATCTGGAGACTGGCCAAGAGTTAGATCGCTCCCGGAAGAACATTCCGCTGGACGGCGCTTCTCCGAGTGTGCCGAGGCCGGTGTCCGTCTTGGGCATTTCCGCGTTCGACGGGCAGGGCAATCGCGACGCCGCCCTTGCCAATCCCTGGACGGCCTGTTGTGACTCCCCATCATGTCTCAACGGAAGGCCAAGCCATGCATGATGACACTTATCTGGTGACCGGAGCTCTGGGATGCATTGGTGCCTGGGTCCTGAGGCACCTTGTTGAACGGAACGCAAGGGTCATTTCGGCGGATCTGAGCACGGATCCGGTGCGCCCGCGCCTGATCATGGACGACGGTCAGATCGGGCGGGTTGACTGGAGGATCCTGGACATCACCAATACGAAGGCGGTCAAGGCCCTTGTGGCGGAGGCTGGAGTGACCAGGATCATCCATCTGGCCGGCCTTCAGATCCCGTTTTGCAAGGCCAACCCGCCATTGGGCGCCGCCGTCAATGTCGTCGGCACGGTCAACATGTTCGAAGCTGCCTTGGCCTCCCGCACGTCCGGCCTGGCCTATGCGAGCTCGCTTGCGGCACTGGGACCTGCATCCGGATACGATTCCTGGCCGCTTGACGACGACGCCGCAACCGACCCCCGCACGCTCTACGGAGTCTACAAGGTTGCCAATGAACAGGCCGCCAGGGTCTATGCCGCCGACTCCGGCGTGGGAAGCGTCGGCCTGAGGCCCTGCGTCGTCTATGGCGTCGGGCGCGACCAGGGCGTGACGGCCGACTTCGCCAAGGCAATCCTCGCGGCCGTGGCTGGCGTGCCATTCCACATCAGGTCAGGCGGAATGGTGCCAATGCAACACGCCAGCGATGTCGCCAGGATGTTCATTGGCTGCGCGGATGCAAACGTGAAGCAGGCACGGGTCTGCAACATGCGGAACGACGTCATGGCAGTCGCAGATTTCGTGGAACGCCTGACGGCGATCTTTCCCGATGCCCGGATCACGTACAACGCCGAAGACGAATTCCCGTTCCCCGCGGACCTTGCCGATGATGGCCTGCAAGAAATCCTCGGGGACGTCCCGCACACTCCGCTGGAAGATGCAGTGCGCCTGGATTCCGCAATGTACCGCGAACTCCTGGACCGGGACCAGATCGATCTGGAACAGCTGAAGCAATAGGCGAATCCAATTCGCGCGATGCGCTGCGAGCCTGGCCGGAACGCCACCGGATGCTGCGGGCGAACGTCGTTCTGACGACGTTCAAGATGCGGACTGGCCAGGATCCCGTGTTTCGCATCCGGAGCACGCCTCGCGCCCGGAATCCACCGCCAGTGACGCTTCCCGAAGCCTCGGAGTGGCCGCTAGCCAAAGATTGACAGTATGCCTTGGAGGCCCTGCCGGATCAGGAAATCAACCAGGAAAAAAAATGCTGCCGTCGCGATGGTCAGCATGAAGACCATGGCTGAGGTGAGCGCGACTTCACGCCGCGCCGGCCAGACGACCTTGGCAACTTCCGCGCGGACCTGCTGAATGAACTGAAGCGGGTTTGTCATCGCCATGTGTCGTCCTCATGCGTTTCGACGCAAATACGTGCTTCACGAGTTGAATTCAAGGCTTGGTCCGGCAATCCTGGCTCGCGGTCATCCGCCATGGACTCCGGGGATTCCAGTCCGGTTGGCGATGCCGTGAAATCAGCCGGGGCTGGAGCGACCACGTTTCAGTCAACGGTATAATTCCCAATGCACCCGTCCTGCAGGCGAAGATAGCGGGGCGAGCGACGATTCCCGAACAACGTACGAATTGCGGCAGATTCAGCGTGCGGCGGAAACGGGCCGCAACTCTCTGGCGGACCCTGCGGAAATGGCAGGGGCGGAGGGACTCGAACCCCCGACCCTCGGTTTTGGAGACCGATGCTCTACCAACTGAGCTACACCCCTATTCCAGACTCCCCCGTTAAGGCAGCGCTGCAGCAGAATCAAGAGAAAGACGCCTTTCGAATCGGGAGGGCCGCCACGCAAGGAAATCCGGGCGCCAGCAACGAAAGAGGGCCGTCCGCCATGAATGGCCCTACCATGCGGCCGGAACCTCCTCGACTTCGCGCACTGCTGGCAACATGCCTGCGCGGGCCCGATTGCGTCGTTTGGTCAGTCGAGGATGTTCGAGACGACCCCGGAGCCGACGGTCCGGCCGCCCTCCCGGATCGCGAAGCGCAGCCCCTTCTCCATCGCGATCGGCGCGATCAGCTCCGCCGTGAACTTCAGGTTGTCCCCGGGCATCACCATCTCCGTCCCCTCGGGAAGCGTCACCGTCCCCGTCACGTCCGTCGTCCGGAAGTAGAACTGCGGCCGGTAGTTCGCGAAGAACGGCGTGTGCCGCCCCCCCTCCTCCTTCGTCAGGACGTACACCTCGCACTCGAACCGCGTGTGCGGCGTCACCGAACCCGGCGCGCACAGCACCTGCCCGCGCTCCACGCCGTCCCGGTCCACGCCGCGCAGAAGCGCGCCGATGTTGTCCCCCGCCTCGCCCCGGTCCAGGAGCTTCCGGAACATCTCGACCCCCGTGCAGGTCGTCTTCCGCGTCTCCCGGATCCCCACGACCTCGATCTCGTCGCCGACGTTGATCACGCCGCGCTCGACCCGGCCCGTCACCACCGTGCCGCGGCCCGAGATCGAGAACACGTCCTCGATCGGCATCAGGAACGGCTGGTCGATCGCCCGCTCGGGCTGCGGGATGTAGCCGTCCACAGCGTCCATCAGCTCCCGCAGGCGCTCCGAGCCGATCGCGTCGTCGCGCCCCTCCAGGGCCGCAAGCGCCGACCCCGAGACCACCGGGATGTCGTCGCCGGGAAACTCGTAGGCGCTCAGAAGCTCCCGAACCTCCATCTCCACCAGCTCCAGAAGCTCCGGGTCGTCAACCTGGTCAACCTTGTTCAGGAACACCACAAGCGCAGGGACCCCCACCTGACGCGCAAGCAGGATGTGCTCCCGCGTCTGCGGCATCGGGCCGTCCGCCGCGCTCACAACGAGAATCGCGCCGTCCATCTGCGCCGCGCCCGTGATCATGTTCTTCACGTAGTCCGCATGGCCGGGGCAGTCGACATGCGCGTAGTGCCGCGCCGCCGTCTCATACTCGACATGCGCCGTCGAAATCGTGATCCCACGCGCCTTCTCCTCAGGCGCCGCGTCAATCTGCTCATACGCCTTGAACTCGCCGAACTGCTTCGTGATCGCTGCCGTCAGCGTCGTCTTCCCGTGGTCCACGTGCCCGATCGTGCCAACGTTCACGTGCGGCTTCGTACGGTCAAACTTTTCCTTCGCCATAGTCCTGTAGCCCCTAGCTGGGTTCAATTTCCGGAGCGCAACTATGGCATCGACAAAGGAAGATCAAGCGCCTGTCGCAGGCGGTCGAGTGGCTTGTGAACGGTGTTGGGAGCAATTCCGGCATAGCGTCGGAATCGAGGCAGCGCCGCGTCGAACGGACGTTCTCGAATGCCCGCCGGCCTGCCAAGCAGCCCGTTTGCATCCTGCCGGGACGGTCGATTGCGTCGAATGGACGGCCTCGACAGGCGGGGGCTGCTGCCCGAAGGAGAGCGTGACGCAAGGGGTCGGCCCTAGTCTGCACTCCCAGAAAGGTCTGAGGAACTTGCGAATGCGCCGAGATTCCGCGTCCGGCAGTGGCAGGACGAATCGATCCGCGTGTCGCTCCTGGACAGGGCGGCGGTCAGCAGCGGAGCAATTCTCGCCGCCTCCTGGTGCCGGCCAAGACGCTGCAAGCACTCGTGGTATCCGTGCAGGGCCCACACGTTGTCGCGATTCTGCAGGCAGCGCCTGCCTTCGCCGTCGAGGCCAAGGTCCTTGCGGTAGATCGTCTCGGCCTCGTCAAGCTGCCCGTCTTCCAGAAGGAGGGCGCCCAGGGCGTGGCGTGGCGGATGCATCCACGGCCAAGGCTCGCTGTAGGCCAGCTGGTCGCTGCGCCGCACGGCCTCGCGGAGGTATGCAAAACCGGATTCGCGCTCTCCCCGGTGGCAGGCCATTTCCCCGCAGAGCATCGCCCTGGCAATCGCCATGATGTCCCGTGCCGCATTGTTGAAGTAAAGGCGGGCATCCGGAAGCTCGGCCGTGCCCGCTTCGAGGCTTGCGAGCTCGCGTTCCGCGGCCTCGAAATCGCCGAGCGCTGCATGGGCAACGCCCCTGGCGTAGTGATGCATGAGAGTCGTCACGACGTAGAGCTCGGGATGCGCGGGCATGGGAGCGTCCACGATTTCGCGCCACTGCCCGAAACGAACCGGCACATGGACAGTCGAGGAACAGTAGGCATCGAGTGTCGCAACAAGGTGCGGGCGGTCCTGGCGAAGCAGGTCCGGAGTCACCGTTTGGGCAATTCCACGTGCCGCCTCCCGGGCGCCGCGAAGGTCTCCCAGCATCATCGCCGCATCCATCATGGCGTGGAAATCGTGACAGCGCGCGGTGGTGTAGAAATTGAAGGGACCCACGCGACGCGCGTACTTCGCGTCCGCGCGCACGGCCTTGCGGCTTACCGCAAGCGCATCCGCGTAGCGTCCGCACTGGAGATAGATGTGGCAAGGCATGTGGTTGAGATGGCCATTGTCAGGCGACAGCCGGTGCAGATCGTCGGCCGCGGCCTGCGCACACTCGGGAATCCGGGACATCTCCATGACGTGGATGTAAATGTGCAGCATGCCAGGGTGCGGCTCCTGCCCCGCCTCTCGGCGCGCCAGCATGGCCGATTCCAGCACGTCTCGCGCCTCTTCGGTGTCGGCACCTTCCGCGGGCTCTCCAGTCTCCGGATCCCAGAGCCGCCACGGCGTGCGCGTGATCAAGGCCTCCGCAAAGAGGCTGGCCACGTCGGCGTCCTCCGGAAAGCGGCGATGCACCTCCCGCATGCGGGCAGCGAAATCATCGTCCCAGCGGGAAAACTCGTCCATCGAAACCACGGCGTTGCGCTGGTAGCGGGCCGGAAGGGCCTCGATGAGTGCGCTCTCGACCGGACAGACGCCGTCGCGTCGCTCCATCGCCGCCCGTGTGGCGGCAAAGCACGTGTTGATCGCCTGGCGGGCCTCCATCTCGCTCATCCAGCACCAGGGCAAGTTGATGAAAGGTCCGGCGGCGTAGGCCTCCCCCCAGAACGCAAGTGCGCAGTCCGGGTCAGCCCGCTGCGCCTCGCGAAAGCAGGACACCGCCTCCTCGTGGTTGAAGCCGTAGAGCCACAACAGGCCGCGGTCGAACCAGAGCCTTGCCTCCGGACTGCTCGTCGTGACCGGCCGGGCGTACCTGCCGAGATCGAATTCGTACTGCATCGCGTTCGTTCCCATGCCGCCCGAACGGAACCCGAAACCCGCGCAACGCGTCATCGCACTTGGCCGCGCGCCGATGCCATGGCGAGAACCAGGCCGTTGAGCGGGCTGTCCACCGTGAAAGTCACTGCCGCTCCGGCGTCGAGCAGCATGCTATCGAAAAAACAGAATTGCCCGAGGCTTCGTTGCGGCATTTTGGGGTTCAAAGGCGTACTGCTGGTTCATTTCCGTCTGCCTGCCGCGATCTCCGTTGCATCGGCCCAGCCAGGAATCCGCGAGTGTGCCGGGTCAAGGACTCCGAAGCCTGGACCTTGTCGGGCAGGCTTCACGCCCCGATGATCTTCCCGATCTCCCGAATCCCGGGTTCACAACGGACCACTTCGCCCACGCCGGCCTCATTGAACTTGCGGGAAGCATGCGCGGTGCACCACAGACTCCGTTCCACGCAAAATGCCGATCAAGGAACCGGACGAGAACTAATGGAGCCAATCCGGTCGTTCGCTTGCGGCGACACCGGTCCTGGCGGCGGCTGCACAGTCAGAAAGGCTGCCGAACCGCACGTGCCGGCCACTGAGACCGGGCGCGTAGTGCGCATACTTGCCTGAGTTGGTCATCAAGGTCCTTGCGTCCTTCGGGAAGACCGGCTCGATGATCGAGCACCAGCACAGGTCCGGAATGAGCTGCACCCCGGAGGCCTGCAGAAGGGCCACCAATCCCTCGGATTGCGCCTGCGCGAGGACGTCGCGACCCAGGGTCACGATGACCGGCGTGCCGGGATGCCTTGCCTGGCCTGACATCAGGGCGGCGAGCCGCCGTGTTTCCTCGAGCGAGAGATGCGGGCTCCCAAGGGCCACGAGGTCGACGCTCGCCGGACCGGAATTGAAGCGATCCCAGGCAGCGGCCAGGTCCGCCACCGTCATGCGAACCTGCGCTGCGTCGGGGACGGGAGCCAGGTCGCCTTCCGGCGTCACGCCTGCGACATGCAGCAATGGCGCCGCCGAGGTCGTCCCGAAGGCGGCGCACATGGCGCGAAGGTCGTCGCGGCTTGGCACAGCAGGGGCCAGCCCGGTCAGGAGTGGAACGCGATCCGGGGCCAGGCGTCCGGCCACCCACCCGACAAGCGGCCAGAGCGCATCGTCGTGGGCCCTTGGCAGCTCGACCTCGATCACAACGCGCGGCCGCCGGTTGTCCGGGAGGTAAACCCCGGTTTCCGGTGCCCGGCCGGTCAGGGCGACGAAGAGGTCGAGGTAGTCAGGGTGCTTGGCCGTCCGCGCGCCGAGGACGCTGTTGGCGAAAATGACGGCGTTTGATTCCGACCAGCCGATGTTCTCGCCCAATTGGGGAGCGTCGTCGGCCAGATAGGGCGCGCACGTGAAGGTCGGACGCGCGCCCATCCGAACATAGGCATCCGCCAGCCGGCTGGCCGCTTGCCCGAAATCGGGCGGCAGGTCGTGTTCGGTCCAGTTCTCGCGGTCAACGGAAATCGCGTTCATCGTGGTCGGAATTGCGACCCGCGCCTCCATCCCGGCCATCGTCTCGGCGAAGACGAGATTGGCAGAGTGGGAAAGAATGCCGCCGTCAATGTGGCCCCTCGACACGTCGATCAGCCGCTTCGCGCCCTGCGACGCAGCCATGGTGCAGACCACCTCCATGGCAAGTGCAACGGCCCTTCCATGATCGCCGTTCCGCTTGGATCTGTCGGATGGCGTCAGTTCCAGGCCTCCATCAGACGTCTTGTGCAGATCAATGGAAACGCCATCCGCCGTCAGGCGGCTGCCGCGCATCCTTGCAGCCTTCGCGGAGCTCAGGGCGAAGTAGTCCGACGCCGAAAGCCGTGCGACGCCGACAGACCTGTCGAACATGCGGGACGCGATCACCGCGCCGAGGGTCAGGATCTCCTCGTCTTCCCGAAAGATCAGCGCTGCCGGAGCATGTCCGTTCAGGGCGAGTTCCAGCAGGACGCCACTTCCGGCACAGGACCCGCGGCTTGTCGGCATGAGGACAATCTTGCCCGCGACGGACTGGCCATGAAGATCGTGGTGCGCGTCGATCACCTTGCCAGTGCCAGGATCGACACCGCCCCAGAAACTCAGTCCTTCGGAGCAAACGGCGATTTCGCCTTCCGCTTCGGTGGGAACGACAACGAACGTCATGTCAGCCTTCACCCGACAATGACGCAGGACGCGGTACACAGGCGAAACCGCCTTGGATGGCCACGGCAGGCGTAGGTTGCCCGTCCCACAGAGTGCACATCATGCCGGTCCGTTGGCAATCCAGGCCTTTCGGGCGCGCAATAATCGACACCATCGCGGGATTCCCGGTCTCCTTCCGGCAAGGACAATGCTCTTGCGGACGGGTGCAGGGAGAACGCGCGGTCGTCGGCCGGCCGCACGAAGCGGCAACGCCGCTGACCAGCGTCGAACGCCACCAGATCTTCAAGGCCGGTCCGCGCCAAACGCTCGCAAGGCCCGGCCATCGCCGCCAACGCGCAACCGGAGCCGTCCTGGTCGGCATGCGCCGATGGAGCGGCACTTTCCGGCCGTGCCGAAGGGTTTCGGCTTGCCGATGCAGGTCCTCCCGAGAACGCCGACAGTCAACGGTCGGGTGCGCATACTCGGCGTCTCGCCCGGACAGGTCCCCGGCCTGTCGCGGCCAAGTGGCCTCCTCGTCCTCTCCGGCGCCACGGGCTGACCGAGGGAATGGCGCGCCATGCGAGATCCCATGCACCGCGTTTCCAGGTTCCGCAATCGATCCGCCCTTCCTCAAGTGAACTTGTTGTCCTGGGGAAAGCCGCGAGGCGCCATGCGCCCGGCTGTCGCGCGGGACCCTTGCCAGTTGTCCAGTTCCTTGACCGTCCGGGTGCGACCCGCAGGGTCAAGCCATGCAAGGCCCTCGGAGAGATCAAAGGTTCTGGCGTCCGAAAGTCCGCCGTCCCTGTACTTCTGAAGACGCACGCCCTTGCCGCGCGACATTTCCGGAAGATCCGCAACGGGGAACAGGAGCATCTTTCGATTCCGTCCCACGGCAGCGACATGATCGCCGTCAACGGGACGGCAGACAATGGCAGTCGCATCTCCCTTGACGTTGAGAACCTGCTTTCCGGCGCGGGTCTGTGCCACAACCTCTTCTTCGGAAACCACGAAGCCGAAGCCGGCGGACGACGCAACCAGGAGCCTTTGTCCGGGCCGATGGACAAGAAGGGCAACGATCTCGCACTCGTTCGGCAGGTCAACCATCAGGCGCACGGGCTCCCCCATGCCCCGGCCACCCGGCAGGTTCGCGACGGACAGCGTGTAGAATCGGCCGTTCGTGCCCAGAAGGAGCAGTCGGTCAGTCGTTTCGGCATGAAAGGCGTGAAGGGGGCCGTCACCGTCCTTGAACTTGAATTCGCGGGAAAGATCGACGTGCCCGCTCATGGCCCGGATCCAGCCCATCCTCGAACATACGACGGTGACCGGTTCACGGTCGATCATCGCCGCCAGCGGAACGTCCTCGATCTCGACCGCCTCGCCGAACTGGGTGCGACGCTCGTCGCCGAACTTCTTCCTTGCGTCACGCAGCTGCTCGGCGATGGCTTTCCATTGCCGTCCGTCGCTCTCCAGAAGATCCTCGAGATCCGCCCGCTCCCCGGTCAGTTCGTCAAACTCCTTCCGAAGCTCCAGTTCCTCGAGGCGGCGCAGCGAGCGCAGGCGCATGTTGAGTATCGCGTCAGCCTGGGTCTCCGACAGCTCGCCATCGCCCGGGGACGGCGATTCGTAGTCACTCTCGGATGTCGCGCGCGCATGCTCCTTCGACCAGTCCTCGCGCATAAGGGCGGGCTTCGGGTCTTCGTCGTAGCGAATGATGTCGATGACGCGGTCGAGATTCAGGAACGCGGTCACAAATCCCTCGAGCACCTCGAGCCGGTGGTCGATCTTGTCGAGCCGGAACCGCGAGCGTCGCTGCAGCACCTCGCGACGATGGTCCAGAAACGCGCGCAGAACGTCCTTGAGCGAAGCGACCTTCGGCGTCACGCCGTCGATCAGCACGTTCATGTTCATGCTGAACCGGACTTCCAGATCCGTTGTCCGGAAGGCCATGTTCATCAGAACCTGGGGTGTCACGTTGCGTGATCGCGGCTCAAGGACGATCCGAATGTCGTCCGCGCTTTCATCCCGGACATCCGCAAGAACCGGGATCTTCCTCGTCTGGATCGCCTCTGCAAGCCTTTCGATCAGACGACCCTTCTGGACCAGATAGGGAATCTCCGTGACAACGATCTGCCACTGCCCTCGTCCCAGATCCTCCACAATCCACGTTGCGCGCGTGCGGAAGCCGCCGCGCCCCGTCCTGTATGCTTCTGCAATCGCTTCGCGCGGCTCGACTATGACCCCGCCCGTCGGAAAGTCCGGGCCTTCCACGCAATCGATCAAGGTGTCGTCCCGCACGCGATCCGAATTCTTCGCCTTCGCCAGGTGAATGCAGGCGTCGCAGAGCTGCCCGACGTTGTGCGGCGGAATGTTGGTCGCCATCCCCACCGCAATTCCGCTGGAGCCGTTCGCAAGAAGGTTGGGAAAGGCCGCCGGAAGCACCACGGGCTCGGACAGCGTCCCGTCGTAATTGGGCCGAAAATCGACTGCGTTCTCGTCAAGCCCATCGAGCAGCGCCTCGGCGAAGGCGGTCATTCGTGCCTCGGTGTAACGTGACGCGGCCGGGTTGTCGCCGTCGACGTTCCCGAAGTTCCCCTGTCCGTCGACCAACGGATAGCGAACGTTGAATTCCTGGGCGAGCCGGGCCATCGCGTCATAGATCGCTCCGTCACCATGGGGGTGGTAGTTGCCCATCACGTCGCCGGAGATCTTGGCCGACTTGCGATACCCGCCGGACGAGTTCAGCCGCAGTTCTCGCATCGCGTAAAGGATGCGTCGATGCACCGGCTTCAGGCCGTCGCGAACGTCGGGCAAGGCTCGATGCATGATGGTCGAAAGCGCGTAGGTCAGGTATCGCTCGCCGATGGCGCGGCGGAGCGGCTCTGCAAGATTCCGGAACTCTATGTTGGGGTCGTCCGTGACGCTGCTCATGGATGTAGCATTATCTCCCGAATCCCGTCAGGTAAAGCGATCTGCGATCATGAAGCGCCCGCAGGCTCTGGCGGCATGCGCGATCTCGGCGCGCGGATGCCGGCGCGCGGTATTGACAAGCGGCGGTACGGACTGCCATGGGAACCGTCGATTCACCCGGGACGTCCTTCCAAGTGACCGACGGTCGAAAAACCCTGCTGATCACCGGTTGCTCATCCGGCATCGGCTACGATGTTGCGCACGGCATGGCGGCGCGCGGCTGGCGGGTCCTTGCCGCATGCCGCAAGGAGTCCGACTGCGAGCGGCTCGAAGGCGAGGGGCTCGAAAGCCTCGTGCTGGACTACGAGGACCAGCCGGGGATTCAGGGGGCGGCCCGCGAGGCGCTTGCTCGAACGGACGGCGGGCTCGACGCCGTGTTCAACAACGGCGCCTATGCAATTCCGGGCCTGCTGGAGGATCTTCCGACAGATGCGTTGCGGGCCAACTTCGAGGCGAATTTCTTCGGGCACCACGAGTTGACGAGGTGCCTGCTGCCCGCCTTCCGGCGGCAGGGTCACGGAAGAATTCTCATGAACTCGTCCGTGCTCGGCTTCTTTGCGCTTCCGTGGCGCGGCTCCTACAACTCGACCAAGTTCGCGGTCGAGGGCTGGGCTGACACGCTGCGCCGGGAGCTGCGAAGCACCGGCATCCACGTGATCCTGATCGAGCCGGGGCCGATAACAAGCAACATCCGCCAGAACTCGATCCCCCATTACGAGCGGTGGATCGATGCGGCCTCCTCCGCAAGAGCGGAAGAATACCGGAAGAGGCTCGAACCGCGGCTCTACAGCGATTCGACGAAACCCGACCCGTTCGAGCTGCCCGCCAGCGCCGTGACACGTTGCGTCGTGCATGCCTTGACGCATCCAAGCCCTCGCCCCAGATACCGCGTAACCGTGCCGACGAAGTTCATTTACCTTGCAAAACGGTTTATGACGACACGCATGGCGGATCGGCTCATGTCGCGTGGTTGAACGAGTTCCTCCGCCGCTCACGCTCCGGCCACTGACGCCTGGGAGGGATCATGCCGCTTGACAACCCGCTCTTCATTCCGGTGGTGATCGCCGTGATCCTCGTCCTGCTCGTTCTCATGACCGGAATCGGCGGGTTTGCCCGCGGAGGCGATTTCAACCGCAAGCACGCCAACAGGATCATGCGGTACCGAATCTACGCTCAGGCCGTTGCCGTCATGCTGATCCTGGCATTTGTCCTTGTCGGATGTGGAAGCTGACATGGTCGTCCTGAACAGGATCTACACCAAGACAGGCGACGGCGGCGACACCGCGCTTGGCAACAATGACCGTGTGCCCAAGCATTCGGCCCGGGTCTCGGCCTACGGCACCGTGGACGAACTGAACGCTGCATTGGGCGTTGCAAGATTGCATGCCAAGGGAGAGGGCATTGACGACGCCCTGTCTCGCATTCAGAACGACCTGTTCGACCTGGGAGCGGATCTTTGCCGCCCGGACATGAAGAAGGATGGCGATGCGGGATTTCCGGTGCTCAGGATGTCGGACCGCCAAACGAAGCGGCTGGAGGCCGAAATCGACGCGATGATCGAGCGGCTTGAGCCGTTGAGGTCGTTCATTCTTCCGGCAGGGTCCGCGCTTGCAGCGCACCTGCATCTTGCAAGAACGGTTGCACGGCGGGCGGAGCGGCTGGCCGTCGAGCTCGCAAGCGCTGAAGAGGTCAACGGGGCGGCCCTGACCTATCTGAACCGCCTGTCAGACTGGCTGTTCTGCGCAGCCCGCGTCGCAAATGACGAGGGCCGTGCCGACGTCCTCTGGAGCCCGGGCGCAAACCGCTAGGCCGCCAGACGACGCGATCCGGCACGCAAACGGACATTCAGGCCTGCAGTCGGATCAGTCCAATGCCTTGACGCGCGAGGCGAGGCGCGACATTTTCCGGGCGGCCGTGTTCTTGTGGTAGATGCCCTTCGTGACGCCGCGCATGAGTTCGGGCTGCGCCCGCCTAAGCTCGTCCTGCGCCGTTTCCCTGTCGCCTGAAGCGATCGCGTCCTCGACTCTCCTGAGGTGCGTGCGAATGCGCGAGCGACGCGCCTTGTTGACGGCCTGGCGACGAACGTTCTGCCGAGCGCGTTTCTTGGATTGTGGCGAATTTGCCATGTTCGTGGTCCCCGTTCCGGGTCTAGATCAGTTTGCGATGAAGCCCCGACCAGTCACCAGACCGGCAGATACATAGCCAAAGCGGGCTCCACGCGCATGCAGGCGGGTCGAATAGCGCAATCCCATGGCGTTGAAAAGGCCCTATCTGTCGCGGAAGCGTGGTTCGCGCTTCTCCAGGAACGCGGCCATGCCCTCAGCCTGGTCGTGGGACGCAAAAAGGGCATGGAACATCCGTCGCTCGAACAGGATGCCCTCGCGGAGAGTCGTTTCATAGCTGCGATCCACCGCCTCCTTCACGACCATGCTCGTCAGCGTCGACTTCTCGACGATGCGCCGCGCCGCGGACGCTGCCTCTTCCATCAGCTTCTTTGCCGGCACGACGCGACTCACCAGACCCGCGCGTTCCGCCTCTTCGGCATCCATGAAGCGCCCGGTAAGGTGCATGTCCATGGATTTCGACTTACCCACGAAGCGCGTCAGGCGCTGCGTGCCGCCGATTCCCGCGACGATCCCAAGATTGATCTCAGGCTGACCGAACTTGGCCGTGTCCGCCGCGATGATGAAGTCGCATGTCATCGCCAGTTCGCATCCGCCGCCCAGCGCGTAGCCGGCGACGGCTGCGATGATCGGCTTGCGGCACCTCAGGATCGCCTCGGTCTCGGTCGTGTACAGGTCTTCCGTAAGAGCCTGCACGAAGGTCTTGTTCGACATTTCCTTGATGTCGGCGCCGGCAGCAAAGGCCTTTTCCGAACCGGTCAGTATGATGCAGCGCACCTTGTCGTCTGCGGAGGCTTCATCGAGCGCGCGCGAAAGCTCTCCGAGCAACTCGATGCTCAAGGCGTTCATCACGTCCGGGCGGTTCATGCGAATGGTCGTGACGTGGTCTTCCGTCTCTACGATGATCGTCTCAAAGGCCATGTGATCGGTTCCGGCAGTTTCGGTCACGGGAAGCCTTAACAATCACGGGAAACAGATCAAGCCATCTCTGGGGCGCGCAACCCTGGGCCGTTCGTGCCATTCGCCTTGACGTGCGCGTTGCATGCGCATGAAGGGTTCTTGCCCGGAGACAGATCTTCTGCCCGGTCCGCAAGGCTGCATCGCGTGGTCCTGGCAATGCCGAGAAGCCTTGCAGAAGGGCGAGAAATCAAGGGGCGTCCCGGATTGGTGCATCTGGACGGTGACGGAAAGCCGACGCTGGCAATCCTGCGGACCCGCGCAGTCATGTCGAAGAGCGCCGCGCGTGCATTCAGCGCCTCGATGCAGCTCCTCTATTTCTGGCACTTCGGACAGTGGAAGCTGGACCTGCCGGACTGCACGGTCCGCACGATCCGTCCGCCGCAGCCAGGCTTCGTGCAAGGTTCGCCGGCGCGGCCATAGACGCGGAAGGCGTGCTGGAAGTATCCCAGCTCCCCATCCGCCTGCCGATAGTCCCTGAGACTTGAGCCGCCGGCGGCTATCGCTTCGGACAGGACGTCCCGGACATTCGGCACAAGGCTCGCGATCCTTTTGGCCGCGAGGCGCGAAACGCGCCGGGCCGGCGCAACCCCCGCCCGATGCAACGCTTCGCAAACGTAGATGTTGCCCAGGCCCGCCACCACGCGCTGGTCCAGGAGCGCGGACTTTATGGTCGTGCGACGACCCTTCAGGGTGCTGGTCAGGTACACTTCGTCAAATGCGTTCCCGAGCGGTTCCGGCCCGATCCCGGCCAGGCGTTGATGCCTTTCCACGGAGTCCGTCGCCACCAGGTCCATGGCGCCAAAGCGGCGTGGATCGTTGAAAGTCACGCGGGCACCGCCTTCCATGTGAAACACGACATGATCGTGCCTGTCGTGCATCGCGTGCCGGTTCCGGAAGGCGCCTGGCGCTTCACCTGAGATCAGGATGCGGCCGGACATGCCTAGGTGCACAAGTAGCGTTTCCCCGCTCGACAGATCCGCAAGCAGGTACTTCGAGCGGCGGCGCAGCGACATGACCCGCGTTCCAGAAACCCGCTCCGCCATGAGTTTCGGCAACGGCCAGCGCAGGTCCGGACGATTGACGTCGGCCTGCAGGATCCGCGTGCCTTCCATTACCGGCAGCAGGCCGCGACGGACGGTCTCGACCTCCGGAAGCTCAGGCATGGCCGCCCGCCAGACCGGATGCCGACATGCTTGAGCTCTTGCCGGAATCAACTGCCGCCATCGCACCGGGCTCCTTCCTCATTCACGGCCTCCACGGCGTGACCCGTCCCGCCGGCCACGGCCCCATGTCTTTCGGGAAGGCGGCGTTCCCGCAGGATATCCGAAACGGGCACCGTCTTCCAAAGGGAAGTTGTCCACATTGCTCTCAGGCCAGAATCAGCAGTGGACAAGGTTGATTCCCTTGGTTTTCTGAACATACAAGAACTGGGTCTTGCGGCGCGCCGCGAAGGGGCACGATGATTGACGAAAACGAAAGCACGACGCATTTCGGTGCCCGCGAGGTGCGCGAGGAAGACAAGGCCGGCCTTGTCCAGGGCGTCTTTTCCAGCGTCGCGTCGCGTTACGACCTGATGAACGACCTCATGTCGGGCGGCGTCCATCGACTCTGGAAGGATGCCATGATGGACTGGCTGGCGCCACGGGGCCATCAGCGCCTTCTTGACGTGGCCGGCGGAACGGGAGACATCGCGCTCCGGTTCCTGAAGCGCGCGCCCGAGGCGTCCGCAGTCGTCTTGGACATGACGGAGCCGATGCTGGAAGAAGGGCGCACGCGGGCCGAAAGGGCCCGCCTGTCGGACCGCGTCGAATGGGTGGCAGGCGACGCGATGTCCCTGCCCTTTCCCGATTCCGGCTTTGACGTGTGCACGATCTCCTTCGGCATTCGGAACGTCACGAGGACCGGGGACGCGCTGTCCGAGGCCTTCCGCGTGCTCAGGCCGGGCGGGCGGCTGATGGTGCTGGAATTCTCCCGCGTGACAGTCCCGATCCTGCAGGGAATCTACGACCTCTATTCCTTCAACGTGATCCCGCGCATGGGCCAGGCGGTCACCGGGGACAGGGATAGCTATCAGTACCTGGTCGAGTCGATCCGTCGGTTTCCGGACCAGGACACGTTTGCCGAGATGGTCCGCGAGGCCGGGTTTGAACAGGTCAGGTATCGCAACCTGTCCATGGGCATCGCGGCGCTGCACTCGGGGTGGAAAGTATAGATGCGCGGTCCGCACAACATCTTTCGGCTCGTTCGCACCGGGGCGACCTTTGAACGCACAGGCGCGATGCGGGCGGTGCTGGAAGCCATGAACGCCCCGCCGTCTGTACGCATTGCCGCGCGCGTCCTCGGCTGGCCGTTCAAATGGCTTGGCCACAAGGGCGACCCGAATCTGCCGACCGTGACCCGGGCGCTCATGGCCATGGGACCGGCCTTCATCAAGCTCGGGCAAACCCTTTCGACGAGGCCGGATGTTGTCGGTCACGACCTGGCGGAACAATTGCTTGTCCTTCAGGACAAGCTGCCGCCCTTCCCGACCTCCGCCGCCAAGGCGACGATCGAGGCGGAGCTGGGCGCTCCTGTCGAGAAGCTCTTTTCGGAATTTTCCGACTCGGTGGCGGCGGCCTCCATCGCGCAGGTTCACAAGGCCCGGCTTGCAGGATCGGGAGAGGCGGTTGCCGTCAAGGTCCTTCGCCCGAAGATCGTGCGCAACATGCGGCGCGACATTGATGCGTTCTACTTCGCCGCCCGCGTGATCGAGGCGCTGGCGCCGGGGTCGAGACGGCTGAGACCGCTTGATGTCGTTGCCCATTTCGAAGGCGTGGTCATGGCCGAACTGGACCTCCGGCTCGAGTCGGCGAACGCGTCCGAATTCGCCGCGAACGCGGCCAAGGACGAAGGCATCCGCGTTCCCAGGACGAGGTGGGACCTGTCGTCGCGACGCGTGCTGACGCTTGACTGGCTGGACGGCACTCCGCTCAGCGACCTGGATGCTCTTGACCGGGCGGGACACGACCGGGTCCGCCTTGCCCAGAAGGTGATGTCGACGTTCCTGAGCCACGCCCTGCGCGACGGGTACTTTCACGGCGACATGCATCAGGGGAACATTCTGGTGGCCAAGAACGGCGACCTCGTGGCCCTCGACTTTGGAATCATGGGACGGATCGACGCCTATACGCGCCGCGTTTATGCCGAGATCCTCATCGGCTTCATTCGCAGGGACTACCGACGCGTCGCCGAAGTCCATTTCGAGGCCGGGTATGTCCCCAAGGACCGTGATGTCAACGAGTTCGCGCAGGCGCTTCGTGCCGTCGGGGAGCCGATCTTCGGGATCGAGGCAAGCCGGATTTCGATGGCAAGGCTCTTGAGCCATCTCTTCGAGGTCACGGAACGCTTCGGCATGGAGACGCGAACCGAACTCCTGCTGCTGCAAAGGACCATGGTCGTGGTCGAGGGCGTCGCGCGGTCCCTTGACCCACACATGAACATCTGGAATGTCGCCCGGCCGACCGTCGAACGCTACATTTCCGAAAACATCGGACCGAAGGCCATCCTCCGCGAGGCGTTCCAGACATTGCAGGTGCTCGGCCGGTTCGGACCGAAGCTGCCGGAGATAGCCGAGGACATCCTCGCCCGGCAGACGCAGGGCCCAGCCGTGCCGGATCGGCGGCCCTGGCTTGGCCGAGCGCTTCTTCTGGCCGCCGCCGCCGTCGTCGGGTTTGGCGTCGGATTCCTGTTCTAGGCTTCGCATTGCAGGCTTGCTTCGCACTGAAGCCGGTCAGGAGCGCCCTTCGCGTCGAGGACGCCTCCAGATGCGCATTTCGCTAGAAAACTCCTGCCCGTTCGACTACCCCGACGCAAAACGGGAGAGTTTCCGAGGTGCCCAAACCCATGCTTCGAAGCCGGAAATGGTTCAGCAATCCAGACAATCACGAGATGACCGCGCTCTATCTGGAGAGATATCTCAACTACGGGCTGACCCCTGAGGAGCTGCAGTCCGGCAAGCCCATCATCGGCATTGCGCAGACCGGCAGCGACCTGTCGCCTTGCAACCGCCATCATCTCGAACTGGCCAAGCGCGTGCGCGACGGCGTGAACGCCGCAGGCGGGACGGCAATGGAATTCCCGGTGCATCCGATCCAGGAAACCGGAAAGCGCCCGACGGCATCGCTTGACCGCAACCTTGCCTACCTGTCGCTGACCGAATCGCTTTACGGATATCCCATCGACGCCGTTGTTCTGATGATCGGCTGCGACAAGACGACTCCGGCACTTCTGATGGCCGCCTCCACGGTGAACGTCCCCGCGATCGCCCTTTCGGTCGGACCCATGCTGAACGGCTGGTTTCGCGGCCAGCGCACGGGCTCTGGAACGATCGTCTGGAAGGCGCGTGAACTCCATGCGGCCGGCGAAATCGACGACTCGGGATTCATGGAACTGGTGGCCTCTTCTGCGCCTTCCACCGGGTATTGCAACACCATGGGCACCGCCACGACCATGAACAGCCTGGCGGAAGCGCTGGGCATGCAAATGCCCGGCTCGGCGGCGATTCCGGCACCCTATCGGGAGCGGGGGCAGATCGCCTACGAAACCGGCCGCCAGGTCGTGGAGATGGTGCGTTCCGACCGAAGGCCGTCCGACATCATGACGCGCAAGGCCTTCGAGAACGCCATTGTCGTCAACTCCGCCATCGGCGGCTCGACAAATGCACCCATCCATCTGGCGGCCATCGCCCGGCATCTCGGGGTCCCGCTCTGCAATGACGACTGGCAGAAGCTCGGACATAGGATACCTCTTATCGTGAACCTCCAGCCTGCGGGGGAATATCTCGGTGAAGACTATCACCGCGCCGGCGGGGTTCCGGCGGTCGTGGGCGAGCTGATCGAGGCGGGCCTGTTGCCGCATCCGGACGCGCTCACCGCAAATGGCAAGGCCATCGGAGAAAACTGCGGAGAGCGGCGAAGCGAGAACCCGGACGTCATCAAGACCGTTGCGGCTCCGATGATGCAGGATGCCGGCTTCATCAATCTCAAGGGCAACCTCTTCGAAAGCGCAATCATGAAGACGAGCGTGGTTTCCAAGGAATTTCGGGATCGCTATCTCTCGAATCCGGACGATCCTGACGCCTTCGAGTGCCGCGCGATCGTGTTCGATTCGATCGAGGACTATCACGACCGCATCGACGACCCCGCCCTGGAGATCGACGAAGACTGCATGCTCATCATGCGCGGCGCGGGGCCTGTCGGCTATCCCGGAGGAGCCGAGGTCGTGAACATGCGCCCGCCCGCCTACCTGCTCAAGAGAGGCGTGCATTCCTTGCCTTGCCTTGGCGACGGGCGGCAGTCCGGGACGTCGGGCTCGCCGTCGATCCTGAATGCCGCTCCGGAAGCGGCCGCCGGCGGAGGACTGGCCGTCGTCCAGACCGGAGACCGGATTCGAATCGATCTCAAGGCTTGCAGCGCCAACGTGCTCGTCGATGACTCCGAGCTTGAGAGGCGCCGCTCGACCCTGCCCGAAAGGCCTTTCGCCCCGGAAAGCCAGTCACCCTGGCAAGAGATCTTTCGCGAAAGGACCGAGCAATTCTCCGAAGGCATGGTCCTGAAGGGTGCGCCCGGCTACCAGGACATCGCGCGCTCCAAGGGCGTGCCGCGAGACAACCACTAGGAGCCGCACCCGATCCTGGCCAGGGGCCGGTTTCTCTGGACCTGGCCCGGCATGAAGGGCGTCCGCGTTCAGGCCCTCCAGCGCACCTCGCCCAGCCTGGCAACGTCGTAGCCTCCGAGTGCCGCCGCCCGTTCCGCAAGCGCCGGGGTACGGCAGAAAGCCAGGAGCGCCTGGAACGGCTCCTCGAAGTAGGCGCGCCGATCCACGAGAATGTCGAAGCGCTCCTGCACAAGGGCCGAAAAGGCAAGACCGAACGGCTTCGCAACGGCCTCAAGCCCCAATGTCACGTCGGCCAGCCCTTCGGCAACGGCAAGCACGGCATCCTGCTCGCTGCGAGCCGGTTCTGTGAACTGGACGTCTTCCACCGAAATGCCCTCGCCTGCCAGCAGGTGCCTGAGCAGGATATCCGCACCAGACTCGCTTTGCCGCGCGGCGACCGTCCCGCCCGCCAGGTCGCCAAGAGCCTTGAAGCGGCCCGCATTCTCAGGCCGTGTCACCAGACCACGGCGACGCGCAGCCCAGGACAGGAGAACGGCGTCCTGCCCGGAACACTCCCCGCCGACGAAAGCCTCGTTCCAGGAGTTCGTGCCAGCATCGTGAACATGCAGGCCCGCCGCAAGGCCCTCCCCGGCATTGAACCGGGCCGTCCCGTCCCGGCTGCCGTCGAGGAGCAGGGCGAGGCCGCAGCGCGACTGCCGCACCGCCCATTCCAGCAACGGGTCATGGCTGCCAAGGACGACTTTCGGCCGATCCGTCCGGCCCACCGGCCCGGATCGCTGGTTCGTCATCCATGCCCGGATCTCGGCCTCGGGAAACAGGAGCTTGCCAGTTGCCCGTGAGCACGGCACCTTGCCCGAGGCCGCCAGGTCATACACCTTGCGCTCCTTGACGCGCAGCAGGTCGGCCAGTTCATGAACTGTCAGGTATTCATGGGCCTGCCTGGTCATTTCGCCGGCCGCCCATTTGGAAAGAACAGCTGCTGGCCGCCCTTCCTGTGCGATGCGATCGCGTCCTGGCCCTCTTCGGAAATCAGCCAGTCTACGAGGGCCTGCCCTTCTTCCGCCCGCACGTTCGGGCAATTCTCCGGGTTTATGAGCATCACGCCGTACTGATTGAAGAGCAGCGGATCGCCTTCGACCTGGATCCGGTAGTCCTGCGTGTTGCCAAAGGTGATCCAGGTAGCCCGGTCGGTCATGACATAGGCGCCCATGCCGATTCCCGCGTTCAACGTGGCGCCCATGCCCGACCCGGTCTCTCGGTACCAGAGGCCCGAGGCCGGGACCGGGTCAATCCCGGTCATTTCCCAGAGCGAGCGCTCCTTGCGGTGGGTTCCGGAATCGTCGCCTCTTGACGCGAAGATGGCTTCGGCCTCGGCGATCCGCTTCAGCGCCGCCCCGACATCGTCCAGTCCCGCGATTCCCGCGGGGTCTGACTGCGGGCCAACGATCACGAAGTCGTTGTACATGACGTCGAACCGTTCGACGCCTCCGCCGTCGGCGACGAATTTCTCTTCGGCCGGCCTTGCGTGCACGAGCAGCACGTCACCGTCACAGTTGGCCGCGTTGCGTATCGCCTGGCCCGTTCCCACGGCGACGACGCTGACCTTGATGCCTGACGTCTCCTCGAACTTGGGCAGCAGATGGTCGTAGAGATCGGAATTCGCGGTCGAGGTGGTGGATTGCAGGATGATGTTCCCGGCATCTGCAGGCCCGCCAAGACTCGCCAGGCAGAGGATCGTCAGAAGTCGCATTTCATGTCTCCACAAGCCGGTCGAGATGCCCGGACAGATAGGCCCGCGCCACTTTGGATTCGGGGCCGTTGAAAAAGGCGTCGGCCGGCGCTTCCTCGGCGACGCGACCGTTGCTCAGGAACACCACGTCATCCGCCAGGCGACGGGCCTGCTGGATGTCGTGGGTCACGAAGATGATGCGGACGCCGTCCCGAGCCGCCGCCGCCACGATGCCCTCGATCGCCTGGACGGATTCCGGGTCGAGGCTGGCAGTCGGCTCATCAAGAAACAGCGTGTCCGGCTCGGTTGCCAGCGCCCGCGCGATCGCCAGTCGCTGTTGCTCGCCGCCGGACAGGCGGCGGGCCGGTCGGTCGGACAGCGAAACAAGGCCCACGCGGTCCAGCAAGTCGCGGCAACGGCGTCGATCCTTGCCACGAGCCTTGAGAACGAAGTCGATGTTCGCCGCCACCGAGCGCCGAAGGAGCACGGGCTTCTGAAACACCAGTGCCTGCGCCTTGCGCCGCGCCGGCGAAAGCGGCTTTCCCCCGATCAGGATCTCTCCAGCCGAGGGCCGGATCAGCCCATGCATCAAGCGCAGAAGGAGGCTCTTGCCTGCGCCGTTCGGACCCATCACGACCGTCGTGCCGGCCGGCCTCAACGCGAGCGCGGGCACGTCGATCAGCCTTGTCCCTGCCACGTCGTAAGCCAGCGCCTTCAGCTCGATTCGACAAGCTCGCGTTCCGGTCGCCTCATCCCCCTCCATGCGCTTAGGCATCGGCGTGTCCTGCAGTGCCTGCGCGGAGCCCGTGCACTGCCGCCGTAACGGCCATGGCAAGTGCAAGCAGCACTATGCCCAGCGCCAGTGCGAGCGGCAGGTTGCCTCTCGATGTCTCAAGCGTGATCGCGGTCGTCATGACCCGCGTCAGGTGATCTATGTTGCCGCCCACGATCATGACGGCGCCGACCTCGGCCACGGCACGTCCAAAGCCTGCGAGGGCAACCGTAAAGAGCGCGAAGCGGCCATCCCAAAGCAGTGCCTGGATGATCTGGCGAGCAGAAAGGGCAAGGGAACGAAACTGCTCCGCATATTCGAGATGCAGGTCTTCGAGGACCTGGCGCGACAAGGCCACCACGATGGGAGCGATGAGGATTGTCTGCGCAATGATCATCGCGGTCGGCGTGTAGAGCAGCCCCAGGAAGCCCAACGGTCCCGAACGAGAAAGATAGAGATAGACGATCAGGCCAACCACGACGGGTGGCAACCCCATCAACGCGTTGATCAGCACGAGGACCGGACCGCGGCCAGGAAACCGGGTCACCGCAAGGATCGCGCCTAGAGGCAGGCCCAGCAAGCAGGCGATCGAAGTTGCGGAGAGACTGACATACAGCGACAGCGTCACGATCTCGAGGAGATCCGCATCCGCCGCGAGAAGCAGCCCGACGGCCAGTCCGATAGATTCGCCAATTTGCTGCAAAATTTCTTCTTTCTTGCAAACTTTACGAACTATTAGGACAATTCGAATTTTTTGCAAGAGTTTGTGTCGCGCCTGTTGACGGCGCGTCCCATGTCGGGTCCGCGTGCATCCCGCCTTGGGACGGACCCTCGACGAAAGGGCGGTGGCGCGGAAAGGGACAGTGGGCGCGGGCCACACGGCGGCGCCATGAACGGGGTTGCCAGAGACAGCGATTCACCACGCGAGCCTGCGATGCCGGGCGCCATCTTCGCGCAGCCCGATTCCCTGCACGCTGTCGCCAGGCCAAGTGGCTTCATTCCGAACGCGCTTCGAATTCAAGCAAGGTTCCCGAACTGACATTGTGCAAGCCAGAGTCAGTCCGTGAGCGCGCTTCCCTTGAACGGCGAAGGCCGGGACCGCGCGGCTCTTCGCCCGTGACAACAAGGCCGTCTCGCCACATGGCGGGAGGCCATCCTGATGGACATGACGCAAGCAATGAATGTATTAGGTGCTCATGCTGAATCCGTTCCCGGAAGGTTGGTATTTCTTCGCGCAGCGCAAGACGATCGAAAAGGCCGGCCTCCTGAAAAGGACCTGGCTCGGCAACCAAGTCGTGGCCTGGTGCAACGATGCTGGCGACGTTTGTGTGGCCGAAGCGATCTGTCCGCATCTAGGTGCCGACTTGAGCCCCGATGCCGGGGGCCGGGTGCGCAATGGCTGCCTGGTTTGTCCGTTTCACGGATTCGCATACGATGCCACAGGACTGTGTGTCGCGACGCCGTATGCGCCTACACCGAAGTCCGCCAAGTTACGGGTGTTCGAAACGAGCGAGATCGCGGGGCTGATCTTTGCCTGGAGCGGCATCGGTGATCGACCGCCTCAGTGGCATTTTCCGGCGCCACCCCCAAACGAGCACGACTGGAGCGAACTCGACGTCCGGAGCGTCCGGTTTGCAGGACATCCGCAAGAGACAACCGAGAACTCAGTCGACCTTGGGCACTTGCGATACGTGCACGGCTACGACAGCGTTGGCAGGGTGGGTCCGCTGGTGATCGAAGGCGCATGCCTCAAGGGAAGCTTCGACTTCAAGCGAACCCGGGCAGTCGCTGGCCTCGAGGTCTTCAAGTATGATGTTTCCGCCAGCGCCAGCATACATGGGCTCGGATATTCCTTCGTCGAAATTCGCGAGCATTCGATCGGATTCGATTCCCGGCTATGGGTGCTCGCGACACCGATCGACGGCACGGACATTGAAATGACTCTGGTCAGCCAAACGCGGCTGCTGCGGAAGCCGAAGCGCCCGATCGCCGGAATGCGCTTCCTTCCCGTGAGGCTGCGCACGCGGATCATGAACAAGATCCTGGTCTCGGCCCAGCGACAGGACGTCATGCAGGACGTCGTCATCTGGCGCAGGAAGACATTCATGCCCCGCCCGCTTCTCTGCCGTTCGGACGGAGAGATCATGAAGTTCCGGCGATACTGCGAGCAGTTCTATCCGGACGGAAAGCCGCTCTTGGCAGGCGAGCGCCTCGAATCCCGGAAGTCCGCCGGCGCAAGCGGTCCTGGGCAAGCTGACCGGGCACGAACCCGAACCGTGTAGCGACTGCTTTCGCCGAACCGAGCAAACCTCGGAGCCAGCCCAGGAAAGCACTCGCGCCGTCGGTCCGCGGTCGTGTGAGCGGGACCGTGCAGTGAACTTGGCGCATGACGGATGGGCCCGAAGCCGCCTGAGCGTCGAAAGTTGCGGCCTGCACTGGCTCGAGCATCATTACGCTGACGCATCCCGCTGCACGGACACCTTCGTCCAACCGGCCTTTCGTGCTGCATGTCCCTGCTCGGGGCGCAGTTTTCAGCACGGTCACGTCTCCGCGCACGATTCCACGCATTCGCTGTCTGCTGTCTCGTGGCCGCGTCGCCTGCTATGCGGAGCTTGCGGCATCTGCAGCTGGATCCTCCTTCGCGCTCTTGCGCGCGAAGGCAATCGGAAACCAGTCCTCTCGAAGCCTCTCCCCGGAGACCATCCCGTGCCCGGGGAACGGCGGAGACGTTCGGCCCGGTCGTTCGACATACCGTGCGTCGTCGCCAACAAAGCGGAGAGAGAATGCGCGTCGACGGACAGTCGAGAAGTTGCCGCGGGCTCCGTGCAGTATGTCAAAGCTGAATGCAACCGCGTCGCCAGGCTGCATTGTCCATTCTCGTATCTCCATGCCTTCGGCGTCGGGATCCGGCACGGACATGTAGGCATCCTCGTCAGGATAGAAATTGTCCTCGTTCAGCCAACGCGTCGGCAGCACCGGCCTTGACCAGCGATGTGATCCAGAAACGCATCGGAGCGAGGCATCGGTGACCGGGTCGACCGGCGACCAGAAGCTCACGGTCTGCCGGCCCGACACAAAATAGTATGGCCCGTCCTGATGCCAAGGCGTCGGCTTCGAAGTGCCGGGCTCCTTCACCAGCACGTGTTCATGAAAGAACTGCGCCGTATCTGACTGCATCAGGTCAGCGGCGACCTCGGCGGCAGGAGAGCGATGAACCACCTCCTCGAATTCCGGGATGCGAGTCCAGTTGCAGTAGTCATCGAAGAACCGCCCGCTTTCGCCTGACTTGAGATTCTCGGCAGCATAGGGGCCAGGCTCCGCCATGTTCCGCTCGATGCCCGCACGGATCGTCTCGACATGTTCGGCAAAAAGGCCCTTGATCAACACAACTCCGTCGCGCTGAAAGGAGTCGATGTCTGACTGCACGAGGCATGGATGGGACATGCTCAATGCTCGGCCGGGCCGCCCCGCTTTGCAAGGGGAAATCGTGGAAAAGCTGCCGCGCACATGCAGGCATTCCCAATTTGGAGTTGTTGAAATGCCGTTTCCCGAAAGTTCTGGCCTCTGGGCGCCTTTGACCGGTTGCCTAAAGACATGCGGGCCCGTGATCTCTACGTGATTGAACCGATGCGCTCGAGGTTGGTCGCGAGCGCCTGCCAGGCATCAAGCATTGCGCTCCGCACGTCCTCGACCGTCGGGAGGAGGCGGTCGGCAGGAAAGTTCGGGCCCAGGCATGCGAAGACCTGCTTGACCGGGTTCGGTTGGGGCGAGCCTGGCGGCGGGTGGAGCAGCGACATGTTGTCCGGAACCGTCAGCGCCCTTGACCGGTGCCAGCCGGCACCGCCAGGCATGTTCGCCGCATGGTCGCCGATGAATGCGCTCAATGCACGGGTTGCGGCCAGGAAAGGGCGGAGGGGCCGTGGCATTGCGGAGACCGGCTGTACGATCAACACGGGGAGAGCCGGCCCGCGAACCGGAACCAAACCTGTCAAGACCGTTGCGACACGACATTCGGACATGGTGCACTTGCCGCACGAAGAGGCACGTGCCATTGACATGACGGCTGCGTGTGAGACGACGGGAAATGAATCATGCCGACACTGAGAAAGACCTCCGCACAATTGGTGGCCGAAGCACGCGCCCGGATTGACGAAGTCGAAACCGCGGACCTTGCCGCCGCGGTCGACGACCCAAGCGTCGTCATCGTTGACATCCGCGACATTCGCGAGCGCGAAAGGACCGGCTTCATCCCTGGCAGCGTGCATGCGCCCCGCGGCATGGTCGAGTTCTGGATTGACCCTGAGAGCCCGTACTTCAAGGAGGTGTTCGGCCAGGAGGGCAAGAAATTCGTGTTTCATTGTGCAAGCGGGTGGCGGTCGGCACTCACCGTTGCCACGCTCAAGGACATGGGATTCGAGGCCGCGCACCTGAAGGACGGGTTCTCGTCCTGGGAAGAGTTCGGCGGCCCGGTCACAAGACCTGAGCCGCGCAAGGGGAAGTCGTGAGTTCCAGATGGATGCAGCAGCCGCGAGCAGGGGACAATTGCCATGACCGGAAAGCCCGTCAGCAGATTCCCCGTTCCCGACATCAAGGAATTGCCTGACGACATCCGCGAGGTTGTGCTCGCGGTCCAGGAGAAGGTCGGGTTTGTCCCGAACGTCTTTCTTGTCCTGGCGCACCGGCCGGACGAGTTCAGGGCATTCATGGCGTATCACGATGCCCTTATGGAGCGTGACGGCGGCCTGACCCAGGCCGAACGCGAAATGATCGTCGTTGCCACGTCCAACGACAACGGATGCCCGTATTGCGTGATCGCCCATGGCGCCATTCTCCGGATTCGCGCAAAGAGCCCGACCATCGCGGACCAGGTCGCGGTGAACCATCGCAAGGCCGACATCACGCCCCGCCAGAAGGCGATGCTTGATTTCGCCCTCAAGGTGTCAAACGATTCCCGCGCAATTTGCGACACGGATTTCGAAGCGCTGCATGCACATGGCTTCGGCGACGAGGACATCTGGGACATCGCCGGGATTTCCGCGTTCTTTGCGATGAGCAACAGGATGGCGAACTTCACGTCCATGCGCCCGAACGACGAGTTCTACGCCCTGGGACGATAGCGCAAGCCCGTCCTCATCGCGCACGCGAGATCGTGCCGATGCCTAACCGTTTTCCGGAGGCGGTGTGGCGCCTGGCGCACCAAGCCCGAGCGCCGCTTCGCGGCCCCCGTGACGCGCAATCAGCTCATCCTGGTCCGCGAATGCCCGGGCGTTGACCTCCTCGAGGTCGCAGACGGCTCGCAGTTCGGTCTCCAGCTCCGAGAGGGTCTCCGAGTGACCGGGATCAGGTGCGAGGTCCGTCAGCTCTTCCGGATCCGCTTCGAGGTCGAACAGCTCCGGCTCGAATCCGACATAGCAATTCAGCTTCCAGCGCCCGCGCCGCAGCATGAAGCCGCCCGAAACCGAACCCACGGCATGGTATTCGCTGAAGACCGCGCGTTCCGTCTCTGCCGGCCGCGCGGCAATCGCGGCCAGGGACTCCGTGCCGGCTGCCGCATCGATCTCGCACCCGAAATGTTCCGCAACCGTCCGCGACAGGTCCAGCAGGCTCACTGGCGTGTCGCAGGTGCCCCTTGGCATGTCGGGTCCCGCCATGATCAAGGGCACGGCAACGCTTTCCTCGTAGAAGTTCGACTTGCCCCAGAGCCCGCGTGCCCCGACGTTGTCGCCATGGTCAGAGGTGTAGGCAATCGTCGTGCTGCCCTTCATGCCGCTCGCCTCCAGCGCACTCAGGATGCGCCCGACATTGTGATCCATCCAGGAACAAAGCCCGTAGTATGCCGACATCGCCGCCAGCCGTTCCGCCGGAGCCCGAAACCTCTCCTCGTTGTTCATGAGGGCGTTCTGCGCTTCCACCCAAGGATGCCGCCGATAGCCCGTCGACGGGTGCAGCTTGGCCTGCGGCAGGCGGTCGGCGGGATACATGTCAAAGAAGGGTTGCGGGACGACCAAGGGAAAGTGCGGGGCCACCAGTCCGACAAACAGGCACCAAGGCCCGTCGTCGCCGGACGCGGCACGTTTGGCCAGCCACCGCTCCGTACGCCTGGTGACGGCATCGTCGTATTGGGTGTATCCGGACTCGCCGGGCCCGATGTGCGGTCCGAGCATGCGATCGCCTGCCCTGGCCACACGCTCCGACTCGCGGCGAACCGAGCCCCAGACCTGTCCGATGCCGTCCTTCACATGCATCGGCACGTGCTGCCTGTCGAACCCCGTTGGGTCGCTCTCGTCTCGATAGTGGAGCTTTCCGATCGACTCTACCGCAATGCCCTTGTCCTGAAGCGCGTGCCCCCAGCCCGGGACGCTCCCGGTGTAAGGCATCGCGTTGTCCCAGCACTGCAGCTGATGCACGTGCCGTCCGGTTGCGAAACTGGCGCGTGCGGGCACGCAGATCGGCGAAGGCGTGTACGCGTTGGTGAAGCGAACCCCCTGGCTGGCAAGCTTGTCGAGATTTGGCGTTGTTGCCAAAGGGTGCGCCGCACAGCCCAGCGCCCGGGCCTGATGCTCGTCAGACATAATGATCAGGAAATTCGAGGTCATCGGAAGGCGTCGGCCCGGTCCGCGACTTGCTCAAGACGGTCCAAGGCGTCGAACATGGCTTCGCGCTGCGCGGCATCCATGGATTCGAGCAATGCGTCCTGGCGGGCGTACATGTGAGGCGCGGCCGCGCCGAAGACTCGTGCGCCCGACGCGGTCATCGAAAGTAGCTGCTGCCGCTGGTCCGCGTCATCCGACCGGGCTTTCACAAGCCCCGCACGAATCAGCGACTTCACCGTTCTGCTGATCAGGGCCTTGTCAAACCGGGTCATGCGGGCCACCTGCCCGACCGTCGTCTCCGTGAAGGCATTCAGCATCACGAGCACCCTCCACTGCACCAAGGTCAGCCCTCCATGCCGCCTGAGGATCCTTGTCGCCTGCGCGTTCAGCTTCACGTGTAGACGTGCCAGGCGGTAGGACACGCGCTGCTCCAGCGGCCTTTCCATCTGGCTCGTCTGTGTCGACACGGAAATGCCCATAAGTTCCTCCCGGATGATGGCAGGGTTTCACGGAAAGGTTGACGGGTCAACTTTTTCGTTGACCTGTCGACCAAGCTGTGTGCAACTGAGCGGAATCTGAAACTTGGGAGGACCATATCCATGAAACAGCTGTTGAGAGTCGCCGCAATTGCTTTCGGCCTGACCGCCGCCGCGTCGAGCGCCCTGGCAGCGGACTGGGCGCCGCTGGGACCCATCAAGATGATCATTGCGTTCCGGGCCGGCGGCGGGGCTGACACCCAGGCACGCCTGATCGCGGAAGAGCTCGAGGCGCGGCACGGCTGGAAGATCATCCCCGAGCAAGTGACCGGCAAGGGCGGCATCAACGCGGCATTGGCGTTGAAGGGCGAGCCTGCTGACGGCACCGCGATCGCAATCCTCGTGACCGAAACCCTCGGCTACAACATGGTGGCCGCGAAAGGGTCTGGCCTGTCGCCTTCCGACTTCACCGGGCTGACGACAACGGCTGGCTTCCAGATGGGAATCGTTTCCAAGGCCGAAAGCGGCTACAAGACGCTCGCCGACGTGTTCGAGGCTGCCAAGGGCGGCGCCGAAATCCGTTTTGGCGTGATGTCGCCGCGCCTGGCCGATCTCGCGTATGTCGTCGGTCGCGAAAACGGGGTCGACTTCAACATCATTTCCGTTCAGGGCGGCAAGGCCGTCCTGGACGGCGTGAACGCAGGCGACATGGACGTGGGCTTCATGGCCGGCATTCAGGCCAACGGCGTGGCGGCAGGCGACCTGGTCAACCTGGCTTCGGCGCTCTCGGCGCCTCTTGTGCAGACGCCCGATGCGCCGACGCTCGACGCCTTCGGCGTGGAGTACAATGCAGATGGCCACTTCGTCTTCGTCGGTCCCGCGGACATGGACGCGGCAGCGGCCGACGCAATCTCCACTGCAATTGCCGAGATCGTGAGCGACCCGGGCACCAAGGCAGGCGGAATGATCAAGAAGGCGTTCGGCGGAAGTGTCGTGATTGCGGGAGATGAGCTCAGCTCGCTTGTGTCCGCCGGGTACGAAGGCGCCGGCAAGCTCATGGCGGACGCCGCGAACTGAGCCAACGAGATGCCGGGGCGGAGACGCGCCGCCCCGGTCGCCGCCCCATGCGCAGCCTCCATCCCGACACCGCCGTGGCAGTGATCCTGCTGGCATTCGCCGCAGCGTTGCTCCTGTTCTGGCTGCCCGCCGACACGGATACCGGTCTCTACGAGATCAAGCGGGGCAAGTTCACCATCGGAGATGCTCTCGCGCCGGCATTCGCAGGCACTGTCATGGCGGTTGCGGGACTCCTGCTGCTGTTCGGACCGAATGCGCGCGACGGGCCGAAACTCGACACGGATCACGTCAAGTTCCTCTCGGCCATGATCGCGATTGTGCTTGCCGGGATGGTGCTGATGCGGTGGACCGGACCGGTCGCGGCAACGTTGTTTGCAGAAGACGGCTACCGCCCGCTCAGGGACACTGTTCCCTGGAAATACCTGGGCTTTGCCTCGGGCGGATTCGTCATCGTTGCCGGCGCTTCCTCGGTGGTCGAAGGTCGCTTCAGCCGAAGCGCCGCGCTTGCCGGAATCCTGGCGGTCCTGCTCATCATCGCCCTCTATGACCTGCCGTTCGACGACCTCCTCCTGCCACCGAACGGCGACGTCTGATGACGGCCCTGGACTACGTCCTCGCAGGTGTCCTGGCGGTGGTTCACGGGCCGGAGGCCTTCACGCTCCTCGGAATTCCGGTGTCCGTCACCATCCTCATGGTCGTCGCAGGATTCTTCGCCGGCATCGTCGTCGGCGCCACACCGGGCCTGGGACAGGTCATTGCGCTGGCCATCTCGCTGCCCATCCTGATCTCGATCTTCGGATTCAATGCCAGCGCCCTGCTTCCGGTGATGGGTTTCATGATCGGAATCATGAAGGGGTCAACCGTTGGCGGTGCGGTTCCGGCGATTCTGTTCAACACGCCAGGCACGCCAGACAGCTACATGACGACCCTGGACGGCTATCCGATGGCCCGACGCGGGCAGGCGCAGAAGGCCCTGAGGATCGCGCATTTCTCGTCTGTCAGCGGGGACACGTTCTCAGACATCTGCCTGTTCGTCTTTGCACCATCGCTTGCCATCCTGGTCGAGCGCTACCTTGACCTGCCGGAAAAGACCGCGCTGATCATCCTTTCGCTCAGCTTCATTGCGGTCGTGGTGGGCCGCAGCCCGGCAAAGGGGCTTGCGGCGGCCGCACTCGGACTCTTCTTCGTCTACGTCGGCACCGGCGAGGACTTCCATCCGCGCCTCTCGTTTGGCGCCCCGGCGCTTGCAGACGGAATCCCCATCACTGCCGCCGTCATTGGCGTCCTGGTCGTCGGCTCGATCTTCTCCGAACTCGAGAAGCTGTGGCGCGAGAAGTCCACGTTGGGAACCATCACGACGACGTCCCAGTCAGGGGATGGACGGCTTCAATGGGCGGACATCCGGCGGATCGCTCCCTACATCGGGCGCTCTGCGGTCATCGGAACCGCAATCGGCGCCCTTCCCGGGATAGGCTCCACGCTTGCCGCCACGCTCGGCTACGCGTCGGGCGGGGCGTTCCACCGACGCCGCAAGGCACCCGGCGAACCGGAATTCGGCAAGGGCGCAATGCAGGGCATTGCGGCGACGGAAGCGGCAAACTCCTCGGTCGCCGGAGCAAACCTGATCCCGGTCCTCTCGCTCGGCATTCCAGGCAACACGGCGGCCGTCTTCCTGGTCCTCGCGGCAGACAGCATCGGCGGCTTCAACCCGGGCCCAGGGGTATTCAGGTTCACGCCCGCAGTGAACCCGGAACTCGTCATCGCGTTCGGCCTGTTCACCACGATGGTCATCGCCAACATCCTGAACTGGACGGTCGGTGGCGTGTTCATGCGATGCATGGGCATCATGATACGCATTCCCAAGCAGTTCCTGCTGCCCGTGGTGCTGCTGCTGACATTCGCCTCGCTGTACGTCCAGCAGACGAGCATGGCCATGATCGGCTTCGCCCTGTTCTTCGGGGCGCTCGGCTACCTCATGATCAAGCTCGGCGTCTCGCCCCTGCCCTTCGTCATTGCATTCGTCCTCGGACGGCAGCTCGAAAGCACGGCGCGCCAGGCATTTTCAGCCACCGGCGGCGACCCGTTCTTCCTGTTCTCGAGCTGGATTGCCGTCGCCTTCATGGCAGGCGCTGTCGCCATCATCGTGATCACGGTCCGCAAACGTCGAGGTTCCGCATGAAAGTCACCCTTCTTGGTACCGGCTCGCCGGAAGCGCATGCCTCGCGCGCATCTTCGGGATACCTTGTCGAGGCAGGCAATGACACGCTTCTCCTCGACTGCGGCGGCGGCATCTTTGACCGGTTGCTGCAATCCGGACGAAGCCCGGGCGACGTCACGCATCTCGTCTTCTCGCATCTTCACTCGGACCACATGATGGACTACGCCAGACTGGTTCACGCTCGTTGGGATGCCGGAGCCGACAACCTCGGCGTCTGGGGTCCGGCACCCCTTGCGGAAGTGACAAGGAGGTATTTCGGGCCTGAGGGCGCGCTTGCCCTTGACCTTGTGGCACGAACGGAGCTGCCCCAGAGCAAGAGAGTCTGGCAGGAACGGGGCGGTGTCCTTCCGCGACCTTGGCCCGACCCCAAAGTGACTGAAATACGCCCGCCATCCCTCGTCAACGGGAGCGGCTGGACCCTGCGGGCGATCGAGGTGCCGCACGCGCAGCCGTATCTCACCTGTCTCGGATTTCGCATCGAGACCGACGGCAAGTCAGTCGTCTACGCAGGAGACAGCGGTCATTCGCCGGAACTGGAGGCGTTCATCAAGGATGCCGATCTGCTGATTCACTGGTGCTACCGCTTGAGCCACGAGCCCGCGCCCGATCCTGACTTTGCCGCCACGTGTCCGGGCCATCTCGAAACGGCTGGGCTTGCCGAACGCGCCGGCGTCAAGCATCTGGTCCTGACCCACTGGCGTGTGCAACACGACAAGGAAGAAGTGTTGAGCAACGTTTGCAAGGAAGTGGCGGCGTGCTATTCGGGCCGCTTCACCATTGCCCGGGACCTCGCGGAGATCGTTCCTTGACCAAGCGCCCGAACATCCTCCTGATCACGTCCGACCAGCATCGCCCGGACTGCTTCGGCTTCGCGGAACGGAACATCAAGACCCCGAATCTCGACCGTCTGGCCCGGGAAGGAACGCGCTTCGACTGCGCGATCACGCCGAACGTCCTCTGCCAGCCTGCGCGCGCGTCGATCCTGACAGGCATGCTGCCGCTCACGCACGGCGTGACGGACAACAGGATCAGCCTTGACTCGGAGCTCGGCGAAAGGGGCTGGGGCAGGGTCCTGTCGGACAAAGGCTACCTGACCGGTCTGGTCGGCAAGGCGCATTTCGGAAGCGACCCTAAGGCAACGGGCTGGGGCGCGCCCGAGAGCCGGAACGACAGCCGCAGCTTTCCGGAGGACTGGCATGGCCCCTACATGGGCCTCGATCACCTGGACCTCCTCCTGATCGGACACTGGCACCCGCTTCTTCCCTGCGAACGGCCTCCGGGCGGGCACCAGTTCGAACGCTGGTTTCACGGTCACAAGGACGCCTGGAAGCGCTGGGCCAAGGACAGCAGGACCGGCAAGGACGCGCAGTACGGAACTGTTGCGGCGCAGACCTGGTCATCGGACCTGCCCCCCGAATGGCACACGACGACATGGGTCACTGACAAGGCGCGGGAGTTTCTCCGGTCTGCGGATCCAGACCAGCCCTTCTGCACATGGGTCTCGTATCCCGACCCGCATCACCCGTTCGACTGCCCGGCGCCGTGGTCCGAAATGTACGACCCGGCCACCATCGACATCAGCCCCACGCACCGGCGCGACCTTGACCGCCGCCCCTGGTGGCACAGGGCGGCACTGGAGAACCGGCCCCAGGAAGAGAATCCGCAGGTACAGAGACTGCGGGAGGAATACTCCCGCATCCTGCCCCAGACGGACGACCAGCTGGCGGCCATGACAGCCAACTACTATGGCATGATCTCCTTCATCGACGACGGGATCGGGCGCATCCTGGACACCCTGCGGGAGACCGGACTCGACGAGAACACGATCGTCATCTTCACGGCCGACCACGGGGAGCTCCTCGGGGACCACGGACTGTACCTGAAGGGCCCCACCCACTACGACGGGCTGCTTCGCGTGGGGCTGGTCATGCGCGGACCCGGAATCCCGGAAGGCCACAGGATTGCCGATCCCGTCTCAACGCTGGACCTGGCCGCCACTTTCTACGACTGGGCGGGCGTTCGCCAGCCCGAAGGAATCGAGAGTCGCTCGCTGGTGCCCGTGATCGAAGACCGCGAGAGGCGCGAATTCGCGTACAACGAGTGGGATCTCGGCCCTGCACGCTGCGGCGTCGAGCTGAAGCTCCGCACGCTGCGCACGAAACGGCACAGGATCACGGTCGACCTGATTTCCGGCGCGGGAGAATTGTACGACCTGGAGACCGATCCGCTCGAGATGACGAATCTCTTCGACGAGCCAGCGCATCAGGGCATGGTCGGCCGGCTGACAGCCATGATCCCTGACAGGGCGCGAGCGACGTGGAACGCGAAGCGCGAAGTCCACAACCTTTGATCACGTCTTGACAGTGGGTTTGCGACGCATGGCGTTCCAGACCTGACGCACGGGGACTTGACGGCCAGATGCCGATCGGGACCGGGCGGGACGCAGTCGGTGGGGCGGGACGGGGATCCATGCGCAGCATCGCCCAAGGCAACGCCAACCTGCCGCAAGGGCAATGCCCTTGCCGGGCGTTGCGAACGGGGCGGTCGAACTGTCGACCGCCCCTTTGGCAAGTTTCTCCACGCCGACTTCCCGGACGCGGGGAAAGGTGCGCGTCAGGCCTTTTTCATCGGCGTCGAGGACAGCGGTTGGCCCATGTCGTCGAAATACTGGCGCGTGACCCTGAACACCATAGGCGCAAGCAGCAGGAGCCCGATCAGGTTGGGCACGGCCATCAGTCCGTTCAGCGTGTCGGCAAGGTTCCAGACGAGGTCGACCTTCACGTTGGCGAACGACAGGGCGGCGAGCACCCAGAGCACGCGGTAGATGTACAGGCTTCTCTCGGAAAACAAGTACTGCCAGCACCTTTCGCCGTAGTACGACCATCCGAGGATGGTGGTGAAGGCGAATACGGCCAGGGCGACCGTGACGATGTACTGGCCGCCGGCGATGGACACGTCGAAGCCCGTGGACGTCAGCACCGCGCCGGTCAGGCCGCCGCCGTCGGCGCCGGTCATCGTCCAGGCGCCGGACGTCAGGATCACAAGTGCCGTCATGGTGCACACGACGAGCGTGTCGATGAACGTCCCGAGCATGGCGATGATGCCCTGCCGAACGGGGCTGTTGGTCTGCGCCGCAGCGTGCGCGATCGCGGCCGACCCCAGTCCCGATTCGTTGGAGAAGACGCCACGCGCGACTCCGAACCGGATGGCGGCCGCAACGGCGGCACCCGCGAACCCGCCGGCCGCGGCGGCCGGCGTGAAGGCGTAGGTGAAGATCATGCCGATTGCGGACGGAACCTCGGCGATGTTGATCACGATGATCAGGAGGGCCGCGCCAAGGTAGAGCACGATCATCGCCGGGACGAGCTTGCCGGCGACGTCGCCGATCCTGCGGATGCCGCCGATGATCACGACGGCGACGAGGGCCGCGACGACGATTCCCGTGATCCAGGTCGGCACCGCGAAGCTGCTGCCGAGGGCGGCCGCCATCGAGTTGACCTGCACCGCGTTTCCGATTCCGAAGGCGGCGATGGCCCCGAAGATCGCGAACAGGAGCCCGAGCCATTTCCCGAGCTCGGGAGCGAACTCGCCCACGCCGTTCCGCAGGTAGTACATCGGGCCCCCGACGTACTTGCCGGACGCGTCGACCTCGCGGTACGTCACCGCGCAGACCGCCTCAGCGTACTTCGTGGCCATTCCGAACAGCGCGATCAGCCACATGTAGAAGATGGCGCCGGGACCCCCCAACGCGATCGCGGTCGCGACGCCCGCGATGTTTCCGGTGCCCACGGTCGCCGACAGTGCCGTCATCAGGGCGTTGAAGGGCTTGACCTCGCCCTCTCCCGCGACGGCGTCCTTGTCGAAGAGCAGGCGGAATCCGTAGCCGACCTTCCGCCACGGCATGAAGACTAGACCGAGCGTCAGCAGGACGCCGGTGACGCCGAGAATGCCCAGCATCGGCGGGCCCCAGGCGAACGCGTTCACGGAACTGATGATCGAGTTGAGCTGGTCCATTTCTGCCTCCCTCAAGAAACCGTGCTGCGGCAAGGGAACGACATGGCAACGTGGCCGTCGGATTGCCGGCACGTGAACGAATTGTAGCGTTGGATGCGCTGGAAGCAAGTGCCGGGCGCACTCCCGTCACCGCGACGACCGGGGGCCGCCGGAATTCCGGTGACCGTGCTGGCCAGAAGACGCGTCGCGCAACGCTGCGTCATCGACTGTCCCCCTCGGGGCCGGCGGGCGATCCGAGCGAGCGCACCTGCCCCGGTTCCGGTCTCCCGCCAATCGTGCGTCACGGGCGGCGACCGCACGGACCACTCTAACAGCGACTGGATGTCCTTGGTGTGTCTTTTTTCCCGCCTTTCATGTCTTTTCCATCAACGAAAGCGGTACATGGTGGCGGTCGGGGACGCTTCATGGCTGAGACAGGTGCGTACGGGGTCGCGAATCGCCTCCTTTCACAAGCGAGACGGCGCCCGCTATAGCGCGACAATCTGGATGCGGCGACGTGCGGCGGCCCACGGACACGCGTCCTGGTATCCGTCCCCTGTCAAGGGGCTCCTTGATCGGGCGGGACGGCTGGGGCTTGCGTCCCAAGGGCTTTTGCAACCCTTCGCGGCGGCAGCGTTCTCTCCGATGAAGCACGCCCTGGCCGAGGCAGCTGCAGCTGCCCGACATCTCAATTCATTGTGCGACAGCACGAACGCCATGTCGTTCCGGTCCTTGGGTTTGCGGCACGAAAACGCGACAGCGGTCCTGGCAAGCAGGAAGCCGGCAAGGCCCGAGACGTTCACCCCGGCCATGTGGACGGCATCGCCGTATCGCACGTTCAGTTCGCGAGCTTCGAAGTCGCGCACCGCGAAACGTCATCGACAACCTGGGCGCCCCGTCAATGGCTGCTTCCGCCCCGGTGAAGGCGGGCCGGCGGCCGCTCGGCTTCCCCGTTTCCACAAGCGCGGGCAACACAACGTCTCTTCCATCCGCGAAAGGCCGAGATGTGGCGTGGACGGCCACCACCTGCGCCTCGAGTGGGCGTCTGGGCACATCCTCATGCGACAGGCGCTCAGGTTCGCTGGGACACCGTGTTCCGTGGCGGTCAATGCGCCGCACGGCGGTCTCGGGGACGGCGAATGGGGCGTGGCAACCTGTCACATTGGGATGTCTTGCGCCCGATACTGTCGCGGAACGCGACATTCAACCTGCTTGCTTCGGTCCGCAACATCACCAACGGCCTTCAACTGCGAGTCTGTCCCATGACGAATGATGGTGTCTTGGCAGTGGACTTCCGACGCATGGCGTTCCAAACCTGACGCGCGGGGATTCACCTGACGGAGCCAGCCATGGCACATTTGACTCAGATTCATGATCGCGGCGTTGCGGGCTTCGTGCGCGGACCGGAAATCGCGCAGTCGCATGTGGAGGCCGGCGTCGTCAGGATGCCCAAAGCGCTGGTGCCGGAGATCGGCCAATCGGAGTTCAATCCGGAGATGCTCGGCAGCCATGTCAGGCAATTCCACACCGAGCTCTTCAGGGGCATGCGCATTGTCACCGCGTCTGCCCTTGTGCGGGTCGCGACATGAGCGATCACTCAGGTTCTCCCCGGGTGGCGAATTCGAACGCGCCGCGGCTGGATCTGAGGAGCGACACTGTCACCCGGCCGGACGAGGGCATGCGCCGCGCGATGTACGAAGCCGAACTGGGGGACGACGTCTACGGCGAAGACCCCAGCGTCAATCGCCTTGAGGAATCAGTTGCCGAGCGACTTGGGAAAGATGCAGCCCTGTTCGTCTCAAGCGGGACGATGGGTAACCTGACATCGCTTCTTGCGCATTGCGGGCGCGGGGAAGAAGTGATTGTCGGGCGCGGCTACCATGTCGCCGCCTACGAGGCCGCTGGCAGTTCGGTTCTGGGCGGCATCGCCATCTGCACAATTCCGGTCGACGCCGACGGTGGCCTGTCGCCTGATCGGATTACTGCGCACGTGAAGCCGGACGACAGTCACATGCCGGTAAGTCGATTGGTGGGTCTCGAGAACACGCACAACGGAAAGGCGGTGTCCTTGGATCGCTTGGCTGCGTGCTCCGACGCGGCCCGTTCCGCGGGCCTTTCGGTCCATCTGGACGGCGCACGTCTCTTCAACGCGGTTACGGCCCTCAGTTGCGCAGAGCAGGATCTGTCCGACCTTGTCGACACCGTTTCGCTCTGCCTTTCAAAGGGTCTCGGAACGCCGGCAGGCTCGGTGCTGACAGGGCCGTCGGACCTCATCGAACGCGCGCGGAGGTATCGCAAGATGCTGGGAGGCGGCATGCGTCAGTCAGGCGTTCTGGCGTCAGCTGGCCTCTATGCCCTTGAGCACAACGTGCAGCGGCTTGCCGAAGACCATCTCAGGGCAGCGCGCCTCGCTGCCGTGCTGGAGGAGATCGGGGCCGGCGCTGTCGAGCAAGCGACCAACATGGTCTTCCTTACGCCGCGTGACGAGTTGAACGACGCGTACAGAGCGCACATGGCCGGTTGCGGCGTTGTCGTGGGCGGTGGCTCGACCGGCCCGATCCGGATGGTGCTGCACAAGGACATCGACGAGCCCGGGATTGAAGGCATTCTTGCCGGGATTCGCGACTTCTTCAGGCATTGAGCAGCGCAGCCGCACAGGTCCATTCCCTGCGCATATTTTGCATTCGATCTCGTGTCCGAATGTGCCTTGCTTCCGTTTCCCCGACAAGGCGCGAACCCCATGAGACACCTCCCGGCAACGCTCTTCGCGACTCTTTTGACCACCTTCGAGGTTGCAGCCGATCCCAACAAGGCCCCTGGCATCCTGGTTTTGGTCGAGTCGGAACTTGGGAACGGGTTCAGGGTCGCTGAACTCACCATCACGGCCGAGGCGCACGGCCGCGACGGATCCGACGCAACCCAAAAGGCGAATTTGTCGCGTCGGTGGTTCTTCCCGTCACGCTCTTTCACGAAATCGGCCACGGCGACGGATACCGCCTGGTCGGAAAGCTCCTTGAGCAGGGCGAAAACGTGCCGACGTTTGGCAGCGTCGGCGCGGCCGCGGCCAACTCGACCGCGTCCAGAGTCCCCGGCGTCCGCGCCGCAAGGCAGTCCGCAAGCATGCTGAGCGTGGTGTTCGAGTCCGGGCAGTGCCAGCGCGGCACCCGCGCGGCAGCCGGGGTCTTGCGCCCGTAGGTGCCGTGACCGGCGAAGGAGCAGCCGCCGCCGGGATGGTTCGGGCAGACCTCCGGCACGGCGTCGCGCCAGGCTTCCGTGCCAACGCAGTCCTCGGCGGAAAGCTTCGTTTTCGCACCGGTTCTGCAGCTGCCCGTCCACGGCCCGGCAAGTGCGAGTCGCGCGGGCCACCTTCTTCGTCGTTCACGAGCGCGGTCCTTGGTCCGTGACACGGTCGGTTGCAACCGGCGACCGGACGCCGCGCGCCCGAACAAGCTATCGAACCGAGGCTGCCCGGAAAGGGCGTCTGCCGGGAAAGGGAAACCGCAGAAGCCGGGTTCCGGATTCCCGCGTTGTCCCGGAATTCCGGCAATCCGTGCACGAAACAGTCCGGGAAGAAACCTGCCTGCCGGATCGGATCAAATCGTGAAACGGCGCCATGCGCTGCGTGCCCGCAGACCGCTTGCGCTCAGGAAGTCGTCGGTCTACATGCATGTCCGCGTTGCCGCATTAGCTCAGCTGGTAGAGCAATCGCTTCGTAAGCGATGGGTCGGGGGTTCAAGTCCCTCATGCGGCACCAGGCTTCCTCCGCCTGATGCCTGGCGCCACCGAGGCGTCATCTCACGCCGCCGTCTGCGCGATTCTTCTGTCCTGCTTCTCCGACGACATAGTCTGCGGGCGGCTCCACCCTCCCGGCCGCCTCGAACTCGAATTCCGGGGGCGCATCTGCGGTCACCTTTGGATCCGGCGCTTCCGCATCATGTGCCGGATCGCCTTGGTCGACACCGGAATCGACATCAGGCTTGTTCTCGGAGCCGTTCGGCGTGCCGGTCGCGCCGACGATAAGCGGCAGCATCTCGGCGCCTGCGGACAGCGGTGCAGCGCCGTCGCTTGGCCTCTTCCAGGTCAAGGTGTCGAAGCTCTTGCAGCGCTCGCAGACGGGCTCCCAGCGAGCATGGGCGAAGTGGCAGTTTTCGCACACCCATTGCGGATCGCGCGGCGCTGCAAGCGCGCGCGCCAGCCAACCCTTCACAACTGCATCATCGGCACCAAAGCCGCGCTCGATCGCTGCCATGATGGTCAGGACTCGTGCAGTGGGATCGGTCTCGGCCAAGTCCCCGATCGCGTCGCGTGCAGCTGGAAAGTTCTCCGCCGCAATCTGCAGTTCCGCCTCCAGCATTCGCGTTTCGGGATGAGTCGGTTGCACGCCCGTCAACGCTGCAAACCGCTTGATGCGGTCTTCCGGCGTTTCCTCGAGATCAAGACGGGCAAAGGCGGCCGCAAGATCTGGATGAGGTTGCGCTGCCCAGGCCTTCTTCAGAATGCGTGACGCATTCTTCGCCTTGTTGCGGACCATGTATCCATCCGCTGCCATGACGGCCGCAGGGACAAGGTCCGGGGAGAGCCGGTTTGCTTCGATAGCCTTTTCGCGCGCCTCCACGGATCTGTCGTCGCGCAGGATGTCCTGAGCCTCGCCAAGCGCAAGCACCGCGTCACGTCGCCTATGAACGTCGCGCGGAAGCGCTCCCTGCCTGAACTTGGTGCCGAGAGTCTTGCGGGCGCCTGTCCAGTCATGCGCGCCTGCCTGCAGCTTGAGCAGCAAGTCCTGGGTCTCCACATGCGCAGGCCTGAGTGCGAACGCCTTCTCGGCAAGCTTCAGCGCTGTGTCGGCATTGCCGGTTGCCAATTGCTGCTTCATCAACCCCCTGATTCCGACAAATCGGGTCCGATCATCTTCGAGGAGGCGCTTGTAGGCCGCCTCGGCCTGAGCTGCATCGCCGGACTGCTCGGCGGCCTGTGCCGTGAGGAGAGATGTGAGCTCCCGGCGCCAGAGAAGCCTTTCGGCCCGAGACGCCTTCGAGAGCGCCGTTCCGGATTCGCCAGATGCGAGTGCGATCATCCCCTCGGCAAGGGCTTCAAAGCCCTTGCGTTCGCGGCGGCGGTCGAAAAAGCGGTCGATCGACGTCCTGTCGCCGGCGACAAAGCGCCCGAATGCGACAACCAGTCCCACGATCCTGAGCCCGACCCAGACCGCAAACACGAAGACCATCAACGCTATGACAGCCTCAAACGGGCCGAAAAAGTACTCCGTGTCCGCAACCGACAGGCGAATCCCGACGTCCGTTTCGATCAGCAGTTCCGCACCCCAGGCAGCAGCCGTGATCAGCACGACGAAAAGAACGATTTTCAGAAGCGGCCAGAGCATCGGCGTCTCAATTCATCCCGCCTGCTAGCACGTCGATTGCGCCCTGCACGGCCAGCCGAAATTCCGCCTCGGCAACCCAACCCGCCATCGCGGACCGTGAAGCGCGCGGCAGTGAATCAATCTCCGCAAGCGCGGCGGGCAGGTCACCTTCGGCCACACGCGCCTCGGCCCGGGACAGGATCGCGTCTGCACTGTCTCCCTCCCGTGGCGTCAACGACCGTGCGTTCGTCGCATGTCGCAGAAACGCGACAATCTTGTCTCCGACCGTTCCTTCGCCCGGAATGCTCCGCGAGGCTGCCAGCGCCGCCCTGGCTGCACCCGGGAATTCCTGCTGAAGCGCAAGGAGCGTCGGTATTCCGGTTCGTGCATGGTCCGCCAGTTCGGACGGGACTTCGTCCATCGTTGAAATGATGTCCAGGTACGGGGCGCCCGTATCGATTGCTGCACGCAATCTTGCGACAGCGATACGATTTCCCGCAGCCGATGCTCCGCCGGCTTCGATCGCCCTCGCTTCAACCTCGGCAATCTTCGCTTCCGCATCAGCAATCCTGGCTTCCGCGCCGGAAACGAGTTGATCCAGCTGATCCCTGAAACGCGTTAGCTGCTCCTCGGTCTGGACAGACTGAGACAAAGACGCGTCCCCGCTCGATGCCTCCAGCGCCTCGACGCGCCGGAACAAGGCGGCGAGCCTCGTGCCTAGATCCGATAGCTCGGCCGACGTCATCGCCTGCATCGCCCTGATTTCCGGGCGCAATTCGCTCACCTTGCCTTCAAGCGCGGCGATTTCGCCCTCCAGTCCTGTCAGGTCCGGCAGCGGTTGTATCGCTCCGCGGAGATCGCTCACCTGCTCTTTCAGTGCCGCCAATTCCGTCGCCACGGCATCAACTCCGGAAAGCGCCTGCTCCGCCGTGTCCGATTGGCCCGTGAATTGCGGCAACGAAATTGCGACAAGGAAGGCAACGGCGCCTGCCACCAGACCGCCGGCAAGGCCCGCGGCAATGGACAGTCGCGCCCGGCCCGCGCCGAACAGGTCCTCGGCTGTTCGACTGGCCGCCGAGGGCTCCTCGGTCGGCTCGCCGCCCAGGCCGGCATCGGCGGCTCCTCCGCCTGCCGCCGCACTCGCATCCGACCGTTCCCGCGATGCAGGGTCCGATTCCGGCTCCTCGGAAGATCCCGGTTCCTCTGAGATCCCTTTGGGTCCTGCAGGGTCAGCCACTCCGTCACCCTTCCGTGCCAAACTCGTGCATCATTGCGTGCCTGAACCTAATGCCACGCGCGTCCTGCAACAAGGTAAGGACTCACAGCGCCTCGACAACGAGGTCGCACATGGATTCGGCGGTCGGATGCCTGGCCACCCTGAATTCTGCATCCCCCCGCCAGGCCGCTCTTGCGGCCTTGCTTATGGCAAGGACGATCAAGGGCGCTGCAGCCGCCTGGCGCGAGAGAAGCTCTGCGCTTCTCGGCGAGAACACGGGAGCGACGACTGGCAAACTGCCTGCTAGAAGTGCATGCGCCGCTCTCGAAAGTGGGCGTGGGGCTTGATCGTAGAGCACCAAGTCGGCCGTCGTGACACCTTGTGCGGACAGCCGGTCGGCAAGATTGCATCGGGCGTGTCTTCCTCGGCAAACAATGGCGGGAAAACCAATTTCCTCGACGTGTTCAAGAAAGCTTTCGGCCGTCTCTCCAAGCGCCTTCGCCCGCGCCCCAAACCCACGTGCAAGCGTTGCGGTGGCCTCGCCCACCGTGAGGACGATGCGGCCTTCCAGAATGTCGCCGAGCTGGCGAACGGCGTTTCCCGACGCCGCGACGATCGTGGCGAACTCGTTCAGGTCCGGTGGTTCGGCAACGGGAATGATGTCGATGACAGGAGAGATCACGGTCGGAATGCGCCGCCCCAGCCGCCTCTCGCAATCCGCCAGAAAACTCGTTGATTGCGCCTCAGGCCTGGTGAGAAGTAGCGTGGGCCCGGGATCGTCCATTTCGACGCCTTCTTGTGTGAGGCATGGCCCGGTGATACCTGCGGTGTGGAAGCCACGCAAGCCGAACAGCCATGGCACGCCTCTTCCTCGGAATCGAGTCCAGTTGCGACGACACGGCGGCAGCCGTCGTATCGGACGACAGAAGAATCCTGTCGTCAGTTGTTGCCAACCAAGCCTCATTGCACCTGGCCTTTGGCGGAATCGTTCCCGAAATCGCCGCACGGGCACATGCCGAAAAGCTCGACATCACCGTCGAGGCGGCGCTGAACGCGGCGGGCATCTGCATCTCGGAAGTTGACGCGGTCGCCGTCACTGCAGGTCCGGGGCTGATAGGCGGCGTTCTCTCTGGCGTGATGTGCGCGAGAGGCATTGCCGCCGGGATCGACAAGCCGCTCCTCGGTGTCAACCATCTTGCCGGCCACGCGTTGACTCCGCGACTGACTGACGATGTCGCATTTCCCTACCTTCTGCTTCTGGTCTCGGGCGGACATTGCCAGCTGCTGATTGTCTCCGGCCCGGACGACTTTCAGCGCCTCGGCGGGACCCTGGACGACTCGCCCGGTGAGGCGTTTGACAAGACGGCCCGCGCCCTTGGCCTGCCTGGACCTGACGGCCCGGCTGTCGAAGGCGAGGCTGCAAGCGGAGACCCTGAGCGGTTTCGCCTTCCGAGACCGTTGCTCGAGCGTTCCGGCTGCAACATGAGCTTCTCGGGACTGAAGACCGCATTGATCCGCGCGCGCGATGCGTTGGTTTCCGAGTCAGGCGGCCTGTCCACGCAGGATCGCGCCGACCTGTGCGCCAGCTTCCAGGCCGCGGTCACGGAAATCCTGACCGAGAAGACGGCGCGCGCGATCGAAGCGTATCTCACGGTCAACCCACCGGCGCCAGTCATCGCCGTTGCCGGTGGCGTTGCAGCAAACGCCGAAGTCCGTGCCGGGCTCGACTCTGTCGCAAGACGATACGGCATCGGATTTGTTGCGCCGCCCCCTGCGCTGTGCACAGACAATGCCGCAATGATTGCCTGGGCTGGAATCGAGCTTGAACGGGTCGCGAATCCCGGACTCGTTCCCCTCGTCGCGCGCCCGCGCTGGCCACTGGACGAGAGCCAGCCTGCACTTCTCGGATCGGGCGGGAAAGGCGCGAAAGCATGACCATTTCCGTTTTGGGGGCTGGCGCGTTTGGAACTGCCCTAGCGATCGCCCTTTCGCGAGATGGAACACGGATCACTCTTTGGTCCCGAAATGCTGACGACGCGGCACGCATGCAGGATTCCAGGCTATCGGGCGTTCGCCTGCCGGGCCACCGCCTGCCCGACAACCTGACAGTCACAGCCGACAGGGCTGCCTTCGATGCCGCAATCAGCCTCGTTGCCGTACCCGCCCAGAATCTTGCGTCCTTCTTGAGAGACCACGACTTTCGCAGCGGCGGCGCGCTCATTGCATGCTGCAAGGGTGTCGATCGAGCCACAGGCTTGGGTCCGGTTGCGACGATCCGGTCGGCTCGCCCGTCGCACACCGCTGCTATCCTGACCGGTCCCAGTTTCGCAGTCGACATCGCAAACGGGCTTCCCACTGCAATTGTCGTTGCAACTGAACGCGCGAAGGAATCCAGAAGGCTGCAATCGCTGCTCACGCGCCCTGCCTTGCGCCTCTATCGATCTACGGATGTACGCGGCGCCGAGCTGGGCGGCGCGCTCAAGAACGTGGTCGCGCTTGCCGCCGGCATCGCCGTCGGTGCCGGGCTCGGCGACAGCGCGCGCGCCTCGGTGGTCGCTCGCGGCTTCGGCGAACTTGCGCGCTACGCGGCCCAGCAGGGGGCCCAGACAAGAACGCTCCACGGACTTTCGGGACTCGGCGACCTCGTGCTGACCTGCACGTCGGAGAAGTCCCGCAACTTCAGCGCGGGCGTATCTCTGGGGCAGGGTCAGGCCATTGAACGGGACGCAACGGTCGAAGGGCTTGCCACCGCACCGGCCGTCGTGGAAAGCGCAGCCGCCGCAGGCCTGGTTCTGCCACTCATGCAGGCCACTGCGGACGTCATCGAGGGACGGCTTGACATTCCCCTGGCTGTCGAAGCTCTTTTGTCGCGGCCCGTGGGAAAGGAGTAGGCAATGACATACTGGCTGTTCAAATCGGAACCCTCCGCCTGGAGCTGGGACGAGCAGGTTGCAAAAGGCGATGCCGGAGAGGAATGGGACGGGGTCCGAAATTACCAGGCACGCAACTACATGCGTCAAATGAAGGTCGGGGACCGGGGGTTTTTCTATCACTCGCAAAAGGACAGGGAGATCGTCGGAACCGTCGAGGTCATCGCAGAAGCCCATCCCGACAGCACCACCGATGATGCGCGATGGGAATGTGTGGACATCAAGGCAATCGCGCCACTCAAGACCCCGGTGTCGCTTGAGCGCGTGAAACAGGAACCGCTTCTTGCCGACATGGTGCTCGTCAGGAATTCCCGCCTGTCGGTGCAGCCGGTACGGGATGCGGAGTGGAAGCTCATATGCGGAATGGGCGGGATCGATCCCTGAGAATTTCTGGTCAGGCGGCTGCTTTGCGCGTAGCCTGCCGGCACGGTGGACAAGGAGGGTACAATGGAAATCATCAGCGTAATCGTGGCGGCGGTCGGCGGATTTGCCTTTGGCGCCGCTTGGTACATGGCTTTGTCCAAGCAATGGGTTGCCGCTTCAGGCATCGAGGTGGACGAAAGCGGACGCCCCGCCAATGAAAGCAAGACGCCTTTCATCCTGGCAGGAATCGCGATGCTCCTCGTGGCGGGAATGATGCGGCACATGTTTGCCATGTCCGGGATAGACACGCTTGCGGCCGGTCTTGTCGGTGGCCTGGGTGTCGGGCTGTTCTTCATATCGCCTTGGATCATGATCAACAACGCATATGGCGACAGGCCGTTCAACCTGACGCTGATCGATGGCGGATACGCCACGTTCGGTTGCGCCGTCATCGGCGCCATTCTCGGAATCATCTGAGTCTGCGACTCGGCATCGTGGCCGCGGTGCCGGGGCAATTCACTCGCCGGATGAACCTCGAATGAGGCTTCGGCCTGCCGTCCGGGTTGCGCTCTCACGCGCACTGCACGGGCACTTTCCCGTCCCCAGGCGAGCCCAAGGCGATGTGACGTGCGCAGGGACGACGCGTCGCGCGCAACTCAACGGTTGCGCAAGCGCTGCCGGCTCCAGTCGATCCAGGAACCGTCATAGAGGCGTAGACGCTCGACCGGATAGCCCATGAGATAGAGCGCAAGGAGCGGCGTGGCCGCCCGCACGCCGGAATGGCAATAGAAGATGTGGTCGCTTGAGGGATCGAAGCCCGCCGCATCAAGAACGGCGGAGGTCTCGGCAGCGGTCCGGAACTCGGAGGGCCGTCCCTCGTCGGCCCTGCGGAACGCCTTCCAGCCGATGAAGCGAGCCCGGTCTATGCGACCGGGCGGAAGCCCGCCGATCGACGCCCCGTTCCACTCGCCCAGGTCTCGCGTGTCCCAGATCGGAGAGCCGCCTGTCGCGGCCTCGGCAACGTCCTCAATGTCGGCGACCCAGCCGTCCAGCGCGGGGGACGCGACGAAACGCCCTCCGCCTGGCGGCGACCGGCCGAACCCGCGGTCGACGCCGTGGCCCGCTGCCTTCCATGCGGCCATGCCACCGTCAAGAAGCCGGACGTCGGTCTTGCCGTACAGGAAGAACAGCCACCAGAGCCGGGCCGCATCGTATTTCTCGTCATACACGACAACCTGGGTACTGTCGTCGATGCCGTGCCTGCGCGCGAACCGCTGGAACTGCTGGCGGCTGACCGCCATGCCTTCCCTGTCGGTATAGGAACGTCGCGGGGCATGGGAGGCGCCGGGAATGCGTCCGGCCAGCCAGGACAGTTTCCCGACGGCGGCAAGCACCACGGGCCTCGGGCCCGGGCTCTCCAGCATGGATTTCAGTTCGGAAGCGGTGATCAGGGCGTGTCCGCGCGGGAAACCCTTGTACCGTTCTGCCAGCAGGGGCCCGGACAGGAATGCGAGAACGAGCGTCAGGGCCGCGATCCGCTTGAGCGTTGTCCGCACCATGATCGAATCAGCCCCCGTTCTTGGGCGAACGCCCCGCGGATGCACGGCTCTCACCTTTTTGGCCCGCGGGAATCCCCGCGCCAAGGAAACGCCCCGAGGGTGTCGCCTCGCTCATGATCGCCAATCCTGAGCCTGGACGGAAGCGAGGCACACTGCCAAGGGGTAGATGCAACCAATATGGTCTCCCGTCGCACGAGGCGCAACGCACGATGGCTTGTGTGCAGAGTCTGCCAGTCTCCGCTTCGTTCAGACTTGCCCGGAAAGGCGAATCGCGGCGTTCCGGCCCTGGGCTGCAGGATTCGGGCCAGAGCCTGACTTGAGCCCCTGCAGCAAGGGCCCGCGGGACCGACCACAAGACGGCGATTCAGAGTGACAACTCCGTTGCCTGTCGGACCCGGATCCACGCTGCAGGTCAAGCGCATTCCCCGGAACGGCTTGGGGGGCGGGCCCTGCCGGAAGACACGGCAGACGGTGGTCGTCCGCATCAACGCAACGGGATTCCGCGGAGCGGTCCGCAACATCATGGCTGCGTCTTCTCAAGTGTTGGCGACCTTGCGTGAACTCATGACGGTCATCCTGTGAAGAGCGCCATCAATTTCCGTAATCGGCGGTCATGGGCAGGGCAGGGAGAGGCAAGAGCTCCGCGACAAGCGCGAACGAGACCGTGATCGCCACCAGGACGCCAAGCGTCCAGCTGGTCAGGGCCGTTCTCGGGCTCCCCTGAGCCAAGGTTCCGGCATCGTGGCCCCGGTGGTGGGGCAATTCCCTCGCCGGCCGAACTTCGAATGATGTTTCGGCCTGCAGCAGGTGCTGCGTTCCCGCGCGGATGAATTCGCCTGTCACAGGCGGGCCCAAAGCGATATCACGCACGCATGATCGCTCCTGACGACAAGGCATTCCTGGCCGGCCTGTTCGATGCGGCCGTTGCAGCGGCCGATCCCGGCAAGGCGCTGGAACGGCATCTGCCGGGCAAGCCAAGAGGCCGAACTGTGGCTGTAGGTGCCGGGAAGGGCGCGGCGCAGATGGCTGCCGCGTTCGAGCAACTATGGGACGCCCCGCTCGAAGGCGTGGTCGTGACCCGGTACGGACATGTTGTCCCGACCCGCAACGTCCGCGTGCTGACCGCCTCCCATCCGGTACCGGACGAGGCAGGCATGGTGGCCTGCAGAGCGCTGATGGAAGCCGTGTCAGGATTGACGGCAGAAGACCTGGTTGTCGCGCTCATCTGTGGCGGCGGCTCGGCGTTGCTGCCGGCACCTCCGGACGGACTGACGCTTCAGGACGAGCAGGCGCTCAATCGAGCCCTTCTCAATTCGGGTGCACCGATTTCAGCCATGAATGCCGTCAGAAAGCATGTCAGCACGATCAAGGGCGGTCGCCTGGCGCTTGCGGCACATCCCGCACGCGTCGTCAGCCTGATCGTGTCAGACGTGCCGGGAGACGATCCCGCCCAGGTTGCATCGGGACCAACGGTGCCCGATCGAACGGGGTTGAGCGCGGCACGCGAACATGTTGACGTCCATCAGATCAGGTTGCCCGACCGAGTCCGCGACTACCTTGACGCCGCGACGGATGCCCCGTCCCCGGACGATGAGCGGTTCGCACGCAACACGGTTTCGATTGTTGCGTCGGCTACGCTTTCCTTGGAAGCCGCGGCTGCCCGCGCGGAACGTGATGGCATTCGTGCCTTCATCCTGTCAGATGCCATCGAGGGAGAGGCGCGTGATGTCGGGCTCGTCCACGCCGCCATCGCGCGGGAAGTCAGGCTTCGCGACCGCCCGTTCGCGGCACCCGCCGTGATCCTGTCCGGGGGAGAAACCACGGTGACCGTTGAAGGCGGCGGAGGGCGCGGAGGGCGAAACAGCGAGTTCCTGCTTGCTTTCGCCGGTGGCGCGGAAGGGCTGGACGTTGCCGCCCTGGCTGCCGACACCGACGGGATTGACGGCACTGAAGGCAACGCCGGCGCGTTCGCGGACGGCCGGACCTGGGCACGGATGCGCAAGGCGGGACTGAATCCTGGAGCGCTGCTTGCCCGGCACGACAGCTGGACAGGATTCGATGTGCTGGAAGACCTGTTCACGCCAGGCCCGACCGGAACCAACGTCAATGACTTCAGGGCCATTCTTGTCCGCTAAGCAAATTCGCCTTTCTGTCGGTCCGGGCCTTTCCCTTGCGCGGGCCTGATCCGCGCGCGCAGCCACGTTTGCATGCACTGCGCCCGGTTCCGTCCTTGCCCTCGGCGCGCTGCAAGACCCCTTCCTTCGGGGCGGTCAGCAGTCATCGACCGAACACGTATTCCGGCAGCGTAAGCGACAGGGCAGGCCAATAGGTGATGACGATCAGAAACAGGAACAATGGAATGTAGAACGGCAGGGTCTGGCGCAACAGGGCCCGGTATTCGACCTTCGCCACTTCAGTCATCACGAAGAGCAGTATGCCGAACGGTGGCGTAAGGGTTCCGATCAGCAGATTGACTACCATGACAAGCCCGAAGTGCACCGGGTCCACACCCATCAACTGCATCACCGGCACCAGGACCGGCACGGCGACGAGCAGGATGGCGGTGGTGTCCATCACGCACCCGAATACCAGGAGTGCGATGTTCACGATCAGAAGAACAATCAACGGGTTGTCGCTGATCGACAGCAGGAGTTCGGCCAGCCTGTTGGGCACGCCTTCGATCGCGAGGATGGCGCTGAAAGGCGTCGCTGCCGCGATGATGAAGACCAGGACCCCGCAAGTGGCAACGGTTTCGCGGATCGAGAGCCACAATCGAGCCAGCGTCAGCTCCCGCGTGGCAAAGCCGAGCACAATTGCATAGGCTGCCGTCACCGCGCCAAGCTGTGTCGGCGTGGCAAGGCCGGTGAGGATTCCGCCGATCAGGAACGCGGGAGCCATCAGCGCCGGCAACGCCCGCCAGAAGGCAAGCGCGACGCCACGGGGACTCTGACGTGGCAGGACGGGGGCTTCAATGCGCCCGCTGCTTGCCAGCCAGTAGACCACGGCCATCAGCACCAGCGACATCAGGACACCCGGCACGATGCCCGCCAGGAACAGATCGGGCACTGAAACGTTGGCCAGCACGGCATAGATTATCATGATGCCCGACGGAGGGATGATCGGGCCGATAATTGAAGACACGGCCGTGATCGCCGCACTGAACTCGGCGCTGAAGCCGCGACGCTTCATCTCGCGCACTTCGACGGCACCCAGCCCCGCCGCGTCGGCCTGCGCCACGCCCGACATGCCGGAAAAGATGACGCTGGCCACGATGTTAACATGGCCCAGCGATCCGCGGACGTGCCCGACCAGCGCCGTGGCGAAATCAAAGATCCGGGTGGCGATGCCAGCCGAGTTGAACAGGTTGCCTGCCAGAATGAAAAGCGGGATGGCCAGCAGCACATAGCTCTCCAGCCCGGATGCCACCCGCTGCACGACAAGCATTGGCGGGACGGTATCCGCGATGAGAAGATATGCCAGCGCCGAGGCAGGAAGGGCGAAGGCGATCGGCATCTCCAGCAGCACGAGTGCCGCGAGGATGACGAGAAGAAGCCATAGCATCGTCGCTAATCCATGATCCGGCGTTCGCGCTCGGGCCGCGCGTCGTGATCGTCAAGAACGACTCCGGCAACGGCTTCCAGGAAATAGAACAGCGCGGTGAGCAGCATCAGGCTGCTGGTGAGGATCAGGGGTACCGAAAAGAAATAGGAGCGCGGCAGGTCGATGGGCAGCGCGATCGTGGTCGAGCGCGCCTCGATTTCCATGATCGGGCCAAGTTCGCGCAGCAGCACGACAAGTGTCCAGATGATCCCGGCAAAGACAAGGGCTCGAACGGCATTGCGCGCCCTTGTCGGCAGTCGACCCACGAAAGACACGATCGTCACGTGGCGCATCTGCTTCAGACCGACCGATGCCCCAAGGAACGTGAGCCAGACCAGCGCATAGGCGCCTCCTTCCTGCTCCCAGGTGATCGGGTTGCCCAACCCGGCATTCAGCAAGACCTGAGCCAGGATCATCAACACGATGCCCATCAAGACTGCCGATGCCAGGGCCAGTTCGATCCGCCCGATCCATCTCAGTCCGCTTCTCAGGAACGCAAACATGCGTCGCTTTCGCTCCTTCCGAGGAAAACTGGGGCCGGACTGCCCGGCCCCGGTTTACTGTCAGCCCTCAAGGTCTCGGATCTTCTGCCAGAGACCGCTGCTCCACAACCCTTCAGCTTCCATTTCCGTCACGCCGGCACGGGCCTTTTCCGAAAAGGGGCCGTTGTCGATCTCTGAAACCGTGGCGCCTTCGGCCACCATCTTGTCGAGCGTCGCCATGCTGTCGCCCAGTGCCGTCTCAGACATCCAGTTCACGGCTTCCGTGGCGGCTGCCTGCAGCACCTGCTGCTGCTCGGCGGTCAGGCTGTTCCATTTGGCTTCGTTGACCGAGATGTGCGCTGAGGACATCAGATGGTTGGTGAGCGTGATGTTCGGGGCGGCAACGTGAAATTTCTGGCTGTACGCGCCGGACGCGTCCGCTTCGGCCCCGTCAACCGCGCCGGTCTTGAGCGCCAGGAACGCCTCCGCCCAGGCGACCTGCGTCGGCACGGTGCCGATGGTCTCCCACAGTTTCAGATAAGCCTTGATCCCGGGAACACGCATCTTCATGCCCTGCACGTCGTCCACGCTCGATACAGGCTCGCGCGTATAGAGGATGCGGGGCTGGTCGACGGCGACCGACAGGATCCGCACGCCCATCTTGTCGACGACTTGCTGGTTCATGCCATCGAAGATGTCGCTTTCCAGGAAGGTCTGCATGTGTTCGCGATCGCGAAAGGTGAAGCCCCAGCTCAGGACCTGAAAGTCCTGCACATTCGAGGTGAACCAGTCGGGGCGAGAATACATCACGTCCACAGATCCCGCCTGGTGCTGTTCCATCACCTGTGTCGCGTTGCCCAAGGACTGTCCCCGGATCAGGTTGACGTCGAAGAGCTCGCCCGCCTTTGCGTTCAGGATCTCATCGAACTTGACTGCCATTCGGTCAAGCAGCGAATCGACCGCTTCCGATCCCGCAACGACCAGCTTGGTGTCCGCGACTGCAGGCGCAGCCAGCAGCGTCGAGGCCGCCGTCAGCGTTCCGATCAGCATGTGTTTCATTGGTCAATCTCCTTCTCGTGGTTGTGTTGCAGGCACGCAATCATCCGAACGTGCCCTTGTTGAGCAGACCGCCATCGGCAGTCAGCGAAGTGCCGGTGATGAAGCCAGCCTTGTCGGAAAGCAGAAACGCACAGGCCTCCGCGGCCTCGCAGGGGTCGCCCAAGCGGCCGAGCAGCTGCCGATCGGCGAAATCGGCGACAGGGCGGCCGGAGGCTTTTGCCACCTCTTGCAGCCCCGGCGTGTCGAAGCTCCCCAGGCACAGGTGATTGACCCGGATGCCCCTGGGCGCGAACTCCGCCGCCAGCGCTCGGGTCAATCCCAAAATGCCGTGTTTCGACGCACAATAGGCGGACCGTCCGGCAAACCCCGCCACCGAGGCCACCGAACCGACGTTGACCACCGACGCGCCGTCAGCCAGGACTGGCAGCGCGTGCTTGGTGACAAGCCATGTTCCGGTCAGGTTGGTGTCCAGCATGGCCTGCCAGTCGGCAAGCTCTTGTTCGTGAATCGGCCTGCCGCCCTGCAGCGCAGCATTGTTGACAAGGCCGGAGAGGCGCGTGCTTTCGCTGGAAAGGTCGCTGAACAGGCCTCGAACATCCTGCTCGCTGGCAACATCGGCCACACGGTGGACGATCTGCTGCGACACGAACGGCATTTCCGGCTCTCGCCGGCTGGTCGCGATGACCTGCCAGCCTTCCGTGGCCAGATGTTCAGCCATGGCGCGGCCGATGCCCTTGCTGGCACCCGTGATCAATACCGTGGGAGTCGCCATTCCTGCCTCCCTCAGTGTGCCGGCTTTTCGGCAAACCAGTCGGGATTGTCCGGATCGCGATAGGCAGAGACGATCTCGTCCGTGCGGTAGCGCTCCAGTTTCTCCAGGTCGACTTCGACCCCCAGCCCCGGACCCGTTGGCACATCTGCGTGTCCGCCCTCGAACGCGATCCGTCGCGTCAGGATGTCATCTGCATGGAGCTGGTAAATCGTGTCGAGCGCGATCTTGGCGTTCGGCATCGATGCTGCAAGCTGCAGATAGGCCGCCTGGGTGAGGCCGAGTTCGCCTCCGGAATGCATGCCCACGTGGATGCCGGCGGCCTCGCAGACCGCCCCGGCTTTCAGGCATTGCCAAAGGCCGCCGGCTTCGTGGGGATCAACCAACACCACGTCCGCGGTACCCAGCCGAATCGCGGTCATGGTCTCCTGCAGCGTATATGCGCCCTCGTCCACGCAGATCGGAACCGGGCTTGCCTCCCGCAACCGGGCGGCGCCGGCCAGGTCTTCGACCGGCATCGGCTGCTCAACGTATTGCAGATCGTAGGGCGCCAGCCGGGCGAGCATCCGCTTGGCCATGGCAGGCGTCCATGCGCCGTTGGCATCGATTCGCAAATTGACGGACGGCCCGAGCACTTCGCGGGCCTTGGCAACCAGCGCGATGTCCTGCTCGGGATCGAGGCCGACCTTGAGCTTGAACGATCGGAACCCTTGCCGCCGATATCCGATCAGTGCCTCGGCAACCGTTTCGGGGTGCGAAATGTAGACATAGGCGCACATCTCGACCCTTGAACGATAGGAGCCGCCCCACATCTGGTGCAGGGGCATGTCGGCATGCTTGCCGCACGCATCCCACATCGCCATCTCGAGCGCCGACAAGGCAAAGACCAGCGCCCGCTTGTGATGGTAGTAGCCCGCTCCCTCTGCTGCCCGTGTCAGGCGTTCGACATCCGTGATCCTGCGTCCCATGCCAAGCGGCGTGACCAGACCCTCGAACACCGCCGGAACGAAATCCAGAAGGCAAATGGTTTCCCCGTAGCCTCTAACCCCGCCTTCAGTCGTGACCTCGCAAACCAGGCGCGTTGATCCGGTCCGCTTGCCGGACGACCAAGAAATCTCCGACACGAGCGGCACGTGAACGATCCAGTGGCGGATCCGTGATATTTCGAGCGCGTCACCCATTCTCAATCCATGTGGAGACCGCCGTTGATGTTGATCACTTCTCCGCAGATGTGCCGTGCTCGCGCCGAGGCGAGAAACAGCGCCAGGTCCGCAATCTCGGCCGGGTCGGCGAACCGGCCCTGCGGGATCAAGGCCTTGATCCTTTGACGCGTGGTTTCGTCGTGCAGCTTGACCATTTCCGTGTCGACAACACCTGGAGCAATCGCGTTGACGCGAACCCCTTGCGTGGCGCCTTCGAATGCCGCCGCCCGGGTCAGGCCTGCGATCGCGTGCTTCGAGGCGACATAGGTGCTGTTGTTGCCGAAGAGCGTTGATCGCTTGGCTGCAAATGAAGCGATGTTGATGACGGAGCCCGAATGCGTCGCCAGTTGGCTCCAGAGCGCCCGGGTCAGCCGAAACGCGGCGCCTGCATTGATGTCCATCACTGCGTGCCAGTCCTTGTCGGACGTCTCAGACAGGGGTGACGGTCGCGAAATCCCGGCATTGTTGATCAGGATCGCGGCACCTCCCATGCCCGCGGCCCGATCGGCGATGGATTTAGCCAGGCCGGGCTCAGCAAGGTCTCCGATCAATGATCCGCCGCCAAGGGCTTCTGCGAGCCCCGACGCCGCCTCGTCCTGGTCGATCAGCAAGAGCGACGCGCCCTCTTCGGCAAACGCCTTCGCCTGTGCGGCCCCGATGCCCTGCGCGGCGCCTGTAATCACGGCCAGTCGGTTGTTCAGGCACAGATCCATTTTGGGCGTCTCATTATTCAAGATAGTGTCTTGACATTCAAGACACCGGGTGCCTAATACACTGGCGAACAGGCTCTGTCAATGTGGGGGGACCGCCGCGCCATGACCAAAAGCCAAATGAAGGCGCGTTCTGCTACGCTCGCGAAGGGGCTGGAAATACTGAACTTTCTGGGATCGCAGAACGGACCGGTCACGCTCAGGACGGTGATGTCCGGTCTGGGGATGACCAAGCCGACGGCTCACCGGCTGCTGGCCACGTTGATCGATCACGGCATGGCGCGATTCGATTCGGTCAACAACACCTACCAACTGGGCATGCGGCTGTTCGAACTGTCTCGCCAGGTCTGGCAGGATCTTGACTTGCGCGGCGTCGCGATGAACGAGATGCGGAAGCTGCACGCTGCGACCAACGAAACCGTTTCGCTTGCCATCCTGACCCCGGATGGCGGGGTCTACATTGACGGCCTGCAGAGCAGCCACCACCTGCGCGAACAATCTCGCGTAGGTCAACGGGTGGCATTGTGGCGCTCGGCCATCGGAAAGGCTCTCATCGCGGGGCTGTCGTACAAGGATCGGCAACGCATCCTGGAAGAGGATGCCGACGCAATCCTGAATGGCGGAACGTATGACGGCTTGCCGGAACTGAGCCGCCATCTCGATCTGGTCAATGCCCGCGGCTATGCCATAGAGATTGACGAGGATGTTCCTGGGATCTCGGGTGCCGCCGCGCCGATTGTCGATCATCGAGGCATCACCGTCGCCGCGATCGGGCTGAGCGGCGCCAGCGATCGCCTGAGCCGCGATGCCCTGCACCGGCTTGGGCCCAGCGTCATTGAAGCGACACGGCTGGCCTCGCTGCAGGCCGGCGGAGCGCCCCGCCCGGTCTCGACTGCGCCGCAGCCGCGGGGCCTGCAGGTTCGAAACGTCAGAAAACTGGCCGACTTCAGCAACTTGATCGGCGAGAGCCCGACGCTCAGCCATGATGGCCGGATCCTCTACTGGGTTGACATCTGTCGGCCATGCATATTCCGCCTTGACCTGACAACCGGCGAAACGGACGCCTTCCCGCAAAAGGACATGGTTACGGCCGTTGCGGAGACGGCTGAAGGCTTGCTGGTTGCCGGCCTAACCGGAATCAGGATCATCGAGCCGGTGAGCGGCAGGGTCGTCCGGGATTTCGGTGATCCCGAGGCAGACATTCCGACCAACCGGTTCAACGATGGCAAGCTTGACGCCGGGGGACGATTCTGGGTTGGCTCGCTCGCGTTCAGTCTCACACGCGGCGCAGGATCGCTCTACCGGGTCGACCCCGACGGCAGTGCCCGCCGCATGGAAGCCGGCCTGACGCTTCCGAACGGCATGGGATGGTCGCCGGACGGCCAAGCCATGTATCTCGTCGACACCGCCGACCGCGTCCTCTACATCTACGACTTTGACGCGGACGCGGGCAAAATCGCCAACCGCCGCGACCTGATCCGCTTTCCGGACGACATGCCCGGCAACCCGGACGGGATCGACATCGACCCGCAAGGCAACATCTTCATCGCCATGTGGGACGGCTGGGCCATCGTGAAATACGCCCCTGACGGGACGCTCGTCGAGACGTACGGAACGCCGTTCCCGCGCCCGACCTCCTGCGCATTTGCAGACGGTCCCTCGCCACGCATTCTGGTGACTTCGGCAAGGATACGGGTCTCGAGCGACCTTCTTGCAAAGTATCCCTCAAGCGGTGCAACTATCGAGATGCTGCTGTCGGCATGATCGGACGGCGATGCGCCGCGCGTCGCGGAAAGCTGCCCGCCATCCCGTCAGCGGGTGCCGATCATGGGCGGTGGCGCGGAAGCTTGTCCATGACGGAACTCTCGACAAGCTGCCATTTGCGGCCAAGGGCTCCATTCATGAGCATGGCGCGCCCGGGCGCCCGAAAGACCCCCTTCCCGGCCAGGGTCGGAATGCGGTGCGCTTCGGATCGGACGGGTCGCAGGCATTGCCGGCCGGACGGCGGCCCTGCCCGGTCCTTTGGCGATCACGCCATGCCGAGCGTCATGAATCTTTCCGGTCGACCGCCATCAGCAGGGCGGGAAGAAGCAAGACATCGGCAATGAGCGCGATTCCGATCGTGATCGACACCAGGACGCCAAGCGTCCAGCTCGGTTCGTACCCCGACGAGGCGAACACCAGGAAGCCGGCCACCAGGATGGCGGTGGTGGCCCACAACGCCGGCCCCACTGTGCGAAACGTTTCGCGAACCGCCTCGGGCGGTGACAGGCCCTGCCGACGGCCGCTCAGGTACTTCGAGACAAAGTGAATCGTGTCGTCCACGATGATGCCGATGGCGACCGCGACCACCACGGATGCGCCGAGACCGATGACGCCCGAGAGGTACCCCCACAGGCCGAACGCCATTGCCGCAGGAACGAAATTGGGCACCAGGCAGATCAGGCCGACACGGACGTTTCGGAAGACCAGGAGCAGGATCAGGGAAATGAGGCCAGTGGCGAGAATCGTGCCTCTCAGCATGCTTTCGACGTTCCGGTCCGACAGATGCGCGGAAATCATGGTGAAGCCCGAGGCCGGGCCCGCGAGATCGGGCGCATTGTCCTGCAACCAGGCCTGGGCGCGCGCATCAATGTCGAGATGTTCCTTCGTGGACGTGTTGTCGAGCGCCACCGTCATTCGCGTCGACGACTTGCCGATGTCTATGCGGTCGTTCAGGTCGGCGCCGAAGGGCAGCGAAAACTCGTAGAGCAGCAGCAGTTGCGCGGCAAGTTCGCGCTCCTCCGGAATCCGGTAGAACGCCGGGTCGTCCCCGTGCATGCTCTTGTTGACGCGCTTCATGATGTCCGAGAAGGCCTGAACGTGAAGCACTTCGGGCTGTGCGCGATACCAGGTCGCAAAGGCCTCGAGCTTGCGCAGGTAATCGGGCTCGGTGATGCCACCCTCGCTCCCGGAACTCAACGAATAGTCGAGCCGGTCCAGGCCGGTCAGGTTCTCGACGATGAATTCCGTATCGGTGCGAAATGCGTAACGATCGTCGAAATGGTGCAGCCAGTTGTCGCTCGCCTCGTTTCGGGGGAGACCCGCCGCGAAAATCGCGACCACGAGGATCCCGAGCCACAGAATCGGCCGACGGCGCGCGATGACAAAGTCTCCCAAGCGGTCGAAAAGGCCCTGGCGTCCGGCGCGATGCCGAGGCGCCTTCAGCGGCATGACCGAAAGCAACGCAGGCAGGAGCGTCACGCCATAGACGAACGTGAACAGAACGCCAAGCGCCACCAGGTTGCCAAGGACGTGAAACGGCGGCGAATTCGACGTGTTCAGGCTGAGAAATCCGATCGCGGTCGTGGCGGACGTCAGGAACACCGGATACATGTTTTCGCGAAGCGAGGCCGCCAGCGCAGCGTTGCGCTCCAGGCCTTCGCGCATGCCCGCCTGTGCCGTGGTCACGATGTGGATTGAATGGGCGACCCCCACCGCCATGACGATGATCGGCACGCTCGCGCTGATTGGCGTGAGCATCGTGCCAAGCCAGCCCGCGACACCCACGGCTGTCAGCACGACGAACACGACAGCGATTCCGACGGCAACGGCTGCGTAGACAGAGCGAAGAAGCAGGGCGGCGATTGTCATGACGACGAAGAACACGACCGGGATGAGTTCCTCCGCGTCCTTTCCGGCATCCTCGAAGGTCTGGTTCAAGATCACGTTGCCAGTCAGGAAATAGGAAAGGTCCGGATGCGCGGCCCTGGCCTCGTCGAGCAACCCCCTGAGATAGTTCGAAATCTCCTCCCACGCGGGCTCTTCCGGCTCGGACAGGATGAAATCGATGATCAGCGCGCCCACCCGCCCGTCGGCAGCAACCAGCTGCCCGACAAGTTCGGGCTCGTTCAAGGCGATGGCCTGAACCCGGTCGAGTTCCGCGTCGCTCAAGGACATTGCATCTTCGACCAAGGGCTCGATTGTCAGTTCGTCCTCGATCGCTTCGCTGTGGAAATAGTTTGTCAGCGAAGTGACCCGGACCGAATGCGGCGTCAGCCATGCCGCCTCGGTCAACTGTTCGACTGCGTCGAGGGTCTCGCGGGTGAACACAGAACCATCCCGGGGCGCGACGGCAATCAATGCGGTTCGTGACGCGGAATACGTGTCCTGCACCGCATCGAACGCGAGAAGATGGGGGTTGTCCGCCCCGAACAGCACGCGGTAGCTGCCGGACACGGTCAGGCCGGGCAGGCCCGCCGCCGCCGCGAGCATGGCCAGCGAGGCCAGCGCGAGAACCAGCCACCGGAAGCGCAGAACGCAGGTGATGTAGCGGTCCAGGAGCGCGGGCATCATCGCGCCGACTCGCGCCGACGCACGCCGGCACCATGTTCGGCTCGCCCTAGCCTGCTTGAACGAGCTTGTCCTGGGCGCATCACGGGTCCGCTGGCTGCGTGACCGCCTTGAACGCCTTCCAGCACTTGAGATCCGTCCGACGCCGGATCGGGACACCGCGCCTTGTGGCGGTGACGGAGACCTTGACGTTCCAGCGACTTCGGGGCCGTCTCATGTGCACAGATATGTTGCAACGGCTCGATCATGACTCAATCCTTCCGAAAATTCGTATCCGGCTTGCGAAACGACGGCAACTCGTTTCGTGTGGCTGCGTTTCCGGACTTCCGGATCCCTGCCGCAAGGACGATTGCTCGGCGCAAACGTGGTCCGGCCCCCGGGACCGTCGGCCTGGCCGGGTTTCCCGCGGCCGGGCACCGACCGAGGTGCGGGAGCTGTTCGGCACGGCCCGGCACGTCGGCGCGGCGACACATTTCCGGAAGCTGGCGGGCGTGGTCGATCCCGGCTTCATCCACAGCTTGCCGTGGGCGACATCGTGGAGAGAAGGACAGGTCCTGATGGCCAGGCGTCGCGGCGCGGGCTGGGTCCGCTGGCAGACCGGGAACCGACCGGCGGCGATCCGCCCGCCCGTCGCCCGCAATCCGGGCGGCCGAGGGTGCCGTCACGGGCAGGCGCCGGAAACGGACTGCCGCGTGGCGGCCTTCTTGCTCGGCAACGAAGACGGGCGCCGCCTTCCAGGCTGGCGCCGTCCTCGTTGCTCACGGACCAAAGTCGGCTGTGGACAAGTCTCGTCCTTTGATCTTAACTTAATTCGTGGTGGCGCAATTCGGAACGGAGTCGGGGATGTGCTGATGGCAAACCGGTTGACCCGTGCCTCAGCATTGCTGTGGGCGCTGCTTGTCCTCATGCCGAAGCCGGCACATTCCGAGTCCTGGCTTTCCGACCGGGTGGACATTTTCGGGACGTTTGCGGCGGAAACGCGGATCTTCCCGGAAGCCGGCGCTCACGCGGGACAGCGGTCGCATGCAAGCGGCTTCAGCATGGAAGCGACGGCCTACATCGAGGGAGACGGCGGCAGCAGCGTATCCATCACGCCGTTCCTGCGTTTCGATGCCGGGGATCCGGAGCGCACGCACGCCGACCTGCGGGAGGCCTACTTTCTCACCTACGGCGATGCGGGCGACGGCGAATGGGAACTCCGCGCAGGCATCGACCGGGTCTTCTGGGGCGTTGCCGAGGCGCGTTCGCTTGTAGACATCATCAACCAGACCGACCTGGTCGAGCATCCGGATGCCAAGACCAAGCTCGGTCAGCCGATGGTGCATTTCACCTTGTCAGGCGACTGGGGAGTGCTTGAGCTGTTTGGACTGACCGGACATCGCAAGCGCACCTTTCCGGGAATGCAAGGGCGGCTTCGTGGACAGCTGGTCGTCGACAACAGCCGAACCACGTACGAGTCCCCGGACGAGGAATGGCATCTCGATCTCGCGGGCCGTTACAGCAACAGCTTCGGGCCGCTCGACATCGGGCTCAGCGTGTTCGACGGCACCAGCCGCGAACCCACCTTCAACTTCGACCCCGCCGTCGCGAGCCTCGCGCCGCATTACGAGCAGATTCGCCAGATCGGACTGGACGGCCAGATCACCACGGGACCTTTGCTGCTGAAGCTTGAGGCGATCCGTCGAACCGGCGGGCGGAACCGGATCCTTCAAGAGGAAGACTACACTGCGTCAATCCTTGGTGGCGAGTATTCCGTCAACGGCCCTTGGGACACGGATGCCGACCTGAGCCTGTTTGCCGAGTGGCTCCGTGACGACCGAGAGCGCAATGCGACCGATGCGCTCGCAAATTCCGTATTCTTGGGCGCACGCGTCGACCTGAACGACGAGCATGGGACAAATTTCTTCCTTGGGGTTCTCGATTCCCGTGAGGCCGACAGCCGCGTCTTGAGCGCCGAGTTCAATCGCCGGCTTTCGGACAGCTTGTCGCTGAACGTGGAATCGACCTCCCACATCGGGTTTGAAACCGATGACATCGCCTACGACGTCCGGCGCGACAGCCACATCGGGATAAGCCTGCAATACAGTTTCTGACTTGGCGGCAATCGGCAGGATTGCCGGCCCGTTTCCGTGACGCCCTGCGCTTCGGGCGACATGGCGCGCTTTCGGTCTTTCAGTATCGGTAGTGCTCGGGCTTGAACGGGCCGTCCTGCTTCACGCCGATATAGCTTGCCTGCTCGCCGTCCAGCATCGTGAGCTTCGCGCCGATCCGGTCCAGGTGCAGCCTCGCGACCTTTTCGTCGAGGTGCTTCGGAAGAATGCGGACCTCCTTGCCGTATTCGCTGCCCTTCGTGAACAACTCGATCTGTGCCAGGACCTGGTTGGTGAAGCTCGCCGACATGACGAAGCTGGGATGCCCCGTGGCGTTGCCGAGATTCAGCAGCCGGCCCTCGGAAAGCAGGATGATCCGGTTGCCCGAAGGCATTTCGATCATGTCCACCTGTTCCTTGATGTTGGTCCACTTGTGGTTCCTCAGGTTGGCAACCTGGATCTCGTTGTCGAAGTGCCCGATGTTGCCGACGATCGCCATGTCCTTCATCTCGCGCATGTGCTCAATGCGAATGACGTCCCTGTTTCCGGTCGAGGTGATGAAGATGTCCGCGTCCAGGCTCTCTTCCAGCAGAACGACCTCGTAGCCGTCCATCGCCGCCTGCAGCGCGCAGATCGGATCGACTTCGGTCACCTTGACCCTCGCGCCTGCGCCGCGAAGCGAGGCTGCAGAACCCTTGCCGACGTCGCCATAGCCGCAAACCACGGCGACCTTTCCGGCCATCATCGTGTCAGTCGCGCGCCGAATGCCGTCAACGAGGCTTTCCCTGCAGCCGTACTTGTTGTCGAACTTGGACTTCGTCACGCTGTCGTTGACGTTGATCGCAGGGAACGGGAGCTGGCCGTCCTCCACCATCTTGTACAGGCGATTGACTCCCGTCGTGGTCTCTTCCGTAACACCCCGGATCATGTCGCGCTGCTTCACGAACCAGCCCGGGCTCTCCGCCAGGCGCTTCCTGATCTGCGCATGCAGGACCTCTTCCTCTTCGCTTTCGGGGGTCGCGATGAGGCCGCCTTCGCCTTCCTCGACGCGCGCGCCGGTCAGGACGTACAGCGTCGCGTCGCCGCCGTCATCCAGTATCATGTTTGCCCCGCCTTCCGGGAACTGGAAGATCTGGTCCGTGTAGGTCCAGTACTCTTCGAGCGTTTCGCCCTTCACGGCGAATACCGGGGTTCCGCCGGCGGCGATCACGGCCGCCGCGTGATCCTGTGTCGAAAATATGTTGCACGACGCCCAGCGGACATTGGCCCCAAGCGCCTTGAGCGTTTCAATCAGGACAGCCGTCTGGATCGTCATGTGCAGGGAGCCGGCGATTCTCGCGCCAGAGAGGGGTTTCTTCTCTCCGTATTCCTCCCGGATCGCCATCAGGCCGGGCATTTCCGTCTCGGCGATGTCCAGCTCCTTGCGCCCGAAATCGGCCAGCGAAATGTCCTTCACGACGTAGTCTTTTGGCATGGTCTTCTGCTCCACTCGACCGCGTTTCGCGGTCAATTAGCATTGGCGCATTCCTCCGACAACCAAGGTTGACGGGAAACGGCCCGCGGCCCGCCGCCAGTGCGTCACGACTTTCGAAGGAACTTGCATGAACGCAAGTCATGAACGAGGGGCTTCATGCTGTCGGCATCGGCGGTCGGCGCGGAGCCTGTGGACAGGACTCTCGGCAAGGCAGGGCAACCTTCCCGAGACGGACCGAAAGTCCCACGTTTTCTTGTCCTGAATCGCGGTCGACGCCAAATTCAGTTTCTCTTGACCGCGCCGCCGACATTGGTGCACGACTTCGCGTCATGGCCCCCAGGAAGACGGAACCACGAGCATGGCAGCGAATGCTGTCCGGAAGAAGGCTGGATCTTCTGGATCCCACGCCCGTTGACATCGAGATCGAGGACATCGCGCATGGGCTGGCCTTTGTCGCCCGCTGGAACGGCCAGACCAAAGGGGAGTATCCCTATTCCGTCGCCGAACACTCGTTGCTGGTGGAGACCATGTTCACGCGCCTCGTGCCGAAGGCTCCCGCAAAGTGGCGGCTTGCGGCGCTCCTGCATGATGCGCCGGAATACGTGATCGGCGACATGATCGCGCCCGTCAAATCCTCGGTCGGCCCCGGATATTCTGCGCTGGACGACCGCCTCACGGCGGCAATTCACCTCCGCTTCGGCCTGCCGGTCGCGGTGCCAAGGACGGTCAAGTCCAGGATCAAGCGGGCGGACAGGATGTCTGCCTGGTTCGAGGCGACTCAAATTGCGGGCTTCGCCGAATCCGAGGCAAACAGGTTTTTCGGGCGTCCCGACATGTCCTTGGTGAAGGGCCTCTCGATCTTGCTCCGGCCACCCATCGAATCGCGACTGGCATTCGTGGAGCGGCACAACGCGCTGTTGGCCGAAATGGGATAGCTCAGCGCGGCGACCGCTTGGCCAGAATGCGCTGAAGGGTTCGCCGATGCATGTTCAGGCGCCGCGCCGTCTCGCTGACATTCCTGCCGCACAGCTCGTAGACCCGCTGGATATGCTCCCAACGAACCCGATCGGCGCTCATCGGATCGGTCGGCGGCGGGGGCATTTCGCCTTCCGGCGCCAGCAGCGCGGCCGTAACGTCATTGGCGTCCGCCGGCTTTGACAGGTAGTCCGTCGCCCCGATCTTGACCGCTGCCACAGCGGTGGCAATCGCGCCGTAACCTGTCAGGACGACAATGCGGCTGTCGTTCCTTCGTTCACGAATGCTCTCGACCACGTCCAGTCCGTTTCCGTCTTCAAGCCGCAAGTCGACAACCGCGTATGCCGGAGGCCGTGCGGCGGCGGCAGCCCTGCCGGCAGCAACCGAGTCGGCTGTTACGACGTCAAAGCCTCGTTTTTCCATTGCCCGAGCCAAGCGTCTCAGAAACGGCTCGTCGTCGTCCACGATCAGGAGCGATGGATCTGGTCCAATCTCTTCCGGCATCTTTTCAATCGTATTCGGTTCCGGCGAGGCTAATCGCTAGCCCGCCTGTCGTCAAATCTTCAGGACTCGATTAGGCATGCCGCGGTCTCCGCGATTCCTTCTGCCGTGTCCTCACGGCGAAAGTACGCGCCGAGCTCGTTGCCGGGAAACATCAGGTACGTAAAGGTGGAGTGGTCAACGAGATAGAATTCGCCGCTCCCCTCGCCCTTTGCAAAGTATGCACGATACGCCTTCGCTGCCGCCTTGACCTGTTCCGCGCTACCCGTGAGCGCAACCATCTCCGGAAACATGTCATCGGCATATTGGCCCAGCACTTCGGGTGTGTCGCGCTCGGGGTCAACAGAGATGAACACGAGAGCGATGTCGTGTCCCTGGTCCGCCAGAAGATCGGCGGCAAGCGCGTTGCGCGCCATGTCAAACGGACAGACATCGGGACAAAAGGTGTAGCCGAAATAGACCAGGGCCGGGCGGTTCAGCACTTCCATGTCCGTCACAAGTTCGCCGTCCCTGTCGACAAGTTCGAAGGGACCTCCGATCGTTGCGCCGACCGCAGAAGAGACGTCACAATCGGACCTTGCGTTCAGGAGCGCAAAAAGTGCGGTTCCACTCACGAGAACCAGCAGGCCAAGACCTGCAAGCACGATTGCCGTCCTGTTCATGCGGTCATCCGGTTTCGGGCGCTATGCCAACGGGTGGGCGGCATGAACGCAGCCTCCTTCGACATGCCTTCCAAGGTCCTTGAAGTGACCAACGCAAATTGCCGTCGCCTGCAGATGCGCCTGTCCTGGGCACGTCATGGCTTTTTGCCCGTGGGGCGGGCTCGGCTGCACGGTCGAGACCATGCGATGCCGCTGCGAGAACCGGCATGGCGGCCAGCCCTCCTGGCAGAATCATCAAGGGAGCGTGCGCCGCACACGCCAAAGAGAATCATGGTCAACATCGGAACATGGGCCCCCGACCTCGCGCCAGCGGAGTCATTGATCACCGACGGCCCGAAGGAATACAATACAATCCGACGTGAAAGGATGGTCATGGCCGAAACGTCGATTCAGCCATACGGACCGCGCACGAACTGGGTTCGGCTCCAGACGCTGGTGGTGCTGAGATGGATTGCCATTTTCGGCCAGGTCTCGGCGATTGTCGTCGCGCAGCGCCTGTTCGGGCTGGACTTGAATTTCGGTCTCTGCCTGCTGGCGATTGGCGCATCCGTGGCCGCCAACCTCCTTGCCATCGCCGTATATCCTCGGGCAAAGCGCCTGTCTGAAGCCGAAGTCGCCGGAATGCTTGCCTTTGACGTGCTTCAACTCGCGCTCCTGATCTTCCTGACCGGAGGGCTGAACAACCCGTTTGCCCTCCTTATCATTGCGCCAGTCGCCATCGCCGCCATGACGCTCAATGCGCGCGCAGCGACGGCCATTGCCCTGTTGGCCGTCCTGTCGGCGACATGCCTGCTGTTCTGGCACTTTCCGCTCCAGACCCTGGACGGGGTCGTCATGCAGATGCCCCGGATCTTCGCTTACGGATTCCTGGTCGCCATCGTGATCGGCGTCTTGTTCCTCTCGGTCTATGCCAGCCGAGTGACCGGCGAAATGCAAGCGTTGTCGGAAGCGCTGGCGGCGACTCAACTGGCGCTCTCGCGCGAACAAAAGCTCACGGATCTCGGCGGCGTTGTCGCCGCGGCCGCACACGAACTGGGAACGCCGCTCGCAACGATCAAGCTTGCCAGCAGCGAACTCCTGGAGGAACTGCACGACAACCCGGTCCTGCAGGATGACGCAATTCTAATCCGGGACCAGGCCGACCGATGCCGGGACATTCTCAGCTCGATGGGCCGTGCCGGAAAGGACGACCTGCATGTCCACCATGCGCCCATCAGCGCCGTCATTCGCGAATCTGCAGAGCCGCACGCCGACCGGGGCAAGAAGCTCCACTATGAATTCGACGGCCCCGACGCAACTGATGCACGCCAGCCCACGATCGACAGGCGGCCGGAGATCATTCACGGACTGCGAAACCTGATCCAGAACGCGGTTGACTTTGCCCGTGCAAACGTCTGGATCGACGTCTCCTGGAACGACGAACAGCTTGTCGTGAGGATCGTGGATGACGGTCCGGGATATTCGTCCACTGCGGCCAGCCAGATCGGCGAGCCGTACATGATTCGCCGAAAGAGGGATTCAAGATTGCGCTATGAAGGCATGGGACTCGGCATGTTCATTGCCAAGACGCTGCTTGAGCGAACGGGTGCCGAACTGAGTTTCTCAAACGGCCGCGAGTACGGCGCGCCGGACAACGGGCCGGGCGAGCGAACCGGAGCGATCGCGGATGTCCGCTGGAATCGCGAGGTCTTTGCCGATGCAGGAGGCGCAGAAAGGGCGCCGCTGGGGCAAAACAGGCCGATCAGGGCATGACGTGGCGTTCTCGCGTGTCAGATCCTCCGGACGCGCGGAGCCGTCGTCCGCAAGCGCCGGCCCCGCTGGCCGCACAGACTCCGTCCCTGGCAGCCAAGGGTCGGTCTTCCTGCCCGATGCGGCCGCGACGGATCGCTTTGGCACGGCACTCGCGCACGCGCTGAATCCTGGCGACACGGTTCTGCTGGCAGGGCAGATCGGCGCGGGCAAGACCTGCATTGCACGCGCCGCAATTTCCGCGCTGCACTTCAGGATGGGTCAGCCCGAACCGGAAGTGCCTTCGCCGACCTTCACGCTTGTTCAAGCCTACGAATTGCCGGGCATCCAAGTTTGGCACGCGGATCTCTACCGTCTGGCCGAAGCTTCCGAGGTTGCCGAGCTCGGGCTCCAAGAGGCCTTTGGCAACGAAATCGTCCTCGTGGAGTGGCCCGACCGGCTTGACGTGATGCCCGACGACGCATTGCTGCTCGACATTGAGGTCCTGGACAGGGGTCGCAGGGTGACGCTTCGGTCCGCGTCGGATCGCTGGCAGAATTGCGTCTCGATGATCGGAGACATCGATGCATGACAACGCAACGTCGTTCCTGAAGTCACAAGGCTGGGACGGTGCCACGCTTGAGGCAATCTCGGGCGATCTGTCGCAAAGATCCTATTTCCGGCTGTCAAGAAACGGCGAGAACGCAATATTGATGGACGCGGGAGGTGATCGCGCATCCGTTCCGCCCTTTCTGAGAATGACGGCCTGGCTTAGGCAGGCTGGCCTTTCCGCGCCAGAGATCCTTGGCGCTGACGTCGACAATGCGCTCTTGTTGCTGGAAGATCTCGGCCCCGTTCCGGCAAGCGAAATGATGTCGCACCGGGCCGCGCAGGCCGACATTCTCGATGCCTGCATCGAGATTCTGCTCGCGATCCGAAACGCGCCGCCACCGCCGCTCCATTGCCCGGGGGCGGAGAGGCTGTGCGACTGGACCCGCGTTGCAGACGAGCATTTTCCTGGCGCGGACTCAGGCGCGCTCGATGAATTCAGGGTCGTGCTGAAGGACATACTTTCCCGGCTCCTGACAGAAGGCTGCACAGTGTCCCTCAGGGACTTTCACGCCGACAACCTGATGCCGTTGCCTCATCGGGAGGGTGTAGCGCGACTCGGGGTCCTGGATTACCAGGACGCCTTCCTTACGCATCCTGTCTATGACCTTGTCTCTCTCCTGACCGATGCGCGCGTTGAAGTGCCGCCTGCAATTCGCGCTCGATACATCGAAAGATACGCATCGGTCTCGGGAGACGGGCTGGCCAGGTTGAGGACCGCGTTTGCCGCGTTTTCTGCACAGCGAAATCTGAGGATCCTCGGCATCTTTCATCGCGCAGCAAGAGTCCTCGGCAGGACGCGCCACTTGCCAAAGGTTCCGCGCGTCTATCGCTGCCTCATGGAAGCGACGGAACACGAGGCATTTCGCGATGTGCGCGGAATTCTCCGAGCCGGACTCCCTGCCCCCGAAATGGCGGCATGACGCGGCCGCGCTCCGCCATGATCTTCGCCGCCGGTTTCGGCACGCGGATGGGTGACTTGTGCCGGGACATGCCCAAACCCATGGTGCCGTTTGCTGGACGGCCGATGATCTCCCATTGCATCGGACTGCTGCGAGACGCGGGCATCACGACCATCGTGGCAAACACGCATCACTTGCCGCATGGAATCGAGCCTTTTCTGCGATCCGAAGGCATCGCGATTTCGCGTGAGCGTCCCGACATTCTGGAGACAGGGGGCGGTCTGAAAGCCGCGGTGCCGCTCCTGGGAGCCGCTCCCGTCATTACGATCAATCCCGATGCTGCCTGGCTTGGGTGCAATCCCGTCAAGGCGCTCATTGACACATGGCGGCCCGAAATGCGGGCGCTGCTTGCGCTCGTGCCGCAATCATCGGCACACGGCACGTCGAGCGTCGGCGACTTCCGCCTCGAAGACGGGAGAGTGCGACGCGGGGGGGCCTTGATTTATGGCGGAGCGCAAGTCATCAGGACCGACCAGCTTGATAGGGTCGCCGAGAAAGTGTTTTCCCTGAATGTCTACTGGGACCTGCTGTCGGAAGAAGAGGATCTCCACGGCCTGGTCTATGACGGAAACTGGTGCGACCTGGGCCACCCGGCGGGGCTGCGCATCGCCGAAGGCCTTGCTTGCCATGTTTGAGCCGTCAGAGTGTCCGCGCGTCTTCGGTGTCCCGCCCGGGGCCGACTTCCCGCGAGTAGTGGTTGAGCGACTCCTGGATGCCCATGCCGGACGGTCGCCGGAAGACCTTGCCCGGGTTCGTCTCCTGGTCAATTCCCGACGCATGCAGCGACGGCTTTCCTCCCTCTTTCGAGCTTCCGGTCCTCGCCTCCTGCCCCGGATCCTGCTTGTGACCGAGATCGAGAGAATCCTTCCAGGAATCGACCTTCCGCGTCCCGTGTCCCGGCTCCGGCGCCAACTTGAGCTGGCGCAACTGACCGCTCGCCTTGTCGACGCCGAGCCCGACCTCGCCCATCCGACCGCCGCGATCAGTCTTGCGGACAGCCTTGCCTCGCTTCTCGACGAGATTCAGGGCGAAGGGGTCGCTCCAGAACAGGTTCGCGCGCTCGAGATTGGCGACGACTCCCTGCACTGGCAGCGAAGCCTGAGATTCCTCGACATAGTCGGGGCCTATGTCGAGAGCGTTTCAGAAGACGGTCTCGACTTCGAGGCGCGGCGCAGGCTCGGGGTCGAGCAGGTCTGTGCCGCCTGGGCATCCGATCCGCCTGACACTCCCGTGATCATCGCCGGCTCGACGGGTTCGCGCACGACCACCCGAACGTTGATGTGCGCCGTTGCGCGGCTCCCGCAGGGCGCGCTTGTGCTGCCCGGCTTCGATGTCGATCTTCCCGGGCCAATCTGGGATTCGCTTGGCTCGAGCCGCGACTGCGAGGACCATCCGCAGCACCGCTTCGCGGCGCTGTTCTCCGCACTTGGCATTTCCCGCGACCAAGCGGTCACCTGGGGCGAACCTCCGGACAAGGCCCGCAACAGGCTCGTCTCGCTTTCCCTGCGCCCGGCCCAGGTCACTGACCAATGGCTGTCGGAGGGCCCGGGGATCGGCGACCTTCGACAGGTGACTTCGTCAATGGCACTCGTAGAGGCGTCGGAATCCAGGGAAGAGGCGCTGGCAATTGCCGTGGCAGTTCGGAAAGCCGTGCAGCAAGGGGAGCGCTCGGCACTCGTTACCCGAGATCAGGATCTCGTCCGCCGTGTTTCCGCCGCCCTTGCCCGTTGGAACATCGTTCCCGACAACAGCTTCGGAATGCAGCTCTCCCTGACGCCTCCGGGAACGTTTCTGCGCCAGGTCGGACGGCTCGTCGGAACGTCCCCTCGTCCGGAAGACTTGATCGCATTGCTGAAACACCCGTTCACCCGAGCCGCCACGGACCGGGGATCGCACCTTGCGAACACGCGGCAACTGGAACTGTTCCTCCGCAGAAACCTGGTCCACACGCTTACCGAAACTGATCTCGAGGGCTTTGCGGAAGAGTCGCCGGACGGACGCCGAGAATGGATCGGCTGGCTCGCATCGATTCTCGGCCCGCTCGGACAACTGCCCGATCCGACCCTTCACGGCGCCGTGACCCATCATCTCTATCTCGCCAAGGCGCTTTCGGGAGGTGAGGGCGAAGGGGAAAACGGGCTCTGGGCGCAGACTTCGGGACGTCTCGTACGGGCCGCAATTGACAGCATCGTGGAGGAATCCGGTTTTGGAGAGCCCGTTCCCTTCGCCGACTATCTTCGTCTTCTCGAGGGCATGCTGCAGGCGGAACGTGACCGGGACCCTTCCAATGCGCGCCCTGACGTTATGGTCTGGGGCGCCCGGGAGGCCAGGGTTCAGGGCCCGGATCTCGTCATCTTGGGTGGACTCAATGAAGGGCGCTGGCCTGCGCAGCCCGATCCCGACCCCTGGCTGAACCGGACGATGCGACGCAGCCTTGGATTGCCGCTTCCGGAAGGGCAGACCGGCCTGGCCGCGCACGACTACCAGCAGGCGATCGCCGCCCGCCGGGTTGTCCTGTCGCGCTCGTCCCGGGATGGCGACAGTGACGCGGTTCCTTCACGCTGGGTCAACCGGCTGACAAACCTGCTCGAAGGGCTGCCTGGGCAGTTTGGCCCCGAGGCGCTGGACGAGATGAGACGAAAGGGCGATGAACTGCTTGCGCTTGCTGGATTGCTCGACCGGCCCGCGAGAGCAGTCAAGCCGGAGCCCCGGCCGGCCCCTTCACCGCCACCCGAAAGGCGCCCGAAGAAACTGACGGTCACCGAGATCCAGCGGCTGATACGAGACCCTTACGCAATTTACGCGCGCCACGTGCTCGGGCTGCGCCCGCTTCTGCCACTGGTTCCGGAGCCCGATGCCCGCCTCAAGGGCACCGTCTTTCATGCCATCCTTGCGGCATTCGCCGACTCCGCCTTCGCCGACTCCGCGATCACGCGTCAACGGCTCCTGGATATCGCCGATGAAGAGTTCCGGAAAGACGTTCCCTGGCCGGCAATCCGCTCCCACTGGCGCGGACACCTTGAGCGGATCGCCGACTGGCTTGTCTCGGAGGAGGTCGCCTTGCGCGCCGGGATCAAGGACCGGAAAACGGAGGTCAGCGGCGAATTGCGGCTGGATGCAACGGGGCTGACGATTTCCGGGAAGGCGGACCGGATTGACCGGCTCTCAAGCGGGGATCTGGCAATCTATGACTACAAGACCGGCAGCATCCCGAGCGAACCGCAGATACTCCACTTCGACCGCCAGCTCCTGATCGAGGCGGTCATGGCGGAGAGAGGTGCATTCGAGGGCGTTTCCGAGACGCCTGTCCGCTCGGTCGCACACATCAGCATTGGCCGCTCGCCCAAGCGCAAGGCAATCAGGCTGGAAGGCAGTTTCGAAACCGCCACCGTTCATGCCGAGCTGACAGAGTTGCTGAAGAAGTTCCTGGATCCCGGTACAGGCTACATTTCGCGCCGCGCAATGGAAAGGATGCGCTTTCAGGGCGACTACGATCACCTCGCTCGGTTCGGCGAATGGGACGCCTCGGCAACAACCCGGCCGCAGCCCGTGAAATGATGGACGCGGCAACAGCGGTGCAGGTGGATGCGGCCAATCCTCTGCAATCCACATGGCTTTCCGCCAACGCCGGAACGGGGAAAACGCGCGTGCTCACGAACCGGGTCGCCCGCCTTTTGCTGAAGGGAACAAACCCGCGCAACATCCTGTGCCTGACCTATACCAAGGCTGCGGCCAGCGAGATGCAGAACCGGCTCTTTGCCACCCTTGGAAACTGGGCGATGCTGGAAGACGGCGCGCTGCGGCACGAACTGCGCTGCCTGGGAGAATCACCGCCCGACAACCTGTCTGAGGCCCGGACGCTGTTTGCGCGCGCCATCGAAACGCCCGGCGGACTTCGAATCCAGACGATTCACTCACTGTGCGCGGCCGTCCTGCGGCAATTTCCGCTAGAAGGGAAAGTGTCGCCACGATTCCGCGAAATGGATGACGCCCGGCGGCTCCGCTTGATCGGCGAGGTCCTTGATGCAATGGCGGAAACGAACCCGTCCGCGCTCGTGGACGTTGCCCGGTTTCATCCCGACGACAGCCTCGTGCCGCTTGCAGAAGAGGTTGGCCGCGAAGAGGGCGCGTTCGATGCCGCCTTGGGTCCGGACAGGATTTTCGAGATCTTTGCCTTGCCCCCTGATCTCACCTGCGACGAGGTCTTGGACGACGCCCTCGGGGAGCGAGAGGCTGCATTCCTGAAGGCGTTCCGGTCGGCGCTTCCATGTTCCTTGGGACCAACGGACCTGAAGCTGTCCCAGGTGCTTTCCGGCTTGCCGAAACGACCTTCCAGGAAGGTGCTGGAGACTCTCTCCAGCGTCCTGCTCTACGGAAAGACGGCGATATCTCCCTTCGCGGCCAAGATCGACTCCCTGCCCACCAAGAAGGTCAGGGAGTCGGAAAGCGTCGCGCCCATGATGCCGAGGTTCAATGAAGTCATGAAACGGATCGAAACGGCGCGCGCGCGCATGATGTCGCTTGACGCCGCCACGAAGTCCGTCGCGCTGCATCGCTTCGCGCGCCAGTTCCTGCCAGCATACCGCGACGCCAAGGAGGCTCATGGCGTCCTGGATTTCGATGACCTGATCCGCAGGACACGTGACGTCCTGTCTTCCGACGCCCTTCCCTGGGTGCTGTTTCGGCTCGACGGTCAGGTCGAGCACGTCCTGGTCGACGAGGCGCAGGACACGAGCCCCGAGCAATGGCAGATCGTGCGAGCGCTTGCGGAAGTCATGGCGGACGATCCGGGTCGGGGCCGCTCGCTCTTCGTTGTCGGCGACAAGAAGCAGTCGATCTACAGTTTCCAGGGAGCGGATGCCGCGGGCTTCGATCGCAAGGAGGCGGAATTCGACCAGGTGCTTCACGGCCAGTTGCGTTCCAGCGAGCTGCTGTGCTCCTTCCGCTCCTCCCCGGCAGTCCTGCGGGTCGTGGACCAGGTTTGCGACGGACTCGATGGTCTCGGCGAGGCCGTCGCCCGCCACGAGGCCTTCCACGAGGATCTGCCGGGCCGCGTGGATCTTCTGCCGCTCGTCCCCAGGCCGGAAACCATCGAGGAACCGCCTTGGCATCATCCCGTTGACCGCCCTGTCGACAACGCGCCTGACATCGTGCTCGGCACGGAGATCGCGAAGCTTGTCCGCGGGCTGCTCGACAGCGAGTCCATTCACGGAGATCGTGGCAGATTCAGGCGCGTCGGCCCCGGAGACATCATGATTCTCGTGCAGCGGCGCGGTCTCCTGTTCGAGCAGATCATCCAAGCATGCAAGGCGGAAGATGTCCCGATTGCGGGCGCAGACCGGCTGAAGATCGGAGCAGAGCTCGCCGTGCGGGACCTCTTGGCGCTTCTGACGTTTCTGACCCTTTCAGAGGACGATCTTTCGCTGGCCTCTGCCTTGCGTTCTCCGTTGCTTGGGTTGAGCGAGCGAGACCTTTACCGGCTGGCGTCGTCGCGTCCTGCCGGCAGATCGCTTTGGGCGGAACTGCGCGGCCGAAGCGACGAGTTTCCCGACGCGGTCGCGACGCTGGACGACTTGCGCCGCACCGTGGACTTCATGGCGCCTTACGAGCTTCTTGAGCATGTCCTGAGCAAGCATGGAGGGCGGGAGAGGCTTCTCGCCCGGCTTGGCCCCGAAGCCGAGGACGGCATTGACGAGCTGCTGAACCAGGCACTGACATTCGAACAGGACGCGGTGCCGACCATGACCGGGTTCCTGGCACGGGTGCAATCCGGCGACATCGAGGTGAAGCGGCGGCTCGAGGGTGCCGAGGGCCTGGTCAGGGTGATGACAGTGCACGGAGCGAAGGGCCTCGAGAGCCCCATTGTCATTCTGCCAGACACGATGGCTTCAGATCATGCACGGCCCGGAGGCATTGTCGCGGGTCCGGACGGCATTCCCCTGGCTTCCCTGCCAGATGAAGAATGCCCCGAACTGCTGCGCGAAGCCAAGGAGCGAAAAAAGGCGGCAGACGTTGAGGAACGCAATCGCCTGCTCTATGTCGCCATGACGCGTGCCAAGCAGTGGTTGATTGTCGGCGGCGTTGAGCGGGCGGCAAGGAGCGGCACGCCGCTGAACTGGTACAAGTCCATTGAATCTGCCTTGGATGCCCTCGGGACGGTTCCCTGCGAATGGCCGCCAGGCGTCCTGCGGTTTCAGCACGGTGACTGGCCCGGCCCAGGATCGGCATTCGACGCATCGCAACCGGTTGATGGCAGGGAACTGCCTGAGTTTCTGAGCGATGACGCACCGAGTGCGGAACGCCAGGTCATTCCGGCATCTCCGTCCGATCTCGGCGGCGCAAAGGTGTCAGGGACCGGCACGTCCGATGAGGATCGTGCGCTCCGGCGCGGCAGGCAGATCCACCTCCTGCTGGAACATTTGCCGGGGCAACCCGACCCGGAAGCGATGGCAGGACGCCTCCTTTCAGACGGGCCGGACAGGGCCGGGGCGAATGAAATCGACGGACTCGTCAAGCATGCGCTTGCCAACCTGGATCGTCATCCCGAGCTCTTTGGCGAAGACGCCTTGTCGGAGGTGGATGTTTCGGCGCACCTGCCTACGCTTGATCACGCGATTTCGGGCACGATCGACAGGCTGATCTTGCGTCCGGAGCACGTCCTGGCAGTGGACTTCAAGACCAATGCCGTCGTGCCGGAACGCGCTGAAGACACTCCGGAAGGATTGCTTCGCCAAATGGGCGCGTATCTTGAAGCGCTGGAACTCATATACCCGGATCGTGAAGTCGGCGTCGCGATTCTATGGACAGAAACCCGCGAACTGGTTTCCCTTCCACACGCAATCGTGCGGGAAGCGCTTGCTCGATCCACCATATCTTGACCTTTTGCTCAAGCGTTTCTAGGTTCGTTGCCTGATCAGACAAGGATGGATTCCATGGGAACAGTTGCCGTTACTGATGACACGTTCGACGCAGAAGTCCTGAAATCGGCCGTGCCGGTCGTTGTGGATTTCTGGGCTGAGTGGTGTGGCCCCTGCAAGGCCATCGGTCCTGCCCTGGAAGAGCTTTCCGACGAATATGGCGCCTCCGTCAAGATCGCCAAGGTGAACGTGGACCAGCACCCGAATGCCGCTGCGGAGCTAGGCGTTCGGAACATCCCGTCATTGTTCCTGTTCAAGGACGGCGAGGTTGTCTCCAACAAGACTGGCGCGGCGACAAAGTCTGTGCTGAAGGGTTGGATTGACGGATCGATCTGAGGCCGGGCGCTGCAAGCCTCGTTGTCCTGCAGAAGATCCCGGCAGGAGATCGGACGACGCGGCTTTGCGGGAGGCGCCGGACACAGCTTACGGGTGGCAGGCGCAGTTTTTTTGGGCAAGAATCTAGAGACCTGACACGCATGCGAGTCCAAGGTTTTGGAGCACGACGATGACGCAGAGGAACCCCGGCTGGCACGGCACCACGATTATCGGGGTCCGAAAGGGCGGCGAGGTTGTTGTCGCGGGCGACGGGCAAGTGAGCCTGGGCGACACCGTCATCAAGGGATCGGCAACGAAGGTGCGCCGAATGAGCCCTGGCGGCCATGAGGTGGTCGCGGGGTTTGCCGGCTCGACAGCGGATGCGTTCACGCTCCTGGAGCGGCTGGAAGCGAAGCTCGAGGCGGCTCCGGGCAAGCTGCAGCGCGCCTGCGTTGACCTGGCCAAGGACTGGCGCACAGACAAGTTCCTGCAGAAACTTGAAGCGATGCTGATCGTCACTGACGGGTCCGCGCTCTACGTGGTCACTGGCGCAGGTGACGTGCTAGAGCCCGAGCACGACGTGGCAGCCATTGGCTCGGGCGGAAACTATGCAGCCGCTGCGGCACGGGCGTTGATGGATGGCGAGCTTGGTGCCGAAGAGATTGCGCGAAAGGCGATGGCTATCGCTGCAGACATTTGCGTCTACACCAACGGGAACCTTACGGTTGAGGTCATATAGCAATCGCCGCGCCGCACCTGCCGCAATCCCGTTTCAAGCCGTTCGGGTGCATGCGGATCAGCGGCGGCGCGGCCGAAGTCAGCTCAGTGGCGCGATTCCAAGCGGGACGTCGGCTGCGCGGCACCAGATGTAGGCTTCGTTGTAGTCCGCTGCATTTATTCCGTCCGGCAAGGTGTAGACCTGACGTCCCCTCTTCTGCATGAGCTCGCCCATATACGTGTTCGGATCCCATTTTCCGTCGCGTCCAAGGCCCACGATGGGATCGGGAGCGCGGTCCAGAACAAAGTCGTCACCCAGCGTCAATGTCCTGCCATCCAGAATGGCGGTGCCTGTGGTGTCGTGGTTCGAGCGCCCGGAAAACATGCCAGTGCGGGCGCTCTGGGCCCTTGCCAAGCCAAAGCTCAGGCCTGCGGCTGGAAGCGAAACCAGAAATGCGCGACGGTCAATCATGATGTCCTGTCTCCTCGTCTTCAGGAATTGGTTCACTGGTCAGATTGCATGGCACGGTGTCCCTGTCATCATGGACAACGTCAACGTCATGTTCCGTGATCCGCTTGCGTTTTCCTGTAACAATCCTAGATAGGCGGGACTTGCAGGGAGCGCACATGACTGACCTCACGCCCAGGGAAATCGTCTCGGAACTTGACCGTTTCATCGTCGGACAGAGAGACGCAAAGCGCGCCGTGGCGGTTGCGCTCAGGAACCGGTGGCGGCGAAAGCGGCTGGATGACGACATTCGCGACGAAGTCTATCCGAAGAACATCCTGATGATCGGGCCGACAGGGGTGGGAAAGACGGAGATTTCCCGCCGCCTGGCGCGGCTCGCGAAAGCGCCGTTTCTGAAAGTCGAGGCCACTAAATTCACTGAAGTAGGATATGTCGGCCGGGACGTGGAGCAGATCGTCCGGGACCTGGTTGAGGCGTCGATCAACATGACGCGGGAGCACATGCGCGACGAGGTCAAGGAAAAGGCGCGGCGTGCAGCCGAGGATCGCGTGCTCGATGCAATTGCCGGCGAGGGCGCCCGTGAGCAAACCCGTGAACTGTTCCGGAGAAAGCTCACGAGCGGCGAGCTGGACGACACGGAGATCGAGCTGGAGGTTCAGGACCAGTCAAGTCCGTTCTCTGGCATGGAGATTCCCGGATTGCCGCCCGGACAGGGCGGTCTTGCCATCGATCTTGGCAGCATTTTCGGGAAGGGATTCACCGACCGCAAGGTGAGGAAGTCAATGACCGTGGCGCAGTCCTACGACGTTTTGGTCGGTGAAGAGGGGGACAGGCTGCTGGATGACGAAGTGATCGCCAAGCAGGCGCTCCGTGCAGTCGAGGAAGACGGGATCGTCTTCCTCGATGAAATCGACAAGGTTACGGCGCGTTCCGAGACACGGGGGGCAGACGTTTCTCGCGAAGGCGTGCAACGGGACCTCCTGCCTCTCATCGAGGGCACGACCGTTTCCACCAGGCACGGTCCTGTCAAGACGGACCATATCCTGTTCATTGCGTCCGGCGCGTTTCACGTCGCGAAGCCGTCCGACCTCCTGCCGGAGTTGCAGGGTCGTCTGCCGATCCGCGTCAGCCTGCGCGCGCTCACTGAGCAGGACTTTGTCCGCATCCTCACCGAAACCGACAATGCGCTCACGCGACAGTATTCCGCGTTGATGGAGACGGAAGATGTCGCCGTGTCGTTCAGCGACGACGGAATTGCCGCGCTGGCCCGGATCGCGGCGGAGGTGAACCAGTCCGTCGAGGACATCGGGGCGCGGCGCCTGTACACGGTGCTCGAACGCGTGTTCGAGGACTTGTCCTTTGCTGCACCCGACCAGCCCGGCAGTTCGGTCACGGTAGACGCGAGGTTCGTGGAAGAGCATCTAGGCGAGCTGATGACGGGCTCGGACATGAGCCGTTACATTCTTTGAGCGCGCCGCTTGCGGCTTGCCGCCGCCGCCTCTGGCGAACGGCGCCTCGCCTCGCGGCCAATTTCGTGATCACAAGTGGCGCTGGAACCTCACCGGCGCCGCGAAAGATAGACATAGAAGGCGCCGGATCCCCCGTGTCGCGGATGGGCTTCGGTGCATTGAAGCACGATTTGGTCAAGTGGCGCGCTCGAAACCCATCGAGGGAGCTGCTGGCGAAGGATTCCCGGCCTTTGCGGGATAGGTCCGGCGTCGCCTCTCTCGCGGCCCTTGCCTGTGATCACAAGAACGGTTCGATGCCCTTTCTCATGCGCTCTGAGCAGAAACGAAACGAGCGCCGCCCTTCCTTCCGAGGCGGTCTTGCCGTGTAGATCGATTCGCGTGTCCGGTGCGGTCTTCCCCCGTTTCATGCGCGTGAACTTCCTTGGGTCCATGCGAATCGTCGCCCGGGAAGCATCGGGCATCGCGGCAGGAGAGGATGCGGCCCTCTCGCCAACGCGAAATTCGGGGATCTCGAAGGCCTCGCTCTTCTCCGGTCGTGGCCGCTTCTTCGGAATTGCCTGCGGAACCTTCCTTGCCCGCTTCTTGTCGAGCGGCTTGGTACCGCCTGCAACGTGCTGCCAAAGGCGCTCCTCTTCGGGGCTCAGGACACGAGGCTTTCGACTCATTCCCGGCCTGCCGCTTCCTCTGTCGGCGCCGCCCCGCCCACGATCAGGGAACGCGTTGCCCGCGAAGAGCCTCCATCAACCTGCACATGCGCAAACCCGGGCGAAGCTGCCGCCGAAAAGCGATTCATTCCGTCGTGGCGACTAGCTGCCAGTTCGGATCATTTGCACCCATGGTCCGGGCAAAGGTCCAGACGTGCTTCTGGCGCTTGATCTCGTTCGGATCGCCTTCGACGACCTTTCCAGCGTGATCCTTTACGACTGACGTCAGTTCGCAGACAAATCGAACCGTCAGCTCCGCCAGGCTGGAATCCGCATCGAAAGTCGCTTCCTTCAGCGTGACATCGCGAATTGCCACAAGGCTCGCCTCAACCGTGACCCGGCGCTCGTGGCGGGCAATGAAAATGGGAGCGAAGGACTTTTCGATGTCTTCGGAGATGAGGCCTTCCACCTCGGAGAGATCGCCGTTTTCGAATGCCATGAGAATCATCTCAAATGCGTCGCGCGCGCCCTCGAGAAAGGTTGCCACCATGAATCCGGGTTCGGCCTCTTTCATCGCCGTCAAAGCCTTGGCGCTTGCCGACCCGTCCTCGACAAAGTCGGTGATGTCAGGATCCGGTCCGCCCTCGATGACATCGAATTCCGGTCGGGCTCGGCTGCTTCCGCCCACGATCGGAGGCTTTTCGAAACCCCCTCTCGTCCCCAAGACGCTTCGCAACTTGAAGATCAGGAACAGGGCAACGCCAGCAAGGACCAGGAGCTGAAATATTGAAGAACTCATTCGGCCTCTCAACGACAAGGAATTGGATTTCGGTCGACAGGACACATATGTAGGGCGAGTTCGTGCCCGAGTCCACCTGATGCCTGCAAAGGAGAAGACGCGCATGCGCCTGTTCTTGCTGTTTCTGCTGGTGCCGCTTTGCGAAATCGCCCTGTTCATACAGGTAGGCGGTGCCATCGGCCTTGGCGTGACGCTGGCCATCGTGGTCCTCACCGCGGTGCTCGGGGCCGCCCTCGTCCGCCGTCAGGGTCTTCGGGTGCTGTCCGAACTGCGTGACAGCCTCCACGATCTGAAGGATCCGACCGAGCCTCTTGCCCACGGAGCGATGATTCTCTTTTCTGGTGCCCTGCTGCTGACGCCCGGATTCCTAACCGACGTCTTCGGCCTCTCCATGATGGTGCCGGCGGTGCGCAGCGCTGCGTTCCACTTTGCAAGGGACCGGCTGGTCGTGCGGAAATTCACCTATGGGTCCTCTGCCCGACGGCAGGAACCGAATGTCGTTGACGGAGAATTCGAGGAGCTTGCGGACGAGTCCTTGGATGAGAGTGGCATTGAGCGTCGGCGCACGCTCTGATAGATTCCTGCGGGCCTCAAGCCTGGCATCGGAGTCCGCTAATGGCCAAGAAGAAGAACGGTTCGGCACCAAAGGAGCCGCAGGTTCCACAAATGAAGGTCCTCGGGCAGTTCGTTCGCGACCTGTCTTTTGAGAACATCGTCACACGAAAGCCTGTCAATGCGGAGGTCCGGCCGGACTTCCAGGCGCAGGTAACGATCGATTTCCGGCAGATCGCCGGCGACAGCCGGTTCGAGGTTGTATCCAAGTACAGCATAACCTCGAAGAACAAGAACAGCGATGATGTGCTGTTTCTGCTGGAACTCGAGTACGTGGGCCTGTTCCAGATCAAGAACATCGCCGGCGAACAGTTGCATCCGTTCCTGATGATCGAGTGTCCTAGAATGATGTTCCCCTTCGTGCGCCGAATTGTCAGCGACGTGACCCGGGATGGCGGGTTCCCGCCGCTGAACCTGGACGTCATTGACTTTGTCACGCTCTACAGGGAGCGGCTCAAGCAGCAACAGAAAGAACCCAAGGGCGAGAAGTCGCCGGCTAACTGAGGCGTTGCCAGACCGAATCCTCGCCAAGCCTCGCCACGAGTTCAGCGTGGGCCTTCCTTTCCTCAGCCGTGACGCGCGATCCGAGCTGGACGGGCCGTGGCCCCGGTCGCCACCGGTCGCCTGCCTCGGTTGCAGCCGTCGCTTCGTCGCTCGTGCCAAGCAGCAGATCAGGTTGCCTGCCGCCGATCAGTTCGAGATAGAGTTCCGCCAGGATTTCGCTGTCAAGCAGCGCCCCATGCAGTGTCCGGTTGGAATTGTCGATTCCAAAGCGCCGACACAGGGCATCCAGAGACGCGGGTGAGCCCGGGAACCTCTTTCGGGCAATTTCGAGAGTGTCGACTGCACGCCCCTCTTCGATTTGCGGAAGAGCCAGCCAGCGGAGTTCCGCGTTCAGGAACTTCATGTCGAATGCCGCATTGTGGATGACTAGCTTCGCATCATCGATGAACGACAGAAAGTCGTGTGCAACTTCGGCAAATGTCGGCTTGTCGCGCAGAAACTCGTCGTTGAGGCCATGTACATCGACAGCCTCCTTGGGCACCTCGCGCTCCGGGTTGACGTACTTGTGGAAAGTGTTTCCCGACGGAACGTGCCCGAGCAGCTCAACTGCACCGATCTCGACGATTCGGTCTCCCGATTCCGGATCAAGGCCTGTCGTCTCGGTGTCGAGGACAATCTCTCTCATGCGCGCGCTCGGCCCTGATCTTCCCAAGGACATCATGGACAGACTTCCGGGCGGCTTCAAGCGTGGGTGTCTCGATCACGTAATCCGCGCGCCGGCGCTTTTCGGAGTCCGGCATCTGTCGGGACCTGAACTGCTCGAATTTCTCCCTCGTCCATCCCGGTCGAGCCAGAACACGCTCGCGCTGCACTTCCTCGGACACTGACACGACGACGACGATGTCCACGCTCCGTTCCGCACCGGTTTCGAAGAGAAGAGGGATGTCAACAAGCACGACCGGCGCAATTGCATCGTGAATGAACTTCTCGCGGTCGGCGCGCACTAGTGGGTGAACGATGTCCTCGACCTTCTTCAAGGCGGCATTGTCTCGGGCTATCCAGTCGGAGAGAGCTGCCCGGTCAACCGCACCGTCGCGGATCACTTCATGATTGAGAGTCCTTATCGGCCCAACAGCCGGGCCCGCGCTCTCGTAGAGGCGATGCACTGCGGCATCGGCGTCCCAGATCGGGACCCCGGCCTCTCGGAACAGGCTTGCCGTGGTTGTCTTGCCCATGCCGATGGACCCCGTCAGTCCGATGACTGTCGGGCAGGTCACGAAAGAACGGCCTGCCGCAACTGGTCGTCGACATCCGGCACAATCCCGAACCAGCGCTCGAAACCCGGTGCGGCCTGGAACAGAAGCATGCCGAGACCGTCAACCGTCTGGCACCCAATGCGGCGCGCCTCTGCAAGAAACTCAGTTTCAAGCGGAGCATAGACAAGGTCCGTTACGACAGCGTCACCTGAAAGCCCGCGCAGCGGCACCTTTAGCTTGTCATGGCCAACCATGCCAAGCGATGTTGCGTTCACGACCGTCCTGGCACCATCAAACATGTCCCCGGCCTTGCTCCAGTCATGGATCTGGACCTTGGCCCCGAATTCCTTTCCTAAAGTCTCGCTTCGTTCCCGCGTGCGGTTTGACAGTCTGATTTCCTCGACCCCGGCGCTAAGGAGCGAAGCCACAACGGCACGGGCGGCGCCGCCCGCGCCGAGAATCGCGGCAGGCCCTTGGCCGGGATCCCAGTCAGGAGCGTTGTTTCGCAAGTTCTCCATGAATCCATGGCCGTCCGTGCTGTCTGCATGGACCTTGCCATCGTCACGAAAGACAAGCGTGTTTGCAGAACCTGTCAATGCTGCCCGATCGGATACGAGGTCTACAATTTCGAGCACATGCTCCTTGTGAGGAATGGTGACGTTCACGCCAACGAATCCGAGCTTGGGAAGCGCGCGGACGGCGGTCTCCAGGTCCTCTTCCGCAACATCCATCGGAATGTAGTGGCCGCGAACACCGAAACGTGTCAGCCAGTGCCGGAAAATCCGTGGAGATTTCGAATGGGCGACTGGTGTGCCGATCACGCCAGCAAGAGGAATTCGGTGTCGGGACATCATGACGGCAACGTGCCTCGCATCGTCAAATAGGACAAGATTTCCAGAAGCGGAAGCCCGAGAACGACGAAGTGGTCCCCGTCAATGCGGGAAAAAAGACAAACGCCTTCATCCTCGATCCTGTAAGCGCCGACGGAGCACTGCACATGGTCCCAGTTTCGCTCGACATAGTTCTGAATCCATGTGTCCGATCGTGTCGCCATGTTCAGCCGCGCCTGACCAACATGACGCCAGACGGGCCGAACGCCCTCGTAGATGACCGCGGCCGAAAGAAGCTTGTGATCGAAGCCTCGCATCGACATCAGTTGCCGGACCGCGTCTGCCTTCGTTGTCGGCTTCGAGAGAATCCTCCCGGTGAATTCAAGAACTTGGTCGGCTCCCAGGACAAGCGCCTCCGGGTGTCTTGTCGCGATCTTTCGCGCCTTTGCCTCAGCAAGCGAATCGGCAATGTCCCTGGAACTTGCCCCTTCGGCCTGTAGCGATGCCTTGATTGCATCTTCATCGATCCGTGCCGGAGCGATGCCGAAGACAACGCCCGCCCGACGAAGCATTTCTGCACGTGCAGCCGAACCCGAAGCAAGAATCAGGCGTTCAGCCATGTGGATAACTCTGTGCAAGTCTTCCTGCATGTTCCTGGCGATCTTTGGCCAGTTCCGGTGCCGCGCGGCGGACACTTCTTTCCTTGATCATCCTGACTGGTTTCGTGCTCGACCTGTCCACCGTGGAAATCGGACGGCCCTGGCATGTGGACAACCCTTTTTTCCAAGGGCCTGCCCGGAACGCCCTACAGGGTTCCGGAAGACCGAGGATGTGGTAAGAGGTTCTTTTCAATGGATGAAACATGATACCTCCGCACCTAATGCTGGCCATATTCCCTGACACCTTGCTGTGTGCATAACTCCGGTCATATGGCAAGAATTCCACTTGTCCCCATGTCTTACTACCACCACAATTCTCACTTATCTTTATTCTTTGATTGATAACCAGCACTGTCGGAGACGAAGAATGCCTGAAGTGCCAGCACTGCTGTATCCCTGGTTGAAGGCCCTTCATGTCATTTCAGTCATTTCTTGGATGGCCGGTCTCTTGTATCTTCCACGTCTCTTCGTGCACCATGTTGAACAGACATGCTGCAAGGGCGAAAAGCATGATCTGTTCGTGATGATGGAAAGACGGCTTTTGCGCCTCATCATGAACCCGGCCATGATAGCGACGTGGGCTTTTGGCCTTGCATTGCTGCTTGTTCCAGGAATTGTCGACTGGTCGCAAACCTGGCCATGGGCAAAAGCCGCGGCAGTTCTTGCAATGACCTGGTATCATCATTGGCTGGCCCAAAGGCGGAAGACACTCGAAACTGGACGGAATGCGTTGAGCGGGCGGAACTACCGGCTGATGAACGAGGTACCGACGATCCTGATGATCGTCATCGTCTTCTCGGTGATGCTGAAGTTCTGACAGTCATTGACTCGCCATACGGTCGTGACTAGTTACGCGTTGCAGGTGTCGTCCTGACACCATTGGCAAATCTGCAATCCTGCTTCCCTCCCGTCCGTGCCGCGGACGTCCGAAAGGCATTGTCATGGCTGATCGCCTCAATCTCTCCGAACTCAAATCCAAGTCTCCAAAGGAGCTGCTGGACCTCGCAGAGGATCTCGAAATTGAAAACGCGTCAACCATGCGGAAGGGCGAGATGATGTTCTCGATCCTGAAGGAGCGCGCGGACGAGGACTGGGCGATTGGTGGTGACGGCGTCTTGGAAGTTCTTCAGGACGGATTTGGATTCCTGCGTTCACCCGAAGCAAACTATCTGCCTGGGCCGGACGACATCTACGTTTCGCCGGAGATGATCCGTCAGTTCGCATTGCGCACGGGCGACACCGTTGAAGGCGTCATTCGCGAACCAAACGACAACGAACGGTACTTCGCCATGACAAAGGTGGAGAAGATCAACTTCGAGGATCCTGAAAAGGCACGCCACAAGGTAAGTTTCGACAACCTCACGCCGTTGTATCCTGACGAGCGGCTGACGATGGAAATCGAGGACCCGACGATCAAGGACAGGTCTGCCCGCGTCATCGACCTTGTTGCACCGATTGGAAAGGGCCAAAGGTCGTTGATCGTGGCGCCGCCTCGGACGGGAAAGACCGTGATTCTCCAGAACATTGCGCATTCGATCGAGACAAATCACCCCGAATGCTACCTGATCGTCCTGCTGATAGATGAACGTCCCGAGGAGGTGACAGACATGCAGAGGTCGGTGAAGGGCGAAGTGATTTCGTCGACTTTCGACGAGCCTGCCAGCCGTCACGTGGCGGTAAGCGACATGGTGATCGAGAAGGCCAAGCGCCTTGTCGAACACAAGAGGGATGTCGTGATCTTGCTCGACTCGATCACCCGTCTCGGGCGCGCGTTCAATACCGTTGTGCCTTCCTCCGGCAAAGTGCTGACGGGCGGCGTGGATGCGAACGCCCTGCAACGACCAAAACGGTTCTTCGGTGCGGCACGAAATATCGAGGAAGGCGGATCCCTGACCATCATAGCAACGGCGCTCATCGAGACAGGGAGCCGGATGGACGAGGTCATCTTCGAGGAGTTCAAGGGAACGGGCAACAGCGAGATCGTGCTAGACCGGAAGGTCGCGGACAAGCGTGTCTATCCCGCGATGGACATTCTCAAGTCCGGCACCAGGAAAGAGGATCTCCTGGTCGACAAGAACGACCTGCAAAAGACCTTTGTGCTGAGACGCATCCTGAACCCGATGGGTACAACAGACGCGATTGAATTCCTGTTGTCGAAGCTCAAGCAAACGAAGACCAACTCCGAGTTCTTCGACTCGATGAATGCGTGATTTTATGTTTTATTTCCAATGGTTAGTCATGGCCATACGATATTCGCCCTGAGCAGTGCCCGGGGCAAGTCCGGTGTTGCCGTGGTACGGCTGTCCGGGCCCCAAGCAGGAACCGCACTTGACCGGCTGACAGGCGGTCGGCCCCGGCCGCGCCGTGCGTCAATCCGGTATCTTTCGGACGGCGAAGGCATGCTGGACCAAGCGCTCGTGCTCTGGTTCCCGGGACCGCACAGCTTTACCGGAGAGGATGTTGCCGAACTTCAACTCCACGGTTCCTTGGCCACCGTGGATGCAGTGTTGCGCGTTCTTGGCAACCAGCCGGGACACAGGCTTGCCGAGCCTGGAGAATTCACGCGGCGTGCGCTGGAGAACGAGCGTCTTGATCTTGCGCAGGTCGAAGGCCTTTCCGATCTCATCGAAGCGGAAACCGAAGCACAACGCCGACAGGCATTGCGGGTCCTTTCAGGCGCCTTGGGAACACGGGCGGCCAGCTGGCGCTCAAAGCTCGTCAGGGCCGCAGCGTTGCTTGAAGCGACGATCGACTTTGCTGACGAGGACGTGCCTGCAGACGTAAGGCCGGAGGTTCGTGAGCTGGTGAAGGATGTCAATTCGGACCTTCAGCGGGAAAGTGCAGGAACCGGAATGGCCGAACGCATTCGTGACGGCTTTGAAGTCGCGATTGTCGGACCGCCAAACGTGGGGAAGTCGACATTGCTGAATGCGCTGGCAGGCCGGGACGCGGCGATCACATCGGATATCGCCGGCACGACGCGTGATGTCGTCGAGGTCAGAATGGATCTGCGGGGGCTGCCTGTCACTGTGCTGGACACGGCCGGGCTTCGAGAAGGGCGCGATGAAATCGAGGCGCTTGGAGTCGCGAAAGCCCGCGTTCGAGCGGAACAGGCGGACCTTCGAGTGATTCTCATGGAATGCCGCGCAGCAGTGCCTGCAATGGAACCGCAAGGCGACGACATCCTGGCCGTTCCGAAGGCGGACATTTGCGATGGGGACTTTTCGGCGGAGGCCGGGACGGGACTTGACTGGCTGGTTGACGCGATCGGAACCCGGCTGGAATCTCGTGCAAGCACTGCGGGGCTTGCGATCCGGGAGCGGCATCGAACAGCGATGAGGAGAGCAACCGAATCTCTGGATCGTGCCGCAATCCAGCTGGAGAGCGGGGCGGACCTGACGGAAATCGCCGCCGAAGAGGTTCGTTCAGCAATCCGGGCCCTTGATTCCCTTGCCGGACGCGTTGATGTCGAGCATATACTAGACGACATCTTTGCCAATTTCTGCATTGGCAAGTAGCAAGCGGTGTTTCACGTGAAACAGTGTAGACCAGTCGTGGTTGTTGTCGGCGGCGGCCATGCCGGCGCGGATGCAGCGCATGCAGCGGCGCGCAGGGGAGCGCGCGTGATTCTCGTCACTCTTTCGCGCGACGGAATCGGCGTCATGTCGTGCAACCCGGCGATCGGCGGCCTCGGCAAGGGGCACCTGGTGCGGGAGATCGATGCGCTCGACGGAGCCATGGGCCGAGTTGCGGATCGGGCAGGCATCCAGTTCAGGCTTCTGAACCGACGCAAGGGGCCCGCTGTCCAGGGACCGCGCGCCCAGGCAGACAGGGCACTCTATCGTGCTGAAATGCTTGCAGAAATTACGGCCCATCCCGAGATAGAAATTCTGGAAGGCGAAGTGGCTGACTTCATCATGGAGGGGTCCCGGGTCGCCGGGGTTGTGCTTGCGGACGGATCCAGGATCGAGGCCTCGGCAACCGTGCTGACCACGGGGACCTTCCTGCGCGGAATGATCCATATAGGCAGCACTTCGCGCCCGGGCGGCAGGATTGGCGATGCGCCGTCGGTGACCCTGGCTGAGCGGATCGATGAATTCGGGCTGCCCCTTGGGAGGATGAAGACGGGAACGCCGCCCCGGCTGCGTACGTCGTCCATTGCCTGGGATGGGCTTGAATTGCAGCCTAGCGACGAGAATCCCGTGTTCTTTTCGTTTCTGACGCAGCGTGCCGTGGCGCGGCAGATCGCCTGCGGAATCACGCGCACCAACGAGAGGACGCACGAGATCATCCGGCAGAACCTTGCTCGGTCGGCGATGTACGGCGGGAACATCGGGGGCATCGGGCCAAGATACTGCCCGTCCATCGAGGACAAGGTGGTACGCTTCGCAGACAGGTCCGCGCACCAAGTCTTCCTGGAGCCCGAGGGACTGAACACGGACTTGGTCTATCCCAACGGGCTTTCAACTTCGCTGCCGGAAGACGTTCAACACGACTACGTTCATTCAATAGCGGGTCTGGAGCGAGCGGAGATCGCGCAACCGGGCTACGCGATCGAATACGACTATGTTGACCCGCGCGCGCTGACGTCGACATTGAAGCTGCGGGACGTTGAATGCCTTTACCTGGCTGGCCAGATCAACGGGACGACAGGATACGAGGAGGCAGCTGCGCAGGGCCTGGTTGCAGGCCTCAATGCGGCCGCTGACGCGCTGGGCCTCGAACCGGCCAGGTTTTCACGGGAATCCTCTTATGTTGGAGTCATGATCGATGATCTCGTGACCCGAGGCGTGACGGAGCCCTACAGGATGTTCACGTCCCGTGCCGAATTCAGGCTTTCTCTGCGGGCGGACAATGCAGACCAACGCCTGACCCCGCTCGGAGTCGGGCTCGGATGCGTGGGCAAGGTGCGGCAAGCGGAGTTTGCCAAGAAGATGGATGCACTGGAAACCGGGAAGGCGCGCCTTGAACAGGTGCGCGTTTCCGCATCCGAGGCCGCGGATGCCGGAATCCGGATCTCGCCAATCGGTGCAGCGCGAACAGGGCCGGAACTCTTGGCCTTTGCGGATGTCGGCTTTGAAGACCTTCAGGCCCTGCGGCCAGAACTTTCGGATATTCGTGTGGATATTCAGGAACAACTCAAGCGTGACGCCCTTTATGCGCAATACGTGGCGCGCCAGGCAAGGGATGTGGAAAACCTTCGGCGCGACGAGGCACACGCGATCCCGGCGGACTTCGACTACGGAGTCCTGAGCGGGCTCTCCAACGAATTGCGGCAGAAGCTGACGGCAGTGCGGCCGGAAACGCTTGGGCAGGCCGGACGGGTCGAAGGGATGACGCCTGCCGCATTGACGTTGATCCTGTCAAGGCTTCGCACGGACGAACGCCGCGCATCATGACCGGCAAGGCCGAGTTTTGTGCCCGGACGAATGTTTCACGTGAAACACTGGCGATGCTCGAGACTCACGCCGAGCTCCTGAAGAGCTGGAATCCGCACATAAACCTCGTGTCGGCAGGGACGATGGAAACGCTGTGGACGCGGCACTTCCTCGATTCGGCACAACTGCTTCGGCTGGCGCCCCCTGCGCGTCGCTGGGTCGACCTCGGAAGCGGCGGAGGCTTTCCCGGAGCCGTCGTCGCCATCATGGCAAAGGACAAGACCGAGACCGTTCTCATCGAGGCCGACGGGAGAAAGGCCGCTTTCCTGAGAACGCTTTCGCGCGAAACTGCCGGCTTCACGGTCATAACGGCGCGGCTTGAGAATGCGGAGCCTCAATGCGGCGACGTGGTGTCTGCGCGCGCTCTTGCACCGCTCGGCACGCTTCTTGGCCACGTGCGCCGGCACTTGAAGCCCGACGGCCGGGCAATTCTGCCGAAAGGAAAGAAAGTGCAGCGCGAGATCAGGCAGGCGCTTGAACACTGGCGCTTTGATTGCGAAACATATCCGAGCGAGACGGACGAAGAGGCCGTGATCCTGAGCATCGGAGGAATAAGGCGTGCCTAAGCGGAGCCCGCGGCCGCGAATCATCGCGATCGCCAACCAGAAAGGCGGTGTCGGGAAGACAACGACGGCGATCAACCTCGGGGCAGCGCTTGCGGAATCGGGCTACAAGACCCTTCTGGTTGACCTCGACCCCCAGGGCAACGCGTCCACCGGGCTGGGAATCGGGCACGAACATCGGGAATACACCACGTACGACCTGGTCCTGGAGAGCGTGGCGCTGCAGCGCGTGGTGCAGGATTGCGGCGTCGAGGGTCTCTACGTGGCTCCAGGCACCACCGACCTGAGTTCCGCAGACGTCGAAATGGTGTCGATGGAGCGGCGCAGCTACCTTTTGCGCAACGCGCTGAGGCATCCGGACACAGACTCGCTGGGCCTTGATTTCATGCTGATCGACTGTCCTCCGGCGCTGAACCTCCTGACCGTAAACGCGATGGTGGCCGCTGATTCTGTCCTGGTTCCGCTGCAGACCGAATTCCTGGCATTGGAAGGGCTTTCGCAGTTGATGCTGACGCTTCGGAAGGTGCGGGACACGGCCAACCCGGATCTGCGCATCGAGGGAATCATCCTGACAATGTATGATGGCCGGAACAAGCTGAGCCAGCAAGTGGCAGGCAATGCTCGAGAGACCTTGGGCGGCCTGGTTTACGATACAATTGTGCCGCGGAACGTGCGCATTTCCGAGGCTCCCGGCTACGCCATGCCTGTAATCGGCTATGAACCGGACTCAAAAGGCGCAACGGCATATCGTGCGCTGGCAGAGGAGATGCTAGCAAAGCAGACGCAGATCACATCGTGAGGGGCAGGATCATGAAAAAGGGAAAAGCTGAACTTCGGCGCGGGCTTGCTCCTAGGCGCGGGATTTCGGCACTCATGGCCGACCTGGAAGCGAAGCCGGCCATCGGAGCTGGCGCCGCCCGCGCTGGCGAAACGACGGTCGGCATCGACCGGATCTCTCCGAACCCGGGCCAGCCGAGGCGGGCGTTCGCGGACTCCGCCCTGGACGAGCTCGCCGCCTCCATCCGGGAGAAGGGGATCATCCAGCCGCTCATCCTCCGGACGGACCCCCGCGACCCGGGCCGCTACGAGATCGTCGCCGGCGAGCGCCGGTGGCGGGCCGCGCAGCGCGCGCAGCTGCACGAGGTCCCCGCGATCGTGCGCGACCTCGACGACGCGGAGGTGCTGGAGATCGCCATCGTCGAGAACATCCAGCGCGCCGACCTGAACGCGATGGAGGAGGCGGCGGGGTACCGGCAGCTGACGGAGCGTTACGGCCATACGCAGGAGGCGCTCGCCCGGGCCCTGGGGAAGAGCCGCAGCCACGTCGCGAACCTGCTCCGGCTGCTTTCGCTGCCGGAGGCCGTGCAGGACCTGGTGCGGTCGGGGGACCTGTCCGCGGGCCATGCCCGTGCGCTGGTGACGGCGGCGGAGCCGGAGGCGCTGGCGCGGAAGATCGTCGCGGGAGGCCTCTCCGTGCGGCAGGCCGAGGCGCTGGCCCAGGAGGACAGGGACGGCAACCGGCCGCGGCCTCCCGGCGGGCGGCGCAGGGAGAAGGACGCCGACACGCGCGCCGCGGAACGGGATCTTGCGGCCGCCTTGGGCATGAAGGTCAGCATCGACCATGTTCCCGACGGCGAGGCGGGTTCGGTGACGTTCCGCTACGGGACCCTGGAGCAGTTCGACGAGCTCTGCCGGCGCCTGCTTGTGACCACGGGGACGGGCTGAAGGAGGATCTCCCTCAGGACCGCGTCAAGAAGAGGGCGGCCCTTGCGGGTCGTTCGCACAAAGCCCGCAGCCCGCTCCAAATGCCCGGAGTCAATTAAATCTTTGATATTATTGTATTTCTTTAGCAAGTCTGCTGTGACACCTTCCACAAGGCGCAGGCCCGTCATGACGGCCTCGATGTGCGCGTCCTCTGCGGAAACGGCATCGCACCGGCTGTAGCCGCTGCCGTTCGTTTCCACGGCGTCGAGCCAACGATCCGGAATGGAATGGCTTTCCGTTGCGACGCGAAGGCCGTCGACCGTCAGGCGACCATGCGCGCCCGGTCCGATGCCTGCCCAGCTGCCCGAGCGCCAATACACGAGATTGTGCCGGCATTCCTTTCCTGGCCGCGCGTGGTTCGAGATTTCGTAGGCTGGAAGCCCCGCAGCCACTGTCATGTCCTGCGTTATGTTGAACATGTCCAAGGAGCGACCTTCCTCGGGAAGTCCCGGAAGGCGGCCAGCAGCGTGACGGTCGCCGAACACCGTGCCTGGTTCTATCGTAAGCTGGTAGAGTGATACGTGATCTGCGGCGAGCTCGAGAGCCTCTGCAAGTTCCGCCTCCCAATCCGCCGCTGTCTGGTTCTGTCGGGCGTAGATCAGGTCGAAGGAAACGCGCGGAAACACCGACCGTGCGATGTCGTAGGCAGCGACGGCCTCGGCGCTCGTGTGAAGACGGCCAAGCGCTTTCAGGTCCGGGTCTCGCAGCGACTGAATGCCAAGCGAGAGGCGGTTGACGCCAGCCTTGGCGTAGGCACGAAAGCGACCGGCTTCGACCGAGGTCGGGTTGGCTTCAAGCGTGATCTCGATGTCGTCGTCAGGGGTCCAGGCATCCTTTGCCGCTTCGACGATTCTTGTGACGGATTCCGCCGCCATGAGGCTTGGCGTGCCGCCGCCGAAGAAAATCGAGCTCAGGTTTCGAGGGCCTGTGGCCTTTCGGATTCTCACGATTTCCTTAAGAAACGCCTTCTGCCAGCGCGGGTGGTCGATTGATGCGGCGACATGGCTGTTGAAATCGCAATAGGGGCACTTAGCCTGGCAGAACGGCCAATGAACATAGACGCCAAAGCCCCTATCCATTCTGAAATGCCGCCTTCAGCTTCCGAAACGCATCGGCACGGTGACTGATGCGGTTCTTTTCCAGGCGGCTCATCTGACCAAATGTGACGGCATGGCCGTCGGGCTGGAAAATCGGGTCATATCCATGGCCCTTGTCGCCACGCATGGGCCACGTGACCCGGCCGTTCATGTACCCCTCGAACGTCTCGCTATGCCCGTCGGGCCAAGCAAGCACGAAGGTGCAGCAAAACCGGGCCGTCCAGGGCTGTGTTGCGCCGGATTCGAGAAGTGCATCGTGGGTGCGGGTCATCGCGAGCACGAAGTCGCGCCCACCGGGCGCCTCGGCCCAATCCGCGGTGTGGACGCCCGGCGCACCGCCAAGGGCATCGATCTCGATCCCGGAATCGTCAGCAAGCGCGGGCAGTCCCGCGGCGCGGGACGCGGCATGCGCCTTGATCCGGGCGTTCGCGACGAAGTCGGCGCCGGTCTCTTTCGGTTCATGGAGGCCAAGGTCGGCCGCTCCGATGGTCTGGATGGCGTGGTCACTGAGCAGTTCGGCGATCTCTTCGAGCTTTCCGGAATTGTGTGTCGCGACCAGGAGGCGGTCGCCGGAGAAGCGGCGCATCAGGCAATGGCGTCCTTTTGCGCGGTGACAAGGGCTTGGACGCCAAGCCCGGCAAGGTCAAGCAAGGCGGACATTCCCTCTCGCGAGAATGTCTCTCCCTCCGCCGATGTCTGGACTTCGACAAGACGGCCGGCGCCTGTCATGACGAAGTTGCCGTCAACGCTTGCTTCGCTGTCTTCAGGATAGTCCAGGTCGAGGATCGGCTGGCCGCCGTAGATGCCGCAGGACACGGCGGCAACGTGATCCGTGACCGGATCCGTTGTGACTTCGCCGGACCGCAAGAGCTCATTGGCCGCAAGACGCAATGCAACCCAGCCGCCGGTAATGGACGCACAGCGCGTGCCGCCATCGGCCTGCAGGACATCGCAGTCGATGACGATCTGGCGTTCGCCGAGGGCGGAACGGTCGACGCAGGCGCGAAGGGCCCTGCCAATGAGGCGCTGGATTTCCTGCGTGCGTCCGGATTGGCCGGTCTTGGCCTCGCGGCGCGCGCGCGAGTGCGTTGCGCGAGGCAGCATGCCGTATTCCGCGGTCACCCAGCCAAGCCCGGAGTTCTTCATCCAGAACGGTATCCGGCCATCGATCGACGCGGTGCAGAGGACTTTCGTGTCGCCGCACATGATCAGGCACGATCCTTCCGCATGGCGTGCGACGCCTGCTTCCATGGCCACACCGCGCATTTCGTCGTTCTTTCGTCCCGAGGGCCGCATGAAGATTCTCCGGATTGGACGGGACGATTGATAGTTGCGGCACTGGAGCGCATCAACCCCGATTGACCTTATGTCCCGCTTCCATTTAATTGCAGCGCCCCGAAATCCCAACCGACCCATGACCGACGCAGGACAACTTCTGGAAGAGATGAACGAGCGCTCGCGGGAAGTGTTTCGACGGGTCGTGGAAGCATATCTTGAGACCGGTGATCCGGTGGGTTCGCGCAAGCTCACGCGGGAACTGAACGAGAAGGTCAGCGCGGCGACCGTCAGGAACGTCATGCAGGATCTGGAATATCTTGGACTTCTGGCTTCGCCGCACTCCTCCGCAGGGCGATTCCCGACCGAATCGGGACTGCGGCTCTTCGTTGACGGGATGATGGAAGTGGGGGATCCGTCAAGCCAGGATCGGGAGGCGATAGAGTCCGAGCTGCAGTCGACCGACGAAAGTGTCGTGACCCTGCTTGACAGGGTTGGTTCGGCCCTGTCGGGAGTGACCCAAGGCGCATCTCTCGTGTTGGCACCGAAGCACGATGCAGCGGTGCGGCACATAGAGTTCATCAGCCTCGCGGCCGATCGCGCCATGGTGGTCTTGGTCTTCGAGGACGGCCACGTCGAAAACCGGCTGTTCTCGCCGCCGCCGGGACAGACCGCAAGCAGTTTTCGAGAGGCCGCAAATTTCCTGAACGCCGCCTTGGCCGGCCATACGCTTTCGGAACTGGGGGAAGTCTTCCAAAGGGAGATTCGGCAGCATCGACAGAAGCTCAACGAGCTTGCGCGGGACCTTGTCGAAAGCGGGACGGTGATTTGGGAGCATGAAGGAACAGACTACGAGCGCCTGATCGTGCGGGGTCGGGCGAACTTGCTCGCAGGGAGTGCAGAGGAGGAGGATCTTGAGCGGATCCGGAGCCTGTTCGACGACTTGGAACGCAAGCGTGACATTGCGGAGTTTCTTGAGCTGACGGATGCGGGGGAAGGCGTGCGCATTTTCATCGGTTCGGAAAACAAGCTTTTTTCGCTTTCCGGTTCCTCTTTGGTCGTCTCTCCCTATATGAACTCCGATCGAAGGATCATTGGGGCCATTGGAGTGATCGGGCCGACCCGCCTAAACTATGGACGGATCGTTCCAATAGTGGATTACACCGCCCAGCTGGTGGGCCGGCTGTTTACGGATCGAGGGCAGTAATGAACGAAGCAAAGACCAAGAGGACCGGGGCCGAGGAAGAGGCCCCTCTGACCGAGGAAGTGATTTCCGCTTCAGACGAGGAATTGATCGACATAGCTTCGCCTGATGCGCTGGAAGATCCGTCTGACGAGGAGAAATTGGCCGCCCTGGAGGCGGAACGGGATGCGCTGAAGGACAAGTTCATGCGCGCGCTCGCGGATGCCGAAAACGCCCGGAAGAGATCGGATCGGGATCGGCGCGAGGCAGAGCGATATGGTGGATCCAGGCTGGCGCGGGACATGCTCCCGGTCTTCGACAACATGAAGCGTGCCGTAGCGGCCGTGCCTGAAGATGCCCGTGATGCAAACAAGGCGCTGATCGAAGGCGTCGAACTGACGATGCGCGAACTTCTCAACGTGCTCGCCAAGCACGGCGTGCGCGTGATATCGCCTGAAGTCGGGGACCGGTTCGACCCGCAGCTTCACGAAGCGATGTTCGAGGCTCCGATGCCTGGCACCGTGGCTGGCGAGGTCATTCAGGTAGAGGCCGACGGCTTCATCTTGCATGATCGCCTGCTGCGGCCCGCAAAGGTCGGCGTGAGTTCGACGCCGGCGCCATGATTCCCTGCATTTGGGAATCATGTGCTTGCCGAAACTGACGGTCCGGCCGCCGCAAGCGCTGACTTCATGGGTCAGCAGAGGTTGCCGGCGCCTCTGCCTCTCGCCAGGCGGGTGCGCCAATCCCGTGAACCTCGACCTCGACGAAAGGGCAAACGGACGCGTGCCACCGGCCGCGGACGAGCTTGAGCACCGCCGGGACCGGCCTGCCGTCGTTGACCTTCGGCCCGGTGACGATGCGGACACCGACGAAGGCATGCCCGCCCTTGAACCTGAGGAGCCCCGGCGCCCCGAGCCCTTCGCATGTCGGAAGAAGCGCATGAACGCTGCGCCGAGCCGCTCCAAAGCCCCCCGCTTGTGCGAGAGCTCAGCGTGACTCTCGCACTCAATTCCTCAGGAAAGATACCGGAGCTTCGCATTGACGGGGGCGTTGGCAGCGCCTCGCAACGCACTCTGGCTACGCACGCTCCGCCTGTCAAGCATCAAGTTCCTGCCTTGTTCCTATATATGGAGGCCGCCGCCATGCATGGTCCTCGGCACGGCCAGCATCGCTCGCTTGGACGTTTCGTTCGATGCCGTGTGCGGAGCCGGAGAAGCGGGTCCGGCAGGCGCTCAAGTTGAGCAACTGGGCCCGATGAACTTCGCCTGCAGACCGAACTGCCTGGGCACGGCTGCAATGCGGCTTGGCTGCTATCTCGTCAACGCCTTGAGATGGTATAGCGCATCCAGCGCGTCACGCGGCGACATTTCGTCGGGATGAATCCCTTCCAGGGCCTCTTCGAGTTCTGACACGGTCCGTGCATCTGTGGACGACGGCCGGCTGGCGGAAAAGAGCGGAAGTTCGTCAATGAGCGCCTTCTGGCGAGCGCTGCCTTCGCGCTCACCCCTTTCAAGGGCTTCGAGAACGGCGCGGGCACGGTCGACAACGGGCTGGGGAAGTCCGGCAAGGCGGGCAACCTGCACGCCGTAGCTCCGGTCTGCCGCGCCCTTCCGGACTTCATGAAGGAAGATGACCTCACCTTCCCACTCCTTGACCGCGACGGTTGCGTTTCGCACGCCTTCGAGCCGTTTCGCGAGTTCCGTCAACTCGTGGTAGTGGGTCGCGAACAGCGCGCGGCAACGGTTCGTCTCATGCAGATGCTCGAGCGTTGCCCATGCAATGGACAGCCCGTCATACGTGGCGGTGCCGCGACCGATCTCGTCAAGAATGACAAGTGCCCGGTCGTCGGCCTGGTTCAGGATCGCGGCCGTTTCGACCATTTCGACCATGAAAGTCGACCGGCCCCTGGCAAGGTCATCGGAGGCCCCGACTCGGCTGAATATCTGGCTTACAAGGCCAATATGAGCGCTGTCGGCAGGAACGAAACTGCCCGCCTGGGCGAGAATGGCGATAATTGCGTTCTGGCGAAGGAAAGTGGACTTGCCGGCCATGTTGGGTCCGGTCAGCAGCCATATCCTTCCGTCGTCTTCATCGGAAAGGTCGCAGTCATTGGCAATGAATGGCGCGCCTTCGGTCTTCAGTGCCTGCTCAACCACGGGATGACGGCCGCCGGAAATGCAGAACGCCTCACTGTCGTCAATGCGCGGCGCGCACCAGTTCCGGTCCATGGCCTGGCTGGCGAAAGCGCAGGCGACATCCAGTTCGGCAAGGGCGTCGGCAGCAGCGCCGAGGCGGTCTCCGTTTGAAAGGACCAAGCGGACCAGCTCTGAATGCAGGGCGGTCTCGATCTCGATGGCTTGCGCCCCGGCATTCAGGATCCTGGATTCGAGTTCCGAAAGCTCCACGGTGGTGAAGCGGACGGCGCTTGCCGTTGTCTGTCGATGTATGAAGCGCTCGGAGTTCGGCGGCGACAACATTTTTTGAGCATGCGTGGCGCGCGTCTCGATGAAGTATCCGAGGACGTTGTTGTGCCTGATCTTGAGCGAGGCGATGCCTGTGGAATTTGCGTATTCGGCCTGAAGTCCGGCAATGACACTGCGACCCTCGTCACGCAGCTTGCGTGCTTCGTCGAGACCGGTGTCATGGCCCTCGGCGATGATTCCGCCATCCCGGACGAGGAGGGGGGGCTCGGCGACAAGGGCGTCGGAGAGGCTTCGGGCCAGCACGTCAAATCCGTCCAGGTCGGACAGCCAGGCGTCAACCGGCCCGGGGCGTTCGCCAGCGAGAGCGACGATGACCTCCGGAAGCAGGCCGAGGGCGTTTCGGATCGCCGCGAGGTCGCGCGGCCCGCCTCTGTCAAGGGCCAGCCTCGACACTGCCCTCTGGATGTCGGGACAGCGCTTGAGAATGCCCCGGATCCCGTCCGGTCGCGCATTGTTCGAGGCGAACCATTCCACAACGCCGATCCTGGCTCGAACGGCATCGAGGTCGCGAGAGGGAGATGAGATTCTGCGTTCGATCAGACGACCGCCAGCCGCGGTAACCGTGCGGTCGATCGCGTGAAGGAGCGAGCCCTCCCGGCTTCCGGAAAGGGAACGCGCAAGCTCGAGACTTCTACGGGTCGCGGCGTCGATTTGGACGGTGCCGGATTCGACGTCACGCACTGGCGCGCGCAGCAGGGGCAACTTTCCCTTCTGGGTGAGCTCGAGGTAGTCGACAAGCGCGCCGATTGCCGAGATTTCTGCCCGGGTAAACGTCCCGAAGGCATCAAGGCTCTGGATCTGCCAGAGCTTTGCAAGGCGTCTCCGCGCCGACTGGCTGTCGAAGCTCGCCGGCGAAAGGGGAGTCACGCAGGCGCCGGATTCGGTGACGAGGTCAGAATATTCCGAGTACCTGGTTTCGGAAATGACGACCTCGCTTGGCGAGAGCCGCGCAAGTTCCGGCGCGAAACGGACGGGGGAGGTCGGAAGGACGCGCAATTCCCCGGTCGAGACATCGACGCAGGCGACGGCGGCCTCGTCACGAACCTCTGCCAGTGCAGCAAGGTAGTTGTGCCGGCGGGCGTCAAGAAGGGATTCCTCGGTCAACGTGCCGGGCGTCACAAGCCGGACCACTCCACGCTTGATGACCGCCTTGGCGCCCCGCTTCCTGGCCTCGGAAGGTTCTTCGAGCTGCTCGCAGACCGCGACGCGGAAGCCCTTGCGGATGAGCGTGAGAAGGTAGCCTTCCGCTGCGTGCACAGGAACTCCGCACATCGGAATGTCCTCGCCGAGCTGCTTGCCGCGTTTCGTGAGCGCGATGTCAAGCGCCTCGGAGGCCGCAACGGCATCATCGAAGAACAGCTCGTAGAAGTCCCCCATGCGGTAGAAAAGGAGAGCGTCAGGATGCTCGTCCTTGATTTTCAGGTACTGCGCCATCATCGGCGTGACGTCGGCGGTCGCGACGGGCACTGCTCACATTCCCAGCAATTTGGCGGAATCTAGCGATCCGTCCAGCTGGGCGAAAGATCAAAATCAGCTGGCAAACGGCGCGGCGTCGCCCCAAAGTTGCCGGACTCTGTCGTCGCGACGGCAGGCCTCGCGATAGAACTTGTAGGCATTCGCCTTTGACTTGGGGCCCCGGCGGGTCAGGACAAGATCTTTGCTCTTGTAATAGTCTTGGTGATAGTCCTCGGCCACGTAGAATCTGGATGCATCCAGGATGGGAGTCACGATCCTGCGCCCGAGATCCCCCTCCGCCTCCTTCTTTGCCGTTTCGGCGGCGGCGCGTTCTGCGGAATTCGAGACGAATACCGCTGTACGGTAGCTGTCGCCCCGGTCGCAGAACTGGCCGCCAGCATCGGTCGGATCAACGGAACGGAAGAAGAGATGAAGCAGCCGGTCGTAGCCGATCACGCTGTCATCGTAGCTGATCTCGACCGCTTCGTAGTGCCCGGTGCCACCCTTCGTGACCGCCTTGTAGGTCGGATTGGCCGTCGTCCCGCCGGTGTAGCCGGAGACCACTTCGCGGACCCCCGCTAGGGATTCGAAGTCCGACTCGACGCACCAGAAGCAGCCGCCCGCAAAGTAGGCCTTCTTCTCTTCCGCTTCCGCATGCGTGCCCGGCAAGATGAAGCCGACGAGGACCAGCGCGAACGGAAGAATGGTCCGGGGAAGGGGCGTGTACATGGCGTTTACTCCTTGCGATTGGCGGGAGAATGGCGTGGTCTTGGCCAACAGTCCATTCAATGGAGCGTGAAGTCGCGTAGGCGTGAAAGCTGTTTCAGGCGCCGGCGACATCAAGGACTAGGCTGCGGGCGGAACCGGATCGAAGGACATGAGGATTGCAACCTGGAGCGGGCCGCGAAACCTCTCGACGGCAATGATGTATGCCTTCGGCAACCGGCCGGACTTCGCGGCGTGGGACGAGCCGTTCTATGCCGCCTATCTTGAGGCGACGGGGATAGATCACCCGATGCGGGAAAACGTGCTCGCGACCAACGAAAGCGACCCGCATCGCGTGGCCGAGCGATGCCTCGGACCAATTCCCGAAGGCCGTCGGCACATTTACATGAAACACATGGCCCTTCATATGGAACCGGAATTCCCGCTCGACTGGGCGGCGAGCTGCGTGAACGTCCACCTGATCCGGCATCCGGCAAGGGTGGTGGCCAGCTATGTCGCGAAACGTGACAGTCCGGGCATGCGCGACATCGGGTTCAAGGAGCAGCTGGCGATGTTCGAGAGATTTCCCGGACCGGTTGTGGACAGCGCAGACCTGCTCCGGAACCCAGAAGCGGCGCTGCGCCGGCTTTGCGACGCGATCAGGCTCGATTTTGATCCCTCCATGCTGTCCTGGCCGGCGGGTCCCAAGCCGTTCGACGGGGCTTGGGCACCGCATTGGTACGGGGCGGCGCACAAGTCCACCGGGTTTGCCGGCTCGGAGGCGCCCTTGCCGGAACTGGAAGGCGAGGCCGGGAAACTGGCGGAGCAGGCACTGCCATTCTACGAGCGGCTTGTGGCGGAAGCGCTGCAGTTCTGAACGGCAGCGGGTCTTGCCTTCAGGATGTCTCGCGGTCGACGAGGGGCGGTCCCTGTCCGCGTCACTTCAGCCGCCGGTTCCTCGCGGCAAGCAGTTTCAGGCGGAGCGCGTTCAGCTGAATGAACCCCTGCGCGTCCTTCTGATCATAGGCACCGGCGTCTTCCTCGAACGTGACATGGGCCTCGGAATAAAGCGAGTGATCAGACCAGCGCGCAACCGTGCGCACGGAACCCTTGTACAGTCTAAGCCGCACGGTCCCAGTCACGTGCTCCTGGCTCTTGTCGATCAGCGCCTGCAGCATTTCGCGCTCCGGCGAAAACCAGAACCCGTTGTAGATCAATTCCGCGTAGCGCGGCATGATCGAGTCCTTGAGATGCCCGGATCCGGAATCCAGCGTGATCTGCTCGATGCCGCGATGAGCCTCGAGCAGGATAGTGCCGCCCGGCGTCTCGTAGATTCCGCGGGACTTCATTCCGACGAATCGGTTTTCCACGAGGTCAAGAATGCCCACACCGTGCCGCCCGCCAAGGTCGTTCAGGCGGGCGAGGATCTCGGCCGGTGTCTTGGGTTCCCCGTTGATTTCGACGGCGTCGCCGCGTTCGAACGTGATCTCCACGGTTTCTGCCTTGTCCGGCGCGTCCTCGGGCATCGTGACGCGCTGCAGGACATGGGCGGGCGCTTCCTTGGCCGGATCCTCCAGGATCTTTCCTTCGGAAGAGGTGTGGAGAATGTTGGCATCGACGGAAAACGGCGCCTCGCCACGCTTGTCGCCGGAAACGGGAATCTGGTGCCGCTCGGCAAACTCCAGAAGCTTCGACCGTGATGACAGGTCCCAGATGCGCCAAGGCGCAATTACCTTGATGTCCGGATTGAGAGCATAGGCGGACAGTTCGAATCGCACCTGGTCATTGCCCTTGCCCGTTGCGCCGTGGGCAATGGCGTCGGCTCCCGTCTCTTCCGCGATTTCCACGAGACGTTTGGAAATGAGCGGGCGCGCGATGGAAGTTCCCAGGAGGTACTGACCTTCGTAGACCGCGTTGGCGCGGAACATCGGAAAGACGAAGTCACGGGCGAACTCCTCCCGAAGGTCCTCGACATGAATCCCCGTGACGCCAAGCAGCTCGGCCTTCCTGCGGGCCGGTTCCAGCTCCTCTCCCTGGCCGAGGTCCGCGGTGAAGGTCACCACCTCGCATCCGAACTCGGCCTGCAGCCACTTGAGAATGATCGAGGTGTCGAGACCGCCGGAATAGGCGAGTACGACCTTTTGGGGCGGGGACATGGGATCTCCAGGGGCCGTCTGGTGTTCGAAGGCGTTTACGGTCTTTTTGCAAGGGGAACAAGCGACGCATCATGCGTTGCACGGTCCTGGTGCGCATGACGTGGGCCTGGACGATGAATGGGGGCCGGTCTGCAGCGCAGCAGGCCGGCCGGCCGAACAACGGCTTCAGGACGGCTTGTCATCGGGGCAATTGACTCGCCATTTTGCCCCGGCGCGTGCTAGTGCTTCGGGGTTCGACTGCCAGTGCCAAGCCGTGAATATCAAAGCAAACCCAGCCTGGGACGACACGGTCCTGCCGTTTCAGCTCGATCGCACCGCGACGCGGGGCCGGGTCGCGCGCCTGTGCGGCGTCTTGCAACGCATCCTGGCCCAGCACGGCTATCCCGGGGTGATCGAGTCGCTTCTTGCCGAGGCTACCTTGCTCACGGCGTTGATAGGGCAGGCGATCAAGACGAGGTGGAAGCTCTCGCTTCAAGTCCGCGGGGACGGCCCGGCGCGATTGATCGCGACCGATTACTACGGCCCGGCGGAGGATGGTTCGCCGGCGAGGATCAGGGCTTACGCGGGATTTGACAGGGCGCGCCTGGATCCTGACGGCGACGCATTCACGCAGGTGGGAGCAGGGTGTTTCTCGATAATGGTCGACCAAGGCAGCGGCACCGCGCCCTATCAGGGAATCACGCCCCTTGCCGGGGGGTCGCTGGCGGCGTGCGCCGAAACCTACTTTGCACAGTCCGAGCAGCTGCCGACCCGGTTTGTCCTGGCATTCGGGCGCTCGCAGGTCCCTGAAGAGGAATTGCATTGGCGGGCGGGCGGCGTGATGCTGCAACAAATGCCCGCCGCGGAGCCGCGCATCAAGGATGGCGGCAGCGGTGCCGGAGGCCTCTTGGCGGCCTCGGACATCCTGGACGACGCGGCGGCCGAATCCTGGAACCGCGTCAACCGACTTTTGGATGGTGCTGGCGAGATCGATCTGGTCGGACCGGTCGTGGCTCCGACGGACTTGCTTGTCAGGCTCTTTGGCGCCGATGGGCCCAGGGCGTATCGCGTGCAGCCGGTGGAGTTCGGGTGCACGTGCACGAAGGAGCGTGCACGGGAGTCCCTTTCCCTTTGCCTGACCGAGGACCCCGGGACCATGACGACGGACGAAGGTGTCGTGACCGTGGACTGCCAGTTCTGCGGGGCGCACTACGAGTTTCAGCCGGCCGCCACCGGCAACGAGGCGAAGCGTGGCTGATCTTGCGGAAAGACTTCGTTCGGCACTTTCTGCGCGGGGCCGCCCATCGTCGGACTATGACTTGAATCCCGACGTGCAGCTGCCTCCTGAGAGGACGTTGCGCAGTGCCGCAGTGCTGATCCCGGTCATCAGCCGCCCGGCCAATGCGAGCGTCATCCTGACCAAGCGATCTTCTGCGCTGAAGCACCATCCAGGCCAGATCGCATTTCCCGGCGGCAAGGTCGACGAGAAGGACAACGGCGCCGTGGACGCCGCCTTGCGTGAGGCCCGCGAGGAAATCGGACTGGACCGACGGGACTCGGACGTTCTCGGGGCGCTTCCGCCGCATGAGACCGTGACCGGGTTCCAGGTCACGCCGGTGCTTGCGCTGGTGCGGCCCGACTTCAAGGCCAGCCCCGAGCCCGGGGAAGTGGCGGAAGCGTTCGAGGTGCCCTTGGAGCATGTGATGAATCCGGGGCGATTCCTGATCGAATCGCGGCGCTGGCGCGGAAAGCGGCGATTCTATTTTGTCGTGCCATGGGGCCCCTATTACATCTGGGGCGCGACTGCCCGGATTCTCCGGGCCTTGGCGGATCGAATGCAGAATGGCGAACCTTGAAGCAGACTGGCTGTTTGCAGAGGCGACGCAGACGGTGTTCTCGCTGCTCGCCAATGCCGGCCATGCAGCCTATGCCGTAGGCGGCTGTGTCCGGAACGCGATTCTGGGAGAACAGGTCAACGACGTCGACTTTGCAACGGACGCGCCGCCGGCCCGCGTGCTTGAACTTGCGAAGGCGGCAGGACTCAAGACGATTCCGACCGGGGTCCTGCACGGCACGGTTGGCGTTGTTGTCGAAGGCATCCTGCAGGAAGTGACGACATTCCGCAGGGACGTGGCAACGGACGGGCGGCGCGCAGTCGTGGAGTTCTCGAATCGAATCGAGGACGATGCACGACGCCGGGACTTTACCATGAACGCGCTCTATGTCGACGCGGAAGGCGCAGTGTTTGACCCGCTGGGCGGTCGTGCCGATCTCGAGGCCAGGCGCGTGCGCTTCATTGGCGATCCCGAAGCCCGGATTCGCGAGGACTATCTGCGAAGCCTGCGCTATTTCCGGTTTCATGCCTGGTACTGCACTTCCGGAGAGGGTTTCGACCGGGAGGCGACGACCGCGATTGCCGCGAATCTCGATGGGTTGAGCGGGCTCTCGAAGGAACGTGTCGGGTCGGAGATGAAACGGCTGCTGAGCGCCCGAGACCCAGTTCAAGCGGTTGCGGCGATGCGGTCGTGCGGGGTGCTGGCGGCGGCCTTGCCGGGTTCCGGCGATGCCGCGCTTGGCTCGCTTGTTGCGCTTGAACGAGGGCTGGACGTTGCGGCGGACCCGATGCGCCGCCTGGCCGTGATGGGCGGCGACGGGTTGGCAGACCGGTTGAAACTGTCGCGTCGAGAAGCCAAGCGGCTGAGCGACGTGCAACGACATGGCGAAACGGATCCTGGAGAAGCAGGGTATCGCCTTGGCGCAGAAGTTGCGCGGGACGCCGCGCTTGCGGCATGCGCTGTCGCGGGGCGGCAGGTCTCCGCGGAGACGCTGGAGCTGATCGAGCGTGGTGCGACGCAGGCCTTTCCAATCGAGGCGGCCGATCTGTTGCCGGCATTCAAGGGGCCAGCGCTTGGCAAGGCCCTTGACGGGCTGGAGAGGAAATGGATCGCGTCCGGGTTCGAACTCGGCCGCGAGGAATTGCTGGCTCTGGCCATGGGATGACTCTGGCGACCATTCAGGGTAGATCGGCGAAAGCCGATGCCCGTGATGTGCGGAACGGTCGACGGGAACAGCCATGCGCCGTCTCGGCGAGTCCTGTTTGCCGCGGCATGAACGTCTCGCCGTTTCGTTGCTTCACGTTGTGCCCGCCCAACCCAAGGTGCAAGCGACATGCTTCGCTTTTTTGAGAATCTCGTCGATCCCTATTGCGACTATCCGCAGGAGGATCACCCGCCGAAGAGGCTCTGGCCGTTCATGAACGACTACGCGCGTCCGTTCAGGAAGGTCTTTGCGGCCACGACAGCCGTGGCGGTTGCCGTCGCGGCCGTGGAGATTTGGCTGATTTCGTATATCGGACGGCTGGTCGACCTGCTGGCGGCCGCAGATCCCGCGACGTTCTGGAGGGAGCACGGGACCGAAATGATCCTCGTCGGACTCTTTCTGCTGACTGTTCGGCCCTTGCTTCAACTCGTTGACGTCGGCCTGCTGAACAACGCAATCCTGCCAAATTTCGGAACGCTCATCAGATGGCGGTCGCATAGCCACGTCCTGCGGCAGTCCGTTGGCTGGTTCGAAGAGGATTTCGCGGGCCGGATCGCGAACCGGATCATGCAGACCCCGCCCGCGGCGGGAGAGGCGGTCTTCCAGATCTTCGATGCGCTGACCTTCGCCACAGCCTACGTGGTTGGGGCACTGATCCTTCTTGGCGAGGCGGATGCACGGCTCGCTCTGCCGCTGCTTGTCTGGCTGCTTTTGTACGGGCTCCTGATTCGCTGGACCGTGGCCCGGGTCGGACCGGCCAGCCAGGCCGCATCCGACGCGCGAAGCGCAGTTACCGGGAGGGTCGTGGACAGCTACACCAACATTCACAGCGTCAAGATGTTTGCCCATACATCTAAGGAGCGAGAGTATGCGCGGGAGGCGATCGAACATGCGCGCCGCACCCTTCAAGACGAAATGCGCATATACACGCGGATGGACCTCGGCCTGACGCTGATCAACGGGTACCTGATCGTGTCGGTGGTGGGGTGGGCGATCTGGCTCTGGTCGACTGGTGCGGCAAGCATCGGAGCGGTGGCGATCGCTACGTCGTTGGTCCTGCGACTGCACGCCATGACCGGATGGATCATGTGGGCGCTGACAAGCTTCTTCCGGAATCTTGGCATCGTGGCGGAGGGAATGGAGACGATTGCACAGCCGATCACCTTGATCGACCATCCGGACGCCAAGCCGCTCAATCCTGGTCCCGGGCGCATCGAGTTCGATGCGGTTGCCCACCACTACGGTCGGCGAACGGGTGGCCTGGAAAGGATCGACCATGTCATCGAGCCCGGAGAGAAGGTTGGGCTGGTGGGGCGGTCCGGATCGGGGAAGTCGACGTTCGTCAAGCTGCTCTTGCGATTCTACGATGTCGAGAGCGGGACCATTCGCGTTGACGGGCAGGACATCTCGCTAGTGACGCAGGACAGCCTCCGCGCGCGCATCGGGATGGTTCAACAGGAAAACTCCCTTCTGCACCGTTCGGTGCGGGACAACATTCTTTATGGCCGGCCGGAGGCCACGGAGGAAATGGTGATCAGGGCGGCAAGGCAAGCCGAAGCCTGCGATTTCATCCTGGATCTGGAAGACCCCGAGGGACGGGCCGGATTCGATGCGCATGTCGGCGAGCGGGGCGTGAAGCTCTCGGGGGGCCAGCGCCAGAGGATCGCACTGGCGAGGGTCATCCTGAAAGACGCGCCGATTCTCGTGCTCGACGAGGCGACGAGTGCGCTGGACAGCGAAGTCGAGGCGGCGATTCAGGACACGCTTCATGGCATGATGGAAGGCAAGACAGTCATTGCCATCGCGCACCGGCTTTCGACGATCGCGCGGATGGACCGGATCGTGGTTCTGGATGACGGCAAGATTGTCGAAACCGGCAGCCACGCGTCGCTGCTGGCGAAGGGCGGCCTTTACGCGGGCTTCTGGAGGCGGCAATCCGGCGGATTCATAACCACCGATCTAGAGGCGGCCGAATGATCCGCCGCGCCGGGAGCCTGATTGACGCCTTTCGTGCGGCCGACGGCCCGCCGCCCAGGTCGCTCGGCGCCTTCATGGTCTGGGGCCTGCGGGGCACTTTCCCGGCGCTGACGGCGGCGGCAGCGATCTCGGCGACCGCCGGGACGCTTGAGGTCCTGACCGCATTGATGCTTGGCCACGTGATCGACACGGCGCTCGTCTCCGCGCCCGGCACGTTTTTCTCGGCGAACTGGATCTTGGCCGTCGGCGTGGCGGCGTTCTTCCTGGTCGCTCGGCCGGTCGTCTTCGGGCTGAGCTCGATTGCGAACGCTGTCGTGATCCTTCCCAACGTCAATCCGCTCGTGCTCACCCGGCTTCACAGATGGACGCTAGGCCAGTCGGTCACGTTCTTCGACAACGATTTCGCCGGACGTATCGCGCAAAAGCAGATGCAGACGGCTCGCGCGCTAACCGATGTCGCAAGCGAAGTGATCAACGTTCTCTGCTTTGCCCTGGCCTCTCTGATCGCCTCCGCGCTGCTGCTGACCGCCATCAACGGATGGATGGCGCTCGCCCTGTTCCTGTGGCTGTGCGGGTATTTCTACATGGTCCGCTGGTTCATGCCGCGCGTTCGCATGCGGTCCCGGTCCCGCGCGGGCGCGCGCGCGATGGTCACCGGACAGGTTGTCGACACGATTACCAACATAAAGACCGTGAAACTCTTCGCCCACGCCAATCACGAGGAGCGCGCGGCGATAGACGCGGTACGGGAGTTTCGCGAGCGCGCGCTTGACTATGGATCCTTGGCAGCGTCCTTCCGGATTTGCCTCATCGCGGTCGCAGGCATGGTTCCGGTCCTGCTCATCGGCGGCACGCTCTGGTTCTGGAGCCGGGGTGTCGCGACGCCGGGCGACGTTGTGGCAGCAGGCGCAATTTCGATTCGGATCTCGCAGATGACTGGCTGGGTCAGCCACGTGCTGATGGCGATCTACGGGAATGTCGGCGAGGTCGAGGACGGGATGAACACCTTGACCCCTCCGCACGGCCTCACGGACAGTCCCTTGGCGGAAGCGCTCGAATTTCGCGCACCGACAGTCGAGTTCAGGAACGCGAGCTTTGCCTACGGACGTGAGACAGGTGGAGTGGACGGGATCAACCTGAACATTGCACCGGGCGAAAAGCTGGGGATCGTCGGGGCGAGCGGAGCCGGCAAGTCAACCCTGGTCGCTCTTCTCCTGAGGCTCTATGACGCGGAGGCGGGCACCATTCTGGTGTCAGGGCGCGACGTACGGTCGGTGACGCAGGAGAGCCTTCGGCGCCAGATCGGCATGGTTACGCAGGAAACGGCGATGTTCAATCGTTCGGCGCGCGAGAACATCCTCTATGGCCGACCCGATGCGACCGAGGCGGAGATGGTGGCAGCCGCCCGCCGTGCCGAGGCGCACGACTTCATCCTGGATCTCGAAGACCACTTCGGACGAAGGGGCTATGAGGCCCATCTCGGGGAGCGTGGCGTGAAGCTTTCTGGCGGTCAGCGACAACGCATCGCGCTTGCGCGTGCCATTCTGAAGGATGCGCCGATCCTGGTGCTGGACGAGGCGACAAGCGCCCTGGATTCGGAGGTCGAAGCCTCGATTCAGCTGGCGCTGGAAGCCGTCATGGCCGGGAAGACCGTGTTGGCCATCGCGCATCGCCTGTCGACGATCGCGCAGATGAACCGGATCGTCGTATTGCACGAGGGACGCGTTGCAGAGACCGGGACCCATGACGAGCTGCTGGTCGCGAACGGACACTACGCCCGGTTCTGGCGTCGCCAGTCCGGCGGGTTCATCGGAATCCGGGAGGCGGCAGAGTAGGCGGCTCCGTCACGCGCCGCACGGGCTTGGGCGGCAACCGGATCAAGACGGCAGCGGGGATCTGCGGCTGGCGCAGCCGTTGACGACAGCCGGTCTTGCCCGTCGGGCGCGACGTTCGAGCTACGAGGGACAGGACAAGCCGTTCCGTGCCAGGTTTCCCTCGCCCTGGGACCGGAACCGGTCACGATGATCGAAACGGTTTTCATCGTCGTGGCATTTGTCTATTGTTCTTCACGAGGCAGAATTCAGGTGGAACATGCGGGCGGCCTTCAGACTCTGTGTGGTGGTTGCGCTTGTCTTCTCGCTGGCGGGCTGCGCACCAAAGGTCCGGCGCTACGACGGGCCAACGGTGACGCATGTCACCGTCCACAAGGACGCGAGGGCCATGAATCTTCATCACGGAGAAAAGGTTCTCAAGTCGTACAGGGTCGATCTGGGCTTTGCGCCGGAAGGCGACAAGAAGGAAGAAGGTGACGGAAAGACGCCGGAAGGGTCATACTACGTGAACCGGCGCAACCCGCGCAGCAAGTTCCACCTCTCTCTGGGCATCAACTATCCGAACGAGAGCGACTTCGCCGAAGCCAAGGCACGGGGCGTCGATCCTGGCAGCGACATCTTCATTCACGGCCGAGGGCCATGGAATCCCTGGCAGGCCTTTCGGCGGCGGGCCGACTGGACGTGGGGCTGCATTGCCGTAACCAATTCCGAGATGGAGGAGGTCTACGCGATGGTCCGCAACGGCACGCCGGTCCACATCTATCGCTGATTTCCGCTATTGCGACGTTGTTGCGGGATCGCTTTCGTCACCGCCTGGAGTCCTTGCCTCCGGTTTGCCCATGACAAGGGTCCACCAGATCTTGCCCGATGGTTCTTGATGCCAGTCGAAGCCGATGTCACCGGCACGTGGGTCAAGGATCACTTGCCGGGCCTCCGGCCTTTCCATCCACGCCGAGAGCGTCTCGATCTCGGTTTCATAGGTTTCGGAGATGTTTTCGCCGATGAGCCGACCCGGATATCCGGTGCGGGAAACGCGATCCAGCGGGCTGGAGCCGTCGGACCCGAAATGCCAGGGCCTGTTCTGGACCGACATGTCGAGCGCGTGGGTCTTTGCTGCAGCGTTGAGATGGGCGGACAGCGCGACGGGTTCCAGCCCGCGTGCCTGACGCAGGACGTTTACGGAATCGAGCATGCGGAACTGGACGCGGGCCCGGTCGTCGTCGATGATCCGGTAGACTTGAGGCACAGGCTTTCCGTCCGGCCCGAACACCGGCTCGATCTCGTCACAGGATGCGAGGACCAGGGCAGCAATGAGCAGGCACGTACGGAGCATCTTCGACCGCCATCACACGGGTGATCCGTCCATACCTGCATGTTTCGACCGGTTCAAACAGTCAGAAGCCCGTGGCCGTTCGGGAGAAGAGGGCCCTGCATTCTCCGATGCGCAAGGCTGGTCCCTGCCTGTCGCTCGATGCGGGCCGGCCACCGCGCGCGATCCGCAACGAACGGCTGGAAAGCGATTTCGAGTTCAGGAACCGGTCCATGGCAAACGGTGCGGTGACGCCACCGTGAATTGAGTTCGGCGGACATTTCTCGTATGGTCGCCGCCGAGGCGAAACATCGTACGGGGAGACAGTCTTGGCTCGCGGTCATTTTACGCGCCGCACGTTCCTGGCGGCTTGTGCTGCGGTGGTGGCGGCGCCTTCGATTGCCCAGCAAGGCACAACCGAATTTCGCGGTTCGGTTGCGGGCACGGTGCGGCGGAATGCGTCGGGCTTTCGGGCCCTGGACTGGCAGCCTTACTTTGACAACACGCGCAATGGCGCGATCCTCGTGGACATTTCCGCGCGCGCGCTTCACTACTGGAATGACGACCAGTCAGTCTACAAGCTCTACCCTACCAGCGTGCCGATGTCGGAAGACCTGACCCGCAGGGGGCACACGCAGGTGGTGGGCAAGGTCGAGGGGCCCGACTGGCGACCGACGCCGGCAATGAAGGAGCGGAATCCGGAATGGCCGGACTACGTGCCGCCTGGACCGGACAATCCGCTCGGCACGCACGCGATATACTTGAGCTGGACCTACTATCGCATCCATGGCACCCACGACACGCGCAAGATCGGCCGTCGGTCATCGAATGGGTGCATCGGCTTGTACAATGAGCACATCTCCGAGCTCTACGGCCTCGTGAAAGTCGGGACGAGGGTCCTGGTGATCTGAAGTCGGTCGCACGGCGCCTCGCCGAGGGTCAGTCGATCCAGCCCTTGATGTGTTCTCCGACGATTTCCGCAAGCGCCTCAATATGGGCATTGTCATCGTTGAGGCAGGGAATGTAGCTGAAGGTCTCGCCGCCAGCATTCTCGAAACTCTCGCGGATCTCGCCGTTGATTTCCTCCAGCGTCTCAATGCAGTCGGCCGCGAATGCGGGCGCGACCACGGCAACGCTTTTCCGCCCGGACTTCGCAAGGCGTGCCACCTCGTCGACCGTATAGGGCCGGAGCCATTCCTCCGGGCCAAACCGGGACTGGAATGTCGTGACAACTCGGCCGTCCGGCCAGCCCAGGCGCTCCTTCAGGAGCCGCGTCGTTTTCCGGCACTGGCAATGATACGGGTCGCCCTCCGTCAGGTAGCGCTCGGGCATGCCGTGATAGGAACAGACAAGGACGTCAGGCTCTTCGCCCGACGCGGCCAAGCCGCTCTCGACGGAACGGGCCAGCACCTCGATATAGGACGGATGATCGAAATATGCCGAAACCGTGCGGATGGCGGGCTGCCACTTTTCGGCCATGAGCGAGCGAAAAAACTGGTCGTTCGCCGTGGCGGTGGTGGCGCCAGCGTACTGGGGGTACAGCGGAAAGAAGAGAATCCGACGACATCCGTTGTCAATGAGAGAACGAACCTTCGATCGTGTCGAGGGACTGCCGTACCGCATGCAGAAGTCAACGAGGACACGGTCACCGTAACGCTTGGCAAGCACGGACTTCATCTTCGCGGTCTGCGCCTTGGTGATCGTCATGAGAGGGCTTTCGCCAGCGTCCTCGTTCCATATTGACTTGTAGGCTGCGCCGGACGTGAATGGGCGGCGGGACAGGATCACGGCCTGAAGCAGCGGCTGCCATTTCCACGGCGCGTAGTCGATGACCCGGCGGTCGGAAAGAAACTCGTTGAGGTAGCGCCGCATCGACCAGTAATCGTACCCGTCCGGCGTGCCGAGATTCGCCAGAAGCACGCCGGTTCTTTCCGGCAGCACTTCCTGATGGCCTCGCGGCAAGTGGACGCCGTTGTCTGTCATCGTCCTGCCATCCATCACAGGCGCACCTCCTTGTCCAGCAGCGCCTGGAGCCTTTCAACGGGCAAGCCCGTGGAGAGGACTATCGCTTGAGCCTGGATTCCGTCGCGCCAAGGGCCTCCGCGAGCCGGATGTCGGCAGTGCCGGGCCGGAGCGGCCTTTGCTGGTTTGCCGAGGGGGCCCAGCCGGTCAGGAAGACCATTTCGAACGTCGCGACCAGATAGCCGTCATCGGCGAAATTCCGTCGGTATATGCTCTCGGCTTCGCGAAAGATCTTCCGGGATGGCAAGGACGTGCTGCGGGTCGCGAGAGCGTTGGTCTCGCCCATCCCTCGCAGGTCAGAGGCCAGTCTGGCGATGTCGCGGTAGCGGACCGTCGTGCTGACGCTGTCGGCGACAGGGAGGGCAAGGCCGGCGCGTTGGAGCAGTCCGCCAAGGCTGGCAATGTCTGCCATGGGAAGGACGCGCGGGGAGAGGCCGCCTGAAATCCGGGTTTCTGCCTCGGCAAGCGATGCGCGGAGCTCGTGCAGCGTGGCGCCGCCGAACGTCACGCCGAGGAACAGTCCGTCGGCCACGAGCGCGAGCCGGGACTGGACGATCTGGCCAACCGGGTCGTCGGCCCAATGCAGGCCGAAGCAGTGGAGAGTCAGGTCGTGGGCCTCGCGATCGAGTGCAAGCGTGGGAGTGTCGTCGATGCAGCGTGCGTCCGGGAACAGCGCCACGATGGGTGCCGGCACGTGACCAATCAGGACAGGCGCGCGAAAGTCCCTGTTCACGTCTGCGAGCCGCTCCCGGATCTCGAGCGCCGCCTCCTCGTGAAGGAATCGCGCCGGTGAACGGGCCGCACGGGCGCGATGCAGCGCAAGCGCCCTCCGGTCGGTGATTTCTGGCAGGCCGGACATGGCAACGCGAAGGTAAGGGTGGATGCCGCAAATGCAACGCGCTTTCCGTCCAGAATCGATCCTGGTGCCCCGCGTCACGCTAGCACTGGCGTGACTCACGAAAAACCACTACGTAGTCTCCGGTTGTCCGGGGTCGGCTGGATGAAGGCTGTCGAGATATATACTTCGCCCCTTTGCGGATATTGCCATGCTGCAAAGCGTCTGCTGGCCGGCAAGGGCGTGCCGTTTGCCGAAATTGACGTCGTGGGCAAGCCGGAGACAAGGCAGGAAATGATGCGACGCGCCAACGGCCGCCGGACGGTTCCGCAGATATTCGTCGGTGACCGCCACGTGGGCGGGTATGACGACCTGTCGGCATTGGAGCGGGCCGGGCGGCTGGATCCGTTGCTGGACGCGCAATGAAAGCCGCCCTTCTTCAACTGAACTCGTCCGATGATCCGCAGGAAAACCTGCGCACGGTGTCCGGCCTCGTGGAGGACGCCGCGGAAGCGGGCGCGAAGTTCGTCCTGACGCCGGAGGTGACCAATTGCGTTTCCGCGAGCAGGTCGCACCAGGGCAGGGTGCTGGCTGTCGAGGAACAGGACGAGACGCTCGCCTCGTTGCGTCGCGTGGCCGAGCGGCTCGACATCTGGCTTCTGCTCGGATCTCTGGCATTGAAGTCAGGGGACGAGAAACGGTTTCTCAACCGGTCGTTCCTGATCTCTCCGGGCGGCGAAATCACCGCGCGATACGACAAGATTCACATGTTTGACGTAGCGATCAGCGAGACGGAGTCCTACCGGGAGAGCGACGGGTATCGTGCCGGAGACAAGGCGGTTCTCGGGGACATGGACGGTGTGCCGGTCGGGCTGACGATTTGCTACGACCTCCGGTTTCCCTATCTCTTTCGCGGCCTTGCAAAGGCTGGCGCGCGGATTCTCACCGTGCCGTCCGCGTTTTCGCGCGATACCGGGCAGGCGCACTGGGAGCCGCTGCTTCGCGCGCGCGCGATCGAGACCGGGTGCTTCGTCCTGGCGCCGGCGCAATGCGGTGTGCACGCGGCGAGCCAGGGCAGGCAAAGGGCAACCCATGGACATTCCCTGACGGTCGACCCGTGGGGCCGGATCCTGTGCGATGGCGGGAACGCGCCCGGGGTCAACCTAGTTGACCTGAACATGAACGAGGTCGATGATGCGAGACGGCGCATTCCGTCGCTGACCAGCGAACAATTCTACGCCAAGGCCTGATGCCGGACTCCCGAGACACTGTCGACCAATTGGCCATCGCGCTGTTCAGCGAGATGTTCATGGCGGATCATCTGGTTCGGAGCCGGATCGGCAAGGCTTTGCCAAAGGGAATGGAACTCAGTCAATTCTCGATACTGCATCACCTTGCTCGGTGTGGCGGGGAGCGGACCCCGGCAGAACTGGCGCGTGCCTTTCACGTCTCGCGAGGCGCAATGACAAATACGATCGGAAGGCTGCAGCGGGCTGGGTTCATTCATGTCCGGCCCGACTGGGACGACGCACGAAAGAAGCTGGTCGCGATCAGCCCTTCGGGCCGCAAGGCGTGGGACATGGCCCTGGCATCGGTCGCGCCGGTCCTGGCTCAGGCGGTCAGCGCGATCGGGGAAGAGCGGTTGCGGGGGGCATTGCCCGTGTTGCGTGAATTGCGCCAGGGTCTTGATGAAACGGTCAAGGACGAAGAGACGTCGTGACGTAGTTTACCGCAAGGTCGCGATCCGAAAGCCGCCAGCTCCATCGGAGAGGGTCGAAGACGAAGCCGTTCCGGTCGACTGGCTCGAGCCCTGCCTGGCGAAGCAGGCCGAAGAGCTCGTCCGGGGTGAGGAACCTGGACCATTGATGCGTTCCCGCAGGCAGCCATCGCATGACGTACTCCGCACCTACGATCGCCAAAGCGAAACTCTTGGCCGTCCGGTTGATGGTCGAGCAAGCCATCAGGCCGCCAGGCCTCAGAAGGTCATGGCAGGCTGCCAGGAAGGCGCCCGGATCGGACACGTGCTCGACCACTTCCATGTTCAGGATCGCGTCGAAGGATTCGCCCTCGTCCACGAGATCTTCGGCCGTGGCGTGACGATAGTCGACGGACAGTCCCTGCTCGTCCGCATGCAGGGTGGCCACATGGACGTTGCGTTCGGCTGCATCGACGCCCACGACCTCCGCCCCGAGACGGGCCATGGGTTCCGAAAGGAGCCCGCCGCCGCAGCCGATGTCCAGGATTCGGAGGCCTGAGAAAGGCTCTCTGCCGGAAAGGTCTCGATCGAATTCGACGGCAATCTGCGACGCAATGTAGTCCAGGCGGCAGGGGTTGAGCATGTGGAGAGGCTTGTACTTTCCGGACGGATCCCACCACTCGGCCGCCATTGCCTGGAACTTCTCGACCTCGATCGGGTCGACTGTCGATGCCTTGGGCATGTTGTCTTTCGCCGGCTCCTGCTGAAAAAGTTCCGTGAATCGATGTCCACTCCCGTATATAGGACTTTCATGGACAAACCGTCAGATCAAAAGACAGCATCGCAGTACCTTTATCCGCGGATCGACCCGTACGATCAGAGAATGCTCGATGTTGGAGATGGCCATCGGCTCTATGTCGAGCAATGCGGCAACCCGAATGGGGCTCCGGTCGTCATTTTGCACGGCGGGCCGGGAGGCGGGTGCAATCCGGCCATGCGAAGATATTTCGATCCGAACTTCTACCGGATCGTCCTGTTCGACCAGCGTGGCTGCGGACGGTCACGCCCGCATGCCAGCGTTGACCGCAACACGACCTGGCACCTGGTGCGTGACATAGAGACGATCCGGGAGACTCTCGGCCTGAGCCGCTGGAACGTCTTTGGCGGAAGCTGGGGCGCGGCACTGGCGCTGATCTACGGGATCACCCATCCCGAACGGGTGGCGAATTTCGTTCTTCGCAGCGTTTTCCTGATGACCCAGGCCGAGCTTGACTGGTTTTACGGCGGCGGCGCGGGCGCGTTCTGGCCGGATGTCTGGTCACGCTTCACCGACATGATTCCCGAAGACGAGCGAGACGACCTGATCACCGCCTACTCGCGACGGCTGTTTTCAGGTGACGTGAAGAGCGAAGCCCGCTTTGCACGCGCGTGGACCAGCTGGGAGAACACCTTGGCCTCGATGCGCAACGACGGTTCGGGCGGTTCAAGTCCGTCCGAATTCGCCCGTGCCTTCGCCAGGCTCGAAAACCACTATTTCATGAACAAGGGCTTCCTCGACCACGATGGCTGGATCGAGGCCAATCTTGACCGCATCTCCGGCATTCCGGGCTTCATCGTGCAGGGCAGGTACGACATGATATGTCCACCGGCAGGCGCGTTTCGACTGCACGCACGCTGGCCCGGTTCGAGCCTGAGGATCGTGTCGCGGGCCGGCCACGCGCTCAGCGAACCGGGAATCAGCGCGGAACTTGTGCGCGTGACCGACGGGCTGAGAACGCGCGGCCGCACCACAGGCGTTGACGCGCTGCAGGCGTGACTGTCAACGCGTTGCTGCGGGACTTGCGGGGCCCGCGCTTCCGCACTTGCCGAAAATGCAATCCGCCCCGCCGACGAGCGTGCTGAAACCGCACTCCCTGTCCTCGCAGGGTCAAGGGGCGGCGAAGGCTCGGAGTCGAGGAGCGGACGCGACCTGAAAGGAACTCGTTCTCCAGGATGTCCGCGCTCAACGGGCACGTCCGAAGTCGGCCGGGCTCGGGGGCCGCAAGGCCTCGGGGAATCGAATTCGGCCGACAGGTCTTGCCAGGTTCGCTCAGGGCGCATCGTTGGGCACACGGGGCCCGGCGTTCCGGCCAGCGACGGGTCGAATCCACGGGCCGGGACACGCTCTCCTGCAGCGCCGGCTCGAAGGATTGCGACAGTTCCGACTTGCGGCCTGCCGCGGACTGGCCTATATGCGGTTTCGAGAGCGGCGCTTCGGCTTCCACCCCCGGGGCTCCAACGGAAGTGACCGACGGGCCGCTGGCCCGTCTTTTTTGTATGAGCCCATGAAGGATCTTGTTGCCAGAACAAGCGTGGACCGGCGTCTGGCCGGCGTGATTGCCCCTGTGGTTGAGGGCCTGGGTTTTGAGCTTGTGCGCGTACGACTGATGTCCGGAAAGGCACGGACGCTGCAGATCATGGCGGAACGCCCGGACGGCGGCATGGAGGTCGATGACTGCGCAGCGATTTCGACGGCCGTCAGCGCGACACTGGATGTCGAAGACCCGATCGCGGATGCCTACACGCTGGAAGTCAGTTCGCCCGGCATCGATCGCCCGTTGACGCGGAGGAGGGACTTTTCGGCGTGGCGCGGATGCGAGGCAAAGATCGAGACGTCAGAATCGATTGACGGCCGCAAGCGTTTCAGGGGCACGCTTCACGGCATCGAGGGCGACGAAGTGCTCGTAGAGATGGACGAAGGGATTGTCGGGCTCAAGTTCGACTGGTTGAACGATGCGAAGCTCGTGCTGAGCGATGACCTGGTGCGCGCCTCCCTCAACGCGCGCGGCAGGGCTGGCCGATCCTCCGTGACGAAAGTTGACGAAACAGAATTGAACCAGGATGCCGACAAGGAGGCCTGAGAATGGCGATCACATCCGCGAACCAGCTTGAACTTCTGCAGACCGCCGAAGCGGTGGCGCGCGAAAAGATGATTGACCCGGCGCTGGTGGTCGAGGCGATGGAGGAGAGTCTCGCCCGGGCGGCGAAGAGCCGGTACGGAACCGAAATGGACATCCGGGTATCGATCGACCGCAAGACCGGAAAGGCGACTTTCACCCGGGTGCGGACGGTGGTCGACCCCGAGACGGAGGAGATCGAAAACTACCAGGCGCAATTGACCCCGGAACAGGCGCGCCAGTACCTCGAGGACCCCAAGCCGGGCGACATGATCGTGGACGAGGTTCCGCCGGTGGACATGAACCGGATCGCGGCGCAGTCCGCGAAGCAGGTGATCCTGCAAAAGGTCCGCGAGGCCGAACGGGACAGGCAGTTCGAGGAGTTCAAGGATCGCGCCGGCACGATCATCAATGGTGTTGTCAAGCGCGAGGAATACGGCAACGTGATCGTGGACGTGGGCCGTGGCGAGGGCGTCCTGCGGCGGAACGAGAAGATCGGGCGGGAGTCCTACCGCCCCGGCGACCGCATTCGCTGCTACATCAAGGATGTGCGGAGCGAGACCCGGGGGCCGCAGATATTCCTGAGCAGGACGGCGCCGGAATTCATGGCGGAACTCTTCAAGATGGAAGTGCCTGAGATCTATGACGGCATCATCGAGATCAAGGCCGTGGCGCGCGATCCGGGCAGCCGGGCGAAGATCGCGGTCATTTCCTACGAGTCCTCAATTGACCCGGTCGGGGCATGCGTCGGCATGCGCGGCTCCCGAGTGCAGGCCGTCGTCAACGAATTGCAGGGCGAGAAGATTGACATCATTCCCTGGAACGAGGACGCGCCGACGTTTCTCGTCAACGCGCTTCAGCCCGCCGAGGTCTCAAAGGTCGTTCTTGACGAGGATGCCGAGCGGATCGAGGTCGTGGTGCCGGAGGAGCAGCTGAGCCTCGCCATAGGCCGGCGCGGACAGAATGTTCGGCTGGCGTCGCATCTCACCGGGCTCGACATCGACATCATGACAGAGGAAGAGGAGAGCCAGCGTCGGCAAGCGGAGTTCGAGGAACGCACCAAGCTCTTCATGGACACCCTGGATCTTGACGAGTTCTTCGCGCAATTGCTCGTCTCGGAGGGATTCACAAGCCTCGAGGAAGTCGCGTATGTCGAGATTGACGAATTGCTGATCATCGACGGCGTGGACGAAGACACGGCGAACGAGCTTCAGGCCCGGGCCCGAGACCACATCGACGAGCAGAACAGGCACGCCGAGGAACGCGCCCGCCGGCTAGGGGCCGAAGACAGCCTGTTCGCGTTCGAAGGGCTGACACCCCAGATGATCGAGGTTCTTGCGGCCGACGGCGTGAAGACGATCGAGGAGTTCGCAAGATGCGCCGACTGGGAACTCGCTGGAGGGTGGACCACGGTCAAGGGCGAGAGGATCAAGGACGACGGCCTTCTCGAGAGCTTCGACGTCTCCATGGAAGAGGCGCAGAACATGGTGATGACCGCGCGCATCCAGCTCGGCTGGGTGGACCCCGAACAGCTCGAGGCCGAGGGTCAGGAAGAGGCCGATGCGGAAGAGGAGGTCGAGGCCTGATGGCCTCGAACGGACTTGCCCCGAGGCGGCAAACCAAGGATCCGCAGCGAGCCCGAACGCCGCTGCATAGCGACCGGCGAGACTTGGCCGAAGCGTCGCCTGATCCGTTTTGCGGTCAGCCCGGACGGGCAAGTCGTGCCGGACGTCCTGGAGAAGCTTCCTGGGCGCGGAATCTGGGTTGCGGCGAATAGGGGCGCCCTGAGCGCTGCCATGCGCCAAGGCCTGTTTGGCCGCGCCGCAAGGAGGCGGGTAGACGTGCCTGAGACGCTGCCTGCCGACGTCGAGACGCTGCTGGCAAGATGCTTGACCGACCGGATCTCGATGGCGCGGAAGGCCGGGCTGGCGGTGGCAGGGTTCGAAAGGGTGAAGGAGTGGCTCGGACGCGGCGAGGTCAGGATCCTGTTTCAGGCCACGGACGGCTCTCACCGGGGCAAGTCCAGGCTGCGTCCGCCAGGCGGTCGAGGCAGCTTCTTTGAGGTTCTGACAGCGTCAGAATTGGGTTTGTCCTTTGGTCGCGAACGTGTGATACATGCGGCGCTCGGACGCGGCGGCCTCGCTGAATTGGTCAGGGAGGACGCAATCCGGCTGTCTGGCGTTCGCGAATTGGATGGTGGCACGTCCACCGCAGAGGTGAAGTAGAAGCCATGAGCGAAAGTGACGGCAAGAAGACTCTTGGCTTGCGCGGCCGCGTTCCCGGCCAGGTGAAGCAGAGCTTTTCACATGGCAGGACAAAGAACGTCGTGGTCGAGACGAAGCGCAAGCGGGTTGTCATTCCCAGACCGGGCGCTGCCACGCAGGCACCCCAGCCGGAGGTGGCGACGGTTCAGGCGACGGACCCCTCCAACCGGCCAGCTGGAATATCGGATGCAGAGCTCGAGCGGCGCATGAAGGCGTTGGCCGCTGCCAAGGCGGCGGAGGCCGCCGATGCCGAAAAGCGCGCGGCCGCGGAGAAGGCACGTGCCGAAGAGAGGGAGCGACGCAAGGCCGAGGCCGTTGCCAAGGAGCGCGAGGAACAGGAACGGGCGGAGAAGGCCCGCACAAAGGCGGAGGAAGAGGAGCGCAAGAAGGCCGAGGCCGCGCGGGCGCGCGCTGCTGCAGAGCAGGCGCCTGCGGCGGAGCCGGCGCCGATGCGCGGAAGCGGCAAGCCCGCACCGAAGCGTGAGCAGCGGGAGGAAAGGGAGCCGCGCCGCGACAATCGGGCCGGGCGCTCTCGGGCCGTTGGCGGACGGCGCGAGGGAAAGCTGACGCTGAACCAGGCGCTTTCCGGCGGCGAAGGCGGCCGGCAGCGCTCGCTTGCCGCAATGAGGCGAAAGCAGGAGCGTGCACGCCAGAAGGCCACGGGGGGCACGCAAGAACGCGAAAAGGTCATGCGCACAGTGCAGCTTCCCGAAGCGATCATGGTCAGCGAATTGGCGAACCGAATGTCGGAACGCGTCGCCGATGTCGTCAAGGCACTGATGACGAACGGGATCATGGCCACCCAGAACCAGACGATCGACGCGGACACGGCCGAGCTCATCATCGAGACCTTCGGGCACAGCGTTCAGCGGGTATCCGATGCGGACGTCGAGGACGTCATCGACACGGTTGAGGACAAGGACGACGATCTGCGTCCGCGGCCGCCCGTCATCACGGTCATGGGCCATGTTGATCACGGAAAAACCTCGCTTCTTGACGCAATTCGCGACACCAAGGTCACTGCTGGCGAGGCTGGCGGCATCACGCAGCACATAGGCGCCTACCAGGTCACGACGCGGGACAATGCGGTCCTGACGTTCCTGGACACTCCCGGCCACGCGGCGTTCACGTCCATGCGGGCACGGGGCGCGCAGGTCACGGACATCGTGGTGCTTGTCGTGGCGGCCGACGATTCCGTCATGCCGCAGACGATCGAGGCGATCAATCATGCCAAGGCGGCAGAGGTTCCGATCATCGTCGCCATCAACAAGACGGACTTGCCGGCGGCCAACCCCGACGCCGTTCGCACCGAGCTGCTTCAGCAGGAAGTGATCGTCGAGAAGATGTCCGGAGAGGTGCAGGACGTGGAGGTCTCGGCTGTCAACGGGACCGGGCTGGACGACTTGCTCGAGGCGATAGCGCTCCAGGCAGAGATTCTCGAACTCAAGGCCAATCCGGATCGTGCGGCACAGGGAGCGGTCATCGAAGCCCAGCTAGATGTCGGACGCGGTCCGGTTGCGACGGTCCTGGTCCAGAACGGAACGCTTAGGCAGGGCGACATATTTGTTGTCGGCGAGCAATGGGGCAAGGTTCGCGCAATGGAAAACGACAGGGGCGAGCGGGTCAAGGAAGCCGCCCCGTCCGTGCCGGTCGAGGTTCTGGGCCTGAACGGCACGCCCGAAGCGGGCGATGTCCTGAACGTCGTCGACACGGAAGCGCAGGCGCGCGAAATCTCGGACTACAGGGCAAGCCAGGCCAAGGAAAAGCGAGCCGCCGCCGGGGCCATGACGACCATTGAACAGATGCTGCAGAAAGCGAAGGACGGCGAAAGCGTCGTCGAAATGCCGCTTGTCGTGAAGGCGGACGTGCAAGGCAGCGCGGAGGCCATCGTCCAGGCGATGGAGAAGATCGGCAATGAGGAAGTGCGCATACGCGTTCTTCATTCGGGCGTCGGCGCCATTACCGAGTCTGATGTCGGTCTTGCCGAGGCAAGTGGCGCCCCTGTCTTCGGCTTCAACGTGCGCGCCAATACCCCTGCGCGAAACGCCGCGAACCAGAAAGGCGTGGACGTTCGCTACTACAGCGTGATTTACGACCTGGTCGATGACGCGAAGTCGGCTGCCAGCGGACTTCTGTCTTCGGAGCTGCGCGAAAGATTCATCGGCTACGCGCAGGTCAAGGAGGCGTTCATGGTGTCGGGCGTGGGCCGCATCGCGGGCTGCCTCGTGACCGAAGGAACCGCGCGGCGTTCGGCTGGCGTTCGGCTCCTGCGCGACGACGTGGTGATTCACGAGGGGATCCTGAAGACCCTGAAGCGCTTCAAGGACGAGGTGACGGAGGTTCCGTCCGGCCAGGAATGCGGCATGGCCTTCGAAAGCTACGACGACGTCAAGGAAGGCGACGTCATCGAGATCTTCGAGCGCGAGGAGGTCGAGCGTACGCTCACCTGAGATGTCACGCATTGAACTGCAGGACCTGGTTACAGCCAGTCCCTGACGATCGGAATCAACGGAAGGTCGGCTGGCGGCATTGGGTAGTCGCGCAGCGCGGCAGGCCTGACCCACTTGAGATTCTGCCCTTCCCTTGACACCGGCATGCCTTGCCACTTGCGGCAGGCAAAGAGCGGCATCAGGAGGTGAAATTCGTCGTAGGCATGGCTGGCGAAGGTCAGCGGCGCGAGGCAGCTCTCCCAAGTCTCGATTCCGAGTTCCTCACGGAGTTCCCGAATGAGCGCGGCCTCCGGAGCCTCGCCGTCCTCGATCTTTCCGCCCGGAAACTCCCAAAGGCCTGCCATCGTCTTTCCATCCGGCCTTTGGGCAAGAAGAACCCGGCCATCAGGGTCAACGAGGGCCACGGCTGACACCAGGACGACATTCACGAGCGATAGTCCGCGTTGATGGCGATGTACCGGCTCGTGAGATCGCAGGTATAGACGGTTGCCGTCCCGACTCCGAGGCCGAGATCCACGGAAACGGAAACGTCTTCGCCGCTCATGTGCCTGGCGGCTTCAGCTTCCACGTAGCCGGGAGCGACGCTGCCGTCCTTGGCAACCAGGACGTCTCCAAACCGGATCGAAAGCCGGTCCCGGTCAGCTTCGGCGCCGGACTTCCCGACCGCCATGACGACACGACCCCAATTCGGGTCCTCGCCGGCAAATGCAGTCTTGACCAATGGCGAGTTTGCGATCGCGAAGGCGACCCGGCGGGCATCGCTCTCGCTCGCGGCGCCCGTCACGCGGACGGTGACGAACTTGCTGGCCCCCTCCCCGTCGCGCACGATCTGTCTGGCGAGATCATCCATGACTTCCGCAAGAGCCGCAGCAAATGCGCCCCTGCCTTCCACGTCAACGCCCGACGCGCCCGTCGCGGCGACAAGGAGAGTGTCGGAAGTGGAGGTGTCGCTGTCGACGGTGATGCGGTTGAAGGTCTCGTCGCAGGCGGCTGACACGAGGGCCTGAAGCCCGTCCTGCGTGATCCGGGCATCGGTAAAGATGTAGGCAAGCATCGTTGCCATGTCGGGCGCGATCATGCCGGAGCCCTTCGCGATTCCGGCGATGCGGATCCTTTTCCCTTCGACTTCGACAGTCCTGCCGGCGCCCTTCGGAAACGTGTCGGTGGTCATGATTGCGCGGGCGGCGTCGGCAATGCCATGCTCGTCGAGCTCATCGGCGAGGGCCGCCAGAGTTGCCGTGATGCGATCATGGGGGAGCGGCTCGCCTATGACACCGGTCGAGGACGTGAAGACCCGGGTTTCCGGGACACCCGTCGCGTCTGCGGCCGCCGTCGTGACGGCCCTCACGGAGGCCACGCCCGTCGCGCCGGTGAATGCATTCGCGTTTCCGGAGTTGACGACAATGGCGGCACCGGCCTCCGAAGGCACCCCGACCTTCTCCTGACAGTCAAGCACCGGCGCCGCACGGGTCTTCGACCTCGTGAACGTGCCGGCAATGGTCGTGCCGGGCGCGAGTTCGGCCAGCATCACGTCGGCGCGACCCTTGTACTTGATGCCCGCCGCCGTCGTGGCGAACCGGACACCGGCAATGACCGGCAGGTCCGGAAAGCCGCTTGCGGGTGCCAGCGGCGAGACGGGCTGGCTTTCGGCCAAGGTCAGCCGCCTACGAGCGATAGATCGTCAAGAACGGCCGGATCGATGTCGTCGGCCGTCTTGCGCGTAATGTCGGCGCCGGCCCTCAATTCTTCGAGGCGCCTTTCGATCGCGGCGCGCTGGATGCCGCCAAGAAGCTCTCCTTGCACCTCGGCAATGGTCGGCACGTTCTTGATCCGCGTCGCGTTGAGCTTGATGACGTGCCAGCCAAACTGCGTCTGGACGGGGTCCGAATTCGCTCCGACATCGAGCGCAGCGACCGCCGCGTCGAATGCAGGCACCATTGCGCCCCTGGCGAACCAGCCAAGCTCTCCGCCAACAGGGCCGGACGGTCCGGTAGACCTTTCCTTGGCGAGAGTGGCGAAGTCGGCTCCGCCATCCAGGTCCGCCTCGAGCGCCAGCGCCTCCTCTTCGGTCGTCACGAGAATGTGCGAGGCGTTGTACTCGGTCTCCGGCTCCGCAGAACCGTAGGCCTGGTCATACGCTTCCTGCAAGGCCTCGACCGTCACGGCGGCTGACGCCACGCGCTGCACTTCCTCGTTTGCCCGAAGAGCGCGCTCCTCGTTTTCCAGCGTCAAGCGTGCGCTGAGCGGGAGGGTCTCGACCACGCCGCCAAGCAACGCATGTTGAACGAGCTGGTCGAGTATGCCGTCGAAGAGAACGTCGCCAGGGAGTTGCCGGTACTGCTCCGGGAGGCGCTGCTTCAGCAGGATCATGTGCCCCAGAGTGATTTCCGCACCGTTCACGGTCGCAACGACGGTGTCCGCACGGACATGCTCGTCCCCGAGGGCGCTCGTTGACAATGCCAGTGCGGTCACGGTCGCGAGAGTGGCAAGCCTTGTTCTTGAAGTCATGTTCCGTCCTCAAATGGGTCCGGGGGTCCGGGCGAAGTTGACAGCAAGATGCCCGCCCCTTAAATCGCTGAACGTTGGCGAGGCGACCATCTCCTTGTCCTTCTATGGCGGGCCAGAGGCACGGGCAAGCTCATCCCCTCACACGATCTCGTCAGTCCTGAAGCCAAGAGGCGCTGCGAATGCTTGAATTTGGAACAATTGCGAAGAAGGTCTTCGGGACCGTGAACGACCGCCGTGTCAGGGCGACGCGTCCTCTTGTCGAGCGGATCAACGCGATGGAGCCAGAATTCGAGGCGCTGTCCGACCGGGAAATTGTCGCAAAGACGGAGGAGTTCCGAAAGCGCGTTGCGGAAGGCGAAAGCCTGGACGACATCCTGCCCGAGGCCTTTGCCAATTGTCGCGAGGCAGGCAGGCGCGCACTCGGCCTTCGTGCCTTTGACGTTCAATTGATCGGAGCCGTGTTCCTGCACCGGGGCAGCATCGCGGAGATGAAGACCGGAGAGGGCAAGACGCTGGTCGCGACATTTCCTGCCTACCTCAATGCCTTGACCGGCCGGAACGTCCGAATCGTCACGGTGAACGACTATCTCGCCAGGCGTGACGCCGAGTGGATGGGCAAGGTCTATTCCGCATTGGGGATGACGACCGGCGTAGTGCATCCGGGACAGGACGAGAGCGAGAAGAAGGCGGCCTATCGTTCCGACATCACCTATGCCACGAACAACGAGCTGGGTTTCGACTACCTGCGGGACAACATGAAGTCCTCCTTGGCCGACATGACGCAGAAGGATCACTATTTTGCAATCGTTGACGAAGTCGATTCGATCCTCATCGACGAGGCGCGGACGCCACTCATCATTTCCGGACCGAGCGAGGACCGTTCTGAACTCTATGTCACGATCGACAAGCTGATCCCCGAAGTGCAGGACGATCACTACTCGCTCGACGAAAAGACCCGGAACGTCACCTACACTGACGACGGCAACGAGTTCCTGGAGGCGCGCCTTCGCGAAGCGGGGCTCCTGCCCGAGGACCAGTCGCTTTACAATCCTGAGTCCACGACGCTGGTGCATCACGTCAACCAGGGCCTGCGGGCACACAAGCTCTTCACGAGAGACAAGGACTACATCGTTCGAGACAAGGAAGTCGTGCTGATCGACGAATTCACCGGCAGGATGATGGCGGGGCGCAGGCTGTCGGACGGATTGCACCAGGCGATCGAGGCAAAGGAAGGCGTGCCGATCCAGCCTGAAAACGTCACTTTGGCGAGCGTGACCTTCCAGAACTACTTTCGTCTCTACGAAAAGCTGGCGGGCATGACCGGCACGGCTGCGACGGAAGCCGAGGAATTTCAGGAGATCTACAAGCTAGGGGTCATGGAGATTCCGACGAACGTCCCGGTCGCGCGCGAGGACGAGGACGATCAGATCTACCGCACGTCGGAAGAGAAGTTCGACGGCATTGCCCACGAAATCAGGGAGGCCCACGACAATGGGCAACCGGTCCTGGTCGGCACGACCTCCATCGAACGTTCGGAATTCCTGTCCGGTCTGCTGAAAAAGGAGAAGATCGCGCACAATGTCCTGAACGCCCGGCATCACGAGCAGGAAGCGCAGATCGTGGCTGATGCAGGCAAGCCCGGTGCCGTGACGATCGCCACCAACATGGCCGGACGTGGCACGGACATCCAGCTCGGCGGCAACGTCGAAATGCGTGTGATGCAGGCGCTTGCCGAGGAGCCGGACGCAGACCCGGAGGCCATCCGTGCCAGGATCGAGGCCGAGCATGCCGATGACAAGGACAAGGTCCTGGCTGCCGGCGGCCTGTTCGTTCTTGGCACCGAACGGCACGAAAGCCGACGCATTGACAACCAGCTGCGCGGCCGTTCGGGACGCCAGGGCGACCCGGGCCGCTCGACCTTCTTCCTTTCGCTTGAGGACGACCTCATGCGCATCTTCGGATCAGAGCGGCTGGACAAGGTTCTCTCGACGCTTGGGATGCAGGAGGGCGAGGCCATTCAGCACCCTTGGGTGAACAAGTCTCTCGAGCGCGCCCAGGCCAAGGTCGAGGGCCGGAACTTCGACATCCGCAAGCAGCTCCTGAAACTTGACGACGTCATGAACGATCAGCGAAAGGTCATCTTCAGCCAACGACGCGAGATCATGGAAGCCGAAGAGGTCGAGGAAATCGTGCAGGACATGCGGCACGAAGTCATCGACGACCTGGTCGAACAGCACATTCCGCCCAAGTCGTACGCGGATCAATGGGAAACCGAGGCGCTGGCCGAGGAAGTCAGGAAGAAGACGGGAGTCTCTGCGCAAGTCGTCGAGTGGGCCGAGGAGGAAGGGGTCGACGACGAGATGATCCGCGAACGGCTCTACGAAGAGTCAGACCGGTTCATGAATTCAAAGGCCGAGCAGTTCGGCCTGGAAAACATGCGCTCCGTCGAAAAGCAGGTTCTGCTGCAGACGATGGATGCGAAGTGGCGTGAACATATCCTGAAGCTTGAGCATCTGCGATCAGTCGTCGGCTTTCGGGCGTATGCCCAGCGCGATCCCGTGAACGAATACAAGACCGAGTCGTTTCAGCTCTTCGAGGGCCTGCTGAACGCGCTGCGGGGCGAAGTGACCGAGAAACTCGCCCACATCCGGCCACTGAGTCCGGAAGAGCAGCAGGCGATGATTCGGCAGATGCTGGCGCAGCAGCAGGCAGCCTCCGCCGCGGCCTCCGCGAAGGCGCCCGACTCCAAGGCCAAGGCGGCAACGGGCTTTGACGAAAACGATCCGTCGACCTGGGGCAAGCCGGGCCGGAACGCGCCCTGCCCGTGCGGGTCGGGGAAGAAGTTCAAGCACTGTCACGGCAGGTTGTGAGTCCCTTGGCGCGCGAGGACGGACTCATCGTCGGGATTCTCGAAACGGATCGCTCAAGGCAACGGGTACGGGGTGCGTGATCCCGGCCGCATTCGATGCTCGGAAACGTCGCAGCCTTCGGGCCGCCGCTCAAGGCTCTCGGCCAGGCGCCCGTCCGCTCCGTTGCGTCAAATCCAATGGCGGAAGAGCCTCGCTTGAACGACAGGCAACGGCGGCTCGCGCGCTCGGCGGTCATGTCGATGTGCAAGCCTTGGCGGGGACGCCCGGTCAGGCCTTCATGCCTTCCCAGAAGGACTTCACTTTCTCGAAGAACCCGGAGCTGTTGGGATTGTTTTCCGCGGAGAGTTCCTCGAATTCGCGAAGCAGCTCCTTCTGCCTGGCAGTCAGGTTGACCGGCGTCTCGACCGCAAGCTCGACCACCATGTCGCCATGGCCTCCGCCCCTCAGCGACGGCATGCCCTTTCCCCGAAGCCGCATCTGGCGGCCCGCCTGGCTGCCGATCGGGATCTTCACGCGGCTGCGTCCGCCGTCGATGGTCGGAACCTCGATGTCGCCGCCAAGCGCGGCCGTCGCAACCGAAACCGGCACCTGGCAGTAAAGGTTCATTCCGTCCCGCTGGAACAGCGCATGTTCGGCGACATCGATGAAGATGTAGAGATCGCCGGACGGCCCCCCCCGCAGCCCCGCCTCGCCTTCGCCGGCGAGCCGGATCCGCGTTCCGGTTTCTACGCCAACGGGAATGTTGACGGAGAGCGAGCGTTCCTTCGCGACCCGTCCCGATCCGCCGCAGGATCCGCAAGGATTCCTGATGAGGTGGCCGGCACCGGAGCATGTAGGGCAGGTGCGCTCCACCGTGAAGAAGCCCTGGCTAGCACGCACCTTTCCCAGGCCCGAGCACGTCGGGCACGGCTCCGGTTCCGCGCCGCCTTCGGCTCCCGTGCCGTTGCAGGTTTCACAGGACATGGCGGTGGGCACCCGGATGGACTTCTGAATGCCCGAATACGCGTCTTCGAGCGTCACCCGCATGTTGTAGCGCAGATCCGAGCCGCGCGTGGCGCGCTGCTGCCTTTTCCCGCGGCGAGATCCGGTTATGTCGCCGAAGAGGTCGTCAAAGACGTCCGAGAATGCGCTCGCGAAGTCGCCGCCTGCGTATTCGCGACCCGCATGCGCCCCGGCGCCCATGCCACCCTCGAACGCGGCATGGCCGAAACGGTCATAGGCCGCCTTCTTTTCGGCGTCCCTGAGGATCTCGTACGCTTCGTTGACCTCCTTGAACTGGGCTTCGGCATTGGGATTGTCCGAGTTCCGGTCCGGGTGAAGGTCCTTTGCCTTTCGCCTGTACGCCTTCTTCAGCTCTTCGGATGACGCCCCCCTGGAGACCCCAAGAACCTCGTAGAAATCGCGCTTGGACATGCCTCATTCCCCTTGAAGCGCTACGACCGGCCCGAGAAGGTCTCCGGCCGGCCGAGAATCGCGCCAAGCGGCGTCACGCGCGCTTGTCGTCGTCGAGGTCTTCGAAGTCGGCATCGACAATGTCGTCATCCACGCCGCGCGGTTCATCCTCGTCGTCGGGGCCGGCATCGCCAGCGGCCTCTGCCTGCGCCTTGTAGATTGCCTCGCCCAGCTTCATCGACGCCTCTTCCAGGTTGCGGATTCCGGATTGCAGCCTTTCTGCCGCGACATCGTCCTTTTCGAGGTCGTCCTTGAGCGCGGAGATCGCCAGCTCGATCGCCTCAACCGTAGTCGGGTCGACCTTGTCGGCATGTTCCTTGATCTGCTTCTCGTAGTAGTCGATCTTGCTTTCGGCGCTGTTCCTCGCCTCGACCAGTTCCCGGCGCTCCCTGTCAGCCTCGGCATTCTCCTCGGCGTCCTTGACCATCCGTTCGATCTCTTCTTCCGAAAGGCCGCTCGACGCCTGGATCGTGATCTTCTGCTCCTTGCCGGTGCCCTTGTCCTTGGCGGACACGCTGACGATGCCGTTGGCGTCAATGTCGAAGGTCACCTCGATCTGGGGCATTCCCCGTGGCGCCGGAGGGATCTCCTCCAGGTTGAACTGACCGAGAATCTTGTTGTCCGCCGCCATTTCGCGTTCGCCCTGGAAGACGCGAATGGTAACTGCATTCTGGTTGTCCTCGGCGGTCGAGAAGATCTGCGACTTTTTGGTGGGAATCGTCGTGTTGCGGTCGATGAGCCGAGTGAAGACGCCGCCCAGCGTTTCGATGCCAAGGGAAAGCGGCGTCACGTCGAGGAGGACGACGTCCTTGACGTCACCCTGAAGAACGCCGGCTTGAATGGCAGCGCCCATGGCGACGACCTCGTCGGGGTTCACGCCCTTGTGAGGTTCCTTTCCGAAGAACTTCGTGACTTCCTCGATGACCCTCGGCATCCGCGTCATGCCACCGACAAGAACCACCTCGTCGATGCTGTCTGTCGCAATTCCGGCATCCTTCAGCGCGGCCCGGCACGGCTTGATCGACTTCTTGATCAGGTCGCCCACAAGGCTCTCCAGCTTGGCGCGGGTCAGCTTTATGACCATGTGGAGCGGCGTTCCCGAGCCTGGATCCATCGAGATGAACGGCTGGTTGATCTCGGTCTGGGAGGAGCTCGAAAGCTCGATCTTTGCCTTCTCGGCTGCCTCCTTCAGGCGCTGAAGCGCCATCTTGTCGGCGGTCAGGTCAACTCCGTGCTCCTTCTTGAACTCCTCGGCCAGGTAGTTGACGACCCGCATGTCGAAGTCCTCGCCGCCGAGAAACGTGTCGCCATTCGTGGACTTCACCTCGAAGAGACCGTCATCGATCTCCAGGATGGTGATGTCGAAGGTGCCGCCGCCGAGGTCATAGACGGCGATGGTTTTCGTCTCTTTCTTGTCGAGACCGTAGGCCAGGGCCGCAGCGGTCGGCTCGTTGATGATCCGCAGCACTTCGAGCCCCGCGATCTTGCCGGCATCCTTCGTTGCCTGACGCTGAGCGTCGTTGAAGTAGGCCGGCACGGTGATGACAGCCTGCGTGACGTCCTCGCCAAGGTAGCCCTCGGCGGTTTCCTTCATCTTCTGGAGGATGAAAGCCGAGATCTGCGACGGCGAGTACTTTTCGCCGCCCGCCTCGACCCAGGCATCCCCGTTGCCGCCATCCACGATGGCATATGGCACGACCTTCTTGTCCTTCGTCACCTCGGCATCGTCGACACGACGCCCGATCAGCCGCTTGACCGCGAAGACGGTGTTCTCCGGATTCGTGACTGCCTGGCGCTTGGCCGGTTGCCCTACGAGACGCTCCTTGTCGGTGAACGCGACGATCGAAGGGGTGGTTCGCGCGCCTTCCGCGTTTTCGATCACCCGGGGCTGGGACCCATCCATGATGGCGACGCAGCTGTTCGTGGTGCCCAGGTCAATACCGATTACTTTGCCCATTCCTGTGTCCTCTTCCTTTCGGCGATGTCCGGAAAACCGGCCCGGTTCGGCACCGATCCTCCATCCCATGAATCGTGACGCATCAAGGGGCGATCACGGGTTCGTGGGGGTATATAGGTAGGGGTCATTGCGCCTGCAAGCATGTCAGGGCGGCGAATTTGCAATGCGCAATTGCCGAAGGCAAACACGACCCGCCGGGACCGAGCGCCGCCTGCCCTCGGGCGGCCGGCGCCGGATTGCCGGTCAAGAACGGCTTTGGGCGAAAGGCGTTCCGCCGACCAGGGCGCGCCTTCGACCCTGGCTCGAGCGACGCCGCCATCGTGGCCTCGTCCCCGATGGAACGTAGCGGCCATGCGGCTATACTGTGCCCATGTCGGGACCCCGGTTGGATGTAAATGGCGTCTGGATTTGGAAGGAGTTTCTTTCCACGGGCGAGCAGCGCGAAATGGTGAACGACCTGCGTGGCGTCACGGCAATGGCGCCCTTTCGCAGGTACGAAACGCCCGGTGGCAGGAAGATGTCGGTGAGAATGAGTGCCGCCGGAAGGGTCGGCTGGGTCACGGACCGCGCCGGATACAGGTACGATGCGCTCCAGCCGGACGGCGAGACCTGGCCGGAGATCCCTTCCACGGCGCTCGATGTCTGGTCGGCGGCATCGGGCGTTGAAAGGATGCCGGACTCATGCCTCATAAATTTCTACGGCGAGGGAGCGAAGATGGGACTGCACCAGGATCGGGACGAGGCCGACCTGGCTTGGCCGGTCGTCTCGATTTCGCTCGGAGATGACGCCCTGTTCAGGATCGGGCAGGTGACCCGTGGCGGCCCGACGCGGTCCATCTGGCTGAATTCCGGCGACGTGGCCGTTCTGTCGGGTGCAGCGCGGCTGGCATATCATGGCATCGACCGGATCCGGTTCGGCTCGTCGTCCCTTCTGCCCGATGGCGGCCGGATCAACGTCACCATGAGGGTGGCGGCATAGGCCAGAATGGCAGCCGGACCGGTGCTGATGGCCGGTTCTGGTTGCCCGTGTGCGCCGCGATGGCAATAAGGGCAGTGATCCCGTTGCGGATTTTCGATGAAGGAGAACGGTGGAGCCAATGCTGCACGCTGATCGAGACACTCTGGTGTCGACCATGCGCCGCCTGGCGATTCAGGGTGGCGAGGCCATCATGGAGATTTATCGGCGCGACGGCTTCACAGTCAGGAAGAAGCAGGATTCCTCCCCGGTCACGGAGGCGGACGAGGCGGCCGACAGGCTGATCACCGCCGGGCTGACGACCGGATTCCCGGACCTGCCCCTGGTGACCGAGGAGCAGTCCGCGACCCACGATCTGTCGGTCAGGACATTCCTGATCGTTGACCCGCTGGACGGCACGAAGGAATTCGTCCGTCGCAGGGGCGACTTCACGGTGAACATCGCACTGGTCGTGGACGGGACTCCGGCATTGGGCGTTGTCTTCGCGCCGGAGAAGAGGCGGTTGTTCCTGACATTGCCGGAAGGCAGGGCGGTCGAGGAATCGGGAGACCTGGACGCGGACAGGCCCGGCAACATGCGTCCCATCAGGGTCGCTGAGCCGGACAACTCTGCGCTGCGGGTGGTAGCGTCAAAGTCGCACAGAGATCAGGCGACGGACGACTACATTGCAAGGTACGACACGGCGGACCTGGTGAGCGCCGGCTCGTCGCTCAAGTTTTGCCTTGTGGCGTCGGGGGAGGCAGATTTCTATCCGCGCCTTGGTCCGACGATGGAGTGGGACACGGCCGCCGGCCACGCCGTTCTGGTCGGCGCCGGAGGGCGCGTGGTCCGGAAGGAGACGCATGAGCCCCTTACCTATGGCAAGCCGTCCTTTCGAAACCCGTACTTTCTGGCGCATGCGCCAGGCGTGATTCTCGCCGCCGAGAATTCAGGCTGACGGGGTGGCACGCGAGCAAGCTGAACAACGCGGCCTTGCATGACTCTGGCGGTTGCGGGTTCACGACCTTCGAATTGGGAAATCTCTGCCACCGCGAAGTTCAGCATGCGCCTTTCGCGAAAACGCGGCCTGGATTCGAGCATTCTCGCGGCTTGACGAAAGGGCCCCCGACGTCGCTTCGGCACTTGCGGCCCTGCGAAACCCGGACCGGGGATTCTTGTGCAGGCTCGTCGGGCGACTTATGGCGTCCCATGCGCACATGCCAAGTGACCAGGTTGGCAATGCGGCGTCCAAGGGGCCTTCAGGCGCCCTTTGCCGTGCGCAGGCGCCATGCCATCGGGCACCAGTTTCCGAGGCTGCACCTCTTGTCACGACCCGGCAGAACGATCCGGTCCTTTCCGGAGCGACGGCGACCGGAACGTGTGGCGGCTCAGGCGGCCTTTTCGCGCGGTTGCTCGGCAAGGAGGGTGTGCAACGTGGCCGGATCCGTGTTGGCGCGAAGCTTGGCGCAAAGATCGGCGTCGCGCATTGAGCGCGAAACCACTGCCAGCGCCTTCAGGTGCTCAACGCCCGCATCCTCAGGTGCAAGCAGCGCGAAGACGAGATCGACCGGCTGCTTGTCGACCGCCTCGAACTCGAGGGGACGTTCGATCAGAACGAAGAGGCCGCAAACGGTTGAGAGTTCGGCCAGGCGTGCATGCGGCAGGGCGACCCCCTGCCCGACCCCGGTCGGTCCCAAGGCTTCCCGTTCCTGAAGCGCTGACGCCACGTCAGCCGAATTGAGGCCATAGGCGATGGCTGCAAGATCCCCTATCTCGTGAAACAGCCGCTTCTTGCTGCTGACCGACGCGATGTGCCTGACCGCTTCCGGACGGAGAATCTTTGCTACGTTCATCGCAATTCAAGCCTCATGACAGCGGTTTGCCGCGCCGCCCTAGTTCGGGTCGATCCAGCCGATGTTCCCGTCATCCCGGCGGTACACGACATTGACGCCGGTCTCCTGCCGCTCGTTCCGAAAGACCAGCACCGGAGCGCCAGCGAGCTCCATCTGCATCACCGCTTCCCCGACGGATAGCGACGGAATCTTCGTCTCCATCTCTGCGATGATGATCGGCTGAAGCGTGTCAGGTTCCGATTCGTCGTGTCCGTCCGACGACGCGAGGATATAGGCCGAGGCGTCTTGAAGTTCAACAGGTCGTTCGCGGCGATGACCCTTCAACCGGCGCTTGTATCGCCGCAGCTGCTTTTCGGCCTTGTCGCAGCTCCGTTCGAAAGCGGCGTATATCTCGTGGTCGTGGCCACGGGCCTGAACGGTGAGTCCGGTCGAGAGATGGATCAGGATTTCGCAGACAAATTCGTGGCCGCTCTTCGAGAACACGACGTTCGCGTCGGTCGGTCGCCCTGCATACTTGCCCGCGACTTCGTCGAGGGAGGTCTTCACATGTGTTTGAAGGGCTTCGCCAACGTCGATCTTCTTGCCGGTGACCTGATACTGCATGGACCTCTCCCGAAATGGTGCGGACTGCCACCCGTCAGGCGGACGGAGCCCTGGACAATGAATTACATATGAAGCGACCAGACGGCATTGAAGGTGCGAAGCGCTTCGGGACGCGAGAATTCACAACGGACCGCATTCGCCATCGATTCCATTTGATGTCGCGGTCGTTGCCGCTGTTGACTTCGCTTCCTGTCATGCCATCCGAAACTCCTGGCCCAGGAAGATGCGGCGGACCTTTTCGTCGACGATGACTTCATCCGCGCTTCCACTCATCAGCACCGTGCCGTCGTGGAGGATGTAGGCCCGGTCGACGATCTGGAGCGTTTCACGCACGTTGTGGTCGGTGATCAGGACGCCGATTCCCCGGTCCTTGAGCTCGATCACAAGCTCGCGGATGTCGCCTACTGCGATCGGGTCGATTCCAGGAAAGGGCTCGTCAAGCAGCAGGTATTTCGGGTCGGCCGCAAGGCTGCGAGCGATCTCGCATCGTCTGCGCTCTCCCCCTGACAATGCGACAGACGGCGTGCGGCGCAAATGCGCGATCGAGAATTCGTCCAGGAGCTCCTCGAGTCTTTCGCGCCGCTTGGACCTGTCCCTTTCGACGATCTCGAGAATCGCAAGGATGTTGTCCTCGACGTTGAGGCCCTGGAAGATCGATCGCTCTTGGGGAAGATAGCCGATGCCAAGCTTTGCGCGACGATACATTGGGTAGTTGGTGACGTCGCGCCCGTCGACCTGCACCTGACCGCCGTCCGGCATGACCAGCCCGGCAATCGTGTAGAAGCACGTGGTCTTGCCGGATCCGTTTGGTCCGAGAAGGGCAACGACTTCGCCTCGTTTCAGGTCGAGGTTGACGTCTCGAATGATCGGCCGTCTGCGGAAGGACTTCCGCAGGTTCCGGACATGGAGGCCATGTTCGGTTTCGGAGGCGAGCGTGAGAACCTTCACTGGCTTCCGCCTTGCGGGTTGAAAATGGTGCGGACGCGACCCTCCATCAGGCCCGATCCCGTTTCGAGATTGATCGTCAGCCTGTCCCCGGAAATCGAGTTGGGCCCCTGCGTCAGAAGGACATCCCCGCTGAACCGCACTTCGGCGTCCTCAACCGAATAGGCGGCTTCGCTTGCCTCGACCGCTTCTCCGCTCGTGACGAACGTCACGCCTCCCGTCGCAAGCAGTCGCGCAATGCCGCTCGCCCCGCCGCCATCGTCGCTGTACTCCACCAGCACGCGACTTGCCGAGAGCCGGAGGCTGTCCTGCACGACCAGGACATTGCCATCGAACGTGGCTGAACCGTTTTCCTGATCCAGGAACAACGTGTCAGCCGTGACCTCGACGGGCTGTGTCCGATCGAACCCGGCGGAACCAAGCTTGATGCCTGCAATCTGCGATGAGGCGGCATGTGCCAAAAGGGCCAGTACGGAGATAAGCGCAAAGCGTAAGGTCACGGCTTGCCGTCCTTGGAATCAGGGATGATATACCATCCTAACCCCGTCTTGGAAAACAAGTTGATGTCCGTCGGCGGATTCGAGCCGGACCAGCATCATGGACCCGGCCGAGATTTCTCCGGCTGGCCCCGTGGCCACGATCTTGCCTTCGGATGCAGCTCTGGCGTCACGCAGCGACGTCACCAGCCGGTCAGTGGTGACGACATATCCGTTGGTACTCTCGAGCCGGACGCCCCCGGCCAGCGTGACCTCCTGTGTATTGGGATCGACGATGCCGGACGGGCTCACGATGTCGATGCGGCTGCCGTCCGGCATGTTCAGCACCGCGGTCAGCATCTCTCCCAAGAGCACGGTCTGGGACGAGTCCGTCCGAATCCTGTTTGCGGCAAGCGAAATGGCCACCCCGTCGGACGTCACGCCTCCCAGCGACGCGTTTGAAATGCCCTGTTCTTCGAGGATTCGTGCAACGTCGACTTCGGCATACGGAATGGCGGCGTCGGGATCGAAGGACTCGGCCACGAAGAAGAGTGTCGACAGTATTGCCAGCGCCACAAGCGGCAGGGCGAGCTTCAGCCGGAACACCAGGCGCGAATATCGGTCGATGGCAGCCATGTCCGCAATATAGGACATTTTTGCTAGTGGGCGAAGATGTCGACGTCCGGCCAGCCGGCAAGATCAAGGCGGGCACGGGTCGGCAGGAAGTCAAATGCCGCCTGTGCCAGGTCAGCGCGGCCTTCCCGCCTGAGACGTTCGTCCAGCTCTTCCTTCAGGCGATGCAGGTAGATCACGTCTGATGCGGCGTACTCAAGCTGCGCCTTCGTCAGCGTGCCGGCGCCCCAGTCGCTCATCTGCTCAAGCTTCGAGATGTCGACTCCCAGAAGCTCGTTGACCAGATGCTTCAAGCCATGTCGCACCGCATAGGTGCGGACGAGCTTGGAGGCGATCTTCGTGCAGTAGACCGGCGCCGCAAGGGCGCCGAAGCGGTGGAATAGCGCTGCAATGTCAAAGCGCCCGAAGTGGAAGAGCTTGAGCACGTCCGGATCGGTCAGCAGGCGCTCCAGGTTCGGGGCCGATTCCTGTTCCATGTCAATCTGGACGAGATGCGTGTCGCCATCGCCGGAAGACATCTGAACGAGACAGAGCCGGTCGCGGTGCGGATTCAGGCCCATGGTCTCGCAATCGATGGCCACCGACTGGCCAAGGTCAAGGCCGCCGGGCAGGTCGCGCTGGTGAAGATGATTGGCCACGGGCGCCTCCATTTTCGGGGTTTCGCCTTGATGCACCCGAAGTGCCCGCTCTTCAACCCGCGGAGGTCAATGGGTCTCGCCCAAGAGATTTCCTTGTGATCGCGGCACGCTTGCCGCTGCGGGCGCCTGCGCAACCGCTTTGGCAGTTCCGGGCATGACGGTTGGATGCGGCGATCCAGGGAGATCCATACGGTTCGGTTCAGCTTGGATGCCGGCAGAGAGGCACTCCCGGATCCGTTCTCGACCTCAGGCATCTTTTGCCACAACCCGATGTAATGAAGGGGTTCACATGATTGTCGGGCACAGCGTCCCCGCTGGCTGACCCGCCGGCCGCGCCGCCGGGAACCCGCTTTCCTGTCCTGCCTTCGTCGACTTCCTCGGCGAAACGCAGCAAGGCGGCGCCGGGCTCGCCGGGCTCCAGGTCAGGCCGTGAATCCGGCAAGCCTGGCGGGTGTCCCTATTCGATGCCCACTGCACTTCGGACTCGCAATCGGCGTTCCTCTCGTGAACGACGCTGATCTCGGGTTCGTTCAGTGCCCGGCAGATTCGGGTTTCGCCATGGCGGCCTCAAGCGGTCGGCCATGTCGGCGAGCCGCTTCGGCGTGAATGGCGCCTTCTGTCCGCCGTCCGAGAACTTGGTCTCCACGATGACGGGGCGCCCGAGGGCCTTGATCCATGAGAGCGGATGTCGCTTGAGGCGGCGCAGACGTGCCCGACGAAGCGCTGGCGGACATTGCCGCCGTCGCGAACGGTCTTGTCGACCAGGGCATTCTTGCGTCGAACGAGCATGGTGTGGCGGGCACGGTTCCGGTCGGCATCTGTCAAGGGAAAGGACAACCAAGGTGACACCTCGGCGTTCTCTCAGTGCCTGGTTGCGAATCCTGCGCCGGGCAAGGGCCTTGGAATTCGACCTGTCCCGAGACGCCTAAATCCAAGATCGCTACCGCACGGCTCTTTCCCGCCGAGTTCCCGGGGCCCCTCTTTCGGCGTCCTGACCGACCGCCCGGATGTGCGCCGCGCCGCCATCATGGTACAGTCGCTGTTCCTGGCCGCCGCCCTGGGCCTTTGGCTCGTCCAGAATCTGGGGATCCTCGGCGCGCCGCGCCTGCTGGCACTGTTCCTTTTGCACGTCCGACATGTGACCACGAAGCCGTCGAAGCCTGGCATTCTGGGCGATCTGGTTGACGGCGTCCGTATCGCGCTCGAGGACGCAGGCATCCGGGCGACACTGGCACATTCGGCATTTGCATCGACACTCATGTCGGGATCGCTCGAGATCTTGCCGGTCATTGCGGATGGCGCTTTCGCGAAGGGGGGCTGGCCCAATCGCAGATCCCCGATGCAGCGCGAAGTTCAGACTGTCGGATAGAGCAAGCTTCGGCTACTCTTGCGGCTCACGCAGACGGCCCTTCGGGGCCAGCGGGCCAAGGAAATCAGCCATGTTTGCACGCGGGAACATTCAATACACGCCTCTCGATCTCCCCGACCGGATGGACTTCTCGGCCGAACAGAGCCTCGAAGAAGCCAAGCTGTTCCATGATCGAATGAAGCGGCGCCACTCGGTCCGGGACTACGCGCCAAGGCCGGTCTCCCGCGAGGTGATCGTAGAGTGCATCCGCACGGCTGGAACCGCTCCCTCGGGCGCGAACCACCAGCCGTGGCATTTCGTGGCGATTTCGGACCCGGCCATCAAGAAGCGCGTCCGCAAAGCGGCCGAAGAGGAGGAGCGCCGATTTTACGATGGCGTCGCCGGCGATGAATGGCTCAAGGCACTGGAACCAATTGGCACAAGTGAAGACAAGCCACACCTCGAAGACGCTCCCTGGCTGATCGTCGTCTTTGCGCAACGATGGGGATATTTCGACGACGGGACTCGGTTCAAGAATTACTATGTGCCGGAGAGCACCGGGATTTCCTGCGGATTCCTGCTCGCCGCACTGCACCATGCCGGTCTCGTGACGCTTACCCATACGCCCAACCCAATGAAGTTCCTGAACGGGATGCTCGGGCGACCGGCAAGCGAGAAACCGATCATGATCGTTGCGGTCGGGCATCCGGCTGAAGACGCCAAGGTGCCCGCGGTCGCCAAGATGAAAAAGCCGCTCGACGAGATACTGACGGTTGCGGACTAGACAAGCAACTGCCGGTCCCGGGCGCAATTGTGACGCCGGGTTCGATGACTGGAAGATGCCGCCAGGCATGCTGCCCATCTTGTCGGAACCGCATGGCCTGTTTTGCTGCCCGCATCGATCGGGCTTGGCACGATTGAAGTGCCTGCGCTTCAACGCGGCGCATTCAAAGGGCAGTGTCCACGAGGTATCTTTGTGACAGCGGGAGGCTTGCCGCTCCAAGAGTCCTTGCATCCGCCCCGACCGTGCCGGACTTGACGGTTGGATGCGGCAACCCGGAGAGGTCCATTCGGTCCAGTTCGGCCTGAACGCCGGCGACCAGGCCTTCCCGGACCCGTTCCGGCAGCCAGCCGTCGATCAGCACGTGCTCGAAATCCATGACGGAGACGGACGCGACTACGGCGTGCGCGATTGCTGGCGCGGCGATTCCTGTCCATGCATCGATCAGCTCAGGCGACACGCGCCAGTCCGTCGCGCTCGTCCAGAGCGCACTTGCCTCGCCTCCGGCGTCGGTCACCATTCGTTCAAGGCCGGCCAGCGAGGCGACGTCAATGAGCTGACGCGCTTCACCGTCGGGGCCCGGAACCGGCATCGGCCCGAGGGCGCCCGCGTTGCCTGTCGACCCGGTGAACAGCCGATCGTTGAGGACAACTCCGCCTCCGATGAAGTAACCCATGTAGAAATACAGGAAATCGGGCGGCGTATCTTGGGCTCCGAAGACCAGTTCCGCGCCGCAGGCACAGGTGGCATCGTTTTGCAGGAAGACCGGAAAGTCGAACAGTGCCGCGACTTCGTCACGCAGGTGGAAGTCGCGCCACGCCTCCATGTCCTCGGCAGACGTGCCAAGAATCGCGCCCCACTCCCAAATGAAGAATGGCATCGCGATGCCGAGACCGGCGATGCGCGTCCTTTGCCCGGCATCAAGCTTGCGAGAGAGTCGCTCGGCGGCGTCCTTGACGAATTGAAGCGTGCCGTCCGGCGAGGGAAAGCGGTAGGTGATGTGCTCGCGCGAAAGAATCTGGCCGAGAAAGTCGACGAGCACGAGGTCTGAGCTCCGCCGTCCGACCTTCAAGCCGAAGAAGAGCGCTCCGTCCGGGTTCAACGCCATCGGCACCGAAGGCTGGCCGACCTTTCCGCGCACAGGCTGTTCGCGAAGCAGCAGTCCCTCGTCTTCCAGGTCGCGTGTGATCACTGACACGGTCTGGGCGGACAGGCCGGTCACGCGCGCGATTTCGGCTCTCGCTAGCGGGCCGCGCCGGCGCAGGAGCGAGAGAACCAGCCTCTCGTTCCTGTCACGCATGCCGCTCTGGTTCGTTCCGAGAATGCCGGAAACATCCATTCCCGTAGCGGACTTGCCTGCGATCGCCTGTTCCAAGCTGCACCTCCCGGCCTCAGGTTGAGCGCGCGGCGCGACCGAGTCAAACAAAAATTAAATCACTGTGATTTATTTATTGACAGCAAGACAGAATCATGTGATTCCTTCCCATGTGCCGCGCTTTCGCGTGGCCTAGATCACTTGTTCAAGGGAGGAACCGATCTTGAAACTCACACATCTCATCGGTGCATCGGCGATTGTCGCAACGGCCATGGCGGGAGCCGCCATGGCAAGCACGACGGTCTGCCTGATCACCAAGACAGACACCAACCCCTTCTTCGTGAAGATGAAGGAAGGTGCGACGGCGAAGGCGGAAGAACTGGGCATGACCCTGAAAGCCTATGCCGGGAAAGTCGACGGCGACAACGAAACCCAGGTCCAGGCCATCGAGACCTGCATAGCCGACGGCGCAAAGGGCATTCTCCTGACCGCATCCGACACGGCGTCGATCGTGCCTTCGGTCAAGCAGGCGCGCGATGCCGGGCTACTGGTGATCGCTCTCGACACGCCGCTTGATCCGACCGATGCGGCTGATGCCACCTTCGCCACCGACAACTTCCTGGCCGGCGAGCTCATCGGCATGTGGGCGGCCGCCACGCTCGGGGCGGATGCGGCCAACGCCAGGATCGCAATGCTGGACATTGCCATCAGCCAGCCGACGGTCGGCGTGCTGCGTGACCAGGGCTTCCTGCAGGGCTTCGGCATTGACCTTGGCGACCCGAACAAGTGGGGCGACGAGACGGATCCACGCATCGTCGGCAACGATGTCACGGCGGGCAACGAAGAAGGCGGCCGTCGGGCGATGGAGAACCTTCTGGCGAAGGACTCAAGCATAAACGTTGTCTACACGATCAACGAGCCGGCTGCGGCCGGCGCCTACGAGGCCCTGAAGGCCATCGGCCGCGAGAACGACGTTCTCATCGTCTCGGTCGATGGCGGCTGCCCAGGCGTCCAGAACGTCAAGGACGGCGTGATCGGCGCCACATCGCAGCAGTATCCGTTGCTGATGGCGTCGCTTGGCGTGGAAGCCGTCAAGAAGTGGGCCGACACCGGCGAGAAGCCCGGGACAACGCCCGGGAAGGACTTCTTCGACACCGGCGTGGCACTGGTGACCGACATGCCAGTCGAGGGCGTTGATTCGATCGACACCGCCGAGGGCACCGCACTCTGCTGGGGCTGAGACGCGCAAGCGGAACTTGAAGGGGCGGGTGCATTCCGCCCCTTCGCTCGTCTGGACGGGCACCCCATTGCCCGCCTAAACTGGCGCCCGCGGAGCGCACGCCGGCACCCGCCAAACTGAGGGGAACGAAATGTCCGAAACCGCGTCGAAGGGACAGGACTTCGAATCGGCGCTGGAGCAGGCAAGCCAGAGCGTGGCGGAATTCGACGATCACCGTTCAGGATTCATTCCGTGGCTTCAGCACCTTCTGCACACCAATCCGTCCTTGGTGCCGCTGGTCGTGCTCGTGCTGTCGACGCTTGGCCTGGGTGCCTACATCGACTGGGGCGCGATCTCCGTGGGCCTCGGAATCGCTTCGCCCGAAGAGGTTTCGAACAGCTCGTTCAGGTTCTTCAAGGCCTTCACCCTCACGCTCATCCTGCAGCAGGTCCAGATCGTGGGCGTGCTGGCCGCCGCGCAGACGCTGATCATCCTGACGGCGGGAATCGATCTCAGCGTCGGCGCCATCGCGGTGCTCTGCTCGGTCATCATGGGGCAGTTCACGTTCCGCTACGGAATCCCGCCGGCCGTGTCGATTGCGATCGGCCTCGCGTTCGGCACAGCGATCGGCGCCGCTTCAGGCTGGCTTGTCAGCCGGGTCAAGCTGCCGCCCTTCATCGTCACCTTGGGAATGTGGCAGATCGTGCTCGCGGCGAACTACCTGTATTCGGCAAACGAGACGATCCGCAGCCAGGACATCGAGGCCCAGGCGCCCCTCCTTCAACTGCTCGGCACCAAGTACACGTTCTACGGGGCAACCTTCACGCTTGGCGTGATCTCCATGCTGGTCATCGCCTTTGCGCTGGCCTATGCGCTCAGGTCCACCCCTTGGGGACGGCATGTCTATGCCGTCGGCGACGATCCGGAGGCGGCGGAGCTCGCCGGCGTGAACAGGCACCGCACGCTCATATCGGTCTACATGCTTGCGGGCCTGATCTGCGCGTTTGCCGGCTGGGTCATGATCGGACGGTTCGGTTCGGTCTCGCCGTCCGCGACCACCGGAGTCATAGGCAACATCCAGGCGATCACCGCCGTGGTGATCGGCGGAATTTCGCTTTTCGGAGGCCGTGGCTCAATTCTGGGCGCCCTCTTCGGCGCGCTCATCGTCGGCGTGTTCGAGCTCGGCCTTCGCATGGCCGGCGCCGACCCGCAATGGACGTTTCTCCTGATCGGAGTGCTCATCATTGCCGCCGTCGCGGTCGACCAGTGGATCAGGAAGGTGTCGATATGACGGAGGGGCGAGAACCGATTCTGAGCGCAAGGAACCTGGTCAAGAAGTACGGCAAGGTCACGGCGCTCGATCAATGCGACTTCGAGCTCTATCCCGGCGAGGTTCTGGGCGTGATCGGTGACAACGGCGCCGGCAAGTCCACGCTCATAAAGGCGGTGTCGGGCGCGGTGATGCCGGACGAAGGCGAAGTCTATCTCGACGGGCGGCAGGTTCACTTCACGTCGCCCATCCACGCCCGTCAGCACGGCATCGAAACCGTGTACCAGACGCTTGCCATGTCGCCTGCACTCTCGATCGCGGACAACATGTTCATGGGACGCGAGCTGCGCCGGCCCGGTTTGCTGGGCACCGTCTTTCGCATGCTCGATCGACCTGCGATGGAGGGGTTCGCCCGCGAAAAGCTGAGCGAGCTCGGGCTCATGACGATCCAGAACATCAAGCAGGCCGTCGAGACCCTGTCAGGTGGCCAGCGGCAAGGCGTGGCGGTTGCGCGTGCCGCTGCATTCGGTTCGAAAGTGATCATTCTAGATGAACCGACAGCGGCGCTCGGCGTGAAGGAAAGCCGCAGGGTGCTCGACCTGATCAACGATGTCCGGTCACGCGGCATCCCGATCATATTGATCAGCCACAACATGCCGCATGTGTTCGAAGTCTCGGACCGGATCCACGTTCACCGGCTCGGCCGGCGGCTCTGCGTGATTGATCCGAAGGACCACTCGATGTCCGACGCCGTGGCCTTCATGACCGGCGCCAAGGAACCCCCCGGAGTAGAGGCCGCGTGACGATCGCCCTGAAGGCTCGGATACAGGCTGTTGCCAAAGGAATACGCGCATTGCCCGAAGGCCGGCGCCGGCTCATTGCGATTGCGGGCCCCCCGGGCGCAGGGAAATCCACGCTGGCCGCCGCCTTGGTGCAGGTGCTGGGACCGACGGCGGCGCTTGTGCCCATGGACGGGTTTCATTTCGACAACGACACGTTGACGGCGCGCGGCTTGCGGAACAGGAAGGGCGCTCCGGAAACCTTCGATCTTGAGGGACTCTCCAGACTCCTGGAGCAGCTCGTTCATGAGGACGAGGTTGCGGTACCCGCATTTGACAGGGCCTTGGACAAGGTGGTCGGTTCAAGCACATTCGTCCGGACGGGACATCGGTGGGTGATTGTCGAGGGCAACTACCTGCTTCTGGACGAGCCGGGCTGGCGTGACCTGTCGCGCCAATGGGACCTTTCCGTGTATCTTGACGAGCCGTACGATGTTCTCGAGGAACGGCTGATTCATCGCTGGCTGGATCTCGGCCTGAGCTTGGAAGACTCGCGAGCGTGGGCGTTCGGCAATGACATTCCCAATGCCCGGCGCGTGGCTGCCGCACGGCTGCCGGCAGGCCTCGTGCTTTCGTGACGGGGGCATGTCCCCAAGGCCCTGAGGCACAAGGTCCGGCCCCCTCGGCGGCCTCGGTGTCCTGAGGCGACCTCAATGCCGCGAGACTCCGCCGCGGCCGCTGCACCTAGAGCCCGTTGACCGGCACCTTCAGCATCGGGTTTCCGTCCGTATCGGTTGGCACCTCTCCCGCCCGCATGTTGACCTGCAGCGACGGGATGATCAGTTGGGGCATCGCCAGGGTCGCATCCCGCTCGATCCGCAACCTGATGAATTCATCCCGTGACGTTCCGCCCCCGACGTGAATGTTGTGCTCCCGTTCGTCCTTCACGGTCGTTTCCCAGCGAATGTCTCGCCCGTTCGGCCCGTAGTCATGGCACATGAACAGCCGCATCTCGTCCGGCAGGGACAGGATTCGCACGATGCTGTCGTAGAGCTCGCCTGCGTCTCCGCCGGGAAAGTCCGCCCGCGCCGAGCCGCTGTCCGGCATGAACAGCGTGTCCCCCACAAAGGCGGCATCTCCGATGACATGCGTCATGCAAGCCGGCGTGTGTCCTGGAGTGCGCAGGGTCACGGCCGGCATGTTCCCGACCATGTAGGCGTCGCCGTCCTCGAAGAGCCGGTCGAACTGGCTTCCGTCCCGCTGGAATTCGGTTCCCTCGTTGAAGATCTTGCCGAAGGTTTCCTGGACCACGAGGATCTTCGAGCCGATCCCGATCTTCCCGCCAATCCTGTCCTGAATGTAGGGCGCGGCGGAAAGGTGGTCGGCATGGACGTGCGTCTCGATGATCCAGTCCAGCACGAGGCCGCGTTCCTCCACTTCCTTGATCAAGGCGTCGGCATGTTCGTGCGTGATGCGTCCAGCGGCGTAGTCTATGTCCATGACGCTGTCGAATATCGCGCAATGATCGCTGTCGGGATCCCTGACGATGTAGCTGATCGTGTTCGAGGCCTCGTCGAAGTGGCCTGACACGTCCGGGCGCACGTCCAGGTTCAAACTGTCCATGGAACCTCCCAATCGTTGCGCCAGCGACATGCTCTCGCGGCGCCCTGCGAATGCTGGCTGCCACTATAGCAGTGGGCGCGGGCATGAACAGGTACGCTGAGCATGATGCCGCCATGAGCCAAATTTGTCGTCAAGGGCGGGACGGACAGGCGCCGGCATGAGAAGTGGCCACGGGTGCGCAGGCCGTGCCTGGCCGGCGGCATTTTTGGACTGTTGCGGGATCAGCGATGGGCCTATTGCGTGGATCATGTGGCCACGTTCGGAGCGCAGTATGATCTCACTTGCCATGCACCTTCAAGCCGAGCTGGACAGGTTGAAATCAGCCGGCCTCTACAAGATTGAGCGGATCATCACCGGTCGCCAGGCCGGAATCGTGGAGCTCTCGACCGGCCAGGATGTCATCAACCTGTGCGCGAACAACTATCTCGGCCTTTGCGGCAATGCCGAGCTTGTTGCGACCGGGCAGGAAGCTCTTGAGCGGTACGGATACGGCATGTCCTCCGTTCGCTTCATCTGCGGCACGCAGGACGTGCACAAGGAGCTCGAGGCAAGGCTCTCGGCGTTCCTGGGGTTCGAGGACACGATTCTCTATTCCAGCTGCTTCGACGCGAACGCCGGCCTGTTCGAGACGATCCTCGGACCCGAGGATGCAGTGATTTCGGACGCCCTCAATCACGCGTCGATCATCGACGGCATCCGGCTCTGCAAGGCAAGGCGGCTTCGCTACGCAAATTCCGACATGGCCGATCTCGAGGCGCAGCTTCAGGCCGCTGCCGACGCACGATTCAGGCTCGTCGCGACGGACGGCGTATTCTCGATGGACGGACATGTCGCGCCCCTTTCCGCAATCTGCGATCTTGCCGAGCGGCATGACGCCATGGTCATGGTCGATGACAGCCATGCGGTTGGCGTCATGGGTCCGTCCGGTCGGGGCAGCATCGAGCATTGCGGCGTGATGGGGAGGGTTGGCATCGTTACCGGAACGCTTGGCAAGGCGCTTGGCGGCGCATCGGGCGGTTACGTTTCGGCGCGACGCGAGATCGTCGACTGGCTTCGGCAGCGGTCCCGGCCCTACCTTTTCTCGAACACCCTTGCGCCGGTCATTGCGGCGACATCGATCAAGGTGCTCGACTTGCTGGAAGCTTCCACCGCACGGCGAGACAGGCTCATGGAGAACACGGCTCGTTTCCGAACGTGCCTGAGCCAGGCCGGGTTCGATCTCCTGCCGGGCGAGCACCCGATCATTCCCGTGATGCTTCGCGACCCGGTTGTCGCCCAGGACATGGCAGCGCGACTCGACCGGAAGGGCGTCTACGTCGCCCCGTTCAGCTTTCCTGTCGTGCCCAGGGGCCAGGACAGGATTCGCACACAGATGTCGGCGGCGCATGGCCGCGACGAGCTCGACCGCGCAATCGACGCGTTCATCGAGGTCGGCCATGACATGGGAGTCCTGGAATGAGAAGCGACATGAAGGCCCTCGTGAAGGCCCGGCCGGAGGAAGGCCTCTGGATGCAGCGGGTGCCGGTGCCTGAGCCAGGCGCTGACGAGGTGCTGATCAAGGTCGGAAAGTCGGCCATATGCGGGACGGACGTCCATATCTGGAAATGGGACGAGTGGTCCGCGAGCACCGTGCCCGTTCCCATGGTCGTCGGCCATGAATTCTGCGGCAGGATCGTCGAATGCGGCAATGCGGCGACCAGGTACCGTGTCGGGCAGCGGGTCGCTGGCGAAGGTCACGTGGTTTGCGGCGCCTGCCGGAACTGTCGCGCCGGGCGCGGCCATCTTTGCAGGAACACGGTGGGCGTGGGCGTCCATCGCCCGGGCAGCTTTGCCGAGTACGTCTGCCTTCCGGAAAGCAACGTGGTGCCGCTTCCGGACGCCATCCCGGACGAGATTGCGGCGATTCTCGATCCGCTCGGCAACGCGGTCCATACCGCGCTCAGCTTCGATCTCGTGGGAGAGGACGTTCTGGTTGCCGGGGCTGGCCCCATCGGCATCATGGGCGCGCTGGTCGCACAGAGCGTCGGTGCCAGAAAGGTGGTCATAACCGACATCAGCGCGTATCGCCGCGACCTGGCGCGCAGGCTGGGCGTCGAGCATGTCGTGGATGCGGCCACCGAGGACCTGGACGACGTCATGACCAGGATCGGCATGACGGAAGGGTTCGACGTCGGCCTGGAAATGTCCGGCGCCGCTCCTGCCCTGCGTGACATGATCGACAAGATGAACAACGGCGGGAAGATCGCGCTTCTCGGAATCGCGCCGGCCGAATTCGCGGTCGACTGGAACAAGATCATCTTCAAGATGCTCAACGTGAAGGGGATCTATGGCCGTGAAATGTACGAGACCTGGTACAAGATGATCGCCCTTCTGCAGTCAGGACTTGATGTATCCGGTCTCATCACGCACCGCATTCACGTCGACGATTTCAACGAGGGCTTTGCGGCCATGCTGTCGGGCGAGGCGGGAAAGGTCGTGATGGACTGGAACTGAAGAGACGCTGACGGCGGCTTCCCGGATCCGGGAACGCCGCCGTTGCTCGCGTGACCGCTTGAACGTCTTGATGTGCCGGACAGGAAGCCTAGGAAGGAGACGCCATGGTTGCCCAGGAAGCCCCACGCGCCCGAGCTGGAGGACGCGCCGCGCGCCGCGCCCTCAGGACGGCGCCGAGCTTCGAAATGCTGCCGGCGCTGGCCGGAACCCTGCCGCTTTGCGAGGTCATGGACGCTTCGGGGGTCGAGCGCATCGACGCCGCGTCGATGCATATCCTCGAAGACGTGGGCGTGCTGTTCCGTGATCCCGTGGCGCTGAGCGACTGGAAACGGGCCGGAGCCAAGGTCGAGGGCGAGATGGTGCATCTTGACCGCGGTCTCGTGCGCGAGCTGATCGCCACGATTCCGTCCGAGTTCACCAATCATGCGCGCGACCCCGGAAAGAGTGTCAGGCTGGGCGGCCGCAGTTCGGTCTTCGTCCCGATGTCCGGCGCACCCTACCTGCGCGATCTCGACGACGTGCGAAGGAGCCCGACGCTCGAAGACCTCGCGATGTTTCACAAGCTCAGCCACATGCTTCCGGCCATGCATTCGACATCGCATCACATCGTCGAACCGATGGACCATCCGGTCAGCCACCGGCATCTCCGCATCACCTATTCGTCGATGAAGCACTCGGACAAGATGTTCATGGGCATGACGACCAGCCCGAAGAACGCCGAAGACGTGATGGAGATGTGCGCGATCCTCTTTGGCGAGAAGTTCATGGAAACGCATCCGGTCTGCACCGGCAACTGCAACGGCAACTCCCCCTTGGTCTGGGACGAGACCATGTTGGGCGCGATGCGCGCGTTTGTGCGGCGCAACCAGCCGGTTCTCTGCTCTCCGTTCGTGCTTGGCGGTGCCAACACGCCTGCCAGCGTGCCGGCAGCGGTCGCGCAGCTGAACGCGGAAGCGCTGTCCGCGCTTGCCTATACGCAGGTCGTTCGGAAGGGCGCGCCGGCGATCTACGGTCACTATCTTTCGACGGTGAGCATGAAGTCCGGAGCGCCTATGGCCGGAACGCCCGAAATCAGCCTGATGAACTTCATGATCGGGCAGATGGCGCGGCACTACGACGTCCCGTGGCGCAGCTCGAACACGCTGGGCGGCGCAAAGGTGCTCGATGCACAAGCCGGCTACGAAAGCGCCGCGACGCTGGCGGCGGTGATCCACGCCGGCGCTCACTACATTTGGCATTCGGCGGGCTGGAACGAGGCGGGCATGCACTGCTCGGTTGCCAAGTTCGTCGTCGACGCCGAACAGTGCGCGATGGCGTATCGCATGGCCCAGGGCCCAAGATGGCATGACTTTGACCAGGCGGTGTCGGCCGTGTCCGACATTGGTCCGGGAGGGCACTACCTGGGCCATCCGCATACGCAGGAGAATTTCCAGACGGCGTTCTTCCTCCCCGAACTGTTCGACAACAACTCCGTCGAGCAGTGGATCGCAGAAGGTTCCATGGGCACGACCGAGCGGGCACTCAAGCGCGCAAGAAATCTCCTGGCCGACTACGAGGAGCCCGGGCTGGATCCGGGAGTGGACGAAGCGCTCCGCGACTACATCGCACGGCGCGAGCGCGAGATACCCGCGGCGGAAGAGCTGAACCAGACGTGTTGATCAGGCCTTGCGGGCCACCCATTCCCGCCAGCGCAGCACGGCGTTCATCCCGATTTCGCGGAGGGGTTGGGGAGGAAGCCGAGCAGGCTCGTCCTCCGCCGTGAAGCGCTTCGTGATTGCGCTGCTTTCGCCGCAGGCCAGTTCGGCGGCCCCAATGCCGGTGAGGGTGCCCCGCGCCGCGCCGAGGCCGTTCTGGACGCAGGCGGAGAAGACGCCCTCGTCAATCTCGCGCATGACCGCGACACCGTTTCGGCTTAAGCATGCATGCCCGGCCCAGACATGCTCGAACGGCATGCCGGCAAGGGAGGGAAACCGCGCATCGAAGCGCACCTGCATGCCATGCGTCGCACGGGCCAGATCGGACGCCCTCGGAACCATTCCCGACCGCAGCGCCACCGTGGCACGGATGAGGATCCGGTTGCCGCCCTGGCCCGTGTCGATGCGTCGGACCGTCGCGCCCATGTGGTTGGCGGGCGTGATGCCCCACCGGCTCCGCCCTCCGGTCTGTCGGAGCTGGCTGGAGGAAAGCTCCGGTGTCATCGCTCCGAACAGGAACAGGTGCATCAATCGTCCACGCGCGAAGCCGAAGCTCTCAAGATGGCCATTGACGGCCAGGATCACCTTTCCGGCCTGCACCGCGGCCTTCGGTGTGGACACGACCCAGCTGTCGCCTTGTCGCGTGAATCCCGTCGCCGGGCTCTTCTCGAACACGCTGGCGCCGGCGCGAACGAGACCGGCCGCCAATCCACGGACGAAACCGGCTGGCTGCAGCATCACCGTTCCGGGCGTGTAGAGTCCGGAGCGATAGTACTCGCTGCCGGTGACCGCCGTCATCTGACTGGCGTCAAGCATCTCCGACGGCTCGCCGATGGCATCGAGATGCGTCCTTTCCCGCGCGTTGGCGGCGTGTCCTGCAGAATCGCCTGCGCCGTTTATCTTGCCCGCACGGTCGAAGAAGTTCGGGTCGATTCCGTATTCCTCGACCGCCGCTTCGGCAAAGTCCTGCGCCTGGCGGTTCAGGGAAATCAGTTCGCGCTCGCCGCGGGCCGCCATTTTCTCCGAACCCGGTAGATTGTGCGGCAGGTCGATCATGAAGCCTGAATTTCGCCCCGCCGCGCCCTCCGCGATCCGTCCCGCCTCGAGAACGGCGATGCGCGCGTCCGGGGCGAGCTGCGTGAGCCGCCTGGCTGCCGCCAATCCGGCAAATCCGGCGCCGACGACGACGAAGTCGGCCGTCTTGTTCTCTTCAAGACGCAGAGGCGGAGCCAGAGTGCCCAGAATGGCATTCCAGCCCGACCGGCCTTTCTGGACCGGAGTCCGGAGAGCCAGGTGCATCTTCAACGGACGGCCTCGAATTCGTCGCACGGGACGTCAAGCAAGACGTTCCCGTTCCGCCCGTTCCGGCCATTGGTGCCGAGATCCGGCCTTCCGACATGACTGACCGCAGTCGGGCAGGCTGCACGATGGCCTTCAGGTCGGGTCTGGCTGCGCATTCAGGGATCCCTGCAAGGCAATGACGGCGATCGTCACGGTCGCAGAAAAGGCGCACCTCTTCATGGTTCTGTCAAGGACGTCGCCCGCCGGCTTTCCCGGGAGGCCGCTTCTCGAGGCCGGACATTCGCGGGCGCGAGTCGCGGTTCCGGAAAGCCGGGGCTGCCGACGTGAGGATCGCCCGCATGCAGGCTCTTATGAGCCCCCCTCCTGTCAAGCGCTTTTTCCTTCCGGCTCCCCTCCTTAAAGTTCATAGAATAGAAAAGGTTGTTGTTGCCGTCTTGTGGCGCTTGTAGGCGAGAGGCCCGCGAGTGTGGGCCGGCCCGAAGGGCTCGTCCACAAATCCACAGGACCCTCCCGGATCACGCCACGGACGAGGCCCGGGCATTCCTTTCCAAGCAGCAACCCACCCAGCGCAGCGGCCCTGCCGTGTCGTCACATTGTTCTTCTCCCTGTAGTCAGGACGGCTTCAGCGCCATTCAGGGGATGTTCCAGGCAGAACGTCGCGGTTCCTCCGACACGCTCAACGACGCGTCCATACTCTTATCCGGTTCGGTTGGCCGGCGCTCGCCGACCGCGTGACCATGATGCCCAGTTCGGGGCGGTGCGACGTTCCGGAAGGCGGGACCCATCTGAATGGACGGTGCCGCGGTCTGCGGCGAACCATGCTTGCATACGGTCACACGCCTTGCCCGGGTTCCCCGAAGGCCCCGTCGGGCCGTCCGGGTGTCCGGTGTCCTCCTCTCAGGCCCGCGACAGGACGGTGCCTTCCGGCACCAGCCCGGCGGTGACGTATCTCCACAGCGCGACCAGCAGCTTCCGCGCAAGCGCCACGATCCCCCGCTTCCGGGAGCGCCCGTCGCGGGCGCTGACGTAGTCCCGGAACCATTTCGACAGCGCGCTGTCCGGCTGATGCCGCAGCCAGCGCCAGGCCATCTGAACCAGGTGCTTGCGCAGCAGCGGGCTGCCCGCCTTGCTGATCCCCTGGTCACGGTCGACGCCGCCGCTTGCGAAGGGGACCGGCGCCAGTCCCGCCAGGCTGGCCAGCTCGCGGCGGTTGCGGAAGTCCCGGTAGAACAGCTCGGTGTCCAGAAGCAGCGCGTCGTTTGGTCCGATACCGCGCAGCTGAACCAGCGCTGCCGCGAAGTGCGCGTGATCCGGAGCCGGATCCGACGTCCCCGCGGCCTCCGTCCCGATCCCGTCGGGCGCCTCCTGCGCCGCAGATTCCGCATCCCCGCCGTCCCGCGCGGCAAGGCCGTCGAGTGCCTCCCGCGACGCCTTCAGCGCCGCCGCCTTCTCCGCCTCGACCGTCTTCAGCTCCGCGACGGCAAGCTCCAGCCGGTCCAGGATGCCGTGGATCTCGGCCAAGAGCCCCGGCTGCAGTTCCGTGCCGTAGGCCGTCTCGAGCCCGTCGAGGCGGGCGCGGAACCCTTTCCCGGCCGGATCCCCGATGGACACGCCGTGCAGCCTGAGCAGCCCGGCGATCGCGTTCGCGTGCCGCAGCCGCTCCTTCACCAGGCGCTCCCGCCGGCGCAGAAGCCGCTTCGCGTCCTCCTCCCCGACCGTCGGGATCCGGACCGGCGACATCGCGTCACGGTCACCGCCGTCCCAGGCCCGGAGCGCGCGGACCATCTTGCGGGCGTCGATCCGGTCCGTCTTCGCCCGCCTTTTCTTCCGCACGACCTCGAGGCTCGCCGGATCGCAGATCACGACGTCGATCTCCGGCGCGTGCTCGCCGAGCCAGCGAGCCAGCCAGAAACCCTCGAATCCTGCCTCGTAGGTCAGCAGCACCCGGGACGGCCCGTCGGCGCCGGCGCGGGCATTCCCGATCTTCTCCAGAAGGCCCGCCGTGTCGGCCGGCGCCAGCTTGTGCATCCCGACCTTGCCCGACTGCTCCGGATCGCCGATTCCGAGGACCCATGACGTTCCGCTCACTTCAAGCGCCACATAAAGCGTGCTAATCTCGCCCAAGGAAGGGGCCACGTCGTTCAACTCTTTCGACATCGTTGATCTCCTTTCGTCCGGCAAGGGGTTGTCGTGAAACGACCCCTTGCCACTATATGTTGATGTCCGGACGCCCCTTTGGACCGAATCATCCCCAAGCGCAATTCCCGACCTGGCTCATGGCATCTGAAGGACGGAGGCGCTTCACCGATCAGGATCGTGCCGACGGCCTTCGGCGCGACTCCCTGACAAGGTTCGCTTCATAGCGGCTGCCAGGTGCCGCCGGCACGGTCCGACTGAACGGCGGCGTGGATGAAGCGGACACCCCGGGCGCCGTCCTCAACCGAGGGCAGCGACAGCCAGTCCTCAGGCAGCGAACGACGGTCCCTGCGTGCCGCCACCGCCATCGCGAATTCGGTATAGAGGTTGGCCCAGGCCTCTATGAGGCCTTCCGGAAAGCCGCGGCCGGTGCGAACCAGGCGCTCGGTTTCCGGTGAAACGCCATGGCCGTGACCCCGGCTGACGATCCGGTCAGGTTCGCCGAAGCGGTTGAATTTCAGATGTTCGCACCGTTCCATGTCCCATTCGAGCCCAGCCTCGGTGCCGAACACACGGAGCCGCAATCCGCCCCGGTTCCCGGTGGCAAGCCGGGTTGCCATCAGCGTGCCCGGCACCGAGCCCGCGTGGCGGGTCGCCATGAACACGGTGTCCTCCAGCTGCTTGGGAGCGCCGCAAACATGGAATTCGGCACGCAAATGGGTCAATTCCAGGCCGGAGACGAAACTGGCCAGATGTGCTGCATGCGTGCCGATGTCGCCCACGCAGCTGGTGGGTCCCGAGACAGCCGGATCAAGCCGCCACCTGACATGCGGCGCGTCGTGCGAGCCTTCCGGGATCATCCAGTCCTGCATGAATTCGACGTGGATCTGGTTGACACGCCCCAGGGCCCCGCTTGCAACGATTGCGCGTGCCTCGCGGACCATCGGATAGCAGGACATGACGTAGGACACGCCGAAAACGCAGCCTGTTTCCCGTGCGCGCGAGACAAGGGTCTCGGCCTCCTCGATCTCGTTCGCGAGGGGCTTGTCGCAGAGCACGTCGATGCCGGCCTCTAGGAAGCTCGTCGCGGCAGCGCAATGGAGATTGTTCGGAGTGGTGATCATCACGGCCTCGACCGCATCCCCGCGGGCGGCCTCGCGTTCCGCCATTTCGACGAAGGAGCCGTATGAACGATCGTCGGCGACATGCCATTCCATCGCCCTGGCACTTGCCTTGGCCGGGTCGGACGAGAACGCGCCTGCAACGACGTCCCAGCGGTCACTCATTCGGGCTGCCGTTGCCTGGGTTCGGGCAATGCGTCCTCCGCCGACCACGCCGAGCCGCAGGCGCCTTGACAGGCCGGGATACGGGGCGCTGAAGTCCATGTCGCGCGGGATGAGCCTTTCGGTCATGATGTTCTCACTTTGGCGGCGTTGCGCCGTCCGGCAGCATCTCCACGGCCATGAAGATCGACGGCGTGATGGTTTCGTACTGGTGCCAGGGATAGTTGCCGTCCGCGTCGTACATGGGCCGGTGCGTGGCGCCGGGCGCCATCGGTTCCTCGAGATAGAGCGTAGAAACGTCGTTTTCCCGGCATTGCTGCATCTTGCCAATGCCGACGACCTGGGTGTGGACTTCGCGAAACCCGGGCACCGGGCAGAATGCATGGTCCCGGTGAAGCCCGACATTCAGGGGCACGGAGCCGGAGTGGTACATCGTGAAGCCATGCTGCCCGACCCAGACCTTTGGCGACATGTAGTGGCTGACGCCGCGCAGCCGCTCCTCCTGTCTAACGTCGAATGCGGAGGGCCAGCTGCGCCTGACTTCGGCAAGGAGCCGGTCTTCGTCATCATGGTCCGCGAAACGCTCCACGATGACGGCGTGGGCCACGTCCCGAAGCTCGACATCCGCGACAACGGCCGACTGGAGATGGCCGAGACGCTGTTCGCGGACCCGCACGGGTTCCTCCGACAGGTTCAGCAGGATGACCTTGCCCGAGACCCGGTGGGCCCGGCTGGCCGTGATGATTCGCACCGTGAAGAACGGTTCGGCAAGATCAAGGGTTCGTATCGGCATCGGGGCTCTCCTCCCGGCAGCGGGTCCGGGCGCGCGCAACGGATTCGGAGGTCTACGAAACCGCCAAGGCCCTGGGAGTCAAGCATGCCTTGCATCGCCTCCAGGACGCGCAAGCCCGTTTCCGCATTGGCGCGCGGCCGGCGCCTTTCGCGAGCCGCTGCAAGGCGACACCTTGGCATTGACGAGTTGAACAGCTTGCGCCAATGCATGTAAGTTACTTACATCCTGAAGGGTGCGCAAAATGCTGACTGGCATAACCCGTTTCGACATGGCCGACGATGCGGCCGGCGGCACCAGGCGCCCGTTTTCCAAGGCGGTTCGCGCGGGCGATTTCGTCTTTGTGTCCGGCCAGGTCCCCGCCGTCGATGGCGAGATTGTCGCCGGCGGCATCGTTGAGCAGGCCGAACGGGTCATCGCAAACGTCATCGCCGCTCTCGATGCTGCGGGTTGCGGACTGGAGCACGTGGTCAAGGTCAATGTCTGGCTGGACGATCCTCGAGATTTCACGAGCTTCAACGCCGTGTTCGAACGTCACTTCCGGGATCACCCGCCCGCCCGCTCCACGGTCCGGTCCGCGCTCATGGTCGACGCGAAGGTCGAAATGGACGTGATCGCGTACAAGCCCGAATAGCCGGCAAGTGGCGGGCGACAGGACCATGTCGAAGGTCATCGACGTCATATCCCAGATGCGGAAGCTGGACGGCAGTTTTCCAAAGCGTGAACAGCGGGTGGCGGACTTCGTGCTCTCCAACCTGGAGCGTGCAACCCGCCTCACGCAGAACGAAATCGCGGAAGCGGCCGATGTCTCGGTCGCGACGGTGAACCGGTTCTGCCAGACCGTCGGCTGCGAGGGCTTCCGCGACTTCAACATCAGGCTCGCCCAAAGCGTGGCTGTAAGCCTGCAGTATCTTGGCGGGCCCAGCCGCACGGAATCTGAATCCGAGCAACTTGTCACGCAAGTCTTTGGCGCACTCGTCGACACCCTCAACCTGGCGCGCTTCCAGCTCGACAGCGAAGCCGTCCAGCAGGCTGTCTCGGTGCTGGCAGATGCACGGCGGATTTCGTTCATCGGCGTCGGCGGCGGCTCGGCCAACGTGGCCCGCGAAGGTGCCAACAGGTTCTTTCGCCTCGGGATTCCCACCGAGGCGCATGCAGATGGCTATTTCCAGCGCATGCTTGCCTCGACCCTGTCGGATGGTGACGTCATCTTTGCCATTTCCGCGAGCGGCCAGCCGGCGGAGCTTCTGGACAGCGTTGCGATCGCCCGACAGTACGGTGCAAAGTCAATCTGCCTGACCAAGGCCGGCTCGCCCCTCGCAAAGTCTGCCGACATTTCCATCGAGATCGACATTCCCGAAGACCAGGACATCTACAAGCCTTCTGCCTCACGGCTCGTCTTCATTGCCATAATCGACGTGCTTGCGGCGGGCACGGCCCGCAAGCGTCCCGAGTCGGTGAAGGAGTACCTTCGCCGCATTCGCACTTCGATGATCGCGCTCTCCGAAGACACGGGCCCGAAGCCGATTGGCGACTGACTTCGATCCCGGTTGACCTGGTCCCGGCGGCCCCCCGCTTGCCAGCTGGGAAGGCCTTGTCCGTGCAAGGGGTGGCCGTGCGAGGGTGAACGGCGGCAATCCTCGTCTGTCTGTCAACCCCTTGCAAGGCAACCTGGCCGGGCGGGCGCCCGCGGATGTCGACCGACAGGCTGCGGATGCGACATTCGCGGGCGTGAGAACGGATTGCGCAGCCTCTCCAGCGCCGACGGGCCGCCGCCCGGCCGCGACGTCCTGGCTACGCATCTCGGCAACCTGCCGCCCGCGTTGGATGACATCGTCTTCGGGCGGGCGCCGCATAAGCGGTTGAACTGCCGCCTTGTCCTCCGCAACGCTCGGACGGCGCGTCACCGTGTCCGGACGCAGAATGTCCAGATCTACGTCCCGTTCGGCCACCATCCCCTGCTCCTTCTGCCCGACAGCATGCCGCGCAGCGTCCGGACGTGGTTCGCTGCCGTCTCCAATTCCGTCCGGGCTCGGGGACCTCGGCCGAACTGTCGCGCGTCATGGAACTTTCGGCTTGAGCCGCGCGCCCGGGCGAATCACGTCTTGCGGCCAGTCCGGGCTGCACTCTCCACGAACCGTTGAATCGACCTGAGCTACGAAAAAGAATGAAAGTATCGTATTGAGGTATCCGGCGTTGCACAGCGTATGATTAAAACATTGCAGTTTATCAATATGTTATCTAAGTCACGGTAGACTTGGCTACGAAACTCCCTTGACATGTCTTGGCCAAAATGTAATAAACTTACAATACTGCCTTCACATGAACATCATTGCGAGAGGAGGAGACCATGAACTTCAGAATCTGGTTGCGCACGGCGATTGCCTTGGGGGCGCTCACGACGCTTGTTGGTGCGGCATTCGCAGCCGGGACATTGCGCTATGCGACCGTCGGCGAGCCGCCAAGCCTTGATCAGCACGTTGTCACTTCCGACCTGTCGACCACGATTGCCCATCACGTCTTCGAGGGGCTCTACACGTTCGATGCCTCGAATTCTCCGGTTGGCCTGCTCGCCGCCGGCGAAACGGTCTCGGATGGCGGCAAGACCATCACGATCACGCTCAGGGAAGGCGTGAAGTTCCACAACGGGCAGGACATGACGTCGGCGGACGTCGTCGCATCGCTGAACCGATGGGGAGAGTTCGGGTCGCGGGGCGGGCTTCTGTTCGCGAACGTCGAAAGCGTGACAGCGGCAGGAGATCACGAGGTCACGATCAGGCTTGCCCAGCCCTTCGGCCCCTGGAAGAACCTGCTGGCCTTCATCAACGGCGGGCCCGCGATCTACCCTGCATCAGTGGCGGAAGGGGCCGGCAGGGAGCCGGTCGCGCCGGACAGCTACGTTGGCACAGGGCCCTACAGGTTCGGCGAGTGGGAGCCGAACCGCCATGTGGAGTTGGTGAGGTTCGACGGCTACGTCTCGCCCGAAGGCGAAGCGGATGGCTACGGAGGTGCGCGCGTCGCCGAGTTCGACGCGCTGCGATTCATTCCGGTACCTGACGTCGGGACGCGCGTCGCTGGCCTGAAGGCCGGAGACTATGACTATGCCGAGAGCATTCCCGGCGATCTTTACGCCGGCCTCGAGGCTGACCCTGCGGTCGTCACGATTCTGAATGGCGGACCGATCTTCGGCCTGGTGTTCACGAATTCCAAGGACGGCCCGCTTCAGGACAACTTTGGCCTGCGGCGCGCGATCCAGACGGCGCTGGACAAGGTCCCCGCGCTGCACGTGGCCATCGGCCCGGAGGGACTGTGGCGTGCGAACGGCTCGTTTCTGCCTGAGGGCAACGTGTGGTTCACGGTTGCCGGCACCGAGCACTACAGCAAGGGTGACGTGAACGCCGCTCGCGCCATGGCCGAAGAAGCGGGGTACGGTGGCGAGCCGATCAAGTTCATGGTTTCGACGAACTACCCGTTCCATTACGACACCGCGATCGTGTACACGAGGCAGCTGGCACAGGCCGGCTTCAACATTGACCTTCAGGTCTATGACTGGGCCACCCTGATCGAGAAGAGGGCCCAGCCGGACCAGTGGGACATGTTCTTCACCCATCATGGCTTCGTGCCCGACCCGATCCTGATCTCGGTAATGAACGACAACTATCCCGGGTGGTGGACAACCGAGGAAAAGAACGCCCTGAAGGCGCAGTTCACCGAGAGCTCGGATCCTGCCGTGCGCCAGGCGATCTGGACCGAGATTCAGGCGTTGATCTATCGGCAGGTACCGACGATGAAGACGGGCGATGTCTACACTTACAACATCGCGTCGCCTGAACTGGACGGTCTCGGCGAGGCGACCCTGATCTGGCCGCACTTCTGGAACGTTTCAAAATAGGGGATAATCCCCTGGCCTCCCCGCCGCTCGGCGGCGGGGAGGCGGATTCACGTTCTCATCAGGCCGTTTCATGCTGATCCATGCCTTGAACAGAGTTCTGACGCTTGTCCCCACGCTTCTGGCTGCCTCGTTCCTGGTCTTCATGTTCATTCACCTGATTCCCGGCGATCCGGCCTCGATCCTGCTGGGTGACACGGCAACGCCGGAGGAAGTCGCCGAACTCTCTCGCGAGCTTGGTCTCGATGAGCCGCTTTGGACGCAATATGTCCTGTGGCTCGGCAATGTCCTGCAAGGCGATCTCGGGACATCGGTGTTCTTCCGTGAACCGGTCCTTTCGGTCATCGCCGACGGTGCCGAAACCTCGATCCTCCTGGCGACGATGACGATGTTGTGGATTGTCGTCTTCGGTGTTCCGATTGGCATCGTTTCAGCCATGCGTCACGGATCATGGGTCGACCAGGCGACCTCTGGCGGAGCCATGCTGCTTGCCTCGGTTCCGACGTTCTGGCTGGGGCTCTACCTGATCCTGATCTTCTCGGTCGGGCTGGGCTGGTTTCCCTCTTCCGGATTTCCGTCGCTTGCCGATGAAGGCGGAGCATCGAACCTCCGCTACCTCGTTCTGCCCAGCCTGACCCTGGCCGCACCGAACGCAGCGCTCATAATCCGCCTGATCCGCGCTTCCATGCTTGATGTCTCTCGGGAAGACCACGTGCGCACGGCCCGAGCCAAGGGCCTTCACCCTGTCCGCGTGGCCATCAAGCACATCTTCCGAAACGCGCTCATTGCCGTTTCCGCAGCATTCGGCTTCACTTTCGCGGCGCTGGTCAGCGAAGCGGTGGTGACCGAGACCGTCTTTTCCCTTCCCGGCATCGGCAGGCTTGTGGTGCAGTCGATCCTTCGGCGAGACTATCCGGTGATCCAGGGCGTCATACTGATCATCGTGGTCTTCTACATGGTCATCAATCTCCTGGTGGACCTTGCCTACGCCAGACTCGATCCGAGGGTGTCGCTGAAATGAGCGTGCCGTCCTCAATCGTTCCGGCCCTTCGTGGTCGCGCACTGGCAACGATCGGAATGTGCTGGCTGCTGGTCGTCGGCATAGCGGCAATTTGCGCGCCGCTTCTGGCACCATTCGACCCGCTGGCGTTCGACCCGTTCGTGCGCCTTTCGGAACCCGGATGGCCCCACCTATTCGGCACCGACCATTTTGGGCGGGACTCGCTTTCCCGCGCGATCTACGGCGCGCGCATGGCGATCCTGATCGGGTCGGGCAGCGTGCTGATCGCCCTGGTCGCCGGCGGCCTCATCGGCATGCTTTCCGCCTACTTTGACCGGCTGGGCCATGTTCTGATGCGAATCGTGGACGTGCTGATGGCGTTCCCGGCACTGCTCTTGGCGCTGGTGCTGATGACGCTCCTCGAACGCAGCGTGCTGAACACGATAGTCGTGATAGGGATCGTATACGCCACGACCACGGCCCGGATCGTGTTCGGCATGACCCTGAAGCTGAAGCGCGATGTCTTCGTTGATGCCGCGATCTGTTCCGGCGCAGGCCACGCGTCGATCCTGTTCCGGCACATCTTGCCGAATCTCATGTCGCCCATGCTGGTGCAGGCGAGCTTCATCTTCGCGTTCGCGCAATTGCAGGCCGCCGCGCTTGACTTTCTGGGGCTGGGCCTTCCGCCGGAAGTTCCAAGCTGGGGAAACATGCTGAGCGAGGAACGGGTCTACGTGACCCGTGCACCGTGGCTGCTGATATGCCCCGGAGCGTTGATCATCCTTTCGGTCTTTTCGATGAACCTTGTCGGGGACGCGTTGCGTGACAATATCGATCCCCGGTTCAAGAGCGACATCGCGGGGGTCTGAACCTTGGCATTGCTCGACATAAGGGACCTGGAACTGAGCGTCGCGCGAGGCAGCGAACTCCTGCCCGTGGTTCAAGGCGTGTCACTTGCTGTCGAGGAAAACGAGACGCTGGGAATCGTCGGCGAAAGCGGGTGCGGCAAGAGCCTGACCGCGTTGGCGATCATGGGTCTGCTCGACGGCTCGGCAGTGCGGATCGCCGGCGGGTCAATCCATTTCCAGGGCCGGGACCTCCTGGCGCTTGCTCCCGAGGCGCGTCGGCGGGTGATGGGGGAGCAGATGGCCATGATATTTCAGGAGCCGATGACCAGCCTGAATCCCGTCTACCGGGTCGGCGACCAGATCAAGGAAGCCATTCTGCAGCATCGCAGCATGTCCAAAAGGCAGGCACGTGAACGTGCGCTGGACCTGCTGGAACTCGTGCGCATTCCCGATCCGATGCGCCGGATCGACAGCTTTCCGCACCAGATGTCCGGCGGACAGCGGCAAAGGGTCATGATCGCCATGGCACTCGCCTGCGATCCGAAACTCCTGATCGCCGATGAGCCGACGACGGCACTTGACGTCACTGTACAGAAAGGCGTGCTGGAGCTCATCCACAGCCTGCAGGCGCGAACCGGCATGTCCGTCGTCCTGATCTCGCATGACCTGGGGGTGATTTCCGAGACCTGCGACAAGGTCGCCGTCATGTACCGAGGCAGGATTGTCGAACAGGCCTCGGCTTCGACGCTCTTCTCGAACATGAGCCATCCATACACGCTGGGGCTGCTCGGCTCGATCCCGGCGCTCGATCACGACGTTGAATGGCTTGATGCGATTCCCGGCCGGATGCCGACGCTGGACGACGCAGTGCCCGGCTGCGCGTTTCACCCACGTTGCTTCGCGGCACAGGGAGCCTGCAGGACTGCAGAGCCGCGCGTTGCTGCCGTTTCGCCGGCCCACTTCGTGCGCTGCCACTTCCCGCAAGGATCTTCGTCATGACCCGTCCGTTGCTGGAAGTGCGCGAGCTTAGGACACACTTCAGCATCGGGCGGCGCGGGTTCATGCGCAGGAAGTCCGTGCTCAGGGCCGTCGATGGCGTTTCGTTCAGCATCCTAGAAGGCGAAGTGCTCAGTCTTGTGGGCGAGAGTGGCTGCGGCAAGTCCACGATCGGGCGGACCCTGACCCACCTGGAAGCTGCCACGGCCGGAACCGCGATGTTTGACGGCCGGGACATCCTGAACCTGTCGCCTGCCGCATTCCGGCCGTTGCGGCGGCACATCCAGATGATCTTTCAGGATCCGTTTGCCTCGCTCAATCCGCGCCTTAGCATCGAGCAGATGCTGGCCGAGCCGCTCTTCATTCACGGGCTTGTGCGTGACCGCTCGGAAGCGCGCGAGAGAATCGCTGCGACGCTTGAACTCGTGGGCATGGATGCGAATTCGATGAGCCGCTATCCGCACGAATTCTCCGGCGGCCAGCGACAGCGCATCGGCATCGCCAGGGTCATGATCCTGACGCCGCGTCTCGTCATTGCGGACGAGCCGGTGTCGGCCCTTGATGTCTCCATCCAGGCCCAGGTTCTGAACCTGATAAAGAGGCTTCAGCGTGAAAGCGGCATGTCGATGTTGTTCATCAGTCACGATCTTGGTGCTGTCCGCCATATAAGCGACCGGATCGCGGTCATGTACGGGGGGAGACTTGTGGAGACCGGAATGAAGCGGCAGATTTTCGAAACCCCGCGGCACGCATATACGCAGAGGCTCCTGGCCTCGATTCCGCGCCTCGGCAAGAGGATCGGATGATGAGCCGGAAACGTGTCTTCCTGGGTTCGATCGCAACGGAAACCAACACGTTCTCTCCGCTGCGGACGGACCTGCGCGATTTCAAGGACAGCTTCTTTGCGCCCCCTGGCTTGCACCCCTCGACTCCCACGTTGTGCAGTGCAATCTACCCTGTCGCGCGCGCGAAGGCCGACGAAATCGGGTGGACGTTGATCGAGGGCACGGCGACCTGGGCGGAGCCGGGCGGCATTGTCAATCAGCGCACCTGGGAGAATCTTCGTGACCAGCTTCTAGAGGAGCTTCGCGTCGCGCTGCCGGTGGACATAGTGCTGCTTGGGCTGCACGGCGCAATGGTGTCCCAGGAGTGCCTCGATTGCGAAGGCGAGCTGATCGAGGCGGTGCGCGCGACCGTCGGGCGCGACGCGACCGTCGGGGTAACCTTCGACCCGCACAGCCATCTGTCTGACAGGCGGGTGCAGAATGCCGACCTGATCACGGTCTTCAAGGAGTTTCCCCATACGGACTTCGTCGAAACGGCCGAGAAATTGGTCAATCTGGTGAACTGCGCTTCGGCAGGGAGCATCGTGCCGGTGATCTCGACCTTTGATTGCAGGATGATCGATGTCTTTCCGACGAGCCAGGAACCGATGCGCGGCTTTGTCGACGCTCTGAAGATGCTTGAGGGTCGCGGCAAGGTCCTGTCCGTTTCCGTCATCCACGGCTTCATGGCCGGCGATGTGCCCGACCTCGGTGCCAAGATCATCGTGATTACGGATGATGCGAAGGACGAGGGCGACGCGCTTGCCAGAAGGCTCGGGCTGGAGCTGTTCTCGATGAGGGGCAGGACACGGCCGGATTTCCATTCGCCAGGCGAAGCACTTGACAAGGTCGTGGCAGGGACTGGCGGGCCGCTGGTCATTGCGGACGTATGGGACAATCCTGGAGGCGGAGTGCCTGGAGACTCCACAATCATCCTGCGTGAGATGATCCGGCGAGAGATGGACAATGCGGCATTGGCGACCATCTGGGACCCGATGGCGGTTCGAACGTGCATGTCAGCGGGCGAAGGCGCCGAATTGCAGCTTCGCTTCGGGGGCAAGATGTCACGCGCAGGTGGCGAGCCGCTTGACGCCAGGGTCAGGGTGTGCCGCATTCTGCGTGAAGCGGTTCAGAGCTTCGGCGAGAGTGTCGTGCCGCTCGGAGACAGCGTCCGGATCGACGTCGGCGGCATCGACGTCATCCTGAACACCGTGCGCAGCCAGGTCTTTCATCCAGACGTGTTTTCCAATTTCGGCATCGATCCCAGGGAGAGGGCCATGCTCGTGGTGAAGTCCACAAACCACTTTCACGACGCGTTTTCCGCGATCGCCTCGGAGATTCTTTATGTCACGGTCGACGGGCCGTATCCGAGCAACCCGGCGACGAATGGCTATCGCAACCTGAGCCGTAAAGTCTGGCCGCTTCACGAGAATCCCCATGTTTCCTAGCTTGGTCGAGGTCGATACCCCCGCGTTGGTAATTCGCGAAGAAGTGGCGCTCAGGAACATTGACCGGTTCCAGAGGCACTGTGACGACAACGGCCTGAAGCTTCGTCCGCATGTCAAGACGCACAAGTGCGTTCACTTTGCGAAGGCGCAGATCGCGGCTGGCGCGACCGGAATCACCTGCCAGAAGATCGGCGAGGCCGAAGCCATGGCAGAGGGCGGAATCGACGACATCCTCATTGCCTACAACATTCTCGGCGATGGCAAGCTCGGGCGTCTTCGTGCCCTTGCCGAACGTACGAAAGCCCTGTCCGTGGTGGCCGACAATGACGTGGTCGTGGGCGGATTGAGCAAGGCGTTCGAAACAGCTTCGCGACCCCTGTCGGTCTTGGTTGAGTGCGACACGGGCGGCCGCCGCTGCGGTGTGCAGTCTCCCGAACGTGCAGTCGCGCTTTCAAGGAGAATCTCCGCCCTCCCAGGCATCGGGTTCGGCGGGTTGATGACCTATCCGGCAATCGGCGGACAGCACGACGTGCTGGACTTCATGACGCTTGCGCGGGCCGGGATCGAAGAGTGCGGAATTGCATGCCCGGCGGTCTCCTCGGGTGGATCGCCCGACATGTGGCATGCCCAATGTCACGGCGGGACGATCACCGAGTATCGGGCAGGGACCTATATCTTCAACGACCGTTCGCTGGTGGAGCGAGCAACCTGTGCTTGGGAGGATTGCGCCGGCCGGATCGTTGCCACTGTCGTAAGCGTCCCTTCGGAGGGCAGGGCAATCATCGACGCGGGGTCAAAGATACTCACGACGGACCTGCTTGGGCTCGAAGGATTCGGACATGTCGTCGGACATCCGCATGCGCGCATTGCAGGCTTGAACGAGGAACACGGGACCATCCTGTGTCGCCCAGACGAGAGGTTTGAAGTCGGAGAGCAAGTGAACATCGTCCCAAACCACATTTGTGTCGTGGCCAACATGGTGGACAATGCGTGGCTCGAACGAAAGACAGGTGGCTTGTCTGTCCTGACAATTGATGCACGAGGGAAGCTCTGTTGAGCGGAGGGTGGTCGTTTCTCGGCAAGCACGATCAAGATGCTTGAGCGATAGCATTGACTTCTATGGCTCAAAAAAAGTCCATAGGAATCGCGCAGGGGACTCATCGGCCACGAGGCCAAGGCACGCGCCCACGGCAACCTGAGTCTCTTGAAACAAGTTGCGCATCACAAGTCCGTCTTTTTCAAGGCGACCTGGGCCAACTACGAAGACGCGAAGCCTGGATCTCTGAGATTGATGCCGAATGCAGACCTCACGTCCAGCTTGCGCCGGGACTGTTCAGGTATGCGGGAGATGATCATCGGGGATGCGCCAGGCTGCGATGACATTCTGGGCGCGATTGAAGCATTCGAGCCTGAAGTCAACAGCTGACGCGTGGCTTAGGAAGCTCGCCAAAATAACTTGCCCATTTTGTGTTGATCCTGTACCGTGCTACCATGGATTGCGTGGTAGAGACTCTGAGGCACAAGTTCGAGATGATGCGCCCGGTTCTGGACGAGCGGGGGCGTCGTCTCTGGGCCGGCGTCGAGGCCAGCGCCATCGGGCGGGGCGGGATTTCGCGCGTGGCCGAGGCGACGGGCCTTTCGCGGGCCACGGTCCGGCAGGGCGTCAAGGACGTCGCTTCGGGTGCCGCGGCACCTGCCGACGGGCGTTCCTCCGACGGGAGAACGCGAAAGCCTGGCGGCGGGCGCAAGCGCCTGACGGAGAGCGACCCGGAACTGCTGTCCGCCCTTGAGCGCCAGCTTGAGCCGGTGACCTGCGGCGGCCCGGAGAGCCCGTTGCGCTGGACCTGCAACAGCGCGGCCTCGCTAGCGGCGCGGATGGGGGCGGAGGGCCGCAAGGTCAGCGAGCGCACGGTGAACCGCCTGCTGCACGAGCTCGGCTACAGTCTCCAGGCGAACCGCAAGACCGTCGAGGGACGGCAGCATCCGGACCGGAACGGCCAGTTCCGGCGGATCAACCGCCGGGTGCGGGCGTTCCAGAAGCTGGGCCAGCCGGTCGTGTCGGTGGACACGAAGAAGAAGGAACTCGTGGGCCAGTTCCGCAACGGTGGCCGCGACTGGCATCCCAAGGGCCGTCCCGTCGCCGTGCACGTGCATGACTTCCCGGACCCCGAACTTGGCAAGGCCATACCTTACGGCGTCTACGACATGACCGCCAACAAGGGCTGGGTCAGCGTCGGAATCACCAGCGACACGGCGGAATTCGCCGTCGAGACGATACGGCGCTGGTGGAGGCGGATGGGGTCGCCGCTCTACCCGGATGCCCGGCGGCTCCTGATCACCGCCGACGGCGGCGGCTCGAACGGCAGCCGCAACCGGCTATGGAAGCTGGAGATCCAGCGACTTGCCGACGAGCTCGGGCTGGCCATCTCGGTCTGCCACTTTCCGCCGGGCACGAGCAAGTGGAACAGGATCGAGCACCGCATGTTCTGCCACATCACCCAGAACTGGCGCGGAAAGCCGCTTGTCAGCCATGAGGTGATCGTGAACCTGATCGCCGCGACGACGACAAAGGCCGGTCTCTCCATTCGCTCCGGCATCGACGACAAGGAGTATGCGACCGGCATCAAGGTTTCCGACGACCAGATGGAGGCGCTCTCGATCAGGCGGGCCGGATTTCACGGAGAATGGAACTACACCCATTAACGAGAATGTTCCGATTAGTGGGTTAATGGGAACCAAATGGTTATGGGAACCTGAGGTTCCAAGTGCCTGTCATGACATGCCTCTTGCCCTGATCAGGTTCCCATAGAAATCTGCTCCACTCCTGTCGGCTTTGACACTGACAGGAGAGAGATCATGCCTTCCAAGCGACACAATCCACCACTGGCCGATGGGGTTTCGGAGCGGGATTCCCGTGTTGTCCGATGCTACGCTGAGCATCTGGAGAGCCTTGGCGTTTCGGTCGGGACGGCTGACGCATTTGTCAGGACAGCCAGCCACGTCACGGTCTGGCTGGCACTCAGCGGGAAGGGTCTCGACGCGTTCGACATCCGCCTTCTCGACAGTTTCATGCGCCATGAATGCCGCTGCCCGGGTCGGCACCAGGTCGGCAGGACACCCGGTCCGCGGTGCCGGCCGTTTGCGGTCCGGTTCCTCCGGCATCTGCTCGAGGTCGGGCACGCGGAAGCGCCGCCGGAGATCGAGGCCGGAGGAAGCCTCGTGGCGCAGTTCCTGGACGTCCTGGAGGAGCGGGGATATGCAGGTTCCACGATCCGCCGGTTCGAGACCCTTTGCCGTCACTTCATTGTCTGGCTTGCCCTGTCGGACATTCCCCTGGCGGCGACGGACGAGCGAGTCCGGAATCGCTTTCTGGCCCACGACTGCACCTGCGTTCACCCGGGGTTCCTCGACAACAGGCCTCAAAGGTTTGCCGGCAAGAACTGCTCCCGATCCATGCTCCGGCTCTTCGCCGCGTACCTGACGGACAGGGACGTCATCCAGGCACCGAAGGTCTCTCAGCCCCATGCCGGACGCGGCGAACATCTCGGTGCATTCCTGCACTGGCTTCGGCAGCATCGCGGCCTCAGGGATAGGACCATCGAACAGTACGAAGAGCGCATTCGTGTGCTGCTCCCGGCCCTCGCTGACGATCCGGGCACGTATGACGCCGCCCGGGTGCGGAACACGATCCTGAACCGTCTCGAAACCGCCTCTCGCGGACAGGTCGCAGGCGAGGCGAGCGCCTTGCGGATGTACCTGCGCTTCCTCGGGTCGAACGGCCTCTGCCGGCCGGAACTCGTCCACGCGGTCCCGACGATTCCGAGACCCCGGGGCGAGCGCATGCCCCGGCATGTCGGGCAGGACGACATCGAACGCATGATCGCGACCTGCGACGTGACGACGCCGATCGGGGTGCGCGACCGGGCAGCCCTGCTGCTGCTCGCCCGGCTCGCCCTGCGGGTCGGCGACGTCTCCGGGCTGGATCTCGACGATATCGACTGGGACCGGGCCGTCATCCGGGTCAGCGGAAAGTCGCGGCGAGAGGCGGAGCTGCCGCTGCCTCAGGACGTGGGCGACGCGCTGCGGGACTACATCCTGGAGGCCCGGCCACGCGGCGAAGAGAGGAAGGTGTTTCTCCGCAGTCGAGCGCCTTACCGCCCCCTGACGTGCAACAGCATCAGCAACTCCATCGTCAGCCGTGCGATCGAACGGGCCGGCATCCGGGGCGTCGGCCCGGCATCGTCACACCTGTTCAGATGCTCGGCGGCGACGAATCTCCTGCGCGACGGCGCCCCCCTGGAAGCCATCGCCACACTGCTCAGGCACAGATCTCTCGACGTCACCGCGATCTATGCCCGTGTCGATGTCCGGATGCTCCGTGAACTGACGCAGCCCTGGCCCTTCGAGGGAGACGTCGGATGACCATGACGGATCACGCGAGGGATTACGTGGCCCGCAAGAAAGCGCTGGGCCTGTCGTTTACGCATCAGGAGCGGGTCCTGATGCGTTACGCCGAGCATGCCGACGCCGGGGGCGACGCGTTCGTAAGCGCAAGCAGCGTCCTGGACTGGGCCGGCACGGCAACGTCGGTTAGCGAGGCCCAAAGGCGATTGGGCATCATCCGCGGGCTGGCCGTCTTCCTCCATGCCGGGGACGACCGTCACGAGGTGCCCCACCAGGACGCTCTCGGCAAGTCGAAACGGGTCCGGCAACCGCCGCGCATCCCGTCGCCGGAGGAGATCCGGAAGATCATGAAGGAGGCGCTGTCCCTGCCGCCGGCGGGGACGCTCACGCCGCTGACCTTCCATCATGTCATCGGCCTCATGGCATGCACCGGGCTGAGACGCTCGGAGACGACCGGGCTGCAACTGGGCGACCTGGGACCGGACGGGCTCCTGGTCCGGAACTCCAAGAACGGCAGGCATCGCCTCGTGCCCCTGCACGAGAGCGCCCGCCGCGCCCTCGACGGCTACCTCGTGGCGCGCAAGCGGAAGGGCGGACCCTGCGAACACCTGTTCGTTCTTGCTTGCGGCCGGCCGTTGCGGCCGGATCATCTGACCCGAACCTTCGTCCAGCTTGCACGCAAGGCAGGCGCGCGCGGCCCGGTCGGGGAACCCGGTCTCAGGCTGCACGACCTTCGGCATAATTCCGGAATCTTTTTTATTCCGTATTCTTCCTGATCCTCGAAAGAAACTTCCGGAACTCAACGGGTTCTGCACGACCTGCGGGTTGAGTTTCCGGAATAATCCGGTCGGCTTTCCGGGCTGGCAACGTCGCCAGCTGCGAGGAGATGACAATGTCAACAGCACTCTATTTTCCCGGATCGCGCAGCCGGAAGTGGCTTCGTGTCGGCCCGCTGGCCGACGAACTCGACGCATTTGCCGCCCAGCTGGCATCCATGGGCTACAACCGCGAGTTTGCCACCGCCAAGCTCCGCCTCGTCAGAAACTTCAGTCACTGGATGGCTTTGGAAGGGATCGGCCTCGATTCGCTTGACGAACGCCGGACGGAGGCCTTCCTGTCAACGCGGAAGCCCGGATGCCGGCCCCGGGGCGAGGCCGCGACCCTTCGTCTGCTGCTGGAGCATCTGCGCGACAGCGGACACGTCTCCCCGAAGCCGGCGGAACCCGAGGGCAACGATCCGGTCGAGCGGATCGCGCGCCGGTACGAACGGTTCCTTGTCAATGAACGCTGCGTGAGCGCGACAACGGTCAAGAACTACCTGTCGATCGTTCGCGCCTTTCTCGCCGACCGCTTCGGGACGCGGACGGCGGACCTTGGGAGCCTGACGGTCAGGGACTGCAACGGGTTCATCCTTCGCTACGGCGGGAACGTCTGCTGGCGCACTTCCAAGATGTCCGCCACGGCGTTGCGCAGCTTCCTGCGCCATCTGCATCAGGGAGGCGAGATTCCGGCCGATCTCGCCGACGGCATCCTCCCGGCGACGAAACGGCGCCAGCCGGAACTGCCGAGGTCGCTGGATCCGGACGAGGTCGAGGCGCTCATCGACGGCTGCGACCGGACGACCGCCGTCGGGCGGCGGGACCACGCCATCCTTCTGCTGCTGTCGCGGCTGGGCCTGCGCGCCGGCGAGGTCGTCGCGATGACGCTTGACGACCTGGACTGGAACAACGGCCTGGTGACCGTGCGCGGCAAGGGACGGCATGAGCAGCTGCCCCTGCCGCATGACGCCGGAGAGGCCCTTGCGGCCTGGCTGCGCGACGGCCGGCCAAGCTGCTCGACGCGCCGCCTGTTCGTTCGCGCGCACGCCCCGCACAAGCCGTTCAGCGGGGCGTCCGCCGTTTCCTGTCTCGTCCGACGCGCGCTGGCACGCGCCGAACTCGATCCGCCGTTCAAGGGCGCCCACACGCTGGGCCACTCCCTCGCCACCGGGATGCTCCGCAACGGGGCCTCGCTCGAGGACATCGGGCAGATCCTGCGTCACCGGCACCCGGAGACGACCCAGATCTACGCCCGGTGCGACCTGGACTCGCTCCGCGACCTGGCCCCCGCCTGGCCCGGAGATGCGCCATGACAGATCTTGACGTCCTGCTGGACGAATATCTCGCCACGCGCCGCGCCCTTGGAGTCCGGCTGGTCCTTCCGGGACGGCTGCTGAAGCGCTTCGTGACCTTTGTCACGGGACACGGGGACACCGCCATCACGCGCGCACGCGCGCTCGAGTGGGCGACCGCGCCGCGCGAGGCCCAGCCAGCGCAGTGGGCCAACCGTCTCGGAATGGTGTGTCGCTTCTCCCGCTACGCCAACGCCGTCGACCCGCGCCACGAGGTCGTTCCGCAAGGGCTGCTCCCGCACCGGTATCGTCGTCGAGAGCCCTACATCTACAGCGACGCGGAAATCGCCGACCTGATCGGCGCCGCGCAGCGGCTGTCCGGCACAACCGGGCTCAGGCCCCTGACCTTCGCCACCCTGCTGGGGCTGCTGGCGGTCACCGGCATGCGCACGAACGAGATCCTGAACCTCGACCGCGACGATGTCGACCTTGCCCAGGGCGTCCTGACGATCCGGAACGGCAAGTTCGGCAAGTCGCGCCATGTCATGGTGCATGCCACGACGGGGCGGGCGCTGGAACGCTACGCCGAACGGCGTGACAGCCTGTGCGCGGCACCCCGCTGCCCGGCGTTCTTCGTCTCCGAGCACGGCACGCGGATCACCGAATGGACGCTGCGCTACACCTTCGTGAACCTGTCCCGGCAGACCGGCCTGCGGGTTCCGGCAAGGTCCTACGGCAAGGGCCCCCGCCTTCTGGACTTTCGCCATGCCTTCGCCGTCAAGACGCTGTTGCGATGGCACCATGCCGGCGTCGATGTCGAGCAGCACGTTCCGCGTCTCGCGACATGGCTCGGGCATGCTCATGTCAGTGACACCTACTGGTATCTCACGGCGACACCGGAACTGATGCAGCAGGCCGCGCGAAGGCTCGACCGAACCGGGCGGGGGGTGCCGTCATGACGCGCGACGCCGACTTCCCCCGGCTCCTGGCCATGTTCTTCACCAGGCATCTCGTCGAACAGCGCCAGGCGAGCCCGCATACCATCGCCAGCTACCGCGACACCTTCCGCATGCTGGTCCGCTTCGCCCAGCGGGAGCTGGGGAAGCCGCCCTCGGAACTCCGGGTCGCGGACATCGACGCGGAGTTCGTCGGCGAGTTCCTCAGCCATCTCGAGAACGAACGCGGCAACGATGCGCGGACCCGCAACACCCGTCTGGCCGCGATCCGTTCATTCTTCGGCCAAGTCGCCCTGCACGAACCGCATCACGCAGCCCTGGCGCAGCGGATCCTGGCCATGCCGAGCAAGCGCCACGCCCGCCGCCCGGTGGCCTGGCTCGACCACGACGAAGCCGCGGCCCTGCTGCGTGCGCCGGACCCGACGACCCGGGTGGGGCGGCGCGACCGCACCCTGCTCCTGGTCGCCGTGCGGACCGGGCTGCGCGCATCCGAACTCATCAACCTGCGGTGCGGGGACGTGCAGGTCGGCGTCGGAGCCCACCTGCGCTGTCACGGCAAGGGGCGAAAGGAACGCCATGTCCCGCTCGCGAAGGACGCGGCTTCCGAGCTGCGCGCCTGGCTGAAGGAGCGCTGCGGCGAACCCGGTGACCGCGTATTCCTCAATCAGCGGGGCCGGCCGCTGACGCACGACAGCCTCGACTACCTGCTGGCCGGGCACCTCGCCACCGCCCGGAAGGAATGTCCGTCCCTGAGGACCAAGCACGTGACCCCCCACTCCTTGCGCCACACGTCAGCAATGTCGCTCCTGCAAAACGGTGTCGACCGGGCGGTCATCGCGCTGTGGCTCGGGCATGAATCCGCGGAAACCACGTACGTCTACCTGCACGCGGATCTCAGGCTCAAGGAGCAAGCCATGGAAAAGACCCCGCAGTTCCGGCTGAAACCGGCCCGATATCGTCCCGACGACGACCTCCTGGCCTTCCTGAACGGACTGTGATTATCCCGGAAACCACGCAGGAAAGTGACGCGAAATCAATCGGATCAGAAGGCTCCCCGGAATAAAAAAGATTCCGGAATTATGGCGACTATTCCGGATTCGGAATAGTCGCCACGGATTCGCCGTCCGCGCACTGGAAGGCAGCCTCTCCTCCAGCCGAAGGGACGTCGGCCGGCACATGCTCGCGCTCTCGACAACCCTGGGACACGTCAGCGTCACCAACTCCTACTACTACCTTGAGGCGACACCCGTCCTCATGCGCCAGGTGTCGGAGGCGGCCGAAAAACTCCACATGGAAGCACGAAAGGAAAGATCATGACCCGACTCGCAACCCCGCTGGCCGCGTTCCTGAGGGAGCATCTCCCCCGTGACCGGGGCGCCAGCCGGCACACCGTCGAGAGCTACGTCACGAGCTTCAGGCTGCTCGCGATCTTCGCCGCGGACAGGCACGGCATCCGTCCCTGCAGGCTCGAGGTCGACCATCTCGACGTCGACACCATCCTCGCCTTCCTCGACCATCTCGAGGCGGAACGGGGCAACGGCGTCGGCACCCGCAACGTCAGGCTGGCCGCTATCAAGAGCTTTTTCCGGTTCATCGAGTTCCGGCATCCGCATCATCTCGAATTGGCTGCACGGGTGCACGCGATCCCGCAGAAGAAGGGCGACGTTCCCGCGCTCAGGCATCTCGGCCGGGACGAGGTGAAGGCGCTGCTGAAGGCACCGGACGCCGCCACAAGGTCCGGAACCCGGGACCGAGCGATGCTGTGCCTCGCCTACAACGCCGGGCTCCGCGTCTCGGAACTGGTCGGCCTCGGCCTCGACGACGTCAGGATGCCGCAGCTCGACGAGATCCGGATCATGGGCAAGGGGCGCCGGGCCCGCGTCCTGCCGCTCTGGAAGGAAACGGCCGGCGCGCTCGGGGCATGGCTCGCCATACGCCCCGAGGTTCCCGACCGGCACATGTTCCTGAACGCGTCGGGACGGGGAATGACCCGGCGCGGCTTCGCCAGGCGGCTCGATCTGCATGTCGCCACGGCGGCGCGGACCGAACCGTCGATCGCGCGCCGGAAGGTGACACCCCATGTATTGAGGCACGCCTGCGCCTTGACGATTCTCGAGGCGACCGGCGACATCCGCAAGGTCTCGCTGTGGCTGGGGCACCAGAGCCTCCAGAGCACGGAGATGTACCTCCGCACGGATCCCGCCGAAAAGCTGGACATGCTCTCGGAGTGGCGTTCCCCGGGTCTCGCCAAGGGGCGGTTCAAGGGCGTGAAGGACGAACTGATGGCGATGCTCTCGAACGTCTGAACCGGAGACTTTTATGGGAACCTGATCAGGGCAAGAGGCATGTCATGACAGGCACTTGGAACCTCAGGTTCCCATAACCATTTGGTTCCCATTAACCCTGCTTCCCCGCACATGAATGGCCAGTTTATTTTGGCGAGCCTCCTAAGTGATGCGGTGTGTCTCGTGTTGACGGCAGCCCCGGGGGCATTTCTGGGCGGGCAACTTGTCCAAGGCAGCTTCTGTTTCTTCCTTCGTCTTCCTGCAACCGACCATCCAATGTCCGCCGGCGGAACCGATCCGTCCCCTTTCTCTGGTCAGGCACCATTCGCCAAGAAGCGTCTGTGTGATGTTCATCACGTAGAACCGCCTTTGGCGCTAAAATGCGTCATGCAAGCAACTGTAGCGTCGCGCTTGAACGGACCCTTGACCCCTGAGAGCGACAAGTGGCATGAATCGGCCCATCAGCTTGGCCAAGAAGACCGAAGGACCCGTAGTTGGCATCGAGGGCAATCGATTTCGCGATTGCCGAAGTTCCGAGCCGCTCGGCTTCAGCGCGAAGTCCGGTTCCCAATGATCGATCAGCCGGTACGCCCGTTCCCTCTGAATTGCCATGCGCATTTGAAGGTCGGATTGGGACGCTGCAGGCAACGAACTCCACTTCTTCAATTTCGCGGTTTGATACCAGTATTTTTGTTCACAAAACGACACGATTGTGCAGGTATCGATGTTCACCAATGAGCAGGATGATGCCACCAAGTTCCTCGCCATTCGAGGCGCTTGGGCACATGTGCTCGGGATGAATGGTGCCCAGGAGAGGACTCGAACCTCCACGTCCATAAAGGACACTAGCACCTGAAGCTAGCGCGTCTACCAATTCCGCCACCTGGGCAGGTGAATCGAGGGTTGGGAATAGGCGCGGGCGCAGATCGTGTCAACGACCATTGCGCGGTGAATTGGACCTTGCCCGGCATCATGCGCGGGGCTACACCCTAAGGACCCAAAAGCGGAACTGGCGAAGGTGCATCGCATGTCGCGACTGGTGATCATCTATGGCGGATCCGGATTTGTCGGGCGGTACGTCGCAAACCGCATGGCGCAGGCCGGCTGGCGCGTGCGCGTGGCGGTTCGGCGACCGAACGAAGCCATTTTCGTCAAGCCGCGGGGCACGCCAGGCCAGGTCGAGCCGGTACTTTGCAACATTCGAGACGACGATTCTGTCCGGCAGGCGGCGCAGGGAGCCGACGCTGTCGTGAATTGCGTAGGCACGTTTGACGCGTCCGGCAGGAACAACTTCAGCGCGGTCCAGCATGTCGGTGCGGGCCGTATCGCCCGCATTTCCGCAGAAGAAGGCGTATCGCGGCTGGTGCATGTCTCAAGCATCGGAGCCGACCCGGCCGCGGAAAGCGAATATGCAAGCAGCAAGGGTCTTGGAGAGACGGCAGTGATTGGCGCCTTCCCTGAGGCGGTCATCCTGCGCCCTTCGGTGATTTTTGGCCCTGAAGACCAGTTCTTCAACCGCTTCGCCTCGATGGCCAGGCTGTCGCCTGTGCTGCCGCTTGTCGGAGCCGGGACGAAGTTCCAGCCCGTCTATGTCGATGACGTGGCCGCCGCCGCGGAGAAAGCCGTTCTCGGGGAGGCAAGGGCGGGAATCTTCGAGCTGGGCGGGCCGGACGTCGCAAGCTTCCGCGAACTGATGGAGGAAATGCTCGGGGTCATTCGCCGACGTTCCCTGATCGTGGCCCTGCCTTTCTGGGCTGGCCGCGCCATCGCCCGAACCAGCGGCCTCGCCTCGTTCCTGTCACTGGGCGTACTCAAGCAGCCGATCACGCTCGACCAGGCAACTGAGCTGATGCGCGACAACGTCGTGGCCACCGATGCCCGCACCCTTACCGACCTTGGAGTGCATCCAACCTCCATGCATGCAGTTTTGCCAACCTATCTTTGGCCCTTTCGTCCCGACGGGCAGTATTCCGACATCACGCGAAGCGCCCGCAATCTACGCGGCTAGGCCGTAGGACCAGGCAAGAAGGGCCAGGCCGAGGACAACCCTGTAGATCACGAAGGGCGTGAAACTCACCCGCTGGATGAGCCGCATCATGAAGTGCAGCGCCCCGAGGGCGGCGACGAAGGCGATGACGGCAGCGATGCAGCCGTCGCGTGCCCTGGGCAGGTCCATGGAGGACGCAACCTCCAGGCCCAGGAGCGTGCCGGATGCGATGATCGTCGGGATCGACATCAGCATGGCAAGACGGGCGGCGTCCGTGCGGGCGTATCCGAGCCGCCGCGCCGCAGTGATCGTGATGCCGGATCGCGATGTTCCAGGGATCAGGGCGAGTGCCTGCCACAGGCCCATGATGATTGCGTCCTTCCGGTTCCAGTCGCCAGCCGTGCGGGCCCTGGATCCGGTGCGGTCGGCCCACCAGAGCACAAGTCCGAATATGAGCGTGGCCCACGCGACGACCGTGACCGAGCGTAGCAGGAGGTCCAGGCCGGCCAGCCTCAAGGCCAGGCCCGCGATCATGACCGGAACGGTTGCTAGCACGAGCAGCAGGGCAAGGCGCACTTCGGGTCCGTCGAACCTGCCCGAGGCCATGCGGAACATGCCGGTGAGGATGCGCGCCACGTCGCTGCGAAAGTAGAGGAGCACGGCCCCGAGCGTGCCCACGTGAACGGCGACGTCGATCACCAGACCTTGGTCCGGAAGGCCCGCGAGGTTCGGGAGGAGCACGAGATGGCCGGACGAGGAAACCGGCAGGAACTCGGTAATGCCTTGGATGACGGCAAGAAGGAATAACTGAAGCATTGGCATGCGTGGAGACCGCTCGATTCTGTCAGCGCAAGACTAGGAACTAGGAAATTGCACGCAAAGCGGGAAATTAGATCCGATACGGCCATTGTTTGAGGGTCAGACGTCAGAAAATCGCGGCTCTCGCCGAAAATCTGACAATAAAAGGTCAAATATCATGACATACTCTCTTTCCATTTTCAGCAGAAGTCGTAAGAAGGCGCCTTGGAAGGCGGGACACGCGATGGCCGACACGCCAATGCTCAAGTTCGTTACGATTGGGCGGGACATGCCCGAGAAGCGCACCGTCGACGAACGGCGTGCGGACTTCCGCGAGATCTATGCCGACTTTGCCGCGGCAAAGGCCCGGGAGCAGGCCGGACGGTGCAGCCAGTGCGGCGTTCCCTACTGCCAGACCCACTGTCCGCTGCACAACAACATTCCCGACTGGCTCAAGCTCACTGCAGAAGGGCGTCTGCAGGAAGCGTACGAGATCAGCCAGGCAACGAACGCCTTCCCGGAAATCTGCGGCCGGATCTGTCCCCAGGACCGGCTGTGCGAAGGCAACTGCGTGATCGAGCGGTCCGGCCATGGCACGGTCACGATCGGTTCGGTCGAAAAGTACATCACCGACACGGCATGGGACGAAGGCTGGGTGCGGCCGATCGCTCCGTTCGCGGAGCGCGCGGACTCCGTTGGAATCGTCGGCGCGGGACCGGGCGGGCTTGCGGCCGCCGAAAGGCTTCGCAGGGCAGGCGTGCAGGTGACGGTCTATGATCGCCATGACCGTGCGGGCGGGCTTTTGACCTACGGGATTCCGGGGTTCAAGCTCGAAAAGGACGTCGTGATGCGCCGAACCGCGCTTCTTGAGGACGGGGGCGTCGAATTCGTCCTGAACTGCGATGTCGGCACGGACATCCCGTTCGAGGACGTCCGTGCCGGGCATGACGCGGTCCTCATCGCGACGGGCGTCTGCAGTAGCCGCGAACTGAAGGTCCCGGGGAGCGGCGCGAAGGGAATCGTTCGCGCGATCGACTACCTGACGGCCTCGAATCGCAAGGGCTTCGGCGACGACGTGCCGGAATTCGACTCCGGAGAGATGGATGCAGCCGGCCGGAGGGTTGTCGTCATCGGGGGAGGCGACACGGCAATGGACTGTGTCCGCACGGCTGTCCGGCAGGGCGCGGAGAGCGTCAAGTGCCTCTATCGCCGTGACCGGGCGAACATGCCGGGTTCGCAGAGGGAAGTGGCGAATGCCGAAGACGAAGGCGTCGAGTTCGTCTGGCTGACAGCGCCCATGGGGTTCGCGGGTGATGCGGTCACCGGAGTCATCGTGCAACGGATGCGGCTCGGCGCCCCGGACGCCACGGGTCGGCAGGTGCCGGAACGGATCACGGGATCGGAATTTGTCGAAGGCGCTGATCTCGTCATCAAGGCGCTTGGCTTCGATCCCGAAAGCCTGCCGGAACTCTGGGGAGCGGACGCGCTCGAAGTGACACGCTGGGGCACGATCAAGGCGAGCTTCCAGACACACGAGACGTCGATGGACGGCGTCTACGCGGCGGGCGACATCGTGAGGGGCGCCTCGCTCGTGGTCTGGGCGATCCGCGACGGTCGGGAGGCGGCTGATGCCATCCTCGATCGCTTCGGGCGCCAGGCAATCGCAGCCGAGTGAGCGCGTTGATCGACGCGCGCAGTGGATGAATTTAGGTGAGAGGACCATGGACAAGAAGCTGACCGGATCGTGCCTGTGCGGCGCGTGCGAAGTGATCGTGCGACCGGCAGAAGACAAGATGCATGCCTGCCACTGCGACATGTGCCGGGCGTGGACGGGGTCGTCGATGATGGCGGTCAAGGTGTTGCCGGGCGACCTTGAGGCCAAGGGACCGGTCCGGACCCGCGCGACGTCGGCCTGGGCGGAGAGAGCGTGGTGCGATGACTGCGGGTCGTCGCTGTACTACCGAGTGACTGCCGACGGACCCTACAAGGGGGTCACGCATGTCGCGACCGGCCTGTTCAGGAACGCGGGCGGGCTGACGCTTGGCAGCGAGATCTATATTGACCGTCGTCCTGAGGGATACGCGTTTGCGGGCGAATTGCCCGGCATGACCGAGGCGGAAGTCCTTGCCAAGTTCGCCGGGGAAGGCAACGAATGACGGTGCACGACGGCTCCTGGGCGGCCGAGGAAGCCGTGCGCCGCAAGCGTGTGGCGGAAAACGGGCTCTATGCCGAGGACCATGAACGCTCGTCTTGCGGCGTCGGCCTCGTTGTGTCGATTGACGGCAGGTCCTCGCGGAAGGTGGTCGAGAACGGAATCAGCGCCCTGAAGGCGGTGTGGCACAGGGGCGCCGTTGACGCGGACGGCAAGACAGGCGACGGGGCCGGCATCCACGTGCAGATTCCGGTGCCCTTCTTCCAGGACCAGGTGAGGCGCACCGGCCATGTGCCACGACAGGACGAGCTCATGGCGGTGGGACAGGTTTTCCTGCCGAGAACCGATTTCGGTGCGCAGGAGACCTGCCGAACCATCGTCGAGACCGAGATTCTCAGAATGGGATACTCGATCTATGGTTGGCGGCATGTACCGGTCGATGTCAGCGTCCTTGGCGAGAAGGCAAACGCGACGAGACCCGAGATCGAGCAGATCCTGGTTTCCAATTCCAAGGGTGTCGACGATGAGGCCTTCGAGCGGGAGCTCTATGTCATTCGTCGCCGGATCGAGAAGGCTGCCGCGGAAGCGCAGGTCGGCCAGCTTTACCTCTGCTCCCTGTCCTGCCGGTCGGTGATCTACAAGGGCATGATGCTCGCAGAGCAAGTCGCCGAGTTCTATCCTGACCTCAAGGACGAACGTTTCGAAAGCGCGTTCGCAATCTACCACCAACGGTACTCCACGAACACCTTTCCTCAGTGGTGGCTGGCGCAGCCGTTCCGCATGCTGGCGCACAATGGCGAGATCAACACGCTGAAGGGCAACGTGAACTGGATGAAGTCGCACGAGATCAGGATGGTCTCGGACGTCTTTGGCGACACCGCCGAGGACATCAAGCCGATCGTGCCGAACGGTGCATCGGATTCGAGCGCCCTGGATGCGGTGTTCGAGGTCCTGGTGCGCGCGGGCCGAAACGCCCCGATGGCCAAGACGATCCTCGTGCCCGAAAGCTGGTCGCGTCAGGCTGTGGAGCTGCCACAGGCCTGGCGGGACATGTATTCCTATTGCAATGCCGTCATGGAGCCTTGGGACGGACCTGCCGCGCTGGCAATGACCGACGGGCGCTGGGTCTGTGCCGGGCTTGACCGGAACGGGCTGCGCCCGCTGCGCTACACCGTGACCGCCGACGGTCTCCTGATTGCGGGATCCGAGACCGGAATGGTGCATCTGGACGAGGACGAGGTCGTCGAGAGAGGCGCGCTCGGCCCCGGGCAGATGGTCGCGGTCGACATCGAGGCGGGCAGGCTGTTCCATGATGCCGAGATCAAGGACCTTCTGGCGGCATCGCAACCTTTCGGCGAGTGGGTCGAGAAGATCGTGGAGCTGGACGACGAGCTTTCCGGACTGACCGAAGTGCCTTTGTTCACGGGCCCGGAACTGAGAAAGCGGCAGGTCGCCGCGGGCTACTCGGTGGAAGAGCTTGAGCACGTGCTCGCACCAATGGCCGAAGACGGCAAGGAGGCGATCGCGTCCATGGGAGACGACACGCCGAGCGCGGTTCTTTCGAACGGGTACCGGCCGCTCAGCCACTACTTCCGGCAGAATTTCAGCCAGGTGACGAATCCGCCGATCGACAGCTTGCGCGAGTACCGGGTGATGAGCCTCAAGACCCGGTTCGGCAACCTGAAGAACGTGCTCGACCAGGACGGCAGCCAGACCGAAATCCTGATGCTCGATTCCCCGTTTGTCGGCAACGTACAGTTGGACCGGCTCTGCGCCACGTTCGTGGGGGACATGGCCGAGATCGATTGCACGTTCCCGGCGGGCGAGGGGCGCGGCGCGCTTTTGCGGGCATTGGAGCGGGTGCGCTCCGAAGCGGAAGACGCCGTCCGCTCGGGAGCTGGCCACATCGTCCTGACCGATCACGATCTCGGCGAGGACAAGGTCGGGATGCCGATGATCCTCGTCACGAGCGCCGTTCACAGCTGGCTTACCCGGAAGGGACTGAGAACGTTCTGTTCCCTGAACGTGCGCTCTGCGGAATGCATCGACCCGCACTACTTTGCCGTTCTTGTCGGTTGCGGGGCCACGACGGTCAACGCCTATCTGGCCGAAGACTCGATTGCCGACCGGATCGAGCGAGGGCTGGTAGACGGTTCCCTTTCCGAGGCGATGGCACGGTACCGCGCCGCGATCGACACCGGCCTTCTCAAGATCATCTCCAAGATGGGCATCAGCGTGATCTCCTCGTACCGGGGCGGGCTGAACTTCGAGGCGGTCGGACTCTCTCGCGCGCTGGTCAACGAGTACTTCCCCGGCATGCACAGCCGGATCAGCGGGATCGGGGTGAGCGGCATCCAGACCAAGGTGGAACAGGTCCACGCGGCCGCGTTCCAGGGCGAGAACGTCTTGCCGATCGGGGGGTTCTACAAGGCGCGAAGCAGCGGCGAGACGCATGCCTGGGAAGCGACGTCGATGCACATGCTGCAAGCTGCCTGCGAGCGCGGGTCGTATCCGATGTGGAAGCAATACTCGGAGAAGATGCGGGCGATGCCGCCGATACACCTGCGCGACCTGCTGGACTTCAAGCCGCTGGGAGACCCGGTTCCCCTCGAAAGGGTCGAGAGCGTCACCTCGATACGAAGGCGCTTCGTGACTCCGGGCATGAGCCTCGGGGCGCTCGGTCCGGAGGCGCACAAGACGCTCAACGTGGCGATGAACCGGATCGGCGCGAAAAGCGACTCCGGCGAAGGCGGCGAGGATCCGGCGCATTTCACTCCGGAACCCAATGGCGACAATCCTTCCGCCAGGATCAAGCAGGTTGCAAGCGGCCGTTTCGGCGTGACGGCGGAATACCTGAACCAATGCGACGAGCTTGAAATCAAGGTTGCGCAGGGTGCCAAGCCCGGAGAGGGCGGGCAACTGCCCGGCGCGAAGGTGACGGACCTGATTGCGCGGCTTCGGCATTCCACGCCCGGGGTCTCGCTGATCAGCCCGCCGCCGCATCATGACATCTACTCGATCGAGGATCTTGCGCAGTTGATCTACGACCTCAAGCAGATCAATCCGCGCTGCAAGGTGACGGTGAAGCTGGTTGCGTCCTCCGGAGTCGGAACCATTGCGGCGGGCGTTGCCAAGGCCATGGCGGACGTCATCCTGATTTCAGGTCACAACGGAGGCACCGGCGCGTCTCCGGCGACCAGCATCAAGTACGCGGGCCTGCCATGGGAGATGGGCCTGACCGAGACGCACCAGGTGCTGGCGATGAACAATCTTCGTGATCGCGTGGTCCTGCGCACCGACGGCGGACTGCGGACCGGTCGCGACATCGTCATGGCCGCCATGATGGGTGCCGAGGAATACGGGATCGGCACGGCGGCGCTCGTTGCCATGGGATGCGTCATGGTGCGGCAGTGCCAGTCGAACACCTGTCCGGTGGGAGTCTGCACCCAGGACGAACGCCTGCGGGCGAAGTTCACGGGTTCGGCGGACAAGGTCGTGAACCTGATCAACTTCTATGCGCAGGAAGTGCGCCTCATCCTTGCATCGATCGGCGCGCGATCGCTGGACGAGGTCGTCGGGCGCGCGGACTTGCTGAGCCAGGTCAGCCGGGGATCGGCGCATCTGGACGACCTGGACCTCAACCCGCTCCTGATCACTGTCGATGGCGCCGAGAAGATCGTCTACGACCGGACGCGCGACAGGGCATCGGTGCCAGACACGCTTGACGGCGAGATCGAGAAGGACGCTGCGCGGTTTCTCGAGGATGGCGAGAAGATGCAACTCTCCTACACGGTCCAGAACACGCAGCGGACGATTGGAGCGCGCACCTCAAGCCATATCGTGCGGAGGTTCGGCATGCACAACGGCCTGCAGCCGAACCACCTGACCGTGAAGCTCCAGGGATCCGCCGGCCAGTCGCTGGGGGCCTTTGCGGTTTCCGGACTGCGGCTGGAAGTGTCGGGCGATGCCAACGACTATGTCGGCAAGGGCCTGTCTGGCGGCACAATCGTCGTTCGCCCGCCGATGGCCTCGTCGCTCGTGGCCGACGAGAACGTGATCATTGGCAACACCGTGCTCTACGGCGCGACAGGCGGACACCTCTTTGCGGCCGGCCGCGCGGGCGAGCGGTTTGCCGTGCGGAATTCCGGAGCCAGGGCGGTTGTCGAGGGCTGCGGGAGCAATGGCTGCGAGTACATGACCGGTGGTGTCGCCGTCGTTCTCGGCAGGGTCAACGCGAACTTCGCGGCGGGCATGACGGGGGGCATGGCCTATTTGCATGATCCCGATGGCGCGTCGAAGGCGCTGGTGAACCGTGACACGGTTGTGTGCGTGCCGGTCAGCCAGGGCAATTACATGGACCAGCTCAAGGGGCTTGTGGAGCGGCATCTGGAAGAGACCGGAAGCAGGAAGGCGGCCACGATTCTGCAGCATTGGGAGGACCAAATGAGCAATTTCATTCAGGTGGTGCCGAAGGAAATGCTGGACAAGCTGGCCGTGCCGCTCGAAGGGTTGGGTGAGGCCGTTCCGGCGGAGTAGACACGGGCGATGCCGTTCATCGGGCGCCGCGTGGCGACGCAATTGAAGGGCCTGACGCCGGTCCGATCAGGTTTGGAGGTGCGCCGGACACAAGCATGACCAGACGCGTGACCTGCGCAGTTGGCGCCGGTCTCTCGTCGCATGCAGGTGCCCGAGGCCTGTCACCTGCGCCCGTGTCGTCGGTTCGGACACAACGCTGCCTGCTTGGCATCGGCTTCCAAATACGTTGCATCACGGGTAAAATGCGCGCAACTTCGGGAGAATTCGCTGTCACGGAGCTGCTTCATGGACCGGGCCGGTCTGAAACCCATCCCATCGCGTCGTCCAGACTCCCGCCACCGTCCCCTCCGCCATGCGAGGCTCGATCGGGAAGCCGTGCCGTTTGCCGAAGCGCATTGCGCTCGAGCTGTCACGGCAGGTCTCGCTGGGCGACGGGGCGGCCAGCTCGAACGGTTCCCGTTCGGATGCGCCAATCCTGGGCGCCTCCTGTCGCTGACCCGCAATGCGCAGCGCCCCGCCCCGGCAAGGCCCGCGCGTCGCGGCCACGAAGGTCTGCCGGCGGCCCGCCCTTCCGGCCTGAACCGCGCGCCAGATGGCGCCGGCTCGGGCAAGCACATAGTCCTGCTGGACGTCGCAAGGTGCGTGCCGCAGGGTTCGGCGAACCATCTTTCGTGGTGCGTTCGAGGCATCCTGCCGGTGTCGGTTCTCGCCCGAAGAACCCGGTCGCTTTCGGCCAGCTCCCGGGCACGACGCCTGGCCCCGGACGAGCTGGGCCTGCCCGCCCGGCAGCATCGCGAAGGGAGGCGGGCAACGTAGCGCCGATGACCAGGTCACGACGATCCCAGTCCGAAGCGGCGACAGCGCCAGGTCGTCTGCCGTCGATCTATGTGGACGGTTACGACAGAGCGCGCTTGATCGATCCCGACGCTGCCGACAGCTACATCGCACACACCTGGATCGGCGATGCCGAGCTTGATCCCGTGATGGAGGAGCTTGCCGAGCTGCCGCGCGCCGAAATGAACCGGTTCATCGCCGCGGGCATCGATCGCCGGCCTGAGGTTCTGCGCGAAGGACCGAAAGCGCTGCGAGACTTCTTCGAGGGCATTGACGATGCCCCGGACTGGGTCGACCACGCAAGTTTCGACCCCGGCATTCGCGCCTTCCATGCAAACGCCGTCCCGGTACTCGCCGCGTTCGTGGCCGGCTCGTTGATCGAGGGCTTTGCGACCCTAATCGCCAAGTCGTTCTTCATGACCGGGCGCGTGATTGACAAGGGCGCCAGGCGCCTGCGGCAAAACAATCGCCACCAGGTCGAGGTCTTTCACCCCGGGGGTCTGCGACGGGATAGCGACGGTTGGAAGCTGTCGGTCAGGATCCGGTTCATTCACGCCCAGGTGAGGCGCCTGATGGCGGCTTCGGGAGAGTGGGACGTGGATACCTGGGGGATCCCCATCAGCGCGGCCAACCTGGGTTACGCCATCGCCTGTTTCTCCTCGCGAACGCTGGTGCACTCGATCGCGCTGGGCGCCCGATTCAGCCCCGAACAGCGCGAGAGCTACTGCGCGATCTGGCGATACACCGGGCACATCATGGGGATCCCCGAGACCATCCTGTACACGACGGAGGAAGAGGCGCGGCACATGTTCAGGATCGGGTTCCTCTGCGAGCCGGAATCCAGCGACGAGTCGGTGGTCATGGCAAACGCGCTGATCAATTCCGCTCCCCTGGTTGCGGGCATCACGGACCCGGCCGAACGCAGCGCATTGGCGAATCGCCTCATTTTCCCGATTTCCCACGCGCTCATCGGAAGCGAGCTCGCCGAGCGGTTGCGCTTTCCGGCGTGCACGAACCTGAGCGCGCAAAGGACATTGTTCCTGCACTGGCTCGACACGCGGCTCAAGGCGAGATTTCCGCGCCTGTTCAAGGGGGGCGCGAGCACGATGGAGAAGCTCTTCGAAGTGTCATGGTACGATCCTGGGGGTCTCAGCTACAGCCTGCCCGACCACTACGAAACGGAGCGGTCCTCGCAATGGTGAGCGCGCCCACGCCCCGTGATCGATTGTCAAGGGCAACTCCGCGAATGTCGTAGTGCGGTCAAGGGCACGATCCACGTGCAGCATTTCCTCGACGGCGACGGCAGTGTCACCGAAGGTGATCGTGCCCCTCTCCGTTCAGAACTGCCTGACGAAGCTGATCTCGCCGAAGGTGCGCTCGTAGTCCTGAAAGACGGCGTTCGAGGCGCGCACGGAATGGCCCAGCGTGAGGCGCGGGCTGAACCCCCTGATCGTCAGGTCGCGCTTGGTCAGGCTTGCGCTCAGGCCCGTCGTGCGGTCCGCGCGCCGCCCGCCGTCCCTGGTATTGAACCCGATCTCGTCGTGCCTTGTCCTGTTCAGCGAGGCTTCCAGCCCGACCGTGAACCCCCGGGGCAGGTCCCGGCCGATCCCGAGGCTCAGCCCGTAGGCCCTGGTCCGGCGCGCCGCCTCGCCGGGGCGGTCGCGCTCGGCGAACGCGGCAGCGTTCAGGACCAGGACGGGCGAGGCCTGGTAGCGGACGCCGAAGCGGAGGCTGGCGACCGGGCCGTCGCGGCCGGGATCCTCGGTCCAGCCGCGCTCGCGCCAGGCGCCGCTGAAGTCCAGCAAGGTCCTGCGCCCGCGGCTGTGCCGTCCCTCGAGGCGAAGCCCCAGCTCGTCATGGGACACGCCCGACCCCTGCCAGTGACGGCTCGCGGTGGCAAGCAGGCTCGCTTCCGTGCCGGGCGCAACCAGCCAGCGCGGGCCCGCAAGGGCGCCCAGCGTCATCCGGTCGAAGCGGCTGCCCGCATGTTCGCGCCGCGAGAGGCTGCCGCCGAAGCGCAGCCCCGTGCGCTCCCCCAGCGGCCGCTGGTACTCCCAGCCGCCCCAGAGCAGCGCCCCCAGGCCGGACGTCGGCCTCTCGTCGGGGGTGAAGGGAAGCCGCCCGAACGGGGTGTCGACCAGCTGCGCCCGCTGGGGCGGGGCCGCGCCGATGTTGGTGTCCGGCGCCAGCCCGATCCCGCCATGCGCGCTCCACCGGCGGCGCGCGCGGATCTCGGCCAGGAACCGGTTGACGTTCGCCGCCACCGGCGCCGGAACGTCTCCGGCCAGAACCCGCTCGAACTGCCGCCGGGCCAGGCCGTCCTGGCCCTTCAGGAAGAAGGCGCGAGCCAGCTCCAGCCGGGCCCGGGTCAGGTCGGGGCTGGCCGCGAGGAGGGCCTGGAACGCGCCGATCGAGACGTCGAGAAGCACGTCGCGCTCGACGTCCCCGATCCCGGGGCGGTGCGCCGCTCCCAGCGTCGCCATGCCGGTCTCGAACAGCAGCGCGTGCGCGCGCGCGTCGCGGGCCGCCAGGGGCCCGAGGATGTCGAACGCCGCCTCCCACCGGCCTTCGCCGAGAAGCGCGGCCGCGCTCCCGAACTGCGCGTCCGCAGGACGCGCCGCCGGAGCGCCGTCCTGCCCATGAGCCGGTCCCGCCGGGACAGCCAGCATGACGGCCAGAAAGGCCCCGAACAGAAGCGTGGCGAGGTTCAAGCCCGTGTTCAAGCCCGTGCGCATGCGAATTGTCCCCATCAATTGCAGACCTTTCGTGCCTTCGGAACGCTCTTCGTCCCGGCTGAAACTGCATTCTCTTCCCCCGACTGTCCTCGAACTCGACGGCAGTCGAATCAACTCTCGGTGACTCCCGTCAGTTCTGCACGTGGACCGTGCGACTTGCTTGACACCGGGCCGAGCGGAAACCTGTCCGTCGTCCCGCCACCCGGAAGGCGCGTCGAATCCTTTGTGTCCATGATGCAGGGCGTCTTCAACCGTCCATCGCGCATCGTGGGTCTGACCGTCACTTCGGGTCATCCTCTTTCCGTCGCGGCTTCCATCCAGATGTTGGGCGCGTTCCAAAGGACGGGACCCGCAACCCTTCCGGTGATGAACCGCCCTGGTTGGGGCGGCAACGCAATCTTGAGTTGCGTGCAGCGGAGAATGAGCCGGCCATCCAACCACATCGAAAGTGTCCATGTCTCCTGCCTCCAGTTCGTGACTTGGTCGAGCGGATTCCGCTACGCGCAAGTCAATATCTGCGGTGTCCTCGCTCCAGGTCGAAATCGGCACCAATGCCGAAGTGATCCTGGTCGCCATTGCTCGCGGCGAAGGCAGCGAAGGTGGCTGGCACGGAAGCGAAGGACGGGGCAGCACCGAGCTGTTGATCTTCAGCAGCAGGGGCATCGTCGCCATGGGAGCCGAAATCCAGCTTGACGCTTGCATCGCCGAGCCGAGCGTTGAGGCTGGCAACATCACTCTGGTCGTCGCCGAGCCATGCGATGCCGACCCCGAATCCGGCAACGTGGCAATGGCACCGGGAAGTGTCCGGTATAGGTAACATGCCATCTGTACGGCGCGGCGTGCCCTCTTCAGGCACGACCAAGCAATGGACGCTAGTGCATGACATTCCGTGAGGGCTGAAGGCCGGGGTTGGCCCCTGGAACGGAGTTTTCGCCTCTCCGGTTCGCCTCGAGCGAGGCGTTTCTGCCTGGTCCGGGGCGGGTCGGCTTTCAGCGCGATTGCGAACGTCATCTAATCGGAACTTTCAGCCGGTCATCCGGCCGTTTGCTCGTCCAACGCGCTGAAACGCAACGGCTTCCCGCTGCTGGCGGGATGCAGATGAGTGGATTCATACTTACATAAGAAAGCCCTTGACATGGGCCGCATGTGATCCTACAGGATGAATCAGCAGGCAGGAAACAACTTACATAAGCAGGATGTCCATCCGAATCGACGTCATCCCCAACCAGTACGGAACCAGGGCCGTCCTCCTCAGGAAGACTTGGTGCGAGGGACGGCGCGTGCGCCACAAGACCGTCGCCAACCTCTCCGGCCTCGATCCCGCCGTCGTCGACGGCTTCCGCGCCGTGCTCAGGGGCGGGCTCGTCCTCGACGACCCCCGCAAGGCCTTCGCGATCCGCCGCTCGCTTCCCCACGGTCATGTCGCCGCCGTTCTGGGCACGATGAGGCGGCTCGGCTTCAGGCGCCTCATCGGGCGCAGGAAGGAGCGGAGCCGGGACCTCGCGCTCGCCGCCGTCGCCGCGCGGATCATCGACCCCGCCTCCAAGCTGGCCACCGCCAGGGCGCTGGATCCGGAGACCGCGTCGACGAGCCTCGGCACCCTGCTCGGGCTCGGGCCCGTCACCGGCAACGAGATGCTGGACATGCTCGACTGGCTGCTGGCGCGCCAGCCCTGGATCGAGCGGAGCCTCGCGAACCGGCACCTGAAGGGCGGGAACACGCTGATCCTGTACGACGTCAGTTCCAGCTACCTGGAGGGCAGGAAATGCCCGCTGGCGGCCTTCGGCCACAACCGCGACGGCAAGAGGGGCAAGATGCAGGTCACCTACGGGCTGCTCTGCGCGGCGGACGGCTGCCCGGTGGCGGTGGAGGTGTTCGCCGGCAACGCCGGGGACCCGTCCACGGTGGCAAGCCAGGTGGACAAGGTCCGCTCCCGCTTCGGCATCGGCCGCGTTGCGCTGGTGGGCGACAGGGGCATGCTGACGACGGCGCGGATCCGGGAGGACCTCGAGCCCGCGGGGCTCGACTGGATCTCGGCGCTGAAGACGGGCGACATCCGCAAGCTGCTGAGGGAGGGCGCGGACGGCGGCCCGGCCCCGCTGGAGCCGGAGGCGCTGGTTCCCGACGCGGTGGCGGAGGTCACGGGCCCGGACTTCCCCGGCGAGCGGCTGATGGTGTGCCTGAACCCGAGGCTGCGGCAGGAGCGGGCCCGCAAGCGGGAGGACCTGCTCAAGGCCACCGAGGAGGCGCTGGAGGCGATCGCGGCGTCGGTGCGCTCGGGCCGGCTGAAGGGGCGCGAGGCCATCGACCGCCGCGTGGGCCGGGACGCCAACCGCCGCAAGGTCGGGAAGCACTTCGAGATCGACGTCACGGACGGCGGCATCTCCTGGCGCCGCCGCGAGGCCCGGATCGCCGCCGAGGCGCGGCTCGACGGCGTCTACGTGATCCGCACCAGCCTGGATTCCGCGTCGCTCGGACCGGAGGCGGCGGTGGAGGCGTACAAGGGTCTCGCGCGGGTGGAGCGCGCGTTCCTGACGATGAAGGCCTCGCGGCTGCGGATCCGGCCCGTGCACGTCTGGTCGGAGGATCACGTCCGCGCCCATGTGTTCCTTTGCATGCTTGCGTACCACGTGGAATGGCACATGCGCCGGGACCTGGCCCCGATCCTGTTCGAGGACGACGACCGCGAGGGCGCCCGGGCGCAACGGAGCTCCCCGGTGGAGCCCGCCAGGGTCTCGGAGAGCGCCAGGGCCAAGGCGGCGGACAAGAGGACCCCGGACGGGCTTCCGGTCCACAGCCTCACGACGCTGCTCGCCGACCTCGGGACGCTGACGCTGAACCACGCCTCCATTCCCGGACGGCCCGACAGCCGGTTCCTGCTGGCCTCCGAGCCGACCGAGCTGCAGAAAAGGGCGTTCGAGCTGCTCGGGATGGACCCGGATCGGGACGCTTACATAAGCGTGACAGCCTGATTCCGGCCGAAACCCCAGTCACGCATGGCGGAAACCGTCTTCGCGGCCGGTAAAGTTCCGTCTAATCCGTGAAAGGTTCCACGACTCCTTCAACGGCCTCCGCGAACACCCTGCGCATGTCTTCCGCAAGGATGTTCCCGCCGCCGTTCCGCTTCCTGTAGTCAGATGCCTCCACTGGATGGTGCCGAGGAATCCCGCGACCGCGCCGACGGTCGCGGAACGACCGTTGGCACGATGTTCGGCAGAGCGCCAAACAAGACTTGACAGCGTGATTTGTTCTGTGGCCGAGTGAACCGGTTCCGGGGATGCCTGGAACCGGCCGGGGAGGTTCGTTACGTTGCGGCCGTCCCCGGCGTTATTGGCCACGAAGCAGAATCGTGCCATTTTTTCAGAGACTTCGGCGGACCTGGATCGAGATCGACCGATTGGAAGGGGCAGGCTGTCCGCCTGTCCCTTGCCCGTTTCAGGACACGACAAGATCCCGTTACGCGAGACGGCTGCCCGTGGTCACCACGGCCAGGTGTTCCATCCGGGTGATCGTGGCGGCCTGACGGACAATGTGCCGCCCGGAGGACTCCCGAGCGTAGGGTTTCGGGAGCTCTTCGCTCTTGCAGGACTGACACCGATGCAACCGCGTTTCATCAGGTTCCAGAACGACTCCACGCCGTTCGCTTGCGCCATTTCCCGGACGTGCTCGCCGAAAGAATGGTACACGCGTTCGTGGTCGTAGAACGCATCAAGCGCGTTGCATGCCCTGGCTTCATCCGTGGAAACCTTGGCACCAGGCTCCAGGAACCTTGTGCGTGAGCGACCACTTCAACAACCCGTACACCGTTCCGCGTCCTGGCCCGGCAACCCGGCGACAGGATCCTGGACGTTTCGGACGCGACGGTCAGAGCGCACTGCCCATCGCTTCCATCATCATCCTGCAGATGCGGCGGTTGATGTCGTCCGGCACCGGCTGGGCGCCGGCTGCGAGCGCCCGCCCGTGCAGCAACCTCTGGAGCGAGAACGCCTGCAGGGTGAAGCCGAGGTCCATCGACGCGATCGAGTTCCCCTTGGGCGCGTGCCCTGCAAGATTGACCATGCGTCCATCGGCGACCAGAACGATATGCCGTCCTCCGGGCATGTCCAGCCGCTCGACCGCGTCGGCCATGGCGCGCGTGCCCGTTGCCGTCGCGCGGATCCCGTCGACCTCGATTTCCCAAGGGAAATGGCCGGCGTTCATCAGGACCGCGCCGTCGGTCATTCGCCGTGCATGCCCGGCGGTGATGACGTGCCTCGCCCCGGTGACCGTGACGAAGACCTCGCCCCAGTCCAGGAAGTCCTCCAGTCGGCCGACCCTGCATCCGTCGAGGCAGGCCTCCAGCGCCTTGATCTCGTCGATCTCAACGATCGCCACCTTGCCGCCGAACGCCCGGAAGCACTGCGCGACGCCCCGCCCGCACCAGCCGTAGCCTGCGACCACGAACCGGCGGCCGGGAATCATGAGGTTGGTGATGCGCATGAAGCTCTCGACCACCGACTGCCCGACCGCGTGCATGTTCTCGGCGATCGCCTTGAGCGGGCTGTCGTTGATCACGATGCAGGGGAACGTCAGGCGGTCCCCGATCTCGGTGCGCAGGCGGTTTCCGCCCGACGTGGTTTCCTCGGTCGCGCCGATGATGGTGCCGGCCGCGCCGCGCCGGACCGCCTCGGCCGCAAGATCGGCGCCGTTGTCGAGCAGCACGTCCGGATTCGCGTCCATGACGTCCCCCAGGTTGCGCTGATGGGCGTCGAAAGTGTCGTCACGGCGGCCAAGCACTTCCATCCCGAGTGTCCGGAGCCAGGCCGCCACGTCGTCCTGGGTGGACCCGAAGTTGCCGGTGCCGACGATGTCCGCCCCGCCGGCCTGCAGGACTTCGAGGAGCACGGCCGTCTTCGGCTCGATGTGCAGGGACACGCCGATCCGGCGATCCTCGAAGGGCCGCGACGCCTCGAATTCCTCCCTCACGGATTTCATGAGCGGCATCCGCGAGCGGATCCATTCCACGCGCGAGGCGCCTTGCCTTGCGGGTCCGTCCCGTGTCGTCTGGTTCTGCAACGATGCGGTCATCGTCCGTCCCTTTCCCGCACGGCATCGCAAAGATTCTGGCACCATCCCCCGGCAATGGCAAACCGGGAGGCCCGCCGTCGCGGGTCGCGACCCCAGTGCCGAGCAGGTGGTCCCGACACTGCTTGCGTCCCCGCCACTGGCAACACCGCCTTGCCGGCGCTTCCTGTCGCGCCGCTCTCCGCGGTTTTTCAGTTGGCGGTGCGGGCTTGCCTCCTGCGAGGGTTCTGGCACGCAAGCTGCGCTTCGACCGGGCCAGGATCGCAACTCTGCCGAAAGCACTCAACGGGCATGTGCCGACGTCGTTCCGGCGGTCGCTGGCGGAGCCGACAGTTTCCGGAAGCGATCCGAACCGGTTCGACGGCCGGCAGGTTCCTGGAGCGCGGCAGCACTTCAAGCGACGCGATTGCAGCCGTGGGCACGATCCGTCACTTGAGCGCTTCCGCTTGCCATGGCATGCTGGATCGATCGCCCTTGAACCTTTCCCGAGTTCTCGTTTGTGCCAGGAGCGAACCTCCGCACTTCGATTCCGGGTGGCCGATGTCGCAACCAGGCAAGACCGTTCCAGCCGACGTGCGCCAACTGCCTGAGGAACTCCAGGCAGTTGTTGCCACGGCGTGTTGGCGATCTGGATGTTTCGGCACACCGCGGCAGGGATTCCAGTGATGTTACGGCGACCAGACAGTACCGCGCTTGCGATCGCCATAAGCATCGTCGCGCTCGTTCTCTTTGACCTGATGGGCTTGCTCATCAAGTACCTGTCGACGGACTACAGTGCCGTGGAGCTGTCGGCCTATCGCAACGTCTTCGGTCTAGTGCCAAGCGTGATCGCGCTATGGATGAGCACCACATGGCGTCAGAACGGTCGGAAACTTGCATTGCGGCAGTGGCGGCTGGCCGTGTGGCGCGGTGTTGCCGTCACGTTTGCGCAATTGCTCTTCTACCTTTCATTGGGTCTCATGGCCTTTGCCACGGCCACAACGATTTCCTATTCCACGGCCCTGTTCACCACCGCCCTTGCCGTTCCGATTCTAGGTGAGCGAGTAGGCCTGGTTCGCTGGTCGGCGGTCGCGATCGGCTTTGTCGGAGTGGTCATGATCACTCGGCCCGGGGCAGACACATTCGAGTGGACCGCCTTGCTGCCCCTCGGCGCGGCCGCGTTGTACGCTTTCACCGGCGTGACCGCCCGCCTGGTTGACGCTGACGTGCCAACACCGCTCTTCAACCTCTACTCATCGGCGACTGCAGCGGTGGGAGCCCTTGCATTGGCCCTGGTTTTCGGCGGCTTCACCCAGATCGCGAGCTTGCGAGATTTGGGGTTGATTGCGCTCATGGGCACCTTCGGCGGATCGGCGGTTCTTTGTCTCGTTGTCTCCTTCCGCATGACTGAGCCCAGCAACCTGGCGCCGTTCACCTATTTTGGCATCCCTATTGCCTTCGCTCTCGGCTGGCTGTTCTTTTCCGAGGCACCCTTTGACGACCTGCTGCCGGGGGCATTGCTGCTCGTCGTCGGCGGCCTTCTCATCGTCTACAGGGAGCGGCGCATGGGTCGCACCGCCAGCCTTGCATCCGCACGCCGTGACAGCCAGCCCGCAGGCACCGCGTTCTCACGCGCAGAAATCACCCGTCCGCCGGGCAGGAGTCCCGAGACGTGATCCCGTCCGGCCCGGTTGACCTTGCCGGGCTCGGTGGGCCTTGGCAGGGCTGGTCGCCGATGACGGGCCCAGGGCCGGGCGGAACGTTAGGCCGTCACGAGGGCCGCGATTCCCTGATGCACCGACAGGTCGTCACGGGATGGACGTCGAACGTCCTCGCGGCTGAAGAGATCGACCGGCCGGCCAAGGCGAGTTCGCGGACAGGCTCCTTCAGGACGCCTCGAACCTTCGCACGCCGCCCGAACGTAACCCCATCGGCCTCGCGCTTCCTCCGTCCGTGCCGTGCAAAGGGAGCGCGCGGATTCGGCAATGCCGCGAGGACGGCCAGGATCATCTTTCCCGCCGGGCCGGTCGTGTCGGCCCAGGCCTCGTCAAGCGACCGCACTCCCGCGCCTTTCTCCCTCGGGGCTTCGGGAATGCAGAGCAGCCCGGTCGTTGACCGCGCCAGGCGATTCGGCCTGGTGACCACGACCACGTCATCCATGCCGAGCTGTTCGGACATGGCTTCGAGCCAGGGGCGCCGCCACGCCGCAAGACTCCGGAGTTTCGCGTGCAAGGCAGGCTGAGACCTCTCGGGAACGCCGCTTTCGCTTGGGTGTCTTGCAATGAAAAAAACCTGTAAGTACGGCCTGCCGTTCCGCTCAGTCCTGAACCCGGCATCGACAAGGACCACGAAATCGAGCTCTACCAATCAAATGTTTGAAATCAGGAAACTCACTGGATTCGTCGGCGCGGAAATCCGCGGTCCAGATCTCGCCAAGGGCATCGACAAGGCCATGGCGCGCGCGCTGCAGGAGGCTCTGGCAGTCCATCACATGATTGTCATGCGTGGCCAGCAACTGTCCCTTGATGGCCAGAAGCGTCTCACATCAGTGTTCGGCCCTGCCATGCGATTGCCTTACGTGAAGCCGCTCGACGATGACCCGGAGGTGATCGCCGTTCTCAAGGAGGCGCATGAGGTCAACACCGGCGTGTTTGGGGGTGAATGGCATTCTGACTTCAGCTTTCTCGAAAGCCCGCCGGCCGGATCCGTCCTGAACGCCGTTGAGGTGCCGGAGGTGGGCGGTGACACGGTGTGGTCGAGCCAGGTTGCGGCCTACGCATCGCTGCCCCGCAGTCTGAAGGCTGTCGTCGATCACCGCAAAGCGGTCCACGTTGGTGCGCCCTACGGAGTGAAGCATGCACCGCCGAAAGAAGACCAGGCCAACGGATCAATCCAGATGTCCCGAGGCGATCCTAATGCCGACCGTGAGACTTTGCACCCTTCGGTGATCACGGACCCGGCCAACGGTGCCAAGGCCCTGTTCCTGAACCCGATCTACACTACTCGACTTGACGGCATGTCCGAGAACGAGAGTCGCCCTTTCCTGGACGCAATCTACAAGCACGCAACACGTCCTGACTTCTCGTGTCGCCTGAGATGGCAGCCCGGTGATGTCGCAGTTTGGAACAATCGCACCACCCTGCACTATGCAACGAACGACTATGACGGGTCGCGGCGATTGCTGTATCGCACGACTTACAGCGCGGCTCCGCCAGCCTGAGACCAACGGCCGCAAGATTGCTGCGTCATTTCTGCAGTGCGCGGCCCGGGTCGCAACCCAGACTGGTTGCCGCGGCGGCGACGGTTCGATACGTCCGCCACTCAGTGCGGCCGGGCAGCCCGAGAATCATGGCGCAGCTCTTGAACGAGAGCGTGGAATTGGCTCCCCTCATGGACCAGCGGGTGCCGGAACGCTTCAGTTGCAGCCCGAACTGCCGACAGCCGTCTTGCACGACGACGCTGGTCAGCCCGCACCGCGCTGGCGCGCGACTCCGGTGATCGGGGCGTACGCAATGGCCGTCCACGGCGTCCCGCAACCGACCGGAGACCTCGGTCCGGATCGAGAGCACGGAGGAGATCGCGGCTCGTGCATGGGAGCGTTGCCCGAGTTCGGCGCACCGATCTGAGCACAGGGGATCCCGCGGGACGATCTGCGGGAGGGATCTCCGGGCTGGCGTTCACGAGGTCGCGCTGTCTGCCTGCAAGCTCTGGCCGCAGACGGCGAAGATGTCGAAACTGCGCGCATGGCGCTGGAGCCCGGTCAATGTCGCACCTCCTGAATGCACACGTTCTCTTCGACGGCATGCGCATCGCACATGGCGTGCTCGGAGACGGCGAGCCGGACATCCTCGTACGCGGGTCTCCGTGGCTGTCCTTCATCTGACGTGAAATCGCGCCGGTTCTGGCCGGTGCAGGATTCTTGGTGCATGTGTTCGACCTGTTGGGATGCGGACTGTCCGAGCGTCCCTGGAACCCTGCGGTCAACGCGTCGGTGCCCGGACAGGCCCCGATGCTAGAAGGGTTGATGACGCACTGGGGTTTGAATGAGGCACACGTCGTGTCTCGCGACATCGGCGGAGCCGTCGAACAGCGCTTCTGCGTGCTCTCTCCTTCCCGTGTGCGGTCCTTGAGGTTGATCGAAGTCGTCAGTTTCGACAGCTTGGCGTCGAACCGCACCCTCGAGCAGATGCAGGAAGGCCTCGACCTGCTCATCGGAAAGCCGGGTGGCGAGCATCGAGAGCACTTTCGGGAATGGCTTCTCTCGACGGCGAACAACCAGCGGCGCCTGAGCGAATCCGCTCTCGACACGTTTCTCGACTTTATCTCCGGCCCCGTCGGACAAGCCGGTCGCCTTTCAGCATCGGGTTGGGCGCTACGACCACAGGCACGCGGAAAGGATCGCGAACCGCTTGGCCGAGCTCGGCGAGATGCCGGTTCAGATTGTCTGGCGCGAAGACGACCGGTGGCAGGTCATTGCGTGGGCGCGCACGCCGCACGATGTGCTTCCAAGCCCCGAACTGCACGTCCTGAACGATTGCGGTCACTTTGCCATTGAGGACAAGCCGGCGGAGGTCGGTCAGGTCCTGGTTTCCTTTCTGGCGAGATTTTGCCGCTGACCGGGACTGCTCCCGCCAGTGCGTCCGTTGGGCCTGCGGAGTTGTCCAACCGTGCCCGCAGCCCGAACATGAGACCTGCGCCCAAGACGTTCCTGATGCGACGGCGCTTCGGAGCCCATCCCGTGGTCACCCGAGGTGGCTCCCGAGCCGGTCACGGATGAACCGCTGCAGGACAACGCGCACTTCGCGGAGGGCTTCGAAGAGTGCGACATTCCCTCGCCGCCCGCACACTGCGTGGCCGCGGTCGCGTACATCGACGCGCTGCCCGATACGACGCCCAATGCCTCGGCCCAAAGCTGCCGATCACTCACGCCAAACGCTTGGGCCAAACGATGATACCGTCTTGTAACTTCATGGCCCTTGATCTACAAAAGCTACAAGACGGTATCAGCACCCTTCAACGCCCATTCGTGATACGGAACTGCAGCAGGAGCGACCTTGCGATGGACATCAAGCTGGCAGGGCGACGCCTCGCGCAGGAATTCGGAGCCAGCCTTCGGCACCGTCGAAAGACGCTAGGGTACACGCAGGAGGACCTGGCGTCGATGATCGGCACCAACAGGCGTTTCATCAGCGAACTCGAACGGGGCAAGGGAACCAGCTATCTCGGGCCCGCGCTTGCCGCGGCCGAAGCCCTGGGCATCGACATCTCGTTGCCCTTCGAAGACCGCCGCGACGCGCCCTCGGCGCCGCCCAAGGCGTAACCGGACATGGACATCTGTTTCGAGCGACGTCTGGTCGGGTCGGTCCAGACCGCGGCCGAACCGGCGCCGGTCTTTCGACATGCACCGGAATGGCTGGCCTTTCCCGGCGACTTTCCCGCATCTACAACGGTGCCCCTCCCGGATCGGGCATTCGACTGCCACAGCCCAGCGCCATGACTGCTGTCCTGCGCTCCTGCACCTCGCTGACGACCCTGCACTCGAGCGTTCCCCGCAAAGGCGAGGATGATCCGCGCCATGGTTAGCAGCCACCACATGGGTCAGGAAGCCAGCCGCCTCCCGGTCCTGCCCGGCCGCGGACCGATGGGTGTGCCCGATCTTCAGGCGACCTCGGTCGTGCCTTTTTTTTCAGGACCAACATCGATGCGCCGAACGATTGAAGGCTGGCTTCAAAGGCTGAGGCATTGCCAGAACCTGACAAACGCGTCGGAAGGGATGTGAGTGCGGATCACGAACAAATGGACGGCACTGTCGCTTTCGGCAGGTGCCGTGGTCTTGTCGCTCACGACCTGGTTCTCGGCCACCGCGGTTCTGCCGGAGCTGCGCGCCTCGCTCGGAATGTCGCCAGCTGCGGCAACATGGCTGACGAACGCGGTTCAGGCAGGCTTTGTGGTTGGAGCGCTGGCCTCCTCGCTATTGTCACTTTCCGACATCATGCCGATCACGCGCCTCATGGCCTGGGCCAGCGTAGCTGCGGGCGTCTTTAACGCGGTTGCCCTGCTGGAACCCGGAGCAGCCTCAGTCATTGCCGCGCGATTTGCCACCGGCGCGGCGTTGGCGCTCGTTTACCCACCATCGGTGAAGTTCGTTTCAACTTGGTTCAGGCAGGCCAGAGGCCTTGCCTTGGGGGTCATGGTGGGGGCCCTGGCGCTGGGATCGGCCCTGCCCTATCTGATGCGCGGCGTTGGCGCAGGGCCCGATTGGCAACTGGTTCTTGTCGGAAGCTCCGCAGCCTGCGTGATCGCCGCCCTGCTGTTCGGGTTCGTGCTCAGCGAGGGTCCGCATGCGTATGCGCGTACAAAGGTGGACCCGCGCCACTTTGGAGCGATCCTTCGGAACCGACCAGTGATGCTCGCCAACATCGGGTATTTCGGCCACTGCTGGGAAATCTATGCCATGTGGGGCTGGATAATGGCCTATGCAGCCGCCGCGCAGCTGGCAGGTCTGTCCGTCGGCAATCCAGCGATTCTTGCATTTGCGGCAATTGCGATGGGAGCGCCGGCCAGTGTTGCCGCCGGGAAAATGGCGGACCACTTTGGCAGGTGCAACATTGCGGCACTCTGCGCCGCCACTTCGGGGGTTGCCGCGCTGCTGATCGGAGTGACCTTTGGTGGTCCAGCTTGGGCGTTTCTGGTGGTTGCGATCATCTGGGGCGCAGTCATCATCGCGGACAGTGCCCAGTACACCGCCGCGGTGACCGAACTGGCGGATCAGACCCTCGTTGGCTCTACCGTGGCATTTCAGATGGGAGTGGGCTTCGGGATCACGATGATCACCGTCTGGCTGCTGCCGGTGCTGGCCGAAATGCTGGGCAGTTGGCGCTGGTCGTTCCTGATCCTTCTTCCCGGCCCCGTTCTCGGAGCATGGGCCATGCTCACCCTCAAGAAATTGCCCGAGGCCGAATTTCTGGCTGGCGGAAGACGCTAGCCAGCCCCTGCCTGCCAAGGAAGTCCGGATGACCGACCATCTTGCAAATCTGTCCGGACCGGAGCTTGCCGAACTGAACCCCGTCAACTGGTTCGATTAGGGTAGCATCCGTGTTTGGGTTCAACCCGACCCAGGGCCGGTTTCGTGGGTCTTGGCCGGTCACCGGACAGTTATCCCTGACTTGCCCACATGGTTGCTCACAGGCTGAGGCCTTCCCGGCATTCGGCTCCGGAGCCGCAGGCGACCGTGCCCGGTCATCGCGCCCGAGCACCTTGGCGAACATGACCGGCTTGCGCATGACCGCCGTCAGGGCGATCTTGTGTGACCTGCCTTCGCCGATCAGCCCTTCATCGAAGTTCTTCATGTCCGGGTTGAACCTGATCGCGGCCGTCGCGGCCAGAGGGAGGATGTTGCGGAGGAGGATGCGCCCGCCCTTGACATGTCTTTGTCCCATTCGTTTCCCGCTGTCATCGGGATACGGCGCCAGGCCGGCCAAGGCAGCGGCAACGCGCCGGTAGACGGCACCGGCTACGGCGGCCGTGACCTCGCCGCAAACCTTGATCGACTGCATGATCCTGACACGGCGGGTGGCGCGGGCACTCGCCACGAGGTCAAATGACATGGTCAAGCCAATGACGCATGATTCTGGCTCTTGATGGCTGGACTGTCGTCCCGTCGCCTGCCGGAGCCGGCCCCGGCATGGGTCACGCTCAGCATCCATTCTTCACGACAGCCTTGACGTACAACAAACGTGCTTTGGATGGCTTTCCACGACAATTCGGATGTACAACCAAGGCAACATGGAAATGGGGAACATTCCGGAACTCTACAACAGCGGCAGTCCCGTCGAATCCGTCGACCTGCGCTTCCGCGGCGAGTTCGTGGCAGAACTGTGACAGGCCTTGCGCATCGGCCACGTGGTGCTCACGGCGCCTCGTCGAACCGGCAAGAACAGCGTTTTGGACCACTTGCGCGACCATCCCCAGAACGGATTCCAGGTGGTGTCGATCAACGTGCAGCCGCTTGCTGCCATGCCCACGATGCACGGCGGGCTCAATCCTGGCGAGCCGATGCTGGAATTCAAAACGACGCACGACCTTTTTCGGGACGGATTGCTGTCCGAGCAGTTGGACATTCGGGGCCAGGTCGAGGCAGAACCCCGGCAGTGTGACCCTGCCCGATCGTCCAGGAATTGAAGTGAAGCCAGACGCGGAGTTCATTCGCCGCCATGAAATCGCCTGCTGAGTTCGCAAGTGCGGTGGGCCTGACCGCTGCGAGCGGGAAGTCAGTTTGGTGAACGGGCGATGACGTGGTCCAGGAGCCCGGCAGTTCGGACTCCCCGGAAGTTCGGTTTGTGATGCTCCCTCTCATGAGTGCAACGGATGCAAGTGCGCATGAAAGGGGGGCCGCTTGCCCTACTGCGTGATGACGCCGCAAGCGATGCGTGGGCCTGCCGCGCCTGCGGGATCGGTTGCATAGTCATCCGGGCCGTCGTGAATCACGATGGAGGCGCCGTCCTCGTCGAACAGCGAGGCATCCAGCTTGAGCAACGTGTTCAGCACCTCGACTTCCAGCTGACCAGAGGCTGGCACGTGGATGTTGGGCATGTCGCCCGCGTGCATGCCCTCGGCGCTATCGAATCCGTGCTTGGCCCCGTCCGGGTTGAAATGTCCCCCTGCGGATGCGAAGGGCGGTTCGCAGACGCCCACCGCATGGACGTGGAAGGCATGGGCCCCCGCCGGCAGATTCTCGAGCCTTGCATGCAGGAGCGTGCCGTGCGGAGTGGCCCTCAGCGTGATCGATCCCACGGATTCCCCGTTCGCGTTCATCATCGCGGCCGAAGCTTGCTCGGTCGCGCTAGCGGCGCCCGCCGTGGCGACCAGCGCGGTGGCCAGGATCACCGACCCCGCCATTGGCATGTCGATTTTCAACATTGTGACATCCTCCATCGAAACGTGTTCGATTCATAGCACGCCGTCACGGAAAGCGTCAGGGGGGTACAGCGATCAGGCGGGGCAAGAAGCGCATGCAATTCGCGCCGCGGCCGAATTGCGCGACAGTGATGCGGTCAGGGGACACGCAATTGTCGGCTGTCACGGCTCAAGCTAGCGCAGCTTTCAGCAACGCCGAGTCACTCCACGGAGATCAGCACCGCCTCCACCCGACGGTTCGCGGTACGCCCCGGCTCGGTCAGGTTCGACTCGATCGGCGACAGGTAGCCGGCACCCGCAGCCTCGAGCCGGACCGGGTCTATCCCGAACGCCTCGATCAGCCGGCCCGCCACGGCCTCTGCTCTCCTGCGGGAGAGAGTGGTGTTCGTCTCAAGCGAACCCATTGAATCGGTGTGCCCCACCAGAACGATACGGGCCGACGGATTGTCCAGCAGCCAGGCCGCGAGTTCCGCCAGCACGGGATATGGCCCGTTTCCCAGGTCGGCGGATCCCGAGCCGAATTCAAGCGCGTCGAGCACAACGTGACCTCTCTCCATCAAGTGCGCAGCCAAGGTGCCGGGCTCTTGAGCGGCGCGATCGGCATCCTCTTCCGCTTCCGGACCCGAACCTTCCGCCGTCAGCTTCATCTCGGGAATGCGCGCGCTGGAAACTTCCGTGATGTGAATGTTGCCTGCGCTGCCTGTCGGCGATGCGACCAGGGCGACGGAATGAGGCTCATTCGACGAATGCCGCATCAGGAGGTAGCGGTAGTTCCCGAGATCGACATACATGTCCGGCTCGCCGATCAGATCGAGCTGGAAGCGGAAATCAAAGCCGCCGCACTCTGCATCCGCGCAGGAGAAGACCTGAACATATCCCGCCTCTTCCAGCTTGTCGCGAAGCGGCATGATGAGCTGGAGAGTCGTCCACTGCGCATCGGGCAGCTTGAGCACCGTCTTTCGGATTGCCCCCTCGGTGCCAAGAACGACGACGTCTGGCGACCAAGGGGCCTCCGGCAGGCGGGCACTCGCGGCGTCGCTTGTCTCGACGGCGGCGGTCACCGCGTTGGGAAGCGCAAGATCAAGCGCAGAAGCCGGTGTCGCCATGACAAGGCATATGACGAAACGAAGTTTCACGAAACCGCACTGCCTGCGGGGTTGCCACCCGTCGCACAAGCCGCCGCCAGGTCTGTTGCGCATCTGCAGCGCGATTTCGCGACGCCGATCTTGCGAATGTCGAAACGGACCTCGAAGCGGGCGGCGTTTCTCGTCATCTGGGCCGCCATGAAGTGCGGGGGCCTCGCGCCCGGCTCGTTTCGCGACGCGGCTGGCGTCAGCGACGAGGCGCGCCGGTCTGCACCATTGACAGCCGTCGCGATGATGCCGGACGTGACCTGATTTTCGCCGACACGCAAGGGAATGGCCGCACTCCTTTCCGCGGCAGGCCATGCCGCCGGAAGAGTCGCGGGTGCGGCAGGCCGACTTTCGCTTCGGCTGTCGCAGCACGTTCGCTGCGTGCCCTTGGAAGAGGATGCTGGCGTTGCTGCGACTTCACGCCCGGCATTCGGGATTCCTGCAGAAGGTGCCGTCACGACGCGTCGTCTCCGAACGCGGCACGCAACTGTGTCGCCGCATGGTTGATCAGGTGGGGATCGGTGCCTCGGATCACGACATGGGCACCGTACTGGCCGCTCTGCCGGAAGGGATATGAGCCGAAGGTCAGGTCCGCAAATTCCTCTGCGAGTTCTCCCAGCCGGGCGGCGATGTCACCTTCGGCCCGATCAATCCGTATGCTCTCGGAGAGCACGGGGTCACCACCCGAGATCGCGGGCAGAGTGCCGGCGACCATTGCCTCGAAGATTGCCGGAATTCCGGCCATGACATGGACATTTCCAATCGTGAATCCCGGTGCGGCGGAAATCGGGTTCTCGATCAGCGTGGCGCCTTCCGGGATTCGTGCCATGCGAAGCCTGGCCTCGTTCATTTCGATGCCCTGTCGATCATAGTGCGCCTGAAGGATGGCGCGCGCGTCCGGGCGGACATCTATGGAGGCGTCCATCGCCTCCGCCACGCAGTCGGCCGTTATGTCGTCATGCGTCGGACCGATGCCGCCTGAAGTGAAGAGGTGGTCGTGGTTCCGTGCAAGCGCCTTGACCCCCTTCACGATTGCCTTGCGGTCATCGGCAACCATGCGCACTTCCATGAGGTTGATTCCGGCCTCGGTCAGCCTGCCGGCCAGGTGGTGCATGTTGGAGTCACGGGTGCGTCCAGATAGTATCTCGTCGCCGATCACCAGCATGGCGGCGGTTGGGTTGGCCATGGAGTCCGTCCTTGTCCCTCTCCCTATGCCGGTATAGGGCCCGGGGCATGCGCTTTCAAACGCCATTGGTGCCGGGTCGCCTGGTCCGCCGCTACAAGCGGTTTCTCGCGGATGCGGAACTGGAAGAGGAAGGTCGCACCGTGGTGGCCCATTGCCCCAATCCAGGGTCGATGCTGGGGCTTGCTGAGGAGGGCATGCGGGGAGTGATTTCGCTATGGCGGACTGCGGTTTTCCCAGCGGTCTGAAATCAAACGACAATTTTCGGACCGGATCGAGAGATCGCCCCTGATCTGGCCGAATCCGCGAAAATTCGGCTCGCTGGCCGCGACTTTTCCATGTCGGTCGCGTCGGCTGGCGTTCCTGGCCCTGGATTCCGGGTGTGGTAGAGTGCTCCTGCAACTACTTGAAAACGCCCCTGGACGGGGGCGGAAAGGAGCACTCCGATGAAGAGCCTACAGCCTGAAGCCTCGATTGCCAACATCGATGACGGAAGCGGACCCGTCGCGGCGGCGCAGGCGCGCCTGACGGAGGCGGGCATCGCCCTGGTCGAGCGGGCCGCCGAGATCGGCCTGGCGGGGAACGTCGCGACCCTGTACCGGGACGACCCGCTGAAGGCCGAGGCCGCGTTCCGCGACATGGTCTTCGGCTTGGCCCGTTCAGTCCTGAAGGGCGCGTTCGAGGCGCTGGACGGCCACGGGCCGTCTCTGGAGGCCAACGGCAGGACGTACCGGAAGGCCGAAGTCACGCCGGGCCGCGCGATGACGATGTTCGGGCCGGTCGGCTTCCTGCGGTCGCGGTACCGTCCCTCGGGGACCGGCGCGTCGCTGGTTCCCGCCGAGGCCGTCCTCGGCCTGACGGCATGCGGGCTGACGCCGGCGGCTGCGGGTCTCTCGATGTACCTGATGAGCGGCCTGACGGCCCGCGAGAGCGAGGACGCCTGGAGGCGGCTCTGCGGCCAGGGTCCTTCGACGGCGTCCCTGGTGCGGCTTTCCGGAGAGGCCGGAAGCCGCATGGAGGCATGCTCCGGCGATCTCCTGCCGGATCTCCGGGAGCGGGAGGAGATGCCTGCGGGGGCGGTGTCGCTGCTGGTCTCGCTCGACGGTGTCATGATGCGCATGAACGCCGAGACGGCCGAAGGAAAGCCAACGGACGCTGGCTGGCGCGAGGCGTCGTGCGGCGTCGTGGCCTTGGTCGACGCCGAGGGGAACATGCTGGAGAGCCGGTACTTCGGGCGTCTTCCCGAGGCCGGCAAGGCGAGCCTGAAGTCGCAGCTGAGCGCCGAGGCGTTCCACTGGCTGGCGCTCAAGCCGGACCTGAAGCTTGCGGTCGTCGCCGACGGCGCGAAGGACAACTGGCCCTTCCTGGAATCGCTGTGCCCCGATGTCATGCTTCTCGATATCTGGCACGCGATCCAGCACATGAAGGCAGCGGCCGACGCCGCCTTTGGCCCGGACACGGCCGCCGGAACGGCCTGGTTCGAGAAGTGGCGGCACGTCCTGCGCCACGATCCCAAGGGGGCCGGCAAGGTGATCGACGCCATTCGCCACTTGCTGCGGAAGGGCAAGGGAGCCGACGGGATCCGGAAGGAACTCGCCTACTTCCGCGCTAACCGTCACCGCATGCACTACGCTGCCGCCGCCGACGCGGGCTACGCCATCGGATCGGGATCCGTGGAATCCGCAAACAAGGTTCTGGTGACGTCACGGATGAAGCGCTCAGGGCAGAGCTGGGGTCGCGACGGCGGACAGGGCGTCCTGACCTTCCGGTCGCTTCTCAAGTCCGGACGCTTCGACCGGGCATGGGCCGCGCTGGTCCCGAGCCTGAGCCGCAGCAATGGCTGGAAGCCCTCGCAATGCGCCAACGAAAACGGGCCGGTGGCGCAAGTCGCGCTCGCCGCGTGATTCGCAAACGGAACATCATGGAATCAAAAAGTGAACCATACGAGAATCGCGCCCCTCGCTCAGGGAGTGATTTCGCTATGGCGGACTGCGGTTTTCCCAGCGGTCTGAAATCAAACGACAATTTTCGGACCGGATCGAGAGATCGCCCCTGATCTGGCCGAATCCGCGAAAATTCGGCTCGCTGGCCGCGACTTTTCCATGTCGGTCGCGTCGGCTGGCGTTCCTGGCCCTGGATTCCGGGTGTGGTAGAGTGCTCCTGCAACTACTTGAAAACGCCCCTGGACGGGGGCGGAAAGGAGCACTCCGATGAAGAGCCTACAGCCTGAAGCCTCGATTGCCAACATCGATGACGGAAGCGGACAAGGCGGATCTGTTCCAACACGGCGCGCGATCTCGAGAGGTCCGTGTTTCAGCTCCAACCGTTCTTCGGCCTCGATTCAAGGCGTGCTTGCGATGCCCGGTCGGCATGGCTGGCGTCCCTGAGCGCGGATTCATGGCTCGACGGAGGGTCCGGGCATCGTCCGGGCAGGCGTGACCGCCCCCCGGTCTTTCCCGAGGGCGGCGGTCGCGGCGGACGGCGCTTTCAGGCGGCTTCTGTCCGCGGCCGCGTGTTTCCGGTCATCCGGAGCATGTCGAGCACCCGCCTCGGCTTCCTGGCCATGGCGCGCATCGCTTCCGCGACCTCCAGCCCGCGCTGCCTGATCAGGCCGATGGCGAAGCGCCTGAACAGCGTCGTGTTCGCCGGCCCGTGGCCGGTGCGGATCCGGCTGCGGTCCTCGTCGAAGCTCCAGTCAAGGACATGGTGAGTGGCCTCTATGCGCCAATGGCCGCGGTTCAGCTCCAGCAGATGCCGTAATGGGGCGGCGAATCAGGCTGGCGCAGGTCGGGTTCGAAAGGTCGTTGGTCTGGTGTCGTTGTCCTTGCCGCACACAACATGTGCTATTGTGAGCGGCGGAGGCGTTCCGGAGGGAACGCTTCTCGATCACATTGCAACAGAAAGGACAACGACAATGGAAATCTTTATCGGACTGGACGTGTCGCTGGCAAGCACGTCGGTTTGCGCGATCGGCGCCAATGGGAAGACAGTGAACGAAGCAAAAGTGCCTTCCGATCCCGGATCGCTCGCCGGGCACATGCGCGGGCTGTCTGGAAACATCGTCGCGGTCGGCCTGGAGGCCGGCCCTCAGTCGCAGTGGCTTCACAAGGGACTCAGCGAGGCCGGGTTCGAGACCGTGTTGATGGAGACGAAGCGCGTGAAGTCCGCGCTGAAGTCGGCCCCGGTCAAGACGGACCGGCGGGACGCTGAAGGCATCGCGCAATTGCTGCGCATAGGCTGGTTCCAGCCCGTGCACTGCAAGTCGGTCGCGTCCCAGGAGAAGCGGGCCCTGCTGACCTCGCGCAGCGCGCTGGTGGAAGGCCTGACGCGGCTCGAGCTCTCCGTGCGCGGCATCCTTCGCAACTTCGGCCTGAAGCTCGGCCGTGTCTCGAAGGGCCGCTGGGAGGAACGGGTCCGGGACCTGACCGCGGACAACGCGATGCTGTCGGACGCGGTCGGGCCGATCCTGCGGCTGCGCAGGCAGATGCGGAGCGAGCTGGCCATGATGACGAAGAAGGTCAGGATCCTCGCCAGGTCGGACGCCACGTGCCGGCTGCTGATGACGATGCCCGGTGTGGGCCCGGTCACGGCTCTGACCTTCGTCACCGCGGTCGACGACCCGTCCCGGTTCCGAAGGGCGAGGGACATCGGCGCCTGGGCGGGGCTGACGCCGAAGCGAAGCCAGTCGGGGGAGCGAGACGTGTCGGGCGAGATCACGAGGGCCGGTGACGTCGCGCTGCGCACGGCGCTCTTCCAGGCCGCCACGTCGATGCTGCACCACGGCAAGAGGATGAGCTGGCTGAAGGCCTGGGCGCTGCGCGTCGCGGGGAGGCGTGGCCAGAAGCGCGCCACGACCGCGCTTGCCCGGCGCATGGGCGTGGTGCTTCTCCGGATGTGGCTGGACGGGACGGAGTTCCGCTTCGCCCGCGCGGCGGCGATGTCGCCCGATCCGGCATGAGAATCGCTGCATCGGATCCGCAGCCTGTGATGAAGAGGGAAGGAGCGGGCTCCGCCTCCTGAGAGGCGGCCCGTCCACGGACGTCCCCTTGCCGGGACGCGGTCCCCGATGATGTCGTGAAGCGCCTCGTTGCCGAACCGCTCTGTCGCGTTCGAGCACGATCTGCAGATGGACACTCGGGGACCTGATTGGACCAGGCATCATGTAGGCGGCCAACGAGCTGACCACGGACGGAAGGAAGATGCCCGGCGGCGGACGCGACGTGGACCTTCCCGGAAACATGGAGGCAAGGCCTTGGACGAAACCTGAACGGCTTCGACCCCGCCGGGGATTGCCTGGTTCGCCTCGCCAGACTCGTGAGGTCGCTTCGGCGAACCAGGCAATCCCCGGCTCCGGACCAAAAGCCAACGCCGCTCCCGGCATGACCGCCGCGCCCCTTGCCGCCGGCGCCGGAACATTTTTTGCCAGATTCGGGCCTTGTGGCCGCTCATGCACAGGATTCGGTGCTTGACGGTGGGGCCCCATTACGGAAGGCGCTTCGGGGAGGCGGCCTCCGGGCCCAGGCTGGTGACCCCGACGGCGGTCTCGGCGCTCCTCTCGCCGGTCTTGACCTCGGTGACCTCGCGGTGCACGGCGAAGACCTGCCCGACGCCGGGGAACCTGACGTAGTCGTTGATCTCCGACGACACCCAGATCGAGCGGCGCTCGAGGCGGCCGTGCTCGGGCTTCCCGCTTTCCTGGACGAAGTCCGGGGGGCGCTCCGCCATGGCCTCGTCCATCAGGAGCCGGATGTCATCCATCAGGGTCTTCTGGTTGCCCTTGACCGTGAAGAGGAATGCCGCGCCGCGTTCCAGCAGGTAGTCGGCAAGGGCGCGCTGGGTCAGGAGGGCGTCGACGGTGACGACGCGCCCCGCGACCGTGGCGTCGGGAAGCGTGTCGAGCAGCGGGATGATCGTGCCGATCTCGTTCGTCCGCTTCTCCTCCTGGTCCGCGCCGGCTCTCATGCCGACTTTTTTTTACCGTGGTGGGCGCCGGTGTCGTGGCCCACGATGCCGAGCACGTGCGTCTGGCGACCGTCGTCGTCGATGGCGCCGCGCATCGTCTTCCCGTCGATCGCGAGCGCGCTGTCCGTCCCGCCGTTGGCCGCGGTCCACGCCCGAAGCGCGTCGTCGAGCTGTCGCGGGTCGACCCGGACAAGCACGTCGCGGATCACCGTCCGGCTCGGCGGGATGCGGGTCCTGTTCCGGAAGCGCACGCCGAACCGCGCCAGGACCTTGGGGGAGAGGTCGTTGACCCATTCGCTGATCGCCTTGTAGCCGCGGGCGCCGGACAGCGTCGCCGCAAGGGCGAGGCCGAGGACCGAGGGCAGCGTGTGGCGCCGGCCCGCCGCGCGCCGTGGGTCGTCGACGTCCTTGAAGAACGCGGGCATGGACGTCATCTGCTCCGTGCTGAGGGTCACCTTGGGAACTCCTTTCTGCAGGTCGGGTTCGAGATGGGCGTTCCGGAGCCGGGCCCGCGCGTCGCGGCACAGTGGCAGGAGGAACACGCGCTTCGGCTCGGCATGCTCCCGGTAGCCCGTCCCGGCGCGGCCGAAACCCCGGGTGAGCCCGGCCTCGATCCAGTTGGCGGCGCGGTAGACGGTCCCGTGGAAGCGGGCCGGGTCGACATAGGTCTCCAGCAGCAGGAGCTCGTGCCCGAAGCGGGCCGGCCAGTCCCTGACGAGGCGGCGCGCGCACAGCGCGAGCGCCCGCGAGCCGAGGTTGCGCGGGCCGCCCGGCAGGATGAGGAAACGGGAGTTGTTGCTCACGAGGTGCAGGCGGTGGAACCGCACGCCGCGGTCCCACCCGATCCAGCCGTCGCGCGGGCCGCACTTCAGCGCCGGGGCCGAGAAGACCGCCAGCGCCAGCCAGCGCTCGTGACGGTGGACGACGTAGCGGACGGTCTCGCCCATCGCCGGCAGCGCGCCGAGGTAATGATGCTCCTGCAGCAGGCTCCTGAAGCGGGACTCCTCGCCTCCCGCAACCGCGCGGACGGACACCTCCGACAGATCCATGGCGCCGCTCCCTTCGCCGATTCGTTGCGAATCAGGCGTAACAGGAAACGGGCCGGGAGTCCAGAAACAGGGTCAATCCATTGGCCGGGAACGCGAAACTACGCTGGAACGGATCCGCCCTGCGGAAGCGGACCCGTCGCGGCGGCGCAGGCGCGCCTGACGGAGGCGGGCATCGCCCTGGTCGAGCGGGCCGCCGAGATCGGCCTGGCGGGGAACGTCGCGACCCTGTACCGGGACGACCCGCTGAAGGCCGAGGCCGCGTTCCGCGACATGGTCTTCGGCTTGGCCCGTTCAGTCCTGAAGGGCGCGTTCGAGGCGCTGGACGGCCACGGGCCGTCTCTGGAGGCCGACGGCAGGACGTACCGGAAGGCCGACGTCACGCCGGGCCGCGCGATGACGATGTTCGGGCCGGTCGACTTCCTGCGGTCGCGGTACCGTCCCTCGGGGACCGGCGCGTCGCTGGTTCCCGCCGAGGCCGTCCTCGGCCTGACGGCATGCGGGCTGACGCCGGCGGCGGCGGGTCTCTCGATGTACCTGATGAGCGGCCTGACGGCCCGCGAGAGCGAGGACGCCTGGAGGCGGCTCTGCGGCAAGGGCCCTTCGACGGCGTCCCTGGTGCGGCTTTCCGGAGAGGCCGGAAGCCGCATGGAGGCATGCTCCGGCGATCTCCTGCCGGATCTCCGGGAGCGGGAGGAGATGCCTGCGGGGGCGGTGTCGCTGCTGGTCTCGCTCGACGGTGTCATGATGCGCATGAACGCCGAGACGGCCGAAGGAAAGCCAACGGACGCTGGCTGGCGCGAGGCGTCGTGCGGCGTCGTGGCCTTGGTCGACGCCGAGGGGAACATGCTGGAGAGCCGGTACTTCGGGCGTCTTCCCGAGGCCGGCAAGGCGAGCCTGAAGTCGCAGCTGAGCGCCGAGGCGTTCCACTGGCTGGCGCTCAAGCCGGACCTGAAGCTTGCGGTCGTCGCCGACGGCGCGAAGGACAACTGGCCCTTCCTGGAATCGCTGTGCCCCGATGTCATGCTTCTCGATATCTGGCACGCGATCCAGCACATGAAGGCAGCGGCCGACGCCGCCTTTGGCCCGGACACGGCCGCCGGAACGGCCTGGTTCGAGAAGTGGCGGCACGTCCTGCGCCACGATCCCAAGGGGGCCGGCAAGGTGATCGACGCCTTTCGCCACTTGCTGCGGAAGGGCAAGGGAGCCGACGGGATTCGGAAGGAACTCGCCTACTTCCGCGCTAACCGTCACCGCATGCACTACGCTGCCGCCGCCGACGCGGGCTACGCCATCGGATCGGGATCCGTGGAATCCGCAAACAAGGTTCTGGTGACGTCACGGATGAAGCGCTCAGGGCAGAGCTGGGGTCGCGACGGCGGACAGGGCGTCCTGACCTTCCGGTCGCTTCTCAAGTCCGGACGCTTCGACCGGGCATGGGCCGCGCTGGTCCCGAGCCTGAGCCGCAGCAATGGCTGGAAGCCCTCGCAATGCGCCAACGAAAACGGGCCGGTGGCGCAAGTCGCGCTCGCCGCGTGATTCGCAAACGGAACATCATGGAATCAAAAAGTGAACCATACGAGAATCGCGCCCGGCATGCGTGTCTGGCTTGAACCCAACGACGATTCGAGGAAGAAGCTCAAGTTTGGCTGGCGCCTGGTCGAACTGCCGGGCGGTCATCTCGCGGGCATAGACACCTTGGTGCCGAACCGGATCGTTGCCGAGGCGCTGGTTGCCGGGCATGTCCAGGGCCTCTCCGGGTACCGCAACATCCGGCGCGAAGTGCCATACGGCGCCAACAGTCGAGTTGACTTTTTGCTCAGGGAGCCCGGATTGCCCGACGCCTATGTGGAGGTGAAGAACGTGCATCTCAATCGCACCGGCGATCTGGCGGAATTTCCGGATTGCGTGACCGAACGAGGCGCCAGGCATCTGGCCGAACTGTCCGCCGTGGCGGCGGCGGGATTCCGGGCGGTGATGCTCTATGTCGTGCAGCGGACGGATTGTGCCGGGCTTGCCTTGGCTCGCGATCTGGACCCTGGCTACGGTTCCGCGTTCGACCGGGCATGCGCGGCTGGCGTGGAGGTGGTTTGCCACGGAACGAGGATCACGCTTGGCGGGGTCGAAATCGCTTCCGAACTGCCGGTTCTTGAACGAGTCCCCGGCAGCGCATGACTGGCGGTTTCCGGCGGAAGGCACTATATGGCGGGCGAGAAGAGGAAGGATGTCCCGTGTACGACTACAGCAAGGGCCGTCTGACCAAGGACGGCATCCGCATTCATGAATCCGGGGATTATGCCGGCATGCATCGTGCCGGCGTGCTTGCTGCGCACATCCTGGACCAGATTGCTCCCATGGTGGAGCCGGGCGCGGCAACCGGAGATGTCGACCGGGCGATAGCGCGGATGATCGAGGAGGCTGGGGCGACGTCGGCCACGGTCGGCTACAAGGGCTACCAGCACGCCAGCTGCATCAGCGTCAACCACGTCGTCTGTCACGGCATTCCCGGGCAGAAGCGCCTCAAGGACAAGGACATCCTGAACGTGGACGTGACCGTGATCGTCGACGGCTGGCATGGCGACACGAGCCGGATGTATGTCGCGGGCGGGCTTTCTCGAAAGGCCGAGCGCCTGATCCAGGTGACTCACGACGCGCTCATGAAAGGCATCGAGGCGATCAGGCCTGGCAACACGTTCGGCGATGTCGGGCATGCCATCCAGTCCTATGTGGAGTCGAACCAGATGAGCGTGGTGCAGGGATTCTGCGGCCACGGTCTCGGGCGCCTGTTCCATGCCCCGCCCAACGTCCTGCATTTCGGTCGACCGGGCACGGGCGCGGTTCTGGAGCCGGGCATGTTCTTCACCGTCGAGCCCATGGTGAACCTGGGCAGGCCCGAAACCAAGATCCTGGCAGACGACTGGACGGCCGTCACGAGGGACAGGTCGCTTTCCGCGCAATTCGAGCATTCGGTCGGCGTGACCGCTGACGGCTGCGACGTCTTCACGCTTTCTCCCGCTGGAAAGTTCCACCCGACCTGGCGCTGAGGGCGGGCCGTGCTGCCGCAGCTTCGGCTGCGCGGCCGCTTGCCTCGCCGGATTGACAATTCCGGCACTCCGTATCCTGCTGTCGACGTGAACCGGACGACTCGAATCAATCGCGTTGCCCGTGCCGGCTGCGACGGCAGGGGCAACCTGGACCGCGCACTCGCAATGGTCGGCGCAGGCGCGCCGGTCGCTGCGTCCGCGATCGGCGAGCATGACGTCGGCATCGCGTCAGGGACCGTCGAGGCGAGGTGCATCGCGGTCCGCTGGAGTTGCCGACTGCACCCCTGTTGCCGGAACCTGCGCGTTTCGAGACGCCATCGCCGCGAGGCTCGAGAAACGTGCCGGCCTGTCGACGTTGCGGGAAGGCGTCATCGTTGCTCCTGGTCGCGCGCGGCCCCTGGGCGTGGCCACCCGGGATCGTCGACCCCACGCCTTTGCCGGAGCCGCGCGGACGCGACGCAGTTCATGCTCGACATCCGTGCGATGGCCGAGTCCGGGGATGCCTTCGCCAGCGAACCGCCCGACGTGCGGACCGTGGCAATGTCGGGCGAAAGCCGCAGACGGGCTTCTGACGGACGCTTCCGGGCGGCCATGACGCGTGAGGACCATCGGTTCGAAGAGGCGTCAGGACGACTTGCGGCGCTTGCCGATGCGAGGGACCATGCCGCGTGACGTCGGAGCGGCGTTCCGCGCCCTGCACCGCAAGGGCGATCCCTTCATTCTCGCGAATGCCTGGGATGCAGGTTCGGCCAAGATGCTTGCCGCCCTGGGTGCCGAAGCCATCGGCACGTCCTCGGCTGCCCATGCCTTCACGCTTGGGCGGACCGACGGCGGCACCGTTGATCGTGCAGAGGCCCTGGCGCATGCCCAAGAGCTGGTTGCCGCCGTCAACTTGCCCGTGTCCGGGGACTTCGAGGACGGATTCGGCGCGGATCCCGACACCTGCGCCGAAACGGTTCGGCTCGCAGCCGAGTCGGGGCTTGCCGGAATCTCCATCGAGGACACCGACTTTTCCGCGGGCTCGCATTTCGGATTCGAGCTCGCGGTCGAACGCATTCGCGCCGCCGCGGCGGCGTCCCGCGCGCTTGGACGCGATTTCGTGCTGGTGGCAAGGGCCGACGGCATCTTGAACGGCAGTTACCGGCTGGAAGAGGCGCTGAACCGCATTCGCGCCTTCGACGAGGCTGGGGCCGACTGCCTCTACGTGCCCATGCCCCCGGGAATGCAGTCTCTCAAGTTTGTCGTGCGTGCGACAGAAAAGCCGGTCAATGCGTTGGCCGCCGGCCCCTTTGCACGCTTCACGCGCTCGGAATTCGCCGAAGCAGGGATCGCCCGCATCTCGCTTGGCTCGGCGCTGGCGCGCCTGGCTTGCCGGGTGGTTGACGATGCAGCCAGGACAATGTTCGGCGCAGGCGATTTCACGCCGCTTCTCGCGGCGCTGCCGACCGACCGCGTCGCCGATCGCCTGTCCGGCACAGGCGGGGAAACCGACGAAGAGTGACTTCCCGCGCGGCTGGCCGGATGCACCTTTGTCACGACATGCCGACGACCGGATTATGCCGCGTTTGCGTCCCGGAACATTGATTCACATGTTTTTCTCCCGCCGTTTTCGGCATAGTCACAGTGACTTCAGGAAGCCCGGCAGGGCGTCGTCGGGCCTGAAGCGGCTGGACCTGACGTCGACCGGGCGCGTCCTCTCCATCGCCTTTTCCTTGAGGCGGAGATCCGCCTGCAGGCAGACCTGTGTCGTCTCGGCAGATTCATGGCCGAGCCAGAGGACGATCACGGCGCGGCCGACGCCATCGTGCAGCAGCGTCATGGCCGCGGCGCGGCGAAGGCTCTGGAACGCGGAACGCCGGCCACGGCAGACGAAATCCGGACGGAGCAAACCGCGCCGCTCACGGCACCGCAGCTGGTGCCGAAGTCCGTGGAAACCTACCGTCAGCGCCGAAGCGGGATGCAGAACCCAGGCAACGGTTCCGGAAGAGAAAGCACGCTTCGCGCGGATCGCCGTCGTCAATTGCCCGGGATTCGCCGGTCAGGCATCCAGAACTTGCACCCACGAGCATCAGGAATTCACCTTGGCGGCAGGCTACGCTTGCAACCGAACGGAATCCGGGCCTTCGGAAGCCCGGGCCCATGCACGCCGAAATCGAAAGCAGGAAAGACGAGATCGCGGAGATCTGCCGCCGCAACGGCGTGAGGCGGCTGGACCTGTTCGGTTCGGCCGCGCAGCACCGACTTCGATCCAGCGACCAGCGACGCGGATTTCCTCGTCGATTTCCAAGAAGAGCTTCCACACAACATGCTGCGCTGCTTCACGGACCTCGAGTTCGGCCTCGTCGGCACCCTTGGCCGCAGGGTCGACGTCGCCAGCAGGGGCGCCATCGGGAACAAGCGGATGCAGGCCCTTGTCGACCGTTCGCGAGAGACCGTCCATGACCGCGGCACATAACTCGATCACGCCTCTTCAGGACATCGTCTGGAAAGCGGAACGGATCGAGCGCCTCTTCCAGGGAATGGTCCTTCCTTGCAATGTTCCGCAGGTCTGCCAGCCGTGAACACCAGGCGCCGGCTGGCACGAATTGCTCACGGACCACGTCCGCAGGCTTGGGGGTCTTGAAGCCGCCGTTCGTGCGTCTCGTTGCAAAGCGTCCATGCAGGCGATCCTGGGAATCTCGGGAACCGCCAAGATCTCCGGGGTCAAGGAACCGGTCGCTCAAATGCCTGACTTGAGCTTGTCACGTTGAAGAGGCCGGGATGCCACGCGGGGAACTTGGCTCTGAGCGAGCCGTCGAGCACGCCGGTCCTGGTCTGGAGGAGGTGCGCTCCTGACTTCGACCGGCGTTGCTGCCCATTCTTCGAGAAGCGCATTGGCCGCATGTGCTTGCGGGACGACGTCGACCCGGCCCTGGAGTTCTCGGACCCTTCGAGGCGCCGGCTGCTGCGCGAGGCCGTGACCCGCTGTCACGTGCAGGACCTCACCCTCGCGACGCCCGAGCGAATCCGCAATGTGACAGGTTTCGTTCCCGCGTCGTCCCTGCGACGCCGTCCCGAGGAGCCGAAGCTCCAGGAAGAGTCCGAAAGCCATTCCGGACCGTGATGCCGTCCGGCCTTCAGGCCGGGCAGGCAGGTGCCGGAAGCGGCTCCCCGGCAGCCCTTCGCTCCGCGATCAGCCGAGGGTCAGGTCATGGTCACCCTGGGCGGAAACCGGTCTTGGCGCAGAGCGCGCAGAGGACTCGATGCGACCCATGATTCGAAGCGCGTTGGACTGGACCATGTCCCGGACCAGGTTCACCGTGCCCAAGTGAACGCCGGGCATCGCCGCCACCTTCGAGGCGGCCTCGGGGCCGCTCCTGAAAATCCTGTCGGCTATCCGCACGACCCGCTCGCGGACGTGACTCGCGTTAAAGCCGGAGTCCCGGGCGATCGCGTCCCATTGTCTGGGCACGACGTCCCCGGGCCTGCGTTTCTTCCCGGCCAGCTTCTGGGCGAAGTTTTGGTCTATGTGTTTCCAGGGCAGGGCACAGGAGACGTCGTACAGGGGAGTCAGCCTTGCATGACCGCCGTTCAGAAGAAGGGCGTAGTTCTTCGCATGGGCGTCCGTGTTCGCGACGAGAACGTTGAAGATGACCTGGTCGAGGATCCGGGACCGTTCCTGTCCGGACAGGCCAGAAGAGACGCCATGCTTCATGGCCCAGGCCTTGCCGCCCATGCCCAGGATGTCCTTCAGGGATGGTCCCGGCAACGGTCCCCGTTCATATTTCTGCGTCGGCAAAAGGCCCAGCGCCTGGGTGAAGTCTTCCTGGTGCAGGCGTCGGACGGAACCGTCCGCCATGAAGGTGCGATCGTAGCGGACGACGGCCAGTGCCGACCGCCCGCCCGCCTGCAGCGTGCCCGCCTCCACCGCCTCGACATCCGTGGCTTGTGCCGGACATTGTCACGCCGACCAGGGCTCCCGGACGAAGCGCAGCCGATGCCGCGGTCGAGATCCGGCTCGGGCGGCCTGAGGACGTGTCGAATGCCGCGTTCCCCGCGTGCGCCTCCTCACGGTTCGCGCGCCCGGCCGTCGCGTTGAGGCGCCAGGAATTGTCACGCAGCGCTGCTCGACCGTGCGCGAACATGCGGAACCTGGCCGGCCTGTTCAGGACGAAAGGCATGCCGTTCTCCCGAACCGCGAGATCAGCCTGGCTTCCACGTGCGCGATCGCCGTCGCTGCCGCCCTGAGCGGCGCAGGGATGTCGACTGCGCACGACATGCCGGCAGGCGGTGACCTGGTCCGGCACCGGACGATGAAGAGCGGCGAGGTCCTTGGCGAATCCGGGCTTCACCTTCGTCCGATCCAGGCACCTCGCCCGAAACGACCCGCCCGTGGCGGCCACCGCAACCGCGCGGAATTTGCCCAATTCGGCAGATGCCGCGAGCGACCTCGATCATTGAGGACTGCGTGGCGGTTCGGCTTTCGCATCCGAATGCACGATCGGGCTGGCCGGTGAATTCGCGCAAGGGTCGAACGGGGCCCAGCTGCAGCGGGCGCGAGTGCCGGTGTCATCCGTTGCAACTTTCATGTTGTGAAGATCCGGAAATTCTGTCTCTTGATCACCGGGGGAACCTTGAATGCAGCACCTGCTTGATCTTGAGACCTATCCGGTCGACCGACCCGACAGCGATGAGTGCAAGGCCTTGGCCGAGCGATGCCGGGTCGGTCTGGCCGCGGACGGCATGTACAATCTCGAGGGATTCCTGAAGCCGGAGGTCGCCCAGGCGGCTGCCGATGACCTCAAGTCGACCATGGCCAGCGCAAGCTTTACCCACAGCCGGATGCACAACATCTATTTCAAGAAGGATCTGCCGGAACTGGCGCCGGATCATCCGGCCTTGACACGGTTCCAGACTGTCAATCGCACGCTGTGCGCCGATCAGCTGGGAGCGAACCCCGTCACCGAGATCTACGCATGGCCGCCGCTGGTGCATTTCTTGGCCGCGACGATGGGCAAGCGGGCGCTCTTCGCCATGGATGACCCGCTCGCCCGGATCAACGTCATGGCCTATCACGAAGGCGAAACGCTGAACTGGCACTTCGACCGCTCCGAGTTCACCACGACGCTGCTCTTGCAGGCGCCGGAAGCGGGCGGTGACTTCGAGTATCGCACGGATCTGCGCACTGCGGACGATCCCAACTACGACGGCGTTGCCAGGTTGTTGCGGAACGAGGATCCGGATCTGCGGACACTCACGCCGAAACCTGGCACCCTGAACGTCTTTCGCGGCATCAACACCCCGCATCGCGTGACCGAGATCCGCGGAAACCGGGAGCGGATGATCGCCGTGTTTTCGTATTACGACAAGCCCGGCGTCACCTTTTCGGAAGAGGAACGGATCGGGTTCTACGGCCGCTCGGCCTGACGCCGACTGACTTGCACAGCTTTCACTGACCTGCCGGGGAGGCCGCGCGAAATGACCGAGATGCCGCTTCCGTTCAGGGACGAACGCAAGCTGGCCTACTTGAACAGCGAGGGCGCGGACAGGCCCTTGATCAGCCCGGTCGCGCCGGATGTGCTGGACCGGGCCCGCGCCTATCGGCTGGGCCGGTTCCGCGACGCGATGGCGCAGGCCGACGTCGCGGCGCTGTTGCTCTACGATCCGATCAATATCCGCTACGCCTTCGACAGTTCGAACATGCAGGTCTGGACCGCGCACAACCCGATGCGCTACGCGCTGATCGTGACGGATGGCCCTGCGGTCATGTTCGAGTTCAAGGGCTGCGAGCACCTCAATGACGGCCTGCCGGGCATCGACGATCTGCGGAACTCCACTTCCTGGACGTTCATGGCCAAGGGCGACAAGTCGCCCCGGCACATGGCACGCTGGGCGGACGAGATCACGGCGCTGCTGCAGGAACATGGCGGCGGCAACAGGCGCATCGCCATCGACAAGCTGGACGGGTCGCCGCTGCTGGCCCTTCAGGAACGTCAGCTGGAACATGTCGAAGGGACAAGACTGACCGAAATGGCGCGAGCGATCAAGTCGGCCGACGAGATCGAGCTGATGCGCTGGACCATTCGCGTTTGCGAGGCAGGCATGGCGCGGATCTACGCCCACTCCCGACCGGGCGTGACGGAACGCGAGCTTTGGGGGCATCTGCATTTCGAGAACGCCCGCTCGGGGGGCGACTGGCTCGAAACCAAGCTGCTGACCTGCGGGCCCAACACCAACCCCTGGTACAAGGAGTGTTCGGACCGCTCATGCCAGGCGGGTGAAATGATCTCGTTCGACACGGACATGATCGGACCCTATGGCTATTGCGCTGACCTGTCGCGCAGCTGGACTTGTGGCTACTCCCCGATGACGGGCCGTCAGAAGAGGCTCTATTCCACTGCGCTGAGCCAGATCGATCACAATCTTGCGCTGCTCATGCCGGGCCTGTCATTCGAGGAGTTCAACGCCAGGAGCTGGCGCATACCGGCGAGACATGTCGATTTCCGCTACTCGCTGGCCCTGCACGGTGTCGGCATGGCTGACGAATGGCCCGTGGTGCCGTTGCACGTGGACTTTGACGATGGCGCCATGTCCGGGCAGTTCGAGCCGGGCCATGTCGTCTGTGTCGAAAGCCTGATCGGCGAGGAAGGTTCGGAGAGCGTCAAGCTCGAGACCCAGGTTCTTGTCACGGACAACGGGGCCGAACGGCTGGACAGCTTTCCCTGGGAAGAGGTTTGAAGGCCGCGCCTGTCAACTTCCGCCCGCAGCCATGCAAGACCGCCCGTTTGTCGGCGGCCATCGGTGCAAGCTCCACCCGAAGCGGACGCCGTCGCGCGATGTCATGATCCCTCGCCGCCGCATGCCTTGCGGCCTTCGGGACCGTCGGCCCTTTGAGCGCGCCGCAAGGCCCGCCAACGCCGGTCACGCTCCCAGGATTCCGGGCAGGTTCAATCCCTGCTCGCGCGCGCAGTCCAGGGCCATGTCGTAGCCTGCATCGGCGTGCCGCATGACACCCGTTGCGGGATCGTTCCAAAGGACGCGTGCGATGCGGCGGTCGGCGTCTGCCGTCCCGTCACAGCAGATGACCATGCCCGCGTGCTGGCTGAAGCCCATGCCGACCCCGCCGCCGTGATGAATCGACACCCAGGTGGCACCGCTTGCGACGTTCAGCATCGCGTTCAGCATGGGCCAGTCCGACACGGCGTCCGAGCCGTCCCTCATTGCCTCGGTTTCGCGGTTGGGAGACGCGACCGAACCGCCGTCCAGGTGGTCGCGCCCGATGACGATCGGGGCCGACAGCTCGCCGCGCCTCACCATTTCGTTGAAGGCAAGACCGAGCCTGTGACGCACGCCGAGGCCCACCCAGCAGATCCGCGCCGGCAGCCCCTGGAAGGAAATGCGCTCCCGGGCCATGTCGAGCCAGTTGTGCAGATGCGGATCGTCGACCAGTTCCTTCACCTTGGCATCGGTCTTGTAGATGTCTTCCGGATCGCCCGAAAGCGCGCACCAGCGAAACGGGCCGACGCCCCGGCAGAAGAGCGGGCGAATGTAGGCGGGCACGAATCCGGGGAAGGCGAAGGCGTTTTCCAGGCCCTCTTCCTGGGCCACTTGCCGGATGTTGTTGCCGTAGTCCAGTGTCGGCACGCCCCGGTTCCAGAAGTCCACCATCGCGGCGACATGCACCTTCATCGAGGCACGGGCGGCTTCTTCCACCGCTTTCGGATCGCTTTCCTGCCTTTCACGCCAGTCCGCCACGTTCCACCCTTGCGGCAGGTAGCCATGGATCGGATCGTGGGCGGAGGTCTGGTCGGTCACGATGTCGGGTCGAACCCCGCGACTGGCCAGTTCGGGGACAACGTCCGCCGCGTTGCCAATCAGCGCCACGGACTTCGCTTCGCCTGCGCCCGTCCAGCGTTCGATCATCTCCAACGCCTCGTCGAGCGAATCGGTCTTCTCGTCGACATAGCGGGTGCGCAGGCGGAAATCGGCACGGGTCTCGTCGCATTCGACGGCAAGGCAGCATGCCCCGGCCATGACCGCCGCCAGAGGTTGCGCGCCGCCCATGCCGCCCAGACCGCTCGTCAGGATCCAGCGTCCGTTCAGGTTGCCGCCATAGTGCTGGCGGCCCGCCTCCATGAACGTCTCGTAGGTGCCCTGCACGATGCCTTGCGTGCCAATGTAGATCCAGGACCCGGCCGTCATCTGGCCGTACATGGCAAGCCCCTTCCTGTCGAGTTCGTTGAAGTGGTTCCAGTTGGCCCAGTTGGGGACGAGGTTGGAATTGGCGATCAGGACGCGCGGCGCGTCCTTGTGGGTGCCGAAGATTCCAACCGGCTTGCCGGATTGCACAAGCAGGGTCTCCGTGTCCTCCAGCCCTTCAAGCGCGGCAACAATCGCGTCGAAGTCCGCCCATGTGCGCGCTGCACGGCCGATGCCGCCATACACCACCAGCTCGTGCGGGCTTTCGGCCACGTCCGGGTGCAGGTTGTTCATCAGCATCCGCATCGGCGCTTCGGTCAGCCAGCTCTTTGCGGTGATCTCGGGGCCCGTCGGGGGAAAGACGTCGCGGATGTTGTGACGTGGATCGGTCATTGATCTTTTCCTAGGCTAGAGGCCATGTCGGCCAAGGTTGTCAGGATGGACTTCAAACGGGATCGCAGGCGGTCGGCCTTGCCTGCGTCGTAGGACCACGGCGGGGCTTCGTCCGTCAGGTAGGTCGACTGCGCCAGTTCCATCTGGATCGCGTGGCAGCCCGCATCCGGGCGGCCGTAGCGCCGCGTGGTCCAGCCGCCCTTGAAGCGTCCGTTCAAGACGGTGCTGTAGCCGGGCGCGTTCTCGCAAATCCTCAAGACGGCGTCCTGCAGCGTCGGGGCGCAAGTGGTCCCAAGATTGGTGCCGATGTTGAAGTCAGGCAGCGTGCCGTCGAAGAGGAACGGGATCCGGGACCGGATCGAGTGGCAATCGTAGAGGATCGCCACTCCGTGCAACTGCTGCACGCGCTCGAGTTCGGCCTGCAGCGTTTCATGATAGGGAGCGTGACAGCTTGCGCGACGGGCCTTGACGTCGGCTGCGGTCGGCGGGACGTCCCAGATGGCGCGCCCTTCGAAGTCCGTCGCAGGCACGAGCGCCGTGGTGTTCTGGCCGGGGTACAGGCTCTCTCCCGACGGGTCGCGGTTGGCGTCAACGACATAGCGGTGAACGGTCGCTCGAACGGTGGTCGCGTCAGGCAGCAAGCCGTCATAGAGCCGATCGATATGCCAGTCGGTGTCCGTCAAGGCGCGGCCTCGTTCGTTAAGGCGCGCCTTGATTCCGTCTGGCACGTGGGTCCCGGCATGGGGGATGCCCAACACGACAGGGCCGGTGCCGCGTGCGACCACGACGGGCGTCATGCCCGCACCCCCAGAACATAGGCGGGGAGCGCGACGGCATCCGTCAGGGATCCGTTCGCGACGAGCCAGGCAGCGGATTCCAGGGACGGGGCCATGTACCGGTCTTCGGACACGGCCGGCACCTTCGCGCGCAGCGCGTGCAGGACCCGCGTCAGCGCGGCACTTGTCTTCAGCGGGGCGCGGAACTCGATTCCCTGCGCGGCGCACATGGCCTCGACGCCCAGGATCACGTTCAGGTTGGCGTTCATGCGCTCAAGCCGCCGCGCCCCATGGGCGGACATGCTGACGTGATCCTCCTGGTTCGCCGAGGTTGGCGTGCTGTCGGTGGTGCAGGGATTGGCGAGGTGCTTGTTTTCGCTCATCAGGGCCGCGGTGGCCACTTCGGCAATCATCAGGCCGGAGTTCAGCCCGGGATCCGGCGTCAGGAATGGCGGCAGGTCAAAGGACAGCGCCGGATCGACCATCAAGGCGACGCGCCGCTGGGCAATCGCGCCGATCTCCGACACCGCAAGCGCGATCTGGTCCGCGGCAAAGCCGACCGGTTCGGCATGGAAGTTCCCGCCCGAGACGATCGCGCCGTCCTCGACAAGGACAAGCGGATTGTCGGTGACGGCATTGGCCTCGATTTCAAGCGTGCGCCCCGCGGCATGGAGCAAGTCCATTGCTGCGCCCGTGACCTGCGGCTGGCAGCGGATGCAATAGGGATCCTGCACCCTTGTGTCGCCGACGCGATGGCTTTCGCGGATCTCGGACCCTCGCATCAGGTTGCGCTGCGCCTCGGCCACTGCGGATTGCCCGGCATGGCCGCGCAGGGCGTGGATCGCCGGGTGCAGGGGTGAGGTCGAGCCCATGATCGCGTCGGTTGACAATGCACCGGTCACCACGGCGGTCGCGGCATTCCGCCAGGCACCCCAAAGGCCCGCCAGGGCGCAGGCGGTCGAGAACTGGGTGCCGTTGATCAGGGCCAGGCCTTCCTTCGCGCCAAGGACGATCGGGGCCAGGCCCGCCTTCTCGAAGGCGTCGCCGGCCGGCATCCGGGCATTGTCAAGGACGGCTTCGCCCTCTCCGATCATCGCCGCGGCCAAATGGGCGAGAGGCGCCAGGTCGCCCGACGCACCGACCGAACCTTGAACCGGAATGACGGGCGTCACGCCCGCATCAAGCATGTCCTCGAGCAGGGTTACGGTCGAAAGTGCCACCCCCGACGCCCCGCGCCCGAGCGACAGGAGCTTCAGGACCATCATCAGGCGGGTCGTGGCAACGTCCAGGGGCTCCCCGACGCCGCAGCAATGGGACAGGACCAGGTTCCGTTGCAGGCCGCTCGTGTCCTCTGCCGCGATCTTGACGCTCGCAAGCTTCCCGAAGCCGGTATTGACTCCATAGACGGGAGCGCTGCCGGCAGCGGCCTGCTCGACCACTCTTGCTGCGGCGTCGATCGCGGGATGGGCGGACGGGTTCAGCCGAACCGAGCGCCGCGCGGCCCAGATGTCGCTCAGCTGGGAAAGAGTTGCTGCACCCGGGTCCAGAAGGACATTCACGGCCTTCCCTCGAAGATGCGCGCGTGCAGGGGATTGAACCCGACGCGATAGGCCAGCTCGGCCGGGTGCGCGATGTCCCAGACGCACAGGTCTGCGCGCATTCCCGCGACAATCCGTCCCCGATCCTCCACTCCCAAGGCCCTTGCGGCATGTGCGGTCATTCCCAGGAGTGCCTCGAGCGGCGTCATCCGGAACAGCGTGCTGCCCATGTTCAAGGCCAGGAGCGGCGAGGTCATGGGCGACGAGCCCGGGTTGCAGTCCGTCGCCAAGGCCGTGGGCACATGATGATCGCGGAACGCCTGGAGCGGCGGCACCCGGGTTTCGCGCAGCGTGTAGAATGCGCCGGGCAGCAGCACCGCAACCGTGCCGGACGCGGCCATGGCCTCGGCATCGCCCTCGTTGGCATGTTCCAGATGATCTGCGCTCAGCGCGCCGTATCGCGCGGCAAGTCGCGCGCCGCCGATGTTTGACAGCTGCTCGGCATGCAGCTTGACCGGCAGTCCAAGTTCGGCGGCCACGTCAAACACGCGCGCGATCTGGGCGGCGTCAAAGGCGATCCCTTCGCAGAATCCGTCAACCGCGTCGACAAGGCCTTCCGCGTGAGCCGCCCGCAAGGCGGGGATGCAAACGTCGTCGATATAGGCGTCGCGATTGCCATGACATTCGGGCGGGGTTGCATGGGCGCCGAGAAAGCTGGTGCGCACATCCACCGGGCGTGCCCCCGCGATGGCGCGCGCCACGCGCAGCATCTTCGACTCGCTGTTCACGTCCAGCCCGTAGCCGGACTTCACCTCGATCATCGTGACGCCTTCCGCGATCATCGCGTCGACCCGGGTCAGCGCATCCGAAAGCAGCGCTTCCTCGCTCGCGGCCCGTGTCGCCGCCACTGTCGAGACGATCCCCCCGCCGGCCTTGGCCACCTCTTCGTAGCTTGCGCCGCTTAGTCGCAGCTCGAACTCGGCCGCGCGGTTTTCGCCAAAGACCACGTGCGTATGGCAGTCGATCAATGCGGGCGTGACGAGGCGTCCTCCGAGGTCTTCTGCCTCAAGGGCCTGGAATGGCGCGGGCAGGCCGGTTCGCGGCCCGACCCAGGCGATGCGGGTGCCATTGATCGCGATCGCCCCGTCTTCAACCAGTCCATAGCTGTCATCGTCGGCCAGCGTGACAATGCGGGCATTGGTCAGGAGCATCGGGAACGACTCGCTTGCATCGGGAACCTGTCCATGTTTTTATGTGTATACATAATATCATGTCAAGCGGACAAAAAAATGCAGATTTGGGCAGAATCGGCGCTGCTTCCGACCGGCTGGGCATCGGAAGTTGCGGTGGCGGTGGACGAGTCCGGACGCATTGCAAGCGTGGAGACCGGCGTTCCGAAAGCCGGCCATTGCGTTGGACTGCTGCTCCCGTCGCCGGTCAACGTTCACAGCCACGCCTTTCAGCGCGCGATGGCCGGCCTCACCGAGCGTCGGGGGCCAAACCCGACGGACAGCTTCTGGACGTGGCGCGACTTGATGTTCCGCTTCCTGGGCCACCTGACGCCCGACCACGTGGAGGCGATCGCCGCGTTCGTTCAGATGGAGATGCTGGAGGCCGGATACAGCACCAATGCCGAGTTCCACTACTTGCATCATGGTCCCGCGGGCACGCCCTATGACAATGTCGGCGAGATGTCAGAGCGCATCGCTGCCGCCGCGGACAGGACCGGGATTGGCCTGTGCCTCTTGCCGGTGCACTACGAGTTCGGCGGATGCGACGGTCGCGGTCTTGGGCCGGGGCAGGTCAGGTTCGGGAATGGCCTGGACCGATTCCTGCGGTTGCGCGATGCGGCGCGCAACGCGTTGAAGGCCCTTCCCGAAGACGCGGGAATCGGCGTGGCGCCGCATTCGCTGAGGGCCGTCGCTGCGGAGACCCTGAAAGCCTATGCCGACCAGTTCCCGGCCGGCCCGGTGCACATGCACCTTGCCGAGCAGATCCCCGAGGTCGAGGAGGTGCTGTCGCAATGGGGTGCGCGGCCGGTGGAGTGGGCCCTGGATCACATGGCGCTGGATGATCGCTGGTGCCTGATCCACTGCACGCAGATGACGCCCTCGGAAACGACCCGCCTGGCCGCGACGGGAGCCGTTGCAGGCCTGTGCCCGATCACGGAGAGCAGCCTGGGCGACGGGATTTTCGACGGCGTGCGCTGGGCAGGTCAGGGAGGTCGCCTTGCCGTCGGATCGGACAGCAACATCCGCATCGCGCTGGCGGAGGAACTGCGCACCCTCGACTACTCCCAGCGCCTCCGGGATCACACGCGTGCAGCGTTCGCGACGGATCGGATGTCGACCGGGCGGCGTCTTTTCGAGCAGGTCCTGCGGGGCGGTGCGCAGGCTGCCGGACGCAGGACCGGACGCCTGGAAGCAGGCCGCTGGGCGGACATGCTGGCACTCGACACGACGTCGGTGATCTTGCACGGCTTCAGCGAGGATACCGTCCTCGACGCATGGATCTTCGCGGGCGACGACAGGCTGGTTTCAGACGTCTGGTCGGCAGGCCGGCACAAGGTCATGCAAGGCAGGCATGTCGCGAGAACCGAAATAGCCGCCGACTATGCGAGAGCCGTCGATGAACTGAAGGGCGCCTTGTGAACGTTCAGACGGCACAGACCTGGCAAAGCGTGCAAGAGGAGGTCTTGCGCCGGATTCACGCACGCGAATGGAAACCGGGCGACATGATCCCTAACGAAGCCGAGCTGGCCACGGAATTCGGCTGCGCTCGCACGACGGTGAATCGCGCGTTGCGCAGCCTTGCTGAGGCCGGCTTGCTCGAGCGCAGGCGCAAGGCGGGCACCCGGGTCGCCGCACAGCCCGTCGCCAAGGCGACCCTGAACATCGCGGTGATCCGGCACGAGGTCGAGGACCGCGGCGCGCGCTACGGATACCAGCTGGTCCGCCGGGAAGCCCGCGCCGCGCCAACCCGCATAAGCGCGGCCTTGGGCGTTGGCGTGCAGGACAGGCTGCTGCATGTCCTGGCACTGCATCTGGCGAACGATGCGCCGTACGCGCTGGAGGATCGCTGGATAAACTCGGTTCACGTGCCCGAAGCCCTTGAGCAGGACTTTCGGTCAATGAGCGCAAACGAGTGGCTGTTGCAGACCGTTCCCTACACACGGGGCGAAATCGCCTTCGCGGCGAAACCGGCCTCGGCGGAGAACGCGAAACACCTGGATTGTCCGGAGAACAGCGCCTTGCTCGCGGTCAGCAGGCTGACCTGGGATCACGATCGCTCCGTGACGGCCGTGCAGATCCTGTTCGCTCCCGGGCACCAGATGCGCACCCGGATCTAGGACATGCAGGCTGTCCTGGCGCGAGCCCGCGCCGACGGGCCCGCGCAGCGGGCCTTGGCTCCCATGGGCGGTTCCCGATGCTTGGTTTCCCGAGGCGAAGCCTGCTGCCAGGATCCGTCGCGTGGTCCGGGCGAGTTCAGCATTGAACGCGCCCGGAATACGGCACATCTTCCGGCGAGCGCGGCGTTGTGCGCAAGCCAGTCGGGTCAAGGCGCATGGCTGCAGCGGGCAGGATCAATTGCCCACCGGAGCCTTGCCGGATCGACGCGGCGAGGCGAAACAGGGAGATTTGCACTGGACGGCAAGATGCGCAGCGAACCCGGCACCTTCGACCTCTTCATCATCGGTGGCGGCATCAACGGTTGCGGCATCGCGCGCGATGCGGCGGGCAGGGGCCTGAGCGTAGGCCTTGCCGAGATGAACGACCTCGCCTCGGGCACGTCCGGCGCGTCGACCAAGCTCTTTCACGGCGGCCTGAGGTACCTGGAGTACTTCGAGTTCGGCCTGGTGCGTGAGGCGCTTGCCGAACGAGAGGTCCTCCTGCGCGCCATGCCGCACATCTCATGGCCGATGCGCTTCGTTCTTCCCTATCATGGCGAAATGAGATTCGACGTCGGCACGCCGGCTTCAAGGCTTCTCGCCGCCGTCATGCCGTGGATGAAGGGTCGTCGCCCGGCCTGGCTGATCCGGACGGGTCTCTTTCTCTACGACCATCTCGGGGGGCGCCGCACCTTGCCGGGCACGGCTACGCTCGACCTCGACGTCGACCCGGCCGGAGAGCCCCTTGACTTGAAGTTTCGCAGGGCGTTCGAGTATTCCGATTGCTGGGTTCAGGACGCGCGGCTTGTCGTCCTGAACGCCCGCGACGCCGCCGCACGCGGAGCGCGGATCATGACCCGCACACGGGTCCTTTCGGCAGAGCGTGCGGACCGCTTCTGGCGGGTCACGCTGGAAGCGGCAGGCAGGACCCTTGAAGTTCGTGCGCGGATGCTTGTCAACGCCGGCGGTCCGTGGGTTGACGACATAGCGGGCAACGTCCTGAAGGCGGACGCTCTCGAAGGCGTTCGGCTGGTGCGCGGCAGTCACGTCGTGACCCGGCGACTCTTCAGCCACGAGAAGTGCTATTTTTTCCAGGGCACGGACGGCCGGATCATCTTCGCCATTCCCTACGAGGACGACTTCACCCTGATCGGCACCACCGACGAAGATCACGACGATCCGTCCCTGCCGCCCGTCTGCACTCCGGAGGAACAGCGATACCTGCTGGAATTCGCGTCGCGGTACCTGAAGAATCCGGTGACGGCGAGCGACGTCGTGTGGACATATGCAGGCGTGCGGCCGCTTCTTGATGACGGCGCCGCTTCGGCCACGGCAGCCACGCGCGGCTATGTCCTGAAGGTGGACGATGCAGGCGGTGCGCCGATCCTGAGCGTCCATGGCGGCAAGATCACGACCTACCGCAAGCTGGCCGAAGCGGCGCTTGCCATGATCGCTCCGCTTCTGGGAAGTCCGGCGCGGGGCTGGACTGCGGGAGTGCCCCTGCCCGGAGGCGATCTGCCGGTCGACGGAAGGGACGATCTCGTCGCGGAACTGCTGGCCGAGCATCCATTCCTGAGCAGGGGCTGGGCGCGGCGGCTTGCCCGCACCTACGGCACCGAGTCAAGGCGGATGCTCAGCGGGGTCCGCACGCTCGACGACATGGGACAGGACTTCGGCGAGTCCGTAACCGCGCTGGAACTGGACTGGGTCATTGCCAACGAATGGGTGATGACTGCCGAGGACTATCTCTGGCGGCGGACGAAGCTGGGCCTCCGCGTCGACAAGAAAGGGGTCGAACGGATCGAGGCCCATATCGAGTCCGCACGAACAAGGGCGAGCGACGGAGATCGCGGAACCCGGCCCCGTTCGGCGAACTGACGACGCCGACGAGCTCGCCCATGCGTCACCGAGCGCCGGATTCAAGGCGCACCGGAGAAGCCCCGGCGTGCCGGATCCGGCGGGCGGATTCGTGCTTGTGCGGATGCGGCGGGCCTTTCAGAATGGCCCCATGGCGGATCTCCGTTGGAAATCGGGTCGAATCGAGACCGTTCAGCCTTGGCCGCGCGCCCGAAGGGGCGGTGCTGCATGAGGCGCCACAGGTTCGGTCTCGGCACTATGCTCAAGCGACGCTCGCCTGGGCGGGCGTGCGTGCAGGAGTCCGGGCCGTGACGGGGCAAGGCGCGTGAGCACGCCGCTCCTGGAGGTGCTGGGCCTGCGAAAGGCGTATCCTGGCGTCGTGGCAAATGACGACGTGAGCTTCTCCGCCCGCCAAGGCGAGGTTCATGCGCTCCTGGGCGAGAACGGCGCTGGAAAGTCCACGCTGGTAAAGACGATCTACGGCCTCGTGCGCCCGGACGCAGGGCGGATGAGGGTCGAGGGCCGGGACTACGTTCCGGCGTCACCGCACGATGCCCGTCAAGCCGGGGTCGCGATGGTGTTCCAGCACTTCAGCCTTTTCGAGGCGCTGGACGTTGCCGAGAATGTCGCCCTTGGGATGGAAGTGCCGCCGCCGATGCGGGAGCTTGCCACGCGCATTCGTGAAGTGAGCGAAACCTACGGGCTGCCGCTGGACCCGACGCGGCTGGTGGGCACGCTGTCAGCCGGCGAGCGGCAGCGGGTCGAGATCATCCGGTGCCTGCTGCAGGATCCGAACATCCTGATCATGGACGAGCCGACAAGCGTGCTGACGCCGCAGGAAGTGGCGATTCTCTTCGAGACGCTGAAGAGGCTGCGCGCCGAAGGAAAGCTCATCCTCTACATAAGCCACAAGCTCGAGGAAATCAGGGCCCTTTGCGACTGGGCCACCATACTCAGGCACGGCAAGGTGACCGGTTCGTGCGACCCTCGCCGGAAATCCGCGCGGGAACTTGCCGAGACGATGGTCGGGAGCGAACTGGCCTTGCCTGCAGCGAGGACTCGCGAGCCAGGTGAGGTGGCGCTGTCGATGGCCGGGCTGACCGCGGCATCGGGGGCCGCATTCGGGACGGAACTGAAGAACGTGTTCCTTGAAGTGCGGCGAGGCGAGATTCTCGGGATCGGCGGCGTCGCTGGGAACGGTCAGGACGAGCTGCTCGCGGTTCTTTCGGGGGAATTGCGCAGCCCGGCCGAGTCGATTCTGCTCGGCGACCTGCCGATCGGTTCGTTCGGGCCAAACGAGCGCCGCGCGCTTGGCGTCCTTGCGGCCCCCGAGGAGCGCCTCGGCCACGCGACGGCGCCGGACATGAGCCTTGTCGAGAACGCGGCGCTGTCCGGCCGACGCCGCATGGGCATGGTCCGTCGCGGGTTCGTGAACTGGGGCAAGGCGCGCACGCATGCCGAAGACGTGATCGAACGGTTCGATGTCCGGGTCCCGGGGGCCGGGAGCGTGGCACGGTCGCTGTCGGGCGGGAACTTGCAGAAGTTCGTCATCGGCCGCGAGATCCTGCAGCAGCCGGACGTTCTGGTGGTGAACCAGCCGACCTGGGGCCTTGACGCGGCGGCCGCCGCGGCGATCCGGCAGTCCCTGCTCGACCTGGCGAGCCAGGGCGCCGCGGTCATCGTGATCAGCCAGGATCTGGACGAGTTGATGGAGATCTCGACGCGGTTTTCCGCGCTGAACGAAGGGCGGCTGAGCAAGCCCCGGGACACCGCCGGTCTGACCCTGGAAGAGATCGGCCTGATGCTTGGCGGCGCCCATGACCTCGAGACCGGGCAGGTGCCCGCCGGATCCGGCCACGCTGTCGGGTCCGGGGAGGCGGCGCCGTGATCAGGCTGGAACGACGTCCCTCGCCGTCCGGCGCGTGGGCCTGGGCTACGCCGCCGCTCGCGGTGCTGGCGACGATGGTGGCGGGAGGCCTGCTGTTCGCGTTCCTGGGCAAGGATCCGCTGCTCGTGATCCGGACGATATTCTGGGATCCGGTCCTCGGCGAGTTCGCGTTCTACTACAGGGGCCAGCTGCTGGTGAAGGCCGGCCCCCTGATCCTGATCGCGATCGGGCTTTCGCTCGGCTTTCGCGCCGGTGTCTGGAACATCGGCGCGGAAGGCCAGTACATCGTGGGAGCGATCTGCGGTGCCGCCGTCGGGCTGGCCTTCTACCCGCTCGAGGCGCGATGGCTGATCTTTCCCCTGATGGTGCTGGCCGGCGGCCTTGGGGGGTTCCTCTGGGCGATGATCCCCGGGATTCTCCGGACCCGCTTCAACACGAACGAGATCCTGGTCTCGCTTCTGCTCGTGTATGTGGCCGAGCAGATACTGGCCTGGATGGCACTCGGTCCCCTGAGGAGTCCGGACGGAGCCGGGTTCCCCGGCTCGCGCAACCTCAGGCATTACGATGCGGCCGCGAACCATGAATTGATCGCCGGGTCGGGCATGCACTGGGGAGTCGTGGCCGCCTTCATCGCGGTCATTCTGGGCCATGTCCTGCTGTCCCGGCACATTCTTGGATTCAACATCCGGCTTGCGGGTGCGAGCCCGCGCGCCGCCCGGTTCGCAGGCGTGAACCCGGGGCTGCTGGTGCTTACCTGCCTGGGCGCGTCCGGAGCGCTGGCCGGACTCGCGGGGCTCTTCGAGGTTGCCGGCCCGGCCGGGCAGGTCAGCATCGACTTCAACGTGGGATACGGGTTTACCGCGATCATAGTTGCCTTCCTCGGAAGGCTGCATCCCGTCGGCATCCTGCTTGCTGGCCTCCTGATGGCCCTGACATACATTGGCGGAGAGGCGGCGCAGGCCACCCTGGGGGTGCCTGCGGCCGCAATCCAGGCGTTTCAGGGAATGCTGCTGTTCTTCCTCCTGGCACTCGACGTGATGACGAACTACCGGGTCAGGATCGGTGCGAGGGCGGGGACATGATCGATGCCGGGACGGGCCGGCCGGCCATTCTCCAATCGGCCCTGTCACGGGAGCCTTGCCATCTTCCGGCGAGGCGCCGTCGGCTGGCGTCCTGCCCTCGACATCGGAGGCGGGGCCCACGGGCGTGGCATGGCGCGCCGAGAGAGGGAGGGCCGTCAAGATGGAGCTAGGGTCGATCAACCCCGCATTGCTGGTTTCGGCGCTGCTGCTCGCGTCAACGCCAATATTGCTGGCTGCCATAGGCGAACTCGTGGTCGAGAGGTCGGGAGTGCTGAACCTGGGCGTCGAGGGCATGATGATCCTTGGCGCGGTCGCCGGCTTCATGGCTGCGGTCGAAAGCGGTTCGCCCGCCCTGGGATTCCTGGCAGCCGCCTCCGCCTCCGCGGTGCTGGCGCTGCTCTTCGGGGTGCTGACGCAGGTCCTCCTGTCAAACCAGGTGGCGACGGGTCTGGGACTCACGCTGTTCGGACTGGGAATCTCTTCGCTGATGGGTCAGGGCTACGTCGGCGTCCGCCCTCCGGCATCGCCGAGACTGGACCTGCCCCTTCTTTCGGAACTGCCGTTCCTGGGACCGGTCCTGTTCAGCCAGCACGCCCTGGTCTACCTGTCGCTGGCCATGGTTGTCGGCGTCTGGTGGTACCTGAGATCCACCCGGTCCGGCCTGATTCTCCGTGCCGTCGGCGAAAGCCACGAGGCGGCGCACGCGCTTGGCTACTCCGTGCTTGGCACAAGGCTGGCGGCGATCGCCTTCGGCGGCGCGCTCGCCGGCCTGGGCGGGGCCTGCCTGAGCCTCGTGATCGTTCCGCAATGGACGGAGGGCATGACGGCGGGTCGCGGCTGGATCGCGCTGGCGATCGTGGTCTTCGGCTCCTGGCGGGCATGGCGGGTCCTGCTCGGCGCCTACCTCTTCGGCGGCGTCAGCGTTCTGCAGCTGAACCTGCAGGCGGCAGGGATCGCGATTCCGGTCGAGCTCTTGTCGATGTCGCCCTACCTGATAACAATCCTTGTGCTGGTCATCATTTCGTCCGACAAAAGGCGTGCACAGGTCAATGCGCCGAATTCGCTTGGGCGCACGTTCCACGCCTCGGGCTGAGGAGAGTCCTTGCATTTGGAAAATGGGGGAGAACATGACGAAAATCGTACTTCTGGCGGCTGTGGCCGCAATGTCGATGAACCTGCCGGCCTTTGGCGGCAGTCACGGTGACGGGCCGGTCAAGGCCGGCTTTGTCTATGTCGGGCCGATCGGAGACGGCGGGTGGACCTACGAGCATCACCAGGGCCTTCTGGCCGTGGAGGAGCACTTCGGCGACAAGGTCGAGACCGTCTACCAGGAGAGCGTGCCCGAGGGCGCTGACGCCGAACGGGCCATGACCCAGATGGCGCTTCAGGGCGCAGACATCATCTTCACGACCTCGTTCGGGTACATGGATCCGACGATCAACGTGGCGGCCAATTTCCCGGACGTGAAGTTCGAGCACGCGACCGGCTACAAGCGCGCCGACAATGTCAGCACCTATTCCGCGCGATTCTACGAGGGACGTGCGGTGCAGGGCCATATCGCGGGCAAGATGACGAAGACCAACAAGATCGGTTACATCGCGTCCTACCCGATTCCCGAGGTCATTCGTGGCATCAACTCGGCCTACATCCATGCCAGGAAGGCAAACCCCGATGTCGAGATGAGCGTGATCTGGGTCTATACCTGGTTCGATCCTCCCAAGGAGGCGGATGCCGCGAAGGCGCTGATCGACAACGGCGTGGACGTTGTCTTGCAGCACACCGATTCGACTGCGCCGCAGGCAGCCGCTGCAGAGGCGGGCGTGATCTCGTTCGGCCAGGCCTCGGACATGTCGGAATATGCGCCGCTGCCGCGCGTCAGCTCGATCATCGACAACTGGGCGCCGTACTACATTGCAAGAGTGCAGGCCGTGATGGACGGCACGTGGGAGAGCGTTGACGTCTGGGACGGCATCGGCCCCGGCATGGTCGAGATCGGCGAAATCACGGATGCGGTGCCCGCTGACGTGAAGGCCGAAGCAGAGGCGATGCGCGACGCGATCGCGGCCGGAGAGTATCATCCCTTCACCGGTCCGCTGAACATGCAGGACGGATCGTCGTGGCTTGGCGAAGGCGAGACCGCCGATGACGGGACGCTGCTGGGCATGAACTTCTACGTCGAGGGGATCACGGGCGAAATCCCCAACTGATCTCGCCTGCCCGACGCGGCGCCGGCGGAAACCTCCGGGCGCCGCGTCCTTACGTGCCGGAAGCACGCGGCATCCTCGAACCAAGGGCCTTCGGACACGGAAGCGAACCGAACCAATGCCGGGCTTGAGAACGATCTCCGGGCAGGCACTGTCGAGGTTCAGCTTCGGCACGATGCAGTTCGGCGGCGCCGCGGACGAAGCCGCCTCGTCGGAGATGTACCGGGCCTGCCGCGAGGCGGGCATCAACTTCTTCGACACGGCGTTTCTCTATTCCGAGGGTCGTTCCGAGCAAATTGCCGGGCGCCTGGTCGCACCGGAACGTGACGACGTCTTCGTCGCCACGAAATGCGGGTATCACGGTGCGTGCCGGGCCCGGATCGAAGAGGAGTTCGGCGCGAGCCGGAAGAGGCTCGGCCTGGAGACCATCGATCTCCTCTACCTCCATCGCTGGGATGGCGAGACGCCGCTTGAGGAGACGTTCGAGACGCTGGCCGGTTTCAGGGAAGACGGTTCGGTGCGGACCCTTGGCGTTTCCAACTGCGCGGCCTGGCAGGTCATGAAGGCGCGAGAGGTCGCGCGCGGGCTTGGCGTCGAGATCCGGTTCCTGCAGCCGATGTACAACCTGGTGAAGAGGCAGGTGGAGGTCGAGATCCTCCCCATGGCCATTGCGGAGGGCCTGGCCGTCTGTCCCTATTCTCCTCTCGGCGGAGGTCTGCTGACCGGAAAGTACGCTGCCGGGGAGACCGGCCGTCTCACCACCAGCGACACCTATGCCGCTCGATACGGGTTCGACTGGATGCACGAGGCCGTGGCGACCCTGGTCAAGATCGCCGAGGAGGTCGGCGCGGCTCCGGCGACCCTGGCGGCGGCATGGGTCGCGCGGCATCCAGGGGTATGGGGTCCCATCATCTCGGGAAAGTCGATGGAGCAGCTTGCGCCGTCCCTTGCGGCCATCGAATTCCGGATCGACGATGCGCTGCATGCCCGGCTGTCGGCGCTCTCGCCCGCGCCGCCTCCCGCGACCGACCGTCTGGAGGAAGCGTGACGCGCGTCGCCATAGTCGGCGGCGGAATCGCTGGTTTGGCTGCAGCGGCGTCGCTGGCCCCGTCGGCGCGCGTCCTGGTGCTGGAACGCGAGACCGCGCTCGGCTACCACGCGAGCGGGCGTTCGGCCGCGATGTTCATCGAGGACTACGGGAATGACACCGTCCGCGTCCTGAACCGGGCGTCACGCCCGGTTCACGAATCGCTGGACGTCTTGTCGCCGCGAGGTCTCATGGCCGTCGCGTTCCAGGAAGACACCGACGCTTTCGAGTCCGACATGGCCGCACTTGACCTTGCGGAAATCCCCGTGCGGGAAGCGCATTCGCGGGTGCCGATCCTGTCTCCCGGCATCGCGCGGGCGGGGTATTCCGAAAACGCGCTGGACATCGACACGAACCGTCTCCTGCAAGCCATGGCATCGGAAGCGCGGCAACACGGTGCCACCATACGGGTCGGGGCCAGCGTCACGAAAATGGAACGTGCCGCCGCCTGGCGTCTTTCGGCCGGGGACGAGAAGATCGTGGCCGATGTCGTGGTGAACGCGGCCGGGGCCTGGGCGGACGAAATCGCGGACATGGCTGGCGTGGCACGGATCGGGTTGCAGCCCTACCGGCGGTCGGTCGCGCGGCTGCCGGCTCCGGGCGGCCGCGACGTCAGGAACTGGCCGCTGCTGATGGGGCCGGGCGATTCCTGGTACGCCAAGCCCGATGCGGGTGGCTGGATCGTCTCGGCGGCCGAGGAGGACCCGTTGGAGCCGATGGATGCATGGGCGGACGACATGGTGCTGGCCGAAGGCATTGCGCGCTACCAGCCATACGTGACCGAGCCGGTTGCGAGGATGGAGACGAACTGGGCGGGTCTCAGGACCTTTGCGCCGGACCGCGCGCTCGTCATCGGCGAGGCGCCCGGCCACCCGGGATTCTTCTGGATGGCTGGCCAGGGAGGCTACGGATTCCAGACCGCCCCTGCGGCAGCGGCGCTTCTGGCCGACCTCGTGCTGGACAGGGGACCGTCATTGCCTGCTGACGTGGTTGGTTCTCTCCTGCCGTCGCGCTTCTGCGGGTGAAGGCACGCGACTGGCCCCTGGCGAACGGTTGCTGCGGAGCGATCTGCGGCTTTCTTGACAGGAAACTCGGCGGCGCCTCGTCGGTCAGGTCCGCGCGCTGATCGAGGCGACGATGTCGTGGACCGCCTTCAAGGGATCGGGCGCGTGATGGACGGGACGGCCGACGACGACGTGGTCGGCCCCGTCCCGGATGGCATCGGCCGGTGTCGCGATCCGTTTTTGGTCACCGGGGTCCGCGCCGTTCGGCCGCACTCCGGGTGACACGATCAGCTTGCCTGCGGCTTCAGGCAGCGTGCGGATTGCACGAACTTCAAGCGGCGAGGCAATGACGCCGTCTGCTCCGGCCTCGAATGCCCGTGCGGCCCGCTCGGCCGCGAGTTCGGCGATCTCTCCGGGCTTGGTCTGAGCTGCATCAAGGTCGCTGCGGTCGAGCGATGTGAGGAACGTGACTGCCAGGACGCTCATTGGGGAACCTGCCGCGCCTTCGCAGGCGGCGCGGACCACGTGCGGATCTCCGTGAACGGTCAGGAAATCGATGCCGGTTCGGGCGAGGCCCCGCGTGGCAGCCTCGACCGTAGCGCCTATGTCGAAGAGTTTCATGTCCAGGAAGATGCGCTTGCCGTGATCCTGCTTGAGCTCGCTTGCCAGCGCAAAGCCGCCGCCAGTCAGCATTCCAAGCCCGATCTTGTAGAAGGACACGCTGTCGCCAAGACGCGCGGCGAGATCAAGACCCGCCAGCGCGTCCGGGACGTCTAGCGCGACAATCAGGCGATCGTCAGACTGGATCATGGGTGCCGCCCTAGATGCTTCCTGCGCCGATGGCAAGCATCGCCCGCCCCATGGCGCGCCGTCCGGTTCCGCGCGCACTTGCCCGAGAACGGGCCAGGCTGTTCCGGGTCTGGAATCGTCGAAGCCCTGCTTGCGTCACCGGATGATGTTGGGCCGGAATTTCAGCCTTGTGCGGCGCTCCTGCGGCAGGTGACGGTTGAGCCTCCTGTTGACAAGGCCGAATGATCCGATCAGGGCCAGGGTCAGGAGGATGAAGTAGAAGGCCACGATCGGGTAGGGAATGAACGGGTTGAACGTCTTGTCCGCGAAGTAGTTCGCGTAGTAGAGGGCATCGCCCTGCTGTCTCCATGTCGGGAACCCGGAAAAGAAGACCAGCGTCGTTGCGTGAAACAGGAAAATGGCCTCGTTGGTGTAGGCTGGCCATGCAAGCCTCATGGTTGTCGGCCAGACGATGGAGACGAACCTCTTCCACCCGGTGAAGCCGTAGGCGTCCGCCGCCTCGACCTCGCCGCGAGGCACGGTGCGCAATGCGCCGAAGAAGATCTCTCCGGAATAGGCGGCGGTGTTCAGCACGAGAACGATCAGCGCGCCGGCCTGCGCCGACGTGAGCCAGGGCATGTAGCCCGCCTGCTTGATGCGCAGGAAGATGAAATAGGCCAGGAAGAACTGGATGAAGAGCGGCGAGCCGCGAAAGACGAGGATGAACCATTCGGCAGGTTTCCGGATCCAGGGCCTGGATGACGCCTTGCACAGCGCGACCGCGTTGGCGATGAAAAAGCCGGCAAGCAACGCGAGAAGGCCGAAGTAGACGTTCCAGATGAGCCCCGAACCGATCAGGGTGAATTGCTGGCACAAGTCGAAGCCCTCGCGCGGCAGGAGGCGCTCGCCGATGCCGATCGCGCGCAGGCCGTAGTCCTGGATGGTCTCCCAGCAGCTCATGCCGTTGCCCCGACCGTGGCCTGTCCGCGGCTGAGCCGGCGCGTGAGCCGTGACAGGACGACTTCGCTGAGCCTCGTGAACGCAAGGTAGAACACGAGCAGCGCGAGGAAGTACCAGAGCCGCCAGTCGCCATGCGGGTAGTCGGAGAAGCGCGCCTGCTTCGTGCCGCCCAGCTCGCGCGCCCAGTAGACGATGTCTTCGACGCCGAGAAGGAAGAGCAGGGGCGTCGCCTTGATGAGGAGCATCCAGAGATTGGACAGGCCGGGAAGCGCGTAGATCCACATTTGCGGGACGAGCACGTGCCAAAAGGCCTGGCGGCGCGTCATTCCGTAGGCTTCCGCCGTCTCGATCTGCCCGCGCGGCACCGCCTGCATCGCGCCGTGGAGCACGTTCGCGGCGAAGGCGCCAAAGACGATCGCGAATGTCAGGACGGCGAGAAGGAAGCCGTAGACTTCGTGAATCCATTGCGGCGCGTTGCCCAGCGGCAGCTTTGCCGCGCTGCAGACGACGAAATCGTTCCCCTGCCAGATCCTGTCGGTCCAGTCCGGGCACAGGTACTGGTGACGCAGGAACTCGAAGCCCTGGTCAAGCGCGATGACGAAGAAGAGAAAGAACGCGATGTCCGGCACGCCGCGCACGATGGAGATGTATATCGTGCCGAACCAGCGAAGCGGCAGGAACTGGCTTCGCGCCGCCGTCGCGCCGCCGAAGCCGAAGAGCAGGGCGGCGGGAGCGGTGACCGCCAGGAGGACGAGGACGGTGACAAAGGACCAGTAGAACCCGAAGTGCTTCCCCGTCGTCAGGTAGCACGCCATCCACCTTGCGGTGTCGAGCGCTTGCGGATCGGCGCAGAACCCGAAAATCGACCCGTCTCCCGCTACCGCAACCGGGCCCGGCTGGGCCCGGGGCGTCCTGCCGGATCACGCCTGCACGCCCCGGCAGGTCCGTCGCGGGGCGTGCGGAATGTCTTGCGGATCAGAACGGTTCGCCGATTTCCCATTTCTCGATCAGCGCGTTCAGGGATCCGTCGTCCTTCATGGACTGGATGGCCATGTTGAACTTCTCCTTGAGTTCGGTGTCGCTTTCCCGAATGCCCATGCCAACGCCACCGCCGATGAGCTCGCTCCTCGCCAGGAAAACGAGGTCGGGGTCTTCCGCCTCGATCGGAGTCAGGTAGGACTTGTCGGCCAGGACCGCATCAGCCTCGCCGCCCTTGACGGCTGCGATCGTCTCTTCGGGCGTGGCGAACTCCACGAGCGTCCACCCCATCTCGGCGATGAAGGCGGCCTGGATCGTGTTGGTCTGCGCCGCAAGAACGGCGCCATCCACGTCGATGTCATCGGACATTGCGAGATAGGCGGACGGATCAGGCTGGCTGTAGTTCTGGGTGAAGTCGATGACCTGGTCGCGTTCGGCGGTGATCGACATGCCGGCGATGATCGTGTCGTAGTTTCCCGAAACGAGGTTGGGGATGATCGAATCCCAGTCGTTGGTCACCCATTCGCAGGTGAGTTCCGCGCGCCTGCAGAGTTCATCGCCCAGTTCGCGCTCGAAGCCGTCCACTTCACCAGCATCGTTGAGAAAGTTCCATGGAGGGTAGGCGCCCTCGGTGCCCATGCGGATGACGGTATGGCTGCCGGCATGAGCAAGCCCCGCGCCGAGTGCGAGCGCCGCGATGGTCAGGATGAGTCTCTTCATTTTTGGTCTCCCTTTGCAATCTTGGTTTTCCTTGCCGTGTTGTTTTCAGGCTGCCCGGACGTGACTCAGGAACTGCCGCAGTCGTTCGGTCCTTGGCGCGTCGAAAAGGGAGTCGGGCGAGCCTTCCTCCTCGATGCGGCCTTCATGCAGGAACAGGACGTGGTCGGAGACGTCCCGCGCCATCGTCATGTCATGAGTGACAAGCAGCATGGTACGGCCCTCCTCGGCGAGCGACTTTATGACCTTCACGACCTCCTGCTCAAGCTCGGGATCAAGCGCCGATGTCGGTTCGTCAAAGAGAAGCGCCCTGGGCTCCATGCAGAGCGCGCGCGCTATGGCTGCCCTTTGCTGCTGCCCGCCCGAAAGCTGCGCCGGGTAGGCGTCGCACTTGTCGCCGATGCCGACCCGCTCAAGATAGCGCCGCGCCGCATCCTCCACGTCGGCACGGTTCCGCTTGAGCACGGTAACGGGTGCCTTCATCACGTTCTGGAGGATCGTGAGATGAGCCCAGAGATTGAACTGCTGGAACACCATTGACAGGTTCGTGCGGATGCGCGTGACCTGCACCCGGTCTGCCGGCCTGCGGTTCGCGCCTTCGCCGCGCCAGGAGATCGGCTCGCCTTCAAAGACGATCCTTCCTTGCTGGCTGTCCTCGAGCAGGTTGATGCAGCGAAGAAGCGTGGACTTGCCTGATCCCGAAGAGCCGATCAGCGAAACGACATGGCCCTTTGGCGCAGCCATCGAGACGCCGCGCAGGACTTCGAGCGTGCCGAAGCTCTTGTGCAAGTCGCCGACTTCTATGACGGGTGTGCTTGGGTCTGGCACGTGCGGCGGGATCTCCTTGCTTCTCCATGTCGAAGTAGGGCGGAAATTTGCTGCCCGTGCAACGGCAAATTGGCCCCTTTCCGCTCCGGGCACGAGCCTGGACCGCGGACGCGAACGGGCATCGTGCCGGAACAGGCGCAGGCGGCGGCAAACAGGGGCGCCATCGTGGACCGGCTTCACCGCGGCGATGTCCGGAGCCGGCGTCCTTGCCCGACCCCTTGCGCCGCGGCCGGCCGCTGCCCATATGTGACGCAAGGCCCATGGATGCATGCCTGGAAGAGGGTGCTGACAAGCGGGCGCTTGCAAAGGAGAAGACAAATGGACTTGCAAAAGTTCACAGAGCGGGCGCGCGGCTTTCTGGAGGCTGCGCAGACAATTGCAACCCGGGAAGACCACCAGCGGCTGGCGCCGGAACACCTGCTGAAAGCGCTGATGGACGATGAAGAGGGACTCGCCTCGAACCTGATCCGTGCGGCCGGCGGCGCGCCCGAGCGAGTCGTGGAGGCCGTCGACCAGGCCCTTGCCGGCACTCCTCAGGTCTCGGGCGATGCCGGGCAGGTCTACGCAGACCAGCAGACCGTCAAGGTGCTTGACGAGGCCCAGAAGATCGCGACGAAGGCCGGCGACAGCTACGTGCCGGTGGAGCGTGTCCTGACCGCGCTTGCGGTCGTGCGCTCAAGGGCGAAGGAGGCGCTGGCGGCCGGAAACGTCAGCGCCCAGGCGCTGAATTCGGCGATCAACGACCTGCGGAAGGGGAGGACCGCAGACACCGCTTCGGCCGAAGACGGCTACGATGCGCTGAAAAAGTACGCGCGCAACCTGACGGAGGCCGCCGCCGAGGGCAAGATCGACCCCATCATCGGGCGCGACGAGGAAATCCGGCGGACGATGCAGGTGCTTTCGCGCCGGACCAAGAACAATCCGCTGCTCATCGGCGATCCGGGCGTCGGAAAGACCGCGATCGCGGAAGGCCTCGCGCTCAGGATCGTCAACGGCGACGTGCCGGAGAGCCTGCACAACAAGAGGCTTCTGGCGCTGGACATGGGCGCGCTCATTGCCGGAGCCAAGTATCGCGGCGAGTTCGAGGAGCGCCTGAAGGGCGTGCTGAACGAGGTGACCGCCGCCGCCGGCGAGGTGATCCTGTTCATCGACGAGATGCACACGCTCGTTGGCGCGGGCAAGACGGACGGCGCGATGGATGCCTCGAACCTCTTGAAGCCGGCCCTTGCCAGGGGAGAGCTGCACTGCGTCGGCGCCACGACGCTCGACGAGTACCGCAGGTACGTCGAGAAGGATGCGGCGCTCGCGCGGCGGTTTCAGCCCCTGATGGTTGACGAGCCGACGGTGGAGGACACCGTGTCCATCCTGCGGGGCATCAAGGAGAAGTACGAACTGCACCACGGGATCCGGATCAGCGACAGCGCCCTTGTCGCCGCCGCGACGCTGAGCCATCGGTACATCACCGACCGCTTCCTGCCGGACAAGGCGATCGACCTGGTCGACGAGGCGGCGTCACGGCTCCGCATGGAAGTGGATTCGAAGCCCGAGGAGCTTGACGCGATCGACCGGCAGGTCCTTCAGCTGCAGATCGAGGCCGAGGCGCTGAAGAAGGAGGACGACAAGGCGTCCAAGGACCGTTTGGACAAGCTCGAGCGCGAGCTTGCCGAGCTCCAGCAGAAGTCCGCAACGATGACGACGGCCTGGCAGGCCGAGCGGGACAGGCTCGAAGGCGCACGCGTCGTGAAGGAGCGGCTGGACCGTGCCAGGGCCGAGCTCGACCAGGCGAAGCGCGAAGGCAACCTGCAGCGCGCGGGAGAACTGTCGTACGGCATCATTCCGGGTCTCGAGAAACGGATTGCCGAGGCCGAGGCGGCCGACGACAATGTCATGGTCGAGGAGGCGGTCAGGCCGGAACTCATTGCCGAGGTCGTCGAGCGCTGGACCGGCATTCCCACTTCGAAGATGCTCGAAGGCGAGCGCGAGAAGCTGCTCCGCATGGAAGAGGAGCTCGGACGGCGCGTGATCGGCCAGGCATCGGCCATCGGCGCCGTGTCGAATGCGGTGCGCCGGGCGCGTGCCGGGCTGCAGGACGAGAACCGGCCTCTGGGATCGTTTCTCTTTCTGGGACCAACCGGCGTCGGCAAGACCGAGCTGACCAAGGCGCTGGCCGAGTTCCTGTTCGACGATAATCGCGCGATGGTGCGGATCGACATGAGCGAGTTCATGGAGAAGCACTCGGTGGCAAGGCTGATCGGCGCCCCTCCGGGATATGTCGGCTATGACGAGGGCGGCGTCCTGACCGAAGCGGTCCGGCGGCGGCCCTATCAGGTGATCCTGTTCGACGAGATCGAGAAGGCGCACCCGGAAGTGTTCAACGTGCTGCTGCAAGTGCTCGACGACGGCATCCTGACGGACGGCCAGGGCAACAAGGTGGACTTCAAGCAGACGCTCGTCATCCTGACGTCAAACCTCGGGTCGCAGGCGTTGAGCCGGCTGCCCGACGGCGCGGATGCGGGCCAGGCGCGCCGGGACGTGATGGAGGCCGTGCGCAACCACTTCCGGCCCGAGTTCCTGAACCGTCTTGACGACATGATCGTCTTCGACCGGCTGACTCGGGAAGACATGGACGGGATCGTCGAGATCCAGCTCGACCTGCTGCGCAGGCGGCTTGCCAGACAGAACATCAAGGTCGATCTCGAAGAGTCGGCGTTGAAGTGGCTTGCGGACGAAGGCTACGATCCGGTCTACGGAGCCCGGCCCCTGAAGCGCGTCATCCAGAACGCGCTCCAGAACGAGCTGGCCGAGATGCTGCTTGCCGGCGACCTGGGCGACGGACAGACCGCAAGGGTGAGCGCGGGACCGGAGGGATTGATCATCGGCGATCGGGTCGCGAGCTCGAATCGAGCCGTGCCCGCGGATGCGGTCTTGCACTGAGGCATGGCATTCGTGATGCCGGACCCGGATCCGGTTCGGCGCGCGAGGCGTGGTGCGTGACGGATCCCGGGCCTGATCGCGCGTGTCACAGTGCCTCCGCCTTGACGAGCGAGTGCACGTCATCCACGCGGGCCGCGTCGAGGTCGTCTTCGGTGATGCCGAACTCTTCGCCCAGCAAGCTCTCGATGCCCTTGACGAGGGCCAGCGCGTCGAGGCCGTAGTACCTCATGAGATAAGGCCGTGATCCGCCGTGCGCGTAGGTGTCTCTCAAGCCCAGGCGCATGAGCCGCTTGCCCACGCCCGCGTCCGCCATCACTTCTGCCACAAGCGAACCGATGCCGCCCTCGGTGACATGGTTCTCGAGCGTGACCACGCCGTGCGCCACGCCGTTCACGTGATCCAGGAGAGCCTCGGCGTCGAAGGGCTTGATGGTGTGCAGGTGCAGGTGCCGGATCGAGAGGCCCGCCTTGGCGAATGCGGCGCGAGCCCGCATGGCCTCCTCCGTGCAGATCCCGGACGTGACGACGAGAACGTCGGTGCCTTCGGACAGCACGCGGACCTCTCCCACCCTGATCGGCGTGTCGAACAGGCGAGGCACCGAACCGCGCAGGACGCGGCACCAGACCGGGCCGTCAATGCCGTCGGCGGCCGCACAGACGGATTCGACCTCCGTCGCGTCGCCGCACTCAAGGATCGTCATGTTCGGGATCGAGCGCATGACGCTGATGTCCTCAATCGACTGGTGCGTCATGCCGCCCGGGGTCGTCACGCCAGGAAGAAAGCCCATGAGCCTGACCTTGCGGCGGGGATACGCGATCGATGCGACCAGCTGGTCATAGGGGCGCCGGTACATGAAGACGCCGAAGGTGTGGACGAAGGGGCGATACCCGGCGAGGCCGAGGCCGCCGGCAAAGCTCATCATGTTCTGCTCGGCCATGCCAAGCGAGAGAAACTGTTCCGGGTGGCGGTCGCGGAAGCCGTCGATCTCGCAGGACGATGTCAGGTCCGCGGAGAGGCACAGGATCTCGTTGGGGTACCGTGTTGCATATTCTTCGAAGGCGCGTGCATAGGGGCGGCTGACCAGTTCGACCATCAGTGCGCTCCCTCGTAGGCGACAGGGTCGACGCGAAGCGACCGGGCGATCTCCCTGTTCATGCCGGATCGTTCCTTCTCGGACCTGAAACGGACGTAGTGCAGGCCCGGAAAGCGCAGCTGGAGGCTGGGCATTCCGCGAAAGGGTGACGAGTTCGCTAGGATGATCAGCGGCTTGCCTCGATGGGGCGTCTTCACGGCTTCGCGGATCTGGTCGAGCTTGTGGGCGTCGACCCGGACGGCGACGCCGCCGAACTGCTCGATCTTGGACTTGATGTCGCCGACGTCCATGACGCTCGACATGGCGCCGTCGCATTGCTGCCGGTTGACGTCCATGATGGCGTAGAGGTTGTCGATGCGGTGGTGGGACGCGGCGGCGACGGCTTCCCAGGTCTGGCCTTCCTGGACCTCGCCGTCGGACATGAAGACCCAGGTGCGCCCGGGCTCGCCACGGCGCTTGCGGCCCCATGCAAGGCCCGCCGCCGTCGAGAGGCCGATTCCGAGCGTGCCGTTGTGCACTTCCATGCCGGGGCTGTGTTCCGCCCCGATCATTTCCACGGACGATCCGTCCTTGTTGAACATGTCGAGGCCTTCGGGCGCCATGCGCCCGACCTCGATCAGCGTGGCATAGGCAACGAGAGCGTAATGTGCCGGCGCGATGAACAGCCTGTCGAGTTCCGGTTCAGCCGGTCCGTTGTATCCGGCACCCGTCCGATAGGCGTCATTGCCACGGGCGGGGACGCCGGCGAAAGGTCCGGGAACCATTGGCAGCGTGGGCGCCCCGAGGTTCAGCTCCTCGTTGTAGAGCCATGCCATCTGCTCCGCCGCCGAACAGGCCTGGCTCAGATATCCGCCGTTGTTTCGAATCGCGTGCTCGAAGACCCTGCGCCTGATGCCAAGCGCAATCTCCTCCGTGGATCTTTCGTTGCGCATGTTGCACCCCCAGGCGGTTTACAAATGTCACTATATCAGTCATATGCAAAAGACAAGCACTTTGGCGCAAAGGGGAGGCGCAATGCGCTACACCGCCGCCCATTGGGGCGCCTACGCATTTGACGACAGCACGGGCCTGCATCCCATCGCCGACGATCCGGCACCGTCGCGTATCGGGCGTGGGTGGCTCTCGGCGGCGACGAACGAAAGGGGACGGGTTCTCGCGCCTGCCATCCGGAGAGGTTGGCTTGAAGGCGACCGAGGTGCCGGCCGGTCATCGGACGACTTCGTTCGCGTGTCGTGGGACGAGGCGGTTCGGCGTGTTGCGGAAGAACTGGCCCGGGTGCGAACGACGCACGGGAACGGCGCGATATTCGCCGGCTCCTACGGCTGGTCGAGCGCCGGCCGGTTTCACCATGCACAAAGCCAGCTTCGCCGGTTTCTCAACTGCTTCGGGGGTTTCGTGGGGTCGCGAGACACCTATTCGCACGCGGCGGCGGAAGTCCTGTTCCCGTACATACTGGGAATGAGCCAGAGGCGGCTTCAGGACAACGTGACCAGCATCGAGGAAGTTGCGGAGCACTGCGAGCTCTTGCTGGCCTTCGGCGGGGTCTCCGGCCGCACGGCGCAGATCACGGCGTCGGGATCGAGCTATCACGAGATCCCGGGCTGGCTTGACCGCTTGTCGGCGGGCGGAACGCGGCTTGTTTCGGTCTCGCCGCAAAGGAGCGAAGTCGCGGGTGCCGAATGGGTGCCGATCCGGCCTGGAACCGACACTGCCCTGATGCTGGCGCTGGCCTGCGAAATCGTTGCCGCCGGACGCGAGAACCGCGCGTTTCTCGAGCGGTGCACGAGCGGATGGCCGCGGTTGCGGGCGTACCTGGCAGGCGAGACCGACGGAGTGGCGAAGTCTGCCAGCTGGGCTGCCCCGCTGTGCGATGTTGCCGCCGACAGGATCCGGGCACTTGCAGACGAGCTGCCCGGCAAGCGCAGCATGATCGCGGTGGCATGGGGACTCCAGCGGGCGGATCATGGAGAGCAGCCGGTCTGGGCGGCCCTCGCGCTGGCGTCGGTCCTGGGCCAGATCGGCCAGCCGGGCGCGGGATTCTCCTTTGGCTACGGATCGACGTCACCGGTGGGGCGTCCCACGCGGCTCGTCCCCTGGCCCACCTTGCCCCAGGGGCAAAACCCGGTTGAAGACTTCATCCCCGTTGCCCGGTTCGCCGACATGCTGGCGCACGCGGGAGCGGACTATCGCTACAACGGCGAGACCCGAACCTATCCGGATGTCCGGCTGGTGTACTGGGTTGGCGGCAACCCGTTTCACCATCATCAGGACTTGCACCGCCTGGAGGCGGCCTGGACCCGTCCCGACACCATCATCGTTCACGAGCACGCCTGGACCGCGTCAGCACGTCGGGCAGACTTCGTCCTGCCCGCGACGACACCGTTGGAACGCGACGACATAATGATGAACCGCCGGGACCCACGCCTCATCTTCATGTCCCGGCTCCTGTCACCGATGGGGGAGGCGCAGGACGACTACGAGATCTTTCGTCGGATCGCGCAACATCTGGGCTTCGAGCACCGGTTCACGGAGGGCAGGGAAGCCGGCGCCTGGCTGCGCCATTTGTGGGAGTGCGCCGCAGAGGTTGCCGCGAGACATGGCTTTGGGTTGCCGGACTTCGATCGGTTCAGGAACGAGGGCGTGTTCGCAGTGCCTGACGCCGAAGAGCATCGTCGCCTGATGCGTGATTTCGTGGATGATCCGGAACGTGCGCCTCTGGCGACGGAGAGCGGGCGGATCACGCTCTACAATGACGCGATCGCCGGATTCAATCTGGCCGATTGCCCGGGCCATCCGGCGTGGCTGCCGCCGGTGGAATCCCTGCTGGACGCGCCGGAAGGCGCCTTGCACCTGATCTCCGGCCAGCCGGACACCCGGTTGCACGCGCAGAACGACCTGGGGAGCGAGGCGCTGGATGACAAGATCAAGGGGCGGGAACCGTTGCTGATGCATCCGGCGGCTGCGTCCGCACGCGGTCTTGCCGAGGGCGATGTCGTGCGCCTGTCCAATGCGCGCGGGGCCTGCCTGGCCGGCTTGCGGCTGAGCGAGGACATTCGGCCGGATTGCGTCGCGCTTGCCACGGGGGCCTGGTTCGACCCGCAGATCGTCAGCGGCGAGCGGCTGGAGGTGCATGGCAATCCGAATGTCCTGACCATCGACAAGGGGTGTTCGGAACTCAGCCAGGGCAACGTTGCGCACACGGCGCTGGCATACGCTGATCCCTGGGACGGACCGCTGCCCGCGCTTTCGATCGATCGACCGCCCCGGATCCTGGAGGGAACGGGATGAGCGCGTTGTGGATCGGTCTGGATGTCGGGACGACGACGGTCAAGGCGGCGGCATATGCGCCAGGGGGTGTCTGCATCGCGGAATCCGCGGTCGCAGGCGAGGTGCAGCAGGGTTCCGGCGGCGAGAGCGAACAGGACATGGCGGGCGTGCGGAACTGCGTGATGAACGCGCTGGCGGAGCTGGGCGGGAAGGTGGACGTGACCAGCGTGGCTTCGCTTGGGATTGCCGCACAGGGCGACGGCTTCTGGGCGGTCGATGCCGATGGAGTGCCGGTGGCGCCCGCGATGCTCTGGAACGACACGCGGGCGGCCGCGGACCTTGACGCACTTGCAGGCAGCGGCGCCACCGCCGCGATCGGGCGAGGGTGTCACACGGCGCTTTGGGCCGGGACGTCAGGGATGCTCTGGCGCTGGCTGCGCGCAAGGGATGCCGATGCTGCCGGGCGCGTGGCGCGCGTGATGACCTGTGCAGACTGGGTCGGGCACTGCCTGACTGGAGAATGGGCAACCGACTGGTCAAACGCCTCGATCCCCTTCCTGGACTTTGCCACCAGGTCTTACGGAGAGCCTCAGCTCGAGGCTCTGGACTGCCGCGACCTGGAGGACAGGCTGAACCCGCCGCGGCGTGCCGCGACACGGCTTGGCGGGCTGACGGCCGACGCCGCGAAGGCGACGGGACTGGCTGAGGGGATCCCGGTTTCGGTCGGGACGCTTGATCTTTCGGCAATGATCGTCGGCATGTGCATGGATCGACCCGGGCAGACGATGATGATCATGGGCACGACCGCGGTGGTGAACATTCTCTCTGACAGCCTGGTTCTGGAAGACGAACCCGTTGGCGCAGCCGTGCTGCACCCGACGGCGGAGATCGCGATCAAGGTCCTGGCGCCGACGAGCGGGGCGTCCGCGATCGACTGGTTCACCCGGCTGCACCCCCGGACGCTGGGCGGCCAAGGCGCGGGCGAGGTCGCTGAAAGGCTGAATGCGCTTGTGGCGGACGTGCCGCCCGGGGCGAATGGCGTGACGTTCCTGCCTTATCTCAGCGGCGAGCGTGCACCCTTCGTCGCGTCGGACATTCGGGCGGGTTTTCACGGGCTGTCGGCGGTGACCTCGACGGCCGAGATGGGACGGGCGGTGATGGAGGGAGCCGCCTTCAGCCTGCGTCATTGCTTCGTGTCGCAGGGCGGCTTGCCGACCGAGCCGGTGCAGCTCACCGGAGGCGGATCGAGGAACGCGACCTGGTGCCAGGTCATTGCCGACATCATGCAGCAGGTCGTGATTGTCAGCGAGGCTTCGGACCAGGGCCTTTGGGGCGCGGCATGCCTCGGTGCGGGCGCGGCGGGACTGGGCGATCCGGTGACGCTGGCCAAGCGAGTCGAGGATCACGTCAGGTACCGGCCCGACCCGGCGAACGGCCCGCTCTATGACCGCGCCTTTGCACGCTATCAGGTCCTGTCCGATGCTGCGCGTGCGGTGCGTGCGAAGCTGGGATCGCTGGAGGAGCCTGACGGATGACAAACGTGATGACTGCCGCGGTTTATCACGCTCTGGACGACATTCGCATCGAGGAGCGTCCGGTGCCCGAGATCGGGCCTGGCGAGATGCTTCTCGGGACGTTGGCCTGCGGCCTTTGCGGCGGCGAGACGATGGCCTGGTACAAGTCGGAGCCGAGGGTGCTGGGGCACGAACCCGTGGGCGAGGTGGCCGCGCTGGGCGCAGGCGTGACTGAATTCAAGATCGGCGACCGGGTCTTCGTCAATCATCACGTGGGCCGCACCAGCTCTCACCTTGCGCGCCGTGGACATCCCACGCGCGATCCGTTCTACCGCCAGACGAAGCTCGATCCTGGTGGGGTCTGCGACTACTACCGCGTCACCGCGCAGCATCTTGCAATGGACGCACATGTGTTGCCTGACAGCATTTCGACCGAGGCCGCGGTGACCATTGAGCCCTGGTCCTGCGTGCTGTCCGGGCTGAAGGTCTGTCACATCCAGCCGGGCGACACGGTTGCGGTCGTGGGTGCAGGGTTCATGGGGCAGGGCTTTGTTCACCTGGCGCCTCTGTTCGGGGCGGGGAAGGTCGTGGCACTGGATCTTTCGGACTGGCGGCTGGCGCGGGCGCGTGAGTTCGGCGCGACGCACACGATCAATCCCGCGACCGAGGACGCGGTCGAGATGATGCGGACGTTCAACGGCGGGCGCCTGGCCGACACGGTGATCGCGATCGCTCCGTTTCCCTCTGCATGGGAACAGGCGCTGTCGCTGGTCGAGGTGGGCGGCTGCCTTCACCTGGGTGCGCCGCTGCCGCCGGAGACCGACTGGGTGCGTGACGGAAATCGCGCCTATTTCGATCAAGTCACCGTCACGTCGCGCTATTCCTCTGACCATACCGACACCTACAGCTATATCCGTCTGCTGGAGGCCGGACGGATCATGGCGGATCAGGCGATTTCGCATCGGTATGACATAAGCGACTCCGCCGAGGCGTTCCGGACGCTGGTAGAGGCGGAAGAGTCGCTCAAGATCGTGATCTACCCCGGCGGGATCCCGGCGGAATTTTCGGAGGTGGCGTGATGCTGACAGCCCTCAAGGAAGAAGTTTGCGAGCGGAACCATGAGTTGCCCAGGAACGGGCTGGTCACAGGATCCGGAGGCAATGTCTCCGGGCGCGATCCGGACAGCGGGCTCGTGGTGATCAAGCCGTCGGGCGTGAGGTTCTCCAAGCTGACACCGGACACGATGGTTGTCGTCGATCTCGACGGCAACGTGATCGAAGGGAAGCTGAAGCCCTCGGTGGACACGGGCATCCACCTCTATCTCTACAGGAACCGCGCGGATGTCGGCGGCGTCTGCCATACACACTCGCCATACGCCTCAAGCTTTGCCGCGCGCGGCGAGCGGATCCCGGCCGTTCTCACGCCGATCACGCATATCCTGGGCCGCGACGTGCCGTGTTCGCGCTATGCGACGCCGGGAGAGGTGGACACGGGCGAGGCCATTCTGGAGGCGGCCGATGGCGGGATGGCCGCGCTGGTGAAGGCGCATGGGGTCTTCACGATGGGAAGGTCGGCGTCCGAGGCGACCTCGGTCGCGATGTACATCGAGGAAGCGGCGATGACGACGCACCTGGCAATGCTGCGCGGTCCGGTCGAGGAACTGAGCCAGGTGGAAATCGACCGATGCCATGCCTGGTTCCGGCAGAACTATGGTCAGCACGGGCACAAGAAGGTAAGTGCCTGACCGCATGAACAAGCCCGCATCCCCCGCTCGCGCGACAGGCGACAAGGAGGCGCAACTGTCAAACGTGGCGCTGTTGTACTACGGCGAGGGGATGACGCAGGGCGAAATCGCCAAGCGGATGAAGGTGAGCCGCGCAACCATCGTGAACATGCTGCGCGAAAGCCGGGAACTGGGGATCGTCGACATCCGCGTGGATGGCAAGGTGCTGACAGGGTCCAGCCTTGCGCGGGATCTGCGGGAGAGGTTTGGCATCGAGGACGTCTATGTCTCGCAGGCGTCAGCGCTGGACGAGCGCGCTTCCCGCGACGAGAGTTTCGGACAGCTTGCGCGAGTGGCGGCGGCCGCAATTCTCGATGTGGTCGAAACGGGCGACACGATCGGCGTGGCCTGGGGCGAGACCATCATGGCGGTTGCCAACGCGATGCCGCGCAGTCCGGTCGCCGGCGTGGAAGTCTGCCAGCTTATCGGCTCGATGATCTCGGAACGGGTTCCAGCCTCGGAGAATTGCGCGATCCAGATTTCCGGAAGGCTGGAGGCGGCGGCCTGCTACACCTTGCACGCGCCAGGGCTGATCTCGACGGCAGCGCTTGCCGAGACGTTCCGGGGCGAGCCCACCATCAAGACGCAGCTCAGGCGGCTCCAGGCGCTGGACATGACCGTGTCTTCCATCGGCAATGTCGCCTCGGACACCCATTTGGCGGCGGCGGGGATCGCAACCGCCGAAGAATTGCGGGCCGCCAGGACGGCAGGCGCAGTTGGCGTCATTTGCTGTCGGTACATTGCGGCCGACGGACAGGAGATCGCGATGCCTCCGCACGACCGGCTGATTGCCGCCACGCTCGATGACCTGAGATCGGCGCGGAAGCGTCTTCTGGCGGTATGCGGGGTCGACCGCTGCGACGCGACGCGTGCGGCATTGAACGCCGGTCTGGTGACTCATCTCTGCGTCGATCACGCCCTGGCGCGTGCCTTGCTGGAATCCTGAGACGATGCCAGCAAAGCCGGGATGCTGTCCTCCATCCGCCCGACCAGGAGCTGCGACTGCCGGCCGCATCCCGCCCGCCGGCACCGCAACGCCGCCGCCGGTCATCGAGATCCCGGGTGACGAGGCGTTGGTCGGCACGCACAGCCCTGTCATTTTGGATGACGCCGAAGGTCCGCCGCGCACCAAGCGCCTGGCACCGTTTCGCATTGGCGAAGCCGCCGTGACAAATGCGCAATTCTCGGCCTTCGTGGACGAGACCGGCTACGTCACCGAAGCGGAGCGCTTTGGCTGGTCGTTCGTTTTCTGGGCGCAGGTGCCCTGGAGTGTCGGACCGACGCAAGCGGTGCGCGACGTGACGTGGTGGAGGCGCGTGGACGGCGCTGACTGGCGGCACATTCACGGTCCCGACAGGGATCTTGCGCGAGACAGGCCCGATCATCCGGTGGTCCATGTCTCGTGGAACGATGCGCGGGCATATGCGGCGTGGATCGGCGGGCGCCTGCCGACCGAGGCCGAGTGGGAGCACGCGGCGCGGGGCGGGCTGGGAGATGTCCGGTTTCCCTGGGGCGACGAGGAGCCGGACGACACTGGCCACTTCCCATGCAACATCTGGCAGGGACGCTTTCCCGAGACGAACACCTGTGCTGACGGCTATGCCGAGACCGCGCCCGCAAGGAGTTTTCTCCCCAACGGCTACGGGCTCTACAATCTTGTCGGCAACGTCTGGGAGTGGACTGCCGAGCCTTTCGTGATCCGCTCGCAGAAGAGGGCGGCCAAGGCGCGGCGTGCCCAGACGAAGGGGTTCAAGCTTGCCAAGGGCGGCTCGTTCCTGTGTCACAAGAGCTATTGCTATCGCTACAGGATTGCCGCTCGGACGGGAAATTCGCCCGACAGCACGACGACGCACACCGGGTTTCGCGTCGTCCTGGACGTGTAGCGCGAGCGTTCAGGCCGCGACGGACTCCAGCCCCAGGCGCGCCAGCTGTTCCGGCGGGCAGCCTTCCTCGTCCAGCAGCGCCCGGACCAGCGCCAACATGCGCGCGCGCTGTTCGGGATCGCTCTCCCAGAGGTTCCTTTCCTGGTCCGGGTCTTCGGACCGGTTGAACAGGAAACTCTCGTCCGAACGCGGATCGACCCTAATCGGGATCTTCCACATGGGCAATTCGACGGACGGGTCGAAGTAGCCTTGGTCGACGGGCTTGTTCGGAGGCTTGGAAAGGCGGCCGTCGACCGGGTTGTCGACGATCAACGGCCGGTAGATGGCGGTGGAGTAAAGATAGAGCGGCTTGTCGGGTTCGGGTGACTTCAGGACCGTCCAGGTGCCGTCGGTGGCGCATGCTCCCTGTCCGAACGTGCCATAGAGCACGGCATCGCGTTGCGATGGCGCACCCGACGTTACCGTTGGCAGAAGCGATCGCGAATGGCGGTTGGCCGACGTCAGCTCGACCCCTGCCGCCTCGATGATCGTCGCGAACAGATCGACTGTCTGGGTCAGGCCGGAGACACGCCGCGGGACCGGGTTTGCCGGGTGCCAGATCATCAGGGGGATATTGGCGTGGCTGTCGAAGTGCGGGTGCTGCTTGCCGAAGGCGCGCCGCTCGCCCATGTCGTGGCCATGGTCCGTGGTGAAGATCACCATGGTGTCTTCCCACAGCGCCAGTTCATCCAGCTTGTCGAGCAGCCTTCCGAACCACTTGTCCATCATGGTGACCTTGCCCATGAACTGCGACTTGAGGAAATTCAGCTCGGCCTCGCTCGTCTGATCCATGAAGGCATCCAGATCGTCATAGACCTGATAGGGCGGCCAGATGTTGAACTCGTTCTTGCTGGCGCCTTCGGCGTACATGCTTTCGTACGGTTCCGGGACGTGGAAGGGTTCGTGGACGTCGAAGGTTTCCACGTGAAGGAAGAACGGGCCCTTTGATGCGTGCCGGTCAAGCCAGTCGCAGGCGCCGCCAAAGGTCTGGGCCGAGAAGAACTCCTCCTCTTTCGACCAGTTCCTGGTATTGGCGTAGTACTGGCCGATATGCTCGGGAGCGCGGAACTCCTCGACCTTCCTCACCCAGTCGGGTTTTTCCTCGTTCGGGTCCATCGGCTGCCAGTGATCAACCTCGTAGCCCCGGATCATCTCGATGGTGTCGTAACTCTGGATGTAGCCGTTCGCTTCCTCCTCCCAGTAGTGGTAGTGATCCGTGATGATGTGAGTGTGATGCCCGCCCTTTCCGACTTCCGACGGCAGGCGCGGATCGAACACTTCGAGCGACCCCCAGGGCCGCCACATGAACTCCTTGCGGCCGGCGATCAGCTCGCGCCGGGCAGGCATGCAAGGGAGGCTTCCGACGAAGTGATCGTTGAAGACCTGGGCCCGCGCGGCAAATCGGTCGATGTTCGGCGTGCTGCAAGGGCTCTGGGGATTGTAGGCGCGAAGGCAATTGCGGGTCAGGCTATCAACCAGCACGAGAACGATGTTCATTGGTTTACCCTTGGCGCACTCTCAGAAGTCTAAGGGACCTGTTCGAATTTGACAAGTGCTAATTTTTTTGACAAATATACAATCATGGCATAAATTCAGGCTTGTGTCCGGGCCGGCGCGCTTCAAGAGTGCTGGATGCCTAGCACAACGGTGACTGGCGCAGCATTTGACGAATGCAGAGGGAGGCATGGGCCAAAGTCGGACTCTTCAGGTTGCAGCTGGCCTTGGCGCCATCCTTGCCTGGATCGTCATCTGGGCATGGCTGACCCGGCCCGGCGGGCCTGTCCCAACGCTGTACTTTCCCGCACCGGACGATGTCTGGGCGAAGTTCGTGCGCATGTGGCAGCGGCCCTATATCGGCAGCACGCTTCCCAACCACATATTGGCCAGCCTGTACATCGTGCTGACCGGCTGGGGCTTGGCAGCGCTTGTCGGCATCCCTCTTGGCATTGCGATGGCATGGTGGAAGAAGCTCAAGTGGATCGTCTTCCCGACGTTCCAGCTGATCCGGCCGGTGCCGCCGCTGGCCTGGATCCCGCTGACGATCCTTTGGCTGGGCATTGGCGATTCCGCTCGCATCTCGGTTGTCTTCATCGCGGCCCTTGTGCCTTGGCTGATGAACTCGATGCTGGCCGTCTACTCCGTCGACCGCCTGCTGCTGGACGCGGCAAAGACCCTGGGCGCGAACGACCACCAGATCCTGGCAAGAGTCGTGTGCCGCACGGCCCTGCCGACGTTGGTTGCCGCGGCGCGAATGGCGCTTGGCAACGCTTGGTCGACGCTTGTCGCGGCGGAGATCCTCGCCGCGACCGCCGGGCTTGGCTACGTGGCGGTGAACGCGTCCCAGCTCCTTGATACCGACGTTCTCCTTGTAGCCATGTTCATGATCGGCATTCTTGGCATTTGCATGACCGGGCTCATCGGCCTGACGCAGAATTGGCTGGCGCCCTGGTCGGTCCTTGGCGCGCGGAGGGACTGAGCGATGATTGACAAGCGGCTGGAACGCATGGGCGTCATGACTGATCGAGGCAAGGCAACGGCCTACGGAGTCTTCTCGCTGTCAGTGCTCTTGGCCCTGTGGATTTGCGCAACCAGCCTTTTCCAGTGGATCGAGCCGCGGGTTCTCCCCTCGCCGGCGCAAGTGGTCCGGCAGTTCGCCTGGATCATTACCGAGCCGTTCAGCGGCCTGCGACTTCCCGGGCACATCCTGTTCTCGCTTGAACGTTGGGGGTGGGGCGTCCTTACCGCTGGACTCGTCGGCATTCCCGTGGGCGTGTTCTTTGCGTGGAACCCCTGGTTCAAGACCTTCCTCAATCCGGTGTTCGAACTCATTCATTTCATTCCGCCCTTCGCCTACATCCCGCTTGCCGTTCTCTGGTTCGGCGCATCGACGGCGACACAGGCAATGGTTGTCTTCGTCGCCGCCTTCCCGGCCATCGTGATCAATTCCCAGCTGGGTGTCGCCCAGGTCCAGAAGATCTACATCGACGCGGCGCGGGTGTTTGGCGCAAGCCCGTTCAGGACGCTTTGCCGCGTGGTGCTCCCGGCGGCCGCTCCAAGCATCTACACCGGACTGCGGATCGCGATCAGCAACGGCTGGATGGCGCTTGTGGGGGCTGAACTGGTCGTTGGCAAGGTGGGCCTGGGCTTCATGATTGCGCAAGGGCAGGAGAACGCGTCCGTCGCCACGATTTTCGTAGGCGTCATCACGATCGGCTGTCTTGGTGTCCTGATCGACACGCTGGTGCAGCGGTCCGAGCGTTACGTGCTTCCCTGGCGCAGGGTGGCGAGCTGATCATGGAGCAATCGGTGGCAAAGATGGAGTCAGGCACAACCAATCCCGCACCGGAGACTCCGGCCAAGCTCGAGCTGCGCAACATCTCGAAATGGTTTGGACCCGTAGGCGAAGGCGTTCATGCCGTGGACGACTGCTCGATTGAGGTGAAGAAGGGCGAATTCATCGTGGTCGTCGGTCCGTCGGGTTGTGGCAAGTCGACGCTCATGACGGTTGGCGCGGGGCTTGAGAACCCCACTCGCGGCGAGGTTCTTGTTGATGGCAAGCCGGCCGGGCCTCCGGGTCCGACACGCAGTGTCGTGTTCCAGAAGTTTGCGCTCTTTCCGTCCGAGACCGTTGAACAGAACATCAAGTTCGGTCTTCAAATGACTGGCGTTGCCGCTGCCGAGCAGGAAGCGCGGCTGGTTGAACAGCTGAAGATCATGGGCCTGGAGCTGTTCCGAAAGTCCTACCCGAGCGAGCTGTCAGGCGGGATGCAGCAGCGGGTCGCGATTGCCAGGGCGCTGGTGATGCAGCCGGAGATCCTGCTGATGGACGAACCGTTCGGTGCGCTCGACGCGCAGACGCGGACCATTCTGCAGGAAGAGGTTCAGCGGTTGCATCGCGAAAAGCACTACACGGTGCTCTTCATCACGCATTCGGTCGAAGAGGCCGTGTACCTCGGTGACAGGGTTGTCGTGATGACGAAGCGGCCCGGCCGGATAAAGAGGGTCATCGACCTGCCGCGCGATGTCGTCTGGAAGACCGGCGACATCGAACTGGCGGCGGAACATCCCGAGTTCATCGAATTCCGACGCGAGATCTGGGGGCTCGTGCGGGAAGAAATCGTCTCAATATGAACCCCAATGAATGAGGAGAAAGAGAAATGAAGTTCAAGACACTGGTAACGGCCGCGACAAGCGTGGCGGTCATTGCTGCGGCCGGCGCGGCCCTGGCCCAGACAAAGGTCAACCTGAACAGCCAGCCGAACGAGGCAGGCTTCCCGATGTGGCTGGCGAACGATCTTGGCTACTTTGCCGAAAACGGCCTGGAAGCGGACATCGAGTATTTCCCCAATGGTGGCGCGGCCCTTGCGACGGGCGCGACCAACCAGTGGCAGGCAGGATGGACCGGCGGCCCGCCGGCAGTTTCGGGCTGGGAGAAGTTCCAGCTCATCTCGGTGGCCGCGATGCAGAAGGAATCGCAGAACCTGAAACTGTTCTTGCGCAACGACGTGCTTGAAGGAAAGACACCGGCAGAGGCGCTCGCCGGCACCAAGGTAGGCACGGTTCCGAACTCGACATGGAGCCAGGTCCTTTATGCCTGTGCCGAGCATCTCGGCGTGGCGGATCCCGGGGCGCTTGAGGTCGTTCCCCTGGCTCCCGCGGTGACGCTGCAGTCCTTGCAAAGCGGTGATCTTGGCGCAGGAACGACGGCGGCATCGTCCGACATCGTGCTGGCGCAGGATCCGGACAACTACACCATGGTTTGTGACGGCAAGATTGCCGGAGCGAACATCATCGCACCCTGGATCGTCACGAAGACGTTCTGGGATGAAGACCCGAAGGCAGCTGCAGCCTTCGTTGAAGCGGCATTCCGGGCGAACGAGTACATCAACTCGACAGATCCGGACAAGGTGGTCGAGCACGTCCTGGAATACTATTCCGATACCGGCATCGAAGGTGACGCCGAAAAGGCAGCCTACGCCATGCGGATGCGTGACTGGGTTTCGCTGGAAGAGGCAATCGAGGACGTGAAATCAGGCCTGACCAACGAGACGCTCACTGGCGCTGCGGAAATCCTGGTGCAGGGTGGCGCACGTGACAGTGTTCCGGACTTTGGTCCCATGCAGCCACTGGCGCTGGAAATCCTTCTGGCCGCGCAGGCCATGCGCTGAAGCAGCAGGCGTCGCGTTTGCGAAAGGGGCGGTCCGGTACCGCCCCTTCTTTCATGGACAGCAATGCACTTTGGCGTGCGGTTTCGGCACGAACGACCACAATCTCGAAGGATTGATCAAGAATCTTCCCTGGCTGGTGCCGGAATGCGATGAGGAGAGATAGACGCGTGAGGCAACGCGAGATGTGCGACTTCCTCTAGGAGATGCGCATGCCGACGCCCCGCGGACGCGCGACCTGGTACCCGTCCTCTGTCAAGGCGCGCCTTGACCGGGCGGAGCGGCTGGGGATTGCGTCCCTGGGGACTTTGGCAACCTCTCTCGGCAGCAGCGATCAGGGTGCCATACCCAGCGTGGCAGGCAGGTGAGCGCAAGGGCAGGGGAGGGGCGTCCGGACGGGAGCGTGGCGACCTGGCAGTTCGCTCGATTGGCTGAATGCCGTAAGCTACAGAACTCCTCGACGGCGATGACCGCGTCGGAGCCAGTGTTTCGGGATCGAGTTCCGGATGGTCCATGTGCATCTGGGTGACGTATGCCCGCGTTCCTTGGGCGTCCGCATCCTGGAAGTTGGCCTGAAGGTCGTTGATGGCGGCTTGGAGTGCAGCGATCTCGCCGCTGAAGCGTCCCCTTGCCGAGGCAGCCGCGGCCGCAGTGCCGCCAGCATCGTTGTGCAACAGCACGAACGCAACGTCGTACCAGTCCTTTGGCTTGCGGCGCGAAAGCGCGGCAGCGGTCTTCGAAAGCAGGAAACCGGCAAGGCCCGAGACGTTTACCTCTGCTGTCCTGGTGACGTCGCCGTCTCGTGCTTTCAATTCGCGAACTTCGAAGTCGCGCGTCGCGAAGGTTCACGGCACCGAGTTGGTCGCACGCGTCAAACGCAATCGTCGCTTCCGCCGGTTGATCGTCGAGGTCGGCCAGCAGCTCGAACTTGACGATCGGCGAACCGACAGATCCATCCGCGACCCAACGCCAGATCGTGGCGCCTTAGGGCGCGAAGCCGACGTTGCGAAGCGCTTGTTCCAGGCGTGCGGCGTTCACCGCCCCGCAGGCGATCTCGAAGCCAACCTGCATGTCCACGTCGATCGTGCCCGCGTGATGGAACTCGCTGCCGGTGCAAAGCAGTTCCGGGACCAGCCCTCCGAGCAAGACGAATTCCGGCGTTCCGCCGTAGTGGTGGACGACGCGCATGAGCGCCCTTTCTGCTGCATCCCGTGCCGCACGGGAACGGGGCGGCAGCTCATCGACCATGCATAGTCTCCCGGAGATGCTCGGAGGCTTACTCGCCTCGCACGCCGGCAATGCGAAGGTCGGCGTAGGCGCGGGGCCATGGAACGAGGCGCAGGCCGTTCCTCATTGTGGCCAAACGCGCGGTCGTGACGGTGGGGAACGGTCGAAGGGTGAGCCTGCCGCCTTCGATTGGCCGCAGTCCGGCTTTCGCGGCCGCCCATTCGAGGGCGGGGCCCGTCTTGCCGTCGACGTAGACCGCGCTGGACGCAAGCGTTGTCAGGTAGGGCGCAAGCACGAATCCGGCGACGGCGCCAGTGGCTGCCCATGGCACTCCCGCATGATCCCACTGTCCGCCTGCGTCGGTCAGGCCCGCCACCGGATCACGCCTGGTCACGCCGACCGAAATGGAGACCGCAGGCTTCCGGGCTGCGGCCGCAGCTGCATATTCGTCCAGCAGCCGGTCCGGGTCGGCAATTCGACGGGCGGCGTTCGGTCCACGGCGCGCTTCCGCATGCAGGAGGCCGAGGTCGGTGAGGGTGTGCAGGGCATTGGTGGCGCTTCCAGCGGACAGGGCCGTGACTTCCTGCATGTCGCCGACGGTCGTTCGTCCGCCGCAGAGCAGGGCTTCAGCGATGGCCAGGACTGCAGGTGTCCAATGCGGCGGCTTCCGTGGCGACCTTGGAACATGACCATCCCTGGAGACGACCAGTGATCCGCGCGCGATCTCCGCGGCGCCGGTTTCGTCGACCCAGCCGATCCCTGCGGCCGAAAGGTGCTCGCGCGCGGCAAGCGACATGCGCCGGGCGACCGCAACGTCCGGGCGATCTTTCTGGCGACCGATCAGCTCGCGTGCCTGCCTCACAATCAAGCAACATACGCAACATTTCTCGGACGCGGATCAAAAATGTTCTTGTTTTGTTTCGATGATTCGGGTATGAGCTTCGCGACGCCGGGAAAAGACGAAATCCAAGTCGGATCATCGCGTTGATGGACGTTTGCGTGTTCGGCTTCATGCCATGCACGTTTCACGGCAACTTGGGCCGTTTTCGGGCGGCGGGCGACGATGTTGCGCTCGTTGCGGAATAAATCAAGTGTCGAAGTCCTCCTTCACCCATCCACGTGACACGGATGGGCTCTCCATTGACTTCGAGATCGACCGAATGGCCATCGTGGCCGCGACGCCGGATCCGGACGGAGGGCGGAAGCACGGCTGCAACTGCCGTTTCGGGGCGATGGGAGATGTCACTTGCAGGGATGCCGGTTCTTGCAGAGTGTTGTCCTCACATCACTACAATACCTCACTGTCGTGATGATGCATAAAGAAAAGTGAGGATATGGCACCAGGTCCTCAGACCTGGCGGGACGTCATGTGCCGGTGTCCGTTGTTCAATCGTGCCTGAAGAGGACACGCCGCACCGGACAGATGGCATGTTACCTACGGCGGACATACGGCGTGTTATCGACAGGCGGGAATGGGCGACCTTGACAACTAGGCCTTCTGCGCCTATACGCAATACCGTCAGCGAACAGACTAAATATGCTTGCTCAACTGACCTCACCGGGACCTTGGTGAGAGTGAGTTTAGGCGGTGATTTGGTATTCAGAAGCACCATTCAAGGGAGGAAGAAAGTGGAACGACAATTGTCTTGTCGACCTGTCAAGGCCCTTGCGCTTGTCGCAGGTGGGTTCTTGGCAATCGGGGTCGGCGCTCAAGTCTATGCTGCGGACCGTGTGGTCTTTGCGACAACGCTGCCACAGAACCAATCTAACCTGTTTTGGGGCGGTACAGGAGAGAGATTGCCAAATTTCCAAGCTTTGGTTGGCCACGATCCGATCACCGGAAAGTACGACAACTCGGAACTCGCAGAAAGCTGGTCGGCGAACGAAGGGTTCACGGAGTGGACGTTCAAGCTGAAGCCCGAAGCCGAGTTTCATTTCGGATGGGGACCCGTCACAGCGGCCGATGTTGTCCACAGCTACGACCTTACAACCGGTCCTGACAGCACGATAAACTCAATAGAACACTTGCGTGCGAAATCTGCTGAAGCCATCGACGATCACACCGTTGTCTTCACCTTCGACTCGCCGCGTACCAACTATGCCTTCCAGCATGCTGGTCGAGGATCACTCGTGATCTACAGCAAGGCGCAATACGACGCCGAGGGTGTCGAGGGCTACAACACCAAACCGGCAGGCACCTCCGCTTATCAGTATGTCGAGCGTGTTCCCGGCGTGGGTGTCACATTCGAGCGTGTCGAGAACCACTGGCAGGGCACGGTTCCGGACTTCAAGGAGCTTGAAATCCGCTACGTGCAGGAGCAGGCCACGATTCTTGCACTGCTTTTGTCCGGCGAGGCGCAGATCGCCAGCATTCCGCGCGAGTTGCAGAAACAAGCGCTGGAGGCAGGCAAGAAGATAGTCTCGTCCCAGAACCCGGCGATGGCGACCGGCGCGATCTTCAATGGCATGTACGGCAAATCCGGGGACCCGGCATACCGCCCGGACCTGCCGTGGTGGAACATCAAGGTGCGCGAAGCCATGAACCGTGCGCTCAATCGCGAAGAAATGATCGACGTGCTTTATGATGGCCGCGCCGAGCCCACTCCAAGCTGGTTGATGGACTCGCGCAACGAAGGATATGTACCTGAGTTGATGGAGCGGTTCGACGAAATGTACGGCTTTGACCCGGAACGCGCCAGGGAGCTTCTGGCTGAAGCCGGCTATCCCGATGCCTTCCCGGACCCGATGATCCCGATTGTTTCCTCGACCCTTGCCGGTAATCCCGAGTTTCCGGTCATGTCGGAACTTCTCCAAGTCTATTTCGAGGAAGTCGGCCTTCAGACCGAATTGCGCGAGATGGACTGGCCCAAACTCGGCGCGTTGGGACGCGCGCGCGAATCCTTCATGATAAGCCCGGTGCGGAACGCCCCGCTGCGCCCGACCGAGGCCGCGCTTGTGAACTTCCATACCGAGCGTGGGACGCCTTACGGCGGGTTTGAAGACGACAAGATTGAGGGTCTCGCGGACAAGCTGACCGCAACCATTGACCCCGATGAGCGAGATGCGATTGCTTCCGAAGCTTTCACCTATCTGTTCGAGCAATATGTCGACATGCCGCTCGCAATTGTCTTTGCCGAGGTCACCGTTGACCCCGAGGTTGTCAGCGACTGGACCTTCCCGGGCGTGACAACCAACAGCGTCAGCCACTGGCACCTGATCAAGGCTGCCAACTGAGTTCACGCAATGGGCCGGGCCACCGCCGCGAAGATGCGGTGGCCCGGCTCGTCATTCTGTCAACTTCGCTCGTCCGCCGACCGCATCGACCAAGAAAAAGTACTGCCCCCTTGAACAATTCGCTCCCGTACAAATGCTACGTATCCTGCCTGTCCGGGAATGAAGTCAACGTTTTCGCCGGTTGCGCGATTTCGGGGTCGCTTGAACAGGTCCAAATGATTTCGGCCGAGGAGAAGGGCAAGGGATGGGCCGGGCGCGGCATGCCTCTGACCAGGTCCAAGGATGGCAGCCGCATCCATGTCTCGGTCATCGGCATGAAGGACGGTGAGGAACAGGACCGGATCGATACTTATGCCGTTGAGCCCGCGTCAGGCAAACTGACCTTCCTGTCCGCCACGCCCGTCATGGCCCAGCTCAACCATGTTTCCGTTGATCACACGGGCGAATTCCTTATGGGGGCCTCCGTCCCCTCCAGCGTGATCGTGGTGCATCCGATTGGACCGCGCGGGCAGGTTCAGGAAACACCCTCGGACGTGGTCGCCAAAGCCAGCGGGGCGCATCTCATCCTGACCGATCCGTCCAATCGCTTTGCCTATGCGCCAAGCCTGTTCTCTCACCTGCTCTATGCGTTCAAGTTCGATGAAAACTGCGGAACCCTAAGCCCGAACACGCCCGATGCCATCCACCAGAGCCCCGGCGCCGGAAGCCGCCACCTCGCCTTCCACCCGAACCGGCGCTTTCTCTACCTTCTGAATGAGCGTGACGGCAGCCTGGTCGTCTATCGCCTGAACCCTGTGGACGGCAGCCTGCACGAGATCATGCGCGACTGGCACATCGGCCCCGACCTAGAGGGCGATCCCTGGGGCGCCGCCGTTCATGTCTCGCCCAATGGTGACCGGCTGTTCGCAACCGAACGGCGCGGCAATACCCTCGCCGCCTGGGACCTCAATCCTGAGAGCGGCCACATCTCGAACCGCAAGCTTGTGGACACCGCAAACAACCCGCGAGATTTCGATGTCACGCCCAATGGCCGCTTCCTGGTCGTTGCCGCACTGAAGGGCGACTGCCTTGAGGTCTTTGACGTATCCGACCCTTCTGAGCCTCCGAAGAAGATCAGCAAACTTCCGACTGGCTCTGAACCCGGCTGGGTCGAGATCGTCTGATCTCGCGCAGATCTTGAGACAGCGAGATGCAATGGTAGAACGGGCAGTAGCAACGGAGGCAAATTGAGCGCGCTTTGCTTCGCTTCATGCTCATACGGTTCTCGCAGGCGATGATCTCGCTTTTCGTCGTGACAATTGTCGTGTTCAGCCTCAGCCATTTGACCGGAGACCCGGTCGACGCGATGCTGCCCGACGACGCGACCCCGCAGCAGATTGAAGACCTGACCAAGCATCTTGGTCTGGATCGACCCTATCACGTTCAATACGTCACCTTTATTGGCAACGCACTGCGCGGGGACTTCGGGCAGTCCACGAAGTGGAAAGGCAAATCTGCATCCAGGGTCGTCCTGGAGCGTCTTCCGGCGACATTGAAGCTGGGCGGTCTCGCAATCCTCATCAGTGTTGTCGCGTCCATTCCGCTGGGCGTGCTGGCCGCTGTCTATCGGAACTCCCCTCTGGATCGAGGGGCCAGTGTCATCGCTCTGCTCGGACAGTCGCTGCCGGCATTCTGGCTGGCAATCGTCCTGATGTGGATATTTGCAGTCACCCTGGGCTGGTTCCCTACATCCGGGCTTGGCGGGCTTTCGTACATGATCCTCCCTGCCGTTGCCATGGCCTGGTTTCAAGTTGCCGCGCTTACGCGACTGACCAGATCGGCGATGCTGGAAGTCCTGGATTCTGAGTACGTAAGGTTTGCCAAAGTCAAAGGCCTGACCGAAAACGTGGTGATCTGGAAGCACGCCTTCCGGAATGCCGCGATTGTCCCTGTCACCTACTTCGGTGTCCTTGCAGGCTCGCTGCTGACAGGTTCGGTGGTCATCGAAACCGTCTTTGCCTGGCCCGGCACTGGCCTTCTGGCGCTCGAAGCCATCCGTGGCCGAGATTTCCCGGTCGTCCAATTTGTCGTGTTGTTCTTTGCTGTGTTCTACCTTTTCGCAAACCTCGTGATCGACATCGTTTACGGGCTGATCGACCCAAGAATTCGGCAGGATTGATGAATGGGCAGGATAGGGAGACTCTCAAGGTTCATGTTGAGCGTTCCAGGTGCTGCTTTTGTCGTACTGGTGATCGTACTGGTCATTCCTGCGCTGCTTGCGGACTTCATCGCGCCGCATGATCCCTACAAGGCCAACATCCGCAGCCGTCTGGAACCGCCCTTGTTCTTCGGAGGAACAACCGAGTTCATCCTCGGCACCGACCGGCTTGGACGCGATGTCTTCAGCCGGATCATTCACGGCGCCAAATTTGCGCTCGGGATCTCGATGGTCGGAATTCTTCTTGGAGCCGTGGTCGGCACAGCCCTTGGATTGATTGCCGGCTTTCTTCGCGGTTGGTGGGACGCGACCATCATGCGCGCCGTCGACATCACCTTCGCATTGCCAAGCATCTTGCTTGCGCTGGCCCTCGCCTCGGTCTCCGGCCCCAGCTTTGAACTTGTCATCTTCGTGGTGATCTTTGTGATCTGGGGCTACTTTGCGCGACAAGTTCGGGCAGAGACGCTTGCCTTGCGCGAGCTGGACTTCGTTGCGCGCGCGCGCGTGCTCGGAGCATCCGAATACCGGATCATGTGGAAATACATTCTTCCGAATATCATAAACACGATCGTTGTACTTGGAACTTTGCAAATCGGCGTCGTCATCATTCTGGAAGCGACCCTGAGCTTCCTTGGCATCGGCATTCCACGACCGACTCCAGCTTGGGGGCTGCTGGTCGCAGACGGACGCCAGCTCATCGTGTCCAGCTGGTGGATTTCTTTCTTTCCCGGCCTCGCCATTCTGTTGACGGTCATGTCCGTAAACGTGTTGGGAGACACCCTGCGCGACATTCTCGACCCGAAATCGAGGTCGGTGTGACATGTGCAACGAGCCCCTTCTGGATGTGCGCAACCTGACGACCGTTCTTGACCTTGCAGCGGGTACGACGCCTGTTGTGGACGATGTAAGCTTCACGGTCGGGCGCGGCGAGACACTTGGAATCGTTGGAGAATCCGGCAGCGGCAAATCGATGACCGCCAACTCGATCATCCAAGTCCTGCCAAAGAAGATCGGACGCATCGCAGGTGGGCAGATCCTTTTCGATGGAAAGGACTTGTCGCAATTCTCAGACGCAGACCTGACCAAGGTCCGCGGTCGCGAAATCGCGATGATCCTGCAAGATCCGCACACCTCGCTCAACCCCGTCTATACCATTGGAAATCAGGTCATCGAGGCGCTCAAGCTCGACAATCCGCAACAACCAAAGCGTTCACTGCTGGGCAAGGCAATAGATGTGTTGAAGAAGGTGAATGTTGCCGACGCCGAGCGCCGTTTGTACGCCTATCCGCATCAGATGAGCGGCGGGATGAAACAGCGGGTTGTTGGCGCCATCGCCTTTTCGAGCGCGCCGAAACTCATCATTGCGGACGAGCCGACCACCGCGCTGGATGTGACGATCCAACTACAATACCTGCAACTTCTTGAAGGAATTCAGAAAAACACAGGTGCTGCCATTATCTTCATCACCCATGATCTGGGCATTGTCGCACACCTCTGCCACAGGCTCGCGGTCATGTATGGCGGCAGGATCGTCGAAAGCGGGACGGTGAAGGATGTGTTTGCCGCGCCATCCCATCCATATACCCAAGCACTTCTGAAGTCTGTGCCCAGCATTGATGCCAAGGTCGCCCGGCTCTACGCCATCCAAGGCCAGCCGCCGCCGCTGACAGAGAAGACTGCAGGCTGCAAATTCGCGCCACGCTGCCCGCTCGCGACCGATGTTTGCCGTTCACAGCGTCCCAGTCCGAAGCCGGGCCGAAGCGGCGCAGCGTCGCATGAAGCAAGCTGCTGGCATTTGGGAGAGACACTGTGATCCCCATTCTAAAGGTAGAGAATCTCTCCAAGCACTTCCCAATTCGCACCGGCATGTTTCGCCGCAAGGAACACATCGTGCGCGCGGTTCAGGATGTGAGCTTCGAGTTGGAAGAAGGACAGACACTGGCGCTTGTCGGGGAATCCGGCTGTGGCAAGACAACGCTCGCGTGGATGCTTCTCAAGCTGATCGAACCGACATCGGGACGGTTCTGGCTCAATGGCCAGGACGTTGCCGAACTGACCGGCCCTGATCTCCGCCGGTTTCGGACAAAGGTGCAGGCCGTTTTCCAGGATCCCTGGGCGTCGCTCAGCCCGCGGATGCGCGTTTTCGACATCGTCGCCGAGGGATTGCGCCTGAATGACAACCTGAGCGAAGGCGACATGACAAAGCGCGTTGACGAAGCCTTGCGCTCGGTGGGCTTGCAGCCGGACGACGGGCACAAGTTTCCGCACGAGTTTTCCGGTGGGCAACGCCAACGCATTGCAATCGCAAGCGCAATCGTTCAACGTCCGAAGCTCATGGTCCTGGACGAACCCGTCTCGGCGCTCGATGTGTCGATCCGCTCGCAAATCATGAATTTGTTCAAGGACATTCAATCCGAATTTGGGTGCAGCTACGTCGTGGTCGCTCATGATCTGGGCACGACGCGGTACATGGCCGACAAAGTCGCCGTCATGTATCTTGGCTCGCTCGTCGAATTTGGATCGACCGACAAGATGTTCGATGCGCCGGAACATCCATACACCCAGGCTTTGTTGTCCGCCGCGCTGCCAGTTCAAAAGTCCGAGGACAAACCGCCGATTGTATTGCGGGGCGAAGTTCCTTCCCCAGTCAACCCACCCTCCGGATGCTTGTTTCACCCAAGGTGCCAATCGTTCATCGGAGACGTATGCAGCTCGAATGCACCAAATTGGCGCAAAAGCGGATCAGCCGATCACTGGGTTCGTTGCCACATCTGTACGAATTGAGGCCAACGGCCATGTTTGGCGAGAGTGCCCACTATCTCGTGCACGAGATGGGTGGCACTTTCCAAGCCGTAAGGGACATCCTCCCATGCAGCCAAGCTTGGCTGACCGTCCCTCAACCATTACGGGCGTGGCTTTATGGCCAGGACAGGCACCCTGCATGGATACGCCCGCGTCTCCACGGGCGAACAGACAATGGAATCGCAGCCTCGCGACCTCAAGGCGCTGGCTGCGCGACCGTTGCCGAGGAAAGCGCCTCCGGCGGCGACCCGTCCCGTCCGGCACGACCTTCTTGACCGCCTGGCCGCCGGCGACACGCTCGTCGTCGTCCGGCTCGACCGCCTTGGCCGGTCCCTGCGGCACCTGCTCAAGACGATCACCGCCCTTCAGGATCGGGGCGTTCACTTCCGGTCGCTGGGGGATCCGGTCGACACCGCATCGCCGCTTCACGCTTCAGATCCTGGGCGCGATGGCCGAGTTCGAAAGGGCGCTGATCCGCGAACGCACCTTGTCGGGCCTTGCCGCCGCCCGTGCCGAAGGCCGCACGGGGGCAAACTCAGCCTGCGCGGCGGCCGTTGATCCGCACAAGGACGCCGAGCCGATCCGGTGCGGCTCGACGCTGAAGGCCGCCGAGTCGATCTCCATGATCCGGTGTCCGGGCTCCTGGCCGGAAATCGAAACGCGGGCGCGGGCGAAGGTTGCGGACATGAGCCGCCCCGTCACAGATCGGTCGTCCGAAACCGTGACCATGTCTTATGGCGTTTCAAGCCGATTTGCAGGCGGCCTTTCACGGCATGTCTGCAACCGTCCCTTTTCGGTCACCCAGTCTTCAAGGCATTCATGCCGTGCAAATGCCCTCCGGGTTCTTTCCCTGAAGCCAGTCGCATTGACCGATGCCCGAATCGCGAGACTCGAAGTGACATCACGCCCTTGCAATACGGGCGAATTCTCAAATCCTTGAAATGGCTGATGCATCACTTTTGGGACGAACCCGGCCTTCGTCTTGGCGCAACCAGACAGCGATCGATATCTGTGCCGGCGTCCGCTCGCTGGCCACCGATGACGGACGGATGCCGCAAGACCGCTCGACGCAGCGATTGTCCGGGGCTTGGCAGGTTGGGTTCCCCGCCGTCGGAGATGCACGCTTCAAGGTCCCGGACGAGGGTCATCCCGAGGAGGTTCAGGCAACAGGGTCGGGTGCAGGACGGTGAAGATCGAATCGAAGCTGCCTTCGCCGCCGTCGGCCTCGGCGAATGCGGCGCTGGCGTGGCCAGCGGCAAGCCTAGGCGTTCCGTCCCCGGCGGGGCGGCTGGAGAAACGGCCGGACCAGGACCCGTCCGAGCCGACGATGGCGCGGTCCGGGTGGGTCACCGCCACGGAGGCGCCCTCGAATCCGCCGGTCGCGCCGATCGCGGCCGGCGCGAAGCGGATCTCGTAGCCTGTGGGCGGGTGCCCGGCAGCCGCGTCGCCGCGCCGCCAGCCGAGCAACGCATAGAGGTGCTCGCGCTCGAGCGCGATGTCGCCGACGCAGCCGATGCAGCCGGCGACGGTGCCAGCGGCGAAATCCGCTTCGAGCGTGATCGTCGCCGTGAACTCCTCGGCCAGCGGCTCCGCACCGGGGTGGCGGTAGCGGTAGACCCCGCCGGCGCTGCCGGCATAGGCAGCCGTGCCCGAGACCGGGAGTTCGGGCGGGTGGCGCGCATCGAGCTCCGGCCCGTCAATGAACGGGACGATCTCCGCGTCCGCCGGGTTGAGGCGCCGTGTCGTCATGGCGCCGTCGAAGCGCATCCAGAACCCGGCCGACAGGTAGTCGGTCGGGTCGTCGTTGTCCCAGCTCACCAGGGCATAGGCGAGCGAGACGCCGTCGCGGTCGGTCTTGCCCATGGTCCAGCGCCGGCCCGAGTGGTTGGGCATGAAGGGGAACCAGGACCACGAATACCATTCGTCGCGGAGACTCGAGAACCGCTCCGTGCGGCCGTCTGCGCGCAGAACCGCAATCCGCAGCACCTCGCCGTCGAAGCTCGTCGGACGGATGGAGGCCCTCTCTTCGCCGCTGGAGCAGGCGCCGAGCGCGAGCATGAGGGCGAGGCAGGAGGGTCGGGCAGCGATATCCATGAAATCCGGTCTCCTCAATCGAATTCGCGCGACAGGAAATCGCCCGTCGGGACCGTCGCCATGCCGGTTCGGCCGGATCCCGCTGTCCTTCGTTCGGTTCCCGTGAGATCCGCCCGGCATGCGCGCAAGCCGATGCATCTCTTCGAGTCTTCCCGGAAGGCAACCGCTCGGGGCCATTCTACGGATGTCGGGGCCGGTCTCAAGCCGTCTTCCAGGACGCAGGATGAAGAAGAACGGGATCAGGAAGCCAAGGGCATGAGAATCCCATGGCGGATTCGGTGCTCATGTTGGGTTTAGCCCAACAAACTGAAGTGGTAAATCTGCCGGAAGCTGGTTTCAATACCGGCGGCGGCGAACGAATGAGACGACGCCGACAGCCCGGGCGAAAGGAGTGAACACATGGAGATTTTGCAGGCCGGATCGCGCCCGTCCCGGACCGGACCGGAAGACTCGTTTTCAGGTCGGGTTCGAATTGACCCGGTGATCATGGCACCTGACCCTTCCCGGGTCCGTGCGCTGACTGTGACCTTTGAACCTGGTGCCCGAACTGCATGGCACACGCATCCTCTTGGCCAGGTACTGATCGTGACCGCGGGCAAGGGTCTCGTGCAGGCATCTGGTGACCGAAATCACGAAATCCGTTCTGGCGATGTCGTCTGGTTCGCGCCCGAAGAACGCCATTGGCACGGCGCTGCACCTGATACCGGAATGACCCACATCGCGATCCAGGAGGCGCTGGACGGCTCCAACGTGACTTGGATGGAACACGTTACCGACGCAGAGTATTCCGGCACGTCCTGACCGGAATCGTGCCGGCTTGTTCGAGAATTCCAAGAAGCGAATGCGAGCGGTCGCATGACCTTCCCGCCCGATGGACGGTGCCATCCTCCGGGTGATGTCGCCCGATCATCGCATCCTTGCGGGACTCCTCGGCTTCCTCCTCGGATCAAGCGGCTGGAAAACGGTCTCCGGAGGCAAATGCGCGATGAAACAGTCGGACAGATCGGTGACTGGCCTGCGCGGCAGGCGGTGCGGCACAACCTGCCCGATCTGCGCAGAGACCTTGGTCCGGCGCCAACCAATCGCGATCCGGAGGGAGGACCCTTGGGGACCGGCACGGCATTGCACCCGACCCGGTGCGCGTGCATCGAGCGGCAGCCCGTGTTCTTCGTGGCCACCGCGGCACCCGACGGGCGGGTGAACGTGTCGCCCAAGGGCATGGGCACGTTGCGCATTCTCGGCGACGCGCACGTCCGGTGGCTCGACCTGAGCGGCAGCGGCAACGAGACGGCCTCCCACCCGCAAACATCGAGCCGGATGCCCCTGAAGTTCCGTACCTTCGAAGGCAGTCCCATGATCCTGCGTGTCCACGGGCAGGCGACGGCCAGCCGTCCTCGCGACCGGAACCGGGACGGGAAGGTCGCCGGTTTCCCCGTCCTTGCCGGCTCGCGGCGGAATTTTGACTTGAGGGTCGATCTCGTCCGGGCTTCCCGCGGAAGCGGCATCCCGGTCATGCGGTTCGTCAAGAATCGTGGCGAAGAGGAGCTGGTCCCGCATTGCGAACGGATGAGCCAGGAGGGCGTCACCGGGTACTGGCGGCGCAAGAACACGGTCAGCATCGACAGCATGGCTCCGGGGATCCTCGATGACGATTGATGCCCTGCCTCCCTTCCGGGCCGGCTCCACGCGGGCCGGCCGAACAGCCGGATGCACATTGCTTGCGGATCACGGACATGGCGCAGAAGGTCAAGGCGGAGACGTTCGAGAGCCTTCAATCGGCGAAAGGGAAGCTCGTGATGCCGGACGACTGGAACGCAGACCATGCCTGCATGCTCGCTGGATCCGGCTTCCGGAGGGCGCGGGCGCAACAAGCACGGGCACCGCGTTCTGTCCGGATCTCTCCGCCCTTGAAGGAGCGCCCGTCCCGAAGGCGCCGTCGGACGGGACCCGTCGGGTTGCCAACGCGTTTCGGATGCCTGGCAGCGCGGGCAACGGGAATGGCCACGGACACGTGCGCGAGGCGGCGGTTGAATCCATCGGTCGATGCATTCGAGCGGACGGTGGCCGAACCGCGTCTTCGCTGCCAGCGCGCCGGCGCAACGGAAGCGTGGCTGGAAATCCCTTCACGGCCAGCGGTCCGCTCGAGAAAGGGCTGAGAGCATGGGCGAGGTTGCAAGCGGCATCCTGAGTGCGACCGGCCTGGAGGCGTTGACACTCCTGTACGGCCTGGCCGCGGTGCTGGCAGGCGCCTACCTGAAAGGCTACACCGGATTCGGGGCGTCAATGTTCTGGATGACCAGCCTCTCGCTCGCGCTTCCGCCCCTGCAGGTCGTTCCGATGGTCCTCATGTTCGAGGTCGTCACCAGCGTCACCCTCCTGCCGCAGATCTGGCGCGACGTGAGGTGGCGATCCATCGCGCTCCTGCTTCTGGGGACCTGGGCGGCAACGCCGGTCGGCATTCACGTCCTCACAAGGCTTCCGGCGGCACCTGTCCGGATTGCGCTGGCCATCACCGTCCTGGTTGCCGCGGTCCTGATCCTGCGGGGCTTCGCGCTCTCGAAGGAGCCGGGCCGGACCGCCACCGTCGGAGTCGGGCTCATGGCCGGCGTCCTTAACGGCAGCATGGGGATCGTCGGGCCGCCGGCGATACTGTTCTATTTCTCGTCGCCGATCGGCGTGGCGGCAGGTCGTGCCTCGATCATCGCCTATTTCATTGGCACCGACAGTGTCGGAGCTGCCATGTTCGCGGCCCAGGGCTTGATCGACGCCAGCGTCCTTTGGCGGACGGCAGTCTTCCTCCCGGTCCTGGTCGCAGGGGTCGTCGCAGGGAATCGCGGCTTTGTCCGGACTGACCCGGAGAGCTTCAAGCGGACAGCGATTTTCGTGCTGATGGCGCTTTCGGTCCTGCTTGGCGTGCGTGCCGCGTGGCCCGCATGACGGCGTCGGACCGCGCCGGCCGATCCCTTCGAAAGAGGCCATGCGGCGACCGGCCGACGAATTCGGGACGGACGTGAGGCCGTTCCGATCCCTGTCCGTCATCCTCCTTCCCGCCTCGGCCGCCGCCCGTCGATGTGGGAGATGGACATTGCCGGTCGACGTAATGGAAGTCGCCGTTCGGGAAACAGGGCAGCATGTCTGCCGCAAACCGGCGCAGCGACTTGTCGCGCAGGCCATCAGGCGCGTTCGACCAGAAACTCCGCGAACAGTTGCTGCGTCAACGTGACCCCCGAATTCCTCCAGACGGCGATCGTCGGCAAGGTTGCGTCGAGATCCCTTATGGGCTGGAGGACGAGGCCCTTTCGCAAGATGTTCTCCGCGCATGTCGTGTGAATGGTTATGCCCATTTCGCATGCTATCAGGCCGAAAATCCCTTCCGAGTTGAATGCGTGCTGCGCGACATCCGGGGCAAATCCGGCGCGACGGCAAATGCTGAACAGGTGATCGTTGAAGTGTTGCCAGCCGCTTGGGTTGCCGAGCACAAACGGCTCTCCCGCAAGCTCGCCCAGGTCAACGCCGTTCCTGCCGGCCAGGGGATGACTGTCGTAGAGCACCGCGACGAACGGATCGTCTTGAACCGTCACGCTCGCGAATTCCGACTGGTGGAGGGGGCCTGTCAGGAAGCCGAAATCGAGTTTTCCGGTCTTGAGCCGCTCCAGCTGTCCGGCCGTGAAGCCATGCACGGGCTCTATCGTGATGTCGGGGTGCCGCACTTGAAAGTCCCGGAGTATTGCGGGCAACTCTCCGCAGATCGCGAAGTCCGTGTACCCGACAACCAGGTGGCCGAGTTCCCCGGTCGTCGCCTTGTTCGTGCGCGCGATCACGCCCTCCATCGCACGAAGCACGTCCTGGCAGCCGGAAAGGAACACCGTGCCGGCGTGTGTCAGCCGGACACGCCGGTTGGAACGATCGAGAAGCTGAACGCCGAGCTGGGCTTCCAGATGCTTGATGGAGCGGCTCAACGCCGGCTGCGCCACGTTCAGCCGCTCGGCGGCGCGGCGGAAATGCAGCTCTTCAGCGACGGCCGCAAAGTACCGAATATGTCTCAGGCCGAAATTCACGACATCATGATATCACAACGGCATCAAAGAATCCAAAATTGATATTATACTTGCATTGAAATACATGCGACGTTTCCTTCCTGCACACAACCGGGAGGACTGGGATGCTCAAGAAACTTGCTCAAATGTCTGCCTCCACAGCCGTGATGGCGGCGGGACTGATCCTTGGCGGCGGAACCGCGGGCGCGGCCGACCTGACCATCAATCTTGGCTACGCGGCGGCAAACACCAGCAGCTACGCCGTTCTGGCCGACAAGTTCGAGGAGCTGGCCGAGAATTACTCTGACGGCAGCATCGACGTGAAAGTGCGCTGCTGCGCGCAACTCCTGACGGAAGACGAGGCCTTCAAGGCGATGCAGCTGGGCACGGTCGACATGTACATCATTACCGGCAACAACGTGTCACCGCACTTCCCGCTGATGGACGCGTTCGTCCTGCCGTACATCTTCCAGAGCAAGGATCACGCCTACCGTGTCCTGGAGGGAGACGTCGGGCGGGAATTTGCCGAACAGCTCCAGGCGGCGACCAGGGTGCATCTCCTGACCTACGGCTTTGTCGGTGACCGCGACTTCTACAATTCGCGCCAGCCGATCAAGACCATGGCGGACATGAAAGGACTGAAGGTCCGCGTTCCGAAGAACCAGGTCATGATCGATACGTTCAAGGAGTTCGGGGCGGCGCCGATTCCGCTGGCCTGGGCGGACACGCCAACCGCGCTCCAGACGGGAACGGTTGACGGTGCGGACAACGGCACCTCGTTCATCAAGTCGCAGAAGTTCTACGAGATCATGCCTTACTTCACGCAGCTCGAACACTTCTCCTACATGTCGCCCCTGTTCGCGAGCCCGCGTATCATGGACAGGCTCACCGATGCCCAAAGGGAGGCTGTATTGAAGGCTGCCTTCGACGCAGGAGTCTTCCACAAGGAGGAAATGTCCAGGCAGATTTCGGAGATCCGGGCCTTCCTCACGACAGAGGGTCAGGGCGGCATGCAGACAACCGATTTCGACAAGTCCGACTTCATCGCCGCGGGCCAGCGGGTGCAGGACCGCTATGCGGCGGAAAAGGGCGACGACTTCAGGAATCTGCTGGCTGCCATCCGGGCTGCGGCCGAATAGCCCGCCAGGTCCCCCATGGACAGGTCGGGCTGGAGCCGAACTTTGGCTTGAAACAGCCCGTCCTGTCCTGTTGACGTCACGTCAGCGGCGAAGCCGCACATTGAGCCGGAGAGATCTGCGGCAAGGGGAAGGTCTTGCTTTCCATACTCGACAGGTACTTTGAAGACGTTCTTTGCACGATCAGCCTGGCCGTCGTCGCCGGCAGCGTGATGGTCCAGGTCATTCTGCGGTTCGTGTTCGCGTCAGCGAGCGCCTGGGCCGAGGAAACGGCGGTTTTCGGCATGATCTTCGCCGTCTACCTCGGCGCCTCGCTGGCTGTTCGCGAACGTGCGCACATACGCATTACCATGCTGGTCAACGCCCTGCCGCGAACCTTGCAGATCATCTGCATTGTCATCGCCGACGCAGCGTGGTTCGGCTTTGTCTGGTTCATGGTTCATCAGACGGTCCTGTTCACCCAGCTCTTGTTTGAAGTGACCTACATCACCCCTGGCCTCGGCATCGAGCAGAGATGGGTCCAGATATTCATCCCTGCCGGCTTCGTCCTGATGGCGTTCAGGATGTTGCAGGTCTATTGGCGTTGGGGCAAGTCCGGCTGGAAGGGACTGCCGTTGTGAACGGCCCCCTGGTCATGGCGGCCGTCTTCGTCTTCACGATGGCCATCGGCGTGCCGATCCCCTTCGCGGCCGGCATCGCGACGGTCGCCGGGATACTGATCGCGGACATTCCGCTTACCTTGATGGCTCAGTCCGCCTGGACGGCCTTCGAACCGTTTCCCCTCGTGACGATCCCGCTGTTCGTGCTGGCGGGGCAGCTCATGGAACATGGCGGCATGTCGGAAAAGCTGGTCGCCATCGCTCACAGGCTTGTAGGCGCCTACAAGGGCGGACTGGGTCTCGTGACCGTGGTTGCCTGCATGTTTTTCGCGGCGCTGTCGGGATCCGGTCCGGCAACAACGGCTGCAATCGGATCGATCACGATTCCGGCCATGATCAAGGAAAGCTACAAGCCGAGGTTCGCCGGCGCCATCGCCGCGGCGGCCGGTGCGCTTGGCAGCATGATCCCTCCGAGCAACCTGCTGATCATTTACGCGCTTGTATCGGATGAATCCATTCCTCGCCTGTTCCTTGCAGGCATTCTCCCCGGGATCGCCCTCGGCTTGCTTCTGATGCTGGTCACGTTCATCGTCGCGTTGCGCAACGACTATGGCGGCGTCGGAGAGGCATTCAGGTGGCGGCCGCTTCTCGAGGCGTTGTGGGACGGGAAATGGGCGGTGTTTGCGCCATTCCTGATACTCGGCGGGATCTATACCGGCATCTTCACTCCTTCCGAAGCGGCCGGCGTGGCAGTGTTCTATGGTCTCTTTGTCGGCCTGTTCGTCTATGGTGGCCTGACCCTCGGGAAGGTGTTCGAAGCCTTCAGGTTCACCGCCATCGTGATTGGCACGGTGCTGTTCATTCTTGGCTCCACCAAGGCGTTCGGGCAGCTGGTCACGCTATTCGACATTCCGCAATCGATCCTCGCCCTGTTCGAGGAGCTGACAGCGTATCCCTGGCTGGTGCTGCTCCTGATCGGCGTGTTCTACATCCTAGTCGGCATGTGGCTGGAGAGCATCCCGCAGATCATCATCTTCACGGCGGTCTTTCTTCCCCTGGTCACAAGCCTGGGCGTGGATCCGGTCCTGTTCGGCATATTCACCGTCATGACCTGCGAACTCGGGTTCCTGACACCGCCAATCGGGGTGAACCTGTTTGTTGCCGCGCGCATCAGCAAGACTTCGATCGAACAGATTTCCGTTGGCGTGCTGCCGTTGCTGATCCCCTATGTCGCGATGATCTTCCTTCTCGTGTTCTTCTCCGAGTGGGTCACGTTCCTTCCCGACCTGGTCTACGGAGAGCGAGCGCATTAGTGCCATGGCCAAAGACGACTGCATCGTTCCACTGGCGGGATACTCTGATCGCCTGTCGGTCCGGCCGGGGGAGGCCATCGGGTTCAAGGTCTCGTCAACCGGAACCGAACCGTTTGCCGCCAGGCTGACCCGCTCGATCTGCGCCGATCCGAATCCCGCCGGGACGGGCATCGTCGAGGAGCCCGTGGCGGAGGCATTCGAAGAACAGTCCTTTCCGTCACGATGCCAGCCGTTCCATCCGGGCTCCCATGCGATAACGGAGGAGCGGGTGCCGCTGCGGCCCGGCGACGGTTTCCTTATGGCCGCGACCATCTACCCGACCCTCGCCAGGGAAACCCCGCAAACGATCCTGAGCGTCGGCGACGTCAGTCTCTTTGTTTCCGGGGAGGGGGCGGCAGCGATATCGGTTGGCGGGGACGTCGTTTCCGCACCGACGTGCATCAGGCTGCGCCGGTGGCACGCGCTCGAGGCGGGATTCGATGCCGGATCGGGCAGGCTTTTCATCCGTCAACGGGAACTTGGAACCACATGTCCGGCCGAGGTACATGACTCCAGGCGGTGCAGCCTGACAAAGGGGGAGGTCCGCCAGCGTGCAAGCATCGCGGCCCGGATGAAGGACGGCGTTGCGTGCGAGCACTTCAACGGCAAGATCGAGGCGCCCGGCCTCTATCGAGGGACCGAAAGATCCGACCGGTCCGCAATCGCCCGCTGGGACTTTTTCAGGGACATCTCCACCACGACGGTTCGCGATTCAAGCACGAACGGGTTCGATGCGCGCCTGGTCAACCTTCCGGCACGCGCGGTGACGGGTTCGCGCTGGGACGCGACGGAAATGTGCTGGCGGCACGCTCCCGAACACTATGGCGCGATCCACTTCCACGAGGACGACATTTACGATTTCCAATGGGAGACCGACTTCACGTTCCGGGTTCCCGAGGACTTTCCGAGCGGCGTGTACGTGATGCGCATTTCCTGCGGCGAGCACTGGGATGCCATGCCTTTCTACGTTTGCCCCCCCAAGGGAAAGCCGCGTGCGAACCTGTGCGTGCTGATCCCGACCTTTACCTACGCGGTCTACGGCAATCACGCGCGGCCGGACCATGATCCGTCATGGCAGGCCCGCAACCGGGAATGGGGCGCGTATCCGCACAATCCGGCGGAGTATCGCAGCTATGGTCTCTCGACCTACAATTTCCATTCGGATGGCTCCGGCATCTGTCATGCGTCCCACAGGCGACCGCTGTTCAACCTGCGGCCCGGCTACAGGACGTTCGGAGGCTCGGATTGCTCGGGGCTGCGCCATTTCCAGGCGGACAGCCACCTGATCTCCTGGCTGCACGCCAAGGGAATCGCTTACGACGTCATCACGGACTGGGAACTGCACGAAGAGGGGTTGGCGTGCCTCGCGGACTACCGCGCGGTCATGACCACGAGCCACCCGGAGTACCACACGGATCGAACGCTGGACGCAATCCGGGCCTACCGGGATTCCGGGGGCAACCTCATGTACCTGGGCGGCAACGGATTCTATTGGCGGATCGCGCTTCACGAAACCGAACCGGGCGCCATCGAGATTCGCCGCACGGAAGGCGGTATTCGGGCCTGGGCCGCGGAGCCGGGCGAATACTTCAATGCGTTCGACGGCGCGTATGGCGGTCTTTGGCGCAGGCGTGGCCGTCCGCCGCAGGGGCTCGTCGGAGTAGGATTCACCGCGCAAGGCGAGTTTCACGGATCGTACTACCGGCGGAAGTGCTTCGACCCGGCGTATGACTGGATATTCGAAGGCGTGCACGGTGACATCATCGGGGATTTCGGTTTCAGTGGCGGCGGCGCAGCGGGGTTCGAGATGGATCGCGTCGACCATCGCCTGGGTTCTCCGGACAACGTTGTCGTTCTTGCCAGCTCCGAGGGACACGAGGATCACCCGATCCTGGTTCACGAGGAACAGTTGACCCATTTGACCAATTGGCCTGGAGAACCCGCCGGAAACCTGTTGAGGGCGGACATGGTGCATTTTGACTTGCCGGCCGGTGGATGCGTGTTTGCGGCCGGCTCCATCACCTTTTGCGGCAGCCTTCCGTGGAACGACTTCGACAACAACGTCTCCACACTCCTTGAGAACGTCGTCAGCAGGATGACTGGCTCCAGTCTCCCGGATCGCTCAGGGCCAAGCGTTGAGCGCACCCTGGATTGAGGAGCCAAGCAAATTCGGGATGCCACTCTCCAAGGCACGTGAAGAGATTGCGAAACTGGCAAGAGCCGGATCGCTAGAAAAGGCACCTTGAGGAAGCCAGTATCGGCGCCAGGACTCGGGTCGATTCCGGTAGCATCCGTGCCTGGATTCAACCCGACCCAAGGGCGGTTTCGTGGATCTTGGCCGGTTACCGGAAAGTTGTCCCCGACTTGCCCACAAGGTTGTTCACAAGCTGAGGCTTTCCCGGCATGCGGCTCGGGAGCCGCCGGCGACCACGCCCGGTCATCGCGCACGAGCACGTTGGCGAGCATGACCAGCTTGCGCATGCCCGCCGTCAGGGCGATCTTGTGTGCCGTGCCTTCGGCGATCAGCCGGTCATGGTAGTTCGTCATGCCCGGGTCGGACCTGATCGCGGCCGTAGCGGCCACATGGAGGATTTTGCGCGGGAGGATGCGCGCGCCCTTGACATTTCTCTGTCCCTCTCGCCTCCCGTTGTCGTCGGGATACGGCGGCAGGCCGGCCAAGGCAGCGGCAGGCTTGGGGGCGTGCTGTGTCGCTTGACGCATAACAGCCTCGCCTCGCAGCGTCGGCCATGCTGTCTCTCGATGGCCCGGCGCAGGTCGAGATCGTCCTCGTAGCACCAGATGATCAGCGACTTGACGATCTGTCCGAAAGACTTGAGCGTCTGGTAGAGCGCATGCTGGCGGGAACAGGAATTGAGCCGCAGGAAGATGTCCGAAGCGGTGTTTTCCTTGAGTTTGATGGTCGCGACAAGCCGCAGCGGACTGTCCCGGTTCTCGCGGACCAGGGCGTCCTTGCTCGTCTTTTGCGGCTTGATGCACCGGCTTCCTTCCGCCCGTCCCTTCTGCCTGAAGATGCAGGGGGTCTGCTTGCAAATTCCCTTGATGTGCGGGCGAAAGAAAGGCCCAGCAGCTGCGTCAGCCCGAACACGGCCTCGGTGCACCCATGCGGGCGCCGGTGGAGTAAATGCCGCATTCCACGTGGCACACAAGCGTGAGCAGGGACACCTGGGCGTGGACATGGACCTTCAGGCAGGCATGCACAGGCCGAGTCCGCGGCCGCGAGGTCTTCATCGTGAGGTGCGCGGTGCGCGTTCCGGTCCGTCGTGTCGAGTTCAAGGAAGAGCTCCAGGCAGCCGCGACTTCCCGCAATTTGAAAATGCGTCCAGTTCGACGCTGGCGCCTTGCAGCACTTCAATTGACCAGCGCTCAGCGTGACTGCAGGCGATCTCGATGACGCTGAAGTCTTCACCTTGGGACTGATGTGATCTCGCGTGCTGAGGATGTGACTTGGAAACGGAAAGTCGCTGACAAATTCAGTGTCAACGGCGTTCAGGGCTCAGCTATTGGAAGACTGGATTGGAATTCTGTTTCGGCTTGCTCGGATTCGGCACTTGCCGGAGGTCGGCCGGCGACGGGTTCAGAACTTGGCACTCAGTTGCAAGCCGATCGTGTCGCCCGGACACTTTGGCTGTTCGCGCGCGCTTGCTTTGGCGCGAAGCAAAAGGCGTCGCTGTATCCCGCCAGCGTTCTATTCTTGCGCAGAGGTCGACCGGTGCGCTTGCACGTAAGCAACCAACACGGCAGCCATGCGGGCGGTGTAGCCCTTCGGGTTCTTCGCCTTGAAGAACTCCACCACTTCTGGCGGCACGCGCAGACTTACATTGGGTTTGGTACGGGGAGGCGTCAATTTGGCTCGCGCAAACCACGCCTCGTCCAGCTCTGGAATGTCGCTTGTGTCAATTTGATCATCAGGCAACTGCGCAAGCTGCTCAAGGGCCATAGGCTCGTTGTATCGCTTGTTCATATCCAATCCTTTCCGCTCTTGTCGCTGGTCGTGCGGAGATGATCCTGCAAACCCCGTCACGGCTTGTATGGACAACCGTTACGACTGCCAGACCGTCGATCATGCCTATGCTGACTTCCCGCACCTCGCCATAGTCGAATCGGTCATCCACCAGATCAAGGGTGAAGCCGCCAAAGATCCTGCTGGCATCATCAAAGCTCAAGCCGTGCTATGCGATGTTCTGCAGGTTCTTGTCGTCGTCCCACTCAAAGAGCATTGCCAGCCACTTGAGTCACTGTAATACGTTTTGTAATACAATGCCAAGCGGTATCTGCCATTCCGGCGAGGTCTCGCCGTCCGAGTGCCACTTCAACTTGACGACGCCGTTCGCCGGTGGTTGTGGCCGCTGGGACCATGGCGTTGGCTGGCCGCGGCGGGCTCTCAGTCCGAACTTATGCAAAGGAGGCAACCATGGAAGTTGCCAACAGAATGGCTGCGTGGAATGTGGCAATCAGAACCGCGGCCTGGTCCAGTCCATCAGCTTTCGGTCGTCGGAATCCCCAGGGACGGCGTTGCGGAAAAGGTCATCGCGTTGTCGCTCGGGCATGAATGCGCGGAAACCACGAACGTCCGCGTGCTCGCCGATCCAGGGCCTGGAGCCTGACAGGAGAAGTTGCCAAGGGAGACTGACATGACATCTGAGAAACTGGCCCGGAAGGGCATCATCGACGCGTGCCTCAAGATGAACGCGATCGGACTGAACCAGGGCACCTCCGGCAACGTCTCCGTGCGTGTCAGAGATCGGATGCTGATCTCTCCTTCCGCTGCTCCCTACGACCGGCTCCGGCCGGAGATGATTGCATCGGTGGACCTTGCGGGTGCGATGACCGGCGAATGGGTGGGTCCGCTCAAGCCCTCGACGGAATGGCGATTCCATTGGTTGCTGCTGAAGGAGCGGCCCGACCTGACCGCGATCATCCACGCGCACCCGCCCTATTGCACGGCGCTCGCGATCCTGCGCGAACCGATCCCGGCCTGCCACTACATGATCGCGGCCTTCGGCGGGACGGACGTGCGATGCGCGGACTACCACACCTTTGGCACCGCCAAGCTGGCCGAATTGACCGTGGAGGCGATGCGGGACCGCACTGCCTGCCTTCTGGCCAACCACGGCATGATCGCCGGCGGCACGGGAATCGACCAGGCCATGTGGCGGGCAGTCGAGCTTGAGGCCATCGCCCGCCAGTACAGCCTTGCCCGGCAACTCGGCGATCCGGCCATTCTTTCTGACGATCAGGTGGGCCAGACCCTGAAGGCATTTCAGGAGTACGGGTGACGCGATGCCACGACCCAATCGCCCGGGCGGCGATCTCCTGCGACGTGGCGCCTGTGCCGCTCAGCTCGTCGATGCGGTCCGCGATGCGCAGGGCGGCGTCACGAAGCCGGCTCATGTCCGGTTGGCGGTCAGGCTGCCGCCTTCAGCGCCCCGACGTGATTCCTGAAGAATGCGTCCATTGCCGCGGTCGCGCGATCGACGTCTTCCGGGATGTCGTAGAGCGAGACGTGGCTTGCGCATTCGATCTCGACAAACTCCTTGGGCTCGGAGGCATGGTCGAAGAACTCCTTGGTCAATGCCCCGGTTTCCGGACGGCCGATGGACGCATCCATCGCATTCGACCCGACGTTTGGCGCGACAATCAACGTGAGATCTCTCATCCATTTTGCCGCGCTATACCGAAGCGTCGAGCTCGTGCCCGACCGTGCGTGCCAAGACCCGCGAGCGCAACGATATGGGACGGTGGCCGGGCGGTTGAAGGGAGAGGGGCCGTCGTTGGGCGCGGGCACGGCTGCTGCGTGGCGGTTGTTGCGAGGGCGTTCCGGTATCGTGTCCAGTTCGCGAAGTGACGGCGAGGACGGGAAGCTCGTCGCAGACCGATCCCGTTGAGCGGCCTCTCCAGCAACGTGGGAGAGTAGGCGTTGACATGATCAAGAAGTGGTCAGCCAAGGAGGTCCGGGCAACTTCGACATTGACAAGTTGTAGCCAGAAGGCTACATTAATTTGACGTTCGAGATGCGCAAGACGGATACGTACCTGAATTGGATCGACGGCTTGCGGGATGTTCGCGGCCGTGCACGCGTGCTGGCCCGGGTCGAGCGTCTGGCGGCGGGACACCCGGGCGATGCCGGCCCTGTCGGCGAAGGCGTCTCCGAACTGCGGATCGACCATGGCCCCGGCTACCGGGTCTATTTCACCAGGCGCGGGCGCGCGACTGTCGTCCTCCTGAACGGCGGAGACAAGGATTCGCAGAACCGGGACATCAAGGTGGCGAAGCGTCTCGCGCGAAACCTTCAGGAGTCTGCAATGACGAAAACCGTCACCACACCTTATGACGTGGCCGAACACCTTCACACTGCGGAGGACATGGCCGCGTATCTGGAGGCCTGCATGGAGGAGGCCCCTTCTGACGCCGCCTTCATTGCCAAGGCGCTGGGCGACATCGCAAGAGCCAGGGGCATGTCCGAGGTTGCCAGCAACGCTGGCCTGTCGCGGGAAAGCCTCTACAAGGCGCTGTCGGGCGATCGCAGTCCCACGCTGGACACGGTGCTCAAGGTTCTTGGCGCCCTTGACCTTCGGTTCCGCCCCGAAGCGGTGCCGCGAACCTGAGACCTCGACCGGGGTCGCCTCTGCCATTGCCAGAAGGAATTCAGGGAAGCAGGAGCGATCTGATGGCGGGACACGATCCCTTTGCGAGATAGAAGGAAAAGCTGCCTCCGGCGAGCCGGGCACGGATCGAGGCCCGGAAAGGGGAGCTTCGCGCTTTCATGCTGCTTCATGAGCTGCGCCAGGCTCGGGCCATGACCCGGAAGGCTGTTGGCGAAGCCCTGGGCGTGCAGCAGCCGGCTGTCGCGAAGCTGGAACGGCACGCCGACATGTACGTGTCCAATCTTCGCTCGTGCATAGAGGCGATGGGAGGCCATTTGGACATCGTTGCGCAGTTCCCCTACTGCAGCGCGGTCATCACGAATTTCTTCGATGTCGGCGATGATCGGACTGCGGCTGACCAGGCCCCGGAATCAGCAAGGCCGTCTCTTCCGCCAGGCCACCTGCGCCGAAGTGCGTCCTCTGCCAGACGGGTCAAGCGGAGAGGGGGGCGCGGCTTTCCGTCAGCAGAAGCCCTTCTCGGCAAAGCTCTCCCGCACCCGGCGCGGCTTGCCGACCGCAATCACCGGCCGGGTCGCAACCGTCGCGTTGTTGGGAAGTTGCCCTTGCCCCGTTGCCTTGGCCTGCTGGGAGACGCTTCTGAGCCGCCGCAGCTTGTCACTGCCACCCACGGCGCGCATGTCCCCGCCATAGTGGTCGAACCAGGGCAGGCCGCGGAAGGCATAGTCCTGCGCCGTAGGCGGCTCGGTCGGCGATCGCTCGCCAGTGACAGCCATCCATTGGGTCGTGTTCAGAAGCGAAACGAAGCAACGGCTGCCGTGCCGCTGGTCCCAGGCTTCGAGCCCGTAGGGGTCGTCGTAGATCTCCTGCTTCATGCGTCCGCCCGGTGCAAGCCCCATGCCATCTGCGGAGCCAGGGCATAGAGGCGAATGCAGGATGTCGTCTCCCAACCCGGACCACTCCGACCGGATCTCCTCGTAGCGCCCGGCCTTCATGGGATAACACGCCAGTTGGATCCCGCCGTGGACCGCTTCGCCGGTCAGCTGCTCCTCGACCGTGAAGCCCTCGCCTAGCGGCATGGCCACGAACTGGCGGACAACGCCCTTCTCGACGCAATAGCCGTCGAGCCATGGCTGCTCGGGCAGCACCGCGTAGTCCTGCGGATCCCGGTTCAGCCGATCAACCCAGGCATCTCCCGTGATCGCGCAGAACTTGCCCGTTGCCACCTTCACTGCGAAGGGATAGTCCGAGTCGAAATTGATCCACATTGCCTCGGCTTGGTGCATCGGTGCGATGACGCCGCCGCGCTCCCGCCAGGGACCTGGCAGACGCTTGGCGAAGTCGTCCAGATGCCGCAGCGGAAACGCGCCAAGGCCCGGCGGCAGCGGGTAGTCGCGGCCGTCGTCCGGGATACGAAGGGTGCGCTGGAACGCGATGCTGCAGCGCGCGTCGGCATGCACTTCCGGAAAGCGAAATTCCAGGCGGTTGTTCTCAAGCAAGATCATTGACGCTCCTCTCTACCAGTTTCCTTCACGCACTTCGCGCACCACGCGCAACACCGCCTCGTCGGGCGCCTCCTTCAATTGGCGAATCAGGTCCGCGAACAGGCGCGGCCGCTTTCGGATGATGGCCTGCAGGTCGGCGGAGACCTTGCCCGCGAGCGCCAGCATCACGTCCGGATCCTCTCCAAGCTCCTTCGCGAGCCTCACCGTGGTCGCCTCCGAGGGTGGTGCCACCTCGCCGCGCTCGATCTTGCTGAGATACGCGGGTTCGATGCCGACGCGCCCGGCGACCTGGCGTACCGAGTAGCGCCGGTCGTCCTCGCGCAGCCGTTCGCGGATCGCGCGGATCGTGGGGCCAAAATGGGTCATGTGTCGTATTTAATACACGAAATGACGGTCGTCAAGAGACTCCAGACGGAGGGCGCGGCCCATGGCCTGTCCCGGTGCTGCAAAACCGACCGTCAGCCCCGAACTTCGCACTCGTCCGGACCCACATCACGCTTCAGGCGACGCAGGCTTCTAGCGCGAAAGTCAACTTGAGAGTCTCTCATCAAGTTTGTCGCGCTATACTTGGTGCTCATGTTCCCCACCGCCGAGGACATCCGGCGCGGAAAGCCGGGGCGGATCAGTGCCGGCGCTCCGCTGACGGTTCCCCACCTGTCCTACGGCGTGGCGTTCGAGACGGCGGAGCCCGTGGGCCGGAACGTTCTGGCTGCAATCGTGACGGAGGATCTCGTGGACCTTGGCAGTCTTCTCGACGGGCATCGCGAATTCGAGCCGGTCGAGGACGCCCTGGAGTTTGCCGGAACGATCTCCGGGCACCTTCGCGCGGTGTGGACTGGAGACCCGCATGCGAACCGGAGCGCACGCTGGGCCATCAGGTATGTCGAGCATGAAATTCGCGAATGACCCCGCGATTCCATGGAGGACATTGGGTCTTGAGGTCAGGTCAGTCGACGGGGGAAGGAGCACCGCAAGGTCCCCTTCAAACCAGCCCTTTGCTTTCACTGCCTTGCCCGTCATGCCAACTCTTGCCGGATTCCCGCAGGTCAGAGGCACTCCCGGAGCGTCACTAACCTCATGAATCCACCGTCTTCGCGGATTTATCCGCCGTTCATTCACGGGTTGGCATGCCGGGCATATTTTCAATGATTGCACTGCTTCAAGGCTTCGCATTCATTCACGCACCTTGCAATTGGGCCCGGATCCGCGCTATATGGATAAATATTGAATAAATAGGAAGTCGCATGCACGCCATCCTTGAAGTCCGGAACCTGAACCCGCAGGAACGCGCCGTCATGGAGACGCTGCTACGCAGTCCCGAACCTGTCAGCCAGCGCGAGCTGATGTCCCGCATGCGCGACGCGCCCAGCCAGGCCACGATGTCCCGTGTCATGAGCGGCCTGATCGCCCGGGGTCTCCTCGCCAAGGAGGGGCAGACCCGCGGTGCGCGGTTCTTTCTCCCGCCCGACGTGCGGCGGGTGGCGACGGACCCGCGACGACGCGCCCCGATCCCTTACGACCCTGACCGGATCGACGGCTACGTCCCGAACGAGACCTGCTGGCTGTCGGAGGAGTCGGCCGAACGGATGCAGGCGGCGGTTGACCGGGCGGGCATGCAGCGTCTTGCCGCCTCGACCTGGAGCCGGGCGATCGCGGAACGGTTCCTGGTCGACCTGTCCTGGGCCTCCTCGAACCTCGAGGGCAACACCTATGACCACCTCTCGACGGAGCTCCTGGTCAAGTACGGCCAGAGCGCCTCGGGACGGAACCGGCTGGAGACGGCCATGATCCTGAACCACAAGGCGGCCATCTCCGCCATGCTCGACGGGGTTGAGGGCGCCTTTCCCGACGCAGAGGATGTGCGACGCCGCCACGTCCTGATGATGCGTGACCTGATGGACCCGGCCGGTCTGGGCGCGGTCCGGCGCGACGACGTCCGGATCTCGGCGACCGGCTACCGTCCCTCGTCCGATCGCGTCACCCTCGCTTCCGCGCTTGGCGACCTCCTGGCCAAGGCCGCGCGGGTCGAGAGCCCGTTCGAGGCGTCCTTCCTCCTGCTGGCGGGGATCTCCTACCTGCAAGCGTTCGGGGACGGGAACAAGCGGATGGGGAGGCTTCTCTGCAACGAGCCGCTGCTGCGGGCTTCGCTGCCTCCGCTCACCTTCGTCGGGATTGACCGGGCGCCCTACGTTCTCGGGCTGATCGAGCTCTGCGAAACGGGGGCAACCGGCCTCTTGGGGGAGGCGGTCTCGTTCTCCTACGAGACGTCCGCGCAAGATTACGTCCAGGCATTGTCCGTTCAGCGGATTCCGCACGCCCTCGAACTCCGGGAGCGGGCGCGGATCTCGGACGCGCTGGAGCGGGTGTTCCGCGACAGGATGCCGGACGCGGGGATCCCCGGCCTGGTCGATGCGCTTTTTGACGACCTTGCCGAGGGGGACCGGTCAAGGATGGTCGGGATTCTGTCGGAGACGGCCAGCCACGCCTCGGACGCCTCCGCCTTCCTTTACGGGGTGACGAAGGAGGACATCCGGGCAAGAAACGTCGCGAACCGGCGCTCGGTCGTCTGTCGGAAATGTCGTCGGACCCCATGCGAATGCACGGACGGCCCCATCACGCCTGGTTCCTGACGCCCAGGCGCCCGCTTCGGCCCGCATCCGCGACAAGGCGCTTTCGCCGGTTTCGCGGATTCCGCGCCGGGCCGCGGCGAATTTTCGCGAATTCGCCCTCGCTCGTCCCGCATCCGGAATCGTCGCCCGGAAGTCTTGCCGCCGTGTCGCCCTGCGCAAACTGACAACACTTGGTCACGGATCCTGAAAGCATGTGATCGGTGATTCCGAAAACATGCGATCGCGGATTCCGAAGTCATCCGATCACCGGTTCCGCCTTCCAGCCTGCGGTCGCGCCTCGGCAGCCACCGCGCCGGTTTTCCCGGCCGTGCGACGGCAAGCCCGCGGACGGTCGCGAGCATCGCGGCTCCAAGCCTCTCGTTTCATGACGCACCTTGTTGGGCTTTCGGGCTTCCTGCCGTTGCTGCCGCCGGGATCATGCCGCCTTCTTCCGGCCCCTTGGTCGCCGCGCCTCGATGATGGCCGGGACGGGATCCTGGCCGGAACGAATGACGCGGGCTGCCAATGCGGCGCGAGTCTCGAGTGTCGTGGCGTTCCCTCAATGGGGCAAAGGGACTTCGTCCTTGACCGAGCCGATGACGACGCTGGTCTCGATGCCAAGAACGCCCGGCAACTCTGCCAGGACCGATCGCAGGAAGCGGTTGTAGGCTTCCATGTCCTCGAAGCGCATCGTCAGGACATAGTCGTGCGGCCCTGTGACCAGGGCGCAGGCCGTCACCTCAGGCAGATGCTTGATCTTGTCCTCAAACGTCGCGATCGTCGCCTGGTCGCGGCTTTGCAGCTTCATGAACACATAGACGGTCAGCCCGTAGCCTGCCTGCTCCATGTCGACATCGACGGTGTAGCGGCGGATGATCCCGCCCGCCTCAAGGTTCTTGATCCGCCTGCGGGTTGGCGTCGTCGACAGTCCGATCTCCTCGGCCACGCTTTCAACGCTGCGGCGTGCGTCGCTCGAAAGGGCGTGGAGGATTTTCTTGTCAATGTCGTCCATCATGGTCACTTGCGGCTAAAGATTTCTGTTTTCTCATCAAAATTGGTGAGAGTTTGCGCTTTGACTAGTGTCATGCTGCCACGCAGGACAAGTCAAGACAGAACACGAAATGAAGCGCAAGGACTTCCGCCGTCGGCAGCTTGACGGACACGACCTGCACCCCGCCACGCAAATGACCGCCTACGGGTACGATCCCTCGCTGTCAGAAGGCGCGGTCAAGCCACCGGTTTTCCTGACCTCGACCTTTGCGTTCGAGACAGCCGAGCAAGGGGCAAGGTTCTTTGATGTCGTCGCCGGCCGCAAGCCCGCGCCTGAGGGCATGGGGGCTGGGGGGCTTGTCTATTCCCGCTTCAACCATCCCAACACCGAAATCGTCGAGGATCGCCTGGCCCTGCACGATGGGGCGGAGACGGCGCTGCTGACCTCGTCCGGAATGGCTGCGATCTCGGCCGTGGCGCTGGCCTATCTGCGCCCCGGCGATGCGGTGGTGCACTACACCCCGCTCTATGGCGGGACCGAAACGATTCTGGGCAAGGTCTTCCCGCAATGGGGCATCAAGCCCATCCCCTTTACCGGCGGCATGGACGAAGGCGCGCTGACCTATGCGCTTGAGAAGGCTGCGCGGCACGGGCCGGTCAAGATGATCTACCTGGAGACGCCCGCGAACCCGACCAATGCGCTCATTGACCTTGCGATGGTGCGGCGCGTGGCGGATGCCTTGGCCGTCGCGACATCGGAAGTCCCGCTCATCGTGGTGGACAACACCATGCTCGGGCCGGTGTTCCAGAAGCCCATCGAGATGGGTGCGGACATCTGCGTCTACTCGCTGACGAAATACGTCGGTGGCCATTCCGACCTTGTGGCGGGCGGGATCACCGGGTCCAGGGATGCTCTCAAGCCAATCCGGCAGACGCGCTCGGCCTACGGGTTCCAGCTTGACCCGCATTCATCGTGGATGCTTGCCCGGTCGATGGAGACGCTGTCGCTGCGGATGGAACGCGCCGCGGAGAGCGGGCGGGCCGTCGCGAAGTGGCTTGCGGAGAGTGACATCATTCCGGCCAGGGTCCTGCATCCCGAGATGCCGGAGACCGGCCGCGCGGCGGAGGTCTACGCGACGCAATGCACCGGGCCGGGCTCTACCTTCTCGTTCGTGGTGGAGGATGACCGGGCGCTCGCCTTCCGCATCATCAACAACATGCAGATCTTCAAGCTGGCGGTGTCCCTCGGCGGCTCGGAATCGCTCGTGTGCCACCCCGCCTCGACCACGCATTCTGGCGTGCCGGAAGCCGCGCGCGACATCGCGGGCGTGACCGAAGGGCTGATCCGGCTGAGCGTCGGACTGGAGCATCCAGACGACCTGATCCGCGACCTGGACCAGGCTTTCCGCCGCGCTGCCGCCGGCGCCGTTCAAGCGGCGGAGTGAGCGCATGACCGATGTCGCCACGCTTCACGACATCGAGCGGCAGGTGCTCTGGACGGCGATGTGGACGATCCACAACGCCAATGCGCTGCGCGAAAAGGAGGACGGCGACGTCAAGGTTGGCGGCCATCAGGCCAGCAGTGCCTCGATGGTGTCGATCCTGACGGCGCTCTATTTCCACACCCTGCGGCCCGAGGACCGCGTGGCGGTCAAGCCTCACGCCGCGCCCGCCTTTCACGCCGTCCAGTACCTTGCCGGGCAGCAGACGCAGGCGAAGCTGGCAGCCTTCCGCGGCTACGGAGGCGCACAGAGCTACCCGTCGCGAACCAAGGATGTCGACGACGTGGATTTCTCCACCGGCTCGGTCGGGCTGGGCGTGGCGATCACGGCCTTTGCCTCCCTAATCCAGGACTACATCGCCGCGAAAGGCTGGTCGGACCGCCCCAAGGGCCGGATGGTCGCCCTGACCGGCGACGCGGAGATGGACGAGGGCAACATCTTCGAATGCCTGCTGGAGGGCTGGAAGCACGACATCCGCAATTGCTGGTGGATCATCGACTACAACCGCCAGTCGCTGGACGGGATCGTCCACGAGGGTCTCCGGGCGCGGCTCGAGGCGGTCTTTGCGTCCTTCGGCTGGAACATCGTGCGGCTGAAGCACGGGGCGCGGCAGCGGGCCGCCTTCGAGGAGCCGGGCGGTGACCGCCTGCGCGACTGGATCGACAATTGCCCGAATGCGGATTTCTCGGCCCTGACATTCCAGGGCCGTGAGGCCTGGCGGGACCGGCTTGTGGATGACATCGGCGACCAGGGCGACGTGACGGCCTTGCTCGGCCGGCGCAGCAACGGGGAGCTGGCCGCGCTCATGACCGACCTGGGCGGGCATTGCCTTGCAAGCCTGACGGAGGCCTTCGGCTCGGTCGACGACGACCGCCCGACGCTGTTCCTGGCCTACACGGTCAAGGGCTGGGGGACGCCCCTGGCCGGGCACAAGGACAATCACGCGGGCATCATGACTGCAGCGCAGATCGCGGACCTCAAGGCGAGCCTTGGTGTCGCCGAGGGTGCGGAATGGGCGGCCGACGCGGCCTTGCAGGATGCGGCGAAGGCCAAGGCAGCCATCGAGGCTGCACCGTTCTTCGCCAAGGGCCCGCGCCGCTACACTTCGCCTGCGGTTCCGGCGCCGACGCTGGCGGCGCCCGCCGATCGGGCGATTTCGACCCAGGCGGCCTTCGGCAGGATCCTCGACGGCATGGCGAAATCCGATGGCCCCTTGCCGGACCGGATCGTGACCGCGGCCCCGGACGTGACGGTGTCCACCGGGCTCGGGCCATGGGTCAACCGTCGGGGCCTGTTTTCCCGTGACACGCGTGGCGACACGTTCAAGGACGCGCAAATCCCGTCGACGCAAAGGTGGGCCTTCTCCCCGGATGGTCAGCACATAGAACTGGGCATCGCGGAGATGAACCTGTTCCTGGTGCTGGCCGCTGCCGGGTTGTCGCACTCGCTGTTCGGGGAGCGGCTGATCCCCATTGGCACGGTCTATGACCCCTTCGTGTGCCGCGGCCTCGATGCGCTGAACCATGCCTGCTACCAGGATGCGCGCTTCATCGTCGCCGGCACGCCCTCGGGCGTCACGCTGGCCCCCGAAGGCGGCGCGCACCAGTCCATCGGCACGCCCCTGATCGGCATCTCGCAAGACGGCCTCGCCAGTTTCGAGCCCGCCTACGCCGACGAGCTTGCGCGGATCATGGAGTGGTCCTTTGACTACCTCCAGCGCGATGGCGAGGGTGATCCGGACGAGCGCACCTGGCTGCGGGACGAAACGGGCGGCTCGGTCTACCTGCGTCTCTCGACCCGGCCCGTTGAGCAAGCGCTGCGCAGCCCCGATGCGGCATTCGACCAAGGCGTGATCGACGGGGCCTACTGGCTTCGCCGCCCTGGCCCCAACCCGGACGTGATCCTCGCCTATCAGGGCGCGGTGGCCCCCGACGTTGTCGAGGCCGCAGGTCGCATCGGCCAGGATCGGCGCGACATTGGCGTGCTGGCGATCACTTCCGCCGACCGGCTGAACGCAGGCTGGACTGCCGCCAAGCGCGCCCGTCAACGGAGCCACAAGGGCGCCCGCGCCTGGATCGAGCGCATGCTGGCACCAGTTCCCCGCGACTGCACGATCGTGACCGCCGTCGACGGCCACCCGCTGACGCTTGGCTGGCTGGGGGCCGTGGCCGGGCACCGGACCGTGCCGCTGGGGGTCGAGCACTTTGGCCAGACCGGGCGCGTCTCCGACCTCTACCGCCACTACGGGATCGACGCGGACGGCATCGTTGCGGCGGTCGATGAAATGACGGCGGGCCGACCCGTGCGGCTCGTGGGCTGACTCAGGAGAAGCAAACAGGAACAAGGAGAAAGAAATGTGTCATCCAGTCACCATGGAATACGTCAAGGGCAAGGCCCTGAACCGCCGGGACCTGTTTTGCGGGTCAGCCGTTGCCGGCGCCGCGATCGTTGCGGCGAGCGTCATGCCGACAAGGCCGCTTATGGCCCAGACCCCCAGCCGGGTGATCGACGTCACCCACACGCTCACACACGACTTCCCGACCTATTTCGGCGAACAGCAGTTCTTTGACGAGCAGATCTTCAACTACGCGGAACACAGCTTCAACCTCAAGGAGATCCGCGTGAACGAGCATACCGGCACGCATATCGATGTGCCGCTGCACTTCACTGACGGGGGCACGTCGGTCGACGAGGTTCCGGTCCAGTCACTGGTCTGCCCGCTGGCCATTGTCGACATTCGCGAGAAGGCGGAATCAAACCCGGACGCCCAGGTGACGCCGGGCGACCTGGCGGACTGGATAGCTGCAAACGGCCCGATCCCGGCGGGCGCCTGCGTTGCGCAGAATTCCGGGTGGCAGGCGCGGCTCGGAACCCCCGGGTTCCGCAATGCCGACGACGAAGGCAGGATGCACTTTCCCGGCTTTCACGTTGAAGCTGTCCAGATGCTTCTGGACGAGACCGAGGCAGGCGGCGTCGGCGTGGATACGCTGTCCATCGACTACGGGCCCTCCGCCGATTTCGCCTCTCACTACCGTTGGTTGCCCGCCAACCGCTGGGCGGTCGAGAACATGGCGAATCTCGATCAGCTGCCCGCGACCGGCGCGACCCTTGTCATCGGCGCGCCCAAGCATCGGGGTGGAACGGGTGGACCCTGCCGCCTGATCGCGCTGGTCTGAGGGGCACCGTTCCGTTGCCTGACGACGGCGCGCCCGCGCCACGCGCGCGGGCCGTCTTCGACGATGTCCGTGCGACCACGTCCTCCGGGCAGGTTGCTCCCTCGGCATCGACGAACAGGAAAGCCCAGCCTTCGTCCTCAAGCCTGCGCCCGAGCTCGCGGAGGATGCTCGTCTTGCCCGTGCGCCGCTGGACATGGTTGCGCCCGCGCACCCGTGATTCAAGCACGTCCAGCTCGGCCTCGCGGTCAAAGAAGTCTTCGCCGCTCACCCAACGGCCGGCAGAAGATTTCGTGACGGGTTTCATTCAACGAAATCTTTGAGCGACACGAATCATCGCGCCTGTTGTCAACGATATGGTGGAGCACTTTCAGGCAGCGGGCGCCGTTGTTGCACGCCGAATCACGGCCCGCGGAAAGACGCGGGATCAATCGGCTCGCCGGCCTCCGCCGCCCGTCACATCCAGGAATCGTCCGTCCGGTACGGCAGGGCCGCCAACACGTCGACGGCGGAACCGGACGGAGCCCCGGAAGCGTGGCGGAGAATCTGCGGGCCGCAGCACCAGATCGAGAATCATGGAGTTCAGGGCGGTGGCCGCGCGATGCGACTCGATGCGACACGGAGGACGAAAGCCTTGCGGCGGAAATTCACCTCGTCGCCGGAGCGATCGCGGCAAGATGAATGTTTACTGACCCTGGTATTCGGGCAGGACTTCCGGCCTGGGATAAAGGACGTTCATCGGAACGGACCTTCCGTCCGACTGGACAAGACGGACATGCCTGCGCGTCATCAGTCTTGGCCTGACGACGCCGCACGAATGCGAGATGACCTGCACTTCCCTGATCATTTTCCTGCAGTAGCTTGCAACCCTGACCGACTTCTCGGCGGGATCCAGGCCTCTCTGGAGCCTTGCCTTGTGCGTCGTGATTCCGGTGGGGCAGGTGTTCCTGTTGCACTTGAGGGACTGGATGCATCCGAGAGCGAACATGAACCCGCGTGCGGACGTGACGAAGTCCGCGCCCGTGGCAAGCGCCCATCCAACCTCTGCGGGAGTGACCAGCTTGCCCGAGGCTATGACCCGGATCCGGTCGCGCAGTCCGTACCTGTGCAACGTGTCGGACAGTATCGGAAGCGCTTCCTTCACGGGCAGTCCGACATTGTCGATCAGCGGCATCGGAGCGGCGCCCGTCCCGCCGTCTCCGCCGTCGACGGCGATGAAGTCCGGTGCGCTCTCGATCCCGCGATCGTGGATCTCGACGCACATCTCCTCCAGCCAGTCGACGTCGCCAACGACTGACTTGAACCCTGCGGGCTTGCCAGAGACGTTCCGGATGTGCCCGATCATGTCGAGGAGCTGTGAGACCGTGCTGATTTCCGGGTGGCGGTTGGGAGAGATCGAATCCTCCCCTTCCCTGATTCCGCGGATCTCCGCGATTTCCGCCGTGACCTTCGCGCCGGGGAGAATGCCGCCCTTGCCCGGTTTCGCGCCCTGGCTGAGCTTCAGCTCGAACATCCGGACCTGTTCATGCGCCGCGACCTCCCTGAGCCTGTCATCGCTCAGGCTGCCGTCAGGGTTGCGGACGCCGTACTTCGCGGTTCCGATCTGGAAGACGATGTCGCATCCCCCCTCGAGGTGATGGGGCGACAGGCCGCCTTCGCCGGTGTTGAGCCAGCAACCGGCCCGCGCCGCGCCGCGCGACAGCGCCTTGACGGCCGGCGTGGACAGGGCGCCATAGCTCATCCCGGAAATGTTGAAGAAGGACGGCGCATCGTATGGATTTCGACAGTATGGACCGATTTCCATGGACACCATGTCGACAGCGTCTTCGGTCAGGGTGGGGAAGGCGCAATTGACGAAGATGACCGAACCGGTCGCCGTCAGGTTCTTCGTCGATCCGAAGGCCACCGTGTTGTTGGACTCCCGCGCCGAACGGTCGACCCATTCGCGCTCCGCGCGGTTGAACGGCATCTCCTCCCGGTCCATGGCAAAGAAGTACTGGCGGAAGAACTCGCCAAGCATCGAGAAGACATACCGGAACCGCCCGATGACGGGGTAGTTCCGTCTCACCGCGTCGCGGGTCTGGGAGATGTCCATGACAAAGAGGCCGGCTGCGACGGCGGCGCCAAGGCCGATGCAGAATATGAACAATGCGGAAAAGAACTGCAGCCCGCCGGCCAGCAAGCTGTCAACAAGCATGGGGTCGCTCCTTTGGCTGACCCTCGCAATGAACAGGCCGGTCACCGGGATGTCCAGAAGAATGCACCGGATTGCCCGATGCCACGGAAATCACCGAGAGATCTCTGCGTCGGCGCACGAACACGTTTGTCTCACTTGGAATCCTTTCGGCCGCCTGCCGGGCGGCGAACCAGGCCAAGTATCCGAACCATGACCGTTGCGCATAACTTCTGATTCCTTTGCAAAGGCAGTCCACAGGGAGTTCGAGGCATGAACAGCGACGCGCCCGCTGCGAGCTCTTCGCGATGGATGAACCAGCGGGATCATCGGTCGTGACGAGGCAGTCCGAATGGTACAGAGGTTGGCCGAATGCTTGGTGCCCCATCCTGTGCGTCAAGAGCGGCCTTGTTCACCTACGTGCGTCCGTGGGAAGAATACGTAATCTGCTCTGTGGCCGCAGTCAGTCATCGCGGATGAGCCAGCGGGGAACCTGCGGTTCCAGAGCGAATTCCAGTGGTGCCTGGGCAAGTTCGCCAAGAACCGGGCTGACGATGCGCAGCCGCCGTTTCCACCGCGACGCAAATCCCAGCCAGACGAGGCGGCCTCCGGAGAGTTCCGCGCTTACCGCAACGCCGCCATCCGCCAGAAGATTGTCAAAACGGACGTCTTTCCAGTGCGAGGGCAGAGCCGGAAATACGCGGATTGTGCCATCCCAGCTTTTCGGCAGCATGTCGCAGACCGCGCTGGCGAAGGTCAGCGGCGTTTCGACCGTGGTCGCGTCGTTCCCGTCATGCTCGTAGTACTGGGTGTCGGGAAAGCGCAGCCGTCCGCCGGCCCGGGTCGCAAGAAACGCCGACAGGTAGGAATAGGCTGCATCGCCGTCGCCGATGGCTGAATAGAGCGACGCCGCGCCTGTGAAGGAGTAGCCGACAAGCGCCTGGTGCAGCCGATCAGGCGCCTCCGAGAAGCTTTGCCAGCGCTCAATTGAACGGCGGATGCGGCGTCGCTCTCCTGGTTGCGAGATGTTCCTGTCGTAGAAGGGATGGACCATCAAGAGGTGGCTGTTCGGAGCCTATGGTCGCCTCCCGAGGTCAGGACGTATGAGTCGATGATTGTCCTTGTGGCGAGGGCGTGCCACCTACTCCGAATCCGGGACAGGAGGCACTCGCTCGCGGCGCTCGCGGTCAAGAGCGGCGAGGGACTGCGCGTCGTGGCCGGACTGCTCGGCCATGCGGACATCAAGACGGCATTCGAATACGCGCACCTTGCCGAGGGCTCCGTGTTCGACGCGGCCAACCGGGTGTCGCGCGGCCTTGCCGACATGCTCGACGGCGGGGAGGCGGGCCGATGGCCGAGCGCGCCCGCCTGACCGATGCGCTTGCGCTCGCGGCCCGTCCGCGTGAGCGCGAATACGCCGTCCACGATTCCGCCCGGCAAGGCTTCATGCTGCGCGTCCAGCCGAACGGCGTGCGGTCCTGGGTGTCCCGGTTCCGCCGCGACGGCAAGCCGCGCCGCGTCACGCTCGGCAAGCCGGACGCGGTGAAGGCCGATCAGGCGCGCGCCGCTGCGCTCGCCTTCCTCGCGCGAGAGAAGGGTGGCGGGAGTCCCGTACCTCTTCCCGCTTCCGGCCCAACGCTGACGAAGTTCGCAGCGGAATACGTCGAGCGGCGCTCGCCGTCGTGAAAGCCGTCCACGGTCAAGGCGACCCTGAGCTATCTCTACAGTGCCATCCTGCCCGCTCTCGGCCATCTGCGCGTCGGCTCGGTGGTGCGGGCCGATATTGCCCGCTTCTTCCACGAATACGGACGCAGGAAGCCGGGCGGCGCGAATCGGAGCCATGACATACTGCGTACCATGTTCGACTGCGCCATCGCGTGGGGCCATGGGCCCGAAGTCGCCGGGAACCCGTGCACCGGCATCGTCCGCTATCGCCGTCCGCCGCGCGGGCGGCTGCTCGGCGCGGACGGTCTGGCGAAGCTCGACGCGGTCCTGCGCCAGCGGGAAGCAGATAACCCGGTCTGCGTCGCTGCGGTGCGTCTGCTCCTGCTGAAGGGATGCAGGCCGGGCGAGATACGCTGCCTGCGCTGGTGCGAGGTCAAGCCCGACCGGCCCGCCCTGATTGACGCGAAGACCGGACCGAGGCACGTTCTGCTCGGCGAATCGGCGCGGGAACTGCTGGACGGACTCGCCGACACGGCGTCCGGGGAGTGGATGTTTCCGGGCGGCAAGGGAAACGGGCCGTTGAGTACGAATGACCTTTGGGCGTTCTGGACCAAGGCACGCGATGCGGCCGGCATCGTGGCGGATGCGCGGCTGCATGACCTGCGCCACGCGCACGCCTCGTACGCGGTCATGAACGGCGAAAGCCTGCATGTCGCGGGTCGCCTGCTCGGACACCGGCGGGCCACCACGACAAACCGCTACGTTCATCTTGACGACACGACCCAGAGCCAAGCAGCTGAGCGCGTGGCATTGGTGATTAGGTTAAGGCTACAATCTGCTAACTGAGATATTGACGGGTCCATCATGCAGAATAACCCACTTCCCCGACTAGATTCATCGCCCGAAGTTCGAGACCAGTTGCTGCCCTATTGCCGTCTCCAATTGGGAGATATTTGGACCGATGACGTGGCCGGCCATCGCGTCGGATGCCTCGACGCGACCAATCCTGGGCATGTGTCAAAAATAATGAATAAAGACTCGGCACAATTGGCCATACAAGACCCTCCCTACAATGTGGCAGCATTCAAAAGAATGCCTCCCGAAGACTACATTCAATGGTGTCGAAGATGGATGTCTCACACTTTCGAAGTTCTGGACCAGAATTCGTCGCTGTATATCTGGCTTGGTGCGGATCAGAATGATGGATTTCAACCGTTACCCGATTTTATACTGATGATGCGCGATCTGCCCTTTTCTCCGCGAAGCATGATAACCATGAGGAACCAGCGTGGATATGGGACTCAGAAGAATTGGATGGCAATTCGTCAGGAACTTCTCTACTACATCAAAGGAAAACCGAATTTTCATGTTGATGCAGAATACACAGATATTCCAAAGATACTCCAAGGCTACTATAAAGAGGTAAACGGTGAAATAACTGAGAATTTGGAAAGAAGCCGCTCCAACACGATCAGAGCTGGTAATGTCTGGGTCGATATTCAACAAGTATTTTACCGTATGGAAGAAAATGTTTCTGGCTGTTATGCCCAAAAACCCCTGAAGTGTATCGAACGCATAATTCAAGCAAGCTCATCACCTAAAGACTTGGTGATTGACTATTTCGCTCATTCCGGCACAACTCTCATTGCATCGGAAATGCATGGACGAAAGTGCTATACAATGGACGTCGATCCAATATATGCAGAGATATCGATTCGTCGAATAGAAAGGTTACGTACGTCAGGAAAAACTGGATGGCAAAACGGACATCCGTTTGAGAAGGATGCACCCCAACTAGGGCGCGCGCCGGCAACAGTTTTCGAAAGCGACCATCAAGCTTCACTTTTTTAGGGCGCCTGCCATGGAGCATCTGGACAAAGAACTGAACCGCCTGTTGGCGGAACTGCCTAATGTAGAGGAGTTCAGAGAGAGGCTCGATGCGCTAGTATCTGTATATCCGTTCAATGAATATGAATATATCATTTCGCATTTGCTCGCAACGTATGTGTTGAATCTGGATGGCTACATAGAGCTTCGAGACGATTACCTTGCGAGGAATCTTTATTTATATATTTTTGAAATCAGTGCACCTAGAACTTTTGGAGAATCGTGGGCGCAGGGCCACCTAAAGGAACTGGTCCCACAACTTACAAAGCCTACAAAGAAAATTGATTCAGGATACCCGGGGCAGCACGACTTTAGCTTGGATAATATTCGAGTAGAAGTTAAGGCGTCGCGCGCAGTGGATTCGAAGATGGATGCTCCACTTTATGTCAAAGCGCTTTCTTCAGATTCGAAGAAACCGTTTTGGATGAATTTTCAGCAAGTGAAGCCCGCTTGTTGCGACGTCTTTGTTTGGGTTGCAGTTTGGCGGGACATAATTCGGTATTGGGTGTTGTCGTCAAGTGAAGTTGAGTCCAACGAATACTACTCCCAAGGCCAACATCGGGGTAATGTGGGTGAGGGTCAGCTACACGTGAAGGATGACAACATTGCGCACTTTGAAGGCTACAGAGTGGAGCCAAATAGACTTGAAGAAGCAATCCGGTCGGCATATGCGCGGCAGCACGCCAATTGAGAGCGGTGCCGGGGTGGACACCGTTGGTTCATCGCCTGTGCCGAGACGCAATCGTGTCCTGGGTGCCGCACATTGAGGCGGCGGACGCAGAAGGTGTATACGGTTGGAGATATGGTAACCTATTGAAAGCAATGAAAAGTTAAGGTTGCCGGTAGATTGCGAGGGGTGACGGGTGAGGCACCGCCAATGCGGCGGGTGCCGAAAGCGCCTTGAACTGACGACGCAGGGTTGTCGCTTTCGTCAGTTCCGCTGGAGTCAGTTCGACAACGTTGAGAACTGACGCCTGAAGTCGGTCCCCAAGTTCGCCGGCGAGCTCTTTCCTGTACAGCAGGTCAGGAACGCAAAACTCGTAGGGCAGGCCGAAAAATTGATCGAGAAGGTCGCCCCGATCGAGATCCATGATCACCGACGTGTCCGAAACGAGGACTTCCACTTCTACTGAACCGCGCTATCCAGCCTGGCACCAAGTTCGCGCACCGAGATTCCCAGCAGTTCCGCGGCTCTCGGTTCCCCAATCAAGTTCTCGGAAAGGGCCCTGTAGCACAGGCGCGCAAATCGCCTCGGCTCCTCCCTTTCCGGCGGAATGGGCCCGGGTTCGGCATAAGGCGGTTTGCGCCAGCCGTGCCGGTTGAAGAGCTTGAAGAGACGCACGAATGCGCTCTGATTCAGGATGCCCAGATCCTTGCAACGGCAGGCGATCGCCTAGATCGAGACACCAAAACGATCCTTCAATCCAACGAGCTCGCCGATTGATACCGATGAACGGCTGGACCCCATTTCCGCTCGCAGGGAGTCGGCCGGCATCAGGAATGCGCCAGCAAACCTGTGTGCGGCCTTTTCGATTTCGCCGTCGCTCATCCCGGAAGCCGGGTCGATCACCATGTGTCCAAGCTCATGCGCGAGCGTGAACCGCTTGCGCTCTGACCAGGCGTCGCACCTCACGACGACTACCCTGGCGGTCGCGTGGTCCTTGCGCCGGATCTTCGCCGCAAGGCCGTCGATGTTCCGGAGAGCCAGGGAGAGCACCTTGATTCCGCGTTCCTCGAGCAGCTCCGCGAGTTGCGGGATCGGATCATTGCCCAACCCCCAATCCTCGCGCACCGATCTCGCGGCGTCTTCCGCCTCGCGAATTTCGCTTACGGGGTGCGGTGCGCTCCGCGGCTTCTCCCAGTCAACACTCTTGAGACGAAGCAAGTCATCGATGGCGGGATAGCGCTCCAGAAGGTGGATGGAGTTCGCCTCGATCGCGGCTTACTCGCGCGCCGCCGTGTTCGGCTTCTTCCGGAACTCGACACCCTCCAGAACCAGCTCGTCGCCGCTGAGCAAGTGCTCTTCCGTGACGTACAGCGCATCCGCCACCAGGGCGAGCAGAACACCCGAGCGGGGCATGTCTTCATTGCGCTCGCACTTGCCAATCGCTTGAGCCGTGACCAATCCGTCGATCTGCGCCGACAGATCGCGCAGTGAGAGATTGGCAGCGGCACGAGCGATCCGCAGCCTGTGACCGATCATGGACCTGGCCCTTTCTGTCGGTTTGCAATTCCATCGTTTTCTTCTGACTTGCCGATCGAATCGAAGTTCGACTATCAGGCAGCGGAGGGGCAACGATGACTGGGCCAGACGTGGGCCGGGAGCAGACCGGCGGCATCCTTGTCCTTCTGTTCGTCCTCTCGGTCGTCTTCGAGACGGCGCTGACCGCTATCTTCAACTGGCGGGTCTTCGCCCGGCATTTCGAGGGAAGGGGGGTTAAGACTCCGATCACCGTCCTGTTGGCGCCGGCCCTGCTGTGGGGATATGACATCGATATCTTCAAGCATGTCATCGACGCCTTTGCAGGTGAGGGTGCGAGCTCATCGTCGAGCACCTTCGTCGGCCGTGTCATCACCGCATTGCCGGTTGCCGGCGGCAGTGGGGCGACATTCAACATCTTCTCCAGGATCGGCCTGCGGAACCCGGAGCAACTGGTCGAGAAAGCCCGGAAGGAGCGGGAGCAGGCCGAGAAGGCCGGGCAAGCCGCGGAGCCGGGCAATGAAGGCGGCAGGACGCCGCCCGCGAATGGCTGAATGACCGGGGCTTGTGCCGCAGGGTGCGTCGGCATCGTCTTTCGGCAAAAGCGATCAGGCTGTCGCACGCAGCGTGGCAGGCAGGTGACCGCGAGGGCAGGGACGCCGACAGTCGATCCGCTTTGCTTCGCTTCCCCCGAGAGTCTGCACTGCCCCGGTTTCGATGGGCTGAGCAAAAATGTCGGACATCGGAAATGTCTCTTGTTGACATCGAGCGTTCGGCGCCCATCTTCTGACCTTGTCCACCCCTCGGTAGTAGGCGCGGCTTCCGTCCAGAATAAGGGAACGGCGATCAAAAGCCGTACCGGGCCCGTGGGCTTCCCTTGCACGTAGTGGAGCGACCCATGCAGCTTCGGGCAGTCTAGGCCCACTAAACGGACCTTCAGGGAGAACAAAACGGGATCGAACGTGCGCAAGCCCTTGTTCCTGCGCCGGCTTTCCGGAGCCATGTGAAGGACAATGCGGGATTCATGTTACATGTAAGTTGACAGGGCGTGCCCAGTTGTGCCAATGTTTCCTTGCAACACAACATGTGGACGTTCCATGTCGTTCCATCTCGAGACCATCCCGAACCGCAACAGCCGGCCCACCATCCTCATCCGCAAGGCCTGGCGCGAGGACGGACGCCTCAGGAAGAAGACCCTCGCCAACCTCACCCAGCTGCCGCCCCACATCGTCGACGGCATCAGGGGCCTGTTCGAGGGCGGCGTCGCCATCGCCCGTCCCGAGGACGTCTTCGCGATCCGCCGGTCCCTTCCCCACGGACATGTCGCCGCCGTCCTCGGCACCCTGCGCCGGATCGGCATGGTCCGCGTCCTGCACCGGGTTCCGGGCCGGATGCGGGATCTTGCCGTGGCCGCGGTCGTCGCCCGCGTCGTCGATCCCGCCTCCAAGCTGGCGACCGCCAGGGCGCTGGACCCGGAGACCGCGTCGACGAGCCTCGGGGCCGTGCTCGGGCTCGGGCCCGTCACCGGCAACGAGATGCTCGACATGCTCGACTGGCTGCTGGAGCGCCAGCCCTGGATCGAGCGGAGCCTGGCAAACCGGCACCTGAAGGGCGGGAACACGCTGATCCTGTACGACGTCAGTTCCAGCTACCTGGAGGGACGGTGCTGCCCCTTGGCGGCCTTCGGCCACAACCGCGACGGCAAGAGGGGCAAGATGCAGGTCACCTACGGGCTGCTCTGCGCGGCGGACGGCTGCCCGGTGGCGGTGGAGGTCTTCGCCGGCAACGCCGGGGACCCGTCCACGGTGGCCTCCCAGGTGGACAAGGTCCGGAAGCGCTTCGGGATCGGCCGCGTGGCGCTGGTGGGCGACCGGGGCATGCTCACCACGGCCCGGATCCGCGAGGACCTCGAGCCTTCGGGGCTCGACTGGATCTCGGCGCTGAAGACGGGCGACATCCGCAAGCTGCTGAAGGCGGGCGCGGGCGGCGCCCCGGCCCCGCTGGAGCCGGAGGCGCTGGTTCCCGACGCGGTGGCGGAGGTCACGGGCCCGGACTTCCCCGGCGAGCGGCTGATGGTGTGCCTGAACCCGAGGCTGCGGGAGGAAAGGCGCCGCAAGCGGGAGGACCTGCTCAAGGCCACGGAGGAGACGCTCGCCGAAATCGCCGCCGCGGCCGCGCGGCGCAAGCCGGGGCCGGCAAACCGCGACCGGACGATCAAGGCCCTGGGGCGGGAGGCGAACCGGCGCAAGATGGAGAAGCACTTCGACATCGAAGTGCACGACGCGGGGATGGACTGGGCGCGCAACCGGGACCGGATCGCTGCCGAGGCCAGGCTCGACGGCGTGTACGTCGTCCGCACCAGCCTGGATTCCACGTCGCTCGGGCCGGAGGCGGCGGTGGAGGATTGCAAGAGCCTCGCGAGCGTGGAGCGCGCGTTCCTCACGATGAAGGCCTCGCGGCTGCGGATCCGGCCGGTGCACGTGTACTCCGAGGATCACGTCCGCGCCCATGTGTTCCTTTGCATGCTTGCGTGCCACGTCGAATGGCACATGCGCCGGCGCCTCGCCCCGATCCTGTTCGAGGACGACGACCGCGAGGGCGCACGGGCGCAGCGGAGCTCCCCGGTGGAGCCGGCAAGGGTCTCGGAAAGCGCGAAGGCCAAGGCGGCGGACAAGAGGACCCCCGACGGGCTTCCGGTCCACAGCCTCACGACGCTTCTCGCCGACCTGGCCACGCTGACGCTGAACGAGGCGACGGTTCCGGCCGCACCCGACCACGGCTTTCCGGTGTTCGCGCAGCCGACGGAGCTGCAGCGCCGGGCCCTTGACCTGCTGGAGATCGACCCCGCCAAGTTCCTGCCGTGACAAGCCGGGACCGTTACATGTCGAGTCCCGCCCGGAATCGGCCATCGCGCTGATGACAGGGGTTTCGCGAAATTCTGGAGATGAAGATCCGCCTAAAGCGGGCACCACCAATATCATGGTTAGTGTCGGCGTGTGAGCCGACACTAACCATGATATTGGTGGTTTCCCTAAGCTATCGAGAGGAGGTCTACTCACAATCCAGAATGGCTTTCCTATGTAGGCGTGAACCGACATAAAGGCCATTCATGTTTGGTGTGGCATACATGACTTGGTGCTTGGTGCGATCGATTGTCTCTCGCGCGCAGAAGTGGTATGTGGGTCATGACCAACATAAAGGCGGTTCATGATGCCTAAAACCAACAAAAGCCAGAGCATTGAGCTGTTTTCGCGCATTACTCGTCACGGGTTGGCACTGATTGCGGCCGAAATCCGACTAACACGCAAAAGGCGCAAGATGACGGAGGCTGATCTTGCGACCCGTGTCGGGTGCTCGCGGGACACCATTCGCGCCATAGAGGCAGGCAAGCCCACCGTGGCGATCGCGTACGTCTTCGAGGCGGCGTATGTGCTCGGGATCGATCTTTTTGGCGGCTCCGATGAGATCGGACTTCGACTGACGGAAATCCGTGCGCAACTGCAATTGATGCCGGCAAGCGTTCGCGCCCGCAAGCCGGAGTTCAAGGATGACTTCTGAACCGAAAGAGCTCTTCGTCTGGATATGGCTGCCCGGTGCAATCGAGCCTGTGGTCGCTGGTCAAGTCATCCAGAACGAAGATACGAGCGTCATTCACTTTGGCTATGGCCGAAGATATCGGGCGCGCCCGGACGCAATCCCGGTTTTCACGCCCGATCTTCCGATCAAGGAAGGCCTGACTGATCCACCAGGCGGTCACATCCTGGCACCGGCTCTCAGAGACGCTTTGCCGGACCGATGGGGGAGGCGGGTGATTGTCAACGAATTGCTGGGGGCTCGCAGGGACAGCATCAATGAAGATGCATTCGGCGAAATGACATTCATGCTCCATTCCGGATCCGACCGGATCGGCGCCCTCGATTTTCAGGAAAGTGCGGACGAGCATGTGCCGCGTGTCGCCGAGGAAGCCACTCTGGAAGAGCTGCAGACGTTCTCCGACCTTGTCGAGGCCGGCAAGGAAGTGCCCAAGGCTCTGGACAGAGCCATACTCCACGGCAGCTCGATAGGCGGCGCGCGGCCCAAGGCTCTCATCACAGACACGGGTGGCGAGCATCCAAGGAAGCTGATCGCGAAGTTCTCGGCGGCCAATGACGTATTCGCGATGGTGAAAGGCGAATTCGTCACGATGCGTCTGGCGCAGCTTGCCGGGCTGAACGTCGCCAATGTCGAGATCGACAAGGTCCTGGACCGTGATGTTCTGATCGTCGAGCGGTTTGACCGCGTGCCGGTCGGTGACGGCAAAAACTGGTGTCGTCGTCAAATCGCGTCAGCGTTGACCTGGACCCAAGAGGACGAGTTGGCTGCCCACCACATCGCGTATTCAGAGCTCGCCGAAATCATTCGCGCCCGCTTTCGTGATCCTGCAAAGGACTTGGCGGAACTTTATGCGCGCATGTGTTTCAACATCCTGGTCGGAAACACGGATGATCACGCACGCAACCATGCGGGATTCTGGGATGGCGAAATGCTGGAACTGACGCCCGCCTACGATATTGCCCCTCAGAAGCGGGGGACGGCAGAAGCCAACCAGGCACTGAACATATTGCCCGGAGAAACCGCGGCGCAATTGGTCAACGTGCTCGAGGCGGTCAGTGCGTTTCATCTGAGCGAAGCGGATGCGCGGGAAATCATCGACCGGCTGATCAACGCAATCTGCGAACGCTGGACGGAAGTCTGCGATGCGGCGGGAATGGAAGCCACGGAACGCACCTATTTTGCCGGACGCCAGATCCTGAACCCTTATGCGTTCGAGGGTTTTGGTGCGGTTCCGACGCTTCCCTGAAGACTGCTGCACGTTGCGGGACGCCGCATGATTTGGAGATGATTCAAGAGACAGATCGGGAGCCCCGGATGATCGGGATTCGGTCCCTTCGGAAACCATCCCGCAAATGAACGATAAAGAGACGGGCCGCGCCGCCCGGAAAGGTGACATCCTCGGCTCCGCGCGCGTCTCGACCACCGAACAGGACGCGTCCGGCCAGAAGGACCGCCTCGCGGACGCCGGCGCCATCCGCGTCTTCACCGACATCGCTTCGGGCGCACGCTCCAAGCGACCGGCCTTGGCCGAGCTGATCGATCATGCGCGGCCCGGCGACATCCTTTGCGTCACACGCCTCGACCGGCTCGGGCGCTCGCTGAAGGAACTGCTCGAGATCGTCGAGGGCCTCAAGGAGCGCGGCATTCACCTGGCCAGCCAAGAGGAGGACGTCGACACGTCGTCCGCCGCCGGCGAGCTGGTCTTCCACGCCTTCGGAGCGATCGCGCACTTCGAGCGTCGGCTGATCGCGGAATGCACCCGGGACGGCATTGCGGCGGCCAGGAAGCGCGGCAAGAAGCCGGGACGTCCGCCGCTCCCCGGGGAGAAGGTTTCCGCGGCGGAAGAGCTCATCAAGGCCGGCATGACGCCCGGCCAGGCCGCAAGGCAGCTGAACATAGGCAGGGCAACGGCTTACAGGATCGCGCAGTCGCTCCGTTGATCCCGGATGTGCTCGATCTGTTCTTCCTTAAGGTAATCCAGCGTACAAATCATGCGATGATGCCTGAAGGACGCGGTCTTCGCCGCGCTCGACGAGTGCATCGCGGCGACCGAGGGCTGCATCAAGCACCACAACGCCAACGACGCCCGCCCGTTCCGCTGGAGCCGGAATCCGGAGGACCTCGTCGAGGCGTGGAAGAGAGGGCACCAGAAGCATGACGAAATGGAATCAAGTCAATGAATCAAGCCACTAGCAAGGGCATAAGGCAGGAGCAGAGCCAAAATCAAGGCCTCCGCAACCCCAGCAAACTCTTGCTGCAGAACGGGAACGTTGGCCTTGAATTCCCGGCCAGCCGCGGCCACCTGTTCGGCGAGGGGCGCCATGATCGACCGCGACAGACTGCAAGACATCCTTTCCGCCATCGGAAGGGCGCTCCGCAATCCTGCCAGGCTGACGCTGATCGGAAGCGCGGCCTCCATTCTCTCCGGACAGGACGGCAGGCACACGCCGGGCATCGACGTCTGGCGGCCCGCCTCGGACTTCGATGCGGAAGACTTCCGGAACGCCTGCGAGAAGGCAGGCATTCTCCATGATCCAAAGGGACCAATTGGCGACGAAGACGAGTACATCCAGATCGTCCGGCCGGGAATCGTCTCGCTTCCCAACGGTTTCAGGACGACGGAAATCGATCGCTACGGCCACCTCGTCGTGGAAAGGCCGCCCGTCGAGCTGATCGTTGCATCGAAGCTGTCGCGCGGCAGCGAAACGGACCTGGAGGACGCTGCATGGTGGGTCGCGAACACCGGCCTGTCTCTGCGGGCGGTCGAGAAGGCGATCAGTGAACTCCCCCGGAAAACGGACCGCGAGACCGCGGACGAAAACCTGGTGTTCCTGAAGCTCAGCCACTCCGGGGAGGACTGAGCCCGTGAGCCGCAGCAAGAGGACACGCCGCGTCATGGCGGAAGACGCCCTGGTCAAGGGAAAGGTCTTCTCCGTCATGGTGCAGCGTGACTGGGAACTTCTCCACGAGATCGCCCGCTACATCAGGGACGACGTTGACCCGGCCCTGGCGTTGACGGACCCTTCGAGGTACCGGCTGCTGCGCCAGGCCGTGACCCGCTGTCATGTGCAGGGCCTCTCCCACATGACTCCGGAACGGGTCCGTGCGGTCACCGGGTGGACGCCCGAAGACGTCCGTCAGCCGGCTTTGTCCGGCGGACGAGAGCCGGAGACCACGGAAGGACCTGAAGACGTTTCCGTGCCGTGATCCCCGAACGTCAAAGCCGTCGGAACAGCGTTGCGAAACACGTGTCGGCGCCGTACGGGTCGTCGGGGTCGGGCGAGTGGTACATCGCCACTTCCGCGAGATCTGGCACCGCAATCCAGCCATCTTCAGCCAAGGCCGCGAATTTCGACTCGGAATCGTTCGACCGGTAGAACCTGACATTGATGGTCATGACGAGAATCGCGCCCCTCGCCGCCACGCGGGCCAGTTTGTCGAGCGCCGCCGACCCGAAGCCTTCACGACTGAATGCGCCCCGGAACACGCTCCCTGAAACCCCGCTTTCGCGCTCGCAAAGGAGCCATATCCGACAACGCTGCGGAAGATCGGCAAAATGAGCACCCGCGCGCTTCCCCAAGACCGGGGAGGTTGCGGGGAAACCTGGGGCTGGACGGAAGAGGACCTTGCGGTGCCCTTCTGCCCAGCCATCGAGAACCGGCCCTTGCCGCATCGACTCTGTAAGTCCCCAGGCGGCGCGGGGTGGGCGCCTGGCGTGCGACGCCCTGCCTGCCGCGGCGCGCGATCCAGCGAGGTCGGAACACGGACGTGTGCGGGCCTGGGCATGCGCGTCCTCCTTGGAATCCGCGGTTGTGATTCCGCCGCGGTCCGTGTTGAGATGGCCTGGCCGCAGATCGAGAGAGAACGCCCCGGTGCCCACCGTCCTTTCAACGTTGGAGCTGATCAGGCTCCGGGCCAGGCAGGGAAGCAGGCCCGGAGCCCGCAGCGACGATTGCCGCCTGGCGCTCGTGATCGAGGGCGGCGGCATGAGGGGCGTGGTGTCAGGAGGAATGGTTGCGGCGCTGGAGCACATGGGCCTGCGGGACGTGTTCGACGTCGTCTACGGCTCGTCGTCCGGAGCCATGGCCGGGGCGTATTTCCTGGCGTCGCAGGCAAGGTTCGGAACGACGATCTACTACCAGTGCCTCGGCGGGAGGCGGTTCATTCGCAAGCTGAACCTGCTTTCGCGGCGTCCGGTCATGGACACGTCCTATCTCCTTGATCATGTCTGCCGGGATGTCCGGCCGCTTGACACCTCGGCGATACTGGACGGTGACATCCCGCTGAACGTCATCGGCTCGTCAATGCGCGACCGGGCGCCGGTGACGATCTCGGAATTTGCCTCCGAGGACGACGTGTTCGAGGCCCTGCGGTGCAGCATCACCGTTCCCGGCATCGCGGGCCCGGCGGTTCCCTTCAACGGCGACTGCCTGTTCGACTCGGCCTTGTACGAGTCGATTCCGCTGAAGGCTGCCCGCGCCGGGGGGTCGACGCACGCCCTTGTCCTTCTGACGCGGACCAAGGGGACGACTCGCGAGGCGCCGGGCCCGGTGTCGTCAGCGTTGCTGCGGTTCGCCCTCCGGCACCAGCCTGCCGAGATAGTCGAGGACTGGCTGCAGATCCACCACAGCTACGCCAGGGAGATGGACGAGATCAGGAACGCGGAAAGCGGCGCCTGCCCGGACATCCACGCGCAGAGCATCCAGCTGGACGGCACGCTCAGGAACGTGTCGCAGCTGGAAACCCGGCCGGCAGTGCTTGAGAGCGCGGCACGCGAAGGATTCAGCGCCGTGTTCGCGGCGCTTGGCCTGGACGGGTTCATCGCGACGCAAGTGCTGGGCGGCTCGTTCCGCAGCGGCGCCACGGCGGGACTTGCCTGAAGCATCGGGATTGCGAGGGAAGGATGTCCGACACGACGAAGATCTGGACGCATGCAGGCAGGTTGCTGAAGGTCCTGGACTCGATCGATGCCGGGAAGTCCGATGCGGACGCGCTCTTCCGCTCGCTGCAGGACGTCATCGAGGACGACCATTCCCGCCGGAACGCGACCGATGACCTGGTCGACTTCCTGATCAGGTACGACAGGAACGTGGACTCCGCGCTTCGGCACCTGGACTCCCTCGTCGCGGCATGGGCGCGGCTTGACGAAGCGGGCCCGACCGACGGCATGGGGAAGGAGGCCAGGGTGTTCAGGGGCGGCCTCGGCTTTCTCATCGGATCGACCTTCATGCTGGGCGGCGACAGGGAAAGCGCCGAGGAGTTCTTCAGGGACCCGGACACCGTCGAGTTCATTCATCGCGTATACGGCGTCCCCAGGGAGAGGATGGCCGGCATCCTTCCCCACAGGTTCGGCACGACATCCTTGATCTTCCTCTGCGGAGAGGATCACCGAAACGTCCTGAAGCTCCTGCAACTGAAACACGTCGAGGACGAGACGCTGACGGAATCCTTCGCCAGGTACAAGTCCAGGTATGGCCGGGCGACGAACGCGCCGACGGTCCATGAGTGCGGGCCGGGATGGATTCTCATGGACTTCATCGAGGGAGAGACGCTCAGGGAGTTCGTCGACGGGACCATCTCGACGCTGCTCGACAGCGGGCCGGATGCGCAGGGGGCGGTGCTTGGCAAGGAGCACATCAGGAAGATCCGGAACATTGCGACCGGATTGCTGAACACGCTGGACGCGCTGCACGGGCGCAGGCAATGGCATCATGATCTCTCCCCGTCGAACATCCTGGTCGTTGACAGGGGCGCGGAAATCCGTCTCATCGACTTTGGCGCCAACAGCCTGCTGTCGCGGAGTTCCGGCAGCGCGGGAGGGCTTCTGGACGCAAAGGCCTACGCAAGCCCCGAGGTGATCAAGGGCAGCCCGCAGGAGCAGCTTTCCGACGTCTACTCCTTCGGCGTGATCCTGCTGGAGTGCATTGCCGGAAGGCAGGTGCGGACGGACGAGCTGCAGTGGCACCTGGACGACGCCTGGATCAGGGTTCCCGAGCTGGCGATGGTCATCGACGACTGCCTGACCCGGGATCCGAAATACAGGGCGCTGGAATACAGGACCGGCGTCGGCGGCAACGGCGAGGCCGACGACATCTTCGGCAGCATCCGGTCACGCATCGCCGCGGTCCTCTCGATCCTGGAGTCCCAGGTCAGGCGCTCCCAGATCATGGAGATCTTCGCCGCCACGGTGGAATCCGCCATCTACATGAGAGAGACCGTCAAGAGCGTCGCGGACAGGCCGGAGAACGGGCGCGTCTGGGCGATGGATCACGGGACGCTCGACATCTGGAAGAGGGTCTGCATCTGCGCGTTCTGCATCTGCGCGCTGATCGTTCCTGCCGCGATCGTCTTCAACGATCTCGACAGCTGGAGGACGGTCCGGCAATTGCGCAGCCTGCTCCGGATCGACGACTTCACGTTGCTCGAATCCCTTCCCGGGAGGCTGGTGTGCTTCTCCTTCGCCCTGACGGCCACGATATACTACGTGAACATATTCCAGTCGCTTGACGTCTATGCGGGCGACGGAAGGGATCCGTCGAAGTGGAAGGAATACAGGTCGGCGAGATTCTGGCTGAGGCTGAACTCGTTCTGCTTCGCGGTCCCGATCCTGTGGGCCTACGTCCTGGATCCCAGGCAGTGGCCTTTCTGCGCCGCCATCGGCCTGTTCCTCGTCGGCATGAACAACCGGCGCACGAGGCAGGCCGCGACGCTTGCGCGCCAGTCGCTCGACGCCTCGTTTCGCGTCAGCGTGTCACGGTTCGTGGACGCGAACTTCGAGATCTTCTCGGGATGGGACAAGCTGGTCTTCAGCTATGCGGCCGGCCTCTGCGGCATCGGGATCTTTCTCGGCTACCAGAGGGCCGTGCAGGGCGACCAGACCTATCCTTTCGAGCTTGCGTTCGCGGTCGTGGCCGTCGTGATCAACTACGTGAAGATGCAGCGGGAGAACTGCACCAAGCTGGCGCCGGGCATCAGGACCATGCTGATGTACATATTCACGTCGCACAGGAGGCTTGCCGCCGCGGAGACGGCGGCAGCTGACGGCGACGAGGAAAGCCTTCGGTCGTTGGCCGGCAGGATTGGATCAAGGCAGCTGCGGCTGGGCACGGACGGCGTGCTGGTCGCCTTCGGAAGGAGAGACGACTTGGGAACGTACATCAAGGCGCTGGAGGATTCGGGCGTGACCGTGACCCGCCTGGGCGAGGAAGGCCTTGACGACGAGACGCCGGGGGAGCCGCTTTCCGAGGTGACGGTCCTCCTGTCCAGGTCCAGGGAGGAGTGAGGCAAGGGGCGGGAGTCCCGCAATGCAGAAGGCGTTGGTCCCGAACCGCCGGAGGACCGGTTGCGCAGCACCGCAGCGGCCCCCGCCCGTGGCCGGCGCCCCCAGCATTCCGTCTCGCCACGTTCCATCCTTCAGGACGCCGACGTTCAGCGGTCTGGGTGCAGGGCCGGACACGCGCCCGGCCCGCGACCGGCCCTCTGCTGGCAGGAGAATGCCGTCTCTCTCGCGCACGACATGGGTGGCACTCTCCCAGCGCCACCGGACAGCCCACAGAATGATCTCGCCCCGGAAATGTCGCCACTTGAAGTCATGGGTCAAGGCAGGGTCTCCAAAGGCGCACATGTCGGGACACCAATTCCGCGACGTCGCTTTCAGTGTCTTGATACGGTGGTCGCATGCATCGAAAGATCAATCGAGACCCCAGGGCCAAGGTTGGATGCGCGCGCGTCAGCTTGCCTGAGAGCCTTTGGAAGCGGAGCGCGAGAAGCTGTTCGAGGAAGAGCGCAGTGGTTCCAGGGATGCGCGGCCGGGCGACAGCGTCTGCGTCATCTGCCTGGACCTGCCCGGGCGCACGCTGAAGGAGCTGCTCGAGATCGTCGAGAACCTCAAGGAACGCGGGTTTCATCTCGTCAGCCTCGAGGAGGACGTCGACACTTCCTCCGCTGCCTGGCGAGAAGGCCGAGGCGCAGCAGCTTGTCCCTTGGTCCCGGAGACCGGCGCCTGCGGACCCGCCTCTTGCGCCAGCGGACCCGTCACGCTGGTTCCAGCTGTTTGAAACCCGGGTCGGTCAGCCAGTCTCGGCGTCATATTTAACAATTTATGATAAAAACATATATGTTATATGGAGACCTAAGTTCGGATCTGTTCAAGAGATTGACTGCATGGCCAGAGACGCACCGATGTTCGAAGTGCTGAGAAAAGGCGAACTACGGCCACTGCCCGCCTCGAGAATGGCTGCACGTGATGAACAGGAGCTCCAAAGGGCCTGGAAGATCATTGCGGAACACCTGCACGCGGACGAGGATGTCGACGCGACAACGGAAGACCGCGACGCAGGCACTCGCCTTCTCATCGTCCCGCAACGCGAGATGGAGGACCATGTGCTGCTCATAGTGGATGGGCGCACCTGGAAAGTGACGAGTTCTTGCCCGTACCATGCTGCGGTTCCGATGGGCAGATGGTTCAATCAACCGTCGAGATTGCAAAGTTTCCTGGCGAAACTGTCGGGGCGCGCTTCTGAACTGAGCGAGGAGAGAATCCAGTCGCTCCTGGACTTCCTGATCGATGCCGATCCGTTCCAACCCGTCGAGGCGAGGATAGACGCGCGCAACGCCGAACTCCGGAAAGAGTTCTTGAAGGACTTCCCTGTACTGGACAGCGCCACGGTGCACAGGAGGGCGGGGCTGAGGGGGATAAACACTTCCCAAACGGTCAACGCATGGAGGAAACGGGGACGCATCCTCGGTCTGCCCATCCAAGGCAAGTATGGCTACCCGCAATTTCAGTTCGACGCGGACGGTCAGCCCTTGAAACTGATGAAGGCCATTCTCGACGCCTTGCCGACTGATTTCACCCCATGGCAACGCGCCTTCTGGCTTGTCAGCCCGAAGGAGGAACTGGATGGCAATAGCCCGGAGAAAGCGATGCGGGACGGAAATGACCGAGTGATTGAAGTGGCCAGGTCAGCGGACCAGACGCTCGTCGGCTAGAGGAAGAACCCGAGCGGATGAGAATTCCCGAAGACGCTCGTGCCGTGCGCCTGCATCCCCTGCCAGCGTCGACGACGCTCTACCGGGTCCACGATGCGAATTACGCGGGAAACGCGTTCAATCCGTGCCAGGGCAAGCCGAGCCGATTCGCGCCTCTCCTCGACGGACACGGACAGTGCATCCCGACTTCCTACGCGGCGACAACGCTTGATGGTGCACCCTTTGAGTCGGTGTTTCGCGGCATTCAAGACAAGTATGAATCCGTCCGACGGGAAGATGTCGACAAATTCGCGATCAGCTCCCTCAAGACCGCAACGGCCCTTGAACTCGTGCCTCTCTTCACCCCGGAGCTATTGAGGTGGAGGATTGACCCTTCCAAATTCTTCAGACCGTCTGCCAAGGCATACGTGCATTGCCGTACGCTTGCGTTTCGTGCCTGGCGCGACAATCCGGGGGCGCACGGACTCGTCTGGTCTTCGGTTCGGGACAGCCAAGCAGATGCGATGCTGCTGTTCGGCGACCGCCTGAACCCAAGCGACCTGAGCTTGACCTCCAGTCGTCCCGTTCGCACGGAATCGACCGCATTGGGCGACCTGGAGACCGCAGGCCAACGCGCCGGCTTGGCGATTGTCAGGTAACAAGGCATTGGGGTCGAGCACTCCCCAGTCCCGCAACTCCTTGGCCAGCCCGCTTCGGCGTGGCCGGAAGTCCGTCCGGGCGTGGACAACCTGTGGAAAACCCGGACCCGGACATCCGAAAACCGCTGAAAGGGGCCGAATCCGGTCTTGACTCAAAACGTGGATGCTTGCGGTCGCTCCGGCGAACCAGGCAATCCCGGGCTCCGGACAAAGAGCCAACGCCGCTTCCGGCATGAACGCTGCACCCCCCTTTGCCGCCGGCGCCGGTACAGTCTTGTCGGGTTCCGGCTTCGTGGCCGTTCATGCGCAGGAATCGGCCCTAGACGGATGTGGCCCCACTACGGAAGGCAACGAATCCATCGAAAGTTGCGTTTTGAGTGCAACGCGGCTCTCATCCAGTTTGTCGCGCCATAGGGTTGCGATAGGCGGGCACATCGTCCGCCGCAGCCTGAAGCGGGAAGCTCCGTCCTTCAGCGCGGGGAGCAGTCGCTTCGACCGAACCAACGTCGGCAGGACAGCTGGGAAGCCTCGCCTGCGAAGTGCGTGCCCTCGTCGCTGGATGTCTTGCCCGACAGCAGTCTCGGCGACGTCGTCCAAGCTTGCAACCATATGCAGTTGCAAATCACAGTTCCTGCATGTATGGAAGTTGCAGATCAATTGGGCACATGGAATGAGTCAGCGCGAGAAGCTCATAGAGCGATTCAAGACCAGGCCAAAAGACTTCAGCTGGGACGAGTTGACAAGGCTGCTGGAGAGTCTGGGCTACAGGCAGGCGTCATCCGGGAAGACGACCGGATCCCGGCGCCGCTTCGTTCACGAGACTGCCCCGACCATCAACCTGCACGCGCCGCACCCCGGAAAGATCGTCAGGGCATATGTCGTGAGAAACGTGCTTGAAGTGCTGACCAGGGAGCGCCTGCTTTGATCGCGATGCGAAGCAAAATGGACATTCACGATGCTGGAACACAACGGATATCTGGGGACGATCGAATACAGCGAGGATGACGAGGTGCTGCACGGCCGCCTTGAGTTCATTCGCGATCTTGTGACCTACGAAGGGACCGATGCCAAGAGCCTGAAGACGGCGTTTCATGAAGCCGTGGACGACTACATTGCACTCTGCGAAGCCGAGGGGCGTGTGCCTGATGCACCGTTGAAGGGCAGTTTCAATGTGCGCCCGGGGCGGGATCTGCACCGTCGTGCCGCGTTGTTTGCCAAGACCCGTGGCATCAACCTGAATGCTGTGGTCAGCGAGGCGTTGCGGAGCTATCTGGACCGGGAAGGGGACTTTCGGACGCCCGGTGGTTGAGGCGCAAGCCTCGCGCTCGTCTCCGCCGTGCCGTACGGCGATGCTTCTGACCGGCGTTGCGTCAAGATTTGGACAGCGCTGTCGCAGCGGCCGTGAACACGCCGCACCTCAATGATTCAAACATGAAGTCGTGCAGCGCCGCAATGCTGCAATACTGCCGTTCTGGAAGGCGTCGGAGTCGTCCGCGCATCCTGCCGGGTTCGGCCAGCCGTTCCTCAACCATTGCGGGTGTGGCTTGATGGCAAGGACTGGAGCCTGACATGGACATGCGCGCGCCTCCACGGGCGAACAGACGCTGGAATCGCAGCTTCGCGAGCTCAGCGCCGCGGGCTGCGCGACCGTGGCCGAGGAACGCGCCTCCGGCGGCGACCCGTCACGTCCGGTCTTGGCCGACCGCACGATGTTGTCGCGTCTGCGCTTGGCGCGCCGGGACGTGTGCCTGGAGCGCCTGAACCGCGGCGCAGGCGACTGGGCGCCCGACGTGCGCAGGCTGCGCCCCGAGATGCCCCGGCAGGACGTCGTGAATTCACGCTTGCCGGGACGCGGTCCCCGATGAAGTCGTGTGTTGCCTCGTTGCCGAAGCGCGCTGTCGCAGCCGAGCACGCGAATGAGATGGACACTCGGGGACCGGATTGGACCAGGCATCATGTAGGCGGTCGGCGAGCCGGCCACGGACGGAAGGAAGATGCCCGGCGGCGGACGTGAAGCGGACCTTCCCGGAAACAGGGAGGCAGGGCCTTGAACGAAACCTGAACGGATTCGACCCCGCCGGGGATTGCCTGGTTCGCCTCGCCAGACTCTTGCGGTCGCTTCGGCGAACCAGGCAATCTCCGGCTCAGGACCAAGAGCCAACGCCGCTTCTGGCATCAACGCCGCGCCCTCTTGCCGCCGGCGCCGGAACAGTATTGCCAGATTCGGGCCTTGTGGCCGCTCATGCGCAGGACTCCGTGCTTGACGTGGGGGCCCCATTACGGAAGTGTAGCAGGAACGTTGATGTAGCGTTGCCGGGCATTGTCATTGCTGCGCTCATGACGCCGTCTCCATTCTGTCGTTGACAAACCGGCGGCCGGACGCCCTCTCCCGACGCCCGTGCCGACCGCCCGCTCACCGCCAGCCTCCCCTCCTGCTGGCGAGGCGCGCGGTTGCGGAGACGGTTGCTGGCTGGCGGCGCGACCCGCGTGTCGGAGACCGGCTTCGGAGAAGGACTGCGGTCGCCGAAGAAGGAACGTCGTGGCGCAAACGTCTCACGCCACAACGACTGTTGCGGCTCCGGGACTTTCGTGCGATTGAGGGGCTGCGTTATCAAGTCGTTGAATCTGTCACCGCTGCCTTGCATGGCCGCACGGGCAGGAGAATTCCCGACATTGCAGACGTTGCCGGGGAACGCCGCATGGGGCGGCGCTCCCCCAAATTGCCATGAAAGGAAGCGATCATGCCCAGAGGAACGGTGAAATGGTTCAACCAGGCGAAGGGATACGGGTTCATCCAGCCCGAGGACGGATCAGGGGACGCGTTCGTCCACATAAGCGCCGTCGAGAGGTCCGGCCTGACGACGTTGAACGAGGGACAGACGGTGACGTTCGATCTCGCGAGCGGACGGAACGGCAGGATGGCCGCAGAGAACCTCAAGCCGGCCGGATGACGTCATCGCCCCTGTCTGGCTGAAGGGGTGCCAGACAGCCCGTCGAACGGTGTCCGGGCCGCGTGCGCCACGATCACCTGCGGACCAGACTTGAACGCGGTTACAAGGCCAGCGGGACAGCCCTGGCCCCGTTCGGGCCGGCAGCGAAAGCGGCCAGCCGACAATGGGTGACAGCGGATGACACGGGTTGGGCTCAGTCGAGAGTCCATTCGATTACGGCGTCGGCAAGAGCCGGATGCCAGGTTCGCAAGAGACCAATGAATGAAGGGCTTGGACACCCTTCTGAAGGCGACTCCGCGTCGAAGTCATGAGACCGGAAAGAAGAGACGGTCCGGAAAGGTCTGGAATGCCCGAACACGCGGTCAAGTTGCGTGGCTGAACCATCTTCGAAGGAACGTGGGCAGAGGATTGCCAATGCAGGCGTGGACGGTTGAAAGGACCAACGCCGGGATGGAAACGAGACAACCGCACTGCACGCGGACGGCTTCACACAAGTCACGGACAAGTCGCCAATCGTCCGTCCGCAAGCGTGTCGCGGTCGATTTCATGCCGTCTGCCGCCACATCCAGGATGGAGCTTTCCGGGACTTCGGCCCTCGACCCGCTCTTGGCGCAGCGGGCCAGGCGTTCTATTCCGGTTTCGCAACAGCGGAGCATGCCCGTGGCGGATCGTGCGGACGGCGAGCCGGACCTGATTTCGGAGATGCTTGACTTCTTCGCCCTGGCGGAGCGGCTGAAGACGGAACTGCGCCACTCCTGGCTGTCGGACGGCCGGCAGGAGAGCGTTGCCGAGCATTGCTGGATGATGGCCCTGATGGCCTTCGTCATTGCGCCGCACCTGGAGCACAAAGTCGACCTGCCGCATGCCTTGCTGCTGATTCTCGTCCATGACCTGGCCGAGGCCAAGGTCGGCGACATCCCCTCGTTCGAGGTCTCAAAGCGAAAGAACGCGAAAGCCGGGGCCGAGGCCCGGGCGATGGCGGAGATCGCGGCAATGTTCTCCGATTCCACCGGGCGCGTCATCTCCGACCTCTGGCACGAGTTCGAGGCGTCGGAAACGCGCGAGGCAAGGTTCGCCCGGGCCCTTGATCACCTGGAGGTCCAGTTTCAGCACAATCTCGCAGCGATTGAGACCTGGGAGCCCGTCGAACACGACCTCGTCTACACGAAGATGATCCAGCCCACCGCCCACGACGCCATGCTTCGGCGCTTGGCCGCGGCCATGCGGGACAGTGCCGAGGACAAGCTCGCCGAGGCCGGCGTCGACGTCGTTGCTCTTCGCGAGCGGCTCGGGTTCCAGCCTCCGCCGGATGCAGGGTGCTCCCGCCGGAAACGGCCAGGGCCAGATGCCCGTACGGTGCATTGAAGGACGGAACGGCTGCTGCTGCGGAATGGAATCGATGACAGGCAAGCGGGAACCCGCTCCCTTCCCGGACGGGCACGGAACAGAATACACGGCGCAGGAACGCGTCTGCATCGGGCTCCTGATCGCCTCGACGGTCCTCACGATGATGGCGACGGACTTCCATGTCCCCAGCCTGCCAGGCATTGCGGCGGAATTGCGGGCCGACGCACGCGCCGTCGCGCTCACGATGAGTCTCAACCTCCTTGGCTTCCTCCTCGGACAGGCCGTTGCCGGACCGCTCTCGGACTTCATCGGACGCTGGAGGGTGTTCCGCATCGGGGTGGCCGGGTGCGTGATCTCGAGCGGGCTCTGCGCGATGGCTGCGTCGCTGGACGCGCTGATCCTGTTCCGCGCGGTCCAGGGGTTCGCTTCAATGTGCGGCGGAGCCGTCGCGCTCGCGCTGATAAACGATCTTTTCGAAGACTCGAAGCGCGTGCGGGCCATGAGCCTCTACTGAATTGCCGGGAGCGTGTCGCCGATCGTCGGTTCCGGCGCCGGAGGCCTGTTCGAGCACTTCCTCTCCTGGCGCTTCGGCTTCGTCACGCTCTCGGCCTGCTCGGCGGCGCTCCTGGCCGTCGAAATGACCACGCGCCCGGCGGAACCGCCTCGCAGGCAACCGTCGTCCTTCACGGGGATGTTCGCCGCAGCCAGGGACCCGCGAACCCTCGCATTCGCGCTCCCCTGCTTCCTGGTCATGGCCGGCGTGTTCGCGTTCCTGACGTCCGGACCCTACATCGTCGTGAACTCCCTGAATCGCCCGGCCCTCGAATTCGCGATGCTGGCGTCCGCCGTCGCGACCGGCGTGCTGCTGGGAAGCTGGGTCACCGGGCGAGCGCCGGATCTGCGGGCGCCTTTCCTGGTCTGCGCTGGGGCGTGGGGGCGCTGGCCGCAGGCGGCCTCTTGGTCGTGCTCGGCTTCAGACTGGATTTCGGCAGCGGTGCCACGCTTGTCATGCTTGGAATCGGGACATTCACGTTGGGAATTAAATACGTAAGTGACCATCAGGCCGCTCTCGCACTGATTTCACGGGTCGATGAGGTCGGCAACCCGAACGCCTCTCGCCGTGCAGACGCGCCAATCCCGGACGCCTCGTGCTCCGGGATGCGGCCACGCGCCACGCACCGGATGTTCCTTGCCGCGTTGATGTCGGCATGTGCCGCGTGCCCGCAGTGCACGCAGGTGAAGTCGTACCGAGTCCTGCGGCTGGCGGCTTCCGCCGCCCCGCACTCGTGGCATGTCCTTGACGTGTTCCTCGCCGGAACCGCGATGACGCTCGCCGCCTTGTAGTCCAGCATGGCCTTCAGCGCCGCCCGGCCGGTGTTCAGGATGACGCGGTTCAGGCCCGCCTTCTGCGGCACGCTCGCGCACGGCTTCTCCATGGTCCCCTTGGCGGATCTCGTCATGGCCTTCACGTTCAGGCTCTCGACGGCGACCGTGCCTGCCTTCGCCGCCAGGCGGCGACTCACATGGTGATGCCAATCCTTGCGCCTGTTCGCGATCTTGCGGCGAGCCTTCGCCAAATGCCTCCTGGTCCTTTCGCGCCGCTTCGACCGCTTCTGCTGCCTGGACAGTTTCCGTTGGAGGCGTCCGGCCCTGGCTTCGAGCCTGGACATGTCCGGCATGGCGTGGAGTTCCCCGTCGCTGTCGGCGACCTGTCCGCAGTTCCTGTCGAGGCCGAGCACGTGTCCGTTGTCGGCAGGCTCCTCGATCTCGACCGCAAGGCAGACGACGGCGGTCCACTTGCCGCCGACACGCTTGAGCACGGCGGAGACGGGCGTGCCGTCGGGATGCAGGTTCCCGCCCTTGCGCCGAATCGTCATCGGACCGAAGCCGGGGATGTGGAGCGTGCCGTCGCGCACCTTGACGCCGGAGACGATGGCGATGCTGTCGAAGAACGCCTTGCCCTTGAACTTCGGGAAGCCCGCCTTCGCACCCTTCTTCAGGCGGCTGAAGAAGCCCTTGAACGATTCATCGAGCCGCTTGAGCGTCCCGCGCTGGATGCCCACGGAGCAGCCGGCCATTTCCGGCAGTTCGCGCCGACACTCGGTGAGCGCCTTGCACTGGTCGAAGCAGGTCCGTGACTTCCCGGTCTTCCGGCGGAAGTCGATCCGTTCCTCAAGTGCCGCGTTGTAGAGTTGCCGCTGGGCTTCGAGCGTGGTCTCCAGCCACTGCCAGTTGCTCCGCGTCTGGGGAAGGACGCGGTAGACGACCTGCCTGTGCGTCTGTGTCAGGGCCACGTGTTCGCTTCCTGCAAGGCGTTTGGGGATTGGGCGCATCCAGCGCCCACCCACGCACCTTAGCCAGCCTAGAACGAAACAGCAACATCTTTCTGGTCGATGGTCACTTAGGTATATAATCACCTTCACGTTCAACGTCGGAGAGGGCATGCTCTTCGCGACACTCCCGACGCTGGCCCTGTCTCACGTGGAGCGGAACAAGGGGGGCGCCGCAATGGTCGTGAGCCTGAGCTTCCTTGCTGGAGCCATGTGCAGCGCCCTTGCCGCACCCGCGAACGGACTGCAGCTCAGCCTGCAGCTCTTCGGGTACGCTTCGCTCTCCGGAATCTTCATCCTTGCAGGACGGCGGATGCACCGTGCGCGGCAGACAGGCGGTGACGACGGAAGTCTCAGGACTTGAGACTGCTTCCATCATGGCATTGACGCCGGATCAGGACGACGACCGGCAACGCCGTGCCCACCACGCCGACCATGGCCAGGATCACGAGCATCCTCTCGGCGGACAGGCCAAGGCTGGCGAAGGCGACGGTCGTGGTGACGCCGAGAAGTCCGGCAAGGGGCGACAACGCTTACGGGAACGTGGCGCGGAGGCCGTGGATCGGGACTTCCTCGCTTACGACGGTCGTGCAGGTCGCGTCCAGCCATCTGCAGGCAAACCGCAATGCCGCCATCGCGAAGAGGAACGTGGCCAGCGACGCGCTGAAGTGCAGCCCGAGAATGCCGAGGACGGCGGGCGCCAGCGCGGAGGTCGCTGCAGCATGTAACGACCTGAACCTGGCGTCGAGGCGGATGGTCAGGTGCGCGCCCCAGACCGCGAAGACGGTCGCCGCGCTGCTGGCTTCGTGCCCGGACCGGAAATCACGTGGCAGGACTTGAAGGTCGCGGGCGCCAGCTCGAGGCGCTGGTACATGGGATCGACCACTCGAAATCCAGTCCGGAGATTCTCGACAGCTGCTTCGGCCGCGTCCGCCCGGGGCCTTGCCACACCATATGCAAATTGCCGAACCGTCGGAATGCCCGCCCGTAGTTTTCCTCCGTCAGCGCAGAAAAGGCCAAGGAGCGGCGGCCACGTTCATGGAGTTGAAACCGCGGAGTCACGGTATGATTGCGGTGCGGAGGGCGCAAACGCAAGATTTGCGCAAGGACCTGGTATTGCGTGGCGTGCACGCCTTTCTGAAGGCGATTCCGCGTCGAGGTCCTCACATGGAAGAAAGAGATCACCCATTTGCGTGTCCGGCGTTGAAAGGCAGCGAAGTCCTGGAAACCGGCCGTGCAAGCGGGAAGGGCAGAAACCGCCTGCCGGGTCCGGGAGGACGCGGGTGCACGGGGCCTCAATCCCGCAGGCACTCCCGGGGCTGTTACCAGGATCCCGTTCCGCCTGGCAGCGCATTCAGCCGCACGCGCCACGCTTTGTCCCGAGGTAATCCGTGCGCCCATACCTTGCCATGCCGCCTGCGCGCAGTCATCCGTTTCCTGCGGTCTGCTCCGGAAGTTGCGGGCGGCTGAATGCGACAAGGGAGATGTCCGGGATGACAGGAGCGAGCGAGGCACGAATCGTCGAGGCGCTGGAGCGCATCGACGGCAACTTGGGACGCATTGCGGACGTCCTTGAAGAGGGCGGGCTGAACGACATTGCCGACGCGTTCACGATCATCGCCATGGCGGTCACGGGCATGGAGCCCGAACTCGAGGACAAGGACCTGCCGGAGCACTGAGGGCGCGGCGGAACGGCCGGACTGCTGCCCGGGCCGCCGGACGCGGAACCGTGCGCGACCGGTCGTGTTGATAATCCGGGCACATGCAAAAAAGAGTCGCGTGTCCCCACCTTGTCAACACGCCGAAAGTGGCCGCGAGGCCACGCAGGGACGCTTCTGGCCACGACTCCGGGCGCCGTCCGATGAGGACTGACGACAAGCGCCATCGTGGCGCAGGACAGACCGGAGCGTGAGGAGCCGGGCAACGCACCAAGGACGCCTTGCCATGAAACTTCCAGCTTAAGCGGCATACAAATCTGATGCCGAGCTGGCGCTCCGAGATTCGTCATTCCCATGGCCGGGCCGCGTTCGGAAGCCGTGAATCGAACCCGGCCGAATGCGTTGGCACCGCCTGAATCCTTTGGCGGCTGTCTCGGCGCGCCGATGGGTGCGGATTCACTGTGGAGGGTTGCGTCAGGAGTGCCCGGACCCCGATGCACTTCGAGCAAGCCGGATCGCGCGTCGCGAGGGTTCGGTAGTTGCGGCGACCGCCAGGATGGGATTGGGCAACCCTTTCCGCGTTCCTTCGGCGGACGCCACATGGCCGTTCCAGTCAGTCCGGGCCGTCCAGGACCCGCACGCGATGCTCCTTGCCCTGCGCATTTTGGCCATGGGCACGCTCGCGACGCAGGCGCCTGAGCTGGCGATGCAGATCGTCGACGCGGCCGACGATGCCGATCTCGCGGCGGAGATCTTCGCCACGAACGTCAACCGCGTCGCGCTCGCCGGACGGCTTTGCGGTCGAGCACGACGCCCGGTCGGGCAATCTCTATCTCAGGCCGTTGACGGCCGAGCCGGCCGCGCACGATCCCGTCACGCTGTTCATCGGCGGCGAGAGGGCGTTCACCCACGGGAACGCTTGAATTACCGCCAGCGCGGGTGCATCGCTACATCATGGAAGAGCGGTCCCGGATCGTACGCCGTGGGTTCTGGCTGTTGGCGCTGCTCTGGCTGCCGCCGCCTGTGGCGGCGGGGCTAACGGCGAGCGACCAGGACGGCGGGTGTCGGGCAAGGGGCCGTGAGAATCCTGGCGGCGGTGTTCGCGGGCCTTCTCGGACCGTTCGCGATCGCGGTCGTATAGCGCGACAATCTGGATGGCAGTTTTGACGTCGCGGCAGGGCTGACCGCGGAGGGCGGCGGGCCGGCAGCACAGCAGGGCAGCGCTCAAAGCGGAGACGGCGATACGGATAGCGGGGCCGGTCAGATCGCCGTCTCGTGCCGTCGCAACAGGGAGACCGTGCACTTAACCCCAGGCGTTCGAGAGCGGCCAGATGGTCGCGCGCCGACCGTGGCGGATGGCGCAGCGCTGCGCGATGGCCGCGAACTGCGGCGAGGACGGCACCGGGGTCAGTTTCGAAAAGGCCGGCGATGAAGGCATCGGGGTGCCGCGCAGCCAGCGCATGGGGCGCCAGCCGGTCGGCCGGAAAATCCCGCAGATTGCGGGTCACGATCACGTCTGCGCCGCCGTGGATTGCCGCCGCCAGAACATGGCGGTCGTCGGGGTCCGGCAGGTCGAGCCCGGCGGCGATGGCCTCGTAGCCCGTCACGACGGCACCGGGGAAGTGTTCGTCCATGACCGCGCGGGTCCTGTCCAGCACGGCGGCGTCGATATCTGGACGGTATGCCAGGAGGTTGCGCATCCACTCGGCATGGATGTCGGCGCTCCAGAGCGGGGCAAGGAGATAGCGGTCGGCAAGGCGTAGCAGCAGGTCGCGAAGACCCGCCGGATAGAGCACGTTGGCATCCAGTAACGCCGTCGGGCCGGCCATCTCCTATTGCAGGCCGAGCTTCTGGTCGCGTGCGGTCAGTTCGTCGAGCGCCTCGCGGCGGCGCAGCTCGGTCTCTCGGCGCCAGGCGAGAATGTCCTCGACGCGGACTCGGCGGTGCGAGCCGACCTTGCGGCAGGGGATCCGGCCCGCGTCGAGAAGCTGGACCAAATGTGTGCGTGACACTTGCAGAAGCTCGGCTGCCTGCCGCGTCGTGAGCTCGGCGTGAAGTGGCGTGAGGGCGACGCCCTTGCCGTGCGCCATGCGATCGAGGATCTCCCGGAGCAGTCGCAGCGCCGGCGCCGGGATATCCACGGTTTCGTTTCCGAACCGTGCCGATACCGGCCTGGTCCCTTCAACCAGAGGCTCCAGCGCCCGGCCCGCCCGATCCGCGAGGGTCGCATCGCGTTCGCTCGGAATGCCGAGCGGCATCCCTGCCGCAATTCTCGTTGCCATGATGGCGTCTCCTTCGTGCGGAGGATTATGGACCCTGAACGCCGCAAGTGCAACAAGTAACGCAAATGCCAATCCGCATCAGTGCCAGGCGCCGCCCTCCTGATTCCCGTCCTCGGCTTGCATGGAGGCGGCTGCCACCCTTTGGACAGGGTATTGTTCGTGTCGCGCACCGATTGGGACCGGCAGAGCATGCATGCACGAGTCCGGGAGGCCGCGCGGAACTTCCCGAAGGGCCGCGTGCCGCAAGTGTTCATGATCTATGCAGTCGTCGGCGGCTGCATCCCTGCATGATGTCGTGAATGCCGTTGCTGACCGCGCTTCCGTTATCGCAGGTGGATTCCGGTCGGGGCATGTTTGGCGAGCTTTGCAGTCGGTTCGTTGCTCATGGGGTCTGACAGCACCTTGACTGGGTCATGACATTGAAACTTCCAGTTTCAACGGCAGTTAGGCTGAGTGCCGTTACGCGGGCGGGTCTTTGTCGTGCCACCGGCATCGGTCGGTGGGCCGGCCTTGGCCCCGTTGAGTGAGCGCTCGCGTACCCGTGGTCGGAAGACCTTTTTCGCGGCCGGTCTTATGCAGTCCCGAGATGCAAAGTGACATTCTTGCCATTCAGCTAAGCTGTCGAGGCGATGATCTCTGGGCACCGAATGGTTGCGGCGTTTGGCGCGGGAGCAGCGGCATCCGACGGACAGCAAGGGACATCGGTTGGATTCCACTGAGTCGCGATGAGATTACTGCACAATCGGGGCCGGATGCGGAAAGAAGGTATAACGGGAACGTTCCCATTACAGGATTGGTCAGGCTCCCAAGGCTGACCAGTCTCGGAACGAGGCTGCGGCGGGCCCTTCGCGGCGTCGATGTCGATGGGGAAAGCATGGCCGGGCGCTTGCCCTGAGACGGCGGGATCCGGTTGGTCGCGGTCCCGGGGACGTGGATCGGTGGCGGTGGGAAGGGTTCCGCGGTCGGCGGAACGCATGCTTCCGCCGGGTTTCCCGACGTGCCTGGCAGGCGGCCCCGCGCCGGCACGCGAGCGACCGTCCTCCGCATTCGCGGCGGCGTGAGCCTGTCCCGGACCGTCATGTGGCCGTCCCCTCGACCGAAGCCGCACGGAGCGGACCACGGGACGCGTGGGCGTTGCGCCGCGGCCTGAAAATCGCCTCGACCTTCCCGAGGATGCCGCTGCAGTGGGGGCAGGCGACGGGCGCGACGTCCCGGTCAAGGTCGTCCTCCCCGCCGTCCCGGCCTTCGGCGCACCGGTCCGGCGACGGGAGATCCGCGACGCCGAGCGCGTCCTGGATGACGTCGATGCTGCCCCGCGTTCGTGCGCCTGGGCGGCGAAGCCGTGTCTCCTGTCTCGTGCACGAGACAGTCTTCAACGGGAACGTTCCCATTGGAAGTTCTTCGACCACCTCGCGCGGTCCGGCGGCGGCGGCGCCATCGATCTCGTCATGCATGTCTCCCGCTGCGGCTTCGCCGACGCCGTTACGCTCCTTGCCGGAAGCGCCGGGACGCGCGGACCGCGGATCCCGCCGCACTGCGAGGCGGCCTGGCCTGCCGTCCGCCGCCATCTCGCTGAAGCCCGGAGCCTCCGGGACCGATGCGTGGACGCCTGCAGGCGGCGCGGCCTCGTCGCGTTCGACGCCGATCAGGCCGGAGACCCCGCCGCCGAGCGCCTCGTCAAGGAAGACCGGAGAGCGTGCCGAATGCGGCCTCCCGACGGCCAGAGTGACTGGAACGTCTTCCTCAAGCCACGCACGCCCAATGAAGTGTTCCGAGCAGTGAGATCAATGAGACAGCCTCGTGTCCATCCTTGGACACCGCTCCTGCAGCGGGTCATCAGGCCGCCTCCACGGTTCACACGGGGCGCCAGTTGCGATACCCCGGCGCACATGTCCCTTCCCCGATTGTCCAATGCCCAGGCCCGCAACCGCTTCCTTGCTGCCCACGCGCTTGACCGGAGCGCATCCGGGCTCGCACTGCCGGATCTGATTGATCGGCTCGGTTTCGTGCAGGTCGACAGCATCTCGACCGTCGAGCGCGCCCATCACATGATCCTGTCGGCGCGGTCGCGCCCATACAGGCCGAAGCACCTCACCCCGCATCTTCATCGCCACCGAACCGTTTTCGAGCACTGGACACACGACGCTTCGATCATTCCGACCGCCTTCTTTCCACACTGGCACCTGATGTTCCGCCGAGAGCAGGCGCGTCTCGCCACCCATTGGCGCAAGTGGCACGGCGAGGATTTCGAGCGGAAGCTTGACGCAACCCTCGATCGGATCGCCGCGAACGGCCCCTGCATGGCCCGCGAAGTCGGCGAGGACGAGACCGGCTCCAGCGGTGGATGGTGGGAGTGGAACCCCTCAAAGGCCGCGCTCGAATTCCTCTGGCGAACGGGCCGGCTCGCGGTCTGTCGGCGAGAGGGTTTCCAGAAGGTCTATGACCTGACGGAACGCGTGATACCTGCCGGGCACCGCACGGACACGCCTGACGAGGCCGAAAGCATCGACTGGGCCTGCAATGCCGCGCTCGATCGCCTGGGCTTCGGGACCTCGGGCGAGATCGCAGGCTTCTGGGACCTCGTGCGCCCTGAACAGGCACGTGACTGGTGTCAGGCGAATCTCGGCTCCCGATTGATCGAGATCGAGGTGGAGGGCGTCGACGGCAAGCCGCGCAAGTCCTTCGCCCGGCCGGACATCGTGGACCGGCCATCCGCCGCCATTTCCGGCGGCGTACGGATTCTCAGCCCGTTCGATCCCGCGCTCCGGAACAGAAACCGTGCCGAACGGCTGTTCGGGTTCCACTTCCGGATCGAGATCTTCGTCCCGCCTGCCCGTCGCCGCTATGGCTATTACGTATTTCCTGTCATCGAGCGCGACCGCCTGATCGGGCGCATCGACATGAAGCGCACAGGCACGCCGCAAATGCTCGCCGTCACCGCCTGCTGGCCCGAAGCAGGGGTCCGCCCCAGCCGCGGCCGGCTGGACCGGATCGAGGCGGAGATCACCCGCATCGCCCGATTCTCCGGCTGCGAGGGCGTCATCTTCGCCGATGGCTGGCTGAGAGAACCGGGCTGATTGTACGGTTCTGGCCCCTGCATCCGGCCGATCGGGCGATGGCGCGGATCGGTGGCCATGCGCTCGCGAATCGACAGGTGCAGCAACTCTCCGTCGGCCTTGCCGACCCGTCGCTGCGCGCGCGGCAGGAAGAAAGCCCCGAGTCCACGCCGGGCGACCGGCATCGGTGCACCGGCGCCCTCCGGGAATCGTTCACCCCAATCGCCGGGCAACGGAAGACCATGGCGGACGGCGTGGCCGAGCATGCAGTTCAGCGGGACATTCGAAAGCGGCCATGCCGCCGGGCCATGCGAATCTCGCCACCGACATCGCCATGCGTGCCCGGAAACGAGGCTGGCTCCAGCCTCCCGCGCCAGTCGTCGCCGCGATTCCACAGGATCGGCGAACAGGCGGTGCGATTCTCGTCAATGGCCAGAGCGTGGCAACCATGGCGAACATGCCGGTCCAGACGGTCATCGCGGGATTCCGTCGCCATCGGCGCGAGCCGCGACTGGACCGGACAGGGCAGGAAGGCCAGGGAGTCGACAGCGTCCCGGACACCCGGCGTCTCGATCTGCGCGGGAGCGAGGCAGCGATGGCGCGTGAGGGCTTGCCGCGCCTTCGTGCTGGATGCGGTCTCGCAAGATCGGTGCACGACATCGCGCTCTCGGCGGGATCTTGCGACGCTTTGTGGGCCGGGCGGATGCAGGTGCACGGGGCCTCAATCCGGCAGGTCTCTTCGGGGCTGTCACCAGGATCCCGTTCCGCCTGGCAGCGCTCTCAGCCGGACGCGCCACGCTTCGTCCCGAGGTCACCCGTGCGATCCCACCTTGCCATGCCGCCTGCGCCCTGTCATCCGTTTCCTGCGGTCGGTTCCGGAAGTTGCGGGCGGCTGAATGCGACAAGGGAGATGTCCGGGATGACAGGAACGAGCGAGCAACGAATCGCCGAGGCGCTGGAGCGCATCGACGGCAACCTGGGACGCATTGCGGACGTCCTCGAGGAGGGCGGGTTGAACGACATTGCCGACGCGTTCACGATCATCGCCATGGCGGTCTCGGGCATGGAGCCCGAACTCGAGGACGATGACCTGCCGGAGCATTGAGGGCGCGGCGTGCCGGTCGGACTGGTCCGGGCCGCCGGACGCGGAACCGTTCGCGACCGGTCGTGTTGACCATGCGGGCACGCTCGGAAATGGGCCCGATGCCCTCACCTTGTCAACACGCCGAGAGTGGCCGGGATGCCACGCAGGGACGCTTCCGACCACGTTTCCGAGCGCCTCCGATGAGGATTGACGACAAGCGCCATCGTGGCGCAGGACAGACCGGAGCGTGCGAGGTCGGGCAACGCACCGAGGACGCCTCGCCATGAAACTTCCAGTTCAAACGGCGTTCAATCCTGCCATCGTTTCTGCATTCAGGACTTCGCCAGGCCTGGCGACTTCAAGCGGCGGCACCAGCCGTGCGGTCGGGCGGTCCCCGAAGCGCTGGCCCCGAAATTGCGGGGACAGTTGAACCACGAATTCCCTGGCTGGAGGACGAACCGGCCGCGCGGATTGAACTCTCTTCTCACAACGGTGACGGGAGGCCTGTGCTTCACGGGTGTTCCCCGAATTGCAGACGAGGACGCCAATCCCATGAAGAGAACTTCCGTGAATCCCTGGCCGTGGTCGCTGAACTTCGGCTACAACCAGGCCGAACTGCTCGTCGATGCAAACCGGCACCTGGTCTGCGCAGGCCAGACGTCCGTCGACGCAAACGGCAACCCGCAGCACCCGGGGGACATGCACAACCAGATCACGCTTGCCCTGGACAACCTTGATGCCGTCCTGAACGCTGCGGGCATGGGACTTGCAAACGTGGTCCGGCTCAACGTCTACACCACCGACGTGGACGAAGCCATCCGGCACCTCGATGTCCTGGGGTCCCGGTTCGGGCCTGCCGGGGCTGCCCCTCCGATGACCCTTCTCGGCGTTGCCCGGCTCGCCTTGCCAACGCTGATGTTCGAGCTCGAGGCCACGGCCGCCGACTGACCAGAAGAGCGGGGAGTACCGGAGCGCCATGGCACCTTGCCTTGAATTCCGCCAGGCATCCGGGGAGACGCGGGGCGGCTCGGCGACCGAAAGAGTCGGGACACGCCGAATCCCGGCCATGGACACGGAACCGGATTGGCCGTTTCCTGGCATTCCCGAACTCCGGAACGCGAGCGAGATCCATGAGACGTGCAGAAAGACTGTTCAGGCTTGTCAACGAGATGCGGACCCGCGACGTCAGCCGGGCCTGCGACCTTGCCGAGCATCTCGAGGTCAGCGTCAGCACGATCTATCGCGACATCGCGCATCTCCAGGCCTCCGGCCTGCCGATTGACGGAGAGGCAGGCGTCGGCTACCTGCTGCGACCGGGCTTCGACCTGCCCAACGTGACCTTCACACATGACCAGGTCGATGCGCTCGCTTTGGGCCTGTCCTTCGTGGAAAGGACCGGCGATCCGGAACTGGCGACAGCGGCCCGCGAGGCGCGCGCGAAGATCCAGGCAGGCATGCCCCGGCCGGAGGAACGCAGGCTTGCCGATGCGCCGTACTTCAGTCTTGCCGGCAGGGCGGGCGCAATGACGGACCTGGCCTTGCTACGCCGGGCGATCCGCCAGCGGCAGGTTGCGCGGTTCGACTACCGGGACGGCCAGGGCAAAAGGACCGGGCGTCGCGTGCGCCCTCTCGTGATCTGGAACCTGCCCGATGGCTGGATGTTCTCCGCCTGGTGCGAACTCCGGCAGGACTTCCGCACGTTCCGGCTTGACCGCATGGAGAACTTCGGCCTGACGGGCGAGAGGTTCGCCGGAGACGAGGCAAAGGGGCTCAGCTCCTTCATGGCGTCGGAGCGGTGCGAAGCACGTGAGCATTGAACGGCCGCCAAGGCGCGTCGATTGAGCACAAGCCAACGCCGTCGGCACTCGTCGCCGAAGTCGAGAGGAGCCTTGTGTCCGAATGCACCCGGAAACGGCTCGTTGTGGCCGGGACCTTGAATGGGTTGCCCGGACGTCCGGAAGAGGTGCCGGAGCCGCCGTGCCTTGGCGGCAGGGCAGAGGGAATCCGCCGGTTTCCCGTCTCGTCGTCTTGCGGACTGCCACTGCAAGGGCGACAGGGTTGTCCAGGCCCGCGCAATGCGATGTCATGCGGGCGCGGCGACAGGGAAGCGGCTGCCAGAGTGAAGTCCGGCAGGAATTCGGCGAGGAATCCGGACAAGGCACGGAGCGGAGGAGGAAGACGGATGAATCGAGACGACGCACGGTTGGCCGGGTGGCAGGGCCGGGATGCGGCGATCGAGCTCTGGCGTTGCTTCGACGAGCGGCGGTTCCGGGATGCCATGCCGTTGCTGTCCGAGGACTTCGAGGCTCATTGGCCGAACACCCGGGAGCGCATCCGCGGCCCCGAAAACTTCATCGCCCTCAACGAGAGTTATCCGGGCGACTGGCGTTGCACGGTCCGGCGCATCGAGGAGTGCGCCGACGCGGTGGTGACCGTGACGGAAATCAGCGACGGCGAGACCTCGTTCTTCGCGGTGTCTTTCCTTGAGGTGCGGCACGGCCGGATTGCCAGGGCGGAGGAGTATTTCGCGGAGAACGGCCCTCCGCCCTTTGACCGCTCGACGTTCGCCGAGCGCTATTGATCGGCGAGGCGCCTCCGAGGCCTGCCTGCGTTACGTCGGTCCAGACCATGATGCCCTCATGTCGTTTCCGGTACCCGATGGAGTGCCATGACTCGAGGTCATTCGCGACGTCGGGCGCGCGCCTGCGGGGATCCCGCGCCGCCAGCACCCGAGACTTGCCGGGGCCGTTTCGGAATCCTGGATCGGATCCGGGCGAGGGCGTCAGGCATTGCGACCAAGCTTGCCGGGCGGCGGCAAGGTCATCGGCGGTATCCGATCCTCGAAGGTCCATTTGTCCGTCGGGTCGGCCAAGGGTGCGCGGATCGACGCCCCCAAGGCGATGCTTGAAGTCAAGGACAGGCATTGCAGCCCTCCCGGTCTCGCGAGCTCGCCTTGGGCGCCGCTGCTGCCGCGCCCGAATCGGCCCTGTGCCTCAACCAGGGCTCGCGCGACTCGTCGTCTGCCCGAATGCCGCGCAGTGCCCGACTCCTGCACCGGATTCGAAGGCGACGGTGATCCTGCCGGGGCCGCCTGCCGCTGCATCCAGGATTGTACATTCCGGGACTTCGGTCTCCCGACCCGCTCTTGGCGCAGCAGGCACGACGGTCCATTGCCGGGGCGCAACAGCGGAGCATGCGCATGACAGAATGCGGGGACGGCAAGCCGGACCTGGTTTCGGAGTTGCTTGACATGTTCGGCCTTGCGGGACGGCTGAAGACGGAACTGCGCCACCCCTGGCTGTCGGACGGCCGGCAGGAGAGCGTTGCCCAGCATTGCTGGATGATTGCGCTGATGGCCTTCGTCATTGCGCCGCACCTGGAGCACAAGGTCGAGCTGCCGGAAGCCTCGATGCTGATCCTCGTCCGTGAGCTGGCCTAGGCCAGGATCGGTGACATCCCCGCCTTCGAGGCCTCTGAGCGCAGGGTCGCGAAAGCCGGGATGAGGCCCGGGCGAAGGCGAAGATCGCGGCAACGTTCACCGATTCTGCCGCCCGCGCCATCTCCGACCTCTGGCGCGCGTTCGAGGCTTCGGTGACGCGCGAGTCAAGGTTTGCCTGGGCCCTTGATCACCTGGAGGTCCGGTTTCAGCACAATTTCGCACCGATCGAGACCTTGGAGCCCGTCGAACACGATCTCGTCTACACGAAAATGATCCCGACCACGGCCCACGACGCGATGCTTCGGCGCCTCGCCGCAGCCGTGCGGGACGGTGCCGAGGACAAGCTCGCCGAGGCCGGCGTCGATGTCGCTGCCCTTCGCGACCGGCGTGTTGCCGGGAAGCCGGGTCACCCGTCGAACGGCGCATCTGCAGGCGCGTTTCTTGGTCTGCGACCTGGGCGTGGGGACGCTCGCCTTATGCGACCTCTTCGTGGCGCTCGGCTTCAGCCAGGATTTCGGCAGCGGCGGCAAGCTTCCTGTGCCAGGAATCAGGACAGTCACGTTCAGCATCGGACAGGGCATGCTCTTCGCGACGCTCCAGACGCTGGCCCTGTCTCACGGCGCGCGGAACAGGGGGAGCGCCGCGACGATCGCGAGCCTGAGCTTCCTTGCCGGAGCCATGTGCAGCGCCCTTGTCGCACCTGCGAACGGCCTGCAGCTCGGCAGGCAGCCTCCCGAGTGCGCTTCGCTTTCCGGGATCTGCCTCCTGGCAGAAAGACGGATGAACCTTGCGCGGCAGGGCGGCGACGACGGAATTCTCAGGACTTGAGATCGCTTCCATCATGTCCCTGGCGTCGGATCAGGACGCCAACCGTCAGCGCCGTGCCCGCCGCGGTGATCGTGGCCAGGATCACGAGCATGCGCTCGGCGGAGAGGCCGAGGCCGGCGAAGGCGAGGAGCGCGGCGACGCTGAGAAGTCCGGCGAGGAGTGACTGCACCGACAGGATCGTGGCGCGGAGACCGTCGATCGGCACTTCCTCGTTGACGGCGGTCGTGCAGGTCGCCTCCAGCCATCCCCAGGCAAACCGCAAGGCCGCCATCGCGACAAGGACCGTGGCCAGCGACAAGCTGAAGCGCAGCCCGAGGATGCCGACGACGGCGAGTGCCAGCGCGGCGGCCGTTGCCGCATGCCACGACCTGAACCTGGCGTTGAGGCGCGTGGTCAGATGTGCGCCGCAGGCGGCGAAGACGGTCACCGCGCTGTAGAGCAGCCCGTTTCCCGGGCCCGCCAGGTCCAGCTCGTTCAGGAGCGGCTGGATCGTGAAATACGTCACCGTGAGCACGAAGCCGGAGCAGGCCCCGGCGAAGAACCAGAACCTGAACTCCGCAGCGTCCGCAAGCGCCCGGAAGAGCTGTCGCAGGCGCAGGGCTTCCGCCTCGGGTCGATCATGCGGAGCACGCGCGTGAGGCAGGAGCAGCGAGAGCATGAAGGCGGCAGCCGCCACCGCGACGGCCGTGCCTCCAAGCAGTTCCAGCGAGACGGTCGCCACCAACGTGCCGAGCGCGCCGGCGGCCACGACTCCGGTCCAGGCCGCGGAGGTGAAGGCGGGCTGCGCCTGGCGGTAGGGAGGAAGGCCTCCCTCGATCCCGTCGTTGCACAGCCTGTACAGCAACGACTCCTGCACGCCCGAGCTCGTGCTCTCGGAAAGTGCGAAGAGCGCCTGCCCGAGGAAGAGCGCGGGCAGCGGCCCGAACGCGAGGCAGGCCACGCCTGCCAGTGCCAGGACGCTTGAGAGCCGCAGCGTCGGCGTCTCTCCGATCCGGTCGGCGAGCAGGCCAAGGGGAACCTCGCTGAGGACCCGCGTTGCGCAGTAGGTGGCAAAGAGCAGGCTGATCTCCGCGGTGCCGACACCGACGCGGTGCGCGAGGAAGACCGCGAAGAACGGAGCCAGCACCGACAGCCTGGACAGGAACACCCACAAGTAGAGGACCCTGAGACCGGGCGTGGCGAGGATGCGGCGAGGGCCCAGGCTGCTACTCATGCGGTTGCTTCGCTCCCTGGCCGCGCGAAGTCCAATGCCCGTGCGACATCAGCCGGACGTTGCACGAGCCGAGGCTCGATCGCAACCCAGCCGAATTGGTGCCGCGACCGCAGGAGCCCGCGCACCGCTGCGGCGGGGCTCGCTTCCCGCGCCGTCGCATGGGGCTCAACTGCGCGCGCAGCCGATCCGCGAAATCACGGGAGACCGACGCGTCCCCGTCGCCTGCCGCGCTTGATGCCGCAAGATGACGGTTTCCAGCCGCTTCGGGCGCGATACACCTTCGCACGTTCGCAGAGGCACTGCTTCGCGGAGCGATTGCGGTCGATCCGGCGAATCAGGCAACCCTAGGCTGCGGGTCAGGCGCCAACGCTGCTCCAGGCATGGACGCCACGCCCCTTGGCAACAGCGCCGCGTCAATGTCGTCACGTGCGCACACCTTTCCTGCACGTGCGCGGCGATCCGTGCCTGACGTTGCAGGCCCCATTGCCGAAGACTTTCAGTTCAACCGCGGATGAATCGCATCCGCTTCGGCATGCGGACTTTCGCCGCCCATCGTTGGCAGCGAGGGAAGAACCGCCCCGGGGCGTGCAAAATTGCGCGGGAATTGCGTGCCATAGCAACTTGAATGACGGCAAGCCTGCCCATGCTGGTGGCGCAGGTCGAGTTGCGCAGGGCAACGGGTTCATTCCGGGCGAACCTGACGGCGCTCACTGACGTTCCGCTGTCCGGCCTTGCCGGGAAAAGAACGGATCTTCCGCATCCTTCAACTCGCAGGCATTGCCGTCGGGGTCGGTGAATGTCGCTACCTGGCCCCAGTCGAACGACTTGCGTTGCACCGGAACGTCGCGTGCTTCCAGCAGGTCTGCGGCAGAATCGACATCCTTGACGTTGAACCGCAGCATGGTCGGGTTCTCGGCATTGCTCTTGCGGCCGTCGCGCGCATGCCCGCCTGTCTCGATCATCAGGTACCCGTCGCCGAAACGAAGGCAGCACAGCCCTTCCTTTTCGAACCAGACCGGCAGTTCCAGCACGTCGCGGTAGAACGCGAGACAGGCCTCGTACCGTTCGGTGCCTAGAATGATCCCGTGCGTGCAGATCATTTCACCAAGCCCTTTGCCGATGCCGTGGGCCATCAGTCCGCCCTCACAGGAATCACTGCCGATGCCGCAAGGAGCCGTGCGGCACCATGGATTGCGGCCTCGCGCTTTGGCGCCGTCACGCGCCTGTGCACGTTCGAATGGCTGAGTGTCTCCGAGATTTCCAAATGCGTCCCCATTTCCTGTCAAATGCCGGATCTTCCGGCAAGTCGACCGTGCGATACGGCCATTCAAATGGCCGACTTCCCGGAGGATGAATTCGGCAGCGTACTTCCCTGACCACGTGACGGCTGCAAAATGGCATGGCGACCTCCCCGGCTTCATCCGAGAGACCGTGGTCCCGCCTCAACCCTGAACGAGCTTCCGTCATGCACCGGGCCATAGCTTCCTGACCTTGCATTTGCAAACCACGGCATGAAGGAGATGCAGAGAAATCAATCCAATGGTTCAGAGAGGCTTCGCCCGGAGAGACAGCATTCCAAGTCTCCGCAATGGGAGAAGGCCGTGCTTACGGCAGCAGCATCGCCGCAGATCCCATGAGCAGCACGCCCATCGCCGTGTCGAACACGCGCCTGGAACGCGGATCGACCAGCCAACGGGAAATCAGCTGGCCCGCCACGGACCAGATCGTGAGGCAGAGGCCCATGACCGCCACGAAGGTCACGGCAAGCGACACAGCGCCGATAAGGGTGCCGCTCACGGCGGAGACCGCGGTGACCACCAGGACCCAGCTCTTCGGATTGAGCAGCTGGAAGCTCGCGACCCCCCATGCGGTTGCCGGCAGGGCCAGGTCATCGGAGCCGCCGTCCGGTCCGCTGGCCTTCCGTATCAGGCAGAAGCCGAGCCAGATCAGGTAGGCGGCCCCAGCGATGCGCAGGACCGGCTGGATCTCCGGGACCATTTCGAACAGCGTTCCGGCACCGGCCCAGACAAGGACCAGCAACGTGATCGAGCCGGCGATGACGCCCGCAATTGCCGGCAGGGCCGCCGCGCCGCCGCCTCGCAGCGAGGCGGACATGACGATGAAGTTGTTCGGGCCGGGCGTGATGGCGGCAACGGCCACGATGGTCAGCACTGCAAGGTAGGAAGTCAACTCGTGACCTGTTGACTGTCGTTCGCTGGCCTGGCCGGAGGTGCGAATTCAGCCACCCCGCCGGCACGCAGGCTGACCAGCAGGGCGCCGAACGCGTTCCGTTCATGCGGTGCGGACCAGTCGCAGTCCGGACGTTCGGAAATGATTCCATGGGGATTGTGGTCGCCGTCGTTGAGGAAGTATCCGGACTGAATGGCGGCGAAGTCCACGTCACTCGCGAAGGGCTCCAAGCCGATGAGATCGCGGGCGTAGGCCCAGAGCATCGGGTAGTCCGCCAGCCGGCGCCGCGTGCACCGGAAATGCGTGTGATAGACGACGTCGAATCTCGCCAGCACCGGAAACAGCACCAGATCCGAGAGCGTCAGCCGCCGTCCGAACAGCAGCCGGCCGCGGGCGAGACGCGCCTCAAGCTGGTCGAGCGTCTCGAATACGCCCGCCACGGCATCGTCGTAGTGACGCTGGCTTCGTGCCAGGCCGGCGCGGTAGACGCCGTTCGCAAGGCCCAGGAATATCCGGGCATTGAATTCGTCGATCTCGGGCCGGAGGTCCTCGGGGTAGAGGGTGATGTCGCAACCGGAAAGGCAGGAATCAACGCGGTCGAAGGCCTTCATGATCTGCAACGAATCGTTCGAAACGACACGGCGATTCGCGCTGTCCCACAGCAGGGGAACGCTCGCGCTGCCGGTATAGCCTTCACCCGAAGCGGTGTAGACCTCGTGCACGTAGGTGACATCCCGCCCGGTGCCCGGAAGGCGCCAGGCGCGGTTGTCGTTGACCGGATATCCCTCGTTCCGTCGGCCCGACGCGACCTTGACCGGCACCACCGCTTCCAAGGCCTTGATCCTGTGCATGATCAATGCGCGATGCGACCAGGGACAGCTGAGCGATGCGATCAGGAAGAGACGACGGGGCTCCCCTGTCATGGCCTCAACGACGTCGTCAGGAATGCTTTCGCTGTAACGGGATGCCAGACGCACGAACCCGTCATTCCGAAACAGGTCTTCGTCGTCTTCCGTCCATTCGCCGTCGACCACCCTGCCCATTTGCCCTGCGCCCTGCCTCTGAAGCAAGTGTACAACAATGACGTCTCGCAGGTGGTCTAATGTCTGGAGGAAACGGTCTGATTTTCCGACCACCCCCCGGGCTTTGCACATTCCTCCCTGAGCCACTTGACGAAGGTCCTGACTGCCGTCCGATCCGCACTGTCCGGCTGCACGAGCATCCAGTAGGCACCGGGGATCCTGATCTCGTGGGGGGCGCCAAGGCGCACCAGGCGACCCTCGCGCAGTTCGCCTTCCGCCATCCGGCCACGTGCCAGCGCCACGCCCAGCCCCTTGGACGCCGCATCTAGCACCATGTCGGACGAGGCGAACCGCGGCCCTGGCGACGGGTCGAACCAGTCCAGGTCGAACGCCTCGCGCCAGACTTCCCACGAAGTCCGGGAATCCCGGTCATGCAAGAGCCTGGCCCGCCGCAGGAATGCGGGCTCGCTCGTTTCCCCAAGCCGTTCCGCGTAGCGCGGGCTGCAGACCGGGAACAGGGTCTCGTCCATCAGCAGGCGGTATTCGCTCTCCGCCCATGCCCCGTCGCCGATCCGGATGCCGATGTCGGCGCCCAGATCGGACGGTCTCGTCAACTGCTGGTCGACCAGGACCGAGATTTCGATCCAGGGATGTCCCTCGTTGAACCTGCGGATCCGTTCCATCAGCCAGCACGACGCGAAGCTGGGCGCGGTCGAGATGACGACCGAATTCCGGTGACGGGTTTCGCGGATGCTGACGATCGTGTTGCTCAGCAGCGACAGGGCCTCGCCGGATGCCTGGCCCAGCCGTTCGCCCTCGCGCGTGAAACGAAGCTGCCGCTGGTTCTGGTCACGGTCAATCAGGGCGACTCCGAGAGTGTCCTCCAGAAAGCGCAGATGGCGGCTGACCGAAGAGTGCGTGACGTCCAGCGCCCGAGCGGCTGAACGGATGCCACCAGTCTCATGAACCGCTGCGAAGGCACGCAGCGCGTTCAGGGGAAGAAGTCGTCTTTGCATGTGGCACCCTTGCAAATGTCGCGATTTGTGGAGCTTTCCGGTACACCGTCCGTTCCTGAATGCAACATGTTGACTCGTCGGCCAGTTCAGGACGGCCGCCGGAGCCTCGATGCGGCAGTCCGGATTGTTCCGGAAGCCGGGCTCGCACGGGGCAGCGCTGATGGAACTGTCCCTGTCACTGCTCGTCCCGTGCGTTCAACGGCACATGCGGCGAGACTTGCCGACGATGTCGGATCGGCGACGGAAACGGCTCCGCGCCACGCCTGGTCCGGTCGATGACCTTCGCTTCGGTCATGCCTGGATCGGCCGCCTTTCCCGGCGGCACAAGCTGGACTCGCACGCAATTTGCGTTGGTCAGCACGGTTCTGTCTGCATTCATTTGCCACCAGCACGTTTTTCCGGCGCCGCCGTTTCGGCGGTCGTTGGGGCGAAAGTTGGCATTGGTTCACCTGCGTGGCGACATGCTCGTGAACGAATCAGCGGGCCCCGGGCAATGGGAACCTCGCCTTGCCGGTCTTCTGCCGTGGGCAAATCCCATGCGTCGGCGGAAACGGTGCATGAATCTCCAAAGGGCCGAAGATCTCGCCTTTCTTCGGGACTGCATCGATTCGGCAACGGCCGCATGTGTTGCGCCCTGCATGGGATCCAAACGCCTGCCCGGTTCAGGCCGTGCCCATGTCACGCGCTTGCGATCAAGCGACTGCTGGACCCGACAGCACTTGATCAAGGCCCTGAGCGCAGTTTCACGAGCGCTCTTGGCAGAATGCCTGTGTCGCCATTCCTTGCCAATTTCGCGTCGGTCGGTCAGTTGGAGCGGACAGCAAGAACAGCCCTTTGTGGCAAGGTTCGGCCTGGAGCCCGGCTTCTGGCAACCGTCAGCGCCGCTTCGGGTCGGCGCCGCTTGCCGACGTCACTCGGAGGAACCTGCCCGGGTCCTTGCCAGTTGACGCTGCGCAGCCTCCCGAAACGCCTTTCGGAAACTGCGTCCCACGGGCACTGTCTGGCCCGAGGCCAGGATGAGCTCCGGGCCGCTCGGGCCTCTTTTCGTCTCCACGACATGGGAAAGGTTGATCCACCAGGAGCGATGCACCTGCAGCCCGTTGAGAGCTTCCAGGTCCGCGATCACATCGCCCAGCCGCATCAGCACGGTGGCTGATCCCTTGGGCGTGGCAACCTCGACGTAGTGGTCCTGCGCCTTCACCGATACAATGTCGCGCCCCAAGTGATGCGGCAGCCTGCTCTGCAACAGAGTGGGGGTCGTCGCCCGAGGCTTCCCTTCGGCAGCAGGCCCGGGCGGCGGATTCGCGCGCTCTCGCTCTCGGAACTCGATCACCGCGTTCACGATGAGCGTCACCGCGACAGCAGACAGCGCAACGTGTGAAATCAACGTCGCGGGCCTGTACGACATGAACCATCCTGGCGCAAAGCCTGTAACCAGCGCCTCTGCCAGGTAGACAGTCGCGACGATCGGCAAGACACCTGCAACGCCTGCCAGCGTCGCCACGAGGCTCCAGTGCATGGCACGGGACACTGCAAGCCTGTGGGCGTGGACTGACAGGAACGTCATCAGGATCGCCGAAAGGGTCAAGGTCGTGCCCCAGTAGACCACGCGTTCGGGAAAGCTGAAGCGTTCCAGCGTGAAGTACGGTCCGGCCATCGATGCGAGCAGGATCACCGCGCCAAGCACCATCCAGAAAAACGGGCTGCACAGGTTTTCCCGCAGTTGACGAAGCGTCAACTGCATGGGGGTGCGGTTCGCGGGACTTTTCAGGTCAGACACGAAACCTGCCTCGGCGCGGGACGTTGCGCCGAGTATATGCGGTGGCCGTGGATTCTCAAGATTCGGAGTTGCATATGCCGCAGGCCTGCTCCAACGATCCAGTGCGCGCCCGGGGGTTGGCAAAGCGGTTTGGCACCGTCCGCGCCGTGTCAAGCATCGACCTCGACGTGTCTCAAGGCGAAGCGCTCGGACTGCTGGGCCCCAACGGCGCGGGCAAGTCCACCACGCTGTCAATGCTGACGGGTTTGCGCGCGCCAGACGCAGGCGAGGTCCTGATCTTCGGCCACCGCGCCGGCAGTCCGCAGGCTCGTGCGCTGACCGGCGCGACGCCGCAATCGACCGGCTTTCCCGGACAGCTGTTGCCGCGCGAATTGCTCGGCTACGCTGCGGCCCGCTACGGCACGCGTCCACGTGTCGATGAACTTGCCGCGCGTTTCGGACTTGAGAAGTTCGTGGATCGCCGCGTTGCCGGGTTGTCGGGTGGGGAAATGCGTCGCCTGGCGGTCGCGCTTGCCTTTGTGGGGGAACCCAGGCTGGTGTTCCTGGACGAGCCTACAACCGGCCTCGACAGCGCCGCGCAGGAGGGGTTTCAAGAGGTGGCCCGTGACTTTGTCGCCAAGGGCGGCTCGCTGGTTCTCACCTCCCACCACTGGGACGAAATCGAGGCGGTCTGCGATTCGATCGCGCTTGTCGACCGGGGCGAGACGGTGCTGGAGGGGCGCATTGGCGACATTCGCAAGCGGGCCAACGTGAGCCGTCTGACGTTTTCGCTGCCGCCGGAGACTGTCCCGCCCGAGTGGATGCAGGCCGTCCACGACGGCGCGAGGTGGCACACGGAAAGCGCCGAAAGCGACGGGATGCTGCGTCGCATGGTTCATGAGGCGCTGCCCTTTCAGGGCCTGACCGTCGCGCCGCTTGATCTCAAGGACCTGATTGGTCGAATTCGTCGAGAGGAGACAGGTCCGTGACCGGCCCCTTGCGCGCGGAGTGCGCCCTCACCTTCAAGACTCTCGGTCGCCTGCCCGGTTTCTGGGTTCCGACAGTTCTCTTCCCGGCAATGCTCTACGCGTTCTTCGGCGCGCAAGGCGCCGGGGAGTGGGCGGCCAACGCCATGGCGTCATTTGCCGTCTATGCGGTTCTGGGCGTCGGGTTCTTCCAGTTCGGCGTCAGTGTCGCCCAGGATCGCGAAAGCCCGTTTGCGGAGTGGCAGCAGACCCTGCCCGGCCACGCTGCCAACCAATGGATCGCAGGCGTTCTGGCGTCCCTGGTCTTCGTGACCGTCGCGGTGGCGCTTGTCGTCGCCCTGGCCTTTGCGCTGGATCGGGTCGAGGTCGGCCCGGCGGCGCTCCTTCGCCTTGGCCTCGTGTGCCTGATCGCGTCATTCGCGGCGACTTTCATGGGCATTGCACTGGGGTCTCTGGCATCCGCCCGTGCCGCGGTGCCGCTGGCCAACCTGGTTTTCTTGCCACTGGCCTATCTAGGCGGGCTTTGGGTGCCGCCCATGGCCCTTCCATCGGCCGTCAACGTCTTTTCGCAATGGACACCGACAAGAGCCATGGGAGAGCTCGGTTGGGCGGCCATTGCCGGCACCAGGTGGGACCCCGGCTACCTGGCCGTGCTTCTGGGCTGGACGGTGATCTCGGTGGCGGTGGTTGTCGTGGCGCATGCACGTCACAGGCGGCACGAATAGGCCGGCTGCGTTCGTCAGGCCGCCGATCGCACGTCCCAGCCACTCCCTGCCCAATTCATGCCGACGGTCGCCGGTGCGGGTCACTGCGTTTCGGGGCCCGGGAACGCGTCAGGCGAGCCAGTTCGAGCAAGACCGAGGTCCTCTGAGCTTCCTTTCTTCCGATTGTTTTCCGGACAATTGGCGGACGCCTTGGCCAGCAGCAGTCCATCTCACGTCACACAATGGCGCGGACGCCGTCAGCGGCGGGGCTTGAGCGTGTTGAGGGGCAGGTCTGGAAGGACGACGCCGCGCCAGTGCCGGACGTTGCCGCGGCTTCGGCCGATCATGAACAGGAGAGCGAGACGCGCAGCATCTTCTTTTTTGAGATGATTGCCGCGCGATGATCGCGTCCGCGAGGCCGAGCGGATCCTCAAAGTCCCAGATCGATTGCGATGCGGTCGATCACGCTCTGGTGGAGCGCCGCCCGATCGGCGCCGTCCGGATCGCTGCAGACCGGATCGTCGTTCTCTTCCTCCAGGATTGCGGCGCCGGCGGGCTTGCAGAGCGGCAGCATGGAAAAGTGACCGGCAGGGACGAGCCGCTCGACCGAGGCGTGCGGCACGAGGCCGACGAAGCCGCTGGCGTCGAAATCCGTGGCAGCCAGGCGATCCTGGCCCTCACCCATGCCGAACAGCGTCACGTTCTCGACCAAGTCCGCCGCATCGCCCCTTTCCAGGCCCCATACAAGAGCCGGGTCGATGGCGGCAACATGGGTGACACGCGGGTCCTTGTAGGATGCATCCCATGCCACCGCCAACTGGTTCCGCAGCTCGGTCCCGCCACTTGCCAGTTCCTGGCAATGGGACGCGGAAGCGTCGTAGACATCGCAATGTTCCGGATACCTGTCGATCCGCCCGGTGACGCCGCCCATGGACAGCGCCGTCCAGCCGCCGAAGGAGAAGCCGGCCGCCATGATCCGGTCGGGATCGATCCTGTCGGCGAACTCCGGGTCGGCCAGTACCGTGTCGAGCGCCAGCGACAGGTCGGCGACGCGAGTCCAGTGGTCCAGCGCGGCCTCCATGTCGAAGTCGCCCCAGGTCGAGTTCGGATGGTTCACGGCGACGGCAACCGCGCCGCGTTCCGCCAGTCCCGGAGCAAGCCAGGCCATGGAGCGCATAGACCCTCCCAAGCCATGGCTCAGCAGCACGAGGGGCGCAGGGCGGTCAGCCATCGGCGCGTCTTCGATCACCTCCACGCCATGGAAGACGGGGTTTTCCGCGATCACCGTTGCGTGGCCGGCGGCCTGGGTCGGGTACCATTGACCCCCGGTGACGGGCCGGCCGTGATGCGGGGCCTCGACCGAGATCGGCCGATAGCCGGGGGTGCCCGCGGCCACCATGGCGGGAAAGACGATGACAGCGACTGTGATCATGGGGTTCAGCTTCATGTTTCATGCTCCGGTTGCAGTTGCGATGCGCAATGCATGCGCCGGACGCGGTCGAGGCGCGTCCTCGAACCGGTTTCAGGACGTGCAAAACCGGTTTAAGGACGCGGATCCAAGGCGGATCTGTTCCAACACGGCGCGCGATCTCGAGAGGTCCGTGTTTCAGCTCCAACCGTTCTTCGGCCTCGATTCAAGGCGTGCTTGCGATGCCCGGTCGGCATGGCTGGCGTCCCTGAGCGCGGATTCATGGCTCGACGGAGGGTCCGGGCATCGTCCGGGCAGGCGTGACCGCCCCCCGGTCTTTCCCGAGGGCGGCGGTCGCGGCGGACGGCGCTTTCAGGCGGCTTCTGTCCGCGGCCGCGTGTTTCCGGTCATCCGGAGCATGTCGAGCACCCGCCTCGGCTTCCTGGCCATGGCGCGCATCGCTTCCGCGACCTCCAGCCCGCGCTGCCTGATCAGGCCGATGGCGAAGCGCCTGAACAGCGTCGTGTTCGCCGGCCCGTGGCCGGTGCGGATCCGGCTGCGGTCCTCGTCGAAGCTCCAGTCAAGGACATGGTGAGTGGCCTCTATGCGCCAATGGCCGCGGTTCAGCTCCAGCAGGCGCTTCGGGGAGGCGGCCTCCGGGCCCAGGCTGGTGACCCCGACGGCGGTCTCGGCGCTCCTCTCGCCGGTCTTGACCTCGGTGACCTCGCGGTGCACGGCGAAGACCTGCCCGACGCCGGGGAACCTGACGTAGTCGTTGATCTCCGACGACACCCAGATCGAGCGGCGCTCGAGGCGGCCGTGCTCGGGCTTCCCGCTTTCCTGGACGAAGTCCGGGGGGCGCTCCGCCATGGCCTCGTCCATCAGCCGGATGTCATCCATCAGGGTCTTCTGGTTGCCCTTGACCGTGAAGAGGAATGCCGCGCCGCGTTCCAGCAGGTAGTCGGCAAGGGCGCGCTGGGTCAGGAGGGCGTCGACGGTGACGACGCGCCCCGCGACCGTGGCGTCGGGAAGCGTGTCGAGCAGCGGGATGATCGTGCCGATCTCGTTCGTCCGCTTCTCCTCCTGGTCCGCGCCGGCTCTCATGCCGACTTTTTTTTACCGTGGTGGGCGCCGGTGTCGTGGCCCACGATGCCGAGCACGTGCGTCTGGCGACCGTCGTCGTCGATGGCGCCGCGCATCGTCTTCCCGTCGATCGCGAGCGCGCTGTCCGTCCCGCCGTTGGCCGCGGTCCACGCCCGAAGCGCGTCGTCGAGCTGTCGCGGGTCGACCCGGACAAGCACGTCGCGGATCACCGTCCGGCTCGGCGGGATGCGGGTCCTGTTCCGGAAGCGCACGCCGAACCGCGCCAGGACCTTGGGGGAGAGGTCGTTGACCCATTCGCTGATCGCCTTGTAGCCGCGGGCGCCGGACAGCGTCGCCGCAAGGGCGAGGCCGAGGACCGAGGGCAGCGTGTGGCGCCGGCCCGCCGCGCGCCGTGGGTCGTCGACGTCCTTGAAGAACGCGGGCATGGACGTCATCTGCTCCGTGCTGAGGGTCACCTTGGGAACTCCTTTCTGCAGGTCGGGTTCGAGATGGGCGTTCCGGAGCCGGGCCCGCGCGTCGCGGCACAGTGGCAGGAGGAACACGCGCTTCGGCTCGGCATGCTCCCGGTAGCCCGTCCCGGCGCGGCCGAAACCCCGGGTGAGCCCGGCCTCGATCCAGTTGGCGGCGCGGTAGACGGTCCCGTGGAAGCGGGCCGGGTCGACATAGGTCTCCAGCAGCAGGAGCTCGTGCCCGAAGCGGGCCGGCCAGTCCCTGACGAGGCGGCGCGCGCACAGCGCGAGCGCCCGCGAGCCGAGGTTGCGCGGGCCGCCCGGCAGGATGAGGAAACGGGAGTTGTTGCTCACGAGGTGCAGGCGGTGGAACCGCACGCCGCGGTCCCACCCGATCCAGCCGTCGCGCGGGCCGCACTTCAGCGCCGGGGCCGAGAAGACCGCCAGCGCCAGCCAGCGCTCGTGACGGTGGACGACGTAGCGGACGGTCTCGCCCATCGCCGGCAGCGCGCCGAGGTAATGATGCTCCTGCAGCAGGCTCCTGAAGCGGGACTCCTCGCCTCCCGCAACCGCGCGGACGGACACCTCCGACAGATCCATGGCGCCGCTCCCTTCGCCGATTCGTTGCGAATCAGGCGTAACAGGAAACGGGCCGGGAGTCCAGAAACAGGGTCAATCCATTGGCCGGGAACGCGAAACTACGCTGGAACGGATCCGCCCTGGACGCGGATCGAAGCGATCTTGACTGACGGAGAGCCCTCGCCCAATGCCCAGCCTTCCCATCACGCTCTTCGCTGCGCTGGTCCTGGCCTTCCTGTTCCTGCGCATGGTGGTGACGGGACGGGCGAACGCGCCTCTGGCCTGGGTCCTTGGGCTGTGCGCGATGCAGGCGGCCGTGATCTCGCTGGCGCAGCATTACGGCGTTCCGGGCGCAAGGCTGGCACAGCCGGTCACCGCAACGCTCATTCCGCCTGCCGCCTGGCTGGCCTTTCGAGCCGCACGCGACCGGTACCCCTCGCGCCGTGACGTGATCCACTCGTTAGGGTCCGTGGTTGCGGTTTTGGCCATTCTCGTCCGGCCTGCCGCCTTGGATGTCGTGATCCCGCTCCTGTTCGCGGGCTACGGTGCCGCCATCCTGTGGAGCGCCCGGAGGCAAGGGGACGCCTTTCTGAACACGGCCCTCGAAGCGGGGGGGACGGCCGGGCGATTGTGGCAGATCATCGGGATTGCCCTGGTTGCTTCGGCCTTCAGCGATGTCCTGATCGTTGGAGCCCAAGTCGCAGGGGCCGGGCACCTGAAGCCCTGGATCATCAGCCTGTACTCGGCCGGAAACCTGCTTCTGATCGGCGGCCTGAGCCTGTCGCGCGGCCTGGCCACGCTGGAACCCCCGCCTGCGACGCGAGAATCCCATCCCGCGCAGGAGGCCAGCGATGCCGAGATCATGGCACGACTCGAAGCGTTGATGGACAAGGACAGGCTCTATCTCGACCCCGACCTGACCCTGGGCCGGCTGGCGCGCCGGTTGCGTCTGCCGGCCAAGCAGCTCTCCGCGGCGATCAACCGGAGCACGGGCGAGAACGTGTCGCGATTCGTGAACAGGGCGCGCGTGGCCGAGGCGCAGCGCGCCCTGAGGGCCGGTCAGTCCGTGACGCAGTCGATGTTCTCCGCAGGGTTCCAGACGAAGTCGAATTTCAACCGGGAGTTTCTGCGGGTGACCGGCCAGACACCGAGCGCGTGGTCCAAAGAGGCCTGACCTGCCTTGCGTCGAGAAGCCTGGCCCACAGCCGCAGATTGAACCAGCGTTCGGGTTGCCGACCGCGAAACGTGCGCCGATCAGCTCTTCCGGGAAGTCGACGGCAATGGCGATGATCGGCGTCCAGGCGGGACGGCCCGAACCTTCCCGAGAGCCGCAGGAGGCGCGCACGACAGTGCAGTCGAGAGAAGGAATTCGATCGTGGAATGCAGCGCCGCTTCATGGCTCGAATTCCACAATGCCAAGGAAGCACGTGACTGCGGCCCCAGCTTCATCTCGTCGGCCGGCCAGCCGGCTTCAACTCCGATGTGCCGGTTTGGCTTCAAGTTCCACGTGAACGGTGTGGAGAAGGGACAACCTTTGTGCGGCTCAATGCGTCAGCCCTCTCGCCCGCATGCTCGACGGTCACAGAGCCCGCACTGCCAGTTTGCAAGACCGAGTGCCACCCTCACGTGTACCCGATGCCTTCGATGCCATCTTCACCGAGGAGATTTGTCCGAGTCGGCCACGGAAGCGGAAGCCATGGCGGCGGCAGATTGACGCGCCACGCATTTTGTATTTCGATCTCCGCATCGAGATGGCCAGCGGCTCAGACCTGACGACGCAAGGGTTGCGCGGCCTGGCCGTCGCCCATGGGTCTCGTCGCGCGGCAGGCCCCTTTCGTCCTGTCTCCCGGGAACCAGGCGCGATATCGTGCGACATGACCAATCCACGCCTGCATGCCGATTTCACGGAGTCCCGCTTCTGCCACGAGGAGCGTATCGCCCCCGCCATCGAGGCACGCTGGGATCGGACCCATCGTTGGCGGGGCAACCTACGCGAGCGCGACGGGTCGTTCACTTGCCCCGCGATGCCCGACGGCAGGCGTGTCGCTGCCAACAATCACGTCACCGGCTAATGTCGCCTGGGGCCAATCGGGAGGCGGACATGCCAGCAAACGACATCCCTCGGCGATCCGTCGGAGCCGTCGCGCTTCTGGTCCCAGACTACCAGGAGGCGATCGACTACTTCGTCGGCACGCTCGGCTTCACCCTCGTCGAGGGCACGAGGCTTTCGGAAGGCAGGCGCTGGGTCCTGGTGTCGCCCGGGGCCGGCACGCCTCTGCTCCTTGCCGAGGCGAACGGCGAACGCCAGCGCACCGCGATCGGGAACCAGTCGGGTGGGCGCGTGTTCCTTTTCCTGACGACGGACGACTTCTGGCGCGACCACCGGGACTACCTGAGCCGGGGAGTCGAGTTCGAGGAGGAGCCGAGGCAAGAGGCGTACGGCACGGTGGCCGTGTTCACCGACATGTATGGAAACCGATGGGATCTCATCGAACCAAGCTCCCTGTGAGGCGTCGGCGGTTGCAGCATCGGCGAAGACCGCCTCTGGGCGATGGCGGGCACTGCCGACGTTTGCGGCGCCGTTTCCGAACCGGGTAGGCAGGCAACAGGGCTGCCGCGCAGGTTCAGCGAGGGAACGTCCGTTCCGTTGCAGGGATTTCAGGTTTCGTGTATCGGTCCTGCAAGGTCGGCAGTCACCCAGGCGTCACTGCTCCGTCAGGAGTGCTAAAGCTGCCAACGAAATGGGAACACGACATCGCTTTCAGCAGGGCGTCCCTTCGTCAAGCCAGTGACCGACGAACCGGCACAGCGCCCGACCTGGATGCACGATGACCAAGACACCCATCCCATTGCACGCGGACGACATGACCGCTTTCGCGCGCGCACTTTCCCGGCAGCTTGGCGAAGCAAGCCCGTCCCATCTGACGCTGATGAACATGATCGCTCGTGCGGCAGGATTTCAGAACGTGCAGCACATGCGCGCTGCCTCTGCGGCGGCGAGACGGCTGGACAACCGGACAGGCGATACCGTCGTTGATGCGCGCTCGGTCGAGCGGACCCTGCAACAGTTCGACGAGTCCGGACGATTGCGTCAGTGGCCATCCAGGCGTTCTGTCCAGACCCTGGCCCTCTGGGCGCTTTGGGCAACCCTGCCTGCGAACCGGCCGCTCGACGAACGGCAAGTGAACGATCGCTTCGCGGACGAACATCTGTTCGGCGACGCGGCCACCCTGCGACGGACAATGGTCTCCTGCGGCTTGCTGAGCAGAAAGAGGGACGGAACGGACTATCGAAGGATCGAACGGCAGCCTCCGGCCGAAGCGAAGGCAGTCATCCATGCCGTGAGCGCCAGGCGTCGTGCGCGCGCCAGGGCCGGCACGGAGAGACGGCATGCATGACGGGTCATGCCTTTGCGGGGCCGTTCAGGTCGCCGTCACCGTCGATCTCCCACAGGCGATCGCCTGCCATTGCGCGGCATGCCGCAAGCAGACCGGACACCATGGCGCGTTCGTCGAGCTGCCGCGTTCCGCCCTGAGCGTTTCCGGAGAGGAGCACGTGCGTTGGCACCGGCCTTCCGAGAAGGCGCGCAGGGGTTTCTGTGCCGCATGCGGATCGACCCTGTTCTGGGATCCTCTGCATCATGACTGGACGGCAGTTGCCATGGGTGTCTTTGACGATGCCACCGGCACCAGCCTTTCCATGCACATCTTCACGGCAGAAAAGGGCGACTACTACTCGATCAAGGACGGTCTTCCGCAAAACGAGCGATAGGCGGTGCATCCGTCGAGAGTGCCGTCAGAAGGACCCTCGTTTCGGGGCCATGCTGGAATGCATCGCGATTCAAGTGACCAGCGGCGGAACCCGGAGGATTCAAACTCAGAGGTCCTGAACTCGGGGCACAAGAATTCCAACTTTCGTGATGCCTTGGTTGCGGAGTTTCGTCGTGTGCCCAACTCCGCACCCCTTGTTTTTATGGTTCGCGGAGGATGGCCGTCAGCGCCGACGCTTGAACGGGCCTCAGGAAATCTTGCGTGCCCTTCATGTGCCCGCCTTGCTGGCGCAGCCCGGCAAAGCCCTTGTTTGTCTGCAAAATCCGGCCACAGGAAATCCGAATTCCCAATGCGAAGTCAGGACGTGTGAAACTGTCACTTGCAAGGCAACATCGTGGGCCGGGTCGACATCCAGAAGTCATGGTGGACGACGCCGTGGCTCCGTCGGTTTCGCCATCAGCTGGATGCCGTGGACCGGGAGCCTGTCGTGTTGAGTTCTTGGACAAGCTTCAGCCAGCTGCAGATTTCCGGAAATTGTCAACACGCCCGGTTCAACGCTTGCGCCCAACAAGGACGCGTTTGACCAACGCTCCGAGTGGTTGCAGGAGATCTCGTCGACTTGGAGACTTTCGGCTTGGGACTGACGTGCACTGGCGGGTTGCGGAAGTGACTTGGAGCCAGGGAGACGCTGAAACTTCCAGTTTCAATCTGCACTTCACTCTGGGACCAAATCCCCGCCGCACTTGTCGCGCGCGACGGGGTGCTGGGCATGCTTGGATTGTCGCCTGGCAAGCTCCGACGGATGACTTCGAAAGAAGAGGCTTGCGAGCCAAGCCCGTCGAGTCGCGTGACCGACCACCATCAGTTTGCGTGCAGACGCTCACATGATGGCAGTGCTCAGAAACCGCTACAGATTGGCGTCGCATTGTGACCTGCGGATGGAGCAAACGTATGCAGCGGGCAGGGCATGGCTGGGTCAGCCTTACCCTTTCAGCGGTTTACGGAAGGCTCCTTCTCAACTTTGAGGTGCCCGATGTTTGAAGCCGTACCCGGGAAAACCGGACGTACGGAATTTTACGGGGCCGATGGAAACGTGGTCCTATGGTGGAACAGTGAACCTGCCTGCAATCGAAAGAGCGGGGTCAGAAAGGCCTCTACCTAAGGGCATAAGCGCGCCAATGGCCTCCCCGACAGTACCGGCGAAGTCGGCGAACAAGGGAACGACAGTTCCTGCGGAGCCGATGGAGGGAAGGGCCGGCACCGAGGGGAGCCCGCGAGGGCGCCGTCCCCGGCCTCTGCCGCGGACGGCTTCCCGAATTTCACCACCTGAGGGTTCCCTTGAGCATCAGGATGCCGGCCGGCGCGCCTTCGCCGGTCTCCCGGCGCGCCGCGTCGAGGCTGACATCGAGGTCGGGGGCTTCTTTCGCCGCAGGCGTCAGCCGCCAGCCGACGCGCGCCTCGCGCGCGCCGTCGCCGTCCAGCCCGACGCCCGCGTTCGGCGTGCCCGTGAACCGGCCGCCGAAGGCCGGAAGCCCCCAGCCCGCCTCGGCCCGGAGGCTCCGCGATGCCTCGAAGCCGTCCTCCGGCACGAGGCCCGGCGCGTCGCGCGCCGCCCAGAGACGCCCCGCGGAGCCGGCGGTGGCGCCCACGTCCGAGCTCACCGAGAACCACCGGCCGCGGCCGCGCGCGCCCGGCTCGAGGCGGATGCTCGCGCTCACGCCCCATTCCTCGTAGTCGCCGCTATGCGCGAGCAGTGTTCGGGCCCGGGTTTCGATGGCAAGTCCATTGGCCAGGTTGTCGTAGCGCAGACCACCGCCTGCTTCGACGCTGGTGCCGGTTTCTCCGTCCCCGCCGTCGCTCCGCAAGCCAATCTCGATCGACGGTGTAAACGTGGCCCCCGAGGCAAGATCCTGGACATGCGAACCTTCGAGCATCAGCCGGTGCCGGCTGGCATTCAAGGTCATGCTCTCGATGGCTTCGGATCCGTCGAGTCCGCCGCGCGTGAATGCGGTTTCGCCCTTTACCCTCAGGTGCGTCGTGCCCCCGGAGATCAGCTGATCGCTGGCCACGAGCGGCCCGTTGACGCCGGCCGCCGCCATCCGCCACGAGAGATCGCTCGCTTGTGTGCCGGATGAGTCCTCGACCTCGACTTCGCCCGAGCCGTAGCCGACCGTCGCCCAAAGATTGACACCACCTGACGCCTGCCAGTTCACATAGGGGTTGAAGCTCGTCACGGTGGATGTGAGTTCGCCCGGACGTGCATTGGAATCCGTGTATTTCGCTTTTCCTGTCGCCCGCGCCAGCAGCACTCCTGCCAGCGTGTTCGCACCCAGTTTGCCATCCATCCCGAGGTTGGCGCTTGTCACGTTGCCGTCGTAGGTCATGGCCTGCGGGTTGCCACCTGAAAACTTTCGATAGTCTCCGCTTCCCCAAAAGGTCAGGTTTCGCCCCTGGCCGGTGCCCGGCGTGTCGAGCGCCATAACAAAGGACGAGCCCTCAAGCAGCTGACCGGGATCGAGCGTGCCACTTTCCAGCGCCTGCCGGTTGGCCAGCACCGCTCCGGGGAGCGTGGAGGCGCCCGCCAGACTGAGATCTCTGGCGGGTGGGGCACCGGACGTCGCCTGCTGGATGCGGCTCGAAACGGCATCGACCGTACTCGCGGTCATGGCACGCATCATCTGAGGCAGCACGGATTCGATCACCGTGCTCTGGTGCACGGCGGTCGTCTCCGGCGCTCTGAGGTAGACGCCCGAGCCGATGACGAGCCTGGTCGTGACTTCGGACCCGTCGTTTGCCGTGGTCTTCCTGGTGAACTCTCTTGCATAGCCCAGCTTGGGGATGTCGGCGCTGTCGGTGGCATCCGCGGGGTCGTCAAAGTAGTATTCCACGAAACCGCCTTCCGGGCTGCTGCTCGCTGCCTCGAGGACCTGCGGAAGGACCAGCTTCCCCGTCACCACGTCACGGACGGTCGGCACCAGTGGCCGGAGCTCGTATCTGTCCGGAAATGCTCCATGAACCAGGATGATGTTGCTGGATCGGTCCAGCACATAGAGATAGACGGAGCCATGTCTCCATGGCCCGTTCGGATCTCTGAGCGCCAGCCTGGCTTTAGCAAAGGCCGCTCTGGACTCCGCCGTGGTACGCGCGCTGCTCAGGGTTCTGCCAAGGAATCGCAACGCTTCGGTGACGAACTCCTTCAGGGTCTCGCGGTCCACAACGTCCCTGGCGGTAATCGCCGGATTGCCGTAGTTGATGTCTTCGTCCCTCAAGTGAGATGCGTCGAGATCGAATCCGGCGAGCAACACGAGCGGCTGCTCCGTATTGACCGAGACATAGGCGGCAGCGTAGCCGCTCGCGCCCGGGACTGCGCTGGTCAGGTCGAACGAGCCATCCTGCTCGCTTCTCAGAATCTCGAGAAGCCTGGACTGAGCGCGGTCTTTGGCAACAGGGTCCGGAGACTGCAGGTCCGCCAAGACCGGCCGGGGGACACCGAGCACAGAAAGAATCCCGGCGTAAATCGCGGGTCTCAGACTGCCGGCCGAAAGGGACATGTCCTTGGCATGCAGATACACTCGGCCATCAGGTGTCAGCGTTACAATGTAAGTGGAACCGGAACGAAACGGGCCGCGCTCGAGTCGAAGCCGGCAGCCCGCGAATGCAAGCTGTTCCGCTGATGCGGTTTCCGAGCCGCGGCTCTTGAACTGTGCCCTCACCGCCAACACGAATTCCCTTAGGGTGGCGCTGCCACTCTCCACATCTAGCGCCGTCACGGGCGGATCTGGCGGGGGTGTGACACCGGGAGTGAGCGGGCAGTCGTCCTGCGCCTGCGCCAGGGCTGCCTCTGGATGGGTCGTGACGCCAAACAGGACGAACAGGCCGAACACCAAAAGTGTCGATGTGGCGGCGGTCAACCTTCGGGTGCCGGTTCCGGGAAGGCCGCCGCACGCCGAAATTCGACGAATCGCGTTCACGATGGATTTTGTCCCAATGATGGCCTCATCCCAACATTGGTCCCGATTCCGCCATGGGATTCTCATGCCTTCGGCTTCTTGATTCCGTTCCTTTTCATCCAGTTCGAGATGTTTCCCGGCGTTGTGTTGCAGCGCTTCGCGATGAAATTCCGCATTGACCTGTCCGAATGCCATGAAGAGAATCCTTTTCCGATTGGTCTCGTCGAGCCTCTTGGATCCGATGATCCTGTAGACCCTGTCCCATACACCCTGATGCCGTCGTCGTGCCCCAAGTCTGCACGCAAGATCATCCCGAAGGACTGGGAGCCGCCAGATCGACGACGCGTTCACCATTTGTCATGGCGAAGTGCAACTCACTATGGCGGATTCGGGAATCGTGGCAAGCCTCTTCTCGATCCCATGTCCGCCAGAAGCCTGCGCATCGAGGGAACGCGCGAGAGCGGCACCGCTGGACAGGCGTGACGGTTCCGCAAGACACAGGATACGGAGACCCGCCGTCAGACGATCCGGCACCAGTGTCGTGAAAACTGAAATCAGATCGCGGAAGTACGCGTCCGGCGTTGACGGGCAGCGAAGCCCTGGAAGCCGTCCGTGCAAGCGGGAAGGGCGGAAACCGCCCGCCGGGTCCGGGCGGTTGCGGGTGCACGGGGCTTCAATCCGGCAGGCCTTTTCGGGGCTGTCACCAGGATCCCGTTCCGCCTGGCGGCGCTTTCAGCCGGACGCGCCACGCTTCGTCCCGAGGTCACCCGTGCGCCCGTACCTAGCCATGCTGCCTGCGCCCTGGAACCCGTTTCCTGCGGCCGGCGCCGGAAATTGCGGGCGGCTGAATGCGACTAGGGAGGTATCCGGGATGACAGGAACGAGCGAGGGACGAATCGCCGAGGTGCTGGAGCGCATCGACGGCAACCTGGGACGCATCGCCGGCGTCCTTGATGAGGGCGGGTTGAACGACATTGCCGACGCGTTCACGATCATCGCCATGGCGGTCACGGGCACGGAGCCCGAACTCGAGGACGAGGAGTTGCCGGAGCACTGAGGCGGTGGATTGCCGGTCGGACTGGTCCGGGCCGCAGGACGTGGAACCGTTCGCGACCGGTCGTGCTGACCATGCGGGCACGCTCGGAAATGGGCCGCGTGTCAGCACCTTGTCAACACGCCGAAGGTGACCAGGACGCCACGCAGGGACGCTTCTGACCCCTTTTCCGAGCGCCTCTGACGGGTAGTGGGTTACTTTGAAATTCGCCGCCCCCGGAGTTCAGATCCGAGGGCGTTCGCGTTCTATGAGCCTGAAGCCCTGCCGTCCAGAGCGATCAGCGGCTAGATGTCAGTTGCCCCGATTTGCGATTTGATCGCTTCCCGCTCTGTCGGGGCAACACCCTCAAGACGTTTCTCAACCTCCTCGTCAAAGAAGAGGTCATAGAGACTGTTGCGAATGGACTTCGCACGAGGATTGTCCATTAGACAGGCCAGCATGCTGTAGTCAGCAAGAGCTGCTTGACCTACATTCTCCGGGAGTGGTTCTTTGCACGCCCTGATTCCGAGATCACCGCATCCTTCCGCATTGGCCTTGGTGCGAGAGTAGCAGCCTTCGGATTCCAACACTTCGTCCGACTTGTAGTATTCGGGATAGTCCGGTCCCCAAAAGCGATCATCCTTGCACTTTTCGCGAAAGCAATGTTCGAGCGTTCCTCTGAATCCACGCATGACTTCTGTGTCCGGCGATCTGGACATGACCGCAAGCAGCGCCGCGTTGGCACGATCCATTGCAGCGCCAGCACTTTCCGCGCCGAGTTCCGTTGCCTTCAATAGCCTTTCGGCAACGGCAATGTCAGCCGCCTCGCCGGACCATGTCGGAGTTGCGGACATGATCAAGAACGCACAGGTCAGGATTGAGTGTTTCATGGGATCCCCCCTGCTGAGTGACGGCGGCGGCGGGTGCCGGGCCGTTGTCACTTCTACCGAAAGGTGGAGTCCCGCCTGTTCGCCGGGCCAGGGGAGCTACCCCGTGCCGGTACAAGGGCTGTTTTATTCAGTGGGCGACCCGACAAAGCGGGGTCGATAGAAGTGACGGGGGAAGCGTCGGACAGACTTGCGGCAGGAGCCAAGGCCAGACTTGACGTTGGAGAAATGCGGTCCTACATTTCGCTCATGGATCGGCTGCGCAGACCCAACGATATGAACCAGCTCGCCAAGCACATCGTGGACGTGGCGACGGGCGAGATAGACGAACCTGAGGAGTCCCCCAAGGAACGACGCGCGAGAAATGCGGGTTGGAAGGGGGGACCGGCGCGTGCTCGCGCCCTCACGCCAAATAGGCGATCAGAGATCGCGCGGCTTGCTGCGCAGGCGCGTTGGAAAAAGATGGGCTAAGCTGCGGCCTTGTCGTTCCATAGTTTCCGCTCTTCCACGTCGTCGCGAAAATCAAAAGGGATCTGGACCGGTTCTTGGTCTTTGTGCAAGTCGTTGTAGACGTCCACATCGGTGGCAAGCTGAAAGCAATCCCCCACGATTTGTTCGCGGCGCTGGATGAAGGCTTTGTGCATATGCTCGCGATCCGAATGTCCGAATATAGCCCACATCGTATGCTGCACGCCGTCCTTTTCAACACGGACAGCATGATTTTTTCTATATCGACGGCCGAAGCGGTCCGTTGCGTATTCTCCACGAAGAGCACGAGACATGTCTTCGGCTAATTTCTTGTAAGGATCGTATTTCGGTTCTGCGATCATGCCTTTGGATACACCCCACATGCAGGCTTCACGAGCAGTTGCGGGAATATATCCGTGCTCTTCTTCGAAAGCATGCCAGACACGCTGTAGTTGTACTTGGAATTTAGCCATTTTCTCCTCCTAGAGACTAACCGGGGCCGGTTCTCCCCATCCATCTACAACCGCGCTCGGCGCGACGAACCGGCGCACTTTTACCTTTAGACGTGTCAGATAATCGTGTCGCTGCAAGCGGTGCTGTAGTTGGCCTACCACAATGCCGGGATGACGCTGCACCCGCCTAGCGAAACCAACAGCATCCCTTTCGGAAATATACGGTGCCTTGCGGGCATAGAACGAGTTCATCTCAGCAGAAGGAACGCAGAAGTCTGCTGCTGCAGCATTAGCCCTGCGTTCTTCTTCTGACAAACGATCATTTGCATCTTCGGCTTCTCCCGCGAGGTCGACATCAATAGTCGGTTCTTGCCGTCCGTCTCCGTTGAGGACATGCTCGATCTCATGCCGAAGGACGAACCAAAAGTTGTCTATCCTGTCAAACCTCATGGTCATTCCGATTACCGGATCATCGTTGATCCAGAAGCACACACCATCGATCTTTGCGCCAGGCAACGTCTCAACAATGACGAATCTCACTCCACAATCCGCAAGCATTCGTGGCACATGCCTAACATCCTCAGGGTCTAGCAAGTGTGATTGCATCTCTGCGACTGCTTGCTCAAGAGACTTCTGCGAATAGCGGCGCACGACCATCTCGGATGCAATCTGATGGACCCTAAAAAACCATGCGAGTTGAGTGGATGACACTGCCTCGTCATAGGTCGTTTTCTTGGCAGCGTACGCCGGATGTTGAATGCTCTTAATGTCATCGGTCTGGAAAAGACGCGTGAGCTGTGCTTCCAGCATTGAGACGTCAGTATCCACCAACCATCTCCGCTTGATCATTTCACGAATAGGATAATGGCTCTGGAACCACGCACGCTTTGCGACGGCAGGGTCAGGTTGGCTTGCCTTCGACATCTCATATGCCTTTTGAAGGCCCGCAAAGAATTCTGGAGAGACATTGAAGGCATCTCCGAGCGCATTCGCCATATCCGGGCTGATTCCCCGCTTGCCGCTGATGATCGTGTTGACCGTCTGTTCAGACACACCGAGAATGTATGCGAGATCGCGCTGCAACCACCCACGCGCTTCCAGTTCTTCAGCGACAAACTCACCTGGATGGGGAATATCAGGTAAAGTAGATGTGATCGACATGATCGGCCTCCTCAGTGCGTGTCTCCAATGTCCAAAACACGGACAGTCGGTGGAACGGTAGAATTGTCCAACGTAAATATGATTCTATACTGGTCGTTGACACGAATACTTCGTCTCCCGTCTTTCGTACCCTGCAACTTCTTGTAATTGAATGACTTAAAGTTTCGAAGTGTTCTCTCGTCCGGCGCTTGTTCGAGTGCGAACAGTTTCTTTCTCGCGGCACTTATGACTGCGATGGGTAACCCCAACTTATGAGCCTCATCTGTGCATATTCGAGCAAGCTGCGAATCGGCGAACTCGATCTTCATGGAAGCGCATTTTGTCCACTTCCTGCAGGAATGTCAATCACCTACTGAACGTCAGGTGTTAAAGTGACCTAAATGCTTGACTTGTGACGTTGCGGTTTCTATATGAAGGGTATGAACAAGCTCGATAGCAAGACCCGCAAACTCATTCTTCGTTGCCTTGTCGAAGGCATGAGCATTCGCGCCGCCGCTCGTACTGCCGAAGTGTCAAAGCTGACTGTTTCACGATTGATGGTCGCTGCCGGCAAGGCTTGTGCCGACTTTCAGGCCAATGCTCTCGTGAACCTTCCCTGCCAGCGCATACAAGTGGACGAGATTTGGTCGTTCATCTACTGCAAGGACAAGAACGTGAAGCGGGCCAAGGCCGCGCCAATGGACGCTGGCGATGTGTGGACTTGGACCGCGATCTGTGCTGACACAAAACTGGTCCCGGCCTGGCGCGTCGGGGATCGCTCCGGCATGACCGCCATCGACCTGATGGACGATCTGCGGGCGCGTCTGGCCAATCGAGTGCAACTGACCACGGACGGCCACAAGGCTTGCCTGGAGGCCGTGGAAGGCGCCTTTGGCGGCGACGTTGACAATGCGCAGTTGATCAAGCTCTACGGCGAATCTACGGATGGCAAGCGGCACGAACGTAAGTACTCTCCCGGCGAGTGCACCGGCACTCACAAGCGAACCGTCGAGGGCCGTCCGAAGGAAGAGGACATTTCGACCAGCTACGTCGAACGGCAGAACCTGACGATGCGCATGAGCATGAGGCGATTCACTCGCTTGACCAACGCGTTCTCCAAGAAGATCGAGAATCACCATTGGAGCGTAGCGCTGCATTTCATGTACTACAACTTTTGCCGGATCCATCAGACCCTGCGCGTCACTCCTGCGATGGAGGCCGGCGTGACGGATCGCGTTTGGGATCTGGAGGACATCATCAAGCTCGTTGATGATGCTGCACCGAAGCCAAATCGCCCGAAGAACTACAAGAGGCGAAATTCAAAGTGACCCACTACCCTCTGACGAGGATTGTTGACAAGCGCATCGTGGCGCAGGACAGACCGGAGCACGCGTGATCGGGCAGTGCACCAAGGCCACCTTGTCATGAAACTTCCAGTTCAAGGCCGATTGAATTCCTTCGCTTGGGCATCCAGGCATTGCCATCCCCGACATGAGTGACGATCGAGTGATTTCGCGCGATTGACGGACCGGGCGCGTGTCCGGTGTCCTCGCGCTCGCTGACGGCATCGGTTGTCGAACGGTCGCGCCGGGGCGAATGTCCGGAAGGAGGTGCTGTCATCCGCTTCCTGCTGCGGCGGATCGCAAGTGAACTGCGTGTGTCGACGGCCTTCTTGTCGGAGATTCGCCCGTCTCTGCCGCGCAACTTGCTCTCACTCGCACGCACGTCGCCTTGGCAGAGTGCCATGATTGCCGGAACGGCAAGGGCGATGAGCCACGGGCTACGAGATCAGCCTGGCAAGCATGCGCCGTGGACCCGGACTGCCGGCGATGCCGTTGCCCGTCGCACTGCCCGCAAAAGGTCGGGTGGCTGCATTGCCAGAGCCGCGGGTTGCACGAGCCGGGATCCGGTTGCCGTTCGCACGACAACTGGCTCCGGCGGCGGGGATGCGCGCGCGGTGCTATGAGCCTCGATTCCGGTCCGGCTGCTCTCTGCGCGTCAAGGCATGCAACCTGTCAGCGAAGCCGAACTGATGCGATCCGCCCGCTGCCGCCTTGGGTGCAGCAAGAGGCTGGACTTGCGGACGGTTCGGGCAGGTTTCGCCTTCCTTCCTTCGCGACAACAAGGCTTCGGCGCGGCGGATTCGCTGCTCCCGGTCGAGGTCGCAAACTGGCGACTGGTGCCAGCAGGCCGGCTTGAATCGCTTGCCAATGGCCTGCCCGGCTGTCGGTGCGGCGCGGGATCGTCGCGGGGCAGGAACGTCCTGAACTCCTGGCACGCCATGTTGCGACCCGGGCAGGAATCGGAACCGCGACCTGTCGGCAGGGAAGAAATCGGGCAGGGCCCATCCCGTTCAATTGCAAGGGACCGAGTTCAAGGCGGTCGGCTTGCGTTGCCGTCGATGGGCGAGAGCTGGGCGACTTGCGTGATTCCCTTCAGCAGCTCGATCAATTCCTCGGTCGCCGGCTTGCCCAGGCTTTGCAGCAGCGCAGCGTCCTGGCCTTCGACCTCCCGCCTGATCTGCAGCATCCGCTTCCGTCCCAGCGCGGTGGCAAGGACATTGATCTGGCGATGATCGTGCCGGGCGACCTGACGATGAACAAGCCCGTCTGACACCATCCGGTCAACCAGCTTGGTCAAGGTCGGAGGGTTCATCAGCACCACGTCCGCAAGCTGCCCCATCGTCAGGCGCTGCCCGGTTTCCAGGGTTTCCAGGATCCGCCACGCCTCGATCTGCATGCCGTGCCTCTTCAGGCGCGTGTTGAGAGACAGGGTGACCTTCCGATGTGCCGCTGCCAGCGCGTACGACAGGTAGTTCCGCATTGGATTCGGGCTTTGTTCCATGGGGCTCACCGTGGCTCTCGGGGCAAAACTAGTTGACTTGGAAAATGAATTCAATTGGTATGTAGACGGCCCCGATCCTGCAGGTAGGTATGGTTCATTCGACGAACATGCTGCCGGACGTTCCGACCGAACTCGAGGAACTGCGCGAAGACCCAGTCCTGCGCAGCGGGAGCACGTATCGCATCGCCCTCCTCATTCCCCTCTGCGGCGCAGCCGGGCTCTGGGCGCCGTCCTGCATTTCGAGCGCGCAGGTCGCCGTGGAGGAGTTGAACCGGTCCTCCGGCATAGCCGGGCTGAAGGTCCAGCTCATCATGTTGGATGCGGCCATGGAGGCGAGCATATCGATCGAGGAGACAGTCAACGACCTGATCGAGACGGATTCCATCGACGCGATCGTCGGCATGCACATCAGCGCCGTGCGCCAGCGCCTCAGCAAGGTGGTCCGGCAGCGGGTCCCCTACATCTACACGCCGCTCTACGAAGGCGGCGAACGGACGGACGGGCTCTTCGCGATCGGGGAGGTGCCGGAAGAGCAACTCGGTCCGTCCATGGAGTGCATCCAGACGGAATACCGGCCACGCAGCTGGGCGCTGATCGGCAACGACTACGTCTGGCCAAGGGCATCGCACAGCTACGCGAAGACAAGGCTGCGCGAGATGGCCGTGAACCTGGCATACGAAAGGTACCTGCCCTTCGGGATGAACGCCATGCCCCGCGTCGTCGAGGAGATTGCGGGGTCCGGCGCGGAAGCGGTGCTGATCTCGCTTGTCGGGCAGGACGCGGTCGCCTTCAACCGGGCGTTCGGCCAGGCGAGACTGCATGACCGCATAGTGCGCCTGTCCTGCGCCATCGAGGAGAACGGGCTGCTTGGGAGCGGCGCACGGAACAGCCAGCGCATGTTCGTCGCGTCCTCGTACTTCGGAACCCTTTCCACCGAGGCGAACGCCGCCTTCAAGGAACGGTACTATCGGGTTCACGGAGAACAGGCCCCCTTGCTGAACGCGCTTGGCCAGTCAACGTACGAGGGCGTGCACTACCTGGCCGGGCTGATGCGCGAGCACGCGAACGTCTGGCGCGACCACAGCGTGCGCGACGCACCTCCGGTGGCTTATACGAGCGGGCGCAGGCGCTCCGTGCCGGGCGAGCATGCACGCGCGCCGATCTACCTGGCGCGGGCGGACGGCTTACGCTTTGAGGTCATAAAACGTCTGTAAAACAATAGGTTGAAAATATCTCTTTCCAATTCAACAAATTGCTTGAATTGGAAACTAAAGCGGCCTACGCTCGGGCAAGCACGAAATTCGCGGACGCTGGGGTCCGGCGACTTTCGGAGACCGGGAGGTTTGCCTTGGGCTGGTTCGTCCTGCTGCCGCTCCTTGCCATCATCGCGCTGGTCGCGGTCTGGTTCCTGCAGCGTTACTACGCCAAGGCCTCCCTGGACACGGCCCTCGTCAGGACCGGACTTGGCGGCTGCCGTGTCGTGACCGACGGCGGGTGCCTGTCCCTGCCGATCCTGCACCGGGTCCAGAAGGTGTTCATGGGCGCGCTCACGCTCCGTGTCAGCCGTGACGGTCAGGACGCGGTGCTGACGCGCGACCAGATGCGTGCCGACATCGCGTTCGAGTTCGAGCTTCGCGTCGCGCCGACGCAGGAGGGGATCGCGGCAGCGGCCCGGACGCTCGGATCGCGGATCGTCCGGGACGGAGACGTGATCGGAGACGTCCTGACGGGGCCGATGGTTGACGCCATCCAGAGGGCGTCGGCGGCCCGGACGCTGGAAGAAGTCCACCTGGATCGTTCCGCGTATTCGGATGACGTGGCCGAGGCGGTCGAATCCCAGGTTGCCAAGCTCGGGCTGACGCTTGTTTCGGCGTCGCTGGTTGCAGTCGACCAGAACGACCTCGGCCAGTGGAACGAGAACAACGCGTTCAACGCACAGGGCATGCGGCGCCTGGCCGCGCTCGTCGCGGATCAGCGCAAGGAGCGCGTCCGCATCGAGACCGAGGCGGAAGTTGCCGTGCGCGAGAGCCGGCTGGCGCAACACCGGAGGCAGCTCGAACTGCAGCGCGAGGAACGGGAGGCCGAGATCGCGCAGCAGGAGCACCTTGCCAGGCTCGAGGCGGACGCGAAGTCGCGGGAGGACCGCGCGCGTGACGACGCCGCGCTCGCGAGCGAAACCACCCGGATCGAGAACGAAAGGCGCGCGAAGGCAATTCAGGTCGAAAGCGACGAGGCGCTGCGGAAGGCGGAGATGGCCGCCATCCTGGCGCTCGAAGAGGACAAGATCGCGAACGAGATCCAGATTGCAAGAAAGCGTGCGGAAGAGGCCGAGGCCCGTGTCGTGGAGGAGGAGGCGCGTGCAAAGGTCGTTCTTGCCGCCGAAAGCGTTCAGGCGCGGAAGGAGCGCGCGGTCGCCGAACGCGAGCGCGAGATCGCGCGACTGAAGCAGGAAAAGGACCTTGAGCTCGAAGGCGCACGGGTGCAGCGCGACGTCGAGACGCTTCTCGAGAAGGCTCGCGCCGACGCGACGGTGAAGACGAGGGAAGGCGAGGCCGAGCGTGCGCGGATGGAAGCGGAAGCAACGGGACGCATGGCGCTGAACGAGGCGGAAAACACCCTTGGGGACGCGGTGATCAACATGCGGCTCGAGGAGCGCAGGCTCGACCGGCTGCCTGAAATCATGACCCAGATGATGAAGCCGGTCGAGAAGATCGACTCCATCAGGATCAACCAGATCTCTGGCGCCGGTGACCCAGGTTCCGGCGTGGACGGCGTGGACGGGGCGTTTGGCGCCGCCATGGACCAGATCCTCGGCATGGCCGTGCGCCTTCCCGCCATGAAGCGGATGGGCGAGGAGATCGGGCTCGACTTCGACTCCAACCTCGCCGGGCGCACCGCCGACTACGCCAACCGCATCAAGGACAAGTCGCAGGACGGCAAGGGAAAGCCGAAGCCGTGAAGCACCCCGAACCGGATGACATCAGGGAGGTAACAGACATGTCACTCAATCGTCGCAACATCCTGACTGGCGCGGCGGCGACCGCGAGCGCGGCCATGCTGCCTCGCGTGGCGATGGGCGCCGACAGCGTCAAGCTCGGCTCGATACTGGACACGTCGGGCATATTCGACGCCTACGGCACGCCGATGGACATGGCCATGCGTCTTGCCGTGAACGAGATCAATGCGGCCGGCGGCCTGCTTGGCAGGCAGGTCGAGGTTGTCGCGTACGACACCCAGTCCGACATGGCGCTCTACACGCAGTACGGACAGCGCCTGACCCGGCAGGACCAGGTGGACGTCGTGCATGGCGGCATCCTCTCGGCCTCGCGCGAAGCGATCCGCCAGACCATGCGCAAGACCCGGACGCTCTACTTCTACAACGTCCTCTACGAAGGCGGCGTCTGCGACAGGAACATCTTCATCAACGGCGTCACGCCGGCACAGCAGGTCGAGGCTCTCGTGCCTTACGCGATGGGCAAGTCGGGCAGGGCGGTCTACATCCTTGCCGCCGACTACAACTACGGCCAGATCACGGCGCGATGGATCCAGAAGTTCGTGGCCGACAACGGCGGCGACACCGTCGGCGTCGACTTCTTCCCGCTGGACGTGAGCGACTTCGGCTCCACGATCGCCAGGATCCAGACCGCAGGTCCCGACCTGGTCATCGCGCCGCTCGTCGGCGGTGCGCACCTGTCCTTCTTCCGCCAATGGGCGGCGGCGGGCATGAAGGACCGCATCCCGCTTGCATCGACCACCATGGGCGTCGGCAACGAGCACAAGGTGCTGACCCCGGACGAAGGCAACGGCATCATGGTCGCCTACAACTACAGCCAGGAACTCGACACGCCTGCGAACAACGCTTTCAAGGAGAGATGGTCGGCCGCGTACGGGGACAGCAGCCTGATCCACGAGATCGCGGTGTCGAACTACCAGGGCGTCATGACCTGGGCCGAGGCCGTGCGCCAGGCGGGTTCGCTGGATCGCGAGGCGGTGATCGCGGCGCTGGAAGCCGGCCTTTCGATCGACGGCCCTGCGGGCACGGTGACGGTCGATCCGATGACGCACCACGCGGTCCTGGATGTCCACATCATGGAGATCGAGGATCAGGGCATGCGCGTGATCGAGACCCTGCCGCAGCGCCAGCCGATCGACACGCAGGCGGTCTGCGACCTGCTGGCCAATCCGGACGACAACACCCAGTACGAGATCCAGATCTGAGTCCTCCCGTCGATCTGGCCGGGGCGGCGCCTGCCGCCCCGCGCGAAGCAACGCTCCTCGCCAGCGGATTCCTGTGCCCATGGACCTCTACGCCGTCGTCCTTGTCGAAGTGCTCTACGGGGTCGCCTCGCTGATCCTCATCAGCGCCGGGCTGGCCATCGTCTTCGGCATGATCAAGGTGATCAACCTCGCGCATGGAGAGTTCATGATGATGGGCGGCTACGCGACGATCACCGCCGTCAATCTCGGCGTGAACGTCTTCGTCGCCATGCTGGTGATCGCACCGGCTGTCGTCGGCCTTGTCGGCCTTGTCGTCGAACGGCTCGTGATCCGCCATCTCTACGGCCGCCTGGTCGACACGATGCTGGCGACCTGGGGGCTGAGCCTTTTCTTCATCGGTCTCGCCACGATGATCTTCGGGAACACGACGACCGGCATCTCGACGCCGATCCCCGGCTTCGCCATCGGAGACTACCAGGTCAACGGGTACAATTTCTTCATCATCGTCGTCGCCGCCCTGCTGCTTGCGGCGATGCTCTCGGTGCTGAAGGGCACGCGCGCCGGTCTCGTCGCCCGCGGCACGATGCAAGGACCGGACATGGCGGCCGCGTTGGGCTACAGCCCCGACCGCGTCTACATGGCAACCTTCTTCTGTGGCTCCGCCCTGTCCGGACTGGCCGGCGCCGTCCTTGCGCCCCTGGTCGGGCTCGTTCCCACTTCAGGGGGCGCCTACATAGCCAAGGCGTTCATTACCGTCATCGCCGGCGGTCCCGCCCTTGTCGCCGGGCTGCTTTCGAGCGCGAGCCTCTTCGGCGCGGTGAACCAGGCGTTCACCTTCGCCATCTCGCCAGTGATCGGCGAGGTCGCGCTTCTCGTTGCGGCCGTCGTTCTTCTCAGGATTCTCCCGAAAGGCGTCACCGGCACGTTCTTCAAGGGCAGGCTGTGATGCCGGGCGGCCTGACCCGGGACGCCGTCACGATCGCCCTCGTCACGGGTGTCCTGATCTGGGTGCTGCCCTCTATCATCGGCACGTACACGCTGACGGTCCTTGCAATCTACGGCATGCTGGGCCTGAGCCTTGGCCTGATCTGGGGATTCGGCGGCATTCTCTGCTTCGGCCAGGCGGCGTTCTTCGGCCTGGGCGCATATGCCTACGCGATCTTCGCGATCAACATCGGCGAAAGCACCGTTCCGATGATCCTGGCGGTGCTGGTTCCGGCCGTCTTCGCCGCGCTTCTGGGCGCGATGATGTTCTACGGGCGCCTCGGCGACGTCTACCTGGGCGTCATCACCCTGGTTGTCACACTCATCCTGTTCAAGGTCATCAATTCGACCGCCGGCCCGCAATACGTGATCGGCAACGCCCGCCTGGGCGGGTTCAACGGCATCCCCGGCTTCCCGACATTGAACGTGCCGGGCGTTCCGGACGCGTACATCTGGGGGGACAGGTACTTCCATGTCTGCGCGGTCCTGCTGGGCCTGGTCTACCTGTTCGTGACGGCCCTGCTGCGGTCCGGCTTCGGACGCATCGCCGTGGGCATCCGGGAAAACGAGACCCGCATGTCGCTGATGGGCTACGACGTGCGGGCGCGCAAGACCGCCATGTTCGCCATCGGGGCCGCCATTGCCGGTCTGGCCGGCGGGCTCTTCGCGAACTGGGCCGAGATCGTCACGCCCAGCCTCTTCTCCCTGGGCCAGTCGGCCGAAATCATCATCTGGTGCATCGTGGGCGGGCTCGGGACCCGCCTTGGGCCCGTCCTCGGCGCGGCAGGGCTTGCCTATCTCAAGTTCCTGCTCGGACAGCAGGCCGTCATCGACAATGCGCTCGTCACCGGCCTTGTCCTGGTGCTCTTCGTGCTCTTCCTGCCCAGGGGCGTCGTCCCGGCCCTGTCGGATCTCTGGAGAGCCAGCTCCGGGCGATTGCGGCCCGGACGCGTCGGCCATCGACGTCAACCGCGGCGCCGGGGGTGGCCGAATGGCTGAGACCGCACTGGAAACCCACGGTCTCACCATGCGCTTTGGCGGCGTCGTCGCGGCGGACAGGGTGGACTTCAGGCTGCAGGCCCGCGAGCTTCGATGCCTGATCGGCCCGAACGGCGCGGGGAAGTCCACCTTCTTCAAGTGCATCACCGGCCTGCAGTCCCCGAGCGAAGGCGAGGTCTGGATGCGCGGCATCGAGACCACCGGCTGGATGCCGCACCAGGTCGCCTCGCTCGGCGTCGGGATCAAGACCCAGACGCCCAATGTCCTGGATTCCCTCAGCGTCCACGAGAACGTCTGGCTTGCCGCGCGGCGCTTTCATGGCTCCCGGGAGGCGGATCGCAAGGCGCGGGAGGTCATCGACCTCCTGGACCTGGGAGCGATCGCGAAGGACGGTCTTGGACGGCTGGCGCACGGCGAAAGGCAGCGCGTGGAGCTCGGGCTGGTTGCCGCCGGCGATCCCTGGCTGATCCTGCTCGACGAGCCGGCGGCCGGCCTGGGCGCCGAGGACGTCGAGAGGCTGACCGGGATCATCCGCGAGCTGAACAGGCAAGCCGCGCTCGTCATCGTCGAGCACGACATGCAGTTCATTCGCTCGATCGCCGAGACGGTCACGGTCTTTCACCAGGGGAAGGTGCTGATCGAAGACCATGTGGACCGCGTCATGTCCGATCCCGTGGTGCGGAACGTGTATCTCGGAAGGAAGGCCTGAGATGAGCGGGAACGTGGCGGACGTGCTGGAGGTCGCGGGGCTCGCAGGCGGATATGGCAGGGTGCCGATACTGCATGGCGTCGACTTCGCGGTCGCCCAGGGCGAAGTGGTTGGCGTTCTTGGCCACAACGGCATGGGCAAGACCACGCTTCTCAGGACCGTAATGGGTTTCCTGCCTGCCGCATCCGGGACGATCAGGTTTCGCTCCGAGGACGTCACCCGGTTGCCGCCGCACGAACGCGCCGGGCTTGGCCTGGGATACGTCCCGCAGGGCAGGGGCATCTTCCCTCGGTTGACGGTTCGCGACAACCTGCGCTTCGCCTGGCACGAGTATTCCGGCGCTTCCGAGGACGACGTCCTTGAGGCCGTCCTGTCGGACTTCCCTCGCCTGCGCGCCCTGTCCGACAGGGAAGGCGCGGCGCTGTCGGGCGGCGAGCAGCAACTGCTGGCCCTGGCGCGATGCCTGATGGGGGATCCGGACTTCCTGCTTCTGGACGAGCCGACCGAAGGCATCCAGCCCTCGATCATCGAGGACATGGAGAGAATGCTGCTCCACCTTCGCGAGAGCAGGGGGATCTCCGTCCTGCTGGTCGAGCAGAACTTCGACTTCATTTCCGGCCTGTCGGACCGGGTCCTTGTCCTTGAACGGGGCCGGATCACGGGAGAGTTGCAAAAGTCCGAACTGTCAGACCAGGCCAAGGTCGACCGGTTCCTCGGATTCGGATCCGCCCGCTCAACGCGCGGCACAGGCGGCCCGCGCCGGGCGCCGCCGCCCGCTCCCCAGACGCATTCCAGCCCTTCGACCGCACCGCCGGACCAGGCGGCCGCCCCAAAACTGGTGACCAACATGACCGTGAAACGACCGACACTTTCGCAGATGCGCGACATGGCCAGCCGGTTCGGCATGCGCCTGACGGACGAGGAGCTGCACGAATATTCCGAAATCATGGAGCCCTACATGAAGGCCTACGACCGGCTTGACGCGACGCCCGACAACCTGCCGGCGGTGCGCTATCCCCGATCACCGGGCCGCTTCCCGGACCCTTCGGAAAACGCGCTCAACGCGTGGTACGTCAAGACGGAGATCCCGGGTGCGCCGGACGGTCCCCTCAAGGGCAGGCGGATCGCGCTCAAGGACACGGTCTGCCTGGCCGGCGTGCCGATGATGAACGGGTCTTCGGTCATGGAGGGCTACACGCCGGAAATCGACGCGACCATCGTCACCCGGATGCTGGACGCCGGCGCGATCATCGCGGGCAAGGCGCACTGCGAGAGCTTCTGCCTCTCGGCCGGTTCGCACACCGGTGCCAAGGGCCCGATCCACAATCCCTGGAAACGCGGCTACATGGCCGGCGGCTCGTCCGGCGGGTCGGCGGCGCTGGTTGCGGCCGGGGAGGTCGACATGGCCATCGCGGGGGACCAGGGGGGCTCGATCCGCATCCCGTCCTCGAACTGCGGCGTCTTCGGCATGAAGCCGACGCACGGGCTCGTTCCCTACACCGGCATCATGCCGATCGAGCGGACGATCGACCACGTCGGTCCGGTGACGAACACCGTCGCCGACAACGCCTTGCTGCTGGAGGTCCTTGCCGGCGAGGACGGCCTTGATCCGCGCCAACGCTGCCCGCGGACGTTTCGCTACACGGAGGCCCTGGGCCGCGGGGCGCAGGGGCTCCGGATCGCGATCCTCGAGGAAGGGTTCCACCGGCCCGAGAGCGAGGCGGACGTCGACCGGACGGTGCTTGCCGCCGCCGAACGCTTCCGGGAGCTTGGCGCGCATGTCGACGAAGTCTCGGTTCCTGAGCACCATCTCGCGGTCGACTGCTGGACGGCGATCACCGTCGAGGGCCTGCAGGACCACATGATGCACGGAAACTCCGGAGGCACGAACCACAAGGGCCTCTTCCTGCCCTCGATGACGGACCACATGGCCCAATGGCGCAACAGGGCCGACGAACTGACCCACTCGCTCAAGGTCTGCATGTTCCTCGGCGAGTTCTTCCAGGAGCAGTACCGCGGGCGATTCTACGGCAAGGCGCAGAACCTGATGCGAAAGGTCAACCAGGCCTACGCGGACGTGCTGGGCCGACATGACCTGCTGCTGATGCCGACCGTGCCGATGAAGGCTCGGCAGATTCCGCCGGCGGATTGCTCCATCAGCCTCTACGTTCAGCGTGCGTTCGAGATGATCGGCAACACCGCACCGTTCAACGGCGGCCTGCCTGCAATCAACGTGCCTTGCGGCCTGAGCGAAGGCCTGCCGATCGGCATGATGCTTGTCGGCGAGAGGTTCGGAGAGATGAAGCTCTACCAGGCCGCGCATGCCTTCGAACAGGCCGGCGACTGGCGCACGACGTGAAGGGGGCCGCCATGTCAATCCTGAACGAGAGCCTTGCGAGACGGATTTCCGATTGGGACTCACGGACCGATGCACCCGCTGAGACGATTGCGCCGATGGACGGGCTGTCCTACGTCCGCGGCCCGTCGGAACCGCCCTTGGCCTATGTCACCATCCCGCAGCTCCTGGGCGGAGCCGTCTCGCGCTTTGGTCCGCGCGACGCCGTCGTGTTCTGCGAGCAAGGGGTCAGGATGAGCTACTACGATCTCGACCGGGCGGTGGACGAAGTTGCGTCAGGCCTTCTGGCACTGGGCCTCGGCAAGGGCGACCGCCTGGGCATCTGGTCGCCGAACCGCATCGAATGGGTCCTGACACAGCTTGCGACCGCACGGGCGGGCGTCGTGCTGGTGAACATCAACCCGGCCTATCGTCCGGGCGAACTGGAATACGCGTTGAACAAGGCCGGATGCAAGGCGCTCGTCGCGGCCGGTTCGTTCAGGGCCTCCGACTATTCGGCCATGATTCGGGGCCTTGCACCGGAGCTCGAGGAATGCGAACCCGGACGGCTGCACGCGGCCAGGCTCCCGCAGTTGCGCAGTGTCGTCTTCATGGAAGAGGAGCCGGGAGCCGGTGCGCATTCCTTCCAGCAGCTCCGCCGGCTTGGCGGTCCGGCCCAGCAGCTCAGGCTGCCGGAGATCGACAAGACCCTCAGCCCCGACGACGCGATCAACATACAGTTCACGTCCGGCACGACCGGCAGGCCCAAAGGGGCGACACTTTCGCACTACAACATCGTCAACAACGCCCGGTTCGTCACCGACAGGATCAACCTGGCGGAGACCGACAGGCTGGCCATCCCTGTCCCGCTCTATCACTGCTTCGGCATGGTCATGGGAGTCCTGGGCGCGATCAGCAAGGGGGCCGCGGCGGTCTTTCCCGGCGAAGGGTTCGATGCGAACCAGACTCTCGATGCATTGGCCAGGGAGCGATGCACGTCGGTCTACGGAGTCCCGACGATGTTCGTCGCGATGCTGGAGGCCCTGGAAGGAGAGCCGCGCGACCTGTCCAGCCTGCGAACGGGGATCATGGCGGGCGCCCCCTGCCCGGTTGACGTCCTGGGGCGCGTCAACTCGGACATGAACATGAAGGAGGTCACGATCGCCTACGGCATGACGGAAACCTCGCCGGTGTCCTTCCAGGGCTTCGTCGACGATCCGACGGACAAGCGGTGCGAGACCGTGGGCCGGGTCCATCCCCATCTCGAAGTCAAGATCATCGATGATGAAGGCCGGATCGTTCCGGTCGGCACCCATGGCGAGCTTTGCACGCGCGGCTATTCCGTCATGAAAGGGTATTGGCATGAGGACGAAAGGACGGCCGAGAGCATCGTGGACGGATGGATGCATACAGGCGACCTGGCCGCGTTCGACGAGGAGGGATTCTGCTCGATCGTCGGTCGCGTGAAGGACATGATCATCCGCGGCGGCGAGAACATCTATCCGCGCGAGGTGGAGGAATGCATGACCAGGCATCCGAAGGTGAGCGACGCCCAGGTCTTCGGCATTCCGGACGAACGCCTTGGCGAGGAGGTCTGCGCCTGGGTGGTCGCCAGGCCGGGCACGGAGATTTCCGGAGACGAGCTGAGGGAGGCCCTGAAGGGACAGATCGCCCACTTCAAGGTTCCAAGGCATGTCCGGGTGGTTGACGAACTGCCAATGACAATCACCGGAAAGCCGCAGAAATTCGTGATGCGCGACGCGATGATCGAAATGCTGGAAGCGGAAGCGAATCAATGATGAAGGAATTTCGGGTTTGGACCTGACAAGGGCTGCCCAGGTTCGTGCCCGTCGATCCGCGTCAATTCCTGCCGACCTGCCGGATTGCGCAGTCACTTCTTCAGAAGCCTGATCTGGATCCTGCGCCAGGCACCACCGGAGCCGGCGTCAAGTTCCGAAGGGCAAGACTGCAAGTCGACCAGATCCTGAATGGAGCCGAATTCCGATGCGCATGAGACACGTCTTGATCCAGGACGGGCCGTTCCGCGTGCCTCAAGCGCTCGAAATGACTCGCAGCATCAGTACATTGTCCGCACGTCGGGTTCTCGGGGCATGTCCCGCCGGGGCGAATCCGTCCGCCTTTCCGAGCCGCTCTTTTGATGCGCGCAGGGGATCCGAGAGTGATGTCGACCGAACCGACGCCGGCAGGTCAGTTGCCGGCCCTCTTGCGCAATGGCGCGGGAGAAGACCCTGCAAACGCGCCTTCGGCAGGCTGACCGCTAGTTCAGGAGATGTGACTTTCGGAGGAGCGGCGCGGGATGAAGCACTTCGTTCTCGAACGGACCATCTGACGTCTGGCCAAGGCGTGCAATCACGACTTCAGACAGCCTCTCGGCCACGGTTCGGTCTTCGGTGGAGAAAGTGGACAGCGGCGGCGCGGTATGTTCGGATCCGGGAAAGTTCTGACCGCCAAAGACGGAAATGTCGTGCCCAATCACCCGTCCCTCGCGCGCGGCAGCACGGTAAAGGCCGAATGCCAGCGAATCCTGAATGCAGGCAATGGCATGGCGGGGACCGTCCCTGAAGAGCCCGGGTGCGAGTTCTTCGCCGGCGGCCTCGGTCATTTCGATCCGCCAGGCGTCCGGATCGGGCGCGCCCAGTTCCGACGCCGCAGCGCGGGCACCGGCAACATAGCCGTCGGCGAAGCGCAGGCCCCTTGGGGCGGCGAGAATGCTGATTCGTGCCGGCTTGCCTCGCATCAGCGCCTCGATGGCCAACCGTCCCGCCTTGGCATAGTCAATGTCGACCCAAGGATGTCGGTCCGGCCAGTCTGTGCGCCCGAAGGTGACAAAGGGAAATCCGGCCTCCAGCAGATAGCGAACACGGGCGTCGCGCTCTTGCGTGCGTCCGATCACCACTGCGTCGGCCAGACGGTCTTCGACAATGCTCCGCACGATGTCGCGTTCTTCGTCTCGGCGATGCGCGGCGAAGACGGCCAGCGTCATGCTCCGGGCGCGCAAGAGCTGGTCAAGCGTCGCCAGGAGTTCAAGGAAGATCGGGCTTGCGAAACGCACTTGGGGTGGTGAAAGAAGCACGGCGACCCGATCCGTCTTGCCGCCACGGAGAGCACGCGCCAACCGGTTCGGGCGATAGCCAAGTTCATGTGCCTTGCGACGTACGACCTGGGTCGTCTCGGTCTTGACGCGAGGATCGTCGCGGAGCGCGCGCGAAACCGTGGAGACGTCCACCCCGACTTCCTGAGCTATCTCCTTCAGCCCGACCCTCTTGTACATGGCTTCCTTTGCCATTCCCTCGTTTCACCGGAGAGCATAGCGGTCGAATTCGCCCAAGCCAAACGATTGTATTGACCTGACGTCGGGAATCGGTGTCTTCCTCCCTTGGGAGGGGGCTCCGTCCGATGATCAAGCTCGTGGCATTGGTGACAAGAAAGCCGGGGATGTCGGATGCGGCGTTTCGTGACTACTGGACCGGCACCCACGCACCCCTGGCCGCGAAGATTCCAGGGATGCGGGGGTATCGGATAAACGTCGCAGGTGCTGCAGGGGACCTGCCCGAAGCGCCGTACGACGGCTCGGCCGAGATCTGGTTCGACGACCGCGCGGCGATGGAGGCCGGGCTGGCCTCGCCCGAAGGCGTGGTTGCGGGAGACGACACGGCGCATTTCACGAACGACATCGTCTTTCTCGTCACGGAGGAAACCGTGGTGATCGGGGGGACGGAGGGATGAGCGCAAGGTACTTCCCGGTGCCCGGCCGTCATGCCGACCGGGTCTACGTGGTGACAGGCGGGGCAGAGGGCATCGGTCGCGCCTGCGCGGAGCGCTTTGCAGAGGAAGGCGCAAGGGTGATGATCGCAGACATCAATCCCGATGGGGCCGATGTCGCCAAGGCCATGGGGGCGGCCTTCCAGCTGACCGACATGTCGGATCCCGACCAGGTTCGCGCCCTGGCCAAGGTCACCGTCGACCGCCTCGATCGAATCGACATTTGGCACAACAACGCCTTTGGGGCCGTCTTCAAGCCGATTCACGAGCAGACGCTGGAAGAGTTCAACGCGATCACCGGTGTCGGCATCCGGGGCTACTGGATGGGCGCCAAGGTGGCGGTCGAGCAGATGCGGGCGCAAGGCGGAAAGGGCGTGATCGTCAATACCGCCAGCGTCCAAAGCTACGTCGGCGAGAGGGGGTTTTCGGCCTATCAGGCAACGAAGGGCGCAGTGCTGGCGATGACGCGCTCGCTGGCCATTGACCACGCACCCGACATCCGCGCTGTCGCCATCGCGCCGGGACTGGTCCTGACCCGCGCCGTCGAGGGGATACCCGACGACGTGATGGGAGAGGTCCTGGCCGGCATTCCCGCAGGGCGCGGCGCCGATCCTCGCGAAGTGGCATCGCTGGCCGCCTTCATTGCCTCGGACGAGGCGGACTACATGTCGGGCACTGCGGTCATTCTCGACGGTGCCTACCTGGCGATCGGATAGGCCATGGCAAAGGCATTCACGAGGGACGGTGACGCGCTTCTCTGCCGCTTCGGAGGCGAAACGATCCGGGTCGAGGCCTGGGGGCCGGATGCCAACCGGGTCCGCGCGCGACCTGGACGCCAAGTGGTCGAGCCCTTTGTCGACGCGCTCCTGCCCGCTTCCGATGCCGCACCCCTTGTCTTGATTGACGAGAATTCGGCCAGCCTGGCCAACGGGCGCATCCGCACGGAACTGACCGTTGTCGATCGCTACGGCGCCGACGTCCGTCGCGAAGTGGTGATCCGGCATTTTCGGGCAGACACCGGTGCCGAGCTGCTGGCCGAGACACGTTCTCACTTTGCCGGGCCGAAGACGAGGAGCTTCAAGGGCATCGCGTCTGCGTCCTGGCGGCTGGAACAGCAGTTCAGGGCCTATGAAGGCGAACATCTCTACGGGCTTGGCCAGCCGCAGCACGGCCAGATGGACCTCAAGGGGGTTTCCACGACGCTGCTGCAACAGAACGCGCATGCGGTCATTCCCTTCGTGCTGTCCTCTCGCGGGTATGGCTTCCTCTGGAACAACCCCGCGACGGGACGAGCCGAGTTCGCCAGCAACATCACGCGCTGGACCGCGGATGCGACCGGAGGCCTGGACTACTGGATCGTTGCCGGGGACACGCCCGCCGACATCCTGCGCGCCTATGCAGCGGCCACGGGCAAGTCGCCCGAAATCCCGGCCTGGGCCTTGGGATTCTGGCAGTGCAAGCTGCGCTATCGCACGCAGGAAGAGGTCTTGAGCGTCGCGCGCGAATACAGGCGCCGCGGCCTTCCGCTGTCCTGCATCGTGATCGACTTCTTTCACTGGACGCGGCAAGGCGACTGGAAGTTCCACCCGGAGGAGTGGCCCGACCCTGCCGGCCTGGTCCGCGAGTTGCGCGAGATGGGCATCGAAACCATGGTGTCGGTCTGGCCAACGATGTCAGCCTCGTCCGAAAACTACCGTGACATGGTCGACGCCGGTCATCTTCTGACAACCGAGCGTGGCGTGCCGGCGGTCATTCCCTTCCCCGACAAGGATCCGTTCGGGGCCGGCTTCTTCACCTACTACGACGCATTCAACCCGGACGCCCGCGACCGGCACTGGGACATCGTCAAGAAGAACTACGTCGATCTCGGGTTCGACAACTTCTGGCTGGACGCGTGCGAGCCCGAGATGCGTCCGGCGCATCCCGAGAACGTGCGAACCGCGCTTGGCAACGGCGCGGAAATGCTGTGCGCCTATCCGGTCCTGCACGAGGAGCGCTATCGCGCCGGACTGCGCGCCGAGGGTCGCGACGGCGTTCTGCTCTGCCGCTCGGCCTGGGCAGGATCGCAGCGTCACGGGGTCATCCTCTGGTCGGGCGATGTCTGGTCCGACTGGGACTGGTTCCGGGCGCAGATCCCCGCCGGGTTGCATGCCGGGCTTTCCGGCATGGGCTGGTGGACCACCGACATTGGCGGTTTCTATGACGGCCATGGCGGCAGCGAGGAATTCCGCGAGCTCTTGATCCGGTGGTTCGAGTTCGGTGTGTTCTCTCCGATCTGCCGACTGCATGGTTTCCGGGTGCCGGAGGGCGTCCCGCCACCGGACCCGGGCGCGAAGGTCACGTACGGCCAGGACACGTTCAACCTCTTCACCAGTTCCGGCGGCCCGAACGAGGTCTGGTCGTTTGGGCAAGAGGTGGAGGAGGTCCTGACCCGGCTCCTGTCGGTACGCGAGGCGCTTCGGCCCTATCTGGAGAGAGCCTTCGCCCACCATGCCGAAACGGGCGATCCGGTGATGGCGCCGCTGTTCTATCACTTCCCGGATCAACCCGCGCTCTTCGGCGAGGGGAGGGCGTACATGCTGGGATCGGCGCTCCTGGTGGCCCCCGTTCTGGAACCGGGCGCGACATGCCTGTCCGTCGCCTTGCCGGAAGGGCCACGCTGGCATCACGTCTGGCGTGGCGACGTCTTCGAAGGCGGCTCGACCGCCGAAGTCGCCTGTCCCCTCGGGGAATGCCCCGTCTTTGCACGCGAAGATCGCCTGGATGACATTGAGGCGGCCTTTGGCGCCCTGAACGCGAGCCGGCGCCAATCAAGGAAGTTCAATTGACGGTGTCGCTTCCATCCGTGCCTTGCGCGGGACTGCCTGCGCCCCCGGCCTGAGCCGGGGACGTCGTACTCGCGCTCTGGTCCGAACGGGACGGGATCGGCGTCCTGGGCACCTACGGCTTCCCGCCCCTGGCCGGCGACGCAGGCAGGTTCGGTGACATGGGACCCTTCTCTGAAGCACGTGCGGTCTCTTCAGCGGGTTTCGCTTGAACGGAGGCCGGATCCCTTGCCGACAACCTGCGCGGCACGCCGGCCGTCACATGCAAGGCCGCAGTCACCGCGAGGTGACGGCAAGCTTCGGCGCCGGGCGGCCGCCGGACCGCGGCGTGCCTGGACAGGTGCATCCGGCGTGTCCCGGCTTTGCGCAAGGCCCTCGCAACTATGCGCGTCCGCCCGGTCGCCCCGTGCGGACCCGATAGAGCGACGTGGTGGCCGTGATGAACAGCTCGCACAGGCCCGTGCCGCCGAACTCGATGTTCGTCACCATCTCGGGCACCGGAGCATGCCCGATCCGGGTGCCCGATGCATCGTAGACATGGACGCCGTCGCCGCCTGCCACCCAAAGGTTGCCGTCGACATCGACGCGCATCCCGTCCGGCACGCCGACCGGCATCACCGCGATGTCGCGCTGTCGCGACAAGCTCCAGTCCGGACCCACGTCGAAGGCGACAACCTTGCGGCGGGTCTCGGAACTGTCGCTGACGTAGAGTGTCTTCTCGTCGGGAGAAAGGCAAAGTCCGTTCGGACGATAGACATCGGCGGTCAGCGACACCGGCGCGCCCGCATCCGAGGTCACGCGAAAGACGTGGCAGGCATCCAGCTCGCTGGCCTGCTGATATCCATGAAGCGCGCCTTCCAGTGCGCGGACGCCGAAGGGCGGGTCCGTGAACAGCACGGTGCCATCCGAGGCCGCGATCACGTCGTTGGTCGAATTCAGGACCCGACCCCGGTAGCTCCTTGCCAGCACCTCGCGCTCGCCGGCGCTGCCGTCGTCCCGAACCTCGATGGCGGCGAGCGTGCGGGTCGCGTGTTCGCAGGCCAGCACGCGCCCGTCGCGCGCCAGCGCAAGACCTATGGCGAAATGCGCGTTTTCGACCCATGTCGCCAGTGCCCCGTCGCGCCAGGCAAGGATGGCATTGGCCGGAATGTCGGTGAACAGCAGCATGTCATGGTCGGCAAGCCAGGCAGGTCCCTCGGTGAAGTTCAATCCGGTGGCGAGCCGCTCCATCCGCCCCTCGATCAGTCCGGACATGTCAGGCCTCCTTTCCTCCGCGCGTCCAACGGTCGACCAGAACGACGGCAATGACCAGCACGCCCTTGACGACCTGCTGGCTGTTGAAGTCCACGTTCAGGATGGCCAGCCCGTTGTTCAGGACTCCGATCAGAAGGACGCCGACCAACGTGCGCAACAAGGATCCATAGCCGCCGCCCAGCCGAGTGCCGCCCAGGACCACCGCCGCGATGGCGTCGAACTCAAGCCCTACGGCACCGTCGCTACGCGCATTGCCGATCCGCGCGATCAGGATCATGCCCGCAAGCCCCATCAACCCGCCTGCCATGGTGAAGACCCGGATCTTCATCCGATCTACGGGCAACCCCAACGTGCGCGCGTGGTCCTGACCGCCGCCGATGGCCGGCACATTGGCGCCGAATCGGGTGCGCACCAGGAGCCACCAGAGCAGGAAGAAACACAGCAGCATCCAAAGGAACGCGGTTCGCAAGCCGCCAGTGCCACCCGTGGCGAAGGTCAGCCGGAACCAGTCGGCCGAAAAGAGGATCGTCTGGCCGGTTGTCAGGGTCAGCGCCATCCCCTGCGCGATGAAGAAGGTCACCAGGGTTGCGATGAAGGACGGCACGGCGGCATAGACGGTCAATAGCCCGTTCATCAGCCCGAAGCCCGCGCCAACGGCAAAGCCGACGGGAACGGCAAGCGGCCCGAATCCGGCCCCCAGGGCCATGGCCGTGACCACTCCTGCAGCCGAAGCGACGGCACCGACGCTCAGGTCGATCTCGCCCAGGAGGATCACGTATGTCATGGCGAAGGCCGCAATGCCGAGGATGGCCGTCTGCCGACCGATGTTGACCAGGTTCGCCGGATCGCGGAACGCGGGGCTGAGGATCATCAAGGCGATCACCACGACCGCGAAGGCGATGTAGATTCCCGAAGTTGCCAGGCGTTCGCGTGTCATGCGACGCGGCCCAGGATCGAGAGCCTTTCAAGCACGACCGCAATCAGGATGATGACGCCTTTCACGATGTACTGTGCGTCGACGTTGATGTTCAGAAGCACCATGCCGTTGTTCAGGACCGCAATCAAAAGCGCGCCCAGCAACGTGCGCAGGACCGAGGCATGGCCACCGAACAAGCTTGCTCCGCCGATGATGACTGCCGCGATGGCATCCAGCGTCAGCGAGGGAGCCGAACCCGGCGCGCCGCTGCCAAGGCGCGAAGCCGAAAGCACCGCCCCGATGCCGACCAGCAGGCCCATGATCACGAACACCATGATCTTGTCGCGCGCAACGGGCACCCCGGACAGCCGCGCTGCCTCCGCATTGGCGCCGATGGCAAAGAGCTCCTGCCCAAACGGCGTTCGCTTCAAGAGAAGCAGCGAACCGCCAAAGGCGATACCGCAAAGCCAAAGGGGCACCGGCAAGGCAAGGATCGTGTCGGAATAGAAAAGGTCCAGAAAGACCTCGTCATAGATCGCGACGGAAATGGCGCCGGTGAAGATGAAGGCCAGTCCGGTCGCGATCGCAAGCATCCCGAGCGTGACGATGAAGGACGGGATCCGGCCGATCACCGTGATCGCCCCGTTCAGGAAGCCGATCGCGGCGGCAAGCACAAGCGTCAGGAACACCGCCAGCGGCCAGCCTGCCCCGGCACCCATCATCTGCGCCAGGACGACCGACAAAAGGGCGACAACCGCCCCCACGCTCAGGTCGATCTCGCCGAGAAGTATGACCAGGGTCATGCCTGTGGCGACAATGATCAGCGTCGCGCTGTCCGTCACGAGACGCTCGAAATTGCGGGTGTTCAGAAAGAAGTCGCTTGCCAGCGAGAAGTAGACCACCAACGCGATCAATCCGGCATAGGGGAGGATGTTGCGGGCCAGGAGCAGAATGCGCGCGACGCTCATGCCGCCTGCCCTTCGGCCAGGGCGAGGTCAAGAAGGCCCGCTTCGGTCGCTTCAGTCGCCGGCACCACGCCCACGATCCTGCCTTGCGCCATCACGGCAATGCGATCGCTGACGGTGAGCAGCTCGGGCAGTTCCGACGAGATCGCCAGGACCGCTGCGCCGTCCTGTGCAAGCTTGCGGACAAGCTTGTGGATCTCCGCCTTCGCGCCCACATCGACGCCGCGCGTCGGCTCGTCCAGCAGGATCACCTTCGGCTCGACCGAGAGCCATTTTGCCAACACGACCTTCTGCTGGTTGCCCCCCGAAAGCGTCTCGACCGGCACCCGGTCCGAGGCTGCCTTGACACCCATCCGCAGCATCCAGTCACGCGTCATCGAGCCGATCCTTGGCACCGCCAGCAGGCCCGCGCGCGTGAAACGGCGGAGGCTTGGCAGGGCGATGTTGTCACCGACCGGGAGGGACAGGACCAGGCCCTGGCCCTTCCGGTCTTCCGGCACATAGACAACGCCCGCCCGCACGGCCGCGCCAACCGTGGGCGGAGCGAAGGGTTTTCCGAAGAGGTGAAACGTGCCGGCGTCGGGCCGTTCGGCACCGGCGACAAGCCGGGCGAACTCCGTCCGCCCTGCGCCCATCAAGCCGGCGAGCCCCAGGACTTCGCCCGCATGCAGGTCAAGATCGACACCCCTTACCGCGCCACGCCACGTGATGCCTCGCGCGGCAAGCGCCACCGGGAGCCCGTCCACGTCGACACCGTGCCGGGTTTCGTCCACGTCGCGCCCCACCATGGCCCGGATCAGCGATGCGCGATCAAGGTCCGCAGCCGCGCCGGTGGCCACATGCCTGCCATCCCGCAAGACAGTGATCCGGTCGGCCAGGCGAAAGATCTCGGACATGCGGTGAGAGATGTAGACGATGCCGACTCCCAGGCCCTTGAGCCGCCTGATCAACTGAAACAGCAGGTCTTCCTCCTGCCGTCCCAGGGACGAGGTAGGCTCGTCCAGCACGAGCACTTTCGGTGTTTCCGCGCAGGCGCGGGCGATCTCCACCATCTGCCGGGCGCCCGTCGAAAGTCCGGAAAGCGGCGTGCGCGAATCAAGGCCGATGTCCAGCCGGTCCAGCACGTGCTGCGCCCTTGCGTACAGTGCCGGCAGGTCAAGCCAGAGGCCGCCAAAGGCCACGGGCTCGTCGCCGATCATCACGTTGCGCCCGACATCCAGGTTCTCCAGCACCGTCAGTTCCTGAAAGACGGTGTGCAGCCCCAGGTCTGCCGCGTCCTTCGGACCCTTGAAGGCGACTTCGCGGCCCTGGATCTCGATCGTGCCGGCGTCAGGCGGGTAGACGCCCGCGGCGATCTTCATCAGGGTGGACTTTCCCGCCCCGTTCTCGCCCATGATGGCATGCACTTCGCCCGGCACGACGTCAAACGACACGTCGTCCAAGGCCTGGACGCCGGGAAACGCCTTCGAGATGCCGGTTAGTCGCAGTATCGGAGACACGTGCCTCCGCTCCGGGAAAGGGCGCAGGAACGCAATGCGCCCCCGCGCAGTTTGGCCCTACTGGGCCCAGGGAGGTGTTGCACCGGGATACTGCGTATCCCACATTTCCTCATAGTTCCCGGCGGTTACCAGCAGGTTCGGCGTGATGATCTCTTCGCAGAGCTCGGCGCCGAGGATCGCCTTGCTCAACCCTTCGATGGCCGCGCGGCCCTGAAGTGCCGCCTGCTGGCCGGAAAGCGCGACAATGTTCGTGTCGCCACCGGCGAACTCGAGATATCCGGCGGCCTCGGAGTCGTAGCCCGCAATGGGAATGTCACGTCCCGACTGCTTGACGGCTTCGGTTGCGGCGTTCACCGCAAGGCTCCAGGTCGCGAAGATGCCACCCAGGTCCGGGTTCGCCTGGATCACGTTCTGCGCCAATTGCAGCAGGACGTCCTGGCTGAAGTCCGATTGCAGCGAGATCATCTGGCCGCCGTTCGCCCCGATGGCATCCAGGATGCCCTTCTCGCGGTCGCGGATCGTTTGCAGGGCGAACGGAATGCCAAGGACCGCGATTTTCGCGTTGGATTCGCCGATTGCCTTCATCAACGCGTCACCGGCTTCGTAGCTGCCCTGATATGAGGCCGCATTCATCACCGAAATCACGTCGCCACGGGTCGGCGCGCCACCGACGATGAACACGGGGATGCTGGCGTCGTTGGCTCGTCGCACCGCCTGTCCTATGGAAGCCGCGTCGACAGCCGTCAGGAAGATGCCGTCAACCTCCTGCTGCACCAGCGCATCGAACTGGCTGAGCTGGGTGTTGGCGTCGAAATCCGCGCTGTTGACGATCAGTTCGACGCCCAGCTCCGCCGCAAAGCTCTCGCCACCGGAAACCAGCGTTCGGCTGAAGTCATCCGAGATGTTGTTGGTCAGGAATCCGAAGGTCAGGCCGCGGCCGCCGATGTCCGCGCGCTCGGCGTCGCTGAGCTGAAGGTCCTCGGCGGTGCCAAGACAGGATTGGGCCAGCGCCGGCATCGCAAGGGCCAGGGACGCCGCCGAGGCCAAGGCGACATGCCGTATTGAATGTCCGAGACGTTTCATCAGTGGTGTCCTCCCACAATTGGACCAAGAACAAGTCATGGTTCATCAAAGACCGAACCGGTGCCCGGGTCAATACAAACGTTTGTAGAAGGCGGTATTCTCGTATTGTTCATTTCCCGTTTTCCTTGCCAGGTGCGCCGCAAGACCCCGTCCTTCAGGGCGGGGACACAAGGCGCACCTGGTGACTGCTCCCCGCCGTGCAGGAAAGGGCATCCTGCTTCAGGCTGCCGCGGGCGACATGCCCGCCTGGCGCAAGCCTCCACAGGCAGCGACGGACAGCCCTTCCGCCTTCGGTGCATGGACGCCTTGCCGCCGGGTGTTCACGGCGGCGTTGATGTCCCGGCAATGCTCCCGTCCGCAGGTCGGACACGTCCTGCGCAGGACCGGAAGCGGCAGCCCTCCCTCAGCTTGCAAGGTCCTGGCGACTTCCTGGGCGCAACCGCTCCCCGTCCAACTGCCACTGTGTACATTGGTTGAGGTATCCAGCGGCCGCTCCCTGCAGGGCCAGGGCCAAGGGAAGGAGGCGCGTGGCACCCCTGTAGGTCAGGAGCCACGCGCCGCCGGGTCGGTCTTCTAGCGCTCTTCGGTGCGCAGCGCAGCGTAGACGCACCAGCACATCAGCAGCACGACGATGGTGAAAGGAATGCCGGTGGAGACGGCCGCCCCTTGGAGTGCGGCAAGACCGCCTCCCAGAAGCAGCGCAATGGCCACCAGCCCTTCGAGCGTGCACCAGAACACCCGCTGCGACACCGGAGCGTTCATCTTGCCGCCGGCGGTGATCGTGTCGATCACCAGGCTGCCGCTGTCCGACGAGGTGACGAAGAAGATCACGACCAGGATCAGCGCGATGGGCGACACGATGCCGTAGAGCGGCAGTTCCTTGAGGAACCCGAACAGCGCCCCTTCCGGCTTGTAGCTGTCGATCACCGTCGCGCGAACGCCTTCGGCGCCGCCCGCGTTCAGCATGTCGATCGCGGCGCCGCCGAATGTCGACATCCAGAGCGCGCAGACCATCGTCGGCGCGATCAGTGCGCACAGGACGAACTCGCGCACCGTGCGGCCCTTGGAGATGCGGGCGATGAACATGCCGACGAACGGCGACCACGCGATCCACCAGGCCCAGTAGAAGGTGGTCCAGCCGTGGAAGAAGCTCGTGTCCTCGCGTCCGAACGGGTTCGACAGCGCAGGAAGGAGCGCCACGTAGTCGACCATGACGCTGAAATAGCGGGTGATCGCCGCCACCGCCCCCGTCACGAAGAACACGAAGACGAACAGCGCGACGGCCATCAGCATGTTGATCTCGGAGAGCCGCTTGACCCCCTTGTCCATGCCAAGGAGCACCGACCCGAGCGCGATCGCCGTGATGCCGACGATCAGCACGACGATCACCGTTCTGGACGGCTCGATGCCGGCGACCTCGTTCAGGCCGAAGGCCACCTGCTGCGCCCCGAGGCCGAGCGACGTCGTCAGGCCGAAGAGCGTGGCGAAGACCGCAAGCGTGTCGATCGCGTGGCCCCACCATCCCCAGACCCGTTCGCCGAGAATGGGGTAGAAGGCGGAACGGAGCGTCATCGGCATCCCCTTGTTGTACGCGAAGATGGCCAGCGTCAGGCCGACCACCGCATAGACGCACCAGCCACCGAGGCCCCAGTGGTGGATGGTCCCCACGACGCCGATGTACTCGTTGCCGGGTTCGCTGATGTCGATGCCGAGTGGCCGTGCGTTCCCTCCTTCCGAAAAGTTGTAGTACGTCGGCTCGAGCACGCCGAAGAACAGGAGCCCGATGCCGATTCCGGCGGCGAACATCATCGCGATCCAGCCGGCGTAGGAATAGTCCGGCTTGGCGTCCTTGCCGCCGATCCGGACGGAACCGACGGGCAGGAAGATGAGCGCCAGGCAGAAAAGAAGGATGATGTCGACGGAGATGACCAGGAACCAGTCGAACTCGCTGGTCAGGAACGGCCGGAGCCAGCCGAAGAACGCGGCCGACGCCGCCTGGTTGGCCAGCGCGACCACCACGAACGCGATGATCACCAGGCTCGAGATCAGGAACACCGGGTTGTGGATGTCGAAGCCGAACGGCCGGATGTTGTCCTGGCCAAGCTCGAATTCCGTCTGAAAGTCGGGGTCCAGGGAAACGCGTTCATCACTGTTATGCAGGTTTGCCATGATGCTCTCCATTTCTGGTCGGGCTGAGGTTCGGGGGTCGAAGCCTGAATTGCAACATTTTTGTGCAGCTTTCTTCGGGTCGGAGCCTGCCATGCAGTGCGGCATGTCGCTGGGCGCGAGCCGTCCGTGGCGGCACGCGACCGGCCTTGCGCTTCGGCATGGCGGGTCACGGGCCCACCCATTCCTCGCATTGGAGCCTGGCGGAACAGTGGCGTTGATCGCGGGATGCACTTCGATACGCATGCTCGGGGCCGCCGGGCGCGGCTGCTGGCGGCCGGTCGACTGACCGTCATGCCAGCCCTCGGTGAGAAAGATCCGGCCCGCCGGCATGCGCTCCGCCGACGCAGGCGCGCTCTGCTAGGACCTCGGGAGCCTCCAACGAAGCATGGATCGCCGGTTCCGCCCGCGTCCGGCGCCTTCCCGTCGCCTACTGCCGCTTCGCGCCAAAGGCGCCGACGATGCCGGACTGCTCGAAGATGCCTGCCGCCTCGGCGTGATCCGCACCGAACAGGCCGCCCTGGATGCGTCCGCCTGCATCCCCTCTTGCGAAACTTCCGTCCCGGGCGACCGCGAGGTCGGAAAAGACCATCGTCCCGACCGTGTCTGCCGTCCCGCGGTCGATGTTCCTGATCCCCCCGAACGCGACGTCGAGGGAATGCCCGGACCTGTCGTCCCCGGACGACGGGTCCCAGGTCAGGACCGCGTCGCCCACAAGCCGCTCGCCGCGCGCCTCCCCGGCAACGGGCGTTCCCGTCATGATCCCGAGCCAGGTCGCGCTCCCGGCAGGCAGCGCAGGCATGCCTGGCGGGATTGCGCGGATTCGCGAGGCGTCGCCGAGGGCGATGCCGTACCAGACGTCGACGGTGCCGTCTTCGCCGGTCTGGCGTTCATTCAGGATCGCGAACGAGCCGTGCTCCATCCATGCGCCCAGACTGGAAAGGTCCGCGCCCGTGTGCGTCGAGGACTCCTGCGTGAGCGTGATGCCGTGTTTCGTGCCGATGGCGGTGGCGGCACCCTGCCGGAGTGGGGTGTTGGCAAGCTCGATCGTGTCAACGGCGCCGCTCAGCGGCTCGGTCACGGTGCACCGCGCTCCGCCGCACTGCGTCAGGAGAAGGAAGGCCGGAACCTCGGCGCTGCCCGTCTCGCCGTGCATCGTGGACAGGATCAGGGAATCCGCGCGGGCGAAGATGTCGAGACCGCGCGCCTGCGCCTCCTCCACGGACTCCGCAGGTGCCGAAAGGCCTGCCAGCTCGCGGATCTCGCCAAGGTCGGGCGTCCGCCCGGACCCGGGATCGTTTCCCCCACTACAGGCCGTGAGCGCGAGGGTGGCCATGAGCGCCAGCCCGTTCGCAAGACATGATCGCATTCCCTTCTCCCTATCTCCCTCGATCAGGCCCGCGGAGAAAAAGTCAGCCGTGGTCATGCTGGTCGGACATGTCCGCGTCTCCACCATGGACCAGAACCCTGCGTTCCAGACGGATGCGCTGCAGGCGGCGGGCTGCGAGAGGATCTTCACCGCATGGGCGGCCGCCCGAGGGAAACGGCCGGCTGGTCCCCGATTGCTTCACTCACGAAATCCAGCGAAGACACCGGACCACGATATGTTCGTGTCTCGTCGCAATATCTGGCCGGCAATGCCTTCGTGAGGATCGTCGGAGGTTATGCGGGAAACGAATTGGCCGTTAATCACGCCTTCGTCACCGCCGGACCTGTAGAACGTTGGTTTCGCGTTTTGCCCATACGCACTCTCAGCCTCGGAAATGTAGATCTCGTAATGCAGGGTGCCGCCGTCCAGCAAAGTCCCCGCACCGGTGACGCCGGGACCCTCCAGCAAGGTGCGATCCGGCCAGCGCTCCAGGTTCGTGAACACAAGATCGCCTTGCAAGTCGGTCAGGTTCAAGGTCAGGGAAACATCTCCGGATACTGGAAAATACGGCGAGTCGTATTCATTTGGCACTGGATCGTTGTGAGTGACGCCGACTACCTCGCCCGACCATGTGGCTGAGCTTATTCCGGTTAGCCCAGGGTTCAATGCAAGACTGGGACGACTCCGGGATGCCCTGCCCAAAAAGAGCAAGGGTCGCTTGTCTGCGCCGTACCCACCCGAAAGGTGCAACGAAGCCAGCCCAGGATGACCATCATGTTGGACGTACAGCTTTGCCCAAGGACCGAGCGTATCGAAATGTCTGTTGCCAACATGACTCTCCGCCGGATCGCCTGTGCCCGGATCGCCAGTGCCCGGACCGCCAGTGCCCGGACCGCCAGTGCCCGGACCGCCAGTGCCCGGACCGCCAGTGCCCGGACCGCCAGTGCCCGGACCGCCTGTTTCGGTCCCTAGCGGGCCGTCGCCGCCGCCTCCGCAGCCTGCCAGCGAAAGCGCGCCCGCGAGCATGATCGCCGACAAGTACGTCCTTGAAATCTGCATTTTCTTACCCCTTCACAGGTTGCTGCAATCGTGCATGGCTTCAGGCCACGCACTGAGAAAACGGCGGTCCGGCGTTCGTTCTTCCCCTCCAAGGCCGTCGCCTATGAGCCTACGCTCTTCCGGTGCCGTGGACCTGCCTCCAGGCAGCCTCAAGAAAGCACGCCATGAGGCAGATCCATGCAGGACACTCCAAGCGCTTTCGAGGAACGGCCGATCCCTGGCACGGCAAGGCCACGGCCACCCGCCACGACATCCACGAAACGGCGCTCACGACCGTCCTCTCGGGAGACGGGCCCTGCACCGGCATTGCCGAGCGCGACAGGGCCTGGGAGGAATTCCGTCGCCGGTTCATGACGCTGACGAACGGCGTTCCGGGCCACGACGCCCTCTGCGGCCTCGTCGACGCCGGTGACGTTGCGGATCTTCTCGGAAGGGAAGCCGCCCCGGACGGGCGGCGGAAGCTCAGACGATCGGGCGGGTTCCGGACAAAGGAGAGCGCTCGGCGCCATTGTACACAGTACCGTCATCGAATTCGTGCAACGTCAAGCCGCTCCGCTTGCCTGCTCCCTCATCATGCGCCTCGTTCCATGCCTTCGCATGTGCTGCGCGCCCGACCTTGGCGGAACGGCACGCAGGGCCAATCCTGTTCGTGTCCCCTTCATTGTCTACGGAATTTCGTGAATTGTGTGTGTGAAGTTCGGGCTGCGTGATGTGAATTTGATAAACTGCGCGGCGAGTCGGCCTACTTGCCGGTCGCCAAGGCCCCGCGCGAACCCGAGATTCGCCATGTTGGCGAATCAGCCGCGTGCCGGACATGAAGGAACCGCAGGTGCGCCGTGTGACCAAGATTACGCTCCACACATTCGAGACGGAATCGGGCGGCGTGGATTTCATGGCCGAGTGCAAGCACACGGGCGTGGCCATGGCCGGAGCGAACGACGCCTGCCTTGCCGCCACCGCCGACTCGGCCGAGGCGGCGCTTGGGCTTGCCGTCGACCCGTCGCGGTCCGCCACGGTCGATGACCTGGACACGCTGCGCCGCCAGGTCAGCGGGCGCATGGTCGGTATCCACCAACTACGCCGACGCCAGGTACAGCTTGGCGACGGAGCATGAAGTGAGCGCGCCACGGGCCGACGCCTAGAGCGTTCGCGGGCGGCCCCGGTGTCCAGTCAACCGACTGGAAGAGCTGGCCGGAGGGAAGGATCCCGCACTATGTGCGGATTGACGCATTGCCGGGGATCCCCGAAACGGCGTGAACCTCGCGCTTCTGGCCGTGCCGATCCTGCGTGACCTTGTTTCCGCGCTGAACTGAGCCGCCCTGCGCGAATGCGCCCTGACTTTGGGTCAGTAGGCGTCCACCCGTCGCGGCCCTTGCGTTCCTGGCCAAAGGTGCGGGTGGGCGGAACCGGCAAACGATTGGCAAGCGGTAGGCGGGCGGGCAATCCCTGTTTGTGTGCCGACCCGAACTGTTCGTGCACAGCTTCCCGGGACATCCTGCCGACCGCAGTATGGACGCCTGGCTTGCGACGCAACGACAGGGCCGGGACTGCGACGATGGCTTGGGCGTGTCTGAGCACGACCCGGACGGCTTTCAGATCTGGAAGCCGGGGATCGCGACGGCCAGGCCGATCATCCCGCCCATTGCCAGCAGCGTGCGGGTTGCGCGCGCGGCCATGTCCGCCCGGAGTCGCTCGAGGGTGGCCGAAAGTTTGGCGCGGATCGTGTTCATGCGTTCCTCAAGAACGGCGATTTGCCGGGGCGAGTTCGTAACTGTCCGGCGCATCGCTCATACTCCAAGAAAAGGCCTGATTGCCGGTTCGATCAACGCCGCCCCTTCCCCCTCAGTGCATGTTGGTGCGGTCGATCCGGTGTCCGACCTCGATGCCGTTCTTTTCGCGCCGGACCCGTGTCACGACCATCTCCAGGTCGCTGTCCGGCACGGCGGATTGCAGCGCCCGGAATAGCCGCTTCGCGGCCCGGAGCGACAGAACTTCCCGCTCGATGTCGATGATGGTCTCCGCGGTGTGCACCCGCGTCCGGATCCGGACCCTCATGGCTCGCCCCCCTGTGTCGGTCCGCGCCTTTTCGGGGATCCCCGACAATGTGTCAATCCGCACATAGAATTCGGATCCTGGCTGCGCGGATCCTGCAGCCTCCCGGGCTGGCACTTGTATGCGCTTCCTTGCCCAGACCCCCAGATTCGGGTCGAAATCCGCGCGGAACCGGCGGTCCCGAAACTGCCATTCTCGTCGAGCCAAGGGCATTCGTCCACAAGCGAAGCCCGAGGGGCGCCCCACGTGCCGGAAGCCCAAACGGGGCAAGGGTCTTGCCGTCGGCGGACAGGGACCGATTCGGAGCGGAAGCGTCAAACTGGCAATCATGTCTCCTGCGATTGGCGAAGCGTTGCATGTCTCAGCGACAGATGCTCCTGCCCAGGGCGGAGGGCATCGAGACCGCGGCGGATCGTCCAGGCGGCTGTCTGGATCGCCGGACACAAGCTGACGAAGAAGAACGCGCCGTTCGCCGGCCACGGCGAAGGCGCCGTCTCCTCGTCCCGCGTCGTGACGCTCATCGAGACCTGCAAGATGCACGGCGTCGAGCTGCACGCTTGGCTCAGGAACACGCTGGGGAGGTTCGCCGCCGGCCATCCGAAGTCGAGGATCCACGAGCTGCTGCCTTGGAACTTCGACGCCCGCGCGGGAATCGCTGACCTCGGCCTTCAGCCCGTATCCCGGAGCGAGGCTATACGATATATGGCGTTTGCAATAGCCGGGCATCAGTGCTTTAGAACAAACCTCCCTTGCGGGAGGCTGGTCACCTCAGTCGGCTGTCCCCCGAAGGACATTTTTAGCGGAAGCAAAAGCAATGACTTCGAAAGAGGATCTCGCCAGTGGCAAACCGGACATTGTTCGCCGGATGGTTTCAGTCTTGATCAGCGTCCTGTTCGCGCTGCCTCTGGCGATGAGCGAGAAGTTTCCATTTCATTTCGCATCGGAGGCTCGTGGCAGCACGAAAGGTGACCAGTCCGACCATGATCCTGACCAGGTCGCTGTCAGAAGCGACGACGAGGACGATGACGATGAGGAGGACGATGACGATGACGACGATGACGACGATGACGAGGACGATGACGACGATGACGAGGACGATGACGAGGGGGACGAAGGCGACGAGGGCGACGAGGGCGACGAGGGTGACGAGGACGATAAGAACGACGAGGGGGACGAGGGCGATGAGGGTGACGAGGACGATGAGGACGATGAGGACGAAGAGGACGATGAGAACGACGAGGATGACGAAGGGGACGAAGGGGACGAGGGCGACGAGGACGACGAGGGCGATGAGAACAGCCTAGGCGACGACGGCGACGAGGACGACGAGGGGGACGAAGGCGATGAGGGTGACGAGGACGAAGAGGACGATGAGAACGACGAGGGTGACGAGGATGACGAAGGGGACGAAGGGGACGAGGGCGATGAAGGCGAAGGCGGAAGCAGTGAGAAGAGCGGCGCAAGCATGAGTCTCGGCTTCTAGCGGCTGTGGACAGAAATGCGCTGCACGTCATCGCCACGCATGCAACACTCAACGAATCGTGGCCGGAAAGCCGCGACTGATGCGGCCGAGGAGCACAGACCCGCCCATCCGGACCATTGGAAGGGAGAAACAATGTCCGACAAGACCAAGGCATCTGTGCTCGCCACTGCCGTGCTGTTCGCTGCCGTGTTGTCGGGATGCGGTGGCGCGAATGTTCCCAACGACACGGATCGACCGTCGGCCCCGACCGACGACCGCAGCCTCTTCGGCGGAATTCCTGCGGCTGCCCGCAACCAGGCGCATGTCGGCGCAAGTGTCGTCCAGTCATCGAAAGGCACGAATGGAGCGACGGCCAGCGACATCGCGGTTCAAGTGACCTTCAGGCAAGGCGGGAACGTCGACTATCGGGTCGCCAGCGGCGATGCTTGGTTTCTGGACCTCGATGATCCAGACACAAGGACGCATGCGAATCGGACAGGACGACTGCCGGCAACCGGTTCAACCGTCATAGGAGTGCTCGCATCCAAGGGGACTTCCAGCCGTACAGGCGATGCCGCAGCGACGATAGACGATGGCATTTCTCTCGTGATGTACACGGACATCGAGGGCACGGCGGATACGGACCATCTCGTTTGGGGCGCCTGGGTGGAACTCCCGGAGAACGCCTCTGTCCATGAAGAAGTCCTGCATGGAGCCTTCTCGTCCGGACCTGACACCTTCGTGCAGGCAGACCTGCCGCCCTTGGTGGGCACCGCGCGGTATCAAGGGAACGCGAGCGGCATGTACTTCGAGCCGAACCAGCAGTCCCTGGCCGGCTTTTCATTTGAGGCGCGGGTCACGCTTGAGGCCAGTTTCGGTGACATCGGATCCCTGGGGACGATCAGTGGGTCCGTTGACAGCTTCAGGGTTCAAACCGATGTCGAAGGCACCCGGCGGTCGCAGCCCGGCATGATGGTGTCTCTGGAGCGGGCAGCCATTGGCGGGGCGAACAGCGGATTCTTCAATGGAACCACGACCGGGACCTTTCGTGACGGCACGCCGCTTTCCGGTCGATGGGGCGGCCGGTTCTACGGCAATGCCGAATCCGGTGGCAGGCCCGGGTCGGTCGCCGGGACTTTCGGGGTCGCGAATGATGACCGGGGCCTGATCGGTGCGTTCGGCGCACATGGCGCACTCTGAAAGCAGTGAACACTCCATCGCATAAACGCGACGGCTTCTCGGCCAAGCCTCGGACCAACGTCCCTGCTTCGCGACCGAAGGCTGGTTCCCAGCCCCAATGCGAGAGACCTGCAGGCTTCAGCACGCCCGTCAACAAGGAGCGCGCATTCTCCCGCCGCGTGAACGAAGTCTTCGCCAACGGCGGCGGGAGTCCTTAGTGGGCGTCCGAATGCGAGGGCGAAGAGCTCTTGTTCGCCGCCACTCCAGAGGCTTCGGTTGGTCGCCGCGGGGCGTGAGTGATGTGGCGCATGCGTGGGAGGCAGAACATCGTTCCCGGTTGAGCTCAGGTGGCGCATTGGGGTGGAACATTGTCCGGGATGCTGCAAGGATCAATTGAGTTTCGGGTGCATCCGCCGTGGTCGGCCGCGAACCGCGATGCGAGCGAGCAAGTTGCTGCCTGCAGGAGATGATGGGGAAGTGAAGTGACGCGCAAGACTCCGAACCGCGTAGCCTCGGACCGTGGCCCGGCGGTTGACCTGCCTGGAAATGCGCTAAAGGTGCAGCACTATTTTCCGACGCTCGTTTTTTCCATGGAAGTTCCGGCCAGCGAGATGCTGAACGCTCACCTGATCGAGGCAATCTACGCGGACCGGGAACATGACATGACAGGGGTGCGCAGGTCAAACGTCCCGGAACTGGGAGGCTGGCACAGTCACGTCAAGCTGCACAAGGACGACAAGTATGCCGAATTGGTCGAACACATCGACGCGGCCGGGGCAATGATGTGCCACGAACTGGGTTACAACAGGTCATATCGACTGGATATCGGCACGATGTGGTCGATCATCAATCCACCGGGTAGCTTGAACCGTGCCCATATCCATCCCGGCTGTATCTGGAGTGGCGTCTACTACGTCCAGGCACCCAGGAACTCGGGTCGAATCGAGTTCATTGACCCTCGCACCCAGAACCTGATGAATCCTGCAAAACACATCCCCGGCACCAGGAGACCACGAGTCTGCTGGAAGAAAGTCAAATACAAGCCCGTCGCCGGAAGAATGCTGATCTTCCCGAGCTGGTTGTACCATAGTGTGGGACCGAATCGATCCACAGCCAAGGGCAAGGCCGCCGATCGAGTCATCGTCAGCTTCAACCTGTCCCAGAAAAGGCGAAGCCGAAATGAGTCGCGTTCCACTGGGTGAGGGTCTCCGTTCCGGCGGTCGTTTTCTGGTGGACAGCCTGGTTGTGACTAGAAGGACTTCGCCGGCACATCGACCGTTTCCGCCTCTCCCTGGCATCCTGCAAACGGGTTTCCGACGCACCGCTGCCGGTGTTCGCCGTGACTGATGAAGCTTGAAAGACCATTCCGCAGCAGGCTGCCCGGCAGCATGGCCTCCGTCTCCTGCATTCGCGGGCCTTTCCGCCCCCTTCCACATCCAGGAGTGTACCGCCGGTCTCGAGCGCGAGATAACGGGCATGCCTGCGCCCTGGCCATCCTCGAGGCGACCGGGGACATCTGCAGGGTCTCGCTGCGGCTGGGCCACCAGTCGCTTCAGACCATGGAGGCGTGCCTTCGCGCGGATCCCGCCGAGAGTCTGGGCGCCATCTCGGAGTGGCGTTCGCCCGGTCTCGGCAAGGGACAGTTCAAGGGCGTGAAGGACGAGCTGATGGCGAAGCCCTCGAACGTCTGAGCGGAAACTGATTCGGGAACCGGATCAAGGCGAAAGGCGTGTCATGACCGGCGTTTGGAACCTCGGGTCGCCATAGCAATTCGGTTCCCCAAAAGGCTCTGGGAGGGGATCAGGTTCCAGTCCCATGCCGTTATCGCCATTCGGGCCATGCAGGGCCGGGACGGAAGAAAATCGGAAGGAGAAGAGGAGACGGACTCGAGCGTGTTGGATTGACGGGCCGCGGGCCGGCGAGCACGTCGCTGTTCCGGCGCTTCGCCATCGGCCTGATCAGGCAGCGCGGAACGGAGGTCGCGAAAGCGATCCGCGCCATGGCCAGGAAGCCGAGGCGCGTGCCCGACATGCTCCGGATGACAGGAAACTCGCGGCCGCGGACGGCAGCCGCCTGAAAGCGCCGCCCGCCCTCGGGAAAGCTCGGGGGCGGTCACGCGCCCGGACAATGCCCCCGGGGCCGCCGCCAGGCCATGAATTCCCGCGCAGGGACACCGGTCAGGCCGCCTGGACACCGAAAGCACTCCTGGAAACGAGACCGAAGATGGGTCGGAGCAGCCACACGGACCTTGTGAGATCGCGCGCAGCGTTGGAACAGATCCGTCCTGCGGTTCCTGCTGCGCGCCATTGACTCCTGGCAGGCAGCGCTCGACAAGTTCGACATGCACTCGCTGCACAAGCATTCGCCGCACAAAGGAGACCCGCCATGCGTTCGATCACGTTGCTTGCCGCCTTCGCATTTGCCCTTGCCGCTTGCGGAGGCGGAGGCGGAGAAGAAAGCCCGTTGGATACCGGCCTGACCTTCAGACCGGCGGACGTGCACGGCGACGCGGCACGAATGGTCACTGGCGGCAGTCCGCTGGATTTGTCCGCCGCCCGAGCCAAGGCGCAGCAACTCGCGATTGTCGACAGCTTCGACAAGGGGCACATAACCTCCTTGCTGACCTTTGAGGACGAAGACGGGTTCAAGCGCTTCCGCCTGACATGCGGTTCAAGCTGCGAAGGAGTTCGAGACCATTACAGCCAGTCCACCTTTGCACCGATCATGACGAAGAACGGTGTGCCGCTTGCAAGGTCTTCTCACCGGGCGGAACACAGTTACGACGAAGGTGTCGACATCACCATCGGTTATGGCGGATGGATGGATCACAGCATCTTCAGCGTCCAATTCGTTGCCGAGACCTATGACGACGACACCTACCTCTTCCGAGTGAAGGCACATGGGGTCGCCCTTGGTGTGGCAACCGGCACCAACCCTGTTTCAGGGCCGCTTGAATGGAACGGCGTCATGGTGGGACGCAACACCGACTTTCAGAGCGCAGAAGCCAGCCACGTCATTCAAGGCGACGCCACCATTTCCGCAGAGTTTGGCCAAGTTCACGGCATGTCTCTGGACATCACGTTCTCCGGCATCAAGAACCTGAACAACGGCGCTTCACTGGCGGACATGACCTGGTCCGACGTGCCAGTGGTCAACGGTTCCTTCAATGCCACGAGCATTGAAGGCAGCTTCTATGGTTCGAACCATGAAGAGATTGCCGGGGTATTTGAGCGAGATCAGATCATCGGCGCTTTCGGCGGATCCGCAAGCGGCGTGGGACCAGGCCAAAACTAGGTTCGGCCGAGGCTCGATTTCGCCTGGCATTTTGCGTCGCTGAATCGGCGGATCGGGCCCGGTTCGCCCGGACCTGAGCCGTTTTCCCGGTCGTCTTCGTTGACCGTTGTTTCCGCCGACGACCTCGTCTTCGGGAGGTTCGGCGGCGTACAGTCCGGTTTCAAGGGGACTGACCAATACGAAGATCTCATCGAAGAGGCAGTCGCCCCTGCGCGCCCGAATGATCGAGCAGATGGAAGTGTACCGCCTATCTCGTGCACGAGATGGGCGGTGCTTCCGCGACTACCTCTTTCAGGCCTTCAAGCGATTCTGCATCGGAAAGAGGACATCTTTCCCATCGGGTCCGGGGCATGCACTGGACTGTCGCAAAGAGTACAGATTTCACGCCTTTCTGCCCCATCTCTCCAGCAGCAGCAGCACGAGCGGTGCCGTGCCAAGGGCATGCAGGTCGGAAGCGGCGTCGTGGAAGGCGGCTGTCGGCAGTTCGGGCTGTGGCGGAAGCGCTCGGGCACGCGCTGGTCGGAAAGAGGAGCAAACGCAATGCTCGCGCTCAAGAGTTGCGCCATGAAACTCAGGCTGCCCGACTTCCTCGACTGGCGGACGAATCAGGCGGTTGCAGCATGACAAGTAACTCGGGCTGCACCCCGCGCTGGTGCGGCACTGGACACGGCGGGAGGGGCAAGGTAGGCATTGGGCATGTGCACAATGAGCGCAACCGACCGGTTTATTGTGCTCCTGCCGGGGCAAAGAGGATATTCAATGAAGAACGTAGCGACAGCATTTGCGATAGCCGCAACCGCACTCTTGACGGCCTGCGGAGGCGGCGGAGGGTCGGACGTTACCGACACGCCCTCGATCACGATTGGAAGCACCATCACAGGAACCATCGACTCCGCAACTGACGTGGACGCGTACAAACTACCAGTCGCACGGGAGGGAACCCTTACCATCGCAATATCAGGCAACGCGAACCCTGAGATCAGAGTGCTGGACGCCAGTGGTAACGAAATCCCTGGCCGCGAAGGCAGCTACATAGTGGACATCACCAAGGATGTCCTGGCCAAAGGCCGACACGTGATCGTCGAGTTCTTCGGAGGGGTAGTGGGAGAGTCGTACTCAGGCACGACCTCTTTTGAAGCGGCCCAAACCGACGGCACAGGCGACGACCGCACACGACAAGCGCTGTCGAACCCAATCCTCATCATTGGAGAGGCTAACACGAGATTACGATCAGACCTCTTTCAAACCGTTGATATAGTAGGCGTAGCCCCAGGGACGAAAGATCTATCCTCCGATAGCATTTCGATCCTGGACTTAGGCAACAGAGCACAACCCTACGATTTCAGTGACGACGAGGCAGAATACAACCGACTCCCGCCAGCCGAAAGAGTGTTGCACAGGCTGAGCCCCGCACGCGTCTTGACCGACGTCAACGGAATTTACGACGACAAAGTAAGCCTTCCGAGAACAACAACAGACCTGTCGACACTCCAAATGCCAGCCGGCACACCGTCATTCACCGGCACCGCCGAGACCGACCGAGAGTACCACGCAACTTGGGGAAGATGGCATCTCGCAGGCATCGATTTCTTCAAATCGTCAGCAGATCCAAGCGGATACTCAATCCATTCGGAAGGTGCCATGGCCAACGTGTACGGCTACGCAACATCTCTGCGCGACGGCCTAGCTGAAAACGCCGCCGCAACCTACCGTGGACAAGCAAAACTTTGGGACTCCAGACATCCCTACACCATCGAATCAGCACGAACCGAAATCAAATACCGCAACGAACAAGGCCATTCAAAAATCGACGTACGAATCGACCGAATCGTCAGAGACGACATAGTCTATTCAAACGTAGGCCTAGTCATTACCGGGACGAGTAACTTTCTCTTTGAACGCCAAACCAGCACCGGGTACATCGGAGCACACGTCTACGGACCGAAGGCCGAAGAGATCGGCGGGATCTTCGAGCATTATGAGGGCGGCAAAAGAAGCATGTACCCTGACATCCCGGAACTGGAAGACATCGGCTTTCAAACCGCCGACAACGTAATCGTCGGGGCCTTTTCGACAGCTAAGGCCAACTAAACGCGGCCGTGTCGCTCCCCGGTCCTGACCTGTCTTCCTTCGAGCCAAGGCCACGGCCGATGCGGCCTTCGGTCCGGACGACGCGGCCGGCACGGTCTGGTCCGAGAAAGCGATCACATCATTTGCCATGATCCGAAGGGCGGCGGCAAAGTCACCGACGCCCTCCGCCATCTGATGCGGAAGTGGGACGAGGCCGCGCCGACATTGCCCGGGAACTGGCTTTCTTCATCAACGACCGCAAGCGCTTGCATTCCCGCCACGTCGCCGATACTGGCGAGCGGTTCGGTTGCGGTCGAAAGCGGGAATCGGATGCTGGTGACTCGAAGGCTGAAACGATCGGGACGCGACGGCGGCTAGCGCGTCCCGACATTCCGGGCCTTGCTCAAGTCCGGTCGATTCGATCGGGCATGGTCCATTCTCGCCAGGAGCTGGCAGAAATGGGAGCCACCAACGACAAACGGACCATCCAACTCGTAGCGCCAAAGGTCAAAACGCCCCCCATGCCGGAAGCACGCCTGTTCCAACAGGGGCCATTGCTTCCGACTCGGATACCGGAGTTTCGTTTTGGAAACCTTTTGTTCCGGCATCATTGAATTGATGGATATAGTGACATCAGTTTGATGCGGGCGTACTCGGTCCGGAACCGCCAGTTGACGGGGTTCGCGGAAACGTTGCAATGTTCCTGCCATACGGCGACTTCGTTGATCATGGTGTTCCGATCTAGAATCCGGCGGCCAAGGCACTGGCGAGACAATGTATTCGTCGCCAAAGAAAGAGGTCGATGCCCGGGCTGCATGACCGGCTGCACGGCAGTCTCGCAGCGCTTGAGCTTGGTGTCGCCGGCATCCGGTGCCACGCGGGCAGCGTGCTCAGGTCCGAGATATTCCAGATCCGGAGGCGTGAGGACAGCGACCGCCACATTCACGCCGCCGCCTTCGTCGCCCATCAGTTCCTTCGCAGCCAGGTCAACCTGATCGATCTGTGGCTGAGCGTCATGGCGGCCATTCAGGCGACGGTGACGCGCGAGCACAACGAACACTTGCTGCAATGCCGCAAGAGGCAGCAGGAACACCTCAAGGCCGTCGTCGATGACCTCGACACATCTGTCTTCGGCCTGATCCGCGACGTTCGCGACGTGACCGAAGCCGACGGCCTGCCGGACGCGGCCGCCAGGTCTGCCGAGTGGATCAGGGCCGAGATCGCGGCGCTCGACGCCGGGCGCGAGGCGCTCAAGCTGAAGCGCAGGGACCTGCCCACGCATGTCAGGGTCGCGGAATTCGGCGAGGGCGAGATGCTCGACGAGCTCAACCGGACCGGAACGGTCTTCCCCGGAACCGGATTGCGCATGGACTGCGAGCTGCCCGAAATCGGGGCCGAACCCGGCGAAGTTGCTTCATGAAAAATGAGCCGGGAAAGGTGCGGGGTCAGGACCTGTGAAACTCGATGGGCTTCTTGACTGATTTGACGTGCATCTGCGCTGAGAGCGCCTCGTTTTCAAGGATCCGACTTCCGGAGACCCGACTTCCGGAGATTGCGTTTAGTGCCGACCGACCCCCTTGATTTGCAAGGTCATTTGGAGCCCATGCCTCGGTGCCGTGTCCGGCCCGGGACCTTCGATTTCAGCGCTCGCCACGAAGCTGAACTTCGCTGGAGTAACTCTTAGGAGCTAATTGAATTCATATCATATTTTCCACAATCCACATGTAAAATTAACGCGGTGCCGGTTGAAACGGACCCCGCAGACCGTACAATGCCAAGATTGGGCGGGGACTTCTCTTTCACTGAAAGGATGTCGGCAACGGCCCTGCGCCCGCGAGGGCGTTCAATATTTGATTGGAGGGACAAGGCCAATGACACGTTTTGGAACAATCGCCACGACCATCGCGGCAATCGCGATGCTCGCCGCATGTGGAGGCGGCGACGGTACGGAGACAGGCGGGATGCCGGGAGAACGCCCTTCCGATCCAGGCCATTACTCGGGCGAAGGCGACAGCATGGCGGCGCGCATCAGTAACGCCACCAGCCTTGACGCAGCCACCGCCTTCACTGCAAGGACGGTCGGACTGGACCACACATTCGACGATGACGATGTCAACAATGCCGAACTGGCCGACAACGAGGACATAACTCTGCGGATATTCCGGACATCGCCGGACGCGGTGCCCACATTCGTGGTGACGCTTGGCGGAGAAGCGACCACTTTCGGACCGGAACACGCACCCGAAGACGAACACTACTCCATCGAAGGCCCAGGCGACAGTGACGACAAGTTCCTGTGGACATGGGCAGGGTATCCAATTGACCACGCGAGCGGCTTCGACTGGGGTGACTGGATTGAAGAAGGCAAACGCAATCCCCTGAAGCGGCAATTCCACATTCCCGTCGGCATCTACTACTCGCGCGGCGATCAAGGTCTGGCGGACCTGAGACGCTACGCGGTGATCGGTCTCGAAACGCCACCAGGCGACATGCCTAGCGTCGAGGCAGTGTACGAGGGCAGTGTACGGATTGATTCCTACCCGGAGGACGGGGCCCGCGATCGCGAACGTTTCGACGCGGACATCACGCTCACGGCGGACTTTTCTGCCAACACCATTGGGGGCGTCATGGACAACTGGGAAAACAGGGACGCGGACGAGGACCTTTCCGCGATCTCCTTCATGCTGACGCCCGCGACCATCACCGGCAACGGCTTCTCGACGTCGATGGCGCCGTCCGCTGCCTGCACGGAATGCCCTGAAATCGTCAGTTCAACCGTCGCCGGAAAGTTCTATGGTCCGGCAGCAAGCGAAACAGGCGGCACGATCCAGGCCCGCATTAGGGGCGAGGCCGGAAGCAGCGACAATATTGCCGTTGGCGTTTTCTACTCGTCGCAGGACTGACCCGCAGAGCACGCCCTGAAAGAACCGCGGCCCGACCGGGCCGCGGCAGAAAGGACGAGCGCAAGGCCATTCAATGTCAATGAGATACGCGACAACATTGGTGGCTCTAGGAACTGCCGCCGCTCTGCTCGCAGCCTGCGGAGGCGGCGATGGCGGCTGGTCGGGGGTCGAGAACACCCCTCCCGGCACGCCAGCAAACGGCACCGGCACACAGCCCTCTCCCGACCAGGGATTCGACAGCCTGGCGTCCGCGGCGGCCGCCGTTCCCGTTCTCGGAAGGCGAGCCGTGGTTCAGTCCAGCAACAAGGATCGGGCAAACGTCACGACCGACAACGTGACCGGCGTGTTTGATCGCGGCCGGCTTGACCTTGTCGTGACCCGGGAGGACGGAACGAGCATCATCCTGTCCAGCCAGGAACACGCCGCCGGTCCGCTCGCCGCCGTCCCGGTTCGTGCAAGCCAGATCGCAGAAAGCTGGCTTCTCCAGTCCGGATCGGGCGGCATGACGTCCACAGTCCGGGCGTTCGGCGAAAGACCTGCAGACGAACTGCCATTAAGAGCGGTTCATGCAGGAGGGAACTGGGGAACCCACGGACAGGTCGTGGAGGCCTGGAAGGCCCGCAACCGACGCGGAAATCTCGTGCCGCAGGATCACATTGACTATCTCAAGAGCCTGAACGTGAACTGGGTCGGTCTCTCCGTCGCGCTGCACTACGACGACAGCACGGACAGCACCGTCGAGCGCGTGTATTCTCCAGTCGGGGACAACATCGCCACGTTCGAGGATGACGTTCTCCGGCAGTTCATCCGGGAGTACAGGGCGCACGGCATAGAAGTCTACCTGACCTTGGCATTCGAATCCTTCGAGGCGGAACGTTCCGAACGTCCCGTGTCCAGGTGGCAGCTTGGCGACCCCGTGGTGCCGGGAGCGGGCACTTCACCTTCGGACTGGCCCTGGACTCCGGACCACCCCGATCACGGGCGGTTCGTGGCCGAGTTCTGGAAGACCTACGCGGACCAGGCGGTGCACTTCGCGCGCCTCGCCGAAGAAGAGGGCGCGCGCATGTTCTCCCTGGGAACCGAGACGGAGAGGCTTTTCCGCACAAGGTCGGGCGGACGCTGGAGCAACCACTTCCGGGACGAGCTCGAAGAAATGGTCACGCGCGTCCGCGAGGTGTTTTCCGGTCAGCTGACCTACGACATGCACTATCACGCGCTGACGGCGGATGACTTCTACGGACCGGGATCAAGCAATTTGTGGGAAGACCTGGATCTTGACGTCGTGGGCATCAGCAGCTGGTTTCCCGTCGCGGACTCCGAGCCGGCCACGGTTGCGAGCGTGAGCAGCCTGCAGGCACGGTACGAGAAGATTATCCGGGAGCATTTCGTTCCATTGGCGGAGCGAAACCCCGGCCGGCCGATCATGTTGCTGGAACACGGAGCGTCCGACGAAGTCGGATCACCCGCCAATCCGGCACGCACGGAGACGTCCCCGTTCGTGTTCTTCGACGGAAACGGCAACGGCCTGGACGACGGGCGCGAAACCCAGGCCAACATGTACCAGGCGCTGCTGAACGCCATGGCGAAATACCCCGGGATCATCGACGGCGTCTTCCTGTGGAGCAACTGGGTGTCCAGCGATGAAGACTGGTACGAGTTCTGGAGGACGCATCGCAACTTCCCGATCCGCGGGAAGCTCGCCGAGGACGTGGTGAGACAGGCCTACGAAACCTGGGGAAACTGGTTGACCGGCGGCCATTGGATGCTGGTCTCCGACACGATGGAAGTGATCGAGTCGGGAGCGTTCGTGGACAGTCCCGAGCTTTCCGGAAACCCGCGCCTGCCTTCCGCAGGAACCGCCTCGTACAGCGGGCTTGCACAGGGTGGATACGCGGTCATCTACGGCGGAGACGTCGCCGGCATGGTTGCCGGATCGCGCGAGACAGGGGACTACAAGGGCAGCCTGGATCTTTCGGCAGACTTTGGCGCTGGCACGATCGGCGGGAACGTGCATTCGATTCAGGTGAGCGGAGTCCGGCATGCACAGACCGGCGGAACTAGGCAGTTCAGCAGCGCATCGACGACATGGGGGATCGTTCTCGAAAGGACCGTCATTCGCGCAGACGGATTTGCCGGGGACACCAGGGTGACATCGGCCAGTTCCGGGTTCGACATCACGGATGCAAGCGGCAGTTGGGGCGGCAAGTTCTCGAATATGCCAGACAGCAATGGGAATCCGCGATTGGCTGCGGGAACGCATGGAGCGCGATTTGCGTCCGCAGGAGGAACGGAAGGCAGCTTCATTGGCGTCTTCGCGGGAACTGCTGACGAATGACGGAGGAGTGGGTCTGAGAGATTTCGAAGCTGCGTGGGTGGCAGCGTACCACCAGGATCCGTGGAGTGAATTGGCATGAGCGTTCGCAAGGCCAAGGCGTCCGCAGCGTTTCAATCTTGAACAAGGTAGAGTGCACACTTCGTCGCCTGAAGGCCACCGCTTCTCGGCCAGGCTGCACGGCAGCCGGCCCGCTTCGCGACCGAAGCCGGTTCTCGGCCCCGTGAGCTGTTGCAGCACGCTGTGCGCGACGTTGACGTCGCGGTCGAGGACGGGACCGCAGCAGTGCTGTCCGCGAGCGTCTTCGGCCTGTCCGGCTCCGCACCGCGTCCGCTGCATCGCCGGGAGGTGCCGCGCGGATCGAACCGTCGCCGGAAGTGCGTGGCCAGACCGGCCGTCACAAGGCGGAAGCAGGCGGCGCGCAGGAAGGAACGCGCCCACGGTGTCATGACCAAGGTCGTCCGTGAACACTCCGTGACTGCAATCGAAGCCACTTCGGCGAGGGACCCGAAGGCCAGCGCGATAGGGGCGCGCGAAAGGCCGTGGAAGCTGGTGCAGGAGAGGGTTGGCGTCAACCGCCGGAGTCTGAACGTCGCGCCATGCCAGACCAGGCAGATGCCGAAATGCAAGGCTGTCCGCAGGGGCGGCACGGTGATCACGGTCGAACTGCAAGACACCTCCATGCCAGCTCCATCTGCGGGTCTGCGAGCGACGGTCCCAGGACGTCGCGAGCGAACTTCATGTGCCGCGCCTGCGGACACGGGGAGAACGCCGACTTGAACGCAGCGCGGAACATCCTGTTTCACGCATTGCAGGCGCGTGCCATGGCGCCTGGCGAAGCGTCACGCGCAGCCGGTTGCGGATCGCAGGGCGCCCGAACGGCCATGCGTCAAGCGCCCTTGACAAGTCGCAAGCACCAGGAACGCGAGATCGTCTTCTCGGGGACGTCCGAGGTTTGTCCGGTCCCGTGCAGCGAGTTCGCCGTTGGCAACCTCTGCCTTGACCCGGCGAGAGCGTCAAACGGGATCGGGCGCACCCTTCACGACTTCCGGCCAGCGACGGCGCAACCCGCGGATTGCGCGTGACGGGACGGCGCTGGCCATGCTTCAGAAGCAGGCGCAGATCGCTGCGGTCAAGGGGGAAGCGTGAATACGCGTTTGGGTAGCCAAGCTGAAGGAGTTGCGCGAAAGGAAAGGTGCGACACAGACTCAGGTTGCCGCCGCCGCCGCCGTCGGCGTTTCCAGGTACATGATCTGGCGGCTGGAAAAGGGCCGGATGAAGAAATCGACATCAGCGGTTGTCGCCAGGCTGGCCGACTACTTCGGCGTTTCGGTTGAGGAAATGCTGGGGGAGTTGCCGGACAATCTTGCCCCTGATGTCGAGAGCATGTTGCGCCGCGCTGGTCGGCTGGACGCGCGGGGTCGCGTCTTCCTGGACCGCATGATCAGGCTCATGATCGAAAAGCAGGCGGCGCGTGACTAGCCTCAATGTCCAACGACCGCAATTCATGTGAATCAGCCGACGTGCCTGCACCGCCGGCCCGGTCTGGCGCCGTCCAGCGAGCGGCCCTTGCAGTGGTTTTCTCGACGAACCGGCTCCCCGGCGGGCTGCCGGCACCCTGACGATTCCGTCCCGGCCGGCACCGGATCATCGCATTGACGGTTTTTGGTTTCAATTGTCAATGTTCCACGTAAGAGCGCGGTGCGGACATCCGGCGCCGCACCCGCGCCGGGCCGGGACCTCCGCCTCCTCCTGCCAGCCATGCACGGCCCTCGTTTCGGACGTTTTCGGCCGAACCGTGGCGTCGGCCGGCATGTCCGGCATGAATCCACGCGATTCCGGCTTGCAGCGGGATCGATGATGTAGTATCGTGGGGTCAGTATCCAAACTACATGTATTGCAATGACCGACCTGGCCGAACTCTTCCGCAAGCCCGAATCCCGGACCCACCTTCAGTACGAGGCCCTCAGGGCCCACTTCCTCGAGGGCCTGGAGGCCGGGACGGTCGCGGAGCGCTTCGGCTACAGCCTCGGCTCCTTCCGCAACCTCTGCACGAGGCTGCGCGGCAACCCCGACCTGTCCGCATTCTTCGCCGAGCGCAGGCCGGGCCCGAAGGCGAACCCCGAGGAGCCTCTCAGGCTGCGGCGGGACCGGCGGATCCTGGAGCTGCGCAGGACCGCGGCGCTCTCGGTCGGGGAGATCAGCCGGAAGCTCGGGGAGGAGGGGATGCCGGCCGGAACGACGATCGTGCAGCGCGTCCTGCGCAGGAACGGCGTCGGCAAGCTGCCGCGCCGGTCGCCCGGCGAACGGGAGGCGGCCCTGCGGCCCGCCGCCGCCCCGGCCGCCGACGTCCGGGAGCTCGACCTGTCGCCGCGGCGCCTGCGCACCGAGTTCGGCGGGCTGTTCCTGTTCGTCCCCGACCTCGTCCGGCTCGACCTCGATCAGATCGTCGGCGACAGCGGCATGCCGGGCAGCACGATGATCCCCGCAGGCCACGCCTTCCGGGCCCTGCTGGCGCTGAAGCTCTGGGGCATCGGCAGGCCGCCGCATGTCATGGCCGACATCCTCGATCCCGGCATCGCCCTCTTCGCCGGGCTCAACGTCATGCCCAAGCGCTCGAGCCTGACCGAGTATTCCGGCCGCGTCGACCCGAAGCTGTGCGCCGGCCTCATGGACCGCTGGCACCGGGCGCTGAACGGCCTGGAGACCGACCTCGGCGGCGACGGCTCCTTCGACCTGGACTTCCACACCATCCCCTGGCACGGCAAGGACCCGGAGGCGCCGGTGGAGAGGCACTACGTCTCCAAGCGGAGCCGCAGGCAGAAGGGCATCCTCGCCTTCCTCGCCCGCGACGCCGACGCCCGCCTGCTCGTCTACGCCAACGCCCGGGTCCGGAAGGGGGACCAGAACGACGAGGTCCTCCGCTTCATCGAGTTCTGGGAGGAGCGCAACGGCGGCCCGCCCAGGGAGCTGGTGTTCGATTCCCGGCTGACGACCCATGCCAACCTCGCGCGGATCGACGCGATGGGAATCGACTTCCTGACGCTGCGCAGGCGCTCCGGATCGCTGCTCGACGCCATCGCCGCCTGCCCGGAGAGCGACTGGAAGCAGGTGCGCCTCACCAACGTCGGGCGCATCTACCGCACGCCCATGGTCCTCGACCGGCGCGTCCGGATCTCCGGCTATCCCGACGACGTCCGCCAGCTCGCCGTGCGCGGCCTGGGCCATGAGCGGCCGACCCTTCTGCTGACCAACCAGATGAGGACGTCCGCGAGCCAGCTCGTCGACCGCTACGCCCGGCGCATGGTGATCGAGAACGCCATCGCCGACGCCATCGACTTCTTCCACATGGACGCGCTGTCCGCGGCGGTGCCGATGAAGATCGACCTCGACCTCCAGCTCACGCTCATGGCCAGCGGGCTGTACCGGCTGCTGGCCGTCCGCCTCGGCAACGGCAAGCAGAACGCGAAGTCCCGCACGCTGTTCCGGAACTTCGTCAAGGCGCCCGCCGACGTCACGATCAACGACGACGGCATCGACGTCCGGCTCGGACGCCGGGCGAACAACCCGTTCCTCCTCAACGCATCCTACGACGAGACCGACGTCGCCGTGCCTTGGCTCGAAAACCGCCGGCTGCGGATCAGCTTCCTGTGATCGGATCCGAACCTGGCCGGATTCACATCATTTGTGGCGGTTGGGAATCGAGGCTAGCGTGTCCGGCAACTGTCCAGTGCAATCCAACAGGGAAGGATACGCGATGACACGACAAACCGGCCCGGTTGCTCGACAAGTTTCCGGCAATGGGAAGGTGTGAGACGCCATGCGATACAGAATCACGATCAAGGGGCTGTCGCCCCTCGTCATGCACAACGGCGCGGCTGGCCTCGACACACGATCTCCCGCCAACATCGAAAGGGCGGAAATCGCCAGCAAGCGCGGCAAGAACCGAACGGAATCTGACGACACGCGACTCCGAGAGATCGAATGCCTCACATCGCCTTGGCTCGACGGAGACGGAGCGCCGACAGTCCCGGCAGCAGCTTTCAGGGCTGCCATCGGAACCGGAGCACGGAAGCTGAAGCAAGGGCCGCAAGTCCGCGAGGGACTGATCGTCGACAGGGTGGAGTCATTCGACTACGACACGTCTCTCGGCACGACTGCCGACGAACTGTGCAAGACGGTGCAGTTCACGACGGGCGTCGTGGTGCAGCGCATTCTGCGCACCCGCGCCAAGTTCGACGAATGGGCCGCGACGTTCACCGTCGAAGTCGATGACGAACTCGTTGACGAAAGGCAGCTGGCGTCCTGGCTCGACATTGCCGGACGGCGCATCGGTCTTGGCGACTGACGCCCGGAGAGATCCGGTCATTACGGACGTTTTGAGACGGAGAGCATTGAGGAGTTCTGATTTCAGGGCAAGGCAGGGCGGAACATGCCATGGCAAGGCAGTTCACGGTCTGGCGAGGCAAGGAGGGGCGGCCAACAGGCCGCCCCCGGTTTTCAAGACGGGGCACGGCATCGGGAAGCGTGAAAACTGGCTGTCAAGAGGCAGTCTGTGTGTGGGTGTAGCCCAGATTAGTTGCTCATGCCGCGATGGCCTGATTCGCCCGCCAGTCGAGGAAGTCGGGCACCCTGAGGTTCATGGCGCAGCTCTTGAGAGCGAGCATCGCGTTCGCGCCCCTCTCCGACCAGCGTGTTCCCGAGCGCTTGAGGCGCAGCCCGAACTGGCGACAGCCACCCTCCACGACACCGCTTCCGACCTGCATGCCCAGGTCGCGGCACCTGTCGTACCGCATCCTCTCGATGTTCTTGCAGAAGTACCGACAGCAGTCCTCCACCGCCTTGTGCCGGCCGCTGAAGGGTTCCAGCTCCCGGACCACCCTGTCGGCCCGCCCCGCCTCGATGTCCGCCTTCACCTTCGCGAAGCGCCGGTCCCGCTCCGGCCCCTCCGGGAGGATCGCCTTCACGGCGTCGGACGCGTATTCCAGCGCGTGGAACTGGTCGAGCACGAAGGTGACCTTCCCGCCCCCGAGGACCTCGTCGCAGGTGTTCCTGATCCATTCGGCTCCGTCGGAGATCACGATGACCTCCCCGGCGTCGTGCAGCCCGCGCCGCCGCGCCTCGCGGCCGAGGCGCATGGCGAAGTCCGAGGGGTCCCTGCTTCCCGACGCCGCCGCCGCGCTGTCGATGAGGCAGCTGAAGCTCTCGCTGCCCCGGTCCTTGAGCGCCGCGCCGGTCTCGGGGTCGCGCCCCTCGGCGGTGTACATGACGGCCAGTTTCGCCTCGCGCGTCTTCGCGCTCCCGTCCTCCTGCTTGCCGGCGACGCCCTCGGTCTCCTCCTTCCGCATCGGGATCCCGGTCCCGTCGATCGAGAGATGCATGCGCGTTTCCGGGGGCCTGCCGTCCACCACCTCCCCGCGCTCGAACCGCAGCGCCTCCTCGCCGAGCGCCAGCGACCAGCGCTGCAGCGAGCTCGACGAGGCGTCCAGGCCCGCAAGGTTCGCGATGTGCCCGCTCGCCGCCTCGAAGCTCATCATCGGCACCGTCTCGGCCATGACGCTCGCCATCCCCGGCGTGAAGGCGCTGCCCTCCAGGCCCAGCACCTGGTCCAGCGGGAAGCAGCCCTTGCCGCACGACCGGCAGCGGCAGTGGCTGCGCTTCACCTCCACCCTGCCCAGCCGCGTGAGCCACGATTTCCTCCTGCCCGTCCCGTGCCGGACCATCGGCCTGCCGCAGCCCTCGCACCTCGGCGCCGGCAGCGCTCCGTCAAGCTGCTCGAACAGATGCTTCAGCGCCGCCGCGCCGCCGCCGAGGGAGGCGTCCCGGAGCGCACGCTCCACGCCGTCGAGGTCCGGGGCGCCCGACGCGAGGTCCGCCGCCAGCTTCGGCATCCGCGGGCCAAACTCCGCCGAAACCGCCTCCAGCAGCGCCGGAAGCGGCCCGTCCCCGGCGATGTCCAGGCTCCGCACCTCGCCGTCCTCCAGCCAGTACCGGGTGTGCCCGCCATCATGCGGCCGGACCACCGCCGCACCTTCCTCTCCCAAGCCTTCCAGATACGCCACCGCGTCCGGATGCCGATGACCGTGATCCCCCTCGCCATGCGCCATGGTTCGTGCTCCTGCCAGTTGCCGGCAACGGCGCGCCGCCGGCCGGTTCCTCCGGCCGTTGTCGGGCACGCAGCCGCCGCAGCGTAGCAAGGGCAAAGTGTTCTTCGCAGGTTCGTGCTGACGGAATCCTGAAAACGGAGTGACAACAGTGAAGGCGGGGTGCAGACGCTGTGCAACCGCTCGTCAAGGGACTGGAATCCTGGAGCGATTGCAGGTCAGTCTTGCGAACGTTGCGGACGAATCGGTCCCTTGCAAGACTGGCGGGAGAGCGTTGGGGCGAGATGCCAACCGACCTGCCGAGACGGCATTGCACAATCGAAAATGCAGAAGCGGGGCTTGGCGTCAATGGCAGCGCGCGGGGCATTCCACTCTCGAGGTGCTGGTTCGACTCCTGCAGCCCGCTCCATGATTTTCGACATGCCAAGGAATCCTGGCGCTCCTCAAGCCACTCTGGGGACGTCGAACTGACGGCGGCTTGGGCAAACACGTGCCGCGCCCCGCCACATCAAGGCAGAGGAATGCCCACACAAGCAGAGGCGCGACGAGTCTCACTTGGTAACCAGATGTTGCATGATTACAACCACCGGCAAAAAACCTATCCGGTCCGACACAAAACCCTTGCTCGGCTGCGGGATGATTTTGCATCAAGCTTGCACAGGCCGGTTTGGACTGGCCTGCGAACATCAACCAGATTTGGAGAACAAACATGAAGAGAACGCTTCTTGCCTCAACGGCGCTCGTGGCGATGTCGGGAGTGGCATTCGCCAACGACAACATCACCTTCGGCGGATCCGCCGAGATGGGGGTATCGACGGACGCCAATGGCGACGCCAAGCTCCACATGGACGCGGACGTCTCCTTCACGATGGCATCCACGACCGACGCAGGGCTGTCGTTCGGCACCGCGCTGAACTTCGACGACAACGCCGGCGAAAACAAGTACGCCATCCACGTGGAAGGCGACTTCGGCAAAGTCACCCTGGGTGACACGGACGGCGCCTTTGACTGGGCGATGGCCGAGTTGGACGGTGCTGGTGCGATCGCAGACAACCATACGACTCACGCCGGTTTCAACGGCAACTCCGGCCTCGACGGCATCGACGTCCTGCGGTACGAAAACAGCTTCGTCGGATTGCAGCTCGGCCTTTCGATCGAGCGGGGAGCTGACGGTGGCAACGGCGACGTCGTTGGCGCAGGCATCAAGGGCGGCATCGGCGACATCAACGTTGGCGTCGGTTTCCAGCAGAATGACAGCGAGAACGTCGCGGGCGCGAGCGTCATGGCCTCCTTCGGTGCCATCACCGGCGGGCTCAACTTCTCCCAGAAGAGCGTTGACAACGGTGACGACACGTCGCATATGGGCGTCGGCGCGACATACACTGTCGGCAGCACGGCGGTCAACGTCAACTTCGGAACGTCGGAAGAGGGTGACACGAGCGAGACAGGCTTCGGCGTGGCGGCCCAGTACGACCTGGGTGGCGGAGCCAAGCTTCAGTTCGGGTACGGCAACTCCGAAGACTCCGACGACAGCTGGTCTCTCGGCCTGAAGATGAGCTTCTAGTCCGGCTGCCAACCTTCATGCGGGCCTCGGCCCCGAAACCAAACTAAAGCTTAGCAAGGAGCAGAACACATGAACTCGAACTGGAAACTATTGCCGGCGGCCCTGCTTGTGGCGGTGCTGGCAATTGCAGGCTGCGGAGGAAGTGGCACGCCCGACGAGCCGCCGATGGCCTCGGCCTACGATACGGGATTGGCGGCGATCAACGCGGCCGATACCGCTGAAGCAGCTCAGGCGGCTTACGATGATGTCGACCAAACCGCCGTCACTGGCGACGAAGCCAACAAGCTGATGGCAGCGCTCAATACGCGTCTGTCGGGCTTTCGGGCGGCTGCCCAGATGGCCGCGCTTGCTGCGGCTGCTGGCGCTATCGACACGTCCGACCTGAGCACCCAGGACGCCATCGATGCCGCCAACGTGGCCATCGGCGTGCTTCAGATGGCACTGGACGACGCAACCGACGTGAGCGACACGAGCATGTACTCGGCGCAACTGGCGGCTGCCCAGACTGCCGTGCAGGCAGCGGTGGTTGAACTCGCCAGGCAGGGGCGCATCGCGAATCAGAAGTCCGCGCTGATGAGTGCCGCTGGCGCAGTCGACACGATCGACCTGAGCACTCGGGACGGCATTGCCGCTGCCAAGATGGCCATCGCTGGCCTTCAGGCAGCGCTGGATGCCGCAGTCGATGTGAGCGCGGCAGACAGGGCCATGTACCAGTCGCAACTGGATGGGGCCACTACTGCCGTGGGAACGGCAGAGGCTGCTCTTGACCTCGGGGATCGTCAGGACGTGCAGCGCATGGCGCTTGATGGCGCTCTCGATGCGGCCGGACCCGCGGTTCGCGCGGTGGACAACGACTCCACCGACGCCGAGGTGAATGCCGCTGACATGGCGCTCGCAACGTTGAAGACAGCGATCGACGAGGCGGCTGATCTTCCAGGCACTGAAGTTGGCGAAGCCAAGGGAACGTACGACACGCTCGTGGCCCAGCTCAATTCTGCCAAGGAGAGGCGCACGGCTGCGATGAACGCCAAAGACGACGCTGACAATGAGGCAATGGCGGCCTTGGCTGCGAAGCTGTATGCTGGCATCAGTGCTCCGATGGGTGCCATTGATGGCACCGCGGCCACTACTCGGGCCGCCGCTTACAACGCTGCCGATACCGCCATCACGGTCAACATCGGCGACGGCACAGCCGCCAACGCAGTTGACCTGTCGGAAGACAAGGATGCCATGGTCACGGCGCTTAAAGGGTGGCAAGGCAAGCGGTATCACCGCACGATGCCCGCCAGCGAGGGAACATACGAAGCCTACGTATACTCGCATGTCGGCGACGCGACGCAGGGGGACAAGTTTGGTCAGATCGGGGTGACAACCCCAAGTACTGGCTATGAATATGGTCTCGATGCGAATGGAGTCCTGGTCGCCAATGGAGGCGATGCCTTCACATACGTTGCCGCAGAGGTCGCGAGTTCGAGTTTTGATCAGTCTGCCGGAGTAAAGTCGTTTGAGCTTGGCACCAACAGACAATATGTGTCGATCTCCGGCACCTATCATGGTGTATCCGGCGAATACCGTTGCGAGCCCGCTACAGACAACACTTGTGCAGTGCAGCGTGCCGCCAGCGGCTTCGATCTTGGCGGAGCCGCCGCAGCAGACAATGCGTTCACCGCTGCCGGTGGAGTTTGGACGTTCAGGCCCTCCAACACGGAAGCCCGCGTCACGGACACGCCGGACGCAAACTACGCCTCGTATGGCTGGTGGCTTCACAAGTCCGATGACGACGCGACCTATACAGCGAGCGCGTTCCATGACTACAAGGGCACGGACGAAGACGCCTTGGGAGCCACCGCGTTGACTAACCTTCGCGGAACGGCGACCTACTCGGGCGGTGCGGCTGGGAAGTATGCCCTCAGCAGCACCACGGGCGGCACGAACGATGCCGGCCACTTCACTGCGGACGCAACGCTTGAAGCCGAGTTTGCCTCAAATGCAGACGCTACAGGATCAGCGCATGTGATCTCGGGCACAATCGACAACTTCATGGGTTCCGATGGCATGATGCGTGACTGGACGGTGGAGTTGAACGAAGTTCGCATGAGCGACCAAGGGGCAATTGTTGGAACCGCCAATGGCGATGCCTTTGCGGCCGACAATCCCTACGCAGGCACGGTCTGGACCATAGGTGAAGAGGCTGCCAAGACCGCTGGACGATGGTCCGGGCAGATGCATGAGCTTGGCGACGATGGGGTCCCAGCGGTTGCAACCGGCACATTCTACACGGAATATGGTCGGGATGGCAGAATGGTCGGTGGCTTCGGCGCTACCACGGAGTAACCGGTCCTTCACAAACGAGTTTCCCCGGCCCGTCATGGGCCGGGGGTTTCCTTTCAATCTAACGTCGATTAAGCTAGTCAATTTGCATGCGGCCTTCTTTTCAGCTCGTTCTTCAAGGCTCTTGCTCAATTTCGCCTGAAATTCGGCAACGACATTGGCCAACCATCGGGCCGATTTGGCCGCCGATCTTTTCTGGCTTCGGGAATTTTCTGCGCGCGACCCATCTACAAGTTGTGGATCTTGAAACTCTCATGAAGCAGGCAGCATCGTTCACGTCGATGATCTCAAGCAGCGTATTTCGGCTTGTCTCGGGCATGCTGGTTTCCGCCTCCGAATCATCCGTCAGCATGCAGGAGCAGACATCCGGCGGTCTCCGGCGCGTGGCTCGTGATGCCGTGCACAGCCTTCACGCACTCGCCTTCGCTGACCGCCAACACGCCCGTCAGGCCGTCCCGGTTGCCGCTGTCCATCGAAGGCAATCCTGAGCAATGCCACGGGCGTCCTGAACAGTCCCGCGAGCCGCTTGCCAAGAAGACACTCGGCGCCCGTCCAGGGGCTGATCATTGCCAGGGGCCATGCAGACGAGGAATGATCCAGGAGCCGCCAGAATGAAGACATCGACGAGATCAGATACCATTACAAGCAAGTCAATTTCCTTGCCCAGCCGCGCATCCCGTTGCGTGTTGCGGTCCCGCAGCAGCCCCCCTCTCCGCAATCTCTTCAACGTGGAGACGGGCGTAGTCCGTGCCATCGGTAACAGAAGCCAATCATTGTTCAGGTTACAGTGCGAGTGACTGAGCACACCATTGCAATCTCGACTTCGACTGCCCCGAACCGCCGACAGATCTCATCCTCGCAACCGCCGCCGCATAAACCGTCTTGCTTTCGCGAGGGTCGCCGTCGCCCGGGGCGGGGGCTGCCGTCGTGAACATTGGCACGACAGGCGTCCGGAACCTCGGCTGGGCAAGGCTTTTTGCCACTCGTCTCTTCCTGCCGGTTTTCAAGGCCATGATTCTGGGATAGTGGTGCAGCGGCAACCGCATGCCTGCAACCCCAATGGAGAATATCCGATGCGCAACCTCGTTTCCGCCCTTGCCCCGCTCCTCGCGGCGTCCCTGCTCTGCCTCTTCGGCACGGCGCTCAGGAGCGCGGAGCATCTCCCGGCCTCGCAGCCGGGCGTTGCCGCGGACGCGCCGGTCCCCGGCTCTGTCGAGAGCGACCTGAACGCCGCCGTCGACCTCCTGCTCCAGGGCGAAGTCGAGGAGGCGGTCGCCGTCGTCCGTCCGCACCTGTCCAGGGACCCACGGGCTGTGGACCTGCTCTTCGATGCCGGGGCGACCATGCTTGTCTCGGCCCAGGCGACGCACCCTTCGCAAGCTGCAGCGCGCGAGGCGCTTCTGGACGCCTCCATAACCATCTTTCGCGCGATCCTGGCCGAGCATCCTGACCTCGTGCGCGTGCGTCTCGATCTCGCACGCGCCTTCTTCCTCCGGGGAAGGGACGGCCTGGCAAGACGGCACTTCGAGCGCGCGCTCGCCGCCAATCCGCCGGAGCCGGTCGTGGCCAACATCAACCTCCACCTGGCGGAGATGCGGGCACGCAGGCGCTGGAGCGGGCATTTCGGCATGGCGCTGGCCCCGGACACGAACATCGGCGCAGCCTCGGCCAGCGAAACGGTCCTGCTCGACGTCTTCGGGCAGCGCCTGCCGTTCACGCTGGACGACGGCGGGGAGAAATCCGGCGTCGGGCTCGCGCTCTGGGCCGGCGGCGAGCGCCAGGAGCCGCTCGCGCCGAACTGGCGGCTTCGCCTGGGCGGCGACATCTTCCTGCGCGACTATTCCGGCTCGCGGTTCGACCGCATGGGGCTCGGCGGACACGTCGGTCCGCGCTGGCTGATCGGCCCGCGCACCGAGGCGAGCCTCCTGCTCGCAGCACGCCGGGACTGGCAGGCCGGCGATCCCACCAGCCGGAGCCTTGGTTTCCGGCTGGAGGCCTCCAGGCGGCTCTCTCCGCGCCTCTCGGGGCGGTTCGGCGCATCATGGACCGAGAAGCGCAATGACAACAGCACGCATCTCGACGGGCCCGCAACGGACCTGTCCGTGAGCCTGTCCTGGGCGGCGACACCCATCCTGCAAACGGACTTCCGTGCCGGCTGGGCGCGCGAGCGTCCGGAATTCGGGGATCTGCACAGCCGCACGCGATGGGTCTCGCTGGGCGCGAACGCGGCGCTTCCGCGCGGCTTCAGCGTTTCGGGAACCCTCACCGGACGGTGGGCCGGCTACGAGGGGCCGGGACGGGCGCCGACCAACGTCCTGGACGGCACGCCGCGCGATGACGTGACACGTTCGATTCGCCTCACCGCGCTCAAGAGGGACCTGACGATCCGGGGCTTCAGCCCGCAGCTCTCCGTCACGCACGAGCGGCGCGAAAGCAACGCACAGCAGGCCGACTATCGGCGAACCGGTGCCGAGATCAGCTTCGTCAGGCAGTTCTGAGCGGAAAGGCTCGCGTCACCAACGCCGACGAGCCTGCGTGAATGGGCCGAGGCCGAACAGTCCGCGCCAGATCGCGGACCCGGCCGGCCTTCCGGCGCTTCGATCGCGCGGCACCACGCAGCGCTGGATGTCGTTGATCTCGCCGAGATGCAGGACTTGGCGCCGGGCGACCTGATCGCCGCGCACCCGGGAGTTTTGGCCACGCTCCGGCAGCGATGGTCCTTGTCGTCCTCGAATCGCCCCCTGCCGCGCACGAACGTGGGCGCAGATTCCGCCGCCGCGATCCCCAGATCAAGGGGCAGCAGGTCGGCATTGCACGCGATCTCGGGAGTCTGGCCCCATGAAAACGAGGTGCTTACCGCACCGAAAACGCCAAATCAGCCAGATCACCCGCCAAGTCTCCGAAGTCGGACCAGATGCGGTTGTCCGCTTTCGGTCAGGAACTCGGCTGGCACGCAACCGTGGTGGTTCCCACGTTGAACCCACCGGCAACCGCCGTGAGACACTCCTTAGGAGAGTCGCCTCACATGATCGATTTCCAATTGACGGCGAGGCCGGTTTCTCCCGGGACGTCAGGCACGACGTCGAACCTTCGCACCATTTCAGTCGGACACATGGTCCCCCTACATGTCATCGGCATCATCGTCACTGTTGCGGGTTGCATAGACGCCCATTGCATGGCCGTCCCCGAAATGCACATGAAACACGCCGTTGATGCCGGTCGGACGAACGACGCCATCCGGGGCATACGGATCGGAGCTCCAGGTGCCGGGATCCCCGCCGCCATCCGCGATGCCGGTTCCTGCAGTTCCTTCACTCAGGTCCATCGTCTCGAGATCGACTCGCCATGCACTGTTGACGTGCGCGCCGCCTTCAAAGTTGTCCACATGGCCGGAAACCGTCGGATCAACGCCGAACCGTGCCGTCAACTGCACGTCGGCAGTGAACGCGCCTGACTTCAGGGTGCCGGAGACCGTCATCCCGTTCGCATCGGTTTCCCGTGTCACCGACATGCCTGACGCCCGGCCCTCGTAGCTGGCGACATTGCCGTCATGGTTCGCCGCATCCATGGCACGGGCTCCCAGGTCGCCGGGCTCGGATCCGGCAGACGTTCCGCCAATGTAGAGGTTCAGCCGAAGTGCGTTGCCGCTTGCAGAATCCCTGTCCAGCCAGTGCCCGTACTCGGCATAGTCCGCCGGCGGAGCGTAGCTTCCATCATCGTTGCGCACATATCCCTGGTTCGGTGATGTCGGCAGGAAAATCCAGTTGCCGACCAGCTTTCCTGCAGCGTTGCCCGCGGTGCCGACGGAGCACGTGCCCTGGCACTGGGCAAAGCCCGGAATGCCAAGATATGTGCCGTCTACCCGTGATCCGCTTGTGTGGCCATCAGCTGGCAACGTGCCGAACTCGGCGGCGATTTCCACCGCGGTCATGCCGGCGATCGACACCGACAGATTGTCGTCGACATCCTTGCCGTGAATTTCCGCCCACGTGATTCCGGACTTGCCAGTCAGTGCCAGCGGAGCGGCGTTTTGCGGGCGCGTTGAAAGCGCCGGCGCGGTGAAGTCGGTGTCCGGCGCCGAACCGGCTCCGATCACCTCCGCGATGGCCGTTGCAACATCTTGGGCGATCTCCCCGGGCGTGCGACTGCCGTCACGCTCTTTCACGGTCGCGACATAGCCTGCCAGGGCGGCGCCTTCCTCGAGGAGATCGGCAATCTCGTCGACATGCGTCTCCACCCTGCTGACCTGGCCTTCGATGTTCGTCAGGAAGAGATCGGCGTCCACCACATCCTGCAGCGCTTGTGCAGCTTTCCGTGCGTCCTGCGCGTCCTTCAATGCCTCTTGCGCTATCCCGAGCTGCGTCTTCACGGTCGTTTCCGCGTCGAGAACCGCCTGCGCATTGAGTTGTGCCCTCGTGGAATCCCCCTGTACGGCGACCGCCGTCAAGCCTCCGACGGCAGTCCCGGCCATTTCAACCGCCGTGCGTGCTGCGGCTGCCGCCCTCCTTGCCGTCTCGCCTGACTTTGTTGCATCGACGAGAAGGCCAGGCAGGTCGGCCAGCGGACTGCCTCCGCCTCCGCCGCCGCATCCGGAAAGCGCCAGCATGATCGCCAGCACGGGACCTGCAAAAGTGAGCCTGGGTTCTGGCATGACATGTCCTCCCGCTTGAGCGCATCCCGCGCTCCCGAATGCCCGGGTCATCGCCGGCGGCGACACGGTACCGCTTTTCCTCGGGAACGCAAGGCGTGGCAAGAACGCAAGAAGGCCTCCGCTGACCGGCGTCCGAAAGGACCGGATCCGGACGGGATTCGAGAACGCATGCGAGTCGTGACTCTTGCGCGCCATGAAGCATGCACCGATGTCGGCAGCCATCTTGTGGTCAGGGCGCACCTAGCCCGACTTCAGAAACTCGGCGCGTGATTTGACTAATTTGGCGGGTTTCGGCGCGGGAAACGTCTTGTTTTCAAGGACCCGACCCCCAGAAGTCGCGTGTAGTGCCGACCTGCCCCCTTGATCTGGTGGCCGCGACGGCGGAGTCTCCGCCCATGTTCGTGCGCTGCAAGAAGCGATTCAAGGACGGCAAGGAACACCGCTACTGGAGCGTGGTGGAGAACTGCCGCGTGCGCGGCGGCCGGGTCGTCCAGCGTCAGGTCCTGTATCTCGGCGAGATCAACGACAGCCAGCGCGCGGCGTGGTGCCGCGCCATCGAGGTGCTGGAAGGCCGGTCGGGATCGCGTCAGGTGGCGCTGTTTCCCGAGGACCGGGAGGCGCCCGAGCTGGACTGCGAGGTGGTGAAGATCAACGTCGCGGAGGTGTCGCTGCACGACCCTCGCCAGTGGGGGGCCTGCTGGCTGGCCCTGACCCTGTGGGACCGGCTTGAGCTGGACCGGTTCTGGGCGCCGCGCCTGCCTCCGAGCCGGCAGGGCACGCGCTGGCTCGACGTGCTGAAGATCCTGGCCTGCTACCGGCTGGTCGATCCGGGCAGCGAGTGGCGCCTGCACCGCCACTGGCTCGAGCACAGCGCCCTGCGCGACCTGCTCGGCTGCGACCGGGCGATCCCTGCGGACACGCTGTACCGCTGCCTCGACAGGCTGCTCGCGCACAGGCAGGCGTTCTTCTCCTTCCTGCGGGAGCGATGGGCGGCGCTGTTCGACGCGCGGTTCGACATCCTGGTCTACGACCTGACCTCGACCTACTTCGAGAGCGATCCTCCGTTCGACGACAAGCGCCAGTTCGGCTACAGCCGCGACAGCCGCCCGGACTGCGTGCAGGTGGTGATCGCGCTGGTCGTCACGCCGGACGGCTTTCCGCTGGCCTACGAGGTGATGCCGGGCAACACCTCGGACCAGAGCACGCTGGCCGGCTTCCTCGAGCGGATCGAGCGGCAGTACGGCCGGTCCGACCGGATCTGGATCATGGACCGCGGCATCCCGACGGAGGAGACCCTGCAGCAGATGCGCGAGGGCGACGCGCCGGTGCGCTATCTCGTCGGCACGCCCAAGGGCCGGCTGACGAAATTCGAGAAGGCGTTCCTCGACCTGCCCTGGCAGGAGGTGCGCGAGAGCGTGGACGTCAAGCTTCTCGCCGATGACGGGGAACTGTACGTGCTGGTGCGCTCGGAGGGGCGGCTGCACAAGGAACGCGCCATGCGCCGGCGCCGCCTGAAGAGGCTCTGGCGGCGGCTCGGCGAGCTGCAGGGCCAGTCCAACGGCCGCGACCAGCTGATGCTCAAGCTCGGCGCTGCCAGGAAGGACGCGGGCCGGGCCTGGGGCCTGGTCGACATCCGCGTGCCGGCGACCGAGGAGGAGCTCTCCGCGCACGGGTTCTCGTTCCGCCTTCGCCGCGAACGGCTGCGCCAGGTCCGGCGGCGCGAGGGCCGCTACCTGCTGCGGTCCAACATGGTGGCCGAGGACCCGGCCGAGCTCTGGCGCCTGTACATGCGGCTCGTCGAAATCGAGCAGGCGTTCAAGGAATTGAAGCACGACCTCGCGGTCCGTCCCGTCTTCCACCAGGTCGAGGAGCGGATCGAAGCGCACATCTTCGTCTCGTTCATCGCCTACTGCCTGCTGGTGACGCTGAAGAACATCGCCCGCCCGCGTGCCGGCGGGCTGACCCCGCGCGCCATCATCGAGGCGTTCGGCACGATCCAGATGGTGGACGTGCATCTGCCCACAACCGACGGCCGGCATCTCGTCCTGCCGCGCTACACCCAGCCAAGGAAGGAGCACGAGCTTCTGCTGCACCAGCTCGGCATGACCCTGCCGGCACAAGGCGCGCCACGACTCTCTTCGTGACGGCGTGCAACCCGCTGTCCGTCGGCCGCCGTGTAGTGCCGACCTTTGGGGGTCGGATTCAGGAATATCAATGGGTTACGGACCTCGAAACCCTCGAGTTGCGGAAGTCGGGCTAGTCCGGAATCCTTGCCTGCGGCCTGCGCGCACTGTATCCGTTAAGCAGAGACACCGGAGCCAGGTCCAGGAGTCGAACCGGCAGACTCCAGGATCGAGACGCGCCCGACCGTCACTGAGCACGGTTTCGGGCCGATGGTCGTCGCGCCGGAAGTTCTCGGATGCTTGAGAGAGAGTGGAAACGTCAGTGGACCGCACCCGCATCACGTCTTTCGCAGCGTTCATCCTGCTGGCACTCGGTGCCTGCGGTGGGACAGGCGACCAAGGTGCGTCCGTGGCCGAGCCCGAAGTTGTCCCGCAGCCGCAGGCAGTCACCTTTGTCGACAATTGGTCGCCTCATTTCAGAATTGACAAGATGGTGCATGTGGGCAGCGGTGTCTTCGAAACCATCCTGCCGGTCGGTGCCCATTCTCCCTATCTGCGCATTCCGCCAGCTACGACCAGTCATGGCGACACTGCGGTCTGGCACGATCAAGTCATCAACGGCACGTCTCATGAGAGGCTCTCCCAGTATCTGGAAGCCGAAGCTGGCGAGGATGGCGGTCGACTGCGAAGGTTCGGCAATTCGCCACCCGTCATCAGGGCGGCAGATGGCACGAGCGACGAGAACTTGCGTGCGTTGCGGAACGTGATTCATTTGCTGAACGACTCCCTGCCGCGTGACTGGCAGCTCAGCTTCAGCACCGATCGCGCTTTTTCCGAACAGGAGCCGGCCTTCGGGGAGATTGTCGTGGCGTTCGCGCCCTGGGACAGCTGGCCTGACCGGATCAGGAGCGGAAATTGCGAAAAGGCAATTGGGTGCGCGACTTCATATCTGAGGGGTGATGAAATCATCAAGGCTTCCATATGGGTCGATCATACGGCCGTCGAAACGCAACACATGCTGCATACCGTTGCGCATGAGATCATCCATGCTCTCGGTCGCAACCATCCCGACCCCTACCTGTTCCCGGAGAGCGCGATGGTGGCCCTGGGTAATGAGAACAGCGGCTTCATTCTGTCCCAGCTCGACCGTGATGCGCTCTTTGCCGTTTACGACCGCCTGGATCCCGGCGAGCCCGCGAGCGACATCCACCTCTCGCTGGGTCCGTGGGAAGACACCTCCGATGTTCTGTTTGGCCAGCTGGAGATCCCCGGCGGGAGGGCCACGTTCGGTGCCGCGCATCGCAACGGCTTGACCCAGAGCTGGGCCAACGGCCCGCTTCCGCATCAATGGCTGAGCGAGGATGACCAGACTTCCGGCAGTGCCCGATGGCTCGGACGGCTCCTGGGGTTCACTCCGCAAGCCGAATCCGTGGCCGGCGCCGCCACCATGGTCGTGCAGTTGAACACGCTGACGGGAGATCTCGACTTCACCGACATGGAGCGGTGGGAGACCGGGGCGGCGCCCGGCCTGATCGGGACCGGCACAAGATGGGGCGACGGCGATCTCCACTATCCGATCGAAGTCAGCGGCAATTCGTTCTGGCGCACCTGGGAGTCCGGCGACGACGGAAAGGTTCGAGGATCCTTCATCGGAATCGCCCACGAAGGGATGGCGGGCACCTTGAAGCGGGACGATCTCGATGCGGCGTTCGGGGCTTCTCGGCAGTCGGCTGAGTCCGATGCCGGACCAGACGTTTCCGATCTCCAATAGGCGTTCAGACCTCATCATTCGAGACGGTTCGCTCTGGGTGAAAGGCATGGGACGCCTCCGACCGCCGTCCGTACCACTTGACTCGAAGGTGTTGCAGGCCCGCGTGGTCAAGACAGCCCTGCTTGTCTCCGTCGAGTTCGTTGTCGAACTCGAAGACCGGCCTTCCGCCCCGGTCGGAGGACCTGTTGGCATTGACAAGGGAATTCGCAGCCGCGCCATCATGTCGTTCCGAGAGACCGTGCCCGCCGTCACCATCGACAGGTGACCGCTCAAGCGGGCACAGCGCGTGGTGGCCAGAGCGAAGAAAGGTCACGCGTCCCGCCGCAAGAAGGTGAAGGCCTTCCAACGCGATTGGGGGCGGACAAGGATACGGGAGCGGAACGCGCTCCACGAGATTTCGGCCAGCATCGTGAAACGCCAAGTCCGGATTGCCGTAACGGAGCCCCAGGCCTTGAACATGATACGGCAACCGACGTTGGCGCGTCCAATTGCCGAGCGCAATGGGGACGACTCTGCTGCAACTGACCCGCAAGCTGAGAGTGCCGGCGGGGAAATCGTGCGGGTGCGCCCCCAGCACATGAGCACGGGCTGCCACGCCTGCGGATACCGGCAGCCAAAGCCATTGGCGCGCGAGAGATTGCCTGCGGCGGCTGCGGTCTGGTGACGGACCGCGATGTCAACGCGGCACAGAACGTTTTCCAGTGCGGGATTGCGCTGGCAGGGCGGGAAATCGGTCCTTCGGGCCGTCCCGGCGTGTCCGGGAGTGTTCTTGAGCCAAATGTCGCCGGGTTGCCGGGGCAGGACGCGGAACGGCCTACGGGTAGTCGAAACGGTCACTCACATGTGTCTCTTCCCAATGATTGCTTGTAGTTTTCGACGCACAAGAGGAGAAATGTAGACCTTGACGTGCTTCCAAGCGAGGATGTGCACTGTTGTTCGGAGCCTCAGACCGGTCGTCGGGCGTATCCGTTCGATGCCCGGGGGAGAGAGTGGAAATTGGCAACGTGCGGAGATAGGCTCGATAGATGAACAGTGACTCCTTGAAATGGCTTCCCGTGTGCGTCCGGGAGTTCCGTCGCCTCTCTCTGCTGGCGGTGGCCGTGCCCGTCGTGGCGGTAATGTCCGGTTGTGCGGGCGATGGCGGGCAACCGGCACGGTCCGAAGATGTCAGGGTACTTGTCGGTGTGACCGCCAACCACGGGCTCGATCCGGGGAGCCGCATCACTGTCGAGGCCGGCACGGCGGTGGACCGCGGCAACGTAACCATCCATTGTCCGGCTGACATGCCGGCCTGCGAGGTCGTCGTCGGCGCCGACGGCAGCGTCGGCTACGACCCCTCCGGCGGCATGCCCGCCGTTGTGCCCCTCTCGACGGCCCAGGATGCGGTCGAGGATCTGCTGCGGCGCAGGCTTTACGATTCGACGTGGCCGGTCGCGTCCAGTTTCGGGGGAGATGGGGCCGTGACCTGCGAGGCACTGGGATGTCCGGTCATCGGCGCGATTCACGTCGACCGGCCTGCAGCAGGCCGTGCCCGCCACCCGAGCGACGATCACCGGCCGGATCTGTCCGGCTTCGAACTCCTCGAACCGCGCCGGGGAATTGCGTTGGCAAGCAAGGCGCGGACCGTGGTCGAGGAACACTTTTCGGCCTTCTACCGGACGTACGGCGCCTGGATGGACCATGGGTTCTTTTTCGTGGAGACGTTCACGACGCAGGGGGACGTGGTTTTCACTCACTACCAGACCGCTTGGTTTGGAGACGCGAACCACTCCGGCCCGTTGACCTCGCCGGGTGACACCGCGACCTGGTCCGGCGTCATGTCCGGCGTGGAGGCCTCCTCGTCCAGCGGATCCGGAGCCATTGTGCATGGCGATTCCGCCGTCATCGTTTCAGGCCTTGCCGCCGGGGTCGCGGTCTCGGTCGACGTCGCGTTCACCAACATCGTGAACGAGGACACCGGCGACGGCATCGGCAACATGGTCTGGCGCGGGCTGCCTCTCCAGGACCGGGAATTCGGGACCGACGACGTCCTGTTCGACGACGGATCCGGGTATTTTCGGGACGGAAGCTTTGGCGTCGGAGCACAGGGAAGCATCTACGGCCGCCTTTACGGCCCCGGCCACGAGGAAGCAGGCGGGCTCTTTCACCGCAACGGCATCGCGGGCGCATTTGCGGCCAAGCGGGACCGGTAGGCGATCTCCGCCACGTCGTGCGGGCCTGCCGTCCGGAAGCGGTGCCTGAGAGGACTTCCCTTCACCGACAAGGGAACGAGGGCGATTCAGCAAGCGCCAGGCCAGACGCCAAACCCACGTGCGTTTCCTCCGCGCGGCCATAATCCAACGCACAACCGGTTTCCATTGTCCGCGCCTTGGACGATACTCTGGGTTGCCTTGGCCTAGTTTTTGTCCGGGGCTAGGTCTGGCACATCGTTTCCGATGGGAACATTTTCCTGGCCGCCGCCATCACGATTGCCCTGCAGGGAAGGGCGGTTGACTGTTTCGATCAAGACGCCAGACAATGGGGTGAGCACTTGCCTTTCCTGTCTGACAGACCAAAAGGGGCGACACACGCCGCCCCCTTGCCCCGAGTCAAACTCCCCGTTCCGGGGAGTTTTTGGTTTAGCGTTTGCCACCGAACGAGCCGACTATGACGTAGCCGAGCCTGCACGCGCTTCCTTCGCAAAGGTTTTGTGACGGCAAATGGTTTTCGAAGGCATACGTTCCGGCGATTTCTTGGCTGTCTGGCCCGTAGAAATTGCCGGTGATCAATTTGCCGCATCCGTCGCATTGACTTGTGGTGTTCTGTGCAAAACCTGAGGACGTGATCGGGACGTTGGAGAAATGGACTCCCGAAGATAGCTCGCGGCGGCCACCATTGAAGTTGTTGAATGTTGCGTCGAGCCTGTTCGTGCTGAAGTTGGCGCGAAGTGTGGCGTCGCCCAAACTGATTCCACTTCGTTCGATGGCGAATTGATTGCTCCCTCCTGAGGCGTTTGCGCGGACGACGGCAGCGTAGGTGTAGCCGTTGTACGTTGCGGTGCCGGTTGGATGGCCCCTATAGGCGACGCCGTTGCGGACGGCGAGAACATACTGGGTGTGGCAGGTGGGGCATGCGGAGGAGCTACCACCTTGAAAGCGCCCGTGTTGCTGTGTTTGGGCTGCGGCGCGCGGTGCGTTTTCATGGGCACCGTTCGTCGTGTAGAAATATGACCATTCGCCCCAGCCTCCGTAGGTTTGTTCGCTGCCGTGCTGGGCGTTGAATGTTCCTACAAGATTCCTAACGTTCACTTGTGATGGACGTACCCATGCAAGGTTGCCGGGGTGGCTTAGACCTCGGTTTCCCAAGCCGACTGTTCGTCGAAGGCTTGGGACGCACGCTGATTGGGTCGTGTCGGCGGTGCATGAGGCAATAGCAGCTATTGGTCCGATTTGACTTGTTCGGCGATCTAACGAATTCAGAGCGGTCAAAGCCTCGCCTAGGCTTCCGGCATATCCTGGTCCGCGCGTCTGCTGGCCACCCTGGTTGGAGCTGGGGCACCTAGCCCCGGCGCGATCCTCGATGATGGTGCCGTCGGGACAAACTAGTTTGCCGTAGTCGAAAAAGTCGCCGCCACCGCATCCTGCAAGCACTACAGCCGCCGCGACCGTCGCGGCGATGACCTTCCATCGTATCATTGAATTCTCCCTCGATTGGTAGAGTCGCCTTCCAGAGCGACCGCCTTGCGAATGCCAAACCGCCCGGCATGTGCCGGGCCGTTGCCAAAATCTTTGCATTGAAGAATGCCCCTGCCCATTCGCCGAGGCGTCGGGGAGCCACCGCCTGCCGGGTCATGGCAAATTCAGCGGATAGCCCGGCACAAGGCTGGACCGCAAAGAGTGTTGGCGCGGTGAGCAAACGGCGACACACGCCAGAGAGTCAAGTGTTGACTTCGGGAGCTGACGGCTTCAGGGGCGAACGGTCGCACGGTTCGGGCATGGTCAAGAGAGCCAAGTTCCGCAAGCGTCGGCCGTTGTCGAAGCCGGTGACGAACACGATGCCGTCGTCGACCTTTCAGCCGAAGAAAGCGGACATGGAGTGGGAACATGGCATGCTGGAGGCGTCACTGGAACAGATGAGGCAGGCGTTCATTCGCCTGGTGAAAGTTCTGTGCGGGTCGGCTGGTTGAGACGACCTTTGTGACTATTCGTCTTACGTCCCAACAATGTGGGTAAGTCAGGGATAACTTTCCGGCGAGCGGCCAAAATCCATGAAATTGGCCAAACAGTCGGATTGAATCCGAACACACGGCAGAGCAGCCCAAAACAACAGCAGGTCACCGACGACGCAAGGGCGCTCCGCGAGACCCTGGGGGCGGCGAGCGCATCTCGGTGCTCGAGGGTGTTGGCAATGCGCAGTGAACACTCCGTCGCCTGAAGGCCACGGCTTCTCGGCCAAGCTACGCGGCAGCCCGCACGCTTCGCGACCGAAGCATCCATGTTTGGGGTCAACCCCGGATTCAGACTTTTGGGGCGGTTTTCAGGGATGCAGATCCAGGTTTTCCACAGGCTGTCCACGTTTGGACGGCCGTCCGCGCACGCGGAAGCAGGCACGCGGAAGCAGGCACGCGGAAGCAGGCCAGCGTTGCAGAGGTCGCGGAAGTGTCCGAGCATGTCCGAGAGGGCCGCTTCCTGCGCCCCGTTCGGGTAGAGCCGGTACTTGTAGCTCCTGATCGGCTGCCCGTCCATGTTCGCCATGCGTTCCTTCCTTTCCAGACAGGTCGTCATTGCAATGGGCGCGCATTCCCCTGTCGCCTGTGCGAGTTCTATGGCGGAGCGGCCCGGCGGTAACCGGGCCAGGGCGGCGGACAGGGGCCGGATTTCGGAGCAGCAGAAGGCTCGCGAGCGGGAACGTGCCACGGAACGGGACAGGTCCAGGGGATCACGCGACGCCGGGATGGAGATGTGATGCCCTTGTCCGGACCCTTCGAAGGTTGGCAAAGTGGTCGGGTTCAAGTCGGCGTTGCCTGATCAGCTCCTGCTTTCGGCGCGCGCCTCAGCCATCTCGCGCGTGAGCACATGCGGAGGATTCGATCCACGCCCCCTTTGTAGAGGGCGACGCATTCCTATGCAATGGCAAGCCACCGGCACACAGTTTCAATCCACGCCCCGCAATGGGGCGACTGTCGCGCCACGACGCGCGCGATCAGCACAGCCACGTCTCGATCAACGCGCCCGTGATGGGGGCGACAATGTCAGACGTGTCCAGTGTCTGCAAACTGCTTGCAGCGATCCACGCCCCCGGCGATGAGGGCGATGTGTGCAATCCTGACCATGCGCGTTCACGGCACGTTTCGATCCACGCCCGCGTGACGGGGGCGATCCTTCCTGACTACCCGATTGAACTCGATTAGGAAATGCGGACCGGTCAGCGCACCTCGGCAGGCCAGCGTGCGAGTCTTTGTGCGCCTTCCTTCGTCAGGTCCAATTCCCCTGCGTTCCTTCTCGCGGGAACACCCCATCCACCTTGGGTGCTGGACGCGATTTCCACGCCGTTGATTCAATTGCACGTTTTCCCGCCAACCCGCAGCGCAGGGGAGGGCCATGACGGAGTCCTGCTCTCCGTTGCAACTGAACAGGAGAACAGACACATGCCATCGGTGACCTTCATCGGCGCCCGAATTCGGGCGCTCAAGCCGCGCAGGTCCGCCCACGACGTCCGTGGCGCGAGGCTCATGGGCTTCGTCCCGTGCCGACTTCATCTTGCGAACCTCCAGAAGGATGCTGCAAACATGTTCGGCCAGGACGGTGAACACCGGTTCGCTCGAAGTGCGACAAGGCGTCCGGTGGACCCTTTGAGGTGCGAACGTACGGAGCGCCGGGCCGATTTCGCGTCGCACAGGACAACGGATTCAGGTCTTTGTCACGTTCGGCAGTCGTTGCGTTGACAGCCCAGCCGGAACTGTCGAGGCAAGCCGGCCAGCGACACGGAAACGGCCAGAACGACACCGGCGAACGGGGTTTGGTCAAGCTGCGCGCACAGGATAGGCCCGAATGGGCCGGCTTCAGGTCCAGAGTCGGCGTTTCTGGATTTCAATCGCTTTCAATGACTTGGGCTGAGGTGGAACGATTTGTTTCGCGGGTGGCAGAAAATTGCCTGTCGTATCGGGACTCGCGGACCGTGTCAGGGTTCCGGACCAAATCATTGACAGCTGGTTGCGATCAGGGTGGAGCCAGGGTTGAAGCTGAATCCAGGCGATGCTTCCTTTCCGGCATGGCGGACGCTTCCTTTGGCACCCCGCTGATGACGCGCCAACTCAAGGCCGGGGGCTTGACCTTCGATCAGGCCAAAGCCATCGCCGAAGCAGCAACGAATGTGGACCTTGCCGAGGTCGAATCAGTGCCGACGTTCAAGCGGGTCAGGGCGCTCCGAGGGACCACGAACAGCGGGGCCTCATTTTGATCGCTGTGGGGCCCTGCGGCGCAGGAGTCTCCCGGTCGTCAAACTGGATGTCTGTGTCGAATGCCCAAAACACGTGACACGATTCGTTTCGACGAACGAGAGGGCTGGTCTCAGATCAGGATGAGGCGCAGCCATCGCCGGTACCGGCATCCCGACAAGCCGGGGACGGTGACGATGGCCGGCAAGGCCAGCGACGACCTCCCGCCAGGCACTCGGGCCAGCATCATGAAACAAGCAGGACTGAAGAAGTGAAAATGGAGATGGAATACACGATCGTGATTGAGAAGGCGCCGAAGAACCATGCCGCCTAGGTGCCCGACTTGCCCGGATGCGTGGCGACCGGCGCGACCAGAGACGACGTGATCCGCGAGATCGGTGCAGCCATGGTCCTGCATATCGAGAGCTTGCGCGAGCACGGCGATCCGGTGCCAGCTCCGCAATGCGCGGTGCCGGTGGTGCAGGTTGCCGCCTGACGGGTCTCCGGGCAAGCCGTCACACCTACTCGAGCGGTCTCTCGCGGTTCGCATCATGCAATCGGCAGGCCGTCCGGGTCTTCGGACGGATTTGCGCCGAAACGCTCTACGCGGCGGCGCCATTCCCGCCCGAGAAAGCAGAATCTCAGGCTGTCCTTGTCGGGATCGATTGCATCAACCAGCCGCGTACATGGCTGTCCAGCGTGCCGGATCGACCTCGCGTTCAAGAGCGGCAAGCTGCACGCGTTGACCACGGTCTTCGCGGATTCGTGCAACCCGCCGCCATCGCCCTGCACCGCCTTCCGACCGGACGGCGACGGTGCATGTGACGAATACATGCAGCTCTGGCTCCAGATCGAGGCCGGATTGCCGTTGACGTCCTTGCGCAGATGCCTGTCGAGCAGCTGGGCCAGGACCTGCGGCACCAGGTCCAAGGCCAGTCTTTCGTTCAGCCGGGCCTGGCGCAGCTGCATGCGCTTGCGTTCATGACAGGCTTGAAGGACGGTCTTCCGCACGGCTGCGGTCAACAGGACCGCCCCGGGTTCCCGAACTTCAAGGTGCCGGCTGGACGATTGCCATCGGTTCACCAAGGTCAGCGCCACGCGGTCGGCACGGGCGCCTGCAACTCCTCCATCAGGTGAAGCGCCAGGGGACATGCGCCTCGTCCGGTCACGGTGCAGGAAGCCCATCTGCGGGTCGAGACCATGCGTTTCGCTTCCCATGGCCGCTCGACTTGAGAAGCGCGCATTGGCGGGGTCAGAACAGCCTGTGCTGCAACGCTGTTGCGGGCAGATCCGGTCCGGGTCGCTCACCAGGGCTCGATCAGGGTGACGCCCTTCGGAAGGTCCGTGTCGTTCACTTCGACCCGGTAGTCCCTAAACGTCCTGGCGGGCGGCCAGTCATGGGTCCGCGCGTCACCGACAGGCACGGCTTCCCCTCCATGCACGCGACTGACCTGCACCCTCTCGAACAATCGGTGCGCCTGCGCGTTTCCGAGTTCGCTGTCATGCCGGAAGACGATGAGCCGCCTTGCCGACATCATGCCGCGGGCGGCCGAGCGGTCGAGGTCGAGCATGTCGCGCAGTCCCGTCCACAGGAGACCCAGGTCGTCCACCGAGAATCCCGTTCGCTGCGCAAGCTTGGCGTTGACGAAACCGTGCACGCGATAGAGGCCGTACGGGACGATGTACTTGCGGCCCATCGTCCGCTCCTTGTCCCGGTCTCTCTCGTTCGTGACGGATGAACGGGTTATCGACACCTCCATCGGCATGATGGCCTCTTCCGAGCGCGCAAAGGAGATCTGCACCGGACCGCGCACCTGGCCCGCGTTCACGCCGGTGGACATGACCGCACCGAAGGTCCGGATGTCCCAGAAATTGGCGCACATCCAGTCCGTCAGCCTTCTCGCTTCGGCATCCTCCTTGGGAAGCCGACTGTAGTCCTTGGCCTTCTGCGGCTCGACGCCGGTCGCCTCCCACGCCTCCTGATGGGCTTCGTTGAGCACGGCGCGCTCGGTGAAGTAGATGCGATGCGGCGACGAATTCCCGTGAACCTCCGCCACGAAGTTCCGGAGCTTTCGCTTGATCGAGACGTCGGTCATCAGGCCCTGGCTCGTCTCCGGATCCATCCGCGGCATGTTCCCCGCGTCCGGGTCGCCGTTCGGATTCCCGTTCTCGACATCAAGAAACAGCACGAAATCGTGGCGGTTGCCCAACCCGCCCGCTCGTTCCGCGCCGGCATCCATTGCTGCATCCTGCGTCACCCGGTTTCTCCTTCAGTTTCCTCGCCGCCAATCAGGGTCTCAGCTGCATCCTCGGCCTTGGCGTAGAAGGCCGAAACCTGGTGGTAGAAGCCGACAAAGAAGCGCCCCTGCGCCTCCAGCGGCAGGTTCGCGGGCAGGCCACCTTCTCCCGGCAGGCACGCAAGCACGGAGGCGACGGCGCTGTCCGCTCTCGCGCCGGCGGCGCGCCTTAGCCCGCCCGCCTCCGACAGGGCGGCGAGATTGCGCTCAAATCCGTGCATCAGGACAGGAAAGATGCGTGCCGGCGTGGCCGAAGCCACGCCGATGTATCGCCGGCGAAGGCTCGCGCCTCTCCCCTGACGGCTTCTTTCCGCGTAGGTGTATGCCCCGAAGAGCCGCCCAAGCAGGTAGGCCGTGTCAGAGGCCCTTTCATCCAGAGCCATCGGCACCTCCTGTCTGCAGTTGCGTCGCAGGATCGCGCGCAACATGGCTGCGCGGCGGCCATCGACGTTTCCGTGATTGCCGTAGTCCGGCTCTCCCTCGACACGAACCCGTCCGATGACGGCGGGGAGCAAGGTGGCTGGAAAGCGGCCGCCGGTCAGAATCGCGCTCATCAGGGCGCCGCCGAGGCCGTTGGGGATGTTCTTCGCCTCACGCTGCGCCGCAAGATCGTGAAGCAGGACCCGCGGCTTCGGGTACACGTCCAGTCCGTCCTTCACGAATGGCGAAGGCTGGACGGCGCAATCCGACCAGAAATCTGCCAGGGCCCGGGCGAACCCGCGTAGCGTTCCCGGATGCCAGTACCGGACCGCCAGTCGCGCCGAATTCGGGGCGAGGCCCAGCACGAATAGCCGGGCTTCCGGGTCGAGGACCTCGCCCGGGCGCATCCGTCCCGCCGCGACTGCCTCGACCCGCGCACGCAGTTCCGACTCGGCGGCGGCACTGTCAGTGCCTGCGAGCAAGGCTTCAAGGGCCTGTTCCGCTTCCGGCTGGTCGGCCCAGAATGCCACCGTGTCGCCGCCGATGCGCATGGAATTTCCCGAACCCTGAGCGAGCAGGGCGTTCAGGGCCGTGCCATACTCGAAGGCCGCCGCTTCCGACACCGGAGCGTTCTCGCCCTGACCCTTGCCATGGGACGTCTCGGCACTGTTGTTGAAGGAAACCAGCAGGGCGCCGGAAAACTGTGCCCCTGCAACGCCCTTGATCGCAGGATGCAGCCTAGCCAGGGCGCCTCTTCGCCCCGTCACGAGGCAAACCGTGTCTTCGTCACGCGCACCGTCGGACAACAGCGCACGTGCGGCAGGCAGGTCGTGCAGGAACGGGCCGTCGTTCAACTGAAAGACGATGTTCTGGTCAACGAGCGATGCGGCATCGGGAAAGTCCGGGAACCGCTCCGGCATCCATGCCCGGAAGAAGTTTCGCAGGGCGATCAGGGCCTCGTCTTCGGCGGACTCGAGCAAGGCCAGGTGCCTTTCCCTGAATGCATCATGTTCGGCAAGGGTGCGCCTCGCCTGTCCCGGTCCGTCATCCGTTTCCGTCACGCCCAGAACGTAGGCGGACTTGTCCCAGAACGTGTTCGGCTTGATTCCGCTCGTTCTTGTTACCGCTCTGGGCACGGCCATCCTTCGTGGCCACGGCTTGCCTTGCTCGTCCAGAGTCATCAATGACCGGATGGCGCGCACTGCGCCATCGGCCTCCAGTACGACCACGGCTCCGATTCTTTCGGTCGAGAATCCGAACTCTGGCCAGCCCATCTCCCGTGCCCGGTTCTCGTAGAGATCGGTCAGTTCCTGAAGGATCGTCATGCCGAACGCGCCTCGGCGTGACACCTTGCGACGTCGATCACCCCGTCTTCCATCCGCGCGCGGAAGAAGATTGAGCGCCGGTCGTTCGCGTAGTCGATGTCGTACAGCATCCAGCCGAGATCACGGTCGCCGGCCTCCGAGGGAGGAAAGGCGTCGACCAGCATGAAATCCGCCGGAAACTCCCGCACGCCAAGACATGGCTGGTGGAAGCACTGCCCCCTGGACGCGCGTCTGCGAAACATCTCGGCATGCTTTCCGGGATTGTCTTCCGGGCCGGCCTTACCGGTCATCTCGAAGTGCGCCTCGATCCCGTACTCGACATCGGCGAGGCAGAGCATCGCACGCTGCTGGCGGTCTTCGTCGACGTGAAGAGTCAGCCCTCTCAGGTCGTTAGACCTCATCGCCCTCTTCGCCTGCGCCGCCGGGATCTTCGAGCCGATCTCGTTCCGCCGGATGGACTCGAACCGGATCGGCCGCAGCACATGGATCCGGTCGATGATCCAGCGGATCGCGGGCTTCCAGTGAATCGCCTCAAGAATGCCCCGTGCGGCCGACGGCGTCATCACGTCGTAGGAGACCCTTTCCGCCTTCATTTCCGGTCGCGTGAAACAGGCATTCCGCCCCTTTACAAGGAGCCTTATGCCGTGCGCGGCCATGCGAGTGCCTCCTGCCGCATCAACTTCCTTGCTTTCTGACGTGCCGCAGTTGCGGCGTAGTTGCATCAAATCCGATCAGGGGCAAGAGCGGTCAGGCCACTCGATCGCGCCGCCGGTCTATCTGAGCAGGATCTGGTCCGCTTCGTGATCATGCAGGTTGCCGCTGTCCGGCACGGCGAACCGTTCATCGAACAGCTCCCGAATCCACCAGGACACGTGCCCGCTTCTTCAAAGCGTCGTCCGCATCTTCCACGGCACGTTGATCGCGAAGGGCCGCAAGAGCTGCGCCACCGTTCCTGGCCCGCTGAAACGCTTCGTATCCATTTGCGCTGGGCCGGCACTCCTGCGACCGTCCCGAAGGATCACCGAACGCTGGCCGTCCTCGACTGCACGGAACTCCAACTCGATGTCCTCATGCGCACGTAGACATCCGGCCTTGCCGGTCACGTTGGGAATTGCGCTGAGCCTCGAAGGGCCGAACATGGCGGCATCCGGCGCTTCCGCGCAGCAGGCCTTCAACGGGAGCCACATCGGTCTGCTCTTCGAACTTGCCAATAGTGCCGTCGCTCCCAAGGAACTCCAGCATCTCTTTCCGCACGAGGTCAGGGAGTGGGACGAGCTAAGTCACTTTGGCATAGGCTCGAACTCTGTCGGATTCGCCAGGGACCGCCCGCCTCTTTCCGTCATTCAACGATGCACCGTCGCGGACGGATCGGAAATCACGCCTCTGTGGTTCGCGCAAGGCCGGCACCATGGTGCGGTCGGTTTTGCCCTGCGGTGGCTCTGAGTTTCAGGGTTAGCAGAGGCATCGATGGAATCTCCGCAACATTGGAATTGGGAGGATTCCTGCATTGGATGGCCAGATTTCCGGTGAAGAGGTGCACAGCCCTTGAGCCGGCGAGGGGTCGCATCTTGCATCTGGCGAACAGGTGGGGCGTCACCTATTCGGTTGATGTAGCAACGGCCCGGCACCAGTTCGGCTTTTTCAGTCAAATTCGAAGGGCGAAGACCAATGACCACACGTTTGACCATTATTGCATTCATTTTCGCGCTTGCTGGATGTGGCGGCGGGGGAGGCGGCGGTTCGCCGGACTCGACACGACCCGGATCATTGGACGCCAGCAACAACCAGTACAGGATCCATTCAGGACAGGAACCCACCGACGCGAAGCGTTCGCCCGTCTACCACACTGGGAACCTGACACGCGTGGGCGTCGACCAGGGTTCGGGACCGGAACGGCTGCCGAGAACCGCTGTTGCCGGACGGACGGACCTGGAAGTGCGCTACGGCAGGCTGAACGATGGCGCGAGGGCGGCGGACCTGCAAGCCTACCTGGTTTCCGTCGAAGGACAGTACACTGGCCTCTCGCGTCGACTTCTCGGCTACGAGGTGCGCGTGATCGGCCAGTCGACGGCGACCGAAAGGCGGCGCGTCCTCGCGGCCGTCCAGTTGATAAACGCCGCGCTGCCGGAAAGCGCGAAGCTGAGCGTCGGAGCGACATTGCCGGGATTCAGCCTTCGACACACCGTGAACGCCAGTGGCAGGTATTTCGGTTCGGGACAGGAACTGCCAAACACCATTCACGTCGAGTTCGCGCCTGAAAGCCAGCCGCGAGACGGATCGACGGCAGCAACGTCGTGGGGGGAATACATCCTTCTGTGGCGCGGCACTTTCCCCGCCTACGCGGACGAACGGAAGGCCATCATACTGATGGCGCACGAACTCGTGCATTCGCTGGGCATTGGCGGTCATGTGCCGGAAAGTTTCGACACCATCATGGAAGGCGGCAACCGGGTTTACGACTCCCATCAGGGGCAGCGGCAGCCCGCTTCGCTTCTCTATCCCATTGACCGCGAAGCACTGCGTGCACTCTACGGCCCGTTGCGTCACAGTTCGAACCCGCAAGACCTCGGGCCGTGGTCAGGTACGTCCGAACACTTCTTCGTCAAGAACGACCATGGGGCGTTCGGTGTGGCGAACCGCAACGGCTATGCCGAACCGTGGGCCTACGGCGCCACCCCGGCAACCAGCCTTGCAGCCAACAGGCAGCTGTCCGGCAGCGCGTCATGGTCCGGCGTTCTGGTGGGCTTCACGCCCGCGTCCAAGCGCGTTGTCGGCGACGCCGGCATCACCGTCAACATTGAAAGCATGGCGGGTTCCGCCGCGTTCACCGGGCTGTCGACCATCGAAGCGAACGGCACGACGCCACAATGGGGCGACGGCGATCTCCGCTACAGCATAGCCGTGCGCGGCAACACTTTCCGGGAGACTGGCGGCGATGCCGGACGGCTGACAGGCGTTTTCACCGGACCGTTGCAAGAATCCGCTGGTGGGACTTTGGAACGGAGCGACCTGACGGCGGCGTTCGGGGCTGCACGGCAGTAGGTCGCACTGAACCGCTCTGGACGGTCAAGTTCGACGTCGTCGAAACCGACTGGCGCGACATCTTCGACTGTCGGGCAGGCGACGGAAGCTCCCGCGACGCAGCGGACGTGCTGGTCACCGGTGGCGTCTCCGTCTCCGGGAAGCGTAAGCGCCTGCCCCATTGCCCTCAGCATTCGGCTCTTGCATTGGGCCCGCCTTCCAGCTCGCCCTCCGCAGGCGATACACCGCCCCATCCGGGTTCTGCGGACCGCTCCAAAGCCCCGCATGTCGCTGTCCGGGGTCCGTCGGGAACGTACGGCTTCAGCGAGGTCCGTGACTCCGGCACGGTTGCGAAAAGCACCTGCGGTCGTTCCATGCCTCTGCCAACGGCCTCGGCAAGCGTCGGTCCGGGCAACGCCAGGCGTACATCACGCCGTGCTGCAATTCCGATGGCGAGAGTCGGGGTCACGAAGCCTCCTTGTCACTGGCACTGCATTCAAGGGCGCTGCGTGCAATCTTGCACACAGCCGAGTGAACCGTGTGTGAATTATTGCCTGAGCAAGGGGCGGAGTTTGTGAGTAATTCTGTCCTTGTCCCGATTCTGCCCACCGATTCGGACGCGCCCGATGGAAGATCGCGTTGAAATCTGACCCACCCCGGATCAGGTCGTTGCGCCTGCCTCGCAATAATTCAGCTGGGCGGAGCAGATGGTTTCGGTTGAGACGATCGGCAAGAATCGGCGTGCGCGGGTTCAAGCAATCTGAGGTCAGGTCCTTGCCGGAGCTCAGCCTCGTGCGGCGGGTCAGGCGTCGGGCGGTTCGCCCGGCCGGGGCACGCGGTAACCGACGCCGCGCACGTTGAAGATCCATGCAGGGCTTGTGGCATCGTCCCCGAGCTTGGCACGGAGCTGCTTGACGAAGGCGCGCACGACCTTCCAGCTGCTGTTGTTGCGGCCGCTCCAGACTTGGTCGAGCAGCGCCTCGTAGGTCGTCACGCGCCCCGAGTTGAGCGACAGCGCGCGCAGGAGGTTGAATTCGGTCGGCGTGAGATCGACCTGCCGTCCGGCGACGCTCACCCGGCGCCTGTCGTAGTCGATTGCGAGATCGCCCAGCACGAACGGCTCCGGATCGGCATGCCGCCGCAGCGCGGCCCCGACCCGCGCCGCCAGCTCCGTCGGCGAGAAGGGCTTGACGATGTAGTCCGCCGCGCCCGCCTGCAGCGCCCGCGCGACAGTCTCGTCGCGCCCGTAGGCCGAGATGAAGATGACCGGCTGGAATGCGAGCTCGGGCACGGTGCGCATCAACTCGATGCCGTCGGTGCCGGGCAGGACCAGGTCGAGCAGGACCAGCGCGGGCCGCTCCGTGCGCACGGTCCCGGCGATCTCGCGGTGGTCGCCGGTCACGAGCGGGGCGTAGCCCGCCTCGGCCAGCGTGTCGCGCACGAGGCGCAGGATCTGGGGATCGTCGTCCACGACAAGGACGCTCTCGGCGGCGCGGCGCCTTGCGGGTTCCGGCCGGTCCGGGGCGGTGCCTGGAGCGTCGGCCCGGGAGGCGAGCGGCAGCGTGAACGTCAGTCGGGCGCCCTGGCCAGGCCCGCCGCTCTCGGCGCGGATGCGCCCGCCATGGGCCTCGACCAACCCCTTGCAGATTGCAAGCCCGAGCCCGGACCCCCGGACCCCGCCCCCGTCATCGTCATCGTCCGCGACGGAATGCTTCCGGAAGAGCCGCGCAAGGTGCTCGGGTGTCATGCCCCGGCCCTCGTCGGCAACCGAGATCGCGGCATGGATCCCGTCGCGCTCGGCCGACACACGGATCGGCGAGGAGTCGGGTGCGCTCCGCGCCGCGTTCGCGAGCAGGTTGTTCAGCACTTGCACGACGCGCTGGCGGTCGGCCATGACCCGCGGCAGGTCCGGCGGCAGGTCGACCTGCACCGCGTGGCGGCCGCCGCCCGAGAGGAACGTGGTGCGCGCCTGGTCGATCAGGAACGCCGCCTCCGCCGGCTCGGGCGCGACCGAGAGCGTGCCCGCGTCGATCCGGCCGGCGTCCATCAGGTCGGTGATGAGCCCGAACATGCGCTCGGCCTGCTCGTCGACGATGCGCACGAACTCCCGTGTCTCGGCCAGGCCGAACTCGCGCGAGGAGCCAAGCACCGCGGCAGTCGAGCCCTTGATCGACGTGAGCGGCGTGCGCAGCTCGTGGCTCACCATGCCGAGGAACTCGGCGCGCATCCGGTCGAGTTCCTCCAGCGGCGCCAGGTCCTGGATGGTGACCACCACGGATTCCACGGTTCCGTCAGGGGCCTTGATAGGGGTCGCGTTGACCAGCGAGGTGACGCTGGCCCCGTCGGGGGTGGAAATCTCGATCTCCTCGGCCCGGACCGTTTCCGCGCCGCTCAGCGCCTCGGTGATCGGAAACCGGTCAAGGGCGATCTCGCGGCCGTCAGCGAAGCGGCAGGTCAGGATTCCGAGCAGCTCATCGGGCGAGCTTTCCGGGCCGGCCAGGCCTTCCACGATGCGTCTTGCCTCGCGGTTGAGCGAGGCGGGCCTGCCGGTCACGGCGTCGAACACCACGACGCCAACCGGCGAGGTCTCGACCAGCGCCTCGAGGCTGGCGCGGGCACACCGCTCGTCGCGATAGGTTCGCGCGTTGGCGATCGCCGCGGCGGCCTGGGCGCCGAACAGCGCCAGGATCTCCTCGTCGGCGTCAGTGAAGGCCTCGCCGCCCTCCTTCTCGACGAGGTAGAAGTTGCCGACATGGACGCCGCGGTGGTGCATCGGCGTACCCTGAAAGGAGCCCCAGGGCAGCCGGTCGGGAGAGAAGCCCAGGGAACGCACGTGGTCCGGGACGTTGGGGATGCGGAGCGGCCCGTCGAGGTCGCGGAAATGCTCGAAGAGCTTCGGCCCGTCGGACCATTCCTCCATCGCCCGGTGCTCCGCCTCGGTGAAACCCGAGGTGACGAAGTCCACCGGATTGCCGTCCTCGTCGATGGTGGCGATTGCGGCGTAGCGCGCGCCGGTCAGTGCGCGGGCGCTTCCGGCGATCTCGTCGAGGACCGTCTCGATGTCGAGGCTGGAGCCGATGCGCAAGCCGGCGGCGCAAAGGGCCGAAACGCGCTTGCGCAGTCCGGCGGCCTCGCGGCGCAGCCCGTCGATCTCGCGGCGCAGCTCGGCGGTCTCGCTCATAGGGGCCCTCTGGTGGCGGAAGGTCGGCGAATCAGCCCGGCGGCAATGGCGCCGGGCGCGGTGCGTGCGGGCGGATTCGGCAGGCGGCGGCGCAATACAGGCAAAACATTCATCATGTCCATATCTTCAAACCACATAATTCACGCTTGCTTCATACGACAATCGGTAAAATGCAAGCACTTCGCGCGCGCGGCACCGGCCACGGAGGCTTCGTGACGCGTGGGTGCCGCTGCCCGCCGCCAACAGGAGAGGTCCAGCATCATGCCGAACAAGAACATCGCGGCCGCACTGTTCGCAGTGCTTGCCGTCGCCGCCTGCTCCGGCTCCAGGGAGGTCGAGCCTCTGGACCGGTTGAACAACGTCGTCGGCAAGGTGAACGGCGTGCTCATCTCGCGGCTGCACTTGGGCGGCAGCGACGGCGCCGGCTTCCACTACGAGTGTTTCGGACACGGATGCGGCGGCGTCGGCCAGGCCTTCCTGTACGCCCCGGCGGAGATCTCGCGCTGGCTGTTCGAGGACGGCGTTGCGTGGGAGCGCGAGATCGAGGGGATCGACGTCATCGAGAGCGTTCCCGATGACGGCGGGTGGAGGGCTTTTGGTGCGTGGATGGACAACTCGGCGGCCTTCGTGAGCCGCTACGGGGCCAGCGGTTCGAACGAGGGCTTCTTCATCGCGTCGTCCTTCGGCTCTCGCTCCGAGGCGCCAATTCCCGACGAGGGGAGTGCCACCTGGCGGGGCGCGATGGTGGGCGTGGATGTCGTGTCGGCCGACCGCTACGCCGGCACCGCCAGCCTGGAGGCCACCTTCGGCGAGGGCCAGCGGATGGAGGTGTCCTTCACCAGCATCGCCAATGTCGAGTCCGGCGCGGCCCGCGAGGACATCGTGTTCTCGGACTTGGCGGACGTCGGGATTTACGACGGCGGCCGGTTCTTCGGCCATTCGGGTCATGACGACTTCGATCAGGCGCCGGTCTACATCGACGGGTATTTCAATGGCCCGAATCACGCGGAAGCCGCCGGCGTCTTCGGCTACAACGAGCTGGTGGGGGCGTTCGGAGCCAGGAAAAAGGAATGACGTAACCGGGGGCATGCGTCCGCGGTTACGGCACGGATCCGGTTCATGGAGAGCGGTCCCGGGCAGGCAGCCAGACTCGGGAACGGCTGGCCCGCCAGATGGGGAGAGTTGCGAAGTTCGGCGACCGGCCAGGCGAATGCGCCGACGGGCCGCCATCGTATCCGGGCGGCAAACGGGAGGAACGGCCAGCCTCGCCCGTGGCCGCGACTGGAACAGGCAAGTGACAGGAACAACAATGAACCGACTTGCAACGCTTGCCGTGGCAGCGGTCGTCTTGGCCGCCTGACTGAGCGAACAGGTGGCGCCCTTGGTCAGGTTCCAGGGGATCGTCGCCGAGACCGACTCCATGCTTGTTTCGAGATGGCATCCGGGGGTGGGCATCGACGTTCATCCGGGGTTTTCCTTCGCGTGCAGCGAAACCGCTTGCCAGGACGGCAACACCGTGCGCTCCTCGTCGTACTTTTCGCAGTTGCTGGCCGAGACCGGCATCGACCACGAAACCGAGGCCGGCGGCGTCCGGGTGGTCGAAGGCCGATTCCAGTCCGGCGACAGCGACAGGACCGACGACTGGAGGGTCCTCGGCGCGTGGCTGGATCATTCCGCGGTGATCCTGGAGCACCAGTTCAATCGGGGCGACTACCCGCAGGACTGGTACCAGTCAGGCGCGTTCGGCCGGCCCTCCGGCACGCTGGTTCCCGTCGAGGGGAGCGCCATCTGGCAGGGGGTGATGATCGGGGCGGACAAGGTGACCAATGACCGCTACGCAGGCACCGCCAACCTCGCTGCCGCCTTCGCCGCTGAATTCCGCTACGGCGCGATGGACCTCTCGTTCACCGCGACCGCGAATGTCGCCACCGGGGAGGCGCGAGACGACATACTCTTCGCGGACGTCGACATCCAGTCCCAGAACGACCATGGACGGTTCGCCGGCTGGACGGGCGGCACGTTCCAGGAGGCGCCGATCTACGTGGAAGGCGAAATGTTCGGCCCGGACCATGCGGAAGCCGCGGGGGTGTTCGGGTACAACGAGCTGGTCGGAGCGTTCGCGGCAAAGCGGCAGTGACGGGACGAAACTCGCGGCCGACGCCCGGGGCCCCTCCTTGCCCTCAATGACGTCGGCCGCACTCTTTGCAAAGGGAGAGGGCAGCGGAAATCGTCAAGGGCTTGAGCAGGCTGGGCCTTGTGCCGCTCATCCTGACGGACACGGACGCCGCTTCGGCGGAAGGCGGTTCCTGGCGTGCGGTGTGCGGTGCCGCACCGCCGCGAGGAAGTGCGCGGAGCGGAAAGCGGCGCGATCTTCCCTGCATGTCGAACCCATGGTGTGGCAAGGGTCCTTGCCAGCCCGGAGGATGCCGAAGCGGAGGCGGTGGAAGAGTGCCCGAAGCAAGGGAGGGGATGCGGGATGAGGGACGAAATTTCCGCGCGGCCCGGTGTCAAGCAGGACGCACGGTCTCCTTGCAGACTCACGGGAGTCACCGAGAGTTGCTTCGACGGCTTTCGAGTTCCTGGTCCGAACCAAGATTCGCAAATGTTCCAAAGATGCATGGTCGGCCGCAACAAGCCGGCCTGCAGGCCGAGTCAGGTTTGTTGAGCCGTTTCTCAACCTGAGACAAGATCGAAGAGGAGCGGATGATCATGTCCGCGGACGGCGGGCGAGCGCTGCTGGAGCGGCTGCACCTGACTCCCGGTTCTATGACAATCTTCAGAAACCTCTCCTGCCTGCCCGCTTATGCCAGTGCCTCAATCGCATTCGGCGGGCACAGCCGTTCAGCATGCAAGGAGATCCAAGTCGGAACATGCCTCAGCTAAATTGACCCGGCTGTCAGAAATCTTGGGTTGCGAGCGACGGTGCCGTTTCCGACATTTTGCGCGACGTCACAGGCCAGGATCGATCCGATGGCGCCGACGAAGCCGAACGATCGCTGGAAGGGATTGCTCCGAAATCTCCCAGGGTCAGGAAGGAAGCACCCATGGACCATGCCGACGCAGCAGTACGGGAGGTCCCCGTGCCGCGCAAGCGCGTCGTGATGTTCGGCTCGGCGCGCCTGCGCATCCATGCAAGCGTTCGCTTCGACGCGGCATCGCGCGCGGTCGCCGCGGGGACGGCACGACGGCGTTGCGGACCTGGCGACGATCGCTGCGAGCGGTCCGCCAGACAATCCCGGCGATCCTGTGGACCGGCTCCACGACGGGTGGGTCACCATCTCTCCAGGCATCGCCAACGGTCTTCGCCTCGGCCACCTCCACCTCGCCAGGACTCTGCCACACCCGCCGGGAAACCCATGCTGGCGTCGAAGCCTCGCATTCCTGAACGCAGGCACTTGGGTCCGAGTGCCCGCGCCCGGCCAGGTCAGGGCGCCACTCCACGTCCCTGGCTCGTCGGTCCGTCGCAGGTGACGCCGCGCCTGGAACCGGTGACCCAATGATGGGAAACTCGCGCAAGGGCGACGATCCCGCCAGCCACGTCTCCAGATCGCTCGCCGACTCAGACCCGGAAGTCTGCAAGGCGCTCGACGACGAAACGTGCCGCCAGCACGCCCAGGTCGAGCTCATCGCCTCGGAAAACATCATGAGCCGCGCCGTGCGCGAAGTGCTGGGCCACGAGATCGGCAACAAGACGCTTGAAGGGTATCCCGGCAACCGCTTCCACGGGGGCGGCGAGCATGTCGACGTTGTAGAGCGGCTTGCCATCAAACGTGCGGCGACGCTCTTCGGCGCCGCCTACGTCAACGTGCAGCCGCACTCAGGCACGCAAGCAAACCAGGCGGTGCTCTACGCGTTCCTGCGCCCGGGCGACCGGATTCTGAGCCTCGACCTTGCCGCCGGCGGACACCTGAGCCACGGTGCCAGGGCGAACCTGTCGGGACGCTGGTTCGACTCCCGCAACTACGGCGTGGACCGGGAGACGGGACTCCTCGACTACGACGAAATCGAGGCCTGCGCCCGCGAGTTGCGTCCGGCGCTGCTGATCGCCGGCGGCTCCGCGTATCCGCGCGCCATCGACTTCGAACGCATGGCGCGCATTGCCGAAGCCTGCGAGGCGCGGTTGCTGGTTGACATGGCCCATATCGCCGGACTTGTCGCGGCAGGCGTGCATGCCTCCCCCCTTCCTCACGCCGATGTCGTCACCTGCACCACGACCAAGACCCTGCGCGGGCCCCGGGGCGGCATCATCCTCTCCCGGTCGGAGGAGTTCGCAAGGCAATTCCAGTCCGCCGTCTTTCCCGGCGTTCAGGGAAGCCTTCACACGAACGTCCTTGCAGCCAAGGCGGTGTGCCTCGGCGAGGCGCTTCGCCCGGAGTTCAGGGACTACGGGATGCAAGTGGTCGAGAACGCGAGAACCCTCGCGGCGACTCTCGCCGGGCACGGCATCGGGATCGTTGGCGGCGAAACCGACACGCACATGGTGCTGCTGGACCTGGCGTCGGTGGGATTGCTCGGGAGCCAGGCTGAGGCCGCGCTCGCCAGGGCCGGGATCACGTCGAACAGGAACCCGGTCCCATTTGATGCGCGGAACCCCTCGAAGTGGACCGGGCTGAGACTGGGCGTTTCGGCCGCAACGACACGCGGCCTGGATTCCACCGACATGGAAGTGCTGGGCACATGCATCGCCGAACTTCTCCATGCAGAAGCCCGTTCGGACCCGGGTCCGGCGCTTGCGCGGACCAGGTCGAGAATCCTGCGCCTCGCGCAAGGCCCTGGCAGGAATGACGGCGCGGCGTCTGAACGAAGCCCCTCCACGCGTTCCGGCGGCGAGCGGGTGGCATAGGCAACGGGCATGTTGCCCAGGTCTTGCAGGAGCGCGCGCCGGCCCGGCATGAAGTCCGCGAAACCGACCCGTTCCGGAACCTCGCCCGCGCTGTCAAGGAGTCCCGCAGGACTGGCAGAGCGAGGAGCGGCGTGATCTCGTCGTCCCGCTCGACGCCGGACCGCAAGAGCCGATGCAGTTCGGTGGGCGGGAGATTGACGAGCTCGTCGAATGCCGGATCGAGTTTGGGGGGGCGTCGATCGCGGTGCATCGCCCGGACGTCCGGCAATAGGTTTCAGGCACTCGCTGCGATGTCATGGAGCGCCCGGTGCGGAGCGAGCGCATGCCGCGAATGAATTCGGTCCCGGTGCGGGACGTGGCGCTTCCCGGTTGCCTTCCGGTTCGGACACCCGCCAATTCCCAAGACGTCCAATGGAAACATCGCTTCAGCAAGGTTGAGAGCCTTCGTGACCGTCCGCGGCATCGTGGCCTGAGCCACGATGAAGCACGCGTGGATGGTCGCGCGGACGGTCGCAACAGGGGCGTTCGCGAAGCGGGTCAGGTTTGTTGAGCCGTGACCTCACTCGAGGCGCTGCGCGCAGCCCCTTGGTGCGTGCAAGTGCGCCACGTTGCAACGCCCCTGGCGTGCGTTCCGGCGACAACGATCCGGGATCCACTCCGCGCCCGGATCCGCTTCATTGGGCGATTGACCGCAGCGCCCCCAGTGTCTAGCCTGCCTCAGCATTGTTGACCCTAGCGCGGGAGCCTTGGACGCATGAACATCGATCGGCTGCCCCCGCTCAACTCGCTGAAGGCGTTCGAGGCGGCGGCGAGACACGAGAGCTTCCTGGAAGCCGCGAACGAACAGGGCGTCACGCCGGGCTCCATCAGCCGACATGTCCGGCTGCTCGAGTGCCACTTGGGAACCGAGTTGTTCGTGCGACGGAGCAACGGCGTCGCGCTGACCTCTGCAGGCCGGGACTACGCCGGGCAAGTCAGCGCGGTCTTCAGGGACCTGAAAGGCGCGACGGACCGTGTCCGCAAGCCGTCCCGCGACCGCGCGATCGCGATCTCCTCGCTGCCGATCTTTTCGGAACGCTGGCTTTACCGCCGCATCCCGTCGTTCCGCAAGGTGTTCAGCCGGGCGGAGCTGCGGGTCGAGGCGCACAACAGCGAGCACGACGCGAAGCGGGAGGACGTGGATGCGTGGATCTTCTACTCGAAGGGACGGCATCCTGGCTACAACGTCACCCGGCTGTTCGGGGAAGAGGTCTTCCCCGTCTGCAGCCCGCAGTTTCGCAGGACGCTGTCGGCCTGCCCCAGCGCCGACGAGGTCATCGGTCAGCCCCTGCTGCACGACATCTACTGGGACACCGACTGGCCGGACTGGGCGCGGGCCGTCGGCGCGACGGTCGGCGAACCTGCCGCGGACATGCGTTTCGCGCTCTACAAGGGCGTCATCAAGGCGGCGGTCAACGGCATGGGCATGGCCGTCGGACACGGCGAGATGGTCGCCAAGGAACTGGCGACCGGAAAGCTCGTTCCGCTTGAACACCTGTCGGTCGATTCCGAAAAGTCCTATCACCTGGTCATGAAACCTTCGTCGGCAGGCGACCGGACCCTCGTCCGGCTGAAGAAATGGCTCCTGCAGGAATGCACAGGAGGCAGGCCCTCGAACGGCTGACCGCCGCCAGGGCCATCCGTCCCGCGCCGGATGCCGTCGCGTCACCGGTCCATGGGCAGGCGCGTGCCGGCACCCAGGGCCTGCCTGCGCACGCGCCGCCTCCCAAGGACCCCGGATCCGGTCATCCGGAGCTGCGTCCGTCCCCGCCGGGGATACACGTCGCGACCCAAGCCCGGCCCGCCGGACATCTGCCGGTCCGCTCAGTCGTGCCGTCCTCCGCTTCCGGAGACCGGACGGCCGTCAACCGGCCGAATTGCCGGCAGCTGCGGGCGTACCGGACGAATCTCGCCGCCAACGATTGACCGTGACCTGCAATATCCTTAGCCTGCCTCAACTTCCCTAAGGCTTCGCCAGTACCGGAATCCCATGTCCAACGTGCCGCTACCTCCGCTGAACTCGCTCCAGGCATTCGAAGCGGCCGGCCGGCACGAGAGCTTCCTGCACGCGGCCGTCGAGCTGCAGGTCTCTCCCGGCGCCGTCAGCAGGCACGTTCGCCTGCTGGAGCGGTTTCTCGGAACAGAGCTCTTCGTAAGGCAGAGCAACGGCGTGACGCTCACCGCGGACGGCAACCGCTACGCCCGCAAGGTGAGCCGCATCGTCCGAGACCTGAGAAGGGCGACCGCCGACGTGCGAAAGCCGAATGCAGACGCCGGAACCTGATTCGTCCAGCGCCGATGACTCGATCCATGCACGTGCGGCTCCGACGCAGCCAATCTGGCATCGGCCGTTCCCGTTCGGGCACATGTTCCGCCGCGGGGCGCAGCGGTTCGAGTCTCCCCTGGACCAGCATGACGCCGCCTGGCAGCTGGACCTTCAGGGATTCCCTTCTCCGCGTTCAGCCGAAAGACCGCGGACGGCGCGTGCCGAAGCGTGGTTCCGCACCAAGGAGCGGCCGACCCCTTCTAGGCGCCGCTTGCTGCCACGTCGCATGCGGCTCCGCCTCGGTCGTCTGGCGCATCTGCGTGACGCGCGCTGCGAAAGGTGCCAACCATGCGCCGCCTCCGCTTGGCCAGCATGTCCGTGGAGGACCCTGGAACCCAGGCTCGTTGCCTTTCCCTCGCGGTCGGAAAGCCACTCAAGATCGGTTCGCCCGTCCCCGGCGAGCAGAGATCGCGGTGACGTGCCCTCGAAAGCATCGGATGCGAACGGTCACGATTGCCCCTTGAACGTCGTCTCGTGCCGGTCACGTCGAGTCAATTACTGCAATGCCTGCAATCCGCGCCCGATCGCGTTGCGAAGGACGCCCGCCCTTTCGAAGTCCGGGCCCGCGACAATGACGAGGACATGCCCGCTTCGGGAACAGATTGTCTCGGTCGAATAGGTCCCGTTGTGGGCTTCAACGTCATTGCTGTCGACGTCCAGGTCCTTGCTGAACCCGAGAGAGCGGAGAACCAGTTCGACATTGCGCAGGCATGTTGCCTGGCTCCAACCCGAATCCGCGCTCCCCGTTCGAATGTGAGGCGGGTCGGCGAGAGCGACCGAAGCGCAGGCAATCACGCCAAGGGCGACAAAGCTCACTGCAATTGCGTTGTGCATCATTCCTCCAATGTGTTGCCCTGCCCGTTCGTGCCGTCCCGTCGGGCTCGCCGCCGACCTCCCGGCAAGCCATCGGGAGAACCGAACCGTCGACTTCGGAACCACTCTCCCGGGTGCCTTCGCGTTCGTGACACGGACAGCGTCGCAACGGGAGTGTCGAAGGTGGCGGAATTGCACGCAACCACGAACATTCCAGGTGTGGCTCAGTTGTCCTGAGGCATGTTCCGGCAAGGAACGCCACGACGGCCACCGTGTTCCAGGACTGGCCGAGACACACGATGGCCTCGGCATGGACGGGACCGACGCGTGCCGCCACGGCGAATTCGAGGTCTCGGTGTCGGTACCGGGTGGGGTACTTTCGCGAGATCGGGTGAGACGACGGCTACATCTGTGAGGGCAAGGTTGTCGAGTGCGGCGAGACCGTCCCTGTGGATGGCAATGCCGTTGCGGCCAACGAGTGTTGCCCGACTTTCTCGATTGGAGGGCGAGCCAAGCCGTTGCCGCTTCAGCAACCAGTCCGGGTTACGCCCGGCGTCGGTTGTCACGAGAGACTTCAGTGAGTGCTGAGTTTCTGCAGTCGCTTGACGAGCCCTTGGCCGACACGACCAGCCCGGCCGGAAAGATGATCCTGACCGTCTTCGGCGGCATCGCCGAATTCGAGCGTTCCCTGATCCTGGCGCGCATGGAGGAAGGGCGGAAGGCGGCCACGGCCCGCAATGTCGCGTTCGGGCGGCCCGCGAAGCTTCGCGACGACCAGAAGGAGGTTTCCCACGAACTCGTCAAGGCCAGCCGGTCGATTTCCTCTGTCGCGAGAACGTTCGACGTCCATCCCGCGACGATCTATCGGTGCATCCAGGAATCCCGATCCTTGTGACGGTTTTCCGTTCCGCTCTGCCGTGAGACCCATGATCCCCGGGAAGCACTCTGAATGACTGCGCAGCCATTGCTCGACTTCCTGCTCAATCACGGCACTCTCCACAAAGGTGCCCAGGGCGTGCACCGTGGGGTCGTAGATGGCGGTCTGCCGTTCCGTTCTGCCCTGAAACCCGTGCAGGCCGTCGCACCCGCGCTCACGTTGTCCCGCACGAAACCTTGCAGCGTCGGCTCGTTCGTATTCTGCACCACCATTGCGCGACCCGATTTGATTGCGCGGTCCTTCGCGCCGACCGTAGCAGTCTTTGCCACCGGGCCGCGCACTTCGGCTTCCCAACGCTTGCGGAGACGTCCGTCCGCCGGCTGCGCCCGCCGGACAAATGCCGGAGACCACGGAGAAACCTGGAGGCGTTTCCGTGCCGTGATGCCCGAACGTCAAATCCGCCGGAACAGCGTCACCAGACACGTGTCGGCACCGTTTGGGTCGTCAGGGTCGGGCGAGTGGTACAACGCCACTTCCGCAAGATCTGGCGCCGTGATCCAGTCATCTTCCGCCATCTTCGCGAATTTCGACTCGAATTCGCTCGACCGGTAGAACTTGGCAGTGACGGTCATGACGAGAATCGCCCCCCTCGCCGCCACGCGGACCAGGTCGTCGAGCGCGGCCGGCCCGACATGGCCGCGAAAGAACGTGCCTGTGCAGATCACCCCGCATCGCCGGTCACCAGATACGGTTCAGGCCTGGATCAGGGAAGCTGTCGAAAACGACGTCTGCAGACACCAGGGCCAGCCCGCCGAGCACCGCCGTCGCGGCGAGAATCCGGTCAAACGGGTCACGGTGGGCCCATTCAAGTCTGCCCGCGTACAGCGCCGCCTCAAAGGTCAGCGTCGCGCTGAGCCCGCCCTGCTCCGCCAAAGTGCCGGGCAGGCCGTCCAAGCGGCCTGACATCTCAGGCCACTTTCCGATGCGCACCTTCTGGCTGATTTCGAACAGGCTGATCGGGCTGACGAACACGGCATCCGCGGCGGCAACGGCCTGTCTGGCGCCCGGGCTCAGCATCGGATCGTCGACAAGGGTCCAGGCCCAGGCATGCGTGTCCAGAAGGACCTGCACTCACCGGCCTTCCCATGTGCGCAGTTCATCCTCACTCATCGGTTCCAGGAAATCCGGCGGCGTGCCGATCTTGCCTTTCAAGACACCAAGGCGGAACCCGGTTTGCGGTAGCGGCACCAGGCGCACGACCGGCTTCTTTCCTCTGGCAATCACCACTTCCTCACCGCGCAGCGCGGATTCGATCAGCTTGGAGAGCTGGCTCTTGGCGGCGTGGACAGAGTGGACTGAGGGCTGCATCGTCCCAACTTAGTTAGCTAGGTTGGCTATGTCAAGTTCCTGCTTGCGATGAGACCCCGTTGCGAGCAGGAGGGTGCCGCCTGTCTCCTGCACGAGATAGGCGGCACATTCCCATTAGGCCAATTCGGCGCGGACGTTCATGCGGCACGGCAGGCGATAGGTTCGGGCCGGTTGTTGCCGTTTTGAGCCTTTGCCCGGCGTTGTGGCTGTGAGGCCCGTCTGCGGTCAACGCGTCCGGACTTGATGAGCGCGCGCACGGTGTCCGCGGCGCCTCCGCGCCGAGCCTGCCGTCGTGCGACGGGAAGGGGAACGGTCCCGCCCGACAGCGTGGCGGACCGCCGAAACCGAGGCTCATTGGAAAAAACCCGACAACGCCGCCGGGCCCGTTCAGACTCCCACTTCCCACTCCGGGATGCGCCGCCCGATGCGGCCATTGAACTGAACCACTTCTTCCCAACTTACGTCTTCGCCAACCGACGCCATGCCGTCCACGGCGGTCGTCAATGCGAGGCTCACCGCACTGTAGGCGGCGAGCGCGAACTGCCACAGATCAATGTTGTGCGTGAGTTCGTTTGCCGCTCCCGCCGGATCTATTTCGTTATAGTAGCGTGCCCGCTCGAAGGTGCTGCGATGATGACGGACTATTTCGCCTGCGGACAACGTGCCTTGTGCAAGCCGCGTGCCGGCCAACCTGCCACGGATCTGCTCCAGTTCGGCGCGAATGCGAACTTGTGTCCGATTGCCTACGACATTCCAGAGCCCTTGGAGATCGTGGGTGTGCCGCTGCGTGGACGTCGCGCTCGCCATTATCGCCAATGCCTTAAGGCTCTGTTCTGCGGAGAGCGCCACGAGGACAGCACTGTTCCAAGTTACTGCGCGGCGCCAATTTGGCTCGTCAACACCCGACTCCGTCACCTTGACGAACAGTTCTCGCTGTTCGCGCATTTCGTCCGGCCCTTGCCACGCCATCTGCGACGCTGCAGCCGCCGAGCCGCGCGCCATCGCACGCCACAGGAACGGATCCTGAGGGACCCTGGCTTGCCTTGCGTCGGTCATGTCCGAAGATCCCATAGTCTAGGCGACTGGACGCAGTCCAGTGGGCCCGCGCGGAAAAGAACCTGGGCTGAAGTCCTGCACCGATGGCTCCGTCCAATATGGCCCCTTCGTCACCCAGTTCATCCCGGACACGGAAAACGAGACCCCCTACATCCTGGACGGGCGGTCATGACAGCGGCAGGCGGTGCTCTCGTTGTCAAGGGCCGTGGAGAAAAATTCCACCGTGGGGACAAGTCGAAAGGGACTTGATTGTCGATGTGGCAAACACTAGCCTGCAGCATTATCCGCCCCAAGCAAGTACGCCGGCTCACGTATCCTGAGCATGTGCAGAAAGCTTGGGGCTTTTCCTTTGCGGGAGGAGCCATGAGAATCCGGCGCGTTTCCGTGCTCATCGACGGCGGGTTCTTCCTGAAACGTCTGCCAAAGATCGTTGAGCGAAATAGTTGAGCGAAATTACTGCGACAGCCCGGAAGCCGTTGCAAAGTCGGCTCGGGTCATGTGCCGACGCCACGTCCAAAGGTTGATCGGCGAGCCTCGGGAGGCAAGGGAGGAGAGTCGGTGGCTCGATCATGTCTATCGCATCTTCTACTACGATGCATCCCCATCCCCGTACGAAGGCGTTTCGCAGCACCCAATCTCGAACCGCCGCGTCGATTTCGGAAGGAGTGCGCAGGCATCCTTTCGTCGTGACCTGTTCAATGCACTGCGACGTGAGCGGAAATTCGCGCTCCGCCTGGGCACGGTCACCAAGGAATCGGATTGGAGAATATCGCCCAACCTCACGAAGAAGCAGCTGAAAACGCGAGAATTGCTTCCGGTTCTGCAAGACCCTCTTCAAGAGTCCGGGCCAGCACCTGACCTGGTGTGGGCAGAGCACCTTGCCGAGCTCGAGATGCTGACAATGGCCTGGCGGGAAGTCGGGGAAAGGGACGTGACATTCGGCCTGCGCCAAAAGGGCGTCGATATGCGCATCGGTCTCGACATCGCCTCGATGAGCCTGAAGAAGCAGATTGACACCGCCATCCTCGTGAGCGGGGACAGTGACTTCGTGCCGGCTGTGAAGCTCGCACGGCGCGAGGGTGTTGAGTTCATTCTCGATCCGCTGTGGCAGGGCGTCTCCCCGGAGCTGTCCGAACATATCGACGGGCTTTTCACCGCGTTGAAGCGAGGGGCCGGCGCAGCAGAAGAAGGGGCAGGGGAGTAGTCCTTGCACCCGTGAACGGATCAGGGACATTGAAGATGGACAGGCTGGACAAGAATTGTCGCGGCAGCCGGCCGCGCTGCGTGCTCCTCTGCGAAGGCGGCGCGGAGGAGGTTGCCCGGAGGCTCACGGAAATGGTCGGCAGGCCGGAAGTGGATATATCGGCCCTCGATCAGTGGCAGCCTCATGGCACTGCATGCATGTGGGAAGCCGAACTGGACAAGGTGTCGCCAAGAGGCAGGGCCCTTTTGCCACCCGAAACCCGCGAGAAACTGAGGGAGTGGTGGCTGGCTGAAGGCGGCGGCAGGGCGCGGACCCCAAAATGGGAAATTGCAGGCACTTGCACGATTTCCGGTCGAAAGGGCCTGCTGCTCGTCGAGGCGAAGGCGCATGAGGTGGAACTGTCGCCAAAGGACCAGTGCGACGCAAAGTCAGCCAGGAACCGGGAACGGATCGTTCACGCGATCGCGGAGGCAAGTGCAGGGTTGCGAGAAGCGGCAGGCGGTTCATGGCAACTCTCTGCGGCGCACCATTACCAGCTTGCCAACCGATTCGCATGGTCCTGGAAGCTGGCCAGGCTCCAAGTGCCGGTCGTGCTGGTCTACCTGGGGTTTCTGGACGCCGCCGAAATGAACGACAGAGGTCGCCTGTTCAGGTCGGGCGACGACTGGAGAGGCGCGTTGCAGCATTACTGCCAGGACGTGATCGACATGTCCTGCTGGGAAAGGACCCTGGACATCGACGGCACGCCGATCCTGCCGTTGACAAGAACCTGCTTGCAGCCATTCGAACCGCCGCAGGGGTCGCTTCCTGGCCATCTTCGTCGCCCAGGCCCTTGAATGTCCTCGCGCGAAGGCGGTCGCTCGTCAAGTAGGCCGCGCGGCCGTCTGCTCCTGGGTGCCTCCCTTCCCGAGAGCGACGGGAAGTCGAAGGCAGTTGGCGCGGCCTCGGTCCGTGGATCGCCGAACTTCGGGCGGCCAAACGCACGAGATGCCGTATTTGGGCGAAGCGCCGCGTTCCGGACTTGAATGCCAGCGATGGCGCGCCTACGTGCGCAGGGGCTCGCCTTCGGCCAGCCTTCCCACATCATGAAGAGAGAAACAGAATCCTGGAGACAGTTTCGGACGAGACAGCGCGCTTCGCGCGGACCGCCGACGTCAAGCGCGGTCGGATTCGCGGTTCAAGTGTTGCCAGATTGCCCGTCAAGTTCGCCAGGATCTTGCAAAGGAAACACCGAAATGAGAAGCCTGTCTGCCTGCGGCCTGGCGTTGGCCGCGATCCTCTCCCTCGCGGCCTGCAGCGAAACGAGCTCGGGGACGGCCCCCACACCCGGCGACATCCGGGAAGTCACCGGCCTGCCGGTCCCGGCCGAAACCGCGCAGGCGCAGCAGGCGCGTCAGCGGGACATCTCTTCGCGCGCCGATTCCCTGATCCGGTCCACGTTGCACATTGAGACGGTGTCCCCAGACGCGACCCGAAGGTTCCGGTTGATCTCGGACTGCTCCGGGACCGTCTGTCACGCAACCGAGCCCACGACCGGCGTGATCGACACCAGCAGAATCGAACCGGGCGAGCCCGAGCTGGGCGATGCAGTAGCCATCGGCTCGGCGCATGACATCACCCTGATGTCGGAGAGCCTGATCGGCACGGACAAGAGCATCACCGATTTCGGTGCCTGGATGCGTCACAGCGCGTTCGCGCTCAGCACCCATCGCGAAGTCTCGGAGGAGCTCGACTTCACCAGCGTCTCCTCGAACGCACTCGGACAGCTCACCGGTCGCCCTCCTGCCGTGTCCGCCACATGGCTCGGCATCATGGTGGGAACACTTGTTGCCGGGGAACACGAGGGCGACCGGCTGGTGGGCGAGGCGGCGCTCAACTATGACTTGGACTCCGGCGGTCTCGATGCCGGTTTCCACGGGATCAAGAACATCGACCGCGGGGTGGCGCACAGTGACGAGCCGGTGTTCTTCGTCGACCTTGCGGTCGAGCCGGACGGGACCTTCGCAAGAGGCCAATCCGGCACGCGCATCCATGGCGCCTTCTACGGTCCCGGGCATGTCGAGGCGGCAGGCATCTTCGAGCATATTGACATAGTCGGCGCGTTCGGCGCGAAACGGCAATAGTCACCCAATCGAGTGAGCCACTCACGGCTATGCGATCGGGCGCCCGGCCCGCGCCGGCAGCGTCGCCACACCTCGCGGTGGCGCTCGGTGCGGAACCGCTCGCTGCAGGGCCCCCTCGGGCAAGATGGGAACCGAATTTCTATGGGAACCCGGAGAGCACCGCCAGTCTCGTGCACTAGACAGGCGGTGCCCTCCAACAGTGCCGGGCTTGATCCTGCGGCGCGCCCGGGATTCCGGCCGCAGCCCTCAACGGCATTTCTTGAGAGGCGCCCAGGGCGTCAGAAAGGCGTCTTCGGGCTGTTCGAGACGTCCGGTCAAGAGTCGCAATCCGTCCCGTCGTCGCCGTCCTTGCTCTCATCGGGCGCCGGGTCCTGGTTCATGTGGCCCTCCAGGTTCCGGAGACCATTGAGAAAGCCCGGCACCACCTCCGAACACGTTCTGTCCAGGCAGGACAAGACGTCGTCCCTGCGCAACGGCTCCCCGTACAGGCCCCTGAAGACGTGGCGGAATCCCATGAGGTCACGAACCGCGGAACGCAAGGACGAAGCGATGACAGGCGGGCGAACAGACGTTTCGGTGGACATCTGGCGCAAGAGATCCGAATGCCACTCGGAACTTGACGGAACTTCGCCGTCAATCGTCCGCGCAATGTCCGTGAAAACGCTTTCCATGCTGCAGAAGATGCCATGAAGGCATTTTCCGATGCTGTCCGTCAGGTTGTCCTTCACATCCTCCAGGCTTTCCCCCTCGAGAACGTTCTCGAGTTCCTTCATCCTCCGAACCGTTCTTCGGGCCTTGTCCAGCTCAACCGAAATCGCTTCGAGATGCGCGTTGGCGCGAACGAAAAGAGCGGAAGACGGATTGACCCTCACGACACGCACCCTTCGCGGAGATGCGGCAGCCTCTCCTCCTTGCGAAGGTCGATGAAGACATCATGCTTCGAACCCGCGATCTCCGCCCTCTCCCTGAAATCGTCCGTCGCTTCCGCAGGAGCCCCCGTCAGGACCAGGACGTCGAGGTCGGACCGGTCATGAACCGCGCGGCGCGCGTAGCTGCCAAAGAACATGATGCGCACGCCGCAATCATTCGCCGCACGGCGCAGTTCGGCAGCCGCGCCGTCCATACGCGCGAGCGTCCGCCTCTCGCGGGCTTTGAGGATGGCTTCCATCCGTGTCATGGCTGCCTCCCTCCATGTTCGGCTCTCATTCTATGATAGCCTGTCTGCATCCGTCTCTCAACGCCGCTGGCGGACGCTTGCAGGCACTTCCATCATGATTGACGCGGCCAACCAACGTGCGATCTCGGCGACACTCTCCTGAAATCTTGCCGTTCTTGACCCGCTTCGTGCGTACCGGGCCAAGAAGGCGGCGCTCCGCCCGCGGCTGTCCGCAGGAGAATGGAGCCATCATTTCGTTCTGAACAGGTTCCGGCACCGGGAGGAGATCGAGGTCTTCGAACGGTCACATGTCGAGATCATCTACCTGAAGGATGTACTGGCTGAATTGAAGGCGGGCGGGAAATTCACCGCGTCCGGCAAGGACCCGATCGACCTGATGCTGATGGATCGGCCTGACAGCATGCCTTGAATCCTGTTGTGTCGCTCAAGCCGGCGCCTCGTCGCGAGCGCTCGTTGTCGGGATTCGACCCGACCGCAGCAATGCCCGGTCTTGGAACCAAGGCTCGGAACCGTAAGGGCAGGGGAGGGGCGAGCGTCGACGGGGCAGATTGACCCCGTTCCGCGCGATTGCCCCGATTCCGCACCGAAGCGACCCCTTTCCGCATGCGCAAGCGCCGAAACGCCAGCATTTCAAGGCGCCGGCGGGCCGGGAACTTCAGAACATCCAAGCAATGGCACATTGGACGGGGCCGCGCGCCGCCGCTTCGATGAATCCGGAAGTCTGCGTGGATGGCATGTTCCCGCGCGCCCACGCCTCTACGCAGGATCCAGGGCCTCGATCTGCCAGGGCCTGGCAAGGTTCGAGAACCGCGTGAAACGCCCGTCGAACGCCAGCTCCACCGTTCCGACGGGGCCGTGGCGCTGCTTGCCGATGATCATCTCGGCGCGGTTGTGGACCCTTTCCATCTCCTCCTGCCACTTCGCCATGGCCTCGCCGTCATGGTCTCCGGGCTTCTCGCGTTCCTTGTAGCACTCCTCCCGGAGCGCGAACATCACGACATCGGCGTCCTGCTCGATCGAGCCGGATTCCCGCAGGTCGCTGAGCAGCGACCGCCTGTCCTCGCGGGACTCGACCTGGCGGCTCAGCTGGCTGAGCGCGATCACGGGAATCTCCAGCTCCTTGGCGATCGCCTTCAGGCACTGGGTGATCTCCGAGACCTTGTTGACCCGGCTGTCCCGGACGGAGGACGCCTGTACGAGCTGCAGGTAGTCGACGATCAGGGCGTCCAGCCCGTGCTCCCGCTTCAGCCGCCGCGCGCGAACGGCCAACTGGCCGATCGGAAGGGCCGGCGTGTCGTCGATGTACAGCGGGCACGCCTCGAGCCTCTTCGCGGCCTCGACGAACCTGCGAAACTCGGGCTCGTCCATGTCCCCGCCGCGCACGCGCTCGAACGGTATTTCCGACGCCTCCGACAGGATCCGGGCGGCCAGCTGCTCGGCCGACATCCCCAGCGAGAAGAAGCCGACGCCGCCGCCGTCGACCGTCTCCTCGCGGCCCTCGTGCGAGACCTCCCTGCGGTAGGCGCCGGCGATGCTGAACGCGATGTTCGTCGCCAGCGACGTCTTGCCCATCGACGGACGCCCGGCGAGGACGAGCAGGCCCGACCTGTGCAGCCCGCCGATCCTCCGGTCGAGGTCCGCGAAGCCGGTGGAGAGGCCGGCCAGCCCGCCGTCCCGCCTGTAGGCGGCGGCCACGTCGACGGCGGGACGGCGCACACGGTCGAGACGCCGCTGTTCGAGAGTGTCGCGGTCCGACCTGACGTGACCGTCGCGAGGGACCGGTCCGGCCGCGCATCCAGGGCGGCTTCTTCTGTCCGGGCCACGCCGAGGCGGCGGGCATCTTCGAGCAGTCCGGCATCGTCGGCGCATTTGGCGCGAGGGGGGCAGCAGAGACGCGGCCTCGGTGTCGGCGGCTCCGCGGCGCGGCACAGCCGCCGCGCACGGGCCGAGTCCCGGAACGGGACGACACGGGCATGGACCAGCGACGACGGCGGCGCCTCACTCACCGAGTCGAGGCTCAGGGGATCAGCGTTCCTTTCCTCTGGCACGCAATCCGTGACGTTGCCCGCGTCACGACAACGGATCGAATTCAAGGGGAGGTTGCCGTCGCTTCCGTCGCCTGACCGGAAGTGCGCAGCGCGCCGAAGACGCCGGCGAGGCCGTCCCGATCGAAGGTGCCGGCGGCGCCTTCATGGTTCGAACCATAGAACGAGCCCTCGATGCCCAGGGTTGCGCCCCCGAATTCGCCGTGGTCCAGCGTGAGTCCGGACCAGGACATGTCCGCCCGATCGTCGTCGAAACTTGTGAGTTTCACGTCGATGATCCCGGACTCGAGGTCGACTTCCAGCCGCGATTCGCCTTCCACCGGCGACGAGGCCGTCGCGGGCGCCGTCCCGGAGTGCATGACCTGCCTCTCGTAGGCACGGACGCCCCCGGTCCAGGCAGCGCTTCCGCTGGTCGGCGAGGTTCCCGATCGCATGCCTTCCACCGACGGGATGATGGACCCGCCGGTCCCGCCATTCAGGTATGCCCAGAAAACGGGATCGCCCGCAGGCGGGCAGCCGATCGCCGTGCAGGTGACCATGTCTGCACGAAGTTCTCCGCCCCACAGCCCCCAGTTGACGAAATCGTAGTCGGGCGTGCCGTCGATCACGGTAGCCCGGTACTCGCCTGTGGAATGCAGCGTCGCGGCGGGAGAGCCCGTTTTCGAGCCATCGCCCGGCATCGTCGGGGAACCGCTGCTTCCCCCTCCGCCGCAACCGGTCAGCGCCGACGCGACCGCCGCGGCCATCGCGACATGCAGTGGCGCGTGTTTCACGGGCATGCCTCGTTGCTCCTCATGCTGGCTCAAGCGGCCCGAACGTGTCGCAAGCTGAAGACCGGTGCGGTCCCAGGCCATCCCTCCGGCGGCCGGATGCAGATTCGTGCGCACTTGACGGAGAATCCTGCGCCACCCGGCGGCAAACCGCGCGGGGCGCGCCCGTTCGATCGCGGCAATGTTGGTTCAGCTGATTCCCTTCTCGCTGATGCCGGCGGGCTGGCCGGAGGCCGGCCACTTGCAAGCGTAGGCGAGCCATCCCTGGCAATCAAGGCTGGAACGTGGCGGCTCGCCCCCCATGCAACTCGCGCAGGGGACTTGTTTTCGAGGACGCGAGGAACGCGATTCCTCAAGTCGGGCCAAGACAGGGATGGCACTCTCGTCGGCGAGGGACGTCCAGGAAGCACTTCAAGATCCCGGGACAGAAGGCCCTTCCGAAGAGTCCGGCGCCCGGTTGTGTCTCGTCACGAGGCGAAATTCTTCGGGTCGGGATGAAACCAGGTCCCAGTCAGGAACGATGCCCTGCCGCAACCGGTGTGCGGCAAAGGCCGGCGTTCCGAGAACCATGTGATGGTCAGGCCCTGGAACCACGAGCATGTCATCGCGATCGAACTCCAGCACCTTCCCACGCCGGAAATCCTGCAGGTTTCCTGTGACCAGGATGTCGGCCTATCCTGCAATGGCTGTCAGCAGGACATGGCGGTCATCCTCGACTTCGTCGAACATCCTTCCTGTTCTGCTTCCGCCTGTGCGCGACCCTTCGCCTATGGCGGCAACCTCCGCGTCCTGTTCAGAGGCAAACGGAACGAAGCCGGCGCCAACGACGAGAAGCGTCGAGAATGGAAGCGGTCATTCCCTGGCTGCGTCATCAAGCAGCCAGGGAATCCTTGAGGCGAGTGAGCGTTCAAAACCGAAATGTCTTTGAAGGACGCTTTCCCATTGCTCGATCATCGGCACGGAAATGATCAGCTGCGCCTCCCCTCCCGGAAGGGCGCCCGCAACTGCGTAGCTGACAAGGTCGGCGCAGGCCGAGGGACGCAAACGTCGTTTCCTGCAACGAAGGTCTGCAGCAAGGACGTTGATGTCCAGGCAAAGCCTCAATGTCGCGTCGCGCACAGGCGGACGGCTCCCGCCTCGATCTCCTCTTCGGAAAGAAGATCGGTGTTCTTTCCGGCATGCGCATCCGCCTCATGAAAGGGCATGTTCCGCTCTTCCAGAATGGTTCGGTAGGCCACGAGCGCCGCACGGCTGATGTGCCGAAGCAGGAAATCTCGCTCGGCCGGCGTGCTGTCCCCTTCCATCGCTATCGCGATCCGCCTTGCAGGGGGAGACATCGAGAGAAAGATCCTCGAATCCGTGCTCACGAGCCTGGACGGCGCATGGCCGTCCGTCTTTGCCACGTCCTCGAGCAGGGAAACCAGATCCACGTCAAAATGGGATGAAACCGTCTTTCCAGGCATGTCACCACCTCCTTTAGAAACTAGAGGACGCATGGCGTTCCGGGTCAAGGCCGCTGCACTGAAGCCACCGAGCGGACGGGGCGACGAGATTCTGCCTGATGCGATCTCGGAACGCGTTGTCGATGTCAGGCATCACCGCTCGCCTGCCTCGGTAGAGCGCCTCCAGCGAGACCGACTTCGGGGCTGAGAACGTCATGTCCCAGCCGGAACGGTGCCGACGCTCGCCGTCGAGGACGCAGCCAAGCCTGACTTTCAACCGCCGGAAATGATGTGACGTGCCCGTTGTCTCGGGACGTGAGAATGAGGAAACCGGACATGTCTGCACAAGGCGAATTGCCGGATGTCTTGCTGCAGCGCCAATGTGGGGAGGAGCACTCGGAGAGGTCTCGGACCCTGGACGAAAGCGCGTCGGCAACGGGCCTGTCAGGGAGCACCAGGATCTGCGGGGCCAATCGACTTGAACGTTCCGAAACCCGAAGCGGTTGCGGCATTTCCGGATGGTGCCAGGCAGGGCGGAAACTGGACCAGTCGGTCACGTGACCCCGCAGGTTCCGGAGAATCCCTTGAAACAGGGCCGGATCAGACGCCGGGCGCCTGGGATTTCGGCCGCGGCCCTCAATCGTGCCGAATTCGACGATCCCGAGCGAATAGGAATCATGGCACACCGGATCCCGGAGAAACGGCGGCCCCGCCCTCGCTCACGGCGAGGTGAATTGGCACGTTGGGCGCGAAACCGGGGGCTGACCGGAAACCGGCCAACAACGACAAACGCGCGAAGCCGTCCAGCGCCTAGTCCGCGTCGGGGCTGGCGTCGCCGCCGCCGAGATAGATGCCGGAGCCGACGACGACCCTTTGGGTCGTGTTGGCCCCGGGGAAGCTCACCGCATAGCCGAGCTTCGGGGAGCCGGTGTCCTCGTCTCCCTCGACGGTCGGGTCGTCGTAGTAATACTCCAGAAACTTGGCTCCGTCACGCTGCGCACCACCGATCAGCTCCTCGGCGAACCTCAACCCGTTGATGTCCGTCCTCGTCAGGTCCGTGCGCTTGCCCTCCCGAAACGGCTCGGTTGCGTGAAAGAAGATGATGCCGCCTGCGCTCACGATCCACAAGTAGACGGAGCCCGATCTCCAGTCCCCTCCTTCCACCCGGAAGGCGTTCCTGACCCCGGCCAGGTCCTTGTAGCCCGGGGACAGGACGGCGTCGCGATACACCCTGGACGCTGACTCGACGAAGGCGACGAGGGTGTCGCGGTCCGCGACCTGCGAGGCGGTGACAGCGGGCCTGGGCAGGTCAGCGACACGGATCGGGACATGGGACACGTCCTGCGAGTAGCCGCCGACCAGCACGAAGGGTCGACCGGTGATCCCGGAGGTGTATTCGACGGCGTATGCCGTCTTCTGCTCTCCCCCGTCACGGTACCGGACGAATCCGCCTCCCTGGGCGCCTGCCGCAAGCAGTTCCTCGACCACCCTGAGGCCGTTCTCGTCCTCGACGCCGAGAAGGTTCTTGTTTTCAGCCGAGCGGTCGCCTCCGTGGATGAACGGATCCCCGTTCTTCAGGAACACGATGAGGAACATCGACCCGGACTTCCAGTCACCATCCATCTTCAGGCCGTCCCGGAGCTTCGCACCTTCGTTGATGTTCGTGATCGCGGCGATGTCTGCTGCCGCCCCGTCGACAAAGGCCTTGAGCGTTGCGTCGTCCACGACCTCGCTGGCAGTCGTCCGGGCACTGGCCGCCCCGCTCGACAGCATGACTGACCCTAGCATGGCAAGGGCCACGGCTGCCCCAAAATTTACGCGCATCGGACTTCCTCCTTGTTGAAATTGGCAGGTTCTTGGCAGGAATATGACTGATTTCCTTTGCAACGTAAGCGCTTTCTTGGATCGTGTTCGTGGTCTTTCACGAACAGCATGCAATGGGGCGGAACTCCCCGTTTCGCCGGAACCAGATGTCTGTCAGGGGCATGTCCACGCCAGACGGCCCGGGCAGGCGGGCAGGGTATGAACGACGCCCCGGACGCTGAACTCGAACTGGTGGACGCCTTTCCGCCCCATTGCCGCCTGGAGCGCGCAGTGAGGGCTATGGGTGTCGCGCTCCTCGAGTTCCGCCACGCCCGTGCGGGGTCGAATTCCGGGCATGGGCCTCCTGAGGAACCGGCGACCAGTTTCCGGGCGTCCAGTCCGAAATTCCTGTGCGGACGTTCAGGCTGGCCTTTTGACGAACAGGGTATCAATACCCGAGCCAGGTCACTAGGAACGTTCCTCCTCCCCGATAGCCCCGTAGGGAGAGTGCTGCCTATCTCGTGCACGAGATGGGCGGTGCTCTCCAGTACCTCCCTTACGAGCCGCAGCGCGACAGGTTTCGGGTGAACCTGACCAAGGCTGCGTGTCTTTGATCGTTGGATCAGGTAGCGCTCACGCGTGAATTGACCGGCTTTCCCTTCCTCATCGGGATCTCAGCCGTCGTGCCATCGGGCATTTCTGCCAAAAGCCGCAGACGACCGCCCATGCCGGCGACGTAGCGTTCCAGAGTTCCGATCTTGGCACCGGTGAGTTCGGCATTCTCGAATCGCGAAACTTCGCCCTGGGCCAGCCCGGTTCTTTCGGCAAGGTCCTTCTGGGTAAGGGAGAGTGTTCTGCGAATTTCGGCGAGAAGCATCTCTGACGCCATGTCACCTGCAAGCGCCTTGATACGCTCGCGACGGTCCTGGGGCAGAGCACGAATGCGGTCACCGGCATTCACAAAGGCCGTTTTCTTGAGCTTTGCCATCGATCCTCCTTTCATTCCGCGTCGAGCCATTCATCAAGGCGCTGATCAGCTGTTGCTATGAGGCCCTTGTTGAACCGCTTCTGGTTCTTGCCTTGCTTGTTGCCACCAACCAGGACGACAGCGTTTCTCTCTTCATCGAACGCGAAGGCAAATCGCCAGACGCCCTGCTCGCTCACGCGGATTTCCTTCATTTTGGCGTGATCGCAGCCGGACAGTGTGTCAACATAGGGTCGCCCTAACTGGGGCCCATATTGCTCAAGCAAGAGAACCACCGCATCAAGTTTGTCACACACCTCATCTGGCAGGGCTTAACGTTCTTCGGCGAAGTCCGGATGTTCAAGTACGGCCCACGTCATGACAGCAATATACCTTGTAACTGATATCGGTTCAAAAACATATTTGTCTGGCCGTGTGAGAACGAATGCCCCGACGTTCAGGGGATTGAGACGTGATGATGTCGGGCTGGAAGTGGTTGTTGGCCTCAACCCAACATGGAGAGCGGTGCTCTCCATCAAGGCGTTCTGCAAAGGCGTCCGCGAGTTCCAGACCTACATTGCCAACAATGCCCATGCCATCCCGAACTACACCGAGCGCCATCGCTACGGGGAGCGGGTGTCGACCGCGTTCGTCGAATCCATGGTCAACACGGTCGTGGGAAAGCGCTTTTCGAAGAAACTGCAGATGCAATGGTCGAAGTCGGGAGCCCACCTCATGCTTCAAGTCAGGACACGCGTTCTCGACAGCACGCTCAGGTCCAGGCTCCAGTCCTGGCATCCCGGTCTCTTCAACCCGGCAAACTCAAATCAGGCAATGGACCGAATGGTTGCTTGACCACGGAGATTTTGGTGGTTCCTTTCAAGATTGCCGCAACCGACCCGGGTTTCGAAACGTCTATGCCAAATGACCTCGCAGATCTTGGTGGCTCCCAGATGACTCCGAGGCGGCAGGAAAGGCGGATCAAGGCAGCGCCCCGGACTAAGACGCGCCCCAGCACTCGGGTTGCGACGTGCGGGCGCAAGGCCGTCGAGTTCACCTTGCCTGCTTTGCCTTCATGTAGCTGCGCAGCACCATGTTGATGCGGGTCTGGTATCCCTTACCTTGCGCCTTGAAAAAATCAAGAACGTCAGCGTCTAGGCGCACCGAGATTGCCTGCTTTGGCCGAGGCATCGTCATCTGAGCCCGTGACCAGTCGAACTCGCCCTCGTCGTCGTCTCGAACCGGCTCAAGTCCCGCCGCATCCTCGAGACGGAGCCGCGCCCAATCCGTCTTGCCCTCACTCTTGTGGCGGGTCGTTTCCTCCGCTGAATGCGTCATTGTAACGCCCCTTTTCGTCTTTCCTTGCGCGGCGGGCAGTGATGATCCGGATTCTCCCGCGCCGGTGCGTGTAGACCACCGCAACGAGCAGACCATCCAAATCGCCTGCCGCGATCCATCGGTCCTCATCTTCGTGAACGGAAGGTGCATGCAGCACTGGCCGCCCGTCGAAGATCAATTTTGCATCTTCAAAGTCTATTCCGTGCTTCGCAAGGGTTGAAACGCGCTTGGCCTCGTCCCACTAAAATTGCTCTTTCGCCATGAGGTCCGGCTCCTTTGGTTCATCAAGTCGTCCATTGCGTTTCCTCCAGGGTCGGTTTGGTCATTTTCAAATTGGAGCGAAGAGGGATGCTTCGTCTCCAGATACTGTATATACAACTTGCATATATATTTGGCAGCATACTCTGGGCCCGCTAGGTCACTCGCCCCAAACAGTGTGGCAGAATTGCATCACCATCGCGCGTCGAGGCGAACCGGCCTAGGCTGGTATACGCAGTTCCGGACTGCGCATGACCAGGCCCGCCTTGAGATGCCACCGCTTGACGAATTCCTTGAGGTCGAAGCATTGCGCGGCAACCCTGAGGCTGTGGAGGTCCATGATGAAGAAGCGCTTGCGCAAGTTCTGGAAGAGAATCGCCACCAGCGAGGAAACGGCGGTTGGCGCTCTCTGTGTCGATGTCCTGGCCGCGGCAACGCTCATGACCACGTGGAACAGGGTGCGTCTTGTCGGCTGGTCCGGGCAGCCGAACGGCGAAGCGCAGGGAAACGTCTCATTGGCTTGCATTGCGTTCCTAGAGGTGGTGCAGGCCTATTGGCGAGGAGTGAAAATTCGGAAGCACCGCCTATCTCGGGTAGATTCTTATCTCGGGCAAATTCGATTCCTCCCTGCATTTCAAGGCAAGTTTCCGACCGCCACACGACATAATCCTAACTCCTTCAGTCGACCCCCAACGAGGAAGGGAGTTTGGAATGAAGCATGTCAAAGACATTCAACTTGTTCGTCCACAATGGCGCGAAGGTCCTCTGGCGGGCTGGCTCGACGCGTTCGCGGATTGGGTTAATGCGCAGGGCTACGCTCCGCGAATGGCCCATGGCAAGGTTCCGCTGGCAGCCCGTTTCAGCCAGTGGCTCGAGCAGGAAGAGATCGGGATCGCCGACATCAACCCCGATCACGCGGCCCGGTACCTGGAACATCGAACGCGGCGCCCGCGATCACGCCAGAACGACACGGCCTCGCTCCGGCAATTCACGGACTTCCTGCGCCGGGAGAGCGTGCTCTCGTTCGAGGATGCACCCGCAGACCCGATGACCGATGCCGAGCGCTGCGAGCAGGCCTACGAACTCCACCTGCGGCAGACGCGGGGCCTGGCGCCGTCATCAATCGCCACCTACCTGCCGTTCGTCCGGAACTTCCTGCGCCACCGGTTCGCCTCGGGATCTGTGACGCTCTCGTCCCTGTCGGCCGACGACGTCGTTCGGTTCGTTCAGAACAAGGCGCCGGACATGAGCCCGAAGTGCGCGAAGTGCATGGCCACGGCGCTGCGCTCGTTTCTCCGGTATGCCTGCCATCTCGGCGAGGCCGGGCCGGAGCTGGTCGCTGCCGTCCCCGTGGTCGCGGGCCGGTCGATGCCGCAGATACCTCGGGGAGGCTCGCCCGACCAGGTCAGCAGGCTTCTGGCCGGCATCGATTGCGGCTCCGCCACGGGCCGTCGCGACCATGCCGTCAATATGCTGCTTGCGCGGCTGGGCCTGCGGGCGAGCGAGATCGGGCTTCTTGAACCCGATGACATTGACTGGAGACGTGATCCTGCTTCCGTCCTTCGAGACGAAGGGGATGAGCTCGAAGGAGGATCGCGGGATCAGGACGAAGACCGTGCGCTCGATGCTGGGCCTGGCCCACTGCTGGTTCAGGCGGAAGCTCGAGTGGATGTGCCGAAAACACGGCAAACGGCTGATCTTTGCGAACGAGGCATAGACGAGCAGGACACGCTCATGGGACGGATTCGTGAACGAGCGCCTTGGCGGCGCGAAGACGGTTTCGGACGGCAGCATCGTCGTCGACCGGGACATCATGCTGCGCGCTCTGCGGCAACTTGGGCCGTTTTCGGGCGGCGGGCGCCGATGTTGTGCTCGTTGCGGAATGAATCAAGTGTTGCTCTGGCCAATGCACGAAGCCAGGACGTCAACGCGTGACGATCTGACAAAAGTGTTCCTGTGCCGTAAGCGCAGGACCTGGAGCGCCGCCCGCGAGGAACTGCAGGCACTTCAGGAGAGACACCGTACGATCGAGGGCAACCTGCTTGGCGTCTTCGGTCAGGTTCTGCAGCGGGCAAGCGACGCCAGCGACGATGAAACACCTGGAACGCATGTGCGCCAAGCCCTTGTGGGCCGCTGTCAGGTAAGGCGGAACGGAGGATACCGGTCGGTCACCATCCAAAATGCGTATCCTGCGACGCGGAACGTCCAGCGGAAAACGCCTACGGCAAAATCGAAGAGTGGCCGGGGGTAGGATCCGGTGAACAGGATGGCAAACCACGCCACGACAGTGGTGATGATCAGCACAACGCTGAGGATCACGAGAACCAGGTAATGCGGTATGGCGAGAAGCCACTTGATCAAGGGCAACCAGCGATTGAGGTCGGAATTCGCGTCGGGATAGTCGATCTCCAGATGGCAAGACTGTTCGTCGACCGTGGATGGATATCGGTCGGTCAGGAGGAGCAGGTAGCAGAGGACCCGGCCCGTGAATCGGGAGAGTTCCAGGATGAATTCGAACCACCAGCGCGGATAACGCCGACGGAAGACGATCATCAGCGCTACCGCGGCGTAAAGCCCGGTCACGAGACTTTGGCCACCTGAGTCCGTGGCGACCCAGCCGGAAGCCAGGCTGAGTATCAGCAGGATCGGCAGGACCGTTATCAGTCGAACAAGAGTCGTGACCCGATCCATCCGTCCAGGGTAGTCGACGGTCAAACGGACAGGATAGGTGTCGGATTCGGTGTCTGACATGGGTGCCGCGCTCCTCGAGTTCCGCCACGCCCGTGCGGGGCCGAATTCCGGGCATGGACCTCCAGTGGATCCGGCGACCAGTTTCCGGTCCAAGTCCGGAATTCCGGTGCTGACGTTCAGGCTGGCCTTGTGACGAACAGAGTATCAAGATCCCAGCCAGGTCACAAGAAACGTTCATTCTCCCCGATAGCCCCGCAGGGAGAGTGCTGCAAAGCGTGGGGCAGTTGCTGAATTTGGTCTGTGATGGCAGTTCAGGCAAGTCAATTCCCTTGCCCGGCCGTGCATCCCATCGCGTGCCGTGGTCCTGCAGTGCCTCCCTCTCCGCACCGCCGGGGCAGCGCCAGTTCACTGCCCGTGCACATCCGTCATGAGCGCCCCGTTACGTTTCACCATCTTGCCTTGCTCAAGGAATCCCGCAGGTTCGGAGGCCATCAGGTTCCGGATTTCCTCCAGCTTCTCGCGCAGCGCCAGCACCCAGTCTCCCAGCAGGATCAGCCGGTGAGTCCGTTCGCGCCGGACCTGTTCCGCCCTTTCCGAGCTGCCGCGCGCGGCCATGACGCCCCTGTGCCCCGTATCCCCGAGGAACCCCTCCACGGCATTCACGTTGCCCTCGCCCACGTTCTTGGAGCGGCGCGGGGCAAGCCACTTCCGGATGTCCGGCGACACCTGGCATGCACGTCCGGCTTGTGGCGGCAACGCGCAACCTAGGATCCCCCGAGCAGCGCCTGGCGGCGGTCTACGGAAAGCTGATGGAGGACGTGGCCGTCCGCGTTGCGGACGCGATGGAAGCTCTTGTCCACGGCGGCTGCCTGGATGCCGGGGGGACAGATTCCGCTCCCAGTCCCGCTTGCTCAAGGACTGGTGGACGGCGCGTTTCCGGGACCATCAGGTTGCGCCATGGTGAAACCCCTTCTTTCGCTTCGGCTTGAATTCGCGGGCCATCCGCTGGATTTCGGTGGCGTTGCCGTGGAACGTCGTCGCAATCAGAGCCTCGACGACCTGCTCCTTCGGCCAATGCCGTCCGCGAGATGGTTCCCAACGACATCGGCGCCAAGAACAGGCGTGTGACCTCATCAACCAAAGCTTGAGAGACGATCTTTGGCATCATCGCGATGGCGCCCAAACTCCTTGTTCAATTCTTCGAATTCATCGAGAACCTTCTCTTTCTCTTCAATGTTCATTCTCTGAATTTGCTTATCCTTGAACCCCAGCAGCGACCTGGAAAGGACCCTGTCGAAAGTGTATGTCTTGACGACCGCAGACAGAGTCGCTTGGTCGAGCAAGGAAAGCTCATGTTGATGTCCCTTGAAGACGGGATAGGACATGTCCACCGCGACAAATGGAACCTCACCGTACTCAACTGGTCGTCTCAATGTCGCAATGTCATCTTCGAATGCGCATTGAATTTCCTCTATTTCTGCCAGCAACGCTCTCTTGAGCCGTGTTCGGCTCCGCCAGTCCACATAGGAAAGCCTTGCCAAAAGGCAGGAAACCTGCCGACAGCAGGACAATTCCAGTCGGAAGATCAGCCCATTTCGACGATTCAGGCACGATTGGTATTGCCTGTCTTGTTAGGAGAATCTCAGCAACGCGATGCCCACCAGCGAGCAGAGGCCAGCGGTCGAGAGCAGCCCGCTAGACGATTGGGAGGATCGGTCCGGACATTGAGAAGGCCTCTCTTTGACGAAGTTCCATGTTTTCAAATTACTTGGCGTGACATGCACCCCTTGCCAATGTCGTGATCGCTCAATTCGACGGTGGAATTCAAGTGGTCCGCCCAGTCCCAGCAGATCCTGGTGGTTCCCAAGTCGGTTTTGAGTGCGGATGCCAGGGAATGCGAACCTGCTGATTGACTGAAAGCCGGCAAGTGGCCAGGCGGTGTTGAATCCCGCATTGTTTCGCCCCGAACGCCCGGTCTTGTGCCGGATTGTCCTGTCCGCGTTTCCGGGCGTGGCCGGATCATTGCGGGACAGGTCGGGGCGCTTTGCGGCTTGACGCGGGCGGCCCGACTCCCCTTCCAAGAGAGAGAGAGAGAGAGTCGAGGAGATCCCGTCCGGCCTTGAGGGCCGGGCTGGGTTCCGTATCATCCGATGTTCCGCCAACGATGATGACACGGCCGACGAGTGCAGATCCGTTATCCGTCCCCACTCAGCGGCAGGGACTACGTTGCCACAGAGGCGCGGCGCGAGGCAAGGCTTGACGCCTGCCCGGGACGCCTGCCCGGTACACGGCCCCGGCGGCCGGACTTTCGCCCGCCACGGCACCTACGGCCGCCACACGCCCTGGGGTCCTGCGAGGATCGCGTGCCACTATTGCCGCGCGGCGGAGACGACGTTCTCGCTTCTGTCGGACTGCCTTGCGGCGCATCTGACCGGCACTCTCGCCGAGCTCGAGGACTCGGCGGTCCGGGCCGAGCGGACGGACATCGCGCAGGCGACACACTCCTGCCGTCCCATCTCCTCGCATTTCGCGGCGGGGATGAAGCGCTGGTTCTCCGACATCTTCGAAGAGGCCGGCCCAAGCCAGTTCAGGCTCAAGGTCAGGGCCGGCCTGGACGCAGGCAGCTACCGCCGGTACGAGGAGCGCCTGTTGGGCGACAGCGCGAAGCAGGACAGGCCGGTCCTTCTGGTCATCGACGAGATCCCGATTTTCCTGAAGCGCCTTCCGTAATGGGGCCCCACCGTCAAGCACCGAATCCTGTGCATGAGCGGCCACAAGGCCCGAATCTGGCAAAAAATGTTCCGGCGCCGGCGGCAAGGGGCGCGGCGGTCATGCCGGGAGCGGCGTTGGCTTTTGGTCCGGAGCCGGGGATTGCCTGGTTCGCCGAAGCGACCTCACGAGTCTGGCGAGGCGAACCAGGCAATCCCCGGCGGGGTCGAAGCCGTTCAGGTTTCGTCCAAGGCCTTGCCTCCATGTTTCCGGGAAGGTCCACGTCGCGTCCGCCGCCGGGCATCTTCCTTCCGTCCGTGGTCAGCTCGTTGGCCGCCTACATGATGCCTGGTCCAATCAGGTCCCCGAGTGTCCATCTGCAGATCGTGCTCGAACGCGACAGAGCGGTTCGGCAACGAGGCGCTTCACGACATCATCGGGGACCGCGTCCCGGCAAGGGGACGTCCGTGGACGGGCCGCCTCTCAGGAGGCGGAGCCCGCTCCTTCCCTCTTCATCACAGGCTGCGGATCCGATGCAGCGATTCTCATGCCGGATCGGGCGACATCGCCGCCGCGCGGGCGAAGCGGAACTCCGTCCCGTCCAGCCACATCCGGAGAAGCACCACGCCCATGCGCCGGGCAAGCGCGGTCGTGGCGCGCTTCTGGCCACGCCTCCCCGCGACGCGCAGCGCCCAGGCCTTCAGCCAGCTCATCCTCTTGCCGTGGTGCAGCATCGACGTGGCGGCCTGGAAGAGCGCCGTGCGCAGCGCGACGTCACCGGCCCTCGTGATCTCGCCCGACACGTCTCGCTCCCCCGACTGGCTTCGCTTCGGCGTCAGCCCCGCCCAGGCGCCGATGTCCCTCGCCCTTCGGAACCGGGACGGGTCGTCGACCGCGGTGACGAAGGTCAGAGCCGTGACCGGGCCCACACCGGGCATCGTCATCAGCAGCCGGCACGTGGCGTCCGACCTGGCGAGGATCCTGACCTTCTTCGTCATCATGGCCAGCTCGCTCCGCATCTGCCTGCGCAGCCGCAGGATCGGCCCGACCGCGTCCGACAGCATCGCGTTGTCCGCGGTCAGGTCCCGGACCCGTTCCTCCCAGCGGCCCTTCGAGACACGGCCGAGCTTCAGGCCGAAGTTGCGAAGGATGCCGCGCACGGAGAGCTCGAGCCGCGTCAGGCCTTCCACCAGCGCGCTGCGCGAGGTCAGCAGGGCCCGCTTCTCCTGGGACGCGACCGACTTGCAGTGCACGGGCTGGAACCAGCCTATGCGCAGCAATTGCGCGATGCCTTCAGCGTCCCGCCGGTCCGTCTTGACCGGGGCCGACTTCAGCGCGGACTTCACGCGCTTCGTCTCCATCAACACGGTCTCGAACCCGGCCTCGCTGAGTCCCTTGTGAAGCCACTGCGACTGAGGGCCGGCCTCCAGGCCGACCGCGACGATGTTTCCAGACAGCCCGCGCATGTGCCCGGCGAGCGATCCGGGATCGGAAGGCACTTTTGCTTCGTTCACTGTCTTCCCATTGGCGCCGATCGCGCAAACCGACGTGCTTGCCAGCGACACGTCCAGTCCGATAAAGATTTCCATTGTCGTTGTCCTTTCTGTTGCAATGTGATCGAGAAGCGTTCCCTCCGGAACGCCTCCGCCGCTCACAATAGCACATGTTGTGTGCGGCAAGGACAACGACACCAGACCAACGACCTTTCGAACCCGACCTGCGCCAGCCTGATTCGCCGCCCCATTACGGCATCTGCTTGGGCGCGACGAGGGCGCCAAGCGGGAGAACCGTTCCTCTCCAGAGGCTTCCAAGGATGGCCAGCAAGTGCCCGGCTGATCAAGCGCTCGATGCCCCTCCCGCTGGTATCGGTGGTCAACGAAGGGCAGTCCCTTCGTCGTGGTCGATCCAGCCCTTCTGCGTAAGCACATCGGCGGCCAGCCCGATCTGCCGTGGCGAGAAGCTCTTCTTGCATTCGTTCCAGGCATAGGTTGACGTGATGAGATCGTCCCGCGACCTGGGCTTGTCGTGTTCCAGGACCCAGTGCACCGTCGAGAGCAGCTCAAGACCGAAGGTCGATTCGAAGCCGCTGACGAGATCGGTCACCCTCTCGAAGCGTTCCCGAACCCTGGGGGAGCGGCGCAGGAGCTTCTCTGCATCCTCGACAGCGCCGGGCACGAGTTCCAGCAGCCTGTCCGGCCTGTCGCCACCGTCAGCGTAGCCGGATATGAAGTGCCCCTCGACTTCATTCAGGACGTGCCGCAGGTTCTCAGCGTAGGGACCGTAGGGCGCCTTGGCGAACCTCAGCTTCAGCGGCTGGCCTGCGACCTGCGTGAAGTACATCAGCTTGTGGACTTCCAGAAGAGTGACAAAGGGGTCGAGCAGGCCCCTCAGGTACCGATCCATCAACCCGACCAGCGCCGCCCTGCCCGGGGTCATTCTCGGCACTTGGCGGCTGCGTACCATCCGATCCGGTTCCGGCGCACCCCCGGGCTCGAAGACGACGACTTCCAGGTCGTCGAAGCTGCGCAATGCCTTCTCGATGCGTGGGCGCACGTCGCTCCAGTCGAGGCCACCCAGGCCGCTGCCCAGCGGCGGGACGGCGATCGAGCGGATTCTGCGCTCGCGAATTTCCGCAACAAGGTCCTTCAATCCAGCCTGAACATCCTCGATCCGGCTGTTGCCGCGCCAGTGCCGCTTCGTCGGGAAGTTGATGATGTAGCGGGGATTCGTGAGTTGGTGCGTTTCGAACACGAACATGCGGCCGGGCCGCACCTCGCCGCGTTCGCAGGCCTCGGCGTATGCGCGGAAGTTCTCTGGGAACGCCTTCTTGAACTGAAGCGCAATCCCGCGACCCATGACGCCAACGCAATTGACCGTGTTGACCAAGGCCTCGGCGTCTTCAGCAAGGATGTCGCCGGTCTTGACGCGAATCATCGGTGCCGTCTCCCTGTCATCAATAATACCATCCCGGCAGCATCGCGACAGCAGGCTGATGATCAGTTGCCTGCATCGCTTCCGCGGCCATGCTCCGAGTCGCTGCGTTACGTACTCCGACGCGGCGAACAAGCGTCCACGGGAATGATGTCTCGACGAGGAACTCTGCCTGCTTGTCTTCCTTGCAGGCGTTCCAGTACTTGGCTCGAACGGCGTCCCAGTTGATTTCATCAAGCTGCGCCAGATCGCACCTGTCCTTGAAATAGTAGGAGCCGGCATTGGATAGGGTGAACGCCCATCGCCGTTCGTTCTGTTCGGCCCATTCCACCGACTCGTGGAGGTCGGCCTCCAGGTGCACTATGGGGTCCTGACCGCCTTGGTATTCGATTTGGTTACTGTTCCTGTGAATCATGAAGAGCATGACGGAACGCGAGCAGAAGTAGAAAGGCACGCAGTCGCCGACCATGAGACCGGGCCTGCACTCGATCGGATTGGTCTGCCGCCGCTGCTTGATCGTGCGCATGCCAATGACCGTTCCCGGCCGTCCGCGCCGCTGCAACGACGCATCGGACAACAGGCAGCCGTCCGCGATGATCGACGACACCTTGTCCACATGGACGATGTGGTAGATTTTCGGCCGGACAGGCGGGGCCATGCTCAACCCGTCACCTCGGGCTGCCGGCCGCCCTCCAGAACCACGCCATTTGGGCGCGGCACGGTCATCGGCAGGATGACGTCGCGGAGTTTGCCGCGCACATGGAGATCCTGCGGCGCATAGTCGGCGATGCACCGGACGCAGTTCACGATCCAGTTGAAATCGCCATTGCGCATTTGCTGGTTGTCCCTTCCTCAATGCCTTGGTTGTTTTGGACGAGGGCAGCACGGTGGGCAATACCCCAACAAGGAAGCAAGCGAGGATCTCGACCTCCGTGCTGGCCGAGCGTTTTCTTGGGCTTGCTGCGACCGGGCAGCTTGCCGACGGCCAGCCTGGCCTGAATTGTGGGGAGTGCCGAGAGCACTCGCTGGACTGCCCGCTTCTTCGTTGCAATCCGGCATCCGTGCCAGGTTGAGAGGACCGGCAGGAGACGGTCCGGATCCTGGTCGCGCCGGCGGCAGTTCACCAGGGCGGTCGTTGCAAATCGGTGCCTGCCATTCCGAATCCGGAATAGTCGTCACGCCTTCGCGGTTCGCGCGCTCGAAGGCACGCTCTCGGCCGACCGGCGCAATGTCGGCCGCCACACGCTGGCGCTGTCAACCTATCTCGGCCATTCCAGCACCGCCGAAACGTTCTATCATGCCGAGCGCGGCATGATAGTAGGTGCTTCTGATGCTGACATGGCCTAGCCAGGTTGAGAGGTATGGAAGCTGTTGCGCGACATCGTGGTCTTCACGGTACCATCGCATCAGAGCCTTGACGGCGAATGAATGGCGACTATTCCGAATCCGGAATAGTCGCCATAATTCCGGAATCTTTTTTATTCCGGGGAGCCTTCTGATCCGATTGATTTCGCGTCACTTTCCTGCGTGGTTTCCGGGATAATCACAGTCCGTTCAGGAAGGCCAGGAGGTCGTCGTCGGGACGATATCGGGCCGGTTTCAGCCGGAACTGCGGGGTCTTTTCCATGGCTTGCTCCTTGAGCCTGAGATCCGCGTGCAGGTAGACGTACGTGGTTTCCGCGGATTCATGCCCGAGCCACAGCGCGATGACCGCCCGGTCGACACCGTTTTGCAGGAGCGACATTGCTGACGTGTGGCGCAAGGAGTGGGGGGTCACGTGCTTGGTCCTCAGGGACGGACATTCCTTCCGGGCGGTGGCGAGGTGCCCGGCCAGCAGGTAGTCGAGGCTGTCGTGCGTCAGCGGCCGGCCCCGCTGATTGAGGAATACGCGGTCACCGGGTTCGCCGCAGCGCTCCTTCAGCCAGGCGCGCAGCTCGGAAGCCGCGTCCTTCGCGAGCGGGACATGGCGTTCCTTTCGCCCCTTGCCGTGACAGCGCAGGTGGGCTCCGACGCCGACCTGCACGTCCCCGCACCGCAGGTTGATGAGTTCGGATGCGCGCAGCCCGGTCCGCACGGCGACCAGGAGCAGGGTGCGGTCGCGCCGCCCCACCCGGGTCGTCGGGTCCGGCGCACGCAGCAGGGCCGCGGCTTCGTCGTGGTCGAGCCAGGCCACCGGGCGGCGGGCGTGGCGCTTGCTCGGCATGGCCAGGATCCGCTGCGCCAGGGCTGCGTGATGCGGTTCGTGCAGGGCGACTTGGCCGAAGAATGAACGGATCGCGGCCAGACGGGTGTTGCGGGTCCGCGCATCGTTGCCGCGTTCGTTCTCGAGATGGCTGAGGAACTCGCCGACGAACTCCGCGTCGATGTCCGCGACCCGGAGTTCCGAGGGCGGCTTCCCCAGCTCCCGCTGGGCGAAGCGGACCAGCATGCGGAAGGTGTCGCGGTAGCTGGCGATGGTATGCGGGCTCGCCTGGCGCTGTTCGACGAGATGCCTGGTGAAGAACATGGCCAGGAGCCGGGGGAAGTCGGCGTCGCGCGTCATGACGGCACCCCCCGCCCGGTTCGGTCGAGCCTTCGCGCGGCCTGCTGCATCAGTTCCGGTGTCGCCGTGAGATACCAGTAGGTGTCACTGACATGAGCATGCCCGAGCCATGTCGCGAGACGCGGAACGTGCTGCTCGACATCGACGCCGGCATGGTGCCATCGCAACAGCGTCTTGACGGCGAAGGCATGGCGAAAGTCCAGAAGGCGGGGGCCCTTGCCGTAGGACCTTGCCGGAACCCGCAGGCCGGTCTGCCGGGACAGGTTCACGAAGGTGTAGCGCAGCGTCCATTCGGTGATCCGCGTGCCGTGCTCGGAGACGAAGAACGCCGGGCAGCGGGGTGCCGCGCACAGGCTGTCACGCCGTTCGGCGTAGCGTTCCAGCGCCCGCCCCGTCGTGGCATGCACCATGACATGGCGCGACTTGCCGAACTTGCCGTTCCGGATCGTCAGGACGCCCTGGGCAAGGTCGACATCGTCGCGGTCGAGGTTCAGGATCTCGTTCGTGCGCATGCCGGTGACCGCCAGCAGCCCCAGCAGGGTGGCGAAGGTCAGGGGCCTGAGCCCGGTTGTGCCGGACAGCCGCTGCGCGGCGCCGATCAGGTCGGCGATTTCCGCGTCGCTGTAGATGTAGGGCTCTCGACGACGATACCGGTGCGGGAGCAGCCCTTGCGGAACGACCTCGTGGCGCGGGTCGACGGCGTTGGCGTAGCGGGAGAAGCGACACACCATTCCGAGACGGTTGGCCCACTGCGCTGGCTGGGCCTCGCGCGGCGCGGTCGCCCACTCGAGCGCGCGTGCGCGCGTGATGGCGGTGTCCCCGTGTCCCGTGACAAAGGTCACGAAGCGCTTCAGCAGCCGTCCCGGAAGGACCAGCCGGACTCCAAGGGCGCGGCGCGTGGCGAGATATTCGTCCAGCAGGACGTCAAGATCTGTCATGGCGCATCTCCGGGCCAGGCGGGGGCCAGGTCGCGGAGCGAGTCCAGGTCGCACCGGGCGTAGATCTGGGTCGTCTCCGGGTGCCGGTGACGCAGGATCTGCCCGATGTCCTCGAGCGAGGCCCCGTTGCGGAGCATCCCGGTGGCGAGGGAGTGGCCCAGCGTGTGGGCGCCCTTGAACGGCGGATCGAGTTCGGCGCGTGCCAGCGCGCGTCGGACGAGACAGGAAACGGCGGACGCCCCGCTGAACGGCTTGTGCGGGGCGTGCGCGCGAACGAACAGGCGGCGCGTCGAGCAGCTTGGCCGGCCGTCGCGCAGCCAGGCCGCAAGGGCCTCTCCGGCGTCATGCGGCAGGGGCAGCTGCTCATGCCGTCCCTTGCCGCGCACGGTCACCAGGCCGTTGTTCCAGTCCAGGTCGTCAAGCGTCATCGCGACGACCTCGCCGGCGCGCAGGCCCAGCCGCGACAGCAGCAGAAGGATGGCGTGGTCCCGCCGCCCGACGGCGGTCGTCCGGTCGCAGCCGTCGATGAGCGCCTCGACCTCGTCCGGATCCAGCGACCTCGGCAGTTCCGGCTGGCGCCGTTTCGTCGCCGGGAGGATGCCGTCGGCGAGATCGGCCGGAATCTCGCCTCCCTGATGCAGATGGCGCAGGAAGCTGCGCAACGCCGTGGCGGACATCTTGGAAGTGCGCCAGCAGACGTTCCCGCCGTAGCGAAGGATGAACCCGTTGCAGTCCCTGACCGTCAGGCTCCCAAGGTCCGCCGTCCGCGTCCCGAAGCGGTCGGCGAGAAAGGCGCGAACGATCGACAGGTAGTTCTTGACCGTTGTCGCGCTCACGCAGCGTTCATTGACAAGGAACCGTTCGTACCGGCGCGCGATCCGCTCGACCGGATCGTTGCCCTCGGGTTCCGCCGGCTTCGGGGAGACGTGTCCGCTGTCGCGCAGATGCTCCAGCAGCAGACGAAGGGTCGCGGCCTCGCCCCGGGGCCGGCATCCGGGCTTCCGCGTTGACAGGAAGGCCTCCGTCCGGCGTTCGTCAAGCGAATCGAGGCCGATCCCTTCCAAAGCCATCCAGTGACTGAAGTTTCTGACGAGGCGGAGCTTGGCGGTGGCAAACTCGCGGTTGTAGCCCATGGATGCCAGCTGGGCGGCAAATGCGTCGAGTTCGTCGGCCAGCGGGCCGACACGAAGCCACTTCCGGCTGCGCGATCCGGGAAAATAGAGTGCTGTTGACATTGTCATCTCCTCGCAGCTGGCGACGTTGCCAGCCCGGAAAGCCGACCGGATTATTCCGGAAACTCAACCCGCAGGTCGTGCAGAACCCGTTGAGTTCCGGAAGTTTCTTTCGAGGATCAGGAAGAATACGGAATAAAAAAGATTCCGGAATTATGGCGAAGATCATGGAGCCGTGGACCGCGGAGCGCGCCGGGTTCGCGCAACCCGGTGACGCGGCACAGCTTCGCAAACGTCTCCCGAAAGGTGTAGGCGCTGATCCGCTCGCCCTGTTCGCTCAGGAAGAATGCCTTGGACCGAGGATGCGGCCAATGCCCGTCGCGGTGTGAAGCATAGTCTTCCAGCGCCCGAGAGGTTGTGTGGTGGCAGGGGACAAGGCGCGACTTGCCGAACTTGGCGTTCCGGATCGCAATGAGATCCTGTTCGACATCGTTGCGATCAAGGCCCACGACCTCGCCGCTGCGCATGCCGGTCACCAATGTCAGGCCCAACATCGTAGCATAGCTCAGAGGCCTGAGTTGTCCCGGCAGGCCACGTGCCGCGTCGATCAGCGCGGCAATCTCCTCGTCGCTGTAGATGTAAGGGCTGCAGCGGCTGCTGCCATAGGGCAGAAGGCCTTCGGGCGGAACCTGGTGGTCCGGATCGACGGCGCTGGCGTAAAGGGCAAAGTGACGGACTTCCGCAAGGCGACGGGCTCGATAGGGAGGCCGGGCCTCCCGAGGCAGGGTTGCCCACTCAAGGGCCAGTTCCGTGGTGATGCGTTCCGCCCCGCGTTGTGCGAGAAAGCTGACGAACTGATGCAAGAGCCGCTCGCTCTCCTCCAGTTTCGCTCCCAGCATGCGGCGCATCGTCAGGTAGTCGTCAAGCAGCACTTGCAGGGTCTTCATGATGCACCTCCGGGCCATGGCGGCGCCAAATTGTGCAAGGCTTCGATATCGACCTTGGAATAGATCCGGGCACAGTCGGGATGGTTGTGTCGCAGGAGCTGTCCGATATCCTCAAGCGAAGCGCCGTTGCGAAGCATTCCTGTCGCCAGTGTGTGCCGCAGCACATGGGCGGCACCGCGAGAGGACCGCTTGATCCCGGCCCGTGCCATGGCACGTCGGACAATGCTGCCAACTGCTGATGAAGACGCGAAGCCACGATGCAGAGCCAGCATTCCGACGAACAGCCGGCGTGTTGTGCAGGCGACCGGTCGACCGTCCAGCAAATAGGCGGCGACAGCCTGGCCGACCTCGCACGGCAGCGGCAGAAGATCGCGACGGTCGTTCTTGCCCGAAATCGCGACGATTCCCTTGGTCCAGTCCACGTCGTCAAGCGTCAATCGGAGGACTTCGCAAGCCCGCAGGCCCAGGCGAGCAAGGAGCAACAGGATGGCGTGGTCGCGCCGCCCGGCGGCGGAACCGCGGTCGCAACTCTCCAGGAGCGCGTCGACCTCGTTCGGTGCAAGGGCTTTCGGAAGGCCGGAGAGGCGCCAGTTCGGAACCCCCGGTATGGCGCCAGCGATATCCGTGGCGATGTCGCCGCGCAGGTAGAGGTGGCGGAGAAAGCTTCGCAGGGCGCCGACCACGACCTTCGCCCGCCCGGGGCTGACCTTTTTGCAGGACCGCCGAATGTACCCATTGACATCATCGAGCGTCAGCGCTCCGAGGTCGAGGGCGTGTGTCCGAAATCGGTCGCCAAGAAAGTCATGTGCGACCCAGAGGCGATCCTTGACGGTGACTGGGCTCAATCCCTTGTCATCACGCAAGAAACTCTCATACCGGCTCTCGATCTTCGCGACCGGAGAGACGTTGCTTTCCTGATCGGCCTCTTCGGGAGCGAGATAGTGGATTGCACGCAGCCAAGCCAGCAACTGACGCCCCGTAGCCGGCATGCCCGAGGACCGTGCGCCCCGCTCTCCAAACCACGCATCAATCAGCGCGGCGTCCGCAAGGTCGAGTTGCCGCTCCTCAAACCAAAGATAGAACGCCTTCACCAGGCGCAGCTTGGTTCGCCGCGTGCTCGGCTTGTAGCCTTGGCCTGCGAGCCAGAAGTCGAAATCGTCCAAATTCGGCACGAGGGGGCAACATGCTGCCGATGGTTCCTCACGTTGGGGAACAACCAAAATTGATGTCACTTGCATTCTCCGTTGCAGTCGTCGGCAGGAGTGCCGACCGGAGCATGCGTATTGCGATTATTCCGGAAAGTGCGCTCGCAAGTGCCGCACAGACGCAGCAATCAGGTGGAATCCGGAATAATCAAGAATCCGGGATAACGGATCCGCGCGGGGGGCGGTCAGCAATGGCCGTCCCTACCGCGATCATTTGCAGGATGGTTTCCGAAGGAGTCGAATTTCGACCCCTTTGGGGCCACCTAAGCCTTGAGGATCCATGCCGCGCAGATGCTCGTCGGTTTCGCTTCCTGGAGTCAGCTGCATCGCTCAATGCCCAATCAGGGAAACTGATAGCGAGACGACTCAATTGCCAAGCGGGCAATTGCTCAAGCCCGTGTGGTGACGAATGTCTTGTTGGGACGAATCGACGAACCCAAGCAGGTCGGGCATGCTCCAAGGCAAGTCGCTGGCGAATGGTCTTGATCCGTCATGTCCCCGCGATTGGATCGCCTGACAGCAGCAACACTTCGGCCGTGATCAAGACGAGGTTTCCGGGGCCGAGGACGCCATCCATGATCTGTTGCTCGACACCCGTGATGCGTATGTCGAGACGGCCTTCGCCCAATGCGCCTGGCGCGACAATCCACCCGTCGCGGATCAGGATCTCGCTTGCCCGACTGTTCAGAACCCGGCCGTCGCGAAAATGTGCAGCGACCAGGCTGCCAAGGCCAAAGGCCCGCGCGGCGATGAACCCGGCCCTGGCGCAGGCATAAGCCAGTTCGGTGCCGAATTCGACGTTGGGCGACAGCTTGACCAGGCTGGCATTCGCCGGCTGATCGGCATCCACGATCCGGCGGGTCTCGATGGGGTGAAAGACGGCAAAGCGGGTTTCCGGGCATTCCGCCGTCTCGAAACGGGCCCCGTCCAATCGCCATCCCTTGACCGTCGCGGCCCCGGCGAACACGCAGCGGTCCGGCAGGACATGGCCGAACCGCTCGGAGTGTCCGTATTCGGCCCAGGTCCCATGACCGTGGATGAAAGGCGCACCGTTCCTCGATCCGAACACGATCGTCATCTCGATCAGGCGTGCAGGCGCGCGGAGGCTTCTGGTCTCACTGTACCACGCGGCCCGCTGACCCTCCGGGTCCGGCCAATGCGGCCCGATGAAATCGAGGGCTCGCAACGGTGCGTCCCGGATCGTGAGAAGGGCGCTGTCCACGCCTTCCGCTGCGAGATGAGCGGCGATGGCCGGAAGCAGGACATCCCCGCCACCAAGCTCGAACGAGATCGGCGTGGCACGGCAACCGACCGCGACATGCGGCACGGAAAGCGGCGGACCGGGATGATGCGCGCGCCCTTTCATCCCCGGTCCCCGGCCAGAAGGAATTCGCGAACCATCTTCTTCGTGATCTTGCCGTAGCTAGATTTCGGCAGCTGATCGACAAAGACGATCTCGCGCGGGATCTTGTAGGCAGCGAGGCGATCCTCAAGAAAGGAGGTCAGGGCCTGGGCGTCGAGTGTCTGGCCATGCCCGAGCGACACGACGGCCACGCCGCATTCGCCCCATTTCGGGTCCGGCATGCCGAGCACGCACGCCTCCGCCACCGACGGATGGGCGGCGATGGCATTCTCGATTTCCAAAGGATAGATGTTCGAACCGCCCGAAATGAACATGTCCGACTGACGCCCGGTGATGAACAGGAACCCGCGCTCGTCGAGGTAGCCCATGTCGCCGGTGCGAAACCAGCCTTCGCGGAAGGCAGCCGCATTGGCCCTGTCGTTGCGGTGGTAGCCGTTGAACACGGCCGGGCCGATAGCGCAGATCTCGCCGATTTCGCCCGCGGCCAGCGGATGTCCGGCGTCATCCTGGATCTCGATGTCCATGCCGGTACGCGCGTAGCCGCAGCTGCCAACCGCCATTTCGGCATCATTCACCGAATGCAGATGTGGCGGCAGGACGGTGATGTTGCCGGTGACTTCGCCCAGTCCGAAATACTGGACGAGGCAGTTGCCAAGCTTGCCGAGTGCCAGTTTCTGATGTTGCCGCAGCATCGGCGCGCCCGCGTAGATCACGTAGCGAAGCGAGCGGTGGTCGTGGCGTTCCGCCGCCTCGTGCGACGCCAGCGAGGTCAGGATGGTTGGCACCGTGAACATGTTGCTGACGCGGTGGCGCTCGATCAGTGCAAAGACTTCCTCGGGATCGAAACGCGCACCGGTGGTCAGGATCGTCGGCACGCCGCGCGCCACCAGGATCAATTGGTTGACCCCGGCGCCATGCGAAAGGGGGGCGACAACCAGGGAGGCGTCCCGCTCTGACATGCCCGGCATGAGATCGGCGAGATGACTGGTGACCACGAACGCCATCTGGCCATGCGAAAGAACTGCGGCCTTGGGAAGGCCGGTCGTGCCGGAGGTCAGGAACAGCCAGCATGGGTCGTCACGATCCACGGTCGCAGACCGGAAGGTCCGCCCCGCGTGCGCCGCGATCAGCTCCGCGTGGCCTTTCTCTCCCGATCTTGGGGTGCCGGTCAGGCAGATCGTCGTCTCGCAGCCATTTTGGAGAGCGACATCGGCATGCCCGGCAAACTCGGCATCATGGAAGATCAGCCGGGCCCGGGTGTGGGACGCGGGATGTGCCACGTCGCCGGGATGACCTCGAAAGTTCATCGGCACCCAGACGGCACCCAGTTTCAATGTCGCGAACAGGGTTTCGAACATCGGAACGGAATTGCGTGCCTGCACCAGGATGCAGTCGCCCTTGCCGATGCCCATCGCGCTCAGGGCGTGGGCCAGGGCGTCGACGCGCGCGTTCACCTCCGACCACGTCCAGGATCGGTCTCCATGGACGAGGCCGGGCGCATCGGGCAGTCGCCGCGCTGTGTGGGTGAGCAGGTCGCCAAGGTTCATGACCCGCGTGGAGACCCGCTCCGGCACTTTCATGCCCGCCGTTCCAGGATCGAGACGTAGTTTGCCACGGCCAGGCCGCCCATGTTGAAGACACCGGCCAGTTCGGGCGAGGAAACCTGCATGTCCCCCGCCGATTCCGCCAGTTGCATCGCCGCCATGACATGCATTGAAACGCCGGTCGCCCCGATCGGATGGCCCTTGGCCTTCAGGCCGCCGGATGGATTGACCGGCAGCTTCCCGCCCATGGCTACCCAGCCCTCGTCAATGGCACGGTGGCCCTCGCCGGCGGCCGTCAGACCCATCGCTTCGTATTCAAGAAGTTCCGCGATCGTGAAGCAATCATGGGTCTCTACCAGGTCGAGATCGTCCAGCGTCAGGTTCGCCTGCTGCAACGCCGTCTGCCAGGCGCGGCGCGCGCCGGCAAACTCCGTGGTCGACCTCAGGCTTGTCGGCAGGAAGTCGTTGGCCTGCGCAGCCGCACGAAAGATGACTTGCGGGTCTCCGTCGGAGTGTTGCGCAACCCCGGCGCTGAGCACGAGCGCTGCCGCGCCATCCGAGATCAATGAGCAATCCGTGCGGCGCAATGGTCCGGCGACCACAGGATTCCGGTCACTGACGGTGTTGCAGAACTCGAAGCCGAGATCCTTGCGAATCTGGGCATAGGGGTTTTTCACGCCGTTTGCGTGGTTCTTGGCCGCGATCCGCGCAAGGCTCGCGGTGCGGTCCCCGTATTTCTGGAAATACGCGGCAGCTACCTGCGCGAATATGCCGGCGAAACCGCCATCGACCGAGGCTTCTTCCTTCACGTAGCAAGCGGACAGCAGGATGTCGTTGACATCGGGCGTCGGCAGTCCAGTCATTTTCTCGACCCCTATGACCAGGACATGCCGCGCCCGGCCCGAGCGTATTGCGTCAAGCCCCGCATATATCGCAGCCGAACCCGTTGCGCAGGCATTCTCCAGACGCGTCGCAGGTGTATGGCGCAACCCTGGCACGGAGAGTGCGACGAGAGAGGCTTGGAAATCCTGCCGGCCGAAGCCGTTGTTGTAGGCACCCAGGAACACCGCATCGATTTCCTCGGGCCCGATCGCGGCATGCTCCAGCGCGTCACCGGCCGCGGCGGCAATCAGCGCCTCGGCATCCTCCAGTTCAGACTTCCCAAAGGAGGTGTGCGCCCATCCCGAAATTGAAACCTCGGTCATCGTCCAGTCCTCCGTTCCGACCCCTAGGCACCTTGTCAATAGCAAAGCCTGACCAATTGAGCCAAGGTTTGAACTGGCGCGACTTCGGGAAGCACCGAAATCCGTGGGGTCAATGCGACATCGGCGCGGCGCAACCAGAACTCATCTCTGAGTTGCAAACCGCTGAACTGAGACGTCCTCCGGCGACCGGTGAGGCGTCAGCAAAGAAAATCGCAATGAACACGCATCTTGCCGGAGACCTGCCGAAGGGCGTCCGGAAGGTCACCGACCCGGGACCCGGCCCACGCGTGTACGCTGGCCGAGATCGTCTCGGCTCTCCGAACCAACGTGGACGCAGAGGCCGCCAATGCATAGGCCGATGAGGACCAAGCCGCTCTTGTGGAGCGAATTGGCGAGAGAAAGGCGGCGCTGCAGGCGGGTCCGAACTCCGCCACCCCACCGCATTCTGTTGATCCCAATCCAGCAAGGGCGCAGTGCCATGGCCAGCTGCGCGCGAAAGCGATCCCGCACTCCTCGCAGTGCGCCAGAAGCGTCGTCTTCAGGCGACGGAGTGCTCACAACGGACCCGAAGAGCCGTTCCGCCGTGAAAGGCCAGTCCCCTGAGAAGACCGGCCTTGTCCAGCGACCACATGATCTCATGGTCTCCTTTCTTGTGCTGGTCAGCGCGGGCTCTCGGAACTTTCGTTCCTCAAGCCCCTCCCTTCAGGGAGGGGTCGCTGACGCCCGTTCCCTTGCAAGGGGATTCCAAAATGCGCCCCCGTTCAGTCGCCCCGGTTGATGTGGGCCGTTGCCTCGATTTCGATCAAGGCGTCGTCCTCGACCAGATCGTCGATGATGATCATCGACATCGCCGGGAAGTGCTTTCCGAAGACGCGCTGATAGCCTTGCCGACCTCCTTTTGCTTTGCCAGGTACTCCGCCTTGTCCTTCACAAACCAGGTCAGGCGGCCAATGTCCTCCACCTCGCCGCCCGCCGCGTGCACGATTCCGGCGATGTTGTTCAGGGCTTGCTCCATCTGTGCGACAAAGCCGCCCTCGACGAAGTTCTTGTTCTTGTCCCATCCGATCTGCCCGCCGACATGCAAGGTGCCATTGGACATGAGCATGCCGTTGGCATAGCCGAGCGCAGGGGCCCAGTCATCGGGGTGGATGGTTCGCGGTTTCATGCGTTCGTCTCCATTAATGCGTGAATCCTGTCTTTGACCTGTTCCGGCCAAGGCGCAGGCCGCCCGTCCGCACCAACAAAGACAAGAACCTGGTCGGCCTCGAAACACAGCTCTTCACCGCGCGTTGCGTGGGTCGTGAGCGCCAGGCTGGACCGTCCAAGGCGCGTCAGGGTCAGCCGCAAGACCAGTCGGTTCCCATGTCGACATGGGCGCTTGAACCGTACATTGAGCTCCGCCGTTGGCACGCCGCCCGTTCGGAGCATCTCCTCGAAGGGCCAGCCAAGCACGTCGCAGAACAGGGCCTCGACCGCGTCGTTGATCATCTCGAGGTGGCGCGGGTAGAATACGATCCCTGCCGGATCGCAGTGTTTGAACAGCACCTTTTGCGGGAAATCGAAATGCACCGTCAGGCCCTAGAAAGCTTTGCAGGTCTGGATCGTTCAGGTGCGTACCATCCCGTCAATGTCAAGCAAGTTGCCATGGATGGAATTGCCAACATCTTCGTCATCAGCCACGTGGAGTTTCGTCATCGAGTCAAGGCCGCCGTTGACGGAACCGGAATCGGGGCGGATTTCGCGCAAGGCGACGGTGTCCGAAACGTCATGGCCAGTCCCTGGTTTGCGGGGGAATCGAACAAGCAGACCGGTCATGTTGCGTCCTTTCAGGTGACGCGGGATCTCGTGTGGTACTTCGGATCACGCCACAGTTCGCCGCCGATCACGTCTTCGACAATCTCGCACGCAGCAACCACCTCCGCCTTGTCGAGGTAGAGCGGGGTGAAGCCAAAGCGCATGATGTCGGGCGCGCGGAAGTCCCCGATCACGCCCCGCTCGATCAGGGCCTGCATGGCGGCGTAGCCGTGCTCAAAGGCGAACGAGACCTGGCTGCCACGTGCCTGCGGGTCGCGCGGCGACACGAGGGTCAGCTGCGGGCAGCGCGCCTCGACCTCGGAAACGAAGGTCTCGCAAAGCGCCACGGAGGACGCGCGCAGCTCGGCCATGTCGACGCCGTCCCATGCATCCAGCGCCGCATCCAGGATCGACAGTTGCACGATCGGCGGGGTGCCGACGCGCAGACGCTCGGTGGACATGGCCGGGCGGTAGTCCAGGTCCATGGCGAAGGGAGCGTCATGGCCCATCCAGCCCGCCAGGGCCGGCTGGACATCCGTGATGATGTCGGGACGGGCGTAGATGAAGGCAGGCGCGCCGGGGCCGCCGTTGATGTACTTGTAGGTGCACCCGACGGCGAACTCGGCATGCGATCCCGCCATGTCTACGGGAACGGCGCCCGCGCTATGGGCCAGGTCCCAGACCATGACGGCGCCGGCGCTGTGGGCGCTCCTGGTGATCGCCATCATGTCATGCATCCGGCCTGTGCGGTAGTCCACGTGGGTCAGCATGACAACCGCAACGTCCTCGGTGATGGCCGCGGCGAGATCCTCCGGCGCGGGGGTGCGCAGGGTGTAGCCCTTGCCGATCGTGCCGATCAGCCCTTGCGCCATGTAGAGGTCGGTCGGGAAGTTCCCGTTGTCGGACAGGATCACCCGACGGTCTGGACGCATCTTCAGGCCCGCAGCAAGCGCCTGGTACACCTTGATGGAGAGCGTGTCGCCAGTGGCGACCGAGCCCGGGGGCGCGCCGATCATCCCGGCTATCCGGTCGCCCACGCGGGCGGGCAGGGAGATCCAGTCAGCGGTGTTCCAGGCGCGGATCAGCTCTTGCCCCCATTCGCGGGCGATCACTTCGCCGGCCCGCGCGGCCGCGCCCTTGGGCAGGGGGCCGAGCGAGTTGCCGTCAAGGTAGATCACCCCTTCTGGCAGCTCGAACAGGTCTTTCCGCGGCAGGGTCACAGCTCGCCTCTCAGGTGCCAGAGTTCGGGGAACAGCTCCACGTCCAGCATGCGGCGCAGATAGGAGACACCCGCCGTGCCTCCCGTGCCGCGCTTGAAGCCGATCACGCGCTCGACCGTCGTTGCATGGTTGAAGCGCCAGCGACGGAAGTAGTCCTCCAGGTCCACCAGCTTTTCGCCCAGTTCGTAGAGCGGCCAGTGGGACTTGATGTCCTCGTACACGATCTTCCAGCGCGCCTGGATTTCCGGCACAGGGGCGTGAGGGCTGTCCAGCTGCGGGGCGGGGACATTGTCTTCGTGCCCGTCGAGAGTCCGAAACAGGTACCGCACCACCTCGTCGTAGAAGCTGGGGCGGGCGAGCTCTTCGCACAGCATCGCATGCACCTCCGCAACATGTGCATGCGGCTTCAACATGTCGGGGTTCCGGTTGCCCAACACGTACTCGATCATCCGGTACTGGTAGGACTGGAAGCCGGAAGACGGACCAAGAACCTCGCGAAAGGCCGTGTAGTCTGCAGGCGTCATGGTGCGCAGCACGTCCCATTGGTTGTTCAGTTGCTCAAAGATGCGGCTGACGCGGGCCAGCATCTTGAACATCGTGGCCGTGTCACCGGTCCTGAGCGCTTCACGGGCCGCACCCAGCTCGTGAAGGATCAGCTTCATCCACAACTCGCTGGTCTGATGCTGAACGATGAACAACAGCTCATCGTGCGCGGCGCTCAGCGTCGCTTGCGCGCCAAGGATCGGGTGCAGATGCAGGTAGTCGGCATAGGACATCGCATCCTTGAAATCCATCCTGGCGCCACCTGGGCCGGGATCATGGGCCGGACCGCCCATCATGACGTCTCCCGGAGCTTGAAGCGCTGGATCTTGCCGCTTTCGGTCTTTGGCAGCGCTTTGGCGAAGACGACCGATCGCGGGTACTTGAAGGGCGCGATGGTCGCCTTGACGTGGTCTTGCAGGCGCTTGGCCATCTCGTCCGAGGGCGTTTCGCCTGCGCCCAGCACGACGTGAGCCTCGACGATGGAGCCGCGTTCCGCGTCCGGTGCGCCGATGACGGCACATTCCGCCACGGCCTCGTGGGACAGGAGCGCGGCCTCCACTTCGGGGCCGGCGATGTTGTGGCCGGACGAGACGATGATGTCGTCGTTCCGTGCAGCGAAGTGGAAATACCCGTCCTCGTCCCGGGTGAAGGCATCGCCCGAGATGTTCCAGCCGTCCTGCACGTATTCGGCCTGCCGCTCTCCATGCAGGTAGCGGCACCCGGTCGGCCCGCGCACCGCAAGGCGCCCGATCTCGCCGTGCGGCATCTCGGACCCGTCAGGCCCTATCACCTTGGCTTCGTAGCCCGAGACGGGCTTGCCGGTGCAGGCAGGCCTGTGATCCTCGAACCGGTTCGTAATGAAGATGTGCAGCATCTCGGTCGCGCCTATCCCGTCGAGCATGGGCTTGCCGGCTTTCTGCCGCCATTCCTCGTATACAGGTGCGGGCAAGGTCTCGCCCGCCGAAACTGCGGCACGAAGGCTGGACAGGTCTGCGCCCTCGTCCATGGCGCGCATCATGGCGCGATACGCGGTGGGTGCGGTAAAGCACACGGTGGCCTCGTAAGTCTCGATGATCTCGATCATGTTCGGCGGCGAGGCGTTCTCGAGCAGCGTCGCCGTGGCACCGAACCGCAAGGGGAACACCGCCAACCCGCCAAGGCCGAAGGTAAAGGCCAATGGCGGCGAGCCGATGAAGACATCCTCGGGCTGCACATCCAGTACCTCCTTGGCGTACCCGTCCGCGATGATCAGCAGGTCGCGGTGAAAGTGCATCGTTGCCTTGGGATTCCCGGTGGAACCCGAGGTGAACCCGATCAGCGCCACGTCGTCCTGTGAGGTCGGGACGGAATCGAACTGCACCGGCTTGGTGAGCGCCAGCCGGTCAAGCTCGGCGTCGTGGTTCGCCGTTCCGTCAAAGCCAACCACTGTCTCCAGCGTGGCGCTGCCCTTGGCGCAGGCGATCATCTCGTCCATCAACCGCGTGTCGCAGAGCGCGCGCGTGATCTCGGCCTTCTCGACGTACTTGACCAGCTCGCCTGCCCGCAGCATCGGCATGGTGTTCACGACCACCGCACCAGCCTTGGTCGCCGCCAGCCAGCAGGCCACCATCGCCGGGTTATTGGCCGAGCGGACCAGCACCCGGTTTCCGGGCCTGACGCCCAGATCCTCGACCAGCGCATGGGCCAGCCGGTTGGTCCAGTCGGTCAGTTCCTTGTAGGTCCGCCTGCGCCCGTTGCCGATCAGCGCCGTGTGGTCGCCAAATCCCTTGGCCACCATGGCGTCGGTCAGTTCGCGGCCAACGTTCAGTTGGTCAGGGTAGTCAAATTCGTCCAGCAAGATGTCCGGCCATTGTTCGGGCGGGGGGAGGTTGTCGCGGGTGAATGTGTCGGTATGTGCCGATGGCTTCAGCATGGTCACTTCCCCTGATGTGCCGCAAGGGTCTGACGCGCGATGACCACCCGCTGGACGTCAGAGGCGCCCTCGTAGATGCGCAACGCGCGGATTTCGCGGTAGAGTCTCTCGACGGTCTCATTGGACTTCACGCCGTCTCCGCCATGAAGCTGCACAGCCTTGTCGATGACCTGCTGTGCCTGGTCCGTGGCGAACAGTTTCGCCATCGCCGCCTCGCGCGTGACGCGTGGAGCGCCGGTGTCCTTGGTCCAGGCGGCGCGGTAGACCAGCAAGGCTGCCGCATCGACGTCGAGCGCCATGTCGGCGACATGGCCTTGCACCATCTGCAGGTCAAAGAGCGGCGCGCCCTGGACGTGGCGTCTGGTCACGCGGTCGAGCGCCTCGTCCAACGCCCGCCGGGCAAACCCGAGGGCTGCTGCCGCCACGGTCGAGCGGAAGACGTCCAGAACTGACATCGCGATCTTGAACCCTTGTCCGGGCTCCCCGATCATCGCCGCGGCCGGAATCCGCACGGCATCAAAGTCAAGCGTGGCCAAGGGATGCGGCGCGATGGTCTCCAGCCGCTCGGCAACGGTGAGGCCAGGCGTGTCTGCGGGCACCACGAAGGCTGACATGCCCTTCGCCCCCGGCGCCTCTCCGGTGCGGGCGAACACCGTGTAGACGTCTGCAATGCCGCCGTTGGAGATCCAGGTCTTCCGTCCGTTCAGCACGAAGTGATCGCCATCCTGCGTCGCGGTCATCGTGTTGGCGGCCACGTCCGATCCCGATCCCGGCTCGGTCAGCGCAAAGGCGGGAATCGCCCTGCCCGCACGCGTCCGTGGCAGCCATTCGGCCCTCTGTTCAGGTGATCCGAAGAGCGAGATCGCTCCCGTGCCCAGCCCCTGCATGGCAAAGGCAAAGTCCGCGAGCCCGTCATGGCGCGCCAGGGTCTCTCGGATCAGGCAGAGCGCACGCACATCCAGCGTACCGTCCTCGGCCCCCGAATGCGCCGCAAGGCCCGCCGTTCCCAACATCGCCACCAGCTGACGACAGGCGGAGTCGGCATTGCCGTGATCAACCGTGCCCAGACGCGACGCCGCCCAGCCATCGACCGCCACGGCGAGTTCGCGATGGCGATCCTCGAAGAACGGCCAGTTCAGGAAGCTCCGATCCGTCATCAGTCGCCCTCGAACACAGGTTCTTCCTTGGCCACAAAGGCGTTGTAGGCCCGGCGGAAATCCTGGCCCTGCATGCAGATCGCTTGCGCCTGCGCCTCGGCCTCGATTGCCTGCTCGATCGACATCGACCATTCCTGCGCGAGCATCGTCTTGGTCATCATGTTCGCGAAGTTCGGTCCGTCCGCGATGCGCCGCGCCATCCGTTTGGCCGTCTCCAGAAGGTCATCTGCCGCAACCAGCCTGTTGAAATAGCCCCAGGCGGCACCCTCTTCGGCGCTCATGGACCGGCCGGTGTACAGCAGTTCCGCCGCGCGGCCCTGCCCGATGATGCGGGGCAGGATCGCGCACGCGCCCATGTCGCAGCCCGCAAGGCCCACTCGGTTGAAGAGGAACGCGGTCCTGGCCTCGGGCGTCGCGATGCGCAGATCGGACGCCATGGCGATAATCGCTCCCGCCCCGGCGCAGACGCCGTCCACAGCCGCGATGATCGGCTTGCCGCAATTCACCATCGCCTTGACCAGGTCGCCGGTCATCCGGGTGAAGGCCAGAAGCCCCTTCATGTTCATCCCGGTGAGCGGACCGATGATGTCGTGCACGTCGCCTCCGGACGAGAAGTTCCCGCCATTGGGCGCGAAGATCACCACGTCCACGTCGTCACGGCAGGGCAGGGCGCGGAACCAGTCACGCAGCTCGGCATAGCTGCCAAAGGTCAGGGGGTTCTTCCTTTCGGGCCGGTTCAGCGACACGGTGGCGATGCCATTCGCCACCTCGCACAGGAAATGTTGCGCTTCAGACATCCTTTTTCCCCTCCAAGGCGGCGTTCAGCTGGTCAAGCCGCAGGTTCATCCCGTCCACGTCCAGCTCGTCGAGGCCCGACAGGATTTCATCAATCCAGGCCTCGTGAGCCGCGGCATGATCCTGAAACACGTCCTTGCCCCGCCGCGTCAGCCGCACCAGATGCGCGCGCCGGTCGCCCTGGATGGGGGCGCGAAGGGCCAGGCCTTCGTCGGCCAGCTTGTCCACGATGCCGGTGATGTTCCCGTTGGAGACGCGGAGGAGCTTGGAAATCTCGCCCATCTTCAGGCCGTCGGGCGCGCGGTCGAGCGCGCTCATCACGTCGAACCGGGGCAAGGTGGAACCGCATTCGCCGCGCAGGCGGCGGCGCACCTCGTCCTCGATGCCTCTGCTGGCCTTGAGCAGCTTGAGCCACAGGCGCAGGCGTTCCTTGGACAGGTCGCCAGGACGTTTGGCGGGCTGGGCCGTCATATCTCGCCCCCCGACAGGCTCAGCGTGTGCCCATTGACCGACCGCGCCGCATCAGTGCAGAGCCAAAGCGCGGCACTTGCGACCTCGTCCGTCTGGATGAAGCGTTCCTGCGGGTTCCCCGAACGGAGCGAGGCGCGGGCCTCGTCTTCGCTCATGCCGGTCTTGTCGATGATGTTGGCGATGGAGCGGTCGAGCATCGGGGTTTCGATGTAGCCTGGGCAGATCGCGTTGACGGTGATGCCGGCAGGGGCCAGTTCCAGCGACAGCGCCCGGGTCAGGCCGACAACGCCGTGTTTCGCCGCGCAATAGGCGGCGACGTAGGGATAGCCCTTGAGCCCGGCCGTGGACGCGATCGCGATCATCCGGCCCCAGCCTGCGGCCTTCATGTCCGGCAAGGCGGCCTGCCATGCGTTTGACACGCCAACGAGGTTTGCCGACAGCATGGCCTGCAACTGACCGGCCGTCATCCTGGCAAAGGGAACGCTGTCCACCGCGCCCGCGTTGGCAACGACCCCGGTGACGGGCCCGTGACCCTTGCGGGCAGCGTCAAATGCGGCGGCCACAGCGCCCGCATTGGTCACGTCGCAAAGCTGATAGGGCAGATTCCGGGCCTGCAAAGGGCCTTCGCTGCGGCCCATGACGGTGACGGCGGCTCCGGCCTCGGCCAGGGTGCGGGCGATGTCCGCGCCGACCCCGGTGCCACCTCCGGTGACGACGACATGTCTTCCGTTCAGTGTCATGCCCGGGCCGCCTCCGCCTCGCGATCGGCCAGCAGCCAGGCCTGGTCGCGGCCCGCCTCGTAGGGCTTGGGCCATGTGGCCAGCCTGTCGCCGATCCTGGCGCCTTCATGCAGTGTCCAATAGGGATCGGCCAGATGGGCGCGGCCCACGGCCACAAGATCCGCCCGACCCGCCATGAGGATCGAGTTCGCATGATCGGCCTCATAGATGTTGCCGACGGCCATGGTCTTGATCCCGGCGTCATTGCGGATGCGGTCGCTGAACGGGGTCTGGAACATGCGTCCATAGACCGGCTTGGCCTCGGTCGAGGTCTGCCCGGCGGAGACGTCGATCAGATCGGCCCCGGCCTTGGTGAACATGCGCGCGATCTCGACCGCTTCCTCCGGTGTCACGCCTGCATCGCCGATCCAGTCATTGGCCGAAATGCGCACCGACATCGGCTTGCCTGCAGGCCAGGCGGCGCGCATCGCCGTGAACACCTCAAGCGGATAGCGCATCCGGTTGTCAAGGCTGCCGCCATATTCGTCGCTGCGGACGTTCGAGGCGGGCGAGATGAACGACGAGATCAGATAGCCATGCGCCGCATGCAGCTCGATCATGTCGAAGCCGGCGCGGTCGGCCATCCGGGCCGAGGCGGCGAACTGGTCGCGCACCTCATCCATCTCGGTCCGCGAGATCTCTCGGGGGGTGGCGTTCTGACTGGACCACGGGACCGCGGAGGCGCTGACGATGTCCCAGTTTCCGCTTGCAAGCGGGGCGTCCATCCCCTCCCACCCGACATTGGTCGATCCCTTGCGGCCAGAATGCCCGATCTGGCAGCAGACCTTTGCGTCGGTGAAGCCATGCACGAAATCCGTGAGCCGTTTCCACCCAGCCTCGTGCTCCGGCGCATAAAGGCCCGGACAGCCCGGCGTGATCCGGCCTTCGGGCGAGACACAGGTCATTTCAGTACAGACCATCCCCGCGCCGCCCTTGGCCCGTGCGCCGTAGTGCGCCAGGTGCCAGTCGTTGGGCGTGCCGCACTTGGCCAGATACTGCGCCATGGGCGAAACGACGACGCGGTTCTTCAGCTCCATGTCCCGCAGCTTGAAGGGCACGAACATCGGCCGGCGCACGGGCGCATCCGGTGCCACTCCCGCCTGGTCCATGAACCAGCGTTCGGCGCCTTCAAGCCATCTTTGATCGCGTTCCCGCAGGTTCTCATGGCTGATCCGCTGCGAGCGCGTCAGCATCGAGTAGTTCAACTGCAACGGGTCGAGGCCCAGATAGCGCTCCACATGCTCAAACCACTCCAGCGAGTTCCGTGCCGCCGATTGCAGGCGAAGCACTTCCAGCCGACGTTCCTCCTGGTAGCGAGTGAATGCCTTGTCCAGATCAGGTTCGGCATGGATCAGCTCGGCCAGCGCAATCGCGCTTTCAAAGGCCAGTTTCGTCCCCGACCCAATCGAGAAATGCGCGGTGGCAGAGGCATCGCCCAAGAGCACCACGTTCTGGTGGTACCAGGTTTCGCACAGCACCCGCGTAAACCGAATCCAGGCCGAGCCGCGAACGTGACTGGCGTTCGTCATCAGGGAATGCCCGCCCAGGTGATCCTTGAAGATCTCCTCGCAGACCGCGATGCCCTCTTGCTGGCTCATCTCCGCAAAGCCGAACTTTTCGAAGGTTTCCTGCGCGCATTCCACGATGAAGGTCGCCGTATTGTCGTCGAACTGATAGGCGTGAACCCACATCCAGCCGTGCTCTGTCTCTTCGAATATGAAAGTGAACGCGTCCGAGAATCTCTGGTGCGTGCCCAGCCACACGAACTGGCACAGCCGCTGATCGATCTCGGGCTTGAAACTGTCCGCATAGAGCGCACGGGTCCTGGAATTCAGGCCATCGCTGGCCACAACCACATCGAACTCCTGGCGGTAGTCTTCGGCGCTTTGCACTTCCGTCCCGAATCGAAGCTCGACACCCAGCTCCCGTGCGCGGTCCTGCAACAGCAGCAAGAGCCTCTTGCGTCCGATCCCGCAGAAGCCGTGGCCCGAGGAGACATGCGTCTCGCCCCGGTAGTGCAACGCGATGTCGTCCCAATAGGCGAAGCTCTCGCCAATCGCCTTGGCGCTCACCGGATCGTTGGCAACCAGGTTTTCCAGCGTCTCATCCGACAGTACCACGCCCCAGCCGAACGTGTCATCGAACCTGTTCCGCTCGATCACGACAACCTCGGCCGACGGCTCACGCAGCTTCATCGAGATGGCAAAGTAGAGCCCCGCTGGCCCTCCGCCCAAACAAGCAATGCGCATCACGGTCTCCTCCTCGATCGTCGAGGTCAGGCCCCGGCCCTTGGAATCAATCGTAGCGGAGCGCCCCCTTTACTTCAAGCTTGAAATGTTGAAGCTTGATCTTTACGGTGGGATCAGACCGGCTCGCGTGCAACCCGGCGGGAGAGACAGGCATGTTGGCTTCACGAGACATGGAACTGCAAGAGGCCGCCCTGGAAAGTGCGCGGGCCAAGCCTGCGCCACTCGTTTGGGATGATCCGTTCCTGAAGGACTCGCCCCTCGCCGAAGAGGAGCGTATGGTCCGCGACACCGCTCATGCGCATTGTCAGCACATGCTCAAGCCACCCGCCGTCGAAGGCAACCGAAACGAGATCTTTCATCGTGAAGTCATGAATGAGTTGGGCGAGCTCGGGCCGACAATCCCCGAAGAGCATGGCTGCGCTGGCGCGAGCTCTGTGGCCCATGTTCTGATCCCGGGGCGTGGCATCACCGGGTTGCAGGCAATTCAGTGAACACTGCACCGGGCATTGATTGGGAAGACGCCTTTGCCAACGCGGACTATATCGCGGATGGCGAGGCCTACCCCGACAAATGGGCCGCGCGGGCAGAGGCTTTCCGCGCGGCGTGCCCCGGCACATTGGATCTGCCCTACGGCGACCACCCGCGCGAACGGCTTGACTTGTTCTACCCCAAAGCCCCCCCGAAGGGCCTCGCGATGATCGTGCATGGCGGCTACTGGCTGGCCTTCGACAAGTCGAGCTGGTCGGATCTGGCTGCAGGCGCGCTCGACCATGGCTGGGCGGTGGCCATGCCCAGCTATGCACTTGCCCCCGAAGCTCCGGTTGCCGGCATCACCGCCCAGATTGGCCGTGCCTTGGCGGCTGCGGCGGACAGGGTCGCGGGGCCGATTCGGCTCGCCGGACATTCGGCCGGGGGTCATCTGGCGACGCGAATGGCGTGCGAATGCGGGCCACTTGCGCCAGCTGTGGCAAGGCGGATCGATCGGGTTGTTTCAATCAGCGGATTGCACGACCTGCGCCCGCTCTTGTTGCATTCGATGAATGAGAAACTGCGCCTGACGCCCGGGACCGCCGCAGCGGAGAGCGCTGCACTTTGCGCACCGTTGCCAGGGATCAAGGTCATCGCCTGGGTCGGTGCGCTGGAGAGACCTGAATTCCTGCGTCAATCCGCGCTCCTTGCCGAGGCATGGGGCAGGGCGGGCGCGGACGCCTCGTTGGTCGCCGATCCCGGCAAGCACCACTTTGACGTGATCGACGGCCTGAAAGACCCGGACCACCTCCTGTGCCAGGGCTTTGCCGGAGAGTGACATGGCCGTGAGCCTCTCAAGCCTCGACTGCATCGCCATTGTCACAATCGACAATCCTCCCGTAAACGCCGCCGGCCAGGCCGTGCGGCTGGGGCTGATGAAGGCACTGTCGAAAACCGAGGCAGATGCCTCGACCCGCGCCGTCGTCCTGACCTGCGCGGGGCGGACCTTCATCGCCGGTGCAGATGTGCGCGAGTTCGCAAAGCCTCCGGCAGAGCCGCACCTGCCCGATGTACTGAACGCCATCGAACGGGCCTCAAAACCCTGGGTCGCGGCCATCCACGGCACGGCGCTCGGCGGCGGACTGGAAACGGCAATGGCCTGTCACCACCGCATCGCCACCGCGGACGCCAAGCTGGGGCTGCCCGAAGTCACCCTCGGCCTGATCCCCGGCGCCGGCGGCACGGTGCGCTTGCCACGGCTTGTGGCGGCTGAGACGGCGCTGAACATGATTGCGACGGGCAAACCCGTTGGCGCGGCCGCCGCGCTGGACGCGGGCTTGGTGGATGCAATCGCGCAGAACGGCCTCCTGCAAGACGCGATTGCCTTGGCACGTGAAGCGCCGGACCCCGGTCCCTTGACGGATCGGCTGGCACAGGCGCCCGGCGACGGCGCGGCATTCGACGCAGCGGCGTCCAGGATCATCGGCAGGGCACGCGGCCAGAACGCGCCCAGGAAGGCCGTTCAAGCATTGAGAAACACCTTCTCCATGCCCGCGGCGGACGCGCTTGCCGCGGAACGCGACGCCTTCCTGTCCCTCAAGGCAGACCCGCAGTCCGCCGCCTTGCGCCACATCTTCTTTGCCGAGCGTGCGACGACCAAGACAGACCGCATCAAGGGCGCCAAGCTTCGCGCGCTGACCCGAATCGGCGTCATCGGCGGCGGCACGATGGGCGCGGGCATCGCCTCCGCCTGCCTGCTTTCCGGCTATGCCGTTCAATTGATCGAGCGGGATGCTGAGGCGGCAGAGGCGGCCAAGGCCCGTGTGCTTGACACGTTGGATGGCAGCTTGAAGCGCGCCCTTGTCAGCGCAGAGACACATGAACGGCTGACCCAGTCCATTTCGGCTTCCGGCAGCTATGCGGATCTCGGCACGGCCGATCTGGTCATTGAAGCCGTATTCGAAGACATGGAAGTCAAGAAACAGGTCTTTGCCCAGACTGAAGCGGTGGCCAGGCCGGATGCCATTCTGGCCACGAACACTTCCTATCTGGATGTGAACGAGATCGCGGCGGGCCTGAAAGACCCGGGCCGCGCCATCGGACTGCACTTCTTCTCGCCGGCCCATATCATGAAACTCCTGGAGATCGTTGTGCCAGACCGCGTGGACGACGAGACGCTCGCCACCGCCGCCGCTTTCGCCAGGTCGTTACGCAAGATTCCCGTCCTTGCCGGGGTCTGCGACGGTTTCATCGCAAACCGCATCATGTCCGCCTACCGGCGGGAGGCCGAATACATGATCGAGGACGGGGCCATGCCTTGGGAAGTCGATGCCGCGATGGTGGATTTCGGCCTGCCCATGGGCGTCTTCCAGATGGGCGACCTTGCCGGGCTCGATATCTCCTGGGCGATGCGAAAACGGCAGGCTGACACACGAGATCCGAAGCAGCGTTACGTGGACGTGGGCGACAAGCTGTGCGAAATGGGACGGTTCGGACGAAAGACCGGGCGCGGATACTACGTCTACGGGGAGGGGGCCACGGGCGCCCCGGACCCGGAGGTCGAGGCCCTGATCCTTGCGGAATCCGAGCGCAAGGGGATCTTGCGGCAGCCGATGAGCGCCGATGACATCATGGGTTGCATCCTTGGCGCCATGCAGGCCGAGGGAAAGAGGATTCTCGACGAAGGCATCGCCCGATGTGCTGACGACATCGACGTGGCAATGGTGAACGCCTTCGGTTTCCCACGCTGGCGGGGCGGACCGATGTTCATGGCTCCAGGCACTGGCGGTGCAAGATGATCGTTGAAGGGTCAGCAGCTATCGACTGTTCCTTCGAATCTATCAAAGATGGAACGCACATTGGTCAAGATCGGGGAAGCCGCCGCGATGATCGGCAGCACGCCGGCCACGCTTCGCACATGATCGCAGGTCTTTGGCAACGGCATCCATCTTTCATGCGGCATGGGCATGTATCCTGTTGCGTTTGGGGGCCAATGGCCCTATATTGATCGTGTCGAAGGGCAAGGGTGCCCGGTTCAATTGAGGAACAGATGACAGAGCATGATCAGGCCCTGGCGGACGACAAGATGCGGGCGGAGATCGCAAGGCTTGCCGCGGAAACCTCCAAGTTTGCCGCGGAAACCTCCAAGCTGGTCGCGGAGACCAGCCAGTTCAAGATGAGCACCGTGCTTGCTCCGGCGCTGGCAGGGGCGGCGGTCGTGGCCGCGGTCGGGGCGATCGTAAAGCTTTTGTTCTGATGACGGGGAACGAACTGCGAGAGGCCCATAGGAAGCTGGGCCTCAGCGCCAACGGCGCGGCTCGGCTCTTCCAGGTGTCCAGCGGCCGCACGGTCCGGCGTTGGTGGAGCGGCGAAAGGGACGTTCCCGGACCGGTGATCGTCCTTACCCGGGCATTGATGGAGAGCCCGTCCGTTCGCGGATTCTTCGGTCTCGTCATTGACGAGGGGTGAAGTCGGCCCTGCCCTCGCGGGATTGGCGGTTGGCCTTTCCCAGTCCCTCTGACACTGCCGAAGATTCCCGCACCCCATCCCGCCACTTTTCTGTGCCGAAATGCGGCGTGTCGGGCAAGCGCGGCCGTCAGCCTGTCTCGCCCACCGCCCCACTTCCCTGTACCGGAATCCGCGCCGTGAGGCGGCGCGACCCCCGCAGGACGTGCTGGAGAACGTCACCGTGTTCTCGGCCCGGCTCTACGGGGCGCGGTCAAGGACGCACCGGCAGGTCACGGAGGCGCTGAAGGATGCTGCTAGCGCTCAAGGTTGAACTCCGTCCCACGCCCGAGCAGGCGACCTGGCTGCTGAAATGCATCGGCGCCAGGCGCTGCACGTACGACGTCCTGCTCGAACATTTCCGCCAGGATGGCGTGAAGTGGTCGAAGAAGGCCGCCTGCGGGCTCTTCATGCGAGAGGTGCGCCAGCCGTGGATCGCGGAAGTCGCCAGCCGCGCGCCACGCAACGCCATCGACGGCCTGGACGCCGCCATCGCGGTGAGGTGCTCCGTTCACGGAGGCAGGTTCGACGAATTCTGGGGGCGAAGGGCAGGCTGAAGTCGCCTGGCCTGCGCGAACTTGTCGTGCACGCATTCGCTTAAGCAATTGCATCGCTGGCGGTCACGATGCTACCTGCAGCGAGCCCTCGGCCATCACGTCGGGCCAGAATCGGGAACAAGGCGCATGTCAAACGCTTCAGGCAAGGTGGTGGTTGTAACCGGGGCTGCGGCAGGCATTGGATACGCCATTGCGAAGCGATTTGCCGCTGACGGCTGCCGGATCGCCATTGTTGACCTGGACGAGGATACAACGTGCACCGCCGCCGCGTCGATTGCCGAAGAAACAGGCGGCAGGACCTTGGCAGCGGCAGCCGACGTCGCTGAGTTCGAAAGCTGTCGTGCCGCTCACGGCAGGATTGTCTCGGAATTCGGGCCGGTCTCCGTGCTGGTGAACAATGCCGGGATCATGGCGCAGCGGCTCGGGCGGATCGAGGCGCTGCCGCCCGAGCACTTTGACCAGATGCTTGCCATCCACGTGCGTGGCGCGGTCAACTGGGCACGGCTGGTGACATCTGCAATGCGCGAGGCGAAGTTCGGGCGGATCATCAACATTTCGTCCGGCAATGCCAAGCTCGCCGTGCCCTACAGGCTGGCATACGTGACGGCGAAAAAGGCGATCCTCGGGATCACAGAGGCGTTGGCTCTGGAGACCGCGCGCGATGGAATCACGGTCAACGCGATCTTGCCCGGCTATATCGCGACCCGGACGCTTCTGGATCGCGCGGATGCCGGAGTTCTGGACAAGGACAGCTTTGCCGAGAGAACGCCCGTGGGTCGTTGGGGCAGGCCGGATGAAATCGCACGCGCGGCGGCGTTTCTCGCAGATGCGGATTCCGGGTTCATCACCGGCTCGACGTTGGTGGTCGACGGCGGCATCACGATCCGGGGGGATCCGAACGAAGACCTTTCCCATCCCCCAGGGGGTGAAGCATGAATCCAGAGCTTCCAAACGGCGGCGACCGGCGCTTCCTGGACCGACAGCTTGTCGGAGGACTTGCAGGCCTTGCGCGCCATGCCGCGCATTGACCGCGCGCGAGACAACAGTGCAGGTCCGCCCGCCTGGAATCACTGTTCCCGGGAACTTCCAAGGATGTTGAAGCTTGTCGTGGCGGCACCCGGCCACGGTTCTGGCCAAGGCAGGCGCTCACGCCAGGACGGCAACGACCATGGCATGCCAACGCCAGCTCAAGCCAGGGTCAGCAGATCGCGACTGCCTTCACGGCGCTGTCGATATGGGCCTCGTACTGCTCGAAGTTCCTTGCGAACATCTCGATCAGTTTCTTCGCCTGCGCATCGTAGGCCGCGCCGTCGTCCCAGGTCCGGCGTGGGTCCAGCAGGATGTCCGGCACGGCACCGGCCGTCACGCTGACTGGCACCTCGAAGCCGAAGTTCGCGTCCTTGCGGAATTGCGAATGTACCAGCGAACCGTCAAGCGCGGCGGACAGGAGTGCTCGGGTCGCCTTGATCGGCATGCGCGAGCCGGTTCCGAAGGCACCGCCTGTCCAGCCTGTATTGACCAGCCAGCAGGTCGTGCCATGGCGGGCGATCTTCTCGCGCAGCAACGCCCCGTAGGTTTCGGGCCGTCTCGGCATGAACGGGGCGCCGAAGCATGTCGAAAACGTCGGTTCCGGCTCCGTGACCCCGCGTTCCGTGCCGGCGACCTTGGACGTGAAGCCCGACAGGAAGTGATACATTGCCTGCGCAGGGGTCAGGCGCGCGATCGGCGGAAGGATCCCGAAGGCGTCGCAGGTCAGCATGACCACGTTCTTGGGGTGTCCGCCCAGCGCGGACTCCGACGCGTTGGAAATGTAATTCATCGGATAGGCGCAGCGCATGTTGGCGGTCAGGCTGTCGTCGCCGAAGTCGAGCTCTCGGGTCTCGGGGTCAAAGACCATGTTCTCGATGACAGTGCCGAACTTGAAGCAAGTGTCGTAGATTTCCGGTTCTGCCTCACGATTGAGGTCGATGGTCTTGGCGTAGCAGCCACCCTCGAAATTGAAGATTCCCTGATCCGACCAGCCATGCTCGTCGTCACCGATCAGGATGCGGTCCGGGTCGGCAGAGAGAGTGGTCTTGCCCGTGCCCGAAAGCCCGAAGAACACCGCCGTATCGATCTGGTTGCCCATGGCATGGTTTGCCGAACAGTGCATCGGCATCACGCCCCTTTCGGGCAGGATGTAGTTGAGAACGGAAAACACGGACTTCTTGTTCTCGCCAGCGTATTCGGTCCCGCCGATGAGAACGATCCTCTGCTCGAGATCCATCGCGATGACCGTTTCGGTCCGGCAGTCATGCCGCTCCGGGTCGGCCTGGAACGACGGGCAGTTGATGGCAATGAATTCCGGCGAGAATCCCTCGAGTTCGTCCCTGTAGGGGCGCCGGAGCAGGTGCCGGACAAAGAGGGAGTGCCAGGCAAGCTCGGTGATGATCCTGACATCGAGCCGATGCGCGTTGTCAGCGCATGCGTACAGGTCCTGCACGAAGTAGTCGCGACCCTTCATGTGTGCCAGCATGTCGGCATGCAGGCGCGCGAAGCCCTCCGGCGACATTGCGCGGGTGTTTTCCCACCAGATGCTCCGCTCGACCGACGGCGTCTTCACGATGTGCTTGTCCTGCGGAGATCGGCCGGTGTACCTGCCCGTGTTGACCAGCAACGTCCCGCCTTGACCGAGCGTTCCTTCTTCGCGGCAAAGCGCATGCTGGATCAGGTCCGGCTCCATCAGGTTGTAGTGGACCGATCCCAGATCCTTGATTCCGTGCGCTTCGAGCGTCATTCGCGCGTTGACGCGACCTTGGCTCATCTTTCCCGGACCCTTCGGCTGCATGCATGGTCAACTGCGCGACCGGCGCGCTTCATGTCCGGTTTATATGCACGATTCCGGTTCCTTGAACAGGACGGATTGGCGCAGTTAGCGATACCAACCGATTGATTTTTCGGGGTTAGCGCCAACATCACGGCGCAGCCAGGAAGTCGTCGCGGCGTCCGTCGCATGTGACGCTTGCCAGGGTCGGGGCGCGGGCCGGCCATCCGGGCCGCGCCCGTCAGGAACACATTGCTGCTTCACTTTTGAGCAACGAACGCAACATTTCAGACGTGCACTCTTGAACATTACAGGAACATGTGGCAAGTCGCAGATCGTGGATGGTGACGGCATCTGTCGAGACGCAGGACGGTCACGGCGGAATCGACATGACGCGGGATGCAAGGAAGACGCCATGAACGACATGAGCGGACACCTGGAGGACATTGCAGGGTCCGGGTCCCTGTCGATCCCGACACCTTCCTCTGCGCCCGCGTGTCCGGCGCCAGGCAGGGTCATCCCTTGACGCCCAGGAGCGACTCTTGCGCAACAGATATCCCGACGGACACGTTCTCCGTGACGCTGGATCCGGAATCGATCGAAGGCGACGAGGCTTTGTCGCCCTACTGGAACGGGCCTTGCGCGGAGATGCAGTCCATGTGGTGGCTGCCACATCGGACCGCGTCGCCCGGCCAGTCCGCCTGCCCGCCAGGGATGCCGTCGAACTTCAGGGAGGAAGCGTCGAGCTTCTGGAAGAGGGCGATCATTCCGTCCGGTCCGGCGTCCGCCGCCTCGCTGCGGATCTCGCTTCCGCCCGGGACTCCCGTCACAGCAAGCGTCCTGGTCAAGGCCACGAGGAAGATCAGGGCCTACCCGAAGAACCCGGACCTGCTGCACGAGCTGGTGCGCCAGCAGCGCCGGGCCTACAACCTTGCCGTCGCCTGCTTCCGGGAAGCCGACAAAGGCCTCGTGGACCCGAAGGGGCCGGACCTGAAGCGGACAGCCCTGCGGGCCACGATCCGCGACTTCGTGCGCTCGGAGGCCCACGAGCGCGGCGGCACGTTCCGCTCGGCCGACTGCGACGAGGCGGTCAACGCGGCGTTCAGGGCCCGCGACGCCGTGATCAGGAAGCGGAAGGCGGGTGAGAGGTGCCGTCTTTCCTTCCGCAGCGTCAAGGACATGCGGCAGCGCATTGCCGTGCAGAAGCTCTCGGCCGGCTTCGTCGCGCAGAACTTCGACCTGGCGGAACCCATGCCTGACGAGGCGTGGAGGAAGCTGACAACCATCGTGCTCGAGCGGGGGACCTGGTTCATCTGCGCTCAGTTGCACATTGTCACGGTCGGGCAGGACGAAATCCAAGTCCGCTCCGTCGTGGCCCTCGACCCCGGCGTGCGGACCTTCGTGACCGCATACACGGTGAACCACGCCGCCAGCTACGGCGACGGCTTCTACGCCGAAAGGGTGTTCCCGCTCCTGCTGCAGCTCGACCGCCTGGTCGGGCAGCGCGCGAAGGCGCGGTGCGGGGAATGGAAGCGCCACTTCCAGAAGCGGATCGACAGGCTCGCCATCCGCGTCCGGAACCTGGTCGACGACCTGCACCGGCGGGTGGCCTACGATCTCGTGCAGGCCTTCGACGTGATCCTGCTTCCGTCCTTCGAGACGAAGGAGATGAGCGCGAAGGAGGATCGCAAGATCAGGACGAAGACGGTTCGGTCGATGCTGGGCCTGGCTCATTACCGGTTCAGGCGGAAGCTCGAGTGGATGTGTCGGAAATACGGAAAGCGTCTGGTGATCTGCAACGAAGCGTACACGAGCAGGACACGCTCGTGGGACGGTTTCGTGAACGAGAACCTTGGCGGCGCGAAGACAGTCTCGGACGGCAGCATCGTCGTCGACCGGGACATGAACGGCGCGCGGGGCATCATGCTGCGCGCGCTCTACGGCAACTTGGGCCGTTTTCGGGCGGCGGGCGCCGATCTTGCGCTCGTTGCGAAATAAGTCAAGTGTTGAACAACTGCAAGACAGGCACGATTATGTCAGGCATGCGGCGCGGCATCGCGCGATGCGTCGGCGCCTTGTGTCCTGGAAAGCCAAGGGAACGACTCATGCTCTGGAAGGAGCCGGGCAGAAGCGATCATTGGAGTCCGCTGCCGGGGTTCGACGCTTGCCCTGCATCGCGCCAGCTTGCGCCCGATCGCGTCCGGACCGCCCGTTCGCGTCGGCTTTCGTTCTGAGGCGGGGCCCGTGCGCATGGGAGACGGGTCCACTCTCATGCACGGCACTGCCGTTGCGCTGGGGTCGGCGGGACTCCTGATCACGGGACGGGCCGGTGCCGGAAAGTCCAGCCTTGCGCTGGAGCTGATGGCGCTCGGGGCCTCCCTTGTTGCCGATGACCAGGTCGTGCTGATCCGAAAGCCCGAGGGGCTGCTGATGTCGGCGCCATCGACGCTCGACGGCAGGATCGAGGCGAGGGGCATCGGCATATTGAAATGCGATGCGACGCCTGCCTGGCTGCGCATGGTCGTCGACATGGATCATGTCGAAACGGGGCGCCTGCCCCAGCCGCTGGAAGTCGAGATCTCCGGCGCACGCGTCCGCCTCATTCGAAGGGTTGAGGCCCCGGCATTCGCCTCTATGTTGTATGTCCTTCTCAAGGGAGGATCGGAGTGACGGCCAGACCGGAATCCAGCGCGCGAACGCGAGCCGTTCTGGTGACCGGAGCGTCCGGGGCAGGACGAACGACGGCGACGCATGCGCTGGAGGATCTGGGCTACGAAATCATCGACAACATGCCGCTGTCCCTTCTGCCGCGCGTGTTTGACGGGCCGTCGTCGATGCCGCCGATCGCCTTGGGAATCGACGTCCGCAACCGGGACTTCTCGGTGCACACGATGGTCGGAGTCCTGGACCGCATTGCTTCGGAAGCCGACATTGAAGCCGAGCTCCTGTTCCTCGACTGCCGCGCCGAAACCCTTGTGCGCCGGTATTCGGAAACGCGAAGGCGGCATCCGCTCGCTCCCTCGGAGACTCCCGAGATCGGCATTGATCGCGAGATGGAGCTCCTGATCCCGATACGGGATCGCGCGGATCACCTGATCGACACGTCTGACATGACGCCGCACGACCTGAAGGCCGAGATCGAGCGGCGCTTTGGACGGGACGGCTCCGGCATGATGGTCCTTTCCGTCGAGAGCTTCTCCTACAAGCGCGGCCTTCCGCGCGGCGTGGACATCATTTTCGACACGAGGTTCCTTGCAAACCCGCACTGGCAGGAAGACCTGCGCGCCCTCGACGGGCGTGACGAGCGCGTCGCGGCCTATGTGGGAGGCGACCCGCGCTTTCCCGGATTCTTCCGGGCAATTGAGACAATGCTCCTTGACCTGCTTCCTGCATTCAAGGAGGAAGGCAAGACATACTTGTCGATCGGGCTCGGCTGCACGGGCGGACGGCACAGATCAGTTGCCGTCGCGGAAAGGCTCGCGAGTGCCTTGGCACGGGGAGGGTGGCCGGTGTCAACGCGCCACCGGGAACTGGAGCGATTGGGTCAGGGTCTGTGGTCATCCGCGGAGAAGAAGGGGTGATTGGCATAGTAATAGTGGCGCATGGAGGCCTGGCGCGGGAATACCTGGCCGCGGTCGAACACGTCGTCGGCAAGCAGAACGGCATGTGCGCAATCCCGATCGAGCCGGAACATGACCGGGAGGCCAAGCAGAACGAGATTTGCGCGGCAGCTGATGACGTGGATTCCGGTGACGGCGTGATCGTCGTGACGGACATGTTCGGTGGCTCTCCGTCAAATCTCTCGCTCAGGGCCTGCAATTCATCCAACAGGAAGATTCTCTACGGAGCCAACCTTCCCATGCTGATCAAGCTCGCCAAGCTCAGGCACGAGCCCTTGGATCAAGCGGCCACGGCAGCCCTGTCTGCGGGGCGCAAGTACATCGACAGCTTCGAGGTCGGCGGCCCTGCCTGACATGCCATGGAAGGTCCCGTGACGCGCACCCTGAAGATCGTGAACGAAAAGGGCCTTCATGCCCGCGCCTCCGCACGGCTCGCCGAGCTCGTGGAGGGATTCGATGCCGAGGCAACGGTGTCGAAGGACGGTCTGAGCGTGACCGGCGACAGCATCATGGGCCTCCTGATGCTCGCGGCGTCCCGTGGCACCTCGATAACGGTTGCGACCAAGGGGGTGGAAGCGACGGCACTGGCCGAGGCGATCGAAGCCCTGGTGTCCGACGGCTTTGGAGAGGAGATGTAAGATTCGTTGCGCCGCGCTACCGCGTGGGTGCCGGCGGGTCTTCCCTGTAGTCGTAGAACCCGCGCTCGGTCTTTCTGCCGAGCCATCCGGCCTCGACGTACTTTGTCAGCAGCGGGCAAGGCCTGTACTTGGTGTCCGCCAGCCCGTCGTGGAGCACGTTCATGATCGCAAGGCAGGTGTCCAGGCCGATGAAGTCCGCCAGCTGCAGCGGCCCCATCGGGTGGTTGGTTCCCAGCTTCATCGCCGAATCGATCGAGGAGACTGATCCCACGCCCTCGTAGAGCGTGTAGACCGCTTCGTTGATCATCGGCATCAGGATCCGGTTCACGATGAAGGCGGGGAAGTCCTCGGCTGTGGCGGGAGTCTTCCCCAGCCGCTCGACCACTTCCTTCAAGGTCTGATATGTCTGGTCGTCAGTGGCAATGCCGCGGATCAGCTCCACGAGCTGCATGACCGGCACGGGATTCATGAAGTGGAAACCCATGAACCTCTCGGGGCGATCGGTTCGGCTGGCCAGCCGCGTGATCGAGATCGACGAGGTGTTCGACGTCAGGATCGTGTTCGGTCCGAGATGCGGCACGAGATCCTCGAAGATCGCGACCTTCACGGACTCGCGCTCCGTGGCGGCCTCGATGATCAGGTCGGTTGCGCCAAGGTCGGCAAGCGTCATGGTCGTCGAGATTCGCTTTAGGGCAGCGTCGGCATCCTTCTTCGCGACCCGGCCGCTGTTGACTTGGCGCCCAAGGTTGGTTTCGACAAGCTTGAGCGCGCGTTCGATCGCGCCGCGATCAATGTCGTTCAGGACGACATCGAACTCGGCCAGCGCAAAGACATGGGCAATTCCGTTGCCCATCTGTCCCGCGCCGACCACGCCTACGCTGCTGATGTTCATTTGGTCCTCAAGAGCTTGTCCGCGTCCGCGAGACCATAGGCGCACGAACGAACCCTGCGCAAGCCCGTGAGGCGCATGAAACACGGTCCTGCTCTCGGGCACCCTGAGTTGCCCGGTCAGCGGGCCGGAGTCGGCGACGATCGTGCAACCGCACGAGAAAGGCTCCCGGGGCGCGTGAATCCGGCGGCCTGCGACGCGTGGTCGTTCAGAGCCTTTCGACGAGTTCGGGCACGGCGGTGAACAGGTCCGCAACTAGGCCATAGTCCGCGACCTGGAAGATCGGGGCTTCCTCGTCCTTGTTGATGGCGACGATGATCTTCGAATCCTTCATTCCTGCCAGGTGCTGGATCGCGCCCGAAATCCCGACGGCAACGTAGAGGTCGGGGGCAACCACCTTGCCGGTTTGCCCCACCTGCCAGTCGTTCGGGGCATATCCTGAATCGACCGCGGCCCGCGATGCGCCGACGGCCGCACCCAGCTTGTCGGCCAGTTTCTCGATCAGCGCGAAGTCCTCTTCCGAGCCAACGCCCCGTCCGCCCGAGACGACAACGCCCGCACTTGTCAGTTCGGGCCGGTCGCTTGCGGCGCCCCTGTCCTCGACCCATTCGGAGATCCCCGGGTTCCCGGCCGCGTCAATGGATTCGATCGGGGCCGGACCGCCTTCTCCCGCTGCGTCAAAGGTGGAGGTCCGGATCGAGACGACCTTGATCGTGTCGGACGACCGGACGGTCTGGATCGCGTTGCCTGCATAGATCGGTCGCTCGAAGGTGTCGGCGTCGACGACGCCGGAAATGTCCGGGATCACCATGACGTCAAGGAGCGCCGCCACGCGCGGAAGGACGTTCTTTGCATCGGTCGTGGCCGGAGCCACGATGTGGCTGTATTCGTCCGCCAACGAGGCGATCAGCGCGGCGGTCGGTTCGGCCAGCCTGTGGCCGAGGCCCGGATCCTCGGCGACCAGCACCTTGGAGACGCCGTCAACCTTCGCGACCGCCTCGCCCGCGGACGACGCGGCCGCGCCCGCGCAGAGAGCGGTGATTTCGCCCATGGCCCGTGCAGCGGTGACGGCCTTCGACGTTGCGTCCAGGTTGAGTTCGCCGTCGGTGACTTCCGCCAGGAGAAGGACTGCCATCAGATTGCTCCCGCTTCCTTGAGTTTCGTGACCAGTTCATCGACCGAACCCAGGATTTCGCCGGCCTTTCGAGCCTCGGGCTCCGTGGTCGAGACGATCGCGAGCCTCGGGCTGACATCGACGCCGTAGTCGGAGGGCGTTCTCTCGTCCATGGGCTTTCTCTTCGCCTTCATGATGTTCGGCAACGAGGCGTAGCGCGGTTCGTTCATGCGCAGGTCCACCGTCACGATGGCGGGCAAGTCGATCTTGATGATCTGCAAGCCGCCGTCGACCTCGCGCGTGACCGTCGCGCCGTCTTCACCGATGTCCAGGTCGGATGCAAACGTGGCTTGCGGCCAGCCGGTCAGGGCCGCCAGCATCTGCCCGGTTGCATTCATGTCGTTGTCGATGGCCTGCTTGCCGCAGATGACGAGGCCTGGCTGCTCCTCCTCGATCACGCCCGCGAGGAGCTTTGCGACGGCAAGCGGCTCGATGTCCGTGTGCACGTCTTCGGCCGCGACGATCAGGATCGCCCGGTCCGCTCCCATTGCAAGCGCGGTCCGGAGCGTTTCCCGGGATTGCTGGACACCGATGGACACGGCGATCACTTCCTCGGCCTTTCCGGCCTCCTTTAGGCGGATTGCCTCCTCGACGGCGATCTCGTCGAACGGGTTCATCGACATCTTGACGTTTGCTAGATCGACACCGCTTCCGTCCGCCTTCACCCGGACCTTCACGTTGTAGTCGATCACGCGCTTTACAGGCACCAGCACCTTCATCAGCGGGCTCCTCATTGAGACTTGCGCAGGGTTTACCGGAGCGACTCTGCCTTGGACAGTGAAAAATTGGGGCTTGTGCATTTGCTTTTTTGATGCCCGTCAGGCCGCCGCCCCCTGCTTGGCACGTTTGGAAGATGCGCCCGCGCGAATGATGCCGGCGGGAGCTGGGATTGTGCGCGGCCCAAGTCGCTCGACAAGGATTGGAAGGATTGAGGGATGGAGAAAGCGACGGTTGCAAGGGGAGCCGGCCCGTCGGGTGAATTGCAAGGCCGCGAGGGCGACGGTCCCTGATCGCTTTCAGGCGTTGGAGTTGTGTCCGGGCCCTGCCGCCTTCCAGGCGTCGGAGCGGAGAAAAGGCGATCGGGGGTGCGCATCCTGATGGGCCGACCGCGAACTCGATGAATGTGGCGCCGAAGTCGAAGAACATCCAGCCCGTCGCATCGGAGGGGCGGTGAGAAGCCAGGACCGGAACTTGCGGTCGCTCCTGCGCAAGGGATGCCCGCCGACGGCCCGTGACGATGACGGCCGTCGCGACAGATGCCGCAAATTTCCCCTTCCTGCATTCCATCCGCCCGTCCAGATCCCTTCCTGGTGCATGACAGCTGCCTTTGAAGAAAATGAACGGGTTGACGCAGCGAATGATTGATCATTTAATACGTATACGTAGCAATGAGCGGTTCCCATGGCATCGCGAAATCCAGGGCAGAGGCGCAAGACCTCCATCGGCGTGATCGGGTACGGGTTCATCGGGCAGAACCTCGTGCGGCGCATCCAAGCCCATGCCGGCCATATGGAACTGGCCTTTGTGCATGCGCGGCGGCGTGAACAGGCGGCCGACATTCCCGAAGAGGCTTTTCTGGTCCACCTGTCGCAGGCTGAGGCGTGCGGGGCTGATATCATCGTGGAGGCGGCGCACCCCCAGTTCACTGCAGACTTCGGCACGCGGTTCCTGCAGCATTCGGACTACCTGCCCCTGTCCACGAGCGCACTGACTGACGAGGATCTTTGCGACCGGCTTCTTGAGACCGCCCGACGCAACGGCACGCGGCTGCTGCTTGCCGCCGGAGCGCTGATCGGCGGCGAGGAACTGGTCAAGCGGAGCGACCGATGGAATCGGGTGCGAATCACCTTTCGCAAGAATCCAAGGAACATTGACTTCTCGGGCGTCGACTTCGAAGCCCGCGACGTGACCAGCGCGCGCACTGTCTTTGACGGTCCCGTCCGGGAAATCGCCGCACACTTTCCTCGCAACGTGAACACGATGGTAACGGCGGCGCTCCTGTCGACGGGTGTCAATGCGTGCGAAGGCGTGCTGGTGGCCGATCCTTCGCTTGATTGCGCGATTGCCGAGGTCGAGGCCTGGGGCAGCGACGGCGGCTATTTCCGCACCGAGAAACGGCAGCCCGCGAAAGGCGTGTCCGGGACGGAAATGATCGATTCCGTCTGGCACTCCCTCCGACAGGCGGGCGGGCTGTCAACGGGCGAGTTCGAACTGGTCTGAACGACTGCAACATCTAGCGGGAGAAATGACGATGAAAATCCAGATCCTCTACGCAGCGGCCTTGGCCATTGCGCCTTTCGGCTCTGCAGTGCAAGCGCAGGACAAGACCGTGGCATTGGCCAATCTCGGGCCGCACCCGGCGCTGAACGCGGTGATAGGCGGGTTCAAGAAGGGCATGGCCGACGGCGGCTATGCCGAAGGCAGCGAAGTGGCCTTCGAATACCAGGACGCCAGCTTTGATGCCGCCGTCGTGGCGCAGATGATCGCCACGCTGGAAGCTTCTGACCCGGACCTGTTTCTCACGGTGACCACGCCGATCAGCCAGGCGGCGCTCCGGGTCGTGCAGGACAAGTCCATTCCCATCGTATTCGCCCCGGTCACGGACCCGGTGGACGCAGGTCTAGTGCCCAGCTGGGACGGCGGCAGCGACCGGTTCACCGGCGCGTCGAACCTGCAGTCCATGGAGACGGTGTTCGCCTTCGCCAGGGACCTGCTGGGCGATGCGGACACGGTCGGGATCCTGTTCAACCCCGGCGATGCCAATGATGTGGTCAATGTCCGCTATGCCGAACGTGCCGCAGCCGAGATGGGCATCGAGCTCGTCACGGTCAGCGTCGAGGCCACCGCCGACATTCCGGTGCGCGTCGATGCGTTGAAGGACACGGACGTCATCTACCTGATCCCCTCCAGCATGTTGCAGCCCGCCCTGCCCGCGGTTGCCGCCGCGGCGCGTCGGAACGGGGTGCCGGTGATCAACGCCTCGCCCGTCGGGGTCGAGGACGGGCAGATCCTCGCGTCCATGTCAGTCTCGTGGTTCGAGGTGGGCCGTCAGGCGGGACTGCGGGCAGCGCGCATCCTTGACGGCGAACCGGTCAGCGCGGTCGATGTCTATCGTCCAAGCCCGGAGGATCACTCCGCCACGATCAGCGCAAGGTACATGGAGGAATTCGGCATGACGCTGCCGGACGCGCTTGCGGACTGCGGCTGCACAAAGTGACGGATGTGCTCGGGCAGGCTGGAGTTCATGTCTCCGGCCTGCGCAAGACCTTCTTCCCCGGCACCGTGCGGGCGAAGGCGGCGCTGAACGGCGTCGACCTGGATCTGGCCGCCGGGGAATTCGCCATCGTGATCGGCAGCAACGGTTCCGGGAAGAGCACGACGCTGAACGCGATCTCCGGCGAATTGCAGCCTGATGCGGGCAAGGTCGTCGTGGCGGGTCAGGACATGATCCGCCTGCCTGCCCACAAGCGCGCGCGCTTCATGGCTCGCGTGTTCCAGGACCCGATGCAGGGCACTGCCGCTTCGCTAACCATCGAGGAGAATCTCGCCATCGCGGCCCGACGCGGATCCGCGCGCGGCTTCCGGATGGGCCTGAAGCGCAAAGAGCGGGACGGCTTCCGCGCCGCCTTGGAGGTGCTGGGGCTGGGTCTCGAAGACCGGCTTTCGGATCGGGTGGCGCTCCTGTCCGGCGGGCAACGGCAATCCCTGACGCTGGTCATGGCGACACTGAAGGCGCCGCCACTCCTGCTGCTGGACGAACATACGGCCGCCCTCGATCCGCGCGCCGCCGAGATGGTGCTTGACGCGACCCTGCAGGCGGTCGAGGGCAGGAACATCACCACGCTGATGATCACCCACAACATGGAACAGGCCATAAGCCATGGCGACCGGCTGATCATGATGCATGAAGGCCGCGTGATCCTGAACCTGGACCGCGCGGAAAAGGCGAGCCTGACCGCCGCCGATCTCGTGGCACGCTTTCACGACGTGGTCAGCGATCGCATGTTGCTGAACTGAGGGGTGGTCATGATCGACTTCCTGAACACCTATTTCAACCTGATCCCGGTCAGCCTGACGCAGGGCGGAGTGTACGCGTTCGTGGCCCTCGGCGTGATGATCCCGTTTCGCCTGCTGAGCCTGCCGGACCTGACTGCCGAGGGCAGCTTCCCCCTGGGCGGCGCCGTTGCCGCCGCGATGCTGGCCGGCGGCTTTGGCATCGCCCCCGCGATCCTCGCGGCCCTGCTGGCCGGGGCCCTGGCGGGATGTCTCACGGCGCTGATCCACCTGGCCTTCAAGGTCACGTCGCTGCTCGCGGGGATCATCGTGCTGACGATGCTCTTTTCGATCAACATCCGGGTGATGGGCAAGCCGAACACGGCGTTGTTCAGCCATGACACCTTGTTCACGGCGTTCCTTGGCGCGGATGGCGGCGCGCCGCTGACGCAATTCGCCCTGCTTGCGGTCCTGCTCCTCATCGTGTGCGGCGCGCTTCACTGGTTCCTGCTGACCGAGGTGGGGCTGGGCCTGCGTGCCGTGGGATCCAACCAGGTGATGGCGCGCGCACACGGTCTCTCGACCCGGGCCTTCGTCATCGCCGGGCTGGGGCTTGCGGGCTGTCTCGCGGCCCTCGGCGGAGCGACGATGTCCCAATATCAAAGCTATGCCGACGTCAACATGGGCGTGGGGGTGCTGGTGATCGGCCTTGCGGGCACCATCCTGGGCGAGGCGATCCTTGGCCGTGACAGCCTGCTGCGCCAGATTGCGGCACCGGTCGTTGGATCGCTCTTCTACTTCCAGTTCGTCGCCGTGGCGCTGAGCCTCGGATTCAAGCCGTCAGACCTCAAGCTCTTGACGGGCCTCTTCGTGCTCGCTGCGCTCGGCGCGCCGCTTCTCAAGGCACGCCTTGACAAGCGTGCGAGACCGTCAAGGCCATGATCGCCACTGATCGAGACCGAAAGCGACACCCAGCACCTCGAGAGGGCCTCGAAGATTCCGGCACCGAATCCGCATGCTGTTGGAACGCATTGGGAGGATCAAGGCAGTTTGTCTGGACAGGAGTTTGGGGATCGTTTGCAGGACCATGTCGACCCTGCGTTGGCGTCTTGGCAGCCACGCGCTCGGCTCAAGGCGAATTCAGTTCACCCAGCATGCCACGGCACTGGAAACCGGCACGACACTTGGAACACTGGCGCGGATCAAATACCAAGCGACTGAACACCAAGCGTACGCGATTGGCCCTGAAACCTGGTTGAGGTGGCATCGGCATGTGCAAGAGCGAACCAGGTCCAGCCTCTGGGACGGCAGAACCCTATGACTTGCTCGACACCTTGTCGCACTTGTTGCGGCGGTCGCATTTCCATGCCGAGAAATTGTTCAACCAGTCTCTCGGTCATCATGGCATCACGTCACGGCAACTGGCTCTTCTGGTCGCGATTTCGCAGAACCCGGATGTGTCGCAAAGGCGCGCGGGAGAGCTGATAGCCCTCGACATGAACACGGTGAGCGATTTGCTGCGCCGCATGGAAGACAAGCAATTGGTGGAGCGTCGCAACTCTCCCGACGACGGCCGGTCCGTGACCATTCGCATCAGCGAAAAGGGACAGGCAATGCTGGAAGCGGTCCACCTGGACAACTTGCAATATCAAAGGAAACTGACCGAACGTCTGAGCGACCATGAGGGCGCTCAACTGAAGGCGCTGCTGCGCACTCTGCTGGATCTTGAAGGTGACAGCGTTGCGCCAGACAAATCCCGGAATCGGAAACGTCGACCTGCTTGATTCGTGGCGTCGCGTTGATTCTTTCCAGGACTTTCGGCAGTCGTCCCCCTTGGTCGCCGGGCGCCCGTCGCGCCCGACCGATCCGAGACCGAGTGGCACCCCTTCCCTTCCTCGGAGGCCTCTTCGCCCGGTTTCTGCCGGCGCGACCACGCGGCACGGATCTTCCTTTCGAGCCTTCTCGCGGCCTTCGGGCCGATTCCGAGTGTCCTGGTGAAATCGGCAAGAGTGGTTCCAGCTCTCAGAAGGTGCATTGCCAGCACCCAGTGCCTGAGCGGCAGGCTCGTGCCGTCCATCGCGGATCCTGTCCGCACGGAATAGTGCTTCCTGCACGCAGTGCAGCGGCACGGCGTGGGCCTCTCGTTCGGAACCAGGGTCGTTCGCTTGCTCCGGCATGCGGGGCATCGCCGGGTCCGCCTCCAGCGGATGCTCTCCAGCCAGTGGCGCGCGGTCTCTTCGTCGTGATAGGGCTTCATCCGGATCGCCATGCACGTCCCCCCGAGCGTGGCTTACCTCCGGTAGCGACGATGCCGCAGGAAGTCTAGCCAAGTGGCACGAAATGCGCGGCCCGAAACGCCACGGCGCACTGCGCTGACCGTTCCGTCACGACACGTCCGGCAAGTCGCTCGACCTGGCCATGGCCGCGCAGCTTTGCGATCACTCGCTCCGCGTCGGCGGAGGTCTTGCCTGTTGTGGCCCCTTGCAGGGCGCTGAACCAGAGGGAAGTGTGTGATAAAGTTGCCGTCGAGGCAGAAAATTTCTCTTATTCTCGTAATGTTCCAGCGGAATTGGTCGTAAATGAGCGAAGGGCATGCCAGCCAGGTTCTGCGCGAGGAACTGGTTTTCACGGTGGAGATGGCGCTCGCCAAGGCAAGCGGGCTCTGGCCGGGAAAGCGCCAGCCGGGCGATCATGACCGTCTCAAGGCGATTGCGGCAGCAGTGGTCGAACATCTTGAAATGTGCCGGATGCGCCGCTCTCGGCTGCCGCGGATCCGGGCGCACGGCACGCCGAACCCCTGCCTGGTCCGGCGCGAAAGCTCCGATGCGGGGGACACTGACGGCGTTGGGGAATCACCGCCCCTGACCGGCAACGCGCCGCAGTCCAGGATCCGGGACGGTCGCTGGCAGCGGCGCGCGCTGAATGGGCTTGCATTTCTGCAGCAGCAGGCGTCGGCAGCGCCCGTTTCGCTCGAACGGCTGCTGCCACATGGCCCGGCCGCCGTGACACTCGCAGCTGCGAACCTTCCGGTCGGCAGAATGAAGCGTGGCGTCCTGCCCCGCGCGGTCACGGCGAATCGAACAACTTTGGCAGCATTGAGACTCTGCATGTCCGTCGCGGGCTGGGGGAAACGGGTCGAGCCGCCGGGACTGCGCCCGCGTCTGCAGAAGCTCGCAACTGCGGACCTTTTCCGGCACGCAGGCATCTGCGTCGCCTTGGGCTCTGGAGCTTCCAGGCCACTCCTTCCTCATGATCAAGTGCCCGGAGAAGCGGGCCCGCCGCCCGACCGGGCCGGACAGTCTCGAATGCCTGGAACGGTTGTTCCTGACGAAGGCACAATGGCGGAGAGAGCTGGACGGTCAGGTCAGGAAGTTGCGGACCAACGGCTTTCACCGCCATTGGGCGGATCCGGTCCGGACATCGGTCAGGCCGGGTCTTGCGGTCTAGCGCGCCCAAATGTCTCCGACAGTGAATCCGGCCTGGAACGGATCGTCCGGGTCCAGCAGGTGTTGGCTGAGACCAGTTATCCACCCCCGCCCCGAGAGCGTCGGCACGATCGCGTCGTGGGGACCTACCTTGGTCAGGCGTTCGATCCGGCCCGTGAAGGTCGTCCGCAGCGGGCCGGCATTCACGTAGTCCTGACCGGGGCCCAACTGGCCCTTGGCGTGAAGCACGGCCATTTTGGCACAGGTTCCGGTGCCGCAGGGCGACCTGTCCAAGGCGCCCGAGAGTTCGCCAGCGCCGCGGAAATCCCCGGTGGATACTGACACGGCGCTGATGCCGTCATGGGCCTTGTCGTCGGCAGGGGCCGTCAGTTGCGAGATCGTCGGACCCTTGAACTCGGGAAACTCCGGATGCGTGACCGGGTATCGAAGGACAGAGGCTGAGCGCATCGCCTCGCAAGCCTGCACGATCGCGCCGCCTTGTTCGGCGACCAGGTCGATCCCGAATGCCCGCGCGTCGGCGATGACGAAGAACATGCCGCCCCAGGCGATGTCCACGGTGACCGATCCGTATCCGGGCACGTCGAGCGGCACGTCCAGGTGCAGGGCGAATGCAGGCACGTTCTCGAAGCGCACCTGCTCGACCTTGCCGTCTCGGCAGATCGCCTCCACGTCGATCAGCCCGGCAGGAGCCTCGAGCCGCAGTCGCGTAATCGGCTCCTGCATCGGGATCGCTCCCGTTTCGAGCAGGGCGGTGGTCACGCAGATCGTGTTGCTGCCAGACATGGGTGGGTACTCGCCCTGTTCCATGATGATGAAGCCTGCATCGGCCGCAGGGTCGCCAGGCTGCACGATCAGGTTGCAGCACAGTGCTGGATGGCCACGCGGCTCCTGCAGCATCAGCGTCCGGATGTCGTCGTGATGCGCCTGCATGTAGAGCATCTTCTCCCTCACCGACGCGCCCTTCAAAACGGGTGCACCGGCGGTGATGACGCGTCCGCCCTCTCCTTCGGCGTGAGCCTCGACGGCAGTCAATACTCGGGTGGAGCGCATTTGTCCGGTCCTCCTTGGGCCAGTGCGTTCAGCGGCGCGACCTCCTCGGCGGCTCGTTTGGCACGGCCGGGATCAAGGCGTCGGCATGGTTGCTCCGCGCACATTCAGACAGATTGAAGTTCGGCGCAATCTCAACGATCTTGCCACGTCGGAACACGGCTACACGATCCACGATGCCGCGCACGACCGAACGGTCGTCGGTGACGAAAACGCAGGTCAGGAAACGCACCGTCCGCCGATCGTTCAAGCGCCGCAGCACGAGAGCCTGGCCAAGGTGGTATCCGCATTGACGGTTGCGCCAGGGGGCAGATGCGAGGCAAGCCCCTCGAACTCGGCCATGCGCATCCGCAGGCCCTCGACTCCGACCGGGCCGGCAAGCGCCACGGAAAGCTTGCGAAACGGTTCGGCAAACCCCTCGCTGCCCTGCCAGTAGAACGTCCTGGCCTCGGGGAAGGCCTCGCGCCACCTCGGGCGTTCCAGTTCCGGCATGATCGCGAGAACCCTGCAGTTGGCGGTGAGAAGGAGGAGCGTCGGGCGTTCCATCAGGTGAAACTCGAGGCCGGTGAGATAACGGGCGTTCGGGCCCGGAACGATGGCGAACGCACTGACCCCGCCACTCGGGCGGGCATGGCGGCGCGCGCGCTCCGCTTGCGGAAGTCCGGCACCAACCGCGTCATCCTGAACACGGGCTGGACGGCGCCCAAGGGGATGCCGGAACAAAAGGCGACGAACGTGATCGTCGTTCCCGCCAGGAAAACTTGCCGGAAATGCCACGAGTGCGGTGCGGTCGAAGCCGCGAGCCGCAGAACTCGGGACGACTTCGTCTGCCTGGCCTGCGGCCGCGCAGCCCATGCCGACCTCGACGCGGCGAGGAACATTCGGGACAGGGCGCTTCGGCGCATTGTTCCAGTGAACGAGACGACAGGGACTGACGAATCTGCACGCGCAGCGCGCGTCGGCGATCGTGGTCCCCTTCTGGCGATTCGGCGCACGAGAAGGAATCGAGCGATCGCGGGACTCGGCGAATCGCATCGTTCCAACTTGCATCCCGGTTGCCCGATGAAGGAGTGACCGCCGCATCGGGAAAAAAGAATCGGGGTTTGTCTTGGTGTTTGCAAAAGTCAAGTGCAAAGGATGGTTGATTGCTACCCGTTCTGCCGTCTAGCGTGTGAAGTGCGATTCACGTCGTCCTTGGGGGGGCAGGTTTGATGGGACAGGGCAGCTGCGTCGGGGAAGTCGATCCTGACGAAGCTTGGCAAATCCTGGAGAAGGAAGAATCAGCCCGTCTTGTAGATGTCAGGAGCCGCGCAGAGTGGAGTTTTGTCGGCGTGCCTGACACGGGGGAATTGGGAAAGGCACCGATCCTGATTGAGTGGTCGTCCTATCCCGACATGTCCGTGAACCCGACATTTGCCCGCGAGGTCGAGGAAGCGGTTGGCTCCGATGCGGTCGGACCCCTGCTCTTTCTCTGCCGTTCAGGGGTGCGGTCATTGAAGGCCGCCAGCGTGGTTTCCGATCATTATGCCCGACAGGGCCGATCGGTGTCCTGCCTGAACGTTTCCGAGGGGTTCGAGGGTGACGTGGACGCGTCGGGACACCGGGGCCGCCAGTTTGGCTGGAAGGCGCGGGGGCTGGCTTGGCGCCAGTCGTGAAGCAAGGGACGTTGCGGGCAAGTTATGACCAAGAAATCCTGGGAAGAGACACGACAGAACCTGATTTCAGCCGTTGGCAAGAGCAATTACACGAACTGGATAGAGCCGCTTGAATTCGCGCGGATCGAAGGCGGTGTCGCCAAGTTCCATGTGCCCACCACCTTCATGGGAAACTGGGTCCTCCGGAATTTCGGCGACCACATCCTGCAGGAACTGACCAAGTCCGGGAACAAGGTGACGCGGGTCGAGTTTGCGGTCCCGGATTCCGCGAAGCCGACCCGGAAGCGCGCGGCCAGGTCGCAGGACAAGCCGGCAAGCGCCGTGGCCGGACAGGTTGTCGGCGAAGTGCCCGGCGCGCCGCTCGACGCAAGGTTCACGTTCGAGAGCTTCGTGGTCGGCAAGCCGAACGAACTGGCACACGCGGCTGCCCGCAGAGTGGCGAAGGGCGGCGCCGTGACGTTCAACCCGCTCTTTCTTTACGGCGGCGTCGGACTGGGCAAGACGCATCTGATGCATGCGATTGCATGGGAACTGCGCAAGCGACCCTCCGGGTCGCACGTCGTGTACCTTTCGGCGGAGCAGTTCATGTACAGGTTCGTTCAGGCACTTCGCGACAAGGACATGATCGCGTTCAAGCAGCTCTTTCGGTCGGTCGACGTGCTGATGATCGACGATGTCCAGTTCATCGCGGGCAAGGACGCGACGCAGGAGGAGTTCTTTCACACATTCAACGCCTTGGTTGACCAGAAACGGCAGATAATCGTGAGTTCCGACAGTGCGCCCACGGACATTGACGGGATAGACGACCGGATCGTGAGCCGGCTGCAATCCGGGCTCGTCGTGGACGTGCATCCGACCAACTACGAACTTCGGCTCGGCATTCTCCAGCAGAAGGTGGAGCAGTTTTCCGAACAGTTCCCGAATCTGGGGATCCAGGAAGGCGTTCTCGAGTTCCTCGCGCACCGCATTTCCAGCAACGTGCGCGTCCTTGAAGGAGCCTTGATGCGCCTCTTTGCATTCGCGTCCCTGGTCGGTCGAGAGATCACGATGGAACTGACGCAGGATTGCCTGTCGGACGTGCTGCGCGCGTCTGACCGCAAGATCACGGTCGAGGAGATCCAGCGCAAGGTCAGCGAGCACTTCAACATCCGCCTTTCGGACCTGATTGGTCCGAAGCGGGTCCGCACCTTCGCTCGCCCGCGTCAGATCGCAATGTACCTCTCGAAGCAGCTCACGTCCCGCTCGCTGCCAGAGATCGGCCGCCGGTTCGGCGGGCGCGACCACACGACGATCATGCACGGGGTCCGCAAGATCGAGGAGCTGAAGCAGCAGGACAGCCAGATTGCCGACCACGTGGAACTCCTGCGCCGCTCGCTGGAGGCGTGACGGGCCCGGAAGGTGGCGGAACTCCTGCCATGGCTTGTCGTCGCGGCGCTGATCATCGGCATCGGAAAGGGCGGGTTTCCGGTCGCTGCCGCTCTGGCGGTTCCTTTCCTGGCACTCGTCATGAACCCGGTGCAGGCGGCAGCGCTTGTCCTTCCCGTCCTGATCGTCGCTGACTGCGCCGCGCTCTGGCTTTACCGGAGACACCATTCCCGCCGAAACCTTGCGGTACTCATGCCGGCCATGGGTCTGGGGATCGTGATTGCAACGCTGATCATGCCCTATGCGTCCGAACCGTTGCTGCTGGCATTCACGGGATGCGTGGGGCTCTGGACCGTTTGGCGCCAGTGGTTCGTCCTGCGTCCTGGCACGACGCGGAACGCGAGCCTTGCCTCAGGCGCCTTCTGGGGCATCGTTGCAGGGATCACGTCCTTCCTGACGCACTCGGGTGCGCCTGCGACCCAGGCCTATCTCCTGCCGCAAAACCTGCCCAAGCTCATTCTGACCGGCACGATGGCAATCACGTTCGCGATCGTCAATTTCGCCAAGATCCCGAGCTACAATGCGCTCGGCTTGTTCGAAGGACTCAACTGGCCGTTGGCCGCAGGGCTTGCCGGGGTGGGCGTTCTTGGCGCCATTCTTGGCAGGTTGTTGGTTGAAATGCCGGAACCGGTCTACATGCGCACCATAGAAATCCTGCTGCTTGTCCTTTCTCTGGTCCTGATCTTCAAGGCGGCGCTTGGCTTCGCGGGTGCCTGACCCAAGGCCCTGGCGCTCTTGGGATCGCGCCAGAATCTTCCCTGGCACCGTTGCGTCCTGCCAAGAAAGCGATAGGTTGACCGTCCGAACACCGTATGGAGCGAGAGAACATGGAATTCTCGATCGAACGCAATTCACTTCTCAAGGCGATCGCCCAGGCACAGTCGGTTGTCGAGCGTCGGAACACGATTCCGATCCTTGCCAACGTCCTGATCGAAGCCGAGGAAGGGCAGGTCAGATTCCGCGCAACCGACCTCGACATCGAGATCGTGGACGAAGCGAACGCAACGGTCAGCCGGGCCGGGGCTACCACGGTCATCGCCACGACGTTCCACGAGATCGTTCGCAAGCTGCCCGACGGCGCGCTGGTCACGATCTCCGACGACGGTTCCTCCGGTCGGATGTCCGTCAATGCCGGACGCTCGAATTTCTCGCTCGCAACCCTCCCCCGCGAAGACTTCCCGGCCATGGCCGCTTCGGACTACGACAAGAACTTCTCGGCCCCGACCGCAGTGCTCCGCCGCCTCTTCGACAAGTCCAAGTTTGCAATGTCGACCGAGGAGGCGCGGTACTACCTCAACGGAGTCTACATGCACGTGGCCGGTTCCGGCGGCAGCCAGGTGCTCCGCTGCGTGGCCACTGACGGACATCAGCTGGCCCAGATCGATGCCGAACTGCCGGATGGCGCCGACGGAATGCCCGGCGTCATCGTGCCGCGCAAGGCGGTGAATGAACTGAGAATGTTGCTTGACTCGGACGCCCAGGAGATTGCCGTCAGCGTCAGCGAATCCAAGGTCCGGTTCGCGGCTCCCGGAATCACGCTTACGTCCAAGGTCGTCGAGGGGACCTTTCCGGACTACACGCGGGTCATTCCCGCCGAAAACGACAAGCGGCTGGAAGTCGATGCCAAGGAGTTTGCGAAGGCCGTGGACCGGGTCGCCACCGTCAGTTCCGAGACCTCAAGGGTCGTCAAGCTGTCGCTGTCCGAGGACCGGCTGCAGCTGTCGGTCAATGCTCCCGAAACCGGAACGGCAGACGAGGAGCTCGAAGTCGCCTTCCTGCCGGGCAAGGACACGCCAGCGCTCGTTCTCGGTTTCAACGCAAGGTACCTGCAGGAAATCGCCGGCCAGATGGATCGGGAGAACGCCGTGTTCCTGTTCAATACCAGCAGCGAACCGGCCCTGATACGCGAGGGTGACGACGACACGGCAATCTACGTCGTGATGCCGATGCGCGTGTGACAGGACTTGCGGTAACCCGGCTGACGCTTTCCCATTTCCGGTCGCACCTGCGTACCGAACTCGCCGTTGACGAGCGTCCGCTTGCTTTCTGTGGACCAAACGGCGCCGGGAAGACAAACATACTTGAAGCGGTTTCGCTCCTGTCGCCGGGCCGTGGGCTGCGCCGCGCCAGCGCCGAGGACATGATCCGGCAGCCCGAATCCATCGGCTGGAAGGTCACCGCGCAGGTCACGGTGCCACCGCAGGTTCACGAGATCGAGACAGCGGCCGAACCGGGCGCGGCCCGGCAGGTGCGGATTGACGGGAAGGCGGAGTCGAAGACCGCTCTCGGCCGCGTTGTCCGGATCATCTGGCTGACACCTCCAATGGATCGCCTCTGGATCGAGGGCGCGGGCGGACGGCGGCGGTTCCTCGACAGGATGACGATGAGCCTTGAGCCCGGCCACGGCGAAGCGGTCCTCGGCTACGAAAGGGCAATGCGCGAACGAAACCGCCTCCTGAAGGACAATGTCCGGGACGTCCACTGGTATGTCGCCCTCGAAAGGCAAATGGCCGAGACCGGTGCACGCATCACCGCAAATCGCCGGGCGGCGGTGTCCCGGATCGCCGCTGCACAGGATGGGGCGGAAACGGCCTTTCCCGTCGCAGAACTGTCGCTTGATCATCCGGGCGGCGAACTGCCGGAAGGGCGCGCGGATCTTGCGGATGTCCTGAGCCAGGGCCGTCATGCCGATCTCGCCGCCGGCCGCACCTTGCGTGGCCCGCATCGGGCCGACATGACGGCAAGCCATGCGGAAAGGGGCGTTGCCGCCGCGCAGTGTTCGACCGGCGAGCAGAAGGCGCTCCTGGTTTCGCTGGTGCTGGCGAATGCGCGCGCCCTGTCCGAGGACACGGGCAGCCCGCCGCTTGTTCTCCTTGATGAAGTGGCGGCACATCTAGACTCCGACCGCCGAGCGGCGCTCTTTGCCGAAATCCTGAAGTTGGGCGGGCAAGCCTGGATGACCGGGACCGGACCGGAACTCTTTGAAGAGCTGGGCGAACGGGCACAGATCTTGCAGGTCACCGCCCGGAACGGCAGGAGTGAGGTAAGCCGTTGACCTCAAGTGTTCTTCTTCTCCGCGGCATCAATGTCGGCGGCCGCGGGAAGCTGCCCATGGCCGAATTGCGCGCGGCAATCGAGGCGGCGGGCGGACGCGACCCGAAGACCTACATCCAGTCCGGCAACGCGGTGTTTCGCGGCAAGGTCACGGAAGTTGCGCTCTCTGACGAAATCGAGGCGCGTGCAGGATTCCGGCCCAGGGTGATCTTGCTCGATGCGAGCGCCTTCGAGGAGATTCGCCAAGACAACCCTTTTCCCGACGCGACGGACGACGCGAAGGCGCTTCACGTCGGGTTCCTCGCGGAGCCTCCCGCTTGCACCCAAGCCGATCTGGACGCGGCAAGGGGCGCGAAGGAGCGTGTTCTCCTCGCTGCCGCCGCCGTGTACCTCCACGCGCCCGATCGTCTCTCCGGCTCCACCCTCGCGCCAAGACTCGAGAGCCTTGTTGGCGTTCCGCTGACGATGCGCAACTGGCGTACCGTGGAAGCCATCTCCGCCCTCCTGCACGAGTGAAAGGGTCTGCGCGGCGCCCTGCCGCCAGCCTCTGCGCCGCCGCGCCGCTGAACCATGCCCTCACGTCCTGTCCTGCCAGGATCGTTGCCGTGGCACGGGCCATCCCTGGCGCACTCCTGGCGGCGTTCCCGATCATGCCGCAGCTGGCCGCCGTGCGTCCCCGGTCCGAGGACACGGGAGGTTCGCCGCTGATTCTCCTTGGACGGAGTGGCGGCACGTCTTGACTCCGACCGCCGAGTGGTCCTCCTTGCCGCGGCCTTGAAGCCGGGCACGGTCCTGGATGCGCGGATCGGGAGATGAGCAAATTGCGGAACACTGTGACGAGACACGGTTCCCTGACGATTCCGAGTTCCGGGGCTCGACCGTCATGACGTGCGTGCCGGCTGGATCATGACCGTCACGCTGACGGACGTCGCGCTCTATTCCGGAGCGCTTCTCATTCTCTTCCTGACGCCAGGCCCGGTCTGGGTGGCGTTGGTCGCGCGCGCGATGTCCGGAGGATTCCACTCGGCGTGGCCGCTGGCGCTCGGAGTTGCCGTGGGCGACGTGGTCTGGCCGCTTCTCGCCATTCTCGGAGTTTCCTGGGTCGTTTCCGTCTACGCCGACTTCATTCTCGTGCTGCGCTGGGTGGCCTGCCTGACCTTCCTGGCCATGGGCGGCCTGCTCATCTGGAGCCGGGAGCGCACGATCGCCTCCGACAGCAGGTTGGCACGGCCAGGCATGTGGGCCGGTTTCGTGGCCGGTGTCGCGGCAATTCTCGGCAATCCGAAGGCCATCCTGTTCTACATGGGCGTGTTGCCGGGGTTCTTTGACGTCGGTCGCCTGGCTTGGCAGGACATAGTCCTGGTCTGCCTTCTGTCCGTGCTCGTGCCGCTGGCAGGCAACTTCGTCCTGGCCGGATTCATCGGGCAGGCCCGGCGCCTTCTCGCTTCGCGCCAGGCAGTTGCGCGCACGAACCTGATCGCGGGCATCCTGTTGATCGCTGTCGGTGTGGCGATACCGTTCACGCAAGTTGCGTGAGTCCGGGATCAGGCATACAACACGGAGGATCCGGAGAGACCCCTATGGACATGCCTGCACCCTCCACCGATGTGCTGAACAGGAAGTCCCGAATCATTGACCGCCTGAAGGGCGCGCTGTCGGCCGAGCACGTCAAGTCGGATCCTGTCGAAACGCGTGCGTACGAGTGCGACGCGTTGACGGCCTATGCCTGCCAGCCGCTCTGTGTCCTCCTTCCCGGTTCGACAAGCGAAGTTGCGGAGGCAATGCGCATTTGCAGCGAGGAGCGCGTTCCGGTCGTGCCGCGCGGTTCCGGCACATCGCTTGCCGGAGGTGCGTTGCCGACCAGTGACTGCGTCGTGCTTGGCGTTTCGCGGATGAGCAGGGTGCTCGAGGTCGACTACGAGAATCGCTGCATCCGGGTCGAGGCCGGGCGCACGAATCTCTCGGTCACCGATGCGGTCGAGGCGGAGGGGTTCTTCTATGCGCCCGATCCTTCCTCCCAGCTTGCCTGCGCGATCGCCGGGAACATCGCCATGAACGCGGGCGGCGCGCATTGCCTGAAATACGGCGTTACGACGAACAACCTGCTCGGGCTGAAGATGGTCACGATGGATGGAAGCGTGGTCGAGATCGGCGGTTCGCACCTGGACGCGGGCGGATATGACTGGCTGGGCCTTGTCTGCGGGTCGGAAGGGCAGCTCGGGGTGGTGACGGAGGCGACCCTCCGCATCCTGCCCCGGCCGGAGGGCGCGCGGCCCATGCTGATCGGGTTTGCAAGTCCCGAGGTTGCCGGTGCCTGTGTCAGCGACATAATCCGTGCGGGCGTGCTGCCTGTCGCCATCGAGTACATGGACCGCAAGGTCATCGAAGTGGTCGAGAGCTTCTCCCAGGCCGGCTATCCGGACTGCGAAGCGCTGCTCATCGTTGAAGTGGAAGGAAGCCCGGCCGAAATCGACGGCCAGCTTGGCGTCATCGGCAACATCGCACGCAGGCACGACCCGATTGAGCTGCGCGAAGCCCGCGATGCCGACGAAGCGGCTCGAATCTGGCTTGGGCGCAAGTCGGCCTTCGGGGCAATGGGGAAGCTCAACGACTACATCTGCCTGGACGGGACGATTCCGGTGTCGGAGCTGCCGCGCGTTCTCAAGCGGATCGGAGCGTTGTCGCGGCAATTTGGTCACGACGTTGGCAACGTCTTCCATGCGGGCGACGGCAACATGCATCCCCTGATCCTGTTCAACGCCAACAATCCCGGTGAACTCGAGACCTGCGAGGCGCTCGGCGCGGAAATACTCAAGCTCTGCGTCGAGGCGGGCGGGTGCCTTACGGGCGAGCACGGCGTGGGAATCGAGAAGCGCGACCTCATGCACGTCCAGTTCGATCCGGTCGACCTCGAAGCCCAGATGAACGTCAAGGACGTGCTTGATCCGGCCTGGCTGCTGAACCCCGCCAAGGTGTTTCCCTTGAACGCGACCGCGACGCGGCGGGCGGCGGCATGATGGCGAACAGATCCGGCGGAGGCGGCGAGACGTTCACGACGCGGCGGCCGCCTTGCGTCCCGTGCTGACCCCGTCGGACGAACGCGAGCTCGCCGAGGCGGTGTCCGATGCAGCCGGGTCGCTAGCGGTTCGGGGCGGCGGCACGCGCCGGGTCGGCCACCCTGTTGACGGCGACGACCTGACCGTGGCCGGCCTGTCGGGCATCACGTTCTACGAACCAGGCGCGCTGACGCTGGTCGCACGGGCCGGAACGCCGCTTGCGCACGTCGAAGCGACGCTTGCAGCCGAAGGCCAGATGCTGGCGTTCGAGCCGATGGATCACCGCAAGCTGCTTCGCACGTCAGGAGAGCCCACGATCGGCGGCACGGTCGCGGCCAACGTGTCGGGACCGCGTCGGGTGAGGGCCGGGGCATGCCGGGACTTCCTGCTTGGCGTGCGCTTCGTCGACGGTCGCGGCAGGATCGTCAAGAACGGCGGCCGCGTGATGAAGAACGTGACAGGCTATGATCTCGTCAGGCTGATGGCCGGGTCGCGCGGCACCCTTGGCGTGTTGAGCGAAGTCTGCCTGAAGGTCCTGCCGCGTCCGGAATCGACCGCGGTGCTGCTGCTGGCCGGACTGGACGTCGAGGTCGCGGTTCGCGCCATGTCCGCGGCCTTGAATTCGCCCTACGAGGTTTCCGGGGCGGCGCATGTTCCCGTCGGCCTCGACGGCGACCCCGTCACGATGATCAGGCTGGAGGGATTCGAGGCATCCGTCGCCTATCGCGCCGAGAGACTGAAGGACCGTCTCGCCGAATTCGGACCAGCCGGAATCGAGCGGCGCACCGAAGGCCCCGAGAGCGCCGCTGCCGGGTGGGCTTGGGTCCGCGACGTTGAGGCGCACGGCGGAACCGGGGAGGATGTCTGGAGGTTCTCGATTCCGCCTCGCGATGCCCCGGCGCTTGTCGAGAGCCTCGGTGACGCCCGCGTCCTCCTGGACTGGGGCGGCGGCCTTGTCTGGGCGGCGGTGGAACCGGGACGCGACGCAAGGCGCTCGATGTCGTCCGGACACGCCACGATCATCCGCGCCGATGACGAGACCAGGAACCGGCTCGGCGTCTTCCAGCCGGAAGCGGAACCCCTGGCTGCCTTCGCCGAGGGCCTGCGGCGCAAGTTTGATCCTTCAGGGATCCTCAATCCGGGGTTGATGGGCTGATGCGGACGGAATTCACCGAGGAACAGCTCAAGGATCCGGCGACCCGGCGTTCGAACGAGATCCTGCGGTCCTGCGTTCATTGCGGATTCTGCACGGCGACCTGTCCGACCTACCAGGTGCTGGGCGACGAGCTCGATTCCCCGCGAGGTCGCATCTACCTGATAAAGGACATGCTGGAGGGTGACAGGCCGGCGGATGAAAGGACTGTCAGGCATATCGACAGGTGCCTTTCCTGCCTCGCGTGCATGACGACCTGCCCGTCGGGCGTACACTACATGCACCTGGTGGATCACGCGCGGGCGCATATCGAGAGGACCTACAGGCGTCCGCTCTTCGATCGCCTCCTGCGCTGGGCCCTTTCGCGCATAATTCCTTATCCCGGCCGCTTTCGGCTGGCGCTGCTTGGCGCGAGACTCGGTCGCCCCTTTGCGTCCCTGGTGCCGGAGCCGCGGCTCAGGGCGATGCTCGCCATGGCGCCGACGTCGCTTCCCCCGGTGAGCGCGCACTCGCGGCCGCAGACCTTTCCTGCGCACGGGGAGCGACGGCTGCGGGTCGCCCTGATGACCGGGTGCGCACAGCAGGTGTTGAACACGGACATCAACGACGCCACCATCCGGCTTCTCACCCGGCTGGGCTGCGATGTCGTGATTTCAGAGGGGGCAGGATGCTGCGGCGCGCTTGTTCACCACATGGGCCGGGAGAGCGAAAGCCACGCGCAGGCGGCGCGGAACATCAATGCCTGGCTGTCCGGAGAAGAGCTTGATGCCGTCGTGATCAACACCAGCGGATGCGGCACGACCGTCAAGGACTACGGTCACATGTTCCGAAACGACCCTCTCGCCGAAGACGCTGCGAGGATCAGTTCGCTTGCCATGGATGTCAGCGAGGTCCTGGGGAAACTGAACTTCCCGGAATGTGCGCAAAGAGGCATCCGGACAGCCTATCATGCGGCCTGTTCCCTTCAGCATGGCCAAGGCGTGAAGTCCGAGCCGAAGGATCTCCTGAGGCGGGCCGGATTCGAGGTTGTCGAACCGGTCGACAGTCACCTTTGCTGTGGTTCGGCCGGGACGTACAACCTGCTGCAGCCTGCGATTTCCGACGAGCTGAAGTCCCGCAAGGTCGACGCGCTGGAAGCCGTTGCCCCTGGCCTCATTGCAGCAGGCAACATCGGCTGCATGATCCAGATCGGGTCAGCCACGGAAGTCCCGGTCGTGCACACCGTGGAGCTTCTTGACTGGGCGACCGGCGGTCCGCGCCCTCGGGCGATTCCCGAGACGATGGATTCGTGAATCCCGACCCCTTGAACCCGAAAAGGGGCGCGCCTATGTGACTCGCGCCGGAAGCCGAGTTTGGTTTCGGCGACTTGAAGTCACGGGTCTTCGCCGCTTGGGGAGGCCCAAGTTATCGCTCAAAGGAGGATGACCAAATGCGTAGGTTGGATTTTGCACCCCTGTACCGTGCCACCGTCGGCTTCGACCAGATCGCCGACATGATGGATCGGCTTCTGACTGACAGCCAGTCGGCACCGTCCTACCCCCCGTACAACATCGAGAAGATCGGGGACGAAGCGTGGAGGATCTCCATCGCCGTCGCCGGATTCTCGGACGACGAGCTGACGGTCGAGGTTCGCGAGAATGCGCTGATCGTCGCGGCCAAGAAGTCGGACGAGGCCGACGAGCGCACCTATCTGCATCGCGGCATCGCCAATCGCGCCTTCGAGCGCAGGTTCGCGTTGGCCGATCACGTGCGCGTCGCCGGCGCGGCCAGCGTGAACGGCATGCTGCATATCGACCTGGTGCGGGAGGTGCCCGAAGCGCTCAAGCCCCGCCGGATCGAAATCGCGACCAGCGACACGGTCGAGGCGAAGGCCGTCGAATCCAGGTAACGGCCGGCTGCGGCCGGAAAGCCGCGAGACGCTCGGGGCCAGCGCCCCGGGCGTCATGCCCTGGCTGCCTCGATCGTCGCCGGACGCCGAGACGAGCGTTCGTTGAGCGCCCGCGGGCGCCGACGCGATTCAGCGAAGGCGAGACGGGTCCGTCACCCGGAAGCGGCAAGCCCCGGCCCGGGCGGTGCGCGGGCCATGACGCCTGGCAGCGTCAGGCCGGCTGGTCCGGGGCAAGTAGGGTCTCGACCCTGGCGACGTGCTCGAGCGTTCGGTGAACCGGGCACTTGTTCGCGATTTCAAGGAGACGGGCCTTCTGTTCGTCGGTCAGGTCCCCGTCAAGGCGGATTTCCCGGCGAAACGAATCGACCATGGGGCCTGTTTCGCTCTTCGCGTCCTGGGCGTGCACCTTGTCATGCGTCACGTCGACCGAGACATGGGCCAGCGGCCACTTCTTTCTTCGGGCGTACATGCGAACCGTCATCGACGTGCAGGCCCCGAGCCCCGCGGACAGGAAACCGTAGGGAGTCATGCCCCGGTTCGTGCCGCCATAGGCTTTCGGCTCGTCCGCCAGCGCGTGATGTTGCGGCCCTGCGTTCACGTCCTGGAGGAAACCGGCCGGATCGGCCTCGGAGACGCGCACGATCCCTTCCGGAGCCCCGGGTGGCGGTGCTGCCGGCGCGAGATCGAGGTAGCGTCCGGCCCAGGCCGCGATGACCTCGGCGGCATACTCGGCATCTTCCGCCCGGCTGACGAGGTGGTCGGCACTGTCGAGCGTGACAAAGCTCTTCGGATGCCTGGCGGCCGTGAAGATCCGGGTTGCGTTCTCGATCCCGACCGTCGTGTCGAGCGGTGCGTGCAGCACGAGAAGCGCGCTGCCCAGCTTGCCAATCGCGGGCGAAAGCTCGGTCGCCGAAACATCTTCAACGAAGCCCTTTCCAATCGTGAACGTGCGGCCGGCAAGATCGACTTCCGCCCTTCCGTCGCTTGAAATGCGTTCCAGCGCATCGCCGAAATTGTGCGTCACGTGACCTGGATCGAACGGCGCTCCGATCGTGGCCACGGCCTTGACGCTCTCGATCTCCCCGGCGGCCTTGAGAACGGCGGCTCCGCCAAGCGAGTGGCCGATGAGCAGGCCTGGCGCCATGCCGCGATCATCGAGGTGACGTGCCGCCAGAACGAGGTCATTCACGTTTGACGTGAACGACGTGTTCGCGAATTCGCCGCCTGAATGGCCGAGACCTGTAAAGTCGAAGCGCAGCACGGCGATTCCCATGGCGGCGAGGCGACCCGCTATGCGTCTCGCCGCCTTGATGTCCTTGCCGCAGGTGAAGCAGTGCGCGAAGAGCGCAGTTGCAAGATGCGGACCTTCCGGCATGTCGAGCCGGGCTGCCAGCTCGTCGCCGGCGTGGCCGGAGAACGTGACGCGTTGCATGGTCATGCACGGAGAGTCGCGATGCACGCGCGCGTGCGCAAGGCCTGTCACGCCCTAGTGATGGGCCGTGTCAGAGAGCAGGCTGATGACGAGAATGCCCGCGACGATCAGCGCGATGCCGAGCATGGCCGGCATGTCGAGCCGTTGGCTGAAGAGAACGTATCCCATCAGCGCAATGAGCACGATTCCCAGGCCTGACCAGACGGCGTAGACGATGCCGACCGGCATGAACTTGAGCGTCAGGCCCAGGAAATAGAAGGCCACCGCGTAGCTTGCGACGGACAGGGCCGTCGGTCCCATCCGGGTAAACTGCTGCGATGCCTGAAGACCCATCGTGCCAACGGTTTCGGCCATGATGGCGAGAAAAAGCAAGACGTAGACCTGCATGAGTGCGCCTCCACAGCATCTGATTCCGGACAGGCATGGGCCTGTCCGGAGACGGCGTCAATACCGGCGCCGTCGATCGGGGCACGGCCAGGCGCACGCGAAGGTCACATGCACGAATCGGGCCAAGGTCGCCAGGTTCGGAGCGGCGGTCCGGGAGAGGTCCGGTCCTCCGGGCCTATCCCAGCGCCTTCTGGAGGTTCTCGTCTATCTTGTCGAGGAAGCCCATGGTCGTGAGCCATTTCTGGTCCGGGCCGACCAGCAACGCGAGATCCTTGGTCATGGAGCCGGATTCGACCGTGTCGACGATGACCCTTTCCATCGTTTCGGCAAAATTGCGAAGCTGGTCGTTGCCGTCGAGACCGGCCCGGTGCTTCAGCCCGCCCGTCCAGGCAAAGATTGACGCGATCGAGTTCGTCGACGTCTCTTCGCCCTTCTGGTGCTGGCGGTAGTGGCGGGTGACGGTTCCGTGGGCAGCTTCCGCCTCCACGATCTTGCCGTCGGGCGTCATGAGCTGGGACGTCATGAGGCCGAGCGATCCGAAGCCCTGGGCGACGGTGTCGGACTGCACGTCGCCGTCGTAGTTCTTGCACGCCCAGACATATCCGCCCGACCACTTGAGCGCGGCGGCAACCATGTCGTCGATCAGGCGGTGCTCGTACCAGATCCTCTTCTTCTCGAAGGCATCCTTGAACTCGGTGTCGTAGACTTCCTGGAATATGTCCTTGAAGCGCCCGTCATAGGCCTTCATGATCGTGTTCTTGGTCGAGAGATAGCATGGCCAGCCGAGGTTCAACGCGTAGTTCATCGAGGCCCGTGCAAAGTCGTAGATCGACTGGTCCAGGTTGTACATCGCCATTGTCACGCCCGGGCCCGGCGCGTCGAAGACCTCCCTTTCGATGACATGGCCATCCTCGCCTTCGAACTTGATGGTCACCTTTCCGGCGCCGGGAAACGTGAAGTCCGTGGCGCGGTACTGGTCCCCGAAGGCATGACGGCCAACGACGATCGGCTGCGTCCAGCCCGGCACCAGGCGGGGCACGTTCCTGCAGATGATCGGCTGGCGGAATATCACGCCGCCAAGGATGTTCCGGATGGTTCCGTTGGGAGAGCGATACATGCGCTTCAACCCGAACTCCTCGACCCTGGCTTCGTCCGGCGTGATCGTGGCGCACTTGACGGCGACGCCCACTTCCTTCGTCTTCTCGGCCGCGTCGACGGTTATCTGGTCGTCGGTCCGGTCGCGCTCCTCGATGCCGAGATCGTAGTAGAGCAGATCGACGTCCAGGTAGGGCAGGATCAGCTTCTTCTTGATGAAGTCCCAGATGATCCGGGTCATTTCGTCGCCGTCCATTTCGACGACTGGGTTCTCGACCTTGATCTTAGACATGAATCTAGCCTCGCAGGGAATTTTCGTTCGCGCGCGACATAGCCGAACCCCGCCTCAAGTGAAAGGCGGCATGCCGCCGCAATCCGGTTGCGTGGTCACATGTCGCGCTCAGGCGAGAGTGACGCCCGCGTCCGACATGCTCTTCCGGGCGGAAGCGAGCGAGCCCTCGAGATCGATTGCCCGGCAGAGACTCTCGATGACGGTGACGTCGTAACCGAGCCCTGCCGCGTCGAGCGCCGAGTAGTTCACGCAGAAGTCCGTTGCCAGTCCGACCAGCGTGACCCTTTCGACGCCTCGGCTTCGGAGATAGCCGTCGAGCCCCGTGGGAGTGGATCGGTCGTTTTCGAAGAACGCGGAGTAGCTGTCGATCTCGCGGCGAAAGCCCTTGCGGATGACGATGTCGGCGGCGCGCGTGTCGAGCCTGCCGTGGAACGCCGCCCCCCTGGAGCCGATCACGCAGTGGTCGGGCCAAAGAACCTGGGTTCCGTAGGGCATTTCCGTGACGGCAAAGGGGTCAAGGCCCTGGTGCTGGCTGGCAAAGCTCATGTGGTTCGCCGGATGCCAGTCCTGGGTGAACACGCGGACCTTGAATTCGGGAACGAGCGCACTGATTGGCACGACGATCTCGTCGCCACCGGGGACGGCAAGCGCACCGCCGGGGCAAAAGTCCTTCTGGACGTCAATCACCAGGATCGCCTCGTTGTCCTGTCGCACGGCAGCCTCCACTTTGACCTGTAGCATTGCGGCACACGATGAGTCGATCAAGTCCGGCGCGTCTCCGCCATCAATGGCAACCCTGAAGCACGCCAGGTCGCGTTGGCTCCGTGCCCCGATACGCAAGTGCACATCCTTGCGGGTTCGGACGCAAGTCCGCCCTGGCCCTGTCGATCACGCGGCCTCTCGCCTGCCAGCATCGCGACTGCTGCGGACGCTGGCGGCGCTTGATCAGTCTTGGGGGGGTCGCCTGGCTTCCTGCTCTCGTGACCCGCCATCCGGAGGTGGTGTCCTGATGGCAAGCCGGTAGCGCCTTACCTTCGCGGCACGTGGCTCCCCGATCACCGCGGAGTTTCGGAATTGCCAGAAGATCCCGGTCGCGGCAAAGAACGCGAACACTGCCGCGTCGGCCGCCGCATGCCGCATCAACCCCTCAAGACCTAGTTGCGATACCAGATCGTACATGCGGCTGACATACCGCCACCAGCTCCCGTAGTGGCTGTTCTGCAATGCACTCAACCCTCCAGACGCGGCCAGTGACAAGTTGAGCGTGACGTAGGTGAGCGTTACGGAACCGGCCGCCACGGTCAGCAAGACGATGAAGGGTCTGTACAGGCTGACAAAGCCGACACCGCCGACTGCCGCCCCGAGCAACGCCAAGCTCAACTGGTGAGTCTCCAGGATTGCGACGAGGCCGCCCAGGCAGGCGCCAATCAGGAACACCATGGCCAGCTTGAGGATCCAGGCCAGCCAGCCGGCAGCGCAGCCTGCAGCCATCGCGAACAGGACGCTGAGTCCGGCAGGCCATCCCGAGCTCTCGCCCACGCCAAACCCGAGCGCGGCTCCAATCACGCCTCCGATCAGCATGATCACGGCCTTGTGCAGGAAGAAGCCCCAGTAGTTCTTGGCTGCGCCGACGATGAGCAGCAACAGCAACCAAAGGACATTCGCTTGAGAGCTTGCCCGGGAATTCGTCCAGTTCAGGTTCTGCAGATAGTCACCAATTTCGCTGACAAATCCGTCCATGCGGCTACCTCGCGCGTGCCGAGGCCCGTAGTGCCTGCAACCGAACGGTCGTGAGACGACGAGCCGATTCCACGCACTTGCGACGTCCTTGCTGACCGCGGGTGACGCCCGCATGCCAGACCGGCCCGGCGCCGGGCAGGGCGCTTCGGCCGCGTCAACCGGGGCCTCCTCCCGCTCCGTCCGGATCTGGTCCTGCCAGCCGATCCGTCTCCGGTCCATCGGGTGCCGCGATGATGCCGGAATTCTCGGCATTGACAAGGTCGCGGCGCCGCCAGCGCCCGAAGAGCGCGCCGTCTCGGGTCTCTCCCCGCTCGGGACCAAGATGCACATCCACTCTCCGGTCACGGCTTCAAGATCAAGCGCCCTGCGAAGTGGACGGACTCGACGGGTCGCGGCTCCTGTACGAACTGCAAGCTGCAGGAGAGTCACCATCGGCGCCCGAGACATCGGCGCCGGTTTCCGATGCTTGCGTGGAGGCTGCGGAACATGTTTCGTGCGGCTGTCGTTGCGGACGGCGCACCCGAGCCAAGCCCTTGGGAACGCTTCGGGATGAGCCCTTTTGCCTGCCTGGCGGCCGGGGTAGTAGTCTCCCATGACCGTTGTTGCATCGTTCTACAAGTTCGCGTGTCTCGGGGACCCCGCGCGGTTCAAGCCGTTGTTGCTGGAGGTTGCGTCGCGGCAGGCTGTCCGCGGGACCGTGCTGCTGGCACGTGAAGGCGTCAATGGGACCATCGCCGGTTCTCGAGAGGGAATCGCTTCCGTCATCGAGCAGGTCCGCACCCTGCCGGGCTGTGACGACATGGACTGGAGGGAAAGCACCGCGACGGCCATGCCGTTTCCGCGCCTCAAGGTTCGCCTGAAGCGCGAAATCGTCACGATGGGCCAGCCCGGCATCGACCCGGTTTCCAGGGCCGGCACCTATGTTCGTCCTGCTGACTGGAATTCGCTGATCACGCGCGAAGATGTCGCCGTGATCGACACGCGAAACGAGTACGAGGTCGGCATTGGCGCGTTCGAAGGCGCCACTGACCCCGGTACGGCGCGCTTTCGCGACTTTCCGGCCTGGTGGGACGCAAACGGCCATCGCTTCGGTGGCAGGAAGGTCGCCATGTACTGCACGGGCGGCATACGCTGCGAGAAGGCCACGAACTACCTGCTCAGCCAGGGCGTTGAGGAAGTGTATCATCTCAAGGGCGGAATCCTCGGCTATCTCGAGGAGGTGCCGGAAGAGGAAAGCCTCTGGCACGGGGAGTGCTTCGTGTTCGACCAGAGGGTATCGGTCTGCCACGGCTTGAAGGAAGGATCCTACGGCCTTTGCCACGCCTGCCGCCGCCCGTTGGGAAGCGACGTGCGGGAGAGTGCCGACTACGAGCCCGGCGTATCCTGCCCCGGCTGCGTCGGTGAGTTCAGCGACGTCGATCGAGGCCGGTTCCGCGAACGGCAACGGCAGATCGAACTGGCCAGGTCCCGAGGAATGCAACATATCGGACAGGGCTGAATCCGGACCGGGACGCATCTGGGCCGCAATGGCGCCAGACAGGCCGACGCGACCGCTGGTTGCCGCAAGTTGGCTCTACGCCCGCCCTGCCTCCGGCGAAAGCAGCATGGCGTCCACGCCGATAGACTTGAGCGCATCAGCCCACTTGGTGTCGTTGTCTTCGCCGAAAACGATCGTCAGCGACGCGTCGCAAGTCAGCCAGCCATTGGACAGGATTTCGGATTCCAGCTGCCCCGGCCCCCAGCCCGAATACCCCAGGGCCAGAAACGCCGAACTAGGCCCGCTGCCCTTGGCGATGTCCTCCAGGATGTCCAGCGTCGGGGTCATGCCAAAGACGTCATTCACCTGAAGGGTCGAGTTCTCCGACAGGTAATCTCCCGAATGCAGCACGAAGCCCCGCCCGTTTTCCACCGGTCCGCCAAAGTGGATGTGGATGTCCCGCCGGGGCGGACCGGATTCGATTCCGAGCTGTTCCAGAAGCGACGCAAACCGGAGATTTGGCGCCGGCTTGTTCACGATGAAGCCCATCGCGCCATCCTCGGAATGTGCGCAAAGAAGAATGACTGCCTTCTCGAACCGGGGGTCGCCCATGCCGGGCATCGCGACCAGGAGCTTTCCGTCCAGGCTGGATGCGGTGTCCTCGCTCATGCCTCACAGCATGAGACAAGCCGGATCGTGCATCAAGTGCATTGCGGCAACGGTCACGCTGCATGACTGGAATGTGACTTTTCTGCAAAGGGCGCGATGCTCTAGAAATGCACCCATGCTTCGAACCTTGTGCGCAGCGCTACTTGCCCTTGCGGCGCCCGGCCACGCCCAGGTGCCGGACGAGCTGGCATACGCGGACCTGAATGCGGGCTGGAGAGACGGGCACACGCACGTGGCAGGATTGACGATCCGGCTGGCACCGGGATGGAAGACCTATTGGCGGGTGCCGGGCGAAGCCGGCATTCCGCCCGTCTTCAACTGGTCCGGATCCTCGAACGTGGCGGCGGTCAGGGTGCACTTTCCCGTGCCGAAGGTGTTTGAGCAGGGTGGAATCCGAGGCATCGGCTACATCGGCCAGGTGACCTTCCCGTTGAACGTCCGGACACATGACGCCTCGGCTCCGGTGCGGCTCAGGGGTGAAATCGACATCGGCGTATGCGAGGAAGTCTGCGTGCCCGTAAGGTTGCAGGTGCGCGCGGAACTTCCTGCCCACGGATCCCCTGATCTCGCGCTTGCGGCCATCCTTGAGGACAGGCCGGAAAGCGGTGGCCGCCTGAGCTGCGACCTTGTTCCGATCGCGGACGGCTTGCGCCTTGTCGCAAGGACGACATTGCCGCGCTTGGGGAGCGAGGAAACCGTCGTGGTCGAGACAGGCGACCCGCAGGTCTGGGTGTCCTCACCGATCCTTCAGCGCGAAGGCGAGCAGCTGCGGGCCGAGGTCGAGATGGTGCCGCCTTCGGGACGTCCATTTGCGCTTTCGCGGGCAGATGTGCGAATGACCGTGCTGTCCGAAGGGCGCGCAATCGAAATGGCAGGCTGTCATTGACCGGAATTCGCGACTTCGCTGCCGGTCTCGGTCTCCCGCCGTCATGCGATGCCCCCTTGCTGCACGAAAGCCGGGACTGGACTTGCGCGACCGGTGCACGCGGCACGGCCCTTGACCGCGTTACGCCCTGGGCATGAGCAACGCGGCAAGCACTCCGACGACGAAACAGATCGCGGCAGACCCCGCAACGTAGATCAGAAGCGCCTGCTCCAGCGATTCCGCATAATCGAGGCCGAAAGGCAGGCTGCCCGCCACGAGGAAGCTCCCGACCGTGACGGCAAACAAGGCCAGGATGGCGGTTGCGCCGACTGCCATTGCAGGGCCAATGCCAGGGGTGGTCCAGCCGTAGCGGAGCGCGCGAACATGGCGGCCGATGTCATGCCCGACGGCAAGGAGGGCAGGCACGATCAGGAGGACGAGGACGAGCCCGAATCCGAGCCCGTAGGCGAGGGTGATCACCGTCGGCTTCAGGAACTGGGCATCCTTTGACGTTTCGTAGAGCAGCGGGGCCAGGCCCAGGACGGTCGTGGCCGTAGTGAGGAACACGGGTCTCAACCGGTCGGATGCGCCGTCAACGATTGCCGCGACAATCCCTCGTTCGTCTGCATACTCGTCCACTGTCGTCACCAGGACGATGGAATCGTTGATGATGATGCCGATCATGCCGATGAGGCCCACGACAGAGAACATCGAAAACGGCACGTTCCAAAGATAGTGGCCCCAGACCGCGCCGACGAGGCCGAAGGGGATGATCGCCATCACGACCAGAGGCCGGAACCACGATGCGAAGACCCAGGCAAGCACGAGGTAGATTCCCGTCAGGCAAAGGATCAGGCCGGTCCCTGCATCCGAAAGGAAATTGCGCTCGTCCTCGGCCAGCCCCGACCAGTGCGTCGAGATGCCGAAGTCCTGCTCAATCCTCGGCAGGACCGCGCCCTGGATCTCTTCCGAAATTTCCCGGGCACGGTCGGCGTCGTCCTCGGACAGGTCACCGGTGACCGAAACGACCGGAATGCCGTTCTCCCGGCGAATGGTCGAAAACCCGGTCCGGCGTTCGACTGACACGATGTCCGCGAGCGGCACGTAGACGCCTTCGCCGGCAGCCGCCGGACCGGTCCGGATCAGAAGCCGCCCAAGGAAGTCGGCCGTCAGCTCGTCGGCCGGAAGTTCCACGCGAATGGCCGCGGAACGCGGCCCGTCCGGATACGTTGCCGCCTCGATGCCGTTAAGTCGCGCTCGGAGCGTTGCTCCCAGCGCGTCGATGGTCAGGCCGAGCGCCTGTCCCTGCGGCGTCAGTTCGAGAAGCAGCTCCTCCTTGTCGTAGCCGAGATTGTCCTCGAGGGCGGAAATCTCGCCGTACTGGCCGAGCTGGGACTTCAGCGCCTCTGCGGCCTCCTTGAGAACCTCGCTGGAAGCGCCCGAGAGTTCGACGTCGATCGCGTCGCCGCCCGGACCGCGCCGCCAGCCGCGAAAACTGACCGTCTCGAGGAGCGGATGGCGCGGAACCGCGTCCTGAAGCTCGGCCACGAAGGCGAAGCTGGAATAGGGACGAAGATCCGCGTCGATGAGCTCGATCGCTATCGATCCCAGCTGATAGCTCTCCTTGGTTTCGGTTCCCGAAAGCCCGCGTCCCGAGTTGCCGCCAATTTCCGCCAGGGCGAACTTGATGGGGTTCAGCCCATGCTCGGCCTCGTACTTGCCGCCGAGTTCCTCGACCGTCCCTTGAAGCGTCCGCATCATTTCGAGCGTGTCGTTTCGAGTGGCGCCGGGCGCCATGGCGAAGTTGCCGGTGACCGAGTTTCGCTCAGGAGCATTGAAGAACCGCCATGGCACGTCGCCGGAGATGAACAGCACGGCCTGGCTGGCCAGCGTCAGGACCGCCAGCGCGATGACGGGATACCTGGCCCAGATGACGGCCTTGATGAAGGGGCGGAACAATCCTTCCCGCACGCGCCGAAAGCCCTTGTTCACTTGGCGTGACGGCCAGTCATACCAGTGCTCCTGCACGGTATGGGCCAGGGCGTGGCGCATGTGGTTGGGCAGTATGAGAAAGCACTCCACGAGGGAGGCGGCCAGCACGACGATCACCGTGATCGGGATGTCCCGGATCAGGTCGCCGAAACGTCCGCCGATTGCGACAAGTCCGAAAAAGGCGATGATCGTCGTCATGGAAGCCGCAAAGACCGGCGTGAACATGCGCCGTGCCGCGCTTTCCGCAGCCATCGTCGGACTTTCGCCGAGGCGGCGCGCGCGAAAGTCCGCATGCTCGCCGACGACGATGGCGTCGTCGACCACGATGCCAAGCGTGATGATGAGCGCAAAGAGCGAGATCATGTTGATGGTCAGCCCGGCCGCGAACATGATCGCGATTGTCGTTGTCATGGCGACCGGAATGCCGGCGGCGACCCAAAGCGCCGTGCGGGTGTTCAGGAAGAGGAACAGCAGCGAAACGACGAGGGCCAGGCCGATGAGCCCGTTGTCCAGCAGGGTGTTCAGCCGGCCCGTGATCGATTCCGCAAGAGTCCGGATCAGGTTGATCTCGACCCCCGTCGGCAGGGTTGCCTGCATGTCGGCCGCGATTTCCTCGACCTGACGCTGCATGCGGATCGCGTCGCCGTTGGCCGAACGGTCAACGCGGATCGAGATCGCGGAATCCGGGCCGACAAAATAGGCGCGGTCTCGGTCCACGTCCCCGACCCTTACGCGCGCCACGTCTCCCACGGCAAGCGGCGTGCCGTCCTCCGTCGTGCGCAGGACGATTTCCGCGATCTGGCCAGCGGATCTCTTGGCTACGCCGGTGCGCACGCGGGCGGCGCCCGAAACGTCCCCTGCCGGATCAGTCTCCGCTTCTTCCGCAATGGCGTCCGCAATCTGGCGCATGGTGACATCGTGACGGATGAGGTCGAGCGACGTGACCTCGACGACCGTTTCCGGGGCGGCGATGCCGCGAATCGTGCTGCGGGTAACCCCGACCGCAAACAGGCGGGTGACGAACTCGTCGGCGAAGTTGGCAAGCTGGTCGACGCCCACAGGTCCCTTGATGACTACGTCGGTGACCCGATCCGCCCAACGGCGACGCACCGTCCTCGGATCGTCGGCATCGGCGGGGAGATCGGTCACGGAATCAATGGCCGTGCCGACATCCTCCTCCGCCTGCCGCATGTCCCAGCCCGGCTCGAACTCCAGGGTGATCGTGGCCTGGCCTTCGCGCGACCGCGAGGATGTCTCGGTCACTCCGTCCACGGCTTGCAACGCAGGCTGCAGGACTTCGACTATCGCGGCGTCAACATCTTCCGCCCCTGCGCCGTCCCAGCCTACATTGATCGTGATGTCGTCGACGACGACATCGGGAAAGAACTGTGCCCGCATCTGTGGCGCGGCATAAATGCCCGAGACCACCAGGACCACGAGAAGGAGATTGGCTGCCGTGCGGTGCCTCGTGAAGTAGGAGAGAACGCCGCCGGCGGCCTGGCCGAGATCACGAGCCATCTCTTCGACTCCCGGCAATGACGGGCCTGGCGCCGCTTGGTGCGCAACGGATCAGGTTCGGGGCACGGTTGCGCTGCACGGGCTCGGGGCCGCAAGGCTGAAGACTGCCGGTCCGGGTGGTCGCCGCGCGGCCGGCTCGAAACCCGAATCGTCGCCGGCTGCAATCTCCCGTGGGGAAGCCCCGCATCTCAGCCCCCCATCCTGCTTTCGATGCGCTCGACCATCTGGGCCGGGACCATGTCATTCTTGAGTGCGCTCAGAACGCGCTGCTTGGCCGCGTCCGGCATGAACTGGTTGTTTTCCACGAATGCAACAAGTCTCGCACGCCGCTCGGGATCCAGCGCCAGGAGATCCGGTTCCTCAACTGCCTGCTGACCCTCGCCCGGACGCACGGGCCGGATGCGAATCCCGGCACCGAGCAGCGGGGTCCTTTCCGCGACGATCTCGCGTCCGGCAAGTCCGCGCGCGCGGGCGATGACATCGTCGCCCTCGCTGCGCAGGATCTGCACTTCGGCGACTTCGAGCCGTTCCCCCTCTCCGACGACGAGCACCCTTCCGGCAGCATCGACCGCGCTCGCAGGCAGCCGGACCGCACGCGCGATCGGCGGCTCCATGATGCGGACGCCCACGAAGTCGCCGGGTCGGAACCCCGGCGCATCGTTCAGGCGCGCAAAGAGCAGCCGTCCGGTCTGGCCGGTGCCCACGGCCGCGCTTTCGCGGCTGATCCGGCCCGACGCTTCGAGGTCCACGCCGAGAATGTCGATCGACGCAGTGACGTCCGCACCGATCAAGCGCCCGCCGTCGTTGAGCAGGCGCGTGTATTGAGGTGTCGAGACGCGGAAGGCGACTTCGAGTTCGGTCGGGTCGATGATGCGCGCCAAGGTCTCGCCAGCCGAGACCAGCCCGCCCACGGTAACCGTGACATCGCTCAGGACACCTGCGAACTCGGCCTCTATCCCGGTGTTCTCCAACCTGCGCTCTGCATCCGCAAAGGCGATCCGCCGACGTTCCAGCGCCGTCCTCGCCTGATCGATCCTTGCCTCGGCATTGGCCGCAGCCTGCCGGCGCGACAGGACGGCCTGGCTGGCGGTCGAAAGCGCAAGCTCGGCGGTCTCAACGGCGGCGGTGGAGCCGACGCCGCGCTGCTGGAGGTCCCTTTGGCGGTCGAGGGCGTTTGCGCGCAGCCGTGCCTGGTTTTCGGCGGCGAGGATCTCGTCCGAGGCGAGCGCGCGCTGGCGTTCTGCGTCGCGCAGGTCGGCCTCCGCCTCGGAGAGGTCTGCGCGTGCCGTGTCGAGCGCCGACTGAGCCTCGACCGGGTCGATGCGGACCAGGAGATCACCCTTCTCGACCTCTCCGCCTTCCTCGACTTTCTCGGATGTCCAGATGACCTCGCCCGCCGCCGAGGCACGCAGGGCCAGGGTGCGGCGGGCACGGACCTCGCCAAAGGTCGACAGCACGGGGCGTATGGTTTCGGGCTGGATCGCAATGACATTTGCCGCGAACACCCTTTCCCTCTGCGGGCGCTGACGAGGTTCCTCCGAAAGGCGAGCCTCGAGCGCGCCCCGCACCATGTTCCCGGCATAGGCCAGCAGCCCGAGGGTCACGGACAGGAGGAAAAGGCCGACAAGCGAGCGTCTCAGGAATCGCAATGCATCTTCCGTTCAGCGCATTCGTTTCACTCCGCATTATGTAGCGGAATCGCGCGTTTGGCAAAATTCGATAGATGAAACGTTCGCGAGCGCTACTTCCGTCGCGTTTTCTCGGCGAGACGCGGCATGATCTCCACGAAATTGCAGGGTCGGTGGCGATTGTCGAACTGGAAGGCGAGAATCTCGTCCCACGCGTCCTTGCAGGCGCCGGGGCTGCCCGGGAGCGCAAACAGGTAGGTTCCGTTCGCCACGCCGCCGCAGGCGCGGCTCTGGACCGCTGACGTGCCGATCTTCTTCATCGAGACCTGCGTGAAGACAGTTCCGAAGGCATCGACTTCCTTGTCGTAGACGTCCCTGTGCGCCTCGACCGTCACGTCGCGTCCCGTCAGCCCGGTGCCGCCGGTCGAGAGGATCACGTCGATGTCGTCACGCAAGCTCCAGTCTCGCAGCAGTGCCGCAATGCGTGAACGATCGTCCGTCACGATTTCACGTGCCGCGAGCTCGTGGCCCGCATCCTTGATCCGCCCGGCGAGCAAGTCCCCCGAACGGTCGTCCATGCGGCTTCGCGTGTCGCTGACGGTCAGCACCGCGATGCGAACCGGCACGAACTCCCGGGATTCGTCGGTGCCGTTCATGCACGTCGCCCTTCCAGCACGAGGCGGAGCGCCAAGGCGGCGAAGATGGAGGCGGAAACGACTCGAAGGACCTGGTCGACCCTCGGCGTTCGAGCCATCAGGCGGGCGATTCTGCCGGAAAACGCGCCGACGGCGCCGTTGACGACGAACCCCCCGGCAGCGACGATTGCCCCCAGTGCCAGGAATTGCGGCAGGACGGTGCGGCCGGGATCCACGAATTGCGGCACGAACGCCAGGATGAACAGGGCCACCTTGGGGTTGGTCAGGTTCACGATCAGTCCGTCCGCGAAGGCCTTGGCGGGACGGATGTCGGGCATGTCACGTGCACTGAACGGTATACGCAGGGTCTTCTGTGCCAGCCAAAGCAGGTAGGCGACGCCGGCATACCGGATCACGTCGAACAGGATCGGGTGCTGAGCCACCAGGTAGCCGAGGCCGAGGCCTGTCAGCGCCACGTGCACCATTGTGCCAGCGGACACCCCAGCCGAGGCCGCGAGGGCCGCACGCATGCCGGCGCGTGCACCCTGCCCGAGGCAGAAGAGCATGTCGGCGCCGGGAGTCAGGTTCAATGCAAGGGCGGCCGGAATGAAGGCGATCAGGATCAGCGGCTCGATCATGGCGCAATCTCGAAGATCCGGCCCGAGGGACCGAGATTGCATACGCGCGACTTGCCAAGCTGTCCCGACCGACCCCAGGAATCGTGGATATGGCCGCATAGAGCCAGCTTTGGCTGCACGCGCTCAATTGCCTCGCGGATGGATTCCGATCCAACGGAGGTGCCGTTCGAGGTCGCGTCCGCGACACCCTTGGGCGGCGAGTGCGTGACAAGGATGTCAGCGGTGCGGCAAGGCTGCAGCATGGCGGCGGCGGCGGCCTCGTCGAGATCGCATGACCAGGAGCCGAATGGCGTCACAGGCACGCCATACCCGAGGCCGAACAGGCGAAGCCCTTCGAATTCGGTTCCCTCGCCATGAAGCACGATCGTGCCGGCCCGGGCTGCGTCGCGAAGCTCTTCCGCGCTCTCTGCATTGCCTGGCACGACGACCATCGTGCATCCGATGCCGTCAAGCATGCGCATGGCATCGTCGAGTCCGTTTCGCATGTTGCAGAAGTCTCCGGCACCGATCACCAGATCCGCCGCCCGGCTCATCGAGACCAAGGCTTCCGCCTTCGCCTTCGAATGGTGCAGGTCGGAAAAGGCAAGGATGTTCATGCCCGGAGCCTCTCCTTGAGGCTGAGGAGATCAGCCCATGTCTCGCGCTTGGCTTCAGGCGTGCGCAGGAGGTAGGCGGGGTGGAACATCGGAAGCGCCGGCCTGCCCAGGGCCGTCCTCCACTTTCCCCGGAGCCTCGTGATTCCGCGCTGCCCGAGGAGCGCCAGGCAGGCGTGGTTGCCCATGGCAACGATCAGGTCGGGATCGACGAGTTCGACATGCCGTTCGAGAAAGGGCAGCATCATGTTCATCTCTTCAGGCCTGGGGTCGCGGTTCTGCGGTGGCCTCCAGGGCAGCACGTTGGCAATGTAGAGCGCGCTCTCGCTGTCGGATTCAGTCCGGAAAAGGCCGATGTGGCTGAACATCAGGTCGAGAAGCTTCCCTGCACGCCCCACGAAGGGCCGGCCTTCAATGTCCTCGTCGCGTCCCGGGGCTTCGCCAACGATCATCACCCGCGCATTGGCATTGCCGTCCGAGAACACGAGCTGCTTGGCGCCGCGCTTGAGATCGCAGAGATCGTAGGCTTCCATGGCTGCCCGGAGCGTTGCGAGATCGCCCGCCGCCGTGGCCGCGGTCCTTGCGACGGTGACGGCGTCCGCTTCCGGCTCCGCATCACGGGCCGGCGCTCGCATTGGCGGCTCCACGGCCTTCGGAAGCACGGTCCGATCGACCGGTGCATCCAGAATCGCCTCGTCCGCGCCGCACGCAATCTGCCACTCGAGAGACGCTTTCATTGCCTGGAAGTCCATATAGAAATCGCGCAGGGGGCTGCCGCGTTCACGCGGCGGAGGAATGCGCGCTCCTTGCTGACAGGCGTGCTGAAGCCTGTAGGTTTCTCGCATTGGGGCTGGGAACCAGGCTTCGGTCGCGAAGTGGGGACGCTGGTCCGAGGCTTGGCCGAGAAGCCGTCGCAGTTATGCGATGGAGTGTTCACGAGGGCGAATCTACGCGGGAGCGGTCTCGGGGACAATGCCTGCAGAGCCTCGGGACAGGAATGCCGGGCCCGGGTTCTGCGGCTACCCGAGGCGCCCGGACATTGCGGCCTGATGGTCGAACGGACCGGTGCCTACGGCTCTCTCCGCGTCACTCGCGGCTCGGTGCCGTCGATCAACCGCCGGACATTGGCGCGGTGCGACCAGAAGACGACAATCGCCATGAACAGTGTTGCCACGACCAATTGGCCATGCCCGAGCAGCAGGGCCACGCCTGGCGCAAGTGCGGCGGCCACGAGCGCCGAAAGGGAAGAGATTCGCGAGACGAGGAACACGCCGAGCCAGGTGGCCATCGCGGCGAGCCCGACCAGGGCGCTGAAGCCTGCCAGGGCGCCAAGCAAGGTTGCCACGCCCTTCCCGCCCCGGAAGCCGAGCCAAACGGAAAAGACATGTCCAAGAAATGCCGCGAGCCCGGCCATCTGTGCGGCGTCTTCGCCTGCAATCGTTCTCGCGGCAAGGACCGCGACCAGGCCCTTTGCGGCATCAAGGAGCAGCGTCGTCAGCGCAGCGGCCCTGGATCCGGTGCGCAGGACATTGGTAGCTCCGATATTGCCGGACCCGATGCTGCGCGGGTCGGGCAGGCCGAATGCGCGCGACACGAGCAGCCCGAAGGGAATCGACCCCGCCAGATAGGCCAGCAAGGCCGTGACCAGGACTTCTGCAAGGGACGCATCGAATTCCGGCATCATCCGTCTCCCGCCGCGGCAAGCATGAGGCAGGCCGAGCTGGCGGCAGGCGAATCAGCCCGGCTCACCGCCCGGGGTCTCCGTTCGCCGGCCCGCAACCCAGGTGCCGAGAACCTTGCCCTGCATCCTGGCCTCGTCAAAGGGCGTGTTCTTGGACTTCGAGTGCAGCTTGAACCGGTCAAGCACGAACGGCGCGTCCGGGTCGAAGAGGACCAGGTCGGCAGGCGCGTCAACGCTCAGGCGGCCTGCGGCAAGCCCGAGCCGCGATGCCGGCGAAAGCGACAGCGCGCGCCAAAGCGTCGGCAGGTCAAGGTGGCCTGCATGGACCAGGCGCAAGGCTGCGGGCAGAAGCGTCTCAAGGCCTGTTGCTCCGGATGCCGCCTCCTCGAACGGCAGGCGCTTCGACTCTTCGTCCTGCGGCGTGTGCATCGAGCATATGATGTCTATCAGGCCATTCGCCATGGCGTCCACGGTCGCCAGCCGGTCATCCTCTGAGCGCAGCGGCGGCTTGACCTTGAAGAAGGTCCGATAGTCGCCGATGTCGATCTCGTTCAGCGTCAGGTGGTGGATCGAGACTCCGGCAGTGACATCCAGCCCCGCCTGCTTGGCGCGCTCGAGGCGGGGGAGCGCGCGTGACGTGGTCACCTGGTCGGCGTGGTATCTTGCGCCCGACATTTCGACGACGGCAATGTCACGGTCAAGGCCCATTCGCTCGGCCAGCGGCGAGACCGACGGAAGCCCCTTGAGCGCCGCGAACTTTCCGCTTGTGGCGGACGCACCGGCAGAGAGTTCCGGTTCCTGCGGGTGCCCGACCACGAGGGCGCCCAGCGAGGCTGCATAGGTCAGGCAGCGTGCGAAGACCTTGGTGTTCTGGACCACTCGGTCGCAATCGGAAAAGGCCACGGCGCCCGCATCCAGAAGGAATCCGATTTCGGCCATTTCGCGGCCCTCGCGGCCACGGGTCAATGCCGCCATGGGCAGGACGTTGACGGGCGCGGCCTCGTTCGCCCGCCTGCGAACGAACTCAAGGACTTCCGGCGTGTCGATGGCCGGCAGCGTGTCAGGCCGGGTGACCATCGTCGTGATCCCGCCCGCGGCAGCGGCCATGCCGGCGGTGCGAAAGCTCTCCTTGTGCCGCTCGCCAGGCTCGCTGACCTTGACGCCGATGTCGATGATGCCGGGCGCAAGGCACTTCCCGTTGCAATCGATCTCTTCCGCATCGTCCATGCCCCGGGGACCAACGATGACGCCGTCGCGAACGGCCAAGGTCCCTGCCTTGTCGGTCCCTTTCCCGGGGTCGATCAATCGGGCGTTCCGGAAGATCAGGGCGGTCATGGGTGTCAGGTGTCAGAACCGCGGCAGAATCTCAAGGGAATTGTCCCGAGCGCCTGCACGCCCTCTGCCGCCCCTCACGCGAGACGCATTCACTCTTCGCAGGCCCGCCGCAAAGCCGGCCTCCGCGTGCAAGTGCGCCAGCCCCGGTCGCGTCGTCACCTGCCGGTGAACTGCCGGTCAATGGCGGCTGCCGCCGCGTGTGCGGCGAGCAGGGCGCCTTCCTGCCATCCGGGCAGGGCGGTGACCTGGTCGCCGGCGAAGTGGAACGGTCCGTCGCCCCGCCGCAGCGCGGCCGCGGCTTCGGGATTGCTGCGTGGCCATCCGCCGTTCTGGAACGGAACGTTGAGCCAGGCGCGGCTGATGCCGCATTCCATTTCGTCGGCATATCCGGGGTGCAGCGGCTCGCCCTCTTCCAAAGAGGCGCGGAGGCGCTCCGGTGCCGGCATGGCGGAGTAGCGCCGCCCTGGGCCCGCACTCCAGATGTAGGCGCCGACGAGCACGCCCTTCGGCCGGTGATAGCCGTTGCACGGATACCAGATCTGGGTGATGTCGCTGTCGGTCCAGGAAATTCCTCCGTAGATCGCCGAGTCGTCCTCCCAGAAGCGCCGCCTGGCCTGAAAGGCGACCTTGACCGCCTCGACGAAATCCAGCGACTCGACGGCGGCTTGCGTCCCGGGAGAGAAGTCGTTCGGGATGTCCTTCAGTACGGGCGCGGGGACCGTGCAGATGGCATAGTCCGCCTGGACGGCCTGCTCCGCGCCGTCCGGGCCGCGGAAGACGATCCGGACCCCGTGGTCCTGGCGCCGGATCTGTTCCACGATGCACTCGTACCGGACGAGATGACCGATGCGCTCGGCGAAGGCCCGGACGATCGCGTCCATGCCGCCGACGGGCTGGAACAGGGTAGGGTTCTGGTTGAGGAAGTGACTGAAATGCAGCTTGTACTGCCAGAAGTCCGCGCCCAGCAACTCCGCGAAGTCCAGCGTTTCCTCGACGTCGCCGGCTTCCAGTCCTGCGTGAACGGCGGCGCCGCGATACCCGGCACGGTTGGCGCCTCCGTAGCTTAGGTCGTCCCTCAGCCCGCCGAAGCTTGCCAGCATCGCGCGCACGGTCTCCTTGTCGCCGACCGTCAGTTCCGCGTCCAGCGCGCCCCGGTCCACCGCCTTGGCCAGGAGTTCGGCGACGTAGCCACGCATGTCGGTCAGCACCCTTCGGGCGACGACCGGCCTGCCGCCGAAACGTGCGCGGTCGTGAAAGAGGGCGGCGCGGTTGTCGTTGGTGAAGACCTCGAGATCGATGCCGAACGCCTTGCAATATCCAAGCGCCGTGCGGTGATGGTAGGGAATTCGTGCCGGGCCGAGATTGGCGTAGAGATGGTCCTCCGGATCGAAGCAGACTTCCTGGCGCATTCCCCTTTCGGTCAGGACGTCGCCGCCGCGCGCCGTCAGGTTGCGCCCGCCCGGCCGTTCCGTGGCCTCCAGCACGGTGCACTGCCAGCCGGCCCTGGACATCTCCCACGCCGCGGCCAGGCCTGACACGCCTGCGCCCAGGATGACGACGTGCCCGCCTTCGCCGGAGCCGGGCGCAAGATCCAGCGTGGCCGCGTGGGCGGCGCCCGGTCCCAGCATGCCCAGGGCGTCCATGGTCCGGTAGACTGCCGCAGATCCGGCCGCTGCGCCGATCGAACGCAGCAGCGTGCGTCTGGTGGGCTTGCGCATCCCGTATCCCCCTTCGCTCTTCTTCTCCCGACCAACATCCCTGCCGCGTCAGCGTTGGTCAAGCGGCCCGCAAGTGCCCGCGTTGCCGGCCAGCTCGTCCAGACTGCCGATCAATGACGGATCATTCCGCGCCATCGCGACCGAGCTTGCCGCGGTCAGAGCTGCACCTCCCGGGCCCCCGGGTCCCGTGATGGCTCGCTCGCCGTTGAAGTGATCGTGAGCCGCGAGCGAACGTCTCCCGGGCGAGGCGTGAACGGGGAAGGGACCTTGCCGGTCGCCGGTCGCGATGCGTTCTCCGCGAGAGGTCCTGCTGTGCCTGCATGTCGAAGGCCGGGGCAACCGAAGATCCGCCTTCTGCCATCGACGAGTTCGCAAAGTGGACGGTCGAGCGTGCGTGAGGCCGAACAGCCGCTTCGACGTGGTGCGCGATCTCCTGTTGAGGGTCGCCTTGACGCCATGAATTCCCAAGGCACATTTCAGTTTGATCTTGTGTCCCGATCGGCCGATTCTTCCAGGCATGGAAGAACCGGACTTGGATCACGGCTTCAATGACTTGATGGACCTGGATGCCACGGAAATCCGGAGCCGAATCAGGTCGGGCGCATACCGTTCCCACACGGCAGGGCTGGGGCGGGGCAAGCTCCAGGCCAATCTGGCGATCCTGCCTAGGACATTCGCGCCGGACTTCATGCGCTATTGCCAGCGCAACCCCAAGCCGTGTCCGCTCGTTGGCGTGTCCGAAACGGGCGATCCCGCAATGCCCATGCTGGGGCGCGACATCGACATCAGGACGGACGTTCCGGCCTACTGTGTCCACGAGAACGGGTCGCTGGTCGAGTCCCGTTCCGACATAACCGACCTTTGGAACGACGGATTCGTTGCGTTTGCGCTTGGGTGCTCATTCACGTTCGAACGCGCCCTGATGGCGGACGGCATCCCCCTTTGGCACGTGGACAACAACAGGACCGTGCCCATGTATCGCTCGAACATCGACACGGTCGCCGCGGGCCCGTTCAAGGGCCCAATGGTCGTGAGCATGCGGGCCGTTGACAGGAACCGCCTTCCGCAAGTTGCGGAAGTCTGCAAGCGATTCCCGATTGCGCACGGGTTGCCCGTGCACTGGGGTGATCCTGGCAACATCGGCATAGACGACGTGAACCTGCCGGACTGGGGTGACGCAAGCCCGATCGGCGAGGACCAGGTTCCCGTCTTCTGGGCTTGCGGCGTCACGGCGCAGGCGGCCATCGAGCAAGCGGCTCCTCCCGTCTGCATCACGCACAAGCCGGGACACATGCTGATCACCGACATCGACGACGATGCGGAGGTTCCGATTCTCCGTTCGACCTGACCATGCCGCTCTGTGGTTGTCGCGCCGGTCGCGATGCCGGAAACCGCCCTGTTCCTGCCGTCGCCGCTTCAGCAATGGCGACTGATCCGCTAACCGGGAACGCGAAGGAACGATGCCGGGCTCGGGCCCGGAAGCCAAGGGAGTCGGGACATGTGGCAATTCTGGGTCGACAGGGGCGGGACGTTCACCGACATCGTTGCGCGGCGACCCGACGGCACGCTCCAGACGCACAAGCTGCTCTCGGAAGACCCCGAAAGGTACAGCGACGCGGCGGTGCAGGGCATTCGGGAGGTTCTCGGCTTGGCATCGGACGATCCGATTCCGGAAGGTGCGATCGACACGGTCAGGATGGGCACGACCGTGGCGACCAACGCCCTGCTTGAGCGAAAGGGCGACCGCACCGTCCTGTTCATCACCAGGGGGCTGCGGGACCTTCTCAGGATCGGGTACCAGAACCGGCCGAGGCTCTTCGACCTCGACATCAAGCTGCCCGAGCCGCTTTACGAAAGCGTTGTCGAGGTCGACGAGCGCGTGGATGCCGGGGGGCGCATCGTCGAACCCCTGGATCCCCGTCAGGTCCGCGCGGCACTTTCGAAGGCTTACGGCGAAGGTTTCAGATCGGTCGCCGTCGTGCTGATGCATGGCTACCGTTTCCGGGAGCATGAAAGGCGGATCGGTGAGATGGCGCGGCAGCAGGGATTCACGCAGGTGTCGCTCAGCCACGAGGCGAGCCCGCTGATCAAGCTGGTCGCACGGGGAGACACGAGCGTGGTCGATGCCTACCTGTCGCCTATCCTGCGACGTTACGTGAACCGGGTCGGCGATGCCCTCGGGGCACGTCGCGGGAGCTGCAGGTCCCTCATGTTCATGCAGTCGAACGGCGGACTGGCGGATGCCACGCGGTTTCAGGGCAAAGACGCGATCCTCTCCGGTCCGGCCGGCGGAGTCGTCGGCATGGTCCGCACGGCGCGGGACGCAGGTTTCGAGAAGCTGATCGGCTTTGACATGGGCGGCACGTCAACCGACGTCTGCCACCATGCGGGCGAGTACGAACGCTCCTTCGAAACGGAGGTGGCTGGCGTGAGAATGCGCGCCCCGATGATGAGCATCCATACCGTTGCCGCCGGGGGCGGCTCGATTCTGTCCTTCCGTCAGGGGCGTTTGCAGGTCGGCCCCGAAAGCGCAGGCGCCAATCCCGGTCCCGCCAGCTACCGTCGCGGCGGTCCGCTGGCCGTGACGGATTGCAACGTCGTGCTGGGAAAGATCCAGCCGGACCGCTTTCCCGCAGTGTTCGGCCCCGACGGCAACGATCCTCTTGACGTCAGGGCCGCGCGAGCCGGATTCGAGGTCCTGGCCGACGAGATCGCCCGCGAAACCGGCGATCCCAGGATGGGCGTCGAGGCGCTGGCGGAGGGTTTCCTGCGTATCGCCGTCGAAAACATGGCCAATGCCATCAAGAAGATCAGCGTCCAGCGTGGCTATGACGTGACGCGATACACGTTGAACTGCTTTGGCGGCGCTGGCGGACAGCACGCCTGCCAGGTTGCCGACGTCCTTGGCATGGAAAGCATCTTCATACATCCGTTCGCCGGTGTCCTGTCCGCGTTCGGGATGGGACTCGCCGACATCCGTGTCATCCGCGAACACCAGTTCTCCGCTTCGATTTCCAGTACCGAAGCGGCCTGGCAGGTCCTGCAGGAGATCGGCAACGAGGCGCGGAACGAAGTGCTTGGCCAAGGCGTCGGCGACGACCGGATCGAGGTTGTCTGCACGGCGCATGTCCGCACGCCGGGATCGCATCACGCGATTCCCGTGCGGTTTGGCGAGGAGGCGGCCATGCGGGCGGAATTCGACATGGCACATCGTCAGCGCTTCGGCTTTGTGCCCGAGCACGACGACCTGATCGTCGACTTGCTGACGGCAGAGGCCATTGGTTCCACCGGAGAGTGCGTGACGCTGACGCCGCAGGACGGACCGGCAACAGGGGACCGGACGGCACGGATGTTCTCGGAGGCGGAATGGCGGGACGTGCCGCTGGTGACCCGCAACCGGATCAGGGCGCATGACAAGGTGGCGGGCCCGGCGATCATTGTCGAACCGACCGGAACGAATGTCGTCGAACCGGGCTGGCAGGCCGAGGGCCTGGCCGGAGGCGGCCTGGTGCTGCGCCGCATTGAGCCGCCTCCGCGCAGGGAGGCCATCGGGACCGGCGCCGACCCGATTATGCTCGAGGTCTTCAACAACCTGTTCATGTCCGTCGCCGACCAGATGGGGGCGACGCTGGCAAACACCGCCAGTTCGGTGAACATAAAGGAGCGCCTCGACTTTTCGTGCGCGATCTTTGCGGCCAACGGAGACCTGGTGGCCAATGCGCCGCATGTGCCCGTTCACCTCGGCTCGATGAGCGAAAGCGTGCGCACGATCCTGCGGAAGAACGAGGGCAGGATTCGTCCGGGCGACGTCTTCATGATGAACAACCCCTATGATGGCGGAACCCATCTTCCGGACGTGACCGTGATAACGCCGGTGTTCGACGAGGCTGGCGAAGAGATCATCTTCATTGCCGCCTCGCGCGGCCACCATGCCGACATTGGTGGCAAGACGCCGGGCTCCGCGCCCCCGGACAGCCGGCATATCGACGAGGAAGGCGTGCTGATCGACAACTTTCTCCTGGTTGCCCGGGGCAGGCTGAAAGGCGGCGACGCCAGGGCGCTGCTGGCATCCGGGAAGTTCCCGTGCCGCAACGTCGACCAGAACATGGCCGACCTGGCGGCCCAGGTTGCCGCGAACGCGACCGGCGCGCAGGAGCTGTCCAGGATCGTGGGCCAGTTCGGACTGGACGTCGTTCAGGCCTACATGGGCCACGTCCAGGCCAACGCCGAAGAATGCGTCCGGCGGGTCCTGGATGTCCTGAAGGACTGCCGGTTCACATACCCGCTCGACAACGGCGCACGGATCAAGGTGCAGGTTTCGGTGGATCGCGACGCGCGCAGCGCCGTGATCGACTTCACGGGCACCTCTCCCCAGGACGCGATCAACTACAACGCGCCGTTGTCGATCTGCCGCGCGGTGGTCCTCTACGTGTTCAGGACGCTCGTTGGCGCCGACATCCCGATGAACGAGGGGTGCTTGAAGCCGATCAGGATCGTCGTGCCCAAGGGCACCATGATCAATCCCGAACATCCGGCCGCCGTCATCTCCGGAAACACCGAGGTCAGCCAGGCAATCGCGGACACGCTCTTCGGCGCTCTTGGAGTCGTCGCCGGGTCGCAGGGCACCATGAACAATTTCGTCTACGGCAATGACAGGTACCAGAACTACGAAACGATCTGTGGCGGCACCGGCGCCGGCGACGGCTTCGACGGCGCGAGCGCCGTGCACAGTCACATGACGAACACCCGGATGACAGATCCCGAAGTGCTGGAAGACCGCTTCCCGGTCCGCGTGGAAGAGTTCTCGATCCGGACCGGTTCCGGCGGCGCCGGCGAGTTCAGGGGCGGCGATGGAGTCGTGCGCAGGTTGCGGTTCCTGGAACCGATGACCGTCACCGTCCTGTCATCGCACCGGCAAACCGTTCCTTTCGGCGCAAGCGGCGGTCAGCCCGGACTGCCCGGCGAAGACTACGTACTTCGCAGCGACGGTTCAGTCGAGAATCTGGCAGGGAACGACGAAACCCGAATGCAGGCCAACGACGTGTTTGTCATGAGGACGCCAGGCGGCGGCGGCTTCGGTGCGGAAGTCAAGTCCTCGAACGCCGGATCTCGCGGATGACCCTGCGAGCCGCGGAGGCCTGCAGGGCGGTTGCGGCATGGACCGCGGGGTTCGGAAAGACTTGGCATCAGGTTCGTGCGCCACGCCGGCCGGCGGCTCACGCGTCTGCAGCGATGGTCCAAGGTGGACGGGTGGCAGAACCCTGCCTTCGCCGCCTCCGCCCGCGGGTCCCGGGCGGCACCCGCCGTCAGTGGCCGGATCAGGGACGTGCCGCCTGGACCCATGGGAGGGACCCGGTGCGTCAACGCCCGGGATCCGTGCCGGGGAGGTGTCGCACCAGGCGTCACTGCTTGTCGCCGTAGAACACCGACTGGAAGCCGGGTCCGCTTGCATGGCCGACGACACCGGACTGGTTGCTGCCACCGAACTGGCCGGTGGCAGCAAACGCCTGCGAGTTGGCCGTCGTGGAGCCTGAGAAGCGCCCACCGGAGACGGGCATCGGGTCCCGTGCGAGGGCGGACGAATTCAAGACGCAGGCGAAACGCCGTGCTTCAGTCGATTATTGCGCTTCGCCAGCGGTCATCGCGCCTTGACGGGCCCGTAAGGTTCCACACGGAGGGTCCGGCGTTCATGTCTCGGCTCCCGGAACCTGCCCGAGATTCGGCTGGCCCGCGAAGCGTCACCGGAGTAAGCAGGGGCAGGATCAAGTGCGGGCCGCGGCGACTCAAGTGCGCCGGATCGGACGCTGGCATCGAACAGGGAGACCCAAGATGCGACAAGGAACGCTTGCCACACTGCTAGCGATACAGTGCTGCCTGCTCTTCTCGATCGAGGCCCGCGCGGCCGACCTGGTGGAATGGCAGTCGGCAGACAGCCTGAACCGGCTGGCCCGTTCATCTCACAAGACGGACTTCTTCCCCCTCAGCAACCATTTCGTCAGCCAGGACAACGCGATCTTCTGCGGCCCGGCCTCGTCGGCGATCGTCCTGAACGCGCTGCGGCTCGGCAAGCGGGACGACCTGCCGAAGGACAGGGCGTCCATCGCGAATGAGGAGATGGCATGGCTGTGGCCGGGCGCTGACCCGTTCTACGGGAAGTACACGCCGAACAACGTCTTCACCGACCAGGCAAAGTCGCGACTTGAGGTGCTGGGCAAGCCCATTCCGATCAAGGGCGAGTCGAAGAGCGACTTCGGCTTCCAGTTGCACCAGCTCGCGGAACTGCTGCGCAGCCACGGTCTCGATGTCGCGCTCCGGGTCGTCGACGACAACGCGGATGCCTCCGACATACGTCGCGAACTGGTCGAGAATCTCGCCAGCGAAGACGACTACGTGCTGGTAAACTATTCACGCAAGGCCCTCGGCCAGCCGGGTGGCGGCCACATCTCCCCGGTCGGGGCCTACGATGAAGCCAGCGATTCCTTCCTGGTGATGGACGTCAATCCGAACCGCGCCCCGTGGGTGTGGATCGCCGCGGACGACCTCATCACGGCGATGCGCACATTCGATACGGTCGAAAACCGTGGATACGTCCTGATCGCGGAAGGGATCTGACGGGCCTTGCAGGCATGGATTGACGGGCGTTTCCGCATCTTCGCCTGAACTCACTGCCTGTCGAATGGCACGAACTCGGACGTCGATGCACGACGGGGCGTCCGGGATCTGCGCATTCGCGCGCGGTGGCAGCATTGCCGGCGGGAGTGCAGGGCGCGACGTCGTCTCGACCGAGGCGTGCGCCTGCCAACTCATCGGGAGGCATCCGTGGAACGCGCGATTTCCGGGCTGGACCGCGGCCTTCCAGGTCAGGCCGGCTCGCCCGTCTCCGCCCTGTCGGCGTGGAGGTTGTCGGCCAGGAGCTTCATTGCGGCCATGCGGACGGCAACGCCCATCTCGACCTGATCCTGGATGACGGAACGGTTGATGTCGTCGGCGATCGTGCCGTCGATCTCGACGCCACGGTTCATGGGACCCGGATGCATGACGATGGCGTCGTCCCTTGCGTAGCGGAGCTTGTCGCCGTCAAGGCCGAAACGGTGATAGTATTCGCGCTCGGAGGGGATGAAGGCGCCATCCATGCGCTCCTTCTGCAGTCGGAGCATCATGACGACATCGGCATCAACGAGTCCGTCTTCCAGGTTCGTGCACACCTCTACGCCCCACCCGGCCGCGCTGGCGGGCATCAAGGTCGGCGGTCCGACCAGCCTGATCCGGTTTTCCATCTTGCCGAGGAGCAGGATGTTCGATCGGGCGACGCGGGAATGCGCGATGTCGCCGCAGATCGCAACCGTCAGCCGCCGGAGCCGCCCCTTGATGCGCCGGATGGTCAACGCGTCAAGAAGCGCCTGGGTCGGGTGCTCGTGGCGGCCGTCGCCGGCGTTGATCACTGCGCAGTTGACCTTTTGCGCCAGCAGGCTCACCGCGCCGGAATTCGGGTGGCGGACCACGAGCAGGTCAGGATGCATGGCGTTGAGCGTGAGAGCGGTATCGATGAGCGTCTCGCCCTTCTTGACCGACGATGACTGCATGTGCATGTTCATCACGTCCGCACCGAGCCGCTTTCCCGCGATTTCGAAACTCGCCTGAGTGCGGGTCGAGTGCTCGAAGAACATGTTGATTTGCGTAAGTCCGGTGAGCGCGGTGTCGTGCTTCACGTCTCGGCGATTCAGGTCAACATAAGTGTCGGCCAGGTCAAGGAGCGTGGTTATCTCGTCCGGCTCGAGATGCTCGATGCCGAGGAGGTGGCGGGCGCGAAACTTCATGTTCGCTGTATAGGTTGGCTGCCGCTTTCGGGAAAGCCCTTCCTCGTGGCGCTCGTTCGGTTGACGCAATGCCCCCGGACCGTTCCCGAATCGCGTCCGTCATGGCACGGGCGCTCGGCACCGCCCGGTCCGGTGCCGCAGGCAGTCAGTAGCTGTACGCCGCGAACGCCCGCGTCACGTCCCGGTCCCACTCGGTCTCGAACTGCCGGATCATCTCGTCCGCGAGCGTCTCGCCCGTCTCAACGGTCTCCTTAAGCGCGTTGAGAAAGTGGGTCTCGTCCGGCAGGAGGCCGCCTGCACCCTCCCGCGCCCGCGCCTCGAGGCCGGATGCCGCAATCTCGAGGACCTCCCGTGCAAGGGCATGCATGCGGATGCCGCCGGCTTCGGCGGCAAGCCCGTCAACGGAAGCGGCGACCCGAAACTCGTCCCGCAACTCCGCGCTCCACGTCCTGGCGATGTCCCAAGCGGCATCAAGGGCAGCCTTGTCGTAGATCAGCCCCACCCAGAACGCAGGCAACGCGCAAAGGCGGCGCCACGGTCCGCCATCGGCGCCGCGCATCTCGATGAACTTCTTGATGCGCGCCTCAGGGAAAATCGTCGTCAGGTGATCGGCCCAGTCGGACAGCAACGGGACCTCGCCAGGCAGCGCTGGCAGCCTGCCCGCGAGGAAGTCCCGGAAGGACTGGCCAAGAGCATCCAGGTAGACGCCATCCCGGAAGACGAAGTACATGGGCACATCCAGTGCATAGTCCACCCAGGCCTCGAATCCGAACCCCTCCTCGAAGACGAAGGGCAGCATGCCGGTGCGGTCAGGATCCAGGTCGCGCCAGATTCGGCTTCTCCAGCTCTTGTGACCGTTGAGATCGCCGTGCAGGAACGGCGAATTCGCGAACAGCGCTGTGGCGACCGGTTGCAGGGCCAGCGCCACGCGCAGCTTTTGCACCATGTCCGCTTCGGATTCAAAGTCGAGGTTGACCTGCACGGTGCAGGTTCGCCGCATCATTTGGGTGCCGAGCGACCCGACACGTTGCATGTAGCCGTCCATCAGCCGGTATCGGCCCTTGGGCATGAGCGGCATGTCGTCATGCGTCCAGTGAGGCGCCGCGCCGAGGCCGATGAAGCCCGCGCCAATTTCGTCAGCCACCGCACGCACCTCGCGCAGGTGCTCGTTCACTTCGTCGCATGTCCGGTGAATGTTCTCCAGCGGGGCACCTGAAAGCTCCAGCTGGCCGCCAGGTTCGAGCGAGATGTTCGCGCCGTCCTTGGCAAGGCCGATGATGTTGCCGCCCTCGTCGAGGGGAGTCCAGCCAAACTTGTCGCGGAGACCCTCAAGCATGGCCTTGATCGAACGAGGGCCGTCATAGGGCAGCGGCTTGAGCGTGTCCTTGCAGTAACCGAACTTTTCGTGCTCGGTCCCTATACGCCACTCTTCCGGCGGCTTGCAGCCCGAGGCAAGGTACTCGACCAGCTGCTCGCGCCTCTCGATTGGACCGCCCCCGGTCTGTGGAATGGACATTGCGTTGCTCACGTCGACAAGTCAGGGCTGCTGACTTGCCCGAAATGGCGCTTGTGTCAATCCGGCCGCCCTGCGGCGGCTTCCCAGACGATCTGTTCCCCGGCCGCATTCGGACCCGACACGCGGATTGCAGCTTCAAGGTCTGCGCCAGGCAGTGCAGTGAGGGCGTCGAAGAGCGCCGCACCGTTGCCCACATTCCCCGAGATCGTGAGGCGCTGCCCGTGAATGTCGGTGAATTCCCAGAAGAAGTCGGGACCTGTCGGGGTCCTGTCGCCCGGGCGCACCTTGACCCGGACGAGATCGTCGATTGACATCTCTCCCCTGCCAAGCGAGGTGAAATGCGTGATCTGGCGCTCGTCGACCTCGACCCGGCCTGCGCCAGTGCTGCGGTCGGGAAGGCGACCTCTCCGCACTCCCTCGATGAACAGCGCCGCGCATACAAGCGCCGCCGCATAGGACAGGCCCCGAACCACGCCGCTCGTCAGGGCAGCCGCCTGAAGGGAACCGAGCAGGACAAGTCCCGAAAGGATGGCTTCCTGCCATCTGGACAGGAAGGCCCTTGCCTCTGGCCGGATCATGCTCACGGGACGCCTCCTCTCAAGGACCGGCTCCGCAAGCGCCCCGGGCCGGCGGTTCCGACGGTCGCCGGCACAAGCGTCCCCGAATTTCCGCGCAAGGTCCAGTCCCGGGGCGTTCGAGGCCGGACCGCATGTCGTTCAATGCCGGCCGCGGCCCTTGGCAACATGAAAATGCGGCACCGGACCAGCGTCACTTCCAGTCGCCCAGCGTTGACTGCCACAGCGTCATTGCCGCGACCGCGGCCGTGTCCGCGCGCAGCACGCGCGGTCCCAGCGAGACCGGAACCGCCTGCGGCATAGCGCCGATCATGCGACGTTCCGCACCGGAGAATCCGCCTTCCGGACCGATCAGGATGGCCCAAGGGCCAGACGCCCCCGGGAGTGCGGCGCCCTTGCCCGCAAGCGCCTCGTCGCAAAACATCAGCTTGCGGTCATCGGGCCACGCTTCCAGGACCCGCGTGAGGGCCGACATCTCCTCGACGCGGGCCACGCTGGTTCCTCCGCATTGCTTGGCCGCCTCTATGGCATGGGCCTGGAGCCGGCCTCTCCGGATCCTCTCGGCTGCGGTGAACTCGGTCCGGACAGGCATGATGCGGGCCGCGCCCATTTCCGCCGCCTTTTCCACAATGAAGTCCGTGCGGGCTTTCTTGATCGGCGCAAAGAGGAGCCAAAGGTCGGGCGAATTCCGTTGGGCGGCGCTTTGAACGCGACACTTGAGGGTCCCGCCCCGCTTTCCGGCGTTCACGACTTCCGCTTCCCACTCGCCGTCTCGGCCGTTGAAGACGGCGACGAGATCCCCGACCGCCAGACGCATGACCGAGAACAGGTAACGTGCCTGGTCACGCGTAAGCGCGATCGATTGTCCTTCGCCCAGCGCGTGCTCTACATATGTCCTGACTTTCGCGCGTTCCATGGCTGGGAGCATATGACCGAAGGGGCACCAGACGGACAAGTGGCAGATGCGGTCCCGGGCAACTGGGTGGATCGCTGGGCGCCGTTGGCAACGCGCCCTTACCTGCGGCTCAGCAGGGCAGACCGGCCAATCGGAACCTGGCTTCTTCTGCTGCCTTGCTGGTGGGGACTCGGCGCGGCGTCGCTGCATCAGGAAACGCAGATCCTGCAGCATGCGTGGATCGGCATCGGGTGCGCCCTGGGGGCATGGTTGATGCGGGGCGCCGGATGCACGTGGAACGACATTGCAGACCGCAAGTTCGATGCCGAAGTGGATCGGACCCGTTCGCGACCAATTCCTTCGGGACAGGTCACCGTGAGCCGGGCGGCAGCCTGGATGGCGGTGCAGGCGCTGGCGGCGTTGCTCGTTCTTCTGACATTCGGGAATGCGGCCGTCCTCCTGGGTCTCGCCTCCGTGGTCCTGGTGGTGATCTATCCGTTTGCCAAGCGGTTCACCTGGTGGCCGCAGGTGTTTCTGGGGCTTGCCTTCAATTGGGGCGCGCTCCTGGCCTGGGCGGCGGCAACGGGCGCGCTCGCCTGGCCAGCTCTGGCGATCTATGTTGCAGGAATTGCCTGGACCCTGTTCTATGACACCATCTATGCCCTGCAAGACCGGAGAGATGACGCCGTTGTCGGCGTGAAGTCGACGGCGCGGCTCTTTGGTCCGCGCACGAAGCGCTGGCTGAACTTCTTCCTTGTCGCCTCGACGGCATTGCTCGGCGTCGGGCTTGTCGGCGCCCTTGGACCCGGTGACGGCATCTTGCAGCTTGGAGTCGTGGTGGCCGGAACGCTGGCTTTTGGATGGCATCTGGCCTGGCAAGTCGCGCAGCTGGAAGCCGACAGCCCTGAGCGGTGCCTGCGGCTTTTTCGGGCAAATCGCGATGCAGGGCTGATCCCGGTCGTTGCCCTCGGCATGGCGACCTTCCTCTGATTGCGCGGGGCCGAGCTGAAGACTACAATGAAGCATGACCTTCCGGCGCACCGTCTCGCGCCTGCGCGCCATTCCGCATCTGCTGGCGTTGGCTGCAGGGGCGGGCCTGTGTCTTGCGGCAGCGGTCTGGACAAGGAATCTTGTCGAGTCCCGGACCTTGAGGAGCATAGACGCCGGGTTGTCGCAATCGGGCCACGGGTGGACAGTTGTCCAGGTCGATGGCCTGCACGTGGTCCTGAGCGGCCTTGCCCCGGACGACGCGACGCGATTTGCCGCGCTTTCGATCGCTGGCCGCGCCGCAAGTTCCGCGCGCATCACGGACCGCATGGAAGTATCCGACCCGGTGGCAATCCAGCCCCCCGAGTTCTCGATCGAGATCCTGCGGCACGACGACGGCGTCTCGCTTGTCGGGCTCGTGCCTTCGTCGATGGACGTCGAGAGCGTCGTGTCGAAAGTTCGGGAACACGCGGATGACGCGCCGGTCTCGGATCTGCTTGGCATCGTTGACTTCGAACCGGCTGACGGGTGGCATCGTGCCGTGACATTCGGTGTTGAGGCGCTTGCGGCCTTGCCGCGCTCGAAAGTGTCGGTCACGGCGTCGCAGGTTGCAATCAATGCCGTGGCCAAGGATGCCGATGACAAGCGAAGGCTGGAACGGATGCTGCGCCGGAGCGCACCGGCAGGCCTTGAGCTTTCCTTGAGCATCTCCGTGCCGCGCCCGGTCGTTGCGCCATTCACGCTCAGGTTCCTGATCGACGGCGACGGCGCACGCTTCGATGCATGTGCGGCTGACAGCGAAGCGGGGCGGCACGCGATCCTCGAAGCGGCCCGAAGTGCGGGACTTGGTGACGACACGGCATGCATCCTGGCTCTCGGAGCGCCAACGACCAGGTGGGGCGAGGCGGCGGTGGCGGGCATCGCCGCCGTGGCCGAGCTTGGCGGAGGCACGTTCACCATGTCCAATGCGGACGTCACGCTGGTGGCGGAATCCGGCACTCCGCTTCCACGGTTCGAACGTGTCTCGGCAGAGCTTGAGGAGGCCCTGCCACCGGTGTTCTCGTTGAAGGCGATCCTGCCCGAGGAGGCCAGGCAGGCCGAAGAGGGCCCATCGCCGGAATTCATGGCGATCCTGTCGCCCGAGGGACATGTTCAGCTTCGCGGCAAGCTTGGAAGCGATTCAACCCGCGCGGCGGTCGAGAGTCTTGCTGCCGCTCATTTCGGGGGTGATCACGTCTACTCGGCGACCGGGCTGGACCAGGACTTGCCGGGCGGGTGGACGCAGCGCGTGCTGGCAGCGCTGGAGGCGATGCAGTTTCTGAGCAACGGGGTCGCCAGCGTCACTGTCGACAAGGTCACGATCTCCGGCAATGCGGCTTTAGAGGGCGCGCAATCCGCGATTGTGCGCGTTCTTTCGGGCAAGCTGGGGGTTGGCGCGGCCTACGAACTGGATGTCACGCATCTTGATGTCAGCGAACCACAGATGGAGTTGCCAATGCCCGGGGAGTGCATGGCGCGTGTGAACGAAGTGGCGGAAAGGAAGAAGATCACGTTCAATCCTGCATCCAGCACGTTCGAGGAAGATGCCGTGGAAACCATAGACGCAATTGCGGACGTTCTCCGCGAATGCCAAGGAATCAGGGTCGAGATCAGCGGCCACACCGACAGCCAAGGTCGCGAGTCCATGAACCAGCGGCTGAGCCAGGCACGCGCGGACGCGGTTCTGAACGCAATCCTGGCGCGGCGCGTGTTGGGTGCCGGCCTTGTTGCCAAGGGCTATGGCGAAAGCCAGCCCGTGGCGGACAACGCCACGGCGGCAGGGCGGGAAGCGAACCGTCGAATCGAGTTCCGCCTGATCGGCGGACCGGAGGACTCGTCCGCATCCCAGGCGAAGATGCAGGACGACGATGAAGTCGTCGAGGCAGGCGACGGAGGAAGCGCAGAATGAGCGGAAACGAGTTCATTGCCGCCACGGCGGTCATCCTGTTCGTGACGTTCCTTGCGGGCTGGTTCACCCGCTGGCTGGTCACGCGGCTCACGCAGTCCACGCTGTCCGACATGAACGAAGTGGAAACGCTGGCGCAGGCGCTTCACGACGCCGAATTGGAGCGGGACAATGCACAGGAGCTGCTCGCGCAGCGAGAGGCGGACCACAGGACCGAGATGAACCAGGCTTTGGCAGAGCTGAACACGGCCATGGATGGCCTCCGGGACTCAAGGCGCGAGGCAGAAGAGCTTCGGGCGTACATCGAGCGGGCCAGCGGTCAGTCCTGAAGCCAGTGAACGCTTGATGCAGGGCGGCATGGCGTCGGCAAGGCAGCGGAACCGAAGCGCGGAGGTCGCGGTGCCCGCGCGTCGCGAGAGCGGCCTGATCGGTTCCGCATTGCTGCCGTGGACGTCACAGTGGCCAGACGACCAGGATCATCGGAACCGCAACAACCACGACAAGGAGTTCAAGCGGCAGGCCCATCCGCCAGTAATCGCCGAAATGGTATCCACCCGGTCCAAGGATGATCGTGTTGTTCTTGTGCCCGACAGGCGTAAGGAACGCGCATGATGCGGCGACGGCGACCGCCATGAGCCACGCGTCCGGGTTCGTTCCCGTTGCCGCTGCGATGCCCAGCGCGACCGGCGCGGCGATCAGCGTCGTCGCGACGTTGTTCAGGAAGTCCGACAGGGTCATGGTCACGATCATCAGCACGACAAGCGCGACCCAAGCCGGGAACCCGTGCGTCGCCGCCAGGATTTGCCCGGCGATCAAGTCGGCCCCGCCGACGGCCTCGAACGCTTCGGCAAGGGGCACGAGGCTTGCAAGAAGGACAATGACCTTCCACTCGATTGATTCGTAGACCTCGCGGCCCGTGACGAGCCCGATGGCGACCAGGCCGACCACCGCCGCGGCAAGGGCGACCGGCAAGGGCGCCCAGCCTGCCACGGCGCAGGCAATGGCAGCAAGAAAGATGCCGACCGAAAGCCAGGCCTTCGAGCGCTGAACGACAGGCGTCTCGCGGCCTTCAAGCGGCAACACCCCCATCCAGGACGCCGCCGCCGCGTTCCGTTCCGGCGTGCCCAGCAGCAGGAGGACGTCGCCCGGCTTGATGCCGAGAAGACGAACCCGGTCACGGAATCGCCGGCCTTTGCGCGACACGCCCAGGAGCGTAACCGCATGCCGGTGAAGCAGCTTCAGGCTGCGCGCCGTCCGACCCGCGATCCGCGCCCCTTCCGGCACGATGGCCTCTGTCAGCACGAGGCCGCCGGAAGTCACGGATTCGGCGTGTTTTTCCGAACCGGCAAACTCAAGTTCGCCCTGACCCATGAACGCCTCGATGGCGCCCGGCTCGCCCTCGACGACGATGAAGTCGCCGGGCCGGACTTCCTGCCTGGCCGCAAATCCCGGTTGACGACGCCCGCCGCGGACGATGCCGAGCACGTGCACGTCGTGCTCGTCGGCAAGCGGATAGAAGTCTCCCACCGTCTGGTCCTTCTCGTCGAACCTCTCTCCAACCCGCAATTCCGCGACGTAACGGCCCTGCGCGAATTCGCGCTCGGTTCCCCATGCGCCGTCCCGTTGGGGCAGCAACCGCCAGCCCAGAAGCGACACATATGCGATTCCGGCGGCGGCGACCGCCAGCCCGACAGGCGCAAAGTCGAACATGCCGAACGGCGCGCCAAGCGCCTCCTGGCGATATCCGGCAATGACGATGTTGGGAGGCGTGCCGATCAGCGTGACCATTCCGCCCAGGATCGTGGCGAAGGACAGGGGCATCAGGGACCGGGAGAGGGCGCGTCTGGCCTTCGTTGCGGTTTCGGAATCAAGCGGCATCAGCAGCGCGAGCGCGGCAACGTTGTTGATCACCGCGGAAATCCCCGCGCCGACAATGGCCATGACCGCAATGTGCATCGGCAGGGCACGTTCGCTGTCAAGAAGCCCCGCGGCAAGCTTCTCGATCGCGCCCGACCCGATGAGGCCGCGCGAGATCACGAGGACCAGCGCTATGACTGCCACCGCGGAATGCCCGAAGCCGGAGAACATCTCCTGCCTCGGCACGAGTCCGATCATGGCAGCCAGGACCAGCGCCCCGAAGGCCACGAGATCGTACCGGATGCGTCCCCAAGCCAGCAAGGCGAAGAGCACGGCAAAAATGGCGAGGATCAGGGCCTGGTCTTCAGGCAATTCAAGTCACCGCATCGGACAGGCAGGCACAGATGCGCTGGACGGCGAACCCGTAGCCTGCCGTCCCGCAACCGACGATGACCGCGTCGGCGCGGCCGGAAACGTAGGAGCTGTGCCGGAATTCCTCGCGGGCATGGATGTTCGAGAGATGCACCTCTGCAACCGGACCCTCGAACATGTTGAGCGCGTCCAGAATGGCGATGGATGTGTGCGAATAGGCGCCGGGATTGATGACGATGGCGACGCAACTGTCGCGGGCCTCATGAATCCAGTCCACGAGCTCGCCCTCATGATTCGACTGGCGCAGTTCGGTCTTGCGGCCGAACGGCGCGGCAGCCTCGGCGCAGAGGCCGGCGACATCGTCAAGCGTCTCGCGCCCGTAGATTTCGGGCTGCCGCGCACCGAGCATGTTCAGGTTCGGGCCGTTCAGGATCAGGATCGTCTTTGCCATGCGCCCTCCTAACCCAAGTGACCGGCCTTGGACAATTGATTGGCGACAATTTCGCGAAGGGCGTCTTGCCGCGCCGGAACAGCCGTGACCCGTGCCGGATCCCCGAAGGCGTGAGACGAGCGATGAAATGGCGCCCGCGCGGCCGGAATCTCCGTGCATCCGGACGGCTGCCGCATACGTGACCCTGAAACGCGCAAAGCCACAAAATATATTGCCAAAGTGGTGACATTCGGCCCCAAAACGCCTATATCTTGTTCAGGGCTGCAAGGATGGACGGCATGGCATTGGCCGCAGAGGCAACGGAAGAGTACCGTGCCGAATCAATCAAGGTTCTCAAGGGACTGGAGGCGGTCAGGAAGCGTCCCGGAATGTATATCGGGGACACCGATGACGGCTCGGGCCTGCATCACATGGTCTACGAGGTCGTGGACAACGGCATCGACGAGGCGCTTGCCGGGCATGCCGACGAGGTGACGGTCACCCTGCATGCGGACTCGAGCGTGTCGGTGACGGACAACGGACGGGGAATACCGGTCGACATACATGCGGAGGAAGGCGTTTCCGCGGCCGAGGTCATCATGACCCAGCTCCATGCTGGCGGCAAGTTCGACCAGAATTCCTACAAGGTGTCCGGGGGCCTTCATGGCGTCGGCGTCAGCGTCGTGAACGCGCTTTCGGAATGGCTGGAGCTCCGGATCTGGAGGGACGGCAAGGAACATTTCGCCCGCTTCGAAGGAGGCGAAACCAGCAGGCACCTGGAGGTTGTTGGAGGGGCCGGCGGCCGGCACGGGACGGAAGTGCGGTTCCTGGCCTCGAGATCGACCTTTTCCGATCTTGACTACAGCTTCAAGATTCTGGAGAGCCGCCTGCGCGAACTGGCGTTCCTGAATTCCGGCGTTCGCATACGGCTTCGCGACGAACGTCCGGCGGAACCCCAGGAGAGCGAATTCTGCTACGAGGGCGGCGTGCGCGAATTCGTCCGCTATCTCGACCGGTCGAAGACCCCCCTTGTCAGCGAGCCGATCTTCATTTCGGGAGGACGTGACGGCATCGCCGTCGAGGCGGCCCTTTGGTGGAACGACAGCTATCACGAGAGCGTGCTGCCGTTCACGAACAACATTCCCCAGCGAGATGGCGGTACCCATCTTGCAGGGTTTCGCGGCGCCTTGACGCGCACGCTCAATCATTATGCGGGCGCATCGGGCGTGGCCCGGAAGGAAAGGGTCAGCTTCACCGGCGACGACGCCCGCGAGGGACTCACCTGCGTCCTGAGCGTCAAGGTCCCGGATCCGAAGTTCTCGTCCCAGACGAAGGACAAGCTGGTCTCTTCCGAGGTGCGTCCCGCCGTGGAGAGCCTGATGAACGAGCGTCTTGCCGAGTGGTTCGAGGAGAATCCCGGCCCGGCAAAGCTGATCGTCACCAAGATCGTCGAGGCCGCCCTTGCCAGGGAGGCGGCGCGGAAGGCGCGCGAGATGACGCGGAAGAAGTCGGCGCTCGATGTCGCCTCCCTGCCGGGCAAGCTGGCCGATTGCCAGGAAAAGGACCCGGAAAAGCGCGAGTTGTTCCTCGTCGAGGGCGACAGTGCGGGAGGTTCGGCAAAGCAGGGCCGTGCACGGGCCAACCAGGCCGTGCTGCCTCTGCGCGGCAAGATCCTCAATGTCGAGCGCGCCAGGTTTGACCGGATGCTCTCGAGCCAGGAAATCGGGACCCTGATCACTGCCCTCGGCACGGGCATCGGACGCGACGAGTTCGACATCTCGAAGCTTCGGTACCACAAGATCATCATCATGACGGATGCGGACGTGGACGGCGCCCACATCCGGACCCTGCTTCTGACCTTCTTCTTCCGGCAGATGCCGGAGACCATCGAGGGCGGATACCTCTACATAGCGCAGCCGCCGCTCTTCAAGGTTACGCGCGGCAAGTCCGAGGTCTATCTGAAGGACCAAGCCGCACTTGATGACCACCTGATGGAGCTGGGTGTCGACGGTGCGGTTCTGCGGCTGGCAAGCGGAGAGGAAATCGTGGCAAAGGACCTGCTTCGCGTCGTCAGGGAGGCCCGCCAGGTTCGCCGCGTTCTCAAGGCCTTTCCTGCCCACTATCCGCACACGATTCTCGAACAGGCGACCGTCGCCGGAGCGTTTCTCGAAGACCGGGTCAATGCCGACCTCCAGGGGACGGCGGATGCCGTGGCGCGGCGCCTTGACCAGGTGGCGGTCGAGTACCAGAGGGGCTGGCGGGGACGAATCACGCAGGATCACGGCATCCGGCTGACGCGCATGCTGCGCGGGGTCGAAGAGGTCCACACGCTCGACGGTTCCGTGCTGCGCTCCGGAGAGGCGCGCCGGCTAGGCAAGTTCACGGTGGCGCTGCAGGACGCCTATGGCGAACCCGCGACGTTCGTGCGACGTGACCGTGACACGCCTGTCCATGGGCCGCTCGATCTTCTGGCCGCGATCATTGACGAAGGCGAGAAGGGCTTGAGCCTGCAACGGTACAAGGGCTTGGGCGAGATGAACCCGGACCAGCTCTGGGAGACGACCCTGGATCCAGAGGCGCGCACTCTCCTTCAGGTGAAGGTCGAGGACCAGGTCGAGGCCGACGACCTGTTCTCCAAGCTCATGGGCGACGTCGTCGAACCGCGCCGGGAGTTCATCCAGCAAAACGCGCTCCGCGTGGAGCACCTGGACTTCTGAGCGAGTTCGGGACGTCTGCGGACACCGAAGCTTCATGCAAGAGGCGCCTTGATCTTAGCGACGCCGTCCGGAACTTCGATGGTGCGGCCGGCCGCCCGCGTTGCAGCGGACGGCCAGTCGTGGGGCGCTGGTCAATTCGTCGCTTCGCGCGCCAGTTCCTTGCCGGTTTCCTGGTCGACCATCTTCATGGCAAGGCGCACCTTGCCCCGATCATCAAAGCCCAGGAGCTTCACGTAGACTGACTGGCCCTCCTTGAGGACGTCGGACGGATGTCCCAGGCGACGGTTTTCGATCTGGCTGACATGCACGAGCCCGTCGCGCTTTCCGAAGAAGTTCACGAAGGCCCCGAAGTCGACGATCTTCACGACCCTGCCCTTGTAGATCTTGCCCTCTTCCGGCTCGGCCACGATGGCGTGGATCATTTCGTGAGCCTTCTTGATGGCCTCCCCGTCGGGCGAGGCGATCTTGATGACACCGTCGTCGTTGATGTCGACCTTGGCGCCCGAGACCTCGACGATCTCGCGGATCACCTTGCCGCCGGATCCGATGACTTCCCTGATCTTGTCCGTGGGGATGCTCATGGTCTCGATGCGCGGTGCATGGATGCTGAAGTCACCTGCCGACGACAGGGCCTTGTTCATTTCCCCAAGGATGTGCATCCGGCCCGTCCTCGCCTGATCGAGCGCCGTTTCCATGATCTCTGGCGTGATCCCCGCCACCTTGATGTCCATCTGCAGCGACGTGATGCCGTTTTCGGTTCCCGCGACCTTGAAGTCCATGTCGCCAAGGTGGTCTTCGTCGCCAAGGATGTCTGTCAGGATCGCGTAGGAGCCGTCCTCCTCCAGGACGAGGCCCATGGCCACGCCAGCGACCGCCGCCTTCACTGGCACGCCGGCGTCCATCATCGACAGGGACGAACCGCAGACGGTTGCCATGGACGACGAGCCGTTGGACTCGGTGATTTCCGAAACAAGGCGGATCGTGTAGGGGAAGTCGGTTGCATTGGGCAGGACCGCCTGGAGGGCGCGCCAGGCAAGCTTGCCGTGGCCAATCTCGCGGCGTCCTGGCGGTCCCACGCGACCCACTTCACCGACCGAATAGGGCGGGAAGTTGTAGTGCAGCAGGAAGTTCGAACGGAAATTCCCGTGCAGGGCGTCGACGATCTGTTCGTCGTCACCGGTGCCCAGCGTCGTGACGACGAGCCCCTGCGTTTCCCCACGGGTGAAGAGCGCGGAGCCGTGGGTGCGGGGAAGGAGTCCCGTTTCGCAGGCGATCTGGCGGACTTCGTCGGTCTTCCTTCCGTCGATGCGGCGTCCGTTCTTGACGACGTCGCCGCGGAGTATCGAGGATTCGAGCTTCTTGAGAGCGGTTCCGAGATTCGGATCCTGGAGTTGCTCGTCCGTCAGTCCCTCCTTGACTGCGGCCCTTGCCGCGCCAACGGCGGCAACGCGCTCCTGCTTGTCGAGGATGGCGTACGCGTCACGCATCTGTCCTTCGTCGGCGGACTTCACCGCGCCGAGCAGTTCGGAGATGTCCGGCGGCGTGAACTCGAACGGCTCGTTGGCGGCTTCCTCCGCGAGGGCGATGATCAGGTCGATGACGGGCTGGATCTGCCCATGTGCAAAGGTCACCGCACCAAGCATCTCGGATTCCGACAGCTCGTAGGCTTCGGATTCGACCATCATGACCGCTTCCCGCGTCCCGGCGACCACGAGGTCGAGGCGCTGCTCGGGATTGTTGCGCAGGTTTTCCATGTTCTCGACGGTGGGATTGAGAACGTATTCGCCATTTGCGAAACCCACGCGGCAGCCAGCGATCGGTCCCATGAACGGAGCTCCGGAAAGCGTCAGGGCGGCCGAGGCCGCGATCATGGCGACGATGTCCGGGTCGTGGACGAGGTCATGCGAAAGCACGGTGCAGATGACCAGGACCTCGTTCTTGAACCCCTCGACGAAAAGCGGCCGAATCGGACGGTCGATCAGGCGCGATGTCAGCGTCTCCTTTTCGGTCGGTCGCGCCTCGCGCTTGAAGAACCCGCCGGGCACCTTGCCGGCGGCGTAGTATTTCTCGTTGTAGTGGACGGTCAGCGGGAAGAAGTCCTGTCCTTCCCTCTGCTCCCGGGCGAATGTCACGTTTGCCATGACCGTCGTTTCGCCGTAGGTGGCGACCACCGAGCCATCTGCCTGGCGGGCGATCTTGCCTGTTTCCAGCGTCAGCGTGTCATCGCCCCACTGGATCGATTTCTTCACTTCGTTGAACATTTTGGTATCCTGTGTGAGATCAGGAGGCCCTCCTCCTGTCCCGTTGAATTGGCGGCCCCATTGCCGCCGACCCCTATCCTCATGCATCACGCCGGGGTCATAGCGTCACGTCTCAGATGCGCGGGCCTTACAGCACTTGTCAGGAATTGGAAAGAGCATGCCAGATTCGTCAGGTCCGGCGGAAAACTCGGCGGAGTCTGTGACACGCTTGGCTTCCTGCCTCACCTTGGAATGCTAGGAAAGCCTCTCGTTGCGGGGGATGCCCGCAACCGGAGGTCGCTTCCCTGCGCCTCGCGCGGTCCGAGTCTCGGCGAGCGCATGGCGAAGTGCTTCCCTCGGGCAGTAACGGTCACGGAGTCCCTCAGGCGGATCATGGCCAGCCCTTCGCGGTGCGAATTGCGCGAGCGGCCCGACCTGCAGCTGCGAACGGGAACCAAGGCAGCCATGGAGCAAGTGACTCAGGCGGGCCTCCGCCCGGAGTCAAGCCGGCCCCGTAGACAGGCTCCCTGCTCTTGGCAAGCGCCCCCCGTAGCGCCGGGCCATGCTTGTCCGAATGCCAGTTAACTGATCCGAGTGCCGTCGCCCGGCACAATCTGGAGGCGAACAAGGGCGATCCGTGCCCTGGGCACTTGAGCGCAGAAACGGCTGGCATTCCCCATGGTTGACACAAGGCCTGATCTCAACTTGATGGCAGCCGGGGCCTGGAGTCTCCCGTGCCGCAGAAACTCAACCACTGAAATTGCGCCTCGGCAATCGAGATCGCAAAGCCTGATTCGGTCCGCGGCACCAGCCGAATGTCCGGCGGTCACTTTCTCGAATTTGGTCAGTTCTTCCCCGGCTGATCTTCGGTGGCTGCGGGGGTGGGTGCCTTCGACGAAACGCAAGCGATTTCCGATACCGGAGCGGGATCGCCCGATAGTGGCAGACGCCGCTCTCTCTTGAGGGATTCCAGAAGCGCTGCCGCGATGCGGAGGTCTCTCTCAGCCAAGGCCGGTGCAGAACGAGATCACCGATTCCTTTGTGCGAATGTGCTCAGCCAAATGCCGCTATTTCGAGATTTGGCCTAAGCCGCCGTTTCACGGTCTTTCGCAGCGTGCCACCGACGATAGCTCACGACGGCAAATCCAACCAGAATGGCAACGTCGATGAAGACCAGCGTTGCGGCGACCGGGCGGTCCAGGAAGATCCAGTAGCCGTCGCGAGAGATTAGCAAGGACCGGCGGAAATTGGATTCGAGGATCGGACCGAGAATTAGCCCCAGGACGATTGGCGCGAGCGGGTACTTCGCTAGTCGGAACAGGATTCCGATCAGGCCAAATCCCAGCATGACCATCAGATCGAAGACCGACCCCTGTAGGGCGAAAGTTCCTATGCAACAGAGGATCAGGATTGCAGGAATGAGATGCACCCTTGGAATCAGCAAAACGCGAATGAAGAACGGAGCGGCGAGAATGCCGGCAAAAAGCAGCATGAGGTTCGAAGTCATGTAAACCAGGAACAAGCCACCGACGAAGTCGGGCTCCAGCTGGAACATTTCGGGTCCCGGAACGAAGCCCAGAATCAAAAGTGCGCCGAGCAGCATCGCGGAAGAGGCGTCACCGGGGATGCCAAGCGCCAGAGTCGGAACCAGCGTGCCGCCGACGGTCGCGTTGTTAGATGCCTCGGTCGCAACGACGCCACCCTCTGCGCCTTCGCCGAATTTTTCCTCGGGCTTGGCAAAGGATTTGGCGATGGCGTAGGAGCTGAACGAACTGATGTCACCGCCAGCACCTGGAAGTGAACCGAAGAACACGCCGACAGCGGAAGATCGGAGCAGGTTCTTCCAGTGCCGCAACGCTTGGAGAATCGACCTTAGGCCTGGCTTGGCAATCTCCAATTTCGGCTTTGCCAGCAGATCGTCGCGCGCCATCTGAAAAACCATCTCGGAGATTGCGAAGAGCCCGACGACAACCGCGACAATGTGGAAGCCGTTCAGCATGTGATGCGAACCGAAGGTGAAGCGATAGCCAGTGGAAAACTCATCCGTGCCGATCGTCGACAGCAGCAATCCGAAACAGCAGGCAAGAAGTCCTTTGACAAGCGTGCCTTCCGAGATCAACGAGATTGTCAGCAGCCCGGTGATGGCTAGCATGGTGTATTCGGGCGGCGCAAACCGGCTGGCAAAGGTGGCAAGAACCGGGGCCGCGACGATCAGCACCACGCCGCCCGCCAGCCCGCCCAAAGAGGACGCCGCAAGCGCGATGCCAATTGCTTTGGACGCCTGACCCTTCTGTGCCATGGGGTAGCCGTCCAGCAGCGTCGCCGCCGCAATGGGCGTTCCAGGAATTCGCAACAAGATTGCAGAAACCGCGCCTCCGCAGGAACCGCCCACGAAGATTGATATCAGGAATCCCATGCCTGCTAGCGGCGGTAGGCTGATCGCCACCGGCAAGAGCAGAATAATGCCCATGAGCGGCCCAAGCCCGGGCAGCGCCCCGACAAGCAGACCAATGAGGATGCCTGCAAATGTCAGCGTGATGGCAAGGGGAGAGAAGAACAGCTCGAAGCCGCCAAGCAGGGATTCAAACATTGTGCCTCACCAAGGGATGTTCAGACCGAAGATGCCGCCTGGCAGCACGACGTTCAGGACTTTCTCGAAAGCGAAGGCCATGACAAAGGCCATTCCCAGTGCGATGCTGACGATGTTCGGAAGATTGCGTGCGCCGCAGAGCCACATGACGGCCATCGCCATTGGGGTGGTCGACAAGTGATAGCCAAGCCAGTCCAGGCAGACGAGATAGATCGCAAAGACTGCGAGCAATCCGACTGCGCGCCGCACGGCAGGTAGGGATGCAGTCTCAATTGGTTGGTCACTTTTGAAGAGAAGATCGCGGACCAGCTGCACGGCAAGAAGCGCAAGCATGAGGATTGCGATATTGCGCGGGTAGCTGGCCGCATTGTCGTAGGGACCGCCGGAGGCGATCCCCTGTTCGGCCATCGACGTTGCGACTTGTTGGAAAACGAGGGCACCAAGCGCTGCGAAGAACGCGATTGCCACCCACTCTGCAAGTCTAGCCGACATCTTCGATCCTACCGGAGCTTCTTGAGTTCTTCTTCTTCCCAGGCAAGGGCGTTGCCCATGTTCGAGAGCTGCTCCTTGACCGAACCGACGATCTCATCGTACTGCGCGTGGTCCCACTCGAGTGGAACAAATCCGATCTTTGCAATCGCGTCACGCACGTCGTTGCGCCGCATCGCCGCTCCCATGGCCGCACGCAACTTGTCGGTCACGTCGTCCGGCGTGTCCGGGTGGACGATCCACCAGGTCCATCCCATCGGTCCCAGTTTGGAAAGGCCCAGATCGATGTCGATGTCAGCGATGCTGGGTGCCCCGCCGAAGGATGCCTTGGAGCCGGGAAGTTCGGACAGGACCATCAGGATATTGTACGAAGACGGATCGGCCCTGTAGTTTCCGACGTTGATGAACGAGAAATCAAGCACGCCTGACTTCAGGTCCTTGATTGCGTTGCCGTCCTGAGTGTACGGCACGTTCTGGGCAACCACGCCGTAGGACTGCAGCACCTTGGCGATCACCATGTGAGGCAGGTTGTTGCGTGAACCCGAAGAATAGCGCAGCTCGCCGGGATTGGCCTTGCCGTATTCCATCAACTCTTCGAAGTTGGACCAACGTGTCTCGTCCAGACGTCCGCCGAGCGCGAAGGCGTTGGAAACGGCTGCGTGCAGCGGCTTGAACTCGGTGTAGTCCCAGTCAGCGTTTCCGAGGATCGGTTGCAGGACCAGCGGTGCGACGTAGCCGTCAAATACGGTGTAGCCGTCAGCCGGTTTGCCCATGGCGGTGGTCTGAGCCTTGGTGCCGGCGGCACCCGGAACCGAGAGCACTGGCATATTGACGCCAAGTTCTTCGCCCATTGCCTTGGCGATAATCTGGCTGACCGACATCGCGTTTCCGGGACCCCACGGGTGGATTACTTCAATCGTGCGCTCTGGAAAGTCGGCCCAGGCGGCAACGGTGCTCGCCACGCCGATTGCCATTGCGGCAACAACACTCTTGATTGCGGTCTTGGGTTTCATGGATTCCTCCTGTCAATGTGAAACGGTGATCCCTACTTGGGTTGCGGATTCCGCGGCGCCTCCCGATTCGCGTCCGGGCGCGACAGCGAAAAATGCTCATAAAGTTCGCAAGGTGCGTCATGCCTGTCGAAATGCCCCTTGATCGCAGCGGTCAGGCGCGCTTCCACGTCTGGCACAGAGATCGGGTTTTCTTGTTTTGGATCGTTGTGCAGGTCGAAAAGAGCGGTTTGGCAACCTCCGAGTCGTAGTCCGTCCTGCCCGGTCTGGCTGTTCTTCGGGTTCATTCGAATCTTCAGGACTGGCGCGCCCTTGGTGAAGTCGAAGGGCTTGACAAGCTCGGCGGTCTTCAACTCTTCCACGTCGAAGTGCTTTGCCAGATGGGTCGGCATCAGCGTGTAGAGATTCAGGTTTTCTCCCGACAGATCGTCGGGATATCGGAAATAGCTGTACCTGCCGTCGGCGATGCAGACTGGACCCGAGAACATCCCGATCGCCACGCTTTCGTGCCCCGGCGCATTGCTTCCAAGCTGGGAAACGAGCGATGCGCCAGTGACACTGGGAGGAACGGAGCAACTGTGGAAGTCGAGGATCGTCGGCATCAGGTCCGGCGTTTGCGTCAGACCTGAACGACGTGTGCCCGCCTGATCCGCGTGATCCGGGTGCCATATCATCAGCGGGATATGCGAGATTTCCTCGTAGTAGGGCATGCAGTTCTTTCCCCACCACTCGTGTTCGGAGAGCAGGAATCCGTGATCCGTGGTCAGCACCAATGCAGTGTCTTTCCACAGATCGAGTTTGTCGAAGACACCGAGCAGACGACCGAAATACTCGTCACACATGGCGACCAGAGCCGCATAGTTGCCGCGAATCTCCGCGATTTCCTGCTCGGATTCCGATACCCGTTCGTAGACGGGCCAATCGAGGATCTTGCCGTCGTAGCCGGTGTCATAGGCCTTCTTGAACCGCTCGGGCGCCACGAACGGCTCGTGCGGATCGAAGCACTCCAGCTGCAGGAACCAGTCATCTGCATCGCGGTTCCGGTCGATGAAATTCAACCCCTTTGCAAAGCACTTCGCAGTCGGAAAATCGGCCTCGTCGGTTAGTGACTCGCGCGTGATGGCGCCGCGTGAACGTTTCCAAACCGAGCTTTCGACGTTCCGGCGGGTGATGTTGCGGTCGGGACCTAGATCGGCGAGAGGGTAGTGCCGCTCGTCGTATTTCTGCCTGAGCCGTTCAACAGGAGGGCGTACTAGGACTTCCAGGGCGTCATATTCCTGCCCACGCACAAAATCCCAGCTATCGAAGGCGTTGGCATAACCCCAACCGCCATCCTCGAAATAGTGCAGGTGATCCGACACAAGGTGGGTGTAGACCCCCCTCCCGCTCAGAATCCGGGAAAACGAATCGTCGAACGGTTCAAGCGGTCCCCAGGAGCGGTGCATGAAGTTCAGCCGGCCCGTGTGCATGTCTCGTCTTGCAGGCATACAAGGCAGGCTGCCGGCATAGTGGTTGTCGAAGGTGATCGAGCGCTCAGCGAACCGGTCAAAATTCGGCGTCGCGATCGCCCTTCCGCCATATGCACCAAGCGCAAGACGGTTCAACGAATCGAACAGGACAAATACGGTTCGCAAACGGTCCTCCCATCCACCACATGCGCTGACGCGAGATTGCAAGAGGCCTCGAATTCTGTAAAATCGCTTTTTGTATCGTTAGGCATTCAAAAAAAGAATGGTAAAATGGATCGAAACCTGACCGCATTCCTCGAGGTGGCCCGCCGCGAAAACCTAACGCTCGCTGCGGACTCGCTTGGCCTGACCCAACCTTCCGTGACCAAGCGAATTGCAATGCTCGAAGAAGAAGTCGGCGCGGTGCTTTTCACGCGCCAAAGGCGTGGAATGACCCTGACCCCCGCAGGCAAGGTATATTTTGCTCAGGCGCAAAGGATCGAGGCAAGGTACGCTTCCGCGAAAGAAGAAGTCGCGGCGGTAGGCGAGGCGGGGCTGTCAATTTTGCGGGTCGGAGCCGGCCCTCTTTTTCACCTTGCGTACATTGCCCCGATCTTCACAGCGCTCAAATCGAGGTTCCCGTCGATCAGGCTCGATTTGGTGGCCGATGCCAATGTCCGCACCATCCCGATGCTCAAGGATCACAGGCTGGATGTCGTTTTCGGCGCCATCGACCGGTTGGGAGTGGACGATTCGATTCACTTGGAAACCATGACCTGGATCGAACACGGCATCGTCTTGCGCCCCGATGATCCAGCCGCGAGCAACAGCAAGGTCGATCCTTGGGCGCTGTCCGAAAAGAAATGGGTACTGTACACGGAAGACCCTGAGGCCGAGCGAGCGATTGGAAGCTACTACCTGGCTAGCGTCGGCAATGCCCCAAGCGTGGACATTCGTACGACGTCGTTCATGACCGGGTTGCAATTGGTCACTCAGGGCGACTTCGTCATGTCTGCGCCGCTGCAACTTGCAGCCATCATCGAGAAAGAGGGCCTTGTCATCCGTCCTGCGGTGCATGGCTCCCCGAGGCGAGAAGCGGGCGCGCACCTCAGAAAGAGCACATTGGGATTTGGAGTCGTGCAAGCCTTGCTTGATGAAATCAGGAAAGCTCCCGTTCCCGATGCTTGACGTGCCAGCATGCGGGATGCCACGCCAACTATCGCAAACATGCCCCCTGTTTTCGCCGAAATCAGGCCTGGCGGATTGACCCCCGTCAGCATGTCACCTGAATTGCGATTTGACCCCCCCGCCTCGATGCCGCCGCTCCGATCTCTGCCAACGGTTCGATCGGCGTCTTGGCGATCAACCAGTTGCGGCTCGTCACCCACGACAGTTCGGGCGCGGTCGGCACTCGCATGCAACGCGCTCGTCGCCGTCAATATCGCGCTTGCCGGTTCGGCGGCCAAAATGATAGGCCTGCACCATTCCAGGTCTGCCCCTGAGAGGTGGCGAGCAGTTGCGGCCAAGTCGGAGAATCGTTGTGGCGTCCTGTGAGTGAGATTCTCGTCGTCGGAATCGCGGTCGTGGATTTCGTCTTCGCACTGGATGCGCTTCCGCGCCGCGCCGCCAAGTACCGCGCGGATGCGGCAGAATGCGTCGGGGGCGGATGTGCCGCCAACGCGGCGGTTGCCGTCGCGCGACTGGGAGGCAATGCCATGTTGTGCGCACGGCTGGGAGATGACGCTCTTGGCGACCTGATCCTGTCGGATCTTGGATTCGAAGGCGTGGACACGACGTTGGTGAACCGCGCGCCTGGCGCCAAGTCCTCGTTCAGTTCGGTCTTTGTGGATCGGACAGGTGAACGGCAGATCGTGAACTTTCGCGGCGACGGTTTGGCCGAGGAACCGGATTGGCTGGAGAATGCCCCAAGACCTGACGTCGTGTTGGTTGATTCCCGCTGGCCGGCAGGGGCGATTCGTGCGCTCGAGCTTGCGCGCGCCTGGAATGTGCCGGGCATCGTGGACGCCGAAGCTCCGGCCGAGGAAGCCGTTCTCTCGCGGGCAAGCCACGTCGCATTCTCGCGTGACGGGCTCCTGTCCTTTGCAGGCGACCAGCAGATCGAGTCGGCGTTGCATGTCGCAGACGCGCGCCTGCCGGGGTGGGTCTCGGTCACCGACGGCGAGGGCGGGGCATTCCATGTGGACGCTGACGGGGTGTCGCATACGCCTGCCTTCCCTGTCGAGACCAAGGACACGCTCGGCGCGGGCGATGTCTGGCACGGCGCCTTCGCGCTCGCGCTTGCGGAAACATCGGACGAAGGTCATGCGGCGTGGTTTGCCAACGCGGCGGCTGCATTGAAATGCACTGAATTCGGGGGCCGCAAGGGCTGTCCCGACCGCGAAGCGGTGGAACGGTTGCTGAAGGAGGGCACGTGACGAACCTGACCCATGGCAAGCGGTGTTGCCTGCGAACGCATGGCCGGCAAAGGCGGCATCCTCAATGTGACGGCGGCGGGCAATCGCTCGCCGATCAAGGGGTCGGTCGCGGCTCGTCACGGCGGTGCATTGGCCCCGTCCTTTCGTGCAGGTCATGGGGGCTGAGATGAGACTCGGCATACTCCCGCTAGGCCGTCCGACATTTGACGTTCCCTTTGCCGAAGACAACCTCGCCGCGATGCTGTCGGCGCTGGATGCAACGAGCCACGAGATCATCGGCCCCCGAGAGTTGCTGCTTGACGAGCGTGCCACGCGTGCGGGCATGGCCGAGTTGCAGGCGTCCCGTGTGGATCAGGTGCTGATCCTTCAAGTGACCTTTACCGATGCCTCGATGACCGTCGCGATCGGCGAGGGCCTTGACCAGCCACTTTCGATCTGGGCCATCCCAGAGCCGCGCAACGGCGGGCGACTCAGGCTCAATTCCTTCTGCGGGCTCAACCTTGCCGCTCACGCGCTGGGTCTGATCGACCGGGAATTTGGCTGGCTCTTCGCCGATCCAAGGGGAGAGATCGGCGAAGATCTGACCTTGCTGATTCGTGGTGCGCGTCCGGCAAAGGACCTGCCCTTGGGTGCCGTGCCAGCGGCAACGCGCGAGGGCGAAGCCATTGCAGAGGCAATCCGGGGGCGACGCATCGCCCGGATCGGCGAACATCCCGTCGGGTTCGACACCTGTGCTTATGACCCCGACTCGCTCAAGTCTCTGGCCGGGGTCGAAGTCGATGCGATGGACCTCGATGACCTGTTTGACTCCGCCCGTGACACCGCATCCGAGACCGCCAACGCCCTTCGCGCCGAAGTGGCCGGGCAGCTGGACGGGCTGGACGAAGTGAACCAGGGCGAACTCGATCGCTCGCTGCGCCTGAAGGCCGGGCTGGACGACCTGCGCGGCGCGGGGCGATATGACGCCTTTGCAATCCGGTGCTGGCCCGAGACCTTCACGGAGTATGGTGGCGCGGTTTGCGGGCCGGCCGCGATGATGGGCATGGCTCGCGTGCCCTGCGCCTGCGAAGCCGACGTCTACGGTGCACTGACCCAATTGGTCCTCTTGCAGGCGGCGCAATCGCCCGTGTTCCTGACCGATCTGGTCGACATGGATGTTCGCGACGATACCGGCGTGGTCTGGCACTGCGGGCAGGCGCCGCTCTCGATGCGCGATCCTGAGGGTCCGGCCGAAGCGACCATCCACACCAACCGAAAGCAGCCGCTGCTCTTTCAGTTCGCGCTCAAGCCCGGCCCCGTCACCTTTCTGCGGATCAGCCAGGCCAAGGGTCGTCCGCATATGGTGCTGGGATTTGGCGAGATGCTGCGCCGTCCCTTGGCGTTTGCCGGCACCTCTGGCGTGGTGCGGTTCGAGCGCGAGGCTGGCGCGGTGCTGGAAGACATCATCGCGTCGAGGCTGGAGCACCATATGGCTCTGGCCTATGGCGATCACCGCGTGACGTTGCGGGGCGTCGCGGGGGCTATGGGCCTGCCGCTTCTGGAGCTTTGACATGAGCAACGAAACCGGTCTGAACGGTGCGGGAATGATGGCGCCTGGACCGACATTGACATGCCGGGGCTTTGCGGCCTGCCCATGCGCGCACTTGAACGCAAACCGATCGAGCCGTGGACCTGGCCTGACGCAATCCGTGACGAGGGCATTGCCCCGCCAATGTGGCGCCCCGGCAACACGTGCCGCCTGCGCACGGAATCCATCTATCCAAAGGAGACGACATGAGCGATTTCAACGGCTTGCTGCATGAGGCCAACTTGATTGACGGGGCCTGGACAGGTGCCGAAGACGGTTCGGCGATCGACGTGACGAACCCCGCGACGGGCGAGGTGATCGGGACCGTGCCGAATTGCGGGGCCGAAGAGACAGGGCGCGCGATAATGGCTGCGGCCAGGGCATTTGAGAGCTATTCCCGCAGCGATCTTTCGCAGCGCGTTCGCTTGCTTCAAGATCTGCATGACGCGCTGCTGGACAACCAGGAGGCGCTGGCGCGCCTGCTGACCTCGGAACAGGGCAAGCCCCTGGCTGAAGCGCGCGGCGAGATTGCAATAGGCGCAGCCTACATTCGCTGGTTCGCCGAGGAGATCCGACGTGCCAAGGGCGAGATCGTGCCGTCGCCAACGCGCGACCGGCAGCTCCTGGTGACGCGCCATCCCGTGGGTGTCGTCGGAGCGATCACGCCTTGGAATTTCCCGTCTTCCATGCTCGCCCGCAAGCTTGGTCCTGCGCTGGCTGCTGGCTGCACGGTCGTGGCCAAGCCGGCTACAGCGACCCCGTATTCCGGCCTGGCGTGGGGCAAGCTGTGCCAGGACGTGGGCTTTCCCGCTGGCGTGGTGAATGTCCTGACCGGTTCCGCCCGCGCCATTGGCGGGGCGATCATGGACAGCCCGACGGTGCGCAAGGTCACCTTTACCGGCTCGACCGAGGTCGGCAGGACACTCATCCGGCAGTCGGCTGGCACCGTAAAGAAAGTGTCGATGGAACTGGGCGGCAACGCGCCGTTCCTGGTGTTTGACGATGCCGATCTCGACGCGGCCGTCGAGGGTGCGATGATTGCCAAGTACCGCAACGCAGGTCAGACATGCGTATGCACCAACCGGTTCTATGTGCAGGCAGGGGTGTACGATGCCTTTGTCTCCAAGCTGAGAGCCGCAACCGCCGCCCTTGTCGTGGGCAACGGTGTCGAAGAGGGCGTCACGCAGGGGCCGCTGATCGACGAAGCCGCGGTCCGGAAGGTTGAAGAGCTGATCGCCGACGCGACCGGGAAAGGCGGCACCATCGTCCAAGGCGGGCGACGCCATGGCATTGGCGGCACGTTTTTTGAGCCGACGACGATTGCCAACGCAACGCAGGACATGCGCTTTGCCACCGAGGAGATCTTCGGACCGCTTGCAGCGGTGTTCCGGTTCGATAGCGAAGAAGAGGCCATGGCAGCCGCCAACGCCACCGAGTACGGGCTCGCCGCGTATGCCTACACACGCGACCTTGGTCGGGCGTTCCGGTTGAACGAAGGGCTGGACTACGGGCTGATCGGCGTCAATGCCGGGTTGATCACCACCGTCGAGGCGCCCTTTGGCGGATTGAAGCAAAGCGGCATGGGCAAGGAAGGCGGCAGCCAGGGTCTCGAAGACTATCTCGAAACAAAATACATGTGCGTCGCCGGGCTGACCGCATGATCCTGATCACCGAGTTCATGGATGAAGCGGCGGTGGAGCGGCTGAAGGCGGCGCATCCGACCAGCTACGCCCCTCAGCTGGCGGACCGGCCAGAGGAACTGGCCTCCCGGGTGGGTGGCATCCAGGCGTTGATCGTGCGCAACCGCACCCAGGTCACCGCCTTGCTCCTGGCCGCGGCGTCGAAGTTGAAAGTCGTCGGACGGCTGGGCGTGGGGCTCGACAATGTCGACCTTGATGCCTGCACGGCGCAGGGTGTCGAGGTGATCCCGGCCATCGGCGCCAACACCCTGTCCGTGGCCGAATACGTAGTTACGAATGCGCTGGTTCTGCTCAGGGGCGCATACCAGGCGAACGCGCGCATGTTGGTCGGCGACTGGCCGCGCGCAGATTGCTCGGGGCGCGAGGCATCGGGGCGGCGGCTGGGGCTGATCGGCTTTGGTGCCAACGGGCAAGAGACCGCGCGACTTGCGCGGGCGCTGGGCATGCAGGCCATGGCCTTCGACCCGATGCTCCCGCCTGGACACCCCGCATGGCAGGTCGCTCGATCGGCCAAGTTGGACGAAATCATGGAACAGGCGGACGTGATCAGCCTTCACGTCCCGCTGACGGACCAGACCCGTCATTTGATCAACGCGGACCGGCTGGCACGGATGAAGACCGGTGCCGTGGTGATCAATGCCGCTCGAGGCGGCGTGGTCGACGATGCCGCGCTGGCCGAGGCCCTGCATCAAGGCCGGATCGCGGGCGCGGCCCTCGACGTGTTTGAGACCGAGCCCTTGACACAGGACGCAGCTCAGATCTTCGCAGGAATTCACAATCTGGTCCTGACGCCGCATATCGCCGGCGTCACCCAAGACAGCAATGCCCGCGTCAGCGCCATGATCGCGGATCACGTGCTTGACCGGCTCGCATAGGTGGACGGACACCCAGGGAGATGCATGAATGCAGCTCGAAAGGCCGGATTTCCTTGGCAGTGAAAAGTTTGCCTGGGCTTCGAGATGCGGCAAATTGCCGAACGCTTCCTCGCCTTGGATTTTCTGGTCTGTCTTGCACTGCCAGTTCGCTGCACTGCGACATCGGTTGCGGCAATGCATCGTTGCGTTAGCCGGAGCGACTTGTCAGGTATTGGGCATGGACCTGGACCGATTGCCTCCCGCCTTTTCCGGCCCCTCGGCGTGGACCGGCCGCGAGATGCGTGACCGCACCGACTGGGTCGTCACGCTGACCGAGGATCAGGTGGACGAGATCGAGGCCGTGGCGCGGCGATTCCTTTCCGCCGGCGGCGACCCTGGAGAGACCACGGCGGAAGACTTCCCCTTGCCGCAGTTCTCCGGGCGCCTTGCGCAACTTCGGGAGACCCTCTTGAATGGCCGCGGCTTCGAGGTGATCAGGGGCCTGCCGGTTGCAGGCTACGACCAGCGCCTTGCCGCAACGATCTTCTGCGGGATCGGCGCGCACTTGGGCAAGGCACGGTCGCAAAACGCGCAAGGGCATGTTCTCGGTCACGTGCGCGACCTCGGGGCGAATCCGGATGACCCGAACAGCCGGATCTACCAGACCAGCGCGCGGCAGACGTTCCATACCGACAGTGCGGACGTCGTGGGGCTCCTTTGCCTGCGCGAAGCCAGGGAGGGGGGCGACAGCCTTCTTGTGAGCGCCGAAGCGATCTACAACAGGATGCTGGAGGCGCGGCCTGATCTGCTGGCCTTGCTCTTCGACCCCGTCGCGACGGATCGTCGGGGCGAGGTTCCGGCCGGGATGAAGCCCTATACCGAGATCCCGCCCCTGTCCTGGCATGAAGGCCATCTGACGGTCTACTACCAGCGGCAATACATCGACAGCGCCAGCAGGTTCCCGGACTCGATGAGCCTGACGCCGGAACATGTGGAGGCGCTGGACATGTTCGACAGGCTGGCGAACGATCCGGATCTTCACCTCTCGATGCGGCTGCGGCCCGGCGACATGCAGTTTGTCTACAACCACGGCCAGCTTCACGACCGAACCGGCTTCCTGGACTGGCCGGAACCGGAGAGGAGGCGACACCTGCTGCGGCTTTGGCTGAGCATGCCGGGCGATCGCCCATTGCCGCCCGTTTTCGCCCAGCGCTACGGCTCGATCAAGATCGGCGATCGCGGCGGAATCGTGACCCCGGGGACAAGGCTCCACGCCCCGATCGACGTCTGACATTCAGACGATGTCTTCCTCGTATTCGCTGCAGCTTCGCCCGATGGCGGCAAGGCCTTCCTTCAGGTGGTCGGGCATTGGCGGCGTTCCGACGAGATACTCCGCCGTGCGATCGTTTTGCTGGCTGAATGCCAGTTCCTTCGCCTCGGTCCAGCTGTCCGGGCCTTCGGCGCGCCCCATCCACATGATCGCGACGAGATCGACCTGGGCGCCGTCCGACAGATCCGAGATGAAGGACTTCAATTCGGCTTCAACGGGATCCGATGGCCGGTCCTCAAGGACAGCAGCATCGATGTCGTCATCGTCCAGCGGCGATGCATCGGGTCGGAAGATGCCGTCTTGACATCGAAGTCTCGCGACTTGGCGATGATGAAACAGACCGTGTCAAGCGGCACCCGGAAGTCGAGGCGGGTCACTGTCAGGCGCTTGCCGGCTGAGCGTCGTCTGAACGGCCTCCTGGATTGGATCCAGATTGCCAGGTATCCGGGCGAAATTGCATGCCCCGGTTCACGGCGGGCCATGCATGGCGAATGTCGTGCCGCTCCCTTGCCTGCCGATGCCGTCAATGCCGTGCTGCAGCGGCGCGTCAGCGGCGCAGGCCAAGTCGCTGGATGAGATCCTGGTAGCGCGACTCTTCCTTGCGCTTCACGTAGTCCAGAAGCCTTCGGCGCTGCGCGACAAGTTTCAGGAGGCCGCGGCGCGAATGGTTGTCCTTCTTGTGGGTCTTGAAATGCTCGGTCAGGGTCGTGATCCGGGACGAAAGGATGGCAACCTGCACTTCGGGCGATCCGGTGTCGCCCTCTTTCGTGCCATATTCCTTGATGACACGTGCCTTCTCTTCAGCGGTGATCGACATCGGGGTCTCCTTTCGGGTCATGGCGCAAGCCGGGATGTCGTCCAGCAGGGCCCGTGGAGGTCGGATGCGCGCATATAGTCGGCGCCACGGTGGATGAAAAGAGGAATCTTCGACGCAGCACTCGCCAAGCCGCCCAGGAATCAGTCGCGTGTCCGGCCTTACCGCAAGGGAACGGATTGCCACGAACCCCCCTGTCCCCGACCAGCGTGTTCGCGCCAAGGCTTGGGCCGTGATCGGTAGGGGACATAGAGTGGATGCCGGGGGTGTCCGGAACCGGTCACGCCAAGGGCAAGCACGGGCTTCGATGACGCGAGGAGGAGTTCGAGCACCGACCGTCCCTGTCTGCGATGTGCCCCGTGAATGCCCCAGGCGCACAGGATGTCGTCCGCCCAGTCAATGGCGGCAAGAATCTGTTCCGTGTTGTCCGGCCCTTCAGGCGTGGGTGCCCGCTTGAGCTGCAGCGGATCGGTTTCGCGGAAGGCAAACAGGTTGCAGACCCGGAACCCGCCGTAGCCAAGCATGCGGGCGCGCCGCTCGCATCGCTCGATGGTGGGATCGTTCGCAAGCTCGGTTGCCGTCGAAGGATTCAGCATGATGTAGAGAAGACGACGGTCGTGGTGGTCCCAGACGCGCGTCAACGAATAGCGGTACTTCCTGCACTTCGAATAGACCGCCTCGCTGACCTGCCGCCCGTCTTCGTGGCGCCGCGTTACGAGATTCATGACCGGAACACGCGGTCAGGATGAAACTCGCCCGACAAGTAGGTGCCGATGGCAACCGGACTTCCCCGATGCGCCGCCCAGCACCTTTCGCCGAATGCGGCGTCCGTGGCGATGACCTGCCCAGGAGAGCCGTTGCGGATGCGGACGACCGCTTGCTCCGAGACCTGGGCTTGCGCCAGGTTCGCAAGGCCGGATTCGAGCGGGAGGATCAGTGCATCGATCTCCGGGGTCCGTGCCAGCGCCTCGATCCGGTCGAGCGCGACGGCCTGATCGACGTGAAAGGGCCCTGACCATGTGCGGCGCAGCCGGACAACGTGTGCTTCGGTGCCGAGTGCGTGGCCGAGGTCGCGCGCGACGGAGCGCACGTAGACTCCCTTGCCGCAGACCATTTCCAGAGTGACATGTTCGGAATCCGGTCGATCGACGAGGCTGAGGCTTTCGACATGGACGGGTCTTGGCGCGACCTGCACGTCCTCGCCGGCCCTGGCCCGGTCATACGCGCGTTTCCCGTCGATCTTGATCGCGGAGAATGCGGGCGGCACCTGCTCGATGCCGCCTTCAAGCGCGGCCAGCGCGGCCAGCAATGCTTCGTCGTCAGGCCGCACGTCGGATGTGGCGATGACCTCGCCTTCCGCGTCGCCCGTGTCGGTCGCCCGGCCAAGGCGTATCGTGAACCTGTAGGCCTTTGAAGCGTCGGTGACATAGGGAATGGTCTTCGTGGCTTCGCCGAAAGCTACCGCGAGCAGGCCGGAGGCCGCCGGGTCGAGCGTGCCCGCGTGACCGGCCTTCCTTGAATCGAGCGCCCATCGGATCTTGTTGACCACGGCCGTCGACGTCGGTCCGGGAGGCTTGTCCACCGGAAGCCAGCCGGAGATGTTGCGCCCCTTCTTCCTCCGTGCCATCTGGGTTCCTTTCCGAGAGGGAAGGGTGCTAGCCCCGAAAGAGCGAGACTGTCAATCGATGCGATGCGCTACGAAGGCAGGCCCGTGCACCGCCCCGGGCGGTCGTGCCGAGCCGCCCATGCGGGTGTTGAACGCGCGCTGCCTCACGCGCGACGGAACCGCCCCGGCGGCACGGTTGCAGCGGCGTCTACCTCGTGACGCCGAGGATCGGCCCCATGGGCAAGCCGAAGTCGTGACGCCCGATCATCGGCGCGTACAGGCGAGAGACCTTGCCGTCGAGAAAGAGCGCGTCGGGGGTCTTGAACACGTCGCGGAACAGCCGGGCAAAGCGGTGGAAGTTGACGGGCTGGTCCGAGATCGCGACCACGATGCGTCCGTCTTCCGCCACCCCGATTCCGTTGCGGATGAAGCGGGACGGCGAGTCGGCAAGGAAGCGAGGATGAAGCTGTCCGTCAATGACAAGCAACGGGCCGGACTGGGTGGCGAAGCTGCAGGTGGTTCCGGACCGGACAAAGCTGCGGGATTCGGCAATGCCCGCGGAGCCGTCGTTCAGGCAGAGCACGCCGTTGGGAAGGAGCCCGAAGTTTCCGGGCCCCTCACTGGTGACGATGGGCGCGAGTTCCATCCCGTCCTCGATGTACAGGCCGACCGGGTTCCGGTTCGGGTGGTACATGCCGCCGTTCATGGCAACGACCAGCTGGCGGCCTTGCGCACCGACATGTGCCGCAACGTTCTCAAAGGTGCCGAAGAGCCTGTCGTCGGCGTCGTTCAGAAACAGCCGGACGTCCTCCTCCGCCTGGTCGATCTCGCAGGCCGTGAACGGCACGTTCTCGAAGTCGAGGCTCCAGCATTCTGCGGCGAGGGCGCTTGTACCCAGCGTGACGCTAGCCAGTGTCAAGATCGCGGCGAACGTTTTCATTGGCGAACATGGCGCGGGTGTCATCAAGGCGGTCGAAGGTTTCGTCAATGCGGAACCGGATTTCCGGCGAGAACTTCAGCTGCAGGCCCTTGCAGACGATGCGCCTGATGTCCGAGCGATTGCGGCGAAGGGCGTCCAGCGCCTCGTCCCGGTTGTTTCCGCCCAGAGGCAGTATGTAGGCGGTTGCAACCTTGAGGTCCGGCGAACAGGTGACTTCACCAACGGTGATCGACATGGAATTGAGTTCCGGGTCGTGGACATCGTCCTGGATCAGGACGTCCGAGAGCCGTCGCCTGATCAGTTCTGCGACCCGAAGCTGGCGCTGGGAGGGACCTGGGCCGTCATGAAGGCGGGAACGCGACATGTCCCGCATCTAAGTGCTGGCGAGCCTGCGGGCAAGCGCGTAAGGAAGTCGGGAACGGGAGGTTGGACATGACGGAACAGCCAGGTGTTGTCATTGCCGGCGTTTCAGGCCGGATGGGCCGCATGATTCTGGGAGAGGTGCTGGATTCGAGCAAGTTGAGCTTGGCCGGGGCCACCGAACGGCCGGGGCATGACTGGATCGGAGCGGACTTGGGCGAGGCCATGGGAAGGGCCGCCCTGGGCGTGACCGTCACGGATGATCCGATCGAGGCAATCGTCAACGCCCGGGTCGTGATTGACTTCACGACGCCAGGCGCGACGGTCGCCCTTTCAGAACTGGCGGCACAGGCAAGATGCGTGCACGTCATTGGCACGACAGGCCTTTCGGACGACGACCTGAAGAGGATCGATGCCGCCGCCAAGCACGCAACCGTCATTCGGGCAGGCAACATGAGCCTGGGCGTCAATCTTCTCGTGCAACTCACGCGCAAGGCGGCGGCGGCGCTCGACGAGGATTTCGACATCGAGATTGTCGAGGCGCATCACAGACACAAGGTGGATGCGCCTTCAGGCACGGCGCTCATGCTGGGCGAGGCCGCGGCGGAAGGCCGCGGCGTTTCACTGGGCAGCGTTTCCGAGCGGGGCCGTGACGGCATGACAGGCGCACGGCAAAAGGGGAACATCGGCTTCGCGGCATTGCGGGGCGGTGATGTCGTTGGCGAGCATGACGTGATATTTGCCGCGGACGGCGAGCGCATCGTGCTGCGTCATCTCGCGACCGACCGCCGGATATTCTCCCGGGGCGCGCTCAAGGCAGCTGTTTGGGGTCTCGAACAGGCACCGGGACGCTACGACATGCTGGACGTGCTCGGGCTCAGGTGATTCTGGTGGACGGGACACCGGCAATGGATGTGCCGCAGACGCGCGGTGACCGAACTGGCGTGACGTCGGTCCGGATCAGGGGCGAGCGGAAACCGAGCCTCGCCGTCGGCTGGCTGCCGTTGCCGGTCCGGCCAGGAAGAAATGCATGAAGGCAGCTGGCCATTGGCTTGGAATCGACCTGGGAACCTCTGGCGTCAAGGTGCTCCTGATGAACGCCGTGCAGGAAGCCGTCGCCTTGCGCCAAGCGAAACTCGATGTTTCCCGACCCAGGCCCGGCTGGTCCGAACAGGATCCGCGCTGGTGGTGGGCAGCGGTCAAGTCAGCCCTTGACGAACTGGCGGGCGCACACGGGGAAGAGATGGCTCAGGTGCGCGGCATCGGTCTTTCGGGGCAAATGCACGGCGCGACGCTTCTTGATGCGAATGATCGGGTGCTGCGGCCATGCATTCTGTGGAACGACGGGAGATCGGAGGCGGAGTGCGCCGCGCTGGACGCCCGCGCCGATTTTGCCGGCATAGGCGGCAACCTGGTCATGCCTGGCTTTACCGCGCCGAAGATCGAATGGGTGCGGACCCACGAACCGGACATCTTCGAAAGGGTGGCGAAAGTCCTGTTGCCGAAGGACTGGCTGAGGCTGTGCCTTGCGGGAGAGCATCTTTCGGACATGTCCGACAGCGCCGGAACGCTCTGGATGGACGTGGGCGGTCGCTGCTGGTCGAGCGAACTGCTGGACGCGACGGGTCTTTCGGAGGATCACATGCCGGACCTGGTCGAGGGTTCGGAACAGGCGGGCCGGCTCAGGCCTGAACTTGCGGATCGATGGGGCATGGCAGCGCCGCCCGTGATTGCCGGTGGCGGAGGCGACAACGCGGCTTCGGCAGCTGGCGTCGGCGCGGTTGCTCCGGGAACGGGATTCGTTTCGCTTGGCACCTCCGGCGTGCTGTTTGTCGCCACCGACGGGTTCGCCCCCAACGTGGACGCCGCAGTTCATGCCTTCTGCCACGCAGTTCCTGGCACGTGGCACCAGATGGGCGTGATCCTCTCGGCGACCGACACGCTCAACTGGCTGGGTCGCGTCGCCGGACGTGATCCCGCCGCCCTGGTTGCAGGAATCGACCCGGCGCGACCTGCAGGCGAGCCGCTCACGTTTCTGCCGTATCTTTCCGGCGAGCGAACGCCGCATAACGACGCCGGTGCGCGCGGCGTTCTGGCAGGAATGAGTCAGGCGACGGATATCGGCGACCTGGTGCGTGCCGCAATGGAAGGCGTGGCCTATGCATTTGTCGATTGCGTCGAAGCGCTGCGTTCGGCCGGCACCGATCCGGATCTTGTCCATGCCATCGGCGGCGGCGCGCGATCCCGATCCTGGGTCCAGATGATCGCCAACGCTTCCGGATTGCCGCTCTCCATTCCGGTTGTGAGCGACTCCGGTGCCGCCTTCGGTGCCGCGCGCCTGGGCATGGCGGCGTCCGAAGGCGCCGACCCGCAGGAAGTCTGCGCACCGGTCGGCGTTGTTGGCACGATCGACCCGGATCCCGGCATGGCGAGCTATCATGCAGAAAACCTGGCGCGATACCGCGCGCTCTATGCAGGAGTCCGATCCGTGATGACGGGACCGGCAGTGCCGCAACGCAGCAATTGACTTTGTCCGGGCGCGGGGGCAGAACCGCAGCGGTTCTTACGAAGGGGTTCGATCCATGAAAAAGATCTTTGCGAACGCGACCGAAGCGCTCGACGGGCTCCTGCGCGACGACATGCTGATTGCCGCGGGAGGGTTCGGCCTTTGCGGAATACCTGAACTCCTGCTGCAGGCAATCCAGGTCAGCGGGGTCAAGGGTCTCACGTTCGCGTCGAACAATGCCGGCGTCGACAATTTCGGAATCGGAATCCTGCTGGAGACCAGACAGGTCAGGAAGATGATGAGTTCCTACGTCGGCGAAAACGACGAGTTCATGCGGCAATACCTGTCAGGAGAGCTTGAGATCGAATTCAATCCCCAAGGCACCCTTGCAGAGCGGATGCGCGCTGGCGGCTGCGGCATTCCTGGCTTTTACACGAGAACCGGTGTCGGCACGCAGGTCGCCGAGGGCAAGGAGCACAAGGAATTCGGCGGCGAAACATACATCCTGGAGAGAGGCATTTTCGCCGATCTCTCCATCGTGAAGGCCTGGAAGGCGGACGAGACCGGAAACGCGATCTTCCGCAAGACGGCACGCAATTTCAATCCGCCCGCCGCCATGTGCGGGAAGGTCTGCGTGATGGAGGTCGAGGAGATCGTGCCCACGGGGAGCCTCGATCCTGACCACATCCACTTGCCCGGGATTTACGTGCATCGGCTGATCCAGGGGGAGCATGAGAAGCGGATTGAACAGCGCACGGTGCAGAAGAAGGAGACCGCTTGATGCCTTGGGACAGGAACCAGATGGCGGAGCGCGCCGCCCAGGAACTCGAAGACGGCATGTACGTGAATCTCGGCATCGGCATTCCGACGCTGGTCGCGAACTATGTCGGTGCCAAGGACATCACGCTCCAGTCCGAGAACGGAATGCTTGGCATGGGTCCGTTTCCGTTCGAGGGCGAAGAGGATCCCGATCTCATCAACGCGGGCAAGCAGACGATCACCGAACTGAAGCGCACGGCGTATTTTGACAGCGCGCAGAGTTTCGGGATGATCCGGGGCGGCAAGATCGCCGTCGCCATCCTTGGAGCGATGGAAGTCAGCGAAGCGGGCGACCTGGCGAACTGGATGATCCCCGGAAAGCTCGTCAAGGGGATGGGCGGCGCCATGGATCTCGTGGCCGGGGTAGGCCGCGTGATAGTCGTCATGGACCACACGAACAAGCACGGGGCGTCGAAGCTGCTGAAGGAGTGCTCCCTTCCACTGACCGGCAAGGGAGTAGTGGACCTGATCATCACCAATCTCGGCGTTCTCGAAGTCGGCCACAAGGGGCTGCACATTCTCGAGACCGCGCCGGATGTCAGCCGCGACGAGATCCGGGCGGCCACCGAGGCGTCCATCGTCTGACCACGTGCCGGGCAGGACGGGACCCTGATGGCGCCAGCGTTGCGTGGGGCAATGTCAAGGCATCCGAAAGGCCGGTGAGCAGGGCCAGGTGCAAGGCGGACTTGTTCAGCAAGGATGAGGACCGCGCCGGGCATGCCGAACCGCTTCGGTCTTCCTTGTCAACGGGAAGCCGGACAAGTTAAGCCGTTAGGCCGTTCACCCAGACTTCGACATTCGGGGCTGATCTGCCAACTTTGCCGAGAACGGTTTGCAAGGAGTTCGAGGCGTGAGCGGCGACCGGCGCGACATGCGCGACGCGGAGCGGGAAATTCTCCGCTTGGTTCTTCCACACAAGCATCGGGAGCCGGAATGGCAGCAGGACGGGAGCGCGATGAACGGCATTTTCTGTCAATAGGCATTGACAAAGTAGCTCACTATTGGAGTGCGCCCCTCCGGCTGGAAAAATTGGCGATTCAATTTTCCCCCACCCGGGGCCTTCTGCAAGGAGATTCCATGACCGAGAGACACCGAAGACACAGCACCGGGAAGAAAAGCGAGGTGGTCGAGGCCTACCTGCATGGTGAGGCGCTCCGGACCCAGAGCGAACGTCATGATGTTTGCCGCAGGCTCATCCGCATCTGGATCGAGAAATACGAGCGCGGCGCCTTTGACGATGACGCAGTCGAAGCCGACTGCTGTCCGAGTGCAAGGTGCATATCGCGGCCGCAATCCGATGGCTGGCCGTGTGCCGCTCCTCAGGTTCGCAAACCAGCCGTTCGATCCCGCTGCCAAATTGGAAATTTTCTGCGAATGAGAGTGTCTTTCGCTTTGCATCGAAAATAAGTGCCTATATTTGCAACTTCTGTCAGAAACATGGTGCATATTTGGATCGTCTCTTATGCTCGTCGAATTTTCAGTCCAGAACCACCGATCCTTCCGGGACAGGCAAAGGTTCCTGATGACCGCGTTGAACAGCGGAACACCAAACGCCGTGGCTACCGGCAACAACGGTGCGCCACACGTGCTGCAGCAGGCTTGCCTCTTTGGGGCCAACGGGTCCGGGAAGTCCGGACTTGTCGGGAGCATGAGGACGGTCCGCGCCCTCGTCCGAGACTCGTTCAAGAACGAAGAAAAGCTCATCGAGGAATACGAGCCGCATCTCTTTCATTCCAAATGGCGGAACGCACCGACAGAGTTCGAGGTGACCTTCCTGCATAGCGGCAGCCTGTTCCAGTACGGCTTCGCCTACGATGCCGAACGAATCTGGGAGGAATGGCTCTTCGAACGCCCATCCGCAACGCGAAAGCAGCGCCAGATCTTCACCCGCGAATATGATTCCGAAAGTGACGCCTACCAGTGGGAGACAAGTGCGACACATCTCAAAGGCGAACGTGAAAGCTGGAAAGCGCAAACACGCGAAAATGCCCTCATTCTCAGCACCGCCATACAGCTCAACGCCGAGTCCCTGGAGCGCCCCTTCAGTTGGCTGAGCGAAGGGTTGCAAACGAATCTCGATGTTGAATCAATCGGGCCATACACTGCCAGCCGCCTTGACGAAGATGCCTGGAAGGAACGGGTGATGGCAATTCTGGAGGATACTGACTTGCGGCTGGAAGACGTGAATGCCGAAGAGCGGAGCGCCTTTGAAACTGACGACTTCAAGAGCCTGCCCAGGGAACGGCAGAACCGATTGAAGTCCTTATTTCCAAAGGAGATGAGGATTTTGGAAGTCTATACCTATCGCAAGGACGAGACTGGGGCAAAGGCACGTTTGGACTTCGATGACGAATCTACAGGCACCCGCGCCTTGTTTGATCTCATTGGCCCGGTCATGGACACTCTCGATGAGGGCTACACGCTTGTCGTGGACGAACTCAACACACACCTGCACCCCCTCGCCTTCCGCCACATCATTCGGATGTTTTGCTCGTCCAAAACCAACCCGAACAATGCCCAGATTATCTTCACCACCCATGACCCCACCGTCACGGAAGAAGATTGCATCGGGCGCGATCAGATCTGGCTTGTCGAGAAGGGCGACGACCTTGCCTCCCGACTGATTCCTTTTTCGGATTACAGGACACGTGACGAGCGGCCCTTCCGAAAGGGGTACCTGCAGGGACGGTACGGGGCGGTGCCGCGCCTGACAGGGTAGCAGACATGGTCAGGAGACGTGGCAAGTCACCTCGGGACACCCGGCGGCGGCCCGCGTGCCGCGAAGAGCGGGAACGCGCCATGATCGTCACCGAAGGCAGCAAGACCGAACCCGAGTACTTCCGCCGCATGATCCGGGAACTGGGCCTCACCACGGCAAGTGTCACAATTACCGGAGACGGGGGCTCGGCCCTGATCAGTGTCGTTGAATTCGCCGAAGGTCTCTTGGCGGACGATCCTGATTTTGAGCACGTGTTCCTCGTCTTTGACCGTGACAGGCACGCCACCTACGATGAAGCCATCGCCAAAGCCGCGACACTCAAACCTCGCAAAGCCCTAAGAGGGCAAGCCATCGTGGCCGTTCCATCCATTCCCAGCTTCGAGATCTGGAATCTATTCCACGTCTCTGGCGAGCGCAGACCTTATTCAATCGGTGAGGGTGCCGGATCACCAACGCAAGATCTGATCCAGGACCTTAAGGCGTCCCACGGCTGCATTGCTTCGTACGACAAGGCGACTTGTGATGCGTTCTACGACGAGATCATGCCCTTGCGAGACGAAGCATGTTCGCGCGCGGACAAAGCTCTAAAAGAGGCGTCCAAGGAGGGGCAGCCACCCTTTCAGGAGAACCCCTCGACACGTGTGCATCTTGTTGTCCGAAGGCTGCAAAAAATGGCCAGAATGCAAGAGGCAGAGAGTTGAACCAGCCTGGTCGCAGGCGCGGCGGTTGCGCCGACCTCTCCGATCAGTTCAAGTAAGGCGTCGGTGTCAGAGGTCCGGTCGCCGACCACCGTCTCGTCACGCTCAAGGCCGGCGAAAAACGTCTTGGCCTGCCTGCAGCCGACCGACTGGCCCGGGAGACCCACGGCGTGACGCCTGTGTACGCGCACCGAAGACGAATCCACCATGCGCAGTCGAACCGAGCCGGGCGGGCCGTCGTCGTCCCCGCCGTCATTGCCCGCACGCCTTGAAGCCGCTCCATGATCGACGCCCGGGTGCCGTTCCCGCTCCACCGGTTGTAGCGGTTGAAGCAGGTCGTGTACGGCCCGTACCGCTCCGGGAGGTCGCGCCAGGGCGTGCCGGTGCGAAGCACGAAGAAGGTGCCGTTCATCACCCTCCGGTCATGCACCCGTCGCGGGCCCTGGTGCTTCCGGGGAAGGACAGGGCGGAGGATTTCCCGCTCCGCGTCGCTCATGTCGTGCCGGTCGCCCCTCATGCCTCGAACTCCTTGTGAACTGCCTTTGGCGACGGTGACAAATCAGCCAGGAATGTCAAAATTTGGGTAAAGAGCCTAGCCTGTGGACGGATGCATGCGGGTCCTTTTTTGGAATTGCCGCTTTTGCCGATTGGTCGAACTTGATATCCTGACGCATGACCCGAATGGCATCCTGAAGCTGCCGCAACAATTGCAATCGGAGAGGAAAATGGACGGAAACGACGCCCCTGGGAAATGCCCTGTCATGCACGCGACTTTCGGCGCGCGATCAAATCGCGACTGGTGGCCAAGCCAGTTGAACCTGCGCATCCTGCATCAGAATTCAGCTCTTTCCGACCCCATGGGCCCGGCTTTCAGCTACGCCGAGGAATTCAGGAAGCTCGACCTGAAGGCACTGAAGCAGGATCTTTATGACCTGATGACGGACAGCCAGGACTGGTGGCCGGCGGATTACGGCCATTACGGACCGCTGTTCATCCGGATGGCGTGGCACAGCGCAGGAACCTACCGGACCGGCGACGGCAGGGGCGGCGGGTCCTCCGGTACGCAGCGCTTCGCACCGCTCAACTCCTGGCCGGACAACGGCAATCTCGACAAGGCCAGGCGACTCCTTTGGCCAGTCAAGAAGAAGTACGGAAACGCGATATCCTGGGCCGACCTCATGATCCTGGCCGGAAACTGCGCCATTGAGTCCATGGGCGCCAGGACATTCGGGTTCGGCGGTGGCCGTGTCGACATCTGGGAACCGGAGGAGGACATCTACTGGGGTGCCGAGGACACCTGGCTGGGCGATGACCGCTACTCGGGCGACCGGGATCTCGAGAACCCGCTCGCTGCGGTCCAGATGGGCCTGATCTACGTGAATCCTGAAGGGCCGAACGGCAATCCCGATCCGGTGGCAAGCGGTCGGGACATCCGGGAGACTTTCGCCAGGATGGCAATGGACGACGAGGAAACGGTGGCCCTGGTCGCCGGGGGCCATACCTTCGGGAAGGCGCACGGCGCGGGCGACCCGGGCCTTGTCGGTCCGGAACCGGAAGGTGCGCCGATCCAGCAGATGGGTCTGGGATGGAAGAACGGTCACGGTTCCGGAAAGGGTGCCGATGCAACCACGAGCGGCATCGAGGGCCCCTGGACATCGGATCCGGTCAAGTGGGACATGGGCTATTTTGACGTCCTGTTCGGCTACGATTGGGAGCTTTCGAAGAGCCCGGCTGGCGCCCATATCTGGGTCGCAAGGGGCTTGAAGGACGAAGACCATGCGCCCGAGGTCGACGGATCCGGCAAGAAGGTCGCGCTGATGATGACCACGGCCGACATGGCGATGCGCATGGATCCCGAGTACGAGAGGATCTCGCGTCGGTACCACGCAAACCCCGAGGAGTTCGCAGATGCCTTTGCGCGCGCATGGTTCAAGCTGACGCACAGGGACATGGGACCGCGCGCCTGCTACCTTGGTCCGGAGGTGCCCGACGAGGAATTGATCTGGCAGGACCCGGTCCCCAAGCCAGACCACGATCCGGTCAATGCGGCCGAAATCGCCGAACTCAAGAAGCAGATCCTTGGATCAGGCCATTCCGTGGCGGAACTTGTTTCGCTGGCATGGTCTTCGGCATCCACCTTCCGGGGATCGGACAAGCGCGGCGGGGCAAATGGCGCCCGGATCCGGCTGGCTCCCCAGAAGGACTGGGAGGTCAACAAGCCGCTGATGCCTGTCATCGAGTCGCTCGAACGGATCAGGGACGGCTTTGCAAGGCCCGTCTCCCTTGCCGATCTCATCGTGCTGGCCGGCTCCGCCGCGATCGAGAAGGCGGCTGCTGACGGCGGAAATCCCGTGGACGTGCCTTTCACTCCGGGTCGGGGGGATGCGACGCAGGACCAGACCGATGCCGAGAGCTTTGCGGTGCTTGAACCCGCGGCCGACGGGTTCCGGAACTACCAGAAGGCGCAATATGCGGTTTCGGCGGAAGAGCTTCTTGTCGATCGCGCCCAGCTTCTGACGCTTACCGCGCCGGAAATGACCGTTCTTGTCGGCGGCATGAGGGCGCTTGGCGCGAACCATGGCGCTTCGCCGCATGGGGTCATGACGGAAACCCCGGGCAAGCTGACCAACGACTTCTTCGCGGCAGTCACGGACATGGGCATCGACTGGGTGCCGGCTTCCGGGGACGAGGGAGTGTTCGAGGGCCGTGACCATGCCGGCGGCAGTGTCCGTTGGACGGCAACGCGGGTCGACCTTGTCTTTGGCTCGAACTCCCAACTTCGGGCGCTGGCCGAGGTCTATGCCCAGGACGACAACGGAGAGAAGTTCGTGGCTGATTTCGTCGTGGCGTGGGTCAAGGTCATGGACGCGGACCGTTTCGACCTGAACTGATCCTAGTCTGGATCTTCGCCAGATCGCCGGAGCGCCTTGATCGCGCTCCGGCGTTTCTTTTGTTCGAGGCGCTTGCGCCTTTGGCGCGGCGGCACGGAGGTCTTCACGCGCGGCTTCGGTCTGGCAAGTGATCGCCGGATCATGTCCGCGAGCCTTGAGCGCGCGATGGTGCGGTTTCTGGCCTGGCTCCGGGTCTCTGAAACCTGGATCACGACTGTTCCGTCCCGTGTCCAGCGCTGGCCGGCAATGTGCTTGAGCCGCCGCTTCGCAGCTTCGGGCAATGAGGGCGAACGCGCAGCTGCGAAGCGCAGCTCTACGGCCGTCGCAACCTTGTTCACGTTCTGTCCGCCCGGACCTGAAGCGCGGACAAACTGCTCTGAGATTTCCCATTCTCCAAGCTCGATGTCAGGCGTGATCCACATAGGGTTGCTCGCTTCGATGATTCAGGCCGCGCCGGCGCCACGGAACCGCCGGATCGCGGCCATTCAGGAAAGAAGAAGGGCCGCCGACGAGGCGACCCTTCCGAGTGTCTTGGAGATGGGCCAGTTAGGGACCGGGATGACCGGCGGCCCAATCAGGAGTGCTTGTGCGAAGGGTCTGCCCTTCAGCTGATGGGTCTCCCGACTGTCCGGACACCTCTCTCCAATATCGCTCTGGACACTGGACCACCTCCTTTCGCCTGTTTCGATTGCGGGGAGGTTGGCACGGAATCCGCAGCTGTCAAACTATTTTGCGTCTTGTCCGCCCAGTTTCTCGACAATGAGGCGAAATGGCACCAGTGCCAGAACGGCGATTCCAAGCTTGACGCCCCAGTCGGCCAGCGCAAGCGACACCCAGAGCGGCAGGGCGGGCCCAAGCCCCAGCAACGGCAGAAAGGCGTTTGCCCAGCTCACGTCGTTTCCGGGCTCGACGAATGCAAGCCATGCCGAAAACGCGACCGTGAAGAAGATTGCCGTGTCGACCGCCGAGCCGATCAGCGACGAAACGAACGGCGCGCGCCACCAGACCCCGTCTCTCAACCTGTCGAACACGGCCACGTCCAGCAATTGCGCGGTCAGGAAGGCAAGACCGGATCCGGCCGCGATCCGCCATGTCACGAGCGGTCCGAATTCTCCTGCGATCTGCGTCCCGACAATGGAGCAGGTCACGCCGACCGCGAACCCTGCCACCACGACGCGGCGCGCCATTGCGGCCCCGTAGAGCCTGTTCATCACGTCGGTCACCAGGAATGCCAGCGGATAGGTGAACGCGCCCCACGTCAGCCATTGACCGAACAGGAACTGCACAAGGATGTTGGATGCCACGACGATGGCGGCCATGCAGAGGATGCCGGGCAGGATGCGGGACATGTGATGAATCCGTTTTTGCAAGGTTGCGGAGACTTGGCTCCCGGCGGCACGGGAACGCGGGGCGAATACCGCTCGAGATCCCGCCGGTCAAGCGACCCGGAACGCCGCTCGGCAAGCGCAGCGGTGAGCCAGGTCCGAAGCGTGGCTTGGGCGGCAGTTCTGCCGCGAGGCCTTCAGTCAACGCGTCAACGTCGTCGCGCACCGTTCCGGCAAGTCGGCGAGCATGAGTTCCGGCCGCGGCTTCGGGGGCGGTGCGTCCGGGTCCGGCGGCGGCGGGTTGAGGATGTTCCTGACCCAGGTCTCCGCATCTGCGCATCCGTCGCCCTCTGGCGGTGGCGCCTGGTTCACGCAGTCTGTCGCATAGTCCGGACAGGTCAGCCGAACGTGGAAGTGGTAATGATGGCCCCACCACGGACGGATCTTCCGCAACCACCGCCGGTCACCAGTCTCGTCGTTGCACATCTGAACCTTGGCACCGGGAAACACGAAGATTCGCGCGACTCGCTCGTCCTCGGCGGCGGTGCGGAGGATAGCGTGATGCTCGGCCGTCCAGTTGTCGTTGACGTATGCGCCCTTGGCTCGCCGGGTCGAAATCGATGACAGGTCCTCCCGCTCCTGCCGCGAGAGGTCGAGCCGCATTGGCGGCAGCATCCAAATGTCGGCGTCAAGCCCGATCTGGTGGCTGCGATGCCCTGACATGGGACCGCCGCGAGGCGGCGAGAGGTCGCCCACATAGAGCCCGGCCCATCCTTCCTGCGTCGCGGCGAACCGCGAGAGCTTCGTGACGAAGTCGATCAGTTCCGGATGGCCCCAGTTCCTGTTGCGCGACAGCCTCATCGCCTGCCAGGTCGGACCTGTTTCGGGCAACTGGCTCGCCCCGGCCAGGCAGCCACGGGCGTAACCGCCGATGGGGGCGCTGCCTTCGGCCGACGGCGTCTTCATTGCACCGAAGAGTTCCTTCGCGATCGGTTCGGCGGACGCAGGAGCGGAAAGCGCACATGCGATGGCGAAAGCCTTGAGAATCCGGGTGTTCATTTTTCTGCTCGATCTCCGTCACGGTTGGTCCATCGTAGCAGGACGGCGCCTGAAGCGAAAAGTGCAATTATGGGCGTCATGCCCAAGGCCACGCTGCCGGTCATGGCGGTAACGATCCCGATCAGCAGGGGTGCAAGAAACGCGGTGGCCCGCCCTGCAAGGCCATAAAGGCCGAAGGCTTCGGTCGCCGTGTCCGGGTCGACATGGCGCGCCATGAGCGTGCGGCTCGCGGCTTGCAGGATGCCTCCAAGGCCGCCGATGAGGGCGCCGCAGGCCATGAAGACCAGTTGCGGGAGATCCTGGCAAATGGCACCCGAGGCTCCGCAATATGCCGCGACAGGCAGCCCGAAAATGCTGTCTGGGCGCACCGACATGATCGTGGCGCAGACCACGATGAGCGCGAGGACGCAAAAGGTTATGACCGGCTTCGGCCCGAAGCGGCGGTCAAGGCCTCCACCGATCCACGACAGGACGGCTGCCGAGATCAGGCCGATGATCCCGAAGATTCCCACCTGCGTGATCTCCCAGTTCAGGACGAGGACCGCATAGGTGCCGCCAAAGGCGTAGAGCCCGTTCAAGCCGTCGCGGTAGAGCATCGAGCCGCCAAGAAACGAAGCGAGGCTCGGGCGCCTTGGCAGCGCGCGCAGCCTGTCTAGCAGGTGCTTCAGCGATTCGACGGCATGAGCGCGCTTCCGCAGCGCCGGTTCCTCGCGCACCCAAAGGAAGTACGGGACCATGAAGACCGCGAACCAGGCCGCAGCAAGGGGTCCGACGAAGCGCGTGCCCTCGCGTGCTTCCGGATCAAGGCCCAGGGCTGGCGCCAGGCCGACGATCGTGGTCCCCGACGCCTGCTCGAGAAACAGCGCCAGCATTATGAGAAGCGAGACCAGCCCCCCGAGATATCCGAAGGCGTATCCCGAGCCGGAGATCTTCCCGATCTCCTTGGTCGGGCCGAGGGAGGGAAGCTGCGCGTTGGTGAAGATCAGCGCGAGCTCGGCCCCGATGAAGCCGATCCCGAAGACGATGAGCCCGAACGCGAGGTTCGATCCGTCGGGCATCACCCACCAGAGTGAGCCTGAACCCAGGACGCACAGCGCCGAAAACACGATGATCCATGGCATGCGGCGTCCGGCTGCGTCCGCAAGCGCGCCCAGGACCGGGCCGCCGAGACCCACGACGAGGCTGGAGACGGTCAGGCCAAGTGACCAAAGCGATTGCGCCCGCGCATCCGCAGCCTGTTCGGGCAGGCCTGACCCCATGAAGTGCTGCGTGGCAACGGCGGCGAAATACGGGCCGAAGACAAAGGTCACGAGCAGCGTATGATAGGGTTGGCTGGCCCAGTCAAAGAAGAACCACCCCCAAATTCGTTTCCTGAGAACCGCTGTCTGCATTTGGACCGTCCCTGTTTTCGCAGACTTAAGCCGGACGGGAAACCGTACGCAACCTTGGTTCTGCCATGCGAAAGCACTTCGTGCAGGGGGCGCCGCATCGCGCAATCGCGGCCCGAGCCGTGCAAGGTCACGAGTTCGGGGCTTGCACGGACTTGCATGGGGCCTTAGGTGAATGCCTGAAGCAATTGAGGACAGTTCGTGAATTCGATCTTGCAGATTATCTCCCTGTTGCTGGACGTCGCCTTCATGGTCGTGCTTGTGCACGTCATCCTGAGCTGGCTGATCAGTTTCAACGTCCTGAACCTGCGCCAGCCCATGGTGGCATCGATCTGGGACGGCCTCTGCCGGCTTCTGGAGCCCGTGTACCAGCCAATCAGGCGTGTGCTTCCGAACACCGGCGCGCTCGACCTTACGCCGCTCGTGGCCTTCCTCATCATCATCATTCTCCGCGACATCGTGCTGCCGGATCTTGCGCGCTCCTTGATGTAGCCGCCCCGAGAATCCTTGACGCATTGACGAACATGCAGGGAATCTCTGCGTGAACCTGAGACGTTCGGGCGCTCGCCGCCCCTGATGCGGAAACGGCCCGCCAGCTTCCGGTCATTGATTTCGCGGGCGCTCGGCGCGGCTTGCCGAGATGGAATCGACGGAAAGTCCGCCGCGCCACGTTCAAGTTGCCGTAGACACAAAACGACGGAGACCAGGAAATGAAACTTGCGAGACTCTCGATCCTTGCGGCGGCATCGCTGACTGCGACCGGAACAGGCGCCGCACTTGCCCTGGAGCAGGCAAGGGTCCACGTGACCTTCGAGCAGCTGGATGTTGACGGCAGCGGGGAAATCACCCGCGAAGACCTGGAAATGCTGCCCGGAGCGCGCTTCGCGGAAATGGACGCCGATGGCAGCGGTGACATCAGCGAAGCTGAGTTCGTGGCTGCCGCGCGGGCGCGGGCGGGCGAGGCGGCCGCCCGCATGTTCGCGCGCCTTGACGCCGATGGCGATGGCGTGCTGAGCCAGGACGCTTTGGCGGCCCGCGGACATCATGGTGGCCGGCTCCGGGGGATCATGCGGCTCGATTCCGACGACTCCGGCGGAGTCAGTGCGGAGGAATTCGAGGCCGGGATGGAGCGATTCGCAGGTCGCCATCGCGGCCGCCGCGGAGACAAGGGGGGTCGCTGGTGGGGCTTCTGGCGGAACTGACGCCGAAACGTGCCGGATTGCCCTTGCGGCAGTCCGGCTCTAGGTCCGGTCGGAGATGGAAGACAATGCCGCTCTTGTCGCCCCTCATGCAGGCGAAGTGCCGGACTCGGCGCTTCTCGTCTCGTTTGCAAATGGCGATGCGCAGGCTGGCCAGCAGTTGGTCGCGCGGCTCGGACCAATGCTCTTCGGCTGCGCGGCCAGGGTTCTCGGCGACCATTCCGAAGCAGAGGATGTCGTGCAGGAGACCATGCTGAGGCTCTGGAAGATGGCACCGGACTGGCGGCAGGGCGACGCAAAGGTCTCGACCTGGGCCTGCAGGGTGGCGATGAATCTCTGCACTGATCGACTTCGGAGGCGGCGGGTCGGGCCGCAGATTGCGCTGGATTCCATCGCCGAACCGGCCGCAGACCTGGCAAGCGCGGTCGACGTCATGACCGCAAGGCAGAGATCCGAAACTCTGGATGCCGCCCTGTCTGCCCTTCCTGCCAGGCAAAGGCAGGCCGTGGTGATGCGTCACATCGAGGGATTCTCGAATCCCGAGATCGCCGAGATAATGGACATCGGCGTGGAGGCGGTGGAAAGTCTGACTGCACGGGGCAAGCGCGCCCTCAAGAAGGCGCTGTACGGCAAGAGGGAAGAACTGGGGTTTGAGGATGACCGGAAACGCCCGTGACGACGATGCGCTTGAGACGCTGTTTGCAGCGGGTCGCTCGGAAAGGCCGTCGCCCTCCGGCGAATTCCTGGAACGCCTTGCGGCAAGCGTCGATGCAGGGACCGCCAGGCCCGCGCCCGCTCCTGCCGGCCTTCCGGTCCTGCGGTTCGCCTGGCTGGGTCGGGCGTTCGCCGCGTCCGGACTGTCCGGGGCTGCGGCACTCGGAGTCTGGATCGGGTTTGCGATGCCGGATGCAATAGATGCCTTGACGCTCGGGAGTGACGACACGGTCGCGCTGGCGACCTTCCTTCCCGGGACCGACCTTGAGGCGATCCTCGATGAATGAGAACGCTGCATCACGCCGGCGCCGTTCCTGGGTGAAGCCGCTCCTGTTCGTGTCGCTGGCACTGAATTTCGTTGTCATTGGCGCCTTCGTGGGACGCGCCCTTGCGCCAGACCGCCCGCGCTGGGGCGACGGTGTCGCGGGACCTGTGCGGGGCGTGATCGGCGAGCCCTTCGCGCACGCGCTGGGTCCTGGAGACCGGGGGGCGCTTCATGACAAGCTGACAGGGAAGCGTCCTCATCTCCAGGCGAGTCGCGGCCGGTTGCGTGACCTGCTTGATGAACTGTTGGTGGCGCTCCGGGCGGAACCGTTCGGCCCGGACGAGGTGAGGCGCATCCTGCAGGAGCAACGGGGAGTTGCCGAGGAACGCCAGTTGCTTGGGGAGGCGTTGCTGCTCGAACGGCTTGAAGCGATGAGCCCCGACGAGCGTTCAGCCTATGCCGACCGGCTGGAGCGTTCCCTGAAGCGATTCAAGCGTCGTTGAACCGGGCGTTGCGCCGACTTGCATCGGGACAGGTCCGCGTGCGCCGCCCCGGAAACTCTCCCGACCAGAGGATTCCCGTTTTGGCAACCGTCGAATTCCTGTAATGGCGTTGTTGCTTGGGACGGGGCCGGACATGACGCCGCTGCCAAAGGACGCTGCAGAGATTCTCGCGATCAAGGCCCTGTCATGGCTGGTCGGCGATGACGAGCTTCTGCCCGTCTTTCTCGGTTCAACGGGCGCCACGGAGTCGGACCTGCGGCAGCGCTCGAAGGATCTCGAATTCCTGGCCTCGGTGCTGGACTTCCTGCTGATGGACGATGCCTGGGTGCAGGGCTTCTGCAAGGCGGCAGGATATGCCGGCGACTTTCCCCTCCGTGCACGTGCCGCGCTGCCGGGAGGCGCACAAGTCAACTGGACGTGATGGACGCGCCCTCTGCAGGCTCCTGGCCGCCATGCGCGTCACGGGCAGCTGCGCGATGCCGGGAGGGCGCGTTCTGATCGATGAAATCCAGAACCAGGGGTCGGATGTTGTCGCGCCAGCTCCTGCCGGCAAAGATTCCGTAGTGGCCGGCGCCAGGCTCAAGATGCGAGGCCTTCTTGGAAGCCGGCAATCCCGTGAGCAGGTCCAGGGCCGCGAGGCATTGTCCCGGGGCGGAGATGTTGTCCTGCTCGCCCTCGACCGTCTTGACCGCGACGTCGGTGATTGCGCCGAAATCGACACGGCGTCCGTTCACGGTGAACCTGTTTCGCGCGATTTCCCGGTTCTTGAACACGCGCTCGACGGTGGACAGATAGAACTCGGCAGGCATGTCCATGACCGCGAGATACTCGTCGTAGAAGCGGTTGTGCCTGTCGTGGTCCGCCGCCTCTCCCTTTGCGGCCAGCACGATCTGGTTCGTGAAGGCGCGCACGTGAGTCTCCGTGTTCATGGTCATGAAGGAAGCGAGCTGCAGGAGCCCCGGGTAGACCAGTCGCCCGACGCCCGCATACTTGAAGCCCACGCGCTGGATCATGAACTGTTCGAGCTGCCCCATGGTCACGCGGCGCCCGAAATCCGTGACCTCGGTGCGTGCGGCATCCGGATCCACCGGCCCGCCGAACAGCGCCAGGGTGCGCGGCTGGGCCTCGGGAGCTTCCGCCGCGAGATAGGCCGTCGCGGCAAGCGCCAGCGGAGCGGGCTGGCACACGGCGATCACGTTGATCGACGGGCCGAGATGGCGAATGAACTCGGACAGGTAGAGAGTGTAGTCCTCGATGTCGAACTTCCCGGCGCTGACCGGGATGTCGCGCGTGTTGTGCCAGTCCGTGATCCAGATTTCGGCATCGGGCAGCAGGCTGTGCACGGTTGGGCGCAAAAGCGTTGCATAGTGTCCTGACATCGGGGCGACCAGCAGGATGCGCCGCCGCCGTTCCGGTCGTGCCTGGACTCGGAAGCGAATCAGGTCGCAGAACGGGCGGGCGACTTCCGTTTCGATGTCGACAAGATGATCGCGACCGTCCTCACCGACCACGGAATCAATGCCCCAGTCGGGTCGGGCAGCCATCCTTGCAAAGCTGCGTTCCGTGACTTCACCCCATGCGGCCATGAGCCCGATCCAGGGATTCGGCACGGCACCCCAGACAGGGTAGGATGCCATTGCGGCTGCGGTTGCGCCAACCCACTGGCTGGTGTTTCTGGTCGCCTCCATGGTGTCGTAGGTCAGCATGTATCGCATATCCGCACTCCCCGCGCACCTGGGCCAAAACGCCGCTTTGCCAATCGAGCCCTGCATCGCTACATTGCCCCAAATGCTGCAAGTGCAAATACGCAGGGGCTGAAGCAATGGCAACCAAAGAAAGCGACGAAGACCCTGACCAGCTGGAGGAGTTGCACAAGAACCTTGCCAGGATCGAGGAGCTGTCAGAGCGCCTGGCTGTAGCGATTTCCAGGAAGAAGGCGCCCAATCCCGATCTGCAGGGCCCGGGCCAGGAACTCTACGCCAAGGCGGCTTCGGCGTATGTCGCGGAACTCGTGGAGAGCCCGTCAAAGGTGTTCGAGACCCAGGTTGCGTACTGGACCAAGGCCCTGACGCACTTTGTCGACGCACAGAAGAGCCTGATGCAAGGAAGCCTGGAGCCGCCCGAGGACAACACTCCGGCGGACCCTCGGTTTGCCGGGGATCTTTGGGCCCAGCATCCCTATTTCAACTTCATCAAGCAGCAGTACCTGATCTCCGCGGAGGCAATCTCGAACGCTGTCGACGGCCTGGATGACCTGAACGAGACCGACCGCAAGCGCGTGCGCTACTTCACGCGCCAGATCATCGACATGATGAGCCCTGCAAACTTCCTCGGCACGAACCCGGAAGCTCTCGCGAAGGCGGTGGAGACCAACGGGCAGTCCCTCGTAGACGGCCTGGAGAACCTCGTGCGCGACATCGAGGAGTCGGACGGCGAACTGATGGTGACGCTGGCTGACAAGAAGGCGTTCGAGGTTGGTTCCAACATCGCGAGCACCGAAGGTTCGGTCGTCTTTCGCAACGAGATCCTCGAACTGATCCAGTTCGCTCCAACGACGCAGACCGTGCACGAGACGCCGCTTCTCGTCTTTCCGCCATGGATCAACAAGTACTACATCCTTGACCTGAAACCGAAGAACAGCCTGATCAAGTGGATCGTCGACCAAGGCTACACGCTCTTCGTCGTGTCCTGGAAGAACCCTGATGCCAGCTATCGCGATTTCGGCATGGCAGATTACGTGGAGAAGGGCTTCCTGACTGCAATCGACGAGGTGAAGGCTGTCACCGGAGAGAAGCGGATCAATGTTGCGGGATACTGCATCGGGGGGACCGCGCTGTCCCTCGCGCTTGCGCTGCTGGAAAAGCGGGGAGACAAGTCGATCGGATGCGCGACGTTCTTCACGACGCTCACTGACTTCAAGGACCAGGGCGAGTTCACCGTGTTCCTGACGGATGATTTCGTGGACGCCATCGAGGCGCAGTGCAACCAAGCCGGCGTCCTGGAGAACCGGATCATGAGCCGGACATTCAGCTTCCTCCGTTCGAACGACCTGATCTACGGCCCGGCCATCCGGAGCTACCTGATGGGAGAGGCACCCCCGGCCTTCGACCTTCTCTACTGGAACGGCGACGGAACCCACCTGCCCGCAGCCATGTTGATGGAATACCTGCGCGGCCTTTGCCAGCAGAACCGGTTCGCGCGCGAAGGCTTCGAGATCCTGGGCGAGACGGTTCGGGTCGGGGACATCAAGGTCCCGGCCTGCTCTGTCGCGTGCGAGACCGATCACATTGCCGCATGGACGTCCTGCTACGAGGGCTTCCGGCAGATGGGGAGCAACTCGAAGACGTTCCTGCTGTCCGAATCGGGACATATTGCGGGCATCGTGAACCCTCCGTCCAGAAACAAGTACGGTCACTACACGAACCACGGGCTGCCTGCGGACGCGGCGGCATGGAAGGACACGGCCACGTTCAACGAAGGGTCCTGGTGGCCTGCCTGGAACCGGTGGCTGGAGGCGCGGTCCGGCAGCGAGACCGGGGCGCGGGTTCCGGGATCCGCGCAGAGCCACCCGGTTCTCGCCGCGGCGCCGGGCACTTACGTGAAGGAAGTCGTGGAAGTCGGCTGACCCTCTGTCATTGAAGGAAAGAAAGTTCCCGCGAGGCGGAATTTGCCCTTGAATTGCTGCATTGCGGCATATATCTATGCCGCAACTGCACAATCACGGGGCCTGGCGCCCCAGTCTCAGGAGCTGGAGAGAAGATGACAGACTACGCAAATGGATACGCGAACGTGATGAAGGGCATGTTTGGCGAGTTTCCGGTGGATGCCGGAATGTTCAAGAATGCCTTCAGGCAACAGGCTTCCATCACGGACAAGATGTCGAGAGTCGTGCTGGCGGCGGCCGAGAAGTCGACGGAGATTTCCGCCACGTGGACAAAGTCCACCCTCGGAGGACTCGGCAATGTCACCAATGCCCAGGACGATCTTTCCGGCTACACCAAGGCCATGAGTGATTTCGCGATTGCCCAGGCGGAATTGGGCGCCAGGTCCTTGGAAGCCTTGGCGGACGTGGCGACGACGGCCCAGGTGAGGACTTTCGAGCTGATGCTTGCCTCGGACAAGGATCCAGGCAAAGGTGCATCGAAGGCGGCCAGGAAGCCGCGTTCCGAATCTGGTCAGCCGGCGTCGCCGCCGCAAGTCGCCTCGAAGGCCGCCAGGAAGTCCGCCAAGGAATCGTCCTCCACCGTTGAGAAGGTGGCCTTGAACCAGTAATTCGATTGCGAGCGCCAACTTCCTCCCTGTTGGCAATCCAAAACTGGCGGGCCGGACGGGCCCGCCTTTTTTCATGCGCGACGCGCGGCGTTCCCGGGCGGTGCCCTCCCGTTCAGACCTGCTTCCCCGCTGTCGGCATGCACGTCAATTCGACAGATCGACCGGACGGGCGTGGTGCCGTGCCCATCGAGACGCTTTCCGGGATGCAGGCGCGCCGCTGAAGGCGGTCGTGACGCATTGCGAAGCATGCGGAGCCGGGGCCGCCGAGAGCGTTCCGATTTGCGTTTTCGCAGTGCGTGCCATGGCGCGAGAACGGTTGGGTTCATCCATCGCGTTGAAAGGAAAGCAAAAGAAATTTGCTGCAGTGCAGAAAAAATCCTTGAAATGCTGCACCGCAGCATCTATGTATGCTGCATCTGAAAAACGAATCGGGCACCGCCCGTTCCCAAGGCACGGAGAGAGAAGAGATGACGAAGACTGCAAACGAATACACCAAGATGGTGAAGGAAATGATGGGTGCGTTCCCCGTGGACGCGGGCGCGTTCAATGACGCGTTCAAGAACCAGGCCTCGGTTGCCGACAAGATGTCGAAGGTCGTTCTGGATGCCGCCGAGAAGTCCACCGAGATTTCCGCCGGCTGGGCCAAGGCATCCATTGGAAAGTTCGGCAATGTCACCAACGCCAAGGAGGATCCCGTCGACTACAGCAAGGCGATGGCCGAGTTCGCGTCGGCGCAGGCCGAAATGAGCGCCGAGTCGCTGGCTGCCTTCGCCGAGGTCGCGAAGAAGGTCCAGATGGAAACGGTCGAGCTGATGCTTGCCGCCGGCAAGGATCTCGGCAGCGACGCTTCGAAGGCCGTCAAGAAAGCCGCCGAAGAGATGAGTGCTGCCGCGGATAAGGTGGCCGTGTAACGGGTAAGCGGCGGTCTGTTGCCAACCTCCTCCCTGTTGGCGAACGGAACGGGCGGGCCAATCGGCCCGCCCGTCTTTTTCTGGCGGAGAGGGAATCGCGACCGGAAATGCGGCGTGCGTCGCGGGAACCGTCGATCGCGGCAGGCTTGGGCCCCTGTGCCAGGGAACGTTCTCAGCCTGGCGACATGCCTCGCAGCCGCTCGGAGCGGCGACGGAGAATCTCGATCGTGGCAAGCAGGACGACCGAAACCGTCACGAGGATCGTGGCAACCGCAAGGATGGTGGGGCTGATCTGTTCGCGGAGCCCGGTGAACATTTGCCAGGGCAGCGTCTTCTGACCCGCCGAACCGACAAAGAGCACGACGACGACCTCGTCAAAGGACGTGATGAAGGCGAAGAGCCCGCCTGATATCACGCCAGGCAGAATGAGTGGCATCTGGACCTTGGCAAAGGTCGTGACCGGGTTCGCGCCCAGGCTGGCAGCGGCGCGAGTGAGGCTCCGGTCGAAGCCGACCAGCGTTGCCGTCACCGTGATGATGACAAAGGGGATCCCAAGCGCTGCATGGGCCAGCACGACGCCCCAGTAGGAGCCTTGAAGTCCGATTCGGCTGTAGAAGAAATACATGCCGGCCGCGGATATGATCAGCGGCACGATCATCGGAGAGATCAGCATTGCCATGATTGCCCGCCGGAAGGGCACGTGCGGCTGGCTCAGGCCGATTGCGGCCAAGGTCCCGAATGACACGGAGAGGAGCGTGGCCATCGGTGCAATGCGGATCGAGTTCCACAATGCCTGCTGCCAGTCCGGATTGGTGAAGAAGTCATTGTAGTGCTTCAGCGAATATCCGTCCGGATCAAGGGCAAGCATCTCGGGCGTGAAGGTGAAGAAGTCCTGTGCGTTGAAGCTCAAGGGAATGATCACGATGATCGGGGCGATCAAAAAGAAGAAGACAATGCCGCAGATCACGCGGAACGCGTAGTGCCAGAGTTTCTGGGTGAAGGAGGCATATGGAGGAAGGCCAGACACTTCAGCCTCCAAGCTTCACGTTGTCGATGCCGACGATCCTGTCATAGGTCCAGTAGAGGATCAGGACGGCAAAGAGCAGGATCGTTCCAAGCGCGGCCGCGAGTCCCCAATTGAGCGATGACGAAATGTGATACGCGATCCGGTTGGAGATGAAGACGCCGCGCGTGCCGCCAACCAGTTCCGGCGTGATGTAGTAGCCGATCGCCAGAATGAACACGAGCACCGATCCCGCGCCGATTCCAGGCACCGAGTTCGGAAAGTAGATGCGCCAGAAGGCTGTCCAGTCCGTTGCGCCCAGTGACTTTGCTGCGCGGACATAGGATGGCGGTATGGTCTTCATGACCGAGTAGAGCGGCAGGATCATGAACGGAAGCAGGATATGCGTCATGGCGATGATCGTGCCGGTCTGGTTGTTGATGAGGATGAGCCTGCTCGCATCGTCCACGATCCGGAGCGCCACGAGAATGTCGTTGATGACGCCCTGCTGCTGCAACAGCACTTTCCACGAACTCGTTCGCACCAGAAGCGAGGTCCAGAAGGGAAGAAGCACGAGTATCATCAAGATGTTCGCCGTTCGCAGCGGCAGGTTGGCGAGGAGGAACGCCACAGGGTAGCCGAGAAGGATGCAGGAAACCGTTATCACCAGCGACATGTAGAGCGTGCGTCCGAAGAGCAGGATGTAGATGCGGTCACCCTCGTCGCGGTACTGCACGCCGTCAGCGGTCAGTTTCAGGTCGACCGAATTCAGGAAGTAGCCGGGGGTGTAGCGCCCCGCATATGTCCGTATGGTCCGCCACACCTCAGGATCCAGCCAGTCTTCGTCAATTGCCCCGAACTGTTCGCGGAGGCTGACTGGCTCGAACCCGGCCGCTGCGGACTGCGCGTCGTTCAGGAGCGGATTGCCGAATCCTCCCGCAGGTGCCTGCAGCAGGTCGGCATAGAGCGCCGCATAGAGGACGTCCCAAGGCTCCTCTTCGAGCGGATCGTCGCCATCGGCATGGACCACGTCCCGCCAGGTCGCGTAGGCGGAAGCGGTGCGCGGGAGGCTGGCACCCTCGGAACCTGCCAGCGCGCCCCAGGTTGCCGGATCTTTCCATGCCGGGTCGAGCGTGTTGAACGCATCCGCGTAGTCCTGGGTGTCAAACTTGCCCACGCGCCGTCCCGACTTTCGGAACAGCGACGCAAGGCCGGTCCGTTCATAGTTGAGCCGGGAGCCGAGCCGCGTATGGCTCTTGCGCTCGACCGCGAAGACCATGTCCGTGTAGAACGCCTCGAACACGTCGTCGCCCGGTGCCCCGCCTTGTTCCGGATCCCAGTTGCGGAGTGCCTGGACCGTGCGCGGGATCGTGTCGTGGACGATCCCGTTCTCGACCGAGCGGAACAGCATGTCCGCGATGGGAGCGATAAAGGTCAACAGAACGAAGAGGAGCAGCGGAGCCACCAGCAGGAAGGCGCGGGCCTTCTCGCGCCGAAGCGCCCGTCTGAGGCTCGCCTTGAGGGGCGTGCCGTCCGCGGTCAGGACGGGAGAATCGATGGCGGTCATGCGTCGTGGCCCTCGACGACCACGACGCTGCTCTCTGCCGTGCGACGACGAATCTCCGCGACCGCCTGATACTCTGGGTCATGATAGGCGGCGAGCGCATCCTCGTAGGACGGGAACTCGATCACGACATGTCGCTCGTGCAGTTCGCCTTCAACCTGCCTGGACCTTCCGCCACGGATGACGAACCTTGCGCCCAACCCTTCCAGGATGGGCGTGTCCTTTGCCACATACTCCTTGTAGGCGTCAGGATCGCGAACGGTGATGTGCGCAATTATGTAGCCCTTCGGCATCTTCCCCCCTGTCGAAACAGGCCGGACCGGAATCCGGCCTGTTCCACTGTTCGCGCTATTGCGCCAGCCAGGCCTGGAACTTGGCGTCCAGGTCGTCACGGTAGTCCGCCCACCACTCGTAGTTGTAGAGGAAGGTGTTCTTGGCGTTCTCCGGGTCCGTCGGCATGTGCGGCGCCATGTCAATGCCAAGGTCGGCATGCTGGCCGACAAGCGGCGCGGAGGACATGCGTGCCGGGCCGTAGCTGATGTACTTGGCCTGGTCCGCCAGTCGCTGCGTGTCCGTGGCGAACCTCACGAAGTCCTCGGCGCGCGCAAGGCGGTCCGCAGGCAGGCCGACCGGTATGATCCAGCCATCCAGGTCGAAGACCTGCGCATCCCAGAGCACTGCGACCGGCTGGTTCTGTTCCTCGATGACGGAGAAAAGGCGGCCGTTGTAGGTCGATCCGATCACGACCTCTCCGTCGGCGAGGAGCTGCGGCGTGTCGGCTCCGGCACTCCACCAGATCACGTCGTCCTTGATGGTGTCGAGCTTGGCAAAGGCGCGGGCCTGGCCCTCCTCCGTTTCAAGCACGTCATAGACGTCGGCCTTCGGCACGCCATCGCAGATCAGGGCCCATTCCATGTTGTTGATGGGGCGTTTCTCAAGAGAGCGCTTTCCGGGATACATCTCCGTGTCGAAGACCGCGCATACGTCGGTCGGCGGCGTCGAGCCGACCATGTCGGTCCGGTAGCCGAAGGTGGTCGAGTAGACGATCTGCGGGATGAAGCAGTCCGAGACGATCAGGTCGCCGAAGTCCTCGGATGCCGGCGTGCCGTCGGGTGCTGGCGCCAGCAGCTCGTCATGGTTGATTTCCATGGCGAGGCCTTCGTCGCAGAGGCGAATGGCGTCAGACGCGACGACGTCGACGAGGTCCCACGTGACGTTGCCGGCCTCGTTCATCGCGCGCAGCTTGGCCACCGCTTCGTACGAGCTTTCGTCCCACACCGCGGTGACCCCGGGATTGTCCGCGATGTAAGGCTCCACGTAGGCGCGATGCTGCGACTTCTGATACGCACCGCCCCATGAGACGAGCGTGATGTCGTCGGCCAGCTCGGCCGAAACGGCGGTAGGCCCCGCCGACAGGGCGAGGGCTGCCGCTGCAAGTACTGTCTTCTTGAGTTTCATCTCAGTCTTCCTCCTTTCCCGACTTCGTTGCGGAAACTCCGGTCTCGGGATTGACACTCGAGCTCCCCATTTGGAGTGCCGGATGGCACTGCACGCACGCCAGTCAGGCATCTAGCGCGCGGCAGTCATCTGGCAACCACCCCAATTCGATGAATTTCCCGGCTTCCAGCCGAACCTGGTCCGGGGCATTCCGGGTCTTGACGACGAAGTCGTCCTTGCCCGCGACCCGAAGCCGGGTGCGGAACACGTCCCCCATGTAAATGAACTCAAGCACTTCCGCCCTGAGCGTATGTGCGCCTTCCATCAGGCGGCTCTTGTTGATTTCGACGCGCTCGGGTCGAATCGAGACCAGCGTGCGTTCGCCGACCGAGGACACGTTCACGGCCTTGGCGTCGATTGTCTCGCCGGAATCGAGGCTCACGGTGCAATTCCCGTTCTCTATCGATTCCACCTTGCCCAAGAGCGTGTTGTTCTCGCCGATGAACTGCGCCACGAAGCTGTTTTCGGGTTCCTCGTACAGAACGTCCGGCGCTGCAAGCTGCTGGATCCGGCCGTCGTCGAACACCGCAACGCGGTCCGACATGGTAAGCGCTTCGGTCTGGTCGTGGGTGACATACACCGTGGTGATGCCAAGCTCGTGCGCAAGGTTCGTGATTTCGAACTGCATGTGCTCGCGAAGCTGCTTGTCGAGCGCGCCGAGAGGTTCGTCCATCAGCACAAGCTCGGGCTCGAACACTAGCGCGCGGGCGAGCGCGATCCGCTGCTGCTGGCCGCCGGACAGCTGGGCCGGGCGGCGACCTCCAAACTCGCCCATCTGCACCATGCCGAGCGCGCGCTGCACCTTCTCCTCGCGCTCGGCCTTGCCGATCTTGCGAACCTCAAGCGGGAAAGCGAGATTCTCGGCGACCGTCATGTGGGGAAACAGCGCGTAGTTCTGGAAGACCATTCCGATGCCGCGCTTGTGAGGAGGGATGTTGTTGATGGGCTTGCCGTCGAGGAGGATTTCGCCATGAGTCGCGGTCTCGAAGCCCGCGAGCATCATCAGGCAGGTTGTCTTTCCCGAACCGGAAGGCCCCAGCATGGTAAGGAACTCGCCCTTTGCGATGGCCAGGTTCAGATCCTTGACGACGAGCGTTTCGCCGTCGTAGCTCTTCTGGACCTTCTCGAACACCACGAAGTTGTCGGCGGTCTGCGATGCGCCCATGTGGTCTCCCCCGAGGACTTGTCAACTTGCACCCAACACCAGCAAGTTCGCAATTTCAACAGTTAAGGGCGTGTGTCCGGATCTTTTGAACTTCGAATCGAGCCAAGATTGGAGATTTGACGCCTGTCGTCAATGGCGCGGCCATGGCCGCGCTGCCGCGGGTGCGCCGACTGGCAGGAAACCCGAGACAGCAATGTCGCGGATGACAGATTGGCGGCGCAAGGACAGGCAACTGTCTCGATGCCGGAATGCGGGCATCGCGAAGGCGTTGCTGCAGTTGGCGCCGGCCGCGGGAGCCGCCCAATGCAACTTCTTGCATCTCACCGCATGGTGAACGGGTTTGCCATCGGCGCATCGGCCGTGTTGATCCAGGTCGTCTTGGTGCGCGTGTAGTCCAGGACTGCCTCGATCCCGCCTTCGCGGCCGAATCCAGAGTGACCGAAGCCGCCAAAGGGTGCAATCGGCGAAATCGCGCGGTACGTGTTCACCCAGCAAATTCCGGCCCGGAGGCGCGAGGAAACGCGGTGGGCACGGGCCAGGCTGTTCGTGAATACACCTGATCCCAGCCCGAAGTCCGTGTCGTTCGCCAGCCGGATCGCGTCTTCTTCGGTGTCGAAGGGCAGGAGCGACATGACCGGACCGAACATTTCCACTTCAAGTGTGCTTATGTCGGGTCCGGGACATTCCACCAGCGTCGGCTGCATGTAGTTCCCGGGCCGGTCGAGCGGCGCTCCGCCGAAGTGTATGGTGGCGCCCTGGCTGACGGCCTGCGCCAGGGTCGCCTCGATTCTCTCGATCTGAGCCCTTGTGCAAAGCGGCCCGACATGGGTCGCAGGATCAAGCGGGTCGCCGACAGTGATGCTGCCGGCCCTCTCTGCAATCCTTGCGACCAGCGACTCAAGGATGCCCCGTTGCACCAGGCCGCGCGAGCCAGCGACGCAGCTTTGGCCCGATGCACCAAAGTTCCCTGCGATCAATCCGTTGGTCGCGCTGTCCAGGTCGGCGTCGTCGAACACGAGGATGGGTGACTTGCCACCCAGCTCCAGCGTCGTTACGGCAAAGTTCTCGGCCGAATTCCTTATCACGTGGCGCGCAGTCTCTGGCCCTCCCGTGAAGGCGATGCGTGCCACATCTGGATGGCGCGTCAGCGGAATGGCGCAGTTTTCCGCGTCCCCGGTGATGACCGAGACAACGCCGGGCGGAAAGCCGGCCTCGTCGACCAGCCGGGCAAATTCCAGCATCGGGGCAGGCGCGATCTCTGACGCCTTCAGGACAACGCTGCACCCGGCGGCAAGCGCCGGGCCAAGCTTGGTTGCCGCCAGGAACATCTGCGCGTTCCACGGCACGATGGCCGCAACCGCTCCAATCGGTTCGCGGCGGGTAAAGACGTGCATGCCGGGCTTGTCGATCGGAAGCACAGCGCCTTCGATCTTGTCGGCCAGCCCGGCGAAGTAACGGTAGTAGCTGCCGACATAGTTTGTCTGGGCCGCGGTTTCGGCCAGGAGCTTGCCACTGTCGGTGGTCTCCAGCCGCGCGAGCCGTTCGGAATTCCGCTCCACAAGGTCGGCAAGCCTGAACAAGAGATGCCCTCGCGCCGTCTGGGTCAAGTCGCGCCAGGCCGGATCTTCGAGGGCCCGCCGGGCGGCAGTCACGGCGTGATCGACATCTTCGGGTGCCGCGCAGGCGAAGGTCGCCCAGTCCTGCCCGTCAGCCGGCTTCTGCGACTTCATGACTTTGGCGGCAGATCCTTCGGTCCATGCCCCGTCGACATACAGCTGAAAGTGCGGCCTTTCGGTCATGGCAGCCTCATGCGAATGCGGGCATCACGTCGTCAATGAAGCGTGCCAGCGAGGCACGCTTCCGGTCTATCGTCATGCCGCTGTCGATCCAAAGCGAAAACTCGTCGTATCCCAGGTCCTCGTAGCGTTTCAGCCGGTCGATCACCTGCTGCGCGGTCCCGATGGTCAGGTCGCGCCTGATCGCTTCGGGAGAGATCATCCTGTTGGCGGCAACCTCTTCTCCGCCAAGCGCCTGGATCAGGCCCTGTGACACGGGTCGCTTGTTCTGGAACCACGCCCCGAAGTAGGCGAAATACCGCGTCAGGTCCTGCACAGCCTGATCGATGTCCCCGGCATCGGTTCCGACATAGGTGTGATGCAGCAGCAGGACTTTTGGGCGCGGCCCGTCATGGCCCGCGCAGGCGTCCTTGAAGCGGCCCATCAGCGTATCGATCTCTTCGTCGCCCTTCCAAAGGGGCGTGACCTGCACGTTGAAGCCGTTTTGCACCGCGAATTCGTGACTGTTGGGGTCGCGGGCCGCGACCCAGATGGGCGGGCCGCCAGGTTGCACCGGCTTGGGCGAGGACGTGGACGCCGGGAAGCTGAAGTACTTTCCGTCATGGGCGCAATCGCCCTGCCACAGTTGGCGCAGCAGTGGCGCAGTTTCCCGCATTCGCTGTCCGGCCTCCCAGGCGTCCAGCCCCGGCATGAGACGCTCGTACTCATAGGAATAGGCGCCGCGGGCGATTCCCAGTTCCAGCCTGCCGCCGGTCATCAGATCGGTCGCGGCAGCTTCGCCGGCAAGCTTGATCGGATGCCAGAACGGCACGATGACGGTGCCGGTACCCAACCGGACATTCCTGGTGCGATGTGACAGGTCCATGAGCGACAGGAAGGGGTTGGGCGCGATCGTGAACTCCATTCCGTGATGTTCACCGGTCCAGATCGCCCGCATCCCGCCCTCGTCAGCCATTTGGCACAGCGAAACGAAGTCCTCGTACAGCTCCGCATGCGACTGTTCTGGCGTCAGGCGTTCCATATGGGAAAACAGCGAAAACTCCATGGTCAAGGCTCCTTGCTGATCTCGTGCCGGTCTCCGGACGCCTCGTCGCCGACATAAAGGGTGAAGTCCCGGGTGCCGTATTCGAGGGCGAATCGAGTGCACAGCGCGGCAATCGCCGGCGTCTCGAAGGTCAAGCCTGCGAGATCGTCGATCGGGACAAGCCTTCCCGCCAGCGCGCAGCCTTGCGTGGCTTGCGCCAAGAAACACGTATAGTGGGTGTTGGTCTGCCTGTCGTCAAAGATGGAGTAGGCGCTTCCCAGAATGACGGATCCGGCCAGTCGTGCCTCCATTGCGGCGCGAAGATTGCCTTGAGCCTCGAACTCGAACTGCGGGGGACGCAGTCCTCCCTGGCCCTCTTCCAGCAGGACATGGCCGTCCTGCTCGATCAGGGCAGCAGCCACTATCCGGCGGGTGCTGTCGGCAAACACCGCGGCGCGTTCCAGGCCCAGGCTGAAGTATCGCCCCCGGGCGTAGCCAAGACCCAACCCGTCACTGTGCGTGAAGCCGGTGACCTCCCCCAGAAGTATGGTGTGATCGCCCCCTGGGATGGATCGCACCCTGCGGCAGGAGAACTTGGCGACAGCGCCGTCGATCACAGGGATGCCATTGGCATCGGGGGCATGGGCAATCCGGGCGAACCGGTCCCCCTTGAAGCTGGCGAAGACGTTCGACACGTCTTCCTGCCCCTCGGCCAGGACCGACACGGCGAAGTGAGCGCAAGTCGCGAAGACGTCGTGGCTCGACAGCGACCGGCCGGAGCAGACCAACAGCATCGGCGGCTCCAGGGAGACCGAAGAAAAGGAGTTGGCCGTGAATCCAAGGGCCGACCCGTCAGGCTCCCGCGTCGTCACGACGGTCACGCCGGTCATGAACCCGCCAAAGGCATCCCGCAGGGCGCGGCGATCGGGCGGAGTCATCGGGTCGCCTCCCGGATCAGGTCTTCAAGCGCGGCGTTCACTTTTCCCGCATGCGTCATTTGCATCATGTGCGCCGCCCCCGCAACGATGACGGCACGGGCATTCGGTGCGATCCGTGCCATCGCTTCGCTCATCGCCGGGGTCGAGTTTGGATCACTGCCGCCGGTCATGAACAGCCCCGGGCATGTCACGCGGGCCAGATCCGCATCTGCAGGTCCATTCTCCGCCGCGAACACCTCATAGGCCGTCCTGTAGTGCTCAGTGGCCACTCCGGTCAGCCACTTCCGGCATGCACGCCGCTCGGCGGTGTCCTGATCGGCAAACCAGCGCGTCAGGGTCGCTTCCGGATCTGCCAGTTCCGTGGTGGACAGGTCCGCCGCGCGTCGTCGCACCGCCTCTGCGGCTTTCGGGCTGCGGCAATAGATGGCGTTCAGCGCAGCAACGCCCTGGACCAGTTGTGGATGGCGGACCGCCAGGTCGAGCGCGATCATCGCGCCCATCGAATGTCCGGCAACGACTCCCGGTGCATCGATTGCAGCCGCGATGCGGTCCGTGAACTGCGTCAGCGTCGCGGGGCGCGGCAGGGCGCGACTCGCACCGTGGCCCGGGAGGTCAAAGGCACGGCAGTGCAGCGTCGCCGACAGTTTGCTGACTTGCGCCATCCATGCCTCCGCTCGCAGGCCCACGCCGTGCACCAGATACAGCCTGGAGCCCGTGCCGACACGAATGAAGCTGATGCCCCTGGCCTCAGACCGCGGCTGGACTGTCCACGTCATGGCCCAGGTTCTCCAGGTCCTGATTTCGGTCTCCAACGCGATGATGTGGCCGGTTCGGCATCGCGGTTTCCGGCGCGGCGATCAATTCGTGGGCGCGAGGTGCATCGCGAGTCAAGAACCGCACGGAAGGATCATGCAATCGCTGGCCGGAGCCGGGCTCCCCTCGCACATCTTGCACCACCGCGCCTGGAATCGCCCCGTGTTTTGCCCGACCTGGCGTGCATGCAGGCGACTCTTCCAGGGTCCGGGACGGAGGAAGCGTTCCGGAGCGGGTCTTGGACGCATGGTGCAAGGCGGATCGGATGGAAGTCTCCCTTCTCGTGCCGGTCAGCATGGGCTCTCGGGGCTTGCGCCGCTCAAGATGCCCCTCCATTCTGGGAGGGGTCGCTGACTGGCCACCTGCTGGTCTAGCCCTGGTCTAGCCCGTGCCGCCGTTCCGGCGGTCATCGAGGCACGGATTGGCATCGATCCGCCAGAATCGCAACCCGATTGTCAAAGGACCCCAGTACTGTAAAATATTGCTTTGCGCGCGTCATGTTTTTTGTGAAGGCTGGCACCACCGGTGTCGAAGATTCGTCCGCATTCGCCGCAAACTGGCCGGAGTCGGCGCACATAGGAGATTCTAGGTTGAAAGAGCCGACTATCAGAACCATGGAAGACTTCGCAGCGGCAAGCGGAGTCTCGCGCCCGACTGTCTCGAAATACTTTCACGACCCGGGAAGTGTCCGCAAGTCGACCCGTGAGCGGATTGAGGCCGCACTGGAACAGTACGACTATCGCCCGAACATTTACGCGATGAACCAGAACCGCCAGCTCACGAAGAGCGTAGGCATCATCGTTCCATACCTTGCTGACCCTGTCTTTGCAGAGATTGCAAGAACCCTGGAACGCCGCTGCATCGAAGCCGGTTTCCACGCGACGCTGTTCAGTTCGCACGGCGAGCGGAAACTCGAAGGCGAGGCTCTGAACAACCTTAGGTCACTGCGTCCGTCGGGTGTGCTTCTGGCCCCGCTCGGCCGGAGTTCCGACCGGGATCATCTTGCCCGGTTTTGCGAAGAGGTTCCGACGGTCCTGCTGGACAGAGACATTGCTGGAATCGGAGAAGCGTTTGTCGGTTCGGACAATCAGAGCTTCGTGTCGCAGAGCGTTGACTATCTTACACGGACCGGGGAGCCGCCGTGTTTCTTCGAGATGAGGAACCCGGGCAACCCGAACTCGCTCGCGCGCCATCGATGCTACATCGAAGCAATGGAAAGTCACGGGTTGGAGCCGATGCTTGTCCAAGTGGAAGGCGAAGGCTGGAACCTTGAAGAAATTGGCTACCATGGGGGTATGCGCGCACTCCAGGAGCATTCGTTCCCCACCGACACGGTCCTTTGCAGCAACGACCGTCTTGCCATCGGGCTCTTGGCCGCCTGTTACGAAAAGGGGCTGCGCATCGGACGCGGAAGCGGCTGCGCATTGCGTGTGGCCGGCCACGATGACCATCCCTATTCGCGCTTCACCTGCCCGCCCCTGACCACCGTGGCTCACGAATACGACATGGTGTCGGATTGCGGTGCCGAAACGCTGCTCAGATTGATCGAGGCGGGCGGCCGGTTCGACGACCGGACCGAAACCCTGTTCTCGGCGCGTCTCGTGCTTCGAGCATCAGCATAAAAGTTATCACGCGTAAAATTGTTATTGACACGCGCTGGATTCTTGCTAGTGTTGCGTTGCGATTTAACCCTAGGGAGGATTCGAATGTTTCTCAAGAACGCACTCCGCACGGCCACTGCACTGTCGCTTATCGCAGCCGGCAGCGCCTATGCGGAAACCATAACCATCGCCACAGTCAACAACGGCGACATGATCCGCATGCAAGGATATACAGACGACTTCACCGCCAAGACCGGCCATGATGTCGAATGGGTGACCCTCGAGGAGAACGTGCTGCGTCAGCGCGTGACCACCGACATTTCGACCAAGGGCGGCCAGTTCGACATCATGACCATCGGCATGTACGAAACCCCGATCTGGGGTGCCAACGGCTGGCTGGTGCCGCTGGACGATCTGTCGGCCGAATACGATGTCGACGACATCCTGCCCGCCATGCGAGGCGGTCTGTCGCATGACGGCACGCTCTACGCTGCGCCGTTCTATGGCGAAAGTTCAATGATCATGTACCGCACCGACCTGATGGAAAAGGCCGGCCTGGAGATGCCGGATGCGCCGACCTGGGAATTCATCCGGGAAGCCGCCGCGGCCATGGATGACCCCGAAAACGACATCAACGGTGTCTGCTTGCGCGGCAAGGCCGGCTGGGGTGAAGGCGGCGCCTTCATTACCGTCACGGCCAACTCGTTCGGCGCGCGTTGGTTCGACGAAGACTGGCAGGCACAGTTCGATCAGCCGGAGTGGAACGAAGCGTTGACCTTCTTCGTCAACCTGATGAACGACTACGGCCCGCAGGGCTACGCCACCAACGGCTTCAACGAGAACCTGTCGCTGTTCCAGCAGGGCAAGTGCGGCATGTGGATCGACGCTACCGTTGCGGCGTCCTTCGTGACCAACCCCAACGACTCGACCGTCGCGGACAGTGTCGGCTTTGCGCTGGCGCCTGACACCGGGCTCGGCAAGCGCTCGAACTGGCTCTGGGCCTGGGCCCTGGCGATCCCTGCTGGCACCCAGAAAGAAGCGGCTGCCAAGCAGTTCATCGAGTGGGCCACCTCGAAGGCGTATATCGAGCTCGTCGCGGCGAACGAAGGCTGGGCCAACGTGCCGCCGGGTGCCCGTACCTCGCTCTACGAGAACCCGGATTACCAGGCGGTGCCGTTCGCAAAGATGACTCTCGATTCCATCAACGCTGCGGATCCCAACAACCCGACCGTCAAGCCGGTGCCCTATGTCGGGATCCAGTTTGTCGCCATTCCCGAGTTTGCCGGCATTGCAACGGAAGTCAGCCAGGAGTTCTCGGCTGTCTACGCAGGCCAGCAATCCGTGGAAGAGGCGCTGGCCAAGGCGCAAGCGCTGACCACCGACGCAATGGAAGCGGCCGGCTACTAGGCTATCCTCCCCGTCAGGGGGCGGCCATGGTCGCCCCCTGAGACCTGCCAAAGCGATCCCGTTGCGTTATCATTCCGGGCAGCCGAGTCAGGCTGTCATCAGAGGAGGTACGTCCATGGCAACCCAGCACTCCCGATCCGCAGCCCGGTTGATGATGGCCCCGGCGGTGGTCCTTCTTCTCGGCTGGATGCTCGTGCCGCTGACGATGACGCTCTACTTCTCCTTCAAGAAATACCTGCCGATGCGTGGCGACTCGCTGGCCAACGGGCTGGATTGGGTGGGGTTCGCCAACTACTCACGATTTGTGACGTCGAGTTCGTTCTGGCCAAGTGTCTACGCGACGCTTGTCATCGTCGGCGGGGTACTGGTGATCACGGTGATCCTCGGGATTTTCCTCGCCCTCCTGCTTGATCAGCCGATGTGGGGTCAGGGGGTTGTCCGCATCCTGGTCATCGCTCCATTTTTCGTCATGCCGACCGTGTCGGGCCTGGTGTGGAAGAACATGTTCATGGACCCGGTGAACGGCTTCTTTGCCCATGTCTGGCGAAGTGTCGGGGCCGAACCGATCGAATGGCTCTCGCAGGCATCGCTGCCCTCGCTCATTCTCATCGTGTCCTGGCAATGGCTGCCCTTCGCGACGCTGATTCTGCTCACGGCGTTTCAGTCGCTCGACCAGGAGCAGCTCGAAGCCGCCGAGATGGATGGCGCACGCTGGCCGCAGCGCTTTGTCTTCATCGTTCTGCCGCACCTGAGCCGCGCGATCACCGTCGTGCTCCTGATCCAGACGATCTTCCTGCTGTCGATCTTCGCAGAGATTTTCGTCACCACCCAGGGCTCCTTCGGCACCAAGACGCTGACCTACCTGATCTACCAGCGCGTGCTGGAGAGCCAGAACGTGGGCCTCGGCTCCGCCGGTGGCGTTTATGCCATCATCCTCGCCAATATCGTTGCGATCTTCCTGATGCGCATCGTCGGCAAGAACTTGGACGCGTGAGGGGAACGACCATGGCCCGTGCCGTCACTACCCGCCAAAAGACGATCAACTCCCTTGCCGCATGGGCGGTTGGCCTGCTGATCTTCTTCCCGATCCTCTGGATCTTCGTCATGTCGTTCAAGGCCGAGGGCGACGCGATCAAGGCCCCGCTGGAAGTGCTCGCTGCGCCATGGACCCTGGAAAACTACGGGGTCGTGCAGGAGCGCTCGAACTATTCGCGGCACTTCGCAAACTCGGTCATCCTGGCCTTCGGCTCGACTCTCCTGGGCCTTCTTGTCGCTGTGCCCGCAGCTTGGGCGATGGCCTTCGTGCCCTCCAAACGCACCAAGGACATCCTCCTCTGGATGCTCTCGACCAAGATGCTGCCCGCCGTCGGCGTGCTCTACCCGATCTACCTTCTGTTCATCCGGCTCGGACTTCTCGACAGCCGCGCCGGGCTCGTGTTCGTACTGATGCTGATCAACCTGCCGATCATCGTCTGGATGCTCTACACCTACTTCAGGGAGATCCCCGGCGAGATCCTGGAGGCGGCGCGGATGGATGGCGCCACATTGCACGCAGAGATCCTCTACGTGCTCACGCCGATGGCGATCCCGGGCATGGCCTCGACGTTGCTCCTGAACGTCATCCTCGCCTGGAACGAGGCGTTCTGGACGCTCAACCTTACTGCGGCCAAGGCGGCCCCGCTTACGGCCTTCATCGCCAGTTACTCGAGCCCGGAGGGTTTGTTCTACGCCAAGCTCTCGGCGGCATCGACCATGGCCATCGCACCAATCCTGATAATGGGCTGGTTCAGCCAGAAACAACTTGTCCGCGGCCTGACCTTCGGCGCCGTGAAATAAGGGGAACGGACATGGGACAGATTCAACTCAACCAGGTATCCAAGAGTTTCGGCAGTGTCGAGGTCATTCCGCCGCTCGACCTCACCATCAAAGATGGCGAGTTCGTGGTGTTCGTCGGCCCGTCGGGCTGCGGGAAGTCCACGCTCCTGCGCCTGATCGCCGGCCTCGAGGACGTCACCGAAGGCCACGTCACGATCGATGGCCAGGATGCAACCGAAGTCGTGCCGGCAAAGCGCGGCCTTGCGATGGTGTTCCAGAGCTACGCGCTCTATCCGCACATGTCGGTGCGCAAGAACATCGCCTTCCCTCTGCGCATGGCAGGTCTTGACAAGGCCCGGCAGGACAAGGCCGTTGCGCAGGCAGCCGAGGTGCTTAACCTCACCGACTACCTTGATCGGCGCCCTGGCCAGCTTTCGGGTGGGCAGCGCCAGCGCGTCGCCATCGGTCGCGCGATCGTGCGCGAACCGGCCGCATTCCTGTTCGACGAACCGCTCTCCAACCTCGACGCCGCCCTTCGCGTGGGCATGCGACTGGAGATCTCTGAGCTGCATAAGCGCCTCAAGACGACGATGATCTACGTCACCCACGACCAGGTCGAAGCCATGACCATGGCCGACAAGATCGTTGTGCTGCATGCGGGCGTGATCGAGCAGGTCGGCTCACCGCTCGAACTCTACCAGCGCCCGCGCAATACCTTCGTGGCGAGCTTCATCGGCAGCCCGAAGATGAACCTGATCCAAGGGCCCGGGGCCGACAAGTACGGCGCCGCGACGATCGGCATCCGCCCCGAGCACATCGAAATCAACGAGGAAGAGGGAGTTTGGCATGGCACCGTGGGCGTGTCGGAACACCTAGGCTCCGACACCTTCTTCCACGTCCAGTGCAACGCCTCGCACGAGCCGCTCACGGTGCGGGCCACGGGTGAGATGGCACTCGAATACGGCGCCGAGGTCCACCTGACGCCACGCACCGAGCATCTTCACAAGTTCGACGCGAAGGGGCTCCGGATGGAATGAAACGGCTCGAAGGCAAGACCGCAATGACTTTCGGCACGGCGCGCAGTATCGGGCGCGCCTGTGCGGAAGCCCGTGTGGCGGAAGGCGCTCGTGCCGTTCTTGCCGATATCGACGTCGCGTGGGCGCGCAAATCGCCAGAACGGATTTCCCCGGCGTGGTCGACCGCATCGTCGCTCGGACCCGCAGGTTTGATGGCGGTCAGAGGATGAGTTGAGCGATGAATTCGGGGGAAGCCATGAAAAAACTCGGCAATGACACGTTGTCGAGCCTTCCCGAGGGCATCGAACGCCCACGCTACGACCGAGGCAACCTGACGCCCGGGATCGTGCACATCGGACTGGGCAACTTCCACCGCGCGCATCAGGCATGGTATCTGCACCGGTTGATGCAAGTCGGCCGCGCGCTGGACTGGGCCATCATTGGCGCAGGGGTAAGGCCTTACGACGCAGCGATGCGTGAAAGGCTCCTGGCGCAGGACTGCCTGACCACGCTGATCGAACTTGACCCCTCCGGCGCGAGCGCCGAGGTCATCGGGCCCATGGTCGACTACGTGCCGGTCGAGGGCGGCAACGGCGCCTTGATCCGTGCCATGGCCGATCCGCAAGTCCGCATCGTCTCTCTGACCGTGACAGAGGGCGGATATTACACCGGCGCAAGCGGCAGGTTCGACGCCGCACACGCCGATATCGCCCACGACGCCCAAGACCCGGACAATCCACGCACCGCCTTCGGCGCCATGATAGCGGCACTGAAGCTGCGCCGCGCCGCTGGGCATGGGCCATTCACCGGGCAAAGTTGCGACAATCTGCAAGGCAACGGCGCCATCCTGCGCCAAACGGTCGTGTCGCTCGCCCGCCTGAGCGATCCAGGTCTTGCCGACTGGATCGATTGCAATTGCAGCTTTCCCAATTCGATGGTGGATTGCATTGTGCCGGCGACCGGCCCCAAGGAAATTGCCCTTGCGCGATCTTTCAGGATCGACGATGCCGCGCCCGTCACTCACGAGAACTACCGTCAGTGGGTAATCGAGGACGATTTCTGCGCCGGGCGGCCGGACTGGGACGAAGTCGGTGCCACCTTCACCGACGCGGTGCACGACTACGAGACGATGAAGATCCGGATGCTGAACGCCGGGCATCAGGTGCTCTCCAACGCGGGCGAGCTCCTGTCGGTTGAAACGATCGCTGATTGCATGGAGCACCCGTTGATCGCGGCGCTGTTTCGCAAGGTCCAGGCCGAGGAGATCGCGCCCTACGTGCACCCGGTGCCCGACATGACGCCAGCGAACTACAAGAAACTGGTCGAGCGCCGCTTCTCCAACCCTGAGATTGTCGACACCACCCGACGCGTCGCTTTCGACGGATCATCGCGGCACGCCCGCTTTGTCCTGCCCATTCTGCGAGAGGCGCTGGCTGCGGGTGGTTCAGTCGAGGGGTTGAGCCTGGTCGAGGCGCTGTGGGCACGGATGTGTGAGGGGACGCGCGAGGACGGCAGCCGCATTGAGTCGAATGATCCGTTCTGGGATGACCTGACGGCCTATGCGGCCCGTGCCCGAGAGGTCCCGCACACTTGGCTTGAGATGCGCGAAATCTACGGTGACCTCTCTGACGCGCCGAGATTCTCCTCGGCATTCGAGCGATGGCTGACCCTGATTTATCGCGACGGCATCGAGTCTGTCATTTGCCAATACCTGAATCGAGATTCGAGCGCAGCAGGCTGTCCCCACTGAGGTGTACAAGAATCCCTGGTCGATTTGCCCCGCAAGTCGAGGGGCCTGAGAATTCATGGGAAGGGAGCAACGCCTGGGGTCGGTGACGCAGGCGCCTAAGCTGCACGGGCAGATTGCCGTGCAGGACCTGGCGCGCCGTCGGCGGCCTGCCCGCACGCAGCTCCCGCCCTTGTGGCAGCAACCTGCCGGCGCGCGGCCGCCGGGGGCAAACCGATCGCTGGTCCGTTCAGCGCGGGGGCAAGGATGTCGGACGTGCCCGGCATCAGGCTCCGATGACATTGTGGTCCGGCCCGTAAGGAAATCCAGTGATGTTGGTTGCGCGGTCGCCGTCAACTACAAGAATGTCATGTTCGCGATACCCGCCGGCCCCGGGCCGGCCTTCGGGAACCAGCAGCATGGGCTCCATGGAGACCACCATGCCCGGTTCCAGGGTCGTGTCGATGTCTTCGCGAAGTTCCAGCCCGGCCTCCCGTCCGTAGTAGTGGCTAAGTATGCCGAAGGAGTGGCCATATCCGAAGGACCGGAACTGCAGGAGCCCTTCGTCTTCGAAGAACCTGTTGATCTCCGTGCAGATTCCGGAACACGTCGCGCCCGGCCTGATGAGCGAGAGACCGAGTTCGTGCGCTGAAACGTTGGCTCGCCAGATCCTGAGCGTTTCGGCATCGGGTTCCCCGAGAAAGAGCGAGCGTTCGAGCGCTGTGTAGTACCCGTTGATCATCGGAAACGCGTTGAGATTCAGGAGATCGCCGGTTTCAAGCCGCCGTCCGGTGACAGGGTTATGCGCACCATCAGTGTTGATCCCTGACTGGAACCAGACCCAGGTATCGCGGTATTCCGCGTCCGGGAAGGCATCAGCGATCGCGATTTCCATCGCGTTTCGCCCGGCCATTGCGACATCGATTTCGCGGACGCCCTCGCTGATCGCCTCCTTGATCGCCCAGCCTCCAATGTCCGCGATACGGGCCCCTTCCTTGATGAGCGCGATTTCTTCAGGCGACTTGACCATCCGGAGTCGCATCGCGTCCGGCGCGACATCGACCAGTTCGTCGGCGCCCAGCATTTCGCGGCATGTCCGGTCGGCGGCAAGAGTCAGGTGATCTGCCTCGATCCCGAGCCTGGAGGGGGCGCCGATGACGGACTTCACCGCGCGCCAGTAGTTGTCGCGCTTCCAGTCCGTGTAGATGAGGTTGTCCTCGATCGAGCGCCGCCAAGGCTGGCCGGCATCGATGTTTGCCGAGACTGTCGTGCAGCGGTCCTTGGTCACGATGCAGCTGTAGGGACGACCAAAGGCGCAATGAAGAAAGCCTGAATAGTAGGCAATGTTGTGCATCGACGTGAGCAGCACGACCGGGACGTCTCTTTGCTCCATGACGGCGCGAAGCCTTGCCAGACGCGCGGCATATTCTTCGGAGGCAAACGGCAGTTTGGCCTTTTCGCCGCTTTCGAGAACAAGGAATTCGGGGCGCGTGTCAGCCATGGCGGTCTCTCCTCTGGCCATCGCCCCGGCGTACAGGGCCATGATCTCCTGGACCCGGACCACCGCCGGGGCAGCGACGCCATCGCTGCAGTCAGTCGGGACAATAGGTCGACTCGTTCGGGCACGCAATATGTCTGCGGCCTCAGCGATGGGTTGCGCGGCCACGTATCCATCGAGAAGCCACGATAGGGAGCCGACTCCCACTCCAGTCTCGAATTTGGATCTTGCAGCGCCTCTTTGGCGTGAGGTTCGCGCGCTTCGCGAAAGTCCGCCCGGAACGCCGTTGCCATCAGCGACACATGGACTTCAAGCGGCGGGCAATTCTTGAACGCCCTCGGTGCGCGACAGCAGCTCCACAGCTGGATAAGGCACAATTCGGAGCGGCGCTCTTCCGGAACGGCAAACTCGTTGCGGGAAATGAAGAAGGGCGTTCGTTCCCATCCGTTGGTGGTCTTCACTTCGATCAGGCGTGATCGCCTGTTTGGCCCGAAGCCGGAGATGTCACGGCCCACGACGTCGGAATTCTTCGTGGTTCGAGCCACCTGCCCAAGGTCTTCGAGCAGTGGCCCGTTTGACGAGGCGGACGGAGGCCCGATCGAAATTTCTGGGGACTCGGGCGTCTCCAACGCAGGGAGACTCGATGGAGTTTCGGCGATCCATCCTCTATTCCGGTTGAGCCACCGCGTGGCGTCTTTCGTCCGCATCACGAAGTGTGCTGCGACGGTTCAGGGCAATGGCGGCCGAAAACTGTTCCTGGCCTCTGCATGACTGGGCGGTTCCCTGTTTGAAAGCACGATCTGGGAAGCAGGAATGCGGGGCCATCGTTCTTGAATTTCGCACCTCTCCCCATCTCCAGTCGTTGCCAAGAAGCCGATTGCGGGCGCTACGTGGATGTCGTGTTGCGCTCGATGGCTGGCCTGAGAGGCTTCAGCGCCACCTCAGACTTGTCCCGGATTTCGCATTGACCAATTGCGACGCTCGGCATTCAATCACATTTGCAAGGTTCGACGATGTTGGCGTCGAACGCGACCGCCTCGGCAATCTTGGGACAGCGCGCTAGGTCGCAATTGGGGGTGCGGCACCTTTTCGAACGATAAGTTCAGGCCGTTGGCTGAATACAGTACATGTCCTGGCCGACGGCTACGGGACACAGATGGACTTTGCGGCCGGTTCACCCATTTCCGAAAGCGGCATCGCGAGCACGGTCGATGGGACGCTGAGGTCGGGCGCGAACTGCAAATCGTGAATGGCGATCACCGAAGAGTTGTCAGGTACTCCGAGGCCTGCCGACTAGACGGAACTTCCAGCCCCTGATCGGCCGCTCATCCCGCACAACGCACTGAAACGCAACGGCCTCTTGCCGGTCACGGGGCGCCCGGTGCGGGATTCCAACTTACATAAGAAGTTCGTTGACATCGCCGATCCCTTGCCTTATTTGCGGAATGACAGGCAGGAAACAACTTACATAAGCGGATGTCCATCCGAATCGACGTGATCCCCAACCAGTACGGAACCAGGGCCGTCCTCCTCAGGAAGACATGGTGCGAGGGACGGCGCGTGCGCCACAAGACCGTCGCCAACCTCTCCGGCCTCGATCCCGCCGTCGTCGACGGCTTCCGCGCCGTGCTCAGGGGCGGGGTCGTCCTCGACGACCCCCGCAAGGCCTTCGCCATCCGCCGCTCCCTTCCCCACGGCCACGTGGCCGCCGTGCTGGGCACGATGCGCTCGCTCGGCATGGCGAGGATCCTCGGCCGGAAGGCGGAACGCATGCGGGACCTCGCGCTCGCCGCCGTCGCCGCGCGGATCATCGGCCCGGCCTCGAAGCTCGCGACGGCCCGGGCGCTGGACCCGGAGACCGCCTCGACGAGCCTCGGATCCCTGCTCGGGCTCGGGCCCGTCTCCGGCAACGAGGTGCTGGACATGCTCGACTGGCTGCTGAAGCGCCAGCCCTGGATCGAGCGGAGCCTCGCGAACAGGTACCTGAAGGACGGCACGCTCATCCTGTACGACGTCAGCTCCAGCTACCTGGAAGGCTCGAAGTGCACGCTCGCGGCCTTCGGCCACAACCGCGACGGCAAGAAGGGCAAGCGGCAGATCGTGTTCGGGATGCTCTGCGCCTCCGACGGGTGTCCCGTCGCCGTGGAGGTCTTCCCCGGCAACGCGTCCGACCCCTCCACCGTCTCAAGCCAGGTGGACAAGGTCCGGAAGCGCTTCGGCATCGGGCGCGTCGCGCTGGTGGGCGACAGGGGGATGCTCACCACGGCCCGGATCCGCGAGGACCTCGAGCCGGCGGGGCTCGACTGGATCTCGGCCCTGAAGACGGCGGACATCCGCAAGCTGCTGAGGGAGGGCCCGGACGGCGCGCCCGCGCCGCTCGTGCCCGAGGCGCTGGTGCCCGACGCCGTGGCGGAGGTCACGGGCCCGGACTTCCCCGGCGAGCGGCTGATGGTCTGCCTGAACCCCCGGCTCCGCGAGGAGAGACGGCGCAAGCGCGAGGACCTGCTCAAGGCCACGGAGGAGGCGCTGCACGGGATCGCGGCGTCGGTGCGCTCGGGCCGGCTCAAGGGCCGGGCGGCGATCGACCGCCGGGTGGGCCGGGACGTGAACCGCCGCAAGGTGGGCAAGCATCTCGAGGTCGACGTCGCCGACGGCAGCATCGCCTGGCGCCGCCGCGAGGACCGGATCGCCGCCGAGGCCAGGCTCGACGGCGTCTACGTGATCCGCACCAGCCTGGGACCGGAGGCCATGGGGACGGCGGCCGCGGTCGATGCGTACAAGTCGCTCGCGGGCGTGGAGCGCGCGTTCCGCAACGCGAAGACCGACCTGCGCATCCGTCCTGTCTACGTGTATTCGGCCGACCACGTGAAGGCGCACGTGTTCATGTGCATGCTCGCGCTCCACGTGGAATGGCACATGCGCCGGCGCCTCGCGCCGATGCTGTTCGAGGACGACGACCGCGAGGGCGCCCGGACGCAGCGCAGCTCGCCGGTGGAGAAGGCCGAGGTCTCGAAGAGCGCGAAGGCAAAGGCCGACACGAAGCGGACCCCCGACGGGCTGCCGGTCCACAGCTTCCGCACCCTGCTCGACGACCTCGGCACGCTGACGCTGAACGACGCCTCGCTTCCGGGACGGCCCGACAGCCTGTTCCGGATCGCCACGGAGCCGACCGAACTGCAGGCGAAGGCGTTCGGGCTGCTCGGCGCGGACCTGGATGCTTACATAAGCGTGACAGGCTGAATCCGGCAAAAACCCAGTCACGCTTGGCCAAAACCGTCTTTCAGGTCAGTGAAGTTCCGACTAGATCTGACGCAACGCGCAGACCGCCGAAACGACATTGAAGCAGACGACGGCGGTGATGCCGGAGCGGCGTTCGGGCGGTTCCTGCATCCCGAGTTCGCCCTGGGTGGCATTTGGGGAGGCGTGCACGATGAGGGAGTCGTCTGCATCCGTCCCCGTCGCTTGGCGCCAGCCTGACAGTCGGGCGTCGGTGCACGTCAGTCCCGACTCGGTCGCCAGGCACCCGATGCACTGATGACCAAGATCGCGCAAGTGACCCGTCGCAAGCAACGCGGCTTCCTTGTCGGGAAGGCAAACGAGACGCGCGTCGATTTCCATGTCTGCGTGCAAGAGCACAATCGGAACGGCCTTGCGGACGGCGGCGGCAATCTGGGAGTCAGAATTCTCACCAGCGCCTTGCAGGATGAGACCGTCGACCCCGCCGCCGCGGATCATCCGTGCCAATCGTGCATTGCTCTCGGTCCCGGTGGAAGCATCGCCCAGAAGCACGGCCATGCCCTGCCGGGCGGTCTCTTGCTGGGCTCCACGCAGGACTGCACCATTCTTTGGATCGGAAATGTCATGCACGACGACGGCAATTGTGCCAGAACGTGACGAGGCAAGGGATTGCGCCACAACGTTAGGAGAGCAGCCCAATTCGATTAACGTGTCTTCGACGCGTGCCCGCGCTTCTTTGCTGATCCTGAGGGTTCGGTCCTTGTTGGGACGCGAGAGACGACCCATTGAGACACGCCGACCTTCCTCGCGATTTCCGCCATTGTCGCAATGTCGGCAATCCCCTTCCAGTCTCGCTTCGATTTGGGATCCTTTTTTTGTTTTAATGGCAAGTTCTGTATGGTAACGCGCTTAATCATCTGAGAGGAACTCTGTTTTCTCGCAATCCTTGGGAGGACGCCGGAATGACCGACGTGCCTGGTGTCTTTGATGGCATCCGGGTCCCTGACGTCGCGCAAATGATGCTCGGTCGGCCTTGCACGCAAACGAGTGCGGACACGAGTGCCGTCGTTCTGAAGATCGAACGGCATGGCAAGGGCGGGTGGAGAAGGTCGATGCCCATGATCGGGGGATTCGTTGGCAAGGAAGGCGCGGCGTTCCACACCTTCAATCGGAACGAACGGTCGATAACGATCGATCTGAAGCCCCGGGATGGTCGCGTCCCGCTTCTTGCGATGGCCAATGCCTGCGATGTCGTGACCGGGAATTTCCGGACTGGCGTGACGGATCGGCTGGGGTTGGCCCATGAGGACTTCAAGTCGGTCAACTCGAAGTTCACCTATGCCAGGCGATCGGGTCGAAGCACCGGCAGTTGGCAGGCCAGACAGGGGATGGGGCGGGACTTGCTGAACCGACCCATTCAGGCTGCCGGACGAGGTCCTGGTCGTGACCGGTACCGGGCGCGCAATTGTGGCGGATGCGGATATCGTGGGTTGTCACGATGTAGGGCAGACCGTGCTTGATGGACTCCAGCGCCGTTCGCACCAGACCTTTGGCCCGGCTGCGGGGCAGCCCCGAGCGAAGGTCTGCGCGGCCAGCGTCTACGCGCCTTGTGGCGGACTCGAACTGGTGATGCGCTGCGACCTTGCCTTCGTCAGCGAAGGGGCCAAGCTGGGGCACGTGCAAATCAAGCTTGGCCTCATCCCGGGAGGTAGCGGGGCACGGTGCCTGCCCCATGTGCCAGGGTCGATGAGGGCCATTGATATCCTGATGACGGGACAGGCGATGCCGGCCGCCGAAGCAGTCGAGACCGGCGCGGCGTTGGAGACCGGCGCACATGACGCGTTGATGTCGCGGACGATGGAGTTCGCCGAAGCACTGGCCGAAATTGCGCCGGTAGCCTTGCGGGAAGCTAGGCGTGTCGTTGAAAATGGGTTCGATGCGGTGCTCAATGTCGGGCTGACGCGGGTACATTGCGTGCTTGACGCCGTCTCTGGAACCGAGGGCGGCAAGGAAGGCATCATCGTCTTCATGGAAGAGGGCGCTCCCGCCTTCAAGGGACAATAGAGGAGGAACCGCAATGGAAAAGTCGGTCATCAGCTATCGGTCTGGCCCGTTTTCCACCGTTTCGATGGGACTGCCCGGGGATCACGAAGGCAAGACGGCAACCCGGGTCTTCTTTGTGCGCGGCGCCGACAGGATCGGCCTGATCGACAGCGGCCTTTACGGCGGCCTGCCGGCGCTCAAGCAAGCTTTCGAAGAGCTTGGCATCGCGCGCGGGGACCTCGACTTCCTGCTCCTGACCCACGAGCACATGGATCACGTCGGCAACAACGGCTGGCTCAAGGCCGAGACGGGCTGCAGGATTCTCGGTCACCGCGCCCGCGCGGATCGCGTGGCCGACAACTTGCTGAACGCCAAGACAATCGTGCACGCATTCCCCGAGGGCGAACAATTTGACCTCAACACGGAATATCTCGACTGGATGGGCCCGACCGAAGGCCCGATCGAGGATTTCATCAAGGATGGCGACGTGATCGATCTAGGCGGCGGTGTCGCTTTGGAGGTCGTCGAAGTGTTCGGCCATTCAATGTGCGAGGTGGGCTATTTTGAGCTTTCGACCAAGACGCTGGTCCTGGCCGACCCGCTGTTGCCACCATTCAATCCGGTTCTCTATCTCTATGAGGATCCAAACGTGATGCGTGCCACGTTCGGCAAGATCGAGAACTTCCTGATCGAGCGTGACGTGCAGTCCGTTCTCCTGGCCCATGACGACGCGAAGACCGTCGTCGAAACCCTGGAACTGGTCGACGATTGCCGTCGTCGCGTGGACAAGGTGGAGACCTCGATGATCACCCACATGAAGACGAACCCGGGCATTTCCTTTTCGGAACTTCGCGACAAGTGCTGCGACGATCAGAACGTGGTCCGCGAATGGCGCGCGCTGGTGTCGATTGACGCCAGCCTGAAGGACTTCGTCGCGAAGGGGCTTGCCGAACAGCGCGACGGTGGCTGGCACTATGTCGGCTGACCTACCGAGATGCGCCGTGCTGGGCTCGGGTACAATGGGCGGGCAGATCGCCCTGTCCCTTGCCTTGGGAGGAGCGCATGTGACGCTCTGGGGACGTCGTGCCGAGGCGCTTGGTCCCGCGCTTGATCGCTGTACAGAAGACTTTGACTTTCTCGTGGGACATGGGTTGACTGATGCCGGGGACCGCACGGCGGTTCTGGAACGGATCACGCCTCGGGCCGACCTTGCCAATTCCGTCGTGGATGCAGGCTTTGTTATTGAGGCGATAGCGGAGGATCTCACGTTGAAGCGGGCGTTGCTGGGTGAGGCAGAACTGGCTGCACCAGTGACGACAGTCCTGTCCTCCACTACTTCCGCCCTGAGTGCCAGCGCTCTGCAATCCAACCTCAGGCGCCCGCAGAATTTCTGCATTGCCCATTATGCCCAACCCGCCCATCTGGTCGAGCTTGTCGAGGTGGTGCCTGGGTGCGGCAGTTCGGACAGTGCCGTCGCGGCCACAACCGCGCTCTTGGCGCAAACTGGCAAGACGCCGGTCACATGCCCGGACATTCCAGGCTTTCTGTGGTCGCGAATCCAGCATGCGGTGCTGCGCGAGTTTGCATCACTCGTCGGCCGGGATCTGGTGACCCCAAAGGCCTGCGACACGATCCTGAAAGTCGGCTACGCATCGCGCCTTCCCGCCATGGGGGCATTCGAGCACGCTGACCTTGCCGGACTGGACTTGATCAACTCAGACGCGGCCAAGGCGGTTTGGGCCGACCTGTCAACCGTCGCCGACCCCGCCGATACCCCGGTCGGCGAATTGTTCAGCAACGGCAAACTGGGCATGAAGTCGGGCCGGGGGTTTTATGACTGGACCGTACGGGACGCTGAGGCCTTCAAGCGTCGGCGTGACGAGGAGATCATTCGGCGGATCAAGTTCAATCGGGGCGCAGAGGCGGGACGACCGTCCGAAGAGGAAAGCTGATGAGCGGTGTGCAACTTGTTGACGTGACCAAGTTCTACGGCACGGTGAATGTCATTCCGCCGCTGAACCTGTCTTTTGACGAGGGTGAGTTCGTCGTCATTGTCGGACCCTCTGGCTGCGGCAAGTCAACGACGCTGCGGATGATCGCGGGGCTTGAGCCGGTGACCAGCGGCACGATCCAGATTGCGGGCAAGGACGTCACTTGGGCTCGACCCAAGGAGCGCGACATTGCCATGGTGTTCCAGTCCTATGCGCTCTACCCCCATATGGATGTAGCTGGAAACATGTCCTTTGCGTTGCGGCTGGCGGGTACGTCGAAGGAAGAGGTCGCGCGCCGGGTCCGGGCCGCGGCCGAGATGCTGGAACTGACGGAGTTTCTGGAACGCAGGCCCAAGGACTTGTCGGGTGGGCAGCGTCAGCGTGTCGCCATGGGACGTGCCATCGTGCGCGATGCGTATTGTTTCTTGTTCGACGAGCCTTTGTCGAATCTCGATGCCAAGCTGCGTTCGACCATGCGGACCGAGCTGGCGATCCTGCACAAAAGGCTCGACCGCACGATGGTCTACGTGACCCATGACCAGATCGAAGCCATGACCATGGCCGACCGAATCGTGATCATGGAAAAGGGGCACGTTCAACAGGTCGGCACACCGCGCGAAGTCTATAACAGTCCCAGGAACCTGTTCGTCGCGGGCTTCATCGGCTCGCCCTCGATGAATCTCCTCGACGCGGAGTTGCAGGGCGACGGACTGCGCGTCATGGGACAGGGCTTCGACCTGCCTTTGCCGCCGCGTTTGCACAAGGCCGCGCAGGGGCACGGGGCGCGCCAGGTCATCGTTGGCCTTCGGCCTGAGCATTTCGCAGCCCGGCCCGCCGACGGCGGGACCGAGGCGTCTTTTCTCGCACCGGTCGACTTGGACGTGAAAGTTGCGGAATACATCGGCTCAAGCCAGTTTCTGGCTGCAGACATCGGCGGCAGACAAGTCTCGGCCGCAATCGAGGTTGGCCCGGACAGCGCACCGCTGACCAGCGGAACGTACATGTTCGATACCAATCGAATCTACCTGTTCGACAAGACGACGGGTGATACCGTCACCTGAGGAATTCCATTGAATGACACAAAGGAGGATACCATGTCATATGGACTAATGAAGAAGACGACGGCCACTGTTGCGGCGCTTCTGTGTGCAACCGCGTCATTTGCCAACCCGTACGAGAAATACGAGGGCACTACGCTCGTGGTCAGCTGGCCCGCGCTTGCGCATTTCAGTGCGGCGGAGGCACTAGTGGATGAATTCACAGAGGAAACCGGTATCGAAGTTGAGATCGATGCGTTGCAATATCTCAAGCTGCGTGACCGCCAGATCCTCGAGATGTCGAAGCCGGAGGGCGAATACGATGTCGTTTCCTGGGTGGTCATGTGGAAGGGCGAGTACGTATCGAAGGGCCTCTTGACCCCGCTCAGCCAGTATTTCACGTCTGGCTCGCTTGTCGATCCGCAATATGACATCGATGATGTTGCCGGCGCCTACTTGCAGAACGGCGGCGTTGTCGGTGGCAAGAAGGGATACATGCCTGGGGTTTCCGGCGCTCTCTACGGCATTCCGTTCGGGGCCGAGACCTCGATCCTTGCCTACCGCAAGGACATCTTCGAAGAGCAGGGCATCGAAGTGCCGACTACTTATGACGAACTGGCCGCAGCGATGACCAAGCTGCATGACGCGGGCATTCCGGCGCTGACCTCGCGCGGGAAGACTGGTCACCAGGTGACCGCAGGCTGGTTGCTGCATCTCGCCCCGTTGGGCGGCAAGATCTTTGACGACGAGTGGAACCCGGTCGTAAACTCGCCCGAGGCCGTGAAGGCTGCCGAATTCATGCGTCACGTCGCCAAGACCGGGCCGGTCGGCATCGAGACCTTCGGCTTCGGTGAAGCTGCGGCAGCCTTCCTGCAAGGCGATGCCGCCATGCATCTGGACACGCTCAAGATCGCGGCCATGTCGCGCAATCCAAACCTGTCGAAGATCGATGGCAAGGTCGGCTACGCCCTCCATCCGGTGGGAACCCGTTGCGGCTCGGAAACCGGCGGATTCGCCATGGGCATCCCGGCAAACGCGCCAAACAGGGAGGCGGCGTTCCTCTTCATCCAGTACATGACCAACAAGGCCGGCGACCAGCGCATGGTCGAACTCGGAGGCGATCCGGTTCGCATATCGACGCTTCAAAACAACACGGAAGGGTTCGACGATTACCCGATCGTGGCCGATCAGCTTCCCTGCGCCGACCCGGACTGGCGCCCGTTGATTCCGGAATGGAACGAAATCAACATCGACGTCCTCGGCCAGGCTCTCACGCAGGTCATCACCACTGATGATCCGATCCAGCCGATCATGGACAAGGCAAATGAAGAGCTGCGCGCCATCATGGAACGCGAGGGCTACTACACTTGGGCCGACTACCGAGCCGCGCAATAAACGTTCGGAAAACAGTAGGAGCGGGCGGGAAACCGCCCCTCCGGTCCCTCATCAAGATTGGCTGATATGCCTGATGCCGCCGAAAACATCGTCCCCGTTGCTGCAACGCGGCCTTGGGATCTTTCGATGTTGGGGCCATATTTCTTCATCCTGCCTGCCGTTGCGGTGATGTTGGCGGGATTGGTCTATCCGGTGATCCAGGCCTTTTACCTCAGCTTCTATGACTGGAAGATCGGTACCGATTTCGACGATGCCCCCTACGTAGGATTGCGGCACTTCATCCGGATGATTGGGGACGAAAACGTCGGGGAATCGATCTGGGTCACGCTCAAGTTCGGCTTCTGGACCATCTCCATCGAGATGCTCCTGGGCGTGTCGCTGGCGCTCCTGCTCGAACGGCCCATTCGTGGCGCGTCGGTCTTTCGCACGATTTTCATCCTGCCGCTGATGGTGTCGCCCGTGGTGGTCGGCCTGATTTGGCGCTATCTCTTCGATGCGCGGATCGGCTGGATCAACTACTACCTTGGCCAGATCGGCATCGAGCCGCAGGTCTGGCTCGGGGATGCCGATCTTGCCTTCTTTGCCATCGTTTTCACCGACATCTGGCAATGGACGCCCTTTATCTTCATCATCGTGATCGCCGGCCTGCAGGCCCTGCCGTCAGAGGTGTTGGAAGCTTCCAAGATCGACGGAGCGAATTGGTGGCAGCACATTCTCTTTGTCAAGCTGCCGATGATCCGATCAATCCTGTTGATCGCGCTTCTGATGCGCTTGATCGATGTATTTCGCGCGCTCGAGGTGATGTACATCCTGACAGGCGGGGGGCCAGGACGTGCCACTGAACTCTTGTCGCTACATATCTACAACCGGGCCTTCGACACACAGCAGCTGGGCTACGCTTCGGCGATCTCGGTGCTCTTGATCGTGATCGTCTTCTTCCTGAGCTTTGGCATTTTGAAGATGGGAAACCCGTTGAAGGAGAAGGCGGACATCTGAGATGGCAGCAAGACAGATCAACAATCCGCTTCACGTCTCGGGTCATTACGCGGCGCTGATCCTGCTGGCCCTGATCACGCTCGCGCCGATCTGGATCATGGTGGCCACAGGTTTCAAGGACGACGTGATTGTTCAGCAGAAAGAGCCGATCTGGTTCTTCTTCGTGCCGACGCTGGACAATTATGAACACATCATGACACGTGGCAAGTTCGATCGCTACCTCTGGAATTCCGTCATCGTGGGGACAGTGGCCACCTTCCTGACGTTGTTCCTGGGTGGGCTTTGTGCCTATGCGCTGGCCCGGACCGAGTTTCGGGGCCGCGTTTTGGTCGCGAATTCCACGCTTCTGGTCCGCATGGTGCCACCGGCCGTGCTTGCCGTGCCGGCCTTCGCGATGGTGCTGAACTTCAGCCTCGACAACGATCTGGCGGTGCTGATCTTTTTTTACACGGCGCTGAACCTCCCCTTTGCCATCTGGCTGCTCTTTGGATTCTACAAGCAGATCCCGGTCGAGCTGGAAGAGGCGGCCATTGTTGACGGCGCCACTCCCTTGCAGGTGTTCTTCAGGGTGCTCCTGCCGCTCATGAAGTCAGGCTACGCAGTCGCCGGGATCTTTACGTTCCGCATCGCTTGGAACGAGTTCATTCTCGCGCTTTTGCTTACGGGTCGGACCACGCGCACCCTGCCTGTTGGCGCGGCCGGGTTCATTACGGACACGGGTGTCGAATGGGGCCGGATCATGGCGATGGGAACACTGATCGTGATCCCGCCGCTCCTGTTCACCTTCTTTGCCGCACGCCAGATCATATCGGGCATGACCGCAGGGGCCGTGAAAGGGTGACACAGGCGCACTTTGCGGGCTTTGGTCACGTCAGCATCTGCGTCGAAGGCGCCAGACATCTCGCCTGCCGGCACAGGCATTTGATGGGCAGGGACGTGGCTTCCGCCCTGACGGTCCCGCGCCTGGTTGTGACGAGCGGAATCGGCACCCCGCAATTCCTGCGGTCGAGCAACGGTCATTCTTCGCAACGGGATTGCCCGGACTTCTGGAGGTGCGAAGGTCTGTGGCGTCGCGAAGGAAACTGTCCCTGTATGCGCGGCCGGACAAGCACAGGCGAAATTTCGCGACGGCAACCATCAGCACGTCGAATTTCCGCTGTTGGAACGCGAAGACCAGCATTGGCCTCGACCCGATGCGGCAGCACTGCTGTCCCCGTTCTGGAGCGTGCGCGAAATCCGCGGCGCAGCCTCCATGTCGGGATGTGGGCGCGCAACCCGTTCGAGAGTTCAAGGATTCCGGACCTAATTCGTTGCCTTGTCATTTCGAGAGACGTGAATGGGCCGAACTCGCCGAGACGTCGGCGGACTGAGTCTTCGCTGCTGCCAACCCTACATCCAGCCAGGCACTCGGCCATCGGGAAGATTGTCTTCTGCCGCCGTAATTCGATGTGTGCTTCGCGGGTCGCGTCAGGTCTTGACGTTCGTCGCTGCGCCGCCTGACTTTCGGGACATGCCCGCCGCAACTCGCGCGACGCCGATCGCGGCTTCCACGTTCCTTGCACATGCCGGCAGGATGCCAAGCGTCCTGGCCCGGATTTCAGTGAATGCAGTGTTTCTTGCGCCTCCGCCTGCAGAGTAGATTGCCTGCGGGAAACCGCCGCCTCGACTCTCTATTTCACGATAGCACTGCGCCTCGATTCGCGCGATGCCTTCCAGCAGGCCGTGCAGGAAAGTCGTGTCGTCGGCGGGGCGGGGCGCAACACGCGGCGCAAGATTAGGATCGTTGACCGGAAATCGCTCTCCGGCACGGATCAACGGATAGTAGTCGAGGCCGGATGGTGCTCTCGGGTCAATGCCGGCGCTCAGGCGGGCAATGTCCTCGGACGAAAAGAACTGTGCGAGTACCGCACCCCCGGAATTGGACGCTCCGCCGACCAGCCAGGAATCGCCGAGTCGATGCGAATAAAGCCCGATTGCAGGATCGTCGATTCGCTCGTGACCGAGCATCTTTACTGCCAGGGTGGAGCCGAGGGAGGTCACGGCCGTTCCGGCCTTGGGAGGAGCTGCCGCGAGGAATGCCGCGATGCTGTCGGTGGTGCCGGCGCAGACAACGGCACTCGATGCCAATCCAATCCGGTTGGCGAGATCGGGCTCGATCTCCGAGACCGGAGTTCCTGCCGCGTGGGCGAGTGGCAGCAGGGCAGTGTCAATGACATTGCCGATCCAGTCTGGCCAGGTTCCAGTCGCGGGATCCAGGCCGGTCTTCAGGGCGTTGTTGTGATCGGAATGTCCGCCGCAGCCTATCAGTTTGGCGGCGATGAAATCGGCCTGGTGAAGAAGATGGCGGGCAAGCCCGTCCGTGTCTTCCGCAACGAGGCGCATGGCGCGCGCGAGCGCGGAATTCGGTCCTCGCGCAATGTGGGATCGCGGGGCGTGCATGGCGATCTGCGCCGCCTCGGTCTCAAAGCCGCCGGAATCATACATCAATGCCCGGCCGACCGGACGCAGCCCGGCGTCGCACAGCACCATGCTGCCCGAAGTGCCGTCAACTGCGATCCGCGAAATCTCCGTTCCCCTGCGACCGGATTCGTTCAGTGACGAGACCTGGAGCAACATGCAGGCTTCCACCGCCTGCCACCACTTCTCCGCGTCAATGCGATCCTGGTCCAGGGGCAGATGCGTCGATCGGGCCTTCGACAGGACTTCCCCGCATTCGTCCACGACGGCGGTTCGAATGCCGCTCGTGCCCACGTCGATTCCTAGCGCCAGGCTCATGGGCGCGAAGCCAGTGCCTGCCGGTACTTTTCGGCATCCCAGTTCAGAAGTTCTGCCTCTGCCTCTGGTCCGATGGGACTTGCAGACCACTCCTCCGGAAGTCGCCCAAGCACGTCCGAAAGGCATCGCAGCATGGCTCGTTGGCTTGATGACGCGTCAGTACGAAGCGCGATGCCGACGCCCTCGGAAAGGTTGGCTGGCCATGCGCCTTCTTGCCCGCTGGCAGGAAGTCCTCCTGGTCCGAGAAAGACGACGTGGTCGGGATAGTACGAACCGGACATCGCCAATGTGCAGGTGCGCTGTTGCTGTGCCATCCACCCCTCGCTCACCCATTCCATGCCGGATTCCGGACTTGCTTCCGGGGGAGTGTACTGTGCCCCGCGAAGCGGCATGGCAAGTCTTTCCTCCACTTCGCCGAGCAGTTCGGAAACTTCCGACGCTGAACTGCCGCAGCAGATCAGTCCGTGGTTCTGCAAAACAACCACGGCTGTTTCCGCCGTCACCCTTGACATGATCGAATTGGTCAACGGCAGGCCGGGCTTGGCATAGGGCACCATCACGAAGGGCAGGCCTCCAAGCTTGTCGCGTGCGGCGGCACGACCTTCGGGGCTGATTGCATGCGTCAGGGTCGCGACCGAATGTGTATGCACTACGACCGTATGATCGAGTGCGGCGTGAAACGTCGTCTCTATCGACGGTCGAAGCTTGGAATGCGGGTCGAGAACGGCTGCCTGGCAACTCCCGTCTCCTGCGGACCCGTGCGTTTCCGCCAGCGCTACCGCGCGACTTACGGCGACGAAGATGTCCTGTCGTTCCGCATGCGCCAGTTCCGTGCCTGAGGCCTTGATCCACATGACATCGCCGTCTTTCAAGGAGGTGTTTCCTCCAGGGCCTTGGACCTGAAGCGGATCCTTGCCAAGACGGGCAGAGAGGGCGCGGAACTCTGAATCCGGAGGTGCGAGGTATGCGCTCATGCAAGTAGCTCCATTCGGTATGTGGGCGCCCGAACGCCCTCTACAGCGCAGAGTCTGGCCAGGGTGTCCGCCGCATCGCCAGCCGTGAAATTCTGGCGCAGGAGACCGCCTTGCACGAACACGCTGTCCCAGCCTGCACCATGTGCCCCTGCAATGTCGTGTTCCAGGCTGTCTCCGACCATCAACCGGCGTGGTCCCCCTAGGGAACGCTCCATCGCCTCGAACACGTGAAGATGAGGCTTGCCATAGAAGACCACGTTGCCGCCATTCTCCTTGTGCATGTGAGCAAGCGCGCCGGGAGCCAGCGTGTTGCGGTCCCCTGAGCGCGGGCTGGCGCGATCGGGATTCGAGCAATAGACCGTAAGGTTCGCCGTCATCGCGTGATCCAGGACATCCTGCCAATCCTCAGCGGCAGCGCTCTCGGGAAGCCCCATGATCAGGATCGCCTCGGCAGCCTCCGGCACGTCACAGATCGTGACATCCAGGCCGCCGGCCCATGTATCCGCGTCGCCTTGCACCCGCTCGACGGCGAAGTACCGCCGTTCAGGCACGCGACCGGACCTGACGTCCAGCCAAAGCGCCTCACCGCTTGTCATTACCACGTTGAACAGACCAGGGGGGAACCCCATTGCCGCGATCCGTGTCTCGTTTTCCGATGCCCGCTTCCCCGAATTGGACAGGACCGCAAGCTGTGCGCCAGCGCTCCGCAGCGCTTCAAGCGCAGTCACCGCGCCGGGATACGGTTCGCTGCCATCGTGCAGCACGCCCCATTGATCCAGAATGATGGCGTCGTATCCCATTGCCACCTCCAGGACGCTCCTGATGGCACGGGTCATCGGGGGTCAGTCTTCCATGTCTTCGGGTCTGGCGAGGCTCGAAACGTAAGCATCGACGTCTTCGGCCGCCATCGCGGGCGCCTCCCTTCCGGCTGCGCCGGCGGGCATGTCACCGAAATAGAACTGGTAGCCCGGAATCGCCTGGCGCCGCCTGCGAATCGGCATGCCTTCAAAGGGAAAGACCTTCGAGCGCGCATTCGCTGCATGGTCATGACACGGCAGGACGTAGTCTGCGCGCTTGTCCAGCTCTTCGACCGACTTCCAGCCGTCATAGGAATTCACGAACCTTGCGGGCACCCAGTAGCGCCACATTTCGGCTGGATTCGGTTCCAGGTTGCGCTCTTCGAAGATCGCGTCGCCGCAAACCACGATGTCGCCCGCACTGGTGGCGACACTCACGGCCATGTGTCCCACTGAGTGTCCCGGCGTCGGAAACATCGTGATGCCAGGCAGCACCTCGCACTCGCCGTCCACAGCCTCGAAGACGCATCCTGCATAGGCTGGCTCGATGCCAAGAATGCCGCACTCGTAGGTGCGGTAGTAGAGCGGCAGCGGATTGTATGCCATCTCGAGCTCGGCCTTCGGAGCGATGTAGCGAGCGTTCCTGAACTCCTTCATGTTCTGCACGTGATCCCAGTGAAGATGGGTGAAGATGATCACGTCGATCTGGTCGGGATGCAGGCCGAGTTCCTGTTCCAGGTGCTCGTGGACCTGCAGGCAGCCGCGTTTCTCGCAGTTGTGGTGATACTTGCTGGCGCGTTCCTGATCCGGCAGCCCGGTGTCGATCAGGATCTTGTGCTCGCCGGTGTCGACGAAGTGGCAATAGACCGGCTGCCACTTCTTCTTGCCTGCGGGGCCCTTCCAGAAAATGTAGGTTCCAAGGTCCCCATGAAGCCAGCCTGTGTTTATGGGGTAGATTCTCGTCTCTGCAACGGTCATGGGGTCGCTCCGTAGTTCAGTGTTTCCAATTCTGTGCACAAAAGTATGAAAAGGGACACATTTACAATGCTATTCTCCGGCACCCCTCGGCGTCAGTTCGCCTTGAGCGTTTCGAGGAAACTCGCGGTCATGTGGCTGCGCATGCTTCGGGATGCCGTTGCCGAATCCTCGGAGAAAATGTCATTTATCAATTCCTCATGGCTCCGGGCAGAAGCCAGGAGATCGTCACGGGTGTCGAACTTCTTTTCCCGGAAGGGGCCGGTGCGCCGACGGAACTCGGAAGCGATCTCGGCGATGTACGGATTTCCCGTGGCTCGGTAGATGGCCAAGTGTAATGATTCGTTTGCGCGCAGGTATCTCGGTCGGTCGCCATCTTCCGCAGCGGCCACGCAGGCAGCCTGCGCCGCCTCGATTTCCGACCTCGACAGGAACGTGAGTCGCTGCGAGGCGATCCTTGCACATGCGGCTTCGATTTCGTGCATGGCCTCGAATATCTGGCTGAGCTCTTCACGGCTATATTCCGCAACGAAGACACCCCGTCTCTCGCCCTGGACAAGAATGCCCTGCGCGGCCAGGCGGGACAGCGCCTCGCGCACAGGGGTTCGCGAAGCCCCGAATCGCCTTGCGAGGCCCACCTCGTCCAGTCTTTGTCCCGGCCTGAGGTCGCCCGTTCCTATCTCTTCCAAGAGTGCCTGTTCGATGCGCTGTGCCATCGAGTGTCTCTGGCTGTCGGCGCGGTTTGCGGCGCTCTTCAACATGCCTGTCCCAGTCCTCCGCTTCCGGGCTCAGTACACTCATCGAGACGGAAATGCAAACTTGCATACTTTCTTTTCTTTTTGTATGCAAAATTGCGGCATTATGGAGGAGCAGGGATTCGATGCCTGAAATTCGCCTGTCGAAGGTCGCCAAGCGCTACGGCGCCGTTGAGGTCCTGCACGCCATCACGGCGATCGTCAGCACCTTGCGTCCTACGCCTTGCTCGTGACGCTGGCATTCATGTCAGTCGGGTCCGTGTTCCTGATGTTCTCGAACTCGTTCAAGACAGACATCGAGATCATTTCCGGGGCCAGCGCTCTTTTCTTCATGCCCTCCGTACAGAACCATGGCACCGCACTCTGCGACATACTTTGGTACGAACCCGATCATCTGGACTTCTGCGCCATCCGTTTCGGCGGGGCCTTCATCAACTCGATCACAATTGCGCTGATCTCCACGGCGCTGACGCTCTACATTGGCTGCATGACAGCCTACGCGCTCGTCCGCTTTCGGTTCATTGGGCGCGACAGCGTCTCGCTTGCCACGCTTGCCGTGCGCATGGTCCCGCCTGCAGTTCTGCTGGTTCCGCATTCGCCAAGAGAGGGCGCACGCGTCGACGGCGCAGGTCCGTTCCATGTGTCCAGGCGGATCGTGATGCCGCCGATCAATCCGGGACTGGCCGCTGCCGCCATCTTCACGTTTCTAATTGCGTGGAACGAGTGTCTCCTGGCTTCCGCGCTGGCAGGCCGGGACGCCAATACCGTTCCGATCCTGATCGTGAACAACACCAGAGAATTCAGCATCGAGTGGGGCATCATCATGGCCACCTGCATGTTGCTGGCGGTGCCGCCCATACTGTTCACGCTGTTTGCGTCGCGTCAGATCATCACCGGCATGACTGCCGGTGCGGTCAAGGGCTAGGTGATGGCGGCAAGGGCAACCCTCCTCGCCACGCTGACGACGAAGGAGGCGGAGGCCAGCTTCCTGCGCGCCGCAATGGTGCAGCTGGGCGTGTCCGTGAAGCTTGTCGACATTTCCCTCCATGCCGGGGCATCCACCCTCGACGGCGACGAAAAGAAGCGCCGCATGGCCGAGGTCGCTGCGCACATAGGTCACGATCTCGCCGGCAAGCGGGCAGAGGAGATCGGTGTCGTGGTCGGCATCGGGGGCGGAACCGGCGGCGAGATCGTGCTGCAGGTCTTCGATGCGCTTCCGGCCCTGCATCCCAAGATCCTGATTACGCCACTGCCATTCGATCCGCGTCCGGCGCTGGCGGACAAGGTGTTCATCATCGTGCCGACACTCGTGGACATACTCGGCCTGAACGACTTGCTGCGGCAGACCCTCGAGGCGGCAGCAGCAGTGGTCGCGGGCGTGTGCAATCAGCCCGTGCCAGCGCCGCAATTGGCGGAGCCGATGATCGGACTGACCGCACTCGGTGCGACCGGCGTCGCGGTGGCCAGCATTGAGGCCGGGCTGCGGGACCGGGGCGAAGCATGCGCGGTCTTTCACGCCAACGGGTTCGGTGGGGCGGGATTTGCGCGATTTGCCGAGGAAGGCGCCTTCAAGGCAGTGGTAGACCTGACCTGCCACGAACTGAACCGGCTGCTCTTTGCAGGCGACCATGTTTCCATGAAGAACAGGTTCACCGCTGCCGCCGATCTGCCGCAGATCGTTCTTCCCGGCGGTCTGAACTTTCTCGGGCTCGGGCCTGTCGACACCTTGGAGCCGGCCCACAGCGCCCGGCCGCACTATCAGCATTCGAAGCAATTCACTCACGTCAAGGTCTTGCCCGAGGAAATGGCGGAGGCGTGCGAGATTCTCGCCGGACATTTGAACGACGCCAATTCGCCGGTGCATGTGATCGTCCCAATGGGCGGGTTCTCGCACCGCGACTGCCCTAGCGGCGAAATCGAGGACGAGGCGCTGCGCATCCTTTGCTTCGAGATGCTAGTCGCGCGAGCTCGCCACTACGAAGTCGAGTCCATACCGCATCACATCAACGAGCCGCCAACGGCGCAACGCGTGCTCGAACTCCTGAAACCATATCTCTGAGGGCCTGGCATGTCGGCAAATTCTGACCTCGCGACAAAGAAGGATGACCTGATCGCCATCGCGAAACGTTGCTTTGACCTGCGCCTGCAGACCAATGCAGGCGGCAACCTCTCCGTTCGGCTAGCAGACCGCAATGCGATCATCATTAAGGCCTCGGGCGTCGGCTTCAACGAATGCACCCGGGAGAACCTGCAGGTTGCAATGCTGGACGGGACGATTCTGCCCACGGCATTGGATCTAAAGCCGTCCAAGGATCTGGAATTTCATCTTGATCTCTACAGGCGCCGCGACGACGTAGATGCCGTGGTCCATTGCCACAGCCCCTGGGCAACAGGATACGCAAGCACGGGCCTGGAAATACCCTGCCTGACGGTGCAGACGGTCGAGAAGGTCGGGCGCATCCCCCTGATCCCATTGTCCGAGAACGGCGGACCTCAGACTGCTGCGCAGATCGGGCCGGTCTTTGACGACCCGGCGGTCAAGGCCGCGGTGCTTGCCAATCATGGCACGATCGGGGTCGGCAGGACACTGATGGCCGCACAGTACCTTGCCGAGCTCATTGAGGAGACGGCCCATATCGCCTTCGTGCGCGACACGCTGACGATTGCGTTGCGATGCAAGGAGCCGCAGATGCCCGTGCATGGCACGCATGAAGATGAACGACATTTGCCCGACCGGACATGAGAACCAAAGCGGCACGCATCTGGAGGGCAACATGCAATCACGCTGGGATGACTCGGAACTGCGGGCACTGACCTCAAGCTACGTCGGCAAGGGAGTCAACGAAGACCTTGCGATCCGGACCTATACCACGCGTCTTCTGGGGCGGGAGCCCCGGCTCGTTCTGCATGGCGGCGGCAACACCTCGGTAAAGACGCGGATGGCGGATGCGCTCGGCGTCGTGCACGAGGTGCTCTGTGTCAAGGGCTCGGGCTGGGACATGGGCACGATCGAACCCGCCGGCCTGCCGGCGGTTGAACTGGCTCCTTTGGCCGCGCTGGCGCGCATTCCGCGGCTGCGCGATGTGGACCTGGTTGCGGCGCAACGACGTCTGCTTCTCGATTCCGGTGCCCCGAATCCCTCGATCGAGGCGGTCCTGCACGCGATATTGCCGCACAAGCACGTCGATCACACACATTCGAATGCCATCATCTCGCTGACCAACCAGGAGAACGGCGAAGAAATCATCCGTGACCTGTTTCCGGACACGACGGTCATTCCCTATGTCATGCCGGGTTTCATTCTTTCTCAGAGAATCCGGAAGGAGCTGGATGAATCACCCGCGCCGAAGCACCTCATCCTGATGTGCCACGGGATCTTCACCTTCAGCGATGACCCGCGCCAGTCCTATGACGACATGATCCACATGTGCACAGCTGCGGAGAATCGGCTGGACGCCGGCGCCCCACGGCCGTTCGTCCGGACCAGGCTTCCGGCAAGGGCGCCTGGCGTGAGCGAGGTCGCACCGTTGGTTCGCGGCGCATTGGCCCGGCCGAGCGACGTGGAAGGGCGGCCCGTCCGCTGGATCCTGGACTTTCGCACTTCCGAGCAGATCCGGGCATTTGTCGACGGTGCGGACGTCAGCGACTATGCAACTCGTGGCAATGCTGCGCCAGATCATTCGATCCGGATCAAGCGCTTCGGCTTGGTGGCGCCGGCTCCTGCGAGCGGTGAGCTGGAGGTGTTCGCAGCTGCGCTGTCCGCCAGCGTCAGGACCTATTGCAACGAATACGTCGCCTATTTTGAGCGCAACAGCGCCCGGGCGGGTGGCGGGCTCACGCAGCTTGATCCCTTGCCGCGCGTCGTCTACGTGCCGGGAGTGGGCCTGTTCGGCGTCGGCAAGTCGGCGAAGGACGCGGCGGTCTGTGCGGACATTGCGGAAGCGACGGTGGATGTGATCAGCAGGGCCGAGGGGATCGGGACATTCGTGGCGCTGCCCGAAGAGGATCTCTTTGACATCGAGTACTGGTCGCTCGAACAGGCGAAGCTGGCAAAGTCGCTCGAGAGACCCCTGCATCGGCAGGTCGCGATAGTGACAGGTGGCGCCGGCGGTCTCGGCCTCGCGACGGCAAGGCTGCTGAAGTCCGAGGGTGCCGAGGTTGCGATCCTGGACATTGACGCCGAGCGGGTCGATCTGGCGGCGTTCGAGACCGGCGCCATGCCGGTCGTCTGTGACGTCACGGCACCCAGTGCAGTAGAGGACGCTATCCATCAGGTTGCGTGTCGGTTCGGCGGCATCGACATTTTGGTCTCCAATGCAGGCGCAGCGTTTCAGGGCGCGCTCGACAGGGTCGAAGACGCCTTTTTCCGCGCTGCATTCGACCTGAACTTCTGGTCGCACCACTTGGTGGCGCGTGCGTGTGTACGGATCATGACGGCGCAAGGAACAGGTGGCGCCATCGTCTTCAATGTATCGAAGCAGGCACTGAATCCGGGTCCCGGGTTCGGTCCCTACGGCACGTCCAAAGCTGCGCTGATGGCGCTTGTTCGCCAGTATGCGATCGAATTTGGCGGATCGGGAATCACCGCGAACGCGGTCAATGCCGACCGGATCCGCACCATGCTCCTGACGGATGAACTTGTTGCAGAGAGAGCCGCCGCACGTGGCGTCACGCAGGAAGAGTACATGCGCGGAAACCTCCTGAAGCGAGAGGTGACTGCAAGAGACGTCGCTGAAGCGTTTCTTCACCTCGCCAAGGCAACAAAGACGACTGGCGCGATCCTTACGGTGGACGGCGGCAACGTGGCGGCAATGGTGAGATGACGTTCCCTGTGGAGGCGAGCCACCAACAAAGGCACGTGAGGCGAATTTCTCCATAGCTGATCCTTGGTGCGCATGGCGGTAGGGCGCAGGGCATCACATTGATCGAGGATGAGCCGGTGGACTCTTCCTTTACCATTTCCGGCACGATGTGCATTCACACCGTTTTCCGAGGCATTGCCGGGAGCGGCAAAGGGGCGGACACGGCCTGTTGCCACCCTTTCCTCGCCTTCGTCCCGTCTGCTCCCGACGGGACGGGCCAAGGGTCCGGGAGCGCCGTGCGCCTGACAGGTGTAGAGGTCGAATCCGAGAGGTCGATCTCGACGATGTAGTCGTGGCAGCATCGCCGGACTATGTTCTTGGCGCACGAGGCGGCCACACTTGCGGCTGTTTCTGCAAGCATCTAGAGAGCGGTCCAACTGACAGGTGCGACCCGATGAGTCACGGATACGATACCGGGCGGTTGAATTTGCCGTTTGTTGGCATTTCGACATTTGCCAAGGCGCCCTACGAACCCGACTGGACCAAGATCAACGCTGACGTAGCGATACTGGGCGCACCGTTTGACTTTGGCACCCAATGGCGCGCGGGCGCCCGGTTCGGCCCCCGGAGCATTCGTGAGGCTTCGACCCTGTTTTCGTTTGGCCATGCTGGCGCCTACGACCACGAAGACGATGTGACTTATCTGGCCGACACGCGCATTGTCGATCTTGGCGATGCCGACATCGTTCATACCGATACGCTCGCCAGCCACGCCAACATCGAAGCCGGCGTGCGCGCAATTCTTGGCTCGGGAGCGATGCCCGTTGTCCTGGGTGGCGACCATTCGATCAACATTCCCTGTGTCGCCGCATTTTCGGATCAGGAGCCGATTCACGTCGTGCAGATCGACGCGCATCTCGATTTCGTCGATGAACGGCACGGCGTTCGATTCGGCCATGGCAACCCGATGCGCCGCGCCGCGGAACGCTCGTGGGTTTCCGGCCTGTCACAGATCGGGATGCGGAACGTCTCTTCAACGGCAAAGGAGGGTTATGACGATGCGCGCCGGATGGGTTCGGACATCGTCTCGGTTCGCCAGTTCCGTGCCATGGGTGCCGACGCCATGCTGGAGCGGATTCCTGGTGGGGCAAGATACTATGTCACGATAGATATCGACGGATTTGACCCGTCGATTGCACCGGGAACGGGCACGCCCAGCCACGGCGGCTTTCTCTATTACGAAATCCTTGAATTCCTGGATGGCCTCACCCGCCGAGGCACCGTTGTAGGAATCGACCTCGTCGAGGTTGCGCCGGACTATGATCATTCAGGCTCTACCGCGATCCTCGCGGCCCAGTTGCTCTTGAACCTCATCGGGCGGGCTTTCGCATCCAAGGCCCCAAACGGGTTCAACACTGACGGCAAGGACGTCGCCCGCTGAGGACATAGGAATGTGCCGGGCGCTGTCTTGATCCTTGCCACGGGGCACCCATGGAACTTGCACAAAGTACTGTCGCGATCCGGCGACAGAGCATCCATGCATTGAGCTATACCCGGCTTCTGCCCCCATCGGCGGTTTCCCGGAATTCGGTTCCGAGCTTTTTACATCTCTTTCCGCAGGCGGGCGTCGTGATGGCATTCCACGACCGTCCTGTCGCCGAGGCGTGGTCGGTATCCAACTTGTTCCAGGCCCTGGCGGCAGCGGTCCCATCACAGGATGAACCGGGGAGGTGATGGAAAGGGGCAATGGTTTTCGTGTACCCTGGAAAGGCGTGATTCCTTGCCGGCGAGAACCACCCGCAACACTTCTCGCTCCGGTTGGCAGCGTGTGTGCGAGGTCCCGAACTCAATCTTTTGAAGCCGCAACGAATTTAGGGACTGTCTGCCAGATTGCCGCGTCGCTTCGCCGATTCAACCGCAGTTGATCGATCCTGGCTACTCCGGGTCCAATCCAAGCCTGACATACGCTTCGACCGGCGCTTCATGCAGAGCCATGACCCTTCGCACTTCAGCTTCGAGGCGCGACGTAGTGGCCCCGTCGCGGATGGGAAGTTCCTGTCCCGGGTCATTCTCGAGATCGTACAAAACGGTAACCGTGTCCTCAACTGCTGCGCCCTGTCCTCTTGCTTCGACCTTGCGAGCAGGAATCTTTATCACGGGATAGCCCTGCATGAAGTCAAAGCCGCGCACCATTTCCGCGCCTTCGAACTCAGTCGCGGCAAAGAACTCCTGCTGGTGGGTTGGCATCAGCGTGTACTCAAATATGTTCTGGGCATCCAGATCGTATGGTCCTTCCGGATAGAGAAAGTAGGTGTACCGACCGTCGGTCACGTTTAACGCGGCGCCGAATTGACCGTAGAGCGCGACCTTGCGGCTTGTCTCGTCCCTGTCCAGGACTGGATCAAGTGGACACCCGCATACGGTGTCAGGGACTTCTGCGCCGTGCCATTCGAGCAACGTCGGCATCAAGTCGATGTTCTGCGTAAGCGACATGCGGCGCTGTCCGGCATGTTCAGCAAAGCGCGGATGGCAGACGATCAGCGGTATGTTGGCGATTTCGTTGTAGAACGGCATTCGACTCTTGGCCCACCAGTCGTGTTCGCCAAGCATGAATCCGTGATCCGTGGTCATGATGACAGCGGTGTCGGCCCACATGCCGTTGGCATCCATGTAGTCGAGGAGTTTGCCGAGATAGGCGTCGCACATCGACACGAGCGCCAGGTAGTTCGCCCGGATCTCCTCGATTTCGAGCGCGCTCTCTTCGACCCGCTTGTAGATCGGCCAGTCGAGCTTCGGCCCATTGTACCCGGTCGCGTAACGCGACCGAAACCGATCCGGCGCCGCGAACGGTTCATGCGGGTCGAAGCACTCCAGCTGCAGGAACCAGTCGTCCGCATCCCGGTTCGCGTCAAGAAACTCTATCGCGCGGGCGAAGCATCTTGGCAGCGAATACTCCTCTTCGGCCGAGATGAACTCGCGGTTGATCATTCCCCGTGCTCGCCCCCCTGCCGTTCCGGGAGGCGCGTACTGCAATGAGTGGTATTCCTTGCGAAACTTGGCATCCGGGACATCGACAAGCGCTTTCCACGGATCCCATTCCTGGCCACGTTCCAGTTCCCAGGTGGCGAACCGGTTTTGGTAGTTCAGGCCCCCGTCCTCGAAGTAATGGTAGTGGTCCGTAATCAGGTGCGAGTGGATCCCGTTGCGCCGCATGATGTCGGGAAAGCAGACATCGAATGGCTCCAGGGGACCCCAGGAGCGGTGCATGAAGTTCAGGCGGCCGGTCTGGATGTCGCGTCGTGCCGGCATGCAGGGAAGCGATCCGACGAAATGGTTCTCGAACGTGACACCGCGCCGGGACAGGCGGGAGAAGTTTGGCGTGAATGCAGAGCCGCCGTAACATTCCAGCACGCGCCTGTTCAAGCTGTCGAACATCAGCAGAATCGTCTTCATGGATTCTGGTCTCCCGCATGCACCGTCGGCGATGCCTGTCGTCTGCGTTCGGCCCAAAGCGACCAGACCAGCAGCACCAGTGCGGCGATCAGCATTCCGAGCGAGAGGGGTTCCTTGAAGAGCGGCGAAATGTCGCCGTCAGTGAACATCAGCCCCTGCCGCAGTTTCGCTTCCGCAACCTTGGCAAGGACGTATCCGATCACGAACGGCCCGAGGTTGAACCCGGCACGTTCAAGGAGGAAACCCACGACTCCGAAACCGAGCATCGTCCACACATCGAACATCGTGTTGTTGAGCGAAAATACCCCGACCACGCAAAACACCATGATCGCAGGGAGGAGGAAGGCCTTGGGAATGGTCGAGACGCGCACATAGACGCGAATCAACCCAAGCATCAGCGCAAACATGACGAATGTTGACACGAAATAGACGCCGATGACGTTCCAGACGATTTCGGGGTTGGTCGTGAAGAGCAGCGGTCCGGGCTGCAGCGAGTGAATCGTAAGCGCGCCAATCAGGATCGCATCGGTGACTGATCCGGGGATGCCGAGGGAAATCAATGGAATGAGCGCACCGCCGACCGTGGCGTTGTTGGCTGCCTCAGATGCAACGATCCCTTCCTCGGATCCCTTGCCGAATCGTTCCGGAGTCTTCGAACCCAGCCGCGCGAAGAGATAGGCCAGGGCTGATCCGACGGAAGCACCTACGCCGGGAAGAATGCCGATGAACGTGCCGACGAGAGAGGACCGGACGAGATTGACGGCCTGTTGCTTGAGGTCCCGGACCGACATGAACATGCCTCTGCTTGAAAACGCCACCTTCTCCTGTCGTGATTTCAAGTCGAACACGTCCGCGAAGATCTGGCTCACCGCGAAGATTCCGATGAGGACCGGAAGCAGCTTGAACCCGCCGATGAGATCATTGGCACCGAAGGTCAACCGAACTTCACCGCCTGAAGGGTCAATGCCGGGAAAGGTGACGAGCATGCCCAGGAATCCCATGATCAGCCCCTTGATCACGTCTCCGCCGGCGACGGAAGCAATGAGCGCCATGGCCATCATCACGAGAGCGAAGTAGTCGAAGGGCGTCAGTCTCACCGCAAGTTCCGACAGAGGTTCGGAAATCGAGGCGAGCGCCACCCACGCGATCAGCGAGCCGATGAAAGACGCGGTGATGCCGAACCCAAGCGCCCGACCGGGCTGTCCCGACTTTGCCAGCGGATATCCGTCAAGCGTCGTCATCACTGCCGCGGGTGATCCGGGCATGCGCAGCAGAGTTGCCGTTATCAGGCCGCCGGCGATCGATCCCACGTACATCGCGACGAGCAGGGTCGTGGCGTGCAGCGGCGACATGTGAAAGGTGATCGGAAGCGTCAGGGCGATCAGCATTGATCCCGTCAGTCCCGGAATCGCTCCGACCACGATCCCGGAGAACACACCCGTAAGGATGAATGCCATCTGCAACCATGTCAGGGTCCCGAGGATGCCGTCGATCACGTTTCCGCTCCTCAGAACGCGCCCGGGAGGCGGATAACGAAGAACCGGGTCAATGCAAAGAACAGGGATGCGGAAAGACAGACCGCGAAGGATGCCGCAAGCAGTACGGAACGCAGATCCCACCCTCGCAGGGCAATGGTCGCGGCGAACAAGAACAGGACCGTGATGGCGACGAAGTGTCCAGCCTCGTACTGAAACGCCAGCATATAGGCGAAGAGAAAGCAGAAAAACAGCACCAGGGCAAAGGGCGTGCTTTCAATGTTGGCAACGTCTTCCGTCGTTGCGTTCCTGTCTCCGGTGCCGGATTCTTCCCGACGGTCGCGGAGGACCGTGCGGGCGAGAACGAGCAGGCAAAGGACAATCAGGACGGAAGCTACCATTTCCGGTGCTGCACCTGGACCAAGCGGGTCGAACTCGCCGCCCGGCAGTTTCAGTGCATCGACGAGAACCACGACGCTGACCAGAAACAGAGCCAGCGTTACCCAGAATTCGGCAGATCGAAACACGGAATTCATGAACACTCCCGTCCCGGTCGGCAACGACCGTGTCGCCGTCGCCGTCGCCGACCGGACTGGTCCGCAGCCGCAGTGCGGGATCAGTTCAGGCGGTTACTTCGTGGCGGCTCTCGCTGCAACAGGCGCAATCGCATCCCATTGCCGGTCCATTTCCTTCATGAGGCCTTCACCCGCCTGGAACGCGCCTACCATGCTCTTTTTGGCCAAGAAGTCCTGCATGCCGTCATCCTCGAGCGCAGCCTGCACCATTGCCGCGAATCCTTCTACCGCTTCCGCCGGAGTGCCCTTCGGTGCGAAGTACCATCCGTCCACGCAGAACTGGAAGTCATAGCCGAGTTCCTTGAACGTAGGCACGTCGGGGAAGTTCACGTGACGCACGGGCCCGGCATAGGCGAGAAGCCGGACGGGACTCTCTGGATCGGGCATTCCGTCGGCGCCGAGCGCAAAGTTTGTGGCTCCTGCAGCGGAAAACCCCGCAACCTGGACCCTTCCGCCCTTGAACTCCGGAAACGTGCCAGCGTCGCCGCCAGTCTGAACGAAACGGAACTTCGCTCCGTCTCGCAGGTCCTCGACCATGATTCCGTAGACATGGTTGATGGCGCCGAGGTTGGCCCCGTGGACCAGAGTGTTTGGTTCCGCCGCAGCCTTGTCGAGCAGGCCGTCAAGGGTTTCGATTCCAGTGTTCTTGTGAACCGAGGTCGTCTGGCAGAACTGTCCCAGTCTGACGACGGGTTCAAAGTCCTTGTAACCGAAGTCGATTTTTCCTGCGGCCTGCAAGGTCATCATCGCCGTGTGCATGACAACGAAGTTGTGACCATCGGGTTCCTGGTCCTTCGCCTGACGCAGCCCGATCGGGATCGGGCCGCCGATGTTGAAGATCGTGATCGGCTGGTCGACGATGCTTGCGTCGGCAACCGTCTTCTGCAATTGCCGGGTCATCTGATCGACAGCTCCAGCCCCGGCCTTCCACGGAACCGTGATCTTGATTGGCTTTTCCGGCCACTCGGCGAATGCCGGCGTGGTCAGAAGCGCGGCTGCCAGCACGGCACATGCTGCAGTCATTGAAACTCTCATGTTCTCCTCCTGCTGATTGGCCGGCTATCTCCGGGATTGCCGGCTGGTAATCGATCATGAAGGAGCATGCCCCGCCGTCCCTTAAAAGAAAAATGAATTCTGGCGCATAATTCATGACGGAATCGCATAAGCAGCGATCAGTGAACCTCCATGCCTTCAGCGACGTCCCGCAGGATTTCGATAAGCGTTGCAGAACGTTCCGAGAGCGTTCGGGACTTCAGCCAGGTCGCCGCGTAGGACATCCTGATCGTCGGCTTCCAGGGCCGGACCACGTGGCGCCCCTGGGGAATTCCGGTTGGGCTGAATGGATCGCTGATCCCGACACCCATGCCAGCGGCCACGAGATGGCAGCTTGCGATCGCCGTCGAGGTTTCAATCGCTATTGGAAGCGGGTGCTTCGCCTCAAGCATGCACTTGTCCGCAAGCTGGCGCAGCCTTGTTTTCCTGACGGGAACGATGAGCCGCTCTTCGCGCAATTCGGAAGGACCAATGACGGATCTTTCGGCAAGTGCATGGCCCGCTGGAAGCAGTGCAACTGCATTGACGGAAACGAACTCGTGGGCTTCGAGCAACGGGTGTTCCACCGGCATCAGCGTGAGGCCGATGTCGGAGTTCTGGTTGACAATCCAATCTTCTATGTCCAGCCGGTCGACCCAGTTCACCTCGAGGCGCAGTTCGGGATACACAGACTGAAAGCGGCGCAGGGACACGGGGACAAGATCGCTGAACAGCAGGGGACCGATCGCGGAAATCCGTAGAGGGCTTCCGCGCTCGAGGCGGATGTCCTCCACAATTCCGGGGAGCGCGTCCAACCCGGTCAGCGTCGACTCGATCATCCTGTAGAATCTGCGACCCTTGTCCGAGTGCACCAGGTGACGGCCGCGCCTTTCAAACAGCTGGAATCCCAGATCGGCTTCGAGCGCGGCCAAGGCTCTGCTAACCGCCGGTTGGGTCAGCGACAGGAGTTCGGCTGCAGCGGTCGTTGAGCCGGTGCTGACGATCGCCTGGTAGGCCTTGAGCTGCCTGATGCGGAGATTCTTCATCTTTTCCATAGCCATGCAGCCGGTGTAAGTCTTGATAAACGAATCTGCACCGCTTTGGAACGATTCACTCCCGACAGCACGCGGGTCTGGTACAGTTCACTTGTCTCCTTGACGTTCTGGTTGCGAGTCATGCAGCGAGCGCTACCGGTCGGTTGTCGCTGGCGGATTGCCGGGGCTTCCAGCTGCAGCTGCGGTCCGGGCACGGCCCCAGCGCGGCCCGCGCCAGATCTCGATTGGCATGGCGGGACGTCCAGCGGAGCCTGGCGCCCCGGTTCGCACCTTGGAGGATTGGTACGGCTTCGTGCCTTGTCACGAGGTCATGAGGGAGGCCGGAGGAGCGTCGCCTGACGGCAATCTGCAGCACCCGAACGATTCGAAGGTCGCCCGACGCGAGATCTGCAGCCCACGCTTCGACGCCTCCGAAGAGTGCGGAGCCACGTCCCGAGGACGCGGTCCTTCCGTCGGTCACGCCGGGACCGGACAGTGAGACCGGGCGGCTGACGCGTAGGCGCGGAAAGGAACCGGGGCCTGCAGTCGCGGGACGAAGCGGTGTTCTGGCAGGCAAATTCTCATCAGCCGTGAAGGCGCTTCTTGCCGACGCGTCTTGCCGGTGACCGCGTCACGGCATCCTCTGAAACACTTGCAGAAACCTCAATGGTGTGAACTGCGGAACATTGGCGGCCGGGCGTCGGTCCAGGCGCCGTTCGCCGCGCCCGATGCCGCGACGGCGTGGATTGCGGCCACCGAGCGCAGCCCGTCCTCCGCGCCGGGCACGAAGTCAGCGGCGCTGTCCGCCTCGCGACCTTCCTTTCTGGCGCGAATGTGTTCGGCGAGATCGCGGTAGATGTTCGCGAAGGCAAGCGGCAGGCCTTCGGCATGACCGATCGTCATCCTGCTCGCCCGGTCGGCACCGGGAGAAAGGCTGGACTCCCCGCGTTCGATGACCTGAAGCCGTTCGCCCAGGGGCATCCAGTACAACTGGTTCGGTTGCTCCTGGGACCAACGAAGGCCGCCAGTCTCTCCGAACACCTGGATTTCCAGCCCATGCTGACGACCGACGGCAACCGATGATGTCCAGAGCCGTCCCGTTGCACCGCCATCCATGCGGAAGTTGACCATGGCGTCATCTTCCAGTTCGCGGCCTGCGACACAGGAAACGCAATCGGCCGAAATACGCTGCACATGCTGTCCCGTGACGAAACTTGCCAAGTGGAGCGCATGGATGCCGCAATCCGCAAACTGAGCCGAGACACCGGCCTGTTCCGGATCGTAGCGCCAGCGAACGCGCGGGTTGTCGGCATCAGCCGCATCGGCGTGGTGTCCGTGGGCGAAATTGGCAACCACAAGGCGGACCTTGCCCAGGTCTCCGCGCGCGACCATCGCCCTCATGTGTCGCATGAGGGGATAGCCGGAATATCCATAGTTGACGGCGCAAATGCGGCCTGTGCCGCGGCAAAGGCGCACGATCTCCTCAGCCTCCACGACGGTGATCGTCATCGGCTTTTCGCAAAGCACGTCGAACCCTGCCAGGAGGAAGGCCTTCGCAATCTCGAAGTGGGTAGCGTTCGGCGTGGCGACGGTGACCAGGTCAATCCGGTCCGGGCGCGCGGACTCGCCCTTGAGCATCTCCTGCCAACCGCCATAGGAACGGTCCCCTGGGAGACCGAGTTCCCGGCCGTAGGCCCTCGCCGCCTCGGGTCTGTGGTCGAGGGCGCCCGCCACGAAGGCGAATTCGCCATCCATTGCGGTTGCCAATCTGTGCGCCGGCCCGATCTGGCTGCCCTTGCCGCCTCCGATCATGCCCCAGTTCAGTTTCTGCATGGGATGTTCTTTCCGCCGGTGCCACGGCCCCCAGTTCCGGTCCTGACTGGGTGTCAGCCGCACCGCATGCAGTTTGGCCGAAAGAGACGTCCCGACCGTGGGCGGAGCTTCGCGACCCGTCCGTTTCTGCACCCGCCTACTCGGCGGGCGCGATTCGTGCAAGGACAGGGCTTGTGCGCACCATCAAGCGAAAGGCCGCACGAAGGCGGCCTGGTCCACTCACGTGGCGACGCCTATCCTTGACGCGCCTTGAACCTGCGCTGCGTCTTGTTGATTACATAGACGCGGCCCTTGCGGCGCACTACGCGGCAGTCGCGATGCCGGTTCTTCAGCGAACGAAGCGAGTTCCTGACCTTCATCGGCTCTCTCCTGATCGCGGCGCGAAACGCGCCCTGTTCCCTTGTGCCGCATGATTGCGGCGGCGAATGGTGGGCGGTACTGGGATCGAACCAGTGACCCCTACGATGTCAACGTAGTGCTCTACCGCTGAGCTAACCGCCCATTCCAACAGCGAGGCGCGGGGTCTGGCCCCGCGCCAACCGAGCATCCCATACTGCCTGGCCCGTCACATTTCAAGGGCTTTTGACGACCCGGAAGGTTGGCTATAACGGCGACAGTTCTGCGGGAGTCGTCACATGCGGGTGCTTGACCTGAAGATGCCTGTTGCTCGCACGACCAGCGTCGTGTTCGCGTCGCCGCATTCGGGTCGGGCATACGCCAGGGAATTCGTGAAGCGCTCCATCCTTGATGAGCGGACCTTGAGATCTTCGGAAGACGCCCTTGTCGACAAGCTCTTTGCGTCCGCCCCGGACCACGGTGCGCCGTTGCTTGCGGCTGTCCTGCCGCGCGCATGGGTCGACGTGAACCGATCGGTCGACGAGCTGGATCCGAACCTGATTGAAGGCCTCAGGGATGGCGCGCACAACCCGCGCGTCGCCTCGGGCCTCGGCGTCGTGCCGCGAGTGGTGGCAAATGGCAAGGCGATCTACCGAGGCAAGATTGCGCTAGAAGAGGCCAGGCAACGAATTGATGAGGTCTGGCATCCTTGGCACGAGACGGTCTCGGTGCTGATGGACGAGAGCGTGACCCTTTTCGGCGAGGCGATCCTCTTTGACTGCCACTCCATGCCGCACGAGGCAATCGACACGATCCCTCACCCGCGGGGCGCCCGTCCCGAGATCGTCCTTGGTGACAGGTTTGGCACCGCAGCGGCATGCGATGTTGTCGATCAGGTCGAGGCGGCCTTTGCTGACGCGGGGCTGATCGTTGCCCGGAACTCACCTTTCGCCGGTGCGTTCGCGACACAGAACTATGGCCACCCGTCACGAGGCCGCCACGTTGTCCAGATCGAGATTGACAGGTCGCTCTACCTGAACGAGCGGACAATCCGGCCGAACGGGAACTACCGGACGTTCCGCAAGCTGATTGACGGGGTGGTTGCCGAAATCGTCGGAATCGGCCGCAAGGACATGTCCCTGGCCGCTGAGTAGCGTTTCTGCATCTTCCGGCCTGCGACTCAAGAAAAAGGGCGCCGGCAAGCGCCCTTTCCGGTCGCCGCCTGATGCTGCTATCCGCTCTCAAGCGGCAGGGCCACGAAGCGCGGCTCGCCGTCCCGTTGCACCAGGAGCACGATCGTCTTCCGCCCGGCATCGCGGGTGTCCTCGATCCTGGTCTCGAAATCTGCAATGCTGCCGACTTCTTCCTGCCCGGCCTCGACGATCAGGTCGCCGGCGCGCAGGCCCTTGTCAAAGGCCGCGCTGTCTTCGGCCACGTCCTGAACGACCAGGCCTTCGGCGGTCTCCGGAAGGCCGAGCTGCTCGCGAAGCGCGTCGGTCATTTCGGAAAGCGTCAAGCCAAGGTGCTCGCTGAATGTCGGGTCCGTGGCATCTGCCGAGGCGGGAATGGCGCCCTCGGCATCCTCGCGGCGTCCGAGAGTGACCATGAGCGTCCGGAACTCTCCGTCCCGGAAGACCTTGATGCGAACTTCCTTGCCGACAGTCGCGTCGCCGACCTGGCGCACGAGACTGCGTGTGTCATCGACCTCAACGCCGTCGAAGGAAAGGATGACGTCGCCGGTCTCGATTCCCGCCTCCAATGCGGGACCCTCGGGAACGTCCGTCACGAGCGCGCCACGGACTTCGGCAAGACCGAGACCTTCTGCAAGATCATCTGAAATGTCCTGGATGCGAACGCCCAGCCATCCGCGCCGGGTTTCGCCGTAGTCGCGCAGCTGCTTGATCACGTTCTCTGCCACGCTCGCCGACATTGCAAACCCGATGCCGATCGAGCCGCCGGTGGGGGAGAGGATCGCGGTGTTCACGCCGATCACCTCGCCGTCCATGTTGAACAGGGGGCCTCCCGAGTTGCCTCGGTTGATGGCAGCGTCGGTCTGGATGAAGTCGTCGTAGCTTCCCGCAAGGGCCCGCCCCCGGGCCGAAACGATGCCGACGGAAACGGAAAAGCCCTGTCCCAGCGGGTTCCCCATGGCCATGACCCAGTCACCGACACGTGTTTCCTCGCTGTCGCCCCAGCTGAGAAACTTGAGAGGCTTGTCGCTCTCGACTTTCAGAAGGGCGAGGTCGGTGTTGGCATCGGTGCCGACGATCTCGGCTTCGCGTTCATCCCCGTCGAAGAACTCGATCAGGATCTTGTCGGCGGACTGAATGACATGCCTGTTGGTGACGATGTAGCCGTCCCCCGAAATCACGAAGCCGGAACCCAGCGCCTGACCGCGTCGCGGGCGATTGCCGTCTGGATTGTTGCGCTCCATGAAGTCGCGGAAGAACTCCTCGAATGGCGAGCCTTCGGGCACGATCGGGCCGGGCTGCATCCTGGTGGCAACCATGGCGGAGGTCGTGATGTTCACGACTGCCGGACTGACTTTCTCGGCGAGGTCGGCAAACGAGTCAGGTCGGGATTGCGCCGTAGCCGCGACTGCCTGTGCCAGAAACAAGGCGACACCGAGTGCGAGTGGCCAAAGCACCGCCGGTCCGGGCACGCGCTGCAGGGAAAATACAAGAATTCTCACGCTTTCCTCCATGCGATCATGTTTGCGCCGGACCAGGCCCGACGTTTGATTGGCAGCATTTCAGATAGGGAGCGGTGCATTCAAGCCAAAGGCCAGTCGCGACGCTTCACTCTGACGTGAAAGCGGCACGGGGCACGCACTGGCCCGATGGGTCGTGACAAGGGTGCGGGTCCTTGCCTTCCCATCTGTCCAGCGCACCTGCCAGAAGCAAGAAAGGGTGCCTCTCAAGGCACCCTTCCTCCCTTGGATCGCTCCAGGACGTCGTCAGCAGCTGTAGTACATCTTGAACTCGACCGGGTGAGGCGTGTGCTCGTAGGCGTAGATCTCTTCCCACTTGAGTTCCATGTAGCCCTCGATCTGGCTACGGGTGAAGACATCGCCCTGAAGCAGGAAGTCCATGTCGGCTTCCAGCTCCGCCATCGCCTCGCGGAGACTGGCGCAGACCGTCGGAATCCCTTCCAGCTCCTCTGGGGGCAGGTCATAGAGATCCTTGTCCATCGGATCGCCGGGGTCGATCTTGTTCCTGATTCCGTCAAGGCCCGCCATCAGGAGCGACGCAAACGCCAGATAGGGGTTCGCGGCGGGATCGGGGAAACGAACTTCCACGCGCTTGGCCTTGGGACTCTCGGTCCACGGAATCCGGCACGACGCCGACCGGTTCCGGGCCGAATATGCCCTTAGCACGGGAGCCTCGAAGCCCGGAATCAGGCGCTTGTAGGAATTCGTGGCCGGATTCGTGAAGGCATTCAGCGCCTTCGAGTGCTTCAGCACGCCGCCAATGTAGTAAAGCGCCTCCTGGCTGAGATCGGCATACCGGTCCCCTGCGAAGAGCGGCTTTCCATCCTTCCAGATCGACTGGTTCACGTGCATGCCCGTTCCGTTGTCGCCCGCAATCGGCTTGGGCATGAACGTCGCCGTCTTGCCGTATGCATGCGCTACCTGGTGGATGACGTACTTGTACTTCTGCAGGTTGTCTCCCTGATCAGTGAGCGAACTGAAGACGAGGCCAAGCTCGTGCTGGCACGAGGCCACCTCGTGGTGATGCTTGTCGACCTTCATGCCCATGCGCTTCATCGTCGAGAGCATTTCCGAACGGATGTCCTGGGCGTCGTCCACCGGGGGAACCGGGAAGTAGCCGCCCTTGATGCCCGGGCGATGGCCCATGTTGCCCATTTCGTACTCGGTATCCGTGTTCCACGAACCATCGATTGCGTCGACCTCGTAGCTGACCTTGTTCATCTCGACCGAATAGCGGACATCGTCAAAGATGAAGAATTCAGCTTCCGGTCCCCAGAACGACTGGTCGCCAATCCCGCTGGACTGGAGATAGGCTTCGGCTTTCTCGGCGGTGCCGCGCGGGTCGCGCTCGTAGTGCTCGCCGGTATCCGGTTCCACCACCGAGCAATGGACTGCCAGCGTCGTCTCCGCAAAGAACGGATCCATGTATGCGCTCGAGGTGTCGGGCATCAGCTTCATGTCGGACTGGTCGATCGACTTCCAGCCGGCAATGGATGAACCGTCGAACATCAGCCCTTCCTCAAGGAAGTCCTCGTCCACCTCGTCGGCGTGCACGGTCACATGCTGCAGCTTGCCACGAGGATCCGTGAACCGAATGTCCACGTATTCCACCTCTTCGTCCTTGATCGTCTGCAAGACGTCCTTGTTGCTCATGGAGCGATCCTCCTGTCCTTGCTCTGGATGCTGAATGACTACAGCGCTTCCGCCCCTGACTCTCCTGTCCGGATCCGGATGGCTTCGCTGATGTCGCTGACAAATATCTTTCCGTCCCCGATCTTGTCGGTCTTGGCCGCCCCGACGATGGCCTCGACAGCCGCATCGACCTGATCTGACGGAAGCACCACCTCGACCTTCACCTTGGGCAGGAAATCAACAACATATTCGGCGCCTCGGTAAAGTTCGGTATGGCCCTTCTGGCGCCCGAATCCCTTCACCTCGACCACGGATATGCCTTGAACTCCGACATCCTGCAGCGCTTCCTTGACCTCATCAAGCTTGAACGGTTTGATGATTGCCTCAATCTTCTTCATGGCGTTACCCCCTTGTGCATCTGGCATCAATCATCATGCGCGGCCCGTGCCTGCAATCGCGGCAACCGGAAGTCGCGCCAGGATAGAATGTGCCAAAGGTCCATCTGCCTGTTTTTTGGGCGCCCCGCCTGAAATTCCGCCCTTTTTGGAACGCGGAACCGTCATCCACTGGTTTCGTCGACTGCTTGCTCGCATGCACTTGGCAGAGGGTCAAGTGCAATGGTGGCGGGTCGGATGCAGACCGCGAGATGACGTCGCTGCCAACGGCGTTTTCCTCCGGCGACGGGTGCCTGCCGCGCATGGCACGGTTGATGTGCGACGGCCGCCAGGCCGCAGCGACCAAGCCAGGAGCAAGAGACTTGCCCGGGCCAGGTCGCACGGTTTTCCGGAACGCATCGGTCAATGCATTCTCGATGCGACGGCGGAGGCCAAGACGCGACTGTTCAAGCAGGCGCAACTCGATCAGTATGGGCTTGAGGGACTGCCGGAGCGGGAAGATGCCTGAGCTTGAACGTCCAGGGGCGAAGAAACCGACGTTTCGCGCGGTGCGGCCATGACCGTCATTCTGACCGCCGAAGAGATGCGTGCCGTCGAGCAGGCCGCGATGTCGAGCGGCGGGGTCACGGGGCTTGAACTCATGGAGCGCGCGGGCAGGGGCGTGGTGGAAGCGATCTTCGAGAGATGGCCGGATCTCGCCCGCTCGTCGCATCGGGCACGCGTGCTTTGCGGCCCGGGAAACAACGGCGGCGACGGGTTCGTCGTGGCGCGGCTGCTGAAGGCATGGGGCTGGGAGGTCGAGGTCTCGTTCTTGGGCGCTCCCGGGCAGCTGCCGCCGGACGCGAAGACGAGTTTCGAGAAATGGCGCCAGCTTGCCGGAACCGGACCCGACCTGCGGAAAGGCGAGGCGGACGCGTCCCTCGCGGCCGGACCGGCTCCGGACCTGCTCGTCGATGCGCTTTTTGGAACGGGGCTGCGTAGACCGCTCGGGTCGCCTTTCAGCGATGAACTGGAACACTTGGGTTGCTTGTCGGCAGAAGGAGGCATTCGCGAAGCGCCAGGCCAGGGCCGGCCCTTCCGGGTCGTTTCAGTGGACATCCCGAGCGGACTCTGCGCCGACAGCGGGCGTGTCCTTGGGGCGAGCGTTCGGGCCGACCTGACCGTGACGTTTCATGCGCCCAAGCGCGGCCATTTCCTGGATCGGGGCATGGACCTGTGCGGCATGCTGGCGGTGGCTTCCCTGGGCATTGACGCGCGTTCCCGGATTGATGGAGCAAGTGCCGCTCCCGCCGCGGGGACGGGTGTCCGGCTGGCAGGCGCAGTTACCGACCCGAGCCGGCTGGGGAAGGTCCGTGGTCACAAGTATGATCATGGGCATGTCCTGGTTGTGTCCGGCGGACCGGCTCGGACGGGAGCCGCGCGGCTTGCGGCACGTGGTGCGCTTAGAATCGGCGCCGGCCTCGTCACGATTGCCTGCCCGGCAACGGCGCTCGCAGAAGTGGCGGGCCAGACGACCGCAGTCATGTGCCGCGAGCTGGATGGGGCCTCCGGCCTTCGTGAAGCCCTGGAGGACGAGAGGTTCACTGCGCTTTGCCTTGGCCCTGGCCTTGGGGTCGGCGAGGAGGCGCGAGCTCTTGTCGAGACGGCGCTTGCCGCGCCCCGCTCGCGGGCCGTGCGGAACGAAGGAGGCGCAAGTCCGAACGGCGGCTCAATTGGATCGGAAGATGACCGAAGGGGAGGCCGGTCGGTCGTCCTTGATGCCGACGCGCTGACCTGTTTCAGGGAGGATCCCGAGTTCCTGTTCGACGCGCTTCACGATGACTGCGTGCTCACGCCGCATGCAGGCGAGTTCGGGCGCCTGTTCCCTGACATCGCGGCGCGACTCGCGGCTCCTGCGACCACCGGATCCGCCTATTCCAAGATTGACGCGACGCGCGAAGCGGCCCGGCGTGCGGGATGCACGATCCTCTTCAAGGGTCCGGATACGGTGATTTCGGATTCGGGCGGTCGTTGCGTGTTGAACTCGAGCGTTCGGGAGCGGGATGCGCCTTGGCTCGCCACTGCCGGCTCCGGTGACGTGCTGGCGGGATTAGTCGCGGGCCTTCTTGCGCGCGGGTCTGCGCCCTTGGAGGCGGCCGAGGCCGCAGCTTGGATGCATACCGAAAGCGCGATTTCGTTTGGGCCCGGGCTTGTCGCCGAGGATCTCCCGGAGGAATTGCCCAAGGTGTTCAGGCAGCTTGCCTGATGCCGGACGCCGGGCGGATGCGATCATGATCCCGGCGCGTGGAAAATGCGTCGGCCCGATTGTGTCCGGCGACCCGCGCCACTAGGACGGGTGCGAGACACAAGGGGGTGCCGATGACCGTTCGCAGCGATCTTGCCGAGACCGTTGGAAACACGCCGCTGATCCGGCTGAACGGCCCGTCCGACGCCACAGGCTGCGAGATTCTCGGAAAGGCGGAGTTCCTGAATCCAGGCCAGTCCGTCAAGGACCGCGCCGCGCTGTACATCATTCGCGATGCCGTCGCGAAGGGTGCGTTGAACGCAGGAGGCACGATTGTGGAGGGTACGGCCGGCAACACGGGAATCGGGCTCGCGCTTGTGGGTGCCTCGATGGGGTTTCGGACGGTCATCGTGATCCCGGAGACCCAAAGCCAGGAAAAGAAGGACATGATCCAGCTCTGCGGGGCGGAGCTGGTGCAGGTTCCGGCCGTTCCGTACAAGAACCCGAACAACTACGTGAAGTACTCCGAGCGCCTGGCCGAGCGCTTGGCCGGAACCGAACCCAATGGCGCGATATGGGCGAACCAGTTCGACAACGTGGCGAACCGGCAGGCGCATGTGGAAACCACCGCCCCGGAAATCTGGGAGCAGACCGGCGGCAAGATCGACGGGTTCACTTGCTCGGTCGGTTCTGGCGGCACGCTGGCAGGCGTTGCCCAGGCGCTGCAGCCCAGGGGCGTGAAGGTTGGTCTCAGCGACCCGGACGGTTCGGGCCTCTACAAGCTCTACACGGACCAGGACCCGCCCGAAGGCGATTCGATCACCGAGGGGATCGGGCAGAGCAGAATCACGGCCAACCTGGAAGGCTATGTGCCGGACTTCGTGTACAAGGTGCCGGACAGCGAGGCCTTGCCGGTCGTTTTCGACCTTCTCGAGAAGGAAGGCCTTTGCCTAGGCGGCTCGACCGGCATCAACGTTGCCGGCGCGGTGCGCCTTGCGCACGAGATGGGCCCGGGGCACACGATCGTCACCATTCTCTGCGACTACGGCAACCGCTATCAGTCCAAGCTCTTCAACCCGGCATTCCTGCGCGAACGGGGATTGCCCGTGCCGTCGTGGATCGGGCGCGACGAGCGCATGCTGCCGAAGGTCTTTGCAGGATAGGGACGTGCAGGAATCGCATTGCGCTCCGGATGGTCTGGGTCCTCTGGACCTTGGCGACGTCCCTTGCGGTTGCGCAGGTTGCGCCGGGCTTCGAGCGGCTTGACCAGTTTGCAGGCGTCGTTGAGACGAGACTTGGCAAGGACCGGCTTCCTGACAGCGGACTCCGGGGTCTCAGGAACGCTTTGGCCGAATGGAGAGACGAGTTCGTGGAAGCACGGGACACGAACCCTGTTGACGTGGAGGCGCTGCAGGCCCAGATTGGCGCGCTGGGCCCGCCACCCGCAGAAGGCGGGATGGAATCCGCTTCGGTGACCGAGCGTCGATCCGGTCTGGAAGCCGCATTGCAGGAAGCGCTGGCACCCAGGCCCCGGACGGATGAAGCCCATGCTTGAGCGGACGCCTTGATTCGGCCGATCGACTCGAGGCTTCGTGCAAGGCAGGCTGGCCGTTTGTTCGACCTTTCGCGAACGCCTCCGGACCCGAGACGTTGACATCGCAGGGCGCATCGATCCAATGGGCCACGCTGCCGGTCGACACTGGAGCACGCGGACCGGGATCAAGCGGGGATGCGAAATGACTGACGTTCTCTACCGTGACGCCTACCTTCGCGAGGCAACCGGTCGCGTTGCCTCGATCAATGAGCGTGGCGGCATCGTTCTGGACGCTTCCGTGTTCTATCCCACTGGCGGTGGACAGCCCGGTGACAGCGGACTGCTGCGCTGGGAGGGAGGGGAAGCCCGCATTGCCACGACGGTCAAGGACGCGGGCCGTCCGGTCCTGGTGCCGGAAGAGGGCGCATCCGTGCCTGCGTCGGGCACGGAGGTGCAGCAGGTTCTCGACTGGGACCGCCGCTACGGGCACATGCGGGTTCACACGGCCCTGCATTTGCTGTCCGTCGTGATTCCACTTCCCGTGACCGGCGGGTCGGTTTCCGCGGACAGGGGGAGGCTTGATTTTGACATGGTCGACCCTCCGGAGGACAGGGAGGCCTTGGCGGAAGATCTGAACGCGCTCGTCGCGCGCGATCTCAATGTCAGCGACGACTGGATCACGGAAGAGCATCTCGACGCCAATCCGGGGCTCGTGAAGACGATGTCGGTGCAACCGCCACGTGGCGCCGGCCGCATTCGGCTGGTCAGGATCGGCATAGGCGACGAGCAGGTCGATCTGCAGCCCTGCGGCGGAACGCATGTGGCCCGGACCGGTGAAATCGGGCGAATCCGCTTGGGCAAGGTCGAAAAGAAGGGTGCCCGAAATCGGCGTGTCTACCTGCACCTTGATCCGTGAGCCGGGCCGAGTTTCCGTCAGCCTCGCCATCCGCGCTGCGACACCGGAGTCCGCACGGGAGAGTCCCTGGCAATCCGTTTGTGGAGGGGGTGGCGCATTCGCAGCCTGACCTGCCCCCGATTGCTTGCCGCATGCCCAAATGCACCCGGAAAGGGAGCGTTTCCTGCGCCACGACAATCTTCTTGATGCCTGTCAAGCGGGAGTTGCCCGGTCGGCGCCGTGCGGTCGGCACTTGCGTGTCGTGCGCCGAAGCGGCTAAGGAACATCCGTCGGAGAGGTGGCCGAGTGGTCGAAGGCGCACGCCTGGAACGCGTGTAGGCGGGAAACCGTCTCCAGGGTTCGAATCCCTGTCTCTCCGCCAGCCACATTTCGTGAAACTGCGACATGTGTCGTCTTCAGGCGACGCGGTCTTCCGGCGATTCGGCAGTCGAGCGTGTTCGACGCGTCGTCTCATCTGCGTTTTCGCCGGGCTGCACCTGCCTCACTATCAAGCAACATGCGCAACATTTCTCGGACACGGGTCAAAAATGTTCTTGCTTTGTTTCGATGATTCGGGTATGGGCTTCGCGACGCGGGGAAAGGACGAAATCCAAGTCGGATCATCGCGTTGATGGACGTTTGCGTGTTCGGCTTCATGCCATGCACGTTTCACGGCAACTTGGGCCGTTTTCGGGCGGCGGGCGACGATGCTGCGCTCGTTGCGGAATTAATCAAGTGCCACGGCACGCACGATCCCTTGGACCAAGTTTCGAGCCAAGGAAGGTGTCGCGTCGCTGGACGGTAGGGCCGGTCCTTCGAGCTTCTCGAGGTCGACCCCGCCCTGGATGCTGCCATGCAAGTGGCAGGCTGGATCCGCCGGAACCGGCCGCTGGCCATTGATTCGCGGCGGAATCCTGCCCGACCCTTGAGTGAAGATCTGCCAAGCGGCAGGGTGGGCGCCAGCCCCTTTCACTCGTCAAGTGACATCGAGACGACTGCTTGCCTGCGCTCGATTGGCTTGGGAAATCTCGATTCAACCTGTTGCTTCGAGATGATGGCTCAAGTGCGTGCGCTCATCGTAGCGCTTCGGTGCGGGCGCGCCGGCCGGCGCATTGCAGCAGTGGACTTGATTTGGACCAGAAAATGGTCCGTTCTTTCATCAAGGAGTGCAAAATGGAACTTGCGATCACCGATGCAAAGGCCCGCCTGACCGACCTCGTCCCCAGAGCCGAGGCTGGAGAGGAAGTGGTGATTACGCGGCACGGACATGCGGTCCCGCAGCTTGTTGCGCTGCGTGCGCGGTCAATCGCCGAAAGCCGCGCCGAAGTGATTTCCGTCGTTCGGGCGCGTGCCGCCGCCAAGGTCACTGGAGGTCCGTCTGCCGCGCGGAGCCAGGCATTCCTGTTTGACGACGAGGGTCTCCCACGTTGATCGTGGTCGACACCTCTGCCGTGATGGCCCTCCTGCTGGCCGAGCCCGAAGCCGACCAGATCGCGACGGTCCTGGAGGCCGAGGACCAAGTCGTCATCTCGGCCGGCACACTCGCCGAGGCCCTCATCGTGGCCGCAAGGCGGGGCGTCGCACAGGAGTTGACGCGTTTGATTGACGGGATCGGTATCCAGGTGGACAGCATTTCAGCGGCTGGGGCGCATGCTGTCGCCGAAGCCCATTCTTCTTGGGGCAAGGACCGGCATCCTGCCGGCCTCAGTTTCGGTGACTGCTTCGCCTACGTGACCGCAAAGTCCAGCGGCGCTCCGTTGCTATTCGTAGGTGACGACTTTTCGAAGACAGATGTCGCTGCCGCCGTTTGAGCAATCGTGACTCCAGCTCGACGCGAGATTCATCTTCTCTGCCTCTTCGATGCAGCTGGCCGGAGTGGCATGCAGGGCGGCCTTGATGTGCACCTCGCACCCGCCGGTCACAGGGCAAGGTGACGCCCGGAAACCCTACGCCGTTCGGTGCATCAACACCGAAACTGATGGCGCTCAGGACTTGCGGTGGCCTCCTCTTGGCGGCAGCCGCCCTTGCCAGGATTCTGAGCAACTGACTTGCCCATGCGGATCATTGCGGTAGCCTCGGAAAAATTCATTCGCTGCGAGTCCAGTCGCCGGTCGGGACCGGAGAAAGACCTTGTCAAAAAGAATTCCCCGCCCTGCACAGGAACCGCGACAACCGGACCTTTTTGAAGAACGGATTCCGACACAGGGCTCAAGCGAGCGCCACACGCCCGAGCCTGAAATCGAAGGGCTGGATGATCAGGAAATCGTTGCACGGATCCCTTCGGCAAATGTAGCTCAAGTTCAAGCCTTGTGCGATCAGGTGCTGGCGCGCGGCATCGGTGACGATGCCGTTCCTGCCCTCGAAGCCCTTTGGAAGCGGTTCTTCGGGTTCGGAATCAACGGGCCGCTGCGCGAGCAACGTTGTGCCCTCAATGCGCTGGCGAAGGTCGGAACCCCCCTGTCCAGGCAGGCGCTCGCCAGGATCATTGACGCTCCGGACTTGTTTGACGCGCTGCTGCCGCTTGCGCTGGAATGCGCGACGGAGGCAAATCTGGCGCTGCCCGGACAACGCGTCACGTGCTGGCTGGAAGACAGTCGTCCGTCAATGCGGGAGTGCGCGTTCGTGCTTGCCAGGAACTGCACTCCGCCAGTGCCGAAGCACGAGCTGGAGAAAGGACTCTCGGACCCGGAAGGATCGATTCGGCGAGCATGCCTGACGACGATGGGACAATTCGGCCATGAACGCGCAAAACCGGGACTGCTGGAAGAGCTTGAAAGAAGCCCGACCAGTGAAATCGTGACGGCACTGGCAGGCATAATTGATGACGACATCATCACGCGCCTCGCCCGATGTGCGATGAAGCACGGGCGATTGAGAGAGCAGATCATGGAGGAGCTCGAATGCTGCGGCGAGCCCAAGGCGCTCAATCTCGTCGAGAGAGTCAAAGGCCTGAAGTGAACTGATCTGCACGCGATCGCCTGCGCCTCCGCATCTTGCCGGACCCGGGCCTGCGGCAATCGGCTGGGGACAGGACAGACGCCTGCACCCGCGCCGGTCACGTTCAGGCTTTGAAACTGTCCGCCAAATCGAGTGTCTTTCGAGCATGATGGCTGCTCGATTCGCATTTCTGCTCCGGACCGCCGGCATTCTGGCCATGGGCGGCATTGGCGGTTCGCTCGCCTATTGGGTCGGGCTGCCGATGCCATACCTGACCGGAAGCCTGGCCTTCGTCGCGGCCTACACGATTTTCCGGACCAGGAAGGGAGCGCGCGAGGTGCAGTTCCCGCCATTGCTTCGCATGATTTTCGTCGCGGTGATCGGCACCATGATCGGTGCCACGTTCACCACGGATCTCTTGGCGGTTGTGCCGTCGCTGGGCCTCTCCATGTTGGCAATGGTGCTGTTCGTCGTCATCGCGCTTGCCGGAAACTACGCGCTGTTCCGCAAGCTGGGTCGATATGACAGGACGACCGCCATTTTCGCGGCAATGCCCGGCGGGTTGGTCGAGGCCGTCACCTTGGGCGAACAGGCTGGAGGGGACGTGCGGGTTCTCAGCGTTCAGCACTTTGCCCGGATCGTGCTTGTCGTCATGATCGTGCCGCTGCTCTTCCTGATCTGGACGGGCGAGACGGTTGGCAGCGCTTCCGGCCAGAGTTTCGAGCAGGACGCTTACAGGGCCGCCGACATCTTCCTGATCCTGGCGCTGGCGGCAGCGGGAATGGTTCTCGGGCCGAAACTGCGCCTGCCCGCAGCGCACATGGTCGGCCCGCTCGTGCTCAGTGCGGCCGCCCATGTTTCGGGACTGGTCGACCTCAACAGCCCGGCATGGCTCCTGAACCTGGCCCAGCTGGTCGTTGGGTCCGGGCTGGGCTCGACGTTTGCCGGATCGACAGGACGCCAGCTGATCAGGGCGTTCAGCCTGGGCGCGGTCTCGACAGTCCTGATGCTTGCGCTCGGCATCGGCTTTGCACTGACCCTTGCCGAGTTCATGCTGGTACCGGTCGACGCCCTGTTCATAAGCTTTGCGCCCGGTGGCGTGACGGAAATGGGCCTGATCGCGCTGAGCCTCGGCGTGAGTCCCGTCGTCGTGGCCTGTCATCATCTGTTCCGGATATTCGTGACGGTCCTGGTCGCCGGGACAATTGCAAGACGGACTCGCCGGCAGGCGTCCGCCGTGCAAGGGCGATGCGGCCCAATCGGCCGGTGACCTGGGAATTCTGCCGGAATCGGCAAGCCATGGCCCGCGATGCACGTGGCGTACGCGCCGAAGCCACGGCTTTCGAGACCAGTTCCTGTCGAACTCCTGGCTGCTCCACGTCGTTCTGCATGGGCCGGCGGTTCCCGAACGCCGCCTTTGCCGGGCAGTCCGGATTCCACGACAGGTTGTCGGCGTTTCTGCCGGGACGACGGCCTGTATCGAGCGAAAGGCGCGGCATCATGTTGGGCGCATTCTGGGGAACATGTAGGTTCCATGCCAAGGGGCATCACAACATGTTGATTTTCTCTTGATCTTGTTCATTCAATGTTCTATGTCTTGCACATCGCAGCCCTGATCGGGGAGTCGCAATGACCATGCACCAGACCATCCGACCTGCGGAGCGACCGGACTATGCCAGCCTTCCTCCGCTCCGGCCCACCAACCGCCAGTTGCAATATGCCGGGAAAATTGCGGCCTCAGCCGGGATCGCGCTGCCCAAGGACGTGCAACTGGACCGCGCCGACCTTTCGCGCTGGATCGAGGCAAACCGGCATCGCATGGCGCGTTCGAAGAGTGTCGAGGGCAGTCTTCCGACGGCAAGGCAGACTGCATGGGCCGAGCGCATCGCCCGTGGCCGGAAGCGCAGCATCCCGGAAGAGTGCTACAAGAGCCGCGAATTGCTCGCGAAGTGGATTGACGCCAACAGTTGGTGAAGGAGACGCCGCACAGTTGAAGAATGCGGTTCGCCTCAACGGCAAGCGACGTTGTTGAACTCAACACGATGTCGGACCATGTTCACCCTCTTGTCGAGAGCGCCGCGAATTCCGCCATGGCGGAGACAATTCAAGGGCCGACGGTCCGGTCGTGCAGGGTCTTCCGGCCGGAGTTCCCGGCACCGGATCCCGGGTGCCCGGTCTGTGGTCGCGCATGCGCGCTGGCACTCGCGAGGTCGGATCGGGCATCAAGGCGAACGACCCGGGCTGGTGCGACCAGACGCCTGCGGCAGTCGCGGCGCGCCTTCGTCCTGTCGCATGGTTGGAGCAGCGTGACATCCGTGGCACACTTGTCGAAGAACCCGGGTATGCCGAAGCTCTTGAAGAGTGGCTTGGCGTGATCCGGTCGGGGGCACGACAACGGCGCTAGACAAATCCTTGCGCGGCGGGTGAAAAGGCACGGTTCGTTTCGGGAGATTCCATCATGATTCTGTGCTGTGGAGAATCGCTCATTGACATGATTCCGTCGGAAACGGCTGACGGGCAATCCTGCTTCGTGCCCCACCCGGGCGGCGCCGTCTTCAACACCGCGATCGCCCTGGGCCGCCTGGGCGTCGATGCGGGCTTGCTGACAGGGCTTTCGTCAGACCTTTTTGGCGTGCAGCTCCGCCAGGCCCTGGACGACAGCCATGTCGGCACAAGATATGCGGTGTCAACCGACCGCCCGACCACCCTGGCCTTTGTGGCGCTGAAGGACGGCCAGGCGTCCTACAGCTTCTTTGACGAGAATTCGGCCCTGCGCATGCTGAGCAACGAGGAAATTCCGGCGCTTGATCCCGAGATCGGCTGCCTGTTCTTCGGCGGGATCAGCCTTGCCAGCGAACCGTGCGCCGACACGTTCGCCAGCATTCTGGCGCGCGAAGGCGAGACCCGGTTGGCAATGCTCGATCCGAACATCCGGCCCTCCTTCATCGCGGACGAAGGCCGGTTTCGTGGTCGCATCAAGCGCATGACGGAACTGAGCGACATCGTGAAGGTTTCCGACGAGGACCTGGATTGGCTTGTGCCTGGACCTCTGAAGTTCCGGCAGAAGCTTCAATCGATTCTGGGGCTTGGCCCGTCGCTCGTCGTGGCCACTCGGGGAAGTGCAGGCGCGATTGCCATGTCGTCTTCCGGCATCGCTGTCGAGACGCCGGCAGTGGATGCCGAAGTCGTGGACACCGTTGGCGCCGGCGACACCTTCAACGCCGGTTTCCTTGCAGGGCTGTCCCGCCTGAACAAGCTGTCGCGGGTCGGCATCGCAAGACTGTCCGGCGCCGATCTGGAATCCGCGCTTGGCCTGGGAAGCGCCGCCGCAGCCGTGACGGTATCCAGGGCGGGGGCCAACCCGCCTTGGGAACGGGAGTTGACGTAGCCGGGCGCAAGTCGGATCTGCGGAAGCGCCATTGACAGTGCGCCGAATGGCCGCTGGTACAGGAACGGACCGGAATCGACCGCCGAATTGAACTGCCATTGAAGAACAAGACGAGCGAATGCCAAGAGACAGCTTCAACCTAGCGGACACGGATTCCTTCCGAAAGGAGATTTCCCGACACCTTCGGACGTCCTTGGGAAAGGATCCCGATCACGCCACACTCTATGATTGGCGAATGGCGCTTTCTTTGGCCTTGCGCGACCTGGTCGTCGAGCCCTGGTTCGCCTCGACCAGGGAAACCTACAGGGCCAAGGCCAAGCGGGTCTACTACCTGTCAATGGAGTTCCTGGTCGGCCGGTTGATCGAGGACGTGACCGTGAACCTTGGCGTCGAAAGGGTGGCGCGCGAGGCGCTGGAGGCGCTGGGCCAGGACTATTCCGCCGTGGTTGCCGACGAGCCGGATGCCGCGCTTGGAAACGGCGGGCTGGGCCGGCTCGCCGCGTGTTTCATGGACAGCCTCGCATCCTTGGCGATCCCTGCCTACGGCTATGGCATCCGCTACGAACAGGGCCTGTTCGAACAGCATTTCGACAACGGCGCGCAGGTGGAGACCGCCGAGACCTGGCTGGCTCAGCGCCATGCCTGGGAATTTGAGCGTCCTGAAGTGTCCTACCCGATCCATTTCGGCGGCAGCGTTTCGGAGAGTGACGGCAAGGCGGTCTGGCGGCCGGAAGAGACCATCACCGCCATGGCCTATGACACGCCGGTGGTCGGCTGGAAGGGAAAGTGGGCCAACACCTTGCGGCTTTGGGCGGCCAAGCCCACGAAGCTCTTCGATCTCGAGAGCTTCAACCGGGGCGACTACTTGGCTGCCAGCGCTCCGGAGAGTCTCGCGCGGACGATTTCGCGGGTGCTCTATCCGGATGACACGACGGCCTTGGGCAAGGAACTGCGTCTCAAGCAGGAGTTTTTCTTCACGTCGGCGTCGATGCAGGACGTCCTTCGTCGATTGCTCTCGGAAGGCCATTCTCTCGACAATCTTGCAGACCACGTGGCGATCCAGCTCAATGACACGCACCCCGCAATTGCGGGTCCGGAGCTTGTTCGCCTGCTCGTCGACGAACATGGCATGGAGACGCGCCTGGCAATCGAGACGGCGCGTTCATGCCTGGCCTTCACCAACCATACGCTCTTGCCTGAGGCGCTGGAGCGTTGGCCAGAAAGCCTGTTTGCGAGGATTCTGCCGCGCCACCACGAGATAGTCCGGCTCGTCCAGGAAGATCACCTGTGCCGCAGCGTCAGCGATGTCCGCATCATCGAGAACGGCGAAGTGAAAATGGGTGAACTGGCGTTTGTGATGGCGCACCGGGTGAATGGCGTGTCCGCACTCCACTCTGCCCTGGTCAGGCAGACGGTTTTCGCGGAGCTGCACGCCGCCTGTCCCGATCGCATCATCAACCAGACCAACGGCATCACGCCCCGACGCTGGCTCTACTCCTGCAATGCTCCGTTGCGCGACCTGATCGACGAGACCATCGGGACCGGCTGGGTGGACGACCTCCAGCGACTGTCCAAGCTGAGCGCAAGCGTCGACGACGCAGGCTTTCGGGACAGGTTTCGCGCCGCCAAGATGCAAAACAAGATGCGCCTTGCAAGGTGGTTGAAGGACCGCGACGGGGTGTCGATCGATCCCGACGCCATGTTCGATGTTCAGATCAAGCGGATCCACGAGTACAAGCGCCAGCTCATGAACATACTGGAGACCATTGCGCTCTGGAACGAGATCAAGGACGCGCCCAACGGCGAGTGGACGCCACGCGTCAAGCTGTTCGGAGGAAAGGCTGCTCCAGGCTACGTCATGGCCAAGTCGATCGTCCGTCTCATCAATGACGTGGCGGCCACGATCAACAGCGACAGGAACACGCGCGACCTGCTGCAAGTCGCCTTTCCGGCGAACTACAACGTCTCGATGGCGGAGCTGCTGATCCCTGCCGCCGATCTGTCCGAGCAGATTTCGACTGCAGGCATGGAGGCGTCGGGCACGGGCAACATGAAGCTCTCGCTGAACGGCAGCCCGACGATCGGCACGCTGGACGGTGCAAATGTCGAGATTCGCGAGCATGTCGGCGCCGAGAACTTCTTTCTGTTCGGTCTTGCTGCAGACGAGGTCATGGAACGCCGGACGGTTGCGGGGTTTGCGCGCGAGGCAATCAGTGCCAGCCCGCGCCTGGCTCGCGCGCTCGGCCAGGTGGCCGCCGGCGTGTTTTCCGGGGGCGACAAGGAGCGTTACCGGGACCTGCTGCAGAACCTTTTCGACCATGACCATTTCCTGGTGACCTGCGACTTCGACAGCTATTTCGAAATGCAGCGCAAGGTCGATGCCGCTTACAGGGACGCGGGCAACTGGACCAGGATGGCCGCGCTGAACACGGCAGGCATGGGCTGGTTCTCGTCCGACCGGACGGTACGGGGATACGCGAAAGATATCTGGGGCGCGTCTTCACTGACGCGGAGCGCTGCCGGATGACGTCTCCGAATAGGGCCTGATGACATGATGCCACCTGATGACGTCCGGAAGATCGCCGCAGGCACGCATGCGGACCCGTTCTCGGTGCTCGGCCTGCACGCCGTTGACGGCAGGCAGACGATCCGGGTCTTCGTGCCGGGCGCGACCGGCGTCGAAGCGCTCGACGCATGCACGCGGCGCCGCATCGTGACCCTCAGGCAGGTGCCGGACGCGCCTGATGTCTTCGTTGGCCGGGCCGTTCGGCGCAAGGAGCCGTTTGCCTATCTCCTGCGCATCACCAAGGGTGCGGATCAATGGGCGGCCGAGGATCCGTACAGGTTTGGGCCGGTTCTTGGCGACCTGGACGAGCACCTGATTGGAGAGGGTTCACATCTGGACCTGTGGAACGCGCTTGGCGCCCATGTCATGAAGCATGAAGGCGTGGACGGCACGCATTTCGCGGTCTGGGCACCAGGCGCGAGTCGCGTGTCGGTCGTGGGCGAGTTCAACGGTTGGGACGGCCGGGTCCATGCAATGCGCCGGCGGGGCCAGACCGGTGTCTGGGAGATTTTCCTTCCCGGTGTCGGGGAGGGCGAGGCCTACAGGTACGAGTTGCTTGGGCAGGATGGCCATCTCTTGCCGCAAAAGGCCGATCCCTTCGGATTTGGTGCCGAACACCCACCCGGGACCGCGTCCGTGGTGCGGCGTCTGGACCGTCACGGCTGGACAGACAAGGCGTGGATTTCGACGCGCGGGGCGCGGCAGCGCATCGACCAGCCGATCTCCATCTACGAGGTCCACCTGGGGTCGTGGCGGCGCGCTCCCGACGAAGGCAACCGGTCCTTGTCATATTCGGAACACGCAACACAGCTCGTGGGCTATGCCAAGGACATGGGCTTCACGCATGTTGAGCTGTTGCCGGTTTCGGAGTTTCCGTTTGAAGGGTCCTGGGGCTATCAGCCGATCGGCCTTTATGCTCCCACGATGCGCTACGGAACGCCGGACGAGTTCCGTCGTCTTGTCGAGGCCTGCCACGCGGCGGACCTTGGTCTCATTCTCGACTGGGTTCCGGGGCATTTCCCCGAGGACCAGCACGGCTTGGGCCGGTTTGACGGCACGGCGCTCTACGAGCACGAGGATCGTCGCGAGGGCTTTCACCCTGACTGGAACACGCTCGTCTACAACTACGGCCGGCGCGAAGTGTCGAACTACCTTGTCGCCAACGCGCTCTACTGGCTGAAGGAACATCACGTGGACGGCCTGCGCGTTGATGCGGTGGCATCGATGCTCTATCGCGACTACTCGCGGAAAGAGGGTGAGTGGATCCCGAACGAGTTCGGCGGCCGCGAGAACCTGGAAGCCATTTCCTTCTTGCAGCGGACCAATGCCGTCGCCTATGGCGACGTGCCCGGAGTCATGATGGTCGCCGAGGAGAGCACCGCCTTCCCGGGCGTCTGCCGTCCAGTGGACCAGGGCGGGCTCGGCTTCGGGTTCAAGTGGAACATGGGATGGATGAATGACACGCTGTCCTACATGAGCGAGGATCCTGTTCACCGAAAGCACCACCATCACCGGATGACATTCGGGATCGACTATGCCTTCTCGGAGAATTTCATCCTGCCGATCAGCCATGATGAGGTGGTCCATGGCAAAGGGTCGATGCTCGAGAAGATGTCTGGCGACAGGCTCGACAAGTTTGCCAACCTGCGCGCCTATTACGGTTTCATGTGGGGCCACCCGGGCAAGAAGCTGCTCTTCATGGGCTGCGAGTTCGCCCAGGGACGGGAGTGGAACCACGACGCCTCGCTCGACTGGCATCTGCTCGACAACGACCTGCATGCCGGCGTCCACAGCCTGGTACGGGACCTGAACGGGCTCTACCGGCGCATTCCGAGCCTCCATCAGCTCGACTGCGCGCCTGGCGGGTTTCAGTGGGTTGAGGACGGTGCGGCCGATGAATCGGTCTTCGCCTGGGTCCGGCGAGGCGAGGACGGAAGCGCTCCGGTGCTGGTCGTCTGCAACTTCACGCCGGTGGAACGGCAGGACCGGCGCATCGGTGTCCCGGAGCCTGGTCGCTGGGTCGAACGCCTGAATACAGATGCAGAAGTCTACGGGGGTGGAGGACGAGGCAACCTGGGTGGTGTCGACAGCGAGGTGATCGCGGCATCAGGATGCGAGCATTCCTTGCGCCTGACGCTGCCGCCGCTTTCCACCCTGATTTTCGAACTGGTGGGCGGTTCCTGAGGAGCCGCGTTCAATGCTGAAGGAGGGAAAAAGGATGGATCGAGAGGCTCACAAGCTTGCTCAGCAGTCAATGGCCTTCGTGCTCGCAGGCGGGCGCGGCAGCAGATTGTATGAGCTGACCGACCGCCGGGCCAAGCCGGCCATGTTTTTCGCCGGCAAGAGCCGCATCATCGACTTCCCGCTTTCCAATGCCGTGAATTCCGGGATTCGGCGCATCGGCGTTGCCACCCAGTACAAGGCGCATTCGCTCATCCGGCACCTGCAGCGCGGCTGGAGCTTCTTTCGCGCCGAGCGGAACGAGTCGCTGGACATTCTCCCTGCTTCCCAGCAGCTCAACAACGAGAACTGGTACAAGGGAACGGCGGACGCGGTGTCGCAGAACGCCGAGATCATCCGCAGCTATGGACCGAAGTACATCGTGATCCTCGCAGGCGACCACATCTACAAGCAGGACTATGCGGTGATGATTGCACATCACGTCGACAGCGGCGCGGACGTCACCGTCGGCTGCATCGAGGTGCCCCGCATGGAAGCGACGGGCTTCGGAGTGATGAAGGTCGATACCGAAGACCGCATTCTTGAATTCGTGGAGAAGCCGAAGGATCCGCCCGCCATGCCGGGACATCCGGACATGGCCCTGGCCAGCATGGGCATCTACGTGTTCGAGACCAGGTATCTGCTGAACCTGTTTGACGATGTGAGGGACGACCCGAATTACGGTCACGATTTCGGCGGCGACCTGATCCCGATGATCGTCAGGGAAGGCAAGGCGATTGCGCACCCCTTCAGCCGGTCCTGCATCCGGTCATCCTTGGAGAAAAGGGCCTATTGGCGCGACGTGGGAACCGTTGACGCCTTCTGGCAGGCCAATATCGACCTGACCGATTTCCAGCCGGAACTCGATCTTTACGACCAGTCATGGCCGATCTGGACGTATTCCGAACTGACGCCCCCGGCGAAGTTCATCCACAACGAGGACGGTCGGCGAGGGCACGCGATTTCCTCGATAGTCTCGGGCGGGTGCATCATTTCAGGCTCCAGCCTCGAACGATGCCTGATGTTCACCGGGGTCAGGACGCATTCCTACTCGCAGCTCGAGGGCGTCGTCGCGATGCCCTACGTCGAGATCAACCGAAATGCGCGCCTCAAGGACACGGTGATTGATCGCGGCGTCGTCATTCCGAAGGGACTCGTCGTCGGCGAAGACGCCGAACTGGATGCCAGGCGGTTCCGGCGCACCCAGGACGGGATCTGCCTGATCACGCAGCCAATGATCAATCGGCTGGAGAGCTGACGTGAACGTCCTGTTCGTCGCCTCGGAATGCGCGCCGTTCATAAAGACCGGCGGCCTGGCCGACGTGATGGGCGCGGTGCCCAAGGCGCTTGCCGCGGCAGGGACGGAAGTGCGGGTGCTCGTGCCGGCCTACCCGGCATTGCATGACCTCGCCGACGGCGGCCGGACGGTCAAGCTCCTGGACGACCTGTTTGGCGGCAAGGCCGAGGTCAAGGCCGTCAATGCTGAAGGGCTGGAAGTCCTGTTGCTGGTGGCGCCGCATCTCTATGACCGGGATGGCAACATCTACCTGGGTCCTGACGGAAGGGACTGGCCCGACAATCACCTGCGATTCGCCGCGCTCGCCCGCGCCGGCGCGGAATTGGCCGTCGACGGGGCCGACGGTTGGATGCCCGACGTCGTCAACGTCCATGACTGGCAAGCCGGCTTGTTGCCTGCGTATCTGTCGCAATCCGGCCGGAGCGCGCCGCCAGTGGTCATGACCATCCACAACATCGCGTTCCAAGGCCTGTTCGATGCCTCTGAACTTGCGAACCTGAAGCTGAAACGCGAAATGTTCACGCCGGACGGGGTCGAGTTTCATGGCAGGGTCGGTTTCCTCAAGGCGGGTCTGGCGTTGTCCGACTGGATCACCACGGTGAGTCCGAGCTATGCCTGCGAACTGCTCACGCCGGAATATGGAATGGGTCTCGATGGCCTTCTTCGAGAGCGTCGAAGCGAATTGAGCGGCATCCTGAACGGCATCGACCTTGAGACGTGGGATCCCGAAACCGATCCTTATCTTGTCGAAAACTACTCGGCACGATCACTCAAGCGCAAGGAGGCAAACAGGCGCGAAGTCGAAGCGCGGTTTGGGTTGCAGCGGGGGGACGGACCTCTCCTTTGCGTTGTCAGCCGCCTGACATCGCAGAAGGGCCTGGACATGCTGCTGGAGTGTTTGCCGGGCCTGGTGGCCCGGGGAGCCAGCCTTGCCTTGCTTGGGTCGGGTGAGCGTGCGCTGGAACGGCAATTCGCGGAGGCATCGAGCCGGCATCCCGGGCAGGTGGGCGTGATCATCGGATATGACGAGCCGCTGTCGCACCTCCTCCAAGGGGGAAGCGATGCCATTCTCGTTCCCTCCCGGTTTGAGCCCTGCGGCCTGACCCAGCTCTACGGGCTGCGCTACGGCACGCTGCCCGTCGTCGCGAGGACGGGCGGCTTGGCTGACACGATCATAGACGCGAACGAGGCGGCGCTCGCCGCCGGGTGCGCGACAGGGTTCCAGTTCACCCCGATCAACGCCACGATGCTTGACCTGGCAATCGCGCGGGCGTGCGCGATCTACCGGAAACCGAGGGACTGGTCCGCAATGATGCGCCGCGCCATGCGCCATCCGGTCGGGTGGGACGCCTCGGCGGCGGCCTACGAAGCGGTTTACCGCAGCCTGATTGCGGACCGAGATGAAGGCTGACTCGAAGATGACGTCCCTCCCCGTATCCGCCGGGAACCACCAGCGCCTGGGCGCGAACCATGATGGCGGCGGTGTCAATTTCGCCGTCTTTTCCGAGCACGCCACGAAGATCGAGCTTTGTCTCTTTTCGCCTGACGGGAAGAGGGAAACGTCACGCGTCGCGCTGCCGGAACGCACGGGGCCGATATGGCACGGCTATGTCGAGGGCCTGCCGGTCGGGTGCCTGTACGGCTATCGCGCCCATGGCAGCTACGCTCCGGAATCGGGGCAACGCTTCAATCCGAACAAGCTGCTCTGCGATCCGTACACGCGCGAGTATTTCGGGCAGTGGGCAAACCATCCCGGCACCTATGGCTATGACATGGCCTCGGCAGGCGGAGACCTGTCGTTCGACCGTTCCGATAGCTCGCCCTATGTGCCAAAGTCCGTTGTCCCGGATCCCGAGCTTTTCAAGGGCCTGACCCAGGGCAGGCATCGACGGTGCCGCAACGACCTGATCTATGAAGCCCACGTGAGGGGCCTGACCCAACGGCATCCGCAGGTGCCGGAAGGACTGCGCGGCACCTACGAGGGTCTGGCGACCGATCCCGTCCTTGAGCACTTGCAGAGGCTGGGTGCGAAGGCGGTCGAATTGATGCCCGTACATGCGTTCGTGGACGATTCATTTCTCCTCGAGCGCGGACTGAAGAACTACTGGGGCTACAACTCCATCGGGTTCTTCGTGGCGGAACCACGGTATTTCGGTCCCAGCGGCCTCATGGGCTTCCGGCACATGGTGGACCGCTTCCACGAAGCCGGCATCGAGGTCATCCTGGACGTTGTCTACAATCACACTGCCGAGGGCGACCACCGCGGGCCGACACTGTCCTTTCGCGGACTCGACAATGCCTCCTACTACAGGCTGCTTGCCGGGCAACCACGCTACTACGTCAACGACACCGGCTGCGGCAACACGCTGAATGTCTCGCATCCATTCGTGCTGCGAATGGTGCTCGACAGTCTGCGATTCTGGGTCGAATGCATGGGCGTGGACGGGTTCCGATTTGACCTCGCCACGACCTTGGGGCGCGAGGATCACGGGTTCGACCCGTGGGGCGGGTTCCTCGACGCGGTGGGCCAAGACCCCGTCCTGTCGCAGGTGCGCATGGTTGCAGAACCTTGGGACGTGGGACCCGGCGGCTACCAGCTGGGCGGCTTTCCGGCCGTGTTCTCGGAGTGGAACGACAGCTATCGCGACACGGTGCGGCGCTATTGGCGCGGCGATGATCACAGCGCTCAGGAACTCGGCAGCAGGTTGCTGGGGTCGGCAGACAAGTTTGGCCAGCCGGGACGGAGCAGCAGGTCCTCGATAAACTTCGTCGCCGCGCATGACGGGTTCACGCTGGCCGACACGACGCGTTACGCCTGCAAGCACAACGAGGCCAATCTCGCGAACAATCAGGACGGTCACAATTCCAATTTCAGCGACAATTTCGGCGTCGAGGGCGAATCCGACGAACCGGACATTCAGGCAAGGCGGGACCGACGCATTCGCAACATGCTGGCAACCCTGTTCTTGTCGCAGGGCACGCCGATGCTTCTCGCCGGGGACGAATTCGGAAACTCGCAGGACGGCAACAACAACTCCTACTGCCAGGACAACGAGATCGGCTGGGTGAACTGGGAACGGGCAGATGCCGTCCTCCTGGAATTCGTCGAAGCGCTCTCGGCGTTCCGGCGTGCACATCCGTCCCTGCGCCAAACGCGCTTCCTGCATGGCGCCTTGCGTGAGTGCGACGGTCTTCCGGACGTGGAGTGGACCGACTTCAAGGGTGGCCCGCTTCACTGGCGGGATCCCGGCCTGTCGAACTTCTGCCTGACCATCAGGTGTTCGGCCGAGGCCATGCAGGCCGCTTTCGACGACGACGACGCAGTGTTCGTCGCGTTCAACCGGTCCGGTGAGGCAATGGACGTGACGTTGCCGGCAGCGGGTCCCGGACGGCGCTGGGTGCGGGGCATCGACACCGGCCTCGCGGCGCAGGACGCAAACGGCACGGTCGAGGCCGCAACCGCGCTGGTCGCGGCACAGTCCGTCGTGGCATTCGAATGCAAGCCGGATGGTGTCGAAGCATGAAGGATGATGCCGCGCTCGGCCAGCTTGCGAGGGCGCATGGCATCCTTGCATCCTATCGCGACATGGAAGGGCGGGAGCGGACCGCGACTCCGGACACCTTGCGTGCATTGCTGGCGGCCAATTCGGTTGCGGCGGAAAACGCCAGGCTTGTTCGCGAAAGTCTCGAGGCGCTCCGCGCAGAGAGGAGGGCGCGGCGGTTTCCCGAGGAAGTGGTCATTGAAAGTCGCAAGGAGGCGACGCTGAGCCTTGGATCGTTCGACAACTGGCAGCTTCGGCGCGACGAGGCGAATGTGGTTCTCGCATGCGGTCGGGACGCGGATGCGATCACGCTGCCAGCGCTTGCTTCGGACGTCTACGTTCTTGAGGTCGGTCATTCCGCAGCGCGCGAGACGATACGGGTCATCGCGGCACCGGCCCGGGCTCCCTCGGTTCCGGATCAAGCGATGTTGCCCCGGATATGGGGCGTGAATCTTGCGCTTTACGGGTTGCGGTCGTCGCGAAACGCCGGCCTGGGCGACTTTGCCGACCTGGCCGACGTGGTTCGCATTGCCGGACAGGTTGGCGCAGATTTCGCCGGAACCAATCCGCTGCACGCGATGGGGCACTCAAGCAAGGCGTTCAGCCCCTATTCGCCTTCGCACCGCGGGTTTCTGAACACGGACCATATCGCTCTTCACGCGATCCCGGGGCTCGAAAACGCACCTGGTGCGGATCGCGTCCTGTCCGCGGCAGAACCGGAGATGGCGAAGCTCCGGTCGGCGCGGCATGTCGACTATGATCGACAGAGGGCGATCCGTCAGCGCCTGCTTGCAGCGCTGTACGACGCATTCCGCGCGGGTGCCGCCACATGGGCGCATGACGCCCTGTCCTCGTTCGCCAAGGAGCGTGGAAGTGACCTGGCACGGTTCGCCCGGTTTGAAGCGATGGCCGATCAGCACGGGCCGAACTGGCGAGAATGGCCGTGCTCCGCGCAGGTCGCGCCTGACAACGTCTCCGCGGACTATCACGCCTGGCTTCAATGGGTCGCCGACCGCCAGCTGGAAGGCGCGCAGCGCGCGGCGCACGATGGCGGAATGGCGCTCGGGCTGTACCTCGACCTGGCCGTGGGCGCGCGCCGGGACGGTGCGGAGAGCTGGTGCGAAAGGGACGCAATCGCGCCCGGCGTTTCAATCGGCGCGCCGCCGGATCATCTCAGCCCGAAGGGTCAGAACTGGAACATTTCGGCCTATGCGCCGCGCCGCCTTGCGGCGTGGAACTACAGGCCGTTCCGTCGCCTCCTGGCAGCAACCATGCGTCACGCTGGAGCGGTGCGGATTGACCACGTGCTTGGGCTCAGCCGCAGCTTCTGGGTCCCTGATGACGGCAGCCCTGGCGGGTATGTGCGGCATCCGTTCGACGCCCTTCTGGCGATACTCAAGGTTGAAGCGGAAAGACATGGAACCGTTGTGGTCGGCGAAGACCTCGGGCTGGCGCCAAGCGGGTTTCGCGGGACCATGCGCGCCCACGGGATCTACGGCTATTCCGTCATGCAGTACGAACGAGACCGGAACAGAAGGCTCAGACCGCCAGGACGTGCGTCGAAGCAGGTTCTCGCATGCTTTTCCACGCACGACACTCCGACGGTCCGGGGATTCGAGACCGGCCGCGACATAGACTGGTGGGAGAGTCTCGGATGGATCGACAGGCAGGATGCCGTCCGGGCGCGGGCGCGACGCCGCAAGGATGTCGCCGACATCTCGGAACGGTGCCCGGGCTGCGGATTCAACGCGACCGTTCATGCGTTGCTTGCCCGATCGCCGTCCGCGATGGTGACCGCTCAGCTGGACGACATCCTGGAACATGCGGAAGCGCAGAACTTGCCGGGCACGACCGACGAACACGTGAACTGGCGACGAAGATACGGTGTCGCGGTCGAGGCGCTCGCCCTGGACGGCCGGTTCAGGGCGCTCGGCAAGGTGATGAACGAAGGTCGAGGAAAGACTGGCCTCAGCGCGCGAGGAGATGACACATGAAAACCAGAACCGTTGCGACCCAACCGTTCGAGGATCAGGAGCCGGGGACGTCGGGCCTGCGCAAGAAGACTCGCGACTTCATGCGGCCGAACTACCTGGAGAACTTTGTGCAGGCCATTTTCAATGCGACCGGGGGCGGCGCCGGCAAGACGTTCGTGATCGGCGGAGATGGCCGTTACTTCAATGCCGAAGCGATCCAGAAGATCATCAAGATTGCAGCGGCAAACGGAGCGAAAGGGGTCATCGTTGGCAAGGACGGCATTCTCTCGACTCCGGCCGCGTCTCACCTGATCCGCAAGAACAGGACCGATGGCGGCTTCATCCTGTCCGCCAGCCACAACCCCGGGGGAATCGACGAGGACTTTGGCGTCAAGTTCAATGCATCGAACGGCGGACCCGCGCCAGAAGGCCTCACTTCGAGGATGTTCGACGCGACCAAGGCGATCGAAAGCTACCCGATCGCTGAACTCGAGGATGTCGATCTGGGACATGTCGGGACGGAAGGCCGTGGCGACTTCGTCATCGAGATCGTTGACCCGGTCGAGGACTACCTCGCGTTGATGGAGCAACTCTTTGACCTCGACGCGATTCACGCGCTTTTTTCCAGTGGGTTCACCATGCGTTTCGACGCCATGCATGCCGTCGCCGGACCCTATGCGCATGCCATACTGGAAGACCGGCTCGGCGCGCCCAGGGGAACCGTGATCAACGGCATCCCCAAGGTCGATTTCGGCAAGGGCCATCCCGACCCCAATCCGATCTGGGCAAAGCCCCTTGTTGACCTGATGATGTCGGACAATGCGCCGGACCTGGGCGCGGCCTCGGACGGCGATGGGGACCGGAACATGATCGTTGGACGCGGGGCATATGTGACCCCTTCCGACAGCCTGGCGGTCCTGGCCGCCAATGCCCATCTCGCGCCGGCCTATTCCGGCGGCCTGACGGGAATCGCGCGATCGATGCCGACCAGCGGGGCCAGCGACCGTGTCGCGGAACGGCTCGGGATAGGATCGTACGAGACGCCCACCGGATGGAAGTTCTTCGGCAATCTTCTTGACGCCGGCAAGGTCACCATCTGCGGCGAAGAGAGTGCGGGCACCGGGTCAAGCCATGTCAGGGAGAAGGACGGGCTGTGGGCCGTCTTGCTCTGGCTGAACATCCTTGCGAAACGCGGCTCTTCGGTGGCCGAAATCCTCAAGGAACATTGGCGCGTGTTTGGCCGCGACTACTATTCGCGCCATGACTTCGAAGCTTTGGAGACCGGCAAGGCCAATGCGCTCGTTGAGGAACTGAACGGCAGTGTCGCTGACCTGCCGGGCAAGGAGTTTGCCGGATTGAAGGTCAGGGCTGCCGACCAGTTCTCCTACGAGGATCCCGTGGATGGTTCGGTCAGCAGCAATCAAGGCATCCGCGTTTTTTTCGAAGGCGGCGGCCGTGCCGTGTTCCGCTTGTCGGGAACCGGAACCCAGGGAGCGACCCTGCGCGTCTATCTGGAGCAGTTCGAGCCTGCCGACGGGGATCATGCGCAAGACCCGCAGGAAGCGTTGAAGGCAATCCGGGACGCGGCCTACGAGGCCTGCCGCCTTGAGGCACATCTGGGTCGGACCGAGCCGGATGTGCGTACCTGAAAGAGCTGTTTCGGGCTTGAGGCCATGTCGGACCGCTTGACCAGCCTGAAAGGGTGTCGGCATGTTGAGGCGCCGAATCCTGGACTGGCTCCAAGGCGGTTTCGGACGGCGGCATCGTCGTAGACCGCGGCATGAGCGGTGCGCGCCCGACGGCAGCTTGCGCCGCTTTCGGGCGGCGGGCGCGGACGTTGCGCTCGCTGGGGATCATGTCAAGTGAAACGACTCCCTTGTCCCAACTGCGCTCCCCTTCTCTCGTCCGGAACCGCTGCCCAAGCCGGGCTTGACTCCACGGTCCGTCCAATTTGAATTCTCGTGACGGTTGGGCGAGAATGGGCACCAGCGAAAGCGTCATCGGTTCAGGAGGCACGAAGCCGGGGTTGAACCTGCATGCAGGTCGCGCGACCTGGGTCCAGGGCGCGAAGATGCCCGCTGGTGACTGCAATCGACACGTCGGCCAGCGCCAGGTTGGCCGTCCACGGAGGGGCGTCGGACTTGGAATCACTGCAACTCCTCGTAAGTGGTCTCGCGAATGGCTGCGTCTATGGATTGATCGCGCTGGGATTCGTGCTGATCTACAAGGCGACCGAGGCATTGAACTTCGCCCAGGGCGACATGATGATGCTCGGAGCGTTCGTGACTCTGGGACTGACCAACGATCATTACTGGGCGCTGCCGTTCTGGGTCTCCGTTCCCATCGCCCTCCTCCTGATGGGAGCCTTTGGCTACGTCCTTGAGATGACATTGCTCAGGCGGATGTCCGGCCAGAGCCAGATTGCCGTGGTGGTCCTGACGGTCGCGCTCGGCTTCATCATCCGGTTTCTTGCCGGGGCGATCTGGGGCCACGAGCCGCAAAGCCTCGAAAGCCCGATTGCGGGCGTCAATGTCCGGTTTGCCGGTCTGGTGCTGGGTCTGGACGAGGTGGCGGTGATCCTTGTGACCGTCGTTCTGACCGGCCTGCTCTATCTTGGCTTCGCCCGCACGCGACTCGGCCTGGCGATGCAGGCAACCAGCCAGAATCAGCTTGCGGCCTATTGCATGGGCATCCCGGTCAAGCGCGTGAGCGCGTTGATCTGGGGACTGTCAGGGGTGGTTGCGACGGCGGCGGGAATCCTCCTTGCCTCGAAGGGATCCATCGATCCCAATTCCGGCTTCCTGGGCATAAAGGCCTTTGCGGCGGCGGTGATCGGCGGCCTGGGCTCGCTTCCCGGCGCTCTTGTTGGCGGCCTCCTGATCGGCGTGATCGAGCCTTTCGCTGCCCGCCATGTCGCGGCCGGGTTCAGCCAGGTCGTGCCCTATGCAGTGCTCCTGCTGGTCCTGATCATCCGGCCATCAGGCATTCTGGCCCAGGTCCGGGACAAGAAGGTCTAGCCCGTGCGAATCGTGTTCAAGACCAGTTACGATGCCGATCTCGGCCTTTTCGTCCATCGGCACCAGGCATTCTGGTACTTCCTGCTCCTTGCCGGCGCGGTCGGCCTGCCGTTCGTGATGAACGACTTCTGGATTGGCGAAGTCGCACTGATGCTGATCTGGGCGATCGCCGGCATGGGCCTTATGCTTCTCGTCGGACATGCCGGGCAGCCAAGCCTGGGGCACGCGGCATTCATGGCCGTGGGCGCCTACACGAATGTCATCCTTCAGACATCGCTTGGCTGGCCGTTTCTGGTGTCGTTTCCGCTGTCTGGCTGTGCCGCCGCGTTGGCCGGAGCGCTCTTGGCGCTGCCGACGGCGAGACTGCACGGGATCTACCTCGCCATTGCCACGCTTGCGGTCTCGATTCTCGCCGAAGACGGCATAGTCATGCTTGCGCCCTGGACCGGTGGCGTGTCGGGCATTTTCGCGCCCGACATCCAGATCTTCGGGGTGGGCTTCAACCGGTACTTGAATGCTTCCGGATTTTACTGGCTGACGCTCGGGGTCGCTGTCCTGGTGGTTCTCGGGTACAGGAACATCCTGCGCTCGCCGCTCGGACGATCCCTCGTGGCGGTGCGCGACAGCGAGATTTCGGCCCAGGCGATCGGCGTCAACCTGGCCTGGACCAAGGCGGTCTCGTTCGCGCTGTCCTGCGGCGTCACCGGTCTGGCCGGCGCCCTGATGGGCCACTTCGCCGGAGTCTTCAATCACGAGACCTTCACCATCTTCCTGTCCATCACGCTCCTGATGATGATCGTCATTGGCGGCCTCGGCTCGATTCACGGAGCGTTTCTCGGTGCCATCGTCATCACGTTCCTGCCGCTGGCGATTTCAATTGTCCGGCAGTTTCTGAACGAGAGGTTCGGCACCGCGTCGGTCATGCCCCCTGGGATCGAGACCGCGGCGTTCGGGGCGATCCTGATCGCCTTCATTCTTCTCGAGCCCATGGGGATCTACGGGCGCTGGGTCAAGATACGCACCTATTTCGAGCTCTTTCCCTTCTGCCGGCGTGACATGTTCCGGCGGCAAAGGGGTTATCTCAGGACGGAGCGCATACGTTGAGCCTGCTTGAACTTGAGGATGTCACGATCAGCTTCGGCGGCCTGACCGCGGTTGAAGGCGCATCCTTCGCCGTCAATCCCGGCGAGGTATTTGCCCTTGTCGGCCCGAACGGCGCGGGCAAGTCGACGATCTTCAACCTGGTTTCGCGCTACTGCACCCCGAGCGGGGGCGACATTCGCTTCGAAGGCAAGTCGGTCCTCGGATGCGCACCGCATGACATCCCCCGTCTTGGCATCGCGCGGACGTTTCAGAACATCGAGCTCTTCGAACATGCGACGGTCCTTCAGAACCTGCTGATCGGGAGGCATACGCACCGGCGCTCGACCGCGGTTTCCGAGATCCTTCACCTGCCCGGCGTCCGCGCGGAGGAACGTCGCCACCGGCTTGCGGCGGAGAGGGTCATCGACTTCCTTGATCTGCAGCCATACCGCGAGAGCCTGATCATGGGCCTGCCGTACGGCGTGCGCAAGATCGTCGAACTGGGACGGGCGCTTGCCGTGGAACCGAAGCTTCTGCTGCTTGACGAGCCGGCGTCCGGACTGTCGGCAGAGGAGACCGACGACGTCGCCTTCTGGATCGAGGACATCAGGAAGGTCATGGGCATCACCGTCCTGATGGTCGAACACGACATGGGTCTCGTGAGCTCGGTGTCTGATCGCGTGCTTGCGCTTGCGGACGGCAAGACGCTCGCGATCGGCACGCCGCAGGAGGTTCAGACGGACCCGGCCGTGATCGAGGCCTATATCGGCATGGGCGGCGACGGGTCGGACGAATGACGGCAAGGCCGGATCCGCCCCGAATGCTGGCAATTGGCAGGGCCTGCGCCGCTCGAAGACGCGGAACGGAGCCCGTGGTCGGCAACGAGGTTCCATCCTGTCAAGTCACGGCTGGGGGGAAAGCATGAGCCGGAGCGACGCAGTGCCCATGCTTTCGGTCAGCAACATCGAAAGCTACTACGGTCCGATCATCGCGATCCGAGGCATCAGTCTTGAAGTGCCCAGGCAGCAGATCGTTGCCGTCCTCGGAGCCAACGGCGCGGGCAAGACCACGCTGCTGAAGACCATCTCGGGCATCATGGAGCCGGAGAAGGGTGCCGTGACGCTTGAAGGACAGGCGATCGGTGGGGACGATCCCGCCGCCATCGTGCGCAAGGGAGTCGCCCATGTGCCCGAGGGCCGCGAGATATTCCCGCTCCTGTCCGTCAGGGACAATCTGAAGCTAGGCGCCTACACCCGCCCGGTTGGCGGCGGCATCGCCGAGGACATGGAGATGGTCTTCGGGTACTTTCCGATCCTGAAGGAGCGGGCGGGGCAGATGGCCGGAACCCTGTCCGGCGGGCAGCAGCAGATGCTGGCCATTGCCCGGGCCATGATGGCAAGGCCAAGGATCATGCTCCTGGACGAACCCTCGCTTGGCCTCAGCCCGCTGGCGGTCAGGGAGATCTTCGCCGTCATCCGTCGCCTGAATGTCGAGCAGGGCGTCACGATGATGCTTGTCGAGCAGAATGCCCGTGCAGCGCTTGAACTGGCGGACTACGGCTACGTGCTCGAACTGGGCCGGGTCGTGATGGAGGGCAGTTCCAGTCGCCTTCTGTCCTCGCCGGACATCCAGGAGTTCTATCTGGGCGTGAAGGAAGGCGTCCAGCGTGGCCAGCGGCGCTGGAAGCGCCGCAAGACCTGGCGCTAGGAGACGTGGAATGAGCGGAGGGAAGGCGATTCCGAGGCAACGCGTCGCGGCGGGCATTTCGATCAATGCCGATCTTTCGACCGGACCCTACTTCGTTGACGGTTGCGACACGCTGGTGAAGCTCTGGGCGCGACGCTGCACGGAACTCGAAAGCCGCACGGCGCATCGCGAGAAGGAATACGGCATCTGGCAGTCTCATTCGTGGGCCGATTTCCGGGAGCGTGCGATGTGGATCGGGCTGGGGCTCAGGAAGCTCGGGCTCAAGCGCGGTGAGTGTGTCTCGATCCTGGCGGAGGATTCCAAGGAGTGGATCTATGCCGATCTTGGAGTCCAGGCTGTGGGCGGAATCCCGTCCGGCGTCTACAGCACCGACAGCGCCCGGCAGCTCGCGTACCTCGTCAATGACAGCGACAGCCGGTTCCTGTTCGTCGGGGACGACGAGCAGCTCGACAAGTGGCTGGCCGTGCGCGACGACATGCCGGGACTGGCCAGGATCATCGTCTTCCGCTCCGACGGCCTGAGCGGCTTTGCCGACGACAGGGTGATGTTCCTCGAAGATCTCTATGACGCCGGGCGAGCGGAGGCGGAGCTCAACCCGGGCGGCTTCGATCGCGAGATCGAACGCTCCAGACCCGAAGACGTCGCGCTCCTGGTCTATACTTCGGGCACCACCGGCAACCCGAAAGGGGCGATGCTGACGCATTCCAACATCATGTACTCGATCTCGACAGCTCCCGACACGCTGCTGATGTCGCCTGACGACGAGCATGTCTGCTTCCTGCCGCTATGCCATGTGCTCGAGCGGACGGTCTCGGTCCTCCATCCCATTGCGATCGGTTCGACGGTCAACTTCGCGGAAAGTCCGGAGACCGTCTTCGAGAACATTCGGGAAGTCTCGCCTACGGTATTCGTCGCCGTGCCACGCGTGTGGGAAAAGATGCATTCGCGCATTTCCAACATGGAGGCGGATTCCACGTGGCTGGGGCGATGGGCGTTCGGCCGGGCGCTCGGCGCCGGAATGGCCAGGGCGGATGCAGAGCTTGCGGGCAGGCCGAAGTCCTTCGGCGTGACGGTGCGGTACCTGTTCTGGGATCTCGTCCTTCTGAAGAACTTGCGCCGGATGCTGGGAATGGACCGGCTGCGCCGAGGCAACACGGGTGCGGTGTCGATTTCCCCGGATCTGCTTAGGTGGTTCCAGGCCATCGGCGTGCGCATCTTTGAAGGATACGGGATGACGGAAAGCGCCGGCATCATGACGCTGAATTCCGCTGCCGCAAACCGGCTCGGCACCGTGGGGCGGAACGTGCCGGGCAGCGAGATCAGGATCGGACAGGACGGCGAGATCCAGTTCAGGGCCGCCAGCTGCTTCAAGGGCTACTGGCGCGACAACGAGAGATCCGCCGACGCGTACACGGCCGATGGCTGGCTGCGAACCGGCGACACGGGCGAGATCGACGCGGACGGCTACCTGACCGTGACCGGCAGGATCAAGGACATCATCATCACGTCAGGCGGCAAGAACATTGCGCCCGCGAAGATCGAGGACCGGCTGAAGGCCTCGCCATATGTCTCGGACGCGATCGTGATCGGAGACGGGCGCAAGCACGTTACCTGCATGATCATGATAGACCAGGAAACGGTCGAGAAGTTTGCGCAGGACAATCGCCTGCCGTTCTCCGACTTTGCGTCGCTGACGCAGGTTCGGGAGGTGCGCAGTCTCATCGGCGGCGTGGTGGACGCCGTGAACAGCGACTTCGCGCGCGTTGAGCAGATCAAGGACTTTCGGTTGATCGACGTCCTGCTGACCGCCGAAGACGAGGAACTGACCGCGACCATGAAGCTCAGGCGCAGTTTCGTCGAAAAGAATCATGGCGCGCTTGTCGACGAGATGTATGCTTGACGCCGAATGACCAGATAGGACCAAGAGACCATGAAGAACCTGTTCAAGAACGCGTTCGTCGTGTCCCTGCTGATGTGCGGCGCCGCAGCGGCGCAGACCCAAGGCGTGTCGGACGACGAGGTGCTGATCGGCACCAACTCCGACCTGTCGGGTCCCTTCGCCGGATTTGGCGCACCTGCGGTTCGGGCCGCCAATCTCCATTTCGATGAAGTCAATGCCTCGGGCGGGTTGCACGGCCGCAAGATTCGCCTGATCGTGGAGGACCATGGCTACCAGCTGCCGAGGGCCATGACCGGGTTCAACAAGCTGCTGAACTCCGACAAGGTCTTCGCGATGTTCTTGACGACCGGAACGCCGATGAATGTCGCCTTGTTTCCATTGCTGGAAGGGCGTGGCGTTCCCAACGTCGCCCCTCTTTCGGTGGGGCGCCAGCTGCTTGAACCGCCGGCGCCGTACAAGTACGCGAGCGTCTCCTCCTACTACGACCAGATCCGGGCTGGCGTAAGCTACCTGGTGAAGAACGAAGGCGCGACGAACATTTGCGCCATGTACATTCCTTCGGACTTCGGTCAGGAGATCGCCGAAGGGGCCAAGGACATCTCGTCGGAACTGGGGCTGAACTTCGCGTCCGAGACGACTCACAGGCCGGACGAGCAGGACTTCGTGGGCTCCCTGACCAAGCTGAGGTCTGACGGCTGTGACGTCATCGCCATCGCGCTCGGGCTGCGACAGGTCATCACTGCTGTGGCGACGGCCAAGAAGATCGGCTGGACCGACGTGAGTTTCATGGGTTCATCGGCCGCCTTTCACACCGCGGTGGCAAGGGTTCCCGGTGGCGTGACTGAAGGCATGTACGCATCTGCCGGATGGTCGGACATCGTTGCGCGCATGGACAACCCGACCCTGGCGGCGTGGGTCGCGAGCTACCAGGAAGCCACCGGCGAAGTCCCGCCGACCGGAGCGCTTCTCGGGCGCTCCGCTGCGGAACTGCTGGTGCGTGCGCTCGATGCTGCCGGCCCTGACCTGACGCACGACTCGTTCCAGGCCGCGATGGAGAGCCTCGAGTACCCTGACGAAATCCTGGGCGTGGAAGTCGACTACGGTCCCGGCGATCACCAGGGTGCTGACGTGATCATCATTTCCAGGATCGTCGAGGGCAACTGGATCGAGGTCGCGCGCCAGTGACTGGCGAGTGTCGGGAAGCGCCCTTCCGGAATGCTGGCTGTCCCGGTCGGTCATGGCGCCCGCGTGTCCGCATCGGGGCGTCGGCACGACTTCATGCACTCGCATGAACCGTGCCAGACCTCGTCGCGCGCCGCCGCTTGTTGCAGAACTCGGATTCCGTCGCCCCGATCATTTCGGTGATCTCCGAAACGTGTGACCGAGACCAGGGTTGCCAGGCCACGGATCGTTCAATGCCAGCGACGCGTCTTGCACTTTCCGGGCCAATCTGACGTGACCACGAAATGTCAGGAGGCTGCCGCTCGCGGTGCAGGGCTTCATGGCCTTGAGCGTGGTGAGGGACTGGCGTGCCTTCCGGGCCGCTTCAACGTGATGAACCGCAAGGCTGGCCGGGATCGCCCGGGCGTGGCCGCTGACTGGCGCGACTGGCCTGCCGCCGGGCCCACATGGATGAGGCAGGCAGTCGGTTGCGGCCCAAAAGGCGGGCGTTTCCGAGTTCAGTCCAAAGTGCCGTGCCGGATGCGTGGCGCAGCACGCGATCGCGAACCCGCTGTCCGCTTGAGCGCCGCCGTGTTCATGCCATGACGTCACCCGGAGCGGCACCGGTGAGAGGCCGAGGACATTGACGGTCGCTGCCAACCTGTTTGCGGCAGTGATTGAGCGGCGCGTCAGGCGTGTTCAAGCCCGTGTGCCAGCACCGCGTTCGCGTGCACCGGCGCCAAGGTTCCGCTCGTGCGGCCACGGTTTCCAGACAGCCGGGAGTCAACAAAGGCTTCGGCAACCTTTGCCTCGCCATGCCGCAGGAGCGCGGACGCCGTCAGCAACAGTGCCGTGCGCTCGGTGAACAGTCTTGCCTCCGCTTCTGGAACCGGCGACCGCCAGCGTGACCGATGCTCAGCGAGCGCGGCGTCATAGGCCTTGTCCATTCCTGCCACGGAATCCAGGTTGGCGTTCAGCGCTTCGGCGGCCATGGGAACCTTCAGGAGTGTCCGCAGGACATCGAGACAGATGACGTTTCCCGACCCTTCCCAGATGCCGTTCAACGGCGCCTCGCGGAAGAGCATGGGGAGCATTGTCTCCTCGACATATCCCATGCCGCCAAGCACCTCCATGGCCTCGCCGACCACAATCGGGCAAAGCTTGTTGTTCAGGTACTTCGCCAGTGCCACGCCGATCCGTGCAAAGGCCCGGTCTTCCGGAGTGCGTCCGTCAAAGCTTCTTGCAACGTGCATGCCCAGCGTCAGCGCTCCTTGCCAGTCGAGGGCAAGGTCCGCGAGAACCGTGCGCATCAGCGGCTGGTCGATCAGGCGCTTCTGGAACGCGAGACGGTTCGAGACCCAGTGATGGGCTTCGCGGAGCGCGGCACGCATGAGGCCGGCAGGCGCAATGGCAGTGTCGAGGCGCGTGTGGTGCACCATCTCCACGATCGTGCGCACGCCTTCGCCGTCCTCTCCGACGCGGTAGGCCAGCGCGCGGTGGTACTCGATTTCGGCCGAGGCGTTCGAGCGGTTGCCAAGCTTTTCCTTCAGCCTCTGGATCCGGATGCCGTTTCGTTCGCCGTCCAGCCATCGTGGCACAAGGAAGCAAGTCAGGCCGGAATCGGTTCTGGCAAGCGTCAGGAACCCGTCCGACATCGGCGCGGAACAGAACCACTTGTGACCCGTCAGCCGCCACGCATCCCCGTCGCGCTCTGCAGCGGTCGAGTTGGCCCTGACATCGGAGCCGCCCTGCTTCTCGGTCATCGCCATCCCGAGGGTCACGCCTGACTTCAATTTCGCCGGCTTTGCTGCTGGATCGTATTGCCGTGCAAGGGCCAGGGCGCGCCAGTCATCGTGCAGACCTTCCGCAACGCCTATCACTGGCTGCGCGGCGTAGGTCATTGTCAGCGGGCAGCAATGCCCGGGCTCCACCTGGCTGGCCAGATAGACCATGGCCGCGTGAGCGACGTGGCCGCCGGCTTCGCGCTCCCATGCGACCGAGTGGTATCCGGCGGCGACCGAGGTGGCCATGAACCGATGGTAGTCGGGATGAAAGACCACTTCGTCCAAGCGTCGGCCGGCCTGGTCGAACAGGCGGAGCTCGGGCGCGTGCCGCTCGGCATTTCGTGCCGCTGCCCGCATCTCGCGCCGTCCGAGGGTCGCACCATAGGTGGCGAGCGCACTCCCCGTCCCGTCCTTGTCGGCCAGCATGCGCAACACGATGTCGTCGGCCCAGAGGTCACGGTCGCCCGCAGCATCTGGTTGATTGGTCACGTCGTGCGATTCTAGCAGTGCGGTTGCGGGCAGTTCCGTCATCGGGCGTGGGTCCGTACATCCTGGCTCGGGGTCCGTACGACTCGGGGTGGGCTGGCCGACGGTGTCTTTCCGGCCAATTCTGGCACGGCAAGTGTCGCATTGCCAGTTGCTTGCGAGCGTCGCCCTGTCCACGCGGTTCCTGCGCGCCGCGCGCGTTGAGATGCACCTGGCCGCCTCCGCCGCGAGATGCTCAATCCCTTGGGGACACGGAGCTGCGCCTCGATCAAGACAGTTGGGAACAACATGCGAGAGTCACATCGGCTCGAGCTTGGCGCTGGGGGCGTGTTGGGCCGGTGCCATCGAGGATCCGGGAGGGCGCAGCCTTGCCTTGCCGATCTCCGCCACGGAGATAGAGGGCCAAGGCCCTGCTGCATCGCCCCGTTCAAGGGGCAGGACATGACGCGGCGTCCGGGATTGGCGCACCTGTACGGTGAGAGGCGTTGGCCACCTCCACTGACCCGTGAAGTCAGTGCGAAAGTTCAATGTGACATTCGCATATGGGTCCCAAACAGTTCTTTCCGACCAAGATGCCGACGCCGAGTGACGGAACTGCAGGCCCGTTGAATCTGCGAGAACCTGTCGTTGCCCCGATCTCTCACTTGAGCCAGCTAAAACGGCGTGAATGCCCCGTCGATCGTGTAGACGCTGCCATTGATGAACTTGGCGTCATCCCGGCACAGGAAGGCGGCCAGGGCCGCGACTTCCGAAGGTTCGCCATAGCGTCCTGCTGGAATGGCGGCGATGACCATGGCGCGCGCCTTGGCGGCATCTTCGGGGGATGCGTCCGCTTCCACGGCAGCAAGCATGTCAGTGTCGATTTGGCCTGGGCAAATCGCGTTCACTCGGATGCCTTCGCCGGCATAGGCCTTGGCACCGTTCTTCGTCAGCCCGATCACGGCGTGCTTGCTTGCACAGTAGGCTGGCATCGTGGCTCGGCCACCGATCAAGCCAGCCACCGACGAGATGTTGATGATCGCGCCGCCGCCGTTGCGTCGCAGGGCGGGGACCGCGTGCTTCATCATCAGGAAGACCCCGCCGACATTGACATCCATGACATGATTGAAGCCATCGAGGTCCTGGTTCTCGATCAGGCCGCTTTCGCCGACGATTCCAGCGCCGTTGAACACGGCATCAAGCTTGCCGAAATCGGTTTCGGCCCGTTCAACAAGGCCGCGTGCCTCGTCCTCGCTTGACACGTCGGATCGATGCGCCACGACATTCGGGCCGATTGCGCCAAGCTTTTTCAACCGGTCCATGTCGCGACCCGACGCGACGACGGTGGCCCCGTCATCGGTCAGGCGTTTGACGGTTTCGACACCGATGCCGCCCGTGGCACCGGTGACGATGATGATCTTGCCTTCCAGCGGCCGTTCCATGGCCTACGTGCCGCCGAACCCGTCCAGAACGGTCTTGCCGATGGCGGATCCTTCTTCCTGATGGGCGAGCGCCTCGCGCAAAGTGGTCTCGCTCATGGTCCCGCAATGCTTGTTCACTGTCGAGATCAGCGATCCATCGTCCAGCATCGTTGACACGCGGTTGAGCAGCTGGGACTGAGCGTCCATGTCTTCGGTCTGGAACATCGATCGGGCAAACATGAACTCCCAGCTGTACGACAGGGCCTTGAGCTTGATTGCGCCGATATTGACGCCCTGTGGGTCGTCGATCAGAGCGATATGGCCCCGCGGCTTGATCAGGTCGATGATGGCGTCAAAGTGCTTGTCCGTCTGGTTCAGCGTGGCGACGTATTTCGGAGAGATGCCAAGCGCCTTCATCTCTTCGTTCAGCGGATTGCGATGGTTGACCACATGGTCTGCCCCCATCTTCTTGACCCACGCAACCGTGTCATCGCGAGACGCGCTTGCCACAACGGCCAGGCCCGTCAGTTTCTTGGCCAGCTGGATCAGGATCGACCCGACGCCCCCGGCGGCGCCGATGATCAGGATCGCGTCACCGTCGCCGCCTCCCTCCTTGATGCCAAAGCTGTCAAACAGCATTTCCCAGGCAGTGATGCTGGTCAGTGGCATGCCGGCGGCTTCGGAAAAGCTGAGCGAGGACGGTTTGCGACCCACCAAGCGCTCGTCCACGGCCTGAAACTCGGCATTGCTTCCCGGACGGGTGAACTCGCCGGCATAGAAGACCTCGTCGCCCGGCTTGAATGTCGTCACGTCGGCGCCGACTTCCTTGACGACGCCGGCCGCATCGAAGCCAAGGATGCGTATGCCTTCGGGCGGGCGGTTTGCCCGGACCTTCACGTCGACCGGATTGACCGAGACGCCACGCACTTCAACAAGCAGGTCGCGTGCGCCGGGAGCGGGCATGTCCGCGCCGAATTCGACGACCGAGTTCGGCGCCGAAACCGGGCCCCTTTCGCTGTAACCAAGAGCTTTCATTGTTGACCTCCGTCTAGACTGTTCGAAACTTCGACCCGGATACTGTGCATTCACCTAGATTTTGACAAGAACCTACATTTTTGTAAGTATCGGATATCGAAGCATCGAGGCGACGGAGATGGCCAGAAAGTACAATTGGAAGACGGGGTGCGATGTCGAAGCGACATTGAGCGTGATCGGCGGCCGCTGGAAGCCGATCCTGGTGTGCCGTCTTCTTGGCGGGCGCAAGCGCTTCAGCGAACTGTGCCGTCTTGCCCCGAACGCGACCGAACGGATGATCACGCTTCAGCTGCGGGAACTGGAAGCCGACGGCGTCATCTCTCGACATGTGTTTGCCGAGGTGCCGCCGCGTGTTGAGTACGAGGTGACGGAACGGGGACGAAGCCTGAAGCCCATCATTGAAGCAATGCAGGAGTGGGGAAAGGACTTCAAGAAAGCGCGGCTCTCTGAAGAAGAGCAAGTGCTCGAGGCCGAGAGCAGGTGCGCCTGACCCGCTGGCCGGAACTTCACTCGTCGGCGCGCACTGGGCGAGCTCGGGTGCGAAGGGCCGAAGCGCGTAGAGCGGGTGCCGGCGTTCTCGAAAGCGACAGCGTGTCATCAACGCGGGCTTCCCGGGATGAATCCCCGGGCAAACGTGCATGAAATGAGGCCCGAATGGACCGAATCTCGAGGGAACCGCGTCCGGGGAAGGCGCGAAGGCGCTACTGCCTGACTCCCTCAAGAGCGAGGGCGAATCCCTGGCCGACGCCGATGCACATGGTGCAAAGAGCGAAGGACAGGTCCCGGTTTCGAAGCTCGGTCGCGGCTGTCAGTGCCAGCCGTGCTCCTGACATGCCCAGCGGGTGCCCGAGCGCGATGGCTCCGCCATTCGGGTTCACGAAGTCCGCGTCGTCGCGAAGGCCGAGTTGACGCGTCACTGCCAGCACCTGGGCTGCGAATGCCTCGTTCAACTCGATGATGTCCAGATCGGTTGTCGCGATGCCCAGGCGATCAAGCAGCTTCTTGCTGGCGGGTGCTGGGCCAATGCCCATGATTCGTGGCGGAACGCCGGCTGTCGCGGCGCCCAGGACCCGCGCCTTGGGTGTCAATCCGTAGCGCTCGATCGCCGCTTCCGACGCCACAATCAGCGCTGCGGCGCCGTCATTCACGCCAGACGCGTTTCCGGCCGTGACCGTGCCGCCGTCGCGGAAGGGGGCCGGCAGCGCGGCGAGCCTGTCCAGCGAGGTCCGGCGCGGATGCTCGTCGGCGTCGAAGACGATAGGGTCGGCCTGCCGCTGGGGAACGGAGACCGGAGTGATCTCCTGCCCGAGCCGGCCGCATTCACTGGCCCGCGCTGCGCGCTCCTGCGACCGGAGTGCGAATGCGTCCTGGTCGGTCCGCGAGATTCCGAATTCCGAGGCGACGTTCTCCGCGGTCTCCGGCATGCTGTCGACGCCGTGTACCGCCTTCATCCTGCGGTTGACGAAGCGCCAGCCAATGGTCGTGTCAAAAATCTCGGCCTGTCGGGAAAACGCGGCGTTCGCCTTGGGCATGACCATGGGCGCGCGCGTCATGCTTTCGACGCCCCCTGCAAGAATCACGTCCGCCTCGCCGGTCCTGATCGTGCGTGCCGCAATGGCCACTGCGTCCAGGCCGGATCCGCAAAGCCGGTTGATCGTTGCCCCGCCGACGGTTTCGGGAAGTCCGGCCAGCAACGCCGACATCCGCGCCACGTTGCGGTTGTCCTCTCCGGCCTGGTTGGCGCATCCCATGATCACGTCGTTGACCGCTTCCGGGTCAAGGGACGGTGCTGAAGCCATGACGGCACGGATCACCTCTCCCAGCAGGTCGTCGGGACGCATTGCCGCGAGCGTTCCGCCATACCTGCCAATGGCGCTGCGCAGTCCTTCGCAAATGAATGCTTCAGCCATTTCTTCCTCGCTGAGCGGTTGTCCGCAATCGTTCCGGCACCTCGTTCGACGGGATGTCCCGACATGGCATGACCCGGAGCGCTTGCGTCGGCCAGCGTTTCGTCGATCAGGGCATGCTTGATGAACTTGTCCGCGTGCCCGCCGGTCTCGCTGCAGACGCGGGGTGGCCTGCGGCATGGTCCGCAGGCACCTTGATCAATTGCCGGACCGTCCGGGCAGGATTCTGGAGACGAAACGTCCGAGGCCGCCTTCCTGCTCCGGACTTGGCTCTTCCTCGCTGGTCCCGCCGCAAAGATCGGCCGGCATGCCGTTCTCCGTCAAGGCGGCTGTCAAGGACGGGTGATGCCTGAAGATGCTCTTGAACCCGGAGATTTCAAAGACTTCGTCGACTTCGGGCTGCAATCGGGCGATGATGACGGATCCGCCCTCCGCCTCCACGCGTTTCGCAAGGACCAACAGGATTCGAAGCCCTGCACTGCTGACGAAGTCCACGTCGTCAAAGTCAAGCACTATCGGCAGGCCAAGGTTCAAGTCGAGCTCCTTGAGCCGGCTGTCGAGAACGGGCGCGGAATTTCCGTCAATCCGGCCGACGATCCTGATTGCCGTTCCGGTATCGGCCGCAAATACCTCAAGTTCCAATTCGGACATTGATTCCCTTCCCAGAATTGCCTTTTCGCCGTGTATAGAGGATTTGCCGCCCAGACAGAAGTCCGGCAACTCTTCCGCGTTCACTTCCCGATGCGAATAGATAGTTTGTCAAGGCCGTTGCGGTCAAGCTGGCACATTGAATTCGACGCAGAGAGCGGGACCGGTTCTCGTCCTGCACGCAACGAATCAAGGAACTGGAAGCCGCCTGCTGCGGGCAATTCGGTTGATCGATCCCGATCCGCGATGTATCTGTGCCCAATGCAATTTGCGAACGTGAACCGGTCAGGCGAGCTCGCGGCAAAGCGTTACGCAGAGACATTGGTCGCGAATTCGGGTTCCGCGTTTTTCTGGGCGATGCGACGCATGCTGCCCGCGAAGCGCGACGCGATGTATGCGATCTACGCGTTTTGCCGCGAGGTCGACGACATAGCGGACGAGCCCGGCGAGACGATTCGCAAGCAGGAGGCGCTCAACGGCTACAGGCGTGACGTGGAGCGGCTCTACAGGGGGGAGGAGCCGGCCCGGGCGACGGTCAGGGCACTTGTCAGGCCGGTTCTCGACTACGGACTTGCGGAATCCGACCTCAATTGCGTGATTGACGGAATGATGACGGACGCGGCGCCGTCAGTGCGCATTCCCGATGAGGCGGCGTTGGCGACATATGTTGACCGCGTGGCCTGTTCGGTCGGAAGGATGTCCTGTCGGGTGTTCGGACTCGATCCCGGGACCGGCAGGCAGTTGGCGGCCTCACTCGGTTCGGCGCTTCAGTTGACCAACATCCTGCGAGACGTTCGCGAAGACGCCCGGCGCAACCGGATCTACCTGCCCGCATCCGCTCTTCATGCGGCGGGTCTTGAATGTCCGCGCGCCGAAACGGTTGCCGACCAGCCTGCAGTGGACATTGTCTGCCAGGGCCTTTCGGCGAAAGCCTGGGACCACTTCGCGGCTGCGGACAAGATCATGAGCGCCTGCCGACCTCAGGACATCCGGCCCGCCAGGATGATGCGCGCGGTGTACGGAAAGCTCCTGGAACGGATCGTCGGAGCGGGGTTTTCGCCGTTTCCGTCCGAGCGGATTTCCGTCGGCTCGTTTCGAAAGGCCTGCCTGGCCCTGCGCCACGGCCTGTTCTAGGTGCCTGGACTCGCCCATGTGGTTGGCGCAGGCGTTGCCGGCCTGAGCGCGGCGTGCGAGTTGGCTGCAAGCGGTGTTCGCGTGGCCGTTCACGAAGCGACCGGCCATGCCGGCGGACGCTGCCGTTCGTTCCACGACGAAAGCTTGGGGGCCACAATCGACAACGGGAGCCATCTGATGCTCTCCGGCAACACCTCGATTCAGCGGTTCCTGGCCCTGATCGGTGCACGGGACAGGCTGACCGGTCCGGCCAGCGCCCGATTTCCGTTCCTGGATCTCGCCACGGGTGAACGTTGGACGGTTGACTTGGGCAACGGCCGCATCCCTGGCAGACCGCTTTCCCGCGACGGACGGGTTCCGGGTGCGCGACTCGCGGACTATGCAAAGTCCCTCCGCCTGTTGAATGCAGGTCCGGGATCGTCGATCAGCGAAGTCCTGTCGCCTTGCGGTCAGCTGCACGAGCGATTCTGGAAGCCGGTGTCGATTGCGGTTCTCAACACCGAGCCCGAGCGTGCAGCAGCCGTGCTCATGAAGCCGGTTCTGCGTGAAACCGTTGGCCGAGGGGGCCGTGCCTGCCGGCCCCTGACGGCGAGGCAGGGGCTGGGCAGCGCCTTCGCGGATCCGGCAGTGGCCTTTCTGGCGGGAAATGGAGCCGAACTGCGCTTTCGCACGCGGCTTCGTTCGATCACGTTGAACGAGGCAGGCCGTGTCACGGCCCTGTGTTTCAGGGACGGCGAAATCCAGGTTGGACCGGTTGACCGCGTGATCCTGGCCGTGCCTGCCCGCGTTGCCGACGAACTGGTTCCGGGCCTGCGCGTTCCGAACGAGCATCGCGGAATCGTCAATGTGCATTTCCGGATGCCAGAACGTGTCTCGTGGGCGCCGGAGGATCCGCCATTCCTCGGGCTCCTTGGCGGTACGGCGGAGTGGCTGTTCTGGCGGGGCGGCATCGTGTCGGCGACGGTCAGCGCCTGCCAGGGCGACGTCGACGGGCGAAGCAAGGTGGGTGCGATCTGGGACGATGTCCGACGGTCACTGGACCTGGAAGGCGACGCGGCCATTCTGCCGCCGCACCGTGTCATCGTCGAGCGGATGGCAACCATTGCCCAGACACCGGAACAGGTCGGGCGACGGCCCGGGTCCGATGCCGGCCCACCGGGTGTCTTCCTTGCCGGAGACTGGACGGATACCGGTTTGCCGGCAACGATCGAGGGTGCGGTGCGGTCCGGCAGGCAGGCCGCTGAACTGGCGGCCGGGAGCATGGGTCAGGCACTCACGGACGATCCAGGCGGACAGCGTGCCGCGACCTGACCCATCGTCCGGCGAGTTGCAGATGCCAGGTGTGCCGGCCCGGGGATCGTGAACGGTGCCGCAGGGATCATCGCGACAGGACGAGGCCGCCGGCCAGCCCTCGCATCGTGCAAATCGCGGCTTCCGGCCTTGTCAGCTTGACCCGTTCCGCCAGAGGATCCTTTCGCGAGAGTTGCCAGGCCAACCTGTCAGCCAATCGAACGATGACGGCGGCTTCGAGTCTCAGGCGGCGGTGGTTGATGTGTCCAGGCAGTTGGCGCGCATCCCTCATGAGTGTCTCGATTTCGGTCAGGCACTTGTCGATGACGACGCGAAGCCGATCGGAAGTACGGTCCTTGCCGAGTTCCTCAACGTTGACTCCAGACTCCGCCATCCAGTCCTCGGGCAGATAGATGCGGTCCAGAGTCCTGAAGTCGTCGCCGAAATCCTGCAGGTGATTGATGACCTGAAGCGCGTTGCACAACGCGTCCGAACTTCCGTAGCCGGCGCTTGAACCGCCATGAAGATCGATCAGGTACCGCCCGACCGGTGCAGCGGAGAGCATGCAGTAGTCGATCACTTCCTGCCAGGACGCGTAGCGGCTCTTTGTCGCGTCTTGCAGGCAGTACCGGACGAGATTGCGGCAATGGACGTCGCTGACGCCTGTCTCTGAGAGGCTTGCGGCCATTCGCGTGGCCTTTTCGTAGCCGGGGCGTCCTTCGGCGAGCCGAAGCTCACGTTCAAACCCTTCCAGTCGCGCCGTCTTTTCCTCGGCCGTGAGATCCGGTGAATCCGCAATGTCGTCAATGGCGCGGGCAAATGCGTAAAACGTGGCAACATGGGGTCGCAGCCGGGCGGGAAGCAGTATCGAGCCGACGGGAAAGTTCTCGTATTCGGCGTCCTTGCCCGATGGGGCTTCCACCTGCAAAATGTGTCCGCTGTCGCTCAAGATTGCATCCGCTCCAGAATTCGCATCGTAGGCCACGGACTGATCCCTGCACAAGATGCGCACCGCGCGCCGCGCACGCCGTCGCAGGAGCCCGGTTCACGCCCGCCCGTCGATGCCTGGCAAGATGCGTGCCAGATGATCGCGCGGCCCGATCCCCGAAGGTTTCATCATGCAGCCGGAACCAACGTTCTTCCATCCCCGCGCCATATGGAGGAAGAAGCGGGCATGGTTGTTGAACTGGATCCGTGGAGTGCAATGCGGATTGCCGCACGTCTGCCAACCGCAACCGGAATTCGCCCGGCGCTGGGGCCGGACGTCCTGCACGTGCCGCCCTGCAGTCCGGGGAGGAACGGCGTCTCGTGACCGGACCGCTCACCAGGAAGGGCGCGGGCCGGCAGTCGTTGTGCCTCTCTGCTCTGGCAGGAACTGCATGCCGGTAGTTCCCGTTCTCAACGCACTTGCCTCCGGTCTGTTCGGCGTGGCGGCGTTTCATCTTCTGGCGCTGCCGCTGCCCTGGCTGCTTGGCCCGGTCACGAGTTGTCTCATTGCCGCACTCCTGGGCGTTCCGCTCGGTGGCGTCAAGCCGGTCAACGCCGCGATGCGGACTGTCCTCGGCGTCGCCGTGGGCGCAACGCTCACACCAGCCGTGCTGGCAACCTTTCCGTCCATGTGGCCGACGCTCATCCTGATGCCCGTGTTCATTCTCGCCATCGGCGTGGCCGGAGTGCCTTATTTCCGGCGCCTGTGTGGGTACGACTTTCCGACCGCCTACTACGCGGCGATGCCAGGCGGTCTTCAGGACATGGTCGTTTTCGGCGAGGAAGCGGGCGGCAATGTCCGTGCCCTGTCGCTGATTCATGCCACCCGCGTCCTCGTGATCGTGGTGGCGTTGCCGTTTCTCCTGAAAGGCATATGGGATGCGGACCTTGACCGCCCCCCGGGCGTTCCGCTGACGACGGTCCCGCCATCCGAACTGGCCTTGATGGTGTTCGTTGCCGGGTTCGGCTGGTGGGCGGCGCGAAAGGTCGGACTGTTCGGGGCCACGATTCTTGGCCCGATGATCCTGGCGGCCGCGGCGACGCTGGCAGGCCTTCTCGAACAGCGGCCGCCTGCGGAAGCCATCTGGGCGGCACAGTTCTTCATCGGGATGACCATCGGCAGCAACTACAACGGCATTACGGTGAACGAGATCCGGAAGGACATTCTGGCCGGCCTGGGATTCTGCGGACTCCTGATCATTCTGACCGTGGCCTTCGTGGAGGCGATCTATTCCTTCGGGCTCGCCCCAGGGATGTCCGCGCTGCTGGCGTACTCGCCGGGCGGCCAGGCGGAACTCACGGTTCTGGCGCTTGTTGTCGGGGCGGACATGTCATTCATCGTCGCGCATCACGTATTGCGCCTCGTGATCGTCATCACGGGAGCGCCGCTGGCCGCGCGCCTGCTTGATCGCGGCCGAGGCTGATTCCGACCTGCCGGCGGATGGCATCCCGTACTGAGCAAGAACCGGGCGGCGCTGATCTCCCTTCAATGAAGGCAGACGGACGTCCGCTCGGTTCCACGCGTTCCGCGGCACGCCGGGGCGTGGCCGGTTCCCGGCACTGTCAGCCTTGGGCAGGATTCCCATCTAGATCGTGACCGTGCCAAGGTCCGTGATGCTCGCCTTCGCCGTCGATGCGTTCGAAGCCGTGTGCCCCGAAATAGTCGCGCTGCGCCTGGAGCATGTTGGCGGTCGTCCGCTCGCAGGTCAAAGTGTCGAAATAGGCAAGCGCCGCGGCAAGCGCAGGGACCGGAAGGCGAGCGGCCTGCGCGGCAAGCGCGGTTTTCCGGAGGCCCTCGACGTTCTGGCCCATGAGGGCGCGAAAACGGTCTGCAAGCGCCAGGTTCGTGCCCGGCGACTCCCGAAGGGCCGCCGCCATGTCGTTCAGCATTGCCGAGCGTATGATGCAGCCCTCGCGCCAGATCTCGGCGATTCCCGGCATTGGCAGCGACCAGCCGAATTCCGTGCTGGCCTTGCAAAGAAGATCGAAGCCCTGCGCGTAGCAGAGGATCTTCCCTGCGATCAGCGCCTGTTCCAGATCCTGAATTGCCAACCCGTCCTCCAGGCGGCATGCGTTCGGCTGATAGAGACTGGCGCCATGCAGGCGCAGGTCCCGCATCGCCGACATGTTGCGGGCGCCAACCGCCGCCTCGATCACCGGAACCGGGGCGCCGAGCATCTGGCTTTCGATCACCGTCCAGCGACCCGTTCCCTTCTGTCCGGCCCGGTCAAGTATGACGTCCAGCGCGGGCTCACCGGTGCCGTCGTCCCTGGCGGCGGCCACCTTTCCGGAGATCTCGACAAGATAGCTCTTGAGGATGCCGTCGTTCCAGCGCGTGAACACCTCCGCGCAGTCTGTCGCGGACATGCCCATGCCGTCGCGCATGACCCCGTAGGCTTCCGCGATCAACTGCATGTCCGCGTATTCGATGCCGTTGTGCACCGTCTTGACGAAATGTCCCGCGCCATCCTCGCCCATCCAGAGGGAACATGGCTGGCCTTCGTGGTCTGCCGCGATCGCGTCGAGAATGTGCGCGACCCGGTCCCAGCAATTCCGCGGGCCGCCGCCCATGATGGACGGCCCGAAGCGCGCGCCTTCGGCACCCCCCGAGATGCCGACACCAAGATACGGGCGTCCGGCCTCACGAGCGGCTTGCGCGCGCCGCCTCGTGTCGTGGAAGTTCGCGTTGCCCATGTCGACGATCATGTCATCGTCGTCGAGCAAGGGCCGAAGGGCGTCGATCTGGGCATCGACCACCTGGCCGGCAGGCACCATCAGTATGACGTTTCGAGGGCGCTTCAACGACTGGACAAGCGCCTCGACGGACTTGCAAGGCGCGATTCGCCGCGCGAGACCTCCTGCAGCGTCCATGAGCTCGGTGACGCGTGCATGGGTGCGGTTGTACGCCGACACCCGAAAGCCGTTGTCGGCAACGTTGAGCGTCAGCATCGCGCCCATGGTTCCAAGCCCGACAACTCCGATTTCCGATTCTGGCATGCGTCTTTCCTGTTCCCGTCCGGCAGTTCCGGCGCTAACACTACGGCCAAGGGCCGGAAACGCAACGACAGTCAGGCCCGAGCTTGGCAGGAGGGCGAGCAATGACGGAAAAGCCGATCGCATTGGTGACCGGGGGCGCGCAGGGCATCGGACATGCATGCGCGGAAGCGCTGGCCAATGACGGATTCAGGATCATTCTCGCGGATATCAACGCGAGCGTGGAGGACGCGGCGAAGAAGCTCGGCCAGGATGCGAACGGGATCGCCTGCGACATGGGCGACCCGGCGCAGGTCTCGGACATGTTCGATCGAATCGCGGCCGATCACGGTCCGGTCTCGGCCTTGGTCAACAATGCGGGGATTTCGGAGCCGGGGGACTTCCTCGACTACGACATCGCCACATTCCGGAAGGTGATCGACGTCAATCTCACGGGCGCCTTCGCGGCGCTCCAGCACGCGGCGCGCATGATGATCGACGCGGGCATCGAGGGCGCGATCGTCAACATGTCGTCGATCAATGCCCAGGTCGCGATTCCGGCAATTCCCGCCTACTGCGCCTCGAAGGGCGGCGTGATGCAGCTCACCAAGTCGGCCGCGCTTGCGCTTGCGCCGCACAACATCCGAGTCAACGCGGTCGGGCCGGGGTCGATTGACACGGCCATGATGGCGGCCGTCAACGCGAGCCCCGACGCGATGAAGACGATAATGTCAAGAACGCCGCTCAAGCGCGTCGGCGCGCCAAGCGAGATCGCCGACGTCGTCGCCTTCCTGATCAGCGACAAGGCAAGCTACATCACCGGCGAGACGATCTACGTCGATGGCGGCCGGCTCGGGATGAACTATACGTGCTGAGCCGCCCACGGGCGTTGGACGATCTGCGTCCAGTTCCCCGTCATCGCTTGTTCGGGTCCGGGCCGGTATAGTTCCATCGATATTCGGGAGGTGTCGGCCCCTTGTTGCGCCCGCCCTGCTGCATCTGTTCCCACGCGTGGGCCAGTATGCCGACAGAGCGCGAGAGACAGAAGAGGCCGCGTGCCAGCGGCGGCGCAAAGCCGAGTTCGGCAAAGATGACGGCCGTCGCCCCGTCGATGTTCATCGGCACGGGCTTGCCCTTCCGTCTGCTCAACTCGTCTTCGACCGCGCGTCCGGCATGGGCGTACCGCCCCGTGACGACGCCGCATTCGCCGGCCTTGTCCACCAGGGAGAGAAGACGCGGCGCACGTGGGTCGGACGGCTTGTGGAACCTGTGGCCGAAACCCGGCACGAATGCGTTGCGGGCATGCTGCCAGTTGTCTACCCCTTCCGAAGCTGCCTGTGCCAGCCCGGTTCCGGAACTGGCCGCCTTGGCAATGCCATCAAGGAACTCGACCGCCTGCTCTCCTGCGCCCCCATGCACGTCACCGAGCATGTTGACCGCGGAAGCCATTGCGTTGTTCAGGGGAAGCCCGCATGTCACGGCCATGCGTGCGGCGGCGATCGATGGCGCCTGCGGCCCATGGTCCACTGCGGCGACCAGTGCGGCTTCGAGAAGCCGGGCCTGGCCTTCCTCGGGCATCTCGCCTCGGGTCATCAGCCAGATCGTTTCCGGCAACGTGAGCTTTCCGATCAGTTCCTCGATCGGATGGCCCCGCAGGCGGATCCGGCCCGGCTCCATGTCGATTATTGCTGTCGACCACCAGTCGGAGACGTCGTTGCCGCTCATATGATTCCGTCCCTTTCGAGGCGCTCAAGCTCGGAGCCGGAAATTCCGATTCGGCCCCAGATTTCACGGTTGTGCTGTCCAAGTTCCGGCGGCGGGCTGTCGACGGCAGCTACCTCCCGATCAAGTCTCACCCCCGTTCGCGCAACCTTGATGTCGCGTCCGACGCCAGGGGCGTTCACGAAGCCCGCCAGGAAACCGCGACCGGCGATCTGTTCGGAGCGGAGAACTTCCGGCACGGTCAGCACGGCCCCCGCCGGCACCCCGATCCGGTTCAGTTCCTCGACCCAGTCCTTGGCGGGCCTTGTCACGAGCACGGCCTCGATCTCCGCGCGAAGCCTGTCCCGGTTTCCCTTGCGAACCTCGCGCGTGGCGTATTCGGTGCGGTCCCGCAGGCAAGCCAGGCCGAGATGGTCCGTCAGGCGCACCCACTGGTTGTCGCTGTTCGCCGCGACATTGATCGGATCGGTGGCAGTGCTGAAGGTTCCGGACGGCGCCGATGTCGGGTTTTCGTTGCCATGCGCCTCAGGGATGACGTCCGCGATCAGGTGATTCGACACCACCCATCCCATGGTCGCCAGAACGGATTCCAGCATCGAGACATCGATGAACGCGCCGCGTGGCCGCTTGTTCAGCGCCGCCGTGATCGCGAAGGCCGCGGTCAGGCCGCCGACCGTGTCCGCGACAGGGTAGCCGACGCGCGTCGGGGCGCACTCTGCGGTTCCCGTGATCGACATGACACCCGACGCACCCTGAATGATCTGGTCATAGGCGGGACGGTCGACCCAGGGCCCGTCCTGGCCGAATCCGGAAATTGCGCAATATGTCAGTTCCGCGTTGACGTCTTTCAGGACATCATGGCCCAGGCCAAGGCGCTCCATGACCCCAGGGCGGAAGTTCTCGACCAGGACGTCCGCCTTTGCCGCGAGGCGCTTCAGAAGCGACTTTCCCTCGGCACTCTTGAGGTTCAGCGTCACGGACTTCTTGCCTGCGTTCTGGGCAAGGAACGAGGCGCCCATCCCTGCGGCATTGAGCCGGGCGTCTGCGCCCAGCCGCCGTGCCAGGTCTCCGCTGCCGGGCCGCTCGACCTTGATCACCTCCGCGCCGAGATGGGCCAGCTGGTGACAGCAGAACGGCCCTGCCAGAACGTTGGTCAGATCCAGCACGAGAATGTCCGAGAGCGGTGCAGCCATCGTTCAGTCGACCACGAGTTCCGCGACGACAGCGGCCCATGCCGCCCCGTGCATGTCCCTGTCCCCGGGATGGCCTTGCACGACCGGGCGCGGGAGGCTGATCTTGATCACGTTCAGGTCCTTGATGTCGAAGCGCTTGATCGATTTCGGATCCGTCCCGAGGGATTCCGCGACGCGTTTCGTCGAGAGGCCGCCTGACAGTCGTGCAAAGGCGTCGTCGGAGTCGCAGAAGATGTCGATCGTCAGCCAGAAGGGTCCGGCGTTCTTGGACCGGACCTTGTCGCAGATCTTGCCCACTTCAGGCATTGATCACGTCGAGACGGAACGCGTCCATCGGGTCCGTGAGCGTCATGACGTGATGGAGGCAGAACTCGTGGACCGGTCCCCTGTCGATCTCGGCCGGCGAAAATGGAAACGAGAACGTCGGCTGCTCTTCCGCGGATGTCAGGGGGTGGTGCAGAAGGTAGGGATTCATGAGCTTGCCGATCTCGTTCGCGGTGCATTGGTCCGCAGCGGTGATGGTGCAGAGAACGCCGATCTCGGTCGGCGAGCCCGGCCTGGTTTCCAGCTCCCCAAGCGTGCTGTCGATGCCGACAAGCCGGAGGTCGCAGCGCCAGGCTTCCGGCGTGAGGCCCATCCGGTTCTCGACCTTTGCGGCATGCCGGCGACCGATGTCCCGAATCCAGGCTTGCGCGCTTTCAACGTATCGCGGGTCGCGGATGGTGGCCATCAGGAGGGTCTGGCAGCCTGTCACGCGCGCGCCTTCGAGCTTCACGGTGTACTGGTCCGACGCCACCCAGCGGGATCCCTCCACGCGGACGCGTGCCTCGTCGAGCGCCTCGTAGGAGGCGTCGGTCACGTCGAGATGCCCGCCCGGCTCGTGAAGGATGAACGGATCCGAGTTCTCGTACAGCATGTGCGCGAGGACGGTTTGCGGCGTTGCACGGGCGTCGTCCGCCAAGGGATGCACGGTGAATCCGGCCTTGTCGAACTCCACCATCAAGACGCCGGACTGGGGATTCGTGGCGCAGAGGGCGCCGCATTCCGCGATCTTGGCACCATGCCATGCGCCGCCCGCGTGGTCGTTCCGCATGAGCGGAAGCGCCGCGATGGTGGCCGTGTCGGTGGTGCGGCCCGCGATGATGATCTCGGCACCGGTCTCGATGGTCTTCTGGATCTGCTCGGCACCTGCAAGGGCAACGATGTGCGTGCAGTCCTCGATGGTCTTGCGATCCAGGTCCGGTGCGCCTTCCAGGGCCGAGACCTGGCCGGCGGCGAAGTGCAGGCCGACTTCGTGCGGATCCTGCTCGGACTTGAGCGTTGCGATCCTTGGCGTCCAGCCGAGCTCTTCCAGGCATTCGCGCGTGATGTCGACGAGCCAGTCGACCATCCCGTCCGTGCCACAGGTGCCCGCGGTTCCGATGACAAGCGGACACCCTGCGTTCCGCGCCGCCTCGATCAGGCCCTTCCACTCAACCTTGGTCGAGCTCCGGGCGTATTTCGACACGCCGAGGCCGAGATAGGACGGCCCGCTGTCGGTCGAGCCGCCGTCGATGGCGATGAGATCCGGATTCATCCTGATCCCGCGAGCAAGCGCTGCCATGTCGTAGTCGAGGCCGAGGGCGCCGGAGGGGACCAGGATGCGCGTCATGGTTCGGTTCGCCGGCTCATTGGCATGTGTTCACGAGAGTCTCGCATCCGACGGGAAGCACGCGGTCCGCAACGCGAGGGACATCCGGATCCGGGAACAGGCCTGAAGGCGGAGCTGTCTTGATTTCGCATGACATTTCCTGCTCTTGCATCGCCACGAATTGGCAGGGCCGCACGTTCCTGGCCGCGGTCAGTCACTGACTGCCTGGGGTCTCTTGATCACGCGGCGGAGGAAGATCGGCGCCAGGAATCCTGCAGCTGCAAGGACGAGAAGCGACGAGGGGATCGCAGAGTAGAATTCGTACGCCTCCGACGGCCCATGCCACCGGAACCCGAACAGGAACCGCCAGTCGCCGTCCGAGAGTATCATCGCGCGGCGCAGCGCGTCCTCCATGTGATTGCCGAGAAGGATCCCGAGGATGATGGGCACGGTGGGAACGTCAAGCTTGCGGAAGATCCAGCCGATGATGCCGAAGAAGATCATCAGCAGCAGATCGAAATAGCTGCCCGAGAGCGAATAGATTCCGACAAAGGAGATCATCATGACGCCCGGAAGCAGGACCCATGCCGGCACGCTCAGGATGTGGACGAACATCTTCACCATTGGCACGTTCATCGCCAGAAGGACAAAGTTCGCGATCAGCAGCGAGGCGATCAGGCCCCACACGACGTCCGGCCGGTCGGTGAACAGGGTCGGCCCAGGCGTGATGTTGAGCGTCAGCAGCAGCGCCAGCAGCACGGCGGTGGTTCCGGAGCCGGGCACGCCGAGCGTCAGCATCGGCACCAGCGCACCGCCGGCCGCGGCGTTGTTCCCCGCCTCGGGCGCCATCACGCCCTTGGGCACGCCGGTGCCGAATCCGCCCTTTTCGCCCTGCACGTTCTTCTCGCCCATGTAGGCCAGGAACGAACCGAGCGAGGCGCCGGCGCCGGGAAGCACGCCGGCGATGAACCCGATCACGCTGGACCGCAGCATGGTGCCGATGCCCTTGGCCAGGTCGCGGGCCGGCAGGGTCACCTTTCCGAGCCTGACCCCGATGGATGACTCCCTGCCGTGGCTTTCGATGAAGACGAATACCTCCGCGACCGCGAAGAGCCCGACAATCGCGACCAGGAAGTCGACGCCGTCCATCAGGTGCAGGTTGCCGCCGGTGAAGCGTGGCATTCCGGTCTGGTTGTCGAGCCCGATCATGGCGATGCCAAGCCCGATGCAGGAGGCGAGGGCGGCCTTGGCCTGGTTCCTGGAGGCAATGCCACCCAAGGTCGAGAACGCCAGCAGGTAGAGCGCGAAGTACTCAGACGGGCCGAACTGGTAGGCAATGCGGGACAAGAGCGGCGCGAGCAGCATCAAGCCTATCGTCGCAAAGAGCGCGCCGAAGAAGCTTGCAAAGCCGGACAGCACGAGTGCGTCTCCGGCGCGTCCCGCCTTGGCCATCGGGTAGCCGTCAAGCGTCGTCATCAGCGCAGGCTCGTCGCCGGGGATGTTGAGAAGGATGGAGCTTATCCGCCCGCCGTACATCGCGCCGTAGTAGACGGCGGTCATCAGGACGAGGGCGGATGTTGCGTCGAGGCCGAGCGAGAATGCAAGCGGGATCAGGATGGCGACGCCGTTCGACGGGCCGAGGCCCGGAAGCGCGCCGATGATGGTTCCGAGGAAGCACCCGGCAACGGCGAGAAAAAGCGTGAACGGCGTGAGCGCGACGCTGAAGCCGAGGGCGAGGTTCGAGAGGAGTTCCATCAACCTAGCCACGCCTTGGGCAAGGGCTGAAGCCCGAGGCCGAGCGCGTACTTGAATATCAGGAACAGCCCAATCGACAGGCCAAGCCCGGTGATTGCCGCAGGCAGAGGACGAGGCGAGATCTGAAAGCTAAGGATTGCTGCGCAGATCGCCGTGGGCATCAGGAAGCCGAGCGGCTTCAGGGCATGGGCGTAGGCAACCATGACGAGGACGGCGATCGCGATGTTGCCAAGCGTCATTCGGCCAGGCCACGCCGGATCGTCATCGGGCCGGAAAACAAAGACCAGCCCGCAGATCGTCGCGACCCCGGCCAGCATGAGCGGGAAGGTCTTGGACCCGACAGGATCCGACATGAAGCTGGCCTGTATCTGGAAGGCGCCCGCCGTATAGGCGAGCGCCCCCAGGATCACGACCACTCCGAAGAGACGGTCGGAGAGCTTCACTGGATTACGCCGATCTCTCTCGAGAGTTCGACGGTATCGGCAATGACGCCGTCAACCCAGCTCTGGAAGTCGCCGCCGACCTTTGTGAAGGGGGCAAGGCCGTTGGCGACCATGGCGTCCTTCCATTCCTGGCTGTCAGCCACGGCCTGGAGCCTGGCGCCCCAAGCCTCGAAGTCGGCGTCGGAGATGCCCTTTGGCACGTAGAGGCCGCGCCAGTTCACGGCGACGACGTCAAAGCCCTGTTCCACGGCCGTCGGGATGTCCTCGAAGCCAGGCACCCGCTCCTCGGTGAGGACGGCAAGCGCGCGCACCTCGCCCGACTGGAGGAAGCCGACGATTTCGGACATGTCGCCGGTCATGCCCTGAGTGAAGCCGCCGATCGTCTGGGTGATCGCGTCGCCACCGCCGTCAAGGCCGATGTACTTGACCTTGGTGATGTCGGTGAACCCGGCCTCCTTGAGGATCATAAGGACCTTCAGGTGATCGAAACCGCCTGCGGCCGAGCCGCCGCCGAATGCGACCGAGCCGGGATCAGCCTTGATCGCGTCGACCATGTCGCCGAGCGACATGAACGGGCTGTCGGCTGCCACGACGATCACGCCGGGGTCGGCGCCGATCGCCCCCACGAAGCGCACCTGGTCGGCGGTCATGCCGGCATAGGCGTTTTGCGCAAGGCGCGTTGCCGTGGCCTGGCTGGCAGCGACGATCAAGTTGTTGTCATCGCCGCGTTCATTGACCACGTGGCTGTAGGCCAGGCCACCGCCGCCGCCGGCCATGTTGGTGACCTGAACCGGGGAGTCCACCTGGCCGATGTCATACAGGATCTTGCCAATCTGGCGACAGGTGAAGTCCCAGCCGCCGCCGGGGTTGGCCGGTGCGATGCACTCGGTTGCCGCCAACGCGGCCGAACCCGCAACTGACATAAACGCGCCCAATGCGAGCGCACGGAAATTTGCTTTCATGTCTTTCTCCCTAGGACTGGTTGATTGCCGCTGGGTGCGGCAAGTCCAACGGCGACATAACGACGCTATGCGGGAAAATTCAACCCCTCAAAGGCAGGGTGGAAGGGCCATCTCGTCGGGAGAGCCTGCCGTTGGCTCTTGCGGGATGGCGTGACAGGCGCGACCCGGCACAACTCCCCGGAAAATTCGCGGGTCGTGTTTCCTCGTGTGCCCTGCGACAGCCCGACATGGGCCGAAATGGCGTGTTCCTGTTGCTGGCGGGCAAGGCGCCTTCACCGCATCATGTCGTGACTGGTTTCGCCATCGAGGTGCGCCTGGAGCGGCCCGGTCATGGCCGATGACCGGTCGAACGTGATCTTGCCGATGCTGGCGCCCCCGCAGGATCGCGAGGATTCGTCCCGCCGCTCTTGCATGTCACCCTCATTCGATCCACTTGGGCCAGTCGCCGGGTGGCACGGCACGCCGGAATTCCACCATGCCTTCGGCTCTTTCCCTGTCCACAATTTCGACATGCTTGTGACTGACGACGAAGAAGGACGTCTTCGAATGCAGGCAGCCGGACGCGCAATCCCCCCATGCATCGCGCATCATGACAAACCAGCGGCCGGACACCTTTGCCGCCGCGATGTCCGGTCCATCACCAGAGTGCGCGTCGAGCTCGGCGCCCACGACACCCTCAACGGCCAGATATGCCTGCCGTGCCGCATGCATGTTTGCACGCTCGCTGAAATGCATGATCGCAGAGGCGATCAACGGCATCGATTGAAGCGAGTGCAGACCCAGCTTGGCATTCAGCTCGTCGAAATCCGCAACCCCCGGTCAGGCGAAACTCGCTCGCACCGTCCCAACGTTGGGCAATGGCATCCAGAAGATCGCCATCCACCGTGAGGAGCAGCGTCGCCGGACTGTACCGAGGTCGTGCCGCAACTCCCGTCGTTTCCGGGTAACGATTTCGGATGCGCGCCAGCACTTGGTCGATCTCGCGGGCGATTTCGTCAAGTCGTCGTTCGTCCACGAGCAATTCGCTTGTCTCTCCGAGATGAATGCGCCACGCGAGTATTGTCGCGTCCGAAGAGATTCCGGCTTGCCGATCGGCCAGCACATCAGCTGCGAGGGCTTCGGATGCTTCCGCGAAATTTGGTTTCGGCATGATGCCGGTCGTGGCGACTGGCAACAGGGGGACAATGGCAAGAGCAATTCGTGCAAAAGACCTCAAAGTGCGAACGCCATGTCGCAGTCGACGCGACCGCTCAGGCACCCCAGGTCCGGACACGCATTGGTGGCTCATCTGCACGCGGCGCTTTCTCCTTCGACCCTTGGCCGCGGTGACCGCCCCCCTTGTATTGGGGCCCGCGCGAACAGGCAAACGCGCAGACCTGGAAGCGGGTGGACGCAACGGCGGCGACCTTGCGCCTGGCCTGTCCTGGATGGGCGGCGCTGCCTGCTCCTGACGAACGGCACTCGTGGGAACATCAGGAACTGCCGCCCCTTGAGGAAGCGGTTCAGCACTTGGACTCCGTTCAGCAAGCTGAATTCGAACCTGGCCTGAATCACGCCAGGGCACCGTTCAATGACGGGTGCGCTCATCCACATTTGTGGTTCGGCGCCGGTTGCGTGCCGGCATAACGAGCGGTCAAGATGTCCGGAACCGCGATTCCCGGCGTCATCCGACATGTTGAAATCGCAAGGTGAACTTTCCCGGCGTTCGGGTTACGCTGCGCCTGTCATGGATCACAAGGCTTTCGTCTGTTCGGTGCCTGCCAACGTCCTGGCTGACTTGAGCAGGACCGAAGACGCCGCAGGCTTGCGGCACCTTGCCATGCATCTGGGCCTGATCCTTGCGTTGGGACTGTATGTCGCCTCGGGCGCGCCCTTCTGGTGGCTGGCGCTCTTGCCTCTTGGCATCGCCATCTGCTTTCTCTTCACGTTGCAGCATGAAGCGACCCACAAGACGCCCTTTGCAACGCCCTGGCTGAATGAATGGGCCGGACGCCTGGCCGGAGTGCCGATCCTCCAGCCATTCGAGTGGTTCCGCTACTTTCATCTGTCGCATCACAAGCATACCAACGATCCGGCGCGTGATCCCGAGCTGATTGCCGGCGCCAAGCCCGAAACTTGGGCATCTTACGTGATGCACGTTTCCGGTCTCCCGTTCTGGTGGGCCATGACGCGCCGGATTCTGGCCAACGCTTCGGGCGCGGCCCCTGGCGCCTATTCTCCCGAACGCGCCCGTCGCAGGCTGGCCCGCGAAGCCCGGTGGATGCTGCTGGCTTACGCTCTTGCGGCGGTCAGCCTGCTCTTCACGCCGTTGCTCTTTTGGGTCTGGATTCTTCCCTGCCTGCTGGGCCAGCCATTTCTGCGGCTCTACCTTCTGGCGGAGCACGGTCGTTGCGCCTTTGTCGCGAACATGCTCCAGAACACGCGAACGACCTACACCAACCGGCTTGTGCGGTTTCTGACCTGGAACATGCCCTATCACGTCGAGCATCACACGCTGCCCCAGGTGCCGTTTCACAAGCTGCCAGAACTGCATGATCGCATGCAGGGATGGCACCAGGTCACTTCGGATGGCTACATCGCCTTCACGCGCGACTACGCGGCGTCAATGCAAATCCGTGATCAAGCCGCCCACGAATAGGTGCGAGTCCTGCCAGGAGTGCGATCGCGAAGATTTCGTGGCGGTTGCGGCGGCGGGCGCCGCCGGGTCGTGGACCCGCAGCCGCGACGAAGGCACCTGGAAGTCCCGGCACGGGGCTGCGTTGCTGAGTGCCTTCTTGGGGAGGCGGTGCGGCCAATCCATGGATCCGGAAGTCAAAGGACAAAAATGGCGGCAGCCTGGAGCAGGGAGGTCATTCGTGCCCGCCATCAAGGAAGTCCAGGAAGCGCTGCCAGTCATATGGCAGCAACTCGTGGCCGCCGGGGCGGAGATGGTGGCCGAGCGCCGCATGGCGGGTTTGGTGAGACCTGGCCCACATCTCCTCGATGCCCTGCCAGGAGCACGTTTGCGGCCAGGCTTCGGATGCGGCGACGAGGGCAAGGTAGGAGCCTGCCGGATCGGCCCAGAGGTCCTGCTCGGCGGAGGCGACGTATACCTTCCGGGGCGCTGCGCACGCGATGAGGTGGTGCTGGTCCAATGCAGTCGCGCGGCCCTGAGGCCTGACCCAGTGCGGAAAGGCCGCCGACATCTGGGCAAGCGTTTCCCCGACCGCGTGTCCGGCGGGGGCAGCGCCCGCACAACCCGAATTGTTCGCTAGCACCGCGCCGATTCTCGCGTCATTCGCGGCCGCCCATAGCGCCGCCTTGCCGAGGCGGGAATGACCCGCGACGGCAACTTGCCCCGTGTCAAGCCCGCCAAGCCGCTCGGCTGCGTCCAGAAGGCGCTGAATCGCCCATGCCCAGAGCGAGATTGCACCAGTGTCCAGACCGGCGAACGGGCAGGCACCGTGCCTCATGACTTCGTCCGGATCGTCCGGCGCCCAGGATCCGTAGCAACTCACCATGACCGCGTATCCCCGTGCCGTCAGCATCTCGACTGGCCAGCGATGGGATTCCGTGCCGCGAAGCAGGTCGTGAAGCCGCCCGTTCTCGACGCCAAGCTCGGGCCGGCAATGAACCCGCGCCCGCGTGTCCAGCGGGAATTCCGGATCGGCGAGGATGCCAACTGGACCGGCAAAGCCGAGGCCCGCGATCAACGGCGCGTCACCACTGCCCTTCGGTCGCCAGAGTGCCGCATCGACGGTGAGAGTTCTTGCGCCATTGGCGGATCGCATGTTGATCTCGATTCGCTCCGCCGAGGACCCGCCCAGAGGCCTGGCTTCAGCTTCCAGTCCTGCGGGGGCAGGTGGCAACGGCCCGTAGATCGCGGCGGACAGTGCCTTTCGCCATCTCTCCTGGCGCTCTTCGAGAGGCTCGGGGCCGTCGAGCGACGCAAGCGGGAACGGTCCCGCGAACGCATCCTCAAGCGGGAGGGCCAAGCTCAATGCGCCCAGCCGTCGTAGTAGGGATGCCCGGACTTGATCGGCAGGTTTTCCGGCTGGCCTGATCGGGCGGAACCATAGATCGCCGTGGCAAACTCGATTGACCGCCGGCCGTCTTCCAACGTGACTTCGCGCCCGCGACGTCCGTCGAGCGCGTCGGCCATCGCCTCGAAGAAAGCCTCATATCCGGTTCCGCCTTCGGGCACGCCGGCAAGCGTCGCGTCGATGTCGCGCTGCCGGGATGGATCGCGTGCAAGGAATCTCCAGCCCCTTGCGGCCGGAGCGTAGGGCGCATGATCGCTTTCCACGGTGAAGCCCTCGAACATGAGGCGCAACCGGGACGTGTTGCCGGCCGCCCCAAGCGTGATCGAGGAAGTCACAAGGGCGCCGTCGTGCATCCGGACTGCAAGTGCAGCGCAGTCTTCAACCTCGATGTCGTTCACGCGCGTTGCGACATCCGCAAAGACTCGTGTCACCGGTCCAAGCAGCGACATCAGGAGGTCATGGATGTGGATCGCGTGCCCCAGGACTGCGCCACCCTGCTCGCCGGCCCAGGTCCCGCGCCAGCCGACGTCGTAATATGCAGCAGGTCGATCCCAGTGTGTCTCGAGGGTTCCGGCGTAGCAGCGACCGGCAATGCCGGAGTCAATGAGAGCGCGCAGTTGCGACATGCCCGGCCCGAAGCGGTACTGGAACACCGGGAACACGATCCCGCCAGTATTCCTTGACCGCTCGATCAGCCTGTCCGCTTCCGAAAGCGAACAGGCGAGAGGCTTCTCGCAGACAACGGACTTCCCCGCATCGAGTGCATCAAGGCAGGCCTGGCAGTGCAAATGCGGCGGCAGGCAGACATCGACAATGTCGATCTCGGGGTCAGAAAGGACCTCGCCGACGTCGGTCGCGAATCCCGCGTCCTCGCACTTGCCGGCAAGATTGCGGCCCCGCGCCTCGTCCAGATCGCAGACGGTCTTGACGCGAAACCTGTCGGGCAAGGCCGCGTATCCTGCGAGATGCTGGGCGCCTATTCCCGCACCGATGATCGCAACCGTCCGTTTCATGCTGACTCGGCCTTCATCTGCGCCTGGATCGCCAGTTCGGTGGTCGTGAACGTATGCGCCTGCCGAACGGCGGTCTCGGTCCTGTCGGCCACGTCCGCAACCAGGCGAGGGAAATAGGGCAGCCCCGCATCGTTGCAGGGAATCATCGTGTTTTCCTCGCCGTTGACCAGGTACAGGCTGTTGGTCACGTGCGGCCGCCCGATGTCCGTGTACTTGCGCAGCTCGATGTGGCCCTCGGTGCCCTGGATGAAGAGGCGTCCGTCTCCCCAGGTCGGAAGGCCGTTGGGCGTGAACCAGTCGACACGAACGTAGCCGTGTCCGGAGTCCGAGCGGAGGACCATCTCTCCGAAATCCTGGAATCCATCCGCATCGGGCATGGTCGTGTTCTCGACATGTGCATGCACGACCTCGGCTGACCTTGATGCGGTGAAATGCAGGAACTGGTCGATCTGGTGGGAGCCGATGTCGCAGAGTATCCCGCCGTAGCGCTCCCGAAGCAGGAACCATGGCGGGCGGGTCCGGAGGTTCTTCTTGTGAGGGCCGAGGCCAACCGTCTGGACGACGCGCCCGACGGCGCCTCCGAAGACGAGCTCTTCGGCACGCGTGACGGCGGGAACCTCGAATCGCTCAGAGAAGTTCACCGTCCAGATGCGCCCGGTGTCCGCCTGCGCGCCGCGGATCTCGTCGAGCTGCCCGAGTGTCGTGCATCCAGGCTTGTCGACCATGACGTCCTTGCCGGCCCGCATGGCTTCGACCGCCAGGCCCGCGCGGTCCTCCGGCACAGCCGAGATCAGGATCAAGGCGATTCCTGGGTCGTCGAGAATGCGGCGTCTGTCCGCGACCCTGGCGACATTGGGAAAGACCTCGTTGAATTTCCGCTCCGTGACGGCCGTCCCGTCCGTCCAGTAGGCATCGCAGGTGCAGCCCTCGCCCAACATGTTCGAGAGCATTCCGAAAATATGCCCGTGATCGATTCCGATGACGCCCAGCTTGAACGGCATGGTCAGACCTCCCTCCGGTTCTTGCCCTGCGGCGGCACCCGGCACGGGCATCGGGACCGGTGCATTTCGCGTTCCCGACCGCTCCGGTGCCGCCGTGCCCGTGCCCGATGCAGGAGGCTGGTCATTGCCGTTCGACCTCGACGCGCATGCCTGCCCGTCCGCTCCTCTCGATCGCCTCGATCAACGCGTGCACGGCAAGTGCGCTCCGTCCCGGCACCAATGGTGGCCGTCCTGCGCTGACGGCATCGGCAAAGTCCTCGATCACGTGGCGGTGCCAGTCGCTGGTAAAGGCCATCGGGTCGGCGCCGGCGCCGCTCGCCAACGATTGGCCGGAGGACTCCGAGCGGCCGTCAAGCCAGTCGATCTTCAGGATCCCGGCCCCGAGACGGGCCGATGCCTCCTGGCAATGGAGAACGATCGTCTCGCCCGCTCCCGGAAACCCTGCCGTTGTCCCGAAGAGCTGGCCCGCGGCGCCGTTTGCGAACCGCAGGCCGGCGACGACGAAATCCTCGGCCTCCATCCGGTGATGGGCGGTGGTGACGCACATCGCCGTCACTTCGGAGACCGGTCCGGTGAACGTCAGCATCAGGTCGAGCGTGTGGATTGCCTGCGAAATCAGGACACCGCCGCCGTCCCTCGCATAGGTCCCGCGCCCCGGCTCGTCGTAGTAGGCCTGCGGACGCCACCAAGGCACGTTGACCTCGACGGCCACGAGCGGACCAAGCGACCGCATGCGCGCGGCCAGATCCTGGGCCACGGGCCGGGCGCGATGCTGCAGCATGATCCCGAGCGGCACGCCCGATCTCTCGCAGGTCTCGACGATCCTTGTCGCGGCCGGAAGCGTGCGCTCGACGGGCTTCTCCATGAGGATCGGCTTTTTGGCCCGCGCAAGGGTCTCGACGATTTCGGCCCGTGCATCGGGTGGCGTTGTCAGGATGGCGAATTCGACCGACGCATCTTCGGCAATGTCTTTCAGGCCGCCCGCTGCACGTGCGCCAAGCTCGGGGTGGGCGGCCAGGAATTCCGCTCGGCTCCTGGGGTTTCGGGCGAAGACCGGACCGAGCGTCACCGCGTCCGATCCGGCGATCGCGTCGGCATAGGTCTTTGAGACCATGCCGAGACCGATCAGCGCGGCCTTCATGGGCCGATCGCGAGCGACTGCCCGCTCTCGCCGTCGAAGACGTGGAACCTGTCGGTGGGAATCGTCACGCCTATCGTCTGGTTGCGTTGCAGCGGTATCTGCTCGCCGAGCTGCACGGTGAGCCGCTCGCCGTTCTCGAAGGTGCCGTAAATGTAGGTGACCGAGCCCAGCTGCTCGAAATTGCGCACCTTGATCTGCATGTCGCCGGCGCCGTCAAGCGACACGCCGATCGCTTCGGGCCGGATGCCGAGCGTCACCATGCCGTCGCTTCTCGCGGCCAGCTGCACGTCACGGGTCAGGCCGCTCTTCAGCGACAGGCGGTTCTGCTCGATGCGGCCTTCCAGGAAGTTCATCTGGGGGGCGCCTATGAAGCCCGCGACAAACCTGTTGGCCGGCCTGTTGTAGAGATCGAGCGGCCGTCCGACCTGCTCGATCCTGCCGTCTCGCAGCACGACGATCCGGTCCGCCATGGTCATGGCCTCGATCTGGTCGTGCGTGACGTAGATCATCGTGTTTCCGAGCTCGTCATGAAGGTTCGATATCTCGACGCGCATTTGCAGGCGAAGCTCCGCGTCGAGGTTGGACAGCGGCTCGTCGAAGAGAAAGACGATCGGTTCACGGACGATTGCCCGCCCGATGGCGACTCTCTGCCGCTGTCCGCCGGAGAGCTGCCCGGGGCGCCGGTCCAGAAGCTGGTCGATCTGCAGCAGCTGGGCGGCGGAATCGACTCGCCGGGCGATTTCGGTCCGGTCCATGCGGAAGTTCTCCAGCCCGAAGGACAGGTTCTGTCGCACGCTCATGTGCGGGTAGAGCGCATAGGACTGGAAGACCATGCTGAGGCCGCGTTCGGACGCCGGCACGGCATTCACGCGCTTTCCCTGCAGCATGATGTCGCCGCTCGTGGGGTCGTCCAGCCCGGCGATCAGCCTGAGCAGGGTGGACTTGCCGCACCCGGAGGGTCCCACGAAGACGACGAACTCCCCTTCGTCGATGGCAAGGTCGACGCCATGGATCACGTCGACCGCGCCAAAGCTCTTCCTTATCTGCCTGAGTTCAAGCGTATGCGTGGATGTTTCCGTCATTTCAGGCCTGTTGTGGCGATGCCGGTCGTGATGAATCGCTGCAGCCAGACGAAGACCAGCGTGATCGGAACGAGCGACACGACGGTCATCGCGAGGATGTAGTGGAAGTCCGTGTCGAATTCGCCCGCGTATTGCGTGAGGCCGAGCTGGATCGTGTGCTTTTCCGGATCGGAGATCAGGACGATCAGGGGCCAGAGGAAGTCGTTCCAGCGCCATATGACCGAGAGGATTGCAAGAACCGAAAGGGCGGGCAGCGAAAGCGGCATGACGATTCGCCAGAAGATGCGCCACTCGCTCGCGGCATCCATCCGCGCGGCCTCGAGAAGCTCGTCCGGAATCGTAAGCATGTACTGCCGGAGCAGGAACACGCCGGTGGGGGTGGCGGCCGCCGGTATGATCACGCCCCAGAGCGACCCGAAGATGCCGAAGCTCCAGACGACGAAGAACAGCGAGACCAGGATGATCGAGGAGGGGATCAGCAGCGTGGCGACGATGAGGATCGTGAATGTCAGCCGCCCCCGGAAGCGGTACTTGGAAAGCGCGAAGGCCGCCATCGCGTTGATGATCAGAGTGATCAGGGTCGCCATCACCGTGACGAAGACCGAGTTGAACAGGTAGATGCCGAAGGTGAAGTTCTCCTGCCCGTGCCGCTTCAGCAGGGGGTCGAGGTAGTTCTCGGTCGCCACGCGGATTTCCTCCGACGGTCGCAATTCCGTTCGCGGCACCTTGATGACGTCGCCTGGATCTTCTATCGGCGCGACGTCGGTTTCCTTCCGGGTCGGACCCGCCTTGAAGACCTTGCGTTCGCGGCCGTCCGCCGCCTCGTGAATCCATTCCGGCTTGGTGCCGATCCCCTCGATTTCGGTCTGGACCTGGGCGATCGGCAGAAGCCTGGTGTCGAAGCTGTCCACGGCGCGTTCCGGCTTGATCGAGCTGAAGAAGGTCCAGAGCACCGGAACGAGAACGATCAGCACCCCGAGCAGCAGGTATCCGTAGGCCAGGAAGTCCGCCATGCCGAAACGCTCTGCCGTATCCTTGTTGCCGGCGGTGCGGGTCAGGAAAGTGCCCAGGCGGTTCAGCATCACAGTTCCGACTGCCTCCGCGTGATCCAGAGCTGGAAGAACGTGAAGATCGCGATGACCACCGCCATCAGGACCGAGCCTGCGGCCCCCTCGCCGTAGTCCTTGTTGTTGTTGGTGAAGGCAACCTCGTAGATGTTCTGCACGATCATGAACGTCTCGCGCCCGGGTCCTCCGCCGGTCAGCAGGTAGACCTCGTCGAAGATCTGGAAGCTCCGGATGAGGGCCAGCACCAACACGACGGTCAGGGTTGGCATGATCAGGGGCAACGTGATGCGCCAGAAGGCACGCGCCGGCCGCGTCGCGTCCATTCTCGCGGCCTCGTAGAGGTCGGACGGGATCGCCTGCAGACCGGCAAGGAGAATGAGCATGTAGAATCCCATGTGACTCCAGGTGAAGACGAAGACCAGCCAGAAAAACGGCCAGCCGGTGTTCGGCTGCACCAGCCAGTTGATCGGCCGATAGCGACCGAAATCGAAGACCGCGTCGAACTGGATCGAGATCAGGAGCGCCGCTGACAGGATGCCTGCGACAATGATCGCGATGCGGGCATGGCGCGATTCGCTTGACACGATCAGCACGAGACCCAGGGCCAGCGCGCCGCCGAGCCAGAAGCTTCCGTCCAGTCCGATCAGGCTGAGCGGGTTTGCCCAGCCGAACAGGAGCGCGAGCAGTGTCCCGAAGATCGCGGTCCATGCGAGCGATGGCGTGTCGGAGGACCGGAGGGCGCGTTCGCTCACGACCATCAGGACAACGGCAAGAAGAACCGTCATGACGATGTCGAATCCCGTCATGCCTGCCATGGCCGACAGCTGTTCCCGCGTGCCGCCGATCATTTCGTTCAGCACGCCCTTTCGGTGCAGCACCCAGTTCCAGATGTTCGCGATGACGACGGGCGAGAGCATCACGGGGTAGAAGAACATGGCCCGCCAGAATCCGCGCCCGCGAATGTTCTTGTTCACGACCAGTGCCGTCACCAACGCCACGACGCAAAGGACAGGCACCTGGATCACGACGAACCAGAGGGTGTTGAACATTCCCGTCCAGAAACTGAAACCGGCATTGGAGCAGGTCCGGGGCTCGAAAATGGTCTCGCAGCTGAAAATGTCGGCGTATTGCTGGAGTCCGACCCACGGCCTGTTGAAGAGCAGGATAGACGTCCCGCCGGTAAACGAGACGTAGAAGTTCAGGATCATCGGGACGAAGGTGAACAGCCCGAAAATCAGCATGTTCGGCAACAGGAGCGCGTAGGGCACGCCGCCACGTCCCCAGATGCTCTGTGCGTATTCGACCGGAAACCCCACCAGGTCCATCAGGAATGACGGCACCTGCAAGAGCTTGTACCGGCGTCTCGTCAACAGCCACAAGCTTCCGCCTCCGACCCAGAGGACGCCAAGCATCGTCATCAAGATGGCAGCTAGAGACATGTCGCCCCGCAAAGATCGCCGGGGGCAGGCCTGCCCCCGGCGATCTTGGCCGGCGCCTTAGTTGTTGGCGTCGGTGTCAAGCTTCTCCTGGATCTTGGTCAGGGCTTCGTCCAGCGACAGCTCGCCGTTCATTGCGGCGCCTAGAAACTCGGTCGTCGCGTTGTAGATGACAAAGCCGAACCTCGATCCCTGCAGCCTGTAGGCCTGCGGGGTCTGCTCGGCCGCAGCCGCGGCCATGGCGGTGAAGGCGTTCAGCCCGTCCGCGACCGCTTGCGAAGCTCCTGCGCCGGCGTAGTCCAGGCCTTCGGCCTGGAGCTTGGCATGCGCTGGAATCGCGTAGGTGCGGGAATACCATTCGCGCGCCTGGGGTTCGGCTGCCATCCAGTCGATGAACCGTGCGGCGGCTTCTTCCTTGGCGGCATCGCCCGACTTGAAGGCCACGAGGCCCGCGCCACCCGGCATGATGCCGCATCCCGCAGGACCGCAAGGCACGGGCACGACCGACCAGTCGAACTTGTCGCCGACGTTTTCCTGGACGTTGCGCGTGTTCCAGGATCCGGACATGTAGAACGGCACGTCCTCGTTGAAGAACATCTCGTTGCCGTTGGCGTATTTCGAGCCCGAGACTGCCGGCCAGATGTCGGCGGGCATCAGCCCGCTCTCGTGCCAGTCCAGCATCTTCTGGCTGAAGGTCCGGAATCCTTCGTCGACGACGAGCTTGCCGTCGCCGTCGAAATAGGCGGCTCCGTAGGACATCGCCGGACCGGCCATGCGGTGGCCTGAGCGGTCCATGACCATGCCCGCATAGGATCCCGTGGCATCCATCACGGCCTGCGTGGCATCAGCCCAGTCGTCCCAAGTCGACCCGGGCTCGGGAATGTCGACGCCGGCTTCCTCGAACATCGTCAGGTTCACGTAGGGCCCGGTGACCGTCATTTCCGTGTGATAGCCGTAGATGCCGTCAGGCTTGCCAGCACGGTACCAGGGCAGAATGGCGCCATAGGCGGCCTCCCAGGCATTCGCGTCCACGTAGGGAGTGAGATCCACGTAGTAGGGATTCAGTCCGCCAAGGTTCGTGACGAACGCCATGTCCGGTCCGGTTCCGGCCTCGAGCTGGGTCGGGAGCTGTTCCCGGATCACGTTGTAGCCGACCTGGTTCAGCGTGACGGTGACGCCAGGATTCTCGGCCTGGTAGCGTTCGACCAGTTCCGTCACGACCGGACCCTTGGCGTCCACGTCCGAGATCATGAGGCTGAGATCGGCCGCAAAGGCCGCAGTCGCCATTGTCAGCGCCGAAGCGGTGCCGACGAGCGCGGTTCCTGCCGCGCTCCCCAATTGAAACTTCATTTGCATTCTCCCTGTTGGAACCCCTGCATCGAGAGCAGCGGGTCGCGGGATTCTGCGCAAGGTTTCAGCAGGCGTCAACACGGAACCTTGCTTCGCGGCGCCGCTTGCAGTTCCCGGTCGGCGCTCATTGACCTTGCGGTCGCGGGCATTGCTGCGGCCAGCGAGCCGGGACTGCAGGTCGGTGGAGCGTTGCGGCGCCAGCGTCAGACCGCTGGTCGACGCGTGATCAGGCCGAACGGCTCGAATTGCCATTCGTAGTCGAGAGGCGCCCGTCCCGTGGCCGGGGTTGCACGCTTGAACTCGTACACCCGCTCGTCCGCGTCTTCCCGCGAGGCCACGATCAGGCACTGAGACAGGTGCCGCCCGCCGTCATACAGGTCGACCAGCCCACGCATGGCCGGCGAACTCCCGGCATCGACCGCGAACCCGCCGTCCCAGCACCGGAGCACGGCAATGCACTTGTCGCCGGCACGAACATTCAACCGGCCGCGCCGGCGCAAGGATCGCTTGCGCGCAAGTGCAAGGCCCTCGCGGACCTCCTTTGGCAGGAATTCGGACACTGGACGTCACCTCTTGCTGGCACACTGAACCGATTCGCTGGCTTGGGAAAGCTCTGGCGCCAGGCTGCCGGTTCGAGGCGAGGGTGAGGTTCCAGCGTCGGATGGTAGATTTCCGGCGCATCTGCATCCCTGGTCTGAAGCGGTTGTTCGCCGGGTCATGTTCGTCAACAAGGACCGATTGCCCGGCTGCCTGCATGGGACGGGGAGTGCGCGAATTTCCGTGACATTGTGAGCGGAATTGCCCTAAACGCTGCCTGATGCCCGCGCGTCGGGCCGATCCCGCCGAAACCGCGGCTGGCATTGCAGAACTCACGTGTCCGAAAGGGAGGATGCCCAACATGAAGATGACCACCGAAGAAGTTTTCGTCAAAGTCCTCCAAAGGCATGGCATCCGCCACGCCTTCGGCATCATCGGGTCGGCCTTCATGCCGATCTCGGATCTCTTCCCCAAGGCCGGCATCACGTTCTGGGACTGCGCGCACGAAGGATCGGGTGGCATGATGGCGGACGGATACACGCGTGCGTCAGGCAAGATGTCGATGATGATCGCGCAGAACGGGCCCGGGATCACAAATTTCGTGACTGCCGTGAAGACGGCCTACTGGAACCACTCGCCGCTGCTCCTCGTCACGCCGCAGGCAGCGAACAAGACCATCGGCCAGGGCGGATTCCAGGAAGTCGCGCAGATGAAGCTCTTCGAGGACATGGTGGCCTACCAGGAAGAGGTCCGTGACCCGTCCCGGGTGGCGGAGGTCCTTACCCGGGTCATTGCGCAGGCCAAACGCGCTTCGGCGCCTGCTCAGGTGAACATCCCTCGGGACATGTGGACGCAGGTTGTCGACATCGATCTGCCCGAACCGATTGAGTTCGAGCGCTCATCGGGAGGAGAAAACGCCGTGGAAGACGCGGCCGCTCTCCTGTCTTCGGCCCGGTTCCCCGTCATACTCAACGGCGCTGGCGTCGTGCTGTCGGAGGGCGGCATCGCCGCGTCCCGGGAACTGGCCGAGCGGCTCGATGCTCCGGTTTGCGTTGGCTACCAGCACAACGACGCCTTTCCCGGTTCACACCCGCTTTTTGCAGGACCGCTTGGATACAACGGCTCGAGAGCCGGCATGGAGCTGATCAAGCAGGCCGATGTCGTGCTCGCGTTGGGGACCAGGCTCAATCCGTTCTCTACGTTGCCTGGCTATGGCCTCGACTACTGGCCCAAGGACGCGAAGATAGTCCAGGTGGACATGAACCCTGACCGGATCGGGCTGACCAAGAAGGTCACCGTTGGCATCGTCGGCGACGCCGCGAAGGTCGCCAGGGGGATCCTTGCCCGGCTTTCCGATGCGGCCGGTGATGGCGGCCGCGAAGAGCGCCGGAACACGATCGCGACCACCAAGTCGGCATGGGCGCAGCAACTGGCCTCGATGGATCACGAGGATGACGATCCGGGCACGACCTGGAACGAGAGGGCGCGGGCGGACAAGCCCGACTGGATGAGCCCGCGCATGGCATGGAGGGCCATCCAGGCCGCCCTGCCGCGTGACGCGATCATCTCATCGGACATCGGCAACAACTGCGCCATCGGCAACGCGTATCCGGATTTCGACGAAGGCCGGAAGTATCTTGCGCCCGGCCTCTTCGGTCCCTGCGGCTACGGCCTGCCGGCGATCATCGGCGCCAAGATCGGCTGCCCGGACGTGCCCGTCGTGGGTTTCGCGGGCGACGGCGCCTTTGGCATCGCGGTGACCGAACTCACCGCCATCGGGCGCAGCGAATGGCCGGCGATCACGCAGATCGTTTTCCGCAACTACCAGTGGGGTGCGGAGAAGCGGAATTCAACCCTCTGGTACGATGACAATTTCATCGGCACCGAACTGGACGAGAACGTCTCCTATGCCGGAATCGCCAAGGCCTGCGGGCTCAACGGTGTCGTGGCCTGGAACATGGAGGAGCTCACCGCCGCGCTGGACCATGCGATCAAGGACCAGATGAAGGGCGGCAAGACCACCTTGATCGAGGCAATGATCAACCAGGAACTCGGCGAGCCCTTCCGTCGGGACGCGATGAAGAGACCGGTCGAGGTGGCAGGGATCGACGCCGCCGACATGGCGGCGGAGTAGGCGTCGGCAGCGGGGTCGTGAAGTGTCTCGCCTTGCCGGCGCACCGGCGGCCTTGCACTTGCATGGCAATGGGCGAAGGGGAGGAGCCATTGCGGGCAATGTCCAACTTGTCGATGCGGGGCGCGGGCCGGCGGACGGCAACGCTCGCGCATTTCGGGGCGTTCGCCCGGCAAGGTCACGCGGGGTTTCCGGTCAGGTTCCGAGAGCGATCGAGATGACGGTGGCCGCAACGATGTCGTCCACGCTCGCGCCCCGGCTCAAGTCGCAGACCGGCTTTCGAAAGCCTTGCAAGACTGGTCCTATGGCCTGCGCCCCGGCCAGTTCCTGTGCGAGCTTGTATCCGATGTTGCCGGCGTCAAGGGACGGGAAGACCAGGACGTTGGCGTCTCCGGCGCCCGATCCCTTGCGCTCGGATATTTCCGGATTCAGCGCGGCGTCGGCCTGCACGGGACCGATCGCGGTCAGTCCGGCAGCTTGCGCCGCTTCCGCCGCCGCAGTGACCCTTGCAACGGATGTACCCGTGCCGCTCGTGCCCGTGGCGTACGAGAGAAACGCCACGCGTGCGTCGCCCAGAAGCGCATCCGCCGAGGCGGCGGAACTCTGCGCGATTCCTGCAAGCTCGCCTGCGTCCGGCTCCACGGAGACAGCGCAATCCGCGAATATCATCTCGCGCCCTCCTGGGAAGGACATGAGGAAGAAGGATGAAGGCTGCCGGATGCCGTCGGCAAGTCCGATCGCAAGAGACGCAGCCTCGATCACGCGCCGGGTCGGAGCCAGCGCGCCAGCGACCAGGACATCCGCCTCGCCGACTGCAACCATTGCCGCAGCGCGCACAAGCGGCTTGCCGATCATGCGACGGGCGAGCGCGGGTTTCACCTTTCGGTTCCTGACGACCGCCGCCGCCAGTTCGTCTGACGGCTCTGCGAGCTGCACTGTCGTGGCAAGGCCGTCGGCGGCAAGCCGGCCGACGGCGTCGCGCATGCGATCGTCTTCCGAGATCTCGGGCATGACGACTCGCGCGTTCCTTGTCCTTGCCGCCTCGAAAGACCTTTCAAGAGCATTCATCATCAATTCCCCTGCCGTATCAGGAGCAGCTACATGACCGAAGCACCGAAGATCAACCGTGGCCTCATGGGAGTGCATTTCGACCGTTCGGCGGTGTCGGACATCGATGGAGCGGCTGGCCGGCTGTACTACCGTGGATACACGATCGACGATCTGGCGACCAACGCGACGTTCGAGGAAGTCGCCCACCTGTTGATCATGGGCGAGCTGCCAAGTGCAGGCGAGCTGGCGGCGTTCGACGCCAGGCTGAAGGCCTCGCGCGTCCTGCCTGACGAGATCGTCGACATAGTGCGGGCAACCTCCGACGGTCATCCAATGAACGTGCTGCGGACCGCCGTTTCCGCGCTGGCCGCGCTGGAATCCGGCGCCCAGGATGCCTCGGAGGAAGGCATGCTCGAAAACGGGATCCGCCTGACTGCGCAGGTGCCAATGATCATTGCCGCACATCACGCGATTCGATCCGGACGCGAGCCGGCGAAGCCTGATCCGTCGCTTGGACATGCCGGGAACTGGCTCTGGATGCTCAAGGGCGAGCCGCCCTCGGAAGACGCCGCACGGCTCGCGGACGTGGACTTCATCCTTCACGCCGAGCATGGCGCCAACGCATCCTCGTTTGCCGCAAGGGTGACGGTTGGCACTGAGGCGGACATGCATGGCGCCATCACGACCGCGCTTGCCACGCTTGCGGGGCCGGCCCATGGCGGCGCCGCCGAAGACGTCATGAAGATGGTCGAGGAGATCGGCGCTCCGGAAAATGCAGCCGAGTACGTGCGCCAAAAGCGCAGGAACAGGGAGCCGGTGACGGGTTTCGGCCACAGGGTCTATCGAGCCGAGGACCCGCGTGCGCGGCACATGCGGGACGGCGTGAGGAAACTGGGCGAGGAAATGGGCCAGCCCGAGTGGTACGAGATCCTGCAGGCGGTGGTCGAGACGATGAAGCCGTACGCGCGGCACGGGCTGAACGTGAACGTCGACTTCTATTCCGGCGTGGTCTACCAGCTTCACGGCATCCCCATGGATCTCTACGTGCCGATCTTCGCCATCGGACGGATGCCGGGATGGGTGATCCAGTGCCTTGAGCAGAAGCGGGGCAACATCCTGATCCGGCCGCTGACCCTTTACAACGGACCGGAGCCGCGGGACTGGGTTGCGCTGGAAGACAGGTAGGCCTGCGGATGCATTCAGGCGTGCTGGTCGAAGTTCAGAGCTTCTCGCGATACAGGATTTGCTGCGCAATGCCCGCAAAGAGCAGCCAGACCGTCGTGATGATCAGGCCCCAATGCGCCCAGCTCTCGGGGTCGAAATCCACCCAGGCGGCCCATCCGGCGAAGAACGTCCAGGCGAAAGCCGTGGGCAAGGATATGACACGCCATCTCGCGGTGCGGAACGGATGCACGAACTTTATCGGCAAGAGCATGGCCACTGCCAAGGCGACGACCAGCGCCAGGCTGATCCAGAAATCGGGCTTGATGGCAAAGAGAACGAGAACCACCATGTTCCAGCAGGCCGGGAAGCCGCTGAACGAATTGTCTGATGTCTTCATCCGGGTGTCGGCAAAGTAGATCGCCGAAAGAAAGGTGATCACGATGATGGCCACCCAGCCGGTCCATCCCGGCAGCAGGTCGGAATGAAACAGGGCGAAAGCGGGAATTACGACGTAGGTCAGGAAATCGACGATCACGTCCAGGATTGTCCCGTCAAGACGCCTTGCGTTGACCGTGACCTGGGTTGCGCGCGCGAGCGGACCGTCCAGCCCGTCCACGGCGAAGGCCACGAGAAGCCAGAGGAACATCGTGGCCCAGTTGCCCTCGACCGCTGCCAGGAGGGCCAGCATGGCGAAAACTGCGCCGGATGCGGTGAGCAGATGGACGAGGTAGGCACTTATGCGAGGCGTCATGGATTCTTCATGACGCATCTCGGACGGTTATGCGATGCATTTTGCAGCCCGCCCGGACTTTCGTTTCCCCCGCGTGTTGCCGTTCAGTCATGACGCTGCCAGCGACAGGATCAGGTCGCGCCGCGTCCGGGTTGAAGCCGCGCATCCGTGCGCGGGCAGTGACGTTTCCGAGAGGTGGATGCCCGACTAGTTCCGGCGCGGTGGCGCAGGCGGGTCGCTGTCGATGAAGCGGCGGGCTGCGCGGGCCTGACGCGGGTCGGCATCAAGCAGAAGCCGGTAAGCCTCTTCGGCCAGTTCCGGAACTTTGCCCCAGACTCCGGATTGTATTGCGATGCGGAGCGCCCGCGGGTCGTCCGGGGCCATCGCGATCAGCCATCGTGCGTGTTCGATCATGTCTTCGAACCGAGCGGCCAGTTGCATGGATGCCAACAGTGACAGGCGCGCGTTGATCGAGTTCGGCGCCTGTCGGACGGCCTGGCCGTGGAGCGCCGCCGCACCTTCAAGCGCCCCGGCCCTCGCGAGCACGCGGCCAGCCTCAAGGAGCTGACCATGATTGAACGCCGTCGAGCATGCCTTCACAACGGCCTGCGGCTCGATCTGGGCACCGTTGTCGGCGGCATCGATCTTTTCCGCACAATTGGCGAAGGCCTGACCGAGCCACTCAGTCAGTTCTGAGGCGGCGTCGCTGTTTCGTCCTTCAAGCAGCCTGATGACCTGTGCCAGGGGGATTGCCTCGTAGCGCCCTTCGCCGCCGCCAACGGCAATGCCGACAAGAGTGCCGCCCTCGTCCACCAAGGCTCCCCCACTGAAGCCTGGCTGCATTCGTGCGGTGACGTGGATGCGACCGAGCTCCGCATTTTCGGCGGGCCCGGCGATCAGCGTTCCGGGGTCGAGGACCCGCACTTCCCGACGGCGGACATCGGCGCCGACCACGTAGAGACGCGCCGCTTCGGCGGCGGTGTCATTCAGGGTCGGGACATGCCCGTCCTCGGGCAGGCCGTCGACGCCCAGCAGCACCAGGTCGCCAAGGTAGTCCGACGCGATGACCTCCGCGCCGCGCGGACCGTCCGGCGTATGAACCACCGCATCCATCCTGTCGGCCACGACGTGGCGGTTGGTGACCAGAAACGCTTGAGCGATGCGGGTCGCGCTGGCCATCGGGTCGAAACTGGATACAGGAAAGACGGCCTGTCGCATGATGCAGACCGCCGCGGGATGAGGACAGTCTCCATGGCTCGCCTGCGACGACACGTCGCCGTTTTCGGCGTCCGCTCCTGGACGCAGCGGCATTGCCACATTCAGTTCCGCATTGCCGCGCATGATCGTCAGTTCGACAGCCCGGGCGCTTTCGGGCAGGACGGCAAGGGCCGAAACGGCGTCGCGCGGGCTTCTTGTGCGCCGCTCGCCGACGGCGACGACAAGATCGCCCTTCCGAACGCCCGCTTCCTCGGCCGGGCCACCGTCTCGGAGGGCTGTGACGACAGGTGCGGCCAGGCGCGCCAGCTGGTGCCGGCGGGGCACGTCGAGCCGCCAACCCGGCGATGGATAGATTGCCTTGCCCTCGGCGAGGAGGGCTTCGGTCACGCGCCACAGAAGCTCGGCCGACACGGCGAATCCGACACCGGTGCTGGTGTCGCCCGTCGACGCAAAAATTGCGGAAACCATGCCGACGAGCCGTCCTTGGGTGTCGACGAGCGCGCCGCCCGACGCGCCGGGATTGATCGATGCATCGGTCTGGACGAAGTCCTCGACCGCATTGAATCCGGCATTCGAGACCCGGACGGCCGAGACGACGCCGCAGGTTACGGAGAGCCCGAGGCCAAACGAATTGCCGATAGAGCAGACCGGGTCGGCGAGCGCAGGATCGGACGCCGGATCAAACGGTGCGAGATTCGCGTCGACACTCAAGAGGGCGATGTCGCTGAGCGGGTCCCGGGCGATCAGGCTGGCTGGAAGCATCCGTCCGTCGGCAAGCCGAACCTCGATGCGCTCGGCTGGCTCGACGATGTGCCATGCCGTTGCGATGACGTTCGGGCGGACGGCAACACCGCTGCCCTCAGGGCTTGTACCAGGCGTTCCTCCAGTTCCGCCCTGTGGGCGCCCAGGCCATTGCGGCATGACCGAGACCACGGAATCCATGGTTTCCGGCGAGACGGCACCCGCAGCGCCGACGCCAGCGAATGCCAAGGCAACCGCCAGGCAGGGAATTGACAGCATTCGGGAAAGTCGCGGCGCGGCGATATCGAAAATCGTTCGTTCCTGCACGGCCAAGGCCGGTCAGTTCGACGTCTCGAGCCGGACCGCGTTGCCTGATCCGCGTTCCGCCGAGGAGAATCCCAGCTCCCCAAGAACGAAGTATGCCACGACCGTGATCACGATGACGCCGGCAAGGCCTGCCCACATGGACTTCATGTCTCAATCCCCGTTTCCAGTTGCCACCCTCAAGAAGTCTATCAGGTCCCGGCGATCCTCGGGGGCAGCGATCTGCTGCATCGGCATCTTGGAGCCCGGAATATAGTTGTCGGGGCCAAGATCGAAAAGGGCATCGATTGTCTCCTCGGTCCAGACGATGTCCGACCCGTCAAGTATGTCGGAATACCGGTACCCTGGAACCGTTCCTGCGAGACGGCCGAAGACGCCGTTCAGGTTTGGACCCGCCTTGCGCGACTCTCCGGCCTCAAGGGCGTGGCAGATCGAGCACTTGCGCATGAACTGGCGCTCGCCGTTTGACATCGATCCGGGGTCTTGCAGGAAGCTGTGCGACGTGCCCATGGACGGCTCGAAACGGTCCAGCAGTTCGACCGGCCAGCCATAGACGACGCTGTCAAGCCCGCCGGCCCAGATCACGGATCCATCGGGCGAAAACGCGAGCGCCCAGACCGGGCCATTTCGGGTCGCGTGGAAGTCGCGTTCGATGAGCCAGGATTCTGTGGAAATCACGGAGATGTACCCGTGCCCGTCGCCGATCGCCAGTTTCCCGGTGCCAGCATGGCTGGCCATGGCAAGGATGGGCCGTCGTTCAAGGGTGAAATCGCGCAGCACGGTGCCGGTCTGGGTGTCGATCACCCGGGTCACGCCGTCGACCGCGCCATAGGCCATCCACGACCCGTCCGGTGACAGCACCAATTCGTTGATCGCGAATCCGTGTCGCACCAGTGTCCGGAACGGGTCGTCGCCGGGCGCGGAGAGGTTGTAGACGCGGATGTCGCCCTTCGAGGTCGCGGCATACAGCAGCTTGCTGTCCGGCGAAAAGGCGACGTCGTTCGCGCCGGTGTCCCGAAGGTCAAGCAATGCGGGCGCGGCATCCGGTTCGGCAAGCGGCCAAATCCCGATCGTGCCGTCCCAACTGGCCGAGGCGAGGGTCGCGCCGTCATGCGACACTGCGAGGTCGGTGACCTTGCCCCTGTGACGGCCGAGTTCACGCCCGTCCGGGCCGTCCCAAAGCCAGATGGAAAAGTCGTCCGCCCCCGACGCGATGCGCCCGTCGGGAAGGAAGATCAAGTCGATGACGGCGGCGGCGTGGCCCTCGAGCCATTGCGGCGTGCGGTTCCGCCATCGCCCCACTGAATTGTCGAAGCTGGCGCTCGCGACCTCCCCGCTCTCTGCAACGGCAAGTCCCATGACCGGACCGCCGTGTCCCTTGAGCGTTGTGAAGTCCTGCGCAAGGGCAGGGCATGTCATGAGTGCCAGTCCGGCCAGCAGCGCGGAAACGGATCGCATCTATTCGGCCGCGGTCGCGTCACCTGCTGCGCGCTCAACCTGTTCAGCGGCCTTCACGTCCTCGAGCCAGATCGAGTGGTGCTGATGTGCCCACGCCTCGTCCACCTCGCCGGTTCCCATGGCGTCGAACGCGCCCTCCATGCCGAGCGAGCCGATATAGATGTGCGCGATTATGATGCCCATGAGGACGAACGAGACAATGGCGTGCCATAGCTGGGCATATTGCATCTCTTCCTGCGGCGCCAGTTCCGTAGGCAATGGATCAAGTCCCAGCAACCCGGTGATCCCCAGGTCGTTGAGGATCGCAAAGGTCTTGGCGAACATTGGAATCTCGAACGGGAAGAGCAGTGACAGTCCCGAAGCCGAGATCGACGCGCCAAGGATCACGACCGACCAGAAGATCACCTTTTGGCCGGCATTGAACTTCCTGGCCGGGGGGTGTTTCGAGCCGATGATGCCGCCGAACTGCGCGATCCACTTCAGGTCGGTCCGGTCGGGCAGGTTGTGCCAGACCCAGAAGGCGAAAATCATGACCAGCCCGACCATGAAGGCCCAGGCCGCGTTGTTGTGAACCCACTTGCTCGCAAGGAGTATGAACGAATTTGCCTCGTGCCCGAAGGCTGGAATCAGCACCGTGCGTCCGAAGAGCGACAGCAGTCCCGTAAGTCCCAGGAGAATGAACGATCCGGCCAGCAGCCAATGGGAGAAACGCTCGATCGCCTGGAATCGAACAACGGTCCGTCCGGTCTTGGGTGCATCGATCCGTATGCGTCCTCGCAAGAGGAAGAATGCAACCAGGGCCCCGATCACGCCAAGCAGGAAGTAGCCACCCCAGTCCTTGAGGGTCGTTCGCCGAAAATCAAGCCACCACATCCCGCCGTCCTGCACCAGCACCGCAGCGACCTCGCCGCCGGACGAGACCGTCACGTCCACGGAGCCAAAGCGCAGCGCGCGCCAGAGTTCAGGATCAGAAGAGCCGCCCAACGTCCCGAGTTGCTGTGCGAGACCCGCGGCGATGTCCGGGTTGCCCGTGTTTTCCCTGCGAAAGGCGTCGTTGATCGCTTCGCCGCGCTGGCGCGCCAGGATGTCCTCCAGCGTCTGCGCCCCTCCGGTGGCCCTGCGATCAGGCTCCATGCCGTCCTGACCCATGGCGGGTGCGCCGAGGCCAAAGGCAAGAATCAATGCAAAAACGAGCAAACGCAGCACGTCGGCAATCCTCCGGATCGTAGGCGGCCGTTGAAATGAGGGGAGGCGGCCCTGGCACGGGCCGCCCCGTGAACGGCGTCAGCCGCCCTTGGCTTCGTAGGCCGTGCCCCAGCCCCAGGCGCCCGAGCCAAAGCCGCGGGACACAACGCGCTCGCGGTAAATTGCCGAGACGACATCTCCGTCGCCCGCCAGGAGCGCCTTGGTGGCACACATCTCGGCGCAGATCGGCAGCTTGCCTTCCGCGATCCGGTTGCGGCCATACTTGGCGAACTCGGCGGTCGAGTGATTGTCCTCCGGTCCGCCGGCGCAGAAGGTGCACTTGTCCATCTTGCCGCGGCTGCCGAAGTTCCCTGCTTGCGGGAATTGCGGCGCGCCGAACGGGCAGGCGTAGAAGCAGTAGCCGCAGCCGATGCAGAGGTCCTTCGAATGCAGCACGATCCCTTCTTCGTTCTGGTAGAAGCAATCGACCGGGCACACCGCCATGCAGGGCGCATCCGAGCAGTGCATGCAGGCCACCGAGATCGATCTTTCTCCCGGCGTGCCGTCCTGGATTGTCACCACCCGCCGACGGTTGATGCCCCAAGGCACCTCGTTCTCGTTCTTGCAGGCCGTGACGCAGGCGTTGCACTCGATGCAGCGCTCGGCGTCGCAGAGAAACCTTACTCTAGCTCCCATGTCTGTTTTCCTCCTTACGCTGACCAGATCTTGCAGAGAGTGCACTTGGTCTCCTGCATCTGGGTTACCGAGTCATAGCCGTAGGTCTGCGCGGTGTTGCTGCTTTCGCCCAGAACGTAGGGGTCGGCCCCGTCGGGGTACTTGCCTCGCAGATCCTCGCCTTCGAAATGGCCGCCGAAATGGAAGGGCATGAAGACCACGCCTTCGCCCACCCTCCTCGTGACCATGGCCATCACCTTGACCTTCGCGCCTTCTGCGCCTTCCACCCAGACCTGCGCACCGTCGCGAACGCCGAGGTCGTTGGCATCCCTCGGGTTGATCTCCACGAACATGTCCTGCTGCAGTTCAGCGAGCCAGGGGTTGGACCGGCTCTCGTCGCCGCCGCCTTCGTACTCGACCAGACGACCCGAAGTCAGGATCAACGGGTAATCCTTCGAGAAGTCGTTCTTCTGGATCGACGCATACATCGTCGGAAGGCGATAGAACTTGCGGTCCTCGTAGGTCGGATAGTCCGCCACAAGATCCCGCCGGTTCGTGTAGAGCGGCTCGCGGTGCAGCGGCACCGGATCGGGGAAGGTCCAGACAACCGCACGGGCCTTCGCGTTCCCGAAGGGTGCGCAGCCGTGCTTGATGGCGACCCGCTGAATGCCGCCCGAGAGGTCGGTCTTCCAGTTGGTCTTGGGACCTGCCACCGCGTCAATGGCGGCACGTTCCTCGGCTGTCAGGTCGCCGTCCCATCCAAGGTCCATCAGCATCTGCATGGTGAACTCGGGATAGCCGTCCTGGATTTCCGAACCCGGATTGAACACGCCCTCGGCAAGCAGGTTGTCGCCGTCCCGTTCAACACCGAACCGGGCCCGGAAGCACAATCCGCCGTCAGCGACCGGCTTGGACATGTCGTAGAGGTTCGGCGTGCCGGGATGGTTCATCTCGGCGGTGCCCCAGCACGGCCAGGGCATGCCGTAGTAGTCCCCGTCAGCCGGCCCGCCCACGGCCCTCAGCGTCGTCTTGTCGAACGTGTGCTGGTTGGCCATGTGGAGCTTGATCCGCTCCGGGCTTTGGCCGGTGTAGCCGACCGTCCACATGCCTGAGTTGAACTCGCGGGTCGTGTCCTCGATGTTCGGGGTCACGCCGTCCGCCTCGATCGCGATGTTGCGGAAGAAGCGGTCGTGCCAGCCGAACTTCCTGGCGAAGAGGCCGATGATCTCCTGGTCCGACTTGGATTCGAAGAGCGGGTCGACCACCTTTTCGCGCCACTGGAGCGACCGGTTCGAGGCCGTGACCGAGCCGTGGGTTTCGAACTGCGTGCACGCGGGCAGCAGGTAGACCCCGTCGGTCCGGTCGTGAAGCACGGCGGAAACGGTCGGATACGGGTCGATGACGACCAGCATGTCCAGCATTTCCATCGCGGTCTTCATCTCCTTCATCCGCGTCTGGGAGTTCGGCGCATGGCCCCAGAGCACCATGGCGCGAACCCTGTCGGGGTTGTCCGTGTTGTCCGGGTCTTCAAGAACGCCGTCGATCCAGCGGCTCACCGGAATGCCGGTCAGGTTCATCAGGTTCTTGTCCTTGCCGTCCGCTCCCTTGACGGTGGCGAACTGGTTCTTGAGCCAGTCAAGATCCTCTCCCCAGACCCGCGCCCAGTGCGCCCAGGCACCGGCCGACAGCCCGTAGTAGCCAGGCAGCGTGTGCGAGAGCACGCCAAGATCGGTGGCGCCCTGCACGTTGTCGTGGCCGCGGAAGATGTTGGTGCCGCCGCCCGTGGTGCCCATGTTGCCAAGGGCCAGCTGCAGCACGCAGTATGCCCGCGTGTTGTTGTTGCCGTTGGTGTGCTGGGTCCCGCCCATGCACCAGATCACGGTGCCCGGACGGTTGTTGGCCATCGTGAAGGCCACGCGGCGCAGTTGCGAACCGGGAGTGCCGGTCACGCGTTCGACTTCATCGGGCGTCCACTTGGCCACCTCTTCCCGAATCTGGTCCATGCCCCAGACCCGCGTCCGGATGAACTCCTTGTCCTCCCAGCCGTTCTCGAAGATGTGCCAGAGGATCCCCCAGACCAGGGCGACGTCCGAGCCGGGCCTGAAGCGGACATATTCGTCAGCATGGGCCGCGGTGCGCGTGAAGCGCGGGTCGCAGACGATCAGGGGCGCGTTGTTCTGCTCCTTCGCCCTGAGGACGTGCAGGAGCGAGACCGGGTGCGCCTCGGCGGGGTTGCCGCCGATGAGGAAGATCGCCCGGGAGTTGTGGATGTCGTTGTAGCTGTTGGTCATGGCGCCGTAGCCCCATGTGTTCGCTACGCCTGCAACCGTCGTGGAGTGGCAGATTCGCGCCTGGTGGTCGACGTTGTTCGTGCCCCAGTAGGCGGCGAACTTCCGGAACAGGTAGGCCTGTTCGTTGTTGTACTTTGCCGAACCCAGCCAGTAGACGCTGTCCGGGCCGCTTTCGTCCCGGATCTGCATCATGCCATCGCCGATCTCGTTGATGGCCTGATCCCAGGAGATGCGAACCCATTCGCCGTTCTCCTTCTTCATCGGGTACTTCAGCCGCCGCTCGCCGTGGGCGTGTTCGCGGACCGCCGCGCCCTTGGCGCAATGGGCCCCGAGATTGAACGGGCTGTCCCATCCCGGCTCCTGGCCGGTCCAGACGCCGTTCTGCACCTCGGCGATGACCGAGCAACCGACCGAGCAGTGCGTGCAAACGGACTTGCGCAGCTCGACCGCGCCAGTGCCCGTCGCGGCTTCGGCCTTCGTGACCGAGCCTCCCGTGGCGGCGATTGCCGTCAGTCCGCCGATCGCCAGGCCCGAATTTCTGAGGAAAGTGCGCCGGTCAATGAAGGTTTCGGCGACTTGGTTCAGGATTCCAGTCCGCTGGGAGCGTCGCGCAATCCCGTTGGTCTTCTTCCTTAGCATGTCATTCTCCCTTGCTGGCTGCGGGCAGTCCCGCATGCGTGCTGGGTTGTTTTCGAATGCGCCGGCCAGTGGGCGTCACGCAACCGAGGCCGGGCAGTGACGGCAGCGTCCGGTCCTAGAACCGGGCGCTGTCGTAGTAGGCGCGGGTATGCGCCGTGTCCTGAAGCCTGTCAGAGGACAGGTCAGGCTGGGCCGCTTCCGCCGAAGTCCCCGAGGCGATGACAACTGCCGCAGCCGGTGCCGCAGTTCCCGCCATCTTCAGGAAGTCCCGACGGCTGGTACCCTCTTCGGGTTTGTCGGTCATGTGAAAGTCCTCCTTCCTTTCGCCGTGGCGATAGCTCGCCAGATCAGTTTTCGCGCCTCATGCGGCGCTGAGACGAAACCCTTCGGTTTCAATTTCCATGAACAACCGCCCAAGCCGTCCCACCGCTGCGTACAGCACCGAGCTCCTTGCCGCCTCGAGATCGGCAAAGCAGTGGCAGGCCCATGGGGCGATGTGCTGGTTGAAGAAGTCCCGCTGCACGTCCAGCGGCGTCGGTGCCCCGAACCGTCCGACGATCAGCGCACCCATCACTTCCATCAGAGACGCGATGTTGTCTTCCGGTTCAAACACGTTCTCCGACCTTGCAATGCCATGCGAAGCCAGGTCGCTGCGCAGCGACGCCAGCGGCTTCTCGTTCAGGAAGCCTGTCATGTAGTAGCTCGCGTATGGCAGCAGTTCGCCCCGCCCCAGGCCGATGAACAGCCTGTTGAACTCCGCTTCCACGCTCTTGGGATTGGAGCACCGGGCAATGGTGGCCAGCGCTCCGATCGCCTGGCCGATTTCGGTGGCGTCGCCGGACAGTCCGGCGGTCTGGTCCAGAAGCGTCTGGTCGGGAGGGCGGGCAAGGACAAGGCCGAGGAAGTTGTAGAGATCCGCACGGAGGCGATCCTCTTCAGGCACTTCAATGGTGCGATCCATCGCGTTCATCGAAACCGGTTACCTTCACTTCGATGACTGTCGTTCATCGAAATGGTAACTCATGCGGCGCGGTTTGACACCATTTCTTTCGCTTTTTTCGGCGATAATTCGCGAATCTTGCTCACATTCCTCGATTGCCGGCGCGATCTGATTCCGAGGCAAATTGTCGGGTACTTCATCCGCCTCGGCATCTGCCGGATCTTCCGCAGGTGATTCGCTCGCGTCCGTCTCCTCGTCATCCGTTGCAGCCTCTGCCTGCCTGGCCATTTCCGCAACGTGCCGGGCCATGCCTTCGCCGACCCGGTAGGCGGTTTGCAGGCTCTCGATGACGGTCGCCGCGTCGGTAAAGTCCTCGCCGTAGTCGACGAGGCCGTCGAGGTTGGCAAGCAGCGGATTCGTCGTCCAGAGGCGGCGGAGGGCACGAATGCGGATCCGTTCCGGGACGGTCTTCTTCAGGAAGATCGAGAAGTCGTCGCCCGCGGCCAGGCTGTCGGGATCGGGCAGGTCGAGTTCACGGAGAACCTCCTCGTCGGACTTCTCGCTGAGCCTGGCCTGTTCTTCAGCCTCGTCGGCGGCGCTCTTCGCGCGTTCCTCCGCCGCCTCCTCGGCGCGCACCGCCGCCTTCCGACGTTCCCAGAAGTCGTTCATTGCAGGCGCCTTTTCGGGGCGCGATAGACATCGGCGTCCTGGTGTATGCGCGCATCGCCGACGCCGTCCTCAACAAGGTCGATGCGTTTCCTGTCCCGCTTGCGCTTCACGAACTCTTCCTCGACGTGATGCCGTTCGACGAAATCCCGCACCCAGGCGACAAGCCCCGGCGGCATCGGCACCTTCTCGACGATCTCCTCGCCGCTGTCGGCGTAGTCCTGCGCCTCGTAAGGCGAAGCCGTGACCAGCAGGACGGCCGGTCGATCGTCATCCGAGCCTGCATCCTCCCGCATCACGACAAAGACGCTTGGCCGGCTGTCCGAAAGCGCGTTCTTGTAGGCCTCGGTCTCCGCGCCATGAAGGTCCAGCGATACGGTGGCCGCATGGTATTCGACCCAGTCGCCCTCGCGCCGCATTTCGCGCCAGTCGCCCGGTCCGGCGCCCGGCAGGACCGCGACCGCCTTCCAGGACCATTTCTTCCAGCGGGTCACTCCCGGCGCCCGGCGCAGCACAATCCCTAGGGACAAGACCTCGTATTTCGCCGGATTGATGTACATTCGTCCTCGCGTGCGTCCTGTTCGATCAAGTGCCTTGCGAACCGCAGTTTACGTTCGGTGCCAAACATGTCTAGTCTGGCCGGAAGGCGTGAGTGTGTCACCGGCCGATTGTCGAGGAAGGAGAGGACGTTGGCCAGCAAGCTGGTCCTTTGCGACTGCGCGAAGTCGCAGCGACTGCAGCCTGACGTGATCGAGGCCGCGACCGGGGTCGAGTGCTCCCCGGTCCACACCTCGCTGTGCACCGAGCAGGCGGACATCGCGGCGCGGGAAGTCGCGGCGGGCGGCTGCACGATCTGCTGCGGGCAGGAAATGCGGTTCTTCGAGGAGCTTGCCGAGGAGCTGGATGCCGAGGTCCCTGCATTCGTCGACCTGCGGGACCGGGCCGGCTGGACGGATGACGACAAGGACACCGGTCCCAAGATGGCCGCGCTTGTCGCAGCGGCCACGATGCCACCGGCGTCGACGAAGACCGTCGACGTGGTGTCCGAGGGCGTTTGCCTGATCATCGGGAGCGGTGATGTCGCGTTTGGCGCCGCCCGGCGTCTTGCCGACACGCACGGTGTCACGGTCCTGCAGCTGGATGACAGCGACCCGCCCCCGGAACGCGAGTTCGACGTGATCAGGGGGAAGACAAGGAATGCGTCCGGGGCCCTGGGTGCATTCAAGGTGTCGTTCGACCACTTCAGCCGCATCCAGCCAGGCGGGCGCGGCAACTGGCGATGGACGGAACCGCGCAACGGCGCACACTCGGAGTGCGACATCATCCTCGATCTCAGCGGGCAGGCCCCGCTCTTTGCCGCCCATGAAAAGCGGGAAGGCTACCTGCGCGCCGACCCGGGAAGCGTCACGGCTTCCATGGATGCCGTGTTCGATGCCGCCAAGCTGATCGGCACTTTCGAGAAGCCGCTCTACGCTCGTGTCGAGCCGATCCTCTGCGCCCATTCGAGGGCCGGCCAGGTGGGATGTTCGCGTTGCCTCGATGCCTGTCCGACCGGCGCGATCGCTCCCGAGGGCGACTACGTCACCGTTGACCCGATGGTTTGCGCAGGGTGTGGCGCATGCTCCTCGCTTTGCCCGTCCGGCGCGATTTCGTACGACGCGCCGCCGGTCGAGCATTCGTTCCTTCGGATCCAGACGCTGGCAAAGGCGTTTCTTGGCGCGGGTGGAACCGATCCGAGACTTCTGGTCGTGGACGGGCACGGTTCCGAACTGATCAGGCTTTCCGCCCGGCATGGCCGGGGCTTGCCGGCGGATGTCGTGCCGATGGAAATGCCGGCAGTCGGCGCGTTCGGGCATGCTGAGGCCCTCGCCGCGCTGGCTGCCGGCTTTGCCGACGTGGCCATCGTGCCCGGACCCGGGGCTGACCGATCGGTGCTGGAACATGAGGCCGCCTTGGCCAGGGCGGTCGCGGGCGACAAGGTGTCCTTGATCGACACCTCCGACGCCGACGCGCTTTCGGATTCGCTGTACAATGCCGAGGTGCCGTCCGCACTGACCAAGCCGGTCCGGCCCATGGGGACGCGCCGGCAGATCGCCCGGCAGGCGGCGAAGGCGTTGCGTCCGGACGCTGTCGAGCCGCTTCCGCTGCCGGACAGCGCCCCTTACGGCGTGATTTCGGTCGATGCGGATGCGTGCACGCTTTGTCTCTCCTGCGTGTCGCTTTGTCCTTCCGGGGCGCTTGGCGACAATCCCGACCTGCCACAGGTCCGGTTTCAGGAAGACGCCTGCTTGCAATGCGGGCTTTGCGCCAGCATTTGTCCTGAAGATGCCATCGCGCTGGTGCCGCGTCTCAATCTTGGCGACGAGGCATTGTCTCAGGTCGTCTTGAACGAGGAAGAGCCGTTCGCCTGCATCGAATGCGGCAGCCTGTTCGGTTCAAGGTCCACCATTGAACGCATAACCGAGAGACTGTCGTCGCACTCCATGTACCAGGAAGAAGGTGCGCTGAACATGATACAGATGTGTGACGATTGCCGGGTCAAGGCACAGTTCCTGAGCCAGGACAGCCCGATGGCGATGGGCGAGCGGCCGCGAACGCGAACCACGGACGACTACCTTTCGAAACGCCGCGATCACTGACCTGCAAGGGGAGCGCCAAGGGCCGCGGGTTCGATGCTTGCAACATAAGCCAGGATCGCGTCGATGTCGTCCAGGGTCAGTTCGATCGGCGCAATCGGCGAGGGGCGTTCCTCGGGAAAGGGTTCCGTTACGTCCTCGACCTGCGTGAAGGCGCCGTGGGGTTTCAGGACGTAGAAGATCGAGAACCTCACGTCCCAGTCTTCAAAGCTGCGCAGGGCGAAAAACGACGGGGTCGAACCAATGCCGAGGCTCTCGTCGCCTCGGGCCGTGACGTGGCAGCGGCCGCAATGGGTGCGCGATACCTGCCGTCCGCGCAGCCTGTCGCCGTCGTAGAACTGGCCTGCGTCAATCTCCTCTTCCTCGACCGGCAAGGCGAATGGCTGATTGCCGTCGACCTTGAATCCAGTGATCGCGCTTTGCCCGGTCGTGTCCGCAATCCAGGAGGCAAAGCGGGATGCCCCCTTGTTCCCTGGCGCGAGGACTTCGATGGACCAGGTCTGGCCCATGCCGACGAAGACCGGCGTGCCGGCATCGCCGAGCGCGACATCCGCCGGCTCCCCGGGCGAGACCAGCTCGACACGCACCTGGGTCTTCAAGGTGAACCTCGGCAACATGTACTTCATCAATCCGCTCTCGGACAGCACCGCGGGGACCGACAGCCGAATCTGCCGGTCGTCGTCGGCGGATGCGAGGCCCGTGTCGCTGGCGAAGAGGAGAAACGCGGCTGTCAAGGTCCTTTTCAGCATGGAGCCCCTTGCAAGACTTCCCGGGTTGAGCGGAGCCTTCCCGCTGAGAGGGTCATTCGGCCTGATCCCCCGGGGAAACGGGGGCCTGTCTGGCTTGGCGGAACTGCCGATGCAACATAGCGCCTTGAGGCGGCCCATGCCCCTGACACCGAACATACGGGATCGACGATGCCGGTTTCAAGGCGATTTGTTCCCCGTTCCCGAAGGGCGGCTGGCTCGCTTCCGGACTTGCATCGGGATCTCTTCGCCCTCCGCAACACGGCCCGTCCGGAATGCCCCCATGCCGGGGAACCGCGTTCTCGAAGGCAGCACGGACATGCGACGGTCCAGGCGCCTCGCCAGTTCGGCGTGATCGCGCGTTCGGCGTCCCGGCAGATGCGGCTCCTGGTCCTGGCGTCGCGGCGCACGGCGTGCGGCCCGAAACCGCGTTGGCCGGCACGGGGCGGGCCCGGCAGGCGCCCCCGAAATTCGGGAAGGCGCAACGCGGCTCGCCGGCTTCCGGCGCGTTCCCTGCAAGGGCGCTCAGGACTTGCCCGTCAGATCGGACAGTTCGCGCGGGGTTGAATTCCAGGACCGAGCCGGTATCAACAAAGACTCCGTTGACGCTGAACGCAGTCAAGAGTCTTGCACGTGGCTCGGCATGGCCAGAGACAATTGGACATGATCAGACGAGTCAACGAAGGGAAGAAGGAAGATGAGCGACACCTACAACATGTCCATGAGAAAGTTCCTGAAGCAGGTGGGCGTGACCTCGCAACAGGCGATCGAGGCGGCGCTTCGTGACAGGGGCGAAGCCGGCAAGAGCTATGTGGTCAAGGCCAACGTCACAATCGAGGAACTTGGCTTGGATCACGAAGTCTCGGGCACCATCGTGGAGAACGACTGAACCTTGGCGCTGTCTCGGGATAGCGTGCTCGGTGCGCTGAAGTCGGTCAGCGACCCCGCAACAGGCGACGACATCGTTGCAGCGGGACTGGTGCGTGCCTTGAATGTCGAGGGCGGACGCGTGCGGTTCGTCCTGGAAATCGATCCGAAGCTGGCGCAGACGTACGAGCCGGTGCGGGCTGATGCGGAGGCACGGACAAGGGCGCTGCCAGGTGCCGAGGACGTGTCGATTCTCATGACCGCGCATACCGAAAAGGCTCCGCCGGACCTCAAGCCCGGCGCGCGTCCCGAACCCAAGGGACCCGAGAAGATTCCCGGCATCGATCGCATACTTGCGATCGCGTCCGGAAAGGGCGGGGTCGGAAAGTCGACGGTTGCCGCAAACCTCGCCTGCGCCCTTGCGCAGGCGGGACGGCGTGTCGGCCTGTTGGACGCGGACGTGTACGGACCGTCACAGCCACGCATGCTCGGAGTCTCGGGTCGTCCGTCGAGCCCGGATGGAAAGACCATTCTTCCAATGCGCAACCACGGCGTCACCATGATGTCGATCGGGCTGATGACGACGGAAGGGCAGGCGGTTGTCTGGCGCGGCCCGATGCTGATGGGCGCGTTGCAGCAGATGCTGACGCAGGTGCAATGGGGCGCCCTGGACGTGCTGATCGTCGACTTGCCGCCCGGCACGGGCGACGTCCAGATGACGCTTGCGCAGAAGGCCGTGGTCGATGGCGCGATCATCGTCTCCACGCCACAGGACGTGGCGCTGATCGACGCCCGCAAGGGGGTGGACATGTTCAACCAGCTGGGCGTTCCGATCCACGGCCTGATCGAGAACATGTCAACTCACATCTGCTCGAAGTGCGGGCACGAGGAGCACACGTTCGGCCATGGCGGCGTGGCAGCCGAGGCGGCGAAAATCGGCGTGCCGCTCCTGGCGGAGATCCCGTTGCATCTCGACATCCGTGTCGCCGGTGACGGGGGCGCGCCCGTTGTCGTGACCAGCCCCGACGGACCGCAGGCGGCGGCTTTTCAGCAGGTGGCGAGAGAGCTTGTCGGGTCGAACGCCGCATGACGGAAGCCGTCCTGCCTCCAATGATGTCCGGCCTGGCCGTCAGCGGCGCGATCGACCCCTTCGTCACGGCCTGCGCCAAGGCGAGCCTGGGCTGCGACGCCGGGCTGGTCGTATACAACGTCTCGCTGGACCGGATTGGCTCGGCCCTGGTGTTCGCGCCGGAAGTGCCGCTGGGAAAGGCCATGGCCATGCTGCCGCTCTGCGGCGTGGGGCTGCAGAATTCCCTGGGCGCGCTGGCGCCGCCGGAGGTCGCGGTTCACCTCGGCTGGTCCGGCGAAGTCCGGGTCAACGGGGCGCGTTGCGGCCGGTTCCGCGTGGCGGCCAGCACCGACGACGAGGATGCGCAGCCGGACTGGCTGGTTGTCGGGTTCGAGATGCCGCTGATCAGCGCAACGCAGTCGCCGGGCGACAACGTCGAGGAAACCGCGCTCTACGAGGAAGGGTGCGTCGATGTCGACCCGGTGACCCTGGTCGAAAGCTGGGCGCGGCACACGCTCAACTGGATCGCGCGCTGGGAGGATGATGGTCCGAGACCCTTGCACGCCGAATGGCGCGGCATCGCGCACGGGATCGGCGACGCAGTCCGGTTTGGCGGGTCGAGCGGCACCTTCCTTGGCGTTGACGAGGATTTCGGGATGCTCCTGCGCGACGGAAGCGACACTCGCCTGTTCCCGCTCACGGACCTTCTGGAGGCGCAATGAACCTCGCCCGCGCGATCCATTTCGACGAAAGCGACACCCGGGTCTACCCGGTGCCGGCCCGCACCGGCGAATGGTGCATTTCCGGCGGGTTCGAATTCTCGAACTGGACCGAGGCCGACCTGGCCGGCAAGGCCCGTCAGGCCTTTTCGAACGGCTGGTTCGGGCTGGAGACGACCGGGCGCGTGACCTTCGTTGCGGTGACACGGATCGAGTCCGCGGAACTTGATCGCCTGACGGACATGCTGGCCGAGCACTTCGTGACCTATTACGGAGCGCCCGACCTCGCCGCCGCGCGTCCTGTCGCCGCCGAGGAACTGGGCCATATGGGGGCGATGTGCGACGAGCATGCGGCGAACACGCTTCTCACGGTCTCTCGCGAGCTGACCGAGGTTGGGGTCCGCGAGTCATTTCGCGTCATCGAGGCCCAGGACGCGGACCTGGACCAGTTTGCCATTCACGGTTCGCTCGACGAGTGAGCCCCGTGCCCGGTCCGGATTCGCCGTGCGGCGCTTCGCATGCAGGTGAGCGGCGTCTCGCGTATGCTCTTGCAGCCGTTGACCGGCGCATCCGTCGGGGCGAGGCCATCCGGTTTCCCGCTGCAACGCCTGCCTTGCAGGCGCCTGCCAGGTCGCTTGGCGGACCGATGGCCAAGAGGTCCTCGAAATCGCTCTCGCGCCGGACGGGAGCGGGTCCGAACGCCCCCGGATTCCGCTTCGGCGGCGTTCGAGTGCACCGGCACGGCGCCTGCATCGTCCGATGAACGGAACGGCGCGTGCGCCGGCCCGAAATCGGCCTACCCCTGCTCCAGGTCTTTCGCCGACTGAATGTAGTAGTGCCGCGTCGGGCAGTTGATCTGGGCCCTGGCGTGCATCCTCAGAAGCAGCGCCTTGATCGCCTTGGCGCTTTCGCCGCCCTGGCCGGCATGGATCAACCGGTCGATCAGCTGCAGCGCCCATTGATAGTCCTCTTCCGCCCGGGCCCTTTCAACGGCCGCCATGACGGCCTCGGGACCGCCGGCAAGGTCAATGAAGCGACGCGCTTCATCCTGCGGAGACAGCGGGCTGAGCGATGTGGGATTGCCGTCAAACCATCCCATCGTCCCCACGAAATAGGCGCGGACAGCAAACTCGACCCGCCCGTAGTACTCGCGCAGGTAGGGCTTCTCGGCAAGTTCCGGCGGCAGCTTCACGCTATGCGCAAGCTCGTCTATCGTCTTGCCCGCATCCATGCCGTCGCGGGTTTCCGTGATGATGTGGCGAATCGCGTCCCGATAGTCAGACAGGACATCCCTGACGGTGTCCGCACCCGTCACCGCCTTGGTGTGGCCGGGCGCAAGCACCTCGGGCTCAAACGACATCAACTGGTCCAGCGTGTCCGCCCAGGCGTCAAAGTCCCGATACTCGGTCCCGCGAATGGCGTAGAGGTTCGGAAACGAGCGATAGAAGTTGTCGCCGCAGAACAGCACCTTTCGGTCGGCATACCAGACGACCATGTGATCGGGGGTCTCTCCGGGCGCCATCGCCAGCTCAAGCTCGATGCCGCAGGTCGTCACCTTCTCGCCCTCGCCGCCAACGCGGCGGGTCGGGGGCATGATGCCGGCACCCATGCCCTTGAGCGGCCGGTCGCCCGGCCCGACGCCGATCCCGATGATCTCGTCCGGGTAGGACAGGCCGATGCCGAACTGCCGCTTGGTGCGCAACTGCATGGCCTTGACGGCGCGGGGGTGCGTGGTTTCCTCGAGAAGCGAGTCTTCGGAAGATCTGTCGCTCGCCAGGATTTCCGGGTTTCCGCCGGCGGCGAAGACGCTCGCGCCAGAGACATGGTCGCGGTGAGAATGCGTCAGGATGATCGTCCTTACCGGCAGGTCGGTGATCTTGCGAAACTCTGCCAGAACGTTTTCGGCGGCGGTTGTCGTTTCGGTCGTGTCAATGATGACAACCCCGTCTTCCCCGACAATCATGTAAACGTTCGACGCCGCAAATCCGAACGCCTGGTAGACGTTGTCCGCAATCCGGACCACGTCTTTCGAGAAGTATTCGGGGTGGGCCTGCAGTTCAGGGTGCATCGGCGCTCCTCCACATGTCACCGCATCATACATCTGAATTCGGGTACCAGTTTGGGATCCTGAATGCAAGGAGATTGGTCCAAGCCTGTTCACGCCCTTCTTGCGGATTGATTTGGGATCCCAAGAACGCGGCGCGCCGGACTCAAGGGACGGCATGCGCATGGCCCGCGAGGACATGCTCGTCATCATGCGCGTTCAGCTTCGGCTCGATTTCCCTGGATGCGGGGCGCGTCCGACCCTCCAGACCCCCCTCCAGACCCCAAGCACCGATGCATTGGCCCGTTGGCCGCAGGAGGCGCCACGCGCTCCAAAGCCTGTTCCGGGTCGCCGGTCTGCAGCCTGCCTCACGATCAAGCAACATACGCAACATTTCTCGGACGCGGATCAAATATGTTCTTGCTTTGTTTCGAAGATTCGGGTATGAGCGGCGCGACGCGGGGAAAAGACGAAATCCAAGTCGGAACATCGCGTTGATGGACGTTTGCGTGTTCGGCTTCATGCCATGCACGTTTCACGGCAACTTGGGCCGTTTTCGGGCGGCGGGCGACGATGTTGCGCTCGTTGCGGAACAAATCAAGTGTCACGCACGAGCGCCAACGCCGGTCGGCACGCGGCGTTGCCTGCGTCCGCATTCAACCCGGTGCGGCTTTGCATGGAAGCACGAGACACCGGCCGCCACCTGGCTCCGCAGGGCATTCGTACCGGCTTGGAGCGCGGGGCGCCCACGATTGTCGGCAGCGAGGGCATGGGGCGACCTGGCGTGGACGCCGGAAGTCCTGAAGGCAGGGCGGCCTCGAAAAGGGGGAGCGGCCGGAGCCGTGAACGACGCCCGCGACGTTCCCGCCCCGGGCACGAGCGCCTCGCGGAAGGAATGCCGGTCCTGCAGGGCGGGCAGGAGGTCAGCGGTGACCGAACGATCAGGCGGCTGGCGGCGGCGGATCGGCGGCCGAGAATGCAACGAGGTCCGCGACGGTCAGGCTCTTGCCACGCTTTTCGAACGTCTGGATGTACTCGATCATCGTGTGAGAGTGTTCCCGCATCATGCCTTCCGCGCGGACCGGATCGCCGCTCTCGATCGCGTCGCAGATGACCTGATGTTGTGCATTGCCGAGGCGCAGGCGGAACAAGCCGCGCTCGAACTGGTCAGGCGTCTTGTCCACGGATCGGTCGAAGACCATGGACCCGACGGCAAGCATGGGCAAGTGGCTGATCTGCTTGCAGGCGTAGCTGACATACTCGTTTCCGCACGATGTAAGGATCGCGGCATGGAATTCCTTGTTCGCGGCCTGTGCCTGCCGCGTGACAAAGTCGTTGAGTTGACCAAGCCGGGACAGCTCGCTGACCGACGCGTCGATCTGTTCCATCGCCCGCCGCATTGTCGGCAGCTGATCGAACCGACTCGGCTCTTGCGCCATGAGGCGCGCCGCAAGGCTCTCCAGATGCCCGCGGACTTCAACCGCCTGGAGGATGTCCTCCACGGTAGGGCTCTGAACCATGTATCCGCGGCCTTCGCCGCGGCGTATGACGCCTTCGCGTTCCAGCAGACGCAACGCCAGCCTGATCGGAGTCCGTGACACATTGTGGGTTTCGCAAAGCTGCGCTTCCGACAGCCGTTCCCCTTCCGAGTATGACCCCAAGATGATGTCCTGCCGAATTCGGGCCACGAGTTCCGTGTCGATCGATTCCATGGGCGCATTGACACCAAACCGGCTCCCAAGGTCAAGGAGCACCTCTGTGGACGACGCCCGGGCAGCCGGGGCCATCGTCGCCGGATCGGCGACGCTGCCGGACACGAGAGGTCGTGACGGTGGACGCCCCGCACGCACGAGAAGTCGGGGCGGGTGTCGGGTCCAGCGGACGACCCGCTCGTCCCGGCGCTTCCAGTCCGGTCCCTGCAGGCATTGCCAGGCGTGTGGCGCCGGAAGAGCCTCCTGGCGCGCCCGTGTTCCGAGTCAACCCTGACGGAGACCCCCTAACAGAGACCATGGCAGAGACCATGTCACCGACCGGACGCTGAGCGTCGACGGCAAGGCGAACGCCTTGGCGCCGGTCAAGAGGCCCGCGGTCCTCGGGCTTCGCTGGTGTCCCGATGCGTGACCGGACCACCGCCGCCTCCCGGCCCGCCAACTTGCGCCCAACGCGAGACAGCCGTCCGGACCGGGCTGCTGCACCGGGCAGGTTGGTGCCGCCGTTTGACGTGGTTCGCGACGCCGGTTGGGAAGCCGCGCTTCAAGGGTTTCCACGCCAGATTCCGCGGCGTGTCGATAGCCGGATTGGCCAGCATGGCCGCAGGAGGCAGAGCCTTGGCTGCCTTGCGTCGCCGAGCAAGGTCGGAAGATGAGCGGCTCCGAGGACGACAGCCGCGGACCTCGATCCGACGCTTCCAGCGAGGGACCGATGCTCAGCCAGGGCATTGTTCATTGACACGCAAGTCCTGGCGCGCCTTCCTTGCCGCCGTAAGGAGACGGGACGATGCCTGCAGTCCGTTCGAACCGCCAGCAATATGCGGCACGCCTGAACGCCTTCAAGGCTGCCCTTCCGCCGGGGCGGCGCGACGTGCCGCATCTGCTGGAACTTGCCGCCCGTGTCGGCGGCCTTGACGCTGCCGATCTCAATTTCCCCGACCAGGTCTCTGTCGCCAGCGAGGCCGCGGTGCGCGCCGCTCTTGCGGCCAACGGAGTGAGCCTGAACGGTCTTGCCATGCGGTACTACGGAGAACCTGCCTACGCCATTGGCGCATTTACGAATCCTGATTCCGCCGTTCGTCGAAAGGCCATCGATCAGACGCGCGAGGCGATCGACATCTGTGCCAGGCTGGGCGCCCGGCAGTTGACGCTCTGGATGGGACAGGACGGGTTCGACTATGCCTTCCAGCTGGACTATGCCCGGGCCTGGGACGACACGATATCGGCGATGGCCGAGGTCGCCGACCACAATCGCGAAATTGACATCGCCATCGAGTACAAGCCGAACGACCCGCGAGCACATTCGCTGATGCCTGACATCGGGACCACGCTTCTCGCCGCGAAGGAGCTGGACCGGCCCAACGTCGGCGTCACGCTCGACTTCGCCCACGTCCTCCAGGCAGACGAGATGCCGGCACATGCCGCGAGTCTTGTCGCGCGCCATTCCCGGTTGCTTGGCGTTCATCTGAACGATGGCTATGGCAAGCGCGACGACGGCTTGATGGTCGGCACCGTGCATCCGGTTGCGACGGTCGAGCTCTTCGTCGAGCTGGACCGCATCGGCTACCGAGGCGTGATCTACTTCGACACGTTCCCGGATCACTCGGGGCTGGATCCGGTCGAGGAGGTGCGAACGAACATCCACATGGCCGAACGACTCCGTGCCGCGGCCGACAAACTTCGCGGCAACAGGGAACTTTCTGCGGCAATCTCCCGCCAGGATGCCGCAGTCAGCCAGCGCATCGTTTCCCGCGCACTCTACGGCGCATGAGCGGGATCGTCGTTCTTGGAGCGCTGCATCACGATGTCGTCGTGGATGCACCACGCATGCCGGGGCTGGACGAAACGCTTCCCGGAACGCGCGTCGACTATCGTTCCGGCGGGAAGGGCGGCAATCAGGCCATGGCAGCCGCACGCATGGGTGCGCGCGTCGCCATGGCCGGACGGGTCGGGCGAGACAGGGCCGCAGAGACAATCCGCGCCGCGATGGACGTTGCGGGGGTCGAGCATGCGCTTGTCCTGGAAGCCGACGCGCCGACCGGCATGAGCGTCGCGATCACGCTGCCCTCGGGCGAGTACGGCGCCGTCATTGTCCCGGGCGCAAATCTCGACAACGACGGCGAGGTCTCGTGGCGTGAGCCGCCCGTGGCAGGTCTTCTCCAAAACGAGATTCCCGAGGCCGCAAACCTTGCCTTTGCCTCCCGCCTGCCGCCTGATTCCCTGCTGATTGCGAATGCCGCGCCGGCGCGCCGGATCCCCGTCGAGCTGGCCGAGCGCATCGACGTGCTGGTCCTGAACCTCGTCGAAGCCGAAGGGCTGACAGGGCACCGCAATCCGGAAGCCGCCCTGACGACGCTTGCAGGCATGGTGCCGGGCGCCGTTGTCTTGACCCAAGGCGCCAATGGCGCGATGCTGCTGGAGAACAACAAGATGACGCATCATCGGGCATTTTCTGTCAAGGTCGCGAGCACGCATGGGGCAGGGGACATGTTCACGGGCGCTCTCGCCGCCCGGCTCACGGCGGGGGATTCGCTCCACCTGGCACTGCGATTTGCCCAGGCTGCCGCCGGCTTGCTCGTGTCCTCACCCGTTGACCTGCGCCCAGAGGTCACGCACACGGCCGTCGAGGCATTTCTTGCCCGTGCGTAGGCGCGATCCGGCGTTCCACGAACGGTTGCCGACTGCGCCGTGGGTCGCATCGGGGAGGAGGGGTCGATGACCAGATTTCGGACGCTCTTCGGGACGGCCAGGCCGATTGTCGGCATGGTTCACCTTGGCGCCCTGCCCGGCACGCCGCTTCATGACGCCACGGCCGGCATTGATGATCTTGTTGCGTCGGCGCGCGCAGACCTTGTCGCCCTCCAGGACGCCGGGTTCGACGCGGTCATGTTCGGCAACGAGAACGACAGGCCCTACGAATTCGACGTCGACACCGCCTCCACCGCGACAATGGCATTCGTCATCGGGCAACTGAAGAACGAGGTCACCGTGCCCTTCGGCGTCAACGTGCTATGGGACCCAATGGCGACGGTCGCACTTGCCGCAGCCACCGGCGCGGCATTCTGCCGGGAGATCTTTACCGGCACCTACGCCTCCGACATGGGGCCCTGGACACCTGATGCCGGCAGGGCGATGCGATATCGTGATCGGCTCGGGCGTCCGGATCTCGCAATGCTCTACAACATCTCTGCCGAGTTCGCCGACAGCCTCGACCGCCGACCGCTCCCGGACAGGGCTCGCTCCGCGGTCTTCTCCTCGATCCCGGACGCCGTGCTTGTCTCCGGCACGATCACCGGCGAGGCTGCGCGCATGGAAGACCTGGAAGCGGTGAAGGCGGTGCTTCCCGACACGCCGGTGATGGCAAATACCGGCGTGAAGCACGAGACCGTTGCCGACGTGCTGAAGATCGCCGACGGCTGCATTGTCGGCTCGGCACTGAAGTTCGACGGCGATACGTGGAAGGCGGTAGATCCTGATCGCGCGAGGGACTTCGTGCAACGGGCAAGGAGCGCAGGATGAGCATCCGCGACCTTCTGACCGATCTCATGTCGGTTCCTGGTCTTTCGGGACACGAAGATCGCGTGCGCCGGCGGGTTGCCGATCATCTCCGGCCGCTGCCAAGCTCAAGCGACAGGCTCGGCAATCTTTGGACCACGTTTGAGGGGAGCGGGCCGACCATACTCCTGTTCACGCACATGGACCAGCCTGGTTTCGTGGTCCGCAAGATCGAGCCCGACGGATTCCTGCGCCTCGAGCGCCTTGGTGGCGTGCCAGAGCGTGCGCTTGCAAGCCAGATGGTGACCGTCTGCCTTGGCGAGGGCCGGGACATCAACGGAATCATCGCCAACAAGAGTCACCATGCCACGACCCCGGACGAAAGGTACACGGTCGTCCGCTGTCCGGACCTCTACGTCGACTGCGGCTTCGACTCCCGCAGGGCGGCCGAAGAGGCCGGTGTCCGAATCGGCGCGCCGGTCGTCTACTTTCCCGGAGGCTTGGCATTGGGCGAACACCGAGTGACTGGTCCGGCGATAGACGACCGGGCCGGCTGTGCCGTCCTGATCAAGGTGGCCCAAATGCTTGCAGGCCGCAGCCACGGCCCGACCGTTCACGTCGCGTTTTCGACGCAGGAGGAATTCACCCTGCGCGGCGCACAGCCGCTGGCGCAGCGGTTGCTGCCCGACATCGCGATTCAGGTCGACCTGATGCTTGCCTCGGACACGCCCGACATGGTCGATCGAGGCGAGATGCGGCTAGGTCACGGTCCGGGCATCAGTCTTTACAGCTTCCACGGGCGCGGCACGCTCAATGGAGTGATTCCGCACCCGGCGATGGTCCGGCTCTTCGAGGACTCCGCTGGCGCAATCGACGTGCCGCTTCAGCGCAGCGCGCAGACCGGCGTACTGACGGACCTGTCCCATGTCCAGCTTGTCGGCGAAGGTGTCGCGTCGATCGACGTGGGTTTCCCCATGCGGTATTCGCATTCTGCGTGCGAGGTCGTGGACCTTCGCGATCTTGACGCATTGTGCAGGCTTCTGGCCGAGGCGCTTGCCCGCATCGGTCCGGATTTCAGCTTTTCGCGCGACTGACGACCGCGACCGGAGTCCATGACCCACACGCTCGGCATCGACATAGGGACCTACGAATCCAAGGGAGCATTGGTGTGCGTCCGCACCGGCAGGATTGTTGCCCAGGCCGCGCATCTGCACGAAATGCTCGTGCCGCGACCGGGCTGGGCAGAGCATCGGCCCGAGGAGGACTGGTGGGACGATACGGTGCGGCTCATCCGCCAGCTCTTGGCCGAGAGCGGCATCGATCCATGCGATGTCGCGGCGCTCGCGGTCTCGGCCATCGGCCCGTGCATGCTGCCCGTCGATGCCGATGGAAGGCCGCTGATGAACGGCGTCCTGTATGGCGTGGACACCAGGGCGGAGAAGGAGATCGCCTACCTCAACGCCGAAATCGGCGAGGACAGGATCCTCGACACCTGCGGCAATGCCCTGACGTCGCAGTCAGTCGGGCCGAAAGTCCTCTGGTTCAGGAGAAACCATCCTGATCTGCACGCGAGGACGCACAAGATACTGACCTCGACAAGTTTCATCACGCACCGCCTGACCGGCGAATACGCGATCGACCACTATACGGCTGCGAACTTCAGCCCGCTGTACGACGTGGGCGAGCAGGGCTGGTCGGACGCGCTGACCGGAGAGATCACTCCGCTTGATCGGCTGCCGAAACTGTGCTGGAGCAGCGAGATCGCGGGTTTCGTCACCGCGTGGGCCGCGGCCGAAACCGGTCTGGCGCAAGGCACGCCCGTCACTTGTGGCACCATCGACGCGGCGGCGGAAGCCGTCAGCGTCGGCGTTTGCAGTCCTGGCGACATGATGATGATGTACGGCTCGACCATCTTCGTCATCCAGGTGACGGGCGAACCGGTGCGAGACCCGCGTCTCTGGTATGCTCCCTGGCTTTTCCCCGGCCAGCACGCATCCATGGCAGGACTCGCCACCTCTGGCACTCTCACCCACTGGTTTCGCGACCACTTCGCCAGGGATCTCCGTCGCGACGAGGCATTCTCCAGGCTTGCCTCCGAGGCCGCAGAATCGCCGCCTTGCGCTAACGGCCTGATAGTGCTTCCCTATTTCTCGGGCGAGCGTACGCCGATTCACGACCCGAGGGCGAAGGGCGTCCTTTTCGGACTGAACCTGACCCACGCAAGAGGAGACATCTACCGCGCGATGATCGAGGGCGTCGCCATGGGCACCGCCCACGTCATCGAGACGTACCGCGACGTGGGCGCGAACCCGGAACGCATCCTGGCTGTTGGCGGAGGCACCCGGAATCCGCTCTGGCTGCAGTCAACCTCGGATTTCGGCGACGTGTCACAGATCGTCAGCAGGGTCTCGGTTGGCGCCAGCTATGGCGACGCGTTCCTCGCGGCGCTTGCCGTTGGCCAGGTTGAATTGACGGACATTGCCGCCTGGAACCCGCCGGCAGAGACAGTCAATCCAAAGCGCCTGGCCTTGCATGACCGTCACTACCGGCGCTTCCTGCGTCTCTACGAGCAGACGAAGGACATCGCGGCCGAGTTGAGCGAGGACATGGAGGCGGCGGACCAGTAGCGGCGTCATGCAATGAACGTCGGATGCCAGGACGACAATCATGCACTGAAGCGGTGACGAGCCAAGCTCCGGGGCAAGTCCTGGCTTGGCCGTTCAGGGCAGCGCCACGCGGTCCCGCGAAATCGCTCCCGCTCGCGCGTTTCGCCCGGAACCTCAAGTTCGGGCAACGGTTCGCCTCGGCCCTTGCCTCCTGGTCGCGGGTCTTGAACGACGGTTTCGGCACAACGCGCCCGCGCCGGTCGCCTGCGGTCCTTGTCACTTCACCGCGCCTGCGGCCATTCCCTTTATGATGAAGCGTTCGAGAACCACGCCTATGATGATCAGCGGCACGATCGCTGCGGTCGAGAGTGCTGCCATCGCCCACCAGTTTATTCCCTGGCTGCCGGTCTGGCTCGCCACCATCACCGGCAGTGTCTTGGCGTCGGTAGACGTCAGCAGCGCCGCGAAGAAGTACTCGTTCCACGTCAGGACAAGAGAGAGGATGAAGGCCGCGACCATGCCGGGAAGCGCGATCGGCATGACGATCGTCAGGAACGCCTGCCAGATCGAGAGCCCGTCCACGAGCGCGGCTTCCTCAAGTTCCACCGGGATCGACTGGAACTGGTCGCGCATGATCCAGATGACGATCGGGAGCACCGTCAGCGTGTACAGGAGAATCAGGCCAATCCGCGTGTCGAGCAGGTCTAGCGAACGATAGAGCACCAGGAAGGGCAGGGCGAGCACCACCGGTGGCAGGATCAACTGGCTGAGGAAGAAGAACGAGATGTCCGGATTCCGCATGAAGCCGAACTTGTAGCGGAACCGGCTGAGGCCGTAGGCGGCAAGCGAACCGAGGGCGACCGCCAGAACCGAGGCCGAAACGCTTGTGATCGCCGAATTGGTGAAGCGCTTCAGGAATTCCTCGCGCACGGTGGATTCCTGCCCGATCAGTCTTGGCGAAAGTCCAAGACTGTCCCAGCCCTTCCAGGCCGGCCAGAAGTCGACAAAGGGAATCATGTGCCCCTGCATGACGTTGGGCGCCAGCTTGAAGCTCGTCGAGACGGTCCAGTAGATCGGAAACAGGCACACGACCGTCCAGAAGGCCAGGATGCCGTAGACCGCGACACGACCCGCATACCACTTTGCCTTGAACGACAGGTCGCTGGAATGGTCGCGAAAGATCTGTTCGGCCATCTCAGTACCTCGGGTTCATCCAGCGGTCGACCGCCTTCATGAAGACCGTTATCGCGATGACGATCAGCACGAGGTAGACGATCGCGAGCAGCGTTCCGTAGCCGACGTTGGAACGGTCTCGATACTCGCGGAAGATGAAGCTTGTCACGCTGTCCGTCGCGCCCCCAGGACCGCCGGACGTGACGTTGATGATGATGTCGGCCAGCTTCAGCTTGAAAATGATGCGGATCAGGATTGCCGTCAGCGAGACGGGAAGCATCAGGGGAAACGTCACCTCCCAAAAGCTGCGCCAGCCGCTGGCGCCGTCGACTCGGGCAGCCTCCTGAACCTCGCGGGGGATCGCCTGGAGTCCTGCGAGCAGCATGATCATCATGAAGGGAATGAATGTCCAGGCATCCATGATCATGATGGTCAGCCGGGCGATCTCGGGATCGCCGAAGAAGCTCGGCCGGTCCCAGCCCAGCCAGCGCGCCAGCCGCGAGATCGGTCCGAACCGGATTTCCAGCATTGACTTGCCGACCATCCATGACACGGCCACGGGCGAGAGCATGAGCGGCATCAGGAACGCCACGCGAAAGAACTTCCGCGCCCGGATCTGGCTCGCCTGGATCAGCGCCAGTCCGAAGGCAATGGAGTATTCCACGAGTATGGCGAGCGTGTAGTAGACCATGTTCTTCAGCGCGTTCCAGTAGAACGGATCGGTCCACATCTGCCGGACGTTGTCGAAACCGTTGAATTTCGGCCCCTCGAATGCCGAGAGGTTCCAGTTCGAGAAGGCAAGCGTCAGCGCGAAGATCAGCGGAAAGATCACCATCGCAACGACAAACAGCGTTGCGGGCAGCACGAACAGTGTCCGCTTCCCCTGTTCGCCGTGGAGCACGACCTGCGCTATGCACAGGCAGGTTGCCCAGAGCAGATAGGCGTACAGCGCCAAACGCCAGTTCGCCAGCTCCCAGGCCAGGTATCCTGTGCGTGCCATGGCGCACCAGGCGAATGCCGCAACCATGACCGCGAAGGACCCCCAGATGAGGGCCTTGCCGATGAACCTGCGTCGCTCTCCGATGTCGTCGCCGGTCACGACGTGCAAAAGGTCACCCTGGCTCATGCGTTCCGGCTTTCGGCGAAGAACCCGGGGGGCCGGTCTGGAGGCCCCCCGGGGAATGGTTGCCGCGCGTGCGCGGCGCGACCCGGATCAGAGCCCAAGCGAAGCCCTGTAGAGTGCGATCTGCTGGTCGCGCCCGATCTGGTCAGTGATGTTCTCCCAGGCCGCTGCAATGGCGTCAGCCGTTTCCTGGGCAGAGCCGTACTGGCCCGCAAAGCCCTTGGCCAGTTCGTCTTCCGCAACCGAGTAGTACTGGAAGATGCCCGGGATGCGGGGTTCGATGGCCGCGTTCGGGTGGTTGTAGCTGTCCGCGTTCGAGCCGAGATAGTCTTCGATGAACGCGCGGTCGTAGCCTGCTTCCTCCCATTCGTCGTAGTTGAAGTGACTGTTCCGGTAAGGCTGGAATCCGGACGGGTACGCCGAAGCCCAAAGGGAGAGGTCCTTGCCCCCGAGGTGCGCCGCCGCCGACCAGGCCGCCTTCTGCTTCTTCGAGTCGCTGTCGACCGTCGCCATGACGTACACTCCCCAGCCGATGTAGGCCATGTTGGGCGCCTCGTTCATGGTGTCTTCCCACGCTCCCGTGGCCGCGTTGTAGACGCGGTCGGAGGCAGGGTTGATGCCGAAGCCCACGACGTCGCCCACGACGGAGGTGTCAGAGGTGCGCGCATTCGAGCCCACGTCGCCCCACCACATGAGCATCGAGCCTGTGCCAGCGAGAAACTGCTGGAACGCGGTCGTGCCCGGGTCGGCGTTGATCTGGTCCGCCGGGTAGGCATCAGCCTCGATCAGGTCGAGAACGTCCTGGATCGCCTGGACCCAGGCCGGGTTGTTGACCCTGGGCTTCATCGTGTCGGGATCGAACAGCCAGGCCGGATCGTTCGGATGCTTGGCATAGGCTGCCGCGCGGTTCTCGAGGAAATAGAAGCCGAAACCGCCCCAGCCCTTGAGGGGATCAAGGTAGCCATGGGCGTCCAGCCCGGTCAGCGGGTCGGCCTTGCCCTTGAGTTCCTTGGAGATTTCATTGATTTCCTGCCAGGTCGCAGGCACGTTGCGCCCGGTTAGCGATCCCTCCCCGAAGTAGTCGGTCCGGTAGGCGAACGTGTGGCAGTCGCCGTCGATGGAGATCCGGTAGGTCTTGCCGTCCCAGGTGCCGACAGGCGCCTTCAGGTAGCCCACGTAGTCTTCCATGTCGATGACGTCCTTGACCCAGCCTGGCATGACCGAAGCCATTCCCCTGCCCAGAACGTCGCCTTCGAACGGTGCGCCCATCTCGATGATGTCGAAATCCACGGTGCCGGTCGCGATCGATTGCTGAAGCCGCGCGTTGTAGTCCGCCTGCGCAAGGTCGATCCAGTTGATCGTCGCTCCCGTGTAGGCTTCCCAAGGCTTCAGGAATCCGCGGAACAGGAAGTTGTGCAGGTTCTGGTTGTTGAGCCCCATGAAGGTCAGTTCGACGCCCGCGAATTCGCCTTCGCTGACGACCTCCTTGATCGGGCCGAGACACATTTCTCCGACCTTCTGCCAGTCCGGGTCAGTGGGTGATCCCATGCCGACGCCGGGTATCTTCAGGATGTCGGCGCGCAGCCTGTCATGCGACGCCGCCCAGCCTGGACGCACGCTTGCCCCGGTCGAGACACCCGAGAATGCCGCCATCGTGCCTGCGGCGCCGAGGCCCTTGAGCACGTCGCGGCGCTGCATCTTTCCGGCGCGCCTCATGTAGTTGTAAACACTTGTTTTCATTTCCTTCCCTTTCTCTTTTTTCAGGAATTTCTGGTATCGAACGGATGCCGGGCCGGAGCTACAAAGGCATTCTCATAGCCAATACGTTCTGACACCTCCCGGAACACTCGTTTGGCCCTCTCAAGGTTGGAGTGGACACCAAGTGATCCGATGCTGTCAAGCGCGTCGGCTGACGTTCGCGAAGTAGCGATGGACAGAATTGAATTCCCTGCACTATCGTGGCCGGCAATCAGGAAAGGGGCCCCATGACTGAAGTTCGAATCCGCGACGTGCGGAAGGCTTACGGCTCCGTCGAAGTGATCCATGGCATGGATTTCACGATTCCGGACGGCGAATTCGTTGTCTTGGTAGGGCCTTCCGGCTGCGGGAAATCCACTCTTCTGAGGATGATCGCCGGGCTGGAGAGCATCACGTCGGGCACGATCGCGATAGGTGACCGCGTCGTGAACAGCGTGCCTCCTGCGGGCCGCGACATTGCCATGGTCTTCCAGAACTACGCGCTCTACCCGCACAAGACCGTTCGATCGAACATGGCCTTCGCGCTCCGCATGCGGCACATGCAAAAGGCCGAAATCGATCGTCGCGTGGCCCAAGCGGCCGAAGTCCTGGGCCTTACACCCTATCTTGATCGCTATCCCCGTTCGCTTTCGGGAGGCCAGCGGCAACGCGTGGCCATGGGGCGTGCGATTGTCCGCGACCCGCAAGTGTTTCTCTTCGACGAGCCGCTTTCGAACCTGGACGCGAAGCTTCGCGTGCAGATGCGTGCCGAGATTCGAGAACTGCACCAGCGGCTCAAGACGACGACCGTCTACGTGACGCACGATCAGATCGAGGCCATGACCATGGCTGATCGCATCGTGGTCATGGAGAACGGCCATATCCGCCAGATCGGCGCGCCGCTGGAACTCTACGACAGACCGGCCAACCGCTTTGTCGCGGAATTCATCGGGTCACCGTCAATGAACCTGCTGGACGGCGCCGTCAGGATCGGCGATCGGACGGAGATCGAGGTCGAGACGTCTGGGCAAGTCGTTCCGACGGCGGATGGATTGGACTTGATCGATGGAACCCGAGTGAAACTGGGCATCAGGCCCGAACACCTGTCGCTTGCCCAAGACGGGATGCCGGCAACGGTCTCCGTGGTTGAACCGACCGGTTCCGAGACCCACGTTGTCGCCCGAACAGAGGCAGAGGAGATTGTCGCGGTTTTCCGTGAAAGGCATGCACTTGTCCCGGGTCAGCCGATCTTCCTGGCTCCCGATCCTGCGCGGGTCCACCTGTTTGACGTCGAAACGGGCGACCGGCTGAATTGATCGAGCTGACGCGCATGTTCCCTGGGCAATGTCCAGGTCCGGTCAGTTGCATGTCTCTCGGCCAGGGCAGTCGTCACGCGCCCGGGCTTCGACGTCCAGGTTCACCACGTTGATTCCACCGACATGCGGCCGGAGAGCCGGCAGCGCGGCGAGCGATCAGGCAAGTCAGGCGGGTGTCGCCAGGCCCGTGAACGGCGGGTGGAACCATCGATGGCGGCGTCAGAAGCTCATGCTCCGGCGCAAGGCGAGGGGCGTGACCCGATCGCGCGAGTACGGGACAGGTTCCAAGTCGTCGGGCATGAGACGGCGGACGCATGATGGCCGCACAGGTCCAAGGGAACCGCGGGCGGCGGCCGAGAATGCAGGAGCGCCAACACGTCCCTGGCCCGACGCCAGCGGGTTTGGAGCAGGCTGGCCGTTCCCTCAGACGATTGGAGTTGACTCGAATTTGGCATTTGGCATACAAAATGCGAATGGATCAGAGACTGATCCTTGAAACGATCCTAGGGAGCAAACCATGAAGAAATCTTTCGGAGCAAGGCTGGGCGCCGCTGCGATCCTCGCATCGGCGACAATGCTGGCTGGAAGCATCGCAAGTGCGGACGAGTATCCGAGCAAGACCATCGAGGTTGTCACGCACGCCGGCAACGGCGGCGGCACGGACGTGACGACGCGCATGATGATGCTGCGCGCGCGTCGCGAGCTGGGCCAGGACATGGTCGTCGTCAACAAGAGGGGCGGCGGCGGGGCCGCGGCGCTGGAATACTACAAGACCGTTCCGGCGGACGGCTACACCATCCTGACCTTCACGGTCGGCCATGCGGCCGTTATGGCCAAGGGCCAGGGCGGCATGATGATCGACGAACTGCGCCCGATCGCGCGCGGCACGGATGACCCGCAGATCCTGATGACCAGGTGCGGCGCCTACGAGAGCGCCGAGGACTTCGTGGCCAAGCAGAAGGAGGCCCCGATCACCTATGGCGTGACGCATCTGGGCAACATCGACGACGTGTCCGCCTTCATGTTCACGCTGAAGGGCGGGATGATGACACCCAAGATGCTGCCCTTTGACGGTGGTGCAGAGCTTGCCACTCAGCTGGTTGCGGGCGCAGTGGACGCGGGCGTCTTGAACCTTGCCGAAGCCGGTGCGCAGATCGAGGCCGGCGAGATCTGCCCGACGGTCGTTCTGGCGGACGAGCGGATGGCCAAGATCGGCGACGTTCCAACAGCCAAGGAATTGGGCATTCCGGTCAGCTTCTCGACCGTGCGCGGCTTTGCCGTGCATGCCGACACGCCGCCGGAAATCGCGGAGAAGATCGAGGCCGCGCTGCTCAAGGCCATGAGCCACACGGTCTACCAGGGCTTCCTGACGTCGGTCGGCCTGGACAGCACCTCGGTTGCCGGATCGGATGTCTGGGGTCCGCAGATCCAGACCACGGTGAACGAGATGGCCGCGGCCCTGAAAGAGCTGGGCTTCATCGAATAGACCCGCTCGACATGCGATGCGGCGCTCACCCTTGCCGCATCGCATGCATCCCGCCCTCCCGCCCGCCTTCGGGTCTGCCGCTTTGCCTGCAAGGTGCAATTCCATGACGCCGCCGACCGACAATCCCAAGCAGCTGGGCCAGCTCGAGCGCTGGCTGATCCCGTTTCTGATCCTGGCTTTTTGCGGGGCGACTTTCTGGGTGAGCACGACGTTCAAGAAGATGCCGCCGATCCTGAAACGCGGCATCCAGCCTTCTGACTTTCCGCAACTTCTGTTGCTGCTGCTGGTCTTCCTGACGCTTCTGATGGTCTGGAAGGACCCGGTCCGCGTCCGCGACAAGCTCATGGGCAGCACTGTTGGCACGATCGCGCTGTTTGCCGGGTTCGCGGCCCTGACGAGCATTGACTTCTTCCTGGCCCTCGGGGTGTTTGCCACGGTGCTGGCGCTGTTCTGGGGCGAGCGGAGGTTGCCGATGCTGTTCCTTGTCGGGCTGCTGGTGCCCGCGGCGATCTTTTTCACGTTTGACCAGGTCTTCGAAATCCGCTTCCCGCGCGGGTTGCTGACCACTCTTTGGTACGGGTGAGCCGATGGATGCGTTGATCAACGGGCTGGTTTCCCTGTTCGACCTCCATCTGCTGCTGCTGATTTTCTGCGCGACCATCGGCGGCGTGATCATCGGCGCGCTTCCGGGGCTGAATGCAACGACCGGGGCGGCATTGCTGCTGCCGTTCACGCTGACCATGGAGCCGGTGCCCGCCATCGCCACGATGACGGCGATCTATTGCTCGGCGACCTTCGCCGGGGCGATCACGGCGATCCTGATCAACACGCCGGGCACTGCGGCCAGCGCTACCACATGCCTGGACGGCTACCCGCTGGCTCAGCAGGGCCAGGCCGGGCGCGCCCTGGGCATGGCCGTCGTGGCCTCGACCCTTGGAGGCATATTCAGCGTGATCTGCCTGATGCTGGCCGCTCCGTTGCTGGCGCGCGCGGCGTACCACTTCTCGCCACCGGAATATTTCGCTCTGACCCTCTTCGGCCTGTCAATGCTTGCCTCGATCGGCGACGGTTCGGCCATCAAGAACCTGATCGCGGGCGTGTTCGGCATCTTGATCGCGATGATCGGCGTGGACAACCTGACCACGGTCGAGCGGTTCACGTTCGGATCCTACCACCTGTACGAAGGCATCGGCTTCGTGCCCGTCATGATCGGCGTGTTCGGCATCTCGGAGCTGCTGGTGCAGTCCGAGAAACTTCACCTCAGGCGCGAGGTGATCCGCATGAAGTCGGTCGAGCTGCCCAGCGCGAAGGACTACGGCGACAGCTGGCGCGCCATCCTGCGGTCCTCGGGCATCGGCACCTTCATCGGCATCCTGCCCGCCGAAGGCGCAACCGTGGCCTCGATGATCGGCTACAACGAGGCCAAGCGCTGGTCCCGCCACCCGGAACTGTTCGGCAAGGGTGCAATCGAAGGTGTGGCCGGGTCCGAGGCGGCCAACAACGCGGCCACCGGCGGCGCAATGGTGCCGACGCTGGCGCTGGGCATTCCCGGCTCGGCCACGGCGGCGGTGATCCTTGCGGGGCTGATGGTGCACGGGCTTCAGCCCGGGCCCAACATGTTCACCGAACAGGCTGAATTCGCCTATGCGATCTTCTGGTCGATGATGCTGGTGAACCTCCTGTTCTTCCTTGTCGGCCTGCGGGGCGCCAAGGTCTTTGCCCGCGTGACCCTGATCCCGGTCGAGGTGCTGTGGCCGGTGGTCTTCGTGTTCTCCATCGTCGGTGCCTACGCCCTGGACCAGTCAATGTTCGACGTTTGGGTCGCATTGGCATCCGGGGTCATCGGCTACTTCATGCGCCGCTACGGCTTTTCGGTCGTGCCGCTGGCCATCGGCTTGATCCTGGGCGGGATGCTGGAGCAGCGTCTGGGCCAATCCATGGTGATGCTGGACGAAAAGTGGTGGCTGATGCTCACCCGTCCGCTGACCTTGTTGTTCCTTGTGCTGACCGCGCTGGCCTTGTTCGGGCCCGCGATTTGGGGACGCATGGCGAAACGCCGTGCGCCGCTTGACTCCACCGGAGAGTGACATGAGCAAGATCACTTCTGTCCGCACGCGTGTCTGGAACTGGACCGGCCCGACCGTGCCACCGACCGGCAATTTCTGCACCAACGCCTCGGACGCGCTGCGGGAGAACGGCGACGCGATGTCGTCCTTCCGTTTCCACCAGTGGCTCACCTGCGAGGTCGAGGTCGAGGATGGCACCGTCGGCATCGGCAACGCCGCGCTGGCCCCCACGGTGGTCAAGAAGGCGATCGACGACTGGTATGCGCCGATGGTGATTGGCGAAGACGCGTTCGACTGCGCCCATATCTGGGAGAAGATGTACCGTCGCAGCCATGCCTGGGGGCGAAAGGGCATCGGCATGACCGCCATCAGCGCCATCGACATCGCGGTCTGGGACCTGATGGGCAAGCTCGCGGGCAAGCCTGTGTTCAAGCTCCTCGGCGGGCGCACAAAGGAGAAGATTCCGGTCTACTACTCCAAGCTCTATGCCGGCCCGATCGAAGCGATGCAGGCCGAGGCAGAGGCGGCGATGAAGGACGGCTATCAGGCGTTCAAGTCCCGATTTGGCTATGGCCCCAAGGACGGCATGGCGGGCATGCGCGAGAATCTCAAGCGGGTTGAGGCCGTGCGCGAGGTCATCGGCTACGACCGCGACCTGATGCTCGAAGCCTATATGGGCTGGAACCTCGACTACACGCGCCGCATCCTGCCCAAGCTGGAGAGATACGAGCCACGCTGGCTGGAGGAACCGGTGATAGCGGAAGACGTCGCCGGATACGCGGCGCTCAACGCGGGCCCGATCCCGATCTCGGGCGGCGAGCATGAATTCGGCCTGATCGGTTGCGCGGACCTTCTGCGCAGGGGCGCGGTCAGCGTTCTGCAATATGACACCAACCGGGTCGGCGGCATCACGGCTGCGCAGAAGATCAACGCGGTTGCCGAGGCGTTCCAGGTCCCGGCAATCCCTCATGCCGGACAAATGCACAACTATCACCTGACAATGGCCAACGTGAACTGCCCGATCAGCGAGTATTTCCCGGTCTTCGACGTCGAGGTCGGCAACGAGCTCTTCTACTACATATTCAAGGGCGATCCGGACGCCGTTGACGGCTTTTTGCAACTAAATGATGATCTGCCGGGTCTCGGCATCGAGATCTCCGACGAACACATCCGCAACTTTGAGATCATGGAGTAGACATGGACGTTCTTGAAAACCTTATCGGCGGCGCCTGGGTCGGTGGCAGCGAGTCTGCGCAAAACGTGAATCCATCGAACACGGAGGATGTGATCGGCGACTACACCCGCGGAGATGCAGCGTCGGTCGATGCCGCTGTCGATGCGGCTCAGGCTGCATTGCCGGGTTGGGCGTTCGCATCGCCTCAGGTGCGACATGACCTGCTTGAAAGGGTCGGTGCGGACTTGATGGCGCGGCGCGAGGACCTGGGGCGACTCTTGAGCCGTGAGGAGGGCAAGACCCTGGCCGAAGGCATCGGCGAGGCCACTCGCGCGGCGCAGATCTTCAAGTACTTTGCCGGAGAGGCGCTTCGACTGGGCGGCGAGGCCATTGCCTCCGTCCGGCCGGGCATCGAAGTCATGATCGAGCGCGAACCCGTCGGCGTCATCGGCCTCGTTACGCCCTGGAACTTTCCCATAGCGATCCCGGCCTGGAAGATCGCGCCCGCCCTGGCCTATGGCAACACCGTGATTCTCAAGCCTGCGGACCTGACCCCTGGCTGCGCCTGGGAGATCGCGAAGTCGCTGCAAGGGGCGGGCTGCCCGGACGGCGTGTTCAACCTGGTGATGGGCCGCGGCACGACCGTGGGCGCACGCATGGTGGAACACCCCGGGATCGACGCGATCAGCTTCACGGGATCCGTGCCGGTGGGCCGCGGCATCGCCGTCGGTTGCGCCGCCGGCGGCAAGAAGGTGCAGATGGAGATGGGCGGCAAGAATCCGATGGTGGTGCTGGATGACGCCGATCTGGACGTTGCGGTGAGCGTCTCGGCCAACGGGGCGTTCTTTTCCACCGGCCAGCGCTGCACCGCCTCTTCCAGGCTGATCGTGACGGCCGGCATTCACGACGCCTTTGTCGAGAAGCTGACTGCCGCCGCCGCCAAGCTGAAAGTGGGCGACGCGCTCGATCCGGACACCCAGATCGGCCCGGTGGTCGACCAGTCCCAGCTTGATCAGAACCTCGGTTACGTGGCCCTTGCCAAGGAAGAGGGCTGCGATGTCGCCGGTGGCGAGCGCGCCGACGGCCCCGGCTTCTTTCAGCGTCCCGCAGTGTTCTCGAACGCGACCAACGAGATGCGCAGCAGCCGCGAGGAGATCTTTGGGCCCTGCGCCAGCGTGATCAAGGTGGCGGACTATGACGAGGCGCTTGCAACGGCCAACGACACCGAGTTCGGGCTCTCCTCTGGCATCTGCACCACTTCGCTGAAGCACGCGAGCCACTTTCGCCGTCATGCCCAGTCGGGCATGGTGATGGTCAACTTGCCAACGGCGGGCGTTGACTATCACGTGCCGTTTGGCGGACGGAAGGGATCAAGCTACGGGCCGCGCGAGCAAGGATCCTACGCCCGCGAATTCTATACCTCTGTCAAGACGAGCTACATCGCGCCATGAAGCCCTATTCCGGCATCTGGCCTGTCGCGCCGACTGCCTTCCACGACGACGGCACCCTGGACATCGAGGGTTCCGCCCGCGTGCTTGACTGCATGATCGACCAGGGGTCTGACGGCGTCTGCATCCTGGCCAACTATTCCGAGCAGTTCCTGCTCAGCGACCAGGAGCGCCATGATCTGACGCGAATGTCCCTGGATCATGTGGCAGGTCGCGTCCCGGTGATCGTCACGATCAGCCACTTTGCCACCGAGATCGTGGTGGCGCGTGCGCGCCAGGCCAAGGAGATGGGCGCCGACGTCGTGATGATGATGGCACCGTACCATGGCGCCACCTTGAAGGGCACCGCGGACCAGATCCTCAAGCAGTTCGCGCGGGTTGGCGAAGTCGGCATTCCGATCATGCTGCAAGACGCGCCCCTGTCCGGGGTCGAGCTGACAGTGCCCCTGCTGGCGAGAATGGCGCGCGAGATCGAGATGCTGAAGCTTCTGAAGATCGAGAGCGTCGGCACGGCGGCAAAGCTGCGCGCGCTGCTGGCCGAGGCGTGTGATCACATCGACGGACCGTTCGACGGCGAAGAGGGAATCACGCTGATGGCAGACCTCGACGCCGGTGCCTCCGGCACGATGACGTCGGCCACGATGACCGATCAGATCAAGCCCGTCGTGAGCCACCACCTGGCCGGGGACCGTCACAAGGCGCTGGCGGCCTATGCGCGTGTCCTGCCAGCGATCAACCACGAGAACCGCCAGTGCGGATTCCGCGCCGCCAAGGAGACCATGAAGGCCGGAGGCGTCATCAAGTCCGCCTTCTGCCGCCATCCGATCCCGGCCCTGCCGGCCTGGGCGCGCGAAGAGCTCTTCGAGTTGCTGCGCCCCCTTGATCCTCTTGCGCTCAGGTGGGGACGCTGACGTGGGAGGCACCGCCTGGGCAGAGGAATTGCGGGAGATCGGGGGCATCGGTCCGCGAAAGTCCCTGGCTGAACGCGCCGCCGACACGTTGCGGGAGTTCATCCTGCTGGGAAAGCTGCCGCCGGGCGCTGCAGTGCGGGAACGCGAACTTGCGGACGCGCTCAACATAAGCCGGACCCCATTGAAGGAGGCGCTTCGCATCCTCGAGAACGAAGGGTTGGTCGTCTACGGACCGACGCGCCGCCCTCGCGTCGCCGACCCGTCGCTCGAGGAGCTCGCTCAAAGCCTCGCGGTCCTGGGCGCGCTTGAAGCGCTGGCGGGCGAGTTGGCCTGCAGAAACGCTACCGACGCGGAGATCGCCGAGGCTGCCGACCTGGAGGAGCGCATGCGCCTGGCCGATGAAAGCACGGAGCCGTTGCAGTTCTTTCGCTGGGACATGGACTTTCACCAGACCATCGTCCGTGCGGCTCGAAACGCACCGCTGCTGGAGTCCCACAGGACGTACAACGCGCGCCTTTGGCGGGCGCGCTTCATCTCGTCCAAAATGCGGACGGCGCGGGACCGCACGCTTCGCCAGCATGAAGACATCCTGGCTGCGCTGCGGGCTCGCGACGGGCCGGCCTGCGCAAGACACATGCGGCGGCACCTGGATGCCGCGATTGCCAACATCGCGGCCGCGCAGGAGAGGCTGGAGGCTGAGAAAGAGACGTGAGAAAGAAGACAATTGCCCTTGTCCAAGGCGATCCAGCGGGCATCGGCCCGGAACTCCTGCACAGGCTCTTGAGCGACGACGAGGTGCGCAATGGCGCGAACCTCGTTGTCATCGGCGCGCCTGAAGTGTTTGCGCGGGGCGAGGGCCAGACGGGATCCAGGATCGACGTGAGGCACGCAGCGCTTGACGCCGAGATCGAACAGGTCGATGGCCAGGTTCTGCACCTGGACCTGCCGATAGACGGCATCGGGGATGTTCCGGTGGCCCGGGTCTCGGCCGCTGGCGGACAGTCCTCGATCGAGGGCCTGCGCCGGGCATTCGAGCTTTCGCAGGCAGGAAAGGTCGACGGCATCGTGTTCATGCCGTTCAACAAGGAATCGATGCATCTGGGCGGCAACGAATTTGCCGACGAGCTTGGCTTTGCCCGTTCGTTCTTCGATCTCAAGACCCCGGCAAGCGAGTTCAACGTGGCCAACGGCATGTGGAACGGCCGGGTCACAAGCCATGTCGCGATGAAGGACGTGCCCGATCTTCTGACAACCGAGAGGATCGAAGAAAGCATCGGACTTGCCGACAGGACGTTGAGAATGGCGGGCCACGACCGTCCGCGCATCGTGGTGGCTGCCTACAACCCGCATGCCGGGGATGGCGGCTTGATGGGCGACGAGGAGGCCCGCGTGATCCGCCCTGCTGTCGAGCACGCGCAGCGCAAGCAGATCAATTGCGTCGGGCCCCTGCCTGCGGACACGTTGTGGCTCAAGGTGCGTGATGGCGAGTATGATGCTGTCGTGACGATGTACCACGACCAAGGCCAGATCGCGATAAAGCTGCTCGGATTTGATCGTGGCGTGTCCGTTCTCGCCGGTCTGCCAGTGCCGATGACGACACCTGCCCACGGCACGGCGTTCGACATTGCAGGCCAGAGGAAGGCGAACGTTGTGCCCGCAAGGAATGCGTTCACGATGTGCCTGAACATGGCCAGCAGTCGCAATGCGACCACAGGCGTTGACTCCGGAATGGCCGACTGAACCGGCGACTGCGGCCCTCTTGCGCCGGGCGCATTCGAAGCGGACACCCGCGACGCCCGCCGGGATCGCCCTTGCGTTCTGAATGCCGGTCCCGGCTTCGGGCGACTCAGGGAGTCCGGATTCGGCGTGCCAGCTTGCCTGCTGCCAGCCGCGCCTGCAAAACGGGAGCAGAGGCCAGATGTTTCAGCAAGACGGGACGCGGGCGGCCTCAAGAGGCTCTTGGATGCGCCGCTTCATAGACTTCCACAAGCCGTGACGTGTCGACGGCCGTGTAGGCCTGCGTGGTCGAAAGCGAGGCGTGACCGAGAAGGTCCTGAATCGTTCGAAGGTCGCCGCCCGCATCCAGCAGATGCGTCGCAAAGCTGTGGCGCATGGCGTGCGGCGTTGCGCTTGGCGGAAGACCAAGCTGTGCGCGAACCGTCGCCATCAGCTTCTGGACCTGGCGCGGGCTGAGGGCGCCCCCGCGAATCCCGCGAAAGACCGGCCCGTTGTCGTCGATCTCGAACGGACAGGCGTCAACGTAGGTTTCCATGGCCTTCCGCGCGACCGGAACGACCGGAACCAGGCGCTCTTTCCGACCCTTGCCTCGAATGCGCAGGGCCTCGCCAAGCGGCAGGTCCGCGCCCTTCAATCCGAGCGCTTCCGAGATTCGAAGTCCGCAACCGTAGAGAAGCAACACGACCGCGTGGTCCCTGAGTGCGACCCAGGGCGTCTTGGCATGCTGCCCGACGGCCTCAAGCAATGATCGTGCGCTGCCTTCCTCAAGTGGTCGCGGGAGCCTGGCCCGGGACCGCGGCGCCCGCCTCATGAGAACGTCCGTCGGATCGAAACCGTCCCTTTCGGCCATCCAGGCCACGAAGCCCTTCACGGCGGACAGGGCCCGGGCCAGGGACCGGGCGCTCAGGCCGCGTCCACGTTCATGAGCCATCCACGCCCGCATCGTGCGCGTGTCGACCCGGGCAATGGAGCCGACGCCCAGAGCCTCTCCTTCATGGTGCTGCAAGAACGCGAGAAATCCGCGCACGTCGAGGCGATATGCTGCAACCGTGTTCTGCGAGCGGCCCGCCACCGAAGCCAGTTCGGCCAGCCACCTGTCAAGCGCGTCGTTCAGGCCCGGCTGGATCACTCGAGCCAGCGGCGCATCGCGCGCTCAACGACGCTGCCCAGAAAGGCGAGGAGGTCGGTGCCTTGGTTCGCCGAAAACTGGAGCGGCTCCTCCGAGGCAAGTGCCAGCATGCCGCGCGGCCGGGCCTTGCCCAGATCGAGCACGATGCAGGCTTCGGACCGGACCCAGTCCGAAATCGGTCCGTACATCGTCTGCGGATCGCCGCTGAAGCGGCGGAGAGTCACGCGACGCGCGGGTTTCCCCTTCTCGAGGTAGTCCTCGATGAAGCCGGGCTGCACCTTCCTGAGCGTATCATGGCGGATGTCGTTCATGCCCGCCTCGCCGCACTCCAGCGCCAGTCGGATCCGTCCCACGCGCAGAATGTCGGCAACTTCCATGTCAAGGCGGTAGAGGAAGTCCTCGAGTGTCAAGGGCTCGAGAAGCCGCGTGACCGCATCATGCACCTGATGCATTCCAGCGATGTTCTCGTATGCGGCCGCCAGGACGGAACGATGCATGTTCTCGAGGGATTGCAGGCGCTCCTCCAGTCGGTTCATCGCGATGCCCCTGATGTCAACGACATTGTTGCCGCTCGCGCGTTCGCTTGCGGCAACGAGCGCCCGCATGACGTCGGGGTCTTTCAGTATCGCGCCGGGGTCACCAAGAATGTGCGTACGCACGTCTTCCTGGGCAATTGCAGCCTGCTCGCTCATCTCTCTGCCTCTCTGGTCCTGCACTGCTGGCAGGGATCCTGTTTTGGGCGATCTTGGCAGGTGTGGCGGGAATTCTCAAGTGCCGAGTCGCCTGGTGGGCGCTTTTCGCGGATTCCGGCCTGCAGCAGGCTGAATGCGGGCATTTCCGTCAAGGTCCGGACCGAGCCTGCGCTGCCGAATCCTGCACCGCGGCCCGGCTTGCGCGTCCTGCGCGGAACGGCCCATGTTCGCGGAACGGCCGCCTCGCAGCCTCGTTTCGGGCAATTCACCGGGTGCCCCAGGGAACGCCCAAGCCTTGGAGTTCGTCGACGGCTGCAAAGCACGCGGACAGCCCGTCCGCCATGCACGACGCACCGAAGACCGGCTGCGCGCAACCCGACGGCCGCGTCATGCATGCTGCACCTGAGCGGGCGCGGTCACGTCACCGTGCGGATGGCACGAGAGAGTTTCTCGGTGATTTCGGCCACGTGACCGTCATCCAGGATGAAGGGCGGGGCCAGCAGGACGTGGTCGCCGTTTCGGCCGTCGCGGGTGCCGGACATCGGGTAGCAGATCAGGCCTTCTTCGAAGGCCGCCGCCTTCAGCTTTTTCGCAAGACCCCTGGCGGGGTCGAAGGGCTTTCTTGTTTCGTGATCCTCGACGAATTCCAGTCCCCAGAACAGGCCTCGACCGCGAATGTCGCCCACGTGACCGTGCTGCCCAAGTTCGTTGCGCAACGCGACTTCCAGTTTCGCGCCCATCTCGCGTGCCCGCGACACGAGATCGTCTGCCAGGATCGTGCGGACCACGGCCAGTCCCGCCGCGCATGCGGCAGAGTGCCCGATATAGGTATGTCCGTGCTGAAAGAAGCCGGAGCCCTGGGCAATGGCATCGTACACCTGTTTGCTGCACAGCATCGCTCCGACCGGCTGGTAGCCTGCACCCAAGCCCTTGGCGATGGTCAGGATGTCGGGCGCGACCCCCTCCGCCGAACACGCGAACAGATGTCCGGTCCGTCCCATGCCGCACATCACTTCGTCGAGAATCAGGAGCACGCCGTACTGGTCGCATATCTCGCGGATGCGCTTGAAGTATCCCTCGACCGGGGGCACGGCGCCGAGCGTGGCGCCGACGACCGGCTCCGCGATGAAGGCCATCACGCTGTCCTGGCCCAGGCGCAGGATCTCCGCTTCCAGCTCGTTGGCGACCCTTTGGCCGTAATCAAGGGTGCTCTCGTGCGCGGGTCTTTCGGCATACTCGTAGCACGGCGAAATGTGACTGACCTCGATCAGCATCGGTTCGAACTGGGCGCGGCGCCACCTGTTGCCGCCGGCAGCCAGCGCGCCAAGGGTGTTGCCGTGATAGCTCTGGCGGCGCGCGATCAGGTGGCGGCGCTGCGGTTCGCCGCGCTCGATGTGGTACTGCCTGGCCAGCTTGAGCGCCGTTTCGATGGTTTCGGAGCCGCTCGAAACGAAGTAGGCACGGTCGAGATTGCCCGGTGCATGGGCGATCAGGAGATCAGCCAGCTCTTCGGCAGGATCCGAGGTGAAGAAGCTGGTATGAGCAAAGGCCAATCGGTCGATCTGGTCCTTGATCGCCTGCTTGACCTTCTCGTGGGAATGGCCCAGGCAGGAAACGGCCACCCCGCAAGATCCGTCGAAGTACCGTTTGCCGCTCTCGTCGATCAGGTAGCATCCCTCGCCGCCAATTGCCGTGGGATACTTGGAATGGCAGTTGCGGGGGAATACGTGGCTCATCACACAGTCCTTTCAAGCCTGCCGATCTGTGCAGCAACCGTGGCGGCACTGTCCTTGTGCAGCGATTCGTCAGCGTTGGTTAGGCTGTTTCCGACTTCCGCCCGCAGGTTTCCGCCAAGGGCGCGGCCGTCGTGATGCAGGCATGCCGACACTGGGCCGCAGGCGCAGGGCGTCCGGCGCGTCACGTCGGAAAGCGCATGGAGAGCAGGGCGCGTGGTCGTCGTGCGAGGCGGACGGCTTCGCATCGCGGCGGCATCTTGCGAACACGGCCCTGTCGTGCCCGTCGTGCGGGATGCGCCAAATCTTCCGCTCACGCACCTGCTCATCGCCCGCAACGTCGCAGGACTCGTGCTGAACCTCGGTGCCGTCGCCATGACACGTGCCGTGCACCCATGCGGCGCGGCGTGGCGCATGCGAGATCTCGTGCACGGAAACGGAAGCCCGTGCCGGTCGGCATTGCGCGGGCTGCCAGGGAAGCGACCCTGACCGCCGCCGAGTCTCCGTCCTTGCACGTGACTTCCCAACCGGCCTCGCCGAAGCAGGGCATGAAGGCCCCATGGTCTTGGCGACCGGCGGCGCGGGCGGCGCCAGCCTCGAAGCGGCCCGGATCGATTGGCTCAGGCGCGGCCCCGCGAAGCAACGTTCAGGCGAACACCGCTCCCGGGTTCATGACGCCAAGGGGATCAAGCGCCGACTTGATCGAGCGCATTGCCGCCAGCTTTGCCGGATCGGAATAGCGCTCCAGTTCCCGGGACTTGGCGCGCCCGACGCCGTGCTCCGCGCTGAAGCTGCCTCCGCAAGCGGCAACCATGTCGTGAACCACGCGCGTGACATCCGGGGACCTGGCCATGTAGGCATCACGCGCCTCTCCTTTCGGCGGGAAGACGTTGTAGTGCAAGTTGCCGTCTCCGAGGTGCCCGAACGCGCTGATCCGGCAAGGCAGGATCTTTCGGATCCTGGCGCCGCACGCCTCGATGAATGCCGGAATCTCGGACAAGGGCAGCGAGATGTCGTGGGAAGCGATGGCGCCGATTCTCCCGTTCGCATGCGGAATCGCCTCACGGAGCGCCCAGAAGTCGGCCCGCTGCCGGTCGCCCTGCGCGACCCGGCCATCCAGGACATGGCCGGCTTCCGCAGCGCGCTCGAAGATCGCGCCCAACCTGCTCTCGGGATCGCTGCCTGGCCCCATGCCGAGTTCGGTCAGTACCGTCCATGCCGGAACCTTGTCGAACGGCTGGCGCAGGTCGGGTCGCGTCTCGGCCAGGAACGCGAAGGCTTCGGCGGGGATCAGTTCGAACGCCGAGACCAGCTCGCCCGCCTGTTCCCGGCAGATCGCCAGGAGCGACAACGCGGCCTGCGGCGAGGCGACGGTCAGGAAGGCGGTCGCGATCTCGGCTGGCCGGGGCAGGAGCCTGAGGGCGGCCGCAGTGATGACGCCCAGGGTTCCCTCGGATCCGATCAGCAGGTGTCGCAAGTCATAGCCGGTGTTGTCCTTGCGGAGCCGCTTCAGTGCGTGCAGCACGCTTCCGTCCGGCAACACGGCCTCGATTCCGAGACAGAGATCGCGGGCCATCCCGTATCGGAGCACGTTGAGGCCACCGGAATTGACCGACAATGCGCCTCCAAGCCGGGCGCTGCCCTGGCTGGCGTAGCTCAGCGGAAAGAGGCGGCCGGCTTCGGCGGCGGCGGTCTGGATTTCGGCAATCGTTGCGCCCGCCTCGGCGACAAGCGTGTCTTCCGCCACGAAGACCTCGCGGATCGCTGCCATCCTCTCAAGCGAAAGCACCAACGGTGCAGGGCCGTCCGTCGCCACCTGTCCCGCCACAAGTCCCGTGCCGCCCCCATATGGCACGATGCCGACCCGCGCCTCTACACAGATCCTCACGATCCTGGACACGTCGTCCGTGCTTGTCGGCAGAGCCACATGCCGGGACGTCCCGTTGTACAATGACCGCGGTTCCTCGAGATAGGCCTGTTGAGCCGGCTTGACCCTGATGCCGGCCCGGTCGAGGACATCGGCAAATTCGTCGTCGGCAGCGTTCAACATGGCTGATCGGGTAGAAGGCCGTTGCGCGGCTGTCAATCCGGGCTATTCCGTTTCCCGTATGTAGGCCGGCTGGAGCACGACGACGGTCGGTCGCGAAGGCAGGCTGCGAAGCGAAATCTCCACCTCGCTCCCCTGGCGGCGGTCGATGCCGAACTCGTCGCTTACGCCATCGATGAACCGCTCGAGCGAAAGTCCGGAAAACCAGTGCATTGGAAGCACGATCGAGCTCCGCAGCCGCTTCACGATCCGGATCATCGTGGGCAGGTCGACGGTCATGCCGCCGTCCACGGCCGCCATGACCACGTCCAGGCGTCCGATCGCGGCATAGGTTTCATCGGACGGCTCGTGGTGCAGGTGGCCCAGGTGGCCGATGCAGAGCCCGGCCACCTCGAAGATGAATATGGAATTGTTGTCCTCGATGGCCACCCCGCCGCCAAACCGGTTGCGGATGTCGGTCGTCACGTTCCGGACCAGCATTTCACCGAGGTCGACATAGTGATCGGCAGGGGCGCCGTTCTGCCACCAGCCCTGCAGCACATGGGGAATGTCGGGATGCGGAAACGGGGTCCAGTGGCTTTCATGCGCGATGTTCATCGTGACCACGTCGGGAACGAGGCCCACGTCTCCGATGAAGCCGGTGTAGTCGGTCACCGCATTGAGACCGCCATGGGTCTGGAGCAGGTACATTGAATGATTGACGTATCTGAGCCGAACGGTGAACTCGTCCTCGATCGGCGTGTTCCAGGCGACCCTGTGGACATAGGTCAATTCGGGGGCCATCTCGGCAATCGCGAAGCAGTGGCTTGGACGGCGTTCCTGGGCGGGCGCAGCAACGGCCGCCGCTATCAGCCAGGGAACGATCAGGATGGTACGCATGAAGCTGTCCTCCCGCGCGCCACGTTAGCCCGGATCGCGCGTTTCACAAACAGTTCTCTTCGTGTATTTCCCCTCAAGCGCACAAAATTGAGGGAAAACGGGAGGAGCCGCACATGACCTATGTCATGGCCATCGATCAGGGGACCACGTCCAGTCGTGCCATCCTTTTCGATGGCGACCTCAAGATCGCCGCCGTCGCCCAGAAGGAGTTTGACCAGCACTTTCCTGCAGGCGGCTGGGTGGAGCACGACCCGGAGGATCTCTGGCAAACGGTTGTCGAAACGGCGCGGCAAGCGATGGACAGCGTCGGAGCGACTGCGAGCGACATCGCGGCAATCGGCATTACCAACCAGCGCGAGACCACGCTGGTCTGGGACAAGGCAACCGGACAGGCCGTGCACAACGCCATTGTCTGGCAGGACCGCCGCACGGCGGACTACTGCGCCGAAATGGTGAAGGCGGGCCACGAGGAAGCCGTCACGGCCAGGACAGGGCTGCTCTTCGACCCCTACTTCTCGTCCACCAAGCTCAAGTGGATTCTCGACCAGGCCGATGGTGCCCGAGACCGCGCGGCTGCGGGCGAACTGCTTTTCGGGACCGTGGACACATGGCTCATTTGGCGGCTGACGGGTGGCGCCGTCCACGTGACCGATGCGACGAATGCGGCGCGGACAATGCTGTACGACATCCACAAAGGCCGTTGGTCCTCGACCATGTGCGAGTTGCTGGGCATCCCTGTCGGCATGTTGCCGGAGGTGCGCGACTGCGCAGCGGAATTCGGCACCTCGACCCCGGATGTCCTCGGCGGCGCCATCCCCATTCTCGGTGTCGCGGGCGACCAGCAGGCAGCCACCGTCGGGCAAGCCTGCTTCGAGAGCGGCATGATGAAGTCCACGTACGGGACGGGGTGCTTCGCTCTTCTCAACACGGGCAGCGCTCCGGTGCGCTCGGAAAACAGGCTGCTGACAACAATTGGCTATCAGCTCGACGGCAAGCCGGCCTACGCGCTTGAGGGCGCGATCTTCATCGCGGGTGCCGTCGTGCAGTGGCTGCGCGACGGGCTGAAGCTGATCTCCGATGCCGGCGAAACCCAGGCCATGGCCGAAGCCTCCGACCCGGACCAGTCGCTTGCGCTCGTGCCCGCCTTCACCGGCCTCGGCGCACCCTACTGGAACCCCGGTTGCCGGGGCGCGATCTTCGGTCTTGTCCGCAACTCGGGGCCCAACGAGCTTGCGCGTGCGGCGCTCGAAAGCGTCGGTTTCCAGACCCGCGACCTTCTCGAGGCGATGCGGGCGGATTCGCCGGCGCTTTCCGGTGGTGTCCTTCGGGTCGATGGCGGCATGGCTGCCAGCGACTGGACAATGCAGTTTCTCGCGGACGTGACCGGGATGCCCGTGGATCGGCCCGAGGTGCTCGAGACGACCGCGCTAGGCGCGGCCTGGCTCGCGGGCATGAAGGCGGGCGTCTACCCGGACGCGGCGACATTCGCGGCCGGACGCGCATTCGAGCGCCGTTTCGATCCCGACATGGACGCGGGCACGCGTGACGCGAAATACGCCCGCTGGAAGTCCGCCGTCGAGGCCACGATGGCGGTCTGACGACATGCCCGTGCGCGGGTCGTTCAAGGAACCGTGCGCGGCCCGATCTCCGCGTTCACGTCCTGTGATACGGGCTGCCTGACAGGATCGATACCGAGCGGTAGAGCTGTTCGGCCAGCATGACGCGCACCAGCATGTGGGGCCAGACCATGGGCCCAAGGCTAAGGACGAGGTCCGCCCGCTCCCGGAGCGTCGATGCGACGCCGTCGGCGCCGCCGATCACGAAAGTGGCCTGACGGTGGCCGTGGTCGCGCCATGCTTCGAGTCTCGCTGCCAGGCCGGGCGAATTCAGGGCGGTGCCGCGCTCGTCAAGCACCACCAGCGGCTTCGTGCCGGCCGTCGCTTTCGCGAGAAGCCTGGCCTCTTCCTGCGTGCCGCCCTTCCGGGCGTCGACTTCCCGGATTTCCACGGGGCCGATCCCGACCTGCATTCCGGTCCTTCCGGTCCGTGCAAGATAGTCGCTGACGAGGCTGGCTTCGGGTCCCGACCTGAGCCGGCCCACTGCCGCGATCTGCAGTTTCATTGAGCGTGTAAGCTCACGCGCCGGATGCGGCGGCCTGGCCCGGTGTCGTCCATAGCTTCTCGAGCTGGTAGAACTCGCGCACTTCCGGCCTGAAGACATGGACAATCGCGTCTCCGAGGTCGATCAGCACCCAGTCGCCGGCATCCTTTCCCTCGATCCTGGAGAGGCGACCGTGATCCTGTTTCAACCTGTCCACGAGATGTTCGGAAATGGCTGACACCTGCCGCGACGAACTGCCGGAGGCGATGACCATCCAGTCCGCAATCTGGCTCTTGCCGCGGAGGTCGATCTTCACGACCCCCTCGGCCTTGATGTCGTTCAGCGATGTCAGGATGACGCCTACGAGCGATTCACTCGAGAGGATGTTGGCTTTGCCGGACACAGCCGATCCGGCGTTCTCGGCGGCCTCGCCACGGACCGCGTCCTTGACTTGTGACAGGACCTTGTCCTCCTTTGCTGGTTGCGCGAAACCGGAGATTCCCGCGCTTGGATGCCTAAGCTGTAGCACTCCCTCGCGACGATTCCAAGAAGGCCGCATGGCCATGCGGCCGGCGTCCCGAGCCTTCGATGCCGATTGGACACACTCGCGCTTGCAAGGCGGATCTGTTCCAACACGGCGCGCGATCTCGAGAGGTCCGTGTTTCAGCTCCAACCGTTCTTCGGCCTCGATTCAAGGCGTGCTTGCGATGCCCGGTCGGCATGGCTGGCGTCCCTGAGCGCGGATTCATGGCTCGACGGAGGGTCCGGGCATCGTCCGGGCAGGCGTGACCGCCCCCCGGTCTTTCCCGAGGGCGGCGGTCGCGGCGGACGGCGCTTTCAGGCGGCTTCTGTCCGCGGCCGCGTGTTTCCGGTCATCCGGAGCATGTCGAGCACCCGCCTCGGCTTCCTGGCCATGGCGCGCATCGCTTCCGCGACCTCCAGCCCGCGCTGCCTGATCAGGCCGATGGCGAAGCGCCTGAACAGCGTCGTGTTCGCCGGCCCGTGGCCGGTGCGGATCCGGCTGCGGTCCTCGTCGAAGCTCCAGTCAAGGACATGGTGAGTGGCCTCTATGCGCCAATGGCCGCGGTTCAGCTCCAGCAGATGCCGTAATGGGGCGGCGAATCAGGCTGGCGCAGGTCGGGTTCGAAAGGTCGTTGGTCTGGTGTCGTTGTCCTTGCCGCACACAACATGTGCTATTGTGAGCGGCGGAGGCGTTCCGGAGGGAACGCTTCTCGATCACATTGCAACAGAAAGGACAACGACAATGGAAATCTTTATCGGACTGGACGTGTCGCTGGCAAGCACGTCGGTTTGCGCGATCGGCGCCAATGGGAAGACAGTGAACGAAGCAAAAGTGCCTTCCGATCCCGGATCGCTCGCCGGGCACATGCGCGGGCTGTCTGGAAACATCGTCGCGGTCGGCCTGGAGGCCGGCCCTCAGTCGCAGTGGCTTCACAAGGGACTCAGCGAGGCCGGGTTCGAGACCGTGTTGATGGAGACGAAGCGCGTGAAGTCCGCGCTGAAGTCGGCCCCGGTCAAGACGGACCGGCGGGACGCTGAAGGCATCGCGCAATTGCTGCGCATAGGCTGGTTCCAGCCCGTGCACTGCAAGTCGGTCGCGTCCCAGGAGAAGCGGGCCCTGCTGACCTCGCGCAGCGCGCTGGTGGAAGGCCTGACGCGGCTCGAGCTCTCCGTGCGCGGCATCCTTCGCAACTTCGGCCTGAAGCTCGGCCGTGTCTCGAAGGGCCGCTGGGAGGAACGGGTCCGGGACCTGACCGCGGACAACGCGATGCTGTCGGACGCGGTCGGGCCGATCCTGCGGCTGCGCAGGCAGATGCGGAGCGAGCTGGCCATGATGACGAAGAAGGTCAGGATCCTCGCCAGGTCGGACGCCACGTGCCGGCTGCTGATGACGATGCCCGGTGTGGGCCCGGTCACGGCTCTGACCTTCGTCACCGCGGTCGACGACCCGTCCCGGTTCCGAAGGGCGAGGGACATCGGCGCCTGGGCGGGGCTGACGCCGAAGCGAAGCCAGTCGGGGGAGCGAGACGTGTCGGGCGAGATCACGAGGGCCGGTGACGTCGCGCTGCGCACGGCGCTCTTCCAGGCCGCCACGTCGATGCTGCACCACGGCAAGAGGATGAGCTGGCTGAAGGCCTGGGCGCTGCGCGTCGCGGGGAGGCGTGGCCAGAAGCGCGCCACGACCGCGCTTGCCCGGCGCATGGGCGTGGTGCTTCTCCGGATGTGGCTGGACGGGACGGAGTTCCGCTTCGCCCGCGCGGCGGCGATGTCGCCCGATCCGGCATGAGAATCGCTGCATCGGATCCGCAGCCTGTGATGAAGAGGGAAGGAGCGGGCTCCGCCTCCTGAGAGGCGGCCCGTCCACGGACGTCCCCTTGCCGGGACGCGGTCCCCGATGATGTCGTGAAGCGCCTCGTTGCCGAACCGCTCTGTCGCGTTCGAGCACGATCTGCAGATGGACACTCGGGGACCTGATTGGACCAGGCATCATGTAGGCGGCCAACGAGCTGACCACGGACGGAAGGAAGATGCCCGGCGGCGGACGCGACGTGGACCTTCCCGGAAACATGGAGGCAAGGCCTTGGACGAAACCTGAACGGCTTCGACCCCGCCGGGGATTGCCTGGTTCGCCTCGCCAGACTCGTGAGGTCGCTTCGGCGAACCAGGCAATCCCCGGCTCCGGACCAAAAGCCAACGCCGCTCCCGGCATGACCGCCGCGCCCCTTGCCGCCGGCGCCGGAACATTTTTTGCCAGATTCGGGCCTTGTGGCCGCTCATGCACAGGATTCGGTGCTTGACGGTGGGGCCCCATTACGGAAGGCGCTTCGGGGAGGCGGCCTCCGGGCCCAGGCTGGTGACCCCGACGGCGGTCTCGGCGCTCCTCTCGCCGGTCTTGACCTCGGTGACCTCGCGGTGCACGGCGAAGACCTGCCCGACGCCGGGGAACCTGACGTAGTCGTTGATCTCCGACGACACCCAGATCGAGCGGCGCTCGAGGCGGCCGTGCTCGGGCTTCCCGCTTTCCTGGACGAAGTCCGGGGGGCGCTCCGCCATGGCCTCGTCCATCAGGAGCCGGATGTCATCCATCAGGGTCTTCTGGTTGCCCTTGACCGTGAAGAGGAATGCCGCGCCGCGTTCCAGCAGGTAGTCGGCAAGGGCGCGCTGGGTCAGGAGGGCGTCGACGGTGACGACGCGCCCCGCGACCGTGGCGTCGGGAAGCGTGTCGAGCAGCGGGATGATCGTGCCGATCTCGTTCGTCCGCTTCTCCTCCTGGTCCGCGCCGGCTCTCATGCCGACTTTTTTTTACCGTGGTGGGCGCCGGTGTCGTGGCCCACGATGCCGAGCACGTGCGTCTGGCGACCGTCGTCGTCGATGGCGCCGCGCATCGTCTTCCCGTCGATCGCGAGCGCGCTGTCCGTCCCGCCGTTGGCCGCGGTCCACGCCCGAAGCGCGTCGTCGAGCTGTCGCGGGTCGACCCGGACAAGCACGTCGCGGATCACCGTCCGGCTCGGCGGGATGCGGGTCCTGTTCCGGAAGCGCACGCCGAACCGCGCCAGGACCTTGGGGGAGAGGTCGTTGACCCATTCGCTGATCGCCTTGTAGCCGCGGGCGCCGGACAGCGTCGCCGCAAGGGCGAGGCCGAGGACCGAGGGCAGCGTGTGGCGCCGGCCCGCCGCGCGCCGTGGGTCGTCGACGTCCTTGAAGAACGCGGGCATGGACGTCATCTGCTCCGTGCTGAGGGTCACCTTGGGAACTCCTTTCTGCAGGTCGGGTTCGAGATGGGCGTTCCGGAGCCGGGCCCGCGCGTCGCGGCACAGTGGCAGGAGGAACACGCGCTTCGGCTCGGCATGCTCCCGGTAGCCCGTCCCGGCGCGGCCGAAACCCCGGGTGAGCCCGGCCTCGATCCAGTTGGCGGCGCGGTAGACGGTCCCGTGGAAGCGGGCCGGGTCGACATAGGTCTCCAGCAGCAGGAGCTCGTGCCCGAAGCGGGCCGGCCAGTCCCTGACGAGGCGGCGCGCGCACAGCGCGAGCGCCCGCGAGCCGAGGTTGCGCGGGCCGCCCGGCAGGATGAGGAAACGGGAGTTGTTGCTCACGAGGTGCAGGCGGTGGAACCGCACGCCGCGGTCCCACCCGATCCAGCCGTCGCGCGGGCCGCACTTCAGCGCCGGGGCCGAGAAGACCGCCAGCGCCAGCCAGCGCTCGTGACGGTGGACGACGTAGCGGACGGTCTCGCCCATCGCCGGCAGCGCGCCGAGGTAATGATGCTCCTGCAGCAGGCTCCTGAAGCGGGACTCCTCGCCTCCCGCAACCGCGCGGACGGACACCTCCGACAGATCCATGGCGCCGCTCCCTTCGCCGATTCGTTGCGAATCAGGCGTAACAGGAAACGGGCCGGGAGTCCAGAAACAGGGTCAATCCATTGGCCGGGAACGCGAAACTACGCTGGAACGGATCCGCCCTGCTCGCGCTTGCCCTTGGCCTTGACGTTCGCGCCTGGCGAGATCCGGGGCCTGGGCCGACGCGAATCCGCCCGACCTGGCTGCGCGGGTCAGTCGCCGCTCAGATTGTCGAGAATCGGGCAGTCCGGTCTTGCATCGCCCGCGCAGCTTTCGACGAGATGGGCCAACGTGTCCCGCAGGGACTGCAGGTCGGTGATCTTGCTTTCGACGCCCGCGAGATGACGCTCGGCGATTTCGCGAACTTCCGAGCTTGACCGCGTTCCGTCCTCGTAAAGCGCGAGGAGCGCGCGGCAATCCTCGATCGAGAATCCGAGCGCGCGTGACCGTCCGAGGAAGTTCAGCTTGTGAAGGTCGGATTCGGCAAACACGCGGTATCCGTTTGCGCTCCGGGCGGGCCGCACAAGGCCGATTTCCTCGTAGTACCGGATTGTCTTGACCGGCAGGCCGGCGGCCCTGGCCGCTTCGCCAATGTTCATGCGAGTTTCCCTTCGGAGCGACGCAGCCTGAGCGCGTTGGTCACGACGGCGACGCTGGAAAGCGCCATGGCAGCCGCCGCCAGCATCGGCGACAGCAGGATGCCGAATGCAGGATAAAGCGCGCCTGCCGCGACCGGGATCAGCAGGATGTTGTAGCCGAAGGCCCAAGCCAGGTTCTGCCGGATGTTCCGCATGGTGTCGCGGCTGAGACCGATGGCCGCGACGACGCCTCGCGGATCGCCCGAGGTCAGGATCACGTCAGCGGATTCGATCGCGACATCGGTGCCGGTGCCAATCGCGATGCCCACGTCAGACGTCGCGAGCGCTGGCGCGTCGTTGATGCCGTCGCCGACGAAGGCAAGCGTGCCTGCGCGCGAGAGATCATGGATGACGGCAGCCTTGGCTTCCGGCAGCGCGTCCGCGAAAACATCCCCGATTCCCAACCGTTGCGCGATCGCCTCCGCCGCATCGCGACCGTCACCCGAGACCAGGGCAACCCGATGGCCGCCGGCGTTCAGGTCGCTGATCGCGCGGATGGCAGTGTCCTTCACCGGATCCGCGACCGCAAGGACGGCTGCCGGCCGTGCACCGACGCTGACAAAGAACGCGGTTTCGCCGAGCCGGGCACGGTCCTTGGCCGCTTCCGCCAACGTTGAGATGTCGATCCCGGCCTCCGCCATCATCCGCGCCGAGCCGACCCGTACCTGCTGGTTGCCGACGGTCGCCACGGCGCCGCGACCGGACAGCGACTGGAATCCTGCAGCCTCCGGCCATCCCTCCACGGAACTCGTGACGGCTTGTGCAACGGGATGTTCTGAAAGCGCCTCGACCGCAGCTGCGGCCTTGAGCACCTCCTGGCGCTCAAACCCGTCGGCCACTTCGACATGTGTCAGACGGGGCGCCCCTTCGGTCAGCGTGCCCGTCTTGTCGAAGGCGACCGTGTCGACGCTGCTGAGGCGCTGCAGCGCGTCGCCTTGCCGGAACAGCACGCCCAGTTCCGCAGCGCGCCCGGTTCCGGTCATGATGGACGTCGGCACGGCGAGTCCCATGGCGCAGGGACAGGCGACGATCAGGACCGAGACGCCGGCGACAAGTGCAAGCTCCGGCGCGAAGGCAAGCCACGCCAGGGCGGCCACGACGGCGACCAGCACGACGGCCGGAACGAACCACGCGGTGACCCGGTCGACCAGGGCTTCAACGGGAAGGCGCGTGGCTTGCGCGTCTCGCACCAACTGCACGATCCTCGCCAGCACGGTGTCGCGACCGACCCGCGTCGCCCTGACCAGGAGCGCGCCCTTGCCGTTCAAGGTTGCACCTGTGACAACGTCACCTTCAGCCTTGGGCACCGCCAGGGGTTCGCCGGTCAGCATGCTCTCGTCGACCAGCGAACTGCCGTCCACGACGCTGCCGTCTACGGGAACCCGCTCGCCGGGGCGCACGCGAACCAGGTCGCCAGGCTCAAGACGCTCGATCAGGCGGTCCTCCTCGCCGCTCTCGGTCACGACCCGGGCAACTTGCGGTTGCAGCCCGATCAAGGCCTGGATTGCCGAGCCTGCCTCGCCCTTGGCACGCGCCTCCAGCAGCCGGCCCAGGAGGATCAGCGTGATGATCACTCCAGCCGCCTCGAAATACACGGCCCGTGCACTGGCCGGGAGCAGTGACGGAAGAAACGTCGCCACCGTCGAGAACCCGAATGCCGCCGAGGTGCCCAGCGCGACAAGCGCGTTCATGTCGGGCCGGCCTCGCAGCAGGGCCGGGAAGCCGCTCTCGAAGAACCGGCGGCCAGGTCCTGCCAAGGCGGCTCCAACGAGCAGGAACTGAAGCGTCCAGCTTGCCTGAAGTCCGATTGACTGTGCCACGAAGTGATGCACGGGCGGGTGAACATGCCCTCCCATCTCGACAAGGAAGACCGGCAGCACCAATGCTGCGGCAACCAGCGTGTCGCGGGAAAGCCGCGCCGTGTCTTCCCGTTCCTCCTGTTCGGGGACGTTTCCGGAGTCGATCTCGATTCCATAGCCCGAACGCTCTGCGGCCTCCTGAATCCTGAGCGGGGTCACGGAGCCGAGCATGTGGAGCGTGGCGCTGGCATCGGCGAGATTCACCCGTGCTTCCTGGATGCCAGGAACGGCGGCGAGCGCTGCTTCCAGCCGCGCCTTGCAGGACGCGCAATGGAGTCCCGTGACCCGGAAACGCTGCGTCGACTGAACCGTGCCTTCCATGTTCGATGACTTAAGGGTTCCAGTCACTGGAAGGTCAAGGCCGGGAATTTCCGGCCGACAAGGACAAGGGGCTTGACTTTGTTGCGAACCGGTCGCAAGCATGCCGCAATTGCGACTTATTCTCAAAACAGGTTGCGCGATTCGATGGCCACGAGGCGATCACTGTTGAAAGGGCTGGGCAGCGGCATTCTCGCCGCAGGCCTGCCTGCCCCTGTCGCCGTCGCGGCGGGCCGGCCGCTCAAGGTGGTGGCCACGACGGGCATGACAGCCGATGCGGCGCGCCGGGTCGGTGGCGACCTGGTCGAGGTCAAGGCCCTGATGGGCCCGGGCATCGATCCGCACTCCTATCGCCAGACCCGGACGGACATCGTCGCAACGGCGAAGGCGGATCTCGTGCTCTGGAACGGACTTTATCTTGAAGCGCAGATGGAGGGCGTGCTTGCCGAACTCGCTCGCCGCGTTCCTGTCGTGGCGCTAGCCGAGGCCGTGCCGGCGGATCGCAGGATCGCGCATGACGACTACGCCGGCCGATTTGATCCCCATGTCTGGATGGACCCCGGCCTCTGGCGTCTTGCGGTTCTCGCGACCCGCGATGCCCTGTTGTCGGTGTGCCCGGACGGTGCAGCGGCATTTTCCGCCAACGCGGACGCGTTTCTCGCCGAAATCGAGCGGCTGGATGCCTACAGCTCCCGGGTTCTCTCGACCGTGCCGGACGCCGCACGGGTGCTGGTGACGGCGCATGACGCCTTCAACTATTTCGGCCGCGCCTACGGTTTCGAAGTTGTCGGGATCCAGGGCATCTCGACCGAGAGCGAAACCGGCCTGAACCGCATGACCGAGCTTGTCGACCTTATCGTCGAACGCCGGATTGCGGCGGTCTTTGTCGAGAGCTCGGTCTCCGACCGGCTTGTCCGCGCACTTGTCGAAGGAACGGCGGCGACGGGCTGGAACGTCCGCATTGGCGGCGAACTCTACTCGGACGCGATGGGTGCCGCGGGAACCTACGAGGGCACCTATGTCGGAATGATCGATCACAACGTGACCGTCATCGCGAAGGGCCTGGGCGGAAACGTCCCGCCACGCGGAATGTCAGGGCGGTTGAGTGCAGGGAGCTGACGACATGGAGGCACGACTTGAAGACGTGACCATGCGCAACGCGCGCGAGCGGGCAACCCGGGACAGCCCCCTCGTCGTTCGCGGCATGACGGTCGCCTATGACCGGAAGCCGGCGGTGTTTTCCGTGGACGCCACGTTCCGGTCCGGCAGGGTCACCGGGATCATTGGACCGAACGGAGCCGGCAAGTCCACGCTGCTCAGGGCGGCTCTTGGCATCGTCAAGCCGCTGGCAGGGCACGCGACGTTCTTTGGAACGACGCTTGCAGGAAGCCGCGATCGCGTTGCCTATGTCCCGCAGCGTGCAAGCGTCGACTGGGACTTCCCTGCGCGGGTTGTCGACGTCGTGGCACAGGGGCTCTACAGGCGTCTTGGCCTTCTTGGACGCTTCGGTCGCGATCACGAGGACATGGTCATCGCCGCCCTGGAGCGCGTCGGCATGGAGGACTTTTCGGCGCGCCAGATCGGGCAGCTCTCGGGCGGGCAGCAGCAGCGCGTGTTCCTGGCGCGCGCGCTTGCGCAGGACGCGATGCTCTACCTGCTCGATGAACCCTTCGCGGGCGTCGACGCGGCAACCGAACGGGCGATCATCAAGGTGCTCAAGGCGCTTCGGTCGGACGGCAGGACGGTGGTCGCGGTGCATCACGACCTTTCCACGGTTGAAGAATATTTCGACGACGTGCTGGTGATGAACGTCCGCAAGATCAGCGACGGGCCGGTCGGGAAGGCGTTCACGTCCGAGGCGCTGGACACGGCCTATGGCGGGCGCCTGGAGCGGGGCATGCGGGACCCGCAGAGAGCGCGCGCCTGACACCGATGCTGCGCGACGCGCTGACGTTTCAACTCGGGTACAACGCCACGCTCGTGACCGTTGCCGCCGTGCTGCTCGGAATTGCCGCGGGCGTTACCGGAACCTTCCTGTTCCTGCGCAAGCGCGCGCTCGTCAGCGACGCCATTGCACATGCGACGCTGCCCGGCATAGGCCTCGCCTTCATCGCGCTTACGCTGTCCGGGCATGACGGACGGCACCTGCCTGCCCTGCTTGCCGGCTCCGCAGCCACGGCGATGTCCGGCCTGTTCGCCGTCCAGTGGCTTTCGTCCCGCACGCGCCTCTCCGAAGATGCCGCCATCGGCGCGGTCCTGTCGGCCTATTTCAGCCTTGGCATCGTTCTGCTGACCGTCATCCAGACCATGTCGACCGGGCAGCAGGCCGGCCTCGAGAGCTTCCTCCTCGGGTCGACCGCCGGCATGCTCCTTTCCGACGCGATCCTGATCGCGCTTGGCGGCCTGCTCGTCGTCGCTCTCGTCCTCCTTTTCCGGCGTCCGATGTCGCTGGTTTCCTTCGATCCCGGATTTGCATCCACCAGCGGAGTGCGTCTTGACCGGATCGACCTGACGATGATGGGGCTGGTGCTGGGCGTCACCGTCGTCGGGCTGAAGGTCGTGGGGCTCATCCTGATCGTCGCGCTTCTCATCATCCCGCCCGTGACGGCGCGGTTCTGGACAAACCGGGTCGAACTGGTCGTGATTCTTGCTGGCGCTTTCGGGGGCATCGCGGCCTGGCTCGGCGCCGGCCTTTCCGCCAGTGCGCCCGACCTGCCGACAGGACCGCTGATCGTCCTCGTGAGCTTTTGCCTTTTCGCGGTCTCGATGGCGCTTGCGCCGCGCCGCGGCCTGCTCTCTTCGTTTGTCCGTCATCGGCGGTTCCAGACTGGTGTCCATCTGAGGCAGGGACTGCTGGCACTGGCCCAAGGCCAGCCGATCTACGAGCCGTTGACGATCCGGTTGCTCAAGGCCCGAGGTCTCGCCCGGGCGGACGGCATGCCGACTAGAGAGGGCACCATGCGTGCAGCCCGAGCGCTTCGGGACGAGAAACGCTGGGAGATCGCGCGCGGCACGCCCGAGCTTGAACTTGCGGCCGCCCGCTACGACGGGCTGACCCAGATCGAGGACGTCCTCACGTCCGACCAGATCGCGGAGATCGATCACAGGATCGGCCCGCCGGAGGCCGTCCAGTGAACGGCGAGGACTTTGTCACCTTTTCCCTGACTCCCTTGTTGATCGGGAGCCTGGCCGCATTGGCCTGCGCATTGCCGGGCAACTTCCTTGTCCTGAGGCGGCAGGCGCTTGTCGGCGATGCGATCAGCCACGTTGTCCTGCCGGGCATAGTGCTCGCGTTCCTGGTCACCGGCACGATCTCCACCTGGCCGATGCTGCTCGGGTCCGCCGCTGCCGCTGTCGTGGCTGTCGTGCTGATTGAGGGAATTCGCCGGTTCGGCCGAATCGAGCCCGGCGCTGCAATGGGCGTGGTGTTCACCGCCATGTTCGCGGCCGGCGTGCTGGCCCTGGAGCAGTCCGACACGTCCGGAGTCCATCTTGATGTCGAGCACGCCCTGTTCGGCAATCTCGAGAGCCTGATCTGGCTGGACGCAACCGGCTGGGCGTCGCTCGTGGACCCGGTGGCGCTTGCTGGGCTTCCACCCGAACTGTTCCGGATCTGCCTTGTGACCGTTGTCATCGGGCTGTGCCTTGCCGTCTTCTGGCGTCCGCTCGCGATTTCCACGTTCGACGAAGGCTTCGCGAGGACGCTCGGGCTTCCGGTGCGGGCAATCGGGCTTGGCATCGTGATCGCGTCAGCACTCGCGGCAGTCGCCGCATTTGACGCCGTCGGGTCCATTATCGTGATCGCCATGTTCATCTGCCCACCGGCTGCCGCGCGACTGATGACGAACCGGCTTGGCGTCCAGGTGGCCTGGTCCGCCGCCTTCGCGCTCATCGCGGCGACGCTCGGGTTCATGCTGGCTGGCAGCGGGCCGGCATGGCTTGGATCGCAGAATGCGGTGAGCGCCGCAGGCATGGTGGGGACCGTGGCTGGCATGATCCTTGCATGTGCCGCCGTGTTCGGACCGGTACGGAACTGACCGTATCTGCCATGGTCGCCGGGGCCAGCCGTGCCGTCAATCGACCCTAGACGGACACCTTGGACAGCAGCTCGTCCCGGGGGATGCTGTCCCTTGCGCCCGAATGGATGGCCTCGCCGCGACGCAGCACGACGATGCGGTCCGCCAGGTCGAACGCAAAGTCGAAATACTGCTCCACCAGCACGATCGCCATGTCGCCACGTTTGCGCAGCCTGCGGATCACCTCGCCGATCTGATGGATGACGTTGGGCTGGATTCCTTCGGTCGGTTCGTCCAGCAGCAGCAGCCTGGGCCGGGTGACCAGCGCGCGGGCGATGGCCAGCTGCTGTTGCTGGCCGCCAGAGAGGTCCCCGCCCCTCCGGTCCAGGAAATCGGAGAGGACCGGAAACATCTCGAAAACCTCGTCCGGTATCCGATGCTCCGTTCGAGGCAGGCAGGAGAATCCGGTCTCGAGATTCTCGCGCACCGTCAGCAGCGGGAAGATTTCACGACCCTGCGGCACCACGCCGACGCCCATTTGCGCAAGTTCGTGGGCGGGCAGCACGCCCAGTTCCTTGCCATCCAGGATCATCGTGCCGCCGGAACGTGGATGCGCCCCTGAAATCGCGCGGATCAGGCTTGTCTTGCCCACGCCGTTGGTGCCCATGATGCAGGTGATCTCGCCCGCTTTCGCCTCGAACGAGATTCCGTTGAGGATCTGCGAATGACCGTAGTGCAGGGTGAGTTCGGTTGTCGTCAGCATCTCTCAGCGCCCCAGGTAGACGTCGATGACCTTCCGGTTCGCCGTCACGTGATCGAGACTGCCTTCGGCCAGCACCGCCCCCTCGTGCAGGACCGTCACCTTGCAGCCCAGGCGGCGCACGAAATCCATGTCGTGCTCGATCACCACCACCGCGCGGGACCTTGCCGCCTCGACCAGCAGCGCGGTGGTGTGTTCGCGTTCCGCGGGCGTCATGCCTGCGGCCGGCTCGTCCACAAGCAGCAATCTTGGCTCCTGCGCGAGCAGCATGCCGATCTCCAGCCATTGCTTCTGTCCATGGCTCAGCTCGCCCGACTTGCGCTCAAGCGCGCCCAGGAGCCCGATTTCGACCGCCAGCTCGTGCACCCGGCCAAGATCCTCCGGCGTCGGCCGGTAGAAGAGTACCCGAAGCGGCCCGCGCGCATTGCGGAGCGCCATGAGCAGGTTTTCCAGCACGGTCTGGTCTTCGAACACGGTGGGCTTCTGGAACTTGCGGCCGATGCCCTCGCGGGCGATCCGCGCTTCGGAGAGCCCCAGCAGCGAGATGTTCCCCTCGCCCCACAGGACGCGTCCTTCGTCCGGCCTTGTCTTGCCGGTGACTATGTCCATGAAGGTCGTCTTCCCGGTGCCGTTGGGTCCGATGATGGCGCGAAGTTCCGCGTCGCCGATGGCGAAGCTAAGGTTGTTGATCGCCTTGAAGCCGTCGAAGGAGACCGAGACGCCCGAGACCTCGAGAAGCGATTTCACCGTTCTGCCTCCGCCTCGCGCAGCGAACCGGCATCGGGACCCAGGTCCGCGCCGTGGCGGTCGGGCGTCCGCCGGCCGGTCCAGAGATCCGCCAGGCCGCCGATGCCCTTCGGCGCAAGGAGCGTGACCGCAACGAAGCTGAGGCCCAGGAGAACCAGCCACCAGTCGACCCACTTGATCGTGTAGAACCCCAGGTTGGCGTCGGGGGCCTGTCCCCCGGTGAACCACGAGGAGACGAGGCTGACGAAAGCCGCGCCGATCACCGCGCCGTAGAGCCGGCCACGCCCGCCGATGGCGACCCAGACCGCAAGATATATCGAGGCGATGGGCGCGATTTCGGCCGGGTTGATGATGCCCGCCTGCGGATAGTAGAGCGCCCCGGCGATGCCGGCGATCATCGCCGTGACCGTAAAGACGAAGAGCTTGTAGGTCTCCACCGGGTAGCCCAGGAAACGCACCCTCGATTCGTTGTCGCGGATGCCCCGGATCACCGAACCGAACTTGCCCGAAACGATCCAGGCCGCGAGCACGTAGCCCAGGGCCAGCGCGCCTGCCGAGGCCCAGAAGAACCAGATCGAGATGCTCGATTGCGGCACGTGGTCGAGCCCCGGCAGGTTCTGCAGCCCGGAGAGCCCGTTGTTGCCACGAAGTCCGCTGTCGTTCTGGAAGAGGTACAGCGCCAGCGCCAGCGTCATCGCCTGCGTCAGGATCGAGAGGTAGACACCCGTTACGCGGGAGCGGAAGGCGAGCCAGCCGAATGCGAGCGCGAGGAGACCCGGCACCAGCACGACGAAGAGGAGCTGCAGCGCGAGGCTGTCCGCAAACGCCCAGATTGCAGGGAATTCGTTCGATCCCACGACTCCGAAGATCCGGTTGCCGATTGCGCCGACGATTTCGGATTCGGTCGGCGGAATCGGCGCCTCGGCAAGCGAGGAGGCGACGATGCCACGGGTCCGCTCGTACATCAGCCACATTCCGATCATGTAGCCGCCAAGCCCGAAGAACGCGAAGTGGCCGAGGCTGAGAATGCCCGCGTAGCCCCAGACGAGGTCCATTGCCACGGCCACCAGGGCGAGGCAAAGCGTCTTGCCCAGCGTCTTGACGAATGAGGTGGAGACGACCTCCGACCCGGCCCATTCCGACATCAGCGTCACGCCAAGGGTGAAGAGGCCGAGAACGGCAAGGAAGACCAGCACGGAGGGGTTTCTGGCAAATGCGCCCTGAGGCATGGCTCAGTCTCCCGCCGCCCGGCCCTTGAGGGCGATGATTCCCTGCGGGCGGAGCTGGATGAAGACGACGATGATGAAGATGATCATGTAGGTCTGGGCGGCGAGCGTGTTCGAGGGATTGAACCACTCGATCCCCTTCTGCAGGAAGCCGATGCCGGTGGCCCCCAGAAGGGTGCCCCAGATGTTCCCGACGCCGCCAACGACGACGGTCATGAAACTCTGCACGATGTAGTCCGCGCCGAGATCCGAGGTGACCTTTGCGTAGAGCCCGATAGCCACGCCCGCGATCCCGGCGATCCCGGATCCCAGCCCGAAAGTCAGCATGTTCACCCGGTCGGGATTGATCCCCATTGCCGCCGCCATGCGCCGGTTCTGCGTTACCGCGCGGGTCTCCAGTCCCAGCCGGGTTCGATGCATGATGAAAAGGAAGATGCCCAGAAAGACCAGCGCGAGAACGAAGATCGCGATCCGGATGAGGGAGATCGAGATGACATCGTTGATGACCCATGCCCCGTCGAGCCAGCCTGGCGAGGTCAGGGGGCGCGCCTGGGTGCCGAAGATGTTCTTGGCGAGTTGCTGGAGGGCGATGGAGATGCCGAAAGTGGCCAGGAGAGTCTCCAGCGGGCGATTGTAGAGCCAGCGGATCACCAACCGCTCCATCGCCACGCCGGCACTGAAGGTGACAGCGAAGGCCAGAGGCACCGCAAGGAGGATCGAGACGGTATGATGAGGGACGAATTGCTGCACGACGTAGCCGGTGTACGCGCCCATCATGATGAACTCGCCGTGGGCCATGTTGATGACGCCCATAACGCCGAAGGTGATGGCAAGGCCGATTGCGGCAAGAAAGTAGATCGAGGCGAGCGAGAGGGCGTCGAGAGCCAGGTCGGCACCCTGGGAAAGGCCGACCCGGTTCGCGATCCGGGCAAGGGCCGACTCGGCGGCAGCGGTAACGGCGGGCGAGGCCTCGGCGTACACGACCGCGAAGACGTGAGCATCCAGCGCAGCGTCGATCTCGGCTTCGGAGACAAGCGGCGGAACCGTGCCGGCCCTCGCCAGCTCGCCATATGCGCGCATGCGCGCCTCGTCTGCGCCAAGCTCGCCCGCCTGGACGCCTCCTGCAGCATTGTCTTCCAGGTTGGCGATCAGCGCTTCGCGGATCGCGTCGCGACCGATCGTGGCCGGGGCAAGTTCGGCGGCGACCAGGCGCGCGTACGCCTCCTCGCGAGGGAGGTCAACGCTGCCCGGACTCAAGCGCCGTGCCACGTTCAGCCCTTCGGGAATCTCTCCGTCGAAAGCCATGACCTCGGTCCTTGCGACCGGGTTCAACGCGGCGCGCACATCGACGCCGAGGTCGGTCGACATCTCTTCGATGGCAGCCACGCGCTCATCGACGTCCGTGCCGTGGGCGATGGTCAGGAGCCGTTCGATCCGCATCTTGCGTGCCCGGACCCCTGCGTCGCTTTCGCCTTCGATCGAGTTCCGGAGCGGTGCCAGGAGGCTCGCGTCCGGTGAGCGCTCGATGGCATCAAGCGCCTCCGTTCGCCGACCCGGATCGGGGTCGAGGAGCTGGAACTGCACCAAGGCCGTTCCGATCATGGCCCTTATCCCGCTGTTCGGCTTGATGTTCTTCAGTGCCCGCTTCGGAAACTCGCCTGCCGTGTCGCCGCTGTCGATGTCGATCAGCCGGTAGGTCCTGGAATCGATCCCTTCGCCAAGGAAGAACATCCCGTCCGACTTTCTCATCCAGATGGTCTTGGCCTGCCAGGCCTGGAGCACGGACTGCGCTTCGGGCAGCCCGCTGGTGGCGACGGCCTCGATTGCGGGTCCTATCGTCTTGCGCGAGCTCTTTACGATCAAGTCCCGATGTTCCTGCAGGATGGCCTGCATCGGACCGGTTTCGGCAAGCATTGCGGCGGTCGAGCCGATCAGCACGTGCAAGGCAAGAAGGATCGTTCTCATGGTGCCCCACCTGAAGGACTCCGGCCGGGAAGTTCCGGCCGGAGAGTTCGCGGATCAGTAGTTGGACTTGATCTGGACGCAGGTCGCGGTCCCGGTGTCGTACATGCCGCAGTCCAGCTCGCTCCAGTTCGATGTCAGCATCGCGGATGCCGGCAGGAAATCGGTCCAGGCGTCGCCCGGGACTTCTTCGGTCTGGCTGATGATGTCGAACTGGCCGTCCGCCTGGATTTCGCCGATCAGCACCGGCTTCGACAGGTGGTGGTTCACCCCCATCACGGCCATGCCGCCGGTGAGGTTCGGGAATTCCTGGCCCCACATCGCTTCGCGCACCGCGTCGACATTGGTGGTCCCGGCTGCGGTGACTGAATTCACCCACATGTTGAAACCGATGTAGTGGGCTTCCATCGGGTCGTTGGTGACGCGGCTTTCCTCGCCGATGAACGCATGCCAGGCAGAGATGAACGCCTCGTTCTCGGGCGTGTCGGCGGACATGAAGTAGTTCCATGCCGCCAGGTGCCCGACGAGGTTGCTGGCATCGAGTCCCGAAAGCTCCTCTTCGCCGACCGAGAAGGCGATGACGGGGATGTCGTCGGCCGAAATCCCTGCAGCGGCAAGTTCCTTGTAGAAGCCGATGTTCGCATCGCCGTTGATCGTCGAGATGACGCCCACCTTCTTTCCGTCAGCACCCAGCGCAACGACGTCGGCAACGATCTTTGACCAGTCCGAGTGGCCGAAAGGCGTGTAGTTGACGAAAATGTCCCCTTCGGGGATGCCCTTTGACACCAGGTAGGACTCAAGAATGTTGTTCGTGGTCCGCGGATAGACGTAGTCGGTTCCCAGGAGGGCGAACTTCTCGACGCCAAGCTCGTCAAGAAAGTAGTCGGTTGCCGGAATCGCCTGCTGGTTCGGCGCGGCGCCGGTATAGAACACGTTCTTCGAGCTTTCCTCGCCTTCGTACTGAACGGGATAGTACAGGAGGCCGTTCAGTTCCTCGATCACCGGCAGGACCGACTTTCGACTGACCGAAGTCCAGTTGCCGAAGATCACGTCGACCTCGTGCACCGTCAGGAGCTCGCGCGCCTTCTCGGCGAAGAGCGGCCAGTCGGAGGCCGGATCGACGACGACTGCCTCGATTTCGCACCCGAGGACGCCGCCGGCCCCGTTCTGCCGGTTGACGAGCATCAGCATGGTGTCCTTCAGCGTCGTCTCGGAAATCGCCATTGTTCCTGACAGGGAATGCAGGACACCCACCTTGACCGGACAGTCTGCGGCGACGACAGGGGCGCCAAGCGCAGTGGCTGCAGCCAAGGCGGCTGCCGGGACTTTCAGAGCTTTCATTGTTTTCTCCCCGCGGAGGGGCACGAGGGCGCTTGCCTAAATTCGCCGAATTCCGTACCCATGCTCCGCAACTTCTTGTTGCACCAGTGTGGCGGCCGATGAGAGTTCCCAGCTTTCCGGTCGCCACACACCCGCTCGTCGGGACCGACGCCCCAGCGGACAGGGGCAGTGTCTCTGCATTGCAGCATGAATGGCAATTGACAGCGGCAGGCAATCAAGGCTTCGGACTTTGTTGCCCAAAAATTCATCTATAAGTGCGTTATCTGCACAAAATCAGTGCGGGTGACGGTCAGGCGATCCTGTCAATTTGCTATTTCGTGGCGATTCGGGGCGGTGGGGCTCAAGAAGGGGCATTGAATTCGCGCCCCGGAGGGAACCATCACCCAGTTGCTGCCGATATCTCCGAAGTCCGCTTCACCGGTCATGGCGCGCGCGCTGGGAGATGTTGCGCTTGTCGCCAAGTCGAGGGACGGCGGCACCGCACTGCGGAGGTTGCGCCAGTCAGGATCACTCAAGTGCCTCTTCCCGCGAAACGCCGGGCGTGCAATGCAGGCGGTCCTCCTCAACTGCGCGGGCGGCGTCACCGGCGGCGATCGGTTTTCGCTGGCCGCCCGTGCCGAGACGGGGTCGACCCTGACGCTCACCACACAGGCGGCTGAACGGATCTACCGGGCCTTGCCAGGGGAGCAGGGGAGGATCGAATCGCGCCTGGACGTGGCGGAAGGCGCGCGCGTGAACTGGCTGCCGCAGGAGACGATTCTCTTCGACGGCTGCTCGCTGGAGCGATCGCTGACAGTCGAGTTGCAGGAAGGGGCCGCCTTGCTGCTGACGGAACCGCTGGTCTTCGGTCGTCTTGAAATGGGGGAGACCGTGACCTCGGCGCACGTCCTGGACCGGATAGAGGTCCGTCGCGCGGGAATCCCGATCTACCTGGACCGCATCCGTCTGGCAGCCGACGTTCAGGCACAGCTTGATCGTCCGGGAGTCGCTGGCGGCGCGCGCGCCATGGCGTCGCTGGTCTATGTCGCTCCCGACGCCGAAGCTCGGCTTGCAACGCTGCGCCGTTCCCTGCCCCGCCACGCCGGGGCCAGCCTCATCCATGAAGATGTTCTGGCCATGCGCCTTCTTTCCCGTGACAGCAACGAGTTGCGTTCGAGGCTGGTTCCTGTGCTGAACCACCTGAGCCACGGCGGGCTCCCCCGATGCTGGAGCATCTGACATGTACCTGACGCCGCGCGAACGGGACAAGCTCCTCATCTCCATGGCGGCGGAAGTCGCCCGCAGGCGGCTGGCGCGCGGCGTGAAGCTGAATCACCCCGAGGCCATTGCCCTGATCACCGATGCGGTGGTCGAGGGCGCGCGCGACGGCCGCTCGGTCGCCGACATGATGGAGGCCGGCGCAGAGGTCGTCACCAGGGATCAATGCATGGAAGGCGTGGCCGAGATGATACACGACGTGCAGGTGGAGGCGACGTTTCCCGACGGCACGAAGCTGGTCACGGTTCACTATCCGATCCGATGAAGGGGCGTTCCATGCAAGTTCTTCCACTGCCGCCGTTCGCACTGCCCGCCTTGGCCCGAGAGACGGCATTGCGCCGCGCCCATGACGACTGGAGCGTGCCTGTCGGTTTCCGCTTCCTCGCACCGGCAGTTCGGGCGCGCCTGAACCGCGTGCAGGTGCGCGCATGATTCCCGGCGAAGTGTTTGCCGGTCCGGATGAAGTCACGCTGAACGCGGACCGCGAAGCAATCACCCTGATGGTCGCCAATACCGGCGACAGGCCGGTGCAGGTGGGTTCGCACTACCATTTCGGCGAGGCGAACAGCGCGCTGGAGTTCGACCGTGACGCGGCCCGGGGCATGCGGCTCGACATCGCCGCCGGGACGGCCGTGCGCTTTGAACCAGGTCAGCGCCGGGAAGTGCAGCTCATTCCCATTGGCGGCGCGCGGAACGTGTTCGGGTTCAACCAGCAGGTCATGGGATCCCTGTGATGCCGGTCTTGCCGCTGTCCCGGGTCACGCCCGCGCGCTCAGGAGCGCACAGGAAGGGAAGGCATCATGCCTGCGACCATCTCGCGCGCTGACTATGCAGCCATGTTCGGTCCCACGACCGGGGACAGGGTCCGGCTTGCCGACACCGACCTCGTCATCGAGGTCGAGCGCGACCACACCGTCCATGGCGAAGAGGTCAAGTTCGGCGGCGGCAAGGTCATCCGCGACGGGATGGGCCAGTCACAGGCCACGCGTGCCGAAGGTGCGGTGGATACCGTCATCACCAATGCGCTGATCGTCGATCATGCAGGCATCTACAAGGCCGATGTCGGCTTGAGGGGCGGCCGGATCGACGGGATCGGCAAGGCGGGAAATCCCGATACGCAGCCCGGTGTCGACATCGTCATCGGCCCTGGCACCGAGGCGATTGCCGGCGAAGGCAAGATCCTGACGGCCGGCGGCTTTGACAGCCACATCCATTTCATCTGCCCGCAGCAGATCGAGGATGCACTGCATTCCGGCCTGACCACCATGCTCGGCGGCGGCACCGGGCCGGCCCACGGCACGCTTGCGACAACCTGCACGCCCGGGGCCTGGCATATCGGGCGGATGCTGCAGGCGGCGGACGCCTTCCCGATGAACCTCGCCTTTGCGGGCAAGGGCAACGCATCGCTCCCTGCAGCCCTTGAAGAGCAGGTCAAGGGAGGGGCCTGCGCCCTGAAACTGCACGAAGACTGGGGCACGACGCCCGGCGCCATCGATTGCTGCCTGTCCGTTGCCGACGCGATGGACGTTCAGGTGATGATCCATACCGACACGTTGAACGAGAGCGGTTTCGTCGAGAACACCGTCAAGGCCATCAAGGGCCGCACGATCCATGCCTTCCACACCGAAGGTGCGGGCGGCGGGCACGCGCCGGACATCATCAGGATCTGCGGCGAGGATCATGTCCTGCCGTCCTCCACGAACCCGACCCGGCCCTTCACGGTCAACACGGTGGAGGAGCATCTCGACATGCTCATGGTCTGCCATCACCTCGACCAGTCCATTCCGGAAGACGTGGCCTTCGCGGAAAGCCGCATCCGGCGCGAGACCATCGCGGCCGAGGACATCCTTCACGACATGGGCGCGTTTTCGATTGTCGCTTCCGACAGCCAGGCCATGGGGCGCGTGGGAGAAGTCCTGATCCGTACGTGGCAGACCGCAGACAAGATGAAGAGGCAGCGAGGGCGCCTGCCGGAAGAAACCGGCGACAACGACAACTTCCGGGTACGCCGATACATCGCGAAATACACGATCAATCCGGCCATCGCGCACGGGATCGCGCATGAAATCGGGTCGATCGAGGAAGGAAAGCGCGCCGACCTCGTCCTTTGGCATCCCGCCTTCTTTGGCGTGAAGCCGGAGATGGCGCTCATCGGCGGAACCATTGCCATGGCGCAGATGGGCGATCCCAACGCCTCGATCCCGACGCCGCAGCCGGTCTATTCGCGCCCCATGTTCGGCGCTTACGGCAGAAGCGTCGAATGTTCCTCCGTGACCTTTGTCAGCGCCGCGGCGCAGGATGCCGGCATCGGGGCCACCCTGGGTCTGGCCAAGGACACGCTGGCCGTCGCCAACACGCGCATGATCGGCAAGAAGGACCTGGTCCTCAACGACGCCACGCCGGAGATGGAGGTGGATCCGGAGACCTACGAGGTGCGTGCCAACGGCGAACTGCTGGCCTGCCAGCCTGCCGAGGTCCTGCCAATGGCGCAGCGATACTTCATGTTCTGAGGAGGCCACGATGACCCTTCCTGTCAGCCGAAAGGTGAAGCACGCGCACGATGCAGACGACAGCGTGGTTCTGGACCATGAGGCGCGGTTTCTGCGCCGCAAGGTCCTGACCGCGACAAGCGGAATGCGATTTCTTGTGGATCTGTCCCGGACGACGTCGGTGGATCGGCACGAAGCGTTCGTTCTGGAAGACGGCCGGGTCGTCGGGGTCGTGCCCGCCGAGGAAGAGCTCTTCCAAGTGAAAGGCGACCTGGTCCGGCTTGCCTGGCACATCGGCAACCGGCACATGCCCTGCCAGGTCGCGACCGACCGGCTCCTGATCCAGCGGGACCACGTGATGCGCGACATGCTGGAACGACTCGGCGCGTCGGTCACGGCGGTCACCGAACCGTTTTCGCCGGAAGGCGGCGCCTACGGCCACGGCCGCACCCATGCCCATGCCCACTGACACGCAAGTCCTGACCCTGGCACAGTGGCTCTCTCCGGCGTTTCCGGTCGGATCATTCGCCTATAGCCACGGCCTGGAAGGTGCAGTGGGCTTGGGGTGGGTGAAGGACGGGCCCGGCCTGGAAGCGTGGCTCGAGGACGTCTTGCTGCTTGGTGCCGGCCGGGCGGATTCCCTCCTTCTGGCCGCCGCCTTCAACGCCGGAACGCCTCGACGTCTCGCGGAAATCGACCGCACGGCACGCGCCTTTGCGGCCTCTGGCGAGCGGCGGCTGGAAACGGTTGCGCAGGGCAAGGCCCTTGGCAGGGCCCTGGCCGCCTGGGATGTTGCTGCGGAAGACCTGACCTTTCCCGTAGCGCTCGGTGCGGCGGCCGCACAGGAGGCCCTGCCCCTTGCGTTGACCCAGCAGCTCTACCTCCACGCCTTTCTGTCCAACCTTGTCGCGGCCGGCCAGAGACTGCTTGCCGTCGGCCAGCAGCAGGGGCAGGCCATCCTTCGGCGGCTGACCCTGCTCTGCCCGAAAGTCTCGGAGGACACGCGCGACGGCGACCTGTCGAAACTTGCGTCTTCGGCTTTCCTGACCGACGTCGCCTCGATGCGGCACGAATCCCTGAACTCGAGGATATTCCGCACATGAACAGTCCGAACGGCCCTCTTCGCATCGGTATCGGCGGTCCGGTCGGGGCCGGGAAGACGACGCTGACCGCCGCGCTTTGCCAAGCGTTTCGCGACGACCTGTCAATGGCCGTGGTGACGAACGACATCTACACCCAAGAGGATGCCGACGCCCTTCTGCGTCTCCAGGCGCTGCCGTCCGACCGGATCAGGGGCGTTGAAACCGGCGGCTGCCCGCACACCGCGATTCGCGAGGATGCATCTATCAACCTTGCCGCGATCGCCGAGCTTCGCGAGGCGCATCCCGATCTTGACCTGGTCCTGATCGAGTCAGGCGGGGACAACCTGTCGGCCACGTTTTCGCCCGAACTTGCCGACCTGACGATCTATGTCATCGACGTCGCGGCGGGCGAGGACATCCCGCGCAAGGGAGGGCCGGCGATCACCCGTTCAGACATACTGGTCATCAACAAGACGGACCTGGCTCCCCATGTGGATGCCAATCTTGATCTCATGAAGCGCGACGCGGACCGGATGCGTGCCGGCAGGCCCTACGTGTTCTGCCAGCTCAGATTCGGCAGCGGCGTGGACGAGGTCCTGCGCCACATTGACGACATTGGCGGCTTGGACCGGAAATGATACGCCTGAAGCGGAGGCGATGCCGGTCGCGAACGGCAGGTGCAGGCCGCGAGGCATGCGTTTCGGCGAGGGTTCGGTGGCCGCGGGACGCCGCTCACGTTGGACCGGCACGCCGCGGACGGCGTTCGTCGCTCGGCGGCAAGGGACGCTAGGGATGCCAGCGAATTCGGGACACTCGCGAAGGAAGGGACATCAAGCTCATGGTTGAACGCCAGCAGTCAGGCGATGATGCAGACCTGATCCAGGCAGCCATTGCCGGCGACATCGAAGCGGCCAGGTCAGCGCTTGGGACCTCGGACGTCAATGCCGCGGACGGCGACGGCTGGACGGCGCTTCACATTGCCGTTCATGGCCAGAACCGCGACCTGGCCAGGCTGCTTCTTGAACATCCTGACATCGACGTCAATTCCAGGAACAGGTGGGGGAGCACGCCGCTGATGCTTGCCGCCGGAGGCGGAAGCCTCGACATCGTGGAGTGCCTGCTGCGCCATCCCGGGACACTGGTCGATCTTCAGGCCGAGTACTACGGACGCACGGCGCTGATCGAGTCTGCCGTCAAGGGCCATGCCCACATTGCTCGATGCCTCGTCAGCCATGGCGCGGACGTGAACGTCTCCGACAAGACCGGGAGAAACAACGCCCTCATCGAGGCGATCAAGAACAAGCATGCCGACATTGCGATCTACCTGCTCAGGACCGGGGCGATTGACTTTTCCAACCGCGACCTTCGGCTCCAGGCCCTGATCTGGGCAAGCCGGCGGGGTGACGACCTCAACAAGGAACTCGACCACGCAATCGCAGCCTACTTCAATCGAACCGGCGGACGCGCTGAAGCCGACGGCAGGCGACAGGTCTCAAGGCCGGGACAAGCCTAGCGAGCGCCTGAGGTCGCAGAGGGCAGGCAAGCGAACCAGGCCGGTCCGCCGGAAGGTTCAGACCGGCAACGGACCGTCCGCCTTGATCTGCTCCATGACGATCTGGCTTTGCACGCGGGCCACCGCAGGATGGGGCAGCAGGACTTCGTGGATCAACCGGTTGAACGTCGGCAAGTCGGCACAGTAGACCCTGAGGAGATAGTCCGCCTCGCCCGTCATGGTCCAGGCGCTGGTGACTTCACGCCGGGTTTCGATGGTTCGAACGAATGTCCTGATCAGGGCGGGTGAATGGGTCGCCATCTGGACGGCCACGAATGCCTGCACAGAGAGTCCTAGCCGGGCTGCGGAGATCCGGGCGCGATAGCCTTCGATATGTCCTTCGGCTTCAAGGCGCTGACGGCGGCGTCCGACCTGGCTCGGGGACAGATGCAGGATTTCGCCGAGTTTCTCGGCGGTCAGGTGTGCATTGCCTTGGAGTGCGGCCAGTAGCCGAAGATCCGTATCGTCCAACGCTGTCATGCGGAAATCATGCATGAATCATGAATGATATGCAATATTCATGCAAAAAATTTGGAAAAGTGCCCGAAAGACGCGCGAATCCCGCACCGCAATGGCGCTATGGTTGTCCCACGCTGCAGAAGGAGATGCGCAATTGGGCCCTTTTCCGCATGACACCCCCAAGTCCAGGATCACGCCGGAGAATCCGGCCGGAACCGACGGGTTCGAGTTCGTTGAGTTCGCTCATCCCGAGCCGCAGGAGCTACGGGACCTGTTCGCCAGGATGGGATACGCGCACGTCGCGACGCACAAGACCAAGGCCGTCGAGCTTTGGCAGCAGGGCGACATCACCTACGTCATCAATGCCGAGCCGTACAGCCACGCGAGCGGGTTCATCGGCAAGCATGGGCCCGCCGCGCCCTCGATGGCATGGCGCGTCGTGGACGCGAAACACGCCTTGGCGCGTGCAGTGGCGCTCGGAGCCGAGGAGTATGCCGGACCCGGAAAGACCATGGACGTGCCCGCGATCGTCGGAATTGGCGGCAGCCTCATCTACTTCGTCGATCGCTACCACGACACCTCGCCCTACAACGAGGAGTTCGACTGGCTTGCGGCCAGCAAGCCGGAGGGCGTGGGGTTCTGGTACATCGATCACCTGACCCACAACGTCTTCAAGGGCAACATGGACGTGTGGTTCCGGTTCTACGGCGACCTGTTCAACTTCAAGGAAATCCGGTTCTTCGACATCCAGGGAAAGTACACGGGTCTCTACAGCCGCGCCCTCACGTCGCCTTGCGGAAGGATACGCATTCCGATCAACGAGGACCGCGGCGAGACGGGCCAGATCGTGACCTACCTGAAGAAGTACAACGGGGAGGGCATCCAGCACATCGCCGTCGGGGCTCGCGACATCTATGACGCAACCGACGCGATCCACGAGAACGGCCTTCGGTTCATGCCGCCGCCACCGGCCGCATACTACGAACTGTCGAGGGAACGTGTCGCCGGCCATGACGAGCCGATCGAAAGGATGAAGAGGCATGGCATCCTGATCGACGGAGAGGGGGTCGTGGACGGAGGGGAGACAAGGATCCTGCTCCAGATATTCTCGAAGACCGTGATCGGTCCGATCTTCTTCGAGTTCATCCAGAGGAAAGGTGACGAGGGGTTCGGGGAAGGAAACTTCAAGGCACTCTTCGAATCGATCGAGGCCGAGGAACTCGCAAGGGGGGAATACGGCGAAGCGGCCTCCGGGTAGCGGTCGGCCGGTGACGCGCCAACCGGTCCTGTCAGCCCCTCGGGACGCTCAGCGAGACCGTCCGGTTGCCTTTCTGGTAGAACAGTTCGCTTTCGGTGATCCGGGCAACCCTTCCTCCGTCGACGCGGTCGCCGACCCTCACGCGCACGAATCTTCCCGATGGCAGGCGCACGAGCGCGCGGCGATCGCCAGTGGTGCCGTAGACGCCCACGAGATTCACTTCGTTGAGCCTGATTGCATTCGGGATCGTCGCCCGCGTTGCAACGGTCGAGCGTGACGGCGTGCCGCTGGCCGCCCGGTCCGCCTGGGTCAGTTCAGGTTCGGCATCAGCGACAAGCGCGGACTCCGCGTTCCTCGCGGCATCGAGCGCCCGCCGTACCCGTGCAGCGGCCGCGAGACGTCGCTGGGTGTCGACCGCCGCGACGACCGCATCAAAGTTTTCAGGCCGCATTCCGGGTGCCGAGGATCCGGACCCAATCGTCGCAGCGGTCGGTTCCGCCGAGCTGGCGGCCAGTTGCTGAGCCGATTCCGGCCGCGGCTGGGCGCGCAGGGTCGCGAGCTCGGCGAGAGTCCGCCCGCCGAATTTCAGGCGTTCGACGTGTTCCGCGAACCCGTCGGGTCGCATGCGGGGCTGGAGTTCCGGAGGGACGGGCGGATTGCCGGCGGCCAATGCCGGAGCAGGACCGCCGTCGACGGGTCTTTCCGGGACGTCGCCTGTTTCGCGCAACGCGTATGCCGGCAGGTCGATTGCGGGTTTCGTGCCGGGTGGCGAACCGTCGTGCGGCATGAGTCGGTCTGCGGCTGCGGGTGCCAGCGAATCGCGACCCGCCGGGAGCGGTACGTCCAGGACAGGAGGTGCGCTTGGTCCGGCATGTGGCCAGGGCGCGACACGCGGTTGCGCCAAGGCCAGCGCATTCGCGAGGGGCGCGGCGGTGATGCCGACTTCACCGGCGGGCGCCTGAAGTTCGCCCCGGCGCCACTGGTTCGCCACCAGATGCGCGTCCGCCTGGACGACCGGTGGCTGCTGCAGCAAGAGACCGCTTGCCGTGTCCACGCGCTGCGGCGCCTTGTGCCCGGTTCGCGGCGAGGGCGGGAGATGCGGTTGCGCCAAAGCCAGCGCCGTCGGCAGGGGTGCGGCGGTGATGCCGACTTCACCGGCGGGCGCCTGAAGTTCGCCTTGGCGCCACTGGTCCGCCACCAGATGTGCGTCCGCGCGGACGTCCGGCGGCTGTTGCAGCAAGAGGCCGTTTGCCGTGTCCGCGCGCTGTGGCGCCTCGTGCCCGGCTTGCGGCGAGGGCGGGAGATGCGGCTGCGTCAAGGCCAACGATGACGGCAAGGGTGCGGCGGTCATGCCGACTTCACCGGCGGGCACCCGAATTTGGCCTTGGCGCCACTGGTCCGCCACCTGATGTGCGTCCGCGTGGACGTCCGGCGGCTGTTGCAGCAAGAGGCCGTTTGCAATGTCCACGCGCTGCGGCGCCTCGTGCCCGGCTTGCGGCGAGGGCGGGACATGTGGCAGCGCAAGGGTCTGCGCCGTTGGCAGGGGTTCGGCGAAGATGCCGGCTCCATTGGCCGGTACCTGAAGCTCGCTCCGACGCCACAGGTCCGCCAGCCGCCCTGCGTCGGCTTGGACGACCGGCGGCTGTTGCAGCAAGAGGCCGCTTGCCGTGTCCGCGCGCTGCGGCGCCTCGCGCCCGGCCGTCGGCAAGGGTGGGAAACGTGGCTGCGTCGACGCCAATGCCTTCGTCAGGGGTGCGGGGGCGATGCCGGCGCCTTCGGCGGGTGCCTGGAGCTCGCTCCGACGCCACAGGTCAGAGAGCTGCCGTGCGTCGGTGTGGGCGACCGGCGGTTGGTGCAGCAACAGTCCACTTTCCGTGTCCACGCTTTCCGGCGCCTGGGCAGCGAGTTCCGGTCCGGTGACCGGTGCTCCCGTGGCCAGGCCGCTTTCGGGGCCTTTCCCCAGCGCCTGCTCGAAGGTCGTCGACTCGGGCGGCAGCGCGGTCCAGAGCAGGGCCGCAACTCCCAGGGCGGCCGCGAGCGCGGCTGCGAACATCGCACCGGTTCGCTGACGCTGCGGGAACCGATGTCCAGCCGTGCCCAGCAAATGCATCAAGCGACCGCCCATCCTTGCTGCGGGGATCAACCCTGGAATGGGGATCTTGCGGGCCTTGGAGATCGAGGCGTCTTCGATCATGGATGCGAGCGGGACTTCAGCGTCACGTCCGCAGAATCTGGGAGTTCGAGGGAAGTCGACCGGGTCAGCGAGCGAGGAGAGCTCGCCGACGCGGATGCCTTGCGCCGAAGCGAAGTCCAGGGCCTCCTTCAGGGTCTCCACCGAAATTGCCGCGACCCGGACGGCGCCGTGTACCGTCACTTCCCAGTCAAGATCCAGTTCGCCAGTCCCGTGCGGCATATGCTCGCAAAGAACGCGCTCGAGTTCCTGCCGCGTGGTGCTGTCGGGATCGATCCGGACGTCGGCGTACAGTATCTGGCTGCGCGGAAACAGCAGGTCTGCCGCCGCGTCATCCTCGATCAGCGCAACCATTGCCTTCATGCGCTCCTCGAAGTCCGGGCCCTCGATCCTTGCCCTGGCGACCTCCGCCCATGCGAGGTCGTCCCGGTACATCAACCGGATATCCGACGTGCCGAGTTCGAAACCCCAAGAATTCCGCATGGATGCACGATACCACGGCGCGGGATTCGCGTCACCTGCGGAATTCGACGTTGCGGAACTGGACGAATGCCGGGACCGGGCAACTGGTGGCTTCCGCAAGGCGGCCGCCTCGCAAAGGCGCCTGGCCGGACTTGCGCATTCCCATGACCATGCGAGTGATCGGAGCGCGCATGCAGGGACTGCATCTTCGTGCCTGCCTGCAGACCCGCCTTTCCGGAAGACGCGGCGCCTTGCGAGCCATCTGCGCCGCACCGGCTTCGACGGCTTGAATCGACGGGCGTCCGGGTCGCGGAACGCGCGAGAGCGTCAATCCAGGGTCAGTTCGCGTTCCAGGAACGCCTCGAATGAATCCAGGTCGACAGGCTCGAACTGGCCAAAGCCCTGCATCCAGACGCTGGCGTCCTTGAAGGCCTGCGGCTCAAGCTGACACCAGACGACCCGGCCTCGCCTTTCCTGGCTGATCAACCCGGCGTGGACCAGCACGCGGAGATGCTTGGAGATCGCGGCCAGCGACATGTCAAAGGGTTCGGCCACGTCCGTGACCGCCATGTCGTCCTCGAGGAGCATGGCGAGGATCTGTCGGCGCGTGGGGTCCGCAAGCGCCTGAAATATCGCGTCTAGTGCCGGTTTCATGGACGCATCTGCCGCGCTAACCGCCTGATCGTCAACCGGAAGGTTGAACATGCCCTTCTTGCGGACGAGCCTGGCCCGTTGAATGCGTTCCGTCGTTAATCGTTTTGAATCAGGTGGTTGACCGCTCCTCGCCTGCATTCCCCGATCGCTTGACTTGCCCTGGTTCCCTGCCTAGACAGCGCGGGAACTCTCACGGGGTGTTTTTGGCATGGCCGCAACCGGCGAGGATCGGAAGGCCCGGCTTGAGGCGCTGGACGCGAAGCTCGCGGAAAGGCGTGACAAGGATGCGCCGAAACGCCACCAGGACGAGCACTATTCCCAGGCCCACGTGGCGTGGCGCATGGTTCTCGAACTGGTCGTGGGGCTGGGGATAGGATTCGGGATCGGCTTCGGGCTTGACACACTGTTCGGCACGGCGCCGTGGCTGATGATCGTCTTCACGCTCTTCGGGTTCGCCGCGGGCATCAGGACCATGATGCACACGGCCAAGGAAATTCAGCCGCCGGACCCGTCCGGGGACGACAAGCAGAGGGACTGACGTGGCGACAGAGACACACGGCGAGGAAGGCGGACTGGCGTTCCATCCAATGGACCAGTTCATCGTCAAGCCGCTCTTTGGCGACGGGCCGGTAGGCATCGTCACGGTAACCAACGTGACCTTCTGGATGGCGCTCGCCGTCCTCTGCGTCGTGGCGCTCCTTGTCCTGGGCACAAGGGGCCGGGCGCTGGTGCCGACGCGGACGCAGTCGATTGCCGAACTCGCTTACGGCTTCGTCTACAGGATGGTCGAGGATGTCGTGGGCAAGGACGGGCTGCGCTACTTTCCGTACATCATGACCCTGTTCATGTTCATCGTGTTCTCGAACTTCCTGGGTTTCCTGCCGCTGTCATTCACGACGACGAGCCACATCGCGGTCACGGCCGTCATGGCAATCGTGGTCTTCGTGACGGTCACCGTCATCGGGTTCGTCAAGAACGGTGCGGGCTTCTTCGGGCTTTTCTGGATCCAGGCGGCGCCGCTCGTGCTGCGCCCGATCCTCGCGATCATTGAAGTCATCAGCTACTTCGTGCGGCCCGTCAGCCATTCGATCCGGCTTGCCGGAAACATGATGGCCGGCCACGCGGTGATCAAGGTCTTCGCGACCTTTGCGGCCATTGCCGCGATCTCCCCGCTGTCGGTTCTTGCGATCACGGCGATCTATGCGCTCGAGACGCTCGTGTCGTTCATCCAGGCCTACGTGTTCGCCATCCTCACATGTGTCTATCTGAGGGACGCGCTGCATCCGCAACACTGAATCAACGGCGGGTCGCCCGCCGCAGGAAACACTTCCAACGCAAGGAGAATACAAATGGAAGGTGACGTCGTACAAATGGGAGCCTATATTGGCGCCGGCCTGGCCTGCACGGGCATGGGCGGAGCCGCAGTCGGTGTGGGCCATGTCGTCGGGAACTTTCTTTCCGGCGCGCTGCGGAACCCGTCGGCGGCTCCCGGACAGATGGCAACGATGTTCATCGGCATCGCGTTCTCGGAGGCTCTCGGGATCTTCTCGTTCCTCGTCGCGCTGCTGCTGATGTTCGCCGTCTAGGACTCCTCGGCATCCTTTCGCACCGGAGGCTCGCGAGAGTCGTCCGGGAGATGACAACAAGGTTTGAGGAGGCTGGCCATGGCTACAGAGGCCACGGACGCTGCAAGTGCTGCCGCCGAGAGTTCGGCCGGCATGCCGCAGCTCGACTTCTCCACTTTCCCGAACCAGGTCTTCTGGCTCGTGATCACGCTTGTGGTGATCTATCTCGTCCTGTCCCGGGTGGCGTTGCCAAGGATCGCCGAAGTGCTCGCCGCCCGACAGGGAGCGATCACGAGCGACATCGCGACCGCGGAGGAACTGAAGCAGAAGGCGGCCAACGCCGAGGAGGCGTACGAGAAGGCCCTTGCGGAGGCCCGGGCCGAGGCCGGCCGGATTGCTGCCGAGGCCAAGGCGGAAATGCAGGCGGAGGTCGATGCCGCGATCGAAAGGGCCGACGCCGAGATCGCTTCCAAGGCCGCCGAGAGCGAAGCCCGCATTGACGAGATTCGCAGAGGTGCGGCCGATGCCGTACGCGACGTCGCGCGCAGCGCGGCAAGCGACGTCGTGGCTGCGTTGGGCGTGAAGGTTGACGGCGCGGCGATTGACGCGGCGGTGGCCGCGCAGATGAAGGGATAGGGCGATGACAAGAGCGCTCTCCCTGCTTGCCCTTCTTGCTGCAACACCCGCCGTTGCCGCTTCGAAGAACCCGTTTTCGCTCGAATTCTACAAGCTGTCGAACACGGACTTCATCGTCACGCTCGCGTTCCTGCTGTTCATTGGCGTGCTCGTCTATTTCAAGGTGCCGTCCCTGGTCGCCGGGCTTCTCGACAAGCGGGCGGCCGGCATTCAGGCCGAACTGGACGAGGCCCGCGCACTTCGGGAGGAAGCGGAATCGGTCCTTGCGGAATTCGAAAGCAGGCAGCGTGAAGTCGGGGTCCACTCCGAGCGCATCATTGCCGCCGCGAAGGAAAGTGCCGAGGAAGCTGCGGAACAGGCCCGGAAGAACCTTGCCCTCGCGATCGAGAGGCGGCTCCAGGCAGCGCAGGACCAGATCGCCTCTGCCGAGCATCGTGCGGTCAAGCAGGTGCGCGAGGAGGCAGTCAAGATTGCGGTTTCCGCTGCCGGCCTGGTCGTTGCCGAAAACATGAGTCCGGCCCGTGCCGGAGAGATGATTGACGAGGCGATCGCGACGGTCGAGGCAAAGCTGCAATAGCCCAGGTCGCCGGTTCGCCCCGGCTTGCATGCCGGCGCGTGCAGGTCAGGGCGTGCTCCGTCGCGGAACGGCCCATGGGTCAGGTTCCCGAAACCGGAGCTGCAACTTGACCGTGCCGGTCATTCGGCCGTGGCGTGCTCCGTCAGGATCTCCAGCGGCACGATGTCCAGCGCCTTGCGGTGCGTGGAGGCAAGCCGGATTCGCGGACCGGCGCCTTCGTCCGCAGCCTGGAGGAAACGTCCCGCGCAGAGGCACCATGCATCCCCGGGTTTCAGTCCGGAGAAATGGAATTCCGGGCGCGGCGTCGACAGGTCGTTGCCGACATACTTCGAATAGGCCAGGAACTCTGCGGTCATGATCGCGCAGACCGTGTGGCTTCCTTGATCTTCGCTGCAGGTGTTGCAGCATCCGTCCCGGAAGAACCCGGTGACGGGATCGACCGAGCATGGCTCCAGCGGATCGCCCAGGACGTTGACGGAGGGATCTTTGTTCATGGGCTGCTCCTGGTCCGATGGTGGCCGTGCGACTTCAGCTCGAGGATACAGCGTGCCGCGGCAACTGTGAATGTCTGCATTGCCGCGCCCTGCATCGTTCGAATCGTGCCCGATGGCGGACGACTTGCGGAGCGTGCGGCAGGCGAATAGGGGTTTCGGCCAGCGACGGACTAGCGCCGAAACCTGTCGAGGAGCTTCTGCAGCGCAGATCGGCCATCCTCGTCATCCGGAGACGCGGGAACCGGCGCTGATCGCCGCGGCGCGATGTCTGGCTTCCCTTCCGAACGCGCCGTCCGGCGTGTCGCGGCATTGCGGAACTTGTCGATTTCGTCCGTCGCCAGAAATGGCGCGGCGTCCGAGATCCCGGCCAGCAGGTCTTCCAGCCAAGCCTGATCCGCCTTGGAAAAGTCTCTCAGCACATGGAACTGCACGGCGTCTTTCCGACCGGGGTGTCCGACGCCGATCCGGATGCGCTGGTAGTTGTTGCCGACATGGGCGTCAATCGAGCGCAGGCCCTTGTGACCGGCGTGCCCGCCGCCTTGCTTCACGCGCATCTTTCCCGGCGCAAGGTCGATCTCGTCGTGGAACACGATCACGTCCTCCGGCGCCAGCTTGTGGAATCTCTGGGCTTGGCCCACGGCCCGGCCGGACTCGTTCATGAACGTCTCAGGCTTCAGCAGCATGATCTTGCCGGATCCCAGCCGACCGTCGCTGACCTGTCCCTGGAACTTCGACCTCCACCCGCCGAAACCGTGATCTGCGGCAATCCTGTCGACCACCATGTAGCCGACGTTGTGCCTGTGCCCGGCGTACCTGCCTCCAGGATTGCCAAGGCCAACGAAGAGTTTCATGCGCCCATCCCACTCCGCCTTCCGGTGCCGCAAGTGACCAGTCTGCCAATGCGCTTCCCGCACTTGTCGCCACCCGTTAACATGGTCCGGACATGGACAGGAACCCCGGCAAGATTGTCGTACTGACCGGCGCCGGCATTTCGGCCGAAAGCGGGCTTGGCACCTTCCGCGACAAGGGAGGGGTCTGGACTCGTTACGACTTGAACGAAGTGGCCACGCCGGAGGGTTTCCGGCGTGACCCGAACAAGGTTCACGACTTCTACAACGCCCGGCGCAAGAACGCCTCCGGTGCCGAGCCGAACGCGGCGCACGCCGCACTTGCGCGGCTTGAAAGGGACTATCCGGGCGAGGTCGTGATCGTCACGCAAAACGTGGACTCGCTTCACGAAGCGACGGGGACCGCCGCGATTCACATGCATGGAAGGCTTGACCGTGCGACCTGCGCATCCTGCGGCGCCGGGTGGGATGCGCCCACGGAAATGCATGCCGCCGACCCGTGTCCGGAATGCTCGGAGCCGGCCACACGGCCTGACGTGGTCTGGTTCGGCGAGGTTCCGCATGCGCTCGACGAGATCGCCAGGCATCTGGATTCGGCCAGTGTCTTCGCCGCCATCGGGACAAGCGGCCAGGTGCATCCGGCGGCCGGATTCGTCGGCGAGGCCAGAAGGGCAGGTGCGCACACGATCGAGATCAATCTTGCGCCGTCGGAAATCTCGGGACTCTTCCACGAGAGGATCGAGGGGCCGGCAACGCGAGTCGTGCCCCTCTGGGTCGAGCGTCTCCTGAATGCCTGAGCGTGGCTGCCTCGCGATCATGCAACAGGCGCATCGTTTCGCGGGGCGCGCGCGCGGGAGCTGCATTCGTTGCGGAATGAACCAGTGGCTTCTATTGTCCGGTGCCGCCTGCCGGCTGGCCGCGTTCGTTGTCGACTGGAACCTCGATCACGACCTCGCCGGCGATCTCGAAGACCAGCGTCAGCGGCACGGTCTCGCCGTCAACGAGTTCCTGCGTCACGCCCATCAGCATCACGTGGTCGCCACCGCGTGACAGCGTGTGCGTGGCGCCTGCCGGAAGCGGAATGCCCGCTTTGATCTCCCGCATCCTCATGATGCCGCCGTCCTCGACATGAGCATGGACCTGGACCATGGCGGCGGCAGGCGACCTCGCGGCAACCAGGCGGTCGGCGGATGCGCCCGTGTTTCGGATCGACATGAATATCGCACCGGTCGGCGCCCCGGGGCGCGAGGCACGCGCATACGGGTCAATGATCGCGATGTCGCCGGCGAGCAGCGGGCTGCACGGGAGAAGTCCCAGAAGGGCAAGGCAGAGCGCTGAATCCCGCAGAGGCATCGAGACGCGACGTAAGCACGGTCGCGCGCGCAATCAACCCTGCCGCCGAAGTGGCCGAGACCGGCTCGTTCGGCCAGTTCCTGGCGCTGCCCCTGTTTCGGCGAGAGCAGCCAGCCTGTCCAACGGGACTGGCTCGCGCAGCATGTCGTTGCGCACCGGCGCATTTCTTGCACCTTGCGGGTCTCCGCCGTAAGTAGTGCCGAATGCAACGCGGGCGGGGGACGATGCCCATTCTCGTCATGAAATTCGGTGGCACGTCGGTTGCCTCGCTGGAACGAATCCGGCATGCGGCGCGCCTGGTGCGCGGCGAGGTCGAGCGCGGCCACGAGGTGATCGTCATCGTCTCGGCGATGTCCGGAAAGACGAACGAGCTGGTCGGCTGGGTCGAGGAGACGTCGCGCTTCTACGATGCCCGCGAGTACGACGCCGTGGTTTCGTCGGGCGAACAGGTCACCGCCGGGCTCATGGCGCTGACGCTGCAGGAGATGGAGATTCCGGCGCGGTCGTGGGCCGGCTGGCAGGTGCCCGTGCAGACGGACAGCGCCCATGCGGCGGCGCGAATCGAGGACATTGGGACCGGGAACATCACGGCCAAGTTCGCGGAGGGCATGAAGGTCGCGGTTGTCGCCGGATTCCAGGGCATCTCTCCGGAAGGACGCGTCACGACTCTCGGTCGCGGCGGCTCGGACACCACCGCGGTTGCGTTCGCGGCCGCATTCGGCGCCGAGCGCTGCGACATCTACACCGATGTCGACGGAGTCTACACCACCGATCCCAGGATCACGTCGAAGGCCCGCAAGCTGGACCGGATCGCGTTCGAGGAAATGCTGGAACTGGCCTCGCTCGGCGCTCGCGTGCTTCAGACCCGTTCGGTCGAGCTTGCGATGCGCTACAACGTGCGCCTGCGCGTCCTGTCGACTTTCGGGACCAATGACGACAATGCCGGCACGCTTGTCTGTGCCGAGGAGGACATCATGGAAAAGAACGTGGTTGCCGGTGTCGCCTTCAGCCGCGACGAGGCGGAAATGACCCTGCTGTCGGTCGCGGACCGGCCCGGCATCGCCGCCGCGATCTTCGGCCCGCTGGCGACGGCTGGAGTGAACGTGGACATGATCGTCCAGAACATCTCCGAGGATGGTCGCACCGACATGACGTTCTCGCTGCCGGTGAACCAGGTCGCGCGCGCCAGGCAGGCGATGGAAGCGGTCAAGGCTTCGGGAGAGGTCAACTACGGCAAGCTCGTGACAGACGAGGACGTGGCCAAGGTCTCCGTCGTGGGAATCGGCATGCGGAGTCATGCCGGCGTTGCGTCACGGATGTTCGCGGCACTTCGCGACGAGAGCATCAACATCAAGGTCATCTCGACTTCGGAGATCAAGATTTCCGTCCTGATTGACCGGAAGTACCTGGAGCTTGCCGTGCAGGCGCTTCACGAGGCGTTCGAGCTCTCTGACGCCGCATGAACTGACCCGGACGCCAGCACGGCCGCGGTCCCGGCCGAACCAATGGCGCTTTCCGCTGTTTCGGGACCGGAGGGATTGCCGGTCGGACATGGCGCCTGAAACTCCCCGGAAACGTCCGGAGCCGTGCCGCGGCCGCGGGTCGGATGTCGCGTTTCGTTCATGATTGCGCCCCGCATTTGCCGTTTGTTTCGCCCTGCAACTGTGGTCTACTCGGCCCGGGCGGCGGCAGTTCCGCCGGAACAGGACGAAAGCGACGGGATGGTGCAGCAGATCGAGACTGGAAGCCGCAAGCTCTTGCGGCGCTTGCGGGATTCACTCGCCGAGGACAGCGCCGGACAGGCGCGGCTCGACCATGTCACCAGGATTATCTCCGAGGAAACGAAGTCCGAAGTCTGCTCGATCTACCTGTTCCTCGATTCCGACACGCTTGAGCTCTGCGCTTCCAAGGGCCTGAAAAAGGATGCGGTCCACAAGACGAGGATGCGGCTTGGCGAAGGCCTGGTCGGACGCGTGGCCCGCGACGGAATCGTCATCAACGAGGCTGACGCGCCCTCCGCCAAGGGTTTCCGCTTCATGCCCGAGACCGGGGAAGAGGTCTTTTCCTCCTTCTGCGGCGTGCCGATCCAGCGGCTCGGGGATCGCCTGGGCGTTCTCGTGGTCCAGTCCCGGGAGGCGAGGGCGTTTTCCGATGACGAGGTGTACGCGCTCGAGGTCGTGGCAATGGTGCTCGCGGAAATGACCGAGCTCGGCGCGTTCGTCGGCGAAGGCGAGGCGCTTCGCGCACTTCACACGAGACCCCTGCAGTTCCAGGGCCAGATCGGGCAGGAAGGCGTATCCGAAGGGCATGTCTATCTCCACGAGCCGCGCGTCGTCGTCACCAACCCTGTTGCCGACGATCCGGAGAGGGAGACCGAAAGGCTGCGCGAGGCGGTGGACCGGCTGCGCGTGTCGGTCGATGACATGCTGGCATCCGTCGGCCAGGACGCGGTTGACAAGGACCAGGTCGAGGTGCTGGAGGCCTATCGGCTGTTCGCCAACTCGCGATCGTGGCTGAAGCGCATGGAGGACGACATCGCGGCCGGGCTTTCCGCCGAGGCGGCCGTCGAGAAGGAGCAGTCCACGGCCCGGCGGCGCCTGGGCAGGTCTCCGGACGCCTATCTTCGCGAGCGGCTCCAGGATCTGGACGATCTTTCAAACCGGCTTTTGCGCATCCTGACCGGGCAGGGGGGCGACCCCGCCGCCGACATCCCCGACGATGCCGTCCTGGTGGCGCGCAACATCGGACCCGCCGAACTGCTGGACTACGGACGAGGCAAGCTCAAGGGCATCGTGCTCGAGCAGGGCTCGGTCGGCAGCCACGCGGCCATCATTGCGCGGGCCTGGGTGATTCCCCTGATCGTCCATGCGGGCCGCGACATCACCCTGGAAGCGCTGAACGGCGATCACATCATGGTCGACGGAGACCAGGGCCTCGTGCATCTCCGGCCCGACGAGTCCGTGATCACCGCGTTCCGCGACAAGACCGCGATGCGGGCCAAGGCCCAGGAGCGGTACGCGGATCTCAGGGAACTGCCCGCAGAGTCGAGGGACGGAATACAGGTCTCGCTCCAGATGAACGCGGGCCTCATTGCCGAACTGCCGTCGCTCAAGGGCTCGGGCGCGGAGGGCGTGGGACTCTTTCGGACCGAGCTGCAGTTTCTTGCACGTTCAAGCGTGCCGCAACGCGCCGAGCTTGCAGGCATCTATTCCCGCGTCCTGGATTCGGCCAACGGCAAGCGCGTCGTGTTTCGGACGCTCGACATCGGATCCGACAAGATGCTGCCCTACATGAAGCGCGAGGACGAGCCGAATCCGGCCCTTGGCTGGCGGGCGATCCGGGTCGCGCTTGACAGGAAGGGCGTGATGCGGATGCAGTTGCAGGCCCTGATCCGCGCAGCAAACGGGCGGCCGCTGACAGTGATGTTCCCCTTCATCGCGCAGCTCGAGGAATTCATGGCCGCTCGCCAGCATGTCCTCGACGAGGTCGAGCGCGAAAGGAAGCTTGGCCACGCGCTTCCCGAGAATCTCGAGATCGGGGCAATGCTCGAAACGCCGTCCCTTGCCTTCGCGCCGCGAAAGCTGTTCGAGGTCGCCGACTTCATTTCCATTGGCGGCAATGACCTGAAGCAGTTCTTCTTTGCGGCTGATCGCGAGAACGAACGTGTCCGCAAGCGCTACGACACGCTGAACGTCAGCTACTTGAGCTTCATCGAGCACATTACGCGCCGCTGCGACGAAACGGGCACGCCGGTCAGCTTTTGCGGCGAGGATGCAGGCCGTCCGGTCGACGCAATGTGCTTTGCCGCCATGGGGCTTCGGGCGCTGTCGATGCGCCCGGCCTCGATCGGACCGGTCAAGCACCTGATCCGGCGTGTCGATCTTTCCGAGGCGCGCGGGGTCATCGACCGGGCTCGGGAGAGCGGACACCAGTCGGTCAGAGGCGATGTCATGGAGTGGCTCCAGACCGTCGGGAACTGAGGCCAGGCGCATGCCCGAAGGTTGCGCGGAAAGCCCCGCGTGCTGCGAACCGGCAACCGCCGCCGCCGGCGGCGGCAGTGTCGGCGCGATCGTCCTTCCGGAGATCGAGGGCGACCCGCAGGATGCCCGCGGCAAGGCGTGACGGCAGGCTGGCCGCGGTCAGACGTGAATGGGCCCGTCTCCGCAGGCCAGCGCCGCCTCCCTGACCGCCTCGGAATAGGTCGGGTGCGCGTGGCAGGTGCGCGCCACGTCCTCGGCTGCCGCACCGAATTCCATCGCCACGCAGATTTCGTGGATCAGGTCGCCGGCCATCGGCCCGATGATGTGGGCGCCGAGGATCCGGTCGGTCTCGCTGTCCGCGAGAAGCTTCACGAACCCGTCGGCGGCGAAATTCGCCTTGGCCCGCCCGTTGCCCATGAAGGGGAACTTGCCGACCTTGAACGACCGTCCTGCCTCCTTGAGCCGCTCTTCGGTCTGCCCGACGCTTGCGACTTCCGGATGCGTGTAGATCACGGACGGGATGACGTCGTAGTTCACGTGGCCCGCCTGGCCCGCGATGCACTCGGCCGCCGCCATGCCCTCGTCCTCCGCCTTGTGCGCCAGCATGGGGCCGTCCGTCGCGTCGCCGATCGCCCAGATGCCTTCGACGCTTGTCTTCCCGCGACCGTCGGTGCGGATCTGGCCGGGCTCGGCGGTCTCGATTCCGAGGGCGTCGAGACCGAGGCCTTCCGTGAAGGGCCTTCGTCCGGTCGCGACAAGAACGGCATCGGCGCCGAGCACGTGCTCGCTTTCGTCCTTGCGAAGCCGGTAGGTCACCTTGGCCTTGGTCTTCGTCGCCTCGACCCTCTGCACGGCTGCGCCCATCACGAACGCGAGCCCCTGCCTCTTGAGGGTTCTCTGGAACGTCTTCTGGATCTCGCCGTCCATCCCCGGCGTGACGGCATCCAGGAACTCGACGACCGTCACCTCCGTGCCAAGCCGGTTGTAGACCGAGCCAAGTTCCAGCCCGATCACGCCTGCGCCGATCACGACCATCCTCTTGGGGATCTTCGGCAGTTCCAGCGCGCCGGTCGACGTCACGACGACCTTCTCGTCGATGTCCACGCCGGGCAGCGAGGATGCCTCGGATCCCGTCGCGATGACGATGTTGCCCGCTTCGTGGACGGTTTTGCCCACCTTGACCCTGCCGGCCTCGGGAATGCTTGCCCAGCCCTTCAGCCAGTCCACCCCGTTCCTCTTGAACAGGAATTCGATCCCCTTGGTGTTCGCGCCGATCGTGTCCTGCTTGTAGGCAAGCATCGCGTTCCAGTCGACGCCTGGCTTCGACGTCTTGACGCCCATCTTGACGAAATTCTCTTCGGCTTCATGCAGCATGCCCGTCGCGTGAAGCAGCGCCTTAGACGGGATGCATCCGACGTTCAGGCAGGTGCCTCCCAGCGTCTCCCTGCCCTCGACGCACGCGGTCTTCAGTCCCAGCTGGGCGCAACGGATCGCGCAGACATATCCGCCGGGTCCGCTGCCTATCACGATGACGTCATAACTGGCCATTTCAGGTTCCCTTCTCTGGGCGCCGCTCCGGTGCCGCCGAACCGGAAGCGCGGCAGGTCTTCAGGCGGTCAGGTCGGTCAAAGATCCATCAGGAGGCGTCGCGGGTCCTCGAGAGCTTCCTTCACGCGCACGAGGAACGTGACCGCGCCCTTGCCGTCCACGATCCGGTGATCGTAGGACAGGGCGAGATACATCATCGGGCGAATGACGACTTCGCCCTTCAAGGCGACCGGGCGTTCCTGGATCTTGTGCATGCCAAGGATGCCGGACTGCGGCGGGTTCAGGATCGGCGAGCTCATCAGCGAGCCGTAGATGCCGCCGTTCGAGATCGTGAAGGTTCCGCCCTGCATCTCCGCCATCGAGAGCTTGCCGTCACGGGCGCGTGCGCCGAGCTCGTTGATCCGCTTCTCGATGCCGGCAAAGCTCATCCGGTCGGCGTCGCGCACGACCGGCACGACGAGGCCGGTCGGCGTGCCGACGGCGATGCCCATATGGACGAAGCTCTTGTAGACGATGTCGGTCCCGTCGATCTCCGCGTTGACTTCCGGAACCTCCGCCAGGGCGTGACAGCAAGCCTTCGTGAAGAAGGACATGAAGCCGAGCTTCACGCCGTGCTTCCTTTCGAAGAGATCCTTGTATTCCTGCCGGAGCCCCATCACCGCCGACATGTCCACCTCGTTGTACGTGGTCAGCACGGCGGCCGTGTTCTGGGCGTCCTTCAGCCGTCGCGCGATGGTCTGGCGCAAGCGGGTCATCTTGACGCGCTCTTCCCGCGCCGCGTCCGCGACCGCGACCGGTGCCCGCGTTTCCTGGGCCGGAGCGTCCGGCTGCGCAGGTGCGGAGATCGCCTTCAGCACGTCTGCCTTCATCACCCGTCCGTCCCGGCCGGTGCCGGAAACCTGGTCGGACGCAAGGCCCGCCTCGGCCATCATCTTCCTGGCGGACGGCGCATCCTCGCCTTTCCGTTCCGTCGCGGGCGCCGCGCCGGCTTCCCCAGCCGCCGGCTCGGCGGCGATCGCGGCGCCTTCGCCGGCCGCCATCACCGCGAGCTTGCCGCCCGCCTCCACGGTTTCGCCTTCGCCCTTCAGGATTTTCGCCAGGACGCCCGCGACCGGGGCGGGAACCTCGACCGAAACCTTGTCGGTCTCCAGTTCGCAGAGCATTTCGTCGGCGGCGACCGTGTCCCCCGCGGACTTGAACCACGTCGACACCGTCGCCTCGGTCACGCTTTCGCCGAGCGCGGGCACCATGACGTCGACGGCCTGCCCGTCCGCCTTGCCTTCGCCGGACCGGGCGGCGGCCGTCGCGGCAGGCGCCGCATCGGGCTTCGCGGGCGCAGGCGCCTCGCCGTCCGTCGCGCTCAAGGTCGCGAGCAGCGCGTCGGGCGCGACCGTCGCGCCTTCCTCCGCGACGATCTCCGCCAGCGTGCCCGCGGCCGGGGCCGGCACTTCGACGGTCACCTTGTCGGTTTCCAGTTCGCAGAGCATCTCGTCGACCGATACCCGCTCGCCCGGTCGCTTGAACCAGGTGGCGACAACGGCTTCGGTCACGCTTTCGCCCAGGGCGGGCACTCGAACTTCAGTTGACATGATCTAGCTTCCCAGCGTCAGCGCTTCGTCAACGAGCGCCTGTTGTTGAAACTTGTGAGACGATGCTAGGCCCGCTGCCGTTGCCGCGCTGGTGGCGCGACCGGCGTATTTCGGCCTGGTGACCTTCGCGTTGATGCGTGTCAGCACCCACTCGATGTTCGGCTCCATGAAGGTCCATGCACCCTGGTTCTTCGGCTCCTCCTGGCACCAGACGAAGTCCGCGTTCGGGAACCGCTTCAGCTCCTTGACGGTCGCATGGGCCGGGAACGGATAGAGCTGCTCGAAGCGCAGGAGGTAGATGTCGTCGATGCCACGTGAATCCCGTTCTGCGAGGAGGTCGAAATAGACCTTGCCCGAACACAACACGACGCGCCGTATCTCCTTGTCCGGCACGAGCGTCGTGTCGGACCGGCCCTTCTCGGCGTCGTCCCAGAGCACGCGGTGGAAGCTCGATCCGGTGACGAAGTCCGCCGCGTCGCTCGCGGCCAGCTTGTGGCGCAGGAGCGATTTCGGCGTCATCAGCACGAGCGGCTTGCGGAAGGAGCGGTGCATCTGGCGCCGCAGGATGTGGAAATAGTTCGCAGGCGTCGTGCAGTTTGCGACGATCCAGTTCTCCTCGGCGCACATCTGCAGGAACCGTTCGAGCCGGGCGCTGGAATGCTCCGGGCCCTGGCCCTCGAAGCCGTGCGGCAGCAGGAGGACTAGGCCGCTCATCCTGAGCCATTTCCGCTCGCCGGAGGACACGAACTGGTCGAACATGATTTGCGCGCCGTTCGCGAAGTCGCCGAACTGCGCTTCCCAGAGCACCAGCGAATTCGGCTCGGCAAGCGAATAGCCGTATTCGAACCCGCAGACGGCGTATTCCGAGAGCATCGAATCGATCACCTCGTAATGCGCCTGTTCCCTGCGGATGTTGTTCAGCGGGTAGTACCGTTCCTCAGTCTCCTGGTTGACGAAGCCCGAATGGCGCTGGCTGAACGTCCCGCGCGTTGAGTCCTGGCCCGAAAGCCGAACCGGAATGCCTTCCGTCAGGAGCGACCCGAATGCAAGCGCCTCACCGGTGGCCCAGTCGAGGTCCTTGCCGGTCTTGAACATTTCGCGCCGGGCGTCCAGCAGGCGGTCGACCGTCCGGTGAAGGGGGAAGTCCTTGGGCGCCTTTGTCAGCGCGCGGCCGATCTCCGTCATCCTGGGCTTCGTTATCGCGGTCTTTCCGCGCTGGTAGGTCTTGCCTTCCTTGTCGAGATGGCTCCAGCGCCCGTCCAGCCAGTCGGCCTTGTTCGGCCGGTATGCCTTGCCGGCCTCGAACTCCTCGTTCAGGCGCGCCTGGAGGGCCGCCTTCATGTCCTCGATCTCGCCCTCGGGAATGAGCCCGTCCTGCACGAGGCGATCCGTGTACAGCGAGAGCGTCGTCTTGTGGTTCTTGATCCGCTTGTACATGATCGGGTTGGTGAACATCGGCTCGTCGCCTTCGTTGTGCCCGAAGCGGCGATAGCAGAACATGTCGATCACCACGTCCTTGCCGAACTTCTGGCGGAATTCCGTCGCGACCCGGGCGGCGTGCACGACCGCTTCGGGGTCGTCGCCGTTGACGTGGAATATCGGCGCCTCGACCATCAGCGCGATGTCGGTGGGATAGGGGCTCGAGCGACTGAAGTGCGGCGCAGTCGTGAAGCCGATCTGGTTGTTCACGATGATGTGGATCGTTCCCCCGGTCTTGTGGCCCCTGAGGCCCGAGAGACCGAAGCATTCCGCAACGACGCCCTGGCCGGCGAAGGCGGCGTCTCCGTGGAGGAGAATCGACAGGACCCTCGTGCGTTCCGTGTCGTTGATCTGGTCCTGCTTGGCGCGGACCTTGCCGAGCACGACCGGGTTCACCGCCTCGAGATGGCTCGGGTTCGCGGTCAGGCTCAGGTGCACCGTGTTGCCGTCGAACTCGCGGTCCGAGGATGCGCCGAGGTGGTACTTGACGTCGCCCGAGCCGTCGACTTCGTCAGGCTTGAAGCTGCCGCCCTGGAACTCGTTGAAGATCGCGCGCAGGGGCTTGCCCATCACGTTTGCAAGAACGCTGAGCCGGCCCCTGTGCGGCATGCCGATGACGATCTCCTCGACACCGAGGGCGCCACCCCGCTTGATGACCTGCTCCATTGCGGGGATCAGGCTCTCGCCGCCGTCGAGGCCGAACCGCTTGGTGCCGGTGTACTTGACGTGCAGGAACTTCTCGAACCCTTCGGCCTCCACGAGCTTGTTCAGGATCGCCTTCCTGCCGTTCCGGGTGAAGGCGATCTCCTTGCCCAGGCCTTCGATCCGCTCCTTGAGCCAGGATGCCTGCCCGGGGTCGGAGATGTGCATGTACTGCAGGGCGAAGGTGCCGCAATAGGTTCGATTCACGAGCGCGACGATCTCGCGTATCGAGGCCGTTTCCAGCCCGAGGACCTTGTCGATGAAGATCTGCCGGTCCATGTCGTCGTCGGTGAAGCCGTAGGACCTGGGATCGAGCTCCGGGTGGGGTTCCTCGTCGCGCATGCCGAGGGGATCGAGGTTCGCGACGAGATGGCCCCGGATCCGGTAGGCCCGGATCAGCATGAGCGCACGAACCGAATCGAGCACTGCGCGGCGCACCTGTTCGTCCGAAAGCCGGATGCCGGCTTCGGCGGCCTTGGCCGCGATCCTGTCTCCGGCCTGCTTCTGTGCGGCGGGGCCGAGATCGCTCCACTGGCCGTCGAGCGCGGCCGTCAGTTCGTCGCTGGGAGCGGGCGGCCAGTCGGACCGGGCCCAGCTCGGTCCCGCCGCCTCGGCCCTGGCGTCCGCCTCGGCGTCGCCGAGCTCGCGGAAGAACTGGCGCCAGCCCTCGTCAACCGCGTCCGGATTGCCGGCATAGCGCGCGTACAGCTGTTCGACATATGCGGCGTTGTGGCCTTGGAGAAAGCTGGACGCCTTGAAGATGTCGTTCGGGGACTGCTCGGTCATCGCAAACCTCCAGGTCGGATGTGAAGCTTCGGGCGGAAATTGATGTTCGGCCAGGGTCCAGGGCCGGTCTCTGCAGAAGGTTCGCGAGCGTCATGCGGACCGGCGGCGTGCCGCCCGGGAGGCAGGAAGCGGTGCAGCAGGGCCGGGAACCTCGTGCCGCGTTCCATGACTACCCGATCGCCTCCAGCATGGCCTCGCCGAGGCCGGACGGGCTGTCCGCAACGACGATGCCGGCAGAGCGCATGGCCTCGATCTTGTCGTCCGCGCCGCCCTTGCCGCCGGCGACGATGGCGCCCGCGTGACCCATGCGGCGGCCGGGAGGGGCCGTCCTGCCGGCGATGAACCCTGCGACGGGCTTTGTGCGGCCCCGCTTCGCCTCGTCCTTGAGGAACTGGGCCGCGTCCTCTTCCGCGCTGCCGCCGATTTCGCCGATCATCATGATCGACTGCGTCTCGTCGTCGGCGAGGAACCATTCCAGCACGTCTACGTGCTCCGTTCCCTTGATCGGGTCGCCGCCGATGCCGACGCAGGTGGACTGGCCGAGTCCGACATCCGTTGTCTGCTTCACTGCCTCGTATGTCAGCGTGCCCGATCGCGACACGACGCCCACGGAGCCCTTCTCGTGAATGTGGCCGGGCATGATGCCGATCTTGCATTCCTCGGGCGTGATCACGCCGGGGCAGTTCGGGCCGACGAGAACGGACGTGCTGTCCTGCAGCGCGCGCTTCACCCTCATCATGTCGCGCACGGGAATTCCCTCGGTGATCGCCACGATCACTTCCATGCCCGCATCGATGGCCTCGAGAATGCCGTCTGCGGCAAAGGGTGGCGGCACGTAGATCGCCGTCGCGTTGGCGCCGGTCGCGGCGCGCGCCTCGTGAACCGAGTCGAAGACCGGCAGGCCGATATGCTCCTGGCCCCCCTTGCCTGGGGTCACGCCGCCCACCATCTTCGTGCCGTAGTCGATCGCCTGCTGCGAGTGGAACGTCCCCTGGCTGCCGGTCAGGCCCTGGCAGATCACCTTGGTGTTCCTGTCAATGAGTACCGCCACTAAACTGTCCTATCCAAGCCCGGATGGTTCCTCATGCTGAAGCGGGCCCCCGGGTATTCCGGCCCGCCGCCTTGATCGCGCTTCATCCCTTCACGGCCCTGACGATCTTCTCCGCCCCGTCCTTCAGGTTGTCGGCGGCGATCACGTCCAGGCCGGAGGAGTCGATGATCCGCTTGCCTTCCTCGACATTCGTGCCTTCGAGGCGGACCACGAGCGGCACCTTGAGACCGACCTCCTTCACGGCGGCGACGACGCCTTCGGCGATGATGTCGCAACGCATGATGCCGCCGAAGATGTTGACGAGAATGCCCTTCACGTTCGGGTCGGAAGTGATGATCTTGAACGCCTCGGTCACCTTCTCCTTGGTCGCGCCTCCGCCCACGTCGAGGAAGTTGGCGGGCTCGGCGCCGTAGAGCTTGATGATGTCCATTGTCGCCATCGCGAGCCCTGCACCGTTCACCATGCAGCCGATCTCGCCGTCGAGCGCAATGTAGTTGAGGTCGTGCCTTGATGCTTCAAGCTCCTTGGGGTCCTCTTCGGTCGTGTCCCGGAGCTCGGCGATGTCGGGCTGGCGGTACAGGGCGTTCGAGTCGAATCCCATCTTGGCGTCGAGGCATTTCAGGTCACCCTCGCCGGTCACGATCAGCGGGTTGATTTCCAGCATCTCCATGTCCCTGGAGACGAAAAGGTCATGGAGCTGGCCCATCAGCCGGACGCATTGCTTGACCTGGGGTCCTTCGAGGCCGAGCGCGAAGGCGATCCGGCGACCGTGGAAGGCCTGGTATCCCGTCGCGGGATCGACGCTGAAGGAAAGGATCTTCTCCGGCGTCGCTTCCGCGACCTCCTCGATGTCCATGCCGCCCTCGGTCGACGCGACGAAGCTGACGCGGCTCGTGCCGCGGTCGACCAGCAGCGCGAGGTACATCTCGCGGTCGATGGTGGAGCCGTCCTCGATGTAGATGCGGTTGACCTGCTTTCCGGCCGGTCCGGTCTGCTTGGTGACCAGAGTCCGGCCCAGCATGCGGCGGGTCTCTTCGGCGGCCTCCTGTGCGGAGCCGGCGATGCGCACGCCGCCCTTCTCTCCGGCGTCCGGCTCCTTGAAGGAGCCTTTCCCGCGTCCGCCTGCATGGATCTGGGCCTTCACGACCCATCCCGGTCCGTCCAGCGCGCCTGCTGCGGTCTTCGCGTCCTCTGCCTTCAGGACCACGCGCCCGTCGGATACCGGGGCTCCCGCATCGCGCAGCAGCGCCTTTGCCTGATACTCGTGAATGTTCAACGCTGCCCCCTGATCAATTTGCGCTCGATGCGGCCACGTCCAAGAACACCCGCAGCTTCCGGCGATCAACAGGTTATTTCGGAATAGGTCAAAATGTCCCAGTTTTGTGATCACTGTATTTTTTGTGTGATCACATGTAGCGTGATTGCGGCTTCAGAGGAGATTTGTGTGCCAAAGTGACAAATTTGGGGTCAAATCCGGCAGCAACACCGAGAGCGTCCGCCCCCATCCAGGAGCAAGCAGAATCGCAATTGGGTTTGGTGGTCCCTGGCTGGCACAAGGGTTGGCCAACACTGCGCCCATGCTCTTGGACGCTCGAAACGCCTGGCGTTGCGTGGTCGACGCAGGATGGATCGATGGCCGGGCGGCCGGTGCCCGTCCTGCAAGTCGCGAAACGTCGATTCGATTTCGTCCAGGTGTTCCGGCCCATTCAGGAGATCATGTTCTCGGCCGCTGCCACGTGCTGGAACGCGGCGCGGATCAACCGTTCGGCGGTTGCATCAACGTGCACCGGCTCGTCCAGTTCGGCCATGCTGGGCTGGCATTCTTGTGGCCTGGCCCGAATCTCGGGGCGTTCCGCAGGATCTGTTACCCCTGGTTTCCCGTGCCCCTGTGCTCAGCGATGCTGTTCATTATTTCGGTCACATTGAGTTGGCTCTCGCGCAACTTTTCCGCCCACCGACGCCCTGGGTGGAGCGTGTCCCACAAGGACCGCTTTTGATTTCGCCTGCCGGCTCCAGGGTCGTGGTTGCCGAAGCCGTCGACGACTGAATTCCACGTTGGACGGTATGTCGCGATCAAGACCTGCTCTGTCAAACCGATCCACACAGGATCAAGAACCAGCCACCGACACCGGAAATCCCGAAGGCTCAGATTGTTAACAGCTCGAATCGAATCCGAGTGTTCGCGCAGCCGCTTGTGCAGAACGGGCGACGGGTGCGCTTCGAACGCCCTTCCCTGCCTTCTGCCGCGCAGTTCTGCCTTCCCGACGTAGATCGGTTCATCATCAGGCATTTCGGCATAAGGCGCGTAGGCACCCCGATAGTGGATCGTGTAGACGCCGACGCCACCGAACGGCGCATGAGGCGGAAGTTCCGCAGATGGATACTCCATCAGCTTCCGTGCCGCGTTCCGGCCCAGTTCCTCGACACTCAACGGGTCGAATTCTCGAGAGTCACTCACGCGGAAGTCGCTCGCAGCGATGGCTGTTGCGGCAGATGAACCAGAAGCAATGCCGCTTGCGAGCGTGGTGTGCCGTCCTCCAGCGATCCGAAACCATGGGCCCCCGCCTGATCTTGACGATCATGTCGCATACGGTGAAACCGGCGTCTTCTGCCATGCACATGAAGTCGCGGTGCGCCCAGCGTGATCGATGGTTGTTCACCATGTCGGTGATCTTCGCGAGCAGCAGCCCCTCCGGCTTGAGCACCCTCTTGGCTTCCTTCAGGAACGGCGGATACAAGTAGCTCAGAGTCCAATTCTCGGACGCGCCACAGGCCATTGTCGCGCCAAAGTCCACATCGAACCGCTTGCAACTCTTGTCCCGGCCCTGCGGCCCTACGTGCGGCGGATCGTAAACGACCGTGTTGAATGACTCGTCCTCGACTCCAACCATGTCGCGATTGTCTGCCACGATCATCGGCGCGTACTTTGGGTCAATGTCCATGGACGCCACCTGTCGATCCGACCCGCGCCAGAAGCGACCCGCATTGTAGGTTGCGTCAAGAATTGGTTCCGCCGGAATTGACGGGTAGAAGCGCAGCATCTCTTCCAGCAGATCGCCGTCGCTTCCCTCCCATACGCTGCTGATCGGGGCGTAGCGAACACCCTGAGTCGTGGGCATGTCCAAGGACATCAGAGCCTTGCCCCGCTTGGCATCCTGTTGTCAGTCCCGAATTGCGGGCAACGCCAACCTTCCCGCCGCAAGATGTCGTCAATGATCTTGCGAGCCGCGGTATCGTCCGGGAGCATGCGGATCGGACTGGCCGAACTGGCGCTGTTGCGATGCAATTCCCCAAATGCCTTGAGTCTCATGCCTGCCTCCTGAAGACCTTGCTACAAAAGCTTGACCCGGGAGTCCAGTTCACACACAACATTTTGTGCCTGCCGCCGCATTTTCCTTGGCGTCTCCGAAATACGGCATGCAGGTCAAGTTCTTGAACGTTGCCAAGGGTCCGCATATCGGTCTGCCTCTGGGCCGGTCCAAGTTGCCGGATGCGGGAAAGGCACATCCGGGACTTGGCGAACTGCAGGTCGCCTCGGTGTTGAATTTCGGCGACACGTCCTCCCGATTGCGGTTTCCGGGGCAGTTTGCGGTACAAGATGTCGGGACCCCTGTCTTCCTGAAATTCGGCGACCCGCCTGAGAGAGGCCAGCGTCACGACCGTGGCACTGGCAGGTCCCATCGCCCTGTCCCGGAGGTCAGGGACCGGGTGGCATGGAATCCAGTGAGGTGCCAAGCGTGTCCTCAGCACATCCGAGCCTCACGACACGGGTTCCCAAAGCTCGATCGCGTTGCCTTCAGGGTCATGGATGCGCGCGAAACAGCCAATGCCCTCCATCTCGCTCTTGTCGCCGACCTCTATGCCTGCCGACGTCAGTTGCGCGATCATTTCATCCAGGTCGGCGACGCGAAAGTTCAGCATGAAAGTCTTGTCCGACGCGAAATAGTCCGTGTCCTCAGCGAAAGGCGAGAAGACCGTGACCCCGGCCTCGGACCTCCAGGGCGCCATGTCCATGTTCGTCGGGGCCGGATCGATGCCAAGGTTGTCCCGATACCAGTCTGCAAGGCCCTCCGGGTCCCGGGCCCGAAAGAAGAACCCGCCAAATCCCTGAACTTTCTGCATGCTGCATCCTCCTGCCGTTACAGTGACTACCTTGGTCGCCGGAGAATGCCAATCAAGTCGAATGTGCATCGCGTGGCACCGACCCCGTCCCTGGAAACAGTGCCTCGTTGCACTGATGCCTTTCCGCCCGGAGTCGGCCACGGGCACGCCAGGGCGGGGGCAAGGGTGGCAACGACTGGCCGCAGATCTGGTCCGTGCCGAACAGCCCGTCGACGCCCTGTTCGGAATGCGGACTGCACGACCTTCGTGGCCATTGCCGGGCGGACGATCGGTTGCCCGGTGCCTTCAACACTCCCGGGACGGCTGCGTCATGGGCGGTCTGGCAGCTGCGTTGACTTGGCTACGGCCTCGTCCGTCAGGGCAAAGGCTGCGGTCTGGCTGTCAACGGCAGTCGAGGCAAAGATCAACGTCGGGTCCGCGACCGTTACATTTCTCCTTTCGATTCCAGGTATGGCGTTTCGCGTAGACCAGTGTCCGGGGCTCGTGCATCGCCTGTTTGTGCGGCTCTGCCGGGCATCAGTCCGCCAGCGCCCCCAGACCCTGGTCCGGAACCATTCGTCATCGGCGGCTGGATCAGCGTGCGGACGGGACGGGGGTCCGGACAGTGGCGATTCAGTCGGATGCGTCCCAGTCGAACTCATGCAATTCCCTCCATGGAACCAGGCAGTCGGTTCCTCGGCGTTGACGTTGATCGCCGCCGTAGACAACGACGACGGAACATCGGCGGGTCGATTGGGACAGGTGCCTTCGGACGCGCCTGGATCCGTCGAACAGGTTGGATGACGCTGTCTCCGAGGACTTGGCTTCGATGATCGTGGCGCCGTTCGGGCCTTCGACTATCAGATCGACCTCTGCGCCGTTCCGGTCGCGGTAATGCGAGATTCCACCGGAGTCGCCCTGGTTGGCCCGATGTTTCGCGATCTCCGAAACCACCCAAGTTTCGAAGATTGCGCCACGGAGCGGATGTGCGCGCAGTTGCTCGGGGGTGCGGATGCCCAGCAACCAGCAGACGAGTCCGGTATCGTAGAAATGCAGCTTCGGCAATTTCACCAGGCGCTTGCGAAGATTCGCGTGAAGGACTGGAAGGCGGAAAGCGACAAAGCTGGTTTCAAGTATGCTGAGCCAGGACTTCGCGGTCGGTTGGGAGATGCCGCAATCCCCGGCAATCGACGAGTAGTTGAGCAATTGTGCTGCCCTGCCCGCGCAAAGTGACACGAAGCGCTGAAAGCTCTCGAGATCGCCTACGTTGCTGATCGTCCGCACGTCGCGCTCGATGTAGGTTGCAATGTAGGAACCGAGCCAATCCGAGGCTTCATGCCCTTCATCGAAGATGCGCGGGTAGGAACCGGTCAAGAGAGTTTCGTCGAGAGTCTTCGGGTGTCGGGGAAAGCGTGTCGTTTCGCCTCTCGTCAGTGGCAGGAGGTTGTGCACCGCCGTCCGTCCTGCCAGCGACTGACTGACCGATTCGAGCAGGGTGAGGTTTTGCGAGCCTGTGAGAATCCAGCGACCCGGCACGGGGTCCGCGTCGATGATACCTTGCAGGTAGGAGAGCAGGTCGGGCACTCTCTGGACCTCGTCGAGAATTGCGCCTTCCGGAAATTGGGCCAGGAAGGCGCGGGGGTCTTCGGCGGCGAAGGCCCTTATGTCGGGGGCTTCCAGCGTCTCGTACTGGTGATCTGGAAACAGGGCGCGGCTCAACGTTGTCTTGCCGCTCTGCCGAGGTCCGGTGAGCGTGATTGACGGCCAAGTCTGAGCCGCTTCCATCAGCTTGGGGGCGAGGTCGCGCATGATCATGTTCTGAAAGGTAGCAAGCAATTAGGCTGAATCAATATCTGAATTTGAATTAGCCTACAATTTGACGGCAAGGCTCGCTTCCGCGACGGTCACCAATCCCGCAATCCTGGTTCGGTTGCCTTGTTGCGGCAATCACGGCGAAAGCAGTTTGTGCTGGGCGCTTGCCTTGTCCAATGCGGACTCCGGCTGCTTCGAGGGCAAGGCGAGCCTGGATTGCCTGGACGAATTCGACAGGAAGGGCGCAAGGGCAACCAAGTGGAGCGGTGGCAGCGGGAGTCTTCAGTTCCAGGTGGGCTGGCAGGCCGAATTCCTGGTCGAGCGCCGCAGGCGGTGGAGCCTCGTGCAAGAAACTTGTGCCCGGTCAGAAGCCGTTGGTCTCGAAGTGATGCGAGTGGTGGCAGGACGAAGCCACGGGCCCAGGCTGGAGCAGGCGTTGACCGCGGCCCGGACACCAGCGGACGCTTTCGGGACGACGCCGCCATGCGCTGACGCGCGCTGGCCGGCACCCGGCTTGGTCTCCATGCAGACGGCAGAGCACGAGATGACCGCTGTCGCCATGGGCGATGGGCCAACTTCGGAATTCGGGGTCCATCCCGTCTGCCAGCGCCAAGATTCTCCGCGCCATCCAGCCGTCAGCCTCGGCATGAATCGCATGCAGGCCGTTCTCCCGAAAGGCCGTGCGCGCGCCCTGAGCGTATCTTGATGCGTGGCCCTCGCGCGCTTTCTCGCGCTCCACATGCTGGCTGACAGCCGCTCGGAGCCAGCAATGCGGGGCGCGAATCCGGACCTCGGCAAGTTCCTGGTATCGGGACCGAATGTCAGCGCCCAACGTCATGGTTGCAAGGCGCAGAGAAGCCATTCCTTTCTCCGACACCTGGTGATGCTGTCCGAAGAATCATCCCTTTCGCCATGGTGTCGCAAAATTTTTGCCGCGGCGATTCCTCCAAGGAATTCGGCTCAATCCTGCTGGCTCCCTGGACTCGTGAAGGACGGTGACACCGGCCGCGTCTGGGTCGAGATCGAGGCCCGTGCCAGTCCCGACGCGCAGCGGGTCAACATGGACACGTTCACCAACGACCCGTGATGCCATTCGAGAGTGGATCGCCCGACGGCTTCTTCCCGTATCCGAACTGCGGGTTGCCGATGCCCCGTGATGCACATCCACCTGCCAGGCTGTGGGCCTGGAAGCGCCGTCCGGAAACGGCCCTATCCGAGTCCGCCGTCAATCCCCTTGCAGGCCTCGACGAGGCCGTTGACGGCTTCGACGGACTTGTCGAACATGGCCCTTTCGTCCTTGGAAAGGTCGATCTCGACGATGCGCTCGATGCCGCCCGCGCCGATGACGGTCGGGACGCCGACATACATGTCCTTCAAGCCGAAGGCGCCGTCGACATGCGCGGCGCAGGGCAGCAGGCGCTTCTGGTCGCCTAGATAGGCGGCCGCCATCTCGATGGCGCTCGTGGCCGGCGCGTAGAAGGCGGAGCCGGTGCCAAGAAGGCCGACGATTTCGGCGCCCCCGTCACGCGTGCGCTGCACGATGGCGTCAAGCCGTTGCTGGGTAGTCCAGCCCATTTCGACAAGATCGGGCAGCGGGATGCCGCCGACCGTGGAATACCGGACAAGGGGCACCATCGTGTCCCCGTGGCCCCCTAGCACGAACGCGGTGACATCCCTCATCGAGACGTCGAACTCCAGGCTGAGGAAGTGGCGGAACCGGGCGCTGTCGAGAACGCCGGCCATGCCGCAGACCTTGGCGTGGGGCAGGCCGGAATACTCCCGGAGCGCCCAGACCATGGCATCGAGCGGGTTGGTGATGCAGATCACGAACGCCTCGGGCGCATGCGCCTTGATGCCGTCGCCGACGGCCTTCATGACCTTCAGGTTGATGCCGAGAAGGTCGTCGCGGCTCATTCCCGGCTTGCGGGGGACGCCTGCCGTGACGATGCAGACATCGGCTCCCGCGATGTCGGCGTAGTCGTTGGTGCCCTTGAGGCTGGCGTCGAAGCCCGCGACCGGCCCGGCCTCGGCGATGTCGAGCGCCTTTCCCTGTGGCGTGCCCTCGACGATGTCGAAGAGGACGATGTCACCCATTTCCTTGATTGCGGCGAGGTGCGCGAGCGTTCCGCCGATCTGGCCTGCACCGATGAGCGCGATCCTTGGTCTGGCCATGAGGGTCTCCTGTCCATGTGAAGTCGGTCTGGCTGGAGAGTCTGCTAGTGAGTCTCCGCACCCGATTCAAGTCATGCATGCGGCCGGGGCGGACACGTGACGGTCGCGCACGGCAGGATTCGTCAACGAAACAGGCCGCTTGGCCGCAAGGTGAGCCTTTCTGCCGCAGGTGTCCGGGTTGCGGGCGCCGGGCAGGACGTGCAGGTTGCGCGCACTCCCGGCCCTCTCGATCAAGGAAGGTTCAATGGCCGCTCCGCAAAGGCTTTGCCGCTCCGTGCTCTACGTCCCCGCCTCGAATGCCCGCGCCCTCGAAAAGGTCGCGACGCTCGATGTCGATTCGGTCATTTTCGATCTCGAGGACGCGGTAGCGCCTGCGGAGAAGCCCTCGGCCCGCGAGACCCTGGCACGCGCGCTCGATGCCGGGGAATACGGGCACAGGCAGCGGATCGTCCGCATCAACGGGACGGACACGGAATGGGGAGATGCCGACGCACGCGCCGTCGCCCGAATGAAGTGCGACGCCACGCTCCTGCCCAAGGCGGAGGATCCCGAACAGGTGGAGCGGATTGCCGCCCTTGTGCCCGAAACGCCCGTCTGGTGCATGATGGAAACCCCGCGTGGCGTCCTGAACGCGCCCGCAATTGCCGCGCTGCCTTCGGTTGAAGGCTTCGTGCTGGGCACCAACGACCTCGCCAAGGAGATCGGTTGCGCCACCGGAGGCGACCGGATGGCGATGATGGCGGCGCTTCAGACCGTGCTTCTCGCGGCACGGACGGCCGGCATTGCCTGCGTCGACGGCGTGTACAACGCCTTCCGGGACGAAGAAGGGTTCCGGACCGAATGCGAACAGGGACGGGCGCTCGGCATGGACGGAAAGACCCTGATTCATCCCTCGCAGGTCGGCGTCGCCAACGCGGTCTTCGCACCAAGCGACGCGGAAACCGAACTTGCGAGGCGGCAGATCGAGGCATACGAGGACGCCATCGCGCGTGGCGAGGCAGTGGCCGTGGTCGACGGGCGAATCGTCGAGAACCTTCATGTCGAGACGGCCCGTGCCGTCCTTGCCAAGGCGGACGCAATCCGCGCACGGGCAGGGGCATGACCCGGGAGGCAAACATGCGGAAGCGGCCGGACCTGAAGAAGCGGGACGCGGAGCTGCAGCCCGGCCATGGAGAGTGACGTGAAGGCGAGCCGGGGAAGATTCTTCGAGGATTTCCGGGTCGGGGAGACGATCGGTCACGCGGTTCCCCGCACGCTGGGCGACGGCGAAAGGGCGCTCTACCATGCGCTCTACCCGTCCCGGCACGCGTTCAATTCGTCCGTAGCGTTCGCGCGCTCCTGCGGACTGGACGGCCCCCTGGACAACCTGCTCGTGTTCCACGCGGTCTTCGGCAGCACGGTGCCGGACATCTCGCTCAACGCGGTGGCGAATCTCGGCTACGCGGAGGGTCGCTGGCTTGTGCCGGTCCGTCCGGGCGAGACGCTCGCGGCCACGTCCGAGGTCATCGGCGCAAAGGAGAACTCGAGCGGCAGGACGGGCGTCGTCTGGATTCGCACGGTCGGCTGGAACGAGCGGGGCGATGCCGTGCTCAGCTACGTCCGCTGGGTCATGGTGCGCAAGCGCGACCCGGGCTCGCCGGCGCCGAAGCCCGTGGTGCCCAGGCTGTCCGACAGCGTCCGTCCGCAGGATCTCGTGGTTCCCGAGGGGCTTTCGTTTGGCGGTTACGACTACGGGCTTGCGGGAGAGCCGCATCGCTGGAGCGACTACGAGGTAGGCGAGACCATCGACCATGTCGACCGAGTGACCATCGAGGAGGCCGAGCACATGCTGGCCACCCGGCTCTGGCAGAACACGGCCCGCGTGCATTTCGACGCCACTTCTCGCGAGGACGGGCGGCGGCTCATCTACGGCGGCCACGTGATCTCCATGGCGCGCGCGCTGTCCTTCAACGGTCTCGCGAACGCCCAGATGATCGTCGGCCTGAACGCTGGCAGCCATGTCGCGCCCTGCTTCGCGGGCGACACGGTCTGCTGCTGGTCCGAAGTGCTGGAGAAGGCCGAAACCGGCACGCGCGGCGTCGGTGCCCTGCGCCTCCGGCTCGTTGCGCACAAGCCCGAGGCGGCCCCTTTCGCGCTCAAGGGCGAGGACGGGAAACACGTGGAAGGCGTCCTGCTTGACCTGGACTGCTGGGCGCTGATTCCCATGTGACACGGCGCGGCCACCGCGCCGGCCCGTGACGTCAAGCCGCCCCTGATCCCTTTGGCCATGGCTTCCGGATGTCGAGTCCGGCGGCGCAGGCCAGGGCGGATAAGGCGGGCGCGGATTCCGGCGCAACCCGTCGGTGCGCGTCTGGCGGGTCCTGCGGGCGCCGATTCCGGTCGAAGGGCCTCGCGGCACCTGCGTTGCAGCGTCGCGGGGCCGTGACAAGCCCGCCGGTTCTGCTATGGAGGTCGGGACGCCCAAGAAACGGGAGCCACGGCATGGCCGACGTGAACCGGGGCAGCAGGCCCCTGTCGCCGCACCTGACGGTATACCGCCCGCAGGTCACCTCGATGACGTCGATCCTGACGCGCATCAGTGGCAGCTCGCTCATCCTGGCGGCGCTCCTCGTTGTCTGGTGGTTCCTTGCGGCGGCGGTCTCGGCGCAGCAGTTCGCGCTCGCGGACGGGTTCATGACCTCCTGGCTCGGCGACCTGATCATGACGCTTTCGGCCTGGGCGCTCTGGTATCACGCGCTGGCAGGGTTGCGGCATCTCTACTGGGACACGGGCCGCGGCCTTGAAGTTGCGATCGCGGAGAGGACGGGCATCGCGATCATCGCCCTTTCCGTCGTCCTGACCGTCGCGACCGTCATGGTCGTGTAGGGAGGCGCGGATGAGCTACATGACCGATCGCAAGCGCGCAGAGGGCCATGGCTCGGCCCGCGAGGGCACGCGCAGGCACTGGGGCATGACGAAGTCCAGCGTCGCCCTGGTGTTTCTCGTTCCCGCTTTCGTCTTCACGTTCGGACCCATGCTTGGCCAGGCTCATGCCGACGTCGTGAGCTACTTCGCGCGGCCGTTTCCGGCGATCGTGGCCGCGCTGACGATCGTCGTTGGCCTGGTGCATTTCAAGAACGGCATCCAGATGGTGATCGAGGACTACGTTCACGGGGTTCTCCGCGAGTACACGATCATCCTGTCGACGTGCCTCTGCTACGGCGCGGTGGCTGCCGGCCTTTTTGCCGTCGCCCGCATCGCGCTATAGGGAATACCGATGGCCGCATACGACTACGAGACGCACAAGTTCGACTGCATAGTGGTGGGGGCCGGGGGATCGGGCCTTCGCGCGACGCTGGGCATGGCGGAGCAGGGGCTGAGGACGGCCTGCATCACGAAGGTCTTTCCGACCCGCTCGCACACGGTGGCGGCGCAGGGCGGCATCGCGGCCTCGCTCGGCAACATGGGGCCTGACCACTGGCAATGGCACATGTACGACACGGTGAAGGGGTCCGACTGGCTCGGCGACACCGACGCGATGGAGTACCTGGCCCGCGAGGCGCCCGCCGCAGTCTACGAGCTTGAACACTACGGCGTTCCGTTCTCGCGGACCGAATCCGGCCGGATCTACCAGCGGCCGTTTGGCGGTCACACGACGGAGTTCGGGGAAGGCCCGCCCGTGCAGCGCACCTGTGCCGCCGCAGACAGGACCGGGCACGCGATACTGCACACGCTTTACGGCCAGTCGCTGAAGCACGACGCGGAGTTCTACATCGAGTATTTCGCGATCGACCTGATCATGGCGGAGGACGGTACCTGCCAGGGCATCCTTGCCTGGAGCCTGGAGGACGGGTCGATCCACGTCTTCAACGCGAAGATGACGGTGCTTGCGACCGGTGGCTATGGGCGTGCGTACTTCTCGGCAACCTCGGCCCACACCTGCACCGGCGACGGCGGCGGAATGGCGGCACGGGCCGGGCTGCCGCTGCAGGACATGGAGTTCGTGCAGTTCCACCCGACCGGGATCTACGGCTCGGGCTGCCTCATAACCGAAGGCGCCCGTGGCGAGGGCGGCTATCTGACCAATGCCGAGGGCGAGCGGTTCATGGAGCGCTACGCGCCCACCTACAAGGACCTTGCCAGCCGGGACGTCGTGAGCCGGTGCATGACCATGGAGATCCGAGAGGGCCGCGGCGTCGGCGCGGAAAAGGACCACATCCACCTGCACCTGAACCACCTGCCGCCAGAGACGCTTGCGGAGCGGCTGCCCGGCATTTCGGAGTCGGCGCGCATCTTCGCGGGCGTGGACCTGACGCGCGAGCCGATTCCGGTCCTGCCGACTGTGCACTACAACATGGGCGGCGTGCCGACGAACTACTGGGGGGAGGTGCTGAACCCGTCATCGGACGACCCGGACCGCATCGCGCCGGGCATCATGGCCGTCGGCGAGGCGGGCTGCGCAAGCGTCCACGGGGCGAACCGGCTCGGCTCGAACTCGCTCATCGATCTCGTGGTCTTCGGGCGTGCCGCCGCGATCCGCGCCGGCGAGACCGTGGACCGCTCGGGCGGCAATCCTGCACTGAACATGGCGTCGGTCGACGCCGCCCTCGACCGGTTCGACCGATTCCGGCATGCCGACGGCGCCGTTCCGACGGCGGAGCTCCGGCTCGAGATGCAACGGACGATGCAGTCCGACGCGGCGGTGTTCCGCACCAGCACGATCCTTTCCGAGGGTGTGGAGAACATGAACCGGGTCGCGTCCAGGATGGACGACATCCAGGTCACCGACCGGTCACTCGTCTGGAACTCGGACCTGATGGAGACCCTGGAGCTAGACAACCTGATGGCGAACGCGCTCGCCACGATCGTCAGTGCCGAAGCGCGGAAGGAAAGCCGCGGCGCGCACGCGCACGAGGACTACCCGGAACGTGATGACGACGAGTGGCGCAAGCACTCGCTGGCCTGGGTCGACGACGGGGTGAGGCTGGACTACTGTCCCGTTCGGCTGGATCCGCTGACGGAGGAGTCCGACGGAGGGATCGAGCTCAAGAAGATTGCACCGAAGGCGCGGGTCTATTGACGGCTTGCGGCATCTCCTGGCCGGGCGATCCTCGCTTCGCGCGGCATTCGGGCCGGACGATGACGCGCCTGCGTGCCTTCGGGATTGCCGTCGTGGCGGCGCTTCCGGCGGCCTGCGGACCGGTCTCGCCAGAGCTGGCGGCGCGCCAGTGCGAGGAGCGCGCGCAAGCGGCCGACGGTCCCACCGGATCGGTCGGGGTCGGGTTCAACGACCGTGGCGAGACCCTCACGAATCTGTCGATCACGATCGGGAGCGACTACGTCAGGGGCCTTGATCCCCACGAGGTGTATGAAAGCTGCGTTCAGCGGAAGACCGGCCTGGCGCCGATACGGCCCCTGGACCTCCGGGAATGAGTTGGTGAAGACGATGCGTCATTCGATCTTCACGGAACGGGCTCAGGGTGCTGCGAGAGACGCGTCGCTGGCGCTGGCAAGGGCGCGCGCTCCGCGCGTCCGGGTGAACTGCATGGAAGGTTTCGTCACATGGTTCAACTGACTCTGCCCAGGAACTCCAGGATTCGTGCCGGCAAGACCTGGCCGAAGCCGGAAGGGGCCAAAAACGCCCGCAAGGTGCGAATCTACCGCTGGAACCCGGATGACGGCGAGAACCCGCGCGTGGACACCTATCACGTGGGCATGGACAGCTGCGGGCCGATGGTCCTTGACGTCCTCATCAAGATCAAGAGCGAGATCGACCCGACGCTGACCTTCCGGCGGTCGTGCCGTGAGGGTGTCTGCGGATCCTGCGCCATGAACGTCGACGGGATCAACACGCTCGCCTGCACCTACGGCCATGGCGAGATCAAGGGCGACATCAAGATCTATCCGCTGCCGCACATGCCGGTCGTAAAGGATCTCGTTCCCGACCTGAGCCACTTCTACGCCCAGCACGCGTCGATCATGCCGTGGCTCGAGACCTCGACGAACCAGCCCGGGAAGGAATGGAAGCAGTCGATCGAGGATCGCCGCAAGCTCGACGGCCTTTACGAATGCGTGATGTGCGCGTCCTGCTCCACGTCCTGTCCGAGCTACTGGTGGAACGGCGACCGCTACCTCGGCCCGGCGGCGCTCCTTCATGCCTATCGCTGGATTGTCGACAGCCGCGACGAAGCGACCGGCGAGCGGCTGGACGACCTCGAGGATCCGTTCAGGCTCTACCGTTGCCACACGATCATGAACTGCGCCAAGACCTGCCCGAAGAACCTCAACCCGGCGAAGGCGATCGCCGAGATCAAGAAGATGATGATCGAACGCATCGTGTAGTTGCGACCGCCCGCTCCCTGGGGCAGGGTCCGCGAAACGGGAGGCGCAATATGACGGTTTCGTTGCTGGTTGGCACCACGAAGGGCCTGTTCCTGGTCAATTCCGAGGACCGCTCGGAATGGTCGGTGAACGGCCCGCACTGCAATCTCTGGCCAATCAACCACGCGATCGGGGATCCGGGGACGGGCGTGATCTGGGCCGGTGGCGGCAGCGACTGGGAGGGCGCCGGCGTCTGGCGGTCGGAAGATCGCGGCACGTCCTGGACCCTGTCGAAACTCGCGCACGGGCAGAGCGAGGCGTTCTTTGCCGAGAACGAGGAGGTGGCAAAGCTGTTCGACTGGAAACCTTCGCCGCCGGCACCGTTCACGGGAGAGATCACCGCGCTCTGGTCGCTTGGCCGGGTCGGTGACCGGCTCTATGCCGGCTCGAAGCCCGCGATGCTTCTTGCCAGCGAAGACGGCGGCGAGACCTGGGAGAAGGTCAGCTCGCTCTCCGACCATCCCTCGGCGGCAGAGTGGCAGCCCGGGGCGGCCGGCCTTGTGCTGCACACGATCGTTGCCGATCCCGGCAATCCCGAGAAGTTCTGGCTCGGGATCTCGGCGGCCGGAGTCTTCGCGACCGAGGACGGTGGCGCGACCTGGGACCGCCGCAACCGGCTGTCGAACGCGGAGGCCTGCGGACATCACGACCATCCGGCGGCGCCGCGCGACGGCCAGACCGGTCACTGCGTTCACAACATGGTGCGCGCGGACGGGACGGGCGACCTGCTCTACCAGCAGAACCATCATGGCGTGTACAGGAGCCGGGACGGCGGTCGGAGCTGGGACGACATCACCGAGGGCCTGCCTTCGACGTTCGGGTTCCCGGTGCAGGTTCATCCGCGCGACGGGGCAACGATCTGGACGTTGCCGCTTAATGGCGACGGGATCGGGCGCTACCCGCCGGACGCGGCGGCCGCGGTCTGGAAGTCGACCGACGGCGGCGAGAGCTGGGAGGCGAAGCGGGCAGGGCTGCCGCAGGCCGGGTGCTTTTTCACGGTGCTGCGGCAGGCGATGTCGGGGGACGCGGGCGATCCGGCCGGGATATATTTCGGGACGAATTCGGGCTCCGTCTTTGCCAGCACCGACGAGGGCGAGACCTGGGACGAGGTCGCGCGGCACCTGCCGACGATCCTCTGCGTGGAGGCGCTCGAGACCTGAGCCGACGGACTCGGCTTCCGTCTTGCAGAAAGTTCGGGCGGGACGGGTCTTGAATTCTGGGGCGTCCGGGCGTCTGCTCGGAAGAGAGATCCTGGAGTTGCCCCATGCACGAGCCCCCTGACGCCGAAGCCCGCCGCGCCATCGAGCCGGTGATCTGCTATTCTTCCGAACTGCTGGCGTCGCCCGATCTCGACGCCTACCGTGGGGCCTTCGCGAACTATCGAAAGGCGGACGAGGTGCGTGTGCCTCCGCGCGACGCCGCGTCGTTTCGCGTGCGTCGCGGGGACGTGTTCCGGATCTCTTCGATCGAGGGGCCGCAGGTCGGGGACCTGAACCTCTGGAACGCGAACGATGTCGGCGAGCGGTTCTATTCCGGCAAGACCCGCGCCCTGCACGGAACCCATGTGAGCGTGGGCGACCGGCTGTGGTCGAACCTGCCCCATCTCCGGCCGATGGCGACGATCATCGAGGACTCGCTCGCCTGGTACGGCGCAGACGGATTCGGAGGCAGGGTGCATGACGTGATCGGCACGCGCTGCGATCCCTACACCGGGCGGCTGCTGTTTGGAGACGACTATCACCACTGCTGCCATTCCAACCTGACGCGGGCGCTCGCAGACGCGCTCGGGACGTCCCTCGACGAGAGCGAACCGCATGTGCACGACGTCATGAACGTGTTCATGTGCACCGGGTTCACGCGGGAGAGAGGGGAGTATTTCATGAAGGCGTCGCCCGTGCGCCCCGGAGACCACATCGAATTCCTTGCTGAGATCGATCTCCTCGGGGCGTTGTCGGCCTGTCCGGGCGGGGACTGCAGCGCGACCCATTCTTCGGACGAGGCGGCATGTTTCCCGCTTCTGGTGGAGATTTTCGAGGGCGACCTTCCCGAAGGGTGGCAGAGCCCCGACAGGAATTCCTATGACCGTTCACATGGCAGGTAGGGTCGGTTTGTGGGGGCGGGAAATTTCGCGGTGAGCCCCTTGCACTCCGGGAACGTTTGGACTAGCTATTGTTTCTCTTGGCGCGGGGTGGAGCAGTCCGGTAGCTCGTCAGGCTCATAACCTGAAGGTCGTAGGTTCAAATCCTACCCCCGCAACCACAAAAATAATTCAAAATCAAATATTTGCATGCGAATTTCCACACTTCAAGTTCACCGAAATTCGGGTTGGCAAACAATTGGCAAGCACTTAGCCTCGCGGTCAAGTCAACGAGAGGCAACCAATGTCTTCTCACTCGTCAGCTGCGTAAGAGTTTGACCTAGAATGTGGATGGCCTCCCCAGATATGGTATTTCCATGTCAGATGCGAAACTAGACAAGGAGACTACCATGGCCTGGTCCGAGACCACCCGCGAGAAGTATAATCGCAGTTCGGAACGATATGAAAGCGACTTGACCGACGAGGAATGGCTTCTGATCGAGCCACTTCTGCCACCCCCGTCGAAGCTGGGCCGTCGCCGGACCGCCGATCTTCGCGAGATCTGCAACGCGATCCATTACATGCTGGCAACGGGGTGTCAGTGGCGGGCGATTCCCAAGTGCTTTCCGCCGTTTACGACGATCCAGAACTACTTCTATGCGTGGCGCGACAGGGGCGTCATAGAGCGTATGATGGATGCGCTGCGCGCACTGGCCCGCGAGCAGGCGGGGCGTTCCTTTGAGCCGACCGCGGCCGGAATCGACAGCCAGTCGGTCAAGACGACAGAGATGGCCGGGCCATCCGGCTATGACGCCGGCAAGAAGATCAAGGGTCGGAAGCGGCACATCGCCGTAGACGTCGAGGGAACGCCGATCGCGGTCCGGGTTCACGCGGCCGACGTGCAGGACCGGGACGGGGCGCCGGACGTCATTCTCGAGATGCTGGAGAAGGCGCCGGAGGTGACGAGGCTGTGGGCTGACAGCGGCTACAAGGGCAAGAAGCTGCGCGCGACGCTCGCGGAAATGGGTGTCCCCGAAGCGCTGGAGATCGTGGAACGACCCAAAGGAACAAAGGGCTTCACCGTCCTGTACCGCCGCTGGGTCGTGGAGCGCACCTTCGCCTGGATGTCGCGTTGCCGGCGCCTGGCCAAGGACTTTGAGCGGACCTTGGCGAGCTCCGTGGCGTGGGCTCAGCTGGCCGCGTGCCGGTTCCTGGCTCGAAGACTGGCACGGGGCGCAAGTGCCTGACATGAAAAACAGAATCAAAACAATGACTTATGATTCAGCCTCTAAGCCGGGTAGGAGGGATCCTTTCCGATCCCTGCGCCCCACAGACCCGAGCTTGTTCCATTGACGCATCCTATGTTGCTGGCAACATAGGATGCAGGAAATCCGCACTTCTGGCTTGATGAGCAGGGGCTGGAAACGAGGTCAAGGGTGCCGGAGTGAAAGCGACGGCAAAGCCACCGGGTCCAAAAGCTGGCGCGCCGGCCCAAAACCACCCGATGTCCACAACGACAACACAGAGGTCCAGACAGGTGAGACACTCTCACGTCATCACGAAGTTGCGCCGTCGCCAAGAGAAGGCTGCCAAGCGCTTATTCACGAACAAAAATTCGCGATGTGTGACCATGGCCAAGAGCAAAGAGAGGCGTTTGCGTAGTCCGTAACGGACTGAGCCGCAACGGCTTTTCGAGGGGCGTCAGTTTTTCTTCACCCGGAAAGGCGTGATTCGGACGCCCTTCCTGTCGCTGACAGGCCGCATTGTGTCGCTTTCGGGGTTCGCTGCCTTCTGCGACCACCCAGGCCGCCATCGGTTCGGGCAGGCGGAATTCCCGCGCTTTTCCGGCGCGCCGCGAGGTCCCGTCCTGGATGGGGCGGGTGCCGAATGGTAGAAGGACTGTACCACCAGATCCTGCTCCCGGAGGAACCCATCATGGCACCCGAACCCCGTATGCTCTTTTCCTGGGACGATGTCGAGACCCGCCCCGAGCTTCAGCGCCTTGAACTCGCGCTCGACGCGCTCCCCGACGAGGCGCTTCTCGCCGAACTCGGGAAGCGGCGCGGCGCGGGGCGCAACGACTTCCCGGTCGCCGCCATGTGGCGGGCCGTGATCGCGGGGATCGTGTTCCAGCACGCTTCGGTGGAATCCCTGCTGCGGGAGCTCAACCGCAATCCGGCGCTGCTCGACCTGTGCGGCTTCAACCCGCTGCCCGTGCGGCGGCGGGGCGGGGACGGGCGGATTGCGGACGCGGTTCCGAACGGCTGGAACGTCTCGCGGTTCCTGAAGACGCTGGTGGATGTCGAGGAGGAGCGGGGCCTGGTCAGCGCGATGGTCGACGACCTGCGGGCCGCGCTGATGGCGGAGATCCCGGACTTCGGGCGGCATCTCGGCTACGACGGCAAGGCGGTCGAGAGCCACTCGACCGGTGTCGCGGGCCGGGAGACCGGCAGGACCTCCGATCCGGACGCGGACTGGGGGAAGCACGAGACGTCAGGTGTCGGCCGCGACGGCAGGCTCTGGACGAAGGTGACCTCCTGGTTCGGCTACAAGCTCCACGTGATTGCCGACACGCGGCACGAGATCCCGGTCGCGGTGTCGCTGACGCGGGCCTCGGCGTCGGAGGTGAAGGAACTGAAGCGCATGGCCTCCGGGCTGATGGAGAGGGATCCGGCGCTGGCGGATCGATGTTCGGAGTTCAGCGCCGACCGGGGCCTGGACAGCGGGCCGCTGAAGGCGGCGCTCTGGGACCGGTGGCGGATCCGGCCCTTCATCGACACGCGCCTCATGTGGCGCGCGGAGAGGGACGAGCCGGGCCATGACGCCTCGGTCCCGGTCACCCGCCCGCTCGACCCGGACCGGGCGGACACGATGGTCCACAGCGAGCGCGGCGAGCTGTCCTGCGTCTGCCCGGAGACCGGCGAGCAGCGCGGCATGGCCTTCGAGGGCTTCGAGCGCGACCGCGAGACGCTCAAGTACCGCTGCCCGGCGGCGGCCGGCGGCTTCGACTGCGCGGGGCGCGCCGCCTGCCTGAAGATGGGCGGCAGCAAGGCCGGGGACTACGGGCGGGTCGTGCGGATTCCGCTGGCGACGGCGGACCGCCGGATCTTCACGCCGACGCCCTGGGGAAGCCCCTCCTGGCAGCGCGGCTACAACCGCAGGAGCGCGCTGGAGCGCATCAACTCCCGCATCGACCGGGTGTACGGCATGGAGAGCCACTTCGTCCGCGGCCGGGAAAGGATGGAACTTCGCTGCAACCTGGTCGTCGCGGTGATGATGGCCACGGCGCTTGGACACGTCCGGGCCGGACGTCCGGAGATGATGCGCTCACTTGTCAGGGGGCCCGACCTGAAGGCCGCCTGAGGCCCGAACCCGACAGCCCGGAAACCGCGCCGGACCCGACGCCGGGCGATGCGGCGCGCGTGGGATTCCGGCCCTGGCCCTCAATCGGCCCGAAATCAACGATCCCGGGCGCCGCAAGGCTCAATGCGAACCGGAACCCGCCGAAAGAAAGCGGCGGCCGCAGCTGATGGTGACCATTCCGATGTGCGGGTAGCTCGCACCGCTCACGAAATACGCTGCAGCGCAAACGCCTCAAAGAGCAGAGAATTGACTATTTGGATGGGAAGGTGCAGAGTGCGCATGTCTGGCAAAGGGAATTGCAGCATTTCATGACGATTTATCAAGAGCCGAAGCACGGTCACGGACGCCCGGTGGCAGAGCCCATGCCGAGACCTGATACCCGATACGTCGGGGAACATACATTGCGGGCCACGCTGAACATTCTGCCAAAGTGAGAAAGCAAGTGGCGCTACCTTCCGGCGGTCGCTGACTAGGACCGTCCGGCGATTGACGCTGGAAGCGTGGAAATGTCTACTAACGCAAATAATCTCCATATTTTACTGCAATGATTCGCACTTCTGCAGTCCTAAGCTTGGCATTGCTCACGCTCGTCTTTTTTGCTTCGGCAATTGCTCTATTGACGGCATGTGGAGTGAAGCTGCCATTTGGTCTGGGCGAGATTGGAATATGCTCAGTAGATCGTCTGACGACCGAAAGACAATTGACAATAGCATTCGAACGTCAAGAGGCCTTACGACGCCGCGTTACCGATCTGGAGGCGGCCCTTGGCGCGCAAGACTGTGACGGCGTTGCTGACGCACCGGCGCCCTCCGCGCCAGGAATTGACGTTGAGGCCTGGGAAGATCGCGATTTGGCGTTGCTTGACGGTTGCTGGATGCTTGACTCGGACTATCGCCTCGAGGATGCGGACTCTGGCACCATTTCTAAGGTTGATGCTTGGGAAATGTGTTTCGATTCGGATGGGGCCGGAAACCAAACGCTCACGTTCGATGGTGGCACCCAGTGCATATCGAACCAAGTGACTGCAGCCTTTGATGCCGAGGGCAATCTTGTCATGTCTGACAATACCAACGTGGCCTGCGATGACAACTCGTACATTTACGAGCGTACCATGACTTGCGTGTTGGATGCCGATGGATCAGCGGCCTGCGTGTCGTCGCAGGAGGAGACCGGGTCAAGAACTCGCGTCCGCCTGCACCGATGAATCGTCGGACCTTGAGAGCGGATGAACAACATTGGGGTGGGATTCGCCAAGGCCTCGGTCTTGCGCGTGTGTGGCAGGATGATCGCTGTGCAAAGTGATGACCTTAGTGGCCTGTCGGTCACCGAAAGTGGCCTGTCGGTCACCGAACGCTCGTCTAGTGCCAGAGCAACTTGAGGAGATGCAGCATGAATTCGAATGAACGCGAAGCGCCTTTGGCACACGGCTGGAATCCCCTTTGGCTTTGGTTGCCGCCCCTGTTCCTGACCCTGTTGTTCGGCCTCGTCCTGATTTGGCTGCTCTTGCCGGGAACGCGCATTTACCCGCAAGCCGTGATGCGTGTGGACGAAATTGCGGCGTCGGTCGCTCTCGTCAACGATGGCAATCGCGCCTTGGCTGAGCGCGCCGATGCATTGCAGGCCGCGCTTTCAAGTGGAACGTGCACGTCTGATGGAGCCTTTGTCCTGCCTTCAGACCATCGCCCGCCGAATGGACTCCTGCCGGACTCCCGAGAGTCCGCAGTTTCTGCCGACACCTTGCTTGCGCCCGATCCCCTACAGGTTTTCGTGCCGCTGGATGTGCCCGAGGTTCGCGACGACGGTTCGACCGTGTTCCGCCAGACCACGACAGACCTCTTGAACTTGATCGAACAGCAGACAGCGCTTGTCGTCAGCGAAGGGATTTCCGGCACTGATTTGGGGTCAGGCTTCTTTGTCGCACCGGATCTCCTGCTAACCAATCATCATGTGATTGAGGGTGCAGCCTCCGTTGGAGGATCGGTCTACGTCGCCAGCCAAGCCCTTGGCAATGTGCGGGCCGCGGAAGTCATCGCCGCTGCGGGTCCGCTTGAAACCACCGGCCGAGACTTTGCGCTCCTGCGTGTCGAGAGCACGACTCAGCCGTACTTTACCTTGCGCAACTCGACCAAGACCATGCGACTGCAGAATGTCATTGCTGCAGGATTTCCGGACGCGATTCTCGAAACTGACAGCACCTTCGTAGACTTGCTTGCGGGCGACGGCACATCCATCCCGCCCGTCTCTGTCACCAGCGGAATAGTCAATGCTGAGCAGCAATTCGCGCCCATAGTGCCTGTCGAGACTCCGGTTGTCGTGCACACCGCTGCAATTTCTATGGGCAGCTCGGGTGGGCCGCTGGTAGACTATTGCGGGCGGGCAGTTGGAATAAACACTTTCATGCGCAATGCCGAGTTGCGGCAGTTGAACTTCTCCCTGACCTCAACGGACCTGTTGCTGTTCCTTGTCGAGAGCGGCGTCGAGGTGTCGGCAAGCCGTTCAGACTGCACGCCGAAACTGGATCAAGTTGCGGAATCAGCTTCTGCGCAAGACGGGACACCCGCCACGGCAGAGGAGGCGGGATCCGCGCCATCGGGCGAGACTCTGGAGCAGTGACGAGGCGGGCATGGCGCAAGTGAAGATCCGCACGACGTCCAGTGAAGGTCTGCGTCCGCTTGGCCAAGACGGACAACGTTCCTACGAGATGATCACGGCGTTGGTCGGCTCGCGGCTCGGCCCTGAACACGCAAGCCTCTTTGCCGAACCGGTTCCCGCTGAGGGTGCCGCCGAAACCGACTGGTATTGCACCGGCAATGGCAAAGCCCGCAGTTTGCATGACCTGTCGGAAGTTGAACAGGAACAGGCAAGGACACGGCTCTCCAAACTGACGGCAGACATCTACGGGCTTGCCGACCGCCTCACGGCTAGCGGAGGCGACAAAAATGCGCGCCTTGCGGAGGCGCTCCGCAACGCTCTCGAAGTCCCGGATGAATCAGCCCTCCACGTGATCGAAGTATCCGACGGTGGCTTGCAGCCCGTGCTCGTGACTTGGGCGCACGCCAAGGAAGGCGGCGAACTCTACCGTGGCATCTTGAGTGGCCTTGCTCCCAAACGCCCTGCACCGCGAACCGCAGAAGCCGCGCCGCCCGAACCGGTGCAGGAAGGTCAGGATGCCGCTGACTTTGCGGTCGCGCCAGTTGTCTTTTTCCCGTGGTGGTTGGCGTGGCTGCTGTGGGCGATTCTCGCGGTCATGTTGGTTGCAATTCTCTTGCTTCTTGTCTCTCCATGTGGCGTCCGCAGCTTCTTTGGTCCAAGCTTTTGCCCATCAGTCTCAACAGCCCGGCTGGAGCATGCGCTAGCCGAACGGGCCGCTTTGGAGGCGTACGTACGGGACCTTGAACGCGCCATTGCAGATTCGGAAGCTTCCTGCGGGCCAACAGCTGGCCCAGAGCTCGACCAACATGGCGCGAGCGAGATCGACCGCCGTCTGGATGCAGTTCAGGCCCAGCGGGGAGAAATGAATGTTGCCCTTGCGTGGGACACGTTGTCAGACTTCGATCTGGCGATCACCTGCCCGAACGGCGTCATGATCAGCTTCAGGAATCGCAATCCTCCAAACTGCAACGGGTCACTCGACGTGGATGCCAATGTCTCTCGGCCAGGGCTGACCCGAACTCCGGTTGAGAACATTTTCTTTGCAGATCCGCAAGTTGGCACCTATCAGATCGACGTGAGTCTGTTCAAGAACCGTGTGGGTCAGGAAAGGCAACCGTTTGACGTGCAATTGCGCATTGGAGACGATATGCACCGCCATTCAGGATGGGTCAGCCGATCAAGTCCAACATGGAGCACGACATTTGATTTCAGGGAAGGTCAATGATCAAGGACACCCACAAGAACTTGCGCCGATTGTGCGAATGGAAGGACATCGTTGTCATCATCCCCTATTCTGGCATCCAAGTCCTTGACTTCGGTTTCAATCGAGATGCACGGAACCTGTCGGCCAGGCGCTTTGTGGAGCGAAGAACCGGTGAGGTCGGCGGCCGGGACGAGCGTACGCTCATCCCCTACTCCGGCGATTCCGAGCTTGATGCGGAAATCGAGGCTGGCGCCCACGCCGAGGACGACGAGTACTCGATCCGTGATGCGGCCGCTTTCGAGCCCTTCCTTGATCAGTGGGTTCCTATCCCTGTGCTGCGCAAACGCAATGCCCCGGGAGCAATGGGAGAAGAGGTATTCGACCGAGGTCCATCAACGTGGGCGCGCATGCGCGTGACCGAGTTGCATGACCTCGATCCGACGTCAGGACATACGCACAGGGTTCAGATAGCGCTCGACACGAACCTCGTTCCCGAAGCGTCGGACACGGGATTCATCGCGCCATCACGCGAAGATGCCGAGGGCAGGCGCGCATTTCGTTTCTGCTCCGCTCCCCGTGACATGGACTGGTTCCTGCGGAGCCCGCAGGCGACGGCTTCAGGCGAGATCATTGACCCGCAGCGATGGGTGTCTGACTGGATCCTTGAACTCTTTCGCGAGCAACAGCGAGCCAAGCGCCCGGGCCGCCCTTTGCGCGAAAGTGACTTTCCGCACATGTTTGAACATTGGGCACGTTATCTCGCGCTTCTGTCCTTTCTCGACCAGCTGATTGAAATTCCGCTCATTTGCTTGGCCGACACGGTCCATGAGCGCGATGCCACCCAGCCCGTGGATGTCGATCTTGTGCTCGATATTGGGAACAGCCGGACCTGCGGCATTCTCATCGAGAGCTTCCCGGGCAGCGCCGAAGTCGACCTGACCAAGTCCTACCCGCTTGAGTTGCGTGATCTCGGTTGGTCCGAGTTTCACTACAGCGGCCTTGTGGAAAGCCGGGTGGAGTTCGCATCCGCCGATTTCGGCATGGAGCGTTTCGCACGCGCATCGGGGCGCGTGAACGCTTTTGTCTGGCCAAGCCTTGTGCGTGTCGGTCCCGAAGCCATGCGAATGATTGGCGCAGAAGAGGGCACCGAAACCGCGTCGGGCCTGTCTTCACCCAAGCGCTATCTTTGGGACGATGTACCCTATCACCAGGATTGGCGTTTCCAGGGGGGCGGGAATGGCTCGACGATCCCGAAAGTCGCCCGCGCAGCAATGGTGCACCTGAATGAATCCGGTGACGTGATCGCGCAGGTGCAGCAGGATGTGCGCAACCGCTTGCGTCGTCATGAGTCAGGCGACGACGCATTCGCTACACGGCCGCGATTCTCGCGCTCTTCCATGTACGGATTCATGTTGCAGGAACTTCTGGCGCACGCGCTGGTGCAGATCAATGATCCTGCGGCCAGGGCAGACCGCGCCCAATCCGACCTGCCAAGGCGCCTTCGGCGAATCATCTTGACCTTGCCGACCGCTACACCGATGCAGGAACAAGCCGTCATTCGTTCAAGGGCTGAAGGAGCGCTGAAGCTCTTCATGGCGATGCAAGGATTCGCCGAGAATTCTTCATGCACGACCGCGAAGCCAGAGTTGATCGTTTCCTGGGATGAGGCAAGTTGCACCCAGCTTGTGTATCTGTATTCGGAGATCACCCAACGCTTCGACGGACAAATTGACGGCTATCTGGCATTGCGTGGCAAGAATCGCCCCGACAGGCCGGGCGGCGAGCCGCAACCCTCCTTGAGGGTGGCATGCATAGATGTCGGGGGCGGCACGACAGACCTCATGATCATGGGCTACCAATCGGAAGCCAACCGCCTGTTGCGGGCTGAACAGCTGTTTCGCGAAGGCTTCCGGATTGCGGGCGATGACCTGCTTCAGTCCGTGACCGCCAGGCTGGTCCTGCCACTGCTGGCGGATTCCATCACGGCGGCTGGCGGACACGGCGCTTCTGAACGGTTGAAGGAGCTGTTCGGCGCGGACGTGGCGGGCGCCAACCAGCGCAGCAAGGAGTTGCGGCGCCAATTCACCTTGCGGGCGCTTACCCCTCTGGCCATCGCCGTTCTGACTGCAGTCGAAAATGCGGACGAGAACGACCTTGTCAGTGTCTCGGCCGAGCAAGTGCTCGGCGACCAGGGTGCTGCGTCTTCGCAGAACAGTGACGAAGAGGCGCTTCAAGGTGAATGGCGACTCTCTCTCCCATGGAGGCTTCTGGACTATCTGGAAGAGCCCGTCAGGCAGAGTGGCGCAAAGGACTGGAGGTTGTCAGATGCAGTCTTGTCCATCCCTCGTCCCAAGGTCGATGCGGTGGTTCGGGACGTGCTTGGCCAGGCTATCGGCAACATGTGCGAAGTAATCGGACACTTTGGATGCGACATCGTGCTTCTCGCTGGCCGACCGTCGCGTTTGCCGGCAGTGCGATCATTGGTCGAGGAGGAGATGATTCTGGCACCTGATCGCATCGTGTCCATGCACAGCTACCGAGCAGGTGGATGGTATCCCTACCGAAACCCGGTCACCGACCGCATTGCCGATCCAAAGAGCACGGTTGCGGTCGGGGGCATGTTGATCGCGCTCGCGTCAAGCCGAATTCCGAACTTTCGGGTCGACACCAGCACGTTTCACATGCGTTCCACAGCTCGATTCATCGGCGAGATGGAGAGCAACGGCCTGATCCCGCACGACAAGGTGATCTTTTCCGACGTCGATCTGGATCAGGGCGGCGCGGTCATGGAGGCGGAGGTTCATCTCTACAATCCGATGTTCATCGGTGCGCGGCAGCTCCCCCTCGAACGCTGGACGACGACGCCCCTGTACCTGCTTGAATTTCTGACCGAAGACGCGCGCATGCGGCCTGTGCCGCTGACGGTGCGATTGGAGCGCGAGGAAGTCTATGACGACCAAACGGAAGACGCAGCCGAGCTTCTGCGAAGCGAAGCGGCCCAAGAGGCTTTTCGGGTTGTCGAAGTGTCGGATGCAGAAGGAACGCCAATGAAGCCTGCCGAAGTGCGACTGAAGTTCAACACGCTTGGTCTTCAGGGCGAATACTGGCTTGATACCGGCATCATCGTAGGGATTTGAGGGTATTTTAGGCATGACAGATCAGAGTGAGCACGCCAGCCGCGCCCAGACGGTTGGCGCGGCAGCCGAGGCGGCGATGCGCTGGGTGGCCGATCCTGAAAACGCCGACCTTGTCGGATCGGAGGCCAAGGACCTGACCAAGTCCCTGCGACGCCATGCCCGGAGAGCGCGCAGCTTGTCCAAGGCTGCTCAGACCAAGATGGCCGTAAGCGTCTTTGGTCCTAGTCAGGCGGGCAAGTCGTTCCTTGTATCGGTCCTTGCGCGGCCGAAGGGTGGACGGCTGGTTGCTGATTACGGAGGCCCCGATGGCCAGCTCGACTACATCAGCCAGGTCAATCCCGAAGGTGAAGGCGAATCCACGGGACTTGTCACCCGCTTCACGATGACTCGCTCGCCTGCGCCAGACAACTTCCCGGTTGGCCTGCGCCTTTTCAGCGAAGCCGACATCCTGCGCACCCTCACAAACAGCTTCTTTTTGGACGGGGACGAAGAATCAGAAGAGCCGCCACGTCCAGAAGACCTGGAGGCGCTGCTGTCCGCATTGGCGTCCAAGGTCGGCGATGTTTCTTCGGGTATTGATGAGGACGATGTCTGGGATACGCGAGACTATGTCGAAAGGAACTTTGGACGCCGCACCTACACCGAAGCGCTCAAGGGCTACTGGGCGGAAGCGGCGTTCCTTGCTCCCAAGCTGCAGATTGCTGAACGTGGACAGCTGTTCTCGCTGCTTTGGGGTCGCCATGAGCCGCTGACCAGACTCTTCGTGGACCTTGCATCCGTCCGCCAGAAGCTCGGGGAGGGCGAGCTAGTGCATGTCGGGCTCGACGCGCTTGTTCCGCGCGAGACGTCCATTATCGACGTAAAGACCCTGAAGGGCCTCACCGGCGAAAGCGGGGCGCTGGATGTGCGCACTGCAAGCGGGACCTGCCAAACCGTCTCTCGGGCGACGCTCTGCGCGTTGACGGCAGAACTGATACTGCCCATGCGCGACCAGCCTTGGCCGCTTTTCGAACACACGGATTTGCTAGATTTTCCCGGTGCGCGCAACAGGTTCAAGGATCCGCTCGACCTGACGCTGCGCGAGCCGCAGAACCTGCTTGAGCTGCTTCTGCGGGGCAAGGTTGCCTATCTTTTTGACCGCTATGTCGAAGCCCAGGAAATCACGTCCATGCTGCTATGCATTCCCGACAGCAACATGGAAGCGGTGGATCTGCCTCGACTCATTGAGAACTGGATCAAAGTGACCCATGGTGCCACCGCCGCCGACAGGGCCAAGGCTGAGTGCATTCTCTTCTTCGTGCTCACCAAGTTCGACAAGCATCTCGGCGAGAGTGCTGCCGACGGCGGACCCGAGTCGCGCTTTCAGCGGCGCATGGAGGCCTCGCTCGAGAAGTTTTCCCGCCACCCGGACAGCTGGTTGCGGGAATGGACTCCCGGTGAGCCCTTCAAGAACTGCTTCTGGGTGCGGAACCCGAACTACTACGTGACCGGCCTGATTGATTACGATCAACAGAAACGGGAACTGGGCGTCCTGCAATCGCAGGAGGCCCGGCTTGAAGAACTGCGGAAAGGATGTCTTGCCGCGGAAGCGGTCCGCAAGCACTTTGCGGATCCGGAAGCGAGCTGGGATGCTGCGTTGTCTCTCAATGACGGCGGAAGCAATCACATAGTCGCGGCACTCGAAAGAGTGTGCAGGGTTGACGTCAAGTTACGCCAGATCGAGACGCAGCTCGATATCGAAGCCCGTGACGTAGCGGCACGCGTCAGCCCATTTCATGTCGCCAGTGATGCCGAATCGCGTCTTGAGGAGAAGCGGGCGGCCGCAGATCACGTGATCGACGCACTTGAAGTGGCTGCATCACGGAACAGATTCGGCGCGTTGCAGAGAGCTCTGACCGTACGCGACGACGTCATCGCGGATCGCATCGCTCGTGTTCCGGGGAACATCGTGATTTCGGCAGCAGGAGACAAGGGTACGGACAGCAACGTACCTGGGGCCGCCTCTCGAAACGTGGGTGTCACGCGTGTTCGCCCGGGCAGGTCAGCAGCAAAGGCACCTCCCGGACCCGAGGTCGTGACTGGTGCCAAGGATGACGAAGTCAGGGTCATGACTCGGGAATCCTTCCAGGCCGAGACAGCGCTGGAGACCTGGCTTGACGCGATGCAGCGATTTGCCGATGGAACACACATCGAAAGTCGATTCGGGATGACATCCGAGACGGCGCGGTGCCTTGTCGCAGAAGTCTCCCATTCGGTGCGCCGCTGCGGGCTCCGCAACCGGATTGTCTCTCGTCTGAATGAGGCGGTCGCCAACTATTCGCTTCGTACGCAGCAGCAGTCCGGTCCGGCCTCACTCATCTGCGCCGAGGCGATAAACCGATTCGTCGAGGATCTTGATGTCCGAATGCTTCCCGAGGGTGAGCGTCCGCACGTGGAACAGTTCGATGGCTCCAGCCAACCCGTGTTTGTCGAGCAAGAACTGCACTTTGATACCGCCGCATTCCCTGAGAAACCGACCCGCTATGCGGATCGCCGCTGGTCAGACTGGACTCATGCACTTTTTGCCATGTTTGAAGCAAACGCGCTCGATGTGGACGGCGCGCCCGTCAACCTGGAGCAAAACGCCAAGCTGGGCGAAGTCCTCAGGGACCTGAACACTTCGTCGAGAGCGAAATGAGCATTTCGATTCGTCCTGATCCCGCGCACCCTCAAGGGGGCCACGCGCTGATGTCGGTACCGGCCGCGCCGGCGACGGAGCTGCGTTTGTCAATCCATGATCTGGGATCGGGTCGCTGGCTCGGCGAGGACGGGTGGCAGAACAGCGAGTGCGAGCTAGGCCCGTATTCCGTAGGCCCTGATGGACACATTGATCTTGGCCCGAAGATCGTCGACGAGATGGAGGCGTACTTGCCACTCGAAATTCGGGTGGCTGGAGAAAGCACGCGATTGAGCTGGCCTGAGGCAGTTTTGCCCTCGCCAACAGTGGCGCGCAAGGACGGCGGACTGACCGTTTTGCGAAGAGAGCCCTACGGAGGCTCTGCAGGAACCGGTTTCCTTAGCGAAGAGATTGCCCCTCCAGCGGTTCCTGAAGAGCCGGAGCCGCATGACCCGCCAGAAGACCGCGAATTGCCGAAAAATGATCAAGAAGTCGAGGTTGACGTTGAAGAGGACGGGCAAGAGGCCAACCCCACAAACCGCATGCTGTGGTTCGTTGTGCTCGGTGTGCTTTTGGTTGCTGTTGCGGGCGCTCTCTATTTCGGACTCTGGAAGGACGAGTCCGAACCGCCTCCCGACGCAGCACCAAGTTTCGCGCCAGAACCAGATAGTCCTGTAGGTGACCGGGCGGACTGCAGTGCAGCCGGCTTCGATGCGATTGGAGAAATGTCCATTCGGGAGCAGATGGCCTTTGCCCGCGCCTGCGGCGCGCAAGCTGCGCCCGAGAACCTTCTTCGGGTCCTTGAGGCCGGCGTAGGCGCTGAACTGCCTGAAGCGCTCATCGCGATGGGTGAATTGTATGATCCGGGAGTCCCCGCGTCCGGACCGCTTGTGCTGACGCGCAAGGATCCCGCGATTGCAGCGGAATATTATTCACGAGCTCGAGCAGCAGGTGACTCCGACGTGGATGGAAGGCTGCGTTCGGTCTGTTCTCTGCTGGATCCGGCAGACTTGTTGCATGCCGATGCAATCGAGACCTATTGCCCGGAATGAATTTAGACTGTGCAGCGTGGAGGAGTGGATATGGTCAGTAACGTCACGATCAGCATTTTCACGGCAATTGCCTTTTTCGTGGCCCCGTTTGCCACCTCAAGTTTCGCTCTGGACCGTCCCTTGCTGGTGGAAGGGACGCAATCCATCTTCCAGAGAGTCATCACGAAGTCGGGAGCGGTCCTTCATGACGCACCCGGCGGCGACGTTGCCAGTGCCTTGCAGGCATTTCAGCCGCTCTATGTTTATGCGCGTGAAGCAGAGTGGTTATCGGTAGGTCCGTCTGCGGCACAAGGTCCAACCGGTTATGTGCTTGAACGCCAGACCGTTGACTGGCGCCAGAACATAGTGGCGTCCTTCACCAATTCCGCCGGCCGCAGCAGGCAGGTGATGTTCGACGACCGTGATGCGCTCTCGTGGCTGATGAACCATGAAGCACTCCCTGCCATGCAGGTGGATCTTGTCTCCAATGCCGATCTCGGCACCGTTGATCCGGCACGTTCCGTTGTTGCGGTCGAGCCGCTGGAATACGTGGATATCCGTGAGCGGTTCTATCTGATGCCTATCCTGGATTACGAAACGGAGTTTCACCCCGCCGACTACAGTCCCGTCCTGCTAATGGAAGTCGCGTCTTTGCCGCTGGAAGACATGCATACAGGCGACAGGGCTGCCAATGCCGGTAAAGATTTCGAGGCTGGCCTGGTCTTCGTGATCGATACGACCCAATCCATGGATCCCTACATCCGGAGGGCACGCAAAGCCGTTGCGGCAATCATTGAGGGCATTCGCCAAAGTGACGTTGGTTCCCGCGTGCATTTCGGAGGGATTGGGTTCCGTGACAACGTCGATGCCGTGCCTGAACTGGGCTATCGCACCGAAGTCATCCATGAACTCTCGCGCGCTGAGCCCCCGGAGGCATTCCTTGATGCCCTCGATGACACCGATGTCGCCACGATTTCGAGCGTCGGATTCAACGAGGATGCCTTGGCAGGCATAGAGGACGCGATCAGGCTGACAGACTGGGAGCAGGAAGGGCGGCCGTTCGGTGGCCGCTACGTGGTGCTGATAACGGATGCAGGACCGAAGGACCCCCGCGACCCGAACGCTCGCAGCGAAATCGGCGCACGAGAGTTGCAGGTGCTCGCAGAGGAGGACGGCATCGCCTTGTTGACATTGCATCTGCAGACACAGGCGGGCAGCGGCAATCACGCCTATGCCGAAGCACGATATCGCGAGTTGTCCCGATATGGCGACCTGGAGTTCTACTATCCCATTCCGGGTGGTGACGAGGTCGCCTTCGAGAGCCAGGTGCGTGCATTGGTGGACGCACTCACCGATCATGTGCGCGTCGCGGTCGGCGAGGCCCCGTCGGCAACCGCCGAGGACCCTGATCTGGAGCAACTTGGATTCGCCATGCGGCTGCGCTTCATCGGAGATGTGGAAGGAGTCGGCGCGCCAGAGGTGATTCGGTCATGGGTTGCGGACAGGGCGCTCGAAGATCCCAGCAAGGCAAGCATTTCACCGCGATTGCTGCTGACGCGCAACGAGCTTTCTGCGATGGCCTCCATCTTGCAGGAAATCCTGACGGCAGCCGAAACGACGCAGAGCAATGACGACCCATCCTTGTTCTTCCGGCAGGTCCGTGACGCGGTCTCGAGGCTGGCCGTCAATCCGGACTTGGTGGTATCGTCCGATTTCGAAACCTTGGGCGGCGTGGTCGGCGAGTTCCTTGAAGGATTGCCGTATCGCAGCCAGATCATGGACCTGAGCGAGGAGCGCTGGATCAACGCCGGCACCGAACGGCGCGAGATCATCGACGGTCTGCGCCAGAAGCTGAGCCTGTACCGGCGGATACACAACGATCCGGCGAACTGGACGGCTCTGCATGAAAGCGCCCCGGATGGCGAACACGTCTACGCGATGCCTTTCGGCGTTCTGCCCTGACTGTTGCTTGTTCTTGAGAATATCAAGCTTACCCTAGCGGAAGCTGGCCGGGAATTTCGGCTGGAAGTTCCCGGCTTGATCGTCGGGCACGGTGACTTGTGTGTGGTTGCTGGCGAAAGCGGTTCCGGCAAGACCCTTCTGCTCGAAATCCTCGGACTCACCCGCAAGCCCGACGCCGGCCAGTACTTGCTGGATGGCAGGGCCGGCACAGACAGACGCGACCTTACTCGCGCGTGGAACGGTTCGGCGACGGATTTGGCGCGACTGCGTGGCAGGGAATTCGGGTTCGTTCTCCAGTCGGGCGGTGTGATCCCTTTCCTGACCGTGCGCGAAGGCGTGGCTCTGCCGCAGAGAGTCACGGGACGAGAGGACCCGACCTTCGTGAACGAATTGCTCGAAAGTCTGCGTCTTTCGAAGGTGGCAGATGCCTTTCCACGTCAATTGTCAATCGGCCAACGGCAGCGGGCTGCCATTGCACGTGCCATTTCGCATCGACCATCCGTACTGCTGGCCGATGAGCCTACTTCCGCCTTGGACCCCGAATTGAGCCGCGAAGTTTATTCAATCCTGTGCGACCTGGCCAGGGCCACTGGCACAGCAGTTGTGATTGCGTCGCATGATCGGGATGCCTTTTCGCTACGGAATGCACGTCTGTTCCGAACCGAGAGCGACGGGACCAGCTCCGGTACCGTGAGCCGAATCGCGGAGGTCGATCGGTAATGCTCTATTTCGCGCTCGCATGGCGGGACCTGATGCATGACAGGGTGTACTTGCTTTGCAATGTAGCCATGATCTGCGGCGTGCTTGTGCCGCTTCTGGTATTGCATGGCGTCAAGAGCGGTGTCTATTCGGCGCTGACATTGGACATCGCCTCCGATCCTGACGCGCTTCTGGTCGCTACGCTTGGAGACGAGGAGCTAAGCGAAGCCGATGTCGCCGAAGTCTCCTCTTGGCCCGAAACTGGATTTGTCGTGCCAAGAACACGCAACATCGGGGGGCTTGTTCTTGTACAGAACAGCGAGGGCGGGCTAATTCGCGAAGCATTCACTGTTCCATCGGCAGAAGGAGATCCTCTTCTTGAGGGGCTTGCAGCGCCGTCCGGGCGGCATGTCGTGCTCAGCCATCTCTTGGCCGAGGTGACCAACCTTGCCGCCGAAGACCACCTCAGAATCATTGTGCGCAGCGAAGCCCGTCCCTTACCCATGCTGATCGAGGCAGAAGTTGCCGGCATCTTGCCCCGGGAGAAGATGTCCGGAGTGGCGATCTTTCTTGACACCGTCCGGCTTGAGGCAATCGAAGCCTACTACGAAGGCTATTCTCTTCCCGCATACGGCGTTCTTGATGGCCGCGACATCAGTCGACGCGCGATCGTCCATGAAGGTCTGAGGCTTTATGCAACCGACCTTTCTGCGGTTGGCAAGCTCGAAAGGCGTTTGGTCGAGCGCTTCGACATTTCCACGCGCTCCCAGGCAAATCAGATTGCGCGCGTTGAGCGTCTTGGGCGCAACCTGAACCTTGCTCTTCTAGTCATTGCGACTTCCGCAAGTGTCGGGCTCGCTGCAGCCTTGGTCTTTGGTTTCTGGGCTGATGTGCAACGCAAGCGGCAAGTCTTGGCGACACTTGCGTTGATCGGATTCGCTCCGGGAGAAATTGCGCGGCTGCCCGTGCTGCAGGCCGCCATCACAGGCTTTTTCGCGCTCGGGATTGCAGTCCCGCTGTTCTTGCTTGTCGCGGAATTGACTCAGTTACTCTTCGCACATTCCTTGGGCGAAGGCCAGCGCCTCGTTGTCTTTCCTCTCTATCACGCATTGGCGGCCGCGGCAATCACGCTGTCTTCTGTTGTGGCTTCCGCCACATGGGCGACGAGGGCTGCCCTGCGCACCGACCCAGCCGTCGTCTTCAGGAGCTGAACCGATGTTAAATCTGTCTGCGTTTGTCGCGCTCATTCTGCTCTCGCCATTGGCGCTTGCTGCACAGGACATCTCGTGGTCCCCGGAATTCTACGATCCGGCCGCCGAGAACGGCGACCCTGCCGATCTCGTCCTGCCCATGCCCTGTGGCGGGGGATTCGCCTTGCAGAGGATCGAGGTTCCCGTGGACGGGAGCTCCTTGCTGGCCGACCGACGTCTGAGGCTTGGTTCCCTTGACCAAGCGGCGGGGTTCACCAGCTATGCCCATCACGCGCATCTGCGTGGCGGGTTCAGCGCAGCCGCAGCGTCGAGCAGCTCCTACTTCCTGGCACGCTACGAACTGACCAAGGACCAGAAGCGTGCCATATTCGGGGACTGCCCGGATTCGCCTACGTCGGCAGGGAGAGTTCCCGCACTCGGGCTGAGCTGGTTCGACGCGGTCGACCTGACACGGCGCTACACCGAATGGCTGCGAACCAACGCACCGGATCATCTGCCGAGCGAAGGGGCCGCGCCGGGGTTCCTGCGCCTGCCGACCGAGGCGGAGTGGGAATACGCCGCGCGCGGCGGCGCTGCCGTGAGTCCAGCCGCCTTCGCGGCGGCGCTCTACCCGATGCAAGGCGGGATCGACGCCCACGCATGGCATCAGTCCGTTTCTCGTGGGGCCGCGCGACCGGTGGGTGTGCGCGCCGCGAACCCGCTTGGCCTGTTCGACATGTACGGCAATGCCGAAGAGCTCATCCTTGTGCCGTTCAACGCCATAGCCTCTGGCCGGCGTCATGGGCAGGTCGGCGGGCTGGTGACGAGAGGCGGTTCGTATCTTACCGCAGCTGAGCGAATGGGTTCGGCACAGCGAAATGAATGGCCGATGTACGGCGCCGGAGACGGGCACGCGACCGCAGAAGACACTTTTGGGGCAAGGTTCCTGCTCTCCGTTCATCTCGCCGTCGATGACCAAAGGCTCACGGCACTTGATGATGCATGGAACGCCATCGTCGATGCAGATCCTTCCGAAGTCGACGATCCGCTTGGCGCTCTTGACATCATGATCACGGAAGAGTTCGACCAAAACCGCGTCGCTGTTCTGAATTCCTTGCGGCAACTGCTTGTCCATCAGCGCGGCAAGGCAAGAGAGCTGCAGCTGGAAACTCTCCGAGCCAACTTGGCCAATGGAGCGGTGCTGGTTGCCATCATCCGCGAGACCACGCGGGACATATACCGTTTCGAGAATGTCCGGACGGAAGCCGAGGCCGGGCTCCGCAACTTTTCCGATGGGCCTCGGAAGGAAGAGCTCATGGGCTACCTCGAATTTGCGGAACGGGAACTATCCAGGATAGTGCCAACACGGACGGATGCATTGCAATCTTATGGGCGCAGCCTGGACAGTATCTCCAGCTTGGTCGGACGCGATGAATTGGCGGTTGCCTACGACAGGCTCCAGGCGGAATTGCGCGCTAGCGGTCAAAGCCGCATTCAGGAATTGGCGAGTGATTTCCTCGATGACGTTTCCCTCTATGCTGAGAGCCCCCCGGCCAATACGGATGAATTGATTGGTCTTGCGCTGGAACGGTAGCTGGCGTAACAGGCTGCAAACATAAAGGAGGCCTGAAAGTGAGATTTTCTGAATTGGGTTGTGCGACAGTCGCGATGCTCATGGCAGTAGGTGTTTCAGGGTGCACAACCAACGCTGATGGATCGCAAGCCAACGTTTTGTCTGACATCTCTCAAGTTTCCGGAGGCGGGAACCTTTCGCCCGAGCAGAAGGCTCTTCGCGATCGTGATCGGGACTATGCGTCTGCTCGTTTGCAAGGAGCGTTTCTTGGTGCCCTGGCAGGAGGCGTGGCCTGCGCACTTAGGGACTGTTCGGAAGAACAGACGGCTGCCGCAGTCGTCGCTGGCAGTGCCGTCGGCTATATTGGTGCGGGTTATCTGGTCAGAAACAACCAGAATTTTGTCGCGTCCCAAGAAACACTCGATGCGGATTTGGCCAGCGCGAAGGAAGAGACGGAAAACCTGAAGGGAGACGTCCGCCTTTCTCGTGCTGTTCTTGATCAGCAACGCACGCGCACAAGCGAATTGCATGCAGCCTATCGTGCAGGCGATGTTACCGAGAGACAGATGCAAGACCAATTGAATACGTTGCAACAGGACATCAAGGAAGTGACGAGATTGCGGACAGATGCAGAGCGGCGAGTCGCCGGGTTGGAGCAATCTAAACTGATGTACGAAAGGCAAGGTTACGGTACCGGCGAACTTGACGCCCGCCTTAGGGAAAAGCGCACATATGTCGAGCAATTGAAGCGCATTGAGCGAGCAATGATTGGCACGCATGAGAGAGTTTCCCAAGATGTGTCAAATTAGGCAAAGGAACGTGACCATGCGATTGACCACATTCATAGCCTTTGGAACGGTAGCCGTGGCAGGCTGCCAGACAAACCAGGATCCCTGCGCGGCAGCGAACAGGGATGTCAGTTTTGGCTCACTGCTTTCTAGCAGCGTGTCCGGCTCCTATTCCAGCTGCTTGGCGGAAAAGGAGCAAACACTGTCTCGTTTGCGTCTTGAAGCGTCACTGCTTGACGGTGAGGCCAGTCGATTGCGTCGTTTGGCCGACGAGCAATCTTCGGAACAGCGCTTGCTGACGCGGCACCTTGCCGAGGCGACCGAAAGGCAGGCAGCTCTTGCCCGACAGATCGCGGCTTCGGAATCCACTCTTTTGTCCTCAAGTGCGGATGTAGAGAGTATTTTGGCTAGGGAGCACGCCCTCAGGGAATGGATCGAGCGAATCAGTGTCAATGGAAGCGTGACCGAGAACGACCTCCGCCAGATTGAGGCCGAGCAAGATTCAATTCGATCTGTGCTTGGCGCCTTGATGGCCGATGGAAGCTAACCTTGGAGGTGACTCGCCCACAAATGCCACAGGATCAACAGCAACAGCTTCCTTTGTACGTTGGCAAGAGAGGAAAGCCGGACAGGTCCGTTCGTCCCCGACGCCACCCGAATACAGCATCCAGAACCGCCAAGTCTCCCGTAACATTCTTGAAGAGGCATCGGAGCGGTCGAAAGTGACACTCCCAGATGAGATGCCGTAATGGGGCGGCGAATCAGGCCGACGTCGGTCGGGTCTGGTAGGTTGCCGGTTTGGTGTCGTTGTCCTTGCCACGCACAACATGTGCTATTGTGAGTGGCGGAGGCGTTCCCGAGGGAGCGCTTCCTGATCAATTTGCAACAGAAAGGACAACGACAATGGAAATCTTTATCGGACTGGACGTGTCTCTGGCAAGCACGTCGGTTTGCGCGCTCGGCGCCAATGGCAGGATCGTGAACGAGGCGAAGGTGCCTTCCGATCCCGGATCGCTCGCCGTGCCCTCTTGCCGCCGGCGCTGGAACAGTATTGCCAGATTCGGGCCTTGTGGCCGCTCAGGCGCAGGAGTCCGTGCTTGACGTGGGGGCCCCATTACGGAAGGCAACACGGCTGCCACCTTGATCGTCGCGCTATTCTAGGCCGCGATGGACATGTATGCTGGCATGGAACTGAACCCACCTCCGAGGAACGTGAAGAAAACCGTGATCTGACAGGCACGAAAGCCCCGCAGATTGCGGCATTTGTAGTGCCTCTTGCCAAGTTCCGCCGCCGCAGGCTGTTCCAATCCCTATACACTTTTTGACGCGTGCTAAGAATGGGCTAGGCCATGACACGTGACGACCACCTGAATGTTTCCTTGGCCTGCTCACCCGTTGCTTACAAGAGAGCCCATTGACAACCTGACCATGTCCTGACACGTCTGTGCAAGGTGTCATGCGACGTCCTGCTGAGTGGATTCGCCCGTTGAATTGAATTGCCCTAGTAGGGCATGGGCGTGGCTAGTTGTGCTTGGCGAATAAGCGGTGACTTCACTAACAATGTTTGATCGCTACGAACTGGCACCCATTTTGTCGTATCAGGAATTCGAGTGGATAGGTGATGCAAATGAAATTGGGCTTGGCAATTTCCATTTTGTTCTTTGTTTTTTTCGTTTTGTATAATATTTCTGTCGGACTTCATAACAAAGGTGTCAGAAGTCATAATGAAAAAATCCGAACTATGGCTTCTTCGTGCGAAGGGTTAAGTCCTGAAATAATTAAGTTAAGCGATGAGCAAGAAGAGCAAGTTTTTGGGAAAATATTGACGTTACATGATGTAAAGGAATTAGCTTTACCTAAAGAAAGAACTGACGAAGTCAGGGACATTGACTGGATAATGGGCCGCAAAAGAAAAAGAACTGTAAATTGCATCGCGATAGCGAACTGGTCTAACGGCATAAGCACAACAATACAATTTTACGCAGAAGAGAGCAAGAGTGGCACCGTCTATTTTGGGTATGAAGGCGGCTAATTGTCGAGGCGTTTAGCCCGTGTGGTCCTCCAATTGGCAATCCCGGCCGGATCGCGGGTCCGACACCGGCTTCCACGTCGCGCTTAACGTCTGCTATGGAGATAAGCCTTCACTCGGATTTTACAGTGTCGAAATCTCTCTTAGAAAACTCGCTTGACGCGTGAAAGACAGTTCAATAGAGTTTTGCGTAGAAGAGGATGGATTCGGGAGCGTCTCATTTGGTTATGAACGATGCCAACTTTTTGGGGCCGTTAGCCAATATTGTCGTTAGTTTTTGCCTACACGTCGACACTAAGCGAATTTGAACAACGCCGGGCCCTCGCCTGATAGTCTCTTGCAGAAAGTGGATCGCGGTCGTTCAGGTTGATCTTTGGATGGCGCTCTGAACAACGGTTCTGCCAGTACGATGTATCGCGAACATGCCAGCGGCGTGGGTTAAGTGACTGGATTCGCGTATCCGGGCTTGTCCGCCTGGCGTTTGGTCTTGCTGTCCGGTTCTGGAGCTTTCAACGTCCCACACTTGCATGAGTGATCCGGTTCATGAGTGATCCGGTTCCTGTATGGCGCGGGCATGCAGGTCGGTCTCCGCCATTTGGATTCAGGCGCTCTTGCCTGGCTTGCCGGCGTCTTTTGTTCCGGGGACGTCGCGGGGCACGCCCGGAATCGCGAACTGTGCGAGCGCACCGGCCGGCGCAGGGCCCTCGGCCGCCCGTGCCTGTCGGCGGCGGCGCTGCCGGCTCTCCCGGAGCGCATCGGGAACGAGCTTCCGTCTGCCCGCGACGTGCTGGACCCGACCGCTGCTCCCGCCGTTCGGGCCAGTGACCTGCCCGACACCACGCTCGCCTGCCCTTTGGAGGATCTCGGCCCCGTCCCGCTCAACCTGGTGGGCGACGGCGACTGGTGGGCGACGGCGACGACCGCCGCCTCTGGGAGGCAATGATGGAGACGCATCACTCGCTGGGATGGGCGAGGCCTCCTGGTGGCCAGGTCCGTTGCTGGATCCGCTCGGAGTGCCACGGCGTCCTTGGCGGGATCGGCTTCGGGTCGGCGGCCTGGCAGCTCCACGCGCGCAAGGAGCGCATCGCCCGCTTCTAGATCCGGCGGAGGTCGGAATCGTGCCGCCGCTGGGACCGCGGCGTGGACCTGCTGCTGATGTTCGCCGTCTCGGTCACCGAGATCGAGGCCGACGGCGACGACCCGCTGCACTGGCTGCTGCTGGCCACCGAGCACCCTGCGGAGGGGGAGGCCGACACCGTGCACGCCACGACCGTGCTGGGCTGGTACCGTTTGACGTGGACGGTCGAAACCTGGTTCAGAACCCTGAAGACTGGCACCCAAACAAAGGACCGCCGGCTGGACAGCGCCGACGACCTGAGCAAGTGCCTCTCCTTCGACGCGGTCACCGCCGCCCACGTCGCCGACATCACCGTCCTCGCGCGGGAGCGACCAGACACAGGTTGTGGATGCCGCGCTGACGGTCTGCAACTGAATTGCGGCCGAAGGACGGATGTGCCAGTGTCCGCGAAGCAAACAACAAACACGACACACACAGAGGACCGAGCAATGAAGAAATTTGGATCTATTTTCGCAGCAGTCGCGAGCACCACGCTTGTCGCGCAAGCAGAAGCGCAGAAAGCCGACTGCAGCTTTTGGACGAATCCACACAAGCACTGGGGTCTGGAAGACCGGTTCTTCAAAATCGCCACAATCGAACAAGTGCGCGACTGTCTGAACGCGGGAGCGAACCCCAACTTAAGATTTTCAGATTCGTCAAAGAAGCGAACAAGTCCATTGATTTACTTGGCAAAGCGCGGAGACGGCGCAATTGTCGAACTGCTCCTGAATGCGGGCGGCAACGAACATGTGTACGCCGCCTTGTTAGAAGCGGCTACAAACGGGCACGCCGAAATTGTTGCGACGCTTCTGGCTGCAGGTCAGAACCCGTCCGTCCTGATCGATTCGCGGGTCATGGGCAACGCCGCAAGAAACGGACATGTCGACGTCGTCAGGGCGTTGCTGAGCGCAGGCGCAGACCCGCTTGTAGCAACGGGTGCAATAGGTGCCGCCGCAGAGCTCGGGCACACCAGGGTAGTCACGTTGCTCCTGAACGCGGGCGTGGATCCTTACCCTTCACGAGCGCTCGGAAAAGCCGCATTTAACGGTCATGCTGACGTGGTCGCAGTGCTGCTGACCGCAGGCGCAGATCCGAACGCAGCACTGGGCCAAGCCGCCATGAACGGGTACGCCGAAATCGTTGCATTGCTACTGGACGCGGGCGCGAATCCGAACGGAGACCGGACATTTGCTCTTCGCGTTGCCGCAGAAAACGGGCACGCCGAAGCTGTCATCACGCTACTGGAAGCAGGAGCCGACCCCGTTCCTGCATTGATGGCAGCAATCAGCAGAGGGCACACTGAAATTGTCGCGGCCCTAGAGGCTGCGGGAGCGCGCTGAAGGGCGGGCAAAAAAGGACCGGATCTCAACCTCACCTGATCGGCGGGGGAATTGAGTTCGCCAAGTCGGTCCTCCGGCCCGCGCGCGCCAGCTCGGCTGGGTCGAGGCAAGCACCGAGGTCATCGACGACGATCTTGGCTGTTCCGCCCGCCGCTCGGGAACCCGGAAGGGGTTCACTCGCAGGTGGACAAGGTCCGCAAGCGCTTCGGCATCGGCCGCGTTGCGCTGGTGGGCGACAGGGGCATGCTCACCACGGCCCGGATCCGGGAGGACCTCGAGCCCGCGGGGCTCGACTGGATCTCGGCGCTGAAGACAAGCGACATCCGGAAGCTGCTGAGGGAGGGCGCGGACGGCGCCCCGGCCCCGCTCGTGCCCGAGGCGCTGGTTCCCGACGCGGTGGCGGAGGTCACGGGCCCGGACTTCCCCGGCGAGCGGCTGATGGTGTGCCTGAACCCGAGGCTGCGGGAGGAGCGGGCCCGGAAGCGGGAGGAGCTGCTGAAGGCCACGGAGGAGGCGCTGGAGGCGATCGCGGCGTCGGTGCGCTCGGGCCGGCTGAAGGGGCGCGAGGCCATCGACCGCCGCGTGGGCCGGGACGCCAACTGCCGCAAGGTCGGGAAGCACTTCGGGATCGACGTCACGGACGGCGGCATCTCCTGGCGCCGCCGCGAGGGCCGGATCGCCGCCGAGGCGCGGCTCGACGGCGTCTACGTGATCCGCACCAGCCTGGATTCCGCGTCGCTCGGGCCGGTGGCGGCGGTGGAGGCGTACAAGGGTCTCGCGCGGGTGGAGCGCGCGTTCCTGACGATGAAGGCCTCGCGGCTGCGGATCCGGCCCGTGCACGTCTGGTCGGAGGATCACGTCCGCGCCCATGTGTTCCTTTGCATGCTTGCGTACTACGTGGAGTGGCACATGCGCCGGGACCTGGCCCCGATCCTGTTCGAGGACGACGACCGGGAGGGCGCCCGGGCGCAACGGAGCTCCCCGGTGGAGCCCGCCAGGGTCTCGGAGAGCGCGAAGGCCAAGGCGGCGGACAAGCGCACCGCCGACGGGCTTCCGGTCCACAGCCTCACGACGCTGCTCGCCGACCTCGGGACGCTGACGCTGAACCACGCCTCCCTTCCCGGACGGCCCGACAGCCGGTTCCTGCTGGCCTCCGAGCCGACCGAGCTGCAGAAAAGGGCGTTCGAGCTGCTCGGGATGGACCCGGATCGCGACGACTGCATAAGCGTGACAGCCTGATTCCGGCCGAAACCCCAGTCACGCATGGCGGAAACCGTCGTCGCGGCCGGTAAAGTTCCGTTTAGCGTGCGTTGCGGCGCAGATCGAATCGGCTCTCCCGAATCGCAACTCGAATGTCAGCGGGCCCTACTACGCCGCGCTTCTGGAGGACGAGGATTACTCCGCGCTGCGGCGGCTCGTGGACTGGCTCCAGTTCAACGGATACACGATGGTGACGAAGCCGGCGAAGCAGTTCACCGACAGCCAGGGCCGCCGAAGGGTGGAGGGGAACTTGGACGTCGAGCTTACGGTCGACGCCATGGAGATCGCGCCGCATGTCGACCACATAGTGCAGTTTTCCGGGGACGGCGACTTGCGGCAGCTGGTTCAGAGCCTGCAGCGCCAGGGCATCCGCGTGTCCGTCGTCTCGACGATCCGCCCTCAGCCACCGATCATCGCCGACGAACTGCGCCGACAGACCGACAGCTTCATCGAGCTTGACGAACTGAGAGATGTCATCGGACGCGAGCCGCACGGCAGCGCGAGGGAGTGACGCGCGCGGTTCCGTTCCTGTATTGCCTCTGAACGCGACTACCGTACCCGGAACCACAGGTCCCAGTCCAACCACCATTCTTCCATTGAGCATTCCATCAAGCAGGATCAGCGCAGAACTCGACCAATCGTCCCAAGCCCACGCAAAATCCCGGGAAATGCACCTGGCAGCAACCCAAGGAAGGACACCCCGTCGTCAACGATCTCCCCTGCCTTCCATTCGCCTGTATATGTGTACCCGTCGGCTGTCCGAATAGTGCCAATCCCTTCGCGCTTTCCGTTCACGAATGCACCCTCGTAGACCGATCCGTCTGCATAGGTGGCTACCCCGTTGCCCGTGATCTCACCGTCCTTCCATTCACCGGTATAGGTGTACCCGTCGTGTGTCCGAATAGTGCCAGTTCCCTCGCGCTTTCCGTTCAAGAAGGAGCCCCGGTAGATCGCCGTGTAGTGCGCCACGCCTTCCCCCTCTGGCTGGCCGTTCACCCACTCGCCTTCATAGGAAAACAAGTCCTCGAAAACGACCCTGCCAACGGCGTGAATCTCGTCACTCTCGAATTCGCCCTCAAGGACCTTGCCTGCGTGGACAGTCACACCGTTCCGCTCAATCTCGCCAGCCTTCCAATCACCGACAATCGTGAGGCCACTAGGTGTTCGAAGCGTACCCGTCCCCTCGCGCTTGCCGCTCGCAAATCCGCCTTCATAGACTTCGCCGCTCTCGTAGGTTGCGACGCCATTGCCCTCGATTTCTCCGGCCTTCCATTCACCGGTATAGGTGTAGCCGCTGGACGTCCGCATCTCGCCAAACCCCTCGCGCAGGCCGTTCCTAAAGGAACCCTTGTAGATCGAGCCGTCCGAATAGGTCGCGACCCCTTCTCCCTCGATCTCGCCGGATTTCCATTCACCGGTATAGGTATAGCCCCCAGACCTACTGATCGTGCCAATCCCTTCACGTTTGCCGTTCACGAATGCGCCCTCGTAGGCCGTCGTGTAGCCCGCCACGCCTTCGCCCTCGCGCTGGCCGTTCACCCACTCGCCTTCATAGGAGAAGCCGTCCTTGAAGACGATCTTGCCAATGCCATGCATCTGGGCATCCCTGAATTCGCCGTCGTAGACGGTACCGTTGGCATAGGTCGCGACGCCTATGCCATTGATCACGCCGTAAGCCCATTCGCCTTCGTAGCTGCCACCATCGGCGTAAACGATCTTTCCGGTGCCGTGCGTCAAGTTGTTCTCGAAGGTGCCGGTGTAGGCGGACCCGTCGGGATAGGTGACCTCACCGGCACCCTCGATCCTGTCTGCCACCCACGTGCCCGAATACCTGTATCCGTCAACGCCGGTGAAGTTGCCTAGGCCGTCGCGCATGTCGGCCTTGAACGCCCCTTCGTAGAGATCGCCGGTGGCAAATTCGACGCGACCGGCGCCATGGCGCTTGCCATCGAAGAACTCGCCCTCGTAGACGTCGCCATCCGGCTGTACCAAACGCCCGTTTCCGTGAAACTGACCCTTGGACCACTCGCCGTCGTAGGTCGTGCCATCGACCATGGCGAACGATCCACGGCCGTCGCGCAAGCCATCCAAAAACGTGCCATCGTAGATCGCGCCATCCTCGTACTCGATGCGCCCCTTCCCTTCCTTTTCGCCATTCGACCATCCGCCTTCGTAGACGTAACCGTTCGGGTGCTGCATCCGACCCTGCCCATGAGGCAAGGCGTCGACGAACTCTCCGACGTATAGCACCCCATTGGGATATTCGGCAATTCCCGGGCCGTTGATCTTGCCATCGCGCCACTCGCCGTCATACGTGCCGCCTTCCGCAAAGATGATTCTGCCGGTTCCTTCCGGCTTTCCATTCACGAACTGTCCGATGTAGACCGAGCCGTCGCTGTAGCTTGCCTTGCCCTGGCCCTCGATCCGGCCTTCCACCCATTCGCCTTCATAGACGTAGCCGTTAGGCAGCCGGTACGTTCCCTGTCCGTGCTGCTTGCCGTCCTTGAACGTTCCTTCGTAGATGCCGCCATCGTCGTACTGCTTGGTGATGATCTCCTGACCGAACGCCCCTCCAGGGCCTGCCGCAGCCAACAATAGAACCAGTCCAAATGCCAATGCCAGTTTCATGAGCCCCCTCGGTTGCGCCACACACTCATTGCGTGGTGACCTGCCGCATGCCGTAGAGACTAGTTGACTGGCCATTTTCCCGCAAACCTCATTCTCTCAGATGACTCTTCGACCCGTTCCAAAGCATCGCCGTGACGAGGCAAAAGCTCCGCCAGACATTCAGGAACTTGACCCGGAGACTGCGCCGAACTTTGCGGGACCCTAATTCTGCAAGTTGGATACGGCCCTATGGGATGGCATGAAGCAATCGTTGTATTGACCGAGCATGAACCATGATGGCAACGCCGTCTCCCAAGTCTCCTACCCGCCCGGAAATCATGCCGATAACGAGCCGTGGCTCGAACAGTGCACGCACATAGACCGGAGCACCGGACCATCTCTCCTCGACCTCGCAGTAAAGATCATAGGCAGGACCATTTCGACCAGCCACGGCGCAGGACCGATAGCCGCCATCCGGGGCCGCCATCTCGAGAACTTCGCCCAGCCTTGCTGTCCGACGCGCAAGCTTCACGGGTCTCGGCAAAGGCACGCCAGTTGCGATAAGTGCAACATCCGCTGCCGTCTGTTCGCGTTCGGTCAAGACGGGCTCGTCGAATGCACCCCGAGCCACCAGCCAAGCCGAGCCTCCGAAAATCGCGTAGTCTTCCTCGGAAGCACAATGTGCCGCAGTTGCAACAATTCCCGCGGGATTATAAACTTGAAACATCATAGCTCAATCCCTATATGTGAGGAAACAGGACAACGGAGCGAAAAATGACAAGTTTCTACCAGTTTCAGCAGCAGTTTCCCAACGACGACGCGTGCTTGGCGCACCTGATGAAGGTTCGCTACGGCGGCACGGAAATCCACTGCCCGAAGTGTGGCGCCCTCGGCAAGTTCTACCGGAAGTCGAGAGATCCTGCCTACGAGTGCCAGCACTGCAAGCACCATATCTTCCCGTGTGCCGGAACGTTCATGCACCGGACCCACCTGCCCCTGCACAAATGGTTCTACGCGATGCACCTGTTCGCCGTCTCCCGCAACGGAGTGGCCGCGATGGAACTCAAGCGAACGCTGGAAATCTCCTACCCGACGGCGTTCCGCATGGCGCACCTGATCCGCGAACACATGGCAGACGTTGACGGCGAATGGCCCTTGGGCGGGCCGGGGAATGACGTGGAGGTCGACGAGACGCTGGTAGGCGGCAAGGTGAAGCGCAAGGGCCGCGACAAGCGCGGCAACAAGACCGTGGCCATGGCGATGGCGGAACGTGGCGGCGACATCATGGCCAACGTGGTTCCGGACGTGAAGCGCATGACGCTCGAGCCGATCATCACGGAGAACGTCGGCGTCGGCAGCACGATTCACTCTGACGAGCTGAAGCCCTACCAGTCGCTCGGCAAGGCCGGATACGACCAACGATCGGTCAATCACAGCGCGGGCGAATATGTGAGGGATAACTGCCACGTCAACTGCGTCGAGGGCTTCTGGGCGCGGCTGAAGAACTCGATCCGGGGGACTCACGTTCACGTGTCCGGGAAGCACCGTCAGAAGCACGTGAAGGAGTTCGAGTATCGCTACAATCGCCGCAAGCGGCCAGAGAGGACGTATTCGGACTTGGTGCCGAATTTCTGAGCATCCTGTCCATGAGCGCATGGAAGCGGAGCCATGCTACGTTTGGCGGATATTCATCTTTCCTTGACACTGTCTTGCCCACGGTCAATCCTTTCCCAGTCAACATCACATGCAGCCGCTCTGTCGGGTCTCCCGCTGAATAGAACAGCCTGAAAATCGGCAAAGGGTAGCTCCCCGCGTCTCGGCGAACAGGCGGGGTTTCCACTTCGTGCGTGATGTTGACAAAGGCCCGGCATCCTGCCGGCCCGTCAACAGGAGTCTTTCGATGCTCGACAACATTGGCCTGCCAGGAATTTTGCTTCTCGTATTGTTCAGTGTCCCCTTTGCGGTTGCTGCATGGTGGATTGCGCCAAAGATGGGTGCACGGCGATGGTTGTGGTTCCTGTTGATGGTGCTTCCGTTCATAAACTTCTTCACAGTGTATTTCCTGTTCATCCGGGCGCTTGGCGCGATTCTCGACAAGCTCAATGCCATGAAGCCTTCGGAAGACTCTTGAGTCATCCCTGAGTTCCCCTGCCCAATCTAATCGTGTAGTGAATCGCATCTTCTTTCGGGGGCATGATGGTGCAGTTGACAAACGGCTCCAACGTTCCGTCCTGGGGCTCGATGATCACCTGCGCATCGTGAATTGGATCAGAAGGCTTTGGCTGGTGTTTCTCTTTCAAGGCCTTCAACTCTCTTCGGATGTCCCGAGTCGACAACAGGCGCAAAATCATGACGAGGCCTCCAAATAGGACCATCTCGATCCACCGCTCCACGACGAGCGTTGAAACATAATCCACAATCGGACTGACAATCTGCTCTTCCATCCCCGGACCATCGCTCACGCCCTCTGATGCGTCAAGTTAATAATCGCGAATTCCCGAGCTGACGATGAATGCAGAGCAGGCAACCCCGCACGAAGATTTCATCTCGAAGGTCTGTCCCGCAGCAAGAGCCGCGAGACAGCCAAGCAGCGTCAACCAACGAGATATGGTCGTCACGTCGGCGGCCCGAGGTCCAGACCGCCAATATGTTTGGGAATTATACCGTTGACTGAAACGTGTTCGTTCCAGCCCCGGCTGATTTCACGGGTCGGTGAAGTGGGCAACCCCAACGCTTCTCGCCGTGCAAATGCGCCAATCCCGGACGCCTCGTCATGTCATTCCGCCCACGCGGCGGTCTTTCACGGGGCCATTGGCCCAAATCCTGATGAAGATCGGCGGGAAACCCGCCCTTCCGGATAGCCCCGAACATGGCACGTTCCGCAGTTTCAGTCAACGATATATCCCCATGAACTGAGCCGCGTTCCGCGGCGGAAGGGTGTCCACCCCGGCTGTTGTTCCCTTGTGGACGGCTTGGTCGCGACTTGAAGGTTTTCGTCGGCTCTTCGGCCGTGTCCGTCTCTCCCTGCTATCCTGGCAACCGGTTTCGGATGCACCGCCGCGCATCGCTGCAGGTGCTCTCCGTGACCGTTGACACTCAAGGGAGAAGACACATGACACGTTTGCGCAAACGCATGATCGACGACATGACCGTTCGCGGCCTGGCGGAGAACACGATACGCTTGTATCTTTACTCCGTCTCCGGGCTTGCGCACCACTACAACCGCAGTCCCGAGGAGATCTCCGCGCAGGAAGTCCAGGCCTACCTGCTTCACCTGCATGAGGAGCGCGGGCTGACCTGGCAGAGCTGCAACTGCGCACGGCAGGGAATCCGCTTCCTGTACCGCATCACGCTCGGCCGGCCCGACCCGCATTTCTACGTGCCCGGCGCCAGGACGCCGTCGGTTCTGCCGGAGATCCTCAACCATGACGAACTGGTCCGGCTGTTCACGGTCACCCGGAACGTCAAGCACCTCGCCGTGCTGATGACGGCCTACGCCGCGGGACTCCGGGCCAGCGAGATCTGCCATCTGCAGGTCACGGACATCGATTCCGGACGGATGTGCCTGCGCGTCGACCAGGGCAAGGGCAACAAGGACCGCTACGTCCCGCTCTCCCGGCGGCTTCTTGTGCAGCTGCGCGACTACTGGCGCCACCAACGCCCGGCATCCTGGCTGTTCCCCAGCCGGTACGGCGACCGGCCGATGTCCCGCCACGGCGCGGCACACATCTTTCATCGAGCGAAGGAGAAGGCGGGGATCACCAAGTCCGGCGGCATCCATACCTTGAGGCACTGCTATGCCACCGGGCTCCTGGAGGCCGGGGTCGAGCTTCCGGTCATTCAGCGCCGTCTCGGACACAGGTCGATCCGTTCGACGATGCGGTACCTGCATCTCGCTCACGAGAAGACGAGCGCCACGCCGTCCCCGCTGGACCTGCTGGAGTTCCCGGACGCCGTTCCGGCCTGACCGGTGGCGCATGCAGACCACGCAGCGCCGGCCGAGAGGCCGGCGCTGGAAGTTGCCGACATACTGCGCGCGGGCGCTGACGCATATGGCGCGACCCGTCCGCTCTCGTCACGCCAGCAACGGGCCGTGGACGACCTGACGGCCTGCCGCACCGCCGCGCTCGGCGGCTTCAGGACCGAGTGCGGCCAGTGCGGGGCGGTGGGCTTCCAGTACGCGTCGTGCCGGAACCGGCACTGCCCCAAGTGCCAGTCGCTCGCGCAGACCCAATGGGTCGAGAGGCAGTGCGCCAACCTGCTCGACATCGACCACTGGCACATGGTGTTCACGTTGCCGCACGAACTCAACCCGCTCGCGCAGGCGAAGCCCGGTCTCGTCTACGGGCTGCTCTTCAAGGCCGCGTCCAGGACCTTGCTGGAGTTCGGACGCAACGCGCGCTGGCTCGGCGGCGAGATCGGCATCACCATGGTGCTGCACACCTGGGGCCAGAACCTCGGGCAGCACGTCCATGTCCACTGCATCGTCACCGACGGCGGCCTGAGCCCGGACGGGGAAAGGTGGCTCGCCCCGCGGCACAAAGGCTTCCTGTTCCCCGTCCGTGCCCTGTCGAAGGTCTTTCGCGGCAAGTATCTCGATCTGCTCTCCGCCGCCCGCGACCGCGGGGAACTTCGCCCGCTTCGCGACGCCGACGAGTTCGGGCACCTGAAGGACGCGCTGAAAGGCAAGGATTGGGTGGTCTACGCCAAGGCTCCATTTTCCGGCACCGACCAGGTGCTGAGCTACCTCGGGCGCTACGCGCACAAGACCGCGATCACGAACCACCGTCTCGTCGACTTCGACGGCGAACATGTCCGCTTCCGCTGGCGCGACTACGCCCATGGCAACAAGGTCAAGGTCATGCGCCTCGACGTCGGCGAGTTCATCCGGCGGTTCCTCCTGCATGTCCTGCCGAAGGGCTTCACCCGGATCCGCCACTACGGGCTGCTCGCCAACCGCTGTCGCGGAGCCAAGCTCGCCCGGTGCAGGGAGCTGCTCGCCCAGCCGGAGCCCGAGCCGCCCGAACCGGAAACCGCGGCGGCGATGATGCTGCGCCTGACCGGCAAGGACATCACCGTCTGCGAACGGTGCGGGCACGGCCCGCTGCGGCAGGTCCCCCTTCCGAAGGCGTCCCCCGAAACCGCCTGGCAGGCACCCAGGCCAAGGTCTCCGCCATGACGACGCGCTCTTTCCAGTCAATCCGCATCCGACCTCGGCCTGACACTCGACCGGGACGGCATGCTGCTGCGCGAACCCTCCCGGCGGTCGCGAGACCCGTCTTTGCGGGTCCCCGGTACAGGCAGATCACTGTCCGGATCCGGCCGGAAGCATCGCGGCATCGCCAGAGCGAAGGGCGATCCGCAATTCCCGGGCGCGACAAGACGCACCGGGGCGAATAGGAATCCCATAGAGCATCAACCTCGGGCGCGCGCGGCTCAGCTCATCGATTTTATAGGCCGTGCTGCGCACGACCCATAAAACCCTATTCGAAATGTTGAGATCAACATTTGCGGTAGAGAGGAAGGTGGTCCGCGAACTTCGAGACGATCACGTGCGCCAGCAGCGCCTCGGTCGGAAGCCCGCCCTCGATCAGCGCGGGCGGGGCCGGTGCCTGGACCACGCCGCCGCCCTTGCACCTGTTGCAGGCGTAGCGCGGGCGAACCGTCTCGATCACGACGCACTTCGCGGGGACGAAGTCCAGCCGCTCGCTGCGGTCCTCGCCGATCTTTGCCATCTCGCCGCAGCCGCAGGGGCAGAGCGTGCTCTCGGGCTCGATCACCTCGGTGCGGCGCTCGACATGCTCCGGAAAGCGGAGCCCGGAGCGGGCCGGGCGCTTCCGCCGGCGGCGGGTCGCGCTTCCCTCGTCCTCGCAGTCTTCGGCGGGAGGCTCGACGTCGGCCTCGGCGGCCGCGATCCCGAGGTCCTCGAACGACAGCTGGCGATCGTCGGGAGGGAGCTTCTCCGACTTCTTGCCGAAGAGGAGCTTCCGGAACTCGTCGTTGATGTATTCAAGGCGACGGATCTGCTCGGAGAGGTCCGCGTTCTCGGCTCCAAGCCGCGCCGTCTCGGATGCAAGGCGCTCGGCTTCAACCTTCTGGCGCTTCGCGCGTTCCTGCGCCGTCCGGCGCGCCGAGCGCTCCTTGTCCAGCCGGGATTCCACCTCGGCAAGGGCCGCGGAGACAACCGCCATGGGAACCGAGCCGTCGGCGCCGGGGGTGATGGAAGGCAGGGCCGTCATGACGCCGCATGTAGCGTAACGGCTCCCGCCTGGCAACAGGATGTGCTGCTTCTTGGGCTATTCCGCCGCAAGCGGGCGGATAGCCGGCCGCGCATGGACCCGGCGCCAGTCCAGTCCCTCGAACAGCGCCTCGTACTGGCCGCGCGTGAGCCGCATCGCGCCGTCCCGGATCCCGGGCCAGGCGAAGCGGCCCTGCTCCAGCCGCTTGTAGACCAGCACCAGGCCGGTCCCGTCCCAGGCCAGCATCTTCAGCCTGTCGCCCCGCTTCGACCGGAACACCACGATCACGCCGGAATGGATGTCGACGCCCAGCTCCAGCGCCGCGGTCGCCGCAAGCGCGTCGTGGCCGCGGCGAAAGTCCACCGGCCGGGTCGCCAGCAGGATCCGTTGCGAGCCGGGAATGATCATCGCGCCCGCTCCAGCCCCGAGGCCACCGCGACGATGCGCTCCACGGGGCAGTCCCAGGGAAGCCGCACCACGACCTCCCCAGCCTCGACGGTGACCGAAGCCGATGGTGCCGGACCGTCAATGTGTAGGGCCATGGGCGCGTCCGCGCCGGCCGGGGGCGTTCGGGTCGCCGGCGCCGCAGCCTCCGGAACGGGCCCGAGCTTGCCCTCCCGCGCCAGGGCGCGCCATTCGGAGAGCGTTGACCGGGCCACGCCGTGACGCCTCGCCGTCAACCTGAGCGAGCCGCCGGGCGCGAAGCTCTCCGCGACGATCCGCACCTTCTCGGAGAAAGGCCAGCGCCGCCGCGCCGGATGGCTGCCGGCATCGGAAGCGGCGACCGGCGCGGACGTCGAGGGGTCGGCGCCTTCGCCGACGACAACGGGCACCACGGCGGGCACCGCCGGAACCCCCGGCACGGGGCCAAGCTCGCCCCGCACCGCCTGCCTGCGCCACTGGCTGAGGGTCGAGGCCGTCACGCCGTGGCGCGTCGCAACGTCATTGACCGAAACGCCGGGCACGAAACTCTCCGAAGCGATCCGGGCCTTCTCGGAATCAGGCCAGCGACGACGCCTCGGATCAGGGTCAGGGTCGCATTGAGTGGCCGGCGCCTCATCAAGGCCGGCTGCCGCAACGCCCGTTGCGGTCAGGGAAACATCCGTCATCAAAATACCTCCGGGAAAGTTCAGCTTCGTGGCGAGCACTGAAAGCGAAAATCGCCGGGCGGGAAACGGCGCCGAGGTATGGGCTCAAAATGACGTATGTGGACGCCCCCTGTGGCACAAGCTGGAATTGAGACATCATGAGAGCATGCGATCAAGGTACTGTCGTATGTCCGGCCTCTGAGATGCAGCATTCACGCGCTGCGGGCCCATATGGTGTACGTGGATCGGATCCAAATCGCTTACGCGGGCTCGAAGCCCTGCGTCATAATGCTGGTTCTTCCGACCCCGTTCCTCTGATCTTTTGCCCCTATCCTGTCTTTCGTCCCAACCGCACCAACCGGGGTCATCCGCGCATCACGCTCTCAGGCGCATGTCCGCAGAGCCCGGTGTTCCGTTTCCTTTCCAAGCAGCCTATTCCTTTCCCGGCAGCTGCTTCGTCACCACGCCGGCCGCCGCCGGCGCCCGGTAGGCTTCCTCCTTGACCGACGGCGCCCAGATGATGCGCGCCATCCTGTTTGCAAGAGCGACGGCAACCAGCTTTGGCGGTTTCTCCGCCAGCATCCTCCGGAGCCAGGGATCATCCAGTTCCGCGCGCCTGCGTGCATGTCGGAGCACGGCCGTCGCGCCCAGGACAAGCAGCTGCCGGATGTCACGCTGCCCCATCTTCGTGATCCGGCCGAGCCTCTGCCGTCCCCCCGTCGAATGCTGCCGCGGGGTCAGCCCGACCCAGGCCGCGAAGTCACGCCCGGACCTGAAGCTCTCCATCGGCGGCGCAAAGGCATGAACCGCCATCGCGCAGACCGGCCCGACGCCCGGTATCGTCATCAGCCGCTTCATATCCGCGCGCTCCCGGGCCCGGACACGGATCTCCTTCTCGAGGTCGGCAATCCGCCCGGAGAGCGTGGCAATCTGCGTGAACAGCAGCGTGGCCATCGACACCACCTGCTCGGGAAGCGATTCCCGAACCGCTTCCAGTTCCCCGCGCAGCTTCTCGACACCTCCCGGACCCAGCGGCGCGATCACGCCGAACTCGGAGAGATGGCCTCGCAGCGAATTGATCGTCTGCGTGCGTTGCCGCACCAGCAGCGCACGGGTGCGGAACAGCATCGAATCACTCTGCGCCGCCTCCGACTTCACCGCCACGAACCGCATGGTCGGGCGCTGGGCCGCCTCGACGATCGCGGCTGCGTCGTTGCTGTCGTTCTTCTGCCTCTTGACGAACGGCTTCACGTACACCGGCGGGATCAGCTTGCACGCGTGACCCAGGTCGATGATCGCACGTCCCCAGTGGTGGGCGCCGCCGCAGGCCTCCATCACCACCAGGCACGAAGGCACTTCGGACAGAAACGCCAGAAACCGGCCGCGTGACAGGGTCTTGCGGAAGACCGGCTCGCCTTCGGCGGTCGCTCCGTGCAGTTGAAAACTCTTCATTGAAATGTCGATGCCGATGATGGTAGCCTGTTCCATGGACGCTCTCCTCCTTGTTTTAACGCGCAGCTCGTCTGGCGTTTTCTCTGGCGCACAGTGACGCCGTTCGGAGGGGGCGTCCACTCCATCGCTTACCATGCGATGATGCCCACTAACTTATTGCTTTCTGTACCATCTATCTACATACTCTTCAAATCTCGTTTTTGCAGCGGAGGTCACAATGAAATCCACATTTCTCAGAAGCATTTTTTTGGGGCTCATGGTGCTTTTCGTCAGCAACCCCATTGCCGCTCAAGTGGGGGAATGGACAAAATGCATCGCCTGGTCGAAGGACACGAAGTACAACATCGTCCATGGGGGATGGAGCGTCGATGTGTGCTTTGCTCTGGCGCAGAAATGCACCAAGGATCCAGGTGTGAGTTCTCAGCACTACTCGAACCCGGTCATTGTTGAACCGCCGTACTTGCGCTGCACCGAGCGTTGGAACTGGAGGACCAATGATCAAACCGAGGTTCAAGAACAAGCCTTCGATCCACAGAACGCCTTCTGTAGAGCGAGGTGCCAACGCAAGGCGGCTCAGTGCTATCGGGGTTGTGATGGGTCATCGGATTTCATTAAGTGTACGGACGAATGCGATGAGGAATGGGCAAGGTGCGAGAATGCCTGCATCAGCAACGCCGTAAGCGAGTAATGGTAGCAGAGAAGTCTGGATCTTTCGCGCCTGCGGGTGGCGGACCGCATGATTATGTGTAGCGACCTGCAATCATGATATCATGGGCGGCCAAGGAGATCGCACTTGATACCAGCGGCCTGTTCGATGCCGAATGGAAACGGTATCTCGGGGTTCTGTTGCAAAAAATTTGCTGGAGCTGCAGAAGGCGTGTTTTTGGCTCCGCTCTCTCTCAATACCCTTGCTGGATCGCGATCCGTTCCAGCTCTGCTCCGTGCAGTGACATCAGTTCGCTAATAATGTCCGGCCCTATGCCGAAGGCACGTTCGACAAGACGCACTTCGCCCCTGATGCCAGGCTGGAGCTGGAAGGCCCTGGCCTGCTTCTTCTTGATGGCGCGCATTGCCTCGAAGCCCTCGTGGCGTAGGCGGTCTTCATCGACTTGAAGCCAAGGGTCGGCTTGATCAGGCGCTTGAGCTTGCCATGGTCGGACTGGACGACGTTGTTGAGATATTTCACTTGTCTGTGGTCGGTGTCGGAGGGGCACTTTCCCTCTTTCTTCAACTCCCGAATGGCCTGGGCGTAGCATCCTGCCTTGTCCGTGTTGATGACGAAGGGCTTCTCCCACTCCTTGCAGGCGCGCAACGCCTTGCCGAGGAACCGCTTGGCGGCCTTTGCATTCCGGGTCTGCGACAGGTGGAAGTCGATGGTGTCGCCACGGCTGTTGACCGCGCGGTACAGATACGCCCATTTCCCTTTGACCCTTATGTATGTTTCGTCCACGCGCCAGGACCGCGACAGGCTGCCTGGCCGACAGTGCCAGCGCAGCCGCCTTTCGATCTCCGGCGCATAGGCCTGCACCCAACGACAGATACAGGTGTGGCAGGTTGATAGGTCCGCTATGGGACTTTTGGAACCTATGTTGGGTTAAGACCCATATGGGGGCGGTCGGGCGCTATCGTCTCACGCCAGTTTCTGCCCTTTGCACAGATTTTTGCGCCATTCCACAATCCTAGGTAGCAGAGCCGATAGTTTTAGCTGTTTTAGCTCTTTTTCATCCACCAAGATTGCCAACAAATTGGCACAAGTGTAATCTTCCCACGGAGTGACCTTTTCAAGCTGAGAACGTGTATTGAGGTCCTGAACTTTGACGTGTTCACAGTCATCTGAAAATATATTTGAGAACCATTCTTCATTATGTTTCCAATAGTTGGCCCCTGCATTTACCGCGCCGAAAAATGTTATCTGTGTGTTTACGAAGGGTGATGTTTTTAAAGCCACGCTCTTTTTGACCTTTAACGTGCATCGCAGCGAATCCATCTGGTGTTGGACCGCAACTAAGCCGGTTCCTATTATATACTCACCGTTATCAAGTAATCCATCCGAATCAGGATCCATAGACTGTACAATTGCAGCTTTAATTTTCATCAGATCTGAGTCCAGCAGCTCTAGATATCTGCGCAAATTTCCAAAATATAGATCAGCCAACACAGTACGTCCTCCTCTAGAAACGTTTGGACGGACAGTATGCCACAGCCATGCCATCCACCCCTAAAGGCTTATCCCCTTGGCCAAGGCGGCACAAGATGTTGTGTCGGCGCCTGCGCGGCCGGGTTCCCGGATCCGTTGCGCAGAACGCGCCGGCACGGCCGCAAGGCGGTCCCGGCGGCGGGATTTCCGGGATGCGGGGGCGCGGACGGACTGCGGGCGCGGGGTTCCGGCGCCGGGGCCGCGTCAGGCGCGTCCTTCGACGATGTCCTGATATGTTGCGGGCGGCAGCCCGATGCCGATGCCGAGGAGGCTTTCGAGCGAGGCTCGCCGGTGGCGGCGCCGGTTCCGGCGGAAGACGAACTCGTCCAGGTAGGCCTAAACGGACCGAAGCTGCATATTTGGACAACTTGAAGAACACACCACGAACAGATCGCAGTGTTCATGACGCCTACGGGGCGGGGTTTTCCCGGACTTCCAACGGACCTTGAGCGGCCTTGCCGTGCTCTTCATCCTTGCCCTTGGCCTTGTAGACGGTTCCGCGCGAGATCCCCATCTCGCGCGCGATCCTGGTCGGCGACTGCCCTTCTGCAATTCTGGCCCTTATTTCATCCATGTCGATCGTCGGAGGCCGTCCGCGATAGACACCCCTCCGCCTCGCCGCGACGATTCCTTCCGCCTGCCGCTCGCGGCGCAGGTTGGTCTCGAACTCGGCAAAGACGCCAAGCATGTCGAAGAACGCCTTGCCGGCAGCGGTCGAGGTGTCCACGGGTTGCTCGGTGGCGGCGATGTTGGCGCCTCTCTCACGGAGCTTCGCGACGATGACCTGGAGATTTTTCATCGAGCGCGCCAGACGGTCGATGCGCGTGACGACCAATGTCTCGCCCGGATGGATGAAGTCGAGGATGATCCCGAGTTCGGGCCGGTTCTCGAGGCTGGTGCCGCTGCCGGTCTCGGTCCGGATCATGGTGCAGCCAGCGGCCTCGAGCGCCGCGACTTGGGCCGAGGAGTTCTGGTCCGAGGTCGAGACCCTGGCATAGTCGATGCGGGCCGTCGAAGTGTTCATTTTGGGCATGCCTCCGCCGCTTGGTGTTCATTATGTCGGAAACGACCCTGAGTGAACACCGGAATGCGGCGATTCAGCGTTGATCCGGACCGTCATCATGACTATCCCCAAATTGACGCCCAAAGTGGCAAAGACTCTGCATTTGCAGGGCCTTGTCCTCGGAGGAATTCAAAATCCAATCACATCCCGTTCTCCATGCTGATCATATGTGCAGCTTCGGTCCGTTTGGGCCGTCCACACCAGATCAAGGCAGAGGAATGCCCACAGTAGCGAAGACCATGTTGCCGCCTGCCCCCGACGTCAACTCTTGACTCCTGACCGCAACCGAGCCGAACCTGCCACCGCTCGACAACAGGAGAACCATCAATGACATTCCGAGCGACATTGCTTGCCGTCACCACGGTCCTGACCGTGACCGCATCAACCACGACAGCGACTTCACAATCCATTTTCGACGCGATCACGCATAACGATGTCCACCTGGTGCGCGCGCACATTGCCAACGGAGCCGACGTGAACGAAGTAAGCGAAAGTACCGGCACGAGACCGTTGCACTATGCGACCTGGCAGGGAAGACCCGAAATTGTCGCCGAACTCCTGAAGGCCGGTGCGGATCCCAATGCAAGAACGGAACCCAGAATCTGGTTGCGCGACCGTGGAGCGGCGCTCCATCACGCAGCGGATGGTGGCAACGTCGAGATCGTGATCGCACTGCTGAGAGCAGGCGCTGATCCAAACGCGAGGGACGACTCAGGATGGACACCGCTCCACTACGCGGCCTTTGACGGTCACGCTGACATTGTGACTAGGTTGCTCGACGCCGGGGCCGACCCCAACGCAAGGGACGTGAAGGGACGAACGCCTCTGATGATCAACGACCAGTTTCACAAGAGACTGTCAGGATCGGTCTACCAACGGCTCAAGTGACCAACGCACAATCAGCGCATCACGACGGGGATTTTCGCAGGAACCGGGTAAACCTACGCATGCAGGCAAGAGCCGCCTTCCGGCGCGGCTCCTTTCGTTTCCGGTGTGGCAACGGACGCAATCTGGCGGTCTTCGGGCAGGCTCCCAGTTGGGTCCGGCGCAGGCGTTGATATCAACGGCGTGGGCCAGACCTTCAGCGTTGATGCCGACGATGAACTGGCGAATCCAAAACGGGCTTGCCGTCAACCTGAATTCCGGCAACCGGCAAGGGATCAAGGTGACGCTTGCGGTGCACGGCGAGGCCATTCCTCGAGCGGGCCGGCTCAAGGAAGCGGATCCTGATCCGCGGGAACGGTCGCGGCGGGACGGGAGATCATTGCGACCCGTCTCCGGAAGCAATGGAAACCGCACGGTCATGGAAACCCGAAGCCCCATGTGCCTGTCATGCCGGACCCTTTGCGTGATCAGGTTCAAACGAAAACCTGCTTTGCTGCTGTCGATTTTGACAATGGCAGGAGAAAGGTCATGTCTCGAAGGATGTTCTTGCCGCCACGGAGTCAACGTATTTCGACGTCGCCGGACCAGCCGCCGGCGCCGAAGAACCTCAATTCCTCCTTGCCAGTGCCATATCGAACGAGCCCGAAGCCGTGGGAGTTCCATTCCGGATCGCCCTTGACGCATCCAATGAAGTAGTTCGCAACCGTCGGCCTGTCATGTTTCCACTCGACGATCTCCCACAGACAGCTGGATCCGGACGCGGAGAGCCAGTAGTCCACGTCTCCGTTCTCACGCGCCACCGGATCACCTTGCCTGATTGAACGTGAATGGCGAGCCATCGCGCGCAGTTCGCGGTCGCGGTCATGCAGGAACTTCGTGAGCGCGGCGCGCGATCCCGGACCGAAGATCCCGTCGATCGCGCCGGGGTAGTAGCCCCAGTCCCGCAGAAGGCGCTGCATCTCCTGCTTGTCGGAACGCGACGCTCCTTTCCGGAAACCTGCGGGGACAACCCGGTCGTCCGGCAATGCCGCCAATGCCGCCCACGCTTCCTTTGCACGGGCAAGGTCCTGGGCGGTGCCTTGCCCGGATGGCAGGTCGAAGGACACGCCGATTCCGGCAAGGACGGACAGCATTTTTCCATGGTCGCTCAGGACCGCTGCCAGCATCGGCGAGACGCCGTCGCGGTCGGGACGTTCGGCGGCGGCGCGCAGGGACGCGGCGTGTCGCGCAAGCACGGCTCTTGCTGCGGACGCGACCATGGGATCCCTTGTGCCGGCAAGGCGCACGAATGCGCTCCGCCCGGCATCGTTCGTCTCGGAAAGCACTGATTCCAAACGCTCTGCGGATTCCGCTTTCCGGAGAACTCGATAGATGACGCTTGTCGAGGGCGCGGATCGCGCAAGGGCGGCGTGAACGGCATTGTTCCCGTTTCCGTCGCTGGCCGTGACGTCAGCGCCAGCGTCAATCAGGTGCTCCAGCGTCGGAAAGTCGCCGTTGCCGGCGGCAATGACGATGGCCGGCATCCCGTTCTCGGCTCTCCGGTCCGGATCCTCGCCCGCCTCCAGCAACCGCTTGACCGTGTCGGCATCGCCGGCGCTGACAGCGGCAATGAAGTCCGTGGCAGGCGCCGGCCCGGGGATTCCGCCCAGGCGCGCGGCAAGCGCTTCCTGTCCGAGCGACATCGCAAGCATGCCCGGAGTCGCGCCATCGTCCGACTGAAGGGCGCTGTCCGCGCCGCGCTCCAGCAGAAGGCCGACCATGGCATCGTCGCCCGCCACGACGGCGAGCGAGAGGACCGGCACGCCGTTCATCCTGTGGTTCGCGCCCGCGCCCCGCGACAGCAGGTCGCCGACGGTCTCCACGTCGCCCGACATCACGAGCACGCCGAGGGCGGTGAGGCCGTCGTCGCTCGGCGTCCCGGCCCTGCCGCCCCTGTCGGCAAGAAGGGTCACCGCGCCCGTGCGGCCGGCAAGGGCGGCGTGCAGGATCGGCGTGTAGCCGTCGGCATCGCGGGCGTTTACGTCGGCGCCGCCGGCCAGGAGAGCCTCGATCCGTTCGAGGTCGCCGGCCTGGGCCGCAATCGCGAGGCGGGTTCCGTCGCCGATTTCGCTGGAGCCGTCGAGAAGCCGCAGGATCGTCTCGTTTCCCGTCGCCTCTGCCAGGTCCGCAGCCGTGAGCCCGTCCCGCTCGACGGTGACATCGGCGCCAAGGTCCACAAGCGCGGCAACGGCGTTTGCCGCGTCGGCAAGAATCGCGCTCCGGAGCGCCGTCGATCCGGCGGAGTTCAGGCTGTCGGGATCGACGCCTGCATCGACGATCTCGGCGACAAGGTCGTCGCGGTCGCGGGTGGCGAGGATCGTCAACGCGTCGGCCCATGCCATGTCATCGTGGCGTGGCAGCATCGCGTCGCTGAATCCGGACGTTGCGAGCGTCTCCAGGAGGTCGGAGAGCCGTGCCTCTCGGGAGGGCTGTTCCTGCGCGTGGCCGCCAGGCGCCGCCAGGGTCACCAGGACCGCGAGGAGATTTGCGCAACCTGTCATTCTCATTTCCGATCGCCTCATGTTCTTTTTCGCGCCAAGGCCGTGCCAGGCTCTGGAGTCCGGTTCCCTGTGGGCATGCGCGGCCGCCTTTCCGGCCGCATGGATCTCACCCTGCACAATCGTCATTGGGTGGCACAGGGCGTCAATTTACCGTCCGGCCGATAGCACCGAGGGCCCGACCCCGACCAAGGCTGCTGCTGGAGCTGGTTCTCTCGCTCCCAGCGCCGGTAGCTCTCGATGGTGTGCCGGGAGTACTGGTTGACCAGGTCGTTGAACGCATCCAGTGCATCTGGCTGGCTCCACTGCTGTTCGGCCATGCGTTCGCGCTCCCATGCCTCCTCTTCCTCGCGCCAGCGCCTTTCCCGCTCGTCGGCGCGTCGTCGTGCCGCCGCCGCACGTCTTCGCGCTTCCTCCGCCGCCGCCGCCCGACGCCGCCGTTCCGCCTCGGCAAGCCGTTCGGACGCGGGCGCGGCGCGTTCGTTCCGGATGGCGGCGATCCGGCTTGCATGACGGTCAAGATCGGCAGCCAGGGTGCCGGCGGGCGCCGCCGGCACGCCGTGGAGCACGGCCTGGTAGCGGGCCGCCTCGGAGCGGTCGTACGTCGTCAGCCGCTGGTCGAGACCCTCGAGGCTGACCGCGAGGTCGAACGCCGCGAACGCGCTGGCGAGATCGGCGGACGCGGCCGTCTGGACGTTGAGCAGAAGCCCGACCGATGCGCGGAACAGGACTTTCCGAAGCTGGTTCCAGCGCGAGAACCGGTCCACGGCCTCAAGTCCGAACGCGATGCCGGCCGGTGCAGCTTCGCGGCCGCCCGATGACCGGGCCCCGAACGCAAGGGACCCCGCCTCGGTGATGCGGAACAGTGTCTCGGCCACGCTCGCGGCATGGGTGTTCACCGGCAGGGAGAACGTCCTGCCGCCGACAGTGTATCGGCGTCCGGAACCGCGAAATGCCTGAAGTCCGGCAAGACCGGCTCCGCGCAAGGTCTGGTAGCCTGCAATCCCGAGGGCGCCGGCGAGGACTTCGCCCGTGTTCGCGAACGCGCCGTCCGGCTGGCTTCCCGAAGCACCGACGCGGAAGCGAGAGCGCCCTGCCTCCTCCCGGCGCCGATCCTGGCGAAGGTGGTTCATTGCCTGCGTCATGCATCGGTCTCTGGCATCGACCTGTCGGTCCTGAATCCCGGATGCCTGTTCATCGAGCTGGCGTGCGCGGCGAGAGTGCGGCCGTGTGCGAACATGCCAGTCGAGAATTGACTCGCCTGCAGATGGCCACCCGATCCTGTCACGCTCGGCCCTTGCCTCGGACCTGAGCCGGGCCAGGACCGCCTTGTAGCGAGCGTCGAGCGCGTCGCACTCTGCCTTGGAAACCGGGCCGATCGGGTCGACGGGAACCTGAACGTCGCGCGCGTCCGCGGTGCCTGCCGCCACGGCAAGCAGCGCAAGCTTCGCGATGAATGCGGCAAGGGAGGCTCTCGCACGACTTGCGACGGTCCGGGGCGATCTCCGGGTTACGCGCGGCGGCGGGTCACGGAAACCGGTTTTCCTGTCCGGCATGCTCATGTAATCTCTCTTGTCGGCCACCAGCGCGAAGCGTGCCAACAGATCTTCAGCAATGAAGAACGTGACACGCCAAACGCCATGCACCCCTCAGGTTGGAGCATGCAACAGCGGTTCGGATGTTGCAAGGCAGGATTCGGCCTGCGCGACGTCTGCTGGCCCCTTGCCTCAAGACCAGCACAGAGTGGGAGCGGCTGCCATCGTTCAAGGGACCGAGAGTTCGCAGGATGCTCTCTTGTCGGGCCGAGACGAGACCGCCAGTAGAAGGAACCGCCTGCCACGCAAGGGAAACGCAGGTGGCCGAAGGCAAATCAGAGACCCACAGATGCATAGGTGATCCAGTTCCTGCAGCTCGCAGGCGTGCAGGTCGGTCTCCACCATATCCGTTCGCGCACGCTTGATCGGCCCGCTGTTGTCTCGCGCTCCGGCGAGCACGTGCCGCATGCGCTGGCCGCGAGCTGTGCGAATGCACCGGCCGGCTCTACGCCCTCGGCCGCCCGTGCCTGTCGTCGGCGGCGAAGGCGCTCGGGTGGCCACCGAGGCGGATCTGCCGAAGGCGGTCGAAAAACTGTTGCAATGCGTGCAGTTCGCGAACGAGTGCAGCCATGTCGCGAATAGTTCCTGTCGCTGGAATTCACTGGACCCAGAAAGTCCATGCACGGCAGCGCCAATCCGTGCATCTTCGCATAGCCGACGAACTGGCCACATCGCGATAGCCCCTGATGACGACTCTTGTAGCGTCGTGCAGAGCTGACTGACTTCCGGTCAGTGGTCCACGGTCCCAACACTTTCCGGATCGTTGCGAAAATCATCTTCAAGACAAGTGGCTTTAGGCTCCCGATTTCCGGCAGTCAGACGCCGCATCCGCCGACTGGCAAACAACCGGCAAGCAGAACCGATCTATGGTAAGTCCACCAAAGTCCTCCGAGGTCTTGGTGCTTGCAGCATTCATGCCTGCCCGGACCTTTGTCGGCAATTGGTGGTGCAAAGTAATGAAGCGGATTATGTTGCGGCCGGGCGGACATTGGAGCGGACCGGAAGCGGCAGCGATGATTCAAGACCTGGAGTCGGGCCAAGGACCGATGTCGCTTGCGCTCCAGGTTCCGCCGGAACATGTGACCACGCTCCCAGCAACGGTCACTCAATCCGCCACACTTAAACGACGCGGCGCAGCAGTGAGAGGAGATTCCCGGATGAAGATGATGAAGACTGCAACCGCGTTGGCAGCGATCCTTTCCGTCGCTTGCGGCATGGCAATTGCGCAACAAGCCGGCAATTATCTTGACGACTATCGAGATGCGAGGGGCAAGCTGTTTTGGCCACATCTGTACCCTGATGGCGGCGAGACGCTCTATTGCGAACTCCCGTTCAGAGGGGTTGGAGCGCAGGAGGCTAAGTCAGCTGATGTCGATGGAAAGCCGGAAAAGATCTGGGTCGAGCATGTCTATGCTTCCAGTTGGATCGAGCAGGCAAAACCTGACTGCGAGGATGCGCATGCCGGGACTTGCGAAGGGGCGGGCGACCTTCACAACCTCTGGCCTGCACTTATGTCCACCAATCGAAAGCGATTGCACCACCCGTTCGGCAACATTGAAGGAGAGGACAAGCAGGCGTTCCCAAGCTTCTGCGACGACTTCGAGTTCGACAACAAGATGGTCGAACCCAGAGACGATGTGAAGGGGGACGTCGCGCGGTCCATCCTTTACATGATGGAAACCTATGACTTGCCCTTGCCGAAGCATATGAGGTTCTCGTTGCTCATGAAGTGGCACCGGCAGGATCCTCCGGACGCTCATGAACTTTCGAGGCGCGACGCAATATTCGGTTTGCAAGGCACTGATAACGCATGGCTTCGATGACCGCCGACGGCGCCTGAAAATAGAAGGTAAGTTGAGTCTCGGACCGGTCCAATGCGTATCCACCGCTTGTGCGCCGGAAGCGATCGTCTCTGCTAACGGAAGAATATCCTTGCTTACTTGCTTGGCTCTAGCTTCTATCCGTCCGCGCTGGTGGGGATTGTCCGGCCAACCGCTTCTCGGTTGGACGAGTAGATTCGCTTTGACAGCGGGCTAGGGAAGCCCCTAGGTCCGTGGGATGAATAGATTTGATTGCTCGAAAGGACGGGCTGGCTGCCTCGCTCAAATGTAGGATAAGGCAGGACTGCGACAAACTCGATCAGCCTGACACTACGAAGTATGGTGACTCCCGGATATGCGCCTCACCAACCTCGTCGCTTCTCTTCGGCCTGAGCCTCTTGCGGTTGCACAGAAAGGCGAACACCGATGCAACAATTGGCTTCCAAATTGTTGCCGGAACTAATCGTCCTTTGAACTGACGGATTCAATCGAACACTCGCTCGACCTCCAGGTTCACAGTTCTCGTCTGGCCGTTCGGGCACGTCCTTTGCGGGCACCATCTATTCTCGAAACTGACTTCCCCGCACAATGTTGATTCGCTGACACCTCCGAGACAAAGAGAGCGGGTGTCACTTGTAGAATTACCCTCAAGGATCACATTGGTAGAGCATTGATCAAAGTTGAGCAGCAAAAGTTCATGCGCTCCATCCACATGCTGTGGAACTCAACAAATTCATGCGGCTGCCAAAATTCCCACAGTTCAACTGCAGCATTCTCTTCCCCCTACTGCATTTCCGGCCTTCCGTTTCACTTTAGGCGAAAAGTCGCCCCAAATTGCCAATAGCAGGAGCTATCGTCAGATGCCGTAAGCTTCCTTGCAGACCGCTACATGAAATAGCGCTAAGAATTTATGACTTGAATTCACGCCGCTCCGCACCACCCAGAAAAGACCTACGCCGAGGTATTCCTAAAATAAGAAATGCAGAACAGCAATATGGTCAAAGACATGGTCCAGCATAGGTGGGCCATTTTCCACACGGTATCTCGAAAAAAGATCTGATCCGAGTGATCGACAAAAGATGCAAGACTTATGGAGCAATAAATGGAGATACCTAAACCGCCAAGGAATCCGACTCCAACAACCAAGAGGAGCAAAAGCTTCCAAATTGTCGACATAGCGGCTTGCGCAAAATGTAGCATCGCTCCAATTGCCGCGCCCAGACAGGCCGACAGCATCAGGTTGTCAGAAGCCCACTTGTCATGACCGATCCATAAGCTATCCAGCGGCTGCAAGTATTGAAGGAAAGCCGCTGACACGCCTGGTACGAGGAGAATGTAGGTCATTGTTCTAGTTGCCGCTCACCCATACAGGCACATCGATTGAAGCTACTGCCTCGTCACTAGCAGAAAGAACGTCATATCGTACGTACTTCTGAACAGGATCTTTTGGAATCTTCATTTCGTACTTGACCGCACCCTTCCAAAGCACTGTTCCACCGTCATAAATTCCTTTCGCATCGGCAAACAATTCCTGATCGTTTGCTGATTTTGATGGTCGTATGGTAAATCCCTTCGTGTAGTAATTTTGGTGATTCTCGTAGGCCGGAGAAAAGCTGGTCTCAATTGACGTAAAAGGCTTATCCCCCTGGCCAAGGCGCCACAAGATGTTGTGTCGGCGCCAGCGCGGCCGGGTTCCCGGATCCATTGCTCAGGACGCGCCGGGACGGCCGCAAGATGGCCCTGGCGACGGGAATTTCCGGGACGTGGGGGGTTCCGCGGGAGCGTGGACGGACTGCGGGCGCGGGTTTCGGCGCCCGGGCCGCGTCAGGCGCGTCCTTCGACGATGTCCTGATACGTTGCGGGCGTCAGCCCGAGGCCGATGCCGAGGAGGCTGTCGAGCGAGGTCCGCCGGTGGCGGCGGCGGTTCCAGCGGAAGACGAACTCGTCCAGGTAGCGCTGGACGTGCTTGCGTCTCAGCCCGTGATGCACCCCCAGGGCCCAGCGCTTCAGGTTCGAGAAGACCCGGTGGACCCAAGTCAGGATCTCGTGCGCCTTGCGGTCGCCGACCACCCTTTCCTCCCACGGGTTGTCGGGCAGGCCGCTGTACCCGAGCCAGCTGTGGAGTCGCGTTGAAAATTGACCCACTTCGGGGGGTGATTCGCGTCCAAATTTGACCCACCCCTGATCAGGTGGAAACGCCTGCCTCGCAACGAATCAGCGAGGCAGTGGAGATGGTGTCAGTGGAGACGATCGGCAAGATACGGCGTGCGTGGCACGTTCACGGGAGGTCCATTCGCTCGATCGCGAGGTCGATGGGCGTTTCGCGCAACACGGTCCGCAAGGTGCTGCGGTCCGACGGGTCGGCGCCGAGGTACCGGCGTTCGGACCAGCCGCACGCGAAGCTCGGCGACTTCATTCCGGAGCTTGAGCGGAAGCTGGAGGCCAACAAGGGGAAGAAGCCGCGCGACCGCCTGAGCATGAAGCGGATCTGGCGGCAGCTCGCGGACCAGGGATGCGACGCGAGCTACAGCGCGGTCTGCCGCTACGCGGCCGCGTGGGACCGGCGCAATGGCGGCGGCGTGTCGGGCGCCCACGTTCCGCTGGAGTTCGATCCCGGGGAGGCCTTCCAGTTCGACTGGAGCCATGAATGGGCGGTCATCGGCGGCACGACGATGCGGCTCAGGGTGGCGCACATGCGCCTTTGCCACAGCCGCATGAGCTACGTTCGGGCGTACCTGCGCGAGACCCAGGAGATGGTCTTCGACGCCCACAACCGGGCGTTCGAGGCGTTCGGAGGCTCGTGCCAGCGGGGAATCTACGACAACATGAAGACGGTCGTGGATGTCATCTTCGCGGGGCGGACGCGCAAGTTCAACGCCCGCTTCCTGGAGATGTGCGCGCACTTCCTCGTGGAGCCGGTGGCCTGCACGCCGAACGCGGCGTGGGAAAAGGGCCAGGTCGAGAGCCAGGTCCGCGACGTTCGCGAACGGCTGTTCCGCGAGCCGCCGCGCTTCGACAGCCTCGACGACCTGAACGACTGGCTCGAGGAGAGCTGTCGCAGGCATGCGCGGGAGCATCCGCATCCCGAAGATCCGGAGATGACGGTCCGGGAGGTGTTCGCGTGCGAGGAGCGCCGCTGCCTGATCCCCTTTCCGGGGGCCTTCGACGGCCATCGGTCGCTGGGCCGGAGCGTCTCGAAGACCTGCCTGGTGCACTTCGACGGCAACCGGTACAGCGTCGAGGCGCGCGCGTCCGAGCAGGCGGCGGAGGTGTTTGCCTACGCGGACCGGGTCGACATCCGCCTTGACGGCGAGCTGGTCGGCAGCCACCCGCGCAGCTTCGCTCGGGGCAGGACGGTCTACGACTGGCTCCACTACCTGCCCGTGCTCGAACGCAAGCCCGGCGCGCTGCGCAACGGCGCCCCGTTCCGGAACGGGGCCCTGCCGGAGGCGCTGGAGGCGGTGAGGGGCCGGCTCGGCGCCTTCGAGGACGGCGACCGGCAGATGGTGCGAATCCTCGCGGCGGTGTCCGAGGACGGGCTCGACGAGGTGTGCGCGGCCTGCGCCGACGCGCTGGACGGCGGCGCCGTCTCCGCCGACGTGGTCCTGAACATCCTGTCGCGACGGCGCGATCCCGGTCCGGCGCCAAGGATCGAGCTTCCCGAGCGCTTTCGCCTGAGCGTCGAGCCGGAAGCCGACTGCAGCCGCTATGACAGCCTGAGGGAGATGCGGGAATGAGACGCAAGGACATCCTGGAACTGATGGGCGCGCTCGGCCTGAAAGGCATGAAGGCCGCCTACGACGAGGTGCTCGCCGACGCCGCCAGGCGCAGCCATCCCCCGGAGCGGGTTCTCGGCACGCTGCTGAAGGCGGAGGTCGCGGACAAGAAGGCGCGCTCGATCAAGTACCAGCTGTCTGTCGCCAAGCTGCCGACGGCGAAGGAGCTCGACGGGTTCGACTTCACGCAGAGCCTTGTCGAGGAGCGGCCGCTGCGCCAGCTCGCGGACGGCTCCTTCCTCGATCCGCCGCGCAACATTGTCGCGATCGGCGGAACCGGCACGGGCAAGAGTCACATTGCCGTGGCCATCGCCCGGGCCTGCATCCGCCGCGGCTGCCGGGGCCGATTCTTCAACGCCGTCGAGCTGGTCAACCTCCTGGAGCAGGAGCAGCGCGACGGCCGCCAGGGCCGTCTCGCCGACGCCATGCGCCGGCGGGACTTCATCATCATTGACGAACTCGGCTACCTGCCCTTCGCCCGCACCGGCGGGCACCTCCTGTTCCACTTCGTCTCCTGCCTCTACGAGCACACGCCGATGGTCATCACCACGAACCTCCCGTTCAAGGAATGGGCCGAGGTGTTCGGGGACCCGCGGATGACCACGGCCCTGCTCGACCGGCTCACGCATCACTGCGACATAGTCGAGACCGGGAACGAGAGCTGGCGGTTCCGGCACCGCAGCTGACCGCCCGCTGCGGGATCGCGGGCGGGGCGGCACCCGTCACGCCTCGCCTTCGGGCCGTTCGCTCCAGACCGGCTCGCCCGCCGTCTCCCGCACCAGCAGGTCGTTCCAGTCCTCGCCCTCGACCGCCGGACGGCAGCGGACGACCCGGGGATCGGTCCGGGCGAGCCTGGCGGCGGCCGCGTCCCCGGCCCGGTCGGCGTCGTAGCCGCAGAGGATCCGGCGCAGGCGCCAGCCGTCCAGCCAGCGCGGGACCGATGTCGCGACGCCGGCGGCGGACACCGCCGCGAAGCCGCCGGATCCGGCCCACGGGAAGCTCCGCAGCGTCAGCACCGACAGCGCGTCGATCGCGCTCTCGACGAGAACCGCACGCTCCGGAGAGGCGCCGTCCAACGCCATCCAGAACCCGCCCGACGCCTTCGACGATCCCGGCGCCATGCCCTTGAACGCAGCATCGCCGCCGCGGCGCCGGAGGCCGACGATCTCCGCCCCGGTCGCCTTGCCCGAGACGTCGCGGGAAACGAAGACCGCGTTCCCGCGACGGTCCGCGTAGACCAGCCCGCGGGCGTGGCAGACCTGGAGCAGCATCCCGCCGATGCCGCGTTCCGTGACGAGGTGATCGCGCACCTCGGGCCAGGAGGCCTCCGACCGGGCCGGGAGGTCGAGCCGCCGCCGGCCTGCCGGAGCAGCCGCGCCGTCCCGGCGGTGCGGGCTGCAGAAGCGAAGCCCCTGCGCCGACAGGAAGGCGACGGCATCGCGGAAACCGTCACCGTGAGCGTGCATCACCAGGCTGATCGCACCGCCGCCGCCCGTCCCGGACATGTGGTCGAAATACTTCTCGCCGTTGATGCTCAGGACGGATCCCGGCCGCTTCCAGCGCGCCTTGTCCCTCACGTCGCGGCGGTAGCCAAGCGCCGTCGCGACCCTGTCCAGAGGCAGCGATCGCGCGGTCGCCACCAGTCCATGCCAGTCAGCCTGGTCAAGCGTTCCCATCTTCCCGTTCTCCCCGAGCCAAAACCCAACGCCGGAGCGGAATGCCCGGCAGGAGAATTGCTACTTGGAAAGGGAAGAGGCGGAAGGTGGGTCAAAATTGAACGCGATTCCTGGGTCAGTTTTGAACTTAATCTGAACTGCATTCTAATGTTGAGTAAGTGAGCTTAAGCCTCTGGAATCCCGAGATTCCAGAGGCTGATTTCTTGCCATTACGTTAACCGGTCCGGAGGCTGTCGAGTAACGAGATCAGAGAGTCCTCGACGTCGCCGAACTGTCCCTTCTCCAGATTCGGTGCAGGGTGGCTGTTCAGAATGGAGAGTTTCTCGTCCGGAAGCGCTCGAAGATAGGTTTCCGTGGACGTCACCGAGGCGTGTCCAAGCCATATCGATACCTTCCGAATGTCGCCGGTGGCCTGCAGGACGTGAATCGCGCAGCTGTGGCGACTATTCCGGATTCGGAATAGTCGCCATAATTCCGGAATCTTTTTTATTCCGTATTCTTCCTGATCCTCGAAAGAAACTTCCGGAACTCAACGGGTTCTGCACGACCTGCGGGTTGAGTTTCCGGAATAATCCGGTCGGCTTTCCGGGCTGGCAACGTCGCCAGCTGCGAGGAGATGACAATGTCAACAGCACTCTATTTTCCCGGATCGCGCAGCCGGAAGTGGCTTCGTGTCGGCCCGCTGGCCGACGAACTCGACGCATTTGCCGCCCAGCTGGCATCCATGGGCTACAACCGCGAGTTTGCCACCGCCAAGCTCCGCCTCGTCAGAAACTTCAGTCACTGGATGGCTTTGGAAGGGATCGGCCTCGATTCGCTTGACGAACGCCGGACGGAGGCCTTCCTGTCAACGCGGAAGCCCGGATGCCGGCCCCGGGGCGAGGCCGCGACCCTTCGTCTGCTGCTGGAGCATCTGCGCGACAGCGGACACGTCTCCCCGAAGCCGGCGGAACCCGAGGGCAACGATCCGGTCGAGCGGATCGCGCGCCGGTACGAACGGTTCCTTGTCAATGAACGCTGCGTGAGCGCGACAACGGTCAAGAACTACCTGTCGATCGTTCGCGCCTTTCTCGCCGACCGCTTCGGGACGCGGACGGCGGACCTTGGGAGCCTGACGGTCAGGGACTGCAACGGGTTCATCCTTCGCTACGGCGGGAACGTCTGCTGGCGCACTTCCAAGATGTCCGCCACGGCGTTGCGCAGCTTCCTGCGCCATCTGCATCAGGGAGGCGAGATTCCGGCCGATCTCGCCGACGGCATCCTCCCGGCGACGAAACGGCGCCAGCCGGAACTGCCGAGGTCGCTGGATCCGGACGAGGTCGAGGCGCTCATCGACGGCTGCGACCGGACGACCGCCGTCGGGCGGCGGGACCACGCCATCCTTCTGCTGCTGTCGCGGCTGGGCCTGCGCGCCGGCGAGGTCGTCGCGATGACGCTTGACGACCTGGACTGGAACAACGGCCTGGTGACCGTGCGCGGCAAGGGACGGCATGAGCAGCTGCCCCTGCCGCATGACGCCGGAGAGGCCCTTGCGGCCTGGCTGCGCGACGGCCGGCCAAGCTGCTCGACGCGCCGCCTGTTCGTTCGCGCGCACGCCCCGCACAAGCCGTTCAGCGGGGCGTCCGCCGTTTCCTGTCTCGTCCGACGCGCGCTGGCACGCGCCGAACTCGATCCGCCGTTCAAGGGCGCCCACACGCTGGGCCACTCCCTCGCCACCGGGATGCTCCGCAACGGGGCCTCGCTCGAGGACATCGGGCAGATCCTGCGTCACCGGCACCCGGAGACGACCCAGATCTACGCCCGGTGCGACCTGGACTCGCTCCGCGACCTGGCCCCCGCCTGGCCCGGAGATGCGCCATGACAGATCTTGACGTCCTGCTGGACGAATATCTCGCCACGCGCCGCGCCCTTGGAGTCCGGCTGGTCCTTCCGGGACGGCTGCTGAAGCGCTTCGTGACCTTTGTCACGGGACACGGGGACACCGCCATCACGCGCGCACGCGCGCTCGAGTGGGCGACCGCGCCGCGCGAGGCCCAGCCAGCGCAGTGGGCCAACCGTCTCGGAATGGTGTGTCGCTTCTCCCGCTACGCCAACGCCGTCGACCCGCGCCACGAGGTCGTTCCGCAAGGGCTGCTCCCGCACCGGTATCGTCGTCGAGAGCCCTACATCTACAGCGACGCGGAAATCGCCGACCTGATCGGCGCCGCGCAGCGGCTGTCCGGCACAACCGGGCTCAGGCCCCTGACCTTCGCCACCCTGCTGGGGCTGCTGGCGGTCACCGGCATGCGCACGAACGAGATCCTGAACCTCGACCGCGACGATGTCGACCTTGCCCAGGGCGTCCTGACGATCCGGAACGGCAAGTTCGGCAAGTCGCGCCATGTCATGGTGCATGCCACGACGGGGCGGGCGCTGGAACGCTACGCCGAACGGCGTGACAGCCTGTGCGCGGCACCCCGCTGCCCGGCGTTCTTCGTCTCCGAGCACGGCACGCGGATCACCGAATGGACGCTGCGCTACACCTTCGTGAACCTGTCCCGGCAGACCGGCCTGCGGGTTCCGGCAAGGTCCTACGGCAAGGGCCCCCGCCTTCTGGACTTTCGCCATGCCTTCGCCGTCAAGACGCTGTTGCGATGGCACCATGCCGGCGTCGATGTCGAGCAGCACGTTCCGCGTCTCGCGACATGGCTCGGGCATGCTCATGTCAGTGACACCTACTGGTATCTCACGGCGACACCGGAACTGATGCAGCAGGCCGCGCGAAGGCTCGACCGAACCGGGCGGGGGGTGCCGTCATGACGCGCGACGCCGACTTCCCCCGGCTCCTGGCCATGTTCTTCACCAGGCATCTCGTCGAACAGCGCCAGGCGAGCCCGCATACCATCGCCAGCTACCGCGACACCTTCCGCATGCTGGTCCGCTTCGCCCAGCGGGAGCTGGGGAAGCCGCCCTCGGAACTCCGGGTCGCGGACATCGACGCGGAGTTCGTCGGCGAGTTCCTCAGCCATCTCGAGAACGAACGCGGCAACGATGCGCGGACCCGCAACACCCGTCTGGCCGCGATCCGTTCATTCTTCGGCCAAGTCGCCCTGCACGAACCGCATCACGCAGCCCTGGCGCAGCGGATCCTGGCCATGCCGAGCAAGCGCCACGCCCGCCGCCCGGTGGCCTGGCTCGACCACGACGAAGCCGCGGCCCTGCTGCGTGCGCCGGACCCGACGACCCGGGTGGGGCGGCGCGACCGCACCCTGCTCCTGGTCGCCGTGCGGACCGGGCTGCGCGCATCCGAACTCATCAACCTGCGGTGCGGGGACGTGCAGGTCGGCGTCGGAGCCCACCTGCGCTGTCACGGCAAGGGGCGAAAGGAACGCCATGTCCCGCTCGCGAAGGACGCGGCTTCCGAGCTGCGCGCCTGGCTGAAGGAGCGCTGCGGCGAACCCGGTGACCGCGTATTCCTCAATCAGCGGGGCCGGCCGCTGACGCACGACAGCCTCGACTACCTGCTGGCCGGGCACCTCGCCACCGCCCGGAAGGAATGTCCGTCCCTGAGGACCAAGCACGTGACCCCCCACTCCTTGCGCCACACGTCAGCAATGTCGCTCCTGCAAAACGGTGTCGACCGGGCGGTCATCGCGCTGTGGCTCGGGCATGAATCCGCGGAAACCACGTACGTCTACCTGCACGCGGATCTCAGGCTCAAGGAGCAAGCCATGGAAAAGACCCCGCAGTTCCGGCTGAAACCGGCCCGATATCGTCCCGACGACGACCTCCTGGCCTTCCTGAACGGACTGTGATTATCCCGGAAACCACGCAGGAAAGTGACGCGAAATCAATCGGATCAGAAGGCTCCCCGGAATAAAAAAGATTCCGGAATTATGTCGAAGTACATGAGGAGTGACATTCTTGCGGGCCAAGGACGGACATGCACGACTGGCGGCCTCGACGTGGACTGCGAGACGGGACGCGAAGCCGTGTCGGTTCATGATCCCGCCACGAGCATTCGGGAACAAGCCGTCGTGCTTGAGAGGAGGCCGACGGTCGATCCACAGACCGAGAATCTCCTGGGTTGCATGCCACAGCGGCATCACTCTTTCTCGCCGACCCTTGCCTCTGATCCGGACACTTTGCGGACCCGGCCAGTTCAGGCTGGCAAGTGTGAGAGATGTCAACTCCGAGACCCGAAGCCCACAGGCATAGGTCAGGTGCATCATGGCACGGTCGCGCAGACCGCCACGTGTGCTGAGACTCGGGGCATCGAGCAAAGCCTGCAACTCATCGCGTTCAAGCCAGTCGACGAGCTTGTTTTCGCAACGCTTTGCCGGGATGGCATGGATCTGTCGGGACAGGCCGAGACTTTCCGGCATCCGCAACTCGAGGAAGCGGAACATGGACTTGATTGCCGCGAGACGGACATTGCGCGAGCTCGCGCTGTTGGCCCGGTCGTTTTCCAGACAGTCAAGCCAGTCCAGCACCAGTTGAGCATCAAGTTGTCCGATGTCGATCAGCGCAGGCTGCCGTTCGAGCCGTTCGCCGGCGAACACGACAAACAGCTTGATCGCATGGGCATAGCTCTTGACCGTGTGGACACTTGCGCCACGAACATGTGGCAGGTGCTCGAGCAGAAACGCGCTCACGTGCGGGGCGATGGCCGTCATGACGACACCTGCCCAAGGTGCATTCTCTCGGCATCGTCGGCGATTCCCCGCATGATGGTCGGCGTTGCGTCAAGGTACCAAAAAGAATGCCGACAATCCGGTAATGCCGAGCGAGGCGTGACGGAGCGTTGAATCAAAGGGGCTCAGGGCCGCTTTCGCTCGGCATTACTCCCGACGGTCACTTGCCTTCCAGGACCTTCATCAGGCTGTCCTTCACGCCCTTGAAGCTCCCCCGCCGGATGGAGGGCGGCGCATGGGCTTCAAGGATTTCCATCTTCTCGGCAGGACACGCCCTGAGATAGTCTTCGGTGGTCCTGACATCGGCATGGCCGAGCCACAGCGAGACCTTGCGCGGGTCTCCCCGACAGGCATGCAGGACGCTCATTGCCGTTGCGTGGCGCAGCACATGCGGGGTCACCCGCTTGCCCGCCAGCGACGGAGTCTCCAGGACCGCCTTGGCGACATGCCGGTCGAGAATGTAGGCAAAGCCGTCCGTGCTCAACGCCCGTCCGCGGGCGCTCAGGAACAGGTAGCGGTTGTTGACCGCAGGCCGGACATCGAGCCATTCGTTCAGGGCGGTCCGCGTTTCCTTCCAGAGCGGCAGTTCGCGCTCGCGCCGCCCCTTGCCCATGACGCGGACGGTCTCGAGCTGCGGACCCGACAGGCTGTCGAGCGTGAGCCCGGTCAGCTCCGACACCCGGAGCCCGGCCGCGAAGCACAGGTGCATCATTGCGCGGTCGCGCAGTCCTGCCACGGTCCCGGTGTCCGGTGCATCCAGGATCGCCTGCATCTCCGTCCGGTCGAGCCAGTCGATCAGGGGCCTGTCGGCGCGCTTCTGCGGAATCGCGCGCACCTGCAACGCCAGATCGAGGCACTCCGGGACACGGTACTCCAGGTAGCGAAAAAAAGACTTTATCGCGGCGAGACGATTGTTGCGGGTGCTGACGCCGTTTCCGCGTTCGCTTTCCAGGAAGTCGAGGAAAGCCAGAACGAGCGCGGCCGTAAGGTGCTCGATCTTCAGTGTGCAGGGACGGGTCTTGACCCGTTTGGCAGCGTAGGGGACGAGCAGCCGGAAGCATTCCCTGTAGCTCTGCACGGTATGGCGGCTGAAGCGCCGCTCGACAGGAAGGTGCTCCAGCAGGAAGGCCGTGAGGTGGGGGGCAAGATCAGTCATCGGCCCCTCCGTTCACGAATGCGCGCTCCGTGGCCTCGGCAATGCCGCGCAGAAGGACAGGGGTCGCCTCCAGGTACCAGAACGTGCTCATGAGTTCAGCATGGCCAAGCGTGGTGGAGAGGGCGAGCATGTGACGCCCGGGTCGGGCGCCGGGCGGCATGTTCTCAAGGGACCTGACGGCAAAGGCGTGCCGCAGCGAGTGCGGGGTCGGTCCGCGTCTTTCGCCGGGCTTTCGAAGGCCTGCCCGTTCCGCAAGCTCGCGGAACACGACGTCCGCGTGTTCGCGTTGGGGAGGTCGGCCGGTCGCGATCACGAACAGATGCCGGTCCGGAGTCCTCTCCCTGAGACGTGCCGCCAGGTAGAGATCCAGGGCCTCCCGGCTCGTGGGGTGCAGCACGACCAGCCTTGTCTTCCCGAACTTCGTGTCCCGGATGACGAGACCGTCATCGGTGACGTCCTCCAGCGTCAATGCGAGCGCCTCTCCGATGCGCAGGCCGGTCGAGGCCATGAGACCGAACAAGTAGTGCCAGGTCAGCGGCGCGATGGTCCCGGCCGGACCCCGGGACAGCGCCGCGTCCAGCAGCTTCCGGATGTCCGGAACCGGCATCGGGAAGGGTCGCGGTCTCCACGAGGGCCGGCGGCCCAGCGCATCGCGATGCGGCACTTCGTGGCGTTCGTCCTCTGCGTGCAGCCAAAGGGCGAAGTCGTGCACGAAGCGCAGCAGCCTGATCTTCGTCGTCGAGGATGCCGTCCTTGACGACGATGCCCATTCGAGCACGGTCGCGGCCCGGATGAAGGTCTCGCCCCGGGCCTCGGCGAAGCGCGCGAACCTCTTGAGAATCCGTTCGTTCTGCGTGAACCGGTAGCCGAGCGCCTGCTTCGTCTCGACGAAGCGGGCGACATTGTCGCTGATGCTGGCGGTCATCGTGCGCTCCCCCCGATCCAGGGTTGGGCAACCTCCTGCAGCATGACCGTGTCCGTCTTGGCATAGATCGCGGTGGTGCCCGGCGAGGCGTGACGCAGAAGGGCCTGGATGACATCGAGATCGGCCCCCGACCGGAGCAGGCCGGTGGCCTGGCTGTGGCGAAACACGTGCGCCCCGCGTCCCGCGAGGGTCGTGACGCCGGCACGGTCGAGCGCGCGCTTCGCAACGCCACTGACAGTGCTTGGAGCCGCGAGGGCGCGCGCCGGGGCCATGGCGCGCAGGAACACCTTGTCTTCATCGGTCGCCGGCCTTGCCTTGGCGATGTAGGCATGCAGGGCGTCGCCAACATCCTGCGGCAGCGGGAGTGCCGCTTGCCGACGCGACTTTCCGGCGACACGGATCTCGGCCCTGTCCCAGTCGATGTCCCCGAGGCGCAGGGCGGCAACGTCACCCGCCCGCAGCGCGAGCCGGGCGAGCAGAAGCAGGATCGCCCGGTCGCGCAGGCCGGCCGGATTCCCGCCGCAGCTGGCGATGGCACGCTCGACGTCGTCGGGCGGGATGTGCCGTGGCAGGCCGGACAGGCGCCGTTGGGCCGCCGACGGCACGGCCGCGACCAGCGTGGCGGGCACGCTGTCCTCCGAGACCAGGAACCGGAGATACATGCGCACGGAGGTCGCCAGATGCTGGGCGGTGCTGTGCGACCAGGGCCGCATCGCGTCGAGCAGTGCGCACCGGATCAGCGATGCGTCATATGTGCCTGGATCGTCCCCAAGCGCGGGCAGCATTCGCGTGATTGCCCGGACATGCTGGCGTATGCTCCTCGGCGCGATGCCGCGATGGCGCTCAAGCCAGAGGGCGAACCGCTCGAGCCTTGCGGGCAGCGCCGGCTCGAGCGGAACGGGCTCCAGCGGGGCGATCCGTCCGATCGAGACGAGATGCCTGAGGAAACCGCGCAGCTGGCCATGGCAGGCTTCCGTGCCCCGCTTCCGGCGGCTGCTGTACAGTCCGGGGATCGAGCAGACGAATTCCTTGTTCAGGTACTGCGTGAAGACATCCGGTGTCAGGTCCCGGAGCCGGATGCGGGACAGATGCAGCCAGACGATGAAACCGGTGCATGCGTAGCGGAAGGACTTGACGCTGTTGGCCGTATAGCCTTCGTCGCCCAAGCCGGCGAGGAACGCATCCAGCAGACGCAGGTTGTCTTCCAGTTCGCCGGTTGTCTCGATGTGTCCCGCACTCTCGAGGAAACGGACGAACCACATGAGTTCGGCCGACGTGCGGCGCCTGTTCCAACGCCTGACACGGACGGACGCACAGGACGCACC